>NZ_JACHZB010000001.1:0-465920 GCF_014193255.1 Rhizobium sp. BK196
GCCCGGGATGTAGAAGTAGCCGGTGCCGTAAGCGTCGCAGACGCGAACGTACTCAACCGGTTCCGGCTCGGCAGCGACGATTGCGTCTGCTGCGAGTACCGGGGTCGATGCAGCAAATGCTGCTGCCGACGCGAGCAATACCATCTTGATGTTCATTGTAGAATTCCACTCCTTTGTCGATCGGGGCTTTACCCTGTCTCCGAAGATCCAAAGCCGACCCGTTTGAACAGCCTCACGGCGTGCGGATCGATCGAACCGCCGAACGTTCATCCCACAGACATCAGACTGTAGCAATTCGTGAACGGCCCCCACCCGCAAACGCAGCATTCTTTCTGCGTAAAGCGTGGTTTTTATACAACAATTTCAATGAATTGGATAGGTGACGCACAAAAACCGCCGCGACAAGCAGCGGCTGTCGCAAGCGGTTGGATAATCCTCCCAAGGCATCGCGAAAGGGAGCAAGCTCAAACGCTTCGCGAAACAAGGGAACTGTAGCGCTGGCTAAGGACTATATAAAGATCGGAGATTGGGACATTGTGTCCTGAAATCGAACCTAATGGTGCAGATCGCGACCATTTGATCGACCTGAAGGCCCGCTGGGCGTTGTCTTATCAATCAAGATAGATACGCGCGTTGCCATTGGCCTAACGTTTTGGCCAAGAATCAAAAATAGCGCAGCGCGCGATATTGGGCTGCACGGACATTATCCAGATATCCCCTGGTCTCTGCCCGAATCAGCACTTGCGCCTCCCCAACGCCCAGGCCAACTCACGACCAGGGTGGCTTCGCACAGTTCCATGACAGGAAGATTACAATTTGGAAAGGTTTCGCGCTCGACGTCGAGATGTAGGTTCTTCGCGAGCACTCTGAGAAGTCACGGATGAACCCCTGAGTCTCCGCGGCTCGTCTGCGCAGATATGTCTCCAAGAGGAGCTTCTCCCCTCGTTAAAGCGGGCGCGATTCGCTCGCGCCTGTCTGAATTATACGCGCTTCATTGAAGGCGCCTGCCCGCCTCAGTCCTCGTTGGACTTGGCGTTTTCGATTAGCATGTAGTCAAGCGGCAGCTGCGTCGAATACTTGATCTGCTCCATCGCGAAGGCAGAAGACACATCCCGAATTTCGATCTTGGCGATCATGCGCTTGTAGAAGGCATCATAGGCGGCGATATCGGGCACGACGACGCGCAAAAGATAGTCGACATCGCCGCTCATGCGATAGAATTCGACCACTTCGGGGAACTCCGCCACGACCTCGGAGAAGCGGCGCAGCCATTCGATGGAATGGGTCGCGGTGCGGATCGACACGAAGACCGTGACCTTGGTGTTGACCTTTTCCGGATCGAGAATCGCTACCCGGCGCTTGATGACACCGTCTTCCTCCATTTTCTGGATACGCCGCCAGCATGGCGTCGTCGAAAGCCCGACCTTTTTGGCGAGGTCGGCGACGGCGAGCGTCGAGTCTTCCTGGAGCAGGCGCAGTATCTTTCGGTCGAGGCGATCCATGCGAAATTAAGTCCCTTTCGAATTATTTTCTTTGTATAGCGCGATTCCGGCCGACGAAAAGAATTTTGTTTCAGAAGACAAGCATTTTGATTCGCCGACGTAGCTCGGGAAGCAGTTCTTCCTCGAACCACGGATTCCGTTTGATCCAGCCGGTATTGCGCCAACTTGGATGCGGCAGCGGAAGAACAGCGGGCTTGCCTGGAAGAGTGAGGCTGTCGCGCCAGGCCCGCACCGTCTCTGTCATGTTTTCGCGCCGCATCGACCCCATATGCGAGGCCTGCGCATATCCGCCGACGGCAAGCACCAATTCGATCTGCGGCATGGCCGAAAGCACGCGGCCTCGCCAGACCGGCGCGCATTCCCGTCGCGGCGGCAGGTCGCTGCCCTTGGCGTCGTAACCCGGAAAGCAGAAGCCCATCGGTACGATCGCAAAGCGATCCCGGTCGTAGAAGGCCGGTCGGTCCACCTGAAGCCACTGCCGCAGCCGGTCGCCGGAGGCATCGTCGAACGGCAGCCCGCTTTCATGGACGCGGAGCCCCGGCGCCTGGCCCGCGATCAGGACACGGGCGCGCGTCGAAAGAACGGCAACCGGCCGAGGCTCATGCGGCAGGCGATCGTCAATGCCGCGGATCGGCGCGTCGCGGCAGATCCGGCAGGCGGCGATGGCCTGCCGTAAGGCCTCCAGCCCGTCATCGGGCTCACCATCAGTCATTCCCATCCTGTCCATTCGCCGATCAGCCGCCGCAGGCTGGAGCTTTCATGCCGTGCCTGATCCCTGACGTCGCGCGGCATTTCGAAACGACCTGCCCAAAGCCCGAGCTTTTGCACCCGCGCCTGCTCTTCCTCGTGCTGGTAGCCGCCATAGGAAACTGCCAAGCCCAAGGCTACCATGCGCGCATTGATATCGCCGGCGTTGCTGCGGCAGACGACCAGAAGCCGGTCGTAACGATCCCGCTCGCTTCCGCCGCATTGCGTGCCTTTGTCAGAAACCAGCTGCTGCAGACTGCGCTGGGCAAGTTTGCCGCAGGGCCAGTCTTGTCCTGCCCGCTCGCATGTCTGCGACAGTTCCGGTGCATCGATGCCCTTCAGCCGCATGCGCTGGCCCTCAAGAGCGAGGCTGTCGCCATCGACGGCATGGAAGGAACCCTGATGCTGGATGTCGGGCCTGTCGTTGAGCTTGGCCGCGATTAATGCAACGAAAACAAGAAAAGCCAGAGCGGTTGTACCGTCCCGGGTCAAGACAAGAAGCCGCGCCACGCTTTTGCCTCCTTCAAAAACAAACCCTTGGCAAAGATGGCAAACATCTTCTTAAGACTTTCCGGTTAAGCTCTTATTCATCTGCGGAACAAATTTCAACGTGCACATGAGTACCGGCGTCAGCACATCGACCGACAAGATCATTGTCGACAAATCGCGCGGCCACCGCAACAAGGCGGTCTCCAGGGCCGTACGGCAGACGCGCGAACGCCTGCAGTCCGGTCATACCTCCAGTGCTGCCTTCGATCGTGATGTGCTGCAGATGTATGTCACTGCCGTGCTGCAGGGCGCGGCGATCATGCCGCTTTTCGTCATCATCGTCGCAGCACTCGGCACCTATTTCGCCGAGGATGCGAGCCTGCTCTTCTGGGCGTTGCTGACGCTGACCTGCCATACAGCCAATATTCTTCTGGCACGCCACGCCAGGACGAAGGAAATAACGGCTGAAGCGGCGCGCCGTTGGCGCAACCTGTTGCTTACGGGCCAGTTCCTGATCGGCTGCTGCTGGGCGGTCTTTGCCCTGCAGGACTGCTCGGCCTGCGAACCTTCGAGCTTCACGCTCTATAAGGGTGCCACCCTTTTGATCGCACTGTCGGTCACGACCATGTCGAATTTCATGCTGACGCCCGCCGTGCTCGTCGGCTTTGCGCCCGCTGTCGTGGCGCTCGCCGCAAAAAGCGGCCTGTCGCGCGATATTCTGGAACTCTCCCTGGCCGGTGTCTTCACCGTGACGGTAGTCTTCTTCAATTATATCAGCGACCGGCTCTTCCAGTTCAGCCTGAAGATCCTTTCCTTCCAGTCGGAAAAGGACGATCTGATTGCCGAGCTGGAAGTGGCCAAATCCATGTCGGACGAGGCGCGCCGCCGTGCTGAGGAGGCAAATCTTGCCAAGTCTCGCTTCCTCGCCTCCATGTCGCATGAGCTGCGCACGCCGTTGAATGCCATACTCGGCTTTTCCGAGGTCATGTCGGCAGAGGTCATGGGTCCGCTCGCAAATCCCACCTATAAGGAATACGCCGGCGATATCCATCGCTCCGGCCAGCATCTGCTCGATCTCATCAACGAAATCCTGGACCTGTCACGCATCGAAGCCGGCAAATACGAGCTCAGCGAGGAGGCGGTCTCGCTGCTCGACATTACCGAGGACTGCATCGGCATGGTGCAACTTCGCGCCCGCGCCAAGAACATTACCATCCACGATCAGGTCGAGCGCCAGCTTCCGGCGATCTGGGCGGATGAGAAATCCATGCGTCAGGTCGTGCTCAACCTACTTTCCAATGCTGTGAAATTCACGCCTCAGGGTGGAGAAATCAACGTCAAGGTCGGCTGGACGGCCGGCGGCGGCCAGTACATCTCCATCAAGGATAATGGCCCCGGCATTCCCGAAGACGAAATCCCGGTCGTGCTGTCGGCCTTCGGCCAGGGCTCGATCGCCATCAAGAGCGCCGAACAAGGCACCGGCCTCGGCCTGCCGATCGTTCAGGCGATCCTTGCCAAGCATGACGGCCAGTTCATCCTGAAATCCAGGCTACGCGAAGGCACCGAAGTCATCGCCATCCTGCCGGCCAAGCGCGTGCTGCAGAGCATCCCGGCTGTGGAACAGGCTCAGCCGGTTGCCAAGAAACGCCGCAGCTTCGCTTAGTCCATCCTATAACTTAAAAGAACAGATGCCTGATGATGACGAAGCCGAGATAGAGGCTGCAGGCGGCGATCATGCAGGTCACGGCGAAGGAGCCGAGATCCTTGGCATGTTTGCCGACGATCGAAATCTCCGGTGAAATCCGGTCGATTACTTCCTCGACCGCCGTATTCATCGCTTCGATGGAAAAGAGCCCGAGGAAAAGCACCGTGGTGACGACGAATTCCGTGGCGTCAGCACCGACGAAGAAAAGCACGATCAGCGCCACGGCAAAGAAACCGATCTCCTGCCGGAAGGCCGCTTCCCTGAAGACCCGCAGGAAGCCGGCCCAGGAATAGCTGGCCGCTGCCACGAAATGGCGAAATCCCGTTTCCTTGATCACGGCAGGTCTCGTCAAAGGCGCCTCGTTTCCTCCAAGCCGGTCTTTTTGCCGACGCTTTCATGTATGAGCGAATACGCAGATACCGTTTCCCCGATCTCGGCGCAAGCAATGCGCTGGCAGGGTTGCGGTTTTGACCGTATCAATGTTTGCCGGAAACGCCGGCCTGGCTGAAGGTCGCCATGCCCGAATGGCAGGCGGCAGCCGCCTTGACGATGCCGGCAGCAAGCGCTGCCCCCGTGCCTTCGCCAAGCCGCATCCCGAGCGCCAGAAGCGGCGTCTTGCCGAGCTGTTCGATGGCGCGCAGATGTCCCGGTTCAGCCGAGACATGGCCGATCAGGCAGTGGTCGAGCGCAGACGGATTGGCCGCCCTGAGGATAGCGCCTGCGGCAGTTGCCGTATAACCGTCGATCAACACAGGAATACGCTCCATGCGCGCCGCAAGAATGGCGCCCGCCATCGCCGCGATCTCGCGACCGCCGAGCCGGCGCATGATTTCCAGGGGATCGTCGAGGTGATCGCTGTGCAGCTCGACGGCGCGCTCGACGGCATTGATCTTGCGCTCCAGCATCTCGCCTTCCGAACCGGTGCCGGGGCCGACCCAGTCGCGCGCCGTGCCGCCATAAAGCGCGTAGTTGATGGCGGCCGCAATCGTCGTGTTGCCGATGCCCATTTCGCCGATGCAGAGCAGGTCCGTGCCGCCGGCAATCGCTTCCATGCCGAAGGCCATGGTGGCGGCACAATCGCGCTCGGTCAGCGCCGGTTCCTGGGTGATGTCGCCGGTCGGGTACTCGAGCGCCAGATCGAAGACTTTTAGGCCGAGATCATAGGCGACGCAGATCTGGTTGATTGCCGCCCCGCCAGCCGCGAAATTCTCGACCATCTGCTGCGTGACTTCAGGCGGGAAAGGCGTGATCCCCTGCCGCACGACGCCATGATTGCCGGCGAAGATCGCCACCAGCGGCCGATTGACGGCGGGCGGCTTGCCCGTCCAGGCGGCGAGCCAGAAAGCGATCTCTTCCAGTCGTCCAAGCGCACCCGGCGGCTTCGTCAGCTGCGCGTCGCGTTCGCGGGCGGCGACCAGCGCGCGACCGTCCGGTCCCGGCAGGTCACGAAGAAGGGCGCGAAAATCGTCGAACGGCAGGCCTGAAACGCTCATCTGAATGGCTTTCCTTGTATTCTTGTCTTTTCCCGGCAAATCGGGTTCTTTGCGTCGCGACTCTCTTAAAGCGAGCGGCTCAGGCTCACAACTCAAAAAGCCCGAAGACGGCAGTCGTCCGAGAAGACCAAAACGCCGCAGGGGAGACGGGGGCCGCGAGAATGATTCCAGGAATGATAAAGGACATTGCAGTCGATGCCGCGCGCGCAGTGGCGTTCTTAAGCCGCATTCCCATGCCGCCATGGCTCTTTATCGGCGATGACGGCAAGATTGGCCGGCTGGTCCGTGTCTTCCCCGTGGCCGGGCTCGTTATCGGCGCCCTGCCCGCTCTCGTCTTCCTGCTGATGCTGGCATTTCACGCCGACCGCCTGATGGCCTCACTCGCAGCGCTCGCTGTGCAGACGATCCTGACCGGCGCACTGCACGAGGACGGGCTTGCAGATACCGCCGACGGTATCGGCGGCGGCAAATCCCGCGAGCAGAGCCTTGTTATCATGAAGGACAGCCGCATCGGCAGTTACGGCGCGATCGCCCTCATCCTTTCTTTCGCCCTGCGGGCCTCGGCACTTACCGCCATTGCACGTGAAGCATCGCCTTTTGCCGCAGCACTCGCCATTCCCTCCGTCGCCGCACTCAGCCGCGGGGCCATTGCCTGGCACTGGCAGCGCCTTCCCGCGGCAAAGCCGGATGGGCTCGCGGCCTCGACCGGCAGTCCCGCCGAGGTAGCCATGCAGATCGCCCTCGTCACCGCGGGTTTTATCACCGCCATCCTCGTCTGGCCGGCACTCGGTCTGCTGCCGTTGGTTTCGGCCCTTCTTGGCGCCGGTCTCTCGACGCTGGCCTTCACCTGGTTCATCCGCCGCAGGCTCGGCGGGCACACCGGCGACACGCTCGGCGCCACCCAGCAGATTTGCGAGGTCGCAGCCTTCTGCGCTCTTGCCATGGCGCTGTGAAATTACGATATATCGCCCATGCGAACACCATGCATCCGCGTATGCTCCTTGGATCCTCTCACCGGTCTTTGCGCCGGATGCGGCCGCACAACGGATGAAATTGCCGGATGGATGCGCTTCTCCGACAAGGAGCGCGAGACCATCATGGAAAACCTGCCCACCCGCCTCGCGGCACTCGCTGCCGAATCGACGAAAACCCTGGAGGCCATCGGTTGATGCGCCTCATTCTCCTGCTTGCCGTCATTGTCATCGGCCTTGCCGTCCTGCTCCTCAACAATGATCAGAGTCCCATCATGGGCCTTGAAAGCGATGATTTCGGCCGCTTCGTCTACCTGTTGCCAATCGCTCTGATGCTGACAGCCGGAATCTGGGGCAGCCGCCAGAATATCGGTCAGACCCTGCGCCAACTGATGATCTGGGTCGTCATCATCCTGGCGCTCGCCACTGCCTATCTCTACAGGCAGGACGCGATGGCCGTCGGCAACCGCCTGCTTGCCGGCCTCGTGCCCGGCCGCGCCGTGGTGGTTACGACCAGCGAAGGCGGACAGGAAGTCATCGTCCACAAGATGCTGAACGGCCATTTCGAGGCCGAGGTGTCGGTCAACGGCCAGTCCGTGCCGATGCTGGTCGATACCGGCGCCAGCATGGTGGCGCTCTCGCACGCCGACGCGCTGCGCATCGGCATAGACCCGAAGCAGCTCACCTATTCCATGACAGTGATGACCGCCAACGGTCGCGCACGCGCCGCCCCTGTTACCCTCGATCAGGTTGCGATCGGCCCGATCGTGCGCAGCAATGTCGCGGCATCCGTCGCCGAAGACGGCAGGCTCGACCAGAGCCTGCTCGGCATGAGTTTTCTTGAGACACTCGGCTCCTTGCAGATGCAGACGGATGAGTTAAGGATGCGGGACTAACAGCCGCATCCGCCTTGCGGCACGGATCCTCTAGCCCTAGTCTCTCCGCATCCCCGCCATAGAGGGTCACATCCACCAATGTCCATTACCATTGCATTGTTCGGCGCCGGGGCCATGGGCAGCGCCGTTGGCCGCCGCCTCGCCGAGTCCGGCGCCAAGGTCATCACTTTTCTCGACGGGCGCAGTGAAGCGACGATCGAACGCGCCCGCGCCGCGGGCCTCATCGCCACTCCGCTTTCGGCATTCGCCGAGGCCGATATCATTCTCTCCATCGTCCCGCCTGCCGAAGCGCAGAAGGTTGCGGATCTCATCGCTCCGGTGCTGCGCGACAGCGGCAAGAAACCGCCCTTCGTCGACCTCAATGCCATCAGCCCGAAGACCATGGAAAAGCTTGTGGCAGGCCTTGCTCCATCAGGCGTCAAGGTCCTCGACGGCTCGATCATCGGTGGCCCGCCGGTATCGGGCAAGGCCGGTCCGGTCGTCTGCCTCAGCGGCGATCTCGCCTGCGAGCCGGATTTGCTTTCCCGCTTCGGCCTGAAGATCCGCCCCATAAAAGGCCCGGTCGGAGCCGCCTCGGCTTTGAAGATGTGTTACGCCGGCATCAACAAGGGCATTACCGGCCTCTCTGCCGCCATGCTGCTTGCCGCCGCCCGCAACGGCGCCAGTGAGGCGCTGAAGGTGGAACTGGCCGAAAGCCAGGCCGAACATCTGAAGCGGCTGCGCCAGTCCATTCCGGACATGTTTCCGAAGGCCTATCGCTGGGTGGCGGAAATGGAGGAAATCTCCGAGTTTCTCGGAGCCGACGATCCCGCCGCCCTCGTCTTCAAGGGCATGGCAGGCGTCTTCCGGACCATTGCCGATGATCGCAGCCGGGAGTTGATCACCACGCTCGATGCGATGCTGGACGACGGGTATTAAACCGGTCACAGGCCCTGCGCGAAATCGATAATCGCGCGGCTGACGATCTCCGGCCGCTCCTGCGGCAGCCAATGGCCAGCACCGGGCACGAACTGCGTCGCCCTGAGGCCAGGCGCGAGCCCTGGCATCGCATCGATAATCTCCCGCATACCGGGGATGGTGAGGCCCATGTCGCGTTCGCCGATCATGAACAGCGAGGGAACCTCCACCTTCAGCCCCGCCAAAGCTTTCTGCAGTTCCCAGTTCCGGTCGAGGTTCCTGTAATAATTCAACCCGCCGCGAAAGCCTGACGCCTTGAATGCGTCGGCAAAGACGTCGAGCTCGGCTTGCGGCAGCCAATCAGGCAGCCTTTCCCCGTCGGGCAGATCAGCAAGAAGACCGGATGCGCGCGAGACCATGCCGAACGGATTGGGCGTTCCGTCGCCTGGCAGTCGCGGACCCGCCTCGCCGCCGGCAGCGCCATAGATCTTGCGCAGTGTGACATCCACATTCCGCTCGAATTCAGCTTCCGCCAGTCCAGGCTCCTGGAAATAGAGCACATAGAGCAGATGATCCGCTGTCGCCGGAAAGATTTTCGTCGGCGGCACGGGCGGTTGGCCGATGAGAGGCACGCTCATCGCGACAATGCCCCGGAACCTGTCCGGCCGCATCAGTGCGGCCTGCCAGGCAACCGTTGCACCCCAGTCGTTGCCAACGATAACAGCCTTTTCCTCACCAAGCGCATCGACGAGTGCCACCATGTCGGCCACGAGATCAAAGACTGTATAGGCGCCGGTCTCATCAGGGCTTTCCGTTCGGCCATAACCGCGCATATCGGGCGCCATGGCATGGAAGCCCGCCCCGGCAAGTGAAGTAATCTGATGGCGCCAGGCATGCGAGGTCTCTGGAAACCCGTGGCAGAGCAGCACCAGCGGCCCCTCGCCGGCTTCGGCAATGTTCATCCTCAACGTTGCGGTTTCAATCATGCGCTGCTGCATCGCTGCCTCCTCGACAACAGGCGCGCTCCGGAAAAAATGCACCCGGGCGCCATTGAATCTTTAATTCCGTATCTTTTTACGTTACAGAAAACAGGAGTCAATAGAGCGTAACACTATTTGTTACGCTATCGAGAGGCACAGATGCGACAAGACGGAAGACTGGCGCGGATGATCCACGTTCTCGTCCATATGGGATTGCTGGGCGGCCGGGAAACGAGTGAGCGCATCGCCCAGATGCTCAACACCAATCCTGTGGTCGTCCGCCGCACCATGGCCTCGCTGCGCCAATACGGCATCGTCGAATCGGAGGGCGGTCGCGGCGGCGGCTGGTCGCTGACGAGACCGCTTTCCGAGATTACCATTCTGGATGTGCAGCGCGCTCTGCAGGGCGAAACCATTCTGGATGCGCCGCTCTCAAACGATCACCCTTCCTGCCCGGTCGAGCGCGCCGCCAACGCCAAGCTGCAGCGCGCCTTTGCAAGCGCGGAGCAGACGCTTGAGCGGGAATTCCAGCAGGTGACGCTGGCCGAAATCGGCGAGATAGCCATGACTTCCGCCTAGGCTGAAAAGCGGGCGTGACTGGTGTCATCCTTGTCAGCAATGCCTGACGCCTGCCTTACCGACAGCCGTAGCTGCGGGAAACGACGGTCATCACCAGATCGTCGCCCTCGGCACTGCGAACGCCTGGATTCTCCTGCAGGAAGTGGCAGAGCATTTCGCCGATAATGATCGGTGTCGTGCCCGGCGGCAGGCAGATATTCCACCCGACCGAATGGCCGAGACGGGTTATGCTGACCATCGCCTGCGGATCCTCGGCCGCATCTGCGAACGCACGCCGCGCAAGAAACTCATCCCGGTTCCATTTGTCGAGCCAGCCGGAAACATAGCCGGTGACGAACTGCCGCGAACCGCCACAATCCGAAAAGAGAAGATCGCCGCTGGCATATTCCATCGGCGCCTTGGCCGAGACAGTCGCCAACAGGGTTGCAATGAGAATGCCCGGCATCTGATCCCTCGCCCGCATATCGATGCCGGAAACTTCAGCCCGAACATGTCGGAATTAAGCTGGAACTATTGCCGATCCATGACGTCGGAGAAGATGGTAAATGCCCGAATCGGAACTGAAATTCCTTGTTAATGGGGGTAAATAGCCTTCAATGCGACTTGCCTTGCAGCAGCACATCAAAGACCATCTGCTTGAATGTCTCGAGCGGCGCTCCGATGCGTTCTGCGCGCATACGTAGAAGCGCCCCTTCCCAGCCGTTGATGGACGAGTTCGAGGCCAGGGCTCTCGGCCTTCAGCACTCCGCCCTAAGCCATTCATTTCCCCTAATAAAGTCGGATGTCGCAGCAGCCTCACCCAGCGGCATGTTCAGCCTGCCGGCTATCCCACCATTTCAGCACCCTGAGCGCCCTGAGCGTCACCCAGCGGGAGGGTTCACCCTCGCCGTCATCCATTACAAACCAGGTCCGGCCGGAGACGCGCCAGTCGAGGGGCCAGCGACCATCTTCCAGTCGCCGCGATCGGAGGTATCTGATTGCCTCCTTCAGTCGCACATCAGGCGCAGCCCCGGTCAGCAAGCTTGAGGCGCGAAAATAATCGAGCCCCCGCAGCACATCGAAGCGCCAGCGGTTCGGGTGCAGGAACTGCATGAACTTCTCGTCGACCGGTTCGCCGGTGCTGAGCCGCCACATCAGGTGCCGCGCCAGCAGATAATCCTCCCCCGACCGTCTTGCCTCGCGCGATAGCTCCGTGCCGCCGGTTGCCCGCTCATATTCCAGAAGCCCCTCCAGTACATTGATCGTCGTGTGGAAGGAGGAGCGCAGCGAGCCATTCGCCCGCTCGCAGTTCCAGCCGCCGTCGGACTGCCGCTCGCCAAGCAATCTTTCGACGATCGGCGAGACATCGACGCCGAAATAGGCGCCGTCACCAACCGTGCGGCCATTGATGCATTCCTCCACCTCGCCCTCCCAGAAAGGCTGCCCGCCCTCGTCCCAGCGGCAATTGGCGCCGATGAGCGCGACGGTTCTCTTGGCGCTCTCGGAGTGCGGATCGAGCCCGAATTCGCGAAGCTGCGTCAACGAGAAATTCGTCGCCGTCCAGGGCTGGCCAGTCGCCTGCCATTCCTCGCGCGTGAAATCGCGGGGAAGGAAGGAACCGCCCGCCCATTGCCCATCGGCATCCTGAAAGGACAATAGCTTGGCACCCCACCCCTCCCGCTCGACCTTCTGCCGCTCGGCAGACCAGACGGGTTCGGGCGCGTCCAGAAGATCGCGCAGCACCTGCCAGCGGATAGCGGGATCGGAGGCGAGCAGCCAGTCGATCACGGATGTCTCAGATGGCATCGGCAGGTCTCCCTTTGTTGCGAAGACGGTTTAAAGTTTGGCCAAGCATGCGTCTGCCGTCAATATTGCGAGGCTCTACGCGAGGATCCCCCCGGAGACTCCCTCTGCGCATGGCAGCCTGATATAGGAGCGCCCATCCTTGCCATGGAGCGCACGGAGCTCGAGATGAACCCACGACAATTGAAAACCTTCCTTGCGGTCGCAAGGCATTGCAACTTCACCCGCGCGGCCAGCGAGGCGAACCTCGCCCAGTCGAGCCTCAGCGACCAGATGCAGGCGCTCGAAGAGGAATTGGGCGTTCAGCTTTTCGAACGCTCCCGGCAGGGCGTGACCCTGACACCGGCCGGTGACACGCTGAGGGCCTATGCCGAAGAAATCCTTGCCCTGAACGACGACGCAAGGACTGCAACCCGTACAGCAGCCGGTCTTGAGAAACAGGCTCTGACGATCGGTACGCTCGAAACCATTGCGGTGGAGAAACTCGCGCCCTTTCTGTCGCGATTTCGCAGGGTCCATGCCGATATCGCTCTGACGCTGAAGGTCGCCGGCAGCGGTGAATTGCAGGGGCGGCTAAGAGATGGCTCGATCGATATCGCCTTCACATTCGATCGCGGAGAACAGGACGAACGTTTCGCGACCCGTCTCGTCTCGCAGGAACCGCTGATGCTGATTGGAGGCCGCAATTCCACGGCCACGCCGCCCGAGAGCCTTGCAGATCTGAGCCGCCTGCCCTTCATCGCCACGGAACCCGGTTGCGTCTATCGCCGCCTGTTCGACACCGCCTTCGCCGAGGTAGGCATTGCCGCACCCGCTATCGTCACGCAAGCCGACAGCATCCAGACGATCATCCGCCTCGTTGCATCGGGCGCCGGTTACGGTCTTGTCCCGCGTCTAGCCGTCACCCCGGCCGTCGAGCGCGGCGATGTCCTGGAATTGCCCTGGCCGGGCGACACGCCCACCGCCTCGCTGATCTTGATATGGCGGCGCCGGCGTGTGCAGCCGCCTGCGCTCTCCATGTTGCTTTCCGCAGCAGTAGAGGAACTTCGGCCGGTCAAACCAGCCGATGCCCGCCTTCGACGTGCAGGATAGCGCCTGTGGTAAAACCGTTGCCGATCAGGAAGCGGATTGCATCGGCAATATCTTCGGCTCGGCCCACGCGGCCGACCGGCAGGCGCTTGGCCATCGCTTCCAGCGTCGCCTGTTTGGCGTCGCCGGCCACGAAACTCCAGATCGGCGTATCCACCCATCCCGGCGACACCGCGTTGACGCGCAGAGGCGCAAGCTCCACCGCAAGCGCCCGCACCAGCCCTTCCAGCGCCGCATTGACGGCCGCAACGACCGAACCGCGAGCCGCCGGCCGATAGGCCGCGACGCCTGACGTATAGGTGATCGAGCCAGACGGCGGCAGACAGGGCGCGCCGTATTTGGCAAGCAGCAGCGGCCCGTAGAATTTGCTCTCGACCACCCGCTGCGCCGCTAAAAGCTGCAGATCCGGCAGAAGCTGGTAAGCCCCTTCGATGTCCGCCGCCGTGCTGACGATATGATCGACCGGCCCGCAATCGCGAAAGAAGGCCGCGATCTCCTCCTCCCGCGCAAGATCGAGGGTGGCGGTCTTAAGATCGGAGGGATCACCGAGTTCCCGCCGCGCCGCTTCAAGCCTCTCCTCACTGCGCCCGGCAATCGTCACCCGCGCCCCCTCGGCCAGCAGCCGTCGCGCCAGCGCCAACCCCATGCCGGAACTACCGCCCACGATGATAATCTCTGCGCCTTCTATTCTGATCTCAGCCATCTGCATCTCCTTCTTGGCTGGGAGAGCAGATGCCTCGCTACGGACTGCAAGAAAAACGGAAGAAACCGATGACGCCATCGGTTTTTCCGATGATGCTGGCAAGGGCGGCGATGCCTCAGGTCGGCCAGAGCATCCCGGCGACGGCGCAGCCGAGCAGCACCGGAATGACCGCCAGCTTGAACCGGAAGATCGCGATTGCCGCCGCAAGGCTCAGCAATAGCGACGGCAGCGACAGCGACGTCCAGACGGGCAGCTCGATCGAGATGGATCCGATGCTGTAAACCCCGGCGCTCCGGAACAGGAAGTGCAGGCCGAACCAGATCGCGAGATTGAGGATGACGCCGACGACGGCCGCCGTGATGGCCGACATCGCGCCTGCCAGCGCGGCGTTGCCGCGCAGCTTCTCCACGAAGGGGGCGCCGAGGAAGATCCAGAGAAAACAGGGAACGAAGGTTACCCATGTCGTCAGTATGGCGGCGAGCGTGGCTGCCGTCATCGGACCGAGGCTGCCGGGATCGCGATAGGCCCCCATGAAGCCGACGAACTGGAGAACCATGATCAGCGGCCCGGGCGTCGTTTCCGCCATGCCCAGACCATCGAGCATCTCGGTGGGCGTCAGCCATCCGAAGCGCTGGACGGCTTCCTGCGCGACATAGGCAAGCACGGCGTAAGCGCCGCCGAATGTCACCATCGCCATCTTGCTGAAGAAAACCCCGATCTGCGTGAAGATATCGCCGGGGCCGAGGAAGAGATAGAGCAGCAGAAGCGGCAGCAGCCAGAGCACCAGCAGGACCGACGAGATCTTCAGCGACCAGCGGAGGTTCGGTCGCGCGTGATCAGGTATGTCTTCCCCGAGCAGCGCGTCTGCGTCGGACAGAACCGCGCCGCCGGCTGCCTTATGCCCGCCGCCGACCTGGAACAGGCGCGAGCCCGACTTCGATCCTAAGAAGCCGATGATGGCGGCCGCCAGGATGATGAGGGGAAAAGGCACATGCAGGACGAAGATCGCCAGGAAAGCGGCTGTCGCGATCCCGATCATCGCCCTGTTCTTCAGCGCACGGCCGCCGACCCTGACGACCGCCTGAATGACGACGGCAAGCACCGCCGCCTTCAGACCGAAGAACAGGCCTTCGACGGCATCGACGCTGCCGAGGGTCACGTAGAGATAGCTAAGCGCCAGGATGGATAGGAAACCCGGAAGCACGAACAGGATCCCAGCGACCAGGCCGCCGGCGGTCCG
Source organism: Rhizobium sp. BK196 (assembly GCF_014193255.1). Classification (GTDB taxonomy): domain Bacteria; phylum Pseudomonadota; class Alphaproteobacteria; order Rhizobiales; family Rhizobiaceae; genus Rhizobium. The sequence goes on from NZ_JACHZB010000001.1 coordinate 15,074, forward strand.
GTGCATCAGCCAGCCGATATAGATGGCCAGCTGCTGCGCCTCCGGCCCCGGAAGCAGCATGCAATAGTTCAGCGCATGCAGGAAGCGGTGCTCGCCAATCCACCTCTTCTCATCGACGACGATGCGGTGCATGACGGCGATCTGCCCAGCCGGTCCGCCGAAGCTGAGGGCTGCGACGCGCACCCAGACGCGAAAGGCCTCGCCAAAGGCGACGCCATGTGGGTTCGGCGGCGCCCCGCTATCGGGCGCCGCATGGGTGACGGCACTGTTCACGTCAGTTCCCCTTCTTCGCGGAAGGCCAGTTGTGGGTTTCGTCCGTGGCATCGCGGCACCAGCGGTAGAAGGCATCGTAGAGCAGCATGCCGGCATCCAGCTGCTTGAGGTCGTCGACGAACATACGTGACAAGCCGAGCGAGGCCGCCAGCAGCCCGGCGGCTTCGGGGGCAATATCCGGCCGGGCGGTATCGGCGCCGCGAACGATCGTTGCGAGCCTCGACAGCGGCCCCGACGTAAGGCCGAATTCCGCAACCATTACATCGAAGGTGCAGAGCTCGCCGCGATGGCTCCAGAAGACCTCTTCGATATCGAAAGGCACGGCGCCGAAGCGGTCGGCAATCAATAAGACGTCTGACGTAGGCACGAAAAGAAAAACCGCGGCGGGATCGACGAAGCGCCGGATGAGCCACGGACAGGCGATGCGGTCGATCTTCGGACGCGCACGTGTGACCCACACGGTCCGTCCCTGCCGGTCGCGCGGCGGCAGCCTGTCGACGGGCACGGCCACGCCGCCCGAGCCTATCCACGCTTCGAAGCCGCCTTCCAGCACCTCCGCAGCGCCGCCCGCATGGCGGATATGGGCGGCGACCCCATGGCTGAGCTTGCCGCCTGCCTGGCAGACGACGACCACCGGCCCGGCGAAGCCGGCCGCCCATTCGTCGATATTGGTATGGGATTTACGGATCGAGCCCGGCACGAGCCTCGGATCACGGGCGAAATCATCGTCGACGCGCACGTCGACGATGACAGGCGCATTGGGTGTGCCGACCATACGGTTCAATTTGTCTGAAGATATTTCGAGAAATGAAGGCATGACGCGTCCTCCGGTGTTCGGTTTCATGGACGCGATTCTTCGGCATGTCGCCTCGTGGGGTGATCGCAACCCCATATGGTTTTTATGCGCGCCGTCGTTTTTCGTGTCAAGCGGCGGAGGAACTCAATTCCGCCCGCCATTCGCCCTGATCACCTGCCCATTGACCCAGCCGCTTTCCGCACTCGCGAGAAACGAGACGATGCGAGCGATATCCTCCGGCTGCCCAAGCCGGCCGAGTGGGATTTCGTTCGTCAGGTGCTGGATCAGCTCCAGGGAGCGGCCGGCGAGCAACAGTTCGGTCGCGACAGGCCCGGGCGCCACGGCATTGACGGTGACGCCGCGGTGGCCGAGTTCCTTGGCGAGGATATGCGTCATCGCTTCCACCGCCGCTTTGGTCGCCGTGTAGACGGCGTTACCCGGCGAATAATGGCCGATGATGCTGGTGGAGAGATTGATGATGCGGCCGCCGTCGCGCACCCGTCTTGCACCCTCGCGCATGCCGTTGAAAGTGCCGGTCAGGTTGACGGCGATCAGGCGCTGATAGTCTTCGTCGCTCACGTCGGAAAGCGGGCCGAAGGTGGCGACGCCGGCATTGTTGACGAGCACGTCGACGGTTCCGAACTCCGCTTCCGTGCGCTGGAAGAGGTCGGCAACCGCCCCTGAGTCCGAGACATCGGCGCGGAGCGCGAGCGCCCTGCCGCCGCCTGCCGCGATGGCCGCGGCCACCTCTTCGGCCTGCCCAGCGCTTCCCGCATAATTGACGACCGTCCGGAAGCCATCGGCTGCGAGCCGTCTGGCAATCGCCGCACCGATGCCCCTGGATGCGCCGGTGACGATGGCGGTCTTGATCTCGTTCGACATGTGTCATTCTCCGTTCTGTTCCGGCTCAGGAGATCGCAGGCACGCCAAGGCGTATGCGCCTCACCGGCTCCGGTGACGCGTCAAATGAACTCGACCTCGTTGTGCTGCCCGATCGCTTGTGCGCTTGATCCGACGTCGGTAATGTGAGCGATAACTCGCTTTCCCGCTACTCGCATTTCAAGGCCCGTTTTCAGCGATGTCCGAAAGCCGCTCCGCGCCCAGAAAAGCGCCCAAACAGGCCCGCTCGCTTGCGACGGTCAACGTGATCGTCGAAGCCGCCGCTCGCATTCTGGAGGAGCGCGGCCATGAGGGTTTCTCTACCAATGCGGTGGCCGAAAGAGCCGGAGTCAGCGTCGGCTCGCTCTATCAGTATTTCCCGCGCAAGGATGCGCTGATCGGTGCGCTGATCCTGCGCCAGACCATGTCACTGATCAGAGATGCGGAAAGTGCTGCCGATCAATCGACGGGCGAAGCGGCGCTCTCCGCCCTGATCGCCCCATGCGTTCGCCAGCAGCTTGAACGCCCTGCTCTTGCCCGTCTGCTGGACTATGAAGAAGCGCGCCTGCCGCTCGATGCGGAGACCGAGCAGGTCAAGCGCCGCTTCTTCGAGCTCACCCGCGAGGCGCTGCTGCGGCCGGACATGCCGGCGCAACCCGATATCGATGTTGCGGCGCGCGATGTGGTAGCGATCGTCAAGGGCATGATCGATGCCGCCGGCGAGCATGGCGAGGAGGACAGAAACGGGTTGACGCTGCGCGTCAAACGCGCCGTCATCGGCTATCTCAGAGCTTCACCGGAAGGCGGATAATCCCGGAACCAGATTTAGATCCGGATAAAAGACCCCTCGGCCCGGGAGCAGGACCGAGGGGTCTTCATTTGCAGGATAAACGCGGCGATCGCTGGGAACGACGAACCTTCGGGAGGGAACAAGGCTGCCGCGTTGCATCAGGAACGACAAGGATCGCGCTTGGTTCCCAGAAAATTGTCAGCCGCCAGCCTGCGCAGCAGAAAATCCGCGCGGGTTTCAACGTCTGTCTTCGGCAGGATGACGAGTTCATAGCCGATTTCAGGATAGGCCGCAGTCAGCCGCTCGTATTCGGCAACCGCCTCCTCGAAACCATGCCGCCGCTCGGGATCATTGACATAGATCTCCGGCCACGGCGGCGTCAGAAACACCGTCTGGTAGTAACGATGCCGATCCCGGAGGGTCTCCAGCACCGCTTCTCCGGTAGCGGCCTGCAGCGCGGCGGCGGCATCGATCAGACCGCGATCGAAAAACGTCCAGCCCGCCTGCGTCTCTGCCAGCGCCTGATCATCGAGCGCCATCGCGATCGCGCGTCTGGCAAATGCCACCGGATCGACCCAGGGCAAGGCCGCGCCCTGCCCGGCCAGCTCCTCTTTCACGATCCGCCGTCCGGGCTCCTCGACGGTGGCGTAGCCGCGCCGGGAAAGCTCTTCGAGCAGAGTGGATTTCCCGCCGCCGGAGCAGCCGGATATGACGACTAGTTTGATCATGGATATCTCCAATCAGTGACAAGGATGAAATGCCGGGCCGGAGCGCCACGAGTCCGTTACGCCACCGGCGCTTGAGTGCTGAGAGGGATTGGGATTGCGGGGCCGAACCGCCTCATCGCTGCGCGAAGCATGAGGATACGCCACCCGTTTGGAAAATCAGGAGCCGATTTCCAGATCGAAGGCGTGGCCCCGCTGGGAGCCGGAGCAGCGCAGTGAACCCCGATGAATCGCGGCGATGCGCTCGACGATCTTGAGGCCGATCCCGAGGCCGTCGCTTTGCGTGGCAAAAGTGTTGACGGCGGCGGGATGCTGATCCTCGACTCGAATACGGCCATTGGCAACACGCACGATAATGGCGGTACGGATAGGCGTATGGCGCACGGCATTTTCGATCAGGTTGCGCACGGCATCTTTGAGCAGGGCCGGCACACCCTGCACGATGGCGGCATCGACCTGCGCGGAGAATTCCAGCGAATGGTCGTTTTCGTAGACCCAGGGGGCAAGCTGTTCCACGACGCTGGATGAAAGCTCGACGAGATCGACCTCCTCGAACATGCCGTGATCGAAGGTATCCAGCCTTGCGAGGGCGGTGATCTGGCTGACGAAGCGCACGAGATCGTCGAGGTCCGCCTCCGCCTTGCGCGCCCGCGGATGGTCGATATGGCCAAGCTCCAGCTTGATCGCCGCAAGCGGCGTGCGCACCTCGTGCGCGATGCCCGATGTCAGGATCTTCTGGGATTTCATCAGTTCGCCGACACGTTCGAAGGCCCGGTTGACGGCCTCGGCGAGATGGGCGATCTCCCGCGGCATATCCTGGAATTGCAGATGCGAACGGGAATCCATCGGGTCGATCCGTTCGGCCGCTTCGGCCGCGATCCGCACCGGCTTCAGCGCCTGGCGCACGGAAAGCAGGGTGGCGCCAAGCACGAGCACCAGCAGAATGCTCATCGGCACGATCATATGTTCGATCACCTCATTCCAGAGGACATCCGATACGACATCCTGCGGATCTCCCATCGTCGCGACATCGACGAGGAAACGCCGTCCGCCGATCGTGAACGCGCGCCCGCCCACCAGCGTCAGCGGTTTGCCGGCTTCCAGCGACCGCAGCCAGAAATCCGGAGGGTTCACGTCCGGCGGCAGGAAACGGCTTTCGCAGGCGGCGTCGCAGGACTGGAAAACAAACCCGCCATCGGCCTCGCGGATGCGGGCCACATAGCCGGTCTGCGCCTGCCCGTAGCGCCCCTGGACGCTCTCAGGAAGCCAATAGCGGACGGCGCCGTCCTCCACTGCGATGCCGGAGGCCAGCCGTTCGGTCTCCTGCTCTACGAAGAGCCGTGAAAGCTCCCCCACATTCCAGTAATAGTCGGAGAAGATCACGGCGAGCTGCACCACCATGGCCAGCACCGCGAAGAAGGCGATACGCCGGGCCAGGATCGCGCCCAGTGTCGGCGACCGGCCGCTCATGCGCGCGCCTCCCGCATCATGTATCCGACACCTCTGACTGTCTCGATCAGCACCTTTGTCGGATGTCCTTCGAGTTTCTTGCGCAGCCGGGAAACGGCAAGCTCGACGGCATTGCTGCTGCGCTCATCTCCGAATTCCGAGAACGCATGCTCGATCTTCGGCTTGGGCACAACCTGGCCGCCATTGCGCATCAGAAGTTCGAGCAGCCCTTTTTCGGAGGGCGCAAGCGCAATCTCGGTACCCGCACAGACCACCCGGCGCGAGGCCACATCATATTCAAGTGCGGCGAATTCCAGGACGGGCATGACGGTAGCCGGCGCGCGCCGCGTCAGGGCGCGGATGCGGGCGATCAGCTCACCGTTGTGAAACGGCTTTACGAGATAATCGTCCGCGCCGGCATCGAGCCCGGCGATGCGTTCGTCGATCGCGCTGCGCGCGGTCAGCACCAGAACCGGCATCTGAATCCTTGCGGCCCTGAGCGACCTGAGAAACGCGATCCCGTCCTCATCAGGCAGGCCGAGATCGAGAAGCAGCAGGTCATAGTCCGCTTCCTGCAATGCGAGCCGCCCCTCCTGCGCGAGCGCGAAGGCATCGATCTTCCAGCCGACATCGTGGATGGCTTCGCAAAGCAGCTCGCGAAGCCGGGAACTATCCTCGATCAGCAGTATCCTCATGCCCTCTTTCGACCCGTGACCATCGACCAGACGAGGTTTTCCTTGTGTCTCCAGCTTTCGACGATGGCCGCACCCGCATGGATGAGGGCAAGCACCATGATGCCGTTTGCGATGGTGCCATGCAGCTTCTCCAGCCACTTCTCGCCCCAGAAGGCATCCAGCGTCGTCATCCAGCCGGTTAGCGCCGTTGCCGCCAGCAATGCCATCAGGGCAAGCATCATAACCGATGCCAGCGGGTTGTGACCAAGATAGCGTCTCTCGTTGCCGTCGATCATATCGAGGATCTGCTCCATCACCCTGCGCGGCGTCGGCAGGAAATCGGAAAAGCGAGCGTGTTTTGTACCGGCGAAACCCCAAATGATGCGAATGACAATTGCCGCAGCCACGATATAACCCGTGATGCGGTGCCAGTATTTGCCCTCTTCGAGGATGAAGAGATTGAGCGCGCAGGCCGTAACGACAGTCCAGTGAAACAGCCTGACGACCGGGTCCCAGACCCTGATTGTCTCCGTGGCGGCTTCGGAGGGCTCTTGGCCCTCCTCCTCCTTCTTCTTCAATGAGATGGCGGACATCGCTCAATCGCCCTTCTGGACAATCTCGCCGGAAACCGGATTGAAATAGACTTCGGCGCGCTCGCCGTTCTTGTCCTTGCCGTAGATCTCGTAGCAATTGCCGGTGACCTCGAAGGTTTTGATCTTGTAGCCCATGGCCTCGATCTTCGCCTTCATGGCCTCCTCGGACATCCACTTGGATTTCGGCTCCTTCGTGCAGCTTGGGCTCGCGAGCGCCAAGGCCGGCGAGAGCGACAGGATTGTAAGAGCGGCGATCAGTTTCAGCTTCATGATTTTACCCTTTTGCTGCGGCCCCTAGCGGGCGACGACAATCGGGTAGCGCGACGAAGCTGTCTGTTTGCTGTCGGGAATTGCAGACTGATCTCTTTCAGCCGGCGGATACTGAGCTCTCCGCCCTATTTGCTACGCGGCAGCGGCCGCAGGAACAGGCGCTCGTAACTCTTGAACGGCGGATCGGCGCCGAAGCGCGCGTTGGCTGCGATACTGTCGGGATCTGCAGCGACATTGGCGCGGTAGCTGAGATAGGTCTCCTCATCCGGAAAGGTGAAGAGCGCTATCGCAATATTGCCTGCCCCATCCGCCCCGGCGCCGGGAAAACTCAAGCCTGCACCATCGGGCTTTTCGCGCGGCATGAAATATCCGTGATGTGTTCCGCCATAGCGCTCGATGAGCTGCATCCAGACTTCGGCATAGGCTTCGAATTCGGCGCGTTTGTTCGGATCGAGGCGGTAGCGCACCTCGCAGGTAACAGGCATGGTCGACTTCAAGGAAATTCCTCCCATGTCAGCATATAGCTCATAAGAGGACGCCGGCCATGCACACAGTGCCAGATCTGACGGAATTGCAGGAAACGCGGCTGCGTATGGAGGTCAAATACCTGCCCGCCTCGCCGTTCCGGCGGAGTTATGAGCGGCTCTGCAGGCGCTTCGAGGAGGATCTCGCCGATGAACGGGACCGCCTGCTCAGCCAGTGCGCAAGCCTGATGCTGATCAAATTCATTCAGGAGGATATTGCAGGTGTGACGGATTGATGCCGGCTCTGAGCCCTAACCGGTCCGTCATTCCAGCTTGCCGCGAATCGCGCCGCCCGCTACCTCTTGGGCAAGGCTCGACCCAAGCCTCCTCCCTCCATCCGGGAAAGCATCGTCCATGCGGGGCAATCCACCATCGAACCATCTGTTCGAGCACCGCATAAGGAGGGGTTGCGTTTCCGGCTCGCAATGGAGGTTTGAATGAAACTGTCTGCACCCATCTACCAGCTGAAGCGCCGGGCGAAATTGCTGGCGCGTACCGACACGATCCCGCTCCATCAGGCGCTCGATCGCATCGCGCAGGAGGAAGGCTTTACGGCCTGGAGCTTGCTTTCTTCCCAGCATGAGTCAACTGCATCTCCCATGCTGTCGCAGCTTGCTGATGGCGATCTGCTGCTGATTGCCGCCCGCCCCGGCCACGGCAAAACCCTGCTCGGCCTGCAACTTCTGCTCGATGCCGTCAGGCAGGCCCGAAGGGCGACCTTCTTCACGCTCGAATATACCGAAGCGCAGACCCTGCAGCGCCTGCATGCCCTGCCCGAAGGCCACGTGCTGGGCGAAAAGATCGAGATCGTCACCTCGGACGAGATCAGCGCCGATTACATCATGCGCCATCTCGCGGGCGCGCCCAAAGGCACGGTTGCCGTCATCGACTATCTGCAGATCCTCGACCAGCAGCGCATCAAACCGAGCCTTTCTGAACAGGTGACCGCGCTTCGCAGCTTTGCCCGCGAAACCGGCATCGTGCTGGCCTTCATCTCGCAGATCGACCGGTCCTTCGAGGCCGACGGTAAGAGCCTGCCGCGTCTTCAGGATGTCCGCCTGCCGAACCAGCTCGATCTCAGGCTGTTCACCAAGGCCTGCTTTCTGCACGATCGCGAAATCCAGCTTCAGCGCGTCGGCTGAACCGGAAATCGGGGCCGGCGCCCTGCCTGAGCTGTCATGGCGGGCAATGGCAGAGCTCTGCTCGCGTGATCTTAGGCAGAAAGTTGCAGAAATGCCGCAGACGACAGTTCCCTCTCGTGGACTGCGGTATGACACTCCCGTTCGGCCGGATCATTTGCTATCCCTGCGCTCGAAGAGCATGGGCGCATCGAGGTAGACTTTGCCTAAGTAAGAACCGGTCTCAATCCAGTTTCACCCGTACGACCTGATGGCGGCAGCTGTCGGCGTATGAATGCGTTCATCGGGTGGCGGCAAGAGACCGGTTTGGCATTGTTCCGATCGCCAGCGCAGCTCCGCTGTCTCTGCTCTTCAGCCACCCCAAAGCATCGCCACACCGCGCCCTCAAGGCATTTCTCTCGCGCCATCTTGGTGGACTTCCGAACGGAAGACCAAGACTTATGTGCGATACTTTACGGGTCCGATGGACCGTTACGCCGAAAACCGCCCCCCAGCCCTGGATCGCCTGTGGCGGATGCGGCGGATTGAGAGCCTTTCAATCCAGTGACAAGATCAGGCTGAATGCCAACGGCCGCAAGCTGGATGCCTGGCTCATCTACAAATGCCTCACCTGCGACAAGACCTGGAACCGGCCACTCTTCGAGCGCCAGAACGTCCGCGATATCGATCCGGCCACTCTGGAAGCGCTGCAATCCAACGATATCAGATGGATCCGGACGGAAAGCTTCAACCTCGATGCCTTGAAACGCAAATCGCAGCGCATCGACGAATTCCCGGAATTCGATATTGCGAGAGAGGTGCTGCGAGAGACTGCCGGCTGGACGCGGCTGGAAATCGAACTGGTGGTACCGTTGCCTGCGGGCATACGCCTCGACCGTCTGCTGGCATCCGAGCTGAGGCTTTCGCGCACGCGGCTCCAGATGCTCCACGAGAGAGGTCTGCTCGGGACGAGCTCGGATCGCGCCGACATCCTGCGGCGGCGTATCAGGACCGGTATCGAAGTGGTGATCGATCTTGCGACCGTCGCGGATCGCGAGCTCTCCTGGGGACCTCTGGCAACCGGCAGTCCCAGGTAGCCTATTGCGCGAAGGCCCGTATGCCGGGCCTTCGCCACTCCATGGGGCATTCCACAGAAATGGGGGCAGTCAGTGTGAGGCCGGCGACGTGGCGAGCGACACCGCCGGCTCATGCACCGGTCGCCGACCGGTGATCCGCCGCGGCTTCAGCCGGTCCTGCGATGTCAGGGGATTGTCCGCGTCGATGGAGCGGAAGAGCGCCTGCAGCTCAGGCTCCTCGACAAGCAGCGCTGCCTCTGCCGGCGAAATCCAGATCTTCTGCCTCTGGGCATATTCGCGGAAATGCGCCGCCTCGCTCGCCAGCCGCAACAGATGGATCGAAACCGTCAACGGCGTCTCATGATCTTTCAGGTAGGTGTAATAGCCGAGCGGCTTCTTCCTCACCTTGCCGATGATCCCGGCTTCTTCGAAAGCCTCGCGCTGAGCACACCGATAGGGCTTTTCCCTCCGCTCCGGATAACCCTTGGGGATCACCCATCGTCCGGTATCTCGGCTGCTGATCAGCAGCACGCTCAGCCTTCCGCCCCTCTCGACGCGGCAGCAGATGGCACCGCTCTGGTCAACCCAGCGGCCGCCCGCCTTTGCCGGGATTTTCTTGTTCAATTCAGATAAATGCCTGGATGGATGCATAGTCCGCTCGTTGTCTCCTTCTCCTTGCATGAAGAATAGAGCACAACGCCGAATCGAAAATAGCGACCCCTAAAATTAGGGTATCCGATGCATGAGCAAACCCTTGCCCTCAGGCAAACAGGTTTGCAATCCCATAGCAGGCGGCGGCGATAGCGGCGGCAGCCGGCATGGTGATGATCCAGGCAATGACGATATTGCCGGCAATACCCCAGCGCACGGCCGAAAGACGCCGCGCCGCGCCGACGCCGATGATCGCGCCGGTGATCGTATGCGTCGTCGAGACGGGGATGCCGAGCCACGTCGCACCGAACAGCGTCAGCGCCCCGCCGGTTTCGGCGCAAAATCCCTGCATCGGGTTGAGCCTCGTGATCTTCGAGCCCATCGTGTGAACGATCCGCCAGCCGCCGAAGAGCGTGCCGAGCGCCATGGCCGACTGGCAGGAGATGACGACCCAGAGCGGCACATGAAAGCTCCCGCCGAGATGACCCTGGCTGAAGAGAAGAACGGCGATGATGCCCATCGTCTTCTGCGCATCGTTGCCGCCATGACCGAGCGAATAGAGCGATGCCGAGACGAACTGCATGAAACGGAAGGTGCGGTCGACGGCGAACGGCGTCTGGCGCACGAACATCCATGAGACGACGAGCACGAAAAACAGCGCCAGCAGGAAACCGATTGCCGGCGACATGACGATCGCACCGACTGTCTTCAAGAGGCCACTCCAGACGATGGAACTGAAGCCGACCTTCGCAAGTCCGGCCCCGACCAGTCCGCCGACCAGCGCATGCGACGAAGACGAGGGAATGCCGAACAGCCAGGTGACGATGTTCCAGACGATCGCCCCCATCAGCGCCGCAAAGATCACCTGCGGCGAGACGATTGAGGGATCGATGATGCCGGTGCCGAGGGTTTCGGCGACATGCAGGCCGAAAAACAGAAATGCGATGAAGTTGAAGAAGGCCGCCCAGGCGACGGCATATTGCGGCCTCAGAACCCGGGTGGAAACGATCGTCGCAATCGAATTCGCCGCGTCATGCAGTCCGTTCAGGAAATCGAAGAACAGGGCCACACCGATCAGGCCGATCAGCAGCGGAAGGGAGAGAGTGGCTTCCATCAGACGTTCTCGATGACGACGCCGCTGATTTCATTGGCCACGTCCTCGAACCGATCGACGATCTTTTCCAGGTTGGAGTAGATCTCGCTGCCGATCATGTAGGCCATGGCATTGCCGCTGGCACCATGCCTGCGATAGAGGTCCTTCAGCCCCTCGTCATGCAGTTCGTCAGAACGGCCCTCGACCCGCGTGATCTCCTCGGCGATCGCCGACAGCTGATGGGCATTGGCGCCGATCCTGTCGAGCAGCCCGATCGCCTGCTGCATCAGGCCGGCAGCCTTGACGATCTCGCCGCCCAGTTCCCGCATCAGCGGATCGAAGCTCGATTGCTCGAAAAGCCGTATGATCTTCACCGTCTTGTGCATCATGTCGATCGCATCGTCCATGGACTGGATCAGATCCTTGATGTCGCCACGATCGAAGGGCGTGATGAAGCTGCGGCGGATGGCGAGCATTACTTCGCGAGTGATTTCGTCGGCCTCGTCCTCCAGGGCGATAATGCGGTCGCAATTCTCCTGAACCGCCTCGCCTTTCAGGAGCTTCTCCATTGCCTCGGCTGCCGCCACGACGGTTTTCGCATGCCTGCAGAACATCTCGAAGAAGCGGTCCTCCCGCGGCATCATCTTACGAAACACGCTCATCATATCAGGCGATCCTTCCCTGTGCGGGCGACGGTCATCGGAGACTGTCATAAATGTGTCATAAAGCGTCGCAGGCAATTGATCGAAAAAGTAAAAGTTGACAATGCTTGATGTCATGAAATCCAGCAAAAAAGGTGCAAAATCTCGCACCGGTCCATCGAGACCCCTGTTGAAGCAGCTTGCAGGACGGCCGGAGAAGCTATTCTCCGGCGCCTTTCGCCAGCAATATGGCGCGCTCTGCTTCCGCTATACGAACCCCGGTGCCGAGACCGACCACCCCGAGATCGAAGTCCTCGTCGTCACCACGCGTGACAGCCGCCGCTGGATCATTCCCAAGGGCTGGCCGATGAAAAAGAAGAAGCCGCATGAGGCGGCCGCTACCGAGGCCTGGGAGGAAGCCGGCGTGCGCGGAGCCGTCAGCAAGCAGCCGGTCGGCCGCTATACCTATCTCAAGGAGCTCGATGACGGCGACGTCGTTCCCTGCATCGTCGATATCTTTCAGATCGAGGTGGCGCACACCCAAGAGCAATTCCGGGAAGTCGGCCAGCGCGTGCTGGACTGGGTGAGCCCGGACGAAGCAGCCCGGCGCGTACGCGAACTCGAACTGAAATCCCTGCTCGTCGATTTTCGCCCCCGGTCTGGCAAGGGGCAGCGCAAGAAGAAGGGCTGAGACGTAGAGCAGCCCTACTCCCGGTCGCCCCGCTTCTCCTGCGACATAAGCTGGCTGAGCGTTGCCGCCAGGATCGCATCGGCGGCATAAGTGAAGGTGCCCGATGATTTCACCTCCTCGGCCGCCCGCAGCAGTGCACCCAGTGCGGCGCGCGCAAAGGACCCGCCCACACTCACACGGCGCACCCCGGCAGCCGAGAGTTCGGTAACGCGATAGCGCGGCCCCTTCAGCCCCATCACGACATTGACGGGCTTGTCGACGGCGGCGCAGACCGTTCTGATCGCTTCGATATCAGGCAGGCCGGGCGCATAGAGCACATCGGCGCCGGCTGCCGAGAAAGCCTGCAGCCGCCTGATCGTGTCATCGAGATCGGGACGCTCCCACAGAAAATTCTCCGCCCTTGCCGTCAGCAGGAAAGGCAGTGTCCGCGCCGCTTCCGCCGCGGCCTGCACACGCTCGACGGCCTGTGAGAGATCATAGATCGGCCTTGCCGGATCGCCGGTTGCGTCTTCGATCGATCCGCCGACCAGCCCGGCAGCAGAGGCCAGCCGGATCGTTTCGGCGCAGATCTCGGGCGCGGCACCGAACCCGTCTTCGAGATCGGCGGATACGGGAAGATCGGTCGCTCCGACGATCTCCGCGGCATTGTCGAGGATCTCGCCGCGCGTCAGGCTGGCAAATGAATCCCGCTTGCCCTTGGAAAAGGCATAGCCGGCGCTGGTCGTTGCCAGGGCTTCGAAACCAAGGCCTGTCAGGATCCGCGCCGAGCCAGCATCCCATGGGTTCGGAATGACGAATGCCTCATCCCGCTGATGCAGCGCCTTGAACCGCTCGAACTTCGTCTGTTGCTCCGCCACGACTCTCCTCCTCCGCATATGACAGCTAGGTCAGACTAGCATCCGCGAACAAAATGTGAACGACTTTGTACTGTCTATACAGTTTTTGCCGATGGCGGTCCGCCGATCAGTTGCGTAGCCGATAGCCCGTCTTGAAGATCCAGCCGAGCGTGCTGAGACAAATCACCAGAAACAGCGAAATCATGCCGAGGCTGACCAGCGGGTTGACGTCAGCGATCCCGTAGAAACTCCAGCGGAAGCCGCTGACGAGGTAGAGCACCGGGTTGAAATGGCTGACGGCCTGCCAGAAGGGCGGCAGCATGTTGATCGAGTAGAAGCTGCCGCCGAGGAAGGTGAGCGGCGGTACGACGAGCATCGGGATCAAGTTCAGCTGTTCGAAATTCGTCGCCCAGATGCCGATCATGAAGCCGAACAGACTGAAGCTGATTGCCGTCAGCAGGAAGAACAGCACCATCATGAAGGGGTGCTCGATGCGGACATCGACGAAGAGATTGGCAGTCAGGAGGATGATGGTGCCGATGATCAGCCCCTTGGTGGCCGCCGCCCCGACATAGCCGATCAGGATTTCCGTCATGGCGACGGGGGCCGACAGGATCTCGTAGATCGTGCCGGTGAATTTCGGAAAATAGATGCCGAAGGAGCCGTTGCCGATGCACTGGCCGAGCAGCGTCAGCATGATCAGGCCGGGCGTGATGAAAGCACCGTAGGAGACGCCCTCCACCTGCTGGATGCGCGAGCCGACGGCAGCACCGAAGACGATGAAATAGAGCGAGGTGGAAATGACGGGGGAAACCACGCTCTGCAGCAGCGTGCGGCGCGTGCGCGCCATCTCGAAATAGTAGATCGACTTGATCGCCTCGAAGTTCATCTTGCGGCTCCCACCAGCGATACGAAAATGTCTTCGAGCGAGCTCTGCCGCGTCGAGAGATCCCGGAAATGGATGTTGTTCTCGCCGAGGCGCGTCAGCAGCGATGCGACGCTTTCGTGCTCGTCGCGCGTATCGAATTCGTAGACCAGCCGGTTTCCCTCTGCCTCGATCGACAGGCCGTTGCCGGCAAAACAGTCCGGCAGCGTGTCGAGCGGATCGTTGAGTTCGAGGATAAGCTGCTTGCGGCCGAGCTTGGCCATCAGCGCCTGCTTGTCTTCGACCAGCAGCAGCTCGCCGCCATTGATGACGCCGACGCGGTCGGCGATCTCTTCGGCCTCTTCGATGTAGTGTGTCGTCAGGATGATGGTGACGCCTTCGGCACACAGCCGCTCGACGACCTTCCACATATCCTTGCGCAGCGTCACGTCGACGCCGGCTGTCGGCTCGTCGAGGAAGAGGATGGAGGGTTCGTGCGACAGCGCCTTGGCGATCAGCACGCGCCGCTTCATGCCGCCCGAGAGCTGGCGCAGCGTATTGTCCTTCTTGTCCCAGAGCGACAGGTCGCGCAGCACTTTCTCGATATGGGCCGGCTTGGCCTTCTTGCCATGCAGCCCGCGCGAAAAGCTCACTGTGTTCCACACCGTCTCAAACTGGTCGGTGGTCAGTTCCTGCGGCACGAGGCCAATCAGCGTGCGCGTGGCACGGAAATCCTTCACCACATCGTGCCCGTCGACCACGACCGCGCCGCCGCTCGGATTGGCGATGCCGCAGATGATCGAGATCAGCGTTGTCTTGCCCGCCCCGTTCGGCCCGAGCAGCGCCAGGATTTCGCCGCGCTCGATTTCGAGGTTGATGCCCTTCAGCGCCTGGAAGCCATTTGCATAGGTCTTGGTGAGATTCTGGACGGAAATGATCGGTGCCATAGGGGCTCTTTGCGGATATCAGTCGAATTTGGCCCGCTATATAGTCCCATTATGAAGCTTTGACATCCCGGCGGGTCTGAACACTGAATTCACACCATTGTCCCATCCGCCGATCCTATCAGGCATCGGACGCTATCGCGGGTCATCTGCCGGGTGAAAGAAAATCACCTCCCGGCTTCCCATGTCATCAATCGGTGATGTTCATCCCCCATAAACACACGCGAGGACAGCATCGGCTCCCGCCCGCCGCCACCCCTTTGCGGAGCCGCCCCTTCGGCGATCTCGTTACGCCTCTCTGCTGACCTCGGCATTGTAATGAAATTTATTGTCAGTCACGAAATGCAAGGAACCGGCCCAGTATCCCCTGTTCAGCCGTGTTCGTCTAAGCCGGCCCCTGGCCGGCTTCTTTTTTGTCGAAGCACAGCCTACGGCACGGCTTCATGCTCCTCCCGCGCCGCTTCCCAAACTTCCTTCGCCGCATCGAGGTTGATAAGCGCGATGGCAAGCCCGACGACGAGATCGGGCCAGATCGAATGCCAGAGATAGGCCGTCACCAGACCGGCGGCGATGATGGCGATATTGGCGGCTGCATCGTTGCGGGCCGACAAAAACGCAGCCCGCGTCAGCGAGCCGCCGGCATGGCGGTGGGCGGCAAGGATATAGGCGCAGAAGAGATTGACGGCGAGCGCCCCGAGACCCGCAAGCGACAGCTGCACGGGCAGCGGCGGCACCGGATGGACGATCTTGCCCCACGCCGTCACCAGGAAGGCGAGCGCCGGCACGAGCAGGATGCCTGCCATGCCCATGCCGACCCGCGCCCGGCTTTTCGCCGACCATGCCATGGCAAAGAAGATCAGCAGATTGACCGAGGCATCTTCGAGAAAATCCACGCTGTCGGCGAGCAGCGAGACGGAACCGATCGCCAGTGCTACCGCAAATTCCACGCCGAAATAGCCGAGATTGAGAAGCGCGACCGTCATGACGGTGCGCCGAAGAGCCTGTTCCATGCTGCTGTTCCCTATCCGATGGCGTCTCGTCCGAAGCCCCTCGCCTTAACCCGACCAAGGTCGAGGGACGTGCATACGACGCCTTGGAGAGTGCGGAGACGTTTACGACATACCTCTTCTCCCCGCCGGGGAGAAGATGCCGGCAGGCAGATGAGGAGGCTCCGGGCGCAAACGGACCTTTTCAAAACCCTCCCCCTATGACACTCGTTGCTCGATCTTGGAGAGGTTTGAAACAGGGTCTTTAAGCTGAACAGGAGAAGCGAAGAGAGCCGCTTCAGTCGTTGACGCTCTCGAGGATATCGTCGAAAAGCCGCTCGGCATAGCGCATCGTTTCGATCTGCTCTTCCGGCGAAAGCTTGTGTGCAACGCATTCCGCCCGTATCGCGGTCCTGAGCTTTGCCAGCAGGGCTGCCTGTTCATAGGGCGTGAAGGCACCATCGCGAACGGTGATCTTTGCGATCGTTTCCAGGATGGCGATACGGCCTTCCACCTGTCTTGCCGAGCCGACATAGAACGGCCGCGGCGGGCGGAGGTTACGGCGCGGAAATGCTACGATGTTGCTCATAGCCCGCTCACAGGGCTGGTGTCTTGAAATCGGAGCCTGACAACATGGTGTGCAGCTTGTATTCGCTGTCGGCACCCTGCCGGTAAAGGTCGATTGTCACACGAGCGAGTTCACGCGCCTCAGTGCAGTCGCGTGACCAGCCGCGCTCCGCGCAAAGCCGGTCGAAGGCCTTCTGCACGATCGCAAGTTCCACAGCGCCGATCCAGCGGTCCGCAGGTGCATCCGTTCTGATCTTCGGTTGCATGATCTCCTCCCGATCGCTCCATAAAGATGCTGCCAAACGCATGAATGTGGAGAGAGTTCCACACAAAATGCGGAACGCAAAAATCTTCCTTCAGCTCCCTCGCACGCCTTGGTTTACCGCCTGAAAGCGTCCCCGCCTGCCGCCGGAAAAGAAAAATTGTGCGTTAAAACTCTTAGGAATCGTCCAACCCGCGCTTGTAGATCGGTCTCCCGCCTGACGGCCCGCGCCTCCTACGGCCCGGCCCCGAAGAACGCGAGCCGGGTCAGGATCGTATAGTCCGCTTCCGATACCATCAGGGCCACAAAAACCAGCACCAGGAGCGGCGGCAGCAGGATCGCGTAGACCAGCGCCAGCCGTTCCCAGGCCATGTGCATGAAGACGGCGACGATCAGGCCTGCCTTCAGCATCATGAACACCAGGATCAGCGTCCACCTGAGATAGCCCTGGATGCCGAGATAATCGACCATGTAGGAACCGGCGCTGAGCACGAAGAGCAGGCCCCAGACGAGGAGATAGAGCCGGATCGGGTGCTGCTGCCCGCTATGTGTTTGAGCAGGCGCCGTCTGGCTTTGTGCATGCGCCGTTGTCTCGCTCATGACGACCTCACCACAGATAGAAAAACGCGAAGATGAAGACCCAGACCAGGTCAACGAAGTGCCAGTAGAGGCCCATGATCTCGACGGCCTCGTAGCGGCCCTTTCGGCTGGTGAAGAAGCCGCGGCGTTCCAGATCGAAATCGCCACGCCGGACCTTGCGGGCAATGATCAGCAGGAAGATGACGCCGATGGTCACATGCGTGCCGTGAAAGCCCGTGATCATGAAGAAGGTCGATCCGAACTGCGCCGCCCCCCACGGATTTTCCCAGGGACGCACGCCTTCGGTGATCAGCTTCGTCCATTCGAAGGCCTGCATGCCGACGAAGGTTGCCCCGAGAAATGCGGTCAGCAGCATCAGGGCCGCGGTCCTTCCGCGTTCGTGGCGATAGCCGAAATTGACCGCCATCGCCATGGTGCCGCTGCTCGAGATCAGCACGAAGGTCATGATCGCGATCAGGATCAGCGGAACGTCCTGGCCGCCGATATGGAGCGCGAAGACCTCACTCGGATTGGGCCAGGGGACCGGCGTCGACATGCGGGCGGTCATATAAGCGATCAGAAAACAGCCGAAGACGAAAGTGTCGCTGAGCAGAAAGATCCACATCATCGCCTTGCCCCAGGAGGCGGTCTTGAAGGCGCGCTGATCCGAGCTGAAATCGGCCGCGACACCACGCAGGCCTGGTAGCCCGACGCCGGGCTCGCCATGTGTCTGGACGGGATGTGCCATCTGCAAATCTCCTAGTTCAGTAGCGTACGGCAGAGATCGACGAAATCATTCGCCCAGCCGGCAAAGAGCGCGAAGAGCAGAAGCCAGACGGCGAGCATGAAATGCGAATAGATGGCCGAGAGATCGACGCTGAGCCGCAGCCTTTCGGGCTGGACATCGGCTGAAAATGCCCTCACCGTCGTATGCGAGAGAACGGCAAGCCCGCCCAGAATATGCAGGCCGTGCAGGCCGGTGAGCATATAGAAGAAGCTGTTGGCGGGGTTGTCGGCAAGCACGTAGCCGGCCGCGTCAAGCTCCCGCCAGGCCTGGATCTGGCCGACGAGGAAGAAGACGGCAAGAGCAAGCCCTGTCACGAGCGCCAGCCGCAGGCTTTCCATGCGGCCGTGCCGGGCTTCGCGTCTGGCCCATTGCAGCGCAACGCTGCTCAAAGCGAGTGCTGCGGTATTCACCCAAAGCAGGCGCGGAATCGGCATCCCCCACCAGTCGGCGGAGGCCATGCGCATGAAATAGGCGCTGACGGCAAGGCTGAACAGCGCGCCGACGACGCCGAGAAACACGAAGAGGCCGAGTTTGACCGCCGGCACCGGTGACAGCTGCCGGCCGGTATCGTCATGCGCCGGCACCTGCACAGACCCTGTTTCAAGCCAGGGCTTCGAGGTCAGCCGCTGCCCGGAGAGCCACCAGATGATGATGACGGCCACCGCGGCAAGGAAGATCAGCATGACGTTCATGCCGGAACCTCCCGTGTGACGCCGCCGCTTGCCGGCACATTCTGCGGAATGAAATCCTCCGCCGCTCCCGGCACGCTGTAATCATAGGCCCAGCGGTAGACGACAGGCAGTTCCCTGCCCCAGTTGCCGTGCGCCGGCGGCGTCTGGGGCGTCTGCCATTCGAGCGTCGTTGCCCGCCAAGGATTGCCGCCTGCCTCCCTGCCCCGGAAAAGGCTCCAGACCAGATTGAACAGGAAGACGATTTGGGCAGCCCCGACAATCAGCGCCATGATGGTGATGAAAATGTTCAGCGTATGGGCCGAAGGCGGAACGAAGGCTGTCTCCCCCATCTCGAAATAGCGGCGCGGCACGCCGAGCAGGCCGAGATAATGCATCGGGAAGAAGATGGCATAGGTGCCGAGGAAGGTGATCCAGAAATGGATCCGTCCGAGCGTCTCGTCCAGCATGCGTCCCGTCACCTTCGGATACCAGTGATAGATCGCCCCGAAGATGACGAGGATCGGCGCGACCCCCATGACCATGTGGAAATGCGCGACGACGAACATCGTATCCGACAACGGCACATCGACGACGACATTGCCGAGGAACAGACCGGTGAGCCCGCCATTGACGAAGGTGACGATGAAGGCGAGCGCAAAGAGCATCGGCAGCGTCAGGTGGATGTCGCCGCGCCACAGCGTCAGCACCCAGTTATAGACCTTGATCGCTGTCGGCACGGCGATGATCAGCGTCGTGGTGGCGAAGAAGAAGCCGAAAGCCGGATTCATGCCGCTGACATACATATGGTGCGCCCAGACGACAAAGCTCAAGGCTCCGATGATGACGATCGCCCAGACCATCATCCGATAGCCGAAGATGTTCTTGCGCGCATGCGTGCTGATCAGGTCCGAAACGATGCCGAAGGCAGGCAGTGCCACGATATAGACCTCCGGATGGCCGAAGAACCAGAACAGGTGCTGGAACAGGATCGGGCTTCCGCCGCCGTGCTGCAGCTGCGTGCCCATCTCGACGATGGCAGGCATGAAGAAGCTGGTGCCGAGCAGGCGGTCGAACAGCATCATGACGCAGGCGACGAAGAGGGCCGGAAAGGCCAAGAGCGCCATCACGGTCGCGGTGAAGATGCCCCAGACGGTGAGCGGCATGCGCATCAGCGTCATGCCGCGTGCCCGCCCCTGCAGCACCGTCACCACGTAGTTCAGGCCACCCATGGTGAAGCCGATAATGAAGACGATCAGCGAGGTGAGCATCAGGAGGATGCCCCAGTCCTTGCCGCCGGGCGTGCCTGACAGGACGGATTGCGGCGGATAGAGCGTCCAGCCGGCTCCTGTCGGGCCGCCGGGCGCAAAGAAGCCGGCGACCAGGATCAGCACCGCAAGCAGATAGATCCAGTAGCTCAGCATGTTCGCGTAAGGAAATACCATGTCGCGCGCGCCGACCATCAGCGGGATGAGGTAATTGCCGAAGCCGCCGAGGAAGAGCGCGGTGAGCAGATAGATCACCATGATCATGCCGTGCATGGTGATGAACTGGTAATAGTGGTCGGCATCGATGAAGGAGAGAGCGCCGGGAAAGGCAAGCTGGATCCGCATCAGCCAGGAGAGCACCAGTGCCACCATACCGATCGAGATGGCGGTAATCGAATATTGCACGGCGATAATCTTCGCATCCTGGCTGAACACGTATTTCGTCCACCAGCTGTGCGGATGATAAAGCTCGACATCCTCGACTTCGGCGGATGGGATGCTGCCGGATGGAATCTCGACCATGATCTCTCTTCCCTTCCTTCCCGATGCGGCCTCCGGCTGTCATCTGCCGGTTGCCAGCCGGCAAGTGGCCTTTGGCCACTTTCGCCGGCTTCAGTTTACCGGCGGCGGCTCTCCCGATGACGCCGTAAGCTGGGTGAATGTCTGCTGCTGATCGAGCCAGGCCTGATAGTCCGCCGTTTCGTCGACCACGACGGTCCCGCGCATCTGCGGATGACCGACACCGCAGAGTTCGGCACAGAGGATCTCGAAGGTTCCCGTTCGCGTCGGCGTGAGCCAGAAATAGGTGACCATGCCGGGGATCATGTCCATCTTGGCACGGAATTCCGGCACGTAGAAATCGTGGAGCACATCCACGGAGCGAAGCAATATGTGGACCGGCTTACCGACAGGCAGATGCAGCTCGCCGCCCTCGACGATGAGGTCGTCGAGGCCGTTCGCGTCGTTCTTGTCGAGGCCGAGTGGGTTCTCAGGGGTAACGTCGCGCGTCTGCGCACGGCCGAGCTTTCCGTCCGCGCCCGGCAGGCGGAAGCTCCATAGCCATTGCTGGCTGACGACCTCCACCGATGCGGCATCGGCAGGCACCGTGATGAATTGGTTCCACACGAAGAGCCCCGGCGCCAGCATGGCCGCGACGCCGACCGCCGTTCCCCCTGCCAGCAGCAGCTCCAGCCTGCGGTTCTCGGGCTCGTAATGCGCCCGGTTGCCCGGCTTGTGCCGGAAGCGGAACACGCTATAGGCCATGAAGGAAATCACCGCCACGAAGACGATGCCGGTGATCCAGAAGGTGATGACGAGCGTGCTGTCGATATAGCTCCAGTTGGATGCGATCGGCGTCCACCACCACGGGCTCAGCACATGGAACAGCACGGAGCCGACGACAACAAGGACGAGAACGAGTACAACAGCCATTTCCGCCCCTCCCTGGGCCGACCGACCGTAAAACTGCACTCCGCAAATCTGCTGTTTATTATCGCACAGATAGAAAATATGGCAATTACGGCGTTTCAGGGCGCATTTGGGGACGCGTCCTGCGCTTTTGGTTGAAAGTGTGTGGCAACCTGAGGGCTTGGCGCCACGCACGCTCGACCGCTTGCCTGGCAAGGAAGAGCACCTAATTCGCCTGATCACGAAGTGCCGGCTGTGAGGACGCGGCCTCCCAAGGATGCCGCGGTATCCTCTTTATCACGAAAGTTTGGCATGCCTTTCGCCGGTCCATTGTTGCCGATGCTTGCCGGAGCATGTATCCGGTCGCCGAAAACCTAGTCCCAACACGGTCCGAGGCCATACTGTACCTCGCAGCCAACAAGCATGAGCCGAATGACTGAAAATGCCATCGTATGGGGTATCGCCGGGCTTACCGCGGCTGGCGTGGTCGCCCGGCCGTTCCGCTGGCCGGAGGCGATCTGGGCTGTCCTTGGTGCCCTTGTCCTGGTTGCCTTCCAGCTGATCGGACCTGTCGATGCCGCGGCAGGCATCGCTAGGGGCATCGACGTGTACCTTTTCCTGATCGGCATGATGCTTTTGTCCGAACTCGCCAGGAGAGAGGGCCTGTTCGACTGGATTGCCGCCATTGCGACCTCGTATGCCAAAGGGTCCCCCAGGCGCCTTTTCGTGCTCGTCTATCTCGTCGGCCTCGTTGTGACGGTTTTTCTTTCGAACGACGCGACCGCCGTCGTGCTCACCCCTGCTGTCTATGCAGCTTGCCGAGCGGCCCGGGTTCGGGACCCGATGCCCTATCTGCTCGTATGCGCCTTCATTGCTAATGCCGCGAGCTTCCTGCTGCCGATCTCGAACCCAGCCAATCTCGTGATCTTCGCCGGCGGTGAAATGCCGCCTTTGTCACGCTGGCTGTCGACATTCCTCCTGCCGTCGATCGCTTCCATCGTCGCGACCTTCATTTGCCTCTACTGGACGCAGCGGCGCACCCTCTTGGAAGAAAACCTTGCCGCCAAAGCGGAACGACCGGCCCTCACCCGCAGTGCAAGCCTTGCAGGCTGGGGAATCCTGGTGACCGCCGTCATCCTTGTGGCAGCGTCAGCGATGCATGTGGATCTTGGTGTTCCAACATTTCTTGCAGGAACGATCACCACGGCACTGGTTCTCACGCTGACGCGGCAGAGCCCGGTCGAGACGATAAAGGGCATAAGCTGGAGCGTCTTGCCCTTGGTGGCCGGCCTGTTCGTGATCGTGGAAGCGCTCGATCGGACAGGTGTGACGGGCCTTCTCTCCGGCCAGTTGGCCTCCCTAGCTTCGGCATCAGAGGCGCAGGCCGTCGGGGTGGCCGGGGTGTTCGTCGCCGTGATCTGCAATCTCGTCAACAATCTTCCAGCCGGATTGGTTGCCGGCAGTGCAGTCCAGGCGGCACACGTCTCGGATAAGGTTGCGGGTGCCGTCCTAATCGGCGTCGATCTCGGACCCAATCTCTCTGTGACGGGATCGTTGGCGACGATTTTGTGGTTGTCGGCATTACGCCGCGAAGGTCTCGATCTTGGCAGCTGGAGATTTTTAAAGCTTGGGGCGGTGGTGATGTTTCCCGCGCTGATCCTGTCTTTGGCTTCCCTTATCTTGCTCTGACGAACCGCCTGCGCTAGGTCTGCCAAGCCATCTGTCTTTATAAGATCAGGGGTCGGGCCTTATCGGCTCGACCCCTGAGAAAACTCGCCATTGTAGCAGGACCGGACGAAGTTCCCGGTACCCGATCAGAACTCTTCCCAACTGTCCGCCGGACGGGCACCGCCACCCGCTGCGACCTTGAGCTTGGGAGCCGCGTGCTCGGATGAGGCGCGCGAGGACGGCAGCGCCATTGCCCGCCCCACTTGCCGCAGCGCCGAAGTCTGGACCGTGCCGACGCTGAATTGCGCAATCAGCGTACGCAGACGGCCCGCTTCTTCAGCAAGCGCATTGGAGGCCGCATTCGATTGCTCGACCATGGCGGCATTCTGCTGGGTCGTCTGGTCCATGGAGTTCACGGCGGAATTGACTTCAGCGAGACCCGTCGACTGCTCCTTGGCAGAGGTAGCAATCGCCTCCATGTGATTGTTGATCTCGATGATGAAGCTTCCGATTGTCTTCAGTGCCTCTCCGGCATCGCGCACGAGCTTCACGCCGCTTTCGACCTCGGAGGTGGAATTCTGGATGAGCCCCTTGATTTCCTTGGCGGCCTGCGCCGAGCGTTGCGCCAGCTCCCTCACCTCCTGCGCGACGACCGCAAAGCCCTTGCCCGCCTCCCCGGCGCGCGCAGCTTCCACACCGGCATTCAGCGCCAGCAGGTTCGTCTGGAAGGCGATTTCATCGATTACGCCGATGATGTTGGAGATCTGCTGCGAGCTCTCCTCGATCTTTCGCATCGCCTCTTCCGCATGTGAAACCACTTCGGCAGACTTTGCCGCAGATTGATTGGCCTGGCTTGCGACACCGCGGGCCTCTTCGGTTCGCTTCGTCGAACTGTTGACGTTGGCGGTGATTTCGTCGAGAGCGGCCGCCGTCTCCTCGAGGGACGCTGCCTGTTGCTCTGTCCGCTTCGACAGATCGTTGGCGCCCGCGGCAATCTCCCGGGTGCCGGAATCGATCCGTGCCGTCGTGTCGGCCACGGACCCGAGGGCCGTGCCGAGTTTGCCGACAGCTTCGTTAAAATTGCTCCTGAGGCTTTCGAAGTCGGTTGCGAAGGGCTGTTCGAGGCGAAAGTCGAGTCTGCCCTCGGCAAGCTTGTTCAGCGACGAACCGATTTCGGTGACGGCAAAAACCCGGTCCGTGACGTCGGTGGCGTATTTCACCACTTTGGTGACCTTTCCGTGCTCGTCGGGGATCGGGTTGTATGAGGCATTCAGCACGACCTTCTTGCCGTTCCTACCGACGCGCGTGAACTCCTGCGCCTGAAACCGGCCGCTTCTGAGCTCGCTCCAAAACTCCGCATAGTCGGGACTGGCGGCATAGGACCGGTCGACGAACATGCTGTGATGCTTGCCCCGGATCTCGTCCAGCGAGTAACCCATCGTCTTGCAGAAATTCTCGTTGGCTGTGACGATCTCTCCGTCCAGGGTAAACTCGATAATGGCCTGCACGCGGCCGATCGCAGCCAGCTGGTTCTGATAGTCGAGATTGAGAAGACGCTCCTTTGCGTCAGCCCACTCCACCACGAATGCTCTGGGCTTTCCGCCCTCCATGACCGGAGTAACGTGAAGGTCGAAGCTATGGCTGCCCACACGGATGGTTGCACTGTGGGGCTTGGTCAGCCGCGCGAGCATGTCGCGCTGGTGCGACGGATTCTTGTGAAAGATGTCGATATTGCTTCCGATCAAAGTATCGACGGCAAAGCGCGGCAGTTCCTTCTTGAGGTCCTGTTCGGCCGCCGTCAGTAGCTTGCGGACAGCGCCGTTCATATAGATGATGTTCAGCTTGCTGTCGGCAATCATGACATTTGCCTTCAGGCTTGCCAGTGCTGCCAATTGAGCCTTGGTATTGCCGCCGATCATTCCAATCATTTCGCTCCTTTCGAAGCCGTAGCTTCAAGTTGAAATTTCGAGCGATCGACGGTTCAGCTGAACTCCATTTCTCGCATGTGCAAATATTTGCACATGCCGATTAATCGTCGTTTAACGTTAATTTCGCGGATATCCACGCACGAGAAAGGCTTCAGGCAGCCTCGTGAAGTATTTCCGTTATTTGGAATACTGTTTGAGATAGGCGATGAGATCCGTGATTTCCTGATCGTCCTTCAGGCCGACGAAGGCCATCTTCGTGCCCTTCACCTTGACTTTCGGATTGTGCAGATAATCGCGCAGCGTCGCCTCGTCCCAGACGAGCCCGCCATCACCGGCCGCCTTCATCGAAGCCGAATAGGCGAAATCGGGGTGCGTTCCGGCCTTCCTGCCGAGCACCCCATTCAGCGACGGACCGACCTTGTTCGTATCGGATTCGACGATATGACAGGTCGCGCATTTCTTGAAAACAACGGCACCCGCTGTCGGATCGCCCTCCTGCGCCCCTGACCTGCCAGGGGAAAGAGCAATCACAGATGCACCGATCAGCAGAACGACACGATAATCCACGGCAAACCTCATCCTCCTAAAGGTCGCCCAGCCACTCCCGCCCTCCGCTGGCATTCGCGCGGATCGTGGTTGCGATGGCCAAAAGCTTAATCTTTCGCGCGAGCAAGTCAATCGGCTCCACAATTCGGCACCGGGGTGACGATCGCCACGAAGTCGAAACCGGGCATTCGCGCTTAACAGCGGCGGGGGGGCGCCTGCCTTCGCCCGATTGTTCCTGCGCGTGGGAACTGTAGCCGCCGCCGGATGTTCGTCGCCGCAGCGCTCGTCATGCGGCAGAGCAGCCGCCAAAACTGACATATGATGCATGGCGGCGACATCAGGCTTCGTCGTTGCTCGACCAGCGGACGCCGGCGTCGTCCGCCGCTTCGATGAAGGCTTCCCGCGCCTCGTCGGGAAGAAGCTGGCCTTCCAAGACAGCCGCAAAGCAGGCCAGCGCATGCTCAAAGGCCAGACCATGGGTGACAGGCCATTTTTCGGCAAGAAGCACCGCCGCATGGCCCGTTCCACGCACGATAATGGGGATCTCCTGGCCCGGAAGCCGGATATGCAAGGGTATGGTCCAATCTGGCATGATGAATAGCGCCGCCGCCCAGGATCGATCGTTTCCGCGCCCAAACGCGGCGACCGGGAGAAAGTTCCCGCACGATAATTCCGGCCAATGCGTTAGTGATGGTAGCCAATTTCGTGTGCGATGCGCTGGCGGGCACGGTTCACCCGGCTCTTGATGGTGCCGATCGGGCAATGGAAATGGTTTGCCGCTTCCTCATAGGAGCGCCCGTCCACCAGGATGAAGGCAAAGGCGGCACGATAAGGCTCCGGCAGGTGGCCGCAGGCAGCTTCAAGTTCATGGCCGCGCAGATGCCATTCCTGATCCGCAGGCACACTGCCCTGCGACGAAGCGCAATCCTCCAAACCGAACGTCTCGCGCTGCCTAAGTCGGAAGCGCGTGCAGAAGGAATTGCGCATGATCGTAAACAGCCAGGATTTCATCCTCGTGCCCTGTTTGAACTGCTCTATATTGGCGAGCGCCCTGACTAGCGTTTCCTGCACGAGATCATCAGCATCCGCTGGCGTCCGGTAAAAGGTGCGGGCAAATGCCCTCAGCGCTGGAATGTGCGCGACTATTTCCTGTTGAAGAATTTCGGGGGAATATTTCACGTCCCAGCTCCCTGGCCTTGATATGGATGGCCGTCGAGATGACCCACACTATCGCGGGCCTTCGATATAGAGGGGAAAGGGTACAGACCTCTATTCGTTCCACGACCGAACATATTTGAGAGGAGCCGCGCGGCGGGAAGACTGACGGCATCCGGAGCGCCCCTGACGTCAGCTGCCGTTTTCGCTTGATGCAAAGATTGCCTTGGCGATCTCGGCAAGTGCGACCGGGCTCCCCGATGAGCCTGTAGCCGCCGTATCTTGCGGCACATTCACGTCGACCCGTGTCAGAACTCGATCCAGGTTTCCAGCCGGGCCTTCCGGAAGGATTGTTGGGCACTTGCCGGCGCCGCGCTGTTAGCCGCTCAGTAGGCTCAAGAGATGCTGCACATGCCGATGAACGGCATCCGCACTCTCCTCTGCCGATAGCGAGGTAACATTGAGGTTGAGTTTATTGACATGCTCGGGATTGAGCACCTGCAGCGTCCGGCTGCGTTCCCGCGAGGCTTCGGCATCGACCGATTTTAACCGCTTGCGTCGCTCCGCTATGGCAACCCGCCGCGCCAGTTCCTCCACCTCGCAAAGCAATCGCACCGGCACCAGCAGCGATCGTCGCTGCTCGGCAGCGTCGGCAATCTGGTGGAAGGTTCGATGACTGCGCTCGTCGTCCTGAATGCCGGCATGGGTGAAGATGAAATTGACTGAAGGCGTGCTGAAGGCGACGATCGTATCCAGAACCGCCTGCCGCACCCTGCCCGTCTGCTCCCAGATCTCCTTGGGCAACGGCGTTGTCAGATCATGATCGAGAACGCCGAGCACCGGGTTGTTGACCCAGTGATTGTCGATGATTTTTGCCGAAAGAAGCGGGCTCAACTGCTTGGCGATGGTGAGCTTGCCGCTGCCCGGAAAGCCGATGAGCAGGAGGAAGATGCCGTTCATGGGGGCGCAACTCCGTGAACAGGCCGACGACAACAGGTTTGTGCGAATGAGCGCATGACACCTCTCAAGCTTCAACAAATATTGTTAGATATTGATAGGGCGAAACTGTCGCTGTCACAGTCGGCACCAGCGACGCTGACTCAGACCTCTCCGTAATGTCAGCCTATTTGCAGACGGCTCGTCCGCCCCTGCGCGACATCAGATCGAAGTGGAAATGGTTCCAGTGCTCCGGATTATAGCCGGGGCCGAGCACGGTCGTGAAGTAATTGCAGCTGTCGCTGCGCACGGCCTTCAGCAGGCGCCCTTCGCGGAAGGAGAACAGTCCCTTCTTGCGCACATCGATTTCATGGCCGTCTTTCAGCACGAACTTGCCGACATCGATGGCGTTGCCTTTCGCGTGTTCCGATATCGGATTGTATCTCTGGCGGCTGTTGTTCATGCGCCGGCAGGAATAGCCGCCGAGCGGCTCGATGGTGCGAATGCCGGTCCAGTAGCGGAATCGGGCCGACGGTGCGAGTTCGTTCTTCACCCATTTGGCGAAGGCGAGTGTTACCTGGCAATTCAGAACCACCGCCGGCTTGACGCCGATATTACCCGAAAGGCCCTTCAGCGACACCGGATATGGCACTTGGCATGACGGCCCGTTGGAGATCGGCGGGCGGTCCTCGAAGATCACGCCCATACGCTTCAGTTCGCGCCGACAGGAAAGCTCCGAGGCCGGCATGGCACCGGGATCGACGGGAGTTGCCGGCTCGCTCATCATGGGGTTGTTCGGCCGCAGCATGGCGACCTCTTCCGGCTCATCCTCTTCCGGTACGCGCGTCGGCGCAAGAACCGGGCTGCCGTCGCTCCAGGTCTGCGCGCGGTTGCCTGCGGCGCGCATCGGCGCACGGCTCATCTGGCTGGCTGCGACCGGCTGCGGCATGGTCCGCTGGTTGAGTTGTCTCGGATTATCGGTGCCGATACCGTCGACGACTGGCTGGGTGGCATTGCCCTCGGCAATCTGCTGCTGCTCGTCCTGCGCCAGCCCCACCACCGGCTCGTTATCAGATCCGGCGCCGAGTTCCTCATCCATATTGACGCCCCCTTCGGGAACGGCGAGCGGCTTCACGCCGCCCCAGTTGCCGCCGGATGCCTCTTGCTGCTGGCCCTGTTGCTGGGCGAGCGCCTCGTCGCTGTCGATCATCGGCAAGCGCCGCCGCCCTTGCTGGGGCGTGCCCATGGGCGCCGATGGCTGTGCCGGGGCGCGCATCTGCTGGCCCGTTCCGGCAAGGTTTGGCGTATCGAGATAATCGATCTGGCCCTGCGTATTGCCGACGGGAGCGCTGGCGGCAGGATAGGGTTGCTGGCTCTCGACCGTCGCCATGCGCGCGGCCCCGCGCGCCGGCGTGATGGAGCTAACCCTGGTGCCATGATCGACATTCTCAGGCGGCACCAGGCCGTCGCTGATCGAACAGGTCGTCAATGCCGCAGAAAGCAGGACTGGCAAGGCGGTACGCCGGAGAAGGGAAAGGAACGCCATACTATCGCTTCCGCATGCGGCCTGTGATCGGAAAACCTCGATTCAAATTTAATTAAAAACGGTGAATGAAAGCTTTACGTGTGGAGAATGGTTTATCGTGAGGGTCAACACTCGCTGGAGAGGTATCTCCACACCGCGGGATTAGAGGATGCCCTTGAAAGCCGTTTGGTGAGCCGGTCCGCTCAAGCTTTCCACCGCACATCGCGAAAGGCGCAAACGAAATGAACACACTTGAAATCCGCATCGAAGAAATCCGTGCACGCGAGGAGGCCTTGCATCGGCCGGAGATACGCCGCTCCCGCCAGGCCTTGGAAGACCTGCTGGCGGAGAGCTTTTGCGAATTCGGCGCATCGGTGACAGTTTATCGGCGCGCCGACATGATCGAACTTCTGCTGCGGGAAACCGACAGCGCCGGTAACGGCGAACTTTATTCCGGCGACTATGCCTTAAGACCGATCTCGGCCGATGCTGCTCTGCTGACCTACCGCACATGGCGCAAGCAGGCGGAGATCAGAGCGGCATGTGCTGCGCAGCTCAATCTGGAAATACGACGGACGGCGCTGGCAGATGCTCTTCCACCAGGGCACGCCGACACGGCACTAGCGCCACAAGCGGATCGTCGATCCGGCGCCGGCGCCTCCGCGAAGGCCGGTCATTGCTTTGGGCCTATTGGCATCCCCAGCCGGCACCATACCTACTGCACCATGAGCCCGTACTCAGGAAAACAACCGATGGAAGCGGCAGTAGAAAAATTACTCGAGCGCTACCAACGCCTTTTCCGGCAGGCACTCGCCGGCAAAGCCGATATGGATGAGGTCGCCACCCTCTATGCCTCCGATGTCATCGCCGCCTCGCCTGCCGGAGTCAGGTCCAGCAAGAATGACGATGGACTCAAGCGGATGATGGCGCAGGGTTATGAGCGCTATCGCTCCATTGGCACCAAGGAGATGACGCTTCGGCATATTCGCCTTTCGACGGTCGATGAGAGCCACTGTGTTGCCCGTGTCGCCTGGAGGGCAACTTATGCCCACAAGGACCAACCGGACACCGACATTGACTTCGAGGTCCATTACCTCGTGCAGGTTCTGGATGGAGATGCGAAAGTCTTCGGCTGGGTCTCCGGCGACGAGCAGGCGCTCTTGAAGCAGCATGGTATCGGCTGACGCGCTGCCAGACCTGACCTGTCTTCGGAGGAAAAACATAGGGCCGCGGCAACCAACGCCGCGGCCCTTTGTCGTCACATCAGCAGCCTGTCAAGCCGCCCGGCCGTACTGGGCACCCTGCCCGGCCTGACCGCGCAGCCGGAACTTCGACAGCAGCGCCCGCAGTTGCTGGCTTTCCTCCGCAAGGGTCTGGCTGGCGGCCGTGGTCTCCTCGACCATCGCCGCATTCTGCTGGGTCATCTGGTCCATATGATTGACCGAGGTGTTGATCTCGTGCAGCCCGGTCGCCTGTTCGCGGGCGGCGGTGGCGATGGTGTCGACATGGGCGTTGACGCGGTTCACCAGGGCCTCGATTTCGACCAGCGCATCGCCGGTGGAGCGCACCAGCGCCACGCCGCCTTCGACTTCGGCTGCCGAGCT
Organism: Rhizobium sp. BK196; assembly: GCF_014193255.1. Lineage (GTDB taxonomy): Bacteria > Pseudomonadota > Alphaproteobacteria > Rhizobiales > Rhizobiaceae > Rhizobium. The sequence goes on from NZ_JACHZB010000001.1 coordinate 45,848, forward strand.
CGAAATCAGCGTCTTGATCTCCTTGGCCGCATTGGCCGAGCGCTGCGCCAGCTCGCGTACTTCCTGCGCCACAACGGCAAAACCGCGGCCCGCCTCGCCCGCACGGGCCGCTTCCACGCCGGCGTTCAGCGCCAGGAGGTTGGTCTGGAAGGCGATCTCGTCGATGACGCCGATGATCTGGCTGATGCGGCTTGAACTATTCTCGATGCGGCTCATGGCCGAGACGGCATTGCGGACGATCTCGCCGGATTTGCCGGCACTCGTCTTCGTCTCCGCCACCATGTTGCGTGCCTCATTGGCACGCTCGGAGGCAGTGCGCACCGTGGCGGTGATCTCGTCCAGCGCGGCTGCCGTCTCTTCGAGCGCTGCGGCCTGCTGCTCGGTGCGCTTGGAGAGGTTGTTGGTCGCCTCGCTGATATCTCGGGCGCTGTCATTGACGACATGGCTCGATTCCGCGATCGCATTGATGACGCTGTTCAACGCATCGACGGCGGCGTTGAAGTCGGACCTGAGCTTGGCGTAATCCTGGCCGAGATCATCGATTGCAACCGTCAGGTCACCCGCTGCAAGCCGTTCCAGCCCGGCGCCGAGCGCGCGCATCGCCGCCGTCTGGCGTTCGGAGGACGAGCGCAGGCTCGCCTCGTTGCCGCGCCGCTCGCTTTCGATCTCCTGCCGGCGCTCGTCTTCGCGAACGCGCAGTTCCGCCCGCTCGGCAACGGAGTCGCGCAGCACGATCAGCGATTTCGCCATCTGGCCGATCTCGTCGCGCCGGTCGGCGTCTGATATCTCCACGGAAGCGTCTTCGTCGGCAATCGCATTCATAGCGGCCTTCAGACGTGCAACCGGCGTCGTCACGCTGCGCACGATGGCATAGGCGATGGCGAGGGTGGCGATGGCGCCGATCAGGCAGAGAGCCGCGGCCCAGATCGCATTCTGGCGATAGAGCGCAGCAAGGTCATCCGCATAGACGCCGGTGCCGACGACCCAGCCCCAGGGCTGAAAACCTGCCACGTGCGAATATTTCAGCACCGGCTGGTCGGCGCCGGGTTTCGGCCAATAGTAATCTACGAAGCCCTGCCCGTTCGCCTTCACCGTATTGACGAATTCAACGAACAGGAACTTGCCGTTCGGGTCCTTGTTCTGTGTGAGATCCTTGCCGTTGAGTTCGGGCTTGACCGGATGCATCACCATGACAGGATGCATGTCGTTGATCCAGAAATAGCCGGTACCGCCGCCGTAGCGCATCGAGGCGATTACTTCCTTGGCGGCCTCCTGCGCCTGCTCGCGGGTCATCGTGCCCGCTTGCTCCAGCTTGTAATATTTATCGAAGATGGCAAGCGCCGTGGCGTCCATCTGCGCCAGACCGGCTTTGCGCTCGGCCTCCAGCTCCTGATAGGAATAGTTGAGAAAGAAGATCATCGTCGCGGCCAGCACGACAAGCGCGAAGGCGACGAGGCTGTAGAGGCGGGTTGAAATCCTGATGTTGCGCATGGGGTTCCGGCGGCTCTCATATGTGACAATGAACAGATACTGATGGAGGTCGCTTACCGGACGGTAAAACTTGATTAGAATATTTTGAAAAAACGCTGCGTGAGGCGATCAGGCGGCCACGCTGCAACATCAAGCAATTGAATTCAAACCGCATTTAAACGGCTGACGATTTTGCGCAACCAGCCGATATCTTTCGGGCACACGGCCCGAACAGTCGGTTTTGCGGGCCTTCGCACCGCCTGGCCTTTGCATTAGGGTGACTCTACATGAATCACCGGCCAGATAAGGAGCCCTTGATGACCGATGCCGCCAAGCCGACAGGCGAACTCACCTTGCGTACGCTCGCCATGCCTGGAGACGCCAATCCGGCCGGCGATATTTTCGGCGGCTGGGTCATGGCGCAGATGGACCTGGCGAGCGGCATCCGCGCCGCCGAGCGCGCAAGGGGCCGCGTCGTCACCGCCGCGGTCAAGGAAATGGCCTTCGAACTGCCGGTCAAGATCGGCGATACGCTGTCGATCTATACCCATGTGGAGCGCGTCGGGCGCACTTCGATCACGCTGCGAGTGGAAGCCTGGGCGCACCGCTCACGCTACAACCAGCAGGAAAAGGTCACCGCAGGCACCTTCATCATGGTGGCGCTGGACGAGGACGGCAAACCCAAGGTCGTCCCCCAGGAGTGAGATGATGCAGGCGGCCGCGACACCGGAAGTCTACGTCTACATCCGCACCGTGATGTCGATGGTGATCGGCCTCTCGCTCGCCCGCTTGCTGACCGGCCTCGGCGGCATCGTGCAATCGCCCGGCAAGTTCAGGGTCTATTGGGTGCATCTCGGCTGGGTCGCCTCGATGTTCCTGTTCATCATCCATTTCTGGTGGTGGGAGTATCGCCTGCAGTCGCTCGCCGTCATCTCCTTCGGCGTCTACCTCTTCCTCATCAGTTTCTGCTGCCTGTTCTTCTTCCTTTGCGTGCTGATCTTCCCGACGACGATCGAGGATTACGGCGGCTACGAGGAATATTTCATCTCCCGGCGGCGCTGGTTCTTCGGCATGCTGGCTGTGACCTATGTGGTGGATTTTCTCGACACGCTGCTGAAGGGGAAAGCATATCTCGCGGCGCTCGGATGGGAATACCCGGTGAGGAATGCCGTCTATATCGTTCTGTGTATCGTAGCCGCGTGGACGGCGAACCGCCGGTTTCATGCGGTGTTCGTGAGCATTGGCCTCATCTACCAGATTACGTGGATCTTCCGGCTGTATGATTTCATTTGAGGCCTCGCTTCTTCCTCATTGCTGTGTTTGTCACAGAATGAGGGAGGTGAGGATGCCTCAAGCCCGCAAAAACTGCGACCCCTTGTCGAAACTCAGCCCCGGGAAAATGTTCCCAGTCAGGTCCCCGGCCGACACATCGAATTGCCGATAAAGCATCGCCGCCGCCAGTTCCCGCACGTCGGCGGTCGGCATCAGGTCGCGATCGTCGAGCAGGCTGCCATCGGCAATCCCCGGCCATTTACCGAGAATGCGCCCGCCATCGATTGCTCCGCCCGCCAGCACCGCGCAGCCGCCCGTGCCATGGTCCGTGCCGCCGGAACCGTTCTCGCGCACCGTCCGGCCGAATTCGGTCATGGCGAGCACCACCGTCTTCGACCAGAGACCGGCCCCCATCGTCGCCTTCAATGTCGTGATCGCCTGTGCCAGATCCTGCACCGGCCGCTTGAACTGGTTAAGCTGGCCGACATGCGTATCCCAGCCGGTGATTGAGAAGCTGGCAATGCGGTAATCGCCCTTCAGCATGTTGCCGGCAAGAGCCGCCACATCGGTGATCTTCTCGCCGCGCTGGCTGAAAGGTTCAGCCATCATGGAAGCGCTGTTGGCCCGCATCGCCTCGTCCATCGCCTTGGCAAAGGCCGGATCGCCGGCATAGAGGCGCATCAGGAACTGCATCTCGTCCTTGGCAGGTCCGAGATTGGAATCGGAAGCCCAGACATCGACATTGTTGGGGCCCGTCAGGATCAGCTCCGTGGAGGTGTTGACGTCGATCGCCTTTCGCGCCTCCGACCGCGGGATGACGGCAAGCGCCCGATTGAGCCAGCCGGTCCTCTCCTCGGCCACATGCTCGCCGCCGGATTCCAGCATGTCCTGCCCGTCGAAGTGGCTGCGCTGGTCGCGATAGGGCGTCGAAACGGCATGGACGAAAGAAAGCTCCTTCGCCTTCCAGAGCGGCATCAGATCGGCGGCCGCCGGGTTCAGGCCGAAATGCCCGTCGAGATCGATGAGCCCCTTGTCCGGCGTCAGCGCCAAGGTCGGCCGAAAAGCCGCAAAACCGGCATCGCCGTAAGGCTGTACGAGATCGAGCCCGTCCATCGCGCCACGCAGCACGATCGTCACGAACCTGTTTTCGCCTGGCATCGCCGCGAAAGTGACGGGCGTGACGATGGGTGCTGCGGCAAGACAGCAGGCGGAGGCAAGGAAACCGCGCCGGGAAAGCGTAAACTCTGTCATGACAGGCTCCTATCGGCGATTGAATTCGGGAGAAGCGAGCACCAGCGTCAAGCCGCTGATCTTGTTCGGTGTCTGCGACACGACACGGATCGTCTCGTCACGGGCGGCATCGGCGAGCGTTGCTTTCAGGAATTCGCGCGGATCGGCATCCTTGCCGAACTGGGCGTTGGCGCGGCGTGCCCATGACAGGCGCTCCGAAAGCTGGCTTGCGGTAATCCAGGCGGAAAAATTTTCCTCGAAGCCGGCCGGGCTTGGCGGCAGCCACGTCGGCTGGCCCATGCGGCGAAGAGCGCCCTGCCCGAGCGCGCGCGCCATCTGGAAAGCCTTGCGCCGCTTGATCCTGGCCTCGTCATCGAGGCTCGGCGGCGCGTTCATTGCCTGAGCATCGGGCGCTTCAGTATCAGGAGCTTGCGCATCCGGCGATCGCCTATCCGATTCGGCATCCTTCGCCCGCGTCATTGCCATCATGTCGTCGCCATCGCTATCTTCCTGCTGATAGGCCTGCATGAAGGCAGCGACATCGCCCGCGCCCGCGCCGCTGTTCAGCGCCCGAAGCCCGGTGACGATAAAATCGAAAGGCTGGCGCGCCTTGGCGCCCTCATCCCGCCAAGCGGCCGGATGGTCGAGCATGGCACGGTAGACGGCCGATAGCTCGCCATCCGTCTTCTTCCATGCTTCACTCATGGCAGCGATCATATCCTGCGGCGGCTGGTCCGAGATGAAATGCACCGCAAGCTTGCGGCTGATATGCTCGGCCGTCTTCGGATTGGCCGCGAGATCGTCAAGCATCGCGAGATAATCCTCGCGCCTGCGCTTCGCCCCGCCATAGCTCACACCGAGCACTTCATGTCTGCCGGGCTCGGATATCTGCGGGCGGAAGTCCGTCTCCATCTCCTTCTGGTCGACGGTGAGCCCGGTCAGCACCATGGCCGCCGAGCGCACGTCGGCCTGCGTATAGCCGCTGCCGGCGCCGAGTGTGTGCAATTCCAGAAGCTCGCGGCCGAGATTTTCGTTCAGTCCCTTATTGCGCCGCATGCCGCCTTGGGAATCCGGCCCGAGCGACTGGGCCTGATCGAGATAGATCAGCATGGAGGGATGCTCCGTGGCGCGGCGCAGCAGCGTTGCGAATTTCCCGCCCATGTAAGGCCGGATTGCCACTGCCTCGTAAAGCGGCACGATCAGCCGCATTGGCAGGCTCTTGGCGGCACTCGTGGAAAAATGATTGGTCCAGAAGGTCGCGAGCCGCTCGTTGAAACCATCGGGCGAAAGCACCGCCTGCATCAGCCGCGCATTGGCATCCATCTGGAAGAGCATCTGCGCGTGGCGCTGCAGAAGCCGCCGCTGCTGCCGGCGATCGAGATCGTCGCCATCGGTCTGCCGGATCTGTTTCAGCCGGTCCTGCAGGTCGAGCAGCGCAGCACGCCGCGCCTCGATGCCGCCGACCGGAAAGCGCGGCACGCTGCCGGCACCGCGCGTTACCTGCGCGATCAGATCATCCTTGGTTTGCGGCAAGGCCTCGCCCGGCCGCAACCCATAGCCGAAACGGATCGCCGCCATCGTCGGAAAAGACAGGCTCATGACCACTCACCTCCTCATCACCAGACGGTGACAGGGTCTCAGCCAATTGCGACGGCAGTCTGTAGGAAATGCGGCGATTTTCCGACATGGACGATTTGTAATCTATTGAAATCGTTAGGATAGACAGGTTGCATCGCCGCATTTGCCACGCTGCCTGCCCTTGCGTCGTCGACTTTGTCAAAGCCTGCGAAGCGGCGGACACACAGGTCGAACCTGTCGTCATCGTCTGGTAGTGGCGGCCGGCGACAGAGTCTCCAGCCTCCCGGGCAGATATCCCGTCAACCCCGGAAGATGAAGGACGCGCCGATAGCAATCAGCGCAAAGCCGATGGCATGGTTCCAGGTCAGGTCCTCGCCAAGCCAGAAAATCGAGAAGCCGGCAAAGACGATCAGCGTAATGACCTCTTGCATCGTCTTCAGCTGCGCCGTCGAATAGACGGCCGAGCCGATGCGGTTGGCGGGAACCGCCAGGCAATATTCGAAGAAGGCGATGCCCCAGCTGGCGAGAATGGCGAGGAAGATCGCGCTGCCCTTGTGCTTCAGATGCCCATACCAGGCAAAGGTCATGAAGATGTTGGAGGCAAAGAGCATGATCACCGGCCAGAAGGCGGCCGGGTTGAGCGAAAACGGCATGGGCTGATCCTGTAGGTGAAGCCGAAAGTGGACCGCACGGTTAGCAGCGGTTTTCAGGCAATCAAGCCTTGATCGACTAATATTGCCTCAGCCGCCGTGCTTTTCCGATGCGCGATAAAGACGCGGGCTCGACATGTCGCTGGGCGGCTCGCCCTCGACCATCACCTTGTTTCGCCCTGCGTCCTTTGCGGCGTACAGCGCCTTGTCGGCCCGCGCGATCTGCTCATAGAGAGAATGATCGGCAGAATTGGCGGCGGCGACACCGAAGCTTGCGGTGATCCCGCCGTCGAAACCGATCGGCCCGCCGTCGAAGCCGTTCGGCTTGCGGTTAGCGCTGGCAAAGGCAAGACGCAGCCGGTTGGCGAAATCGGCAGCCGAAGCCAGCGGCGTTGCCGGCAGGAAGATCACGAATTCCTCGCCACCGAACCGCGCCGCAAAGCAGCCCTCCGGCAGCCGCGCCTGCAGCATCTCGGCAAAGGCGCGGATCACCTCGTCGCCGGGTCCGTGGCCAAACGTGTCGTTCACCCATTTGAAATTGTCGATGTCGCAGATGATGACGGCGCCTTGCGCCCCTTTCCTCTCCTCGACCATGCGATCGAAGCCACGCCGGTTCAGCATGCCGGTCATCGGATCGCGCTCCGCGGCGTCGCGATGCGCGGCGATCGTATCGAGCGTCGTTGCCGCAAGCGCCGAAAGCGCAAACATCAGCGCCAGGATGGAAGCCGTCGCCTGCATCGTGAAGGCATATTGCGACGAGATGAAATCCTCGTGGCCGCCATAAGATGGCACGATGAAGACGAAGACCACATTGCGGATGATGATATCGGCAACGACGAGGCCGGAGACGGCAAGCAGCAGCTTGTCAGCCGCATGGCGCATGTGCCGCAGACTGACAGCGACAGCAAAGCCGAGCAGCGCCACGCAGGCAAGATCGTTCAGCAGGAACTCTGCTGGAATGCTGACGGCCACCAGCGCCGCATAGAGCATGCCCGCATACATCAACCCGGCAAAGGCAAGACGCAGCCGGAAATAGGAAGGCCGTTTGAAACGGGCGAGCACTGCGCCGGAATAGAAAATGAACGCGAGAAGGAACAACGCATCGGCAATGGCAGAGGCGGTGCGCTCTTCAAGCAGGCTATCGAAAAGCGGAACGGAAAACGCGGCCGCAGAGAAAAGATAGCCCGGCCCCCACAATTTCGCTTCCCGCGACCCGAACCGGCCGACGAGCAGGAAGGTGCAGCCGAAAATCAGCATCATGACCGGCAGCAGGAAGGCGAAATTACTATCCATGACCCCTCGCGGCGGACGCAATACAGAACCGGCGCTTCAGAGACGGTAGGACAATGATCTTAAAAAAGGAGAAACCGGCCGGGATCAGAAATTCGGACCAGAACTAGGCATTACGCAGCGGTCGGATGCCCGCAAGGCGAAGACGGACACGATGACCATCGCTGTCCGGGAGCGATTGCATCGGCGCCCCTCCTCGGCGGCGGCCCAGCAGGAGAGAGGCGCGTGCCCAGCACAGCCCCGCCTTTCAGGTCTTGGGAGCGCAGGGGGCTTCGTGTCTCTCGCCGCCCATCCACCGTAACCACGGCCCGACATGGAACAGGCTCATCAGCCCATACATGGCCGCCATGCCGCTGAAGGCCGATGCGCCATGCATCGGCATTCCGCCCATCGAGCAGATCATGTCTACCGCCTGATCGCTTGCCGAGAGCGCAGCCATCACGGCAAAGGTGGGCGCTGCCGCAAGCGATAGCCCGCGCGCGATACCGGGCAGAAGCGGGCCGGCGCTGAGGCCGGCCCCCATCTTCGAAGGCGTGCTCATACCCCTGCCTCGTAACGGTCGTGGTGACGCCACCACACACCCGTTTCGTTGCGCCCCAGCGGTGCGCGGTCGAGCAGCTGGTACATGCCCCAGATCCCGTCCAGCCCGCGGGCATAGGAGGAGTAGCTGTGGTAGATCTCGCCGTCCTGCAGGACGAAGGCGCTGAGGCCGGGGCGGTCGCGGGTGTAGGTGGAGATATCGGTGCCCGTCGTTGCGGCCATCTGCGCCACCGGGCCTTCGCCGCCGCGCAGCTCCCATTCCTGTACCCTCTTGCCGGCCTGCGCATCCGGGTTCGGCGGTTCGCGGCGATAGTTATATTCGATGCTGCCGTCGCGCTGTTCCTGCAGCGTGAACACCACATTGAAATCACGGTTGAAATCGCTGCTGGCCGACGAGGCCCAGTCGAAGGTCCAGCCCATACGGCGCTTGAATTCCAGGAGTTTGGCCAGCGGCGCGCGGGAGATGGCGGTAAAGGCGACATCGTGATTTTCCAGATGCACGGTGACGCCGTTGAAGCCATCGGCGATCGCCGAGCAGGATGGGCAGCCGGCCGTATAGTCCGGCCCGAACATGAAGTGATAGACGAGCAGCTGCGAGCGGCCCTTGAAGAGTGCCGAAAACGGCACGATGCCGGCTTCGGTCTCGAACCGATAATCCTTGTCGATCTTCACCCAGGGCAGCTCCTGGCGGCGCTCGGCCAGTGCATCGCTGCGGCGCGTCAGATCCTTCTCCTCGTCGAGCAGCGCCAGCCGCGCCTGCAGCCATTCCGCCCGTGTTCCGGTCTTGTGCATCACCATGGATCTTCTCCTCACTTTACGTTGAAAGGTCAAAGCCGGCGGGCCGTTGCCTGCCGATGGGGAATAAACTAGGTCTGATATCGCAAGGGTGGGAGTTACAAGTGTGACGGGATTCCGATGGACTCGCTGATCCTGGCTGCCGCACAGGCGCTGGCCGTGGGCGATGCGCTGGGCGCCATGAAGCGCGTAGCGCTGCGCGACGACCCACCGGCGCTGGCGCTCCGCGGCATTGCCATGGCCCAACTCGGCGACCTCCCCCGCGCCAAGGCGCTTTTGAAGAGCGCTGCCCGGGCATTCGGTCCGCGCGAGGCTGTGGCCCGCGCCCGCTGCATCGTCGCGGAAGCCGAAATCGCCCTCGTCTCGCGCGATCTCACCTGGCCGGAAAAGGCGCTGGAAGGCGCGCGCGTGACGCTCGAAAGGCGCGGCGACCGCGTCAACGCCGCCCATGCCCGCCACCTGCAGATCCGCCGCCTGCTCCTGATCGGCCACCTCGATGCCGCCGAAAAGCTCCTCGCCGGTCTCGACCCCTCGCCGCTGCCGCCGGCCGCCCGCGCCGGCCATGAGCTCGCCCTTGCCGGCGTCGCGATCCGCAGGCTGCGCACGGAGCCGGCGCGCCAGGCCCTGGCGAGGGCGGCAGAGGCAGCATTGAAGGCCGATATACCATCCCTCGCCATAGAGGTACGCGATGCGGCAAAGGTTCTGGAAGCACCCGCCGCCCGGCTGATCGATGGCGGCACGGAACGGCTGCTGCAGCTTCAGGAGGTCGAGGCGCTGCTTGCCTCCGATACGCTCGTCATCGATGCCTGCCGCAACGTCGTGCGCGCGGGCGGCGAGATCGTGCCGCTCGCAAGCCGGCCGGTACTGTTTGCGCTCGCCCGCGCGCTCGCCGAGGCCGCGCCATCCGATGTCTCCCGCTCAACCCTGCTTGCCCGCGCCTTCCGCGCCCGCCACGCCGATGAATCCCACCGGGCGCGGCTGCGCGTCGAGATCGGCCGGCTGCGTGCGGCCCTTGCCGATCTTGCTGACGTAAAGGCGACGAGCCACGGCTTTGCGCTGATCCCGCATGATGGACGCCCCGTTACGGTGCTCGCGCCACCAATCGAGGAGGAGCATGCCTTCCTGCTGGCACTTCTCGCCGATGGCGAATCCTGGTCCAGCACGGCGCTAGCGATTGCGCTGAACTTGAGCCCGCGCACGGTGCAGCGGGCGCTCGACGCGCTTGAAGCGGCCGGCAAGGTGCAGTTTTTCGGCAACGGGAGAGCACGCCGCTGGATGATGCCGCCTGTCGTCGGCTTCCCGACGACATTGTTACTCCCCGGCCCGCTGCCGAGCGACTAACATCTCTCCTGTAACAGAGGACGGAAACACCATGAAAACATCGCAGGCAGAGGTCATCCGCGAATATGGCCCCTTCGAAGGCGCGCGCAACATCGGCGGCGTCACTTATGACGGCAGCAAGGTCTGGTTTGCCGCCGGTGAAAACCTGCGGGCGCTCGATCCCGACAGCGGCACGGAAATCACCGCCATCGACGTCGCCGCTCATGCCGGCACCGCCTTTGACGGGCGCTATCTCTTCCAGATCGCCGAAGACAAGATCCGCAAGATCGACCCTGAAACCGGCACCGTCGTCGCCACCATCCCCGCCCCCGGCAAAGGCGCCGATTCCGGCATGGCGTGGTGCGAAGGCAGCCTCTGGGTCGGCCAATATCGCGAAAACTGCATCCACCAGATTGATCCGGAGACCGGCAAGATCCTGCGCACCATCGAATCCAAGCGCCATGTCACCGGTGTGACCTGGGTGGATGGCGAGCTTTGGCACGCCACCTGGCAGGATGACAAAAGCGACCTGCGCCGCATCGATCCCAAGACCGGCGACGTTCTGGAACGGCTGGACATGCCTGATGGCACGGGCATTTCCGGGCTGGAATCGGATGGCAGCGACGTATTCTATGCCGGCGGCGGAAGCAGCGGCAAGGTGCGGGCGATCCGCCGACCGCGGTGAGGAAGCGCGGGGCAACGAAACCTTAACCATAGGAGAACCGCTTCGGAACCGTCTCTCCTGCCGGAAGTTTTCCTTCTGCAATCGAGCAGGTGAAGTGCCATGGTTCAGTCGTTTCGGGAGCGGTATATCACGCGCGAAGAGCATCAGCGGATCGTCGATTATTACCGGAAGCTGGTGGCGCGGCTCTATGGCGATGTCCGGGACCTGCGAGCGCAGGCTGAGGTGCCGGTGAAGGAGGCTCAACCGGCTACCGAACGCGCGGGCAAAGCGCCGCACGACCTTGGGCCGAATGTCGTCAGCCTCGGTTCTTACCGCAACCGCCGGAAATCCCGTATCTGACAACCGATATGCTTCAGGGCTGACACGCTCTGCTGCCCGCCGGAGTGGAACCTTCCGGAATCGCACCCGTTGTCATCATAAGGCGCCGAAACCGGCTGCGAGAGCAGAGGCGGCATCCGGCGCATCGATGATGATCGAATGCAAGGGAGTGATCACATGGCAAATCTTCACAACGAGAACACCCCGACCTTTGCGACGGACACGGCCACGAGCAGCCTGACCGCCTTCTTCGACAGCCGCGACAACGCCGAACGCAGCGTCGAGCGCCTCAAGGATGCGGGCATTCCGGCGGATTCGATCCGCCTGTTGCCAGGCTACGAGGCTGACGGCGACCGCGCCAATGTCGCAAGCGACGACCGCTCCGGCTTCTGGGCGATGCTGGCGGGCTGGCTCTTTCCCGATGAGGATCGCGCCGTCTATGCCGAAGGCCTGCGCCGTGGCGGCTTCCTCGTTTCCCTGCAGGTCGACGATGCAAACTATGAGACCGCGCATGATATCCTTGACGACGAAGGCTCGATCGACATGGACGAACGCGCCGACCACTGGCGGCGCGAAGGCTGGGAAGCCCAGCGCTCCACCGAAGCCCATGACGTCTCGAGCTACGAACGCAACGGTGCGGCGGAAGGCGACATCACCGTATCGGAAGACGCGTTCGCGCCGGATCAGTCTGCAACGGAACGCGCGATGGCATCGTCGACCGTATCGGATGATGCCGCACCGGCCGCCGACGAACCCGCCGTCTCCAATGACGCTCAGGTTGGCGAGGAAACTGGCGTGCCGAAGATGGCATCCGGCAGCAGCGAGACGCTCGAGGAAAGCGCGAAGAAGATGGAAGCGAAACCTCGTAACGATCAGGCAGGCCAATCGCAATCGCAGAGCAGCAGTGGACTGAGCCAGTCGCAGGGTTTTCGGCGGGAATAGACCACGGCAGCTAGCGCCGGCTCACCCCGGCACCCTGCCCCGGCAGGCCCAGGCCACCGACGCAAACGACCGCGGTCCATCAGGCTCTCCGGCCTCATATGCATCCCTGACCGCAGCATCGACCCTCCTGCGCATTTCCGCATCCAGCCCTGCCACATATTTGCCGAGCGGGCCTTCGCCGGCAGCGATCGGCGCCCAGTAGTCGGCAAACGAGCCGTAATCCATGCGGATAGTCAGCGAGGTTTCCTCGACATCGACAAGGCCGTTGCCGACAAAGCTCGCCTTCATCTCTCCCGGCTGTGTCATCGGCTGGAAAGAATAGCGGTGGCGCATGGCTCGCGCATTGGCGTCGATCATCACCACGGTATCCCACATCATGCGCATGCCGGACATGCCGCCATAATGATCCCAGACGGCAGCGGCAACGACACCATCAGGACGCACGACCCGCCGCATCTCGGCCACCGCCTTGCCGGCCTCGGGTACGAAATGCAGCACGAGCAGCGAGAGCGCCCGGTCGAAGCTGTTATCCTCGAAGGGCAGCGCGCAGGCATCCGCCTGCTGGATCGTGACGCGCCGGTCCGTGTTGCGCCGGTTTGCGGCCTCGACGAAGACAGGCGAAAAATCGATGGCCGAGATCGCGCCGAGACGGGGATTTTCCGCCAGCGTGAAGGCGAGGCTTCCCGTGCCGCAGCCTACATCGAGAACGCTTTCCCCATCCGCAAGTCCGGCGAAATCGATGAGCTGGGGCGCGAGCTTTTTGCTCCAGCGTCCCATCAGCTGCTCGTAACCATCGGCACTTTCGACATTGAAACTCGACGGCATAGCAGTCTCCCCTCGAAAACGGCACAATGTCCGCCCCATTTTTACGACTGCGTACCAATCGCCGCAAGCAGAACCAAGCCCTAATTCATCGAGACGATCGCCGCATTGAGCGCAGTCGCATACCCGACCCACAGGCCGTAGGGAATGAACAGCGCCGATGATATCAGGTCCCGCCGCCATGAAAGGCCGATGAAGGCAAGGATCGAGAGCAGCAGGGCGATGATGATCGCCAGGCCGAGTGCGGGAAGCTGCAGGCCGAAAAAGGCCGGCGACCAGGCGAAATTCAGGACAAGCTGGGCGATCCAGGCGATCATCGCAGGCGAAGTCCTGCTCTGCTCGAAAGTCCGCGCGCCTGCTATGCCGATCAGGATATAGAGGATCGTCCAGGCAGGACCGAACAGCCAGTTCGGCGGCGTGAACCAGGGCTTGGCAAGCGCGTCATACCATTCGCCCGGCATATTGATGAGGCCGATCAGAAGCCCGCCGCCCAGGCTCAGCAGAATGAAAACCAGATAATGATCGAACCGGTGCACCGGAACCCCCGCTTTAAGTGACGGTTGAAGTGGCGTCCGGCTGCCGGTCGTCAAGAGCGGTCTCTTCTTCGCCCTCCGTTTCGCAATCACCCAGGTGCCTCCCGAGAACGCAGGGGTGAGAAGAACGTTGCCACGTGACCACAGGCCCGGCCCCACCTCCGTCATGCTGGGGCTTGTCCCAGCATCTGCAACGCCTCTACGAATAGGACCAGGAATAGATCCTCGGGACAAGCCCGAGGATGACGGAAGCTGCGGTTGTCACACCTATAAACCTACGCCCCTCACGCCTTGTCGAGCACGCTCCAGTCGTACCCCTTCGCCCAGTCGGCATAGCTGTGCCAGGCGACATCGGGAAAATCGCGGCGCAGCGCAGCGATATCGGCGGAATAGCCCGTGCGGTCGAACCATTCATACATCAGCGCCGCATCCTCGCTTTGCTGGCGCATGGCCGCAATCGGCAGCTCCTGGAAACGGATCGGCCGGCCGATTGCTTCGGCGAGAATCCTCGCCTGCTCCTCGCCGGAGAGTTCGTCGCCGGCAATATCGAAACGCTTGCCGAAGACCTGTTCGCGGCGCTCGGCAAGCGCGGCGACGAAATGGCCGATATCGTCGATGGCAATCTGCTGCAGCTTGCGGGCCGGCGGCAGGGCTGCGGCATAGACGCCCTGCTTCAGGCCGCCGATCGCCCAGGGAGCGACGGTGTTTTCCATGAAGGCGACCGGGGCGCTGATCGTACAGGGAATGCCGAGCCCGGCGACATGCTGTTCGACCAGATATTTGCTGTCGAAATGCGGAATGCCGGTCTTCCTGTCGGCATCGGCGACCGAGCCATAGATGAGATGGCCGATCCCGGCCTCCTTGGCCGCATCGGCAGCCGCGATCCCCTGGCGTGTCTCCGCTTCGACGCCGGCCTCGTAGCTGTTGCCCATCAGGTACATCGTGTCGACGCCCCTGGCGGCCTTGACGACCGACGCCTTGTCGTCGAGATCGCCGACGACGACCTCGATACCGTCAGCGGCAAGCCGCTTGGCGTTATCGCTGTCCGGCCGCCGTGTCAGCCCCTTGACGCGGTGGCCGCGTGCGGCGAGCGCGCGGGCGACGGCGCCGCCCTGCTGGCCGGTTGCGCCCGATACGAGAATGGTTCTGCTATTGCTCATGTCTCTGCTCCTTCTATTGCCGATGACAATTGCTGATGATGCAGATTTAGGATTGTTGCATTGGGTCATAATGGCCTAAAAATGCCAAACATCGTCCCATTGAGAGCAACAATGATCGATCTCAACGATATCGTGATCTTCTCCCGCGTCGTCGAAACCGGCAGCTTCACCGCCGCTGCCCGGCTGCTTTCCATGCCCAAGACGACGGTCAGCCGCCGGGTTGCGGCCCTCGAACGCGACCTCGGCGTGCGCCTCCTGCAGCGCACGACCCGCAGCCTCGGCATGACGGAGGCCGGGAGGCTCTACTATGCGGAGGCGAGCGCGGCGCTCAGGAAGATCGAGGCCGCCAACATCAGGCTCGCCGAAGCGCAGGCCGAGCCCTCCGGCACGATTCGCATATCGGCTCCCGTCGGCTTCAGTGGCCACTTCCTGCAGGAGGCGATTTTCGAATTCATGGCGACCTATCCGAAAGCCAAGGTTGAGCTGCGGCTGACCGACGAGCGGCTGAACCTCGTCGACAATGGCATAGACCTCGCATTCCGCACAGGACTGCTGGAGGGTTCCACCCTGATTGCCCGCCGCCTCGGCCCCACCTATCGCCTGCTCTGCGCCAGCCCCGCCTATCTCGCCCGCGCCGGCCGGCCTTCCGCACCTGATGATCTCGCGGGCCATGACTGCGTCATCGCCGGGCCATCTGCCGCCCATGCGCAATGGGTGTTGGACGGCCCACAGGGGCCGGAAACGGTGTCGGTATCAGGACGCTTCGCCGCCAATGAAATGCAGGCGGTCATGGAGGCGGCGATCGCCGGCTACGGCATCGCACAGCTGCCTTACGGGGTCGCTTTCGCCTGCATCGCAGATGGGCGGCTGCTGCGCGTGCTCGAGGATTATACGACGGCCTCGGGTGGCCTGCATGTGGTCTATCCCAGCAGCAAGCACCTCTCGCCGCTGGTGCGCGCCTTCATCGCGCTCGCTGAAAAGCGGCTGCGTGCGGCAGACGCGCGAAATGTCCTGCCGGACAGCGCATAGGCACCCTGCCTCAGCTGAACAGTTGCCAAAACCGCCCGATAGGCAGAAGCTCCTTTTCTGTCATCAGGAGAATGCGGCAATGGCGATATCAGCGATATCAGGACAGCCGGCACGATCCGGCAGCGCAGGCATCTGCCGCGGCTGCTGGGACCAGATGCATATGCCGATCCCCATACGCGGCCCGCTCTCGCTGCCGTTGCGCGCCTTCGGCATTACGCGCAGCAAGATGAACCCCGACATCTGCACGATCTGCGAGCGCTCCTTCCAATATGTGAAGAAGCAGCGCCACATCACCGCAGGCGCCACCATCCTCTTTGCCGATATCCGCGGCTATACCGGCCTGTCGGAACGGATCGGCGCAATCGAGCTCAGCCAGATCGTCAGCCTGTTTCAGGATCGCGCGGCACAGGCGATCTGGGCCAATGACGGCATCGTCAACAAGCAGATGGGCGACGGGCTGATGGCGATCTTCAATTTCCCGATCAAGCGCGCGGACCATGCCGCAGCCGCGATCATGGCGGGCAAGGACATCCAGCGCTTATGCGAAGAGGCGCTGGCCGCCCTCGATATCGGCCAGCCGCTCGGCGTCGGCGTCGGCATCCATACCGGCGATGTGCAGATCGGCGAATTCTCCAGCTTCCGCAGCGATTTCACCGCGATCGGCGGCGTGGTGAACCAGGCGGCTCGGCTGGAGTCGCAGGCAGCCCCCGGCGAAATCCTCGTCTCGCTGGAAACCGCCCTCCAGGCCCCCGAACTGATGGGCGGCACCGAAGCACGATCGCTGTCGCTGAAGGGGATCGAGCAGCCGGTAGAGGCGCGGGTTCTGCGGGTCGTCTGAAGCGAGGGCGTGCCACGTGGCACCCCCCGATCGACGCCTCGACCATCCGTGCTATATCTGCCGTCAACCTCTCGCCGCCGAAAACCACAGCAACCGGGGAAGCCCAATGCCATCCACCTTCATCGCCAAGGGCGCCGACGCCTATGAAGCCAGCATGGGGCGCTGGAGCCGCCGCCTCGCAGACCCTTTCCTCGCCTTCGCCGGCATACCGCCCCACGGCCGCGTGCTGGACGCCGGCTGCGGCACCGGCAGCCTGACATTGGCACTATCAACCCACCCCGAACTTACCGCCATCGAAGCCCTGGATTTCGAGGAAAACTTCGTCGCAGCACTCCGCGCCCGCACAGACGACCCGAGGGTAACCGCCCGCCAGGGCGACGTCTGCGCCCTGCCCTATGAAGACAAGAGCTTCGACGCCGCCTATTCCCTGCTCGTCCTGCACTTCGTCTCGAATGCCGAAGAGGCCATCTCCGAAATGCGCCGCGTCCTGAAGCCTCGCGCCATCGCAGCCGCCGCCGTCTGGTCCCATGACGGCATGCCGAGCTGGCGCCTCTTCTGGAACACGATCCGCGCCATCGAACCCGAAGCCGAAGGCAACGGCATACCATCAGGCCCGCGGCCGATGACGGCCGAAGGTGAATTGCGGGCGCTGTTTGAAGGCGCGGGCTTCGCCGATGTCGCGGAGGCGAGGCTGACGATCATGATGGACTACGCCGATTTCGATGATTTCTACCTGCCGAAGGTCTATGGGCAGGGACGGTTTTCGGCGTTCTTCGAGGCATTGCCGGAGGCGCGGCGGGAGCGGCTGCGGGAGGCGCTGAAGGTAGCTTATCTCGATGGCAGGCCGGAGGATGGACCGCGCGGGTTTGAGAGTGTGGCCTGGGCGGTGCGAGGCAGCGCGTAAGACGGTTTAGCGCCGCCTGCCCGTATTGGTGGCCGAACCCGGCTCTGTCAGTACTTCATGTTCCGCAGCTCAGGAAAATCGTAGTAACGCAGCCGCTCATCGCGGCAGCGGTAGTCATTCTTTGAGACGCCCATGATCATGTTCTGCTTTAAGGTAAGGTCGATATAGGACCAGTTCGGGTTGGCACGCTCCGTCGTCCGCGTGCAATAAGCGTAGACCTGCTTTTCAGGATCGAGCAGCACAACGCTCGAAATCTCAGCCTTCACGAAATATCCCGGTTTGATGGTCCCGCGCAGGGCATCCACATTCTCGCGTTTAACCGAGCTGGACGGAGGACGCTGCGAATCCAAGACAGATTGTGGTGCTGGCGTCTGGCAGCCAGCCAGTGTCATCGCGGCGGCACAGAGAAGTACAGTCGTCCTTATCAAGTTCAATCTCCCAAAACGCAAAGCACAAGGCACACAATATTTCCTACAAATATTACGAGAATAATATCCGCAATACACGGTCATCCACAGCCGATGCCGCGAAGCGACACCGGCTTTATGCAAAGGTCAAGAATGCGCCCGACCAATCACCAAGCCTGCTGCGTCGGCATCACAAACACCTCGGCAATATCCATATGCCTGGGCGACTGCAGCGCAAACAGAACCGTCTCGGCAATATCCTCGGCCTTCAGAAACTCCATCTGCGTCTTCAGGTCTTCCATCTGCTGGCGCACGGCCGGATCTGAGATCTGGTCGTAGAGTTCGGTCTCGACAGCGCCCGGCTGCACGCAGGTCACGCGGATATTGTGCTTCTTGCCAAGCTCCATGCGCATGCCGTCCGACAGCGCCGTGATGGCATGTTTCGTCGCGCAATAAACCGTCAGCCCCACAAAGACCTTGCGGCCGGCAATCGAGGAGGTGTTGACGATATGGCCGGATTTCTGCCGGATCATGTGCGGCAGGACAGCGGCCGTGGTGTTCAGCACGCCCTTGATATTGACGTCCACCATCCGCTGCCATTCATCCACCTTCAGCGCTTCGATATCCGAAAGCGGCATCAGGCCGGCATTGTTGAAGAGAATATCGATACTGCCGAAGGCCTCGGCGAGCCTGGAAACGCCAGCCTCTACGGAGGCGACATCGACGACATCCATTTCCAGCGCGATCGCCTGCCCGCCGGCCCGGCCGATCTGCGAGACGAGCTCTTCCAGCCGCTCAGTGCGACGCGCGGCAAGCCCGACCTTGGCGCCATTGGCTGCAAGCTTGAGTGCCGTGGCAGCGCCGATCCCGCTCGACGCGCCAGTGATGAGAGCGATTTTTCCTTGGATTGACATGGTCATTCCCTTTCATTGCCGTCCCTGAGACGGTTGGTTTCGACGGGAACAAACTAGAAGAACCAGACCGGTCCTTCGCTCGGCCGCTTGCTGAGACTGTCGCGGATTTGCTGCAAACAGGAGCAATGCCAGCAAAACTGCGCAACGGCTTTACGCCCGGAATGCGCAGGACAAAAGGCGCTAGCCGCGATACTCACGCGGGCTGACGCCCACCTGCCGGCGGAACACCTGCGCAAAATGGCTGGGGCTGGAATAGCCGAGATCGAGCGCAATAGAGACGATGCTCTGATCCGTCTCCCGCAGCAGCCGGCGGGCCTCGGCCATCTTGAGCTGGATGAAATAGTCTGACGGCGACGAGCCGGTCGACTGCTTGAAGACGCGGGAGAAATGAAAGGGGCTAAGCTCTGCCTCTGTAGCCAGGCTTTCGAGATTGAACGCCTGATCGAGCCCCGCCTCCATCAAGCGAACCACCCGCTGTAGCTTGAACGCTGGCAACGCCCCGCGCCGGGCGGGCGCCGAGAGATCCCGCTTGCCATAATGCCGCACGAGATGAACGGCGAGCGCCTGCGCAATGCCCTGCACAACCATTTCGCTCGGCCCTGCCGATCCCTTCAATTCCCCAAGGATCATCCCCATCAGCCCCGAAATCCTCTCGTCCCGCTCCCCGGAAATATCCGCCAGCCGAAACCCCTCGCCGCCCCCGGCCCCGAAGACTTCCGCAACCGCCCGCTGGTAGATCGGCAGCCCGAGATAGAGATGCATGACACAAAGCGCCTCCCCGCTGCACGTCTCCCACCGCATCTCATAGGGTGTCTCACTCTGCGTCAGATAGAAATCACCGGCGGAGACCTCGACCGACATCCATTCGCCGCCGATGTCGCGCTCCTCGATGCGAGCCGAGCCGGAGACGATCCAGACGAGAAGCGGCTCGGCGACGGCGGGGACGAGGAGATTGGTTTCGAGTGGCTGGTGGGAGAGAAGGTGGACGGAAATGGTGCTCCATGCCGGGCCTTGACTGCGCGCGAGAAGACGGGCGTGGATGCGCTGGCTCAGGGCTTCGGGGGTGGATTTTTCGGGCATGGGTGGATGACACGAGCTACATACGAAAGTCACATTGAAACACGGGAACTGATGCGCACGAGGATATATTCAAAGATACTTTATCGCTCCAGCTTGGTTGTGGGAAAAGTGGATTTCAAAGTAACTTAGAATTGCACACGAAGTCCCAAATTTGTAAGACAAACCGTTGACTTCGTCGATTCGCTGGATAACAACCCGGATGCACTTACGCGAATGGCATTTTAGCTTGGTCGGGCGTTTCGCTAGACCTCACTCGATTGGTTTCCTTTTTGCGGCTCGGAAGGTTCCAAAGCCTTACCGCCTCAATGAGGACGCTCCGCTCGGCAAGACTTTGTAACCTTCCGAGCCTTTGGTAAGTGATCGACGATCTCAACATTGAGAATATACTCGAACTGATAGACCCGGATAAAATCCGGGTCTATCAGCCAACAAGAATAATATTTGTTTGCGGAGGAAAAACCGATATCGCAGCGCAGCCTCCAATATCGCTGCGTGATGCATTTATGCGGATCGCTTATTCCCGCTCCTTTGAGCGCTTCACCCCGATCCTTGCTGAAGAATTGAATGCGTTCTTCCCTAACGGCAACTATAAAGATTTCCTCAGCCTCGAAAGCGATATCGCACAGATTTCGGCAATAATATTGCTATTTTCTGAGAGCTTTGGAAGCGCCGCCGAGCTTGGCGCCTTCGCAATGATTAGCGAGATCGCGCAGAAGCTTTTAGTCGTCATCGATGACAAGCACTATGAGGAAAATTCCTTCATTAAACTCGGTCCCCTGAGGGCACTCGAGATAGCAAATGGTGATGGCTGCGTATGTGTTGTAAACTTAATAGATCTCGGAATTGCCAATATTACCGAGCTCGAGAAGCTAAATGTGGATTTATTCTCTCGCATTATCCAAGACGCATTTCAGCACAGAGAACGGTCAATACCTGATCACAGCACGTTCAATTCAAAGCTGAGCGGACACATTATAAAACTAATAGTTGGACTCATACAATGGTACGGAGCATTAACGGTCGCTGAGATTGAGACCGCGCTATATTGCCTCAACGTAAATTGTCCTCCCGCGCGAATTCAAGATTACCTTCTGTGCGCCCAATTTGCCCAGTGGGTCACACCAAAAAAACGCGGTGTTCAAACATTCTATGTGGCAAAATCAGATACGATGGCTGTGCAATTCGTTGCACGTGCGGGAAAAAAGATGGTCAATCGACAGCGCTGGCAAGCCGAAATTAGAGCACATTGGAAGGCAAATGACGATCTGCGATTTCGCTCAATAGCCGAAGTGATGATTGAGGCGTGATGTGACAGAACTTCTCAAACAGCTTTCGATTGAGACTGGATTGGTGGAAAGCACGGTTCGCCAAATCATTGCAAATGCGCCCGAACGCTACAAAACTTATCACATTTCGAAAAAAAATGGCGGTACGCGAAAGATTGCGCAACCTGCACGAGAGGTAAAACTCCTACAGAGAGCTTTGACTGCCCTCCTGCTAAGCAAGCTTCCTGTACACCCGGCGGCGACCGCATACGTTAAAGGTCGCAACATAAGAGATAACGCGGAGCTGCATTGCCACTCGGGGCCAATTCTAAAAATGGATTTTAAGGACTTTTTCCCTTCAATAACCGCGCGCGACTGGGCTGCATATTGTACTCGAACGAATTGCCTTGCCGATCCTGAGGACATACGTCTTACGTCACTTCTGCTTTTTCATCGTCCGGCGGGGGGGAGAGTCCTTCGACTCGCGATCGGCGCTCCATCGTCACCGATCGTTTCTAACCTAATCATGTTTCCTTTTGATCAGATGATCTCCGAGGCAGTTGCCGTCGACCATGTGATTTATAGCAGATACGCCGATGATCTCACTTTTTCAGGTCCACGTACCGGCCACCTAACCGTCGTCGCAAAAGCTGTCAAAAATGCTCTTAAAGAGATCCAATATCCATCGCTAAAGCTCAACCCTGAGAAAACTACTTACGCGACGATGAAGTATCATCGTCAGGTGACTGGACTGACGCTCGCAAACGACGGTCGGGTTACGATAGGGCGTGACAGAAAGCGAGCATTGAGAGCGCAACTTGATCACTACTACAAAGGTATCTTGCCCTTGAAAGAAATCCCACGACTGGCTGGTAACCTGGCGTTCGTAAGGTCTGCGGAGCCCAGTTTCTTTTTCAAGCTTGTAGAGCGGCATGGCTATCAAAAAATCCATGACATACTTCGCCAAAGCAACCGTAAAAACAAAAAGTTACCGAGTGGACGTAATGAAAGTCCAATATAATACTTAAGAAAATCGTATGCTGCCCGATTTCAGCAAAAGCACTATCGATACTCTTGCAAAGAGAGCGGGTTTCATTTGTTCGAACCCCGATTGTCGAGTTTCGACAGTCGGGCCGAATGCTGAATCAAGCAAATACACGACGATAGGTGAAGCGGCGCACATATGCGGGGCACGTCCCAACTCCGCCAGGTATAATAAGGAGATGTCGGACAGCGCGCGCGGAGAGATCACGAACGCTATATGGTTGTGCAGCAATTGCCACACGCAAATTGATCGAGATCCTGCGCGTTTTCCGGTGGCCATCCTTTTCGCGTGGCGAGAAGAGCATGATAAATTTGTCGCCGTTAAACTTGGAACGCCAAGCGACCGAATAAGAGCCGAGATTGTGTCAGCCCAACTCGACCAGTTTAAGAACTATCCGCCAATAGTAAGACGAATTGCTGCCGATAAACCAATCGGTTGGGAATGGCGGCTCACCGCGGAACTGTTGCGCTACCTTAATCGCCCTGCATTTCGGCAGCTTCATGACTTAACTGAGGGACTATACACACGGCCGACAGAAATAATTGAAGATAATGCGATTACGTGGATACGAGCTAGACTAACCGAAATGGAGACTCTGGTCCCACCGTTGGAGAAGCTTCTATCACGTCTGAGCCACAGTTGGGGGCCACCACGGCAAGAAGGGGATATCTCAGAAATTCATCACATCTGCTTGCTTATAAAACAAGCGCTTGAACAAATAGTTCGGCACGAAGAGCGGCTTCTTTTTGTAGATTTACCGGGAGAATATCGGCCGATTCTCGGAATGTTACGAGATTGCTTAGGCTCGCAAGCACACAAGCTCGCAGATTTGCCGTCGGAACTGGAAGCTATCCTTGCCTTGGTCGGGACGGATAACGGAGGGACGGCTGAAGAGCCGCTTGTCCTTGAGAAAACGATTACGTTTGAACTCCCTCCAGACTGGGAAAACCACATGAGACAGGAGATCGCTAAACTCGCTAAGATCGAAAGAAAAAAACATGAATATAGCGGATCTATTTTCGGCTATACATTGATTATATTTGTCTCTCTTTGCGTAATTTATTCACTGCTGCTATGATTCCTTGATCAAATTTGGCCTGCTCGCCGCAGCTCCGTACCTCACTCCCCCACCACCCCTCCAGCCTTCTTCCAAGCATCAATCCCACCCTCAATATGACACGCACTCCCCACCCCCGCATCCTGCGCCGCCTGCACCGCCATCGCCGACCGCTCCCCGAACGCGCAGTAAAACACCACCCTTTTCCCCGTCGCCACCGCCAGCTCATGCAGCATCCCGCCCTCTGACAGGTTCTCCTGCAGATCCGCATAGGGCGCATGCAGCGCGCCGGGGATCACCCCATGCCGCTCGCGCTCGCTCTTCTCGCGCAGATCCACGATCACCACATCCGCCCGCCCGCGCAGATCAAGCGCCTCCTTCGCGCTCACCGCCCAGCCCTTCCGCGCTATCTCCTCCTGATGCAGCCCGATATGGATGTTGGCGGGGACGGCGACGTCCATCATTTTCGGGTTGGGCAGGTGCAGGTTGTTCATCAGCTCGACATATTCGTCGATCGATTTCACCTGCAGGCGCGGGTTGAAGCGTTTTTCCTCGCCGATGGTGGAGACGGTGTCGCCCTTGTAGTCATGGGCGGGGAAGAGCAGCGTCTCCTCCGGCAGGCGGAGCAGCTTGTTGAAGATCGAGTCATATTGGGCGCGGGGATCGCCGTTCTGGAAATCGGTGCGGCCGGTGCCGCGGATGAGCAGCGTGTCGCCGGTGAAGATGCGGTCGCCCATCAGGTAGGAATAGGAATCGTCCGTATGGCCGGGCGTGTAGAGCACGTCGAGGCTGATGCCCTCGATGCCGACGCGGTCGCCTTCGGAAACGCGCATGGCGACGACATCCGCCTTGGTCTGTTCGCCCATCACGGTGATGCAATGCGTCTGGTCGCGCAGCGCCCCGAGGCCGGTGATGTGATCGGCATGCAGGTGCGTATCGACGGCCTTGACCAGCTTCAGGTCCAGCTCGCGCACGAGCTGCATGTAGCGATCCACCTTTTCCAGGACGGGATCGATGATCAGCGCCTCGCCGCCGCGCCTGGAGGCGATGAGATAGGTATAGGTGCCGGAGACACTGTCGAAAAGCTGGCGGAAAATCATCTGTCCACTCCATTGCGCCGGCGCCAGCGCTTTCTGGCTCTGAAATCGCCAGCCTCGCCTTCGACTGCGAACCGCATCGGACGTGTGCCGATGATATCTTCATGCCGGTAAAAGCGGAAGAAGCCGGAGGGGATGAGGGCCATGGTCCGCCCTCGCCCAATGTGAGTAACTGACGTAAGGCAAGGCTCACTCTCCCCTAAGGTAAGGTCCCGCCGAGACGCTTTTGTTGTGTAAAAATAAAGCAAATGGCCGGCGGCAAGCGCCCCCGGCCATTAATTAAGCAATAGCTGAAATAATTCGCCGCGACTCAAAAAGTGAGCTTACGGTTTCGTCATTCCGGCCTACAATGCTCCACGCTGGATGCTGCAAACCAGTGGAGAAGGGTTGCCCACCACTCCTGTATCGCAGGCGGCCCTTCTCCTTCCATATCGCAAGCGCCGGCCGGTTTCTATTACATGCGTAACATTGTGCGTCTGCATGAAGAATTCTCCTTGGTGGGCCCGGGCTGCACGATGACGTGATCTTCCAAAAGTTGAAGAACACAATCTGCGCCCTAGAACGTTCGGGGGGACGTTTGAGGGAATCTCGATGATCAGAGAGAAAATGTCGGCGAGCCAGACGCCGATGCAGGAAGAGGATGTCGCTCTTTGCCAGCGCGTCTATGAGCATATCTGCGCGGCGAGGCAGATCGCCAGCGACGACGAACGCGAGGAACTGGCCATTCAGATCCTCCATTTCTATCAGCATGGGGTGAAGGATCAGGGAAGCCTGGAGCGGTTGTTGCTGTAGGTGGACGGTTTCTTTTGGTATAGTAGCCGAAGGCGTGAGGATGGTCGGCATATTGCTCCGCTACGCTGATGGCTTTGGCAGCGCGGCCACCCAATCTCCCTCATTCCTGTGCTTGTCACAGGAATCCAGCGGCCGCGTGTCCACGCGGCGGAAGAGTTTGACGTAAGCGCGTCCCAATCGATGAATGGTTTCCGCAAGCACTCTCGTTCAAGAGTCCTCTCGGCTTGCAGACGCAAGCCGGCTGGATTCCTGTGACAAGCACAGGAATGAGGGTGGCCGCATCACCTATCCCACCGCCCCGACAGTTGACCTCCCCACACGAGCCCTACCTAAAACTCCGCTGATATGCTCAGGAGGCACTGGTGACGGCACTTATCGAGGATTACGCGCTTATCGGAGATTGCGAAACCGCGGCACTCGTGTCCAGAAACGGCTCGATCGACTGGCTCTGTTTTCCCCGCTTCGATTCTCCCGCCTGCTTCGCCGCCCTGCTCGGCACGCGGGATAACGGTTTCTGGTCGCTCTCGCCCTCCGGCGGGAAATACAGCGTTTCGCGCCGCTATCGCCAGGACACGCTCATTCTCGAGACCGAGTTTCAGACCGAGACGGGCACCGCCGTTCTCACCGATTTCATGCCGCTGCGCGATGGAACGAGCGATCTGATGCGCATCGTCGAGGGCAAGAGCGGCACCGTCGCCTTCGATATGGAGCTCAACCTTCGCTTCGATTACGGGCGAACCGTTCCCTGGGTCACGCATGGCGAAGACGGCGGCATTACCGCCATTGCCGGTCCCGACAGGCTGACGCTGAACTGCGCCGTGCCGCTGGAAGGCCGCGGGCTGAGCACGGTCGGCTCCTTTTCCGTTGCGGCGGGCGAAAGCCAGGTTTTCACCCTCACCTGGTCCCCCTCGCATCTGCCGCCGCCGGCCCGGCGGCAGGTGGAATATGCGCTGCCGGATACGGAGGAATTCTGGCAATCCTTCGCCGGCAAGTGCCCAAAGGTCGGCAAGTGGACGGAGCAGGTCAAACGCTCCCTCATCACGCTGAAGGCGCTCACTTACATGCCGACGGGCGGCATCGTCGCTGCCGCGACCACCTCCCTGCCGGAAAAGATCGGCGGGCCGCGCAACTGGGACTATCGCTATTGCTGGCTGCGGGACGCGACGCTGACCCTGCTCGCCCTGATGAAGCTCGGCTATTACGAGGAGGCCCATGCCTGGCGCAACTGGCTGCTGCGCGCCGTCGCCGGCTCGCCGGCGCAGATGCAGATCATGTACGGCGTCGCCGGCGAACGCAATCTGCTGGAATGGCAGGTGCCCTGGCTGACGGGCTATGAGGGCTCGCGGCCCGTGCGCATCGGCAATGCCGCCGCCGAACAGGTGCAGCTCGATGTCTATGGCGAAGTGGCCGACGCAATGCTGCAGGCGCGCAAGGGCGGTTTGCCGCCGCACCATCGCACGCGCGAATTGGCGACCGCCATCCTGCCCTTCCTCGCAAAGACCTGGGGACAGCCCGACGAGGGCATATGGGAGGTGCGCGGCCAGCGCCAGCATTTCACCTATTCCAAGGTCATGGCCTGGGTGGCCTTTGACCGCGCCGTCAAGATCGCCGAGGAGGACAACGAGCCCGAAGCCGCCGCCCGCTGGCGCGCGCTCGCCGATCGCATTCATGCGGAGGTCTGCAGGAAGGCTTTCGATCCGGAGCTCGGCTGCTTCACCCAGGCCTATGGTTCCAAGGCGATGGATGCCAGCCTGCTGCATCTCGGCATGGTCGGCTTCATCGCGCCTGACGATCCGCGCTATATCGCGACGGTCGAGGCGGTGGAGCGCAAGCTGCGGCGCGACGGCCTGCTGCTGCGCTACGAGACGCAGGAGGTCGACGACGGCCTGCCATCAGGCGAAGGCGCCTTCCTCGCCTGCAGCTTCTGGCTCGTCGACGCCCTCAACATGATCGGCCGCCGCGACGACGCCCTCAGCCTGTTCGAGCGGCTGCTGGCGATTTGCAACGATGTCGGGCTGCTGGCGGAGGAGTATGATCCCGACGCCAGGCGCATGCTCGGGAATTTTCCGCAGGCGTTCAGTCATGTCGGGCTGATCAACAGCGCGCTGAACCTGGCGCGGGCCGAGGGGCCGGCGGATCAGCGGTCGGCGTGATGGGGGTGGGTTGGGCTCCGGCGACTCCTCCTCTCCCTCATCAAGTCAGATCAGGAGAGGCTGTGCGTTGCGCCCCCGCTCATCCGCCCTTCGGGCACCTTCTCCCCGCTGGGGAGAAAGGGCGCTGTAATGCTCCAGCCCAGCAAAGCATTTTATGTTGCGGTAGAACCGCGTCCTGGTTCCCTCTTCTCCCCCTCGGGGAGAAGGTGCCCGAAGGGCGGATGAGGGGGCTCCGGGCACCACCATCTCGCCATCATCCCTGTGCTTGTCACAGGAATGATGGAGGATAGCGTGCTAGGCCGTCTGCTTGACATAGATCTCGGGATCGCAATCGACGCGCCTGGCCTTACCGTCAGGCGTTTTCAGGACGAGTTCTACGCCGCCACCGATCTCTTTGGGGCGCCAGCGCCAAACCCAATCTCCCTCATTCCTGTGCTTGTCACAGGAATCCAGCCGGCTTGCGTCCGCAAGCCGAGAGGACTCCTTGAAACTGTCCGCCATGGAGCGTTTCTTCACAGGCCAATGGCTGATAAGATTCTTCCGCCGCGTGGACACGCGGCTGCTGGATTCCTGTGACAAGCACAGGAATGAGGGAGGTTGGAGTTGGCGCCGGTGCCCAAAGCAAGGTTGGCGCCCATAAAGACACTACTATTCCAAAATCCGAACGATTCATTCGTTTCCCTTTTGTACTCTCAACCCCTTCCATTTCCGCATGACAACAGCCATATTCCGCCCATGGCAAAATCTCCGAAGAAATCCTCCCCCTCGACCGGTTTCGAGGAAGCTCCCCAATCGTCCTTCGAAGGCGCCCCGCTCAGCGGCAGTGTCGCCGACTGGGTGAAGCAGCTCGAAGCCGATGCCGAGGCCGCCGGCGTAGAGAGCCAGCGCGAAATCGCCTCCAAGGCGGGCAAGCACCGCAAGAAGGTGGAGAACGAGGCGCGCAAACACACCGAGGCCGTCAGCGTCAACAAGAAGGCGACGGTGAGCAAGACGGCGCGGGGCGTCTCCATCGGTGGCTCCACCGACCCGAAGACGCGTGCGGCCGCCGGTCTCAATCCGGTCGCCGGCCTCGATATCTCGCTCGAAGACGCCGGCAATCTGGCGCCCGGCGGCGTCACCGCCACGGTCGAGGCGCTGTCGAAGCTGATCGAGAGCGGCAACCCGCTGCACAAGAACGGCAAGATCTGGACGCCGCACCGCCCTGCCCGGCCGGATAAATCCGAAGGCGGCATCACCATCCGCATGGCCTCGGAATACCAGCCGGCCGGCGACCAGCCGACGGCGATCCGCGATCTCGTGGGCGGGCTGGAGACCGGCGAACGCAGCCAGGTTCTGCTCGGCGTCACCGGCTCGGGCAAGACCTTCACCATGGCCAAGGTGATCGAGGAAACGCAGCGCCCGGCCCTCATCCTGGCGCCGAACAAGACGCTCGCCGCCCAACTCTACTCGGAATTCAAGAATTTCTTCCCCGACAACGCGGTGGAATATTTCGTTTCCTACTACGATTATTACCAGCCGGAAGCCTATGTGCCGCGCTCCGACACCTATATCGAGAAGGAAAGCTCCATCAACGAGCAGATCGACCGCATGCGCCACTCGGCGACGCGCTCTCTGCTCGAACGCGACGATTGCATCATCGTCGCCTCCGTCTCCTGCATCTACGGTATCGGCTCGGTCGAAACCTATACGGCCATGACCTTCCAGATGAATGTCGGCGATAGGCTGGACCAGCGCCAGCTGCTGGCCGATCTCGTGGCTCAGCAATACAAGCGCCGCGACATGGATTTCCAGCGCGGCTCCTTCCGCGTGCGCGGCGATACCATTGAGATTTTCCCGGCCCACCTTGAGGATGCCGCCTGGCGCATCAGCATGTTCGGCGACGAGATCGACGCCATCACCGAATTCGACCCGCTGACCGGCCAGAAGACCGGCGACCTGAAATCGGTGAAGATCTACGCCAATTCGCACTATGTGACGCCGCGCCCGACGCTGAACGCCGCGATCAAATCCATCAAAGAAGAGCTGAAGGGCCGCCTCGCCGAGCTGGAAAAGGCCGGCCGCCTGCTGGAGGCCCAGCGCCTGGAACAGCGCACCCGCTACGATATCGAGATGCTGGAAGCCACCGGCTCCTGCCAGGGCATCGAAAACTATTCGCGCTATCTCACCGGCCGCGACCCCGGCGATCCGCCGCCGACGCTGTTCGAATATGTGCCTGACAATGCCATCGTTTTCATCGACGAAAGCCATGTCACCATTCCGCAGATCGGCGGCATGTACCGGGGCGACTTCAGGCGCAAGGCGACGCTGGCCGAATACGGCTTCCGCCTGCCCTCCTGCATGGACAACCGCCCGCTACGCTTCGAGGAATGGGACGCCATGCGCCCGGACACGATCGCCGTGTCGGCCACGCCGGGCAGCTGGGAAATGGAACAGGCCGGCGGCGTCTTCGCCGAACAGGTCATCCGCCCCACCGGCCTCATCGATCCGCCCGTCGAGGTGCGCTCCGCCCGCAGCCAGGTGGACGACGTGCTCGGCGAAATCCGCGAAACGGCCGCCAAGGGCTATCGCACCCTCTGCACCGTGCTGACCAAGCGCATGGCCGAGGACCTGACCGAATATCTGCATGAACAGGGCGTGCGCGTGCGCTACATGCACTCGGATATCGACACGCTGGAGCGCATCGAGATCATCCGCGATCTTCGTCTGGGTGCTTTCGACGTGCTCGTTGGCATCAACCTGCTGCGCGAAGGCCTGGATATTCCCGAATGCGGCTTCGTCGCCATTCTCGATGCCGACAAGGAAGGCTTCCTGCGCTCCGAAACCTCGCTGATCCAGACGATCGGCCGCGCCGCGCGTAACGTCGACGGCAAGGTCATCCTCTACGCCGACACCATCACCGGCTCCATGCAGCGCGCCATGGACGAGACGGCCCGCCGCCGCGAAAAGCAGATGGCCTATAACCAGGAGCACGGCATCACGCCCGAAAGCGTCAAGGCCAAGATCTCCGATATCCTCGACTCGGTCTACGAGCGCGACCATGTCCGCGCCGATATCTCCGGCGCCTCCGGCAAAGGCTTTGCCGATGGCGGCAACCTCGTGGGCAACAACCTGCAGGCCCATCTCAACGCTCTGGAAAAATCCATGCGCGACGCCGCCGCCGACCTCGACTTCGAAAAGGCCGCCCGCCTGCGCGACGAAATCAAACGCCTCAAGGCCGTCGAACTCGCCGCCATGGACGACCCGCTGGCGAGAGAGGAAGCGAAGTCGATGGAAGGCAAGAACCGCGCCTCCTCCCCTTCTCCCCAGCGGGGAGAAGGTGCCCGCAGGGCGGATGAGGGGGCCACACCCACCTACTTCGCCAAACCCCACCTCGACGAAATGGGCCGCCACGTCGCCACCCCGGCCGACGGCAAGAGCCTCTTCCGCCGCAATACGCTGGACGAGATGACCGTGGGCCGGACGGAAAAGCCGGTGACAGGGCATGTGCCGGAGAAGCCGGATGCCGCCAAGGGCACGAACCGGTTTTCGCCGTTGCTTGAGGGCCAGCCGGAGCGTGATGACATGCGACCGCTGGTGCGTGGGAAGACGGGTGTCGGGAGCTATGAGGAGCCGGGCGAGCAGAAGCGCAAGGGCCGGACGAAGGGCAAAACCGGGCGACCGGGGCGGTGAGGTAACGAACCCTATTTGACCGCAACCACCTGAATTTTTTCGTTTGGCTCCGGCTCCGTCATCACTTTGTAGGCTGACAGTCGCATCTTAAGCGTCGGATACAGGGAATTCAGATCATCGATCATCCGGTTGATGAGTTTGCAGGCGTCCGGCAAGACTGAAGGCATTTGCAATACGGATGAGCTAGGAACAACGTGATATCGATGTAACGGGTTCAGGCAATTAACGAACACAGTACTTCTTGTGCTTGCCCATTGGCCATGTACAAACCCTGACGTCCAGTCATAATATTTGTCATAAACATCTTTGACAGCAGCTAGCTCAGCCATCTTGCGTAAGTTCGCTCCAGCCCAATGCCCAAGATCGATGTCTTGAAACTCCATCCAGCGATCCTCATTCGCAATCCTATGCAGTTCCGCCAAATCGATGAAATCTGGTAAGTTTTCCTGTTTCATATATTTCAGAAATGCCAATTTCGTTTGCCCTGCGCCATATTTGCGGTATTGCAGCCAAAGCGTCTCATTGTCTTCTTGCGTCAAATACCGCAGCAAAATGAATGTCTCCACTATAGTCCGCAGCGTCACCCGGCCATCAGTTTGGCTATGGCCCAAAGATCCAGAAATAAGAGCTAATTGGATAGCATAGAGAGCCAAGCCAAATGCTGCCTCATGTCGCGGATCAGCTTTTGTTGTTGTTATTGTCTTCATGTAGTGATCACTGACCACGTCAGCCAACCTTGATATTTCTTCGAGCACGTCTGCAGGAGCTGTCTCTTGGCTTGGATACTCCGACAGGACTAAGCAAGGTGCATCGTTGAACATCTGCTGCCAGAAGGCTTCGGAGTTGTAAATCGCCATTTTCTGCCGGCCCGCCGGCCAATGTTTTTCGGCGTCCTCCAACTGGAACTCAATTTGCCTTAAGCCAAGTTCCAAGGCTCGAATGCTGGGGCGAACTTGCTCCTGTTGTCCGAAGTTCGGAAAATCTACGATTTCTTTGATCTTGTCCTTCAAAGAAATGTCAAACGTTAGCTGGTCTCGACAACACACGACATATAAAGTCTTAAGCCACCTGATATCCGTAGATTTTTCAGACTGGTGGTCGAAGACGTCAGCTATTGCTGCTGCTAATTGCCTAAGCGCCGCGCCTTTGTCACCCAGCTTCAAATGCCGCTCCCAATGCTTCCTATCTGGCAGCGTCTCAATTGCCAGAAGAGTGCTTAATGTCTCATGCAGCCGCTTATCCGCTAAAATCGGCTTCATCATCACATCAAACTCATCCTCTGAAGCAACGGATAGAAAATTGTGAGTGATGTGCAATTCTTTACGTTTTGGCAGATTCTCAAAGCAATTCTCGATTAAACGTCGGAATACATCGAGATATTCCATGCGATCAATCGATGAAACGACTAGAACAGCCCAAAGAATGTTCGGAACACATTCGTCAATCCAACTTGCCGGATGATTGATAGCCCCTAACCCCGCTCCTGAGAAGGTATCTAGGATTTTCCCTTTGCGGCGCTTCAGCTTATCCAACGGAGATATATTGAGGTTTTTAAAATTTTCTTTTCTAACGTTGCCGTTTTTTGCCATAGGATAAACCCATCTTATTCCCAGTCCCACTATATTAAGCTTAAGGCGAACGCTCGGCGGCGCACAAGTATCAATTTTGGGTTGTTGATGCGCGCGATCGCAGGCTAGAGGTAGATTAGCGACGCAGCCGCTAATTTCGAACTTAAATCAGTATAACGCGGAAGAAGAAGTCGGTGATCACGCATAATAGGGGAAAAATCCGAAACGCTTCAATGCTCATCCTCTGCGTTGTCTTAGCGGAACTAGCTGCCTCCCCCGTTTTCGCCGAGACGTTCAAAACCCGAAAGCACTCCTCCAAGCCCTCTACACCTTCAACACCGACACCGCCTCCGACAACGCCCCCTCGCCCCCGCTGGGGAGAAGGGGGGCGCACCGCCCCCGTGCCGAGGTGCTGATGGCCGCGATTTCAACAAGGTGCCGATCCGCTGGAAGAAGCCCAAAATCCCTTTTATGCGCGGACAGATGACGAACGGGACCAGCCATGACAGTCGCTTCACCGCTCATCCCCGCCAATCACGGCCGCTCCGATTGCGGTGAGCAGATGTGACAAGAAGTGAGCAAAAACTCTGAATTGTGGCAGGCATTCACCAGATTCGATGAACATATCCTGATGGCGGCTACACAGAGCCGTCTTATAAGAAAACTACCATGTCTATGCTTCGTAAGATCGCAGTAACGGGTCTTGTCTCTCTGACCCTCGCAGTTGGCTCCATTGCAACAGTAACGCTCGCGCTGGCGCATGGCGGAGGAGGTCACGGGGGCGAGAGCCATGGCGGAGGAGGCGAGCACATGGGAGGCGAGCACTTTGGAGGAATGGGAATGGGCCACTTCGCCGA
Organism: Rhizobium sp. BK196; assembly: GCF_014193255.1. Taxonomy (GTDB): domain Bacteria; phylum Pseudomonadota; class Alphaproteobacteria; order Rhizobiales; family Rhizobiaceae; genus Rhizobium. The sequence continues at coordinate 79,128 of NZ_JACHZB010000001.1, forward strand.
AAATCGCGGCGGGGGGTTCTTCGGTCACGACCACTTTGGCCGCGACCACTTCGATGGACGGTTCAGAGATCGCGGAGCCCTTCTGTTCGGCAGCAATGACGACTACGACCGCTGCCAGTGGCAGTGGATGGCAGCGCCTGACGGGCATACAATCAGAGGCGAAGTCTGCTACTGACCGAAGCGGAAGGTCTTACCAGCGAGCCGGTGACCGGCCCAAACCGGAAACCGGCCCTCGGGCGAGCCTGACGTGATTTCTGCACTCTTGCCGCTGCTTTTCTCCCTGAAAGGCTGCGGCAAGACATCATCAGCAATTCGGAACGAGAATACGTCCTCCAGCGCAAGCAGCTCATCGCATCGTATTTTGCAGAGCGTGCCCGCGGCGGCTTTTTCTGTCACTTTGCACGGACAGAAACGCCCGATCAGACCGGAGACCACTCCATGCCAGAACTCCGCATCGACCCCTTTCCCTCGGATGAGGAACTCGCCGTGCTCTGGGCCGCCGCCAGGGATGGCGCCGAGGCGCCGGATTTCACCCGCGTCCTGCCGCGTAGCCTCGCCCATCTCGGCGCCTATCACGACAACAGGCTGATCGGATTCGTCAATGTCGCCTGGGATGGCGGCATCCATGCCTTCATTCTCGACACTTCGGTGCATCCGGATCTGCGCCGGCAAGGTATTGCCACACAGCTGGTGATGGAGGCGACGCGGGTCGCCCGCGAGCGCGGGGCGCAATGGCTGCATGTGGATTTCGAGCCGCATCTTCGGGGCTTTTACCGCGCCTGCGGCTTCAGGCCGACTGAGGCCGGGCTGATCCGGCTCGTCGAGGTGTGAAGCTCAGGAAAGAAGCGGCCGGTAGCCGCCGCCGGCTTCGCGCCGGGTCAGGAAGAAATGCAGGAGATTGGCATAGCCGCGGGCATCATCGATGGCGCGATGCGTATGCTCGATATTGCCCAGCCATTCACGCGGATAATGTGCGATATCGCATTCCCAGGGGCTGCGCCCCGTCGCACCCGCCACCAGCGACAGGATGCAGAGCGGCGGATGGCGAAAGAGACGATCGGAAATCCACGGCCCTTCGAACAGCGGCCGGCCGGTAAAGCGCTTCAGGTAATGATCGAGCCACAGGCCATCGAGCGCCACGGGATGGGCGGCAAAGATCGGCTCGGCCCTGAAGGCTTTCACCCAGGCCACGAAGCGGGCCATGACCTCGGCCGCAGCGTCGGGGTTTTCGGTCGCCGCCGCGAAGGCTTGCGGATGGGCCTGCCAGAAGGCCGTTGTCACCGGGTCCCGCTCCGCGCCCTCCAGCGGCTGCAGCACGGCCTCGAACTCACCGAGGATCTGCCCGGTCTCGGAAACGGCGACGGAGGCGAAAGACAGCATCGAATGGGCGCCAGGTATCGGGCCATCGAATTCGCAATCGGTGACGATGTAGATATGCGGCACGCGCGGTGTGCTCCCAGGAGTGTTTGGTGTTGGCGAGCATAGCGGGATATTTACGGGTTGCCATGGGGGTTCGGTCCCGCACTCCATTGCCCTCAAGCCGCTGCGATAGCGCTCCTTTATCCCCACAAGAAAACACCCGGCCATCCCAAGACGACCGGGCATTTCTCGACCCGCGCCATATTCGGCTTCGGGAGATCAATTATTATGTGACGCGCAGGCTTCGTCCATCGGGGTGGCGTTGCTTGTGCCGCCCTGGGTCTGCAGCTTGCCGGAGCCGGTGCCGCTGCTGCTGGCGTGGTCGGGGCAGCGGACCTTGTTGGTCTTCGTGCCCATTTTCGTGCTGCCGGTCTTCATCTTGTCCGTCGCCATCGGCTTCTTGACGGTGGTGCCGGCGCCGCCGCCGGAATCGGTGGTGTTCTTATCCATCGTGGCGCCGGTCGGGGCCGGGTTGGACTGGGCGAAGGCCGATGTGGCCATACCGAGGGCGAGAAGGGATGCTGCAACGATTTTCATATGCATGGGTATTCTCCTGACAGGATCAATTACTGGTCTCTAGGGAACCGCCGACCGCAGACATTGTTCCCTGGATTTTACCCTCTTCGCCCGCCACCCCTTTTCAATCGCTGCGCGAGCACCATCTCAAGCTTCAATCACTCTCTGCCGACAAGATCATTCCAGAGGGGAAAACGGCCCTATAAAGAGGCATGGCGGAAACGAGCCGACACGCCCATCGAAAAACTTCAAGCCCGGAAAACCCCGCCGGGCTTTTTTCCTGCGCCGTCTATAGCGCAGCGCCCCGAAGAAAAGCGGAAATGCTCCAGACTTCGGGGATCCACCTGGCGCACATCGCCCACGCTCGGAAAGTCACGAAGAACAAGGATTTCGCGAAAAGTTGCCGCAATTCTATCAAGCTGCTGATGACATGTGGCTTTGCGAGGTGGAAGGGCGAGTGGTATGTCGAATCCAATGGGGTACTGGTGGCGAAGCATATTGGCCGCGACCATATCGATGCTTGTAGCGGCATCTTCCGGTGCGATTGCAAGAGATCGGGATCAAACCTTCCCGGTTGCTTATGCAATCATGTTTCGGGGTGTCCCGGTTTCAGGGACTGCACTTTGCAAGCAGATGGTGAAATGCCGGCTTCTCGATCAAAAAGATCCACTGCTTTCACTTACTGTCACACGCCAGGGACGTAATAGCTACGAACTTTATATCGAGTGTGACGACTGCTCGTTTTCGGGCGGAAGGCCGCGTCTCTACGTTAGTGAAGAGCGAGAATTCGGCATCCAGTCTGGGCGTGGCTACGGCATCGTAACTAATCTCGTCGTGCAGCGACGAGAACAAATGGGTACAGTTTTGCTGGCATTTCCAGATGATGACAGGTGGTCGAGGTAGCGGCAGAGAAGGAGTAGAGGTCCCCTACTCCGCAGCTTCCCCCCGCTGCGGCTCCGCGACATCCATCTCCACCTCTTCGAGCGGGGCCAGAACCTCCACCTCATACGAATAGCCTTCGAGCATCGTGTAGGTATGCTCGATCGTCTCGATCTGCTTTTCCGTCTTGCGGATGGCCTCGGCGATGGCTTCGCCCCGGGCGCGCAGCATGGAGCCGAGCACGTCGGTTTCCGGGCGGCGGCCGAGGCGGTCTATGTGTTTGCGCACGCGGGCGCGATGGCGTTCGAGCTCCAGGATGTGGAATCGGCTTTTCACGATATCGTCGGAAAGTTTGCGGCGCATGGCGGCGACCGGGTCGAAGCTGCCGGGTTCGCGCTCGTCGAGGATCACCTCGTTGACGAGCGATTCCAGCATCAGCACGCCTTCGAGATCCCGGGGGTCGGCGAGCTGCGGATCGTAGCCCGTATCGTCATAGACGCGCCGGCGCACCGGATCCTGCAGGAGTTCATAGGCGATCTGCAGCCGGTTGAAATGATCGGTGTCGCCGCCGGCATCCGGATGCGCGCCCTTGGCGGCCTTGCGCCAGGCAAGCCTGATCGCATCGGCATTGGCGTCACGCTCCAGTCCAAGCATGGCATAGGGATCGATCACGCCGGCACTTCCTTCATTCACTGCTTCGTCCCTCCGAGACCTAACCGCAGGCGGACGCCGCATCAAGCCCCGAAACACCCTGCCATAATTGCGGCCGCTCGGGACGAAATTGTGGAACGCGCGGATTTTCCCACAGGTGAAGGGTTAAGGCGATGGGTTTTTCCGGTGTTATGACTGGGAGAGAATTCAGGTGGCGCTGGCTGTCAGGACGGCCGGTCTGAACCAGCCGGAGCCCCCTCACCCTGCCCTCTCCCAGAGGGGAGACGGAGTGTCGCGCCTGCCGCAAATGTCTTCTCCCCATCGGGGAGAAGATGCCGGCAGGCAGATGAGGGGACTCCGGGCGCCGACCTCGCTCTCTTCCAATTGGCAAGGAAGATTGGAAACTCGCACGCACCGTCATCTGCAAGTGGCGCCTCGTCATCCACAAGTTGCATCCTTCACCCTGCCCCACCTTGATACACATCCGCCACTTTCTGCTAACGCCCCGCCAACCATTTGAATAGACATCATTTCCCGCATCGCAAAAAGCCATGCCACAATATTGCCGCTTGCTTTTTGCCCGAAATGCTGGCACGAACTGCAACACTCGGGCATTTCGCATGCCGGTGACTGGACTGAAGTGGTAATGCCTCGTCGGAGCGCCAATTCCGGCAGGGCGGCATGGGTGACACCCATGCGCGTAGATGTTCTTTCCCCGTACGTGACGTCTCGACTGACCCTTCGCGTCCGGCTTCCAGGGCCGAAAGCGCGAAAGCTAAAGCCGTCCGCCTCCCCACCGCCGGGGGTGCGGATAAACTAACTACCAATGGGAAAAGGACTATCCCCATGGCCACCAAGGGCACCGTAAAATTCTTCAACCAGGACAAGGGTTTTGGTTTCATCACGCCGGAAGGCGGCGCCAAGGACGTTTTCGTCCACATCTCCGCTCTCCAGGCTTCTGGCATCCAGTCGCTGCGCGAAGGCCAGCAGGTTTCTTTCGACACCGAGCCGGATCGCATGGGCAAGGGCCCGAAGGCTGTCAACATCCAGGCCTTCTGATCTGATTCAGATCTTTCTGCGTTAAGCAGGTGACGGCGCTCCGCAAGGGGCGCCGTTTTTGTTTTCAGATGGTGCGAGAGGTGCTTATCATATTTGCCTCCCCCCGGAGCCCCCTCACCCTAGCCCTCTCCCCGTTGGGTAGAGGGGACGTGGCCTGCGACGCCTTTGAGAGTGCGGAAACGGTGCCGCAAAACCCCTTCTACCCAGCGGGGAGAAGGTGGCCCGAAGGGTCGGATGAGGTGGCCGCCTATTCGACGTGTACGGCTCGAACGCGGATAAGCTAGCCCTCGGTCAGATACCTCGCGAAAACTCCCGCGCCGCCATCAGCACCGGCATCAGTGCCCTTCCCGCCTCCGTCAGCCGATACTCCACACGCGGCGGCTGCTCGCCGTAATCCTGCCGCTCGATGAGCCCGTCCTGCTCCAGCTCCCGCAGATGCTGTGTCAGCATCTTCTGCGAAATGCCCGGCATGTCCCGCTTCAACTGCAGGGCCCGAACCGAGGGCGCGGCAAAGAGCCGGAACAGGATCGGTAATTTCCAGCGCCCGCTGATCATTTTGAGCACCCGCGTCACATGCGCGACGGAACCGTCAGGCCCAAGACAGACGGAGCGATCTTCCTGTCCTACAGGCACTTTTAAGTGCGTAATTGTGTCGAGCATCGTCCTGTTCTTCTGTGCTTCCTCCGCTCCAACATAGGAAGATCGCGATGGATTTGAAACTCGACGGCAAGACGGCGCTCGTCACCGGCAGCAGCAAGGGCATCGGCGAAGCGATCGCCCGAGGGCTCGCCCGCGAGAAAGCAGTTGTCATCGTCCACGGCCGCGACCGGGCCGGGACGGAGCGCGTGGCCCACGAGATCATTGCCGAAGGCGGCCGCGCTCATGCGGTGACCGGCGACCTCACCATCGACGACGAGGTGGAGCGCCTGATCGACGAGGCGCAGGCGCTTGCCGGCCGGATCGACATCCTCGTCAACAATGCCGGCGGCGCGGGCGAGCCGGAGGACTGGACAAACAGTCGCCCAGCCTCCTGGGCCGCAGCCTACGACCGCAATGTCCTGGCCGCCCTTCGCGTCACCACAAGGCTGCTGCCCGACATGCGCAAGGCAGGCTTCGGCCGCGTCGTCAACATCTCCAGCCTCGCCGGGCTGATGCCGCCTGCCGGCAGGCCGGATTATTCCGCCTGCAAAGCCGCCATGAACGCCATGACCTCTTCCATGGCCAAGGCGGTGGCGGCCGAGGGCGTGACCGTCAATACGATCTCACCGGGCACGATCCGCAGCGCTCGCCTGGACACTCGCTTCCGCGAGGTGGCGGTCGAACGCGGCGTGGCCGCGGATGCCGCATGGGAGACGATCGAACAGGCGGTGCTGCCGCTTTTCGCGGAGGTGCCGCTTGGCCGCGTGGGGACGCTGGACGAGATCGCCGACGCCGTCTCCTTTCTCGTCAGCCCACGGGCGGGATATATTACGGGAGTGAATCTCAGGGTCGATGGCGGGATGCTGCCGGCGATTTAGGGTCTGAGGACGGGCGCAACCGTAGCTCGACCCCGCTGACGCGAGGACGAAAGCTGGAGGAGCGCGCCCTGCACTCATTCATTCTCGCCGAGACAGCTGCCGATATATTCCCCGCGCTTCCAGAGCAAGGCGCTTCGGATAGCTTCGCATCCTTCAGGTGTCACCGGCCACAGACATAGGATACGATCGGCGAGATCCTCGCCCGGCTGCAGGATCGCCTCGATGGCAGCGGCCTCCCGCGCGGTATCGGCATAATCAGGCATCGCCAGTATTTTGCGGTCCGCCACCCTTGCGGCTTCATGGAGCTTGCGCCGGAGCGCGACCAGCACCGCGTCGTCACCATCATCGGGTGTTTGCTCCATCGCGCCGCCACTCGCCTCGATCTCCGCAAGCAGCAGTTCGAGACTGCCCCCAAGATCCTCGCCAGCCGTCAGCCTCATCTGCCATGCTTCCACCGCCTGCCTGCACCGCGCCCGTTCCCGGGCGATTGCCGAGGCAATCGCCCTCTCCTGACAGAAGCCGCCTGAAAGCTGCGCGGCCCGCACCAGCGGCATCAGGTCTTCAGGAATAACCGTCAAGAAAGCCACCCGTTACGCGAAAGAGAGGTTGCCGTTTTTGCCGGCTGGAAGCATGTCACTGCGCAGTGAGAGGAGCCCGCGGACACAGCCGATAGCGCTGCGATCCGTTGGAATGGCGCCCCGTATGCAAGTGCTTTGCTGATGGTGATGTCGCTCCTTTCGAGCGCGCAGGCATGCATGCAAATGTCTCCTGTTGGATATCGCTGCCGTCATAGGGTTGTACCTGCGAATGCCTGCAACAATCAAGGAAATTATTCCTATTTTCGATCACGATCCATATCAGAAGGGACTTTTCAGGGACATGGCAAACGAAGATAGGTTTATGTTCCGCACCGGCACACAAGCGCTCAGACCGCCTCGCTGTGACGCTCGACGAGTTCGGCCCATTCCATTGCCGCGTGGCGGCCGAGCACCGTCTTGTCATTTTCGATGACGGCGGCGATGCGGCGGAAGAGTTCCTCGGCAAAGGGCGCCGGCCTGCCGGATTCGGCGTTGCCGGACGGACGCAGCATGGTGCCTCCGGCAAGATGGATAGCCTCGATGCTGAACCCTTCATGATCGCCCGAGAGCTCGGCCGAGCCGTAGAGCAGCAGGCCGTTGTCGTTCCGGCCAAGGATGGGGATGACGAGCTCGTCGAAATCGAACCGCAGGCTGAAGGCGTTCATCGGCCGATGACCTCCTGCTGGAGGCATTCCGCGCGGATGAGCTGGGCCTCATGGCGGCCCGCCAGCAAGATCACGAAGCCGGCGGCGAGGAGAAGGCCGGCAAGCAGCGGGAGCCCGCCGATGGCATCGAGGCGGCGGACCGCCTGGCTGGATGCAGACGTGAGGAAAGACGCCCCGCTCCTTGCTTCAAAATATCTCGATATCATGCTGCAGCTCCTGCATCGGCTTTGATTTCAGCGATGCGGGAGGATGCGATGCCAATGGTTGAGCGATGGAATGGGCCGGGTTCGGCCTATGCGGCCAGCGAACGTATATCCTTGGCGACGTCGACGAGATCATTGTCGAGCTGATGATCGCGCCCCGGAAGCGCGCAGACGACCGCATCCGGGATCGCCCTGGCGTAAAGCTCGATATGGGCAAAGGGCACGGTATCGTCTTCACTGCCGTGATAGATGAGCACGGGCAGGCCCTCCGGCAGGCTTTCGGAAAAGTCGTCGCACTCGGCGATCTCATCGCTCTCCCATCCGCCGGCACCCATGAAGGGCGGCGCGATGAGGATGACCGCGCCTGGCTCGAATGCCGGCCAGTCCTCGGCAAGCGTATGCAGAAGCACGGTGCCGCCGAAGGAATGGCCGATCAGGATGGCGCCGTCTTCGAGGGTCCGGAATTCGGCGATGACGGCAGCTTTCCAGGCCTGATAGTGCGGGTCCGCTTCATCCGGCATGCGGGGATAGCGGATAGCGTAGGCATCGCCGAGTTCACGCGCCAGGCTGTCGACGAGCTTGTTGTCCCATTGGTCATGGGTGGTTTCGCCGGCGCCCTGGATGAAGAGGATCTGTGTTGGCATGGAGGTGTCCCCTGATGTCGCCATCAGGGAGATGGGTCGATGCGGCGGCAGGACAAGACTGATGGTCTCCACCGCGGTGCCGTTTCTCTTTCACGCAGATAGCCAGGCCGGACGTTGGTCTCAGGAATTCGGGTTTCCGAGAAGCTTCTGCTTGAAAGCCTCGATCAGCCCGTGGGGAGCCGTTTCGCCGAATAAAAGCATGGTGAGTTTGGACGCCTCCGCTGCCGCTGTCGTGCTGCGAGCAAAAAGCTCCTTTTCATAGGAAAGCAGCGCCGCGTCGATATCACCAGACGATGCCGCAATCGACTTGCCGAGTTCGGCGCCGTCATAAATCGCGAGATTGGCGCCCTCTCCCGACGGCACCATCAGATGCGCGGCATCGCCGAGAAGGGTGACGCCGGGTACCCGGCTCCATCGATGCGTTTCCGGCAGCGTATAGATGATACGCGGCACCGGCCCCACGTCGCATCCGGTGATCAGCGCCGTCAGCGATGGAGCCCAGCCCTCGAATTCCGCGGCAATGCGGCTTGTGGCAGATGCCCGCTCGGAGACGTCGATGCTGTCGACCCACGCCTTTGGCCTTTGCAGGGCGATATAGGCGTGCAGCACCCCGTTCGGCTCGCGATGCGCCGTGATGCCCTTGCCGGGCGCGAGCGCGAACATGGAGCCGCCGCCAACAGCTTGCGCGCTGTCGGGGTGACGGACATCAGCATCGTTGAGCCATGTCTCGAAGAAGACCAGCCCGGTATAGGTCGGTGTCGCATCCGAGAGGAGCGGCCGCACTTTCGACCAGGCGCCGTCAGCGCCGATCAGCAGATCGGTCGTCACAAGCTGCCCATCAGCGAATATGAGTTCGTGCCTCCCTTCCCCGAGGGATCGCGCCGACGAGAGCTTGTGGCCCCAGCGCACCGCATCCTCCGGAAGCGACTCCAGGAGAATGCGCCGCAGCTCGCCTCGCTGCACTTCGGGACGCCTGCCCTTCCCGTCATCGGGATTGTCCATGAGAAGCGTCCCGTCCTTGTCGAAGAAGCGGGACTGCTGTCCGCCGGGATGGATGAGGTCAAGGAACTGTTCGTAAAGGCCTGCATCCTTCAGGCCGAGCTGGCCGTTGAAATCGTGGATATCGAGCATGCCGCCCTGCGATCTCGCCTCGGGAGAGGCATCGCCCTCATAGACCGTAGCGCGGATTCCGTTGATGTGAAGGACCCGCGCAAGGACGAGGCCGCCGAGGCCGGCACCGATGATGGCAATCGGAATATGCATGTCAATTCTCCGGAATTATTTAAAATGGAATGTCATTCCATAGTTGGAATGTCGTTCCATCCGTGTCAAGGTGAGGCATGAGAAAACCCGATGGAAGGCGAAGACAGGATTCACTCACGAGGGAGCGCGTGGTCGATGCGTCCATCGCCATTCTCGACGAGGGTGGTGAAAAGGGGCTGACCTTCCAGGCCCTTGCGAAAAGACTGAAGACTGGCGCCGGCGCGATCTACTGGCATGTCGAAAACAAGAGCGACCTCATGGTCGCCGCCTCCGATGCGATTGTCATCGACGTGATCGCCGCGTGTTCGGCCGGCGGATCTCCGGCGGATAAAATTCGCGCCCTCGCCCTCAACCTGTTCGACGCGCTGGACGAGCGTCCATGGCTCGGCTCAGCCTTGGCGCAGACACCGGGGTCGATGCCGACGATCCGGATCCTCGAACATCTTGGCCGGCAGGTTCGGGCGATGGGCGTGCCTCATGAAGACCAATGGACCGTTGTGGCCGCGCTTCTGAACTATGTGCTTGGCGTGGGTGGCCAGAACGCCGCCAACGCCGAGATGGCGCGAATGCAGCATCTCGAGCGCGACGCGTTGCTCGGCGAGATCGCGCTGAGATTGTCGGCCCTCGATCCCAAGGATTTTCCCTTCGTGCAGAGCATCGCCCCGAAAATGCCCGATCATGACGACCGCGCCGATTTCCTGACAGGTATCGACCTCTTTCTTGATGGTATTGCCCGAAGGGTCGCCGACAGCCCGATGGCGTCGGACAGAACAACGGGAAAAGAAGAGCCGTGACACGCAAGAGATGATGGAGGCAACGAAACGTCCTCACCTCCATCAATGGAAGGCTACGTCACCCAGCAGTGACCACCTTCCCTCGCCTCAAAACCACAGCGATCACAAACCCGCAAACCGCCGTCGCCACACCCACGAGAAACACGCTCCCGTACCCCGCCCGATCGGCCAGCACGCCGGCGAGCGGCCCGGTCAGCCCGTAAGCGAGATCCTGGAAGGCCGAGAAGCCGCCAAGCGCCGTGCCGCGCAGATGCGGGGCCACGAGATGCACGACTTCACGCCCCATGGCGGGAAAGATCATCGAGCAGCCGAGGCCGGTCATGAAGGCGCCGATCAGCGCGACGGTGGGATCGGCGGCACTCCAGATCAGCAACTGGCCGATGGCCTCGACCGCGAGCGAGACGACGGCGACCGCCAGCCCGCCATAGCGATCCGGCAGGTGGCCGAAGAGGAGACGCACCAGCACGAAGCCGCAGCCGAAGGCGGTCAGGCCGAGGCCGGCGTGATCCCAGCCGAGATCGCGGAAATAGAGGGTGAAGAAGGAGCCGATCGCGGCAAAGCCCATGCCCTGCAGGCAGACGATCAACCCGTGCAGCCAGATGCGGCCGATGACGGCGGCAAGCGGCGGGCGTTCCCTGTCCGGGTGGGCGGCAACGGCCGGCACGCTGCGTATTGCCGCAAGCCCCAGCAAGGGCAGCGCGGCGCTGACGGCCATCGTGCCGGCAAAGCCGAGATGATCGAGCAGCAGCAGTCCAACAGGCCCGCCAAGCCCGAGCGCGCCGTAGATCGCCGCGCCGATGAGCGCCAGCACGCGGCCGGAACGCTGCGGCCCGACGAGCCCTATGCCCCAGGCGATGACGCCGACGGCGACAAGGCTTTCGCCAAGCCCGATCAGAAGCCGCCCGGCTACGAGGATGGCGAAAGCCGCAGCCGGCGCCTGCAGCGAAAGCCCGGCGGCAAGCGAGATCAGCGCGCCCGCCACATAGAAGGCGAGGCCACGCTGCACGGCGAGCTTGGCGCCCCTACTGTCCGACAGCCTGCCGGCATAGCCGCGGGTGAGGATGGTGGCGAGAAAGGCAATGCCGACACCAAGGCCTGCCCAGCCATTGCCGAGGCCAAGCGCACCGGTCGCGAACACGGGCACGACCGGAAGGGCGAAGGCAACACAGAGATAGGAGATGAAGAGGATCGCGGTCAGCAGGTAAAGCCTTGCCTGCTCGCGATCACCGGTAAGACGGAAAGCCATGAAAACCTCCTGGCAGTTCCCTCGTCGACGGGCACAAAAAAACGCACTCCGACCGGCGAGGATCGATAAGTGCGTTGCTTGACGTCAAACGCTTACGGCCAGAGGACTGGCGTGAGTTGGGAAATACGGGATATGCGGATGGGTGTCAACGATGGCTGTGCCGCCACACCACACGCTTCGTCCCTCTCCCAGGCGATAGCCACTACCGTCCCGATACGGCCTCTATCAGCGCGCGCCTCATGAAGAGGCTTATGGGTGTCGCCGTATAAGGTGCAAAAGGCTCGCATGGCTTGTACCCACCGCGGCGATACAGCTGTTGTGCTTCGACGTTGCGCGTTCCAACTTCGAGCAGCATGGTCTGTGATCCGAGCGTCTGGGCCTGGGCTTCCGCTCGCCGAAGCAGTGCCATACCGATACCGGCCCCCCGCACACCGGCATCCACGATCATGCGCTTAAGCTCCGTGGTGCCGTCACCTCGCTCAAACAGCACGCAAAGTCCGACCGCCCTGTCGGCGAGACGCGCGATGAGAACATGCGTGCCTGGCTTTGCCAGCGACTCCGCCGTGATCGGCCGACGATATTCACCCGGATAGAGCGCTGCGGCGACAGAATCCGACTGCGACAGAAGCACCGAAACTTCGTGCTGCAGCGCAGGTTCGATATTGACGGAAACTTCAGACATCACGCCAGCACTCACCTCGTCAACATCATACGAGCGCAGGTGAATACGGCTGCCGCAGCTTGTCAACAAGCTCGGTATCCAGACCTGAAACGCCGCCCGTATCAGGCCATGAGCGGCGTCACCGCACAACCTCTCCTCCTCATCCCTGTGCTTCTCACAGGAATGAGGGAAGAGAGGGACGCGCCCTTACCGCATCACATGACCTGCACCAGCGGCTGCAGCAGCCCAGCTACGCCTATTTCACCACGCCGGCGTTGAACCTGGAGCGATCGACGAGAACATCCCGCTTCTGCCCCACGAACAGTCCGACAATGAGATTCCTTGCCTTGATGCTTTCGAGCTCAAGCCGGCGCGCGAGCTTGCGCACCTTGCTGAGCGGCAGGAAGACCAGGTCCTTTTCCGGGCGTACGAAATCGGCGCTCTCGGCCTCACCCTCCAGAAACCGCTGCTGGATGACCGGCGCCGGCTCGATCTGGTAGGCGGCAAGCCAGGAGCGGTGCCAGAAATGCGCATCGATCAGCGAATAGGTCGTGGTTTCCGCCAGCATGCGTTTTGCCGCCTCGGGGCCGATGACATAGCCTGCCAGCCCCACGCGGTTCTGATAGACGCGGGTTGCGCCAAAACGGCCGGCCGTGTCCTGCCAGGCGCGCTTGCGGTTGAGGATATGGCGCCGCGGAGCGAATTCGAGGTCGTAGACGCTGTTCCAGGCATCGTTGCGGGCTTCGATAGCGGCGAGAACCGCGGCGATATCGTCCGACAGCACCGCATCGTCTTCGAGGATGAGCATCTTCGCGCCATGCTCTACAACCGCCTGCCAGGCCTTGCGGTGGGACAGGAAGCAGCCGATGTCCTGTCGGCGCGTCGGGCTTGGCCAGTTGCTGGCAGCCGTCTGGCATTCCTGGGTGGTGAGATCGGCAGCTTCGAATGCGTCGAGAAACTCGAAGGATAGGCCATGTGCGGCCATCTGCCGGATCTGGAAGTTCCGCCGAACCTCCTCCGCCTTGCGGCTGATGATCAATATTCTCAAGTAAACTCCCTGGCGCCGAACGCCTGCCATCTCAGCGCAGACATATAGCCATGTTCCGACTTGAGCAAAAGCGGACCGTCGGGGGCGCCATAGCTTTTTCAGAAATTCCTTAAACGCCGCTGGCTCACTGCGGATAAAGGGTCGAGACGCGCCCAGCGAAATAATAGGCGACGATGCCGATCCATTCCCGCAGGCCCGTCGTCAACAGGTCGGCATTGTCGATCGGATGGCCGGCCGACAGCCTCAGGCCCTGTTTTCCGGTCGTACGGTAATCGGCGACCCAGGGCGTGACGTTCATGCCGAGATTGCGGAAGATTGCCACCGCCCGCGGCATGTGGAAACCCGATGTCAGGAGCAGGCAGTGGTCGAGGTTCAGCCGCTGCAGGATCGCCCTGGTATTGATGGTGTTCTCATAGGTATCGCGCGACTCCGCATCATATTCGACACGGGCGGGGTCGATATGGAAATCGTCGAACATCCTGCGGATGACAACCGCCTCCTTGACGTTGCCGCCGGTGAGACTGCCATCGCCGCCGGACATGATAATCCTGGCATTGGGATAGACGCCCGCCAGCCGCACCGCTTCGATATAGCGATCGGCTGCGTCATCGAGGTTGTAGCCACCGCGCACGCCATCGACCTTTGTTGCTATCCCGCCGCCGAGCACGATGACGCAGGCCGCATCGGCAGGAGCTGCCGGCCGCGGAAAGCGGTCTTCGAGCTCCTGCACGATCAGCGCGCCCGCGGTCGTGTAGAAGCTCACGAAGACGAGCGCCAGCGACACCAAACCGGCGGCGATGGCGAGGCGCCGGAAGGAAAAGAGCATCAGCAGCACACTGAGCGCCAGCAGAAAGAAAGAGATCGTCACCGGCTGAGAGACGATCCAGAAAATCTTTGCGAAGAAAAACATGAGCGATGTCGAGGTCCTACTGAAACGCGGCCACGAAAACCTAATCGGGGATTCGGGGCAAGCGGAAGTTGGGCGCGACAGGAGTGATGGAAAAGGATGCGCCCGCCTGATCGCCCCCACCCGTTCTCATTTGAAGATTATCGTTATTGTCGAGTAATATTCAAAAAAGAACGGTATAGTAGCAACATCGGATCTACAGCAACGACGTCATTTTCACAATCACCATCTATCTGTCTGAGGAGGAAGGTAAATGCCGTTTTTGGAATCTCAGGTCAACACGTTCACGGTCAATTTCCAGTACAGTGCTGCGACCACCCAGCTGCCAGGCGGCGGATGGGTGATCACATGGGCCTCGATGCTGGAAGACGGCAGCGGTTCCGGAATCTACCAGCAGGTCTACGACGCGACGGGCGCCCTCGTCGGACCCGAAACCCGCGTCAACACCACGGTAGAGGGCAACCAGGACATGCCGGCCGTGGCGGTCCTTGCCGATGGCGGCTGGGTGGTGACCTGGGGAGACCAGGGGGTCTCCACGCCCGGAGTCTACCAGCAGGCATTCAACGCTGATGGTACGCCGCGCGGTGGCGAGACCCAGGTCAACACCTATGAGGGCGCGGGACAGGGCTCGCGGTCGGTCATAGGGCTTTCTGACGGAGGCTGGGTCGTCAGCTGGCTGTCGGTAGGCCAGGACGGCTCCGGATACGGGATCTACCAGCAGGCCTTCGCTGCCGACGGCTCCAAGATCGCCGGAGAGACTCAGGTCAACACCTACACCGATGGAAACCAGTGGCCTGGTTCGATGGCGCCGCTCGATGGCGGCGGCTGGGTCGTCACCTGGTCGTCGGCAGGTTTGGACGGTTCCGAGACCGGCATATTGCAGCAGGTCTATAATGCCGATGGCACGCCGCGCGGCGGGGAGACCCTCGTCAATACCTACACCAATTCCTATCAGGGCAGCCCAACCGTGGTGGCACGCGACGGCGGCTGGGTCGTCATCTGGGGATCGAATGGCCAGGATGGCTCGAGCGGCGGGGTCTATCAGCAGGCCTACAACGCCGACGGAACGCGGCTCGGCACGGAGACACGGGTCAACACCACGACCGACGGCAACCAGGGCTACCATACCTCCGCAGCGTTGGGTGACGGCGGCTGGGTGGTGATCTGGCTCTCGGGCGATGCGCATATGATGCAGCAGGCCTACAACGCGGACGGGACACCAAAAGGCGGCGAGACGCAGGTCGATACCGAGGGGACATATGCGTCGAACCAGAAGGTGACGGCGCTGGCCGATGGCGGCTGGGTGGTGACCTGGACGGTGATGGGATTCACCGACACCTACTATCATGTCTATCAGCAGGCGTTTAATGCCGACGGGACGAAAAACGGCGATGAAACGCTCCTCAACACGCTGACCCACACCTACCATGATATACCCCAGGTGGCGGCGCTCGATGACGGCGGCTGGATCGTCACCTGGGCATCCGACAGCGACTACAACGGTCCCTACTCCTATGACTCCGGCATCTATCAGGTCCGCTACGATGCCGACGCCCATGCGGTCGAGCTTCCGAGCCACAGCATCTACGGTACCTATCCCGGCATGAGCCTTTTCGGCACGGCCGGCGACGACGCCATCTATGCAAGCGCCGGCGACGATACGCTCTACGGCTATGCAGGCAATGACCATCTTTCCGGAAGCTCCGGCGACGACAGGATGATCGGCGGCCTCGGCAACGATACCTATAGCGTGGACACCACGGCCGACAGGGTCGTGGAACTGGCCGGGGAAGGCACCGACACCGTCCTGACCGAAGTCAGCTATACGCTTTCGGCCAATGTCGAGAACCTCGCGATGGTCGCCGAGGGCAATCTCTATGCGACCGGCAACGCGCTCGATAACGTCATGACCGGCAATAGCGGCAACAACACGCTAGCCGGCGCTCTAGGACGGGATACGCTCCACGGCCTCGACGGCAACGACTATCTCGATGGCGGCGCCGGCAATGACAGGCTGTACGGCGGCTCCGGCGACGACATGCTCGCGGGTGGTACCGGCGACGACTTCATGGATGGCGGCGACGGAAACGACAAATACAAGGTCGACAGCGCCGGCGACGTCGTCCACGACACCGGCGACGGCGTCTGGGATCTGATCGATACTATCTATTCCACCGCGCAAGCCTATTCGCTCGCCGGAACGGGCGCTGAGGCGCTGATCCTTCAGGCGGGCGCCGTGATCGGGATCGGCGATGGCGGCAACAACCAGATAGTCGGCAATGCGGCGGCCAATACGCTCGTCAGCGGCGGCGGCAGTGACGGCCTGACCGGCGGCGGCGGTGCCGATACGTTCGTTCTCGCTGCACCCAGCTCTTCGAACTTCGCTTCCATCGCGGATTTCGGCGCGGACGATTTCCTGTCGTTCCGGTCCAGCGCTTTCCAGGGCATGACCGCATCCACCCTGGATTTCCATGTCGGCAAAACCGCCATCGGCGCAGACGCCCAGTTCTACTTCAACACGTCCGACCGCACGCTCTATTGGGACGAGGACGGAACTGGGGAAGACGACGCTGTTGGAATTGCCATGCTCAACGGAGCTTATGTCCTGCAGTCCGGCGATTTCCTGTTTGCGTGAGGGGCGCTGACAACGGAAGGCAGGGTTTTGCGGGCCGCCGTTTATGCGGCCCTTCCTTGTGAAGAGATGGGCGTTTCGGCGCCCGCTCGCCCTGAACACCGCATGGCCCGCGCTCGCCGTGTAAGATCGAACGCCGCACACGCCTGGCTGCAATCCCCCCTACCTCCCCCCAAGCTCCTGCCCGACCAGCGACAGCCAATAGCGCACCCCATGGGCGATCGCTTTGTCGTTGAAATCATAGGCCGGATGATGCAAACCCGCACTATCCCCATTGCCGATCAGGATCATCGCGCCGGGCCGCCTCTCCAGCATATAGGAGAAATCCTCCGCCCCCATCGACGGCTCGTATGCCGCATTCACTCGGCCCTCACCGGCAACCCTTGCCGCTGCCGCAACGATCGCTGACGTCCTGCCGGCATCGTTGACCGTGACCGGGTAACCCGGCCGCCAGTCGATCTCGGCCTCCGTCTCGAACAGCTTCGCCGTGCCATGCACGATCTCGCGAAAACGCTGCTCAACGGCCTTCCTCGTGTCCGCCTGCATGGTGCGGATCGTGCCGCCGAGGCGCACGGAGGCGGGAATGACGTTCAGCGCCTTGTCGTTGCCCGCTTCCGAAAAGGTGACGGAGACGACGACCGGATCGAAGGGATCGGTGAAGCGCGAGGCGATCGATTGCAGCGCGGTGACCATATGGGCGCTGACGAGAACAGGATCGCGCGTCATGTTCGGCGAGGCCGCATGCCCGCCCTTGCCGTTGATCGTGATGACGAAGCGGTCGGCACCCGCCATGAACGGGCCTGCGCGCGTGGCAAAGGAACCGATCTCCAACCCAGGCTCGTTATGCATGCCATAGACCTCGTCGATGCCGAAGCGCTCGAGCAGCCCCTCCTCGATCATCACCCGCGCACCGCCGCCGCCTTCCTCCGCCGGCTGGAAGATCAGCACGACCTTGCCGGAGAAATCCCGGTTTTCGACAAGGCACTTGGCGGTGGCAAGCAGCATGGCAGTGTGCCCGTCATGACCGCAGGCATGCATGCGGTTGGCATTTTTGGAAGCATAGGGAAGATTGGTCTGCTCCGACATCGGCAGAGCATCCATGTCGCAGCGCAGCGCAATCGTCTTGCCCGGCCCCTTCGTGCCCTCGATGACAGCGACGACGCCGGTCTTGGCAAGCCCGGTCGTAACATTCTCGCAGCCGAATTCGGCGAGCTTGCCCGCCACGAAGGCCGCCGTCTCCGGAAGGTCGAAAAGCAGCTCCGGATTCTGATGGATATGACGACGCCAGCCCTTGGCCTCTTCGGCGACGGCTTCGATGGTGCTCATGATGGTATCCTTGTGATGTGGCCGTGGAGAGCGGCGGCCGAAGGCGGGGTGGCGCGAGACTAGCCGCTGCGGGGGCAATTTGCCAACCGGGGAATGGGCTGGATATGGAATGAGATCCGAAATCTCCTCCTCGGTCGGCATCCTCAGAAGTTCCGCACCCTCTTGACCTAAAGTGCACTTAAGGTTGTAGGGAACGGATCGCGGCATGACAAGATACGCGATCCGGATGTCCGCAATATGTAACCTCAGGGCAATTTCTTTCAATCATCGGAAGGCGCGGTAATGGCCAAACTGCTCGGCGATAGCGACCTCATGGGCCACGACGTGATGGCTAGGGCAATCGATGTCATGGAACTGGCCTTTCGAGCGAGGCTTGATAACAAGATCGTATCGCCGCCAAGGCATCACGTCGCTTTCGGAGAGCATGGCGATCTGGTCTTCACGGTGGGAGGTATCCTTGGGGAGGCTCCACTTGCCGGATTCCGTGTGTACGATACGTTTCAGAATTCGAAGCAGTCTCAAATCGTCGCCGTCTGGTCGGCAAACGAGGGGAGACTGAAGGGCCTGGTTCTCGGGGAACGTCTCGGTGCCGTCAGGACTGGCGCAATTGGCGGCGTGGCGATACGGCATCTGAGCTCACAAAATGCGAAGTCTGTCGCCGTGATCGGTAGCGGCATCCAAGCACGAACTCAGCTTGCTGCGGCCGCGGCAGTCAGAGCGATATCCACTGTTCGTGTGTACAGTCGGGATGTGGTCAACAGAAACGCGTTCGCAGAAGAGATGCAACGCGATCTTAGTGTAGAGGTCACGCCTGTCGACAGTGTTGCGAAGGCGACGATGGATGCCGACATCGTTATCTGCGCGACTTCGAGCCGGATCCCGATACTACATACTGCAGATCTGACGCCGGGCACTCACGTCAACACCATTGGCCCCAAGCTTGTCGGAGGCCATGAGATTGGGCTCGACGTCGCTGATACCGCCAAAATCATAGCCACCGATGCACCTGAACAAGCGCGCGCCTACGCGTCGCCCTTCTTTCTCGCCGGCACGCGACACGAAAACCGAATGATCGATCTTGCTGAGTTGGTTTCCGCGCCCGGAAGGACTCGGTCTTCGCCTGAGCACATCACCCTATTCTGTTCTGTTGGGCTCGCCGGAACCGAAGTTTTGCTGGCATCTGCTCTGCTCGACGCATCTTAATCTCATAGATATCCGGTTCGAGCGCAGTGGTACCGCGCTGGGATATGCCCGAAGCGAACGATATAATTTGATTAAACTTTCGAGGCCACACGCCGTGCTGCGTGTGGCCTCTGATAGGATTGGGTTTAATGCCGTGCTCAAGGCAGGATTTCATGGCTGCCCTTACGATACGCCGCCACCGTCATCCACACAGCCGACAGCAGGAAATAGAAGGCACCAAACCCGGCATAAGGGGCGATGTCGAGAATGCTTGGCGCTGCGGTCCCGTAAGCCCGGCTGAGCATGAAGCCGCCGGCGAGCGTCGATTGCGCGCCGCTGAGGATCATGACCCATTGCGCGCCGTAGATGCGCCAGCGCCGCACGGCCGCTGCAAGCTGCAGCAGACCGGAGAAGATTGCCCAGACGCCGAAGACAGCGAGCACGGCATAGGGGCTGTTGAGGACGGCGATGATGACGGCAAGCGTGGTGATCGTGCTGACGGCAACGTTGAAGGTCTGGGCGGAGTTCGCCTTCAATCCGCCGTTCGAGCGGGCGTCCACGAGGTTCGCCACCGCATCCCAGGCCGGATAGATGACAAGCAGCACGGAGGCGAGCGCCGATTGGCTTCCCGACAGAGTGGCTGAAAGAATGGCGACGATGATCCAGCCGATCGAAAACAGCGCGCGGACGAAATAGTAGGACCGCAACCAGCTCGATTGCGCGGAAGATTGGTTCTGCATGACAGGCTCCTTGTTTGTCTCCCTACTAGTAGGTAGATAGTTTTCGAGAGTCAATCGCCAAACGCGCCTTTCTCTGCCGTCAGGAACACAAGCACGTGAGCCAGCCCGCAGTGCCCGCTTGACAGCCCTGCCTACCAGAAGATAGGCAAGCTGTATGGAACAGACGACTTCGGAAAAGATCCTCGATATAGCGCAGTCCCTCGTCGTGGCGGGAGGCTATAACGGCTTCAGCTATGCCGATATTTCCGAGGCGGTCGGCATCCGCAAGGCGAGCATCCACCATCACTTCCCAACCAAGGCCGAGCTGGTGCAGATCCTCGTAGACCGCTATACGCAGCGCGCCGAATCCGGCCTGAACGCGCTGCGCGAGCACGTCCCCGGCCCTGTCGAGCAGCTGCAAGCCTATCTGAACTACTGGCAGAAATGCATCCTCGATGCCTCGGAGCCTTTCTGCGTCTGCGCCATGCTCGCCGCCGAAATGCAGATGCTGCCGGAGCCGGTCGCAGCCCACGTGCGCCGGCATTTCGAGAACCTGGCCGCCTGGCTGACATCAGTGCTGAAGGCGGGCGCAGAGCAGAAGCTCTTCCGGCTCGCCAGATCGCCCGAAGAGGAAGCGCAGATCCTGATGGCGTCAGTCCACGGCGCCATGCTGTCGGCCCGCGCGCTAGGCGATCCCAGCCTCTTTGCCGCGATCGTCGGCCCCCAGCTCGCCAGACTTAAAGCATAGAGCGCTCAAGGCATAGAAGAGACCGCACGTCATCCCAATGAACCGGGATCGCTAAAGCCCGACGGCATCTGCGCTCCGGCGATCATTATCTTAACAAAAGTGATTTCTTCCGCGCTGCGGGCTTGCGCGGCATCAACGGCAGGCCGGCATCGCAATTGCGTGTGACCAGCGTTTCGGTGACGGATTCGTCCGCATAGGTTTCCTGTGTCCGAATATAGACCGCCGACAGGCACGGATCGAGGGAAAGGGCCTGCCGAACCAGGAATTCAGCCCTTCCAACGTCGCCGCACGCCATGCTCGCAGCAACCTGGTAGAGCGACTTGCGCCTGGTTTGGAAGGGCAGCGTCAAGGCGACACGCATCATCTCTTCGAAACGGCCGAGCGCGTAGAGCGCCGCCACCCGTTCTTCGGTGATCCAGACCGGCAGGAAGGGATCGAGTGTTTCGGCGCGATCGAGCATTTCGAGGGCGCGCTCGGCTTCTCCGGCATAGACATAGAAGGCCGCGCTGCGGCCGAGAATATAGGCATCGTTCGGCGCGAGTTCGTGGGCACGAATGTGATGGTAACGCGACGAAATGAAGTCGCCCGATTTCATCTTGATCGCGCCCATGATGCGATGGGCTTCCGGATCGGATGGGTCGAGGGCGAGCGCGTGTGCCACCTGCTGTTCGGCCTTATCGATGTCGAAGCTTGGCAGATTGCTCCACGAGCAGACATGCATTGCAAACGGACGGCCGAAACCGGGGTCGGCCGCCATTGCCCGCTCGAACCAGGTCATCGCTTCATGGATGTGAATATCCGCCACGCCCACCAGGCGGTGATGGTCAAGACCGCGCAGATAATACTCATAGGCCGTCATGTTCTCCGGGCGCTTCAACCGGGCTGCCGCAAGTTCCGATTGCTCGATCCGTCCGGATACGGTTGCTGCAACACGAGCGATGATCTCGTCCAGCACATCGAGCAATTCCCCAAACGGACGCTTGATACGGTCCGACCAGATGACGAGACCCTCTCCGGTCTCGGTCAGCGCGATGTTGACCCTGAGATCATCGCCCACTTGCCGGATCGAGCCGCTGATGACGTAGCCGACGCCGAGAAGGCGGCCGATCTCGACGGGATCCTTTGTCGTCAGCGCGGTCGCCGCCGAGCGGGAACTGACAAACAACCCCTTCAGGCGGCTGAGTTCGAGCGTCAGGTCGTCGGTAATGCCCTCCGCCAGGAAACATTGGTCCGCACCAGCGCCGGGCGCTACGTCGAAGCGCGCCACTGCGATCGAATTGGTCCGGGGAGACTGGGCAGTATTGGGGGCGGATCGCGTCGGCGCGAACTGAAAGACGTGACGGTCTATCAGTTCGGTGACCCGGTAAATCCGGATCGGCTCCAGAATTCCCTTCAGCTGCCGTTCGCCGACATCTTCGAATCCGCAGGGCGAGACCCGCCGGACCTGGTCGTAGAGCAGCCCTGAAGCCTCGATTGCGCCGGGCGGCGCAGATGCCTCGATGCGCGCGGCGATATTCACCCCGTCGCCGCGCAGATCGGAGCCCACGACGACGACATCGGCGAGATGGAGGCCAAACCGCATATCGCCGCCGCTCGATCCAGGAAGGGCAGCGATCTCGGCGCGCGCCTCGATGGCGGACCTGAGCGCATTGATGGGGCTGGCGAACTCGGCGAGCAGGCCATCGCCCGCCGTGCCGAAGACTCGGCCGTCATGGCGCTGGACAATCATGCGAACGGTCTCGAGGACAGCGTCGATCCGGGTAATCGCCCCTTCCTCGTCCGATTCCATCGCGGAGGTGGAGCCGACGAAATCCCCGACCATGATCGTAGCCAGCTTGCGCTGCATTCTCGATCCTCCCCGCGACAGAAGCACGCGATGAGACAATGTAGCACATTTGCGGGCCTGGATGTTCTGCGATTGGCAATGCTGACGATGCGGTAGCAGGCCCGTGCGACATCAGCGGCCGATGGCGCATGGTTGCAATGTATGGAGGAACCGACATCATAATGGCTTCATCGCTGGCAATGCTCATGTCCGCCTTCGGCCCAAAGCGGACAATCGGTGACGTGTCGAAGGATTACCCAACGGAAGCCCGACCTCATTTTCGATATAGTATCACTCATGTACCTTCTTCCATCGATCTTCAAAATCGCCAAGTAGAGGCCTCATTCGATCTGAAAGAGGCTAAAACAATGAATGAACCCGTTTCCGGCGTGAAGTCACGGAACATCCTAGTGCTAGGTGCAGGTGAGCTTGGAATGCCTGTCCTGCGTAATCTGGCTCGTCGCTCGAAGGACATAGAAGGAGCAAAGATAAGCGTCCTACTGCGCGCAAGCGCCGTAAGCTCCGACTCCTCGTCCAAGCAGCGTGATATTGCCGAGATTCGTGATTTAGGCATTGAGATCGTCGTGGGCGATTTGGTGAACAGCTCAATCGAGGAACTGGCATCCTTATTCGCGCAATACGACACAGTCATCGGTTGCACAGGCTATGCAGCGGGGATCAACACCCCGATGAAGCTTGCCAGGGCGGCTTTGCAGTCTGGGGTTCCACGCTATTTCCCGTGGCAGTTCGGTGTCGACTTCGAAGCGATTGGTCGAGGTGGTCCGCAGGATATTTTCGACGCTCAGCTCGATGTGCGTGAACTTTTGCGCTCTCAGGATAAAACCGAATGGGTCATCATCTCTACCGGTATGTTCATGAGTTATCTGTTCGAGCCCGAATTCGGGGTCGTTGATCTGGAAAAAAGCACTGTCAATGCCCTTGGCAGCTTCGATACCGCTGTCACGCTGACGACTCCCGACGACATCGGCGTGCTCACTGCAGAAATTGTCTTCTACGAGCCGACCATTTGCAACGAAATCGTCTTCCTAGCAGGTGATACGGTCACCTATGGCGAGCTCGCGGACAAGCTTGAAGCCGGTTTGAGCAGGCCGTTCAGCCGATCCGAATGGACAGTTCCAGTCCTGATGGAAGAGTTGGCAAAGGACCCGCAGAACATGATGCGCAAGTACCGCGCAGCGTTTGGTATCGGGCGCGGCATGGCATGGAACAAGGCCAGCACCTTCAACGTGCGCGAAGGCATCGAGGTTACGGATGTATCCGATTGGATTAACGCCAATCTTCGCGGCGAGTAAGTAACCCTAAGCACCGGTCCTCATATCTAACGGTCCCAGCGGAGCGGTGCACGCCCTCATCATCAGAACGTCTGCCAGGAAGGCCTTTCTGGCGGACGAGAATCATAATCTTCGCGTGATTTTCTAAAGAGGTCGGAATTCTCCACAACCCATGTCCACAGAGGGATCATGCGGATGAGAAGACCCATACCCAATTCGGTCAGCTCATATTCCACGCGAGGTGGCATCTCAACAAGATCGTGGCGCGTGACGAGGCCATCTCTTTCGAGCTGGCGTAGGGTACGGGTCAGCATCCGTTGGGTCGCACCATGCATTCGCCTTCCAATGTCCGCATGTCGAAGCCTGCCATAAACCCCAAGAGTGTGTATCACGCCAAGCGACCACCTATTGCCTGCGTGCGTCAGAACCTCTCGTCTAACCCCATCCTCATCCTCGCGAAGGCCGTCGCAGACAGCTTGAGAGTAGTTTAGGATTTCTTCTCTGGTCATTTTCTTGTTTCCGGGAAGCTGCTGTGCATCTTATCAGCACTTTCGAGTGCGCCACACATTTGGTTACGCTCAATCCTTCATGTCAGCAATTGGCGCATGGTTACCATGCCCATCAAGGATTCTGAACCTCGGGATCAATGTCGTTCTGCCAACACAACGGCACAATGCTTGCGCCCAACTCTTCGTGGCGCTTGCTCCACGGCGAGCCGGACCTGCCCTGGTTGGCGACCCGCTCGCGCCAGATATGCCGGCCTTGAGTGAGATCAAGGAGAAATCCTGTGGCTGTGCCAAATTCCTGGCCGCATGACGGGCGCTGGCGACGAGCTCAAGGCATTGACCTGCGCATCCAAGAGGAAGCCCAAGCGGAAAATGGGAGGCGTGCCATGAGCGTTTTGGACGAGCCGAAGGCTCAGCCCCCAATTGGCGGTTTCGGCAAATTGCGCGCATGGATGCGTGATATCGGCCTGCGCTCGACGATCATGGCGACGGCAGCGGTGTTCGGTCTGGCAGGCGCCTTAGTCCTCTTCCTGCTGGGCTTCGGTTCGGCGAGCCGCCTTGCCCTCGCGACAAGCACCGGTGCTGCGCTCGCATTCCTGCTGATCGACATCGTTGCGAAGCTCAGGAACGGCGATTTCGGCCTCGACCTGATCGCCGCCCTTGCCATGGGCTCCACCCTCTGGTTCGGCGAATATCTGGCCGGAGCGATCGTCGCCCTGATGTATGCCGGCGGCCAGTTTCTGGAAGCCTATGCGCATCGGCGCGCAGACGAGGGTATGTCGGCTCTCCTGGCGCAAGTGCCGCGAACGGCACTTCGGCTCCTTGAGGACGGGATGGAAGAAGTCCCCATTCCCGACATCGCGGTCGGTGATATCCTGATGATCCGCAGGGGCGATGTGATCCCGGCGGATGGCACGCTGCTCTCGGCTGCCGCATCGGTCGATCAGTCCGTCCTGACCGGCGAAGCCTTCCCGGTTCACCTCTTGAAGGGAGCACGGATGGAGAGCGGCGCCACGAACGCGGGAGACGCGATCGAGATTCGCGTTGAAAGCCGCGCCGAGGACAGCACCTATTCCGGCATCGTCAAGCTGGTCGAGGCATCCCGGCGTTCCAAGGCGCGGATAGCGCGGCTGGCCGATCGATATGCGATCGCCTTTCTCCTGCTAACGCTCGCAATCGCGGCCGGTGCCGCCCTCCTGTCCGGTGACATGGCGCGCATCGTTGCGGTTCTCGTCGTGGCGACGCCCTGCCCGCTGATCCTGGCCGTTCCCGTGGCGCTAGCGGCCGGAACTTCGAAGGCGGCCAAGGCGGGCGTGCTGGTGAAGGGCGCAGGGCCGCTGGAGATCCTGGCGGATGCCTCCGTCGCGGTCTTCGACAAGACCGGCACGCTGACGGCAGGCGACCCGGAAGTCGTCTCGATCGAGGGCCCTGAAGACCCGGACAGGATCCTGCGCCTCGCCGCATCGCTGGACCAGGCATCATCGCATGTTGTCGGTCGTGCGATCGTCAGGAAGGCCCAGAGACGCCAGCTGACGCTGTCACGCCCGACGGATGTATCGGAGCTTCCGGGCGCCGGGATTTCCGGGCTTGTCGACGGGATCAAAGTGAGCGTCGGCGGCGACAATTACTTCAAACCGGATGGCGCGTCGTCCCGCCCTTCGGAGAAGAAAGGCAGGATGCAGGCAAAGGTCTTCTTCGATGGGTGGCTTGCAGGCGAGATCGGCTTCCAGGATCGCCTGCGCGGCGATGCCGTCGAACTCGTGGCCAGGCTCCGCAAGCTGGGTTTCGGCCGGATCGTGCTTGCAAGCGGCGACGAGCGCAGCGTCGCCGCCGCCATTGCCGGCTCCCTGTCGCTGGATGCCGTCGAAGCGCGGCTGTCGCCCCTAGAGAAGGTCGATGTCATCACCAGGGAACGCGCAGCCGGAAGGGTCATGATGGTCGGCGACGGCGTCAACGATGCTCCGGCACTCGCAGCCGCCGATGTCGGCATCGCCGTCGGCGCCACCAATCTTGCGGCCGCCGCCGAAGCCGCCGACATCGTCCTCATCCGCAACGATCTGAACCGGATCGCCTCGGCCATCGAAATCGCCCGACGCTCCCGCGCCATCGCCGTCCAGAGCATTTTTGCGGGCATCGGCCTCTCGCTCGTCGCTATGATCTTCGCCGGTGCCGGCTTCCTGCCGCCGGTCACAGGGGCCATGCTGCAGGAAGCAATCGATGTGGCGGTGATCCTGAACGCGCTACGGGCGCTGCGCTAGATAATGAGCCCTAAGCTTTACCCAGATGTTTAGGCCAAAATTCCTGATGGACTGCGGCGGCTTCCTCTTCGAGATTCGTCGGACCCTCGACGGTGACGATACGCGCGCCGGTCTGCAGCACCGCCCGGCTCGGCACGTTCAACCCGATCCCGGCAATCTCACCAAGCCGCACCTCCGAGCACGCAAACACCATGCGCCCGATGCCCGACCAGTAGATCGCCCCGGAGCACATCGCGCACGGCTCCGTACTGGTGTAGAGCGTACAGTCGGCAAGATATGCGGTGTCGTAGTGTTGTGCGGCCAGTTTGATCAGGTTCAGCTCGGCGTGGTTGGTCATATCGCGGCCGGTGAAGACAGTGTTTTCGGCGCGCAAGATGACCGCACCGTCCTTCACCAGCACGGAGCCAAACGGTTCGTCTCCGTGTTCCATCGCGGATTTCGAGAACGCAATCGCCTCGCGCAAAAACGGCTCGTGATTTTCCGTCATCGTCTCCCCCAAGAGCTAGAGCGGGATGATCTTTGCTTGGATCCGAGAGATTGCCAAGGGCTGCAAATCGGTTTCAGGTAGGCGATCCGTATCGCCCGCACCGTCATTGTCCGGCTTCAGCCAATGAGTCTGAGCCAATTTGCGCCTGCGCAGGGCTCAGTGGGCGAGGAACAAGGGCAGCTGGCAAGCCTCGATCATCCTTCGGGTCACGCCGCCGAACAGGCTCTGTTGCCATCTCGGATGGTTGTAGGCCCCCATGACGATCAGATCCGCGCCCATATCCATCGCGTGCCTGGTGATGATCTCGTCCGCGCTCTTGCCTTCGCTCGAAAGGCGATCGACCTGGACCTTGACGCCGTGGCGGGCAAGGAAAGCTGCGATATCGGCGCCCGGTTCTTCGCCGTTCACGCCCATGCGCGCCATCGGATCGACCATGGTAACATGAACGACCTCCGCCTTTTCCAGGAGGTCGAGCGACTGGTGGGCGGCCCGCGCTGCCTCATTGCTGGAATCCCAGGCCAACACGACGGCTCTTGGCGATGTGGTTATCCCATGTCGCCCGCGGTTGATCAGGATCGGCGTCGGAGCCTGGAAAAGCGCGCCGTCGAAGATCCGCTTTCTAAGACCCGTATCCTCGGCCGCATCGGATCCCAGAAGCACGAGATCGGCATACAGCGCCCGTTCCGCGATATCCTGGTCGGCCCAGGCAGATTCCGTGTAAAGATCCTGTACCTCGGACGAGAGGTCGTTGCGTGAAAGCACATCCTTGATTTTCAAAGCCGTCGCGGCAAGTTCGTCGATCTCCCGCTGCCTCTCATCCAGCCAGATGGTCGAGACGGCATTGTATTCTCCGAACGACGGGGCCGCGCCGATGGAAACGACGAGCGCGGTCAGATGTGCCCCATGGGCGGCGCAGAAGCTCGTCGCGCTTTTTAGATCCTGCTCGTATCTGTTGCTTTTGAGGATGCTCAGAACTGTTGTGATGGCCATGATGGCTGCCCTCCGTGATGGATATCACGATGGTAGCAATCCGGCTCGATACGGTCTTTGATATCAGTCAACAACGATCAGGCGCGCTTCTCCTAGCAGCTCGGACGCACCTGTGCGGACGTGTCCGATCCGGGAAGCCCCGCCGACGCGCCGGTTCCGATCATGCCGTTGCAATCGGGCGTGCCGGTGCCCATGCCATTGCCCGTGCCGGACAGCCCGCGTACGGCCGGATTCGTCGTGTTGGGATTGGGCAGGACGTTGACGGTGTTGCCGCCGCCGGTTCCGTTCGGCGATATCGTAGTGCCCGTGCCCGTACCGGTGCCGGAACCCGTGCCTGTGCTGCCGGATGTGCCGGAGCCGATGATACTGCCGCCCGAAGTACCGCCAACACTGCCTGTGCCACTTCCGGCACCGCCTGCGCCGCCGCCGACGCCCGATGACTGCGCCATTGCTGACGTGGCGAGACCGACAGAAAGGACGGATGCCGTGATGAGCTTCAGAAGCATGAGAAACCTCCGTTTTGCTTCATGGGTCATCAGGCAGAACCTGAGGCTCGGCGCGAGGTTCCCCCTCATCACGATAAGTTTTGATTTCCTCGATACCGCATGGGTTGCCTCGGCGGGATTCCGGTCGACCCTTCGGTAGGATCGGCTGACTACGGCAATCGGATCGCGCAACCATTGGGTCGCTGTTCAAACGAACAGCCATGTCTTACTAAGAACAGTGACCATTGTCAGGGACATCTAGCCGATGACGATACCCACGACACTTGCAGACTGGCTTTCTCCCGATCGCGCCGCATTGTTGGTCTACGATATGCAGATCGGCATCGCCCGGCAGGCCCCGGGAGCGGAAGAGACGAGCCGTCGCATCGCTGATATCGTTGCGGCCGCCAGGCGCGCCGGGATGAGAATTGCCTTCTGCCGCCACCTTTCCCTGCCGAAGCCGTGGATGGGGCTGTTTGCGACGCGCATGGCGATGGCATGGCAACGCACCGATGATCCCGAAACTGTAAAGCCCTGGTTCCTGCGCGGCAGCGAAGCGGTTGAGATCGTTCCCGAACTCTATCCGCAGGAGCAGGATTTCGTGTTCGACAAGCTTGGCATGTCGGCCTTCGAGGGAACGCCGCTCGAATTTGCCATGCGGGATGCCGGCCTTTCGGCATTGGCGATCTGCGGAATTGCGATGGAGATCGGCATCGAGCCGACCTGCCGCCATGCCGCCGACCTCGGCATCGTCCCGATCCTGATCGAAGACGCATGCGGATATGGAGACGCGGAAGCCGCCAGACGTTCCGTCGAGTCCCTGCGCTTCATGGGCGACACGATCCTGTCGAATACGCAGGAATTCCTGTCGACCGTCGCTCGTCCGCAGTAGCGGCTCGGAGATAGCGCCTTTAGCCCTTCTTCCGGGGCACCGCCTTGCCCGAATTCGTGCCGCCGGCCGGCCGGCTGTCCAGAAAGCGCGAGAGCATGTTGCGTTTTCTCTTGCGCGGCATGAGATCGATGTCGCTCACGAGCTTCGCGCCGCCCTCGCGCCGCTCCAGGGTGATCTTGCGGCTGTGGAACACTTCGAGCTCGGCGCGATGCGCCACACTGACGATGGTGACCTTGGGCAATTCCTCGATCACCATCTCCATCATCCTGTCCTGGCTCTTCTCGTCG
Source organism: Rhizobium sp. BK196 (assembly GCF_014193255.1). Taxonomy (GTDB): domain Bacteria; phylum Pseudomonadota; class Alphaproteobacteria; order Rhizobiales; family Rhizobiaceae; genus Rhizobium. The sequence continues at coordinate 108,807 of NZ_JACHZB010000001.1, forward strand.
AGCGCCGAAGTTGCCTCGTCGAGCACGATGATGTCGGGGTTGTGGAGCAGCAGACGCGCGAAGGCGAGCCGCTGTTTTTCGCCGCCCGACAGGATCTGGTCCCACGGCGCCTCTTCCTCGAGCTTCTCGTTCAGATATTCGAGCCCCACCTTCTGAAGGGCCGCCTTGATCTCGTCCAGTGGCCAGCCGTCCGCGGCATTGGGATAGGCGACGGCGCGGCGCAGCGTACCCGAGGGGATATAAGGCCGCTGCGGCAGCATGAACAACCGCCTGTCGGGATGGAAATCGACGCTGCCGTGACCCCACGGCCAGAGACCGGAAATGGCGCGCACCAGCGTGCTCTTGCCCGAGCCGGACTCGCCCGCCACCAGCACCCGCTCGCCGGGTTCGATTTCGACCTGCGTTTCCTTAACAACGGCGGTGCCATCGTCCAGCGACACGGAGAGATCGTTGAGGCTCAGGATCGCCTCGCTCTCTGTTTCACCATGCTGGATGCGCCCCAGCGCATCGCTCTGCTCGGCCCGTTCCAGCCCGTCGAGCGACATCATCAGCGAAGCGACGCGCCGCGCACAGGCATTCCAGTCGGCAAGTCGCGGGTAGTTGTCGACAAGCCAACCGAAGGCGGTCTGGACGATGGCGAAGGCTGACGCAGCCTGCATCACCTCACCCAGCGTCATGTTGCCTTCGAGAAATTTCGGCGCGCAGAGCAGCACCGGCACGACGGGCGCAATCAGCATCGATCCATGCGAGACGAAGGTCGTGCGCATATATTGGTGGGACAGCTTCGCCCATTGGCGGAGCACATTGGTAAAAGTCTTGTCGAGGTCGTTGCGCTCTTCCTCCTCGCCGCCGAGAAGCGCGATACTCTCGCCGTTTTCGCGCACATGCGTCAGCGTATAGCGAAACTCGGCTTCCACCTGGTTCTTGACCTCGGAGACCTGGACGAAATGCCGTCCGATCACCGCAATCGTCGTCGAGGTGATGAGCGCGTAGAGCACAGCCGTCACGACGAGAAAGCCCGGAATGGTAATGGACATCCCGCCGATCGGCAGCGTCAGGGCGCCGCCAATCGTCCAGAGAACCACAATGAAGGTCGAAGCCGAGAGAAAGGCCGAGATGACGCCGGCGATGAAATCGACGGGCGATTCCGTGGCGATGCGCAGATCCTCGGAAATACGCGCCTCCGGGTTCTTATGATCGCCGCCGATGAGGTTCAGCTGATAGTAGCGGCCGTTTGCCAGCCAGCGCGCAATCAGCGCGGTCGCAAGCCACCGGCGCCAGTGTCGCTGGATCATCATGCGGACATAGACCTGGCTGGTGACGAGGACGACACTGCCCGCCACGAGCGGCAGGAAGATCGCACTCAGATAATAGACGGTGCCGGCATCGTGCCGCTCGATGGCGTCGAATATGCCGCGGTTCCACCTGTTGATCCCGTACTGAAAGCCGACATTCATGCCGATCATGATCAACAGCCCGATCGTGCAGGGCCAGGCAAAACCATCGCCCTTGCGGCTCCAGTAGCCCCGCGCACTGATCCAGAATCGCTTCAGCAGATATTTCTTGCGCGCCCGCTCGGCCTCCTCCGGCGTCAGGTCCGGATCGGGCTCGATAACATCTGGCGGCGGCGCGACCTCGACGGTCGATGCCTTCCCCCGGGGTGTCTCCTCGGCACCATCAGGCTTGGCGCCGTCGACCGATGTCGGCTTCAATTTTGCGTCGGTCATGCCAGCGGAAACGGATTACCAACCGAAAGGTTTCACGAGGGGGCCAAGCTTGGTGCTTGCCGGAAATTAATGTCGGGGAGAACCCGACCCAACGACACAATCCGCACGCGAAAATCCGCCATTCGGCGCTTCCATCATGTGGCACTCCCCGTCCGATGGCTCTCGCTGTCAAAACCGTAAGCTCGTTGCACAAGAGCGACGCGAACCTCGTATTTCGAGTACCAGTCTTGGCGACCTCGCCGCTGTGCTTCGACATGATCGATGACGCTCTTCCATGCGCGGATACTGTCTTCATCCTTCCAGTATGAGATCAGTATTCCGAAGCCATCTGCACCGCGAGCGCTTTCGAAGCCGAGATATCCCGGCTGTTGACTGGCAAGTTTGGTCATTGCGTAACCAATCTCGCCATAACCATCGTCCAGACTTGTACGCTGCGAGGTGAAGCTGACCATATAATATGGTGGTTCTGGCAGGGCGGCTATCTGCATGTGATTTCCTCTGTTTTCGACGCAGAAGCTACTTGGGCGATCCATCTTCCGTCAATTTCGGCGGGACCGCTAGCTCTGCTTCGGGTAGAAGGCGGCGTCTTATGCTTTCCCCGCAAGGCAGCGTTCGTTTGGCCCCGAAGCGGATGACGAAGCCATGAACGGATCTTCCCGCATCGCCGCAACGAGATATTCGATGACGGTTCTCACGCGAAGCGGCATGTTGCGCCTGGACGAGTGGACCAGATTGATCGGCAGGCGGGCCGGCGGGAAGTCGGGCAGCAGATTGATCAGTCGCCCGGCGCCAATGTCCGGTGCGGCCAGGATATGCGAGAGGATAGCGATGCCGGCGCCAGCAAGCGCGGCGCGGTGCACGGCAACGGCATTGTTGACGACGAAACGCGGCGCGACCCGCACCGCGACTTGATCGGACCCATTGGAAAAGAGCCACGAACGGTCATCGCCGCCCCGTCTGTAGCAGATGCAGTCATGGTGACTGAGATCTTCGATCGTCTGGGGAGGAGCTCTTTTTTCCAGATAGGCCGATGACGCGACGAGAAAGGCCGTCGTCCAGCCGATCCTGCGGCATATCAAGCTGGCGTCGGAGACGGGGCCAAGGCGCACTTCGAGGTCGATGCCTTCTCCAATCAGATCGGATGGCTCTTCGCGAAATAACAGTTCGACGGAAAGTTCCGGGTGGCGGTCGAGAAGGGCTGCGAGCCGATCGCTCATATAAAGCCCCAACGGTGTAGGCAGGGAGAGGCGTACCTTGCCAGATGCGGTTCCCACCTGACCAGCAGAGTCGCCGAGCGCTTCCACAGCTTCGATAACCCTGAGAGCCATCGGGATCATCCGTTCGCCTTCGGCCGTGAGCGCCAATGCGGTGGTTGAACGGTGCAGAAGACGTGTGTCGAGTTGGGCCTCCAGTGCCGAAACCTGCCGGGAAACCGCAGGCTGCGTCAACTTGAGATCGATTGCGGCAGCAGAAAACGAGCCTGTCTCTGCAACTCGCAGGAATGTCCGCAACGCGCAAACGATGTCCATTACCGTCTCCTTCGTTCTCGACATAAGCCTTATGTCCGGCACTTGGGTCGGAAGGTCTTTACCCCCGACGAATTACAGATATTATCCATCCTCAAGGATGTCAAATATCCTTAATTCGGAGAGGAACCATGACCCAGCGCCTGAACTACGCCCAGAAATCGCCGGAGCTCCTGAAGAAGCTTTCGGAACTCAGTATGGCCTTGAAGGACAGCGCCATCGAACAAAAGATCCAGGATCTCGTGCAAATCCGCGCATCACAGATCAACGGCTGCGCCTTCTGTCTCGACATGCATGTCAAGGAAGCCAAGATCCACGGAGAGAGCGAACTCAGGCTCTATCATGTCGCCATCTGGCGGGAATCGAACCTTTTCATCCCGCGTGAGCGCGCGGCCCTCGCCTGGACCGAAGCGGTGACGAAACTGCCGGAAGGCGGCATTCCGGATGAGCTCTATGAGCGCGTGCGTGGTCAGCTTTCCGAGAAGGAAATCTCAGACCTTACCTTCTCGATCATGGTCATCAACGCCTGGAACCGCGCCAGCGTCGCCTTCAAGTCAGTCCCCGGTTCGGCGGACAAGCTCTATGGCCTCGACAAGGCCGGCCTCAACTAAGCCCTTCCTGCTGACGACCCATCGAACGACGCGCGCCGCAAAGGCGGACGCGAATGAATGCATCTTTTGACACAGGAGATAAATATGACCCTGCAGAACACTTCTCATCCCGCTAAATCTGGCCCCGAAGAGTTGGTCCCGTCGCGCTACGCGGTGAAGATCGGCGAGATCGACGTGATTGTCGTGAGCGACGGCGTGCTGCCGTTGCCAACCAAGATGCTGGGTTACAATGCCGACCCGACCGAGCACGCGGCCTGGCTGAACGACATGTTCCTGCCACCGGACGCCTTTGACTGGGCGCTGAACGCGGTCGTTGTCCGTAGCGGCGAACAGACCATACTTATCGACGCTGGGCTGGGATTGGACCCGGCGTTGAACTTGCCGCGGGCCGGGCAGCTGATCAAGCGACTGGAGGCTGCCGGCATCGATCTTGGATCCGTGACAGATGTGGTGCTGACCCATATGCACATGGACCACGTTGGCGGGCTGATCGTCGACGGAGTGAAGGAGCGACTGCGTCCAGACCTGCGCATCCACGTGGCGGCTGCCGAGGTCAAGTTCTGGGAATCCCCCGATTTCACGCACGTAAACATGCCTCCCGGCTTCCCGGATGCGCTTCGGGCAGCCGCCAAGCGGTTCGCGGAAGATTACCGTAGCAATCTGCGGACGTTCGAAGACGAGCACGAGGTAGCTCCCGGCGTAGTCGTCTCTCGAACCGGTGGCCACACACCCGGCCATAGCGTGGTTCGCGTGGCGTCCGGCAAGGACCGGCTGATGTTCGCCGGCAATGCCGTCTTCGCCGTGGGGTTCGAGCACCCTGAATGGTACAACGGCTTCGAACATGACCCGGAAGAAGCGGCTCGCGTTCGTGTTCGCCTCTTGCGGGAGTTGGCGGAAACCGGCGAACTCCTGGTGGCCACCCACATGCCGTTCCCATCCGTCGGCCATGTGGCGGTCGACGGCGACCATTTTCGTTGGGTGCCGGTCTTCTGGGACTACTGAGAGCATAGCGGCTGGGGACAGAGCCGGGCGCGCAGCCTTGGGTCGCCCCGGTTCGGCCGACTAGGCTCGCGGCTTCTACAGGGCCGGCCTCTTCGGCAACAACCCACTGAAAGAATGAATGAACAACGCAGCGCACTGGGCGCCGCGAATGGAGAAGCTCATGAAAATCGTCATCATCGGCGGAACCGGCCTGATCGGCTCGAAGACAGCAGAACGCCTTCGCAGGCAAGGACACGAAGTCATTGCCGCCGCTCCGAACACCGGCGTCAATACGATCACGGGCGAAGGTCTCGCTGACGCCCTCTCTGGCGCCTCCGTCGTTATCGACCTCGCAAACTCGCCGTCCTTCGAGGACAAAGCCGTGCTCGAATTCTTCGAAACGTCGGGCCGCAATCTGATAGCGGCCGAAAAGGCCGCCGGCGTGAAACACCACATCGCCCTTTCCATCATCGGCGTCGATCGCCTGCCCGAGAGCGGCTACATGCGCGCCAAGGTCGCCCAGGAAAAGATCATCAGGGAATCCGGCATTCCCTACACGATCGTCCACTCGACGCAGTTCATGGAATTCCTGGCGGGCATTGCCCAATCCGGCACAGTCGGGAACATGGTGCATCTATCGCCGGCCTATGTGCAGCCAATAGCCTCCGACGATGTCGCCGACAACATGACCGCCGTTGCGAATGACGCGCCGATCGATGGCGTTGTCGAGATATCCGGTCCGGAGCGCTTCCGGCTGAACGAGCTTGTCGCCCGCTACCTGAAGGCGATGGGGGATACGCGCAAGGTCGAGGCAGATGCGGAAGCCCGCTATTTCGGCGCCAAGCTAAAAGACACCTCGCTCGTTTCCGACAACAATCCGCGCCTCGGCCGGATCACCTTCGAGCAGTGGTTCGCAACCTCTGCCCGGAAATGAATGGATAATGGTGTGACGCTCCGTGCGACGCACCGCCCAAATCTCAAGAAAGGAATTTCGAGATGATCAAGCCAATTCTCGCCCTTGCCATGACAGCCCTCTTGTCCACCACGGCCTCCGCCAGTGATGTGGGCGAGAAGAACGCCAAGGTTACGCTCGTTTACGAGCACGAATTGCCGAACGTTCCCGGCAAAAGCATGAAAGGGGTTCTGGTCGAATACGGTCCGGGCGGCTTCTCGGACGGCCACACACATCCGCAATCCGCCTTCATCTACGCGACCGTCCTCGAAGGCGCGATCCGCAGCCAGGTCAATGACGGGCCCGTCACGGTCTACAAGGCCGGCGAAAGTTTTTCGGAACTGCCCGGTGATCGTCACGGCGTCAGCGAAAATGCGAGCAAGACGGAACCGGCAAAGCTGCTCGCGGTCTTCGTGGTCGACACGGCCCAGCAGGAATTGACGTTTCCGATCAAGAAATAAGTGAACAGGCCGCGCACCCTGATCCGGTGCACGGCCATCCTTCGACGCGATCAACCCTATCGGTGAACCCCGCAATGTTTAGCGATGACCACTTCTTGCCGCTGCTTCTGATCAACATCCTGGGGATTGCGGGTATCATCGTATGGCACAGTCAGGGCAGAAGCCGTCAGACAGGCCGCCTGATCGCCCAGATTCTGTTCTTCGCCGGCATGAGTCTCGTGCTCTATATGGGGGGCATCGCTCCGCATAAGCCCGATGACGTCTACACGGAAGGTTTTGCCGCGCTGCTTTCCAAATCGGCCAGAATGCTCTGGTGGACCCATCTCGCGTGGACGATCATCGGCTTCATCCACATCTACGTCAGGCTCAATCACAAGCCGCGGGAAGCCCACCTCATCATGGACATAGCTGTCGCCATCATCTATCTCGGCGTGGCGCTGTCGGTCATGGGCTTCGTCTTCGGCATGCCGATCGCCACACTGGTGACGACTTCCGGCGTCGTCGCCGTTATCCTGGGCCTGGCGCTCCAGAATACGCTCGGCGACGTGTTTTCCGGCATCGCTCTGACGCTCGGCAAGGCCTATGCCATCGGTGACTGGGTTGAGCTAAGCAATGGCACCGCAGGTCGTGTCACCGAGACCAACTGGCGCTCCACCAACCTGCTGACCGGCGCGAATAACATCGCAGTACTGCCGAACAGCATGCTGGCGCGACAAGGCTTGACCAGTCTCAGCCGCCCTGACGAGACGCATCAGATCACGTTGTCTGTGCGCTTTGCCGCCGGGCAACGGCCGCGCGTCGTCGAAGACGTCATGCGGTCGGTGTTGCAAGGCAGTACCCTGATCGTCAAGGATCCGCCGCCAGCCGTTGCCCTGAAGACAATCGACGCGATCGCAATCGAGGTGGAACTGCAGTTCCGTGTCGCCAGTCTTGCCATGGGAATCTCCGCCAGGAACGAGCTCATTGAGCTTATCCATGACCAATGCGAGGCAAGCCGTCTTTCGCTGGCCATGCCCGCCGAAAGCCTCGTCTATGCGCCGACCGCAGAGCGGCGAGTCTTCCGCTCCGAGTGCTGAATCGAGCTCATCCCGCGCGCTTTAGAACCCAGTCGAAAGTATCCTTCCAGATGGCCGGAGGCGTTTCCCGCGACAGTATCTCTCCAAGATCCGCCAGCGTGACGCTGCGCAGTTTCTGGCGCCAGGCTTCGTCGGCCTCCCACATGATGCGAGCCACCGCGCAAGGGCTGCTGTCGCAATAGCCTTTAGGACGGCAAGGGTTGTTGGCGCGGATGTTGTCGCAGACAAAGGTCCGCGATTTGCCTTCCACCGCCTCCACTATCTCGAGAAAATTCAATTCCGCCGGCGGTCTTGCCAGGCGATAGCCGCCGGACGGGCCGAGGGTTGAATGAACGAGCCCGGCCTGAGACAGGCTCTGCAGTGCCTTGGATAGATATTCCTTTGGAAGCCCGTGCAGCTCGGCCAGCGCCTTGGTCGACAGATAGCGCCCTTCGGGCAGGCCAGCGAGAATAGCGCAGCAGTGCAGCGCCCATTCAACTTGGCTCTTTAAAATCATTGATCCGTTCCGAGATGGAGAAAATCAGCACATATTATGGATATTAAATATCCCTATATCTATCGTCTGTAAACATCGAGGGCGGAGCCCTCCAAGTCAGGGCATCTCATCGACGAAGGCCCCTAGCAAGTGCGCCACGATCAATGTCGGTCATCGCGATGCGGCCGGCATGACATCAGCACCTTCAATGACATAGGTCGCATAACGATGGTCGCGGATCAGGCTTATCTTTTGCCCTCGCCATTCGAGCAGCATGAAATAGGAAGGACCGTCAGGCGGTGCGTCTGATACCAGCAGTATTTCTCGGCCTTCCAGCAAGGCCGGTTCGATCCTGACTGGCGGATATTCGGCATAATAGGTGAAGAACCGGCCGACATCGGCAGCACCGGAGATTTCCGGCCGCCGCGCCTGACGAAGCCGGACATCGTCGGCCAGCAGGCGGCGCAAGGCGTCCCAGTCACGGGCGTTGAAGAGCGTTGCGAAGTTCAGGGCTTCGGGGCTCGGCGGCGGCGCGACCTCGGACCGAACGTCGGAGACGGCGCGCAACCTCGCCCGGCCGCGCGCCAGATGCGCCTTGACGGCATCGACGCTCAATTCTAGCAGCGCTGCGATATCCGCAAGCGACTCTCCGAGTACATCCTTGAGGATGACGGCGCTGCGTTGCGGCACCGGCAATTCTGCAAAATGGCTGAGCGCTATCAGCACCGTGTCCTGCCGGATCAGCGCGTCTTCGGGGCCGACGGCGCCGATATCGGCGAGATCGAAGGCCGTCTCAAGAGGTTCGGCCCGACGCGTGCTGCGCTGGCGCAGGGCATCGATGGCTCCGTTATGGACGATACGAAAGAGCCACGGTCGCAGCGGCGTGTCCGGCGGGATCGAGTCCGCCGTCGCAAAGACCCTGGCGAACGCATCCTGAATCACATCCTCGCCGTCGATGACAGAACCCACCAGACGGGCAGCATAGCGATGCAGTTCGGGGCGAAGCGCATCCGCTTCGCTCGCGAGCGCTGCCAGCAGAATCTTCCTCTTTGCGTCTTCGAGAGCAGCGTCTTCCGTCATTCGATGACCGTCACTCCCGTATCCCCGCGCACGCCGTAGACCATGGCCCCGGCGAGATCAGTCCTGCCGATCAGGTCGGCGACCATATCGCCAAAAGCCCGCGGCGTCATATCCGGCCAGGTCGCGGCCTGTTCGGCAAATGTCCGGCCCGCCTTCTGAGCATAGGCCGTAATGCCGGTATCGCCCACCCCCGTTCCGACGAACATCTGCCGGGGGACGATGACCCGGAAGCAAAGGCCGAGGCCGAGTTCGGCCGACAGCGCCTCGGCATATTTCGCAATGAACCACTGCGCGCGCTTGGCGCCCGCATAACCGCCCGAGAGCGGCGACCCCTGCACGGCAGCTCCGCTGGAGACCAGAACGACAAGCCCGCCCGGCGCCATCGGCAGGGTCAGGGCCGCCTGTACCCAGTGCAGCGCAGCCTTTACGTCGACATTCCAGTTGGTCGTGAATGCCTCCCAGCCGATCCGGTCGATCCGCTCCATCGGCGGTTCCGCACCGGCATTCATGATGACGACATCAGGTTGCGTCTCCTCCATGATCCGCCATGCCGCGTCGACATCGGTCGCATCGGCCGACAGGGCGGTGACGGCCCCTTGCTCGCCCGCCCCCTGCGCGGCATCAGCATTCCGGGCGACCACGGTGACTTGCGCTGCGCGCGCCACGAATGCTTCGGCGAGCCCCCTCCCCAGGCCTCGGCTCCCGCCGACGACCACAATTCGCTTTCCGTCCAGATCCATCTCTCAGTCCTCATTCGGGTCGGTTCAACCGTTCGACGACGGTCGCAATTACGACGTTCCAGCGAGGCAAAAAGAGTCATTGCCATCTGCGATTTCTGGCGGCCGGCGTTTAAAGATCTGGCTCGGCCGAAATTCGGCGGCGATCGATGTCGGCCTTGAACGGAAGCGGCCGTGGATTTCGCTCTCCCGAAACAACGGCATCCGTGAAGGCACGGATGATTGCGCGCAATTTTCTGATACTATACACTCGCGCGACTGCATTGAGAGCTTCCGTCCGGGGTTTATCATGCGAGGGGAACAACGATCCGATGGGGCATCTGCGGCACCCAGGCGCGACGATGACGACCAGATCGTCCCCATCGCCGGCTCCGCTTTTTCGTCTATCAAGCTGATCAAGAAAAACAGCACGCTCAAACCGTGCAATCGCCTGCTCTACGGCATGTGCTCCACGCATCCCGAAATCATCACCCCAGGCGGGGAAGCGTCTTCATCCTGATCCCTGCAGCCCCGCCGCATTCCGGAAAGGACCTGCCAAATGACCCAGGATTTCAGACTTTCCCGTCGCGGGTTTTGTCTCTGCTGCATGGCTGCCTCGTCATTCGCCGTATCGGGAGGCTGGCTCACCCCGAAACAGGTATTCGCGAAGGCTCAGGGCATCGTCGATCTGATCCGCGACGCTGCCGCCAAGGACCCGATCAAGGTCCACAAGGCAAGGGCCGGCATATCGGTCCTCGAAGGATCGGGCGGAAACATCGCCGTCCTGACGGGGGCGGACGGAAAGGTTCTCATCGACGGCGGCATCACCGCGTCCCGGCCGCGGTTACTCGAGGCCCTGGCCGGACTTGGCAAACAGCCGATCAGTCATCTCATCAACACGCACTGGCATTTCGATCATACGGATGGAAACGCATGGCTGAACGCCGAGGGCGCGGCCATCCTGGCGCATGAAAACACCTGCAAACACCTGATGTCGGTCGTGAGGGTCGAAGACTGGGATTACGAGTTCCCGCGACCGCCGCTCCCCGCGGTGCCCTCGGAAACCGTCGGCGACGAGATGTCCCTCAAGCTCGACAAAGCCACCCTGATGCTGAAGCATCATCCGAATGCTCACACCGATGGCGACATCTCCGTCACCTTCGGCGAAGCAAACGTCGTCCATGCCGGAGACCTCTACTGGTACGGCATCTATCCCTTCATCGACTATTCGACCGGCGGCGGGATCGACGGGCTGATCAAGGCGGTCGAGGACATCCTGGCCAATGTCGCCAATGACACGATCGTCATCCCCGGTCACGGCCATCCCGTCAGCAACAAAAAGGAACTCACCGAGTACAGGACGATGCTGGTCGATATCCGCGGGAACGTCGCGAAACTGAAAGAGGCCGGAAAGCCGATCGACGAGGTCATTGCCGCAAAGCCGACAACCGAGTTCGATGCGAAATGGGGGCAGTTCCTTGTCACCCCTGAATTGTTCACGCGCCTCGTCTATCATGGCGTCTGAAAAGATCGCGCAACGGGAAAGCTGGCCGCACGGTCGCGAGATGCGCAACGTCAGGAGGAGGCATGACGAAGCATCGTATCTATTCGGTAAGCGTGGCAAGCGTTTACCCCCATTATCTCGCCAAGGCCGAGAAGAAAGGCCGCACCAAAGCGGAGGTCGATGAGATCATCTGCTGGCTGACGGGGCATAGTCCGGAGAGCCTGCGCGATGAGCTGGCGCAGAAAACCAGCTTCGAAGATTTCTTTGCGCAGGCGCCGGCAATGAACCCTTCCCGTTCGCTTATAACAGGCGTCGTCTGCGGCGTGCGCGTCGAGGAGATCGAGGAGCCGACCATGCGGGAGATCCGCTACCTGGACAAGCTGGTCGACGAGCTCGCCAAGGGAAAGACGATGGAGAAGATCCTGCGGGCATAGCCGGCGGCCCCGGCCCGCGGCTTCAGTCGACCGCTCCGCATCTCAGATAACGGCGGGGGGAGCCCCCTCACCTTAACCCTCTCCCCGCCGGGTAGAGGGGACGTAGCATACGACGCCTTGGAGATTGACGAGACGGTGCAACACCCCCCCTTCTCGCCGGCGGGGTCCGAAGGACGGGTCGAGACGACCCGTGGCTCGACTCCGGTCAGGTGCCCGAAGGTCGGATGAGGGGGCCGCACACCCCGTTTCAGGGCTTGAATCACTTGACCACAACTCAACCACGGTGCGGATCAGGCCAACAACCCGTGCAGGACAAGATCGATATGGGCTTTCACATAGGCGTCCTTGTCCAGAACTCGCCGCTCGTCGAAGAGCAGCTTGAAGAACAGGAAGGTGATGGCGGGCGCCACGACTGCGTCGGAAAACGCGGCCGGCCCCGAGCGGAATTCGCCGAGCCTTACCCCGTCATCGATGATGGACTGCAATTGCAGGTCGAGAGGATCGATGAATGCCTCGTGGTGTCTATCGACGATATGGGGGAAGCGCGAACCTTCGGCGATGATGAACCGCATCATCTCGCGCAATCTGCGATCGCTGACCATGAGATCGTAGATCTGCTCGATCGTCCTCTGCAGCCGCTCCACGGCGGTGCCCTTCTGCTCGCTTACACGCGCCAGAAAACCTTCCAGCGGCACCGAAATGTGCCTGATCATCGCTTCGAATAGCTGCTCTTTCGTCTCGAAGTAAACATAGACCGTTCCCTTCGTGACCCCCACCCTGGCGGCAATGTCTTCGACACGCGTCGCGACATAACCGCGCTCGACGAACTCTTCGAACGCCGCCTCCAGGATCTCTGCGGGCCGGCGGGCCTTTTGCTCGGCGCGCGTCAACTTCATCGTATCAGGCATGGTTCACCTTGAGCGTTTTTTGTGATCGGGCGTCAAGATAATTTCTATTGACTAACGAGTCAGTCAATATTATCCGTCTGCCGAACCGATGCAAGAGGTCAAATCATGAAAACCGTCCTTGTTGCCGCCTGGCTGGGCGTCAGCGCAGTCGCGCTCGCCTCATGCGAAGAGAAAAGCGCGAGTGAGGCAAAGCCGAAGAATGTGGAAGCTGTCGTGGCCAAGGTCACGCCAACAGTCGAAAACAACGCCATAACAGGCGAAGTCAGCGCACGCGTCGAGAGCGACCTTTCCTTCAGGGTCAGCGGGCGCATTGTCGAGCGTCTCGTCGATGTCGGCTCGTCCGTGAAGGCGGGACAGGTGCTGGCGCGCATGGACGCGGAGGAACAGAAGGCCGATCTCGGAGTCGCCACCGCTAACCTGCAGTCGGCACTTGCCCAGCAGACGCAGGCCCAGCTCGCTTTCGACCGGCAGCAGAACCTCTTCAGGACGCAGGTTGCGACCCGTGCCGCGCTCGATCAGGCCCAGGAAGCGCTGCTGACCGCTGAGGGCGGCGTGAAACTCGCGCAGGCGCAATTCGATACGGCAAAGGACGCCCTCTCCTACACGGAACTGCGCGCCGATGCCGATGGCGTCATTACCGCCAGAAACGCCGAAGTCGGCCAGGTCGCGCAGGCAGCACAGCTCATATTCACGCTTGCGCATGATGGGCCGCGCGATGCCGTCTTCAACGTCTTCGAATCCCTCTATCTCGGCCGCAATCTTGAAAACACCGTTGCCGTCAGCTCCCTTTCGGCTCCATCTCACAAGATAGAAGCTTCCGTGCGCGAGATATCGCCGACGATCGACCCGTCGACCGGAACGATCAGGGTCAAGGTGGGCCTCGAAGCCACACCGGACATGCAGCTTGGCGCTCCCGTCGTCGGCACCTTCCGCTCCAAAGCGCAAAACGCAATCGAATTACCGTGGTCGGCCATGGCCTCGAAGGGCGGCCAGCCGGCCGTCTGGATCGTCGACCCCGCCTCGTCGAGCGTGTCGCTCCGCCCGGTCGATGTCTCCGACTACGAGACCGGCCGTTTTGCCGTGCGCGCAGGTGTCTCGCAGGGCGATATCGTCGTCGTCGACGGCACGAAATTCCTACGACCGGGCGAGGTCGTCGCATACGGCAAGGGAGCCGCAGAATGAATATCCGTATCACAGCCGGCCTTGCGATCCTCGGGTCACTGCTGCTCGCCTCCTGCCAGAAACAGGAAGAAGCGCATGCGGAGCCGCCACGCCCCGTCCTTTCCGTCGTCGTCACGTCGACAGCGGCCTCCGCACTCAGCCTGCCGGGCACGGTCCAGGCCAGGATCGAGACCCAGCTTGCGTTTCGCGTGCTGGGACGGGTCATCGCGCGCAAGGTCAGCGTCGGCGATGTCGTCAGGAAGGGCGATATCATTGCCGCCATCGATCCGCTGGCGCTGGAGCTTGCGGTCAGAAGCTCGCAGTCCGAGCTTTCGAATGCGCAGGCCCAGCTCGCCAATGCCGCCTCCACCGAAGAACGCCAGCGATCCCTGCTCGAGAGCCGGTCGGGAAGCGAAGCGGCCTACGAAGAGGCCGAACTCGGGCGCAAGAGCGCCATCGCAGCGGTCGCCAAGGCGCAGGCCAATCTGGACAAGGCCGAAGAGCAGCTCGGCTACGCGCAGCTGAGAGCCGAATTCGACGGAGTCGTGACGGCGACTTCGGCCGAAGTGGGCCAGGTCGTGGCCGCGGGCCAGAGCATCGCCACAATCGCCCGCCCCGAACAGAGCGACGCGGTGATTGACATACCGGTCGCAAGCTTCGACGGCCTCAAGGTGGGATCGCCCTTCGAGGTTGCCCTCCAGCTGGACCCGACCATCCGAGCAAGCGGTATCGTCAGGGAGATCGCCCCGGAAGCCGAGGCGACGACGCGCACGCGGCGCACGAAAATAGCGCTCGTCGATCCGCCGGCCGCCTTTCGCCTGGGCTCGGTCGTCACCGCGACCGCAACCGTCAACGCCGAGCCGATGATCCTGCTCCCCTCCTCCTCCGTGCTGCTGAAGGACGGAAAGCCTGTTGTCTGGGTGATCGACACGGCCGCCGCCAAAGTTTCCATGCGCCCGATCAGGATCGACGGAGACATCCCCGAAGGAGGCTCCGTTCGCATCGCCGAGGGCGTCAGCCCGGGCGAGCACGTCGTCATCGCCGGCGTTCACAAGCTCGTCGATGGCCAGGCCGTCAGAATAGACTAAGGAAAAATCCCCGTGAAAAAATTCAACCTGTCCGACTGGGCGCTCGAACATCGTTCGCTCGTCTGGTACTTCATGATCGTCTTCATTCTGGCCGGCGCGTTTTCCTATATCGGTCTCGGCCGCGAGGAAGATCCCAACTTCACCATCAAGACCATGATCATCCAGGTGCAGTGGCCTGGCGCGTCCGCCGAGGAAGTGACCAAGCAGGTCACCGATCGCGTCGAAAAGAAGCTGGAAGAGCTTGAATCGCTCGATTACGTCAGGAGCGAGACGGTTGCCGGGAAAACCACGATCTTCGTGGAACTGCTGCCGACGACCAAGGCCAAGGATGTGAATGCCATCTGGATGCGCGTGCGCAACATGATCGGCGACATCAAGGGAGATTTCCCGAGCGGCGTCATCGGGCCGTTCTTCAACGATCGCTTCGGAGACGTCTTCGGCAATATCTACGCCTTTACCAGCGATGGGCTGACGCAGCGCCAGCTTCGCGACCTCGTCGAGAACGCGCGCGCAAAGGTGCTGACGGTTGAAAATGTCGGCAAGGTGGACATTATCGGCGCGCAGGATGAGGCGATCTATCTCGAATTCTCGACGCGGAAGATCGCCGCCCTCGGGCTCGACCAGCAAGCCGTCATCGACACGCTGCAGGCGCAGAATGCCGTGACCCAGTCGGGTTTCGTCGATGCCGGTCCCGAGCGCATCGCCCTGCGCGTCAGCGGTCAGTTCACGTCGGAGGAAAGCCTCAAGGCGATCAATCTTCGCGTCAACGACCGCTTCTTCCCGCTGACCGATGTCGCGACGATCAAGCGCGGCTATGTCGATCCACCCTCCGCGCTGTTCCGCTACAACGGCCAGCCGGCGATCGGGCTCGCGATCGGCATGAAGACGGGTGCAAACCTGCTCGAATTCGGCGAAGCGCTCGACAAGGAGATCGAGCAGGTTAAGGCAGACCTTCCCATCGGCGTGGATGTCGAGCGCGTCTCCGATCAGCCCGCCGTCGTGGACGAGGCCGTGTCCGGCTTCACGCGCGCCCTGTTCGAGGCGATCGTCATCGTGCTTGCGATCAGCTTCATCAGCCTCGGCGTGCGCGCAGGTCTGGTGGTAGCCATCTCCATTCCGCTGGTGCTGGCGATCACCTTCCTCGTCATGGCCTATAGCGGCATTTCCATGCAGCGTATTTCGCTCGGCGCGCTGATCATCGCCCTTGGCCTTCTGGTCGACGACGCAATGATCGCCGTGGAAATGATGGTCGCCCGCCTGGAGGTCGGCGACGACCTCAGAAAGGCGGCGACCTATGTCTACACCTCGACCGCCTTCCCGATGCTGACGGGCACGCTGGTGACGGTCGCGGGCTTCATCCCCGTCGGTCTCAACTCCAGCGCCGCCGGCGAGTTCACCTTCACCCTTTTCGTGGTCATTGCCGTCTCGCTCCTGGTGTCATGGGTCGTCGCGGTCCTGTTCACGCCGCTGCTCGGCGTGACCATCCTTCCGAAGACCATGAAATCGCATCATCAGCAGAAAGGCCGCTTTGCGCGGGTCTTCGCCTGGCTGCTCAGCCTGGCGATGCGCTGGCGCTGGATCACGATTGCCGCCACCGTCGCAGCCTTCGCTCTTTCCATCGGCGGCATGAGCCTGGTGCAGCAGCAGTTCTTCCCCTCCTCCGACCGGCCCGAGCTGATCGTCGACTGGAACCTGCCGCAGAACAGCTCCATCTCGGAGACGAACAGGCAGATCGCGAAGTTCGAACGCGAGATGCTGACGGGCAACAAGGATGTCGACCACTGGACGAGCTATGTCGGCCAAGGGGCTCCCCGCTTCATCCTGTCCTTCGATGTGCAGACGCCCGACGTCTCGTTCGGCCAGACCGTGATCGTCACCAAGGGGCTCGACGTTCGCGACAAGCTCAAGGGCGAATTGCAGGATTATCTGACGAAAACCTTCCCCGGAACCGACGCTTTCGTGAAGCTTCTCGACATCGGCCCGCCGGTCGGCAAGCCCGTGCAATATCGCGTCAGTGGGCCTGACATCCAGAAGGTCCGTGATATCGCCCAGCAGCTTGCCGGCATCGTCGGTCCGCATCCGCTGCTGTCAAACATGACCTTCGACTGGAACGAGCCATCACGCGTGGTCAAGGTCGATGTCCTCCAGGACAAGGCACGCCAGCTCGGCGTCTCGTCGCAGGACATTGCAACGGCACTCAACAGCATCGTCGAGGGATCGGCGGCCACGCAGATCAGGGACGACATCTATCTCGTCAACGTGGTCGGCCGCGCCCAGACCTCGGAGCGAGGGTCTATCGAGACGCTGCAGAACCTTCAGCTTGCCGGCGCGAACGGCAATTCCGTGCCCTTGTCCGCGGTTGCGAATTTCCACTACGAACTGGAGCAGCCGACCATATACCGGCGGACACGCACGCCGACCATCACCATCAAGGCCGCCGTCGTCGGACCGACCCAGCCGGCGACGATCGTCGCCGAACTGCAGCCGAAAGTCGACGAATTCCGCAAGAGCCTTCCGAGTGGCTACCGTATCGTCGACGGCGGTTCGGTCGAGGAAAGCGCCAAAGCGCAGGGACCGATCGTGGCGGTCGCACCGCTGATGCTGTTCATCATGGCGACGATCCTGATGATCCAGCTGCAAAGTTTCAGCAGGCTCTTCCTGGTCTTCGCCGTCGCACCTCTGGCGCTGATCGGTGTCGTCACGGCCCTGTTGCTCAGCAATGCGCCGCTGGGCTTCGTCGCCATCCTCGGTGTCCTGGCGCTGATCGGCATCCTGATCCGCAACTCGGTGATCCTCATCGTCCAGATCGAGCACCTTCGAAGCGAGGGCATGCCACCCTGGCAGGCCGTCATCGAAGCGACTGAGCACAGAATGCGCCCGATCATGCTGACGGCGGCTGCGGCCACACTCGCGCTGATCCCGATCTCCAGGGAGATATTCTGGGGGCCGATGGCCTACGCGATGATGGGCGGCATTGTGGTCGGCACGCTCCTGACGCTGCTCTTCCTGCCGGCTCTCTATGTTGCCTGGTTTCGAATACCCCGCGAAGCCTGACAACGTCGGGCCCGTCCGGATCATTCCGGGCGGGTCATGTCCCACTGACGAGATGAACGGATGCCACAGGTTGGACGAACAGCCTTTGCCGGCAGCAGCTGTCTGGTTGCCAGCTTGCCGCGCGCATTGACCTCATTCGCTGTCAAGCGATCGTGCCTTTCAGCCCTGATGGCTCTCTCGGTATTGGGGGGGTGTGCAGGACGACTGGAGAATGTTCTCCAGCCGCTCGCAACCGCGGGGCCAGGCACGAGCACGGTGGACATGCTGGTGGCAACCACCCGCCAGCCGACCGACAAGCCGGGCGAACTTTACTCCGGCGAGCGGGGAACGGCGATTTCTCTCAACGACATCGTCGTTTCCATTCCTCCGGATCGAAACCGCAAAGTCGGCGAGGTACAATGGCCCTCGCATGTGCCGGCCGATCCCGAAAAGGAGTTCGCCGTCCTGAAGGTCGGCGAGATGCCGACAGAGCGCAAGATCTTTGAATGGTTCAACAAGAAGCGCAATGCGAAGCGGCAGGTCGTCATTTTCGTGCATGGCTTCAACAATACCTACGCCGATGCCGTCTTTCGCTTCGCGCAGATCACCCATGATTCCGGAACGGATGCTGCCCCGATCCTCTTCACCTGGCCCTCGCGCGCCAATGTCTTCGACTATCTCTACGACAAGGAGAGCACGAATTTCTCACGCCGCGCGCTGGAGGATCTGATCCTGCAGGCTGCCAGAAGCCCTGACGTCGGCGAAGTGACGATTCTTGCTCATTCCATGGGATCCTGGCTGACCGCCGAGGCACTACGCGGGGTTGCCATGCGCAACAAGACGATCCCGGCCAAAGTGAAGAACGTTATCCTGGCCTCGCCTGACATCGATATCGATGTCTTTCGCCGGCAGATGATCGAGATGGGGCCGCAACGCCCGCATTTCACGATCTTTTCGTCGACGAGGGATAAGGCGCTGCAGGTTTCGCAATGGCTCTCCGGCGGCGTCACGCGCGTCGGCGGCTTCGATTCGACACCCTACGCCGCGGATCTGGATAAGCTCGGAGTGACCGTCATCGATACGAGCGCCGTCAAAGCGGACGACGCATTGGGCCATAATACCTTCGCCGATAACAGGGACATGGTCCAGTTGCTTGGACGGCGGCTGGCAGGACAGTCTCTGGATACCGGAAAGGCCTCGATCGCGGACCAGGTGGGCATGGCCGCCGTTCGAACGGCCGACCTAGCGGGATCAGCAGCAAAGATTGCGGTCGTCGCTCCGATGTCGATCATCAGCAATGATGCGAAACAGGTGTTGAAACACCAATTTTCCTCGGGGCCGCAGCCGATCGTCGATGGGAAAATTTCATATTAGCCTTGGAGCACCATTTGGCTCCGCTAGCGGCCGACAGCCGCCCTCGGTTTCTCAAGCGCCTCCCGCACCCCGCCCGCGCACCTGCTCCGGAAGGCCGAGCACCGGGCGCGGCAGGCCTTCGAGTGCGCGGTCAGGCGATATAGGCAGCCAGTTCGTCCGGCGTGCCCATCGGAAAAGCCGCTTTCAGATAGTCGAGAAAGGCGGATACGCGCGTGCTCAGCAGCCGCCGCGAAGGATAAAGCGTCCAGAGCGCGATCTCCGGCACGTCGGCATCTCCCCAGTGAATCAGCGAGCCGGCAGCAAGATCGCCACTGACGAGCGAGATCGGAAGGCGGGCAGCCCCCAATCCCATGCGCACCGCGTCACGCACCATTGTCAGCGACGACAGCCTGAGCACTGTGTCCACGGCAATGTCCGACCGGCCGCCCGCTCGCCTGACATGCCAGACGGCGGTCTGATCGCCCGCTCCGCGCACGACGGCCGGAACCACCGAACCATCTGTCGGCCGCACAACAGCCGGGCTCGCCACGACTACCAGACGGTCACGCAGGAAGATCCGCCCGACGAGGCTCTCATCCGGATCCGGATTGACCCGGATCACCAGGTCGTAGCCTTCCTCCACCATGTCGACGGCCCGGTCTTCCGTCGTCACCTCGAGCCGCACGTCGGGATAGGCAAGCGCGAAACCGGCGGCGAGCTTGCCCATTGCCGTCTGCGAAAACAGGAGCGGCGCACTGATCCGCAGCCTGCCGCGCGGCTTGTCCGCACCGGAGGCGATCGCAGCAGCCGTCTCGTCGAGCTCGGTCAGCAGAGCACCGGTGCGCTCGTAAAGCGCCCGCCCCTCCTCCGTCAGCTTCAGGACACGCGCCCCACGCTCGAAGAGACGCAGGTCGAGGCTTGCCTCCAGCTCCGCAACCCGGCGCGAGAGCGTCGCCTTCGGACGTCCGGCGGCACGGGCGGCGCGACCGAACCCGCCATGGCGGGCAACGAGATTGAAATCGGCAAGCGCAAGCAGGTCCATATGTTCCACTCATGAGACGAACTGTCCAGATTAACAGTCTACCGGACCATTTCTGAACCACGCATCTTGAGGATGTCAAGCAACCCAATACGAGAAGGAAAAGACGATGATCTATTCAACTGCGACTGTTCCGGTCAATCCGGAAGGCGAGATCCCGCTTACCCGCGCCGAGGCATGGCAGGGCCTTGTCCTCAAGGCCCGCGATGCCCGCCTGTTCCTGCCGCCCAACCTTTGCACGGCTTGCGACGTGGTGGAAGAAAGCGCCACCCACATCGTGCGCGAGGCGACGATCGCCGGACAGGACCTGCGCGAAATCATAACTTTCGAGCCGGAAAGCAAAGTCACCTTCTTCCAGGCCACAGGGCCGCGCGAAGGCGCGATCGTCAACGAACTGTTCGAGGACGAGCAAGGCGCGCTGCAACTGCGCTTCTATTGCTACCTCGGCCTGCGCGGCAGGGAGCCGAACGGGCCGGAGGAACAGGCCGAACAGGCCTGGACGGATGGCGAGAAGGGCTACAGGAGCGCCCTTCTTTCGACGCTGAAACGCACCCGCGAACTGCTCGCAGCGGGCAATCTCTGATCATCAACCGGAAGCGACGGGACGGCCTGAAATCGGGCGTCCCGCTTTGTGAAAAGGAACGAAGCCATGAGCACTATTGAAACCGATCACCCGAAAATCCTGATCCTCGGCGCGACCGGGCCGACCGGCCGCCTGATCGTCTCTGAGGCGCTGGCGCGCGGCTACGACGTGACAGCGCTCGTGCGCTCGCCCGAAAAGGCCGCCGATGTCAGGGGCGCCAAACTCGTTGTCGGAGATGCGCGCGACGAAAAGGTCTTGCGCCAGGCGCTGGAAGGCCGCGACGCCGTCATCAGCGCGCTCGGCACGCCCGCAAGCCCCTTCCGCGAGGTCACGATGCTGTCGACCGCAACCCGCGCACTCGTCAATGCCATGGCGGCCGAGCACATCTCCCGCCTCGTCTGCATCACCGGCATCGGCGCGGGCGACAGCGCCGGGCATGGCGGCTTCCTGTTCGACAAGCTGATTTTCCCGCTTCTCCTCAAGAAGGTCTATGCCGACAAGAACCGGCAGGAAGCGATCGTGAGAGACAGCGGCCTCGACTGGACCCTGGTGCGTCCCTCACTTTTGAACAACAAGGCCGGTGATGCACCGGTCCGTGCCCTCACCGACCTCTCGGGGTTTCATGGCGGCAGCATTGCGCGGGCGGCCGTCGCAGCCTTCGTTCTCGACCAGCTGCATCAGGACCGCTGGCTGCACCAGGCCCCGCTGATCACGCAGTGAGCAGCGGCTTTAGCGGCAGACAGCCGCTCCCAGTTTCTCAAGCGCCTCCCGCACCCGCCCACGCGCGGCTTCCGGAAGGCCAAGCACCGGCCGCGGCGGAGCAAACCTGCCGAGGCCGAGGAGATCGGCAAGGCTGTACATGACACGGAAACTGCCGAATTCCTTGAACAGCGCCCAGAGCGGCGCAAAGGCTTCGTCGATGCGCGCCGCCTCGGCTGCATCGCCTGCCTGCGCGGCCCGCGTCAGTTTCAACGCCTCGGCGGGCAGAAGGCCGGCAACCACGCTGTACCAGCCGTCGGCCCCTGCCGTGAGCGCATCGGCAGCACCCCAGTCGCCGCTATAGCCGACCGCGAAACCGTCAGGCGTCACTGCCCGGAGACTTGCGATTTCGGCGGCGAAATCGCCCTTGGCCGGCAGCGGCATCTTCATCGCCTTGACGGTGCCGAGCCTGGAAAGGCGGGCGATCAGCTCAATACTGAACGTGAATTTCGTCGTGCCCGGATTATTGTAGATGCAGAGCGGCAGCTGGCCGGCATCGGCGACGGCGGCAAAGTGCTCGTAGACTTCGTCATCGGTCAGCGGCGTATAGGAGACCGGCGCCAGCAGCAGGCCGTCCGCCCCGAGCTCCCGCGCATCGCTGGCAAGCGCCTGCGCCTCGTCCGTCCTGAGCGCCCCGACGCCGACTATGACGGGGATCTTGCCGCCGACCGTGGACATGGCCGTTTCCACCGCACGACGCCGCTCTTGGCGCGACAGGAAAGCATAGGCGCCGGTGCTGCCGAGCAGGCCGATGGAATCCGCGCCCGCGGCCTGGATGCGGTCAAGCAGCGTGGCGAGCGCGGCGGTATCGACGACACCCGAAGGATCGGCCGGCGTGATCGGAAAGGCGGAAAGACCATGAAAAAGCGGCATCTGGAATATCCTTTTATGCGCGTGACAGCAGGAGCTTCATGCCGGCCGCCCCGAAGACGAGCGCCAGCGTGCCCTCGATCCACCGGCGCGCATGGCGATACATGCGCACCATCGGCGCGGTGGAAAAGACCAGCGCATAACCGCAGAAGATCGTGACACTGAGAATGGCGCAGCCCGCAAGGATGATGGCGACCGTCGTCGGCGTCGCGCCGGGACCGAGACCGAGCGTCATGGTCGCGATCCAGCCGAGCAGCGCTTTCGGGTTGGTCAGATGCATCAAGAGCCCGCGGCGATAGAGGCTGAAGCCCGAAGCCCTGACGGCATCGAGCGTCCTGCCCTGCTTCTCGTCGGAGGTCATGGCCGATTTGCCGGCCTTGTAGGCGAGGAACATGAGGTAGAGACCGCCGAAGACCTTCAGGATGATGAGCGCCTGGGCATATTGCGCCAGAATGGCCGAGATTCCCGTCGCTGCCATCGAGCCCCAGAAGAGCGAGCCGCTGACGACACCGGCCGCGATCATCAGCGCCGGCTGGCGGCCCTGGTGCATTGCGACGCCCATGATGCGCATGTTGCTGGGACCGGGGCTGGCTGCGGCGATGATATAGGCGGTGAAGACGAGGGCAAGGTGATGCGGATCGAATGACATTCTGATTTTCCTGAAATGCGCGCAGCCGTCACATGCCGTTCAGGAGCTTGAACGCGATCAGCCACATCACGAAGGCGATGACGGTTTCGAGAATGCGCCAGGAAGCCGGCCGTGAAAAGATGGGGCGAAGCCAGGCGGCACCATATCCCAATGAAAAAAAGAACAGGAAGGAACCGGTTACGGCGCCTGCGGCAAAACCCGCCTGATGGCCGGCAAAGCGCGTCGAGACCGTGCCGAGCAGGATCACCGTATCGAGATAGACATGCGGATTGAGCCAGGTCAGCGCCAAGCACATGGCCATGGTCCTGCCGAAGCCCGCCCCCGCCCCGTTTGAAACCTGTAACGCACCCGAAGACCTGACCGCCGAATAGAGGCTTTTTGCCCCATACCAGATGAGGAATGCCGCCCCGCCATACCGCATGAGCGGATCGAGCCAGGGCATGAGATCCACCACCTGTTTCAGGCTGGTGACACCGATGACGATCAGAATTGCATCCGAGAGAGCACAGGCGAGGCACACCGCGAAAACATATTCGTTGCGCAGGCCCTGGCGCAGGATAAAGGCGTTCTGCGCGCCGATCGCCACGATCAGGCTGAGACCGACGGTCATGCCGGTGAAATAGGTCGAGATGTCCATGATATCAGAGGTTTCCGTCGCGGTGTTGAGACGCTCCGTAGACGGATCGACTGGATTAGGCTAATTAATCATCCTTACGTGAATTAAGAGCAGCTTATCCATGATCGATTACCCCGCCCTTCGCGTGCTGCTTGCCGTCGTCCAGACCGGAAGTTTCGAGAAGGCCGCCGCCGTGCTGAACGTCACGCCGTCGGCCGTCTCGCAGCGCATCAAGCAGCTGGAAGAGCGCCTCGGTGCCGCCCTTGTCGTGCGTGGTACGCCGTGCACGGCAACGGAAAAGGGCGACTGGCTCTGCCGCCACATGGAAAATGTCGGCATGCTGGAAAGCGAATTGCTCGAACACCTGCCGGCGCTGAGCGACCGCGACAGCCCCGAACAGCGCGTCACGCTGCAGATCGCCACCAGCGCCGACAGCCTCGGCACCTGGTTTCTGGAAGCGATGGCGGATTTCTCGAAGGCTTCGAACTACCTCCTGAACATTTCCGTCGACGATCAGGATTACACGGCCGAGTGGCTGGAACGCGGCCGCGTTATCGCCGCCGTCACCAGCATGGAAAAGCCTGTTGCCGGCTGCCGCCGCTATTCACTCGGCGCGCTACGCTACCATGCGACCGCAAGCCCCGAATTCATCCGCCGCTATTTCCCTGACGGCGTCACCCCAGAGGCGCTCGCCCGCGCCCCGTCGCTGACCTTCAACCAGAAGGACCGCCTGCAGGCAGACTGGATCCGCCGCACGCTTTCGACCGACATCAACGTGCCGATCCACTGGCTGCCGGCCACCCAGGGCTTTATCGATGCGAGCCTGCTCGGCATGGGCTGGGGCATGAACCCGATCCACCTGACCGAAAACCATATCAAAGCCGGCCGCCTCGTCGAGCTGATCCCCGATACGCCTCTGGATGTTGTGCTTTACTGGCAAATCAGCCGCCTTGCCGCCGACCGGCTTGCGGGGCTGACGCAGAAGGTGACCGAGGTGGCGAGGCGGTTGCTGGTGTGAGGGTGACGTCGGGGATATAAGCGGCGTCTGCTTTGCGCCACAAGCGACTGCGAAAGGGCTGCCGACTTGAAGCTGGTAAAGGTATCACGTCAAGCTGAATGGGAAGCCTATCATCGGATTCGACGGCATGTGCTGTTTGATCTGCGCGGATTGTCTGGGTACGACGATCGACATCCTGATGACCGAAAGCCCGAGCATCTTCCTTTGATTTTTGTCGATGGAAGCGAGCCCGTCGGTGCCGTCCGTCTTGATTTCATGGGGGACGGGAATGGCGTGGTTCGCACGGTCGCAATTGTCGCGGAGCGACAGCGGCAAGGTATCGGCCGAGCCATGATGACCGCCGTGGAGACGCTCGCCATGGCACGGGAGGTAATTAGATTAGAAGCCCACGCAGCACCCGATGCAGTGGGTTTTTACTATAAAATTGGCTGGGAAATGGTCGATGCCCATCGGCCTGATCCTCTTATGGCAAAGTTTTTGAGATGACCGCAAAACCGAGAGCCAGAACGGAGCCATCGATGACCGCGAACGCTTGTCTGCACACATTCGCAATCGGCGATGTCCATGGGCGTGCCGACCTGCTGGAGGTGATGCTGTCAGGCATTGCAGGCAAGGCGGGCGACGAGAGGATCGATTACCGGATCGTCTTCCTCGGCGACATCATGGACCGTGGGCCGGAGAGCCGCAAAGCGATGGATCTCGTGATCCGGACGCTGCGCGAAAAACCGGGCTCGAAGCTGATACGCGGCAACCACGACGCCCTCCCCCTTCATATCCTCGACGAGACGGACCCGGCCGTTCAGGCAGATCTCGTCAACCACTGGCGGGACCTCGGAGGCAGCGAGACAATGCTCTCCTACGGCCTGCCCTTTGGGGCAGCCATCACCGCAGACGAGATCCGCAGCAGGTTTGGAGACGAGCGCCTGCAATGCCTGCGCGCGGCCGAGCGCTATGTCGAACTCGACCACCACATCCTCGTCCATGCCGGCCTGAAACCAGGCATCCCCTTGGCCGAGCAGGATGCGCATACGCTGATGTGGATTCGCGGCGAGTTCCTGAACGCCAGCGCCTCATTCGGCAAGATCGTCGTCCATGGGCACACGATCACCGCAAGCGAACGCGTCGAAATCTTCCCGAACCGGATTGCCATCGATACCGGCGCCTTCGCGACGAATATCCTGTCTGCGCTTCACATCAGCCCATCCGGCGATGTCGCGGTGCTGCAGGCAACGCAAATCCTCCCCGGCCCCTGCCGTTTTCAGCAAGGCAGGCCCCTCAGCCGGTCTCATAACGATGCTGACATGCTTTTCTAGGATTGGGCAGAGCGACGAAGACGGGCGGAACGGGATCAATTCGGCTCTCGCCTGAACGGCACCAGATTGGACGGCGAGCCCGTCCCGCGATCCGGACCGCTATGCTCGCCCGGTTCCGCGCGCCAATCCGCCAGCCTGTGCGGGCTCGCCGACATCTGGTCACTGAAATAGCGCGTCGGCGTCGTTCCGAGCATGCGGCGGAACATGGCGATGAAGGCGCTGACGCTTTCATAGCCGAGATCGCCGGCAATGACGGTCACGAGCTGCCCCGCAGCCAGGCGCTGCAGGGCGACGCCAATATGCAGCTGCTGGCGCCAGCGCACGAAGGACATGCCCGTTTCCCGCTGGAACAGGCGGCTGAGCGTCCGGTTGCTTGCGCCGACCCGCGCACCCCATTCGTCTATGGTGAACCGCAGGCCCGGCTCGGCGACCATCGCCTCAGTCAGCCGCTGCAGCCTGCGATCGGCGGGCATCGGCAAATGGATCGGTTCGAGCGGTGCTGCGCGCAGCTCATCGAGGAGAACGCCCACGAGACGATGCAGCCGTTCGGGCTCCATCTCGGGGCTATCCGGCCGCGGCTCCAGGCGAAAAATCAGCTCGCGCAGGAAAGGCTGGACGAAGAGAATGCCGCATTCGTCCTTCAGGCCACCGGTCAGTTTCGCGTCGACATAGAGATTGCCGATCTTGATATGGCCGGCCATCCGACCGCTATGGGGGACGCCGCCCGGTATCCACAGGGCGCAATTCGGCGGCACCGTCCAGACACCGCCGGCTGCCCTCATCGTCAGCACGCCGCCCATCACATAAAGCAACTGGGCCTTGCGGTGCCGATGCGGTTCGGATTCGCCGACGAAATTCGCCTCGGTGATGAAACTGAAGGCTGGGCGCGAGACCTCGTCGATCGCAGACGGATCAAATGTCCCTGGAATATCCATTGCCGGTCCTCACGGGTAAGTCTCATCTATCACTGAAGCCGGAGATCAGAGCAACCACGCGTCATCCCTGCTGCCGAGCAGGCTCCGCCCCTTGCGCTCCGCCTCTTCCTCGTTTGCCGCAAAGACGATTGCAAAACCGAAGGCCTTTCCGGCCGTGACAGCCGCAATCTTGATCGCGGCCGATATCGGCCTGCCGCCGTCGATGACGATCATGCCCCGGCAATAGGCCCTCATCCGGTCCTTGATCTTCTTGAAAAACAGCGCCCGCTCCTTGCGCTCCTCCTGCGTCTCGTCCTCGTGATCGTCAGGCGCGTGATCCGTGACCAGCACGAAAGGCCGCCTCTCCTCCAAAAGGGCCTCGATCTGGTCGTTGATGGAGGTTTCTGCATCGGCATCGGTGCGGATGAAGACGACAGGCAGGCGGGAACGATCGAGAAGCATGGGGCAGCGGCCTTTCGAAATGGAAGCAAGTGAGGAGAGACTAGCATTCCGCGCAGGCGCCGGATTTCGCGAAGCTGCCAACAAATGCCTGATATCGGCCAAGTTTTGCGTCAGTTCATTGACTTGAAGGTCTCAAAGATCAGCGCTCTCAGCCAGCGATGAACGGGATCAACATCCATCCGCGGATGCCACGCCTGGACGATGTCGAAACCCGACACGGCGACCGGCAGCTCGAAGGTCCTGATCTGGCTTGTTGCGGCGGATTGGCGATAGGAATTCGGGATCGCGCCGATCAGATCGGATGCCGCCGCAACCGCGATGACAGCTGGAAAGCTTGGCACGATCAGTCTGACATCGCGGCAGACGCCGAGTTCGGCGAGCGCCCTGTCGACCGGACCGGTAAAATCCGCGTGCGGTGAGAAGAGCACATGGCCCCAGGCGGTATAGTTCTCGACGGTGATCTCATCCGCATCGAAAATAGGGTGTCCTGCCCTTGCGAGACCCACATACCGGTCTGCGAAAAGCGTCTGGCAACGCAGTTCCCCGCTTTCAGTCGGCAGGACGCCGATATCCAGATCCACGGCCGCGTCTCTCAAGGATTGAACGTCCTTGTCCGATCGCGGCGCAAACCGAAGCCTTATCCCTGGCGCGGCGTTCGCCACGGCAGCGCTCAGGCCCGCGGCAAAGATAAGCACAAACGCCTCATTGGCACGGATGGTGAAATCGCGGCGCACCTCACGGATTTCCACTGATGACGGCGGACTGAGCACCGTTTCCACAGCGTCTTTCAACGAATGCACGTCTTCGGCAATCGCCAGGGCATGGGGCGTTGCCACCATGCCGCGCCCGGCCGGCACGAGGATCGGATCGCCGAGCGCAGCCCTCAACCGTGACAGCGTCCGGCTCATGGCTGATGTACTGAGGCCAAGCCGGCGCGCCGCAACCGACACGCTTCTCTCGCGCAGCAGCGCATCCAGGGCCACCAGGAGATTGAGGTCGAGGTCGGACATCGCTCCATTTATTCAGGTATGGCGTTTCATGCAACAGCTGTTTGATTTTGTTGCGTCTGGCGCTCGCAGTCATCAAGGCCTAACTAGTCGGCCATCCGATAACGATTGGGAGTCTCTCAATGTCCCTCGCCTCAACCGCACCGATTTCTCAGGATGGCCCAGCATCGCCTCGGCAGTACATGGCCATCGCACTTATACTTCTCTCAGCTGTTCTCGTCGTTCTTGATGGAGCCATTGCCAACGTCGCCTTGCCGTCGATCGCGCTCTCGCTGCACGTGGAAGCGGGCAGCACCGTGTGGGTCGTGTCAGCCTATCAGCTGGCCGTGCTGGTTGCCCTTCTTCCCTGCGGCGCGCTCGGGGAAATCTATGGCGCGCGCCGGGTCTTCCTGATCGGTGTCGCGCTGTTTACCGCCGCTTCGGCTGCCTGCGCCTTCGCGGGCGACCTCTCCCTACTGATCCTTGCCCGTTTCGCGCAGGGCCTCGGCGCGGGCGCGATCATGGCGCTCGCCATGATGAACCTGCGCTCGGCCCTGCCGCAGCACATGCTGGGTCCGATCATCGGCGTCAACGCCATGGTCATCGCGATTTCTTCCGCTGCCGGTCCGGGCATTGCCGGCGCCATCCTGTCCGTCACGACCTGGCCCTGGCTCTTTGCGGTCAATATACCGCTCGGCATCGTCGTGCTGCTCAGCGGAGGTCTTTTGGAGAAGATGCGGGGCACGAAGCGAAAGCTGAACGCCAAGGCTTTGCTCGCCAACACGTCGATGTTCATCCTCTTCTTCTGCGGCACCGACCGGATAGCGACTGCGCCGGCAAGCGGCGCGGTGCTCATTGCCGCCTCGATCGCCTGCCTTGTCCTCCTGCTTCGCCTGGAGCGCAACAGCGACGCCCCGATCATTCCGACGGATCTCCTGGCGGCACCTGCATTCCGCGTGGCGGTCATCGCCTCGGTATCCTGCTTCTGCGGCCAGATGCTGAGCTACATCGCGCTCCCCTTTTATCTCCAGCGGACGTTGCACATGGCTCCGGTTCTGGCCGGTCTCTACATGATGCCCTGGCCGGTTGCGACCGCGATCATCGCGCCATTTTCGGGACGTCTGGCAAACCGCGTCAAGACCGCATGGCTTTGCGCGGCAGGCGGCGCGCTGCTTTCTGTCGGCCTGCTTGTGGCAGTTCTCGGCCCGCCCGATCCGAGAGGCATCGCGTTTCTGGTCGGCACTGTCATCGCCGGCCTGGGTTTCGGCCTGTTCCAGACGCCGAACAACCGCATTCTGCTTCTCTCGGCGCCGAAAGCCAGAAGCGGCGCGGCAGGTGCCATGCAGGGCACCGCACGGCTTCTCGGCCAGACGCTCGGCGGAATCTCCATGTCGCTCATCTTCGCGACATTGCCGCAATCTGCCGCGCTGGAATTTGCGGTCGTCCTGTCGGCCGGCTGTGCGGCAATTGCGAGCCTGGTCAGCCTGAGCCGCGCCCGCTACGAACTGGCAGGACAACAGGGAGAGAGAGGACGATGAGTATCCTGTCCCGGCGCCAAAGCATCCGTTCGTTCCCTGTTAGAACGACCCCGCAGGACCCTCAACCTCACACGCCGACAGCAGCATTCCGAACAACCAGCTCAGCCCGGCATCCAGCATTGCGGCCCGCGGGGCGACGGCGCTCAGCCGGAAACGCGGCAACGGCAGAGGAGCATCGACCGTCACCAGGCCAAAGCGCGGCGCGTAGAGTGCGGCGAAGCGCCGGGGAACGGCAACCAGCAAGTCGCTCTCGCCGGCGATGGCGAGCGCGAACATGAAGTTCGGCACCGTCAGCGCCATCCGCCTGTTTAAGCCCCGCTGTTCAAGCGCCGTGTCGACGAAACCGTGCGGATCACCCCCAAGTGACACGACCAGATGCCGCATTCCGATATAGCGATCGAGCGTCGGTTCCTGCGCGAAGGCATGGCCGGCGCGCATGGCGATGACGAAATCCTCTTCGTAGAGCGTCAAACTATGAAAGCGCGCCGGGATGTCACCGGAAGGCACAATCGCAATATCCATGGCGCGGGCTTCGAGATCGGCAAAGGCGTTGCGCCACGCCCGCGCCAGCGCGCTTTCGCCCTGCTCCGGCAGCAGCTGGCGTATGCTGATATCGATCCCAGGCGCCGACTTTTCCAATCCGGAGAGCAGCGCGGACAGGAAGACCGCGGAAACGCCGTCCGGCGCACCGAGCGTGAAACGGCGGCTCGACCGTGCCGGATCGAAGGGCTCGGCCGTCGAAATCACGCTTCGCACCCTGGCAAGGATTTCGGCAACCGGCGCTGACAGTTCCATCGCCCGGGCCGTCGCCACCACGCCCCTCGGTGTCCTCACGAACAGCGGATCGTTGAGCATGCGCCGCAGGCGGCCGAGCCCGTGGCTGACGGCAGATGGCGAGATATTCAGCCGGTCGGCGGCGCGGCCGACATGGCCCTCCTCGATGACGGCTTCGAAAAGCACGAGGAGATTGAGATCGGCGCGTGAAAGATCAGTTTCATTCAGCATATCGCTGAAATCATATCATTAGCCTCAGCATCAGCAAACTGGCATGTCTGAGGCACGGGGCGTCGCAGCCGCGTTTTCGAACTCCAGCCTTGCAGAGGAGCATGCCATGTCACCGTCTCGCCGATCCCTTCTCGTCGCCGGCCCGGCCGGTCTTGCCTCCCTCGCCGCCGGCGCAGCCAGCAGCCGGGCATCTATGCAGGCGGCCGATCTCGCCCTGATCTCGGAGGAAGCCAATGCCGCGCTGATGCGGGGCGAGGTCGCCACCTACCGGGCGCTGGTGCCGCGCACCGAGAATTTCACCCTGATGTCACCTTTCGGTGGCCCGCCCTCGCGCGAGGCAGACATTACCGAGAAGACCTGGGATGGCATGAGCCGCTTCTTCAGGAACGGGACGCTGAAACAGGAGCTTATCCAGACCTATGCCGGCACCGACATGATCGTGCTCGTCACCGTCGAGCGCGCCAATGTCGAAGTCGGCGGGCTGCCGGCACAGGATTGGGCGCTGCGTGTCACGCTCGTCTACCAGCGCGAGGGCGGAGAGTGGCGGCTTGCGCACCGCCACGCCGATCCACTGCGCCATGCCATTACGTTGCAGCAGGCGGCGGCATTGGGCCGCGGGGCATAGGAGAGCGATCCCCCAACCTCCTCATTCCTGTGCTTGTCACAGGAATGAGGAGGTTGGGGCGGGCCGCGCCACCAGCCCTGCCTGCCCGCCGCCTCCAGAATTATTTGCCCGATACCGCGTCTCTGAACTCCGCCAGATCACTGTTGAAGCGCGGCGCTTCCTCCAAAAATGGCGCATGCCCCGACTTCGCATAGATCTTGGTTTCGACCGCCGGATTGAGCGACCGGGCACGCGCGATGCTCGGCTCGACTTTGACGAGATCGTCCTTACCGCCATAGAGCAGCAGGACCGGCACGCGCGCCTTGGGCAGACCCTCTGCGGCGGAAACGGTCATCGAGGGGACGGTCCGCGTCATGATCCACGAGGCCATCGCGGCATTGGACAGCAAGCGCTCGAAGGTTGTCGTGTCGGGCTTCGTGGCAAAACACAGAGCCAGGAAGGTGTTCACCGCATCGAGGTGCTCTTTCAGCTCATCCGAAGCCATGCCTGCATAGACTTCGGGGTGCGCGGTGATCAGCGCGGCATTGAGCTCGATGACGCCGTCGACATAGACGATCCCGCCAAGGCTGTCGTCTCCGTAGCCGGCAAGATAGTTGGAGATAACCACGCCGCCGAGCGACCAGCCGACGAGGACAGGCTTTTTCGCACCCGTCGCCTTCAGGACCGCCGAGAGATCGTCCGCCCAGCGGCGCCCGTCGCGATAGGCTTCGGCATCGTCGGGCTTGCCTGACAGGCCGTGGCCGCGCATGTCGTAGCTGATCAGCCGATAGTGCTGCAGTTTGGGGCTGGCGACCTGCATGTCCCAGTTGAGATGGCTGCCGAGCAGGCCATGGATGAAAACGATCGCCGGCCCGGCGGGATCGCCCGACTCCTGCACCGCGATCTCGACGCCGTCAGGCGCCCTCACCGTATAGTCCTTCTCCACCGCCATCGCCACGGAAGACAGGCCTATCATCAGGACGACAACCCAAATTGCGCGCATTATTCTTATCATGCCAAAATCCTTATATTTAGTGATCACTACAAACTAACGGCTTGCTTTTTGCTGTCAAGACGTCTTTAGTGATCACTATGAATAAGGTTGTGAAAACACGGCGCGGCGGTCCGCGAACCTTCGACCGGGACGAGGCGATCGACATCGCCATGCGCCTCTTCTGGAGGCACGGATATGAAGGTGTTTCGCTGAACGACCTGACGGCCGCAATCGGTGTCGCGCCCCCAAGTCTCTATTCGGCTTTCGGCAGCAAGGCGGGGCTCTACCGCGAGACGCTCGATCGCTATCTCGGCCTGCCCCGGGCGTTACAGAACATCAAATCCACCACAACCCTTCAGGAGACGGTCGAAGCCATGCTCCACAAGGCAATCGATGCCGTTACCGACCCCGCGGCGGAGCGCGGCTGCATGATCTCGAACGGCATGATCCAGTGCGGGCCGGATCATGCGGAACTGGCCCGCGAACTGGCGGAGCGCCGAAACCAAATGCGTGACATGATCGCGGAAACGCTCGGGCGCTGGCTCGATCCGGACCGCGCCGTCTCCCTCGCCCGCTATCTCGTCGCCGTCCTCCAGGGACTGTCCATCCAGGCACGCGACGGCGCCTCGCGGCAGGAATTGCGGCAGGTCTCGGACGAGGTGATCGCGGGCGTGAAGGCGAGAGGCTTCGGCTGAAACGGCGCAATTGCCGCAGCGCTGTCAGCAGCCTCACTCCTCTTTCGCATCCTCGTCGTCGTCAGCCGCTTTCGGCTTGCGGGACGAGCGCAGGTTATCAAAGCCCATATAGTGGTCTGCGTCGGACGTGTTCCATTTGCCGGCCAGATAGATGATCGTTATGGCCACAGCGAAGATGAGCAGGACATAGAGCGCTTCCATATTTTGGATGTAGCGCGGATAGCCGATCTGAATAGGATCAGGCGATCGCCAGTTCCCCGGCGGGTGCCGCGCGATAGGCTTCCCGGCCTGCGACCCAGGTGCGGCGAACGGCGGGTGCGGCACCATCGGGCCAATCAACCAGCACGAGATCCGCCCGCTTGCCGACTTCGATGACGCCGCGATCGGTGAGTCCCGAGGCGCGCGCCGGATTATCAGAGACGAGCGGCCAGAGCGCATGGAGCGGCGCCACGCCATCGGCCTTCAGCCTTGCAAGCCCGAGCAGCATCGCCGGATAGTAATAGTCCGAGGCGAGAATATCGCAGAGCCCTTCGCGGATCATGTCGGCCGCGCCGATCGAGGCAAGATGGCTGCCGCCGCGCGTGGCGTTCGGTGCGCCGAAGACGATGAAGTCGCCGGCATCGCGCGCAGCCCGCGCCACCCGCCGGTTCATCGGGAATTCGCAGATCCGCGCGCCGCGCTGGCGGAAGAAATCGCGCGTTTCGATCTGGCTGTCGTCATGCGACAGCATCGGCGCGCCCGCGGCCTTTCCGAGTGCTGCAACGTCCTCGATTGCCTCAGGCACCTGCGGCCGGCGCTCCCACATGTTGCGCACGAGCGCCACCATGTCCGGCACCGGGATTTTCGCCCGCTTGGCGCGTTCCGCCATCTTCTCGGCGAAGGCAGGCGTTTCGGGATCGACTGTCGGGAAGGCCGGATCGAGGTCGAACGGCCGCTCCTGCAACGGGATCGACGGATGCAGCATCACCATCGACGTGTGATCATTGAAGGCAATCGACGGCAGGCGCGGGCCGGCAAGCGCCTCGCGGATGAGCTCGACCGCCTCGAAGCAGAAGGTTTCCCAGCGCAGCTGCACGCGATTGTCCACCGTCAGCCGCGGGGTCAGCGCATCGAGGGCGCGCACGATGGCATAACCGGTTTCGACCGAGCGAAGCCCGGGCTCCCAGCTCAGCGTCAGCGCATGATAGGCCGTCGCGATGCCGTTGGCGGCAAGCTGGCGGTCGGTTTCGAGCAGCGCGGCAGGAACCGGCAGCATGGTGCCGGGCCGCGGCATGACCTGCCGCTCGAAGGCATCGCCATGAATGTCCAGGAAAGCCGGCCCAAGCAGATGGCCGCGCCCATCGATGACATCGGCCCCGTCGCGCGCGCCGTCTATATTGGTGATCCGGCCGTCTTCGATCCGCACGGAAGCGGTCTCCAGACGGTCGCCGAATACAACGGTTGCGCCCTCGATGATCACGGCCGGATTGTTCTGCATGGTTCTCATCCCAGGAAAAAGAAGAGGCGCGGCAGCCGAGTCACCGGCTGCGCGCCATCAGCCGCTTCTAACCAGCCGACATGACAGATTTGCGACCGTCGCGGAACACCTCCGATCAAATATTTGAATGACAGACATCGACGGGACGCAATTGGTCGCGACCTCTTGCTCTGCTACCAGAGAGCCGATGACCACACGCTCGAAAACCCCACTCCTGTTCGTCCTGATCGCCAGCGGAACCGTTCTCGGCATTGCCGGGACCGACCTGGTGCTTCCGGCCGTCCCGAGCCTGCCGGGGCAGCTTGGCGGAAGCATCGAGGTTGCGCAGCTCGTGCTTGCGGCTTACGCGTTCGGCACGCTGGTCGGGCTGCTTGCCTTCGGCGAACTGGGCGCGCGGTTCGATCCGCGCAAGCTGCTGATCTGGTCGCTTGTTTTTTTCGGGCTTGCCTCGCTTGCAGCAGCGGAATCTCCTTCGATCGAATGGCTGATTGCCCTGCGTTTTGCCCAGGGCGCCTTCGGCTCCGGCCCTGCCGTCTTCGCGCCCGGCTTCATCCAGGGCCTCTATCCGCACGACAAGGCGGCGGCCGCCATGGGACGGCTCGGTTCCGTTGAGTCCCTGGCGCCGGCGCTGGCCCCGATTGCCGGAGCCTGGCTCTTGGAATTTGGAGGCTGGGAGATTTCCTTCGTGCTGCTGGCGGCGCTTTCGGCGCTGATAACAGCGGCCGTTTTCCGGCAGCGCGCCCATTTCCCGCGGCCGCGCCAGATGGAAGATCACCACAGCTATCTCTTCATTCTGAAGAATCTCGAATTTCTCTTCTACGCGCTGAGCCAGGCCCTGTCGCTGGGCGCGCTGCTCGTCTTCGTCTTCGGCCTGCCGGCCGTGCTCACCGGCCCGCTCGACAGGGGGATCGAGGATTTCGTCATCCTGCAGGTCTGCGGCATCGCCATGTTCATCCTGGCCGCGAATTCCTCCGCACGGCTGGCCGCGAAATTCGGCACGCTCGAGATAATCCGCACCGGCACGGCGATCATGCCCTGCGCCTTTTTGGCGATCTTCGCCTACGCGCTCACGGGCTCAGGCAGCCTTTACGTCCTCGTGCCGCTCTGGGCGATGTTGAATTTCGGCTTCGGCATCCGCGGGCCGATCGGCTTCCATCGGGCCATATCGGCTGCCCGCGGCGATCATTCGCGCGCAGCCGCGATCGTCATCGCCGCGATCCTCGGCATAGCGGCACTGGGAACGACCGCCGTCGCCCCATACATCTCCGTCGGTCTCTGGCCGCTTGCGATCGCCGGTGCCGTGATCTCGGCTCTCGCAATGCTGTCACTGGTACCGCTCAAGAGCCTTGATTGAAGGCCGCTCGCGGGAACATCGTGATGTCGTAAACTTTCGCCATGTCTTACGTCATTCAGTCGTTACCGTCAGGGATATCGCCAATGGGATGGGAAGCACTCCGGCAATGGGGTGAAGACGCGGTTCGCATCGAACCGCTTAGGGGTGGAGTTGCCAACGACGTGTGGAGTGTCCGCATCCGCGGGCAGATCGCGGTCGGCCGTCTCGGCTCCAGGACCGACGCCGATCTCGCATGGGAAGCCGCTCTGCTCCAGCATCTCGACCGGGAAGGCATGACCGTTCCAGTGCCGATCCCGACGACTGACGGCCGGCTGTTCGCGGACGGTCTGGTGGTGATGAAATACATGGAGGGCGGACCGCCCGAGACACAGTCAGACTGGCGCCGCGTGGCCGGCACGCTCCGCGAACTGCATCGGTTGACGCAGGGCTGGCCGCAGCGTCCAGGCTGGAGGTCGTCGACCGATCTCCTGCATGCCGAAACCGGAACGAGGATCAACCTTTCCGCAATGCCGTCCGAGGGCGTTGTCCGGTGCCGGGCAGCGTGGGCGCGGCTGGAAGGGCGTCGGACCTGCGTCGTCCACGGCAATCCAAATAGTCCTGGCAACGTCCGCATGACCGCAGATCGGGTCGCGCTGATCGACTGGGACGAGTCGCACGTCGATGTGCCCGACCTCGACCTGGTGCTGCCCGGCAACGCTGCCGGTCTCGACGACGGCGCGCATGATATCGCCGCGCAAGCATCAGCCGCATGGGAAGCCGCCGTCTGCTGGCAGGACGAGTACGCGGTCAGGCGGCTCGCCGAGGTCCGCGCAGTCTGAGCAGCTTCGGCGGATCAACGGGGAGACAGCCCCCCACGGCGGCAGCTTTACCGAGGCACAGATCCAGGTATTGCTGCTGACCAACACCGTGACGAATGGCTGCGAGTGGGCGGTCGGCTTTCATTCGTTCCTGGCCATTTAGTTGCCGGATGAGAAATCGGCATAGGCCCAGCCTCGTTGCCCCTTCTTACAAAGGCGGCAAGCGCCGTTTGACCGAGGTTCCCTTGATGACCGCCGTGCTCGTGACGGCGTGCTCGGAAAGCGCTTCCAGAACGTCGTCCATTTGTTCGATCGTATGGACCACCAGGCGGGCAAGAAACGGGTCATCGCCTGTGATCTTGTCGCATTCGATAAATTCCGGCCGCTCCTGAATGAGCCGCTCGACAAGGTGCAGCTTGCCGGGGAGCGGTCTGATCCTGACCATCGCCCTTATTTGATACCCAATCGGGCGCGTATCCACATCGATGGTGAAGCCCTTTATGACGCCGGCAGCTTCCAATCGCCGAACGCGCTCGGATACGCTCGGCGCGGACATGCCCACGAGCCGCGCGAGCTCGCTCATCGACAAGCGGGAATCGGAATCGAGCGCGGAAAGGATGCGCGCGTCCGTCGCATCGAGCGTCGACTTTCCAGTTTGAAGGTTATGAGGTGCTTTTGCCTTCGCCATGGCAGGCAATCTAGCCAAGTTGCCCCGGCACTTCCATGGAAATCGCTCCGGTCGCACTGCATGATAGTTTCAACAGGAGACAATCATGCTGCTTGGGATCATCGCAGGCCTTACCACGTGCGCCCTATGGGGGCTGACCTTCGTCGCTCCGCGTGCCGTTGCCCCTTTTACGCCGTGGGATTTGACCATCGCCCGCTATTGCATCTTCGGTTCGGCCTGCCTGTTCCTCATGGTTGACCGACGATTCCGGCCCGCGGGCTTCGCCCCCTCGCGGCTCCTGACCGGGCTGCTGCTCGGCGGAGCGGGATATGTCGGGTATTTCGTCAGCGCCGCCTTCGCCGTTCAGCTCTCAGGTGCAGCGGTGCCGCCTGTTATCGCAGGCACAATGCCGATTTTTCTGGCGATCATCGCGAATTTTCGGCATCGTTCGGCGCCGTGGCATTCCCTGACCGTGCCGCTGTGCCTGATTGCCTGCGGCGTGGCGATCGTGAACGTCGCGGCGATAGGCGCGGCCGACCTCGCAGATATGACGTCGGTTCTGCTCGGCATTGTCGCCAGCCTGGCCGCATTGGCGATCTGGATTGCCTACGGGCTTGCAAATGCCGCAGTCATGCGATCGGCAGATCCGCCCGATGGCCTGCAGTGGACAGGCATCCAGGGCATTGGCGCGGCGATCGGCAGCCTGCTGCTGCTGCCGCTGGCTTCTTTCGAGCCGGCCGATGCCGCATCCACTTATCGTTTCGTTGCATGGGCATTGGTCATGG
The DNA here is from genome assembly GCF_014193255.1 of Rhizobium sp. BK196. GTDB lineage: Bacteria > Pseudomonadota > Alphaproteobacteria > Rhizobiales > Rhizobiaceae > Rhizobium. The sequence goes on from NZ_JACHZB010000001.1 coordinate 147,018, forward strand.
GGCTTGCCGGTTCGTGGTTTGCGACCTGGTGCTGGGTCGTCGCTTCCCGTCGCCTGCCGTTGGCGCTCTCGGCCCAACTCATCGTCGCAGAAACGGTTTTCGGCCTTGCCTATGGCTTCGTGTTCGAGGGGCGGCTTCCACATCCGGCAGAAGCAATCGGGGCGCTTTTGCAGGTCTGCGGCGTCTCTTCCGCCATCGCAGCTTTCAGCAGGAATCGACCAACGCCAAGGAGTCAGCAGAGCCAGGCACTGCCCGTCACGCAGCGGCGGCGGAACCAGACGTTACCAAAACCCTAACATATTGATTTGTAAGGCTGTCACATTTGAATATTTTGTTGCTGCCCGGCAACAACCCGTCGCCCTGGACACAATCAGGGTCGCTTTTGTGATAAGCTGATCTTGCGGGACAGGCCGAACCCGCGCACAAAAGCACATCCTTTAATCGTATTTATATTAGCAACAACTTCATGAGAGGCAGCATGAGCTTCGGCGTTGTCGGGAATTTTGATAAGGCAAGACTTTTCACGGGCGTCAGCCTTGTGGCGCTGATGCTGGGCTGTTGCATCTCCCCCCCGGCATGGGCCGGCACGTATCCCGTAAACAGTGACGCCGCCCTACGGGCCGCCATTCAGACCGCCAACGCCGATGGCGACGCCAATGCGACGATCGTCTTGACCGGAAGTTTTTCTGTGTCGACGACGGCACTGCCGAACCCGACGAAACCGATCACGATCGATACCAACGGCTTTGTCCTGACGAATAACTACGATGCGACAGCCGGCACGACCAGAGGCACGCTCACGATCCAGCAATTGGTCGGCGCGAATGTCCCCGTCACGTTCTCGGGCACTCTGGTGGCAGCAAGCGCCGGTGCCGCTGCCACGACGGCAGGGCAAGTCGGTGCCGTCGTTACTGCAACCAAATTCACCAATAATGGATCGGTCCGCGGCGGAAATGGCGGCGGCGGCGGCGGTGCCGCAGCCTCTGGCGGCATTGGCGTGCGGGTGGTGGGAGGCTCGTCTCTCACCAATAACGGCACCATCGTGGGTGGCGACAGCACGTCGGCGGGCGGTGGAGCGGGCGTCGCCTACGGCAATTCGGTGGGAGGTCCGAATACAATCCTCAATATGGGGACGATCCGCGGAGGAAACGGGCCAAGCAACGGAACTAGTGCAGGTGTCGGTATTCTCGCGCAAGGCGGAACAGCGGGCCAGATCGTCAATTCCGGCACGATCGAGGGCGGAACGGGTGCTGCTGCCATCGTGGCGTCGAACGGAATAATAAACCTCGATATCGTCAACAGCGGTACGATCCGGGCAGGCGCCGGCCAGACGAACGCGATCAACCGGTCACTGGCGGCAACAACGGGCACGCTGACGCTGGAGCTGCAACCGGGTTCTGTGATCGAAGGCAACATCATCGCGGGCGTGACGCCGACGACAGACGTGCTCCGCCTCGGCGGCACCGGCAGCGACAGCTTCGATGTCTCGGCAATCGGTGCTGCCCAGCAATACCGGAACTTCGACACATTCGAGAAAACCGGCAGCAGTACCTGGCTGCTGACGGGCGTCGGCACCGCGACGACCGACTGGACGATCTATGACGGCACGCTGCTGATCGGCGATCACAGCGCCGCTTCGAGCGTCATCGGCGACATCACCAATTTCGGCACGCTCGGCGGCAGCGGCACGATCTTTGGCGATGTGACGAGTTCCGGCACAGTCGCCCCCGGCAATTCCATCGGTACGCTGACGATAGCAGGCAACTATACCGGCAACGGCGGCACGCTTGCGATCGAAAGCGTGCTCGGCGGCGATGCCTCGCCGACCGACCGCCTTGTCGTCACCGGCAACACTGCGGGCATGACCAACGTCAAGGTCACCAATCTCGGCGGCGGCGGAGCGCAGACCGTCGAGGGCATCAAGATCGTCGATGTCGGCGGCACCTCGGCCGGGAGCTTTTCGCTGCTCGGCGACTATGTCTTCCAGGGCGATCAGGCCGTTGTCGGCGGTGCCTACGCTTACCGGCTCTATCAGAACGGTGTGTCCACCCCGGCCGATGGCGACTGGTATCTGCGCTCGGCACTGACCAATCCGGCCACATCAGGCGCACCCGCGGCACCGCTCTATCAACCCGGCGTTCCGCTTTACGAAGCCTATCCGCAACTCCTGCTTGCCCTGAACGGACTGTCGACGCTGCAACAGCGCCTCGGCGACCGCTATTGGCATGGAGATAGCGCGGCGGCATTGGCCAAAGGACCAGACAATGTCTGGCTGCGCACCGAGGGCACGCATGCGAGCATAGAGCCCGACAGCAGCACCACCGTCGACAGCTACGATTACAACCTGTTCAAGCTGGAGGGCGGTCTCGACGGCGAGCTCTATCAGGACAAGGCCGGCCGGCTGATCGGCGGCCTGACCGTCCATTACGGCACGATATCAGGCGACATCGACTCCCTCTACGGCAATGGCGATGTCGACACGACAGGCTTCGGGCTTGGCGCCACGCTCACCTGGTATGGCGACAACGGCCTCTATGTCGATGCCCAGAGCCAGACCAACTGGTATGACACCGACCTCAAATCCGATCTCGTCGACGGCGCCATGGAAAGCGGCAACAATGGCTTCGGCTATGCGCTGAGCCTGGAGACCGGCAGGCGTTTTGCGGCCTCCGGCCCGTGGTCGATCAGGCCGCAGGCCCAGCTCGTCTATTCCTCCGTCGACTTCGACACGTTCAACGACCGCTACGGCGCACGCGTGTCGCTCGATGACGGCGACAGCCTGCTCGGCCGGCTTGGCGTGGCGCTCGACCGCGAGGAGACAATGCAGCGGGCCGATGGCCAAACGGCACTGGCGAAAATCTACGGCATCGCCAATCTCTACGGCGAGTTCCTGGATAACACGGCGGTCGATGTCTCCGGCACCGGTTTCGAAACGAAGAACGATCCGGTCTGGGCGGGACTGACCCTCGGCGGTTCCTACATCTGGAACGACGATCGCTACTCGCTCTACGGCGAAGTCGCCGCGAAATCCTCGCTGAAAGATTTCGGCGACAGCTATGCGGTTAGTGGAACTGCAGGCTTGCGCGTGAAGTGGTAACCGTGGCGTCGTCCAGGGGATGGGTTCTTCCTGCCTATCTGGTTTTACTTGCTGGTGGCGCTGGGATGTAGCGGCGGAGGCAGGCTCCTGTTTTCGATGCGGCTTCCTGGACGGGGCATTGAGGGCATCGCTCCTCCGTCACCAAGTCAGAAACGAGCAAGGTAGTGCGCCCGCGGTCCCTCATCCGGCCCTTTGGGCCACCTCTCCCCGTTGGGTAGAAGGGGGAACTCGCGGCGTAGCTTGCAACGAGAGACGCTTTGAGACAAGCGAGCCGTTGCAACGACACCCCTTCTCCCCTTGGGGAGAAGGTGCCCGAAGGGCGGATGAGGGGGCCGCGCGCACCGCCTTGCTCGTTTTCTGACTTGGCAAGGAAGATTGGGGTTTCTGCAGTCACCCTCACCCTCCCGTCAAAACACCCCGCCCCCAAACACCTCCGCAAGCACCCGCGTCCCCATATCCGCCTCCTCCTCGGAAAGCCCGGAGAACCCGAAGAGCAGCCGCAACCGATCCGTCGAGACCACATTCATGCGCGACAGCGGCATCACCACCACGCCCCTCTTCAGCGCCGCAGCGGAGACGGCGGTATCATCGTCCCAGCTGCCCGTGCTCCTGACCGTGAGATTGATCCCCTGATCCGGCAGCAGCACCGCCATATGCTCCGCCAACCGCTCCCCCAGAAACCCGGCCAGCATATCGCGCGAGGCCCTGAGCCGTTCCCGCAGTCGCCGCAGATGCGCCGGAAAATACCCCTCCTCCAGAAAATCGGCGATCACCCGCTGCTGGAAGCTCGGCGGGCAGCGGTCGACGGCGGGGCGCACGGCGCGGAAGGCGGGCACGAGATCGGCGGGGACGACGAGGTAGCCGATGCGCAAGCTCGGCAGCAGCGCCTTGCTGAAGGTGCCGGTGTAGAGAACGCGGTTTGCCTTATCGAGGCCGTGCAGCGAGGCGATCGGGTGGCCGTGGTAGCGGAATTCGCTATCGTAATCGTCCTCGATGATCCAGCAGTCGTTTTCCTCGGCATAGGAAAGCAGCCCGAGCCGGCGCGAGAGCGAGAGGACGGAGCCGACCGGATATTGGTTGGAGGGCGTCACGTAGAAGGCGGCGGGCGGCGCGATCATGCCGTCGAGCAGGCGGGCAATATCGATGCCATCGGCGTCGACCGGCAGCCCGACGACCTCGATGCCGTTCAGGACAAGGCATTGCCGGGCCGGCGGATAACACGGGTCTTCGACGACGGCCGTATCGCCAGGCGTCATCAGCACGCGGAAGGCAAGGTCGAGCGCCTGCTGCGTTCCAGCCGTGATGAAGATCTGCTCCGGGCTGCAGCGCACGCCGCGCGAGACGGCGAGATGGGCGCTGATCGCCGCCCTCAGCCGCAAGTCGCCCTGGATGTCGCCATAGCCTTCGAAAGCGTAGTTCATATGCCTGACGGCGATGCGGTTCAAAAGCCGCGCCGTGCGCTCGTCATGGGCGATGCGGCCGGTGACGAATGGCAGCGCCTTCTGCGGCTCGAGGCTCGGCCCGCGCGTGAGGATCGCGGTCGCGGCCGCCGACACGCCGCGGCGGGCGGGTGGCTCACCCTTCCCGTCAATGTCACCGATGCGAGACACGCCCTCCGGTATCGTCGACGCGATATAGGTCCCGGAGCCATGGCGGGCGACCGCAAAACCCTCCGACATCAGGATCTCATAGGCTTCCGCGATGACGCCGCGCGAAATGCCCCATTCCGTTGCGGCAATCCGCGTCGAGAGCAGCCGCTGCCCGGCAGCCAGCCGCCCTTGCGTAACGGCATTCCGTAACGAGAGGTAAAGCTGCCGCGGCAAGGGTGCCGATGACGAGGGATCGATATCAGGCTGGAATGTCGCTGATGGTCCTTCGCGTCTTCTCACAATAGTCACCGGCTCTCTCGCAGCCATTCAAGCGGCTCATTCCTGTGGTTCATCGCACTTCACGCAATCCAAGTGGCCCACAGGATCACGGCAAAGTGGCTCTGTAAAATAGAGAAAAATTGCATTTAATGTAAGCCACTTTCTAGCGGGATTCGCCTTGCATTGCCTGACGGAGACGACATGAACCAACCGAGCCTCGACGTGCCCTGTTTCAGCCAGTGGGAGACGCCCGAGATGACCCTGCCGGTGCTGGCCGAAGGTGCTGATGCCCTGCACCGCGACCCGCTCTGGAGGAATTCCGGCGCCGATACGATCGAGGAATATGCGCGCTGGGCGGTCAATGTCTGCGGCATGGCCTGCCTGAAAATGATTCTGGCCGCTCGCGGCGAGGCCCATCCGATCCTCTCGCTCGCAAGGGCCTGCACCAGCTATGGCGGCTATGTGGTCAACGACGCGGACGCCTCCATCAGGGGGCTGATCTATGCGCCCTTCGTAACCTTCGTGCGCGAGCGCTTCGGGCTTGCGGCCGACGTGAGGACAGAGGTGCAAGCGGAAACCATTCCCGAGATCCTTGCGGGTAACAGCTTCTTCATCGCCTCCGTCAGCAGCACCATCCGCTGGCCGGAGCGCGAGCCGCCGGGCAAGGGCGGCCATCTGGTACTGGTGACGGCGGCCGATGACGAGAGCGTGCGCTTCCACAATCCTTCAGGCCATGACCGCGCCAGCCAGGCCAATGTCACCCTGCCCCTTGCCACGTTCGACCGCTTCTTCGCCAACAGAGGCATCGCCGTCGGCTTCTAGTTTTTGTTTTCAGGAGAATTTCAATGAGCCCTTCCCCATCCAGGCTGCGCATCGCCGTGCTCTTCGGCGGCCGCTCCAGCGAGCACGATGTTTCCGTCATGTCGGCGACCAATGTGATGCGCGCCCTCGATCCGGAAAAATACGACGCCCTGCCGGTCTTCGTCACCCGCGAAGGCCGCTGGCTGCAGAGCCGCCTGACCGGCGGCGAACTTGAGAAGCCGGAGGCCGGCACCGAGCTTTGCCCCGTGCCCGGCGGGCGTGGCCGCCTGCTGGCGATCGCACCGGATGGAAAGACCACTGAGGCCGGCAAGGTCGACATCGTCTTCCCGGTGCTGCACGGCCTGCATGGGGAAGACGGCGCGGTTCAGGGCCTCTGCCAGGTGGCGCGCGTGCCGCTTGCCGGCTGCGGCATCCTGGGCTCGGCAACGGCGCTCGACAAGGATATCGCCAAGCAGCTTTTGAAGGCCGCCGGCCTGCCAGTCGCGCGCTCGGTAACGCTCGATCAGGCAACGCCGCCGGCACTCGAAACCCTCGAAACCGAACTCGGCCTGCCGCTCTTCATCAAGCCGGCCCGCCAGGGCTCCTCGGTCGGCGTGCGCAAGGTCTCCGGCAGCCAGGAATTCGCCCCGGCTCTGTCAGAGGCTTTCAGCCACGACCGCAAGCTCATCGCCGAAGAATTCATCGCCGGGCGCGAGATCGAATGCAGCGTGCTGGAAGACGCAAACGGCGGCCTCTTCGTCTCCCGCCCCGGCGAGATCGCGCCCGCCGAAAGCCACGGCTTCTACAGCTACAACGCCAAATATATCGACGAAAATGGCGCGGCCCTGAAAGTGCCCGCCGACCTGCCCGCCGCCGTAGAGGAGAAGATCCGCGCCATGGCCGCCCGCGCCTTCCGCGCACTCGGCTGCGACGGCATGGCCCGCGTCGATTTCTTCCTGATGGAAGACATGCGCTTCGTCGTCAACGAGGTGAACACCATTCCGGGTTTTACCGATATCAGCATGTATTCCAAGGCGATGGCGGCGAGCGGTGTGGCCTATGCCGAGGTGATCGACCGGTTGGTGGAGCATGGGCTGGCGCGAGGGGCGTGAGTTCTGCCTTTTAGAAAAATACCCCTCCCCACAGGTGGGAGGGGCTAACCTGTGGCACCGCCTCGTTCCTCGCGGGTGTAGCCGGACGCGAGAAATCGGAATTTTGACACCAGGTTCCGGAATTTTCAAATCGCGTTGAAAGGCCTTCGAAGTGCTTTAAAACCTTTTGCGTCCCCTCAGAATCTCCCGCTCATCTCCGATGACCTTTCACCGGCACCGTTGTGCAATGAGGAATGCGGCAGCACGGAGACGGCTGCACAGTTGCTATGTACGCCATCGCACCAACGGCGATCTCCTAGCACATCGGACCTTAGTCCGATTGATGAGCGGATGCCGCCCGCTAAGTCCAATATTTCGGGTTTTAGCGGGACACTATGCCAATTACCGAGTCAGATCGAATTCTATTCAACCGTGTCTGGGCTCTCGGTGCCCAAGCGGTCAAAGACAATCGTATGTCTACGCTGCGGGATGTTACTCTTCATACTCCTACGCTGGAACAATACCAGGATGGCCACGGCCAGCGGATGACTGATATGATCAAGGTCGTTCAGCTAGGAATTTCAAAGCTTCGCAACAGCGGCGCACTCGTCGAATGCGCTGAGCCCAGCATGCCTCCATCCGCGCGTCGCGCCAGCACCAGGTAATCATGATGAGAGCGCGTTACATCCTATTGCTGACTGGTCCGACGAACCGAAAATCAGTCAAAATCCCCTGTCGCTTGTAATTCGCCAAGATCACCTGCCGCTGAAGAGGCAGGGTAAGACGCTCAGCCACTCAGCTTGTCAGAATGACAGCTCTTTCGCTTGCGCATTGATCTTCTCACAGGCATCCCCCAGCGGATCGCGCATCGGCACGAGCGGCGAAACAGCAAGCAGTAGAAGCGCCTTTAAGTGCTTCCAGCCGCCTTCCTCGCCCAGCACCGGGGCATAGGATGTCATCGCGGTGGGTTTCTCGCCATAGAGGCGCTTGTACTCCGCGAAATTGGAGAAGGCTTCGTCGCTGTTGTCCAGGAGACGGAAGCTTTCGGCCGCGGCACCTTCGGCGAGGATGGCTTCATGCGTATCAAGCAGGACGGCGTAATATTCGAGCGGCGCGTCGTCGGCCGGAATGACCGGTGCGATGGTCGTGCCGTTCACGAGATGCTTCACGCGGATCAGAACGCCGTTCAGAAGCAGAGCGTGATCCGGCGACAGGTAGAGATCGGAATGTGGCGTGCGGCTATCCAGCGCATGGCGGGAGATCCGGACCGGCACAACGCCTTCAAGCCAGCGCGCGCTGCTCTTCTTAAACGTCTGGCGGCCAACCCATCTGATCGAGCGGACGCTCCCGTCCGGCAGGGCAACGCAATCGCCGATGCGCAGATCCTCGACGGGCTTTTCACCGCAATCCGTAAGGATCGCCGTTCCCCGCAGGAAGCAATTCGCACCGCCGCTACCAGAGGCTCCATCGGGACGACTGCCATGGGTGCCTCCATGTCCGCCCCACCAGCCTCCGTGTCCACCAGATCCGCCCCTCCCCCAACGATGCCCCATCGCGCTCGCAGGCGACGAGGAAATTGCCGCTGCCAGAGCTGCCAAGCCGGCAATCCTAGCCCCCGCGGCGGCGGTAACACCTAGAAAATGTCTGCGCGCGACATCGCGTGGCAGCTTCGGATCTTCCGTCGATGACATAGCGGGTGTCCTTTTTGAAAACAGTAACACCGACAAATTTTACAATAGGTTCAACGACGGGCAATTTGGCAGAACAGCGGTGGTGTCTACCGAAAAGGAAGGGTGCATTCACCGGACTTTGGTCCGATTGCAGACTTCGGTGCGTGCCCCGTTGCGGCCCGGCCGGCGCCATAAAGTCGGTAGGAATAGGGTGGCTCTCCCCGTCCGGGAGTCGCCTTTTCGACTCTTATTGAGCGTCGGCGATCCGCTTTCTGCGCCGATCACGGCGTTCACGCAGGACCATATGAAGGGCATCAAAAAAAGCACGCGCCTCTACTTTTGTTTTAAAATATTGTTCGGCAGCGTCGAAAAGCTCTCCGAGATCGACATCGGTACGGTCGGCCATCCGCCTTCGGATGAAGACAATAAGCAATTGGTCCATCACACGTCCCCCAGGCCAGCCAAAGCAGAATTGGGTTGCCGCGGCCCGGACCCAAACGAATGTGCCGATTTTTTGTTCCTGCTAGCACGCGCTGGGAACAAAGGGATCGCCCGGCGCCGGCACCACAGGATGAATTCGAGCTGCGGCTTGCCGGTGACGGTGAGCTGTTGCGGGTGGCCCTGCACGATCCGCTGGTCGAGGTGAAACAAAATCCCGACCGCTTTCGCGTTCCACCCGCTGAGAAAGACGACCTGGTCGCCAAACGCCGCCAACAGGCAGCCATTGCGTGGTATCGCCAGGCTACATTGTCCTTCGCAATGCCGGTGACGCTTGTTTCGATCGACGACGACACGTTTATCGAAACTTCGAAGAATCCATGGAGCCAAGTGCCCAGCGATGGCAGCGGGCCTGCGGCTATCAAACGCTATTGGATGAGATGCCCTGAAAACTGACCTGCCGCAATCATTGCCATTCCAGTCGGAGATCCTGCAGCGGGAACGCAGGATGGGCGGGTCTGCCGTCATCTCCTTGTGCCTGGAAACTGCCTGGGAACTAATGACGTACGAGGCTGTTCGAGCTATGACGTTGAGACGACGCTGAGTCCCCGGCTGTCTGGCCCGGCTGACTGGGCAAGCGGCCCTTTTTTTGAGGAGCCTCTCATCATGAAGATTTCGTCCGGATTTCGTTCTCTCGCCGTTGCCGCCACTGCTGCCGCGGGAGTTAGCTTTGCCAGCGCCGCGCATGCGGACAGCGGTACGATCCGCTTCGCCGTCTACAAGGCCGCCTTCTTCGTCGGCGGCTCCGGAGGCGACGGCACGCTGACCTTCCATGGTCGCCGATACCCAATTTCGATTGGCGGCATCTCGGGCGGTCTCGCCTTCGGTGCTTCCAAGACCTATTTCAAAGGTACCGTGCGCCACATACGCCGCGCTCAGGATGTGACGGGCGTGTACGGTGCAGCGGGCGGTGGCGGCGCGCTCGGCAAAGGAGCCCAGGTGATCGTCATGACCAATGACAAGGGCGCCCAACTCGAACTGACAGGCAAGCAGGTAGGCCTGCAAATCAACGCCGATATCAGCGGTATGAGCATCACGGTCAAGTAAGACCGTCAGGCTTGCACCAGGGACGGTCGTTGCCGAAGTGACATCCCTGGCGCGCCCGTTCACGCGGAAGCATCTGCTGCCGAAGTCCGTGTCATGTTCGCGGCCACCGCCGGCTTGATCACTCAACCGGGCTCACAGTCGGGATTGGATAATGCCTGACTTCATACTCTTCGATCAGCAGGAGAAGCGCTGCGCATTGCCGACGAGATGATCGTTTAAATCACAGCTCGATCCGAAATGCGGATCGGCGGCACGACCCTATTTCCACGCCGGTTCGTTCTTCTTCTCGTAGTCGCCAAACGCCTTCTTCAACCCGCCCAGCACTTCGGCGGCGGTTTCGAACATGGCCTTCAGCTGCGGTTCGTCGACCTTCTCGATGTCTGCCCGCAAATGATCCATGATTTCCTGAAGGCGCACCTGCATTTTCTGGGTGTGGTGACGCGGATCGCGATCGGCTTCGCTGACCATTGGTATTCTCCCATGGTTCGTGTTTCGATGAACCGCCAATCCGTTTGACGGTTGCAGGTCAAACCCTTTGCCTCTAGTCTCGGTTCCCGATATCGCTTTTCGAGAGTGAGGGTTATTTGTGGTGATCGATGGAACATCAGGATCTTCTTTCCGGCTTTATCCGCCTCCACGTCCTGCATCATGCGGCCGAAGGCGATCTTCATGGTCTGTGGATGATCGAGGAGCTCGCTCACCACGGCTACAAGGTCTCGGCCGGGACGCTCTATCCGATGCTGCACGCCATGGAGAAGAAGGGATATCTCACCTCGCGAATGGAACGGGTGGGCCGGACGCGCCGGCGGATATACAATGCCACGCCCTATGGCGTGGCAGCCTTGAAGATCGCCAGGGAAAGAGCCAGGGAGCTGTTCCGTGAGGTCGTCGGCACAGGCAATTCATGAAGAGGCGGTCAGCCAGCCGCATGGCACGCCCGGCGAAGTGTTTTTCGCATTCCTGAAGCTGGGGCTCACCTCGTTCGGAGGCCCGATCGCGCATCTCGGCTACTTCCGCGACGAACTGGTCGTTCGCCGCAAATGGATCGACGAGACGGGCTATGGCGATCTCGTGGCGCTCTGTCAGTTCCTTCCCGGTCCCGCCTCGAGCCAGGTCGGCTTTTCCCTCGGCCTTTTGCGCGCAGGCCCCCTCGGCGCATTGGCCGCCTGGGCAGCCTTCACGTTGCCATCCGCAATCCTGCTGGTGATCTTCGCAATGGCGGCGACAGCTTTCGACGGGCCGACGGGAGCCGGCCTGTTGCACGGGCTGAAAATCGTGGCTGTCGCAGTCGTGGCGCAGGCGGTCTGGGGAATGGCCAAAAGCCTGACGCCCGACCGGGAGCGTGCGGGCATCGCGCTCGCAGCCGTCCTCATCGTCACCTTCTCGGCAGGGGCGATCGGGCAGATCGCCGCGATCACCGCCGGCGCGCTCGCCGGCCTCGCGCTTTGCCGCAACGGCCCGGTCACGGGCGAGACGCACCTGTCTTTCCGGGTGTCCCGCTCCTTCGGCATTGCCAGCCTTCTCGCCTTTTTCGCCCTGCTCGGCACCTTGCCGGTCATCGCCTCGGCATTGGGTTCGCAAGGCCTGTCGCTTTTCGATGCCTTCTACCGCTCGGGCGCACTGGTCTTCGGCGGCGGTCACGTCGTGCTGCCTCTGCTGCAGGCGGAAGTGGTCAATCCCGGCTGGATGTCGAACGATACGTTCCTGGCAGGCTATGGTGCCGCCCAGGCGGTTCCGGGGCCGCTGTTCACCTTCGCCGCCTATCTCGGCGCCGCCATGGGGCCTGCTCCGAACGGTCTTCTCGGCGCAGCCATTGGCCTGATCGCGATCTTTCTGCCCGGCTTCCTGCTGCTGCTCGGCGCCCTGCCCTTCTGGGACAGCTTTCGCAAGCGCCCGACGGCGCAGGCTGCGATGCGCGGCGCCAACGCCGCCGTCGTCGGCATTCTCGGGGCGGCTCTCTATAGCCCCGTATGGACGAGCGCCGTTCTTGCGCCGCGCGACTTTTCGCTCGCACTTGCCGGCTTTCTGCTGCTCACCGTCTGGAAAGCCCCGCCATGGATCGTGGTCGTGCTCCTGGCTGCCGCCGCCACGATCCTCGATCTTGTCTGAAGGAGGAATTGCTATGGCCACTGTCAGCGTTCGTTATATCGTCGACGATGTCGACGCCGCGATTGCATTCTACACGCAGTCGCTCGGCTTCGCGCTCACCATGCATCCAGCTCCGAGCTTCGCCATGCTGACCAGAGGCGATCTTCGCCTGCTGGTGAACGGCACGACCGGGCCAGGCGGCGCATCCCAGCCCATGCCGGATGGACGCCGCCCCGAACCCGGCGGCTGGAACCGCATCCAGCTGGAGGTCGACAATATCGAGGACGAGGTCGCACGTCTGAAGGCTTCAGGCGCGAAATTTCGCAACGACATCGTGGCTGGCATGGGCGGCAAGCAGATCCTCGTCGACGACCCCGCGGGCAATCCCGTCGAATTGTTCGAGCCGCCCAAGAAATAACCGAAGCAATTCGGCTCAGGCGGCGCGGTTTGCCGTAACGGCAGGTCCTGCGGCGGCGATCTGGAAGCGCGAAACGATCTCTTCCAGCGCCAGGACCTGCTCGTTGAGCCCCTTGCAGGCCGAGTTGGTTTCCGCCGCCATGGCGGAATTGCGCTGGGTCACTTCGTCCATTGCATGAACGGAGCCGTTGATTTCGCGGATCGCCGAGGACTGCTCGTTCAACGAAGTGACCACCGCCTGGATCAGTTGCCCGACATGCTGCACCTTGGTTTCGATATGGGAGAGCGCTTCGCCGGTGCGGTTGACGAGCGCGACACCCGAGCCGACCTGGTCCGACGATGTCGAGACCAGAACCTTGATCTCCTTGGCGGCATTGGCCGAGCGGGAGGCAAGTTCGCGCACTTCCTGCGCCACGACGGCAAAACCCTTGCCAGCTTCGCCCGCGCGGGCTGCTTCGACACCGGCATTGAGCGCCAGAAGGTTGGTCTGGAAGGCGATGTCGTCGATGACGTTGATGATCGAGCCGATCTGGTCAGACGAACCCTCGATCCGCTGCATTGCCGCGATTGCCTCACGCATCAGTTCGGTGCATTGCAGCGCGGCCTTGCTGGTCTCGTCAGTCACCTGGCTTGCTTCGGCCGATTGGGACGAGGAATTGCCGATGGCCGAGGTGATCTCGGTGAGTGCGGCCGATGTCTCTTCGATGGTCGTTGCCTGCTGCTCGGTACGCTTCGACAGCGCCTCCATGGCGCCGGCGATATCATGTGAAGAATGGCGCAGCGTGCTGGTCGCGCCGGAGACGGCGTCGATCGAGCCGGACAGCGTGTCGACACTGGCATTGAAGGCGGCACGGAGCTCTTCGTAGGCGGATGAGAACCTGGCATCGATGTGGAAGCCGAGATTGCCGCGCGACAGTTCATCGAGTGCGCGGGTGAGCGAATGGATCACCTCGTCACGCGCGGCTTCCTCGCCGGCGCGCTCGGCGGCCAACTGGCGTTGGCGGGCAACTTCGGCTTCCTTGGCCTCCGCCTCACGCAGGTGACCTTCGCGGCGCTCGAGCGAATTGGTGCGGAAGACGACGACGGCTTGCGCCATTTGGCCGATCTCATCGCTGCGCTCGGCAAAGGGCACGTCTTCCGAGAAGTCGCCATTGGCAAGGCCGCTCATATAGCGTCTCATGCCATCGATCGGCAGGATGGCGCGGCGGCGGAAGAAATAGAGCCCGGCGAGCAGCAGCAGGAAGGACGCGAGCGAAGCCGCGGCCGCCGCCGAGGTCCATGTCATGATCTCGTCGGCAGCATTCTTCTCCTGCCCCTTGAGAAAGGTATCGGAATTGACCACGAGCTTCTCGACCGCGTCCTGATGTTCGTGGAACGCGGTCCTGAGCTTCACCATCGGCCCGGTTCCGGCGCCATTCTGCCTCGCCTTGAGTGCCGGGATGACGTCCTCTTCCATCACCTTCCAGAAGATGTCGCCCTTGGCCACTACTTCCTTGTTGAGCTCGTCCTTGAGCGGCTGCGGCAGGCCGGTCGTCTGCCAATAGGCGCGGCGATCCTCATAGGCTGCCTTCAGCGTCGCGATCTTGGCGAGGTTGGCATCGACAAGATCGGGAAAGTCGTTGGCCTCATGCGACAGCATGTAGGATTCGACCACGAAGAGCGGCGGCGGCAGGATGTCGGCAATCAGGTCTTTGCCATAGACGATCTGCTCGTAGATCGGTCCGTTGACCTTGAGCCGCCCAAGGGCTGTCTGCTGCAGCCCGAAGGACGCGAACATGCCGATGGAGACGGCGATGCCCACGATGGCGAGATTTCTTGCAATGGTGAGCTTCATGATGAATCCCTGAAGATGCGGCACCCGGCGTTACGCGCTCCACCCACCTCCTGAGCGAGCACATCTTCGGACTTTAATATTGCATGGTAAATAAATAGTCTCGAATGCAGATTTATATTTGACGCAAACAAGGCCGAAAATGATATTTGTCAATACCAACAGATCTCGCACCAAAAACAAAATGCATCCGACGCCTTAACGGGAGAAGATCCCACGACTCTATTGTCCCCTTCCAATTTCCAATAGCATACTTCGATGATGACCATTTGGGCCTGCTTTCAATTTGCTTTCGAGGCCGCAACTTCGAAGGCGGAGGCCACGGGCTCAGGAACTGGCAGGCATAGTCAAGGTCGAAGCCGGCTCTCACGCAGCAGCAAGTTGAGGGGCGCGCGGCAGCGTGATCGCAAAGACGACCAGGCCAAGAAGCGTCAAGAGGAACCCGGCCCAGACTGCCGAGAGAAGACCGAACCCTGCCGCGATTGCCGCTCCGCCGGCCCAGGCGCCGATGGCGTTGGCAACGTTGAGGGCTGCCAGGTTCATGGCGCCCATCAAGGTCGGTGCTTCCGGCGCAAAGCTTGTCAGCCGCACCTGGATCGTGGGGATAGCAATCATCATCGTAGCGCCGACACCGAAGAGGCCGATCATCAGCAGCGCGACATTCCCTCCTGATGATGCGAGGACTGCCAGTACGATCAGCGCACTGCCGAAGCCGACGACGAGCCCCAACGAAGGGTGGCTGTCGGCGATCCGTCCGCCGATAAGGTTCCCCGCCGTCATGCCGATGCCGAAGAGGGCCAGCGCCAGCGGGATCCATGCTCTGTCGATGATCGCGACATCGGTCACGAACGGTCCGATGAACGTGTATACGGCGAAGATGCTCGCGACGCCGAGGGCAGCGACAAGCATCATGATCCAGACGGAGCCTCGGCGGAGCGAACTCAGTTCCTGTGCGATCGGCCCGCCGTCCAGCGCCTCGGTCCGCGGCACCCATGCCCAAAGGGCCAGAAGCGCCAGCACACCGACACCGGCAACGGCGAAATAGGTGTTCCGCCAGCCGAGGTTCTGGCCAAGAAAGGTGGCGAGCGGCGAACCGATAATTGTGGCAACGGTCAGTCCGGTCATGACGAGGGCAAAGGCCTTGCCGCCATGTCCAGGTCCCACGATATAGGAGGCGACGACGGCACCGGCACCGAAATAGGCGCCCTGCGGCATGCCGCTGACGAAGCGGGCGAGCGCGAACATGCCGAGATTGGCTGCAAGCGCGGAGAGCACATTGCCGACGATGAAAAGGCCGAGCAATGCCAGAAGCAGGCTTTTCCGGTTCAGCCGGGCGGCAGCGAGCGTGACAAGCGGGGCACCGATCACCACCCCGAATGCGTAGGCCGTGATGGCATTCGTTGCCGCCGGTATGCTGATTTCAAGGCTCTCGGCAAAGAGCTGCAGGACGCCCATGCTGGCGAATTCGGACGTCCCGATGCAGAAGCTTCCAAGCGCCAGCGCAAACAGCGTCAAACCCCGGCGCCGGTGTTGCGCCGCATCTGTGCAATGGATCGCTACCGCCTTGCATTGCGGTTCGAAGGCCTTTTGGAACATGTCCAAACTCCTGTAGGCTGCGGGCCGCAGTGTCCTAGTTCGACGGCGCGGCCGCACTGGTGATGAAGTCCGCCACGTCCTGCGGATGCGAAAGCATCACGGCATGGCTGGACTCGATCTCGACGGTCTTGGCGCCGGCCCGCGCTGCCATGGAGCGCTGCTGGCTGGGCGGGATCATGTGATCGTTCTTCGTCACCATGAAGTAGGTGGGCTTTTCCTTCCACGCCGGCGCGGTGATTTTGGTCTGCACGGCGCCGAGCCCCCAGGGAACCTGGGATTCGGCCATGAACTTCGTCTTGGCGGGATCGACATCGGCTGCGAAGGATGTGGGGAATTTCGCAAAGTCTACCAGCAGGAACCCGTCGCTTGGCGGAAGCAGCGGCGCCTTGTCTTCGCCCGGCGTCGGCGCCGTGCCGATGTCGTAGACCGACTCGCCGGCTTGAAGCGCGTACGCGGCAAGGTAAACCAGGCTCTTGACCTTTGGCACGCTGCCGGCCTCGGTGATCACCGCCCCGCCATAGGAATGGCCGACAAGGACGACCGGTTTTTTGGCCCGAGCGATGACCTGCCTTGTGGCATCGACGTCACCTTGCAGTGTAATCGTGGGATTCTGGACAGCCAGAACCTCGTAGCCCTCGGCGGAAAGGATGTCATAGACCTGCTGCCAGCCCGAAGCATCGACGAAGGCACCGTGCACGAGCACGATCGACACAGGCTTGTCGGCTGCGTGGCCGGCGACGGCGGAAGCGGCTGTGATCATGACAGTGAGCAATCCTGTTATTGCGCTTTTCATCGCATTCCCTCCAGCGGGTTAATCGACCTCGATCGGGTCAAGGGTAATCGGTGTCCGGTCGGCGAGATCGCCGATCCTGGCGGCATAGTCCTTGAAGTGCGGCGTATCGCGATGCGCGGCGACCGCCGCCTCGTCGACGTAAAGCTCATCGAGCACGAAGCGGTCGGGATTGGCCTTGTCTCGCCAGATATCCCACCGCAGATTTCCGGGCTCGGCCCGGCTGTGCACCCGCATTGCGGAAAGAAGCGCTCCGAGTTCGGATGCCTTACCGGGACGCCCGGTCAGAATCCCCACGGTCTTCACGCGCGGGGACATGGTTCATTCCCCTCTTGGATGTGACCCATCACGCCCGATCCTTCAGAGCAGCGAGCAACTCTTTTGCCAGCGGTCCTGCCGAGGCGGGATTCTGGCCGGTGATGAGGCGGCCATCGACGACAACGTGAGGTTCCCAGTTGGACGCAGAGGAATACTCGGCGCCCTCCGCCCTCAATGCGTCCTCGAGTTCGTAGGGCACGTCATCTCGGGCATAGTCATATTCCTCCTTCTTCGAGAAGGAGGTGAGCTTCTTGCCACGCACGAATGGCGTGCCATCACCGAGGTTCACGCCGAGCAACGAGCACGGACCGTGACAAACAGCGCTCACCAGCTTGTCCGTGCTCCAGGCGCGCACGACAGCCCTCTGGACATCAGCGTTGCGCTGGATATCGACCATCGGCCCGAGACCGCCGGGGATCAGGATGGCGTCGTAGTCGGCGGCGTCCACCTCGGCGAGCTTGCGACTGTGATTGAGGCGACGGAAGGCCTTGCTCTCGAGAAATCCCTTCTGAGCAGGGTCCTTCTCGTCATACGCGTCATACGGCGTCCATCCGCCTGCGGGAGAGGCAAACTCGATTGCGATCCCGGCCTTGTCGAGCACGTCGAAAGGATGAGCGACCTCGGCGAAAAAGAAGCCGGTCTTGCGACTGTGCGGGCCGATCACGGCTGCGTTGGTCACGATGAAAAGGACATGTTTTGTCATGACTTCCCCCTAATTGAATGACGATGCGTTCAGGATTCGGGCTGCGGTCGTTCCGCAATCCCGTCGCAGTCCCCATGAAGGCGACCTCGCTCGTTTTGAGGTCATGTGCTTTCCTGCGCCTCTGGGCAGCGACGCGTGAAACGGCCTGGCGACAACCCTGTCCCGTTCCGCCCCGCGTCACCGCAACTGGGCCTTGCCGGACACTTGGTCCCTGCCCCTCACTCGTGCTTGAATGCCAAGTTCACAGCCTGCCCGAGCCCGAGTATCTTCGAGCGCGACAAAGACATCGGCGCCGCCGAATTCTATTACTGGCATCTTAAATACTTGGCCGCCTGGGCAGCCACTGCGTTTCTTCCGAGCCAATCAAGGCCACGCCCAGTACGCAGGACTATCAATGCTGGGGGGACCGGGATCTTTACTTACGCAGCCAGTCTACATGCGATTGCAATCTGCCGTCGGTTAATTATGGTAAAATCGTGTTGGGAGCCGCTCCGAGCCACGCCAGCTCTTCGATGACGAGGACGGCGAGACTTTCTCTTTGGTTCGGCCGCCTTCGTCGAAGGAAAAAGATCGTGACGAGCGACCTTGCCGAGCAGCTTTCCCGGTCCTTCTCCTTTGGGCCTTTCGTGCTCATTCCCGAGCGCCAGCTGCTTTTGCAAGGTGACGCCCCCGTCCGGATCGGAGGCCGCGCGCTGGACATCCTGACAACCCTCGTCGAGCGCCCGGGCGAACTCGTGAACAAGCGCGAATTGATCGCGCGGGTTTGGCCGGACGTTGTCGTCGATGATGGCAACCTCAAGGTCAACATGGCTGCCTTGAGGCGAGCCCTCGGCGATGGCGTTGGGACCGCGCAATACATAGCGACTGTCACAGGGCGGGGCTATCGGTTCATTGCGCCGGTTCAGGTCGATGAATCGCCCGTCCTCGCGCCGTCCTCGACGGCGGCGGCGATGCGCAGCCACAATTTGCCGATCGCGACAACGAGGGTCTTCGGGAGAACTGATGCGATTGAGGCCATCAGGCGCGATTTGGATGCCTCCCGGCTGGTGTCCATCGTCGGTGCCGGCGGCGTCGGAAAAACGACGGTTGCGCTGGCCGCCGCCGAGCAGGCGCTCGGGTCTTTCAGGGACGGCGTCTGGCTGATCGATCTGGCGCTGTTGAAAGATTCTTCGCTCGTGCCCAATGCTGTCGCGGCTGCGATAGGTCTGGCAACGCACTCCGCCAACCTGCTCGCGGCATTGGGCAGCTATCTCCGCGATTGTGAAATGCTCCTCGTGTTCGATAATTGCGAACACATCGTCGAGGCGGCAGCCTTCTGTGCGGACCGGATCCTGGCCGAAGCGCCGTGCGTCAGGATCCTCGCTACCAGCCGGGAGCCGCTTGGCGTGAGGGGCGAACGCGTCCGCAGGCTGCCGGGGCTTGGCGCGCCGCCTCCTTCGTCTGATCTGAACGCAGCGGAAGCGCTCAGGTATCCTGCCATTCAACTCTTCGTAGACCGCGCGACCGACAGGCTTGAGTCGTTCGAACTGAGCGACGCCAACGCGCTGACGGTCGCGGAAATCTGCCGGCGGCTCGATGGTCTCGCGCTGGCGATCGAGCTTGCGGCGACGCGTGTCGATTCTTTCGGATTGGACGGACTTTTCGCCCATCTGGACGATCGATTTCGCCTGCTGAGCGGGCATCGCGCCGGCCCCGAGCGCCATCGCACACTGACGGCGGTGATCGAGTGGAGTTACGATCTTCTCTCGCAGAGCGAATGCACAGTCATTCGCCGGCTATCGGTCTTTTCCGGTTCGTTTAGTCTCGATGCGGCCTGCGCCGTCGCCGATGAGGGTCTCGAGCGGGTACGGATAATCGATGACGTGGCCAGCCTCGTCGCAAAGTCTCTGCTTTCGATGGACGTGGCTGCCGACAAGCTTGCTTATCGCCTCCTGGAGACGACGCGTGCATACTGTCTCGAACGACTGCAATTGAGCGGCGAGGAAGAGCCAGTCCGCCGTCGGCATGCGGAGCATATTTGTGCGGTTCTGGAGCGCGCTGCGAGCGAGTGGGCCTCACGTCCGGCCCCCGATTGGGCACATGCTTATGGAGGCGTCCTCGACGACCTGCGCTCGGCGCTGGACTGGGCCGGAGGCATTGCCGCGGACGGATCGCTGTATGCCCGCCTCTCCGTCGCGGGATGCCTGCTCTGGAACCACTTTTCTCTTACTGAGGAATGCCGCGTTCACGTCTCGCGGGCGCTTGAGGAACTGGACGCAGCCGGGCTTGCCGGGACGGCCGCCGAGATGCAGCTTCAGGTGTCGCTCGCAGGCGTGACAATGTTCATGCGCGGCGCCATACCCTCCGCCATGGACGCTATGCAACGAGCGTTGGAAATTGCAGTTCGGATCGGCGATATCGACCATCAACTCCGCTGCCTGCGGCTGATCGGCACATACCAGCTGTTCGGCGGCGAACACGATGCCGGGATCGCGACGCTTGAGACCTTCGTTTCGGTCGCCGCCGGGGCCGACCCTTCCGCGTTGCCGGCGGGCGAAACGCATTTGGCCGTGGCCGACCTGTTCATCGCCCGGTTTGACGGCGCCCGGCAACGCATTGAACGCTTTTATGGAAACTATCTGAAAGACTCCAACGACCCGCGCTTCGCGCGTTTCCTGTACGACAGGAATGTCGATGTCGGCAATATCCTGTCGCATATACAGTGGCTTACGGGGTTACCCGACACAGCCGCGCGCACTGCGGAGGTGACGATCGCACTCGCGCGAAAGACCGGGCACGAGCTTTCCCTGAGCAATGCGCTCGCATGGGCGAGCCTCACCTTCCTTCTGAGCAGGCGCTATCAGGAATGTGGCCGCGTTGCCGCGATGCTCGACGATCAAATCGTCCGGCATGGCATCGTCATCTGGCGGCCGGTCGCCATCTTCTGCCGCGGTGCGGCGGCATGCGCTCAGGACGACACGACGGCAGAAGGACTGGGGCTGCTCGAGCAAGCTGTCGGGGAGTTTCGCGCCATCAGGCATCTGGCGCGGTTCCCCTTCTATCTCGGCGGCTTTGCGGAGGCATTGGCGAAGTATGGCCGCCTGGCGGACGCCGCCGCCACCATCCGGGAAGCGCTCGATTGCGCCTATACGCAGAACGAGCAATGGTGCGTTCCAGAGCTTTTGCGCATCCGGGCCTCCATTCTGAAGGCCGAGGTCCGGCCATACGAGGAGGAGACGCTCCTCATCGAGTCGATGGCGGTGGCCCGGGAAATCGGTGCATTGTCATGGCGATTGCGATCAGCCTGCGATCTCGCAATGCTCTGGCGCGTCCGGTCGCGGGAACATGATGCACGCAAGATGTTGCAACCTGTTTATAACGAATTCACCGAAGGTTTCGAAACGCCCGACCTTGCCGTCGCAGCCGGCCTGCTCGCCTCGTTCGCACAGCTTGGAGATGGCGAGGCGGTCTGACCCTCAACCTCACCCGCGACGGCTCCCCGATCCCCTTCTCCCCCGGGGGAGACGGTGCCCGAAGGGCGGATGAGGGGGCTCCGGGCGCCACGGCCTTCTCAAAACCCTCCTCACCTGAGGTAGTCCGCAGGGCGGGTCGAGCCCAGCGGCGCGACCTTGGACGACGTCAGGCCCCTCCCGCGCCGAGCGCGACGAGAAGCTCGTCCAGTTGCTCGAACTGCTCGGGCAGCCCGCCCTCTGCCCCGGAATTGGCGTCGAACGCCTCCTTCGAGGGATAGAGTTCGTGCAGCACCAGCAGCGTCTTGCCGCCTTTTTCCTCGAAGGTAACCGTGGTGATGGCAGCGTCATCACTTTCTTCATTCGTCCAGACCAGGCGCGCGTTCGGTATCACTTCGAGATACTTGCCGAAGAATTCCATGGCGCTCGAGGCATCATGGCCAAACGCAATACGGTAGCCACCTCCGACGCGAACATCCATGCTGCAGGAAAGCATGGGCACGCCGATCGACCTCGGCGCCCACCACCGCATGAAAAGCTCGGGCTTGGTCCACGCCTCGAACACGATATGTACCGGGCCGTTGAAGGTTCGCCTGACGACGAGCTCACGCTCGGACGTTCGTTCCACCGTCGTGGGGTTCTTCATAGGGGCAGGCTTACTCTCCATCGTCCTTCTCCTTCTGTTTCAATTCCTCGATAACCTTGTCCAATTCGTCGAAGCGCGCGTCCCAGAGCTGGCGATAGCTCTCGATCCAAGCCGCCTCCTCCTCCAGCCGGCGCGCACCGAGCCTGCAGGTGCGCACGCGCCCGACCTTCTCCGTGGTCACGAGCCCCGCCTGCTCCAGGACGCCGACATGCTTCTTCATGCCCGTCAGCGTCATGTGGAACTTCTCGGCAAGGTCCGTGATCGAAGCGTCCCCACGCCCGAGCCGCACGAGAATGCCGCGCCGGGTGGCGTCCGAGAGCGCGGCGAACGAGGCATCGAGACGAGCTTTTGAATACTGAACCATGTGGTTCAGTTTATAGCGCAAGGATGAGCGACACGCAAGGGGACCGAGCGCTGCAGCGATCTTGCTCGATCGAGCGCCTCTGCACCTGGCCAATTATGGTTGCCCCCGATCTCATATGGGAACAATATACCCCCGCGATGCGAGCCCCCCTCGGCCGAAGCCGAGCGTGGCGACGACAGTCGATGTGTTTCACTTGATCCAAGCATGGAATTTCTCGCGGCTGTGTCGGCATTCGCGATCGTAATCTGGAACTCCGGCCCAAGAGGGCCGCGGGAGGAGAACCCATTATGAAAATCGTCCTTATCGGAGGCACCGGCCTCATCGGATCGAAGACTGCAGCGCGTCTGCGCGACAAGGGCCACGAGGTGCTGGCCGCATCCCCGAAAACCGGCGTCAACACCATCACCGGGGAAGGATTGGCGAGCGCGCTGGCCGGGGCCGACGTGGTCGTCGATCTCTCAAACTCGCCGTCCTGGGAAGACCAGGCGGTCCTGGACTTTTTCGAGACATCGGGCCGCAACCTGCTCGCCGCAGAACGCGACGCCGGCGTAAAACACCATATCGCCCTCTCCATCGTGGGATCGGAACGGCTGCCGCAGAACGGCTATTTCAGGGCCAAGCTTGCCCAGGAGAGGCTCATCAAGGGATCGTCCATCCCATACACGATCATCCATTCGACCCAGTTCATGGAGTTCCTGAAAGGCATCGCCGACGAAGCCACCGTCGGGACTGTCGCGCGGCTGTCTCCCGCCGCCTTCCAGCCGATAGCCTCTGACGACGTTGCCGACATCGTGGCGGACGTTGCCCTTGCAAGGCCGATCAATGGGATGATCGAAATTGCAGGTCCGGAGCGCTTCCGCATGAATGAGATCATCGGCCGTTATCTGAGGGCGATCAACGATCCGCGCACGGTCGAGGCGGATGTTCACGCACGCTATTTCGGGTCGGAGCTCGACGATCGCTCGCTCGTACCCGACACGGGTGCGAGGCTCGGCAAGATCGGCTTTGCAGATTGGTTTCGCCTGTCCCAGCAGCCCGGCTAGCCTAAGGCTTGCTACCCCGAAACATATTTCGCAACTGCAACCAAGAGGGTTACGACAATGAATTTTGCGCTGTCAGCATTGCTGGTCTCAGCCAGCATCTGTCTCTCCGGCACTTTGGCTGTGGCCGCCGACGAGGCTGCAAAAGTAACATCGCTCATGAGCAAAGACCTTCCAGACTATCCGGGCAAGGAGGGGCTTGTGCTTTCGGTCGAATACGGACCGGGAGGCTCCTCGCCGATTCACAAACATGAGGCGGACGTGTTCGCCTACGTTCTCGAGGGCTCGGTTGTGATGCAGGTCAAAGGAGGAAAGGAGGTTACCTTGTCTCCGGGCGACACGTTCTACGAAGGTCCTTCCGACATTCACCTGATCAGCCGTAACGCGAGCAAGACGAAACCGGCGAAGTTCATCGTCGTGCTGGTCAAGAAAAAGGACGTTCCGGCAGTGATGCCGGTAAAATGACATCAGGCCTCCAGGCGCCGAATTTCGCGGTGTCGGCCGAAGTGCCGGCATCGTCCCGACTTTTTGATCGTTGCGATTGAGGATCGCAACGAAGACACGGAGCGGATCGATGAAAGTGACGGTCATGGGAGCAAGCGGGCGCATCGGAACGCGTCTCGTTGAAAGCCTCGGACAGGCGGGGACCGAAGTCGTCCTTGCATCCCCCACTTTCGGGGTCAACAGCGTGACGAGGGAAGGCCTGAGAACCTCGCTTGCGGGAGCGGACGCCGTCATCGACGTCACGAACGCGGCATCGTTCGGAGACGACTCCGCATTGGAGTTCTTCAGGACATCCACCCGAAACCTGCTGGCCGCCGCCGCAGATGCCGAGGTCGGCCACTATCTCGCCCTGTCGGTCGTCGGGACCCCTCGCCTTGTCGAGAGCGACTATTTCCGCGCCAAGATGGTGCAGGAGAACCTCATCAGGGCGGCCCGTCGGCCCTATACGATCGTCCACTCGACGCAATTCTTCGAGTTCCTCAGCGGCGTGATGGAGATGGCGGCAGGTGATGACGGTATCCGGCTTCCTTCCGCCTCCGTGCGGCCCATCGCTGCCGACGATGTTGCCGATGTGCTCACCCTTCTGGCTCTGGCCGCCCCGGTGAACGACACGGTGGAAATAGCCGGGCCAGAGCAGTTCGCCCTCGATGAAATCGCCCGCATGCTCGTCGCCGCCAACGAAGACATGCGCCCGGTGATCACCGACGAGACCGCGCGCTATTACGGCGTCGAACTGAACGACGACACATTGCTGCCGCGTCACCCCGCCCATGTCGGTCCTATCAGGTTCGCCGACTGGCTGAACCGGTCCATGGCCGATTAGGGCTCCAAACCACAGGTTCAGCTGCCGGCACGGCCGGCAACTGGCTGAAGCGCAGTCCCGTCTATCTCAAGGCTGAACGCTGGGTTAGGGGCTTCGTCTACATCGGCCTTGGCTTGACGGCCGCTTTTGCAGGCAATCACAAGAAATAGACCGTCTGGCTTGCCTTGAAAGTCGCTTGCGACCGCCAGACCGCGATGTCATCAGGTGATCAGCCTGCGCTTGTTGCTGCCGGTGGCCGTCCGTAGGCGCTCAGAATGGCCGCGATCAGACCGGGAAAGCGTTGATCCACTTCCTGGCAGCGCGAATGATTGCGCATCTCCACGCCCTGACGCTCGCCACGGATGAGGCCCGCCTCGCGCAGCACCTTCATATGCTGAGACAGCGATGATTTGGGAATGACGCGCCCGCCGAGATTGGCAAGCGCAGTACACGTGCCGCTGGAGCCGACGCCGGCGATCTGTGCGAAGATCGCCACACGCTCGGGATCAGAGAGCGCATACAGGATCGCCTCCGGCTTCAAATCCTCGAGGGCTGGGTGAAAGAGCGGTCTCATGAAATTTTATATAGGGCTACTTGATATCTCGATCAACAGTTCCGAATTTCTGAACTACGGAACGAAGCCGTCACTCCCGGCGGCACTCCGGGTTGAAAGGAACTGATATGTCTAAGCTTGCTGGAAAGGTCGCCGTGGTGACAGGGGCCTCCAAGGGGATCGGCGCTGCGATTGCCAAGGCGCTCGCCGCTGAAGGCGCAAAAGTGGTGGTCAACTACGCCTCGAGCAAGGCTGGCGCGGACGCCGTCGTCGAGGCGATCGCTGCCGCCGGCGGCAAGGCTGTCGCGGTCCAGGGAGATGTTTCGAAGGCGGAACAGGCACAGGGGCTGGTCGACGCCGCGATCAGGGAATTCGGCCGCCTCGACGTGCTGGTCAACAATTCCGGCGTCTACGAATTCGCAACAATCGAAGAGATCACCGAGGAACATTATCACCGCCAGTTTAACGTGAACGTGCTCGGCCTGCTGCTGACCACTCAGGCCGCCGTCAAGCACATTGGCGAGGGCGGCAGCGTGATCAACATTTCCTCCGTGGTCACCAGCCTCGCCCCGCCCGCCACCGCCGTCTATACCGGCACCAAGGGAGCGGTGGACGCCATCACCGGCGTGCTTGCCAAGGAGCTCGGCCCGCGCAAGATCCGCGTCAACGCCATCCTCCCCGGCATGGTCGAGACCGAAGGCGCGCATACGGCAGGCATCATCGGATCGGATTTCGAGCACACCGCCGTAGCCCAGACGCCGCTTGGGCGCATCGGCCAGCCCGATGACATCGCCAGGATCGCAGTTTTCCTCGCCTCGGAAGATGCCGGCTGGCTGACCGGCGAGCGAGTGACGGCCGCCGGCGGTTTTCACTGATCGTCGATTGATCCTGTGCGTGCTCTTCAAGGGCACGCACCCTGCCCCGATGACCGCTGCCTGCAATGGCCTGCGGCCGGGGTCAGTCCGGAAAGTCTTCCCAGACTTCGGCATAGCCTTGAAGCCGATGCGCTCATCGGTGGCCTTGGCTTTGGGATGATCCCAGGTGTCCGTATGGAGCCACACGCGGTCAGGCCGATGGTTCCATATCGCTCGCAGCGATCAATCCAATAGACAGGGTCCGAGACAACGGCCCTGGATCTCGGGAACGAGGCCCTTCCAGCCGCGATCGTCAGGGTCACATCATCTGTGTGGACACGGCTTCTGTTACCTTGTCGGGACGGTATGGGCAGTGATCGTATAGCCGAATGGATCGACGAAGGCGAAATAGCGTCCGAACGGACCGTCCTTTGGCGGGAAAGCTATCCGCACGTCGCGCTCGCACAGATGAGCGTGCAATTCGTCAGCGTCGTCGCAGCCGAACCAGATCGCGATGCCAACCCCGAGCTTCTCCGTCTCGTCAAACTCCGCGATCGGTGTGCGGACGGCAAATGGGATGGGGTGCGTTTCGAAAACAACCGCGCCCGGAGGAGCTTTTGCAGATGGCGTAAGCCCGACAATCTCTTGATAGAAGCTCCGTGCGGCCTCCAGATCCTTTGTCTGTATTCCGATGAAATCCGGTCCAATGAGGCGAGGCATGAGCGATCTTTCCTTTTTACACCTGACGCAGTATCGTCAGGGGCCTGATATAATATAAGGACCCTGATATGTCCAGCCTGATTGACCCGCCTGTTGATGATACCTATCGCTCGCTCGGATATGCGCTGAAGCGGGCGCAACAGGCGCTGCGGGGCCATCTCGACACCGAACTTCGAAACATCGGATTGACGACCCCGCAATATTCGGTCCTGGCGGGGCTTGAGGTCAGCGCGGGCCTGTCAAGTGCGGAGCTTGCCCGGCGGGCCTTCGTAACGCCGCAGACCATGCAGTCCATCATAGCGACACTCGAACGCGACGGCCTCATCAAGCGAACGGCCCACCCGGTCCACGGCAG
The DNA here is from genome assembly GCF_014193255.1 of Rhizobium sp. BK196. GTDB lineage: Bacteria > Pseudomonadota > Alphaproteobacteria > Rhizobiales > Rhizobiaceae > Rhizobium. Next base: position 174,120 of record NZ_JACHZB010000001.1, read on the forward strand.
GGTCCTGACGACCGAACTCACGCCGGATGGACGCTCGGCATTGCGTGCGGCTCATGAGATCGTCGCCAGCGCCGAAGGCCTGGTCCGAGACGCCGTTGCACCCGATGATCCCGGGATCATATATTCGGCCCTGTTGCGGATTGCGGAGGCCATGCCGTGAGCTAAGCAGACGAGTGATTTCGGCCGGATCGTCATGATGACCAAAGGCGCAAAGCGCGATACTCAAGCGGCGATCGAGGGAGCCGGGCCAGGATCGCGCTGCCCCTGACCCGGTGATCGCTGTGTAATCCTCTCCGATTTGAGGATTATGCAGAAGTGAGCAGCCCTATTGCTGCTGCTGCGCCGGCGGCGGGGTGCCGATCTTTTCCAGAACCTTCTTGGCGAGAGCCGGGTCGCTCTGTGCGGCCGTCAGGATCGACGAGTATTCCTCGACAGAGATGTCGTTGGAGGCTTCGACGGTGTCGACCATCTGCTTCTTGGCTTCCTCCTGCAGCTTCTGCTTCGCAGCCTCGTCCTTCGTCGCGCCGATCTTGGCCGAATATTCCTTCCTGACCTTGTCGACCTGCAGATAGGCAACGGCAAAGGCCTCGATCTTCTGATCGCTGACGGGCGCGGCTGCACCATCGCCGCCCGCCTGCCCCTGCATCGGCGCCTGGCCCTGTGCCGGTGGCTGCTGTTGCGCCTGGGCCGTATCCTCGGCGGATGCCGGGCTGAGAGCAAGCAGGCTGAAGACCGCAGCGGTCATCGTTGCGACAGGTGTGTAGCGAGTGATCATAGTCATTCCTTTTTACGTGCATGATGTGATCGGCAGCAGGACCGCCTCGGTCGATCGCTCAGCCGCTGGAGGCCGGCGAGGTCGCAACGATGGACTGTCAAGAGGGCACGATGCGGCGATGGCGGGGCAATTTGCTGACGATTGAGCGGCAGCTTTGTGACCACCGGCATCTCGCCCGGCGCGGATATCAGCCCCCAAGCGTCAGCCAGTCGCCGATCGTTGTGCCATGATGCCGGGTGGAACGCTGAGCCGGAACAGCCGGGCGCTCGGTTGCCACGGTTTTTCGGATTTCACGCGGGCTCAATCCGAATTCGTGGCTGAAAGCGCGGGTAAAATTGGCGGCGACGGCGAAACCGGCCGCCTCCGCAATCTCGGAGATCGGCCTGTTGTCGGCCGGGTTGCTAAGGTCAGCATAGGCCTGCAGCAGTCGCTGTTTGCGGATATAATTCAGCACTCCCCCACTCGCTTCGAACAGCTGATAGAGCCGCGTGCGCGAGATGCCCAACGCGCGGCAGATGGCGTCCGGCGTCAGATTCTCTGATTGCAGGTTGAGGTGAATGTAACGATGCGCCCGCTCCATCATTCCCACGCCCGCTTGGACTTGACCCGGATCCGCCCTTGTGGATGAGGCAGCACAGGCAACGACCATATCGGCGATCGTTTGTATGATCCGCGGCACTTCGCCAGCCGTCAGGTTGCTCAGCTTCGTTTCCAGACCGGCGATATAGCTGACGAGCAATTCCGCCAGGCTGCCGGACAGAAGCGTATTGTTGGCACCCTGGAGGATGCTTGCATCCATGGCCAGCAGTTCATAGGGAAGGAAGACCAGCACGGAGACGCAATCGGTCATCCGCCCCCGATAGGGATACCCGAGAGATCTGAAAAACACCTCGCCGGCACCTGTTTCCGTGACGTGACGGCTGACCTCGGTCCAGATCCGGCCGCTGCGAAGCAGGCCGACGTTCCAATGGTCTATCGGGCTCGAACGGAGCATGGATTGATCGCGGATGTAGCTATGGGCCTCAGTGTGCTGCTGGACGAGGAGCATGTTGCCGAGATGCCAGCCGGTCTGTTCGGCAAGAAACCCGTCGTCGAGGGATTTTCCGTCCGGCAGATGCACATCCACGAGCGGCGCCATATGGGCACGCCAAGCCTGGAACTGGTCTTTCGGCGGCAGATCTTTCGTCGAGAAACGCACCGGCTGCAGCGCAGGCGCAACATCCTGGCGCCGCTCCTTCTCCATGCCCGGCTCGCGCGGCCAGCGCCGCCGCTCCAGGTGGGCCGGCCACCCCTGCCCTGAAGCGGGGTCATCTCCAGATCCGGAATCCGCAGCCATCCAGTCCCTCCAGCGTATCAGACGACCCAACCGAGCCGTCGAACTTGAGAGTGAACAATCGTCTTTATGGCAAATGGCCGCCCGGAATCCGCTTCAGCCCGGAATCGGCAGGCAGCCACGCCCATAAGTTGTTTATCATATTCTCATTCCAGCAGAAATGTACGGAACGATAATTTTCAGGACGCGCGGATAACGACAATTGCGTCCTATGCCTGTATCTAAATAGGCACGGTTAACTCCTGAACGAAGACGGAAGAAACCGGAATATCTCACCTGCCAGCGCTCCGCAAAGACGGCAGCAATCCCAGGTGAAGCGGCAAAAATTCAAAAAAAACATGAGAATACCGGGAGGTAGTCGTGAACTATCCGAGCAATATTCGTGTGTGTTGGACATAGGCTTCGGCCTGTTACGAAGACTCTTCGTCCCACATCGGCCGCCGCCGAAAAAGACTTTTTACAACTGGCGGCTTAGGCCTTCTCGTCTCCCAGCTGGGGACGGAGGCGATCGTTGGCGAGGCCAAGTGAGACGAAGCCAGGGGTTGCGCGCAAGTTGAGGCGCCACTGTCGATGCGTATGAGCCCGATGCTTACGCGCAACCCCGTCCTACCGATTTAGAGAACTCTCAGGTGGCAAACGGAGGCTACGATGATCACTACCGACAACCAGAACCACATCGAATTGAAGCCGACTTCGAACTGCAGAAGGGAAGTCGAAATCGCAATGATGGGAATGCTCAGCAATTTGCAGGACCGCGGATGGTCGGCAGCGGAATTGGCGCTGGCGCTCGCGGATGCCTCGGAAGAACTCGTGATGCTGATCGCCAGCAAAACGGTGAGATCGAATTGATCATTGAAGCGGATCATCATGCTTGCGAGCGTGATGAAGCCAAGGAAGCAGACAGCGGGTATGTCGTATCGCGTTGCGATACGACACCGCTGTTCGAGCCGGGCAAAGACGCACTGCCGGATTTCCTGCAACAGGTTCTTCGCCAATGCCCAAAGCGGCGCTGCCGCCGCCCTGCCGCTACGAGGCGGCCTGACGGGCGGCCACGGAGTCACCGCGTTATTTGTTCACAGGGATCACCGCTGCGTGACGCGGCGGGCCGCCGCCAAATCGACGATTCCGGTTTCAACTGATCGAGCGTTGCGCCTGTGAACGTCTCCCCTCGAATTTCCCTCCAGCTGAAACTGGTTGACCAGGTCGCGCAGACGGCCGGCTTCCGACGATAGAGAGGCGACGGCAGCGGTCGATTGTTCGACCATCGCCGCATTCTGCTGTGTCGACTGATCCATCTGGTTGACGGCGGTGTTGATCTCCGCAAGTCCGGTCGACTGTTCACGTGCCGCGGTCGCGATGGCGTCCATGACCTGGTTGATCTGCGCGACATATTCGCCGATCGATTTGAGCGACGTTCCGGTCTGGAGAACGAGTTTCACGCCATTTTCCACTTCGGCTGACGACTGCTGGATGAGGACCTTGATTTCCTTCGCCGCTTGCGCGGCACGCTGCGCAAGCTCCCGGACCTCCTGCGCCACGACGGCGAAACCCTTGCCTGCCTCGCCGGCGCGGGCCGCCTCGACGCCCGCGTTCAATGCGAGAAGGTTCGTCTGGAAAGCGATTTCGTCGATCACGCCGATAATGTTCGAAATCTGCTGCGAACTGCCTTCGATGCGGCGCATCGCCTGCTCGGCTTCCGACACCACGCTCGCCGAATGCTGAGCGCTGGCATTGGCTTCCCTTACCACGTGACGGGCTTCCTCGGTCCGCTTGGTCGCGGTCGAGACGGTCGAGGTAATCTCGTCCAGCGCCGCCGCCGTCTCTTCGAGAGAGGCTGCCTGCTGTTCGGTCCGCTTCGACAGATCCTGGGCACCCGATGCGATCTCGCTGGTGCCATTGTCTATGCTGTGCACGGTCTGAAGCACGGCGCCGATCGTTGTTCCCAACTGGCGCAGCGACGCGTTGAAGTCCTCGCGCAACGCTTCGTATTCCGCCGCAAATTGCTCGGAAAGCTGAAAGGATATGTCGCCTGCCGCCAGACGCCGCAGCCCCTCACCCAGCGTCGTCGTTGCGAAACGCAACTGCTCCGCCTCGCGCTCGGCCCGCTGCTGGGCCGCCGCGCGCGCCGCTTCGGCTTCGCTCCGCGTTGCGGCAGCTTCCCTTTCGAGCTTGACGACATTGAGAGCGTTCTGCCGGAAGACTTCGACGGCACCTGCCATGTCACCGACTTCGTCGGCACGACCGGCATAGGGGATATCGCTGTCGAGATCTCCGGCAGACAAACGGCCCATCGCGGATGCGATCCTGCGGATCGGAGTGGCAATGCCGAGGATTGCGAACACGATACCGGCCACGGCAATCGTCACCGCAAGCGCCGCGATCACCGCTGTCAGCGTGAAGGCCGAATTCGCCGAGGCACCGCTAGCGTCCACGAAGCCTTCCGCCTGATTGAGGATGAACGCAACGAGATCGGCCACGCGGGCATTCACGACATCGGCCTGCGGCTCCATCGTTTCCTTGAAGAGGCGCGCGGCATCCGACGCCTTGCCGCTGGTCTGCAAGGCGACCATCTCGTCCGCCATGTCGCGGAATTTGGAAATTTCCGGCTTGATCTGATTGATCAGTTCACGCCCCCGCTCGGTGCGAACGCCTTTTTCATAGTCGAGAACGAACTGGTCGACGGAGGTGGCTGCAGCGGCGATCCCTTGCTTGCCGGCGCTCTGGTCTTCGGCTGTCGTATCCAGGAGGAAATCGGCATAAGCCAGCTGTAGTTCGAGGAAACTGCCCTTGATCTCGCGCGCCGTCACGAGCCGCTGCATCCAGAAGTGACCGATCTGCTCCGCATGCGAGCTGATCGTGGAGATCGTGCTCAGCGAAATATAGGATAGGCCGATAACGAAAATGCTGATGATCGACAGCTTCAGAATGAGGGCCTGCTTGATGCTTGGACGTTTCATGCGAGTCTCCTATCGAAGTGACCTGAAATGACCAGCTCGCCGGCCGATATAAAATCTCACATCGCATCGATAATTTAGTATTAACTAAACATCTAATCTGCTCCATTTTCGGATAAGTCGGGGCTGGTTGAAACTTCTGCGATCATTCGATCGCACAGCAATTTCCGGCTCCACAAATGCCGGTATAAGCGGCCCTCCAGGATGCAGCGGCCGGTAGAAAACCGGCGATGCGCGAATCATCGCATGGGGCACGGTTCACCGATCATGGCAGCAGCAATATGCTCCCGGCCGACCGTCCCGTTTCCATTTCCTCATGCGCCTTGGCAACATCCGCCAACCCGTATTCCGCAGCGATCTCGCAGACGATGCCGCGCTCCATCGCGGCGATCGCAGCCTCCGCGGCCTCGCGGTATCGGCCGGCATCGGCGCACCAGGCCATGATGCTCGGATGCGAGAGCGACTTGCCGGGCCGAAGCTCTTCCACGGCAACGGGCGGAATGGGACCGGCGGCCTGGCCGATGGTGATCGCCGTGCCGAAGGCGCGGACGGAACGGATGCTCTTCAGCAGCATGTCGCCGCCGATGCCGTCATAGGCGATGTCGACGCCGTTGCCGCCGGTCAGCCGCTTCACTTCGGCGACGATATCGGCCCCTCGCCCGATGATCAGGTGATCGGCGCCATAGGAGGTGGCAAGGGCCGCCTTTTCCGGCGAACTGACCGTGCCGATGACGGTGGCGCCAAGCGATTTCGCCCATCGCACCAGGATGCTGCCGAGCCCGCCGGCGGCGGCATGGATCAGCACGGTGCTGCCCTGCCCGACATTAGTGACTTCCCTCAGCAGCATATAGGCCGTCATGCCTTTGAGCAGCGAGCTTGCGGCCACCTTGGCGGAGACCGCATCGGGAAGCGCAATCACCCTTTCCGCCGCGATGACACGGGTAGATGAATAGGCCCCGGCAGGCGGGCCGCCATAGGCGACGCGATCGCCCGGTTTGAAGCCCACGACATCGGGGCCGACCTCTTCGACCACGCCTGCGGCCTCCACGCCGATGACGGCGGGATAGGAGGGCAGCGCGTAGAGCCCTTTGCGGTGATAGACATCGAGGAAATTGGTGCCGACGGCCTGATGGCGGATCTTGATCTCGCCGGCAGCGGGGAATTCCGGCGGCTGATCCTGCAGCCGGAACTGGGTAACATCGCCGGGGGCGTTCAAGAGGACGATCTGGTCGGGCATCGGTCGTTTTCCATCATCAGAGCTGCACTATGGGAAGAACCTAACCGGTAGCCTTGTGGGTGAAAATTCCCTATTGTCGCACAATGATTGGGAAGGAATTCACACAAATAGCCAAACCCACACAGATAGATTGGGACGACCTGAGGCATTTCCTGGCGCTGGCGCAGGCGGGCACCTTCCTCGGCGCGGCAAGGCAGATCGGCGTCGAGCACGCCACGATCAGCCGGCGCGTCACCGCGCTGGAGAAAAATCTCGGCCGCAAGCTCGTCGACCGCCGCGGACGGCGCATGGTGCTGACCGCGGACGGCGAGCAGGTTGCAAGACACGCAGCCCTCGTCGCAGAGCAGACGGCGGTGATCGAGCAGCTCGGCCGCGCAAGCGCCACGGAGACGCGCGGCCATGTGAGGATCAGCGCCCCGCCGGCGCTGTCGAGCGTGCTTCTTGCAAAACCCGTCACCGCCATCCGGCGGGCGCATCCGGGCGTCGAGATCACGCTGGTGGGCGAAAAGCGCCTCGCCTCGCTGAACCGCCGGGAGGCGGATATCGCGGTGCGGCTGTCGCGCCCGGAAGCCGGCGATTATGCCATCACCAAGCTCGGAGAAATCGCCTTCCATCTCTATGCGTCGAGGGACTATCTGGAAACCGTGCCGGAGGCGCAGTGGACCTTCATCGGCTATGACGAGGGCATGAACGCCTCGCCGCAGCAACTGCGCCTCTTCGAACGCGCCGCCGGCCGGCCGATCACCATTCGCTCTTCCGTTCTGGAGTTCCAGGCAGCCGCCGCAAGGCTTGGCGGCGGTGTGGTGCTGCTGCCGGATTTCGCGGTGTCGGATGGCGACGGGCTTCAGCGTATCGAGGATGAAGCCTCTCTAAGGCGGGAAGTATGGCTGGTGGTCCACGCCGAGATCAGCGATGTGCCGGCTGTGAGAGTGGTTATGGAGGCGTTGAAGGGGGCGTTTTGAGATATGATGATGGATAGCCCGCATCCATGAATCGCTACAGGCCGATTGCCGGAATTGTGCTACGGTAGAACGGCGAAAAGCCTGCGGCAGCGCCCGGAGCCCCCTCACCCTAGCCCTGACCGGGGTCGAGCCACGGGTTTCGGCCCGTCCTCCGGCCCCCCGCTGAGTAGAGGGGACTCGCCACACGACACTGTCGAGAGTGCGCAAACGGTCGCGGCATGCCCCTTCTCCCCAGTGGGGAGAAGGTGCCCGAAGGGCGGATGAGGGGGCTCCGGGCGCAACAACAAGCCGTCAATAATTGATTTCAGACCAGAAGCCGCTTTCGGAACGCGCCGGACTACTGCACGTGGCAGTTGGTCGAGCGCCCCGGCGCTTTCAGCTGCGCGTCGTTACCCTTGATCCAGAACAGCACGGTCCCATCGGTGTAACGCGCGCCCGAACCGGAAAGACCCTGCGGCAGGCGGAAGCTCTGCCCGTCCGTGGTGATGAGCGCCTCATTGGTCGCGGTCAGGAAGCTCGCGGTGACACCTTTGCCGTCGTCGCAGCGATAGATCACCGCCGCCTTGTCCCCGGCAAATGCCGGCGCAACGTTCATCCAAAGCACCGCACCTGCGAATGCAAATATATCGCCATTCATCCTGCTCATGCCCGTCTTCCCCGGTTGGAATGTGCGCAAGGACAGCAGCAGACGAGGCCGCAGCATGACCGATTGAAAAAGATGGCACCGGCTGTCGAATTCGCGCCCGCTCGCACGTCATCTTGCCAGAGAGGTCAAGGATAACAGCCATGACGATAACCACGGCGGCCTTCGAATGCCCCTCGCACTTGCCTTGTTTTCGCCACTACCTTGACATGTGTTATTTACAAAGGCAACCTACTATAGGTAAAGATATGGAGGACAGCCCATGCATGAGATGACCGCATCGGACATGCTGAGAGATCCGCTGATCCGCCAGCTGCTGCGGGCCGACAGGATCAGCCTTGCCTCTTTCGCCGCGCTGCTCGATGCCGCCAGCCAGCGGCATGCCCGCCGCGCCGCCGAAAGCGCTCCCCCGCGGCCTGCAACTCCGGAGGCCTGGAACGGCGAGGTCCTTTCCACCGTTTGACGTTCCCCTGCCCGATCAGGGCTACCTTCGGCTCGCCCTAGCCAGGCGGGCTTTTTTTTGCGCCGTGCGCGGCCGCGCCAGGCCACTCGGCGCGATGCAGGTCACAAGCGACAGCGCGTCAATGCATGAATTTGCCACGGTCACGACTGAATCTTCACGCGACTTTGCAAAAGATCCATGATCGCCGCGGCCAGAAAATCAGCAACACGACGAATGCGAGCACTTGTGCGCACCTCCTCGTGCATGACCAGCCAGACCGGCATCGGTGGCATGAGATCGATTGGCACGCGCTCCAGCGTCGGAACTTTGTCGGCCAGCATGACCTGAGCGAACCCGACGCCGAGACCCGCGATCGTCAAGTTCCAATAGACCATTTGATCGTCGCATCTGATTGGAAACATCTCTCTCTGGACAGGTGTGCCATTGGCCGCGAATACCTTCAGAATGACTTCGCTTCGATCGAAGCCGATGATGTCGTGCTCCAGAAGATCCCGCATCGTGGCGATGCGCCCACGCATGTCGAAATATGACCGGGTTCCATAGAGGCCAAGGGGCGCGTCCCCCAGCTTGCGCGCGATCAAGTCGCCATGGGTCGGATCGGCCATGCGAATAGCGATGTCGGCGTCTCGTCGGAGAAGATTTTGATTTGTGTCCGAAGCGACCAGTTCGATCTGAATGCTCGGCTCAGCCTGTCGAAGTTCGGCCAGGATCGACGGTAACCACATATTCGCGACCATGACGGAACTCGTCACGCGTACGGTGCCCGTCAGCTGCTGCGAGCGGCCGAATGCCTTGAGAGCCAAGGCTTGAGCAGCTTCCCCCATGTTCCTGGCGTCGCTGATGAGCCCGAGTGCGGCTTCCGTCGGCTCGAGCCCACGTGCCGTACGGACGAACAGTGTCACACCGAGGACACCCTCCAACTCTCGAACATGGCGGCTGAGCGTCGGCTGAGCCACCTTCAAGCGCGACGCCGCCGACGAGAGCGATCCGGATTCTACGACCGCCAGAAATGTTCGCAGCAAGGTCCAGTCCAGTCGCTCCATCGCTCTCCCCAAAACCAATGCTGCGCTGTGATTTCCCGACCTGTCGGCGCACGGGCTATGCAAAACTGTATAGACCGCATCCATTTTTAGCCAGTCCAAATTGTTCCAGTCCTGTCTAAATTTACGTTAGCTCCATTGATGATCCGTTGAAAATGTTAAGTATTCATCGGGATTTCGTGCGCATAGCGGGATTGCAAGAATATACGACAGAGCGGATTCACGATCGATGCTTGCATAAAGATAGTAATTCTGCGCTCCGGCGCGTTGAAAAGGATGTGAAGATGAAAGTTGTATTCAAAGACGACCATTTCGCATTTGAACTCGTCAGAAACCTCGGCTTTATGTACTATGGAGGATCTGACCTCGGGGAGATCGTAGCCACCGGCAGCAAGATCAAGGAAGGAGACTTCGAGAACTGGTTTGACGAATGGGACAAACGCGCCCGGCGCACATTATCCCGTGCCGACGACAGTTTCTCTAGGGGGCACCTGGTGAGCGCTCGCGAGGCCTATCTGCGCGCATCGACGTATTTCCGGATGGCTGAATTCTACCTCCACGGCAATCCGGATGATCCGCGGATCGTTTCGGAATCGCGGGCCTCCCAGAAGGCGTACAGCAGGGCCGCGGATCTCACCGGTCCCACATGGGAACGAGTTGAAATCCCCTATGAGAACAAGACGCTCCCTGGCTACTTCTACAAGGTGGACAACAGCGGCGAACCGCGGCCCACCATCATTTTTCACGGTGGCTTCGACTCCAGTCTCGAGGAGCTGTTCTATTATGGCGGTGCGCCCGCCAACAGACGCGGGTTCAACTGCCTCACCTTTGACGGCCCGGGTCAGGGCGCCCCGATGCGTGAACAGAAGCTGCCGTTCCGGTATGATTGGGAGAAAGTCGTCACTCCAGCCGTTGACTATGCGTTGTCGCGATCTGATGTCGATGGTTCCAAACTCGTCCTTATCGGCATGAGCCTCGGCGGCTATCTCGCAGCTCGTGCGGCGGCATTTGAACATCGTTTCCGCGCCTGCGTCTTTTTCGACGGGGTCTACGATTTTCATGAGAGCCTGCACAAGCTATTCCCGGCTGATGCAATCGCGGCTTTCGAAGCGGGCGACGCCGACCGTTGTCAGGAAATCGTGGAAGCAGCCATACCGCACAGCACTCCGCTCCGTTGGGTTGTTACCCAGGGGACCTGGTCACTTGGCGTAAAGACGGTTGCGGACCTTCTGGAGATCACGAAGCCCTACACCGTCAAGGACGTGATCAAGCAAATCAGATCTCCGTGCCTGGTTCTGGAAGCGACGGGGGACATCTTTTTTGTGGGCCAGCCGCAGCGCGTTTTCGACGAGCTCACGGCTCCGAAGAAATTCGTGGCGTTCACGGAAGAAGATGGAGCGGAAAACCACTGCCAATCCGGCGCCCTTGCGTTCAAGGATCAGGTGGTCTTCGACTGGATCGACGAGACGTTGAAGTCGTAAGCCCGTTCAGGTCAGAAGGCGGGCGAAGGGTTTGATGAACCTCTTGCCCGTCCGACGCGGTGAATCAATCAAAAATCAGGAGACACCAATGGAGCACGTCAACAGCGGGCTGGGCGGACGCTTGCCGCTCCTCGACCCGAAGAACCTCGTCGGCGAGCAGGCAGATCTCTACCAGACCCTGAAATCAAAACTCGTCACCTGGGCAGAAGAAAGCGGTTTCAAGGGCCAGACACCGAACGGTGAATTGATCGGCCCGTTCAATCCTTACCTCTACAGCACCGGGATCACCCCGGGTTTCCTGGCCTGGATGGCTGCCGACAAGACCGGCACGACCCTCGACAAGAGGGTTCATGAGGTCGTGATCCTGAGCGTCGGCGCGGTGTGGCAGTCGCCTTACGAACTCTATGCGCATTCAGCAGTGGCCCGGAAGGCCGGTGTCCCGGAGGCAGCCATCCAAGCCCTGGTTCGTGGGGAGCATTCCGATGAACTCACGCCCGCAGAACAGGTGGCTCGACGGTTTGCGACCCAACTTGCGAGCGATCGTCGCGTGGACGACGAGCTTTACAAGGAAGCGGAAGATATCTTCGGCACCCGCGGGTTGGTCGACATGGTGTACCTCGTCGGTCTGTATCTTCTTACCTGCGCCCTGTTGAATACATTCGAAATCCCTGCCCCGGAATAAATCCTCTTCAGACAGGCTGCTCAGGTTTTGGCAGCCGCGTGTGTTTCAAGCAACGGAGGCAAGAATGTCAGATACGGTATCAATCTCCCACGCGACCTTCGGCCTGATGGGCCCGCTAACGCATACATCGACGCGCTCAATGACGATCCATTGCGTGATTTTCCAGGTCGGCGAACGGGTCATCCTGCTCGATACGGGTTTCGGCACGCGCGAGATGCTCGATCCGAACGGCCTCCTTGGTCAAGATGCGCTTTTCAAGCTGGGCATTGTCATTGACATCAGGCTCACTGCATTGGAGCGCCTCAAGGCAAGGGGGATCAGACCCCAGCAGGTGAGCGATATCATCCTCACACATCTCGATAATGATCATGCCGGCGGCCTCTACGACTTCCCCGATGCGACAGTGCATCTCGCAAGCGAAGAGCTCGACGCTTTCGACGGACTGAAGCCAAGAGGACCTTATAAGCCTTACCAGATCTCGCATCGAACGAAATTTCAGACATATGAACCGTCCGACGAGACGTGGTTCGGGCTGGCTGCCCGCAGCCTCAAACTACCGGGCGTTCTCGACGCGAAGCTCATCCCCCTTCCCGGCCATACCGAGGGCCATTGCGGCGTCGCTTTCCGCGACGGTCAAAAATGGTGTCTCCACGCAGGCGATGCCTATTTCGACAGGACCATCAACTTCCTCACACCTCCGCCGGGATTGCCGCTTGAGATCGCTTTTCAGACGGACGCCGGCGACCGCGAGGCGAGCATCGCGAAGCTTAAAACGCTGAGGGAGGAGAATGGGCAGCAGGTCGATATCTTCTGCACCCATGATCAAAGCGAATATCTGAGCCACACCGCCGGTCGCGGATCTCCCGACGCCCTGTCCATCCTTGGATAGGTATAGCCGGCCCCGGCACGGCGGACCGTTGCGGCAATCTCCCGAGGGGCCCGTTTCTAAACACGATATCTCAGCACAGCCTCGACAGCCGGCATTGCGAGCGCTGTCTCATTATCAATGACCGAGCAACAGGAGTAACATCATCATGCCATTCGCAAATTTCAAGGTCCCGGAAGCCGCTCTGACACGCGCTCAAAAGGAGGAGATCGTCCACCGTACCACGGCAATGCTTGTGGAATATTTCTCTGAGGCAGCGCGTCCCCACACAATGGTCTTGATCGAGGAAATCAAGGATGGCGGCTACGCCCGCGCTGACGAAGTTTTCGTGATTCCGGAAGGCTACCGCGCGAAAGATTGATCTTAATTTTAAGACTTCGTCGCCGTTAGTTTCATGGACGAGCGCTCCTATTTGGCCGCCTCCCACACTTTGGAGGCGCGCGGCGAAGCCCTCTGCGGTGGCTGTATCGTTCGAGGTGGTGGCTCTCCAGGGATAATTTAGGATGAAAGCTACGTGGCGGCTGGTACGCGACAGCTTCTGTTGCCGCATGGACCTGGCGACGACATCAAACATTGCGGCTACAGATAGTGCGGTCTGCCAAGGCTAGGAACAAATGCGAACCGCCGGGGTTCATGCCTCACATGACAAAGGAGGAATCTCATGGACCATAGCAATCATGTTCGGTTGGCAGCGGATGAACTCACGCCCGGAGTCCTTGAGGGCGCGACCGTCTACGGAGCCAATGACGAGAAGGTTGGAACGGTGGATCACATTCACGGAACCAGTCTCGCAGTCATAGACGTCGGCGGCTTCCTCGGGATTGGAGCCAAACCCGTCGCCGTCCCATTCAAAGATTTCGACTGGATGAGAGATGAGGACGGCGTCGTGCACGCCGTGACGGGCTGGACCAAGGACCAGCTCGAAGGCATGCCCGAACACCGGGATTGAAGCGTTGCTCGGCCCAGGTGCCGGGCTTTCCGCTCCGCCGGATTATTATTCTGCATTTGTTCTTGTGGTGGAGGAAGGAATGGAAGCGCAAAAGATGTTTTTTGACAAAAGCGACTGGGTGCCTAACAACCAGGCGCTTCCGGTTATCGTCTATCGTGAAATCTTCATCTGCGATGACGGGTGTGAGGAGTTTGCACGCCTATTCACATCGCACGGATGGGAAGGTGTATGGCGCGATGGTGTTTTCGATTATCAGCACTATCACGCAGGCGCTCACGAAGTGCTTGGGATCGGAAGAGGAACGGCCAAGCTGCTGATTGGCGGCCCTACCGGTAAGGTGCTCGAGTTGCACGCGGGAGATTGTCTTGCGCTTCCAGCCGGGACGGGACATCAAAACCTTGGCGCGAGCAGCGACTTTCAAGTGGTCGGTGCCTACCCTCCAAGCCAACACCCCGATATTCAGACAAGCGCTGCGACCGCAGAACTCCTCAAAAAGATCGCCGAGGTCGCGTTGCCCGAAACCGATCCGGTGCAAGGCGCCTCCGGCCCGCTGTTTGAGGCTTGGCATCTCGGCGACAGGCAAGCAACCGATCCAGGTTTCGCTTCGGCAGGAAAAAGCGGGTGAATGAATTGACGGTATCGCTCTTGTTTGCCTGTCTTGCCAGTACCCAGGCGGGCCTCCTCGTTCTGCACATTGGCCCGTCAAAGGGAGCCATGGTGTAGAAACGAGGAAGTGAGGTCGATCCGACACTTGTCTGGCGAAAAGCCAATCACCGCCGCATATCCGGCGTCTTGCCTGCAAGATCGCCCGGCGTCTTGCCCGCAAGATCGCCCAGCATCTGCAACGCCAGATCGGGCGCGACATGGTGCGGCATATGGCCGACGCCGTCGAGCAGTTCGATCCTTGCCGCAGAATGCCTCGCCTGTAGCCAGTCGAGATGCCAGCGAGGCTCGATGATCCGGTCCTCGCGCCCGAAGAGGACGGAGAGCGGCAGATCGGCCGGCAGGCTTTCGAGCGGCTGCATATCGCCGTTGAAGGCCCAGAGCTCTTCGGCCATGGCGGCGATCGAGGCGGCATTGACCATATGCATTGCCGGCAGGGTAGAAAGCCACGATGTCACCGGATTGGGATAGGACGAGGCGCGCAGGCCGCGTTCGAGGAAATAGGGCGACCAGCGGGCAATCACATGTTGGCGGATAACCGGGCCGACGAACGGCGCCATGGCGCTGCGCAGCACGATGAACGGCTTGAAGGGAACGGGCCGGCAGCAGGGCGAGATGAGGAACAGGCCCTTGACGAGATCCGGCCGGCGGGCGGCCAGATGCAGCGCCGGCGCGCAGCCGATCGAATGGGCAGCCAGCACGACCTCCTCCAGCTCCAACGCCTCCAGGAAGCGCTCCAGCCAGAAGGACTGGCCAAGTGGGCCGCGCTCACCGGCGGGCAGTGCCTGGCTGAAGCCATAACCCGGCCTGTCGGGCGCGACGATGTCGAACCCGCTGCCCGAAAACGGCATCATCACCTCCTCGGCGATACTGCCGCAGCCATGCAGCAGCACGACGGGATTTCCGTCTGCGCTTCCGCTTTCGAGCATATGGATCTGCTCGCGACCGGTTTCGATGATTTTGCCAACCCGTGGAGAGACGGCCGGCGGCGGGAGAGGCTGCCCGTAGATCATGATCGCCCAAACGCGAAGATGCGGAAAACGTTCCCCTCGCGCCCCAAAATCGGCCCGCTTTCAGGCGGTTAGTGCAGCGGACCGCGTATCCCCTGCCCTCAGAGATTCCGGCGAATGCGCCAGCCGTCAGTCCTGGACGGCAGACGCACCGGTTGCGCCGAGATAAGCCGCAAGCATGGCCCGGTCGTGCCATCCAATATCCGCAGTCTTGCCCATCAGCTCCGCCGGCACCTTCCAGCCCGGATCGACGCCTTCCATGTTCGGAAGCTCATGCGCGATGCCCTTGTGGCAATCGATGCAGGTCGCCTTGCCCGGCAGCAGGTATCGCGTGTGGATCTCGGCGGCGCGCACGGTCTGTTTCGTCAGGTCCATGGCGCCCATCGAGTGGCAGTTGCGGCACTCCAGGCTGTCATTGGCCTTAAGCCGCGCCCATTCGTGCTGGGCGAGTTCCAGCCGCTTGTCGAGGAATTTTTCGCGCGTGTTGATCGTGCCGAATATCTTGCCCCAGACCTCCTTCGACGCCTGCATCTTGCGGGCGATCTTGTCTGTCCATTTGTGCGGCACATGGCAGTCCGGGCATGTGGCGCGAACGCCCGAGCGGTTGGAGAAGTGAACGGTGCGGCTCAGCTCCTCGTAGACGTTCGTTCTCATTTCATGGCAGCTCGTGCAGAAGGCCTCGGTATTGGTCGTCTCGAGCGCGGTGTTGAACGCGCCCCAGAACATGACGCCGCCGACGAAGCCGCCGAGCGTCAGGAAACCCAGGCTGAGGGTCGCGGCCGGCGTGCTCAGCAAACGCCAGCACCAGAGGACTATCGCCTTTATCCGGCCGATCATTGCTCGCTTCCCGCAGGCTTGAAGCCCAGCTCGCTCATATCCTTGAAGATGTTCGGCACCAGGGGCTTCGCATCCGCCTGCGGCACGTGGCAGGCGGTGCAGAAATATCGCCGCGGCGAAACGTCGGCCAGCATCTGCCCCTCGCGGGTCATGTAGTGGGTGACGCTGATCATCGGCGCGCCGGAGCCTTCGGTCAGCTCGCGCCGATGGCAGGAAAGACAGCGATTGGCGTTCACCGTCAGCTGATAGCCTTCGATCGAATGCGGGATGATCGGCGGCTGGTCCGGATAATTCCGCATCTTCCTGATGTCATCGATGACCCATTTGGGAACCGGCTTCGCCTCCTTGCTCTCCATCGGATTGTCGTTGCCCTGCAACGAGGGCACGACCTGCGCGAGCGTGACGGTGCCGGTGAGCATGAGAAAGGCGACGGCCGCGATCGCCCACACGCGCCTCTTGATCAGACGACCGGAAGAATCTTGACTGCGCATTTTTTGAAATCCGTCTGCTTGGAGATGGGGTCGGTGGCGTCGAGCGTGACCTTGTTGATCAGCTGGCTGGCGTCGAACCACGGCACGAAGATCACGCCATGCGGCATGCGGTTGCGCCCGCGAATTTCCACGCGGCTGATGATCTCGCCGCGCCGCGACTGGATGCGCACTTCCGCCCCCTGGTTGATGCCCATCTTCCTGGCGTCGTCGCCGTTCATGAAACACCGCGCCCCGGGGAACGCCCTGTAGAGTTCGGGAACGCGCATCGTCATCGAGCCCGAATGCCAATGCTCGAGGACGCGGCCCGTCACGAGCCAGAAATTGAACTCGCTATCGGGCGACTCGGCCGGCGGCTCGTAAGGCACCGCCAGGATGACCGCGCGGCCGTCCTTCTGCCCGTAGAATTTCAGCCCCTCGCCCGGTTTGACATAGGGGTCGTAGCCCTCGCGGTATCGCCACCGCGTCTCCTTGCCGTCGACGACGGGCCAGCGCATGCCGCGCACCTGGTGGTACATGTCGTAGGGTGCCAGATCATGCCCGTGCCCGCGGCCGAAATGGGCATATTCCTCGAAGAGCCCCTTCTGGATGTAGAAACCGAAGGCCTTGGCCTCCCGGTTTTCGTAGTCGGGCGAGACGTCCGTCAGCGGGAATTCGTCCACATTGCCGTTCTGGTAGAGCACCTGGTAGAGCGTCTTTCCCTTGTAATCCGGGTTCTTGTCGAGGATGTCGGCGGGCCAGACCTCGTCGGTGGTGAAGCGCTTGGAGAATTCCACCAGCTGCCAGAGGTCCGAGCGAGCTTCGCCCGGCGCGTTGACCAGCTGGTGCCAGACATGCGTGCGCCGTTCGGCATTGCCGTAGGCGCCCTCCTTCTCCACCCACATGGCCGCCGGCAGAATCAAATCGGCGCTCATGGCTGTCACGGTCGGATAGGCGTCCGAAACGACGATGAAATTGTCCGGATTGCGGTATCCCTTGTAGGTCTCGTTGCTGGTGTTCGGGGCTGCCTGGACGTTGTTGTTGACCTGCACCCAGTAGAAATTCAGTTTCCCGTCATGGAGCATGCGGTCCTGCTCGACGGCGTGATAACCGGGCTTGTCCGGCAGCAGCCCCTCCGGCAGCTTCCATATCTCCTCGGCGTGCTTGCGATGCTCCGGATTGGTGACCACCATGTCGGCCGGCAGGCGGTGAGCGAAGGTGCCGACCTCGCGGGCGGTGCCGCAGGCAGACGGC
Organism: Rhizobium sp. BK196; assembly: GCF_014193255.1. GTDB lineage: Bacteria > Pseudomonadota > Alphaproteobacteria > Rhizobiales > Rhizobiaceae > Rhizobium. Next base: position 191,756 of record NZ_JACHZB010000001.1, read on the forward strand.
TGTCCCGTCAGCGAAAACGGGCTGTTGCCCGGCTCGGAGATCTTTCCCGTGAGCAGATGCAGGTTATAGACCATCTGGTTGGCCCAGACGCCGCGCACATGCTGGTTGAAGCCCATGGTCCAGAGCGACATGACCTTGGTCTTCGGATCGGCGTAGAGTTCCGCGAGCTGTTCCAGGAAGGCGCTGTCGACGCCAGAAAGCTCGACCGCCTTTTCGAGCGTGTATTCCGAGACCATCGCCTTGAAGGCCTCGAAGTCGATCGGCTCCATCTTGGCGGCGTCGGCGACACCCTTGGCCTTCATTTCCAGCGGGTTATCGGGACGCAGCCCGTAGCCGATATCGGTCGTGCCCTTCATGAACTTCGTATGCTTGTCGACGAAGTCCTGGTTGACGCGGCCGGTCTGGATGATGTGGTTGGCAATGTAGTTGAGGATCGCGAGGTCGGTGCCCGGCTTGAAGATCAGGGGTATGTCGGCAAGGTCCATGCTGCGATGCGTGAAGGTGGAGAGCACCGCGACCTTCACATGCTCGTGCCCGAGCCGCCTGTCGGCCACCCGCGTCCAGAGGATCGGATGCATCTCCGCCATGTTCGAACCCCAGAGCACGAAGGCATCGGCGTTTTCGAAATCATCGTAGCATCCCATCGGCTCGTCCATGCCGAAGGTGCGCATGAAGGCGACCGCTGCCGAAGCCATGCAGTGGCGCGCATTGGGATCGAGATTGTTGGAGCGGAAGCCCGCCCGCATCAGCTTTGTGGCGGCATAGCCTTCGAAGATCGTCCACTGGCCGGAGCCGAACATGCCGAGCGCCGTTGGCCCCTTCTCCTTCAGCACGCGCTTGGCCTGTGCCGCCATCACGTCGAAGGCCTCTTCCCAGGTGACGGGTTCGAACTCACCGTCCTTGGCATAGACGCCATCCCGTTTGCGCAGCAGCGGGCTCGTCAGCCTGTCCTTGCCGTACATGATCTTGGAGAGGAAATAGCCCTTGACGCAGTTGAGGCCGCGGTTGACCTCGGCTTCCATGTCGCCATGGGTCGCGACGACCTGGTTTTCCTTCACGCCCACCATGACGCCACAGCCGGTGCCGCAGAAGCGGCATGGCGCCTTCGACCATTTGATCTCAAGGGCAGCCACCCCGCCGGGCACCGACTGCGCCGAAGCGGGCGCAGCGATGCCGGCGGTCGCAGCCGCGATTGCCGCCGCCTGCGCCTTCAGGAGATCACGCCGCGTGAGTTCGGTCGTCATCGATTGTCTCCTTCATTTCCAATGCCTGTTCGAAAACCATATGGGCGGCGAGCACGCCGTCCATTGCCGAGATGCCGATGAGCGTTTCCCCGAGCACGCCGGAATGCGGCCCCTCGATCACCACGACGATCTTGCCCGGCACCGTCGCGTGAACCTCGACCCCTTCGATAACGGCCAGACGCGCCGCGACATCCTCGGTCAATTCGGGGCGCGTGACGACGACGGCGCTGGAGACGTGGTGTCGGGCCTCAGACATGACCTGCCTCCCGGCGGCGGGGTTTCATCGCAATGGCATCGGCCGGACAGACCGCAATGCAGGCGCCGCATCCCGTACAGGCATGCGCATCGAGCTCGGGAACGAACGGCCCGCCGAGTCGCGGCCAAAACCGGATGGCGCCGGCCGGACAGCTGTCGCGGCAGGCCTGACAGTCGACGTAATTATTGGCGAGGCACCCATCACTTATTGCCGCATAATGGGCAAAACCGCCTGCGATGCCGGCAGGGAAAACACTCTCGGGACATCGTTCTGCGCACTGGCCGCAGAAGGTGCATTCTCCCTGCAGGAAATCGACGACAGGAACGCCCGCACGGATCGAGATGATTTTCGTCGGACAGGCATCGACGCAGGCGCCGCAGCCCGAACAGCTTCGAACGGATGTTTCAGTCGCTCCGGGAGGAAAGATCCCCCCGGAAGGAAAGATCCCACCCGGATCGTCCGAGGACCTGCCTGTGAGAAAACCGCGCCGGGTGCGAGCCGTGAGAACCATGGACGATCCTCACTCTGCCGAGCCTGGAGGCGCGGCCTTGACATCATGGGGTCCCGGCGGCCCGTAAACGATCTGATACATCCAGACCGCGAAACCATAACCGCCGACGACCCCGACAGCGACCACGGGCCAGATCCCGAAGGCGAGCACGGCGAAGGTCAACAGTTCCCGCCTGCGTTTCCGCCTGAACTCTTCGACAGAATCCGTGATTTGAGCCACATCGTCCTCCCAGAGTTGCTAAATAAGCTGTCACAACCCTTCATGCATGTCCAGCCGATCTCCATCCGGATCGCGACTTTCGCATGCGATTCGCGATCCGGAGATCGGTATGGGAGGACAGGTATCGCACCCTCGCCCGGCAGTCCTTGACAAAGATCAAGTGGGCGTCGGCGAGATTGAATGCGCCGGACATCCGGCCCGGACGTGCCGGCCCAAAATTGCCGGAACAACGCACACGGCCAACCTTCATTCCCGTGACAGCCGGCAGCGCCCTTTCCGGCACACGACCTGCATGGACCTGAACGCTGGCGCAAACCCGGGCCCGGTTGCCGCGCACGGATTATTTCAGGCATCATCTGTCGGCTTCCCACTCGCCCGTCCGTCTTGAGAGACAGACAGAGCAAGGAGAAAGATCATGACGATCACCATTACCGCCTTCGAACGCTCTCCCGACCGCGGCAGGGGCCTGGCGCGCGACATGCGCGTTCGCTGGGCGCTCGAGGAAGTCGGCCAGCCCTATGACGTCCGCTTTGTCTCATTCGAGGCAATGAAGCAGCCCGCCCATCTTGCGCTTCAGCCTTTCGGGCAAATCCCGACCTATGAGGACGGCGATCTCGCCCTCTTCGAAACCGGCGCGATCGTCCTGCATATCGCCGAGCATTATCAGGGCCTGCTGCCTGACGATCCCAATGCCCGCGCCCGCGCCACCGCCTGGCTCTTTGCCGCCGTCTGCACGATGGAACCCGTCATCGTCGACCGCGAGACCGCGAGATTCGAAGAGGGCAAGGAGAGCTGGTACGAAGAGCATCTAGCCCATGTCGAAAGACGCATCCGCAAGCGCCTCGGCGAACTCTCCGCGCGGCTCGGCACTGCCGAATGGCTGGACGGAACATTCAGCGCCGGCGACCTGCAGATGATCTCGGTGCTCCTGAGATTGAAGGGCTCGGAAATCCTCGGGGATTATCCGAACCTCTCAGCCTATGTGGAGCGCGGCGAAGCCCGCCCCGCCTATCGGCGCGCTTTCGCGGCACAGAAGGCGGTGTTCCTGGCGGTATCGGCTGGCGGGCGAACGTCTGATCGAGGTCCATAGGCGGCGAAAGCTTAACGCCTTGCGCCAATAGGAGACATGCGCTTCGTGTGGAACGATGACGGATCAGGGTGGAAAGCGGTCATTTGCCTGGTCTTCGGGAAAGATGGCGTTACGATCGGAATCGGTCGTTTGATCTTCTGCCTCTCGCAGCAGGCCCTCGAGGCGGGCCGCCCATTCCCTGTTGCCATCTCTGAACGGACCAAGCGCATCGCCTGCAGGCTCAGGGAGATCGCCTGCAGCGGCGGAGAAACGGCGAGCCTCCTGGCTATGTCCCAAGGCCGCGTGGCAGCACGCCTGAATGCGGAGCAGCGCCGGCCAGTCAGGCCGCGCCTTTAGCGCCACACGCCCCGTGTCAAGCGCGCCCTCGACGTCGCCCGAAAAGAACAGCGCAAGCATCAGGAGACTGAACCAGACCGCATTCTGCGGATCATGGGGGTTGAGTTCGAGGCCCCGAGCCAGCGGCTTTTGCGCGCCGGCCGCATCGCCCACGAAAAGACGGGCCATGCCGAGGACGAGATACCCCAGGGCGAAACTCGGACCGAGTTCGATGGACCGCTCGGCCGCGAGGATCGCCTGGTCGGCCCTGCCTGTATAGGCCGACACAATCGCCAGCGCATAGTGTGCATACGGATTCCGGGCGTCGAGATAGATCGCCCGCAAGGCCGCATCGAGGCCTTCCTTCCCGTCCGCAGCGGGATTCTCTGTCCAGCCGTAGGCGATAAGCCCTGCGTTGACCCGTGCCTGCCAGATCTGCGCTTCCGGAAGCATGGGATCGAGCTCCGCCGCCTCTCGGAAGAATCGTCTTGCGAGAAGATGGGTTGGCTGCGTTGCCTTGTGAAATTTGAATGTACCTTGCCGTACAAGGTCCCATGCGGTCACGTTGCCGGTGTGCGGAGCAACCGGAAGTCCATGCCGCAACAAGAGCTCGGGCTCGACCGCCGCTGCGATCCGCTCGGCGATGGCGTCCTGCACCGCAAATACCTCGGCCACCTGAAGATCGTAATGTTCGGACCAGATGGTGGCGCCCTTCATTGCGTCGGCGAGGTGAACCGATATCCGCATCCCATCGCCGGTATGCCGGATGGCTCCATCCACCAGAAAATCAACGCCCAGTTCGTGCGCGATAGACTTCGGATCCCTCGGGCCATTCCTCCTTGCGAAACTCGCCCCACGCGACGCGACACGAAACCATCGGAACCGGGCGAGCGCCATGATCAGGTCGTCGGCGATACCGTCGGCCAGATATTGTCTCTCGGCATCCCCGCCAAGATCCTCGAAAGGCAGGACTGCAATCGCGGGGCTGGATCTCGCCTCCGCATGCCCTTCGCTACCGGAGCCTTCGGGCCGGCTCTCCACCGGACCGGAAAATCTGTATCCGACCCGTGGGACCGTGATGATCCAGTCGCCGCCGTCCGATGCCGGGCCGAGCAGCTTGCGAAGGGCAGCAATCTGAACGGAAAGATTACTCTCCTCGACGGCGAGTCCAGGCCAAACGGCGTCCATCAGCACCGACTTGGCGACGATACGCCCATCTGCCGCGAGCAGCACGGCAAGCAGCGACGCGCCGCGGGCGCCGATGGCGACGGGCCTGTTGTCACGGAGAAGGCATCCGTTCTCGGTAATGAACTCGAAGGGGCCGAATACAAGGTGCTGGGTGTCCATGATTTGGGAATGATACGCCCGATTTGTCAGTTTTCGGAATTTTTCGGCCTTGTTTCAGGACTCTGCACCCGCTCCGCGCGCAGATTCAGCTCCATGCAGCAGTTGGATGGAGGGAACGATGAAGAACGAAGCAAGGCAACCGAAAAATGCTCAGGCATTCACCGCGAAAATCGTACGCGGCGGTCAGAGCTATGTTGCCGAGCAGGGATCTGTCTATCGCTCGGGAGTCTCGGCGGAGAGCGTCGGATCCTGCATGCTGTGGCTCGGGATGATCACGCTACCCGCAGGAAGACGAACCAGCGCCCATCGCCATCAGGGACACGAGACCGCCCTGCTTATGACCGCGGGCAAAGAGATCGAGATTTGGTCGGGGGCCGAGCTCGAACGGTGCGAAAAGCTCCTCCCCGGCGACTACCTGTTCATTCCGGCCGGCGTTCCGCACGTGGCTGTCAATCGCAGCACGGAAAACGCCGAGTTCCTCGGTGCCCGCAACGACCCCGCAGCGAATGAGAGCGTCGTGCTGATGCCGGAACTCGACGGCATCGTACCCTGATGAGGCTAGGAGATGCGTTATGGCGATCATCGAACAACGTCTGGCCGCTATGGGCCTCGAACTGCCCGAGCCTCTGAAAGTTCGCGAGGGGCTGCGTATGCCCTTCGCCTGGGTCCGGGTGCGCGGCACCCGCGCCTACATTTCGGGTCACGTCGCGTGCAACCAGGATGGGACATTGGCAAAACCCCTCGGCAAGGTCGGGACCGAGGTTTCGCCTGAAGAGGGTTACGCGTCAGCGCGGCTCGTTGCCCTGGCTCATCTCGCCAACCTCAAGCGGGCTGTCGGAGATCTCGATCGGGTTACGGCCTGGCTGCGCGTCTTCGCCATGGTGAATGTTGCTCCGGGCTTCAATGAGACGCCGCTGGTCACAAACGGTTATTCCGATTTGATACTGGAACTGTATGGCCCTGACGCCGGCGCCCACGCCCGCTCGTCCATCGGCATGGCCATCCCTTTGAATGCGCCTGTAAACTGCGAAGCGGAAGTGGAAATTGACGGAGACCGCCTAGAGTCGGTTTACGACCTTGACGGGGTGCGGCGCGAATGACCGGTCACGGCGTTATGAGCAGTCATTGCAGGGGCGATTGGCAGAAGCCGAAGCGCCCTGTCAAAAATGTGAGTTTCCACCGGTCTACGTTATGCCTAGATGTGGCAAGCGATGGCATGTGCTCGATCCATCTTCCCTGCAATGTCGATACGGAGTCACTGATGACGGTACCCGGAGAAGATCTTCCCGACTTCGAGTATTTTCCCGATCCCATCGCGAACGGCGCATCGTGGCGATGCGTGCGACATGCCCATGCTGCGGAAAAGAGCGGGAATTCATGTACCGCGGCCCGATCTACTGCAGGGAAGACATTCCGCACGTATGCCCATGGTGTATCCACAGCGGCGAAGCCCAGAGGACGTGGGATGCCTCTTTCAACGACGCCCATTCGATACCGAAGAACGTCCCGAAACAAACGATCGACACAGTGTGCAACAGGACGCCTGGTTTTGAAAGCTGGCAGACCAATCAATGGCTTTTTTCCGAGACGGACGCCATGGTCTTCGTGGGCGAGATCGATGGGGCCATTTTGCTGGCCGAGGCGGACGATGCGAAAATATCGGCCTGCCGGAAGGCGCTTGACGAGTGGCACTTTCCTGACGACTTCGACTTCGCGGAAGTCACCCGAGGAGGCCAGCCGGCCGTTTATCTTTTCAGGGACAGGCAATCCGGTGAGTACAGCGCATATGCTGACATGACCTGAGGCATACGGGCAACGCAGTCGTTTGGATGTATTGCTTCTTGGCATAACTGCCTTCGAGCGGCCTCGCATAGAACAAAGCTCATCTTGAGCGGGGCCAGCGGTATTGCCGCTGCCCCCCTATGATGGCCTGTTGATCAGTGCGGGTAGCGACCGGCTGGCAGGATCGACTCGGCACGAGACCGGTCGGCGGCCATCGACCAGATTTCCTCGGCAAGTACGTCGGGATCGATTGTCGTCAAGCGCGGATCATCGAGCGGCATGCCACTTGCGGCCGCGACTCGAAGGCCGGTGGAGTTGTCGATCATCGCACCGATGTGGAGCATCCCGGCAAACACGCCGCGCGCCTTGATCTCTTCGTGGAGGCCGAGGATGTAATTGCGCGTGGCGGCAAAGGCGGGTCCTGGGCCGCTCAATCCGGGCATCGGCGTTACCGCCGAAAGACCGTCCGCGACGATGATCGCCCCATTGCCGCGAGCAAGCATGCCCGGCAATACCGCACGGACGACTTCGACTGGAGCCAAGGTCAGAATATTGACGAGTTCCTTGAGCAAGGCGGCCGTCAGATCGACAGCCGGAAGCATACGAAAGCTGCCGACAGGCGCGAAAACGGCGGTGTGAATCGGCCCCGACTTCTCTTCGATCTTTTCCACCAGAGCCGCGATTGCGTCGATCTCATTGAGATCGCCGGGAAAGGCAGTTGCGTCTATGCCCTGCGCCGACAGCTCAGACACCCTCTGGTCAAGAGACTGGGCGTTGCGGGCGACGAGTGCGACGCGGAATCCGGCCTTTCCATAGCGCCTTGCGACGGAAGCACCCAGCCCTGTGCCGGCACCAAAAATCGCGATTGTTTTCTGGTCAGTCATAACATCTCCTGTGGTAGTATGTTTTGCTGACTAGATATGTCCGCCAGACTACATCGGCACAAGAACGCATAATTTTAGGGCCTGGTCACATGGATTTACCTACCCCGCCGCCGCAACCGGGAACGAGCATCGACTGCCGTCCAATCAGCCAGATGCTTGGCCGCATTGGTGACAAGTGGACGATCATGACGATCACGATGCTGCTCGATGGTCCGAGGAGATTTAACGAACTGCGCCGGCTTATCGGGGGCATCAGCCAGCAGATGCTGACACGGACCTTACGTGCTCTTGAAAACGATGGTCTCGTTTCCAGAAAGGTCTATCCGACAATCCCGCCTCAGGTGGAATATAGCCTTACCGCCCTCGGCAGGTCCCTTGCCGAGCCTTTGACGCAGCTGACGCGCTGGGTTCTGTCGAATATGAGTGAAATTGAGCGCAATCGCCGGGAGGCGACCACAGATACCGCTAGATGAGAGCGCCGGGCGTCCATTCGGACCCCCACACCATCCGCACCTCAGCGCCCTCCGCCCAAAGGCGGCGGAGCCGTGAGAACGGATATCTTCCGTGCCGGATGCTGCCCCGCCGAGCGGACGAGATAGAGGCCCGCCGGCGGCGACCGGCCGCAAGCAGAATGGAGCGATACGAAAATCATCCTCGCTTATCCGAGGCTCATCAGGTGGACGGGAGGCGGCGCTCTATCCGATTGGCCGCGGAGGCCGAAATTCAATCAACGATCCCTGAAATCAACGATCCCTGGGATCAACGATCCCTGGCTTCAATGCGAAACTGTTGCGGTCCCAGAGATCGCCCATCCTCGGCCGTAAGCTGAAGCTTCTGCAAGGGCTGCCCGGTCAGGCTGTCGACAACGGCGTAATCCAGTTCCCCGGGCTCAAAGCAATGCTCCTCCCCCCATTGCCAGAGAGCGACAAGGACCACGCTCAGCTCGTACCCTTTCGGCGTCAGAAGATAGAGGTGGCTGAGTGCGGAGTCAGGGTCCGGCTGCACCGTGAAGATGCCCTCCTCCACGAGCTTTCGCAGGCGAACCGACAGGATATTCTTTGCGAGCCCGAGGCTCTTCTGGAATTCGGAAAATCGTCGACGCCCCTTGAATGCCTCCCTGATGATGAGGAGCGACCACCAATCACCGACGGCTTGCAGAGACCGCGCGATGCCGCACTGGGCGTCCCCCATGTCAGTTCGCTTGCCCTTCATTTTCTCGCCTTTCATCCAAATAATGGTTGCAAAATTAAACCATACAGGAATAGAAGTCGATAGGTTTCAAAGTTAAACCTTTATGATCATCACGAACCGGAGGGTCTGAAAGTGAACGACCTATTGGATCTCGCAATCGAAGCGCATGGCGGCTTGCAACGCTGGCAGCAGATCGAGCAATTGCATGCGCATATCAAGGTTGGCGGCACGGTCTGGCATGTGAAGGGCTGGCCGGATGTCTATGCCGACATCCGTACCTCGATCTCCACCCATCGTCCGCATACCGAATTCACCCCCTTTCTGGAGAAGGGACAGCACTGCGTCTGGGAGCCGGAGCGAACGGCTGTCGTCGCGGACAGTGGCGAAGTCATCGAGCAACGGCTCGCGCCGCGCTCCTTCTTTGAAGGACACACGATCACCACCCGCTGGGACCAGCAGCATCTGATCTATTTCACCGGCTATGCCATGTGGACCTATTTGACGACGCCGTTCCTCTTCACGCTTCCCGGTTTCGGGACGGAGGAGGTTGAGCCGTGGCAGGAGGAGGATGAAATCTGGCGCCGGCTGAAGGTAACCTTCCCCTCGACCGTCCCCAGCCATTCCACCGTGCAGACCTTCTATTTCAATGCGGATGGCCTGCTGCGGCGCCATGACTACAGCGTCGACATCATGGGCGGCACCAGGAGCGCCAACTATGCAAGCGATGTCAGGAATGTCGACGGCTTGATGATCCCGACGAAGCGCAGGGTTCACGCGACCGACGCGGACAACCGGCCCATTCTCGATCGGGTCGCCGTCTCGATCGATTTGGTCGAAATCGGCATCGAGCCGCGGCCGGCCGCACCGGCAAGCGCCTGATCAGGTGTTCAGCCGTCACGCCCTCTCACCGCCCATGCGTCCGTGTCGTGATCGGGGTGCTGGTTGCCGCTCTTCTTGATCGCAGCCGCCCAGTCGGCGCCGTTGGTTTCGGTCGCACCGGTATTTTCGATGCCCGTGATCGTATCGAACCACGTCACCATGTTCTCGGTGCAGGTATTGGCATGCGGCGGGAAAAGGTTGGGATTATCGAGCGAACCGATCATCAGGTTGGTGCGGCCGTTTTCGAGATGGTGGAAGAACAAGGGCGTGCCGCAATTGGCGCAGAAGCCGCGCTCGACAAGCTCCGAACTCTTCCAGACATCAGGCTTGCCGCGTGTCCAGGTAAGCGCATCATCGGGCGCGGCGACCAGAGCGGCAAAGATATTGCCCGAGGCTTTCTGGCACATGCGGCAATGGCAGAGATGCGAATTGTCGAGCATGGCGGTCGCACGGTAGCGCACCGCGCCGCACTGGCAGCCGCCGCTTACTTTCATCTCGATGCGTTTCAAATTTACGTCTCCCTCAAGCGGCGGTTCTGAGGTTTCTCTTTTAGGTTCACGTCTTTTGATCGTCCAGCAGAAGAATGGACCCCGGCCACGCCGCTCGATGTCGTGCTTCTGCTGGCAGATCAGCCGGCTTGCGGGTCCGGCGCGGAAGGTGATGGAGGTGGCGAGGCGGTGCTGGTGTGACGGTAACGTGCGGGTATGAATAGCGTCTGCTCTGCGCGAATAGCGGTCATCGAACCAGTAAAGCACCCAGTAAAGCGCCGGAAGCAGACCAGCGGTGAAAAACCTTTTCACCCTGCGGGCAACTGTTCCTCATTGCGCGACACAACGTTCCGCTAGTTGACACTACGGGAGGTAACCTACCGCTCTCAGATATTGTCTGCCGAGCCTATGGATCGAGCTCGACAAATCCAACAATCGAACGAGGAACACATGATCAATCTTGAGGGCAAACTCGCATTTGTCACAGGCGGCTCGCGCGGGATCGGAGCGGCAATCGCGCTCGCTCTGGCAGAGAACGGCGCTGATGTCGCGTTCACATACCAGAACTCGGAGGCGAGAGCCAAAAATGTTACCGAATCCATAGAGCGCACGGGGCGACGTGCCTTTGCGATTCAAGCCGACAGCGCCGATCCCGAGGCGATCCAGCAGTCTGTGAATGAGGCTTTCGATAAGCTGGGTGGGCTCGATATTCTCGTCAACTCTGCTGCGGTCGGGATGAATGGCACGATCGCCGACCTCGATGTCGAAGCCTATCAGAAGATGATGGATATTAACGTTCGTGCACCTGTGCTGTTTGCAAAAGCCGCTATTCCATATCTGAAGGCAGGTGGACGCATTATCTCCATCGGATCGGGTCTCGGCGAACGCGTACCGTTCCCAGGCGTAACGGCCTATGCTATGTCCAAAGCGGCTCTTACCTCTTTCACGCGTGGTCTTTCGCGAGAGCTGGGGCCCAGTGCAATCACCGTCAACCTCGTGCAGCCTGGTTCAACCGACACGGACTCGAATCCGGCGAACGGTCCCGCCGCCGAATTCCAGCGGGGCATGACATCACTGGGACGCTTCGCCGAGCCGCGCGAAGTCGCCAACGCGGTCGTGTTTTTAGCAAGTCCCGCCGCGAGCATCATCACTGGCTCTATCTTGACTGCCGATGGTGGCGCGATCGCCTGAGGGAACGCGAGGCCGCGGAACGGCATGGCACTGCCTACGAGCGTAGGGCCGTTGAAAGAACGCAGCGGGTCCGCGGCCATCAACTTTCTGAAGCCACGGAGCGTTCCTCTTGTAGCAACAGAGCTGGACGGGGTCTGGCACTACTGGACTAGCGAAGAGCGCTATACGGTCCCGCGGCGAACTCACTTTCAACCAGAAGAGAGAATAGAGACGATGAGAAGGCTCTCAAATGCGGTCACCGATGACAATGCTGCATCGGCGCGAGCCGAGATCGAGCGTGTATTGCAGACCTACGAGGCAGCGTTAAACAACTCCGATACGGACACGGTGATATCGCTTTTTTCGCCGGATGGCGTGTTCATGGCTCCGAACCGTTCCTCAACTGTCGGCGTAGATGCAATCAAAGCTGCGTATGAAGGGATATTCCAGGCAATAGCTTTCCATACCGAGTTGCAGGTCGACGAAATTATGCAGATCGCGCCAAACTGGGCGTTCGTCCGGACGAACTCGAACGGCTTTGTGACCGTGAAGGCTATCGAACAGCGCGTTCCCGACGCCAATCACGAATTGTTCGTGTTCTACAAGGACCAGGACAACGCATGGAAGATCGCCCGGTATTGCTTTTCCACGACGCTTCCGTTGCGTCAATGATTGCATGTGCGTTGCGGCACGACGGTTGCACCGGTGACCGGCATCGTTTAGGCGCCCAGCATAGAACGCGGGCAGTGAAATGGATGACGCCGCCCGGCAAGGGATCGGCGTCATCCCTCTCTTCTTACTCTGCGACTGGTACGGGTGTGTTCAGAAGCTGCTGTTCCCAGAAATAGGCGATGCCACTACCGCCTGCGTGTGCCATCAGGATATCCGGCAACAGGGCGGCGGTGTCGAGCCGAGCCCAGTCGCGCTGCCACTCCGACCCCACCGCAAGCCAGGTCATCATGTTCACGCCGGCCCTGATCATACGCTGGATCGCAACCTCATGGGACTCGGCCGAGGCTCCGCCGCAGGCGTCGGTCACAACCGTCACGTCCCAACCTTCGCCAGCCGCCTGGATCGCGGGCATCGCGACGCACACTTCCGTCCACAGACCGGCGATGACGAGCTGCTTGCGGCCGGTCGCCTTGACCACGTCGACGACCTTGCTGTCTTCCCAGGTGTTGATCCAGGTCCGGTCTATCACCTCCTGGCCGGGGAACACGTCGGTGATTTGCGGGAAGAGCTTGCCGCCGCGCTCGACGAGGACGCTGGTCAGAATGGTCGGCACCTTGAATGCCTTGGCCAGCTTCGAAAGCGCGGCCGTCGCGTTCACCACTGCCTGCGGGTCGTGGCTGTTGACGTTTGTCAGCTGAAACGGCTGATGATCGATCAGCACGAGGACGGAGTCTTCGGGGCGAAGGAGGGAATTAAGGCCGTTGCGAAATGTCATGATGATCTCTGCTTTCTCGCGGTGATTGAAGATCGCGCGGCACCTACACGAAGCAGGGTGCGCACCTAAAGACCACTGCCATTCCCAGCTTCGGCACGATAGTTTGGTTTCCCGGTACTCTGTGTCGCAAGAAAAGGAACGCCGAAGTTGGATATTGAAGAGCTTCAGACATTTGTCGAGGTCGCTGACGCCGGTGGTGTATCGCCAGCCGCCCGGCGTCTCGGGATCGCGAAGTCAATCGTCAGCCGCAGACTTTTGCGCCTGGAAACAGAACTTGGCGTCCAGCTTCTGGCACGCACCACGCGTGGCGCAGCGCTCACGGAAGCCGGGATGACATTTCGCGACTATGCGGCGCGTGTCGTCGCCGAAATAGCATCGGCAAGAGAGACGCTATCGCCTGAAGGCGAACTTCGTGGTCGGCTGCGCATTGCCGCGCCACTTTCTTTCGGTCCGACCCATTTCGCGCCAGTCTTGGCGGACATGGCGCGCCAGCATCCCAAGCTTCATATCACCACGTGCTACAGTGACCACATCGTCGACCTTGTCGGCGAGGGCTACGACTGCGCAATCCGCGTCGGCATTTTGCGGGATTCCAGTCTCGTCGCAAAATTTGTCGGTCCGATCCTTGCGAAATGGGTAGCAAGTCCCGACTATATCGAGCGTCATGGCGCGCCCCAGACGCCCGAAGAATTCGTCAAGCACGAATGCGTCATGTTGGGGACGGAAACTTTTCCCGCCGTCGTAGGCAGAAAAGTCGTCGCGATGAAAGTGCAGGGCAGGTTCAAGGCAGACAATGGCGCGGCCCTCGTCTCGGCAGCGCTGGCAGGCCTTGGACTCGCGGTTCTTCCCGTCGGTTTGATCGAGGCTCATTTAGCCTCCGGCGCTCTCGTGGAAGTCATGCCGCAGTTTCCCCCACCTAAAATCGGCGTCTATGTTGTCCGGCCCCCAGGGCAGAATCCGTCCCGCAAAATCCGTGTTCTCACCGCAATGCTCCTAAAATGTTTTCAGAACCAGGGAGATATGACCTGACCAAATACGTGCGGCTTCGCGTGTTTGCGATTATACGACTTTCGTCCGCTTTGGGCTGAGGGCTGTCGTTCAGCTATCTCGAAATGCGCTGAAGCCATCATAGCGACATCGTCAGCAACGATTTCCCGTATTGTCATAGCGCAGCGTGGCTGCCTCGACCTTATCGCCGTTGGCCGCTGCCCATGAACACAGTGCTTCAAACGGCTGCCGCAGTGAATGGCCGAGTGGCGTAATTGCGTATTCCACGCCAATCGGCTGCGTTGGCAGTACGGTTCTCGTCACAAGGCCGTTCCGCTCAAGCCTTTTCAAAGCGTCGGCCAGAGCCTTGTGCGTGATCCCATCGAGGCGCCGCTTGATCTCGTTGAAGCGCGAGGGTTTGGGGCAGATCACCGTGAGGATCAGGATCGTCCATTTGTCAGCGATCTTGTCGAGCACCGGGCGAACCCGTGCCATGTCGTCAAAGGCGCACTGAGAAAGTGCTTCCAGGTCGGTATACTCATTCATATCTAGGCTACTTCAGGTGCGTAATTGATACCAGATATAGGACGTATATCATGACGAGACCATCAATTGAAAGGATTCACGATGGCTCGAATGAGTAACAAGGTTGCCCTCATCGTCGGGGGCGCCAAGGGTATCGGCTTGGCAATTGCAGAGCGGCTTTCTGCCGAAGGGGCGAAGGTCTTCATTACCAGTCGCAGAAGTGAAGATGCCGAGAAGGCGGCCAAGGCTATCGGCAATGACGCGGTCGGCATTGCCGCCGATGCCAGTGTCCCCGAAGATATGGTGGAGGCTGTCGAAAAAGTGCGCAAAACATTCGGCCGTATCGACGCGCTCGTATTGAATGCAGGCCTTTCCGAGCCTGCGCAAATCGCTGAAATAACGCCGGACCATTTCGACCGCCACTTCGGCGTCAACGTCCGCGGGATGGTTTTCGGCCTGCAGGCGGCTCTCCCCGCGATGACGGGAGGCGGGTCCGTCGTCCTCGTCGGATCCATTGCCGATAGTGCGGGCTATGCTTCGTACGGAACCTACGCCGCCACCAAAGCGGCCGTCCGTTCCTATGCCCGAACCTGGACGGCAGAACTCGCGCCCAAAGGTATACGCGTCAACGTGGTTGCGCCCGGCCCAACGGATACGGAAATGATGGCTGCGGTTCCGGAAGACATGCGTGCGGCGCTTGTCGCTCCGATCCCGATGGGGCGAATGGCGCGGCCTTCAGAAGTGGCTGCGGCCGCCTTGTTCTTGTTGAGCGACGACGCGAGTTACATCGCCGGTGCCGAACTGTGCGTCGACGGCGGTTTGCGGCAGGTATAAGGTTACGCTCAAACGGTGTACCCGACCTCTAGCAGGTCGGGTACAGCAAAACGCGCTCGATGACAGACCGTCCGCTACTTGTTCAAATCCTTCGCCATCTGCAGGTGATGCTCCAGCGCCGGGCGCGTCTTGGCGGCCCAGGCCTTCAGGTCCGCATTCTCGCCTTCGTCGCCGTAGCGCTTGAAGAGATCGACAGCGTCCTCATGAGCCTCTTCCTGGTCGGAATGATATTGCTTGGTGAAATCCTCGCCCTGCAGGCCCTTGAGCTTGTCGAGCATCGACTTCTGCCCCGATGTCATCGCCTGCGGGATCGTCGCCTTCACCTTGCCGCCGGAAACCAGCGCCTTCAATTCCTGCGTCGTCTTCTGGTGATCCTTCACCATCTGCTCTGCGAAAGCCTTGGTCGGTGCATCGGCGCGCTCGACCGCAAGCTTGCTGGATTCGATCTCGAACATGTCTGATGTCGCAGCTTCCGCCACGAAATCCTCCGTCTTCGGCGCAACGCCGAGGGCGGAATTGACACCGGTTTTTTCTGCCGCCGACTGCGCAAGCACGGGCGATGCGATCAGCACGGCAAGTCCGGCGATGAGGAAAGGCTTCATGATTGTTCTCCTGATTGGGGCGTCATCACGCAACAATTCAGGCGGGTAAAAGTTCCTGTTGTCCGTCATAGAACTTCGAAGACATCGTACTCGACGCCACCTGCACGCCGGCCGCCTTGCGCAACCGCGACAATCTGGTTGAGCCACGCGTGCGGCGGTGCGGCCGTCTCGAAACAGGGTGTCGTTCGCAGATAATAGTCCGAGGGATCGACCGCTTCGCCCCTTGCGAGACGCTCGTCGACGACAGGAGAAGAGCGCCGGACGCCGCGGTAGGTCATCAGGATCAGGCCGCCGTCGTCAGCGGTAAGCAGGAGCCTGACATCCTGCTGAAACGTGCCGTCCGCGCGCCCGAGCAGGAGGTCGGAACCGATCAGCGGCGACACCTCTCCTTTCAGGCGCTCGCCCCGGAAATGGCCTCCGGAAACGGGAAACACGCGGCGGTTGCCGGCCGGCGTCTGGCCGAGCTCGATCGCCGGATGAAGTGTCATGAAGAGTGTCATCAAGTGCCGAGATTGCAGGGACATGTCGGATCGCCTATTGTTTTCGTGAGCCCTGAAGCGCGTCGCGATCTTAAGGATCGACCCGCCGCGCGCGGGGTCTGCGGTTTGCGCGACAAGCTCTAGCCGAAGGCGCCCTACCCCCAAAACGCGCTTTGCTTGGCATCTTCACAAGCAAAACTCATCAAGAGAGAAGAGATCATGCGACCGCCACTGGAGTCTCTGCGAATTCTGGAAGCGTGCGTTTCCGCCTCCAGCTTTGCCCGCGCCGCCGAACGCCTGTGCCTGACGCCCGCGGCCGTCAGTCTCCGTATCCGGACGCTCGAGGCCGAGCTTGGCCAGCCATTGTTCGTGCGCGCGGGGCGACGCGTCGTGCCGACGGCTGCGGCCGCTCGATTGGCTGCCAGAATTCGCCACGCACTGGATGGCATTACCGGTGCGCTCGATGAATTTCAGGCGGCGACACCGCCTCTCAGATTGACGGCGCCGCCGACATTCGCCTCGCGCTGGCTGGCACCCCGGCTGGCGCATTATCCCCTGGCAGCGGGATCGCCGATCGAGGTCGACGTCTCCGCCGATATTCGCGACCCCAGCGCGTTCGATGTCGCCATAAGAACGGGTCGTGGCGGCTGGGAAGGGCTTGACGAATACCGGCTCGCACCAGTCGAAGTGACACCCATGCTGGCGCCCGGCCTGCTTGGAACGCGAACCCTGGACAGGCCGGAGGCACTCACCGGTTTGGAGCTGTTGCCGCATCCGGATTGGCAGGCGTGGTTCACGGTCGCTCAATGCGAGACGCCGCAGGCTCTGCGGTTTGTCGCAGTCGATTACCCCACGCACGAGCTGGACGCCAATGCAGCAGTGGCAGGCGCAGGTGTCGCGCTTCTATCGCCTTTGCTGTTTCGCCCGCTCCTGGAAAAGGGACTGCTGATCGCCCCTTTCCCCTATGTGCTGAGCGGGCCGGCCTGGCATTTTGCGTTGATGCGCGCAGACGACACCCGTCTCGCGCCCCGGCAGCTCTGCGCCTGGCTTCGCGAGCAGGCTCACGCGCCGCTGTCGAGCCAGGCGGACCGCTTATCGGGCTAAGCCAGCCGGCCGCGTTGCGAAGTAGCGCGCCGGTGTCGTCCCGAGCGCCTTCCTGAACATGACGATAAAGGCGGTGACGGACTCGTAGCCGAGGTCGCTCGACACCCTCTGGACCGTGGCGCCGCCGGCGAGTTCGCGCAGCGCGATGACGAGGTGCAGCTGTCGCCGCCAGCGGCCGAAAGTCAGCCCCGTTTCCTGAACCATCAGCCGCTTCAGGGATCGCTCGCTCATGGCGACATGGTCTGCCCATTCCGCGAGGGTCCGGCGGTCGCCCGGCTCCGCCGTCAGGGCGGCGGCGATCGCGGCGATCTTGGGGTGGCTGGATACCGGCAGCTCCAGCCCATCTTTCGGCATCAGCGCCAGTTCGTCCAGCAAGACCCGCACAAGCCGGCCGACATGATCATCAGACGTATAGCCGCCCGGTTGATCGGCCAGGCGGAGGATCATCTCGCGCAGCATCGGCGAAACGGACAGCGTGCAGCATTCCTGCGGCAGCGCCGCAGCGTCAGGTTCGACGAACAGGTAGGACAGGCGGGCGTTGGAGGTGACCTGGTTGCTGTGCGGCACGCCGCCCGGGATCCAGACCCCGCAGTCCGGCGGGACGATCCAAAGGCCGTTTGCGGCCGTGCAGGTCACCGCC
This sequence comes from Rhizobium sp. BK196, assembly GCF_014193255.1. Taxonomy (GTDB): domain Bacteria; phylum Pseudomonadota; class Alphaproteobacteria; order Rhizobiales; family Rhizobiaceae; genus Rhizobium. The sequence continues at coordinate 209,750 of NZ_JACHZB010000001.1, forward strand.
CCATGCAAGGCAAGGATAAGCTGTCCCTGCCGATGCTGGTGGCGCGGCACCTCGGCTTCGTAGTCGCTGAAGTCGACATGCAGGGCGACCGCCGGGCGACCCAACCGGTCGGGATCGGGATCGAAGTCCACGCTGCAGGGGCGCCGCCTCCTGGCGGATTGGCCTGATTTGGAGATCATATGGCATTATCTCCAAATTCGCGTGCAGTGCAATTGGCTACAAGCGGACATCGACAACCCGATGGAGACTATCATGCGAATTGCTGTCGTCGGCGCAACCGGCAGGGTCGGCGCCCAACTCACCCGGAACCTGCTTGGCGCAGGGCATCAGGTAAAGGCCCTGTCGAGGGGCGGTCCAGCCCTGGAGGCACTGGCCGAAATCGGAGCAGAGCCATTCCTCGGAAGTTTTGACACTGGCGCGGGAGAGCTCGACAAGTTCTTTCAGGACGCCGATGCCGCCTTCCTGATGGTCAAGACCGACTGGAACAACCTGCAAGGCCACTATCCCGTGGTTGCCCAGCGCTTCGTCGATGCACTCGGCAATTCCCCGGTCAAACTGGCTGTAAGCCTCTCGGCCATGGGATCGGACGTGAAAGGCAAGACCGGCCATTTTGAATGTTTCTACCATCTGGACCAGAAGCTGAACGAACTTGCCAATATCGACCTGGTCCATCTGCGCGCCGCCTGGTTCATGGAGGACGTGCTGGCGTGGATGGCGCCGGTCGCGAGATATGGTCGGATCGCCTGGTCTTGTCAGCCCGATCTGAAGATGCCCTGGGTGGCGACGGATGACATCGCATTGCTTGCGGCCAGGGAGCTGATCAATCCGACGGGCAGGCACCGGGTGATCCGCGAGGTCGGCTCGGAAGACATCTCGATGAATGAACTGGCCGCGATCATCGGCAAGGAGATCGGCCGGCCGGTAGAGTACCGCTATCTCGAAACAACGCGCAAGGATGTGGAAGCCGAATTTGTGAAGCGCTTCGGAACGCCAGAGAGATGGCACGATGACACCCTGACTGCCAACGCTTTGAACAATGGCCTGATCCGGTTCCACGGCGACCACGAGGTTCGCCCGCCGATGCCCACCACAATGGAAACGTTCATCAGGGAGGTCTGGAAGCCGCGTTACCTGGAGGCGGTTGCGGACGAACACCAACCGGAGACATTTCAGATGTGGAGCGCAAGGGGCCAGGCGGCGTAGACAAATTCCGCGAACGGCTTCGCGTTGCCAGCGTCGATCGTGGGCATCTTGTTCATGCCCCTGTAATCTGAACTTTTATGCTTAGTACAAGCATGAAACTCGCATAAAACTTTGATTCACAAACGGCTATCACTATGTTAGATAGCGACAGCCGTAGTGATTGGGTGAAGTACTCGACAGGACTTGAACCTGTGATCGGGAAGCTACGAAACTCCTGCTCCATCCACTGAGCTACGAGTGCAAGAGCGGACGGCCCGAAAGCCGTCCGCCGCTGTTGCCGACCTAGAGCCGCTACCTTTCCTGCCAGGGCTGGGTAGCGGCTTTTCTATTTGGAAGGGCCGCGGCCGCCGGTCGGCGTTACGCTTTGGCCCATCACTCTTCTCGCGATCATCACGATTCTCCTTCTTGGCCATCTATAGCGACATTCGGGTCACCCGACAAGTACTTATCGGGTTATCACTTGACTTTTCACCTCAAATACCCGATAAGCCGTTATCGGCAAGGAGAGAAAAATGTCAGAGGCCAACAGCGATACCAAGGTTTCCATGCTCCCGAAGGAGCGTAGCCCGGCATTTCCTTATATATCGCTCGACCTCGCTATGGAGCGCGTCAAGACGATCTACTCCCAGATCCGTGATCATGCGCAGCCGAGAGAAGTGCTGGCGAAAGCCTACGGAAAACCCGTCACTAGCAGCGCTACTATCCAGACTTTTGCGACCCTGCTCCAATATGGGCTGCTGGAGAACGTCGCCGGTCCTACAGGCCGCCGGATGAGGGTTTCCCCTCTGGCGCAAGGCATCTTGCACCCGCATGCCCCCGAGGAAAAAAGGGCGCAGGGATTGAAGAAGGCAGCGCTTAACCCGCCTATCTTTGCTGAATTGTGGAATAAATTTGGAGACACGGCCGGCCTCAACGACAACGTCCCGCTTTATTACCTGACGTCAGAGCGTGGGCAACTCTTCGAAGGGTCGGTTTTCACCGACAAGGCTGCTTCGGAGGTCCTGCGAGTTTATCGGGCAACTTTATCCTATGCAGGAATCTCAAGTTCTGATAACATTCAGTTACCGGCGGAGGAACCAGCGGGATCGCTCCCAGCTACGCCTAAAGCCAAAACTGGTGATCTCGTGCAGGTCGAAATCAATGGCGCGTTTGTGCTCCCCAAGCCAAAGCGCGTTGAGTCGATTCAGGAGCACGAAGGGAAGTTATGGGTGTTCTTGGAGGGAGAGAAAGCGGCCGTAGAAATGGATAGCATTATCGTACAAGAAGAGAAGCCAGCCGCATCGCTGCCACCGACACGTGCCTTGCCGCCAACCATCGAAGATGAGCCCGACGAAGGGTGGAGCGAAGAACGCTTGATTGACGACGGTGGCGACGAAATCAAGATACGTTACAAGGGTAGCCCATCGAAAGAACGGTACGAGTTTATCCGCGACTACCTAGACTTCAAGATTCAGCGGCTTACGAAGAAGCCTAGCTAAACCTTCACTGCGTTGCCGATCACGTCGGCGGGGCGCTTCTGTCCTTTCCGGTTGGCATCAAGTTTCTTCTTTCATGCAATATGAACACACGTCGGTATCGTAATAGCGCTGACCTAGGTCAGCCATATACCTTTTAGCGCTTGCGAGTGTCTCCAGCCCAGGAGAGGGGTAGCGCGGATACCAATATGTCGGTCCGGTTCCCTTGTCTTGGTTCGCCATCCCCTGCCCATCGCGGCAAAACTTGCATTCTCCGATGTGAATACGCGCCCGCCTGCTAGGGGGAATGACTTTGACAAAATACGCCATGCCGCCTCCAATCGCTTTCCGCTAAGCATATAGTAAACCGAGCTTGGATTCGATAGCCTGTCAACCGGCTCAAAATTCAAACTGAGGCACTACCGACCGGAGGTACAAAATGGGCGATCCCCAAGAATACAACCAATTTGATGGCCCTCAGATGCAGGGAGCGCATTACCAGCGCGCCGATATGTCAGGCGCTAATTTCGACGGCGTAAACCTCGCGGACGCACGGTTTTACGCTGTTTTGACCAAGGCAAGATTCACTGATACCAATTTAAGCGAAGCGATTTTTGACGATATCACCCTGGCAGACGCGCGCTTTAACAACGTCAATCTGTCTGGAGCTGCCATCACGAATGCGAACCTGTCGCGACTGACCATAAGCGGCGTCACGTTGGCAGATTCGGACATCAAGGATGCCGATTTGACTGGGATGCGGATCAACGGCGTTCTCGTAACCGATCTATTCATGGCCTATGAGCAGGCGAAGGCCTGAAAGCCATTTGCTCCCGAGTCCGGCCTGCGCGCCGCGCATTCACAGAGCCAGTGATGTTCCCACTCCGCCGAGAAATAGGATGCGAAGCCGCATCGCACACGAGCGGGAATGCCCTTGTTGCGGAGAAATGCACAGAGCATGAGCGCAGGATCGGTCGAGCGCGGATGACGGCAAAGCCGTTCTAATGCGTCAGCGATCCCTCATGCTCGCGCTCGGCCATCGGCACGACGATGCCGGAATAGAGGATGGGTGATCCGCTCTGATCGCGAAAGGCCCGGCCGAAGGCGGCGACCATCCGGTACCGCCCGTCCCTGCCCTCTACGCGATAGGTGTTCTGCTGTGCGATATCGGCAACGAGCACTTCCGAGATCTTCTTTGCCAGTTGCGGCCGGTCATCGGGATGGACACGCGCAAGATAGTCTTCCAGCGGCAGGCCGCGTACTGTGGCAGCAGCATCGAGGCCGAAAAGTTCGGCGAGCGCGCTGTCTGCGAAGACGAGGTTCCTGACGATATCCCAGGTATAGATCCCCGCATCGCAGGCTGCTTCCTCGAATATCTCGAACGAATGAACGGACTGCCCAGTCATTGCCTGCATGTTCCCGCGATTATTATAGTAGAAACTAAAGGTTTGCCGGATAACTTCAAGGTAGGGTTGACCAAGCTGCGGCGCAGGCTTCGATCTTGATGATATTCAACGCGCCATTTCGCTGAAAGGGCAGACATCATCTTCGAAGGGCACGTGCCTTCGACGAAACTGCGTGCCCTCCACAATCTCCGGCTTGCTGATCCGGTCCATGCGAAAATGGCGGAAATCCGCGCGGGCGGCATCCCAGCCGACGAGATACCAAAGTGGCGGCAGGATGAGCATGGCCTGCGGCTCGATCTCGCGCAGTGTGTCCATCCCCTTGGCGTCACGGTAGCGGAAACGAAGATGCAGCCGCTGGAGGAAGGCCGTCTCGAAGGCCGGCAGCAGCGCGGAATCGATCGAGCCAATGTCCGAAATATCCTGCCTGGGCGACAATTGCCCGACATAGAGGCAGTCAAGAAGCCGCCGCAGGTCCCGCACCTTGTCTGCCGAAAGTGCCCTTTCGATCTTCGCGAGCCCCGCATCGGCAAGATCGGAGAAAGGAAGGGAGCGGGCCGCGCGCATGGCCGCTACGCTGATCAGGAGCGCAAACACCTCGGTCACGGAGAGCCGGGCCGTGGTCTGCACCGATTCCGGGTCGAGCTGCAGCCCGCCACCTCGGCCGGATTCGGAATGGATGAGAAAGCCCTGCTCACGCAGCGCCCCGATGTCACGCAGCACCGTTCGCCTGGAAGCGCCAACTTCCTCCGCCAGGTCATCGACAGTCGAGGTTCCGTTGCGCCGGAGGATGCGCACGATGGCGTCGTGTCTGAGGCGGATGTTCATTCTGCGCAGTCCCGCATATTTGGTGCCAAAATTTGGCACCGATTCACTCTAGGCGGGTCATGGCAACTCGACAAGGAGACAGACCATGACGTCCCAGCATCAACGACCCGCCACCTCTGCAACGCCTGTTATCGTGAACCCTTCCCATCTGCACGACCCGACACCGAACGGCTACAGCACGGCAGTCATCACCCCGGCTGCCGGCCGGCTGGCCTTCATCTCGGGCCAAGGCGGACAGGACCGAACCGGCGCTCTCTCGCCGGACTTCGCCGCTCAGGTGGAACAAGCCTATGCGAACCTCGCCGCCGTGCTCGACGCGCTTGGCGCCCGCCTGGGGCAGGTGGTGAAACTGACGGTCTACGTGGTCGGCCACGATATGTCGAAGTTGGGCATACTGACGGAGAATGTAGTACGGATGTTCGGCGATACGCTCCCGGCACAGACGCTGGTTCCGGTGCCGAAACTCGCCATCGACCCCATGCTCTTCGAGGTCGAGGCTGTCGTCCTCCTGGATTGAGCGCTCGCGAAGAATGGCTGGCCGGCTGCGCACATCCCCGGCCAGCCGGACCACTGCTCAGCCCAGCCCTTCCTCGGCAAGGGCCTGCGTCACTGATGGCAGCGCCCGCATGCGGCCTAAAAACCTGCCGAGCGCCTCCGGCAGTTCGACGCCGCTTCTCGGCGCAACCATCAGCACCCAGAACAGGTAGCAATCGGCGATCGTCATCTCGTCGCTGACGAGGAATTTTTTATCGCCCATCTGATCGGCAAGGATTGCGAAGGCCTGCGCGAGCCCTTCGCGGGCGCGCTCCTTCTCCAGCTCGGAGAAATTCCTGAAGAAGGGATTGTATCGCGAATGGATCTCTGAGGACATGAAGGCGAGCGCCTCGAGCGCACGCCACCGAACGACGCCGTCTTTGGGCAGGAGCTTGCCGCTCTTCTCGGCGATATAGGCGAGGATCACCTGGTTCTCCGTCAGGATCGTTCCGTCCTCCAGCTCGAGCGTCGGAATGTAGCCCTTGGGATTGATCGACAGGAAATCGCGGCCGTCCTGCGTCGTCCTGTCATGGTTGATGGCGATCAGCCTATAGGAAAGCCCGGTCTCGATGAGCGCGATATGATCGGCCAGGCTGCAGGCGCCGGGATAGTAGAAGAGGTTCATGGTGGTCTCCTGATGGTGACCCATCCCGGCATTGCGTCTGCGGGAGAAGGTCTGGAATGTTGACCACAGCCATTTATGGGACCTAAAATTGTCCGTCAAAAGCATATGTTTAGGAGCAGGTCAGATGGATGTGACTGCGAGACCCACAGCGGCCGACTGCAGGGCTGTCAGTGAGATCCTGAGCCGGGTCGGAGACAAGTGGACGATCCAGGTGGTCGTCGCCCTTCGGCTGGGGGCGCTGCGCTTCAACGGGCTGAAGCGTGAGGTCGGCGGCATTTCGCAGCAGATGCTGACGCGGACGCTGAAGATGCTGGAACGCGACGGCATGATCGAAAGAACCGTTCACGCCAGCACCCCGCCGCAGGTCGAGTACAGGCTGACCCCGCTCGGCCATTCCCTGTCCGAAACCGTGCGCCAGCTGGCCGATTGGGCGGCAGCGCATACGGAAAACATCTGGGAAAACCGCCTGCGCTACGACACCGATCACCCATGAGACGATCCAAGCCCCCCGCGAGCTAAAGCCGCAAGATCGGTCGAGCGCATCACGCCTGCCCGCGCTTAGTTGGTGCTGCCACGGAGAATACGCAACGATGAAGGCAGCGCTTCGAAACTACCATGCCCGGATGCAGCGGGTGCTGGATTACATAGACCGGCATCTGGACGACGATCTGGACCTGGACGCTTTAAGCGCCATCGCAGCCTTCTCGAAATTCCACTTTCACCGGCAGTTCTCGGCGACCTTCGGGTTGTCGGTGCATCGCTATGTCCAGCTCGCCCGTTTGAAGCGCGCGTCGCACCGGCTGGCCGCAAACGCCGGTGAGAGTGTCACCGACATAGCGATGGACGCTGGCTACGGTGCGCCCGATGCCTTCGCCCGCGCCTTTCGGCAACGGCTCGGGCAATCGCCTTCGTCGTTCCGGAAATCGCCCGACTGGGCTCCGTGGCTTGCGGCCTTCGGGCCTCTTGAAAACGCAAGGAGCAAGCTGATGCAGATAATCTACGAAGAAGACGACGTGACGATCCGCGATGTGCCCCCGACGCCGGTTGCGATCCTGGAGCATCGGGGCGACAGGGCAAACCTCCGCGCCAGCATCGAGCGCTTCATCGCCTGGCGCAAAGCCGCCGGCCTGTCGCCCGAGACGAGCCCGACCTTCAATATCTTCCGTTCTCCGAGGACGCCTGCAAACCCCGCCGATTACAGCATGGATCTGTGCGTTGGGACCGACAGGCCGATCGATGCCGATGACGAGGTGATGAAATCAGGCGTGATACCCGGCGGGCGCTGCGCGGTCATCCGCGTTGTCAACGATACCCACAATCTGGAGCCCGCCGCCCTCTACCTCTATCGCGACTGGCTGCCGGCGAGCGGCGAGGAAGCGCGCGATTTCCCGATCTATTGCCAGCGGCATTTCTCCTTCTTCCCTGACGTGCCGGTCCATGAGGTCGTTGTGGAACTGTTTCTGCCGCTGAAATAACGCCTGGAGGGCAGTCGGCCCGCGCAGCAGGCCTTGTGCGTCCGGAAGAACGCACAAGGCTAAGGGACTATCTGTCCGGCCAGGGTCAAAATTGGTTGATTGCAGAAATAGCCGGATGGCGGCCTCCCCGACCGGAGCGCCATTTCCACAGTGCGCTGGCCGGACAGGAGGGCCGAAAATTATAGTTTCACGCCGACGCTCGCGAGGAAGCTTTCCATGCGGTTGTCGACCTCAGCCTTCGTCTCCGCCCATGCCGGGAACGACTGGAGAAGATTGTCGTGCCAGGCGATCAGGTTCGGATAGTCCTTGAACGGAAACTTCGCGCGATCGACCTGGGAGAATGGAGCCGCGATATCGATATCGGCAAAGGTCAACGCATTGCCGACCATGAACTTTCGGCCCTTGAGATGCTGGTCGAGGACATCAGCTGCAGCGCGGATCTTGCCCTCGGCAAACGTGATGACGGACTCGTCCTTCGGCACACCCATGACCGTCTTTCCCACGCGCTCGTCGAAGATCGTGGTGGTGAAGGTGCGCCACTGCTCGCCCGACCAGAACATCCACTGAAGCACCTGGAAGCGCTCCTCCTGCGTGGCTCCGGCCAGCGGTGAATTCACCTTGCCGGCGAGATACAGATTGATCGCCGAGGCCTCATAGATGATGGTGTCTCCGTCTTCGAGAACCGGCGTCAGGCCGTGAGGGTTGTGAGACGTGATCTGAACGTGTCGGTGCGGCTCTCGCCTTTGAAGAGGTCAACGGTGACGCGTTCGAGTTCAATGCCCATGATCTTCGCAGCCGCATTCACGCGACGCAAGCTGCCCGAGCCGGCATCACCATAGATCTTGATTGTCATGACTATTCCTTTCGCTTCCAGGCCGCGGATCGGCGGCTGGGCGTCAATTCTCATATTCTCGCTGCGAATTGCAGACCGGCTTGACGAATGGCATCTATTCTCTATTGGAATTCATGCTCGTGGCGACGACGCGATGGGAGGGATCGATGGATAAGCTGGGTGCCATGCGGATGTTCGTGCGGGTCGTCGAAAGCGGAAGCTTTTCGCAGGCAGCGCGAGACCTGAACGTCAGCCAACCGACGGTCAGCAAACAGATCGCTGCGCTTGAAGCGCGGCTCGGGACGCAACTCCTCGCGAGAAGTTCGCGTGCCCTTGCCGCAACACCCGCAGGACAGGACTATTACGAGGCCGCCGTCCGTATCCTTCAGGATCTCGATTTCATCGAAGAGAGAGTTCTTGTAGGGCAGTCGGCCCCCTCAGGGCTCGTCCGCGTGACTCTCCCGCCAGCATTCGGGAGGATGTTCGTCATCCCGCGGCTAGCGGATTTCAGGAAGCGTTTCCCTGACGTCGCGATCGAGATGGAAGTCTCCGGGCGGCACGTTGGCCTCATCGAGGAAGGAATAGACGTGGCGATCCGGATCGGTCGGCTTTCGGATTCGGCACTCGTCGCCCGCCATATCGGCGACATGCGGATGATAACCCTGGCCTCCGCCGGCTATCTTGCCCAATACGGCACACCGCAAACATTGGACGAACTGCGCACCCACGAGCGTATCGGCTATGTCCATCAGGGAGATATCATCGGGTGGGATTTCCAGGTAGACGGCCGGCAGGTCACGATCGACGGTGGCGGAGCCTTCCGCACGAACGATGCCGAGCATGTCCGCGGGGCAGTCCTCGCAGGTCTCGGCATCGCCCACCACGCGAGTTGGCTGTTCACGGATGTGCTGGCCTGCGGCGAGGTTGCGCGAATTCTCGGCCAGCATGCGCCGCCGCCCTTTCCGATCAACGCCGTTACCGTTGCCGGACGGCGCATGCCTTCCCGCGTGCGGCAATTCATCGATTTCCTCGCAGCGATCTGCGCCGAAGAGCCGGAATTGAGGATCGGCGACGGCTAACCTGTCATATGCCGGCAACTGCCTCGCTTGCCGGACGGCGGCGGCTCAGCAAAAGCAGGACGAGGATGGCATTGCAGGAGCAAAGCAGGCAGAGGATCAGCACGGTATTTTTTCCATCGCGAGGCGCGCCCCACCCACCGTCCAGCTTTCCCGATCGCCCGCCTTCCCCTACAATCGGATCCGGACACGGAGGATTTCACCATGAGCGAAGACGCCTTCAATATGTCGATCCGCAAGTTCCTGAAGGAAGTCGGCGTGACCTCGCAGCGCAAGATCGAGGAGACGGTGCGCGACGGGCAGATCGGCGGCAAAAGGCTGAAGGTCCGCATGACGCTGACGGCGGAAGGCGCTGCCCTCCACCACGTGGTGGACGGCGAGATCGAACTTCCCTAAAGCATGTCGCGCAAAAGTGTGCAGCGGTTTTGCGACAACGCCATGCGTAAAACAAAGACCTAAAGCGCAGCGAGCGGATCTGAGAGATCGCGACGCGCTTTAGGCAGGCGGACGACGCGGCAGAAGCAATGCGCTACGTTAGCCGATCGTCACCTGCTGCCATCAAGAGTAAGGCGAGACGCACGCCTGGCGCGGGCCGTAATAGGGCTGAAACGTGTTGTCGTAAGCCCTGTAGGACCGGTAGCGCGCATAGCACCACCGCACATGCGCATTGCCGCCATAATAGGCGCGGCGGTAAACGCGCGGCGCATAATAGCGAGGCGCATAATAGCGTGGTGCGTAGTAGCGTGGCGCATAATAGCCTGGCGCGTAATATCGCGTCGAGCCGTAATAGTACGGACCGTAATAGCCGGAACCGTAGTAGCCACGATCATAATGGTCGGAGCCATAATATCTGGGCTGCGACAGCGCTCCGCCGATGATCAAGCCTGTGGCCAGGCCGCCGAGCGCCCAACCCCAGCCGTCGCCGCCATGGTGGCGGTGATGGTAGCCGCCATAATAGCCGCCACGGTAACGCACCGGCTGCGCTTGCAGCGCCTCGACCTGAGGGGCGACAATGGTGGGAAACGCCTCGGCCGGCAGCGCGCTCGTCAGCGCCGACACCAGCGATAGGGCAATGATTGAGAGCCTCTTCATTGGCTTCACCTCCGTCTACATCGCCGCACATCATTATAGCGCGGAAAAGATCGCATGACACTTAATTTCCAAGCCGGCGACGGTATTCCAGTAGGGCTGTCTGAGAGCGCCGTACGTCCGTTCGGACGCACAAAGGACGCTCTGCACTTTGAAATTACGCATCAGGCCTTCAGAAAACCGCCTTCGATTTTCGGGCCGATACAGTCGTCGCCATTTCCCCCGCGGCGCACCGCGCTCCTCACCCGCTCCTCTAACCCGAATGCAGCATTGACGGCCTGCCGCTCCGGCATAGAATCGCGTGAGGGTCGATCGCATCGGGCCGGGGCTGGCGCGTCCTGAGGAGGGTGCCATGAAGAAGACCGATAAGCAGAAAACCGATATGCAGAAATCCGATATGCAACAACCTGACATGCAGAAAGTCGACGCGCTCGTCGGTCGCCTCGTGGGCGATCTCGGCGCCAGCGTGTCGGGCGTTCTCGTCGTGCTCGGCGATCATCTCGGCCTGTTCCGGGCGATGATGGACGGGCGGCCGCGCTCCTCGATGGAGCTGGCCGAAACGACTGGCCTCACCGAGCGCAATGTGCGCGAGTGGCTCGCCGCCATGGCAGCTGCCGATTACATCACCTATCACGAGGCCTCGAACAAGTTCGCCATGACGCCCGAACAGGCGCTGGTTTTCGCCAATGAGGACAGCCCCGCCTTTTTCGGCGGCGCCTTCGAGATCGTGCAATCCATGTGGATGGACGAGCCGAAGGTAGAGGATGCCTTCCGCACCGGCAGGGGCCTTGGCTGGCATGAGCACAGCACCTGCCTGTTCCGCGGCACCGAGCGCTTCTTCCGGCCGGGCTACAACAGCCATCTCGTGACCGAGTGGATCCCGGCGCTCAAGGGTGTGAAGGAAAAGCTCGAACGCGGCGCGGAAGTCGCCGATGTCGGCTGCGGCCACGGCGCCTCGACGATCCTGATGGCCCAGGCCTTCCCGAAGTCGCATTTCCACGGCTTCGACTATCACGGCCCGTCGATCGAGCGGGCAAAGCGCGCCGCAAAGGAGGCGGGTGTCGACGACCGGGTGAGCTTCAGCAAGGCTTCGGCGAAGGAATTCCCCGCCGGCAATTACGATCTCGTCGCCATGTTCGACTGCCTGCACGACATGGGCGACCCTGTCGGCGCAGGTCGCCATATCCGCGAGACCATGGCCAAGGACGGCACCTGGATGATCGTCGAGCCCTTCGCCCATGACGGCCTGAAGGACAATCTGAACCCCGTCGGCCGCGTCTATTACGGCGCCTCGGCGATGATCTGCACGCCCGCCTCCATGGCCCAGGAAGTGGGCCTTGGGCTCGGCGCGCAGGCGGGCGAGATGAAACTGCGCAAGGTGGCGCTGGATGCCGGATATCACCACTTCCGCCGCGCGAGCGAAACGCCGTTCAATATGATCTTCGAGGTGCGGAATTGAACGGATTTGGGTGCCGGACCTGCCGATGGTTTTCCGGTCGGCAGGCGTGACGCGGTCCGCCCCCACCAGGAGGGCGTTGCATCCTGTGGCCCCCTCTGCCCTGCCTTACAGAGGGGGTGCCCCGACGACACGACACACGATCAGGCCCCGAAAGCCCTACCCTTCCTGCACGTCCTTACCGACCCGAGCCTCCGCATAGCGGCAGGCGGCATCGAACCTGGCCTCCGGGCCGAAACTGCGCCGTGGCAGAATGAATGCCTCGCGCTTCGAAATCGCCAGGAACAGATAGTCCCGCTCGCGCAGAACCCGCTTTACCGTCGACCACGGCGCTTTCGTATCGGCCACTGTCGAACTGGCTTCCACGACTGCCTCGCTCATCGTCATGGTGACGGTGGCATCCGCGGAGGCGATCTGCCGGTAATAGAGAAATGCGATCGCCCACGCGAACCAATGGCTGAAAATCGAAAACACCGTGATCGCAACGAAAACTGCCGCCGAAATCAGAACGGATGAAGTGCTGGCGAAGATCGCGCGCGCCATGACGACGGGATCGTAAGTGTCGGTGAAAAAGACGATCAGGCACCAGACGGAAAACAGCCAGAGTGCCAATGTCAGGATGCTGCGCGGCAATGGACGCCTTGTAAGCGCCCGCGTCATCGCAGCATAGTCCTGAGACGTCATGGTGTAAGTGATTTGGAACATCGGGTCAGCCTGCATCGCCAAGCGTTACCAAAACGCGATCAGTCATGCCAGCAGCACGACAAACCCTGAGATGCGACGGCGGACAACCACCGCCAGACAGAAAAGGCGGTCGAGCAACGGATCTCGACCGGTCCTTCGTCCCGGGGAAACAATTCGCAAGCTGTTAAGTATTCATCCAAGAACATGCTGCAGAGTGGGAACTATAACCGGTAACGCCAGTTATATTCGCAGTAAAGGATAAGGCCATGACCAAGGTCCTGAATTCACGCGCAATCATTATCTCGGCTGATCGTCTTGACGAGTGCAAGGATTACCTCGGAACCGACTTTCACCAACTGATCGACCATGCTCTGAGCGCCGGCTGGTCCATTGACGAGGTGGTCGTCGCACTCAGCGGCCTCGCAGAGGAAGAGATCTCCGTGCCGGAGCGAGCAATTACGTTCCATTGAAATCCGCAACCGACCGCCATCGTTTAGAAGGCCGGGGCTTGAACCCCGGCCTTTTTCCAGACCGCTTTGAAAATGTGGCCCGCACGAAGATCGCTGCCCCATGAGGTACAGGGCCATCGCCAAACATAAAAAGCGGCGCCCGGAGAGCACCGCTTCAAAATCATCAACTCACCAACGCCACAGCGAGGCGAGGCCCGAAAGCCCCTACCCCTTCTTCGGCGCCCTGGTCTTCTTTGCCGGTGCTTCCGGCGCAGGCTGGGCGAGCCTCAGCGCGCGCAGCTTTTCCGTCTTCTTTTGCCGGGCGGCGGCTTCGCTTTCGAGGATGCCCCTCGCGACGGACGTCGTCTGCTCGGCCCTCGCCTGTGGCGAAAGCTTTTCAGGCTTGAAGAATGTGTCTTTCGACTCGGCCATGTCTCCTCCTTTTCGTTGGATCCTGAGACCGGGAAAAGATCAGCGGGCGCCGCGGCCCGGCATTACCTTCTTCTTCGGTGCCGGCAGCAGGCCTTCGCGCTGCGCCTGCTTGCGGGCGAGCTTACGGGCGCGGCGAATCGCTTCGCCCTTTTCGCGGGCGCGCTTTTCCGACGGCTTCTCGTAGGCGCTGCGTTCCTTCATTTCACGGAACACGCCTTCGCGCTGCAGCTTCTTCTTGAGCACACGGAGGGCCTGATCGACGTTGTTGTCTCGGACGAGTACCTGCAAGTTTTCTCCTTAATCAGCGTTGCTGCTGCTATTTCCTGATGCGGATCGAATTCGAATTGATCCAGCTCGATGTCGAACTCTCGGAAGCCGCCTGCACTTTGGAGGGCAAGGGAGCCGAAGGCGATGCGAGCACGTCTATATCATCCTGGCGGATGCTGCGCTCGAAATTCTCGTTCTGAAACCGGACGCGATAATGGGTAAAACCCTGCGCGGCCGGCAGAATGGATAGTACGTTGCCCGAACCCGAAGGCTGGGCGTTACCGAGAACGCCATGCTTGAGCATGATGGTGTCACCCGGTCGGTAACGACGGTTTACCATATCGTTCTCCGCAAGAAATCAAAAAACAAAAGGCCGGGACTACTCCCGACCTTCCCCGGCCAGCGAACTGGCCTCAGTCATCGCCTTTGCGCGCCAGTACATCCGTGGTCGCGCGAAGTCGTGACAATTAGGCAGCGCGGAGGTTGTCGGCAGAGCTCTTGCCCGAACGACGGTCCTGCACGATGTCGTAGGTGATCTTCTGTCCGTCCGAGAGCGAGCGCATGCCTGCGCGTTCAACTGCGGAAATGTGGACGAAAACATCCGCGGCGCCGTTATCCGGCTGGATAAAACCGAAACCCTTGGTGGCGTTGAACCACTTGACTGTACCTGTATTCATAACGATCTCCTTTCAAAGCAACCGTTGGATTTCCCGCGATACCCTGCGGGCTTGGGTCGATTATTTGTAAGGAAATCTGACGAGAGCACAGATGGCTGCTCAACGACGTCACAAGCAATGGTCGATATCCGTAATATACGGTCAATTTTAAATTTGGCAACAGACGCAGACGGAAATTCTTCGAACCGTCTGCAGGTTTTTGATGTAAGCAGCTGATTTTTAGGCGATATTATTGAGGCGGACGGCGAAGGCCCAGCGCACCCGGCATATAGCCTTGCGGCCAGCCGCGATGTAGGAAGGATCTCCGCGCACCCTGCGGGTTTAAGCGAAAGCCACTGGAATCACCCATGCCGACGACGCCGGTTGAACATGCAGTCAAAATCCGCCCTGCCACATCGGCCGACATGGAAATCCTCGGCGGCTTCGGCGCCCTGCTCGTGGCGCTGCATCATGAACTGGACGGCAAACGCTTCATCGAAGCGGCCAAGAGCACGCCGCTCAGATACGGGCAGTTCCTCCAAAGCCAGCTCGCGCGGCCCGAGGTCATCGTAATCGTCGCCGAAGACGACGGCGGCCTACTCGGATATGCCTATGCGGCATCCGAAGGTTTCGACTATATGTCGCTGCGCGGGCCGGCCGGCGTCATCCACGATCTCTTCGTCGATCCCGGCCGCCGGCGCGAAGGCGTCGGCAAGATGCTGCTGGAAGCGGCGATGGCCGGATTGAAATCTCTCGGCGCCGAACGTTTCGTGCTGTCGACCGCCCATCGCAACGAGGCCGCCCGCAGCCTCTTTGCCGCCATGGGCTTCCGCCCGACGATGATCGAGATGACGCGCGAGGCGGATGACTGAAGCCGGCTCGAAGCGCGCCGGTATCTTATTACCGAATACCGGCATCCGGGCCGCTTCTCCCTATATGCGCCATCGCGAATAAAACTGTGCAGTGACGTTCTCCTGTCTTGCCCTTGGCCTCTGTTGACGGTTTTTGGGAACTTCCGGCTGCAGGGAGAATTCATAGTATGAGGCACCCCTCGCCCTTGTTCGTACGGCAGGAGTGGACCATGGCAAAGGCAACTGAGTTGAAGACCTTCCGGGCGCTCGCCATCGCGCTCAGCGCCGCCCTGCTTTTCAGCGGCGCCGCCAGATGGCCGGCGCTCCCCAGCTCGGGCTTCCTGACCGGCCGGGGTGCTGCACCCGAGGATGTCGATAACGGAACCGCGATCTTCGCCACCGGGCAGGACGGAAAGCCGCTCGACATCAAGATCCCGCAATACGGCTATTTCCGGCAGGAAGACAAATACGTCATCATCCTGCAGGCCGAGAAATACGACGGCCAAAGCATCATCGGCGCCGAGACGTTCGACGGCGAAAAGGTGGTCGGCCTGCTCGACGAGTTCGATCTCTTGGGCGATCACGGCCGATAGTTTCCGGGCACAGACGCAACGGTCGGGATAGCGCACAAAAAAAGAGGCTCGTCTCGGGAGACGGCCTCAAAGTTGCGTCAAGTTGGCCCAGCTCCACAAGGCCGTCCTCACTCTATCCGTCAGCCGGACAATCGCTACCCCCAATCGGGTGATATCTGGCGGGATTGCGAAGATTTTTTAAGAAAAGTGGAAAGATTTAAGTGGTTTACGTAGCGTGAACTTCCTCGCTCTCGCCTTCTTTCCCGGTCATCAGCGTCGAGCCGTGGGTTACGAGTCAGGAGATGCCATGCTTCGCACCCTATTCACCTTCGCCCTGCTGCTTGCCGGCGCGCTCGCCGCAAGGGCCGAGGCGTCCGACACAGATAGCACGCAACCGCCTGCAGATCCCTGTACGCGCCAGAGCTTCGAAGGCACTTCCTATATTGTCTGCCCCGTCGACCCCGCAAAGGCGGATCTGCGCCTGTTCTGGAAGGACGCCGGGGGCAAGCCCTATCGCAATTTTTCTGATGTCGCCGATGCCGTCACCGGCCAAGGACATCGCCTTCTGTTTGCGATGAATGCCGGCATGTATCGCGAGGATTTCACGCCGATGGGGCTTTATGTCGAGGATGGCGAGAAGCTGATAGAGGTAAACAGGGAGGCGCCGCCCAAGGTCTCGGGGCCGGTGCCGAACTTCTTCAAGCAGCCGAACGGCATCTTCTATCTCGACGAGGCCGGCGCTCACATCATCCCGACCGGGGAATTCCTGAAGCAGAGCCCGAAACCGCGCCTCGCCACCCAATCCGGCCCGATGCTGGTCATCGCGAGCACGATCAACCCGATCTTCATAGAGGGCTCGACCGACCGCACGCGCCGCAACGGCATCGGCATCTCCTCGGACGGCACGCTGCGCTTCGTCATCAGCGAGGATGGCGTGAACTTCCACGATTTCGCAAGGTTCTTCCGCGACGAGCTGAAATGCGCCGACGCGCTCTTCCTCGACGGCGGAAACGGCACCGGACTCTACAATCCCGCACGCCGCCGCAACGACACATCCTGGCACGGCGGCTACGGCCCTATCTTCGGGCTGGTGGAGGAGCGGGATTAAAGCAATTTCAGCAAAAGTGCGAAGCGGTTTTGCGTCCGGAATTGCGTGGAAACAAAGGCGATTTCAGGAAAATGTGCAGCGGCTTTACGTCAGGAACTGCTTCAGGCCGCCCTGGGGGCGACCAGCTGCCGTGTCTCGACGATCTCGGCGAAATCGGATTCCAGATGCGCCATCGTCACGTCGAAGATTTCTCGGGCCGAAAGGTTGGCATCCGGCAGGTCGAAGCCGAGCACGGCGTCGCTGACGACGCTCATCTTGAAGCCGAGGTCCGAGCCGGCCCGCACGGTGGTATTGACGCAGAAGCCGGCGACTGCGCCGGTCACGAAAAGATGCGTGATCCCGACCTCGTTCAGATAGCCTTCGAGCTCGGTTGAGGCAAAGGCCGAGGAAGTGGACTTGATGAAGACCGGTTCGTTCTCCCGCGCCACGGCGCAGGGCATCGGCTGGTATCCGGGCGCACTTTCATTGAACGCCGAGCTTTCGTCAGCCTCGCGATGGCGGATATGGATGACCGGCCTGCGGTCGGCGCGAAAGGCAGCGGCAAGGGCCGCGATCTTCTCTCCCGCCTCGCCGTTCACACGCTCGCGCCCGGCATCGAGCCGCGCCTGCATGACCATCTGCATGTCGATGATGAGGAGCGCACTCGTCATGGTTGAGTTCCCTTCGGGTTTCTGTCGATATTCTCACAATGTGCCCTGAACTTTACCATCTGCAGCAGGGCAAGTCGCTCCCGAAATCTCATGAGGGCCTGCGATAATGCAGTCGTGATCGGAGCGGAGGCGCCGCAGGAACCATAGGTTGAGTAACCGAGAGATTGCATACCGCAAAACAAGGCCATATCCCCGCCATTGAGCCGAGCGGAGAAACGATCTCGTCGGGCCGAAGCCCGCGCAAGGGGGACATCGACATCGCTCTTCTTTTGTACGGCAGCGTAGATTTTGCGCCAGACCGCAAAAAAAGCGGAACATCGGCAACGCCTTCAAGTTGAAGCCTCTGTTACCAACATCTGACAGAAAGGCGAAACCAATGCTTTTGAAAATTCTCGCGACTTCGGCGCTTGCGCTGACACTGGCGACCTCGGCCATGGCACAGTCCTCCGGCACATCCGGCAGCGGTACATCCGGCAGCGGGACTTCCGGTACGGGCACCACCAATGGCAACAGCAACGGCACCGGCAGCAACATGAACGGCAGCGGCACCAATGGCTCCGGGACGGACACCAATACGACCGGCTCCACCAACAACGCCGGCAATCCGTCCAGCGGCACCAAAACCCCGGGCGCCTCCGGCGGCGACCCGAACGACTGCCAGCGCACGACCAACAGCGGCACAGGCAACCCGGCGCCGACACCTTCGATAAACGCAATCCAGCCGGATGCGGCAAACGCCTGCTGACCCCTGAGACAGCAACCGCCCGGCCCGCAGCGGATGAGCGTCTGCTGGGGGCCGGATCGTGGCGCGGCATCTGAGGGTGTCGCGAGCGGAGTATTTTATCCGTGGCCGCAGTTTTGGTAAGTTGGTTACGCGGCAACCATTGTTGGAACGAGGGGCGGATGAGGTGATGGGGGACGGGCTCAACGATCTCGACCGATCGGTACCAAACCGAGAAGAATCCCATCCTTCGCGCGGAAGCTACACGGTCGCCGTTTTATGCCTGACCCTGATACTGTCGTTCATTGATCGCTTCGTGATCAACCTGGTCGTAGACCCCATACGCGCCGAGCTGGGGCTGAGCGATCTGGAAATCAGTTTGCTTCAGGGCGCTGGTTTTGCGCTTATATTTGCGCTGGCGGCCCTCCCGGCCGGCAGGCTGGCGGACAGGGTGAACCGACCGAGATTGATCGCCGCAGGCGTGGTTGTGTGGTCCCTCGCCACGATAGCATGCGGACTTGCGACCGGCTTCTGGAGCTTTTTCGCCGCACGGGTCGTCCTGGGATTTGGGGAAGCGGCCCTCATACCAGCAGCGTCCTCGCTGCTCATCGACAGCTTTTCGGCAGCGCGCCGCCGTACCGCTCTTGGAATATTCTCGCTTGGCTCGACAAGCGGGAGCGGCATCGCATTGATCGTCGGTGGCGCGGTGCTGACTTATCTTGGGACGGACACTGCCGCCGACTTGCCGTTCATCGCTTCGCTGGCGCCCTGGCGACAGCTGATGATCATCATGGGTATCCCCGGCTTCTTCTTCGTCGCGCTGCTGTTGTTCATTCCAGAACCGGCCCACGGCAACAGGCTTCCCCCGCCTCCACTGCAACTTTTGTTGCGCAATCTGTCGGCAGAGCGGGGCCTGGTCCTGCGGCTCTGCTTGGCGAAGGGAGTGATGAGCCTGGCCGACTTCGGGATGGCGGCATGGCTCCCCACCCTCCTCCTTCGGCATTACGCTGCGACGCCGATCGCGGCCGGCGCCACTATCGGGATTGCGACCGCGCTGGCCGGCATCATCGGTTCGATCGGCGGCGGGATGCTGTCCGACTGGAGCGCTCCGCGCCGCAGTATCTCGACACGTGCAAAGCTCATCGCGGGAAGCTATCTGGTTGCTCTGTGCGGCGCCATCTCGATTGGCCTCTGTTCTTCAAGTCTTCAGATCGGCATCGCATTTTCCTTTTGGGTTGCGGGATCGGTGAGCGGTTCCGTTGTCGGCCGCATCACCATGCAGGAGCGGGTCCCCGGCAATATGCGGGCAACCACGGTCGCGCTTTCGATCACGATTTCGGCGATCGTCGGAATAGCGGCGGGGCCGACTCTCGTGCCGGTCATCGCCGGACGAATGCAGGGAGCCGATAACGCACTGCAATTCGCAATCGTCGTCGTCGGGTTTATTTCCGTGGTGCCGGCTCTGGCCTTGATCGCCCGATCGGCGTCGACGGTATCGGTCGCGTCCGCGGCAGAAGGCTGAACATCTGCATTGTCTGGATTGTCACCCTATCCGGGCATGACCTGATCTCAACGCTTCATGAGCGGCGACAATATCCAGACTGCCGCAGCTGTCGCAACGATCGCTGATTGCCTTCAGCTCGGCCAGCGGCAGCGCAACAGGAGAGCCGATCTGCCTTGCGAGCCTGACGCGGCTCGTTGCAGCGTGCAGTGCAAAACCGAGGGCGCCACTCTTCCGACCAAGGTCTATCGCTTCCTGAAAATGCCGCGCCGCTTCCTCCACATCGCCGTCCCGCCCAAATATCAACCCGCGAAGATGCAGGAATTCGGCGTCGCACCATCGGTCTCCACGCTGCCTGCAATAGTCCACGCCCTCCTCGACGCTCTCTCGAGCAACCGCGACCTGATCATGCGAAAGTGCCGCGTGAGCGAGCATCACATAGCGAAGCGGCAAATGAACAAGGAAATTGCACTCACGAATGACGCCGATTGCGTTTTTCATCCGCTGGACCGCCCCCGCGTCTCCGCGCGCTGCATCGATCGCTGCCTGGTGAAAGCGGGCGAACGGCGGCCAGGTATCGATCTGGCGCGACTTCAGGCGCTCCACCAGCATCGTCGCCCGCTCCTGCGCCAAATCGACCCGTCCGCATAACAGGGCGACCGGCGTGGCAGCGAGTGCCAGCGAGTGCGCGCAAGACAGATCGTGATCCAGCGTCAGCGCGGCGTTCAGTGCTTCCTCCGCAATATCGAGCGCATGCTGATGGCGGCCGACCACCCAGGCCGCCAGCGAAAGATGGTTCCGGAAATTGACGAACCTGTCGATCTGAAACCTCGATGTCTGGCCGCGATTGCCGAAAACTGCATGTTCGCGGGCAAGACGCTCGAGACCCGCATGCCCGGATTCAATCCTCCCCTGATAGACCTCGCAGGTATAGAACTGCCGATCGGCATTAGGGGCGGCAGAATAATCGTCCACGGACGCCATGAAGCGGCGAAGGTCTGCAATCGTCTCAAGCGCTCTTTGGTGAAAGCCCATGGCGGATTGAACATTTGCGAGGCCGATCTTCGTTCGAAGACAGTGTTCCACGCTCCCGGCCTCCAAAGCGAGCTCGAACCCCTTCTTCCAGGTCGCTTCGAGTTCGTCGCCGAAAGGATAACGATAACAGAGATTCCAGCCGTGGGCCGCCACCAGCTTCATGCGGAGCACGAGATGATCGCCAGATAGGGTGTCCAGCGCCGACAGCGCCTTTTCGACGCGTGATCCGCTTTCTGCCATCGTCGAGAATTCGACCCAGAACGGCAAAGCGGCAACCGTCAACCGTACCCCGAGCTCGGCCTGCCCATCCGAACCATAGGCCCAATCGATCATGCGGCGGAGATCCGCGCTCCAGCCGCCGTAGAGCGCCACCCAGTCTTCACGCGGCCGCCACGTCCATTCCTCTTCTGCCCTTTCGAACAGCGCAAGAATGAAGCGGCCATACGCGATCATGGCCGCCTGCTGCTCGCCCTGCCCTATGAGCCGTTTGTTGGCGAAGGTTCGGGTACTGTCGAGCAGCCGGTACCTGCGACGCCTCCCCGTGTAGTTGACCGACATCATGGACTTGGTCGCGAGGGCTTCCAGCCACGCGGCAAGGTCTTCCTCATGCGCCAGGTGCCCGAAGGCGTCGATGACGTCGTCAAGCGCAAAGGTGCCGCCGAAAACGGAAAGGTGACGCAGAAGCCAGGCCTCGTTTTCTGAAAGCAGCCGATAACTCCAGTTCAGCGTCGCCGTCAGCGTCTTGTGACGGTCCATGCCGTCT
Organism: Rhizobium sp. BK196; assembly: GCF_014193255.1. Taxonomy (GTDB): domain Bacteria; phylum Pseudomonadota; class Alphaproteobacteria; order Rhizobiales; family Rhizobiaceae; genus Rhizobium. The sequence continues at coordinate 231,414 of NZ_JACHZB010000001.1, forward strand.
CCGCGCGACGACAATGCGTCGAAGTCACGTTCGAGCATTTGCAGCAGCCCCGCAGGACCGTTGGCCGGAAGTTGCGGGGCCGCCAGTTCGATCGCCAGCGCAATGCCGTCGAGACGCCGGCTCAAACTCGTGATCGAAGGGACATCCGCATCCTCCAATCGATAGCCGTGCGTCTCCGCGCGCCGAACCAGCAACTCGATCGCCGAAAAGGCCATTGCCGACCCGGTATCGAGAATCGCATCTGCGGGCGGATACTGAAGCGGCGCAAGCCGATGGACAGTCTCGAACCTGCATCTCAACGGCTCGCGGCTTGTCGCGATGATATTCAATCCGTGCAAGGCATGGTTCAGTTGATCTGCCATGCCGGCGACGGCCGCCAGGACGTGCTCGCAATTGTCGAGAACGAGAAGCTGGTTGCGGCCGCGCAGCGCGTCAACGAGACCTTTCACGTCATCGACCGGGTTGCTTACGATGCCGAGCGCACGACTGACGGCCAGGGCGACGAATTGTCCTTTCTCGATCGCCGCCAGATCAACGAAGCACACGGCCTGGCCCTCGTCGTTGGCGATCGCTCTTGCGGCTGCGACGGCTATGCTTGTCTTGCCGACGCCGGCAGGTCCGACCACCGTGAGCAATCGGGTCTGCTGCAACGCCTCGACAATCGCCGCCAACGCATCGGCGCGCCCGACCAGCGGCTTTGACGGCGGCAGCGCCCCGTCAATCTCCCTGATCGACGCGGGAAAGGCGGCCTCCCTCGGCCTCACGACCGTCAGTGATGCAACGAAGCGATATCCGCGACCCGGGACTGTCGCTATGCAGGGAATGTCGATGCCGTTTGTCTGCAGCGCACGGCGCAGGGCGGCGATGTTGACCTTGAGATTGCTTTCGTCGACGAACAGGTTGGGCCACGCCGCTTTAAGAAGTTCGCTCTTGTTGACGACCTGCCCAGGCTGGCGCACGAGCGCATGAAGCAAATCCATCGCGCGCGATCCGAGGCGTATCGGGATATCGCCGCAGAGCAGCGACTGGCGAGCGGGCGTGAAACGGCAGTTGCCGAAGCAATATGTCGTGGCATCGATCATATCGGCCTGTTCCATTTCCCCTCCTTTCGCGGCTGCACTTTGAGAGCGCTGTGCCTTGCGGATGCGCGCCCGGACGATGGCGGCCATCGCATGGATTTCAGGGTTAGGCCCGTCCCGATAGCCTTATACCAGCAGATTTACCTCTTTTAACCAGCTATGCCGGTGCCGCGGTGATATCAAGGTAGCGGGCTGACCGGGTGATAGAGATCCCAAGCGCTCGCGCAGGTTTGCCTTATTCAAGAGGTTCGAGCTTCGGGTGGTCGTTATTGGCCATGGCTGCTCGCGCCCCGAACCCGGAGTGATCCCCGGAGTGATCGAGGAGGCCGCTATGCCCCGCGCACTAAGCACACTGACATTGTCGGACGCCAGGCGGATGATTGACGCGGCAGAAGCAAAGGCGGCCGATCTCGGCATTCCCTACAACATCGCTGTGGTCGACGTCGGCGGCGCATTGATCGCGTTCGCACGTCAGGATGGCGCGCTCGAAGGAAGCATCGATCTCGCCATCGGCAAGGCGAAGACCGCGCGGATGTTCAACAAGACGACCGAATATCTCGCTGAACTGGCACAGCCGGGAGCCCCTCTGTTCGGGATTGAGCAGAGCAATGCCGGCCATGTGGTGATTTTTGGCGGCGGTCTGCCCGTCACCATTGACGACCAGATCGTCGGTGCCGTCGGCACCAGCGCCGGTTCGGTCGAACAGGACATTGCGGTCGCCGAGGCGGCGGCCGCGGTGATGGCAACACATCCAAAAACCTGAAGGAGACCAGTGATGAGAGCTGCGCGCATTCTTGAATATAAGAAGCCCCTCGTCCTCGAGGACATCAAGGTTCCCGACATCCAGCCCGACGAGGTTCTCGTGAAAGTCGCCGCCTGCGGCATGTGCCGCTCGGACGTGCTGCTGATCGACGGCTTCTTCCAGGGCTATGGCGATATTCCGCCGCCCGTCATTCCCGGTCATGAGATAACGGGCACGGTCGAGAAGATCGGCGGTGTCGTGGCCAAGGCTGCAGGATTGCAGGAAGGCGACCATGTTGTCGTGTCGCCCGGCTGGGGTGATGGCGTCTGCAAGCATTGCCAGGTCGGCAACACCCATATCTGCCCCAATGTCCGCTGGCCGGGCTTTGGCACCTATGGCGGTTTTGCCGAATATATCCCGGTGCCGGCCCGCTATGCGATCAAGGTCGCCAAACATCTCAAGTTCGAGCAGCTTGCACCGCTCACCGACGCCGGTCTGACCCCCTATCGCGGGCTCAAGAAGATCCGCGATGCCGGCGGGCTCGGCCCGGACCGGGTGATCGGCGTCTTCGGCATCGGCGGCCTTGGCGCCTACGCCGTCCAATATGCCAAGCTGCTCGGCGCGGGCGGTCCCGTCGTCGCTGTCGCCAGAAACGAGGAGAAACTCCAGGTCGCGAAGAAATATGGCGCCGACCACATCATCGCGATCGAAGGCAAGTCCTCCGAGGAGGTCGGAAAGGAGCTTAAAAAGGCGACCGGCCAGGACAAGTTCGACGCGATCATCGACTGCGCCGGTGCGACCGAGATGATGCAGCTTGCCTTCTCGCGTCTCGCGATCGGCGGGCATTACGCCGATGTCGGCTTCATCGGCGACCGGATCAACGTTCCGCTGTTCCCACGCGTCCACGGCGAGCAGACTTTTCACGGCTCTTTCTGGGGAAACAACGCCGATCTCATCGAGGTCATGGCGCTCGCGGCGGAAGGCAAGATCCAGCACACGATCAAGACGATCTCGTTCAACGATATCAACGAGTACATCGACCTCTTGCGGGACAATAAAGTCATCGGGCGCGCGGTCGTCACCTTCTGACGCATCGAACACGTCGCGCTTGGAGAATAGGACTGTACGGAGGATTACCCATGCTTGAGGTGGTGCAAGCCTATGATCGCGAACATATCGCTGACTTGCCGACCGACGATGCGGCTGCGCTCGGACGCAAGCTCACCGTCGCCCGCAAACGCTTTGAAGACAGGGGCGGCTGGCTGAAGCCGCACCAGCGAATAGCCGTGCTGCATCGGCTTGCGGATCTCGTTGCCCAGCAGCGCGAGGTCTTCGCGATGCGCATCGCACGTGAAGGGGGAAAGCCCTATACCGATGCGCTGGTTGAAACCGACCGCGCCACCGACGGGATACGCAACGCCGCCGACCTGCTTCGCATCCGCGGCGGTGCCGAAATCCCGATGGGGCTGACCCCGGCCAGCGAGGGGCGGCGCGCCTGGACGATCCTGGAGCCCATCGGCGTGGTCGCCGCGATCTCGGCGTTCAACCATCCCCTGAACCTCATCGTGCATCAGGTCGCGCCGGCGATCGCCACGGGCTGCCCTGTTATCGTCAAGCCTGCGGCGGCGACACCGCTTTCCTGCCTGGAACTCGTAAAGCTCGTCCAGGAGGCCGGAATGCCGGAGGGCTGGGTTCAGAGCCTGCTGCCCGAGAACCGCGATCTCTCGGGCGCCTTTGCGAGCGATCCGCGCGTGGCCTTCCTGAGCTTCATCGGCTCGGCCGCGGTCGGTTGGCGTCTGCGCGCCAATCTGGCGCCGGGAACACGCTGCGCGCTCGAGCATGGCGGCGTGGCGCCGGTGATGATCGACCGCACCGCCGATATCGACGCGATCGTCGAGCCGCTCGCCAAGGGCGGCTACTATCATGCGGGTCAGGTCTGCGTCTCGGTCCAGCGGATCTACGTGCATGAAGCGCTTAAGGATGCCTTCGTCGAACGGTTCGCCGAGCGCGTCGGGCGCCTGCGCGTCGGTGACCCCCGCCTTGCCGAGACCGAGGTCGGTCCCCTCATTCAACCGGCTGAAGCCGAACGGGTCGCCACCTGGGTCGAGGAAGCCGCGTCTGGGGGCGCCCGCCTGATCGGAGGCGGACGGCTGAGCGACACGACGCTGGCGCCTGCTATCCTCGTCGATCCGCCCGGCACATCGACGGTCGCGCGCGAGGAGGTCTTCGGTCCGGTCACCTGCATTTTCGGTTTTGCCGATCTTAACGATGCCATCCGCCAGGCAAATTCGCTGCCGGTCGCATTTCAGAGCAGTATCTTCACCCGCGATCTCGCCGTCGCACTCGACGCAGCCGAACGTCTCGACGCCTCGGCCGTCATGATCAACGACCACAGCGCCTTCCGTACCGATTGGATGCCTTTCGCCGGGAGAAAGACATCCGGCTACGGGGTCGGCGGCATCCCTTATACTGCCCGCGAGATGACGGCGGAGAAAATGATCGTCTTCAAACGGTGATCGGGACGTCTTGGCGCGTTCATTGCTCGTCGCTTCCGGCCGGCCGCTCAATACCTGCAGGAGAGTGCGTTGGTCGGCCTGAAGCCCTGGCTGCATGCCGGATTTCTCGAATTCCAAGGCTGATACTGGAAATCGGCGCTATTGGTTCTTCGATGCGTTGTGCAGGATAAAGTCAATGTGGCGAAGCCGACAATCAATCCAGCTATCGCAAACGTCCGAAGTCTGGTCATCACGGTCACTTTCTGGCGGCAACTCGAAACAAGGAATCCATGGCATGATGGCAGTGTCAACGCAGAGCGCAGCCTGATCCGTCAAGAAGCGTGAGCGTCTGCTGCGAGCCGGCCGGGAAACTTCAGCATCATGTGAAACAAATCCCGGAGTTGCACGTTCACACGTGCTGCTTTTAGCTCAGCAGATAACCGGGTTGATGGAGCACGGGCAACCTTCAGGGGCTGCAACCCGCCGACGGAACCTGCACGCATGAGGCTTGAATGGTCTTTACTCAATCTCTGAAGACAATCCGCGCGGGCGTTCTGGAGATCGCCTATATCGAGATGGGTCCCGCGGATGGCTGGCCGGCCGTCCTTTCGCACGGCTTTCCCTATGACGTGAATGCCTATGCGCAGGTCGCACCGATCCTGGCGGCACGCGGGGCAAGGGTGATCGTGCCCTACCTGCGCGGATATGGCCCCACGCGCTTTCTATCGGCAAAAACCATGCGCAGCGGTCAGCAGGCGGCGCTGGGCAAAGACCTGATTTGCCTGCTCGACGCATTGGGCCTGCAGCGCGCCATCCTTGCAGGGTTCGACTGGGGCGGCCTGGCATCCTGCGTTGCCGCGGCATTGTGGCCGCAGCGGGTCGAGGGGCTGGTCTCCTATGCCGGCTATGATGTCATCGACCTTAGCAGGCAACGCCACGCCTTTGCCCCTTCGCTGGAATGCGCGATGTGGTATCAGCACCTCTTCCAGAGCGAACGCGGCCGCGAATGCCTTGAAGACAATCGCCGCGCGCTTTGCCGGATACTGTGGGAGCAATGGTCGCCGCAATGGACGTTTGACGACATCACCTTCGACCGGTCGGCCGCCTCCTTCGAAAATCCCGACTTCGTCGACGTCGTCCTCCATTCCTACCGCTTTGCCTTCGGCACGGAGAGCGGCGATCCCGAGCTTCAGGATCTGGAAGATATCCTGGCAACGAGGCCGCAGATCACCGTTCCCGCAATCACCCTCGACGGCACGCAGGACCCGCTCAAACCGGGCGGCACGGCCGATCATTCGGTCATGTTCGCAGGACCTCACCAACACCGCGCCTTTACCTGCGGCCACGCCTTTCCCTTCGAAGCTCCCGAGGCTTTCGCCGAGGCGATCCTCGACGTTCACAAGATCGCCTCGAGCGCGTGAGCCGCGTCAGATCGAACGGCTGTCATAAGCCCAATGCAGCAGGGCCTGGCGTTGACGCGGCCGGCACCAGCAGTCCCCGGGCTCGCAGGCTCGGCGAAGCTGAGCGACATGGCGGCGAATTGCCTTCCAGCGGGCGATCTGCCGCTCGTCCTCGCCTTGCATGCGGCGGCCATGGTAGTAGCGGCAGTACCACTGGAACCAGCCACGCGGATCGTCGGGATGGATCCATCCCTTGGCTCGCCAGACGCTGAGCGGCTGGCTGGCATCGACACCGAAGCAGTTGATCGACGGATCTTTTCGCAGCGACAGCCGCGCCTGCGCAAACCAGCTGTCGGGGAATTCTTCACGGCAATCGGTCATGTACTTGCCGCCGAATACGCCGAGCGCAAGCATCTCGGCGGGCGTCAGGTCCGGCTGGAAATCGGGATGAAAGTCACGGCCGATTGGCGCGACGAGAGCATAGCGGTAGCCTTGCTGCATCCGATCGTTGACGACGATCCACCGGGGTTTCATCGGGCGCCCTGCCACAAGGTTCTGGAACGGTTGCGCCGCCAGATGGACAGATTGAGCACCGCCGCAAAACTCACCCATGCAAGGTAGGGAACGAGCAGCATGGCCGCCGCCCCATTCATGGGGTGGAACACTATGATCGTCGCCAGGATCGCAGCCCAAAGCATCATGATTTCCACCACGGCCAGCCCGGGTCGGTGAAGGCCAAAAAAGATAGGCGACCATGCAGCATTGAGCAGAAGCTGGGCTGAATAGACGCCGAGAGGCAGTGCGGCAATGCCGGCCTCCCGCCATACCAGCCAGCCCGACAGCCCGATCGACGCATAGAGAACCGTCCAGACCGGCGCAAACAGCCAATCGGGCGGACGCCATCCCGGCTTGTCCAGCTGCTTATACCAGTCGCCCGGCCTGAAGATCACGCCGGTCGCCGCCGCAGCAAAGCTTGCGGCCTCGAAGGCGGCGAGCACGAGAAGGGAATGGATGTCCATAAGCGCAAGATGGAGGGAACCGCTAGCGAGGCCAGCGGTCCCTCCGACATCCCCTATCGGTTCGGCCCGGCAGCGAGCTCGCCGGAGCCTATTGCGGAAGACAGCGGGATGACCTGCCAGGCGGCCGATAGCCCGACCAGGACGTAAACGATCCGGGCGAGCACCGAGCCGGGGCCGAAGATGGCGGCCACGAGGTCAAAGCCGAACAGCCCGACCAGCCCCCAGTTCAGCCCGCCGACGATGACGAGAATGAGTGTCAGAATTTTGAGGAATTTCATGGTTGTTCTCCAGGTTGAGGGGTGAGCGGATCAGCCTTTCGGAGGCATGATCACCTTGTCGATGACGTGGATGACCCCGTTTGACGCGGCAATGTCGGCAGAGGTGACGGTGGCGTCGTTGACCTTGACGGTGGAGCCCTTGACGTCGATGTCGATCATCTTGCCATTGACCGACTTCGCCTCGTCGATACCGGCCACATCCGCAGCCATCACCTTCCCCGGGACCACATGGTAGGTGAGGATTTCGGTGAGCTTTTGCTTGTTCTCCGGCTTCAGCAGGTTTTCGACCGTGCCGGCCGGCAACTTGGCGAAGGCTTCGTCGGTCGGAGCAAAGACTGTGAAGGGACCCTTCCCTTTGAGAGTGGTAACCAGGTCTGCCGCTTTGAGCGCGGCAGCCAATGTCTTGAATTGACCGGCCTCCACTGCGGTGTCCACGATGTCCTTTTCGGCGGCGAAGGCGCTGATGCTGCTGGCGAGCGTGATCGCTGCGGCAAACAAAAGGCTTTTCACTTTCATGGCATTTTCTCCTCTCGATACGGGTGCGAGATGCACGCGTATATTTTCAGTTAGAGAAAACAGTTTTTCTTTCTATTCAAATTATCGTGAGAAGAAACAGGATTATCTTGTGGAGATAATTTCCGTTATGGTAGTTTCCCGAGGCGAAAAGGAGTTTTGAGAAGTGCTATCCGACACGCTGTCCAACGAGCTCCAGCGCTACGCGATCGGCCCGCGTATCAAGGCGCTGCGCCTGAGAAAAAAGCTGGGGCTGGTGCAATTGGCCGGGCATACGGGCCTCTCGCCTGCCATGCTCTCGAAGATCGAGCGCGGGCAGATGTTTCCGACCTTGCCCACGCTGCTTCGCATAGCCATGGTTTTCGGCGTCGGCCTCGATCATTTCTTCAAAGCCGACAAGGAAGAGCCTCTCATCGCGATCGTGCGAAAGCATGAGCGCCTCAAACTTCCGAGCCCCCCGGGCGAGAAGCACCCGGCCTTTTTCTTCGAAAGTCTCGACTATCCCGCGTCCGACCGCCGCATGGAAGCATTCTACGCCGAATTCCCGACAGATTCCCCGCCTTCGGAGCCGCATCAACACGGCAACGCGGAATTCCTCTACGTGCTGACCGGCCGGCTGATCATCGACGTGGACGGCAGGCAGGCCGCGCTGGACGCGGGAGACGCCGTCTATTTCGACTCCAGCGTTCCGCACAGTTATCGCCGTGAAGGCAGGGAGATCTCAACCGCTCTCGTTGTGACTTCTTGATGGGGAAAGGGGCGCACTTGGCCCTCGTCGGCCGGCTGACCATCGGGCCGCAGCGCGCCCGCCCCTGACGGAAGAGTCGCCGCCGTGGCTTTCTCGGAACTGATTTAAGACGACCTCTGGATAAATCAGCAATCGCTTTTTTTCGGCAGCAAAGCCCCTTGACGTTTCATTAGCACTGCCTCAAATGTTCTCTTTATGTTCCATCAGACGTGCGGCCGTCTCCGATCAACGCGAACAGGGCAGAACAGGAATGAGTGAAAGTGCCGCCGCTAGTGCTATCGATATCGGGAATGCAGAAAGCAGGTTACGACAAGATTGTCATTGATTGCCGGATATGCCCCCGGCATGGGGAATATGTCATCGCCCGCCTTCTGGAGCAATGTAGCCCTGATCTGCTCGTTGCCGTCTTCGTGAACCTCGCTTCTGCCGATTGTCGCTACAAGCGCGAGCAAGGTCATCACGAAATCTGCGGCGCCTATTGTGGCGATGCGGATGCCCTGCGAGCCCAAGCGCCGACTAATGGCTATGCGAAGGTCAAGGGCGGCGAATGAAGTTCGTCGATAAGACGCCGACCTTTGAGGATCGTGTGGGTGTGATCTGCGAAGAATGCGAAATCCTGAAATTCTTTCAGCCCGGCGAATTGGAAGCGAGATACCCGGCTGCTGATGGCATGGACAGCGTCAACGTGATGGCGCTGCAGCTGTTCGGCTGCGAACGGGTGAAAAACCAATGGTACGACCGCTGCAGAATGCACTTTTATTTCGGCCCGAGAGAATGGGCGCGACGGATGGGATACGTCCATCCCGACGAGTTAAAGGCGGCAGCGGCGCGGCGGACGATCGGCGAGCTTGCTGAATGGGAGCAGATGAAAGCCACCTGCTTGAAATGCAAACATAGCCGCTGGCTCGATCGGTGGGCGCTGCAAAAGCGATACGGCAAGGGGCTTGCGCTTTCGGAGCTTGGCGCGCGGTTGAAATGCAGGTGCGGCAGGAGGGGTGCCGAAATCGAAATCGGCTATATGTCTCGATAGGACGGAGGAAATGGCATGTGCGGAAGAGTATTCGTCAGATCCGATCTGGTGACATTGATGCAGGCTTTTGCCTTTGCCGGCCGCGAAGGCGTGCTTGGCATGGCAAACCAGTTTCCGCGCTATAATGGCGCCCCGAGCCTAGAATATCCCATCATCATCATGCAAGCCGATCGCAGCGACAAGATCGGTCCTGTCTTTGAAAGCGCCTATTGGGGGCTCAAACCGGCTTGGTGGAAAGCTGGTATGCCGACGCCGGTCAATGCCCGCTGTGAAGAAGTTGCCAGCAAACCGATGTTCCGGTCGGCCTACCGGTCAACACGCTGTCTCATCCCGATTGATGGTTTTTTCGAGTGGCATAAGCTCGATGAAAAGGGAAAGAAAAAGCAGCCCTATGCAATCGCCATGAAGAGCGGCCAGCCCTTTGCGCTCGCCGGCCTTTGGGAGATTTGGCGCGATCGGGAAGCCGATCTGCAGGTTCGAACTTTCACCATCGTTACATGCCCCGCAAACGAGATGATGGCGACAATCCATGACCGGATGCCCGTCATCCTGCATGAAAAGGACTATCAGCGCTGGCTATCCGAAGAGCCGCCGCCGCATGATCTGATGACGCAGTTTCCGAGTGAGCTTATGACCATGTGGCCGATCGGGCCGGGCGTCGGCAATCCGAGAAATGATCGGCCGGATATCATAGAAGAGATCGACCCCGATCCGGAGCCATCTTTCCTCTGATCGGCAGCGGAACGAATCACGGCATCGCCAGTTGAGTCGCAGTTTAATTGCGCGAGGTGTCGAGATGCCCGAGCTATCCCCTGTCCCAATCAAAGAGATATCCGCCCAAATTCACGGCGTCGGCGGCTACAAGACCGTCCATACAGTCGCCGATCTTGCCGGAATTCTCATGTCGAACAACTGGCCGAAGAAGGCGGGCGATCCGTTCTTTCAACGAGCGATCGCCGCATGTCTGACCGCACTGGAGGTACAGGGCCAGGGCGATAAGGCGCGGAAGGCCTTTGTTGATGCAGCACGCAAGGCGGGGATTACCGTTCTTCCGGACGATGCGGTGAGGCATTAGCGCACTCCGATGCGCATTCGCAAGTTCCGTGCCGCGTGCGGTCAACCTGCTCAAGAACGGGTCGCTGAAGACCTGTCCGGGCTACCCCCACGGCATGCTGACCACCCATGCAGATGTCCTCAACCCCGACCTGCTCTCGTTCATTAGGTCCTGACGACATCGACTGGAGTGGGGCTGTCACTCGACGTCATCAGGACGATCTGTCACTCGGTAGTGGGTGACATCCATCACGATCGTAGATCCGGGCCGCGTAAGGTTTTTTCGCTTATGCTGGATGATTAGCCGCATTGATGGTCGCACCCTCTTCCCTCCCCGGTGAGCCCTTTCTCGTGTTGGCCTTCGGACTTTCAGAGGCAGATTTCGCTCTGGCGAAAGCAGTACCTATCACTGGGTGAGCGAAGATCAACCATGCCGAACGCCTTTAGCCAAGCTCATGCAAACGTCATTCTTTAGGGTACTCTGGAATCTCGGACAAAACTTCGTCTGCGGCGAACCATCCGTTTGCGATAACATGCGCACGAACTGCAGCCGGATCGGGCGAATACGCGACAAGAGCCAAACTGGATCGAGCGCGACTGCAAGTCACATAGAATAAGCGTCGTGTTCGGTCGAGGGACGTTTCCTTGCCGTCTTGGGCGTTCTTGATGTCGGCGGCCGTTGGGGCTTTGGCACCTAGTAGCTTGTCGTAGCCAAACAGAAAGCCACGAGCTTCCCCGTCGTCCATGAGAACCATGACGCGCTCAAATTCTAAACCCTTGACCCCCTGATGCGTGTCGAATGGGGCTTGGTGCGCGACATAGGCAGCATACGGCCCGATCTCAGAGAATGAGCAGTCGAGGAAAGCAACAAGAGCCGCGATCTGATCGCTGACGGGATCAGCCTCTTCGTCGCCGGGTGTTTCGGCAGGCGCGGCCTGCTTAGCGGCTAAGGCGGCTTTAAGGCTATCGGGGATCGCAAAGAGATTAGTTTCGGCGATATTCGCGGCGACCGCGGCGCAGGTGGGCTCGCCGCTAGCCCAAAGGGTCATCAGACTGTCGATGGCAGCCTGGGCGATACGGAGCTGCGCAATCGGCCTGTCGTTGCTCTTCAAGGTTTCCTTACTGAGTAGTGGAGAGTTCTCGCGCACCAGCTTCGTCGCCGCGAACTTGTCCCCGCTCTGCTGTGCCGTGACGAGTGGCAGAACATAGTGCGTAAAGAACCGGGTCGGCGCGAAGCTGCCGTCGAGGAAGCCGGTTCGATAATCGTCCACGGAAGCCAGTGCTTCAAACATCTGCAGGAAGCCCATCCGTCGCGCTGCCATGTGATGCTCAAGGGTCAGAATCTTGCATTTGCTGGCGTCAGACCAGGCCCGATCACCTGTCAGCCTCATCATATAGTCTCGGACCCCCTGTTCCAGGGCGGGCTTGTCCGCTACATCGATGGGAAACACGAATAGCCGCGCCCAGCCGTCTGGCCGGTCGTCGCGCGGCTCCTGTTTGTGATCGTCAGCGTCGCCGCGAATTTGATTGATGAGCCGCACAATGCGCTGCGGGCAGCGGTGATTTAGCTTCTTCTCCGGCGTCGCCCAGCTCTCCGGTATCTCGCTTTCGATCCGCTCTTTGCCATCTGGGTAGATGCGCTGCATCGTATCCCCGATCAGGCCGAGGCAAAAGCGATCAGCATGCGCCTTCTGCACCACGAACAGAGCGTCGATGAGGGCGCGACTTGTATCCTGACTCTCGTCAATCAACAGGAAAGGGAACTTCTCGACAAACATGCGCTGCATAAGTGGCTTTGTGAGCAGGAAGGTCGAGAATATCTTAATCACTTCACTGTGGTTCAGCGCGTTGCGCTCGCGGTTGTCGCCACTAGGATTGTAGGTGAAGGTTTTGATGTCAGCGAGCCGATCCAACCGGCGCTGCTTAGACTCGATCTGGACTTGGCGGGCGACCGATGCCTTGGTACCCGCTCGGCCCTTCGCCTCTTCGGCTTGAAGGTCGGCGATCTCGCGCTGTAGGTTGTCTTTCAGCCAAGCGCGGATATCTGTATTGAACCCTTGAATTCGCGACCAAGCGAAGCTGTGGATGGTGCGCACGACGAACAGCGGATCGTATTCGGTCCGGCGGGTGATCTCATCGCAAGCGGCATTGGTGTAGGTGATGACAGCAACCTGCCTACCACGCAGGCGAAGAACATCCCGATATGTCTTCGCCAAATAGTTCAGCGCATTCACCAGCGACCGCGTTTTGCCCGAGCCGGCACCAGCAAAGAGAAAGAAGCTGGTGGGCTTCTCCAAACTTAGGAACCCAACCAGTTCATCTTCGACATGGTCGTCGAGCGTGACGTTCGATGCTGCTGTTGCAAGGTTGTTCACGCCGCGGCCTCCTCTGGAGCTTTGTCTGCCGGCGGCGCGTCGTCGTTCTTTGCGATCTGGGCAAGGCCCAGCTCGACCTGCTTTTGCTCAAGCTGGCCAGCCAGCCAGAGCAGCCCGTCCTTGATATAGGCCGGCGGCCTCAGCGAAAGCGGGTCTTCGATTTCTAGCAGGTCTAACGCGAACTCGGCTTTACCGCCACCTTCGAGTGCCGTCTTGAGCGCATCGCTCAGGGCATTCAGATTGGCGCTATCAGCGATCGCGGTGCGAAACTTGGCAATTAGTCCGGTTCCCGGCAACGTTTCGAACAGTTCGAGGTTCGCCATCACTATCGCGTCTTCAAGTGTGTAGGAAAGTGCCTCGGCGGCTTCGCCTTTGAATGTCGCCTGAATGGGCGACTGGTAGGCCACTCGCACCGAGAAATTCTCGTCTGCGTAGGCTTTGACCTTTTCATGTTCAGGCTTGTCGAGCAGCGGATCCAGATCGTTAATGATCGGCCACCATGTCCGCAGGGTTGCGTTGCGGGTTGTACAGCCGGCTCCCCGCACCGGCGGCGCGCTGGCACCCGCTGCATCGCAGGAATCGATGTCGGTGATAACCAGTGTGGTGAGCCCGATTTTCTCGATCAAGCTGCGCAGCTTGTGGGCATGGCTGCCGCCGATCTCAAGCCAAGTGATGTAGCTTTCCGAGAGCTTCTCAAACTCCGTATGGTAATTTACAAAATTGGGCACGAGGATGCGTTCCGCCGGCCCCTCAATCAGGACAGCCGCGTCTGCAAAGAATAGATCGCAGTGGGTGACGCGCAGGTAGCGCGTCACGAAGCGCTTGGTGTCCGGATCAGTGCCAAACGCGTTTTCCAAGTTGACAACACAAGAGGTTGGGATCGCCTTGTCGCCGCCCGGCAGGCGGCGAAAATAACGAAGGGAGTCAAACTCGCACTCGTGTGCAATGTGGCTGGAATGGGTGCTGACTACCATCTGCGTCACAAAATCCTGGCCCGTGCCAAGGTCGTGGTGGTTGCGCAAAATCTTGTGCGCCTGGCGGATGAAAACTTGCTGAACCTGGGTGTGAAGATGCACCTCGGGCTCTTCGATCAGCACCAAATGCAAGGGTGGGATGATTGTATCGTCGGAAGCCTTGTGCTTCGCCTTGCCAACTCGCATCCAACTGTCGCGGAAGGCCATGAGACGGAATACCATTGATATGAGGTTCTGGTAGCCCAACCCGTTGGAATCTTCCGGTAGATACAAGTCAGTAGCGGCTTCGCCGTCATGAATCGGTACGACGAACTGCACGGCAGCGTCGTGGTTCAACCCCTCAACTGGGCGCAGCCGTGTCGAAATGTTCAGTTTCGGATCCGTGACACCCGGATAGCCGAGCCTGTGCATCTCCTTTAGCGGGCTCTTGAAACCGTCGCTAAGCCGCAAGTTGAAAGCTTTCTGGGCCTCCTCGATCGCTCTGAGTGCAAGGAGATCTTGCGCGTCCGGGTTCTCGTAGGGATCAAGATGGCGAGTATAGTATTGACGAAGCTGGACTGAGAGCTTCCGCGATGCGCTAATGGTGACGGCGGCTTCCTCGTTGCTGTCTTCGCCTGCTACGCCGAAACCACGCTGGGCACTAATTTCGTCGATGCGAATAAGTCCGCGAAACGGGTCGCCATCTATCGGCTCGCTTTCTTTGAGGGCCTGCGGCTGAGCTTTACCATGCTCTGGATCGACACACGCGGCAGGATCGAGCACATATGCTCTAATAGTGAAGAAAGCCGTCAACCGACGCTGTAAGAACTCGACAAGGTTCTGAGGCCAAATGGCAACTTGAAAATCGGCGGCTTCCTTACCTTGCTCTGCGGCCAAAGCGGCGCCGGCCGCCTGCAGCGCGCGCGCTTGAGCGCGCGCATTCACATATTCCTGCTGCAATTGCGCGGCATCCTTCGGCTCCAGGCGCATTCGCACACCAAGTAATCCACCATCCCAATCCAGGGTGGGAAGGATCTTTTGGACATAATGCAGTTCATCCTCGACGACACGAAGCCAGACGTCGAGGAATGGCAATGTGGAGTCCCATTCGGGAGCCGGCAACGCCTGGTTTTCAATAAGTGCTGCTTCCCAAGCTGCGCCCATCGCGTTGATTGTCGGCCAATGTGCGAGCGTGAAGTCGTTGAAGCAGAAACTGGAGCGCTCACGCTCTACGAGAAAGTAGCGTAATGCAGTAATCGCTGACGTCTTTCCGCTGTTGTTTGCTCCAACGAACACGGTTTTTTCGGGAGATAGGCCTACCCTTGTTGAAAGTAATTTTCGGAAATTTGCTATTTCGACAAATTCAATCCGCACGTTCTACCCCCCGCTCAGCACAACGTGAAGTACTACCACAATCAGCATGTTCTCGACAAATTTGTCGCGCAACGACATGGAGATCACAATTTACGGGGCACTTTTCCGGCTGCCCTATCGACACCGACGCTGCAGGAATCCAGCCTGCCCAAGTCTTTGGGCAGGAAAGACTTTTTCGCTTGAAGCATAGTATGAGTCATTCACCGGGCGGACGCCCGGTGGCTGGATCCCTGTGACAAGCACAGGGATGACGGAGGGTGGGGCGACGCCTTGCTCCTTCCTGCAACGTTGGAGATCTGGAAGGCGGTGCGGCGGATTTTGCCTTTTCCGCCGGGGCCGAAGGAGGGCCGGCACCTACCCCCCCACAAACAGGTCTGGGGGCAGCGCCGCGGACTGGCACCACCCCCATCCCCTTGGCGTGTGCAGGAGGCCCCTCGCCTACACCTCGCCGGCGGCCCTCAGTTCGGTTCGCGGATCGCGTCATCCAGCCCGCGCAAGAGCGGATAGAGGAAATACGAGATCACCGTGCGCTGGCCGACCTTGATTTCGGTCGATACGGTCATGCCCGGCAGCAGCCTTACCGGCACGTCCGAGGCGTTCAGCCTTGTATCCGCAAGCAGGATGCGAGCCTTGAAGAAGGGTGCGGCCGGCTGGCTGGGCGTGGTGGTTTGTTCCGGCTGCTGGCCGGTCATGAACGTGTCCTGGCTGATCGTGCGGACCTCGCCAGATGCAGTGCCGTATTTCTGGAAGGGATAGGCGTCGAGCTTGATGCGGGCTTGCCTGCCGACGGCGATGCGACCGATGTCGCGGGTGTTGATCGAGACTTCGGCTTCGAGCGGCACGTTGATCGGCACCAGCGTCACGATCGGTTCGGCCTCGCGCACGACGGAGCCGACCGAGCGCTGGGCGAGATCGAGCACGACGGCATCGGCGGGGGCCGTCAGCGCCACCATGTTGCGGCGCAGCTCCATCTTCTTCAGTTCTTCGCCGGCCATGTCGCGCTGGCCGCGCAGGTCCACCAGCTGCTCCATGGCGGCACGGCGGAAATCCTCGATGAAGGCCTGGCGGTCGGCGCGCAGTTTCGCATAGGCGTGGGCCGCTTCGTCCGCCTTGCCGCGCACGGCGGTAATATCGGCCTCGACATCGAGGCGGGCGTCGCGCGAGCCGAGCATGGTCAAGAGCGAGCCGCTTTCCTTGTCATAGAGCTTCTTTCGCGTCGCCTCGATCTGCGAAAGGTTGTCGCGCCGGTCGTTCAGCACGGCCTCCTGATTGCGGTTTGCCGCAAGCACCGAGGATTGGCCGGCGATCTGCTGTTCGAAATTCTGCATCTGCGCCATGTAGAAGGCGCGCCGCTGGCCGAAGAGCTGCAGCTGCAGCTGCTCGTCCTGCGTGTTGCCGGCGATCTTCGAATAATCCTCGCCGGTCAGCTCCGCCTCCAGCCGTTTTACCTGGGCGTCGAGAGCGGAAAACTTCGCCTTCAGCTGGCCGACATCGGCCTGGCTGAAGGTCGCGTCGAGGGTGGCCAGCGTCTGGCCGGCATGCACCAGCTCGCCGGCCTTCACGTCGATCGTGCGGATGATCGAGGTTTCGAGCGGCTGGACGACGATGGTCGGCTGGGTGGTGACGAGCTTGCCGGGCGCAATCACCACCTCGTCGATGGAGGAGACGGAGGCCCAGGTGATCGCCGCGCCAAGTAACGCCGTGACGCAATAGAGGGTCATGCGCGCGACACGCGGCGGCGCGCGTTCCTCGAGCTCGACCGCGTCGGACTGGAACTCGGCGATAACAGGCGGCAGCGGCGGGCGGGCGATGAGCGCATTGCCTCTATCCTGGCCTCTATCCTGGCCTCTGTCCTGACCCCTGGCCTGACCCTTATCCTGGTCCTTGTCCGAGGGAACCGGCAAATTGTCGTCTGATTTTCTGACATGCGCGTTCATGCGACCTGCCTCATCTGCTGTGCCCACAGGTGGCGGTAAGTCATGCAGCGCGACACGAGCTGATCGTGCCGGCCGATATCGGCGACCTTGCCGCGATCGATGACGAGAATGGCATCGGCATCGACGAGCGTCGAAAGCCGGTGCGAGACGATGACGACCGTGCGCCCGGCGGCGATGCGGCTGAGATTGTCGCGGATGATCGCCTCGCTGTCAGGGTCGAGCGCGCTCGTCGCCTCATCGAAGATCAAGAGCTTCGGGTCGGTGATCAGCGCTCGCGCGATGGCCAGCCTCTGCTTCTGGCCGCCGGAAAGGTTGGCGGCATTTTCTTCCAGCATCGTGTCGAAGCCGCGCGGCAGGCGCTCGATGAACTCTTCCGCACCGGCGATGCGGGCGACCTGCATGATCTCCTCGATGCTGGCATCGGGCTTGGCGGCGGCGATATTGTCGCGCACCGTGCCTCGAAATAGGAAATTGTCCTGCAGCACGACGCCGATGCTGGTTCGAAGATGCACGAGGTCGATCTCGCGGCTGTCATAGCCGTCCATGCGCACCAGCCCCTCCTGGCTCTGGTAGAGCCCCTGGATGAGCCGGGTAATGGTCGTCTTGCCCGAGCCGCTCTTGCCGACCACGCCGAAGACCGAGCCGGCCGGAATGGCGAAGGAGACGTTGTCGAGCGCCGGTGCGGCATCCGGCGCATAACGGAACGAGACCCTGTCGAATTCGATGCGGCCATGCAGGTGCGGGCGCACCCCTCGTCCGCGGCCCGCCTGTTCCGGCCGCTGGTTCATGATCTCGCCGAGCATGCGCACCGAAAGCGCCACTTCCTGATATTCATGGACCATGGTGACGATCTGCACCAGCGGTCCCGAGACGCGGCCGGCGAGCATGTTGAAGGCGACGAGCGCGCCGATCGTCATGGCGCCCGAGAATACGTCCAGCGCGCCGAGGCCGATGATCGCGACACTCATCAGCTTTTCCAGAAGCCCGGTCATCGACTGGGCGAAGGTCGAGATCTTCTCGACACGGAAGCGCACGGAGATCGACTGGGCCGAATAATCGTCCCACACCTTGCGCTGGCGCGGCTCCAGCGCCAGCGATTTGACGGTGCGCATGCCATGCACCGTTTCCACCAGCAAGGCCTGCCGGTCGCCCTCCGCCTGATAGAGCGCCTTCAGGCGGCGCTGGAACGGGCCGACGAGCAGCATCACCACGAGGCCGACGAGCGCTGCGAAACCGAGCACGACGAGCGTCAGCTTGACGCTGTAGAGAAGCAGGATCGGCACGAAGACGAAGAGCGACACGCCGTCGAGAAGTGTGAGGAACAGCCGGCCGGTCAGGAATTCGCGGATGCGCCCGGTCTGCTGCATATGCTTGACGAGAACGCCGGCCGAGGCCTGTTCGAAGAGCGCGATCGGCAGGTTGAGCAGATGGCCGAAGGTACGGGTCGCAACCCGGATGTCGATCCTGTTCGTGGCATAGAGCAGCAGGTAGCGGCGCAGGAAGCTGAAGGTCGCGTCGAAGATCAGCGCGATCCCGATACCGATGGTCAGCACCGTCAGCGTCGCATAGCTCTGGTGCACCAGCACCTTGTCGATGACGAGCTGGAAGAAGATCGGCGTCATCAGCCCCAGGCCGTAAAGCACGAAGGCGGCGAGCCCCACATCGCGGAAGAAGCTTTTCTGTTTGAGGATCTCGGGGACGAACCAGCGGAAGCCGAAGGGCCGGTCTTCGTCCGACATGCGATAGTTGCGCTTCAGCAGGATCACCGATCCGAGCCAGGCCTTGGCGAACTGCTCTTCGCTCAGCATCATCACTTCGGCGCGCGAGGCGAGCGGGTCGAGCACCCGGATCCTCTCATCCTCGCCCTCGCCCACGGCGCCTGCGATCACCACCCAGTTGCCGTTGGTCAGCTCCGCCAGCACCGGGAAGGCCTCGCCGAGCTGGAACAGGCTTCGCCAGGTGAGATCGACATGCTTCGCCCTCAGGCCCGCATCCTTGGCCATGCGCAGCAGCTGGCGCACGGCGACGGGATCGTTGCCGATGGCATAATCGTGCTGCAGCCGCTCAGGAGAAAGATCGACGCCGTGATGGCGCGCGACGAGCGCAAGACAGTGCAGATTCGTATGCAGAAAACCACTCATGGCCCACCCGAAACAAAAGAGACCGAGGATCGACGATGATCAGTTGAAGTTCGGCGAAGCGTTCGAAGCGCTGGCCTGCGCCGCCTGGATATCGGCAGCCGCCGCGGCCGACATGTCGCCGATCCGGCGAACAGCACCCGCCTCGACAAGGCCGCCCAGCGCCTTCTGCATGAGATCGACTGCATTGGCGAAGGCGTCGACCGGCAGGATGATGCGCTGGCGGAAGACCGGCTTCGGATTGTTGTTGGCATCGCGGTCGGTGGCCGACAGCGACATCAGGTCGATGCGCACGATCGTGCCGGTGATGGTGATTTCACTGATACCGTCTGCATAAAGTTCGCTGCTCATTGTTCTCTCCTCTGGTTGACGTCAAACTTTTCGGTGCGATGCGTGCGTATCGTGCCGCCATGCCGGAAACGGATCGCGAAGACCGACGGCGATCTCCGGATCGAAACCCGTCTCCTCCCCGGTCAGGCACTCGTCCAGTGCGGCGCAGATGGCTTGCCTGTCGAAACCGGACCCGATGAAGACCAGCTCCTGGCGGCGGTCGCCCCAGACCTCGTCCCAATGCCTGTCGATCAGCTGGCGGAACTGCGGATGGCGCGGCCATTGCGCCTGCGGCACCGACGCCCACCAGAAGCCTCTGGTGCCGATGCGGCATTGCGTGCCGGCAATCGACAGAAGGCCGATCTCGTCGGGCCGCGTCGCCAGCCAGAAATGCCCTTTCGCCCTGATGATGCCGGGCAGCGGCTGTTCCAGCACGCGGGCGAGCCGCGCCGGGTCGAAGGGCCGGCGGCTGCGGTAGACGAAGCTTGCAATGCCGTATTCCTCGGTCTCAGGCACATGGTCGCCCCAGCCGAAAAGCTCCTTGTGCCAGAGCGGGTGGCGGGCGGCCTTCGCCTCGGAAAAGAGGCCGGTATCCATGATCGCGGCAAGCGGCACCTGGCCGAAGACCGCCTCGATGACGCGGGCATCGGGATTGAGTGCGGCGATCACCTTGCGAACCTCTGACAGCATGGCGCACGGCACGTCGCCGGCCTTGTTGATGATCACGACATCGGCAAATTCGATCTGCTCGACGAGGAGCTCCACGAGCTTGCGCTCGTCGTCCCCGTCGCGCCGCTCGCCGCGATCGGCCAGCAACTCGGCGCTCCGGTAATCGGCGAGAAGATTGACCGCGTCGACGACGCAGACCATCGTGTCGAGCTTTGCCACGTCGCAAAGGGCCGCCCCGCTCTCGTCGCGGAAGGAGAAGGTGGCGGCCACCGGCAGCGGCTCGGCAATGCCGGTGCCCTCGATCAGCAGATAATCGAAACGGCCGGCGGCGGCGAGCCGGCGAACTTCGCTCAGGAGATCGTCGCGCAGCGTGCAACAGATGCATCCATTGGTGAGCTCCACAAGCGTCTCGTCGGTGCGCGAGAGGTCTGCACCCCCCTCGCGCACGAGATCCGCATCGATGTTGACCTCGCTCATATCGTTGACGATGACAGCAACGCGACGACCTTCCCGATTACTCAATACATGATTGAGAACAGTCGTCTTGCCGGCGCCGAGAAACCCGGCGAGGATGGTAACCGGCAATCTGTTGTCTGTACGCATCATCGATATTACTCGTTACACACGCTTGGTCTGACATCCTCGCGGCTTTTGTATTCACGCAATTCCGGACGCAAAACCGCTGCGCACTTTTGCTGGAATTGCTTCAGGCCGCGAGCTGCGGTTTGAATCCCACATCCACATAGTAATTCGTGCTGTTGTAGCTGCTCGTCGGGAAGAGCCCCGCCGAGCCATAGGCATAGACGCCGTTATTGCCTGATGGCGCCTTCAGGTCCCCGTTGGTCACGTCGCTGCCGAAGTAATTGCCGGTCGCCGAATAGTTGCCGTTGGTCGAGTAGGAGACGACGTAGGTCGTATCCGCCTCTATGGCGATCTGCTGGCTGAGTTGGGCGGTCTGCCAGCCGCTCGCCGTCTCGTTGTCGAACGTGACGCTGCCGAGCAGAGTGCCGGACGCCGTCCACAGATAGCCGCTGTGCGGGCCCGTATTGTCGGCACCCTTGTAGAAGCGGATCGAGGTGATCCAGCCGGCGGCATCGGCCTGGAATTGCATGCCGAGATTGACCGGCTGGTTGTCGTTGACGGAGATGACGGCGGGCGTCGCGTTTGCCGCAAAGAGGTTCTGCTCCGGCCCTGCCGACGGGTTGTTGGCGGTGAGCGCGACCTGGGCCGAGGCCGTGCCGCCCTTGCCGTCCGATATCGCGTAGCTGAAGCTCGCCGGACCCGCATAGCCAGCCGTCGGCGTGAAGGTCACCGTCTGGGCCTGGGCATTCCAGGCGACCGAGCCGTTGACCGCGCCGCTGACGCCGGTGATCGTCAGCGCATCGCCATCGGCATCGCTGTCGTTCGCAAGCAGCGCCGAAGCCTGGATGGTGACGGGCGTGCCCGTGTTGGTCGTAAAGCCGCTGTCATTGGCGGCGACCGGGACCGCATTCTGCGCCCCCTGCTGATAGAGCACGTCCACCCAGTAATTGCTGGCATTGTAGGAAGAGGTCGGGAACAGGCTGCCGCTGCCATAGGCATAGACGCCGTTGCCGCCGTTGACCGAACTTGCCGGCGCCGTCAGCGCGCCGCTGGTAAAGTCCGTGGTGAAGTAGTTGGCCGTCGCCGAATAGAAGCCGTTGGAATGGTAGCTCGCCACATAGGTGGTGCCGGCGGTGATGCTGACCGGCTGCGAGAAGGAAACCGTCTGCCAGCCGCTCGCCGTCTCGTTGATGAAGCTTGCCTGGGCGAGAAGCTGGCCGCTCGCCGTCCAGAGCGAGCCGACATGCGCGCCGGTATCCTGGGCGCTCTTGTAATAGGTGAGCCCGGTGATCTGGCCGTTGGCCGAGGCGATGAACTTGACGCCGAGTTCGACCGCGTTGGGGTCGTTTGCAGCTGTAACGCCCGACGTATCGGCGCCGGTAAACAGGCTCGTCGTCGCCCCGCCGCCCGGCTGCGAATTGACCGTGAGGCTGACGGTGGCCGAAGACGTGCCGCCATGCCCGTCCGCGATCGAATAGGTGAAGCTTGCGACACCGGTGTAGCCGGCGTTTGGCGTGAAGGTGACGCTGTTCGTCTGGCTGTTGAAGGTGACCGTGCCGTTCACCCCGCCGGTAGCACCGGTGATCGAGAGCGGATCGCCGTCCACGTCGGTATCGTTGGCAAGCAGGCTTGCCGCGGCAATCGAAAGCGCCGTGTTGGAATAGGTCGTATAGCCATTGTCGTTGGCGGCGACCGGCGCCGTATTTGATGTCGACTGGTTGAAGACGACATCCACCCAGTAGTTCGACGACTGATAGCTCGACGTCGGAAATGTCGTGCCCGATCCGTAGGAATAGACACCGTTGGCGCCGGCAAGGCCCGTCAGCGCGCCGTTCGTATGAGCAGTGGTGAAATAGCCCGATGTCGCCACATAGCTGCCGGTCGTGTGGTAGGAGGCGATATAGGTCGTGCCTGCCGAAATCTGCAGCGGATTGGAGAACGTCGCGGTCTGCCAGCCGGAGACGGATTCACTCCCAAAGCTGACCGTCGCAAGCAGCGTGCCGTTCGCCGACCAGATCGAGCCGGTATGCGGCCCCGTATCGCCTGATGCCTTGTAGAAGCGGATGCCCGTGATCGTGCCGCTTGCCGAAGCGGAGAATTTCATGCCGAGTTCCAGCGGCGAGTTTTCCTGGACGGCGCCGCCGGTCGGTCCCTCATTGGCGGTAAACAGGCTCTGGCCGACAGGTCCGGGATCGACGGTGAGGCTGACATTGGCCTGGTCGGTGCCCCCGCGCCCGTCCGACAGCGTGTAGGAGAAGCTTGCCGGACCGGCATAATTGGCATTGGGCGTGAAGGTGACGGTGCCGGCCTGCTTGTTGAGGGTGACCGTGCCGTTGAGAGCATTGCCGACGGCGCTGATCGTCATCGCATCGCCATTGGCATCGGTATCGTTGGCCAGAAGCGAAGCTATCGAAATCGTCAGCGTGCCGTTGCGGGAAATCGTCAGGCCGCTGTCGTCGCCGGCAACAGGCGCGCTGTTGGGTCCCGCATCGAAGACCACGTCCACCCAATAGTTGGACCCGCCGGGGTTCTGGCCGGGGAATGTGCCGGCATTGTCGCCATAGGCATAGACGCCACCGCCATCGACGGCCTTCAGCGCGCCGCTGGCATAGGTGCCGGTGAAATAATTGTCGGTGACGGAGTAGTATCCACTCGTGTGATAGGAGGCCACATAGGTCGTGCCGGCCGCGATCTGGACCGGCTGGGAGAACATCACCGTCTGCCAGCCGGAGAGCGATTCACCTGTCGACACGCCCGTTGCCAGCAGCGTCCCGTCGGCCGACCAGAGGCTGACGACATGCTCGCCGGTATTGTAGAAACCCTTGTAGAAGCGGATGCCCTGCACGGAACCTGCCGTCGTTGCCTGGAAGCGCAGGCCGAGCTCGACCGAATCGCGATCGATCGCCACTTCGGTCTCCGGCTTTTCCGCAAGCGTCCACAGGCCCTGCGTGCTGCCCGGCAGCGTGACGGTGACCTGCTTGCCGGCCGAGGGCGTTTCGAGGTTGACGCTGTCGTCGACGGCGCGCGACATGACCGTATAGGTGCCGCTTGCCTGGACCACCCAGTTATAGCTCCAGCTCTCGCGGCCGGTGGCCTTGAACCAGTGCTGGCCGCCATCGGTGGAGACTTCCACGCCGGCAATGATGCCGCCGCCGAAATCCTGCGCCGTGCCCGTGATCGTCACGTGCTGGCCTTCGACGAAGCTGGCGCCGACGATCGGCGAACTGATCGACGAGGTGGGCTTCAAGAGGTCGGTCGATTGGACCGCGAGGAATAGGCTCGCATCGAGCGTGGTCGGCTGTATCCCCATGTCCGCGAACATGTTGACCATCGCCTGCTGCACGTTGCGGTCGGTGGATGTCGTCGGGCCCTGATGGTTGTCGCTGAGGCCCCAGGACCAGAAGACGGTGCCGGCGCCGAAGACGAGCGCGCCGCTTGCCGCCCGGTACATGGTGAGGCTGTGGGTGGCGACGGCCGAACCGACCGTCGTGCCGTAATCGCGCAGATAGGTTTCCACCGAGATCGACGAAAGCGACAGGTTGACCAGTCCAGCCGGCCGGAAGCCGTTCTCGACATCGGAATCCCACTCATAGCCGAGCAGGTTCTGCACGAGATTGTAGGTATCCCCTTCATTCAGCTGGGAGACTTCGGTATTGCGCCAGAAGCGCAGGTTCGAATAGTCGTAGGGGATGGAGATCGTATCCTGGCGGTAGCCGTCGACGGTAAACATCGTGCCCGTCAGCGAATTTTCCGGCTGCTGCCCCGGATCGGCATAGCGCGGATCGCGCCAGGTGCCGGTGCCGGTATTGCTCGGATCGGTGCTCGTGCCCCAGGTCTCCTTGTAGCAGACCATGGTGCGATAGGCCTGGCCGCTGCCGTCGATGCTGCTTTCCCAGCGCACCTTCCAGTAGCACTCGTTGCCGCTCCAGAAGGCGAGGTTGACGCCGGCATCGCGTGCGGCCTCGACATTGGCGCGCTGTTCGGCAGACCAGTATTCGTCATGGCCGACGGAGAGATAGGCATCGTGGTTGAGCAGCAGGGTGCCGCTGCGCGTCGCATCGACGCCTGAAATATAGGAGACGTCGTAACCGTTCTGCTCCAGCCACGAGATGGCGGAGGATTCGACGCCGAAGATGTAATCGTGGGTGCCGCCGATCGGGCTCGTATTGGTGATGATCGGGCGGTTGTAGCTGACCGCCGAGGCGCGGCCGATGGCCTGCAGGCCGCAGCTGCAGTTCGGCGGCAGGTAGCCGATCATGTCGGCGGGATCAACAGGCACGTCGCCATAATAGAGGCTGGCGCCGCCCCAGGCATTATAGGCCTGCCAGGTCGTATCCGAGGTCTGGAAGACGATATCGCTGGTCGAGGCGTCGTCGCGCACGACGAAGGGAATGATGCTGGCATCCTCGACCCCGTCCTCGCGCACCAGCTTGGCGAAATAGACGCCCGAGACGAAATCGGAAGGGATCTGCCAGCTGGCCGACACCGACCAGTTGCCGCAATCGATGAGGCCGAGCGACATGTCGACGATCGGATGCGGCTGGATCTGCGCCGTGGTCAGCTGCTGCTCGATCGAATCCACCTTGCGCGCGCCCATGCCGCCGTAATAGCCCATACGGTAGATATCGATGCGGTAATGGGTGGAATCCGTGGCGATCTTGAAATCGACCGTTCCGCCGATATTGGTGCTGATCTCGGTGGCAAAGCCCTGGATGGTGCCGTTGCCGTCGCCCTCCAGCCCCCATTCGCTGATGGGGTTGCCCTGCTTCAGGTTCTCGAGCGCGATCTTGTTGAGCGTCACCGCTGGAACCGCAGCCGCAGGCGCAGGTGCAGCGAGCTCCACCGAACCCACGGGAGTGTCGGCGGAAACCTCCTGGCTCGGCTGCAGCGAGATGGAGGCGATCGAGGTCTGAAGGAGCAACGACGTCGTGCCGGAACCGGCGGCAGGGTCGGTCGGCGACGTGGTGGTGGTTGCCGTGCCGGTATCGCTGGTAATCCCTGTCAGCGTCGGCGCCGGAGGCAGCGTCGCGGCTTCCTGGTACGGGTCCGGGCCGAGCACTGTCTGCTCTGTTGTTGTTGTGGTTGTCGTGGTGGTCGTCTGCAGCGCCGGAAGAAGAGCCGCCGTCTTTGTGGACGTGTCCTGCGCGCCGCCGTCGCCCGAAGGCGCCGACATCGCCGTCGGCGGCAGCGAGGCGGTCTGCATGGCCCCCGAAGAGACCGACGCAGAAAGCTGCGTGATACTGCCTGTGAAGGAGGACGAGACGACGGCGCCGCCCGGATCGGCAAAGCTGCCCTGACTCGCAAAGCTAAGGGAGCCCTCGGCACTCGTGGACGATACGACCGTCGCGCTTCCCAGCACTGCGCTCCAGGCAGACGGTGCTCGACCGATACTCAACGCTCCACCAAATATACTCAGATACTCACGGTTACTAACGCGAATTCTCCGCATAAGCGGCGTCCCCTTCCCGTCCACCAGCTCCCCGGACCGGCCCCCTCAACCGGCCCGGTGAAGCAGCACTTCAAGTGATGCATTCTGGCAGTTTTCGCGCGGGACCGTACGACAGCAATCCGGGGTATGCGGGTGGTGTCTCCCTACGTCCATATGATGATGCTGCCGTATGCGCGCGGGGCTTGTCGGCGTGTTTGCCTGTGGGAGACGGGATGCCCGTGAGCCTGGGGTGGCGACTTCGTCTTCCGGCTTGCAGCGCGGCCTCTCATCTGACCCTTCGGCCCGTTCGCCCTGCACTATCGAAGACTTGACGTGATATCACATTCGATATCACAGTAACGCCATGATTGTTGTTGATGCTAACGTCATGGTTCGGCTCTGCGCTCGTCAAGACGTTCAAGCGAGATTACGTCTCCGTCAATGCCGTGCCCGATGCGCAGAGGGTTATCGACCAACTGCCGATTTGGTTCGAGCATTACAATTGCTTTCACCCGCATAAAGCTCTTGGTTACCGCTCGCCAAAAGAGTTCATAGCCGACAAGAAAAACCAACCCCCATTGTCTGGATTAATCTGATGGCAAGAACTGTGACATTGGGTCCTGAATACGATCAGCAGCTACGGGCAACGGTCATGGATGTTATGCGACAGCTCGGTGCTTCCGTCGAAAGTCGGAATCGGTCCGTCGCTGGTTCGCAGGAAATTGAGACGGTTCAGGCGCGATTAGCCGGACAAGAAATCACCGTAGAGTCAGAAACCTATATTGGCCTTTCCATCACTGGCAATGAGCACACGATCAATGAAATCTCCGAGCGAGTGAGGCAGGCCACTCAAACTATCCCAACCTGATCCCGTCCGGTATTTTGGGGGCAACTGCACTCGCCGGCGGTGGCTGTGGAATACGAGGACGTTCTCAAGCGACCAGGTACCCTTGGTGATGAACCATGGATAAGCGAAGACGAGATCGACACTATTTGGATGACCCGAAGGACGACATCTACATTGAGTGTGCGTTGACGGCGGGTGCCACATTCATCGTCAGTAGCGATCGGCACTTTTAACATCCCGCAGTGGGAGCACTCGGCATTTCGGTCATGGAGGCTGGAGATTTTGTGGCGAAACCAGCGAAAAGGAGACGATCGACATGAGTACCTATCCGCTCAGAATTGCAGATCACGTCATGGAAGAAGCTAGGCGAGCAGCGGCGGAAGACAACGTATCGCTGAATCAGTTGCTATCGGCATTCATCGCCGACGGCATCGGTCATCGACGCGCCATCATGAGCCTGAAAAATCCGGCGGCACGAGGGAATGCCGATGCAGCGCTTGCGATCCTCGATCGTACACCTGACGTCGATCCTGATCCCGCTGACGAATTGATCGAGACGCAAGGAGCGTCGCGCCGCCGCTAATCCATCCACGGCACACGGCACAACATCACCGCCTGCGTCGCTATGGCCGCGGCCGCCGGGCTCACGGCTCAATCACGCCGGAACATAGCTCAATCTGATCACGTCCTCGTCGATACGATCGCTGCCCACAAGGCGCAGCCGCGGCCGGGGCGCGGTGAAGAATGGCGTGCCGTGGCCGAGCACGACGGGATGGAAGTAGAGCTGGTACTCGTCGATGAGGCCAAGGTCGGTCAGGCTTCGCGCCAGGTCCGATCCGCCAATGCCGATTTCCCCGGTGAGCCGGTCCTTCAGCCCGCGTATGGCAGTTTCCAGGTCCCCCTCGACAAGCGTGGCATTGGGGCCGACCGATTTCAGCGTGCGCGAGACGACCCACTTCTGCCGGCTTCGCCACGCCGCCGCGAACTCGCCTCCCGCCGGCTCCCAGTCCGCATGATCTTCATCCCAATAGCGCATGATCTCGTACATGCGGCGACCGTAGACGATGGCTGCCGCGCCACGCACGCTCTCGATGAAGTGACGGAAGAGCACGGGACCGGGCGCGAATCCGTCGTGATCTATGTAACCGTCCAGCGACACGTTCAATCCGAACACAAGCTTGGCCATGCGCTCCTCCTCGCGAGACTGCGACCGGTTGCGATATACAATCGGTCACACAATAGCCAAACCAATTTCAATCCGCAATCGGTTTTTCGAATGCGAATGACATGCGGCGGTCCTCGCCGAGCGTCTCGAAATGCCTAGATATCGCCAAGCCGGAGCTCGATCAGTTCGCGCGCCAGCTCGTAAGTTCCGTTCTCGTCGTCGCCGGAGGCTTCGTCGATGATCTCGGCGGCGGTGCGGTAGACTTCCCGCTCTTCTTCGGGTGAAAGCAGGCCCTTGTTGCCAAGAATCGAGATGAGTGAATTCAAAACGGCGGCAGCCGATAGTGTAATGGCTTCGGATGTGAGACGCGCGGACTCTGGAGACATTTTAGTTCCTCGATCGGTAGAACAACGCTTTAACAATACGTCTCGGCCTGCAACAAGTTCCAAGTCGAAGGCGGGCCGGTAAGCCGGATTGATCTTATCGCGACAACAATATCTGCACCACCCCTGAAGATTGCAAGAATTGAACCGGCTTCTCCGGAAGATTTTCCCGACGGAAGCCGTCGCTTCTACCACTCTAACGGGGAGTTTCATTGCCGTGCAATCTTGATCTGTGCGAAAATGGCACAGTCATCGTTGCGACTTGTCCAGCTGCGCACTTCCTCGCGGAGGAACCCAAGCGGCTCGGGCTCCCGGGTGGAGGCCCTGATCGGGAATGCCGCACTATTGGCGGCCTGCCGCAGGCCTCGTACAATCTGGTTATGCGACATCCGAACGATATCGAAAGGCGTCCGCCGAAGGCCCGATTGCGCTATCCTATTGCTACTCCGTCATAATACTAATCTTTGACGTGCAATCGGTGTATAATGACGTCCGGAGCCTGCTAGCGGTACATGCCGGGGTTCCCATGAAATCGAGGATGCGGTCATGCCTCTGGCAGGCGCGCGACTCCGAACTCTACCTGGTTCGGAATTCGCGTGACAACCTTATGCTTATGAGGCAACGCCATGAAACTCCTCCACCACCCAATGCCAACGCTCCTGGATGAACGGGCCGGCCTGATCGCCGGCTTCACAGCCACGGTCGTACTTTCCATCCTGATGATAGCCAAGAGTTCTGCGGGGCTCATGCCGCAGCTCGATCCAATCGCTGACATCGCGCATCTGGCCCGCCTGCCGGAAGGCACGGTCCAGGCGCTGTGGTTCGGGTGGATCGGCCATTTTGCCCTCGGGACAATCATCTGGGGCACCATCTATGCGGCGATGCACGCAGACCTTCCGGGCCTCCCTGTCGTCAGGGGCCTCATTTTCGGGGTCCTGGCCTGGCTCGCGATGATGATCGTCTTCATGCCCATGGCCGGCCACGGCCTGTTTGCGCTCTCTCTCGGGCCTATGGCGATGGTGGCCACACTTGTTCTTCACCTCGTCTACGGTGCGGTTCTGGGCATGACTTACGCCAGAGCTGCGCATGAGTAGAATCCGAGGTTGAAAAGGCTGTGAAGGTCGGCCCGCGTCCCCCAGTGATGAGGGACGCGGGTCTCGCGCGCAAGCTGCCTGACGGACAGGCACCTTATCGGATGCTGGATTGAGTTGCTGCCGCGCTCGGCGCTTTCCTTCTCTCCGTGATCAAGGCCGTCAATGTCGAAAAAGACCCCGGGGTCTTTCATCCCATCCAGCCCTCGCGCAACGACCATCGGACGAGGCCTTCCGGCAGAGCGACAAATATGCTACTGAGTAGCAAACCCCGCTCGATAGAGATAAACCGATGAGTGTCAAATCGTCGATTTCGCTGACCGACCAGCAGGACGCGTTTGCCCGTTCACTGGTGGAGAGCGGCCGGTATTCCAGCATGAGTGCCGTTCTTCAGCAGGGCCTGGAACTCCTCCGCCAAAAGACGGAAACCGAGACCGTCGAAACCGCAGCGCTTCGCGAGTTGGTCGAGCGGCGTTTGAAAGCTCCTACGATTTCTGCGACCGAAATGGAAAGCCGCGTCGAGACGATGATCGACCGGAAGCGGCGGGCCGTTCGTGTGGACCCTTGAATATTCCGAGGATGTCGAACGTGATTTCGAGTTGATTTTCGATCATCTCTTCGACGCCTATGTCGAACTCGGAGACTCGCCCGACGAAGCTTTGGAGCGTACCGCTGAACGGATACGTAAATTGCGTGCCGAGATCGACCGTCTCGTCGATACGCCTTATATCGGCACATTGCGGCCCGATATTTACCCCGGAATCCGATTTCTTCGACGGGACAAGGCGGCGGTCTGGTTTCTGCCGGTAGAAGATAGTCGCAGGATCATGATTGCCGCAATCTTCTACGGCGCGCAGGACCATATCAGACATATGCTTGCCCGCATGCTGGCGGGATAAGGCCTCGGCAGATCAGGTGCCGGAACGCTCCCGCCTCGATCAAACACGATCCAGGAACGCGAGCACCCTGATGGTCAGCAGCGCGGTCGCATCCGCATCATAGGACGCCAGCGAGCTGTCGGCAAAATAGTGCTGGTCGCCGTGATAGAGGAAAAGCTCGGCGTCCTCGGCCGTCTCCACGATCTCGCGGGCGGCGTCGATATCGCCCTCGCCGACGAAGACCGGGTCCTTGTCCATGCCGTGGATCTGCACCGGAACGCCTTCCGGCCAGGGTCCGAAGGCCCATTCGCCGCTGATCGGCAGGCAGGAGTAGAAAAGCAGGGCTCCGCGGGCGCCTGGCCGTGTCTGCGCGAGCTTCTGCGCCGGCAGCACACCGAACGAGAAGCCGGCATAGACGATCCCGGCAGGCAGGTCGTCAGCAAAGCGGACGCCGCGCTCCCGCATGGCCTCGAATCCGGTCTCGCCGATATAGGCGAGACCCGCATCGATGCTCGGGAATGTGCGTCCGTCGAAGAGGTCAGGCGTGTGCACGATATGGCCGGCGGCCCTGATATTGTCGGCGAAGGCGCGAATGCCGGGGGTGAGCCCCTGCGCGTGGTGAAACAACAAGACCTCGGTCATAGGGAGCCTCCGGATGAGATGGTCTGGCGCGCGTCGGGCCAGTCTACAGAGGGATCGTCTCGCCGGGAAGAGCGCGCGCGCAGGTTCGAAAAGCTCCCGAGCCGCTCATATTCTGCTTCTATTTTTCCTTAACCCATTGTTCCTGAATAAGTATTTTCAACAATGCGGCAAAAATGGCCAAATTTCCGGCTAAGCCATTGATCCTGAATAAGTGTTCCACTTTCTCCCGAAAATACGCGTAAAGAGATTCAAATCAGGAGGGAACGCCGGATGACCGGGAAAAATATAAAAGTTTTTCCGCTTCTTCTGCATCACTTATTCAGGATCAATTGGTTAGGGAGCAATGCGCCAGTTATAGTTCAGAAACCATAGATAAATATCTGTAATTAAATACTTATTTCAGAAACGTCGATTCGCCGCCGGCCGGTAGCTTGGCCATGCCGGCAGCAATCGGACTCGTCGGGCGATCAGCCGCGGCGAGCTGATCCTCTCAGTGATGATGGCTGCGGGAGCGAGACCAGGGAAGGGGAAAGTGCGGATGTGGTTCGCCGTCGGCGCGCGGGAAGGCGTCACGGATATGCTGGGTATAATACCAGCCGGGCGATGGCGCGGTGATCAGGTTTACGACGACGGCGGGAGGCACGTCGAAATATCGGCGGTGGCCTTTTTGCCGCAACTCGATCTCAAGAACATGCGTCGCCGCATCATAGACGACCTCCTTGATCAACCGTGATGAGAGTTCCATGCTCGCCACCCTGAAACAGGCCCGGACATGCCCGAAGGGACATTAGCGGTATCTCGGGACGAATCCCCGGAAAGATCAGGACCGGGCCTCGCGCTGTTCGGGAGCACCTGCCCCCCTGCTGTTCCCCG
Organism: Rhizobium sp. BK196; assembly: GCF_014193255.1. GTDB lineage: Bacteria > Pseudomonadota > Alphaproteobacteria > Rhizobiales > Rhizobiaceae > Rhizobium. The sequence goes on from NZ_JACHZB010000001.1 coordinate 263,436, forward strand.
CCCCGGTGTCGCCGGCTTCCAGCGCCGGGTTCATCGGCTCGATCTGGGATTCGTAGAAGCTGAGCTTGTCCTCGGCGATGCGCAGGCCGACGATGTGCCCTTCGAGAACATTGACATGCGTGCGCAGGCTGCCGTCGGAAAATTCGACGACCAGTCTGGAGGGTTTTTCGCTGTAGCCGATCCTGCTGATTTCTCTGTCCCGGCGCGCCTTTTCCGCGGCACCGATGGCGTTCTTCAGCTTCTCAAGCATCGGCAAGCTCCTTCTGCCATTGTCTTCCTCGATGAAATCAATCCCCAGGCGGTGCGCTTTCCCATCCGGGACGGATTGGGGCGAACCTCGCCGAGGCAGGAAACGCAAGGCTTCCGAAAAGGTTCCCGCCGGCCGCTCAAATTTTATCCATTCGCCGGGCCAACCATTGCCGCGTTATCTCCTCGGCAAACCGGGGTGAAGACATGAGCGAACTGACGGCGCGCCAGCAGCGCTTTGTGGAAGAATATCTTGTCGATACTGTGGGCGCGCATGCGGCGATCAGGGCTGGCTTTTCGCCGCGAAGGGCCAAGCAGACAGCCTACCGGCTCCTGAAGAAACCTGAAATCGCCGCAGCGATAGCAGAGGCGAAGGCGGGGCGCTCCGAGCGCACGAAGATCGATGCCGACTGGCTGCTGACGCGGCTCGCCGCCGAAGCGGAAGCCGATCTCGGCGATCTCTATGACGAGAACGGCGATTTCAAGCCGATCAAGGAATGGCCCGCCATCTGGCGGCAGGGCCTGGTGACGGATGTCGAGATCTCCGCGCTCTATGAAGGCACCGGCAAGGAGCGCAGAGAGATCGGCCATGTGAAGAAGGTGAAATTCGCCGAGCGGCTGCGCCGGCTGGAGCTGATCGGCAAGCATATCCGCATCAACGCCTTCAAGGAGATCGTCGAGCACAAGGGCCTCGGCGCGCTGGCCGAGCGGCTGGAGCGAGCGCAAAGACGAAACGAGACGCCTGATGACGGCGAGGCGGAGCAGACCCCGTGATGCCCCGCAAGCCCCTGCCCGCGCCCCATGACAGCCGCGATCCCAACGACGAGATCATCGAGCTTGCCGCCGCCTGCCGCTTCAGCCCGAAGCGCTGGAGCAGGCTTGCCTGGGACTGGGGCATCGGCGAACTCAAAGGCTATGACGGCCCCCGCCCCTGGCAGGACGAGATCAACGAGGTGATCGGCGCCCATCTTGCCGACCCCGCCGCCCGCTATCAGCCGCTGCAGATCGCGGTCGCCTCCGGCCACGGCATCGGCAAATCGGCCGAAATGGGCATGCTGTCGAACTGGGCGATGTCCTGCTTTGCCGATTGCAAGATCGTCACGACCGCCAATACCGAGGGCCAGCTGCGCACCAAAACGGCGCCTGAGATCGGCAAATGGTTCCGCCTTTCGATCACCGCCCACTGGTTCGATCAGCAGGCCATGTCGATCAAGTCGCGCGACCCTGATCGCAGCGAAAGCTGGCGGCAGGATTTCATCTCCTGGAGCGAGCACAATACCGAAGCCTTTGCCGGCCTGCACAACAAGGGCCGCATCATCCTCCTGCTCTTCGACGAGGCCTCGAAGATCCATGACAAGGTCTGGGAAGTGGCCGAGGGCGCGCTGACGGACGAGGACACCGTCATCATCTGGATCGTCTTCGGCAACCCGACGAGAAACAGCGGCCGCTTCCGCGAATGTTTCCGCCGCTTCCGCCACCGCTGGGTGGGAAGGCAGATCGACAGCCGCTCGGTGCCCGGCACCAACAAAGAGTTCCTGCAACGTCTCGTGGACGATCACGGCGAAGATAGCGATATCGTCAAGGTGCGCGTGCGCGGCCAGTTTCCGAGCCAGTCCGCCATGCAGTTCATCTCCGCCGACGATGCCGACCGGGCGCGATCCGTGCATCTGCGCCCCGAGCAATATGCCTTCGCGCCCGTCATCATCGGCGTCGACCCGGCCTGGACCGGCGACGACCCGACGGTCATCATGCTGCGCCAGGGCCTCTATTCCAAACGGCTCGCCACCATCCCCCGCAACGACAACGATATCGAGATCGCCAATCTCATCGCCCGGCTGGAGGACGAATATGAGGCCGACGCCGTCTTCGTGGACGCCGGCTACGGCACCGGCATCGTCAGCGCCGGCACGGTGATGGGCCGCTCCTGGCAGCTCGTCTGGTTCGGTTCAACCAAAGTCCTTGATGCCGGCTACTACAATATGCGCGCCTATATCTGGGGCCAGATGAAACGCTGGCTGAAGGCCGGCGGCGCGATCGATCCCGCCAATGAAGTGCTTTACCAGGATCTCGTCGGGCCCGAGACCGTGGCGCGGCTCGACGGCAAGATCCAGCTCGAAAGCAAGGACGACATGAAGGACCGCGGCCTGCCCTCGCCCAACGAGGGCGATGCGCTGGCGCTGACATTCGCGCAGCCGGTGGTGAAGAAGGTTCGTCACCGGGCGGGGACAGGGGCGAAGGCGGCGGTGGATTATGATGTTTATGGGTAGCGCGGGATGGCGGAATTCGGCGGCAGGTGCGGCCAACTACAACCTGCCCCCAGACCAGCCTCCCGCCAACGCTCTCTCGGGGCACCGGCGCCGCCCCAATCTCTCTAATTCCTGTGCTTGTCACAGTGTGAGCCGACGGATGCTATCCGACGATGTGTCGGAAAAAAGCGAGCCTAAAGCATCCACCGTGATCGAGATTGCTCATGCCACTGGCGTTTCTGTCGCCTGGTTGATGGGCGAAGATAGCCGAGGCGACGCATCTAGCAGAAATCTGCCAACGGAATTGAACGAGAACATTGTTCGGCTGCCCAGGTTCGACGCGCGCGCGTCCGCCGTGCGGGGCTTGGTCCCAGTGAACGAGATGCCCGTCGGATTGACATCTTCCTGGTAGAGGCCCCACTTAGGGCGCTAGAGCCCGAGCAAAGTTTTGACGGCCGCAATCGCAGGCGAAAGCCAACCAAGCCCTGTGATCTTATCCAGTACGAACAACGCCGTGGGCGTCAGTGCTGTCACGATGGCCATGCCAAGCTGCCTCTTGAAGCCGTCCGCTACCCCTTTTCCTATCCACAGAACCACTGCGGACGCTAAGTTACTAATCGACCGTGCAATTCCCAGTATTCTCGCACCTCGGGACTGGCCATGGGCAGAAGGCCACCCGCCAACCTCCTCCAAGGATTTAAGCACTTCAGGTTCGACGATAGGAATGTCCGACAACCTATCTGCTAGTTCGATCGGAATTGATGAGAGTTCGCGTTCATCGACCGTGGTAGCGAGAACATCGACCCCGCTGTGGATAAACTCGCGCCAGTCCGCGAAGCGGTTCATATATCGTTCGAGGCCACGAAGATGCATGCGCAACTCTGCGACCAAGGGATCCATGAGCGATTCGGTCTCTGCGTAAAATATCTCCTGTGCCGTCAAATACTCCTGACCGAGAAGCAGGATCTTATTGACGTCGGCGAGCTTAACAGCAATCGATGTAAAAGCTCCACGAAGCTGAGGACTAGCGCTATTTCCACTAAGCGCTTCTGCGATCCGCGTAGCTTGCTCAAGCAGATATTCACGCTCTGCGGAGGCGAACCGGGACTGATCACCTTCTATTGCCGACGCATGCGGCTCAACTGAAAGCGTGTTGTCGGCCATCCAATAGTTGAACGGCGCCAGTTCCTGGGGAGGCGTAATCTCAACGATCAGTTCTCTGAGTTCCGTGTCGGAGCGCGTATTGGCGCGGCCTTCTTCAGGGGAAGCGAAACCAGCAAGATCATTCCGAAATTCTTCAAGGACACCTCCCAAACTCGGATTGCGCCCATCATTTAAGAAAAGGAGAGTGCCGTCGACCTTTTCCCGCTGCGCGACCTCCAACGCGGCACTATAAACTTCGTGAGCTCTCGCGAGATCATCCGCTTGATTCTGCTCGCGTTCGGTTATGGCACTTCGCAATCGAGAGGCGCCCTCGTTCAGAAGTTTAGTAAGCGGCCCCGGCAACTCTTCTAGTGTGTTAAGAGCGTCGGCGACTGGAAGATAGCCGTAAAGAGTGTTGCGCAGGTAATCGTTGTCGAGCTCCAGTTGGACGTCTCTGTCTGCCGCTTTGAGAATGCCGTCCTGTCGCTCAAGTTCGGATCTCACTTTCCCACTCAGGTAAGCTGTCGACTCAATCAATTTACCGAAACTTCTTACAACGCCGTCAGCCGGCTGCAGAATGTCTTTGATTGAAGGATAGCCTGGATGCTTTTGAATATCCGCAAGAAGGCCTTCGCCTTCTCGGAACTGCGTGCGTTCGTGCTGCTCCGGGCCTATGTACGTTTCAATCGCCAAAAGACCGGTCATCGCATGACGCAACATGTCGGTTAGCGGCACAGCCACCTCCCGATCAACTGTTGCAAATTTTGGAATGTCTTCTTCGTTCGTGACAAGCTGCCCGCGAAGTTCGAAGATCGCAGTATGCAGCTCTTGAAAACTTTCGGCCTGCTGACTCAACGCATTGCGAATTGCTTGCGTGGTGCGTATCGCAAATAAGACCTTATCTTTCAGCCTCATCCACGGAATCGCTTCCGAAAATTGGACGTTTTGCAAACTTTTAAACGAATTTCCTTCCCAGAAGGCGTAAAGTTGGCGAAGAATGGAAGCAGTTTGCTGTTGGATTTCTGGGAGACGATGGGCGTAGCTAACCACGAACTGCGTGTATTGTTGAGCGATCTCGCTCACGTGGGTACTAAGCTCATGGGCAATGTCCGAATTGCCCGGATCTTCCTTTTCGATCTCGAATAATCGCCGAACAAGCTCTTGTAGCGTAGTTCCAAGCGTCTCAACTGCGTCGGCCATCTGACTCTCCAGCAATCGCTCTCCATAGCACCCGAAATTAAGTCATCCAACGCCTCAACGGGATTAGATCACTCCTGACCCTTTTCCCACGCACGTCGCGAGTCACGCTGTGCAACTTGAAGGGGAGCTCGGCTGATATTGTCCGCAGTTTCGTCATCCACGACGGGAATGTTCAGAGGATTGCTGATTGACCAAATTTTCGGGATTTGAACACTCATATTAATCTCGGGAAGTTTCTCTCCCCCGTAGTATTCGAACTGCGGAGGGACCTCCGAGCGTCTCGCCGTCAGAAAGAACGTGTCGGCTACGACCCATGCCGTCGACTGAATGCCGATGCCGGTCGGCTGTGGTTGGTCAGTGTGCCCTACAAACATGTGTTTGCCGAAATGGTTGTGCCCCGTCCAGAGCTCGCCCTTAAACGCCGCAAGCCATACAACCCAGTTAACAGGTATGTCCCCTGTCTCGGCGAAGCCCTCTCGCTCCTCGAAAGTCGAGAATGCCAGATTCGGATGAAAATATTCAATCACCATGCTGGTCATAATCGCCCACTTCGACAATGAGAGTTGCTCCTCATCGCTGAGAGTGACTTTCCGCTGCTCCCCGATCGCGATGATGATTTCTTTGTTTTGATCTTGAAGTTTGGACATCCAGCCCTCGTTGCAGGTGCTGCAAACAACCTTGATCGGCGATGAACGGGCATCGCCAGTTCGGACTTTAACCGATGTCACTTTCTGCACTTCAGTCCCCCGTACTTCAAAACTATCGAGTGAATGCGAGCGATAGGGATAAAACTCAGTGAGAAGTGCCTTCGCCCACTCAGGATAGAAGTGCTCACGGCTGTTTGCCTCCTGGGAACAGAAAAGGCACTGACGATAGTGACGATATTGCGGGTTCTTTGGCATATTCCCTCCGGTTGCAAGCCGCACCAAACTCGCCTCAACTTATCAAACACGTAAACAAACGGGAGCTCTATTCAGCCGATAGATGCTAGATCCGATGTGGAAATCTTTCGTTCCTCAATTTTCGGCATGGCATTGAAAACAATAAACGATCCTGCGTAGGAAGGTTTTCCACCACGATGTGGGAAACCTTTTTGATTCCCAAGACTGAAACCGACACTTCAGGCGGCGACACCTTGATACCAAAGCATGCCTAAAACTTCCGTTTTCGGGGTTTGAACACTACTTGAAGGCTTAATGAGAGGTTCTCGAAGAACTACCGACGTGAGGCGTCGGATCACATGGAGCTTCGCGACACTGACCGTTTCACGCTGTTCGTGCAGTCAAAAGAGTCGGCCCGCTTTTCTCTCTCCGCACCTGAAAGCCCGTGTTTAAAAGGTATTCTCGCCGTTTCCCGGATAATCCCAGAGATTCCCACATTTTCCGGATCTCGGCGTCAGACAACACACAGGAATGAGGGAGATTGGGGCAGCGCTGGTGCCACAAGAAAACGTTGGCGAGAGGGGTCTGCGGGCGCGCTCACGCAATGAGGACGCGCTGGCGCTGACCTTCACGCAGCCGCCGGTGAAGCGGGTGCGTCGCGGGAGTGGACTATGATGTTTAGGGGTAGTCTGGGATGCCCCGCCTTGCCATCGAAGAGCGGATTTGAAGATGTCCGTGCTCGGAGCCCCCTCACCGTGACCCGACCGGGGGTCGGGCCACAGGTCTCGCCCCGTCCTCCGGATCCCGAGGGCGGCAGCGCAGCCGGCCAGAGCCTCAGGCCATCAATGCGCACAAACATTCAAGACCGTGACGCGGCCCCTGTGTTTCTTCCGGTCTCCAAGCCACCGGTGAGCGGCCCTCCGAGTCTATTTGTCAAAGGCGAGAAAAATGAAAACAGTCAATCTCGAAGAGAAGCTCGGCTGCTTCTCAAGTCACTGGGATCCTCACGTCATCGCGGATTACAACGAAAATGACGTGATGGTCGTGAAGTTCCTGGGGGAATATCCCTTTCACAAGCATGAAACGACCGACGATTTCTTCCTCGTGCTCGAGGGCGAAATCGAGATCGATATCGAGGGAGAACCTTCCCGAACCGTCCGGGCCGGCGAACTGTTCGTCGTCCCCAGGGGCGTCGTTCACCGGCCGCGCGCAGCAAAGGAAGCCAAGGTCCTGCTGATCATTCCGACCGAGAGCCTTCTCCGAAACCGCGAATCTGATAGCGGGGCTGGTATCTGGCAGGCCGTTTAATGGAAATGAAGCGGCGTTCTAATGTCGCGCTCTTTCATGGGGCGACTGCCGGAGGCAAGCAGCGTCAAAACGTGACCATCTTGTCTTGCCCACGGCGGTTTGCAGGCCGCGGCCTGCAAGCCATCCCATGAGGCCTTCACTCGGCCGAGAACTTGACCGTCACGCCGCGCTGGCGGAAATAGGCCTGCATCAGCTTCCTGCCGGACCGGTTGTTCTGCACGAGCCTGGCGGGGTCGAAGACGGCCTCTTTCAGACCCGCACGCGCCAAGGCTGCCTTGAGACTGGCGATATGCAGGTCGATATCCTCATTATCGGCCCGCAGTGACTCGTAAATGCGGTTCGTCGCATCTGCTACGCTCGGTTCGCTCACTATGACACTCCTGTTGTTATCAGGCTGCCGCTTACCACATTTTTCGGCTCGGCCCTATCGCGGCAAGGATTAGACCAGCGGTTGCAACGGGCTAATCACAATGTACCGTTCTGATTTTATCCACAGGTTTATTCCCGGGCTGCAGGCGTAGAAAATCCCACAGAAGCAGTGATTTCGTGCCGCAAACATCAGGGCTAGCCCAACTGGTCGAATTGCTGCGCTTCAGGCGCGGGCGTCTAATCGTGATGTCGCGGTGGAGAACACAGATGAGACGATCACCGAGGCTGGGGCTCGTCTAGGTGCTGGGTGGCGAGCCCCACTGTTTCGCCGGCCATCTGACGAAGCTGCGTCAGAAAAACACTGCTTCGGGGGGACGCTTAGGGATGAACTCCATCTTCGGAAGGTCCGCCAATGCCGCCCTTGCTAGACGCCGACGACCCGAACAGCCTTGATATTGTCTGCGATGTCATCCTGACAGACTGGTATAATGCCGGAGTAGACACCTTCGACATCAGAGACTTCAGGGAAGAAATGGAAGCGCACTATCAGGAGATGGGCAGGCCCGTCCCCGCGGAAATCGCCGATCCCCAAAAGCTCGTTCCAACGCTGCGGCTGTTGCAGGCGCGCATGCACATCGTCAAGCCGACGCGCATTACCGGTATCGAGTGGCAATTCATACGAAATGGCAATGGTAACGGTAACGGCGACTGGGCGCACCGGGCGCCAAAATAGCGAAACTTTTCTCCTTCCATGCATTTTCGGGTAAAAATTCGAGGGCGATGTCGAAAACCGTCTCCCGCAAACGTCTTTTACACGTTGAGAACGAGGCGATGACCATCGCCGTGCCGGCCGCTCTGAAAGCGAGCGGCGCGGTGCCCGAGCCATTGCGACCAAAGGGAGCGAGCATATGACCATGACCGAGTTGAAACCGGCGAAGGAGCTGGCCGCGAAGCGTGTGACGAAGTTCGAAAACGAAAGTCGCGCCTACGCGGAGGCGAGAACCGCACTCCTGGCCGAGGAAATCGAGGTGCGTCGTCACCTTACCCGCCTTGCCGAGCAGCGTCGCCGGCTCCCCCCCGGCCCCGTCGTGGCGAAGGACTATCGCTTCAAGGATGAAAACGGCGCCGAAGTCGGTCTTGCCGACCTGTTCGGCGGGCACGATACGTTGGTCACCTATTTCTGGATGTACGGACCGCAGCGTGAACGGCCATGTCCGATGTGCACGAACTTTCTCGGCGGAGTGAACGGAAACGCCGCCGACGTGAAGCAGCGGGTTGCCTTCAAGATTCTGGGGCGCAGTCCAGTGGCGCGGCAGAGGGCGTTCGCACTTGAGCGGGGATGGCGCGACCTCGATTTCGTGCAGACTGTTTGCGATGATTATGCCCGCGACCTCGGTCTTCTCGACGACAGAGGCGGCGAGTCTCCAGCCTTCACCGTCTACCAGAAGAACGGCGACGGCATACACGTCTTCTATAACGCCGAGATGCCCGACGAAGCGGCCGATCCAGGACAGGATCCGCGAGGAGCCGTCGACATCGCGCCGCTCTGGAACATCCTCGACATGACGCCCGCAGGGCGCGGCACGGATTGGTATCCCAAGCTGGTCTATTGAGATCGGCTAGCGAAATCGAGCGTCAGCGCCGCGGCGATGGATCATTGCTTGTCTGCGGTTGAGGCACCCCTCTATCCTGCCGATCGCATTATCAGGAGATGGGCAGGCCCTTCCCGACAGGATTGCCGATCCCCCAAAAGCTCGTTCCAACGCTGCGGCTGTCGCAGGCGCGCATGTACATCTTTAAGCCGACGCATTCCCGTATCGAATGGCAACTCCTGCGAAATGGGAACGACAACGGTCACCGACGTCCTTCAGTTCCGCCTCCACCCATACGCGATGATCATCATGAACAGCCGTTCGTTTGGACGATCGGTTTCTCGCGCCCAAAGCTTGACAGCGGACATCAGAGCGGTGTTGCCAGACCACCTGCTGAGGTTTTCAGTCACTCAGGTCTGCCTGCTGCGCAGGAATTCTCGCACCTCTTTCATCATCCAGTTCCGAAACGCGCGGACCTTCGGGTGGTCTTGGTTGCCGTCGCGGTAGAGCAGATCGTATCCCCATTCGACCTCAAGGGCTGCTTCGGGGAATAGTGATACCAGCCTTTCGGCCGCCAGGTCCTCGACAACAAGGACGCTCCGTCCGAGAGCGACCCCTGCCCCTCGAATGGCAGCCTCGATGGACATGCTCCCGTGGCTATATCCTGGTCCGCGCATGCCTGGATAGTCCAGGTTCATCATCGCGAACCATCGCTCCCAGGTCGTGATCATCCCGATCTCGTGAATGAGCTGGCACTTGAGCAGGTCGCCCGGAGCATCGATCCCGCCCATCTTCTCGCGATACGCTGGGGAGCACACCGGCGATACCGTTTCGTTCATGATGCGCTCCGCCGTCGCGTGCGGGTAGCGTCCGTCACCGTAACGCAACGCGACATCGACACTGCCGGTAGCGAAGTCGACGGCGGCATCTGTGACCTCCAGATGAACATCGAGATCAGGAATATCGGCCATCAGGCGATGCAGGCGGGGCGTAAGCCATTTGCTGGCAAAGGAGACGCTGCAGTTTACAACCAGACGAGAGACCTCACTTTTGCGGCGCAAGGCCTCGGATTCCCGCTGCAATTCCGACAGAAGACGCGTCACGGTGCTGAAATAGGAATGACCCGAGTCGGTCAGTTCAATTCTTCTAGTCAGGCGGCGGAACAGTGGCACGCCCAGATGATCTTCAAGCGCCTTTATCTGTCGGCTAACCGCTCCGTGGGTGAGATGCAGTTCCTGGGCCGCAAGGGTCATGCTCAACCGTCGACCTGTTGCCTCGAAGGCTCGCAATGTCTGAAGCGGAGGAAGATGATCGGTCATGGGTCTATGAGTGATGCCACGTCACGCATCCTGTGAGAACAAATGGTTTGTCGCGAATGTATCGCGCAGCGTATGTGTGGCACAGTCTCACGCACACGCCAAACAAAAGCTGTCAAAGATGTCCCACACCTCCGATATAGTCGGCATGCCTGCCCCGCTCGGTTCTGCGAGTTCGCTTTCAACGAAAAGCTTGGGGGCTATGTTGCTTTTGGCCCTGATGTGGGGCCTGTCTATTCCGATCACCAAGCTGGGCCTCGGCAGCATTCCCCCGATGACGTTCACGGCGCTGCGCTTCATGGTGGCTGTGCCGCTCATGATGTTCCTGGCCAGACGCGAACTCCGGGTTCCCAAAAAAGCAATTCCTGGAATTGTCGGTCTGGGTGTCATGGGTATCACACTGGGCAACGTCGCCCAGTCGTTCGGAGTGCAAGGCACGTCGGCCTCGGTCGCCACTATCCTCTCGGCGACGATCCCGCTGTTCATGGTCGTGCTGGCAGCAATGCGCTTCCGGCAATCAGTGACACCGCTGCAGTGGAGCGGTCTACTGGTTGCGTTCCTCGGTATTGCCCTGGTGGCCGTCGGAAGCGGACCCGGTGTCGATGACATGTCGAGGACGACGGTGACCGGCGTGATGTTGATGCTGCTCTCCGCCGTCGCTATCGCGATCTACTATATCTGGAGCGCGGAGCTGACAGAGAAGTACGGCCTGCTGCCAATTGCGGCATGGAACATGCTCGTAGGGCTTTTGACCGTCCTGCCGCTCGCTGGCTGGGAAATGACCCAACACACCGTCGTTATCACCGTCGAAGCGCTTGCGGCCATCGTCTACCTCGGCGTGGTCGTTACCGTCGCCGGGCTGATCGTGTGGCTCTACCTCCTGAAGGTCGTTCCGGCCCGCGTTGCGGCGAGCGTCCAGTATTTGCAACCTGTCTTCGGGATCAGTGCCAGCGCGTTTCTGTTCGGCGACAAATTGGGGCTGATGTTCGCAGCAGGCGTAGGTCTTGTCCTCGCCGGGCTTGGGCTGGCGGCCGCCGGAAAGCGAACAAGCTCCTAGCTGGTTTGAGGTTCGCCTCTTTGAATTCCCCCGCTCGGTTACTCCCCGAGCGTTTTGGCCCGCCTTCGGCGGGTCTTTTTTGCGCCGTGAACGATGGTTGCTTTGGATCCGCAGGTACCCGAAGCGCTGACTGGGGTGCGAAAACTCTGCGACACCCCTACTGGGAGTCGACCCGCGTCGGTCGTTCCATGAGGAAATGGGTCGAAGTGCGTCCCACCTCAACGAAGCCATTTCGCCGGTAGAGGCTGCCAACCGGGTTCCATAGAAGATATTCAAGGCGGACGGCGAGGTTTTTGGCGTCTGCAAGTTGGAGGCAGTGGGCAAGAATCTTCGAGCCAATGCCAATTCCTCTGAACTCGAATTCCTCAACCGTTGGCGTGAGCTTTCGAAATTTCAATTCGGGGGAAGGTCCGGAATTTTCATACGACCAGACTATCGTCAAGCGATCAGCCCGTCACCTCAGTTCTATCCGAGTCGACCGCGCCAGCGTTTGGTTGCGCACTTACCCGCTGATGTCGCGACACCGCCTAACTCTGCGAGGCGCCAGGCCCGCCGGCGGCTCGAAAGCCATACATCAGGGAGGACCGCTTTTCAGGGAGCAGACCATCACCACGCGAGGCGGCAAGAGATGGTCCGGTATCACCTCCTCCAGACCCACTGCCGGATCTCGTCAGCCAATTGCTCGAGAACGCCTGTCGTCCCGGCGGAGAGCGGGTCCGGAAACCGTTGCTCGGGATAAGCGAGCGTTCCCCCCAGATGGACCGGCTGGACGCAGGGCATCTCGTGCTGTTCGAAAAAATTGGTCATGTTGTCCGCGCATTGGCGCACACTCGGATCATCAGCGGGATCGGTGGCGCCGTTGACGATGACCGCTCCGAGTTTACCCTTGAGCTGTTGTCCCTCACGCCACAGGGGATCCGACCTGTTGAGCAAGACGACGCCCAGCGCCGGCGGCATTCCGAAGCAGGTGGGAGTAGCCATCAGAATCATGTCCGACTCCTTCATGCGTGACAGAACACGATCGATCCCGTCGCCGTGGTATCCGAACGTTTGATAACACTGCTCGCACCCGAGACACTCGATACGCTCATCGGCCAGACGCACCTGTTCGACGACCTTCACCCGCCGATCTCTATCGAGCGAGCGAAGAACTTCGCCGAGCATCCGCCCTGAGTTACTGGACGCGCGTGGGCTGCAGTCTATTCCAATGATGGTCGTCGCTTTGTCCATGTGAGGATCCCTGGTAAGGCGCGACACAGTCCGCAGCGTGCGCAGCTTTGCGGGGACACCGCCTAACTCGGCGAGGGGTCAGGCCCGCCGGCGGCTCTTTGAATCAAGCGGGCAACCACTTCGGTACGGTTCTGCGCCTGCAGCTTACGCATGATGTGCTGCAGATGCATCTTCACCGTATGCCCCGACAAATTCAGTTTTCCTGCGATCACCTTGTTCGAGCAGCCGGACTGCAGCTCTGCCAGCACATCCGCTTCCCGCGGAGTGAAATCGGCGATCGCCAGATATTGCATCCTGTCGTCAAGGCTTTTCTCCGCCTCGCTTCTCGCCGGACCGTGCTCGCCTGAGCCGTTTGCGGCAGCCCCCAGCAGCTGCGGGAAAAATGTGCCTCCTGCCAGAACGAGACGCAGGCCGGCAAGGGCAAGGTCGACGGCGAGTGACGTCGAGAAAAGCCCCCGTATGCCCATCTTGAGCGCCCGGCGGGCTATGTTGACGTCGTCGATGCCTGAGAGCAGCGTGACGGCAGCCTCGGGAAAACGTTCGGCAATCGCTGCAAGGTCATCACGCAGGCTGGTACTCTCGATACCCCTGCCCGCCAGATCCAATGCGATCAGCCGCACCTCGGCTCCAAGAGCCCGGTCGAGACTCTCGGCCGAGATCAGATCGATGAAGTTCCACCCGGCGAGTTCATGCTGAAGAAGCTTCACCACGGTGGTGCGTGTCAGTGTAGAATGCCCAATAATGATCACAGTTGGTGCATTGCGCCCCGCACGGCGCTTGGTTTTAACACTGTCGGACACTTGCGTGCTCCCCGGAAGATTTGCAACCCAACAGCTATTCACATTATTCCTGTTCTCGCTTCATGTCATGAGAAAAAACGAGTGTATCGCCCATATCAATAGTCTGATCTCTCATGATAATTCTTATAGTCTATGAGACTTAAGCGAGAGACGACTGGGAATGCAGTGCACTTTTCAAAGCTTAACTAGGAGAGCCGCCGCAGCGACTTGTCGTTGCAGTCTTTCCGCTCGTTGTCGAATTCACGTACGGCAAACGGGTCAACAAAGTTTTCAAAGGCACTGAAAAGGCAGGCGATCTTCTTCAGTTCCCTTCGCGAAAGAGTCGTTGCTTGGAACAGCTGCCGGTCGGCCGGGCTTTGTGTCCATATCCCGATTCAAAGCAGAAGCGGACCTCGACGGCAAAACGGCCGATGCGAAAAGCGACCAAGAGCCTGGGACCGGTGTTAACTCATTATGATTACTGATTAACTAGGGGTTTTGACGGCGCAGGGATACCGGGCGGCAGCGTTTTCACTCAGGCAGCACCGCGCCGGCACCGCCAAGTGGGAGTCTATCCGATGGAGCTTTTCGGGGAAGTATCAAGCGGTTTTCCGTCCGGGATGCGACGCCTCGTCCGTCATGTCAGGGCTTACCCGGGATATCTGCTACACGATAAAGCTCAAGATCGAAGGGCGCTGTCAGAGGCAATTCCGGCAAAACCTGCCTGCCGCTCCAGCATTACGCCTTGGATGGAAATGCCCTAGCTGTGCATGAAGTCCATGATATCATCGACGAGAGCCGAATGGGCGGTCGTGAGGTTGCCGTCTCCGCTGTGCCCTCCGATGCCGGCCAATTGGAGCGCGTGCTGGTCGTAGAGAATATGATCGATCTGCTGGGCGTCCGCCGTCCCGCCGGCGGGAACGGCGATGTTGATCGGATGGAAATAGGCGAAATTGACGTCGACCATGCTGCCGGTCGACGATCCGATCCCGCCGCCGCCACCTGCATGATTGCCGGTGAAGATCGTGTCCGACGACAGGTTGAAGCCACCGCCATTGCCGCCGATGCCGGCGATCTGCACGGCACCCTGATCGAAAATGACATTGTTCGTCTGATGCGCCTCAGCCGAGCCGCCTGCGGCGCCGATCGCGATGTTGATCGGCGAGAATATGGCGATACTGACGTCGACCATGCTGCCGACGAAATATCCATTGCCGCCATGGCCGGCATAAAAGTCGCCGGTCAATGTCAGCGACGTTCCCGGGCTCAACGAGTCATGGCCCGCAGCGTTGTGGTCTCCGCCCGAGCCGCCCATGCCGCCGATCTGGGTTGCGCCCTGCAGGAACAGGGCGTTGTTCGACTGGTCGGCGTGGGCCGTGGCACCCGGGCCTGCAGCCACGGCCGTATTGACGGGCACAAACAGCGCGGTTTCGGTGCTGACGAGCCCGCCGTAGAAGAGCCCCATGCCGCCGCTGCCGGCATGATTGCCACCCTCGCCGCTACCGATGACAACATTGCCGCTGCCGCCATTCCCGCCGATCCCGGCCATTTCGGTCGGATGCTGATTGACGAGCGCATCATTGCCCTGGAAGGCGTCGGCAGACGAATGCGGTCCTGCAATAGCGGCATTGGACGGCATGAAGACGGCGAAAGCATTGGCGCTGATCACACCCTCGCTGATGCCGTCACCGCCGCTGCCGGCTGAACTATAAGATGGACTGGAAGCGACATCCAATGGAAGCCAGGTCGGCACCAATGCCAGATGCCCCGCGGCCACATTGGAGACGAGGTTTTGATCGGTGCCCGCCTTGGGCAATTCTTCCAATGAGGGACGAGCTTCCGTCATCACCGTCTCCATTCGCGGCCAACCGCACGGCCACCGGGCGTGCAGCGATATGCAGCCTGAATTGTTCCGGCATTGTGCATCCGAACGCGCAAAAAGCAGAGCCTGCAATTCGTCTACATACCCTCGGCTAGTTCTGTAGCCATTTGGCTGTCATGGCCACAGAGCCCGTTGTGCGTGTTTGAAAGCACCAAATCCCTCTTTGGATAAAAGGCCCGGCGTGCCTTTTTCGCGGCGAGACACGAGCGTTTTCCGGCCCCGGACAGTATCTCCTTTGCCACGCGCAGCCGGCACTCCAGACACCGATCGAAAGCAACGCCCCGTCTCCCCAAGTATACGCCCAAAGGAACGTCGCCGAATATCCGGCTATCTCAGAGATTAAATCGTGCCACTATTCGCCGGCGGCTGTATTGGCTGGCGGCGGCAGACTGAATACCCACGCCGTAAAGGGGACGCCGTAGAAGAAATCCGGACGAAACCAAGTACCAAGGAGCGATATCAATGCCTATTCCTCAATTATCCGACACGATCTATCTCCATAACCCTGACGCAGGCGACGCCAATGCCGGCAACGGCGGCGATGGCATCAATAATGGCAATATCGACTACAACCCGATTGCCTATGTGAACCCCGTGCAAACGGTTTACGGGGCAGATACCCATCTGCACAACGGCGATCACGTCTGGCAGGGGGCAGATTGGGACGCCGGCGGCGGTGGAGCCGGTGGCTTCAGCCAGGCCCAGAACGGCTTCCTGGCATCGCTCACCAGCGGCGCCGGCGGCGCAGGCGGAGCGGCTCACTCCAACGGCGACCAAGGAAATACGAGCGGCGGCGACACGGCGACCGTGAATGCGGGTACGACCGCAACACAATATACGCAGCTGATGGCCGATCAGCATGCCACCATCCTGGCAGGCGTCGGCGGCAACGGCGGCAACGGGAACAACGCGCTCGGCGGCGATATCTCCTCAGCCGTGGTTCACACCAATCCCGAAACGACGACCGTGAACAATGCGCTCGATCATTTCATAAACGCCTTTGGTCATATCGACGTCAGCCATCTCGGCTCATGAATTCAACCCCTGAGGGTCGCCGGTTTCGGCTGGCGACCCTCCACTATTGCCGACCCTGCAAGCAGCCTCTTCTTGTCAGTATCGAATGCAGCGAGATCTGATAATGGCAACGATTTCGATAAAGCCATCGCGCCCGCAGACACATCTCGTTGTCGCGCTGCGAGCCTGTGCCGGGGCCTTCGGGTTGGTCTTCCTCTATAGCTGCGGCTACAATCTCTTTCTTCTGGCGCCTTCCGTCTATCTCCTGCAGATCTATGACAGGGTCCTGTCGAGCCGAAGCGCCGACACGCTGCTGATGCTGACGATGATCATCGCCGTCGCCGTGCTGGTCGGGTCCATGCTTGACATCGTGCGCAGGGCCGCTCTTTCGCGCATCGGCAGCTGGCTGGACCACAGGCTGCGGCCCATGGTGCTGACGGCATCTTTCGAATATGCCACGCTTGCCGATACCGGATCGGCCACGGAGTGCTACCGCGACCTGGCCTCATTGCGCCAGTTCCTCGATTCACCGGCGAGCTCCCTTTTCTTCGACGTTCCCTGGGCGCCGGTATTCCTGCTCCTGCTCTTTCTCGTTCATCCGCTGCTCGGGACCATCGGTCTCTTGAGCGCAGTTGCGCTTCTCCTGTTTGCGTTCCTGACGGAAGTGGCGACGAAAGAGCCGCTGACCCAGGCCAATTTCGCCCTTTCGAGCAGCTATCTGCGATTTGCGACCGCCCTCAAGAACATCGAGGTGATCAGGGCGATGGGCATGCAGGATGGCGCTGCACAGATCGTCTATCGCGATGCGGAAATGGCAAGAAAGGCACAGGACGTCGCGATGCATCGCACGGAGATCATTCTCGGTTTCTCCAAATCGATCCGCACGCTGGCGCAGATCCTCATGATGGGATCGGCGACATGGCTGGTGCTCGTCAACAGCGGCAGTCCCGGGATCATCTTCGTTTCGAGCCTGCTGCTCGGGCGCGGGCTTGCGCCGATCGAGGGCGCAATCGGTGCCTGGCGCTCCCTTACCTTTGCGCGCAGCGCCTTCAATCGCCTGAACAGAATGCTGATAACAGTCGCCTCGCAACATGACGGGCGAATGGTGCCGATGCCGGAACCCAATGGCCTCATTCTCGATAATGTCGGCTATATCGTCCCATTCGCCAACCGGCCGATATTGAGCGGCATCACATTGCGCCTGGCACCCGGCGATTGCGTCGCGCTCATCGGTCCGTCGGGGTCGGGGAAATCGACACTCGGTCGCATCATCGCCGGCGTCGTGCCGGCAACGAGCGGGTGTGTTCTTCTCGGCGGGGTGGATATCTCGGCCTTGCGCCTTTGCGGGGGGACCCGCCATGTCGGATACCTGCCGCAGGATATCGAACTCTTCGGCGGGGCGATCAAGGATGTGATCGGTCGGCTGGACGGAGGAGATCCCGGCAAGGCGATCGACGCTGCCAAGCTGGTTGGATTGCACGAAGCGATCATGCGGCTGCCCCGCGGCTATGAGACCGATATCGGCGAAGGGGGAAACCTGCTCCTTCGCGCTCAGCGCCAGCAGCTGGGGCTGGCCCGCGCAGCCTACGGAAATCCATCTCTCATCGTTCTCGACGATCCGAATTCGAGCCTGGATTATGACGGCGAACGCATGCTGTTTAAGGCAATCGAGCGCATGAAGGCCAGGGGCATGACCATCGTCATCATAACGCACCGGATGGGGATCCTGCCGGTCACCAACAAGATTGCCATCATGCGCGACGGCATGCTGGCTGCCTTCGGCGACAGCGACCGAATTTACGACACCTATCTTCAACCGCCGTCTCGAACGGGAACATAGGGAAGGACGCTGCCGTGACCCTTGTTCAACTGGACGCAAAGCCGGCGAAATCGTCGAACTGGTCAAGGACGGTCCAGCGCTTCGCCCGGCGCTCGACGGCGAGAGCCGAACGGCAGACGGCTTATTTCCCGGTCATCGATCCGAAACAGCGCGGCCCTGCGCCCCCCTCGCCCATGCCGGGGCTCAGGAGCGTTGTTCGGACCGGCAACCTGCTGATCCTGGTCTTCATCGTGGGATTGGGGATCTGGTCGGCCATAGCGCCGCTGAAAAGCGCTGCGGTCGCATCGGGCGTTATCGAACCGGAAACCAGCCGCAAGACCATTCAGCATCTGGAAGGCGGGATTATCAGGCGGATCCTCGTCAGAAACGGCGATACGGTCATGGGCGGGCAGATCGTGATAGAGCTCGACGATACCAAGTCCCGCGCCGAGCGCGACAGCATTCAGGGGCAGCTTTGGGACGCCGAGGGAAGCCGCGCCCGCCTGCTTGCGGAGCAGACGGGCAGCGACCACATTGCCTATCCCGGAGATCTCAGGGCGGCGATGGAGAGATATCCCTCGGTCGGCGCCATTCTGACCGGGCAACAGAAAATATTCGAAGCCCGCCGCCGGGTCATGCAGGCGGAAATCCAGATCGCCAACGAAAAGATCGCGCAGGTGCGGCAGGAAATTGCCGGACTGGGCGCGCAGAAGGCAGCACTCGCCGACAGAGCCGCAATCTCCAGCCAGGAACTGGATCAGGTTAGCGCCCTCAACGCCAAGGGACTGGAGAAGAAGAGCAGGCTTCTCAACCTCCAGCGGGAAAAGGCCGATCTCGACGGCCAGCAGGGTCAGGTAGAGGCGCAGATCTCCCGCGCCTACCAGGTGATCAGCGAGGCACAGGCCGATCTCGCAAAGCTCGAGAGCGACCGGTTGAGCGAAGTCGCCCAAGGCATGCGCGATACGGAAGGCCGGATCATGCAGCTGCGCGAGCGCCTGCGGGCGATCGACGACCAGGTTTCAAGGACCGATATCCGTGCTCCAGAAGACGGAACGATCATGAACCTGCGCGTCCACACGGCCGGCGGGGTGATCGGCGCGGGCGAACCGCTGGTCGATCTCCTGCCGCGCGCCGATCGCCTTATCGTCTCTGCCCATGTCAGGCCTGAGGACATGAACCTCGTCCGTGCCGGGCTCGAAGCGCAGGTCCACCTCCTGCCATACAATCAGCGGCGCGTTCCGCTCCTCAAAGGTCGCGTCGAATATGTATCGGCCGACCGTCTCACCGATACGCAGACCGGCCAGCCCTATTTTGCCGCGACGATCCGTGTCACCGACGAGCGGCTGGCGAAAATGAGGGATGTCGAACTGGTCGCGGGCATGCCCGCGCAGATACTGATCGAAACGGGCCAAACCAGCGTGGCGCTTTATGCCGTCAGACCACTCCTCGACAGTTTCAACAGAGCATTTCGCGAGGACTGACCGTGTGATGGGCAAGAGAAAATTCGACGACGACCAGATTACGGGCATTCTCAGGGAACACCAGGCCGGCGTGACGGTGGCCGATGTCTGCCACAGGTACGGTATCAGCGAGCCGACATTCTATCGGTGGCAATCCCTGCAGTCGGGAAATGTCGGTCTCTCTGCCAAAAAGGTGAGAGCGCTGGAGGAAGAGAACCAGAAGCTCAAGAAGCTGCTGGCCGAAGCCATGCTCTCTGCCGCAACGCTGAGCGAGATGCTGGCGAAGACCTCGAAAGGGTGAAGCTGACTTCCGGATGGAGGTGGCTTGGTGGCGGCCGGCGGCTGCGGTCCTGATCTTGCGCCCTTTGTGCAGCTCGGTGAAGCCCCTCCCCAACCCCTCCCCACAGGTTTGAGGGGCTAACCTGCGGCACCGGCTCATCCCTCATGAACGTCGAAGATTTGAAAAGCGGCTTCAGCACCTTAAGCCCCTGCCGCTTGTGGGATCGTAGGCACCATTTTTTGCGCTCGTAAGCTGGCAGTCGAGCGCCTTACGGCTCTTGAAAAACCCAACTTGTTGGGTTATTTTGGAGCATGGTCACCGTTCTCCGCGAAGCAGGAATGCGATTTGTCATTTATACGGATGACCACGAACCGGCGCACACCCATGTCTATGGAGATGGGGAAGCCCGCATCAATATCCTTGATCTCACGGTGTTATCGAACCGGGGAATGAAGAAGCGGGATTTGGGCATCGCCCTTGCCATTGTCCAGGCGAACAGGCGCCTGTTCATCGAGAAATGGGAGAGCATCCATGGGTGAAGTTACCTTTGAAGATCGCCACTACCAAGACGCTACCCTGAAGGGGGAGGCGGAACGCGCCCGCGCGCCGATCCCGGCATCAGTCCGTTTCGATGAAGCATCCGGCCGCATTGTTGTGGATTTCACCAACGGCGCCGCGTTCATGGTGCCTGCCCGATCGATCCAGGGCCTGGAAAATGCCACCGTTGCGCAGTTGGCGGAAGTCGAGCTTCTCGGTGAGACCGGACTGCACTGGGAAAGCCTGGACGTCGATTTTACCATCGCCGGACTGATGAAAGGCCTCTTCGGGACCGCGAAGTTCATGGACGCGCAACGCCGAGGCGGCCAATCCCGATCAGCCGCAAAGGTCGAGGCAAGCCGTGCCAACGGTGCCAAGGGCGGACGCCCCCGGAAGAACGGCTAGGCGCTTGCAGATGGCTGGGCCAAACCCGCGAGCCCGAAGGATCGGCCGAACCAGCTCTTAGCCGGTCTAGCGGCTGATCCCGAAACTGTCGCATAACACCGTCACCGGCAAACCGCCTTCCAGGTAGGCCGCTAGAAAACGCATCCGCTCATCCATCGCACAGGTCTCTTTCCACGGCATCGGCAAAGCCCTCCTTTGCCGAGCACAAAACCTATCAATCATGTCGTCAGCCTATACTGTCCAGTATGTAGCCGGTTTGGACCCATCAAAGCCCCTCCCCAACCCCTCCCCACAAGCGGGAGGGGCTAACCTGCGGCACGCCTCACCCCTCATGAACGTCGAAGATTTGCAAAGCGGCTTCAGCACGTTAAGCCCCTCCCGCTTGTGGGGTTGGAAGTGTTTTTGTCTCCGCTTGCTGATTTTGCGTATCCGACCTCAGATGATAGAGGCAGCTGCAAACGCTTTCAGCAATCCCAGCCCCTCGGGCCAGTTCTCCAGGCCGCTCTGCCCGTTGATATGGCCGAAGGCGCCAACGACTTCGAGCCCGCTTCCCCATTGAGCCGCCCTCTCCCGGGCATAGGGGAGCGAGCCATAGGGATCGTCGGTGCTTGCCACGATCAGGGATGGAAAACGAAACCGTTCCTGCGGCACGGCCGCAAAGCCCGCCGCCTGTGCGGGGAACGCCGCAGAGGTTGGATCGGGCACGGCCACCAGAAACGCGCCCCTGGCCGGCGCCTCCGATAGTCTTTGCCAATGCGCGACCAGCAGGCATGCGAGACTATGGGCGACCAGAATGGGCGCGGTTTTCGCAGATCGCACGGCCCGTTCCAGCGCCGTGGTCCAGTCGGAAAGATCAGGCTCGTCCCAGCTTGCCGGCGAGAAGCGCCGGATGGACGTGTCGGCCTCCTCCCAGCGCGTTTGCCAATGGGCGTTTCCGGAGTTGCCGATACCCGGCAGATGAATGAATTCGGTCACCGCTTCACCTCTTCGTCGCGTCCTGGCCATTCTGGCTGTTTACAGCCGCGGACGGAATTGGCATTCATCGGAAAAGAGAAGCGAAAACCGATGGATTCAAGGCAGATGGCAAAAGTTCCCGATAGTCGCGCAGCGCTTGATCCGACCGATATCGCCATGATCGAAATTCTTCAGGACGACGGACGGATCAGCGTCTCGGAACTCGGCAGAAATGTCGGCCTCTCCCAGCCCGCAGCCTCGGAGCGGCTCAAGCGACTTGAGGAGCGCGGCATCGTCACAGGCTACCGGGCGGTCATCGACCCTGCCTCCCTCGGGTTTGGAATGATGGCGGTGATCCGTCTGCGCACGACGCATGAACACATTAAACCGTGTCTGAAGCAGTTTTCCGAGATGCCTGAAATCATCGAGGTTTTGCGGCTAACGGGCGAGGATTGTTTCCACCTTAAAGTCATCGTGCCGTCGCCGGCCGACCTCGAAAGCATCGTCGATTCGATTGCCCGCTACGGTCCCGTCACCACGGCGATCGTCTTGCGCAGCGAACGCCCGAAACCCATCGGTCGCGATCTGATCGCGGAACGTTAGCGCCGATCGACGGCTTCGCGATATCCCGCGAGCGCGGGAAACCCATGGCGCGCAAATGTCACCGCCCGCGCCGCATAAAAAAGGGCTTCATCGCTGAAGCCCATTTCGCTTGCATATGTCGGCTTGGACCGATCTTTGTTACGCCCCCTCTCCTTCCTCATCTCCGTGTTCCCGGCCCAGCCCGGGTTATTTCACGGAGATCCAGCGCGCCCGCTCCCCTCAGGCGCAATGACCCCCTACGCAGTACATGCGGGCCACGCATCGCGCCGAGGCGTGATGCCTGGATTCCTGTGATTTCCTTCGCGCCAGCACGCGGGCACAGGAATGAGGAAGGAAAGGGAATGCGCCCCTTGATGATGGCAAGAAGTCACCATCGCCGGGCCGCATTTCCAATGCTGCATTTGGAAAAAGGGCTTCGACCCTGAAGCCCTTCCCCGGTTCAGGATGCCGGATCAGCCGGGCTTGTGTCCGCCCTTGCCAGAGCCGCCATTGCCGGAGCTGCCGCTGCCGGAACCGCCATTGCCGCCACCGTTGTCGGAGCCACCGTTATTGCCGCCGCTGCCCGAGCCGCCGTTGCCGCCACCGTTGTCGGAGCCGCCGCTGTTGCCGCTGCTGCCGGAACCGCCGTTGCCGCCGCCGTTGTCGGAGCCGCCGCTGTTGCCGCTGCTGCCGGAGCCGCCGTTGCCGCCACCGTTGTCCGAGCCGCCGCTATTGCCGCTGCTGCCGGAACCGCCGTTGCCGCCGCCATTGTCGGAGCCGCCGCCATTGCCGCCACTGCCCGATCCGCCGTTGCCGCCGCCGTTGTTGGAGCCACCGCTATTGCCGCTGCTGCCGGAACCGCCGTTGCCGCCGCCGTTGTCGGAGCCACCGCTATTGCCGCTGCTGCCGGAACCGCCGTTGCCGCCGCCGTTGTCGGAGCCACCGCTATTGCCGCCACTGCCCGATCCGCCGTTGCCGCCGCCGTTGTTGGAGCCGCCGCCATTGCCGCCGCTACCCGATCCGCCGTTGCCGCCGCCGTTGTTGGAGCCGCCGCTGTTCGAGCTGTTGCCGCCCTTGTTCGAGCCTTCCTTACCGCCCTTGCCCGGATGGTCGTTGCGCTGGCCCCAGCCCTGACCGCCGTTGTCGCCGTGGCCCTTATCGCCACCATCGCCATGGTGACCGTTGTCGCCGTGATGACCGTTATTGCCGTGGTGGCCGTTATTGCCGTGGTGGCCGTTGTCGCCGTGGTGACCATGATCGCCATGATGGCCGTGGCCATTGCCGCCATGATCGCCGCCGGGGCCGTCGCCATCACCAGGGCCAGAACCACCGGTGTTGCCCGATCCACCGGTGTTGCCGGAGCCGCCAGTGTTGCCAGAGCCGCCGGTGTTGCCAGAGCCGCCGGTGTCGCCCGAACCGCCAGTGTTGCCAGAGCCGCCGATATTGCCCGAACCGCCGCTATTGCCATCATTGCCGCCGGTGTTCTGACCGCCGGTAGAGCCCTGGTTCGACGCCTGTTTGCCAGAATCGGAGCGGTTAGAGCCGGATCGGTTAGAGCCGAAGCGGTTGCCGCTGCTGTCGTTGTTGACCGTGCGGCTGTCATTGTCGGTGCGGATGGATTTCGTCGGCAGGCACAGGCGGGCCTCGATCGTTCCAGGCGCGGCCTTGGCACAGTTGACGACTGCCGGCGCGGCCATCGCGAGGCTGCTGCTGGCCAGAAGGTAAGCAACGGCGACGCTATACTTCGCTGCTTTGCTGATCATCTTTTTTCTCCCTAGGTTAACAACCCGTTAACTGGGAGAATGTTTATATTAGCGATCCGTTAATTCCAAGAATAAACGGCGGATTACGGCACAGCTTCTTAACCTATAGTTAATTATGCAAGTAATAAATTTTATTAAAAGTTTTACTGTAAACCATGTTACCTTCCCCACGCATAATAGAGGGGTGATTCATGCGGCGGCTTTTCTGTGTTGCTTCCCTTGTGTTCTTTTCCGTGCAATTTCAAGCACTTGCCGGGCAGCCTCTGCCGGTCGGCAGGAGCATCGGCGCGCCGGTGGGCTTCGCCTCCGCCTGCGCCAGCTATCGCTGGCTTTGCCACGGGACGGCTGTTCAGGCCCGCACCCGCGGGCCGGCCGATGAGGCGGGCATGCCGCTTCTGCGCAGGGTCACCCGCGCCGTGAACCTCTCCGTCCGCTCGGTGGAGGACCGCTCCGCTGACGACTGGACCCTGCCCGTCGGCGGCCGGGGCGACTGCGAGGATTATGCCCTGCAGAAGATGAAGGACCTGATCGACGCCGGATTCCCGGCAAACCGCCTGGCGCTCTCGGTGGTAATCGGCCCGCATGACGAAAACCACGTCGTGCTGATCGCCCGCCTGGACGACGGCGATTACGTGCTCGACAATCTCAACAACGGGGTAAGACCCTGGCGAGCCACGCCCTATACGTTTCTGGCGACGCAGGATTTCCGCGCCCGCTCAACATGGCGCGTGACGCTGGCCGGACCGCGGGCGAATGAGTTTTCTTGATCGGCTGGGGGCGTAATTATTGACGCCGAGTGCTCGGGTATACAGGACGCAGACGTTTAATACCTGAGAACCGCGTCTCACGCCCCATGATTCCCGTCCGCCACCTTTGCGGATCGCGCCGCCACCCTAGTTCTCTCCCGGTCATCCCTTGGAAACCCGGTTCCAACAGGCGTTTCCAGATCGCAACCACAAGAGGAGGGTTTCCCCGTGGGCGTCTTCGACCGCATCAAGAACGCGATTTTCGGCAAAGCGCAGGCAGCACCTGTTCAAGAACCCGCATCCGCAGCCCCGCAGGCCTCCACTGCGCCCGCTGCATCCCCCGCGCCGGCGACGAAATCCGCGCCGGTGACCGAACCCGCAACCGGCGCGCCGCCGCCGGCCCAATCGAACCCCGCTCAGGCAAGCCCCACCCAGGTAAGCAGTGCCGATATCGAGCAGATCCTCAACGCGGCCGTCAAGAAATCCGGCCAAAAGCTTGACTGGCGCCATTCGATCGTCGACCTCATGAAGGCGCTCGGAATGGATGCCAGCATGGCCGAACGCAAGGAGCTGGCCGCCGAGCTCGGTTACACCGGCGATACCAATGACAGCGCGAAGATGAACACCTTCCTCCACAAGGCGCTCATGAAGAAACTGTCGGAAAACGGCGGCAAGGTGCCGGCCGATCTTCTGGATTGAGTGACGGCTGAAGCGGCTAGGTAAAACCGAACGCTTTGCGCGCCGTCAAACAGGCGTCGTCGCCGGGCAGGCATGCGCGGCAGACATCCGGCCTGATGTCGTAGACCATGCACGCGACATGCGAACCGACCGTGCCTGAGAGCGCACAGCAACGGTCTCCGTCCCAGCGCATGCCTGTCTGGTCTGCCGAAACGAAATGCGCCGGCAGCAGATCGAGGTCGGCGTCGCTCTCGGTCGAAAATCGCGGCCATTCGCTCGAATAGGAACAGCACGCGCCGCAGGCCTGGCAGTCTAGGTCTGTTGATAGGGTCATGGGTGGCTCTTAGCACTGTAGCTGCCAAGGATGCAAAGCCGCACCTGAAACGCCGCGCGCAATCTTTGCCGCCAGCCTGCGGCAGGGGAAGGATTGCTGGCCTCCCCAGGTGGAGTTGCTTGAGGAAATCTTACCTTTGGTTGGAATCTTTCGGCTGGCGAGAACTTATTCTTTGTCTCGTGCGTTTGATGTCTCCTTGTCTCGGCAATAACCGGTCCTATTTTTTGAAACCCGGAGGAAGCATGGACGAAACTTTAAGAACGAAGGCGAGAACCGGCATCGCCGGCCTGGACGACATCCTTGCCGGCGGCTTCACACGCAATCACGTATTTCTCCTCGAAGGGTCTCCGGGGACGGGCAAGACGACAATCGCGCTGCAGTTTCTCGTGGAAGGTGCCGCCCTTGGCGAGCGCTGCCTCTACATCAGCCTTTCCGAAACCAGGGAGGAATTATACGAAAGCGCCAGGTCGCACGGCATGGAGATTGGCGAGGAGATCGAGATTTTCGAACTCGTGCCGCCCGAGAGCCTGCTCGATGCCGACCAGCAGCAGAGCCTGCTCTACTCCTCCGATCTCGAACTCGGCGAAACGACGAAGCTGATCTTCGAATCCTTCGAGCGCGTCAGGCCGCAGCGGGTCGTCATCGACAGCCTTTCGGAGATCAGGCTCCTGGCGCAAAGTTCGCTGCGCTATCGCCGGCAGATCCTCGCGCTCAAGCACTTCTTTTCCGGCTCCGATGCGACCGTTCTGCTGCTCGACGACATGACCTCGGACAATCTGGACAAGACCGTCCATAGCGTCGTGCACGGTGTCATCCATCTCGAGCAGCTGGCGCGCAATTACGGGCCTGAGCGCCGGAGGCTGCGGGTCCTCAAATATCGCGGCCAGGCCTTCCGCGGCGGCTATCACGATTTCATCATCAAGACCGGCGGTGTCGCCGTCTTCCCGCGCCTGCGCGCCATCGAGCACAAGACAAGCTTTGCGCGCACGATACTGAAGAGCGGCATCAGGGAGTTCGACCAGCTTCTCGGCGGCGGTATCGAACGTGGATCGAGCACGCTCTTGATCGGACCGGCGGGCACGGGCAAGACCCTGTTTGCGCTGCAGTTCGTCGATGCGGCCGTCAAGCGCGGCGAAAGGGCCGCGATATTCATCTTCGACGAGGAGCTCGGCCTGCTGTTCGCCCGTACGAAGCCGATGGGCCTCGATCTCCAGAAGATGAGCGACGATGGAATGATCCACATCGAACAACTGGATGCCGCCGAACTGTCGCCCGGCGAATTTGCCCAGCGCGTCAGGGAGCGGGTGGCAGACTACGATGCCAAGACCGTCGTCCTTGACAGCGTCAACGGCTACCACGAAGCGATGCCGGAAGAAAACGCCCTCATCCTGCATATGCACGAGCTGCTGCAATATCTGAACCGGCAGGGCGCCAACACTTTCCTGACCGTTGCCCAGCACGGCCTCGTCGGCGATATGAAATCGCCCGTCGATGTGACCTATCTCGCCGATACGGTGATCCTGCTTCGGTATTTCGAAGCCCACGGCATGGTCCGCCGGGCCGTGTCCGTCATCAAGAAGCGGACCGGCAAACACGAGGAAACCATCCGCGAATACAAGATCACCGATGACGGCCTGACCCTCGGCCAGCCGCTCACCGGCTTCCAGGGCATCCTTCGGGGCGTCCCGACGCTCGTCAATGACAGTAAGCCGTTGCTGCTGCAAAACGAACGCGAGGATGGCGACCATTCCTAACCGTGATGCCATTGCCCTGGTCCATGCGCCGCTCGGGCGCGATGCGCAGATCGCGGTCGCGCTTCTGCGGGAAGCGGGCATTCCCTCGCGGGCCGCACCCGACCTTGCCTCCTTTATCGCCTGCCTCGGCGACGACACTGCGCTTGCCATCATCACCGAGGAGGCGCTGCGCGATGCCGACCTTCGGGCGCTCTCGGCATGGATCGAGGCGCAGCCGAGCTGGTCCGACCTGCCCTTCATCATCCTCACCAATCGCGGCGGCGGCCCGGAGCGCAATCCAGCCGCCGCAAGGCTGTTGGAGGTGCTCGGCAATGTCAGCTTCGTCGAACGCCCGTTCCATGCCACGACCTTCATCAGCGTCGTGCGCTCGGCCCTGCGCGGGCGCAGGCGCCAATATGAAGCCCGGCTGCGCATGGAGGCGCTGGACGAAGGCGAACGCCGCTTGCAGACGGCGCTTGCCGCCGGTCGTCTCGGCGCCTGGGAGCTCGATCTCGCCACCGATATGCTGACGGCCTCGGCCACCTGCAAGGCCATTTTCGGCCACGGCCCCGACGAGGATTTCACCTATCGCGACCTGGTAAAGGCGATCCACCCCGACGACCGCGCCCGGGTGCTGGCCACCTTGCAGAACAGCGTGGAGACGGGATCGGATTATTCCATCGAATACCGGACGGTCTGGAAGGACGGCACCGTCCACTGGGCCGAACTCCGCGCCCAGCTTCACCGCGATCGCGCCGGCCGAGGGATAAGGCTCGTCGGCGTCTCGGCGGATATCACCGCCCGGCTGGAGGCCGAGGAACATCAGCGGCGGCTCAACGAGATCCTGGAGGAACGGGTGGCCGAGCGCACCCGCGAACTCGAACAGGCCCATGCGACGATGATGGCGGAAGTCAGCCAGCGCGAGCGGGCCGAGGAACAGCTGCGCCAGGCCCAGAAGATGGAGGCGATCGGCCAGCTGACGGGCGGCGTGGCGCATGACTTCAACAACCTGCTGATGGCCGTGCTCGGCAATCTGGAACTGCTGCGCAAGCATGTCGGCGACAATGGCAAGGCGATCCGCCTGATCGAAGGCGCATTGCAGGGCGCCCGGCGCGGCGCATCGCTGACCCAGCGGCTGCTGGCATTCGCGCGCCGGCAGGACCTTCAGATCGGGCCCGTCGACATGACCGGCCTCGTCGCGGGAATGGCCGACCTTCTGCAACGCTCCGTCGGCTCCACCGTGACGATCGAAACCGTGATTCCCGAGGAGCTTCCGCCGGTTTCGGCCGATGTCAACCAGATCGAACTGGCGCTTCTCAATCTCGCCGTCAACGCCCGCGACGCCATGCCCGCTGGCGGCACCATCCGCATAGAGCTGAAGCAGGCCCGCCAGCCTGTCGCCAGCGACGAACTCGCGGCCGGCGATTATGTCGTCCTTTCCGTCGCCGATCAGGGACACGGCATGGACAAGGAGACGCTGCAAAAGGCGATCGAGCCGTTCTTTTCGACCAAGGAACTGGGCAAGGGCACCGGGCTTGGCCTGTCGATGATCCACGGCCTGGCGCTGCAGCTGAACGGCGACCTGAAGCTTGCAAGCGAGCCTGGCAAGGGCACGACGGCGGAGCTGTGGATACCGGTTTCGACCGCGCCCGCTGCCGAGCCGGAGCCCGCCGAAGCGCCGGCGGAGAATGCGGGACCGGCATCCGGCCCGAAACGCATCCTGCTCGTCGACGACGACGTGCTGATCGCCATGAGTTCGGCCGATATGCTGGCGGATCTCGGGCATGAGGTGGTGGAAGCCCATTCCGGCAAGGAAGCGCTCGACTGCCTCGGCCACGACACAGCCTTCGACCTGATGATCACCGATTACGCGATGCCCGGAATGACCGGCGGCGAACTCGCCAGGGCCGCCCGCCAGATCGCCCCGCGCTTGCCCATCCTGATCGCCTCCGGCTATGCCGAACTGCCGCCGGGCCTCGACCTCGATGTCGCAAGGCTCGCAAAACCCTATACTCAGGATCAGCTGGCCCAGCAGATCGGCAAGCTGATGATATCGGGATAGCGCATCTTCCAGCCGAGGAAGGCCATGCCATGCATCCTTTTTCCGCCTCGAACGTTTGAACTGCGTCAGCGAAAGAGGAGACCGAAATGGCGAGCACGACAGGCAGGGACGCCATCGAAGGCATGGACGAACTCAGAGACGCGAGCGAGCCCATGCCAGCCCCCGAACGTGAAAAAACCTCCGAACAGGAAAAAGCCGATCAGCACGCGAAGGCTGAGGGTTTTGCGAGTGAGGCGGCCTATGAAGACTATCTGCATGCGGTCGCCGAGGATGCGCCGATCGAGGAGGTCGTCGTCGACATTGAGCGCGCCGCCGCGCGCGAGGAGCTTGAGCGGCAGATCGAGGATGTCCGCTACGAAATCGGCAACCTGCGCGCCCGGCTGCATAATATCCGCCATCAGGCGGGCAGCGTCGTGGAAGAAAACATTCGCTGGGCGGATGCGAGCGCCCATGCGCAGCTTGGGGACTATCCCTGGCTGAAGCTCTCGGGCGCCATGCTGCTGGCCTTCTTTACCGGCAAGGCCCTGCAGCGCCTGCCCTTCGGTTCGCTGATGACGGCGGCCGCACCGCTGCTGATTGCTGCTGCGCGGGAGAGAAGCAGGTAGCGGAAGGGCTGTTCCTGTTCTCTCCAGCTTCGGGCGCAAACCTCACACGCATGCCGCGTCGGAACCCAGGGGTCGGCGCCTCGCCCAAAAGCAGCGCTCTATGTCTTTATCGGCAACCTCACCGCCGCTCGCTCCCCGCCTCGTCGGCCGTGCGCGCGATGAACCGTTTGGAGACCAGCCAGCAGCCGAGCGCCCAGAGCGAGCCGGCGACCCAGCCGGCGAGCACGTCGGTCGGATAATGGACGCCGAGATAGATGCGGCTGAGGCCGATGATGACGGCGAGGAAGATGCCAGCCCCCATGACGAAGATGCGCGTGGCGCGGTATTTCTGGGTGCGCGCCAGAAGCACGCCGAGCGTGAGATAGGTGACGGCGGACACCATCGCATGGCCGCTCGGGAAACTGTGATCGCCGACATCGACGAGATGCGGAACGATGTCAGGCCTTGCGCGGGCGACAAGAAGCTTGAGCCCCGTGCTCGCCAGCCAGCCGCTGAAGACCGAGAAGAACAGGAAGACGGCGATCACAGTCCTGCGGTCGAGCAGCAGATAGACGGTCGCAAGCAGCGTCAGCAGCGCCAGCACGGTCACCCCTCCGAGGCTGGTGATATCGCCCACCGCATGAGCGAACCATTGCGGGCCGATCGGCTGGCCGAGATCGCCGGGCTGGCGCAGCCACAACAGGACCGCCTGGTCGAAATTCAGCGTCTCGCCCTCCAGCACCTCGCTCGTCAGCCGCTGCAGCAGGAAAAGCCCGCCGGCAAGGCAGGCGAAGGTGATGAGCGTCATCGGCTCATACTGGTTCAGCCAGGTCTTGATACGGTTCATTCTGCTCCTGTCGAATATTTGGTTTCCGGGAGAGCCTCGGCTCGCTGACTTCATCAACTGTGTGCAGCACTTTGGTTTTGCAAGGGGCTCCTCATCTCGGATCCCGCCCTGATATCGCGCACGCCGCGGCCGAACCGCTGGCGCCGTGCAGCCGCTCGGGCTGCTGATGCAGGGGAAATAACTGCGTTGTGCAACCTCCAAAGCACCTCCCCAACCCCTCCCCAACAAGCCCCGTCAAAGCCTGATGGCGGTCTCCTCTTTCGCCGTGCGGATGACGATCATGGTGAAATAGCGGGCAACGTTGTTTTCGTCGCGGAAAAGGCGTTCGCTGAGGGCGTCGAATTCCTCCATGTCGCGCAGGCGCAGCATCAGCACGACATCGGTCTCACCGGTGACGGAATAGGCCTGCGAGACCGCCTCTTCGGCAACGGCGATGTCGAGAAAACGGCGCATATGCACCTCCCCATGCAGCTTCAGCTCCACGGTCACCAGCGCCTTGATACCACGTCCGGCCTTTGCCGGATTGAGGATCGCGACGATGCGGTCGATGACACCGGATTTGCGCAGCCGCTGCACGCGGCGCAGGCAGCTGGAGGGGGCCAGGCCCACCTCGTCGGCCAGATCGGCATTGGTGCGCGAAGCGTCGCGCTGCATCAGGTTCAGAAGCTTCCGGTCGATACGATCCATTATAGCAGCATAGCGGCAGGACACGTTTTTGCAATAAAATTGCAAACTGCTGCAATCTTTGACCGCAAATTCGAAGCGAACGGGTCTAGCAGATGGAGACATCGCAAAAGGGGTCTCAAATGCCGTTCCTGTCGTTCATCCGGCGCAACACCGCGCAAACACTTGGCATCTACTGGGTGCTTGTCCGCATCACAGTTCCGATCGCTATCATCACCGAACTCCTGTCGAGGATGGGAGCGGTCAAGGCGATCGCACCGGCCTTTGCACCCATCATGAACCTGGTCGGGCTTGCGCCGGAGCTGGGGCTCGCCTGGCTGACGGGCATGCTGGTCGGCATCTGGGGCGCCGTTCCGCTCGTCTTCACCCTCGTTCCCGTCTCCTCGCTCAGCGTTGCCGACGTCACGGTATTCTCGGCGCTCATTCTCTTCGCCCACGGCCTGCCGATCGAGCAGAAGATCATCCAGAAGGCAGGTCCGGGCATGATCGCGACGACCACGCTGCGCATCGCCGGCGGCCTGCTCTACGCCTTCATGCTGCACCATCTTCTCTCGGCGACGGACTGGCTGTCGGCGCCGGTCGCTCCTGTCTGGCTGCCGATGAGCGCAACGCCCGACTGGGCTGGCTATTTCAGGGGTCTTGCCGAGACCATGGCCTGGATGCTCGTCATCCTCGTCACCCTCTCCTGGGGCCTCGAAATCCTCAAGGCGACCGGGCTCATGGAATTGATGATGAAGGCTCTTTCGCCGGTGCTGCGTCTTGCCGGCATCAACGGCGAAGCCGGACATCTGACCGCTATCGGCCTGTTTCTCGGCATTTCCTACGGCGCCGGCTTGCTGATCCGCGAGGCGCAATCGGGCGCGGTATCGCCGCGCCAGATCTTTCTGTCCTGCGTGTTCATGGGCTTCGCACACAGCGTGATCGAGGATACGATTGTGGTGATGTCGCTCGGCGCAAATCTGCACGGCGTTCTGACCGGACGCCTCGTCTTTGCGGTTGCGGCCTGCGCAGCGATTGCGGTCCTGCTCCGCCGTCTGCCCGACAGGGCATTCTTTGCCCAGATGTTTCGGCTGAGAACTATGGAGGCCGAACGGTGATGAGCACCGGCTGGCCGCGGATTGCGACTGTGGGAAGATGGTTGCGTGGTGGCTCGGGCTTGAGTCTTGAGGACACTTCTCCGGCGCAGTTTCACCACCAAAGCGCAAAGCTCACTTGAGGCACCTGCGCCCACCCAAACTCTCCTCATCCCCTCCTCCTGCTAGCACGAGGATGTCACGGGGATCCAGCCTGCCCAAGGCCTTGGGCAGGCAAGACTTTTCGTTTTCGGCAAACAGGCAGTCATACACGGCGCGGACGCGCCGTGGCTGGATTCCTGTGACAGGCACAGGAATGAGGGAGGAAAAGGTGTGCCGCAACACACCTGGCGAAAGCGCGGCGCCCTCTCCTTCGAGAGCACCGCCCATCCATCACACCAGCGGCCCGCGGCCTACCGCAACCAGATCCTCCTCCTCGTCGCGCTGGCGCCCGCCGAGTGCGGCAGCCGCAGCGGCGATGAAGGCGCCGACGAGCAGTGAGAGCGAGCCGATCAAAGCCGAGGTCGCCGCAGCCTTGCGGGCCTTGTCGGCGGCAGCCTGCGCTGCGACCTTGGCGTCGTCGATCTGCTTCAGCACCGTATCGACCCTGGTGCGGGCATCGGCTTCGGAAAGCCCGGTGCGGGCCGAAACGATGCCGGCAATATAGGCCTTGTCGCCGTCAGGCACCGAGCCGTTCACGGCCCCCTGCAAGAGGATGCGGGAAATCTCGGCTGCGGCCGCGCCATTATCCGCGTTGGCACGGTCGGCGATGTTCTGCGGCCGCAGCAGCGCGTCGGTGAAATAGGCGGTGGGCATGCTTGGGCCAGTCGTATCCGTGTCCGAAGCCGAGGCTGCAGCAGCGCCTCCGGCCACACCGGCGGCCATGGCGGCCTGACCGGCGGCACTTGCCCCAGCGCCGGCAAGCGAGGTCAGCGACGACGCCAGGAAACCGGCGACGAAGACGGTGGCGAGCGCCCAGCTGAGGAAGCCATGCGCGGTATCGCGGAAGAAAACCTCATCCGTGTGGATTGCCGCCCATTTTGTCCTGAGCCGCCCGGTCAGATAGCCGCCGAACGCCGAGGACAGCCATTGCACGACGACCAGCCAGATCGCCGCGGTGACGCCGACGGTTGCCGCCGAACTGCTTTCGCCCGACCAGGGGGACACCATCGTCAGCCCCACGCCGGAACCCAGAAGCAGCAGGATGAGCGTGATGCCAGACGCCGCCACGGCGCCGCCGATGATCGGCCCCCAGGCAATGGCCGATTTTGACGATTCGACCGGCATCACATCCGTGCGTGCGCCGGGCGTAACCCGGTCTTCAGCAAGAGACATGGCAGCCTCCTATCGCATGAACAGAACGAGCAGGATGACGAGCGGCAACGGGATACCCAGAAGCCAGAGAAGAATACCGCGACCCATTTGAAAATCCTCCGTGAATTGAATGTGTTCGCGAGGATCGAACGCCGGCCGATGCTGTTTGTTCCGAGGCTGGGTGTGGCGCAATGCATGGCGCTATTCTCAGGCCTCGATGGAACCGGCGAGTCCACCCCGCGTTGCGCTTTCAGAGAAAGGAGCCTTCCATGCCTCGTAAGACAAAACCGCTCGTCGAAGTCGCCGCCAAGACTGAGGACGGCCGTGTGCCGCTCGGCATCATGAACACCAAGCAGGCCCTCGACCTGCCGGAAGAACTGGATGTCGAGATCTCCCATCCGGACAAGGAAGCCGGCGCCACCGATCACTTCATCGACAGGGACGAACTGCGCAAGGTCAGACGCAGACGAGGATAACGAGAGCACGGAGACGGCACGGCCATTACGTGCCGCCTGCCCCGCCACCGGCCGATATGCAGCTCCTGACGGAGAAGGCGGGTTGAGGCTGTGCGGCGGCAGATTGCCGCCAAAATGCATCGCCGTTAAATCAGCGGGTGATATCGGGCGGCCTTTGGGTCTATACCGGACTGCCCCCAATCGACCGCCCGAGTCCGCCCATGCCTCTTCCCTATCGCAATTCCAGGCTGCTTCGCCGCTCCCGTGTCATCTGGGGATCCTTCTCGCTATGGCGGCCGCGGCTGGTGTTCTGGTGCGGAGCGCTGGCGATCGGCCTGGTCAGCGTCGGTTTTGCAAGGCTTGCCGATCTCGCGCAGAAAGCCTTCGCCGGCCTCACAGCGTCGGGCGAATGGTCGTTCCTGCTGCCGCTGATCGTCAGCCCGCTCGGCTTCATGGCCTCGGCCTGGCTTGCAGCCACGTTGTTTCCCAATTCGCAGGGCAGCGGCATTCCCCAGGCGATCGCCGCGCGCCATCTGCGCCATGAGGAAGACCGCACGCGTCTGCTTTCGCTGCGGATCGCCGCCGGCAAGATCGCGCTCACCGTTCTCGGCCTCTTCTGCGGCGCATCGATCGGCCGCGAAGGACCAACGGTACAGGTCGGCGCCTCCATCATGCTGGCAGTCGCGCGGCTCAGCGGCATGGCTCAGGCGCGTGGCCTGATCCTGGCGGGCTCTGCTGCCGGCATCGCTGCGGCCTTCAACACGCCGCTTGCCGGCATCGTCTTCGCCATCGAGGAAATGAGCCGCACCTATGAATCGCGCGCCAACGGCCTGGTGCTGACCGCCGTCATCCTTTCAGGCCTCGCCGCGCTTGGCCTTGCCGGCAGCTACAATTATTTCGGCGAGGCTTCCGTTTCGCCGGCGGGCCTGAGCGACTGGGGCCTGGTGCTCGTCTGCGGCATAGGCGGCGGCGCGCTCGGTGCTGCGTTCAGCGGCTCCGCCCTGCATTTCGGTCAGCGTATCCGCCGCTGGGCGCAGCCGCAGCCCCTCTCCCGCATGGT
Organism: Rhizobium sp. BK196; assembly: GCF_014193255.1. GTDB lineage: Bacteria > Pseudomonadota > Alphaproteobacteria > Rhizobiales > Rhizobiaceae > Rhizobium. The sequence continues at coordinate 299,069 of NZ_JACHZB010000001.1, forward strand.
CGCGCTTGCCGGCATCTGCGGACTGGCGGTGGCCGCCATCGGCATCGCCTCTGGCGGCACGACCTTCGGCACCGGCTATAATCAGGCAAGAGGCGCGGTCGAGGGCCATGCGCTGCCGCTCTTCTTCTTCATCGAAAAGCTGGCGGCCGGTTTCCTGTCGATGCTGTCGGGCATTCCGGGCGGCATCTTCGCCCCATCGCTCGCCGTCGGCGCCGGTTTCGGCAGCACCGTCGGCTCCCTTCTCGGCACCAGCATCGCGCTTGCCGCCATCCTCGGCATGACCGGCTATTTCTCCGGCGTCGTGCAGGCGCCGATGACCGCCTTCGTCATCATTCTGGAAATGACCGGCGACCACCAGGCCGTCATCCCCATCATGGCAGTCGCCATGCTCGGCTACATCACCTCCCGCATCCTCTCGCGCGAGCCGCTCTATCACGGCCTCTCCCGCGTCTTCATCGCCGCTGCGGTACGGGCACGGCGGGCGGTGGAGCGGGAAGAGGCCGCCGCCTAGCCGAAACGTGGCTCCACCCCCGCCCTGAACCAGACCGGGCTTCCGCGAGTTCTCCCCGCAACCAATCGGCTTTGTGGGGCCTCTGTGCCATCCACGAAAGAAACGGCAAGGCCCAACGCAGCCCATCCCATTCCGGCGCATCGAGCGGATCGGCGAGCGGGTCCTTCCTCTGCCTGCGGCTGTCCTTGTGAAGCGCGATTGCGAGCATGATCCAGTTGAGAAGCATCGTCCTGCCTCCATCTATGTCAGATGCAACTGACCTAAGGCGCGCTGACCGGCAAAAGTAGACGCGCGGACGAAAGGGGGTTTTCATCGATGAAAGAGGCAAGCTGGGACGATCTGCAGCTCTTCTTCCATGTCGCGACATCGGGCGGCCTGACGGGGGCTGCGGCACGCACTGGCCTCAGTGCGCCGACCATCGGCCGACGGATGCTGGCGCTGGAGCGGGCGACCGGGCGCACGCTCTTCAGGCGCGGTCCGACCGGCTATCTTCTGGCCAAGGATGGGGAGACGCTGCTCGAGCGCGTTCTGATCATGCAGGAGGCGGCCGAGACGATCGCTGACTGGCGCGGCGATGTCCTGACCCTGCCGATCGTCTCGACCGGGGCGGACGCCTGGATGTTATGGTTCATCGCCGGTCACCTGCCCGCCGTCTGGCAGCCTGAAGACAGGTTCCGCATGTGCTACAAAGCGCTCGATACCGGCCTCGACCTGACCTATCGCGAGGCGCATCTCGCCATCCTGCACGAACGGCCGGAGCGCGGTAATTTCGCAACCCGCCGCTCCGTCTCGGTCGCCCATGCAGCATATCAGGCCAGCACCTTCAGCGCCGCCAATCACAACTGGATTTCGCTCGGAACGGAGATTGCGGTGACGCCTGCCGACAAATGGACCTTCGAGCAGCCGGACCACTGGATCACCAGCTGGACGAATACGCCGCTGATGCTGCCCCATCTCATCCGCGGCGGCGCCGGCCGCGGCGTCCTGCCCTGCTTCATGGGCGATGCCGAGCCCGGTCTCGTCCGCGCCGGCCCTGTCATCGACAGCCTCACCTACGACATCTGGATCACCGTGCACGAAGACGAACGCCAGCGGCCGGAAGTGCGCACGGTGATCGACAGGCTCAGCGCACTGTTTGCCGCGCATGCGGACCTGTTTGCCGGCAGATGCGAGCGCGCCTGAAGAGGCATTACAGGGCCGCGGGTGCTGCTCCATGCCTTGGCCATTGCGGCGGCTGCACGGCAGGGTGCGGAACACCCTCGCCTTCGCCCTCGTCGTCGCAGCTCGCCTGCAGTTTCATGGCGCTGCCTTCGATCTGGTCGAGCTGGATTTGCACCTCGTCGAACCGGCCGAGAAGGCGGTGAGTCAATCTCTTGAATTTGCGTCTGGACATGATGGGCTCCTTTGATCCGGGAACGCCTGTCATCACGGAAAGTTCGATGGGCGGAAGCGTTTGTCGTGGCCTTTCGCCAGCCGCGCACGTCACGCAGCGGATTGCAGGTTCAGCCAGAAATCCGGCGCCGTGCGAAAGTATTTGGCGAGACTGAGAGCGGTGTCTGTCGTGACCGGGGGTTGTTCGGCAAGCCGTTTAATCGTTGTGCGGGGAAGATGCAGGCGTCAGCTATTCGGCTCATCGAGGCTATTTCCTCTCGCCGAAAGCTCCTTCCAGAACACGACCCATCATTCCCTCAACCCAAACAGGAACGAATCGCATTGCTCGACTGTTATCCGACCAACAATATCAGGATCGGATCGGCCGATGCGAATGCTCATGTTGATAATCCTGGCGCTGATGATCGCATCGGTGGTCGGCATATTGGTGGTGAAAATGTTCGACGGCGGCGGCACCAAGAGCGATAAGCCGCCGCCTGTCATTCAGCAGCCGGAGCCGAAGTAGCACCGTCACCGCCTCATCAGCTCGCCCATCACCTTCTCGGTCAGCCGGTCGCATTTCCAGCCGGCGAAAGGAAACGCGTCCAGCGCGATCGGCCCGATCAATTCGTCGAGCTCACGGCGCAGAAGCGCGCGTGCCCGGTGCAGGCGGCTGCGCACCGTTTCGGGCTTGAGGGATAGCAACTCTGCGGTTTCCTCCACGCTCATCTCCTCGATCACCCGGGCGATGAACACGAGGCGGAATTCCTCCGGCAGCTTGTCGGTTGCCTCTTCCACGAGTTTCAGGATCTGTCGCTGCGCCATTGATGTCTCGGGGTTGTCGATCGGCGAACCCGTGGGGAAATCGAGAACGCGGCTCTGCATCGGTGCGGAATCGACGGACACTTCGGGCGTGCGGCGCGCCTTGCGCAGCCGGCCGAGCGCCTCGTTCATGACGATGCGCGTCAGCCAGGTGGAAAAGGCGCTGGCGCCCTCAAACTCGGCAAGGTGGCGAAAGGCCTTGAGATAGGCCTCCTGCAGCGCATCCTCGGCCATGACATCATCGCGCAGGATGCCGCGGGCAATGCGGAACAGCCGCTGGTTATAACGCCGCATGATGGCGCGGAAAGCCTCAGGATCGCGCGCCAGCGCCAGCGCCACCAATTCGTGATCGTTTCTCTCCGCTACCGAAATTTCCGCCCGCTGCGCCATGGCTCATCCTTTTCCGCATTGGATGCCGGGGCAAGGCGAATGTTCCCGGTATCCGGAAAAAAACTTTTTGGGGAACGCCCGGCCGCTCCCGGCATCAAAGTCTGCGTAGGAAACATCGACCGGCGCGTATTCGCCGGATGGAGGACCACATGCAGAAACACCTTATCGCAGCACTCGCCGCTTTCGCGCTCTCCGCCCCCGCAGCTTTCGCCGCCGGCGCAGCACCCACCGATCCTGAGATCGCCCATATCGCCTATACGGCCGGCGTGATCGATATCGAGGCAGCCAGGCAGGCGGTCGAAAAATCCGGGGATAAGGAGGTCGTCGCCTTCGCCAAGGATATGATCCGCGACCATGAGGCCGTCAACAAGCAGGCGCTCGATCTCGTCAAGAAGCTCAAGGTGACGCCCGAGGACAATGATACCAGCAAGTCGCTGACATCGAATGCCGAAAAGGAGCGGCAGAAACTCTCAAAACTGAAGGGTGCCGCCTTCGACAAGGCCTATGTCGAGAATGAAGTCGCCTACCACAAACAAGTCAACGAGGCCCTGAAGACGACGCTGATCCCAGCCGCGCAGAACCCGGACCTGAAGAGCCTGCTCGAAACCGGCCTGAAGCTCTTCGAGGGCCACGAGCAGCATGCCGAGCATGTTGCCTCGATGCTGAAATGAGCGCCTTGCCCAAACTCTGCCTTGCGGCCGGCCTCTCCCTCACGGGAACGGCCGCAAGCGCCGCCACGATCGAGGTCACCATCGAAAAGCTTGAGTTCAGGCCGGCAATGGTGACGGCACGGCCGGGCGATACGATCGTCTGGCGCAACAAGGATGTGATGGATCACACCGCGACATCCAAAGGAAGCTTCGACGTGGTGATCCCGGCGGGCAAGTCGGGGTCGACTGTTATCAAGGGGGATGGGGTGGCGGAGTATTACTGCCGCTACCATCCCAACATGAAGGGGCAGATCGAGGTCTCAAACTAGCGGACTCTGGCTCGACCGCGCCGGCGTACGAACTTCCGGCCTCAGGCGGCGTGGTCGATTTCCTCGATGGCATCAAGCTCTTTCTGCAGTGCGGGCGCCCGGCTGCTGAGGTCATAGCTGGATTGCAGATTCAACCAGAAATCCGGCGTGGTACGAAAGTATTTGGCAAGTCTGAGAGCCGTGTCCGTCGTGACCGGCGTCTGCTCGGAGGCAAGTCGTTCGATCCTCGTGCGGGGAACATTCAGCTTTCGCGCCAGCGCCCCGGCGCTCATGGCCAGAGGCTTGAGATATTCTTCGCGGAGGATTTCTCCGGGGTGAACGGGAGCAAGAAGTTTCAGCATTTCTCACATTGCCTCCTGCAAAAAAGGATGCGCCATGGCATCGAGAACTCAGTGATAGTCGACAATTTCAACAGCCTCCGGGCCGCCTTCAGCCCAAACGAAACAGATGCGCCATTGGTCATTGATCCTGATCGAATGCTGGCCTTGCCTGTTTCCTTTTAAGGCTTCGAGCCTGTTGCCCGGCGGAGACCGAAGATCGTCCAGCACAGCCGCGGCATTCAGCATCGCCAGCTTTCGCTGAGCCGTGCGTAACAGATCAGCGGGAAACCCTTTTGGCGCCTTCTCCGTGGTCGCGACCGTTTCGGTCATCGCATTCTTGAACGATCGGATCACGGCCATCCCCTGAGCATCTGTATCATAGCGCGATACATGGCTGCGTCAAGCAGAGCGTATCACGTTACGATACAAATTCCGATGAGCCGCCGCAATCCTCAAGAGCGTGACGACTGGTCCCTCACGACCAAAGCTCTGAAACTGCATACGCATCCATCCAGCGCCAGACCCAGGCCATGGCGAACATCGTCAGCAGCCAGCCAAGCACGACGTCCGAAAGGAAATGAGCGCCGAAAATCACGCGATTGAATGCCACAAACAGGAGGCAAGGCACCAGCACGATCGCGGCCGCCCGCCTGAACTCGGCGGGCACCAGCACCAGCAGCGAAAGTGTTGCCGCGGCTGCGGAAGCCTCGCCGGAAGGGAAGGAGCAGTTGCGGCTGCACGCGGCGGAAAACTGCCATACCGGCGTAAAATCCATGGTCCCGCCGAACTCGACTAGGTCACGAGGCCGTACACGCCCGATGAGAACCTTGAGCGTCTGGACCGTGAGGAGCGGGCCTGCGGCAAAGCTCAGAAGCACGAACAAAGGCTTCTCTGGCGGGCAGATTCGCATGCGTTCCGGCAGGAGCCTCTGCAGCGCGATGAGCACGATCATCGAGCCGATAAGATAAGGCTGTGCGAGGCGGCCTTTATCCCTTACCTCCCGCAGGAACGGATTGTCGGCCAGAACGAAAATCCCGCCGCTGGCAAACCAGCGCGAAACCATGAGATCGAGATTGGGAAAGACGATAAAGACGAAACTGACCCAGACGATCGATGTGCCGATGACGGCAAGCGCCCGATCAGCCCCGGATGGCGTTGCCGGCAGGCGCACGCCGCTGGAGGCGGAATTCCAGTAACCAGATACAAATTTTCGCAAGCCGGTATCTCCGAAGGCAGCAGCATCGGCCCGAAAATCGGAATCGATTTTCGGAAAGCCTGATGCGTCAAATCAAAGCGTTAGAGCGTCCGTTGCGCGTCCGAATGGACGCGCGGCGCTCTCGTCGGCGGCAAGCTGGTTTTGAATTGTCAAGAAATGACGAGGAAGAGATCAAGGCGCTGTTGAGAACAGGCTGTCTGACCTGAGAAAGCACGCTTGCAAATTGCAGAAATCTCTCCTGTCCGCGATAGTGGGCGCCCGGCGGCAAAGCCGGCAAAGACAATTGAACAACCGCAGGGCATTGGGGTGGATAACAGTCTCGTTCTGATCGTTGAGGATGAACCGGCAATCGCGCAGATACTGGAAGGGTATTTGTTGCGTGACGGATTCCGTACCGTTCGCGCCGGCGACGGCGAAATCGCGCTTCAACATCATGCCCATCTGAAACCGGATCTTGTGCTGCTTGACGTGCGCCTGCCGAAACTCGACGGTTTCGACGTGCTAGCACGCCTGCGCCAGACAGGATCGACGCCTGTGATCATGGTGACGGCCGTTGCCGACGACATCGACCGGTTGAGCGGCCTGCGCCTCGGCGCCGACGACTATGTGGTCAAACCGTTCAATCCGCAGGAGGTTGTTGCCCGGGTCAAAGCCGTCCTGCGCCGGACGCAGGGAGACCAGGCCGAGGTCATCAAGCGGTTCGGGGATATAGAGGTCGATTTCGCCAGCTACACGGCATTTGTGACGAGCGACGGGCGCCGCACGCATCTATCCCTGACGCTCAGCGAATTTCGAATTCTCGCCTACATGATACGCCGTCCGACACAGGCTTTTGCGCGCGCCGATATTCTCGACGCCTGCCTGCCGGAAAGCGATGCTCTGGTGCGCACTGTCGACACGCATATTTCCAACCTTCGGCGCAAACTGGAAGACTTGGGGCAGAACGGCTTCTTTCCTGCGGTGCGGGGAATTGGCTATCGGTTCTCGGATCCAAGATGAGACTATTCAGGCTCCCCTCGCTGCCGCTTGCGACGGTCACCGCTATCATCATCGGGGTGATGCTGCTCCTCAGCGTCGGCATGACCTATCTCGGGGCCATCTGGTATTCCGACTATCTTGAAGACAGCATCATTGAAAACCTGCCATCGAGAGCCGCGGCTGCCTATCGCGATCTGGACAACGGCGTTGTCCCCGACCAGGATTCGCTGAAGCTCCTCCTCGCCAACCTCAATGGGCTGCAGGAAGAACAGACAGATTTCCAGCTCCAGCTCCTGATTCTGACCTGCGGCCTGCTTTCGGCCCTCGTCTGCGCCATTATCGGGATATTCCTGTCGCGACAGATCGCAAGGCCTCTCGCAGAACTCACATCTGCTGCCGACGGCCTGAAATCCGGCGACTTTTCGGTGAGCGTCACGGCCTCGCGCCACGCCACCCGGGAAGTCGCCAGTCTCATGGATACCTTCAACGCGCTCGCGGCCAGTCTCGACAGCATGGAGACAAGACTGCGCTTCAACAACATGGCGGTCGCCCACGAATTGCGCACGCCGCTGACGATCCTGCGGGGTTCGTTGCAGGGCATGCTCGACGGCGTCTTCCCGATGGACCGGAAGATGATCTCCGACCTCCTGCTCCAGGTGGAAGGTCTCGGGAGAGTTGTCGAAGATCTGCGCACCCTGTCGCTGGCGATCGGCCAGAAACTCGTGATGGAGCGTGAACGGACCGACGTGTCGCAGGTGGTAGAAGCGGTACTGACATCGGCCAAGCCCATGCTGGAGACCAGCACGCTGACGCTCGAAACCGGCCTGCAACCCGCCTTCCTATCGGTGGACTCGCCGCGTATTCGCCAGGCCGTGCTGGCGCTTCTGGAAAATGCCAGCCGCTATGCGGCAGACGGCAATTGGCTGCGCTGCGAAACGGAGCAATTGCCGGATGAGAGCGTCGTCATCCGCTTTCTGGATCGAGGTCCCGGATTTCCTGAAGGCCTGGATGCCGTGGCCACGAACCCATTCTGGCGCGGTGATCCCTCACGGTCTCGCGCAACGGGCGGCACAGGACTGGGACTATCGGTGGTGCAGGCCATCGCGGTTGCCCATGGCGGACATCTTGAATTCGCAAACCGGGAGGGCGGCGGCGCGATGGTCGCAATCCACCTGCGTCCGGCATAGTGCGCAAGGGTGCGGTTACTCCGCCGGTCAGCCGCTGTCCAACGACGATAGTCGCGCTGATATCAGTTCGAGCATCCAAAATACCATGCGAGTACTTTTAGGCTATTCGCCCACGCGGTCGTTGCCACCGTGCGCGGCGATGAACATGGCCACGGCCGACCGGCAATAGGATTCGATTTCGTTGGCGTCCTCTGCTCTCGCCTGATCGAAGCGTGCAATAATCAGGAGATCGGATCCTTTGATAAGCGCAGCAAACAAGCGGGCGGACTGAAGTGGATCGGGCACGTTCAGAACCGCCTTCGCGTGCAACTGACGCAACAGCGCCTCGATTTGGGCGATGATATGGACGGGGCCGGCTTCGTAATGGACCTTGCTCAACGACTTTTGATTTGGAGTGTCGGCCATGACCATGGCTTCGACATTGCGGACGTCCGGACGTAACAGCGTGCGAAGCAGGGATGATCCCACCGCCATGAGCTGATCTTCGGCCGAACCGTCGACGCCTTCGAAAAGGGCCTGTGGTATCAACTGCTGGCAGCGGGCCGCAAACGCCGCGCCAAACAGCGCCTCCTTGTTCTCGAAGTGCCTGTAGATGCTGAGCTTGGATATCCTCGCCCGCTGGGCGACCTTGTCCAACGTCGTCGCCTGAAAACCCAATTCCGCAAAGAGTTCGCTCGCGGTGTCGACTATCGTTTGGCCAAGCGCCTCGTTGGCGGGCCGGCCGCGCCGGCCCTGGCTGTTTTCGCTCACGATAATTACGATCCTTGACAGTATCCTTATTTGAGAATTACGATACTACGCAGTGTCCAAAATTCCAAGAGTGGATTTTATCGTGTCCTCCAAATCAAGTTTCTCCTTCCATTCACAACTCGGAGCCCATCACCATGGATGACGTCATCATCATCGGCGGCAGCTTTGCCGGCCTCGCCGCCGCCCTGCAGCTCGGCCGTGCCCGCCGCAAGGTCACCGTTCTCGATACCGGCCTGCAACGCAATCGCTTCGCCGGCCGCTCGCACGGTGTGCTCGGCCACGATGACAAGCCACCGTCCGCCATCCTGGCCGAGGCGCGGCAGCAACTCGCGCGCTACCCTGCGATCAAATTGGTCAATGCCCGCGCCGACAGCATCTCCGGTGCCATCGACAATTTCTCCGTCCTCACCGGCGAGGGCGAAAGCATTGGCGCGCGGCGCGTGATCTTGAGCTATGGCGTTGTTGACCAGATGCCCGATGTTCCGGGCTATGCCGAGGGTTGGGGCAAATCAATCATCCCGTGCCCCTACTGCGACGGCTTCGAAGTCGCCGGCCAGCATTGGGGGCTCGTCTGGTCCGGCCCGCAGTCAATGAATCAGGTCAGGCTGTTTCACGATTGGACCGATCGGTTGACGGTCTTCGCCGATGGTCACGACGTCACATCCGAAATACGGGCCGATCTTGCGGGCCGCCAAGTACCTCTCGTTGATGGCCGGATCACTGAAATCGCCCATCGCTGGGGTCATAGCGCCACCGTCAAGCTCGATACCGGGCCCGATGTCATCGTCGACATCCTGTTCGCCCATCCGCGTACCAAGCCGTCGGCAAGCCTGCATGAAACACTGGGCCTCGCCACGGTCAACACGCCAACCGGCATCGCCCTCAAGACCGACGAACGCCGCGAAACCAGCACGCCCGGCATCTATGCCGCCGGCGACCTTGCCAACCCCGGAATCCCCTCGGTCACCACCGCGATATGGCAAGGCGCGATGGCGGGTATCTTCGCTCAGCAGTCGATGATCACTTGAGTGCAAGCAGCCTCGATCACACCAGTTTCAATTTTACAATAGACAGGAGCGCCACCATGACCGCCGCAAAACCATTCATACCTCTCGATGAGAAATTTCCGTTTGATCGCCAACTCGGCATCGCGGCCGCGCCTCTCGTGCTCGTCAACCTCTTCACGGTCGTAGATCCCGCCGACGAAGCGGGTTTCCTGGACGCTTTCAAGGCGGCTGCCGAGGTTATAACGAAGCAATCGGGCTTCATTTCCATGCAACTGCATCGAGCGATCGGCGATAGCCCCACTTACCTGAACTATGTGGTGTGGGAATCCACCGAGGCGGTCCGCGCCGCCTTCACTGATCCCGCGTTCCTCGCGAGACTTCCAGCATATCCGTCATCGGTCGAAGCCAGACCGCACCTGTTCCAAAAGGTCGCCGTCCCCGGATTCTGCACTGCCTGACTTGAGAAATACGGCAAGGCGCGATGGCGGGCATCTTCGCTCAGCAGTCGATGCTCGCTTGAGAGCACAGATTCCCTTCTCCGGCTGTCGCCGGCTATCATATTCTGGAGGTTGCGGGCCGGTGCCACGGAAAACCGACTGGCCGGCCGACCCGCAATGTCCCAGCCGCACCTTCACCTGCCTTCGCTGAGGGCCCGGCAGGGCAGAGGTGGCCACGGTACAGCGCCAGATTCCCGCCCCCATTTCACCTCCTCAACCGTTCATCCGCAACGCTCCCACCATCAAAGCCAAATCGGCCGGATGGAGGGTAATCATCCGCCCCGGCCCACACCGCCACCAGGATCGGATGACCCCAATGTGCATGTTCTCCTCCCCGCCGAAAGCCGAACCGCCGCAGGCGCCGCCTGAATACGCTCAGCAGAAGACGCCAGACTACGCCGCCGCCCAATCGACCGCAGCGCGGCGCGCCTCCGACAAGGTGAAGGGCGCCCCCTCGACCATTCTAACCTCTCCGTCAGGCGCGCCTGTTCTCGCCGATACGCAGACCCCGGCGCTGACGGGCAATACGCTCAAGAAGACGCTGCTCGGGCAATAAGGCGGAGACATCAATGGAAAATCTTCGTCGCGACAACGAGACGCAAATTGCCTATCACCGCCGCCGGCTCGCCGAACTGAAAGAGGTTCGCCAGCCATGGGAGGCGGAGTGGCGAGCTTTGGCCGAGCATATCGAGCCGACGCGGCTGAGGCTCCACTCCGGCCGGGAAGGCCCGCGCTCGCGTGACAAGATCATCGACAGCACCGGCACCCATGCCTATGAGACGCTGAAATCAGGCATGCATTCGGGGCTGACCTCGCCCGCCCGCCCCTGGTTCCGGCTGACGACCTTCGATCCCGATCTGAAGAAGCAGGATTCCGTCAAAGTCTATCTCGCCGCCGTGCAGGACAAGATGCGCGAGGTCTTTGCCGCCTCCAATCTCTACCGCGCCTTCCATATCGGCTATGGCGATCTCGGCCAGTTCGGGCAGTCGGTGGCGATCATCGTCGAGGATGAGGAGACGGTCATCCGCGTGCAGCAGCTGGTGCATGGCCGCTTCTGGCTCGCCCGGGATCACAAGGGGAAGGCGACGACCCTCTACCGCACCTTCCGCTGGAGCGTGCAGCGCATCATCGAGCGTTTCGGTTATGACAATGTGCCGGAGCGGCTGCGCAGCCTCTATGACTCATCGAAATACGGCGAATGCTTCGATGTCTATCACGCCATCGAACCGCGCTACGACCGCGATCCCAGACTGATCGACAAGCGCAACAAGGCCTTCCTCTCCAATTACTGGATCGACGAGCTCGGCGGCGATCTCCTGGAAGAAAGCGGCTTCGACAGCAATCCGATCATCGCGCCCGCCTGGGAGCTTTCCGAAGACGATCACTATGCGCTGTCTCCCGGCCAGAAGGCGCTCGGCGATATCAGGATGCTGCAGCTCGAGCAGACGCGGAAGCTGGAGGGCATCGACAAGAAGGTGCGCCCGCCGATGAACGCGCCGACCTCGATGCAGAACAGCCCGGCCTCCCTGCTGCCGGGTGCGGTGAACTACGTGGATGATCCGACCGGCAAGGGTTTCCGGCCGGCGATGGAGGTGAACCTCAGCCTCGCAGAGCTGCGCGAAGATATCCAGGAAGTGCAGAACCGCATCGAAAAGACCTTCTTTGCCGATCTCTTCTTCGCCATCACCAATATGGAAGGTGTGCAGCCGCGCAACCAGTTCGAACTGACCCAGCGCAAGGAAGAGCAGCTCCTGCAGCTCGGCCCCGTCTTGGAAAACGTCTTCGGCGATCAGCTCGGCCCCACCATCGACCGCACCTTCGATATTCTCGCCGCCCGCGACGAGCTGCCCCCGCCCCCGCCGGAGCTGCAGGGCATGGAATTGAAGGTGGAGTATATCTCCACGCTCGCCCAGGCGCAGCAGGCGGTCGCGACAGGCGCGATCGAGCGCGGCGTCGCCTTCATGGGCCAGGTCTCGGCAGTCAAGCCGGAAGCGCTCGACAAGCTCGATGTCGATGAGGCGATCGACCTTTATTTCGATGCGATCGGAGCCCCGCCTTCGATGATCCTTGCCGATGACAAGGTGGAGGATCTGCGCTCGCAGCGCGCCCAGCAGATGCAGGCGGCACAGACCGCGCAAATGGCCGCGCAGGTGGCGCCCGCCCTCAACCAGGGCGCCAAGGCCGCACAGGTGCTGGCTGACGCCAATGACAATCCGAACGGCGCGGCACTACTGCGCCAGCTGGGGCTCGCCTGATGGACCATTTTAAGGATCAACCATCCATCCCCCAAACCATCGGGCGAGACGAAATCACCACGGCGTTTCGCGAGGTCTTCGCCACCGCTTCCGGCAAGCGCGTGCTGTTCTGGATGCTGGAGCAATGCGCGATCTACCAGGAAGCCTATGCGGGAGAGCTCGTCAACGCCACGCATTACACGCTGGGCAAGCAGGGCGCCGGCCGGCGGCTGATCGCCGAGCTCGACCGCATAGACCCGACGCTCTATCCGCGCCTGCTGCTGGCGATCGCGGATCTCAAGGCAAGTGACAAGGCAGCGGCGGCAAGCCGCGCCGCAAGTGAGGAAGGCGAAGACCATGACGTTGATGCTTAAGATCGGCAGGCCGCAGATCGCGATGAGCGCCGAGGGCGCAGGCGGCGGTGGCGGTGAAAGCGCTGCGCCCGAAACCATTCTCTTCCCCGAGGATGCACCATCACCGGATGGTGACACCGGTGGCGATGACCACGCCGAAACCGAAGACCGCGACGCCGGCAAACCTGACGATAGCGCTCACGACGATCCTGATGACCGCGTGCCTGATGATGGCCGCTACCAGCTCACCATGCCCGAGGGCATCGAAGTGGATCAGGAGCTGATCGACGCGCTCGGCCCCGATTTTCACTCCCTCGGCCTGACCAACCGGCAGGCGCAGCAGCTCGCCGATCGCTTCATCGAAATCCAGGGCCGGCGCGGCAAGGCGGCTTCCGAAGCCTGGGCCGGCCGCGTGCAGGGCTGGGCCGACGAAGCCCGCAAGGACCGCGAGATCGGCGGCGCCAAATGGACCGGCACCGTGGGCTCGGCGCAGCGCGCGCTCTCCCGTCTCGGCACGCCGGCGCTGCGCGAGTACCTCAATTCCAGCGGCGGGGGCAACCACCCCGAGATGATCAGAATTTTCGCAAAGGTCGGATCGATGATCCAGGAGGACAACCCACCGAACGGCGGCGCGGGCGGAAACGGCAGGAAAGCCGAAACCGCGCACCTGATGTTTCCCAAAGACGCACCGAAGGGCTGATAAGACATGGCCACCATTGGCAGCTACTACCCCAATCTCGTTGACGCATTCAAAGGCTCTGCCGAAGGCGCCGTCATCGAGCTTCTCTCCCAGCAGAACCCGATCCTCGACGACGCGATGGCCGTCGAATGCAACATGGATGCCGTGCACCGCCACATGGTGCGCACCGGCCTGCCCTCGGTCTCCTGGGGCCGGCTCTACCAGGGCATCAAGCAGTCGAAGGCGACGATGCAGCAGGTGGACGACACGACCGGCTTCGTGCATGCCCGCTCCGAAATCGACATGCGCCTGCTCGATCTGGCACCCGACAAGGCCAAGGCCCGCCTCGTCGACACCATGCCCTTCATCGAGTCCCTGAGCCAGGAAATGGCCTCCGGCCTCTTCTACCATGACACGGCGACGACGCCGGAGAAGTTCAAGGGCCTGTCCGCCCGCTACTCCGCCTATAACCCCAACCTGCCGAACGTGGCGCAGCCGAACATCGCCAACCAGGTGGTCAACGGCGGCGGCACCGGTGCCGACAATACCTCGATCTGGTTCGTCACCTGGGGTGACCACGCCACCCACCTCCTCTACCCGAAGGGCACCAAGGCCGGTGTGAAGATCGACGACAAGGGCGAGCAGCGCGTGCTGGATGCCAATGGCGACCCCTACTATGCCAAGGAGACGCTCTACACCTGGCATATCGGTGCAGCCGTGAAGGACTGGCGCTACAATGCCCGCGTCGCCAATATCGACGTCTCGGACATGATGGCCGGCACCGTCGATCTCTGGTCGCTCTTGCGCAAGGGCTACTATCGCCTGCAGTCGCGCCGCCTGAACGCCAAGGCCAGCCGCATCGCCATCTACATGAACAAGGATGTGCTGGAAGTGCTCGACGTGCAGTCCTCGGACCGCGCGCTGACCTCCGACCGGCAGAACACCGTGCACCTGACCACGCAGTTCGTCGAAGGCCAGGAAGTGAAGTTCTATCGCGGCATCCCGATCCGCGAGACGGACGCCATCCTCAACACCGAAGCCGCCGTTCCGGCCCTCGCCTGATCGTCTCCCTCAAACCCGCCGTGATGAGCGGCGGGCACCCTCCTTTTATCGAAAGGCATTCGACATGATCTTCGACCGGCAGACGCTGCTTTCGGACGCGCAGGTTATCACCGCGTCTGGCCCCAGCACCAATGTCATCAATCTCGGCCCGATCAAGGCCGGCCTCACCCGCGATATCGGCAAGGGCGAACCGATCCCCTTCCTCATGCAGGTGGTGGAAAGCTTCAACAACCTGACCTCCCTCGCCGTGACCATCCAGACCGACGACAACGAGGCCTTCCCCTCGCCGAAATCAGTCGTCACCACGACCCTCAACCTCGCCGATCTCAAGGCCGGCAAGATCATCCCGCCGAGCCATATTCCGCGCGGCACCGACGAACTCTACCTGCGCCTGCTCTACACCGTGACCGGCACGGCACCGACCACGGGCAAGATCACCGCCGGCTTCACGGCTGGAGTTCCCTCGAATGGTTGATGTCGTCGCCACCGAGCGCGGCTATTTCGGCGGCGCCAGACGCGAACCCGGCGAGCGTTTCAGCCTGCCGGACGCGCTCTGGAAGGACGAGAAGCGCCGCCCGAAATGGGTGCGGCTTGCGCGGGCCAGCGACAAGACCGGCGCCAAGGCTGATGTGGAACCATCGGACAAAAAGCCGGCCGCAAAGCCCACCAAATCCGCCACGTCTGCCGGGCCTGAAGGCAACGGCGTGCAGGAAGCCCTCGGCGGCCCCGCTCCGGACTGGCTGGCGCCGGAAATCCAGAACTCCTCCCAGCCTGGCGATTGATCCCTCTTATCGACAGGCCACCTCGGGCGGCTTCGGCCGCTCTTTTTTCTCCGAGCGAAGGCAGAGCGCCCATGGCGAAACTCTATAATATGCAGCGCGTCCAGGGCGTCGTCATCGTTGCCGACGGTACGCAGATGTTCAACAACCGCCCGGTCATCGGCATTCGCGAGGTGGGTGACGCCATCCTGTTTACCGACAATAGGCCTGTACTCGGCGTCGATATCGTCACCGATGGCGCAACCATCTATAACGACCTGCCCGTGCTCGGCGCCGTCATGATATCGGACGGGCGCAGCTTCTACGGCAATGCGCCGGTCATTCCCGTGAAGGGTGCGGATGTCGCGGTGCCCCTTCCTGCCCTGCCGCTGGCGGCAGGCGCAAAGATCATGGGCCTCGGCCACAGCTTCATCGGGCTGGGTGCGCTGCAGACCTATACTGCCGGGCAGACGGCGACGAACGGCCATACCGGCTTCTACGAGAACGGCCGCACGGTCCTCTCCTGGATCAAGGCAGCCGATGGCCGCTTCAATCTCGATATGTTCGCCGAACTCAGCCATCCCTTCTTCGCACCCAGCTCCTTCGCGGCCTTCTCGGGCGCCATGGGCGGAAAATCGGGCGATTGCCTCAACCCTGTGGCTGGTTCGGAAGCGCAGTTCCCCGGCACGCTGGCCCGCACCGATTATGCGCTGAGCCAGAAACCCGACATCGTCTATATCGACATCGGCTACAACGATATCGTCCGCAACAGGACGCTTGCGGCCATCCTCACGGACCTCGACACCCAGATCCGGCGCATCGTTGATGCCGGCGTCTATGTCATCCTGCAGACGCTGAGCTGGACCAGCACGCTCGACGACGATCCGGCCAACGATAACCCGGAATGGCCGGGCATCCTCGCCGGCATCAATGCCTGGATCCTGGATCAGGAAGGCCGCGACGGCGTCGTGCTCTGCAACACGCTTGCGCTCGACGGCCCGGCCTCGGGCATCGCGCCGGCCATGTTCGTCGACGGGCTTCATCCCAAACCGGACCTGATGGCAAAACGAGCAGACATCCTCCTGCCGATCCTCCAGGGCATGGTTGCGGCCGGAGAAACGCGATCGCTCGACCCGCTCGCCGCCTACAACATCTTCCCGCAGAAGGGCACACCCGGAATTGCCGGCACCAAGACCAACGTCACCGGCGACGTCGCCACCGGCATGCGTCTCGTCCGCGGCACCGGCACCTCGACCTATGTCGGCAGCAAGGAAGTGGTGGCCGCCGGAAACGAAAAGCAGGTCATCACCATCACGCCCGTCAACGACGCGCTCGCCGTCCATACCGTGACCTACGGCCTGCCGTCGGCTCTCAGCCTCACAAGCCTCGGGCTTTCCGCCGGCGACTGGCTCGAGATCGAAGTCCCGGTCGAGCTGAACGACTGGGCCGGCTGGGACTACCTCGACAGCTCCATCCGCGGCCCGGTCCAGATCGCCAACACGGTGACGGTGACAGGCGGCGCCTGGGCGACGGGCAACTACATCGGCGGGCGCGGACGTTCCCTCATCTGCGGCTCGAAACTCTGGCTGCCGACCGGGCTGACGATGACGAACCTGCGCCTCGATAACCTGCTGGTCCTGAGGCACTTGTGCAATACGGGCGGGGTCGGGGTGGCCAAGATCGGGGCGCCGGTCATTCGCAAGATCGGCAGTCCAAGGACGGCGTGGGAGTTGGCGGCGTGAGCCGCCTCATCATCAAACGATGCTGGCGGCTCTTTGCAATCTGCGGAATAACTTCACGGCAATCCAGCCCGCGATAACCACGACGATCAAACCCGCGATCGAACAAAGCGCCGGATAAATCATCATGTCGTGAGAGTCGTCGCACTGCTGGGCCAGGCTCTCGGGGCAACCTCGATCCGAATAATCGCCCCATGCCACCAGGCTCAGCAGTCCGAAACCGAGGAAAGACATAAGGCCGAACGTGCCAGCCAAGGCAACGCCAGCTAGGACCGCCGCTTGCATAAGATTGTTCGGGTGCTTGCTTTCACTCATGGATTGTCGGCCGCTTTGCCTGAGCATCCGATAGCTATAGCGATTTTGTCATGTCTGCAAAGCCCAGCACGCCATCGTCGTCTGCTCGCTGTCTGAAGCGGACAGCGTAAGCCATGCCCCTGCAGAGGGAAACCATGAAGATAACAGCTCTGCTCGGCGAGGAGCGGCGGGATCCGGATTTCAACGTGAAAAGGGCGCCCCCCGGTCAGGGAGGGACACCCTTTTCATGCTGACTCTGAACGCATATTACACCGCTGACTCTGAACGGACAGCTGAACAGAAGGTAGCTGACGGACGGCGATCTGTAATCGGACTAAAGTCCGATGCTTCACAATCCTTTCGTGTGAGGGATCGGTCAGCGAGTTGCGCTTCGGTCGTTATCAGATCGAGTGAAATCATGGCTGTCGCCGTCATCTTCCAGCGAGGACCTTCCTACCCAACAGCTTCGTAAGCAAGGCCATGGCAGAGGGTTGGCGAACGATCGGCTGCAGGCCTGCTTTCGGATGGGAGCGCGGTATCAGATGGATCTGATCTCCCATGGACCAACCATCGCCTTCCCGAACGTCTGCGCGCCCGGGCGAAATCGTCTCTTTGACGATCTCGTTCGAGAGCGCAATATCGGAAAGCTCGCGCTTATCGGCAGCAGCGGCCTGTATCAACGCGTCTATGTCGTAAACTTGCTGCGCTTCTTCAAATAACTGCTCGATGCCCATTCGACCTGACCCCAGGAAATTTCAACCCAGAGGCAGCGGTATCAGGCTGCAAATTGCACGTAAATCTTGCGACGCTCCAAGGCTCGAGAGAAAGTCCGATTAAGGTCAACCGGTAAGGTTAAAGACCCACTGCGCTCATCGCCGCCGATCGGCAATTGCTGGTGCGCTCCTTGAGGTCAATGAAGAATAGAAAGGGCCGTAATGCCCGCCTCGTCTGCGGCCCGGATGATGGCCGCTCTGAGTTCATCGGCTTCGGCTTTGCCGGTCATCACGTCCAGGCAGGCTTTGACGGCAGACAGGAACTCCTCGCCATCGTCGGATGGCCATTCTCTCATCAGCGCGTTGGCAGCCTCCCCGACCGTTCGGACAATCAGATGTTTGTTCCCGTCCTTGAAGACGAGGATGACCGGATCGAACAATGCCGAAGTGTCCCATTTCATGACGCTTGGTTCCCGACGAACTAACACATCGGTAACCTTGCAAAAGTCATGCCGCTGCACGCCGGGGTTGGAAATTGCCGTTGGCCGCATGGCCGGATGAAAAAACGGCCGGCGAAGGCCGGCCGTCGTCTCAAATGCTGTAACTGCGCTCCTCAGACGAGCAGCGAGCTGTTCACCAGGATGTCGGCATTGTCGAAGAATGCCTTGTGCGCGCCGATGAAGGCGATGTCCTGGGCGGCATGGGCGGTGCCGGCGCCATCGGCGTCGTAGGAGAGAACGCCGGTCGCAGCATTGTAGATCAGCTCCGGGCCAGCCTTGGTGCCGGCTGCACCCCACTTGTTGACGATCTCGAAGGACGCGGCGTCGACCACGCCGTTATTGTCGAGGTCGAGGCCGGTAAAGGCGCTGCCGAGCGAGATCTTGTCGTTGGCGTCGAAATCCCAGATCGAATCCTTGTTGGCCGCACCCATTTCGTTGAAATGGAACGTATCGACGCCACCCTTGCCGTAAAGGCTGTCATTGCCTGCACCGCCGGCGATGACGTTGTTGCCGGCATTGCCGGTGATCGTGTTGGCAAGGCCGTTGCCGATGCCGTTGATGTTTGCGCTGCCGTTCATGCGCAGGTTTTCGACATAGGCATTGTTATTGAGATCGACGCTGACGGTCGCCCAGATCGTATCCGTGCCGCCGCCCGCGACCTCATCGACCACCCGGTCGCCGGCATTGTCGAAGACATAGCCATCGTCACCGGCCGAGCCATGGATCGTGTCTGCACCGCCGCGCCCATCGATCCAGTCATTGCCCGACGCGCCGTAGAACGTGTCCGCGGCCGCCGAACCGGTGATCGTCACACGCTCCACCGAGGTCAGCGAAACGGTCGAATGGTAGCCGTCGGCGCCGAGGATATCGTAGACGACCGCGTTGCCGTTCACCGTTGCGGTAACGGTTTGCGCAAGCGAGAAGTCGAGTGCAGCGTTGTCAGCGCCATCCTGACCATCAAAATATGCCGACTGGCCGTGGTCGAATGCCCATGGATCTTCTCCGCCTCCCAAGCCCTGCTTATACACCAGTGTATCGTCGCCGGTGCCGCCGAAGATCGAATTGCGCGAATGATCGCTGGTGACGAGGAACTTGTCGTCACCATCCCAACCAGAGAGATAGTTGTTCCCGGCGAAGCCATTGAGGGTGTTGTTGCCGTCGCTACCATAAATCCAATTGTCGAGTTCGTTGCCGTAGCCTGACGCATCACCCTCGTAAAGCCAGAGCTCTTCGATGTCGGCGCCGAGAGTGTAGGTCAAAAGCGTTGTCCTAACGCTATCGTGAAGACCAAATTTGCCCCCGAGTTCGATCACCTGATCGCCGACGTTGTCGACGAAATAGGTGTCCGACTCGCCTGCTCCAATCATTGTGTCGGCGCCGGCGCCGGGATTGATGAAGGCGGACATGCCCCAACTTATCTTGATGTAATCATTACCGGCACCCGTGAGGATGTTCGTCGTCTCCGCGTTCGCCACTTCGATGTGATTGTTGCCGTTGCCGCCGTAGATGCTGAGTTGATCGGCGATCAAGCCGTAGGCATTCAGCGGCGTATCGGACGATTGACCGTCAAAAAACGCCTGGTTCATGCCGATGTCGCCCCAGAAATAGAGCCGCCAGTCTCCCGATCCGAGAGTAAGTCCAAGCGAGGTATCGAAAGAACCTATGGCTAGGGAAGTATCGGTAGATCCGCCCGTAAACGTCGTCTCATCGATAAACTGACCGAAGGATTCATCGCCGGTCTGAGTAAAAACAATCGTTCCCATAAATAACCCCACAAAAAATCTGCGCACGCGGGATTTCTTCCACAGCCACAACCAGAAGTCAAAGCTCGAAGTAAGAAATTCTTAACGCTGTTGCTGCGCCGCAATATTTGAAAATATAGTCATATATAACATAGAAGTTGCTGCCCCGCCCTCCCCGGCAGGAAGGCGCGGCGATCCTTCTTGGAGTTCATAAGAAAACAGGAACGCGGCAACGCCTGCAGCACACGGAATCGCGGCGTGACGCCCTGACATTGCCGGCAAACCAACGCGGTTGAAGAACGGCAAAACTGTCACGGTTCATGGCAGCAGATAGCCAGCTCAATGGACGGCAAGATCGGCCGCCGAAAACTTGCCGCTGTCCTTGAATGTGCTCTTCAATCGGGCCAGCGGAGACTGGCGGTCTGACGGCCACCGGCAGGTTGCCGACAGGCTATTGCAAAACCCGCGACGGCATCCTCGGCTTTGTGCCGAGGATCTGCGTCCACCGATTAAATATCTGAAAACAAATGCTTTCTCCTCAAGAGAATTGCAACGGTCAGATGCTCGGCGCAAGGCCGAGCATGACGGATGAGATTTTGTCGACAAACTGGTTGGCGGCCTCACGACCCGCCAAGGACTTCAATACTCAATTGAATGCTGCAGCTGCGCGATCGTTTCGGCCAGCAGAATTTTTACTGCTTCCTTGACGTCCTCATTTGTCGTCTGAGGCTTTTCAAGTTTCGTCTGCGCCGCCACGAGCAAGGCAATTCTATCATCTACGTACTGAGGTCCGGGCTTGGAAGAATTGTTGCCCCTATGCATCATGTTCATAATTCGCCCCCTGCGAAAAAGAGTTTAATACGACGGATCATCTTTTCAATCGGAATGCATGTCCTGTCAATTCATGCAGCGCGGAGCGGTTAAATGTTAAGGTTATCAGAAATGTCAATTTTTATACATCCGGCACCAGCAGTGCCGGACAATAAAAACCATTAAAACAGAACCGGCACACTCCCCCGAGACGGCGTCGCTTCGCTGTCCGGAAATACACCCCTCTGGCGCAATAACCAGTAGTGGTAATTTTCCCGCGCGAGTCGAGAGCTCCAACGCGACTTTTTTTGGGTCTATCCCGAATAATGGAAATATCGATCGGCATCCCAAGCGAGACACACTACCGTAACATGTATTTCTCGAATACTCTCCGAACCTTCACGCAGTATTCGGGCCGGAGTGGCGGAAAAAGGGAAATAATCAAGCCAAAGTGCGGCGCTCAGGCTCGACTGCGAGCTTGCCAGATGGCTCGATCGTCTGATTTCCTGAAGAAGTTTCCCGTCTCCGCAGATAAGTGAAAGATTGTCATCGCATTCCGACAGAAGCAGATATTCCGTCGATAATAATGGTCCAATAAAACGCAGAAATGCGATAGAGCGTTGCCTATGCCAGACCTTTCGTGTACTTCGGCCGCCGGATGAGGATTGGGAGCGACGATTGCGATACCGGCAACTGGATGCGCTGCGAGGAGTCGCGGCCCTGACCGTGGTTTTCCATCACCTATTCATGGCCTTTCCCGGATCAGAGGCGCATGTGAGCGTTTTCGACCTGTCGAGCTGGGCTTTTTGGGAAACGTGGATGAAGTACACTCCGCTCCGAGCCTTTGTGAACGGGCGGCCCGCAGTTGTCCTCTTCTTCGTCCTCAGCGGGTTTGTTCTGGCGGCGAGCTTCGAGAAGCGGGCGCTCCCCTATCAGGATTATCTGATCCGGAGGTTTTGCAGGATCTATTTGCCGTTCGCCATAGCCATCGCCTTCGCGGTTTCCCTCTTCATGCTGTCGCCGCGCGGGCCGATAGCGGGCCTGACCGAATGGTTCAATGCGAGTTCATGGACCGCTGCGCCAAGTGTCGATGTTGTGGCCGGGCATCTGGCGATGACGGGACGAGAGGCGCATATCCAACTGAATAACGTCACGTGGAGCCTGATTCACGAACTGAGGATCTCCGCGCTTTTTCCGCTGATCGTTTTGTTGGCGGTATGGAACTGGCGGGTCACCCTTGCTGCGCTCGCATTGCTTTGGCTCGCCAGCGAGGCAGCGGGCGGTTTCGCCGAGGAGGGAAGCATCCTGGCGTCGATCCTCGATACCGGGGGTTACATTCTCTTCTTCGGTGTCGGCGCGATCTGCTTCTACAACAGGCAGAGGCTCGCCGCGGTCGCGGCCAAGCTACCGGTCTCGGCCATCTGCGTGGCGGCGCTCGTCGCGATGGCGATCCCAGCGGGTGCTCCGGCTTCCGAACTTCTCTACGGGCTGGCTTCGATAGCCTTGATCGGCGCGGCAATCGGCCATCAGAGGATCCAGCCGGTTTTTACCTCCTCTCCTCTTTTGTGGCTGGGCACAATTTCCTACAGCCTCTATCTCTTCCACCTCCCGATAATTCTGTTTGCCCTTCGTCACTGGTACGGGGCGGTCGACAACCGGTTGCTCGTGGCCGGGATCATGGCGACAAGCCTGATGACCGCTCAAATTGCGTACTGGCTGGTCGAGAAGCCATCGGACCAGCTCGGGCGCACCCTGTCCCGCCGGCATAGGCTCGCCTGACACGGCACCGCCCCCTCTCCCTGCTCGTCTAAAAGCTGACGACGACGCCTGACCGGGCATCGCTGCCCTGCCAGGTGTGGTTGTTTTCCATATGCCGCCACATCCCTCAGATCGCCATAATTACGGGATCATCTACCCCAGAGGGACTGAGGCGATGCATTGTGCCGATATCGGCCATGTCGGACGTATCGAAAATACTGCGATATCTACCGGACAATAACTCGCATGGTCCGCCGGCCAATTCTGCTTAGGATAAGGCTCGAATCAGGCGGAACGTTTTTGGAGACCCGTGAATGCCGACGATCACCGGAACCGATGGAAACGATACGCTGACCAGCGGCAATGCCGCCGAAGTCATCGTCGGCCTTGGGGGCGACGATGTCATCTACGGCAATGGCGGAAACGACATTATCGACGGCGGCGCCGGCTCCGACCAGCTCTATGGCGGCGCGGGTGACGACACGATCAAATCGTGGCGCCATGAAGGGCCTGACTATATCGACGGCGGCGACGGCATCGATACGCTGGCCCTGAAGCGCAGCTATGAATATGTTGTCGAGCAGATCGATATTTCCACGGCCCAAAAGATAGCCACGCCCCAGGACCTCGGCGAAGGAACCGTCATCGTCAACATGGAGCGCCTGAACATCACGGGCGGATATATGGGCGACCATTTCGTCGGCGGCGCGCTGGGCGACGAGATCCATGGCTGGAACGGCGACGATGCGCTGGAGGGCAACGGCGGCGACGATTACATCGACGGCGGCGCCGGCAATGACGTGCTGATCGGCGGATCGGGCCACAACACATTGATCGGCTACAGCGGCGACGACCAGTTCGTCTCCGCTGTCGATGCCGTCGACACCATCGATGGCGGAGCGGGCAACGACTCTCTTGTGCTGGATCGCCGCGCGGCGACCGTGGACCTGACATTGGACCTGTCGCTCCCGGCGACCACCGTCCAGGCGCTGGGCGACGGCACGACGATCAGCGGCATCGAGCAGATCCAGTTTCGTGGCGGCAGCGGCGCCGATACTGTCACCGGCGGCGCTGGTGACGATGTCTTTACCGGCGCAGGCGGCAATGACAGGTTCGATGGCGGCGCAGGCATCGACACGGCCAATTACGCCGGCTCCTTCGCCAAATATGCGATCGACCGGCTGCTCGGCACGGTCTCGAGCGCAGCCGAAGGCACCGACACGCTCGCGCATGTCGAGAAGCTGCACTTCCTCGACGGCATCTATGATTGGGAAACGGGCGTCTTCAAGCCGTTCAACAGCCCTCCCGTGTTGACGGCAGGTGCTGCGAGCAACGGCCTCGTCGAAGCCGGCCACAGCGGCGCCGGTGTCGATACCGCGAGCCTGCAGCTGACGGCAACCGATCCCGATGCGGGCGATACCATCTCCTACGTCACCGACGGCTGGAGCGATCTCGGCGGCGGGCAATGGAGCCTTTCCGGCATCTACGGCACGGCAATCCTGAACACGGCGAGCGGACAGGTGACCTACCTGCTGGACAATGACCGGCCGGCGACCCAGGCGCTGGCGGAAGGTGCCACTGTTGAGGACACGTTCGACCTGGCGATCCGGGACAGTCACGGGGCGAGCGCCATGCAGAGCATCGGATTCTCGATATCGGGAGCCGACGAGAGCATCGTCGGCGCGACGATCCATGGGACCGAAGGCAACGATTTCATCGTCCCGGGCGCGACCCTCGCCGGCCAGCCGCTCGTCACCATCAACGACGACACGATCTATGGCGCCGGCGGCAACGACTATATCGATGGCGGCGCCGGCGCCGACACGATGTTCGGCGGAAGCGGCAACGACACCTATTTCATCAACAATGCCGGCGACCGCGCTGTGGAAACGGCCGACGGCGGCACCGACACGATCCAGGCAACGATCAGCGTCGATCTCCACGACCACGCCTTCGTCGAAAACCTCCGTCTGAAGGAAGGCGCCGGCGCGATCGGCGGCACCGGCAACAGCCTTGCAAACCTCATCACCGGCAATGCCTCGGCCAATGCCATTGCCGGCGGCGCCGGTACCGACAGCCTCTATGGCAAGGGCGGCGCGGACACGTTCTATTTCAACGAAATGGGCGCCGCCAACAAGGATTCCATCTGGGATTTCGATGCCGACGACAAGATCAGGCTCGGCTCCGCCTTCGCCTCCCTCGACAGCAATCATGACGGTATCCTGGACGCGGACGCCTTCATGATCGCCTCCAAATACGGCGCGACAGCCACCGCCGATCACGCCCAGCTCATCTACAATTCCGCAAGCGGCAACCTCTCCTACGACGCCGATGGCACCGGCGGTCAGGCGGCGCAGGACATCGTCTTCCTCGGCGCTGGCAAGGCCTTCTTCGACCACGGCGACATCGTTCTGGTGTGAGATCGGCGGCAAAGCTGCCGGCCGTTGCCGCCGGCGACGGCTGCAGACTGTGACAGCCGTTATATCTTTCGACGGCAAGACCACGTAGGGAAGAGGGTGGACGCCGGTTCGGCGCCGCAAGTCCTTCCTGCTGGTTTGCAGCACGACTGAAGAAAACCTCGATCAGGTGCGAAAGCTTACCTGTGCCAAACCCTATGAGATCGCTGCACTACCTCCTGCTGATCTTCGTTGCGCCGCCCCTCATCGCGCTGGGACTGATTTTCCTCGTCATTTCCTGGTCCTGGAAAGAGCAGCCGGACCCGCGTCCGACAGGAACGGTCGGCGTGAAAAAAGGCGACAGGATCGGCACGCCGACCGAGCCGCATCCGCCTCGGTGATATCAAGAGTAAGATACGGCCGCACCGCGCGCCGGTCAGGACTTCCGCGCAATCGGCGGCAAGATGACCAAGGGATTGGCGGGATCATACCCCATCGCCGGCCTGCCCCCCTTGCCGGCTTTGCCGATCTCCAGCAATCCCGGCGCGAGATGCCCCTGCGGGCCGAAGAGATAGGCGCTTCCCGCGCAGAGATGGGCGAGCGCGCGATAGTCGAAATAGCGGAAGCTGCTGTCGGCCAGGAAGGCCGCCTCGTTATAGGCCTTGCCCTTGATCTCGGCAAAGCGGGTCGCGGTCATATAGGCGTAGAGCGCCTTCTTATCGAGCGAGGCGCCGCTGCAGAGCGTGGCGAGCGTATTGGCGAGCTTGACGACCCGCAATGTCTGCGCATCTGGATTGTCGAGCGGCTTCACCGCCTCTGCGAGGTAATGATTGGTCGCCGGATCGCCGGTCATCGACTTCTTCCAGAAAGCCGGCATTTCTTCGGCCGCAGCGATGCCCGCGCAAGCGATCGTCACGAGTGCCGCAAGCAGGCAGGATCTGAGATGACTGGCCAAAACATTCCCCCAACCGAGCGGCCTGGAGGGCCGTGCCCGCATTCACACGGGCAAAGGACGCTCCAACTCCTCGAATCCACATATCGGGCTTTCCGAAAATCGCTTCCGATCTCGGGCCGATGCCGCAGACTGGCAGAGATTCGCACCACAGCGCAAGATATTGACGCGTCTGTGAGCTGGGCGAAGGCCTAATGAGCGCGGCCGCCATCAGCCGCACTCTGCTGCGATCAGGACAATTGCCCGCGCCGGCCGAAGATCTGCCGCAGGCGCCCGTCCGGCCCGCCCTTTTCGGAACGGGAAAAAACATCCCGGATATGACGCGTATAATACCAACCCGGCGAGGCCGCCGTGATCAGGTTCTCATAGACCACCGGCGGCACATTGAAATACCGGCGCTTCCCCTTGAGACGGATCTCTATATCGAGGACGCCCGTCGAAGGATCGTAGGCGACGGATTTGACGAGTTTTGACGTAAGTTCCATCGTTATTCCCTATGCTGCATCGCACAAAGGAACCAAGTTCGCAAAAATAGTCAAGCATTTGTAAGGCCTCAGGACACTTTACCTCACATGATTTGCCTTACGTGAATGCTGTTATAGAACGAGCCGCCCGAGGCGGGTTGCCGCTCCGCAGCATTTCGGGCGGGCGTGCGGATTCCATAGGCTTCGACGACCCGCATAGGTTCGGTGACCTCGCCGGGCAGGAGAGACTTCCCCGCCTCAGATGAGTCCTTCACCGCCCGGACGCGCGGTGGCTGGATTCCTGTGACAAGCACAGGAATGAGGGAGAGAGGGTGCCGATAGCGTCGCTCCTCTCACCCCTCACCTACAACTTACACCCCTTCGACAGCGCCGCGCTCTCCATCGCCGACACTTTCCCCTTCGAGACGGCGACCTCGCCTTCCTTATCCCCACCCGCCACGCTGCCGATCGGAACGCCGACCAGGAATACGCCGAAGGCGTCGCCGTTGGCGGCGGAGATCTGCTGTTTGGAGAGGTCGTCGAGCTTCTTCTTTTCCGTGCTGTGCTCCTGCGCGATGCGCGCGCAGCTGAGATTGGTGTAGGCCTGCATAGGGATGTCGGCCTGCACGATGGCGTCGGGTCTTTTCGCGCAGGAGGTGAGTGCTGCGGCAAAAGCCACGCCGAGAATGAGTTTTTTCATGGATGCTCCCCAGTTAGCAGGAGATTCCTAGCATCGCCGCCCGCTTGGCGCGAGTAACGCGCAAGAACAACCACAGAAGAATTCCTGCACACGGCCAGCGTGGCCGGTATAGGTGCCCATGCCCTCCTCGCCCGCCGGCAGAGGAAAAACGATCAGCGAGCGCCCCAAGGGCGAATGACGCGATCGCGTCTCCGTCTAACCCTTTTGGATGAATTGCGAATCGGCCCCACCGCGAGGAAAGTGGATGCGCGGCGGTAGTAGGATTACAGGACCGAACCCGATGCGGGGGGCTTGCCGAGTATTGAGTGGAAGCCCTTCATTTGGGAGGGCGCCGCTTTAAAAGCAGCGAACGGACGATCGATACCTCCTTGCCGCCGAACCGGAACTCCACCGTTTCATGCCGCGATAGCGAACTCTCCCGACCATTGGACGCCTCCGCCGCGCGAGCCGCCCCGGCATCGGTGACGACGGTGCGGGCGCGGCGATCGACAAGGCCACGGCATTGCTGGAAATGTAGGCTGAGACAGACCGGAATCGTCTGATCCTGCTGAGCGCGGTTGGGCTCGCCACACATTACAGATGCGAGCCCTGTGCCTGCTCAGTCCGCCAAACGCGTTAGGCGGGTGTAATAATCACAGACGGCGTTCAGAGTCGCGTGAAAAGTGTGTGACATGGCTCGCCGCGTCGATTCGTCTCGATCAAGCGCTGCTCTCCACGCGAGTGCATCTTGGCGGAGGCGCGTGTCCAAGCCGTGGGGTCAGCCAACACTGTTTCAGCTGCAAGCATCCGCGTCAAAACGTGGGCGCGCTACCGATGCTCTGCGTCCAGCTATGCGGCCGGCGGCGCCTCCCCCCATTGTTTGCCGTATTCGACACCGGTGCGGTCGCAACAGGCAGGAAGGCGCCGCGGGTTACGGGGTTCTTTTTTCCAGCGCCTCTACGTCACTCGTCGTGAGGACCTGAGGAACGGCTCGCAAGTCGATGGTATGAGGCTCGTTGCCGGGTTGCCAGGAAAACATAATTGCGATCGGCCGCTGGTAGTGCCTCTTGAGGACCCTGGCTGCTTTCTCCTCGAAGCGTTTGCGCTGTTTTAGGCTGTCGGCAACATTCCGCTGCTCATAAATCATACCGGCTCCCCCTCCGCTCGCGATTGCCCCCGCGAAAAAGAGTTGAAAAGGGTGCGCCGGGTCAGGGACAGACACCCTTTTCGTGCTGATTCTGAAGGCATCAGCACGAAATTATGTAGCAGACTATATTTCGGCTTCCATCGGACCAAAGTCCGATGCGATGCGGCAAGCGCGCACGACCGCTCCGGCATCGGCCCGAAATTGATCTCCGGAAGGCTCGATTGCGTCGATTCAGAGAATTGGAGCGTTCTTTGTGCGGGCGAATGGACTACTTGCAGCCTCTCAGCCACTCAAACAAGCTTCTTCGCCTCTGTTGTCGTATGCTCGTGATACTTGTTCTCGCGCAGCGTCCCGAACAGCTTCAGGCTCTCCAGATGCTCGCGCTGCGCCCGGTAGAACGCGTTGAGGAACACCAGCTCCTGGCCGGGCTTCACCGGTTCCTCATAGCGAATCCTTCTGGTAATGGTGCGCACGATCTTGACGATCTCTTCGGTGTTCGGCTTCTTTGTTGTATCGCGCAGCACATCCTCCAGCGTCTGCAGCTCGTATTTGCCGTAGATATCGAGATGCTCGGGCAGGAAATCGAATGCCGGCTCGGAGGAAGTCTTCGCGGGAGGCGACAGTGCGAGATCGGAGAGCAGCACGGAGCGTGGATTGTCGACCACCAGTGTACCGGCGATCATGTCGCCGATGCGTTGCCGACGGCGGTTGGCGAGCGGAACGATCACCACCACCAGAAGCCAAACGGCCGTCAATACGCCTTCCAGCCCCGACTGTTCGCCGAGCGTGCCCAGAAGCCCCATCGGAGCGAAGATCTCCACCTCTTTCATCAGGTTGCGCGCGGTCACCTGATGCGGCGTCAGGCGCCGGCCATCGACGTTGATGACGCGGATGCCCGTTATCCGTTTTCCGAGCGTGCGCCCGTTCCAAATCAACTCGGATAGCACGTAATAGGGTGTCCGCAGCAGAAAGCCCATCAGAGTGATCAGGACCGTCATGGCGCTAAAGGGCAAGACCCCCGTGAAGACGACGGCAAGGGCG
Source organism: Rhizobium sp. BK196 (assembly GCF_014193255.1). GTDB lineage: Bacteria > Pseudomonadota > Alphaproteobacteria > Rhizobiales > Rhizobiaceae > Rhizobium. The sequence goes on from NZ_JACHZB010000001.1 coordinate 328,418, forward strand.
ATGATCACGAAAAGGAGCGTCGTGAAGATGATATCAAGTATCTGCGCACCCAAACGGGCTCCGATCGAAGCGATCGCGAAACTGATCGGCACGCCCTCCGGCGGAATGAACTGCATGACGCGCTTGCCGTCTGTCATCGTCTGGTGCGGCTGCTTCATCGGGAAGCCTTGCCTTCGCGCCCTGCGAGCGTCAGCCATGCGACCCAGAAGACACCCATGCCCCAGCCGATGCCGATCCGCCAGACCGGCTCCTGGACGAGCTGGCGCAGGAAGCCTTCGATAAAGGCTGCCACGACCAGCATCAGGGCCGCGAGGATCGCGAGCTTGACGGCATCATGCCCCTGGTGACGCAGAGCCTCCTTGCGGGTTCGCGCGCCCGGAAGAAGAACGGCAAGCCCGAGCCCCGCCCCGCCGGCGCAGGCAATGGAGATCGCCGCAAGTTCGGTGACGCCGTGGATGGAAAGCCAGGCGAAGGCATCGTAGCTCAGTCCTTTCTGCCGGAACATCGCGAAGAAGGCGCCGAGCATCAGGCCATTGTAGAAAGTCAGAATAAAGCTCGGCACCGATGCGAAGACGCCGAGTGCAAAGATCAGCACGGCAATCCCCGTATTGTGGGAAAAGAGATAGGCCGAAAAAGCCGCGAGCCCGTCGCTCTCATGCCGTTCATTGCCGTAGATCGTCGAGCGCAGGTAATCGGCCGATGCATCCGGCGTGCGCTGGTCGGCAAGCTCTGCCGGCACGAACGTATAGAACCAGCTGGGATCGCTGCTGCAGAGCCTGTATCCGGCAAAAGCGCCGAGAACGAGCGCCAGGAAGCCGATGAAGAGAGGCAGGGCCGAGCGGCGCACCGCCTGCGGAATGCCCTTCAGCAGCAGGCGGGAGATCAGCCCGCCGAGGCTTTCCTGCGGCGCATAGACGACGAGATAGGCGCGCGCGCAGAGGCTTTCCAGATAGGCGATCAGCGCCCGATCAAGCGAAATATCGCGCGCGACGCTGAGCGAATTCATCGCCTGCCGATAGCCGGCCGCAAGGTCGCGCACCTCGTTATAGCTGAGTGCCGCAGCGCCGCCCTCCTCCGCTCGGCTCACCAGATGGTCCAGCTTGCGCCAATGCGCCTCGCGCTCCAGCCTGAAGCGAGCCGAGCGCAGGAGGTCGTTCTGCACCCCGCCGGTATGGAGTGCAGCGCCACTATCCATCCTGGGGTCGATGCGCAGATCCGTCATATCATCTCCCGGGATTTGATTTCGATGTAGCGGGCAATGAGATCCGATGTCAGCGCCTCGGGCGTGCTGTCGAGGCAGAGCACACCGAGACGCGAAAGCTTCTCCATCACGGCTCGCCGCTCCTGCACGATCTGCCGTGCCGCGACCGAGCGGGCGATGGCATCGAGCGTCGTCTCCTCCGGCTCCACCAGCTTTGCCAGGACAGGATCGCGCAAGGCGACGTAAACGATGAAATGGTGCCGCGCGAGCACCTGCATATTCTCGATCATCAGCTCCGCCGTGATGCTGTCCACGAAATCGGAGAATATCACGATCAGCGAGCGGCGCTTGAGACGGCCGGAAAGATGCGTCAGCCCCAGCGTATGATTGGTCTCCTGGGTCTCATAGGCGAGCTCGCCGCATATCGTCTGCAGGCGCGCAAACGCCGTACGCCCCGGCAAGGCAGGCTGGAAGAGGCGCGGACGGCTGTCGAAACTGTAGAAGCCGACGAGATCGCCCGCGAGCCCTCCCGCCCAGCACATGGCGAGCGCCGCATTGATGGCGCGGTCGAGCTTGGTGAAGCCGCCGACCTGTTCGGCCATCAGCCGCCCGGAATCGACGCAGAGGATGATCTGGTGGTTTTTCTCCGCCCGCATCTCGCGCACCACGAGATTGCGCATGCGCGCCGAGCGCTTCCAGTCGATGCTGCGCGGATCCATGCCGGCGGCAAATTCCCGCAGCTGATGGAATTCCGACCCCTCGCCGCGCAGCCGCAAATCCTTCTGGCCGGCTTCGAGCGGCAGGATCTGCGTCTTGATCGCGCCTGACAGCACCGGCGAGATATCTGGAATGACGGCGATCTCGCGCGCCACCGGCAGGCGTACGATCCTGTCGATAAGCCTGAGGCGCGACGGCCATTTCAGCCAGAGCTCACGAACCGAAAACTGCCCGCGCCGCGTCAGCTGCAGATCGAAGGATGCCTTCACCGGCCCGGACTCGGCGCGCTCCATGCGACGCTCGCCGATGACAAGCTCCGGCGCGGCATCAAGTCTGAGATCGATCCCCTCGGGCAGCTTGCCCTTCTGCCTGTTGATGACAACAGTGAAAGAGGCCCTGTGGCCGACAAAACCCTGCGGCGGCAGATCGACATCGACGGCCATCCGGCCCGACAGCGCCGTGAAGACGAGATCGCCCGCCGTAACAACCGCCAGCACCACCCACAGGAAGACGAGCGGCATGCTCATGTCGCGCCACCACACGCTGACGATGACCGTCAGCGCCGCCATGGCAAGAACAAGCGCGATCAGGTGCGAGGACGGCCGCATTTACCGGGGCGCATCCACGCGGTTCCGGAGGCTGCGCAGCACATCGTCAGGCGTGCGCCCGTCGATCTCTGCCGAAGGCGACATCACGATGCGATGGCGCAAGGCCGGTGTCAGCAGCGCCTGCACGTCATCAGGCAGGCCGTAGTCCCGACCCTCGAAGGCAGCCCGCACGCGCACGGCCGCGGCCAGAGCATCGGCAGCACGGGTCGATGCGCCATAGAGAATATCGGCATCGGAGCGCGTCGCGCGCACGAGATCGACGATATAGGTCAGGATCGACTTGTCGAGATGGATCGCATCGATGAGCGCCCGGCCAGCGGCAAGCGCCTCGCTGGTGACCAGCGGCCGGATGCCGGCTTTGCCTATATCTGATTTCAGCGCCTGATCGGCATGGCGCGACAGGATCGAGATCTCCGTCTCGCGATCAGGGAAGTCGACCACCAGCTTGAACAGGAAGCGGTCGAGCTGCGCCTCGGGCAGCGGATAGGTGCCCTGCTGCTCGATCGGGTTCTGCGTGGCGAGCACGAAGAAATCCGGCCCGAGCGGGTAATCGACGCCGTCAAGCGTCACCATCCGCTCGTTCATTGCCTGCAACAGTGCCGATTGCGTCTTCGGCGGCGCGCGGTTGATTTCGTCGGCGAGCAGGATGTCGGTAAAAATCGGCCCCTTGGTGAGGTGGAACTGGTTGGTCTGAAAGTTGAAGAGATTGACGCCGAGCACATCGCCCGGCATCAGGTCCGGCGTGAATTGGATGCGCCGGTAATCGAGCGCCATGGCGGCCGAAACCGAGCGCGCGAGCAGCGTCTTTGCCGTGCCGGGAGGCCCCTCGACGAGGCAGTGCCCGCCCGAGAATATCGAGATCAAGACGAGATCGATGATCGCATCCTGTCCCTGCACCACCTTGCCGATCTCGCCCCTGACAGCGGCGATGAGATTGCGAAATTCACCCAGATCCAAAGTCGACGCCCCCTAGCGATTTCCTGAATGTCTCGAGATTGCGGTGCAGATCCGCAGATTTCATCAAATGCCCACGGTCGATCAGCGCCTGGGCCGACGAATGCAGCGCCTGCGCCTCCACCTGATCGCGGCGTGCCAGGCGTTTGAACAGCCGGTCTATGCCCGCCTCGTTTCCGGCTCCGGGGCCGAAGAGCAGCTGCGCCTTGTCCGCAAGCAGATGGAGCACGAACTGCGATACCATCCGCCCGTCATTGCCCGACAGGCGAAGCAGCCTGGCGGTTGCTTCGATCGCCGCAGATTTCGACAGCTCGATATTCCCCGATGCGTCCTTCAGCGGCGGCCCGAACCGCCAGAACCCGCGCCAGAAGCAGATCGCCACGACAACGAAGAGCGTGCCCCAGATGACGGAGAGCGGATAGGCGAAGAAGCGCTTAAGATCGGAGCTGGAACGCTCATAGGTGCGCCCTTCGTCCACGGGTTTCCTGGCCTCCAGCGGCGCGCCTGCTGTATCCAGATAGACCGGCCGCCTCTCGTCGACACCACGCAATCGCTGGATCAGCGACACTGCAAAAGCTGCGTTCTCGGCGAGAGCCAATCCATGATTGTTCAATAGATCAGGGTCCGACAGCAGATAGACTTGATGATAGTTTTCGCATCGGACGATCAGCGCACCCGTCTGCGTGCCTGCGAGCTCCTTGCAGGCGCTCGGCAGGCTTGCCAAATCGAAAGTCTGCGCCTCATACAAACCGATCCGGGCCGGTTGCCCCCAACTCGTACCCGGATGCGCCTCGGCAAATCCTGGATCGTTCCGATTGAGACGTAAATCTGCAGGCGCGATCCTGCCCAATTCTTCCTGAACCTCTTCGAGAGGCAGCAAATCGGCCTGCCGCGCAATCCCATCCGTCAACAGACGACTGCGCCATTTCGGCATGATGATCAGCGTCGGAAGCCCATAGCGTCGTGATTCGCTTCCCCAACTTTCCGGGCCAGCACTCTTGACGTCCTTGTCTGTACCGGAAGCGGCAGCTTCGTCGTTCTCCAGCGGCAGGGAAAGAACGCGCATGGAGATTTCCGCCCGCGCCCTGACGAAATGCGGATCGGAGCGGATCACGGGAATGCCCTTGGCCTCCAGCCACACCTGCAGCCCCTTGGCTCCGAGCGGCGAGTGATCGAAATCGTTCTCTCGCGGCCGCGCAAAGAGTGCCAGCGCCGCAAGCCCGACCAGAACCAGCAGGACGAGAACGGGCGCGGCATTACGCATGGCCGAGCCTGCCTGCGGACAACAAGGCTCGCGCCGAATTGAGAAGCGTATCGAAATGCCCATCCTGCAGTGGGCGACCGCCATAATGAACGAGTTCCGCCTCGGCCAGCAGGTGTTCCAGCCGCTCGCGGTCGGGCATGGTTGCCGGCAAGCGAGCAAAAACCGCCCGCTCCGTATCCGAGCGGAAAAGCCGCGTTCCCGTCACATCGGCCGCGTGCAGCAGGCAGTGCCGCAGCAGGAGCACTAGCGCCTGCCGGCGATCCGCCATGGCGGCAATGCGCTGTAGGAAATCACCGGGCCTTTCCTCGGTCCCGGCATCCGAAGTACGCCAGCTTTCCGGCGCTTCCCCCTGCCGCTTTTTCACGTCGCGCGGCGCCGACGAGAGCAGCACGCCCCCATTGCCGAAAAACATTGCAAGGCCGATGATGACGACAAGGGCGACGAGCACCAGTACGACCGCAGCGGAACCGCCGACGGCAGGCTCCTGCAGAGAAAACGAACGATTCTCACGCGAAAGCGTCGCGTCCGGCACAGCCTTCCGCGTTTCGGAACCATCACCATAGATGAGCTTGCAGCGTACGCCATTAAGCGCGCATTGCGTGGCATATTCGCTGCTGACGGAGCTGGAAGGCCGGTCGCCCTTCCCGCCCTGCTGACTACTGCTCTCCTGCGCCAGCGCAGGGGAAAGTTGGGCCGAGGCGGCCAGTGACAGGGCCACCAGCAACCCGGCATGACGAATGGCTATGCGGCTCAGGCAAAGACCTCCGCTATCGCTTCGGGATGCAGCGGGTCCGGCCCGAACCTGTTCGGACCTTCCGTGCCACGAAGCACACTGATCACGAAAATCGTCAGGCCAGAAATGACATTAAGATAGGGAACGAAACCGGCGATAAACAGCGCTAGGTACCACCAACCTGAAATGTTCCGATCGTGGAAGCGGCGAACCTGGAGCCCCACCTGCGGCAAAAACATTGCCAGAATAAATATTCCGCCGACGATCGTGATGATAGCAACCGTCACCGCAGGTGCGTCACGGCTACCCGAGGGCGCCAAAATGCTGATGATAAAAATTGCCAGCAGCACCAGCCAATAGAAAAGCTGAAACCACCAGCATTCCGAGCGGGAGGCTCGGCCGGAGAAGGTTGCATATTTCTGCCTGGAAACCGTCCAAACAGCTTCGGTAAACCCCATTGAAATGCCCCCATTGCAGCTTGCTGAATGATTCAAACACTTTAATGACAAAACGTCGGTTAGATCTGAACCCGGCGTGCGGTTCCATCGGCTGTGAGCCGCCCGCCCTGACCGCCTATGATCCGCCTCTGCTCAAGGAAAAATAGAGCCAGGGTGGCCAGCAACGGCGCCACCGGCAGCCCGACATCACACTTTAGGCAAAGACTTCCGCTCTCACTTCCGGACGCAGCGGATCCGGCCCGAACTTGTTCGGGCCGACAGTGCCGGGAAGCACGCTGATCACGAAAATGGCGATGCTCGCGATAAAGCCGACATAGGGAATCAGCCCCAGGATAATCAGCGCGAGATACCACCAGCCGGACATGTTGCGGTCATGGAAGCGGCGGATCTGGACGGCGAGAAACGGAATAATCGTTCCGAGCACAAACAATCCGCCGATAGCGCCGATAGCAATAATCGTTGACGGAACCCCACCCTCGACTCCGCCGGAAGCGGTGGCGACCCCGATAGCCACAACCGCAAACGCAAACGCGACCAGGACATAGAATAGATAAAACCACCAATATTCCGAGCGGGAAGCCCGGCCGGAGAAGGTTGCATATTTCTCTCTCAGAACTGTACGAACAGCTTCAGTAAACCCCATTGAAATGCCCCCATTTCAGCTTGCCGCGCGTGCGGTGACGACTCACCATCATCTTGGAATGACAGTAGTATCCAATGAAAAACAGCTACAATTCAAACGCAGAAATTGCAATAAGCCGGATGGATCGGGCTCGCGATTTAAAAAAGATCATACGGGGAGTTGTAGCGGGGGGCGAAAAGGGTGCTCGAGATCAGGAAGAGACACCCTTTTCATGCTGATTCTGGAGGCATCAGCGAAACGAAAACTAGCGGGCGGATCGGCGTCTTCAATCGGACTAAAGTCCGACCTCCGGAAATAAAGAAAGCCCGCGTAGCCTCGTTCGACGGACAAATGAAGAAAGTGACCGCGGCGCCGATCACACGGCATTCGCTGCTGCGGCAGTGTTCCGGGGAGCGGAATCCGCCGCCTCATCGCCTGGCGCTATCAACGCCATATTGGATCGAGCGATCTGGCTCTCGTAATAAGCCAGCTTGTCGGCTGCAATCTTGAGCCCGACGATGTGACCCAATGCGACACCGACATGGGTTCGGGTTTCGCCGCTGTAAAATTCCAGGAATAGCGTCGACGTCTCCGTCTCATACGTCAGACGCCGGAATGCTTTCGCCCCGCTATCAGCATCAGTTTTTTTGTTCTTCGAGCTTCTGAGCCACCGAAACATTGTTGCTTTCCCGATTTTGACGCCGGATATTTGCAGTCCCTGACGGACGCGACATACAGCTAGCGGAGCGGCAACCGGCGTCAATCGGACCAAAGTCCGGCCCTCCCCCGTCTTCGACAGTTCTTTGACGGCGAGCGACCAGGCTGGAACGTGGGAACCCTCACACCGTCGAACGATCGTTTCAGGTGCGCCGTCTTGCCGGTAGCCGGGTCGCCTGATCTTCGTCGGCTTCACTGAGTTCGCCGCTATCGCGCAGTTCCGAGATTCCCAGCTGGACGACTTTGATCAAATCCGCCATCCGTTTGCCGTGGCTGTTCTGGTACTCTTCCAGGGTCGGCGTGCTGAGCGTGACATAGGTCAGTTCAGAGATGCGATTGTTCTTCACCGCTTTGGCGCCAAGAGCCCAAACCCGGTTGAACAATATTCGGTCTGCTTCTGTAATCGGCATGTCGATTCGCTAGCTGGTCGAGCCCGATATCGGACGGGAGGAGATTCGCTATTTGCTGCCGGTTTCCGGCTGCTGTATCTGGACGAACACCCTGGCCTGCGGATGAGTTCCCGGGTTGGATATCAGAAGCATGACTATCCCGGCCATCGCCAGCAGAATGGCGATGACGGGCATGGTGAAACTGCCGGTTTTCGGCTCCTGGTAGATCATCCTTCACTCCATCAGAAACCGGCGGCGCGAACGCCGCCGGAGCCGGCCGGTCAGGCCGTGATAATGTAGACGATCGTGTATTCGGTCGGATCCACGATCACGATCCGGCCATCGGCCAGAATGAAGAACCGATAGGATTCATACTGCGGCACGATCTTGACGATGCGCGGCGGAAGCGGCTCCAGCCGTATCTTCTTCGGAATTCTGGTGCCGACCGACACCGTGAAGTCGGTCTCGCGGACCGGCTCGACATGCACTTCCTTGACGACCTGACGGATCTCCGTCTGCTGTTCGACGGAAATATTGACGTTCGTCTTGTTTACGGTGGTGTTGTTGTTTTCAGTGTTGCTGTTGACGGTCGTGTCGTTGGTCTCGGCATTCGTCTTGCTGTTGGTCTGCGTATTGGTCGAGCTGCCTGATGTAGTGGCGTCCGTGCCCGACTTCTGGGTATCGGTCGTGGACTTTTGTGCGGCCGTGCCGGATTTCTGAGTGTCCGTGCCGGACTTCTGCGTGTCGGACGAGGCAGCGCCGCTGTCCTGGGTGCCGGATTTCTGGGTTTCCGTGGTCGTCGGCTTGGCCTTGGCGCCATCCGAAGTCCCCGCCGAAGTACCCGATTGCGTGGAACCGCCGTTTGCCGACCCCGACTTCATCTGCGTCTGGCTCGTGCCGTCCTTCGTGCCGGAGGTCGACCCGTCGGAACCCTGTGCCGGTTGCTGCGCCTCCTGGCCGCCTGTTGCAGCGCCGGAACCGGAAGAGTCGCCGCTCGTGGCGTCGCCGGCGCCGGGTTGCTGCTGCGTCTGGCCACCGGACTGCTCGGTCTGGGCAGCACCTTTCTTCTTGATGATTGGCGCTTCCTGCGCCGAGGCGGATAGAAGCGTAATGGGCGAAACGCCGATCGACAGGGCCGTCACCAGGACGGCTAGGGTCTTACTTTTCATGATAGACTCGCTTTTTTGAGGCCGCACGACGCCATCGCTGCAGACGTGCGGCGAACTTCAATTTCTCTTGAGGGCGGGCGGACGCGGCTTGGCGCGTCCTGGTCCGGTCAGTTGATGACCTGGATCACCTTGCGTGACGACGGTTCGACGATGACGCGCTCGTCGTTCACGATTGCATAGGAATATTTCGGATTTTCGGGGACCGGCGTCACGACGACGGTTTCAGGAAGCGGCTGACCGACGACCACCTTTTCCTTGACCACGACGCGGGTCGAAGGCGCCGGCGCTTCACGGACATAGGTGACGACCTTTTGCGGCGGCGGATCGATCGCCGTGCCGACCACGGCACCGGCAACGCCACCGACGGCAGCACCAACCGGCCCGCCGACGATCGCGCCGGTGACCGCGCCGCCTGCAGCGCCGTTGACAGTGGAAGACTGGGCGAAGGCAACGCCCGACATCAGTGCCGCCGCTGTGGCAGCGCCTGCGATGAGCTTGACAAACATATGGATCCTCCTTTCGTTCGACGCGGCCTTCCTGGCCGCTGCCAAACCAACGACGGGAGTCCTTGGCTGTTCCCGGCATGCGACCTCAGTCCGGGGTGATACGGACCTTGGTCTGAGGTAGGAGATTTCCGGTGAGGTATCGGCTGCGTTGGCGCGCGATGCCGAGCGATATCGCGATCAATCGCAGACTATGCCGTATTTAACGCGATACTCTTCCAACTGCTCTTTCGGACCGGCCAACAGCAACGGGCAAACAGTATAATTTCCCTTCACCTGGCCATTCTCGACATAGAGCCAGTCGAAAATATCGGACTTCGTAAACTCGACGCGATCACCCGACTTGATATTGTGGATGTATTCCGGCGTATCGCCAAGAAGAGCGGTAAAATGATCGCCTGATCGCTGGATTTGAGAAACCCACATGAATTCCACCCCCTGCGCCATCTGATCCGTCGTCAGTGCCACACCCTTAGCCTTGTCTGTGAAACCCAGCTTGACGTTGTAATTTTCGGTTCCCGGCGGCGGATTGCTCAATTTCTCAAGGAAGGCGTCCAGGCCCTTTTCGGACTTCTCGTGAGCTTTGGCCATGGCCGGATCGCCACGTTTGATTATTTGAACGTTTGGATTGTCCTCGGCCAAAGCGAATTCGGTGGGGATGGCTTGTATGGACAGGCCAAACACCAGCGAAACTAGGAGAATGCTGCGCAACATCCGATAAACCCACAATTGTTGTCCCGTTCGACAGCAACATAAGGGTCTGAGATTGCTTTCCAATATTCGATCTCGAATATGAAGATCATAAGGCCGCGTCTTCGCATGCACGGCTTCGATCCGGCGGGATGGCTCGCCGAGTGCCCCTGCAACGAAGCCTGCCTCCACCTTACTGACGCCCCTGCACCACCCCTCACGACAGCGCAAATATCCTCACCTCGCGCCCGATGCCATGAAGCTCCTCCATGCGCGACACCGAGCTGACGCCGCCGTCGCGCAGGATCTCCGAAACCTGCTCGTTATCGACCACGGCTTCCGTCGTCAAAATCACATGCGGTTCGGCGAGCTCCTGCACGCGCGAGGCGATGTTGACGGTCTGGCCGAAATAGTCCTGCCGGTCGTTCATGTTGACCGCAAGGCATGGCCCCTCGTGGATGCCGATCTTCAGGAGGAGATCCTCGCTGCCGCGCTCGGCGTTCAGCTGCAGCATCGCTTCGCGCATTCTCAGCGCCGCCGCCACCGCCCTGTCCGGGCTCGGGAATGTCGCCATGACGGCGTCGCCGATGGTCTTGACCACCGCACCCGCCTCGGTGGCGACGATCTCGTGCAGGACGCGGAAATGCGTGCGCACGAGATCGAAAGCAGCGAGATCGCCGACGCGCTCGTAAAGAGCGGTCGATCCGCGCAAGTCGGTGAAGAGGAAGGTCAGGCTGGTGATCTTCAGGCGCTGATCGACATCGAGCGTGTCGGTCCGGTAGATATCCCGAAAACTCTGGTTCGTCAGCAGCCGCTTGGCCGTCAGGAAAGGTCGCCTGTGGCCGAGAATATCGTGCAGTTCGTCTCCGGCAATGCAGACATTCGGCAGCACCCGCCGATCGGTATGGTTTTCCAGCGTCAGCCGCAGCGGGCCTGGGCGCAGCGTCAGCGTTTCGTTCGGCGCATGCCCCTGGCTGATGACCATCGAGAGGTTCTGGCGTTCATCCGTCGGCAAGCCCTGCACGTCGATGAACTGCGCCGAATGCGTCACCGCATCGAAGATGATGACGAACTGCGGCGGCAGCTGCAGCGAGACAAGAGCTCTCTCGCCCGGCTCCAGCTCGACCTCCTCCAGAAGGATGTGCGCGAACCTTTCTTCCAGATTGTCAGGCAGGTCGACGCCGGTGCTGAAAAAGACCTGGCGGTAATATTCGAGCGAAGGCAACCGGTCGGGGTCGTGGGCGGCGATCCTGCGCACCCGCGGGCTGACCGTGAACGTGACCTCGACCATCTCGTCGAGGGTCGGCTCGTAGCCGGCCGCGCACAGCGCACAATGATAGGCCTCCCGGTCGACGGTCTTCAGGGTGGCACCACTGTCGAGCACGCCGCCGCATCCGGGGCAAAGCACGTTCCAGGTCATCTCGAAGGCGCCTATGCGGGCAGCATGGAGAAAGGCCGCGATCACCTTCTCTTCATCGAGATGATACGCCCCAGCAAAGGCGAGCACATTGATGCGGTTGAGTTCGCGATCGGCGCCGTGCCTGACGACATCCTCGATGCGCTCGACCGTTTGCGGGTCGGCCGATTGTTGCAAGGCTGCAAAAAGCACGTCCACTTCGCTCATCGGATCAGTCTCCGTGCACGCAACGGCTGGTAAGGCCGCCGGCAGAGAGCGATTATATCACGGAATCTCCTGATAGAAATCGGAATGCCTGGATGCCGTGCAGCGCCGGATCGGTCGCTCTTGCGAGCAAGGCCCGCGGACCTGCCCGCGTACCGATCGGGGAGTGCGTGCCTGACCGGCAACAGCGCGCCGATTTTTTTCAAGGTGCAGTTGATCTTAGCCACTCGCCGTACAATTGATACGGCAATATTCGGGGCCACTTTGCTGGCTGACTTATTGGCTGGACACCCCGGTCAGGGAGGGATGATGCGGAAACTCGAGCTTCCACGGAATGTAAGCCTTGCAGTCTGGCTGGTCCTTGTTCCGGCCCTCCTGTTCGGCCTCGGTCTATGGCAGCTCGAGCGGGCAGCCGAGACGCTTGACCAGTCGAAGGAGTTGTCGGAAGGGCTTACGACGACACTCGCTCAGGTCAAAAAAATTGCCGAAACCGAACCGGGAGCCATGCTGACGTTTCAGGGAGACGCGGGAGCGAAATCGCTCTCCGCAATGGTCGCCGTACCGCAAGTCGCTGCGGCGCTGGAGCGAGCCGAAGAGGATCTCGAGATTTCGTCGATCCGCCGGCCGCTTCCCTGGGGCACAATCGGCGGTGCGATCCTGGCATTCGCAAGCGGCATCCTCGGGCTTGCCACGGCAACCGTCAGCGGCTTGAGGGCGCGGCGATCTCAGGAGCAGCTGGTCAGGAGTTTCGGACGCCTGCGCATCATACTGCCTTTCATCCTTGCGGCGCTCGTCATCGGATTTTGCATCGGCATCGTCTGTGCAGCCGTGTTCGAGGCGATCAGCATGGGCCTCTGGGCGGATTTCTCATCCGGCAGCGCCAAGCTTTTCGCCCTCGCCCTGATGCTCGCCGGTCTTGCCCTCTACAGCGCCTTCCTTGGATTGCGCGGTCTCAAGGATGTCTTTGCGCTTTTCGCGCCGCAGCCGATGGATATTTTCGGGCGCAGGGTGCAGGAGGCCGATGCGCCCGGTCTTTTCCGCTTCGTTCGCGATCTCGCCGACCGGCAGCAGGCCGTGCGGCCGGACACTGTTGTCGTCGGCCTCACCCAGGGGTTCTTCGTCACCGAAAGCGAGCTGCGGCTTTGGCCGGAAAACGAAGTCGTCGCCGGGCGAACGCTCTACCTGCCGGCCCCCTATCTCGACCTGCTCGACGAGCCGGAAGTGGCTGCGGTCATCGGCCACGAACTGGCGCATTTTTCCGGCAAGGACACGCTCTACAGCCAAAGGTTCACGCCGATCTATGCCGGCCTCTGGCGATCGCTAACGGCTCTGCAGCGCGGCGACGGCGGCAGCTTCGTCCTCTATCCCGCAGCCCTGCTGGGCTTTCATGCCCTTGAGCAGTTCGACCACGCGGTAAACCATTGGAGCCGCATCCGCGAGTTCGATGCCGACCGGAGCGGCGCGCGCTCCAGCTCCGTCGTCGGCGCGGCCTCTGCCCTCATTCGGACCGGGCTGATCGCCCCTGCCCTCAATCACGTCTTTGGCCTTGCTGCAGAACGGACGCTTGCCGCTGACAATTCCGAGCCCGCGTCCGACCTGGTGGCCGAAACCTCCGATCTCGTTCGCGCCAACGGCTGGTCCGATCCGGTTTCCCTGCTCGAAGACCGGCAGCCGCATCCGACCGATACCCACCCGCCGACCATCCAGCGCATTCAGGCAATGGGGCTGACGGCCGACGAGAGATTGCTCGGCATCGCCACCCGCGCTCCGAAACCAGCCGGTCTCACCTTCGCCTTCGAGCTTTTCTCGGATTGGAAGGCGCTCTGCAGGCAGCTGAGCGGCGATTACCTGAACCACCTGCGCGACCTGCGCTCGGCTCGCAGGCAGACGCTCGAAGCGCTTGCCGCAGCCGCGCCGGGCGAAACCGTTGTCTACGACAACGTCAAGCCGATGATCTGGACGATGGCGATCGTTGCGGCGATCTTCGCAGGATTCGGGCTGATGGTTACGGTCTTTGCGGCGGAGATCGGCTTCGCGCACGATTATTTCGCCAGGGCATTGGTATCCGGTATTGCCGCAGCCGGCGTCGTCATGTGCGGCCTTTACGCGCTCTATCTTCACAGATCGGCGGCGCAGCCCCTCATGATCCTGACGCCGGCGGAGCTGCGGGCCTGGATGCTCGACCGGCCGGTCGCCTGGACTGATATCGACGCCCATAAGGTCTTTGCCTCCAACCGGTTTGCGCTGCGGCTTTTGCTGGCGCCGTCCGCCTCGCTTCCCGCAAAGAAGTGGCGCGCGCTTCACAGCAAGATCGACCGCAAACAACGCATCGTCACGATCGGCGCAATGGGCATCCGCGGCATGAAGGCGGCCGAATTCAGCGCGCTCGTCGAGCGTTACCACAACGCGGCCCACGCGCTGAAGGAGCTTTCCAGGTTGTCCTGAGAGGCGCGTCTGAGGCAAATGAGACGATCAGAGGGTCTTTACCGAAGCTCTATGCAGTTCGGCTCATCGGTATGTCTGATATGTCATCGGCATCAGGCAGATTGACGAGTTCGCTCAGTTGCAGTGCAGGTGAGCGAAGGATGTGAATGTCGCTATCGGTGTAGCCGAAAAGATCGCTTTCCGTCGCGATCAGTACGCCGACCGCGTCGCCTTTACTGCGCACTGTCTTTTTAAGGGCGGAAGCGGCCTCCGCCACGCTTTCCCCCTGGCGTTGGACCCTTACGAAGGCTGCTTTTCCACCAAGCCCGTCTTTCAAGAGACCGTCCGCACCCGTATTGCGCTGAATGCGGGTCACCGCTAGCCCTGCAAGATGTGCTTCAACCCATGGGTCATTGTTCAGGTAGGCCTCAACGCCTTTCCTGAGGAGGGCGGAATCTGTTCTTACCGGTGCTTCCAGCCGCGCCTTGGCCAATGTCGTGGCGTCATTTGATACATCGATGCCAAGGAATCTTCGATTCAGGAGCTTTGCCGCGACCAAGGTTGTCCCGCTCCCGCAGAAAGGATCCAGCACAAGATCGCCCTCATCGGAGGCTAACGCCACGATGCGTTCCAGGAGCAGAAGAGGCTTTTGGGTGGGATAGCCGGTTCGCTCCCTTGCTTTAGGGTTGAGGAAGGGGATATTCCAGACATCTCCCAGCGGAACGCCTTTTTTGTTGCCGTCAAAAACGATCGAACCATCTTCGCCGGTTGCATAGACCGACTTGCCGCGTTCGTCCCGTGTTCTCTTTTGCAGGATCTGGTCGACATTCGTCGTCGCGCTGTAATCCACGAACGCCGGATTCCACTTAAAATCAGGGCCGTTGCCATAGAAGAGGATGTTCTGGTGTTGCTGGAGCAGCCCTCTTTTTGCATTGGACCAGCGCTTGTAGGCCCATATGATTTCGGACTGAAAGTTCTCCGAGCCGAAAACCAGGTCGAGAGCCTGTCGTGCAATATGGGTGCTGTTGTGATCGCAATGGAAGAATATCGATGCATCAGCTTTCATCGATCGCCTGCAAAGCAACAGCCGCTCGACCAGGAACTCGAAATACTCCGACGAATGTTGCCAGATGTCGTCGAAGGAATAACGTTTTGAGCCGTCGCGAGACGAACTGCTATGTTTTCGTCCGGTGAAGAAAGGCGGATCCAGGTAAACCAGATTCACGGAGTTCGCCGAAATGGTTCGGAGAACCTCGAGGCAATCCCCGTCAAGAACCTCATTTTCCACCGGTTTTCTCCTCCGCGATGCGGCTTATGACCGCTAAGAGATCAACGCCCGTGTACTCTCTGATGAACTTCCAGGCGCTGTCCGCGTAATAGTACTCGCCCTTAAGGCTTATATAGAGATCTTCAAGGACCTGCTGGATTTTTCGAGCCTGGGCACGATTGGGATAATAGAACATCACTCGAACCGGCTTGTAACCGGCGGCGTGGATGACCTTGAGCCGCGTGTGCTCCTTGGTAATATGGTCACCATCTGTGGTTGCATCACGCCACTTGATTTCGATCGCATCCTTCAGAGGCGTCAGGGAATCGATTTCAAAGGTTTTAGGCCGCTGGCCAAGAGTGTTGTCGATGCGTTTGGAACCAGCTTGAGGGAAACGATACTGGACGCAGAGTTTTGCGGCAGCTTCAAGAAATGACCCCGCATACTTGTAAAGAAATCGGCCCTTGTTCTGATAGACATCGATATCATGGCCTTCAGCGGCCGTAATTCCGAGGACTTGGTAAAGGATATGATGGGATCGATCGTCGTCATCCATCTCCAGGACGCGATCTTCGATTTGCGACTTGAGCCGCCTCTCAAAATCGTCGGACAGCGCCCGAATCTCTTTATATAAAATCATAAACGCCCCTTTTTCGACAAAGGAGCATACTCCAGACTCGCGGTCCAGATTATTCAGCGCCTCTCCCACATCAATATGGATGCACGCATAGCTAGAGCAATTCCAGCAAAACCGCTGTGGACTTTTGCGGGCACTCCCTCTGTGGGAAAGCGAAGCCAACGTAACGTGCTGTCCGGTTCGTGAAATTAGCAACAATCAGTTTTGCCCGTCACAATCCCCGACTAGAAATTTGGCTCGAACCGTGAGACTTGACCACGCCGGACAGGAAAAGAGGATAACCAATTGCAGCAGCGAAAGTCATTCAAGGTCGCATTTACTCTCGCAGTCGCCGCATCCCTATGGTGCGCGCCTCCTCTGCAGGCGCAGGAGCCGGCAGGCAGCCTGACATGGTCCAAGGATCCGGCCAGCCATTGCGAATTCGTGTCTCCCGCGTCGCTGACGTCAGGTCCGACCTACTGGATCGGCGCATGCCCTGATAACAAAGCTTTCGGACCCGGAATGCTGCGTCGCCGCGACGGCGATCGCGCCGGACCTGCTTTTTATGGGGACATGCGCGCCGGAGTCCCCGTCATCGGGGTGATCGACGATGAAGGCTATCGGGTCGGCCGCTTCAAGGACGGCGATATCGGCGGCGATGCGGAATTGGAACCGCAGGTCAGGCTCGACGCGTTCCGCGCGGCAGCGAAGGCCGCTCGCGAAGTCGCCGGCTTATACGCCAAGCAGGGGAATGCCGCCTCGTCGCGCCACTATGAGACGGTCGCGCAGCAACTGGATGAGCAGATCGAATGAAGGCCCGGCGCGGACCGCTTCGTGCCGCTTTTGTTACATCTCTTCCGTAAACGTCTCCACCGTGATCGCGAACACGGCGATCCGGTGCCATTCGCTGCGGCGGGAGACAAAGGTTTCCTCCGAGCCCATCGAAATCAGAAAGTCGCGCCCCAATGAATCGCGGAACTGGCTGGCGGGCGAATCCCAGATGCAACAGGAGCGCTTGAGGCGGTTCAAACCCACGGCCTTGATGAGAAAGGCTTCGGTGGAAGCCGCGTACCGGCCGGATAGGCGGTATGTCGCCTGAAGCGGTTTGCCCTGCCGATCCGGCACGTAGCTGCACCCGGCATATTCCACATGAGCGGGCTTCCTGTGCATCTGCGCCAGGAAGTCACCGCAATCCTGCGCCGTCACCTTGGCATCCGGGATGCCGGCGGACGCTGCCATCAGCGGCGTTGCGGCGGCGCCAGCCAGCGACCACATGGCAAAACGACAAACGGCGAGCTTCATATCCAACCTTAACTGCGCCGCCCGGACGACCCCATGAACGGCATGGGCCTTTATAGCGGACAATCGATTTCAGGACAGACAGGCCAGTCAGGGCGCATACCAGCTGAACACGAAGTCGCGGTCCTTGACGACCGAGTGGCAGGCAAAACACGCTTCGGGCATTGCTGTCGCTGAAGGTTTGCCGTCGTCGAATTCGACATATCCCCAGCCGCCGGTCGAAGCATATTTTTTCGCGTCCTTGATCATGAACTGCACGCCGTTCTTGGGCACCCCGGCAACGAATGACTGGGCTGCGCCAAAGGCTGCCTTGCTTTCTTCCAGCGGGTGATAATCCCAGGCCAGGCGGCCGATGATGGTACCGTCGGGATAGGTGGTGGCCCCTTCCCGGAAGGCTTTGATCGCAATATCATTGCCCAGAATGGCCCTGATATCGTTGAGCTTGCCTTCCTCATGCGCCACGGTGATCAGCGGCCAGTCGCGGTAGCCGGCAGGCAGCTCAGACAGAGCCGGTGCGTGTCCCTCATCGGCCGCCCCGGATGCGGCGGCATTGTAACCGATCAGGCCGGTAACCAGGCCGACGGCCAGCGACACCACGATAATCTGCTTCATCGAAATATTCTCCTGCGATCAGACGACGAAGCGATCCTCGCAGATATTCCGGCAGGCGAAATCATACTTTGATATGGTGGACACCGCCCGCGGCAGGCCGCCTACAGGCCATGCCCCACCCTGCGTTCGTTCTCGATGCGCGTGACACACCCGGAGACCTTTGCCATCAGCAGATCGAAGTCGATCGGCTTGGTAAAATAGGCTTCGGCGCCGGCCTGCAGGCCCGACAGCATGTTGTCACGGTCGGCCAAAGCCGTCAGCATGATGAACGGCGTTCGCGCGAGCTCCGGGTAGTTCACCTGTAGTTCGGCCAGAAGCTCATGACCGCTCATCACGGGCATGGAAATATCGCAAATGACGAGATCGGGCCAATGCGAGACGATCATTTCAAGCCCCTCCTGGCCGTTCGAAGCCTGTAAGGTCTTGAAGCCGGCGTCTTCGAGTTCC
Organism: Rhizobium sp. BK196; assembly: GCF_014193255.1. Classification (GTDB taxonomy): domain Bacteria; phylum Pseudomonadota; class Alphaproteobacteria; order Rhizobiales; family Rhizobiaceae; genus Rhizobium. The sequence goes on from NZ_JACHZB010000001.1 coordinate 346,729, forward strand.
TCCACCAGGATCTGCCGAAGTTCCGTCTCGTCATCTATGCAGAGTATGCTGATCATTGTTCTCTCTCAGGCTGATTGTTTTTCAATGCATTCGTCGAACGGCAGCTCGACTGTAAAGGTGGTGCCTCGCCCCAGAGTGCTCTCCACGGAAATCGATCCGCCATGCAGTTCGACGATTTCCTTGACGATGTTGAGGCCGATCCCCGTCCCGGCGATCCCGGTGGCGCTGCGGGCGCGGAAATAGGGCTCGAACAGCTTCGGCAGATCATCCGCATCGACGCCTATCCCCGCATCGGCGACGCTGACGCGAACCTGCCTGCCGTCCCTCCAGCCGGTGACGCGGATGTTCGAACCGGCGGGTGAATATTTCACCGCGTTCGACAGCAGATTGGAAAAGACCCGTTCGATTGCGGCCTTGTCGATCATCTGCAGCTCCGGCAGTTCCGCAAGATCGTGGCTGATCGTGTGGCCCTTGCTGATCTCCGCCCGGCTGGCGATACATTGGCGAAGCACCGCGCTCAACGAGCTGGCCTCCTTGTTGATGGCAATGGTTCCCATCTCCAGCCGCCCAGCGGCAAGGATGCTTTCCATCAGTTCCACCATCCGGGCGACGGCCCCTTTGATCTGCGCGGCCTTGTCCTCCAGAAACTGCGGCGTGACCGCCGCCTTTGTCCGCGTGAGTCGCTGAGCCGCTCCGTCGATGACGGCCAGAGGCGTCCGGAACTCGTGCGAGATCATCGCCACGAAGCGGCGCTGCAGCGCGTTGATCTGCCGCTCGTGCTGGAGGAGGCGGTCGAGCTCCATATTTTTTTCTTGAACTTCCGCCGTCCTTACCTGCACGACCTTTTCGAGCTCGTCGCGATGCTGGCGCAGCCTGCGCTCGCTGGTTTCGAGCGCCTTGAGAGCCAGCTGGCGGTCGTGGACGTCTTCGAGGAGGCCATACCAGCGGACCACCCTGCCTTCGCCATCGCGCTTGGGCGCGGCACGGTTGCGATACCACCGATACCGCCCTTTGACCGTCCCGATCCGGTAGATCATGTCGAACAGCGCCCCGGTCCCGACCGCCGCCTCCCATGTCTTCACGACATCAGGCAGGTCGTCCGGATGGAGGGTCCTGTGCCAGCCCTGCCCCATCGCCTCATTGACTTCGCGCCCGGAAGCGTCCTGCCAGCCAGGCCCGACCTCGATGACGTTTCCTTCCGCGTCGGCCACCCAGGGCGTCTGGGGATGGAGCTCGATCAGCGACCGGTAATGTTCCTCGCTGGCCTTCAAGACCTGCTCGGCATGACGAAGCTCGGTAAGATCGTAGATAACGACGACGACGATCGGCTTCTTCCCCTCGGCCGTGGGAATGAAGGACCGCCGCTTGTGGGTCTGGAACGTGCGGATCGAACCATCCGGCGCCGTGATCTCTTCTTCGATCAGACATGCCTTGCCTGTCGCCAGGACCTGTGCATCCGCTTCCCGCACCCGTGCCGCCTCATCGGCCGGGAGGAAGTCATCGTCGGTGCGGCCGAGGATCTCGTCGAGCTTGAGGCCGAACATCTCGCACGCCTTGCCGTTGATGAACAGAAAGCGCGATTGATCGTCCTTGATGATCGTCGGCCTCGCTGCATCCTCGAACAGGTCTTTCAGGAGATCGGGATGAGGCGATTGCAGAGCAGGCTCGGCGGAAGAGCAATGATCGACTTTGGAGATGTTCACGACGCACTCTCTCAACTTAATTGAGTGCTAATCTACAACCAGAGCGTTACCGAATACTGAAGCGGGCGGGCTTTGTTTTAGCCATGAAGAAATCCGAGGATAGGGCGATCCGCGTGCTCTTGCCGGCCGTGGGTGCTGCACGCAGCCATCTTCGGCAACACGGAGAAGCCGGATCTGGCAGAGTCCAGACCCGGCTTCCTCTTTGGTTTGGATGCGTATTGCCGGATATCAGCGGAGTTCCTCGGCGAGCCCGATGAGAATCCCTTCAGGCCCGCGGATGTAGCAAAGCCGGTACGCGTCCTTGTACTGGACGACTTCGCCCACGAGCTCGGCGCCGCGCATGCGAAGCCTTTCAAGCGTCTCGTCGATGTCATCGACAGCGAACATGACGCGCAGGTAGCCGAGCGCGTTGACCGGGGCGCTCCTGTGATCGGCGACGACATCGGGCGCAAGGAAGCGCGAGAGCTCGAGCCGGCTGTGTCCGTCAGGCGTGCGCATCATGGCAATCTCGACATGCTGATTGCCCAGCCCTGTGACACGTCCGGCCCATTCTCCTTCGATCATAGCCCGCCCTTCGAGTTCGAGGCCGAGTTCGCGGAAGAAATCAATCGCTCTTCCGAGGTCTTCGACGACGATTCCGACATTGTCCATTCGCTTGAGCGCCATGTCCGGTCTCCAAGGTGTCGTTGTAATCTACAAGTGTCGGGCTTACTGCTGGATATCGGGCTCGACGAGACGTGCGAGATTGCGCAGCGATTCCTGCCAGCCGAGATAGCAGGCTTCCGGCGGGATGAGATCCGGGACGCCGGCCTGCACGATATCGACTTCGGTGCCGACCGAGACCTTCGTCAGTGTCACGGTGACCTCCATCTCGCCGGGCAGGTTGGCGTCGTCAAATTTGTCGGTGTAGCGAAGCTTCTGGCCGGGAACGAGTTCGAGATACTCGCCGCCGAAGGAATGGCTGTGGCCGGTCGTGAAGTTGCGGAAAGACATCCTGTGCGTTCCGCCAACGATCGGCTCCAGATGGTGAACCGTGCAGGTAAAGCCGTTGGGCGGAAGCCATTTGGCCACGGCATCCGCTTCCAGGAAGGCGCGATAGACCTTGTCCGGTGTGGTTGCCAGGACGCGGTGAAGACGAATTGTGCTCGGCATGATGATCCTCCTTCGGATTGAACTTATGCAATGCCTCTAGGACGGGCCGGCTTCTGCCGATCCGACAGCGCGATTGATTTTTTTCTTCTCCCCTGTCGCCGACCATGGAGCGGCCTTCCGAAACAGACGACCGCACAAACATATTCCCAACCTGCCGCCAGGTCATTGCCCTGTCTCCAACCCGTCCTATTTCTCGCGCGGGACGATCAGCGAGAGAGGACGCGCATGCCGATAGACAATGCGAAATTGGCGCCGATGCAGCCGGGTGTATCCGTGGAGGAGCTGAAGGCGGCTTTGGGGACGAGCTGGGAGGAGCCGAGCATCCAGGCGGAAGGCCGTCTGCATGTCGAGGAATTCGGCACGCGCATTACCGCCGATGGCAGGCTCGGCGAGGTTTATTTTCGAGCACCCTTCAAGCTTCCCCCTATCCATGGTGTCACGATGGGAATGCCGGCCGACGAGCTGCATCGGCTTTATCCCGGCGCCGAACGCATTTCCGACGAGAGGGAGAAATATGGCTGGACCAACCTGAAGATGCACCTGTCGGATACGCTGGATCTCGGCGTCGCCATCAGGGAGAACGTCGTCAGGATGATCAGCCTCACGGACCCGACGGCGGTCTATCCGGAGCGGCCCTATAAATATGCCGATCCCGATCTTACCGAGGCCTATGACCTGACGCTCACCGACCCTGTCAATCTCGCCCGCCGCCCGAAGAATGGCTGGTGCTACGGCCGCCCGCCCGGCATCGATGGCGACAGATGGCCGATCAGCGCTACCAATGGCATGCCGCTTCGCCACGCCTTCACAGTGAAACTGCCGCCGCAATACCGCACGCAGGGTGATGAATACGTAGCGATCTCGCTCTTCGTCGACGAACAATGGGAAACGCCGCCGGCAAGCAGGAACGCCGGAGCCGGCGGCGCACGCCGCGCGGATCCTCACCGCTTCGACATGGAATTCATGGACAACAACTATGTTCTCTTCTGGCTGACGGAGGAGGAGCTTGCAGCTCCGCTCGGCGTCCCACCGGAGATCGAAGGCGCCCCTGTTCCCGGCTGGCTTTCGAAATCGCCGCTCGATTATTTCGGCGAATTCAACCTGCCGAGGACGGCGGCCGAGCAGCAGGCAAAGAACGTCTTTTCGCCCGGCGGACTTGCCGTCAACGAGCTTCTGGCAGCAGCCCGTCCTCAGAACGGCTGGAAGAACCTGCCCGGCCGCGAGGCGCTCGATTACGGCTGGCCGGTCGTGATCACATTGCGCGAGGGCGATCCGAATGTCGGCAGGCCGGCGCGCGAATTCAGCCACGAGAATGAGCTCAGCGGCTATATCGCCGCCTATTCGGAGGAAGGCCAGGAACTGAGGCTGGACCGCTTTCAGGACTGGCATGCCCATCTCGGCGGCACGATGTTTCCCATGCAGGGCTATCCCGATTTCTCGCCCTATTACATCGAGATTTCGGAAATCTTCGGCAGCTTCAATTTTGGCGACGGCATCGCCCAGATCGACCTCAAGGAGATGAAGCTCGAATGGGCGTGCTGATGCTGGAGAAATTTGGCGACGGCTGCCAATTGCCGGGCGCAAGCCCGGCCGAGATCGCCGCCTGCGAGGCGAAGCTGAAGATCACCCTGCCGGAGGAGATCAAGGCCTTCCTCGCCGCCTCCAACGGCTTCAACGGCGAAATCGGCCAGGGCTATCTGATCCTCTGGAGCGCGGCGGAACTCTCCGGCGCTGACGGCTACGAGATCTTCGAATTCCGCGACGACCAGTTGCTGATCGGCTCGAACGGAGGGCCGACCGCCTATGGTTTCGTCAAGGGCGACTATATTTCCATTCCCTTCGTCTTTGCCGGAGACTGGGCAAACGAGGTGCGTATTCTCGGCCGCTCCTTCGAGGAATTCATCGCGGCGATCGAGCGCGGCGACGGCTGGTAATGGCCCGTTGCCTGCCGGTCCGGCTTGCGGCTAATCTTGCCTGATGGCGCGAAAGAGAAACCGAGACGTCATCTCCTGGTATGAGGCGCCGACGCCTGATATCTGCCCGCTCTGCGGCCGGGTCGTTCCGGCCGAGCAGCGGGACGAGCATCATCTGGTGCCGAAGAGCCGCGGCGGACGGGAGACGCAGGTCCTGCACCGCATCTGCCATCGCCAGATCCATGCGCAGTTCAGCGAAGCGGAGCTGGAACAGTCCTACTCGACCGTCGAGGCTCTGCTTGCCCATCCCGCCATCCAGACCTTCGTCGCCTGGGTGAGGAAGAAGCAGCCGGGATTTTATGATGGCACGCGGCGGAGCAAGCGCCGGCGAGAGTGAGCCATACAAGCCGTCGCCCGACCCTACTGGACCTTGCCTGCCCGCCTGCCCTTGCCCGCGCCCGCTCGCTTACCCGCAACCTCGACCAGCCGCCGGAAGGTCGGGCATTCCATATGCGAGGGTGCCGAACATTCGGCGACGTGGCGCAGCGTGTCGCTGAGCGCCGTCAGCTCCCGGATCTGGCGATCGATCTCATCGGCCTTCTGATGCAACACGGCGCGCGGCAGGTCCGGAGCCCCTGTCTTGCCGAACATGCCCGATATTTCCTCGAGCGAGAATCCGGCTGTCTTGCCCATGGCGATCAGCTTCAGCTGCAACAGCACCTCGGGCGGAAACTGGCGGCGCAGCCCATGGCGGAAGACCGAGGTGATGAGCCCGATCTCCTCATAGTAGCGCAGCGCCGAAGGCTTGATTCCGCTCCGTGCGGAGACTTCTCCGATATCCAGAAATTTCATGCTTGACCTCAAGTCGGCTTGAATTCGTAGCCTGCGCTTGAACGACATTTCAAGCAAGAGGGTATCGATATGCAACAGGCAGAAATGACAGGATCGGAGCAAACGGAAAGACGGGGCGTGACGCTGACGCTGTCGCTTTCGATGCTGCTCGCCTCGCTCGGCACCAGCATCGCCAACATCGCCCTACCCGATCTGGCGAAAGCTTTTTCGGCGCCCTTCGCTGAGGTGCAGGGCGTCGTGGTCAGCTATCTCGCAGCCTTGACGATTTCGGTCGTCATCGCCGGCCGGCTCGGCGATCTCTACGGGCTGAAGCGCATGCAGCTTGCGGGCCTTATCCTCTTTGCCATGGCTTCGCTGCTCTCGGCTGCCGCACCCGATTTGCCGCTGCTGATGGCGGCGCGTGCCGTTCAGGGCATCGGTGCTGCCTTCCTGATGACGATCTCGATGGCGCTGATGCGCGAGACCGCAAGCGAGGCGCGCATCGGCCGCGCCATGGGCCTGCTTGGCACGGTTTCCGCGCTCGGCACGGCGCTCGGGCCCTCGCTCGGCGGCGCGCTGATCCCGCTTGCCGGCTGGCGCGGCATCTTCTGGGTGCAGGTGCCGCTGGCGTCACTTGTGCTGATCCTGGCGATCGCGACGCTGCCCGTCGATAGCGCCAGGGGCAAGGTGCGCCCGGCGGGTATGCTTGCCGTGATGGAAAAGCGCCTCCTCCCCAATCTCATCGTCAATATCGTGGTGGCCGCCGTGATGATGACGACGCTGGTGGTCGGTCCCTTCTATCTCGGTCTGGCGCTTGGCCTGACACCCGCAGTCGTCGGCCTCGTCATGTCCGTCGGTCCGGTCATTTCCATCGTCAGCGGCGTGCCCTCAGGCCGGCTGGTCGATGCCTGGGGCGCGCGCGCCGTGCTTTCGATCGGCCTTGCCCTGCTCGCCGCCGGCGCCTTCCTGCTGGCGATCCTCCCGCAGATACTGGATGTCGCGGGCTATATTGCCGCCATCATCGTACTGACGCCCGGCTACCAGCTTTTCCAGGCCGCCAACAATACCGCAGCCCTTGCCGATGTGCCGAAGGAGCGGCGCGGCACAGCTTCCGGCCTGCTCGGCCTGTCGCGCAATATCGGCCTGATGTCGGGCGCATCCCTCATGGGCGCCGTCTTCGCCTACGGCGCCGGCACGGAGGATTTCATCCATGCCGCACCTGAAGCCATCTCGGCCGGTATGCGGCTGACCTTCCTGCTTGCCGGCGGGCTGATGCTATCAGCCATGGCAGTCATCTTCGCGGGCGCCTTCAAACGGACGTCGACCACGACTGCTTCCGGTGGCTGATATCCAGTCACGTCACGGCGCACCGCCGGATAACTCTTCAAAAGCTTTGCGCGAGACGTAAACTGTAATGGTCGCGTCGGCAGATGGCGCGAACTCCACGACCGCGGCGACCTTAAAGGTCGTCGTTCTTGGCACAGCACCAAACGGTGCCCGCGCGCCTCGAGGGTCAATCAGAAGGAACCGATCACCGACCTTGACGGCAAGCGCATCGGCCACCTGCCGGCTGATAACGGCATGACGACCCGCGGCAAAATCGGCTGGCGCCACACCGATCCGAAGGTTGAAGCTGCGAAGATCATCGGCTTCGATGCCTTGCACCATGACGCCGGTACTCCGATCATTGGCAGCCGCCAAGGCATTGGAGGACTGAGTGGAGATCTGCCCAAGGCCAGCGTTCGTGAAAACAAAAACAACTATGATCGCAACGACAAAACCAAGAACATTCTTCATGAGCGCCATCTGTTCAGCCTACTCCAAGCGAACTTCCCGTCATGATGCGGTGCGCCCTTCGGCGGGAGAGGTAGGTGACCTCATTCCCTGCGTGTCCGCCGGGCTTGACCTCTGCAGGTAGTCCGCCAAATCTACCAGCGCCACGGGAAAAAATATCCATGAAATATGCCAGTGTTTTGCTCGCCGCCCTGCTTACCAGTGCGATCGTAGCCACAGCTTCCGCGGCATCCGATCAAACGCAACCGGAGGCGCGCGATTTGCAGGCCCTGACGACCATGTCCACCGAATTCGTCATCGAGACGACCTTCCTGCCGCAGATCATGCGGGTGAAATATGATGACGACAAGGGGCCGATACTGGCCGATATCGGCCGGCTGGAGCCTGATGTGCGCAACCTCTTCTGGCTCTCGTATCTGCACTACGTGGCGCCGGGCAGCGGGCTGCACCATTTCTTCACCACGGTCGCCGAGGGGCGCAAGATCACGGAGGAAGCCAAGAAACTGCTGGTCGCGCAGGGCCAGTCCGTCAGCGAGGATACGTTCCACGAGATGACCGCGATGACCGAAAAATCAGATCCGGCACGCAACGCCGATGCCGTGCTGAAAGGGCTGACAGCGGCCGGCCTGACACGGCAGGCTGAGGCCTTCGCCGCGGAGCGCGATCTCGCGGCCCAAAATGCGGACGCCGATTTTGCGGCGCTCGACGCCGCCTTCGGTGAGATGACCGAGCTTCCGGCCGCCATCCGCAACTATGTCGAGCGCACCCCTGTGCTTGTCGAATGGGCCGCCAGGGCGCGCGCCGAGATCGATGACGAAGACCGGCTCAGCTATCTGACGGGAAAACTCAACAAGATGGAGGATGCCGAGATCGATCGCCTCCCGAAAGCGCTGAAGCAGATCCACGTCGTCGATTATTTCAACGCCGAGATGCTGAACGGCGGCGTCCACCAGTTCTTCTCCAATTCGTCCGGCCGTTATGCCCCCGATGTCGCAGTCGCCTTGCGAGAGCTCGGACTGGCCAAGCATGCCGATGTTATCGAGCGCGGCATCGACATGTTCAGCAAGCCGTATCCGACCGATACCCAGAAACGGCGGGTATTGAATTTTGCCGGCGAATGGGGGCCCTGGGATGATGCCCTCTCCGCCCTCACCTATGAGGTCGACGACGGAGAAATAACGCCTGCCCTGATCACGCTCGCCAAACGCGAAAACCTGCTGCCGCGATAGGCCGGAAATACTTCGAAGGCTAGCCGCCAATCATATGGAGTAACGCAGGGCAACTCAGGCAAATACGGTAATGCAGACGGCCGTCCAGATTAACCCCGTCCCGAGTGCCATCGCTCGCCTGGCAACGGCGACCTTGTCTGCCTCATCCTCTGCGACGGGTGTGGTCACAATCCAGGGAACGCAGCCAAGTGCTGCAAATCCGATGACGGCGACGATCATCACAAGATAATCGACAGCACGCCAGCTCCCCTGTTCATAGACCCCCCAGTAACCCAGAAAGGCCATTCCGACCGCAAACATGGTGGCGGACGCAGAGCAAAGCCCTGTAACGGACCCGGTAGGTGCACGCAGGTTGCTTTTTTCACGTGTCTGCGAGTTCATGGCGCATTATCCACGACGGTTAGCTGTCCCTCTGCAAATATGTCAGGAATTGAGCCCGTCGTGAAGCACTGGTGCCCCTCTGGAACGGCCGCGAAATTCGCCGCCTCGGGCGGCGCAACACCGCCCGAGGCCACGTCTGCTAAAGCAGCCGAACCGACATGCCGCCATCGACGATCATCGGGCTGCCGGTCATGAAGCTCGACTGGTCCGACAGCAGGAAGAGTGCCGCCTGCGCGATCTCCTTAGCCGTCGCCATCCGCTTCATCGGATGCAGGCCGGAAATATAATCGAGGAATTCAGGATTATTCTCCCCGCCGGCGGGTGTGATGGTTCCGCCGGGAAGCAGGCTGTTTATCCTGATGCCATCGGCCGCGTAATCGGCGGCGACCGATTGCACGAGGCCGATCAGGCCGGCCTTGGAGGCCGCATAGGCCCCCATGCCGGGCAAGCCGCCATTGCTGTATCCGACGAAGGACGAGGTGAAGACGATCGAGCCGCTGCGCTGCGCCTTCATCACCGGGAGCTGTGCCTTCAGCGCAAAGAAGGCGCTCGTCAGGTTCGTGGAAATCACCGTCTCCCAATTGGCAGCGCTCATGTCCGTAAACGCACCCATCTCGCCGACGACACCGGCATTGTTGAAGGCCCCGTCGAGCCTGCCGTAGGCATCGAGCGCCCGATCGACGAGAGCCTGCGCATAGGCCTCATCGCGCACATCACCGGCCAGGGACACAGCCATGCCGCCCATTTCGATAATCTCGGAAACAAGCTCCGCGAGGTTCTGCTCGCGGCGCGCACCGAGCACGAGCTTTGCGCCTTTGGCCGCAAACAGCCGGGCGGCAGCGGCTCCGATGCCGCTGCTTGCGCCGGAGATGATGATGACCTTGTCTTCCAGTTCCATGTCCAAACCTCCTTTATTGATGGTCATGGAGGGGTAGGAAATAGGGAGACCGGCAGCCACCCGATTCCAGATCGGATGGAGAGTAATCACGCAAGCGCCCGGGGCACCCCTCTTCGCTGCCGCTCAGTCTCGCAATCATTACGCTTGCCATATCCTATCCTGGGGGATAGGTGATAGCGATCTTCAATAACGGAGCGGCACATGCTTTCGGTAGTCAGGGAATGGTTTGGCTTCGGGCAAGCCGCCAACGGTCATTCGCATGCCCACGGATCTCACGGGCACAGTCATGGGGTGCATGACGAAGGCGGCCACGGCCATACGCATGGCGTCGTCGATCCCAGCATTGCTTCGTCCGCACGCGGCATCTGGGCGATCAAGTGGTCCTTCGTCATTCTGGCCATTACCGCCGTCCTGCAACTGATCGTCGTCTTCTATTCGGGCAGCGTCGCGCTGCTTGCCGATACCATCCACAATGTCGGTGATGCCGCGACTGCGATCCCGCTCTGGATCGCCTTCTCGCTTGTGCGCCGTCCCGCCACCAAGACCTTCAATTACGGTCTCGGCCGCGTCGAGGATTATGCCGGCCTCGTCATCGTGCTGATCATCCTCTTCAGCGCGCTCGTCGCCGGTTACGAGGCGATCGACCGGCTGATCAATCCGCAGCCGATGACCCAGATCCTGGCGGTCGCCATTGCCGGTGTCGTCGGCTTCATCGGAAACGAGGCGGTTGCGGTCTTCCGCATCCGCGTCGGTCGCGAGATGAACAGTGCCGCATTGATTGCCGACGGCTATCATGCCCGAACCGACGGCCTGACCAGTCTCGCCGTGGTGCTCGGCGCATTCGGCGTGTGGATGGGCTTCCCGCTGGCAGATCCGATCATCGGCCTGCTGATCACCATCGCCATTTTCGGCATCGTCTGGCAGTCGGCGCGCGCCGTCATCACCCGCAGCCTCGATGGCGTCGAACCGGGTATTTCCGAGGAGATTACCCATGCAGCGGAGCATGTGCCGGGCATCGACCGTGTCGTCGACGTCAAGGCGCGCTGGCTTGGCCACAAGCTGCACACCGATATCGTCATCTCCGTCGATCCGTTGAAGTCGCTGTCAGAGGCGAATGCCATTGCCGCAAGCCTGCGCCGCGAGTTGCAGGCGCATCTTCCCTCGCTCGGCAATGCGACCGTGCAGTTCGACGATTACGGCATCGAGCCTGCGGGCGCGGCGCATGATCATGGCCACGGCCATCACCACGCACCCGATCCCTTCAGGGTGGACTGTGAGATTGCCACCGGCCTGCTGGAAATCATCGACACGCCCCGTGGCGAGCGGATGCGCTTTGCGGTGGCCACTCACGCGCCCGGCCTCAAGGTGACAGTCGAAATCAAACGCGACCACGGGCTGGAAGTGCTGCCGCTCGTCGCCTCGCCGGATGACCATCATGCGCTGCAAAGCCTCAAAGCGCCGGCCGAGCCGCATGAATTCGACGCGGTGCTGAAGCTCACCTCCGATCGCGGCAATGTCGATCTGCCCTTCCGCATGGAAGAGCCGGAAGGTCACCATCACTGACTGACTTGCAGGTGCGGCGGTCCGGAGCGTAAAGTCGGGCCGCCTCCACTGCCGGAGGGACATGACATGGATATGATGAGCGAACCACACACACATGAGACCCATCCCGAGATCGTCAAGCGCCTGAAGCGGGCCGAGGGGCATCTGAAGAGCGTTATCGCGATGATCGAAAGCGGCAAGCCCTGCCTCGATATCGCCCAGCAGCTTTCCGCCGTCGAAAAGGCGATTACCAACGCCAAGCGCACGCTGATCCAGGATCATCTCGACCATTGCCTGGAAGAGACCGTCGGCGCACTGCCGCGCGAAAAGCGCCAGTCGATCGACGAATTCAAATCCATCACCAAATATCTTTGAGCCTATGGAATTCGCAGCCTATGGCGGCCTGTTCCTGACGGCGCTCGGGGCTGCGACCATCCTGCCCATGCAGTCAGAAGCCGTACTTGTCGGGCTGCTTCTGACCGGGGACTACCCGGTCTTCTGGCTGATTGCGGCCGCAAGCCTCGGCAACGTGCTCGGCTCCCTCGTCAACTGGTGTCTCGGGCGTGGCATCGAGCGTTTTTCCGGGCAGCGCTGGTTTCCGGTCGGTGCCAAGGCGCTCGACAGGGCAAAGCACTGGTATGGCCGCTACGGGCGCTGGTCGCTGCTGGCAAGCTGGCTTCCTATCGTCGGCGATCCGATCACCGTGGTGGCCGGCATCCTGCGCGAACCCCTGCCGACTTTCCTGCTGCTCGTCACTTTCGCCAAAGTCGGGCGCTATCTCGTTCTCGCAGCGGCAACGACGGGCCTTTCATGATGCTGTGGCAGACGATCATCGATTATCAGCGCGAGATCTACCTGACCTTCGCCGGCCACATCAAGACGTTCGCGGCCGGCGGCGGTTGGCTGCCGTTCCTCGCCTTCCTGCCGATGGGGATTGCCTTCGGCGCCGTCCATGCGATGACGCCCGGCCACAGCAAATCGGTGCTTGCCACCTATCTCGCCGGCTCTTCGATGCAGGCACATCGCGCCCTTCTCGTTTCGATTGCCCTGTCTTTCACCCATGTGGGCATGGCGGTGCTGATTGCCCTGCTTGCCCTGCCACTCGTCTCGCACTCCTTCGGCGATGCCGGGTCCGCGCCGCTGTTGCAGGCGGTCAGCCGCGGGTTGCTGGGCCTGATCGGCACCTGGATGCTGTGGAGCGCGCTGTTTCGCCCAGCGCATTTCCATTCTCACGGCGAAGGCGTGGCCGTCGGCTTCTTTGCCGGTCTCGTTCCGTGCCCGCTGACGCTTTTCGTCATGACCTTCGCGATGCTTCACCAAGTGGTGGTAACCGGCATTCTCTTTGCGATCACCATGATGATCGGCGTCGGCCTGACCTTATCGGTCGTCGCCCTGCTGGCCGTATTCTTTCGCGATCAGCTTTCCCGGCTGCTCGCGACTCGCCCGAGACTGCTTGCTGCTGCATCGAAATCGATCGAGGCGATCGCCGGCTTCGCACTGCTTGCAGTCGCGATTCATGAAGTGCTGTTTGCCTGAGATCACACTGTTCCCCCGGATGCCTGAGGAACGGTCCGTCGGCGAAACCTGTTAACCATCTACCGCTCTCTAGGACCATAGTCCGGCGGATGCCGGACCTCGGTCCGATGCACGCTTTGCAATTCGCACCTAACATCATGGTCATCCTGATGGCCGCCTTCCCGAGTCGGCGATCCCATGACTTTCGATGAACCTATCCTGCGAAGGAGAGACCAATGCGTATTGCAACTTTTGCGTCCATAACTGCGCTTTCAATGATCATGGCTTCCAGCCCTCTGGCGATCACCGGCTTCGATATTGCCGCCATGGCAAAGGACGGCGGAAACGGCGGCGGCGGAGGTAATGGCGGCGGCAGCGGGGGTGGACACGGCGGCGGCAACGGCAATGGCGGTGGACAAAGCGGCAGCCATGAAAACCACGGCAACCAGGGTGGCAGTTCATTGCGCGACGGTTCGAAGTCCGGCAGTGCGACGAAGGGGAAATCCGGCGATGCGAAGGGGAAATCTCTGTCAGCGAAAAAGACCACTGACGATAGCAAGCAAAAGAACATTCACTCCGAGCTTGCGGGCCTGAACTCCCTCAACCGGAGTTACAAGGCCTATATGCACACGTCCGATCCGAAGATGACGGCGATCTCCGCCTACGCCATGGCCTATGCCCAGTTTGAGCTCGATAACGGCATCGAGCCTGCAGCCGACGATCCGGTGCTCGGCGATGCGGCACTGGAAGACGCGCTGGCCGCCGCAACGCGCACCGGCGAAGTGAGCCCGGCAGCCCTCGCCGAGGCAAAGACCATCCTCGGCGTCGGAGACGCCGACGGCAAAATCGACCAAATCCGTGAATCCCTGTCCAATTCCGCCCCGACCTCGACAGGGAATTAACGGCCGCTCGATCCGCCGGGCCGCATACCCGGCGGATCGATTGCACCTCTCGTGGGTTTTCCCGCGGGCAGAATAATCTCTTCCCCCCTCATTGCGCCCGTCGCCGCGCGGCCGCCGGCCCTCGGGGAAAGTGTCGATGTCTCAGGAATTATGCAACACCACAGCCACAGCCTCTCCCTGTGGGAAGCTGATAACCTCGTCTGGTAAAGGCCAGTCCGCTAAAGCGTCCGGCTCGTCCTCCCCGTCGATAGTGACGGTCGTGAGCCGTGACGCGAGATCGTCTAGCTCTGTCCTCGCCTGTTGCGACAACTCGGTTGAAACGGGGGACAGGTTCTTCGATAGACCCCAATAATCCCACGGTTTCAGTTCCAGCTTACGCAGGGCTGCCATTTCTCGAAGCAGGCTTCCGGCGACGAACCACTCTCCCCCAAGGTTGAGACTCGATACGCCAAATCGCGAGGCCATCTCCGCGTCGCCCTTGATCCGAATCCAAGCCTCGCTTGCTGTCAGGAACCGCTCGTCTGGCACATCCAAGGTGTCGAAAGACACTCCCCCGATAGCCGCAAACTCTACATCGAGCCGTTTCCAACGCCCACCGTCATGCCATTCGCAAAGCCAATGATCTTCCCAACGGTCGGCCACCAGATAGTCGGCAAACCCCACACGAAGGCGAGCCGGGATGCCGCTCTCACGAAATCTACTAACCGCCATTATAGCGAAATCCCGGCATACGCCGCCGACCTTGTGCTGTTGGCAGTCGCCTTCAAGCAAATTGCGTTTTACGGCGACAGACAGAATCTCTTCAACCGAACGAAGCTCCAGATCGGCGGCCTGTTCGGGTTTGAAACCTCGCTCTTCGGACTCCGCCCCGCGAGGATGCTGCATGAATGAACTAATCCATCGAGCAATTGATTTGGGCTCTACGCCACCGCCCATCAATGTTTCGCGATAGGGGCCAGGTTCGGAGTAGACGCTTTGGGAAGCATAGAAGGATTTGCGCATTGTTGTCTCTTTCCAGTTGAGATTGAGACACGACAAGAAGGGCAAATTTTCAAAAATTGTCAATTGCGCGCCTGCCACTGGAAGTTCCGCTCCAGTTAAGGGTGCGCAGCGGCATAGTTCACTCACCTGCCTCGGTGGGGATACTGCCTGAGAAGAATGCCGCCCCTAGATCGTTGGGGGGGTGAAGCGACTCCCCTTACGCCTGTTCCTCGATCGCCACCTGCGCGACATCAGGCGCGCTGCTGTTGATCCGCGTCGCGATGAAATGGCCGACAGCCACCGCCCCGATGCAGAGCACGACGGACGCTGCCACATTGATGCAAGCCCGCACCACGGCACCTGTTCGCAATAACTCGAGCGTCTGCAGGCTGAAGGAGGAGAAGGTCGTATAGCCGCCGCAGAAGCCGATTATCACGAAGAGACGCATATTGTCGGAAACCGGAAAGCGGCCGTTGGCGAGCGTCAGCGTGCTGAAAAGGCCGATCACCAGCGAGCCTGTAATATTGATAATGATCGTGCCCCAGGGCAGATCGCGGCTGATCGGCATGGCGAGGACCGAGACAGCGTAGCGGGCGAAAGTGCCCAAGGCGCCACCGGCCATAATGATGAGACAGGTATAAAGTGACATACTCGCTCCAAAAATCTCGGGCGGGCAACAAAAAACCCGCCTGCAGCGGGTTCCGGACAGATTCCCACCGCGGTTGAACACGGTAGGAGTCATCAGCCTTTACGGCGGTTTCGGGGGTACTCCATCCCCATCGGCGCGATATATAGCGCAGACTGCGGCAGGGTGGCAAGGGGAAGACGGACGGCTGGGTGGAGTTGTCGCGGCGAAGAGCCTTCGTCCACAGGTTAGCTCTGCTATGCTGTGAAGGGTCGACCCAATGTCGTTTCCCCCGTCCCTCTCATTCCTGTGCCCTCGTGTTGGCGCAAAGGAGGATCCAGCAGCGGCGTGTCGACGTGGCGAAAGGCTCACTTGTCCCGGGAGTGGGAATGAGCCTTTCCTGCCCAAGAATTTGGCCAGGCTGGATTCCGGGACACCCCTTGTGCGGACACGAGGGCACAGGAATGAGGAAGGTGTCGGTCGGCCTTTCAGCTCGCTCGCGATTTCGCGAATACCTCCCGTCCCCCATCCCCTCCCGGAACGTATCCGAGGAGGGAACGAGGCAAGCGCCGGCCGCCGCCCCTCGCAAACAGCCGGGCGCGGGTAATCAGGCGCGTGCTGTTTGCGGGCCGATCTCCGAGGCGATCTCGGTCACCAGATCGGCCGGGAAGCCGCCTTCGCGGGCGTGGCGGTAGACGGTTTCGGCGCTGTCGGCCTCATGCACGCAATAGATCTTGTCGCCGGCGACATAGCTGGTGATCCAGTTATAGGGACGGTCGAGACCGGCAACCACCTTGTTGGACGTGGCGGAAATCTCCCGCAACTGCTCGGGCGTGAGCTTGGCTGCGCCGGGAATGTTCCGTTCGATGAGATATTTCGGCATGGCGACCTCCTGTTCGCGCTGGCATTGACGGGATGGACGCTACGCCGAAGAGCCAGCCTCCACATCGGGATATCTCCCCATTTTCTTCCTTTCTCCGCCCTATTTGGGCACGCTGCTATTTCCAGCCGCTGGGGATGCTGGCAATAATTTGCCATGCGACTAATCGAGCGCGCCCCCAATCTCGATCATCTGCAGTCGTTGTTGCGCGAAGCCGCCGACGGCCGGGGCCGCCTCGTCCTGCTCGAAGGGGAAGCCGGCGCCGGCAAATCCTCCCTTGCGGCCGCCTTTTCCCGCGCCGTCCCTGCCGAGACACGCGTGCTGTCCGGCGCCTGCGAGAATTTCGGCACGGCCGAGCCGCTCGGTCCCTGGCGCGACATTGCGCGGGAAGCGCGCTGGACGCTGACCAGCGTTTCGGCCGGCAACTGGATTTCCCTCTTTTCCGAAGTGCTCGATCTCCTGGTCGGCGATCGCCAGCCGACGCTTCTCGTCATCGAGGATATTCACTGGGCGGATGACGCCACGCTGAACCTGATCCGCTATATCGGCCGGCGCATCCGCAATACCTGCCTGCTCGCGGTCCTGACGGCGCGGAACGACGACACACCGGGCCAGATGCGGCTGAGGCGGCTGCTCGCTGATATTCCGCCGGCCCATTGGCTGAGGATCGACGTGCCGCCGCTTTCTAAGGCCGCCGTGCTGGAGCTTGCGCAGCAGAAAGGTCTCGATGGCGAGGCGATCTTTTCCGCCACCGGCGGCAATGCCTATTTCGTCAGCGAACTCGTCGATGCCGGAAGCCGCGACCGGTTGCCGGCCACCATCCGCGATGCCGTGCTGGCGCGGGCCGATACCCTTTCGGAGGCAGACAGGGAGGTGCTGTATGCGGGCTCCACCTCGCCCGAGGCCTTCGCCCCTGAGCTGATCGACGCGATCTGCGGCGATGCCTCCCGCACGGCACTGGAAGCCTGCACGGCTTGCGGGCTTCTCGTCCCGGCTGGTGACTTGTTCATGTTCCGCCATGAGATCGCGAGACAAGCGATTGAGCAATCGCTGCCGCCGCTTCGCCGCCGGGCGCTGAACGAGCGCGCGCTCGCCTATTTCCGGCAGTGCGGCGAAGCCTCCGTGGCGCGCATGGTCCACCATGCCAACGAGGCGCAGGATATAGACGCGATCCTGGAGCTCGCGCCGAAGGCGGCGGCCGAGGCCGGCAGGCTCGGCGCCCACCGGCAGGCGGTGCGCCATTACGAACTGGCGCTCGGCCATGCCGCGGCTTTGGACGATGCCAGGCGCGCCTGCCTCTATGAGAGCTATGCCTTCGAATGCCACCTCACCGGCCAGATGGAACGCGCCATCACCGCACAGACGAACGCGCTCACGCTCTACCGCGCCCTTGGGGATATGAGGCATGTCGGCGACAACATGCGATGGCTGTCGCGGCTGAGCTACCTCGCCGGAGACCGCAAGGGCGCCGATGCCTTCGGGCGCGAGGCAGTCGAGGTGCTGGAGCAGGCAGCCGCCCCCGCCGAGCTCGCCATGGGCTATTCCAACCTGTCGCAGCTCGGCATGCTGGCTGGTGACGCGGAAACCGCCATCCTCTACGGCGAGCGCGCCATCGCGCTGGTGACGACGGAAGACATTGCAAGGCCCGAGGTCCTCTGCCATGCGCTGAACAATGTCGGCACGGCCATCTGCTGGCGCGAGCCCGACCGCGCCCGGCAAACACTCGATGAAGCCTTAGCGATCGCCCTCGACCACGGTTTTCAGGAACACGCGGCCCGTGCCTTCACCAACCGCGCCTGGGTGGAAATCCAGCTGCACGCCACCGCTGCCGCCGAAGATATTCTGGCGCGCGGCATCGCTTACTGCATCGAGCACGACCTCGATACCTGGCGCGACTATATGCGCGGCGAGCTTTCCGAACTGCTGACCTTTCTCGGTCGCTGGGACGAGGCCGCTGTAGCAGCGCAAGCCGTGGTCGACAACCAGAATGCCCCGGCGCTCTCCCGCTATCCCTCACTCGTGGCGCTGGCGACGCTCCGCACTCGGCGCGGCGAACCCACTGACGCGCTGCTGCAGGAAATGGAGAAATTCCTCGCAAACACTTTCGAATTCCAGCGCCTGTCAGCCCATGCCGCGCTGATGGCCGAGCGCGCCTGGCTTGGCCTTACCGACGGTGATGCGGCACTGGCCGGTCTGCGGCAGGCCTCATCCCTCTGCAGCGAAGACGCGGCCGGCTCGATGATCGGCTTCTGGGCGCATATTCTTGGCGAGACTGGCTTTGCAGCTGACAGCACGGGGGGTGATGCCGCCGTCATCGCCATGCTCAACGGCCGCTGGCAGGAAGCCGCCGATATCTGGACGGACCGCCGCGCGCCCTATTTCGCCGCCCTTTCCCTGCTCGACGGCGACAGCGACGCGCTCTACCGCGCCCTGACGGCGCTGGAAGCCCTCGGCGCCACCGCCGTCGCCGCCCACGTGAAGGACATGATCCGCAAACGCAGCGGCCGGCTTGCCACGCGCGGCCCGAGGGCAAGCACCCAAGCCAACGCCGCCGGCCTGACGACACGGGAAATGGACGTGCTGCGGCTGATCGACGAAGGCAGGTCGAATGCCGAAATCGGCGCGCGGCTGTTCGTCTCGGCGAAAACGGTGGATCACCACATTTCCTCGATCCTGGCGAAGCTGAACGCGAAATCCAGGGGCCAGGCGGCGGCTGAGGGACGGAGGCTGGGGCTGCTGGGGTAGATTGGGCCTGCCTTATCGTATTGGTAGCTGAAGAAAGTAGATGAAATCCCCTCCCCAACCCATCCCCACAAAGGGGAGGCCTAACCTGGGGCACCGCCTCGCTTGTTCCGAAACGTCGAAGTTCTGGAAAGCCAGTGCGGCAGGTTAAGCCCCTCCCTTTTGTGGGGAGGGGTTTGGGGCGGGGTCTCTGATCGCCCTCGCCGCCACCTCGAACAACTCCGGCACCGCGGGGTTCTTCGCCGTCCGCAAGGCACAGAGCACAACATCGAACCCCGGCGCATCCTCAATCGCCCGCGCAACCACCCCTTCGGCCAGATCGCTGCACAGCGATTGCGGGATCAGCGCCACGCCAAGCCCCTCCTGCACCAGCCGGATGATCGTGTGCTGCAGGCGCGGCTCGAAGGCGTAATGCGGGATGACGCCGCCGGCCGCGCAATAGAGACCGATCCCCGAACGCAAGGTCGGCGCCACCGTCGCGGGCGCGGCAATCAGCTTTTCGCCGGCGAGATCCTGCGGCCCGATGCCTTCGGCCTTAGCCAGCGTATGGCCTGAAGGCACGATCAGGCACAGCCGGTCGCGGGCAAGCAGCAGCGTCCTGAGATGCGATGCCGGGCCGCCGCCGAAAGTGACGGCGGCATCGAGCAAGCCCTCTGTCAGCATCTCCTCGATATCGGTGGGTATGCGCTCCTCCAGGATCAGCCTCACATCCGGCCGTGCCTCGGAGTAAAGCCGCACCAGCGCCGGGATAACGCTATGGGCGGCATGCATCATGAAGCCGAGTTTCAGCTCACCCTTCATGCCGCTCGCAACCAGCTGCACATCACGGCAGGCGGCATCGAACCGTTCAAGCACGGCGCGACAATCGGCAAGGAAATGCTGGCCCGCAGGCGTGAGCGCCACATTGCGCGAGTTGCGCTCGACGAGCCTGACGCCAAGCCGCTTTTCGATGGCTGATATCTGCCGGCTGAAGGGCGGTTGGCTCATGTTCACCCGCGCCGCTGCATGGCCGAAATGCAATGTTTCGGCAAGCGCTACGAAATACCGCATATGGCGTGTGTCCATTCGATACTCCAGAGGTATCAATCAGCATCCGAGATGACATTGGATTATCTTGATCGCAAAAGCTAGGCAAGGATCGCTCCCGATCGCGGAGCTCTGCCGAAATGCCCGAGTTGCCCGATGCTGACGAACCTGTCGATTGTCCTGCCAATCTTTGCTCTCATCCTCGCCGGCTGGATTGCCCGAAAGACCGGGGCGCTTGGCGAAAATGCCACGCGTGAGGTCAACCGGCTGGTTGTCTATCTTGCCCTGCCAGCGCTGCTCTTCGACATCATGGCCAATGCCAGACCCGCCGAGATCTGGCAGCCGGGCTTCATTCTCGCCTTCACATCAGGCTGCGCCGTGATCTTCGGTGCCACGCTCTTCTGGCGCGTCGCCAAGGGCCGGCATCTTGCCGATGCGGCGATCGACGGGCTGAACGCGAGCTATGCCAATACCGGCTTCATCGGCTTTCCGCTCGTTCTGTCATTGGTCGGAGACACCGGTATGGCGCCGACATTGATCTCCACAATCCTCACCGTCTGCGTGCTCTTCGCCATCGCCATCATCCTCATTGAAGGCGGGCTGCAATCCGAAACACGGCGACGCGATATCGCCGTCAAGACCGCCCGGTCGCTTGCCAAAAACCCGCTGCTCGTTGCACCCGCCCTTGGCGCGGTGGTCATGGTCTCGGGTGTGGCGCTCCCCGCCCCCATCCATGCCTTCCTGAAGCTTCTCGGCGGCGCCGCCTCGCCCTGCGCGTTGATCGCGCTCGGCCTGTTTCTCGCCGGTACCAAGGCCGGCGAAGCGAGCGCGCGGGCAACAACGACAAGCATTCTCGTCGGCCTGAAGCTGATCGCCCAGCCCGCCGTCACCTGGCTGATCGCTGCACCGCTCCTGAACCTGCCCCCGGCCGCCACCCATACCGCCGTGCTGCTCGCAGCCCTTCCGACCGGCACCGGCCCCTTCATGCTGGCCGAATTCTACGGCCGTGAGGCAAGCGTCACGGGCCGCGTCGTGCTCGCCTCGACAGTGCTTTCGGTGCTGACGATTTCGGCCTATCTGGCAGTGGCGGGGCGGGTATAGGAACTGGCGGCACCTTTCATCCCAGAGCCCAGGAAATCAGCGCAGCAGTTTATCCATATCCCGCCTCTTGAACCGGCGCGGCGCTGCAGCATGTCCTGACTAATCACTTTTCGTTAGTCGCCATTTCACAGTGTGGCGGTATTTTTGTTCAGGGAGGATGCAGCCATGGAACGCGTAGAGCCTGCAGATGTCGAACATGATGCCCTGACCAAGGTCTGGTCCGTCACTGAGTTCTGCGCGCGACATCGGATCGACGGCAAGGAGGAGAAGCGGCTGCTGCAGCTCTTCGGCACTTTCGCCACCGCCAGCGAACTTCTGCACAACGCCCGCCGCGAGCCACGTTTCCGATAATCATCCGGCAGCATCAGGCATTCGGGAGCAGGCCGTACATCCCCTTCGGCGTGCAGATTTTACCTGCTGTTGTGTGGTAGCCCACCTTTTTTTTCATCCACCGGCTGCACTAGCTTCTGTCGCGGAGACCCGATCCCTGGTGCATGAGGCGGCATGATCCGAAGACGCAATCTACTGGTCGGCGCAACGGCCGCAACCATGCTTGGCACGGCGAAAGTGACCCGCGCCGCCTTTTATCCCGAACCTTCGGGAGCGCCGGGCGCCCCCTTCGGCGATCCCAATCTCAAGCTCGTCGTCATGTCCGCCATGATGGACAAGGGCATCATCGATCTCGGCACGCGCGAGGAGTTGGCGGAACATGTGCTTGACCGCCCCGTCGATCTCGACAGGGAGGGATATCATCCGCTTCTGCCGGTGCGCACCTATCTGGAGCGCTATCCGCTGACGCGGGAGATGCTGGACAAGGTGGATACGCTTTATTTCGACGGCGGCAACACGATCTATTCCTATATCTGGAAATTCTGGGGCGGCGAAGATGAGAGCTTCGATGTGGCCGACATGTCGGGCATCGCCAATTGCCCCAACATCACCACGCTCGATTTCACCTCGATGGTCCGCCTCGTCGATCTCGAAACACTGAGACCACCAATGAAGCTGCAACATCTCACCCTCGGCGTCGATCTCGCCAACCTGCCCGCGCTGCTCGACATGCCCGATCTGCGCGGCGTGAAGATCTACGACGACGATATCTATCGCGATGTCATGACGCCGGGGAGCCCGGCCCGGCAAGTAATGGAGAGGCTGAAGGCGCGCGGCGTTTCAGTCTTCGTTCACTGGATATCAAGTGATCAGGGAGAGCCGCCGGCCTATCAATGAGCAGGCTAGAACAGGCCGACCAGCCGGGCGGAACTGATCGCAAGGCCGGCGATCGCAACCAGCAGGACGGCGCACATGATGATGAGAAAGACCGGGTTCTTCACTGTTGTTCCTTCGAGGTCGGGCATGGCTGGGAGGATGCCCTAGCAGCCGCCGGAAACAACGACAACCATTCCGCCGAGACCTTGTTTCCCGCCTCTCCTTTGCGAACCCGACTGTGCGGGCTGCATCATCGACACCAATTGCTTTTACTGTTCGCGTTTCGTCACTGCCGAACGGATGAAAGTCTAGCCACTTCACCCCGACAACCATCCACACGCTAGCCCTATTCCAACTCAAGAGGTTGGTTCATGGCTACCGTCGTCTCTATCTGCAATCTCGCCCTTTCCAATATCGGCAAGGACAATATCAACGATCTCACCGAACAGAGCGCGGAAGCGCGCGCCTGCAATCAGTTCTATGCGCAGACCCGCGACGTCCTGTTGCAATCCTTCCCTTGGGCTGCGGCGGGCAAGACGCTGGCGCTCGGCGCGCTGGACAACGACAAGCCCGGCGTCTGGCGTCATTCCTACGCGCGGCCGGCAGATTGCCTGCAGATCCGCTGGATCAGGCCGCGTTATTCCGCTGACGTCGCCGCGCCGCCCGAAGAGCTGCACCCCGATCTCGACGAGGCCGGGCGCGAGCTGCAGTACCCCTATGCGCTGGAGGGCGACCGCCTCTATTGCGATCTCTCGCCGGCCCTGCTGCGCTACACCTTCCGCCTGACCGACCCGAGCAGATATGCTCCGCTCTTCGTCGAGGCGCTTTCCTGGCATCTCGCCGTGCGGCTCGCCATGCCGCTGACGCGCGATCCGAAAATCCGCGCCGATGCGATGGCGATGGCGCAAAACAGCCAGCGGGCGGCCGAGCAGGCTGAGGCCAATCAGATAAGGCACACGAGCGAGAATTTCGTCAGCGAACTGATTGCGGTGCGCACCCATGGCTGATTTCCGCGCCTACCAACCCTCCTTCACCGCCGGCGAACTCTCGCCCGCACTCGGCGCGCGTGTCGATCTCACCAAATATCAGAGCGGTCTGCGCACGGCGCTGAATGTCTTTGTGCATCCGCATGGCGGTGTCTCGAACCGGGCCGGGCTGCAATTCGTTCATGAGATCAAGAATAGTGCGCTCCGCGCACGGCTGATCCGCTTCCAGTTCAATACCGAGCAGACCTATATCCTTGAGTTCGGCGACCACTATATCCGCATCTTCCGCGATGGCGGGCTGGTACTCTCGGGTGCGTCCCCCTACGAGGTCGCGACCGCCTACACGGCTGACGATGTGCAGGATCTCGTCTTCGTGCAGGAGGCGGATGTGCTCTACCTCTGCCACGTCAACCACCCCGTGCGCAAACTCGGGCGGCTGGCCGACGACAATTGGACATTGGTCACTGTCCTGTTCAAGCCGCTGATCAATCCGCCGGCGGGCACACCGACGGTCAGCAAACCCGGCGATACAGCGGGCAAGCCGGGCTATGTGGCAACCACATACCGCTATCGCATTTCCGCCGTGGCCGACAGCGGCGAGGAAAGCCTGCCGTCCAATGCCGGCGCCGTCGTCAACGATCTCGCCATCCAGGGCGGCATCAACCGTGTCACCTGGGCGGCGGTGTCAGGCGCGGCGCGCTATATCGTCTACCGCGACGACAACGGTATTTTCGGCTATGTCGGCGGCACGACGGGCCTCTCCTTCGATGACGAGAATATCACGCCCGACCTTTCCGACACGCCGCAGAGCGGCCGCAACCCTTTCGATGCGGCAGGCAATTATCCGCGCTGCGTCACCTTTATCGAGCAGCGCCTCGCCTTCGCCTCGACACAGAACGACCCGCAGGCTGTCTGGCTCAGCCAATCCGCCAATTACGAGAATTTCGGCGTCTCCTCGCCCGCCAAGGCAAGCGATGCCGTCACCTTCCGCATCCGCGCAAGGCAGGTGAACGAGATCCGCTCGATGATCTCGGTGCGCGGCCTGCTGCTGCTGACATCAGGCTCCGAATGGATCGTCACCGGCGGCTCGGCAGCGGATGCGATTTCCCCCTCCGCCATCAAGCTCGATAACCAGGGCTATCGTGGGGCCGCCAAGGTGCAGCCGATCGTCGTCGGCAATACGGTGCTTTTTGCCCAGCGCCTTGGCGGCGTGGTGCGCGACTTCTCCTATGACTATACGCAGGACAGCTATGTCGGGAAGGACCTGACTATCCTCGCCCGCCACCTCTTCAAGGGACGCGAGATATCAGCCTGGGATTATGCCCAGGCGCCCGATTCCGTCGTCTGGGTGGTGCTCGACGACGGGGCGTTGGTCTCGCTCACCTACATGAAGGAGCAGGATGTCTGGGCCTGGACGCGCCACGAAAGCGGCGCCGATGCCGTCTTTGAAGATGTCACTGTCATCGAGGAGAACGGTGAGGACGTGCCCTATTTCATCGTTCGCCGCACAATCAATGGCCAGCAGAAACGCTATATCGAGCGGTTACACAGCCGCGCCTTCGAGGATGTGCAGGATGCTTTTTTCGTTGACTGCGGCCTGACCTATTCCGGGCTTCCGGCCACCACGCTGAACGGCCTCGGCTATCTCGAGGGTCAGACGCTCGTGGCGCTCGCAGACGGCAATGTCGTGCGCAACCTGACCGTCACAGGTGGCAGCGTGCGGCTGCAGAACGCCGCCTCGAAAATCCATATCGGCCTGCCGGTGACGGCGGCGATCCAGACGCTCGATCTCGATGTCGGCCAGGTGCAGGGCCTCGGGACTGTGCAGGGCCGCAGCAAATCCGTTTCCGAAGTGACCTTCCGGGTGGAGAATACCCGCGGCATCTTCACCGGGCCACAGGATGGTGCGCGCGAGGACGGCACATTGGTCGAATACAAACAGCGCCGCAACGAGAACTGGAACGAGGCGATCAGCCTCTATACCGGCGACCTGACCATCACTCCCTATTGGGACTGGAACACCAGCGGCGCCATGTGGGTGAAACAGTTCGACCCGCTTCCGATGACGATCCTGTCCATCATGCCGGATGTCACCCTTGGCCGCTGAAATCGCCATCATCAAGGCGCGGGCGAGCCATATACGCCAGATTGCCGGACGCATGCGCCAGGCCGACCGCGATGAGGTCTTCGCCGCTTCCGGGCGCTCGCCGCTTTCGGGGCTCTCCTTCTCCTACCGCCACTCTTCCCTTGCCTGGACCGCACTCTTCGATGGCCGGCCGGAGGTGATGTGGGGTGTCGGCGATATCAACATCCTAACCGGCATCGGTGCGCCCTGGCTGCTCGGCACGGACGCCGTGGAGAAGAATTTCCGCAGCTTTCTCAAGATCTCGCGCAATTGGCCGGCTCAACTATTGAGCCGCTACGGCTTGCTTCGAAACTTTGTGGATGCGCGCAACGCGATCTCCCTGCGCTGGCTCGAATGGTTAGGCTTCCAGCTGTTCGAGCCGGTCGAGATCAACGGGCATTCATTCCGGCTATTCGAAATGCAGACAGCCCCTAAATCGGGAGAGACGAATGTGTGATCTTGGTCTTGCGCTGACACTGGGCTCGACGCTTCTCGGCGCCGCCGGCCAGGTGCAGCAGGCAAAGGCAACGGCAGAGGCGAACAAATACAACGCCCAGGTCGCCGAAATGAATGCGCAGATCGCCGATAAACAGGCGAAGGATGCAATTGAGCGCGGCAAGCAGGAAGAGCAGCAGAAGCGCCTGCAGACATCCCAGCTCGAAGGCCGCCAGCGCGCGGCGATGGCCGCAAACGGCGTCGATCTCTCCTTCGGCTCGCCGCTCGATACGATCGTCGACGCCGCCAAGATGGGCGAGATCGACGCGCTGAATGTGCGCACCAATGCCTATCGCGAGGCCTACGGCTATAAGGTGCAGGGTACCAATCAGCTCGCGAGCGCCAAACTCGACCGCATGCGCGCCGACGCCGCCGTCAAGGGCGGTTATCTCGATGCAGTGGGAACGATCCTCGGCGGCTCGGGCAAGGTTTACACCCAGGCGAAAACGCTTGGATATATCAAGTGAGGTGAAGAATGCCGACTGTTCCGACCTATCAGGATACGCAGCAGCGCGTAGCACTCCGCCCGGAATATACCGAGGGCTTCACGGTCAGGGCCGATGCGGAGGCGTTCGGCGCCGCCATCGGCCGCGGCATGCAGAATGCGGCAACCGGCCTCGGCACTCTGGCCGATGCCGTCGTGAAGGTCGAAGAGCTGGACAATGCCAACGCCGCCAAGGATCGCCAAACGAAATTCGGTGACTGGTCGCGCGAGGCGCTTCATGGCAAGGGGGGCTTCCTGACACTGACCGGCCGCGCCGCCGTGGAAGGCCGCGCCGCCTTCGAAAAGCTTGCCGAGCAGAAGCGCGCCGAATTCGGCAAGGGGCTGACGCCGGGTGCTGCCCGCACCTATGAAGAGACCAGCCGCGCCAGCATGAACACGCTCCTGGACAGCACGATCCGCCACACATTCGACCAGCGCAAGGCGTGGTTTGCCGAGACTTCGGCCAACAGCATCAAATCCGCCGGCACCGGCGCCGTCGCCGTGTACCGCGATCCGGCCAAGGTGGATGCCGAGATCGGCAAGGGCGTGGCCGAGATCGAGCATCAGGGCCATATGCAGGGCTGGAGCAAGGAAAGGCTCGACCAGGAACGCGCCCGGTTCGTCTCCGACACGACGAAGAATGTCGCGCTGCGCATCGCCAATGACAGCGCCATCAAGGCCGAGCAATATGTGAAAGACGCCCGCGACCGTATGCTGCCGGCCGACAGCACCGCCCTGCTGAAATCGCTGCAGCCCGCCGTCACCGAGGAAAAGGCCCGGCAGAACACAACAGACATCATCGCCGGCCGGCCGCCGACCTATACCGGTGTGCCTGACGCCAATGCCGCTCCCGCAAACGCCGATAGCGGTACAGGCGGCCAGCCGCAGATCGACAGCCCGGTTCAGTCCTCCGCAGCAGGCGCAAGAACCACCGGCCTCGAAACGGACGGCGTCGGCAGCAGAACCGGGGGAACCCGCACACTTGGCGCGCAGCCTTCGACGGGCAAGACAGCAGCCCCGCAGATCGCCCGCTCTCAAACAACTGGCCAGCAACCCGCCGGCCCGCAGGTGTCGACCACTCAGACCCCGCCGCGCCAGCCGGGCGGCGCGGAGGATTTCCGCACCGTTGCCGCCACGCTTACCTTCCCCGGCAAGGTGAAGGACGATCTGGCGGTGGCCAGCTTCGTGAGGAATGCCGCCGGCACCACGGTCGCTCCGTCGCTCCAGCCCTGGTTGACCGATGTCACGGGAGCCGTCCTCGGCATGGCCGCAGGCCCCGTCGGAAGCACTGCGGCCGATGCCACAAGCTTCCGCCATTTCGGCCTGCCGACGCAGACACCCCGCCCCGGCGATATCGTCGTGCTGGACTCGCCTCAAAGCAAAGGTGCCGGGAAGAACGGCGGCAACACCCCGGATGATCGCGAGAAGGGTCAGATCGGCATCTTCCGCGGCTACGACGCCGACGGCAACATCCTCGTGCTCGGCCGCGATCCCAGACGCGCCGGCGAAACCGCGCTGACGGCCCATACCGCAAACCAGATCATCGGCTTCCGCACATCCGGCACCGTCGACGAGAAAACCATGTCCTTGCCGAACTACAATCCCGAGAGCTTGCGCAGGATCGAAGAAAGCCTGAACAGCATCGCCGACCCCGCCTTGCGCGCCGCCACCGAGGCACAGCTGAACGGCTATACCGTCTCGCTGAAGAAGGCGATCGACGCCCAGCGCGTGCAGGTGCAGGAATGGGCCAACAACCAGGTCATCGCCGACCCGACCTTCGACCCGACGAAACTGCCCGTCCACATCCAGCAGGCCATCGGCCCATCCGGCATGCTGGCGCTGCGCGACTACAAGGAAAAAGTCCGCGCCTACGGCCAGCCGGCGACGGACACGCAGACGCTCTACGACCTGCAGACCGAGTTCGCCAGGGATCCGGCGGCCTTCTCGCAGATCGATCTCCTTGGATATCGCTCCAAGCTCTCCGACAAGGACTGGGAAAAGGTCACCGGCTGGCGGCAGATGGCCCTCACCGACCAGCGCCAGGCCCGGCTCGAAAGCCTGGATATCAATAGTGCCTTCGAACTCGCGAAACCTCAGCTGGAATCGCTCGGCTTCTTCGCCCAGGACGGCGGCTTCGCCACCTCCTACAGTGTCCCGCACCGCGTCGCTGAGTTCCGGTTAGCGCTCCTGGACCAGATGGACGTATTCAAGGACAAGAACGACGGCCAGAACCCGACCCAGAGCGATATCCAGAAAATGATCAACCGCCTGCTGTTCCCGATCGTCATCAGCTCGCCGGGCTCATTCGTCACTGGCTGGAATCCCACAAAAGACCGCGGCCGCCTTTATCAGGCAAACTCGCTTGCCGACGATCAGAGCTACGATATCGCCGTAGAATATCAGGATATTCCACGCGATCTCAGGCAGTCGATCGAGGCGGATTTGACGAAGAAAAACCGCAGGAAGCCGTCTCAGGACGAAATTGTGAATGAGTACGAGACATCCATACTTAATCGCTGAGTGACAGGGAAAACCTGGCGGCGAGAAATCGCAGGCACCCTGGCAAAAGCCTCACTTTCCGACCGACGCCTTCTCGAATTTCCCCTTCAGCCTTACCACTTCATCCGCCGTCCGCCACCGCCAGCCACGCATTGATATAGTGCTGCGGCCCGTAGACATGGCCGTAGCGCCTGCTGTCACAGCCCCGTGACGAGGCAAGACCGTCTCGCCGCTCAAGGCCGATAGTCGCCACGTCAGGCCGACAACCTTCCTGAGCCTATGGTTCAGGAAACCAGAGGTACAATCATATGACCATTTCGAGCGAGATAAACCGATCCGGCCCGTATAATGGGGACGGCGTCACCATGGCTTTCGAATACCAGTTCAAAATCCTGGAGCCCCATCATCTCCAGGTGATCCGGACGGACGCATCTGGCACGGATTCGATCCTGGTACTCGACGCCGACTACACAGTGACCGGCGCTGGCAACGATGGCGGCGGCAGCGCGGTCATCGTGCCGGCTCCGGCGGACGGCACCAGGATAACTCTGCTGCTGGACGTGCCCTTCACTCAGGAAACCGATCTGGAAAACCAAGGCGCCTATTATGCGGAGACAGTCGAGCAGGCGCTTGACCTCGTCGTGATGAGGCTCCAGCAACTCAAGGAGAGAGCGGCCCGTGCAGTCACCATCCCGCCGTCGTTCGATTCAGCAACGATCGACAAGCTGATTGCGGACGTTCTGGCGCTCAGCGGCAAAGGCGATGCGCTGGAGGCCGTCGCCGCCGTCTCGCAATACCTGGAGACTGTGGCTGATATTGCCGATGACATTCCCAATGTTGCCGATCTGACGCAAACTGCCCAGCAAAAAGCCGCTGAAGCGGCTCAGTCGGCGACGGACGCAAATGCCAGCGCTGGCCTTGCGGCCGCCTATGCAACGAATCCGGAAGATACTCCGGTCGCTCGTTCGGGAGGGCTATTTTCAGCCTTTCATTGGTATCGCAAGACGCTCGCGATCTACAACGACGTTGCCAATACCCTTGCCGGCTGGCTTCACGGTGCAGCAGCAAAGACCGACATCGTCGATGCCGACGAATTCGCCATTGCGGACAGTGCGGCAGGCTGGGGTCTAAAGAAGGTTCTGGCAAGTAGTGTTGTCAAATATGTCTGTGTTGCTACCGGACTTGATTTCTTTACAGGATTCATCCCCGCTTATGCCGGCGTTGCGTCCGTAACCATCGCCCCGGGCGTTGGCTGGTTTGGCGGCAAGAAGCATCAGACAACCCTTGTGACGGCAAAAACGCTTGTTCAGCTACTCGATACGGGGGCTGTGCAGGCGTCAAAAACCTATTTCCTGTATGCCGTTAGGAATTTATCAGATGGCACCACAGATTTCGTCATGTCGCTGTCGGGATCAGAGGCAGGAGTCACGAAGCCGGCCGGGTGGGAATGCTTGCCCGGGAGCCGCGTCGGCCTCGTCATCACAAACGCATCGGGGAATATCGTTCCGTTCTGGCAAACGGGCAACGAGGTCAAAACCGATACCTATACGTGGTTCACGGCCAACGCCAATGTGCAGGGCTTGGCAATACCGAGCAATATCCCTGTGGGACTGAGTGTAGATGTCTGGGTGCTGATTGACACCGTTGTTGCAAGCACGGGACAAGACTGCCTCGGGATTGTCTCAGATGCCGCTGCTGCCAGCTACACAACCGGTGCTGCCCATCAAGTGCGATGCCGATCGCGCTCAGGCAATGATTATCCCGACCAAAGTGCTGCAGCAGGCAAGGCGCGCAGCAATGTTAATGGTCAGCTCTGGAGGTACGTCTCGGTAACGAGCACGGCGGCTGCTGCCTCCTTCTTCGTATGCGGCTGGCATGATTACACCTGCAAGAGGCTATTTGCATGACCACTGTGTACGTTCGCTACGATGGAGCCGGGACGATCCTCGAAATATTCACCCGTGATCAGCCCAATTTGGATCTCATCGCTCATGACGACCAAGAGCCCGCCATTGCGAAATACCTTCGCGACCCAACGGGGTCGGAAGACCGCTTCCCGCCCCTCCGGAAGTGGCAGCTCTGGCTAGCCGCTCTCGAACTCGAACCGCCGATCTTCAAGGCCGATGTCCTCTCGGCCGTCGACCGCTTGTCCGATCTGTCGGCGAAGGACAAGGAAACGGTGCGCATCATGATCGAAGACGCACAGGACTATGCGCGCGAAGATTCGCGCATTGATCTGCTCGCGGTGGCCATGGGCATTCCGCCAAACCAGATGGACGATCTCTGGAGATGGGCGGCACTGATCGAGCCTGCGTGATGTAAGCTATCGTAAAACAGCCAGCGGGCCGGTTTAATCCGGCCCCGCTTGCAATCTCCTCATTGCGGCAGCAGCCTCCCCGGTCTGCTCTCCCACCAGGGCTCCCGCACCGGCTCCAGCGCGCCGCTCTCGAAACAGGGCCTCAGCCAGTCCTCGAAGGTGAAGATGACGCCCGTTCCGGCAACCGCCGCATCTATGGCGAGATCGGTGCCGCCGCCATTCTGGACGATCAGCGGGCTTGGCGGATCGACCTTGACGAACTCGCCGTCGCGCTCGAATTCCCACACCGGGATGGCACGGCCGGCAAAACGCCCGCGGATACAGGCATGGTGGAGGAGATCGCGCGGATGTTCCGGCCGCCCATGTTCGGCGAGATAGGCAGCTGAGGCGCCGCCGGCAAAACGTTGGATGCGTGGGCCGATCGGCACCGCGATCATATCCTGCTCCAGCCGTTCGTCATAGCGGATGCCGGCATCGCAGCCGGCGGCGATGATATCGACGAAATTCTCCTCGGTGACGATTTCGAGCCGGATATCCGGGTAGGCTTTCAGAAACGGCGGCACGATGCGCGGCAGCACCAGCCTTGCGGCACTGACGGGCACATTGAGCTTCAGCGTGCCGGCCGGACGATTGCGAAAATCCTTGACGAAATCAAGCGCCGCGTCGATCTCGCTGAAGGCGGGGCCGAGCCGCTCCATCAGCCCGCGACCGGCCTCCGTCGGCACCACGCTGCGTGTCGTGCGGTTGAGCAGCCTGACACCAAGCTCCGCCTCCAGCCGGCGCACCGCATCGCTGAGCGCCGATGAGCTCATATGGCCTGCCCGCCCGGCCTCGCGGAAACCGCCAGCTCTCGTTACGGCGACAAAAGCTCTGACGTCGCTGATTTCAGGTCTGCCCTGTTTCATGCCCCGCCTCAATTTATTGTCCTTTTTGCCGGACAGCCTGTCCGGACTATAGCCAATTGCCGAAGCAATGTTAGAGGCTTAATTCCATTCTCACGTGAAAGTGGCCTTGCCTTCAAACGGAGATCCAGAATTCATGTCTACTGCCGAAAAATCCGGAACCTTCAAGATCGGCGACCGCATGGTAAAACGGCTCGGCTATGGTGCCATGCAGCTCGCCGGCAAGGGCGTCTTCGGCCCGCCGCGGGACCGAAACGAAGCGATCGCCGTGTTGCGCGAAGCGGTTGAAAGCGGCGTCGACCACATCGACACCAGCGATTTCTACGGCCCGCACGTCACCAACCAGATCATCAGGGAAGCGCTGCACCCCTATGGCGACGATCTCGTCATCGTCACCAAGGTCGGGGCGCTGCGCGGGGCCGATGCTTCCTGGAACCCGGCCTTCTCGAAGGAAGAACTGACCGCGGCGATCCACAGCAACCTGAAGAACCTCGGCCTCGATGTCATCGAGGTGGTCAATCTGCGCGCCATGTTCGATGTGCATGGCGCGGCCGAAGGCTCGCTCGAAGCGCCGCTCACGGTTCTGGCCGAGCTGCAGCAGCAGGGACTGATCAAACATATCGGCCTCTCGAATGCTACGGCAAAACAGGTGGATGACGGCCGCAGGATCACCGAGATCGTCTGCGTCCAGAACCAGTACAACCTCGCCAACCGCGGCGATGATCCGCTGATCGACAAGCTCGCCGCCGAAGGCACCGCCTACGTGCCCTTCTCCCCGCTCGGCGGCTTCTCGCCCCTGCAGCCCTCGACGCTCTCTGATGTCGCTACCCGCTTGGGCGCCACGCCTCTGCAGGTGGCCCTCGCTTGGCTCCTGAAGCGCGCGCCGAACATCCTGCTGATCCCCGGCACCTCCTCGCGCGGCCATCTCAGGGAGAACCTCGCGGTGGCCGATATCGAATTGTCGGCAGACGTGATGGCGAAACTCGACGGCATTGCCGCAGCGAACGGCGCCTGACCCTACGTGAGGAGCCGAAACGCGGCGGATGTTCCGCCGCGTTCGCCGATCTTCCTTCGCAGCCCTTCCCAGATTGACGAATCGCCACGGCATCGACATCTTTCTCGTCAGGCGTGGCCTGTGCCCAACCTCCAGCGATCCTCCCCGGCAGGGTCTTCAACATGGAGGCAAAGGGACTTCCGTCTCGGGTTCGAAAACCTAGGTCCGATCGCTCGGGCGTGGTTGCCGGGGAACATGCGTCCGTGACGGAAAGGCCAGACCATGACCCAGAATGGAAATCTCAAACGCAAGGTTCGCGCCCGCGCCGCACGAACCGGCGAATCCTATACTTCAGCCCTCAGCCATATCCGCAAGAAGCCGACGGATGAGCCCGCCGGCAAATCCCTGCGGCTGGCGGTCGCCCAGACTTCGGTCTGCCTGGATCCGCGCGATGCCGCAGCATTCCGCGCCAACGGCGCCGAGACGCGCCACCTAATGCGCCAGGCGAGCAAGGCCGGCGCCCGGCTGATCCACTTCCCGGAGGGAACGCTCTGCTTTCCCAGCAAACGCCTCCTCTCCGAAATCGGCCCCAGGGAGATCGGCGCTGCCGACTGGAGCCGTTACCAATGGGAGGTCCTGTGCGAGGAGCTGGAGGAGACGAGAAAGCACGCAAAGAAGTTGAAGCTCTGGACGGTCTTCGGCGCCCCCATCGGCTGACCCCGCCGCACCGGCCACATAACAGCCTCTATGTCATTTCCGATCGGGGCGAACTGGTGACGCGTTATGACGAGCGCCTGCTTTCCCACACCAAGATTTCCTTCATGTATTCGCCGGGCAGGATTCCCGTCACCTTTGAGGTGGACGGCATGCGCTTCGGCTGCGCTGCCGGCATAGAGTCGCACTATCACGAGATCTTCACCGAATATGAGCGGCTCGACGTCGATTGCGCGCTCTTCGCCACATCCGGCGAAGTCCCCTCCGCCGCCCCTCCCTTCGCCGCTGAAGTCCTGGGAGTTGCGGCCAGCAACACATTCTGGGTGAGCTACGCCGCCCACGCGCCGCAAAGCGTCATCGCCCCCTGCGGCATCGCCGGCCCCAAGGGCCAGTGGGCAGCTCGTTGCCCTGATGATGGCAGACCCGGCATCGCAATCGCCGAGATCACCGCCGACCCGGCCAATCTCGCCCGCCCCTGGCGGCGCAACGCCCGTGGCGATCTCTACCGGCCGCAGCAGGTCGAGGGGGATCCGAGAAGCGACAGCCGCGAAGCCTTTTGAAACCCATCAACGGACCGGCGGGCGCCCTGCCCGCCGGCGCTCGGTTCCGCCTGCCGATCAGCCATCTGCCGGCGGTGCGGCGGCCTTCGCCCGGCGTCTGTTTCGGTAGAACCAGACGACAAAGGGCGAAGCAATCAGAGCCAGGAAAAAGTTCTGCATCTCCTTGATGATGATCTCACCGTTCGTGACATAGGGGTGCGGAAGGCTACCCTTGATGAAGAGCACTGCTGCAAGGCCAACGAAGGCGGCCAGCACCGTCAGCAGCCATATGGCAAGCGAAACAAGAAGCCCGTGGGCAATGCCTCCGACAGGCGATTGCAGACGTAAAGAACCAGCAAGACGACGATAATTTCCATGAACCCCATGGTTGCACTTTCCGCAATGTTTCACTTATTGCCATCCCGCGCCTCAGCTTCGCAATTTTCGATGCAATGCCCCGGAAACAGCATCGGTCGCTGCGAGGCCGAAGGCAGAAAACTCACGATCGTGAGCTCATCGAAATAGAGCGATACGGAAATCTCGACTGCACCCGGCGGCAGGCTTCTCAGATAGGCCTTGGCATCAGGGAACGCCGTTTCCGGCGGCAGATCCATTGGAACGATCGTCACCCGCTGCAGATTCGGATTGCCGTCCGCCAGATAACGCGAAAACCTGTTCAACGCCTCCTTGGGACCGAGATCATGAACCGCCTTGACCACATCGATATCCGCGTTCTTGGTGTGGAATTCGACGAGGTTGCTGACACCACCATTGAAAGTCTTCGTTGCTCTGACCGTCGGCCAGAAGGCGTGAGGACCAGACGGCGTGAAGAGGGCGAGATATGCCCTGCCCTCCACCATTCCAATCTCATACTTGCCGACCTGGCCGAGAACCCTTGCCTCGTCAAAGCAGGCGGCCTGTCTTTTGGCATCGCCACAGGCATACCAGCCTTGCTGCGACAGGATGCTCTCGTAGCTGTCTCCCGCCCTGATGCCGAAGAGAAATTCCGGCGGGAAACGGGTGTCCTGACCGGCAACTCCCAAAGCGAAGGAGACGAGAGAGGAAGAGATCGCAATCACGGCCGCGGCCAGCCGATGGCCGAAATTCTTCGAAAACATACTGCCCCCGTTACGCTCACGCTACGCTATTGAGTTAGCCCACGTGAAGGAGCTCGCCCCTGTACTGCGCATAGGATACGGCAAGGACGACGATCATTCCGCTAAGCAGGCCAGCGAATGGCCGTCCAGGCCGGCGTCGGAAGGACCGGACGACTGAGAACACGATCAAGCCCAATATGAATGACGGCGCCGCGCCGCCTATTGTCTCGCCGATAAATCTGGGCAAGCCAGCCGCCGGATAGGCACCAACTGTGATGAACCTTGCGATTTCGCAGACCAGCGCGACCGCAGCCAGGATCGCGATTGCCAATCTGCCGCTATTGCCTCCGGCCGAAGCCCCACGCACATCAGTCTCGTTTGCCATCGGCATTTCCCCCCGATTTATAAAACAACCCTTGCGCACCTAACCCTGTCTCTCGACCGAATGGGAGACAGTCATGGATAGCATGCAGGACAATAACGCCTTGTCGCGGAAGCGGGACCAGCAGGCCGCAGCCACCGCAAGCAGCATTATTCAATCCTCGGATGAAAATCCAGATGAGGTTGCGGAAGATAAAGATCTCGCGGTTACATATGTTCGCGTTACGGGAAACCCACCCCCACCCCTCCAGATGATGCCGGGGAATCGCGAGTTTTTTCAGGGACTAATCGACGCCGAACGCAACAGACGCATTCTGGCGCTGTCGCCGCGGACGGCAAGCTGGCTCCGCGAAAACCCCTCTGCAGCGATGCTGACGAAGGACGATATCCACAACCTATCTTCCTTCGAAGAGATGGCGCAGCGGTTCGGCCAGGTGCCGAAGGCTTTCGATGATCCAGCGAAGGAGCCGGTCGCCTCATCCACGAATCCCGAAACTCCTCCGTCTACAAGCCCTGTAAGCCCAGCGACACTGCAACAGGCGCCAGCCTCAAATGCCGTTAGGCCAGACACCGCGGAAAACGCTCCCTCCGCCGCCGAAAGCGGTCTCAGCGAAGACGATAGGAAAAAAGAAGAACTCATTGCTGAGATCCGTAACGCGAAGAAGCTGTCTAGCGAACAGTACGAGGTGCTCAAAGAAAAAGTCCGAACGCAGCCTTGGTTCGACGCAGGCACCGGCACGCTTTATCTGGATGCCGTGCGGGAAGGAAAGACCACGGACAAGGAAGTAAATGCGGTACTGAATTCCAAGTCCACCACTGTAACAACCGAGAGCGCAATCCAAAATTTCAAGGAGCTGGGCAAGGGCACAGCTACGGGTGTTGTTGTAGGTGGTGGCCGCATAGTCGAAGGCGCGGGTCAGCTGCTCAACACCCGCCCCGCCGAAGGGAAAAAGGCGCTCGTAGACGAAATCGCCATTGCAGGATCGCTGACTCCTGACGAGGTCGATAAGCTGCGATTGAAAATCGATCAGCAAAGCATCCTTCCGCGCGATCTCGCCCAGAGGGTGATGTCCGAAGTGCTGGCAGGAGACCTGACGCCCGAAGACGTCGAGCAGAGATTCGAACCTCTGTTGAAAGAGATTTCCGAAAACTTGCAGCACGGAGGCGAACACGTCGCCGATTACGGCAAGACGATGCTGCCGGCAGCGCCTGGATACGAAAACAGTTACACCCGGCAGACCGGTGAAACCCTCGGCCAGGCACTGATTGCGACCGGAACGACAATTGCTCTCGGCCCTACAAGCACCGCGGGCATTGTAGGCGGCCTTGCTGTGGAATCGTTGCGAGCGGCAGGAGACGGAACTGCCGCTGCGAGAGAAGCGGGTTTGCCGGAGGATAAGCAGACCTTGGCGGCCATGCTTTACGCCCCGACCGCGCTCGCCGATCTGATCCCGTTCGGAAAAGCCGCATCGTCAGTACTGAAGTTCCTTCCTATAAGCACGGTCGCGCAACATTTGGTCAAAACAATCGTCAAGGATGGTGCGGCGCAGGCAACTCAGCTCGTCGCCCAGAACACCATCAAGCACTTTCTCATCGACCCCAAGCAGGAGATTATCGAAAAATTCGAGGACACGTTCATTGCCGGCGGCTTTGCCGGTGTGGGCAAGGAACTCTTGACCGATCTCGGCGAGAGACTGCTTCTACGCAAGCGCGGTTCCCTACACATTTCCGCATCAAAACCCGAAGCGGCCGTTCAGGCCCGCCAGCAACTTGAGGAGCTGGCGACGACAGCGGAGTCGTCGAAATTTCGCGAGCGCGACCCGGAGGGACATCAACAACATACCGCCGAAGTGCTGAAAGACACCAAAGCCGAACATGTCTACGCGTCGTCGGAGGATATCGAGAAATATATCGAGGCGACAGGCAAGGATCCGTCCGGAGGGGCCGACACCCACGCAATGCGGGTGGCAAAGGATACCGGCAGCGACTTCAAAATCCCCATGGCCGGCTACCTGGCCCGTTCCTCCCCATCTAAAGCGGATGCGGACTTCAGGGACAGTCTGCGCTTCGGCTCGGACGCCCTCAACTATTCCGAAGTTACCGCCGCGCATATTGGCGCTCCCGCGCGCCGTCTTGTTCCGATGGGCAACCGCGGCGATTCCGCCCCCGAACCGATACTCCTCGGCTACGCAAGGGTCGGCGATGGCGCGGTGTCGCCTTCCCCTGTCCTGAAGAAGACAGGCCGCGTCACAAATTCCGGAAACACGAAGCGCAATCCAGACGGGCTGAGCATTACCAGTCCCCACCCGCAGCCCTGACCGCCAGTCGATTTCTTAAGAGGATCCCCGTTGAACAATCTGACCAACAATTCAGCCGATAGCGAAGTCCTGTCCGCTAAAACCTCGCCCCGCATCCAGTCGGCGGAAGCACATATTCCCGCCGCAGCCGGCCTCCTATTCAGCCGCGAGAACCGCAATGCAGATGCCACGCCCCGAGCTCCGAACAGCGCCGACGGCGAGGCGATCCTTGACATTTTCCGTAAGCCTGATCTCTCCACTGTCCTGTTTGGAGCAAGCCGCTATTTCCTCGAAACCATGCAGGACATGGCGGCACACGATATCCCCATCGTGACCGAAGATTTCGCCCATCTCGAAAACTGGTGGAGCGAAAACGCCCGCGCCATTGCAGCCGATTCCGCTCGCGCGGCATCCGGCATCAAAATCACCGCAAGAGACGTACTCGCCGCGCTCGATCGCGGCACCACCGGCAATCCCCGCAAGGACGCGGCCATCGACGCCAGCATGCAATCCCGCTTTGCACATGCCGCCGAAACCTATCTGATTGAAGCCAAAGCACCCTCACCCGAGATGCGCGGCGTCTTCGAGCAATTCCGCGACTGGTTGCTCTCGATCTACCGCCGCCTCGTCGCCCTCGACATTTCCCTCGCCCCCGACATTGCCGCCATCTTCTTTCGGATGCTCGCCAGCGACACCGCAATCGAGATGGCGGAACAGAATGTCGGCGGCGATGAACCCGTCTTTGCCAATGCGCAAGATGCCGGCCTGACACAGCCGCACTACGATCGGCTGCTGAAACTGCGCGCGCTGGCCTCGCAGGAAGCAAAAGCCCGCCTTCTGCGGCAGATGATGGAGCCTGTACGGCGAGAGGGGCAGAAGGCTTACAAAGCGGAAAAAGCTGCCGTACAGCGCGAGGTCGAAAAAGAGATCGACGCCACCGGCCTCTACCGCGCCACCGAATGGATGGCGAACCGCCGATGGCTCGATGCGCAAACACCGCCACCATCAGGTGACATCCGTTTCGACAAGGCCACGCTCGTGGTGCGCTATGGCGCCGCCATCCTCGAAGCCCTGCCCCGCGGCAAGCACTCCCTCTATGCCGATGACGGCGGACTCGATCCGGATATCGTCGCCGATCTCTTCGACCTCGGCTCCGGCGATGAGCTGGTGGCGGCCATGACGCTGGCCCCGCCTCGCGCGGATGCGATCGCTTTCGAGGTCGACCGCGTGATGCTGCAACGGCACGGCGACATGCTGATCGATGGGTCTGCCGAGAAAAGGGCAATCGCCGCCGTGCATAATGACAGGCGGGCGGAATGGCTGGCGGCCGAATTGCAGGCGATCGTCGAGGCCGCCGGCAGCGGCGAGGCCCTGACGGCGAACGAAGCCAGGGCCTATGCGCTCTCGGCAACCGCGGGCATGGAGGTGGCCGATGCCATGGACGGCGCGCGCTTCCTCGCGGCCGGCAGGCGTACCGCTATCGAGGCTATCAGGCTGGGTAACGAACTGGCGCAGGATGAGGCATGGCGCGAGAGGGCAAGCCGCAAAGCTGCCGGCGATGCAGACGCCGCCCCTCATGGACAGGACGAGCGTATCGCCAGGTTGATCACCGCCAAACGCCGCCAGCTTCTCAATCACGCGATCTATGCGGATAGCCTCGACATTATCGGCGAGGTGGAAAAATTCGAGGCCGAAGCGCAAAGCCTCGTAAGCGGCCCCGCGCGCGAAAGGCTCGCCGCGGCCGTCCTTCGAGACAACGTCCGTATCGATTATGTCGGCGCGATCGACACCCTGCTCGACCGCTACGGTCTCGGAGGGCGGGCGGATCGTCAGACCGGAGGTCAGCCGGGTGGACAGGGTGATCCGCGCATCGCCCTCAGAGATTATATTCTCGCCATGAAGGAAGCCGGCAGGGAAAACGAGCTTGCCATTGCCGATAGCGTGTTGATCGCCTCCGGGCGCCAGTCCTACAAGGAGATCACGCTGGAGCGTTTCCGCGCCGTCATGGCGGCGGTGAAGAATCTCGAACACGCCGCAGAGCGCGCCGGCCGGCTGACCGACGCCGATGGCGAGGCCGATTATGACGAGATCGTCACCGCGCTCGCCGATGCCATCGGCAAAGCCCCACCGCCGGCTGCCTCCGTTTTCCTGGACCTTCCGCACCTCGACCCCGCGCTGGAGGCGAGCACGCAGCTGCGACAGATCGGCGGCATTGCATATCAGGCCATCAAGGCACCGCTCGATGCGGCCGCAGACCGGCTCGCGTTGCGCCGGCAGAAGGCCGCCGCCGATCTGCAGGCGCTCTATGATGTCTATTCGCCAGAAGAGATCAGCGGGATGGGCGAGCCCCGGTATATTGCGGCCCTTGGCCAGTCCCTGTCGAAATGGGAGGCGATCACCATTGCGTTCAATACCGGCAATGAGGCGAACCGCCGGCGCCTGACGGATGCTCGCA
Source organism: Rhizobium sp. BK196 (assembly GCF_014193255.1). Classification (GTDB taxonomy): domain Bacteria; phylum Pseudomonadota; class Alphaproteobacteria; order Rhizobiales; family Rhizobiaceae; genus Rhizobium. The sequence goes on from NZ_JACHZB010000001.1 coordinate 387,435, forward strand.
TCCCCGGCGCGTTCGATGAAGCCGGGCTTGCCGCCGTGCTCGCCTCACTGGATGCGCGCGATGCGGATTTCGTGCAGTCCGTGTGGGATTATCTCGCCGCCTTCCAGCCCGATATCGCCGCGCGCGAAAAGCGTCTGACCGGCGTCGCACCGCGATGGGTCGAACCCACTCCCGTCACCATCGCCGGCAGGGCGCTGAAGGGCGGCTACTACCCGCTGGCCTATGACGGCGCGGATGCGGCGCCGGACCGGGCGCAGGCGCTGGCATCAGGCCGCGTCGCCAAGTCGCAAACCGAGGCCGGCCACGGCCGGTCCCGCACCGATCTCAAGGCCCGGCCGCTCGATCTCGATATCGCCGTGCTGCACCGGCACGTCAATCATCTGCTCTACGACCTGGAATTCTGCGAGCCGCTTGCCAATGCCAGGCGCCTGCTGGATCATCCCAGGCTGGGGAACGTCTTCGATCGGACCAAAACCTTCGCTGTCCAGCACCGCCTGAAAGTCTGGCTGGACGAAGCCGGCGCCGGCGAACTGCGCGCCGCAGACGGCATCGGCCGCATGGCCCGCCTGACGAAAAAGAACGTCACCGCAACAAGCCTCGCCAAAAATCTCGCGACCTCGCTTTCGCACCGCTACCGGCTGGACGACATCATCGCCGCAACAGGCAGGGGCGATTTCGCCACGGCACTTCAAAGTGCCTTCCGCCCCGGCATCATCGACCAGGTCACCAGCCGCTCATCCCTCATGCTTGGTCGTCAGGCCTTTTCGGATGCCCGAACGGCGTGGAAGACGCTGACCGGCTGGCTTAAGGGGACGCTACGATACTGTTTCATCGAAATACCGGCCTGGCTCGCGCATTATCACAAGGGGCTCAAGCAATTCGTCGGGGATGAAGCGAAGGCTATTGCCTATGCCGATACCGCCATGGAGCAGGCGATATTCAACCCGTTCCCGGCCCATGCCGACGGGGACGAAACCCAGCGCCTCTTCAAGGCCCTCGGCGCGCATCTCGCGGAGAAGTTCAGGGCCAGCGCCGCAGGCGTAGATCAGAGCGCCGCAGCCATGGATCAGGACGCAGCCGCCCGGCAGGGCATCGCGCTCGCCATGGATCTGATCGCGCTCGCCATGACGGACAGGGTGTTTACCGCCGCCCTCGGCGGACACGATCATGATGCGACATGGCCGGCATATCTGGCAGAGCATACCGGCTATTCAGTCATGGCCGCCCTACCCGTGATCCGCGATACGCAAAGCCCGGCCTCCGGCACGGCGAGCGATGCAAGGGCGCTCGTAAAGGCCATCCGCCCGCCGCGCGGCGATCTTGGCATCGGCAACGAGCATATCACCGAAATCCTCGAAGCGACCGGCCTGTCGGCGGAGTCGCCCGCAGACGCGATGCTCAGCACGGCGAATGCAGGGCTGGGAAGGATCGATAGGCGGTGATTTTCGCTCTCAACCTTCCGCACCCTATCCATGATGCCAAACAAGGAATGGCATCATGGATGAAACGACCCGCAACGAGCTTGAAAAGCTGCATGGCAGGATCAACGATTTGAAGGAGCGCGTCGTCTCGCTGGAAGCCCAGCAGCCGCATATCAACGCCGCCCTGTTGCGCATCGAAGGCAGCGTCGAAAAACTCGCAAACCGCATTGGCAAGGCGCTCTGGGCGGTCGTCGCCATCGTGCTGACACCGCTTGCCGGGTTGTTGATCAAGGCGATCGTCTCAGGCGCGCTGGCGCGGTTTCTGTAGCTTCGGGCTGAAGCGTGGCGCGGCCTGCGTCCAGAATAGCCGTGATTTCACCCAGACAACTTTCCTCGGCCCATCCTGCCGCCATCCATCACAACAAGGCAGCACACATGACCCTCGTCTTCATCCGCATTCTCTTGCGTTACCTCGCCGCCGCCCTCGTCACCCGGGGGCTGATCGCACCCGATCTCGGCGAGATGATTTCGCGTGATCCCGATATTGCTATGGCGCTTCAGGTCGCCTCTGGCGCACTCATCGCGGCAACAGCCGAAGGCTGGTATTATCTGGCGCACCGCTGCGGATGGGCGAAATGAAGTGGCTGAGCGACCTGCTCTTCGGCGGCATCATCGAGAAATTCACCGGCCCGCTGCTCGCTGCCTATCAGGCGAAACTAGAGGCTGAAACCGATCAGCAGAAGCTTGCTGCCGAAGAAGCGATCAAGGGCATCGAGGCCGCCCGCGATATCGCCGTCGCCGAAACTGCCGACCGCTGGAGCGCCACCCGCCTCGGCCGCCTTCTCATCGTCATCCCCTTCGGGCTCTGGTGGGCGGCAATCTACATGGTGCAGATCCTCAATCCCTGGTTCGGCCTCCACCTCGTCGTCGTCGATGTGCCGCCGCGCATCAATGACATGGCGCTGGTGCTGATCCCGGCCATCGTCATCGGCGATGCCGGCGCGCTACTCGCGCGGCATCTCAAAAGATAATCAGGACACGCCCTCAACCATCTGCTGCCATCATCATCCCATCAAGAGAGCGCTGGGTTGGGGGCCGAATTCCTCCGGTGACCTTGCGAAACGCGTTCGGCCGGCGCCAGGCGCTCTCTTGATGCCAGCCTTTCGGAGCCTTGCCCCACGGCGCTAATCGCTAGCAGAGACGCCACTACCGGCGCTTTACAATTGATGCCGTTGCGATGTCGTCATAGCCGAATGTCTGGATGCGCCATCCGCTGGAAGATGCCCGCTGCTGATGGTTCCCTGAGACTGACCGTCAGGCATGTCTGTAAACGTTACAGCCAATCCCGCGACCGGGCCGCTCACCGCATCACGCGTTCTTCGCATTCTCCTCCATCCAGGCGCGATGACGCTCCTCATCGAGATGCGCCTTCATGAAGAAGGCTTTCGATGCCGGGATGGCGTCTTCGTGGCGCAAGGCGCGCTGATAGGCAGTGACCGTATCGTCCTCGTTGGTCTTCATCGCCTTCAGGATGGCGCGGTCGCCGATGATATCCGCAAGCGCGATCTTGCCCGTCGTCAGCATCTGCTTCATGTCGCCTTCGGTCGGCGCCTGAATGCCGAGTTCGCGCGCCATTTCCCTGAGCACGTCGAGATGCTGCAGATGATCTGCCTTGAAAGCCGCGATCTGGCCGGCAAACAGCTTGTTGTCGAGGCGCTCGATGCAGGAATCATAGGCCGCAATCGCATCATGTTCGAGATAGATGAGATCCTTGACCAATTCCTTGATGTCCGATTCGTTGCCAACCATTGTCACCATCAGTCGTACTCCTTTGTGCCTGGAAGCAGACAAACACATAGGCGGCACGGTTGTTCCCGCATGGAATTCGCCTTTTTCCCGGCTTGGGACAGGAGTTTTACGCCCTACTCCCGGTTGCCCACTTCCGTGTCGCCCATAAAGAGCCTAAACTTAAGGCCACACTAAAATGCCGTTCGGGGGGACATGGGCATGGGGAGCAAGACGACAAGGCAGCGCAGCCGCCACTGGAGCGCCGTCGGCGCGACGGCCGCAACAGCATTCCTGGCTGCCCAAACCGCAATGGCAGCCGATGGAGCAGCGGCGCAGCCCTATCACGCCGCCCTGACCAACCATGTGCCGGGCTTCATCACCGCGCCGGGTGAGACCGATTATCTCTTCGTCGCCGTCGTCGTGCTGCTGCTGGTGATCCTTCTCGTCATCGGCAATTTTTACTTCCAGCTCCACGCCGTTCCCGAACGGATCGCCCACCGGGCCAACAAGGGCCAGCTGGAGATCGTCGCGGTGCTGGCGCTGATCTCGCTCTTCACCCACAATCATATCTACTGGATCATCGGCCTGCTGCTCGCCCTCGTGCGCATCCCCGATTTTTCGACGCCGCTCTATTCGATCGCCCGCTCGCTGGCCCGGCTCGCAAGCCGCGATGCCGAAGCCGGCCGCGCCGCCAACATCTCGCCGGCGGCCACTGTTCCGGCAGTCGCTGAGCGGGCGGCCGGTGCGCCGGTGATCGCGATCCCAGTCGCCAATGCCCCAGTCCCAGATACCCCAGCCGCCAATGCCCCGGTAAAAGGCGCGCCGATCGCCCCGGTGCCGGCCGCCGCTACGCAGCCGCAGCCGCCCCGCCCGGCAAATCTGCTGCATGATGGCGCCAAGCCCGGCGCGCAGACGATCCAGCCGGCCATCAAGACCGGTCCGCGGGGGGAGGATATCTGACCATGCTCGAACTCACGCTCTGCTCGATGCTGACCATCCTTCCCGATTATCTCTACCGGCGCTATGTCCAGGACAAGCGTATCGGCCGCGAAATCACGCTCTACAGCATGTGGTACGAGCTGCGCTGGGGCATAACCGCCTGTCTGCTGCTCACCATCTCGCTGATCACCATGATCTTCTATTTCCATCCCTCCACGAAGAGCGTCACTGCCGTCTTCCGCACCGTCACCATACTGCCGGAAGCCATCGGACGGGTCGACGAGGTCTATGTCGGCGTCAACCAGAAAGTCGCAGCCGGCGCGCCGCTCTTCCGCCTCGACGATTCCGCCCAGAAGGCTGCGCTCGATGTGGCGCACAAGCAGATCGCCGAGGTGGAAGCTGAGACCAGGGTGGCGGAAAGCGAGCTTGCCAGCGCCGACGGCGTGATCCGGCAGGCCGAAGGCGCCCTGCAGGTCTCGATCGACGAGCTGCAGATGAAGACCCAGCTTCTGAAGAACGACGCCGTTGCCCGCCGCGAGGTAGACCGGCTCACCAATACGGTCGAAAGCCAGCGCGGCACGGTCAGCGCCGCCTATGCCAACAAGGAAACGCTGCAGACCAAACTCAACGTCCTCCTGCCGGCAAAGAAAGCGAGCGCCGAGGCGGCCTTGGCACAGGCCCAGGTCGAGCTTGACAAGACGGTCGTCAAGGCCGGCGTCAGCGGCACCGTCCAGCAATTCACGCTGCGGCGCGGCGACGTGCTGAACGCCATGTTGCGTCCGGCCGGCATCCTCGTGCCGGAAGAGGCCGGCCGCGGGACGCTGGTTGCCGGTTTCGGCCAGATCGAGGCGCAGGTCATGAAGCCCGGCATGGTGGCCGAAGCTACCTGTGTCGGCAAACCCTTCACCATCATCCCGCTGGTGGTGACAGAGGTGCAGGACGTGATCGCCGCCGGCCAGCTGCGCCCGACAGATCAGCTCGTCGACGTCACGCAGCTGGCAAAACCCGGCACGCTGACGGTCTTCCTGCAGCCCCTCTTCCCCGGCGGCCTCGATGACGTGCCCCCCGGCGGCAGCTGCATCGCCAATGCCTATACCAACAACCACGATGCGCTCGCCGATCCCGGTATAGGCACCTTCAAATGGATCGGCCTGCATGTCATCGATGCGGTCGGCGTGGTGCATGCCATGATCCTGCGTATGCAGGCGCTGTTGCTGCCGGTTCAGACGCTGGTGCTGACGGGGCATTGAGGCCGAATATGGCCGTCATGCTCGGGACAAGCCCGAGCATGACGCCGCGTGGCGGCTGACGCAGCCTTGCGAAACGCTTCCCGCCCCGCCACCTATGTGGTATGCCCTCACCCCTCAAGCATTCCATGAACCCCGCCCCCTTCACCCGCGCCCTTGCCCTTATCCCCGAGGGCTATAGCGAAGGCAGCTTCGAGGGCCGCCGCTGGGGCGCGACCGTCAAGCGCTCGGCCGATGACAAGCGCATCTGGCTCTATGCCGAGGATCTCGCCGGTACCGATATCGTCAGCTTCAACCTTTATCTCCTGGAGGCGAGCGGCAGCACGCTGAAACCCTGCGAAATGTCGTCGGGAAAGGTCATCGCCTTCGTGCTCGGCTACCAGCCCGACAAGCAGGGTCAGCCCAGGCTGCCGGCGAAACGCTCCGCAAGCCGGTGACGCCTAAACTCGTCTATGACAAAATCGATGAATACCCGCGTCTTCAAGGGCAGCAATGTCCTGTTGGCGTAATAGATCGAGATCGGCCCGATATCGGCATACCAGGAAGGGACGAGCCGGATCAGTTCGCCGCTGTCGAGAAAAGGCAGCGCGTCCGGCTTGGAAATCAGCGTGACACCGAGGCCAAGAAGGGCTGCACCCCGCATGGCGGCGGGATCGTTGACGACGATCCTTGGCGTAAGATCGACAGGCTGCTCCTCTCCCGCTGCGTTACGCATCTGCCGTTGCGGAATGCGCCCGGTATTGATCGATTTCATGACGATGCCGTCGAGCCCGGCAAGCCCGGCCGGATCGACCGGCGGCACGCGGCCCTGCATATAGGCGGGTGACGCCACGGCCACGAGATGGGCCGGGGCGAGAGGCCGCGCCACAACACCCGAGGCAAGCTCGAAACCGCCGCCGATTGCCGCATCGTACCCCTCCCCGATCAGATCCACCTGCCGGTTCTCGAACATCCATTCCGGCCGCACCAGCGGATAGCGTTTCATGAAATCAGGCAGCATCGGCAGGATATAGCCCGTGCCTAAACCCGACGGCAGGCTGACCTTCAGCACGCCCGCCGGCTCCGCCTGCTCTTTGGAGATTTCGGCGATCGCCCCCTGCAGCCCCTCGAGATGGTCGCGCATGGAAAGGAGAAAGCGCTCGCCCGCCTCCGTCAGCGTCAGGCTGCGCGTACTGCGGTGAAAGAGCCGGAGCTTCAGATTGGCTTCGAGCGCCGCGACATTGCGGCTGACCGCCGCCGGCGTCAGCCCGAGCCGCCGCGCCGCCGCCGAAAAACCGCCAAGCTCGGCGCTGCGCACGAAGGATTCGAGATTTGCCAAACTCTCCATCTCAGAAGCCTCTCCATCGCCACCTTCAAGGAAGACTTGAAACTGATACCATGCACTCCTGTCTAATCAAAGGGGAATGACGGCGCGATATTGGCGCCATCGAAACCAACGCGACCTTTAAAAAGGAAACTTGTCATGTCCATCGGCATCATCGGCGCCGGCAATATCGGTTCAGCCTTCGCCCGCGCTCTCTCGCGCAACGGCATCGCCGCCACCATCGCCAACAGTCGCGGTCCGGAAACGCTGGCCGAGCTCACCGCAGAACTCGCCCCGCATATCACGGCCGGCACCATCGAAGAGGCGGCAAAAGCCGATATCGTCCTCATCGCCGTGCCCTGGTCGAAGCTGCCTTCTGCCCTTGGCGGCCTACCGGAATGGGCCGGCCGCATCGTCATCGACGCCAATAACCCGATCGAGGCACCCCTCTTCAAGCCAGCCGAACTGAATGGCCGGCTGTCGAGCGAAATCGTCGCCGGCCTCGTGCCCGGCGCCCGCCTGGTGAAGGCCTTCAACCACCTCTTCGCCAATCTCGTCTCGGCCGACCCGCACGCCGAAGGCGGAAGCCGCGTGCTCTTCTATTCGGGAGACGATGCGCAAGCGAAGGCCGGAGTCGCCGATCTCATCGCCCGCATCGGCTTTGCCGGCGTCGACCTCGGCTCGCTCAAGGTGGGTGCGGCCCTGACGCAATTCCCCGGCGGCCCGCTGCCGGCCCTGAACCTCGTCAAGTTCGGCTGAAGGAGAAGCACCATGTCACCTATCGAAACCGCAAAAACCTTCTTCGCCCATTGGAGCGCAACCCGCATCGAGGAGGCACTCGCCATGCTCGCCGACGACGTGCTCTACGACAACGTGCCCCTGCCCGATATCGTGGGCCGCGAAAATGTCCGCAAATTCAACGCCGATTTCGGCATCGGCACCGCCTTCAAGGTGGACTGGCAGGTCACGCAGATCGCCGCATCAGGCAACGTCGTTCTGAACGAGCGCATCGATATCTTCACCCATGAAAGCGGCAGCAAGATCACCCTGCCGGTCATGGGCACGCTGACGGTAGAAAACGGCAGGATCACCGTCTGGCGCGACTATTTCGATCTCGCGAGTTTCGAGCGTCAGCTGGCCGAGATAAAGCGGTAGCAACTCAAAGCCCGGTCGTATCAGCGGCCGGGCGCCGCTTATTGCTGCTGAAACGCCAGCCGCACGCCAAGAGCCATGTAGATCGAGCCGATGACCTTGCCCTGCCAGCGGCCGATCGTCCGGTTCCTGTTGAGCCAGCCGCGCACCGTGCCGGCACTGATCGCGAGCGCCGAAGTCACGCAGATGCTGAGCGCCACGAAGATGATGCCGAGCAGCGCGAATTGCCCGATCACCGATCCACTCTCGGGATGGACGAATTGCGGCAGGAAGGCGAGGAAGAAGAGCGCCGTCTTCGGGTTCAGGATCTCCGTGAATATCCCCTGCCGGAAAGCCTTGCCGGGGCTGATCTCAGGCGCAGCCGCCATATCGAGATTGCCGGACTTTTCGATAAAGGCCCGGTATCCGAGATAGATGAGATAGGCGACACCGATATATTTGACCACCTCGAAGGCAAGGGCCGAAGTCGCGAGCAAGGCCGAAAGGCCGAAGGTCGCCATGGTGGAATGGATGAGATCGCCGACCCCGATGCCGAGCCCCGTTGCAATGCCGGCCCGCCTGCCGCCGCCCACCGATCGGGCGAGAACCAGCAGCGTCGCAGGCCCGGGAATCACCATCAGCCCGAGCACGACGAGAACATAGGTCGTCAAAACAGCGATGCTCATCTTCGATTTCCCACCTTCGGTTTCCATGCCTGAAATAGCCGTCGGCAGATTAACGGCTTCGGCCGCCGGTGCAATATTCGAAAAGTTACGTTGCGACAGCAGCCGGGAAACCTATCCTGCGAGAACGTGCTTGCGTAAAGCACGGAATAGGCGCAGCATTCGAGCATCGGCAGCCGCACAGGCGCTGCCGGTTTGGGCGTTAGCCCTGGCCCCAACGAAAGGAGGACGCGATGTCTTCCGACTTTTATCCGTCAAGCCTGTCGCGCAATCTCATCCGAACCGGCGCATTCGCCTACCGCGAGAATGTGGCGCTCGGCATTCTCAATCGTGCAGAAGACGCCGCGCGGCAGCAGCGTGATCGTTTCGAAGCCGTCGGAAGTTTTGCCGCTTTTCCCGATTTCAGCCATGGGCCGCAGGCCGGCCGGGGAACAAACGCATGGCCTATCCATTCCCTGGGGCAGTTGCGCCTTTCCACATTGGCAGCCTCTCTGGACAAGCGTTCGGGCATCGGACCCCTGCCCCTTTGATACCACAGCGACCGCCGGCCAGCCGGCGGCAGGCCGCAATACCTGATCTGTCCCGCATCACCACACCAGGAGGAAACCATGGCCAAGGGTCAAGTGCGCAGCAACAAAGAAGCCCGCAAGCCGAAGAAAGACCGCTCTGCTTCAGCGGCACCTGCTGCCGCACCCGGCGCGCAGGTCAAGATGGCAAGCAGCAATACGGGCAGCGACAAGAAGAAATAGCGCCCGCCCCGGCGCGACGACCTTTCGGCCGTCCCGCCCATCGTCCGAGAGGATAGCAATATGACCACCGACAAGCGTGCAGCGGAAAATCTCTTCCGCGCACAGCAGCCCGAAAAAGCCTCCGATGCCGAAAAGCTTCAGGATGTTCGCAAGCGGCTGCGCTTAAGACAGCGCGAAACCAGGCAGGACGAACGCCGCCAGCGCCAGAAGACGCGGGCTGGCCTACCCGTCGTTTCATCCTGAAACCGCCGGCCCCGAAGACACCAGAATGGCTCGGCCATATCAAGGAACGAGCAAGGACGATCACGTGGCAGAATTCAACTATATGACCGAAGCCGGGCTTTACACCGGCAAGACATTGCGCGGCACCCGTGCCCCTCGCTATAAGCGCTTCGAAACCGCCGCGGAAGCGGTGCGTTTTGCCATGGAAGACATGCCCGGCTCGCAATTGCGCGGCTGCGTGCTGGAGGTAAATGAAGCCCGCTTCGACGAAAAGCAGATTCGCATGCTTTACGATGCGCCCGCCTATCCGCTTTCGCGCAGAGAGAAGTGACGGGCGCCCGCGGATATTTTCACCGCGGTCATGCCCCCATGATTAGTGCCGCCTCACGAAAATAGGGAGGCAGGATGACGATTTTCTCCGTCCGCCACATCACGTCCTACCATTACAAAAAGCCGGTGCATTTCGGCCAGCACCGGCTGATGTTCCGCCCCCGCGACAGTTTCGACCAGACGCTTCTGGGCTGCAGTCTGAATGTTTTTCCCGGGCCGGCATCGATCCGCTGGATCCACGATGTCTTCGGCAATTGCATCGCGCTCGTCGAGTTCGCCGCCGCCTCCGCCGAACTGCGCTTCGAATCCGTCATCCGCCTCGACCATACGGCGCAGGTCCCGCTCGATCTCTCGATCGACACCGAGGCGCTGAACTTTCCCTTCGCCTATGACGAGGACGAGGCGGTCGATCTCAAACAGACCATCGTCAGGCACTATCCCGACCCCGGTGACGAGGTCGGCAGATGGGCGCGGCAATTCGTGCCCCTGGGCCATCAGGCGCGCACCGGCCATATCCTGATGACGCTCTGCTACGCCATCCACGAGAGCTTCAGCTATGCCAGGCGCTCCGAACATGGCACGCAGCCGCCTCTCACCACGCTGCGGCTGCGCAGCGGCACCTGCCGCGATTTCGCGCTGCTGATGATGGAGGCGACCCGCTCCCTCGGCTTTGCCGCCCGCTTCGTCACCGGCTACGTCTATGTGCCCGATCGCGACGGCTCGGTGACACTCGGCGGCGGCGCGACCCACGCCTGGTGCCAGGTCTATCTGCCGGGTGCGGGCTGGGTGGAGTTCGATCCCACTAACGGCATCGTCGGAAACCGCGACCTGATCCGCGTCGGTGTGGCCCGCGACCCGCGCCAGGCGGTGCCGCTCTCGGGTAGCTATGACGGCGGATCGGGCGATTTCGACAGCATGCGTGTGCAGGTCAACGTCACCACCGAACAGGAATATGATGCCGCAAGAGCGAGGTGACGGAACGCCTGGCCCACTTGTGCATTCGCCTGCAGGACGTTTGATTTGACCAAGGGAAATACAATCCCATGAAGATACGTGCAGGCTTTCACATCGGCTATGAATGCAAACACGAAACCCCCATGCTGCTGGTCCTCAACGTCCACCCCTCCCGCCGCGTGGATCTGCTTACCGAACAGGCGCTCGTCTTCGACCGGCCGATCGAGGCCTGGTCCTATACGGACAGCTTCGGCAATACCTGCAGCCGCATCACGGCGCCACCGGGTCTCACGACCATCTCCACCGAATTCGAAATCTATGACAGCGGCCTGCCCGATCCCGTGCCCGAAGACGCCCTTCAACACGCCATCAACGATCTGCCTGACGACGTCCTCGTCTACCTGCTCGGCAGCCGCTATTGCGATACCGACAGGCTCGCCGATTTCGCCTGGAAGACCTTTTTCAAGAAGCCGCCCGGCTGGCCGCGCGTCCAGGCGATCCTCGATTTCACCCACAAGCGCATCGCCTTCGATTACCAGAAAGCCGATCCGCTGCGCACCGCCTTCGGCGGTTATACCGACCGATCGGGCGTGTGCCGCGACTACGCCCATCTCGCCGTCACGCTCTGCCGCTGCATGAACATCCCGGCGCGCTACTGCACCGGCTATCTCGGCGATATCGGCGTGCCCAAAGACCCGAACCCGATGGATTTCAGCGCCTGGTTCGAAGTTTATCTCAGCGGCCGCTGGTACACGGCCGACGCCCGCCACAACACGCCCCGCATCGGCCGCATCCTGATGGCGACCGGCCGCGACGCCACCGACGTCGCCATGTCGACGGCCTTCGGCCCCGCAGTGCTCAAACGCTTCGAGGTGATAACGGAGGAGGTGCCGGTTTGATCGGCATGGTCGCATTCAGGCCCGTTTCAGCGCCGCAAGATCGCCGCTTTCCAGCGCCGGCAGATTGGCCTCGATCTTGTCGATCGGCCAGTCCCACCATGCAAGGTCAAGTATCTCGCTGATGATCTCGACGGGATAGCGCATACGGATAATGCTCGCCGGATTTCCGCCGACGAGCGCATAGGGCGGCACATCGCGGGTGACGACCGAGGAAGCGGCAACGATCGCCCCGGCGCCGATCCTGACGCCCGGCATGATGACGGCGTCATGGCCGATCCAGACATCGTGCTCGACCACGGTATCCTTCACCGGCAGATCCTTGTAGCCGAAGGTTTCCGGCTTGAAGATGCGGAACGGATAGGTGGTGATGCCGCCCATCGGGTGATTGGCCGAACTGGTGATGAAATAGCTGCCGCGGGCAATCTGCACGAACTTGCCGATCACCAGCTTCTCCCGGCAGCCCCGCCCGAGATAGGGCGCAAGGATCTCGGCCGTCTCCTCCAGCTTTCCGTAATGCGTGAAATAGCTGTAATGACCGACCTCCATGCGCGGATGATCGATGACATTCTTCAGGTACACCGTCGTCTTCGAAACCTTGCCATCGGGATAGGTGATGGGAAAGACTGAATTCGCATCGAGAAGCGGCATGGAAAGACCTTTGCGCGGAGTTTTGCGGCAGCAGGTGCTGCGCCGGACGGAATCCAGGAGCAGGATTCCCTATAGCCGATCCATCGGCAGGATCCAAAATCTCTCGCCTTCAACCAATGCCCGCCACCCTTCATCGCCCTCTCACATCCCCGTGCTAGAGCAACTCCCGCAAACGGGGCAACAGTCTTGTGCCCGGAATTGCCTGAACAGAAACCCCGTCAAATGGCGGCCGCCTTATGGACAGAGCGCCGCCGACGCCTATCTGCCGCATCTGTAAATTCAACAGGAGGGAAAGCCATGTCAGAACTCGTGGTGCTTGGTTTCGATACCGCCGATAAGGCGGATGCCGTGCTCAACCGGCTCGTCCAGCTGGAGAAGGAATATCTCGTCGACCTCGAAGATGCCGTTATCGCCGTGCGCGACCCCGCCGGCAAGGTACGCCTCAAGCAGAGCGTCAATCTGACGGCCGCGGGCGCGGCAAGCGGCGGCCTCTCCGGCGCGCTCTGGGGCTCGCTCGTCGGCCTCCTCTTCCTCAATCCGCTGGCCGGCATGGTCCTCGGCGGCGCCTTCGGCGCAGGCTCCGGCGCGCTCGCGGGCTCGATGACCGATTACGGCATCGACGACGACCTCATCAAGAAACTCGCCGACACCATCCCCGTCAACAGCTCCGCCCTCTTCCTGCTCTTGCGCAAGGTGCAGCCCGAAAAGGTGCTGGCCGAATTCAAGGGCGAACACGCCACCATCCTGCGCACCTCGCTCTCGCCGGAGCAGGAGGAGCAGTTGCGCAAGGCGCTGGCGACGGAGCCGGTGGTCGGGGCAGCGCCTGCGGCTTGAACAGGATCGGATTGAGAGACGATGCCGGGCGCAAACGCCGCGCCCGGCACATCTGTTTTCGGACCATACTGTAAGGCCGCGTTGTGTTGTCTAGTGGATTGATAACTGACAAGGGCTGACAACAAGCTAATTGACCTCAGGATGAATAAGAAAGATAGCGGTTGCTTCCCCAACGCACATCCGGCGGCAATGGGAGGGAACACGGCATAAATCGTGAGCACAAATCAATGGATCTAATCCGCCTGAATGAAATCGCCACGATTTTGAACACCGGTGCATTAAACTACACCGTCTTTCTAAAGTCCTTCGACATTCCCCTGACGCGCCCATTGCCGTCGGAAGTCCTCATTCGACAGGCTTTGGGAGAAGCCGCGACTGTCGGCGGCATCGAAAAAGTCCAAAGCGCATCAGTCTGGCCAGAGGTACAAGAAGCCTTGCTCTATGCCGGCGAACCCGGCGCCGGTCCTTCGGCAATCATGCTGACGTCGGAGGCATTTGCGGCATCGATGAAGATGCTCGAACACACGATCGGAGAGCTTGCCGGCACGGCGGCCGAAATCGAGTCATTCTGGCTGCGGAAGGGTCACCCCGCCTATCCCGTGTTCTGGGACTTCGCGTTCATATTCAAAGCGAATACGCGCGCCACAATCCTGATAGGATCAAGTTCAGACTGATGCGAGCTGCCGACCAGACGCCGAATTCCCTCACCCCCTCACCTTAATCACCTCCCCCAACGGCGCCTCAAGCCGAAACTCAAACCCCGCCGCCTCATACCGCAACTCCGCCTTCCCCTGAAACGAAGCCGGCAGCAGCCTCCCGATCATCCGCGCCCCAAACCCTTCCCGGCTCGGCGCACTGATTTCAGGCCCGCCGCTCTCGCGCCACCCGAAGGTAAATTGCGGTTCGCCTTCCGGATCGCTCCCGATGCCCCAGCTGAGATCCACCACCCCCGCCCCATTGCTCAGCGCCCCGTACTTCAAACTGTTCGTCGCAAGCTCGTGCAGGGTCAGCGTCAGCATCAGCGCCTGTTGCGGCGCAAGGTCGAGATCGGGGCCGGAGATGCGAATGCGCTCGCTGAAATCGCCGACCGAGGTCAGTCCGGCCTGGACGAGGCTGTGCAGGCCGGCATCCGCCCAGGCAGTCTCCGTCAGGATATCGGTCGCCCGCCCGAGCGAGATGAGGCGCGCGCTATAGGTCTCGGCCGCCTCGGTGAGATTGTCGGCCTGACGAAAGGTCTGGTTGGCGATCGACTGCACGAGGCTCAGGACGTTTTTCAGCCGGTGGCCGAGCTCGTGGTTCAGCATCTGCTGGCGCTCGCGGGCGTTCACGCGCTCGGTCACGTCGGTAGCCATGCCGAACCATTCGGCGATCTCGCCCTTCGCATCGAAGATCGGGATGGCGCGCGCAAAGGTCCAGCCCTCTTTGCCATCGACCCGGCGCACGCGATGTTCGAGCTCGAAGGGCCGCCGCTCTCGAATGGCATGGGCAACCGCCGCGCGGATCCGCGCCCGATCCTCGGGAAAGAGATAGTCCTCCATCCAGCGCACCGTCGGCCCCTCGACATCGGAGCCGCGGCCGTCGAGCTGGCGCATCTCCTGCCAGTCCGCGCTCATGCGGTAGACGGCATCGGAGGTGGCATTGATCAGCGCGCGCATACGCTCTTCGCTGCGGCGCATCGCCTCCTCCGCCCGCCGCCGCTCAGTGATGTCCTGCATCACGGCAAGCAGCCGCGGCGGCTTCTGGCTGAGGCGGGAGACGAACATTTCCAGCACCATCTGCTGCGGCTCGGACTCCCGCTCGAAGCGGATGGGCTCGCCCGTTGCCAGCACCCGGTCGTAATCGTCGTACCAGTCCTCCACCTCGTCGGGGAAGAATTCGCGGATCGCGCGGCCGGAGAGATCGGCGATGCCGAACATCGCCTGCATCGCCTTGTTCATGGCGATATAGCGATAGTCGCGCCGCCCATCGGGCCGCACAGGCAACTGCTCGATGATGCAGGCGCCCTCGTCGATGCAATCGAACAGCGCCCGGTATTGCGCCTCGCTCGCGCGCACCGTCGCTTCCGCCTGCTTCCTGTCCTCGATGTCGCGAAAGATGATGGCGACCTGCCGCTCTTCGGCCGCGCCGATGCGGAAGACATGAACCTCGTGCCAGCGCCCGCCGGGCGCGTCGCCCTGATGCTCGAAGCGGGCGGGCTCGCCCGTCAGCGCCACCTTGCCGTAAATATCGAACCATCCCTCATGGCTCGGCGCGAGCTCCCGCATCGTCCGCCCGGCGACCCGGAGCAGCCCCGTCTGCCGCTCGAAGGCCGGGTTGGTCAGCAGGAAACGACAGTCCCGCACCCGGCCATCGTCGTCGAACAACACCTCGATGGTGCAGAAACCATCATCGACGGAGTCGAAGAGAACCCGGTAGTGATGTTCGCTATCGTTCTCTGCCATCCCCGCCCGACCGGAGCCATGTGACTCGGTACCCATCCAACCCGCCTTCGCGGCCGCTCCTATCCCCACCTGCCACAGGCGCATGGCTGGATGCAGATGCATCCGCCGCTGGTCGCCCGGGCCCGATGAACGGCCATTCCTGCTGCGTAATTAGCGCTGGGCGGATGATTTCCAAGGGAGGGCTTTGGGGGTGTCGAACGGCGTGCCGTGGGATACCCCCTCTGTCCTGCCGGACCGCCACGTGGTGTACCCGTGCTTCTCTCTTTTCCGCGCGGCTATGCCCCGCCATCGCCGCTCTAAGGCACCACCGCCAGCACCGGCGTCGCCGTCGTGAGCGCCGCCTCCACGATCCCGCCATCAGAAAGAACCACCCTCGCCTCGCCGGTCTTGCGGGCGCGGTCGAGTTTGGCGAGGATCTGCCTGCCGCCGGCAAGGCCACAGATCGAAAGCGCGCCGATCGCACCGGGCTCGATGCCATCGGCGGGCGGAAAGAAGAACACCGCGTCGTCCCAGATCGACAGCGGACCGGAGGAGGCCCGCACCTCGGCGGCGATGATCCGCCGATTGCGGCTGGCGCCGATCGAAAGCTGCGCCTTGTCGAGCACGGCCTGCGGCAGTGGCTGCGGTTCGGCAAGCGGGCGCACTTCGCCATCCTCGCCGATCACGGCCGAAAGCAGGATCTTCGGCCCCAGCCCCTCGCTATCTCGGGGCATGCCTGCACGCCCGGCAATCCCCGCATGGTGCATGACCTCGCTCACGGATACGCCGAGGAAGGCGGCGATCTCCACCGCCTCCTCCATCGTCATGCGGCGCTTGCCCGAGAAGGTGCGGGAGACGGCGGAGGCATCCTTGCCGAGATGGCGGGCGAGCGCGCGCAGCGATTGTCCCCTGCCGTCAAGCTGGTTGTGAAACCAGTCGCCATCGATCTCAGCCATCGCGTTCCCCCATCAGCGCCCTATGCACATATGCAGTGTTGCTTATTTGTTGCAAAAAAACGCAACGAGGCGCAAGCAACCGCACCGGGCTTTTTAGCCTCAACCTTTGACATGGTTGATCTGCTCAAGTTGCATCGTTACCCGGCCTTTAGGCCTGAAAATGACCCATCTGGCGTCGAAACATAAAAGATAGGTATTTTTTCCTATTTTGGATTGACGTTGCGATTTCGACAACATAATCTCAACTCCAACAACAAGGGCCGCATCAGATGAGGGAGGATCAGCATGGCTAAGGCGAAGACGCCCTGGCAGAAAGTCGCCGCCAAATTTGCGCTGACGCCTTCCAGGCTCGCAGCCGAACTCCAGCGTCATCGCTCCAAGATCTGCAGGGCGCTAAGGGACGAACACGGCCTGATCAACGGCCGCGACCAGCTGCTGCTCTTGCAGGCCGCAAGGCGCCGCGGCGTAACGCTTGCCCCTTCGGACATGACGCCGGAGGAGGAGGATGCGTAAGGAGCCGCTTTCCATGCTGGCGCAATCGGATCTGATCGACACGCTGATCGGGCGCTGCGTCATGCGCGACGGGGCTGCGGCCAGCGAGACGCTGCTCTTCATCGATAGCGAGACCCTTGACGACCTCGTGCATCTCGCCAACCGGCTGCGACGCCTTGCCCTCTTCGAAGACCGCATCCGCGCGATGGCGTCTCAATAGGGCATCGGCCGCGCCGGAAAACCAGTTCGCCAAATCAATTCGCATTGTCACCAGAATTCCAGATCCAGTGAGGACCGATATGCAGACGATCACCACACGCCCGCCCGCAGCACCCGCGCCCGCCCCGCTCACCATCACCAAGCCGCTGCTCTGCCCCTGCTGCAAGCAGCCGGTCACCACGCCGCAGCCGGAGATCGTCATCGATCGCTACGGCCTGACGCCGATGGAAGGCCGCATCTTCCAAGCGGTCTGGAAGGGCAAGGGCCTGCCCGTAATCACCGAGCGCATCTTCACCGCCATGTATATCGACGATCCCGACGGCGGCCCCTCGCCTGACAAGATGTATCTCGCCTTCAAGGTTGCGCTTTGCCACATGCGGCAGAAGCTCGAAGGCTCCGGTATCGGCATTTCCACTGTCGGCTATCGCCGCGGCTACCGGCTGGTGCTGGAAGGCAAGTTTCCGGCCGCCGCCGCGTCCCGCTGAATCCCCGGCACGAATAGGTGAAATGACCATGGCCGCCGCCCGTTCCGCGCCGGCCATGTTGCGATTACAACAACACTTCTTGCAAGAGCCGCAACATGCCTTCAGATGTCGAACGGCTTCGCCGCGATGTGTCGCTGCCCGGGACGGCGGCGGGCTATGGCTGCAGGCTCAAGAGGAACGGGCATGAGCATGTCGCCTGCTGCCCCTTCCACGCCGAGGAGACCCCGTCCTTCACCGTCTTCAGAGGGCAGGACGGCATCGAGCGCTTCCATTGCTTCGGCTGCGGCGCCGGCGGCGATGTCCTGGATTTCGTGCAGCAGATCAAGGGTGTGGATCTCGCGCAAGCCGTCCGTATCCTCGATGGCAACAGCCATCTCGATGGCGGCGATCATATCAGGCCGAACCTGGCCCCGCGCGCGCCGCAGGTGCGCGACCCCTACGAGGGCATCACACCGATTGCCCCTCCGTCCGAGCCGGTCAAACCGGGCGCCCGCATCCGCCTCTATAACCCCAAGCGCAAGGGCGACCGCTCCGAATGGGGCTCATTTTCTCCCTCCATGGTTTTTCCCTATCGCCGCGCCGACGGCGCGCTGATCGGCTATGTGCTGCGCCATGACCTCCCCGATGGCGGCAAGGAAACGCCGATGGTCATGTTCGCCCGCCTGCCCGACGGCAAGGAGAGCTGGTGCCGCTATCCCTTTCCCAAGCCGCGCCCGCTCTATGGCGTCGAAACGCTCGGCAAGACGAAGCAGGTGATCGTCGTCGAGGGCGAGAAATGCCGCGACCGGCTGGCGGCGAAAACGGGCCGTATCGTCCTCTCCTGGGCCGGCGGCACGCAGGGCGTCAAACACACCGACTGGTCGCCGTTATCAGGCCGCGATGTGGTGATCTGGCCGGATTTCGATGCGCCTGGCCTTTCGACGGCAGACGAGATCGCCGCCATCCTCGCAGGCCTCGGCGCCCGCGTCCGGCTGACGGGTTTTGCCGATGCAAGTGCCGCCTCGGATATCGCACACTTCGCCTATTGCGACTGGCAGGCGGGCCGCCTTCCCGGCCGTAGCTGGGATAGTGCCGATGCCGTCGATGCCGGCTGGACGCGCCTTGAGCTCGATGCCTTCATGCGCGCCACCATTCGCCGCCACGTGCCCGCCCCGGTCGAGCCGCCGCCGGCAGCGGAAGAGCTGCACCCGCAGGCACCGAAAGCGCCGCCGGTCGGCGCCGACGGCATAGACCGCATGCCGGAATGGTTTCCGAGCCAGCCCTTCGGCTCCGAAGTCTGGCTGGCGCGCATCTTCGACGAGCACCTGGCGGAAGCCTGCGGCGGGCGGATCGTCCGCGCCGATGGCAAATTCTGGGCCTATGGCCCCTCCGCCTGGCGCCCCATTCCCGAACAGAAGCTCCGCCTTGCCATGCATGCCTTCGATGCCGTCGGCATCGGCCCGAAGGAAAAGCCGCTGAAGCTCGGCAGGCACATGATCGACGGCATCCTCAACGAGCTCGGCACCCGCACTGCCGATGCCGGTTTCTTCCGCAATCCCGCCATCGGCGTCAACGCGCTGAACTGCACCATCACGCTGGATGAGGCCGGCAAGGTGATCTGCCGCCCGCATGAACCGGATGACCGCTTCCGCTTCACGATATCAGCCGATTACAACCTGCACACCGAAAACACCCCGCCCGAGGGCTCGCTCTTACACAAGCTGCTCCACGGCGCCTTTCAGGGCGATCCCGATGCTGCCCGCAAGATCGACCTCGTCGCCGAAATGCTGGGGGCTGCCGCCTTCGGCCTTGCCACCCGTATCCGCCAGCCGAAGGCCTTCATCCTGCTCGGCGAAACCGCCAGCAACGGCAAATCCACCATCGCCTCGCTCTTTCGCGCGCTCCTGCCCGAAGGCGCCGTCTCCTCCATCTCGCCTGCCTTCTTTAATGACGAGAAGCGCATCATCAATCTTTCCGGCAAGGCGGCGAACGTCGCAGACGAGTTGAGCGCGGCGGCCATATCAGGCGAGGAGTTCAAGGCAGCCGTGACCGGCAACCCGATCGAAGGCCGCAGACTTTACAAGGATGTCGAGAGCTTCATCCCCCGCGCACTCCATTGCTTCACCACCAACACGCTGCCGCGCTTCAACGGCGGGATAGACCGCGGGCTTCGCCGCCGCCTCGTCGTCATCCAGTTCAACCGCAGCATTCCCGAAGACGAGGTCATCCCCGATATCGCCGAGCGTATCGCGAAGGAAGAGCTGGAACTGCTGCTCGGCTTTGCCGTAGCAGGCGCCCGGCGGCTGAAGCGCAACGGCCACTACACCATCCCCGAAAGCTCCAAGGAGGCGCTGAACGCCTGGCTGCTGCTCGATCCGCTCAACGAATGGTTCGATATCCGCATCGAGCCCACATCGAACGAACCCGCAGGCGGCTGGCTGCGCACAGTAAAACTCTTCGAGGACTTCCGCAAATGGGCGATCGAACAGGGCTATCGCGAAAGCTTCCTGCCGCCCGTCAACACCTTCTCCCAGCGCCTGAAATCCATGCCCGATGTGCACCTGGTGCGGTTCGCAAGCGGGATGGTGGCGCAAGGCGTGAGGCTGAAGGAAGGCGCGATGAGCGCCGCGGCCAGCTACGCCGATGTGTTCTGAGACACGCGGACAGCGAAAGCGCAGGATAAAAGTCATCCAGCTCGTCATCCTGAAGCTTCGTGACAGAGGCGAACTGCAGGAATCGTAACGAGCTGGCGTGAGTTGCCTCGCCTTGTACCGGCATTTCCGGGGCGGCATTCCACCCTGCGGATATGCCCATAGCCCTAATTGATTAGGTTTCATTCCGGAACGATCTCTCAGGATTATGGTTTTGGTACCGGCCTTCAAAAGCCGGCCGCCGCGCCCCACTCCGTTTTTCCTGTAGCGGAGGCGGCGGTCCCCCTTGTCGTGCAACAGGCACAACCGTTGCCGTTCGATCTTGTCGCGATCCATCAAAAAGGAACGCGGCATGGCCAGCACGAATTTCTCCGAATGCCTTTCGATCACGCTTGCATCCGAAGGCGGCCTCTCCCTGGAGCGCACCGATCCCGGCAACTGGACCGGCGGCAGGATCGGCAAGGGCACGCTGAAAGGCACCAAATACGGCATCTCGGCCGCCGCCTTTCCCGCCCTCGACATCCGCAGCCTGACGCTCGACGACGTCAAACCCATCTACAAGGCCAGATACTGGGACGAGATCGGCGGCGACACCCTGCCTGCAGGCTTCGACCTCGCCACCTTCGACTACGCCGTCAACTCCGGCCCCGCCCGGGCGCTCCGCGACGCCCAGGCCGTCATCGGCGCCCCCGCCGACGGCAAATCCGGCCCGCTGACCCGCGCCAAAGCCGCAACCGCCGGCACCAGGGAAATCAAGGCCCTTTGCGCCCGCCGCCTGAGCTTCATGCAAAGCCTTGCGATCTGGAAAACCTATGGCAAGGGCTGGTCGGCGCGCGTGGCGAAGATCGAGGCGAAGGCGGTCGCGATGCATCTCCGTGGGCAGCCGAGCGTGGATGCGAAGGCGGC
Organism: Rhizobium sp. BK196; assembly: GCF_014193255.1. Taxonomy (GTDB): domain Bacteria; phylum Pseudomonadota; class Alphaproteobacteria; order Rhizobiales; family Rhizobiaceae; genus Rhizobium. The sequence goes on from NZ_JACHZB010000001.1 coordinate 408,691, forward strand.
GCTGGCGGATGAGGCAAAGAAGGCCGAGAAGGCGGCCGCAACGCTGCGGAAGGCGGGAGCGGCAATTGCCGTATCGGCGTCGGGCGGGGCCGGAACGGGCGCGGCGCTGCCGGCGGAGCCGAATTTGCTGGTGCTTGGTGGGGTGATGATCGTGGGGCTTGTGGCGGCGGGCTTGCTGGTGGTGAAGGCCGCAAGAGAGAAGGAACGCGCAGAGGCATACCGGGCGGCCGGGCGGTAAAGACGGAAGCAGGTCCTCTCGGGTGTGAACGTCACCGGCTCGCTGAGCAGCCCACAGATCCACTTATCCCAAAGGTGCTTCCGCGAAAGGGTCCGTCGATCGCGACTACGCACACGTCATCCACTCATGAACTTTTCAACCAGCTATAGAAGAAATGAGAAACTGCGAAGAACAGAATTCCCGCACCACGAGAATCAAAATAAAGGTAGCCCGCCAATCACAGCACAAGAGGCTGTCAGCAGCATAATTGAGGGATAATCATGCGCGCCTATATTGCATTGACATTGATTGCCACCGGATTGCTCACCGGCTGTATGCCGACCGAGAAACAATATGATGCAGCTGTCAGAGTGGCGCGTGGCAGCGAGAGTCAGAGAAACGGGCTTTTGAACGAGTGCATCAGGCAGCTCGGCTTATCCGACACGAAGGCCCGCCATAACGCCGCACTCTTCCTGAACGTGGCAGAGAAGGACGCTCCGAAGATTGCCTGCAGCCGATACACAAATGCGATCGTTTCCGGCGACATAACTTATCAGGACATGCTCGACATCAAGAACCGCCGCTACACTCCCAAGCTGATCAAGATCTTCCAGGGCCGATAGGCTGAGCGCCTGTCACTCCTGCCCTCTCACGCTCGCCGCTTCAGGCGAGAAGCGGGCGTGACGCGATTACAGGCGCCAGCACAAGGCAAACGGACACGTCATCGCTTGTATCGGCTTGAGAGCCCCGGCAACTGGGTCTGACAAGGAAACCTTGGGCGTCCGCACATTGCATTCCTTCGCTTCCTTCCCAGATCACTCATAATGGCTTGCCCGGCGAGCGCGTCGCCACCTGGATGCGCACGTCGCAGGGGAACACATGAAAAAGCCGAAGCGGATCGAAGAGATGAATACGATGGAGCGCGCCGATACGCTGCGGCGGCTGAGCCAGACGCTGCACTTTTCGGCTGTCGTCGCCAGGCAGGCAGGTGACAGGGCTTGCAAGCAGCTGGAAGAACTGGCCGACAGGCTGCTGCGCGATGGCCCTGCAATATCGGCAGATCGCTCCGAAGTCGCGCTTAACGTCATTGCCGAAGCCATGGATCTGCTCGGGCGCTTCGAGATGAACCATCCGGGCAGCAAGTCGATACTGCATTGACCCCGGCCCCGTGGCCGATCATACCCTTGCCTCCGAACGCGGCCTTTGACGATGAGCGGCAGCAGGCGTTATCTTCTGCCGCAGGAGGATGAGCGCATGAGCAAACGTCGGTGGGAAACGCCTGTCATGGTCGTCTGCAAACGCAGTGGACAGATGCTGCTGGTCGCGACCACCGAGGAAGCGCTGAACATGCTGCTCACAGCCTGGCCGGTCTCGACGGGAAAGGCATTTTTCCGAGCGCTGCAGGCCTGCGCCGATGTCGAATCCGGGCTGCGCACGCCGCACGAAGCCCGCGATTGTTTCATTGCCGCTGCCCGGGAAGCAGAGATTCCGATCGAGGTGGCGCTTACGGGCTGAAAGCGCCCGCGGAATGCAGCCCACTTCCCTAAAGTTTTGAGTGGCCGAATTTTGGTATCGAGACACGACTGCCGATTTTTTAATGAAGATCGGTGACCCCGATATGCGGCGACCCCAAAAAGCGCTCGCCACCTCGTATGACTAAGCGCTTTTTGACCTGACGGAATCTCCCGCCGAGCCGTTACAGCATCGGCGGGAAGATCGGGATCGATTTTCGGAAAGCCCGATGTGCGGGTTCAAAAAGTCGAAGCGTTCTTGGCGCGTGCGAATGGACGCACGCCGGTTTTTCGATAACGAGCCGTTTAACAACGCGCTGCGGCCTGCGGCTTTTTACGGCCGAGCCGCCTATCAGGACATGCTCGACATCCAAAATCGCCGCTATACACCCGAAGCTGATCGATATCTTGCAGGGCCGTTGAGGCCGAAGCCGGATGCGTTGGCGCCCGCCATTGCGCAGGGCCGGCGCTGGACAATGCCGCTCAGCCACTCCACGACATTGCAGCTCTAGCCCAGATGCCGCGCTGCGCCTCCGGCACGGGGTCTATCGCGTTGAGCCTCATTGTTATCGAGCAAGCCTCTTCGTCGCTGAGTTCGGAAAGTTTCGTCAGTTTATTCAACTCGTCTACGCTCACGCCCAGGCGCTGCGTGATCATTTGCGCGATGTCCTGAGCGGTCAGCTGAACGGCCGCAGGCGGGCGTGTCTTCCCGTCCTCGTAAGCCAGACGTTTGGCTTCCAGATATCGGAAGTAGCGCTCTTTCACCTGCGGAATGGCCTGCGCGCTCTGCGACACCCTCATGGTCACGAAACCCTTGCAGCCCTGCGGATAGTAACGGGCGAGGGCCTCGTTGAGCTCACCCGCCTTCTTCAAGACATCGATCGCAATTGCATCGCTTGCTCGCGACAGTGCGGGATTGCCGTATTTCGCCACCATCGCGTCCGCTTGTACTCGCGGATCGATCTTGCCTCCGGAGGCTTGGGTCTCGACAAACAACTGCCGGGCCTCATCCTCGTGATCCATGAAGACTGCGTGAACGAAAGGATTGATGCCGGCGAGACCCTGCATCTCCTTTTCGAAGGAGCCAGCCTTCGTTTCCTGCGCAACCGCGCCCGGCGCGGCCTTCGCAGCTGCAGCGGGCTTTTGCTTCTCCGGGGACGGGCCGAGCGAGAGCAATGCCCTCCCCCAATAGCCGTGCATCTCCTTCGGCAGAGCGCCCAGGTTATAAAGTTTCTTTGCGATCGAGCACATCTCGTCGTCACTCACGCCATTTGGTGCCGCTCGCGCTTTTCGCACCTCCTCAGGCGTCATCCCCAGAAAGTGCGTCATAAGGTGGTGTTGGGCGTCGGAAGACATCAAGGCAACCGGAGCGCGGAATTTCCCATCCTCGTAAGCATAGGCTTTCGCTCGCAGATCATCCATTCGGCCGTTTCTGACCTCCACAACGGAATACCAGTCAGGCATATTCCCTGTGAAAAAATACTCGCAGCCTTCGGGATATTTGGCGGCCACGATATCGGCAAGCGCGGCCGTCTTCTCCATGATTGCAATCACGGCACTGTCGCCTGCGCGAGAGAGGACCGGAGTACCATACGTGGCGATGACCGTCGCAAGGGTTTTCTTCTGTTCAACCCATTTCTGACGGCCCGCCTCCGCGTAGACTTTCAGTACGATATCCCTGTGATCCCGATAAATGGCCTGCAGATAAGGATCTGTCCGTCCGGTCAATCGGATCACCATATCCACAGGATCTTCCTCGGCATCTTGCGCGATTGCGCCCGAACCAAGCAGCGCCATCGCAGCCAGCAGCGAAAATAATCTCTTCATGAAACCTTACCCCAAATAGTTGCAATTCTTTTACGTCTGAAATTCCAGACAGTCCACGGCCCGCTCGGAAAATGGTAAAAATATCAGAGGAATGCGCATGATGCCTCGGCGGTGGCCCCTTGCACATCCCGCAGCGTTAGCCGCCCAGAGATGATCGAACGACAGATTCCGGCCGCCCGTTCGGGCACTCACAAGGACAGTCCACACCTCAGCTATCCAGCTTCAGCGCCAGCTGCTGCCCGCCAAAAACCTTCAGCACATGCTTGTTGATCGGCCGCATCGCCTCGATGCGGCGCTGTTCTTCCCGCCTGCGCGCTTCGTGACGCTCGCGGTCTGCGCGCAGCTGCGCGGCAAAGGCCAGGGCCTTGTCTGCTGCTCCTGAATAACTCGGGCTTGCTGCCATCGAACTCTCCATCAGAACATAGATGAGAAAATAATTTGTTCTCATTTTGTTCTCATTTTCGGAGAAGTCAAGAGTATCGTTTCAGAGCAGTATAATGCTTGGGGAACCGGCGCGGGATGAGCGGTGCCGGCGAAGAGACGGGAAAGCGTCAAACCATTGACGCAAAAGCTTATTCTTTCGTCTGGATCCAGATCATGGCGAAAGACATTAGACCGCAAAGCGTGGCGATCAGAAGCAGGTCGTCCATCGAATTCCTCCTGTTTGTGGCAAAAACGCGGCAGAAGGATTTTGGTTCAATCGAGCCTCTGTGTCAGGCGATCTTCTCGCCCTCTTCTCATCATGCCGGCCTGATGACGGTCATGATGACGATATTGCCGGCTTCGTCCCGGGCGCTGTCCGTCGTCGCGATGACCTTGCCGCCAAATTCCGCCTCAGCTTCGGCGAATGCCTCTTTCACCAGCCGGAGCGTTTCCAGGTAGGCGCTGTTGTCACGCCTCGGCATTTCAAGCAATGCCTTGATCGCTGCGCTATCGTCCGCCATGGGGCTGATCATCCTCTTCTGCTCGATCCAGACATCGAGAATATCAGGATCGTTTCGCGTGCCTTCCCCGAAAACGGAACATGGGTCAAGCGCGGGAAGCCTTCAAGAAGATGACAGCCCGCCCCTCGAACACCCATCTCGCTTTATCGCCATGCGTCATGTATAAGCCCTCGTCCCGTTGACGCCCGCTCCGGCCTTTCGCCAACCGGCCTTGCAGGATCGGGCCTCTGCCACGACATGAGGCCACGGGACATGCGACCGGACGAAAGAAGACTTGAGATCATGACGACGGTAAACACGGCTATTTCAGAACGAAACCAGCGCTATTTCAAGGCGCCGGTCTTTGCCGTCGCGCCCATGATCGACTGGACCGACCGCCATTGCCGTTTCTTCCACCGTCAGATCAGCGGCAATGCTTTGCTCTATACGGAAATGGTCGTCGCCGACGCGATCATCCACGGCCCGCGCGAGCGCCTTCTCTCCTTCGATGGCACCGAACATCCCCTCGCCCTGCAGCTCGGCGGCTCGGACCCGGCAAAGCTCGCTGAGGCCGTGCGCATCGCCGAGCCCTACGGATATGACGAGATCAACCTCAATGTCGGCTGCCCGTCGGATCGTGTCCAATCCGGCACCTTCGGCGCCTGCCTGATGCTCACACCTGAGACCGTTGCCGAATGCGTCGCCGCCATGAAGAAGGTCGCCAAGGTCCCGGTCACGGTCAAATGCCGCATCGGCGTCGATGAGCAGGAGCCGGAAGAGGCCCTGCCCATGCTGATGCGCCAGGTGCTCGACGCCGGCGCCGACGCGATCTGGATCCACGCCCGCAAGGCCTGGCTGAAGGGCCTGAGCCCGAAGGAAAACCGCGAGATCCCGCCGCTCGATTACGAGATCGTCTATCGCATGAAGGCCAGCTTCCCCGATGTCTTCATCGGCATCAATGGCGGCATCCAGACGCTGGACGAGGCTGAAGGCCACCTCGCCCATGTCGACGGCGTCATGCTCGGCCGCGCCGCCTATCAGAATGCCGCGATCCTTTCCGATGTCGACCACCGTTTCTACGGCGCACCTGCCGCCAAGCCCGACTGGAACGATCTCCGCGACCGTATGATGGCCTATGCTGCCGGCCATATCGCCAATGGCGGCCGCCTGCAGCATATCGCCCGCCACATGGTCGGTCTCTTCACTGGCCTGCCGGGCGCCCGCCGCTACCGCCAGATCCTGTCGACCGATGCCGCAAAGCCGAAAGCCGGCCCGGAAGTGATTGCCGCCGCCTTCGCCGCGGTCGATTTCTTGGGTGCGGCGGAAGCCGTCAGCGCGTGACGGCATAATGGCGCAGGCCGGTGCATTTCCCTTCGACGTCTGAACGAAGTTCTTTTGAACGCGTTTATAACCATCCCCGCGATGGAAGGTGAAAGGAAACGCTCATGAAGAACCTCATGATATTAGCCGCTGCCGCTTCCCTCGGTTTTGTCCCCGTGGCGCAGGCCGCGAGCCAGCATAAGCAACCGAAACACGCTAGCCAGCAGGTCGTCAATGAACCGAGGCAACGCCTCGGCACGCTTTCCTGTGAGGTCGCCGGCGGTGCCGGCATGATCATCGGATCGAACAAGGCGATCGATTGCCGCTTCAAGCAGCAAAGCGGCAAGGTGGAGCACTATACCGGCTCGATCGGAAAGCTCGGTCTCGATATCGGCGTTACCGGCAAATCGTACCTCAGCTGGATCGTCGTCAACACGGCGCCTACGCGCGTCGGCGATGGCGCTCTCGCCGGTACCTATGTCGGCGCATCGGCCAGCGCGTCCGTCGGCGTCGGCCTCGGGGCAAATGCCCTGGTGGGCGGGAATTCGAAGAATTTCGCATTGCAGCCGCTCAGCGGCGAAACCGGAACCGGCGTGAATGTGGCCGCAGGCGTTTCCCGCCTCCAGCTGAAGGCAGCGCGCTAGGTCCCGAACGCCGCCTTAGCGTTCGTGCAAGCTATCCTGAAACGTCTTGATGAGCGGAGAAAAGAAATAGCTGATCAGACGTCTCTCGCCGGTGACAATGTCAACGCTCGCGGTCATTCCCGACGCAAGGCGAATAGGCCGGCCATCGATCTGCATGGCCGGTTTGTCGAGTTTCAGGCGAACGGCATAGACCCAGTTCGATTGGTCGGCATTCTGCCGTGCATCGGCCCCCACCCCAGTTACTTCCGCCGCAAGCATCCCGAAACGCTCGGCCGGGAAAGCTGCCAGTTTGACGTAGGCCCGTTGACCTGATCGCAGAAAACCGACGTCACTGTTGTCAAAGAGCGCCTCCAGTTCAAGGGGGGAGTCCTGGGGGACGATCGTCATGGTCGGCGTGCCTTCGTCGAGGAAGCCGCCAATCGTCGAGACGCTTAAGTTTTCGACGATGCCATCCACCGGCGACACCAGCGTCATGTTGGCGAGATTTTGCTTAGCGGCCTTGAGTTCGGCGGCGGCCCGCGCCATCGCAGTCGCTGTATCATTCAGCTGCTTTTGATAGGTCACCAGAGCTGCGGAGATGACTTTCTGGCGCTGCTTGCGGATTTCATCCTTTTCGGCTGCGAGTTGCTGCAGCGTTTTTGAAGCAATGTTGACCTCCCCTTCGACCACGGTCACTTCCCGCAGTCGGTCAAAATAATCTGCCCGGCTGATGACGCCCTGCTTCTCCAGTGCGTCATAGGATTTGAACTTGTCGGCCACGATCCGATAATCGGCATCGGCGTTGGCGAGGCGGGCCTGGCTGACGCTTTCGGCTGATTCAGTCTTGCGCAAGGCGGAATCCAGCTGGGCGACATCGTCGCTGACCGACACAAGGGTGGCGCGAACCAAGGCCGACGTAGCATCGGAGGCTGCATAGGGTTGACCAGACAGCCGTCCCAGTCCCGAGGATACGAAGATGGGAGATGCGGGATCCACCTGAGACAACGGCGCCAGGATTGCCTGAGCGGCCAGGTGATCCTGTTCGAGCGCTCGAAGGTTCGCGGTGAGTTGGTCGACGAGGCTGCGAGCCTCCGTATCTTCAAGACTGATCAGCGCATCCCCTTGCGAAACCCGCTGGCCTTCACGGACATTGATCGCGGCAACCTTACCCTGAAAACGCGATTGAATGGTCTGCACTCGCGCGACCGGCACGATGCGCCCCTGCCCGGTCGCAATGATCTCGGTCTTGAACACCACGCTACCGACAACGAAAGATACGAACATCAGGAGAAATATCCAGATCGTCAGGCGAAGGGTGGGCGACGGCGCGGAGATGCCGATTGCATCAGGCATGCAACACCTGCAACGGGGAACGAATTGCCGTGCCCATATCGATGACGTTGACATCCTCGCCCAGCAGATCCCGACGATGGGTGATGACAACAGTCGCGACCGTCTTGCTGACGTTGGCGATCGTGGCGACGACGACGCTCTCCGCCTCATCGTCCAGCGCGCTCGTCGGCTCATCGAGCACGAGGATCGAAGGTTTCGCGAGGAGCGCGCGCGCAATCGACAGCCTCTGGCGCTGGCCGCCCGACAGAAAGCCCCCTCGTTCGCCGACCTGCTGCTCGATACCGTTTTCCAGGCTCGCCACAAATTCATCGCTGGCGCTTGCCTGCAGCGCCCATGCGATTTCTTCGGCGGTCGCCGACGGGTTGGCGATCATCAGGTTTTCAAGAATCGAGCCGGAAAACAGCACCGGTTCCTGTGGCACGTAGGACAGGCTCCTGCGCAGGCTGTATGGGTCGAATTGGGAAATATCCCTCCCGTCGACAGCGACGATGCCCGATGTCGGCTGGTAGAGCCCGACCAGGATTTTCCCGATGGTCGACTTGCCGCAGCCCGATGGCCCGACGATGATCGAAGGCCTGTCCGCGCTAATCATGACCGAATATCCTTTGATGACGAAATGATCCGGCTGGTAGCCGAACCAGATGTCTCTCATCTCAAGTTCGGCAATACCTTGCAGATCGAACGCTGGCTTGGCCGTTTCTTCTTCCGGGGGCTCGTTGATGAGATCCCCGAGGCGATAACGAGCGACCTTCAGGCCGAGCCACTGCTGCCAGATCGTGGACAACGACATGATCGGCCCCGAAACCTTATCGGACAGCATGTGGAACGCGATGAGCTCCCCAAGCGTAATGGTGTTGGCAAAAACCAACTGTGCGCCGAAGAAAATGATCAGGATGTTGGAGGCGCTGCCGAGCACATTCTGGATGGCTCCCGAGCCGATATCCCACTTGATGACTCGAAACCGCTCGGTGAGGCTCGCGATTAACGTTTCCTGCAGCCGGGCGTGCTGGATGCGTTCGCCGGCCATCGCCTTCACGGTGGTGAGATTGCCCAGGATCTCGACGAGCCGGGTCTGGTGAAAGGATTCGGATAGGAAAGCAGTCTGCATGCGGTTGCGCAGGAACGGTCCGAGCGCACCAAAGACAAGCAGTTGCAGCGGCAGCGCAATCACGACGATCAGGGTGAGGAAGGGACTGAGTGCGAGGAGCGCAACGACGTAGATCACGGCAAACAAAGCGTCGACCACAACGCTTGCCACCGTTCCCGTCAGGAAGCCGCGCACGGTGTCGATTTCGCCGATCCGGGCCAAAGTCTCGCCCACCTGCCAGCGTTGCAGGAAGGCGAGCGGCAGATTGAGGACGTGCCGGAAGATCCGGTTGGCCAGCTCGGCGGTCAACCGGTTGGCGATGTGGTTGCTGAGATAGGTGGAGAGAGCGTCCAGGATGACCGTAAAGACGGCCGTGGCCGTCAGAATGCCGACGATCAGGACCAGCGACGCCTCGCGCTGGAACGGCAGCACGCGGTCGATCACCGTCTGGAAGACGAACGGCTGCACCAATCCCATTAACCGGATGACCGAGGCGGTCAGCATAACTTCGGCGACGAGAGGCGTATAGGGCAAGGTCGATTTGGCGAACCACGCCAATGAGGCCGGCTCACCGCTGTTGCTTGAGGAAACTGACATGGAAAAGCTGAGAACCGCCCGAATTAAACGCGCCTTTGATTAGCGCAGATAAGCATTGTCCGCAACCTACCCTAGAAAGTTCCAGATACCTCAAACTTGCACGCACTTCGGCCACATTATCGAAGGTGAAAACTTCAGCTGAACGCTTCGGCGAACTTCAGAAGGCTGACCTTCCTCGCCGCGAAAAGCATGAAAACCGCGGATGCTCAGTATGGACGGGCACAGTGACTGTCGATCGCTATAGCGATACTCTAATTAAGGATATTGATCTCGCGCCGGCCGCGCAGCCCTCAGCAGCGATACCAGACAGGACAAGGAAAAGCTGCTCAGCAAAAGAATTTTATTGATTAAGTTGTAAAAGCAAGCATATTTCTTGCGCGTAAATCGCGCATCTACAACATATTTACATTTTAAAGGAGAATATCCATGGCTTTCGGTAGCGCTATCGGCAAAGTCTTCCCGGCGATCACATCGATCACGAAAGTGAACCCGAGCCTTTTCACCCCAAAGCTGGGCACCAGTTTCCTCCCAGCCACAAGCAACCCACTGTCAGCGTTGCTCGCGACGGCCTCCAAGAACGCCCTACAGAATCTTACCCCGGCCCAAATCGCCGCCGTACAGGCCCTGCTCAAGAAGTAATGCAATCGGCGGACCGTCCGATTGTGATTACGGTCCGCCGGCCACATCCTTAGAACAATTCGTGCAACAGACTTGTCGAGGATGACGAAACGCTGATCGGGCGACACGGGCCAACCAGCTGGTGCGCACCACTCCGCCTCCCCAAGTGTCTCCTTCTTCGCTGCCACCCGTCAGCGCAACTGCTAGTCTTCCGTCTTCTCAATGGCACGGTGGCGTCGTACTTTGCGCTACAGCAAGACATTTCGCAGCGCAGATCCACGTTTACGAACCGCGCCTGTAAACTGCTATCTACACGAGGCCAGCAGTATGAACGATATCGTCGCCTTGGTAACGGGCGCAAGTCGCGGCGTCGGCCGCGGGGTTGCGCTTGCCCTGCTCGCTGAGGGCGCCACAGTGCATGTCACCGGCAGGACGCGTTCGGAGGCGGACGCAAGCGCGGGCAAACGCGCAGGCTCGCTGGACGGGCTTGAACTTGAGGCCGCAACACTGCCCGGACGCCTTATCATTCATCATTGCGACCACAGCAACGACACTGAGACCGAGCGCGTGGCCGAAGAGATCAGAGCCGGCAACAGGCTGGACATTCTGGTCAACAATGCATGGCCCGGCTATGAAAACATGGTCGAGGATGGCGATTTTACCTGGCCCCGCGCCTTCTGGGAGCAGCCGCTCTGGCGGTGGGACGCGATGATGGGCACCGCACTCAGGGCCGCCTTCCTGATGTCGCGTGCGCTGGCACCCGTCATGATCCAGGCGCAGCGCGGCCTGATCGTCAATATCTCATTCTGGGCAGCGCAATTCTACGACGGCAACGCGATCTACGGCACTGCGAAAGCCGCCGCCGACAAGATGGCCGCGGACTTCGCTCATGATCTGCGCCCGCACCATGTCGCCGCTGTCGCCCTCTATCCCGGCCTGGTCCGCACCGAAGCGGTCATGCAGAACGCCGAATATTTCGACCTGTCCAATTCCGAGTCACCGCAATTCATCGGCCACGTCATAGCAGGACTTTGGCGAGACCCGGCGCTGATGTCGAAATCCGGAAAGGTCCTGGTTGCGGCCGAACTCGGCCAGGAATACGATATCGCCGACGTCAACGGCTATAAGCCTGTCCCCCTCACAGCGGCGGACTTTGCCAAAAGCTGAAGTCATGCCGGAAGCGACGGCAAACCGGAACGTGGACTTAAGCCGCGACCAGCAGCAGCACATAGGCTACGACCGTCACCATCAGTCCGCGAAAGGCAATCGTCACGAAGCGGTACTTGCTGCAGGCGATATGCGAGAGAATATCGGCATTTTCCACATACTGATCGAAGAGATAGCGCTCGTCGCGGCGGATCGCCGCCTCGAAGAAGGCGTCGCGGTGCCTGGGCCAGGCGCCCCAGAACATCGACGTGGACTTGTCGAGCCGCCGCGGCAATACCACCATGATGGCCGATAGAATCGAAAAGACCGAGGCTGCCGCCAGAAGCCCGGAAAAGAGAATGGCCTGCGGTGTGCCCTGCGCATAGCGCGCAAAAGTGAAGACTGCCCTCACCTCGGCGGAGCTCACAAGAAAGGCGAGCATAAAAGTAAAGATATAAGCTGCCTTCTGATCCGATATCTTGATCTGATCATAGAATACGTCGTTGATTTTCTTGATATGGTCGAAATATTCCGAGCCAATATCCTCGGTCGACGGAGAGCTCGAAGGCAGCTCCGCAAAATTTTCAAACTCGCTCAAGGAAGCCCTACCCCGCAATAGTGTTTCCCTAATAATACACTTGATTGCGAAAGCAAGAACACGTGTGCAGTCAGCTTGACTTTTACACCGCGCTTGGCCAAAGGGGAAAAAGGTGCGGGGGTATCTGAAATGTCGGGGCTGAAGTCTTTTCTGCGCGCAAGTACATCTCTTGCGCTCATGTCAACGTTACTTTCATTTCCGGTTGCGGCCGAGCCGCTGCAGCGCCCGACCCCGGTTGCAGGCTCGGTCATCGCCCGCAAGACCGGTGAGGAAGTGCGCTTCGTCGATGTCAGCAACTGGCGCGTCGTCGATCTCAATCAGGACCTGCTCGATGGTGACGTGCTGCGCACCAATGCCACCGGCCAGCTCGCCATCCTCTTTTCCGATCACACGCAGATCCGCCTCGGCCGCAATTCCGCGCTGCAAGTCAAGAAAATGTCTGCGACGGGCGACACGATCCTCAACCTTCAGTCCGGCACCATCTGGGCGCGCGCCCAGCGCGGCGGCCAAGGCCTGACCGTCGAGACGCCTGCCGCCGCAGCCGCTATCCGCGGCACGGACTGGACCATGACCGTCGAAGGCGCGAAGACCTCGATGATCGTGCTCGAAGGCCGCGTGGCGCTCAGCAATCCGCAGGGCAGCGTCGACGTCAACGAAGGCGAAGGCGCCGTCGCCACCATCGGCCAGGCGCCGCACAAGATCATCAGCGTCAATCCTGACGACCGCGAACAGATGCTTTTCTATCTGGACCTGCGCGACGGCTTCGACCTGATGCCGACCTCGCCGCTGCGGGCGGACCGCATGGCGAGCGAGCGCCGCCGCCTGCTGGCTCTGCAGCCGGAGCGCCGCACGACGGAAGACTGGCTGGAACTCGCCGAAGTGCAGAGCGCCTTTGACGGCCGCCAGGCTGCAGCCGCAACATTGAAGAATATCCGCGGCCGCAAGCTGACGGTCGCCCAGCAGGCCCGCGTCGACCTGATCGACGCCACCATTGCCGGTTCGGAAAAGCGCTATGGCGATGCCGCCAGGCTCTTCCAGAAAGCCCTGCCGCATCTCGATCCGACACGCCGCAACATGGCCCAATATGGCGGCTATTTCGCCCGTTCGCTCGCCGATCCTGCCCATTCCGAACCGCTGCCGGCCAACCCCACCGGCCCGTATGGCGCGATGATGGAGGCCTATGCGACAGGCTTCCTGGAAAACCCGCGCGCGGCGATCGAGATCATCAGGAAAGCGGAAAAGCGTTATCCTAATGACGCGACTCTGCCGGCGGTCCGCGCCCAGCTGGCGGAGCTCATCGACGACCGTGAGCAGATGAAGGAAGCGATAGAACGCTCGCTGGCGCTCGACCCCGATCATCCGATGGCGCTCTCCTCCCGTGCGAGCTACAGGGCCACCTACGAGCGCGATGTCAACGGCGCGCTTGCCGATCTCGAACGCGCCATCGCGCTCGCGCCCGGCTACTCGGGCGCGATGAATTCGCTCGGCCTGCTGCAAAGTTCGCGCGATGCCAATGACGAAGCGGAAAAGGCCTTCAAAAAGGCGATCGAGCTCGATCCTCAGGATCCGCTGCTGCACGCCAACCTTGCGATGCTCTATCTCGATCAGTCGCGCATGAAGGAAGCCAAGCGTGAGATTGACACCGCGATCGCGCTCGATCCTTCCTTCGATCTCGCCCTGTTTGCCCGCGGCCGCTACTACCTGCAGTCCGGCGAGCGCGACAGGGCGCTGGAGGACCTGCTCGCCGCCAGCACCGCCAATCCCGCTCATTCGCAGTCCCAGTTCCTGCTTGCAGCCACCCACTACGAAAAGGGCGACCGGCTTCCTGCCGAACAGGCGCTCGACAACGCCAACCGTCTCGACGATGACGATCCGCTTATCTCGTCCTTCCGCACCGCTATCGATATCGACGATTACAATGCCGATGGTGCCATCCGCAACGCGCAGGAATTCCTGCGCCGCTCCCGCGCCCGCGGCGGCGATTACAGCGGGCTCGGCGCCAACGCGAGCGCCGGTTCGACGCTGAATGACGCCTTCCGGCTACAGGGTCTGGATGCCTGGGGCCGCTATTATGGCGATGCCGTCTTCGATCCTTTCAACGGCACCGGTTACATCGACCAGTCGATCAAGGGGAGCATCTTTCCTTTCGTCAACGCAACGAGCTTCAGCGACGACAGCATCAGCCAGTATCGCCTCAATTCATCGACCTACTCATCCTTCATCCAGGGCCTTCTGCTCTCTCCGCACATGCTCTCCGGCCGTTCGCGCTCGGCATCGCTGTTCGATGTACCCTTCATCGAAGGCTCGCTCGGCGGCGGCATCAACAGCGTCGACGGTCATACGCGCCGCATCGGCGAAGCCGAAATCCAGGGCTATTCGAACGCAACCGTTCCAATAAGCTTCCGCGCGGATCTGACCTGGGAAGAGCTGGCGCTGGACGGCGATTACCGCGATTTCGGCGGGTTCGATCTGGACAAGAAACTACTCGCCGGCAATGCCTACCTGACCGCCACGCTGACGCCGGATGACCGTATTGTCAGCTTCTTCAATCATGGCAAAAGCTACGGGCCGCTCAATGCTCTGACGACAAGCACGGCATTCACCGACCGCCTGAATGAAGAATTCTTTCTGCCGGTCGTCGGCGGTGTAATACCGACGCTGGATCTACCTCTCTATCAAAACAGATATGATGAGGGTGAGACGACGATTGGCGGCATCGGCTGGAGCCACACTTTCGGGTATCGGAATGTGCTCAATACCGCACTCCTCTATTCCGAAGGTAAAGCGAAAACCGTCTTCGACCAGACATTTGATGTCTCCGACGTGACTGGCGCTCCCCCTCCTGATTTTTTTCCGTTCATGGAGACGAGCCTGGAGAGCGCATCCAAAACCTACATAGCCGCGATCAGCCACAGCATCGGCGATGACACGCTGACCTGGCGGTACGGTATCGAAGGCGGATGGACCGATAGCAGCAACAAGACAACGATTCATCTCGATACTCTTTTACCAGGCTTTGTGGACGAGCGGACATTTGGCCCGGACGACGAGAGCAGCCGCGTCAATATCGGCCGCGCCTATATCGACCTCCTTCATGAGATCACGCCTGACCTGAAGGGCGAATACGCATTGTTCGCCACGCGACTGGAAGGCGACGATACCGATGTCAGCCGGCTTGAACCGCGTTTCGGCCTTGCCTGGGAACCCGTGCAAAATCAGTGGCTGCGCGCCGCCTTTATGCGCCAGGGCCTTGACACCGGCGTACCATCGCTGGCGCCCGTCGGCATCCTTGGCCTGCAGGCCAACCAGTTCTCAGTCGGTGCAGAGGGATACGCCGATACGATTGCCTTGCAATGGGATGCCGAATGGACGGACCGTTTCTTCACGTCAGTCGAATACCAGCATCAGGAATTGCACGATTTCTCAATCGGTCTGCCGGTCACCGGCCTCGCACTCGTCGACAGCCAGACTTACGGGCGCGGCACCATCGATCGCGCCGCCGTTACGGCCAACGTTGCTCTGGGGTCCGGCTTCGGTCTCTCGGCCACTTATGCCTATATGGATTCCGAGAACGAGGATCCGACGACCTTCAACTACCACGGCGATCTGCCTTTCATCCCGCAAAACTCCGGCCAGATCGCGCTGACCTGGGTCAATGAAGCCAAGGTGAAAGCCACTGTTGCTGCAAATTATGTCGGCGAGCGCTCCGGCGATCTGGTCGGCACGAAACTCGACGATTACTGGAGCCTGGATGCCCATCTCATCTGGGAACCTTTCGACAAGCGCATCGCGCTCGAGGCTGCCGCCTACAATCTGCTCGACGAAGATTTTGAGGTTCTGCCCGGCACCCCAGGCTGGGGCCGCGCCTTCAAGGGCAGCCTGAAGATCCGTTTCTGACGATGGCGCGCCCGGCCGCCCTGCGACGCCTTCAGGCAGAACGGCCGCCGGAGCAGAACCGCCCGTCGCAGCGCCCACCCGGCTGGCCCTTCTCCAGCCGCGGCATCCGCCTTCTCGTGCTGGCGCTGGTCACACTGGTAACGATCTCGCTGATCTCCCGCCTGCCCGCCTGGACGCTGACGGAGCTGCGCACCTTCGACTATCTTTCGACAGTCGAGGATCCGACGCCGCCCGACGGCGGGCCGATCATCGTGGCGATCGATGAGCCCTCACTTGCCGATATCAATGCGCAATGGCCCTGGCCGCGCAGCCTGCATGCCGAACTCGTCAAACAGCTGCGCGCTGCCGGCGCAAAGGCGATCGCCCTCGATATCATCATGGCCGAACCCTCGACGCCCGAGAACGACCAGGCGGTATCATCGGTCGTCGGCGCCGATGTCGTGCTTGCCGGCGACGAAACGCTCATTCAGACGCCGCAGGCCGCTCAGCTGCTGCGCACCACGCCGCTGCCGCAGATGACCGAGGCCGGCGCGCGCACGGGCATCGCCTCCATCACGCTGAATGGCGACGGCGTCTTCCGCAATATTCCGTCTTATGAAGATGGCTTCGCCATGGAGCTTGCGAAGGCTGCGGGCATCAAGACGCCGCACCTGCCGGGAGGTTTCCTCATCCAGTCCTTCGGCCCGGCCCGCAGCTACCCCACCGTCTCCTATTATCAGGCGCTCGACCCGAAGAATTTCCTGCCGCCCGATATCTTCAAGGATCGCGTCGTGCTTGTCGGCCTCAGCCTGCAGAATGCGCCCGAGATCGACCAGGGCGGCGTCGATGCCTATGCCACGCCCTACACCGTCCACACCGGCAAGCTCGTCTCCGGCGTCGAGGTGCAGGCCACCATCTACGACAATATCGTCCATGGCCTGGCGATCACGGAAGCCGGCCTGCCGGTCGTTGCGATCTGCATCCTCATATCAGTCGCTCTTGCTGCCGCCACCGTCTGGAAATCCACGAGCTGGCGCACGCTGGTCGCCACCGCCGCCGCAATCCTCGCCTTTGCGGCAGCAAGCTACGCCGGCATCCGCTTCGGCCATGTCTTCGTCTCGCCGCTCGGGCCGACCGTCGCCTTCGTTGCCGTCGCCTTCGGCCAGGCGGCCTTCGATTATACCGAGGAGCGCCGTCAGAAACGCCAGATCACGCTGGCCTTCGCCCAATATATCTCGCCCGATCTCGTCAAACGCCTCTCCAACGATCCCTCGCAGCTGAAGCTCGGCGGCGAGCGGCGCACGCTGACGGTCTTGTTTTCCGATGTGCGCGGCTTCACCACCATCGCCGAAACGATGAAGGACGATCCCGAACAGCTGACGACGCTGATCAACCGCCTGCTGACGCCGCTGTCCGATGTCGTCATGGATCACGGCGGCACGATCGATAAATATATGGGCGATTGCATCATGGCCTTCTGGAATGCGCCGCTCGACGACCCCGATCATGCCCTGCACGCGGTCAAGGCCTCGATTGCCATGCAGGATGCGATCGGCACGCTGAACCGCGAGCTCGAGCGCGAAGCCGCCGCCACAGGCCGGCCGCTGCATATCCTCAAAATGGGCGTCGGCATCAACACCGGCGAATGCATCGTCGGCAACATGGGCTCCACCCGCCGCTTCGACTATTCCTGCCTCGGCGACAGCGTCAACCTCGCCTCCCGCCTCGAAGGCGCTTCGAAGAATTACGGCGTCGCCCTCCTGCTCGGCGAGGAAACCGCCCGCCTCGTCGCCAACAGTTACACCGTGGTCGAGCTCGACCGCATCATCGTCAAGGGCCGCACCGTGCCCTCGCCGGTCTTCACCGTGCTCAACGGCTCCCACCGATCGGCCCTGCCGGATCACAATGCCTTCCTCGAAGCGAAATATGCGGGAACGCTCACCATGACCGACCCTGCCTTCGAAACCCTGCCGAACGCCATTCCGGAGCTGTCGGCCTATTACGCGCTGATGCGCGGCGCTCTCGCAAAGGACTGAGGGGGCCGATACCGCACTTTCCCCTGGGCGGCCCTTTGCGTCTACAGCGCCGCGCGTCTTTTCGGACGCGCAAAGGACGCTGTAGCACTTTGAATTGCTGCATAATTTTATCCTTAAATCGATTCCGATTTAGGGAATTAGGCAGTAGGATGCAGGCAGACTCGTCAATCAGCCAAGAAGTCCCGCCATGTCCCTCCCCGCCACCGTCATCCCCCTGCCGCAGCCCGTTCTTCTGCCCGTCGAAGGCAGCGCCGAGGCCTTCCCGGTCCGCCGTGTCTATTGTGTCGGCCGCAACTATGCCGACCACGCCATCGAAATGGGCCACGACCCGAACCGCGAGCCGCCCTTCTTCTTCCAGAAGAACCCCGACAATCTCTTCGCCGGCAAGGATTTCCCTTATCCGCCACTGTCCAATGACGTCCATTTCGAGGTCGAATGCGTGCTGGCGCTCAAAGCCGGCGGTGCGGACATATCGGCCGAAAAGGCGCTCGACTGCATCTATGGCTATGGCGTCGGCATCGATTTCACCCGTCGCGACCTGCAGGCCGAAGCCAAGAAGCTCGGCCGCCCCTGGGAGCTCGCCAAGGCCTTCGAACATTCCGCCCCCGTCTCCGCTCTCGTCCCCGCCAGCCGCCTCGGCCATCCCGTGAGCGGCCGCGTCTGGCTGGACGTCAATGGCGTCAGAAAGCAGGAAGGCGACTTAAACCAGATGATCTGGAAAGTCCCGGAAATCATTGCAGAGCTTTCGAAACTCTTTGTTCTCGCCCCCGGCGATGTCATCATGACCGGCACGCCATCAGGTGTTGCCGCCATCAACAAGGGCGACAGCATCTCCTGCGGCGTCGACGGCATTGCGACGCTCTCGCTGAAAGTGGTCTGAGGAGACGGAAATGGCGATCTATGCGCTCGGAGGCTTGAACCCAAAACTGCCACCGCACGGCACCTTCTGGATCGCCCCCGACGCGCATGTGATCGGCGATGTCGAGCTTGCCGAAGAAGTCGGCATCTGGTTCGGCGCGGTGCTGCGCGGCGACAACGAGCCCATCGTCATCGGCAAAGCTACCAACCTGCAGGAAGGCGTCATGGTCCACACCGACCCCGGCTTCCCCACCACGATCGGTGAAAACTGCACCATCGGCCACCACGCCATCATCCACGGCTGCACGATCGGCAACAACTCACTCGTCGGCATGGGCGCCACCATCCTGAACGGCGCCAAAATCGGCAACAATTGCCTCGTCGGCGCCAATGCGCTCGTCACCGAAGGCAAGGAATTCCCCGACAATTCCCTGATCGTCGGGTCGCCGGCGAAAGCTATCCGCACGCTGGATGATGAGGCAGCCGCTAAGATCACCCAGTCCGCGAGGAAGTATGTCGGCAACTGGCAGCGCTTTGCGCGGGATCTCAAGCGGATCGATTGAAAAATCGACCGCGCGATCGACGCGGTTTCAGTCGGTCGTTGCAGCGAGAATCCTGCCGCCTTTCGCCTCCTGAACGATGATGGCGCTCTTGAGGTCGCCGGTTGCAGCCGGGATCGGCAGCTTCAATATCTTGCCGTCCCAGGTGCCAATACGCGTCAGCCCATGCACGACATGGGTGTGCGGCAATGTCTCGCCGGCATTCTCGCCTCTGGTGACCGGAACCTGCACGGTGCCCGGAGAATAGCGGACGAGCCATACGTCGGCGGGGGCGGTCCTTCCCTTCGCAGCGTCGATGACGGCCACGTTCCGGGAGAGCGAGATCCCGGGGCCGGACAGTGCGGGCTCGGACGCGATCACCCGCCGGATCTCGTTGAGATCATAGCCGACGGTCGACTGGTGGCCGTTGATGACCATCTGCGGCGTGAAAGGGCCGGATTGGCCGAGTGCAGGCTCATAAGTCACCTGCCGGTCGGTAAACTCCTTCTTCCCAAAAATGTCTTTCCATCCGAGATAATCCCAATAGGTCACCGAGAAGCTCAAGGCGAGCACATGAGGATCGTTGCTGAGCTTGACGAGATTGGCATTGGCCGGAGGGCATGAGGAACAGCCCTGGCTGGTGAACAGTTCGACGACTGCAGGCGACTGCCCGGCGGAGGCCTGAACGGTGGAACCAAAAGCGAAGACTGCTGCGATGATCGCAAGATTGAACGCGGCTGAATGTTTCATGGCAGTGCTCCCTGATGATCTGCATCTCGTTCTCCTTCGCAGGTGGAACGCCATTCGTTACAGCTTCACGCAACTGTGACGGCATCGTCCGGACGCCGCGAGGCCGCGGCCTCGGCCTTCCCCGGCTGCAAACAAAAAACTTCGAGACGCCTGTAACAAATCCCGCTTCGCCTCCGTACGGGCTGTAGGACGCGACGGTACCGGACATCGAAAACGATCATGGCGAAACTCGACGATCACAGCCAAGCCACTCCGACAGGCCTGATGACAAGGGTCATTCGCCGGCATTCGCTGGCGACTCGCGTTACGCTGCGCAGACCAGCTCGAACAGACGCTGGGCGGCAGCGGAACCTATTACGAGAGCATAGATCTCGACGCCTTCCACCCGCAGACCATGCTCGCCTACCGGATGAACGGCAAGGATCTGGAGGTCGCTTACGGCGCGCCGCTTCGCCTGCGCGTCGAGCGCCACCTTGGCTACAAGCATCGAGAAAAATGGAAATGCTCCAGGCACTCGTGCCAGCGGACAATCTTGCCGCGGAACAGTCTTGCAACGGGCAGTAGCGCCCACAAGGAGGAGAAGGTCATGTTGAAATACACAATAGCAGCAATCGCCCTGGCAGCGGCTTCCGCACTGCCCGCCTTTGCACAGGACGCGATGATGTCGGCGAAATGCGACGAGGCTTCGATGATGAAAATGCAGGCCGACATGGATGCCATGAAGGATCCTGCCATGAAGGAAAAGAAGGAAATGGCATCCAAAGAGATGATGATGGCCAAGGATTCCATGAAGGCCAACAAGATGGAAGACTGCAAGACGCACATGGAAAAAGCCATGAAAAGCATGAGCGACATGTAAAGCCTGTCAGAGAGACGCGGGCGGCCCCTGGGCTGCCCGTGACAGCGTGGAAATGAACGCCGCTGCACGATCGGCAACAATTGCCTCGCTCAATCGCCAATATCGAAGCGAACGATCCTGCCACCTTCCATGCGAAAGACATGCAGCACCGTTTTGTCCTTCAGACCATGGGTCTGCCCCTCCAGCGGGCGGCCGTCGAGATCGAATACCCTCTGGATCACCTCCACCTCTATGACACCCTCCTCCGCCTGCCGAAACGCGACTGGCTCCACATGCGGGCTGATGATCGTCCATTGACGGGTCCAATATTCGCGAACCGCCTCACGCCCATGAACATGGCCGCCCTCCATGCCGTTCGCCCAGTCCACATCATCGGCCAGCACGGCAAGCACCGCGTCGATATCCCGCGCATTGAAGCGCTCATAGATGTGCTTGATCAGCTGCGTCTGTTTTTCAGACATGCTGTTTCCTCTCTCCCGATCTGAATAAGATCGCCAGCGCCGACCCTACCCTGTAATTCTCACCCTCTGCGCAGGCCATCATGCGGCTGGCTCCACCTTCTTCGCAAACGGCACCCAGAGCAGCGCACAAGCCGTCAGCACCGCAACCACTAACCACGCCTCGTTGAGCGCCTGAACCGTGGCCGCCGTCTGCACGAGCGGATCGAGCAGGGATGTCGTATCCGCATCGAACTCTCCCTGATGCCCCGCAACCACCTGCAGCGGCGCACCGATGAAAGCCGCAACGTCCACGTCCCCCGCCTTCAGCCGATCCCACAGGCCCTCACCGAACGGCGCCGAGCGGGTGTAGACGATGGTGTCGATCAAGGCGATGCCGATTGCGCCGCCAAGGTTGCGCATCAGGTTGAACAGGCCGCTGGCGTCGGGAATGCGCTCCGGCGGCAGAGTGCCGAGTGCGAGCCGCGTCGGCGGCAGCAGGCAGAACATGATGGCGATGCCGCGGATGATCTGCGGCCAGAACATCGCGTCATAATCGGTCTGCGGGTCCTGAAAGGCGCTCATGCCGATGCCGATGGCAAAGAGCGTGAAGCCGAGAGCAGAGAGCAGCCTTGCATCCATCCGCTTCTCCAGCGCCACTGCGATCGGAGCGGTAACGAGCTGGGCAATGCCCGTCACCAGCATCGTCATGCCGATTTCGAGAGCGTTGTGGCCGCGCACGAAAGCCAGAAAGACAGGCATGAGATAGACGGAGCCGAAAAGGCCGATGCCGAGAATGAAGCTCATCGCCGAACCTGCCAGAAAATTCCGGTCACCGAAATTCCGGAGTTCGACCACGGGTATGGCTCGCCTGAGCGACCGCCACGCGAACACGCATCCCGAGACCACCGACAGACTGATGAGCCCGGAGACATAAAGCGAGGTCCAGCCGCTCGTCGGCGCCTCCTTGAGACCGATTTCCAGCGCGGTAAGGCTTGCCGCCATCAAGAGCAGCGACAGGGCATCGAGATGCCAGAGCTCGGAGAGATTGACGCCCGCGCGCGGAAGCGAGCGCATGGCGACGAGTGCTGCGACAATGCCGGGGATGATATTGATGAGGAACAGCCAGTGCCACGAATAGGTCTCGGTCAGCCAGCCGCCGACAATCGGCCCGATCGTCGGCGCAAGCACGGCCAGAACGCCCGCAATCGTCGTGGCAAGCGCCTGCCGCTCATCCGGAAACAGGATGAAAACGGCCGAAAACACCGAGGGGATCAGCGTGCCGCCGGAAAAGCCCTGAACGACCCGCCAGGCGATGAGCCCACCAAAACTGCCGCTTGCCGCACAGCCTGCCGAGGCGATCACGAACAGCGACAGCGACACGACGAACAGCCAGCGCATGGTCAGCAGTCGCGTGAGAAACCCCGTCAGCGGTATCGCCACCACTTCTGCGATGAGATAGGCGGTTTGAACCCAGCTCATCTGATCGGGATGAATATCGAGCGCCGACTGGATGGTCGGAAGCGAGGTTGCGACGACCTGAACGTCGAGGATCGCCATGAACATGCCCAAGCACATCGCCAGAAAGCCGACCCATCTGAGCTGTGATGGAACTGCGGCTAAAACGGGTTCGAACCGGTCGGGCATGGAATAGTCCTACAGCAGCTCCAGTAAAAGTGCGCAGCAGTCCGGAGTTGCCTGAAAACAAAGAGATAGAGCATCGTTCTCAGCCCTGATCTGCATGCCGGGATCAACACATCGACGACGGACAATAGCAGGGCATGGAGTGGCACACCAAAGTTTAATGGGAGGATTGCGATTGCGGCGATCAAGAGCTGGTGTTCGGCAGATGCCGCTTAACGCGCTGCCGCGATGAGAAGAAACGCAACAATGGCAAGCCCGCCCAGGGCGGCAGTGATGCTGAGCGACGGCGTGATGCCGATAGTCGCCATGCCGAAGGCCAGGACGAAGGGCGCGAGCGCCGAAAGGATCAGCCGCGCCGCCATCATCCTGCCCTGCAATTTGCCGTAGCCGTCGCTGCCGAAGAGCTGCAGCGGCAGTGTTCCGCTTGCGATGCTGAGCAGGCCGTTGCCCATGCCGAAGATGATGGCAAAGAGCATTGCCCCCACCACTGATGGTGCAGATAGCAGAAGCACCAGAACGCCGCCGGGGATCAGCACCGCCGCAATCAGCGCCAGCCAGAGCGCCGGCAGGCCCTTGCCGAAGATCATGTTGATCAGCCGGCTGCCGACCTGCGAGGGGCCGAACAGGGTTCCGACCAGAGCCGCGGCGCCGCCGAGCCCGAGACCCGACAGGAGCGGCACCATATGCACCAGCATCGCCGAGCCGACGAGCGACATCAGCGAGAAACCTATAACCATCAAGCCGAATCCGAGGCGGCGGCGCGCCGGCGGCAGAATGCCCTCCACCCGCAGCGCAGCCGGCGATGTCGTTGCCCGGCGCTTGGCTGCACCGCGTGAAAGCCACGCATGAACCGGCACGCAGACGGCCATGTTGAGGACCGCAAAGACCAGATAGACGCTCTGCCATGACAGGGCGGCATGCAGCGCCGTGGTGATCGGCCAGAAGATCGTCGAGGCAAAACCGGCGATCAGCGTCAGGTAGGTGATGCTGCGGGAAGCGGCCTGCGGCCGCAATTGCACGAGCAGCGCGAAGGCGGCGCCATACTGCACGAAGTTTGCGGCAACCTCGATGGCGATGAGGGCGGCGACATAGGACGCCTTGCCCGGCGCATAGGCGCAGGCAACGAGGGCGATTGCGGCAGCGGCCGAGCCCGATGTCATCACCCGCCCTGCCCCGATCCTGTCGATCAGCACGCCGAGCCAGGGCGCCGTCAGGCCGCCGGCCAGAAGCGCAACGGAGAGTGCTCCGAAAGTCCATTCGTTCGACCAGCCGAGTGTGGCCGCCATATCGGGCGCGAGGATGCTGAAACTGTAATAGAGCGTGCCGTAGCCGATGATCTGAGTGACGCCGAGTGCGGCGATGGCAGAGACCGGTATGCGTTCAGACAAGGCGCTTGCCGTCGGCATCGAGAACCTGTTCGCCGTCTTCCTTGGCGAACGGGCCTTTATGCGTATGGGGCAGGATGTCCAGAACCGCTTCCGAGGGCCGCGCGAGGCGGGTGCCGAGCGGCGTGACGACGAAAGGACGGTTGATCAGAATCGGATCCTTGAGCATCGCGTCCAGCAGTTGCTCATCGGTGAGATCAGGGCTGTCGAGGCCGAGCTCCGCATAAGGCGTGCCCTTCTCGCGGATCGCTTCGCGAACGCTCAGACCAGCATCCGCAATCATCTTGATCAGCTGTTCGCGCGACGGCGGATTTTGCAGATATTCGATGACTGATGGCTCGATGCCGGCGTTGCGGATCATCGCCAGCGTGTTGCGCGAGGTGCCGCATTCCGGGTTGTGATAGATCTTGACGTCCATGGTCATGGTGCAGATTCCGTTTCAGCGAAGGGTTCAGGATTACGGGCGTCCATCAGCAGCCATCCGGAAAACATCAGCGCCAGCAATGCGCCGACGACTTCAGCGACGATAAAGCCCGGCAGATCGATCGGGCGGATGCCGGAAAATGTGTGCGTCAGCGATCGGGCGATCGCAACTGCCGGGTTGGCAAACGAGGTCGACGCGGTGAACCAATAGGCGGCGGTGATATAGAGGCCAACCAGCCACGCCACCGCATCGGCGCGGAAGCGCACACCGGCGAAGATAATGAAGACAAGACCGAAGGTTGCCGTCACTTCGGAGAGCCATTGCGCGCCGCCGGTGCGCGCGGTTTCCGAGGCTTGCAGCAGGGGAAGGCCAAACATGGCATGGGCAAGCATCGTCCCGGCAATGCCGCCGATGACTTGCGCGGCGATATAGGCCGGAACGAAAGAGGCAGGCAACTCGCGCCGGAGCGCAAAAACCAGCGACACGACCGGATTGAAATGCGCGCCGGAAATCGGCCCCAGGATGGTGATCAGAACGACGAGGATTGCCCCCGTTGTCAGCGTATTGCCGAGCAGCGCAAGGGCGGTATCGTCCGTCAGCTTGTCAGCCATGATGCCGGAGCCGACCACGGTTGCGACCAGCAGCATCGTGCCGAGCGCTTCGGCAGCCACGCGCCGCGATAGTGGAAAGACCGTACTCATGCCGGCAGGCTCCGCACCATCAGGGCGGCCGATGCCGGGCAGAGGCTTGCTGCCTGCCGCGTTGTCTGGATTGCAGCCGGCGCTTCATCGCGGGCGATCGGATGAAAGCCGAGCGACTGAAAGAAAGCGGCAGCTGATTCCGTCAGCAGATAGGCAGCGTCAGCACCTCTCCTGTGAGACTCATCGAGCAGACCGAGTGTGATCGCATGGCCGAAGCCGAAACCCCGCCGATCGGGCAGGACGACGATGGACCGCAGCAACGCTGCCTCGCCGTAGAGTTCCAGCCCGCCGAAACCGACCGTCTCACCACCCTGAGAAAAACGGAAGAAGCTGCGGCCGGCATCCGTCAGGTCATCGACCGGAAGACCGGCGCCGGCGAGTGCCGAACGCAGGCCGTCGTCATTGCCTTCTACTGCCTGTTGATGAAGGGCAACACCCATCAGCTTGCCTTTGGCTGTTTGAAGCTTGCGCCTTCCATAGTGCCGATCTGGCGCAGATGCGTTTCAAGCGTCAGCTTGTCGATCGACGTGATCGGCAGGCTAATGAAGGACATGATGCGATTTTTGAGGAAGCGGGCGGCTTGAGCGAAGGCGCGGCCAATTTCCACTTCGCTGCCTTCGACCGCGGCGGGATCTTCGATGCCCCAATGAGCCGTCATCGGGTGGCCGATCCAGACTGGGCAGGCTTCGCCGGCAGCACTGTCGCAGACCGTGAAGATGAAATCCATCTCGGGCGCACCGGCCTCGGCAAATTCATCCCAACTTTTCGAACGGAAGCCGATTGCGGGATAGCCGAGCACTTCAAGCTCCTTCAGCGCATGCGGATTGACCTCGCCCTTCGGCTGACTGCCGGCCGAATAGGCCCTGAAGCGGCCCTTGCCCTCCGCATTCAAAATGGATTCCGCCAGGATCGAACGGGCAGAATTGCCCGTGCAGAGAAAGAGCACATTATAGACGCGATCAGCGGTCATTGCAGTTTCTCCTCCACTTTGGGCGTGCAGCAGGCCGCGACCTCCGCGGCAGGCGCACAGATTTCCGGATGACCGGAACAGCAGTCTTCCATCAGGAAGCGGACAAGGCCGCCGAGCGCTTCATAATTCGCCGTGTAGATGATCGAGCGGGATTCGCGCTGCTGCGCGATCAGGCCGGAGCGTTCCAGTTCCTTCAGATGGAAGGATACGTTCGACGGCGACACTTCCAGCCTCTCCGCAATGGCACCGGCGGCCATTCCGTCAGGGCCGGCGACGACAAGCATGCGGATGACCTGCAGCCGGGTTTCCTGCGACAATGCGCCGAATGCGATGAGGGCTTGACGCTGATTCATATTTCAACAATCCTAGAATGATTGAAACGAGGAATAACGCAGATGAACGCGATCGACAACAGCAAAATGCAGAAGGACGATATCACTCTCGGCGAACTGATGAGCATCCTCTCGGGCGCCAAGGATTCACCGCTGGTTTTTTACTATGATGACCGTCCAGTGAAGCCCGGCTACCACGTCACCGAAGTCAAGGCTGGGCAGTTTTCGGCGCTCGACTGCGGCGCCAATCCGGAAGCCTGGAGCGAGATCTTCATTCAGCTTTGGGACATCGAGGAAGGCGACCGCACCCATATGCCGGCCTGCAAGTTCCATGCGATCATCCGCAAGGTCACCGAGCATGTGAAGCTCGACGATACGGCCAAGCTGACATTCGAAGTCAGCGACGGCGTGCAGCCAATGCAGCTTTATTGCGCCGCGATACCGACGCTGCGCGCCGGAGCCGTGCATGTCGAGCTTTTTCCCCGGCCGGCAAGCTGTAAACCGCGGGACCGGTGGTTGGCGGCACAAAGCCAATCGACCTCCTGCTGCGCTCCGACCAGCGCCGCCAGGTGCTGCGGCTGAACGACTGCCGTCGGCCTTAAACGTGGTGTCGGCTACGGCGATAGATCCGTGCAGGAAAATCGCAGATTCCAGCTTTTGCCTCTTGCAATCCGCTCCGCCACGCATCATATCCCGGCTTCACCTGAAAACGGACTTGCGCTTGGTATCGACGTTGGTCGAGCCGCGTTCGAGCTCCACAGGACAAGGGCGCTCCCCGCAAGGGTCGAGCGCCCTTTTGATTCCCGCCAGTTTCAGCCGTAAGCCGTGCCCGCCACGGCAGCCTTCACACCCACGCTTCCCTGATCGACGAGCGCGAGAAAGACAGCCTTCGCCTTGTCCGTATTCCGGTATTGCCGAAAGATCCTGTGCGCCTCGATGAAGGCGACACTCCAGCTCGCAAGCAGCATGGCGGCGGCGAGTTTCGCCTTGGCGTCGGCTGCGTCCTGCCCGGCACTTTCGGCAAGGGCCACCGCCAGTTCTCCCGCGATCTCGTCGCGGATCGCCCGCGCTCTCGCCTTCAGCGTCTCACTGTTCTCCACCGTTTCGATGAAGCCCTGGCTCGCGGTCGAAAATAGCAAATAAGGCGTCTGCTGCCTGACGAGCTGATGCGCGAGCAGGCGTAATGTTTCGATGGGTGAAACACTGCTGTCGCGCTGCCGCAAGGCTTGACGCAGGGTCTCGCGTGCTTCCTCGTCGCGATCGAAGAACATGTCCTCCTTGCGCGGGAAGTGGTTGAACACAGTCATCCGCCCGACATCGGCAGCGGCCGCGATTTCATCGACCGTCACATTCTCGAAGCCGCGCTCGAAAAACAGCCGGTCGGCGGCAAGCGAGATGGCGCGGCGCGTGGCAAGGCGCTTGCGAGATCTCCGGTCGGAAGGTGCTTCGTCTGATGGCGTCGTCATGACGCTCTCCATAGCAGCGTTTGTGTACTGAGTACATCATTGTTGACAGACGTGACCCAGCATCCTATAACTATACTTAGTACATATTTATATTGAGTACACAATCCGCATCGCTGTGGGCCGGTCGGCGTGCCCGCCACCGCGAGCGGCCGGACTTTGCCTGCATCCGCCGAAAGGAAATTCCATGAAAGCCGTTCAATTCAGCCGTTACGGCGGCCCGGAGGTCATCGAGATCGTCGAGATCGACCCGCCGCGTCCCGGCCCCGGAGAGGTGCGCATCGCGGTGCGTGCCGCCGGCGTCAACCAATCGGACTGGAAGCGCCGCGAAGGCCGATATCGCGAATTCGAGGAGACAATCTTTCCCGCAGGTGTCGGCGTCGAAGCCTCCGGCATCGTCGATGAGGTCGGCCCTGGTGTATCAAGCACTTTCGTCGGCGACGCCGTCTTCGGCTATGGCGAGGCGACGATGGCCGGACGCGCCGTCTTGACGCATTGGGTTCACAAGCCCGACGACCTGCCCTTCAAGATCGCCGGGGCCCTTCCCGTCATATCGGAGACGGCATGGCGCAGCTTGGACGAACTCTGCGTAAAATCCGGCCAGACGCTGCTCGTCAACGGCGCGGCCGGCGGCATCGGCTCGGCCGTTATCCAGCTTGCGAGGATCAGGGGCATCACCGTCATCGGCACGGCGAGCCTGCAGAAGCATAACTATCTCAGGGAACTTGGCGCGATCCCGACGACCTATGGACCCGCCCTCGCCGAGCGGGTGCGGCAGCTTGCGCCCGATGGCATCGACGCGGCCATCGATGTCGCCGGCTCCGGCATCATCCCCGAGCTGATTGCCTTGACGGGCAACCCCGCCCAGGTGCTCTCCGTCGCCGATTTTTCGGCCGAAGAGTACGGCGCGAAATTCTCCCGCGGTCCGCCCAAAGAGCCGGAGCGGGTGTTGGCCGATGTGGCCCGGCTCTATTCCAAGGGCTTCTTCCGCCTGCACATCGAGCAAAGCTTTCCGCTGGAGAAGACGGCCGAAGCGCAGATCGTAAGCGCCGCCGGGCACGTCACCGGCAAACTCGTCATTTCTCCATGAGCTCCCCAATGAACAAACCCGGCATGAACAAACCGCTCCTCGTCATCTTCGCCGCCATCTGCCTCGATGCCGTCGGCATAGGGCTGATCTTCCCCATTCTGCCCCGCCTCCTTCAGGACGTGATGCAGACGCGGGACATCGCCTTCGATGTCGGCCTCATGACGGCACTCTATGCCGCCATGCAGTTCGTCTTCTCGCCCGTGCTCGGCGCGCTCAGCGACACGATCGGCCGGCGCCCCGTGCTGCTGATCTCGCTTGCCGGCGCCGCGATCAATTACGTCATCATGTCCTTTGCGCCATCCCTCCTCCTGCTTTTGATCGGCCGCGCCATCGCCGGCCTCACCAGCGCCAATATGTCGGTCGCATCGGCCTACATTACCGATATTTCGCCCGCCGATCAGCGCGCCCGCCGCTTCGGCCTGTCCAACGCCATGTTCGGCGCCGGCTTCATCATCGGTCCTGTTCTCGGCGGGCTGCTCGGCGACTATTGGCTGCGCCTGCCCTTCATCGCCGCCGCAGCGCTGAACGCCTGCAATCTGCTGCTCGCTCTCCTCGTCCTGCCGGAGTCCCGCATCCGCGTGTCCCGCATGCCCTCGCGCCGGAAGATCGATCTCGCTGCGCTGAACCCGCTGCGGCCGCTGAAACGGATCGCCTCGATGAAAGGCCTGCTGCCCATCGTATCCGTCTATTTCGTCTTCAGCGCCGCCGGCGAATCCTACGGCACCTGCTGGGCGCTCTGGAGCTTCGATACGTTCGGCTGGAACGGTGCCTCAATTGGCCTGTCGCTCGGCGCCTTCGGCATTTGCCAGACCGTCTGCCAGGCCTTCCTGCCGGGACCGGCGACGCGCCTGCTCGGCGAACGCTGGTCGGTTATCACAGGCATCGCCGCCGCCGTGATCGCCCTGGCAGTCATGGCTTTTGCGAACCAGGGCTGGATGATTTTCGCCATCATGCCGGTCTTCACCCTCATCGGCATCGGTAACCCCGCCTTCCAGGCGCTTGCCACAAGGCAGGTCGAACCCGACCGGCAAGGAGAGCTGCAGGGCGTGCTCGCCTCCACCGTCAGCCTCGCCTCCATCGTCGCGCCGCTCGCCTTCTCGTCTTTCTATTTCGTCGTGCGAGCAAACTGGCCGGGAGGCATCTGGCTCTCGGTGATCGCCCTCTATGCGATTGCGGTGCCGCTGGTTTTCTTGAGCACGAGAACCGGCGAAACTGGAGAAGCCGCAACTGCCTAGGATCGTCACCACTGCCGGTCCTTTTGCGTCACATATCCTTCATTATCAGCGGTTAGGCAGGCCAAAATCCGGAGACTGCCCATGGACACGACCGCACAAGCAAATCGGCCCAAAATCGCCGAGACCGTCATCCATCCGACGGCCAGCATAAGAGATTCCGATATAGGCAGATGCTGCGAGATTTTGGCGGACACATCGCTGCACGCGGTCGAGCTCGGAGATTATTCCTACCTGGGTCAGCGCTGCATCCTCGGCGATGCGACGATCGGGAAATTCTGCGCTATCGCCGCAGAGGTCAGGATCGGTGCGCCCAATCATCCCATGGATCGCCCGTCCATGCACCGCTTCACCTATTGCCCGGAATATTATTCGGCCGACGCCGTGCGCGACCATGCCTTTTTCGCAGAGCGAAAAGCCGATCGCGCCATCATCGGCAATGATGTCTGGATCGGCCACGGCGTCGTGGTGCTGCCGGGTGTCAGGGTCGGGGATGGCGCCGTGCTTGCGGCCGGCGCCGTCGTCACCAAGGATGTCGCGCCCTATACGATCGTCGGCGGCGTTCCCGCCAAGTTCATTCGCGAGCGGTTCTCGCGACCGGTCGCCGAAAAACTCGCCGCCATCGGCTGGTGGGACTGGCCCTTCGAGACGATCATGGAACGCCTTGGCGATTTTCAGTCCAGCGACATCGAGGCCTTCTGCGAGCGCTGGGCTTAGAGTGTATTTATCGAGAGAGACTGGCGGATCATGATCGACGAAAGACAAGGGCATAATGCAGCCTGCCACTGCGGCAGCGTCAAATTCCGGGTGCGGTTGGCGGACGAATTCAATACGATCCGCCGTTGCAACTGTTCATACTGCCGCATGCGCGGAGCCATCGCCGTCTCGGCACAGCTCTCTGATATCGAATTTGTCCAGGGCGAAGACAATCTGACGCTTTATCAATTCAATACCCGCACGGCTAAGCATTATTTCTGCAAGACCTGCGGCATCTATACCCATCATCAGCGCCGCTCGAATCCGAGCCTGTTCGGCATCAACGCCGCCTGCATCGAGGGCATCAGCCCCTTTGATTTTCCGGAGGTTCAGGTCATGGATGGTGTCTCCCATCCCTCGGATTCCGGCTCCGGACCCAAGGTCGCCGGCATGGTTCGGTTCGAGCCGACAACTTGAGCGCCCGTCTCTCCCCGCTGAGCAATGCATCGCGGATCTTCGCCAGCGTCGCGCCAAGCGGCAAAACCTGAAATGGCAAGGCTGCGCGCGCTCATTGCCCATGCCCCTCATGACCGCCCTGACCGGCATCACCGGCCTCGCCCGTCATCATGACGGTACCCTCGAAGCTCGCAAATAGCGCAAGAACCTTGGGATCAAGCTTGCTTTCGGCCTCGGCCAGATCGGCCGCAAGCGCCTTCGCATGATCAAAGGAAAGCCCGGCCTTCTCCAGCGCCGCAGCTTGCCTGATACCATCGCCGCTGCACAGAAAAACACTCCAGCCATGATGGCCCCTCTTCAGCAATACCCGTCCGCCGCGCCCATCCTGCTGCCAGCCGGCAATCGCCCAGTCATTCTCCACGACCACGGGCAGGATTGTCAGCGGTTTGTCCGGCCGCTCGAACATGGTCTTCAGCGTCTCGGGGATCGCCACTTCGGGTGGCGGTCCGGACATGTCCATGCCTTCCTTGCCAGGCATATTCATCGCGCCATGGTCCATGCCGCCATGGTCCATGCCACCGGCCCTACCGATATCGTCCAGCGGCCCGGCGATCTTGCCGACGGCAAAATCGACCGTGATCTCACCCGCCTTCTCGAAGCTCAGCACCGCCCGGATCGTCTCGCCCTGTCTAAAGGGCTTTTCCACATCCTGAAACATCAGGTGGTAATTCGGCGCAAGCGTCACCGTCTGCCCGGCCGGGATGGCAAGCCCACCCTTCAGTTCGCGCATGGTCATGATGCCATTGTCCATGCTCTTCTGGTGCAGCTGCACGGTTTTTGCGCGATCGGAACGTGCGGCAATCAGCCGGTCCGGCTCGCTGCCGCTATTGGTGATAACAAGATAACCGTCGCCGACCTTGGCGCCCGACACCATCGAATGCGAGGCTGCGTGGTCGATGCGGATCGTGTCCTGCGCCACCGCAGCCGTCGCGATCAGCAGACCCACGAAGAGAGAAAATATCGTCTTCATCATCCCCTCCTCAGGCAAAGGCGCGCTTCAGCGGCGGCACGAAGCGGATCACCACCTGGTCGAAGGCGATCATCAGCAGGATCGTGAGCCCACTCATGGGAAAGGCGACGGCGAAGACGAGCACGATGATCCAGAGCCCCAGATAGACAGAGCGCTGCGGTGGCATGGGCGGCACGCCGAGCCGGCCAGTCGGCCTTCTCTTCCACCACATGACGGTGCCGGTCACGCAGGAGAGGATGATGGCAAGGCACGTCGCCAGCATCAGCAGCTGATTGAAGAGCCCGAATTCCTGCCCCTGATGCACATTGATGCCCCATTCGATCGCCCGGCCGAGCAAGGGATATTGCCCGAAGGAGAGATCGATGAGCGGCCTGCCGGAATATTGATCGATATGAACCGTGCGCTCGTTGGTGAGATCATCAGGATAGACCGCTGCGGTATAGACGCCCGTCTCGCTGCCGGGAATGGCAAGATCGAAGCCCGGCGCCATACCGAGATCCCGCGCAATCTCCACCGCCTTGTCGAGGCCAACAGGCTTCTTCGACTGCGCCGCCGCAATCTCCGAAAGCGGCACCGGCGCCTTCTCGACGATCCAACCGGCCTTCGGCAGAATGTCCTCCGTCACCTTCTGCGATTTCGGCACAGCATCCCAGAGCTGCACCGGATAGCCGAGATCGTGGCTCGTGAGCCACGCATTGACATTGGCGCCCCAATAGCCCGACCAGGGCATGCCGGTCATCGCCATGAAGAAGATCAGGATGCCGGCAAAGGCACCGGTCACTGCATGCAGATCACGCCAGAAGATCCGCCGCGAAGGCGTCCCGCGCACGGTCACCACCCCACCCGTCTGCCGCCGCGGCCACCAGAGATAGATGCCGGTTACGACCAGCACCATGGCAAAGCCGCCCGTGATCTCGATCAGCTTGTTGGGCAAGCCGCCGAACAGCGCAAGGCTGTGGATGCGCTTGACGACATAGTTGAACTCTTCGGTGGAGCCGACCGTATCGAGTACCTTGCCGTCATAGGGATTGACGAAGACCAGCGTCTGGCCGGCATCCGACGACACGGTCACGATCGCTGACCGGTCGAGCCCGGCCGGGTCCTTGTAGGAACTCGCAACCGCATCAGGAACGGCAGCCACCGCGATATCGGCGATCTTCTGCGGCGACAGCGCCTCGCCCGAGGGCTCGACGATGTAACGATAGGCAAAGACCGTATCGTTGATTTCGTCCTTAAAGAGATAAAGCGAGCCGGTAACGGCGAGATTGAGCAGGAAGGGAATGGTGAGCAGGCCGGCAAAGAAGTGCCAGCGCCAGATGGCGCGATAGAGCGAAACGCCCGGTACGGCGTTCTCTGCCGCTTCAGTGGCAGTGGTGATAGACATGGAAGTGGATCCGAATCCTCGGCCGGCGGCTTCAATGCGGCCCGGCCACGATTGCAAGACGCATCACGGCCTTGGCCGCAATGCGGGTTCAGGCAAGGATTGGATTGGCAGGCGGGGCACGCGGCCCGGTATTCGGCGGGAAAAGCTGGCGATGGAAGGCCTCGACGCGGCGCGGCAATTCCACCGCAACCGTAAAGCCGATGCGCGCACCGATGACATCGGCAGGCTGCGGCAGCACGACGGCGGCACCGATACGGCAAGCCTCACACGGGTTGAGATGCGCGATCTTGCCATGCTCCTTGCCGCTATCGTCGACAACGGTAACGCAGAGCGTCGGCAGCGTGCCGTCGGGCAGCACATATTGGGCGAGAGCCGCAGGGCTCGGAGCATCTTCGGCGACGGCCGGAACCTGATGCGCGAAGCCGACGAAGACGAACGCGATGGCGCACAGAATGCGCACCAGCCATTGCTCGATTCTATCAAGACGACGTTGCATGTCCCCGGCCTCAAGGCCCCTGCCTCAGCATCGAATCCGTGATAGCGGCATCCACGGGAAAGCTCAAGAGCTCGTTCTGGTGCCGTTCGGCGGCGTATCACCCAGCGCTCCATCGGCAATCAGCGGGCGCTCTTGCGAATCGCATAAGTCTGTGCTTATGTGTCGCCATGATGGAACATGATCTTTTTCGCGCTCTCGCCGACCCGACCCGCCGCACGATCTTCGAGAAGCTGGCGAATGGCAGCATGAATGCCAGTGCCCTGCGCCAGGGCATGGATATCAGCCAGCCGGCCATGTCGCAGCATCTCGCGGTGCTGCGTTCGGCGCGGCTGGTGCGCGAACAGAGAGAGGGCCGTTTCGTGAATTACGAGGTCGATCCGGATGGGCTGACCCTTATCGCAGAATGGCTGGCGAAATACCGCGCCTACTGGCCGGCTCGTATCGACGCTCTCAAGCTCTTGCTGAAGGATATGGACCAATGAACGAAGTGAAGGCCCAAGCGCAGGTCGAGCAACAGCAAACTGGTTTCGAACAGAGATACGAGCTGGATGCGCCGCCGGAAAAGGTCTGGCGTGCGATCAGCATCGCCGAATTTCGCGAGAGATGGCTGCCGAAGGAAGCGCTTGCCGATCCGCAGTCGCTCTCTGAGACACCGGGCAAGGAGGTTCACTACAGATTGCGCGACGACAGCCCGCCCTACCTGGAAAGCATCGTCACCTTCGCGATCGCCTCGAATGCATCGGGCGGAACCAGCCTGCGGATCATCCATGAGCTGACCAGCGCGACATCAGCGCGTCTCACGAGATCGGTCGCCAACAGCAATAGCCCGACCCTGATGCTCGCCGCCTGACGCGGCAAGCCTTACCCGCCACAGTCCCAAACGATTGGAGTTCGCCGATGCGCGAAGCGATGCAACTCGTCCCTATGGTCGTCGAACAATCCTCGAGAGGGGAACGATCCTTCGACATCTATTCCCGTCTCCTGCGCGAGCGGATCATCTTTCTGAACGGCGAGATCAACGATACGGTCTCCGCCCTCGTCTGCGCTCAGCTTCTGTTCCTCGAAGCCGAAAATCCCAAGAAGCCGATCAATCTCTACATCAACTCACCGGGCGGCGTCGTCACCAGTGGTTTTGCCATGTACGACACGATGCGCTTCATCCGCGCGCCGGTGCACACGCTCTGCATGGGAACGGCCCGCTCGATGGGCTCTTTCCTGCTGATGGCGGGCCAGCCGGGAGAGCGGTATGCCCTTCCGAATGCCAGCATCCTCATCCACCAGCCCCTCGGCGGCTTCCAGGGCCAGGCGTCCGACATGCTGATCCATGCCGAGGAAATCCGGAAGACGAAGCAGCTCATGACACGGCTCTATGCCCAACATTGCGGCCGTACCTATGACGAATTCGAGCAAGCCATGGATCGCGATCGCTTCATGACGGCGCAGGAAGCCCTCGAATGGGGCCTCATCGACCGCATCCTGCAGGATCGCGAAGAAATGGAGGAGGCGGAGCCGCAATAGTCATCGTCAGCATCTGTCATCTCCACGGACGAGAACGGTTCACATGCGATGCGAGAGCTCATCCTGATGCCGTTCGTAGGCGTGCTTTGCTGCAGCCAGCGCCTCATCGACATTGTGCGACCGGCCGGCCAGCGGCGCATCCCCCAGCGTGCCGTCGCCGATCAGCAGGCGCCATCCCCAGGGTTTTGCCATCGACAGGCTCTCGCCGTCGCTGGCGACGGTCCCGATATATCGGCCTTCGACGGTCAGATGAAAAACATTCGGCTCGCCCGACGGCACAAGCGCGAAATTCGCGGCTTCCTTATGTCCTGTCATGGCACTGCTCCAACTGATGATCAGCGATCCGAACCGCCTCGCCGCGCCATTATTCTCGAAAACACGTTACCGTGCGGCGACGAGCGCGCCGATTGTGATGACGGCAGCCACAAGTACGATAACGCCGACATAGATCGACAGATATTTGACTTGATATTTCGTTGCCGGCGTCATGGCGCAGCCTCCAGGGGCGTCCCGTCCTCATCGGGGTCGGGTGCCGGCTCGTCACCGCCTTGCTTGTCGGGCATCGGCTCCTTGACGGGCGGAGCGGGTTTCCCCGGCGACGGAACGGGGGCCGACGGATGAGGTTCGGGCGCCAGTATCCTGATCGCTGTAACAGGACTTGTCATGGTCTCGTCCTCCGGCTCGCATGTAGGCTTGCATGATGAGCCCAACGAGGCCGGGCCTGCAATGTTCCCGAGGCGAAGCTTTTCCCACCTTCGGGAAACTTGGCATCGTCATCAGGTTCGGAAACCATTTCGAAAAGAGAAGGCCAGGCAGCACGCATCTTGCGGGTCTCCTCACCCCTGCCCTAGATATGTGAGCAGCAGCCAGCAGTCCTTATCCATTCCTGAAAGCAGATCAGAGATGAAACGCCACGATTTCGATGATCTCGCCGCCTTCGTCATCGTCGCCGAAGAGCGCAGCTTCACCAAAGCCGCTGCCCGACTTGGCATGTCCTCCTCAGGCCTCAGCCACATGATGCGGCAGCTGGAGGAACGGCTCGGCATGCGCCTCCTCGCCCGCACCACCCGCAGTGTCGCCACCACGGAGGCCGGCGAACGCCTGCTTCTCACCCTCCAGCCCGCCTTCGCCGAAATCAGCCGCGGCCTGCAGGAGCTCGGCCATTTCAGGGAGAAACCCTCCGGCACAGTGCGCATCACAGCAGGCAAACATGCCGCCGCCGCGCTCGTCATGCCAATCCTGCCGCAGTTCCACCGCACCTACCCGGATATCCGCGTGGAACTCATCGTCGGCGACCGTTTCGAGGACATCGTCGCCTCTCGCTTCGATGCCGGCATCCGCTTCGGCGAGCGCGTCGACAGGGACATGATCGGGCTCCGCATCGGGCCGGATATCCGCGCGGCCGTCGTCGGCTCGCCCGATTATTTCGCCCGCCATCCCGCACCGAAAACCCCGCGCGATCTCGCCGACCACGACTGTATCACCTACTATATGGCTTCGCTGGCGGGGCCTTATGCCTGGGAGTTCGAGGAGGACGGCCGCGATATCGAGGTGAAGGTGTCAGGCAGCTTTATGGTCAATGATTCCGACATGATGATCGAGGCCGCCCTTTCAGGCTCCGGCCTCGTCTATGTCTTCGAGGATTTCGCCGAGCAGCATATCGCAAGCGGTCGGCTGGTCCGCGTGCTGGAGGAATACTGCAAGCCCTTCTCCGGCTATTCCCTCTATTATCCGAGCCGGCGACAGATGCCGCCGGCCCTTTCGGTGTTCATCGAGGCGCTGCGCGCCATCCCGAAAAGACCGGCCACTCAAGCCGCCTGAGCCGCCGGCATCGTCGCCATGTCGATGACAAAACGATAGCGCACGTCGCCGCGCTCCAGCCGCTCGAACGCCTTGGCAATATCGCCCATGGCGATCATCTCGCATTCCGGCAGAATGTTCTTGCGGCCGCAGAAATCCAGCATTTCCTGCGTCTGCCTGATGCCGCCGCTCGGCGTGCCGGCAATGCGCCGGCGGCCGCGGAGGATCAGCAGGTTATTGAACTTCGGCGTATCGACCAGCGAGCCCGCGATGACGAGAGTGCCGTCAGCATCGAGCAGGTTGAGATAGGGGCTGAGGTCGTGCTCGTAAGGCACCGTATCGATGATCACGTCAAAGGCGAATGCGGCAGCCTCGATCTCGGCGACATCGGTAGATACCAGCACCTTGTCGGCGCCGAGCGCGTGCGCCGTGCCGACCTTGCCTTCCGAGCGCGTCAGCACCGTCACATGCGCCCCGAGTGCGGAGGCGAATTTCACAGCCAGATGCCCAAGGCCGCCAAGTCCGATCACACCCACCCGGCTGCCGGGGCCGACATTCCAGGTGCGCAGCGGCGAATATGTGGTAATGCCGGCGCAGAGCAGCGGTCCGACGCGCGACAGATCGAGCCCGTCGGGCACCCGCAGCACGAATTGCTCACGCACGACGATATGATCGGAATAGCCGCCATAGGTGGTCTCGCCGGTTACCCGGTCCTGGCCGTTATAGGTAACAGTGGCGCGCTTGTAGCACATCTGCTCTTCATTACGCCGGCACTGGGCGCATTCCCTGCAGCTGTCGACGATCGTACCGACGGCAACGTTGTCACCTACCTTGAAGCGCGAAACATTTCTGCCGACGGCAGACACGCGCCCGACGATCTCATGACCCGGCACGAGGGGATAGTTGGAAAATCCCCAGTCGTTGCGGGCCATGTGGAGGTCCGTGTGGCAGACGCCGCAATAGAGGATATCGATCGCAACGTCTTCGGGACGCAGTTCCCGGCGATCGAAGGAGAATGGTTGCAACGGCGTATTCGCGTCGGTTGCGGCAAATCCTGATGTTCTCAATGGCTTATCCCCTCGAAAGGCTGCTGAAAGCTGATGGGCAGCGAAAGCTGCGCAGAGGGGGATATAGCGTCTGGGGATTATCCGAATTAGACGAGGCCGGCGGGATAGGCTTGTGAGCTGGGCTCAGTAATCACTGATTGATTGCCTGAGTCCTACATTGCTATCCGGTCGCCCGAGCAGCCAGCCAGACATCAAACAAGGCTGGCGCCCCCAATTTCTCAGGAATCCGACAGCCGGGGCTGGACAAGGCAAATGTAACTTTATAACAACGGCAATGTAATGTTATTACATTAAGGAGAGATTTCATGTATCGGGGCCTTTTCGCCATCTTTGCAGTCGCCACCGCGCTCACATCCGCCGTCCTCCCATCGGCGTCCCGCGCTGAAGAGGAACAGCAGGAGAGCTGGCGGCTTTTCGTGGCTGATCACAGCCTGCCGGTCGTGCGCGCCATCGATCTTGCGAGCGGCAGACAGATCGGCCGCTTCGATCTCAAGGG
This sequence comes from Rhizobium sp. BK196, assembly GCF_014193255.1. Lineage (GTDB taxonomy): Bacteria > Pseudomonadota > Alphaproteobacteria > Rhizobiales > Rhizobiaceae > Rhizobium. The sequence continues at coordinate 448,050 of NZ_JACHZB010000001.1, forward strand.
TTATGCCGCCCTGTCGCTGAGCGAGACCGGGCGCACGGTCTTTGCCGTCCAGGGCGAAGAGAATGTCGTTCATGCCATCGATACCGGCATTGCCCTTTCCGATCATGGAGAGCATCGCGATATCGAGGTGACGCCGCCGAAGCTGGTCAATGCGACCATAAAGGGTGAGAAGCCGGGCCATGTGGTCACACATGGCGATGACGTGGCGATCTTCTATGATCGCACCGACCGCTTCGATCTCTTGAAGGAAGGCAGCCTGCTGCAGGCAAAGCCCGAGCCGAAACCTTTTAATACCATCGCCGCCCATCACGGCGTCGCGGTGCCGATGGGCAATTATCTGCTGGTCTCGGTGCCGAACATGCAGGCCCCGGTCAAGGAGGGCGAGTTGCCGCCGCGCCTTGGCCTGCGGGTGCTCGATCGTGGTGGCCGGCAGATCGGCGATGTCGCGCCCTGCACCGGCCTGCATGGCGAGGCGACCTCTGCCCGCCTCGTGGCCTTCGGTTGTGAAGAAGGCGTGCTCGTCGCCCGCCCCGGCGGCGCGGAAGGCCCCAAACTCGAAATGCTCGCCTACGGCGCATCGCTGCCGCAAGGCAAGGTTTCCACCTTGCTCGGCGGCCGCTCCATGCAGTTTTTCCTCGGCAATTACGCGGAGGATAAGGTGGTCCTGATCGATCCTGATAATACGGATGCACCTTATCGCATCATCGACCTTCCAACGCGGCGCGTCGATTTTATGCTCGATCCGGTAAAGTTCCAGAATGCCTATATCCTCACCGAAGATGGCAGGCTGCATCTGCTCGATACGGTAAAGGGCGAGATCGTCAAATCGGAAACCGTCACGGAACCCTACAGCAAGGACGGCCATTGGCGCGATCCGCGTCCTCGGCTGGCCGTGGCCGGCGATGATATCGCCATCACCGATCCTCGGCGCAGCCTGATCCGCCTTGTCAGCAGCGAAACGCTGAAGCAAACGCGCGCGATCCCCGTCGAGGGTCAGCCCTTCGGGCTTGTTGCCGCCGGCGGCTCGGGCGCCAGCCACTAAGCGGCCTCGGACCCGACACACTTCGCATTCCGGCGCTTGACGTCGCCCATGGCGGCGTCATAGACCGGGACGACGGTTCCCCGAAGAGAACTCCGAGGGGAATAATAGGGAACACGGTGAGGACGACCCAAGAGGGACCGAGACCGTGGCTGCCCCCGCAACTGTAAGCGGATTGTCGATCTCGGGGTCGATCGCGACAGCGATCATGCCCTCGGCCTACGGGCCGTGCCACTGCGATTTCGCGGGAAGGCAGATGACCGGCACATATTCGCGAGCCAGGAGACCTGCCGTCGACACGATCCAATCAAGCCGGGCGGGGATGCCCGGACAAGGAGCAGACATGATTGACGCCACCCCTCTCCACCTGCCGCCATCCATCCGTCTCGATTGGAAGATCCGCCGCTAGCTTCTCGCTCGCCGGCTTCGTTCGCATTCGCGCACCGGCATCCGCCAGCCCTTTTCCTTTGATCGAGAGTTTCCATGCGACAGCTTCTGAAGAGCTTTTCCCTCGCGCTCGCGCTGGCCGGATTTGCTGCGCCCGCACTTGCCGCCACTCGGTATCCCCTCACCCTCGCCAATTGCGGCCGACAGGTCACCTTCGAAAAGGCGCCGGCCAGGATCGTTTCGATCGGCCAGGGCATGACCGAAGTGCTCTTCTCGCTCGGCCTTGCCGACAAGATCGCCGGCACCGCCGTCTGGGTCGGCCCGGTCCTTCCGCAATATGCCGATGTCAACAGCAGGATCAGACGGCTAGCCGATAACGATCCGAGCTTCGAATCCGTCGTCGGCGCAGAGCCCGATCTTGTGGCTGCCGAATTCGAATGGCATGTCGGCGCACAAGGCTCCGTCGGCAAGCCCGAGCAGTTCGCCGATCTCGGCATCAACACCTATATCGCGCCTGCCGATTGCGTCGCCAAGATCAACGCCGATGGCGGCGACGGCGTGCGCAAGGAGCTGTTCACCATGGACCTGATCTATCAGGAGATCGCCGAACTCTCCGAGATCTTCGACGTGAAGGACCGTGGAGACGCACTGATCGCCGACTTGAAGAAGCGCGAGGCCGCGGCCGTTGCCTCCGTTTCAGGCGCTGCGGCCAAGAACCTGCCGGTCGTCTTCTGGTTCTCCAGCAAGGAGGTCAAGGGCGATGCCTTCATCGCCGGCAAGAACAGCGCGCCGGCCTATATCCTGAAGACGCTCGGCGCCAAGAACGTCGTCAGCACGGAAGAGGAATGGCCCCTCGTCGGCTGGGAAACGATTGCGCAGGCCAATCCCGCCGTCATCGTCATCGCCACCATGGACCGCCGCCGCTATGCCGCCGACGACCCGAAGGTGAAGGTCGATTTCCTGGAAAACGATCCGGTCACGAAAGAGCTCGATGCCGTCAGGAACGGGCGCTTCGTCATGATGGACGCCCAGTCGATGAACCCGACGATCCGCACGATCGACGGCATCGAAGTGCTGGCAAAGGGCATCAAGTCCTTCGGTCTGACGCAGTGAGCCAGGCTGCCTCGCCACAGAGACGATGGTGGGCGCTGGCAACTCTCGCCATTGCCGCCTTCCTCCTGCTCGGTATCATGATCAGTCTCGCCGTTTCGATCGGCGAGATATCGATCCCGCTCGCCACCACGGCGAAGGCGGTTTCCAACCGCCTTTTCGGCACGGCATTCGAGCTCAGCCGCATTCATCAGGGCATCGTCTGGGATTACCGCCTCAGCCGCGCGCTGGTGGCGGCGAGCGCCGGTGCGTCGCTGGCGCTCTGCGGCACGGTGCTGCAGGCGCTGCTGCGCAATCCGCTTGCCGAACCCTATGTGCTCGGCATTTCGGCCGGCGCGTCGACGGGGGCCGTCTGCGTGATGATATTAGGCCTCGGTTATGGCGTACTCGGCCTGTCGAGCGGCGCCTTCATCGGCGCGGTCGCCGCCTTCCTGCTGGTTGGCGTGCTGGCCGCCGGTGCCGGCGGCACCAGCGAGCGCATCATTCTCTGCGGCGTGGCGGGCTCGCAGCTTTTCAATGCGCTGACCTCCTATATCGTCACCACCTCGGCCAATGCCGAACAGGCCCGTGGTGTGCTCTTCTGGCTCTTGGGATCGCTGAGCGGCGTGCGCTGGCCGGATGTCTATCTCTCCGTGCCGGTTGCCGTGATCGGCTTCATCCTCTGCCTGGCGCATGTACGCGCCCTCGATGCCTTCGCCTTCGGCACGGACGCCGCAGCCGCGCTCGGCGTCCCCGTGCGCCGCGTGCAATTCACCCTGCTCGGCGTCACGGCGGCGATGACCGCCAGCGTGGTCAGCATGGTCGGCTCCATCGGCTTCGTCGGCCTCGTCATTCCCCATGCCGCCCGCTTCCTCGTCGGGCCGGCGCATGGCCGTCTGCTGCCGGCGACCGCGCTTGGCGGCGCGCTCTTCATGGTCGGCGCCGATATCATCTCGCGCATCATCATTCCGCAGCAGATCCTGCCGATCGGCGTCGTCACCGCGCTCTTCGGCGCACCGGCCTTCGCCATCATCCTCTATCGCGTGCGGAGAAGCGCATGAGCATCACCGTCGACAACGTCACCTATGCCGCCGGCAATACCGTCATCGTCAATGGCGTCAGCATATCCGTCGAGAAGGGCAAGGTGCTCGGCCTGCTCGGGCCGAACGGCTCCGGTAAATCCAGCCTGCTTCGCCTGATCTGCCGGCTGCGGCAGGTCAGATCCGGCATCATCCGCCTCGGCGACGACGATGTCTCCGGCCTTTCGCGCGCCGCCCTTGCCCGCCGCATCGCCTTCGTCGAGCAACAGTCGACGACGGATACGCAGATCACCGTGCGCGACGTCGTGCGCCTCGGCCGCACGCCGCATCGCGGCCTCCTCTCCTCCTGGGGCTCCGACGACGATGCCGCCGTTACGGAAGCACTTGCCCGCGTTGACATGGCCGAGCGGGCCGGCCAGCTCTGGCAGACGCTGTCGGGCGGCGAGCGCCAGCGCGTGCATATCGCTAGGGCGCTGGCCCAGAGCCCGAGCGAATTGCTGCTCGACGAGCCGACCAACCACCTCGATATCCAGCATCAGCTCGATATCCTGGCGCTGGTCGCCAAACTCGGCCTCACCTCGATCATCGCGCTCCACGATCTCAATCTGGCGGCGATGTTCTGCGATCACCTGGCCGTGCTGCAGAAGGGCGAGGTCGTGGCCGCAGGCACACCTGAGGAGGTGCTAACCGAAGATCTGATCGCCCGCGTCTTCGGCGTGCGCGCCCATATCGAAAGATCGGCCGTGCATGGCCGCACACATATCCAGTACCGGGTGAGTTGATCCGCGACAACGGGGTGATGCGCTAGCGCATATCGGTCGCCCGGTCGCCTTGTCCGTTCGTTGTGACAGCCGTCTTACAGCGAAGCCCCTGCCATCACGCCTACCAGTTCCCAGGATCGGCGGTGTGATCGACAGCGGCGAATTCGTCCGCCTGTGCGCGATCCAGTGTCACAGTTCTCGTCCTCTTCGTCTCGTCCGCGACCAGATAGCGAAGCGGCGCCGCCTCCTTGGCGAGTTCCTGATACAGGAGAAGCGCGGCCTCCTCGGCGGTATCGGCCTCGATCTCTCGCGTGATGGACACAGTGAACTTCTGCATGGCTTCGGGCTTTCTCGATCGTCGCGGGCATGGACGCAATGTCCGCCGCCTGACAATAAGCGCAGAGCCGAATAGTTCAAGCTGCCCCCGCCCTCGACGATCAGCCGTCCGCCCTCAAACCGACCGCATCAACCCGCCATCCACCTTCAGGCTCTGGCCGGTAATATACCCCGCCCCGTCAGACACAAGAAACGCAATCGTCGCGGCCACTTCCGCACTCGTGCCATAGCGTTTCATCGGCACCGCCTCACGCCGTTCCTCCGTCGCCGGCAGGCTGTCGATCCAGCCGGGCAGCACATTGTTCATGCGGATGTTCTCGGCTGCGTAGGTATCGGCAAAGAGTTTGGTATAGGCGGCAAGGCCGGCGCGGAAGACCGCCGAAGTCGGGAACATCGTCGACGGCTCGAAGACCCAGGCCGTGGAGATGTTGACGATCGCGCCCTTCTTCTGCGCCTGCATGATCGGCGTCACCAGCCGCACCGGGCGGATGACGTTCATCAGATAGACGTCCATGCCGGTGCGCCACTGCTCGTCGGTGATCTCGTTCAGCGGTGCGCGCGGCCCATGGCCGGCGCTGTTGACGAGAACGTCGATGCGCCCCCAGGCCGCCATCGCCGCATCGGTGAGCCGCTTCAGATCGTCGTTCGACTGGTTGGAACCGGTGACGCCGACGCCGCCGAGTTCCTTGGCGAGCGCCTCGCCCTTGCCGGAGGAAGACAGGATCGCGACCCTGTATCCATCGGCCGCAAGGCGCTTCGCACTCTCGGCCCCCATGCCGCTGCCGCCTGCCGTGATAACAGCCACTTTTTCTACTGACATGCCCGTACCCTCCTGAAGCGATATCATTGATTGATCGACGTGTGAGTGCACGATACCATGTCCGTCACGCGAGCGCGAAATAGTTCTCCTCTTTTATGGCAGTAGAAAAACTACTTGATGAGCGATATCCCGGGAAAGCTACCCTCCCTCAATGGCCTCAAAGCTTTCGAAGTCGCGGCACGCCACCTGAACTTCAGGCTCGCCGCCGAAGAACTCGGCGTCACGCAGGGCGCCGTCGCCCAGCAGGTTCGCGGCCTCGAAGCACAGCTCGGCATGGCCCTGTTCGAGCGGCTGCCGCGCACGCTGGCGCTGACATCGGAGGGCCGACGCTACATTGCCGATATCAGGCGCGCCTTCGAGATCATCGCGAGAGCAACCGACGAGCTGAAGCCGCAGGCGATCAAGCTCACCATCAGCACGACGCCGACCTTCGCATCGAAATGGCTGATCCCGCGCCTGCCTGACTTCACCGCTCTGCATCCCGATCTCGACCTGCATATTCTGGCAACCGAGCGCATCTCGAATTTCGCCGCCGATGGCGTCGATCTCGCCGTCCGCTATGGCCGCCCGCCCTTCGGGCCGGGGCTGAATGCCGAACTCCTGTTCGAACAGGAGGTCATCGCCGTCTGCAGTCCGCTGCTGCTTGCCGGCCGGACTGCACCGCGCACGGCCGAGGATCTCTCGGCTTATCCGCTGCTGCACGATGCCCACAATCTCTGGCCGGAATTCGTCGAGCGCCATCTCGCCGGCGGCAGCAGTCCCTCCTTCAAAGGCATCAGCTTTTCGCAGACCGCGCACGCCATCGAGGCGGCGATCGCCGGACAGGGCATCGTTCTCGCCAATGGCGGCTTCGTCACCGAGGACCTTGCCAAGGGCCGGCTGGTGCGTGTCTTCGAAGCCAGGCTGCGCGGCCCGTCGGACATCTACCTCGTCTGGCCGCGCTACCGGAAATCTCCTGCGCGGGAAACCGTGATCGGCTGGCTGTTCGCCGAAGCGCAGAAAAAGGCTGAGCCGTCGCCCATGGGCCTGGTGTCGCCTGGCTGAAAATAACCAGCCCTTGCGCAGGACGCCGGAGACACCAGATTCAATCTCTTCATTCCCGCCGATAAGCACCGATAATAACAGGCCTATTTAATGTTCCATTTCATTCTCGGCCTTCCCTGGCTGGTCGTCCTCCTCCGCTTCATCCTGCCCCTGCCGTGGATATGGCCTGCCAAGGCCCTGCTGGCCGCCGTCCTCCTCGTCGGCTCCCAGCAGGTCCTGCTGAACCGCATGTCGTCAGGGTCCATCTTCGCGCCCGAATATCCTCGCCCGCTGATTATCGTGCTGAATTTCCTCTTCGGCGCGACACTCCTTCTGGCTGTCTTCCAGATCGCGCTCGATGCCGTCTCGCTTGTCCTTGCCCTCATCGAGGGCCAATTTCCGGCCGTGCCTCCTGAAGTCCGCTATATCATCGGGCTTGCGGCTTTGGGCCTCGCCGCCTTCGGCGTTGCCGGAGCCGTGCGCATTCCGCCGGTGAAAAATGTCGAGATATCAATTCGCGACCTTCCCGAAGCCTTCGACGGCTACCGCCTGCTGCAATTGACCGACCTGCATCTCAGCCGCCTCTTCCCGGCGTCCTGGGCCGAAACCCTCGTCAGGAAGGCCAATGACTTGAAAACCGACCTGATCGTCGTGACCGGCGATTTCATCGACGGCCGTCTGGAAAAACGCCGTGCGGATGTGGCACCGCTCGCAACGCTCGAGGCGAGCGACGGCGTCTTCGCGATCCCCGGCAATCACGAATATTATTTCGGCTACGACGATTGGATCGAGCACGACGCGAGTCTCGGCATGCGCATGCTGATGAACGAACACGCCGTCATCGAGCGCGGCGCGGATCGGATCGTCATTGCCGGCGTGACCGATCTTGCGGCCTTCGGCAGACCGATGCCCAATCCCGATCTTGCCGCCGCCTTGAAAGACGCCCCGGCCGAAGCTCCGATCATTCTTCTCGACCATCAGCCGAGAATGGCAATCGAGACCGCCAAGAGAGGCATTGCGCTGCAGCTGTCAGGCCATACCCATGGTGGCATGGTCCTCGGTCTCGATCGTCTGGTCGCCCGTGCCAATAGCGGCTTCGTCTCCGGCCACTACCAGGTTGGTGATATGCAGCTCTATGTCAACAACGGCACCGCGCTGTGGCCGGGCTTCGCGCTCAGGCTCGGCCGGCCCTCAGAGCTGACGGTCTTCACGTTACGGCGAAAAGTCTAATCCCGCTCGGGTCTCGTATCCCTGACCATCAAGCGAATGCGCTCGGCCAGATCAGGATCGACGGGATTATAGACGACCATGTTGAGGTCCGGCCTGCCATCGATGGCAAAACCGGAATATTCCAGCTCGATATCGCCGAGCACGGGATGTTTCAGCCGCTTGGTTCCTTCGCCATGCGCGATCACCTCATTCTCCTCCCAAATCCGCTTGAACTCAGCGCTCGTGCGGCAAAGTTCCTCCACCAGATCTGATATCTCCGAAGTAGCACCCGCCCGTGCCGCATCCGCCCGGAAGGCTCCGACGACGAAACGCGCCATGGCCTCCCAATCATGCTGAACGTTGCGGACAGCAGGGTTGGAGAACAGCAGCCGCAGGACATTCCGATCTCCAGGCGCAAGCTTGCCGTAGTCGGTCATGACAACGGTGGCTGCGCGGTTCCAGGCCACGATATCCCAGGCCGCCGTGCGCACCAGCGCCGGGCTCACTTCGAGCGCATCGATGAGACGCTGCAGCCGAGGGCTGATGCCTTCGATGGCGCGGTAGCGCACCTCCGGCGGCCGGCCGAGACCGAGGATGAAGAGGTGCTCGCGCTCGGGCTCGGTCAGCATCAGGCCGCTCGCGATCCGGTTCAGCACATCAGCCGAAGGTGCGCCACCGCGACCCTGCTCCAGCCATGTGTACCAGGTCGGGCTGATATTGGCGCGCTGCGCCACCTCTTCGCGTCTCAGGCCCGGCGTGCGCCTGCGCCCGGAAAAACCGAAGACCGTCGGATCGAGGCGCGAGCGGCGGTCGCGAAGGAAGGTACCGAGGGCATTGCTGTCGGTGCTCATGCTGTCCCTGTTAGCCATTATAATAGGATAACGTCACTACTTTAACAGCATAAAACATAGCGCAATATTGGGCTTCATCGCAATAAGGAGACACAGCATGCGCATTTTTCTCACCGGCGCCACCGGCTTCATCGGATCCGCCATCCTGCCTGAGCTGCAAAAAGCGGGTCACCATGTCATCGGCATGACCCGCTCGGATGCCGGCGCCAAGATGTTGGAAGCCGCCGGCGCCGAAGTCCACCGCGGGGTGCTGGAAGAACCCGAGAGCGTGCGAGCCGGCGTCGAAAAGGCCGATGCGGTCATCCACACGGCCTTCGACCATAATTTCTCCCGCTTCGCCGAGAATTGCGAGAAGGACGGCCGCGTCATTGCCGCGATGGGCGAGGCGCTCAAGGGCTCGAACCGCCCCCTCCTCATCACATCAGGCACCGGCATGGGCAATGCTCATTTTGGAGAGCTCGCGAGCGAGGATGTCTTCAACATCGAGCATCCCAACCCGCGCATCGCCTCCGAGCTTGCGGGCAATGCGCTCCTCGACCAAGGCGTCAACGTATCCGTCATGCGCCTTCCCCAGGTCCACAATACGGTCAAGCAGGGCCTCGTCTCGCCGCTCATCGAAATCGCCCGGCAAAAAGGCGCCGTCGCCTATGTCGGGCAAGGCCGCAACCGCTTCCCGGCCGGCCACCTGCTGGACGTTGCGCTGCTCTACCGGCTGGCGATCGAAAGAGCCGAGCCCGGCGCCCGCTACAACGCAGTTGCCGAGGAAGGCATCACCACCCGCGAGATTGCCGAAGCTCTCGGCCGCGGCCTGAAACTACCTGTTGTCTCGGTCGCGCCGGAAAAGGCTGCCGAGCATTTCGGCTGGATGGCGATCTTTGCCGGCCTCGACTTCCCGGCCTCCAGCGAAAAGACCCGCCGGATCCTTGGATGGAATCCCGTTGGTCCTGGCTTGATCGCCGATCTCGATGCGATGGATTACGGCGCCCTGGCGGCCTGACCGAGCGCACAGGACGGCCCGCCTGCGGAACCTCCCCGGCTCCGCAAGCGGAAGAACTTTTCCGCGTTAGACCTGCAGCCCGCCGGAAATATCGATCACGCCACCGCTGATATAGCCGCCGTGCGGTCCCGCCAAGAAACTGATCGCCGCCGACACCTCTTCAAGCGTCGCAATGCGCCGGATCGGATGCAGGTCCATGATCGCGTCAGGCAGCTTGTCTCGCACATCGGCCGCCATATCGGTCGGCATGATGCCGGGCTGGACGACGTTGACGGTGATATTGCGCCCCCCGAGATCGCGGGCCACACCCTTCGCATAGCCGGCAATCGCCGCCTTGGTCCCCGCATAATCGGCAACGCCCGAAAACGGCACGCGGCTGCCGAGCAGCGAGCCGATGAAGATGATCCGGCCGCCATCTGAAATCGCCTGCGCCGCCGCACGTGTCGTCGCCACCGCACCCATCACGTTGACCTGCCACTGACGGTCGAGATTGACCGTGTCGAGTTCGGGGTCGTCGACCGTCCTGCCCTGCACGGCAATCGCCGCATTGTTGACGAGGATATCGAGCTTGCCGAAATAGGCCAGAACCTTGTCGACCAGCGGTTTGGCCGCCGCCGCATCGGCCTGGTCGCTCTGGATCGCCAGAGCCCGGACACCCTTTGCCCGCAGCGTCTCGACCACCGCTTCCGCCTTCTCGGCCGAATTGACATAGCTGATCGCCACATCCGCCCCCTGATCGGCAAGCGCCGCAGCTGCAGCGGCACCCAGCCCGCGTGAACCACCGGTCACCAAAGCGACCTTTCCTTTCAAAATGTCAGACATATCAGTCCTTTCCATACCCATCGAGGCGTCGCCCGCCTCATTGGCCGGCGCTCAGGTTTTTTCGTAACGATCGTTACAGTAACGATTGGTATGAAATCTGGACAAAGGCTGTCAAGTGGTTTAATAACGACCATTATGAAATTCATTGAGTCGGTCTGATGGGACGCCATCGCGAATTTGATGTGGAGAAAGCGCTCGATGCCGCGCTTTGCGTCTTCTGGCGCAAGGGCTATGAAGGCGCGTCCTATGCCGACCTGACCGAGGCGACCGGCGTCGAGAGGCCGGCGCTCTATTCCGCCTTCGGCAACAAGGAGGCACTCTTCCGCCAAGTCTTGGATCGCTATTATGAGCGATACGTGGACTATATCCCGAAAGCGCTTGAGATGCCGACATCCAGGGAGGTGGCTGCGTACATGATGTCCGGCGCGATCGACCTCAATACCCGCTATCCCACCCATACCGGCTGCCTCGCCATTAACGGCGTCCTGGCGGGATCGGATGAAGCCGAACCGGTGCGGCAGGCCCTGATTGATTCCCGCGCCGTTGCCGAAATCCAGCTTCGCGAGCGCTTCGAGCGGGCAAAGGCCGAGGGCGACCTGCCGGAGACTGCCAAGCCCGCAGCGCTGGCGGCCTTCCTGCTGGCCGTGCTTCATGGGATGGCGGTACAAGCCAAGGCCGGCTTCAGCCGCGATATGCTGGAGGCCGTTGCCGAGCAGGCGCTTTCAACCTGGCCTTCGAAATCTTCCTGAACTTCAGCAGCCGGAATTCAGTCCGCCGGCGCATCCATCTTCGCCCGCACCGCCAGAAACGCCGCCGTCAGCCGCGCTAGCACCGGCGATGTAACCGATCCATTCGTCCCACCGATCGGGTCTTCGATATGGATCGTTCTCAGATCATCCATGAACTCGTCCCAGAGCGGCTGACCGCCCTCTTCCAAGAGTTCGGCGCGGATGCTCAGATCCTCGCTGACCGGCAGATGCCGGCGCCCCCAGGCGCCGATCATCGCAAACATGGGCACGAGCTGGATGGACGCTTCGGTCAGGCTGTAGATCGACTTCTGGCTATGGGAGGGATCATCGAGTTTGCTGATCAACCCGTAGGACATCAGCCGCTTCAGCCGCGCCGCCAGAATATTGGACGCGATCCCCTCTTCCGATTGTGTCAGCAGCTCGCGGAAATGACGGCGATTGCCGAACATGATATCCCTGATGATGACGAGGCTCCATCGGTCGCCCAGCACCTCCATCGTCAGGTTTATCGGGCAGCCCGAGCGTATTTCGATATTCATATCCGACTCCGTGACAAAAACTAGTTGCACTATAGGATTAGTTATGTCACAACTCAACTAGTTTCAAAATGCAATCAGATGGAGGCTGACATGGCACGTATACGCGTAGCTGCATTTTCTCTTTCGATAGATGGTTTCGGCGCCGGCCCCGACCAGAGCATCAACGATCCCCTGGGCAAACGCGGCATGGAACTGCACCAGTGGTTCTTCGGCACCCGCACCTTCCGGACCATGATTGGCAAAGACGGCGGCTCGACCGGCACCGATGAGAAATACGCCTCAGCGGGCAATTCCGGCTTCGGCGCCTTCATCCTCGGCCGCAACATGTTCGGCCCTGTCAGGGGCGAATGGCCGGATGAGGAGTGGAAGGGCTGGTGGGGGCCGAATCCGCCCTATCACGCGCCGACCTTCATCCTCACCCACTATGCTCGTGAGCCCATCGTCATGGAAGGCGGCACCACCTTCCATTTCATCACCGGCGGCATCGAGGAAGCGCTGGAAAAGGCAAAGGTGGCCGCCGGCGACAAGGACGTCAAGATCGGCGGCGGCGTCAGCACTGTGCGTCAATATCTGCAAGCCGGGCTGATCGACGAGATGCATTTCGCCATTTCCCCGGTCGTCCTCGGCAAGGGCGAAGCCATGTTCGAAGGCATCGACCTGCCGTCCCTGGGCTTCTCCGTCAAATCCCACGAGATGACGGAATCGGCCACCCATATCGTCCTTTCGAAGTGAGATTGGCAATGTCCCTGGCAATGTATCTGCACCCGCTCTCCTCCTACTCCCAGAAGGCGAAAACTGCCTTTTACGAGAAGGATCTGCCCTTCGAGGCGAAGCTTCTCGACGGAAGCGAGCCGATCAATTCGGAATTCTCGCGGAAATGGCCGATCAAGCGTTTCCCGGTCCTCGAACACGGTGGCGACTTCATCTTCGAAGCCACGAGCGTCATCGAATATATCGATATGCTTCATCCAGGCGAACAGCCACTCGTTCCGCGCGATGCGGCAACGGCGATCAAAGTGCGCATGTGGGACCGCTTCTTCGACAACTATATGCAATATCCGCAGCAGCGCATGGTCTACGCCGCAATCGGCCGGGAAATGGAGCCTGACGACGGTTATATCCGCTGGCGCCAGGCACTCGAAACCGCCTACGGCATTCTCGATGCGCATATGAGGGGCCGCCAGTGGGTGGCGAGCGAAACCTTCAGCCTCGCAGACTGCTCCGCTGCCCCCGCCATGCTCTATGCCGATTGGGCTCATCCGATCCCCGACCATTTCGAAAATGTCCGCGCCTATCGCGCTCGCTTGCTCGCCCGCCCGAGCTACGCCCGCGCCCTCGACGAGGCCCGCCCCTATCGCCATCTTTATCCGCTGGGCGCACCTGTCGGGCGGGACTGATCGGCCGGCATCGGAAGACATCGGCCAACCCAGATATCAGACAAGCCCCTGGCTGAAGCCGAAGCTCGCGTCGGCTTCGGCCTCCACATCCTCGGCAAACAGCATGTCATTCTGCGGCCGGCCGCTGCGGACCATCGGATATACATTTTCGAGCGCCGCAACCCGGCAATCGAAAAGCACCGGCCGGTCGATGGCGATCATCTCCCTGATCCTGTCGTCGAGCTCGTCCGGCCTTTCGCATCTGAGACCAACGGCACCATAAGCTTCCGCAAGCATGACGAAATCAGGCAGCGAAGCCGTATAGGAATGGGCCTGGCGGTTACCATGCAGGATCTGCTGCCATTGCCGAATCATGCCGAGGCGCTCGTTGTTGAGGATGAAGATCTTGACCGGCGCCTGATGCTGCATCGCCGCCGAGAGTTCCTTCAGCGTCATCTGCACCGAGGCATCGCCAACGATGCCGATGACCAGGCGGCCGGGATGGGCGATCTGAGCGCCGATCGCCGCCGGCAACCCGTACCCCATCGTGCCGAGCCCGCCTGATGTCAGCCAGCGGTTCGGCGCCTCGATGCCGAAAAGCTGCGCCGCCCACATCTGATGCTGGCCGACATCCGTCGTGACGATGGGATCGTAGGCCGTCGTCAGCGCATGCAACCGTTCCAGCGCATATTGCGGCATGATCTCGTCGCGGCGCATCTCGTAGGCAAAGGATTTTCGCGCCCTCCACCCTTCGATCTCGGCCCACCAGCCATCCAGCCGCCTTCGCTGAGGTGGAACGGGAAGCGCCCGCCAGGCTTCGATCATCTCCTTGAGCACATCAGCAGCATCCCCTGATATGCCGATATCGACCGGCACGTTCTTGTTGATCGAGGACGGATCGATATCGATATGGATCTTCTTCGATCCGGGCGAAAAACGGTCCGTGCGCGAGGTGACGCGGTCGTCGAAGCGCGCTCCGACCGCGATCATCAGGTCGCAATCGTGCATCGCCATATTCGCCTCGTAGGAACCGTGCATACCCGGCATCTTCAGCCAGTTCGGCCCTGACGCGGGATAGGCGCCAAGCCCCATCAGCGTCGAGGTGATGGGAAAGCCCGTCAGTTCCACCAGCTCGCGCAACAGGCGCGAGGCTTCAGGTCCGGAATTGATGACGCCGCCGCCCGTATAGAGGACCGGCCGCGTGGCCTGCGTCATCAGCGCTACCGCGTCACGGATCGCTTGTCCGTTGCCGCCTGTCTCCGGCCGATGGTTTACCGGTACAGAAACCTCCTCCGGCGCAACATAGAGACCGCTCGCAAACAGCACATCCTTGGGCATATCGACCAGAACCGGCCCCGGCCTTCCCGATGTCGCGATCCTGAAGGCGAGATGGATGGTCTTGGCGAGATCATCGATATGGCTGACGAGAAAATTGTGCTTGGTGCAGGGCCGCGTGATACCGACGGTGTCGCATTCCTGAAAGGCATCCGTGCCGATCAGGCTCGTCGGCACCTGCCCCGTCAGGCAGACGAGCGGAATGGAATCCATCAGCGCGTCCTGCAGCGCCGTCACCGCATTGGTGACACCCGGCCCGGAGGTCACCAGCATGACGCCGGCCTTGCCGGTCGAGCGCGCATAGCCTTCGGCGGCATGTCCGGCACCCTGTTCGTGGCGCACGAGCAGATGCTTGATCTCGTCCTGCTGAAAGATCTCGTCATAGATCGGCAGCACGGCAGCGCCGGGATAGCCGAAAATATGCTGGACGCCATTGTCGCGCAGTGCCTGCAGAACGATTTCGCCGCCGTTCATCAGGCGGCCAGAGGGAGTATTCGCTGACGTATCGGAGGAATTTTGGGTAAAATTAGCCTTATCGCCGGTCATAGCAATGTTCCGTCGTTGATTGGGTGATTGGGTGCGACGGGGCATAAAAAAAGGCCCCGTCAGGGACCTCGTTTTCGGCGCATGGGTGGCTGATGCCGGACGGTTACACCGTCCTGCCCATGCGCGATATCACCACGACGAGAACCATTGCGATTTTCATGGGCGTAAGAGCTAGCCGCAATCTTGCGGTCCGTCAATCATGTCTCTGCGAAAGAAAGCCACCGGGGAACAGCGCCCTGCTCGCTCCGGCAAGCCCCGTTGGGGTGATGTCCTTCAAGCAGACAGAGCTGTCCGCACGGGAAACCATGACCCCGCATATACTCGTCAGCACCTGTCTGAATGCCGCCAAAATTCAGCTGCCTGAAGCGATGCCGCCCGAGCGCCGGATCATTTCATGATCGCGGCCTGTCTCAGCGCCGCGTGGATGTCGCTCACGACGGCAGCGCCTTCGCCGACGGCTGCGGCAACCCGCTTCGTCGAACCGGCCCGGACATCGCCGATCGCAAAAACGTTCGGCAGACTGGTTTCCAGTTGCAGGGAGGGCCGTCCGAGCTCCTCTTCGACATCGGAGCCGAAGGCGGTGCCGGTCCTGATGAAGCCCCTGTCGTCCGTCTTGATGCGGCACTTGATCCAATCGGTATTCGGATCGGCGCCGATAAACATGAAGACGCGGCGAAGATCGTATTTTTTCCCGGATTGCTCCCTGATATCGGTGATCGTTGCCCTCAGACGGCCGTTTTGGTCTTGCGACAGCGCCGTCAGCTCGCATCCCAGATGCATCTCCACGTTGGGCAGCGCCGCTATGCGATCGATGAGGTAGGTCGACATGGTTTCGGTCAGGCTTCGGCGGATCACCAGATGCAGACGTCGGACCCGCGGCGCCAGGAATGCGATCGCCTGCCCGGCGGAATTGCCGCCGCCAACCAGGGCTATATCGTCGTTTTCGCAGAGTTTGGCTTCGATTGCAGATGCCCAATAGGAAATGCCGGCGCCCTCGAAGCGCGCGATGTCGGGAATATCTGGCCTGCGGTACCTGGCGCCCGAGGCGATGACGACGGTTCGTGCCTTGACCGCCCGGTCTCCCTCGAGCCGCAAGACCATCGGACCCGTCCTGCGTTTGCCGGCTGGAGGTGGAACCAGTTCGCTGACCTCGAGCGGCAAGGCGATCTCCGCTCCGAATTTGAGCGCCTGATTGAAGGCGCGGCCTGCAAGCGCCTGGCCTGAAATTCCGGTCGGAAAGCCGAGATAATTTTCGATACGGGAGGAACTGCCGGCCTGCCCGCCGATCGAGCGTGCGTCGACGACGATGACGGTGAGCCCCTCCGACGCCGCGTAAACCGCAGCAGCCAGCCCAGATGGACCCGCTCCGACGATCGCCACATCGTAGACGGTCGCCGGATCGAGCTCCGGCATGATGCCGAGGCAGCAGGCGGCTTCGGCGTCGGTCGGATGTTTGAGCACCGTGCCGTTGGGGCAGACCATGAGCGGCAGTTCGCCCGCTAGAATTCCAAGCCTCTCGACCAGGGCGTGGCCTTCGTGATCCAGCGCCGCATCGAGGACGACATGGGGGTAGCCGCTTCGGGTCAGAAAGCCCTGCAGGCGAACGAGGTTGGGCTCACCGGGATTGCCGATCAGAACGGAACCGGCGCCGCCGAAATTGATCAGTTCCACACGCCGCAGGATATAGGCGCGCATGATGATCTCACCGATATCGGCCGATCCTATGATCAGAGCCTTCAGATGCGCGGCGTCGAACGCCAGCGCCACACATCCTTCCGGACCCGCACGTCCGCCCGCAAGCACCGGCCGTCCGGAGAGCTGACTGACCTCTCCCGAAAACTGCCCTGCGCCATGGCTCGTGATCAGCGCTTCCGGCATCGACAATCCGTCGTGCCTGAAGACATCGAGACGGCCGGAGAGGATCAGCCACGCGGGCGAATGCCTGTCACCGACCTGGGACACGATCTCGCCGGGGGCAAAGGTGTGCGGGCCGCTGCTGGCAAAGCGTGCCGCCATTTGAATTTGCGCGGCGTTCAGCACCGGAAACATCTGGTAACGGCGGCTTTCGAGGCTGTCGGAGCTCATCTCGGCACGCTCAATAATAGCGCGGGATCGGGCCGCGCTGCGGCGTCTGATCGGGCAGTTCCACCATTATCTCGTCGAAATAGCACCAACCCCAGCCCTCGGGTGGATCGTAACCTTCGATGATGGGATGACCCGTGGCGTGGAAATGCGCCGTCGCATGCTTTCCGATGGACTGGTCGCAGCATCCGACATGGCCGCATTCCCGGCAAAGCCGAAGATGGACCCACTCCTCTCCGTCCTCCAGGCATTCTTCGCAGCCAAGCGTCCCTGGCGTCACGGATCGCACACCTGCGACATGCTTACATCCCGACATCTGATTCTCCGGCGGTGATTGAAGGCTGTCCCTGCCGGAGGAACATAGATCACGAGGCGATTTTCTCCATCTATACGCAAGGATAGAAATGCATGTCCGCACTCACCGCGATCAAGCCCCCCCTACAACCGGAAATCGCACATTCTCCCAGAGCTAAATCGGCAAAGAGGGATTGCAACAGATCAATGGGCATATCATGCGCCGTGGCCATAATATCTACCTTTCCCTTTCACGGCCCTCTATCGTTGTTGTCCTCGGTGATGTCCGCTAGAAAACCGGTGATCCCTCGTGCCTTAGGGCGAAGCATCTTTCTGTGTCAAAACTCAATATTCGCTCAGAGAAGCAATGCCGATGAATGCGTCGCCTGAGCATTTAAAACCGCAGCAAAGCTTTGGTCATCAATCATTAGGGGATTGACATCAGCTTGCTGCGCGACGCGATCAACCTCCGTCATGTTATGCGGCACGATGGTTCCGCCACCAATGAGGGTAAGCAGTTCAGCCCGTGTAATGTAGCTGCCGTCGGCAAAGACGAAGGTTTCGATGCCGGCCGTG
>NZ_JACHZB010000001.1:466017-1286402 GCF_014193255.1 Rhizobium sp. BK196
GGTGCCGCCCCAAAGACCGTCGATGCCATGGCCGTCATTGATCAGGATGTCGTCACCAGCGCCGCCATAAAGAGTGTCATTGCCGAGGCCGCCGGAAATGATGTCGCTCCCCGCGGTTCCATTGAGAACATCATCTCCATTACCGCCAGTCAGGACATTATTGAGCGTAACCACACTTTGAGACATCGATATTCCCCCAAAATTCAAAACTGCAATCTTAAGAATATGCGAAAAATACATATCGCTGAAGTTGCACTAATTGCAAGTTGGTTATTGGCTAGAGTTTCTGAAATCTGGTTCAAGGCTAAGAGTGGACTTCGGACCGAGACAGGCCAGCAATCAGTCGTTGAACCGTCGAACACCGTCCCTATGCTTCTGCACGAAACGGCAAAGACGAATGGAAGCGCGATGACCAACGAAATGTTGCAGGACGTGGCGACGCGATGGGACGCCAACGCAGATCAATGGACGCATGACGTTCGCAATGGCTACGATACCTACCGCGAACTCTTCACCTTCCCCGCTTTCGTGACTTCCTGCCGCCGCTTGCCGGGTTCGATGTGATCGATTTCGGCTGCGGCTAGGAACGAACACCCGCCGCTTCGCGCAGATGGCGCGTGCACGACCGGCATCGATCTCTCCGCATCGCCTATAAGTCGCCTCCTACAGCGCGTCATGCGGCAGGCCTTCCGCCTCATCCGCGCGGCGGTTTCCTCGCCTTCAGCGCGCTCCATCCTGCTTCATCACGCCCGGCCTTGGATGGCAGAGGAACGAGGCCGACATTGCTGCTGCGCTCTGCGTCTCGTGCTATTTCGACCGCACGAGCTTCACCGAGGAATGGCGTTTCGGCAGACGTCCGGCAGACGAAGAGGTCAAGCTCTTCGCCGTACCCGTTTCCCACGCACCATGTCCTGTTATCTGAACGCGATTGCCACTGCCGGATTCCGCATTATCAAGATCGGGCGAACCACAGCCCAGCCAGGAAGTCTGTGAAACCCCTCGTTTCGCCCGCTGGCGGAACCTCGCCGCATTCCTCTTGCTCGTCATGGCCTAGGACCCCTAGTGGAATGGCCGCCCATCATTCGAAGGCTCCCGGTAACGGCGAGCTTAAGCTTGTTCAGCTTCCGCTAGAAAATATTGCTGACTTGTGACCGCGGTCACTATCGGAAACAGCCACTGCTTGTATTTTGCCCTCGCTGGATGCTGCACCTACCAGCTGGAGAAGGGTCGCCGGGACCCTACTTGGTGGCCCTTCTCATTTTCTCGCTGACGATAGTGGTGCGATGGCGACCTCGGAGTCACCGAAACATCTCGCTCTGGCTGCCGATCCTGCCGCCTTTGCGCACTTCGGTGGCCGCATCCGGCCATGCAGGCTGCTTGTCCCCGAGCCAGGATACGATGACCAGAAGCACCGCAGCCACCATCAGCGGCGGGCAAAGGTAAACGATCATGAAGGAATGTAGCGGTCTCACAGTGGCGTTTTCTCTAGTTTCTTATTTTGTCACGGGAGCTATAGAGGCCGTCAAAGCCTGCGTCAGGTCGTCATCATCGGGTGTCGTTAGGGGTCATATCAGCCGGTGTGAAGGAAACATTCGAGGCGTGCGATGCATCCAGCTTGAGATAGAGTCCGCGGGCGCTATGGTAAACACCAACCCACATCAGCAGACTGAGCTGAAGCGCTATGATAAAAGAGTACACCCGCATAGTTTCCCTTCGGATCAGCTTTTTAAAAAGCCAGTATTTCAAGTTTAATCCGCAAATATACACGCAGAATAACTCGTTCTTTTAACAGCTATCACAACGATATTCGATTTACTATTATCTGAAGCATAGCAAAAAAGGCGGGAAAATAGCCCGAATGGGTGAAGCGGAAAGTACCAAAAGGGTTATATTTGCCATCCCATCAGCCGGCGGCGTCTCGGTTCTCACGGGTGCGCATTCGTCGTCCGACGATCATTGAAGAGGCGGCGAACCGGCCTATCCTCCCGCGACGTGAATTGGCAAAGAACAACGGGAGGCCCGATGACTGACGAAAATCTGCAGGACGTGGCGGCGCGATGGGATGGCAATGCCGATCAATGGACGCATGATGTCCGCAATGGCTACGA
This sequence comes from Rhizobium sp. BK196, assembly GCF_014193255.1. Taxonomy (GTDB): domain Bacteria; phylum Pseudomonadota; class Alphaproteobacteria; order Rhizobiales; family Rhizobiaceae; genus Rhizobium. The sequence goes on from NZ_JACHZB010000001.1 coordinate 468,126, forward strand.
CATCTATCGCGAGCTTTTCACCTTCCCCGCCTTTGTCGATTTTCTGCCGCCGCTGGCAGGGCTCGATGTGATCGATTTCGGCTGCGGCGAAGGCACCAATACCCGCCGCTTCGCTGAGATGGGTGCGCGCATGACCGGCATCGATGTCTCCGAACGCATGATCGGCCATGCACTCCAGGCCGAAGACAAACACCCCCTCGGCATTGCCTACAAGATTGCCTCCTATAGCGCCGATACCGGCTTTCCGGAGGCCTCCTTCGACGCCGTCATCTCCACCATGGCTCTCATGGACGGCCCGGATTTCGAGGCGGCCATGCGGGAGGCTTTTCGCCTGCTCCGCCCCGGCGGATTCCTTGCCTTCAGCATACTGCATCCCTGTTTCATCACGCCGGGCCTCGGCTGGCAAAGGAACGAGGCGGGCCTTGCGACCGCCCTTTGCGTCTCGCGCTATTTCGACCGCACGACTTTCACGGAAGAATGGCGTTTCGGCAGCCGGCCGGCCGACGAGATTGTTGAACCCTTCGCCGTACCCCGCTTTCCGCGCACATTGGCCGATTACCTGAACGGCATCGTGGCCGCAGGATTCCGCATCGGCAAGATCGGCGAGCCGCAGCCAGGCCCTCAAGCCTGCGAAGCCGATGCCCGCTTTGCCCGATGGCGGGATCTCGCCGCCTTCCTCCTGCTCGTGATGGCCGAGCGCCCGTAGATCGGCACTCCCCCGGGTGATGCCGTATCCACCGGAAGGTGATTGAACCTTTGGCGATCTGCCTAAGTCACGCGAACGAGCGCATCTTGATCACTGGGCCTGTTTGGGCCGAATGCTTGAGGACATGAAATGCGCGATCTGCTGTCAAACTTCGAAGAAGACCATCGTAGTCTCGGCTATGGTTCTGAGGTTCCAACCTATCGAGAACGTCGGTTCTCATGGCTCCATGCGATCGCGGCGATCTTGATTCTGGGCGCAGCGATCTTCATCGGCGGTCACGGATTGGTTTAGAGCGCCGTACGTCCATTCGGACGGTTGCGGGCATCAAAACCAGAGATCGCGCACGCATCGCCCCTTTGAGGGCAGGTCCTCGAACGTATCAAGTCCGTCGAAATGATCGATCGGCAGGTCGGAAACGAGATCCGGCGGCGCCAGCCGCATGTTGACGGCCATGCGCTGGCGGCCATCCCTGTCGAGCCTCAAACCGCGCCAGGCGAGCACACAGGCACAGGCGGGGCAGAACAGGATTTCCAGCGACGACGTCTCGCGGCCGGTCCGCGTATAGGAGCCGGTCTCGCCATTCACGGATATCCGTTCGCCCTCGTAATCATAGGCCCAGAGCGCCCGTAGCGCCGGCAGAGGGTGCAGTTGCAGGCGGTGATCGAGCCAGGATCGCCTTCCAGCGTCCAGGCCGCCTTGCCGCAATGACATGAACCGATCAGCATGCACCGTTTCATCCTGCCTGTTCCGATAAGCACACCTTGCTCCATTCCTCTGACGTCTGCAAACGACGAACGATCCGATGTCCCCGCACACAGTGACGGATCGCGGCCCTTGACTCCCGCCAAAATGAGAACATAATAGGAACATTCTTGGCGCTGCGGCCGCCATCCCGACAATCTGGAACTGAAATGCTCTGCAAGGAGAACGAGAACATGCGTCCGCAATCGGCCCCTAAAGTCTCGAATGAAGAGACTGCAAACGAAGACCTGAACTGGGAAGTCGAGGCCGTACTTTCCTGGCATGACGAGGATGCCAAGGCCGCCATCGCCACACTTCTGCAGGACTGCCGCCACCTGCGCAGCCAGCTTGCTCTGGCCGAGAGCGTGATAAGCCGGGGCATGGTGCGCGGCTGGCGGCCATCCTTCGACCGCCCTCCTTTTGAACGCAGATGAAACACCGCCGCAGCATCGATCTCGTCGCCGGCTACGAGGCGGTCGAGATCGACAGGGAGACGCTCGCCACCCTGCCGCAATGGTATGTCATCCACGCGCAATGCCCGGCCTGCCGGCACGAAACGATGATCGACCGGCGTCAGCTTGCCTACCGTTCCGGCAAGGACACGACCCTTGCCAAAATCGGCCTTCACCTGAAATGCAACGGCTGCGGCAACCGCAGGGGAAACCAGTTGCTGCTTGGAAAGCTGCCGCGCGATTGACCGCCTTTCGTTACCTGCCGGCCGAGGCAAGCAGCAGCCTTGCCGCCACCATTGCCCCATCGGTGCGGATTTCAGGGGCAAAGGCCGAAGCGCGTTTACGGATCTCCGGCTGTAGCGCTGCTGAAAGCGCACTCGAAAAGCTCTGAAGCGTCGGTGTCGTCCCTTCATGGGCCACGCCGATGCCGAGTGCTGCGACGCGGGCTGCCCAGTAGGGCTGATCGGCTATCTGCGCCACGACGACCTGCGGCACGCCGGCTCGGGCTGCCGCTGCCGTCGTCCCTGCTCCGCCGTGATGGACGACGGCCGCAACCCGCGGAAAGAGTGCCTGATGATTGGCCTCGTCGACGATGAAACAATCGCTTGCGCCATCATCAGGCACAAGACCGGCCCAGCCTTGCGACAGCACCGCCCGCCGCCCCTGCTCGCGGATAACGGCAACGATCAGGCTGGCAGCATCACGGAGCGCATGCATCGGCATGCTGCCGAAACCGACATAGACGGGCGGATCGCCGGCATCGAGAAAGGCTTCCAGCGCCGATGGCAGCGGCCGGTCGTCATCGAGCATCCACGCACCCGTCTGCACCGGGTCGATCAGATCCGTCTCGAGCAAAGGCGCGAGCACCGGATCGGCCGCAAGCAGGGGCCGGCGGGTCAGAACGGAGTCGCGCACATTTTCGACAGGCGCCATGCCCATCGATGTGCGCAGACGATTGAAAGCCCCGCCGAACATCACGTTCTTGGTTTCGATATCATAATCCCAGAGCACGCGGTTGTCCGTCACGCCGGGCGGATGCGGCCGGCCGGGAAACGCATGCGGCTTGTGATGTTCGGATGGCAGGAAGATCGGGCAGAAGGCGGCGCCGAAATAGCCGATGCCCGCCCGATCCGCCACGAGCCGCGCCGCCGCCATCGACGGAAAGAGGCCTGCCGCGACAACGAGATCGCAGCCTTCCGCAGCTGCCGAAAGGGCTTCGACCTGTCCTGCCATGATCCCTGCCGCCCGTTCGGAAATGCCTTCGGCGGAGCGCTCTCGCGTGTCGCCCGCAGCACTCCTCTTCATCACCTCGCTGACCCATTGCCGCACGGGCGCATTGGCTGGCGCCAGCGGCACGCCGAGGCGCTCGAGCAAAGCGGCAAATTCCGCATCCGGCGGCGCGCACACGATCGCCTCTGCGCCTGTTGTCCTCAAAGCCACCGCCAGCGCCGCCAGCGGCTGCACATCTCCCCGGGACCCATATGTGGACAGTAATACACGCATGCTTTTCTCCTGGTGCTGTTGATCAGGATAAGCGTTCTACGCCTCGATCGGGGTCTTGCCGCAAGCCCCCTCTGCGCCATATCTAAAGGCATAGCAGGCAGTGTTATCGTTTCCTGTCCGCAATTCTCCCTTCATCGCGCCACAGGCTTCAGGTCAAAAACCGGCTGAGATAGGCATAGCTGCGCGCCGCAAATTCGAAGGGCCGCCGCGGATTGTCGTGCTCGACGACGAAGAGCCGCACTCCGCTCGTCACCGCCGCCCGCCAGAGCGACGGCCAGAGCAGGACGCCGGAGCCGACATTCGCCCAGCCGTCTTCGTCCGGGTCCGTATCGTCAGGCGCCTGATCCTTCACATGCACTGCAACCAGCACACCGGCATAGCGCCTGATCCATTCGATCGCATTGGGTTGGGCGCGTGCCAGCCAGGCAATATCGGCCTGCCAGGTGAGCGGACTGCCCCTGGCCGCCTCGAACATCAGCTCGAAGCCGTAGCGTCCGCCGATGGTGCGCTCGAAGCCCGCCGTCTTGTTGTGATAGCCGAGAACGATGCCGTCGGCCTTCATCTGCTCCGAGAGAGCGCCGAGCTCGTGGCCGATCCTCTGCCATGCCGCTTGCGTTTCCCTCGCCATCGATGGTGCCGGATGCGGAACGAAGAGCTGCCCGATGCCGCATTGCTGGCAGGCCTCGACGAAGCGCTGCCGCTCGCTGCGCAACGCCTCCAGCCCGACATGGGCGGACGGCGCCGCCAGCCCGTTTCCGACGAGCCCGGCCTGCAGGCTATCGGCATCGCGCAAATGCCCCTCGAGCGGCTCGACCGCGCCAAAACCGGCAGAAGCCGCCTTTTCGAGCTGCGTGCCGAGATTTCCAAGTCCGCGCATCGAAAAGAGCTGCAGCGAAAGCACCGGCTTCGTCATCGCTCATCCCCAGATAATCGTCTCCCTCGCCGGCAAGGCATCCCGCGCATTCCTCCTGGCCGAATCCACGTCACAGTGTCGCCCGTGTCGGCGCAGATTGCGAGGGCAAAACGGCCGATGTCACCCCGATGCCGACAAGGCGGGTTTCGGCAGCAGCTTGCGTTTCAGGTTGACGATATGGCGGCCGAAGGATCTGTCGATACGCTTCACGTCGATCAGCGTCAGGTCCCCGCAGGCAGAAAACGTGTGCAGGCCGTCTGGGTAACCGGCAGTGGCGAGACCGCCTGTCAGCTGCGCCGGCAGATGCGCGCAGCTCACATGCTTCTCGCTGAGCAGGCTGAAGCGCAGGAAGCGCAGGCCGCCGCCATAGGTGACGCTGCAGTCCTGAACCGGCAGGATGATCTGCCCGTCAGCGCCGATAAAGGGCGTGCCGCCCGGCCGGGCGCCGGAGCGATCCACCAGAACCGGATTTTGCGGATGGGTCTTCCACGGTCCGGTCAGGCGATCGGCAAAGGCGATATGCAACTCGCGCTGGTCGCGGGCGCCGGCCCCGACGAGCGTGTAGAACATCCACCACTTGTCCTGATGCTGAATGAGGCAGGCTTCGGCGATGGGCAGATCGGCCAGAAGCACGGTTTCCCGCACCCAATCGTCAGGAAAAGCGCGGGCGCGGTACAGTGCGACCTCCCCCGCCTTATGGCTTTCCGGCATCATCAGCACCTCGCCATCCTGCTCGATGAGGAAAGGATAGGAGAGATGAAAAGGCTTGGTGAGCACCACCGCTCTGCCGCGCCATTGCAGGTCCGGCCCCACCAGTTCGTGGCGCTCGATGAAGCCATGCTTGGTATGGTAGTCATAGGCTTCCACGAAGACGTGCAAGCTGTCGCCCTTCTTCACGGCGAAGGGATCGGCGAGATATCGCCACGGCCCCGGATCGGGCAGCCATGTAATACGGCTGGAACAATCGGCCAAAGTCTCGGCATCGAGCAGCGCCTCGGCGGGCGCCGGCACGATACCCACGTGCCAGAAATCACTTTTGGGTTTCAGACGCATGGATCAACCGCGGCTGATCGTTGTCGGGCGCAGCCTTGACTGCGGCTCCGCGGGCAATTCGGAAATAAAAATCGATAACATTCGCAATACCTGCCGAACGGGAGAAAGGAGCCAAGTCGTAGCCTACGCGCGACAGGCGGACAACACTCTCTTCCCGCAGCGCATCGGCAAGCGCCGCTGCGAGCTGCTCGACGGAGCCGGGCGCGACCAGCGTCACCGGATGCTCGCGCAGATATTCCGACGGACCTTCGGCGGCCGTGGCGACGATCGGCAGTCCCTCCCGCATGGCTTCGAGAATGGCGAGCCCTGCCGATTCCTCGCGTGACGGCGATACGAAGAGATCGAGATTGCGCAGGAAACCCGGTACGTTATTGCAATGACCGAGCAGACGGATGCGGTCGTCGCCCTTGGCAAGCGTTTCCAGCGCGGCGCGATGCGGCCCCTCGCCGGCGATGACGAGAACCGCATTGTCGGGTGCCGTCTGCCGGAAGGCCGACACCAGTACGTCATATCCCTTGCTGAGATGCAGGCGTCCGACACCGCCGACGAGCCGTGTTTCGCGCGGCAGATTGAGCTGCGCCCGCAAATCGAAGCTCACCGCGGATCTGAGTTCAGGCAGCCAGTTGGAAATCAGCGTCGATTGGCCGTCATATGTGCCGAGCCGCGTCGATTGGGCGGTATTGACGCAGATAACGCCGTCCAGGCAGGCATGCTGCCTGGCCTTGTAGCCGACATGCAGGGTTGCGATCCTGGCGACGCCGTCCGGCGCTGCGGCGAGCGCCTTGCAGCCATGGCTGAGATGCCCATGCGCGATCTCGATCCCTGTCCTGTCCATCAGCCGCCGCAGCCTCAGGCCGCGCAGAAACGGGATCGTGAAGCCGTGGAAAACCACCTCTTTCGAGAGCAGGCCGACCATCGGTGATCCCTGTCGCCCGGCAACGTGAACCTCATGCCCAAGAGCAGCCTGCCCATTGGCAAGATCAACGCAGTATCGTTCCGAGCCCGCAACTCTGGAGGAGAACAAGACATGCAGAATTTTTAACTTTTGAGACGCTGCTATATTGGCAGCGGCATAGGCACGCGGGTACAACTCACCCACGAAGTTCTTTCGAGCGCTCATGATACACCTCAGACCGATAGCCGACCGAGTTGAGGTGTTGGGGAAACACTTCTCGATAGGTTCAGTGATGAGTTACAGCCGGGACTTGACGCCAACAAGACTGGCGAACCATACAAATCTGTAAGGTTTCACGCCACAGAACGACCATTTTTGAGGTAACCAGCTGAATTTTCTTCTAAAAATTGCGACAGTATTATGGGCGGCGATAACATCGATCGAAAAGCCAGCTAAAGTGCGACAAAAAGTCTTGAGACCAGCCGTAAGGACAACACCAAAGCCGACCCTCATAATCTGACCTTCAGTCCGGCATCTTATTTTTTCAGTGCGTAGTTAATTCTGCGCACCGCCTCGGTGATGCGGATTGCATAGGTCGGCAACCGCCTCCACCAGGGAAATTTGGTTTCCTTGTAGACGGATCGAGTCCCGATATTCGAGCTGCCCTCTTTTACATCGGCCACATTCTTACGGGTCGTGTAGATCCGCGCTCGCGATGCCCAGCCGCGCTCCAGTTCGATATCCCAGGGAAACCGCATGACGCCGATCGTCTTCAGAAGCTTCAGGGCGCCCATCCGCGTCACCGCATAGCAGGCCGCCGATCCTTGCGGACCATGGGTCGCCCGGCCGATCTCGTCGCCGAAAGTCGAGGCGGCGACGGGCCTGAAGCCGACAGTGCGGTGATTGAAGAGCTTGATCACATCGGCGCCGGGTACTGCCGCGAGCGCCGCCTCGGCGCGCGTAACCAAGTCGGCAGACAAAATGACATCGTCCTCGACGACGATGCAGGCAGCCTCGCCCGTTTCGAGAAAGGCTGCGAGCACCTTCAGGTGGCTCCGGTAACAGCCATATTCGCCCGGCAGCATGGTCCGGCCATTGTTGCGTTGAAATGCGCGCTCATCACAGGCCGTGCGCTGGTCAGCGGCGACCTCCCGCCCATCGACGCCGGCAATGCGAACGAGGTCGAACTGTAGGGCTTTGGCCTGATCGGAAAGAGCATTCCACCGGTCCTCGGACCGGTCGAGATTGATCACATAAATGCTGATGCTCATCGTCCAACCATGGTTCGCCTTGCAGCGGGATTACGCCCCCCGTCAGAAATGCTCGCCTAGCACTTCCTCCGGCGGCTGCGCAACCTGCCGTCTGCGATGACATCAGCTTGAATTGCCGGCTTAGAGCGCCCTTAGTCCAATCGGACACAAAGGAGGCTCTAATTCTTTGAATCGCGCATCAGGCCTTCCGAAAATCGATTCCGATTTTCCGGCCAATGCTGTAGAGCCTCCAGCACTCCTTGCCTATCGATCAGCCGTTCAGGACACACAGATTGCCCGCCTTCCCCTTCTCCCTAAACGATCCCATCCAGCATCATGGCCCGCTTCCGAAAATCTCCGACGTCGTCATCATCGGCGGCGGCGTTATCGGTGTTTCAGCGGCGCTGTTTCTGGCGAAGCGCAAGATCTCCGTGACGCTCATCGAAAAGGGCCGCATCGCTGCGGAACAGTCCTCCCGCAACTGGGGCTGGATTCGCAAGCAGGGACGCGATGCCGACGAGCTGCCTATCGTTATCGAAGCCTGCCGCCTCTGGCAGGAGCTCGCAGCAGAATGCGGCGAGGATATCGGCCTGAACCGGACGGGCGTCACCTATCTCGCAAACTCCGACAAGCAGATGGCGGGCTTCGAGTCTTTCATGAAGCTCGCGAGCGCCTACGACCTCGACACCCGCCTGCTCGACAGCGGGCAGACGGCTTCCCTCTTCAAAGGCATGTCCCGCAGATTTGCGGGCTCGATGACGACACCATCGGACATGCGCGCCGAACCGTGGCTCGCCGTCCCCGCGCTTGCCCGGCTCGCCGCCCGCCTGGGTGTAACAATCATCGAAAACTGCGCGGCGCGAACCCTCGACCTCTCCTCGGGCAAGGTGAGCGGCGTGTGGACCGAGGCCGGCCGCATCGAGACCTCGACCGTGCTCGTCGCAGGCGGCGCCTGGTCGTCGCTCTTCCTCAGAAACCACGGCGTCTCAATCCCCCAGCTCGCTGTCCGCGCCACCGTCGCCGCAACCGAGCCGATGGCCGAGATCCACGCGGGTGCCGCAGCCGGAGCAGACGTCGCCTTCCGCCGCAGGCAGGATGGCGGCTACACGCTGGCGCCGGGAAGCCACCGCCTCTATCTCGGCCCTGATGCCTTCCGCCACGCCACGAAATACCTGCCCGCGCTCGTGGCCCACCCCTTCGGCACCCGCTATTCGCCCGCAGCACCCGAATTCTATCCCGACAGTTGGTCGACGCCGCGCAGCTGGACGGCAGATGCGGAGAGCCCGTTCGAAAGGATGCGCGTGCTGAACCCCGCTCCCGAACAATCCAGCCTCGATGCCATCAGCCGCAATTTCAAACGCCTCTTCCCGCAATTTCAAACCGTGCGCCTGAAAGCGACCTGGGCCGGCATGATCGACGCCATGCCCGACATCGTGCCGATCGTCGACCGCGTAGAGGCAGTCACCGGTCTCTTCGTCGCCACAGGCATGAGCGGCCATGGCTTCGGCATCGGCCCTGGCATCGGCCGCGTGGTCTCGGACCTCATCCAGGGCAATGCCATCGGCCATAATCTCAACCGCTTCCGTCTCTCGCGTTTCACAGACGGCAGCCGCATCCGGCCGGGGCCGGCGATTTGAGCGACCTCCAGCCCTATTTCCTCCTCGCGATAAAAACCGATGTCGTCATATTCCTGGTGACGACACCGCCAAAATCGGCCCTTGCAATATCTTCCAGCGCGTCCAGCAGCGCCTCGCGCTTCTCCGCCTCCAATGCCACGACATTAGAATAGGTCGCATAGAGCCGCCGCACCGCGGGCGGATCAAGCGTCAACGTCCACTCGACCATGACAGGCAGTTCGCATTGGAATGAAGCCTCCTCAAAATCGCTGATACGGGCTTGGCTATCGAGCCCGTAAGGCGTCTGCACTGTCCCTCCGCCGGACGGGCTTGGACGATGCCCGGCAAAAAGATGCGCGCTCGCCTCATGAAAGGGATCGGGCCGGATATTGTCGCCAAAGACGTTCCAGATCAGAGCCACAGCGCCGCCATCACGAAGCAGCGCATGGATACGCCGCAGCGCCGGAACAGCATCGAGCCAATGAAATGCCGTCGCGCTGACGACGAGATCGAAGGACTGCGGAGCCTCGGCCAGCTCTTCGAAGGTCTGCTCGATCACCTCGAATTCGTCGCGGTGCAGCCGCGCACGCAGGAATTCCGCAAGCCTCCTGTCCGGCTCGACGGCCAGAAGCCGCCGCGGCTCGTGATCCAGAAGATGTTCGGTGGCAAGCCCGGTTCCCGCGCCGATCTCCAGTATCGCGATACCGGATCGCAAACCGGCCCGCTTCCGCAACAGATCCCACACCTGATGCGGATAAGGTGGCCGGGCGGACTGGTAGTTTTCAGGGCTCAGTCCAAAGGCCTGCCGGCCGAATGAACGGGCAATTATATCGCCGGACATAACGATCTCCGCGCTGATCGGCTTAGATCTAGCGTCAAATGTCGCGCTCAACAAGCATCCGGGTGGTCGTCTATCTCGGCGGCACCTTCGTGCGCGTGCTGCCCGCCACGTGGTCCGCTGGCTCGTTATCCTCGCCGGGACAGTCATGACAATCGTCTACGCTGTCAAATATTGGAGCTGAGGCCCGCCCTATCTTCACCTCCCTCGCCACAACCGCTTCAACCCCTGCCACCGTTTCACGAGACGGATCACGACAGGCGGCGGGATCTTCCTATTGTCGGCCACCGTCCCCTGTCGCGTGACGGGCGCTCGAGGATCGAGCAGGAAGGCGACCATCACACAGTCGCTCGTCGCCTCTGCCGTCAAACGCTCCTCCGACAGCAGCAGACCTTGCTCGCCTTCGCCAAACGTTTGCCCGGCGGCAAGAACCGCGCCGCTGAACACATAGAAATAGAGGTCGCACCCCTGTTTAAACGGAAATTCCGCCCGCCCGCCGGCCTCCAGCCGAATATCGAAGAAATCGATCCGGTTGCGAACGAAGAACGGCGCATCGCCTCCTTTCGGCCCGACGAGATGCCGCCAGCGATTGGGCGTCATTGCGGGCATCGCCCCATACTGGATGCCGGGTTCGAGATCGACCGCATTAGGCCGCACCAGGATCTGCAGCATGCGCAGCGGCGGATCGGAAGCGAGCGTCTCCTCGGAATGCCAGAAGCCGCGCCCGGCATTCATCACCATCAGATGGTCGCCGTCGCAAACCAGCCGGCCTTTGGACCGGTCTTCGTGGCGCATCACGCCTTCAGGCACCCAGGAGATGATCTCGTCATTGCGATGCTCATGCATGGCGATCAGCCGGCCCGGATGCAGGATGGACTCGACCACCATCGCCAGCGGCCCGTGACCGTGATCGCGAGGCTTCGGATTTACCCATCCCGGCATGTTGATATGCGCAACGAACCCTCCCATGTCGCGCACGACGAAGGTTCGCTCCCCCTTGAGCAGCATCGTGTCCTCCTTGCCTGCAAGCAGTGACGATACCGGCCCATTAGCGCCCCGATACCATCAGAGGTCAACAAAGCGGCCTGCCATTGATCTGTTCCGCCCCGGCCTTAAATGCCTGCGCCGTATCGCAACAAGGAAACTCATCGTGAGCAATGACAACACAATTCCGTTCCGGCGCCCTGACGCCCTCGCCAGATTTGCGAAGTCCCGTCTCGTCGCAGCCCGCTATGGCGGCGCGGATGAAGCGCGGCTCTCGGCATTCGAAACGCAGCACGAGGTTAGTCTGTCCGATGGCTATCGCGATTTCCTGATGCGGGAAAACGGCCTTGACTATCACATCCCCCACACCACCATCGCCACCCTGCCTGCAGAGGCGCAGAGCGATGCCTTCGTTCTCTCCGACATCAACACGCTGTTTGGCATCGGCAACGGGCATCCGTATTTCGATCTCGAGGAACTCGCCCGGGACATGGATTTCCACGACTACGGCTTCACCCCGTTCGCACATGTCATCGGCCTCGGCGGCGACTTTTCCACCCTCGTCGAAATTACCGAAGGCAAACATACAGGCGCGATCATGTACACCGATGGCGAGCTTTTCCATGGCATGCGCAGCGACGGCATCGCCGGAAAATCCGCTGACGAAGCGATCGACTATTTCATTGATAGCGGCTACTACTATCGGGTCGCGACAAACCTCTCCGACCTCTTCGAAAAATATGCCCGGCTGATCTGAAGCTTCGCATCATCCCCGCAGATACAAAACTCTCGGCGGCCGATATCAGACCTCTCGCGCTTCCCTATATCGGACAGGTTCAAGCTGCGATAGCAACGCGGCAACAGCCTCATCCACGCCCTGCTTCGCAGTGTCGATGACGATGGGACTTTGCTCCCAAGACTCATAATAGTGTGCAGTCACCTCTTCCCAGCGAGGTTTTACCAACCCCGGAACATCGCTTGCCCGCGTTTCCACCCGCCAGCGATGTTCGTTCCGGTCCGAGCAGACGATTTCGATCTCAACGGCCGGCACACCTGATCGCGCTGCGACCGACAGCCAGGCATCCCGTGTCACTTTCAAAGGATTGACCGAGTCCGCAACGACGATCTTGCCGAGCGTGAGATTGTCTTCGGCGATCCCATATCCGACCATGTAGCCCGCCGGGCCAACCTCCGAGCTCAACATGTCCGAAGCCCGTATGTTCTGTTCGATCGTATCGATACGCAGATGGACGGCCCCAAGCTCCTTCGCCAGGGCACGCGAAATCGTCGTCTTCCCCGAGCCGGGTAAACCGCCGAAAATGATCAGCATGAATAGGCACCTCCCGCTTGCTGATGATGAACCCCGTGAATCCTAGCGGCATTTCCCGATCTTGGAATATGCGGCTGTTTTTTGCCCGCCACGCCGGCCATTTCGCAGGAGACGCGTCTCGCCTTTCGCGCTATGAATCTCGATCACATCCCGCCCCATCCGATACCGAGGTCCCCACATGGCACTGAAAATCCTTTTCATCGGCGGCACCGGCCAGATTTCCTATCCTTGTGTAGAGCGCGCAGTGGCCCAGGGCCATCAGGTCAGTGTCTTCAACCGCGGCCTCAGGGGCGATCCGCTGCCCGCCGGCGTCACCTCCATCGTCGGTGAGCTTGGATCATCAGCCTATGCCGATCTTGCCAAGGCCAATTACGATGTCGTCGCCCAGTTCATTGCCTTCACGCCGGATCAGATTGCCCGCGATATCGAGATATTCTCGGGCCATTGCGGCCAGTACATCTTCATCTCGTCGGCCTCGGTCTATGAAAAGCCGGCCCGCCACTATGTGATATCAGAAGAGAAGACACCGGCGATCAACCCCTACTGGCCCTATAGCCAGGCCAAGATCGCCTGCGAGGAACTGCTGAAGAGGTCCGAAAACCTCGCCTGGACGATCGTGCGCCCCAGCCACACCGTCCGCACCGGCCTGCCCATCATGATGGGCGACAGCGATGTCATGGCGCGGCGCATGCTGGATGGCGAGCCGACCATCGTGGCCGGCGATGGCCATACGCCCTGGACGCTGACCCGTTCGGTCGATTTCGCCGTGCCCTTCGTCGGCCTCTTCGGCAAGCAGAAGGCGCTGCAGGACATCTTCCACATCACCAACGACCACGCCCATATCTGGGACGACATTCAGAAGACGATCGCCAGATTGCTCGGCGTCGAAGCCAAGATCGTCCACGTGCCGACAGACACGCTCGTCAAGTACAACCCGGAATGGATCGGCCCGCTGACCGGCGACAAGGCCTGGACGGCAATTTTCGATAATTCCAAGGTCAAGAGTGTGGCCGGTGACTTCACCTGCGCCGAAAGCCTCGATGAAATCCTTGCCGAGCCGATCATGCATCTCAAGCAGCGTTTCTCGAAGGGTCGTCCGCCGAAGGGAGAGTTCGACGCTCTGATTGATCGCATCTGCGCCGAACAAAGCGCTCTCGGCGCTGCCGCATGACAGCTTAGGCAAAAGCCCGTTACGCCTCGAAGGCGCGAAGGCACTTCATCACTTCGCGCAGCCCCCGCGTCAGATGTTTGTCGCGGCGGATGACCATGCCGAGTTGGCGCACGAGCGGCGGCTGGACGGGTGATGTCACGAACCGGCCCCGGTCGCGCTTCAGGGCAAGCCCAGGGAGTATCGACCACCCGAGCCCCGCGGCGACCAGCTCCTTGATCGCCTCGACGCTGCCGAACTCCATGGTGGGCTGGCTCCTGATGCCGGCGACCTCGAACCACTCGTCGGTGGCGCGGCGCGTATTGCCGCCCTCGTAGAGCATCATGATCTTGTCCTTGAAGAAATCAGGCGTCGGGCCACCCTCCGGGATCGCACTTCCTTTCGGCGCCACGGCGACGAGTTCGTCCTCGTAAAAGGGCTCGATCTCAAGTGAACGCCCGGAGGCCGGCAGCGTCACGACGGCGATGTCGAGCGCGTTGGCTTCGAGATCGCGGATCATCTCATCGGTGTTGCCGACACGAACCACAATCTCCAGACCGGGCATGCGTTTCTTGACGGGGGCGATCGCGCGGGGAAGCAGATGGATCGAGGCGGTGCCGCCGCTGCCGATCCGCACGCGCCCCACCGCACCTTGTCGGTAAGGCGTCATCGCCTCCTCGGCGGCCGCGCATTCGCCAAGAATCCGGCGCGCATGAGCCAGCAGTTCGACGCCCGCCGCAGATGGCTGGGCCCGGCGGCCGACCCGCTCGATCAGCCGAACCCCCATCCTCTGTTCCAGAAGCTTCACCTGCAGGCTGACGGCCGGCTGCGTCAGCCCCGCTCTTTCGGCAGCAGCCGTAAAGCTGCCGAGATCGACGACGCTGACGAAGGCGGCGAGCTGGTCGAGATTCAGCATCAGAAGAATTCCTTATGGGTTGCATAAGAACCATAAGCTTCCCTGCCGGCATGCGCCAGTCCATTTTGAGGCACCCGAGATGAAAGCTGGAGATGCCCGATGACAACGAATTTGGAACTGCCGACTACGATGGATCGCGCCCCGAGCGGCGGCATCGCGCGGCGCTGCCTGATGCGCCTCAACCTCTATTTCAGTAAGCGCCGCGAGCGGCTGATGCTCTCCTGCCTGTCGGACGAGCAGCTCCGCGATATCGGCGTCAGCCCTTCGGAGGCGAGGGTCGAGGTCAACAAGTCATGGTTCTGGGGATAGCGGCCACTGGGCTCTAAATGATCCGCCGGGGCTGGAGAAAACCGGTTTGGCTCTTATGTCTCTGCCATCAGGGAAAAAACAGCCGAGGAGCGCGCCATGGCAGTAGCAAAGAACACGATCTGCGTCTGGTACGACAAGCACGCCGAGGAAGCTGCCCGCTTTTACGCCGGCGTCTTTCCAGACAGCAAGGTCGGCGCCATCCACCGCGCCCCCGGCGATTATCCGGACGGCCAGCAGGGCGACGTGCTGGTCGTGGAATTCACGGTTGCCGGCATTCCCTGCATCGGCCTGAATGGCGGCCCTTCGATCAAGCACAGCGAAGCCTTTTCCTTTCAGATCTCGACGGAAAATCAGGAAGAGACCGACCGCTACTGGAACGCAATCGTCGGCAATGGCGGCCAGGAAAGCGAATGCGGCTGGTGCAAGGATAAATGGGGCGTCTCCTGGCAGATCACCCCGCGTGTCCTGATGGAAGCGATACAGGCAGGCGGGGCCGAGGCAAAACGCGCTTTCGACGCGATGATGACGATGCGCAAGATTGACATCGCGGCAATAGAGGCAGCCCGCCGCGGCTGAGGCAGCGGGTTCTGCAACTATGGCAGCCGGCTGGTGTCTGGCGCTCGAACAACAGCCGGGAGTTATTTCCGAGCAGATAATCGCCTTCATAGCTTGTAATGTTCAGCTTGAACTTTCGCGGCACCTCCCAAAATAGCCGCCGCTGATGGCAACCGCCGTCGTTTCAAGGCGAGTGGATTCAATCCGGCACGCCGGCATCTCCCCATAAATCCCGAAATCTTTCCCAAACCTCGCGAAACAGGAGTCTTCCGATGGCCGATGCCCAATGCAGCTGCGGCGCGCTCAGACTGGCGCTGCCGGAAAAACCAAATGTGGTGATCGCCTGTCACTGCATCGAATGCCAGAGACGAACAGGCGCCCCTTTCGGCGCCGGTGCCTTCTATCCGGCCGAAGCCGTCACCATGTCCGGAACGGCCAAGCAATACAGCCGTGACGCGGCAAGCGGCGGAAAGGTGCATTCCTATTTCTGCCCGAACTGCGGCTCATCAGTGTACTGGAAGGCCGACAACCTGCCCTCCATGATCGGTGTGGCTCTGGGAGCCCTGAGCGACGTGAGCCAGTTCCGGGCTCCGGCCAAATCAATCTTCGAGCGGTCGAAGCACAATTGGGTTCAGATCGACAGTGCCGACGAACACTTCCAGCAGGGCAGCGTTGCGCGGCAGTCACATTGAGGCCGCAGGTCCGGAAGCAACCCACGGCCGCTGCCCGCACTTTTCCAAAATTTCTAATTGAGATTGCAGCCGGAAGATGATTCCATACGGTTCGCGTCGCCTTGTATACCCGCCCTCCTCCGATCTTTGACCCGAGAGGCTTCAAGCCGATTATGTCGATCTCAGATGCGATCTATCGCCCCTTCGAACGCCTGATCCAGCCGCTCGACATCCCCTACCGGCCGCTGCCGTCAAAGGGTCCTGTGACGGTGCTTCTGCACTTCATCTCGATGTTCCGCGGCGTGCTGATTGCGGTGGCCCTTTCCACCATGGCGATCGAGGCCATGAATCTGACGATCGTCTGGGGGCTGTCGGTCATCGTCGACGGCGTGACGCAGCAGGGAGCACGCGCTTTTCTGCACAGTGAATGGCCGCTGCTGACCTTCTTCGGCCTGCTGCTCTTCCCGGCCATTCCGATCGCCTCGTTCCTCGTCAACACGCTGACCTCGCATACGCTCGGCATCGGCATGCCGGCCGCCATCCAGTGGCAGGGCCACAAGGCAGTGGAGCGGCAGGATCTCGCCTTCTTCCACGATCTCTATGCCGGCCAAGTCGCCTCGCGCCTGACGCAGGTTGCCTCCGCCGTCCAGCAGCAGATCATTTCGGCTTTCCAGTCCATCCCCCGCTTCCTGATGCAGATGGTGGGCTCTGTCGTCCTGCTGAGCGCGCTGTCCTGGCAACTTGCCCTGCCGGCGATCGTCTGGATCACGCTCAACGTTCTGCTCGCCGTCAGGCTGGCCCCTGTTTTCACCGAGCGCTCACGCCGCTCTGCCAAGCGACGCAGCCTGATTTCCGGCGCCATCACCGATCTCTATGCCAATATGCAGATGGTGAAGCAATTCGCCGCCGAAGACAGCGAGGCGGGCGCTATCCGCGGCATCATCGGCAAGGCGATAAAGGCGCAGCAAAGCGAACAGCGCATCTATCGGACCGCGGAGCTCACCGTCGTCGTCCTCAACATGATGCATTGGCTGGCGATTCTGTCGATCGGCTTTACAGGGCTCGTCGACGGCTTCGTCACGATCGGCGAATTCACTGGTGCCGTCTATGTTCTGACCCGCCTGTCCGGTCACACGTTTACATTCCTGCAGATGGGTTCGCAGATCTTCCAGGCGATCGGCACGATCAAGGACGCCATGCCTGTCATGACGACGCCGCCCACCATCACCGACCGGCCGGATGCGAAAGAGCTTGCGGTGACATCAGGCGAAATCCGTTTCGACCATGTCCGCTTCGCCTACAAATCCGGCAGGTCCGTCATCGACAATCTCTCGCTGACGGTCCGGCCGGGCGAAAAGGTCGGCCTCGTCGGCCTTTCCGGCGCCGGCAAGACGACGCTGGCCAACCTGCTTCTGCGTTTCTACGACATCAAGGATGGCGCTGTCCTCATCGATGGCCAGGATATCCGAACCGTCACCCAATCGAGCCTGCGCCGCGCCATCGGCGTCATCGCTCAGGATGTCGCTCTGCTGCACCGCTCGGTCGGCGACAACATCCGCTACGGCCGGCCGGAGGCCACGCAGGAGGAAATCGAGGCCGTCGCCAAAATGGCGAGCGCCGATCTCTTCATCGCCGATCTCGCCGATAGCGAGGGCCGCAAGGGCTACGAGGCCTATGTCGGCGACCGTGGCATCAAGCTTTCGGGCGGGCAGCGCCAGCGTGTGGCAATCGCCCGCGTGCTCCTTAAGAACGCGCCGATCCTGGTACTCGACGAGGCAACCTCAGCCCTCGACAGTGAATCCGAAGCTGCCATCCAGGAACGGCTTGATCTCGTGATGGAAGGCAAGACGGTCATCGCCATCGCCCATCGTCTCTCGACCATTTCCAGCATGGACCGCATCGTTGTGCTCGACCACGGCCGCATCATCGAGGAGGGCCGGCCGGAGGAACTGATTGAAGGCGACGGGCTCTTCGCGCGCCTGTGGCGGCGGCAGACGGGCGGGTTTATTCCGGAGGAGATTGAAACGGAATAATAATTGCTCTTTCCAGCAGAAAAGCTGGAGCGCGCGGCCCCTCACCCTAACCCTCTCCCCGCTGGGTAGAGGGGACGTGGCACACGACGCCTTCGAGAGCGTGGAAACGGTGCGGCATATCCCTTCTCCACGCCGGATGTAACCCGAGCAACCTTGCGGATGCGACCACGCCAGGAACTCACCCTCTCGTTACTCATTGGTCGGCTCGGGTACATGACGAGAGGCCCATTCGAACGCTTCGTCGATAGCCGCAAACTTGACCGCCTGCCAATGTCGGTAGTCTCGGACTAGCTTTGCCCCGATCCAGAAATTGCCGCGCTCACCGTCGACGTCCCATCCACAAGCATCGAGCAACTGGGCACGGTCGAAGAGACGCCGCGCATGGGTTCGGGAGATGGCGTAGCGCTTGAAGAAGTCTCCAATGCGCAAAGGGCCGACAGGCATGCGCGCTTCCAGCTCCTTTTCCGGCGGCACCCGAGACATCAGGTCGTGCAGGATGTTGCTGCCGGAAGCAGTTCGAACGAAAGCGTCTACGCTCTGCGGAGGGCTGGCCCATTCCGGATCGTGAAAGAGGCTCTGGGCCATTCTTGGCTGCGCATACCACAGCAGGCGCCGATCGGCCGATGACCGCGAGAACCGCGTGCCCCGATCGAGCATGTCGAGCGATTTCAGATGTTCATCGAACCATTCGCGGATCAAGGTTTCCGCAGTTTCGGAAATTCTGAGCTGACGAACGCGCCTGTCCCCGCTTTCATGAGTATCGAGCAGGAGACCGTAATTGCGCATCTCCGCAAGATGCGCGAACGCCGTGTTCTTGGAGGCAATGCTACTCTCGGCGATGAGGGCCTTCAGCTTGGCGGCAGTAAGGCCCGAATGAGACGGTGACGTGACGCGCTGAAAATGAAAAGCCAGAATGGATTGCGTCAGCAACCATCGTTTCATATCTGCGGTATAGCGCACGATACGAGGCGCGGCATCGTGCATGGCGATGAGCTTCAGCGCAGCATCCTTCAAAGCGAACGGATAAAGGCGATTTTCCACAATGGCTTCGACGGTTAGAATCACCGTCGCATCGGTGGCGCAGCGCATTGCGGTTGATACGGAAGTCAACGGATCTCTCTAGGCAAAGTTTGAATTGGGCAAGTTACGGCCTGAGCGATCTGCACCATGTCTCTTAAAATTGAATTGCAACGGGCCGAAAGCCCCACAAAAGCGTAAGCCAGAGGTCTGGTCTCGCAGATCGCGAAAGCGGTCCTGGACCACGCCGCAGCAATTCGACGATCACGCATCCGATACCGGCCGTCCAAAAAGGCCTTGAGCTATGTTTTCCAGTTCTATCGGCTTTTCGCAGAGAATATAGCCGCCAAATCGCCCCGGAATGACGGATGGATCGTAAGCGGTGGCGAACACGAAGGGTATGCCGAGTTCTTCGAGGCGTTCTGCCACGGGAAAGACCAGCGCATCGGACAGAAAAACATCGAGAATGGCGGCATCGATCTGCTGATCTTTGATAAGGGAGAGCGCATGGTCGACACGTGGTGTCGGACCGATCACGATCGCGCCGAGCTTGGTAAGCTCTTTCCGCGCATCCTCTGCAAGCAGAAACTCATCTTCTACAACCAGAACTCGCTTTCCGGCAAAAAGGGAACTGTGGGGAAAGCTGGACTTCAACGGCTCACTCCACCTGTTGCTAATTGAGCGGGAAAGAGAGATTAACGGTCAAACCATCGGGATCGAAATTAGTTTCAACCTGCCCTCCGAGCCGGTAACCGATTTCCCCCTGCATCAGCGACATTCCAAATCCATCCGCCTGCGGTTTCTTGACGGCCGGGCCGCCGCGTTCGCTCCAGTCGAGGATGAAAGAATGGTTTTCGAGCTGCCACCGGACATCGATACGGCCCTCGCCATTGCTCAAGGCTCCGTATTTGGCGGCATTGGTCGCAAGCTCGTGGACGACCATCCCGAGCGCAAGCCCGCGCTGGGGATTGAGCTTATATTCCGGTCCGTCGAGCGTGATCCGTTCCGCGCCGAATGGCGTCAATTCCTGGCTTATCAGCTCCTGCACGGAAGCTTCTTTCCAGTGTTCGCGTGAAAGCAGGCCATAAGTCCGCGACATGGCTTTCAAGCGGCCGACGAAGGCTGCGTGAAACGCCTCCGGCGAAGCAGAAGATTCCAGCGTCTGGGTTGCGATGCTGATAGTCACCGCGAGCATGTTCTTGACGCGATGATTGAGCTCCGAGATCAGCACCTTCTGGTGCTCTTCGGCTTCGGCCAGCGTCGTGACGTCGATCAATGTCACGATCACGCCATCGATCTTGTTGTTGTCGCCGCGATAAGGAATGAGGCGCGCCAGGAAATGACGCCCCTGATCGTCGCGCTGAAGATGATGATCGCGCTTTTCCCCCAAAGCGAAAACCTCGGCGATATGGTCCTTCAGTTCCGGATAGTCGATATCGCTGGAAAGTTCGGTCAGCGGCCGGCCGACATCGGATGCACGCAGTTTGAAAAAATTCGACGCCGTCGGCGTGAAATTGCGGATGACCAGATTGCGGTCGAGGAAGATCGTTGCGATCTGCGTGGCGTCGAAGAGGTTTTTCAGATCGTTATTCGCGCGGTCAAGTTCCTCGATCTTGCTGTTGAGTTCGGCATTGATCGTGTTGAGCTCTTCGTTGAGGGACTGCATCTCCTCCTTGGAAGCCTCGAGCTCCTCGTTGGAGGATTGCGCCTCTTCGTTGACCGATACCAGCTCCTCGTTGGAGGACTTCAGCTCTTCGAGCGCAGTCTCATATTCCTCGATCGTCGACTGAAGGCGCTCGCGTGTGTCGCGCAGTTCCCGCTCGAGGTCTGCCGTGCCTTCCAGGTTTCGCTGCGCGCGTTCGGCTTCCGAGCGCGCCTGCGACGGTCCAAGCGTTTGAAACAGAACGACATAAAGTGCTTCGCCTGACCCGCGATTACCGAGCGGCTCAACCGCCAGCGACACAAGCTGGACGCGGCCGTCATCGTCATCCACGACGATATTTTCCTTCGTGACACGCTGCCTTGACGACGCGCATTCGCGCAAGGCGGCCCTGAGATCGAGCCGCATGTCGCGCCGTGCCATGTTGATCAGCTGGCGGCTCGGCGCTCCCTGCGGCACTTCCAGAAACTTGCCCGTGCGCCCGGACGTATAAACGACATCACCGTCAGCATTCACCACGACGTGAGCGGGCGCAAACGATTCGAGCACTTGCGCTTCAACCGCCTGGCGCAATTGCGCGCCACCAAATCCGCGCGACTCGATTCTGGCGGACGTGGGGAAAGGCGTATACCGCTCGTCCCCGGTTAGGATCGGAACACGGTACGCATTGGCATGTTCCCGCGCCTGAAAGATGCGGTTCTTCTTGTCGACGGTGGTAAAGAGATCGCCGTGCTGACCGATCCCCTCCGAAGTGCCGAGAAAGAGATAGCCGCCGGGTTTCAGCGCATAGTGGAATGTCGGGATCACCCGGTTCTGTATGTCAGGGCCGAGATAGATCAGCAGGTTGCGGCAGGACACGAGGTCCATGCGGGAAAAAGGCGGATCGCGGATGACGCTGTGCGGCGAGAAGATGCACAACTCGCGGATGCTGCCGCTGACGACGAAACTGGCGCCATCGCTACCGAAATACTTTTTCTTGCGCGCGCTTGAAACGCCTTCCAGCAGCACTTCCGGATAGCGGGCGGTCCTGGCGATCTGCAGCGCAGGTTCATCGATATCAGTCGCAAATATCTGCACCCTCGGCACCTGCGACAGTTTCTCCATATGCTCGCGCATGAGAATTGCAATCGAATAGACTTCCTCGCCCGTTGCGCAGCCCGGCACCCAGACGCGCACCGTATCGGTCGCTGTTTTGCCGGCAAACAATTCCGGAATCACCTTTGTATCGAGCAGAGAGAATGCGTCAGCGTCACGGAAGAAATTGGTGACGTTGATCAACAAGTCGCCGAAAAGCTTCGAAACCTCATCGGGATCCTGCTCCAGCGAGTCAACATAAGCCTCGATGGTCTTCAATTGCCTGACCTGCATGCGCCGGCGCACCCGCCGCAGGAATGTCTTGGTCTTGTACCCGGAAAAATCATGGCCGGTCTGATTGCGAAGGATCGAGTAAATGCGCTCGCGGGCCTGTTCGAGATCTCCAGCCTTGTTCTCTCCATCGGCCTCTCCGACATCGGAAAGAAGATCGAAGCTGCGTGCGAAGGCTACCAGCTTTTCACCCATTTGCTCGGCCGGCAGGGCGAGATCGATGAGGCCGCTCGCAATGGCGCTTTGCGGCATATCCGGATTGCGGGGACCCGAGCCATCGGCAATCTGAGCGATCGTCAGGCCGCCGCGCTCCTTGATGGCCTTGACGCCGAGCGTCCCGTCGCCATCGCCGCCGGACAGAATGACACCGACGGCAAATTCGCCCTGGTCTTTCGCAAGCTCGCCGAAGAAGACATCGATGGGCTTACGTTCCCTGGAATTGATGTCGAGCGGCTTGACGGAAAGCACGCCGTTACGAAGGCTCAGCACTACATTTTCCGGCATGACGTAGACTGTTTCGGGAACCACCATTACCCCATCGGCGGCAAGCACCACCTCCATGTCGGTATAGCGGGCAATGACTTCGTGCAGGCGGCTTTCGCGCCCCGGATTCAAATGAGTCACGATGACGAACGCCATGCCGCAACGTTCCGGCAAGCCCTGGAAGAAGCCTTCCATGGCAGGGATACCGCCCGCCGACGCGCCGATGCCGACGATCGGAAATTTCGGATTTGCCTGTGCCATGTCGCCGCTCCTCAAGACCGGAGATCGCGGCCCTTCCCTTCGTAGAATTAGGGTGCAGGCCTGTCTTTGGCAATCTCCATTTACTCGCGGAACTTCTGCCTTATTTTCTCTGTCTGGAGCCATGATGAGATGGAGCGCTCAGGTGGAAGAAAAACTGGGCCATGTGCTGGTTGTCGAAGACGAATACCTGATAGCGGCCGATCTCGTGGAGGCTCTCGAACAGCACGGGGCAACCATCGTCGGCCCGTTTTCAAGCATCGCACATGCCAAGGCAGCAATCGAAAGCGCTTCCGAACTCGATGGCGCGGTGATCGATATCAATCTCAGGGGAGAATTGAGCTTTCCTATCGCCGAGATGCTGCGGCAAAGGCACATTCCCTTCATATTTACGAGCGGCTACGACCATCTCGTCATCCCCTCGTCTCTCTCCGAGGTGCCACTGGTGTCGAAGCCCGCCGAACCCGGCGAAATAGCGGGATTGCTTGCAAGCCTCATCAGCAAGGGACATCAGACGCTTCAATGACCACGGACCGCCGGCCCAGCGAGAACCCCAGAGAACCTTAAGCCAGAGGCTTCGTCGCACAGATCGCGAAGCGGTCCTGCACCATGCGCTCCAGCCCGCGCAGGAAGGGCATCTTGCGCGCCTGCGCCCAGTGAATGTCGGAGAGCTTGCGATCGACGACGATATTGTCGAAGCCCGCCTGCCGCAGCAGTTCGACGATCGCTTCCGCCGGCATCTGGTCCGAGAAGTAGACGTGCGAGCGGATCGCCTGATGGCGGGCCATCATCTCCGGCTTCATGTGGCTGGCAGGCGCCCTGCCTGTCAGCCTCGTCCAGACTTTCTGCAGCCCCTTCACCCAGGTTTCCTTGCCCATATTGCCGTCGACGATCAGCACCTTGCCGCCCGGCTTCAGCACGGAGAACCATTCGCGGAAGGCCGAGGGCGGATCGACCAGCGTCCAGACGAGATGACGGTTGGTGATCACGTCGTAGCTATCCTTGGGTTCCATGGTATTTTCCGCGTCGCCCGAGACGAAACGGATATCGGTGCCGCGCTTTTTCGCCTTGGCGCGCGCCTGCGCCAGCATCGCATCCGACCAGTCGAGCCCGGTCACCTTGAAGCCCGCCCCGTGCATGAGATGAGAGATAACCGCCGTGCCGCAGGCAAGGTCGAGCGCCGCACGTCCCTGCCCCTCGCCGAGATGCTTGCGGATCAGCCGCTGCCAGCCTTTTCGCTCGGCTTCGGAAAAGATTTCGTGGCCGACGCTCTCGTCGAAGGTCGCTGCCCTTTCCGACCAGAAATCCCGGATTTCATCGCGAATGGAGTAGTTCGTGTTCATCATATTCATCGTCTGCACCCAACGCCGGACTTACTTTGGAAAAGCTCTAAAACATAAAACTTGATTCCAAAACTCAGTTTTTCTATGCCTCGGGAAATAACCGAGGACGGAGAGACTTTCCAGATGAATTTTATGAAATTGCTTGCACTGGTCGCGGCCGCGGTTGCGGTACTGCTGCCGTTCTCGGTCTTTGCCGATCCTTTCACCATCAAGGATGTCGCCGGCCGCGAGGTCACTTTCGACAAGCCGGTCGAACGCGTGATTCTCGGCGAAGGCCGCATGCTCTATGCCATTGCTCCGATCGAGAAGGACGATCCCTTTGCCAAGATCGTCGGCTGGCGCAACGATCTCTGGACCACCGACAAGGATGGCTTCAACGCCTACGTCGAGAAGTTTCCTAAGGGTAAGGACCTGCCCTTTCTCGGCAACCTGACGGACGGCACGCTGCAGACGGAGACCGTCGTCGCTCTCCACCCAGACCTGATGCTGCTGCCAATCGGCAACAAGAAAGCGGCCGACGAGGTGAAGCTCGAGGAGATGCTCAGCAAGATCGGCGTTAAGATCGTCTATATCGATTTCCGCGAACACATCCTCGCCAATACCGAGCCGAGCCTGAAAATCCTCGGCAAGCTCTTCGGCCATGAAGACCGCGCCGAGGCCGTCGCCACCTATTGGAAAGAGCAGATGGCGCGCGTCACCGACAAGCTGAAGGAAGCCAATCCGAAGAAGCCCAACGTCTTCATGTATCGCGCCGCCGGCCTCGTCGAATGCTGCGGCACCTTCGGTCCTGACAATTTCGGCCTGATGGTGGATTGGGCCGGTGGCCACAATCTCGGCTCCGATTTCCTGCCCGGCTATACCGGCTCGATCAATGCCGAACAGGTCGTCGCCTCCAACCCTGACGTCGTCGTCGTCACCGGCTCGAATTGGAGCCAGACCAAGGACGCCAAGGATTTCGTCAATGTGGGCCCGGCCGCTGCCGGTACGATCGACGACAGCCGCAAGGCGCTCGACGCGCTGGTGCAGAACCCGGCCTTCACCGGCTCCAAGGCCGTTGCCGATGGCAATGTGCATGCGATCTGGCATCAGTTCTACACGAGCCCGTACCAGTTCGTCGCCGTGCAGCAGATGGCCAAGTGGTTCCACCCGGATCTCTTTGCCGATCTCGACCCGGATGCGACCTTCAAGGAATTCCACGAGAAGTTCCTGCCGGTTCCTTATCAGCCGGGTTACTGGGTCGACGCCAAGGCCGGAAAGTAAGGCCAATGGCAGAGATCGTCGCCATGCCGATCGAAGCCGAGGAAGGCAGGGCGCGTTACCGCGCCCTCGCCCGCCGCAAGCTTTTGATCCTCGTTGCCATGACGGCAGCGCTCTGCCTGTCCTTCGCCATCGATCTCGCCTGGGGTCCTGCCCGCTACGGCCTCGGCGAAGTCGTGACCGCGCTCTTCGATCCAGACGCCGTCTCCGCGCAGATCCGTACCGTCGTCTGGGATATCCGCATGCCGGTCGCCATCATGGCGATCGTCGTCGGCGCCTCGCTCTCGGTTGCCGGTGCCCAGATGCAGACGATCCTTGCCAATCCGCTGGCAAGTCCCTTCACGCTCGGCATTTCCGCCGCCGCAAGCTTCGGCGCGGCACTCGCCATCGTCACGAGCGTACCGATCCTGCCGGTTGCGGCAGGCCTCTTGGTACCGGTCAATGCCTTCGTCATGGCGCTCATCGCCACCCTCTTCATCCATTTCATCTCGCAGGCACGCGGCGTGTCGGTGCAAACCGTCGTGTTGCTCGGCATCGCGCTGGTCTTCACCTTCAACGCGGCGCTCGCCTTCCTGCAATATCTCGCCTCTGAACAGGCGCTGTCGGCCGTCGTCTTCTGGACCATGGGCAGCCTCACCAAGGCCACCTGGCCGAAGATCTGGATCACGCTCGTCGTATTGCTGATTTCGCTGCCGCTCTTTGCCCGACACGCCTGGGCGCTGACCGCGATCCGCCTCGGCGAGGACAAGGCGGCAAGCTTCGGCGTCAATGTGCGCCGCATCCGGCTGGAGACGATGCTGATCATCTCGCTGCTGGCTGCCGTGCCCGTCAGTTTCGTCGGCACGATCGGTTTCGTCGGCCTCGTCGGCCCGCATATCGCCCGCATGATCCTCGGCGAAGATCAGCGCTTCTTCCTGCCGGGCTCGATCCTCTCGGGCGCGCTGCTGCTCTCGCTGACGTCAGTCGTCTCGAAGTCGATCATTCCGGGCGTCGTCTTTCCGATCGGTATCATCACCGCACTCGTCGGCGTGCCCTTCTTCTTCTCGCTCATCCTCTCGAACAGGAGCCGCTCATGGTAGCGCTTCAACTGCAGTCGGTCGGCGCCTATCACGGTCGCAAGCTCTTCGTCGAAAACGTCACGACGCCGAAGCTGACTGCCGGCGAGCTCGTCGCCGTGATCGGCCCGAATGCCGCCGGCAAGTCCACCCTCTTCAAGCGCATCACCGGCCTCCTGAAAGGGCCCGGAAACGTGCTGGTCGAGGGTGCAAAGACCAGAAACGCGATCAGCTACATGCCGCAGGACACTTCGGCCAATGCGGTGCTGACGGTCTATGAATCGATCCTGCTTGCCCGCAAGCAGGGCCAGTCCTGGGGCGTTGGCGATCAGGATCTGAGGCTCATCGACGACATCATGAAGGCGCTGAATATCGAGGCCATCGCCTTCCGCGACCTTGGCGCTCTCTCCGGCGGCCAGCGCCAGCTCGTCTCCATCGCCCAGGCGCTGGTGCGCGAGCCCGAGATCATGCTGATGGACGAGCCGACCAGCGCGCTCGATCTTCACCGCCAGGTGGAAGTGCTCGATTTCATGCAGCGCCAGGCCCGCAAGCGCGGCATGATCGTGCTGATCGCCATCCACGACCTGAACCAGGCGCTGCGCTTCGCCGACAAGGTGCTGGTGATCCAGAACGGCCGCATGCTGGCCTGCGGCAAGCCGCGCGAGGTCGTCACCGTCGACATGCTGCGCGAGGTCTACAAAATCCACGCCCGCATCGAGAAATGCTCTATGGACCACGACCACGTCATCGTCGACGGTACGGCGCATTAGGGTGTTCCCAACACCCTTGAAGTGAGCACAAAATATCGTCTTATCGGATTTAATTGTGATTGACGCCCTCAACTAAAACTGGCAGCCACTCCTTCATTCAAGTCGCAACAGGCTCGGGCATACAAGCGACTGATCGGCTGATGAAGAGAGACGGAACAGTATTGGTTGGAGGCACATATGGCATCTAATAGAGCGCGATGGAGTATGGTTGCCGGACTAGTCGCAGCGCTGATTGCGACACCAACGCTGGCGATCGACTCTGTAAAGCTACAGTCAATTCGCTCATCGCTGTCTCTGGAGGAAATCGTCGCATTTGCCATGTCGAAATCGACAGCGCCAATTCTCGACATCGACAAAACAATCGAGATCAACATCGTCATCAATGCGAAGGGTATGGAGAGGGGCGATGTTCAAGCTTTGCAGCTCGAGTTTTTGCGCGTGTTTTTTGGGCTAATGGCGTACGCAGACGTGCGTCTCAATTTTGATGCCAGCCAATCGATAAATTATTCAGCTGGAACACCATATGCGCCTTTCGGTGATCAGAACCGGCCTTTAAACACCCAGACCTTCGAAGTGTTCGTTGATCGTGATGCGCTCAAGCTGGCAAAATTAGGGCAGATAACAGTGCACGATATCGACACGCTTCGAAGCAAACCGGACACGTTGGAATGCTACCACGAGCGCCGAAAAGGATACCCGACTATCAGCGTAGTGGTCGACCGCGATACTAATCCGGTAGGCTGCCTTTACACAGTCCTGTTGCAGTCGATCGGAATTGAGCTACCTTTCGGCGGGGTTGCAGCAACATATCGCGCCGGGGACCTTCCCGGCTTCAGACGCAATGCCGAAATGGCGGCAGCATATGCCATTCATGAGTGTCGATCTCTCATAGACGAAAAAAATCAGTTCGAAAAATGCGTGAGGGGAGTTTTTGGCAATGGGAAGTTGTGACCGTTACCTTAGACCCGACAATCAAAGTTGGCGTCCCAGTTGCCAATTGGATCCAGTTCGGTCACCGGCGAGTTCAGGGGGAATACCGGGCTCACCTATGTAAGGCTAGGCAATCCAGCGCGAGCCTAATCGCTGCGTTAGGTTAGAGCATCGGGCCGAAAGGTATAAAGTGGTTTTCGGATAATGCGATGCTTGAACAAAAAACCTAAAGCAGCGGAGATGATTCTGTTTTCCCTTCCGCCGCAATAAGGGCGCGCGCCCAACTTCAGACCATTATCGACCGCGCGGCAGGGTCTGCTCCTGCCGCATCCCATCCACGTCCTGCGCCTGGCGAAGCTCGCGTTCCGCACGCTCCTCGGATTCCTCCACTGTGCGGTGATGTCCGGTCTGCATGATATCGTCACGCAGTTCCTGATCGAGCGGCGCTTCGTCATCGAGATCGTAGGCGCGAACGCCGGGCGCGTCCGGATCGAGCCGGCTGGTAACACCTCCGGTCGGCGCGGCCGGACCGGCCGCTCCGGCTGCAAAGACGTCGTCCTGCACAGCGCTTGCCTGCCGGGCACGCTCGGCGTCGTCAGCCTCACGAGCCCGGCTCGCATCATATCGCGATGCCGCGAGGGTTTCGTTCGACTTGTTGATATTCCAGCCTTCTGCGCGCCAGAGGTCCGCACGCTCATCCATGTCGATGCAGCCTTCGTCGTCGAGAATGTCATGAGCGATACCGTAGGTCGCATCGTCAACCTCGACGGAGATCAGAAAGCCGCCACGCCGCAGGCCTTCGGCATAAACCGATCGGTCTTCATCCGGAAACAGCCAGTCCTCCAGCTTCGACCAGAAACCACCGCGGTCGTCGCCGGCAACGCCGGCCTTGTCGCCATCGGCTTCATATCCCGGCATCATTCTGACACTGGTGATACCCAGGTTCTTCAGCCGGTCGATTGCGCGATCGGCGTCGTCACGGCTGTCGAAGAAAGCGGTCAGCGTGCTGCGGCCCTCACCGCCTGAAAATTCGGGGGCGCTGTCATTACGAAGATTGCTCATGGGGTTCCTCCTCCAGGTCTTTCCTCTCCGCAAACGGGCGAAGAAGCTTGAGGTTCCAGATGATACCTGAAGCCGTCAAAATGCTACTTAGGCAAGCAATTCGATCCAGGAGAAACCGGACCTCCATCGATATCGATGCCCTCGGCCCCAAGAGCACCGCGCCTGATGATATCAGTGGCTTGACGATCTCCTCCCCTCCGCATGCCGGGTGGTGATCCGGCTCGTATGGCGGGTATAAGTCTCCACGCCCAGAATAACCGGAACACCGAATGAAGACCGTCCGCATCGCCGCCGCCCAGACCATTGAATACCGGGAAAATGTCGAGGCGGCCCTGACATGCGCGCTCGACATGATCCGTCAGGCCGAAGCGGAGGGTGTGCGGCTCCTTTGCTTTCGCCGCCGATCGCTAGGGCGTGGTCGCACTGCTGGATCTCTAACCGGATCGGTTGGATCTCTTGACCTCTTTCGCGGCAACTTCTATTTTGACCACATATGGTCATATTAACCGGAGGCCGCGATGTCGACAATAAGTGTGGCTGATGCCAAGGCCGGTTTTGCCGGTCTGGTGGAAGCAGCAGCAAACGGAGAATTCGTGACGATCACGCGCCACGGCAAACCCGCTGCGGTGCTCGTTTCGGTCGAAGCCGCCGAAGCCGCAAAGAAAGCTCTGAATAAACCTCGGCCAAATTTCGGAGATTTCCTGCTCACCTTTCCCGGTGGCGTTGAGCTGGAACGGAATCCCTCGAAAATGCGAGATGCTGATCTGTGACCGCGTATCTTCTCGATACGAATATCATCAGCAAGTTCGCGCCGGACAAGACCCCGCCTTCCGTTCCTGTGCGGGCATGGTTCCACGAGCAAGGCGAGGCCGACGCGCTCTTTCTATCCGCCATGTCGGTCGCGGAGATCGAAAAGGGAATGCGAAACCTGCACCGTCGCGGCGGGATCGAGCGCGCAAAACGCCTCGCCTCATGGCTGGACTTTATCACTGAGAGTTTCGGCGATCGTCTTCTGCCAATGGATACCGTAGTCGCGCGGATCGCCGGGGCACTGGAAGATGAGGCCGCGAGCCAAGGGCACAATCCCGGCCTTGGCGATATCATTATCGCAGCCACCGCACGTGCCTATGACCTCACCGTAATCACCGAAAACTCCAGGCATTTCCGGCCGCTCAACGTTGCCGTCGATCTTCCGGCGGCGTTCCGGCCGGAATGATCATCACCCCCATCACGCGTTCGTTACCGCCCCGCCTGTAACAACTCGTCCTCCGCTTGCGAATACCCTGACGTGCCCCGCCGAAAACAGGGGCGTTACGAGCAACGGAGACTATCCATGTTGAAGACTTCCATCAGCACTGCCCTTCTTGCCGGCGCAATCACCTCCGCCCTTGCCAGCATGGCAGGCGCCGCCCCGCTGACCAAGGCCGAGGCCGCTGCTGCAACCGCTGCCCACAAGGAGAAGTGCTACGGCGTTGCGCTGAAGGGCCAGAACGATTGCGCTGCCGGCCCGGGCACGACCTGCCAGGGTACCTCGGTCAAGGACTTCCAGGGCAATTCGTGGAAAT
Source organism: Rhizobium sp. BK196 (assembly GCF_014193255.1). Taxonomy (GTDB): domain Bacteria; phylum Pseudomonadota; class Alphaproteobacteria; order Rhizobiales; family Rhizobiaceae; genus Rhizobium. The sequence continues at coordinate 498,803 of NZ_JACHZB010000001.1, forward strand.
TCGTCCAGGGCGGCACCTGCGCCAAACTTGATCTGCCCGGCGGCCGTCATGGCTCGCTGAAGCCGCTGGAACGCGACATCTAAGCCGGCACAAAAATCAGGAAAGCGGAGGCGAACTTGGCAAACGTCAGCATGATGGCGAACCTTCCCATGGAGACGGAAAGCACCCTCCGCTTTCCGACACTTTCGGTTGCCGGCCTGGCCGGTACCAGCTTCAAGCCGGAGCATCTTGCGGCAATCTCAGCCGTATCGGGCCGGGAGGGCTTCTTCGAAGTCCATGCCGAAAATTATATGGGCGCCGGCGGCCCGCCGCATCGCGCGCTCGAAAGCGTACGCCGCGACCACCCGATTTCATTGCATGGCGTCTGCATGTCTCTCGGCGGCCCGCAGCCGCTCGACAAGGATCATCTCAAGCGTTTCAAGACCCTCGTCGACCGTTACGAGCCGGCGCTGGTCTCCGAGCATCTCGCCTGGTCGACGCATGTCGACACCTATCTGAACGACCTGCTGCCGCTGCCCTATACGGCTCAGACGCTTGCCCATGTCTGCGATCACGTCGATGAGATGCAGAACGCGATCGGCCGGCCGATCCTGCTCGAAAACCCGTCCACCTACATCCTCTTTTCGGAATCCTCCATGAGCGAGACGGATTTCATCCGCGAGATTTCATGGCGAACCGGCTGCGGGCTGCTGCTGGACATCAACAACGTCTTCGTCTCCGCCACCAATCACGGCTTTTCGGCGCTGGAATACCTGCGCGATTTCCCGCTCGCCAAAGTCGGCGAGATCCACCTTGCCGGCCATGCCGAACAGGAGGATGACGAGGGCGAACTGCTGCTGATCGACAGTCATGACGGACCGGTCGCCGATGCCGTCTGGCAGCTCTATGAAATCGTCATTGCCAGGTGCGGACCGATTCCGACGCTAATCGAATGGGACAGCAAGATCCCCGACTGGCCGGTGCTGCGCGCCGAGGCGCTGGCCGCGCAGGCAATTCTCGACCGGCATAGCACTGAGAGGGAGACCTCCCATGCGCTCGGCTGACATCCTGCCGATCCGGCAACCCGCGCCCGATTTTGCTGGCCGGTTCTCGGCAGCACTGCTTTCCCCCGATGCCCCGGCCCCTGACCTGGTCACCGGTCCGCGAGGCAAGCGGGCCGAGAAACGCTACAATGTCTACCGCAACAATGTCACCGTCAGCCTGATTGCGGCGCTGTCGTCGATCTTCCCGGCGGTAGAGCGCATCACCGGGGCGGATTTCTTCCGCGCCATGGCCCGCTTTCATGTGCGCGAAACACCGCCCGCCTCGCCGCTGCTCTTCGAATACGGCCAGGATTTCCCCGATTTCATCGACCGCTACGAATATGCCGTCGACATGCCCTGGCTTTCGGATGTGGCCCGCATCGAGCGGGCCTGGCTGGACGCCTATCACGCCGCCGACGCGCCCGCCTTGCGCGCCGAAACCCTTGCCGCCATACCCCAGGAGAATCTGGGCGCGGCGACATTCCGGCCGCATCCGGCAACGCGAGTGGTTTCATCTGACCATCCCGCCGTCACCATTTTCGCCATGAACCGCGGCACGGGACCGGTCAGCCGCGTCGACGATCACCCCGAAGACGGGCTGATCACCCGTCTCGACGACGAGGTCACCGTGCGCCTCCTGCCGCCAGGCGGTGCGGCTTTCTTCAACGCCCTTCTATCAGGCGAATGCCTTGCCGCCGCTGTCGCAGCCGGCCTCGACGCCTGTGCCGCTTTCGATCTCTCTGCTGCCATCGGCGAGATGATCGCATCAGGCGCCTTTTCCGCTATCGAACTGGAGATTTCCAATGTCTGATACGCTTCACTCCATGCCTCACGATGGGCCTCACAACGAGCCCCGCAACGGCGCTCTCTCCCCGCTGGCGAGGCTGGCGGCGACGGCTGACAGACTTGTCCGCGCCGTCGCCCAGCCCGATCTCGTTCAGGCTGTTCTGCGTGTGGCGCTCGCCGTGCCCTTCTGGCGCTCCGGCATCCTGAAATGGGATGGCTTCCTGCAATTGAACGATACGGCGATCGATCTCTTCACCCAGGAATTCATGCTGCATCTGCCCGGCGGCCCCTATCCCTTCCCCGCGCCATCAGTCATGGCCTTCCTCTCCGGCTGTGGCGAGATCATCTTCCCGACGCTCCTCGTCTTCGGTCTGGCCACCCGCTTTGCCGGCCTCGGCCTGCTCTTCATGACTCTCATCGTCGAACTGACTGTTCCCGATGGCTGGCCGATCCACATCACCTGGGCGGCGATGGCACTTGCCATCATGCGCTACGGCCCGGGCCGCCTGTCGCTCGACCATCTGATTGCGCGGATGTCAGGCGCTGCCAACAGCTAGAATTCACCGCAGCCTGCACCGACACAAATACCCGTCCGGCTCCGCATTGAGCCGGGCGGCTTTTGCGCTTTGTTGCCGTACTCCTCTTGCCGTCTGCCTGCCGATGCGTTCAATAGGCGCCGACGCCGGCTTTGCCTCACGTACCGCGTCATCAAAATTTTCAGGATGACGGTAACAAACACGTGGCCCCGTGCGTAGAGATGAGTAGCGGATGAAATATTCGGCCCGTGAAGAGGAATGGGCGGCATGGATGCGCGCGGCAATCGCCGGCGACGCGCTGTGCTATGACCGTTTCCTGAAGGCCGTGACACCCTATCTGCGTTCGATCGCGCGCAGGCGCTGCGACCAGTTCGGTGCCCCGCCGAGCGAGGTGGAGGACGTGGTGCAGGAAGTGTTGCTGGCAGTGCATCTGAAGCGTGGGACCTGGGATATCTCGCGGCCAATCGGCCCGTGGCTGTCCACCATCGTGCGCAACAAGCTGATCGACAGCCTGCGCCGCCGTGGCCGCCATGTCAGCGTGCCGATCGAGGATGTGATGGAGACACTGGAGGCCGACCACCAGGAAGACGGCGCTGACCGCATCGACGTCGAACGCATGCTGGACGGTCTGCGCGATCCGCAGCGCGAAATCGTCCGCTCGATCTCGCTCGGTGGCGCCGGTATCCGCGAAACGGCGGAGCGGCTACAGATGACGGAAGGCGCCGTGCGAGTGGCGCTGCACAGGGCGCTCAAAGGATTGGCCGCCCTCTATCGGAGCAACACGCGTGAAAACGGATGACCTGATCAACATGCTGGCAAAAGATGCGCGCGTCCGCCTCCGCTTCGGCCGCGTCTTCCTGATCGCGCTGGTCATCGGTGTGGTGATATCAGCTGCGCTGCTGCTCTCGACTATCGGCATCCGCAAAAACATGGCTGAGATGATCGAGACGCCGCGCGTCCTCTTCAAGCTCGGCATCACCCTGCTGCTCGCCCTTACCGCCACCCGCCTAGCCTTCCGCATCGGCAAGCCCGGCGTCTCGCTGCGCTCTGCGGCCTTGACGCTCATCTTGCCGCTGGCGGTTCTGATTGCAGGCATCGTGACCGAACTTCTCGTCGTGCCGCAGGCAGACTGGGCAAGCCGCATGGAGGGACAGTTCTCCGCCTTCTGCCTGTTCTTCGTGCCGACGCTCTCCATTGCCCCGCTCGCCGCCATCCTCTATTCGATCCGCGAGGGCGCCCCGGAAAATCCGGGCACGGCGGGCGCGGTTGCGGGCCTTGCCGCCGGCGGCATCGCGGCCGCCATCTATGCCTGGCACTGCCCTGACGATAGCCCGCTGTTTCTGGCGACATGGTATTCGATCGGCATTCTCGCCGCGACGGGAGCCGGCTTCCTGCTGGGCCGAAAAATTCTCCGCTGGTAGCAGCGGCGGCAGAAAAATCATCCGGCGCCGGGAACTTTCGGCCTCGATCTCAGTCCGGTACGCGGACCGCACGGCGCACTTTCCTTTGATAGAACCATGCACCACACGATGCGTCGTGCGATCCAGCTGCCATTTCCCAATTTGGCCCGCTTCGGCGGGCCTCTTTCCAGCCCTCAACGGCGACGCTTTAACGTGTCCGCTTGCCTGTCAACACCTGCCAGGCGAGCCGCAGCGTATCGAGACGGGAGCGAATGCGCTCCTGTTGCGGGATGGCTAGCCGGTTGCGAAAATCGGCAAGCGCCTGGGCTTCGAGCCTGCTTCCCAATTTTTCCGGCAGATGCGGCACGGGCGCGCCCGTCAGCCGGTCGATAACGGTCCAGTCGTCGTCGTTCCGGCGCTCGATGTCGTAGCGATTCATGATGGTAGGATATCTCTACATTAGAGGATGCGGACGACAAGAAAAGCGGCTTTCTGATGCACTTGCAATCGCCAAAATGTGAGCAAACGTCAGAAAATACGTTCATGGTCAAAATTGCGTTGCCGACCCGGTGTCACGCGCTAAGTTTCCTTGCTCTGAATCTGTCGAAGCGCTTGCGAACCTTTGCCGGCCTGGCCTTCAGTTCGGCCTTGGCATATTCCAAATCCAGGAGAGGCAGGGGCCGGGCGTTGATCTCGCTGATCTTGGCCCCAAGCGCGGCAAGACCCATCACGATCTCGTCGAACATCCTTGCTTCCCCCTGCCTGGCTTCCTCTTGCCTGGCTTCCATGTGGCCCCTCCTCCACTGCGGTTCCCTCTCGGTCACTACGGTAGCATTCGATGAAATCTGAGACCAATGCCACATTGGAGCTAGCCCGAATGAACCTCATTTGCCGTCTTTTCGCCATCGCCGCGACATGCATTGATAGCAATACGGATTTATGATGCCGCAAGCGCCGGAAGCAGCCACGGGAGGATACCATGCGCGAGATGACACCATCGGAAATGCTGAAAGACCCGATGATCCGCCAGATGCTACGCGCCGACAGGATCACCCTGGCATCCTTTGCGGCCCTGCTCGACGCCGCCGCCCGTCAGCACGCCCGCCCCGAAAGCGACAAAGCCTTTGCGATGTCGAAGAGGTCGGACAGCTGGAACGTCGATGCGGCGGCCTATATCTGATCAACCGTTTTCCCGATGCCCGTCCGACTCCGGGCACCCCTGAGGCCCGCTCCCAAGTGAGCGGGTCCTTTTTGTTTGCGGAGGCGCAGGCCTTCGATGACCGAATACCTGATAATGAAGGCGGCAGGCCCTCATGCATGCCTGCCGCCTCCCACCTCCGAGCGTCCGCCGCCCAGCGCTCAAGGAGGGAGGGCCACAATAGCTCCGCATTGTGGCCTTTAGGACAGTTTGTCAGGAAGATATTGCCGGTGTCATCGGGCCGCCACATCACCCATCTGGGGCAGCCCGATGGCTTTGGGCATATGTCGTTGAAAGTCTTGGAGGAGATCGGTCCCCCCCTGTGGATAAGCTGTGGAAACATTGTGGATTACAGGCCGGATGCAGGCGCAGGACCGCGTCGGACGTTGCCATTTCGTTCCAAATGCGGTGTTCTAACACTGCCTGCGTCGGCCTCCGCCGCAACTGACGCCGACGCAGCCATAGGGCGCTCCGACTTGAGGTCGTGGAGCGCCCTTTCTTTCTAGCGTGGCAGACATGTCACGCGCTCAAGATTCAGGCAAAGCGCAATTCCGAATTTCATAATTCGCGCGTATAGTGTGTTCAAGGTCTCCAATCTCCGTGCCTTGAGGGGTCGAGGACAATGAACTGGAACACGTCATCGGTATTCGCACCGGTCGGGCTGGTCTTGCGCGGTCGGGAGACGCACACGGTCGTGCGCACGCTTGGCGATGCCGCATACCTGCTGATCCGGGACTGGCCTTTCGACGACGGCGAGGAGTACATGATCGCCGTCAAAGCCTGCATCGATGCCATCTGTGGAGAAGTTGCTCCGGAGCAATTCCGGGAGGCGTTTTTACGCGCCGCCGACGAGGCGGGTATCGCCGCGCTGACCATCGTTCATTGATGGGCGTCCGTTGGGGCAAATGGCGCAGACCGCATTGATTTTCTCGTCAAAACCGTCTTCTGCTCGCGGTATGACACGCGCAGAAAGACATCTGAGGCAATGAAGGCAGCAGTAATAACAGGCGTCATCGCCGGAATGGTCTTCAGCGGGGCTTCCCTCGCGCAGTCAGCCTCCGACACCTCTCCGCCGCTGCCGGACTATGTCGCTACCATGCAATCCCTCGACAAGAATGGCGTGCCGATCGATCCCACAACCACCGTTATCCATCACGACGGCATGTTTCGCAGCGAAACCCGGTGGGATGGACTGACAAGCTTCGGCTACGGACCGGACAGAAAAGATCCGGTGCTGCGCTGGAGCCGGCAGACGGATGGCGAGATCACGCAGATGGAACTCATCGGTTCAGGTCAGAAGCTGGACGCGACTGTCGCAGACGTCTCCCGACCACTCGCGGAACGGTCAACCGTTGCCGGGCAGGATTGCCTATGGCGCGAGACTGTGGAAAAGGCGCCGCCGTTGGGCTCGATCGAGCCGGGCGAACTGAACTGCGTCACCGATGATGGCATTGTCATCGAAACGAAGCTTTTGGCCGGTGAGAGTGTCCCGATCTACCATACTCGCCTCGCCAGTCTCGAACGCCGCGCCGTGACATCGTCGGAGCTACGCCCGCCACAGGAGATTTTGAGCCCGGACTTCTGGCTGCGACCGATCCGCAGCCATGAGCCCGACCCTTCCCGGCCCGATTTCGAGATGACGCTCGAGAGCCCGGCTGGAATTAACGTCCGTTTGCTGCGGCATTTTCCCTGGCGCTATGAGGAAAGCCGCGGCAGAAACGGCACGATCCACACGATCATCCAGAACGAGCTCGACGATCAAGGCATCTGGTATCGGCAAAGCAGCGGAGATCGGCGCATCACCGCCTGGCGCTCGTCGGAACGTGAGTCTCCGTCCGTGCAAGCCGGCCAGACAACCGGAAAGGTTTCTCTCGGGAAAACGGACACGATCCTCGGCGAAACATGCGAATGGTTTGATCTGGTCCCGCACGAGACGCACGGCGAAAACCAGGCGTGCCTCACACAGGATGGGATACCATTGAAAGAAGAGGTCAGGATAAAGGTTTCGACCACCTCTTATACGGCAACATCGTTTCGCCGCCGCCCGGTCGACTTCTCGGAAATGCGCCTGCCCTCGGCGCTCTTCCCGCCAGCTGAATGGGGGCTTCCGGCGCTACAGTGACGGCGTCAGCGGGAGCGTGGCTTCCCTACTTCCCAGACGCGGCAAGACAGGACCGGATGCGGGGCGCAACCCCACACTTTTCCAGACCAAAGTCTTTCATGCACGCCCGCTAAAATCACCTTGCATCCGGCAGACGGCATGAAAACATAGGAAATAGGCATACCCCTTGTCGCAATCGCCAGAGCACTTTCGTCTTAAAGCAGAACCACGTCTTACAGATATGGATACAGGAACACCATGACCAGTGAACCCTTGCTTTCAGAGATCGAAGAACAGGCCGAACTGCCGGTCGAAGACCATAGCGCCCGCAACAGGCTGGTGATAGGCCTGCTGCTCGTCTCCGCCTTCGTGGTGATCCTCAACGAAACCATCATGGGTGTGGCGATCCCGCACCTGATGGCCGATCTCAAGATCCCCGCGAGTTCCGCCCAATGGCTGACCTCGGCTTTCATGCTGACCATGGCCACCGTCATCCCCGTGACAGGCTTTCTCCTGCAGCGGCTGAACACGCGTCCGGTCTTCATCCTCGCCATGTCGCTCTTTTCCGCCGGCACGCTGGTCTCCGCGCTTGCCCCCGGCTTCCCCATGCTGGTCGTCGGCCGCATCGTCCAGGCCTCAGGCACGGCCATCATGATGCCGCTCCTGATGACCACGATCATGAACCTCGTGCCGCCGCATTCGCGCGGCAAGACGATGGGCAATATCTCGATCGTCATCTCGGTCGCGCCGGCGATCGGCCCGACGATTTCGGGCCTCATCCTCTCCTCGCTCGACTGGCGCTGGCTCTTCCTGCTGGTGCTGCCCATCGCGCTTGCGGCTCTCGCGCTGGGTGCTGCGAAAATCGAGAACGTCACCGTGCCGTCGAAGGCGCCGCTCGATGTTGTCTCGGTCATACTCTCGGCCATCGGCTTCGGCAGTTTCGTCTTCGGCATCAGCGAGCTCGGTGCGCCCGAGACAGGCGCGACGCCGCTCGATCCCCGCGTCATGCTCGTCGCCGGCGCCGCCGTCATCGCCATCTTCGTCTGGCGGCAGATCCATCTTCAGAAGCACGAGAGGGCGCTGCTCGACCTGCGCACTCTGCAGACGAAGACCTTCACGATCGCCGCCGGCATGATGGCGATCCTGATGATGTCGATGTTCGGCGTCTTCATCCTCATACCGATCTACCTTCTGTCCGTGCTTGGCCAAACGACCCTGACGGCCGGCCTGCTGCTTCTGCCTGGCGGCCTAATCATGGGCCTCTGCGCTCCCTTCGTCGGCAGGCTGTTTGACCGCTACGGCCCTGCCCGGCTGGTCATTCCCGGCGCGCTCCTGTTCAGCTCCGTCATGTGGGGTCTGACCTTCCTCACCGTCATGACTCCGATCTGGGTCGTGCTCGGCTTGCACATCGTGATGAGCATCGGCCTTGCCCTGATGTTCACGCCGCTCTTTACCGTCAGCCTCGGCTCCCTGCCGCCGAACCTCTATTCCCACGGCAGCGCCATCATCGGCACCACCCAGCAGGTCGCCGGTGCCGCCGGCACCACGCTCTATGTCGCCATCATGACCTGGCGCGCCGGCATCCTGACTCAAGGGGAAGCAGACGCCGCTACGGCAACCGTCGGCGGCATGCAGTCGGCTTTCCTCGTCGGCGCGATGATTTCGCTGGCGGCCGTGCTGGCATCCTTCTATGTCCGCCGCCCGCCCGGCCAGCCCGAGGGGCAGCCGATGGGCGGGCATTGAACGCAAGGAGCTATTGCGCGTAATAGCCAGGCTGGTCGAGATCGTCGAGCAGGCCCCGGCAGGTCGGCTGCCAGCCGAGCAGCCAGCGCGTATGGGCGCTGGACGCCGCCATGTTCGTTGCCGCCATGGTGGCAAACCAGCCGAAATGTTCGCGGGGGCGAGACTCCACCGGCAGGCCGAGCTGGCGCCCGATCACTTCGGCGATCTCCCGGAACGGCACCGCCTCGTCGGCGACAGCATGATAGGCGGCTTCGGTCACGCCGCTTTCGAGCGCCAGGCGATAGAGGCGGGCCGCATCCAGCCGGTGCACGCCCGACCAGCAATTCCTTCCATCGTCAGGATAGGCGGATACGCCGGTTTCCCGGGCAATGCGCACGAGGATCGGGATGAAGCCGTAATCGCCGATGCCGTGCACGCTCGGAGCAAGCCGCATCGTCGCCGCACGGATCCCCTGCCCGGCAAGCGCACGGGCAGCGGCTTCCGACTTGCGTGGCGACGCCGGGTTCGGCAGGTCCGCTTCCGTGGAACCCCGCGGAAAGCCCAGCAGGCCCGATGTGACGATGAGCGGGCAATCCGACCCGGCCAGCGCATTCCCGAGCGCATGGATCGCGCGCTCGTCCTGCGCCGCATTGTCGAGAAATTTCGAGAAGTCGTGGTTGAAGGCAGTATGGATCACCGCATCAGCCTTGGACGCGGCCTCGGCGAGAAGGTCGAGATCGTTGAGCGATCCCGGAACGACCTTTGCGCCGATGATCGCGATGGCCTTTGCTTTTTCAATCGAGCGGACAAGCCCGCTGACCTTGTGACCCGCGCGGATCAGTTCCTCGACGATAGCGGTGCCGACCCAGCCGGTCGCACCCGTTACGAATATGTGCATTGCTGCGATCTCCATCGCCGGGCTGCCGTCAGGCAGCTGGTGTTGAGGTTATTGCGTTGTGCGGGAACTAGTCGAAGTCAGGCCACGCGCATCGACAGCTCGATGTCATCGGCGAAGGGCGTGGACATGTATCCGCTCGTGGGCGAACGGACATGGTCGAGATATTGGGGGGAGTCATCGGCATCGTCGGCAATGACGAGCGCACCGGGCCGCAGCCGGCTTTCGACCAATGCCAGCACCTCTGGATAGAGCGACTTCGCCCCGTCAAGCAGAAGCAGGTCGATACTGTCAGGAAGATCGCTACTCAATGTCTGGAGCGCATCGCCTTCTCGGATCTCGACGAGATCGGCAAGGCCGGCATCGACGAGGTTCTGGCGAGCCCGCGCAACCTTCGAAACCTCGAACTCGCTGCTGATCAGCCGCCCGCCGCCATTGTTGCGAAGGGCCGCGGCAAGATAGAGCGTCGAAATGCCGAAGGATGTGCCGAACTCGATGATAGTCCTGGCATTGGTGCTGCGCGCTAGCATGTAGAGCAATTCCCCTGTCTGGCGCGAAACGGGCAGCCACAGATCCTTCAGGCGTCCGTAGAAATCGAGATATTCGGTCTTGCTGTACAGAAGCCGTTCCCGCTCGTCGCGAGAGAGTGCGGCCATGACCGGGCTGGTGGCTCTGTCTGCCTCGGCAAAGAGCTGATCGAGAAGCGGCGCGAGCGGTGCGCTTGTGAGGGTGTTCATCGGAGAGATCCTTCATTTCAGATGGCTTGCCTTCGAAATGAAAATACGAATAATCCGTCGCATTCGCTAATCGCATTTGCGGAACGCCAATATGGCCCATCGTCCAAACCATGGAATTTCCTCAAGAAAATTGCCGAGACAGGCGCGCTCGAACGAGCTCGTAAACGCCATTCTGCAGGCCGCTGTTCAGGTTTTGGCGCAGGAAGGCGCGCAGCGTTTTACGACCGCTCGCGTAGCCGAAAGAGCCGGCGTCAGCGTTGGCTCGCTCTACCAATATTTCCCCAACAAGGCGGCCATCCTGTTCCGGCTGCAGAGCGACGAATGGCGGCAAACTTCGAATTTGCTGGGCGAAGTTCTGGGCGACGAGACCCGCCCGCCGCTCGACCGGCTGCGCTCCCTGGTCCACGCCTTCATCCGCTCCGAATGCGAGGAAGCCGCCGTCCGCGTCGCGCTGAACGATGCCGCCCCCCTCTATCGCGACGCCCCCGAAGCGCAGGAGGCTCGGGGCGCCGCCGATGCCATTATCGACCAGTTCATGCGGGAAGCGCTGCCCGATGCCTCGGACGCAATCCGGACCATGGCCGCAGACCTGATCATGACGACGATGAGCACGGCCGGAAAGGAGTTTTCCGAGGCAGCGCACGACGAGAACGAGATCTCAGCCTTCGCGGACGCGATGGCGGACATGTTCTGCGCTTATCTCCGCAGCCTGAAGTAGGCAATTAGGTGATATCACGAGCGGCGGCTATCTTCAGCGCCTTGGGAACCCTTCGCATCTGATCCGACGTCCAGCGGCGTTTTCGCGCTATGGCTCACGGCTCAAGCTCAGCATCGTGCGCCTTCTTGAGCGCGTCGCATCCGCCGAGTTCTTTAGCGGCTGTCGATGCCCATTCCCGCACCTGTTTATCGGACAGCTTCAACTTCGAATTTCCATCCTGCGCGAGAAGCTTCAGGCTAGCGCTTTCTATGTAACCGATGCCCTTCTGTATCTCGATGTAGATCTCGGTTCCCGGACCACAGCCTTGCTTCTCGACAGATCCAAGGAACCGCGGCCCCATCGGCATCGGCTTTGCCCCACAATACTTCTCTGCCAGAGCATGCATCATCAGCGCATACTGAAGTCCCATGAAACGCGACTCAATCGGTTCATTGGGCTTGAAGCTAGTTCTGCAATAGTTGGGCGATTGAGCACGCGCGGATACGATCGGCAGCGACACCAATATCGCTATACAGAAATAACGAAACAAACCGCTTCCTTTCATTGCTCGAACCGTTGCGAGCCCAGCCGACCGGCAACCACGCCGGCCTAATGATATGTCACAACCGGATTGAATACCCTCTGCAGAAAGGAGCGCTGCGCCGTCTGCGCATATTCCCGTGGAATGTCATGCCCGCATTCGAACACGTGGAGCGTCACCGGCACGCCGGTTTCGGACAACACATCCGAGAACCGTTCGGCCTGGGCAACGGGAGCACGCTCATCGAGCCTCCCGTGGAGCAACAGGGTCTCCGCCCGGATTTTCCGCGCGTGATGCAGGGCAGAGCGAGCCAGGAAGGCTTCGCTCGACAGGCCGGCTTCCTGCTCGATCGTCCACCGCAAGCCTTTCGAACTCGCCTCATAGGCAGCCTTGAGATCGTAAACCCCGCTGCGCAGAATGACAGCCCTGAGATCGGGAACCTGGGCTGCGACCATAGCCGAAGCAATCGCTCCCCGGCTGTTGCCGTAGAGAACAACGCGATCAGGATCGACGCAAGGCTGCTCCAGCAGGAAGGAGAGTGCGGCCATGATCGCCCGCTGGGTATTCTGACCACAGAAATCCGCCGGTCCATCGGAAGCACCGAAGCCCGGCTGCGAGACCGCCGCCGCGGTTATATTCAAACGGGAACAGAACCGAAGCAGCGTACCCGTATCGACGGCCTCTTTCGCGCCGATGAGGCGGCCGCCCTGATTGCCGTGGACGAACAGAATTGCGCCCGCAGGCGTTTCGCTCTCGGGCTGAACCTGAAAAAGCTCCACACTTGCCCCGCCACCCCTGTCGATGAGATGTCGTGTCACATCAGGCATGTTCACCCTCACCTTCGCATCCTGCATGAGAGGCAGGCCTCACCATCGAAGCCGCGGCCCCCTGCTCCTCAGCTTGGCGAAATTCGCACGTGCAGGCCGGCAAGTCTCCCATAAATTTCTGCGGGATTTGTCGGCATGCCGGCGCATGGTTCGTCCTCAGGCCGAGATCCGGCCCTGATGGCGCGGATCACCAAAAGGAGAGACACCCATGAGAAAGATCATCGCCTCCACATTCGTCAGCCTCGACGGCGTTATGCAGGCACCCGGCGGCCCTGACGAAGACCCCGTCAACGGTTTCAAATTCGGTGGCTGGGTCTCCCCCTATGCGGACGAGACGATGGGATCAGTGATCGGCGAGCTCTTCGCAAAGCCGTTTGCGCTGCTGCTCGGGCGCAAGACCTACGACATCTTCGCCGCCCATTGGCCCTATCAGGACGATGATATCGCCAGGGCCTTCAATCCCGCCACGAAATATGTCGCGACGCACCGCCCTGAAAGCCTTGCCTGGCAGAATTCACAATCGCTGGGATCCGACATCGTCGCGTCACTCCGCAAGATCAAACAGGAGAACGGGCCTGACCTGCTCATCCAGGGATCGGGCAATCTCATCCAGACCCTGCTTGCCAACGACCTGATCGATGAAATGACCGTGCTGACTTTCCCGCTGATCCTCGGCAAGGGCAAACGGCTGTTCGAGGGGGGCGCGACACCTTGCGCCCTCACGCTCACGAGATCGGTGGTATCGAGCACCGGCATCATCATCGCGACCTATGAGCGCAACGGCGCAGTCCGGACGGGCTCGTTCGCGTCCGATCAACCTTCCGAAGCAGAACTCGAACGCCGCCGGAACTGGAAGTAGCGGTCTCTCACGGTCGCTGCGGCGGGATCGGATCTGCTCCGATCCCGCCGTCGTCACAATGATGTGCTGCAAATATGGATGCTGTCGGAAAAGTGATTTCCTTCCAACGGCTTCTGTCCTCTATGGGCTAGCCAGAATACGCGATGCCCATCTTCTGCCCGAATGTTGGGGTTCTACTCGGACTTCACCCATACGGACTATTGCGGCGTGCCGCGACAGCATATTTTGCCAGGTTTCGAGGACATCAGAATGCCGCTGAAAACATCTTCCCGCTGGATTGTACCGCTCGCCGGTCTGCTGGCGCTCTCGGGAAGTGCAATTGCCGTGCGCGCCGAGCCGCTGCCGGCGCCACCCGTCACGCAGGCAAGCCCGAAGCCCGGCTATACGGTTCCGCCCCGCCGGCCCGCCCATATCGTCCGGCAGGATACGGGCGCGTCGCTGTCGGCGCTCTTTGATTCAGCCAGCGGCAATCAGGCCAAGGTGCTGAACGAAATGGGCGGCCTGACGGTTTCGATGAACAACGACATCGCCGAGGCGGTCGAGGCCTATTACGCCCAGCCGAAGGCAAAGCTCATCTGGGTCGATGGCAAGGGGCCGACCCCCAAGGCCGCGCAGGCGCTCAGCCTCCTGAAACAGGCCGATGACTGGGGATTGAATGCCGGCGACTATGCCGTTGCCCCTCCTCAAAGATCGGACGCGAAGGCGCTGGCCGAGTTCGAAGCCTCTCTCTCGGCCAAGATGCTGATGTTCCTGCAGGATAATTTCCGCGGCCGCATTGATCCCAACAAGCTGTCGAACTATTACGATTTCAAGCGCAAGCCGGTCGATCTGAAGGGCACGATCGCCCAGCTTTCGGCCACGCCGGATCTGATGGTGGTCTTCGACCGTCTCCTGCCGAGCAACCCGAAATTCGCCCAGCTCGCCGCCGAACTGCATTACCTGCGCACATCAGGCCAGGGCGGCGATACTGCCGCCAACATCAACAAGGTGATCGTGGCGATGGAGGAAATGCGCTGGCTGCCGCAGGAATTCCCGGAGCGCTACGTTTTCATCAACCAGCCGGCCTATATGGCTTACTATTATGAAAACAGCACGCTGACGCTGTCGATGAAGGCTGTGATCGGCCAGCAGGATCACCAGACGAACTTCTTCGATGCCTCGATCAAGACGGTGGAATTCAACCCCGACTGGGGCGTGCCGCAATCGATCATCCGCAACGAAATGCTGCCGCACCTGAAGCGCGATCCCGCCTATCTGGACAAGGAAGGCTATGTCGTCTCGGTCAAGGGAAAGACCATGCCTTCGGCCAAGGTCGACTGGTCGCAGCCGCTCGAAAATATCGGCGTCGTCCAGCCGCCGGGTGCTGACAATGCGCTCGGCCAGCTGAAGATACTCTTCCCGAATTCGCACGACATCTACATGCACGACACCCCGGCACGCGGAAAATTCGCCTCGCAGGACCGCATGTTCAGCCATGGCTGCGTGCGCCTGGAAAACCCGAAGGCGATGGCCGCCGCCGTCCTGAAGACCTCGGTCGAGTTCGTCGATCAGCAGATCTCAGCCGGCGGCAAGCAGGACATGCCGGTTCCGGAAGAGGTTCCCGTCTACGTTTCCTATTTCACCGCCTGGCCGACGGACGACGGCGTCATCCACTATTTCGACGATATCTATGGCCGCGACGCGCAGACCTTGTCGGCGATTTCGGCCACGACCGCGAGCCGCGCCCAATCGTAACTCGGCCGGGGCTGTGCCAGCCCCGCCACTCCGTCGCTAGCTGCCCCTCTGCCAATCCTCTCCTCGTCACCACCGACAGCGTTCGGCGGGTGACGATACGTGCATTTTACACATATTTATTGACGACATGTTCCGCCCCTGATATATGTGCGTTATACACACAATGGAGCGGACATGGCACATCAGATCTCAACCGGCGCACGGAAGTGCGGCGCCGGCGCGGCAGAACCGCGCACGGCAATCAGGCCGATCGACGCAATCATTGGGAACAGCTCCGATGGCCGCTAGGATCACCACACGCAGTTGGGCGACACCCCTGACGATCGGCTCCTTCCTGCTGATGGCAGGCACAGGCGTCATGATGTTCTTCGAATGGGAACGAGGCCTGATGACCGTCGTCCACCAGTGGTTCTCCTGGTTCTTCGTGACCGGCGCCATCGGCCACATCGTCGCCAACATCAAGCCATTCCAGTCGCATCTGAAGGCGCGCTGGGGCCGCTACAGCATTGCGGTTTTCGCGATCGTGCTTGCCGCATCCTTCTTCAGCTGGGGCCAGATCACCGGACCGCAGCTGGAGCGCCCGATCGAACAGGCGCTTGTCTATGCACCCCTCTCGGCCCTTGCCGATGTCACCGGCCAGTCACAGGCCGATCTCCTGGCCAGGCTCAGGCAGCAGGGCATAGAGGCGGAGGCGCATCAATCCGTCGAAGACCTCGCCCGCCTGCACGGCGTCGATGAGAACCGCGCCCTCGCAATCATCTTCAGCGTGGAAGGATAGGGCCTGCCTCTTACCGCTTATTGCCGACAGTGCCTTCACCTGTGCGGCGCCCGGAAATTGTGGCATAACTGGGTGATGGCAATACATGTCTTGGCAGTCCATCGTGATACTGTCGGGACGGAACAGGCCGCAGGCGGCTCGCTTGCAGGGGCCTATTCCGTAGGCGTGCTCTGCTGGCTCCTGTCAGCCGGCGTCTATATCGCAGCCAAATGGGTCTCCACGGAAATGCCGCCCTGGGCGCTCTGCTTCTGGCGCGTGCTGATCGCCTTCGCGATCCTGCTGCCTATCGTGCGCCACCATTTCGGCGAGATGCTTGCGCTGGTGCGGGCGCGCGGCCTGGAATTGCTTTTCATCGGCGGCATGGGGCTGGCCATCTGTCAGGGCCTGATCTTCGTCGGCCTTCAACATGCCGATGCCACCACCGCCGGCATCATCATCGCGCTGATCCCGATCATCACCATGATCCTTGCTCGCCTGATGCTGTCAGAGCCGATGGGAAGCTGGCAGGTGGCCGGATCGATCCTCGCCTTCCTCGGCATCGTCGCCATCATCATCAAAGGCAGCCCGGCAGCACTTCTGCGCCTCGACTTCAACCCCGGCGAACTCTGGATCGTCGCCGGCGCCTTCTGTTTCAGCCTCTACACGGTGCTACTGCGCCGCGCGAAATTCGACCTGAACCGCCTTGCCCTGCTCGTCCTGCTGCTCGGTGCTGCGGCGCTGACAGCCCTACCCTTCTACCTCTACGAGCTCACCGCCGACGAACGCACGACGCTCAATACGAGCGGGCTCATCGCGCTCGCCTATGTCGCGATCCCTGGCGGCGCGCTCATGTATTATCTCTTCAATCGCAGCATCGAGGCGCTCGGGGCCGCCCGCGCCGGCGTGCTCCTCTACATCCAGACGATCTTCATCGCCGTGCTCGCCTATCTGATCCTCGGCGAAAAGCTGCAGACCTATCACCTCGAAGGTGCGGCCCTCATCATCGCCGGGTTGCTGCTGATCATTCTGCTGAAACCGAAGGAAAAGGCAGCGGCAGCCTGAAGACAGGAGGCGAGGAGCAAGACCCTCAGCCCTTCACGCCCGCCCCATAGCGCAGCCCGTCTACCAGCAACGCAATCATCCGCTGCGTCGTCGCCGGATCATCCCCCTGCCCAAGATTGGAAAGCTGTGCGCCGGCACGCAGGAGTTCGCTCGCCTCGACATCGCCGCGTGCGGCTCCGGCGGCAACGGCCCTGTCCAGCAAGCCCTGCAATGCCGGGATCATGCGCTGCTCGAAATAGGCCGGCAGCGCCTGATAGGCCGGGTCGCCGGAATGGAGCGCTGCGGCAAGGCCGCGCTTGGCCATGATGAAATCGGCAAAGCGCTGCATCCAGCGCGACAGCGCCTCGCCCGGCTCATGCTCGGCAGCAAGCGTCACCGCGGCATCGGCGCAGGCATCCACTTCGTTGCGCATCACCGCCTTGATGAGATCGGAGCGCTGCGGAAAATGGCGATAGACCGTGCCGACGCCCACGCCCGCCTTTTCCGCAATTTCGCGCACCGGGGCATCCACGCCTGAAGTCGCAAACACCGCCAGGGCGGCTTTCAGCAGCGAATCCAGGTTGCGCCGCGCATCCGCTCTTACAGGCCTTTCATGGCCGCTATCAGCCTTACGCCCCTCGCCCGGGCTGTCCGTCCCGTCAGTCACATCAACACCCCTTGCAAAACGGAACATTGTTCCGTATAAACGGAACCGCGTTCCGGATGCGCTTTTATACTCTGTTTTCCAGGACTTTGCCAGCGGCAAAGTCTGCTGACAGGCAGTTCAAGATTCACCTGCTCCTGCGAGCAGTCCAAGATTCAAAGGAAACGAAGATGCAATACCGCCCCCTTGGCCGCACCGGCATCAAGGTCAGCCCCTATTGCCTTGGCGCCATGATGTTCGGCGCCATCGGCAATGCCGATCACGACGATTCCATCCGCATCATCCATAAGGCACTCGACGCCGGCATCAACTTCATCGACACCGCCGATATGTATAGCCACGGCGAATCCGAGGAGATCGTCGGCAAGGCGCTGAAAGGCCGGCGCGACAATGTCGTTCTCGCCACCAAATGCTTTATCCCGATGGGCCAGGATCCGAACCAGCAGGGCAGTTCGCGCCGCTGGATCTATCGCGCCGTCGAAGATTCGCTGCGCCGCCTGCAGACCGACTATATCGACCTCTTCCAGATGCATCGCCCGGCGCCGGACACTGATATTGAGGAAACGCTCTCGGCCCTTACAGATCTGATGCGCGCCGGAAAGATCCGCGCCATCGGCTCCTCCACCTTCCCCGCCTCCGATATCATCGAGGCGCAGTGGGTGGCAGAAAAGCGCAGTCTCGCCCGCTTCCGCACCGAACAGCCGCCCTACTCTATCCTCCATCGCGGCATCGAGCGTGAAGTCCTGCCGGCCCTCGAACGCTATGGCATGGGTGCCCTCGTCTGGAGCCCGCTTGCCATGGGCATGCTCACCGGCCGCTACCGCCGCGGTGCGGCTCAGCCCGACAGTACGCGCGTCGCCTATTTCCCCAAGCAGATGTCGAACGAAAACAGTCTCGACGCCGTCGAACAGCTCATCCCGCTCGCCGAAGGCGCCGGCATCTCGCTCACCCACATGGCGCTTGCCTTCGTCATCGCCCATCCGGGTGTCACCTCGGCGATTCTCGGACCGCGCACCATGGAGCAGCTCGACGATCTACTGGCCGGCACGCAAGTGCGCCTGAGCGACGAACTGCTCGATGCCATCGACGCCATCGTACCACCAGGCACGGAAACCGGTCCGCTGGAAGCCAATTACAAGACCCCGGCGATCCAGACCGCGAGCCTGCGCCGCCGTCCGCCCGCCGAACGCGCCGCCGGCTGATCGGCAAAACAGGTCTGAAGGCTCCGCTATTCCCGCGGAGCCTTCGGCACAACGGAACGGCATCCTCCGGCGGATATCTTTGAAAAATCTCGCCGTTCAACCATTCATCAGCCTGTTTCAGCATGTGTCCCGACGATTTCAATGGACCTTGTCGATTCCGCCGTCGTAACATCGATAGCCGTTAGCCAGCGCGGAATGAGCCCAAATGCCCACTTTTCATGCCAAATGTACCTGCGGCGCCCTTTCCCTGGAAGTCAATGGCGATCCTGTGCACAACCACGTATGCACCTGCACACGGTGTCAGCGCGCATCCGGCAGCGCACTTGCCCACAACGTGTGGTTCCATGAGGAAGATGTCCGGATCATTTCTGGAGAATATTCCGTATGGTTTCCGGAGGGCGAAACCACACCCGATGTGATGAAAGCTTTTTGTCGGATCTGCGGTGGGGGCGGATTTTCTAAGTCCGGAACGTATTTTCCCGGCACCGTCGTCATCGCTGGGGGCACATTCGCCGATCCATCCTTTCCTGCTCCGGATCATGTCCATTGGTGGGAGGATCGCCCGCATTGGATCGACCTTGCCGGGACGATCGAGCGTCATGCCGGAAACTGAATTCTCTCGGGATCGCCGACGTCAGCAGCCTGGTGAGAAAAATTGCTTATTAAATGCCAGCGGCAGGCAATTGCTGCAACCGGCGTTGCGCCTCCTCCACCTCGATAGCGAGCTCCTCCAGAAACTCGTCCCACATATCGAGCGCCCGCAAGCCTTCACGGGTGCGAAACAGATAGTCAGCCGAACTGCCGATGCTGCCTGCAGCCGTGGCAAGCCGCTGAACGGTCGTTTCTCTTGAAAGCCCGCCGGCATAGGTATTTGCCA
Organism: Rhizobium sp. BK196; assembly: GCF_014193255.1. Lineage (GTDB taxonomy): Bacteria > Pseudomonadota > Alphaproteobacteria > Rhizobiales > Rhizobiaceae > Rhizobium. Next base: position 518,399 of record NZ_JACHZB010000001.1, read on the forward strand.
GCGGGTTCATGGTGAAAGCGATGCCGCTTCCAAAACGCGCGCCGTCTTCGTCCAATAGATCGACCCAGCGCGGAATATAGGCCTCGGCCACCATCTCCCGCCGCCACAGCAGCTCGAGTTCGTGCCGGAGATCCTCTTCCTGCAGCCGCAGGGCGACGCCATCGCAGGCTCCGCCCGCATCCAGGCCGAGCACGAGACCCGGATTATCGGGCGAACCCCGCCCGGAAACGGTGGCAAGGCAGAAGGACCGGCGCCAGCCCTCAATGCGGGCTTTGCGGCTTTCGACGCTGAGAATGATCGGATTCCAGATCAGCGAGCCGTAGGCGAAAATCCAGACATCACCTTCCGGCCTCTCGGCGAGTATCGATGCGAGGGATGCCTGTCGCTCCTCATCGCTGAGAAGTTTGAGCGAAGGCGCCTCCCCGGCAATCAGGTTAGCGAATGTGCCGCTCAGCAGCAGCTCGCGCGAAAGGATTTCTTCGCCGCGGCAGGCGATGGCATCGCAGCCTTTATTGTTGATGGTCATGACGCTCCGTTTCCCTGAGCCAGGGATGCCTATGATGGTTCTTTTCTACCGCCATCATTCATGCCTTACGCGCCGGATAAAGCCGTTTGCCACGGACACACTGTCTCCAATACCGGAACAATCGGGCTTGGAGGACTTTGCCGCGCCCGCGCGGACACCCTTTCCCTTCCCAAAACCCGCGCCACATCGTTCTGATGAAACCCATGGTGCGGGAGCCCGACATGAGCGAAATCGGCCGTCTGCTCGGCGCCGGCAAGGAAGCGGAAGTCTTTGAACATGGCACGCTGGCGCTGAAGCTCTATAGGCCTGGCCGTCCGAAGGCCCCAGCCTTCCGCGAGGCCGCCAATCTGGCGATCGCGGAAAAGCTCTCGCTGCCGGCACCCAGGGTCCACGTCGTCGGCGATTACCACGGTCGCTGGGGCCTGCTGATGGATCGCGTGACCGGCACCAGCCTTGCCGATGAGATGACGCCGGAGCCGCCATTGTCAGCCATCAAGGAGATGGCAGCACTCCACCAGCGCCTGCACCGCGAACCGGGCATAGGCCTCCCCTCGCTGAAGGCAAGACTGTCGGCCAATATCGAGCGCATCGAACCTGTGCCACCGGATCTACGCGACCGTCTGCTTCTGGCACTTGCCGCCCTGCCGGATGACGACCGTGTCTGCCACGGCGACTTCCATCCCTGGAATATCATGGGCTCCGGCGATGGCATCATGATCGTCGACTGGCTGGACGCCTGCAGCGGCAACCCGGCCGCCGATGTCTGCCGCACCTATCTGTTGATGCGGCGCGTCCTTCCGGCAATCGCCGAAGCCTATGTCGTCACCTATGCAAAGACGGCCGGATTGACCCCGGACGAGATCTTTGACTGGCTGCCGGTGATCGCTGCCGCCCGCCTGGCAGAGGGCGTTCCCGAGGAGACCGAGGACCTTCTGCATCTCGCATCGCTGGCCCCCGCAAACGGCTAGAGCAATGCCAGCAAAGGTGTGTCGCGGTTTTGCGTCCGGAATTGCGTGAAAACAAAGAGATAGAGCATTTTCGTGATTCGAAAAAAACGGAAATGCTCTAGGACGATTACGCCGCACAAGCCTCGCAGGTGCCACGGATTTCGATCGTCGTCTTCGCCGGCTTGAACTTCTGGCTGCGCACCCAGCCCATCAGGCGGTGATCCACCTCGTGGTCGTGGAATTCGATCACCTGGCCGCAGCTTTCGCAAATCGCGAAGGCGACGATGCCATGGCTGTGGCAGTCTTCGCCGGGGTGGGCGCAGGCGACGAAGGAATTGATGCTTTCAAGCCGATGTACGACGCCGTATTCGAGCAGCTTTTCCAGCGCCCGATAGACCTGCAGCGGCGCACGAAACCCCTGGTCGCGCAGCTTGTCGAGGATCGTATAGGCGCTGAGCGGCGCCTCGGCCTTTTCGAGGACGTCGAAGACGAGCGCCTGGTTGCGGGTCATTTGCGGTGTGTTCATGAGCCTTGTCCTTCCAGGTCCCTGCGCCCGCGCCAGGCGGGAAGCAGGCTCAGAATGAAGAGAATGAGAGCGGCCACCACGATCGACGGGCCTGATGGCGTGTCATAGGTCAGCGAGCCGAACAGCCCGCCGACGACGGCGACCGCGCCGATCAGCGAGGCAAGCACGGCCATGATCTCCGGTGTCGAGGAGAAGCGCCGCGCCGCCGCCGCCGGAATGATCAAGAGCGAGGTGATCAGCATGATGCCGACGATCTTCATGGCAATGGCGATGACGACGGCCATCAGGAGCATGAAGAACAGCCGCGCCCGCTCCGGCCTCAGGCCCTCGGCTTCGGCCAGTTCCGGATTGACGGTAGCTGCCAGCAGCGGCCGCCACAGCCAGGCGATCGCCGCCAGCACCAGGATGCCGCCGCCCCAGATCAGCGCGATATCGGTCGTCGACACCGCCAGAATATCGCCGAACAGGAAGGCGATGAGATCGATGCGCACCCAGGTCATGAAGGCGACCATGACGAGGCCGATTGCCAGCGTCGCATGCGAGAGGATGCCGAGCAACGCATCGGCCGAAAGCGCCTGACGCTTCTGCAAAAGGAGCAGCAGGATCGAGACGGTGGCGGCGACAACGAAGACGGCAAGCGTCAGGTTGAGCTCGAAGAGCAGCGACAGCGCCACGCCAAGCAAAGCCGAATGGGCGATCGTATCGCCGAAATAGGCCATGCGCCGCCAGATGATGAAACAGCCGAGGGGGCCGGTCGTCAGCGCAAGACCGACGCCGGCGAGAATGGCACGCACGAAGAAATCGTCAAGCATGACGGTCCTCCCCGCTTTTGGCTCCGCTCTGGAAATGCGTGTGCGTATGGGCGTGCGCTTCTGCATGCGCATGCCGGTGGGACTGATCTCCATCGGCATGAGCGTGAGCATGGGCCTCGGCATGATCATGCGAATGAGCATGTCCATGGTCATGATCGTGGTGGTGCCCATCCTCGGGATGGCAATGATCGGTTACCGAACCGTCTTCATGCAGCACCCGCCCGTCCGGCAGATGTGTATGATCGTGATGATGGCTATAGACGGCAAGCGTCTGCGCTGCGCGGCTGCCGAAGAGGCGCACATATTCCGGGCTCTGGCTGACCGTCTGCGGCGTGCCGCGGCAGCAGACATGGCCGTTGAGGCAGATGACCGTATCCGTCTCCGCCATGACGACGTGCAGGTCGTGGGAGATCAAGAGGATGCCGCAGCCGGTCGTGTTGCGGATCGATTTGATGAGGTCGTAAAGCGCGATCTCGCCGGCGAAATCGACGCCCTGCACAGGCTCGTCGAGCACGAGAAGATCGGGCTTTCGGGCAATGGCGCGTGCCATCAGCGCCCGCTGGAATTCGCCGCCGGAGAGATGCTGTACCTGCGCATCCAGCATATGCGCCATGCCTGATGCTTCGAGTGCGGCCATGATATCGGCCTCCGGCAATGGCCCGGTCAGCGTCATCAGCCGGCGCACCGAAAGCGGCAACGTCCAGTCCACTGCAAGCTTCTGTGGCACATAGCCGACCTTGAGGCCGGCCTTCTTCGTGACCCTGCCCTCGTCCGGCTTCAGCACGCCGATCGCCGCCTTGGCGCTCGTCGATTTGCCGGAGCCGTTCGGGCCGATCAGCGTGACGATCTCCCCGCGCGAAACGGAGAAATCCACACCGCGTACCAGCCAGCGGCCGCCACGCCGAATGCCGACATTCTCAAGCGAAACCAGCGGTTCGGCCCGGATACCGGCAGAGCTGCCAGCGGGATTATTTGCGGGAGAGAGCATCAAATTTTCCGACAGTGCTGTTGCGTCCTGCTATTGCACACGTTATAGCATAACGCAATTGATGTAATAACATAACAAGTACAATTCAAGCGGAGCATGCTGATGAAACTGGCGATCGGTCTTACCCTCGTAATCCCGGCCTTCCTTTTCGCCGGGTCCCTCCAGGCCGCCGATGCCCCTGTGGTCGTCACCTCGATCAAGCCGGTCCACTCGCTGGTATCGGCCATCATGCAAGGCGTCGGCAAACCGGAGCTGATCGTCGATGGCGCCGCCTCCCCGCATACCTACAATCTGAAACCCTCCAATGCTCGGGCGCTGCAGGAAGCCAAGGTGATCTTCTGGGTCGGCCCCGGCCTTGAAGCCTTCCTCGAAAAGCCGCTGGAATCGCTGGGTTCCGACGCCATTGTCGCGAGGTTGGACGATGCGCCGGGCCTGGTGAAGCTCCCCTTCCGCGAAGGCGGGGCTTTCGAGGCCCATGATGATGGCGATGACCACGACAGCGCTTCCGGTGAGGAACATGCCGAGGCCGGCCACGATCATGCCGAGGCTGATCATGACCACGACCACGGTGACCACGGCGCCTTCGACACCCATCTCTGGCTCGATCCGATGAATGCCAAGGCGATGGCCACAGAGATCACCACCACGCTGGTTGCCGCCGATCCCGAAAACGCGCTGACCTACGAGGCCAATGCCAAGGCGCTGGATGACAAGCTCAATGCGCTGGACAAGGAAATCGCCGCAACCGTGTCACCGGTGAAGGACAAGCCCTTCATCGTTTTCCACGATGCCTATCAATATTTCGAGCACCGCTACCATATCCGCGTCGCCGGCTCGATCACCGTCAGCCCCGAGACGATACCAGGTGCCGAGCGCGTCTCGGAGATCCACAAGAAGGTCGGCGATCTCGGCGCCACCTGCGTCTTCGCCGAGCCGCAATTCGAACCGCGCCTCGTCAATGTCGTCATCGAAGGCACCAAGGCGAAATCAGGCGTGCTGGACCCCGAAGCCGCCACCCTGCCCGCCGGCCCCGATCTCTATTTCACTCTCATGCGCGGCATCGCCGACAGCATGAAGAGCTGCCTGGCAAGCGCATAGTCCGAAAATCACAGGCGATTTTCGGCAAGGGCTGCTGCCGATTGACCAACGACAGGGCGACTCAGCGCGCCCTGCCGGACTTGCAGCCCTCCCCGCGAGAGCTGCGGCGAAAGAAGGCGGTGACACCCCCGTTCCGCCTTTTTTGTTAGCCAGTATTGTAATGTTATAACGTAATAAGGATAATAACATGGATAAGCGACTTCCCGTTACCGTTCTCTCCGGCTTCCTCGGCGCCGGAAAAACGACGCTTCTCAATCATGTGCTTTCCAACCGCGAGGGCATGCGCGTCGCCGTTATCGTTAACGACATGAGCGAGGTGAATATCGATGCAGCCCTTGTGCGGAATGGCGGCGCCAATCTCTCCCGCACCGAGGAGCAGCTGGTGGAAATGACCAACGGCTGCATCTGCTGCACACTGCGCGACGACCTCCTCAAGGAGGTGCGCCAGCTCGCCGAACAGGGCCGCTTCGATTACCTGCTGATCGAATCCACAGGCATTGCCGAGCCCCCGCCCGTCGCCACCACCTTCGAATTCCGCGACGAGAACGGGGCAAGCCTCTGCGACATCGCCCGCCTCGATACGATGGTGACCGTCGTCGACGCCGCCAGCCTGTTCGCCGACTACGCCTCGTCCGATTTCCTCGCCGACCGCGGCGAAACCGCCGGTGATGGCGACGACAGAACGATTATCGATCTGCTCGTCGAGCAGATCGAATTCGCCGATATCGTCGTGCTGAACAAGGTCGGCACGGCAAGCGAAGAGCAACGCGACGCTGCCCGGAAGATCATCACCGGCCTCAATCCGGATGCCCGCATCATCGAGGCGGATTTCGGCAAGGTGGCGCTGAAGGATGTGCTCGGCACTAACAGCTTCGATATCGACAAAGCCGAGACCCATCCACTCTGGTACAAGGAGCTGCACGGCTTCAGGGACCATGTGCCGGAAGCCGAGGAATACGGCATCCGCTCCTTCGTCTACCGCGAGAGGCGCCCTTTCCATCCCGCAAAACTCCAGGCGTTTCTCGACCGCACCTGGCCGGGCGTGATCCGCGCCAAGGGCTTCTTCTGGCTCGCCACCCGCCCGCATCATGTCGGCGAACTCAGCCAGGCGGGCGCCATCGTCCGCACCGGCAAGATGGGCCTCTGGTGGGCGGCAGTCCCGCGCGAGCAATGGCCGCAGGAAGCAGCCTTCCTGCGCGCCATCGGCCCCTACCTCGACCCCGTCTGGGGCGACCGACGTCAGGAAATCGTCTTCATCGGCGCCGACCCGATGGATGAGGACTGGATCAGGCGAGAGCTCGACGCTTGTCTGATGGAGGTCGACGCCTTCACACCGCAGCGCTGGCGCAACCTGCCCGATCCCTTCGTCAGCTGGAGCCGACAGGCGGCATGAAGGCGACGGCAATCAGACCCTATCGATGCCTGTGCATCGAATGCGAGCCGCTGCCGCCGATCAAAGGGCTGCATCCGCTGACATACGCGGATGAGGCGCAGACGGAAGCACGAAGAACGAAGGGAGTTCTTGGCGCCATTGCCGAACTGGTGATGCCGTCGCGGCGGAAGCAGGACGTTGAATAGGTCGCCATGCCGTAGCGCCTGCCGGAACTACGACTCCGGCGGGCGGATCAGAAGATGAATTTTTGCGCAGATCGACCTTATGATCTTTTTTTGATCATCCTCAATTCAATAAATGGGCACAAAGCGCCGAAACCCGGTCCCTTGCCGAACCGACCACGCGCAAATGCGAGGATCGGCTGAAACTCCCGCGACTGGCACACCGCTTGCAACGCTTGCACCGGAAACCATCGGATGCACCATGCCGCCTGTCTTGACCGACCTCCTGCTCTCAGCCACCCTCGCCCTCAGCCTGCGGCGCTTCATCCTCCCCTATATGGTAGAGGATGACATCGTCAGGGTGTCGGCGCCGGTCACGATGGTGGCAAGCGCGGTGTTCCTCGCCGCCCTTGCACTGACCTGTGCCGACAAGAGTTTCTGGAGCGCCGGCGCCACCCTTGCCGGCGGTGCGCTGCTTGCCTTCGTCTTCGGCGACAGATGGCCCAAGTTGGCCGTCACCGCTGCGGCGACCTGCCTTCTCGCCTATCTCGGCATGCGCTGATCGCTCTGCTGGATCTGTCCTAGGCCGCGACGGCCGCGGTCTTGCCGCCTTTCGGCAAAGCCCGGGCAACGGCGCTCAGCAGGTCCGTCTGTGAAATGAGCCCGACGATACGTCTCTCCTCATCGACGATAATGACGGCATGGGTGCGCCCGTCCGTCAGATCCGGCAGCAGCGCCATCGCCACATCGCCGGCAGACGCTGTCGTTGCCGGCGAGATCAGCCGTTCCACAGGACCCGAGGCAAGCGCAAGCTCCCGCAGGCCGACCGTGCCGATCAGCTTTCCGGCCTCGTCGCGCACCGGCAAAGTGCGGATATTGTGGTTCAGCAGCAGCCACCGCGCCTGCTCGACCGTCGCATCGGCATCGATGGCAATCACATCGCGCGACATGATGTCGGCGCAGCGGATCTCGGCATTGGAGCGCGCCACTGCCTCGAACTCCACCTGACGCAGCAGCCTGCTAAGGTCGGCGCGGTCGATATCGAAGGTCTCGTTAAGTTTGGCAAGGGCTGCATCGATATCTTCTTCCTGGAAGCCGGCGCGCTCCGCCGGCGGCCGGTCTGCCGTCAGATGCGTGTTGACGGGTGCGGCCACCACATGCGGGTAATTGTGCCGCGACAGCTTGTGAAAAACGAGGCCGAGCACCACCAGCAGGCAGGAATTCAGCGCGACAGGCACGAAGGGAAAGAGCATGCCCCAGCTGGCGACGACGGGACCGCCGAGCACCGCCGTCAACGCCGCCGCCCCGCCCGGCGGATGCAGGCAGCGGGTAAAGGACATGGCCGCGATCGCCAGTGACACGCCGACACCCGTCGCAATGATCGGATCACGGATCAGGCTAGCCGCCGCAACCCCCATGATCGCCGATATCGTATTGCCGCCGATGATCGACCAGGGCTGCGCGAGCGGACTGGCCGGCACGGCAAAGAGCAGCACGGCCGAAGCCCCCATCGGCGCCACGATCAGCGGCAGATGCGAACCTTCTCCAAAGAGCGCGCCGCAGAGCAGGCCCGTCAGTGCAATGGAAACCAGCGCGCCGAGACAGGCGAGCAGCCGGTCGCGTAGTGTCGCACCGGCGAGAATGGGATGAAACAGCCGCGAGATGGAGGGCCGGCGGGGTGTCTCGTCGGGATTTGGCACGCGCATGAAGAACTCTTTGAGGTAGGCTGGGGCTGGATGGAAGGCGCTGCTATTGCAACTTGGCAGGCGGATTGGCCGACATGAGCATGATCTGCTCGAAGGCCTGCAACGGATCGGATCGCTGCTCGCGCCTCGAAATCAGCAGCGTATCGACGGGACCGAGCCGGTGGACGGTGACCTCGGCTCTCCACGGCAGCATGTCGAGCACGGAGCGCGGCATGACGCCGACGGCATTGCCGGCGACGACCTGGGCAAGGATCGCGTGATAGGATGTCATTTCCACCGTCGGCAGACTGGCGCCGCCACGGACCCACCGCTCGGCGATCTGGCGGTAGGTACAGCCGGGCTCAAGCGCGGCGAGCGCCGGAAGGCGAATATCCTGAGGTGCTGCGACCGCGGCATGATGAGGCGGCAGCACGAGCAGAAGGTCTTCCTCATAGACGCGCGCAGAATGGAGATCATCGGCATCGACACCGGCTGACGACAGCCAGCCGGGCTCACCCTGCGGCGTAGCAATCAGCGCGCAATCCAACTCGCCGGACAAAACCGCCTTCGTCAACTCGCGCGTCGCGCCGAGCGTCAGCTTCAGGGCGATCCCGGGATTCTCGTCGTTGAAATGGGCAAGTACGGGCGGCAACCGGCTCGCTGCCGTGCTTTCCATCGTGCCGAGACGTAAGGTCGGCCGCGGGCGGGCACCCTTGAGGGCAAGCTGTGCCTCCCCGGCCAGCGCCATCAGCCGCCGCGCATAGGAAACGAAAAGCTGCCCCTCCGGTGTCAGCGTCATGCGTTTGCCGTCCCGGCTGAAGAGCGCGGCATCCATTTGCCCTTCCAGAGCCTGAATACGGGTCGTGACATTCGACGGTGCACGCGAAAGTCTTTTTGCCGCGCGGGTGACGCTACCCTCTTCGGCAACGACAAGGAAAATTTCCAGGGAAGACAGATCCACATCGATCTCGCTTGATGAACGAACTTGTCTATTATTCCAAATCAGAGAATGATCGCAATCGTCCTACCACCCAAAATCGTCGCTTCGACGAAAAACTTCTTCCGATCGGACCACCGTATGCAGAAAGACCAACCCGACGACTACGCCTCGCCCGCATGCCTGATGCACGAAGTCGACCCCGCCTATATGGGCCTCGAAGAACCATGGGATGTGGTGCGGGAATGGCGCCGCGCTGAGCGCAAGCGGCTGATCGACGCGCGCAAGCTGATAGACTCGGCGGAACGCGAACGGAAGACGGCGCTGATCTCATCGCATCTCGATCGGCTTCTTGCTCCTGTCATCGCGGGAAAATGCGTAAGCGTCTACTGGCCGTTTCAGGGAGAGCCGGATCTGCGTGGCTGGATGACTGCAATCGCCGAGCGCGCGACATGCCTCCTGCCGGTCGTGGCAGAGAAAGCAAAGCCCCTGAAATTCAGGACATGGACCCCGGGCACAAGACTGGAACGCAGCGTGCTCGGTATTCTCATCCCCACCGAAGGCGAAGAGCGGCAGCCCGATATCGTGATCGCCCCTGTCGTCGGCTATGACCGCGGCTGTTATCGCCTCGGTGTCGGCGGCGGTTATTTCGACCGGACGCTGGCGGCGCTCTCCCCCAAGCCGCTCGCTATCGGCATCGGATTTTCGCAGCAGCAGATTCGCACGATCAAGCCGCAGCCGCATGATATCCCGATGGACGCTGTGATCACGGAGGATGGCGTGATCAGGCGCTCCGCTGCTCCGTTCGTCTGACGACAAAGAACGCGACCCTACCCCTTAAGAAAAGAGGCGGCCGAAGCCGCCCCTTTCAGGAGGTGAACTCAGCGGTTGGCAGCGACGATGCTGGAGATCAAGCCGGTGGCGACGCCGACGAGAAGGTAGTCGTTATCGGCCTTCACCCAGTGATAGCCGCGCGGCGGTGGTGCCAGGCGGTAACGCCGGTAGTCGCGGACTTCGCCGTAACGGCCGCGCTCGGCAGCCGACATGCGGTAACCCCTGGACCAATGATGCCGACGGACGACCTTTTTCTCGACGACGACCTTCTTGTGGACGACGACCGGCGGACGGCGGTGATCGGCAGCACTCGCCTCCGATGCGACGATCGGCGAGAGCAGGAAAGAGGCGGAAAGAAGAGCTGCAAAAATCTTTTTCATGAGGGTTTCCTTGGGGCTTCCTCGTGTTGAACACGCCCCGAAATTACGTCTTCGAAAATGAACGAATTCTGAAAATAAAATTAAAGATCTGTAATGAAATCGCATACTTATCCGCGATTCCTAATATCCTAATTTCGAGATAACGGCAGGTGGCAAGATCATGCTGCAAGGAATCACGTCTGCGTAATCGGGCGTGATCGGATTGGCATTCTGGGCGGTATTTCGGGGCCAGGAAACCGAGCGCTCGCAATCTCCCCTTCTCCCCATCGGGGAGAAGGTGCCGGCAGGCGGATGAGGGGGCAGCGGACTCGGAGCGTGCCGAGCAAAGGCAACAAAACGAAATGAAAGCCCCACCCGGAGCCCCCTCATCCGCCCCTTCGGGCCACCTTCTCCCCAATGGGGCGAAGGGGAAACCCAGTCGCACCCAATCACACCTATCGAAAGATCAGCGCCATATTGATCATATCGGTATAGTGCCCATCTACATAGAACGCATCAAGGCTCACCCTTCTCATAAGGGCGGATCGCCCGCGCATTATCGTCATGCACGCCGAGTTCGATACGCACCATCCCGGCTTCACGCGCCTGAGCGATAGCCGCCTCGATCAGCCGCTGCCCAAGCCCTCGCCCGCGTGGGCGGGAATGAGGCCCATGCCGAGCGAGGCGCAATGGCCCCGCGAAGGAAAGAAATGCCGGCGGATGTCGCACCAGCCGATCACCTCGCCGCCGTCGAGGGCGACGAGATGCACATTGCCCCGGCCGATCGAAGACAGCGCGAATTTGCGCGTCTCTTCCAAGGGCGGGGCCTTGAGCAGGGTCAGATATTTCCGCTCGCGCGCCACCGTATCGAGAGCCCGGTGAAAGCTCTCGATATGTGCTTCGGTCATCGGCTCGATGCGGATATCGTCTGCCATCGTCGGCTCACAGCTCTTCGTAGTTGAACCAGTCGAAATCGGCCGTCTTTGCCCGGCCCGATGTATCGAAGGCGAAGACGCCGGCAAAGGCGCCGGTGAACGAGCCGTGCTCGCCGCGCCCGCCCTCGTCCGAGACGACGCCGGCATCGAGGACCGGGCCAATCGGCTGCCAGGCACCCTTGCCTTCCGTCTGCCAAAAGAATTGCAGGTCGTTGTCGCGGATTTCCATGGAGAGCTGTACGCGCCCGTCGGCCGGAAGCGCGACGCCGGCCTCGGCGGGAAAACTCAAGCGGCCGTTCGGATAATCGCCATTGCAGGAAAAGATCGTGACGCAACGGCCAAGCTTCTCATGCAGCGTCACGACGACGGCATGGAACTTGTGGCGGTTATAGTAGTGCGTGAGACCGGCCACCTGCTGATAGGTATCCGGAGCGAACTCCACCACCGTCTCCGCACGGAAACTGTGATGTTCCTGGCGACGAGCCACAAGAGCCTGCTCGAACCAGGAGCCGACGCTTTCGCGGCCGATGAGGCGCAGATGGCCAGGGCGCTCCGTCAGGTTGAAGATGCGCTCCGGCTGTGGCGTGCGCAGCCACTGGAAATCATCCGGCAGCTGGTCACCATCGAAGGAATATTCGCTACGAACAGGTTTTTCCGCCCGCACAGCACCGCCAAGGCCTGGCACCTCGACATCAGGAACCGTCGTGCCGTTTTCGAGATAGAGCCAGTCATCCTCGCGCCAGACGCATTTCTGCAACGCCGTCTCGCGCCCCAGCGTGCAGCGGCGCTTCGGCGGCAGCGGCCGGCCGCAGAGATGGGTATGATAGACCTGCCCGTCAGGCGTTTCGACATATTGCCCATGCCCTGCCCGCTGCAGCGCCGCCTCCGGATTATCCTTCGAGGTGATCAGGTGCCGGTTCGGATGCAGCTCATAGGGGCCGTCGATATTGCGCGAACGCGCCATCGTCACCGCATGGTCGTAACCCGTGCCGCCTTCGGCCGTCGTCAGGTAGTACCAGCCGTTCTTGCGGAAGAGATGCGGTCCCTCGACGAGGCCGAGCGGGCTGCCGGCGAAGATGTTCTTGATCGGGCCTTTCAGCGTCTTCGTCTGCGGATCCCACTCCTGGAGCAGGATGCCGTCGAAAGCCGGCGATTTCGGCGAGCCGCCATAGCTCTCGGTGCGGTGGTTCCACTGCATGTTGACGAACCATTTGCGGCCGTCATCGTCATGGAAGAGCGACGGATCGAAGCCCGAGGAATTGACGTGAACAGGCTCGGACCATTCGCCCTCGATGGTAGACGACGTCACGATGTAATTATGCGCGTCCTTGAAGTTGCCGTCGAAGCGCTTGACGTCGGTATAGACCAGCCAGAACTGCCCGTCGGCATAGGAAAGGCACGGTGCCCAGACGCCACAGCTGTCGGGATTGCCGCGCATGTCGAGCTGCGAAGCCCGCTCCAGCGGCCGGCGAACCAGCTTCCAGTTCACGAGATCCCGCGAATGGTGGATCTGCACGCCCGGATACCATTCGAAGGTGGATGTCGCGATGTAATAATCGGCGCCGACGCGACAGATGGACGGGTCGGGATTAAATCCGGGCAGTATGGGATTGCGGATCATGGCGGCTCCTCCGTTGAGCAAGGTTCTTGCTATACGTACGTCAAACTATACCAGAAAAACGCCCGGGGTTTTGCCCCGGGCGATCAAAACTACTCCAGCTCTGCTGACTTGGCCCAGAGGTTGATGTCGGCCTCCTTGGCATAGACATCGATCTGCTTCAGCTCCTCTGCCGAGAACTCGAGATTATCGAGTGCGGCAACGCAATCGACGATCTGCGAGGAACGGCTGGCGCCGATGAGCGCCGAGGTTACGCGTCCACCGCGCAGCACCCAGGCGATCGCCATCTGCGCCAGCGTCTGGCGGCGCTTCTCGGCGATCTCGTTGAGCTTCCTGATATTGTCGATGATCTGCGGGCGGATGAAGTCCTTCTTGAGGAAATGGTTCTGCGCCGCGCGGCTGTCGGAGGGTATGCCGCCAAGATACTTCGTCGTCAGCATGCCCTGGGCAAGCGGCGAGAACACGATCGAACCCATGCCGACCTCATCGAGCGTATCGAGCAGCTTATCGTCCTCAACCCAGCGGTTGAGCATGGAATAGCTCGGCTGGTGTATGAGGCACGGCGTGCCGAGATCCTTCAAAATCGCGGCGGCCTCGCGGGTGCGCTGCGAATTATAGGAGGAGATGCCGACATAGAGCGCGCGGCCGGAGCGCACGATATAGTCGAGCGCGCCGCAGGTCTCTTCCAGCGGCGTTTCCGGGTCGAAACGGTGCGAATAAAAGATATCGACATAGTCGAGGCCCATGCGCTCAAGGCTCTGATCGCAGGAGGCGACGAGATACTTGCGGCTGCCCCATTCGCCGTAAGGACCCGGCCACATGTCGTAACCGGCCTTGGAGGAGATGATCAGCTCGTCGCGTAGACCGGCGAAATCGGTGCGCAGGATCTCGCCGAACGCCGTCTCGGCGCTGCCGGGAGGCGGGCCGTAATTGTTGGCGAGATCGAAATGGGTGATGCCGAGATCGAAAGCCGTGCGGCACATGTCGACCTTGCGGTCATGCGGGGTGTCGCCGCCGAAATTGTGCCACAGGCCGAGGGAAACGGCCGGCAGCTTTAGGCCGGAACGGCCCGTGCGGTTATACTTCATCTTCGAATAACGGTCTTCGGCCGGTTGCCAGCTCATCTGAGGTCTCCTCAACCTGTAAAAGTGCTTGTCTTTCGTATCCGCAGGAGCGCGGGCGAAAGCTGAAAACGTCGCGGCCTTCATGTCAGGCCGAGCGATGGCACTATTGGAGTAAGCACGCCGATACGGCAAGCGCGTGGCGCGTGTTCTCTTCGCGCTTCAACTTTTCTCTGGGCAGTCCCTGCCCTCCAGACACCGTCATCCTCGGGGCAAGCCGAGGATGACTGAAGCGTCGAGGCAAGCGCGCCGCACGACAAACGCACGGCGCACCCTTCACCTTACTTCAACAGCGCCTGCGCCTCTTCGATACCGAGCGCCGCCGGCTGCGTGCAGGTCGTCGTGAGATCCACGAACCGCCCTTCCGCGCCCGACTTCAGGATCGAGGTCATGATGTCGACGCCGTGCAGCGTGCGGTCGAGCGAGCAGCGTGCATCGCGGCCCTCGATCAGCGCCATGGCCATGTCGGCAAGGCCGGCCGTGCGGTAGTTGGCGCGCGGGCCGTTCGGGCTTTCCTGGTTGAACTTGCCGAAGGGGTGGTCCCAGGCTTCCAACGCCTTGATGTCCTTGTCGCGGCCGCTGGCTTCCACGACGCCGCCGAAGAAGTTCGGGTCCGGCACGTAGAGCGAACCGTCCGTCCCGTAGAGCTCCATATTGGCATGGCGGTGCGACCAGACATCCCAGCTTGCCGTCAGCGTGATGGTGGCGCCGGAAACGAATTCCAGGAGTGCCTGGATCGTCGTCGGCGTCTTGACCGGGATGATCTCGCCATTGCGGGGCTGGCTGGTGATGGTGCGGGTTTCCGACGCCATCGAGGTTAGGCCGGCAACGCGCTTCACAGGTCCGACCAGGTTGATCAGGTTGGCGATGTAATACGGCCCCATGTCGAGGATCGGGCCGCCGCCCGGCAGGAAGAAGAAGTCCGGGTTCGGGTGCCACATTTCCATGCCCGGGCCCATGACGTAGCAGGCGCCCGACGTGATGCGGCCGATACCGCCATCATCGACGAATTTGCGCGCAAGCTGATGCGCGCCGCCGAGGAACGTGTCAGGCGCGCAGCCGACGGCGAGGCCCTTTTCCTTGGCGATGCGGCGAAGGTCTTCGCCCTGCTCCAGCGAGAGAACAAGCGGCTTTTCCGAATAGACGTGCTTGCCGGCTTCGAGAGCCGCCTTCGACACCGGATAATGCGCATCCGGGATCGTCAGGTTGACGACGACGTCGATCTCGTCATTGGCGAGAAGCTCTTCGATCGTCTGTGCCGTCACGCCATATTCCTCGGCGCGCTGCTTTGCCGCCTGCACGTTGATATCGGCGCAGGCCAGCACCTTCAGCCCCTTGAAGAGCGGTGCCAGCGAAAAGTAGGTGGTGGAGATATTGCCGCATCCGATGATGCCGACGCCAAGTTCCTTGGTCATGGTCTGCCTCAGTAGGTCTTGAAGGAAGCGATCGAGCGCGTGATGTTGCGGTCGATATCATTGGGATTGTCGTGCTCGACGACGAAATGCTTGGCCTTGGTCTTTGCCTTGACGACCGGAAGAAGCTTCGCCCAGCCGATCGTGCCGTGGCCGACATCGGCCCAGCCGCCTTCGTCTGTGGCTTCGCCAGCCGGTGCGATATCCTTGACGTGGACGGCGCTGATACGGTCACCAAGCTTTTCGACCCAGGCATAGGGATCGGCGCCGCCGCGGACGACCCAGGCGATATCCGCTTCCCAGGTGATGCCGGGCGCGCCTTCGAAGATGCGCTCGATCGGCAGCGAACCGTCGGAAAGCTTCACGAATTCGAAGTCGTGATTGTGCCAGCCGAACTCATAGCCCGCATCCTTGTAGGGCTTGCTCATTTCCTGCAGGCGCTTGCCGAAAGCGAGCCAGCCGGCTGCATCGGTCGGGCGCTGGTCGGGCATCAAGTGCGGCGCATAGATCGAATCCATGCCGAGGATCTTGGCGATCTGCAGCGACTTCTCGACATTGCCGTCGAGGAAATCGGGGCTGAAATGGCCCGTTGCCATGACAAGGCCGTTCTTGTCGAGATCGGCGCGCAGGCTCTTGAGGCCGGCCTCATCGAGTTCCGCATAGATGCCGCCGAAGCCTTCGACTTCGCCGTAACCGGCCTTGCCGAGCTTTTCGAAGATCGCCGAAAGCGGCGGGAAATTGCGGGCGCTATAAAGCTGATAGCTGAGCTTGGTCATGTCATCCTCCTCGGGCCTCGTGCCCGTTCTCACGTAAGATCAATCTGCCGACTGGCAGGAATGCAGGTCATAGAAGCGGAATTCCGGCAGCTTGCCCTTTTCGAGAGGCTTTGCCGGGGTGAAGGCGATGCGGCGGCTTTCGCCGGCAGCCAGGTCGAAGGCATTGTCGGAATATTTGCCGTCTGTCTCCGTCTCCATCATCACGAAAAGCGCCAGTCCCTTAGCGGTGATATTGATGTCGACCGAACCATTCTCCTCGACGAATTCATGCGTGACCGTCAGGCCCGCCGGCTCCAATTCCAGCGCCTTGTAGGTGCCGTTGACATAATGCCCCTCGCCGCCCATGCCGTTGGACGCGGTGAAGTGCCAGGCAAGCAGCGTGCCCTCGGGTATCTCTGATATGTCGAGCGTTGCAGCGGTACAGGCCGCATCCGGCGCGCACATGGCCTGTACGTTCTTCAGATGCTTGCGCTCGCCCTTCATCGTCAGGATGGAGACCGCAAGATCGACGCTGACATCGGCAAGCGTGTCGTTGACCAGCGAGAAGCGGATCGACTTGCCATCCTCCGAGGGGATCGCGGCCACCGCCACCGGCTGAAAGAAGCGTTTGACGAGATAGTGCATCGCCTTCCAGCGACCGCCGTAATCGAGGCTCGACCAGGACGCGACCGGCCAGGTATCGTTGAGCTGCCAGTAGATCGTGCCCATGCAATGGGGCTTCAGCGAGCGCCAGTATTCCACCGCCGTCTTGATCGCGAGACCTTGCTGGATCTGGCTGAGATAGACGAAGTTCGGGAAATCCTTCGGGAAGCGGAAATAGCGGAACATCGTGCCGGCAATGCGCTCGTTGCCACCGGCATTCTTCTGGTGCAGTTCCATGACGGGTGATGCGACGTTCATGTCCTTGGCGTCGGCATAGGTCTTGATGACCGGCAGCGACGTATAGGACTGGAAGCCGAATTCCGAGCAGAAGCGCGGCCTGACCGAGCGGTAATTGTCGAACGACTTGTTCTCGTGCCAGACCGACCAGTAATGCATGTCGCCGGAACCGTCCGCATGCCAGGCATCGCCGTAATCGAGATAGCCGGAAGCCGGGCTCGACGGCCACCAGAGCGCGCCGGGCAACGCCTTCTTCACCGCCACTTCGATCGTGCGGTTCAGCCGGTCGTAGGAGACGAGGTAGCGGTCACGATCCTTGCGGGACTCCTCGAACCAGGTGAGCGCGCCGACAAGCTCGTTATCGCCGCACCAGAGCGCGATCGAGGCATGCGAGGAAAGCCGGCGAACCTGGTAATCGACTTCGACGGCGACATTCTCGAGGAATTCCTCGGTCGAGGGATAGAGGTTGCAGGCGAACATGAAGTCCTGCCAGACCATCAGGCCGAGCCGGTCGCAGATATCGTAAAACCAGTCGTGTTCGTAGAAGCCACCGCCCCACACACGGATCATGTTCATGTTGGCGGCCTTGGCCGACTGTAAGAGATCCTCTGTCTTTTCCTCAGAAGATAGCGAGAAGAGCGCGTCCGCCGGGATCCAGTTGGCGCCGCGGCAGAAGATTTCACGGCCGTTGACCTTGAAGGCGAAGCGGCTGCCGGCAGCATCCGGCGTGGTGATGAGCTCTATGGTGCGCAAGCCGATCTGCTTCGTCACGCTGTCGGACGGCAGTTCGACGGTCAGCATATAAAGCGCCTGCTCGCCGCTGCCCGAGGGCCACCAGAGGCGCGGATTGTCGACCTGGAAGACGTGGTTGACATTTGTCTCGCCGGCACTGACGCCGACATCGAGCCGCACGCGCTCGCCGTCGAGATCGAAATAAAGCTGCGCGATGCCGGGATCCTTGGCAAAAAGCGTCGCCGTGACCTGCAGTTCCACCGAACCGTCGGCATTATGCGTCTGGCGCGTCAGCACATGCTCGATGCGCGCCGTGTCCAGCTTCTTCAGCGCAATCGTGCCGTAAAGGCCGAGGGGCGCAATGGCGATATTCCAGTCCCAGCCGAAATGGCATTGCGGCTTGCGCAGCATGTTGCCGTCGGGGATCGGCGAATTGCCTGTACTGTACGGGATGTAGAACGGTTGCTGCTTCTGCCGCGCAGCACCGACAGCGGGATTGGAGGCAAAGACAATGCGTATGGAATTGTCGCCCGATTTCAACATGCTCGACACGTCGGGTCGGTAGCGGCGGAAGCTGTTATCAGCCTCGAGCGCCAGGAAGCCATTGACGTAGACGCTTGCGACCGTGTCGAGATAGTCGATGTCGAGGTACCAGTCGCCTTCGGCATCAGGAAGCGTGAAGCTGCGCTCCACCGTCCATTCGCGCTCGGCGACCCACAGCACCTTTTCCTCATTGCGCCCGAAATAGGGATCGGGAATGAGTTCGGCCCGGTGCAGCGCTGTATGCACGTCGCCCGGGAGCGTGATCGCGCATTTCGCTTCGCCGTCCCCGGAAGAGAGTTGCCAGGAGCCAGCTAGGTCAATGGAGGTCGTGGACTGGGTCATTACTTGATCTCGATCTTGGACGAAGGACGGAGCCCTCCTGATGATTGAGCTGGGACAGGGGATGTCCCCGCCGGTGCGGGGCAGAGCCCGCACCCCGCCCCTCCCCGTGAGCCGGGACAGGCCGGTGGGGAGAGGATGGTCTTTTCATTCTGCGTTGCCGCCTGGCCGGCTCGCGTTGGCGGGCTCAGGCGAAAGTGTCACCACCCTCGCCTTCATCCGCCTGTGGTCAAGGCTTCAAATGCGGTTTTCCGTCGTCGCATCGAAGAGCGAAGCGAGCGACATGTCGAAATTGAGCTTCACCTTGGCCCCGACATTGAAGCGGCGCGCGCCATTGACGCGGACGGACATCGTGTGGCCCGCATGTTTCAGCCACAGAAGATTATCCGCGCCCATGGGTTCTTCGATGTCGACGGTGGCGTCGTGTTCTTCGCCGCCCGTATTCTCGTTGACCTTGATGTGCTCGGGGCGAACGCCGAGCACCACCTTGCGGCCGGGCTGCAGCGTTTCACCGGCGTCGTAGCCGGCAAGCGAGAAGTTGACGCCGTTGGCCGTAAAGGCCATCCCGTCGCCCGTGCTGACCAGTTCGCCACGCAGGAAATTCATCGACGGCGAGCCGATGAAGCCAGCGACGAAGAGGTTGCGCGGCCGGTTGTAGATCGTCGTCGGGTCGTCGAGCTGCTGAATAATGCCGCTTTTCATGATGGCGATGCGGTCGGCCAGCGTCAGCGCCTCGATCTGGTCGTGCGTGACGTAGATCATCGTGTTCTGCAGCGACTGGTGCAGGCGCTTGATCTCGACGCGCAATTCCGAGCGAAGCTTGGCGTCCAGGTTCGAGAGCGGCTCGTCGAACAGAAAGACATCGACGTCGCGAACCAGGGCACGGCCGATCGCCACACGCTGGCGCTGCCCGCCGGAAAGCTCGGCCGGCTTGCGCTTCAGGAGCGGCTGGATCTGCAGGATCTCCGAAGCACGCGCGACGCGCTTGTCTATCTCGGCCTGCGGCACCTTGGCGACGCGAAGGCCGAAAGAGAGGTTCTTCTCGACGGTCATCTGCGGATAGAGCGCATAGGACTGGAAGACCATGCCGATGCCGCGGTCCTTCGGCTCTTCCCAGGTGACGTTTTTGCCCTTGATGAAGATCTGCCCTTCCGAGGCGTCGAGCAGGCCGGCAATGCAGTTCAGCAGGGTGGACTTGCCGCAGCCGGAGGAGCCGAGCAGCACCAGGAATTCGCCGTCGTTGATATCGAGGTTCAGGTCCTTGAGCACGCTGACCGAGCCGAAATTCAACGACAGATCCTTGATGGAGACACTCGAATTGGAGACACTTGAATTCATGTTCATGGGATCAACCCTTCACTGCGCCGGCGGCGATGCCACGGACGAAAAGCCGCCCGGAGACGAAATAGACGATCAGCGGCACCAGCCCGGTGAGGATCGTTGCTGCCATGTTGACGTTGTATTCCTTCACGCCCTGGACGGAATTGACGATGTTGTTGAGCTGCACGGTCATCGGATAGGTGTCGGGCCGGGTGAAGACCACGCCGAACAGGAAGTCGTTCCAGATGCCGGTCACCTGCAGGATCATCGCAACGACGAAGATCGGCAGGGACATAGGCAGCATGATCTTCAGGAAGATCTGCCAGAAGCCAGCCCCATCGACGCGCGCCGCCTTGAACAACTCCTCCGGCAGCGAGACGAAATAGTTGCGGAAGAGCAGCGTCAGGATCGGCATGCCAAAGATCGAATGGACGATGACGAGGCCGGTCAGCGTGCCGTAGATGCCGATTTCGCGCAGGATGATGACGATCGGATAGATCATCACCTGATAGGGAATAAACGCACCGATGATGAGGATCGAGAAGAAAAATTCGGATCCCTTGAAGCGCCAGTTTGCGAGCGCATAGCCGTTTACCGAGGCGATGGCGATCGAGATGATCACCGACGGCACGGTAATACGCACCGAATTCCAGAATCCGCGCGACAGGCCATCGCAGTTGAGGCCGGTGCAGGCCTCGGCCCAGGCTTTCACCCAGGGTTGGAAAGTGATCTCCATCGGCGGTGAGAAAATATTGCCGAGACGGATTTCCGGCATGCCCTTCAGTGACGTTACGACCATCACATAGAGCGGAAGCAGATAGTAAAGCGCCGCAACGATCAGTGTTCCATAGAGCATGATGTTGCGTGGCGACAGCGCCGGGCGCGGCTTTGGGCCGCTCGGGCCATCGCCGAGCCTGGACGAGACCGCGTCGATACCGGCGGCAGTGGTGTTGAGAGTTCCGATATTAGCCACGCTTGCGCCCTCCTCCGAATTCCAGATAGGCCCAGGGAACGACGATGATCGCGACCGTAACGAGCATCATTGTCGATGCGGCGAAGCCCTGACCCAGGTTCTGCGCCTGGAACATATAGTCGTAGACGTATTTTGCCGGCACTTCCGACGAGATACCGGGACCGCCCGATGTCTGCGCCACCACGAGGTCGTAGACCTTGACGATACCGGAAGCGATAATGACGATCGTCGTGATGAAAACCGGCCGCATCATTGGAATGACGACGAGGAGATAGGTCTTCCACATCGGGATTCCGTCGACGCGCGCAGCCTTCCAGATATCCTCGTCGATGCCGCGCAGGCCAGCAAGCATCAGGCACATCACGAGGCCTGTTCCCTGCCACAGCGCCGCGATCAGGATGCCGTAGATGACGATTTCGGGCGTATAGAGCGGATTGAACGTAAAGCTCGTCCAGCCGAGCGAGCGCACCACCGACTGAATGCCGAAATCCGGGTTCAGAACCCACTGCCAGACGAGGCCCGTCACGATGAAGGACAGTGCGAATGGGTAAAGGAAGATAGTGCGGAAGGTATTTTCGAAACGGATCTTCTGATCCATCAGCGCAGCGAGCACGAAACCGATGACCAGACTGAAGATGAGGGAGAGAATGCCGTAAACGGCCAGGTTCTCGATCGCCGTTACCCAGCGGGGCGCCGCCCAGAGACGGTGATACTGATCGAGGCCGACGAAACTCAATCGTGGAAGCAGCTTGGAATTGGTGAAGGAATAAACGACCGTCCACAACGTGCCGCCGACAAAGATCACCAGCGCTGTCAGGATCATTGGTATGGATGCAATCTTGGCGTTCAGATTGCGCAGTAATTTAATTGGCCGGCCTGCTTGCGCTTGCCCCGTCATGAATTCTTCTCCTCAAATCGCAACCGCGACCCGTGGCAGAACGGCGAGGCGCCGTCTGCCGTCCCTGCCCCGGATTTACCGGGACGCTGGAGAGACGCCGCCATCAGGACATTTGTCTGAAAGCGATCCGGCTTTTGTCAAACCGGATCGCAAAGGCAGCGAATCTGTCGATCAGTCAGCCGAAGCGATGATCTCGGCGAAACGCTTCTGAGCGTCTTCCGGCGTCATCGACGGGTTGGCGAAAAATTCGGAGAAGAGGTCTTCCTTCTGCTTCTGGCTGTCGGCCGAAAGCAGCTGGTCGGTGCCCTGGATCACGTTGCCCTTCGCCAGGATATCGAGACCCTTCTTCATGCAATCGTTGGCGGCGGCGAGATCAACGTCGGCACGAACGGGCAGAGAGCCCTTCTTCAAGTTGAACGCGACCTGGGTCTTGGGATCGAGCAGGGTCTTGGCGAGCACGGCCTGAGCCTTGGACTTCTCCTCGTCCTTCAGGAGCGGGAAGTAGAAGGCGTCGCCGCCGGTCGAGATGATCTCGTTCACGCCGAGGCCAGGCAGGCAGGTATAGTCGGTGCCGGCCTTCTGACCTGCAAGTGCGAATTCGCCCTGCGCCCAGTCGCCCATGATCTGGCCGCCGGCCTTGCCCGTGATGACGAGATTGGTGGCCTGGTTCCAGTCCTGAACGTTGCTGCCCTTGGACATGCGGCGTGCATCGTCGGCAGCCTTGAAGACCTTGGCGATCTCAGGACCTGCAGCAGCTTCCGCGTCCTTATCCTTGAAGACCTTGTTGAAGGTATCCTTGCCCGCAATGGCGACCATCAGCACGTCGAAGGCGCCCGCGGCCTGCCAGGGCTGACCGCCGACAGCGAGAGGAATGATGCCTGCCTTTTCGAGAGCCGGAGAAGCAGCGACGAACTCGTCCCAGTTCTTCGGAACTTCGACGCCGGCCTTCTTGAAGGCAGCGTTGGAAAGCCAGAGCCACTGCCATGAGTGGATGTTCACCGGCGCGCAATAGATCTTGCCGTCGATGGTGCAGGAATCGAGCAGGCTCGACGGACGAATGATGTCCTTCCAGTGCTCGGCGGTCGCCACGTCGGTCAGGTCGCGCATCAGACCGGCCTGGACGAGTTCCTCGGCCTGCCGGCCATGGTTGAACTGGGTGGCGCCCATCGGATCGCCGCCGGTGATGCGGCTGATCATGATCGGACGGGCAGTTCCGCCGGAACCGGCAATAGCGCCGTCGACCCAATGGTTGCCGGTGGCGTCGAATGCCTTTGCCAGCTCGGCGACGGCAGCGGATTCGCCGCCCGAAGTCCACCAGTGCGTGACTTCGAGATCGGTAGCGTTGGCGGCGCCGAACGGAAGCGCGACTGAAGCGGCAAGCACGGCCGCCATCATACGGATTTTCATGAGTTCTCCTCCCTCACTGAAACGTTGCCGGAAAAACTTAGAGCAATCGATTTATCAGCGCAACCGCCCGCTGGCAAAATTTTCTGCCAAAGCGGCCTTTACATCCTATGAGAGCAGTCATCAGCTCCGCTCTTACTCCAGAAGAAAAGGATGGGCCGGCGTTTTCGCAAATGCACCACGCAAGCATCCTTTTGATTATGCTGTTTAATTTTTTATTAATCCGATAATTGCGGAGCTTTCGCGTTTCGCAGGCGCAAAAAATCGCGACCTCAACAGGCGATTCAACCAGAGAGGATCACTCTACAACATCGATCAGAAAAAGCGCTCGACATTTCTACTGTATCGTTACAGATTGTTCCGCTCAGGGAGGAGAGCTTTTTGGGCGCGGCATACTTACAGTGCGCCCAAAAGCCTCTATAAGGCGAAGCAAATCGCGCGAGGCAGGCCTAGAGGGATGGAAAACAACGGAAATTTCGGCGGAGCCGCATCCGGTTCCATTCCGCGCGAGCGCCCGACATTGAAGACGATCGCCTTCATGACCGGCCTTGGCGTGACGACCGTATCGCGGGCGCTGAAAGATGCACCGGATATCGGCGCTGAAACGAAGGAACGGGTTCGCATGGTCGCCCGCCAGCTGGGCTACCAGCCGAACAGGGCCGGTGTGCGCCTGAGAACCGGTAAGACCAACGTTATTGCGCTGGTGCTCAGCATCGACGAGGAGATCATGGGCTTTTCCAGCCAGATGGTCTTCGGCATTTCCGAAGTGCTGACCGGCACGCCCTATCATATCGTCGTCACCCCGCATTCGCACAGCAAGGACCCCATGCTGCCGGTGCGCTACATCCTGGAAACGGGCTCGGCCGACGGCGTCATCATCTCGCGCGTCGAGCCTGACGATCCGCGCGTGCGCCTGCTCGCCGAAAGCGGCATGCCTTTTACCACTCACGGCCGCACCGATGCCGGGCTGGTGCACCCCTACCACGACTTCGACAACGAGGCCTACGCCCATCAGGCCGTGCAGAAGCTGGTCGCCAGGGGCCGCAGGCGCATCGCTCTCCTGCAGCCGCCGAGCAAGCTCACCTATTACACCCATACCCGCATCGGCTTTCAGACCGGCCTGCATGACTACCGCGCCGAGGAAGTGCCGCTGCGCGTCAATATCGACGCCCCGCTCGCCGAAATCCGCGACGCCGTGGAACATCTGATGCGCTCCCCTGGCGCGCCTGACGGCATCGTCTCGTCAGCCGGCAGCGCCACCATCGCCGTCAACGCCGGCATCGAAGCCGCCGGCAAGCGCCTCGGCCACGATGTAGACCTCGTCTCCAAACAATCCGCCCCGATCCTCAACTGGATCCGCCCGGAGATCATCACCGCCTATGAAGACGTCCGCCATGCCGGCCGCGAGATGGCAAAACAGGTGATCGCACGGATCGACGGCGTGGACGCGGAGCTGCTGCAGAGCATCACCAAGCCGGAATGGCCGGACGGGCGGTAAGCATCCGGGACTGCCGTTATGCTGGCGCGCGGAGAAACGCATGCGGGACATCGAAATACCAACGGAACGCACGGTCCTCCGTTCATTCAGGCAGGAGGATGCCTGCGAGGTCTTTGCCTGCATCTCCCCCGAGATCACCCGCTTCACCGCCTGGGAAGCGCCTGCGAGCGAAGAAGCCTTTGCCGAAATTTGGCAAAACTGGCTGCCTGCAATGGAAGATGGATCGGAACTCACCCTTGTCCCTCGCAGCCGCGAGGATAGCCGCTGCCTCGGCATTCTCGGCGTACACGCTATCAAATCAGGTACACCGGAGCTCGGAATCTGGCTACGACGCGATGTGCATGGCAAACGCTTCGGCAATGAGTTGATCGGCGCCGTAGCGAGATGGGTGAGCAAGACGCAGACGGTGCGTTATTTCGAATATCCGGTCGCCGAGGAAAACATCGCCAGCAGGCGGATTGCCGAAGCCTATGGCGGCGAGGTCGGGGAACACCGCCAGAACCGCAAATATGGCTGTGTCGTCTATCACATTCCGCCGATATTGCCATGAGCGTGCGTTCTCAGGGTGGGTCGTTTGAGTGTGCGGCCCGCTCACCTAGCCCTCTCCCCGCCGGGTAGAGGGGACCTGCCAAACTCCGGGAAGGCGGAGACGGTGCGGCATATCCCCTTCTCCCTAGGGGGTCCGAAGGACGGGTCAAGACCCGCGGCTCGACCCCGTCGGGTAGTCCGAAGGATCGGATGAGGGCCTCACCCTCCAGAGCTGGTGAAGCCCACTCCCCTTAAACCGACTGATTAAACACCGCCTCAATCCGATACCCATCCGGATCGATAACAAAGGCTGCAAAATAGTGAGGCCCGTAATGCTGCCTCAGCCCCGGCGCGCCATTGTCGACGCCACCATGCGCAAGCGCCGCCGCATGAAATTCGATCACCGACTGCCTGTCCGGCGCAGCAAAGGCAAGGTGAAAACCGGCACCGGGTGCCGCCTGCCCCGCCTCGACCGCCTCGACCGCCTTGATCGCCAGCTTGTCACCGCCGCCAGGCAGGCCATAGCCGACAGCCTGTCCGGCCTCGCCCGGCCGTAGGTCCTCCCAGACCCTGATATAGCCGAGTGCGCCAAAGGCAGCATCGTAGAATCGCGCAGCCTTTTCGATATCGGCCACCCCGAAGGATGCGTGGTGGAGCATGTCGGAAACCTCCCTTTCGCCTTTGGCACTATAACAAAAAGCCCGGCGCAATGGCCGGGCTTTTCAATTCTATTCCGCAAACCTCAGAAGGTCGAGGCACCGCTGCCCCAGGGGCCGTGGTGGAAATCCTTACCGTCGAGGCGGTCGAAGCCGTGGGCGCCGAAGAAGTCGCGCTGCGCCTGGATCAGGTTGGCAGTGCCGCGGCCCTGGCGGTAGGCGTCGAAATAGGTGAGCGCCGAAGCCAGCGCCGGAACCGGCAGGCCGGCGGTCATTGCCGCGGTCACGACGCGGCGAAGCGCCGGGATCGATTCCTTGACCATGGCCGAGAAGGCAGGCGTGACGATGAGATTTGCCGCATCGGGCGCGTCAGTGAACGCCTTGGTGATCTCGTCGAGGAACTGCGAGCGGATGATGCAGCCGGCGCGCCAGATCTTCGCAATCGTCGGCATCGGCAGCGACCAGTTGAACTCCTTCGAAGCTTCCGCCATGACGGCAAAACCCTGCGCATAGGCGCCGATCTTGCCGGCAAACAGCGCCAGTTCCAGATCCTTGTTGAATTCAGGGCCATAGGCGATCGGGAAGGCAGCACCGAGATCACCGAAAATCTTTTCGGCGGCGACGCGCTGTTCCTTCATCGACGACAGGCTGCGGGCGGCGACGGCGGCTTCGATGCCGGTTGCCGGAATGCCCATGTTCTGCGCTTCGATTGCAGACCACTTGCCGGTGCCCTTCTGGCCCGCCTTGTCGAGGATCATGTCGACCATCGGCGTCTTGGAGATCGGGTCGGTCGCGGCAAGCACCTTCTCGGAAATCTCGATGAGATAGGAGTTCAGGCGGCCCTTGTTCCACTCGCCGAAGATGCCGGAAATCTCCGAAGCGCTCTTTCCGAGTCCGTCGCGCAGGATGCCGTAGATTTCGGCGATCATCTGCATGTCGGCATATTCGATGCCGTTATGGATCGTCTTGACGAAATGGCCGGCGCCGTCATTGCCGAGCCAGGCGACGCAGGGGTCGCCATCATACTTGGCGGCAATCGAGGTCAACACCTTCTCGACGCGCTTCCAGGAATCCTCCGTGCCGCCGACCATGATCGACGGGCCGTGGCGGGCACCTTCCTCACCACCGGACACGCCCATGCCGATGAAGGTCAGGCCGGTATCCTTGAGGCGGCCGAAGCGGGCAACTGTGTCGCGGAAATTGGCGTTGCCGGCATCGATCATGATGTCGTTCTTTTCGAGATGCGGGCGCAGTGCCTCCATCTGCTGGTCCACCGGCTCGCCGGCCTTGATCATGATGATGATCGGGCGTGGCGGGCGGATCGCCTCGACGAATTCCTCGATCGTCTTGCAGGGAATGATCTGCTTCTTGAGATCGCCGGCACTCTCGTAGAATTCATCCGTTTTTTCAGGCGTGCGGTTGAAAACTGCGATCTTGTTGCCCTTTTCCGCAATGTTGAGCGCCAGGTTGGACCCCATGACGGCAAGGCCGATCAGTCCGATTTCTGCCTTTTCCACGACAAACCTCCGATGAGTGAAATGGTGCGATGTTGTGGCACTCTCTCACCCAAACGGCAAGGTCGAAGACCGCGATTCGGATCGAAAAAAGGCTGTCGGAACAGGCTTTCCGAACGGCTTGGCCAGCACCATATGATGGGGTTCGGGAGGCAGGAATGACCGTCGGCACTGCGATGGATAGCAATATCAGGCCGCTGCTCGCAAAGAGAGCCGGGCGCTACCGCGAATATGCGCCCTCACCGGCCCTCGCCCCGCATTTCCGCTGCCTCTGGTCGCATGAGATTCGAACAGCGAGGCCGGTCGCCATCGTGCCTGATGGTTATTGCGACCTGCTTTTCGCAAACGGCCGCCTCTTCGTTGCCGGGCCGGACCGCACCGCCGCATTCCCGCCAATGATGCCTGGGATGAGCATCATCGGCGCACGTTTTGCACCGGGCGCCGGCGCCGCCTGGCTGAAGCTGCCTCTGTCGGAGATCACCGGCCTCTCCATTCCACTGAGCGATCTCGCGCCTGGAAAGGCTGCCCTCCTCGAACAGCGCCTGTCCGACCGTCCCGATCAGGCTACCGCCCGCTCACTCTTCGCTAGCCTGTTGAGTGAACTGGCAAGGGAAGAAGCGGGGCCGGACCCCGAGGCCCGCCTGATCTTTGCCGTTGCAGACCAAGGATCGGGCCGGATCGGCGATCTGCAGCAGAAGCTCGATATTGGCGAACGGCAATTGCGCCGCCGTGCCCACCACCATTTCGGCTATGGCATCAAGACGCTGGAACGCGTCCGCCGGCTGCAGCGTTTCATGGCCTTGTGCCGCGCAGGTGAGACCCTGCCGCTCGCCGCTCTTGCCCTTGAAGCCGGCTTTTCCGACCAGGCCCACATGACGCGCGAGATCGGCGACCTGACGACGCTGACGCCATTGGCCATGGTCGATCAATTGACCGGCCGCTGACCGTTTCGTTCAAGACGGGAAAAACGGGCCTGCTAGTCTGCTACAAAGCAAAGGGACAGACCGATGACCACAATGCCCGCCCGTATCGTCCACACCTCGATCGACAGGGACTGGCGCGATGTCTACGACTTCGCTGGCAAGCCGGAGAACATGCCACTCTGGGCATCCGGCCTTGCCACCGGTCTCAAACCCGATGGCGAGGACTGGATTGCCGACGGCCCGCTCGGCGGCATCCGCGTTAGCTTCGTGCCGCCGAACGAATTCGGTGTCATCGACCATACAGTCACCATCGAGTCCGGCCTGCGCGTCTATAACGCGCTGCGCATCGTGCCGAATGGCGATGGCTGCGAGGTGATGTTCACGCTGCTGCGTCTTCCCGGCATGACCGACGAACAGTTTGCCGCCGATGCCGCCCATATCCAGAAGGATCTGGCGACGCTCAAATCGATGATGGAGAAATAGGATGGCCGAGAACACTCCCGAAAATGATCGCCGCATCGACTATATCGAGTTCAATGTCACCGATATCGGCGCGGCAAAAGCCTTCTACGGCGCGGCCTTCGGCTGGCGCTTCACCGATTACGGAGAGAACTACTGCGAGTTCGACGACGGCAGGCTGAAGGGCGGCTTCACCAATCTCGGCCCGGTACGTGCTGCAGGCGGCCCGCTCGTCATCCTCTACGCCGACAAGCTGGAAGACGTGCTCGCAAGCGTCGAAAAGGCCGGCGGCACCATAGCAAAACCAATTACGCCCTTCCCCGGCGGTCGCCGCTTCCATTTTGTCGACAAGGATGGCTACGAACTCGCCGTCTGGAGCAAGAGCTGAGCTCAGGCCGGTGCGTCGGCGCCGAGAGTCTGAATGGTGATCAGTGCCCCGATCACCTTCTTCGCCGCATCGCAGAGCGGCACCATGCGGCAGCGGTTGTGCCGCTCGTCCCGCGCGTAGGTGTAATCTGCCGGCGTGCCGTCGAAGCACGCGTCGAGCTTTTCCTTCACCTCGCCGGCAAAGCGCTCCTCGCCGATGAACTCGACAATATGGCGGCCGATGAGTTGCATGGCATTCTTGCCGAGATGGGCGCAATTGACGGGATTGGAGTAGAGGTAGCGGTAATCCTTGGTCAGCACCGCCACGCGGTCAGGCAGCGTCTGCAGTATGGCCGCGTTGAGGAACTGGCCATTATCTGTATCGGGAATATAGGCGGGCGGCTGCCTGAGCTTCATGTCCACCGGCAGCGGCACGCGCCAGTCCGGCGCATGGGCGCCGAAATAGCGGTCGAGCAGATAGGAGAGCACGGCAGCATATTGCGTCACGAAAGCCCCGTCATCCGCATCCTGCGCGATGAGATAGCTTACAAACTGAAGTTGCATATAGATCTCGACGAGGCTCGATGCCCTGCATGCGAGGATTGCCTCGACCAGCGGCTGGATATCGCGATCAAGTGCGGCAACGCGTCCGTCGTCTCCTAGCCTTATTGCTTCCTCGATCTGCACGCAGCGTAAGGAAAACGCTCTGAATAGCTCAAGCAAGATACCCCCCATATCCTTTTCCTGAGAAATGTTCCGAAACCGGTCGAGGCCTACGCTTAATGAAAGATTACGCCTTACGGTAGGCACTTTACGCGCCATAGTAGAGAGGCGTAACATGAACCGTGCTCAGTTTCAACTCAAGCAGACCTGTCGCTTTTCACCGATTACAAATCAGGAGCAAAACCTTACAGGCAGAATCCTACAGATTGACGGAACGTTTGATATCCCAGCGGTCATGGTACCAAAGCCATTGGGCGGGGTTTTCGCGCACCCAGCTTTCAACCTTGTCGTTCATCATCTGTGCCGTGGCGGCAAGATCCAGGTTGCCCTTCTCGTCGCGCGGCATCTCCAGCTTCGGCTCGATCTCCAGCCGGTAGCGATTGCCGGGAAGACGGATGCAGCGGGCCGGATAGACCTCACAATTGAACTGCCGCACCAGCTTCGGCAGCAGCGGATTGGTCTTGGTTTCAAGTCCGAAAAACGTCGTCTTCAACCCTCGGCTGAACTTCTGGTCGACGAGGACCCCAACGCCCTGCTCTGCTTCGAGCTGGCGCGCCAGCGCAAAGGAGGAGCCGGCATGCGAAGGCACGAGCTTGCCCATGCGGCCGCTGCGGAAATCGAAGACCTTCTGCGCTACGTAAGGATTGTTCGGCGGGCGGAAGAGCACGGTCACGCTGAGACCGAAGGCGTTGCCGGCAACCGGTAATAGCTCGAAATTGCCGGTATGGCCGGTAAAAACGATAAAGGGACGCGGATTGTCGCGAAGGTCCAGGAAGATCGGAATGCCCGAGACTTCTACCCTGCCGGGCTCCGCCCGTTCCGGATCGAAATCGAAGAGCTGGTCCAGAAAGACGTACTCGGCCGCGAGCCGGCCCATATTGCCCCAGCTTTCCAGCGCGATCTCTTCGAGCTCCGCCTCACTTTTCTCGGGGAAAGCTCGACGCAGATTGTAGAGCATCAGCTTGTGGCGCTTCAGCCGCCGGCCGATCTGGCGGGTCATCCAGTCGGCAAAGCGCATGGCGCCATCGGCCGGAAAAAGCTTCAGGAAGTTCAGGAAGCCGAACATCAGCTGCGCCACCAGCCATTGCTGGAAACGCCTGAGCGCCAGAACGATCCGGGTGATGAACAGCTTCACCCGGTCAGTCCATCTTCAGGATGATCTTGCCGAAGATCTGCCGGGATTCCATGCGCTCCAGCGCGCGGTCGATATCGTCGAAGCTGACTTCGGTATCGATGACGGGATGAACGAGGCCGCGGCCCATCTTCTGCATGGCATCCGCCATGTTCTCCATGCGGCAGCCGAAGGAGCCGAAGAGCTTCAACTGCTGCTGGAAGAGCATCATCAGGTTCATCTCGGTCGAAACACCCGAGGTCGAGCCGCAGGTGACGAGACGCCCGCCCCGCTTCATGCAGAGCATGGAGCCGGCCCAGGTATCCTTGCCCACATGTTCGAAGACGACGTCGACGCCCTTCTTCTTGGTGAGCTTGCGCACCACGCCTTCGAAACGATCGGTGCGGTAGTTGACGACGTGATCGGCGCCAAGCGCCTTGGCCTTCTCGATCTTGTCGTCGGAGCCGACGGTAGTGATCACGGTGCAGCCGATCTTCTTGGCAAGCTGGATCGCCGCCGTGCCGATGCCGGAGCCGCCGGCATGCACGAGGATCGTCTCACCGGGTTCCAGCTTGGCATTGTCGAAGAGCATATGCTCGACCGTGCCGAAGGTGACGGGCGCAAGGGCTGCACCGACAGCATCGACGCCGGGAGGCGCGGGAACCAGCAGGCGCGCCGGCAGGTTCACCTTCTCCTGCGCAAAACCATCCAGATGGAAGCCGTGCACGCCGGAAACGTGTTCGCAGAGATTGTCGCGGCCTTCGCGGCATGGGCGGCAGAGGCCGCAGGTGCGCGCGCCGTAGATCGCCACGAGCTGGCCGGGCAGAACATTGGCAACGCCGGGGCCGATCGCCTCGACCACGCCGGAGGCTTCCGCGCCGATGACGAGCGGCATCTTGCGTTTGGCGAAAGCCATGCCGCGCCAGCCCCAGACATCGATGTGGTTCAGCGCCACCGCCTTGACGCGCAGCGTCACTTCACCGGCAGCCGGGGCATCCGGTTCCGGCAGGTCGGTGATCTCAAGCTTGCGGTCATCGATCAGTTGCAGCGCGCGCATGATGTATAGTTCTTTCTTCTACGTGGATCGTCGTCATGCTCGGGTTTGTCCCGAGCATCTGCCAGCGGTTATCGCGTGACGCGGGTAGATCCTCGGGCAAGCCCGAGGACGTCAAAAACCACTTCGTCCCAAAATCAAGGAGGGTCTCTAAGCCGGTTCGAGCGCCATGACAAGGCTGGCGTTCTGTCCGCCGAAGCCGAAAGAGTTGGAAAGCACGGCCGAAACCTGGGCTTCCCGCTTCTTGTTCGGGACGACATCGAGAACGATCGACGGATCCGGATTGTTGTAATTGATCGTCGGCGGCAGCGTGCCAGTCAGCATGGTCTGCAGCGAGAAGACCGCCTCGACGGCGCCGGCTGCCGTCAACGTATGACCGATCATCGACTTGTTGGACGAGACCGGAATGCCAACCAGCTTTTCGCCGAAGACGGCAGACATCGACCCATATTCCATCTTGTCGTTTTCAGGCGTCGAGGTGCCGTGCGCGTTGATATAACCGATATCGTCCTCGCTCATGCCGGCATCCGCAAGGGCTGCGCGGATCGTCGCGATTGCCGGGCCGCCATCGGGCGACGAGCGCGTGCGGTGGAAGCTGTCGGCCTTGTCGCCCGCACCCTTCATGATGCCGAGCACCTTGGCGCCGCGTGCGACAGCCGCCTCCAGCGATTCCAGCACCAGCGTCGCCGCACCCTCGGCGATGACGAAACCGTCGCGATCCTTGCTGAACGGCTTGGACGCCTTGGTCGGCGGATCGTTCTGCGTGGAAAGAGCAGACAGCAGCGAGAAGCGGATCAGCGCTTCCGCACTCAGCGAACCGTCGGTGGCAACCGTCAGCGCCCGGTCGGTGCGGCCCTGGCGGATCGCCTCGATGCCGAGCTGGATCGCCGTGACGCCCGATGCACAGGCCGTCGACAGAGTGACCGGCAGGCCGCGCGTACCGAAACGGTCTGACAGCCGCTCGGAGATCGCGCCGAAGAGGGCAGCCTCATGGAAGGCCGGATCGGGGCGCTGGCGCATGGCGGCTAAAAACCGCTCATAAGCATCGCCCGGATGATCGGCGGCCGGCGAACGGTCGGCAAGCTCGAAACGGGCGCTCCATTCCGGCTCGATCGGCGGTGCTGCGAGGAACAGAGGACCGTTGAAATCGCCGGAAAGACCCGCATCGGCAAGCGCTTCGATGGTCGTTTCGCGCGCAAAGGCATAGGAGCGCTCGACGGCGTTCGGCACTGGGATGTCGATGAAATCGACCGTGCCGGCAATACGCGTCGAAAGCCCGTCTGTCGGGAAGCGGGTGATATCGTGAATGCCCGATGTGCCTGACGAAAGGGCTGCCCAGTTGTCCTTCAAACCCTGACCGAGCGAGGTGATGATACCCATGCCGGTGACCGCAACGATCGGACGGCCGAGATGATCCTTGTAAACGGACGCTGTCATTTCAGTCCTCCTCACGCTTCTGCCGAGAGAACGGCGACGCCTTCGCCGCGCTGATGTCCAACGGTGGTGACGACGGCAGCCTTCGTGCCTGCCTTCATCGGCGCTTCATGCGCGGCATCGAAGGGCGGAACCTTGGCCTTGGCATCGATCGCGAGCGCTGCGAGTGCCAGGCCGAGTGTGAATTGCGCCTCGATCGTATGGCCGGAAACGCCGCCGAAGCCGCGGATCGCAGCACCCGGAAGCTGGTGTTCCAGCACTGCCTTTTCACGGGCGGCAAGCTCATGCATGCCGGTCGAGCCGGAGAAGATCGCCGTGGTTTCGGGGGCCAGACCGGCAGCGGGCTTCAACAGCCGCTCCATACGCAGTTCGAAATTGCCCGCAGCACGATTGCCGCGGTCGCCTTCGACGGCGGCAATGGTCGCATAGATATGCGCGCCGCGCTCTTCGGCATGTTTGCGCGATTCCAGCACCAGGAAAGCGCCGGCCGAACCGGTGATCATGCCGCCGCCTTCGAGCTCGGAGCGCGACCAGAGCGGTGCCCATTGCCCGCGCGTATTCGCACCGATTGCTTCGGTGAGCAGGATCATGTCCTGACGCTCGGCGGCAAAGGCACCGCCGACGAGTGCATGGGTGGATTCGCTCGACTTGATGCGCCAGAAAGCCGTCTCGACGGCGGAAACACCGGAGGCTTCCTCGCCCATGAAGGTGCGCGAGGAGCCTGTTACCTTGTGAACGATAGAAATATTGCCGGCGAGCAGATTGGACAGCTGCGCCAGGAACAACGTCGGTCTGAGTTCCGTCGTCAGCTTCTCATTGAGCAGCAGCTCGCGATCGTTACGCTTCAGGCCCTCGTCGACGATCAGCGTATCGACATTGATGTCGCGCTCGCCGCCGCCGGCGGCAACGATCATATCCATCGTGCCGCAGGCTTCCAGATCGTCCTTGAAGCCCGCGTCATCGAGCGCCAGACCCGCTGCAAAAACGCCGATCCGCTGCCAGTTTTCCATCTGGCGCTGGTCGCCGCGCTTGGCGATCTGCTGCGACCAGTCGATCTCAGGAAGCGGATGGACCGGATAAGGCTTGAACTTCTCGGTCTCGACGATAGCAACAGGTGCGGCATCGGCAGTCAGGATCGCCAGATGCGCATCCTTGCCGACACCCTGACAGGTCACGATGCCGATGCCTGATATCACGACGTCATTGGCGGCCTTGCTCATTCACTCACCCCCTGGGCCTTCGCCCGCTGCGCAGCGATGGCGTCCATCAGGCCCACTTCGCCGGCACGTTTCTTCACGATATCACCGAGCGGAATTTCGCTGAAAGGCATGGTGCGCAGTTTCAGCTGCGCATCGCAGACCTTCTTGCCGCCGCTGGTGATCTTTGCCTTGGTGACGGCAAAACCGGAGCCGTCATGTTCGAGGAAAGCCTCGATGTCGAGCACCGCTTCCGGCTCGACGAAGGTGCGCATCTTGGCGCCATCGACCGACATCAGGAAGGGCATGGACGTAAAATCGGTGGCGGCAAGTACCAGCATGCCGGAGGCCTGCGCCATGGTTTCGATGAGAAGCACGCCGGGAACGAGCGGCATGCCCGGGAAATGCCCCTCGAAAACGGGGCTCTTGGCCGGCACGACCGAGCGCGCAACGAGCGTGCGCTTCTCAAGGTCCACCGCCTCGACGCGGTCAATCATCTGGAAATATTCCAGCAGCATCAGTCTTCTCCGGCGCGATGCGCAAAAGCCCTGGGAAGGCCTACTTAGGAACAAAACCGCCCGGCCGCCATATCGATGGCGGCAGGGCGTGAAAAAAAGATGATGATGTTGCTTCAAGCCTTGGCGGCGCGCAGCTCGTCGATCTTGGCACAGAGGTTCTTCAGCACGAAATATTCTTCGGTGGAAACCTTGCCTTCGTTGACTTCCTGCGTCCACTTTTCGAGCGGAATCTTGATGCCGAATTCCTTGTCGATGGCGAAAACGATATCGAGAAAGTCGAGGCTGTCGATACCGAGGTCGTCGATCGTGTGGCTTTCCGGCGTGATCGTTGCGCGGTCGATCTCGCTTGTTTCAGCAATGATATCGGCAACTTTATCGAATGTAGCGGTCACTCGCTCTACCTCTTGGAAATGAAGATTCCCCTCCTCATAGGCAAATCCATTTCAAAAGCCAATGCTTTCGTCCCGGCTGCAAGCCAATTTGCCGGGGAGGTGTTGCCTAAACAGCAATGGAATGCCGCCCTTTGCGCTGTCCGAGAGACGTATTGAAGCATAAAGTGGCCACCCGGCTAAAGGCTTTTCCGGTCTCCGCGACGGCAAAACCGTCCGTCTCGACGGCACAGAGATCGTTCTGATCCACGGCCGCAGCCGGGGAATGTGCGCCTGGAGCGATGCCTCGACGTCCCTAAACTTGCGTTCAATTGCGGCACTGCCGGATAGCTCGTATAACGCGAAATAGAGCCGGATATTTCTGCAGCAGGATGGTTTTCAAGGCGGGAAATAAACCTGCCGAAAAAGGAAACTTTGATCTGGATCAAATCAGAATCCGGTCGGAATTGATAAAGATCAAGACGCAGAGACAAGAAATCGGAATAGAAGACCTTGGGGCCGAGACGTAACAGAAACGCAGGCACAGGGTCGGGTCGGGGCATCGGAACATGGACATCGCGCGCAGTGAAGATCCTGACACAACTATTCCGGCGACCTGCCGCGTCTGTGAGGCACGCCACGGCGTTGTCTGCGGGGCGCTGACGGCTGCCCAGCTGCGCGAACTCTGCAAGCATTCGACTCGCCGCAAACTCGATGCCGGCTCCGAGATCGTCGCCCAGGGCGAGGAAGTTTCGTCTTATTCCAACATCATGAATGGCGTGGTGAAGCTCTGCAAGGTGCTGCCCGATGGACGCCAGCAGATCGTCGGCCTGCAATTCGTCCCCGATTTCATCGGCCGCCCCTTCGTGCCTGAAAGCACACTGTCGGCCGAAGCAGCCACACCGACGGAAATCTGCGTCTTCCCCCGTGGGCTGCTCGACCGGATGATACTGGAGACGCCTGAACTGCAGCACAACCTGCATGCCCAGGCGCTGAAGGAGTTGGATGCTGCGCGGGAGTGGATGCTCACACTTGGCCGTCGCACGGCCCAGGAAAAGGTCGCAAGCCTTCTCTATCTCATCGCCACGCATGCCGAGCCGGAAACGGCAAGCAGCGCGGCCTTCGACCTGCCGCTCTCACGTGCCGAGATTGCCGATTTCCTAGGGCTGACGATCGAAACCGTCAGCCGCCAGATGACGAAGCTGCGCAAGCAGGGCGTCATCCGCATCGAGAACAACCGGCATATCACAGTGCCCGATATGGACGAACTGGAGCGCCTGGTTACGGCCTGATCTGATTACTGCGTGATCACGACGCGGGTATTGGCAAGACCGTTTTCCCGCGTCATCGAGAAGAATTCCGCCGCATTGGCGGGATCGAGGCGTACACAGCCATGCGAGGCCGGCGTGCCGAGCCGCTTGCGTTCGAACGTGGCATGAACGGCATAACCGCCGTTGAAGAACACGGCGAACGGCATCGGCGCATTGTCGTATTTCTTGGAGCGGTGATCGCGCGACAGCCACTTGGCGCTCCACGAACCGGTCGGCGTGGTATAACCCTTGCGCGCCGTCGAAACCTTCCAGCGATACTTCACCCAACCGTTCTCGCTGACGGTCATCGTCTGCTTGCTGAGGCTGATATTGGCAACCAGCGTGGCAGCCTGAGCCGCGCCAGGAGAAAACTGCAATAACAACACTGCGGTAGCAGCCGCAAAAAACGTCTTCATGGTCGTCCCTCTGTCGAACCTTTAAAGGCTTATTTTCGCCCAACGAGAGAAGAGACTACGGCAATACTTCCTATTTTGCTTTAACTCGAATGGTAATCACATTTCTAACAAGGATGACTATTTGACGGCGCTCCGCCTTACTCAGGAAACCCGGCCTTGCGGTATCCATCGACGAAATGCGCCAGAGTGGCCGCGTCCCGGAACGGTTCCGTCGCCGCCCAATGGCTGATCGAAAATTGCGGGTTTGCAACGAGGAACAGTTCGGCTTCGCTGCGCGCTTCGTCCAGCCGGCCAAGCTGCGCAAGGCCTGCCGCCAGAAAACGGCGTGAACTCGTGCGGTAGGTCTCTTCGCGCCGCAGCGTCTCGACGACGGCTTCATAGTTGCGACAGGCATATTGCGCCTGACCGAGCGTCAGATAATACCAGCTGGCCGGAAACGGGTTCAGCCGGAAGGCCTTGCCGATCTGTTCGAGACCTTCATCGATCCGCCCGGCGAGAACGGAAATGTCCGACAGCGCCGCCCAGGTATCGGCCTCGTTCGGGTCCAGCGCGATCGCCTTTTCGAACTCCGTATCCGCTTCGGCAAAGTTCCGCTCGTAGGCAAGAAGATAGGCGAGCACCCAGCGGCAGCCGGCATCGTTGGGATCAAGCGCCACAGCCTTGCGCGCCAGTTCCAGGGCAACGCTGCGATCTGCTTCGGTTGGACCGCCGCTATGCACCCATCCCATCCAATGGTTCAGCGCCAGCCAGCGATGCGCCTCGGCATAATCAGGATCGAGCGCAATCGCCCGCGTCAGCATCAGCTGCGTTTCCCGCGCACTTTGCGGCGCATCATCCATCAGCGTGCGCGCCCGCACGCAAAGATCATAGGCTTCGAGGCTCTTCGGCCGATTGCGTGGCGGCGGCGGATGCAGCCGGCCGAGCAACGCCTCGACGATCTTGCCGGTGACCTCGTCCTGAACGGCAAAAATATCGTCCAGGCCGCGGTCGAAACGCTCCGCCCAGAGATGATCGCCACTCTCGGCATCGACAAGCCGGGCATTGATGCGCACGCGCCCGGCCGCCCGTCTTGCGCTGCCATCGAGCAGGTAACGCACCCCAAGCTCTCCGGCGACATCACGCACATCCATCGCCTTTCCCTTATAGGCAAAGCTCGAATTGCGGGCGATGACGAAGAGGCCCGAGGTCCGGGAAAGATCGGTAATCAGGTCTTCGGTCAGGCCATCCGCAAAACCCTCCTGCTCCGGATCGCCGCTGACCGTAACGAAGGGCAGTACGGCAATCGAGGGTTTGTCCGGCAGCGCCAGAGCTTTTCGCTTCCCGCTGCCGAGCTGTTTTATGGCACCGGTGAAGCGATAGCCGATACGCGGAACCGTAGAGATCCATTCACCGCCGTCAGCGGCAGGACCCAGCAGCTTGCGCAGCTGCGCGATCTGGACGGTGAGGTTACCCTCCTCGACGGCCGTGCCCGGCCAGGCCGCATCCATCAGCTCGGTCTTGGCCAGAATTTCGCCGGGCCGCCCGACGAGCGCGGCAAGCAGCTTTACCCCGCGGTGCCCGATAGCAACGGGATCGTCGTTCCGAAGAAGCGTCCCCGCCTCCGGATCAAGCACGAACGGACCAAAGGCAAAACGCGCTCCCTGCATGGCGCGCATCCTAGAGGCTTTCATGCCGGGTTGGAACCATCCCGCCTGACGCCATTCGATCTCGGCATTCCCGCGGACAATTTCGTCCGCTCAGGCGCGTGGCATTCTAGGGACGGCTGGTTTAATCGTGTTCGATCAGATAATTACGGGCTGAAAATAGAGCGTCGAGGTACACCCATGGTTTTCTGGATAGCAAGTCTGGTTGGACTGGCGGTCGCCTATCTCTTCGGCTCCCTGCCCACGGGCTATCTGGCGGGCAAACTGCTCAAGGGCATGGATATCCGCGAGCATGGTTCCAGATCCACCGGAGCAACGAACGTACTCAGAACGCTCGGTAAATGGCCTGCCTTGGCGGTTCTCCTGATCGATGTGCTGAAAGGTGTCGCAGCAGTCGTCTTTGCCCGCTGGTTTTATCTCTGGTTCTCGACAGTCTCATCGGGCATCCCACCGACAGCACCTGACCTGCAAAGCGCGGAGCCCTGGACTGTTTGCCTGGCCGGCCTTGGCGTGCTGTTGGGGCATGGCCGTTCGATCTGGCTGAACTTTACGGGAGGCAAGTCTGCTGCGACGGGGCTCGGCGTGTTGCTGGCAATGTCCTGGCCCGTCGGTTTAGGGGCTGCGGCAGTTTTCTGCCTTGCGCTGGCCGCTTTCCGCATTGTTTCCCTGAGTTCGATGCTGGCAGCGTTGACGGCCATCGCTCTCGTCTGCGGCCTAGAGCAACCGTTGCCCTATCGGCTGCTGGTAATATCGGGCGGCCTCTACGTGATTATACGCCATCGCGCCAATATCAGGCGGCTGCTGGCTGGGACGGAGCCACGTCTGGGCAAAGTCGCCTAGAATCGAAAACGCACAGGCACCATACGCTTCTTGCTGCCAGAGCAAGCAGCGTTTCAATCCTGCCTGACGATGGCGCCGACTGCATTGACGAGCACGCGTGACGCGGTCAGCGCCGACAGGCCGTCGATATCAGCAGGTGGATAAAATTCGACCAGATCGAACCCGGCGATTCTCGCCCGCCTGCCGAGGCCGGCAATCAAGTCGATCACCTGCGTGTAGGTAAGGCCACCAGGGGTACGCGCCGCCACGCCGGGCATGATACCGGGATCGATGCTGTCGCAATCGAGAGTGACGACGACCTGCGCTCCCTCGGGAATATGCCGGAGAGCGGCTTCGATACCCACGGTGTGGATCTCGCGGGCAGTGACAAAGCGGCTGCCATAGCGTTGCGCCGCTTCCACCTCGGTGATGCGCGCGCTGCCGACGCTGCGCAGGCCGACTTGCACCATACCGGCGACATGCGGCATCTCGCTCGCCCGGCGCATCGGACTTGAATAGCCGTAGCGCTCGCCATGCACCTCGTCGCGCCAGTCGATATGGGCATCGATCTGCAGGACCCAGACCGACCCTTGATCCGCGAAGCCGGCGAGGAAGGGAAAGGTCACGGAACAATCGCCCCCGAGCAGGATCGGTACAGCCGATAGCGCCAGGATTTCGCGCGTCTTCGCCTCGATCCGGGCGCGGTTACCGGCATTGTCATGCATGGTGGTCTTGATGTCGCCGACATCGACGCAGGAGATCGGCCTGCCGGAAAACAGCGGGCCGCCGAGATCGAAATCCCAATGCTCGATGAGACCGGCATCCTCCCAGCTCGCAGTGCGGATGGCACCGGCGGCCAGCGCATAACCGCTGCTGTCCTTGCCGGGATAGGTACTGCCGTGCGCGGCTGCGAAGATCACCGCACGGGGCAAACGCCCATCGGCCAGGCGATCTGGAAGGCCGAGAAAGGAAGATGAGGCGGTCATGTCCTTGTTGTCCTGATAAGGCGGAATCCTGTTTTGCCCTGTTTAGTCCCTTTGGAAGTTTTTGCGAACTTTTTGGAAGCGCTTAATTACGCCCCGCGCGGCATCCTCCAGACTCCAGCATCCTTTGAAATCGAAGGCCCGATGCGAAATCCAAGTTTCCGGACCTTCAAACCCCATGGAGCTCATCATGAGCGATTGCTGCACCCTTGCATCCGCCCCGCATCGCAAGTCGGCGCGCCGGCACAACAGTCTGATCATCCTGCGAAGCGCGATCGCGCGCTGGTTCTGGCGCATCCGCATCCGCCGCGAACGGAAGCAACGGTCCAAAATCAGCCCCGTACTGATTGACGATATCGGCTTGACGGACCAACAGGCAGGCTCCGAGACCACCGGCTTTTTCTGGCGCGTGTGAGGCGAATCTCCGATGACAGACAACACTCAGTTTCCTCCAGCCGCAACGATCGACCCGCGCAGCCCGATATCGTCAAGCGAAGATCGCATTCCGTGGGCCGCGATGGCAGGCATCATCGCCACCGTCACGGTCTTCGCCATGGCGCAGGGCCTGACCTATCCGCTTCTGAGCTTCATTCTGGAGCGGCAGGGAACATCATCAGGCCTGATCGGCCTCTCGGCCGCCATGACGCCAACAGGCTTCATTTTCTCCGCACCCTTCATTCCTGCCCTGTCACATCGCGTGGGCGCCGGGCGGCTTGCCATCCTCTGTTCTATCCTTGCAGCACTCAGCCTGATCGCCATTGCCTGGACGCAGGATCTTTGGGCCTGGATGCCGCTGCGCTTCCTGCTCGGCGTCTTCGCCAATCCGCTCTACGTGATCAGCGAAACCTGGCTGCTCGCCATCACGCCCGCCGCGCGCCGTGGCCGCATCATGGGCCTGTACTCGTCCGTCGTATCAGGCGGCTTCGCCATCGGCCCGCTATCCCTAGGCCTTGTCGGAACGGAGGGCTGGCCACCCTTCCTGATCGGCATTTTCGCCTTCCTCGTCTGCGGCCTGATCGTGCTTGCCGTCGCAAGACGACTGCCCGACATGCCGCAGGAGGGCGAAACCATATCTGTCGGCGGCTTCTTCACGCTGGCACCGCTCCTGCTCGCCGCCGTCTTCGTCGCCGCCGGTTTCGAACAGATCCTGCTTGCCCTCTTTGCCGTCTATGGGGCCGCCCTCGGTAGCCCCGAACCGCGCATCGCCGCGCTGATCACCTGCTTCATCGCAGGCAATGCCGTGCTGCAGATCGTCCTCGGCCGCCTCGCCGAACAATTCGGCTCGCGCCATACCCTGCTCTTCTGCGTGTTCGCCTCGCTCGCCGGCTGCCTGCTCCTGCCGCTGCTCTTCGATACGTGGCTCATCTGGCCGCTGTTTTTCGCCTGGGGCGGCGTCTCATTCGGCATCTACACCCTGTCGCTGATCCAGCTCGGCGAACGCTTCACCGGTCAGTCCCTCATCGCAGGCAACGCCGCCTTCGCCCTCGTCTGGGGCCTCGGCGGCATCGCAGGCTCGCCCGCGACGGGCGTGGCGATGCAGCTGATCGGCCATCAGGGCCTGCCACTATCGCTTGGCCTGCTGGGTTGTGTCTTGGCGGCGCTTTTGATGGCGGAGAGATGGCGGAGCTAAAGCAGGCAGACGAAGGCAACGAAGGTAAGCAGCGTCAGCGCCATGCAGCTCGCCTGAAAGACCGAAATCCCGTCCTCGACGTCGCCCGCCGTCGCCACGTCGCGGCCCGTGCCGTTGATCATAGGCTCACGCACCACCACACCCGAATAGACGCGCGGGCCGGCAAGCTGGAGATCGAGCGCGCCGGCCATGGCCGCTTCCGGGCGGCCGGAATTCGGCGAGCGGTGCAGCTTGCCGTCGCGGATACCGACCTTGAACGCATCACGGAAGGCGGTCGTGCCGCGCCGGATGCCGGCACCGACGGCGATCAGCAGGATGGAGAGACGCGCGGCCGGCCAGTTGGCGATATCGTCGAGCCGGGCAGAAGCCCAGCCGAAATCGACATATTTCTCCGAGCGATGGCCGATCATCGAATCCGCCGTATTCAGCATCTTGTAGAAGAACAGGCCCGGCAGGCCGAAGATCGCAAACCAGAGGGCCGGCGCCACCACGCCATCGGAAAAATTCTCGGCGAGGCTCTCGATTGCCGCACGGCAGACACCCGGCTCATCCAGCGTTTCCGGATCACGCCCGACGATGCGCGACACCGCCTTGCGCCCACCGACGAGGCCTTCGCTCTTCAGCGCCGCTGCGACCGCCGCGACGTGATCCGACAGGCTCTTCTGCGCCAGGAAAATCGCCACGCAGAAGACTTCGAGCAGGATACCGACGGGGCCGAAGAGCATGAAGAACCAGTGCAGCACCAGGCCGGTGACGATGGCGAGCGCCGAGAGCACGAGGATCGCCACCACGCCATTCTGCCGGCGCTGCGCTTTGCTTAAGCTCTCTCGGTTGAAATGCTGGTCGAAATAGCCGATCGCCCGGCCGAAGATGGCGACCGGATGCGGCACGCGCGTCCACAGCCATTGCGGATCGCCGATGATGCGGTCGAGCAGCAGCGCCAGAACCAGCACGAGAAAATGTTCATCGATATTCATCGGTCAAAGCTCCGAAGGGCCGCAGCAAGTCTTGCATCATCAGCAGCATCCGGTGCGAGGCCGAAGCGCAGCCAGTCCGGCGCGTAATCGAACCGGCGGACGAGAATATGATGGCGGCAGAGAGTCGTGTAAATGTCACCGGCTCTGGCGTCGGCAACAAGCGTAAGAAGCGGCGTACCACCGGCAATGACGAGGCCGGCCCCGGCAAGCACCGCATGGAGGCCTGCCTGTCGCTCGGCAATCGAGCCGGCGATCCCGGAGACATCAGAATTCAGCAGCGAACCGGCAATCGCAAGCGCCGGCCCGGATACGGCCCAGGGGCCGAGCCAGTCCTCGAAACGCTCGAGAATATCGCCCCGCGCAATGGCAAAGCCCAGCCGCAGCCCCGCCAGCCCGAAGAATTTTCCGAAGGAACGGAAGATGATCAGGTTCGAAAGCCCTGCCGCATGCGGAGCAAGGCTCGTTTCCGGGCTCATATCGCCGAAGGCTTCGTCGACGACCAGAAAGCCGCCTCCCGACTT
Organism: Rhizobium sp. BK196; assembly: GCF_014193255.1. Taxonomy (GTDB): domain Bacteria; phylum Pseudomonadota; class Alphaproteobacteria; order Rhizobiales; family Rhizobiaceae; genus Rhizobium. The sequence continues at coordinate 562,262 of NZ_JACHZB010000001.1, forward strand.
CAGCCGGTCATGCAGCGCTTCCAGCCTGTCGGCCGCATGGATCCGGCCATCCGGATTGTTCGGATTGACGGCGACCGCCAGCCCATGCTCCGCACCGATGTCATCGATATCGCTGACCGCATCGACCACAAAATCAGCGGAGCTGAAAGCGCGAGCGTATTCCCCATAGGTCGGCGACAGGATGGCCACCCGCTTACCTGGTTGAACAAGCCGCGGCAGGAGCTGAATGATCGACTGCGTGCCAGGAACCGGCAGCGGCAGGATCGTACCGCTGCGATAATGATCCCGCGCCGCGTGCCGCGCCGTCTCGACCAGATGCCGGTCCGGCAGCCGGTGCCACACCCTTGCAGGGATCTCCGGCAGCGCCACCGGATTGGGATTGATGCCGGTCGAAAGATCCAGCCAGTCCTCCAGCCGGCCGCCGAAACTCGCAGCCGCAGCGGTGATGCCGCCGCCATGCACGATCGGCGCATTCATGCGGCTGCTCCCGCAAGATCGATCAGATGCATGTAGGAGCCGGCCACCTGCCCGCGCCGCAAGCCGGCTAGGCCGAGATCGTTGCCGAGCGCATCCTGCGTGGCAAACATCCGGTCGGCCTCCCCTTCGGAGACAATCGTCGAATAGTGGAATTCATGCGCCGTCATCGGCTTGTCGAAGAAGGCGCCGACGAGCGGCGTGACACGGCGATAGCCGAGATGCCGCTTGCGCGTCTCATAACTGGTGACGACCGGCAGCAGGCCGAGCATTTCATGGCGCACGCCTCCCCCGTCGATCAGGCCCTCGCCGAGCACCATGTAGCCGCCGCATTCGCCATAGATGCGCACGCCGCGCGCCGCCGCAGCCTTCATGCCCGCTGCAAAATTCTGCGAAGCTGCGAGCCTGCCCGCATGCAGTTCGGGATAACCACCCGGAAGATAGATCGCATCGGCAGCGTCGGACGGAGCTTCGTCGGCGAGCGGTGAGAAGAAGGAAATCTCCGCGCCGCGCCGCCGCCAGCCGAGCAGCATATGCTCGTAGCAGAAGGCAAAGGCGATATCGCGGGCAACGGCAATGTGCCGGCCAAAGGGCATCAGCCTGGCAATATTGGCAGCCGACGGCCGGTTCATGCCCTGCCGCGCGATGCGCATGAGAAATTCGAAATTGCACTCTTCGGCAACGGCATTCGCCGCATAGTCGATGAACGCATCGAGCGCGCCATGTTCTCCGGCCTGTACCAGCCCCAGATGCCGCTCCGGCAAGGCCAGCATCGCATCCTTGCGGATGACGGCAATGATGGGCATGCGGATCGCTTCCAGCGCCTGGCGCAGCATCGCCTCATGCCGATCGCTGCCGACCTTGTTGAGGATGACGCCGGCAATGCGCACATCGGCGCGGAAACCGGCAAAGCCGCTGACAAGCGGCGCCACCGATTGCGACAGCCGCGAGGCATCGACGACCAGCACGACCGAAAGCCCGAGCTGGGCCGCAAGATCGGCCGCCGTGCCCCGCCCGTCTGCCGCACCATCGAACAGGCCCATCATGCCCTCGATGAGCAGCACGCGGTCGCCGGAACGATGCAGCGTCGCATTGGCCGAAATCAGCTCCGGCCGCATGCCCCAGGGATCGAAATTCAGACAGAGCGAACCGCTCGCGGCAGCATGGAAGGCCGGATCGATATAATCGGGGCCGGCCTTGCCGGGTGCGACGGCCACACCGCGATTGCGCAGCGCCCGCAACAGCCCGAGCGTCACCGTCGTCTTGCCGGAACCGGAGGATGGTGCGGCGATCAGCAACCCGCTCATGCTGTCTCCCTCCCTTGCCCGCCGGCATGTCTGAAGGGATCCGGCTGCAGGCGGCGGCCGCCGAGCGCGCCAAGCCAGTCGAGCGAGGCGCGCAGCCGCACCACTTCACCGACGACGACGATCGCCGGCGGTTCCAGCCCGGAGGCGGCGACTGCATCGGGGGCTTCACCGAGCGTCGTTTCCAGCACCTGCTGGTCGCCGGTCGCTGCATTGCAAACGAAAGCCACGGGCTCGAAAGCCGAACGGCCCGATGCGATCAGGTTGGCGCTGATCTGGGCGATATGTTTCATCGCCATATACATGACGATGACGGGCGAGCCCTTGCCGATCGCCTCCCAATTGACCGCATCGGGTACGATGCCGGAGGAATCATGGCCGGTGAGAAAGGTCACGGCATGGTTGATTTCACGATGCGTCACCGGAATGCCGGCATAGGCAAGCCCGCCGATCCCGGCGGTAATACCCGGCACGATGCGGAACGGTATATTGTGCTCGACCAGCGTCAGCGCCTCTTCCCCACCGCGCCCGAAGACGAAGGGATCGCCACCCTTCAGCCGCAGCACGCGTTTACCGGCCCGCGCCAATTCCACCAGCCGAAGCGAAATATCCCGCTGCCTGGCAGACGGCTTGCCGCCGCGTTTTCCCGCATATTCGAGCTCCGCGCCGGTTCGTGCGAGCTTCAGGCATTCCTCGTTGACCAGCGCATCATGGACGATCACATCGGCTTCCGCGAGCCCCTTGGCAGCCAGCAAAGTGAGCAGGCCCGGATCGCCCGGACCGGCACCAACAAGCCAGACACTGCCCGGCTCCAACGCCGGCAGATGGGAAAATGCACTATCGATCATTTCGTTGATCTAGGCCCGCCCGATCACGAGGTCAACGGCGTCGAGGGCCGAGCATTGGAAGTTGACGAAACTGGATTGAATCAACTCCGCAAGAGCCGGAATCAAGCTTGCAAGCTATCCAGATAAACGATTGACTGGATTCCGGAATTGAAGACGGGCCGGCCGCGGATCGCGCATCCGGCCCGTATGAGGCAATCAAACGCGCAGAAGCGTATCGCGGATCAGCTCGATCACTTTGTCCGACTCAATGCCAGTGGCAACGATCTGGCTCGGCAGGCCGTCCCACTCGCCCGGCGGAAAGCGACGGCCATCCGGCTTGATAACCGTCTGGCCATCGGCAATGCCGCCGCAGACGACGCGCACAGAGCCCGTGATGGTCTTGAACAATTCCGGGGCCACGACATAGACGCTGGCGCAACTGTCATGAACCATCATGCCGTCTTCGACTGCGTGCTTGTAGAAGTCGATATAGGACTGCGAGAGCGCGTCGAGCTGCTTGACCGCCTTGTCGCCCTTGGCTGCCATGTCGCCGAGATAGCTGCGGCTCATCGTCGTCACGGCGGTCACATCGAGACCGATGACGACGACCTTCCACGGCGCGGTCAGCACGATATCGGCCGCTTCCGGATCGCCATGAATATTGGCTTCGGCGACCGGCGAAACATTGCCCGGCACATAGAAATTGCCGCCCATGATGACGACGTCCTTCACGAGGCCGGCGATCTCGGGGTCTTCCTTCAGTGCCAGCGCCAAGTTCGTCATGCGGCCGACGGCTACCAGCGTCACCTCGCCCGGATTGGCCCGCACGGTCTCGATGATGAAACGATGCGCCGGGCGCGGATCGACCGGCAAGTCGATGAGATCGGGCACCGGCATGTCGCCGAGGCCGTTTTCGCCATGCACCATGGTCGGCCACGGACGTTCGTGGCGGTTGGGATCGATAGTGACACTGGCGCCCTTAGCAACAGGTGCCGCAATATCCCACTCCCGCTTCAGGAACAGCGCGTTGCGCGTCGTCGTCTCGACCGAAGCGTTGCCGAAGACGGTGGTGATGCCGATGAGATCGATCTCGGGATGGCGATGCAGGAAGAGAAGAGCCATTGCGTCGTCGACGCCCGGATCTGTGTCATAAATGACCTTGTGCATATGTATCCTCCAAAGCAATTCCAGCAAAAACCTGCAGCGGTTTTGCGCCCGGAACTGCATGAAAACAAAGAGATAGAGCACATTCGTGATTCAAAAAACGAAGATGCTCCGGATTCGAATCGCTGGGCAGCCGGACGGCACCGCGAGATGCCGCCACCATAACGCCCGTCAGGCTTTGTGCAACCCGATGCGGGCGACGGCGGCTGTCGCATGCCGAGATTTGATCTTACCGAGCACCAGCTCCGCAGCCTCGCCGATCGCCGCAAGGGCAGCGGCTTCGGCAACGCCATGACAGCCGACGCGGGCAAAGACGATCTCGGAAGGATTTCTCAGCCTCGGCGTCTCCTTCTCCAGCCGCACCGCATCGAAGAACAGGACAGGCACGGAAAAATGCGCTGCAACGGCGAGGATCGCCGGCTCTTGCGCGCGGCTATCGATCGAGGCAACAGCCGCAAGCTCAGCCCCGCTGATACCAGCCGCCCTCAACGCCTCGACGGCAAGCGCCATCACCTCGCTATCAGGCGCCCTGCGCTCGCAACCGAGCCCGAGCACATGCCGCCTTGTCTCATCAATGGTGATTTCGCTCATTCCCGTCAGTCGAATGCGCTCCGCTGTGTCCCCGGAGCCATTGCAGCTCAAGGCAGGAAATGCAACAAGGCCGCCGAAATCCCCCCGCATACCTCTCCCGGAATAGCATCTTGCCTGACATTGCCATCCATCTGCTTCTGCTGCTCTGCGCGGCTGCCTTCTTTGCCGGTTTCGTCGATTCCATCGCCGGCGGCGGCGGCCTCATCACCGTCCCCGCTATGCTGATAGCGGGCATCCCCCCGCTGCAGACGCTCGGCACCAACAAGGTGCAATCCCTCTTCGGCGCGGCTTCGGCAACCATCGCCTATGCCCGCAAGGGCCATGTGAAGCTCTCGGAACAATTGCCGATGGCGCTGATGGCGGTCATGGGCGGCGCGCTCGGCGCAGCCCTTGCCACACTCGTTCCCGGTCAGGTGCTGCGGGCGATCATGCCGGTCCTGCTGGTCGCAATCGCCATCTTCTTCGCCGTCAAGCCGAACCTGAATGATTCCGACACGCACCGCCGGATGACACCCTTCCTCTTCGGGCTGACGCTGGTGCCGGTCATCGGCTTCTATGATGGCGTCTTCGGCCCCGGCACCGGCTCCTTCTTCATGCTGGCCTTCGTCACGCTTGCCGGCTTCGGCATGCTGAAGGCAACCGCCCATACCAAGCTTCTCAATCTCGGCTCGAATTTCGGCGCGCTCGTCGTCTTCGCAAGCTTCGGGGCGACGCTTTGGAAAATCGGCCTGCTGATGGGTGCCTGCCAGTTCCTCGGCGCGCAGCTCGGCTCGCGGCTCGCCATGCGCATCGGCGCAAGGCTCATCAAGCCGCTGCTCGTCATCGTCTGCATCGCTTTTGCGATCAAACTTCTGGCCGATCCCGCAAACCCGCTGCGTGTCTGGTTCGGGGTTTAGAACTTGATCTGATCAATCGTGGTCAGCACTGTCTTCGCCGATACACCCGGCGCATTGGCGAAATGCCAGGCGACATATTGTTCGGCATAAGGGTCGGCCGATGACATGCCGTCGACGGGGAGGATGACGTTCATGCCCTTCAGTGCCGCATAGGCTGCCGTATTCAGCACCGCGCCTTCGGATGCTGTGCCGGTCACGATGATGGTCTTGATGTGCTTTTCGGTCAGGATTTTTTCGAGATCGGTGTTGATGAACTTGTTGGCGCCGGATTGTACGACCGCATCGCCTTTCTTCGGCGCCAGAACGGTGGCGATATCGCCCTTCGTCGCGCCGCCGGTGATGCTGTAAACGACAGGCAAGTCGCTCTTGCGCGCCTCTTCCATCAGCTTTTCCACCTTCGGCAGCGAGGCGATGCAGCGCGGCTTGGTCTTCGTGTTGCACGGCCCCTTGGAGGGGTCCTGTGCGCCGTTGAAATCGAGGAGCAGCAGAGCCGTATCTGACGTATCGACGCTGACAGGCTTCAGCGTCGGTGCCGCCGGCGCCTTCACAGTGTTCCAGTCGTCGATGATCGTCGCCTGCGCGACAGATGCACCAAACACAGAGATGGCGAATGCTACAACTGTCTCAGGGAAAAAGTTTTTCACTGGTGTCTCCTCCGGGGAAGGGATTACCGCAAATCTCCGGACTCCCCTCACGCCTGTCAAATCACCAAGCCGCGACCTGAACTTGATCCAGACCGACCCGGCTTCCATTACCTCTGGCGTCATTGATAGGCTGCGCCGCTTTCGCTGATGATCGTCCTGCCCTGGAATTGACAGGCGATCAAAAAGGAGAAGCCATCTCGTCAACTCGGGATCAGAACTCCACGCCCGGCTGCCCCTTGATGCCGGAGCGGAAAGGATGTTTGACAAGCTCCATTTCGGTCACGAGATCGGCAATCTCGATCAACTCTTCCTTGGCGTTGCGGCCGGTCAGCACGACATGCGTCATGTGTGGTTTTTCGGCTTTCAGGAACGCCACCACCTCGTTGATATCGAGATAGTCATAGCGCAGTGCGATGTTGATTTCGTCGAGCAACACCATGGAATTGCGCTCATCGCGGATCAGTTCCTTGGCCTTTTCCCAGGCCGCACCCGCCGCCGCCACATCACGTGCCCTATCCTGCGTTTCCCAGGTAAAGCCCTCGCCCATCGTGTGGAACTGGCAGATGTCGGAAAAATGCTTTTCGATGAGATCGCGTTCGCCGGTCCACATCGCGCCCTTGATGAACTGCACGACGGCAGACGGCTTGCCGTGGGCAATATGGCGGAAGATCATACCGAAAGCAGCCGAAGACTTGCCCTTGCCCTTGCCGGTGTGGACGATGATCAGGCCCTTCTCGTCCGTCTTCTTTGCCATGATCTTGTCGCGGGCGGCCTTCTTCTTCGCCATCTTCTCAGCATGGCGGGCGTCGTCCTTTTCGGCTGTCTCTACTGGCTCATCACTCATGGCTGCCTGCTCTTTTCTTGGTTTCGTTATGTTCACTGAGATCGAATTGCGCTGAGTTGCTGCGCGGCGTCCAGAGCTTGCGGTCGATCGCCTCCACGAGCCGCTCCTTCATCTCGGAAAAGGCGGCCGGGTTCTTCTCGGCCATGAAATCGCGCACCTTGGGGTCGGCGACGAAGGCCTGATAGACCGCCTCGAAATGATGGTTGCCGACAGCTCCCGTCGTCGCGGCAAAGGCAAAGAGATAATCGACGGTGGCGGCAATCTCGAAAGCCCCCTTGTAGCCATGGCGCATCACGCCCTCGATCCATTTCGGATTGATGACACGCCCACGTACCACCCGCCCGATTTCTTCCTCCAGCGAGCGGATCACAGGCTTTTCCGGCCGCGAATGGTCATTGTGATAGATCGTCGGCAGCACACCGCCAAGCGCTTCGGCCGCAGCCGCCATGCCGCCTTCGAACTGGTAGTAATCGTCGCTGTCGAGCAGGTCGTGCTCGCGATTGTCCTGGTTCTGCACGACCGCCTGAATGGAGCGCAACCGCTCCTCGAAAATTCCGCGCTCGGCCTGTCCCTCCTCGCCCGCGCCATAGGCATAGCTGCCCCAGACGAGGTAGGCTTCCGCGAGATCGGCGCGCCGCTCCCAGCCCTTCTCGTCGATCAGCGCCTGCAAGCCGGCGCCATAGGCGCCGGGCTTGGAACCGAAGATACGATAGCCGGCCCGCTTTGCCGCGGCCTTCTCATCGAGCCCGGCAGCAGTCAGCCGCGCCGCCTCCCCGCGCATACGCTCGGCGATCGGGTTGTCGACGGCATCCTCATCCAGCGCGCCAACGGCTCGGATCGCCTTGTCGAAGAGCGCGATCTGTTCGGGAAAGGCATCACGGAAGAAGCCGGAAATACGCAGCGTCACGTCGACGCGCGGCCGCCGCAGCATAGCGGGCGGGACGATCTCGTAGCCGGTGACGCGCCGCGAGGCCATGTCCCAGACCGGCTTGACGCCGATCAGCGCCAATGCCTGAGCGATATCGTCGCCGCCGGTGCGCATGTTAGAGGTACCCCAGGCCGTCAGGCCGAAGGAAACGGGCCACTCGCCGTGATCCTGCACATAGCGGCGGATCAGCAATTCCGCGGATTTCTTGCCGAGTTCGTAGGCTGCAGGTGTGGGCACCGCACGGCTATCGACGGAGTAGAAATTCCGCCCCGTTGGCAGGACATCCGGCCGCCCGCGCGTCGGTGCGCCGGATGGGCCGGGCGGGACGAATCGGCCGTCGAGGCCGCGCAGCAGACTGGTGATTTCGGCCGGGCCGCAGGCGAGGATGGAGGGCTTGAGGCGGGCTTCGATCTCGTCGAGCACGGCTTTGGTCAGGGACCAGAGGGGTGGACAAGCGAGTTCGCCGGAGACGAGCTTGGCGGCGAGCAGTTCGACGCGCTCGACGGTGTCGCCGTTGGTGCGCCAGGGGGCGTCGAGGACATCGGCCAGGATTGGCGGGCGCGAGCCTGTCCAGGGAGCGGCCATATCGCAATCGAGGGGGTCGAAAGAAGCCCCCTCCCCAACCCCTCCCCACAAGGGCGAGGGACTTGCCGCCGCGCTTGCGGCAACCTCAGCAGCCGTATGCGAAATTGAAACGGTGCACCCAGCTAGTCCCTCCCCCTTGTGGGGGTCCGAAGGACGGGTCGAGACCCGTGGCTCGACCCCGGAAACGGTTGGGGAGGTTTTTTTCAACACATCTCCTGCAATCGCCCGCTGCAGGCTCGCATCACCACCCTCACCCAGCCCACGAGGCACCCGCGCCAGCGCCACGGTGAGATCCGTCAGCAATCGCCCTTCCGGCGACACCCCAAACACATGCAACCCGTCGCGGATCTGCATTTCCTTGAGATCGCAAAGATAGGCATCGAGCTTCTTCAGCGCCTCGCCTTCCGCCTCGCCCTTGGAAATCCCCGCATCGCGATCCAGCCCGATATCGGCAACAAGCTCGAGGATCTGCCGCGACAGCAGCCGGATACGCCTGGGATCGCCACCCGACGCCTCGTAATATTCATCGACCAGCGCCTCCAGATCCTTGAGCGGTCCATAGCTCTCGGCCCGCGTCAGCGGTGGTGTCAGATGGTCGATGATAACAGCCGCCGTGCGGCGCTTGGCCTGCGTGCCCTCGCCGGGATCGTTGACGATGAAGGGATAGAGATGCGGCAGCGGCCCGAGGATCGCTTCCGGATAGCAGGCCTCCGACAGCGCCAGCGCCTTGCCCGGCAGCCATTCCAGATTGCCGTGCTTGCCCATGTGGATCACGGCATCCGCACCGAACTCTTCGCGAAGGAAAGCGTAGAAGGCGAAATAGCCGTGCGGCGGCACGAGATCGGGCGAGTGATAGCTCTCCTTCGGATCGATATTGTAGCCGCGCGCCGGCTGGATGCCGATCAGCAAGTCGCCGAACCGCGCAAAAGGCAGGGCGAAAGCGCCATCGCGGACATAGGGATCACTCTCCGGCGCCCCCCAGCGCGCGTTGACTTCATCCTGAATCTGAGCGGGAAGAGATTCCAGGAAATCATTGTATCGACTCAGGGAAAGCGTCTCGCGCACGACCTTGCCGTCAAAGCCGGTATTGGTCGGCCCCGCCATCAGATGCCCTATCAGCGCATCACCATCACAAGGAATATCGGCGACCGGATAACCGGCCCTCTCCATCGCCCGCATCACCTCGATGGTGCCGCCCGGCGTATCCAGGCCGACACCATTGCCGAGCCGTCCGTCGCGGTTCGGATAGTTCGCCATGACGAGCGCAACCCGTCGGCTCTCCGCCGGCGTCTGCCGCAGCCTCGCCCAGTTGGCCGCAAGCGCAGCCACATATTTCATGCGCCCGGCATCCGGCTCACTGGAAACGATATTGGCTTCGACAGCCGCATCGTAGCGCGCGGCTGATTTGAAGGAGACGGCGCGAGACAGCACCCTGCCATCCACCTCCGGCAGGGCGACATTCATACCGAGATCGCGCGCCGACAGTCCCTGCGACGAACCGGCCCAGGCCTCCCGCGACGAGGCGGAAAAGATCGCCTGCAGCACGATGGCATCGTTGGCTTCCAACACCGTTGGCTCGCGATCGGCGCCGGGTGCGGAGACGGCAAAGCCCGTCGTGTTGATGACAACGTCAGGTTTGAGATCGGCGAAGATAGCTTCGAGGATGCCCTGGGAAACGGGGTCCTTGAGGCTGTAGGCAAAGATCGGCAACGGGCGAAGGCCCTGTGCCTGCAGGGTTTCGATCAGGGCCTCGACGGGGCGGGTTTCACCGCTCTGGACGAGGGCGCGGTAGAAGGCGATGGCGACAACAGGTGCTGCCTGTCCCTTCTCCCCAGCGGGGGTCCGGAGGACGGGTCGAGACCCGTGGCTCGACCCCGGCTGGTGGCCCGGAGGGTCGGATGAGGGGGCCACCCCGCAAACATCAACGTCGCGCTCCCACTGCTCACTCCTTGCGTCGCTCGCCCCCCTCATCTGCCCTATCGGGCATCTTCTCCCCGCTGGGGAGAAGAACGAACCAGCAAGCTTCCGCCACTCCTCCACCCCAACAAGCCCCCGCCCCGGCCACCAGATCCCCGCCTTCATCAACGGCGCAGCCGGCGCCGGTTTCTCCGAACCCGAGAGCATCGCCGAAGCATAGGCCAGAAAGCCCCGCGCATTGGCGTCACCGCCCTCGATCAGATATGCCCACAGCGCATTCAGATCCTCGAGCGCCACATTGGAAAACGGCGTCAACCCCGCATCCGGCCGCGCATCCCCCGGCAGCACTGCAATCAGCGCCCCGTTCCGGGCGGCGACCGCATGCAATGCCTCCAGCGCGTAGTGAAAGTAGCTCGCGCCCCCGAGCGCCCGCACGATGATCAGCTTCGCATGCCGCGCCGTCCGATCGACATAGCTATCGACCGACATCGGATGCTTCAGGCTCATCAGGCTCGCAAGCCGCAAGCTATGCCCGCTCGCCCCGCCGGCATGAGCCTCGGCGATCGCCGCAAGCTCAGTATCGGCAGCCGAGAGGAACAGGATATCGCCCGGCGACTGGCCGAGGTCGATGGCCTCATCCCCGTCGCTGATCGTTCCCTGTTGAGCCAGAAGCAGATGCATCGAAACCCCTTAGACCAGCGCCACGATCGCCTTGCGCACAGCGTCCTGATCCATCTCGTGCAGGCCGATGACGACGAGGCGCGTGCTGCGCGCTTCGCCCTGCGCCCAGGCGCGGTCGAAATACTGGTCGATACGGGCACCCACGGCCTGCAGCTGCAGGCGCATCGGCTTACCGGAGACGTCTATGAAGCCCTTGAGGCGCAGCACGTCATGCTCGGCGATGATGCCCTTCAGCTTCTCGACGAAACCTGCAGTATCCGAGACAGCGCCAAGCTCAACGACGAAGCTGTCGAATTCGTCGTGATCATGCGGCTCGCCATCCTCATGTTCCAGCTCATGATGAGATTTGCGGTTGACCACATCACCTTCCGTGCCGATGCCGAGGCCGAGCAGTACGCTTGCCGGCACCTCGCCGTTTTTCGCTTCGATCATGACAGGCTTGCGGGCAATGCGCGAGGCGACTTCGCTCTTCACGCGGCCGAGCCCGTCCGCGTCGATCAGATCGGTCTTGTTGAGCACGATCAGGTCGGCGCAGGTCAGCTGATCCTCGAACAGTTCCTCGATCGGGCTTTCATGATCGAGCGATTCATCCTCGACACGGCGCGCATCGACGGCATCGTGGTCATCGGCAAAACGCCCAGCGGCAACGGCCGCACTATCGACCACGGTGATGACGCCATCGACGGTGACTTCGCTGCGGATATCCGGCCAGTTGAAGGCGGCGACGAGCGGCTGCGGCAGTGCAAGGCCCGAGGTTTCGATGACGATATGGTCCGGGCGCTGCTCGCGCTCCAGAAGCTTCGTCATGGTCGGAATGAAATCGTCGGCCACGGTGCAGCAGATGCAGCCATTGGTGAGCTCGATGATGTCATCCTCGGTGCAATTCTCCGCCCCGCAGCCCTTCAGCACGTCGCCATCGACGCCGAGATCGCCGAATTCGTTGATGATGAGCGCGATCTTTTTGCCGCCGGCATTGGTGAGCAGGTTGCGGATCATCGTTGTCTTGCCGGCGCCGAGAAAGCCGGTGATGACGGTTGCGGGGATTTTCTGCTGCATGGAACTAACCCTTCATTTTCAGCGGCAGACCCGCTGCGATAAAATAAACATCCGAGGCCGAAGCCGCGATCATCTGGTGCAGCCGGCCTGCATGGTCGCGAAACTCCCGCGCCATGCGGTTCGCGGGCACGATGCCGAGGCCGACTTCATTGGAAACGATGACGAGCCGCGCCTTTGCCTGCGGCAGAAAGGCAGCAAGGGCGGCAGATTGGACAGCGATATCGCGCCCTTCCATCATCAGGTTGGTCAGCCACAGCGTCAGGCAATCGACGAGGATAGCCGTGCCCTCCGCGTCGATGGCCGCGAGGCGTTCAGTAAGATCGAGCGGCTCCTCATGCGTGGTCCAGGCGGGGCCGCGATCGGCTCTGTGCTGGTCGATGCGCGCCTGCATCTCGTCGTCCCAGGCGCGGCCGGTGGCGATGTAGTGGCGCTCGAGACCGCTTGCGGTGATGAGATTTTCGGCGAAGCGGGATTTGCCGGAACGGGCGCCGCCGAGGATGAAGGTGGCAGTCATGACGACACCGCCCGTTGAGAATGGGCACGGCCTCCTCTACTTCCCTCATTCCTGTGCCTGTCACAGGAATCCAGCCACGGCGCCTCTGCGCCGTGAATGAATCCATGCCAATGTGAAATGAGTCTAGTGTGTCCAAGGACTTGGCCACGCTGGATTCCTGTGACAAGCACAGGAATGAGGGAGGAGAGAAAAACACGCGCCGGCTGACGTCCAATGACAGGCACCAAGGCTCCATCATTTCGAGCTCCCGGCCGACGATCTCTTATACGCACCACCGGAGGCAGCGCTGAATAACATCCTTCAGCCAAGACAACCTCCGTGCTGGCAGCGGGCAAAACGCCCAATTGGGCATTATGCCCGGCACGGATGGCAGGTCTCCTGGCTCGCAGTTCTCGGCCGCGACAGGGGCAGACCGTTTCCGGTCGCCCCTGATCGTGCCAGCGGATCTGCCTCGCCTTCCCGGCTGCATCTCGTGAAAGGACGGACGATTCGTAGAAAGAGAGGCGTCCTGCCCCGGCTGATCACGATGCATTTCCAGTGGCTTTTCCGGCACTTCTTCCACCTTGCCCGCTTGCAGAATGCAAGACCGTCGGCGCAGCAGTCGAAATACCGGACGGAAGACCCTGACTGCTCTACAGTCGCGGGGTCGGCTGTGATGAAGGCGCCCGGCTTGGGTCCGCCCCGTCACATTCCCTTTTCATCCGGAAGGCGTGAGGCCGATCCGGAACCATCCATTATGTGGATCCATGGTTAAGCGCGTGCAACCCCCATGTCAATTGCCGCGCAACGTCCCGCTCATGTTCATCTTGACTTACACGACCACATTGTCGTCTTTAATCAAAGGCTTACGTCACAAAAACTTTACGCCTCCGTCGGTATTTTGCGGCAATTGCCGCCCATGCGGATGCCGGCTCCGCCCTTGACCCCCACTCCTGCCGCCTACTTTCCCCATGATGCTCTCCCGAATGGATATTCGCCGCCTCGGCCCTCTTGGCACAGCCTTCGATCCGGGACGCCTGCGCGCGCTCATTCGCCACAGCGAGGTGGGCATGGTCTTTGCCGGCGCGCTTGTCGGCATCGTATCGGGGCTTGCAGTCACTGCCATGAGCTATGTCTCGGAAGAGATGCACAGCCTGATCTTCGGCATAGACGGCACGACGAGGCTCAGCGCCTCGCAGATCGACAGCAAGTTTCTACTGATGACCGCCCCGGTTGCCGGCGGCATGCTGCTCGGCCTCTTGCTCTTCATTCTCGCCAAATGGCGCAAGAAGCCGATGGTCGACCCGATCGAGGCCAATGCCCTGCACGGCGGCCGCCTCTCGCTGACGGACAGCATCCTCGTCGCCATCCAGAACCTCATTTCCAACGGCTTCGGCGCATCCGTCGGCCTGGAAGCCGGTTATACGCAGCTTGCGGCCGGCATCGCCTCCAAATTCGGCCTGAAACTGCAGCTGCGCCGCGCTGACATGCGCGTCCTCGTCGGCTGCGGCGCGGCCGGTGCGATTGCTGCCGCCTTCAACGCGCCGCTGACCGGGGCCTTCTACGCCTTCGAGCTGATCATCGGCACCTACACCATCATCTCGCTAACGCCTGTCGTCGTCTCGGCGCTTGTCGCAACCCTTGTTGCGCGCCTTCTTGCCGGCAGCGATTTCATTATCGATGTCGGCAGTTTCGGCGTTGTCCAGCCGGCGGACTACGTGCCGGCCATCGCGCTCGGCGCCTTCTGCGCCGGCGTCGGCATCCTCATCATGCAAGGCGTCTCCTTCGTCGAGGAACTGGCGCGCAAGAGCTCCATCGCACTGCCCTTCCGCCCGGCGCTCGGCGGCATCGTCGTCGGCCTGCTGGCGCTGGTCTCGCCGCAGGTGCTGGCCGCCGGCCACGGCGCGCTGCATCTGAACCTCTCCCACGAGATCACGATTCCTGCTTTGATCGGCCTCTTCCTTCTGAAATCGGTGGCATCCGCCGTCTCCATCGGCTCCGGCTTCAGGGGTGGCCTGTTCTTCGCCTCGCTTTTCATGGGCGCGCTGCTCGGCAAGCTCTTTGCCTATTCCGCCCCCTATTTCGCCGATGCGACGCTGACGCCCGTAATCTATGCCGTGGTCGGCATGAGTTCGCTCGCCGTCGCCGTCATCGGCGGGCCGCTGACAATGACCTTCCTGGCGCTGGAGATCACCGGCGACTTTCCGATCACCGCGCTGGTGCTCGCCGCCGTCATCACCTCCTCGCTCGTGGTGCGCACGACCTTCGGCTACTCCTTCGCCACATGGCGCTTTCACTTGCGCGGCGAAAGCATCCGCAGCGCTCATGATGTCGGCTGGATCCGCAATCTCACCGTCGACAAGCTGATGCGTTCAGACGTGAAGAGCGCAAAACTCGGGATAACGCTGGACGCATTCAAGGAGGCTTTCCCCATCGGCTCGACGCAGCGTGTCATCCTCGTCGATGAGGGCGACAAATATGCCGGCCTCGTTCTCGTGCCGGAAATCTACGCAAACCCCACCAGCGCGCAGGACGAAGCCCAGAATCTCGGCGATTTCATCCGCTATAAGAACGATTTCCTGCAGCCGCAGATGAACGCCAAACAGGCGGCCGCGATCTTCGACAAGACGGAAAGCGAAGCGCTCGCCGTCGTCAACAACCTCATCGAGCGCAAGGTAATCGGCCAGCTCAGCGAAAGCCACACGCTGCGCCGCTACAGCGAAGAACTCGACCGTCGGCGCCGCGAGGTGTCAGGCGAGATCTGAGGCTTTTGCCGCCGATTTTCGAGCCGATGCCACAATCGGATCCGCGAGCTTGAACACGTCGGCCTTCTTCGAAACGCCGCG
Source organism: Rhizobium sp. BK196 (assembly GCF_014193255.1). Classification (GTDB taxonomy): domain Bacteria; phylum Pseudomonadota; class Alphaproteobacteria; order Rhizobiales; family Rhizobiaceae; genus Rhizobium. The sequence goes on from NZ_JACHZB010000001.1 coordinate 577,512, forward strand.
CAACTCGAACGATCCCAGGCGTTCGCAGGCGACACCGCAGGCAGCCGCGAAGCTTTCCGACATCAGAAGCGGCTGGCCAAGTTCGCCGCAGAGTTTCTCGATCCGCGAGGCCTCGTTGACGGCCCTGCCGATCACGGTGAAGTCGAGCCTGCCGCGGGCGCCGATATTTCCGTAAAACACTTCTCCGAGGTGCAGGACGACGTCGACACCGATGTCAGGCCCACCCTTGCCTGTCCGCTCCCGGTTCAGCGCCTCGTTGGCCTTCAGCATGTTCCGGGCCGAGGCGAGCGCTGCACGGCAAGCCTTTTCGGGATCATCCCCTTCCCCGCTGCCGATCGGAAAGATCGCCAGCACGCTGTCGCCCATGAATTTGAGGATCTCTCCGGAATTCTCCTCGACATGCCGACCGATCAACTCGAAATGCGCATCCAGAAACCCGGCGATTTCGCCCGGCTGATAGACCTCGGTCAATGCTGTGAAATTCCGGAGATCGGCAAGCAGGATCGCAGCATTGATGGATCCGCCCTTGCCTCTCTGCGCCTCGCCTGCAAGGATGCGTGCGCTTGTCCTGGCGCCCGTGTAGACGGCCAGGATATCGGCGGCGGTTTTCGATGCGGCCATGCGGTAGCAGGCAAGCCCCAGAGCCGGAATAAGCTCTGCGACGGTCGTCAGCTGCTCGTCGGAAAATCCGCCCGATGCGTCGCTGGTCAGCGCCAGGCTGAAGCCGCGCAACGCGACCTCCTTCGGAAACTCGAAAATGCTGATCACGTGATCCGTGCCCCCGGCAAGCGCGAATTCCTTGAGCCGCGGGTACTCGAGCCCCTCTCCGTCCGCCAAATTCCAGCGCCCCTTTCTTTCACCGCGGCTCAGCAGATGGAATGTCGGCGTTCTCTCGAAGTTGCGCTCTTCGATCCCGCCGTGTTCGGAATTTTCGATGGTCGTTGTCCCACCTCGCACGAAATTGGCTGAGACGCCGCGGTACATCGGATGAAGGGACGGCATCGTTATACTGGCCCGCCAGATCGGAAAGCCCTCCGCGATCAGCCGCTCGCACAAGCCTGCAACGAGGTCGCCAATATGCTCGCTCGAGATTCCCTGCTCTATAAGCCAATGAATATGATCGCTAATTTTGGAATCTCCACATGGACCGTCACAATCCTATGATCGCGAAATCGGGCGAATGGGCGGCGTTTCCGAACCGCGCCGCCGCACCATCAGGAGATCGCCGCGCCGGCTGAAGTTGCTAGCCATCGAGTCCAGCGACGACGACCGCCGGGCAGGCACGCAGAGAATGATACCTGGCATCATCTTCATTCGCCTGTTTTACCTCGTCATACCACTCGCGCGCGATGGAGGCGGTGCGGAATTCGATGATGACGAGCCTGTTCATCTGACGGTCTCCCTGAACCGCCTGGACCTTGCCTCCACAGGATCGGACGTTGCCTCCATGGAACGCCACGTCAGGTGATATGCATGCGAGATAATCATCGATCGCCTGATCTTCGATATCGGGATGGATTTCGAGAATGAAATACGCGCTCATCGATCTCTGCCTCTGACAGGGCCGGACAGCGATGCGAGAGTATCGACATGACGCCGACGATTACTTAGAATATCGAAACAATTAGTTCGGAGATCTAAACGTTTTGCCGCAAAAGTCAACCGGCCGCCTCGCGCGCTACATTCCGACGGTCCAGCTGTTTTCGGCCAGGCTCGTGCTGTTCCATCAGAAGATGGCCGAAAAGGTTGGTTTGACCGGCACCGAATTCAAGTGCTTCCGTCTGCTGGAGCAACTCGGCCCGCTGTCCATGACGGCCCTGTCGCGCGAGGTCGGGTTGAAGGTCGGAACGGTCAGCGGATTGATCGACAAGCTCGAGGCGACCGGCTTCGTCGTCAGGCGACGCGATAAGACGGACAAGCGCCGCCTTGTCCTGGTTGCCTGTCCCGAGGCCTCGGCACGCGCCAGCTCGCTCTATGAGGAGCATGGCGAGGCGATGGCCGCACTGCTGGAGACCTACAGTGAGGCCGAGTTTAATCTGCTGCTGACGTTCCTGACCGATATCGGCAATGTCCTCGCCCGGACCTCATCCGCAACATCGGAAGAACCGCCTCCTGAACCAATCTCCACACGTTCAGAGTAGAAGCAGCACAAATGCCGCTAGGATCGTGGCGGACATTTCCGCTCACATCCTGACCGTCATGCCGCCGTCCACGGTCAGCACTGCCCATTGACGAAGGAGGCAGCACTGCTCGCAAGAAACAGCGCCGCGCCGGCGATCTCATCCGGGCGGCCCCAGCGCTGGACCGGAATGCGCTGGCGCACGAAGGGCATCAGTTCCTCGTTCGCAGCCATAGCGGCATTCGTCTCGGTGGCGAACCAGCCGGGTGCAATCGCGTTGCTGGTGATGCCGTGCGGGCCGAACTCGACCGCCATGCCGCGCATTAGGCCGGTCAGGCCCTGCTTGGCCGCCGGATAGACGCAGTCGCCGGGCATGACGACATGGCCACTGATCGAGGTCACCGCGATCAGGCGGCCATGATTATGCCGCTTCATCAGCGCGGCGGCATCCCGCGAGAGCGTCGTCGCAGCCGCGAGATCGGTGCGCAGCAATTCGATGATGGCATCGTCGTCGAATTCGGCCAGCGGCCGCCTGTCGCGGGCACCGACATTATTGATCAGGATATCGAGACGGCCATGGAGCTTTTCGATGTCGGCCATCAGCCCATGCTGGGCTTCTCGGTCGACGATGTCGAACGCGGCCGCCTGCGCCGTGCCGCCGGCGGCGCGGACCGTCCTTACGGCATCTTCCAGCGTCGCCGCCGTCCGTCCGGTAATGATGACATGCGCGCCGGCCTCGGCAAGTGCGCGTGCCATCTCGAAGCCCAGGCCGCGGCCGCCGCCGGTCACGAGCGCCACCTGGCCCGCCAGTGAAAATCTATCCAGTATGCTCATGGTTTTCATCGCTCTCGACCGGCTGCATCGGAACAATTAATGGACTCAGTCAACTAATTTGGCAATAGGTGAACGACGCTGATGAACGCGCGCACATCCGGCCTAGCCGAGCAGCCCTGCGAGCCAGCACGGGTCGAGATATTGCTCCAGGCCGCTTGCGACCTCGTCGAGCGCCCGGTCGACGCTCTCGCGATAATTGCTGCCTTCGCCTGAGAGGCCAAAGCTCTGAAGCAGCCGGGCGCGGTAGGCGTCGCTGCCGAAGAGGCCGTGCAGATAGGTGCCCATGATACGGCCGTCGGCCGAAACCGCGCCGTCGGCCGATCCATCCACTATCGCCGCCGGCCGCGCGCAATCAGCCCCTTGCGTGACACCGAGGTGGATCTGATAGCCTGACAGCGGCACCTCATATTCCGCCGAATGGGCAGAGCTGTTGCGCACCGTCTTCTCAGGCGCCATTTCCGTCTCGACATCAAGCAGGCCAAGCCCTTCGATCTCTGTCGTCGTACCCTCGATGCCGAGCGGGTCATACACTTTGCGGCCGAGCATCTGGTACCCGCCGCAAATGCCGATCACCCGGCCGCCGCGCTTCACATGGACGGCAAGGTCGCGGTCCCATCCCTGCGCCCTGAGATCGGCAAGATCCGATATGGTCGATTTCGAGCCCGGCAGGATTATGAGCGCGGCATCGGTTGGCAGCCGCTCGCCAGCGCGCACGAAGACGAGCTCGACGCCACGCTCGGCCCGCAGCGGATCGAGATCGTCGAAATTGGCAATGCGCGGCAGTACCGGCACGGCGATCTTCAGCGCCCCTTGCTCGCCCTTCACCAGCCGCTCCAGTACGACGGAATCCTCGGCAGGCAGCCGCCCGGCCGCCTTCAGCCAGGGCACGATGCCGAAGCAGGGCCAGCCGGTGAACTGCCCGATGGATGCAATGCCGTCGTCGAACAGGCTTACATCGCCGCGGAACTTGTTGATGATGTAACCCGAGATCATCTTGCGATCTCCCTCACTGAGGATCGCATGCGTGCCGACCAGCGAAGCGATAACCCCGCCGCGATCGATATCGCCGACGAGGACGACAGGCACATCCGCCCGCGTCGCAAAGCCCATATTGGCGATATCGCCGGCCCTGAGATTGATTTCGGCGGGAGAGCCTGCCCCCTCGACGATGACGAGGTCGGCCCCCTCGGACACCTTGGCGAAACTCTCCAGCACGAAAGAGATGAGCTGCGGCTTCAGCCGCTGGTAGTCGCGCCCCTTTGCCTGCCCGAACACCCTGCCCTGCACGATGATCTGGCTGCCGTTTTCCGACTGAGGCTTCAGGAGCACCGGGTTCATATGCACGGACGATGGCGTCCGTGCTGCGAGCGACTGCAGCCATTGCGCCCGCCCGATCTCGCCGCCGTCGTCTGAAACCGCCGCATTGTTCGACATGTTCTGCGGCTTGAAAGGCAACACCTTCAGCCCGCGATTGGCCGCCAGCCGGCAAAGCCCCGCCACCAGCACCGTCTTGCCGACATCCGAGCCGGTTCCCTGCAGCATGATGGCTCTGGTCATTGGCGTCACCCGTGAAGCATTTCCCGCAGGCCTACATGCGGGCCGAGGACGGGTCAACAGAGGCCCGGAAATGCGAAAACCGCGATCAGGCGATAAAGCCCTACGCGGTTTGCCGTAAACGCTGGCGTCTTCACCCCTACACGATGAAGCTCGCGTTTTCCGGGACGCAATACCTGATCCGGAAAAGCAGCGGTTCTCCCCGCTGCGCATCAACAGATAACGGCACATTCTTACCGGATGGTTATTGAAGGCCCAGCCGGATGTGAATTTCGACTTTTTTTGAACTTTTCGAAGCTGCCGCTGATGGAACCGCTTCCAGCCCTCTCCGCAGACACGCATTTCCGCCCAATCGCACCCAAAATGGCCACATCGAGGAATGCCGGCATAAATTATTCAGATTCAATAATTTAGTAAGATTGCAACCTGGAAAAGAGAGTTGATTTCTGGTGGTAAATCCGTAGGTTTGCTCGTGATGAGCCATAGACAGAAATGGCCAGGGACGAGCCGCCGGAAGCCAGACGAACGGCGCCGCAGACGGGAAAACCCGATCGAGCCATATTCCGTCCGGGCGATCGGCAGTTTAAGCGGCGCAGAGATATGCCGGCTAGTTACTCCCGGCGCATGCCGCGGTCGATCATATAAAAATTCGGGGAAGCATAATGAAGGCATTTTTCACGTCATTCATCCTTGCCGCCTGTCTTTATGCCGGTATTGCAGAGGCGCAAGCGGCCGGATGCGGCAAAGTCTCGATCGCCAAGATGAGATGGGGCTCTGCCGCCATTGCCGCGAGCTTCGACAAATACATCCTGGAAAAGGGCTACGGCTGCTCCGTCACCATCGTCGATGGCGACACGCTGCCGACCTTGGCTTCCATGAGCGGCAGCGGCACGCCTGATATCGCGTCGGAATTCTGGGTGAAGGCGGTCAAGCCGCAACTCGACGCCGCCATCAGCGCCGGGCGTTTGGTCAAGGGCGCCGAAATTCTGGCGGATGGCGCGGTCGAAGGCTGGTACATTCCGAAATTCATCGCCGACGCAAATCCGGATATCCTCTCCGTGCAGGACGCGCTGAAGCATCCGGAACTCTTTCCCGATACCTACGACCCTTCGCGCGCCGCTGTCTACAACTGCCCGGAAGCCTGGGCCTGCGAGATCTCGACCGCCAATCTCTTCAAGGCGCTCGATGCCGATAAGCTCGGCTTTACGCTGATCGACAGCAGGACCCCTGAGGATTTCGACGATTCCATTGCCCGCGCCTTCCAAAACAAGGTCGGCTGGCTCGGTTACTACTGGTCGCCGACATCAATCATCGGCAAATACGACATGAAACAGCTGGGCTTCGGTGTGCCGCACGATCAAGCCGAATGGGATGCTTGCACCTCGGTGCCTCATTGCGCCAATCCCAAGCTGAACGCTTACCCGGTGTCGCAGGCCTTTACGCTGATGACGGGGGCTTTCGCCGACCGCGCCGGCCCCGTCATCGCCTACCTGAAAGCCCGCAGCTGGGATAACGAAACCATCAGCCAAATCCTCGCCTGGCAGGATGAAAATGGCGAGGACAACGAGAATGCGGCCCTCTATTTCCTCGAGAATTACGAGGAGCTCTGGAGCCGCTGGATTCCGGCCGATGTAGCCGAAAAGGTCAAGGCCAGTCTATAAGGCTTTCTGACAACAAGGACTGGACGATTCGTTATGACTGGCACGGTGCCCTTCCCCGATCGCGATACCGTCGCGGAAAAACTCGCGGCGCTCTCGGAAACCGACAAATCCTACCTGTCGCTGCTCATGGAAAATCCGGCGCAGGACGATAACCTGCTCGCGGGCCTCTATCGGCATCTCGATCTCGCCTCCGCCGCGCGTCTTCTCAACTCGCTGAAGCTCGAAACGCTCGGCAAGTGGATCGGCGAAGCTGCACCGGACCGGCTGCAGATCAGGCTCATGGAAGCGGCACGCTCCAGCCAGCACCCGGCCTATGCCGCATTCCGGACCGGGCTTGCCCGATCCGGCGGCCTCGAAAAAGCCTATCCGACTTCAAAAATCTGAAACTAATTATCTCTTCGCTGCGCGGTCGACACTGCGGCCGGCATCCTGCGTGGCGTTGACGGCATTTGCGGTATCCCTGCCCATGCCTTTGATCGTGTTGGCGCAGGAAGAGAGCGCAAGAAGGATCATCAAGGCGGATGCGATTTTACCCGTGGTCGTCATTTGCGAAATCCTTTTGTGAAATCAACCCCGAACGGCTGAAGCCGTCCGGGCGGGATAACGCATTCGTGAGCGAAAAGTTCACCGGCTAACCGAATTCAGGCGGCGGCCGCTTTCGATCTCTCGGCGAAGGATGCCCGGATGCTGTCGGCAACCGTCTCGATCGGCCCCGTCATCTGCGATGCGGTCAAAAGCTGGATGTCGAAAGACCCCAGTTCCGGCAGGCCTTCCTGAATGCCAAGGATCGCCATATCCTCGCCGATATACGAGAGCGGCAGCGGCGCGATGGCCAGATCGGAGACCACGGCGGCGCGCTGAGCCATCGTGTGGGCGCTGAGATAGGCGACGCGATAGGGCCGCCTGTTGCGCTCGAGCTGGGTGATCGCCTCTTGCCGCCAGATGCAGCCGTCTTCCCAGATCGAAATCGGCAGCGGGTCGCGCCGATGCGCCGAGCCGCATTTGGCGCCAGCCCAGACGAGCCGTTCGCGATAGACGACTTCGCCGTTGGTGGGGAAAGGCCGCGTAGCGCAGTTGATGAGGGCGAGATCGAGACGCTGCTCCTCCATCCGCTTTTTGAGGCCGATGCTCATGTCGATCGTCACGTCGACCATGATGCCCGGATAGGTCTGCGCGAAGCTCTTCAGGACCTGCGGCAGCAGTCGCTCGCCGATATCCTCCGGCGCGCCGAGCCGTACCACGCCGCTGAGCTCGGGCATGATGAAGCGCGACACCGCCTCATTGGAAAGCGCCAGGATGTTGCGCGCATAAGACAGCAGCATTTCGCCGTGCTGCGTCAGCGTCACCGAGCGCGCATCGCGGCGAAACAGCATGACGCCCAGCTGCTCTTCGAGCTTCTTGATCTGCATGGAAACGGCTGATGGGGTGCGGAAGACGGCTTCGGCCGCAGTGGAAAAATTACCGGTCTCTGCAATGGCGACGAAGGTGCGCAGCACGTCATTGTCGAGCAGAGGAATGGGACGGCGAAACGGGATGGTCATCGTCACATCTTTCAATTTTTCTGTATGACAGAGGTTATCATCGCATTTGATTGAAAGTCAATCTGCCCCTATTTTTATAGGGCGACTACCACAGAGCCTATTGGGTTCAACCCTCGCTGCCGAAACGGCTGGTCATGAAGCCGGTTCCAGCCGCATCTGAGGCAACTGTTCTGCCCTTGCCGACACCCTTTGGATAAGTGTTGCCGATCATAGCAGGCGCCGTAAGTTCAACTGGCGTTTCCGGCGACCGCACCGCCCAGGCAATCAGCGCTCGTGCGGACATCTCGCCGACGCCGCCCGCGACATTTGCCGACGCGGAAACCGGCAACATCGCGATCTGCTCGGCCGTCGGTGCGGGATGGGTCAGCCGGTCGGCGATGTCTGAAGTATTGGTGGGCTTGCGACCGACGACGAAGCGCGTGAAATCGGCTGCGGCCGGCTGGACGGATGCCAGTACCGGCGCGACCGCGGGCACGGGTGCGGGCGTCTCGCTCTCCACGGCCTCGATTTCAACAGGCCGCAGCACCGGGAGTGGAACGGTGAGTGACGCAAGATCGGCAAAGGCGCGGTCGGCAACCGCCTTGTCCTCGGGCTTGGCAAGCTGCGGCGCCAATCCGATCTCGGCCCGCTTCTGCGGCGTCGGCAGCATGGCTGTGACGAGGCTTCCGGTTACCACCGGATCGGGCGTCTTCGCCGGCAGAGCCGCGCGTGCCGTCAGCGCGCTCGATGCCGCTATTGTCGGCGTTGCAGGCGTATCGTCATCCTCGTCCTCGCTTGCGACAATCTCGATCGGTGCGGTGCGGACGCCCCTCTTGCGCTCGGCAAGCGCCACCTGATAGCCCGGCAGCGGCCGCCCGTCCGCCGGCAGGTGGATCGTGTGCCCGTCCGGGAACAGACGCGCAAGCTCCTGGCGCGACATGCGCGGCCAAGCGCGCACATTGCCGACATCGAGATGCACGAAGGGTGAGCCCGATGTCGGATAATAGCCGACGCCGCCGACTTGCATCTGCATGGCAAGCGCGCGCAGCGTCGCAAGCTTGACGCCCGGAATATAGAAATCCATCGCCTTGCCGAGCATGTGCTGGCTGCGCTTGGCGACACCGGTATTGCGCGAGCGGTTGCGCAGCATGTTGTTCGTCGCCGGCGAGCGATAGGCCGAAACGACGTGGATCGCCTCCTTCGCCCCGCTCTTGCGATAGACCTCCCAGACGAGATCGAGCAACCGCGGATCCATCCTGGCCGGCTCGTTTCGCCGCCAGTCGCGCAGGAACCGGTTGATCTGGTTCAGGCCGCGCTGGTCGAATTTGCCGTTGCGCTTGAAGACGATCGTCGCCCGCTCACCCGTATGCGTGAAGTAGAGTTTCAGTGCCCGGTCTTCGGCCGCCGCCTCGCCCGATCCGGCAATGACTGCAAAAACGAGGGCCGCGGCGATCATCATGCGATGGGCGACGACAGACAAAAACCACACAGAGGCGGTCGTCGGAATGGCGGCGATGGCTTGATGAAGGGACACAGGCTTCGTCCTTGGTGCGAGACACGAAAACATCACAGGCACCGCACAGGCGGGCGGTGTTAAGCCTTCATTATGGTCAACAGATCCTTAAGAGGCGGTTTATGAGCCGCGGATTACATGAGGCGCCGTTTCAGGGGAGATGGTCACGGGCTTCGCCAGCGGCACCGGCTGGGAGGAATCCCGCCATATTTATCTTGCCAACAGCCCATGATCTTCGCTGCGAACCCTCGCAAAGCGAGGCGAGATCGCATAGTTTCGACGCAGCATTATCAGCAAAACAGGCCAAAGTTTGTTTACCGAAATAGCCATCGTCGTCCTTCTCACCATTCTCAACGGCGTCCTTGCAATGTCGGAGCTCGCAATCGTCTCCGCCCGCCCGGCACGCCTCAAGGTCATGGCCGACCAGGGAAGCGGGGGAGCGCGACTGGCTCTGCGCCTGGCTGAAGATCCAGGCCGTTTCCTGTCGACGGTCCAGATCGGCATCACCCTCGTCGGCGTCCTGTCAGGCGCCTTCTCGGGCGCAACGCTCGGCGCGCGATTCTCCGCCTGGCTTCTGGCGCAGGGCATTCCCAATGCCTGGGCAGACGGGCTCGGCGTCGGTACCGTCGTCGTGGCGATCACCTATCTCTCCCTCATCATCGGCGAGCTGGTACCTAAGCAGATGGCCCTTCGTGCACCGGAAGCCGTGGCAGCCAGGGTCGCGCCAACGATGACCTACCTGTCGAAAGCGGCCCTGCCCCTCGTCTGGCTGCTCGACGGCTCGGGCAAGCTCATTCTCGCCCTGCTCGGCCAGTCCGGAAAGAATGCCGACGGCGTCACCGACGAGGAAATCAAGACGGTTCTCGCCGAAGCCCAGAGCGCCGGCGTGATCGAAAGCGGCGAATCCGCCATGATCACCGGCGTCATGCGCCTTGCCGACAGAACGGCGCGTGCGCTGATGACGCCGCGGCGCGATGTCGAGCTGATCGATATCGAGGATTCCGCCGAGGAGATCCGCAACACCATCCAATCGACCTCGCGAACGCGACTGCCGGCTCGCAAGGGCAGTTCGGACGAGATTCTCGGCGTCCTCGCCGTCAAGGATTATTACGACGCCCATGCTGCCAGCCGGTCGGTCGACATCATGACGCTGGTGCGGGATGTTCCGATCATCTCGGACCTCGCTCCCGCCTCCTCGGTGATCGAGTCGATCCGTAAGTCGCCGCAGCATATGGTTCTGGTTTTTGACGAATACGGCCACTTCGAGGGTGTGATCACTTCGGGCGACATCCTGGAATCGATCATGGGCGTTTTCGGCGACGCGGCCTCCGGCGAGGAGCCGGCAATCAGGCGGCGCGACGACGGCTCCTACCTGGTTTCCGGATGGACGCCGATCGACGAGTTCTCGGAATTCATGAATTTCCCTGTTGATGACGACGTCGAATATCAAACCGTCGCCGGTCTCGTTCTGGAAGAGCTGAAGCACCTGCCAGAACTGGGGGAGAGCTTTGTCAAGAACGACTGGAAATTCGAGGTGATCGACCTCGACGGGCGGCGCGTCGATAAGGTTCTCGTCAGCGCGCTGTCGAAGAGCGAGGCAAGGGCAGAGAGCTGATCGGCACTGCAGGGCCGCGAGCTAACAGCCAGCAGCAATGCGTGACGCGAGTGCCATTCTCAGGCTGGCGCCCCATATCTTTCGTTCCGAACAGCAATCAAGGCCGAACAACAATCAAGGAACGCCCATGTCCGTCACTACCCACGACGCAAGCCGGTCCCATCAGAGCCAGCAGAAATTTGCTGCCCTGCTGCTCGGGGCGATCGGCGTGGTCTATGGAGATATCGGGACGAGCCCGCTCTATGCCTTCCGCGAAGCGCTTCGGCCCTTCGCCCATGACGGCGTCACGCCAAACGAGGTCATCGGTCTGATCTCGCTGATGATCTGGACACTGACGATCATCGTCACGTTCAAATACGTGCTGTTTCTTCTGAGGGCAGACAACGAGGGCGAAGGCGGAACCCTTTCCCTGCTGGCCCTTCTCATGAAAAAGACCAGCCGGCACGCAACCATCTTTTTCTTCGCGGGCATCATTGGTGCCGCGCTTTTCATCGGCGACGCCATGATCACCCCTGCCCTATCGGTGCTGTCGGCGCTCGAAGGGCTGAAGCTCGTAACACCGGTCTTCACGCCCTATGTCCTGCCGATCGCCATCGCGATCATGCTGCTGCTGTTTTTCGTCCAGTCAGTCGGCACCGCGTCGGTGTCGAAGCTCTTCGGCCCGATAACGCTGCTTTGGTTTCTCGTGATGGGCCTCGGCGGAGTTATCCATATCGCCGACGATCCTGCGATCTTCGCAGCGCTCAATCCGCTCTACGCCTTCGACTTCATCACCCATGCGGGCCTCATCGGCCTCGTGGTCCTCGGCGCCGTCTTCCTCACCGTGACGGGGGCGGAGGCGCTTTATGCCGACCTCGGCCATTTCGGCAGGAAACCGATCCAGGCGGCCTGGTTCGCCGTAGTCTTCCCGTCGCTTGCGCTGAACTATCTCGGCCAGGGCGGGCTGGTGCTTGCCAACCCGCAGGCTGCGTCCGATCCGTTCTTTCTGATGTTTCCCGAGTGGGCGATCCTTCCGGTGGTCATCCTTGCCACCGCAGCCACCATCATCGCCAGCCAGGCAGTCATTACCGGAGCGTTCTCCCTTGCCCGTCAGGCGATCCATCTTGGCTTCCTGCCGCGGCTCGAGATCTGCTTCACCTCCGCTTCCAACACCGGCCAGATTTATGTCCCTGCCGTCAACATGGGGCTTCTTTTGGGTGTGCTTGCGCTGATCTTCGCATTCGGCTCCTCCGAGGCGCTTGCCACCGCCTACGGGATTTCGGTCACGGGCGCGATGGTCGTGACGACGATCCTGTCCTTCCAGTTTCTGCGCGTCATCTGGGGATGGAACGTGCTTACGGCCCTGGCGGCACTCCTGCCGCTCCTTCTGCTTGAAAGCATCTTTCTCGGCGCAAATCTCCTGAAGATCCACGACGGCGGCTATGTCCCGGTTCTGATCGCCGGTGGGCTGATGATCATGATGTGGACCTGGAAAAAGGGAACCTTGCTGGTGCGGGAGAAATCCGCAAGGAGCGACGTACCATTGATGCAGTTCCTCGCGTCGATCGAACGGAAGTCGGATCACGCACCCGTCCAGGTTCCGGGCACCGCAATCTTCCTGACCAGCCTTCCCGACATGACGCCCGGCGTGCTCCTCCACAATCTGAAGCACAACCGCGTCCTCCACCAGCGTAACGTCATCCTCAACGTGAAGACCGCACCGCGCCCCTATGTGGCGGAGACGGACCGGGTGACGATCGAAAGGCTGTCCGAGCGCTTCATCAAGATCCAGCTCCTGTTCGGCTTCATGGAAGATCAGGACGTTTCCAAAGCCCTGCCGCTCTGCCGCAAGGCAGGCTTCGATTTCGAGATCATGTCGACCTCGTTCTACGTCGGCAGGCGCAAGCTCGTCGGCGATCCGAACACCGGCCTTCCTGCCTGGCAGGACCGGCTCTTCATTGCCATGGCCGGCTTCGCCATCGACCCCTCGGACTATTTTCAGCTTCCCAGCAACCGCGTGGTGGAGCTTGGCGAACAGATGGTGATCTGATGGGGCTGCGTGGGCCGTTCACGCTCGTCCATCCATGATACGTCGCAGAACAGGCTCGAAGCGCTGCCAAAGCAGCCCGGAGGCATGATACACGCGCCCTCACCTTTCAATTTCTCTGAACCTAAGGCCCAGTTCATTTCATTTGTTTGAACCAGCTTCGATACCTATATTGTAGTTGTAACGATGAGGCTTAAGAAAAGGAGGCCGATCATGTTGCAGACAGTAGGCTTCAATATCCTCCAGGCTTTCTTTGCTTTTCGCGCCCGCATGTTTCGGGTGGCGGCACGTGAGCATATCAGGCAGGAAATGAAGCATTATCCGCCGCATCTTGCGGCCGATATCGGCGCCCTGCCCGCTCTCGATGAGCAGCAGCGATAGTTCAAAATCGCTTATGGTACCCATGAAATCTATTCGTTTGAATGATGAGTACCGCAAGCGCATATTTCACTTCAAGGATACGGCGATTCCGTATCTAGCAATGAAAGGAAACGGCAATGACCTCGATGACTTACAGAGATGGCGGCAAGGGCCTGTCGTCCTATCACGGACATTCCTCGCTCGGTTCCTATGCCGGCAAGCTTGTGCGCGCATGGCGCAGATGGCAGACGGAACGCCAGATCGAATCCATGCCTCTCGACATCCGCAAGGATATTGGCTGGCCGAGCGCCGATGAGACCGGCAAGGATAGAGCTCATTAAAGATAGGGCTCATGGATGCAATACAATGCAATGAATGCGACATACCTCCCGAGCTAAAAGGCGGTGCCTGTCCCAAGCAGCACCGCCTTTTTTATATCCGCCGCTTGGCCTTTCCCCCGGAAATTTCATAGGACTACAGTGCTGCAGCGACGCCTTTTGCTTCGCTTGCGCCGCAAATCACCTGTGATGTCGCAGATTTGCTCTTCCTAGCCGCATTTATCCATGCCAGTGTCGCTTTTGAAACATCGGAACGACGCATTCCACGCGACCAATAGGCAGTCGCCCTCGAGCATGGATTTTCTAATGAACAAGATGCAGCTCAAGAAACGTTCCGTAGTCTTCTTCATGGTCCCGCAATTCACCATGCTGCCCTTCGCGGCGGCGGTGGATACCCTGCGAATTGCAAACCGCATGCTCGGCTATCAGGCCTATACGTGGCGCCTGAGCTCGGTCGACGGCGAAAAGGTCTACTCCTCCTGCGGCATCGGCGTGGAGGCCAATTCCTCGCTTGCCGAAGAACGCCGCCATCTCGGCGGCGAAAACCGGCCGGGCATGGTGCTCGTCTGTTCCGGCATCGATGTCGAGACCTTCAACAATAAATCCGTCAATGCCTGGCTGCGCGAATCCTATAATCGCGGCGTCGCCGTCGGTTCTCTCTGTACGGGCGCGCATCTGCTTGCCCAGGCAGGTCTCCTGAACGGCAAGCGCTGCGCGATCCACTGGGAAAACCTGCCGGGTTTCTCCGAAGCCTTCCCGCAGGCCGAGGTCTATGCCGACCTCTACGAAATCGACAACAACCTTTACACCTGCGCGGGCGGCACCGCCTCGCTCGACATGATGCTGAATCTCGTCGGCGAGGATTTCGGCGAAAGCCTCGTCAACCGCATCTGTGAGCAGCACCTGACCGACCGCGTGCGCAATCCGCACGACCGCCAGCGCCTGCCGCTGCGCGCCCGCCTCGGTGTTCAGAACGCCAAGGTGCTGTCGATCATCGAACTGATGGAAGGCAATCTCGCCGAGCCGCTGTCGCTCCTGGAGATCGCCGAAGGCGCCGGCCTGTCGCGCCGCCAGATCGAACGCCTCTTCCGCCAGGAAATGGGCCGGTCGCCAGCCCGCTACTATTTGGAAATCCGCCTCGACCGCGCCCGCCACCTGCTGGTGCAGTCCTCAATGCCGGTCGTCGAAGTCGCCGTCGCCTGCGGCTTCGTCTCCGCCTCGCACTTCTCCAAGTGTTATCGTGAACTCTACCAGCGCTCGCCGCAGCAGGAGCGCGCCGATCGCAAGATGACCATGGCGACGGCCCGCCAGCAGGCGGTTGCGGCTTGAGCCCTCACTTTCGTCATGCTCGGGCTTGTTCCGAGCATCTGCCGCCGGTCGTGTTTCGACACGTGATTAGATTCTCGCGACAAGCCCGGGATGACGACCGGAGACCTCTTACTGCGCCGCCTCTTCCGTCATCTTGGCATCGGAATAGACCAAATTCCGCCCCTTGTGCTTGGCCATATAGAGGAACTGGTCTGCCGCATTCAGATGGTTCTCGAATGTCTCGTAACCGGCGATCTCGGCAACGCCGATCGATACCGTCACCGACAGTTCCTCATCGTCGGCGGTCACTTTGAGGCGGGAAATATCCGAGCGGATTTCGTCGCAGAGCTTGGTGGCGGCCAGCGAATCCATCTGCGGGAAGAGGATTGCGAATTCTTCGCCGCCGAGGCGTGAGAGAAGATTGTCGCTGCCTTCGAAAATCGTCTGCAGCCTGTCCGCGACAGCCTTCAGCACCTTGTCGCCGATTTCATGGCCATAGGTGTCGTTGAGGCGCTTGAAATGGTCGATATCGAGAATGGCCACCGCGCTCGACATTTTCAGTCGCAGGCACTCGTTCACCAGCTTCGGGCCGTTATCGTAGAAATAGCGGCGATTATAGAGTCCGGTCAGGTAATCGCAGGCAGCCGCTGCGCGCAGCTGCTTCATCTGTGTCAGCGTCTCGACATTGTTGGCGATGCGGCACTGCAGCTCTTCGGCCACGAATGGCCGATAGACGAAATCGCTGGCGCCTGCCTTCAGGAAACTTGCCGACAGCATGCGGTCGTTCGAGGAGGAAACGCCGATGACGCGCATCTTGTCCGAACCGAAACGGTGGCGGATGCGCCGCGTCAGTTCATAGCCGCTCATGTCGGGCATGTGATGGTCTGTGACGACCAGTTCGATATCGCTATAGGCTTCCAGCGCCGCAAGCGCCTCGAGGCCGGAATTCGCTTCCACCACCAGATATTGCTGAGCTCGCAGGAGATCGACCAGCACCTGGCGGGCAGACGACACGTCGTCGACGACAAGCACCCGCGTCTTGCGGTTCATGATCGCCCGCCGCACGGTCGCGACCAGATTGTCGAGCGCGAATTCGTTATCCTTCAGCACATAATCGATGACATTGCGCTCGAGGATGCGGGCGCGCGTATTGAGATCGAAGGTCGCGGTGAAGACGATGGTCGGAATATTGTGCTCGATCGTGCAGTCGAGCGCCTCGCCATAGGGCGAATCCGGCAGGTTCAGGTCAACGACAGCCATGCTGCAGCCGTGGCCGTCCTGCGAGAGCGCTTCGCGCAATGCCTTCAGTGAGGAACAGCAGACAACGCTGAGGTTGAGTTCTGTCTGGAACCGATGGCAGAGCACAGCGGAAAACATCCGAGAATCCTCAACCAGAAGTATGCGAATTCCTCCGAACCGAGGACCTGCATTCTCTTGCTGAAAATCCCCCTGGAATGTCACAGCTGCCTACCCCTCCGCACGCGCGAGGGGGTCGACTCGCCCCCTCTTGCCGTGCCGGACGATAGCCGAGGCCTCCCCTTCCGTGAAGAGGCAAATGACGGCAGCAACACCTGCGATTGCAAAAATATGAACTTCCGTCATGTCTTTCAGGTGTGGGCCGCTCACTGAACCGTTTCCCTGCACCCGATCTTTGCGGCAGGGTCAGGCAACAGCCCGTTCCTTGCGCATGGACTGGATCTGCAAAAGCGTATCCAGGTTCTGGTTGACGCGGCAGTAGAACTCTTCGTCGATGAACGGGCGCAGCATGAAATCGTTGCCGCCGGCCTTCAGGAATCGCGCCGAAAGCAATCGGTTGGAAGAGGAAGAAACGCCGATGATGCGCAGCTCATGCGAGCCGATCGTGGCGCGGATGCGGCGCGTCAGCTCGAAACCGTCAATGTCGGGCATGTTGTAGTCGGTAATCATAAGCCCGATATCGCGGTTGGCCTTGAGGATCTCCAGCGCCTTGGCGCCGCTCTCGGCGGTGCTGACGCGGAAATTATAGCGCTTCAGGCGGCTGGACAGCAACGCGCGGGCCGTGGCGCTGTCGTCGACGATCAGCACGTGATGACGATGGTTGGTCAGGAACCGGCAGATCGATTCCGCCAGGAGATCAACGGCAAAGACATTGTCCTTGAGAATGTAATCGACAATGTCCTTGGCGAGTAGCTTATCGCGCATGCCTTCCTGGAAGGTGCCGGTAAAGACGATCGTCGGGATCGACAGATCGACCAGATATTCCAGAGCCTCGCCGTTTTCGGCGCCCGGCAGGTTGATATTGGAAATCGCCAGCGTGATCGGATCGGAAGACTTGTCGTAGGAAAGCTGCAGATCTTCGAAGGTGCGGCAAATCTCGACCTCAATATCGAAGAGCTCCTTGAGGCGCTTTCCGATCATTGAGGTGAAGACGTTTGAATCTTCAGCAAGGATAATCCGTGCACCGGCAAACATTTCTCCGGAATATTGCATCCCCGAAATACCTAGAAACGCCATGGCAAACCTTTAAATGGAATTCTGTCCCCGAACGAAACGGTTACATGAATTCATTTGAACAATTATTAATCGAGCTGCCACAGCCGGCTACGAAAAAGGCGGCCGACGATGCGGCCGCCCTTTTCTTATTCATATGCTTAAGAAACTAAAACAGATAACGACGCTCAGGCACGGAGCGAGGCATTCTCCGTGTCGAACGGGCTCTCGCCAACGACGGTTGCATTATAGGTGGTGCCGAGGATCTTGATCTTCAGCTTCGTGCCTTCCTTGGCATAATCGGGCCGCAGCATGGCAAGCGCCAGCGAACGGTTGATGCGGAAACCGAATGTGCCGTTGGTGGCGCGGCCGACGAGCTCGCCCGCCTCGTTGTAGATCGCCTCGGAGCCGCGCGCATCGACATCGTTGCCGGTCTCAACGACGAGCGTGGCGAAGTTCCACTTCAGGCCCTTTTCCTTGTAGGAAAGCAGGCCCTCGCGGCCGAGGAATTCCTTCTCCGGCTTGATGAAGCGGTCGAGGCCGGATTCGTAGGCGTTATACTCGATCGACATTTCGCGCGGAATCAGTCGGTAGGACTTTTCGACCGACATGGAGAGCATGGCGCGGATGCCGAACGGCTTGATACCGAATTCGGCGCCGGCTTCCATCAGCTTGTCGAAGATGTAGTTCTGCATCTCGATCGGATGATGCAGCTCCCAGCCGAGCTCGCCGACGAAATTGACGCGCAGCGCATGGGCGTTGGCAGCACCGACCGAGATCTCCTTGCCCGAAAGCCACGGGAAATCCTTGTTGTCGAGGCTGGTATGCGTCAGCTTCTTCAGGACATCGCGCGACCTCGGACCTGCAAGCACCAGCACGCCATAGGCCTGGGTGATCGGTGTGAACTTTACGCTGCCGTCTGACGGCAGGAGCTTGCGCATATAGTCGTGGTCATGCGCCTCGTAAGCGCCGGCCGAGACGAGGTAGAACGTGCCGGGCGCGCTTTCATAGACGGTGAATTCCGAGCGCACGCCGCCTTCCTTGGTCAGCATGTGGCAGAGAGCGATGCGCCCGCGCTTCTTCGGGATCGCATTGGCAAAGATCGATTCCAGCCATTCCCGCGCGCCGGGGCCGGTCACAAGTGCCTTGGCGAAGGCCGACATATCCAGCACGCCGACGTTCTTGTGAACGTTCATGACCTCATTGCCGACATGCTCGAAATAGTTCGAGCGGCGGAACGACCATCTCTCCAGAATGCGGCCGTCTTCGGTCGGATCCGAATGATTGTGGTTGGTCAGCACGTCCGCGCCGACGCCGATTTGGTCCTTCGGCAGATCGTAACCTTCGGGCGCAAACCAGTTGGCGCGCTCCCAGCCGTAGACGGAGCCGAAGACGGCGCCGAGCTTCTTCAGGCGGTCATAGACAGGCGTCGTCTTCAGCGGGCGGGCGGCAGCGCGCTCCTCGTCCGGATAGTGCATGGTGAAGACGTTGGCATAGGCCTCCTCGTTCTTGGCGATGAGGTAGCCTTCCTTGGCATAGGGGCCGAAGCGGCGCGGATCGACACCCATCATGTCGACGGTCGGCTCGCCGTCGACGATCCATTCGGCAAGCTGCCAGCCGGCGCCGCCGGCGGCCGTGATGCCGAAGGAATGGCCTTCGTTCAGCCAGAAATTCTTGAGGCCCGGTGCGGGGCCGACGATCGGGTTGCCGTCGGGCGTATAGGCGATGGCGCCGTTGTAAACTTTCTTGATGCCGACTTCGCCGAAGGCCGGCACGCGGGCGATCGCCGTTTCGATATGCGGCATCAACCGGTCGAGCTCTTCCTGGAACAGCTCGTACTCGCTGTCGTCGGAGGGACCGTTGACGTAACAGACCGGCGCGCCCTGCTCATAGGGGCCAAGCAGCAGCCCGCCATTTTCCTCGCGCATGTACCAGGCGCTGTCGGCTTCACGCAGCACGCCCATTTCCGGCAGGCCCTGTGCCTTGCGGGCCAGGATATCGGGATGCGGCTCAGTGACGATATACTGATGCTCGACCGGAATGACCGGGATATTGATGCCGACCATCTCGCCGGTCTTGCGGGCGAAGTTGCCGGTGCAGGAGATCACGTGCTCGGCGGTGATCTCGCCCTTGTCGGTCGTCACCTTCCAAAGCCCGTCCGCCTGCTGCTCGATGGCCGTGACCGTGGTGTTACGGTAGATCGTGGCGCCGTTATCGCGGGCACCCTTGGCAAGCGCCTGCGTGAGATCAGCCGGCTGGATATAGCCGTCATCAGGATGCTGGATGGCGCCGAGCAGCCCGTCGGTTTCACAGAGCGGCCAGATCTCCTTCACCTGCTCCGGGGTGAGGATATTGACCTTCACGCCGATCGTCTCGGCGATGCCGGCATAGTACATGAATTCGTCCCAGCGATCCCTGGTGCGGGCGAGACGGATGTTGGAGACCTGGCTGAAACCGACATTCATGCCGGTTTCCTTTTGCAGTTCCTGGTAGAAGCGGACGGAGTATTTGTGGATCTGGCCGACCGAGTAGCTCATGTTGAAGAGCGGCAGCAGGCCCGCCGCGTGCCAGGTCGAACCCGACGTCAGCTCCTTGCGCTCGATGAGCACACTGTCGCCCCATCCCTTTTTCGCAAGGTGATAGAGCGTCGAAACACCGACCACGCCGCCGCCGATAACCACTGCCCGCGCATGTGACTTCATGGAGAAATACCCTCTTTATCTGACATCCGGCAGTCCCTACCGGATGAACTCCCAATATCCGGCGGCTCAAGCCGGACGAACCATTGTCGCGAACTATGCAGCGACGCCTGCGTCATGAGAGGCCTGTTTACGACATGGGAAAAGCTTGCCGCGACGGGGCGCAAATAGACAAGCGTCAAAACCGCCAGGCTCAAAAATTCATAAAAATCTGGAGTGGCCGGGCCGAAGCCGCCGTCACTTGACGACGGCGGAACCCTTGACGATCTCGATCGTCTCGTCGCCGGAAAGCCCTATATGGTCGCCATCAGGCGTCGTCATGAAGCAGCCGGAAGGGCAGACGCGTTCGGATGCGCCGGCATCGACAACGACCTCCACGCGGTTGCCGCCTTCGGTGACAGTCAGCACCACGGCTGCGTCATCCTTATTGGTGACGGAGGCGGCCAGCGCCAGAGGTGCCGCGGAAAGGAGAAGAAGAAATGCGACTGCGGATCGTGTCACGGTATGCGACATGGACTGTACGCCCTCCCCTGGAGCGCTCGTCGCGGCACCAGCCGCGATCGATTGCAGAGGTTATAGCGCAAGACCCGTGAATGAGCGCTGAATGACCCGTTCAGCCTTTGAGCTTGCCGTCTGCCGTCTTGCCGCGCAATTGGCGCACCGGCCGCTCGTCTTCAACCGCTTCTATTTCCTTGCCCTCGTCTTCGGCCGTCGCCTCCTCGGGCTCATCAGGCTTTTGGACAAGCACCTTCTCCGCATCCGCATTCGCCTGCCGGTGAATGGTCAGATCGCTCTGCGGCAGCGGGATCTCGATGCCCTCCGCCTTGAAGCGCCTGAGGATCTCGATCCTCAGATTGTTGCGCACTGTCAGGCCGTCGCCCATGTCGGCCAGGAAGAAGCGCAGTTCGAAATCGAGCGAGTAAGGCCCGAAGCGCAGGAACTCGACATGCGGTTCCGGATTGCGCAGGATGAGCGGCACGGCCGCCGTCAGCTCCAGCAGAATATCCATCACCTTGCGCGGATCGGCCTCATAGCTGACAGAGACCGGAATTTCCGAACGTCCGAGCTTGTTGCGATGTGTCCAGTTGCCGACGAGCCCGTTGATAAGCTCCGAATTCGGCACGATGATCGACTGCTTGCGGAAGGTCTCGATCTCGGTCGCGCGCACCGAGATGCGCTTGACGATGCCTTCGGCCGTTCCCGAAACGACATGGTCGCCCACCTTGAAGGGGCGTTCGACGAGCAGGATCAGGCCGGAGACGAAATTCGACACGATGTTCTGCAGGCCGAAACCGATACCGACCGACAGCGCCGAGGCGACGAGCGCAAGGTTGGAAAGATCAATGCCCGCCGCCGAGATGCCGAAGATGGCGGCCACGCCGACGCCGAGATAACCGATGCCCGTCTTGACCGAATTGCGCACGCCGAGATCGACATGGCTGCGCGCCATGACATTGCTGTCCAGCCACTTCTGAACCCAGCGCGTCGCGAGATAGCCGCCGGCAAAGAGCAGGATGCCGGTGAAGATACCGAGCAGCGAAATGTTGATGCCGCCGAGCCGCACCTCGGTGAACAGCCGGTAGGCAAGCAACTGCAGGTCCTGCACATGGAAGCCCC
Source organism: Rhizobium sp. BK196 (assembly GCF_014193255.1). GTDB lineage: Bacteria > Pseudomonadota > Alphaproteobacteria > Rhizobiales > Rhizobiaceae > Rhizobium. The sequence continues at coordinate 599,145 of NZ_JACHZB010000001.1, forward strand.
AGAGCAGCAGGATCAGCGGAATACCGGTCAACAGTGCCACCGCATAGATCAGCAGGCCGACCACCAGCCCCACCTGATCGATCGCGACAGGCCCGAGTTTGAAACGGGTTTCCAGGAAACGCCCGAGGAATGTATCGGCGAAATTGTCCTGCCGCGACACCGCCTTGCCGAGCAGCAGGCCGATATAAGTGGTCACCACGATGGCACTGGTGATGATGAGCTGGGTGGCGACGAAGCGCGCCAGGCCCACGTAACCCGAGAGTGCCGCAAGGATGAGGCCCGCACCGAAGACCCGCAGCAGGATCGCCATGCCGCGCGGCCAGTGACGGCCCGGCGCATCGGGATCGCCATTCTTCGCCAGCATCGGCTTTCCGAATGACACGGCAATCAGGATGATACCGATGATCAGCGCCGCAAGCAGGCTGCGCACGACGGTCAGGACCAGCGGCGATCCCATTGCCTCGCCGATGGCGCCGAAGAGATAGTCGAGCGCGTTGACGACGGCCATGGCGATCAGGCAGTAGCCGACCGAGCGTGCGCCGAGATTGGAAAGGCGCACCAGCCGCCAGGACGGATCATTCGGGGCAAAGACCGCGTTGACGAAGCGGCCGACGAAATAAACCAGGCCGATAGAGCCGAAGAGCGCGCCGATGACAGGCGTGATATCGCTCCGCAACACGTTGAAGCCATCGAGGAAGATCAGCGACGTCACCAGCAGCGCATCGAGCGAAGCCGTGCGGATCAGCGTCGACCAGAAGGCGAAGGAAAGGCGGCTGATATAGGACGGTTCTTCGATATTGACGTTGCGCCGCAGATACTGGCCGAAAAGCCGGTAGCCGCCGGAAAGCAGGATCAGGGCCGTCGCGAGCGACAGGAAGATTGCCGCAAAGAGCGACAGGCTCTTGAACTTCCAGACGAAGGTGATCCAGCTCGAAAACGTCTGGGAAAACTCACTCGCTTCCCGAACGAAGGCGCTGCTCGCATCGTCGAAAACGGAGAGGGAGATTTCGGTGCGCCGGAACAGCGTCGCAGTGAAGAGCTGGCGGCGCGTCGCCGTGATCACGTTGGAAAGCTTGGTGATTGCGATCGACAGGTTCTCCGCGTCACCCGTCACGGCATTGATCTGCGAGCGCTCCGATGTCAGTGCATTGCGCTCTTCGGTAACGATCTGCGCTTCCGGCGGCTGCCCGTCCTTCGGCGGTTCGCCGAGTTCGGCAAGGCGGCTCTTGATCTGGTCGAAACGTGGGCGCAGGCTGACGGAGGTGGCGATAACGCCGCGGCCGAGTTCATCCGCTTGGCCGGCAAGCTCGACCAGAGCGTCATCATTATCGGCATTCTGCTTGACGCGATCCTGCAGCGAGGCAAGCTGGCTCTTGGCCTTGTCGATATCCTTCAGCGCCTGATCGAGCGCGCTGTTTGCAAGCGGCGGCTCGGCCGGCGTCGTTTGCGCCGGGACTGGCTGAGTTTGAGAAGGTTGAGAAGGCGCCGCCTGCGTCTGGGCCCCGGCCGGAGTCTGCGGGGCCTGTGCGACGGCCGCCTCTCCATCGAGATGCAGGCCGGCAACAGCCAGCGACAGCAGGAGAACGGTGCGAAGCAGCCAGTGTGTCAAGCGCAAGATGTCCCCGCGTGGATTCGTCTCATCAGGTGTTGACTGCTTCTTATAGGAAAGAAAGGCGACAGAAAGGCGGAATTTTCAGGTAACAGTTCAGAAACCGGAGCCTGGAAGCGCCAGATACGCCAGTTCGGCGTCGCTCGACTGCCGCCCGACAATGGCGTTGCGGTGCGGAAAACGCCCATAGGTCGCGATCACATCGCGGTGCCGAACCGCATAGTCACGGAACTCCTCGTCGCCGAGCGCGGTAAAAAGCACCACCGAGCGATCCTGCTCGACGAGATCTTCCGCATGCTCGAACGGCATGTAAAAGAACGCCCGCCGGATACTCTCGACGGCCTGGTCGGCGCCGGCGGCGAGCGCCATCTTCGCCTCGCGCAGGGCCAGTCCGTCGGTCGAAAAGGCAAGCGGTGTCCCCCGATAAATGTTGCGCGGAAACTGGTCGAGCACGATCACGGCGGCAAGCATATTCTCGGGGCTGGAGCGCCACTCCTCGGTGACGCTGCGGGCAAGCGACAGGTGGGTTGCGCGAAACCGCGCCCGGATTTCCTCGTCCAGTTCGGCGGTCGAATTGAACCATTGCTCGCGGCTGCAGCGGACGAACCAGAAATCATAGACTTCGCCGGGTGCGCAGATGATATCCGTGTTCATGATCCCTCCCCGGCCGCCTCAGTTGACGGCAAAAGCGAGTATGGCCCGCGTGCCGCTGTGCTGCCGGTCGTAGACGAGCTCGGCTTTCAGACTGCCGGCCATGGCGTTCAATATCTTCGTGCCGAGACCCGTTCCCTTCGCCGGACCCGAGGGATCAAAACCCTGGCCGGCATCTTCCACGGTGACCCTCAGCCGGTCGGTGTCCTGCTCGACGATAACATTGATTTCGCCGGGGCTGCCGTCCTGATAGGCATATTTGAAGGCGTTGGTGACGAGTTCGCTGACGATCAGGCCGAGCGTGATCACCTTGTCGGTCGCCAGATTGACCGGCTGGGAAGTCAGCACCACGCGATGCGGCCGTTTCTCGTCGCGCATCGAGGCTTCGAGCTCGGTCAGAAGGCTGCTCAGATACTCATCCACCTGCACCGTGCCGACCTGTCGGTTGGTGTAGAGGCGACGGTGGACGCTGGCGATCGCATTGATGCGCATCTGCGTTTCCTGCAGCGCATCGATCGCCACCTGATCGCTGGTCATGGACGATTGCATCCGGATCAGCGCACCGACAAGGCCGAGGCTGTTGGCGATGCGGTGATTGACTTCGGCAAGCAGCATTTCCGCATGATCGCGTTGCTGGCGGATCACCTCCTGTGCCTGCGCCGTATCGCGGCGGAAGCGCGCCCGCTCCAGCCCCTGTTCGAGGGCAGCGGCCAGAAGATCGAAATAATCGGGCGAAACGCCCTTTAGAACATAATCGTCTGCGCCGGCCTTCAGGGCTGCGACCGCAATGCTCGTATCGCCGGAACCGGTGGCGTAGATAACGGGCGGATGATCGGGAATCGCCACGATGCGCGGCAGGATATCGAGCCCGGTTTCGGCCTTCAGGAAATGATCCAGAACAACCGCATCGATACCGCCCTCGGCAAGCAGCGCAAGGCCGGTCGCTCCGTCACTTGCCCATTCGAGCGTAAAACCGCGACGGCCTAGGTTCTTCTGCATCAGCAGCGCAAGTTCTTCGTCGTCATCGATATAGAGGATACGGATTGCTTCACCCGTATCGCCGCTGGACTCGCTCATTCCGCCTCCGGGCATTTTCCCGCAGCAATACCGGCTGTGAGGCCGCCGAGTCTTTCTGCACGAGACTGTGGTATTGCATCGGCAGGCGTGCGTAAACAGCACCTGTCCTTTGGTATGATGTGACGCCTGATGCCTGGCGGATCGAAGGAGAATGCCATCGAGAATGTCGACCTCTGCCGGCTGCGGCCGGAAGCCCCTCTAAAAATTGCGAACACAGATACTGAAAACCAGCCGCTTAACGCAGGGGAAGGCAAATAGTTCCGACGATAATTCAGCTTTTTTGAAAGCGGCGGTGGTGGGAAACTTCAGCACCCGCATCGGCTGAAAGCCGCAGGAAGCGCAGGCAGGACAAAAATCCGATCATGCCGACCACGAAGAAAGCCCAGCGGAAGTCACCAAGAGCAGGGTCCGCAGCCCCCCGAAAGCCCGCGGAAATGTTGAGCACGGCGGCCGCAACAGCAACACCAAGCAGCATGGAAATCTGCTGCAGCATGCTCGACAGCGTCGAGGCCGAACTTCTCTGCGCCGGGCCGATATCGGCAAAGGACAGCGTGTTGAGGGCCGTAAATTCCATCGAGCGGGAAAGCCCGGCAATGAGGAGCAGCGCCGAGATGACGACCTCGGGGGTATCAGGTGTCAGGAAGCCGCAGGCGACGATCGAGCCGGCAGCGATGACGCCGTTGAAGAAGAGCACGTTGCGGAAGCCGAAGAACCGCAGCAGCGGCGTCGTCACCACCTTCATGCCGAGATTGCCGAGGAAATAAATCAGGAGATAGGTGCCGGCGGCAATCGAGCTCAGGCCGAAGCCGAGCTGAAAGAGCAGCGGCAGCAGGAAGGGCGTCGCATTGATCGCCACACGGCAGGCCGTGCCCGCCGAAAGGGTCGTCATCGAGAAGGTCTGCACCTTGAAGGCGGAAAGATCGAGCAGCGGATTGGTAACCCGCAGGAAGTGCCGCGTCGCCATGACGGAAAGCACGATGCCGGCCGCAAGCAGCACGACGAGGGGTACAAAGCCGCTCTGTGCTTTGACTGACAGTTCAAGTGCCGCAAGCAGCAGGGTCAGCCCCGCCGCACTGAGGAAAAAACCCTTGATATCGAGCGGCCCGACCCTTTCCTCGCGCTGTTCCGGCACGAAGCGCAGCACCAGCGCGATGCCGATCAGGCCGATCGGGATATTGATCAGAAAGTTCCAGTGCCAGCTGGCAAAGGTAGTGATGAAGCTGCCAAGCACCGGGCCCACTACGGGTGCGGTCAGCGCCGGCCAGGTAATCAGCGCAATCGCCCGCACCAGTTCGGACTTGCGGGCGTTCTTGAGCACGATGATGCGCCCGACCGGCGTCATCAGCGCGCTGCCCGCACCCTGTACCGCACGGGCAATGACGAATTCGGTGAGGCTTCCCGACAGGCCGCAGAACAGCGATGCCACAGTGAAGACCGCAATCGACACGAGAAAGACGCGCCGCGCCCCAAACCGGTCGCCGAGCCAGCCGGAAAGCGGAATGAAGGCCGACATCGTCAGCATATAGACGGTGATGCCGATGCTCATGGCGACCGGCTGCACACCGAAGCTCGTCGCCATCTGCGGCAGCGAGGTGGTCACGATCGTCCCATCGAGGATCTGCATGAAGAAGGAAACGGCAACGACGAGCGCTACGATCTTCGCCTGGCGGAAACTTGCCGCCGCATCTGTGTTCTCACGCGTCTGAACTGCAGTCATCGATCTGCCAATGCGAATTTCGGGTGCGCGGGAAAAGACGGAAGACCGACAGCCATGTCGCGCGGAGGAATATCCAGCCTGGATACGCTCCTTATCCCCGATCGGAAAGGTCAGATGCCGCCAAGGCCGAAATTTCTGTCACATGTTCCGCAACAATCGATGTCAGCGGCCAACAGCCGTCTCGATTCCCCGCAAGGAAGCATGACCAATCGCCTGAAGGCACACAAGGCAGAGCACCCTGCCCGAAGATCGAAACCTGTGCCGATGATGATGGTTTGATATCATGTGTCTGCTTTGCAGATTCTAAAGGCAAAGCCGCAGAGCGGATTGCGGGAGCACGCCCACGGGGAGACGTCATGGAAAATGGAGCACCCGATCTCGGCCGCAGGGCCGTTGAAGCCAACGCCAAGTTTCTGGTGGCCCTCGCCGTCATGGTTTTCCTGACGAAGGGCACACTCGCCTATTGGCAGGGCTGGCTGTTCCTTGCCAATTTCGCCGCCTGGTCGGCCGGCTCATCGGCCTATTTCTATTATCGAGACCCGGCACTTCTGGAAAAGCGCATGCGCGCCGGCCCGGCCGCAGAAACGGAACCCGTTCAAAAGCGCATCCAGCTCTTCACCGGCGCTGTGATGATCGCCCTCATCGTGGTTTCAGCACTCGATTACCGCTTCGGCTGGTCGACCGTTCCAGTATGGGCAATCATTTTCGGCAATCTGCTGATCTCGACAGGATTCCTGTTCGTCGTCTTCGTCCTCAGGGAAAATACCTTCGCCTCGGCCACCATCCAGGTGTCCGAGGACCAGAAAGTCATCTCCACAGGCCCCTACGCCCTCGTGCGGCACCCCATGTATGCCGCCGTCCTGCCGCTGGCATCAGGCATCCCACTTGCCCTCAATTCTTGGTGGGGCCTCGTCATCGTGCCGCTGATTTTCATCGGCCTAATCCTGCGCCTGCTCGACGAGGAGCACCATCTGCGCCAGGACCTACCCGGCTACGAGGATTACTGCCGCAACGTGCAATACCGGCTGTTTCCCGGCATTTGGTGAATCCCCTTGAGATTCAAACCGGCTCGTACCGGCTTACCTCCAGCCCCGATCCGATCGGCAGCAGCACGCTCGTGATCCCCGGCTTAGCGCGGATGGCCCCCGCATAGACCTTCACGTCTTCAGTCACAGGATAAATCATGTTGTCGGCAACGATGATCGCGCCCGCATTGAGCTTCGGATAGAAGGCATCGAGGCATGGCAGGTAAAGATCCTTCCAGAGATCGACGAGCACGAAATCCACTTTGCCCCGCAATTCGCGGATCATCGCGACCGCGTCGCCCACCCGGAAATCGATATGTTCAGCAAGACCGGCCCTCTCGGCCATCGTCTGTGCATGGGCGGATTTATAGCCATGCACTTCCATGGTGATCAGCCGCCCGCCGGTCGCACGTGCAGCTTCAGCGAGCCAGATGCCGGAATAGCCGAAGGAGGTGCCAAGCTCGAGAATGGTCGGCGCCGTCAGACTTCTGACAAGAATATTGAGAAATCGCCCCGTCTCCGGGCCAACCGCCCGCATCCGCTGATCCTGCCCGCCATCGCGGCCTCCCGGCGCCTCCTGGCGTGGTGCTCCGCGCTCCTCCTCGATCCGCTGGTGATAGGCACCGAGCACGGTGAGCACCTTCTGATCCAGCCGATATTCGCCGATATTGTTCTGTTTGTCATCGCTCATTGCCATTCCTCCAGGGATAGGCTTGCGACGGTAGATGCCGCAGCAAGGACTTCGCTCCAGCGAGTTAAATACCGGGGGCGTCTTCGGGCAAGTGCAGAATGTTTGGAAGGTGGAAAGCGCTGATTCCCGCAAATGGAGGCGGCGGAATCAAAAAAGCAGAAAAAGCCAGCAAGCCTTTGATATCAAAGGCCTTACTCTGGATTTCGTTCTCTTCAAAGGAGAATTTGGTGGGTGATGTAGGGCTCGAACCTACGACCCGCTGATTAAGAGTCAGCTGCTCTACCAACTGAGCTAATCACCCGTACCGTGCTTGGCTGCGCGGCGTGACGGGGCATATAAATAGGATCGTCCGGCTTGTCTAGCGCCCTGCCGAAAATTCTTTGGTTAATTACGAAGTTTTTTTGTCAGGTACTGGAAATCCAATGAAATCAAAGGTCGAGCGTGCCGGTCGCAATCCGCACCGCCTGACCGCCGATCCGGGCATTCGAGATGGCTCCGCCTTCGATATCCATATGCAGGTGGATGAAGGACGGGCGGCCCATTTCCACGCCCTGCTCGATGAGGATCGGGTAGTGCCCATCCGTCAGCCGGTCGAAATGGTTGATCGCGCCCGAGAGGGCGGCGGCTGCCGAGCCGGTGGCCGGGTCTTCTGAAATGCCCATGCCGCTTGCAAACATGCGGGCATGGAACTTGGCGACATGGTTTACGCCGCCGCGACAGTAGATATAGGCCGAAGCAAGCGCGCCATCCACGAAGGGCACCGTCTTTTCCCAGAGCTGCGGGTCGAACTCCAGACGCTCTGCCGCGCCGACGTCGTGGACCGGCACCATCAGGAAGGGAACGCCGGCGCTCCAGATCGACGGCACGTGATTCTCGAAGCCGATCTCTGTGGTCTTCAGCGATAGCGCGTCGGCAATGCCAAGCTTGTCGAGCGGCAGCGATATCTGTTGGGATTTGCGTGGCAGGTCGAATTCGGCAAAGCTCGCCTCGCCTTCGCGCAGCCGGACGGCACAACGCACCGGCCCGACATTTTCTTCGAGGACCGAAACGAGATCGAGCCTTGCAGACCCGTGCGCCTTCTCCGCCAGCGCAATCGCCGTACCGACCGTCGGATGGCCTGCAAAGGGGAGTTCACGGCCGGGTGTGAAGATGCGGATACGCGCGGTATAGGCGGGGTTGGCAGCGGGCTGCACGAAAACCGTCTCGGAGAGGTTGGTTTCGCGGGCAATCGCCTGCATCGCCTCGTCATCGAGCCCATCGCCGTCAAAGATCACGGCCAGCGGATTGCCGGCAAGCTTGGTGTCGGTGAACACGTCATAGATGCTGTAGCTCAACGCCACATCGGCCTCCCTGAATCGGTCATCGAGCCGCCAACCTGCCCGACAGAAAAGCCAAGTGCAAGCTTACCTGCTAAAATACCAGTCGATGATCGCCAGCATGGCGACGTTGTAAGGCTGCGCGGCCGGATCGGCAGAGCGAATGGCAACCGCCCCGGCAATTTCCTTGTCGTCGGCCACCAGCATGTGGGCGCCGATGAAATCGACCATTTCATCGGCCGTCATATCGAAGCGGAACAACTTGAAGAGCGACACCGAACCGCGCACGTGGCCGGCATGAAGACCCTCGCCCGCAATGGCGTCAGCAAGATCCAGCCCCGTTTCCTCCATCACCTCGCGACGCATGTTGCTGTCGATATCGCAGCGCCCGCCTACCACATCTTCCGGCTCGAGCGAACCGGCTGCGAAATAGACCTGACCGGGATTGGCCGTGTGCGCCCCCATGCGAATCGCGACCAGCGCACCATCCGAGGATTCCAGCACCGGATAGGCAAAGAGATGAATGGCGCCCTTCCGCTCCGGCTGCCTGCGCCACCACATGAAAGCCGAGAAAGGAACGATATAGGCTTCGCCTGCAATCCCCGCCTCGGAGAGCCTCAGCCGGTGTTGCAGCACCATGCGACCATCGAAAAGCGCAGGGTTGGCGGCAATTTCGCGCTCCCAGTTCTCGCGGATCACCGATCGGTTGGCGACAAGGAAGGGATGATCGCCGTCCAGCACGCGCAAGTCGGTTCCTGCAATCGAAAATACCGTCCGCTCCGGGGGAAAAGCTGAAAGATCTTCTGAAAATTCCGTTGAAAAGCTCGCGGTCATAAAAGATCCAAGGTCATGACGACTGGGCAGTGGTCGGATGCCTTCGGCCTGTCCCAGCCGGTGCGCGGGTAACGCTCCACCTCTTGCCCCGGCGGGAAGACGGTGCGATAGGGTTGTCCGTGGCGGATGATTTCGGGGATGCGCTTGGCATTGGCGGCAGCAAGTGCGGGTGACAGCCAGAGATAGTCGAGCTGGCAGAGCCACTGCTCCTCCGGCCCGCGCGCATGATAGAGCGTCCAGCGGTCGAGCGGCTCGCGGCGGCGCACGACATTTTCGGCAAATCCGTCCTGGCTGAAGACATCGAGCGCGCTCTCTGCTTCGTCCTGATGCTCGAACCGGTAGCCGGTGCCTCGACGGCCGATAACATCGACCCGCTCCTGATAGTCGTTCATGTCGCCGCAGATGACGAAGTTCTTTTTCGCCGTATGCCCGGCGCCGAATCGGTTTTCGATGATGCGGCGAACGGCGCGCGCCTCCGCCCGGCGGATCGGCAGGGTCGATTGCCGCCCGTCCAGCCCGTCGCGCGGGTTGCCCATCGACTTGAAATGCACGACGTAGAGCGTCAGCGGCACCCCGCCGATCCTCAAATCCAGTTCCAGGCAGTCGCGCTTGAAGATCTTGTCGTCGAGCCGGTTGGTCTTGCCGATCTCCTCGTCGAAGAGAGCGAAATCGCGATAGGTCACCATCGCATGGCTCTTGATGTCCTTCAGTTCGATCTTTTGGCCGTCGCGCGTTTCCTCGCGCATCAACACGGCGACATCGATGCCGCGGCTGTCATTGCCTTCGACCAGGTATTTCTGCCGGTAGCCGTTGCCGACCATGCGGTAGAGATAGCCATATTCGAAGGCCTGAAGGGCGGCCATACTGTCGATTTCCTGCAGGCAGAGAATATCGGCATCCGCATCTGCAATGGCGAGCGCCGTCATCTGTCTGGTATCATCGGTCGAGGCGATCACCCGTGCCTGCTCGAGCTGCTGGTAGACGCCCTCGTTATTGACCTCGAAGAGCTTGATGACGCGGTCCTGCCGAAGCTGGTTGCGATAGCCCGTGAAATCGAAACGGGTCAGCAGGTTCTCGACATTGAACGTGGCAAGGCGAAGCGACATCAGGCATTCCCGGTTGGATCGATGCCAATTACTAGAGCAATTTCAGCAAAAGTATGCAGCGGTTTTTGCGTCCGGAATCGCTTGAAAACAGTTAAAGTCGAATACGCGCTTCGAAAAGCCGTTTGTCCGTCAGAGCCGCCAGCCGGCGCGTATGACGACATGCACTGCCTCATTAGGGACAACAGCCACGCGGCTGTAGGCGCGCAACGCCTGGCCGTTGCCGAGCATTAACTTCACGGCATAACGCTCACCCTCGAAGAGCACGGATTCGACGGTTGCCGGCGCGCCCTCGCCGCCGATGATCACATCTTCCGGCCGCACCAGAATATCGGCGCCGTCGATATTGGCGGCATATAGCGCGCCCTCCAGCTCGTCCCATTCAAGCTGGCGCTCACTCCCCATGACAGGCAGCGTGACGATCGCGCCGCGGCCGATCAGCCCGCCGACCATGCGTCCTTCCGGCCGCGCATAGATCTCCGCCGGCGGTGCCACCTGCAGCAGCCGTCCTTCGGACATGACGGCGATGTCGGTCGCCAGTGCCATCGCCTCGCTCTGGTCATGCGTCACATAGATCATCGTGGCGCCCGAGCGCTGGTGAAATTCGCGGAACGTCTCCTCCATCTCCTGCTTGAGATGCCGGTCGAGGTTGGCGAGCGGCTCGTCGAGCAGCACGACATCGGGCGATGTCACCAGGCAGCGGGCCAGCGCCACGCGCTGCCGCTGGCCGCCCGAGAGATCGGCCGGCCGCCGCTCGGCATAATCGACGAGGCGCACGGTCGATAGCGCCTCGCGTACTTTCGCCTTGTAGGTCTCACCGGAGATGCCGCGTACCTTCAGCGGATATCCGACATTATCGGCGACACTCATATGTGGCCAGAGCGCGTATGACTGGAAGACCATCGCCATATTGCGCTTTTCCGGCGGCAGTGATTGCGAGGCGTCGGCGAGGAGCCGCTCGCCGAGGTGGATGGAACCGTCGCTCGGCGTCTCGAAGCCGGCAATCATCCGCAGCACCGTGGTCTTGCCGCAGCCGGAGGGGCCGAGCAGAGCCAGAAAACCGCCCTCGCGAACATCCAGCGAAAAGCCGCTGACGGCTGCCCTGCCGGTGCCGAAATCCTTGGCCACCTGATTGAGGATCAGCTTCGCCACGGCACCACTCCCTTGGGCAGATGTTTCGCCAGAAGCTCCAGAAGCAGCATCATGGCGACGACCATGAAGACGACGAGCACGGAGAGAGCCGAAGCAAGATCCGAACTGCCGCTGTCATCGAGATTGTAGATGGCAACGCCGAGCGTCTGCGTGCCCGCCGACCAGAGCAGCGCCGAAATCGTCAACTCGTTGCAGGCAATCAGGAAGACGAGGATGACCGAGGCACCGGCCGCCGGCGCAATCAGCGGCACGATGATATCTTTCAGCCGCCGGAGGAAGCCGGCGCCGGACAGCCTTGCTGCCTCCTCCAGCGCCGGGTCAAGCTGGTGAAAAGCACTGACCACGGGCTTTAGGCTGACGGCGAAGAAGGAGGAGAAATAAGCGATGAGAATGATCCAAACCGTGCCATAGAGCGTCACGTTCAGCACCGGAATCGGTGCGGCGAAGACGAGAATGAAGCACACCGCCATGACGATCCCCGGCAGCGAATAGGGAATTTCGACAAGGCTGGAGACAATGCGGGACAGCGTATCCTTCCGCCGCGTCAGCGCATAAGCCGCAAGCACCGTCACGAAGAGCAGGCCGACCGCCGCTCCGCTTGCGAGCGACAGCGAATTGACGAAGGCCGTGCGTGTCACCGCCTGCCGGAAGAGGATTTCCTCGAAGGCATGGAACGTCATCGTCTTGAAGGTGAGTGGCACGCCATAGGCCGGCACCAGAGCCCCCGCGACCAGCGCGAAGAAGGGCGCGGCCAGCATGAAGAACAGCACGATCCAGAGCAGCGGTGCGAACACGAGCTTCCATGTGCCAAGCTCGAAGGCGGCCGTGGCACCCGAAAGCCCGATGACGCGATAGTCGCGCCCGCGCAGCGCCCGGTCCTGGATCGCCAGACCCGCGACCGAAATCAGCGCGATGATGGCCGACAGCAGCGCCACATCGCCGAAAGTGCGGCCGGTAAAGGCGGTGAATTTCGAGAAGATCAGCGTCGGCAGCGTGAAGATCGAGGCCGGAATGCCGAGAATGGCCGGAATGCCGAAATTGCCGGTGCAGGAAACGAAGGAGATCGCCGCCCCCGCAACGACGCCCGGCAGCGACAGCGGCAGGATGATATCGCGGAAGACACGCAGGCTCGAAGCCCCCGAGAGCCGCGCCGCCTCAACCCCGTCGCGCGGAAGGGTCATCAGCCCTGCCCTCAGCGCCAGATAGACGAGCGGCGCATGCTGCACACCATAGAGCAGCGCAATGCCGCCGACTGAATAGAGCGGCTGCGGCGATCCCATCGGCGGGGCGATATGCAGCGCCTTCAGAAGCGGGCTGGACGGCCCCGACATCTGCACCCAGGCAAGGGCGGTGACTTGCGGCGGGATCATCATCGGCAGCACGAAGAAGAAACTGAGAGGCCCCTTGGCCGGAATATCCGTCAGCGTCAGCAGATAGGCGAAGGCGCAGCCGATGGCGAGCGAGATGAGCGTGCCGAGAACGGCCGTGACAATGGTGTAATAGACCGCCGACCAGACCATCGGGTCCGACAGAACCACCATGACGCCGCCGTTGGCAAAGGCGGAAATGCCGACGATCGCGAGTCGCGCCAGGGGCAGCACGCTGAGGAAGAGAACCACCGAAATAATAAAAGGAAACAGCCAGACGGGCTGGCTGCTCCCTGCACGTACATAACCCTGCATGGGTCTATTATTTCGAACCGAAGAGATCCGTAAAGGTCTTCAGGTCCTTGTCGGTATTCTTCAGCGCTTCGGCGGCCTTGATGGGCAGAACCTTAATCGTATCGCGTGCCGGGAAGCCTGCGGGCAGCTTCATGCCGTTACGAGCCGGGATATAGCCGAGCTTGAGGAAACCTTCCTGGCCCTTTTCCGAGAGAACGTAATCGACGAACTTCTTGGCGGCATCGGCATTCTTGGCACTGGCGAGAATGCCGACCGGCTCGGTCACCGCCGAAACGCCTTCGCTCGGGAAGACGAACTCGACCGGAGCACCCTTGGCCTTTTCGCGGATCGGCAGGTAATCGACGACCACCCCGTAAGCCTTTTCGCCCGAGGCGACGGACTTCAGCACGACGCCATTGCCGCCGGAGGCAACCGCCCCATTATCGGCGAGCGACTTGTAGAAATCCCAACCGAGGCCGGGAACGGCAGCCAGCGTCTGTGCGTGGATCAGCGCAGCACCTGAAGCGAGCGGGCTCGGCATGGTGACGAGGCCCTTGGCTTCCGCCTTCGTCAGATCCTTCCAGCTCGTCGGCTTCATGGCAGCCGACGTGTTGTACATGATGCCGGTGGTGATCAGCTTGGTGGAATAGTAGTAGCCATCGGCGTCGTAGAGCGCGGCGTCGTATTGGGCTGCTTCCGGTGACTTGTAGGCGAGCAGCTTGCCGTCTTCCTTCAGGCGCTCGAGCGTCACGACATCGGCGATCAGGAGAACGTCGGCAACCGGGTTGCCGGCCTGGATCTCAGCCTGCAGCTTCGCCATGATCTTCGGCGTGCCGTCCCGCACCCAGTCGACCTTGATATCGGGGTTCGCAGCCATGAAGCCGTCGACGGTCGCCTGCGCATCTTCGTTCGGCTGGCTGGTGTAGAGAACGAGATTGGCAGCGGAAGCCGGGATAGCGAAAAGGCCCGCGGCCAGAAGTGCGGCGACAGAAACAAGAGCTTTCATGGAAGGTATCCTCGATGGTGATGCCCCTCCTTATTGGGGGTCTTTTACAGCGATGTGACAGGGCGTCGCAATGCCGGCATGGCTCCTTTGCCGAAATTGGTCGGCTGATTATCCTCGCGCGGTAGCGAACGAAGGCGTAAATTCACGCAGGCGTGAACGTTCTGCCGTTTGACGGCGAGATTTGCTGCGGTACGTCAATCAGGCCATTTTCAGGAGGAGGAATTTCAATGGAATATCGTTTGCTCGGCCGTTCCGGCCTTAAAGTTTCCACCGTGACCATGGGCACGATGACCTTCGGCGGCGTCGGCTGGGCAAAGATGGTCGGCGATCTCGGCGTCCAGGAGGCCCGCCGCATGGTCGATATCTGCCTCGATGCCGGCGTCAACCTGATCGATACGGCCAACGTCTATTCTTCCGGCGAATCCGAGCACATCATCGGCGAAGTGCTCGGCGGCAAGCGCCCTGATGGAGTGCTGCTCGCCACCAAGGCCCGCTTCGGCATGGGCAACGGCCCGAACGACAGCGGCCTGTCGCGCTACCACCTGATCCGCGAATGCGAGGCGAGCCTCAAGCGCATGAAGACCGACGTTATCGACCTCTATCAGGTCCATGAATGGGATGGCCAGACGCCGCTCGAAGAGACGATGGAAGCGCTGGACACTCTGATCAGGCAGGGCAAGGTGCGTTATATCGGCTGCTCGAACTATTCCGGCTGGCACATCATGAAGGCGCTCGGCATCGCCAACGAGCACAAGTACCAGCGCTTCGTCAGCCAGCAGATCCACTACACGCTGGAAGCCCGCGACGCCGAATACGAACTGCTGCCGATCTCGATCGATCAGGGCCTCGGCGTGCTCGTCTGGAGCCCGCTCGCCGGCGGCCTTCTCTCCGGCAAGCATCGCCGCAATGCCGCCGCGCCGGAGGGCACCCGGCAGTTCGCCGGCTGGACCGAACCGCCGATCCGCGACGAAAACCGCCTCTGGAACATCGTCGAGACGCTCGTGGCGATCGGTCAGGAACGCGGTGTTTCGGCTGCTCAGGTGGCACTCGCCTGGCTAATCGGCCGCAAGGCGGTCACCTCTGTCATCATCGGTGGCCGTACCGAGGCCCAATTCAAGGACAACCTCGCCGCCGCAGACCTGAAGCTCTCAAATGAGGAGCGCAAGCGCCTCGACGACGTCAGCGTGCCGCCGGTCATCTACCCCTACTGGCATCAGCTGAATACGGCAAACGACAGGCTCAGCGAAGCCGACATGGAACTCTTCGCCCCGCATGTGAAGAAGTAAGATTCCAAAGCGTTGCATGGCGGAAAATCAGCGTCACAAAAGATGCATTTCCGCCATGCTATCGTGAACCCTGCCCACCACGAGGTTCGCCATGCTCCGGAATTACAAGGTGCTGAAGGGTACGGCTTCGGCGCTCGCCCTTGACGACGACAACGATCCGCATATCGAAATCCGCATCGAGGCCGGTGGCGTCAGCTACCGCATCGCCATGAACGTGCGCTCGAAGGAATCGCCGCACGACTTGCTTTACGCCAATGTCATGAATTTCCAACATGCGGAGCTGACGGCTGAACTTGCCGCCCTGCCGATGGGCCTGACGGATATCCGCGGCGAGCGAAAGGACCTGGCGATCGACTACGTCCGCGGCGGCATGATCGAGCGTGAGGACATGGATGTCGCCCCCTTCCAGATCGACGGACCGAAGAACGACCTGCGCGATTTCATTGAACCCATCGTGCAGGAAGGCATTGCCGACAAGAGCATCCATTTCTACGCCTTCGGCGAAGCCTGGGGGCCGGAGAACAACAAGCCGGACGAATATTTCGGGTTCGAGCCCGGCAACGGCATCCACGATATCCATATGAACCAGGGCGACAGCGGCAGCTTCCGCGCCACCAACGCGCCCAATCAGGATGGCGCACTGCTCATTCATTTCTCGGATGAAGACCACTGGGCGGCGATCTTCCTCGGCTTTCAGTCGCAAAACTGGAATACCGACGCCAACACCGGCCATCCGGTCGGCGACAACAGAGGCGGCCAGGGCCGCGGCGAAGGCACCCGCCGCCCGCAGCCGATCGTCGCCTCGTCACTGCGCATCGTCGCCGCCATGATCAATCCGATGAACCGCCCTGACGGCACCGAGGACGAGACGGTGACACTCATCAATCGCTCGGATGTTGCAATGTCGATCGAAGGCTGGTCGCTGGAAGACGGCGAAGGCCGGCGGCAGAAATTGACGGGCTCGCTCGCCTCGGGCGAATTCCGCACCATCACGCTCGATCCTGAGAATGGCGGCCCGCAGCTTGCCAACAAGGGCGGCGATATCATCCTCATCGATGCCGATGGGGCAATTGCTGATCGGGTCGGTTACGGCAAGAGCGAAACCGCCAACGAAGGCTGGACGACGATCTTCTGATCGCCGCTCAGACCAATAGTCAGTATCAGCCAATCTCGCTGGCGATGAGCTTGCCGAGACGGCTGATGCCCTCTTCGATCATCTGCTCGTTGGCGCAGGAGAAGCTGACACGGAACGTGTTGGCGCCCGAACCATCGGCAAAGAAGGCCTTGCCCGGAACGAAGGCGACCTTGGCGCTTTCGAGAGACTTGGCGAGCAGCTCGGCACCATCCATGCCCTTGGGCAGTGTGACCCAGATGAACATGCCGCCTTCCGGCTTCGTCCAGCTCGTGCCCGCAGGCATATACTTTTCAAGGGCGGCCAGCATGCAGTTGCGGCGATGGCTGTAGGCCGCCCTGATCTTGGCGACCTGCGCATCGAAACCGCGCTCGGCAACTTCCGAAATCGCCATCTGGTTGATGCTCGAAGAATGCAGGTCGGCCGCCTGCTTCATCAGCACCAGCTTGCGGATAACGGGCGCATTGGCGACGATGAAGCCGACACGAAGGCCCGGTGCAAGCGTCTTGGAGAAGCTGCCGCAATAGATGGTGCGCGTATCGTTGATATGGCCCTTCCGCGCAATTTCCAGCGCCAGGATCGGCGGGATTGGATCCCCATCATACCGCAGCGACTGATAGGCGGCATCTTCGATGACGGCGATGTCGAGCTCTTCGGCAAGATCGAGAACTTTCTCGCGGCCATCGCGGTCGACGGTCTCGCCGGTCGGGTTGGAAAAATCGGCCGAGAGATAGGCGAATTTCACCTTGCCGCCCTTCTGCGTCGCAGCTTCGCGATAGGAATCCGGCGTGCGGTTGCCGCCCGGCGTCAGTTGATCGTAGGAGGGCTCATAGGCATTGAAGGCCTGCAGCGCGCCGAGATAGGTCGGCCAGGTGACGAGCGCCGTATCGTTTGGCGAAAGAAACAGCTTGCCGAGATAATCGAGGCCCTGCTGCGAACCGGAAACGATGAAGACATTGTCGAGCCCGCAGGGAATGCCGAGACCCGCCATCTGTTTGACCAGCCATTCGCGCAGCGGCTTGTAGCCTTCGGAAACGGAATATTGCAGCGCTGAATTAACGGCCGCGCTGTCAAAAATATCCGCGTAGGCCTGCTTGAATTCCTTGTCTGGAAACAGCGCCGGGTCGGGAATGCCACCGGCAAAGGAGATAATATCCGGCCGGTCGAGAAGTTTCAGAAGCTCGCGGATTTCCGAAGCGCGCATCCTCGTGGAGCGCGTCGCAAACATATTGTCCCAGTTCAGCATGGGGTTTCCTCATATTTTTATAATATCAGCAGCTCACCATGCAGTGGAATTTATGTCAATAATGCTGACCTATTTTCTTGTCACTGTGACAAGTTTGGAGATGTTCCATTCCAAGCCTTCGTACCGATTGGGCTGCCATTCGAGATTCCACGCAATCGAATCGAATGGCCCGCCTCGTGCGTGAACCTTCGCCCCATGACGATTATTCCTTTGATCAAAAGCAGAAACCGGCCGATTCAGACCTTTCCAAAACCGGCCCGGCGGCATTAGTGTGCCGGCCATTATTCAATGGACTATCAAGGTGCCAGCATGACCGCGACGTCGACCTCTCCTGAAATCACAATCGAATTCCACAAATCTCCCGTCTCCGACGCCGATCGCATCAAGGCACTGGAAATACCCGGCTTCGGCAAGATCTTCACGGATCACATGGTCCTGGCACGATGGACCGCCGACAAGGGCTGGCACGATGCGAAGGTGACGCCGCGCCGCCCGCTGGAACTCGATCCTGCTAGTGCCGTGTTGCACTACGCCCAGGAAATCTTCGAAGGCATGAAAGCCTACAAGGCGGACGATGGCCGCATCCTGCTCTTCCGGCCCGAAGAAAACGCCCGCCGTTTCGCGCAGTCGGCGGCCCGCATGGCAATGCCGGCCGTGCCGGAAGAACTTTTCCTGAAGGCGGTCGAAGAACTCGTCCGCGTCGACAAGAACTGGATCCCCTCCGGCGACGCCAGCCTCTACCTTCGCCCCTTCATGTTCGCCAACGAGGCCTTCCTCGGCGTTCGCCCCGCGCAGGAGTATATCTTCTGCATCATCGCCTCCCCTGTTGGAGCCTATTTCAAGGGCGGCGCGAAGGCCGTCTCGCTCTGGGTCGAAACCACCTATACCCGCGCAGCAGCCGGCGGCACGGGTGCTGCAAAATGCGGCGGCAATTATGCGGCCAGCCTCGTGGCGCAAGCAGAAGCTGCGAAGAAGGAATGCGATCAGGTCGTCTTCCTTGACGCCGCAGAGCATCGCTGGGTCGAAGAACTCGGCGGCATGAACGTCTTCTTCGTGATGAATGACGGATCGGTCGTCACCCCGCCGCTCGGCGGCACGATCCTGCCCGGCATCACCCGCGCCTCGGTCATCGTGCTCGCCAAGGAAAAGGGCCTGCGCGTCGAAGAACGCCCCTACTCCTTCGAGGAATGGCAGGCGGATGCGGCGAGCGGCAAGCTTGTCGAAGCCTTCGCCTGCGGCACCGCCGCGGTGCTCGCCGGCATCGGCCTCGTTCGCCACGCCGGCGGCGAGTTCAAGGTCGGCGACGGCCAGACCGGCAAGCTCACCACAGACCTGCGCCAGCAGCTCGTCAGCCTGCAGAAGGGCGTCACCAACGACGAGCGCGGCTGGACGCGCCGCGTTCTGTGATCTGAACTCCGAGTGTCGGGACCGCCTTGGCAGTCCTGACAGGCACGTTTTACACAGGGCAAAGCGACAAATTCGAAACCGGGCATCACGCCCGGTTTTTTTGTATCTGAATACGGTTCGTCATTGACTGCCGCCAGTTGAATTCTTACCTTTTGCAGATCGATAGAGGAAAGGTAAGAATGGCAACCGCGACCCTCTCCGCAAAGTTCCAGATCTCCATTCCCAAGGAAGTGCGCGAACAGCAGCACTGGTCCGCAGGTCAGGAGTTCATCTTCATCCCGAAGGGCAAAGGCGTCCTTCTGATCCCTGTCCCTGAACTCGCCGATCTCAGGGGCATGGCCAAAGGTGCGGACCCCAGCAATTACCGCGACAGGAAAGACCGCCTCTGATGCGCGTCGTCGACAGTTCGGCTTGGATCGAATGGCTGACCCAAGGTCCTGCCGCAGATCGCCTGCAAGGCGAAATGCCTGCGCGGTCAGAATGCATCGTCCCCACCATCGTCCAGCTCGAGCTCGCCAAATGGCTCGAGCGCGAACGTGGTGAGGATGCCGCCGATTCCTTCTTCGCCTATACCGGTACCTGCATCATAGCACCCCTCGACACGGCACTAGCCCGCCGCGCCGCGGAAGTCTCGGCGAAGCGGAAGCTCGCCCTTGCCGATGCCATAATCTACGCCACCGCCGAACTGCACGATGCCGACGTTCTAACCCTCGACGCCCATTTCAAGGACTTGGACCGCGTCGTTTATATCGAGAAGAAGTCATGACAACCTCTTTCTACGACAACAACGCCGAGACCTACGCCACCCGCGATCGCAAACCACCGACGACAAGGCTCGATGCATTCCTAGCCGCCCTCCCCAAACAGGCACGCATCCTCGAACTCGGCTGCGGTGGCGGGCAGGACTGCGCCTACATGCTCGCAAGAGGCTTCGACGTGTTGCCCACAGATGGCTCAGCAGAGCTTGCCCGACAGGCCGAGAAACTGATCGGCAGCCCGGTGAAGGTCATGCGCTTCGAGGAGCTTGCTGCCCGCGAGGAATTCGACGGCGTCTGGGCCGAGGCGAGCCTTCTGCATGTGCCCCGTGCCGATCTCCCCAGCATCCTTACCCTTATCCGCAACGCCTTGAAGGAAAACGGTGTCTTCCATGCGAGCTTCAAGGCCGGCAGCGCCGAAGGCCATGATGGCTTCGGGCGCTACTACAATTACCCATCGAAGGAATGGCTTCGGGAATTGCTTGTTGCCGGCGGCTGGAAAGGGGTCGTGATCAACGAAGCGGATGGCGGCGGTTATGATAACAAACCGACGAGCTGGCTGTACCTCAGCACTCTCAAGTGAAGAGACCTAGCTGCCGAACTTGTATTCGAACGGATTGAAGACCGGAACACCGAACTGCTGAAAATCACCAATATTGCGGGTCACGACAGTCATATTTTTCTGAAGCGCGGTTGCTGCGATCAGAGCGTCGACAAGCAGGTTCGTGCCGATGCGATGGGCCAATGTTCCCCATCGCTTAAAAATTTCCGCGTCAATGCTGTCGCATTGCGCCGTATCGATAATCTGCTGCAGCCAAACGGAAAGTTCCCTGGCCTTCGCGGGATCGGTTCCCGCCGTCCGCTCGATGCCGAGCTGGATTTCTCCGATGACAACGGCCGGAACATACATGCTGTCGCTCGAGACGGACTCGATCCACGCAACCACGCCCCATGCGGACGCGGTCGCCTTAATTCCGAAAGAACATTGGTGTCCAGGAGATACATCGCTATTCAAAGTCCGGTATATCTCTGGTCTTCCATCGGCCACGTTCGGGAATATCGAGCTCGGCGCGCGCTTCGGGTGCCAAAAGTATATCCTTCAGGCTTGGCTTCGTCCGTTTTTGCAACCTTTCCCATTCGTCAACCGAGATCAGCACAGCCTTCGGCTCGCCGCGCCTGGAAACGAGCTGCGGTCCCTCTTCGAGCGAGGCATCCAGCATTTCGCTGAAACGCGCCTTCGCATCCTGCACTTGCCATTGACGCATCGGCTTTCTCCTGACTAGTCAGAAACCTAGTCTTTTAGCGACCCAATAACAAGGCCGGAGCTTTTGCCCCGGCCTCTCATAATCACAGTCTCAGAACAGCTTAGTTGACGGACTTGTCGACCAGCTTGTTCTTGCCGATCCAGGGCATCATGCCGCGGAGCTTGGCGCCGACTTCTTCGATCTGGTGGCTGTCGTTGTTGCGGCGAATGCCCTTGAAGCGGGCAGCACCCGACCGGTATTCCTGCATCCACTCGGAGGTGAACTTACCGGTCTGGATGTCCTTGAGGACGCGCTTCATCTCGGCCTTGGTTTCTTCGGTTATGATGCGCGGACCGGTGACGTATTCGCCCCACTCGGCCGTGTTGGAGATCGAGTAGTTCATGTTGGCGATACCGCCTTCATAGATCAGGTCGACGATCAGCTTCACTTCGTGCAGGCACTCGAAATAGGCCATTTCGGGCGCGTAGCCTGCCTCGGTGAGCGTTTCGAAACCGGCGCGAATGAGCTCGACGAGACCGCCGCAGAGAACGACCTGTTCGCCGAAGAGGTCGGTTTCGCACTCTTCGCGGAAGTTGGTTTCGATGATGCCCGAACGGCCGCCGCCGACGCCGCAGGCGTAGGAGAGAGCGAGTTCAAGGGCGTTGCCGGATGCGTTCTGGTGAACGGCAACGAGGCAGGGAACGCCGCCGCCCTTCTGGTATTCGCCGCGAACCGTGTGGCCCGGGCCCTTCGGCGCGATCATGACGACGTCGACCGAAGCCTTCGGCTCGATCAGACCGAAGTGAACGTTGAGGCCGTGGGCAAACGCGATGGCTGCGCCATCGCGGATGTTCGGAGCGATGTCGGCCTTGTAGATGTCGGCCTGCAGTTCGTCCGGAGTCGCCATCATCATCAGGTCGGCCCAGGCAGCAGCCTCGGCCACGGTCATGACCTTGAAGCCGTCGGCTTCGGCCTTCTTGACAGTCGGCGAACCGGCCTTCAGAGCGATGACGAGGTTCTGGGCGCCGCTGTCCTTGAGGTTCAGCGCATGGGCGCGGCCCTGCGAGCCGTAGCCGATGACGGCGACCTTCTTGGCCTTGATGAGGTTGAGATCGGCATCACGATCGTAATAGACGCGCATTTGAAGTTCCTTCCCTTTGCTTGTCTTGTGGAGTCTATAAAACGGGTCAGCCGAGGATCGGCATCTCCGCCAGAACCTTCTCCGTGCCGTAAAGGCGCAGGAAAGCGGTCACCGCCTTCTCCGCCTGACGCGCGGTATCCTTCAGCCCCGGCTCGCCGAGCAGCATGCGCACATGCAGGTCGGAAACGATGAGGCCGTAGAGCGTATGATAGGCTTCGTCGGCATCATGGAAGCGCAGGAGCCCTGCCCTTTTTCCCGCATCGATCAACGCCATGGCGCGGCGGTCGATCTGCCGCCGGCCGCGTTCGAGCAGCAGCTTGCCGAGCTTGGAACCATCACGATGCGACTGGCCGATCGCCAGCCGATTGAGCGCCAGCGACACGTCGCCGGCCAGAACTTCGAGAAGATCGCGAGCGAAGATGACGAGATGGTCGTGCAGGCTCGTATAGGTCAGCCGCTCGCCGCTGCGCTCGAAGGTGCGCACCTTGCTCGCCTGATAGGCGATCATGGCAGACAGCAGACCGTCACGGTCGCCGAACCACTTGTAGAGGCTTTCCTTGGAGCAATTGGCGGCGCGGGCGACGCCCGATGTTGTCAGCGCCTTTTCGCCTCCGTCGACGAGAAGCTGCAGCGCCTGCTCCAGAACAGCGTTCTGGCGTGGCGAAAACTCGCTCGGCTCTGCAACATCGACTGACACGGTTTCTGCTCCCCATTTACGTACCGTACGGTACGGTTCGCGGTGTTTATGCGCCGGATCGCATGCTCCCGTCAAGAAGCATCAGGAGATTTTTTCGTATCATATGAAACAACGGAATTCGGCTGTTCGAAGGCAGGCAAATAGGTGAGCATCCGCGCCAGGGAGAATCGCCATGAAGACAATAGCTTTCGCCGCCTCTCTATCTTTAGTCCTCGCCGTTCCGGCTCTTGCTGCGGAGACGCGCTGCGGCTGGGTCCAGAACCCGACGCCCGCCAACTGGTGGCTGGACGATGCGGAAAACACTTGGACGATCATGACACAGGGAAGCGGCGACGAGCCCGAAGGCATGGACCTGATCCCCGACATTTCCGAGCATGACTATGTGAAGACGAACGGCAATTATGGCTATGCCTGCGCCTGCATGAGCGTCGAGACCGACGGCAAGGAGCACATCACGCGCATCCTCTCCTTCCGCCAGCTGAAGCTGGCCAAGTGCCAGAACGACAAGGCGCTGAAACTTCCGGGCTGAGCCTTATTCCGCTGCGACAGCATCCCTGGCGCCGTCGACATCGCGGGCCGGTGACGCGCCATAGAGGCGGCTGTATTCGCGGCTGAACTGCGACGGGCTCTGATAGCCGACCCGATGACCGGCCGTGCCGGCATCGAGCCGCTCCACCAGCATCAGCCGGCGTGCCTCGTGCAGGCGAAGCTGCTTCTGATACTGCATCGGCGTCATCGCCGTTACCGATTTGAAGTGATGGTGGAACGAAGACGCGCTCATGTTGACGTGGTCGGCGAGGTCCTCGATGCGCAGCGGCCGGGCGAAATTCTCCTTCAGCCAGGCGACGGCCCGCGCGATCCTGTTGCTGTG
The DNA here is from genome assembly GCF_014193255.1 of Rhizobium sp. BK196. Taxonomy (GTDB): domain Bacteria; phylum Pseudomonadota; class Alphaproteobacteria; order Rhizobiales; family Rhizobiaceae; genus Rhizobium. Next base: position 622,766 of record NZ_JACHZB010000001.1, read on the forward strand.
GCTGTCGGCAGTGGCGATGTTGATCAACCGCTCGCCATTTGGCCCGGTCAGTATCCGGTAAAGGATTTCCTGCTCGATCAGTGGCGCCATCGCCGGAATGTCGTCTGGACGATCGAGCAAGCGCAGCAGGCGCACGGCAGCGTCAAGAAGCTCCGGCGGGGCGACATTGACTGTCATGCCGCGCTGGCCGTCGGTGTGAGCGGCAGGGCGCGGAATATCGATGCGGCTTAAGAGCTCGAGCAGCTTTTCCGAATCGATCGCAAGACCCAGACAAAGATGCGGCACCTCGGGACTGGCCTCGGTGACGCGCCAGGCGACCGGCAGGTCGAGCGAGGTCAGCAGATAATCCCCGGTCCCATAGCTGATAAATTCATTGCCGAGACGAAGGCTCTTGGCGCCCTGCAGCACGAAGGCAAAACACGGCTTGTAGCTGCTATGCAGCGGATCGCTGGGTTTAGAGCGGCGACTGATATGAAGATTGCCAATCGAGGTCCGGAACTCGCCATCGCCGGGCGCAAAGCGCATCGCGATATCGGCGATTTCCCGATAGGGATTGAAAGGCAATGTCATGCGGCAACTCTTTCTGTCTCACGCCTGCGATATGACCTTAATCTAAGGTGGCCTTTCCGTTTCTCAAACAGGTGCCCGGCTCACTTTTGCAGGATCGTGCAAAAAGCTGAGAGTATCGCTCTAACGCTGCTGCGTGCTTCCTGGCAATAGTTCGTCATCCTCTCTCCCACCCCTCTGAATCGAAAGGAAGGTTCCCATGCCTATTGCAAGAGGCTACGCCGCGACCGACGCTTCCAAGCCGCTGACCCCCTTCACCTTCGAACGCCGCAATCCGAACCCGGATGATGTCGTCATCGCGATCAAGTTCGCCGGCATCTGCCATTCGGACATCCATACCGTCCGCAACGAATGGAAGAATGCCGTCTACCCGATCGTGCCTGGCCACGAGATCGCCGGTATCGTGACGGCTGTCGGTTCTGAAGTGACCAAATTCAAGGTCGGCGACCGCGTCGGCGTCGGCTGCTTCGTCGATTCCTGCGTCGGCTGCGCCACCCGCGACGTCGACCGCGAACAGTATATGCCGGGCCTCGTCGGCACCTACAACGAGTTCGAAGCCGACGGCAAGACCCGCACTCAGGGCGGCTATTCCGACTCGATCGTCGTCAAGGAAGGCTATGTCATGTCCATTCCGGACAACCTTCCGCTCGATGCATCCGCACCGCTGCTCTGCGCCGGCATCACGCTCTATTCGCCGCTGCGCCACTGGAAGGCCGGCCCCGGCAAGAAGGTCGCGATCGTTGGCATGGGCGGCCTCGGCCATATGGGCGTCAAGCTCGGTGCGGCCATGGGCGCTGATATCACCGTGCTCTCCCAGACGCTCTCCAAGAAGGAAGACGGCCTGAAGCTCGGCGCCAAGCAATATTATGCCACCAACGACCCGGAGACCTTTACGAAGCTCCGCGGCGCGTTCGACCTCGTCATCTGCACCGTCAGTGCCGAGATTGACTGGAACGCCTATCTCGGTCTGGTCAAGGTCGACGGCGCCTTCGTCGTGGTCGGCGCGCCCGAGAATCCGATCCCGGTTCATGCCTTCTCGATCATCCCAGGCCGCAAGAGCATTTCCGGCTCGATGATCGGCTCGATCAAGGAGACCCAGGAAATGCTCGACTTCTGCGGCGAGCACAACATCGTTTCCGAAATCGAGAAGATCAACATCCAGCAGGTCAACGAAGCCTATGAGCGCGTGCTGAAGAGCGACGTCCGCTACCGCTTCGTCATCGACATCGCCTCGCTGGCAGCCTGATTAAACGGAAAGGGCGGCTCCCGAGCCGCCCTGAGATTGCGGGGCCTGCACCGAACTTTCGTCATCCTCGGGCTTGTCCCGGGCATCTGCAACGTAGCAGATCCTCGGGACAAGCCCGAGGATGACGCCAGGTAAGCAGCGCACGCTCGTCAATGAAGCCAAGGGCAGCGTCAAAAGCTGCCCTTTTTCTCGCCGTCATCCTCAGTGACGTGAAGGCAAAGACGCCTCTCTACCCGTCGTCGCGCATCGTCTCGCGCTGGGTAATCAGTCGGGCGCTGTGCTGGCCGCTCATATAGATCCAGAACCAGTTCCAGGCGACGGTGAAGCGTGAGCGCGTGCCGATCAGGAAATAGATGTGGGCAAGGCCCCAGATCCACCAGGCAAGCCAGCCCTTGAGCTTGAAGCGGCCAAAATCGATGATTGCCGCACTCTTGCCGATCGTCGCCAAGCTTCCCTGATGAAAATATTTGAATGGCCCCGGCGCAGGTTTGCCGGAGAGACGGGCGCGGATCACTTTCGCCACGTAGCCGCCTTGCTGCTTGGCCGCCGGCGCGATGCCCGGCACCGGCTTTCCATCCTCACGCATTACAGATGCCGTATCGCCGATCACGAAGACATCTGGCAGGCCCGGCGCCGTTAGGTCCTTCTCGACGATGGTGCGCCCCGCCCGGTCGGCCGGCACGCCAAGCCAGCGCGCCGCATGCGAGGCTTGAACGCCCGCCGCCCAGACGATGGTGCGGCTCGGAATGAAGTTTTCGCCGACGGTCACCCCGTCGGCCGTGCATTGCGTCACCGGCGTTCCCGTCAGCACCTCCACGCCGAGCTTCTCCAGTGCCTTTTGCGCATAGGCCGAAAGCTCCTCGGCGAAGGCCGGGAGCACACGCGGCCCGGCCTCGATCAGCACGACGCGGGTTCTGCGTGTATCAATGTTGCGGAATTCCTTGGGCAGCGTGAAATGCGCCAGTTCGGCGATAATGCCGGCAAGTTCGCAGCCCGTCGGGCCGGCCCCGACGATGGAGAAGGTCAAAAACGCGTCGCGCGCCGCCGGATCGCTTTCCACTTCCGCCCGCTCGAAGGCGAGCAGCACACGGCGACGGATCGTCGTCGCGTCCTCCAGCGTCTTCAGGCCCGGCGCTACCGGCTCCCATTCGTCATGACCGAAATAAGCGTGCGTAGCACCAGTCGCCAGCACCAGAGTATCGTAGTTCAGCATCATGCCGCTGCGTAAGGAAACGGTCTTTGCCTTGACATCGACGCCATTGACCTCGCCGAGCAGCGTGGTCACCTCCGGCCGGTCGGCATAGAGATGGCGGATCGGCCAGGCGATCTCGGAGGTGGACAGGATGGTCGTTGCCACCTGATAAAGGAGCGGCTGGAAGAGATGGTGGTTGCGCCGGTCTATGAGCGTGATCTTCACGCCCCCTCCCATTGATCCCAGGCCTTTCAATCCATTGACAAGCTGTAGCCCGCCGAAACCGCCGCCGACAACGACGACGTGATGTTCGCTCATGATCCCTACCTTTCGTCACCCTGCTTCAGCAATGTCGCCCATCGCACGAAGGATTCAACTGCCGTTTCGGCATATCTCCCCGCAATTTCAGGCATAGGAGACAGGTATGGACGTACCATGTTTCAGGAGTTCCATGGAAATCGATGCCGAAACGTCGAAAAGTTCGATCCGCCGTACGATCCGCTTGTAGATGACGTCGTAATGCTCGACGCGCGGCAGCACGATCTTGAGGATGTAATCGTAGTTGCCGGTCAGCCGGTGCGCCTCGACGATCTCAGGGATATCGCTGATCGCGCGGCGAAAACTCTCGGTCCACTCGTCGGAATGATGTGCGGTCTTCACGAGCGCGAAGACGGTCGTCGGCACGCCCATCTTCTCCCGATCGAGCACGACGATGCGCCGTGCGATATGGCCGGTCTCCTCCAGCCGCTGGATGCGCCGCGAACAGGCGGACACCGAAAGCGCCACCTGTTCGGCAAGCTCGGTCACCGAGATGCCCGCATTCTCTTGCAGGATATCGAGAATCCGCCTGTCGCGATCGTCGATCATGAAAAGTCCACGCTGAAATTTTGCATAGAAATCGAATATGGTGCAAAAGCATAGCACAGAACGATGCAAAAGAACAAACAACGCAAACACATCGCGCCCGATCTGCAGCATCATCAGGACATCAGAAAACACTCAAGGGAGCGAGCATTCATGAAAACAATCGGCCTCATCGGCGGCATGAGCTTTGAAAGTTCGGCAGTTTACTATCGTCTTATCAACGAAATGGTGCGGGAGCGCCTGGGCGGTCTCGCCTCTGCCGAACTGACAATGCATTCGGTGAATTTCGAGGAAATCGTTGCCCTGCAGAAGGCCGGCGCCTGGGATAAGGCTGCCTCGCGCCTTGGCGATGTTGCGCTGCGCCTGCAGACCGCCGGTGCCGATTGCGTGCTGATTTGCACCAATACCATGCACCTGATTGCGCCCGAGGTTGCTACACATATTTCCGTGCCGCTGATCCACATCATCGACGAGACCGCGAAGACGATCCACGCAGCAGGCTCCAGGCGTCCGCTGCTGCTCGCCACGCGTTACACGATGGAACACGGCTTCTATACCGACCGCATGAAGAGCCTCGGCCTCGACATCGTCGTGCCTGATGCCGCCGACCGCACCACCGTCCATGACATCATTTTCAACGAACTCTGCGCGGGCAAGGTGCTCGACAGCTCGCGTGAAAAACTGATGGCCGTGATCGAACGTGCCCATGCCAAGGGCGCCGACAGCATCATCCTCGGCTGCACCGAGATCTGCCTGATCCTCGATCCCGATCATCTGCCCCTGCCCGGTTTCGACACGACAGCAATCCATGCCCGCGCCGCTGTCGATTTCGCGTTCGAGGGAGAACTCGCAAACGAAGAAGAAGACGCGGCCTAAATCAATTTAATTGACTCAGTCAAATAAAAGCAGCAGGGTTTCTGTCAGGAGACCCTGCTATGACCGATATCGCCCTCATTGAATCCGCCCGCGAATTCAATCGCTTCTACACGAACTTCCTCGGACTGCTGAACAAGGCCTATCTCGATACCCCCTTCACGCTGACGGATGCGCGCGTGCTCTTCGAGATCGGCACGCACAATGGGGTCAATGCCGGCGCCCTCGCCCGCGACCTGCAGCTCGATCCCGCCTATCTCAGCCGCATCCTCAAGCGCTTCCGTGAAGAGAACCTCATCGAGGCAACGCCCGATCCTACCGATCAGCGCAGCCAGATCCTCACTGTCACCGGCAAGGGACGTACCCAGTTCGAAGAGCTTGGCCGCCGCTCCAACGCCCAGATCGCCGCCCGCTTCGACACGCTCGCCGATGGCGAGCCGCAGGCAGCCGTTGCCGCTATGCATACGATCCGCGCGATCCTCGAACCGCAGGCAAGACCGGCTGCCGCCGTCATCCGCCCGCATCGTGCCGGCGATATCGGCTGGATCGTCCAGAGCCAGGGGCGTTTCTATGCCGAGGAATATGGCTGGGACCTGCGCTTCGAGGGACTGGTGGCCGACGTCGCCGGCAAGTTCCTCGCCAATTTCGACCCCGAGATGGAATATTGCTGGATCGCCGAGCGCGGCGGCATCAATCTCGGCTCGGTGCTGATCACCAACGGCGGCGACGGCATTGCCAAGCTCCGCCTGCTCTATGTCGACAAGGCCGCCCGCGGTCTCGGCCTTGGCAGGCAACTGGTCGACGAGTGCATCGCCTTCTCCCGCCGCAAGGGGTACCGGCAGATTTCGCTCTGGACCAACGACTTCCTCCACGCCGCCCGTGCCATCTATCAGAAGGCCGGCTTCCAGCTTGTCTCCGAAGAGAGACACCGCATGTTCGGCCCGGAGGCCAACGGTCAGACCTGGGTGCTCGACCTCTGATTTTGCTGCCTTGCAGAAATTTTACTTGATTTGGAAACGGTCATTCCCTAATTAGGCGCCATGACCGTTGACACCCTCACACCTGACCCGAAAACCCGCAGCCGCGGCCGCCCGCGCGAATTCGACATGGACTCGGCACTCGATGCGGCTTTGCGCGTGTTCTCCGAACGCGGCTACCATGCCGCCTCCATCAGCGAATTGACCGAAGCCATGGGCCTTGCCTCCGGCAGCGTCTACAAGGCCTTCAAGGATAAACGCGGCATCTTTCTTGCCGCCTTCAGGCGCTATCGCCAGCTCGGCCGCGGCCGGCTGGAGGCGAAGATCGCATCCGTAAAGACGGGCCGCGAAAAGGTCTTCCAGATGGTCCTGTATTATGCCGAGCTTTCCCACGGCGAAGCGGGCCTCAAGGGCTGCCTCGTCGTCGGTGGCGCAAACGACATTTCGCTTCTCGACGAGGAGACTGCGGAACATGTGGCCGCCGCCTTTTCCGCTGACGAAAAGCTGATGGCCGATCTCATCCGCATCGGCCAGACCGATGGCACGATTCCATCGAACGTGGATGCCGATGCCACGGCCCTCACATTTCTCTGCCTGACGAAGGGCTTTCGCGTCATCGGGAGGACGGGACGCGGCGAGAAAGAGATGATGGCTGCGGCCGAGGCCGCAATGCGTCTCGTAACTTGATGACAGAAATACCGTCATCCGGTCAGGGATCGGGTGGCGACAGACGAAAAAATTGCATTCAATCCTCCCAATCATTGCCTATTGGAGTTTCTGATGAGCGTTTCAGCCACCACGCAGGATGCGGCCATGCCCCGCGCCCTATCCCCCTGGCTAACCTTCCTTTTTGCAGCCTCCTGCGGCTTCGTCGCCGCCAACCTCTATTACGGTCAGCCACTGGCAGGCCTGATCAGCGCCGATCTCGGTTTCTCGCCTGCCGCAACTGGCCTCATCGTCACGCTCACGCAGATAGGCTATGGTCTCGGCCTTCTGCTCCTGGTGCCGCTTGCCGACCTTTTTGAAAACCGCCGCCTCATCCTGACGCTGACTGTCGGTTCCGCACTTGCCCTCATCGGCGCGGCCTTCTCCTCCACGCCGGGCATGTTCCTGACGGCTTCGCTCTGTATCGGCCTCGCCTCGGTCGCAGCGCAGGTCCTCGTTCCCTTCGCCGCCAGTATGGCGCCGGACGCGACGCGCGGCCAGGTGGTCGGCAATGTCATGAGCGGGCTGCTCTGCGGCATCATGCTTGCCCGCCCCTTCGCGAGCCTCGTCGCCGAAGCATCCTCCTGGCATATGGTCTATTATGTCACCGCCGCCGTCATGATCGCACTCGGCATCGTACTGCGCGCCAACCTGCCGGTCCGCGTTCCCCACACGAAGCTGCGTTATGGTGAACTGCTGACCTCCATGGGCCATCTGGCACTGAATTCGCGGGTGCTGCAGCGCCGCGCCCTTTATCAAGCCGGCATGTTCGGCGCTTTCAGCCTGTTCTGGACGACCGCACCGCTGCTGCTCGCAAGCCCCGCTTTCGGCATATCGCAGAGCGGCATCGCCCTCTTCGCGCTCGCTGGTGCTGCCGGCGCCATCGCCTCGCCCATCGCCGGTCGCCTGGCCGACCGAGGCATGACGAAGATCGCCTCCACGCTCGCCATGCTGCTCGGCATGGGTTCCTTCCTCATCAGTCAGTTCGCCGCCGACGGCTCGCTGACGGCGCTCATCCTGCTGACGGCTGCCGCGATCCTCTTGGATTTCGGCGTGACGACCAATCTCGTCTGCGGCCAGCGCGCCATCTACGGCCTGAGCCCGGAACATCGCGGCCGCCTGAACGGCCTGTTCATGGCGACCTTCTTTACCGGCGGCGCGATCGGTTCGGCACTCGGCGGCTGGGCCTATGCAACCGGTGGATGGACGCTGGCGGCCTGGATCGGCTTCTGCTTCCCGGCACTCGCCTTCCTGTTCTTCCTGACGGAAGGCCGCGGGAAGTAATCATGTCCGGGTCAGGCGGCTCGACCGCCTGCCCCCTACCCCTGCTCGGTATCGAATTGGAGGCGTGCCGCGCGAACCTGGTCATGGTTCGCCTCAGCCCAGTTCAACAACTGTGACAGCGCCGTATAGAGCGATCGCCCAAGTTCCGTCATCCGGTATTCCACACTCGGCGGCTTTGTTGGAAAAACCTCCCGCTCGATATAGCCGTCCCGCTGCAGGTCACGCAGCGACTGGGTCAGCATGCGCTGGGAAATATCGGGGATCATCCGGCGCAACTCGCCGAAACGATAGGGCTGCTTGGCAAGCGCTTCGAGAATCAGCGTCGACCATTTGCCACCGATCTGCTGTAACACATCACGAACCGGGCAATTGGTGAAATCCAGGCTCGCGAGGTCGATCTCGCGCCGTCCACCCAGCCCTTCGGCTTGGTCTGTTCTCGCTTTCAGATTGACGACTGTTCCGGCCATGAGCTGGTTCCCTTTTGGTAACGAACTCCCGAAAAACTGCCTTCTTTACAGTCTCGGGTCAATTCCTATTCTAGTGTTACTCTCTTTTTGAGACTACCTGTCAACCACTAGAGGATACCATGAGCGAAACCATTCTCGTCACCGGCGCTGCAGGCCAGCTCGGCCAGCGTGTCATTCATCACCTGATCGAAAGCTACAAGGTCGCCCCGGCAAACATCGTCGCCGCAACCCGCAGTCCGGAGAAGCTCGCCACCCTCGCCGCCCAGGGTGTGATCACCCGCAAGGCAGATTTCGATGATGCTGCCAGCCTCGAAGCTGCCTTCGCCGGTATCGACCGCCTGCTGATCATCAGCACTGACGCGCTTGACAAACCCGGCAAGCGCCTGACCCAGCACAAGGCAGCCGTCGCTGCTGCCGTCAAGGCCGGCGTGAAGCACATCACCTACACTTCCATGCCGTCTCCGGACGATTCGCTCGTCACCTTCGCGCCCGACCATCTCGGCACGGAAAATGCCATCAAGGAAAGCGGCATCCCTTACGCGATCGTCCGCGACGCCTGGTATCACGACAACTACCTGCACGGCATGCCGCACAATCTGCAGACCGGAAAGTGGTTCACCTCGGCAGGTGACGGCAAAATCTCGACAATCTCGCGTGACGACTGCGCGCTCGCCATCGCTTCCGTCCTCGCCGCCGGTACCACCGGCACTTATACGCTAACCGGAAAGCAGTCACTGACCTCAAAGGAAATCGCCACAATTGTCACCGAGGCCACCGGCAAGCCGTTGGAAGTCGTACCGGTCAGCGACGAGCAACTCGGCCAGGGCATCCGTGGCGCCGGCCTGCCGGGCTTTGTCGCCGACATGCTGGTTTCCGCCGATGCCAATATACGCGCTGGCAAATTCGATATCGTCACCGACGATTTCAGCAAGCTGACGGGAAAGCAGCCGCAGTCGCTGAAGGACTACTTCGTCGCCAATAAGGCCGCGCTCACTGCCTGAGTCTGCCTCGGGCCTGCCCTCGTGTCGTCAGAGGGCGGGCCGTTTTCAGATCTTCTGGCCGCAGGCCCGGCAGAAGCGGCGCACCGTCTCCGCCATGCCATATTCCAACGCATCCGCCGTCAGCCCGTGGCCGATCGAGACTTCGGCGAGATCGGGAATACGCTTGATCAGCGCAGGCAGATTTGCCACCGTCAGGTCATGGCCGCCATTGACAGCAAGGCCCAGCGCAAGTGCGGCATCCGCCGTCTTGCCGAGCCCTTCGAGGATCGGTCCCACACGTTCAGGCGCATCGTAGCAGCCGCCATAGGGGCCGGTGTAAAGCTCTATACGGTCGGCACCCGTCGCCTTCGCGGCCTTCACCGCCTCCGCGTCGCCATCGCCGTCGGCAAATAGCGAAACACGGCATCCCATTTTCTTCAGCCGCGCCACGACATCCGTCAGCAACGCCTGATGCTTGCGGAAATCCCAGCCGTGATCGGAGGTCGCCTGCGAGGGATCGTCAGGCACCAGTGTCACCTGCTCCGGCTGTGCCCCAGCGCAAAGCTCCAGGAATTCCTCCGTCGGATAGCCCTCGATATTGAATTCGGCTTCCGGAAACTCGTCATCGATCAGATTGCGGATCACGGGCAGATCGGAAAAGCGGATATGCCGCTGGTCCGGCCGCGGATGCACGGTCAGCCCCGAAGCGCCGGCGGCAAGCGCGACACGCCCAAGCCCTTCCACGCTTGGCCAGGGCAGATCGCGCCGGTTGCGCAGCATGGCGATTGCATTGAGGTTCACGGAGAGTTTGGCGGGCATGGCGATATCCGTCGGGGTGGAGACTGGCTCTGCTTTTAAGGCAAGCCGCCCGCCAACGCCAATGAGATTCGCGCATGCATTCATGCCTGCCCTTGATGGTCGCGCGCGCCACCGCGGTCGACATCATGGGCGTACCGAGAATAGTAACTCCCGTTCCGTCAAAAGATCACTCATCAGCGACGGCGGACCGTGTGGTTCTATTTTACCACACACCAAGCAAGAGGCGGATTGAGATGCCGCAACATTGCTATCCCATTTGAAAACGGTTATTTTTAGCACTTACAAAAGAAACCGTCCGCGCATATTGTGGGCACTGCGTAACGAGTAAGTACGCCGAGTACTGCTTCTTCCAACGATAAGAACGCTAGAGGAAACCCCGCTCGCCGCGCTCCGGAAGCAACTGGCAAAGCCGCATGAGGTGCAACTATCTGCCCCAGGAGGGTTCATGCCAGACGGTTCCAAACGTATGTTTGCTGCCGCCGGTATAGCTTCGGAGGCCCGGTCGAAATACCGGTTCCTGCCTTCGGCTGCTTTGCCGCCGGATATTCCGCAAGGTCCCATTCCCATCGCCGACATGGCAAATGCTTTCGGCGTCACGCACAGGACGCTGCATTTCTACGAAGAGAAGGGCCTGATTTCCGCCAACCGCATCGGCCTGATGCGCGTTTACGATCAGGATGATGTGATGCGCATGGCGGTCATCACCGTCTGCCGCGAAACCGGCATGCCGATTGCCGTCATCCAGGAATTGATGGACGTCTTGCGCAGCGCAGCCTCACAGGAAGAGGCCGAGTCGATCTTCCACGAGGCCCTCTCCCAGCGCAAGCGCGAACTGACGGCCGAAATGTCGACTTTGCACCGGCAGTTGCAGCAGGTGAGCGATCTTCTCGATTATGACAGCAGCCTCGATCTACCGCCGATTAATGACAACAGGGATCCTGCGAGCCTGACCGATCAGGAGCGCCAATGCCTGGAGCTGATGGCCGAGGGATATTCGACGCAGCGCATCGCCCGCGCCCTCGACCTCAGGCATGAGGAAGCGCGCGCGCTCGAAGCCGACATTATCATGAAATTCCATGCCAATAACCGCTTCCAGGCCATCGCCAAGGCGGTTCTCCTCGGCATCGTGCAGGCCTGATTCTGCCCACGCCGGCTGCGGCCGCCACCGCATCTGCACGGCAGTGAACGCCAATCTTCAGCGGACAATCGTCAGCGTTTCTGCTGCCCGTGTAATCGCGGTGTAAAGCCAGCGCTCGCGCGTATCGCGGAAAGCCCAGCTTTCGTCGAACAGCACGACATTGTTCCACTGCGAACCTTGCGCCTTGTGCACGGTCAGCGCATAGCCGTAGTCGAACTCGTCATAGCGCTTGCGCGTGTTCCAGGGAATCTCGCCTTCCACATTCTCGAAGGCTTGCTTCAGGAGCTTGATCTTCGCAGCCCCCCGATCCATGTCGTCATCTTCGGGGCGGACCAGCAGATTGATGCCCGGCTTCGTCGTTTCCTTGGATGAGGTCATGACCTGCCAGAGCGAGCCGTTGAGCAGGCCCTTTGCCGGATCGTTGCGCAGGCAGACCAGCTTGTCGCCGGTCTGCGGATGTTCGGTCGTAAAACCCTTGAGTTCCCGCAGGCGCTGATTATAGCGCCGCCGCGTCTTGTTTGTGCCAACAAGTACCTGATCGGCATCCATGACGAGCGGTTGCGTCACCTCGTTCTTCGAGATCACCTGCGCCTTGCCGTAGTCGCCATACATGATCTCGTTGCCCTCGCGCACCTGCATGGCAAGCTGGATGATCGGATTGTCGCGCGCCTGCCGGTGGATATCTGTCAACAGATAATCCGGCTCCTGATTGGTGAAATAGCCACCGCCCGACACCGGCGGCAGCTGGCCGGGATCACCGAGCACGAGGATCGGCGTGCCGAAACTCATCAGGTCCTTGCCGAGCGCCTCGTCCACCATCGAGCATTCGTCGACGATGATCAGCGCCGCCTTGGCGACCGGGCTCTGGCGGTTGATGGAAAACATCGGCGCGATCGAAGTCTTGCCGGTTTCCTCATCCTCCACCTCTTCCTCGCCGCGCGGCCGGTAGATCAGCGAATGGATGGTCTTGGCATTCGATGCCCCCCGCGAGCGCAGCACTTGCGCCGCCTTGCCGGTGAAGGCCGCAAACAGCACGTCGCCATCCACATGTTCGGCAAAATGCTTGGCAAGCGTCGTCTTGCCCGTTCCGGCATAGCCGAACAGACGGAAGAGCGGCGACCTGCCCTCCTTCAGCCAATTGGAAACGGCCTTCAGGGCTTCATCCTGTTGAGGGGCGAATTGCATGGAAGCGACTTGGCAGGATTCGCCCGGCATAGGCAAGGCGAAATTCCCTTGATGATGCGTGGATGCGTGCCGGGCCGACGATCCCCGGCCCGCATCGTTTGAAGCTGGCGCCTGCGAGCGAGCTGCGTCGCAGGCTACTTGCTCGTAGCTGCCTCTTCGATCAACTTCGCGACTTTGTCGGGATGAGAGACCATGACGACGTGGGATGCGCCATGCACCACGACCGTATCCTTCGACTTCGCGCGGTCGGCCATCCACTGCAGGGCCTTTGCGGGAATGTTCTTATCCGCATCGCCATAGACGAAATAAGCCGGGATCGTCTTCCACGCTGCCTTGTCGGTAGCTTCATTCAGCGCCGCGTCGGTGATCGGTCGCTGCGTTGCCGCCATCAGGCGAGCTTCGTCTTTCGGCACGTCGGCTGCGAACTGATCATGGAATTTGGCCTGGTCAATGTAGAGGTCCTTCACGCCTCCGTCCAAGGCGACGGGTTCGGCAAGGGCAGATGCCAAAGTGCCGCCCGGAAATTTTCCGGACAGGGCTGCAGCGGTTTCACCATTGTCGGGTGCAAATGCCGCGACATAGACAAGCGATTTCACATTGGTTGCGGATGAGGCAGCGTCGGTGATCACTGAGCCACCGTAGGAATGCCCGACCAGGACGACAGGGGTCTTCACGCCCGCAACAACACGCCTGACATAGTCACCATCGGATTTGACGCCGCGAAGCGGATTGGCGACAGCGACCACCGGGTAGCCATCTTTTTCGAGCTTTTTGATGACGCCGTTCCAGCTCGACGCATCGGCGAAAGCGCCATGCACCAGGACCACCGTCGGCTTCGCATCTGCCGAAAACGAGGGAGAAGCCATCGCGGCAATCGCACCGGCAACCAGAGAAATCCTCAGAAAATTAAGCATGTTGTGTTCCTTTCGAGTGCCAACAACAAGACTGATACCGCACAATTTGATTGCGCGCAATACAATTAAGGTTTCACTCTTCCGTGAGACGAAATTTGCAGATCTTAAGCGACTGAAAATGATGGCAATCCCGCCGATTTCGCGGCGCTAGCCCTTTACGGCTTCGCGGGTGATGCTCTCGCGCAGCAGCCCGACGAGATAAAGCGATCCCGTCACGAGCACCCACGCGCTGGCTGCAGAAGCTCTCGCGAGCGCCGCCTCATAAGCTTTCTGCGGATCCTCGATCATCTCGCTCGCAAGACCGATCTTGTCGGCAAGTTGCCGCATTTCAACAGCGGACCGAAAACGATCCGAAACTGAGGTGAAGATCGGCGAGACACCGTAACGCCCCATCACCTCCAGAAGCCCCGTGGCATCCTTGTCCGCCGCAATCGCAACGACTGCGATGCCCGGCCCGGAAAATCCCTCCATACCCGAGAGATCGTCGAGCACCGCTTCGAGATTGAAGGGCACATGCGCTCCGTCGAGCGCGACAGAAACGCCCCTGCTCCCGGCTGGCACGACGAAGCGCTCCATCCGCCCCGGCAGTTGCGATTCCTGCTCGGCCTCGGCGTCAATCAGCCATCCGCCGACCGCTTTGCCTTCGCGCGCCTTGATGCCGAGTTTGCCGAGCACATCGAGCGCAGCACCTGCGACTGCAATATTGCGCCCGGCAATCGTCGACGCTCCGGAAAAATCCGGACGGATCAGACGTGCATCGATCTCTGCTGCCCGCCTTGCGATTACGGCACCCGCCTCGTCATCTGCTTCAAGCGGTGTCACGACGGTTGTGCGCGGCTTGATGATACCGGCCTTTTCGAAGGCAATGGCTGCCCGCGTCTTGCCCAATATCTCCGTATGTTCGAGGCCGATATTGGTGATGATGGAAACATCGCTGTCGACGATATTGGTCGAATCCAACCGTCCGCCCAGGCCTGTCTCAACTACTGCCCATTCGATGCCGGCATCGCGGAAGATCAGAAAACCCGCGGCCGTCAGCATGTCAAACCATGTCGCGGCTTCCGCAGCAGTTCCTTCCGACCTCGCCGCCCGCAAGGCATCGAGCGCCAGGAAAAGCGCCTCGGCCAGCACCGCTTCCTCAACCGGACGGCCGTTCACGCTGACGCGCTCGGAAATATGCTCGACATGCGGAGAAGCATAACGCCCGACGGAAATGCCAGCATGGCGCAAGCCGGCTTCCAGCAACGCCGAGGTCGAACTCTTGCCCTTGGTGCCCGCAACATGGATAGAACGGAATGCGCGGTGGGGATTACCGAGACGGGCCGAGAGATCGAGGATCGGCTCCAGCCCGACACGCATCTCGCCGCGCGGACGCTGCTCCCAGTTTGTAAGCTGATCAAGTTGCGAAAGGGCTTCGATGAGGCGGGGATTCTGGTTCTGCATGGGCATGGCACACGTTACAGGATTTATTTTGGTGCCCAGGCGAGCGGCGTCGGAGACCTGCGCTTCCGATGGTTCTCCATCTGTCTCGCCAGTCACGCAGGCGGGCGGACACTAGAACCTTTCAGTTGCCTTGCCTAGCCTCGCAAGCGTCATCGGCAGCACTCCGCCGCGACGCCGCCCGCGGCAACTGCCAGTTAACGCTGGCGAATTTTAGCCCTTGCGGAGATTTTCAGTAGGGCCATTTCTATTCATTGTCTTTGATAGAGGTGGAGATTCGAATGGGGCAGACTGTCCGGATTCCAGTCAATGAACCGCAGAGGTTGCTTGCCGTGCGGTCGCTGAGCGCCATCAGCAGCAGCCCGACGCCGGAGCTTGCGGCCCTTGCCGAGCTCGCCAAGGATGCGTTCGCGATGCCCTATGCCGCCGTTAACATCGTCGACGAGGACTGGCTGCGCATCGCTGGCGAAGCGGGCATGCAGCTTTCGGAATGCCCGCGCGACCTTTCCTTCTGCACTCGTGTCGTCTTCACAAACGACATGGTCGTCGTTCCCGATCTGGAACAGGATGCGGAACTCAATGCCGCGCCCTATGTGACGGGCCCACCGCATTTCCGGTTTTATGCCGGCGCACCGCTGGAACTGGAAAACGAGCTGGTAATCGGCGCCTTCTGCATCCTCGACCAGAAGCCGCGCCTCTTCACCGAAAAAGAGGCAGCCAATCTCCGCCGTTTCGCCCGTGTCGCGAGCGCGCTTCTGCGCCTGCAAAAAGCGAATTTCGTCATGGGCCTTGCCGAAAGCAGCCTGCGCACTGCGGCCATGACCGATCCGCTGACCGGCTTCCTTAACCGATCGGCGCTCGATGCCATCGTCGACCGCGCGCTGGAATCAGCCCTCGCCTCCGGCCAGACATTTGGCGCCCTCTATCTCGACATGGACGGCTTCAAGTCGATCAACGATACGCTCGGCCACCATATCGGCGACGAGGTGCTGCGGGAGGCGGCAAATCGGATCCGTTCGGTCATCCGCTCCAGCGACATCGTCGTGCGCATGGGCGGTGACGAGTTTGCGGTCTTCGTACCGAACCCGCCGAACACCGAAGCGTTGGTCTCCGTCTCCGAACGCCTGCTCTCGGCGTTCCGCAGCCCCTTCACTATCGAGGGAAATATTATCCGGGCCCGCCTGAGTATCGGTGCAGCCCTTGCCCCGCAAGGCGGTGGCCGCCGCAGAGACCTGCTGCGCAACGTTGATGGTGCCCTCTACAACGCCAAGGCTGCCGGACGGGACTGCTATGTGGTTTTCAATCCGAACTGACACTTGAAAGAAACGGAATAAAACGGACGCTTGCCGTGTCTCATGTCAGGTATCGCAAACATGCGTGCCTAACCCGAGGAGAGAAACCATGAAGTCCGTGAAATTCCTGTCCGTGCTTGCGCTCGTCGCTGCCACCGCCACTGCAGCCTTTGCAGCCCCGGCCGTCACCACCGTCGAAACGGCCAAGGGCAAGGTTTTGGCCGGCGAAAAGGGCATGACGCTCTATACCTACAAGAAAGACGAAAAGGGCATGACGAACTGCTACGACAAGTGCGCCACCAACTGGCCGCCCTTCCTCGCCGCTAGCGGTGCCAAGGCCGAAGGCGCATACTCGCTCGTCGAACGCAAGGATGGAAAGAAGCAGTGGGCAAAGGACGGCATGCCGCTCTATTACTTTGTGAAGGACACCAAGTCCGGCGATGCCACCGGCGACGGCGTCGGCGGTGTCTGGGATGTCGCCAAGCCCTGATGAGGCTAGCGTGAAGAAGCCTCCACCCGATACGTTCGAGGGCCAGATCCTGGCCCTCCTTCCTTCGCTCCGCCGCTATTCCCGCAGTCTCACCCGCTCGGATGCCGAAGGCGAGGATCTGCTTCAGGATTGCGTGGAAAAGGTTCTGGCCCGGCGCGGCCAGTGGCGCGGCCTCAATTTGCGCGGCTGGGTCCTGACGACGATGACCAACCTCTACCGCAATACCCGCCGTGCAAGCCCCCGCGAGAGGCTGGTCGAACTCGATGCCGCCGAAGAGATAGCCAGCCCGGATGCTCAAGCTGACCCGCTGGAACGCCTGCGGCTCGAACAGGCGCTCGACAGCCTGTCCGAAGAACACCGCTCTGTGCTGATGCTCGTCGTCATCGAAGGCTACAGCTACGGCGAAGTCGCAACCATGCTGGATATCCCGATCGGCACCGTCATGTCGCGCCTGTCGCGCGCCCGCCACCGCATGAGCGACCATATGAAAGCCGATAATGTGATTACGCTTCGGAGACCGAAATGAACGAGACCAACCTCACCGTGACCGAAGCGGATCTGCACGCTTACGCCGATGAGCAATTGCCGGAGGCAGCTCGCGCCCGCGTTGAAGCCTATCTCGCGGAGAACCCCGGGGAGGCTGCCACCGTGGCCGGCTGGCAGACGCAGAATGCCGGCATCAAATCCCTGTTTGCAGGCTATGAGAAGAGCCGCGACACCGATCTCCAGCTGGTGACACCAGCAGAGCCCGCCTCCCCCTGGAAGATGCACTCCGCATTTGCCGCTGCCGCCGTCGCGCTCTTTGCACTTGGCGCCGTCAGCGATCGCTTTATCCTGCCGCTCTTCGAACGCCCGCCGCTGCAGTTCGCCGAATCCGAAACCCTACCGAAACAGGCCGAAACCGCCTTCCTTGTCTATGCCAGCGAAGTGCGCCACCCGGTCGAAGTCTTCGCCAATGAG
The DNA here is from genome assembly GCF_014193255.1 of Rhizobium sp. BK196. Taxonomy (GTDB): domain Bacteria; phylum Pseudomonadota; class Alphaproteobacteria; order Rhizobiales; family Rhizobiaceae; genus Rhizobium. The sequence goes on from NZ_JACHZB010000001.1 coordinate 640,159, forward strand.
GAGGCCCATCTTGCCACCTGGCTCGGCAAGCGCCTGGCGATCCCCGACCTCAAGGTGCCGGACCTCAAATCCCTCGGCTTTCACCTGGTCGGCGGCCGCCTCCTGCCAGTCGATGGCAAGCCAGGCGCGATGTTTATGTACGCGGATCAGGCCGGAGAACGCCTGACCGTCATCGTCGGCCGCAACAAGGAAAACAAAACGACGAGCTTCCGCTTCGCCTCCGCCAAGGATGTCGAGACCTTCTACTGGATCGACGGTGAACTCGGCTATGCGGTAACGGGCGAAATCTCTCGCGACATGCTGCGCAAGGTGGCGGAAGAATGTTATCGGCAGTTCCCGTCCTGAAGCGGGAACTGCGGCAGAGCTCAGCGCATCGGATCGTTGACAAGCTCGATCGGCTTGCCATGCGGCGTCGCCTCTGCCGCCCGCTGCCAGCTCTTTTGCAGGTCGAGGATCGCATCGGCATCCGCCACGCCACGCCGGACGATCAGATTGGAAAGTGCTGCCACCCAGCAGTCGAAATAATCGCTGCCATCTTCCGCTCTGCCGTGCCTGAGCAATTCACACGACAAAGTTTCCGCCCATTCGCTCCAGGTAAACAGCCCCCTCTCATGCAGATGCACGGTCATGGCGAAGGCTTCCGCTGCCCAGGGCTCGGGAAAGACCGGATCACCTTCAGGTGACTTCGGCAAGCCCGGTGATTGCGCCAGCTCGGATTGTACCTCACACGCGCTCAAGATAGCTCTCCCAGGCATCGATCGAGATCGTCAGCGATGGGTCTGCCCCCTCGCCCCAGATCTCGCCGCCATCGAAGACAACGGTATAGAGCCATTGCGGATTCTCCCCCTTGCCATGCGCATTGTCGTCAGGGAAGACGAAGGAGCCCTGCACCGCTTCGACGACACCGGTCTTGGCCCGCGCATATCGCGGCAGCCGCGTATGGGTGACCGGATTGAAATTCTTCGTCTTGACGGTTTCGCCGACGACGAAGAGCGGCGCCGTCTCGACCGGCCGGTCGCAGGGACCGCCCTTGGCAAGCACGGCCGGCACCATCTCCGCCTTCAGCACCCGCTTCGGCACAGCCCCATCCTGCAGTTTATGGCCGGAGAGCAGCTCTTCGCGCGTCGCAAAACCATGGCGCTCCAGCAGCGTGTCGATGCCGCGGATCCAGATTTCGTAATAGCTCGCCGCAAGGTAATCGGCCGGCAGGATGTTCTCCCGCGCATGACGGCTTTCATCGATCGTCCAGGCGCCGAACGCACCGCAGGAAAGCGTGATGCCGAGCGCCCGCTTTTCCCATTCGTCATGAAAATAGGGTTCGTTCTTTTCGGGCGCAACCAGGCCGAAGCCCATCTGCCCGCCGAGATCGTGCGGACCGTTCACGCCGGCACCCCCAGGCTGCCGGCAGCAGATGCCTCCGGACTATGGGCAATCGCCGTGCCGATCATCGCGTCACGACTGACGAGATCGGCAAGCGCTTCCTGGTCCATGCCTTCGGTATCGTCCGGCCGCTCGGGAATGACGAGATAACGCAGCTCCGCCGTCGAATCCCATACACGGATCTTCTTGCTTTCCGGCAGCGTCAGCCCGAATTCAGCAAGAACACCGCGCGGATCGATGACCGCGCGCGAGCGATAGGCCGGCGCCTTGTACCAGACCGGCGGCAGGCCGAGCACCGACCACGGATAGCAGGAGCAGAGCGTGCAGACGATGAGATTATGCGTGTCGGCCGTGTTGAAGACCGCACGCATATGCTCACCCTGCCGGCCGCTATAGCCAAGGCTGGCAATCGCCGCCGTCGCGTCTCGCTTCAGCCATTCGGCGAAGTCCGGATCGCTCCAAGCCTTCGCAACGACACGCGCACCATTGCGCGGCCCGACCTTCGTCTCATAAGTCTCGACAATCGCATCGATCGCCGCCTGATCGATCAGCCCCTTCTCCGTCAGCAGCGTCTCCAGCGCTTTCACGCGCGCCTGCATGTCGGAATAGTGGTTGTCGTGGTGATGATCGTGGCTATGGCCATGATCGTGGTGATGATCGTCGTGGTCGTGCAAGCTAATGTCCTCCTCCCCTTCTCCCCGGCGAGGGGTCCGAAGGACGGGCTGAGACCTGTGGTTCAACCCGGCTAGTGGCCCGAAGCGTCAGCAACAGTTTTAAACATATGTCACAAAGCCGCCAAGCCCTTAAGCTTTCTGCGCTAGGCTCACCCCATGAACATCCTGATTCTTGGCGCTACAGGCTTTATCGGTTCCGTCATCGCGGCACGCCTTGCCGACGAAGGCCATGTCGTAACGGGGCTCGGTCGCACTCCCGCCCGCGCTGCCCGGAAGCAACCGACAATTCAGTGGCGCCGCGCCGATCTGTCCCGGATGACGCAACCCGATGACTGGCGCGATATCCTCAAAGCGCAGCATGTCGTCGTCAACTGCGCCGGCGCGCTTCAAGACGGCCTCTCAGACGATCTCGCGGCAACGCAGACTGAGGCCATGCTCGGCCTCTATGCCGCAGCAAAACCCTCCTCGATACTCATCGTCCAGATTTCCGCGCAAACGGACCGCGCCGGCGGCAATCTGCCCTTCCTCGCCACCAAACGCGCCGCCGATACCGCCCTTGCATCGTCAGGCTTACCCTATGTGATCCTGCGCCCCTCTCTCGTCCTCGGCCGCAATGCCCATGGCGGCACGGCGCTGTTGCGCGCACTCTCAGCCTTCCCCTTCGTTCTGCCGCTCATTCACGCCGACAGCGCCGTCGAGACCGTCGCTGTTGACGATGTCGCCGCTGCCGTCTCGGCCGCAATCTCAGGCTCACTCCCCTCCGGCAGCGATATCGAACTGGCGGCCGAGGAACGGCACACACTCGCGAGCCTCGTCAAACTGCATCGCGCCTGGCTCGGCCTACCGGATGCTCCGGTCTTGTCCATTCCGCCTCTCCTCGCAAGGCCGGTGACATGGCTTGCCGATATGGCCGGTTATCTCGGCTGGCGTTCGCCGCTCCGCTCCACCGCCATGACCGTCATGTCCGAGGGTGTCAGCATGAACAGCCCGACGCCATCAGGCCACCCAACCTTGTCGGCCGCCCAAACACTTGCCGCCAATCCCTCCGGCGTGCAGGACCTGTGGTTCGCCCGCCTCTATCTCTTAAAGGCGCCCGTCATAATAGGCCTGTCGCTGTTCTGGCTTCTGTCAGGCCTGATCCCGCTTCTGGCGCCGGAACAGGCAGCCGCCCACTTCCTGCCTTTCATGCCCGCCGATGCGGCCATGGTGCTGACGATTCTCACCTGCCTGATCGATATGGCCCTCGGCGCGGCCGTGCTCTTCCGCCCCTTCGCTCACCGCGCCCTTCTCGGCATGATCGCCGTCTCGCTTGCCTATCTCGCCGGCGGTACGGTACTGGAGCCCACGCTCTGGCTCGATCCGCTCGGGCCGCTTGTCAAGATACTGCCGTCGCTGCTCCTGACGCTTACCGCCCTTGCCATTCTGGATGAACGCTGATGCTTGCAGAACTCCTGCTTCTTGCCCATGTGGTCGGCGCAACCGTGCTCTTCGGCACCGGCGCCGGCATCGCCTTCTTCATGGTGATGGCCCACCGCACCCGCGAACCCGCGCTGATCGCCCACGTCGCCGGCACTGTCGTCATCGCCGATACGATCTTCACGGCCACAGCCGCCATTCTCCAGCCGGTGACAGGCTATCTGCTCGCCCGCATCATCGGCTGGGACCTGACCGAAAGCTGGATTGCGCTGTCGCTGTTGCTTTATGTCGTGACCGGCATCTTCTGGCTGCCGGTCGTCTGGATCCAGATCCGGCTACGCGATCTGGCGCGCACCGCCACCGCCGCGGGCACGGCCCTGCCGCCGGCCTATTTCAGCCTCTACCGCATCTGGTTCGCCTTCGGCTTCCCGGCCTTCTTCGCGGTAACAGGCATTCTCTTGTTGATGCTGACCAAGCCGACGCTATTTTAGCATCGGCCAGAGGCTGAGCACGAGCAGCACCGCCATCGTGATATTGAACCATTTGAGCCTTGCCGGATCGGACAGCCACTCACGCAACGCCGAACCGAAGCCCGCCCACGTGGAAACGGAGGGAACATTGACCGCCGCAAAGGCGAGGCCGACGAGCAGCACGCTGATCATATAGAGCTGCGGGTTGGTGTAGGTCGCCATGGCCGTCACCGCCATGACCCAGGCCTTCGGATTGACCCACTGGAAAGCTGCAGCGCCGAGAAAGGACATGGGCTTCACCCCGCTCTTGCCTTCGCTGAGGGAACGCGACGTTGCGATCTTCCAGGCGATCCAGACGAGATAGGCCCCGCCGGTAAATTTCAGCGCGATATAGACCGCCGGTACCGTATGCAGCATCGCGCCGAGCCCCAGCCCCACGCCGAGCAGCAGCGACAGGAAACCCGCCCCGATGCCGAGCATATGCGGGATCGTGCGGCGGAAGCCGAAGTTCACACCCGAGGCGAAGAGCATCATGTTGTTCGGCCCCGGCGTGATCGAGGTCGTAAAGGCAAAAAGCAGCAGTGCCAGAAACGTATCCAGCGGCATGAAACCTCCCCACACCGCGCTTGTCGATTATGCGGCGGCCTATTGGATTTAGGTCAGCATAACTGCCCTAAACAACAGCCACCACAACATTGTTGTCATGGTGACAGGATTGCCTGATAGTCTGCTGAACACTTGTAGGACCAGAACTGCCATGGGCGACCAGATCCCCACCATCACCTTCCCCGACGGCACCGAAGTCCCCGCACTCGGCCAGGGCACCTGGGGCATGGGCGAGGATGCCGGCCATGCGAAAGAAGAGATCGCAAGCCTCCAGGCCGGCCTCGATCTTGGCATGACGATGATCGATACCGCCGAAATGTACGGTGATGGCGGCGCCGAAGAAATCGTCGGACAGGCAATCAGAGGCCGCCGTGACGAAACCTTCATCATCAGCAAGGTCTATCCCTGGAATGCGAGTCGCACCGGCACGATCACCGCCTGCGAAGGCAGCCTCGAGCGCCTCGGCACCGACCGCATCGACCTTTATCTCCTGCACTGGCGCGGCAACTATCCGCTCACCGAGACTGTCGAAGCCTTCGAGACGCTGAAAGCCGCCGGCAAGATCCGCGCCTGGGGCGTCTCCAATTTCGATACCGACGATATGCAGGAACTGCTTTCCGTGCCCGGCGGGCAGAATGTCGCCGCCAATCAGGTTCTCTACAATCTCGCCCGCCGCGGCATAGAATATGACCTCCTGCCCTGGTGCCAGAGCCGCAACATCCCGATCATGGCCTATTCGCCGATCGAGCAGGGCCGCATCCTGCACCATCCCGACCTGATCCATATCGCCAAGGCCTATCAGGCGACCCCGGCGCAACTGGCGCTCGCTTTCCTGCTGGAACGCGACGGCGTCTTCGTGATCCCCAAGACCTCCAACATCGAGCGCGCCCGCGAGAACCGCGGCTGTGTCTCCCTCGACATTACCGACGAGGACTGGGAAGCCCTCGACGAGGTCTTCCCGCCCCCGGCAAAGAAAACGCCGCTGGAGATGCTCTGACCTCAGCGGCGTCAGCCGTATTCTCGCAATGGGAGTATTGGATCACATGCCCGGGCTGTAGTTCCTACATGCCCTGCGCGCCGCGGTTCATCGCGGCAATGCCGGTGCGGCAAACTTCGATGAGGCCGAGCGGCTTCATGATCGCGATGAACTGGTCGATCTTCGAGGACTTGCCGGTGATCTCCAGAATGAAGTGGTCGACCGTCGCATCCACCACCTTGGCGTGAAAGGCATCGGCCAGGCGCAGCGTTTCGGCACGCGTCTCGCCGTTGCCGATCACCTTGAGCAGTGCCACTTCTCGCTCGATCGGCCGGTCCTGGCCGAGTTCGCGGGCACGCACCGTCAGGTCCACGACGCGATGGACGGGCACGATGCGTTCGAGCTGCGCCTTGATCTGCTCCAGCACCTGCGGCGTGCCGCGGGTAACGACGGTAATGCGCGACAGGTGCGCCGCATGCTCCGTCTCCGAAACCGTGAGGCTTTCGATATTGTAGCCGCGGCCGGAAAACAGGCCGATGACGCGGGCGAGCACGCCCGGCTCGTTATCGACGAGCACCGAGAGCGTATGGCTCTCGACGGCTGCCGTTTCCGGCGAGATGAAGTAGGCGGAGCCGGTCGGTTGAAGGTGTGCGTTCATGATCCTGGGTTTCCTACCTGATTGTTATACTAGCTGACGGCCCTTGGCGTCGATCGCGTTGGCGACCGCTTCGTCCGTGGCTTCGTCCGGCAGCAGCATTTCGTTATGGGCCTTGCCCGAGGGGATCATCGGGAAGCAGTTGGCGAGATTGGCGACGCGGCAATCGAAGATGACTGGCTTCTTGACGTCGATCATCTCCTGGATGGTTGCGTCGAGATCGTCGGGCTTCTCGCAGCGCAGGCCGACCGCACCATAGGCTTCGGCCAGCTTCACGAAATCGGGCATCGCCTCCGTATAGGAGTTGGACAGGCGGTTGCCGTGCAGGAGCTGCTGCCACTGGCGCACCATGCCCATGTACTGGTTGTTCATGATGAAGATCTTGATCGGCGCATTGTGCTGGATCGCCGCCGACATTTCCTGGATGCACATCTGGATCGAGGCATCGCCGGCAATATCGATGACGAGGCTTTCCGGATGGGCGATCTGTACGCCGAGCGCTGCCGGCAGGCCGTAACCCATCGTTCCCAGGCCGCCCGAAGTCATCCAGCGGTTCGGCTGTTCGAAGCCGAAGAATTGCGCCGCCCACATCTGGTGCTGGCCGACTTCCGTCGTGATGTAGGTGTCGCGATCCTTTGTCAGGGCGAAGAGACGCTCCAGCGCATATTGCGGCATGATCACGTCGTTGCTCTTCGTGTAGGCGAAGGAATTGCGCGCGCGCCAGCGGGCGATATCGCCCCACCATGCATCGAGACGGCTCTTTTCCGGCTTCTTCGGCAGCGCTCGCCACAGGCGAATCATATCTTCCAGGATATGGCCGACATCGCCGCGGATGCCGAGATCGACGCGAACGTTCTTGTTGATCGAGGACGGGTCGATATCGATATGGATCTTCTTGGAATTCGGCGAGAAGGCGTTGAGGCGGCCCGTGATGCGGTCGTCGAAGCGGGCGCCGATGCAGACCATGACGTCGCAATCATGCATCGCCATGTTGGCCTCGTAGGAGCCGTGCATGCCGAGCATCTTCAGCCAGTTCTTGCCGGATGCCGGATAGGCGCCGAGACCCATCAGCGTCGAGGTGATCGGGAAATCTGTCAGTTCGACCAGCTCGCGCAACATGCGGGAAGCTTCCGGACCGGAATTGATGACGCCACCACCCGTATAGAAGATCGGCCGGCGGGCATTCGCCATCATTTCGATTGCCGCATGGATCTGGTTCAGGTCGCCCTGGATCTTCGGCTGGTAGCTCTTCTGGATCGCGTGATCGGCCGGCGGCGTGTAGGTGCCGGTGGCGAACTGAACGTCCTTCGGAATATCGACGACGACGGGGCCAGGACGGCCGGACTGCGCAATCCGGAAGGCTTCATGGATGACGGCGGCGAGCTCGTTGACATCCTTGACCAGCCAGTTGTGCTTGGTGCAGGGGCGCGTGATACCGACGGTGTCGCATTCCTGGAAGGCGTCGGAACCGATGAGCGAGGTCGGAACCTGGCCCGTCAGGCAGACGAGCGGAATGGAATCCATCAGCGCATCCTGCAGCGGCGTGACCGCATTGGTGGCACCGGGACCAGAGGTCACCAGCATGACGCCGACCTTGCCGGTCGAGCGGGCATAACCTTCGGCCGCATGGCCGGCCCCCTGCTCATGGCGAACGAGGATGTGCTTGACGTCTTCCTGCTGGAAGATCTCGTCATAGATCGGCAGAACAGCGCCGCCGGGATAGCCGAAGATGTGCTCGACGCCATTATCCTTCAGAGCACGCAGAACGATTTCCGCTCCCGTCATCCGATTGCTGTCCGTTTGATTGTCCGTGCTCGCCATGTGTCTGTTCCGTTTGATGCTGGGGATTTGAGTTTGTGGCCGGAAGCCCTGATTTCGGGCATAAAAAAAGGCCCCTGAGGAGCCTTCGTCTAGCGCATGGGTGGCTATCGCCGGATGGTTACACCATCCTGCCCATGCGCTTTCCCACCACGATAAGAACGTTCGAAATTGTCATGGGCGGAAGTGATAGACAGAAAATTTCGCAGCGTCAACGCATTCCGCAATAAAAATTCCAACGGCTCAGGCAACATGCCGCACCGTCCAAATCTGGGGCTGAAGGATTTGTTAAAGGATCAGTCATATCCTGCACTTTAATGCAGGGAGTAACCCTTTGCTCGATAGCGACATGGGAACGTCCAGCCGGGCGGGCGAACAGGATCGTCGTGACACTCTGACCCCGGGAAACCGCTTTCTCGGGCGTGTCGTTGCATGCAGCGGATCGCGCGCAACCATTGCAGCCGTGGCAGAAGCCGGCGGCACCGATCTCACGGAATTGTGGTCCGTCGGCCGGCTGATTTCCATCAGCGTCGGCAGGAACCGCGTCGTCGCCCTCGTCTTCTCCATGAATACCGGCAACCAGGGCTGGGGCGAAGGTCAGGACAATATCTTCCGCATCGAGACCGAACTGCTTGGCGAGGTCCGCGTCGATGAAGACGGCCGCGAGGAATTCTCCACCGGCATTTCGCGCTATCCTTATCTCGGCGCCATCGCCCATCGCATCCGCGCCGCCGACCTGATGCGCATCTATGATGCCGGCAAGGGCGCCACCGCCGTCATCGGCAGCCTGACGCAGGATGAAAGCATCGACGCGGCGATCCACGTCCCCTCGATGCTGTCGAAGCATTTCGCTGTGGTCGGCTCCACCGGCGTCGGTAAATCGACCGCCGTCTCGCTGCTCTTGCATAAGGCGATCGAGGCCGATCCGAAGCTGCGCGTGCTGATCCTCGATCCGCACAATGAATTTGCCGCCGCCTTCCCGCAACACGCTGTCACCATCGATACGGATACGCTCGATCTGCCCTTCTGGCTGATGCGGCTCGAAGAATTCGCCGAGGTCGTCTTCCGCGGCCGCCCGCCGGTGCCGGAAGAGCTCGACATGCTGCGCGATATCCTGCCGGAGGCCAAGCGCGCCTTCCGCGGCAGCGACAGTTCGCTGGTGCGCCGCCAGACGGAAAAGAGCTCGATAACGGCGGATACGCCGGTACCTTACCGCATCGCCGATCTGCTCGCCCTCATCGACGAGCGCATCGGCAGGCTGGAGGGCCGCGCCGAAAAACCGTTCCTGCGCTCCTTGAAGATGCGCATCATCGCCGCGATCAATGACCCGCGCTATCACTTCATGTTCTCCAGCAATACGATCAGCGACACGATCACGGATACCATCGCGCAGATCTTCCGCATCCCCGGCGACAACAAGCCGATCTGCACGTTCCAGCTTGCCGGCATACCCTCGGAGGTCGTCAATTCCGTCGCCTCGGTGCTCTGCCGCATGGCCTTCGAAATCGCGCTGTGGAGCGAAGGCGCCATCCATATGCTGGTCGTCTGCGAGGAAGCGCACCGCTACATACCCTCAGACCCGACCTTAGGCTTCGTGCCGACGCGGCAGGCGATCGCCCGTATCGCCAAGGAAGGCCGCAAATACGGCGTTTCGCTCGGCATCATCACGCAGCGCCCTGGTGAACTCGACCAGACGATCCTCTCACAGTGCTCGACGCTCTTTGCGATGCGCCTTGCCAATGACCGCGACCAGGAAATCATCCGCTCGGCCATTCCCAATTCCTCGATCTCGACGACGAGCTTCATCTCCTCGATCGGCAATGGAGAAGCGATCGCCTTCGGCGAAGCGATCCGCGTACCGATGCGCATGCGCTTCCTGCGCGTCGATGAAAGCCTGCTGCCGAAGGCCCACAGCGCCACCAGCAAACATGCCGAGGAAGATCCCGATACGGTCGACCTGCGCCGCATCGTTACCCGCATGCGGGCGATCACAGCAGGCCCCGATATCTCCACCTTCCAGCAGAGCTACAGTGCAGCGATGGCAGACAGTTACGAGCCGGAAGACGACTTCGCCGATGAAGCCGCCGATCAACCCTATGCCGCTCCATCGGCAGAGGCGCCGCTCGAACCCTATCGCCCCGCCCTGCTGCCGCAGAGCCGCGCGCCGCATCCTGAGCCCCCGCCGCTCTCGCCGCAGACCTCCATCGACGCGCGCCTGGAAGCACTGCGCCGCGAAATGCGCCGCGACGAGCAGCCAAAGCCGGCCTTCGGCGAACAGACGTCCCCGCCACGCCGCGAGGGCGGCATGTCGCTGCGCGATAGCATCCTGAAGAAGCCGCTGAGCAGCCTCTACAATAAGGACTGAGTGCGCCTTACGAACGCGGCTGGCGCGTCGCCGCTGCGATTTCGGAGAGATGCCGCTCGATCAGGGCCAGAAAGGCGATGGTGCCGCAGATCAGCGCCGCAACCACGATGCCGCCGATGGCGCCCAAAATTGCTCCGACGATGAACATGCCCGATCCGCCCTGCGCCGCAGCAGCGGTCGCACCCGAAAGCGTGGAAAAGGCGAGGATGACGATGGCGATCAAGGCGTTGATCGAAGAAAGCGTCTTTGCGAGAAAATTGTTCATGCCGGCCCATAGCTCCATTGGTCATGATTCGAAGATCATTCTAGCTGTTTGCGGGCGCAAAGCATGAGTCGCTTTGGCGCTAAGGCGAAAGCCGCTCCCAGCTTTCATCCATCTGATTGCGAAACCAGGTCATCTGCCGCTTGGCATATTGCCGCGTGGCCGCCGCCCCGCGCTCGATCACCTCGGCGCGGTTCATCTCGCCGCGCAGCATCGCCGCAATCTGCGACACGCCGATTGCCTTCACAACAGGCATTTCCGGGGGAAGATCAAGCGCGAGTAGCGCCCTCACCTCGTCTTCTGCCCCCTGCTCCAGCATTTTCTCGAAACGTCCGTTGATCCGCTGATGCAGCACGGCGCGATCCGGCAGCACGACGATCTTGCGTGCCGTGTGCGGATCGACGACGACAGGCCCCGCCTGCCCCTGGAATTCCGCGATCGACTGGCCCGTCGCCTCGAAAACCTCAAGCGCCCGCACGATCCTCTGCCCGTCCTGTACGTTCAGGCTCTCGGCCATGGCGGGATCAACCTTCGCAAGTTCCGCATACAGGCCCTCCGATCCCTCCTCCAGAAGCCGGGCGCGCAGCCGCTGCCTTATCTTCTCGGGAATGACGGGCATTTCCGATAACCCGCCCGTCAGCGCCTTGAAATAAAGCCCAGTGCCGCCGACGAAGACCGGCAGCTTTCCCTCTGCACGGATGCTCGGCAAGAGCGCTGCCACATCCCGCAGCCACGCGCCGGTCGAATAAGTCGCCCCCGCCGGCACATGGCCGTAAAGGTGATGCGGTACGCCTCCCATATCCTCCTCGGACGGTCGCGCCGTCAGCACCCGCAGCGTGTCATAGACCTGCATGCTGTCGGCATTGATCACCACGCCGCCATGCTGTTTGGCCAGTTCCACGGCCAGTGCGGACTTGCCGCTGGCAGTCGGCCCGGTTATCAGGATCGCGTTCACAGAGCTCAGAAGGTTTTCCATCATGGCCCTCGTTGCCACGCTTGTTGCCAATCCGTCAAACCCCGTTCTTTCGCCTGCCATAGCCGAACGTGCGGCCGAGGCCGTCAAGGCATCCGGGCTCTACTGGCTGGCCGACGGTATTGCCTGCGATATCGTGCTCGCCGACGGTGCGGACGGCGAAGCGGCCAAGGCCAATCTGCTCGCCGTCATCGCCAGCGCCCCGATCGATCTCGTCATCCAGGAACAGGAAACCCGCCGCAAGAAGCTGCTGATCGCCGATATGGATTCGACCATGATTGGCCAGGAATGCATCGACGAACTCGCCGCCGAAGTCGGCCTCAAGGAAAAGGTTGCCGCCATCACCGCCCGCGCCATGAACGGCGAGATCGCCTTCGAGCCGGCGCTGCGGGAACGCGTCGCCCTCCTGAAAGGTCTGCCGATCTCGGTCGTCGACGACGTGATCGCCAAGCGGATCACCCTGACACCCGGCGGCCCCGAACTCATCGCCACCATGAAGTCGAAAGGCTACTATACCGCCCTCGTCTCCGGCGGCTTCACGGTCTTCACGAGCCGCATCGCTGCCGTCATCGGCTTCGACGAAAACCGCGCCAATATCCTGCTTGAGGAAGGCGGCCTCCTCTCCGGTCACGTCGCTGAACCCATTCTCGGCAAGCAGGCCAAGGTCGACGCCCTCAACGACATCGCCGCCCGCCTCGGCATTTCCCCCGAAGACGCCATCGCCGTCGGCGACGGCGCCAACGACCTCGGCATGCTGCACCTCGCCGGCTCCGGCGTCGCCCTGCACGCCAAACCCGCGGTCGCTGCCGAAGCTGCCATGCAGATCAACCACGGCGACCTGACGGCGCTGCTTTATATTCAGGGCTACAGGAAGACGGATTTTGTGACTGCCTGAGCGCGGTATCAATACGACATATGGGCAAACGACCTTTGACCGACGAACAGCTCGCCGAACTCCGTGCGCTGGACGCGCTCGCGGATAAGGACATTGATACAAGCGACATTCCGGAAATCCGGAATGATCAATGGCGGCTGGCGCGAAAAGGTAATCCGCACAAACCGGTCAGGTAGATAGTAATCTCCGGACAGTTTTACCCGCCGCTCAGTATCAAAAGGTAGAGCGACTTACCCTCCCCACCTCATTCCTGTGCCTGTCACAGGAATCCGGCCACCGCGCGTCCGCGCGGTGAGTGACTCACCGGCCTGACAAGAGATGAAAGTCTTTCAGGCCCAAGGACTTGGGCCTGCTGGATCCCTATGACATCCCTTGTCTTGCAAAAGGCACAGGGATGAAGGAGAACTCGGCTTTCGCCGCGGCTAGTCAGTCACAGCCATCGTGCTCTCTTGGCGTCCGACAGCCCTCACTCCATCGGCACGGCAACAAACCGCAGGTCACCATTCGCCGCGGCAACCATCAGCTGCGCATTGCGCCGGCCTTCCTGCTTCAGCGTCTGCACCTTGGTGGCAACGGCATCCGGCGACTTCATGAATTCCTGCGCCACTTCGACGATCACGTCGCCGGCCTTCAACCCTTTTTCAGCAGCGGCTGAACCCGGGGCAACTTCAGTCACGACGACACCGTCGACGCTTTCGGCAATGCCGAAGGCCTTGCGGGTTTCCGGGCTGAGCAGCGAGAGCGAGAGGCCGAGCACATGCTTTGGCGCAACCTGGCCAGGCGTTGCCTGCCCTTGCTGATCCTGTCCGTTCTGATCTTGCCCTTGACCCTGCTGTTGCGGGTCCTGACCATCAGGCGCGGCCTGCCCCTGATCGCCGTCCTGATCCGGCTCGTCCATATCGCTGTTCTCGCCGGGATCGGGATTGATGACGCCGTCATCACTTGAATTGTCACCGGCAGCCGCTTGGTCGCTATCCTCGAGACGGCCGAGCGTCACCTTGACGGTCTGCTCCTTGCCATCGCGCAGCACGACCACATCGACCTGCTTGCCGACGGAGCTTTCGGCCACCACCCGCGGCAGGTCGCGCATCTCGCTGACGGTTTTGCCGTCGAATTTCAGGATGACATCGCCGGCCTTGATCGAGCCGTCATCGACAGGTCCGCCCTTGATGACCCCGGCAACCAGCGCGCCCTTGGCGCTGTCGAGACCGAGGCTGTCGGCAACCTCATCGGTCACGGGCTGGATGCGCACGCCGAGCCAGCCGCGGCGCGTCTCGCCATATTCGCGAAGCTGATCGACAACGCCGGAGGCGAGCTCCGACGGCACCGCGAAGCCGATGCCGATCGAGCCGCCCGACGGTGAGATGATTGCCGTATTGATGCCGATAACCTCGCCCTTCATGTTGAAGAGCGGACCACCGGAATTGCCCTTATTGATTGCCGCATCCGTCTGGATGAAGTTGTCATAGGGACCGGCGTTGATATTGCGGCCACGGCCCGAAATGATGCCGACCGTCACCGATCCGCCGAACCCGAACGGGTTGCCGATTGCCATCACCCAGTCGCCGATCCGCATGACACTGGAATCGCCGAACTTGACGGACTTCAGCGGCTGCTTCGGCTCGACCTTCAACACCGAAAGGTCGGTCTTGGTGTCCGTACCGATCAGCTTGGCCTTCAGCTTCGAGCCGTTGGCGAAATTGATCTCGATATCGTCGGCCCCCTCGATCACGTGGTTGTTCGTGACGATATAGCCGGTCGGATCGATAACAAAGCCGGAGCCGAGCGAGCTGACATTGTGGTTGGGGCCGCGATTGCCCTGCTGCTTGTTGAAGAAATCGTTGAAGAATTCCTGGAAGGGCGAGCCGTCGGGCGCACGCGGCGCCGGGCCTGCGCCCTCGTCATCCTTCACATTCTGCGAGGTCGAAATATTGACGACTGCATCGAGCAATCCCTCGGCGAGATCGGCGACTGAAGCCGGTCCGCTGCTCGGAGCCGTCATCTGTACGGGCGGAGCGGCGGGGGCCACGGCAGCCGGCGAGACCGGCGACGGTTGCGGGGCCGCAGGGGCGGGTGCTGACCGTTCAGGAGTCGCGGGTGCGGGCGCGGCTTGCGCATACGCAAAACCGCTTGCGCCGACATTCGCCAGGAAGGCAGTGCCGGCCAAAAGCGCGAGCGTTCGTCTGAAGGGCGAGCGATTCGTGGGGGCCATCAAGCTTCCTCGTCTGGGATAAAGGCGCACATACACCATCAGCATAAGGCGGAATGATGGAGGGCGAAATCACCTTTTCGAGAAATCCCCCTGCGAATGCGATGAAGAGCCTTTCCTGGTCAGATCGCAGCATTCTGACCAGGAAAGGCTCTAACCTCGCAAAAGCCAGACGGAGGCCACACCGAACGCCATCGCGGCCAAGCCAAAGGCTCGCAGTTGCCGCTCGGGAACGGCAGGAAGCAGCTTCGCCATCTCGATAAGAAAACGAGGGGCCAGTGCATAGACCAGCCCCTCGATGATGAGGAAGAATGCAAGCCCGGTAAGGAAATCCTGCATTCAGTCTGTCGTCAGTTCGCCGGCTGCGCCGGAGCCGCAGGCTGCGCGGAGGCCGGCGGCACAAGGCCACCGGTCTGTGCCGGATTGCCTTCCGCATTTTCGAAGAAGCGGAAGAACTCCGAACTCGGCGAAAGCACCAAGGTCGTATCCTGCGAGGAAAGGGCTGCGGAATAGGCCGCCATCGACCGATAGAAGTCGAAGAAGGCCGGATCCTTGCCGAAGGCTTCGGCGAAGATGCGGTTGCGATCCGCATCCCCTTGGCCGCGCAGGATTTCCGAATCCCGCTGCGCCGCGGCGGTGATCTCGACGACCTGGCGGTCTGCGACGGCCCGGCGACGCTGCCCCTCTTCATTACCCTCGGCGCGGATGCGCTCGGCCTCGGCCAGACGCTCGGAGCGCATGGCGTTGTAGGTGTTCGGAGCCACTTCCGGCGAAAGATCCGTCCGACGGATACGGACGTCATCGATATGCAAGCCGAGATTTTCGGCATCGGCTCGAAGATCGTCGCGGATTTCGAGCATCATCGCCACGCGCTCTTCAGAAAGCGCGGCATTGTAGTCACGCAGGCCATAGACGCGGCGAAGCGAAGAATCGAGCTGCGCACGCAGCCGCGCCTCGGCAGCGTCTCGGTCGCCAGACACCGTTTCGCGGAAACGGCGCACATCCGCAATGTTGTAGATCACGAAGGCGTCGACATCGAAGGTCTGGCCGTCCTGAACCTGAACACGGATATTGTCGAGGTCGAGCCTGAGCGCCCGCTTTTCGACATATTGCACGCGGTCGGCATCCATGAAGCCGAAGGGAAGCTTGAAATAGAGGCCGGGCTCGGTCTTCACGGACTGAATCTGGCCGAAGCGAACGACGATCGCCTGCTCACGCGCGTTGACCACGAAGATCGACGAATAGAGGATGGCGAGAAGGATCGCGAGCGCGATCAGGATAATAGGAAGTCTGTTCGATACCATGGTTCAACCTCCCTGCCGTGCCGGTGCCGCCGGTCGGTTGATCTCGTTGAGCGGCAGGTACGGTACAACGCCCTGCTTGTCGTCGATCACGACCTTCTTGGAGTTCTTCAGAACCTGCTCCATCGTTTCCAGGAACAGGCGCTTGCGCGTCACATCGGGAGCCTTCGAATATTCGTCGTTGATGGCATTGAAGCGTTGGGCCTCACCTTCCGCTTCGTTGACGACGCGGTTCTTATAGGCAGCTGCGTCTTCGCGGATGCGGGCGGCATCGCCTCGCGCCTGGCCGAGCTTCTGGTTGGTGTAGCGGTTGGCGTCTTCGATCGTGCTGTCACGGTCGCGGCCGGCACGCTGCACTTCTTCGAAAGAGTCTGCGACTTCGCGCGGCGGCGCCACATTCTGGATCGTCACACCGGTCACCGTGATGCCGGCGCCGTAGCGGTTCATCGTATCCTGAACGATGTTGAGAACCTGCGTTTCGATCGGCTGGCGATTGCTGCGGAAAGCATCCAGTGCCGGACGACGGCCGACAACTTCACGCATGGCGCTGTCGGAAACCTGCTGCAGCGTCTCGGCTGCATTCTCGACGCCGAAAAGATAGGCCTTGGGATCGCTGATCGTATAGAAGACCGCAAACTGCACGTTGATGACGCTCTTGTCGCTCGAAAGCATCAGCCCGCTCGACGAGCCCGCCGTGGTCGCACCGATGTTCAGCTGCTGCACCGTCACCTTGACGGTCTCGACGGTCTCGAGCGGCCAGAAATGGAAATGCAGGCCCGGCATTGAAATTTCTTGTTTGGGATTGCCGAAGCGCAGCTCCACGCCGCGCTCGTCCGGCTGGACGACGTAAATGCACTGGAAGAGCCAGAAGATCGCAATGATCGCGACGATGATCGCAACAACGCCTCCGTTGAAGCCGCCCGGAATGAGCCCGCGCAGCTGATCCTGCCCACGCCGGATGATGTCTTCCAGATCGGGCGGCCCTCCCTTGCCGCCACCGCCGCGCGGACGGTTCGGCCCCTGCCCCCATGGTCCCTGATTATTATTTCCGCCGCCGCCGCCCCAAGGGCCGCCGCCGCCATTCTGATTGCTCCAGGGCATCAAAACCTCGTTGTTGGTTACATCATACACATCCGACCGCCGTGGGGGCTGCCGGCGGATGCGATCCGACCGTTATAGGTATCGCCGCACCGGCTTTCAACGCGGTGTCAGGAACTTGGTCAATATAATTGGAAAATAGTTCCTTTTCAGGCCTCTCGCCGTTCATAAACGACGAACCGGGTGGGATAACTGTCCCTCTCCCCCAAGGGAACATTGAGGCTCTCGGTCGCCACCCAGATTGCAGGATCGATGTCGGGAAAGGACGTGTCGCCATCCACGTCGGCCTCCACATGCGTCACGCACATGCGATCGACGAATGCCATCGCCTGCGCGTAGATCTGGCCGCCGCCGAGGATGGATATCTCGTTTTCGCCCTGCCTGCGGGCGAGCTCCTCGGCCGTCTCTATCGCCTCGTCGAGCGAGCGGGCCATATGCACGTCGGGGAGATCGATATCGGCGCCGCGCGAAATCACCACATGCTGGCGCCCCGGCAGCGGCTTGCCGCCGAAGCTCTCGAAGGTCTTGCGGCCGACGACGACAGGCTTGCCTGTGGTCATCGCCTTGAAGCGCTTGAGATCAGTCGAAAGCCGCCAGGGCATGTCGCCGTCGCGGCCGATGATGCCGTTGCGCGCAACGGCGACGAAGATGGTCTTGCGGATGTCGGACATCGGCCTTCCCGGCTTGGAGCATGTCGCGCAGAACTGTGCAGCGGTCTTGCGATAAAACGAAACCAAAACCTAAAGCGTGGCAAGCGACCTGAAAGATCGCGACACGCTTCAGACGGCGATCGGCGCCTTGATATTGGCATCGGCGTCATAGCCAACGAGCTCGAAATCCTCGTAGGCGAAGCCGAAGATATCCTTCACGTCGCGCTTGATCGCCATGCGGGGCAGCGGCTTCGGCTGGCGGCCTAGCTGCAGCTTCGCCTGTTCGAAATGGTTGTGATAGAGATGCGCGTCGCCGAGCGTGTGGACGAACTCGCCGTATTTCAGCCCCGTCACCTGCGCCACCATCATCGTCAGCAGCGCATAGGATGCGATATTGAAGGGAACGCCGAGGAAGATATCCGCAGAACGCTGGTAGAGCTGGCAGGAGAGCTTGCCATCGCCCACGTAGAACTGGAACAGGCAGTGGCAGGGCGGCAGCGCCATATTGTCCACTTCCGCGGGGTTCCAGGCCGAGACGATGTGACGGCGCGAGTTCGGGTTCTTGATGAGGCCTTTTACGAGATTGTCGATCTGGTCGATATGCCCGCCATCGGGTGCCGGCCAGGAGCGCCACTGCGCGCCGTAGACTGGGCCGAGGTCGCCGTTCTCGTCGGCCCATTCGTCCCAGATGCTGACGCCGTTTTCATGCAGGTAGCGGATATTGGTCTCGCCCTTGAGGAACCACAGCAGCTCGTAGATGATCGAGCGCAGATGCAGCTTCTTCGTCGTCAGCACCGGAAAGCCGGCATCCAGATCGAAGCGCATCTGATAACCGAAGACCGAACGCGTGCCGGTGCCCGTGCGGTCGCCACGGTCGGTGCCGTTTTCCATCACATGGCTCAAGAGGTCGAGATATTGCTTCATGGTCGCCACCGATTCCTTTTGCACTTAATTTAAGGGCAAATCGGCCGCAAACCAATGCGTCTTGCTGGCTATCCAAGCAAAATCGCTAATGGGGACGACGCTTTTATGACGTATCCCCTTCCCTTCAGGTCCCAAAAACACTATATCACCCCTGCCGGCTTTCGGGCCGGCTATGGCGATAAACGGGCGGTGGAATAAACCTATTGGACCCGGGGGCGGTACCCGGCGCCTCCACCAAAAACAGGCGGATTTCTCTTTGGGGAACGGCCTGCTTTTGATGGGGGCGAAATAGGATCGACAAGGGTGTAAAGATCGACTTTTCGCTCGGCATGATACCGCCGTTATCGGGTCACAAGTGTAGTTGCAAACGACAACAACGCTAAGGAATACGCTCTCGCTGCCTAATGGCGGTGTGAGAATTCCGACCTAAGTCCTCTAGGTTAGCCCCTTGAGGCGGGGTCCGAAGGCACCTGGCAACAGAAGCCTTCACCTTCTCCCCTTTTTCGACGAAATCATGTATGCTTGATGAACGCATGAATCGGCTTGCGCCTTTCCCAAAGCGCCCGGACGTGCCATACAAGTTCGTGAAAAGACTTCCAAACCGACGAAAGACAGGAAAAGCATGGGGCAGGATCATATCCGCTACGACATTCTGGCACAGGACGCGTTGCGCGGTGTCATCCGCAAGGTCTTGACCGAAGTCGCAACGACGGGCCGACTGCCCGGCGACCATCACTTCTTCATCACGTTTCTCACGGGCGCTCCCGGCGTGCGCATCTCACAGCACCTGAAATCGAAGTATCCCGAGCAGATGACCATCGTCATCCAGCACCAGTTCTGGGAACTGAAGATCACCGAATCCCATTTCGAGATCGGCCTGTCCTTCTCCGATGTGCCGGAAAAGCTCGTCATTCCCTTCAACGCCATCAGAGGCTTCTACGACCCCTCGGTCAATTTCGAGCTGGAATTCGACGTGCCGCTGAGCGACGGCGAGGAACTGCCGGCGGCGGAGATCACCGCCTATCCAGTTGATGCCGTCAAGGCGGAGGACGCGGCCGCAAAGCCTGCAGCAGAAGGCGAGGAAAAGAAACCGGGCTCCGTCGTTTCGCTCGATTCTTTCCGCAAGAAGCAGTAGTGCCGAGGGAGGCGAAGGCCTCCCTTTTTTCATGACGGAGGCAACCGCATGAGCGCCGAAATCGTCAATCTGCGCCAGTTCCGCAAAAAGCAGGCTCGCTCCGAAAAGGAGAAGCAGGCCGAGCAGAACCGCATCTCCCACGGGCGTACCAAGGCTGAAAAGCAATTGACCCGCGCCCTCAACGAGAAGGCCGAAAAGGCGCTCGATCAGGGTCGCATCGAAGACGACAAGACCTGATCGCCTGTGGGTGAAAAGCCTGAGCGATCAGACAGATGCGGTTCCTGACTGAATCGCTTTCTCAACGAAGACGAAGCAGGCCGATGATCCGCAAACATTCGGCGACATTGCATGGGCACCGCACCAGTTTCTCGCTGGAAGATGAATTCTGGACCGAGTTGAAGGCGATTGCCGCAAGTCGCTGCATGCCGCTCGCGGCACTGATATCAGAAATAGACGACGGCCGCACGCCTGACAGCAACCTCTCCTCGGCGCTGCGGCTGCATGTGCTGGCCTGGCTGAAAAGCAGCGTCGCCAGCGCCTGATCCCCCCCCGCAAGCCGCCGGATCGACCGTCCTCGTCACTGAGCGCGGACGCCTGGCACTTGATCGAAATTGAGCTGCCCCGGCTGCTCGGCGCGGCGGGCGGCTTCGGCCTCTGCGGCAGCCCTTGCCCGAGCCTCCGCCTCCGCCTTGGCACGTGCTTCTGCTTCAGCCTTGCGCTGCGCAGCCTCCTGCGCCAGCGCTCTCAGCCTCTCCTCCTCCGCCTGCCGCTGCCGCTCGATCTCGGCGGCCTTGACGCGTTCAGCATCATTGTAGCGATAGAGTGCCACTTCGCGCCGCAGCCGCTGCTTTTCCAGAACATTGGCCTGCAACCTTTCCACGCGCCGCCGCTCGCGTTCGAAGGCGCGCAGCGACAGATAGCTGGTGATGTCGGTCACATCCATCGTCTTGCCGGGCGAAGCCAGCAGGCCGGAGAAGTTCAACCGGATACCCGGCTCTGCGCCCGACAGCGCCTCGGTACCGGGATTGAAGCCGATGCCGAGCGTGGCGCTGATGCGCTCCTGCGGCAACTCGATCTGCGCATCAGCGGTCAAATGCGCGAGATCGTTGGCGACACTGACATTCTGAACGCGCAGAGTGCCATCCGTCACGTTGAAAGGAATGTCGAGCGGCGGCAGTTTCGCCTCACCGTTGTTGAGCAGCGTTTCGACGATCGGATGCACCTTGCCGGCATTGACCTGGTCCTGCATCGGATCGGTCGCCGACAGAAGCGGCGCCAGTATCGCAAGGTTCAGCCCGCGAACGCTCGTCTCTCCGAGCCGGATTTCGCCTGAACCATTGAGTGAACTTGCAATCTCCGCAACCGTCTTGCCCGAAGCTTCGAGCGCCAGCGACATGCCGAACTTACCGTTGGCAACCGGTGCGCCGTCGCGCGGCCAGACGACACCACCGAGGTCGGAGTCGGCAAGCACCAGCCGTGACTGCAGGAATCCAGTGCCATTTGCATTGGTGAAGAGCAGGTTGCCTGAGAGCGCGCCGCCATCCCAATTGCCTGCCATGTTATTGAGCTGAAGCTCATCGCCCTTATAGGCAACGTCGGAGGTGAAATCGTTTACCGCCGCATTCAGAAGTCCCGGCCAGAACTGCTTGGCAGTGAGCTTCAGACTGACGTCGAGATCGCGGAAGAGCGGCTGGCCGAGCGCCGCCGTCGTCAACTGGCCGTTGGCCGGGTCGCTGATTTGCCCGAACACCGCCTCGCCGAGCCAACCGAGATCGGCCTTGGAAAGGGTAAGCGCGCCGTTCGCAGCCGTTTTGGCTGCCTTTCGGTCGAATGTAACGGCGCCCGCGAATTCGTTATCGGCCGCATGGCCGTTGATATCCGCAAGCACCACCTTGTCGGCATCGATGGTCGCATTGGTCTGCAACTTGAACGGCAGGCCGGTGCCAAGGTCAGGCAGCGCAATCCCGTTCATGACCAGGTACGGGTCGAGGTCCGCACTTTCGAGCGACACGGCGACGTTGCCGTTCATGAAAGTGCCGGGCCGCACGTCGACCTTGCCGTTTGCCGTAAACGATGTCCGGTCGGTCGCAAAAGTCAGTGCAGCGTCGGCCGGATCGTTGTCGGTCGCCGTCACCTTCAGCGTTAGTCGGCCATTGGCGCCCGCGTCGACTGGCAGCGGATCGAGACCCGCCTGCCCGAACAGGATCGACGGCACGGCATTGTCGAGCGTCGCCTCCAGCGTCGTCGTGCCGTTGCCAGTCAGCGCCAGGAGGTCGGACATGCGGTAATCGAGATTGACGCGGCTGCCGTTCGAAACGCCTGCAAGCGTCACCGACAGTGCGTTGCCGTCATCGCCGCCGAGCGTCACCGCGCCGCGCAAAGCCGTATTGCCGTACCAGCCGGCGTTGCGCACCAGCCGATCCATCACAGGATGATGCGGCAGGTGCTCGCGCAGCATGGCGAAGAAGGTGCCTGGATCGGCGGCCTTAAAGGTGATCTCGCCGGTGCCCTTATAGTCGAGCAGCGATCCCTCAGCCTTGCCTGTCGCCGTCAGTTCGGCGCCTGCAAGGTTCTTGATCGACAGCCGGTCGACGGAAAGCGCCCCGTCGGCGAGCGTAAAGGTGGTCTCGACATTATCGGCCTGCACGCCGAAGGCCGTGAACTTATCGGCCTTGAGTTGTGCGGCGATCTTGTGATCGAGCACGTTGTCGCCGACATCCTGGCCTGTAAACAGGCCGGTCAGGGCTCTCAGCGCATCGAGATCAAGTGAATCGCCGTTGAGCGCAACGGAAAGCGACGGTGTCTGGCCGTTGGTCGTCTGCCGCTCCAGCCGCCCTCTCAGTGTCGCAGCACCGATCGCGATCTCCAGGTTCTCGAAACGTTGCAGATCACGCGTCAGGCTGACATTGGCGGAGAAACCGGCCTGCCGGAGCTGGCGGATCGCCGGATCGACGGAGCCTGACAGCCAGGAGGCAAGCCCGGTCGGCTGATTGGATGCGACCACCATCTGACCGTTGAAGGACGGATCGCCCGTGAGCGTCAGCTTGCCCTTGCCTTCCACCTGCGTGCGACCGGGCAAAGTGCCGATGGCACTGTCGATCATCCAGCCATTACCGGCCGGCTCCAATTCCAGCGCCACGTCGCGGATCGTCGTATCCCCGGCAACGATTGCCGGTAGGCGCACCGTCGCCTTGCCCGGCACCTGCGGGATCGGCACTTGGCCGACAATGTCCAGCAGCGAGTTCAATCGCTGACGTGCCGAAACGGCAGGATCGCGGTTGGTCTTGCCGGCAGAACCCTGATTGCCGATACGGTTCACGTCTATCTGCTGGCCATCGGCGGTCAGCAGAAATTCCGGCGCGCTGCCGGTATCAAGCGTCGCCTCGCCCGTAATCACATAGGGGTCGTCGGTCGAACCGACTTCCATGCGATATTCGGGAATGCGGATGCGGTCGTTGGTGAGCTCAAAACGCCCCTTGAGGCGCGGCGGCGGCGCCTGCCCCTTTTCGGTTTTAGCCTTGCGGCTTTCGATTGCCGCAGAGAGCGTACCCTGATAATTCGGCCGGCTGTCGACGAGCTTGAGTTCACCATCGAGATCGACGGTGACGGGATGCTTGTCCGGCGCAAGCCGGGTGCGTACATGCAACACACCGCTCTCGTCCGGTTGATTGCTGGAGACGGAGAAGTTGCCATGTTCACCGTCGAGCGCGCCGTCGCCCTCGATGCGCCATGGACCTGCAAGGGACTTCGCCGACATTTCGGCATTGAGTCCGGTAACGTTTCGCGACCGGCCGGACTGATCGTCGACAAACTCGATCTCGCCGCCGTTGACATGCACATTTTCCAGAACAACGGTTTTGGCCGGAATTTCTGGCCGGCTGCCGCGCATCCAGTCCAGCGTGCCGTCCTTCAGAAGCCGCAGCCGCACCTTGGGATTGACGACCCGCATGTCGAAGATCAGCGCTTCGCCCGAAAGGAAAGGCGCAAGCTCGGCATCCATGGAGAACTGTTCGACCTGCACCACCGGCGTGCCGTCTTCTTCCTGGCCGACACGGACGTCATGGAGCGTCACCGACGGAAACGGCAGAAGCCGCGCGTCCACAGTGCCGTGCACCGTCACTTTCTTGCCGATGATGCGGCTTGCCTGATCCTCAAAGTTCTTCCGGAAATCCGTCCAGTCGATGAACAGCGGTGCCAGCAGCGCCACGAAGAGCACTACGACGATCACTCCTCCTAGAAAGACGAGGAACCGGCCTACCAAATCAGGGATTCTCCATTCGGGATTCTATTGCCGACACTAGCGCTATTCATGCAGGGGGCAAGGGCCAAGATCATGAGATTATTCCATTTTCAGCCCCAGATGAAAAATCTTGCCGGGATTGAGGATATTGTCCGGATCGAGCGCACGCTTGATCTGGCGCATCAGATTCACCGTCCCCCCGAGCTCCTCCTCCAGAAACGCCATTTTCCCCTGCCCGATCCCGTGTTCGCCGGTACATGTGCCATCCATTGCCAGCGCCCGGGCATTCAGACGGGCGACGAACTCTTCTGCCGTGGCGATCCCCGCGGCACTCTTGTCGTCGAACAATAGCTGCACATGGAAGTTCCCGTCGCCCGCATGGCCGACGATCGGCGCCAGCAAACCGTTTGCTTCGATATCGGCCTGCGTTTCGGCAACGCAATCCGCAAGCCGCGATATCGGAACACAAACATCGGTCGAAAGTACGGCAAGCCCGGGCGCCAGTGCCCGCACCGACCAATAGGCGTCATGGCGTGCCTTCCAGAGCTTCGTGCGCTCCTCGGGGCTCGCCGCCCACCTGAATTCGCCGCCGCCGCATTCAGCTGCGATCTCGGCAAAGGCGGTCGATTGCAGCGCCACCGCCTCATCCGTGCCGTGGAACTCCAGGAAGAGCGCCGGGCTCTCCTCATAGGGAAGATTGGCATAGGCGATGCTGGCGCGCATCTGCAGCGCATCGACGAGCTCGATACGGGCAACCGGAATACCCATCTGGATCGTCATGATAACGGCGTCGCAGGCCGCCTTCACGCTCGGGAAGGCGCACACGCCCCCGGCGATCTTCTGCGGAATGCCGTGCAAGCGCAGCGTCACCGAGGTCAGGATGCCGAGCGTGCCTTCCGCGCCGACGAAAAGCCGGGTGAGGTCGTAACCGGCCGACGACTTGCGGGCGCGGCGCGCCGTGCGGATTTCCTCGCCCGATGCGGTCACTGCCGTAACGGCAAGCACATTATCTTTCATCGTGCCGTAGCGCACTGCGTTGGTGCCGGAGGCGCGCGTCGAGGTCATTCCGCCGATCGAGGCATTGGCGCCGGGATCGATCGGGAAGAACAGGCCGGTATCGCGCAGATGGGTGTTCAGCGCCTCACGCGTGACGCCCGGTTCGACCGTGCAGTCGAGATCCTCGGGATTGACTTCAAGCACCCGATTCATGCGGCTGAAATCGATGGAAATGCCGCCATTCGGCGCATTGACCTGGCCCTCGAGCGAGGAGCCGGTACCGAAGCCGATAACAGGCACCTTATGATCGGCGCAGACCCGCACCACGGTCTTCACATCGTCGGCGGTCTCGGCAAAGAGCACGCCGTCGGGCAGTTGGGCAGGGATATAGGTGGTCGTGTGCGCGTGCTGGGCGCGAAAAGCCTGGCCGGTCTGGAAACGCTCTCCGAAGCGCTGTTTCAGAATGCCGGTGACGGCCTCGATACCCGCCTCGTTTCGCACCCCAGCCTTCGCGTCGCGCAGTGCCATGCCCTTGATCTCCCTGCATTCCACAGCCTGCTACAGCATCTGTAGCAGGTCGGGTATGAGGCAAGTCAAAGCGGCTGTCCAGCCAAGATTAGGGAAGATTTCATCCCATCCTTGTTGCAGGGACTGCGGGCGGGTTGAGCCGCGCAAAGCCCTCCTGCCGATAATAGGGAAAATACGGATAGGGCGGCATCACGCGGCTGACCGCGTCCAGCCGCTCGATCTGGTCCGGTGTCAGGCTCCAGCCGACGGCACCGAGATTTTGCCTGAGCTGCTCTTCGTTGCGCGCGCCGATGATGACGCTTGAAACGGTCGGCCGGCCGATCAGCCAGTTGATGGCGATCTGCGGCACCGTCCTGCCGGTCTCGGCGGCAATTTCGTCCAGCACGTCGACGATATCGAAGAGCCTTTCGTCATCGACGGGCGGGCCGTATTCCGCTGTCTGGTGCAGGCGACTTCCGGCGGGCAACGCTACGCCGCGGCGGATCTTGCCGGTCAGCCGGCCCCAGGCGAGCGGGCTCCAAACCAATGCTCCCACCCGCTGGTCGGCGGCAAGCGGCATCAGTTCCCATTCGTAATCCCGTCCGGCGAGCGAATAATAGACCTGATGCGCGACATAGCGCGGGTAGCCATAGCGCTCGGAAAGCCCAAGCGATTTCATCAGCTGCCAGCCGGAGAAATTGGAAACGCCGACATAACGGACCTTGCCCGCCGCAACGAGCACATCGAGCGTCGAAAGCACCTCCTCGACCGGCGTCGACGCATCGAAGGCGTGCAATTGCAGAAGATCGATATAGTCGGTACCGAGCCGGCGCAGCGCATCCTCGGTCGCACGGATCAGCCGTGCGCGCGAGGTGCCCCAATCGCCAGGCCCCTCGCCCATCGGCAGCGCCGTCTTGCTCGAGATCAGCACCGTATCGCGCTTTCCGGAGATCGCTTGTCCCAGCACCTCCTCGGAAGCACCGGCCGAATAAACATCCGCCGTGTCGAATAGCGTGACACCGGCCTCCATGCAGATATCCACTATCCGCCGCGCTTCTTGCGCATCCGTCGTGCCCCAGGCCCCGAAGAGCGGCCCGCTGCCGCCGAAAGTGCCGGCCCCGAAGCTCAGCACCGGCACCCTCAAACCCGATGCACCGAGATTTCTGTATTCCATGATCCAATCTCCTATTCTCTCTTCGAGAGATAGACCCGGCTGACACCATGATATAGATTGCCTCAGAGCACATCATCTGTGATTTGAATTCATCGTGAGCCGTCAGGACATCAATCGATCGGGCGAGATGGAAGTCTTCGTCAGCGTCGTCGAACGCGGCGGTTTTTCCGCTGCCGCGCAGGCGCGGCGCATGACGCCATCGGCCGTCAGCAAGCTGGTCGCCCGCCTGGAGACAAGGCTCGGCGCCCGCCTCGTCAACCGCTCGACGCGCAAGCTGCAACTGACGCCCGAGGGCTGCGCCTTCTATGAGCGCAGTGTCGCAATCCTCGCCAATATATCGGAGGCTGAACGTTTCGCCTCAGCGGGAGAACAGGCGGCGGGCCGCATCAGCATCAACACCAGCGGCTCCTTCGGCAATCATGTTCTGGCGCCGCTGATCCCGGCCTTTATGGCCGAGCACCCGGATGTCACCCTCGATATCACCCATACCGACAGGGTGGTCGATCTGCTGGAAGAGCGTGCCGACGTCGCAATCCGCGCCGGCCCGTTGAAGACATCAAGCCTGATCGCCCGCAAGCTCGGCGCTGCCAGGAAGATCATCGTCGCCTCGCCCGATTATCTTGAGCGAAACAGCAAGCCGCGCTCAGCCGCTGACCTGCACAATCATCGCCGCATCGGCTTTTCCTATGCCCGCGCATTGGAAGGCTGGCCGGTCATTGAGGCCGGCGAGACGATCACCATTCCCCTCACCCCCGGCCTGCAGGTCGGCGATGGCGAAGCCATGCGTTACCTCGCACTCTCGGGCGCCGGTCTTGCCCGCATGACCGAATTCACCGTCCGCGCCGATATCGCGACGGATCGGCTTGTTCCCGTGTTGGAAGAGCTCAATCCCGGCGATGTCGAAGAGTTCTATGCCGTCTATATCGGCCAGGGCGGACCGCTTCCGGCGCGCGTTCGTGCCCTGCTTGATTTCCTTGCGAAACACATCCGTCTTTAGGAGCACAAAGGCCAGATTCCGCAATTGACCCCTTGACCACCACGCGCCTATATCGGGTCCATGCCTGCCGGCCCTCGCCGCCGGCCTCTTCATATTGCCGGGGCCTCCTCCCACCTCCGCCCTCGGGCTTGCTCCGGTCGAAAAGTTCGGGGATCACAGTTTTGGACGCAAGCAGCTTCCATCAGAAAGCAAGCCTGCCCAAATGGGCATTGCTGCTCGCGTTGTCGGCCATATCAGTCCTTTTCCTTGAGCTCTTCGCCCTGCCCGCCTCGCTGCTGATCGGCCCGATGGTCGCGGCCATCGTGCTGGCGCTTACGGTCGGCAAGGGGCAGCTGCACATCCCCTACTGGCCGCTGCAGTTCGGCCAGGTGCTGGTCGGCCTCTTGATGGCGCGCAACATCACGCCCGATATTCTCGGCACCATGGCGAAGGACGCGCCGCTCTTCTTCGTCTTCATCGTCTCGGTGATCGCCATTGCCGCCGGTCTCGGCTGGCTGCTCACGCGCTGGCAGGTATTGCCGGGCACCACCGCCGTCTGGGGCTCCACGCCCGGCGGCGCCTCGGCCATGGTCATCATGTCGGAAGCCTACGGGGCGGACGCTCGCCTCGTTGCCTTCATGCAATATCTGCGCGTCGTCTTCGTCGCAGTCGGCGCGTCCGTCATCTCCCGCCTCTGGGTCGCTGCCGATGGTGAAGCGCCACCGCCGGTCATCTTTTTCCCGCCGGTCGACTGGCCGGCTTTCGCCACGACGGTCGCCTTCGCCGCCCTCTGCTGCTACGGCGTCTTCCGCCTCCGCATCCAGGGCGGCAATATCGTGGTTTCGCTGTTTGCCGGCGCCATACTGCAGGGTTTCGGCATCTTAAAGATCGAACTGCCGACCTGGATCCTGGCGCTCAGCTACGCGCTGATCGGCTGGAGCATCGGCCTGCGCTTTACCCGCTCGATCATTAAACACGCAGCCCGCGCCCTGCCGCGCGTTTCCGCCGCCATCATTATCCTGATGGCGCTCTGCGGTTGCATGGCGGTGGCACTTCATAAATTCGCCGGCATCGATCCGCTGACCGCCTATCTCGCAACGAGCCCCGGCGGCGCCGATTCCGTCGCCATCATCGCCGCGTCCAGCGATGTCGACGTACCCTTCGTCATGGCCATGCAGACCGGCCGTTTCCTGATCATCCTGCTGATCGGCCCGGCGCTTGCGCGCTTCATCGCGCGGCGATCCGGCCTCGCGGAAAGTTCCGCTTAAGGCCCTGCGCCTATGCCAGCGCCGCTTGCTCAACAAAGATGACGCTGAGCAAGCGGAGACGAAGCACCGGAGCTTCGGCCTATGCCACCAGCCCCTTGGTCAGTTCGAGTGCCTGCCGCTCGAACAACCGACGATAGATGCCGTTGTTGAGCCGGATGAGCGCTTGATGATCACCCTCTTCAACGATCATTCCCCTGTCAAAGACCAATAGCCGATCCAGCGCCCGCACCGTCGAAAGACGGTGGGCGATGACAAGCGTCGTGCGGCCGTCCATCAGACGCTCCATGGCCTGCTGGATCTGCACTTCACTCTCACTGTCGAGGCTAGAGGTCGCCTCGTCCAGGATCAGCAAGGGCGCATCGGCCAGAAAAGCCCTGGCGATTGCGACACGCTGACGCTCGCCGCCCGACAGCTTGACACCGCGCTCGCCCACCATCGTTTCGTAGCCCTTGGGCAGGTCCATTATGAAACGATGCGCGCTGGCCTGTTTTGCCGCATTCTCGATGTCATGCCTTGACGCATTCGGCCGGCCATAGGCGATGTTTTCGGCCAGAGTACGATGAAACAGGATGGGCTCCTGCTGCACGATAGCGATCTGGCTGCGCAGGCTGGATTGCGTGACCTCGGCAATATCCTGTCCGTCAATCCGGATAGACCCCGAGTTCACGTCATAGAGGCGCTGGATCAGCTTGACGAAAGTGGTCTTGCCCGAGCCGGAATGCCCTACGAGACCGACCCGCTCTCCCGATTTGATCGTGACCGAGAAATTCTCATAGAGGGGGGTCGGATGGGCGCCATACTGGAAGGTAACGCGATCGAACACGATCTCGCCCTTGCCGATCGCAATAGGTTTCGCGTTCGGCCTATCCTCGATGCCGAGCGGCGTCTTGTCCAGCAGGACAAGTTCTTCCATATCGTTGACGGCGCGCTGCAGGTTTCTGATATCTTGCCCGACTGAGCGCAGATAACCCTGAAGAACGAAGAACATCGCCAGCACGAATGTGATGTCGCCGGGCGTCGCCAGCCCCTGCAGCCACATGACGAGGCCGGTACCAAGAATGCCGGCCTGCATGGAGACCATCATGAAGCCCTGAATCGTGCCGTTCAGTGTCCCGCGCTTCCAGGTGCGCCGCGTTCGGCGGTCCCACTTGGCAAGCACATGGCGCAAGCGCACTTCTTCGCGGGTTTCGGCACCGAAAGCTTTCACCACCGCGTTGCAGCTGATCGCATCTGCCAGCGCGCCGCCCAGCTTGGTGTCCCAGGCATTGGCAAGCTTTGCCGCCGGCGACACGAAGCCCATGGAAAGCGCGACGGTCACGCCGATATAGATCAGCGATCCCAAAGCAACGATCAGCCCCATGATCGGCCAATAACTGCCGAGCACGATACTGGCGCCCAACAGTATGACGATCGACGGCAGCAAAGCTATCAGCAGCAGGTCATTGAGCGAATCCAGCGCCCACATGCCGCGGGTGATCTTTCGTACCGTAGAGCCGGCAAAACTATTGGCGTGCCAATCAGTCGAGAACCGCTGCACCTTGTGGAAGCCGTTATTGGTCACATCCGCCATGATGCGCAGCGTCAGCCGGATGATCCCGCCGAAGATGAACCAGCGCAATACAACGCTGGTCAGGCCAAGAATCACGACGATAGCGAAAGCACGAATTGCGTCACCAGCCGCCGCATTGCCGCTGGCAATCGCGTCGACGATCTGGCCGGAAAAAACCGGCACCAGCACTTCGGCCAGTGTGCTGGCAATAACCAGCACGATAATGGTACCCACAAGTGCTGGGCGATGGGTCCACTGACGAAAAACAAAGCCAAGTACGTTGCGATACGCATCGGCACGGAAATCGAGCTTCTTGCGAGCCATTTTAACCAGTCCGACGCCGTATTTCGGCGGCCGGCCCCAAAATCCAGAGTTGAAGAACACAGTCGAAGCGGGAGACAAACTGGTCCCGGCAGATCGAGCGAACTGTGAACGAAATTAAAACCGCTTGTCGCGTTCCCCGGCGGGCCGCGAATTGGAACGACCTAGTGTCGGGTCATTCCGGACGGGAGGACTTCGATGAATGCTGTTGTCATACGACGCCTCCTTTGATTGATCTGCAACGGTAGGACATATGTACCGGACAAGTTCGATCTTGCCAACCGGATATTTTCTACTTTACGGAGAATGATGCGCGAACGACACAACGTCGCGACTCTATCAGCCGCCTTATTTGGGTCCTCTCCTGGAATAAAATGCGTATAGCCGGACGCTTTTTTGGCTTTAGCAGCGTAAATTCTCTAACTGATTTTAATGAACATCATTGTGCTGAAAAATGGATAACACCGGACTGTCTCTCGACAGAATGCGCACCTTTGTTCGCGTTGCCGAACGGGGCAATCTGTCTACGGTGGCGAGGGAGCTCGGCATCGGTCAATCAACCGTGACCCGCCATCTCAAAGAACTTGAAGACGCAGTCGGTGTCCCTCTCCTCAGCCGAACCACGCGTCGCGTGACCCTCACCGACGAGGGCAGCCGCTATTATGGGAACTGCCTTCAGGTATTGCGCCTGGTCGAGCAGGCTACCGAGGAAGCCAGAAACGCCCGTCGGGCTGCCGCAGGCTCGGTCAGGCTTTCGTGTACTGCAGCACTTGGCGTGATGCACATCACGCGGCTCATCTTCGAATTTCAGGACCAGCATCCGGATATCAGCGTCGATCTCAACTTGACCGACGAGCGCATCGACCTGGTTCGCGAAGGCGTTGACGTGGCACTCCGGCTTGGACCTCTCGCCGACAGTTCCATGAAGCTTCATGCGCTTGGAAAAAGCCATCGGCTGATGGTCGGCGCTCCGGCTTATTTCTCCGTCCACGGGCGGCCGGAGCGCCCGGACGATCTCTCGCGACATGAAGCCATCATAATGTCCAATATAGCCGGGAGCGATCAGATCTCTCTGTCCTCCCGCCATGGCGCGAATTTGACGGTTCCGGTCAAGGGGAAGCTGCGCGTCGATCACGGACTTGCGGCGCGTGAAGCCTTGGCCGCAGGACGCGGCATGGGTCCCGCCCACATTTGGCTGGTCAACGATCTCCTGGACAACGGCCGGCTCGAGGCCGTGCTCGAAGACTATCGTCCGTCGCCGGTCCCGCTAAGCCTGCTTATCGTGCCCGAGCGCTCCACCATCGCCCGCGTTCGTCTCCTCACCGACTTTCTTGCCGCCGAGGTATCCAAACTGCCGGGAATCCGGCCATCGTGACTTAGAGCCCGAAAGATCGCTTGTCGCCCCGCCAGCCCGTGGTGCGAAGATACTGCGCCCAATCGAGCGTATCCGGATTCAGGCGACGGCTCCATTCCAGGTCGTGCTCCTTGCCGAAATAACCATATTCGACAGCATACTCGACCATCCCCAGAATCTCTCGCACGAGAAGTTCGTTGGCTGCAAACTCTGGAAAATACTGCAGCAGGCCGTCCCTGGTGAAAGCATTCCGGTATTCTGCCTTGAGGCCGGTTACCTCCCGGAAGGTTTCGACCATCTCGCGCGGAGAGATGATATCGCCGACGATCGGCAGAGTTTTCCCGTTGTAGCGCTCGGGATCTGAGAAAATTTCGAGTACGACCGGCCCAGTTGCCGTGAGCGGATCGACAAAAGGCGCTCGAAAATCTTCGGGAAGATAGATCGGCATCGCGAGCGTGTCACCTTCCATGCGCGGCGGATAATATTCGAGAAGATTCGAGTAAAAGAACGCCAGCATGACGAAGGAATGAGAGATCGACAGACCGCGAATATAGTCTGCAACGTGCGCTTTGTCGGTGAAGTGCGGAGCAAACTTGGTCCCGCCGGTGATGGCGTCGACATTCTCGAGCGTACTGAAAACGATATGTCCGACTCCCGCCTCAACCGCCGCATCCGCCAATTGGCGGCCGATTGGAAACTCTATCGTTGCTGGCGGCATGACAGGCGGCGTCATCAGAAATGCCCCGTCCGCACCTTCGAAGGCGGCAACGAAATCCTTCTGAAACCCAAGCTGGAGCGGCACGTTGACAATTTCAGCTCCAAGTTTCTCCAGACCTAGAGCCTCGGGCGAATCTTTTTTACGGGTTAAGGCGCGTACGCGAAAACGTTCGCTGCGAAGGAGCGTGGCTGCGACGCTGCGACCCTGTTTGCTGGTTGCGCCGGCAATTGCGATAAGTGGCTTATCATTTGCAGACATGGTTGTGCTTGGACCTTTCTCCTGTCCCTGGCTGCGGATTGCAGAGCCAGGCGTCATACTGGAACGAACTTTCGGCTGAGGCCGATAGCTCAGGACCCAGTCAAGTTAGGTCATCAAGCTTTCTTGCTGTAGGCATGCACAATGCATATGATAATGCCGTTTTATGGATAAATGCCCTGGCTGCCCATGCCAATATCAGTCGCTGAACGAGTTGGCCTCTGCCGCGTAAAACGTGTAAGCCCCACCCAACGTCCCGGGGTGATCCCATAGGCCTTTTTGAAATGCCGGATGAAATGCGCCTGGTCGGCAAAGCCGGTAGCCGCCGCCACATCGGCAAGCCCCTCGCCTTCGCCCATCAGCGCCTTCGCCTGCTGCAACCGCCGCATCAGCACGTAACGATGCGGGCTGGTGGCGAAGGCCGTGCGGAAATGCCGTGACAACGTGAAGCGGTCGAGGCCGGTAATGTTCTCCAGCTCGCCAGAGCGCACTGGCCTGAGCGCATGCGCCTCCAAATAATCGCGCGCCGCCCGCACCTGCTTCCAAGCAACCGTGCCCAGAGCGCGACGGCGCACTTGCGCATGCCGCGAGAGGCCGCCCGCCACGCGGCTCACGAAATCATCGACGAAGAGCTCATCCAGTTCCTGATCGAGTTCGCCGAGGGCAGCGAGCAGCACCTGCGCCAGCGCGCCGTCGGCGATGACCGGCTGATCGACGAAGGGAAGCCCGATCTTCTCTGCCGCCAGACACTCCATCAAGAGCGCAGGCTCCATGTAAAGCATGCGGTAATGAAGGCCTGCCTCGGTCGCTGCCCCGCCGTCATGTTCCTCGTCCGGATGCAAGACGATCACCTGGCCTGGCATGCTGAAGCGCCGCTCGCCGCGATAGGTGAAGGTCTGCACGCCATGAAGCGTGACGCCGAGCGCATAGGTATCGTGCCGATGCGGCTCGAAGACATTACCCGAGAACTGCGCCTCGATACGTTCGATGCCCGGAAAGGCAGGCGCAGTCAGAATGCCGCTGCCCCCGGGCGCGGCAAGCATACCGCTGCCCCCAGGCGCGGACAGCATACCGCTACGCTCCTGCGGCTCGCACAAACGTTCAAGACCCTCAAAGACCTGCGGCGTTAGATCCTGGCTCAACGCGTTTCGATACCCTGATGAAAGAGACTGGAATGTTTGATACCAAAATTGCGATCGTCCTGCGAAACAATCTTGCCGGTTGGCAAAAGCTGAATGTCACGGCCTTCCTGTCGACGGGCATCGCCGGGCAATATCCCGAAATCATCGGCGAGCCCTACAAGGATCGTGCCGGCAATCTCTACAATCCATTATCCATCCAGCCGATCATCGTCTTGTCGGCCGACGAAACGACGATATCGACGATCCACCGACGCACGCTGGAGCGCGAGGTGACTTCCTCGATCTTCATCGAGGAGATGTTTGCAACCGGCCATGATGCGGCCAACCGCGCCGTCTTCGCCGAATACGCCCCCGATGATGCCAAGGTCGTCGGCATTGCGCTGCGGGCCGACAAGAAGATCGTCGACAAGATCACCAAGGGCGCAACGATGCAGCATTGAAGCAAACGGCAGAACGAGAGAGGCCGGGCGATGACCCGGCCTCTTTGTCGCCTGATGCAACCGATCAACCTTGGGTGATCGGCGCGATCTGGATTTCGACGCGGCGGTTCTGCGCGCGGCCCGCTTCGGTCGCATTGGAAGCGATTGGCTGCGACGGACCGTAGCCGACGGCCGAAACGCGGCGCTGGTCGATGCCCTGGCCGCCGAGGTAATCGGCAACGGACAACGCGCGGCGCTGCGACAGATCCTGGTTATGCTGCAGGCTGCCGGTGGAATCCGTATGGCCGTTGATGTCGATCAGCGTGCGATTGAACTTGCGCAGCACGATCGCGACAGAATTCAGCGTGGGATAGAAGCCCGGCTTCACCGCATCCTGGTCGATATCGAAGGTGATGTTCGAGGGCATGTTGAGGATGATGTTGTCGCCCTGACGGGTGACCGAAATGCCGGTACCTTCGAGCTGGGCGCGAAGCTCGGCTTCCTGCTGGTCCATGTAGTTGCCGATCGCGCCGCCGGCGAGCGCGCCAAGGCCGGCGCCGATCAGCGCCGCATTGCGCTTGCCATGGCCGCCGCCGCCGACGGCGACACCGACGAGAGCACCGCCGAGCGCGCCAAGGGCAGCACCGCCGGCGGTATTGGATACCTTCTGCTCGCCAGTATAAGGATCGGTCGTCGTGCAAGCCGAGAGGTAACTCGCCGCAACGGCCAGAAGGATGAATTTCTTGATCATGGACAGGAGGTTCTCCGTTCGAAGCTGGTGCGAGCAGATATTAGGGAATGCGGCAACAAGATGAAGATGTTTACCTGATAAGCCAAATTCCCAATGGGAAACATCGGCCTGTTGCAGACACGCCCCAATATCACCAGCTTTCTTCGCAAAACCGCGGCGCTTCCCTCAGTCGCGCCCGCGGCGTTTGGCATAGGCCACGCGCGCCTCATCCATGCGTGCGGAATTTGCGACGACCCACTCGGCAAGCCCCCGAACCGGGTCCAGGAAGTCCCGGCCGAGATCCGTCAGCGCATATTCGACCTGCGGCGGCGTGGTGGGCGTGACAGTCCGGGAAACGAAACCGTTCTCCTCCAGCTCCCGCAATGTCGATGCCAGTACCTTCTGGCTGATCTCGCCGACTTCACGGCGCAGGGCGTTGAAACGCAGCGGACCGTGACCCAGCACGCGCACCACCAGCAGGCTCCACTTGTCGCTGATGCGCGCCAGCATGCGGCTGATGTGATCGCAGGCCCGGACCTGCTGGCAGCCGTCGACGTCCTCGCAGGGGGCGGTTTCCTCATGGTTATCTGGTTTCAATAAAGTGCCTCCTTGTGCAGCCCCGCGAACCATCCGTAATTTGGTTACTGCTGGAAACCAGCATACAGGAGGTTACTTTGAATTCTAAGCCCCGCATCGCCATTATTATCGGCTCCACCCGCCCGACCCGTTTCGCCGATACCCCGGCACAATGGATATTGAAGCAGGCGCAAGCACGTGATGACATGGACGTAGAGCTGATCGATCTGCGCGATCATCCGCTCCCCTTCTTCGACGAAATGGCATCGAACCTGTGGATGCCGAGCCAGAATCCCGGAGCGGTTCGCTGGCAGGAAACTGTCGGACGCTTCGACGGCTATATCTTCGTGGTCGCCGAATACAACCACTCGATCACGGCAGCCCTCAAGAACGCGCTCGATCAGGCCTATAAGGAATGGAACCGCAAGCCGTTTACTGCCATCGGCTATGGTGGCACGGGCGCCACGCGCGCTGTCGAACATCTGAGAGGCATCGGCGTGGAGCTGCAGATGGTTTCAACCCATGCCGCCGTCCATCTCGGCGGCGGCGACTTCATGGCTGTCCATCCGCATTTCGGCAACAAGCCGATCTCGGAAATCGAGGCGAGCCTGCTGCCCACCGCAAAGACCGCTCTCGACGAACTGGTCTGGTGGGCCAAGGCAACGATGGCCGCCAAGGCAGCCGAAGCCTGAGCATTGCCAAAAGAAAACCGCGCGGCGAGCATGGCTTGCCGCGCGGGCGATATTACAAAAGCCGAAGTTAGAAATTCTGGAAGAGCTGACGAACCGTGTCGTAGGACGCGTTGGCGATATTCAGCGATTGCAGGCCGAGCTGCTGCTGGGTCTGTAATGCCTTGAGCTTGCTCGATTCCTCTTCCATATCGGCATCCACGAGGCGGCCGATGCCTTCGGTGATGTTGTCGGACAGGTTCTTGGCGAATTCGTCCTGCAAGCTGATGCGCTTTTCCAGTGCGCCGAAAGCCGAACCGACGGTCGTCAGCTGCCCGAGCGCGGCGTCGACGACGCTGATCATGTCGTTCAGGTCTTGTTTGCTGGTCGTGGCTGTCAGTCCGATTTCCACCTGGCCGGCTGTATTGCCGTTCTTGCTCTTCGTCAGCACCCAGGTCTGCGCCGTGCCGAGCTCCGTTGCGAAGAAGGCGGAGGTCAGCACGCCATATTCGCCTGTGCCGCCTGCCCGGTCGTCAATCACATAGCGCGCATCCTTGGAGGAGGTCGCGCCGCTCGGCGGGATATCGATATGATAGCTCAACATGCCAACCGATACCGTGCCGTCCGAATTACGGATGAAGGAGGCCGGAATCTGGCGCGGCTTTGTCGGCGTGATGGTATTGTCGAGGATGATCCAGTTGTCGTCGTTGAAGCCTGCGCCCTCGGAAACGCTGCGCAGTTGCGCCTTCAACTGGTCTAGCTCTTCATTGATCTTGGTCTTGTCGACGCCCTGTTCGGTTGCGGCAACAAGTTTTGCCTTGATCTCGGTGACGACGTCGATGACGCTGTCGACACCGGCGGACGCCGTCCCCATGGTGGCGGCAGCCATGCCGAGAGCATCTTGAACCGCAGAAAGTGCCTTGTTGTCGTGACGCGCCGTCGTCGCCACCGACCAATAGGCAGCGTTGTCCCTGGATCTTTCGACACGCAGACCGGTCGTGATATGGTTCTGCGTCACCGTCATGGTCCGATTGATGTCACGCAGCACATGAAGCGCCGCATCCACGGAGGTGCGCTGATAAATACTCACGGTACGAACTCCAAAACACAACAAGACGCAACACAACAGGATGTACCGAAATCAAGCGGACGCTCATGTCTGCCGTCGCTGGAAATCAGCGCAGTGGCCTTCAGAAAAACTGGGGAAGACCGGCCGGTTACTGATCGCGATCATTGCCGGTTATGCTTAAAAAACGGCTAAAGTTCAGAAGTAATTTATCTTATTTCACAAGACTTCATACACCATAAAAACGCCTGCCGGAGAGATCCGGCAGGCGTCTCCGAAAGTATTGAAAAGGCTTGTTCGCCCTCCTACTCGGCAGCCTGAAGCTGCTCCGGATCCGGCTTCGGTCGCGTCGCATGCGTCATTTCTTCGTGCAGGCGCGCTTCCTCATGGGCATGCGGCTTGGCGAAGCGGGCGATCAGGAGATAGGCGACCGGCGTGATGAACAGCGTGACCAGCGTCGCAAAGCCGAGGCCGCCGACGATGACCCAGCCGAGCGCCACGCGCGCTTCCGCACCCGCGCCATGCGCGAAGACCAGGGGAACGCCCCCAAGAATGGTCGCGATCATCGTCATCATGACCGGGCGCAGGCGAAGCGCGCAGGCCTTCTCGATGGAGGAGCGCACATCCTCGCCGCGGTCACGCAGCTGGTTGGCGAATTCCACGATCAGAATACCGTTCTTCGCCATCACGCCGACAAGCAGCACGAGGCCGATCTGGCTGTAGATGTTGAGGCTGGAGCCGGTGATGATGAGTGCAAAGACGGCACAGGCAAGGCCGAGCGGCACCGTCGACATGATGATCAGCGACGACAGCACACTTTCGAACTGTGCCGCCAGCACCAGCAAGATGATGACGATCGCAAAACCGAAGGTAAGCGCCATGCCGCTGGAATTCTCTTCCAGTGTCGCAGCTTCGGCGAGCGGCAGCAGGCGCGCGCCGGGCGGCAGGAGCGGCTTTGCAATTTCGGTAACGTTCTTCACAGCATCGCCGAGCGACATGCCGCCCTTCAGGCCGGCGGTGATCGCCACGGAGGCAAGCTGCTGCTCACGGTTGAGCTGCGGGGCGACCGAGCCTTCCTTCAGCGAAGCGATGACCGACATCGGCACGATCTTGCCGTCACCGGTCTTCAGGAAGACGTTTTCGAGATCGGTCGGATCGTCGATCGGTCGCATCGTCGAGGTCAGGAGCACTGGATAGGATTCGCCGTTGACGAAGACGTCGACGACCGAGCGTCCCTCGAGCAGCGACTGGATGGCGGTCGAAAGGCCGGTAATATCGATACCGAGATCGGACGCCCGTTCGCGATCGATTGCGACGGAGACTTGCGCCTGTGACGGTTCGTTGGTCAGGCGTGGCGTATCGTATTGGCCGCTGGCATCGAGCTGCTGCACGAGCTTGGCGGCAGCCGCCGTCAGCGCTTCGTGATCATTGCCGATCAGCGCCATCTGAAGTCCGCTGCCGGCGCCGCGAATACGCAGGCTGTTTGACGAGATCGCATTGCCGCGCAGCGCCGGCACCTTTGACGCCGCCTGGTTGATGTCGCGAACGATATCAGCCTGCGTGCGGTGGCGTTCGCCCCAGGGCGCCAGCGTCAGCACCATGAAGCCGCTGTTGGAAGCGCCGCCCTGGCCGGAGATCGAGAAGACGTTCCTGATATCGCCGCTGTCGACGAGCGGCTGCAGGTATTCCTCCACGAGCTGCAGCTTGTCGCGCGTATATTCGAGGCTGGAACCCTGCGGCGTCGTCAGCCGCATCATCACCATGGCGCGGTCTTCTTCCGGCGTCAGTTCGCTCTTGACCGTGCCGAAAGCGACAACGGCTGCGCCGCCGAAGATAAGTGAGAAGACGATGACGACGACAGGCGCGTTCAGGCAGGCATGCAGCGCCAATTTGTAGAGGCCGGCGAAAGCCTCGCCGAAGCGGCCGAGCAATCCATGATCCTCGATCATCGGTTTGGTCAGCATGCGAGAGGCGAGCATCGGGCATAGCGTCAGCGCCACGATCGACGACAAGCCGACCGAGAAGGCAAGCACGAAACCGAATTCGCGGAAAAGACCACCCACCTGCCCCGGCAAGAAGGACAGCGGAATGAAGACGGCGGCAAGTGTGGCCGTTGTCGCGATGACGGCGAAGAAGACTTCGCGCGTGCCGAGCACGGCCGCCGCGCGCGGTCCCATGCCCTCCGAGCGTCGGCGCACGATGTTTTCGAGCACGACGATGGCGTCATCGACCACGAGACCGGTCGCGAGCACGATGGCAAGCAGCGTCAGGATGTTAATCGAGAAGCCGACCATATAGATCGCGGCAAGCGTGCCGATCAGCGCCACCGGCATCGAGACGGACGGGATCAGCGTTGCGCGCCAGTCGCGAAGGAATAGGTAAATGACGACGGTGACGATGACGGCCGAAAGCAGCAGCGCCAGCACCACTTCATGGATCGCGCCCTCGATGAACACGGCGTCGTCGCTGGTGATCGCGATCGTCGTACCCTTCGGCAGCGTCTTCGAAAGCTGGTCGACGGCAGTATGAATGCCAGTGGAAATATTCAGCGTATTCGACTGCGCCTGGCGGATGATACCGAGACCGATGCCCGGTTTGCCATTGGAACGCAGCGCCGTCTCGCCGTCGCGCGGCCCGAGCGTCACGGTCGCGACATCGCCGAGACGCACATTGTGCTGCAGGATGACGTTCTGGAAGTCTTCAGGCGTTTGCAGGCTGGCGGTGGCGCGCACCACGATATCCTGCATCGGGCTCTTCAGCGAACCGGCCGGCACATCGAGCGCGGCATTGTCGAGCGCTTTGGTGAGATCGCCGATGGTCAGCCCTCGGCTTGCAAGCGCGCCCTGATCGACGTCGACGCGGAAGACCTTTTCCTGATCGCCGTATTCCTCGACATCGGCAACGCCATCGACAGAGGCCAGACGGTCGACCACCTCGTTCTCGACGAGGAGCGTCAGATCGTCCATGTTGAGCGTATCCGACGTCACCGCAAGGCGCATGATCGCCGAGGAATCCGAATCCGCCTTGACGATCTGCGGCGCGTCCGCCTCGTCAGGCAGGTTCTGGGCGATGCGGCCGATGGCATCGCGCACGTCGTTGGCGGCAACGGCCAGATCGACGGAATCGGAAAATTCCAGCGTCACGCGGCTCTGGCCGAACTGGGAACTGGAAGAGATGGATTTGAGACCGCTGACGCGCGCGACCGCGCCTTCGATGACCTTGGTCAGTTCCTGGTCGATCGTCTGCGGCGAAGCGCCGTCGAATGTCGTGCGCACGGTCACGACCGGACGGTCGACGTCGGGCAGCTCGCGCACTTCCACGCCCACATAGGCCGCAAGACCCGCCACCACCATCAGCGTGTTGAAGACCAGCGCCAGGATCGGACGACGCACGAAAAGCGCGGTGAAGGTCGCCTTGCCGGATTCCGGCCTGTCCTGTTGGATTTCGGTCACGCTCATTGGGCGGCGACCTTGTCGTTGGCGGCAACATCTGTCGCCGTGCGTACCGCGCCGTTCTCGCGCACGCGCTGCAGGCCCTGCGTGACGATCTGATCGCCGTCCTTCAAGTCAGCCTTAACCAGCACATAATCCGGATTGCGCTGCACGACAGTGACCCGCACCTTATGAGACTTCTCGTCGGTCACCCGCCAGACGAAGGAGCCCTGAGCATCCCACTGGACGGAAAGCGGGTTGACGGCCGGATATTTGTCGCCGGCAAACTTCATGCTGACCGCAAAGGACATGCCGGCACGCAGCTCGTCGGAGCTGTTGTCGATCCGGCCGCGCAGACGCAGGGTACGGCTGGCCGCGTCGATGCGGTTGTCGACCGCCTCAAGCACGCCCGAAAAGACTTTTCCCGGCCGCGCCACGGACGTTGCCTCGACCACCTGGCCAACGGAGACCGTATTGGCGAAACGCTCCGGTACCCAATAGTCGACGAGGATTTCGGTGCGGTCGTCCAATGTCACGATCGGCGTCGACGTGGTGACATTGTCGCCGATATTGACGGGCACGATGCCGACGATGCCGTCGATGGGGGCCACGATATTGCGGCGCTGGAGATTGAGATCGGCGGCCTGCAATTGCAGCCGCGCATTCTGCTCGGCGATCTCGGAATCGAAGACATCCATGCGCGAAACGCTGGACTTGATATTGTGGTAGAGGCTGGATTTCTCGAGCGCGCTGTTCAGCGCCACCTGCGCCTGCCCCTGGGCAATGACCTGCTCCTCGCTGTCGAGCTTGGCGAGAACCTGCCCCTGCTTCACCACATCGCCTGACTTGATCAGAATCTCGCGGATCGTACCCGTCGCCTGCGGCGTGACCGCAACGGAGCGGATCGCATCACCCGTGCCGATCGCATTCAGCCGGTCGTTGACGACGCCCTGCACCACGGCCTGGGTGACGA
The DNA here is from genome assembly GCF_014193255.1 of Rhizobium sp. BK196. GTDB lineage: Bacteria > Pseudomonadota > Alphaproteobacteria > Rhizobiales > Rhizobiaceae > Rhizobium. The sequence continues at coordinate 682,329 of NZ_JACHZB010000001.1, forward strand.
CGAGCACCGCGGCATTGCGTCCGCCGCCACCGCCGCCGTTGCGGCGGTTCTGCCCCTGTCCCTGCCCTTGCGCTTTGCCGCCTTGAGCCTGCCCCGCGCCGGCATCGGCTGCCTCTTCGCTCTTCGGTGCGATCCTGGAAACGATGCTGTCAGGAATACCGGCATTGCGCATCGTCTCGCCGGCGCCAGGCACAAAATAGACCCACGCGGCAAAGCCGGCGATAATGACGACAAGACAAAGTACAAATTGCTTCCAAAAGGGCATTCACGTCTCCGGAGGGACTTGAGGTTGTCCAGGGTCTGTCGAAAGAGGCGCGCGAGACAAAAGGCCTCACCTGGTGCGACAATATCGCACCTTTCCCCGGCCGGCAGCAAGCACAACCACCCGTCATTACCGATTTGTAATATCAGTGAACTTTGAAAATAACCTGTGCGCTCACTTTTACTTGAACGACGCTAAAGCACTGCCAGCAAGACTGCGCCGCGGTTTTCGGCGCGGCACCGCGCCATGCTTCAAATTCGTCTCTCCCGTCGCCATGTGCCGGGCGAAACTCCGTGGAGTGCGGTGAAGATACGCGTCAGATGGCTCTGGTCGGCAAAACCGCAGGCAACCGCGATCTCGGCAATGGAAACGGTGCCGGCAGCATCTGCCACGCTTTCTCTGCCCGATATTCCACCAGCCGGCGGTCTTCCCGATCGAGCTGGCCCTGCCCGCAATCGATCCCGCCCATAGCGGAAGTCGAAAAGAAACGGCAGCCCTTTCGAGGCTGCCGTCCGCTCGCATCGCATCGGTTCCGGAAGATCAGGCGGCTTCCTGAAACGCTTGTTCCAGGGTGGCGACGTCGATCTTGATCATCTTCAGCATCGCCTCAGTCATCTTCTTGGCATTGCCCTTGCGCGTGCCGCTCATCATCTCTGCCAGCGCCTTGGGTACGATCTGCCAGGAAAGACCCCAGCGATCCCTGAGCCAGCCGCAATGTTCGGCTGTTCCGCCATTGGCGAGGAAGCCATCCCAGATGCGGTCGAGTTCCGCCTGATTTTCACAGACGACCTGCACCGAGAAGGCATGGTTGAACTGCTCGAACGGCCCGGCCTGCATGGCGATGAAATTCTGATCGCCGAGCGTGAACTCCACGATCTCCACGCTGCCGGGAGGGCCGCTCGGGGTTTCCGAGGGCACTGTAGTGATATCGCCGATCGAAGAATCGGGCACCAGCGAGACATAGAATTCGACCGCTTCGCGAGCGCTTTCGGCAAACCAGAGAAATGAAATGACCTTGACCATGAACTGTCCTCCTTGAGCTGTTGGTCACTATGGCCCTAGGACGCAGGGGCCTGGCCTCTCCCGACAGGGCGTCGCAATTTTTCTCGAATGACGATTTTGAATGTCTCGGGGCCTTCCGCAAAGCTCCGCAGCCGAGACCAATTTTCCCGAAGCGGGTCAGAACCGACAATCGGATTTGCCGTTTGCCAAGGAGGTTCGCCGTCAATTCGCAGCCTCGCCGTTGCGGTGAAGCGACGCCGACCGACGCCAGTCAGCGTCTTTGGCGACGGCCCGGCAGCCCATTTCACGGCCCCACAACCAAGGTCCGCTGAATGTCCAGATATCTCGAAGTCCTGACACCGCGGGACAGACGGTTGAAAACGACGTCCCACCGGGCATGCCCGACTGGTCGCCGGTGCGCAGCTTCTAGGGATACGCCGCCTGGGGAGAACCCGAAGGAGTGGGCAAGAATGCCTCGGCCTCGTCGGCGGCTTCCTGCTCGTCGCCTGGCTCGATCTCAGGGAAAAGGCATAGGCAACCTACACCAAAGGATCGCTTACACGGCCATTCGAAACATGTTTCCTGATCGCGTCACACACCACGGTGCAGAAAATGCGCCACCAGGCGAATACCTCCCAACCCCAAACATAGGACAGAGACGATGCCGACGATCACTACAAAGGATGGAACGACGATCTATTATCAGGATTGGGGCAACGGCCAGCCGATCCTCTTCTCCCATGGCTGGCCGCTGTCGGGCGATGCCTGGGAAGTGCAGATGCTTTATTTCGCCCAGCAGGGCTACCGTGTCATCGCCCATGACCGTCGCGGCCATGGCCGCTCCTCTCAGCCGTGGAACGGCAACAATATGGATCAGTATGCCGATGACCTCGCCGAGCTCATCGAGAAGCTCGATCTGAAGAACGTCGTCATGATCGGCCATTCCACCGGTGGCGGCGAAGTGGCCCATTATATCGGCCGCCATGGCACCAGCCGCGTCGCCAAGGTCGTACTCGTCGGCGCCGTTCCGCCGCTGATGCTGAAGACATCAGCCAATCCCGAGGGCACACCGATCGAAGTCTTCGACGGAATCCGCAAGGGTACGGCAGGCGACCGTTCGCAGTTCTACCGCGATCTCACCATGCCCTTCTACGGCTTCAACCGCGATGGCGCCAAGGTCAATGAGGGCCTGCGCGAAACCTTCTGGCTGATGGGCATGGCCGGCGGCATCAAGGGCCATTACGACTGCATTCACGAATTCTCCGAGGTCGACTACAGCGAAGACCTCAAGAAAATCGATGTACCGACGCTCCTCATCCACGGCGACGACGACCAGATCGTGCCGATCAAAGCGGCTGCCGAGAAGGGCATCAAGCTCCTGAAGAACGGTACGCTGAAGGTCTATCCAGGCGCCCCGCATGGTCTCGCCCAGACCGAAGCCGACAAGTTCAACGCCGACGTTCTCGCCTTCATCAAGGCGTAATCCATGAGAGCGGCCGGCCAGGCCGAAGGAGATCATACATGCTTCGTCTATCGTTAGCCCTTGTTGCCCTTCTCGGTCTGGCCGGCTCTCCGGCCCTTGCCACCTCGCCACAATCAGGCGTCGGCCCGCAATATGATACGACCCATGTCTATGTCGCCCCTGGCGACGTGGACGCCTTCGCCAGGAGCTTCCTCGCCACGTTCGGCGGCACCAGCACCAGGCAGGTGACGGCAACGGTGACGCCGACGCCAAGCAGCACCACGTCGCAGCTCCTGCAGACACCGGTTGGCACCGTCTCGCTCTTCGGCTTCAAGACGCCGATCCCCTACCCGTTTGGCGCCGAACGCACCGGCTACCTCGTTACCGATCTCGACAAGGCCGTAGCCGCCGCCAAGGCTGCCGGCGCCGATGTGATCGTCTCAGCCTTCCCAGACCCGATTGGCCGAGATGCCGTCGTTCAGTGGCCGGGCGGTGTCAACATGCAGCTTTACTGGCACACGACCACGCCAAATTATCCGGCCTTCACGACAGTCCCCGAAAACCGGGTCTACGTGTCGGCTGATCGCGCCGCGGCTTTCACCCACGCCTTCCTCGCCTTCTCGCACGGCAAAGTCGTTTCTGATGAAGAGAAGGCGCCGGGTATCGAGATCGGCCTTCCGGATCAGACCTTTCACCGCTTGCGCATCGAATCCGTCTTCGGCCGCATGACCGTACTCGTCACCGACGGCCATCTGCCCTTCCCCTACGGCCGCGAGATGACCGGCTATGAGACGGCCGATCTTGATGCGACGCTCCAGAAAGCCAGGGAGAGCGGTGCTGAAATCCTCGTGGAGCCCTATCAGTCCGGCGAACGCCGTGCAGCCATGGTGGAATTTCCGGGCGGCTATATTGCCGAAATCCACGCCGTCGCGGCACACTGACGAACGAATATACAGAGGGGGAAAAGACCGATGCGCCCAGCCCTGCCCGTGCTTCTGAGCTTTACCGGTGGTTATGTCGATACAGCAGGCTTCCTGGCACTTGGAGGTCTCTTTCCCGCCCATGTCACCGGCAACTTCGTCACCCTCGGCGCAGCGCTGACCCACGGCACGTCGGGCATCATTGCCAAGCTTCTGGCGCTGCCCGTCTTCTGCCTGACGATCCTCCTGCTGCGATACCTCACCTACAAGGTACCCGCCGGTGACGAGAAGGGCTTGCGCATCCTGCTCGTCATCAAGCTATTGTTCCTGATCGCTGGCGGCGCCTGCGCCATCTGGCTTTCGCCCTTCAGCAATCCGGATGGCCTGCCGTTGGTCGCAACCGGCATGCTGCTCGTCATCGCCATGGCGGTCCAGAACGCCGCTCACCGCATCCATCTCGGCGCGTCACCGCCGAGCACGCTGATGACCGGCACGACGACGCAAATCATGATCGATCTCGGTGATCTCGCCCATGGCATGTCAGGAGATCAGGCAAGGACAGTGAAAGGCCGCCTGTCGCGCATGGCAATTGCAGTGGCCGCCTTCGCGCTCGGCTGCGGCCTGGCCGCCCTGCTCTTTGCTATCGTCGGCATCTGGTGCCTGGCGCTGCCGCCGCTCTTTGCCCTGGTGTCGGTCTGCCTGGCCTTTGCCGGGCCGAAGGCTGCCTGAGAACAGCCCTTAGCCGCTGATGCCGTTGCCGGCGGCCGCAGCCTCAGCCTCGGCAATGCGCAGCCGCAGCGTTGCCTTGCGTGCCCGAATCTCAAGCGAAATGAGTTCGGAAACCGATCCATTACGGCGCAGCAAAGCGATCGTGCTCAACACGGGAGACACAATGGCGGCGAGGACGGTTCCGAGGCCTTCACCACTGTCCGGCAAACCATTCGCCGCGATCAGCGCGACAACAGCGATCAGCAAGATCAGATTGGCAAGAATGGCGATGACGTGCATATGACTCTCCCGATGCTGGCACGAGACGTTAGTTGAGGTCCAGCAGGACCACAACTCCTGCGCAGGCTTCCCAATCGAGCAACCAAGCCTGCTGAGGATAGCGCAGCCGCTGGGAATGAAAGCAGAACATCTTTTCTGGTCTTTCCTTCCCGAATCACTACATTACGCGCCATGAGCAACAGTTTCGACGATATGCCCTTCTTCGACGAGGAACCGGGCGATGCGCCGCGCAAGCCGCAACAGCCTGCCGCACCTGCTGCAAGAGCACCCACTGCCGGCGGCGGCATTGCCGCCCGCGCCATGGCGGCTCGTGACGGCGGCCGCCCCGATTATCTTGGCGGACTCAACCCGGAACAGCGTGAGGCGGTCGAAACGCTGGAAGGCCCGGTCCTGGTGCTCGCCGGCGCCGGAACGGGTAAGACCCGGGTTCTCACCACCCGCATCGCCCATATTCTTTCGACCGGCCGCGCCTTTCCTTCGCAGATTCTCGCCGTGACCTTCACCAACAAGGCCGCCCGCGAGATGAAGGAGCGCATTGCGCTTCTCGTCGGCGGCGCCGTCGAAGGCATGCCCTGGCTCGGCACCTTCCACTCGATCGGCGTCAAGCTTCTGCGCCGCCATGCCGAGCTCGTCGGCCTGCGCTCGGATTTCACTATCCTCGACACCGACGATGTGGTCCGCCTCATCAAGCAGCTGATCCAGGCCGAAGGCCTCGACGACAAGCGCTGGCCGGCCAAACAGTTCGCCGGCATGATCGATACCTGGAAGAACAAGGGCCTCGGCCCTGCCGATATTCCGGAAGGTGACGCGCGCGCCTTCGCCAATGGCCGCGGCCGCGATCTCTACTTTGCTTACCAGAACCGCCTGTCGACGCTGAACGCCTGCGATTTCGGCGACCTGCTGATGCATCCGATCGCAATCTTCCGCAAGCAGCCGGATCTGCTTAAGGAATATCACCAGAGGTTCCGCTACATCCTCGTCGACGAATATCAGGACACCAACACCGCCCAATATATGTGGCTGCGGCTCCTCGCCCAGCGGCCGAAGGGCGAGCCACAGAATGTCTGCTGCGTCGGCGACGACGATCAGTCGATCTATGGCTGGCGCGGCGCCGAAGTGGATAACATCCTCCGTTTCGAGAAGGATTTCCCAGGCGCCAAAGTCATCAAGCTCGAGCGCAACTACCGCTCGACGGCCCATATCCTCGGCGCTGCCGCCCACCTGATCACCCATAATGAAGGCCGCCTCGGCAAGACGCTCTTCACCGATCGCTCCGATCCTGACGATGTCAAGGTGCAGGTGCATGCCTCATGGGATTCCGAGGAAGAGGCGCGCGCCATCGGTGAGGAAATCGAGCGCCTGCAGCGCGGCGATGCCGACGGCAAGAAGCATCTGCTGAACGACATGGCGATCCTGGTCCGCGCCTCCTTCCAGATGCGCGAATTCGAAGACCGGTTCGTCACCCTCGGCCTGAACTACCGCGTCATCGGCGGCCCGCGCTTCTACGAGCGCCTCGAAATCCGCGATGCCATGGCCTATTTCCGCCTCGTCGCCCAGCCGGCAGACGACCTGGCTTTCGAGCGCATCATCAACACCCCGAAGCGCGGCCTCGGCGATACGACGGTGCGCGCGCTCCACGATTATGCCCGTGCCCGCGATATCCCGATGCTGGCTGCCGCTGCCGACATGATCGAGACGGACGAGCTGAAACCCAAGGCCCGCAAGGCCCTCTTCGACGTGATTCAATCTTTCCGCCGATGGCAGGAACTGCTTGAAAACACACCGCATACGGAGCTTGCCGAACAGATCCTCGAAGAGTCCGGCTATACCGACATGTGGAAGAACGACAAGACGGCGGAAGCGCCGGGCCGCCTTGAAAACCTCAAGGAACTCATCCGCTCCATGGAAAGCTTCGAATCCATGCGCGGCTTCCTGGAGCATGTCTCCCTTGTCATGGATGCCGAGCAGAACGAGGATCTCGACGCCGTCTCCATCATGACGCTGCATTCGGCCAAGGGCCTGGAATTCGACACCGTTTTCCTGCCCGGCTGGGAGGAAGGCCTCTTCCCGCATCAGCGCTCGCTCGATGAATCCGGCCGCGCCGGCCTCGAGGAAGAACGCCGCCTCGCCTATGTCGGCATCACCCGCGCCAAGCACCGTTGCCACATCTGGTTCGTCTCCAACCGCCGCATCCACGGCCTCTGGCAATCCACCATCCCCTCACGCTTCCTCGACGAACTGCCGGAAACCCATGTGGCAGTGGCCGAGATGGAGCAGAACTACGGTGGCTACGGCCGCGGCGGCGGTTACGGCCAGTCGCGATTCGACAAGACCGATCCCTTCGCCAATTCCTACTCCACCCCCGGATGGAAACGCGCCCAGCAGAACAAGACCGACGCTACCCGCGATAACTGGGGCACCCGCTCCGGACACGCCGTGGAGCGCATCGGCTACGGCGAAAGCGGCCCGCGCGGCCGCACCATAGAGGGCGAACTGGTGGCGAAATCCACCGCGACCGAGCCCTCGCGCTTTGCTGTCGGCGACCGCGTCTTCCACATCAAATTCGGCAACGGCTCTATATCAGGCATCGAAGGCAACAAGCTGACGATCGACTTCGACCGCGCCGGCCAGAAGCGGGTGCTCGACGGATTTGTGGAGCGCGTCTGACCACTCACCTTCCTTGGCGTGTAGTCGGGAATCACACGCGCAGCCGAACGCGCTTCTCCAGATGACAAAACGCCGCTTTGACCCGACTCGCAAATCAGCCTAGCCCGGTTATTGCCCGCCCATGAAAGGCAGGCTTCACAAGACCTTCAAAGGAGGTTCAAGTGACCGGTATTTCAGCCCTGGGCAGCACGCAGACCCAGTACCAAGCCCCTCTCAATCCTCTCGACAAGAACGGTGACGGCGTCGTCTCGGCGGACGAACTTGCCGCCGCTTCCAAATCTTCGTCCACCGACGCCTCCTCCGCCGGCGATGACGATTCCTCCGGCTCCGATGTCGTCCAGAAGATCGCAGCCGATATTCTGGCGCTCATGCTCTCGCTTCAGAAGACGGACGACGACAGCAAGGCCGGCACCGATGACAATGGTGATGACTCCAAGGGTGCGCTCGCTGCCCTGGATGCGAATGGCGACGGCAAGTTGACCACATCGGAACTTCTTTCCGCCGACCCGCAGAAGATTGCCGCCGCCGGCGGTGATGATGAAGACAGCGGCCTGATGGCCAAAGTCCTGACCGACATGCAGACTGCGCTTCGTGCATACCAGACGACTTACGGCAACTCGCCCGTTGCAAACGGCGAGAGCGATCAGACGGCCTGATGCAATGAGGCTCCGCCGGGGGAGCCTCGCTGATTGGGCAACCTCTGTCGGCGGCATCGTCTCTTCCGCGGCACGCCCCTCATCACAGGGCGCCGACTTTCCCATCGGCCTTTCGGGGCACGCGGATACCCTGTAAATGACCTGAAGCTTCAGGCATTCACCTCGGGCTTGACCCTATTTTCCGGCGAGACATCTGATGACGACCATACCGACCCTTCACACCGAACGATTAATCCTGCGGGCTCCCGTCATGGCAGACTGGCCGGACTATCATGCGCTGATGATCTCCGACCGCGCCCTCTATATGGGCGGTCCGCATTCGACCAAAGCTGCTTGGGGCATGTTCTGCCACGATGTCGCGCTCTGGACGCTTGAGGGCCACGGCGCCCTGATGATGGAGGATCGCGCCACAGGACAATGCCTCGGTCAGGTTGGCATCAATCACGGTCCGCTGTTTCCCGAGAAGGAACTGGGCTGGCTCGTCTATCCGCAAGCCGAGGGCAAAGGTTATGCCTATGAAGCCGCCGTTGCCTTGCGGGAGTGGGCCTTTGCAGTGCGTGGTCTGAAGACTCTGGTGAGCTATATCGCTCCACCCAATGTGAGATCGATCCGTCTTGCCGAACGGCTGGGCGCCGTGCCGGATGCAATGGCCGCGCGCCAGGAGGGTGATGAGGACGACCTGGTCTTCAGGCATCCGGCTCCCTAGCGCATGCATAAATCCTAATATAAAACGCGAAATACTTGCTGCTTTCGCGTATTACGCGAGCAGCAGCAGAAAAATACGTTGATGCAGCCATTTGCCACTCTTGATACGAGAAATAGCACTTGCGCCTTGCCCCCCGGAAATCCACTAGTTGATTGTGCTGGCACCGGTCGGCGTTTTGCGGGGCGGTATGCGTAAGGGATAGCTTAATGAAGGCGTTGCTGCTGGTCGATATTCAGAATGGCTTCTGTCCCGGAGGCAACCTGCCGGTTCTGGATGGCCATGCAGTCGTTCCCGTTGCCAACAGCCTCATCGATAGTGGCAAATACGATCTCATCGTCGCCTCACAGGACTGGCACCCGGCGGACCACGGAAGCTTCGCCTCCTCCCATCCCGGAAAGAACCCTTTCGAGATAGGCGAGCTCTCCGGCAAACCGCAGATGCTGTGGCCGGACCACTGCGTACAGTATACGCGTGACGCCGAACTCCACCCGGAACTCCATTCGGCCCAGATCGACCTCATCCAGCAGAAGGGCGAAAACAGGAACGTCGACAGCTATTCCGCCTTCCGCGACAACGATCAGCATGCCCTGACCGGTCTTGCAGATTTCCTGGTGGAACAGGGCGTCACAGAACTCGATGTCTGCGGGCTGGCAACCGACTATTGTGTAAAATTCTCTGCGCTCGATGCGCTGGAACTGATTCCCGGCGTCAAGGTTCGCTTTGTCAAAGACGCGAGCCGCGGCATCACGCCCGAAGGTGTCGCTGCGGCCATCGACGAGATGCGCGCGAACGGCATAGACATCGTCAACAGCACCGATATTCTGGCCGCCTGATCAGTTGTTCCTCTCGCCTTCGCGCTCCAGGAGATAGATCTCCTCTCCAAAATCCTCCATCTTCTTAAGGAAGGCGGCGTGAGCATCTCTGAGCCCGCGATTATAGAAATAGGGTCCGATCTTCTCGGCGAAGAAGTCGAGCAGGAATTCGGCGGGCAGCACTCCGATCGGGTCGAGTTCGCGGTCAAAATAATGGCGGATGTGCGAAACGATCTCCGCCTTTTCCTCTTTCGTAAATTCGATCTTTTTCATTGTCTCCTCGCCTCGCCGGTAGCGCAAACCGGTAACGCTTCAGCAAAATCGATTGGTGAATCAAGGAAATTCAATTGCCGTAGCATGTGAGACACCATAGAGGGAAATTTCAATTCCAACAGGACCAATCCCATGAAACGCGCCGACTTTGTCGAAGGTTTGCGGGGCGGATTCGCCGTGGCACTCGCTTCTGCTCCCTTCGGAGCGCTGTTCGGCGCCCTTGCCGCCGAGCAGGGCATGTCGCTCTCCGAACTCACCTTCATGAGCGCCACCGTCTATGCGGGCGCCAGCCAGATGGTCGGCATCGAACTCTTCGGCCATAATGTCCAGGCTTGGGTGATCGTGCTGTCGATCCTTGCCGTCAACTTCCGCCACGTGCTCTATTCGGCAGCGATCGCTCGCTATATCGGGCATTTCACTCCGCTGCAGAAGTTCTTCACCTTCTTCCTGCTGGTCGATCCCCAATTTGCCGAAACCGTCAAGCGTGGCGAAGCAGGGCAGCCGGTTACCTTCACATGGTATCTCGGCTTCGGCATCGTCATCTATATCCCCTGGATCCTCGTCAGCCTCCTCGGCGGCATGGCCGGCTCCTTCATCGGTGATCCCAAAACGCTCGGCCTCGATATCCTGCTGCCGGCTTATTTCCTCGCCATCGTCCTCGGCTTCCGCAAGCGTGACAATTTTCTGGCCGTGGCACTGACGAGCGCTGTCGCCTCCGTCATCGCCTATCATTTCGTGGGCTCCCCCTGGCATGTGAGCCTGGGTGCTGCGGCCGGCATCCTGCTCGCTGCTCTGATGCCCTTGCCCGCTGAGGAGCCGGATCTCGAAGCCGACGCCCTCAACACCGAAAACCACGAGGTCTGAGATGGAATTCGATCTCCACATGGCTCTCGTGATCCTGGCTGCCGCAGCGGCGACCTTCGCGACCCGCATCGGCGGCTACATCATGATCACCCGCATGAAGCGCATCCCGCCGCGCATGGAAGCGGCCTTGAATGCCGTGCCGGCAGCCGTGCTGACGACGCTCGTCGCCCCCGCCTTCTTCATGGGCGGTTGGGATTCGAAACTGGCGCTCGCGGTCGCCCTCGTCATCGGCCTGCGCTTCTCACACACTTGGATGCTGGTGGCCGCCTGGATCATCGTGATGATCTGGCGGCACACGATTGGTCTCTAAACCGAAGGCCGATATCCGGCCGCTCAGTATTCCAACGGCAGAGTCGCATTCTCCAGCCATGCCTTGACGTCACGGTCATGAATCAGCGGCATCAGCGCCTCGCGCGTTTGGCGGTGGTATTCGTTGAACCAGTGCAGCTCGTCATGCGTCAGCAGTTCAGGAATGACGATGTTGCGATCGATCGGGCAGAAGGTCAGCGTCTCGAAGCCGAGCATCGGCATGTCGCCGCCATCGATAACTTCCGCCTCCCGCACATAGATCAGGTTCTCGATGCGGATGCCGAAATGGCCCGGCCGATAGTAGCCCGGCTCGTTGGAGAGGATCATGCCCGGCAGCAGTTCCTGCGTCGAAAGCCGCGAGATGCGCTGCGGCCCTTCGTGAACAGAGAGATAGGAGCCGACGCCATGGCCCGTGCCATGCGCGAAATCAGCCCCTGCCCGCCATAGCGCGATACGCGCCAGCGGATCGAGGTCGCAGCCGCGCGTACCCTTCGGGAAACGCGCCGTGCTGATCTGGATCATGCCTTTCAGCACCAGCGTGAAGAAGCGTTTGTGTTCCTCGGAAACAATGCCGATACCGACCGTACGAGTGATATCGGTCGTGCCGTTGATATACTGCGCGCCGGAATCGATCAGGAAGAGTTCTCCCGGCTGGATATGCCGGTCGGTCGCCGTCGTCACCCGGTAATGCATGATGGCCGCATGTTCGCCGGCACCCGAAATCGTATCGAAGGAGATATCCTTCAGCGGGTTCTGCATGCTCTCGCCCATTTTCGCGCGAGCCGCCTCCAGCCGTTCGGCCGCGCCGATCTCGGTTATCGTCCCCGGCTTGCTTTGCGACAGCCAGTAAAGGAACTCTACCATGGCCGCACCATCCTGCAGGTGGGCTGCCGCCGAACCATTGATTTCAGTAGTGTTCTTCACCGCCCGCGGCAGCTTTGCCGGATCGGCGCCCTCGACCACTTCGCCGCCCGCCTTGCGGATGATCTCGGCAAGCGCATAGGACGCGATATCGGGATCGATGAGGATACGTCCGCCATCCTTGGCGACTGCAGCTAGCTTCTCATCGAGCAGCGAGGGCGCAAGCTGGACGGCGATCTGCGCGAGATAGGCTTCCGGCTCGATGCCGGTCTTGCGCTTGTCGAGGAAGATCTCCGCCTTGCCGTCGGCATGAATGATGGCGCGCGCCAGCGGATGTGGTGTATGCGGCACGTCGGCGCCGCGGATATTGAAGATCCAGGCGATGGAAGACGGGTCGGCGATCAACACCGCCTTGAGGTTCTTCTTACCGAGATCGGCTGCAATAGTCGCGATCTTGTCTTTGGCGAGGATACCCGCCTGGGCCACGTTCTGTATGGTGACCGCCCCAAGCGGTTCGGCCGGCCGGTCGGCCCACAGCTTGTCGAGCGGATTACGCGGCAGGAAAACAAGCGCGCCGCTGATCTCCGACAGCGCCTTTTCGAGCTTGCGAACGTCCGCACCCGAATGCAGCCACGGATCGATACCGAGCTTCAACCCTTTCTTGCCATGCGCCGGCAGCCAGACATGCGGCGGCTCGTTGACGAGATCACCGCCCGTGAAGACCGAGCCGTCCACCTGTTCAGCTAGCTGAGTGACATAGCGGCCATCGACATAGACGATCGCTTCCGTCCGGGTGATCAGCGCAATACCCGCCGAACCGGTGAAACCAGTCAGCCAGGAGAGCCGCTCTGCGCAGGCCGGCACATATTCGCCGTTGAACTCATCGGCGCGTGGCACGAGGAAAGCGTCGATGCCAAGCGCATCGAAACTGGCGCGCAGTGCGGAAACCCGTTCCCTGCCGAACTGCGGCGTGGAGGTGACTTCGAAAGACTGGAACATGCTGAAAACCCAAATGAATGAAACGAATCCGGTTAATTGGATAGCCGCCATGTTAGCGAATTTTCAATCATTGGGGAGAAAAAGCGACGCGAAGCGGCCGGAAAGGCCGGCCGCCCAATAATTTGGCAGAAATGTGTCTCGCTGTGGGAAACTGGCACGCTTCATGCATTGCACGCATGGCTGCAATGAAACAAACCCTCTGCCACCGCATGTCGGAATAGCTATATACGGCACATCGAACGGTTCACGACGAACCACCAACAAAGGATTTTTTGAAATGACCGCCTCGCTCTCGCGCTTCGCTTACAGCAGCCCGGTACAGGCTGGCGAACGCCAGACTGTGCGTCATATCATCGGCGCCCGCCGCCCGCAGCACGAGGATAGCCTCAAGATGCTTGCAGCAGGCCAGCGTTCCACGCGCCACAGGGGCGCATCGAGCTACGCATTCTGAGCTTAAAGCCTTTCCGATCCTCCTCCCTCCACCGGACAGGCCTATCGGAATGCAGTAGTGCCCGCTTGAGCATCCTCCTCCTTCGAGCTCGCGGGCAAGACCGGATTTAAATGCCGGTCCAAGGCGGTGCCACTGGCACCGCCTTTTTCTTGTTCGGAATTCCCTGAGATTACGGACGATCGAGATGGATCGTCACCCAGCCATTGCGCCATATCGTGCGCACGTGACGAAGCTTCGCGCCACTATAGGCGGCAATCACCTTCCAGCGCTGGCTGGCAAGGATGCCGGACAGGATCACCGATCCTCCGGGCGCCAGATTGGTGACGAGCTGCGGCGCCATTCTGATCAGCGGCCGCGCCAGAATATTGGCGATGATGAGGTCGAAAGGTCCATGCTCGGAAAAAGCGGTCGAATGGAAGCCGGGTGCGGTCACCATGCTGATGCCGCTGGCAATACCATTGCGGCGTACATTCTCGGCCGCGACACGGACAGCGATCGGGTCGATATCCGTTGCAAGCACGGGAATGTTGCGCAGCTTGCGCACCGCAATTGCCAATACGCCGCTGCCCGTGCCGAGATCGAGGGCATTGCGCACCTTCCGTGCCCGAAGCACCCTATCGATCACCTCCAGGCAGCCGGCCGTCGTTCCGTGATGGCCGGTGCCGAAAGCCTGGCCGGCATCGATCTCGATGGCGATATCGCCAATGCGGACCTTGTCGCGATCATGCGAGCCGTGCACAAGAAAGCGCCCTGCCCTTACGGGCCTCAGCCCTTCCAGGGATTTTGAAACCCAGTCCACATCAGGGATGACCTCGCGCGACAAAGCGGCATCAGGAAATGCTTGGCTCAGCGCCGCCTCGACGCGAGAGCGCACATCCGCCTCGTCCTCCGCCATCATGTAGACAGAGGCTTCCCAGATATCTTTCTTTTCGTCGATCTCGGTGGTGCCGATGGCAAAATCTTCTTCGCCGAACACCTCGCCCAGAAGGTCGAGGATCTCCTCGGCCTGCTTCTCGGTCGTCGATACGTAAAGGCGAATTTCACTCACGATAGGCAATCTTTCCGGTTGCGCCGCCTGCGACCGGTTGCGATGCGTTCAGCTGCCGGTCATCCCTTGGCGACGAGATTCTCAAGCTTCTTTATCGCCGTATCAGGGTTTTCGCCATAGGAGATCGTTCCCGCAAAGCGCCCGGCCGAATCGAGCAGGAAAACCGAGGCTGTATGGTCCATCGTGTAATCTCCCTTCGGATTGTTCTCGTCGACCGGCACCTTCTTGGCATAGACGCGGAAGCCCTTGATGACCTCGGCGATCTTGTCCGGCGGCCCGGAAATGCCGGTAATGCGCTTGGAAACGTTGGAGACGTACTCGTTCATGATTTCGGGCGTATCGCGCTCGGGATCGACCGTGACGAAATAAGCCTGCAGCTTGTTGCCCTGTGGATCGACTTTCTCCATCCAGCCGCCGAGCTCGAAGAGTGTCGTCGGACAGACCTCCGGGCAATGCGTGAAGCCGAAGAACAAGGCCGTGGGCTTGCCGCGTAGGGCCTGCTCCGTGATCGGCTGGCCCGTCTGCGATACCAGCGTGAACGGCACGCCGAATGGTCCCTCGGCCACCACTTCCCTCGTCCGGCTCTGATCGAGCGTGAACCAGCCGAGCACGCCGGCAAGCAGCAGCACTGCGATCCAGACGGCGATACGGAAATTCTTCATTGCACGATCCTTTACCAGCGCGGATTCCCCGTCCGCCTCGCCCGTGTGATTATAGTCACCATCGCGAGCGCGCAATTCAAGAATGCGTTTTCTCACCCGTGATTATTTGGCCCGCCTTGATGAATGCCAAATGTGGGCGAACACCTTCAGAAAAAGCCGCACACAAACGAATTATCACGCCTTTCTAACGGCTTGCCCCGAACGCTTCCAAGCGACCCAAGGAAAGACATCGTTAGGAAAGGCTTAATTGCGGATATCTATATTTAGTAATGCATACAGTGCTTCGGCGCTGTTCCGACATGATGTCGGCCGGCATGAACCGGATCAGCATAAAAATCGAGGGAACTGAAAACCGCCTGGGGCGGAGGGTGGCTTTATGACAAATTCGACGGTTCGCAGAAACCTTTCGGTCGGCCAGCGGCTCTGGACGCTCGGCGGGGCTGCTCTCATCGGTTTCGGCTCGATGCTCGGAATCGGCTGGTACGAGAACATGCAGGTCGATACCGGTCTGCGCCGCGCCAGCGAGATCCAGCAGAGCATCGACAGCATCAACGATATGCGCGTCGCCGGCCTGACGCTGGTTCTCGCCGCCATGGACACGATCGTCGACAAGGACGAGAAGACCATCCAGCCCGACCGCCTGAAAGTCGTCGCCGATTCGCTCGCAACCCTCTCCGGCGGCTCGAGGGAAATGGGCATCATCGCTGAGGAGCTGAAGGCCGGCGATCTGCTGAAAAGCTACGATTCGGATGTCGGCGCGCTTCGCCAGGCCATCCAGGTGGACCTCAAGGCGCTCGTCGAACAGGGCGCGTCCGATGCCGAATTCGACAAGATCGACGATCGTATCGACGCTGATGGCGAAAAGCTCGCCGCCACCCTCGACAAGTTCGCCAGTGAAGGGACCGTCGTTGCCCGCCAGCGCGTCGAAAGCGCCGATGAGACCTCTCGCAACTCTCTGATTATCCAGATCGCGCTTGGCGTCATCGCCATTCTCACCATGGCCGCGCTGCAATATATCCATGGCGGCTCCATCCGCCGCGGCATCGTCACCGTGCGCGAAAGCATGCTGCGCATCTTGAACGGCGACCTGACAAGTGACGTCGCCGGCAAAGAACGCGGTGACGAGATCGGCGAAATGGCTCGCGCCGCCGAAAGCTTCCGTCTTGCCGCCATCGAAAAGATCGATTTGGAAACACGCACCGCTGCCGACCGCCAGCGTAGCGATGCCGAGCGCCGCGAGCGCGAATCTGCCAAGCTCGCCGATGCAGAGGCGTTGAGCGCCGCCGTCACGGCTCTCGGACAGGGCCTCACCCGCCTTGCAACCGGCGATCTGACCGCAAGCATCGACCAGCCTTTCCGAGACGAGCTCGAACGGCTGCGTCAGGATTTCAACCAGACAGCCATGCGCCTGCGTCAAGCGATGGGCGATATTGCCCTGAACAGCTCGTCCATCCAGGCAAACAGCCGCCAGATGCGCGCCGCCGCCGACGATCTCGCCAAGCGTACCGAGCAGCAGGCAGCCTCGCTGGAAGAGACGTCAGCAGCCTTGGACGAGATTACCGCCACCGTACGAAACGCCACCAGCCGCGCCGAGGAAGTCGGCAACATGGTCGCCCATACACGCCAGAATACTGAGAAATCCGATGCCATCGTCGGCGATGCGATGGCTGCAATGGAGCGAATCGAAGGCGCCTCTCGCGAGATCGGTACCATCATCAACGTCATCGACGAAATCGCTTTCCAGACGAATCTGCTCGCACTCAACGCCGGCGTCGAAGCGGCGCGGGCCGGCGAAGCCGGCAAGGGTTTTGCGGTCGTGGCGCAGGAAGTGCGCGAACTTGCCGGCCGCGCGGCCGGAGCAGCCAAGGATATCAAGGCCTTGATCAGCAAATCCGGTGCCGAGGTGAAAACCGGCGGCGAACTGGTGACGGCTGCGGGCGAGGCTTTGCGCCAGATCGGCGAAGATGTTCTGCGTATCGACGGCCATGTTAAATCAATCGTAACGTCTGCGCGCGAACAATCAGTCGGACTGAACGAGATCAATACATCAATCAGCCAGATGGATCAGGTGACGCAGAAGAATGCGGCCATGGTGGAAGAAACGAACGCCGCCAGCCACACTCTCGCAACCGATGCGGAAAACCTGACGCAGCTGGTTCGGCAGTTCAATATCGGCGAGGGCATGAGCGCCCGTCAAACGCCGCGAGAAGCCTCCGCAGCCTCGCATCCGAAACCCTCACCCGCACGCAGCCTCATCGGCAAGGTCGCGGGCGCATTCACGGGCGGCGGCGCCGCCAAGACACTCGCCTCCTCTCCGGCCGGAGACAACTGGGAAGAATTTTGACCATGAGCAACGCCATCAAACAGTCGGGCGCCTATCTCGAAATCGTCTCGTTCCACCTGGGAGACCAGGAGTTCTGCATCGATATCATGGCGATCCGCGAAATCCGCGGCTGGGCGCCGGTCACTCCGATGCCGCACACCCCGCCCTACGTCCTCGGCCTCATCAACCTGCGCGGCGCGGTGATCCCCGTCATCGACATGGCTTGCCGTCTCGGCATGAAGATGACGGAGCCGTCGGAGCGCTCTGCCATCATCGTCACCGACATCGCCGGCAAGCTGGTCGGCCTGCTGGTCGAACAGGTTTCCGATATGATGACCATCAAGAGCGAAGACCTGCAGCCGCCGCCGGAAATCATCCCGGAAGCCCAGCGCGCCTTCTGCCGCGGCATCGTTGCACTGGAAAAGACCATGGTCTGCTTCCTCAACCTCGACACCGTCATCGCCGACGAACTGGCCCGCGAAGCTGCCTGAGAACCGTTGATCTGAGATACCAGACCGCCCCGGCGCAGCGCTGCGGGCGGTCTTTGTTTTCCACGATCTCGGCGCATCGTATACGGCCACCGAGTGACTTCCAATTTTCGCGACAGAGACTACTTTGGCCATCGAAACCGTAACCCCGACGGGAAATTTTCGTGGACATCAGGCCCTATAGGATAAGTATCCGCGACGAGCAGATCGACGATCTCCGCCGGCGCTTGCGCGCGACGCGATGGCCTGTAGCGCTCGACCCCGATAGCTGGGAGGACGGAACGAGCCTGGCTTTCCTTCAGGAGCTTCACGCCTATTGGAAAGACCATTTCGACTGGCGCGCGCAGGAGGCGCACCTCAACACGCTTCCCCATTTCATTGCCGAGATCGACGATCTGTCGATCCATTTCATTCATCAGACCGGCAGCGGGCCCTCGCCGCTGCCGCTCGTCATCACCCATGGCTGGCCGGGCTCCTTCTTCGAAATGGAAAGAATCATCCCGATGCTGGCGGATCCCGGCGCCCACGGTGCCGATCCGGCGGATGCATTCCATGTGGTCGTACCATCCCTGCCGGGTTACGGCTTCTCGCAGGCCCCGGGATCAATCGGGATAGGTCCCTATGAAATATCGGGCCTGTGGCTGAAACTGATGCAGGGCTTGGGATATGAAAACTTCTGCCTGCAGGGCGGCGATATCGGCGCGGCCGTCTCCAGCTGGCTCGCCTACAGGTTTCCGGAGAATACCACAGCCCTGCATCTGAACTATATTCCGGGAAGCTTCCGACCGCCGCTTGGCCCGGGGCAGCCGCCCGTCTCCGCCGAGGAACAGGCCTTTCTCGACCGCGCCGCGCAATGGGCCGACAGGGAGGGCGCCTACGCCCACATGCACGGAACGAAACCGCAGACGCTCGCCTATGCGCTGACGGATTCACCCGTTGGTCTCGCTGCCTGGATCGGCGAGAAATTCAGCGCATGGAGCGATGGCGACATCAGGACGACATACTCCTTGGACGTCCTGCTGACCGAAATTTCGATCTATTGGTTCAGCGGCACCCTGCATTCATCGCTGAGACTCTACAAGGAGAGCCGAAACCGGCCGATGCATTTCAAGGCGAACGAACGCATACTGCCGCCGCTGGGCCTTGCGCATTTCGCGAAGGAACTGCCCCTGCCGCCGCGCTCCTGGGTCGAACGCGTCTATAATGTCAGACGATGGAGCGAATTGCCGAACGGGGGCCATTTTGCCGCCATGGAGCAGCCAGAACTTTTGGCCGAGGATATCCGAGCCTATTTCCGCCCGTTCAGAAGAGGCGGATGATCACTGCGGCTTGCCGTTCTTCCACACCACATCCTGCCCGTAGAGCGGAATGGTCGAAATTGACATCTTCGCCGAGCCATCCGTCACCTGCCGCGAATGGGCGAGATAGATCAGCGTATTGTTGGCCTTATCGTAGATCCGGTTGACGACAAGCGTCTTCCAGATCAGCGACATGCCCTGCCGGAACACTTCGCTGCCATCCTTGGACAGATCGATATTGCCGATCTCGATCGGCCCGGTCTGGCGGCAGGCGATGGAATTGTTGGACGGATCTTCGAACCAGTTGCCGTTCTTGAAGCGGTCGATCAGGCTGCGGTCGAAATAGGTGACATGGCAGGTCACCCCCTTCACCTCGGGGTCCGAGACCGCCTCGACGATGATGTCATTACCGATCCAGTCGACCCCGACCTTGCCGACGACTTCAGCTGAGGTCGCGCCCGCGGAGGCCGCGAGGAATATTGAGCCAAAGAAAAGATTGCGCAAAGCGGACATGACAACTCCCGTGTTGATCCGCAAGCTAAGATAAGAATGGCCTGAATCTTTACAAGAAAACGCAGGCCTCACGCCTTGCGGCAGGTGCAAGGCTCGTAGCCGCCAGCCGTTAGCCTGCCGGGTTTCATGCCGATGACAGCAGGAATGGCGGCAACCGTTGCCGCCTTCACCGCCCTTGCCATCTCGATTGCCGCCGCAGCACAAACGGCGGCATCTTCAGCCGCGTTGTGATGGGCAAAACGCAACCCGAGGTGCTCTGCAATCAGGTTCAGCCGATGCGACAGGAAATGCGGCCAGATGCGCTGCGCCATCTTCAGGCTGCAGAGATAGGTGAGCTCCGGATAGGACTGCCGGTAGAGATCGAGGCTCGCCCGCCAGACACTGAAATCGAAGGCGGCATTGTGGGCGATCATCGTCGCGCCGCTGAAATCCTCAAGGAACTCGTCCATGACCTCGGGGAATTCTGGTGAATCCTCGACGTGCTCGGGGCGAATGCCGTGGATGGCAATATTCATGCCGGAAAAGCGCATGTCCTTCGGGCGAATTAGGCGCTCCTCGACCCGCGTCACCTGCCCGTCCTCGATCCAGGCAAGGCCGACCGAGCAGGCGCTGCCGCGCTGTTCGTTGGCCGTTTCAAAATCGATGGCAATGGTTTTCACGGGGCAATATCCGAATCGTCTGGGCTTATCGGAATAAAGATAGCCGCATCCGAAGGCAAATTCTGACCCGTTGACATCTGCACGCGAATGGCGAAACTTCCATGCATGATCAACTCTGTGGCCCACACCCATCATCTTATCACCACGACCCTTGCAGGGTGCGCGGGAGCGATGGTGCGTCACTAGCAGCCGATCACCCCGAAAACCCTGCCGAGGAAAGCAGGGTTTCGGAAACTCCGCTCTCCTCTTTCACACCCAAGGAGAGCATGATGTCAGTCAATCTGGATACCCCACCCGAAAAGCCTTCTCTGAACGGCCTCAGCGTTCGCGCCCTGTGCGTGAGCGATGCTGAAGCCGTCACCGAATTGATGAACCTGCCGGGCTATCGCGCCGGCACGCTGCGCCCGCCCTTTCAAAGCATCGACGCGGTGCGCAAGCGCATGGAAAACCCCTCGCCCGGTGCAATCAATCTCGTCGTCGAACTCGATGGCAAACTTGTTGCCAATGGCGGCATGAACCGCTTCGAAGGACGGCGCCAGCACGCCGCAAGTCTCGGCATGGGCGTCCACGACGATTTCACCGGCCGCGGCATCGGAACCTTCCTGATGGCCGCCATGCTGGATGCCGCCGACAACTGGCACGACATCAAGCGGATGGAGTTGACTGTCTACACGGACAACGACGCCGCCATTCGTCTCTACGAAAAATTCGGATTCGAAAAGGAAGGCCTGCTCAAGTCCTTCGGCTATCGCGCCGGACGATACATCGATGCCTATACGATGGCGCGGTTGCGGACGTGAAACCTCTCCTCCGTCATGCTCGGGCTTGTCCCGAGCATCTGCTGCCGTTTTGTATGTTGATACGTGGGCAGATCCTCGGGACGAGCCCGAGGATGACTCCAAGTAAAAGGCCGGTCCCGTCAAAACGGAAACCGGACGTCCCGCGCCCGTCTACCTCATCCACCAATCAGCGCCAGCCACTCATCCTCATCCATCGTTTGGACGCCGAGTTCGCGAGCCTTGTCGAGCTTAGAGCCAGCACCGGGGCCGGCAACGACGATATCGGTCTTCTTGGAGACGGACCCTGCCACCTTGGCGCCGAGATTTTCGGCGCGTGCCTTAGCCTCTTCACGGGTGAACTTTTCCAGCGAGCCAGTGAAAACCACCGTCTTGCCAGCAACCGGGCTCCCTGTCGTGACCGGTTGCTCGGCCTCCTGCGGCGTCACTTCGTCGAGCAGGCGGCCGATGACCTCGATATTGCGCGGCTCCTTGTAGAATTCGACGATGGCCCGCGCCACGACCTCGCCAATGCCTTCGATGGCATTGAGATCGTTCCAGGCGTCACCGGAAAGCGTTGCCGCCTCCCTCATGGCCTCCGCAAAGGCTTCGTAAGTATTATAGGAGCGCGCCAGGAGCTTCGCCGTCGTCTCGCCCACATGGCGGATACCGAGCGCATAGATGAAGCGGTGAAGGGCGATGCTGCGTCGGTCATTGATTGCCGTATAAAGCTTGCCCACGCTGACCTTGCCGAAGCCGTCTATATTCTCCAGCTTGGTGATCGACTGCTGCTGACGCTTCTCCAGCGTGAAGATATCGGGCGCCGTGCGGATCTGCAGCGCCGGATCCTCGTTCTCGAAGAAGAAATCAATCTGCTTGGAGCCCAGCCCTTCGATATCGAAGGCATTGCGCGAGACGAAATGCTTCAACTCCTCCGTCGCTTGCGCACGGCAGATGAAACCACCAGTGCAACGGGTGACGGAATCGAGCTTGCCGGTCTTCTCGTGCCTTTCACGCACCGCATGCGAACCGCAGACCGGGCACACCTTCGGAAATTGATAGGGCTGCGCTCCGGCCGGGCGCTTTTCCATGACGACATCGAGCACCTGCGGGATCACGTCACCGGCGCGCTGCACGATGACCGTATCGCCGATGCGGATATCGTGCTCCTCCTCACGGATGCGCTCGCCGCTATTTCCGATGCCCTTGATATAATCCTCGTTGTGCAGCGTCGCATTGGTGACGACGACGCCGCCGACGGTGATCGGCGTCAGCCGCGCAACCGGCGTCAACGCGCCCGTGCGGCCGACCTGAATGTCGATATTCTCGACGGTGGTGAAAGCCTGTTCGGCCGGGAACTTATGCGCCGTCGCCCAGCGCGGGCTGCGCGAGCGGAAGCCAAGGCGCTGCTGCAGTTCGAGGCTGTCGACCTTATAGACGACACCGTCGATATCGTAATCGAGGTCCGGTCGCTCGAGGCCGATCTCGCTGTAATGGGCAAGGATAT
Organism: Rhizobium sp. BK196; assembly: GCF_014193255.1. GTDB lineage: Bacteria > Pseudomonadota > Alphaproteobacteria > Rhizobiales > Rhizobiaceae > Rhizobium. The sequence goes on from NZ_JACHZB010000001.1 coordinate 704,855, forward strand.
CGTCAACCGAATTCAGTCGCTTCATCAGCGGATTGACCGGAAAGCCCCAGCCCTTGAAGGTCTCGACCATACCCATCTGCGTATCGGCAGGCATGTCCGACATCTCGCCCCAGGCATAAGCGAAGAATCTCAGTTTGCGGCTCGCCGTCACTTTCGCGTCGAGCTGACGCAGCGACCCCGCAGCGGTATTGCGCGGATTGACGTAAGTCTGCTTGCCTTCGACCTCCATCTGCGCGTTCAGCGCCATGAAGTCGCTCTTGGCCATGTAAACCTCGCCGCGCACTTCCACGACGGATGGAACGCCCTTCGGCAGCTGGTTCGGGATTTCCTTGATGGTGCGGATATTGGCCGTGACATTTTCGCCGGTCGTACCGTCGCCGCGCGTGGCAGCCGTCACCAGTTTGCCGTTCTCATAGCGGATCGACATCGAAAGCCCGTCGATCTTCGGCTCGGCGGTAAAGGCGATCGAATTGTCCGGCAGGCGGCCGAGGAAACGATAGACGCTGGCAACGAAATCGCGCACATCCTCTTGCGAGAACGTGTTGTCGAGCGACAGCATCGGCCGGGAATGGACGACCGGCGCGAACGTGTTGGACGGCTCGGCCCCGACACGGCGCGATGGGCTGTCCTCGCGGATGAGCTCCGGGAACCGCGCCTCGATCGCGTCATTGCGACGCTTCAGCGCGTCATAATCCGCATCCGAAATCTCCGGCTGATCCCTGCCGTGGTAGAGCGCATCATGATGCGCGATTTCCTTGGCCAGCCGCTCCAGTTCGGCAGCGGCATCTTCAAGGGTCAGGTCCTCAACAGCGACGGATTCGGTCGACATGCAGCTTCACTCCAGAGAATCTGCAATCGTTTTTAGAGCAAAATTCCGCGATTGAAATAGCGCCAGCGTTTTGAATTATGGCTGTGCGTTGCGCAGTCTGATGCCGCTGACATGCAATGTGCTGTCTCTCAGGGCCTTCAACGGCGTCAGGCTGTCAACGACACGGAGCTCGATGCCGCGGGGCGCAAATTCGCGATCGAGGCCGGACAGGACGGTGCGGCCAAGCGGCAGAACCGTCCTGCGCGACACCCACATCCCCGCATCCTGCAGATCTTCAAAACCGTCGATCGGCATGTCGTAACGATTGATCGCCTCGGCCCCCAGCCGCGCCAGCCAGCCGCGCTCGATATAGGCGGCACCCCGCCAGTCGCCGAGCAAGCGGCGATCTTCGTCTGACGTCTCGGGCGTCGCCCAGATCAGAATACGCGGACAATCGCGCGGAAAGAGGTACATGAAGTCGTTGTTTTCATCGATCGCCCAGACGAGCGGCCCGTTCAGCCATTCTCGCCCCGGCGGACGACCGGAGGCAATACGCGCCGGGCGCGGCTCGAAAACCGTAATGGCGGGATCGTCGCTGAAATGGAAAAGCGGCATGGATTGCAGCACCTCACCGATGAATGACGCCTGATAGCGCAGTGACCAAGCCTTGTTACCGGCGTGAATGCCTAGGCGTTCCCCGACAACAGACGCGCCGCAGCCGCCCTCGCCTCTTCCGTCACGGAGGCACCGGCAAGCATGCGGGCGATCTCTTCCGTGCGGTCCTTCTGGGCCATTGTGGCGACGCGCGTCGCGATCATGTCGGTACCGTCGCCGGACGGCCCCTTTGAGATCAGGAGATGCGTGGCGGCCCGTGCCGCCACCTGCGGCGCATGGGTGACGGAGAGAACCTGCACGCGCTCGGAAAGCCGCTTCAGCCGCTGGCCGATCGCGTCCGCCACGGCGCCGCCGACACCGGTGTCGATTTCGTCGAAGACGAGCGTCGGCGCCGAACCGCGGTCGGCAAGCGCCACCTTCAGCGCCAGCAGGAAGCGCGAGAGCTCGCCGCCCGAGGCGACCTTCATGATCGAGCCTGGACGCGTGCCGGGATTGGTCTGGACGTGGAATTCGACGACATCGATGCCCTCGGCCGTCGCCTCCTCCGCATCGGTGGTGATCTCCACCATGAAACGTGCGCGCTCGAGCTTCAGCGCCGGCAGCTCGGCCATCACAGCCTGCGCCAGCGCATCGCCGGCATGGTGACGCTTCTCCGAAAGCGAGCGCGCCGCCGCATCATAATTCGCCTTGGCGACCCCGACTTCCACTTCGAGCTTGGAAAGCCGCTCCTCGCCAGCGTCCAGATCGGCAAGATCGCTGATCATCCGCACGGCAAGAGCGGGAAGCTCGGTGACGGGAACGGAATATTTGCGGGAGGCAGCGCGCAGCGCAAACAGCCGCTCCTCGACACGCTCGAGTTCCTTCGGATCATATTCCGTCTTGCGCAGTGCAGCCTCGACTTCCATCTGCGCGTTGGAAAGCTGGTCCAAAGCGGCGTCGAGCAGCGCTACGGTGTCTTCCAGCAGGCCGGGCGCCTCATGGCTCTTGCGCTCCAGACGGCGCACCAGCGAAGCGATATGCGGCACGGGAGAGGCATTGCCGTTCAGGAACTCGGAAGCCTCGGCAATATCGCCGGCGATACGCTCCGCCTTCATCATCTTCTGGCGCCGGTCGGCAAGCTCATCCTCTTCGCCATCGCGCGGCGAGAGCTTATCGAGCTCTTCGACGGAGGCGCGCAGATAGTCCGCCTCGCGGGCCGCCGCCTCGACCTTCTCGCGGTGCTTCTTCAAGGTGCGCTCGCTATCGCGCCACTGGCGGTAAAGCGCGGCTACGTCCTGCACGTCCTCGCTGATGCCGGCAAAGGCGTCCAGCAGCGTTCTGTGGGCGTTTGTATCGACAAGCGCACGGTCGTCGTGCTGACCGTGGATCTCGACCAGCATCTGGCCCGCCTGGCGCATCAGCTGCACGCTGACGGGCTGGTCATTCACATAGGCCTTGGTGCGCCCGTCTGAGGATTGCTGGCGGCGGAAGATCAGGTCGCCTTCGTCATCGATGCCGTTCTCGCGCAGAAGCTTTCGGACACCGTGATCCATGCCGACATCGAAGACGGCCGTCACCTGACCCTTGTCCTCGCCATGACGCACGAGATTGCCGTCGCCGCGCCCGCCAAGGGCCAGCGAAAGACTGTCGAGCAGGATGGATTTGCCGGCACCCGTCTCACCCGTCAGCACGGAGAGGCCGGTCTCGAAGGCAAGATCCAGCCGCTCGATCAGAACGATATCGCGGATCGAAAGCTGGATCAGCATTGGCCTCAGGAACCGAGAAGGAGTTTCTTGCCCGCTGCAGCGATCCACGAACCCTTGTTTTCACGCGGCTCCGCGCCACCCGACTGCAGCAGCTTGTAAGAATCAGCATACCACTGGCTGTCGGGATAATTGTGACCGAGAACGGCAGCGGCAGTCTGGGCCTCTTCGACGACGCCCATCGCATAATAGGCTTCGACGAGACGGGCGAGCGCCTCCTCGACCTGATTCGTGTTCGGATACTTTTCGACGACGATGCGGAAGCGCGAGATCGCGGCGAGATATTCCTTGCGCTCCATATAGTAGCGGCCGACCTGCATCTCCTTGCCGGCGAGCTGGTCGCGCGCAAAACGGATCTTGGCCTGCGCGTCATCGACGTACTCGGAGTCGGGATAATTGTCGACGACGGCCTGCATCGCCTCGATCGTCTTCTGCGCCGCGCGCTGGTCCTGCGTCACGTCGACGATCTGCTTGGAATAGGTCAGACCCACGAGATACTGCACGTAAGCCGCATCCTTGGACTTCGGATACTGCGCCATATATTTGTTGCCCGATGCAAGCGCGTCGTCGAAGCGGCCCTGGCGGTACTTGACGAAGGTGCTCATCACGAGCGCTTTGCGCGCCCATTCCGAGAAAGGATTCTGCGCATCGATCGCATCGAACTTGCGCGCCGCCTCGGCCATGTTGCCGGCCTTCATGTTGGCAAGGCCTTGGGTGTAGAGCACATCAGGCGGATCGGTTTCGAGGCCGAGCTTGGTGATGTCGATATCAGGGTCCGACTGGCAGCCGGAAATCAAGGCGCCTGCGCTCAGCACCATCACGGATGCGAGCAAAGCGCGCGCTGTCTTCATCATCATGTCAGACCTTGCATAAGCCATTCGAAAGAATCCCACCGCCGCCGTCCACTCCACAGCAGCCACGCCTAGCTGGCGTTTCTAGCCACAAATACCTATCAAGAGCAACGCAATGATCACGCATTAACGCATTTTTGTGGCAGCACCGCCGAGAATGTCGGGCTTTTCACCGGCATTCGAAGCGGCAGCGGCTAAATATATGCCGCAAAACATCTATCGGCGCGCCATCCGCCCTTCCCCATAAAAAAACCGCCTCGGTTAGGAGGCGGCCCTGGCCTTAATTGGTATACTGGAGGTCATGCCGACCAGGGAGCGAACTCCGGAGCGCTGACTGCAATGAATTCGCGAACGGCAACGCGCTGGCGCGGTATCGACGTCTCGACCACTTCATAAGCCGAGGGATCGCTGAGCAGCGCCTTGAGAGCGTTGGCGTTCATCTTGTGGCCGCCGCGGTAAGAACGGTAGCAGCCGATGAACTGTGCGCCGGCAAGCGCCAGATCGCCGACGGCATCGAGCGTCTTGTGACGCACGAACTCGTCCTTGGCATAGCGCAGGCCTTCGACATTGATGACGGTATTGTCGTCGGAAATGACGACCGAGTTCTCGAGCGAGGAGCCGAGAGCATGGCCCGAAGCCCACAGACGCTCGACATCACGCATGAAGCCGAAGGTGCGCGCCCGCGACAGCTCTGCCTTGAAGACGGTGGCGGTAAGATCGCCTTCCCACTTCTGGCGGCCGATCAGCGGGCATTCGAAATCGATCTCGACTTCGAAGCGCGTGCCGTCATAGGGGCGGAACTCGCTCCAGGAACCACCATGCTCGATACGAACGGGCTTGGTGATGCGGATGTAGCGGCGCTTGACGCCGAGGGAAACGAGGCCGACCTGCTCGATGGCTTCTACGAAGGGAACCGAGCTGCCATCCATGATCGGCATTTCGGCGCCGTTGACTTCGATGACCACGTTATCGAGGCCGAGCGCATAGACGGCTGCCATGACATGTTCGATCGTCGCGACGGAATGGGCCGGCGAGAAGCCGAGAACGGTGCAGAGATCGGTATTGCCGACTTGCGAGGAAACAGCCTTCAGTTCGGTAACGTCGCCGTTTTCGTGAACACGCTGGAAAATCACGCCCGTGCCGGCTTCGGCCGGATTGAAGGTGATCGAAACGTCGGCACCCGAATGGACGCCGATGCCCGAAAGTGTCACCGGACGCGATACCGTCGTTTGAAAACCCAGCAAGCCAAGTCCCATAAAATTCTGCCTTTATTCTTCCGTACCCGTTGCTGCCAACCGGCCGGGTCTTTCTTCTATGCCGCCCTAACCGCTCGAAGCGGACTCTTGGGGCAGCTCGCTTGCCTCATACTTACGTGGACCTGCGCTGCAATCCAAATCACTGTTCGTTTCGATTTGTTACGAAATCCGCAGCGGCAAAAGCATTTAGAATTCAAGCATCTAGAAATGCAAACGCCCGGGGTTTCGGTCCCGGGCGTTTTCTGTGGAGAAGTGCTCTCTCAGTTCGACTGACGGCGCAGGAAGGCCGGAATTTCCAGCTGGTCGTCTTCCTGCATCATCCTGGCCTGCGGAACCGCGCGGCCCTGGTCGTCGAGGTTGCCGCGGCGCGGTGCGTAGAGGCTTGCTTCCGGCGACAGCGGACGGCGCTGCTGCGAAGCAGCGGCCGGCGCGGATGTCATTTCCGGAGCGACCTCTTCGTCGCGGCGGCCGAGCGAATTGGTGATTCGCTTGAGCAGGCCCATCGGACCGCGCTCTTCCTGGACGTGGGAGGAAACGGGCTGCGAGCGGTGGTCGATCTCGGCCTGGACGACGGGCGGGAAGTCCTCGACCTTCGGCATGCGGACCTGCTCGGGAGCCTGGCGGATGATCGGTTCCTGGCGGACCGGCTGGTGCATCGGCTGCTGCTGCATGACCGGCTGCGGAGCCGGCTGCTGCATGACGGGAGCCGGCTGAACCGGAGCCTGGCGCATGACCGGGGCAGCTTCCGGCGCAGGAGCGAAGATCTTGCTCTGCGGACGGAAGGTTTCCTGCATCACCGGCTGCTGCAGCGGAGCAGCGGCACGCGGGGCCGGGATTTCCAGTTCGCGTTCCATCGCGACTTCAGCTTCGCGGATGGTCTGCGCAATCTGGTCGGCCTTCGGTGCCTGCATTACCGGAGCAGGCTGAACTGCGGCCGATGCCGGAGCAACGGCCGCGGAGGGGCGGATAGCGGGCTTTGCTGCCGGCTGGAACACGCGGTCGGTGCCCTCACCCATGGCGCGGTCGATGCCGGTGGCGACGACCGAGACGCGGATAATGCCTTCGAGCGATTCGTCGAAGGTTGCTCCGAGGATGATGTTGGCGTCCGGATCAACTTCTTCGCGGATGCGCGTCGCAGCTTCATCGACTTCGAAGAGCGTGAGGTCGCGACCGCCGGTGATGGAGATCAGCAGCCCCTGAGCACCCTTCATCGAGGTTTCGTCGAGCAGCGGGTTGGCGATCGCCGCTTCGGCAGCCTGCATCGCGCGGCCCGAACCGGAGGCTTCGCCCGTACCCATCATCGCACGACCCATCTCGCGCATGACCGAGCGGACATCGGCGAAGTCGAGGTTGATGAGACCTTCCTTGACCATCAGGTCGGTGATGCAAGCAACGCCCGAGTAGAGAACCTGGTCAGCCATGGCGAAGGCGTCGGCGAAGGTCGTCTTATCGTTGGCGATGCGGAAGAGATTCTGGTTCGGAATGACGATGAGCGTATCGACAGACTTCTGCAGTTCCTGAATGCCGGATTCGGCCAGACGCATGCGGCGTCCGCCTTCGAAATGGAACGGCTTGGTGACCACGCCGACGGTCAGGATGCCCTTGTTGCGGGCGGCCTGTGCGACGACGGGAGCAGCACCCGTGCCGGTGCCGCCGCCCATGCCGGCAGTGACGAAGCACATATGCGTGCCGTTCAGGTGATCGATGATCTCGTCGATGCACTCTTCGGCGGCCGCACGGCCGACTTCAGGCTGCGAACCGGCGCCGAGGCCCTCGGTGACGTTGGCGCCGAGTTGGATGACCCGTTCGGCCTTCGTCATGGTCAGCGCCTGGGCATCCGTGTTGGCGACGACGAAGTCGACACCCTGGAGACCGGCCGAGATCATGTTATTGACGGCATTGCCGCCGCCGCCGCCGACGCCGAACACGGTGATGCGCGGCTTCAGCTCGGTGATGTCAGGCTTTTGCAGCTTGATAGTCATGGTACCTGTTCCTTCTCTCTCTGGCCGCATCGCCACGCCGGCCAATTCACTCAATTTCAAAAGCTTTCCTTCAGCCACTGGCCCATGCGGGCGATGCGACTGTTATTACCTCCAAGCGACATGAGCAGGCTGCTCTGTGACGCATGTGTTTCCATGTCCGCCACCTGCGGATAGATCATCAGCCCGACAGCCGTCGAAAAAGCCGGTCCCTTGGCTGCCGTTGGCAGGCCCGAGACGCCCATCGGACGGCCGATACGGACGTTACGGGCCAGGATGCGCCGTGCCACTTCGGCAAGGCCGGTGAGCTGGCTGGCACCGCCCGTCAGCACGACGCGTTTGCCGACGATCGGGCTGAAGCCTGAACGCTGGATACGGTCGCGGATAAGTTCCATCGTCTCCTCGATGCGAGCAGAAACGATGCGCGACACCAGAGCCCGCGGCACCTGCGACGGCTGATCTCGATCATCCTCGCCGATCGGCGGAATGGAGATCAGCTCACGCTCGTCGGAAGAGTTGGTCAGCGCCGAAGCGTGAACCACCTTCAAACGTTCCGCATCCTCGATCCGGGTGGAAAGGCCGCGTGCGAGGTCGGTCGTCACATGATGACCGCCGAGGCCGACAGCATCGGTATGAACGAGCTTGCCCTCGGCAAAAACCGAAATCGTCGTCGTGCCGCCGCCCATATCGATGGCCGCACAGCCAAGTTCGACTTCATCGTCGACGAGTGCGGCAAGACCGGATGCATAAGGCGTTGCAACGATTCCTTCCACCGAAAGATGCGCGCGATTGACGCTGAGCTCGAGATTTTTGAGCGCCGAACGTTCCGCGGTCACGACATGCATGTCGACGCCGAGCGCATCGCCATACATCGCCAGCGGATCGCGGATGCCGCGTTCGCCGTCGAGCGAGAAACCAGTCGCCAGCGAATGCAGGACGGCCCGGTCCTGGCGCAGCGACTGCTGGCAGGCGGCCGAAAGCACCTTTTTCAGGTCGTTCAGCTCGACTTCCTGGCCGCCGAGATCGATGGTCGCGGTATAAATGTCGCTGCCGAGACGACCGGCCGTCAGATTGACGATCAGGCTCTCGACGGTGAGGCCCGCCATGCGCTCGGCCGCATCGACGGCAAGACGGATGACGCCTTCCAGCGCGTCGAGATCGGCGATCACGCCGGTCTTGATGCCGCGCGAACGCTGATGGCCGATACCGATGATCTCGATATTATGCGTGCGGCCTGGCAGGATCTGGCTTTCCTCGCGCGGCGTCAGCCGGCCGATCATGCAGACGACCTTGGTCGAACCGATGTCGAGCACCGAAACGATATGCGACCGCTTCGACGAAAGCGGCTTCAGGCGCGGCAATCCAAAATGGGATGAACCGAACAAGCTCATATATTCTGCCCCGCCTTCTTCAAGTCCTTGGTGCGCGTTGCGACCGCTGCCTGCCGGCGGGCAGCCGCCTCCGGCGTCAGCTGGATCGTCGTGCGGTCCGGCAGCCTGAGATCGACTGCAGCGATATCGCGCTCCAGAAGCTGTTGTTCCCTATCGAATTTCGAAAGCGTCGCGAGCGCCTGGTCGACATCATCTTCCGGCAGCTTGACGACGACGCCGTTGTCCATGTGCAGATCCCACCGGCGGCCGGACACCCAGACATATGCCTTCACGCGGGCCTTGACGTCAGGCCACTTGGAAAACGCATCCTCGATGGACGCAGCAGCCGTTTCGGCATCACGGCCGACGACGAGCGGCAAGCTCGAGAATTTATTGTCCCGAAGCGGCGCGATCACGCTGCCGCTCTTCTCGATCAGCGAAAGCTCCTGCCCGTGCTGCCAAATGGCATAGGCGACGCGCTCCGAGAGCTTCACCTCGATCGTCTTCGGATAGACCTTGCGGACTTCGACATTCTCGACCCACGGAAGACGCGCGATCTTCTGGCGCGCGGCATCAACATCGAGAGCGACGAGCGATGTCGCGCCATCAAGGCCGAGAAGCTGAAGAATCTCGATTTCGGAGGTCTGATTGTTGCCGGAAACCTTCACGTCCTCGATAGCAAAACCGACAGCGCTGGTCGTTGCCTGCGCGACCGCTTCCGTATGGCCGCCGAGTGACATGCCATAGAGACCGGTCGCAGCCAGGAAACCGAGTGCAGAAACCGTGCCCGTGTGTGCGGGGATATGGATGCGCCCGCTACCGAGGCTGACGAAGAAGCGCACGACTCGGCGCAGCGGACGCGGCAGCACGCGACGCTCGTCGGCTTCCGCAATCGGAAGCTCGATGTAACGGCTGGGGCGCCCTATCCTTTTGACCGTCAACGCAAACAAGACGCGTCCTCCACCATCCACCGGAGAAATGCACCAAAGGAATATCCGGCATGGCCGGCCATTTCGGGCACAAGGGAGGTTGGAGTCATGCCTGGCTGGGTATTGACCTCCAGCCAGATGATCTCGCCGTCTTCGGAAAAACGATCGTCGTAACGAAAGTCGGACCGACTGACGCCGCGGCAACCGATTGCTTGATGCGCCCTTAATGCCAATGTTTGTATTTTTTGGTAAATTTTCGGTGAAATTTTAGCCGGCAAGACATGTTTTGAGCCACCCGACGCATACTTGGAGTCGTAATCATAGAAATTGTGGCCCTGTGGTACCACCTCGATGACATCCATGGGTTGATCGCCCATCACACCGCAGGTCAACTCGCGACCATGGATGTAGCGCTCGACGATGACTTCCTCGCCATAACGCCATTCGTCCGAGCCGATAACCTGTGGCGGATGCGCCTGATCCTCACCGACGATGACGACGCCGAAACTGGAACCTTCGCGCACCGGCTTGACCACATAGGGCGCCTTCATCGGATGCTCCGACGGGAACGAGAAGCGATTCAGAACCTGCGATTCGGCGACCGGAACACCGGCGGCCCCAGCCACACGCTTCGCCCGGCCCTTGTCCATGGCAAGCGCGGAGGCAAGCACACCCGAATGCGTATATGGAATCTGCAGATATTCGAGAATGCCCTGAATGGTGCCGTCCTCGCCGAAAGGCCCATGTAAGGCATTGAAGACAACATCGGGCTTCAGAGCAGAAAGCTTTTCGGAAATGTCGCGCTCGACATCGATGCGCGTCACCTTGAAACCTTCACCTTCGAGAGCATCGGCACACGCCTTCCCCGAGGAAAGGCTGACAGGCCTCTCCGAGGAAAATCCGCCCATCAGGACAGCTACGTGCTCGCGACTCATCAACACCCCCAAAAATAACTTCCACTCTGCCGAACCGAGGCTTGCGCGAAGCTGGTCTGCGCGGTTCGTGGTCTTTGTCTGACTTGGGTGCATTAGAGCATCATTATGGTTAACGAATCGTTTACTTTCGTTAACTCCGCCTTGCCGTATGCTTCATTTTTCTGCCGTTTCGATCCCTCGAATATCGCAGTGAATAAGTCGCAAGCACGCTGGAAAACAAAAAAACCGCACGGAAAAACCACGCGGGTTCAATGGCATGCAGCGATGTTTTGCGATCAGTCCTTATCGCCGAAGAACTTCCAGACGAGGCCGCCAATCGCACCCCCAGCAAGCGGCGCGATCCAGAACAGCCAGAGTTGCTGCAGCGCCCAACCGCCGACGAAAAGCGCCTGCCCGGTCGAACGCGCAGGATTGACGGAGGTGTTCGTAACGGGGATCGAGACGAGATGAATCAGCGTCAACCCGAGGCCGATCGCAAGCGGCGCAAAGCCGGCAGGCACCCTGCTGCTGGTCGATCCCAGGATGATGATCAGGAAGAACATGGTCAGGAGAATTTCGATCAGCAGTGCCGAAAGCAACGAATAAGCGCCCGGAGAATGTTCGCCATATCCGTTGGCGGCGAACCCGCCGAGATCGAAACCCGCTTTGCCACTGGCGATGAGGTAGAGCGCTGCGGCAGCGGCGATGGCACCGATCACCTGCGCGGTGATATAAGGAATGAGACGCGTCGCGGGAAAACGTCCCGCAACGACAAGGCCGAGAGAGACGGCCGGATTGAAATGACCGCCGGACCGCCCACGGCATAGGCCATGGTGACGACGGTCAAACCAAAGGCCAGCGCCACGCCGGCAAAGCCGATTCCAAGTTCTGGATACGCGGCCGCCAGCACGGCACTGCCGCATCCGCCGAAGACCAACCAGAACGTACCGAAAAACTCAGCAGCAAGACTTTTTTGCACAAGACGTTTTTGCATATGTGCCCTTCCATTTCCTCAACTAGAGGGTTTTCCATAAATCGATTGCAATCCGATTCCGGTCAAGATTCGGAACCAACCCACGGCAAGCCTGAGGCAAGGCTGAGAAATCGCCACGCTTGGCAGACCGTGCCGCATCGAGGCGACCTCGCCCCATCGGCGGATCATCTCTCTTGTGTCATATTCTTGCGTGTGCGGGCATTTTCTCAGCCTTAAAATTGCGTTAAGAGCGACAGCTCTCAAGCAAATCGATAAAATACTGATTGGAATGAACATGACAGACGCGATCTCAGTATCGCCGAGCCCTTCGAGCAGCACGCAGGTCAATTCCCCCGCACGCGTCCTGATCGCTAGCCTCATCGGCACCACGATCGAATTCTTCGACTTCTACGTCTATGCGACGGCAGCCGTCCTCGTTTTCCCGCACCTCTTCTTTCCGTCGAGCGATCCAACCTCTGCGCTGCTGCAGTCGCTGGTGACCTTCTCGATCGCCTTCTTCGCCCGCCCCTTCGGCGCCGTGGTCTTCGGCCATTTCGGCGATAAGGTCGGCCGCAAGGCGACGCTGGTGGCAGCCCTGATGACCATGGGCCTGTCGACCGTGGTGATCGGTATTCTGCCGGGCTACGATGCGATCGGCATCGCCGCTCCGCTGCTGCTTGCGCTGTGCCGCTTCGGCCAGGGCCTCGGCCTCGGCGGCGAATGGGGCGGCGCGGTGCTGCTCGCGACGGAAAACGCTCCTCCCGGCAAGCGCAGCTGGTACGCCATGTTCCCTCAGCTCGGCGCGCCGATCGGCTTCATCCTTTCCTCCGGCTTCTTCCTGATCTTGGCGGAAACCATGAGCAACGAGGACTTCCTCGCCTATGGCTGGCGCATTCCCTTCATCGCCAGTCTGGCATTGGTCGCCGTCGGTCTCTACGTCCGCTTGAAGATTGCGGAAACGCCGGAATTCCAGAAGGCCGTCGAAAAGCACGAGCGCGTCGCCGTTCCAGTCGCCACCGTCTTCCGCGGTCATCTGCGCAGCCTGATTCTCGGCACGTTCATCGCCGTTGCCACTTTTGTGCTCTTCTACCTGATGACGGTCTTCACGCTGTCCTGGGGCACGACGAAACTCGGCTACACGCGTGAGCAGTTCCTCGTCGTTCAGCTCGTCGGCGTCGTCTTCTTCGGCCTGACGATCCCGCTCTCCGGCTGGCTGTCTGATCGTTACTCGCGTCGCATGATCCTGACACTGACGACGATCGCCATTGCCATCTTCGGCTTCTTCTATGCGAGCCTGCTGACGGCGGGCCTCACAGGCGCCTTCCTGTGCTCGATCATCGGGCTTGGCCTGATGGGCTTCACCTACGGTCCGATCGGCGCAGCGCTCGCAGCCCCCTTCCCAACCATGGTGCGCTACACCGGCGCCTCGATGACCTTCAACCTCGGCGGCATCTTCGGAGCTTCGCTCGCCCCCTATATCGCCACCTGGCTCGCGACCAACTACAGCCTGAACTATGTCGGCTATTACCTCGCCGCCTCGGCTGCGATCTCACTGATCTGCATCCGGTTATCGGGCCGCGAGGAAGTCTGAACTTCATACTTCCTGAACAAGAAGCCGCGACGCACACCGTCGCGGCTTTTTTTATTGATGCGACCGCCAGTTCCGGTTAGCGAAGACCTCCATGGGCCGAACAGGGAGAAGATCATGCGATGCCTCGTCACCGGCGCAGCCGGCTTCGTCGGCGCTCCCCTAATCGAACGTCTGCGCAAAGAGCGGATTTGCGATGTAACGGTCACGACACGATCCGCGACACCAGCATTCCCGCCTGACATCAGGCATTTCCTTATCGATATCACCGAGAAGACTGATTGGACTGCAGCGATCGAAGGCGTCGATGTCATCGTCCATCTTGCTGCCCGCGTTCATATCATGAATGATCGCTCGGCCGATCCTCTGGCGGATTTCCGCCGGGCCAACACCGCCTCAACACTCAATCTTGCCGAACAGGCAGCCCGAGCGGGCGTGAAGCGCTTCGTCTTCATCAGCACCATCAAGGTCAACGGCGAAGAAACTGATCGGCCGTTTCGGCACGATGATGCGCCGAAGCCGCTCGATCCCTACGGCATTTCCAAATTGGAAAGCGAAATCGGCCTGCGCGAGATCTCCGCCCGTACTGGCATGGATGTCGTCATCATCCGCCCCCCGCTGGTTTATGGCCCCGGCGCGCGCGGTAACTTCGCCCTGCTGGTCGGGCTTGTCCGCAAGAAATTGCCCCTGCCTTTTGCCTCGCTGAAAAACAGTCGCACGCTGGTCGCCGTGCAGAACCTCGTCGATCTCATCATCACCGGCATGCAGCATCCCGCCGCCGCTGGCGAGACCTTTCTCGCGGGAGATGGCGAAGACTTATCGACACCGGGACTAATCGAAGGGATCGCCGCTGGTCTCGGCGTCAAGCCCAAGCTGCTCCCCTTCCCGCCATCGCTGATGCATATGGCGGCCAGGATCATCGGAAAGGAAGCCGTCTACCAGCGCCTCTGCGGCTCGCTGCAGGTCGACATTTCCCACGCACGTGACGTGTTGGGCTGGAAACCCGTCGTCACGCCGCGTGAAGGACTGAGGCTCGCGGTAAAGTAGCGCCTACTCCGTCGTGACGCCCTGGAACGGGCGAACCTCGCGGTCCGGCATGAAAAGGCCGAGACGCTTGATTTCCCATTCGAGCTTGATGCCCGCCGTTTCGAAAACCTTGCGGCGCACTTCTTCACCGAGATATTCGAGATCATAGCCCGTCGCCTGCCCCATGTTGATCATGAAGTTGCAGTGAAGAGACGACATCTGCGCGCTGCCGATGACCAAACCACGGCAGTCCGCCTCGTCGATCAGCTTCCACGCGGAATGACCCTCGGGATTCTTGAAAGTCGAACCACCGGTCTTTTCGCGAATCGGCTGCACCGTCTCGCGGTGATTGCGCACGGCATCCATTTCAGCGCGAATCTTCGCGCGGTCGTCGGGATAGCCCTCGAACAGCACCGACGTGAAGATCAGGTCGTCAGCAGCGTCAGAGTGGCGATAGGAATAGCCCATCTCGGCATTCGACAGCACATGCCTGTTGCCCTTGCGGTCGATTGCCCGCACCTCGATGAGACGATCCTTCGTTTCCGCGCCATTGGCGCCGGCGTTCATGCGCGCAGCACCGCCGATACCGCCTGGAATGCCGTAGTAGAAGGCGAAACCGCCAATGCCATTGTCCATCGCCATGGCGGCAACATGCTTGTCAGGGCAGATGGCACCGGCGAGAATGCGGTTTTCGCCTGCGAGTTCGACAAAGCCGAAGCCCTTGGCCGACAGGCGCAGCACGACTCCCGGAATGCCGCCATCGCGCACCAGAATATTCGAGCCGACGCCGACGACCGTCAGCGGCACTTCATCCGGCAGGATCTTCAGGAAGGCAATCAGATCCTCTTCGTCATGCGGCTGGAACATCAGCTCGGCCAGTCCGCCGGCGCGGAACCAGGTGACGCGGTCCATGGGGGCATCCGGCGTCAGTCGGCCGCGAATGTCCTTTACGCCCTCTCCGAGAGAGGCAAGAAGCTTTTCCCCGTTAACCTGTTTCATGCGGACTTTCCTGAAAGGTCTTGCAACTGCTTCGGCAGCGCTGCTGCCCAATATGTAATGCTACCAGCACCCAGGAGAACCACAAAGTCCCCGGGCTTTGCAATCTCTGCTACCATCTGAGGTAGAGCTTCAGCCGAAGGAAGGAAGCGCGCGTCGCGATGACCACCCGATTTGATGCGGGAAACCAGCGATTCCGAATCCGCACCCTCGATGGCCTCTTCACCTGCAGCGTAGACGGGCGCGATGAAAATACTGTCCGCATCATTAAAGCAGGCGGCAAATTCCTCGAATAGGCTCGACAGGCGGGTATAGCGGTGAGGCTGGTGTACGGCGATGATCCGCCCCTTGCAGGCCTCGCGAGCGGCGCGCAGCACCGCCTTGATCTCGACCGGATGATGGCCGTAGTCGTCGAAGACCTGCACGCCGTTCCATTCGCCCGTCAGCGTGAAGCGACGCTTGACGCCGCCGAAGGAGGCAAGCCCTTTGGCTATATCCTCGCGGGACATGCCGAGCCGGTTGGCGACGGCAATGGCCGCTGTGGCATTCGAGATATTGTGACGGCCGGGCATCGGCATGATGAGATCATCGAGCCTGATGACCTGTCCCGTACGGCGGCGGCGAATTTCGACATCGAAAATCGAGCGCGTGCCGTCGATGCGCACATTCATGAAGCGCACATCGGCCTGTGGGTTTTCGCCGTAGGTGATGACCTTGCGGTCTTCGATACGACTGACCAGGGCCTGAACCTCGGGATGATCGAGGCACATGACACCGAAGCCGTAAAAAGGGACGTTCTCGACGAACTGCCGGAAGGCGGCGCGAACCGCATCGAAATTGCCGTAATGGTCGAGATGCTCAGGATCGATATTGGTCACGACAGCGACGTCGGCGGGCAGCTTCAGGAAGGTGCCGTCGGATTCGTCCGCTTCGACCACCATCCACTCACCCTCGCCCATTCGCGCATTCGTGCCGTAGGCATTGATGATGCCGCCATTGATGACCGTCGGATCCAGCCCGCCGGCTTCGAGCAGCGTAGCGACCAGCGAAGTGGTCGTCGTCTTGCCATGCGTGCCGCCGATGGCAATCGCATTGCGGAAGCGCATCAGCTCGGCGAGCATTTCGGCGCGGCGCACGACAGGCAGGAGTTTTTCGCGCGCGGCGATGAGTTCCGGATTGCTCTTCTTGATCGCGGTCGAGACCACGACGACTTCGGCATCGCCGAGGTTTTCCGCCTTGTGGCCTACGAAGACCTCGATGCCCTTGTCGCGCAGGCGCTGCACATTGGCACTGTCGGCCTGATCCGACCCCTGCACCCTGTGGCCGAGATTATGCAGCACCTCGGCGATACCGCTCATGCCGATACCGCCAATGCCGATGAAATGGACGAGGCCGATTGCCTTCGGCAGCTTCATGCACGTGCCCCCTTGAATTCTGCAACTGTCTTGCCGGCGGCAATAGCCTCAACCATGTCGGCAAGCAAGTTCGCTGCGTCAGGTTTTCCCGCAAGCTTGGCGGCAGCCGCCATGCTCGCGAGCTTCTCCGGATCGTTCATCACATGCGTCAGGATGGAAGCGATGCGTTCGGGCGAAAGCTCCGACTGTGCGATCACTTTGGCTCCGCCGGTCGCTGCCAGCGCCGCCGCATTGGCAGCCTGGTCATGGTCGAGCGCATGGGGATAAGGCACGAGCACGGCTGGGCGGCCGATGACGGATATTTCCGAAACCGTCGACGCTCCGGAGCGGCAGATGACCAGATGTGCCCTGGCAAGGCGCTCCGCCATATCATTGAAAAACGGCGCGATATCGGCACCCATCTGCAGCTGCGCCACACAACCCCGCACCATCTCCATATCCTCGGGGCGAACCTGCTGTGTCACCTTCAACCGCGTGCGCAGCGCATCATCGAGAAGGCTGATCGCCGTCGGCATCGCCTTGGAGAAATATTGCGCGCCCTGGCTGCCGCCGAAGACCACAAGATTGAAATCCTCGCCCGGATGCGACGGCATGTAAGGCTGTTCGGCCGCGGCAAGGATCGCCGGCCGCACGGGATTGCCGGTTGTAATCGTCTTGTCGGAAAACGTGCCGCCGCTCTCGGGCAGGAAGCCGCCGGCAATCGCCCGGACGCGCGGCGCGAGCGCCTTGTTGGCGCGCCCCATTACAGCATTCTGCTCATGCAGCATCGAGGGTACGCCGAGGCGGGTGGCGGCAAGCAACGGCGGCACGGTCGGATACCCACCGAAGCCAACGACGACAACGGGCTTCCACCTCTGGATCAGCCGCTTTGCGGCGCGCATTCCGGTCCAGAGCTTCCACAGAGTACGGGCAACGGCCACGGGATTCTTGGAACCGATCGTTGCCGACGGCACGACATGGATCTCATCGGCCGGAAACTTGCCGGCATAGCGTTCAGCACGACTGTCTGTAACGAGATGCACGGAATAGCCGCGCTCCTTCAGCTTGAAGGCGAGCGCTTCGGCCGGAAAGACGTGACCGCCGGTTCCTCCGGCGGCAAGAAGGACAATGCCCTTGCTCATAATACCTTACTCCGCCGGCATGCCGTGCGGCACGCGGAAGAGGCTCCGGTCCTGCGCACGTTTTTCCGGGCGATGGCGCGTCAGCGCCAGAATGAAGCCGGCCGTCACGCAGATCGCCACCATCGACGAACCACCATAGGAAATCAGCGGCAGCGTCATGCCCTTTGCCGGCAGCAGTTCGAGATTGACGCCGATGTTAATAATCGACTGTATGCCCATCTGCAGCACGAGGCCGGCGACGGCAAAGCGATTGAAGTCGTTGCGTTCGCGATAAGCATGCGACAGGCCGCGCAGCACCAGCACCGTGAAGATGGCGACGAGCGCGATGCAGAAGACGATGCCGAATTCCTCGGCCGCAACCGAGAAGATGAAGTCGGTATGGGCGTCCGGGATGATGCGCTTGACGATGCCCTCGCCCGGCCCCTGCCCGAACCAGTCGCCCCGAATGATCGCCTCGCGGGCGGTATCGATCTGGAACGTATCGCCCTCGCCGGTCAGGAACTTGTCGATTCGCCCCGCTACGTGCGGAAAGACATAATACGCCGTCACGAGGCCGCCTGCACCACCGGCGCCGAGCACGATGATCCAGAGCCAGGGCATGCCGGCCATGAAGAACATGCCGCCCCAGACGGCCGTCGTCAGGATCGTCTGGCCAAGGTCGGGTTGCGCCACGAGAAGGGCTGCGACCATGCCGAACAGGATGATAGCAAAAAGGTTGCCCGGGATTTCCGGCTGGCGGGCATGTTCGGAAAAGAGCCAGGCGCAGACGACGACGAAGGCCGGCTTCATAAATTCCGAAGGCTGAATGGAGATACCCGCAAGCGTCACCCAGCGGCGGGATCCCTTGACTTCGATTCCGAAGAATAGCGCCAGAAGCATCATGGCGAGTGCCACGATCAGCAGGATGATCGCGGTGCGCCGCACCTGGCGCGGCGTCAGGAAGGAAAGGCCGAGCATGACCGCAATCGACGGGATCATGAAGGCCGCATGGCGCTTGACGAAGTGGAAAGGCTCCAGGCCGATGCGCTCGGCAACCGCCGGCGACGCCGCAAAGGAGAGCATGAAGCCGATGCCCATCAGGAAGAGGAACAGGGCCAGGAAGAAACGGTCGATGGTCCAGAACCAATCGGCCAATGCTCCACGTTCCGCGCGGCTCACCATGTCATTTATCTCCTGTCGCCGAATTGATCAGCATGGTCACGCCGTCAAGGGCGGCCACATGGCCGACAAAGGCATCGCCCCTGACTTCAAAGTTCTTGTACTGGTCGAAGCTTGCGCAAGCCGGGGATAACATCACGGCCACTTGGCCGGTTTCATCCTTTTCGGCATCAGCTGCGGCATGCGCCACGGCCCGTTCCAGCGTGCCTGATATTTCGTAGGGTGCCGCCTCGCCGAGTGTGGCGGCAAATTCCGCCGCCGCCTCGCCGATCAGGTAGGCCTTGGCGATGCGCGGAAAATAGGGCGCAAGTGTCATGATGCCACCGGCTTTCGACAATCCGCCGGCGATCCAGTAGATCCTGCTGTAGCTCGAAAGTGCCGGAGCCGCAGCATCCGCATTCGTGGCCTTGGAATCGTTGACGAAGACGACATTGCCGCGCTGGCCGACGGGCTGCATGCGGTGCTTGAGACCGGGGAACGATGCCAGCCCCGCACGGATGTCTTCGGCGGAAACGCCGACGGCAAGGCAGGCGGCGACCGCAGCAGCCGCGTTCTGCGCATTATGGCTGCCGCGCAGCGTCTGGATGCCATCGAGATCGACGAAGGGCAGCATCGCCCCGGATGCTGCCTGGATGAGCTTCGTGCCTTCGGCATAAATACCGTCGGCCAGCACATTGCGGCGCGAGATCCTGATAACCTTTACCCCTGCCCGCTCGATGCGGTCGGCAATCAGCGCCGAATGGCTGTCATCGACGCCGACAACAGCAACATCGCTGCCGGCGACCAGCCGTTCCTTGACATCGGCATAATGCTGCATCGTGCCGTGGCGATCGAGATGATCGGGCGTCAGGTTGAGAAGGATGCCGGCGGATGGATTAAGCGTCGGCGCCAGATCGATCTGGTAGGAAGAACATTCAACGACAAAGTAGCGCTCGGCCTTCGGCGGATCGAGCGTCAGCACGGCCGTGCCGATATTGCCCCCGAGCTGCGTGTCACGCCCGCTCGATTTCAGGATATGGGCAATCAGCGCCGTCGTCGTCGATTTGCCGTTGGTCCCCGTGATCGCGACGAAGGGGCAATCGGGAGCATGCGCCCGGCGCTCCCGCACGAAGAGTTCGACATCGCCGACGATATCGACGCCGGCAGCACGCGCGAGGTCGACTGTCCAGTGCGGCTTCGGATGGGTGAGCGGCACGCCGGGCGAAAGCACGAAGAGCGCCTGCGCGCTCCAGTCGATCGTGTGCAGGTCGGCAGTCGCTACACCCTCTGCCGCAGCCTTGGCGACGCTGTCAGGATTGTCGTCCCAGGCCGTAACATCCGCACCTCCGGCGACGAGCGCCTTGGCCGTGGCCAGACCTGAGCCGCCGAGACCGAAGAGAGCAACCTTCTTTCCTGCAAGCGTCGTGACCGGGATCATGACGGCCTCACCGGAGCTTCAGGGTGGAAAGGCCGAGCATGGCGAGGCCGACGGCGATGATCCAGAAGCGGATCACCACCTGGCTTTCCGTCCAACCCTTCTTTTCGAAGTGATGGTGGATCGGCGCCATGAGGAAGACGCGCCGGCCGGTCATCTTGAAAAAGCCGACCTGGATGATGACCGAGAGCGTCTCCATGACGAACAGGCCGCCGACGATCGCCATGACGATCTCATGCTTCGTGGCAACGGCAACCGTGCCGATCGTGCCGCCGAGCGCGAGCGACCCCGTGTCGCCCATGAAGATGGCCGCCGGCGGCGCGTTGAACCACAGGAAACCGAGGCCCGCGCCTATGACGGCGCCGAGGACGACGGCAAGCTCGCCCGTTCCCACTACGAAATTGATCTGCAGGTAATTTGCAAAAACGGCGTTACCGGCAAGATAGGCGATGATGCCGAAGGCGGCCGCGGCGATCATGACCGGCACGATGGCAAGCCCATCGAGGCCGTCGGTCAGGTTCACGGCATTGCCGGCGCCGACGATGACGAAGCCACCGAAGACGACGAACATAATGCCGATATTGATCAGGAAGTCCTTGAAAAAGGGGAATGCGATCGAGGAGCCGAAGGTCGAGCCGGCAGCGCCGGAGGCCAGCGCCGTGCGCATCATGAAATAGACGGCAATACCCGCAATGATAAACTCGATGCCGAGGCGCGCCTTGCCGGAAAAGCCCTTGTGGCTTTGCTTGGTGACCTTGAGATAGTCGTCATAGAAGCCGATCGCGCCGAAGCCGAGCGTCACCAGCAGCGTCGCCACCACGTAGACGTTGGAAAGATCGGCCCAGAGCAACGACGCGCCGACAATGCCGGCCAGGATCATCAGGCCGCCCATGGTCGGCGTTCCCGCCTTCTTGAAATGCGTCTGCGGCCCGTCGGCGCGGATCGGCTGGCCTTTTCCCTGCCGGATGCGCAGCGAATTGATGATGGCAGGTCCGAAGAGGAAGACGATCAGAGCGGAGGTGAAAAGAGCGGCACCAGCTCGGAAGGTAATATACCTGAACAAATTCAGAAATTTGAAATATTCCGACAGTTCGACTAGCCAAATCAGCATTCAAGGCCCCTTTTTACCCGATCATGGTTCGCGTTGCGTGTCTGAAACTGGCGGGTACTTGTCAAGAAGCGCGGCGACAATCTTGCCAAAACCGATCCCCAGAGACGACTTCACCATCAACACGTCGCCAGGTGCGACCGAGTTCAATACGAATTCCAACAATTCTTCCGTCTTCTCGCGATGCTCGACCGCGACGCTATCGGGAAGCGATTCTTTCAGCGTCACCATCTCGGGTCCTGCGAGCCAGACATGTTCGAGACCGGCGGCCAGCAGCGGCCCGGCGAGATCCGCATGGACCTGCTCGGCAAATTCGCCCATCTCCAGCATATCGCCGAGCACCGCGATGCGGCGCCCCCGGCCGGTCGGTTCGGCGCTCGCAAGCAGCGCGATCGCCGCGCGCATGGAGGCAGGGTTGGCGTTATAGCTCTCATCGATCAGCGTGAAGCTGCCATTGCCGATCGGAAGCCTGTAGCGCTTGCCCCTGCCCTTTTCCGGCTTCAACGTCGCAAGCGCTTCGATTGCCTTGTCGAGGCTGGCGCGGACGATTGTCACGACGCCCAATGCAGCGAGCGCATTCTCAGCGATGTGGCGACCCGGTGCGCCGATGCGCACTTCCTTGGTATCGCCTGCGACAGTCATCCACAGCGTCGAACTTTCGTCCGAGCCGTTGAACTCAGCGAGGCGGAATTCCGCCTTGGCATGCTGGCCGAAGGAATGGATCTTCGTGATACCGAGCGCCTGGGCGGCCTGCTTCAGGAAATTGAACTGATCGTTGTCGCGGTTGAGAACGACGTCGCCGCCCGGCTCCAGCCCCTCGAAGATTTCCGCCTTGGCGGCGGCGATTTCCTGGACGTTCTGGAAATTGCCGAGATGGGCCGGCGCGATCGTCGTGACGACAGCCACATGCGGCCGGATCATCTTGACCAGCGGCCGGATCTCGTCCGGATGGTTCATGCCGACTTCAAAAACACCGAAATAGGTATCGATCGGCATGCGGGCCAAGGTCAGCGGCACGCCCCAATGATTGTTGAAGGAAGCAACCGACGCATGCACCTTGCCGGAAGGAGACAGCACCTGGCGCAGCATCTCCTTGGTCGTCGTCTTGCCGACCGAGCCAGTGACGGCGATGATCTTCGCCCGCGAGCGCTCGCGCGATGCCTGTCCCAGCTTACCGAGCGCGGCAAGCACATCCTCGACCACGATCATCGGCACCGTCAGGCGCCCCATGGCCGGCAGGCGGGCCTCGCTGACAACAAGCAGCGACGCGCCGTTTGCCATCGCCATCGAAGCATAATCGTGCCCATCCACGCGGTCGCCCTTGATCGCGAAGAAGGCCTCACCGGGCGCGATCGAGCGGCTGTCGATGGAAATGCCGGTAATGCCCTGCGGCAGCGAGCCGAACGGACGGCCCGCCATCGCGGCGATCATGTCTTCGGTGGTCCAGAGCCAGTTCATGGTACCCGCTCCTCCAAAGCCTTGCGCACTTCGGCGTGATCGGAAAACGGCAGCGTGACGCTGCCGACCGTCTGCCCCTCTTCATGTCCCTTGCCGGCAACGATCAGCGTATCGCCGGACTTCAGCTGCAGAACCGCCTCGCGGATCGCCTTTGCGCGGTCGCCAATCTCGGAAGCGCATGTCGCGGCTGCCATGATCTCGGCGCGGATCGCAGCAGGCTCCTCCGAGCGCGGATTGTCATCGGTGACGATCACGACGTCGGCGAGCCGGCAGGCGATCTCGCCCATGATCGGACGCTTGCCGCGGTCGCGGTCGCCGCCGCAGCCGAACACGACGATGACGCGGCCCGTCGTGAACGGACGCACCGAGTTTAGCACATTTTCCAGCGCGTCCGGCTTATGAGCGTAATCGACATAGGCAAGCGCGCCGTCTTTGGTATGACCGACCAGCTCAAGACGGCCGGAAGCGCCCTGCAGCTTTTCGAGTGCCGCCATGGCGAGTTTTGCCGGCACACCCGTCGACATGGCGAGCGCAGCGGCAACCAGCGCATTGGCGATCTGGAAATCCCCGGCGAGCGGAATATCGACTTCGAAGATCTCACCTTCGGCATGGACTTCCGCGACCTGCTTGTGACGGAAATGCTCGACACGCTTCAGTGTCAGATAAGTACCCTTGCGACCGACCGTGCGCACATCATGGCCAGCAGTGACCGCTGCCTTGATCGCCTGCTCCGACCACGGATCGTCGGCGAAGACGATGGCCGGCGAGCCCTTCGGCAGCACCCGGTCGAAGAGATGCATTTTGGCGGCCATATAGTCTTCGACCGTCGGATGGTAATCCATATGGTCGCGGCCGAGATTGGTGAAGGCGGCTGCCGCGAGCTTTACGCCGTCGAGGCGATACTGGTCGAGCCCGTGGCTGGACGCCTCCATCGAGGCATGCGTGACGCCTTCATCGGCAAGTTCCGCCAGCAGCTTGTGCAGCGAAACCGGATCGGGCGTCGTCAGCGAGCCATATTCATTGCGCGTCGGCGAGATGACGCCGGTCGTGCCGATCATTGCAGCCGCATGGCCGGCATGCGCCCAGATCTGCCTGACGAAGGAGGCAACCGAGGTCTTGCCGGCCGTGCCCGTCACGGCAACCATGGTCGCCGGCTGTCGGCCGTAGAAATGCGAAGCGGCAACGGAGAGAAAACGGCGCGGCTCGGAAACGACCAGAACCGGTACGGAGGTCTTGGCTGCATGCGATGCGATAACGGCGGCAGCACCCTTGGCAACTGCATCGGCGATGAAGCCCGCACCATCGGCCTTCGAGCCGGCAATCGCCACGAAAGCCATTCCGGGTGCGATCTTCCGGCTGTCGGAAGACAAGCCAGATATATCCAGCGCCCCGGCCGGTCCTTCAAGTTCAGCTTTGAGTTCCGGAAACGCATTTCCGGCGAGGTCCCGCAATTTCATCGAATGCACTTCTCTGGTTCAGGTCGACCGCCCCTTACGAATCGACGCCGACATTGATTCACACTCAATAAGACACCAACAAGGCCGAGCCGTCTTCGCCAAATTCCGGCTCGACACCGAGAATGGGAGCTGCACGCCGCACGATGTTCTTGACCATAGGTGCTGCCGTATAGGCGGCGATACGCTGATGCTGCTCACCATCCAGCGGTTCGTCGCAGAATGTCAGCACCACATATTTCGGATTGTCGATCGGGAAAGCCGCAAGAAAAGCGTTGAAATTCAGGTTGCTGGCATAGCGGCCGTTGACGACCTTGTCGGCCGTGCCGGTCTTGCCGCCAACGTGGAAACCCGGCACGTCGGCATTGCGGCCCGACCCCTTCATGCCGTTCAGTTTGAAAAGATAGCGGATGTCGTCGCTGGTGCTCTTCTTGACGACCATCTCGGCGACTTCGTCGGCCTGCTCGCGATTGCGCGGTAAGAATGTCGGTTCGATCAGTTTGCCGCCGTTGATGAGCGCGGCGCCGGCAACAGCCGTCTGCAGCGGCGTGGTGGCCACGCCATGGCCGAAGGAGATCGTGATCGAGTTGATCTTCTTCCAGACGCGTGGCTGGCTCGGCATCTTCACTTCGGGCAGTTCGGTCTGCATCTTGGTCAGCAAGCCGAGGCGCGTCAGATATTCCTTCTGCAGGTCCATGCCGACGAGGTCGATCATCCTCGCCGTGCCAATGTTGGAGGAATATTCGAAGATCTCAGGCACCGTCAGCCAGCGGCGCTGGCCGTGGAAGTCGTGAATGGTGAAGCCGCCGATGCGGATCGGGTTGGTAGCGTCGAAACTGTCCTTCAGCGAAACCTTGCCGCTGTCGATCGCCATGGCGGTCGAGAAGGTCTTGAAGGTGGAGCCCATTTCGAACGTGCCGTTCGACATGCGGTTCAGCCAGCCGTCCTTGGAGCCTTCCTGCGGATTGTTCGGGTCGAAATCCGGCGCAGACGCCATGGCAACCACCTCGCCCGTATGCGCATCGAGAACGACCGCGCCCGCACCCTTGGCCTTGTAGTTGACGACGGCATTGGCAACGACATCACGCACAATCGCCTGCACGCGCAGATCGATCGAAAGGCGCACCGGCTCCAGCGGCTGATTACTCGTCATGCCGACCGAGGCGAGATCGGCGAGCCCCTGGTCGTCGATATATTTTTCCATGCCGGCAACGCCGCGGTTGTCGATATTGACGTAACCGAGGATGTGCGCAGCCGTCGCGCCGCCCGGATAGAACCGGCGCTTTTCCGGACGGAATCCGATGCCGGGAATGCCGAGCGCCAGGATCTGGCTCTGCTGCTTCGGCGTCAACTGGCGACGCAGCCAGGCGAAATGCGAGGTGCGGTTCGAAAGCTTCTTATAAGTGTCCTTGACGTCGAGGTCGGAAAGTACGGTCTGCAGCTTCTCGACGGCCTCGTCAGGATCGACGATCTTGTTCGGCTCGGCAAACAGCGAAACCGTGCGAATGTCCGTCGCCAGCACTTCGCCATTGCGGTCGATAATATCAGGGCGCGAGGCCATCAGCCGGTCGGGCGGGAGGATGGACGAGACCGATTCCGGCTCCTTCATCGCATATTCGACCATACGGCCGCCGATAATGGCATAGACGACGGTAAAGCCGAAGATGAGCAGTCCGACACGGCTCTTGGCCTGCCCGGACTTGCGTTTGCGCGAACCTTCGATCGCCATGCCCGAGGGGGCGCCGAAACGGCTGTAGACGCCTGCGGAAAAATGCGCCTGGCTCTTCAGCACCATGATGCGGGAAAGAAAGGACATTATTCCACCGCCCCCGTTTCGATCTGATCCGCATCTTCAGCTTCGCGCGGCGCCGGCATCGGGGTCGGCTGACCCTTGGCACCCGTACCGGCTTTAGCACCCGGCTTGGCGCCGGCCTTGGCTTCCGTCAGATCAGGTGGAGGAACTTGCGACTTCAGCATCGGCAGTTCGCGCGCATGGGCAAGCGCGGTCGAATCCGTCGGCTGCAGCTGCAGCTCGCCATTATAGGCGTTGACCAGCCGCTCCAGCCGGTTCGGCTGCGATTGCAGCGCCCAGTCGGCCTTCAGGAGATCGATCGTGTCTTTCTCCAGCTTGATCTCCGCTTCGAGGCGCTGAACCTCCTCGAGCTTCAGCTCGGCGCGGTGCTTGATCGTGTAGGTGACGGCGGCCGCGGCCGTCATAATGCCAATGAGGACAAGATCGAACGTTCTCAGCATATCAAGCTCCAAGCTTTCCGAGGCTGGCAAGATTGGGGAAACCGAAGAGCGACATGTCTTCTGCTTCAGCGGGAGCGGCGGTGCGCTGGCCGGCACGCAGCTTGGCGGAACGGGCGCGCGGATTGGCCTGAGCTTCCTCCTCGCCGGCCGAAACCATCGACTTGCCGACCGGCTCGAAGGTCGCCGCGCGCTCATGCGCGATCGGCAGATGGCGCGAACCCGACGCCTTGCCGCCCCGGTCGGAGAAGAACTTCTTGACGATCCGGTCTTCCAGTGAATGGAAGGTGACGACAACGAGGCGACCGCCGGGCTTCAGCGCCCGCTCGGCGGCAAACAGCGCCTGCGCCAGCTCGCCAAGCTCGTCATTGACGAAGATGCGCAGCGCCTGGAAGACACGTGTCGCCGGATGGATTTTGTCCTTCATCTTGCGCGGCGTCACCAGCTCGATCAGACCGGCAAGATCGCGCGTCGTCTCGAAGGGCTTTTCGGCACGATGTTTGTCGATGGCGTGCGCGATGCGCGGCGCCTGATTTTCCTCGCCGAGATAATGGAATATCCGGATAAGATCGGCGACCTTGGCACGATTGACGACATCGGCAGCCGAAACACCCGCAGCCGACATGCGCATATCGAGCGGGCCGTTCTTCTGAAAGGAAAAGCCACGCTCGGCCTCGTCGATCTGCATGGAGGAAACGCCGATATCGAGCACAACGCCATCGAGACCGCCTTCCGGCGCATGATCGGCAAGCGCAGAAAACCGCGAATGAATGAGCTTGAGGCGACCGCCATGCTTGGCGACGAGCGCCTGGCCTGCAGCAATCGCCGTCGGATCGCGGTCGAGCGCGATCACATCAGCACCGGCATCGAGAATAGCGGAAGTATATCCGCCCGCGCCAAAAGTGCCATCGAGAATGACCTTGCCGGAAGAAGGCTCCAGCGCCGCAAGCACTTCCTTGAGAAGAACCGGAATGTGGCGAACCGGTCCGCCACCGGCTTCAGATGAACCTCCGCCAGGATTCGCCACCATTCCGTTCCCTCGTTTTCTCAGGAACGCTTGCCCGCCAGCTTGCGCTCCCCTCGTGCCTGCGCCTGCGCGGCCGCGAATGCCTGCGGCTGCCAGAGCTGAAAGTGATCCGCCCGACCCACGAAGGTCACCTCGTCCAAAATACCAGTGAAGTCGCGAATAAAATCCGTGACCATCAACCGCCCCTCGGCGTCGAGCTTCATGAAGACCCCGCCCCCATGAATGAGAAGCGACATCTCGTTTGCATCCGGCGAAAACGGATCCTCCGCCGCAATCTGCCGCTCGAACCTTTCCAGAAGATCCGAGCCACCGACGCTGATCGCCGGAAACACAAAGTCCTGGAAGCAATAAAGCTCCTGAACGTTGCGCTGCGCCAGCACCGACCGAAACGCCGCCGGCACGGAAACCCGGCCCTTGGTATCGATCCTGTTGGTCGCATTCGAAAGGAAGCGGCTCATGACACGAAACACCCGTTTCCGAAAGAGCCCGGAAAGCATTTTGCCGCCCAAAACCCCCTAAGTCAGGCACAGCTTCGCAAGCCGAAAGAACCAAGGTCCTCCCGACGCTTCCGACCCGGAAGACGCCTTTGCTTTGCGATGGATGGGCAGATGATTGCCCTGATGCAGTGCGCATTTGGGATAGCATGGGACCATATGGGCGTCAATGGGATGAGCCCGTTTTGAGGCGGACACAGTATCAAACATTTATAAGCTGTTAAGTTTAACAAAGGGTTAGGAAAGCGATTCTCCGACACTGCCTGAGGTACCGCCGTCGAACGGGAAAATCGGTCTCGCAAGGCCCGTGAGACCTTGCGTTGGTTTCAGGCATTTCAATGACTTGTCAGGAAAGAGATCGGATTTTGTGGCAGTGGGAACGCCGGGAAGTTAATCGCCAGTTGGCCTGTAAGCCGGGTTCTGTATGGCTCCGGCGAACCGGAACGTGGCAGCCATTCATCTGGGACAGCGCTTGCACGCTGCCTCACGCAACCCACCCGGATGACTGACCCAGAAACAGGCCGGAAGGCTTTCGCCGACCGCGTCATCCCTATTCGGTTTTGCTCCCGGTGGGGTTTGCCGTGCCATATCCGTTGCCGGAGATGCGGTGGGCTCTTACCCCACCCTTTCACCCTTACCTGTCAAGACAGGCGGTTTGCTTTCTGTGGCACTTTCCCTGAGGTCGCCCTCGCCGGATGTTATCCGGCACCGTGTTTCCGTGGAGCCCGGACTTTCCTCACCTTACCGCCTTTCGGCATTGGTAAAGCGCGGCTGCCCGGCCAACTGGCAGGGCTCCCTTAAACGAGGAAGACCGCAAAAGCCAACGAAATATGAGGACCGAGCTTAACGGAAATAAGGTGCGAAATCCGTGGCGTAGCCCTGATCCTTGATTCTGCCTGCCAGAATGAGCTCAGCCCCCAGCCTGCCGATCTCGTCGGAGCTCTTGGCGGATGTTCCCATGCAGCCTGTCAGAACAGCGATATGCGGCGACGCGGTATAACCGATCATCGGGTAACGGCTCTTGGTGTAGGAGACGGCACAGGATGCACTCGAAATGGACCGCGCCTGAAGTTCCGGCACGATACGTGCAACGATACGCTCGAAGTGTTCGCGGGCAACTTCGCGCCCGTCGGTGCGGAACCAGGCACGCATGTCCTTGTCATTGTTCAACACCAGATTGTCCGGATCACCGCCGATCTTAAGATAAAGCCTGCCGTCGGGATAGCGGATCGGCGGCAGCAGGTAGATGGCGATGCCGGGCGCATCGAGGATCAGCGACGGCATCCCGGCAAAGCGATGCGCATCCTCTTCCGCCACTTCGAAAAGGGTCACGGTGCGCCCGTAAACCGTCATATAAACGGATTGCGGCAAGAGATTCTGCGAAATGGAAAAACCGCCGGCCGCAAGCAGCACTTTCTCGGCGCGATAGACCTCGCCGCCCGCCGTTGTGACGACAGCCGCCCCGCCCTCCTCCCGCGTCGAGATGACATAATCTCGGATGACGGTCGCCCCCGCCTTTTCAGCAAGCAGCGACTGCGCCTTCACGAGCTTGCGCGGGCTGATATGCCCTGCGCCTTTCGCCTCGAAAATGCCGGCGCTGCTGGAGGGAAACGCGAAATAGGGAAATTGCGACTTCAGTCCGCTCTCATCTAGCGAAACGGTTTCGACTCTGAGCGAGACCGCCGCTTGCCGCGCATCCCTGAGATAATCGCTCCCGGCAGGTGCCACGCCGACGCAGCCCGCTTCCGTGTAGAAATCAATGCCGCTCTCTTTGGCGATCTCGCCATAGCGGGCGATCGAGCGATTGGCGAGCAAGGCCCAGTCGCGATCCGGATCGATGGTCCGGGTGATGCGGCCTTCATCATAATGGCTGGCGAAGACGCCTTCGTGCACCCTACGGTCTTCCGGTTCGTCCGGGCCAATGACGGCGACACCGTCTGTCTGGCGCGCCAGGTATTTTGCGGCCGCTGCACCCATCATGCCGCGGCCGATGACGATGAACCTGAAATCGACTGCCATATCGCACCTCGCTAAAGGCTAGCGATAACATGGCAATCGTACTGAATCATCCAGCTCTTGTCAGAGACAGGCGATTCTGTTCAGAGCATCGCAAGAACCTTGCCGCAATAAGACTTGGAGACCGGATTCATGCGCGTCGCGCCGTGGCCGGCATTGTACTTGAGGATGGTATTGCAGGTCTGTCCGCCACCGAGATCGTGGGCGGCCGCCAGGTACTTCATGCCGTATTTGATGTTGGTTTCCGGATCGAACAGACCCTTGGCACTACCGGAATAGCCCATCATGCGAGCCGTGGCCGGCTTGATCTGCATCAGGCCGATTTCGCCATGGCTGCCGCGCGCCATCGGATTGAAATTGCTTTCGACACGAATGACAGCAGTCGCAAGAGCCACCGGCACATTATATTGCCCGGCATATTTGCTGATGAGTGCGGAATAGGAATTGCCGGAATCATTGGCGACGGGATAGCCACTCTGGCGCTCGGCCGTCTTCAGCGGACGCTCTGTTTTCTTCTGCACACGCTGCGCCGTCCTCTGCGGGCGTTCTTTCTTATGCACGCGCTCCGCTGTCTTCTGCGGACGCTCAACTTTCTTCACGGGCGCATCGGCTCGCACGCCCCAGTCATTCGCGAAAGCAAAGCTATTTCCCGCCAGCACCATGCCAACGCATGCTGCAGCAACAACAATCAGTTTTCTCATGTAGTCTTAATCACTCCGACCCAAAGAATTGCCGGACTGCGCGCCTCGCCGTCATAGAGAATTCCTGACCAAGAACTGATCAGGCTTCGCAGCAATTCTTATCGTTTCACATGACGCCTTCGATTTAGCTTGGGAACAACCATCGGCGTCGCTTAGCGGAAGCTCTTAGACCATCGCAATGAGGAGATAATAGGGAAATGATGTGGCAGTGCGGATTTCGCATCCAGACATGGAAAATCGGCACTATCGGAAACTATCACCGGTCAGGAATAACGCGGCAGCGCCGACAGCAGGCGATGCAGCGTATCGATCGTCGAGAAATCGGCAATTCCATCCACTCTTTCCGGGCGGAAATGTCGCTGGAAAGCTTCGACGTCGCCGGCCGTCTTATCAGTGAACTCGCCTGATATTTCAGTGCCGTAGCCATAGAGCGACAGCATGGATTGCAGCGCCTCGATCGGCTGCCCGCAGTCGCCGCGCTGGAAGAAGCGCCCGCCGGTAATAGCGGCCGGTTCCACCCAATGGCCGACACCGGCCTGATGCAGCTCGCGCCAGGGGAATTTTTCGCCCGGATCGACCTTGCGCACCGGAGCAACGTCGGAGTGACCGAGCACCCTTTCAGGCGCGATTGACCAACGATCGCCGCAATCGCGACATAATTCGATCACTGCTGAAATCTGCTCTTTCGGGTAGTCCGGAAGCCCGCCCGGATGGCCGGCATTGGCGATTTCGATGCCGATCGACATCGAGTTGATGTCCGTCTCGCCATGCCAGAAACTCTTGCCCGCATGCCATGCGCGGCGGTTTTCCGGCACGAGCTGCACGACCTCACCGTTCGGCTGCACGAAATAATGGCTGGAGACCTGGCTTTCGTCCCGACAGAGCCAGTCGAGCGCTCCTTCCGCACTCGGCATGCCGGTATAATGAAGCAGGATCATATCGGGTTTGCGACCATCGGCACGTTCGCCGTGGTTCGGCGAAGGCTGGACGCGCGCTTGTCTGTAATCGGCCTCGAATGAGGTCATGCGGCGCGGCGTTCCTTTTCGATCGCCGCATAAGCATCGTTCAGCGCTGCCATGCGTTCATTGGCAATCGCATGAAACTCTTCCGGCACGCCACGCGAGATAAGCCGGTCTGGATGATGCTCACTGACGAGCACATGATAATGGCGGCGGATCGTCGGGAAATCATCTGCCGGCGAAACGCCGAGAACTTTGTACGGGTCCCGCCCATCAGCAACGTGGCGCGCAGCGATCTGATCGAAGCGGGCCTGGCTCATCTGGAAAATCTCGGCGATATGGCGCAGGAAATTCATTTCATTCTCGTGGATCAGCCCATCCGCCTTGGCGATATGGAACAGACCATCGAGCACATCTTCCAGCACCGGGCAATTGGCGGCGCAGGTCGAGCAGAGTGTGGACAGCTTCGCTGCATAGGCCTCGTAACCGGCAACGTCCTGGCGGGCGAGATTATAGAGGCGCGCGACATTCTTCGCCTCGCTCGGAGGAAACTCGAAGATATCGCGGAAAGCCTGCACTTCTTTCTCGCTCACAATACCGTCTGCCTTCGCCATCTTGGCCGAAAGCGCAATGACAGCCACCGAAAAAGCAACCTTGCGACGCGTCTCCGGATCGCCCTCAAAAACCGTGCGAATAGCCTCGACCACCGCGGAGAGCGCATTGCCCGCGGTATTGCCCATGGCATTCACCAGTTTTTCCCAGAAAGACATCGTCATCTTCTCGCAATGCAGCAAGTTCCAGAAGAACACCTTGACCAAATAATCGTTGCCATTGCAAGGCAGCTATTGATCGCAGGCTCGAAAACAGTTTTCACAATTCGGTAATTGTCGCTGATGCTGCGACCATCCGCCGTGTCCGCCATTGGCCCCATTATCGGCACAGCGGCCGGCGATTTCCACAACACTTATAGATAGGTTAAATGGCATTGAACCGATTATATCGCTGCTATCAGCACTCGCTCCGGAGAAAGCCGCGTTTTTCGTAAATTCTTTACTTTACAGGTCACTTTCTCTGCCGCATCCATGCGGTACCTGAACCATGTCGCGCAAGACTGTGCAGCGGTTTTGCAATCACGACATCCGGAAAACAAAGACTTAAAGCGGCTTCAGACCTGAGAGATCGCAGCGCGCTTTAATTGTAGGCAGTCGCGCATCGGGCGCCAAAGGAGGGATTATGGCCAAACAAAAAGTCGCAATGCTGACCGCCGGAGGCCTGGCGCCCTGTCTATCATCCGCCGTAGGCGGCCTCATCGAGCGCTATAGCGATGTGGCACCCGATATCGAACTCATCGCCTACAAATCCGGTTATCAGGGCGTTCTGCTCGGTGATAGCGTCGCGATCGATAAGAAGATGCGTGAGAAGGCGCCGCTCCTGCACCGTTATGGCGGCTCGCCGATCGGCAACAGCCGCGTGAAGCTGACCAATGCCGCCGACTGCGTCAAGCGCGGCCTCGTCAAGGAAGGCGAAAATCCGCTCAGGGTCGCCGCAGAACGTCTTGCCAACGACGGCGTCACCGTCTTGCACACAATCGGCGGCGACGACACGAATACGACGGCCGCGGACCTGGCCGCCTATCTCGCGGCAAACGGTTATGATCTTACGGTCGTTGGCCTGCCGAAAACCGTCGACAACGACGTCGTGCCGATCCGTCAGTCGCTCGGAGCCTGGACGGCTGCGGAGGTCGGCGCCCATTTCTTCGACAATGTCAGCAATGAACAGACCGCCGCCCCGCGCACGCTCGTCATTCACGAAGTCATGGGCCGCCACTGCGGCTGGCTGACGGCTGCTACCGCCCGTGCCTATCTCCAGCGCACCAAAGGCAACGAATATGTCGACGGCCTGATGATGAACGCGGGTATGAAGAGCATTGACGCCGTCTACCTGCCGGAGATGGCCTTCGACCTCGATTCCGAAGCCGCGCGTCTGAAGGAAACCATGGACCGCACCGGCCATGCCACGGTCTTCGTATCGGAAGGCGCCTGCCTCGATGCCATCGTCGCCGAGCGCGAGGCCGCCGGCGAGACGGTCAAGCGCGATGCCTTCGGCCATGTGAAGATCGACACGATCAATGTTGGCGCCTGGTTCCAGAAGCAGTTCGCAAGTCTGCTCGATGCCGAACGCTCGCTTGTCCAGAAATCCGGCTATTTCGCCCGCTCCGCACCGGCAAACGGCGAAGATCTGCGCCTGATCCAGAGCATGGTCGACCTCGCCGTTGAAAGCGCTCTCAACAAGGTGTCGGGTGTCACTGGCCATGACGAAGCGCAGAATGGCAAGTTGCGCACAATAGAATTCCCCCGCATCAAGGGTGGCAAGCCGTTTGATCTTTCAACCGGATGGTTCGCTGAAGTAATGAGCCAGATCGGCCAAAAATACAGGTCCGCCTGATTGACGGATGGCTAATATGGTGTCTTTGCTTCTTCTCTAGGAATAGGAGGAGATTCCATGTCGCTTGAAGCCTGGCTCGCCTTTGCGGCCGCATCCGCCATCATGCTCGCCATACCGGGACCGACCATTCTTCTGGTTGTCTCCTATGCGCTTGGTCATGGCCGGAAAACGGCGCTGGCGACCGTTTCAGGCGTGGCGCTCGGCGATTTTACGGCCATGACGGCATCGCTTTTTGGCCTCGGCGCACTGCTTGCCGCATCGGCGACGCTGTTCACCGTGTTGAAATGGATCGGCGGCGCCTACCTGATCTGGCTTGGAATCAAGCTCTGGCGGGCGCCGATCGTCGGCGAACATATTGCTGACAACGACAATCTGCCGGAAGAAAGGTCGCTGCGTATATTCCTTCACGCCTATGTGGTGACGGCACTGAATCCGAAGAGCATCGTATTTTTCGTTGCCTTCGTGCCGCAGTTCCTCAACCCCGCTCTTCCCTTTTTCGATCAGATGCTGATCATGGAAGCGACCTTTCTCGTGCTCGCCACCATCAACGCCTCCTGCTACGCGCTCGCTGCCCATGCCGCGCGCGGTCTGATTCGCAAGGCCAATGTGCAGCGCGCGGTCAACCGCACCGGGGGCACCTTGCTCATCGCAGCAGGCGCTGTAACCGCTGGGTATCGCCGTATTGCAGCTTAGAGCCTTTCCCGGCCAGATTGCAGCATTCTGCCGAGAAAGGCTCTAATAATATTCCGTGGTTGCTGGAAAGCCACGAATAGGTTAATGGCTTTCCTCGGGCTTAAGGTATTTGATAACTTTTAAGACGCCGCCGGCGCGGCGCGATTCACGAAAGTGAGAGAATGGTAGCGATCGGATTTTCCGGCCTGAAACGCAGTCTCATGGTCTCTACCATGCTCTGCGGTGTCATTTCGGGATGCGCGAGCGTGGAATACACCTCTCAGGCGGAATTGACCGCCGCGCAGACCGTGATTCCCGTGCCGAAGCCGGGTGAAGACGCAACGCTGGCTGCTGTCCCGACCGCTGAAGGCGCAAATGGCCCGGCCGTTGCCACTCTCAATCCCCAGGCAGCAACCGCCGCACCCGTTCTCACCGCAGCCGCCATGCCGAATGTCGTCTCCCCCGTGCAGCAGCAGGCCGGTGATTTCGCGATGCAGGGCGGTGTCCAGCAGGTTGCGGTCAATGGCTACGCGCCGATCCCGCTGACGCCCGAGATGACGGCGATACAGTCCGTTGTTCCGACGCCACGGCCGGGCTCTCCCGCCAGCCCCTCGACGCAGCTTGCCTTCGCAGCCACGACGCCGCAGAACGGCGCGCTCGCAGCGCTCGCTGCCATCGATTCGACGCCGCGCTTCACTATGGATTACGGCTTCGACGAATCCGGTCCGATCGATCCGCCAACCGCCCCGCCGATGTTCAGTGATAACGACAATGACGACGCGCCGACCGTCGAAAAGAGTCTCGTCAGCAAGCTCATCAGCAAATATTCGAAGCTTTATGAGATTCCGGAATCGCTGCTCCACCGCGTCGTTCATCGCGAGAGCCGCTACAATTCCAAGGCCTACAACAAGCGCGGCTACTTCGGTCTCATGCAGATCAAGTACAACACCGCAAAGTCGATGGGTTACGATGGCAACCCTACCGGCCTCTTCGACGCCGAAACCAATATCAAATATGCAGGCAAGTACCTGCAGGGCGCCTGGCAGGTAGCAGACAAGAAGGAAGACGACGCCGTTCGTCTCTATGCCCGCGGTTACTATTATGACGCTAAGCGCAAGGGCATGACCGACATCGCCCAAGGCAATTACTGATAGTCCAATTACTGATACAAACCATTGTCGATGATAGGCTTCAGCCGGCTTTCGCCGACTGAAGCGCGTGAAGAATTTCCTTCAGCATTATCTGCGGCCTGTAACGCAGCCAGCTCGGCGTCAGTCCCATGCGGACGAAGACCAGGTTGGCCGAGGGAACGATCGCGACCGTCTGACCGTCATGACCCTGCAGCCAGAATGTATCCTGCGGCAGGCCGAACTCAGCGCTCGTGCCGCCGCCCGGCCCTGCAAGCCAGGCTTGGCCTTGCGTATATTGGCCGCCCGAGCTTGCTGTCGGCGTCCGCATCATCGCAACGAAGCCCTCGGGTAGAAGCCTCTGCCCGTTCCACACGCCATCTTGCAGCAGGAACTGGCCGAACCGCGCCCAGTCATGCCCTGTGGCATAGAGATAGGAACTGCCGGCAAACGTACCGTGCTCATCTGCTTCGAAAACGGCGCTCGTCATGCCGAGCGGAGAAAACAGCGCATCGCGGGGATAATCGAAGGCCGCCCGCGGATCGCCGACCTTGTCCATCCAAATACGGGACAGAAGCAAGGCCGTACCGCTGGAATAATGGAAATCCGTACCCGGCACCGCGACGAGAGGCGCGCGCGCCGGCAGGGAAACCATGTCAGGATCGAGATAGAGCATGCGTGTCACATCCGCGACGGCACCATAATCCTCGTTGAAGGCGAGTCCGCTTTCCATGCCGAGCAAGTCGGAGAGCTTGATGTCGCCGCGCGGATCATTCACCCATTGCGGCAGGAGATGCGTGTCATCGAAGGAGATCTTGCCCGACAGCATCAGCCGGCCAATCAGCGCCGCATTGACGGTCTTCGTCATCGACCACCCAACCAGCGGCGTGGCGACGTTGAAGCCCGGCCCATAGCTTTCGGCAATGATGCGGCCGTCCTGCACGACAACCATCGCGCGCATGGCAGGCCCGGCAAGCTTGGCATCGGCAAGAAAGGCCGCAACCTTGGCGTTGACCGCCGCCGGATCGACCCCTTCGCCGTCCGGCCAGACCGCGTCGTTTTCAGCCACCTGCGGCGCCGGCATCAGCGGCGCGGCCCTTGCGGCGGCATCGAAATCGCCATCAGGCACGCTCGTGCAGCCGAGAGCGCCGCGATAAAGCGCGTAGCTCGGTGCAAACAGGCCCATGAAACGCGAGGTCACCCGCCCGCCGTCACGATCGACCTCGACGCGCATCAGTCTGAGCAACGGGTTTCCAGGCGCTTGGACATCGTCATAAAGCACGGCGTCGGGATCGCGGCCGGCGATGAAGACATTGGAGCAGACGATCTTGGCGGCATAGCCGTTGCCAACCTTCAGGAGCTCCGGCGGGCTTATGGAGAGCCACGCGGCTGCGCCTACGACAACGAGAATGACGAGCAGGGCCAAGCCCTTGACGATACGCAGAACAACTCGCATGCAATCCTCCACGGAACGGAGAGAAGCAGGAAACGTGGCTGGCGAAAAGAGAGAAGCGAAAAGAAGCGCCTCAATCGACTTCAAATTTTGCGGAGGTCTTCGCCGGCTTCTGCGGAAAGCTTAGCCCACAGGGCTCGTCATCAAACTGTAGCAGAGGCGCGTTACACGCCCTGAACGCTAAAAGGGTGACAGACTCATGTCGGAATTTGCACCGGATACCGGCTTCCGCAAGAACCGGAAACTCAAGACAGCGCTTCTCCGCCACAAGGCTTTTTCCAAGGACGGCTTCTCCGAGCGTCTCTTCGGCCTTCTCTTCTCCGGTCTCGTCTACCCGCAGATATGGGAAGACCCGGATCTCGACATGCAGGCGATGGAACTGAAGCCCAATCACCGTATCGTCACGATCGGTTCCGGCGGCTGCAACATGCTGGCCTACCTTTCAAAGGCGCCGGCTTCGATCGACGTGGTGGACCTCAATCCACACCACATCGCCCTGAACAGGCTGAAGCTTGCCGCTTTCAAGAACCTGCCAAGCCATTCCGATCTCGTGCGCTTCCTGGCGATGCCGAACGAGAAATCGAACAGCCGGGTTTTCGACCGCTATCTTTCGTCCAATCTCGATGAAACGACCCGCGCTTACTGGAACACCCGCAAGTTCGGCCGCCGGCGCGTCACTGTTTTTGACCGCAATATCTATGAAACCGGCCTGCTCGGCCGCTTCATCGGCGCCGCTCATCTTCTTGCCCGCCTGCATGGCGTGAAGCTGCAGGAAATGACCAAGGCCCGCACGATCCGCGAGCAGCGCCAGTTTTTCGATGATCAGATCGCTCCCCTCTTCGAAAAGCCGGTCGTTCGCTGGATCACCAACCGCAAGAGCTCGCTTTTCGGTCTTGGCATTCCGCCGCAGCAATATGACGAGCTGGCAAGCCTTGCCGCCGACAATTCGATCGCACCGGTTCTCAAGCACCGCCTGGAAAAGCTCGCCTGCCATTTCCCGATGCGCGACAATTATTTCGCCTGGCAGGCTTTTGCGCGCCGCTACGCCGACGGCGACGAAGGTCCGCTGCCGACCTATTTGAAGCCGGAGCACTATGAAGTGATCCGCGCCAACGTCGACCGCGTTAACGTCCACCACGCAAGCTTTACCGAGCTTCTGGCTGACGAGCCCGCCGCATCGCGCGACCGTTACATCCTGCTCGATGCGCAGGACTGGATGACCGATAAGCAGCTCAACGATGTCTGGCGCGAGATCACCCGCACCGCGCGCGAAGGCGCCCGGGTGATCTTCCGTACGGCAGCCGAAAAGAGCATCATCGAAGGCCGCCTCGCCCATGAAATTCGCGACCAGTGGCACTATTTCGAAGAGCAGTCGCGTGAAATGACCACCCAGGACCGCTCGGCGATTTACGGCGGCTTCCACATTTACGGGAAGAAGGCGTGAGCGAAGCCAGAGAGATGACCGTCAAGAGCGAAGAACATGCCGATCTGATGGACGGCATGTACCGCTACCAGCGCCATTTCTACGACCTTACCCGCAAATACTATCTACTTGGGCGCGACCGCACGATCCGCAACCTCGACGTTCCCCAGGGCGGCACGCTGCTCGAAGTCGGCTGCGGCACGGGCCGCAACATGGCGCTTGCACACAAGCACTTCCCGGCCGCCAAGCTCTACGGCCTCGACATTTCCCAGGAAATGCTGATTTCGGCCCGTAAGACCTTCGCCACCAAGGCGACGATCCCGGACTTTCGCGTCGCGGACGCCACAGCCTATACGCCGCGCGAATTTGGAACTGTCGGGTTCGACCGCATCCTCATTTCCTACGCGCTGTCGATGATCCCGGATTGGGAACGAGCAGTGGATGCGTCGATTGCCGCACTCAATCCCGGCGGCCAACTCCACATCGTCGATTTCGGCCAGCAGGAAGGCTTGCCCGTCTGGTTCCGCAAACTTCTGCAGGCTTGGCTTGCCAAATTCCATGTCACGCCGCGCGCCAATCTGCGAGAGGTTTTGGAAGCCCAAGTCATTGAAAACAGCGCAAGATTGTCATTCGAAACGATCGGCGGCGGTTACGCCTGGCGGGCGGCGATTATCAGCAAGCGCTCATAATTCGCTTGTAAATAACGATTTTTTTACGTTGATATCAGAAAAGAGGGTTATTCCCTCTGCTGGGCGCGTGTTTTCGAAGGTCAGGCTGTGGGGCAGATCCATCATCACGACGGAATATCTATGCGTCGGCTTCTGTTTTGCGTCCTGCCGCTTGCCCTGATGCTCGCCGGTTGCAGCTCCACGGGTTATGATTATCTCGAAACTGCTTCGATAAAGCAAAAGACCCGCTTCAAGGATACCGATCCTCAGGATTTCGGCCCCAAGCGCCCGCAGCAAAACGCCATCCATGGCATCGACATCTCCAAATGGCAGGGCGATATCGACTGGCAGACGGTGCGCAAGTCGGGCGTAGCCTTTGCCTTCATCAAGGCGACCGAAGGAAAGGATCGGGTCGATCCGCGCTTTGACGAATATTGGCGAGAAGCAGCCTCCGCCGGCATTCCGCATGCACCCTATCACTTCTATTATTTCTGCTCTTCTGCCGACGAGCAGGCCGACTGGTTCATCCGCAACGTTCCCAAGGAATCCATGCGCCTGCCGCCGGTCCTGGATGTGGAATGGAATGCAGAATCGAAGACCTGCCGCTTCCGCCCCGACCCGGCGACGGTCCGCTCCGAAATGCAGCGCTTCATGGATCGCCTGGAAGCCTATTACGGCAAGCGGCCGATCATCTACACTTCGGTCGATTTCCACCGCGACAATCTCGCCGGCTACTTCCAGGACTATCATTTCTGGGTCCGCTCGACTGCCAAACATCCTGATGTGACCTATGCCGACCGCCGCTGGGCCTTCTGGCAGTACACGTCGACGGGCGTCATTCCGGGCATTCACGGGCCGACGGATATCAATGTCTTCGCAGGCTCTGCAAAAAACTGGAACAACTGGGTGGCTGACGTTTCCAAGGATAGAAATTCTTAGTAACGTGCCCTAATCTTTCTTGCTTCCGTCACATTGCTTTGAGAAAGCGACGGAATTCCATGTGATTTTACGAGGATCGTTTCATGCACCGCTCGCTTAAAGGCCGCTCTGCACTTGCCCTTCTGTTTGCCTGCGCCCTTGCAACAGGCGCTGCCGCCCAGCAGGCTCCGGATGCCGCAGCTTCGGCCCCAGCAGCCCCCTGCGGCGGCGATCTCTCCGCGTTTCTTCAGGGCGTCAAGAAAGATGCGATTGCAGCAGGCGCGAGTGCTGAAGCAGCAGACCAAGCGCTCGCCGGCGCTGAGATCGATCCCAAGGTCCTGAGCCGCGACCGTGCCCAGGGCGTCTTCCGCCAAACTTTTCTGGAATTCTCGCAGCGCACCGTCAGCCAGGCCCGCCTCGACATTGGCCGCCAAAAGATGAAGCAATATGCCGATGTCTTCGCCCGCGCCGAGCAGGAATTCGGTGTCCCCGCCGGCGTCATCACCGCCTTCTGGGCGATGGAAACAGATTTCGGCGCCGTACAGGGCGATTTCAACACGCGCAACGCGCTGGTGACGCTCTCCCATGACTGCCGCCGCCCGGAACTCTTCCGCCCGCAGCTGATCGCCCTCATCGAGATGGTGCAGCATGGCGACCTCGACCCGCAGACCAACACTGGTGCCTGGGCCGGTGAAATCGGCCAGGTGCAGATGCTGCCGCGCGATATCATCGCCTATGGCATGGATGGCGACGGCGACGGCCATGTGCGCCTCAAGCAGAGCGGCCCGGACGCGATCCTGACGGCTGCCAAGTTCATCCAGCATCTCGGTTTCGAGCGCGGCCAGCCCTGGCTGCAGGAAGTCACCGTGCCAGATAACCTGCCCTGGGAAAAGTCGGGCCTCGGCGGCACGATGACGGCAGGCGAATGGTTCAACCTCGGCGTCAAGCCCCGCGACGGCAACACCGCCTTCGCCAATCTCGAAGGCGATCTCGTGCTGCCGCAGGGCCGCCTCGGACCGGCCTTCATCGCCTATCCCAACTTCAAGATCTATCTCGAATGGAACAAGTCGTTCATCTATACGACCTCCGCCGCCTATTTCGCGACGCGACTCTCTGGCGCTCCGACCTATCAGAAGGGCACGCCTGAGCAGGGCCTTTCCAACGACGAGATGAAACAGCTGCAGACGAAGCTCGACTCGCATGGCCACGATGTCGGCGAGATCGACGGCATCCTCGGCTCCGGCACCCGTATCGCGATCCAGAAGGAACAGCTCCGCCTTGGTATGCCGGCCGACGGCTGGGCGACCCCTGCCCTGCTCAACGCTCTGTGATCCCTTACAATTGCCGTTTCGCTACCCGGCCGCATGAATCGGGTGGCGCCTCCCCGCCGATTGGTTAAACCTGCCGGCAAATGAGAG
Source organism: Rhizobium sp. BK196 (assembly GCF_014193255.1). Taxonomy (GTDB): domain Bacteria; phylum Pseudomonadota; class Alphaproteobacteria; order Rhizobiales; family Rhizobiaceae; genus Rhizobium. Next base: position 746,601 of record NZ_JACHZB010000001.1, read on the forward strand.
GATCGGCATGGAACAGAGAATGAGCGCATTGACCTGGGGGCTTCTTGCCCTCCTCGGTCTGATCTGGGGCGGCTCCTTCTTCTTCGCGCGCATCGCCGTTGCCGAGGTGCCGCCGCTTACCCTCGTCTTCCTGCGCCTCTCAATCGCAGCCCTTGCGCTGCATATCTACATCGCCGGCCGCTTCGGCATCTATCCGCTGCTGAAGAGGCGATGGCGTGAATTCCTCATTCTCGGCATCCTCAACAATGCCCTGCCCCATGCGCTGATCTTCTTCGGTCAGACGCGCATCGGCGCGGGCCTTGCCTCCATCCTCAACGCCACGGCGCCGATCTGGACGGTGCTGATCGCCAATTATTTGACATCGGACGAAAAACTTTCCTCGGCGAAGATCATTGGCTGCCTCACGGGCCTTCTCGGCACAGTCGTCCTCGTCGGCCCGAGCATTACCAGTAGTCACGACCAGCCCCTCTGGGCGCTCCTCCTGCCCGTCATCGCCGCTGTCTCCTATGGATTTGCGGCGACCTACGGCAAACGGTTCAAGGGCGTGGTGCCACCCGTGATCGCCGCCGGTCAGATGACGGCATCCTCGCTCGTGGCCCTGCCGCTGTCGCTCATCATCGACCGCCCCTGGGCGATTGCCATGCCGTCAATCGATTCCATTGCAGCCATTCTGGCAATTGCCGTACTGTCCACCGCCTTCGGCTATATTCTCTATTTTCGTATTATGGCGGCGGCAGGCGCGACCAACACCTCGCTGGTGACGTTGCTCGTTCCGCCGAGTGCGATCCTGCTTGGCTTCCTCTTTCTCGGCGAGCGGCTGGAAATGACTGACATTGCCGGCATGGCGCTGATCGGCGCTGGGCTCGTCATACTCGACGGCCGCCTTTATCGCCGCTCACGCGCCATAGCCTGAAAGGATTATGCTGCAACGCGCCATTCTTCCACCAAAAGCATGAATCCACACTATCGGTTTGTAACGAATCGTTAAATTTTGAGAGCGAGATTTTCTAAATATATTTCAGTGGCTTGGAGCCTTGCTGAAAGACTTGTCCACCGGCCTCTTCGGCAGCGCAGCACAAGAAGCGCTTCCCAACTAACACATTTCCGACATATTATTAGCAGGTTAACGCGAGGAGGCAGACATGGGACTTACGCAATCCTTGAATGTCCTGTTGGTCAGTGCAGCGTTCGCTTTCGTCTTGTCCATGCTCTTCATTTGAGCCCAGGCAAAGCGTAAAGACTGAAATACCGAACTCCTGAAACAATCAGCCCCAGCTATTGAAAAGCGCATGTCCCCGCCGGACATGCGCTTTTCCCTTGTCTATGGAACGGTAGGATCAGGCGGCCGCACCGGCACTTCTGGCTGTCTGGCGCGAGAAGCCGAGATTATCGAGAACGGCCGAGACCAGCGGCGCGCGGTTCATCGTATAAAGATGGAATTCGTGCAGACCTCGGCGGACGAGATCTTCGATCTGCTCGGCTGCAACATCAGCGGCGATCTTTGCTCGCTCCTCCGGCTTGTCTTCATATCCGGCAAAGCGCTCATCGAGAAAGGACGGGATGACCGTGCCGCAGGCGCCGGCAAAGCGCTTAAGCTGCGTCAGGTTCTGGATCGGCATGATGCCCGGCACAACAGGGATCCTGACACCGGCGGCACGCACCTTTTCGAGATAGCGCTCGAAATTGTCGTTATCGAAGAAAAACTGTGTCAGCGCGCGGTCCGCACCGTTGTCCGCCTTGCGCTTCAGCATGTCGATATCAGCCGCCTGGTCGCGGCTTTCTGGATGCTTTTCCGGATAGGCCGAGACGGAGATCTCGAAATCGCCGATCTCCTTGAGGCCGGCAACCAGTTCAGCGGCGTTGGCGTAACCGCCCGGATGCGGCTGGTATGGCGCACCGACGCCGCCAGGCGCATCACCGCGCAGCGCGACGAAATGCGTGACGCCTGCATTCCGGAAGCTGTCGACCACCTGATGCGTCTCCTCCTTCGTGGCGCTGACGCAGGTCAGATGCGAGGCGGTGGCAAACGGCGTGTCGGCCAGGAAGCGGGTGACTGTCGAGAGCGTCGGCGCCTTCGTGGTGCCGCCGGCGCCATAGGTCACCGAAACGAATTCCGGGTTCCAGTCCTGCAGATCGCGGACAGTGTCCCAGAGCTGGCCCTCCATCTCCTGGGACTTCGGCGGGAAGAACTCGAAGGAGAATATGATATCGCGGCGGGGGGCGTCGTTCTTTTTCTGGGGCATTTATTCTCTCCCGGCAAATGTAGGTACAGCGCCTTCGCTCTCCAGCGAAGCCATGAGGCGCCTCGGATCACGTGCGAGCCAGACGGTGACCGTGAGGCCCTTCTCGCCCTGCTGACCCGGATGAAGGTCGACGACCTGCTCTATATCGAGCCCGGCCCTGCGCACCCAGTCCGACATGGCCTGATGCGAAAAGCCGAGACGGACATGGGCATGTTCGTCGCGAAGATATTCGAGATTGTGCGGCGCCAGATCGATGACAACAAGACGCCCGCCCGGCCGCAGCATGCGCGCGGCCTCGGTAATGGCGATTTCAGGCTGATCGAAGAAGTGCAGCACTTGATGGATCGTCACCAGATCGAAGTCCTGCCCCTCGAACGGCAGGTTCAGGATATCGGCATGTCGCACCGACGCCGTCGTAATATGGGCCTTGTCGAGATTGGCGCGCGCAACACTCAGCATGTCGCGGCTGGCATCCACGCCGATCGCCCGGCGATAACGGCCGGCGAGAAGCTCCAGCATACGGCCGGTGCCGGTGCCGAGGTCGAGCAGGGAATCGATTGGGTTGGCGCCAAGCAGCTTGATGACGGCGGCATCCACCTCCTCGTCTGCGGCATGAAGGCGGCGGAGCTCGTCCCATTCGGCGGCGTTGCGGCTGAAATAGGCCTGGGCGCGTTCAGCGCGCTGGCGCTTGACGGAAGCCAGGCGCTCGCCGTCGCGCTGCACGACCGGATCATTTTCGGAGACATGCTTCAGCAGATTTCGCACGAGCGCCGCAGCCTTGCCTTCATGCGCGAGCCGGAAATAGGCCCAGGCACCCTCCTGATAGCGGTCGATCAGTTCCGCCTCACCAAGCAGCTTCAGGTGCCGGGAGATGCGGGGCTGGGATTGGCCGAGAATTTCGGTAAGATCGGTCACAGTGAGATCACCAGCCGCCAGCAGCGCCAGCAGCCGCAGGCGCGTCGGCTCGCCGGCCGCCTTCAAGACGTCCACCAGCGCATCCAATCCAAGCCTCAAGGGTTCACCCATATCCTACCCAATCAAGATATAAAGATATCTTTATGTGATTTGGATAGCTGAGGCAAGCGACATTTTACTGATTTGCGAACTTGCCTGTGGTGATAACGACAGCAAACATCGAAAAGCCCCGGACCAGCCGGGGCTTCGAAAGGTATATCAAACCAGTTAGCGCGTCAGGCGCTTATGAGCTTGGCTGCCCGGGTTCAGCGCATCGGGGCCGAGGCGGCGGATCTTGTCCTGCTCGTAATCCTCGAAGTTGCCTTCGAACCATTCGACATGACCCTCGCCTTCGAAAGCGAGGATGTGGGTGGCCAAACGGTCGAGGAACATGCGATCGTGGCTGATGATGATGGCGCAGCCGGCGAAATTTTCCAGCGCGCTCTCGAGCGCACCCAGCGTTTCCGTATCAAGGTCATTGGTCGGTTCGTCGAGCAGCAGAACGTTGCCGCCGGCCTTCAGCATCTTGGCAAGGTGAACGCGATTTCGCTGACCACCCGAAAGGTTGCCGACCTTCTGCTGCTGATCGCCGCCCTTGAAGTTGAAGGCGCCGCAATAAGCGCGCGAGTTCATGTCGAACTTGCCGAGCTTGATGACTTCGGCGCCGCCGGAGATTTCTTCCCAGACGGTCTTGTTGCCGTCGAGTGCATCGCGGCTCTGGTCGACATATCCGAGATGCACGGTCTCGCCGATACGAATCGAGCCACTGTCGGGCTTTTCCTGACCGGTGATCATCTTGAACAGTGTCGTCTTGCCGGCGCCGTTCGGGCCGATGATGCCGACGATGCCGCCCGGCGGCAGCTTGATAGACAGATCGTTGATCAGCGTGCGGCCTTCAAAGCCCTTGGTGATGCCTTCCATCTCGATGACCACCTGGCCGAGGCGCTCGCTGACCGGGATGATGATCTGCGCGTCACCAGGACGCTGCTTCTCGGCAGCCTCGACCAGCTGTTCGTAGGACTTGATACGCGCCTTGGACTTGGCCTGACGGGCTTTCGGGCTGGAAGCGATCCATTCCTGTTCGCGGCTGATCGCCTTCTGACGGCCGGCTTCTTCGCGGTTTTCCTGCAGCATGCGCTTGGCCTTCGCCTGCAGGTAGGCCGAATAGTTGCCTTCGTAAGGAATGCCGCGGCCGCGGTCGAGCTCGAGGATCCAGCCGGTGACGTTATCCAGGAAGTAGCGATCGTGGGTGATCATCATCACGGCGCCTGGATAGTCGCGCAGGTGCTTTTCGAGCCAGGCGATGGTTTCGGCGTCCAGATGGTTGGTCGGTTCGTCGAGCAGCAGCAGGTCGGGCTGCGACAGAAGCAGGCGGCAGAGCGCGATACGACGGCGCTCACCACCCGACAGTGTCGTGACATCGGCGTCGCGCGGTGGGCAGCGCAGCGCTTCCATCGCCATCTCGACCTGGCTTTCCAGATCCCATAGGTTCTGGCTGTCGATGATGTCCTGAAGCTTCGCGCCCTCTTCCGCCGTCTCGTCGGAATAGTTCATCATCAACTCGTTGTACCGGTCGACGATTGCCGTCTTGGAGGCAACGCCTTCCATAACGTTCTCGAACACCGTCTTTTTGGGATCGAGTTTTGGTTCCTGTTCCAGGTAGCCAACTGTCGCACCCTCAGCGAGCCAGGCTTCGCCGGTATACTCCTTGTCCTGGCCGGCGATGATGCGCAGCACGGTGGACTTACCGGCGCCGTTCGGACCCAGGATACCAATCTTGGCATCGGGATAGAAAGAAAGGTGGATATTCTCGAGGATCTTCTTATTGCCATAGGCCTTGTTGAGGCCGGACATATGATAGATGAACTGGCGTGCCATGCTGGGATGCTCCGGACGGAAACTTGAAATCGTGGCCGCTATGTAGGCGAAACCACGCCCGCGGGCAACGCCGAAACCCTGTTTCGTCAGGATTTCGGCATGTTTCCGTCAGAAGCCGGCGGCATCCACAATGCCTTCGTCGCAGCCGAAGGACGTCTGCCCTGCCCCTTGGATGAGGCCACCGAGGCCCTTCTCCTTCGCTTGAGCCGAAACGGCATCCTGCGAAAGCCCGATCGTCAGTTCACTGATCACGCGCTTGTTGCCGACGCGCCGGCAGCTCATCTTCACACGGTCACTGGCGCCAGCGCCGAAGCTCTTGTCGAACGCCGCCTTGATCGCATCTGATTTCAGCGTCTTGCCAACATTGGCGGCAAAGAGGTCGCGCACGGCCGAAGCATTGAGATCGCCCATAAGATAAATGGCGGTGGCGAAATAGTCGTCCGCGCTCATCTTCGTGCAGGTACCGTGCTTGATCCATTCATGCCGCTCGAGCGCCGATTGCGTCCCAGGCATCGCCTTGTCGAGCGCGCTCTTCGTCTCGGTCGAGAGGGTCACCGCCGGCAGGCTCGTCCATTGGCCGTCCTTGTCGGCGGTTTTCTGGTCGGCAGGTACGCCGCAATAATCCTGCCGCATCGGCCACAGGCCATGGAGAGAAAAGTTGGTGGCGTCATAGCGCTCGCCGCTCTGGCTGGCACACTCCGCCTTCTTCTGATTGGTCTGGCAGAACGCTGGCTGCCAGCTCGCCGCAAGAATGAAGCGTGTGCGCCCGCTTTCCTGCGCGGATACGGAACCGGCGGCAGATAACGAGAGGAATAGGATGGAAATCGACAGGAAAAGCTTGCTCATAAACAGCCCCGACAAAAGAACATTACAGGAACAAACAAGCACGAAGCCAACGATTTCGCAACCCTGAATCGCGAAGAAAATCAATTTTCGCATGTATGCCGGACCAGGAAATATTGCATTGCTCGGGTATCTGGTCTTTTTGGGCGCAGGAGGAAGGCATGGTTTTCGAGACATTGCGGCTTCAAAGCGCGGAAGCTTCGCTTGCCTATCATCACCAGCGTCCAGAGGGGCGCGCGCGGGCTATCCTGATGATTTCGCACGGGCTTGCCGAGCATTCCCGCCGCTATCAGCGCTTTGCTGAAGCCATGGCGGCAGGAGGTTATCACGTCTATGTGCATGATCATCGCGGCCATGGCGAGACAACCGCAGCCGATGCGCCGCTCGGCCGCTTCGCGAGACGGGACGGCATCGACCGTGTCATCAACGATATCGCTGCCATGCACGACTTTGCCACGACCCGCGACCCCGGCCTGCCCGTCATCCTGTTCGGCCATTCGATGGGCGGCCTGATCGCACTCAATGCCGCCGCCGAACTTCCCGGCCGGTTCGCAGCCCTTGCCGTCTGGAATTCGAACTTCGCGGTTGGTCTTTCCGGCCGCGTCGCACAGGCGATCCTGCTTGCCGAGCGCATGCTGAAAGGCTCCGATGTGCCGAGCGACATGCTGCCGAGGCTGACATTTTCCGCCTGGGGCAAATCCATTCCCGATCACCGGACGGGATTCGACTGGCTGTCACACGATCCGGATAAGGTCGATGCCTATATTGCCGATCCGCTCTGTGGCTTCGATGCGTCCATATCGCTCTGGCTCGATGTCTTCGCCCTCACCTTTCGCGGTATCGAGAAAGGGCGGCTCGATATTCTGCCGAAGGACATGCCGATCCATCTGTGCGGCGGTGGCAAGGACCCGGCAACCATCAATGGAAAAGCCGTGCTGTGGTTGTCAAAGCGTTTGAAAAGCCAAGGCTTCTCCCGTATCAGCACCCAGATATATCAGGACATGCGGCATGAAACGCTGAACGAGATCGGCGCGGAAGCGGCAATTGCGGATTTCGCCCACTGGTGCGATGAAGCGATCCGCACGGTCCGGAGCAAAAGGACCCTGAGATGACGAGCACGACTTCCACACGCCATCCCGCTGCCTCCGAGGTGACGCTCGGCCTGCTTTTCATGCTGCTCTCGGTGCTGATCTCGCCGCTGATCGACATCTTCTCGAAGCTCGCGACGGCAACGATCTCGTCGACGGAAGTCGCCGGCTTCCGTTTCGTCATCCAGTCGCTGACCATGCTGCCTTTCGTATTTCTGCGTGGCGCCAGAATCCGGCTTTCGCTGAAGCAGAGCTGCTATCATGCCATCCGCGGTGCGATGGTCACCACGTCGATGATCTGCTTCGTCACGACGCTGAAGGTCATGGCGGTTGCCGATGCGATCGCCATCTTCTTCGTCGAGCCGATCATCCTGACGATCCTTGGCAGCATCTTTCTGAAGGAAACCATCGGCTGGCGGCGCTACAGCGCCTGCGCCGTCGGTTTCCTGGGCGCCATGCTGATTATCCAGCCCAGCTTTGAAGAGGTCGGCTATATTGCCCTGCTGCCCGTCGTCAGCGCCTTCTGCATCGCCGTCTTCGCGCTGATGACGCGGGTGCTCTCGCATCGGGAGGATCCCTGGGCCATGCAGTTCCAGACCGGCCTCTGGGGCATCTTCTTCTGCGCCGTCATCCTGTTCTTCGGCTACGGCAGCGGCTCCGATATCATCGATACGGTAATGCCCGATCTTCCGGCCTTCGGCTACCTGCTCGGTACGGGCATTGCCGCTGCAATAACAGGCATTCTCGCGGCTTACGCCTATCGCGCCGCCCCGGCCTCGACGCTGGCACCATTGCAATATCTTGAAATCGTCTCAGCCACCGTCTTCGCCTGGCTGGTCTTCGCCGATTTCCCTGATGCGTTGAAATGGCTCGGCATCCTCATCGTCATCGCGTCGGGCCTCTATATCATCTGGCGTGAGCGGCGCTTTGCTTCCAAACCCGTATCCGATACATCTGAGGCAACGCGGGCGCCCTAAAATCCGCCGCCCGCACGGAGTTTGCGAGGAACTTGGGAGGAAGATGACGCAAGACGTGAAGAAGAAGCCGCCGCTTGCCGGCATCAGGGTCATCGAGCTTGCGCGCGTGCTGGCCGGCCCATGGGCGGGGCAGATGCTGGCCGATCTCGGCGCCGATGTCATCAAGGTGGAAAACCCTGACGGTGGCGACGACACCAGACACTGGGGACCGCCCTTCGTCGAGGGCGCGGATGGAGAAAACCTCTCTGCCGCCTATTACCACTCGACCAATCGCGGCAAGCGGTCCATCACCGCAGACCTAAAAAGCAAAGAAGGCCAATCGCTGGTGCGCCGCCTCGTCGCCACCGCTGATGTGCTGATCGAGAATTTCAAGCTCGGCGGCCTTGTCAAATTCGGGCTCGATTACGAAAGCCTGAAAGCAATCAATCCGCGTCTCGTCTATTGCTCCATCACCGGCTTCGGCCAGACCGGCCCCTACGCCAGTCTCGCCGGCTACGACTATATCGTCCAGGGCATGTCGGGTTTTATGTCGATAACGGGTGAACCGGATGGACAGCCGATGAAAGCGGGTGTCGCGATTGCCGATATCTTCACCGGCATCTATGCGGTCTCAGCGATCGAAGCCGCCCTCATCCATGCCCTAAAGACGGGCGAAGGCCAGCTGGTCGACATGGCGCTGCTCGATGTGCAATCGGCAGTGCTCGCCAACCAGAACATGAATTACCTGGTGTCCGGCCGTGCCCCAGTCCGGCTCGGCAACGCTCACCCGAACATATCGCCGTACGAGGTGGTGCCCACAGCTGATGGTTATCTCATCCTTGCCATCGGCAATGATGGCCAGTTTCGTCGTCTCTGCACGATCCTTGGCCTCGTCATCGGCGATGATGAAAACTTCGCGACCAACAAGGCCCGCGTCGCCAACAGAGACGCAGTTCGTCGGATGGTCTCAACCGAAACGCTGAAATGGCAAAAAGCGGATCTGCTCAAGGCCTGCGAGGACAATGCCGTGCCAGCCGGCGCCATCAATACGATCGAGGAAATGTTTGCCGATCCGCAGGTCAAGGCGCGCGGCCTGCGGGTTGATCTGCCGGATGCAGCGGGCACGATGATCCCCGGCGTGCGTACGCCGGTAGTGCTGTCGGAAACGCCGCTGCGATACGAGCGGCCGAGTCCGCGTCTGGGGGAACACAATGACGAGGTTCTGGCCGAACTTGTAGAATGGGAGAGGAAGACATCGCCATGAGAAGGAGGGAGCCATGAAGAGGACAGGCGGGCAATTGATCGTCGAGGCGCTGAAGGCAAACGGCGTAAAACGTCTCTCCTGTGTACCGGGAGAGAGCTTCCTCGCTGTGCTTGACGCCCTGCATGACACCGATATCGACGTGATCGTCTGCCGCCAGGAAGGCGGAGCCGCGATGATGGCGGATTGTTGGGGCCGGCTGACCGGCGAACCCGGCATCTGCATGGTCACCCGCGGCCCCGGCGCCACCAATGCCTCTGCCGGCCTGCACATTGCCCGGCAGGATTCGATCCCGATGATCCTCTTCATCGGCCAGGTGCAGCGGGATGCGCGCGAGCGCGAAGCCTTCCAGGAGGTCGAGTTCCGCCGCGCCTTCACCGAATTTGCCAAATGGGTCGGCGAGATCGACGATGCCGCCCGCATCCCGGAATTCGTCACCCGCGCTTTCGCGATCGCCACATCAGGCCGCCCCGGCCCGGTCGTGCTGACGTTGCCCGAGGACATGCTGCGCGACGAGGTCGAAGCGCCCCGCGCCAAGCGCTACACCCGCGTCGATGCCCATCCCGGCCGCAGCCAGATCGATGATCTCTACCTGCGCCTGTTGAAGGCCGAGCGGCCGATGATCATCCTCGGCGGCACCCGCTGGGATGCCGATGCCGTCGCCGATTTCCAGACTTTTGCCGAGCGCTTCAGCCTGCCGGTCGGCTGTTCCTTCCGCCGCCAGATGCTGTTCGATCACCTGCACCCCTCCTACGCCGGCGATGTCGGTATCGGCATCAATCCGGCGCTCGCCAAAGAGATCAAGGAAAGCGACCTGCTGATCCTGCTCGGCAGCCGCATGTCGGAAATGCCCTCATCAGGTTATACGCTGCTCGATATCCCCTACCCGGCCCAGTCACTCGTTCACATTCATCCGGATCCGTCGGAACTCGGCCACGTCTACCGCCCCGATCTTGCGATCTGCGCCAGCCCCGCCGATCTCGTCGCAGCGCTTGCCGATCTCGAAGCGCCGGCAGAACCGCGCTGGGCCGAACGCACCGAGCGCATGCATCAGGCTTATCTCGTCTGGTCGAAACCGCCGGCGACAGGGCCTGGCGCGGTGCAGATGGGGCCGATCATGGAATGGCTGGAGGCCAATACGAAGCCGGACACGATCTTTACCAATGGCGCCGGCAACTACGCCACCTGGGTCCATCGCTTCCACCGCTTCCGCCGCTTCAATACCCAAGCCGCCCCAACCTCAGGCTCCATGGGCTACGGTCTGCCGGCCGCGGTTGCCGCCAAGCAGCTTTTTCCAGAAAGGGAGGTCATTTGCTTTGCCGGCGACGGCTGCTTCTTGATGCACGGACAGGAATTTGCGACCGCCGTGCGCTACGACCTGCCGATCATCGCAGTCGTGGTCAACAACGGCATTTACGGCACGATCCGCATGCATCAGGAGCGTGAATATCCAGGTCGCGTCAGCGCCACCGACCTCACCAATCCGGATTTTGCAACCCTTGCCCGCGCTTATGGCGGCCACGGCGAGACGGTGGAAAAGACCGACGAATTCGCTCCGGCCTTCGAGCGGGCGCGCGACAGCGGCAAACCGGCGATCATCGAAATCAAACTCGATCCCGAGGCAATCACGCCAACGCGTACTCTGTCGGAAATCGCCCAAACAAAAAGCCGGTGAATACGTGAACTAACCCAGTTTACACCTCACCGGCTTTGATTGGTCGCTTTTAAGCGCTCTTAGTCGAGAGCGGCCGTGACGATGAACTCGACCTTGTACTTGGGCGCAGCGAGCTTGGCTTCACTGGTGGCGCGGGCCGGCGGGTTTGCCGGGTCGATCCAACCTTCCCAGACGGCGTTCATCTCGCCGAAATAGGCGATATCGGAGAGATAGATGATCGTCTGCAGGATCTTCGACTTGTTGCTGCCGGCAGCGGCCAGCAGCCGGTCGACTTCGCCGAGTGCCGACTTGCACTGATCGGTAACGCTTTCGCCTTCGCCGACCTGGCCTGCGAGATAGACCGTGTTGCCGTGGATGACGGCGCCGCTCATGCGGGCACCGATGTCGATACGCTTGATGCTCATCGTGTTCTCCTGTTCATTAAATGAAAGACGCCGCTTAAGGCGGCGTCATATTGGACCGGGTAAGGCCGGATCAGGCGCGAATGTGGTGCGTCTTCTGATAAATCGCCGTGGAGCGTGCGCCGGAGCGGCAGTAGCCGAGCATCGGGCGTTCGAATTCGTCGAGCGCATCGACCATGCCCTGCACGGCTTCCTCGGTCACGCCCATAGGTCCAACCGGCACATGGGTGATATCGAGACCGATTTCCTTGGCGCGGGCTTCGATGACGGCAAAGGGCGTCTGATCCGGGCTTTCGCCATCCGGACGATGGCAGACGATGGACTTGAAGCCGAGCGCCTTAATCTGGTCGAGATCCTCTACCGAGATCTGGCCGGAAACGGAGTATTCATCGTCGATCTGGCGGATATCCATCGTCTCAATCTCCTCAAAATGGTGGGCTGAAGGTCTACGACGCGTCCTGTCAAGCGTCAACATGTCTTCGCGGAACGCTCCTTCATCAGACGAATGCAAAGCGCAGGCCGTAGCTGCGGCTTTCCCCCGGCTTCAGCCAGTTAAATTCGCCAGCAGCCTCCAGTTCATCGCGCGACACCCAGCGATGCGACACGGGCTCGATCCCGATAATATGCGCCGGCGCCTTCTGGTTCCGCCAGATCTGCAGATGCGGCAGCGTATCGGCGCGGAAGCGCACCCGCAGCGTCTTGCCGTTGATTGCCGCGATCGGCCCGAGCCGGATTTCGGCAAAACCATCCTCCGTGGCTGGAGCCTCGACGCAGAAGATGCCACCCGGCTCCTCACCGAAGGCCCAGGGGAAACCAGCGCCCTCCAGCATCTTTCCTTCGAGCCGCGTTCCCGCGTCCAGCCATTTGCCGCCGATGTTCATATGGTACATCAGAAAGGTCGACACCGTTTGGTCGCCCATATTGACGACGCGGTCCTCGAGCGAAACCTCGCCGCTTGCCCCGTCGATCCGCCACAGCCGCTCGATACGCTGCGGCACCCCCTCGACGGTGGTCACATCAATGTCGGCGCGGCATTCGGCATTACCGTTTTCGAACTTCGTCCAGAACACCTTGGCCGTGTGGCCGGAAGCCGAACCGTGCAGCGGATAGATCTTGCCATCCGTGCCGGGAATTGGTTGCCGATGACGGATATGATCGGGACCGCAAGTAAAAAGGAAGCCTTCGAGCGAATGATCGATTCGCGGATCGCCATCGTCAGGTATGGCGCGCTTGGGCGCGATATCGATGCCCTCGACGACGCAGCCGCCGATATCCAGTACCGATCTTTCATCCAGCATCAGGCGCGGCCCGCGCGCCGCGGCAAATTCGATCATCGCTTGTCCTCCCGGGAATCTTGGCTGCCATAGGGTTAGGTGGTGCCGCCACCCTCGTCAATCGAGGGCGAAACGGCGGCAGACAACAGCGCAGCGGCGACTTCACGGGAACGTCATTTTCGCGCAAGCGTTTAAGAGTAAACGCGAAATACTGCTGTTTTTATCTTTTGTTCAGCACGGCTTAAGAAATTCCACACTAGCGTCAAAATTCGCAGGTGTGTGTCTGCCGAGCCACTGATCGAGGTGTGAGACGTGAATCGCTTTTTGAAATCGGCCCTTTCCCTTTCGGCCATGTTTTTGGCGCTCGCTGGCGTCACACCGCAGCAGGCCGATGCGCAGCAATATGGCCGCAACAGAAGCGATATCGTGCTGGTGACCCCGAGCGGCGAAATTCTCGACTACGTCCCGTCGGGCCGCGGCTTCGTCTATGCCCATGATTATCGCGGCAACCGCGTGTTGATCGATCGTTACGGCAATATCGTCGCCACCGAAATGCGCGCCCGCGGCTATTACTCGCCGCGCACCAACCAGGAAGTCTATAACGACGCCGACAGCAACGATCCCTATTACCCTGATGGCAACAGCTACGGCGACACACGCTATTCCGAACGCGGCCCGGTCACCGGCTCCATACCGCAGGATGCTGCCATCGAGCGACGGCAGCTTGAGGATCAACCCTATCCCGGCGACCAGCAGGGTCAGGACGACTACGCAGCGGTAGAGCCCGACCAGCAGTTTCCGCCGGCCGATCAGCCCCGCCAGGCACCGCAGGAACCTGTCATCACGCTCAAGGACAAGTCTAAGCCCGAGATCGTTGCCCTCCAGGTCTTTCTCGATCGCGCCGGCGTTTCGCCCGGCGTCATCGATGGCCATATGGGCTCCAACGTCACCAAGGCCATCTATGCCTATGAGCAGATGACAGGGACCAAACTCGATCCGAACAATACGGATGCGATCCTGGAAGAACTGCGCATGAATGGCGGCCTACCGGTCGTCAACTATACGATCACGGATGCGGATGCGGCCGGTCCCTACGTCGCACAGATCCCGGAAGATTATTCGCAGAAGGCGCTCTTGCCGTCCCTCGCCTACACCTCAGTCACCGAAGCGCTCGCCGAACGTTTCCACATGGACGAGAACTTCCTGAAGGAAATGAACCCAGGCGCTGATTTCACCATTCCGGGCACCGTCATCAAAGTCGTCAATCCCGGCGGGAACAAGGCCGGCACTGTTGCAAAGATCCTCGCCGACAAGGGCCGCAAGCAGGTTTTCGCCTATGACGACGCCGGCAACCTCGTTGCCGCCTACCCCGCCTCGATCGGCTCCACCGACACGCCCTCTCCGTCAGGTACGGTGACAGTCGAGCGCGTCGCCTTCAATCCAGGCTACACCTATAATCCGAAGATCAATTTCCAGCAGGGCGCCAACGACAGGATCCTCGACATCCCGCCAGGCCCGAATGGCCCGGTTGGTACGGTCTGGATGGCGCTTTCCAAGCCCACCTACGGCATTCACGGCACGCCCGACCCCTCCAGGATCGGCCGCACCCAGAGCCATGGCTGCATCCGGCTGACGAATTGGGATGCGACGGAGCTTGCCAAGATGGTGAAACCCGGCGTGACGGTCGAGTTCGTCGATTAACGAAGTCTATTCGCCCGATGTCTCGGCCGCGCGTTAGCCCGACTGGAGAGGCAGAGCAGTTCCACCTGCTCGTTATCACAAACAGAAAATGCCCCGACACAGGTCGGGGCATTTTTCATTGAATATTACGATCAGGCAGCGCTGAGCATCGCGTTTGCCAGCCGCACCGCGACCGGGAGCCGGCCCGGCACCTTGCGGGTGATTTCTTCAGCGAAACAGAACGCGTTTTCTCGAGCCTTGTCGAGGTTGCTGACGCGCATCGGGTCCATCGTATGCAGCGTCCCGCCGCAATCGAAGATGTCGCGGAAGGCCGAACGCTCGATGATCGCCGTATCGAGAACCGGCACGTGACGCTCATTCAACAGCGCCTTGACGAGCTGCAGAGCACGGGTGGTGACCATGGAATTGACGCGGGTGAGCACGACCGAATGGCCGATTTTGATACCCGCCTTCTCCTCCAGATACTGCAGAAGTTCGAGAACCTGGGCGCCGCCGCGTGCATCCATGGCGCAGCCCTGGATCGGGATCAGCACATGGTCGGAGAGACCGACGGCCGTTGCCAGCAGCGGATTGCGCGCCCCCGGCAGGTCGATGATGAAGTAATCGGTATTCTGCTTGTTTTCGCTGACGTGCTGCGGCAGCGAGGCGGTCGTTACGAAGTCGATGACGCTGATGTTGGGCACATGGCCGGAGATTTCGTGCCAGCGCGAAATCCAGTGTTGCGGATCGGCATCGAGGATGGTGACCCGGTAGCCCTGACGGGCAAGTTCGGTGGCAAGCAGGAGAACGGCTGTGGTCTTGCCGGCGCCGCCCTTGGTATTTGCGAATGTGATGACTGGCATATTCTTAATCCTCGAAGGGAAATGGCGCGAGCCGGCATCGCTCGTTGTTAATCGCACTGTCGGAGCATCGTGCGGTTAACCCATCCTTTCCAATCGTGGTTAACAAACTGTTAAACGGACCCGCTGAAATTGCGGCCTGCATTTTTCACATCATCAAAAATAAAGATGCCCTAAAATCCGGAAAGCAACAAAAAAGCCCGGAAAACCTCAGTTTTCCGGGCCAGCTATTGGGTCCGCCTTTATCTGTTCAGAAGCAATCTCTGAACAGGGTCTTGGTATTTTCGAGCGTCATTGCAACCGGATTGCCACCAGCACTCGGATCTTCGATCGCCATTGCCGCCAGTTCATCGATCCGGTCGGGGGTGATTCCCATCACCGTCAGATTGTCTGGGACGTTGAGCTCGGAACGCAGCTTCAGCACGTAATCATAAAAACCGTCGAAACCGCCTGAAATTCCGAGATAGGCAGCGGCACGCGCGATCTTCTCTTCGATGGCCGAGCGGTTGAAGCGCAGGACAGCCGGCATGACGACGGCATTGGTCATGCCGTGATGGGTATTGTAAACCGCGCCGATCGGATGCGAGAGCGCATGGATGGCACCGAGCCCCTTCTGGAAGGCGACAGCACCCATGGCAGCTGCCGACATCATGTTGGCGCGGGCTTCGAGATCCGTGCCTTCCTTATAGGCGCGCGGCAGGAATTCTTTGACGAGACGCATGCCTTCCAGCGCGATGCCGGCCGACATCGGGTGATAGAAGGGCGAGGAATAGGCTTCCAGGCAGTGCGCGAAGGCATCCATGCCGGTGCCGGCCGTGATGATCTTCGGCATGCCGACCGTCAGTTCCGGATCGGCGATGACGACGCCCGGCAGAAACTTCGGATGGAAAATGATCTTCTTCACATGCGTCACCGAATTGGTGATGACGCTGGCGCGGCCGACTTCAGAGCCGGTGCCGGCTGTCGTCGGCACGGCAACGATCGGTGCAATACCTTCAACGGTCGCCCGTGTCCACCAGTCGCCAATATCCTCGAAATCCCAGACCGGACGCGTCTGGCCGACCATGAAGGCGACGCATTTGCCGAGATCGAGGCCAGAGCCGCCGCCGAAGGCGACCACGCCGTCATGGCCGCCGTCGCGGAAGGCCTTGATGCCGGCCTCGAGGTTCTTTTCATTCGGGTTCGGATCGACATCAGCGA
This sequence comes from Rhizobium sp. BK196, assembly GCF_014193255.1. Lineage (GTDB taxonomy): Bacteria > Pseudomonadota > Alphaproteobacteria > Rhizobiales > Rhizobiaceae > Rhizobium. Next base: position 762,914 of record NZ_JACHZB010000001.1, read on the forward strand.
AGATCGCCCGGCCAAGGCCGGCATCTTCGAGAATATCGAGTGCGTTCTTGGTGATCGCCATTGAGGCGAGGCCGCGGTCGGTGACGAGCAGCGGCTTCTTCATGCCGAGGCTCTTGCAGGCGTCTGCGAGTTCCTTGATGCGTCCGCGGCCGAGCTTTACGGCTGTCGGATAGCTCCAGTTGGCGGTGATGTTGGCGCTGCTCATGCTGTAACCTTCTTGAGATGGTAGGATTTCGGGCGCGTCAGATTGTGGAAGCCGATGATAGACAGCGAGCCACCACGGCCGGTTTCCTTGACGCCGGTCCAGCACAGAGCCGGATCGAGATAGTCAGCACGATTCATGAATACCGTGCCGGTTTCGATTTCGCGGCCAAGCCGCCCTGCCCGCTCCGCATCCTTGGTCCAGAGCGAGGCGGTTAGCCCGTACTGACTGTCGTTCATCAGCGCCAGCGCCTCGTCATCGTTCTTCACCTTCATGATGCCGACGGCAGGGCCGAAGGTTTCTTCACGCATGAAGGCCATGGAGTGATCGACATTGACGAGGATCTGCGGGGCGAGATAAGCGCCGCCGTCATCGGCCGGAAAGAGCTTGGGATCGACGAGCGCCTTGGCGCCCTTGGCAACTGCATCGGCGATCTGCTCGCGCACCACCTTGGCGAAACGCTTGTTCGCCATCGGTCCGAGCGATGTTTCCGGATCAAGCGGATTGCCGAGTTTGTAGTTCGACACCCAGGCCACCGACTTTTCGACGAAGGCATCATAGAGCGATTCATGTACATAGATGCGCTCGATGCCGCAGCAGCACTGGCCGGAATTATAGGTCGCGCCATCCATCAGCGTATCGACGGCAGCGTCGAGATCCGCATCCTCCATCACATAACCCGGGTCCTTGCCGCCGAGCTCGAGGCCGAGACCGGTAAAGGTACCGGCGGCCGCACGCTCCATCGAGCGGCCGCCTTCGACGGAACCGGTGAAATTGACGAAGTTGAAACTGCCGGCCGCAATCAGGGCCGAGGTCGTTTCGTGATCGAGGAAGACGTTCTGGAACACATCCTCGGGAATACCCGCCTCGACGAAGGCCTGCGCCAGCCGTTCGCCGACGAGCAGCGTCTGCGAGGCATGCTTGAGTACGACGGCGTTGCCCGCCATCAGCGCCGGAGCGATCGTGTTGATCGCCGTCATATAGGGGTAGTTCCACGGCGCAACGACGAAGACGACCCCATGCGCTTCGCGCTCGATACGGCGCTCAAACTTGTCGCTCTCTTCGACGACGAGCGGCGCCAGAGCATCGGCTGCGATCGAGGCGACATAATTGGAGCGCTCGTTGAAGCCGCGATATTCGCCGCCATACTTGATCGGCCGGCCCATCTGCCAGGCAAGCTCGGGCACGACGACATCGGACATCTCGTTGAGACGGGCAACACCCTTCAGCACCAGTTGGACGCGCTCTTCGAGCGGACGCTTGGCCCAGGCCTTCTGTGCCTTGCGCGCACGCGCCACGGCTTCCTTTGCCGCTTCGAACGAAAGCGCCGGACGCTCCGCGTAAACAGAGCCGTCAATTGGCGAAATGCATTGGATCATTGTCATGATCTGAATCCTGTTTTCTATAAGCCGCAGAGAAAGACACCTCGACTGGTCCTCCGCAAGAGAATCCAGCCGGGCGACCTTCCGCTTCGGATACGTTCTTAAGCTCTCTCGAAGCCGCGCGCCACTTCCCAATCCGTGATGCGGCGGTCGTATTCTTCCTGCTCCCATTCGGCAGCGCGGGTATAGTGATCGATGACATCGTCGCCGAAGGCTGCGCGCAGCATCTCCGATTCCGTCATCGCCTTGGTCGCAGCCCGCAACGTGCGCGGGATCTCGCGGATGTCCTTGCCGAAATAGGCGTCCCCCTCATAGGGCGCTTCCAGTTCCAGCTTCTTTTCGATGCCGTCGATGCCGGCGGCAAGCAGGGCCGCGAAAGCGAGGTAAGGATTGAGATCGGAGCCGCCGACGCGGCATTCAATGCGGATCGCCTTGGTTTCCTCGCCGCAGAGGCGATAGCCCGCCGTGCGGTTGTCCTTGCTCCACACGGCCTTGGTCGGCGCGAAGGTGCCGGCCATGAAGCGCTTGTAGGAGTTGATGTAAGGCGCCAGGAAATAGGTGATTTCGCTCGCGTGGCTGAGCAGGCCGGCAATATAGTTCTGCATCAGCGGTGTCATGCCGTGATGGCCGGCATGGTCGAAGAAGAGTGGCTTTTCTTCCAGACTCCACAGCGACTGGTGGATATGCGAGGAACTACCGGCGGCATTGTAATGCCACTTGGCGAGGAAGGTGATTGCCTTGCCCTTCGACCAGGCGATTTCCTTGCAGCCGTTCTTGATGATCGCATGCCGGTCGGCCATGGTGAGCGCATCGGCATAACGCACATTGATTTCTTCCTGGCCGGCGGAAGCCTCCCCCTTGGAATTCTCGACCGGGATGCCGGCACCCTGCAGGCCCTTGCGGATCGCCCGCATCACCTCTTCTTCCTTGGTCGTCTGAAAGATGTGGTAGTCTTCATTATAGGCGCTGGCGAGCTTCAGATTGCGATAGCCGGACGCCTGCGCTGCTTCATAACTTTGGTCGAAGAGAAAGAATTCGAGCTCGGAGGCCATGTAGGCCTTCATGCCCATGCCTTCCAGGCGCTTCACCTGCTTCTTCAGGATCGCGCGGGGCGAATGGGCTACTTCTTCATGCGTATGATGGTCGAGCACGTCGCAGAGCACGAGCGCGGTGCCTTCGAGCCAGGGAATGACGCGCAGTGTCGAAAGGTCTGGCTTCATCGTATAATCGCCGTAGCCCTTTTCCCAGCTGGTCGCCTTGTAACCGGAGACGGTCTCCATCTCCATGTCAGTGGCCTGCAGATAGTTGCAGCTATGCGTTTCCTTCCAGGCGCTTTCGAGGAAAAATTCCGCCTGGAAACGCTTGCCCATCAGGCGTCCCTGCATATCCACCTGGCAGGCCAGCACCGTATCGATGCGCCCATCGGCAACGTCCTGTCTGAGATCGTCGAGAGTATAGCTGCTCATGATTCATCCGCCTGAAATTGAAACCGGGAAATCGGGACAACGAAACGGCATGCGACCGCAGGGATCAACAGGTTCGATGCCTTTTCGTTGAACCGTGATGGGGCCGCGTGACGCGGCCCCGCCATGTGAGAGGGAAGCCTTGATCTATCAGTGCTCGCCGACAGCCTTTTCGGCCGCTGCGATTTCGGCCTGGCGTCGTGCCACTTCCTCGCCGATCGGCGGACCCTTGAAGCGGCGGCTTTCGAAGCCGAACCAGACGATGCCGGTCAGGATCAGGAAGCCCACCGTCACATAGAGCGCCGGTCCGTTCGGCGGCTGGATGCCGAGGATGAAGATCAGGACCATCGCCAGGATCGAGAGAACCGCGAAGAGCTTGAACATGCCCTCACCGAGGTTCCACGGACCCATCTTGTCCCACTTCGAGGTTCCCCAGGCAAAAAGGCCGAGCGCGATCGGGATCGCGAAGGAGAAGAACAGGAAGATGACCGTGCACGACACGACGATCGTGTAAACCGGCGTTTCGCCGATCGAAACGAGCGACGAGCCCCAGACGAACAGCACCGAGAGGATCGAGCCCGTCCAGATAGCGGCAACCGGCGTGCGGTATTTCGGGCTGACTTTCGAAAGTCCCTTCGAGGCAGGCAGGCCGCCGTCACGCGAGAAGGCGAAGATCATGCGCGAGACCGAGGTAACGGTCGCAAGGCCGCACAGCCACTGGCTGACGAGGATCGCGAGGTAGAGAATGTCCTTCACAACCGCATTGACCTGCGTGTCCATCGCCCAGAAGAACACGTTCCAGCCCTGCTTTGCCGCTTCGTCCATATTCGGCAGCATGAGCACGAAGGCGCACAGCATAATGTAGCCGAAGAGAGCCGACCAGAGCACCGAGGAGACCATGCCGCGCGGGACGGAATGCGCCGCCTTGACGGTTTCTTCCGATGTATGCGCCGAAGCGTCATAGCCGGTGATCGTGTAGATCGGCAGCAGCAGGCCGAGCAGGAACACCCATGTGCCCGAGGTCGCCGGCCAGACATTACCGCCTGCCTCGCCGGAATAATTGGCGAAGGTGAAGAGACGGCCAAACTCATAGGACGGGGCCGAAAGCAGGCACACGGCAGCGAGCGCGATCGCGGTCGCAAAGATCAGATAACCCGAGAAGTCCGTGAGCTTTGCGGTGAGCCCGATGCCCATGTGGTTCACGAGCGCCTGCGCGCCGGTGATGATCACCAGGAAGACGATGCGCACCGTCGTCGTGTCCGTCAGGCCGAGATAGCTCGAGCCGAAGGAGCCCATGAAGAAGTAATAGGTGCCGACGTTAATGGCGCCGAGAACGGTGACGAGGCCGAGCAGGTTAAACCAGGCGGTCAACCAGCCGGTGAAGCGGTTGCCGAGGATCGAGCCCCAGTGATAGAGGCCGCCTGCCGTCGGATAGGCGGAACTGATCTGCGCCATGGCGACGGCGAAGACCAGAGAAACAAAGCAGCCGACCGGCCAACCGATGCCGATGGCGGCACCACCCGCACCCGCGGTTGCCTGCGCCAGCGAATTGATGCCGCCGGAGAGGATGCAGATGATCGAGAAGGAAACGGCAAAATTCGAGAACGAGCTCATCCGCCGTTCGAGTTCCTGGGCATAGCCCATGGAATGCAGGATATGCATATCCTGCTTCTTATCACTTTCGGTATAGTCCGACATGACTTCCCCCTGTTGACAATCGTCCGCGGAATTGCGGCCGATCCTGTGCCAATAGTGCCCGTGGCTTTTCGCCTTGCGGGCTGTTCGCAGTTAAACTGCTCCCCGGGGTCTTATTCTTTTCAGGCTTCCAAACTTCTCTGGATGAGCCCTGTTAGATAGTCGGCCACGACCCCTTGGCCGGTATCGTCTGCGATGAGGTCGTTGCGGACCTCGATCATGACATTACGAAGCCCATTGGAAACGCCATGCAGGATCAGCGTGTGCGTCACGCCATCCTCAGGTCCGTAGGGTTCGTTGCGCTCGGTGCGGTAAAGCGGTGCTTCGGCCGCAAACTCCAGCATACGATCGGCAAACCGGCTGTCCTCGTCATGGAGGATGCCGAGCTCCACGGCGCGCTGCTTGCCATTATAGACAGGAGTGAAACTGTGGATCGTCACGATGACGCTGTCCTGACCCCTCGCCTGCCGGTCGCGGATCAAGGCACGCACGCCATCGTGGAATGGCAGGTAGAGGGCTTCCGTGCGGGCACGGCGCTCGCTTTCGGTCAAATCCTGGTTACCGGGAATCGTATAAATCTCGCTGATCTCGGGCATGGCGCCCGGCGAGCTCGGCGGCCGGTTGCAGTCATAGATCAGCCGGGAGAAACGTTGGTAGATCAGCGTTGAATCGAGAGCAGCCGAAATGGCGCGGGCAACGGCAAGCGCGCCCGGATCCCAGGCGATATGGCTTAAAAGCGCTTCTTCGGACAGGCCGAGATTACCGAAATATTCAGGAAGCGTGCGGGATGCATGCTCGCAAATGATGAGCACGGGACTCTTGCCGTGAACGCGTTCGATTGCAACGCAATCACCGTCCGCTTCGCTGAGAATTCGGGGCTGAACCAGCACCAACCGCACCTCTCCATCGCTTAATAAATTCTTTATAAGAAAAGAATTCTTCAGCTTTACCGCAGTGTCAAGCACACTCTGAAAATTTCTTTTCATGACAGTCATTGACATGGATTGTGACAGCGTTGTTAACTTTCACTGGGAAAGTGGCATCAGACCATCCCGGGGAGCAAAATCACGTGAGTGTCGCGGCTAAGACCGTTTCGGACGTCATTCATTCGCATCTTGGCGTGCTCACACGCGCCGAAAAGCAGTTGGCCGAAAGCCTGCTCGATAACTACCCCGTCTCCGGCCTCGGCAGCATCACCACGATTGCTGAGAATGCCGGCGTCTCCACGCCGACGGTCGTGCGCATGGTCCAGAAGCTCGGCTATAAGGGCTATCCGGATTTCCAGCAGCATCTGCATCAGGAAGTCGAAGCGACGATTTCCAATCCGATCGCCAAGCACGATCGCTGGGCCCAGAACGCGCCGGGCACACATATATTGAACCGCTTCGCCGATGCCATTATGGGCAATTTGCGTCAAACGCTCACCGATCTCGATACGGCAACCTTTGACGACGTCGCTGCCCTGCTCTCGGACCGCAAACGCACGCTCTATTTCGTCGGCGGACGCATTACCGGCGCACTGGCCGAATACTTCTTTACCCATATGCAGGTCATCCGCCCGAACACGGCGCTGCTCTCGTCCAATTCGTCAAGCTGGCCGCAATACGTCCTTAATATGAATCCGGGCGATCTGCTCATCATCTTCGATATCCGCCGCTACGAGCAGGAGATGGTGAGCCTCGCCACCGCCGCCCGCAAACGCGGAGCCGAAATCATCGTCTTCACAGACCAATGGGCTTCGCCTGCCGCCAAGCTCGCCCGTCACGTCTTTCGCGTGCAGATCGAGGCGCCGTCGGCCTGGGATTCCTCCGTCGTCACACTCTTCATTGTCGAGGCGCTCATCGAGGCGGTGCAGAACTCGACCTGGGACGAGACGAAGGAGCGCATGAAAACGCTGGAAGGCCTGTTCGAACAGACCCGGCTTTTCCGCAAACCCGGTTAGGAGGGACAGCTAAAAAGGGCAAAAACAAAGACGGATTTCGCGGAATCAGGACAGCTTGTCGCAAATAAAACATCTGCCGCAAGCTCCTGCTATTCATGACGAAATTAACGTCACGCAACTGTCATACAAGCTTCATCTAACGACAGTAACAGCACATCGGACACTGAAAACCCGAAGGAGAACAACAGTGATCTCTAACATTTCTCGACTGCTCTCGCTTTCTACTGCGATGATCGTTGCTTCGACTGCGATCGCAGCAGCTGAGCCGAGCGCTGATCTTATCGCTGCCGCCAAGAAGGAAGGCACGCTGACGACGATCGCTCTCCCACACGACTGGTGCGGCTATGGCGACGTCATTGCCGGCTTCAAGGCCAAGTACGGCCTCGAAGTCAACGAACTGAACCCGGATGCGGGTTCGGGCGACGAAGTCGAAGCCATCAAGGCTAACAAGGGCAACACCGGTCCGCAGGCCCCTGATGTCATCGACGTCGGCCTCTCCTTCGGCCCGTCCGCCAAGAAAGACGGCCTGATCCAGCCTTACAAGGTCTCCACCTGGGATTCTATTCCGGATACCGCCAAGGATCCCGAAGGCTACTGGTATGGTGACTATTACGGCGTTCTGTCGTTCCTTGTGAACAAGGATCTGGTCAAGCAGTCGCCGGCCGATTGGGCTGATCTGAAGAAGAGCGGCTATGCGAATACCGTCGCGCTCGCCGGCGATCCCCGCACCGCCAACCAGGCTGTCCAGGGCGTTTATGCGGCCGGTCTTTCCGCTTCCGGCGGTGACGCTGCCAAGGCAGGAGAAGAAGGTCTGAAGTTCTTCGCCGAACTGAACAAGGCCGGCAACTTCGTACCTGTTGTCGGCAAGGCAGCTCCGTTCGCGCAGGGCTCCACGCCGATCATCATCGCCTGGGATTACAACGCGCTTTCCTGGGGTGAAAGCCTGAAGGGCAATCCTCCCTTCGAAGTCGTCGTTCCGAAGACGGGCGTCGTTGCCGGCGTCTACGTCCAGGCCATCTCCGCCTTCGCTCCGCACCCGAACGCTGCCAAGCTCTGGATGGAATACCTCTATTCCGACGAAGGTCAGCTCGGCTGGCTGAAGGGCTATTGCCATCCGATCCGCTTCAACGATCTTGCCAAGAACAACAAGATCCCGAAGGAATTGCTCGACAAGCTGCCGCCGGCGGCAGCCTATGAAAAGGCCGTCTTCCCGACGCTCGAAGAGCAGGCAGCAGGCAAGGAAGCCATCACCAAGAACTGGGATTCCGTCGTCGGCGCCAGCGTCAAGTAACCCCTGATCCTGCCTCCCCGCCTGAAGGCGGGGAGGTTTTCTCACTCCGACGCCCCAGGATGAGCTTTTCCATGAGCACGGTTTCAACGCCTATGGTGAGCAGCGCCCCCTTGATCAACAAAGACCGCGTGATCGACTGGCTGGGCATTGCACCCTTCATTATTTTTTCACTACTGTTCCTGATCATCCCCACGCTTTATCTTGTGGCGGGCGCGTTCTTGACTCCCGAGGGCGACCTCACGCTGAAGAATATCGGCGATCTCTTTACGCCATCGATTTTGAGCGCTTACTGGATCAGTATCCGCGTCTCGGTGGCGTCCGCCCTCGGCGGCGCGCTGATCGGCTTTTTCCTCGCCTGGGCCGTCGTGCTCGGCGGCCTGCCGAACTCGGTGCGCTCGACGCTTCTGACCTTCTCCGGCGTGGCCTCGAATTTTGCCGGGGTACCGCTCGCCTTCGCCTTTCTCGCAACGCTCGGCCGCACCGGCCTTGTGACCCTCTTCCTGCGCGACTGGTTCGGCTTCAACCTTTACGGCACCGGCTTCAACCTCCTCTCCTTCTTCGGCCTCACCATCACCTACATGTATTTCCAGATTCCGCTGATGGTGCTGATCCTGACGCCGGCGTTGGACGGTATGAAGAAGGAATGGCGCGAAGCCTCTGAAATTCTCGGCGCTACCAACCGTCAATATTGGACGATGGTCGCGCTACCGATCCTCTGGCCGAGCCTGCTCGGTACCACGCTGCTGCTCTTTGCCAACGCTTTCGGCGCCATCGCCACCGCCTTCGCGCTGACCGGCAGTTCACTGAACATCGTGCCGATCCTGCTCTATGCGCAGATCCGCGGTGACGTTCTTCACAATGCCAACCTCGGTTACGCGATCGCGCTCGGCATGATCGTCATAACCGGCGTATCCAATGTCCTTTATCTCATGCTGCGCATGCGCGCCGAACGGTGGCAAAAATGAAAGCTCAACGTCTCGGAGCCTGGATCGCTATCATTCTCGGCGCGTCCTATTTCATCATTCCGCTGATCGGCACGATCGAATTTTCGCTGCGCATGCGCCGCGGCGCCTATAGCTTCGATGCCTATCAGTCAGTCTTCTCGGACGCTCAGTTCCGCGAGACTTTCGGCTACTCCATGGGAATGGCGTTTCTGACCATCATCTTCGGCATGCTGCTCGTCGTACCGACAGCCTACTGGGTGCGGCTACGCCTACCGCAGATGCGTCCGGTCGTCGAATTCATCACGCTGCTACCGCTCGTCATCCCGGCGATCGTCATCGTTTTCGGCTACCTCAGGATGTACAATTCGTCGTCCTATCTGCCGTTGACGAATTCGTCGATGGGCACCAACATCCTGCTGGTTTTCTCTTACATCACCTTGTCGCTGCCCTACATGTACCGCGCCGTCGATACAGCCATGCGCGCCATCGACGTCCGCACGCTGACGGAGGCGGCTGAAAGCCTCGGCGCTCGCTGGACGACCATCATGTTCAAGTGCATTTTCCCGAATGTCATGAGCGGCGTACTCTCTGGCGCCTTCATAACGCTCGCGATCGTCATGGGTGAATTCACCTTCGCGGCCCTCCTCAATCGCCCAGCCTTCGGTCCCTACCTGCAGCTCGTCGGCGCCAACAAGGCCTATGAGCCTTCGGCGCTCGCCGTCATCGCTTTCTCGATCACTTGGCTCAGCATGGGCCTGCTCAACCTCGTTTCCCGCTTTGGCAAAGCCCGCCCGGCTAAAGCATAAGGTATTTGGCTCATGTCTTTTCTCACACTGACCAACATTCAGAAATCCTTCGGCCAGACCCAGGTCGTGAAGAACTTCAATATGACTATCGAGAAAGGGGAATTCGTTTCCTTCCTCGGACCATCAGGCTGCGGCAAGACAACGGTTCTGCGCATGATCGCCGGCTTCGAAACGCCAACCGGCGGCACTCTGACGATCAATGGCAAGGACCAGCGTCCGCTGAAGCCAAACCAGCGCAACATCGGCATGGTCTTCCAGGCCTACGCCCTCTTCCCGAACATGACTGTGCATGACAATGTCGCCTTTGGCCTGAAAGTCGCGGGCGCTCCCAAACCGGACATCGACAGCAGAGTCAAGGAAATGCTTGGCCTCATCAAGCTCGATCATCTGGCAGACCGCTTCCCCTACCAGATGTCCGGCGGCCAGCAGCAGCGCGTTGCTCTTGCCCGCGCCCTTGCCGTCAAGCCGCAGGTCCTGCTGCTCGACGAACCGCTGTCTGCCCTCGACGCCAAGATCCGCGTTTCGCTGCGCGAGGAAATCCGCCAGATCCAGCAGTCGCTTGGCATCACGACAGTTTTCGTCACGCACGACCAGGAAGAGGCGCTCTCGATCTCCGACCGCATCGTCGTCATGAACGCCGGCAAGGCCGACCAGATCGGTACGCCTTTTGAGATCTACAATACGCCGGCAACGCGCTTCGTCGCTTCCTTCGTCGGCACGTTGAACCTCATCGAGGCCAAGGTCGTCGATCCCGACAGCAATCGGATCCAGATCGGTGATCAGGCTGTGACGCTGAAACAATCTGTCCAGACCTACAAGTCCGGCGATACGGTTCAACTCGCACTCCGTCCCGAAGCCGGTTCGCTTGCCGAAGGCACACACAGCGATACGGCTCTGACCGGTCAGGTCGTCTCCGCCCACTTCCTGGGTTCTGTCATCCGTACCCGAATGAATGTCGGCGGCAACGTCATCTCCTTCGACATGTTCAACAGCCCCGGCGTCACGCCGCCGTCTGCCGGCGAGACCGTGACGCTCCGCTTCATGGCCGCCGACCTTCTCGTCATCCGCGACTGATCGGAAGAAAAACGTTCTTGATGAGGGCGCCGTCAATGCGGCGCCTTTTTCATTCGTAGAAACACTGTCAGCAAACGTGATGGAGCTTTCACCAGAAAGAACTTGAAGTGGCGGGAACCATGCCGCATGGAGCAAACATTCCCGATCCACGAAGTGCCCCATCATGTCATCAGTCGCAGCCTCCGCTCCCCGCAGCCTGACCTTGCAGGATTTCCGCACGCTTGGCCTTTCCGCCCTTGGCGGCGCACTGGAATTCTACGATTTCATCATCTTCGTTTTCTTCGCAGCCGTGATCGGCAAGCTGTTCTTCCCGCCGGAAATGCCGGACTGGCTGGTGACGCTGCAGACCTTTGGAATCTTCGCCGCCGGCTACCTGGTGCGGCCACTCGGTGGCATCGTACTTGCCCATTTCGGCGATCTCTTTGGCCGCAAGAAAGTCTTCGCCTTCTCCATCCTGCTCATGGCACTTTCGACACTCGGCATGGCGGCAATGCCGACCTATGCCTCGATCGGCGTCGCTGCCCCCGTCCTTCTTATCCTGATGCGCATCCTCCAGGGTGCGGCGATCGGTGGCGAGGTTCCAGGCGCCTGGACCTTCGTCGCCGAGCATGTACCCTTCCGTCGCGTCGGCTTTGCCTGCGGCTTTCTCTGCTCGGGCCTCACGCTCGGCATCCTCTTCGGCTCCTTCATCGCCACGATCATCAATACGGTTTTCACGCCTGACGATATCGCCGCCTATGCATGGCGCCTGCCCTTCTTCATCGGCGGCATCTTCGGCCTTGTTGCCGTCTATCTCCGCCAATGGCTGCAGGAAACGCCAATCTTCTCGGAGATGAAACAGAGCCGCTCGCTGGTACCGGAACTGCCGCTGAAGGCTGTGCTGCGTGATTATCCCCGCGGTGTCGTCATCTCCGTCCTGCTGACCTGGATCCTGTCTGCCGGCATCGTGGTGACGACGTTGATGACGGCAACCTTCCTGCAGAAGCAGTATGGCTATACCGCCCAGCAGTCGCTGGCTGCCACCAGCTTCGGTACGCTGTTCCTGATCTTCGGCACGGCGGCAGCCGGCGCCATCGTCGATCGTGTCGGCTCCGGACGCTTCTTCCTGGTCTCGAGCATCTTCTTCGCCATCGCCACCTTCGCCTTCTACAGCTATGCCGCGGTTTCGCTGACGGTTCTCTTCGTACTCTACGCCATCATGGGCCTTGCCGTCGGCATGGTCGGCGCCGTGCCTTACGTCATGGTGCGCGCCTTTCCGGCCCGCGTCCGCTTCAGCGGCCTCTCCTTTTCCTACAATGTCTCCTATGCGATCTTCGGCGGGCTGACGCCGCTTGCCGTCGCCGCCCTGCTGCCGATCAACCCGATGGCGCATGCCTATTATCTGCTGTTCATCGCCGCCCTCACCTTCGGCCTCGGCCTCTACCTTCTAGCCAGGGGAGACAGCATCGAGGCTGAAGTCGGTATTGAGGAATTGACGGAGCGCCTCGCCTCCCGCACCTGAACGAGCAAACCCGCCAAGACAGGATATTTCGATGATTACCTGCTACCTGCGATACGTGATCGACCCCTACAAGCTGGCTGAATTCGAGGAATATGCCCGACTCTGGATCCCGATCGTCAACAGGATGGGCGGCACCCATCACGGCTATTTCCTGCCATCCGAAGGCGCCAACAACATTGCGGTTGCGCTGTTTTCCTTCCCGAGCCTTGCCGCCTATGAGGACTATCGCACCCGGATGACGAGCGACCTGGAATGCCAGGCTGCCTTCGAACTCGACAAGCGTAACCGCAGCATCATCAGCTATGAGCGCAGCTTCATGCGCCCAGTTCTCGGCTGATCGCCCTGGAATCAGTCCAGGCATATCAATCCGGCCGATCGGCATAAGACAGCACCATATGATCCTGGTCATGGCGAGCCTGATCATCATCGACGGCAGGATTTTTCGACGCTGACTTCACCCATCACGTCGCCGAACGAAGGGCCTTGCGCGCTGGCCGAGTCTTGGCAAAGGTGGCATTCAAGCCGATGTTGACGCCGAGCATTTGCAGCACGGCTCTTTCAGGTGAGGCATCTTGCCGGAAACTTCATGAAGCATTTGGCTCGGTCAACTGTCGCTTTAATCAGGATTTTGCGCCGACAGTTTCACGACGCAAATAAGCAAAGGAGGGGCTATGCCGCTTACGGAGCAGCAATTCTCTGAGTCCGTCTTCCGCAACCCTATAAATGCTCAATTGTTGATCCGGTTGCGCGCCCCCCAAATTCCCCAGGGCATTCTCACTGCAGGCTGCCTCGTGCAGACCGTTTGGAATCTGAAGTCGGGGTATGATCCTCAGTACGGGATAAAGGATTACGACATCTTTTACTTCGATGACTCCGACCTATCATGGGATGCCGAAGACGCCGTCATTCGCCAGGTGCAGCAGGCCGTCGCCGATCTACCCGCAAAGGTGGAGATCAAGAATCAGGCCAGGGTCCATCTCTGGTACAAGGATAAGTTTGGAGCGGACTATCCAGCCCTACAGAAGGCGGAGGATGGCATCGACCGTTATCTCACCCTCTGCACAAGGATCGGCATTCGCCTTCGCGACACCAGCCTTTATGCTCCTGATGGCTTGGGTGATATGTGGAACGGCATCCTGCGCCTGAACCCTCTCAATCCTCAGCACGAATTATATCTGATCAAATGCACCGAATACTTGCAGCGGTGGCCGTGGCTGACGATCGTTGATCGTCAAACCGCAACGACGATAGACCATAACCAGGACGTTCGCAACTAACACGTTCCGCTCTATCGTGAAGGTCCTATATACTGGGGCGATGCATCGATCAGTTGCCGAAAGTCATGAAGCTCGGCGACCACAACGCCAAGTTGGAGTTGGAAGGCTTTATGCGAACACGTCCTTCATTCCGGCTGCGATCAACGGATCGCCTTATCGTTGGCATCAAAGCGATGGATATGGGTTCCATCCGGCGTCGCATAAACGATCTCATCCGGCTCATATTTGTGCTCGCCGAACAGACGCGCGGTGATGAGTCCGCACTGCTCGGATTCCAGGTAGACGATGGTGTCTGCACCGAGATGCTCGACATGCACGGTCTTCGCCTTCCAGGTGCCGCTGTCGCGCGACAGCGTCAGATGCTCGGGGCGGATGCCGACCGTCTTTGCATTGGCGTCACCCAGCTTATCGCCGGCGATGAAGTTCATCTGCGGCGAGCCGATGAAGCCGGCAACAAAGACATTCGCCGGGCGATTATAGAGTTCCATCGGCGAGCCGATCTGCTCGATCGCACCGGCATTCAGCACCACGATCTTGTCGGCTAGCGTCATGGCTTCGACCTGGTCGTGGGTGACGTAGATCATGGTTGCCTTGAGGCTACGATGCAGACGAGCAATCTCAAGGCGCGTCTGCACGCGCAACGCCGCATCGAGGTTGGAAAGCGGTTCATCGAACAGGAAGAGCTCGGGCTCGCGCACGATCGCGCGGCCGATCGCAACACGCTGGCGCTGACCGCCCGAAAGCTCGGACGGGCGGCGGGCGAGATACTGTTCCAGCGACAGCATCGAAGAGGCCTTGGAGACGCGCTTTTCGATTTCGTCCCTGGCCGTACCCGCCTGTTTCAGCCCAAGGCCCATATTGTCCTTCACCGTCAGGTGCGGATAGAGCGCGTAAGACTGGAACACCATGGCGATGCCGCGCTTGGCCGGCGGCGTCAGCGTCTCGTCGCGGCCGTTAATGACGACAGCACCCGAGGTGACGTCTTCCAGGCCGGCAATGCTCCGCAGCAGGGTCGATTTCCCGCAGCCTGATGGGCCGACGAAAATGACGAATTCGCCGTCCTTGACCTCAAGGTCGATGCCCTTCAGCACTTCGTGCTTGCCGTAGGCCTTGCGGATGGATTTCAGTTGAAGCGATCCCACTAGTCTTTCCTTATAGTCTAACCGGTCGGCCGGTGCGCACGCTTTCGTCAGCGGCAAGGCAGATGCGCAGTGAGGCCACCGCATCATCCATATGGCGGGTAAGGTCCAGATCCTCGTTGATGGCGCGCAGCACGAAGGCCTGCTCCAGGTCACAAAGCGCCTGGTGGCCGGGTTCGCCCTCCATCGTCATGTCCTGATCGGGACGGATGAATTTGCCGTCAGGCCCAGTCTCTGCCGTATGCAGGCGGATGACGGAGGTTTTCGTATGCGTGTCGATATCGTCGGACTTCGCATTCGGGTCCATGACGATCGAGACGGCGCCGTTCGGCGACATCACATCCTTCACGAAGAAGGCCGTCTCGGAAATCATCGGCCCCCAGCCGGCCTCGTACCAGCCGACGGAACCGTCTTCATAAAGCACCTGCAGATGGCCGTAATTATACATGTCCGGCGCGATCTCGTTCGACAGGCGCAAACCCATGCCGCGGACTTCCACAGCCTTGGCATCGGTAATCTGGCACATGACATCGACATAGTGGACGCCGCAATCGACGATCGGCGAGGTCGTCTGCATCAGCGACTTGTGCGTCGCCCAGGTCGGCCCGCTGGACTGCTGATTAAGGTTCATGCGGAAGACATAGGGACCACCGAGCTTCCGCGCCTCCTCGATCAGCTTCGTCCAGGACGGATGATGACGCAGGATATAGCCGATCACCAGCTTCTTGCCCGCCTTGTTTGCCGCGGCCACGACGCGCTCCGCATCGGCAACGGTCGTTGCCAGTGGCTTTTCGACGAAGACGTCGCAGCCGGCTTCGAAGGCGGCGACGGCATAATCGGCATGGCTGTCGGAATAAGTATTGATCGAGCAGAGATCCGGCTTCAGCTCGGCAAGCGCCGTCATGAAGTCGGGATGGATAGTGTACTGCTCCAGCTCCGGCGCAAGCTGGCTCGGCTTGGAGCGGTTGACGAGGCCAACGATCTCGTAGCCCGGATTGTTGTGATAGGCGAGCGCATGGCTGCGGCCCATATTGCCGAGGCCGGCAACAAGGACACGGATCGGCTTGTCGGATTGGCTCACTTGACGGCTCCCGAGGTAATGCCGCGGATCAGCTGCCGCGAGAAGATGACGTAGAGAACAAGGATCGGCAGGATCGCCAGCGACAGCGCCGCCAGAACCGCGTTCCAGTTGGTGACGAATTGGCCGATGAAGATCTGCGAGCCGAGCGTCACCGTCTTTGTGGCTTCTGATGGAGCCAGGATCAGCGGGAACCACAGGTCGTTCCAGATCGGGATCATCGTGAAGACGGCGACAGTCGCCATTGCCGGCCGCACCAGCGGCAGCACGAGGCGGAAGAAGATCGCATATTCGGAGAGCCCGTCGATGCGCCCGGCATTCTTCAGGTCGTCGGACACCGTGCGCATGAATTCCGAGAGAATGAAGATCGCGAGCGGAATACCCTGCGCCGTATAGACGAGGATCAGTGCCGTCAGCGTGTTGACGAGGCCGGTCGCGACCATGCCCTGCAGGATGGCGACCGTGCCGAGGCGGATCGGGATCATGATGCCGATCGCCATATAGAGACCCATCAGCGTGTTGCCCTTGAAGCGATACTCCGACAGCGCAAAGGCGGCCATCGCCCCAAACAGCAGCACGAGGAAGATCGCAACGATCGTCACGACGAAGCTGTTCTGGAAATAGGTGGCGAAGTCACCCTGCCCCAGCACCGTCTGATAGCCGATCAGGCTGAAGGTGGACGGCGTGGGCACCTGCAGCGGCGACCGGAAGATCGAATTTCGGTCCTTGAACGAATTGACGATCGTCAGGAACACCGGGAAGATGGCGATCAGCGTGTAGCCGATCAGCGCCAGATGCACGAGGCCGGTGCGGATGGGGGATGTGCGCGCTCTGTTCGACATGGGCTCACACTCCTCAGAACTGGTAACGGCGCATGCGCCGCTGGATGGCGAAAAGATAGAAGGAGACGCCGGCAAGGATGATCAGGAACATGACCGTCGCGATCGTCGCACCCATGGAGCGATCGCCGAGCTGCAGCTGGAAACCGAAAAAGGTACGGTAGAGCAGCGTGCCCAGAATATCCGTCGACATGTCAGGGCCGGCAAGCGCGCCCTGGACCGTATATATCAGGTCGAACGCGTTGAAATTGCCGACGAAAGTCAGGATCGAGATAATACCGATCGCTGGAAGAACCAGCGGCAGCTTGATCTTCCAGAACTGCGCCCAGCCGGTAATGCCGTCGCATTCGGCAGCCTCGATGACTTCCTCGGGAATGCTCAGAAGCGCTGCATAGATCAGCATCATCGGGATGCCGATATATTGCCAGTTCGAGATCAGCGACACTGCGATCAGTGCCGGGCCGGACTGACCGAGCCAGGGTGCGAAGGCCCACTTCAGGCCGACGAGGCTCATCAGCCAGGGTGCGACACCCCAGATCGGCGAAAGGATCAGCTTCCAGATGAAGCCGACGATGACGAAGGAGAGCAGCGTCGGCAGGAAGATTGCCGTGCGGTAGAAGGCAACGAAGCGAAGCCGGGGCGTCGATAGAAGTGCGGCAAGCGCAATCCCGATCGGGTTCTGCACGCACATATGGATGATGAAGAAGATCACATTGTTGCGCAGCGCATTCCAGAAGTCATGCACCCAGCGGGCATCGCCGAAGAGAACCTTGTAATTGGCGAGTCCGACAAAGGTGGGGACTCCGTCAACGGTATTGTAGAAGGAAAGCCGGAGCGTTTCGATCAGCGGCAGGATCATGATCGCCGAATAGACGATGAAGGCCGGAAGAAGAAAGATTCCGATATGCCAGCGAATGGGACGCTTGATCGGGATCACGTCGACGGTGGTGTCGGCTTCGCTCATGGCTTTTGCCTGTTTTTATTGGCTGGACCATAAGGCGCAGCGCAGGTGAAAATCTTGCCCCTCATTCCCCTCTCCCTCTTCGGAGAGCCGGACCATGCCCATACCTGAAAACCACGGGCCAGGAGGCGGCTGCGAGTCTCCTGCCCCTCGCGGGACAAGATGGCCGGCAGGCCGATAAGGGGCGGTCCAAAAGGCCGCCCCTTACCTTCAAAACCTTACTTGCCCGGCTTGTACCAGCTGTCGAGGCCCTTCTGGAGCTTTTCGGCAGCAGCGGCCGGGGTGTCCGTGCCGTTAATGACGTTAGCCGATTCAACCCAGGTCTCGTTTTCGAGATTCGGCGTACCGCGCGACAGGATCTGATAGGTCGAGCGCACGGTCGACTTATACGGGCCGCGCCAGGAAACGAATTCCTGAGCCAGCGGATCGCTCATCTTGACCGGGTTGGAGTTCAGGCTGAAGAAGCCCGGAAGTGCGTTCGCATAGATGTCTGCGAATTCCGGCGAAGCAACCCAGGTGAGGAACTTCTTGGCTTCTTCCTGGTGCGTGCTCTTGGCGTTCAGCGCAACGCCGATATCCGGATGGTCGGAAATGTAGCCCTGGTCGCCGGCCTTCGGAACCGGCGGCGGGAAGGCGCCCATCTTGAACTGAGCCTGCGTGTTGAACAGCGCGATTTCCCACGAACCTGCCGGGTAGATGGCGGCGCGGCCGAGCGTGAAGAGGTTCTGGCTATCGGAGTAGGTCTGGGCTTCGAAACCGTCACCGAGGTAGGGTTTCCACCTGGCAAGGTCTTCGAAGGGCTTGACCCAGGCGGGATCGGTCAGCTTCTGCTTGCCGGCGATCAGCGCTAGGCGGCCCTCTTCACCCTTCCAGTAGTTCGGACCGATGTTCTGGTAGCCCATGGTTGCGGCTTCCCAGAGATCCTTCGTGCCCATGGCGAGCGGAATATAGGTACCGTCAGCCTTGATCTTGTCGAGGGCTGCGAAGAATTCGTCTTCCGTCTTCGGCACAGCGATGCCGAGCTTATCGAAGGCATCCTTGTTGTAGATGAAGCCGTGAATGACCGAAGCCATCGGCACGCAGAAGGTCGACTTGCCGTCGTCCGTAGACCAGGCAGCCTTGGCGACCGGCGAGAAGTTTTCCATGCCGGACAGGCTGGTGATGTCGACGAGCTGCTTCTTGTTGAAGAGTTCGAGTGAGGCATCGAACGGGCGGCAGGTGATGATGTCTCCTGCAGAACCTGCATCGAGCTTGGCATTCAGCGAAGCGTTGTATTCAGTCGGAGCGGTCGGCGAGAAGACGATCTTGATGCCCGGGTTCTTGGCTTCGAAAGCCGGGATGATCTTTTCCTGCCAGATCTGCAGGTCGTCGTTACGCCAGCTTTCGACGGTGAGCGTCACGTCGGCGGCATGAACGAGGCCGGCTGACGACAGCAGGCTGGAGGCAAGCAGCAAGCTTTTCAGAGCAGTGTTTTTCATTTCCCTCTCCTGTTTTGAGCGCCACTGGGCGCTGTTTTCGGTCTGAAACAAGCGGTTGGCGTGCCTGAGGAAACACCCAACGCCCCTTTTTGGAGCCGCCAAGACTGGCGGCCCTGAAGCTCTGCCGACACGAAGGACGCTAGCCTCCGGCCGAACGGTGCGCCCTCCCGATACGCTGAACCGGGCGCTTGGAAATAAGGGGAAACTTGGAAAGATACCGCACGCCTCCGCGAGCCATTCCGGCTCCAGCGATCACCGTCTGCACCTTTCTCGAAACCTGGCCGGCACTATTTTTATTTGCCGGTTTTCACATGCCTCGATACGCCGTTCCCTTTTCCGGAATTAAGGCCAAAAAAATACCAATTGTCCAGCCAAAATTAACTTCTGGACGATGGAAAGTTCATAAAAAATTTTTATTATTAAAAATCAACGGGTTAAAAACTGACAATTTCCTAATCATTTCTGCTTGGTAAATGGTATTTTTTTGGTATTGTATTAAAAAACATAAGGGAACAGCGTATCCGGAGGTCCGATGACGGAACTTGCAATCGGTATAGATGGCGGCGGAACAAGCTGTCGGGCCGCAGTCGTGGACAGAATGGGCAAGGTCATCGGCCACGGCAAAGCCGGCCCTGCCAATATCCTTTCCGATCTGGAAAACTCTCTCGTCAATATCGTCGAATCCGCTCGCCAGGCGCTGCGTGATGCCGGATTTGAAAATGAAACCATTTCAACCGTCTCGGCAGTGGTCGGCGTTGCCGGCGCCAATGTCGGCGATTACGGCAACCGGATCGAAAAGGCCCTGCCCTTCAAGAACGGCCAGGTCGTCACCGATGCCTTGATTTCGCTGCAGGGGGCGCTCGGCGATGCCGATGGCATTGTCGGCGCTTTCGGAACAGGCTCGGTCTATAATGCGCGCCGGAACGGCAAGTTGCACGGGATCGGCGGCTGGGGCTCGATCGTCGGCGATCAGGCAAGCGGTGCCAGGCTTGGCCGCGATCTCCTGGAAAAATCCCTGCTTGCCTATGACAAGGTCCGCCTCGCCTCGCCGCTGACCGATAAGCTGATGACCGAATACGGCAACGATCCGGAACGCGTCGTCGAATTCGCCCATACGGCCCGGCCGACAGACTTCGCCCGTTATGCGCCTATGGTCTTCGAAGGCGCTCAGGCCGGCGATGCGACGGCGATCGAGATCATCAAGGATGCGGCGCGTGCCATCGACGAAAGCCTCGACGCACTGTCATGGCCGGAATGCCCGTCCATCTGCCTGCTTGGCGGCCTGGCCAAAGCCTATCATCCCTGGCTTGCCGATCGGCATAAGGCGCTTCTCGCAGAGCCAAAAGCCGATGCGCTGCAGGGCGCCGTGGACCTTGCCCTAAAACTTCTGAACGAACGGCAGAGAGGTGCGGCATGACCGACGATCTCGCCTCCATTCTGTCCCCCGAACGCCTGCAGGCCGGCGGCACCGGTCCGCTCTATGTGAAGCTGCGCCGCACGCTGGAAGACGCTGTCCGTACCGGCACGCTCGCGCACGGCGATGCCCTGCCCCCGGAACGCGATATTGCCGAATTTGCCGCCGTCAGCCGCGTCACCGTTCGTAAGGCGATCGACGAGCTCGTGGCCGACGGCCTGCTCGTGCGCCGCCACGGATCCGGCACCTTCGTCGCAAAGCCGGTTTCGAAAGTCGAACAGCGCCTGTCGCAGCTCACCTCCTTCACCGAGGACATGGCACGCCGCGGCATGTCCTCGCGCTCCGAATGGCTGCACAAGGGCATCCACACGCCGTCACCCGACGAGATGATGATCCTCGGCCTCGGCACGGACATCAAGGTTTCGCGCCTGTCGCGCCTGCGCATCGCCGACGACCAACCCCTGGCGATCGAACATGCAAGCGTATCGGGCGAATTCCTGCCTGACCCCTCTGCTGTCGCCAATTCGCTCTATGCCGAGCTGGAGCGGCTCGGCGTGCGCCCCGTCCGCGCCGTGCAACGCATATCCGCGACCAACATGAAGGAAGCCGACGCTCAACTGCTCGGTGTGCCCGTCGGCCAGGCCGGACTTTCCATCGAGCGTATTTCCTATCTCGGCTCTGGCCGCGCAGTGGAATTCACTCGCTCGCTTTATCGCGGCGACGCCTATGACTTCGTTGCCGAACTGACGATCGGCGCGACCTGATTTTTCTTCCAATTCAAAAAGATAAAGCCGGAAAGTGAATCACTTCCCGGCTTCATCGTTCATTGAATCAACGACTGAGCACGCCACCTCAAGCGATAGAAAAGACTCCGCAATCAGGCAGCGTCTTCGATCTCTTCATCAGTCTTGCGCGGCACGTAGTTGAGCACCGGTCCGAGCCAACGCTCGACCTCGGTGACATCCATGCCCTTGCGCTTGGCATAGTCTTCGACCTGATCGCGCTCCACCTTGGCGACGCCGAAATAGTAGGAGCCCGGGTGGCCGATATAGATGCCGGATACTGACGAGCCGGGCCACATCGCATAGCTCTCGGTCAGCTTCACACCAGCGGTGTTTTCTGCGTCGAGAAGACCGAACAAAGTCTTTTTCTCAGTGTGATCAGGCTGGGCGGGATAGCCGGGTGCCGGGCGGATGCCGGCATAGGCCTCGGTAATGAGATCCTCGTTGGAGAGATGCTCGTCCTTGGCATAGCCCCAATATTCGCGCCGGACGCGCTCATGCATGCATTCGGCGAAAGCTTCGGCGAAGCGGTCGGCTAGCGCCTTCACCAGGATCGAGGAATAGTCGTCATTCGAGCGCTCGAAGCGCTCGGCGATGGCGATCTCCTCAAAACCGGCGGTTACCACGAAGCCGCCGACATAGTCCTGCACGCCGCTGTTCACAGGCGCGACGAAGTCCGACAACGCCACGTTCGGACGGCCATCGCGTTTCGAAAGCTGCTGGCGCAGCGTGTAGAACGTTGCCAACTCTTGCCTGCGGGCATCGTCCTTGAAGAGGCGGATATCGTCGCCGACGGTACCGGCCGGCCAGAAGCCGATGACGGCACGGGGACGGAACCACTTCTCGTCGATGATCTTCTTCAGCATCGCCTGGGCGTCAGCCCAGAGAGCCCGCGCAGCTTCGCCTTGCTTCTCGTCTTCGAGGATCGCCGGGTAGCGCCCCCGCAACTCCCAGGTCTGGAAGAACGGCGTCCAGTCGATGTACTTGGCAAGTTCGGCCAGATCGTAGTCCTCGAACACCTTGGTTCCGAGGAAGCTCGGCTTGGTCGGCTTATAGGCTGCCCAGTCGACCTTCTGTGCGTTCTCGCGGGCGCGGGCGAGCGGCAGACGCACCTTTTCGGCTTCGCTGCGCGCATGGGCAGCAGCGACCTTGGCATATTCCGCCCTGATATCGTCGATATAACCCTGACGAGTGTCCGGCGACAGCAGCGAGGAGACGACGCCAACGGCGCGGCTGGCATCCGTCACGTAAATCGACTGACCCTTGTTATAGCCGGGATGGATCTTGACGGCCGTATGCACGCGGCTGGTCGTTGCCCCGCCGATCAGCAGGGGAATATCGAAGCCCTGTCGCTCCATTTCGGCCGCTACATGCACCATCTCGTCGAGCGACGGCGTGATGAGGCCGGAGAGACCGATGACATCGACCTTCTCGGCGACAGCCGTCTCGAGGATCTTCGTTGCCGGCACCATGACGCCGAGATCGATGATCTCGTAATTGTTGCAGGCAAGCACGACGCCGACGATGTTCTTGCCGATATCGTGCACGTCGCCCTTGACGGTCGCCATCAGGATCTTGCCGGCAGACTTGCGTTCCTCGCCGCCATTCTGACGCTTCTCCTCCTCCATGTAAGGAAGGAGCACGGCAACGGCCTGCTTCATGACGCGGGCGGACTTGACCACCTGCGGCAGGAACATCTTGCCCGAACCGAAGAGGTCGCCGACGACGTTCATGCCGGCCATCAGCGGACCTTCAATGACATGCAGCGGCCGCGCAGCCTGTTGGCGGGCTTCCTCGGTATCGGCTTCGATATATTCGGTGATACCGTTGACCAGCGCATGTTCGAGACGCTTCTCGACGCTCCATTCGCGCCAGGAGAGATCCTGCACCTTACCTTCCTTGGCGGCGGCGCCGCGGAAGCGTTCGGCAACCTCGAGCAACCGTTCGGTCGCGTCGGCGCGACGGTTCAGCACGACGTCTTCGCAGGCCTCGCGCAGTTCCGGATCGATCTGGTCATAGACGGCCAGTTGGCCGGCATTGACGATGCCCATGTCCATGCCCGCCTGGATGGCGTGGTAGAGGAACACGGCATGCATCGCCTCGCGCACCGGCTCGTTGCCGCGGAAGGAGAAGGAAAGGTTCGAGACGCCGCCGGAGATATGGACGAGCGGCATGGTCTTGCGGATCGTGCGCGTCGCCTCGATGAAGTCGACACCGTAGTTGTTGTGTTCCTCGATGCCGGTCGCGACGGCGAAGATGTTCGGGTCGAAGATGATGTCCTCGGGCGGGAAACCGACCTTCTCGGTGAGCAGCTTGTAGGCGCGCGTGCAGATCTCGACCTTGCGTTCGTAGCTGTCCGCCTGCCCTGTCTCGTCGAAGGCCATGACGACGACTGCCGCGCCGTAATTGTGCAGCAGACGCGCCTGGGCGAGGAAATTCTCCTCGCCTTCCTTGAGTGAGATCGAGTTGACGATCGCCTTGCCCTGAACGCGCTTCAGGCCGGATTCGATGATCGAGAACTTCGACGAGTCGATCATCACAGGCACGCGAGCGATATCCGGCTCGGCGGCGATCAGGTTCAGGAACTCGACCATCGCCTTTTCGGAATCGATCAGGCCTTCGTCCATGTTGATGTCGATCACCTGCGCGCCGTTTTCGACCTGGTCGCGGGCGACATCGAGCGCTGCCGTGAAATCGGCATTGGTGATCAGCTTGCGGAACTTGGCCGAACCGGTGACGTTGGTGCGCTCGCCAACATTGACGAAGGGAATGTCCTTGGTCAGCTCGAAGGGCTCGAGGCCCGACAGCGACATGAAGGGACGATGCTCAGGGACCGGCCGCGGCTTATACTTCGCCACAGTCTCCGCAATCATCCTGATATGTTCGGGCGTCGAGCCGCAGCAGCCGCCGACGATGTTGACGAGGCCTTCGCGGGCAAAGCTGTCGATCTGCGCCGCCATCAGTTCCGGCGTTTCGTCATACTGGCCAAACTCGTTCGGCAGCCCGGCATTCGGATAGGCGCAGATGAAGGTATCGGCAACGCCCGAAAGCTCCTGCAGATGCGGGCGCATCGCATTGGCGCCGAGCGCGCAGTTGAGGCCGATCGTGAATGGGTTGGCATGGCGCACCGAGTTCCAGAAGGCGCTCGGCGTCTGGCCGGACAACGTGCGGCCCGAGAGATCGGTGATCGTGCCGGAGATCATGACAGGCAGGCGGATGCCCTTCGCCTCGAAACGCTCCTCGCAGGCAAAGATCGCAGCCTTGGCATTCAGCGTATCGAAAATCGTCTCGATCAGGATGATATCAGCGCCGCCATCGATCAGGCCATCGATCTGCTCGGCATAGGCATCACGCAGATCGTCAAAGGTGACGGCGCGGAAACCAGGATTGTTGACGTCGGGCGAGATCGAAGCCGTGCGGTTCGTCGGACCGATGGCGCCGGCAACGAAGCGGCGCTTGCCGTCCTCGCGCTCTGCACGCTGGGCTGCCCGGCGCACGATCTCCGCACCTTCCTTGTTCAGCGCATAGACCTCACCTTCCATCTGGTAATCGGCCTGCGCGATGCGGGTCGAGGAGAAGGTATTGGTCTCAAGAATATCGGCGCCGGCC
Source organism: Rhizobium sp. BK196 (assembly GCF_014193255.1). Classification (GTDB taxonomy): domain Bacteria; phylum Pseudomonadota; class Alphaproteobacteria; order Rhizobiales; family Rhizobiaceae; genus Rhizobium. The sequence goes on from NZ_JACHZB010000001.1 coordinate 787,791, forward strand.
TTGGCGTATTTGTAATGGATTTCTTCAATGGCGTCCGGCTGCGACAGGATCAGCAGGTCGTTATTGCCCTTCTGATGGCAGGCACAGCCGATGAAACGCGAACCGCGGAAATGGTCTTCATCGAAGCCCAAACCCTGGATCTGCGTGCCCATGGCACCGTCAAGGACGAGAATGCGTTCGCTGGCTGCCTTCTTCAGCGCCGCGAATACTTCACTGCCATCACGCTTGCCCCCTTCGGGGCCAAAGAGATTATCGAACACGGGAAGGCTCCTTGATATCACAAGATCGGAAACGACCAATCACATAAAGATATCTTTATGTCAACATATGCCTGTTACTTTAGGGACATTACGAGCCTTGGCGGATGACAGACTCGCACGACCTCTATATAGGCGTTTTCCTAAAGGCATTGTGCACGAATTCGGAGGAGTATCATGGCACCTGCACTCGGCAACTGGTCCACCCGTGCCTATCATCGCGGCTGGCTGCTTTCGCAGGCCAACGGTCTCTTCGATTTCTTCCAGCACAATTCCATCAATCCCAAAGGCGGCTTCTACGACCTCGACGACGCCGGCAAGCCGCTCAATGCCGAAGGCCAGGTACGTCCACTCCATATTGCCTCGCGCGCCGTCCACTGCTTCTCGATCGGCACACTGCTCGGCCGCCCCGGTGCCGCAGATGTCGTCGATCACGGCATGAACTACATCTGGAACCAGCATCGTGACCGCAAGAACGGCGGTTACTTCTGGTCGCTCAACAACAACGGTCCCGTCGATTCCAACAAGCAGGGCTACGGTCACGCTTTCGTCCTGCTCGCCGCCTCATCGGCCAAAACGATCGGCCATCCGCTCGCCGATGGCATGCTCGCCGATATCACCGAGGTCCTGAACACGAAGTTCTGGGAAACCAAATTCGGTGCTATCGCCGAAGAGTTCACCGCGGACTGGCAACCGCTCGATGGCGGCACCTATCGCGGCCAGAATTCCAATATGCATCTCACCGAAGCGTTGATGGCCGCCTTCGAGGCGACCGGTGACCGCGACTACCTCACCAAGGCCGAAAGCATCGCCGATCTCGTCATCCGCCGTTCGGCCGGTTCCGTCGACTGGCGCGTCGCCGAGCATTTCGATGCCGAATGGAACCTCGATAAGGATTACTATCATCCGAACGAAATGTTCCGCCCCGCCGGCACGACGCCGGGCCACTGGCTGGAATGGACTCGCCTGATCCTGCAGCTCTGGGCGCTCGGGGGCAGGAAGATCGACTGGATGCCGGATGCGGCCAAGGCCCTCTTCGAGCAATCCATGGCTCTCGGCTGGGACAATGATAAGGGCGGCTTCTTCTATACGCTCGACTGGGCCGACAAGCCGGCCAAGCGCAACAAGCTCTGGTGGCCGGCCTGCGAGGGTGCTGCCGCCGCGCACTTCCTCAACGAGCACCTGCCGAGCGACTATCATGAAGAATGCTACCGCAAGATCTGGAACGTGATCGAGCGCAGCTTCATAGACCATGAGAATGGCGGCTGGCACGAGGAACTGACGGAAGACCTCGTTCCCTCGCACTCGCTCTTCCCCGGCAAGGGCGACATCTACCACGCCCTGCAGGCCTGCCTTATCCCGCTCTTCCCAGCGACGGGCAGCCTGACCAAGGGGATCATTGAAGCCGGCGGCAAGCTCTGAGGCGAAAGCCTCAGTAGCCAGGCATGGCCGGCGGCGCTGCGTTCGGATTCTGCTGGAACCACTGCACTTCCGCGCTGGTATCGTCGAGTTGATCCTGAACGTCACGCTGCTCTCTGCGGATGCGGCGCATATCGTCTTCGAGATCGTCCATCCGGCGGCGGATATCGCGCCGGTCTGCATCCGGCGCATCCTTGAGCTTGCGCGACAGGTCGTCGATCTCGGCTTCCTTCGATCCGTAGTCGCTTTGAAGCGAACTCAGACGCGACTGCTGTGAATTCTGGCGATTGCCGAGCATGTAGCCACGCAGAAAACCGGGCGCTGTCTCCGGCGGGCAGACATTGGAATAGCCGTGACCCGCCTGCCCGTGCATCAAGCCGCTCATCGGCGTGCAATAGCGCACCAAGCCTGCCTGATAACCCTGATACCAGATCGTCTGGTCGGGAACGATCTTCACCCGCTCGCAGGATTTGGCATGCGCGGCAAAACGCTCCTGCGGCTCGTATCCGGCAGCGCCGTCGGATTCACCGATCACCCGCCAGTCGGCGGCGACGCATTCTTCCTTCGAGAGCGTATTGCAGGAAGCGAGGAAAAGACTGAAACCAATTGCAAGAAAGGCAAAGAGCAAACGTAACATGATGTCCCGGCAGCAAGTCACTAAACCGGGCGCACCTTATCGTTACGACATGCGACCGTCACCGGGAACGGATCGCGATCTTGGGTTTTTTGTGGCTTCTATTTGTCAAAAATGCGGCAGAGTCATCTAAGCCGCAGGCTTTCGAGATCCTTTGCCAGGATCAGTGCCAGCGCCTCGACCGCGAGATTGTGGTCGTCGCGCTGCGGCAGGCCGGATACGGTGACGGCGCCGATGCAGCCCGTGCCTCTGACATTGATCGGGAAACTACCGCCATGCGGAGCATAATCCGCCGGCGAGAGCCCGTTATCTTCAACCGTCTTGCCTTCCTTCTGCAGCTTGAGGCCGGAAGCGTAGCTGCTGCGGAAATAGCGGGACACCATATTGCGCTTGCGCCGCACCCAATTGACGTTGTCAGGCGTCACACCAGGCAAGGCCGCGTAGAAGACCGGCATGGAATGCAGCGTGATATCGATCGCGATGCCGAGGCCGCGTTCGGTGGCGAGCTCCTGCAACAGCTTGCCGAGCTGCCATGCAGTCGTCAGATCGAAGGCATCGAAGCTCAACGCCTTTTCCTGTTCCGCAATCCGGATCAGATCCTCGTCGATCGACATGGCACGGCTCTCCTCTCAGCGTGATGATCGGCAGTGACCATTCTCACGCGAGGGGGAAAAGTAAAGTCAAAACTTGGGCCTGTGCACCATCAAGAGCTTCGATGTGATGCTCAGCCGATCGCTCGGCTTGGTGCAAAACCGCTCATCGCGCCCATGAAATGTTTCGGCAGCGGCGAGGCATAGGAGCCGCGCTTGCTGGTCGAAAGACCGAGCGACACGAGCGCTTCCGCCTGCTTGACGGCCGCCGCCACCCCATCGATGACGGGCACGCCATAGTGCTCTTGAAGCTCGCGCGCCAGATCGGTCATGCCGGCGCAGCCAAGCACGATTGCCTCTGCGCCATCCTCCGAAAGCGCTCTCTCAATTTCCGCCTTCAGCTTGCCGATCGCCCCTGAGGCTTCATCCTCCAGCTCCAGCACCGGAATATCCGATGCCCTCACCTTCGCGCGACTACCCATGCCATAACGGCGCACGAGATTGTCGATCAGCACGCGGGACCGCTCCAGTGTCGTCACCACCGTAAAGCGCTGAGCGAGGAAGCCCGCTGTAGCGACAGCGGATTCGCAGAGCCCGAGAACGGGCACGTCAGCGAAGGTGCGTGCCGCATCAAGCCCGGTATCGTCGAAGCAGGCGACGATCGCCGCATCGTATCCTGCCTCCTGCCGCTCCTTCAGCTCCGTCAGCAGACCAGGGATGGCAAGCGCCCCGTCATAATGCCCCTCGATGGAAACTGGCCCCATGCGCGAGGTCGCGGCGACGATCTCGGTGCCGGCCGCGGCGACCGCACGCGCGGCGGCGGCCGCCTTCTCAGTCATGGAAGCGGTCGTATTGGGATTGACGATCAATATGCGCATGTCAGCGGGTCTTTGCCTGCCGCCGGCCGAGCATCGCCATGATGCCGAGCGCGACGAGAATGATGGTGAAGGAGAAAAGCGTCGTGACCGTGCCGAGCGCATAGAGGACCGGCGTCGTCACGTTCGTGGTCATACCGTAGATTTCAAGCGGCAGCGTGTTGTAGGTGCCCGACGTCATCAGCGTGCGGGCAAATTCATCATAGGAAAGCGTGAAGCCGAAGAGGCCGACGCCGATGAGACTGGGTGCAATCATCGGCAGAACGACATGGCGGAAGGTTTGCCATGACGTCGCGCCGAGATCGCGCGCGGCCTCCTCGTATGCCGGCGAGAAGCGGTTGAAGACAGCAAACATGATCAGCACGCCGAAGGGCAGCGTCCAGGTCAGATGCGCGCCGAAGGCCGAGGAATACCAGGCAGGCCTAAGCCCGCCCTGCTGGAAGACGACGCCGATGCCGAGCGAGATGATGATCGACGGTACGACGAGGCTCGCGACCGTCGCATAAAACAGCACCGACGAGCCGCGGAACCGCCGGCGGAAGGCAAAGCCCGCCATCAGCGAGACGACCACGGTCACCACCATCACCATCAGCCCGAGAATGAAGGAGCGTTGGAAGGAGGCGCCGAAATCGCCGACGGCCTGCTTTTCAAAGAGATTGAAGAACCAGTGCGTCGAAACACCATTCAGCGGGAAGGTCAAACCGCCATCCGGCCCCTGGAAGGAGAGAATGACGATCGCCGAAAGCGGCCCATAGAGAAAGAGCACGAAAAGGCAGAAGAAGGCGGCAAGGACGTAGAATTCGAGGGAGCGTTTTTCGCGGTACATCCTAAAGCTCCTTGCGGATATCGACGACGCGCAGGATCGCCGCGACCATCATCAGCACCACCACCAGCAGCACGACGGCATTGGCGGCGGCGGCTGGATATTGCAGCAGCGACATCTGGTTCTTCATCATCAGAGCCACCGAGGCGCTCTGCCCCCCCGACATAACCTGCACGGTGGAGAAGTCAGCCATGACCAGCGTGACGACGAAGATCGTGCCGATCGCTATGCCGGGCTTGGCAAGCGGGATGACCACATTCCACAAAACCTGCCTGCCGGAAGCACCGGCATCGCGCGCCGCTTCAAAGAGCGAACGGTCGATGCGCATCAGCGTGTTGAAGATCGGTGTCACCATGAAGAGCGTGTAGAGATGCACCATCGCGAGTACCACGGCGAAATCCGAATAGAGCAGCCATTCCACCGGCTGCGGTACGATGCCCATCTGTACCAGCGCCGAATTGACGAGACCGTTGCGGCCGAGCACTGGGATCCACGAGATCATGCGGATGATGTTCGATGTCATGAAGGGCACGGTGCAGACGAGGAAGAGGATCATCTGCGTGGAGGTCTTGCGGATATGGAAGGCCAGGAAATAGGCGACCCAGAAGCCGATGAAGAGCGTCAGGGCCCAGACAATCACGGTGAATTTCAGCGTGTTGAGATAGGTCTTCCAGGTCACCCATGAGCCGAGCGTGTCGGTATAGTTCATGGTCAGGAAGTCGGGATAGAGACCGGCGAAATCATAGTCCCAGAAGCTGACGATAGCGATCATCGCGATCGGCAGGATGAAGAAGAAGCCGAGGATGGCGATCAGCGGCGTGGCCTGCAGATAGGAGATCGCCCATGGCGCAAGCCGGAAGGCGCGTTTGGGCGTCTCCGCGGCCGGTATCGTCTGCTCTGAAGCGATCGTGGCCATGCCTGGTCCTTTCCTTCATCGAGGTGAGAAAGGAGAGGTCGATGAAGACCCCTCCCCAACCCTCCCCACAAGGGAGAGGGAGAACGGTGCCGCACCCTCGACAAGTTCCCTCCCCCTTGTGGGGAGGGTTAGGGAGGGGAAAGCCGTGGATACTTAAGCCGCGATGAATTCGTTCCAACGGCGGACCATGTAGCGGTCCTCGTCCATGACGGAGTTCCAGCACGCCACATGACCCATGCGCTCTTCGAACGAACCGCCATCGCGAACAGCGCCAGCCTTTTCCATGACCTTGCCTTCGGGCGAGAGGATATCGCCCTGTGCCGGCTTACCTTCGATCCAGTAGCCCCATTCGTCTGCAGTCATGAAGTTCTTGGCCGTATCCATGCAAGCGGAGTAGTAGCCCTGACGGTTGAGGTAGCCGCCGACCCAGCCCGACGTATACCAGTTGATGTATTCATAGGCCGCGTCGAGCTGCGCGCCCTTGAGGTGCGCAGCGAGGCCGAGACCGCCACCCCATGAACGATAGCCTTCCTTGAGCGGCTGATATTTGCAGGCAATGCCCTTGGAGCGGACGGCGGCGACGGCCGGCGACCACATGGACTGGATAACGACTTCGCCCGACGCCATCAGGTTGACCGACTCGTCGAAGCTCTTCCAGAAGGCGCGGAATTGGCCGTCGTGCTTTGCCTTGATCAGGAACTCGATCGTCTTGTCGATCTCCGCCTTGGTCATGTTGCCCTTGTCGGCATATTTGATGTTGCCCAGAGCTTCCATGATCATCGCGGCATCCATGATGCCGATCGACGGGATGTTGAGGATCGAGGTCTTGCCCTTGAACTTCGGATCCATGATGTCAGCCCAGGTGGTGATCTCGCGGCCGACGAGGTCGGGGCGAATGCCGAGCGTATCGGCATTGTAGATCGTTGGCATCATGGTGAAGAGCTCAGTCTCCCCCTTGGCGAAAGTCTTGGCATCCTTGCTTTCGACATAGCCAACGGTGTGCGGCGCCGTGCCCTGGGCAATGACGCTGTCTGGCTTCAGCTTGCCGTTCTTGAAGAGCGGCACGACCTTGTCGTAGTACTTCAGCTTCTTCACATCCATCGGCTGGATGACACCGGCCGGATAGACCTTTTTCAGGATCCAGTATTCGATATCGGCGATATCGTAGCTGTCGGGCTGGGTGACCGCGCGCTGGGCAGCGGCGTCGGAATCCGTCGCGGTCATCTCAAGTGTGATGCCGAGGTCCTGCTTGCACTTCTCGGCGATCGCGTTGATGTTCGAAACGCCGGTGCCGAACTGGCGAAGCGTGATGTTGGACTGCGCCCAGATCGTCGGGAAGCCGGTGATGGCGCCCGAGCCGGCGATGGCGCCGACGGCGGCGGCACCGGTCTTCAGAAGCGAGCGGCGGGAAATTCCCTTTTCCGCCTTGGTGGTTTTCGTTTCAGTCGTCATGGCAGTTCCCCTTTTTTAGTAGTGAAGTTCATGCGGAAACGCGGCCAAGGAGGACAGCATCCTCCGGAGCCCAACTCAAAGACACCGCATCGCCGACCGAAACCGGGCTGGCGAAGTAATCGCTGTCGCTTGCGATGACGGTGAAATCGTCGCTGCCAGCTCCGAAGACGGTGATCTTCACCGAGGAGCCGCGATATTCGATATTGGAGACGATGCCGTTGAAGCCGAGGGTCCATTCGGTCGCCACCTGAAGGCGTACGCGGTCGGTGCGGATGCCGATATCGATCGGCTCGCCGACCTCCCTGCCCATCCCGCGCACGGAAAAACTCTGCCCTTCCGGCACCGTCATCACGATCACGCCGTTCTCGCTCGAGGTGACCCGGCCGGAGAGCACGTTATGATCGCCCATGAAGCGCGCGACGAAGGCAGTCGCCGGCTTCTCGAAGACCTGCCGCGGAGAGGCCGCCTGCTCGATCTTCCCGTCATTCATGATGACGATGATGTCGGCGAGCGCCATCGCCTCTTCCTGGCTGTGCGTCACATGCACGAAGGTGATGCCGAGCGTTTTTTGCAGTTTCTTCAGCTCCGCGCGCATGCGGATCTTCAGGAAAGGGTCGAGTGCAGACAGCGGCTCGTCGAGCAGCAATGCTTCCGGATCGGTGATCAAGGCACGCGCCAGAGCGACGCGCTGCTGTTGACCGCCGGAAAGCTGCGCCGGCCGCCTGGTGGCATAGGCCTCCATCTGCATCAGTTTCAGCATCTCCAGCGCCTTGGCGCGACGTTCGTCCTTGTCGACACCTTTCATCTTCAAGCTAAAGGCCACGTTGTCGACGAGATCGAGATGCGGAAACAGCGCATAGGATTGGAACATCATCGCCGTGCCGCGCTTTGCCGGCGGAAAATCGGTGACAACGACATTGCCGAGACGGATATCGCCCGATGAAATCGTTTCGTGACCCGCGATCATGCGCAGGGTCGAAGTCTTGCCGCAGCCCGAGGGGCCGAGGAAGCAACAATAGGAACCGGCCGGAATCTTGAGGCTGATGGCATGAACCGCCGTGGTCGCGCCGTAGACCTTCGAAACGGATGCTATATCGATCTCTGCCGCTTTCGACATCGTGTCTTCCCCTGTTCGAGAAAGACAATGCATCTGCCGTGCCAATTTGGTGAGCGCATCCTAAGTTCTTGCAAATTATGAATTTTTAATAGCATCATCGGGACTGACGAAATTTCTGGCACTTTTCACACTGCACACAAAATGGGCTTTCGTCCTCAATTCGTGCAGAAAATCGTATACAATTTGACCTCTATTTTGAGCGCAAATTCCATTTAACTTTCCAGACGAAGGCGGCTATTGTTTGCTGACATCAAGGAAACCGATTTCATGAAATCCGCCGCCAGCGCCATGAGCCAAGACGACATCAGGGATACGGGCGTCCCGCAGATCCGCGATGCAATCAGGGACGCCATCGTCGAGCGACGCCTGTCACCTGGCACGAAACTATCGGAAAGCGACGTCGGTAATCTCTTCAATGTCAGTCGCACGCTGGCCCGCGCTGCCCTCCAGGCACTTTCTTACGAAGGTCTCGTCAGCGTCGAGAAGAACCGCGGCGCTTTCGTCGCCTATCCTTCCCCCGACGAAGCCCGGCAGATCTTTGCCGCCCGGAGGCTCGTCGAGCCCGGCATTCTGCGGGAAGCGGTGGCCCACATCACGCCATCCGATATCCAGCACTTGAAGCAATTGCTTTTGGAAGAAGGCCGGCTGATGGCTGAGCGCGGTCAGACGGCAAGACGAGCCGAGATAAAGGCCTCGGGCGATTTCCATCTGACGCTCGCCGCCATCTCGGGCAATGCGATCATGCAGCGCTTCATGGAAGAACTCGTCGCCCGCTCATCCCTGGTGATCGCGCTCTACGGGCAATCGACCGTATCGAGCTGCGGCCATGCCGAACACGGGGATATCATCGAAGCGATCGAAAGCGGGGAACTTGATCGCGCCTGCCATCTGATGCTTCACCATATTGCCCATATCGAGGCTGATCTCGATCTGCGCGAACGCAAGAGCGTTGGGCTGAAAGAAGCATTCGAACTCTGAAAACTCAGTGATGCGGTGATGGGATGTCGGCGGCGCGGCTGATCTCCTCCACACTCATCACCTGGCTGGAACGCAACTTCACCTTGCCATCGGTGCCAACAAGTACCAGCCCGAATTCGCCGCTCTGTGGCCCTTGAAGCTCATCGCGCAGCTCGTCTGCATCAAGGTCCTTGCCATCCTCGAACATGGAGAATGCGCCGCCGCCGGCGATCGTGAAGACATCGATATTGTCTTCGATCAGCCGCATCTGCGACTTGCGCAGCAATTCGTCCTGAACGATTGGCCTATCGTCCTCGGCGTCAGCAAAGACGATGAGGACATTCTTTTCGCCGAGGAACTGTTCCAGCGATCGCGGCAGGTGAGCCTCCTGAACGCCCGTTCCCATAATTTCGTGTAGAATGGATCTCAACATGGTGCTCATCCTTCTCTGCCTGTTTCAACGGCTGGAAATGAGCAGGGTTCCACAGAAGGATGGGGAATGGGATCGCGGCCAGCGCCGCGATCCTGAAAGCTCTATTCGCGCGGTTCGGCTTCGGATGCGCGCGTCGAAAGAGCGGCGATGTCAGGCGTACCATTGGCAAGAAGGCGCTTGCGCACCAGAACGCGCATGACGCGCGCCGCCGTGGAGAAAGTCATCTGGTCTAGCGGTCCCTCGCCTTCCCAGGGCTTGGTCAGCCGTTCGGTGACAGCGCCGACGATATTGGCCGGGACGATATCGGTGCATTCGCGCATAGCTTCGAAAACGAAGCTGATGGGAATAACCCTGCCTTCATGGGTGACAATCGGCTCCGTCAGTTCGCTGTCCCATTCCTCGTACGCATAAAGCGCCTCACGGAACAGCTGTTGCAGGGTGAACGGGGCATGTCCGTTGTGAAGTGGCGGCAGTGCATTCATCATGTCTGTCTCCTCTGATGGATTTAGCCAGCTTCCTCAAGACCCGGCCCGGATCGACGCGAAAACGAGAGCTCGACTCCTCCCTCGGACCAGATACACGATTCATTTTATAGAGTAACACAGGCGTGATAAAGCCATTTCTGACCGCCTTGTCTGCAGGCACCTTCTAAACGATTGAAATTCATTGATACTTGCCGGTATTTTTTTGCTTTCGGCGCCGGTTAAAACGGCGTTTCGCCTCTAAGACGGCATCGACGGGGCGGATTTGGAACCTTTAGCGCGCTAGGCGGTTTTGCCTCGGCAAGCAGTCTGGGGAGATCCGCAATGACGCAAATTCACCAACCTGAACGACGCAGCCGCACCCTGCGCGGCCGCCCCTATAGTCTTCAGGAATTCGCCGCCAAATATGGCCTCAAGAAAGAGCAGGCCGAAAGCCTTTTTACCCGCTTCGGTCCGTCTTCCGTCGAGTTGGACTTGCTGATGGCGGCCAAGCGCCGTCCGCCTGTTCTGCCCGATCATATTCACGAGTAGGACAGGACCGTGAACGGTAAAGACAAAATCCGCAAAGACGCCGAAGGACAGTTCGCGCGTTCGCGAGAGGGCCGCCGCAACAGCGGCGTCTCCAGCGCCAAGCCGCGCGACATTACCCATTCCGATGATGCTACCATCCATCGCAAACCGCCCGGCCAGAAGTCGCGAAAAGACTGGAACGTTAACCACGACGAGGCCCACAGCGAGCGGTCACGCTCTGAATGACCGCCCTCTCTGAAGGCAAAATTTCACCGAATATGTCGGGAACACACGTCGGGTGAAATCGTTCTTACACTGAGCATGGCAAGAGGTCATGCCAGCCCATCGAAATGCCGGCACAATGCCGGATTCATCTACAAGATAGGCGTGAGGTATCGTGTTCAGCGGTAGGCCTATCATGTCGATTCCATGGGATAAGATCGGCTCAAGAAGGATGAAATGATGAGCAACACCTCCCGGCATGACTGGATATGCAAGCGGGCCTACGCGCTTTGGGAAGCGGAAGGCAGACCGCATGGCCGCGACGCTGAGCATTGGCTTCAGGCAACGGCGGAGCGTGACAGGCTGGAACAAACGCGCGCCTCCGCTGACGGCAACGAGGTTCTCGTCAAATTCCGGCCGAAAGTTCCAGAATCTCGCGAGCCCACCGTCCAGATCAGTCAACGCCACAGGCTCCCCCGAGCGGTATGAAGAGGCGAGCTAGTCCAAGCGTATCCGGAAACGGGCGGAAAAATCGCCTTCCCACCACATTGGGAAATTGGTTCCCCACTTGTTATTATGCAGGTTGAAGCGGATTCCTGCTTCAAAATCCGGCAGCTCCTTACAGAACGTCATGAAATCCCAGCTCTGCGGCGAAACCAGCGGCGTGTCGAGGGGCTCGATGAAGAGCGTTCCGGCATCCGCAAGGTCGCCGCAGACAGCGGAGACGGCCTGCAGCTGCGCGCCGCCGGATCTGGCGAAACTGCCGGACCGGTGCCATAATCCCATTTTCCTGAAAGCCCAGTCCTTTGCGCCCTCGGGTGTGAACGACAGGAAACTCGCCTCCGGCATGCGGTTGGCCGGCTTGTCGCGCAGCGAGAGGCGCAATTGCAGGGTACGGCCATCACTCGAAAACTCCACGGCGAGCTGGCGTGGCGCCCCAAACCGCTCGACGGCTTCCGCTGGCATGGACAAGAGAAGCCCGTCGCTGCCCGCACGTTCCAGTCTCGGCACGAAAACCTTCGAAAGCGCCGCACCCGAGCGGCCAAGCCCAGGCTTGTCGTGATCGAGCACTGCCCATTCCTGCCGATGCGTCAGATAGCTGTCCATATGTCTGGCGACATCGGCGGCGTCGTAGCTCTCATAGCGATAGGCGATCAGCGAACCGTTGCGACCGGCAATCCTGCGCCCCAGCGGCGAAGTCACCGCAGCAACATCGCCCGTCACCTCATCGAGCTCGATCGACCAGTCACTGGCACCAAGGCGGGTCTCCCTGCTCGCGCTGCCGACGAGCGCCGGCGCGAAGAGTTCTGCGAGCACCGCCTGCGCCTGCTGCTGGTCGTCGGCATCGAGTTCGGCGACAGCCTGGTCGATATAGCCGCGTTGCTCGTCCCACGACGCCTCGGTATAGGCGAAACGGTAATCCCCTTTGCGGGCCGCTTCAAAATCAGCTTTTGCCCAGGCCTTGTCGTCGCGCAGATAGGATTTGATATCCACCCCGCAGGTATGCTCCGCCACCATGGCGAGCCCGCGGCCGAAAGCGAGCCTGCGCCGATTGAGTCCCTCGCCCGCGAAGCGGTCATAGAGCCGCTGCAGGGCCAGAAATTTCGCCATCTTCAATGGGTCGGTGGCGCTACCATGAATCCAGCTGTCTCCCAACTCCAGCTCCAGCACCGGAAAACGCTCGCGCTTCTCCCAGAGGATCGCACCATAGTCCTCCAGCGTCGCGGCGCGGATGCCCGCTTCAGGCGCGAGGCGGCGCATGTCGCGATAGGCTTCCGCCGTCTGCGGCACGCGCTGCGGGCCGATATTGTCCTGCGTATGTGCAAAGCTCAGCCCGTCGTCGAAACCTTCGGGGAAATAGGTTTCGCCATAGGAGCGCTGGTACATGACGACGACTTCAGCACCCTCAGGCGCGCGCCAGCGGAAGATGTCAGGCACATCTGGCGGCGGCGAGGCCGTATTGACGCCGAGATGCAGGAAGCGGATGCCGGCTTCGGCAAGCAGCGGCACCATGCCGAGCGTGTGACCCGGAACATCGGTCATCTTCGCCGCAATCGTCTGCTTGCCAAAGCGGCGGTCGAGCTCCTGCGAATAGGAAAGACCCGCTCGGAACAGGTCCGGTGACATCAGCTCCGTATGGGTGGTGAAAGGCAGCCCGTGCCAGCGGATGAGCCCGCGCTCGATTGCCTGTTCCAGTGCCGCGACCTCGGCAGGCGAACGCGAATTCAGATGATCCCAGATCAGCCACGCACCTGTTGTCCAGATGAACTTCGGTTGTTCAGGATTTTCGGCATAGAAATGCGCGCCGGTCTCGATCGCCTGCGGAATGAAGCGCTCGTGATATTGCCGGCGAACCTTCTCCGCATGGTCGGTGAAACCGATATCGAGATGGGTCTTGAAGACCAGGTGCACGCGCTTTTCCGTCATCTGCATCCCGCTAGATCAGTTCTGCCATCGCAAGCAGCTTTCATGAGACGCAACGCAAATGATTTTGCGCTCGACACGAAATCCCGATCCTCTCCCAATATGGCACAATGGCATTTTGTGTAACCGTTTCCACAAACAGCTTTTCGCTTCATGGTAACGATCCGTCAAGCATATTTGCTTGAGTGATCCAGAATACGCTGGATATTTCGCCGAGCTGGTCTTTGCCTATCTTGCTTCCGACAGGCAACACAACTTAAGTGACGACAAAATGTGAAAGCGTGTTCACTCACCATTAACCTGACCGGCCAAGGTGGTTCACGCGCGATACACCTCTCATCTTGCTGCTTTACACGACGAAGCCAGGACTTCCGCTAATGGCCCCCATGATCGAAATCGCCGTTCATGTTCCACGTTCCGATAGGGCGAACGAATTCCCTCCCCCACGCGAGATTCCGCCGGGAGGTTTTGACACGACAATACCCAGGCGGGCCGCTTTTCCGGCGGTTGCGCGGCATCAAGATGCACCGCGACCTCTCCGGCGCGCACTCGTCGATCGCGGCGACTCCGATTCCAAGGAAGAAATGCGTGACTGACGTAACGATAAAGGAGCGATTATTTCTCTTCGCAGAGCGTCCGGTGAACCTCTGTCCAGAACAAGGCAAGCAACGTATCGCCGCTTCGTTCGGCAACGAGCGCGCGGATCAGCGCCTCGGAGCCAGCCATGTCCTGCCAGCTCGATCTCAGCCCTTTGGCTGCCTGATGGCATTCGGCGATATCGAACGTTCTCTTGCTGTCCATCTGGAGCCTCCCCGGAAAAGGCGCTAACAGACGGATCTGGAAAAGTCATTCCCCGCATATGTGGGGATGCCTTGTATTTTTGACATTCCTCGCGGTAGGATTGAACGGTTTGAGACAGGCGGCACGATGACGGAAAACAGTTATTCCCAAAAGTTCGAACCCGTTTTCGAACAGATCAAGGCTGCGGTCAATGTCGATGCTTCCATCCGCATCTTCCAGGCGGAGTATGCCGTCGACTATGTCACCTATCACCTCGCTCAGACCATAGCGGCAAAGATCGACGCCCCTTTCGTGCGCACCACCTATCCGGATGCCTGGGTCTCGCGCTACCTGCTCAACAGCTATGTGAAGGTCGATCCGATCGTCAAACAGGGCTTCGAGCGCCAGCTGCCCTTCGACTGGAGCGAGGTGGAGCCGACGCCGGAAGCCTATGCCATGCTCGTCGATGCCCAGAAGCACGGGATCGGCGGCAACGGCTATTCCATCCCCGTTGCCGACAAGGCTCAACGCCGCGCGCTGCTGTCGATCAATGCCCGCATGCCGGTCGATGATTGGACCGCTATGGTCAAGCTCTATCGCAATGAATGGATCGAGCTCGCCCATGTCATCCATCGGAAGGCAATCTACGAGCTTCACGGCGAGAACGACCCGGTACCGACGCTTTCTCCGCGCGAAATCGAATGTCTGCATTGGACGGCACTCGGCAAGGACTACAAGGATATCGCCGTCATCCTCGGCATTTCCGAGCATACGACCCGCGATTATCTGAAAACCGCCCGCTTCAAACTCGGCTGCGCCACCATTTCCGCGGCCGCCTCGCGGGCCGTGCAGCTGCGCATCATCAATCCCTAAATTTTTCGTCCCGGCCGGACCGAAACCTCCGCTGGCTAAACGTCGGGCGTACCGGAAGGTATGGCCTTCTCTGATCTTTGCACCTTGACGAAACCCGCTCCGCGGCATGCTTCAAGCTGCCTGGAAAAGGCCCTGATGGATCCCCCCATATGCGGGGGCTCATCTGTAGGCACCCATATGAGGGAATTTCCGACACCGCCGTCCTGAACCATTCTGCCTTCACGAACCAAACACGCTGGAGGGCAAAATGTTCGTTATCATTCAGGCACATGAGTATCAGAAATACGCTTTCATACTCGACCAGATGTTCCGTCTGCGCAAGAAAGTCTTTGCCGATACTCTTGGCTGGAACGTTCCGGTAATCGGCCCCTTCGAGCGCGACAGCTATGACTCGCTATGCCCGGCCTATCTCGTCTGGTGCGACGAAACCCGCACCCGCCTTTACGGGGGCATGCGCCTGATGCCGACGACCGGACCGACCCTCCTCTACGATGTCTTCCGCGAAACCTTCCCGCAGGCAGCCGATCTCGTCGCCCCCGGCATCTGGGAGGGCACCCGCATGTGCATCGACGAGGAAGCAATCTCCGACAATTTTCCCGATATCGACTCCGGCCGCGCCTTCTCCATGCTGCTGCTGGCGCTTTGCGAATGCGCCCTCGATCACGGCATCCACACCATGATCTCCAACTACGAACCCCACCTGAAACGCGTCTACAAGCGCGCCGGCGCCGAGGTCGAGGAACTCGGCCGCGCCGATGGCTACGGCAAATATCCGGTCTGCTGCGGCGCCTTTGAAGTTTCCGAGCGTGTGCTCACCAAGATGCGCGCATCCCTCGGCATCGATACCCCCCTCTATACCCGCTACGTCCCGACGCGTTCCGTCGTGACCCAATTCCT
Organism: Rhizobium sp. BK196; assembly: GCF_014193255.1. Taxonomy (GTDB): domain Bacteria; phylum Pseudomonadota; class Alphaproteobacteria; order Rhizobiales; family Rhizobiaceae; genus Rhizobium. Next base: position 803,452 of record NZ_JACHZB010000001.1, read on the forward strand.
GGAGATGGCAGCATGAACCGCGTGAACGAAACCACAGTGCAGAAAGATATCGGTGCGTTGGAACGACATATCCTCGCATCCCGCGATATTGCCACGCAGATGGGAGACCCCTTCCTCTCCTATCTCCTTTCGATGGCTCTTTTCACGATCTATGAGAAGAAGGCGCATCAGGAAAACGATCTGCTGAAGAGCAGCTACAACTAGAGCAATTCGAGCAAAAGTGCTTGAGCATTTTGCGTCCGGAGTTGCGTGAAAACAAATAGATAGAGCATTTTCGTTATTCGAAGAAAAATTGGAAATGCTGTGGCGGCTCCCCCGGGGCCAGCGGCCGGGCTTGAAGCAGACCTCCCTTCAGGCTCGGCTGCGCCTCCCGATCTCAAGCGCCTCGCCGGAACATTCGGCTCCCCAGCCGGTTTTGCGATGACCGAAACCCACGGGAGCTAGCCATGACGGAACGAAATGAGGACCGCGTACGCGAGCGCGCCTACGCAATCTGGGAAAAGGAAGGCAGGCCGGAAGGCCAAGATCGGCGCCACTGGAACGAGGCCGAGGCCGAATTGCGCGGCGAAACGACAAAAGTCAACGAACAGGCTCGCAAGCAGATCGAAGAAACCGAAACCGCGACGGGAGCAACCGACGTCCCCATTCCGCCGCCGTCGATGGCGAGCCCCGATTGATGCTCCGCCTGCAGCTACCGCGTCATCGAATCGATCGCCGAGATCAAGGCCTCGTGCTGATAGGGTTTCGGCAGGAAAGTCGTGTTGGCAGGCAACGACATCGGATCGAGCCGCACCATGCCCGAGGTGATGATGATGCCGATATTCGGCCGCATCGCCCTCACCCGCTTGGCGAGCTGGATGCCGTCCATCGAACCGGCCATATTCACGTCGGTGAAGAGGATATCGACATCGTTGCGGGCCTTTAGAAGCACCATTGCCTCGTCCGCGTTCCCAGCCTCGAGCGCCACATGCCCTACGTCTTCGAGCACATCCAGAATATTGAACCTGATCAGCGGTTCGTCCTCGACGATGAGCACCACGGCACCCTGGGAAGCCACCATTCTGCGATTGCCCTCTTCAATCCTGTCTGACAGCAGTAAATGTAGCCCGCGCGCGAAGGTTCCAGAGGGCAGACCGCAAATATGCATCGTCCACAGATGCTTGCGCTCATGGCTTGTGACTGTCCCGGATTTGCGTTAAGCGGACAAAAGCCGCGGGAACCATTGCCCCGGCTGACCGCACCCTGGGTGCCGGGCCTGTAGCTCAATGGTTAGAGCCGGCGGCTCATAACCGCTTGGTTGGGGGTTCGAGTCCCTCCGGGCCCACCATTTTTTATTTTATTTCAATAGCTTACGACTGTAGCCGGTGTAGACGGACGCGAAAATTCAGAATTTTGACACGGGGTTCCGGAATTTTAGAATTGGCGCCAATCGTTCGAAGGGACGTTAAACCGCCTTTGACGAAGTGGGGCCTCAAGCGCCTTTTTCCGCAAAAGGAGCGCCCTCATGATCTTAAAGAAATCGTTGATCAGCTGAATGTAGGTCCAGTGGTTTGGATATTCGTCATATGAACCTCCCAAGGTGGCATACGCGGATCTCTTTTCTTGCGCCTAACACCCCTGGACATCTGCCGTGTTTCCGAGCCTGCCGATAGCACCGCCATTTCATTGCCGCCCCCTCATATTCATGATAGCTTCACTACGCTTTCGCGCTTGTAAGCCAGGGATGGCAAGACGGGGGTGCGCGATGAATGGCTTTTGGATCAGCTTCATCTGTTTCGGCCTTGGGATTTCCGCTGCGTCCGCCGGCCCACTGCACGATGCCGCGCGCGCGGGCGATGTCGAGCGCGTCAAGCAGCTTGCGGATCAGGGCGCAAACCTCGCTGAACTGGATGATACCGGCGAGCCGGCACTGCTGATTGCGGCCCTGTCGGGCAAGGCAGATGTCGTCACTCTTCTTCTTGACCGCGGCGGCGATATCGAAATCCGCAACAAGGGCGGGCTGACGGCTCTGCATGCGGCGGCCTATGGCGGGCATCTCGATATAGTGGAGTTGCTGGTGGCGCGAGGCGCCTCGGTCAACGATCACGAGAACTTCTACAATATGACGCCGCTCCATGCGGCGGCGGAGGAAGGCCATGCCGATGTCATCGCTTTCCTGCTCGCGCAGAAGGCCGATATCGAGCCGAAGGAAAGAAACGGCTACACGCCGGTGACCCAGGCAGGATGGCGATCGCACTGGGACGCCGTCACTCTTTTGTTGAAAGCAGGCGCCGCCTGTCAGGGAGCCGACCTTACGGGTCAGTGGCTCTATGACGAATGCACGAAGCGAAAATGAGCGTGCGCGCCTGAAAACGGGAGCATTGAAATGTCTCACTGGAATGGATTTGTGAAGGCCGCAGCTATGGGCGGCCTTGCCGTCTTGCTGTTGGCAAACGAGGCCACGGCGGAAGACTTCGTCAATACGGGCTATTTCGGGGATGTGGCGATCAAGGGCTATGACCCGGTCGCCTATTTTACGGATGATAAAGCGGTGGAAGGATCGCCGCAATATTCCCATCACTGGCTGGGCGCCACCTGGTATTTCGCCAGTGCCGAGCATCGTGACATGTTCGTCAAGGACCCCGGAAAATATGCCCCGCAATATGGCGGCTACTGCGCCGATGGCGTGTCGTTCGGAACGGTGACCACCAATATCGACCCGAATGCCTGGCGCATCATCGATGGCAAGCTCTATATCAGCTATGATCCGGGTGCGGCCGAAGGGCTGGTGAAGAACCCGACGAAGGTGGTCGATTCCAAAAAGCACTGGTCGGAAGTGCAGAACATCCTGATCTCGGAGAAGGCGCAGAAAGACTGGCAGCATCCCTCAGCCCAATAGCTGGCCAGTCGGTCGTCAGCCCCCGATCGAGAAGAATTTCAGCGCCTGCGGCGTGACATGCACATATGTCGCGCCGGGCTCGTCCGTAGCGCGATTGCGATAGACGTTGCCGCAGACCATCCTGTCGAGGAAATAGCCCGGGAATTTCTCGCAGAGCCAGTCTCCCTTGATCTCGACGGTGCCGGTAATATTCGTGTTGGCGCTGCGATAGGCGGTATTGCCGGCTTTGTCGAAGAACTGGACGAATTGCGTGCCGTTGCGATGCTTGCCGGTCCAGGTCTTGTCGCTGATGAGATCGCGCAACTGCTCGCCGGAGATCTGATCGGCCTTCTCGCCCTGAAATCCAAAGGGCCATTCGGGAATTCCCGCTTTCTGCAGCCTGCTCAAATGCAGGTTCAGATCGTCCTTGCGCCAGTAGTCGTAGAGATAGCTGTAATAGGTCAGATTGCTTTCGGGAAAGAGCGTCAGCAGCTTCGTCTTCTCCTGCAGGCTGCGTTTCTTGTCGCCGTCCTCGATATAGGCTGCGGTCAGGAATTCGCGCGCAGCCTCCGCATTGGGAAGCGCGTCGCGGGCCGCCTCCATCAGCGAAATCGACCGGTCGTCATCGCCGATGATGTAGAAGACGATACCCGCCAGCAATTGGAAGCCGGGAGATGGCGAAGGATCGAAGCGCAGCGCCTTTTCCATTTCGGTGGTCGCCTGGTCATGATTGCCGATATGAGCGAGCACGAGGGCCAGATTGCCATTGGCTTCAGCGTCGCTCGGCTGCGCCTGCACGGCACGGTTTGCCGATATCAGCGCCTCCGTCTGGCGCCCGTCGACCAGTTGCAGGAGGGCAAGGACCGTATGCGCCCGCGCATTGTTCGGATCGATCTTCAATGCCTGCCCTGCCGCGTCATAGGCGATCTTGCGGGCCACTGCCGCCGACCAGAGGATATTGTAGTCGTTGCGCCAGACATCGACGGCGATGCGCGCGATCCCCGCATGCGCATCGGCAAAGTTCGGATCGAGGTCGATCGCCTTCTGATAATAGGACAGCGCCTCGCGGTAGGTCCCCACGTCCCCATAGGTGAGGCCCGCCTGCTCGGCGCGCATGTAATAGTCGTAGGCCTCGAGATTCTCCGTCGGAATCTGCGCCAGTTGCGTGCGCTCGCCCTCGCTGAGCCTGATGGCAAGTGCTGCGATGATCTTGCTGATGACATCATCCTGGACCGCGAAGAGATCGGCATATTCGCGGTCGTAGCGCTCGGCCCAGAGGGAAAGGCCGCTCAGCGCATCGATCAGTTTGACATTGATGCGCAATCGCGAGCCTGCGCGCTGCAGCGTCCCTTCAAGGACGTAGTGAACACCGAGCTCGGCCGCCACATCCTGTATCTTGCCGCCATCATCGCGCACCGCAAAGACGGAATGGCGCGCGATGACGAAGAGGCCGGAGACTTTCGACAGTTCCGTAATCAGATCATCGGTCAGGCCTTCTGCAAGATGATCGTGCTGCACGTCGCCGCTGACATTGATGAATGGCAATACGGCGACGGAAGGTTTATCAGGCAAAGGATAGGCAAAGCGTTGGGTCAACGACGGGTTTTCGAGCAGCGCCCACGGCTGCCACCACAGCGCCGCCCCGGCCAGAATGAGCAGGATGGCAGCCGCAGCCAGTGCCGCGACGCGCCGGCGGCTGAAATACTTTCGCAAATTGCTGAACTTCCTTGCTGCCGCCGGATCGAACACGACGCGGTAGACGCGCACGGGCTCAGCGATGCTTTTGACCCTTTGCTCGCCGAGCGAAACGAAACCGACATCGAGCTTCAATTTCACCTGGTCGTAGGCTGGCCCGGAGATCGCGATCCCGCCGGGCTCGGCGAGCGCCTGCATACGGTCGGCAAGATTAACGCCATCACCGTGGATGTCTGTCCCCTCGACGATAATGTCACCCAGATTGATGCCGATGCGGAAAGCCAGACGAAAATCGGCCGGTATCTCCGCATTGTGCTTCGCCTTCAGCTTCTGCACGTCCACCGCGCAGCGCATGGCCTCGACCACACTGTGAAATTCGACCAGCAGACCGTCGCCCATGGTTTTGACCAGCCGCCCGCTATGCTCGGCTATCAGGGGCTCGACGATTTCCCTCATGTCTGCCTGGAACCGTAGACGCGTTCCCTCTTCATCGACCTGGCTTAACCGGCCATAGCCCACGACATCGGCAATCAGCACGGCTGCAAGGCGGCGCTCCATGTCAGTCTCTTCCCCCGAAAGGACGACAGCAGCATCTTACAGCACCGCTATGGCCGATACCATCGACGACGAAAGGCTGTGAATCTGCGCCTTTGTCATGTCACTGTCATATTCTGCATAGGTGGCATGCCAAAATGCCCATTGTTGCAGCGCCGCGCACAAATTATATGCTCGCCGGCTAACAAAAATAACAAAAGTGAACTTTGCTATGCACTTGATTTTCAAACGCCGCAAAAGCGGCCTCATGCGACGGATCGTCAACAGCTTCGATTCTGCCCAGCAGCGCTATCGTGATGCGCGCGAGGCAAGGAAGACCGCGGTCCACCCCTCGTTTCTGGACGATTTCGGCATCTGACAACGCGAGTGCTCCAGCTTAAGGAGCGCTCGGCAACCCCTTGGGCCGGGTCTCATCGCCCCCCTCAGGCAGCTTTCTGATCCCCAGATACCATGCCGGTATCCTGCCTGATCTCTCCCTTCTTCAACATGATCCCACAGGCAAACGCGACGGCGGAAAACACGAAGAAGAACGATTCGCCGATTGCCAGCCGGTTGTTGGAGTTGGACAGGATCGTTCCAAGGAAGAATAGCGTCACCATGCTATAGGCCAGCAGGACGCTGAGGCTAATCAGCCTGGCTCTCCACGCGGCAAAAACTCGGCTGTACATGCCTGTTGCCAATATGGCGAAAACGATGATGCCGAACAGGCCGTGACGGACGAGCATCTCGAAATAGCCATTATGGAGCAGCGTATAGGGCACGCTGGCATAGGTGGTCGAGTTCCAAAGTGTGAGCCAGTGGTTGCCCGCACCGAAGAGCGGCGCCTGAGCAATTACTTCCGAAGCATTCGCCCAGAGCTGCAGCCGTTCGCTCATCGATTCCGGCGTATCTTTTGATGCGATCGCAGCAACGACAGCATTCCACATGCCATGCGCAGAGATGTCGGTTTCGATCCGCGCGGTGGCCTCGTAGGTGGGGCCAGCAAACCTCCAGATATCATCGCCGCCGACAAAAAGCGCTGCTGCGAGGAGAGCGACGACGACAGCCCCTACCAGCGCGGCCCGGCGTCTGTTTGCGTAAAGCAGCAGCGAGGCCAGCATGAGAGGTCCGACGAGGACGAGGCTCAGCCAGACCCCTTTCGCCTTGGAGCCGTAAATGTTGAAAAGGCAGAGCGCGATGATGAGCGTCGCGACGGCAATGATCCAGCTGCCGGAACGGCGCTCGAGCTTGCCGGTCTCCCAGGCATGCAACAGCCAGTAGAAGGCACCGATCATCAGGAAGCCGCAGCCGATCGCACCATGGATCAGGTTGTTATGGAAGAGCGGCGAAATACGGTCGTCGCCTGCAAGAATCAGCCGGTAGTCGGTGGAGATCAGCAAGGCGGCAAGGGCGATCGAGAAATAGATCGCAAACACCGTTTCGATATGTTTCCGGCTGGAATAAAGTGCGATGCCGACAGCGGGGAAAAACAGCGGAAAGGCGTAGAGCCAGTCGGACGCACCCTTCTCACCGTCGACAATAAGTCCAAAGAGGAAGCGCAGCAGCGCGTAGGCGCCCCAGGCAAGGCAGGCATTGGCGAGCCAGTCTCGCCTCAGCAGCCAAAGATTTGGCTTGAACCAGACAAAGGTCGCCCCGATCAGCAACAGCGCCGCATAGCGATAGCTGTCGCTCTCCAGAATGGGAGCCGAAATCAGCAGCAGCCACAGGATGACGAAGACGGGCTTGAGACGGGAGGGCGTGGCAATCGGCTCTTCGCTCGCTACCATAGAGAATACTGCACCCTTCTAGCATAGTCGGCGGCGCGAAGCAGATGCGTGACGGAGCGGCGTATTCCCTTGAATTTCTGCCGCCTGTAGTCGAGCTTCGTCGCAATCGCCGTTTCGTGGCTGTTCGGCCCTAGCTCTATCAGATTGTTCTTGACCGTAAAGGTATTAACCTCGGTCGACCACCCGCGCTCTAATGCCACATCGAAGGGATAGACCATGACGTTCATGGTCCTCAGAAGCTTCTTGGCGCCGGATCGGGTGACCAGATAGCAGGCGGCCGAACCTTGCGGCCCATGGATGCAGCGGCCGATGGCATCGCCGAATTTCGTCGTCGCCTTCTGCATGAAGCCCTTGGACCGGTGGTTGAGCAACTTGACCAGTTCGGCTTTCGGAATCGCGGCAAGTACAGCCTCTGCACGTTCTATCAGATCGGCCTTTAGTTCAACGTCATCTTCCATGATGATCGCCGCATCGTTGCTGCTGTCGAGAAACTCGGTGAGCGCCTTGACGTGACTGCGATAGCAGCCGTGCTCGCCCGGCAAATAGTTCCTGCCATTGCGAAGAAGAAATTGCCGCTTGTTGATGTCAGCCTTGTCGTGCGGCTGGATCTGCGAGCCATCCACCCCGGATATCCTGACGACGTCGAGCGCCAGTGAATTGGCTTTCCGCGAAAGCCCTTCCCAGCGAGCGATGGAGCGATTCAGGTTGATGACATAGGCACCGATTTTCATAAAAGCGAAACTTCAGCATGAGACAGGAATGCGGTTCTTTATAAGTCGAGGCTTAACCGCGGGCAACATCCGCACGCCCAGATTACCTACCATGCGTTGATTACCCCCTACACCCTTTAGTCGAAAGCAATCATCGTGATAAAGCAATTCTCATATCGATTCCTGCCGCAATAGCTTCACAATCCGCAGACACAAAGCTCTCAGGGACGCAAACAGCCGAGGAATAAACATGGTGCCGAACTACACCAAGACTGCCCTTCTGACAGCCTTTCTGAGCGTACCGCTTGCGGCTTTCGCTCCGCTTCTGGCGCAGGAGAATCGGCCGCGCGAAGCGGTCATCACCGTATCAGGAGAGGGCGAATCGGCATTGGCTCCCGATATGGCCGTCGTCAATCTCGCAGTGGTCAAACAGGCAAAGACCGCCCGCGAAGCGCTCGACGAAAACAACAAGGCGATGAGCGAAGTGCTGGCCGCACTGAAGAAGAGCGGCATTGCCGACCGCGACCTGCAGACCTCGGGCTTTTCGATCCAGCCGCAGTACAACTACCCGCAGCCGGTCGATAACCAGCCGCAGCCGCCGCAGCTGATCGGCTATCAGACCAGCAATTCGGTCACCGTTCGCGTCCGCGACCTGTCCAAACTAGGCGAGATCATGGACCAGTCCGTCACGCTCGGCATCAACCAGGGCGGCGATATCCAGTTCACCAACGACAAGCCGGAAGCAGCCTTGGAGGCAGCCCGCAAGAACGCTGTCGCCAATGCGATCAAGAAGGCGAAGACATTGAGCGAAGCCGCCGGCGTGAAGGTCGGCCGCGTCGTCGAGATCAGCGAGAATGTCGTGCGCCCGATGCCGCAGCCGGTCTACCGCGCCGCAATGATGAAGGAAGCCTCCGATGTCGCCGCCGTTCCCGTTCAGGGCGGCGAGAACAGCTATAATGTCACCGTCAGCGTGACTTTCGCAATCGAGCAGTAAACCTTCGCAGGGCGCTTCGGCGCCCTGCCCCGACGGGAAGGCCGCTCAAAAGAAAACCGCCCTGCTGTCTGCAAGGGCGGTTTTTTATGCGATGGACGATCGTGCGCCTGGTATCAGCGGCGCAGGAGCGGGCAACCGCGAACGTTGCCGAAGGTCATCTCGCTCGGGCCGCGGCGGCTCCAGCCCTGCACGATAACGCGGCGCGGGGTGATATCGACGACGCGCGTGCGGCGCAGGCCGTAATCCTCGGCGATGTTTTCCGCCATGCGCGGATCGCAGCCGCGCACCGGACGCCCGTAGCCCGGTGGGGGTAGAGGCGGACGGCCATAACCCGGCGGCGGTGGTGGCGGACGGCGCCAGTCCGGCGGAGGCGGACCACGGTCCGGTTCGCCGATAATGATATTCACCTGGGCTGCAGCCGGCGCAATGGTGCCGGCCAGCGCAGCAGCGGAAAGAAGGGCGGCAAGCCCCGCCTTCGCCAGAAACTGCATCATGAAAAGATCCTCGTGGTTGGTAGCCGCGGGCAACTGCCGGAGCTGTTCCGGAATCACTTACACACAGTTACGAGAGAACACAGGCGAAAGCGTCGCGGTCAAGGCAAAACGGCCGGAGCGCGAGTTTTCCGGGCTCCGGCTGAACGAATTAGCGATACATGAGCGGGCAGCCGCGCACATTGGCGAAGGTCATGCGGTCCCAGCCACGGCGGTCGCGGCCGGCAACGACGACACGGCGGGGCGTGATCCTGGAAATGCGCACGTCTCGCAGGCCGGAATAGCGGGCCTTGCGAATGGCCTGCATTGGCGAGCAGCCACGAACCGGCGGGCGGTGATAATACTGCGCCTTGACAACGAGATCCGTCTGGGGCGCAGCGAAAGCGGCGGAGCCGGCAAGCGGAATGGAACTCAAAGCGAGCAGTGCGGCAAGCGAAGCCTTGGCAAGGAAATGCGACATTGGGTTTGTCTCCTCGTAATGTTTCCTCGATCTCCCGTCTGGGATTGTCGCAAGACTAAACGCACGAAGCTGAATGCCGTTCGAACCATCCATTCAGTTGGCATTCACAAGGCGTAACGATCTCACGGACTCAAATGCAGCACCACGTCGCGCCGGTGCGGACGGTCACGGTGCTCGAAGAGATAGATGCCTTGCCAGGTGCCAAGTACCAATCGACCGCGACTGATGGGAATGCTGATCGAAACCTGGGTAAGTGCCGCCTTGATATGAGCAGGCATATCGTCCGGTCCCTCTGTCGTATGCACGACCCACTGCATTGATGGATCGGATGATGGCGGCACGAGGCGACGGAAAAAGCTGTTGAGATCCGTCTTCACATCGGGATCCGCATTTTCCTGAATGAGCAGCGAACAGGAGGTATGGCGCACGAAAACTGTCAGCAGCCCCTCCTCCATGCCGGATTGTCGCACGAAGGCTCGGGCTTGATCGGTGAATTCGTAGAGGCCCTGACCACGGGTGGAAAGCGTTACTATTGTCTGGGGCAAGGCGGTCTCCGTCGCGGATTGTCTCTCGCGAGGTGGCGCGCCTTGCCCTTGAAGTCAATGGCGGGTCCAATGCTAAAGCCGCAGCAACTCCTCAAAGCCGCCATAGATCATGCGCTTGCCGTCGAAAGGCATCTGCCACTTGTCGCTGGAAAGGCGCGGATCAGCCATCACCTTGGCATTGATCTCGTCGCGCTGCTGTTTCGATTTGTAGAGGATCCAGGAAAAGACCACCACCTCATCATCCTTGGCCATGACGGCACGCGGAAACGAGGTCAATTCGCCGTAGGGCACTTCATTGCCGAGGCACTCGACATATTCGAGCGCGCCATATTCCTTCCAGATCGACCCGGCATAGGCGGAGAATTCTTTGTAGGCAGCGACATTTCCGCGGGGAACGGCGACGATGAAACCATCAACGTAGGACATTGCACTTCTCCTCTCGTGTTAACGTCCGAAGGACGTTCGACGCTGGCCACATCCGACATTGCCGCGTCAATTAACGCCTGCGACCAATGTGGCAAGGAGATGAGAGCCCCCGGCTGTGCCCGTTTTTGTCCAATCAACCCTGCAATGTCTTCATCATGAGACGATCGGGGAAAAGCCGCGCCACCTCACCCAGTTTCTTTCCCGGCCTGCATAGTGTCAGCATGAAGATGGAAGTCACGTTATCCCTTAAAACTGCCCTGCTTCGGGCGACGACAGCTCTTCGATGGAGTCGACCCTGTCAGGATAAAAGGCCAGATGGTCCTTGATGTTGGCAACGGCAGGATGGGGTTTCTCATAGGTCCAGATCGCATTCTTCGACCGCTCGCCGCCGTCGGGAATGCTGTAGTAGGAGGCATCCCCCTTGTAGGGGCAATGGCTCGTGTGGTCGGCTCGCTCCAGCAGCGACATGTCCACATCCTTGCGTGGAATATACTGCACCGGCGGGTAGGAAGCCTCGCGAAGCGTCAGCGCATCATGCGTATCGGCAATCACGCGGCCGCCGAGCTTGACGACGACACGGGAGGGATTGTGTTCGACGGTGATCGGATGATCCGGCCCGGGAATCTTGATCGGCTTGCCTGACATGGATGTCATCTCCGGATTGAGTTCGCTCCGAAAGAGATAGGGTACGCAGGCGAGCAACCCAAGGGGCGGCCCCTTCTCGTTCCCGGCATATTTGATGAGCCCGCAGATGCGCGCGGATGAGTAACAGCATCGGCACTTTGGAAAGAGCCGCAGAGGCGTTCACCTCCGCGGCTTGTGATCTGCTATCCGCTTACCAGCGATCGAGGCCGAGCAGCTTGCGGCCGAGCGGCGTCAGCTCGGCAGTCTTGGCATTGTGCTTTTCCCATTCGCGCGGATCGCCCGGGAAGGCGTCGCGCTTCGGATGGTCGAGCTCCCGCCATAGGCGGATGCGCTCTTCGCGCTCTTCGGCATTGTCGTATTCGGCCGGGTGCATGGAGATATATTGCGCCATGCGCACACGGTTCTCCGCATGGTTCGGGCGAACCCCATGGGCAAGCAGCGAATTGAAGATCATCAAATCGCCCGGCTCCATGTCAATATTGACGACGGAAAGCCCGGTCATATCGGGATGCATCGGATCACGATCCTCGGGCTGCGTCTTCACCCATTCCTCGAAATGTTCGAAAAGATAGGGCACGCACTGGAAGCCGCCGACATCGCCGTCCTGCTTCTTGAGGCTCAGCACGCCCTGCACGCCGATCGGCAGCGGCCGGATGGACGTATCGACATCCCAGTGGATGAAGCCGTTCGGATTGCCCTTGACCTTCTTCGGCGGGTTGAGATTGGCGCGGTCGATCGTCACCCACAGGTCTTCGCGGTCCCAGATATCGACGAAGACGTCGTAGACGCGCTTCTCCATCCGGTTATCCCAGAGCGCCTGGTGGTTATAGATCTCCAGCATGCCGGTATTGTTAAGCTCCTTCATCTTGTGCTCACGGCGCTGCGGCGCATACCAAGTTGAAGCGTCGTTCGGATCCTTCTCGTCAAAACGCCAGAGCACCTCCACAAGCCGCTCGACATTCGCTGCAGGAACGGCCTGGCGAACGATGACATAGCCCTTCGTCGTCCAGTGCTGCCAGTCCGCTTCCGAGAGCACCCGCAGCGGCAGTCTCTTCTTGATGTCCTTGAGCTGGGTGGTAACCGACGAAGCCGTCGGATGAGCGTCGCGTTTCACTGCCAGTTCCATGAGATCCTCCCGTCATTGATGCATTCCTGTTGTTTCAGGCAATGGAGACAGTGTAGCGGCCCATCGCAGCTCATGTTGTGCCAGCTTGGCAAATTATGATACTATTCTAGCGTCAATTATCTGAAAGGCGCTTGATGAGGCCGTATCTCGAAATCCTGCCACGTCACGCCGACAGCTCCTGGAGCATGCTGAACCGGCGGCTGGATGACGCGATCCCCTTCCAGTGGCACCACCATCCCGAATTCGAGCTGACACTCACGTTGAACTCCATCGGCCAGCGTTTCATCGGCGACCATACCGGAGAGTATGAGGACGGCGACCTCGTCCTCGTCGGCCCAAACCTGCCGCACACCTGGGTATCGCGTGCGAAATATAACGAGGCAAACCCGCATGTCGCCCTCGTGCTCTGGTTCCACCCGGACTGGATACAGAAGATGACATCAGGGGCCGTCGAGCTTCGCCCGGTCGAGGCGATGCTTGCTCGCGCCGATCGCGGCCTTCATTTCTCAAAGGAAGCCGCCGCAGCCGTCCGCAACAATATCGAAGCGATCTTTACAAAGCCGCCCGCCGAACGGCTGCTCTCGCTCTTCGGCATCCTCGGCGCCCTCGCCGGCGACCGGCAGGCATCGGCTTTGGCCAGCACACCCGGCCAGAGCCGGGAATTGCAGGAGAGCCGTGAGCGCATCGACCGTGTCCTCACCCATCTGCATCTGCATTATGCCCGCACGGTCGCACTGGAAGAACTCGCCGATATAGCCGCGCTCAGCGTCTCCGGCCTGCACCGGCTCTTCCGCCGCCATACCGGCACCACCGTATCGGACTATCTGATCCGCATGCGCATCGGTGATGCCTGCGCCCGCCTTTCGGCCACGGCCCAGCCGATCGGCCATATCGCCGATGCCGTCGGCTATGCTTCGCTTGCCAATTTCAACAGGCAATTCAGGACGCAGACCGGAATGACGCCACGGGAATATCGCAACGTCTTCCGCCCCGCTTAAACCTTGGCCGTTCGCCGCAGGCTGGTGAGGCCAAGGCCTATGACCGCCGCCAGAACGCAGGCGATCCCGAAAATCTGGTTGGAACCGACCGCTTCTCCAAGGACCAGGAAGGCAAAAATGACGGCTGTTGCCGGCGCAACAGCCGTAAAGAGAGAGGCCTCCGCACCGCTGACGCGCTCCGCTCCCGCATACCAGAGAATGAAACCGCCGACAGTCGGCACCAACGCGTAATAGACGACCGCAACCAGTGCGGGTTGCGAAGCGATGCCGATATCATGATGCTCAAACAAGGCGGGCACACCCGCAACGACGAAGCCGATGGCCGTCATCAGCGCCGACTGCGTCAATGGCAGGATCGAGGTGCCAAGCCGCTTGTTGAGCAGGATGAACAGCCCCTCGCAAACGACCGCGCCGAAAATCAGCATGTCACCGACAAGAGACCCGCTGCCGGCAGCCGGCGAAAAAGCAATAGAAAAGACGCCGGCCGCCGCCAGTCCGATTGCCAGAAGCAGGAAGCGTTGCGGCCGCTCGCCGAGCACGAGGATGGAGATCGCCGCTGACACGACCGGCAGCGTGCCGATGATGACGCCGGCATTGGCCGCCGATGTCAGCGACAGGCCCGAAATTAACAGCGTCGTATAGCCGACGCTTCCGGCACCAGCCTGCGTGACAAGGATCATCCAGTCCCGCCCGGAAAGCCGCGGCAGCCGCGACCCTGTCAAGTGCATCAGAAAGAGGAAAAAGGGAAAAGCCGCCGCAAAACGCAGGGCCGTCGCCGTAAAAGGCGGCAATCCGGAAGCAATGACCTTGCTGGCGACAACGGTACTGCCGACCGTCGTCATGGCCAATGTGAGATAGATATAACCTTGAAATTCCCTGCTCATCTGCCGCTCCTTTCGAGACAGGGCAAGCAAACAGGCTGAGAGGCCAAGGGTCTTGAACGAAATTGCAAGTGAACAGGCAAGCGATCAGGAATGCCCGCGTGCATAGGTGCCGGGCGTCAGGCCATAACGCGAAACGAAGGCGCGCGTCATATGGCTCTGGTCGGCGAAGCCGCTTTCGGCTGCAGCCTCCGCCAGTGCCGCACCACCAGCAATCAGCCGTCGGGCAAGATGAACGCGGGCCTGAACGAGATAGGCATGAGGCGTGAAACCCGTTGCCCGCGCAAAGGCTCGCAGCACTTGAAACCGGCTGAGACCGCTCTCCCGTGCCAGATCGGAAAGCGAGATCTCGGCGGCCGGATCATCATCGATCATGTTGCGGGCATGAACAATGGAATGCGGTGCCATAGCCTGCCCCTCCCGCATCGCGGTTTCCCGCAGGGCATCGGCAATGACCGACAGAAGCAGCTCTTCGCAGCGCATCCTTTCCTCATCGCCGGTCACAGCGGAAAACAGCACGCGAAATCGATCGGCGAGCAGGCCGTCATGAATGACAGGGCGCGGAATTTCCGAGCGATTGGCCTCGCCTCCTCCAACCTCTCGCGTAAGACCCTCCATCACAGCAGGATCGAAATAGAGAATGCTCCATGAGCGCGCCTCGCCGATCGGCGCCCCGTCATGGACCTCGTTCGGATTGACGGTGATAAGATCGCCGGCCTCCGCCTCTACCAGGCCGCGCCCGCTCAGCGATCTTTGAGCCCCGGAAAAGATGAGACCGATGCCGAACTGCTCATGCGTGTGGCGCGCGAAACGATGGCCTGATGTCGCCACCACAGCTTCCACGCCGGGCACGGACGAGCGCAGCATTCTGAACTGGCTGGCGGCCATGGCAAACTCCTTCGCGATCGACTGTGCCAGCCGACGGCGAACTGAGCAAGGGAGCGCTAAAAGAACTCGTCGAGAAGCCGATAATACTCGATCCTCTTGGGATCGATGATCGACAGGCCGTAAGCATTGAGAAACAGCCGCACGAATTCCTTGCCGAAATTATAGGTGATGCTGTGGCAGGCAAGCGCGATATCCTGGTAGCGATCGGCGACACCAAGGCGGCTGCAATCGATATAACCGGCAAAGCGCCCATTCGCTGCCATGAAGTTCGGCAGGCAAGCGTCGCCATGCGCAACGACGAGATTTTCGCTTTGCGGCCGCAGCCGCTGCAATTCGCCGAAGAGGAAAAAGGCGCTTTTGCCAAGCCGCTCTTCGTCGAAATCCGTCTCATCGACGACGCCGGCCCGCATGCGTATTTCAGCGGCCGCGAGGCGCTTGTCCAATCGATGATCGAAAGGACACACCCCGATATCTAGGTTGTGGAGGGTGCTGAGCGCGGAGGCGAGTATCTCGACGCGCTCCTCCGGTAACAGCGCCGCAGCAGTAACGAGATCGGCGCCCGGCAGTGCCGTCATCAGGAGAAAACTGCGTTCGCCATCGCTTTCATGGGCAATGACTTCGGGGCAATCGAGGCCCCGGCTGCGAAGCCAGACAAGTCTCTCGGCTTCATCGGCAAGCTCGCAAAACGGCCCCTCCTCCTCGACCTTCAGGTACAGCCCGGGTCGCTTCTCGCCTTCCAGGCGGAAAACGCAAGCTGAGGAACGGCCGAGCGCATCGCGCCGCCATTCATAGCCGCCGAGATGGCTTCGGAGGGAAACCGGAAGCCTGCCATCCTCCTGAAGCGGAACGACCATGACAATCCTGTTATGGGAAGAAGCTCTGCCTGAGCCGGTGTGGACACCTTAATGGAAGGTTTCGGCCGGTGCACTTTCCAGAAGAATTTCGAAAGCTTCTTCCAGGGCCGCGACCAGAATATCGGTCAGCTCGTCTGCCTTATTTTCCAGAAACATAAGGCTGACAGCTTCTTCCTGACGCTCGAAGAAGTGCTCGATCTCGTTCGACATATCATGTGTCCCTTCTCTACCGTACCATAACGGCCATGGGGAAACGATAGAGATGGTTCCTTGCGTGTGGCTGTTGCGCGAATGAAACAAGGGTGGCGATAGCTATCGGCGAGAGTTGTAAGTCGGATATTGGCTCTCGGGAAGCGGCCCACCGAACTTAAAGGCAAACGACAGTATCTTCGTTGCGTCGGCGTCCACCTCACATCGGAATTGTACATTGTACCATTTTCCGCTCTTGAAAAAGGCCCCTTTCCTCGTTTCAATAACAGTTTCATTGGTAAGCGAATAAGACGGTAGGTCAGCACCCCCAAATCTTGGATTCTCGTTGATTATCTGCTGATTGAGCTCTGACCTGCATAATTCGTTCATGCGCTTGCCGCGCGGCATGTCGCCCATCGCCCTTTGTGCAATCTGATCGTCCGTCGCATTCTGCGAAAACAACGTTTTTACCTCGGGCAACGGCGCCTTCGATATCTGATCTCTTTGCGGTGCAGGCTTAGGTGCCGAAGGCTTTTCGGGTTCGAAGCTCGTCTTCACCTCTTCGGTCGTCGCAGCGGCGGGCGCGTCGCGTTCCGAATGTGTATCGGCTGCAGCGGTCTGCGGCGGTTCTATTTCTTTTGGAACCGGATTTCCGGCAGGCTGCTCAAGCTGCTGAGGTGTACTGGTAGCATCCGCTGTCTGTTCCTCCGGTGTCTGAGGAGGCGAAGACGGTGGAGGAGCCGATGTATCTCTTTTCTCTCCTTCCGACGCGTTTCCATGCAGGGACTTCATCGGGCCGATATTCTTGTCTCCAAATTCGAAAACGGGGGAACTCCCGCCCGCCCGTTTCTCGGGCGAAGGTGGCGACGGAGGAGGCGGTGGTGGTGGTTCGGCCTTGGCCTGTTCCTGCGGTTTCTTTTCCTCTTTTGGTTTTTCCTCCGGCTTTTTCTCTTCTTTCTTCTCCTCCGGCGGCGGGACGAGCTCGACCTTCACGCTCTCGTCCTCGGCGGGTTGCGCCTGGATCTTCGGAAGGCCGAATATGAGGAGCGCGACGATGGGCACATGCACCAGCACGGACGCGATAACACCCCAGCGAGCGCGGGGCTCCTGGTGTTCCGTCTCGTGGTCGGTATCTGCCGGTTCGACTTGTTCTTCCGTCACAGCAGCGATGTGGCCTCTAAAACCGGCAGCATCAAGCCATAAATCGAAAAAACCTTGTGATGATGGCCTTCGTGACCATAGGACGGGCTCACTGATCGGCCTCGCCATCCTCGGCCACCAGATTGTATTCCTGCCACAGGTCCTTCGGAATGGCATCGCCAATCGCAAAGGCAAAGGCGGTGACAGTCTTCCCCTGAGGATCCACCTCGCAATGGAAACGGATATTGAACCAGTTCCGCTTGCTCCGGAAAGCCCCGCCATCCACCTCGACGCTGTTGCCCCTCACCTTCTCCGGCTTCATGGCGTAGGGCGCGACAAGATCGGGCGCCGATCCCGGGCGGAAACGACTGACCTGTTCCAGCGCTTCGAGGTTGCAGAGCTGCAGATTGCGCTCCCCGCCGGACAGCGTGCCAAGCAGCTGACGTGCCGTGCGACTGCGTGGGCTGGCGAGTGTTTCTGCAGAAAAGAGTTCCGCTGCCTGCCTCAGCGGTGGTGGACCCGATACCATTGGCTTCGGCAGCGCAGGCGGGAGCGGCGGCATCTCTCTGGATGCCGTCTCAGGCGCCAGCGGTACCATCTCCCTGCCCGCCGAGCTTCCGCTGTCTCCATGACTTTGCAGCGGCGAGAGGACCGCAGGCGGCGGAACCGGGATTGCAGCAGCAGCCGGCGGCGTCACGACTTCAACGTCGATGCTCTCTTCCTGTGGCGTCCTAATCGGCTGCACATCGGGCAGAAAAGCCAGCAGGAGCAAGCCGATGACCAGATGCAGCACGAGCGACGCCGGCAATGCCGGATCATACTTTCCTCTCTGTAACAGGCCGGCATGTTCCATCGGCAAGGCAATCCATGCTCTGGGTTCAAGGCGCAGCGACACTGCCAGCACCGCGGAACAACCGCAACGCCGCATCCGGCTCGTCACCAACTATCAGCCATTCTGCTTTATGAGAGCGACCCGATGATTTCGCGATAGTTCACTTCCGAAAATGCCTTCAGGGTTTTCGTGCGCACATTGCCGGCCATGGCGAGCGTCAGCGTGAAACGCGCCATCACGCGATCATCGGGCGCCTCGCAGATGGCCGCCATGTCATATTCGCCCATGGTGAGATAGAATTTGTCGAAGGAACCGCCCATGCTGCCAAGCATGTTCCTTGCTGCATCCAGCCGCTTGGCGGAGTCCTTCACGCTCCGGATGCCCTGATCAGTCCAGTTTATCAGCAGAATGTAGGTGGTCATGCTGCACCTCCCGGCGGAGGCTACGGTCACGCGGCGTATGATACCGCTCGCACGCCGCGACCGCTCTCTTCCCCGCGGCCGAAATTATAAGCCTGTCACTCAATGGGGACAAGCAATGCGCGAACCATCAATCGGGCTAAATATACTCCAATGGGCTAATCCGCTGAGCCCTCCCGGGCAAAGAAAAACCCGGCCAGCAAGCTGACCGGGTTCTGACTTCAATCGTCGTCGACGCCTCAGCTGTCGAGGAACGAGCGCAGCTTTCTGGAGCGGCTCGGATGCTTGAGCTTGCGCAGCGCCTTCGCCTCGATCTGGCGGATACGTTCGCGGGTGACCGAGAACTGCTGGCCGACTTCTTCGAGCGTGTGGTCGGTGTTCATGCCGATGCCGAAGCGCATGCGCAGAACACGCTCTTCGCGCGGCGTCAGCGATGCCAGAACGCGGGTCGTCGTCTCGCGCAGGTTCGCCTGGATGGCGGCGTCGATCGGCAGCAGCGCGTTCTTGTCTTCGATGAAATCGCCGAGATGCGAATCCTCTTCGTCGCCCACGGGGGTTTCGAGTGAAATCGGCTCCTTGGCGATCTTCAGGACCTTGCGGACCTTTTCGAGCGGCATGGCAAGCTTTTCGGCCAGCTCTTCCGGCGTCGGCTCGCGGCCGATTTCATGCAGCATCTGACGCGAGGTACGAACGATCTTGTTGATCGTTTCGATCATGTGCACCGGAATACGGATCGTGCGGGCCTGGTCGGCGATCGAACGGGTGATCGCCTGACGGATCCACCATGTCGCATAGGTCGAGAACTTGTAGCCGCGGCGGTATTCGAACTTATCGACCGCCTTCATCAGGCCGATATTGCCTTCCTGAATGAGGTCGAGGAACTGCAGGCCGCGGTTCGTGTACTTCTTGGCGATGGAAATGACGAGGCGAAGGTTCGCTTCGACCATTTCCTTCTTGGCGATGCGCGCTTCGCGCTCGCCCTTCTGCACCATGTGCACGATGCGGCGGAATTCCGAGATCGAGATGCCGGTTTCCGTTGCGAGATTCTGGATCTCCTGGCGGATGTCGCGGATCGTCGTGTTTTCGCTCTTGGCGAATTCCTTCCAGCCGCGGGCGGCCAGATTGCCGATCGACTTCATCCAGTTCGGGTCGAGCTCGGCGCCCTGATACTGTTCCAGGAACGAGTCGCGCTTGACGCCATAGGATTCGGCCAGACGCAACAGGCGGCCTTCGTTGGAAACGAGGCGCTTGTTGATGTCGTAAAGCTGCTCGACCAGCGCATCGATGCGGTTCTGGTTGAGTGACAGCGACTTGACGGCCTTGATGAGCTCGTCCTTGAGCTCCTTGTAGCGGCGCTCTTGGGCGGAAGACAGCGTGCCGGTGGCGGCAAGGCGCTGCTCGACCTGCTGGTCCTGCAGCTTGCGCAGCTTCTTATAGGTCTCGGCGATGATGTCGAGCGTTTCCATGACCTGCGGGCGAAGCTCGGCTTCCATCGCGGCGAGAGAGAGGTTGGATTCGTCCTCGTCCTCTTCTTCCTCTTCCGGAGGCATGCCTTCGCCGCCGACATCGGTAATGTCGTCGTCACCGGAGCGAGCGCGCCGGGTCTTTTCCTTTTCCTCGGCAGCCTTGCGGTCGGCCTCGATCTTCTCGGGGCTCTGGAATTGCGGGGCAGCCTTGGCTTCCGGACCGGAATAGGTCGTTTCGAGATCGATGATCTCGCGCAGCAGCGTGGTGCCTTCGTTCAGCTCGTCGCGCCAGATGATCAGCGCCTGGAACGTCAGCGGGCTCTCGCAGAGGCCTGCGATCATCGTTTCGCGGCCAGCCTCGATGCGCTTTGCGATGGCAATTTCGCCTTCGCGCGACAGAAGCTCGACGGAACCCATTTCGCGCAGATACATGCGCACAGGGTCGTCGGTACGGTCGGTCGGCTCCTTCTTCTTGGCGGTCGCAAGCGCGGTGCCGCCGGAAGGCGCGAGTTCGCCGCCCTCGCTCTCGTCATTGTCGGAGCTGTCGTCGTCGTCGCCGCCGGAAGCGCCGGCTTCCTCGGCCTCTTCGTCCTCGATGACGTTGATGCCCATATCCGACAGCATCGACATCGTGTCTTCGATCTGTTCGGACGTCACTTCTTCGGAAGGCAGGACCGCATTCAGCTCGTCCATCGTCACATAGCCGCGCTTCTTGGCGGCCTTGATCATCTTCTTGACCGCGTCATCGGAAAGATCGAGAAGAGGGCCGTCGCTTGCGCCGTCGCGTTCGACTTCCGCTTCTTCGTTCTCTTTGACCTTCGTTGCCATTTATATCGTCGCCTTCCTGACGCTATTCATACTCGCTGTAGTGAATGGCCGTCTCGTGGCCCGGCGCGTGCGTGCACACCGGCCTCGAATCACCTATACCCACCTAACGGGATGACATTTAAAGCCTGATTAACCACGATCGCCGGCATCGGACAGCAAAACTTCATTGCTATTGGATTTCCGGCCATGGTTGTGCGATCCGCCTTGACCCAGTTCACCGCTCAAGTCGAATGGTGATTCCCACAAAATTTGTTCTCGTCAAGCTTTTCCAGAAAAAAAGCCACCGAAAACCCGGAAAAAGCCTTATCCACAGGCTTTGAACCGCGCCAGCGATTGCGAAGCTTATCTAGTATGTCACCGGGAAAAGACAAGGGCGGAAAAATTCTGCACTTGACTTTGAGTGATTCCGACGCCGCTAAGTTGCCGCCGCGTCGGGTAGGAAAGCCGGCTTACCGCGACAGCCCGTCAAACGAATTCACCGTCAAGGCCGAAAGATCGAGCGCCGGAATGCAGCGCAGGTTGACGGAGGCCATCTCGACATCGTTCGGCGCCGTCGCTTCGCCGAAGGGCGCGATGCCGCACTTGGCACAGAAGTGATGTTTGATGGCATGGGTGTTGAACGTATAGGTCGACAGGTTTTCTTCCGGCACCGTCAGATGAAGCTTCTCGCGTGGCACGAAGCCGAGCAGGCCGCCGCGCCGGCGGCAGAGCGAACAGTTGCAGTCGACTGCCTCAGTGAATGCGCCTTCCACCGTAAAAGCGATATTGCCGCAGTGGCAGCTTCCTTCGTACTTCATCGCCCTCTCCCCCTCACATCCAGTCCATCACGACCTTGCCGGAATTGCCCGAACGCATCGCCTCGAAACCATCGCGGAATTCGTCGATCTTGATGCGATGCGTAATGACCGGCGAAAGATCGAGGCCGCCCTGCACGAAAGCGATCATCTTGTACCAGGTCTCGAACATCTCGCGGCCATAGATGCCCTTGAGGTTCAGCATCTTGAAGATGACCTTGTTCCAGTCGATCTCGAAACCGGCCGGCGCAATGCCGAGGATGGCGATCTTGCCGCCATTGTTCATCTTGTCGATCATGTCGCGGAAGGCGGGTGCCGCACCCGACATTTCGAGGCCGACATCGAAGCCCTCGGTCATGCCGATCGCCTTCATCACATCGGCAAGGTTTTCCTTGGATGCATCGACGACATAATCGATGCCAAGCTTGCGGGCAAGATCGAGCCGGTTCGGATTGATGTCGGTAATGACGACCTTGCGCGCACCGGAGCGCTTGGCAACGAGCGCGCCCATGATGCCGATCGGTCCTGCACCCGTCACAAGCACGTCTTCGCCGACGAGATCGAAGGAAAGTGCGGTATGGACGGCATTGCCGAACGGATCGAAGATCGCCGCGATTTCATCCGGAATATCATCCGGGATCGGCACCACATTGGCTTCCGGTATGCAGACGAACTCCCCGAAGGAGCCCGGGCGGTTGACGCCGACGCCGAGCGTGTTGCGGCAGAGGTGCCCCCTGCCCGCGCGGCAGTTGCGGCATTTGCCGCAGACGATATGCCCCTCGCCGGAGACACGTTCGCCGACATGATATTTGGTGACGGCCGAGCCGATCTCGGCGATCTCGCCGCAGAATTCATGCCCGACGACCATCGGCACCGGAATGGTCTTCTGCGCCCACTGGTCCCAGTTCCAGATGTGCACATCCGTGCCGCAGATCGCCGATTTCTTCACCCGGATCAGCACGTCGTTCGGGCCGACCTCCGGCACCGGCACGTTCTCCATCCAGAGACCAACTTCCGGCTTCGCCTTGACCAGCGCTTTCATCATGTTGGACATGATCTTTTCTCTCCTCAAGGCTCTCAAATCACGCCGAGTTCGCGGCCCGCTTCGGCAAAGACGGCGATCGCCCGTTCCACGTCCGCTTTCGAATGCGCAGCCGACATCTGCGTGCGGATACGCGCCTGACCCTTCGGCACGACGGGGAAGGAGAAGCCGATAACATAGACGCCCTTCTTCAGCATCAGTGCGGCCATATCCTGCGCAAGCTTCGCATCGCCCAGCATGACCGGGATGATCGCATGTCCCTCGCCTGCCAGCGTGAAGCCGAGCTTGGTCATTTCGGAGCGGAAAAGCGATGCATTGGCCGTCAGCCGCTCACGCAGCGCATCGCCATTGTCGATCAGGTCGAAGACCTTCAGCGAGGCGGCGGCAATGACAGGCGCCAGCGTATTGGAGAAGAGATAGGGGCGCGAACGCTGCCGCAGCCATTCGACGATCTCTGCCTTGCCCGAGGTATAACCGCCGGACGCGCCGCCGAGCGCCTTGCCGAGCGTGCCGGTGATGATATCGATCCGGCCTTCGACGCCGCAATATTCGGGCGAGCCGCGGCCATGCTTGCCGACGAAACCGACGGCATGGCTGTCATCCACCATGACCATTGCGCCATATTTTTCGGCAAGATCGCAGACACCCTGCAGATTGGCGATGATGCCGTCCATGGAGAAGACACCATCCGTCGCGATCATCTTGAAGCGGCTGCCTTCCGCCTTCTTCAGCTCCTCTTCAAGCGCCGCCATGTCATTGTTGGCATAACGGAAACGCTTGGCCTTGGAGAGGCGCACGCCATCGATGATCGACGCATGGTTCAGCGCATCGGAAATGATCGCATCCTCTTCGGATAGCAGCGTCTCGAACAGGCCGCCATTGGCATCGAAGCAGGAGGAATAGAGGATCGTGTCTTCCATGCCGAGGAAGGAGGAGATGCGCGCCTCGAGCTGCTTGTGCTCTTCCTGCGTTCCACAGATAAAACGCACCGAGGCCATGCCATAACCATAACGATCGAGCGCCTTCTTGCCGGCATCCGCCAGCTCTTCGTTGTCGGCCAGGCCGAGATAGTTGTTGGCACAGAAATTCAGCACGCGCTCACCGGAGGCAACGGCGATTTCGCCGGCCTGCTTGGAGGTGATCACACGTTCGGACTTATAGAGGCCGGCATCCTTCAGCGCGGCCAGTTCGCCGCGCAGATGCGAGAGGAAATTCGAGGTCATTATAGGCCCTTCTCTTGATGTTTCCCGTTGAGCGTCGGTTAGCACATCGCCATCGGCTTGTCTTGCTCAACGCTCAACCGTGACAAGCAGAAAGGTCGGCCGGTCAAGCTCCTCGGACCATTCGGGATGCTCGATCAGATCCTGCTCGCTCGGACCCCGCCATCATCCCAGAAATATGGCGTCCTGACGTAGAAAGGCGAAAGCCGGCCGGCACGGGCGTTACTCGTCGTGCGAAAGAATGATATCGAGGAAGGCGTCGCCGTAGCGCTCGAGCTTCGACTGGCCGACGCCGGAAATGCCGAGCAGTTCCTTACGGCTGCGCGGCCGCTCGGTGGCGAAGGCGATCAGTGTTGTGTCGGGGAACACCACATAGGGCGGCACGCCGAGCGACTTGGCAATCGACATACGCTCGGTTCTCAGCGCTTCGAAGAGCGAACCATCCGCCCCCGAAAGCCCGGTCCTGCGCTCCGCGCGCTCGGTTTTCTTTGCTCTTCGCTCCGAGGGAGCGCGGTCCTTGCGGAAAAAGACCTCGCGCTCGCGTTTGAAAACGGCCCGCGCCTCGGGCTCGAGTTTTAGGGCGCCGAAAGCTTCATGATCGACCCGGATCAGCCCCATCGCCATCAGCTGGCGATAGACCGATTGCCAGGTACGAACAGCAATATCCTTGCCTGCGCCGAAAACCGGCAGATCGACATGGCGGAAGCGTTCCGTCTTCTCGTTGACGTTGCCGACAAGCACATCGATGACATGGCCGGCGCCGAAGCGCTCGCCGGTGCGGTAGATCGCAGCCAGCGCCTTGATTGCCGCTTCAGTGCCATCCCAGGTCTCGACCGGCTTCAGGCAGGTATCGCAGCCACCGCATTTGCCGCCATGCGCTTCGCCGAAATGCGCCAGGATCGCCTGCCGCCGACAGGAGGCCGTCTCGCAAATCGCCAGCAGCGCATTCAGCTTGCCGCGCTCGATGCGCTTGATCTCGTCGGCCGCATTGCCCTCATCGATCATCCGCCGGCGCTGGATCACATCGGCCATGCCATAGGCCATCCATACCTCGGACGGCAGGCCGTCACGTCCGGCGCGACCCGTCTCCTGATAATAGGCCTCAACCGAGCCCGGCAGATCGAGATGAGCGACATAACGCACATTCGGCTTGTCGATGCCCATGCCGAAGGCGACGGTCGCAACGAGGCAGAGCTCTTCTTCCTTCAGAAAGGCATCCTGATTGGCATCGCGCAGCGCCCGATCCATGCCGGCATGATAGGGCAGCGCTCGAATGCCCTGCGTGTTCAGCCAGTCGGCAGTCTCCTCCACCTTGGCTCGCGACAGGCAATAGACGATGCCGCTATTGCCTTTGTGGCCGGACAGGAAGCGCAGGAGCTGCTGGCGCGGCTGATCCCGTTCGACGATCTCATAGGAAATATTCGGCCGGTCGAAACTCGTCGTGAAGACCGAGGCATTGTCGAGCATCAGGCGCTCAATAATGTCTTCGCGTGTATGCGGATCGGCGGTGGCCGTCAGCGCGATGCGCGGCACGCCAGGATATTGTTCCGAGAGCTTGCCGAGTTCGCGATATTCCGGCCGGAAATCATGGCCCCATTGCGAAACGCAGTGCGCTTCGTCGATAGCGAATAGCGCAACCCTGGCATTGCCGATCAGCTCCCGGAACCCATCCATCAGGATGCGCTCGGGCGTCACATAAAGCAGATCAAGTTCGCCGGAAGAAACGCCGCGACGGATCGCGACATATTCTTCACGCGAAATGGAGGAGTTCAGCGCCGCGGCCCGAATTCCAAGCTGCTTCATCGCCTCCACCTGATCGCGCATCAGCGCAATCAGGGGCGAAACGACGATGCCGAGACCCGCGCGGCAAAGAGCCGGGATCTGGAAGCAGAGCGACTTGCCGGCGCCGGTCGGAAACAGCACCACGGCATCGCCCCCGGCAACGACATGCTCCACAACTTCCTGCTGCCGGCCGCGAAAAGCGGAATAGCCATAAACGCGCTTCAGCACATCGAGCGGCTGGGTACCCGCAAACAGCGCGTCGGACGCGGAAAAGGACGGTTCGTCGTGTTCGGCCAGCGACATCAGTGGCTCGCAGCGCCCTTGACGCGGCCGGAGAGCACACCGAAGCCATCGATAATGGCTTCCTGGTTTTCGAGCCGCAACGCCTCGTATTGCACTTCCTGCGACGCGCGCATCAGCCGATCGATCTCGGCATCATCACCGGCCTCCGTCGCCTGCGCGATATCGCGCTCCAGCTCGATCTTCTGCCAGCGCAGGTCCTTGGCGCGCTTATGAAAGGCAAGCGCCTGACGATAGCCCTCGCGGGCATCCTCCATCGCCGCCTCCTCGGTGGCCGTCCAGAGCCGGGCGTTGCGCACCTGCTGATCGAGGCTCTTGAGCAACGGACCGAAACCGGCAACATCGAGGCATTCCAGCAGATAGTCGCGCGTCAGATGCGGTCCGGCGACGACTGCCGCCGCACCAAGCATTTCGGACCAGAGCTTCTGCAAGTCGCGATTGTCGTATTCTATGGAAGCGATTTCGTCGTAATCGTCGAGCATCAAGGCGGGATGGTTGACGACGGTCAGGGCCAGCACGCATTCTCTCAGCGCCGTATTGCCCTGGTGACCCCGCACAAGGCCCGAACGGGTCAGGCGATCCGATGCGGCAACGGGGGTTCGAGGCCCTGCGGGAGCGCCGCCCTTCTGGCCGCGGAAATTGCCACTACCGGTGCTGCCGCCGAAATTGCGTCGCTCGCCGCCGCTACGATTCTGGAACTGCGGTTGGAAGAAACTGTTCAACTTGTCGCGCATATCCCGCTGGTAATGGCGCCGCACATTCTCGTCGGCGATGACGGCAACGAGCTGCCTCAGTCGTGCTTCCAGTTCAGCGCGCGCTTCCGGCGTATCGAACTTGCCGGCTCTCACCTCGCGATCCCAGAGCATTTCCGAGAGCGGCTTGGCCTGTGCCATGACCCTGTCGAAAGGTGCCCTGCCCTCGTGTTTCACGAGGTCATCAGGATCCTTGCCATCGGGCAGCAATGCGAAACGCACGCTGCGCCCCGGCTTCAGATGCGGCAGCGCCAGATCAGCGGCGCGGTTGGCGGCACGGATGCCGGCGCCGTCGCCATCGAAGCAGAGTACTGGCTGCGATGTCATCTTCCACAGCAGATCAAGCTGGTTTTCAGTCAGCGCCGTGCCGAGCGGCGCGACGGCGTTTTCGACGCCTGCCTGATGCAGCGCGATGACATCCATATAGCCTTCGACGGCAATGATCGTGCCTTCGCCATTCGCGCCCTGCAGCGAACGGCGCGCACGTGCGAAATTGTAGAGAACATTGCCCTTATGGAAGAGCTCGGTCTCATTGGAATTGAGATATTTCGCCGGCGCATCCGGCGACATGGCGCGGCCGCCGAAGGCGATGACCTTTTCGCGGGAGGAAAGGATCGGGAACATGATGCGGTCGCGGAACCGGTCATAGGAAACCGGCACGTTTTCATGCACCACTAGTCCGCAAGCCTCGATCTGCTCTTTGCTGACACCCTTGCCAGCCAAGAATTCTTTCAGCGCATTGCGGCTGTCGGGCGCAAAACCGAGCCTGAAGGTCTCGATCGTCCGCCCCGTCAGACCGCGATCGCGCAAATAGGCGCGCGCTCTGGCCCCATTTGCCGTCTGCAACTGATCCTGGAAGAACTGCGTCGCCATTTCCATGACGTCGAGCAGCGACGTGCGCTCCTTCTCGCGCTTTTCCATCTGCGGATCGGCAATCGGCATCGGCACGCCGGCCATGTCGGCGATCGTCTGCACGGCTTCGGGGAAGCTCAGGCCTTCGAGCTCGGTCAGGAAGCGGAAATGGTCGCCGGTCACGCCGCAACCGAAGCAATGGTAGCGGCCCTTGCGGTCCTCGCAATGGAAGCTCGGCGACTTCTCGCCGTGGAAGGGGCAGCAGGCCCAATAGTCGCCGCGCGACACGTTGGTCTTGCGCTTGTCCCAGCTCACGCGCCGCGCAATCACGTTCGAAATGGGAACGCGGTCGCGGATATCGTCCAGGAAGGTGGGGGAAAAGCGCATCTCTACCTCTTGCAGCACTTCCATATAAGCAGCTTTGATCCGCTGCGCCACGAAACTTCTGCCGTAAATCCCGCTTTTCACAGGGTGGGAGACACTGTCACAAACATCCGCCGAAGCCACTCAACAATGCGTTATCGGACCCTGACAGAGGGTGCGACATTTTTGACATTTCCCAATTTCCCGCAGGTCGGCGATCCCCGGTCTGCGGAAAGCGGTTTCAAAAAAGAAGATGTAAAAATAACCGGTTAAAAGGATTGCGTCCGCTTTTCCGGACTGCGCGGCTGAACTCAACATTCATAACAAGGAAGGCCGAATCCGGGATTATTATATTTTTGTAATTTGAATAAGCAGAGGGCTGGCCATAAGCTCGATGTCAACAAAGCGATCCCCACGCGAGGCACCATCCCTACCCCCGGCGCCGCCTCGCAAGGGTGCCTTTGCAAATACCCGCCGGCTTGGGTTTCGACCCTGTGTCGCTGACGGAAGCAAAGAGCAAGAAGGCAGGAGCGCCCCCAGCTCCTGCCTTCTTAATTTTTAGGCTATACGCAGCCATTCTATTGAGCTTTACCTTACCAATTAACCCCTAAAACACAAAAGCATTGACACTTCCAATAGGCGTGGCAAATGAATCCACGAAACTCCTGGACAGCGTCATGGCCTATACCGCAGAAAATCTTGCAGCCGACGATAATTTTCTTGCTGCAATTCTTCATTGTGCCAATCAAATGCTCGCGATTTATCGCGATAGCCCGCGTATTGCATCGATATTCGCCGCACAACAGCGTTGGCTGATGGCGCATACCGGTTTCGCTCTCTATTACGGCTATCCTGGCGATGAGAGACGAGGCCTCTATTCCGGCCGCTTCATCAATTTCGTCATCCAGAACAAGATCGCCAGCCGCAACACGGCAGCCGCCTTCGTGCAGGAGATGCTGGCCTACCGGTTTCTGCGTCCCATTCCGGGCGACGACAAACGCACCCGCTTCCTCGAGCCGACGGAAACGGCCGAGCAGCATTTTACCAAATGGCTGATCGCCCACCTGATGATTCTGGATAGCCTCGACGGCTGCCGCCGCGCGGAAAATCTGACGACTGATCCCACATTGATCGCCCGCCTGCAGCCGCTCATCGCCAAGAAGATTATCGAGACCGAAGCCGTGCGCGATCCCGGCGCCACCTTCAACCTCTTCAACTGGGCCAATTCCGGCGGCCTTGTGATGGATTACCTGATTTCGCGCCTGGCCGGCTTTCCACATTTTGCCGACCGCGTCGTCGTCGGTCCGCTGTCGCTGCGCGAGATTCGCGATCAGTTCATGATTTCCAATACGCACCTGAAACGCCTGCTCACACAGGCGGCCGACATGGGAAGCGTGGGATGGACCGAGCCGCCGAGAAAGGGCGATTTCTGGCTTTCCCGCGGTTTCGTACTCGAATATTGGAATTATCAGGCGGCGAAATTCGCCATCATCGATTCAGCCGCCGAAGCCGTGCTTGGGCCTGCGGTCGAAGAACAACCGCAGGCAAGGCGCCTTATTTCAAGAGCTCTTTGACCGTGCCGGAAGCCTTGGCAAAGTCCATCTGGCCGGCATAACGCTCTTTGAGAGCAGCCATGATTTTGCCCATGTCCTTCGGGCCTTCGGCGCCGACTTCCTTGATGATGGCTGCAATATTGGCGCGCACTTCATCATCCGAAAGCTGCTTGGGCAGGAAATCCTGGATGACGGCAATTTCAGCGCGTTCCTTCGCTGCCAGCTCCGGACGGGCATTTTCCTCGTAAATCTTCGCCGACTCATCGCGCTGCTTCACCATCTTGGCGAGGATCTGCAACACCTCCTCATCGCCAGCCTCTTCCTTACCGGCGCCGCGATTGGCGATGTCACGATCCTTGATCGCGGCCTGGATGAGGCGGATGGTGCCGAGACGGTCCATCTTCTTTGCCTTCATGGCCTCTTTGAGCTCAGTGGCGAGTTGATCGCGCAGCATGTCGTTACTCCTTTTAAATGGCGCTTTCATAAACCAGGCTGATGCATGGGATCAAATAAATTGCGAGAATCGCGGCAATATCGGCAGGAAAAGTGCCGCAATCTGCAGTACAAAGATTGACCTAGGCAGAGAGCGTGGCTATCTACCGCCACCTGCACCAAAATTCGTGATCAGGCGTCAAACGCGGCCAAAGCCGCGCGCCTGCACCTGCGAGATCAAATGGCCGGCTCGCGTTGCCAGAACGCCAAGCCCGCCGGAAACGGGATGAAGATGACCGCGACAGCACCCTGGACAACCGAAAAGCCGACCGCCCTGCTCGTTCTTGCCGATGGCACCGTCATCGAAGGCAAGGGTATCGGCGCAACCGGCAAGATCCAGGCGGAGGCCGTCTTCAATACGGCACTAACCGGCTACGAGGAAATCCTCACCGACCCCTCCTATCTCGGCCAGATCGTCACCTTCACCTTCCCGCATATCGGCAATATCGGCACCAACGAAGAAGATATCGAAGATCTGACACCGGCAGCGCGCCACGGCGCAGTCGGCGTCATCTTCAAGGCCGATATCACCGAACCTTCGAACTACCGTGCCGCCAAGCATCTTGACGCCTGGCTGAAGGCCCGCGGCATCATCGGCCTCTGCGGCATCGACACCCGCGCGCTGACGGCCTGGATCCGCGAAAACGGCTCGCCCAACGCCGTCATCGCTCACGAGCCCTCCGGCAATTTCGACGTCGACGCACTGAAGGCGGAGGCCAAGGCCTGGAGCGGCCTCGAAGGTCTCGACCTCGCCAGGATCGCTTCGTCCGGTCAGTCCTCGCAGTGGTCGCAGACCCCCTGGGTCTGGAACGAAGGATACGGCGAGCTCGGCGCTGCCGACACGAAGTATCATGTCGTCTGCCTGGATTACGGCGTCAAGCGCAACATCCTGCGCCTCTTCGCCGGCCTCGACTGCAAGGTCACCGTCATGCCGGCAACGACGAGCGCTGAGGACGTGCTCGCCCTGCAGCCGGATGGCATCTTCCTGTCGAACGGCCCGGGCGACCCGGCCGCCACAGGCGAATATGCCGTGCCGGTCATCAAGGAACTGATCGGCACCGATATCCCCGTCTTCGGCATCTGCCTCGGCCACCAGATGCTCGGCCTCGCGCTCGGCGCCAAGACCGAAAAGATGCATCAGGGCCATCACGGCGCGAACCATCCGGTCAAGGATCACACGACCGGCAAGGTCGAGATCGTCTCCATGAACCACGGCTTCGCGGTTGACACGAAGTCGCTGCCCGAAGGCGTTGAAGAGACTCACGTATCGCTGTTCGACGGCACCAATTGCGGCCTGCGCGTTCTTGGTAAACCGGTCTTCTCTGTCCAGCACCACCCGGAAGCCTCCCCCGGCCCGCAGGACAGCCACTACCTCTTCCGTCGCTTCGTCAACATGGTGCGCGAGAAGAAGGGCGAACCGGCACTCGCCGAACGTTGATCCGGATCAAGGCTCGCCCAGGCGGGCCTTTTTCTTTGCCCGCATGTTGACCTCAACTTAACTTGAGGAATTACAGAACTGCCTGCAACACATCAGATGCAGGAGAAGACTGGATGAGCGGAGCTTTCTACAGGATAGACAAATTCGTCGTGCCGGCTGCGGCGCGTGAGGAATTTCTTGTCAATGTGATGATGACCCACAAGGTGCTTGAGGCACAGGACGGCTTCATCAATCATACGGTGCTGGAACAGATTGCCGGTCCCGGCGAATTCAATTTCGTGACGGTTGCCGAATGGGAAAACGCCGATGTCGTCGAACGCGTACGGGCGGTCGTTGCCGCAGCCCACAAGGCCGCCAATTTCGACCCTCAGGAAATGTTCGCTCGCCTCGGAATTCGCGCCGATATCGCCAGCTATAAGCCCGTTGCGGCCTGACAGCTGAGATATGACGGCCGGCTTAAATCCCGGCCGTCGCGCCCTCTCGGCGAACGAGAATGTAGAAGCGGGCACAGAGCATGGCGGCAGCCGCAGCCAGCCCGACGAGAAAACCATACCAGATTCCAAGCCCGCCGAAGCCGAGCGGGAAGGCAAAGGCCCAGGCGAGGAAGAAGCCGATCGGCCAATAGGCGATCAGCGCCATGACCATCGGCACGCGCGCATCCTTCAGTCCACGCAGCAGTCCGCTTGCGATTGCCTGCAGGCCGTCGACGAACTGGAAGAGACCGGCGATGACGATCAGCGGACCGGCATAGGCCAGCACCTCGGGTGCCTCCGGCAGGCTGACATCAAGGAAGAGCCGCGCCAGGACCTGCGGTATGGCAGCAAAGATGATGCTGCCGATGATGGACGCAGCGGCAGCAATGATGAGCACTGTGATAGCCGCCCTCACCAGCCCGGCATGATCGCCCTGCCCGTGCGCAACGCCGACACGAACGGTTGCCGCCTGGCCGAGACCGAGCGGGATCATGAAGGCCATCGACGCCCATTGCAGGGCGATTCCATGCGCAGCAAGCTCGATCGTGCCGATATGCCCCATCAGCAGCGATGCTGCCGTGAAGAGACTGACTTCAGCGAGGATGGTGATGCTGATCGGCAGGCCGAGGCGGACGACCTCGAAGAAGGCATGCCAGTCCGGCTTCCAGAAGCGCACGAAGATCTCATAGCGCCGCGTCTCCTCCCTGCCCTGCACATAGGAGAGGATGAAGAGGAAGCCCGCCGTCTGCACCGCGACGGACACGATCGCAGCACCTCCAAGGCCCATGACCGGAAAGCCGAAATGGCCGAGCACGAGGATATAGGCGCCAATCGCATTCAGCACCAGCATGGCAATGGTGACCTGGAGAATGACGCCAGCCTTGCCAATGGCGCTGACGAGCCCGCGCATGACGTTGTAAAGCAGACCGGGCAGCACACCGAACTGACCGATGATGATATAACCGTGGGCAAGCTTCGCCACTTCAGGCTTCTGCCCAAAGTACCGCAGGATTGCCTCGGAATTATAAAAGGCCGGCTGCATCAGCAGCCAATAGCAGATGACAACCCAGATCCCCATGCGCAGCGACCGGCGCACGCTCACGACATCGCCGCGGCCGTAGGCTTGAGCCACCATCGGGATGACGGCAATCGCAAAGCCCGAACCGAAAATCAGGATCGTGAACAGGAACTGGGCGGAAAGCACCATGGCAGCAAGATGCTCGGCTCCGAGCTGACCGACGATCATCACATCGGTCATTCCGATGCCGAATTGTGCAAGCTGGGCGCCGATCAACGGCACGCCGAGCATCAGCGTGGCGCGAAAATGCGCAGACCAGCGGTTGTCGTTTGCATGCGCGACGGCGCGCACGTCGATCGGCGTGTCCATGACACTATTCCTGAAATTGAATCGTTAAGGGCCGCAGCGCGGCAAAATATCATGTGGGCTTAGAGCAAAGCGGCACAAAGAACCACCCCAGAACAGGCAGATGCTGAAAAATTCATCACGGCTTCACTGTTTTTGATGGATCACTCCGCCGCGTTGAAAGCTTGTGCCGGCGCTTTCGATGTCGTCACGCGCGTCAGAAATACAACCGCAGCAACGAGGATGAAGAACGCTGCTAGCAGATAAGGCGCGCCGGCAAAGGTGATCGGTGCATCCGGCTTGGTGAAATAGCCGAACATCTGTGTGAAGATCAGCGGACCGATGATCGTCGTGATGCTGCTGATGCTCGTGAGTGCGCCCTGCAGCTCACCCTGTGCGGATGGCGGCACCTTGCCGGCGGCAATGCTGCGCAGCGGCGGATCGGCAACATTCTCCATGACCGTCAGTACGATCACGGTGTAGACGACCCAGCCCTCCCAGGCCAAAGCATAACCTGAAAGCGCCACCATCGAGAAACAGAGGCCGAGCACCGCCGTCTTCCATTCACCGAGAACAGGCACGACACGCGGCAGGACAAGCCCCATGACGAGGGCCGCACCGATGCCGTAGATGCCGAGCGACAGGCCGATCTGTCCTTCGCTCCAGCCGTAGCGGAAGGTCGAGACGAAGGACCAGACCGACGGATAGACGGCATGGGCGAGAAAGAACAGAAACATCACCAGGCAAACCCAGCCGATACCGGGATAATGCCGCATTTGCCGCAAAGCGCCGAGCGGGTTTGCGCGCTTCCATTCGAAAGTGCGACGGTTTTTCTCTTCGAGCGTTTCGGGCAGCAGGAAACAGGCGGCAACAAAATTGATGAAGGAAAGCGCCGCCGCGCCGAAGAACGGCACGCGCGGTCCAAATTCGCCAAGGAAGCCGCCGATGACGGGACCGACCGTGAAACCGACACCGAAGGCGATGCCGATGAGGCCGAAATTCTTGGCGCGGTTCTCTTCATTGCTGATGTCCGCAATGTAAGCCGAGCAGGTAGCGAAGCTGCCGCCGCTGATGCCGGCAAGCACGCGGCCGACGAAGAGCATCCAATAACTGGTGGCGATGGCGCAGATGAAATTGTCGAACGCGAAGGTCAGCACCGAGAGCAGCAGGATCGGACGGCGCCCGAAACGGTCGCTCAAGTTTCCGAGCAGCGGCGCAAACAGGAACTGCATCAGCGAATAGATCAGCATCAGCCAGCCGCCATCGACAGCCGCATCGCTGACCGTGCCGCCCGTCAGTTCCTCCAGGTAAACAGGCAGCACCGGCATGATGATGGCGATGCCGATAATATCCAGAAAGAGAATGATGAAGACCAGGAAAAGGCCGCGGCGAACGAATTTCGGATCAAGCATGACACATCTCTACAGCTGATATTTTCTGGAAATACGAGCTTGTCGCCGAATAAATGACATAGCCGATCGGAATGACCGAAACAATACGTGAACATTTCAATATTCTTGATGGAGAGGCCGCCAAAACTGATGGCTCAGGCGTTCTTTCGTTGCTCCATCCGCACAAAATCGACAAAGGCCCGCAACGGCGCGGGCATATGGCGGCGGCTCTGATAGTAAAGAAACGGGCCGGAAAATTCGCTGTCCCACTCGCTGAGGATCCGCACCAGCCGGCCTTCCGCAATCCCCGGCGCAAGCAGCTCTTCAAAGGTACGGATGACGCCAAGACCGGCAAGCGTGGCTTCGATTTCCATCTCCACCGCATTGGCGATGATGGGGCCGGACGGCGTAATCACGAGCACTTCACCATCTCGTTCGAATTCCCAGGCAAGCGTAGCGCCGCTGATGAAGCGATGCCGGATGCAGCTATGCTCCAGCAGATCTCTCGGATGCTGCGGCACGCCCCGCTTTTCCAGATAGGCGGGAGCAGCCGCCGTCACATAGCGCTGCCGGCGCGGGCCGATCGGCACGGCGAT
Organism: Rhizobium sp. BK196; assembly: GCF_014193255.1. Taxonomy (GTDB): domain Bacteria; phylum Pseudomonadota; class Alphaproteobacteria; order Rhizobiales; family Rhizobiaceae; genus Rhizobium. Next base: position 838,628 of record NZ_JACHZB010000001.1, read on the forward strand.
CATGTCGCGCTCCAGCCGCTCGTCATAGCGAATGCCGGCGTCGAAGCCGGCGGCCAGCACGTCGATGAATGTATCTTCGCCAATAATCTCCAGCGTGATCTGCGGATAGAGCGCCAGAAACCGCGCGGCGAGATCCGCCATGAAAAGCTTCAGGACGATACTCGGCACGTTGAGCCTGAGCGTGCCCACCGGACTGTCGCGAAAACTATCGAGCTGACCGAGCGCGGCGGCCACTTCCGAAAGGGCCGGTGAAAGCTTGTCGAGCAATCGCTGGCCCGCCGCCGTCGGCGTGACGGAGCGCGTCGTCCGATTGAGAAGCCTGACCCCGAGCCGCTCTTCGAGGCGCCGCAGGGAATCACTCAGCGACGACGCGGAAACCCCGCGCTTGCGGGCTGCGGAGCGGAAACTGCGTTCTCTTGCAATTGCGGCAAAGGCATCCAGATCACTGAGGGGAAGGTCATCCATTGTGCATTTTCCCGTACGGCCTGTTCGAGACTATCCGGATTATCGCACAAACTTGAGCGCGATAAAACAGCATCCGAAGACGGCATCGCCGCCGCTGAAGGAGAAAAAAATGCAGATTCATCGTTTGGGAAAAACCGGCCCAGAAGTCTCGGCTATCGGCCTCGGCTGCATGGGCATGTCGGGCATGTACGGCCCGTCCGACCGTGCTGAAAGCATTGCGACCATCCATGCCGCGCTCGACGCCGGCGTCAACCTGCTCGACACAGGCGACTTCTACGGCATGGGCCACAATGAAATGCTGATCGGCGAGGCGCTCAAGGGCCGCAAGCGCGAAGACGCGATCATCAGCGTCAAGTTCGGCGCGTTGCGCGATCCCTCCAATGGCTGGAACGGCTACGACGCGCGGCCCATCGCCGTGAAGAACTTCCTTGCCTATACGCTGCAGCGCCTAGGCGTCGACTATATCGACATCTACCGCCCTGCCCGTCTCGATCCAAACGTGCCGATCGAGGACACGGTCGGCGCGATCTCCGATCTCATCAAGGCCGGCTACGTCCGCCATGTCGGCCTCTCCGAGGTCGGCGCCGATACGATCCGCCGGGCTGCGGCCGTCGCACCGATTGCCGACCTGCAGATCGAATATTCACTGATCTCACGCGGCATCGAGGATGAGATCCTGCCGACAACCCGCGAACTCGGCATTTCCATCACAGCCTATGGGGTGCTGTCGCGCGGCCTCATCAGCGGCCACTGGCAGAAAGGCCAGCAGGGCGCAGGCGATTTCCGCGCCGTCAGCCCGCGCTTCCAGGAAGGCAATATCGATGAAAACCTTGCCCTGGTCGAAGAACTCCGGAAAATCGCGACCATCAAGGGCGCCTCGGTTGCGCAGGTCGCGATCGCCTGGGTAGCAGCTCAGGGGACGGATATCGTGCCGTTGGTCGGCGCCCGCCGTCGCGATCGGCTGACGGAAGCGCTCGGCTCCCGCGCAGTGGAGCTCACCGCAGACGATCTCTCCGCGATCGAACGCGCCGTGCCAAAAGGGGCTGCGAAGGGTGCCCGTTATCCAGAAGCCCAACTCAAGCACATGGACAGCGAAAAGTAAGCTAACCGGCATACCGGTACCCTGCCTTCAGGCAAGGTGCCGGATATTTCGATCAGATCGGGTTGGAGAAGGTATCGCAGGCCGAAAGCTGCCCGCTGTCGAAGCCACGCTTGAACCAGCGCATGCGCTGCGCCGACGTGCCGTGGTTGAAACTCTCCGGCACGACATAGCCCTGCGAACGCTTCTGCAGCGTATCGTCGCCGATCTGCTGCGCAGCGTTCAGCGCCTCCTCGAGATCGCCAGCGTCGAGAATACCCTTCTGCTGTGTAAACTTGCCCCAGATGCCGGCAAAGCAATCCGCCTGCAGCTCGACGCGAACCGACATCTTGTTTGCGTCCGCCTCGCTCATGCGCTGGCGAGCCTCATTGAACTTCGGCAAGATGCCGAGCAGGTTCTGCACATGATGGCCGACCTCATGGGCGATCACATACGCTTCGGCGAAATCGCCTGAAGCGCCGAACCGATCGGAAAGCTCCTGGAAGAAGGCCGTGTCGAGATAGACCTTGTGGTCTCCGGGGCAGTAGAAGGGGCCGGTCGCAGCCGACGCAAATCCGCAGGCCGACTGCGTCTGGCCGGAGAAGAGAACGAGGCGCGGCTCCTCGTAATCCTTGCCCTGAGACTGGAAGATGCCGTGCCAGGTATCTTCGGTTTCGGCGAGAACCGTGCGCACGAAGGCAGTCATCTCATCATTGGCGGGAGCCTGCGGGGAGGAGTCACTCTGCGAATAACCGGAGCCGCCAGCGCCATCCATTGAGCCGCCGCCCTCCATCACCTGCAGCAGGTCGACGCCCATCGCCTTGAAGATCAGGTAGATGACGACGAGAAAGATGATCGTGCCGATGCTGAGCCCGCCGCCACGGCGACCAACGCCGCCACCCGACGGAAAATTGAAGCCGCCGCCACGGCCGAATGGATTACGTCCCCCCAAGCCACCGGACGGATCGCTACGACGATCCTCGATATTGTCGGACTGACGCCGGCCTTTCCATTCCATGTTCGATCTCCCCGGCGATGCGCTCATGCATGCTCTCAGGAGTCAGTTATATATCCGCCGCAAAGACGAATTCCAGCCGCTTCCTCACGCAACCCGGCTGCGGCGCGGACGAAACCCGATGGCCGCGCCGATCGCAGCGGTGACCAGCCCGAGCAGCGCCAGGGCAAGCCAGCTATTGCCGGAGAACGTGACCGCATGCATCAGCCGGCCCGGCAGCAATGTCGCAAGGCCTGCAACGACGATGCCGCCGAAATACATGCCCGATACGATCCGCCGATGGGTGCGGATATCATGACGCCGCGCAGCGAGAATTGCTCGCCAGCTTCCGGCGAGCACGAAGACAGAAAGAAGATGGATTGGGCTGAAGCCATAGACGAGATTGATCTCGTGGATGAAGAAGCTCGACAGCGCCGTTACCACCATCAGCGCCATCCAGATCTTGCCGAGCATACGGTGCCGCGGCGCGCCCTTCGGCCATGCAAGCAGATAAGCGCCGAGGATAGCCGCCGGCACGACGGCGGCAACGTGGATTTGAATGGCGACGGGGGCATTAAGCAGAGGTTCCAGGGTCATGAGCGGCTCCGGTTGAATTCGTCCTCTGTTTCCGGCATGACTGCATTCCTCTCAACAAACATGGCGTAGACGGCGGGAAAACTTCGTGGATCACCCATCCTTGCAATCCACGCTTCGCGAATTGCAGGTCTTCTGGCGCGCGCCGCGTTTCTGGGGAACCTTCCTCGCCGTCGTCCTGATCTTCGCGATCACCGGCCCCTATGGCACGATGGAAAGCATGGCAGTCGGCAAGCGCTTCGCCTACTGGCTGATCCTGCACGCCGTCGCCTGGTCGATTGCCATCCTGTTTTCAGTTCTCGCCGATGCGCTGCTGCGCAAAGTGCTGGATCGCATGTTCTGGCGCATGATGATCGGCTCGCTGGTCGCAGCCCTGCCGATCGGCTTTGCCATCGGCTTCATCGACTATGCCTTCAGCGGCAATTCGGCCGCGCTTGGCGGCGGCCTCGCAAGGGCGCTCTTCGCGCTGCCGCTCTGCGCCCTCTTCTGCTTTCTGACCTATCTCGCCATGCATCGCCAGATTGAGCAGGCAACGGCGCAAACACCGCCGGCGACCTCGATCCTCGACCGGCTGAAGCCGCAGAACCGCGGCGCCCTGCTGCGCCTTTCCGTGCAGGATCACTATACCGAGGTCGTCACCAGTCGCGGTCGCGAGCTGGTGCTGCTGCGCTTCTCCGATGCGTTGCGCGAGATCGGAGGAACGCCAGGGCTTCAGGTGCACAGGTCGCATTGGGTGGCCGACGCTCATGTCGAAGCCCTGAAACGCGATAACGGCAAGATCCTGATCCTCACGCGTGATGGCACGCAGATTCCCGTCAGCCGGAGTTTTGTCGAGGAAGCTCGCCGACGCTTCGGCTGAAGAAATTCCGGCAACTGCTTGACGCGACTCCTGCTTTCCCGCTTCCTGATGATGAGGAGACCTGGAGGAGAATGCCGATGAAAGCCGTCCGCCTGGAAGCGACCGGAAAGCTGTTTCTGCGCGAGGTCGAAAAGCCCGTTCCAGGACCGGGTGATCTGCTGGTGCGCGTCGAAGCCTGCGGCATCTGCGGTACCGACCGCCATCTTTTCCTCGGCGAGTTCCCCTCCCATCCACCAGTAACCCTTGGCCACGAATTCACCGGCATCATCGAAGCAGTCGGCTCCGAGATCAGCGGCTTCCACCCTGGTATGCGCGTAACGGGTGATCCCAATATTGCCTGCGGCCGATGTGAGGAATGCCATAATGGCCGGGTCAATCTCTGCCGGAACCTGCAGGCTATCGGCATCCACGGAGACGGCGGTTTTGCCGACTACGTCATCCTGCCACAAAAACAGGCCTTCGCCCTGCCGCCTGGCCTGGATCCGCTACACGGCGCCTTTTGCGAGCCGCTGGCCTGCTGCCTCCACGGCGTCGATCTCGCCAATATCAAGACCGGCGCTTCGGTCATCGTGCTCGGCGGCGGCGTAATCGGCCTGCTCACCGTCCAGCTTGCCCGGCTTGCCGGCGCAACACGTATTCTCCTCGTCACCCGCAATGCCGAGAAACGCGCGCTTGCCGAAACACTCGGTGCCACCGCGACTTTCGATCCGTCACACGCGGATGTCGTCAGCAGCATTACCGGCGATCAAGGTTTGCTGCCCGGCGGCGCCGACGTCGTCTTTGAATGTGCTGGCGTGCTGGAAACGATGATGCAGGCGCCGAAGCTCGCAAGGCGTGGCGGCACTGCCGTCATCCTCGGCGTCATGCCGCAAGGCGCAAAGATAGAAATCGAACCCTTTGACCTGCTATTTCGCGAAGTGAACCTTATCAGCTCTTTCCTCAACCCATTCACACACGGGCGCGCAGCCGATCTCATCGCCTCAGGCGCGATCAAGGTGGAGCAGCTGATTTCGCGTCGGATCACGCTCGAACAGGCACCTGAAGCCATTGCCAATCCGGCGCTTGGCGGCGAGATTCGCACGCTCGTCGCGCCCCGTGGGCAATAGGCTTCCAAAGGCCGGTCCGAATTCCTGTCGATTCCGTGATTTATGGGGTTCCGTTTGCAAAAACATTTGCCTATAAGCCGCTTCTAGCCTGAAAAGACCCTCAATGCGCGACCCGACCCGGTGACCTCCCACCCTGGCCGGCTTTTTGCGCAGCCAGACAATGGATATCGCCCATGCCGAAGCGCCAAGACATCAAATCGATCCTCATCATCGGCGCGGGACCGATCGTCATTGGCCAGGCTTGCGAATTCGACTACTCCGGCACCCAGGCCTGCAAGGCGCTGAAGGAGGAAGGCTACCGCGTCATCCTCGTCAACTCCAACCCGGCCACGATCATGACCGACCCGGGTCTCGCCGATGCAACCTATGTCGAGCCGATCACGCCTGAAGTCGTCGCCAAGATCATCGCCAAGGAACGCCCCGACGCGCTGCTGCCGACCATGGGCGGCCAGACGGCGCTGAACACCGCTCTCTCGCTGAAGCGCATGGGCGTGCTCGATCGCTACAATGTCGAGATGATCGGCGCCAAGCCTGCCGCCATCGACATGGCTGAGGACCGCGCGCTGTTCCGCGAGGCGATGGCCCGCATCGGCCTTGAAACGCCGCGCTCGATGCTGGCAAACGCCACCGACATCAAGGACGCCGACCGCAAGACGCATGAGGCCGAGCGCACCAAGCTGCGCGAAAGCCTCTCCGGCGCCGATCTCGACAAGGCGCTCGACGAACTGGAAAACCAGTGGAACCTCGGCGAGAGCGACCGCAAGCAGCGCTATATGAGCCATGCCATGGCAATCGCCGCCCAGGCAATCGACCATGTCGGCCTGCCCGCCATCATCCGCCCGTCCTTCACGCTCGGCGGCACCGGCGGCGGCATTGCCTATAACCGCTCGGAATTCTTCGAAATCGTCGGCAGCGGCCTCGATGCCTCGCCGACGACGGAAGTACTGGTCGAAGAATCCGTGCTTGGCTGGAAAGAATATGAGATGGAGGTCGTCCGCGACAAGGCGGACAACTGCATCATCATCTGCTCCATCGAAAACATCGATCCGATGGGCGTCCATACCGGCGACTCGATCACTGTCGCCCCGGCGCTGACGCTGACGGACAAGGAATACCAGATCATGCGCAACGCCTCGATTGCGGTGCTGCGCGAGATCGGCGTCGAGACCGGCGGCTCGAACGTGCAGTTTGCCGTCAACCCGAAGGACGGTCGCCTCGTCGTCATCGAAATGAACCCGCGCGTCTCGCGCTCCTCGGCGCTCGCCTCCAAGGCCACCGGCTTCCCGATTGCCAAGATCGCTGCGAAGCTCGCCATCGGCTATACGCTCGACGAACTAGAAAACGACATTACCGGCGGCGCGACCCCTGCCTCGTTCGAACCGTCGATCGACTATGTCGTCACCAAGATCCCGCGTTTCGCCTTCGAGAAATTCCCCGGCGCCTCGCCGGTTCTGACCACAGCCATGAAGTCGGTCGGCGAAGTCATGGCGATCGGCCGTACCTTTGCAGAATCGTTGCAGAAGGCTCTGCGCGGCCTGGAAACCGGTCTGACCGGCCTCGACGAAATCGAGATCCCCGATGCCGAAGAAGGCGAATCCAGCCTGAATGCCATCCGTGCCGCGATCGGCACGCCGACGCCGGATCGCCTGCGCATGGTCGCCCAGGCGCTCCGCATGGGCCTGACCATCGAGGAAGTGCACGAAGGCTGCAAGATCGACCCGTGGTTCATCGCCCAGCTGAAGAACATCGTCGACATGGAAGCCCGCGTCCGTGAACACGGCCTGCCGACCGACGAGACGAACCTTCGCATGCTGAAGGCCATGGGCTTCTCCGATGCCCGCCTCGCCACGCTGACCGGCAAGCGCCCGAAGGAAGTGGCAGAGCTGCGCAACAGCCTGAACGTCCGCCCGGTCTTCAAGCGCATCGATACCTGCGCTGCCGAATTCGCCTCGCCGACCGCCTATATGTACTCGACCTATGAGACGCCTTTCGTCGGCGCCGCCCGCTCCGAAGCGCTGGTCTCCGACCGCAAGAAGGTCGTCATCCTCGGCGGCGGCCCGAACCGTATCGGCCAGGGCATTGAGTTCGACTATTGCTGCTGCCACGCCGCCTTCGCGCTGAAGGATGCCGGCTATGAAGCAATCATGATCAACTGCAACCCGGAAACGGTCTCGACCGATTACGACACGTCCGACCGCCTCTATTTCGAGCCACTGACGGCCGAAGATGTGATCGAAATCCTGCGCGCTGAGCAGGAAAAGGGCGAAGTCGTCGGCGTCATCGTCCAGTTCGGCGGCCAGACCCCGCTGAAGCTCGCCGAAGCGCTCGAAAAGAACGGCATCCCGATCCTCGGCACAGCACCCGACGCAATCGACCTTGCCGAAGACCGCGACCGCTTCCAGAAGCTTCTGATGAAGCTCGACCTCAACCAGCCGAACAACGGTATCGCCTACTCCGTCGAGCAGGCCCGCCTGGTCGCTGCCGAAATCGGCTTCCCGCTGGTCGTTCGCCCGTCCTACGTGCTCGGCGGCCGCGCCATGCAGATCATCCATGCTGAGAGCCAGCTGCAGAACTATCTGCTCGACACGGTTCCGGAACTGGTGCCCGAGGACATCAAGGCGCGCTACCCGAACGACAAGACCGGTCAGATCAACACGCTGCTCGGCAAGAACCCTCTTCTTTTCGACAGCTATCTGACCAATGCCATCGAAGTCGACGTCGATTGCCTCTCCGACGGTACTGACGTCTATGTCGCCGGCATCATGGAGCATATCGAAGAGGCCGGTATCCATTCAGGCGACAGCGCCTGCTCGCTGCCGCCACGCACGCTGTCGCGCGAGATGCTCGATGAGCTGGAGCGTCAGGCCAAAGCCATGGCGAAAGCGCTCAACGTCGGCGGCTTGATGAACGTGCAGTTCGCCATCAAGGATGACACCGTCTACGTTCTCGAAGTCAACCCGCGCGCTTCGCGCACGGTACCCTTCGTCGCCAAGACCATCGGCGCGCCGATCGCCAAGATCGCCGCCCGCGTCATGGCCGGCGAGAAGCTGGATGCGACCTTCGCAGCCTATGGCGAAAAGCCCGATCCGCGTGCCCTCAAGCACATCGCCGTCAAGGAAGCTGTCTTCCCCTTCGCCCGCTTCCCTGGCGTCGATACGCTGCTCGGACCGGAAATGCGCTCCACCGGCGAAGTCATCGGCCTCGACAGCGATTTCTCGCTGGCCTTCGCAAAGTCGCAGCTCGGCGCCGGCGTCGAACTGCCGCGTGAAGGCACGGTCTTCGTATCCGTGCGCGATGCCGACAAGCCACGCGTTCTACCGGCGATCCGAATCCTGGTCGAGCAAGGCTTCAAGGTGCTCGCAACCGGCGGCACGGCCCGCTTCCTCGCCGAAAATGGCATTGAGGCGACCAAGATCAACAAGGTTCTCGAGGGACGTCCGCATATCGAGGACGCCATCCGCAACCGCCAAGTCCAGCTCGTGATCAACACGACTGACGGCAACAAGGCGATCTCGGACTCCAAGTCGCTGCGCCGCGCCACCCTCATGCAGAAGGTGCCCTATTACACCACGATGGCCGGCGCCGAAGCCGCCGCTCAGGCCATCAAGGCGCTTAAGGCCGGCAATCTCGAAGTCAGACCGCTGCAAAGCTACTTCTGATCCTGCGAAGAGGCATCGCCTCTTCGCCTTCGCCTCCTCGGCCCCGCCAAAATTGCGACCTCAAATTGCAGACGTGGATACTTGATGTTAGCCTGCTTCCGGTCGTATCGGGGAAGCAGCATGTCGAAGAACATCGTCATTCTGTTCGACGGCACGTCGAACGAGATAACTGCAGACCGCACCAATATTTTGCGTCTATTCGGAACGCTGAAGCGCTCCGACGACCAGATCGTCTATTATGACCCCGGCGTCGGCACGCTGGGAGCAGCAGATGCCTGGTCGTCCTTTTATCGCCAATCTATCGAGGTCTGGGGCCTTGCGACTGGCTGGGGTCTCGATGAAAACGTCAAAGATGCCTACCGTTTCCTCGTCGAAAATTATGATTCCGGCACGCCCGACGATCATGGAGGTCATCCCGACCGGGACCGCATCTATATTTTCGGCTTCAGCCGCGGCGCCTATACGGCCCGAGTTCTCGCAGGTTTCATCCACGCTTTCGGGCTGTGCAGCAGATATCACCTGAACCTGCTCGATTACGCTTACAGAACCTATAAGGGCATTCCCGAACAGGAGCAGCGCGCCGATGGCGGGGATCCCTCATCAGCCTTCAAGAGCATGCGGCTCTACGAGCGCATGCTGCGCAACGACCGCCCGCCGATCAAGCTGCTTGGTCTCTTCGACACCGTCGCCTCTGTCATCGAAAAGGGCAAAGGACGCATTCAGTTCAAGACCCATCCCTTCACCCGCAAGAATCCGAGCGTCGAATATGTGCGCCATGCCATGGCGATAGACGAGCGAAGAACTATGTTCCAGCCGGAATTGTGGACGCCGGATCAGGACTACCGCGGCAATCCCTTCAAGCCCGCAACCGCAAAACAGGACTTTAAGGAGGTCTGGTTTGCCGGTGTCCACGGCGATATCGGCGGCGGTTACCCGGAGGCTGAAAGCGCCCAGATCAAGATACCGCTCGACTGGATGATCCGCGAAACGGGGTCGGCAGGCCTGCTCTATGTTTCGCGCACGATTAATAACATCGTCCTTGGCAAGAACGACAAGTATTATGTCGAGCTCAACGCGGCCGCACCGCTGCATGACTCGATGAGCGCAGGCTGGAAACTGCTCGAATATATTCCGCGGCGCGTGCCGGAAAATTCCTGGCGCAGGCATGGCGATAGAGGCGGCGTTTATCTTCCGCGCGAAGACAGGCGCTTCATCCCCGATGGCGCAAATCTGCATGAATCCGTGAGGGTGCGCATGGTGACCGGATATAATCCACCGAACCTGCCGAAAGATCCGGTCTTCGTTCACTGACGCATTGAATCGAATTCTGCGCTCAGGCAGCCAGGCCCTTGATCAGATTCATATCTTGCCGGAATCGGGCGAGCTCCCGCGCTTTCCGCTCCTCGTCCGGAATTCGCAGCAGATAGGACGGATGCACCGTCACGAAGAGCATCCGCCCCTCCTCCATCGCAATCGGACGTCCACGCAGATCCTCCAGCTTCTGCTTCTCGCCGGTCAGCGAATAGAGCGCCGTCGCCCCCATCGCTACGATCACTTTCGGTTTGATGAGATCGAGCTCCAGCTTCAGCCACCAGCGGCACTGCTGCACCTCGCCGAGATTGGGTCTCTGGTGGATGCGCCGCTTGCCGCGCGGCTCGTATTTGAAATGCTTGACGGCATTGGTGACATAAAGCCTCGATCGGTCGATGCCGGCTTGTGCGATCGCGTCGTCAAAAACCTTTCCGGCAGGGCCGACGAAGGGTCGACCTGCAAGATCCTCCTGATCGCCCGGCTGCTCGCCGACGAACATGATCTTCGCATCAACAGGGCCTTCGCCGAAGACGGTCTGCGTCGCCCTCGCATGCAGCGGACATTGACTGCAGACGGCTGCGTCCTCTCGCAACGCCTCCAGCGTCCCGGCAGGAGCCATTTCCGGGACCGGCATGCGGGCGGCGGCCTCCTGGATCCTGTTGTGATAGGGAAGCGGCATCGTCGCCCCGCGCTCGGCCATAGCGAGCACTTTCGCTTCGGCATCGGCAATCAGGCCGGGAATGAGATCGGCTTCCGGCAGGTTTTTCCAGTATTTCTTCGGCATCTCCGCGTGCATGGCCTTCACCTTCAATCGTGCCGGATTAAAGATGTTGGCATAGTAAGTACGCCAGAGATCGTCGGTCGCATCGCTGATATCGGGCTTCTCGCAGGGTGCGTTGCTGATAGTCAGCCGCTCGCCGTTCCAGGCAGCCGACCCCTTCGGCGTCGCGATCAGCCAGTCCATGTCGGTGAAGCGGCGCTGGAAGAAGGACGCCTTGCGCGCGACGACGTAATGATCCGGCTCGAACCAGGCAGTGAATTTCCGGCGTCCGCCCGCTGGAGCAGCCACTTCCTTGAAGCGCACGAAAGCCGTCATCTTGTGGGCGTCACGATACACGCTCTTCTGCATCAATCGGGCACGCGAGACTTCCTCATCCGAGGACAGATCCAACAGATGCCGGTTCTCTTGTATTCGCCAAAGCAGGCTATAGAGCAATGAAAACCGCTTCGGGTCGCTATGGCAGATCACCGCCTCGGCCAGCGTCATGAAAGCCGGCGGTACAGTCATCGGCTTGCTGTTGGCTGGCGGATCGGGCGGCAGCGCGTCCCGCTGGAAGGCGAAGCCGGGCTCGTTGCTCTTTTCATGCCAGTCGATTTCGTGAGGCAGAATTCCAGCCGCGGCAAAGGCGCGGGCGGCCTTGCGCCACTCCTCGAAATTACCTCTGCCCTCCAGCACGACCCGGCGCATCACAGCAATGACAATTGTTCAGGTTGCGGTTCGAACATAGCACGCAGGTCCGGCCGATCGACGAGCCGATGCGGCGTCCAGCCCTCTGCGGTAATGAAGGCCTGTACCTTGCGGATCGACACACCAAGACGCGGCAAATCCTCGATCCGCAGGCGCCGCTGCCGCCGCTCGGCCAGAATCGCCTTCACCGTCTTGGTGCCGAGCCCAGGCACGCGTAAGAGCTTTTCGCGATCGGCGCGGTTCACATCGACGGGAAAATCACCGCGATGGCCAAGCGCCCAGGCGAGCTTTGGATCGAGATTGAGATCCAGCATGCCACCCTGCTGCGTCGAAGTGATTTCATCAATGCCGAAACCGTAGAAGCGATAGAGCCAGTCGGCCTGATAGAGCCGGTGCTCGCGCATCAGCGGCGGCTTGATGAGCGGCAGGTTTTTCGAACTGTCGGGGATCGGGCTGAAGGCGGAATAATAGACGCGCTTCAGACCGTAGCTGCTGTAGAGCTGGCCGCTGGTCGACAGGATCGTCGCGTCATTGGCCCCATCCGCACCGACGATCATCTGCGTGCTCTGGCCGGCCGGCACGAAGCGTTTGCGCCGTTTGGTCTGCAGTGTCGGCTCTTCCGCCGCCTCGATCTTCAGCCTGAGATCGCCCATCGAGCGGCGGATACTGGCCGGTTTCTTCTCCGGCGCAAACCGGCTGATGCCGCTATCAGTCGGCAGTTCGATGTTGAGCGACAGCCGATCGGCATAGAGCCCCGCCTCGTCGATCAGGTGTGACGATGCCTCCGGAATGGATTTCAGATGGATATAACCACGGAAACCATGCGTGACGCGTAGTTCCCGCACGATGCGCACCATTTCCTCCATCGTGTGGTCGGACGAGCGGATGATGCCCGAGGAAAGAAACAGGCCCTCGATATAGTTGCGCCGATAGAATTCGAGCGTCAGCCAGACGACTTCTTCCGGCGTGAAACGAGCGCGCTCTACATTGCTCGACGATCTGTTGATGCAATAGGCACAGTCGTAAATGCAGAAGTTGGTGAGTAGAATCTTCAGCAGAGAAATGCATCGTCCATCCGGCGCATAGGCGTGACAAATGCCGGAGCCCTCGGTCGAACCGAGCCCGCCAGAGCCTGCCGAATCCCGTTTGACCGTCCCGCTGGAGGCACAGGATGCATCATATTTGGCGGCGTCGGAGAGGATCGCCAATCGTTCTCTGAGCGACTTCTTCATTATCATGTTCACTAAATGTTCATGTCGGCGAAATCAAGACGAAGAAAAAGGACGACACACAACTCCCCTTCAAAAGCAGGCACTTCTGCTGAAGGTAAAAAGGGTCGGTACGAATTTTATGGAAATTGCGCGTCTCGATCTGCTATAAGCAACGAATTAGGATTGTAACACGGTTCCGAAGTTCCCCTTCGGGACCTGTTTTCTTTTGTGTCTGCGCGAACTGCAGATGCGGGGAGAGAAGGACGAAAACATGGTTGATAAGGTACCGATGACACAGGGTGGTTTCGTCAAGCTGCAGGAAGAACTGCGCTGGCGTCAGCAGGAGGAGCGCCCGCGAATCATCGAGGCAATTGCCGAAGCGCGCGCCCATGGCGACCTTTCGGAAAATGCCGAGTACCACGCCGCCAAGGAAGCGCAAAGCCACAATGAAGGCCGCATCACCGAGCTCGAAGACCTGACGGCGCGTGCCGAAATCATCGACCTCTCCAAAATGTCTGGCGACAAGATCAAGTTCGGCGCCAAGGTGAAGCTGATCGACGAGGACACCGAAGAGGAAAAGACCTACCAGATCGTCGGCGATCAGGAAGCCGACGTAAAGCAGGGCCGCATCTCCATCTCCTCCCCGATCGCCCGCGCGCTAATCGGCAAGGAAGTCGGCGATTCCATCGAGGTCAACGCGCCCGGCGGTTCGAAGGCTTACGAAATCCTCTCGGTTTCCTGGGGCTGATCGCCCGCGCCTTTCTTCGCACGAGCAGCCAGTGCCGGATATCAGTGACGTCGAGATCATCGCGCCCAACCTGAAACGCCGGCTCTCCGGCGTCACGTCGACGATCGTCCAGCTCATCCCCTGCCAGATCCGGCTGGGGATCCGGATCGCGGCCCTCGGCCCTGGCCTGCCGCCGGAACTTCCCCGTTTGAAATGGCCGCAACTATCAGGCCTCTGGCGTCCGCCGGCCGGACGGCGCCATCGCGTCTGGCACGCACGACGCAACAATGAAATGGCGGCTGGCATTCTGATGCGCCACGTGCTGCGCATTCCGCTGAAGCTCGTCTTCACCTCCGCCGCCCAGCGCCGTCACACTTCCTACACTCGCTGGCTGATCCGCCAGATGGACGCCGTCATCGCCACCAGCAGCCGTTCCGGCTCCTTTCTCAAAGTGCCGCATACGGTCATCCAACATGGTGTCGATCTTACGCTCTTCCATCCGCCGAAAGGACCTGACGATACGATCGCCGCGACCGGCCTGCATGGCCGCCATCTCGTCGGCTGCTTCGGCCGCGTGCGCCATCAGAAGGGCACGGACCTTTTCGTCCAGGCGATGATTGCGCTGTTGCCGCAACATCCGGACTGGACAGCGGTCATTTCCGGCCGCGTCACCCCGGAACACGTCGCATTCGCCGACAAGCTGAAGGCCGATATCGCCGCAGCCGGCTTGACCGACCGCATCGTCTTCATCGGAGAGGTGCCTGACATCAAGGTCTGGTATCGCCGCCTGACGCTCTATGTCGCCCCATCCCGCAACGAGGGCTTCGGCCTGACGCCGCTGGAGGCCATGGCTTCGAAGACACCGGTCGTGGCATCCGACGCCGGTGCTTACGCAGAAATGATCGTGCCCGGAGAAAACGGCGTCATCGTGCCACCAGGCGATGGCGATGCGTTGACGGCAGCCATCGCCACCTATCTTGCCGATCCTGCCCTCGCCATCGCGCAGGGCGAAACAGCGCTGGCTCACGTGCGGGAAAATTTCGCGCTGGAAAAGGAAGCGACAGCGATCAATAGGATTTACCAGCAACTTCTCGGCGCGTAAGCCGTTCGTCAGACTATGGCAACGGGCATATCAGGGAGGTAGAGACACCTAGATGTCGACCGCAAAAGATAACGAAAACCTGGTCAACGTGCTCTGCATGAAATGGGGGACGCTTTACGGTGCCGAATACGTCAACAATCTCTACCGCGGCGTCAAACGACACCTGAAGCGGCCGCATCGCTTTGTCTGCTTCACCGACAATACCGCCGGTCTCTACGAGGGTATCGAAACCTTCCCCCTGCCCGAACTCGGCCTGCCCGCCGGCTCCAGGGATCGCCGCTGGCAGAAGCTTGCGCTTTTCCGCCGCGAGCTTGCCGATCTCAAGGGCATCGCCCTCTTCCTCGATCTCGACCTCGTCATCGTCGATGATCTGGAGCCGCTCTTCCAGCACCCCGGCAAGTTCCTCATCATCCGTGACGACGATCTCTTCCGCACAAAGCCGCTGCGCAAACTCAACCCAGCCCGCGATAAGTTCCTGGCGTCGGTCGGCAACAGCTCCGTCTTCCGCTACGAAATCGGCGCCCATGCCTATATTCTCGACACCTATCTCGCCGATCCGGCGGCCGCCATGTCGAAATATGAGATCTCACAGCAGTTCCAAAGCGCACAGCTCGAAGCGCATGGAAACCTGCAATACTGGCCGCGCGAATGGTGCGTGAGCTTCAAGAATGCCTGCGTGCCCCGCCACATCAGGAGCTTCTGGCGCGATCCAAAGCTGCCGCCGGACGCCAAGATCGTCGTCTTTGCCGGCAGCCCGAAAATGAGCGAGGTTTTTGAAGGCGGCGGACAGAAATGGTATCGCCGCATCGGCAATACCGATTGGCTGAGCAAGGCCTGGCGCGGGTAAACCGTCTCAATCCGCATTCGGGACGGAAAACGGCTTCGCACTTTTCCTGGAAATGCTTCTACAGTTCAACGAGCCCGAGCTTCTTCACCTGCCGGATCGTCAGCATGGTGCGAACGGTATCGACGTGTTCGTTGGCAGTCAGCACTTCGATGACGAAGTCCTGGAAACGGGTGAGGTTTTGGGCCACGCAATGCAGCAGAAAATCGCTGTCGCCGGAAACCATCCAGGCCTGACGCACGAGCGGCCACTCGGAGGTGGCGGAGGCAAAGGCCTTCAGATTGGCTTCGGACTGATGCTTGAGGCCGACCATGCAGAATGCGACGAGATCGAGCCCGAGCTTCGGGCTGTTCAGCATCGCGTGATATCCTTCGATAATGCCAGCCTCTTCGAGCTTGCGCACCCGGCGCAGGCAGGGCGGCGCTGAAATTCCCACCCGGTCGGCAAGTTCCACATTGGTCATGCGGCCGTCCGACTGCAGTTCCCGCAATATCTTTATGTCGATAACGTCAAGTTCAGCGCGAACCACGCTTAAGCCTTTCTTTAATTCCTCGCGCGCAGCTTCTATATAAAGCTACGGAATACGCAAGAAAGTTTCATTCCAATGACGGAATCTTGCACAGCGCCTGCATTTGCCTTGTTGGTAATGCAAGGCTGCCCTTGAATAAAAGCATTGGTCGTTCATAAATGGCGCAGGGATCGCGAAACGGCCTCATTCGCCTCTTAGCCGCCGCATCCTGCCAGTCGAAAGGAAATTCTATGTCTGCCCGCCATACCAAGGTGCTCATTATCGGTTCCGGACCTGCCGGCTATACGGCAGCGGTCTATGCCGCGCGCGCCATGCTGAAACCGGTTTTGATCGCCGGTCTGGAACAAGGCGGCCAGCTCATGATCACCACCGATGTCGAGAACTATCCGGGCTTTGCCGATCCTATACAGGGGCCCTGGCTGATGGATCAGATGCTGCAGCAGGCTCAGCATGTCGGCGCCGAAATCGTCAACGACCTCGTGACGGAAGTCGACCTCAACCAGCGCCCCTTCGTTGCCCGCACTGATAGCGGCCAGGTCTGGACTGCCGATACGCTTGTTATCGCGACCGGCGCCAAGGCCAAGTGGCTCGGCATCGAAAGCGAGCAGCATTTCCAGGGTTTCGGCGTGTCCGCCTGCGCCACCTGCGACGGCTTCTTCTATCGCAACAAGGATGTGATCGTGGTCGGCGGCGGCAACAGCGCCGTTGAAGAGGCGCTTTATCTCTCCAATATCGCGAAGTCGGTCACCGTCGTGCACCGCCGCGACAGCTTCCGTGCGGAAAAAATCCTGCAGGAACGTCTCTTCTCCAAGGAAAATGTCAAGATTCTCTGGAATACCGAGGTCGCCGAGATCACGGGCACGCCGGCAAAGCCCCCCATGCCGCCGTCCGTATCCGGTGCTCGTCTGCGCGACACCCGCACCGGCGCCGTCACCGAGGTCACCATTGACGGCGTCTTCGTGGCGATCGGTCACGCGCCGGCAACCGAGCTCTTCAAAGGCAAGCTGAAGCTGAAGGACAATGGCTATCTCTGGACCGCACCGGATTCGACCGCGACCAGCGTTGAGGGGGTCTATGCCGCAGGCGATGTGACTGACGATACGTTCCGCCAGGCGATCACCGCCGCAGGGATGGGATGCATGGCCGCCCTCGAGGCAGAACGTTATCTGACGGGCCACATGCCCGTTGCCGTAGCAGCGGAGTAACAGTGGCATGAGGGGTGGGGGAATGCCATTGGACTGGGACAAGCTGCGTATTTTCCACGCAGCTGCCGAAGCCGGATCGTTTACGCATGCGGCCGACAAGCTGCATCTGTCCCAGTCGGCTATTAGTCGTCAGGTCAGCGCGCTTGAGCAGGATGTGGGCACCAAGCTGTTCCATCGCCATGCGCGTGGCCTAATCCTCACCGAACAGGGCGAGCTCCTTTACCGCACGGCCCATGACGTGCTGCTGAAGCTCGAAACCGTGAAGATGCAACTGACCGAGACGACAGAAACGCCGTCCGGCAAGCTGCGCGTCACCACGACAGTCGGCCTCGGCCAGGGATGGCTGACCGACAAGATCCAGGAATTCCTGCAGCTTTATCCTGACGTCCAGATCCAGCTCATCCTCGACAACGAGGAAGTGGATGTGAACATGCGTCATGCCGATTGCGCCATTCGCCTTCGCCAGCCGCAGCAGTCCGATCTCATCCAGCGCAAGCTCTTCACCGTGCATATGCACGTCTATGCGGCCCCATCCTACATCAACCGTCATGGCGAGCCGCAGAAGATCGAGGATCTCGACAATCATCGCATCATCACCTTCGGCGAACCGGCGCCAAATTATCTGCTTGACGTCAACTGGCTGGAAATCGCCGGCCGCTCGTCGGACAATAAGCGCATTCCGCATCTGCAGATCAACAGCCAGACCTCAATTAAACGCGCCTGCCTGCTCGGCATCGGCATCGCCTGCCTGCCGGATTATATCGTCGGCCGCGACCCAGGTCTTATCCAGCTGGCAATCAACGCAGACGTCCCTTCGTTCGACACCTATTTCTGCTATCCGGATGAGATCAAGAACGCCGCCAAGCTGAAGGCCTTCCGCGATTTTATCGTCAGCAAGGCACGCAACTGGAACTTTTGATTTCCACTTTTATGGAAGGAATTTCAAATCATGCAACCCACGCATGACTGACATGCACAAAAATGGGTTGTTGTTTGCTCATTAAAGCACCATATCGCTCACAGCTGATGCACACGGTGGCTTTTCCTCCCAGTTCCACCGCATTAGCTGTTCCCCTCTGGAGGTTTTTGACCTTCACACTTATAAGGGCCCTGGTTTTCCGGTGGCCCTCTTTTTTTGCCCGATTTTTGCTTTTTGCCTCAATTTTTCTCGGCGGATACCGCAGTGCGGAAAAATTTTGTGCAGCGCATAGCTGACATGCACAAAAGACTATTGAAAGCTGCACAAAGAAGCACCATATCGCTCATAGCCGATGCATTTCGTGGCTTCTCTCCCAGTGCCACAGCGTTGGCTGTTCCCCTCTGGAGGTTTTTGACCTTCACACTTAAAAGGGCCCTGGTTTTCCGGTGGCCCTCTTTTTTTGCTTAAAATTTAAGCGAGCCGGGAAAATCGTCCGCTCACGCCTCCGTGATTTGCATATCGAAAATCGTCGATCCATATATCGAGAAAATCCGATTTATAGTTCGATAAACGACGATGGACAAAGACGAGATTCTCAAGGCTCTGGCCAACCCTGCCCGGATGGACATCCTCAACTGGTTGAAGAACCCGGAAGAACACTTTCCGACGCAGGAGCACCCGTTTGAAATGGGCGTCTGCGCCAGCCAATTCGAACGCTGCGGCCTTTCCCAGTCCACAGTTTCCGCCCATCTTGGTACCCTTCACCGCGCCGGGCTCGTTACCAGCAAGCGGGTCGGCCAGTGGATCTTCTACAAGCGCAATGAAGAAACGATCGCTGCCTTCCTCCAACAGTTAAAGCAGGATCTGTAGCCATGCCCCTAGCCCTGCTCGTTCTCGCCCTGAGTTCCTTCGCGATAGGCACCACCGAATTCGTTATCATGGGCCTTCTGCCCGAAGTCGCCGCCGACCTCTCTGTCACGATCCCCGAGGCCGGCTGGCTGGTAACGGGTTATGCGCTGGCTGTCGCCCTCGGCGCCCCCGTCATGGCCGTCTCCACTGCCAAGCTGAAGCGCCGCTCGGCGCTCGTCATGCTGATGGCCTTCTTCATCGCCGGCAACCTGCTCTGCGCCATCGCACCCAACTACTGGGTGCTGATGATTGCCCGCATCGTCACCGCCCTCTGCCACGGCGCCTTCTTCGGCATCGGCTCGGTCGTCGCCGCCAATCTCGTCGGCGAAGACCGCAAGGCCCGCGCCGTCGCCCTGATGTTTACCGGCCTGACGCTCGCAAACGTGCTCGGCGTGCCCCTCGGCACTGCCATCGGCCAGGCCTTCGGCTGGCGCTCCACCTTCTGGGTCGTTACCGCAATCGGCATCCTCACCATTGCCGGCCTGATCGCCATCTTGCCGAAAGACAAGAAGGAAGAGCAGAGCAGCATCCTGCGTGAAATTGCAGCCTTGCGAAACGTCCGCCTCTGGATGGCGCTCTCGGTCACCATCTTCTTCTCGGCCTCGATGTTCACGCTTTTCACCTATATCGCCCCACTGCTACGCGACATAACGGGTGTCTCGCCGCAAGGCGTGACCTGGACGCTGTTCCTGATCGGTGTCGGCCTCACGGTCGGAAACCTCATCGGCGGCAAACTCGCCGACTGGCGCCTCGGCACAGCTCTTGCCGCCATCTTCGCCGCAATCGCACTGACCTCGGCGATCTTCTTCTATACGAGCCGCTTCGTCGTCCCCGCCGAAATCACCCTCTTCCTGTGGGCCGCCGCCACTTTCGCCGCGGTTCCCGCCCTGCAGGTCGGCGTCGTCGGCTTCGGAAAGGGTGCGCCGAACCTCGTCTCGACCATCAATATCGGCGCCTTCAACACCGGCAATGCGCTGGGCGCCTGGGTCGGTGGCATGGTCATCGATGCCGGGTTCAACCTTGACCGCGTTCCCCTCGCCGCTGCAGCCATGGCTCTCATCGGTCTTGTGGCCACGGCACTCACCTATCTCTCCGGCCGGGAGCAAGCCGCCTCCGCTGCCGCCGAGTGATCCCCCCAAGCAGAAAGGACCTTCCATGGCCAAGCTTTTCCAGCCGACACAGGTCGGTGACATTGCCCTCAAGAACCATATCGTCATGGCGCCCCTCACCCGTAACCGTTCGCCGGGCGCAATCCCGAACGATCTCAACGTCGAATATTATCGCCAACGCGCCACGGCCGGCCTCATCATCACCGAAGCGACCGCCATCACGCATCAGGGCCAGGGTTATGCCGACGTTCCAGGCCTCTACAGCAAGGAAGCCCTTGATGGCTGGAAACGCGTGACGGACGCCGTTCATGCCGAAGGCGGCAAGATCGTCGTGCAAATGTGGCATGTCGGCCGTATTTCCCACACCGCGCTGCAGCCGAACGGCGGCAAGCCGGTCTCATCGACCAACCGGATCGCGAAGGCCAAGACCTACCTCGTCAACGCTGACGGCACCGGCGCCTTTACCGACACTTCCGAGCCCCGCGCACTCGAAGCCTCCGAAATCCCCGGCATTATCGAGGATTACCGCAAGGCTGCCCGTGCTGCGATCGATGCCGGCTTCGACGGTGTCGAAATCCACGCCGCCAACGGCTATCTACTCGACCAGTTCATGCGCGACGGCGTCAACGACCGCACCGATGAATATGGTGGCCCGATCGAAAACCGCACCCGTTTCACCTTCCAGGTCGTCGAAGCCGTGACCAGGGAAATCGGCGCCCGCCGCACCGCAATCCGCATTTCGCCGGTCACCCCCTCGGGCGAATCCTACGATTCCAACCCGCAGGCGCTCTTCACGCATGTTGTCGAAGGCCTCGCCAAGTACGACCTCGCCTATATCCACATCGTCGAAGGTCAGACCGGCGGCGAGCGTGACTATCGCCAGGGCGACAATCCGTCCTTCGATTACAAGGCGCTGCGCACTGCCTATGAGAAGGCCGGCGGCAAGGCTGCCTGGATGGTCAACAACGGCTATAATAGAGACATGGCGATCGAAACCGTCGAAAACGGCACGGCCGATGTTGTTGCCTTCGGCAAGCCCTTCATCTCCAATCCCGATCTCGTCGAACGCCTTGCAAAGAACCTGCCGCTCAACACGCCGGACCAGTCCACCTTCTACGGTGGGGGCGCAAACGGCTACGTCGATTATCCGGCACTCGAAAAGGTCGCCTGATCGTCATCGATAAACGGAAATCCCGCCATCCCGCGGGATTTCCATTTCCGGACATTGCCGCTAGCATACCCCCATGTTCTCGCCCTATCTCGAACGCTGGTCGTTAACATCAGACGGCGAACCTATCATCACCCACTCAAGCCGTCTCCTGCCGGTCACCTGGAAGGGAAAGCCCGCCATGCTGAAGGTTGCGACCGACAGCAGCGAGCGCGAAGGCGCTTTGCTGATGAAGTGGTGGAATGGCGATGGCGCAGCCCAGGTCTATGCGCAAGAAGATGACGCTGTGCTTCTGGAGCGAGCAGTGGACAAATATTCGCTGCTGGAAATGGCGCTGAACGGCCAGGACGATGAGGCAAGCCGCATCATGGTGCAGACGGCGGCGAGGCTGCATGCCCCGCGCCCCGCTCCTCTTCACGATTCCCCAACGCTCGAACGCTGGTTTCGCAGTCTTGAGCCGGCAGCGCGCGCCCATGGCGGCACTTTTGTCGATAGTTGGAAGATCGCGAGCGATTTGCTCGCGGCGCCACAGCAGCTCAGCATCCTCCACGGCGACATACACCACCGCAACATCCTCGACTTCGGCGACCGCGGCTGGCTCGCAATCGATCCGAAGAGGATCTATGGCGAGCGTGGCTATGACTTTGCCAATATCTTCGCCAATGAAGAACTGCCGACGACGACGGATCCCAAACGCCTCCAGCGTCAGCTTCCGATCGTTTCCAAGGAAGCAGATATCGAGCCGTCAAGGCTGTTGAAATGGATCGCGGCCTATTCCGGCCTCTCCGCCGCCTGGTTTCTTGAAGATGGCGACCATGTCTCCGCGGAAAAGCCTCTGACGGTCGCCCGCATCGCGCTCTCAGAACTTGCCTAGCGCGCCTTTTCCGCCTTCGCGAGAGGCACTTTCGTCTCACGCATCTCCGGCAGCGAGCCCTGCGCAATCAAAGTCGTGCGTACGGCTTCGTCGATCGGCGTATGCGGCTCGGTTCCGAGTTCGGTCACCAACCCGTCATTCTTCATGCGCAGCGGCGTTTTCCAGAGATAGCGCATCTCCTTCATCTCCCGCATCAGCGTCATGAAAGGAGCAAGCAACGGCACGATGAACCAGGGGAAACGGCCGATCTTCGCCTTGCCGCCGGCAACACGCCGGACTGCCTCAGCCATCTGCCGGCCATCGCCATCCCAGAAACCGTTCATGTGATAGCACGCGAAAGCCGGCAGCCGCTCGGCCCGCTCGACGAGCTGCACCATGGTCTCGGCGACATCGGGCAAATAGGCCCAATGGTGCCCGATACCCGGCAGCGCCGGATTCCTGATCGTACCAACTGGCTTGCCCGGCGTGGCGAAAGCGGCTGTGAACCAGCTATTGCTGGTGGCGCCTGGTCCGAAGAAATCGCCTGCGCGGACGACGATAACGCCGGTTCCGGTCTCGGAAACAGCCTTCAGACGCTTCTCCATCTCGACACGGATCTTGCCCTTTTTCGTCACCGGATGCTGCGGACTATCTTCCGTCACGACTGGAAAGACATCCGGACCGAAATTATAGACAGTGCCCGGCAGCAGGATGCGTGCACCGGCGGCGCGGGCCGCGGCGATCGTATTGTCCAGCATCGGCAGAACCAGCTTCTCCCAGTCGCGATAGCCGGGAGGATTGACGGCATGAACGATGAGTGCAGCACCTTCCGCCGCCTTGCGAATATCAACCGGATTCATCGCGTCGCCCTGCACCCACTCGAAGCCCTGCCCGCTGGCAGATGCCTTGGCGGCATTGCGGTTGAGCGCCCTGATCGTCCAGCCGCGTGCCTGCAGCTTGCGGACAACCGCGCCGCCGATGCCGCCAGTCGCACCGAGAACGAGCGCCAATTTCTTATCCTGATATTCGCTGCTCATGATCATCTCCTTGTTCGACGAGACGACTATGTCTTGAGCCAAGGGTAAACAAAATTGACGAAGTATGTACAGCTGCTATACATAAATACATGAACGTTGAACCGTGCTGGGATTTCTACCGTTCGTTCCTTACCGTGCTACGGCACGGATCGCTCTCGGCCGCCGCCCGCGAACTCGGCCTGACACAGCCGACGGTCGGCCGCCATATCGATGCCCTGGAAGAGGCTGTCGGCGCCGAGCTTTTCACCCGCTCGTCAAACGGCCTGCTGCCGACCGATATCGCGCTCGATCTCCAGCCCTATGCCGAAACGCTGGCAACGACGGCCGCCGCGCTTCTGCGCACGGCATCCAGCCGGCGCGACAAGGTGGAAGGCACCGTGCGCATCAGCGCCAGCGAAGTGATCGGCATCGAAGTGCTGCCTCCGATCATCGCCGATCTGCAGGAAGCCTACCCACTACTGCAGGTGGAGCTGTCGGCCTCCGACACGCTGGAAGATCTCATGAACCGGGAGGCCGATATTGCCGTGCGCATGGCCGAGCCGCAGCAAGACGCACTGCTGGTACGGCGCATCGGCGATATTCCGCTCGGCTTCCACGCGCATCGCCGCTATCTGGAACGCCACGGCACGCCGCAGACCATGGCGGAGCTTTCCGGTCATCGCATTATCGGCTTCGACCGGCAGACCGCCTATATCCGCATGATGCGCAGGCTGTATCCGGCAGTTGACGAACTCACAGCTTCCTTCCGCACCAGCAATCATCTCGCCCATCTGGCCGGCATCCGTGCCGGCATAGGCATCGGAATCTGCCAGACGGGGCTTGCCCGCCCGGGCTCTGATCTCGTCCATATTCTGGCGGATGAATTCGATATCCCTCTCGGCACATGGGTCGCGATGCACGAGAGCCTCAAGACCTCCCCGCGCTGCCGTGTCACCTTTGACGCTCTGGTCAAAGGTCTGCTGAATTATATCAAGTCATGCAAGGAAACGCGCGCCTGACGACGCGCTGAAAGACTTCAGGAAATCGGCTGGAGATCACGGCTCTGGGGAAACTTCGGGCGAATGGCCCTTGGTAAAGCCGTCCACGACCTCAGTCTCGGGGCGATCGCCACCTTCGGCATATTCCTCGTGCCACTTACCCTGGGCATCCTGCCAGCTGATCTCAGCGGAATCACCGCCGACCTGCTGCTCGGCCGCAACAATGCGGGCCGCTTCAAGCGCTTCGGAATGGCTCGGAAATGCCTCGGAATAGACGTCCCCAAGCTTGTAGGCCCAGCCGCCGTCATGCGGTACGACTTCGTAGACCACCTTGACCATGCGTTGTCTCCTCTTCTTCTCGCCACGCATCCGTAGGCTCCGGATCATGTCCGGTCCAGCGCGGGCCGCTTGAGAAGATTTCCAGGACGCCGCGATCTGGGTTCCGGCTGCCGTATGAAAAGCAGTATTTCATTAATCGTCACAGACTGCAAATTTCATCAGTGGGGAGTCTGCTTGCATAGAAAAATCACCGGCTTAGACTCGCCGAGGGAATCAAAATCGGCGCTGGTGGTAGAGATGGCATTGCATCTTAAGGAAGAGAAATTCTTGATTGTGGCGGTCGTCGTCGCCGTCATCGCCTATTGGCTGGAACATTCAGTCGTGGAAGCGGGCCGGGGCGTAGCGCTTGTCGCAGCCGCCGCTCTGATTGTGACCATCGTATTCGCCTCCATGCGTGTCGCCCATCACGCGGAACTGCTGGCCGTTAAGGTCGGCGATCCCTACGGCACGATGATCCTGACGCTCTCCGCTGTTGCTGTGGAAGTCATTATCCTCGCCATCATGATGAGCGGCGAGGAGACATCGCCGACGCTGGTGCGCGACACGATCTATTCGGCTCTCATGCTCGACATCAACGGCATCCTCGGTCTAGCTGCCCTACTCGGCGGCCTGAAGCATGGCGAGCAGCCCTATAACGACAATTCCGGCAAGACCTATGGCGTGATGATCCTGACCGCCATGGGCATATCAATGATCGTTCCGGAATTCGTGCCCGGCAATAAATGGCACTATTATTCCGGCTTCACCATCATCGCCATGATCGCGCTCTACGGCCTTTTCCTGCGCATGCAGGTCGGCCAGCACAGCTATTTCTTCTCCTACAGCTATCCGCGCTCGGAGAGACAGAAGGAACATCCCGACGAACATGAAGGAGAGGGATCGGTCGCAGCCTCGATCACCATCATCCTCATTGGCGTGGTCATCATCGGTGCGCTCGCCGAGTTCATGTCAGGCTTCATGAGCGAGGGCCTGCGGGATAGCGGAGCACCCGTGGCGGTGACCGCCATCGTGGTGGCCGCCATCTCCGCCGCACCGGAAATCCTGACCGCTCTGAGGGCGGCTTTGCGCAACCGCATGCAGGCAACCGTCAACATTGCCATGGGCGCCTCTCTCTCGACGGTCATCCTCACCGTGCCGGTCATGGAAGCGATCGCGCTCTATACCGGCCAGCCATTCATCATGGCCATGTCGCCGGTCCAGACAGTGATGGTCATGGTCACGCTGATCGCCGCGGCTATCAATCTGAATGACGGCGAGACCAATGCCATCGAAGGCATGACCCATTTCATCCTCTTCGCCACCTTCATCATGCTGACGGCGATCGGACTTTGAACCTGAAATCAGCGACTTAGCGCCAAGAGCGGAATCGCTTTCGAAGCGCGTTGAATCAAAAAGTGAGACAAGAAAGAGCCCGCCATTTCTGGCGGGCTTTTTCGATGGGCCGATGCTGCCGATTACTTGCAGGCTGCGCAGAAGCGCTGGATGCGGCGGCAAGCTTCCTCGAGCAGTTCTTCCGACGTCGCATAGGAGATGCGGAAGTTCGGGCCGAGGCCGAAGGCCGAGCCGTGAACGACGGCAACGCCTTCCGATTCCAGCAGTTCGGAAACGAAATCCTCGTCGGTCTCGATGATCTTGCCGGACGGGGCTGTCTTGCCGATGAGACCGGCGCAGGACGGATAGACGTAGAAGGCGCCTTCCGGCACCGGGCAGACGATGCCCTTGGCCTGGTTCAGCATGGAAACGACGAGGTCACGGCGGCCTTCGAAGATCTTCTTGTTTTCGGGGATGAAGTCCTGCGTGCCGTTCAGTGCTTCGACGGCCGCCCATTGCGCGATCGAGGTCGCACCCGAGGTCTGCTGACCCTGGATCATGTCCATAGCCTTGATCAGTTGGATCGGGCCTGCGGCATAACCAATACGCCAGCCGGTCATCGCATAGGCCTTAGAGACGCCGTTCATCGTCAACGTGCGATCGTAGAGCTTCGGCTCGACCTCGACAGGCGTGACGAATTTGAAGTCGCCATAGGTCAGGTGCTCGTACATGTCGTCCGTCAGCACCCAGACATGCGGATGCTTCATCAGCACGTCCGTCAGCGCCTTCAGCTCTGCATGCGTATAGGCCGCGCCTGTCGGGTTGGACGGCGAGTTGAAAATGAACCATTTGGTCTTCGGCGTGATCGCCTTTTCGAGATCGGCGGGCTGGAGCTTGAAATTATGCTCCTGGGTGGCCGAAACGAAAACCGGTGTGCCACCGCACAGCGCCACCATCTCGGGATAGGACACCCAGTAAGGCGCGGGGATCACGACTTCATCGCCGGGGTTCAGCGTCGCCATGAAGGCGTTGAACAGGATCTGCTTGCCGCCCGTGCCGACAATCGTCTGCTCCCAGGAATATTCCAGACCGTTCTCGCGCTTGAACTTGGCGGCAATCGCCTTACGCAGCTCGGGGATACCGGATACCGGCGTGTATTTCGTCTCGCCGCGATTGATCGCGTCGATAGCGGCTTTCTTGATATTCTCGGGCGTATCGAAATCCGGCTCGCCGGCGCCGAGACCAATCACGTCGCGTCCTTTGGCTTTCAGTTCGCGCGCTTTCTGAGAAACGGCGATGGTGGCTGAAGGCTTCACGCGGGAAAGGGCATCGGCAAGGAAGGCCATGATATCGGTCCTACAAGGTTGAAACGGGCAGAAGGCCGGGACCGGAGTTCTGCGCTAAGCTCTATGTCCAATGTATGACAGCATTTCAAGCGCAAAGGCATGATGGCGGCGATGATTCTTATTGATCAATTGCCGCATCTGCGTCTGGAAATTTTGAACCGAGGTTCGAAGGGACGCCGCAGGCGGCAGCCCCGGGCTCGCAAGAAGTTGAATCATTTTCTGAAGCCGGCCCTGTTTTATTCCTTAAAATCAAGGTTATCGCCCGTTTACCATTTGCCACGAATAAGCCGCAACAAATGCCGCGGCATGCCGTAATTCGGTCGTGAGAGCGCCGAGATCAAACCGCTACTCTGTCACCATCCGACATTGGTTATTGAGGGCATGCCATGTTTCTGGAAGACGAGCGCGCAGCGGGACGCCTGCGCGCAAGCCGGGTTTCTCTGTCGCTGATGGTGGCGGTCATCGCATTTGCAAGCTGCGTCGTGGCGATGTTCTGCCTCTTTTCGCCTGCCGAAGCAGGACCGGCCATGGCTTCCGGTTCCCTCCACGCTTCCTATGCCGACCAGAAGATTAGCGATGGCGTAGCGGTGCTTGTTGCCGCGTTCGTCGCCGCAAACGGACTTGCCATCTGGCTGCGTCGCATCAAGGGCCTCGTCCTCTCGGGAGGCCGGCGCGATGTCCGCTAAGCCGCAACATTCCGGCTGGAGCGAGAAACCCGATACGTTCGAGCCGCTGCCGACCTATATGGAACTGGCCATGGCCGCCGCTTCTGCCCACGAGGCACCGCCTGCACCGCCGAGACCTCGCCTCCCCGGGCTTTCGATCGTCGAAAAACTGGTCGCCGTCGGTATCGTTTGCCTCGCCTTCTACGGCATGGCGCTGATCGGCTGTGGGCTTTTCCTGAAAGCGGAAGCAAAGCGCACCGGCTTCATCACACAGCGGATGATGAGTGCGGAGCTACAGGATGCCGATTTCGACATCCGCTTCCCTCCCCGCATAATCAACTGACCTGCTCTCGTTCAACCCGAGAACACAAAACCGTTATGGAGCGCCGATTACGGTTGAAGCGCTCCATGCCTCGCGCCACCTTTCCCCTCAAACTGACGACGGGGATTATGATGGACGCCATTTCGACTTTCCGTTTCGCCGCGTTGCTTGCAGGGATCGCTGCTTTTGCAGGTCCAGTCCTTGCCCAGACCGGTGACATCGTCAGGACGCAGGAAGTTTCGGTTCGTGTCGAGAAACTAGCCGAAGGGCTGGAGCATCCTTGGGCAGTCGAGGTCCTGCCTGACGGTGGCTATATCGTCACGGAGCGGCCGGGGCGGCTGCGCATCATCCGCGACGGCAAGGTTTCCGATCCGATCGATGGCGTGCCAAAGGTGAGCGCCCGCGGCCAGGGCGGCCTGATGGATGTCGCGCTTGCCCCTGATTTCGCCACCAGCCGAAAGCTCTATCTGACCGCCGCAACCGCCAGCGACCGGGGCTCCGGCACCGAGGCTTTCAGCGCCACGCTGTCCTCGGATGAAAAGACCCTCGAAAACGTCACGCCCATTTTCACCATGCGGGACTTTACCCGCGGCAACATCCAGTACGGCTCTCGCATCGCGATTGCCCCAGACGGCTCGTTGTTCATCAGCATCGGCGACCGCGGTGACCGCAACCGCTCTCAAGATTGGAAAGATGATGCCGGCTCCATCATCCACCTTAATGCCGATGGCAGCATTCCCGCCGACAATCCCTTCAAGAATAGCAGCAAAGCCCTGCCGGAGATCTGGTCCAAGGGTCATCGCAACCCGCAGGGCATCACCTTCGATACTGCCGACGGCAAGCTCTACACCGTCGAACATGGCGCAAAGGGTGGTGACGAGATCAACAATCCCGAACCCGGCAAGAATTACGGCTGGCCTGTTATCACCTATGGCCGCGACTATTCCGGTGCCAAGATCGGCGAAGGAACGGCCAAGGAGGGCCTGGAACAGCCCCTGCACTACTGGGACCCGTCGATCGCTCCGGGCGCTCTCGTCGTTTATCGCGGCAAGATGTTTCCGGAATGGAACGGCGATTTCATCGTCGCCGCCCTGAAGTTCCAGTTGCTGTCGCGCATGCAGCGGGATGCAAGCGGCGCCTTTACCGCTGAGGAGCGTATGTTTGAGGGCGACTACGGCCGCATCCGCGATGTGATCGTGGCTCCCGATGGCGCATTGCTGATGGTCACCGACGAGAATGACGGCGAATTGCTTCGGGTTTCCCGCGCCGAAAACCGGGCCGGCTAAAGCGAGTTCCGCAATTCCTTGCGGATCATGAATTTCAGCCCCGACCATAAATCGTCGATGGCGCAGACTTTGACGTCGACGAGACCTGTCGGCAACAGGATCTCTCTTAATGCATCCTCGGTGAGGCTGGTCGGCAACTTTGAACTCTTTTTCGGCCAAGATATCCAGACCATGCCATCGGGCCTGACCACGCGGATTAGCGCCCCCATCATCTCTTCCAACGCCACACGACGTGTTTCGAAGACGTGGATATAATCGAATTGCCGGTCAGAAGCCGTCGGCAAGACCCGTTCGACCGCAGCAAAACCCTCGAACTCGCCGATCTCGGCCAGCCCATCGGGAACATTCAGGAGCAAGGCCGCCTGTCCTGGTTTAAGCCCCAGCTTCCTTGTGAGCGGCGTGCCGGTATATCCTGCCGTCATTGGCGCTTCCACACGAGCGGCCATGTTGCCGGACCGCCATCAGCCCTGGCATCGCATTCCTCCTTGATGCGCACTTCCTCAAGAACAAGGAAATCCGTGTTATCAGGCTCGGCTATACGCCACACATAATAGCTGCCGCAATCACCCATGCCGCGTCCCTTTGCGAAGGAGGTGAAACGCCTCTCCGTCGCATCGTAGCGGATGTTGAAAGCCGTATCACCCGTCGTTTCCGAGAACTTCAGCGGAAAGACCGTTCGAGAAATATGGTTACCGTAGCCGCCATAGATTGCGAAAGGCATGTTGTAGGCGCCGGCCTGGCCACAAGGTACGATGATTAGCCTCTTCCCGGTCTGACCGGTCACTTCGAGGGCGTCGCCATAGGCAAGCCCCTGCTCTTCGATGTGGCAGTCGCCGTCATCAGGCTCGATATCCGCCCGGACCACATCAGGCAGATCGGCAAAGCGTGTAATCGGCCGGACGGATGATGAAGCCTCGGCCGAAGCGGCCCAAGGCCCTGCCAGAACAGCTGCCGTAACGGTCGCAATCATTTGCTGCTTCATCCATGTCTCCGAACCATTTAAGGAATTCTCATCCTTGTCGAAAAGAGATGCGCCTGCTAACCCGGCAGCATACTCTTAAATGCTTCCCAAACATTGAGGGCGAGATGACGCGCGTTCAGGCGAACCTCCTTCTATTGCTCGCAGCCGCTATCTGGGGCGGCGGCTTCGTCGCACAGTCGACGGCAATGAAGGCGATCGGCCCCTTCTGGTTCATCGGTCTGCGCTTCGCCATCGCCGCACTTGCCACCCTGCCTTTCACGCTCATCGAAGCGCGCAAGGCGAAGGTCGCAACCAGCCGCCGTCATCTTGGCCTCTATTTGATGATCGGCCTTGCGCTCTTCGGCGGCGCCTCCACGCAACAGATCGGCCTGCAGACGACGACCGTCACCAATTCCAGCTTCATCACCGGGCTCTATGTAATCTTTGTGCCGTTGATCGCCGTCTTCTTCCTGCGCCGCTCGCCGCACTGGATCATCTGGCCGGGCGCCATCATGGCCGTGTCAGGCATTTACATGCTGTCGGGCGGCCAGCTTTCGGCTCTGACGGTGGGGGATCTTCTGACGGTCGTATGCGCCATCTTCTGGTCGGTGCAGATCACGCTTGCCGGAACGACGGTCGGCGAAACGGGTCGGCCGCTTGCGCTGTCCAACGCCCAGTTTGCGGTGTCGGCCGTTTGTGCGCTGATCATCGCCGCCATTTCCGAACCAGTCAGCTTGTCAGATATCCGCGCGGCTGCACCCGAGATCCTCTATGTCGGCATCTTCTCCTCGGGCGTCGCCTTCGTGTTGCAGGTGGTCGCCCAGCGCTACACTACGCCGTCGCAGGCAGCGATCTTCCTCTCCGCCGAAGCTCTGTTCGGCGCAACCCTCGCCGCGCTTCTTTTGGGTGAGAGCATGCCGCCGCTCGGCTATATCGGTTGTGCGCTGATGTTTATCGCTATGCTTGTAGTCGAGCTCGTGCCCGAAATGACCCGCCGCCGTTCGGAGATGGCCTGAACACGCGTCCATTTATGGGGCATTTAGTGCCGTCTGAAAATTTTTTTAAGCGAGCGGCAAGACGCGCTATCGTTGCATTTTTGGTAAAATCTGCCCGGAATTTATATTGCAGACGATATAAAACGTTAATCATTTGCTCCCGGCGGCGGATTTTTTGCATTTTTGCGAAAACAGGCCACATTTGCGGGTGTGTTCTTAGGGACACGTTAAAAAACTTTTGCTTGCCAAAATCCTTCAAACGCAGCACTCTTCGCGCGTTCGGGCATTTTGCGAGCATGGGAAGTCCTTAAGAATTTGCGAGCCGGAAACGCTAATATTCCGGTCAGCCGGTCCCAAAAAACAGCAGGCGTTAAGTCCTGTCTGGAACCGGCGGAGGTAGAGGGGACCTTTTTCTCACATTTCAAGATCTGCCTGCCAGCGTCTTCGCGAGAAGGCAATAGCGTAATGCTGCCCGTGTGGATGGCGGGCGGAGACAAAAGGACCTGAGGCATGGCCGAGACTGGCACTGTAAAATTCTTCAATACCGACAAGGGCTTCGGCTTTATCAAGCCGGACAAGGGCGGCGCCGATATCTTCGTTCACATTTCTGCCGTTCAGGCTTCCGGCCTGGCCGGTCTGACGGAAAACCAGAAAGTAAGCTTCGACACAGAGCCGGATCGCCGTGGCAAGGGCCCGAAGGCCGTCAATCTGCAGATTTCAGGCTGAACCCTCGCATAGGCGTGGAATCGAGTTGAAGCCCGGCAGCCATGCCGGGTTTTGTCGTTCAGACTCCATTCAGCATGCCGCCGCTAGTTTCGGAACCATAGAGAAGGGACCGCTTCCGGTTTCCGATACTGGGATTTTACGCGATGAACAGGCTTGCAAAGACCATTCTTCTGACAGCGACCGCCGCTGCCCTGACCCTCGCAGCCATCGGCGAAGCTTCGGCTGGCGACCGTTACTGGCGTCATGGCCACGACCACGGCAACGATGCACTGGTCGGCGGCGCTGTCGGCCTTGCGACCGGCCTGATCGTCGGCTCTGCCATCGCCAATGCCAACAACGGCCCGGTATATGAAGAGCGCCGCTACATCGACCCGCCTGTCTATGAGCCGGAATATGCTCCGCCGCCGGTCTACCGCGCGCGTCCCGTCTACTCCGAACCCGTCTATTCCGAGCCGGTCTATGGCCGCCCGGTTTACGGACGCCCGGTCAGCGCCATGGAACCCTGGAGCGCCCAGTGGCAACGCTATTGCTCCTATCGCTATCGCAGCTTCGATCCGCAGAGCGGCACCTATGTCGGCAATGACGGTCGCGAGCACTTCTGCGTCGCAAGCTGATCGGCCGAAGATGGTTTGACGAAAAGCGCCGCCACAATGCGGCGCTTTTCTTTTGTCCGCACCTCAGCCGGCCTTCTTGTCCCAAGGCATTGGCCTGGCATCGCCGCCCTGTTCGAAATCGGTCGACTGGCTGACGACACGCCAGGTGCGATCGGCCTCCATTCGCGCTGCATCCGCCTTTTCCACGGCTGCGGCCGCATCGCTGCCGAGCAGCAATCTCAGCGGCGGCGTATCGAGCGAAGCAATATGCAGCACCGCGGCCGCCGCCTTGGCCGGATCGCCGGGCTGGCGGCCATTATAGTTGCGCTGATATTCCGCCATGGCGCCGACCGTTTCGGCATATTCCGGACGGCCTTCGTAGATCGCCGTCGACGAGCCTGCAAAGTCCGTGCGGAAACCGCCGGGCTCGATCACCGTCACCTTGATGCCGAGCGGCCCGACCTCCTTGGAAAGCACTTCGGAAAAGCCCTCGACGCCCCATTTCGCTGCCGCGTAGGGCGCGCGCCCGACAGGCCCGATCCTGCCGCCGACGGAAGAGAACTGGATGATATGGCCTGCCCCCTGCCCGCGCATGACCGGGATCGCCGCCTTGGTCATGATGATCGTGCCAAAGAGATTGGTCTCGATCTGCGCCCGGAACTCGGCAAGGCTCGTATCCTCGATCGGCGCGACATTGCCGTAACCTGCATTGTTGACCAGCACGTCGAGCCGGCCGAATGTATCGACCGCGGTCTTCACAGCCGCTTCCGCCGCCGCCCCGTCGGTCACATCGAGCGCCAGGGCGCGAACGCGCGAGCCATACGCATCAACAAGATCGGCAAGCTGGGCGGGATCGCGCGCTGTCGCGACCAGTTTGTCGCCGGCCTCAAGCACGGCATTGGCGAGCGCGCGGCCGAGGCCACGCGAACTTCCAGTAATCAACCAAACCTTTGACATGGGAAACCTCCTTTTCGGTTCTCAATCCATTTAGGATCTATTGTTTCCTTTAGAAAGAAGGTACCTAATGGATCTATACAAACCTGAAGGTAACTGTAATGAAAGACGACATCTTTGATTTCTGTCGTAACATGAGCGATGAGCAGGATGCGCGAGCCCGGCAGATGCTGGAACGTGCCGCTGCAAAATGGCCGCTACGCGTCCTGCACGTGCTTTCGGAAGCGAACGGGCCTCTACGCTTTTCAAGAGTGCTGGAGCGAGTGGAGAATATCAGCCAGAAGGTGCTGACACAGACATTGCGCACGCTCGAAAGCGACGGCCTCGTCATCCGCACGCTCTATCCGCAGGTGCCACCACGCGTGGAATACGAACTGACACCGCTCGGCCGCGAACTGCTGACGCAGGTCGTCTCTCTGTGGCGCTGGATCGTCATCCACCTGAATGAATTCGACGCCGCCAAACCGGCTGCAAAAAGCTAGGCCGGAAGACGCACCGTCGCTCTCAGCCCGCCAAGCGGACTGTCACCAAGCGTGATATTGCCGCCGTGGCTGCGCGCGATATCCCTCACGATGGCAAGCCCGAGACCGGTGCCCGAAGCATCGAGATTGCGTGCGCTATCCAGCCGGAAGAATGGCTTGAACACATCCTCCCGGTACTTCTCCGGAATGCCGGGACCATTGTCATCGAAGACGATCGTCAGCCATTTCGCACCATGCTTGGCCTCGATATGGAGCGCGTCGGCGTAACGCCTTGCATTAGAGGCGAGATTGGTCACAAGTCGCAAGAAGGCATTCGGGCGCACCGAGATATGGTCCTCGCCCTCGATGGAATAGGTCAGCACCTTGCCATGCAGTTCGAAATCGGCCTCGAGTTTTTCGAAGACCTCGCTGAGCTTCAGCTCACCGACATCCTCCTCCACCTCACCCTTGGCAAAGGCCATGTAGGCCTCCAGCATGGTCTGCATATCGTTGACGTCTTCGTTGAGGCCGGCAAGATCGGGATTGTCGCCGACGAGCGCTAACTGCAGCTTGAAGCGGGTCAGGATGGTTCTGAGATCGTGGCTGACGCCTGAGAGCATCGCCGTGCGCTGCTCCATCTGCCGCTCGATGCGCTCTCGCATGAGGATGAAGGCGAGACCGGCACGCCGCACCTCATCAGCCCCACGCGGGTAGAAATTGTCCGCCTTCTGCCCTTTGCCGAAGTTTTCCGCCGCCCGCGCCAGATTGAGGATCGGCCGGATCTGTCCGCGCAGGAACAGGATTGAGATCGCGATCAGCACGAGTGACGCGCCAACCATCCAGAGAATGAAGATATGCGTGTTCGATGCATAGGCCTGACTGCGTTTTGTAATCACGCGCAGGATGCGGTTGTCGAGCTTGATGCGGATCTCGATGAGGTTGGAATTGCCGACCGTATCGATCCAGAACGGCCGGCGGATTTCATCGGTGATCTCGTCGCTCAGAATGCCGTCGAGAATCGAGAAGAATGGCTTTTCGCGCGGCGGCGGCAGATCTCCATCCGGTTCAATCGAAATCTGCAGGTTGAGCTGGTCGCGGGCAATGCGGGTTATATCGCTATAATCGGCATCCTGCGGAAAGGTGTCGATAACCTCGATGATGGCTGCGATGTCACGGGTCACGCCGAGCGACAGCCGCTCCGTCACCATCTGCCAGTGACGCTCCATGAAGACCGCTGCGACGACCGACTGCAGAAGCACCATCGGAATGATGATGATCAGCAGCGAACGCGTATAAAGGCCTGTCGGCAATCGCCGGCGCAGCCAGCGCACGAACCAGCGCCAGCCGGGTGCAGGAGAGCGGTCTTCCCGCCGCAAGCTGTCGAATGTCACCATGTGCGCCGGTCCCGAACCCGTCGTTTAGTCGATACTCAGCCTGTATCCTATACCGCGCACTGTCTGCA
Source organism: Rhizobium sp. BK196 (assembly GCF_014193255.1). Lineage (GTDB taxonomy): Bacteria > Pseudomonadota > Alphaproteobacteria > Rhizobiales > Rhizobiaceae > Rhizobium. The sequence goes on from NZ_JACHZB010000001.1 coordinate 874,173, forward strand.
GCCAGACCGGATTGGCAGGATCATCTTCGATCTTGCGGCGTAGACGGTTGATCTGGACGTCGATGGTACGTTCGCCGACTTCCGCATCGTCTCCGATCAACTCGTGCCGCGGGATCGTGTCGCCGGCCCGGCGGGCAAAAAGCAGCATGATTTCCTGTTCGCGGTCCGTCAGGCGGATGACTTCGGCCGCCTTCTTCAGCTCCTTGCGCGTCAGCGAGAAAGTATAGGGGCCGAACATGACCTGCTCGATTTTCGGCGTATCGCCGCCGCTATTGCGTCGCAGGATATTGTTGATGCGCAGAACGAGTTCGCGGGGATCGAAAGGCTTGGGAAGATAATCGTCGGCGCCGGCTTCAAGCCCGGCAATACGGCTGTCGGATTCGGCAAGCGCCGTCAGCATGATGATCGGGACGTTCTTCACGGCCCTCAGCCCACGCGTCACCTCGATGCCGGATTCGCCCGGCATCATCACGTCCATGATGATGAGGTCGAAATCGAGCCCCGCCAGCTTGCGCTGTGCCTCCGCCCCGTCAGAGGCAATGGTCACGCGAAAACCGTTTTCCGTCAGATAACGGTTCAGCAACGCGCGGATACGGGTATCGTCGTCGACGACGAGAAGATGCGCCGCGTCATCGGAAATGCCTGTCTTGACCGCCATTCAATCCGCCTTCTGTCTGTCTCGCATTCCTCTGAGGAATGCCTTTACGCCCTCTCGCGCCTCCGGGGTAGCGCCCTCGAATGCCCGTTCAATACGGCGTGATTGCGGCTCGGCGAGCGCCAGTGCCAGCTCCCTGCCCGATTTGGTGGGATAGAGCTTGCGCTGTCGGCGATCCTCCGGGCCTGCCACCTGCCGAATATAGCCTGAATCGATCAGTTGTTTCAGCACTCTTGCAAGGCTCTGCTTGGTGATCTTCAGCGTATCGAGCAGATCGGCGACCGTCATGCCCGGATTTCGGTTGACAAAATGAACGACGCGGTGATGCGCCCGCCCAAAACCACTCTTTTCAAGAATGGCGTCAGGATCGGATACGAAGTCACGGTAAGCGAAGAAGAACAGCTCGATGATCTCGAAATCGATGATCCCGACATCCTCCATCGGCGTGGCCAGCGGTTCAGGTTTTCCTGCTTTCGAGCTGGTCTCTCGTGGCACTCGGCATTTCCTCTCTCTTGGCGCGAGCCTTGCGAAGTCTTCGCAAAATATGTCGGTTTTGGTGACCTATTTTTGCGTCGCCGCTAGCTTCCCCGAAAGTTGCAGGCCCCGTGCGGACTGTTCTTTCCCTGGAAACTAAAGCCCGTCCGGCAAATCTCCAACGCAACGCGCAATTTCCCCTTGTGTCAGTGGATAGAACGTAATGGGGACAACAATCAACAGACATGGCGCAAACGCGCCGGAGGAGGCAAGAATGACTTCAATTCTCGGAAGCTTGTACGGCCGATCGCATGATGCGCGGCAGTGAGATGATGAACGTTTCCGCCCGGCAACGCGGTGATCGCCTTAGACAATAATGGCGCCATTCACGCGCCAACCCGGATTGCTTCCTGAACGGCATCACCTGCCGGACGGTGATTGAACCCGCCAAACGCAGTATCATCGAAATCGTCGAACAAACACTCTTCGCGGAAGAGCGGAGCAGCTTTTCCAGACGCTGCCAGACCGACTTGACGGACAAAGGCGGCTGCATGCCGCCTTTCCTATGAGCTTATTGGTAGACATAGACGATGCGGCGCGTGCCCGGGTCGACCAGCACCGGTCGATCGTTGATTCGGACATAGCGATATTCGTAATCCGGAATCGTCTGGAACGTCACGTCGGCGGGCACTTCGGCACCGACGACCACGTCACCGCTAAGCCGCACGGCCTGCGCCGGCGTTGTGTCGATATAGGTGCGAACTTCCTCTGGCGGCGTAATCGCCTCGACCGAGCCGACCGGACCGATCAGCTCATCACCCGGTGCGGGCATCGGCTCTGCCGGCACGACGCTGGAGGTCGTCTCATAGGTCACCACAGGCACGCCGAGATCGGCGCGATGCTGCTCGACGATGACGGGCGAGCCGCCCTGATTGACCTGCAGATATTCGGCATAGACCCAGCCCCGCACGCCGTTTACGTCGACCCGGCACCAGCGGCTACCTTCGATGCAGCCATCGAGCACGGCAGTCGAGCCGCGGGTGGCAAGACCGACGGAAGGATATTGCGGGCCGGGACCGGAGCGGATGTTCAAGTCGTTGATCGACGTCGCCACCATCTCCGCCTGAGCGAGCCCGGCACTCGCAGCCAGAAGGGCGCCGGCCAGCAGAAGGTTTCTCTTCAAGGTCATTGTAAGGTCTCCTTGTTGCGATGGGCTGACAACGCACGGGTTGCGTGGTTGTTCCGCCGCGGCCGGCGCAGCTGAAGAATGGGATAAGGAAGGCCGAAGCAAGCGTCTGAAATCGCTACAAAAATTCGTTTCGACACAGTGCCGCATCGCTCTCCGGAAGCCGATAAATTCCTGTTGCAGCCTGTCTTTTCCGCGTGAGCCGACCGAAAATTCCGGCTGCCTTCGGCTGCGTTTGCGCCTATAGAGACAGGCAATTGAAAGACGCGAAGCGAGGCATTCATGGGCATGCTCCAGGCCGGCATCATTCCGGTGACACCCTTCCAGCAGAACTGCACCATTCTCTTCGACCCCGATACAAAGGAAGGCGTGGTCGTGGATCCCGGCGGTGACGTGCCTGTTATTGCAAGCGTGATCGAAGAACATGGTCTCAAGATCAAGGAAATCTGGCTCACCCACGGCCACCTCGATCACGCCGGCGGCGCCAAGGAGCTGAAGGAAAAGCTCGGGATCGATATCGTCGGCCCGCATGAGGACGACCTGCCGCTCCTGCAGCGCATCGAAACTCAGGCCGAGAAATATGGCATTAAGGGCCTGCAGAACGTCACGCCTGACCGTTGGCTGAAGGACGGCGACAAGATCTCCTTCGGTTCCCACGAATTCGAGGTCTATCATACGCCGGGCCATGCGCCGGGCCACGTCATCTATTTCAACCGCTCCCAGAAGTTCGCCCATCTCGGCGATGTGCTTTTCAACGGTTCGATCGGCCGCACTGACCTGCCCGGCGGCAACCATCGCCAGCTTCTCGATTCCATCAGGGACAAGGTGCTGCCGCTCGGCGACGATGTCGGCTTCATCTGCGGCCACGGCCCCGGCAGCCGCATCGGTGACGAACGCCGCGAAAATCCCTTCCTACGGGAGATTTGAACATGAAACATATGAGCTGGCTGAACCCGCCGCCCTTCTTTGAAGAGCGCGACGGCGCGCTCCATGTCCGTTCCGGCGAAAAGACCGATTTCTGGCAGGGCACCTATTACGGCTTCCATCGCGACGATGGTCACTTCCTGCATGAAATCCGCAAGGATGACTTCACCGCCGAGGTTACCTTCTCCGGAAATTATGAAGCGCTCTACGATCAGGCCGGGCTGATGATCCGCGCTGATGAGAAGCATTGGGTGAAATGCGGCATCGAATATACCGATGGGGCGAGGCATTTCAGCGCCGTAGTTACCAACGGCAATTCCGACTGGTCGGCCTTCCGCATCGGCCATGACTTCGATGCCATCTCGGTCCGCGCCACTCGCAACGGCGACGCCCTGTTCATTCAGTACAGTACGGACACTATGGACGAATGGCGCATGGCCCGCCTCGCCTGGTTCGATCCAGCTTTCGAAGAGGTGCTGGTCGGCCCCGTCTTCTGCTCACCGCAACGCGCCGGCTTCGAAGCCGTCTTCCACGATTTCACGGTAAGCGACCCGCTCTCACGCGACATTCACTGAGCTTGCCGCAAAGTCAGCTGAAAATGCGCTTCGCGCTTCGGCGAAGACCAGATCATTTATGCAATTGCAAAACGCTTATGACTGGTCTGGCCGGCCTACATCAGCTTCTGGCCGTTCGGCACCGGCCGCTCGACGCCCGCAAGCACGATATCGCCCTTCTCATCGGCAAAACCGAGCGTCAGCACTTCCGAGCGGAACGGCCCGATCTGGCGCGGCGGAAAGTTGACGACGGCGAGCACTTGTCGCCCGACAAGCCGTTCCGGCGAATAATGAACCGTGATCTGCGCCGAAGATTTTTTGACGCCGATCCCGGAGCCGAAATCGATGAGAAGCTTGATCGCCGGCTTTCGCGCCTCCGGAAAAGGATTTGCCTCGATGATCGTGCCAACACGGATATCGACGCGCTCAAAATCGGCAAAGGCAATCTCTTCGGCCATAACAGTCTCTCTCAGCCGGCAAGCTCTTCGGCGCGCTTGCGGGCAGCCGCGAGCGCCTCGTCGAATAGCGGCTGCATGCCATCTTCAGCCATCAGTACGGAAAGTGCAGCAGCGGTTGTGCCGCCCGGCGAGGTGACGTTCTGGCGCAGGCGCGCAGCGTCGTCGGGGGACTGGTGCAGCAACTCACCAGCCCCCGCGACTGTTTCCCGCGCAAGGCGCATGGCAAGGTCCGCCTGCAGGCCGAGTTTACGGCCTGCCTCTGCCATACACTCGACGAGATAGAACACATAAGCAGGCCCGCTGCCTGAGAGCGCCGTTACGGAATCGATATCGGATTCGGCAGGCACCCACTCGACAGGACCGGAGACACGAAGAAGGGCATTGACGCCGTCGCGCTGTTCGGCGCTGACACGCGCATTGGCGAAGGCGCCGGTTACGCCGCGCCCGACCATGGCAGGTGTGTTCGGCATGGCGCGCACCATAGCGGCCTCGCCGAGATGCTTTTCCAGGAAGGCGAGCGTCTTGCCGGCAGCGACCGAAACCACCACCGTCTGAGCACCGACGACGCTTTTAACAGCCGGAAGTACGGCTTCCATCACCTGCGGCTTCACTGCAAGAAACAGGACACCGGCTTTGAGATTGGCAGGAACGGCTGTGACATGCGTGGCGCCGGCATCGGCAATGGTCGATATCATCGCCGGCGACGGACCGGGATCGACAACGATGACGGCAGAACCCGGAACTCCGCTCTTCAGCCAGCCGGAGAGCATGGCGCCCCCCATATTGCCGGCCCCGACGAGAACGACCGGATTGACGGCGGAAAAGGCACTCGCAGGCATGTTAAGCCTCGCCGACTGTTTCAAAAAGCACTGCTTCCATCGCCTTGTTGGCTTCCATGCCGGACCATACGACGAACTGGAAAGCCTGATAATACGCCTCGCAGGTGTCGAGTGCACTCGAAAGCAGCACCTCGACCTGACGGTTGGTGGGCTCGGCACCGCCGGCAAGCAGCAGAGACTGGCGGAAGATGACGACATCTTCCTGCCGCCACAGGTCGAAATGTCCCATCAGCACCTGGCCGTTGATCGCCGAGAGCAGCTTCACCACCTCGTTGACCCTGATTTCAGGAACCTTGATATCGAAGGCGCAGCCGAGATGCAGCGCTTCGAATTCCTCCATCCATGAGAAGGAAACGTGATAGTCGGCCCAGCGGCCCTCGACCGTCATCGCGATCTCGTCTTCGCCGGAGCGCTCGAATGCCCAGTCATTGTTTGACGCCACGTACTCGATCATGTCGACCGGGTTCGACTGGCGTTCGACTTCCAATTCCATAAGGCTCATGCAGCACCTTCTTGACCGGAGTGAATGCGGCCTAACTTCGTGAACGAACACAAAACAAGACACACGCAACACCGGAAACCACCACTGGGGATGATCGCTGAACCGCTGCCAGACTGACGCAGTGAACTTGCCTGGCGCTTACCAATTCGCTTCGAATCATCATTTAAAATCAGTGTATAATGACCCTCGCGGCCTGCCAGCCCCTTTCACGGAAATTTGGCGGGCCAGCTGTGGAAAGCACTTATGGAATCAGATTCAGCGGGGGAGGTAAAAGACTCTGCCCATTGGCTTTTTTGGCAGTGTCCACAGGTGGAAAATCACACCGGATTTTTTATTGGAAGGTGCGGCATGTAACATAAGGGCCACGCCGCACCTTATACAGCATCTTATCTAAGGCGGACTTACTTGCCTTCTGCTGCAAGCCTGGCTTCGAGCGTAGCGACACGGGCGGCGAGCGCCTCGTTCTCGTCACGGGCCTTGATCGCCATTTCGCGCACGGCTTCGAATTCCTCGCGCTTGACGACATCCATGCTGTTCAACCAGCGCTCGGCGTGAGCGTTGAAGGCAGTCTCGATCTCCTTGCGCACGCCCTGCGCAGCACCTGCGGCATCGGTCATCAGCTTGGCGAATTCATCCATGATGCGGTTTGTTCCGGTCGTCATGGCGTATTTCTCCCTTCGCACGACGTGAATGTAGGCCTTATGGCCTCTGAAAATGGAGGTAGGGCTTCGCCGTCGAGGATGCAAGCGCTTTGCACGGGATAAGGCCGTTCGCATGAGGCATAGCGAACAATGCACTTGACCGTCAGAGATCGCGGAGCCATGTTCCGCGCATCTCAACGGGTGAGAAAACCTTGCCGATAGCCGCTGATCTTCTTGCTATAATGCCTTTCCCTAATATCGACCCGATCGCTTTTTCGATCGGCCCGCTGGCGATTCACTGGTACGGGCTGGCTTATGTGGCCGGCATCCTGCTTGGCTGGGCCTATGCCCGCCGCATTGCTGCAAACGATGCGCTCTGGCCGGACAATACCTCGCCCATATCAAGAGCCCAGCTCGACGACTTCGTCGTCTGGGCAGCACTTGGCATCGTTCTCGGCGGTCGCATCGGCTACATCCTTTTCTATGATCTCGGCGCCATCATCGAAAATCCGATCCGAGCCGTGCAGATTTGGAACGGCGGCATGTCCTTCCATGGCGGCCTGACCGGCACGACGATCGCCATGATCCTCTTTGCCCGCCGCAACCGCATCCCCGTCTGGAACCTCTTCGATATCGTTGCGACGGTGGTGCCCTGCGGCCTATTCTTCGGCCGTATCGCTAATTTCATCAACGGCGAACTCTGGGGCCGGTTGACGGATGTGCCCTGGGCAGTCGTCTTCCCGACTGGCGGCCCCTTCGCCCGCCATCCGAGCCAGCTCTACGAAGCCGGCCTCGAAGGCATCGTTCTGCTCCTCGTCCTTGCCGCCCTTGTATATGGCGCCAAGGCGCTGAAAAGCCCCGGCCTCATCACCGGCGTCTTCATCTTCGGCTATGCACTCTCGCGCATCTTCGTGGAATATTTCCGCGAGCCGGATAAGCAATTAGGCTATCTCCTCGGAACGAACTGGCTGACGATGGGAATGGTCCTGTCCTCCCCGATGATCCTACTCGGCCTTTGGGCGATCTTCCGCGCCCGCCGACAGACTGCTGCCGTGCAGCACTAAAGCTACCGGAACTGCTGCCATGACCACCGCTTTGGGCGAAAAGATCAAGTCGATCATCCAGGCAAACGGGCCGATCAGTGTCACTGACTATTTCTCGCTGTGCCTTGCCGATCCCGAACACGGCTATTACCGCACCCGTGAGCCCTTCGGCCGTTCGGGCGATTTCGTCACGGCACCTGAAGTGAGTCAACTCTTCGGCGAAATGATCGGCGTCTTCGTCGTTCACGCCTGGCAGCGCCATTCAACGCCATCCGGCGTTCGCTTGGTCGAGATCGGCCCAGGCCGCGGCACGATGATGTCCGATATGCTGCGGGTGATCTCGCGCATCGCCCCGCCGCTCTTCGATAACATGACGATCCATCTCGTCGAGACCAGCGAACGCCTGCGCGATGTCCAGCTCCAGACGCTCGAAGCCTACGAAGGCAAGGTCAGCTGGCATGACGGCTTTGACGAAGTGCCGCCGGGCTTCACGCTGATCGTCGCCAACGAACTCTTCGATGCGATCCCGATCCGCCAGTTTGTTCGCACGCCGACCGGCTTTCGCGAGCGCTTGGTCGGCCTCGACGCCGATGGCGAACTGACCTTTGCGGCGGGTGTCGCCGGCGTCGATCCGGCGCTGCTGCCTGGGCCTGCACAGAACGTGCCTGTCGGGACGCTGTTCGAGATTTCGCCTGCGCGCCAGGCAGTCATGAGTGCCATCTGCGAAAGGCTGCGGGCTTTTAGCGGCACGGCGCTCGCCATAGACTACGGGCATCTCGTCACCGGCTTCGGCGACACGCTGCAGGCCGTGCGAATGCACGAATTCGATCCGCCACTCGCCCATCCCGGCGAAGCAGACCTCACAAGCCATGTCGATTTCCAGCAGCTGGCGGAGACGGCAGCCTCCACCGGTGTGCATATTAATGGCGCACTGCACCAGGGCGACTTCCTGACCGGCCTCGGCATTCTCGAGCGCGCCGCAGCCCTCGGCCGCGACCGGGAACCACACACACAGCAGATCATCCGGAGCGCCGTCGATCGGCTTGCCGGTGCGGGTGAAGGCCGCATGGGCGAACTCTTCAAGGTGCTCGCCGTCTCCTATCCGGCGATCGACCTGATGCCGTTCCGTCCGGTGGATTGACAGCCAGCGTTGCGCTCGCCAACATCCGCTGCAAAATGACACCGCTTCGCCGGATGAGATCCGGCCAGGATAACATCGATCCCTTTCCCAAAACGGAATATCACATGACAGACGCGGCCTCTCCAGCACCGATCGAAAGCGCGCTGCTGAACGAAGCGGCCGGCGGTACGATCCGCCACGGTTATTTCACTCGCGCAGGCGGCGTCTCCCAAGGCATCTATCGCGGCCTCAATGTCGGCCTCGGCTCGCATGACGAGCGCGACAATGTGCAGGAGAACCGCAGGCGTGTCGCCGCCTGGTTCGATCTGCCGGTCGAACGGCTTGCGACTGTCCATCAGGTCCATTCGCCCGACGTCGTAACCGTCGGACCGGATTATGACGGCGATCGGCCGCAGGCAGATGCCATGGTCACGGCAACACCCGGCATCGCGCTTGGGGTACTTGCAGCCGATTGCGGCCCGATTCTGTTCGCCGACCCTGAAAACCGTGTCATCGGTGCCGCGCATGCCGGTTGGAAGGGCGCGCTGACCGGCGTGCTTGAAAACACCATCGATGCCATGGAGGCTCTTGGTGCTGACAGGGACAATATCGTCGCCTGCCTCGGCCCCTCGATCAGCCAGGCGAGTTATGAGGTCGGCCCGGAATTCGTCGAACGCTTCCTTGCATATGATCCGGCCTATGAGCGTTACTTCATCCCCTCCCCAACGGCGGGTCACGCCATGTTCGACCTGCCGGGACTGACCGTCGAGCGACTGAAAAACGCGGGCGTGCGCGCCGAAAGTCTCGGTCTCTGCACTTATCCCGATAGCGAGCGCTTTTTTTCCTATCGGCGGACCACACATAAAAAGGAGCCGGATTACGGCCGCCAGATTTCGGCGATCAGCATCAGGGAGATGTAAGCAGCATGGCACTTCATTTCGAACGGGCTGAATTCGCAAGCCGGCTTGCCCGCCTGACGGACAAGATGAAGGAAGAAAAGCTCGACGCCCTGCTGCTGTTCGCGCAGGAGAGCATGTACTGGCTGACCGGCTACGACACGTTCGGCTATTGCTTCTTCCAGACGCTGGTCGTCAAGGCTGACGGCACCATGGCGCTGATTACCCGCTCGGCCGACCTGCGTCAGGCCCGGCACACCTCGGTTATCGAGGACATCCATGTCTGGGTCGACCGCGTCAATGCCGACCCGACGATGGACCTCAAGAACCTGCTCGTCGAAATGGACCTGCTCGGCAGCCGTATCGGCGTCGAATATGATACGCATGGAATGACCGGCCGCGTTGCCCGATTGCTCGACTCGCAGCTGACGACTTTCGGTCAGATCATCGACGCCTCCTACCTCGTCAGCAACCTGCGCCTCATCAAGAGCCCGACCGAGATCGCCTATGTCGAGCGCGCCGCCCTGCTGGCAGACGATGCGCTGGACGCCGCGATCCGTCTGACAAAACCTGGCGCCGACGAGGCCGATATTCTTGCAGCCATGCAGGCTGCGATCTTCACAGGTGGCGGCGACTATCCGGCCAATGAATTCATCATCGGTTCGGGTGCCGACGCCCTGCTCTGCCGCTACAAGGCCGGCCGCCGCAAGCTCGACGCCAGCGACCAGCTGACGCTCGAATGGGCCGGTGTTTACGCACATTATCACGCAGCCATGATGCGTACGATCGTCACCGGCGAGCCGACGCACCGCCACCGAGAACTCTACAATGCCTGCCTCGAAACGATCCAGGCGATTGAGACCGTGCTGAAGCCCGGCCATACCTTCGGCGATGTTTTCGACATGCATGCCAGAATCATGGACGAGCGCGGCCTCGCCCGTCATCGCCTGAATGCCTGCGGCTACTCGCTCGGCGCGCGCTTCTCGCCATCCTGGATGGAGCACCAGATGTTCCATGCGGGCAATCCACAGCCGATCGAGCCGAGCATGTCGCTCTTCGTGCACATGATCATCGCCGATTCCGACACAGGCACAGCCATGACCCTCGGGCAGACCTATCTGACGACAGGTGAAGCCCCGCGTGCACTTTCGCGCCATCCGCTGGATTTCATCGGGGTCTAAACCTCTGCAATCACCGGCAAGAATCCGGAATTGACAGACAGGTCCCCCCACCCCCATAAATTCGCACGGGGCTGATGTTGACGTGGGAAGGACGAACCGAGGGATGACGCGAGTTGCGACTGCGCCCACGCTCCTGATATGTCTTGCCTTGCTTTCTGCTTGCAACACGACTGATGCACTGACGCTCACGCCGCCGATGGAAATCGGCGACTCCTCGATGAATCAGCGCTCCTCCACACCGGTGACGCAGAGCGAAGCCGAACGTATGGCTGGAGCGCCGCAACAGACCTTCCCGGCGGCACCTCGTCGGAACGGCTACACGCCAGCCTACAGCCAGCAGACCTATCCAACCCAGCCGAACTACCAACCGCAGGCCTACCGGCCCGGCACCGGCGCTCCGCCGACGACCATGCAGGCCCAGGCCGAAGCGCTATCCCGTGACGGCTCTTCGCCCGCCGCCTCCGGACCGATCGAAGGCCAGTCGCTCGCACCGCCTTCTTCCGCCGCTGAGCAACCGGCGCCGCAGCAGCCGACGCTGACAGCGGCGCTTGATCCCACAGTTTCCTCATCGACCTCGGTACGCGGCAATACCGTGCGCTTCCTGCCCATCATTGGTGCTCCGGTACAGGCCGTCACCCCGCTTTCCCGCCAGCTTGGCGCGGAGGCCCGCGCTCATGGCCTTGCCATCAAGAGCTCCAACGACACCAGCAGTGACTATATTCTGAAGGGCTACCTCTCCGCTTTCAGCGATGAGGGCAAGGTCACCGTGGTCTATGTCTGGGACGTGCTTGATAATGCCGGCGCCCGGTTGCACCGCATTCAGGGACAGGAAAGCGTGCCGACGGCGGCGACCGATCCCTGGGCCGGCGTGCCCGCCTCCGTGATGCAGCAGATTGCTTCAAAGACGATCACCGAATTCACATCCTGGCGGCAAAGCCAGGGCGGTTAGTCACAAGCTTTTTATAAATATAAAAGTATGTGACGCCTTAGCCCTTGCATTCACCGGGAAGCTGGCTAAAAAGCGCGGCTATCAGCGCATAACAGGCGGACCAAGATGAAGGTTTTCGCAGGCAATTCGAACCGGCAACTCGCCGAAGCGATCTGCAACTATCTCAATGTTCCCTTAGGGAAAGCCAGTGTCCGAAGGTTTGCCGATCAGGAAATCTTCGTGGAGATCCAGGAAAATGTGCGCGGTGAGGATGTTTTCCTCGTTCAGCCGACCGCCTTTCCCGCCAACGACCACCTGATGGAACTCCTGATCATGATCGACGCGATGCGTCGCTCGTCAGCCCGCCGCATCACGGCCGTCCTCCCCTATTTCGGTTATGCCCGCCAGGACCGCCGCGCCTCCGGCCGCACGCCGATCTCCGCCAAGCTGGTCGCAAACCTGATCACCGAAGCTGGCGCCGACCGCGTGATGACGCTCGATCTCCACGCCGGACAGATTCAGGGCTTCTTCGATATACCCACAGACAACCTCTTCGCCCTGCCCGTGCTGACCCGCGACATCAAGAGCCACTACGATCTCAGCAACGTCATGGTCGTCTCGCCTGACGTCGGCGGCGTGGTGCGCGCCCGCGCGCTCGCCAAACGGCTGGACTGTCTTCTGGCCATCGTCGACAAGCGTCGCGATCGGCCGGGTGAATCTGAAGTCATGAACATCATCGGCGACGTCACCGGCAAGGACTGCCTGCTGATCGACGACATCGTCGATTCCGGCGGCACGCTCTGCAATGCCGCCGACGCCATGCTTGCCAAGGGCGCCTCCAGCGTCACGGCCTACATCACCCACGGCGTTCTCTCCGGCGGCGCCGTCACCCGCGTTACCTCCTCGAAACTGCGCGAACTCGTCATCACGGATTCGATCCAGCCGACCACGGCCGTCCTTTCGGCCCACAATATCCGCGTCGTCACGACAGCGCCGCTGATCGGCGAAGCCATCAGCCGCACGGCCCAGGAAGAGTCCGTCTCGAGTCTCTTCGACTAAAAGAGCCGGCATTCCGACCGGCTCTTTTGTTTCGGCTTGTATGCTTGTTACTGCCCGGTTTCACTCGGCCCTATCAAGGGCCGATTATTGACGGTCACAGAATCATCTGGACGTTGAACAACGGCCCACAATGAACGGCCGTCTCCCTCTTAAGCAAAGCCGAGTGAACCTTCGGTGCCGGATGAAAAAAGCCGGCACGGGGCCGGCTTCTTTCATTTTCAGATTGCAACCCAAAGGCCTTATTGCGGCTGTGCCGGTTCCTGACCTTGTTCCTGCTCCTGCTCGGGTTCCTGTCCCTGATCCTCGCTCTGATCAGGTTCTTCGGCATCCGGCCCCTTGATCTGCTGGCCGTTGATCGCCACGGAACCGTCGCCGGCAACGCTGATATCCCAGCGCGAGCGGCCATCCGGGTCTGTCTTGGCGAAGCCTTTGGCCATCATCATGCCGAAGGAGACCTGCTGGAGGTTCGGATCGCTCTTGGCAAGTTCCTGAATGGCTGCGATCGACTTGTCGAGATCACGCGCCAGGACCGAAGCCTGAACCGAATAGTCCTTCTGCGTATCGACGCGGCCCTGCAGCTTGCCGGTGACGTCGATATCGTAGACGTCGGAAACCGCGGTAAACTTCGGCAGGTCTACGACGAGGACACCATCATGGAAAAGCTTTTCGGCCGCCTGCTTGCCGCTTTCCTCCGAATTACTGCCGGCCGAGAAATCGATCTTCATGAACTCGTCGCCGAAAGCGGCAAAATCCATGTCGGGAACGGCGATCTGCATATCGATGCTCTTCGGCAGGAAGGCGTGGTAGCTCGCCGGCACGACAGGGGTGTCGAGCGTCACATCTGCAGCGCTCATGCCGAAAGCAAACCGGACGGCGTCGCTCGGCCCGGCGATGGAGAAATTATAGCCGAAGGCCTTGGCGCCACCGCTACCTGCGGCTGTACCGACCATCAGGTTGTTCGCGGTGATCGATTCATCGATCGAGGAAAATAGCGGGAAGGACGCCTTGAGGACTGATTTCAGCTTTTCGCCGTCCTCCTTGCTGAGTTCCTTCTCATCTACATGGTCCAGAATGAAAAAGACGATATCGCGGATTTCCTTCGCCGGCAGGCTGGCGACATTGGCATTGAAGTCTATCGAATCCGCCTTGATGTTGACCGGCGGCATCTGCGGGCTGGTAACCGTCTCCGACAGCTTGGAAAGCGAGCCATTGGCCTTGAAATCGAGACGACCGTTGCCGCTGGCGCTGTCAGTCGAATTGAGCCGATAGTCCATGCCCGCAAATGTCGCTTCGACCTGGTCCATTTCAGACTTTGACGTGACGCGGATGTCAGTGGCCTTGAAATTGCCGGAACGCAGATAGGCGATCGCAGGATCGAAGACACCATCATAGACCATCGAGGCAATCGAATAGGTAAAGTCCGTGGCTTTGTCATCCGGCCCCTTGAAGTTGCCGGAGATATTGAAACTGTTATTGCCTTCAAGGTTCCACAGACCGCTGTCGAGCGGCGTGGCAAAAACCGACCATGGCGTTAAGCCGTTCACCACGACCTTGGTCGGATCCACCTTGCCGAGCAGCTTTGCAAGATCATAAATGATCTCGTAGCGGTTGCCCGCCGGGTTGACGGTTACGAAACCGCTCTTTGCAAAATCGTCAGGCAACACTTTCGTCAGGCTGTCGCGAAGCTTATTCGCTCCATCCTGATTGATCTCGCCTCCTTGCGCTGCCCCGAACAGCGATAGGGCAACAAGGCTCGTTGTCGTGACAAGTTTCAGACGCATTCACACTCTCCTCAGCCGCTTTTAATGCGGCCATAGGAAGATCGGATATCTTCCGGTGTCAACCCGGCACGTTTGGGCAAATGTTATTTTGCGATCACGGCCGGAAGAGTGCGGATACCCTGTCGAGCACTACCGCACACGCCCTGGATCCCGATCTCGCTCCGCATCAGGCCGCAGTGCTGAGCGTGACCGGTTGCCGTTCCATTCGCGCCAGGCGACAGAATAGTAGCCATGAGCCTCGTCGCAGCCCACCGTTGCAGCTAAAATGGAACCTTCTGTTCGATTTCGTGAGGGCGCAGCACCAACGAAGCGCGATCGGCGGATGCGGCCAAGCGCACTCGTCCTCTCGACAGAGCCTGCCATCGCTTGCGTTTGCGTGACACTTATATTATAGGCCACGCGTCCGCGTAGACACCCTTGGAGGCAACGCGGATGAGGACGGGCCTGCCCGCCTCCGGTCCGACGGCACAAGGCTTACAGCCCGCTGCGGGCTCTCCAAATAACCTCGAAAGGACTAGCCATGAGCCACGAAACGTACGAGCTCAAGGCCGAGGCGCGCGAACGGGTTGGTAAGGGGTCCGCCCGTGAACTCCGCCGCAACGGCTTTATTCCCGCTGTCATCTATGGTGACAAGCAGGCCCCGATTTCCATCGCTATCAACACCAATGAGGTGACGAAGCGCATTCATGCCGGTGGCTTCATGACCACCGTTGCGACGATCGACGTCGACGGCAAGAAGTACCAGGTTCTGCCGAAGGACTACCAGCTCGATCCGGTCCGCGACTTCACGATGCACGTCGATTTCCTGCGCGTATCCGGCAACACCCAGGTTACCGTTGAAATCCCGGTTCACTTCGTCAATGAAGAAAAGTCCCCGGGCCTCAAGGTCGGCGGCGTCCTGAACATCGTTCGTCACGAAGTCGAAGTTCACTGCCCGGCAAACGCGATCCCGGAATTCTTCACGGTTGACCTTTCCGGCCACAAGATCGGCGACAGCATCCATATTTCCGAAGTCACTCTGCCGAAGGGCGTGACCCCGGTTATCGCTGACCGCGACTTCACCATCGCAACGATCATCGCTCCGGCTGCCGGCGTCGACGAAACCGCTGCCGAAGGCGAAGCAGAAGCCTGATCGCTTCTACCAATTTGTAAAGCATAAGGCCCGTTTTCCGCGAGGAAAGCGGGCTTTTTCATTGCCGATAAGGCCCATTTCAGCAACATTTAACACATTCATGGAAGCATGCTTCGGCTGGTCGCGAAGTTCCCGCCCTGCTGCGTGACCGCAGAATATTCCGACCCCGTGGAGCAAACGGAACCATGAATAATTCCGTTGAGAACAGATTTTTTGCAATTGTTTGCGGCGCGCTGCTTGTTTTTGTAGCTCCCCTTTTTGTTCTTTTTCTTTTCCTTTCTTCCGAACGCGCCGACAAGGAAATACGCGATCATATTTCCGTTCTTCTTGTGGCCAACGCCCAGGCGCTCGCCAAGCCGCTCTGGGATCTCGATGCTGACAGTGTAACCCAGATCAGCGCGACGGTTGTTTCACAAGGCGCAATCGTCAAGGTTGAAGTGCGCGACCAGTCGGGCCAGCTCGACGTCAGCCAATCCACCATTCCGCGCTCCTTCGATGGCAAGCTGGTTCAGGTTTCCCGCGCCATCATCTACAACACCGTCGATGGGCCGAAAAACCTCGGCAGCATTTCCGTCTTCTATCCGGCTCTCGGCCTGTTTTCCGGCCTGAAGCAAGAAGAGGTCGTCTTCATCTCGATCTTTATTTTCGCGGTGCTGGCCGTTTTCGCGACCGCGCTCATCGGCAACCGCATCTTCGTTATCCAGCCGCTGATGCGCCTGACGGCTGCGATCGAGGCGACACGCCAACTCGGCTCCCGTCACCATGTCGACTGGCAGTCGAACGACGAAATGGGCCGCCTTGCCCAAAGCTTCAACGAAATGCAGACGAAGCTTGAAAACGAGGAAACCGAGCTGAAGTTCGCACATCGCCGCGCCACCGACATCTATAACCTGACGCCCGCGATGCTCTTCTCCCTCGATGAAGAAGACCGCATCACCGCCGTCAGCGACTACTGGCTGTTTGCGACCGGCTATGACCGCGCCGCCGTCATCGGCCGGAATTTCTCCGATCTCGTCACGCCCTTCACCCGCGACAAGTTCATCAAGCGCAAAAGCCAGCGTGAGAACGGCACTGGCGATGTCACCGTCAAGTTCGTCTGTATGGACGGCCGCATCATGGATGTCCTGATAATGGAGTCGGCGCTGACGACCCAGGGACAGGAAGGTCAGTCGCTCTCCGTCATGACCGACGTGACGGAGCTGAAGGCCTCCGAAGACCGCAACCATCGCCAGGCGATCACGGACCATCTGACCGGCCTGTTGAACCGTCAAGGCTTTGAAGCCGTGCTCGACAGCAAGATCGCAGCAGCCGATGCCGCCGATCAGGAACTTGCCTGCCTCTTCGTCGACCTCGACCGCTTCAAGTGGATCAACGACAATATGGGCCACGCCGCAGGCGATGCGGCCCTTATTGAACTCGTGGAGCGGCTGAAGACATTGCTTGCTCCCTCCGATGAAGCTGCCCGTCTCGGCGGCGATGAATTTGCCATCTTGCTGCCCGCCAAGAATGCCGAAAAGCGCGCTCGCGCCATGTGCGACCAGATCGCCTCGATCTTCGAGACCCCTTTCGGCCCGGACATGCATCTCAGCGCCTCTGTCGGCATCGCCATCTATCCTCGCCACGCTGCGACGGCAGCCGAACTGCTGCAGAAATCCGACATGGCCATGTACGCCAAGAAGCGCGACGGCAAGAACGGCGCACAGATCTTCGATAGCAGCATGCTAGACCACGCCCGCCGCCGCGCCGAGATCGAAGCGCATATCGAAGCCGGCCTCGCCGACGACTGGTTCGAGGCCTATCTGCAGCCGATTGTGAACCTGAACGGCCGCGGTATTGCCGGGTTCGAAGCGCTGATGCGCCTCAACCATCCGCAGAAAGGTCTCATGCCGCCGGCCGAGATCATCAGCGTAGCCGAAGAGACTGCCAAGATCGTCCGCGTCGGTAACGTCATCATGGAAAAGGCGATCGCCAATCTGGCGAAGATTTCCCGTCTGCCTGGCATGCAGGACACCTATCTCGCCATCAATTTTTCGCCGCTGCAGTTCGAACCTGCGCTCGCCGCCCGCCTTGCCGCCATTCTCGGCCGCCATGGTATCCTGCCGGATCGTATCGTGGTCGAAATCACGGAGGCTGTGCTGATGCACGACAACCCGCAGATCCGCATGATCGTGACGGAGATGCGCCGTTTCGGCTGCCGCATCGCGCTTGACGATTTCGGCACCGGCTACTCTTCGCTGAGCTATCTCAATCGCTTTCCGGTCGACATCATCAAGATCGACCAGTCCTTCGTCCGCGCCATCAACGATGCTGACGATGACGTACGCCAGAAAAGCCGCATGCTGATCGAAGGCATCACCACACTGTCGCACAAGATGAACTGCACCGTCATCGCCGAAGGCATCGAGACGGAGGAGGAATGCGGCACGCTGCACCAGATGGGGCTCGACTATGGTCAGGGCTATCTGTTCCACCGTCCGCAGAACGCTGCCAAGCTGATCGAGGAACTGAGCGACTCGCTTTCGGATGTGGCGCGCGCTTCATGAACTGACGGGATATGGGAGGTATCGTGATGAAAAAGCTGTTGCTTCTTGCATTTCTTGCCCTGCCCTGCTTTGCCGCTTCTGCCTCGGCCCAGGCGGTAAGTCTGTTGACCGAAGAATATGCCCCGTTCAACTACCGCGATGGAAAGGTCATCAAGGGCGCGACCGTCGAACAGGTCGAGAAGGTGATGGCCGACATCAATCTCGACTATAGGCTCGATGTAATGCCTTGGGCACGCGCGTTCAGTCTCGCACGCACGACGCCGATGACCTGCGTTTTCGCGACCGCTCATAACGCCGCACGTGACGGCTTGTTCAAATGGGTCGAGCCGCTTCTCGTCGACCGCAACATCCTGATTACCCGCAGAGGATCAGGCGTCTCGGCCGCCAATCTTGAAGACGCCAGGAAATACGTCATCGGCACGCAGCGCGACGACTATACGGAAGTGACGCTGAAGGAGAAGGGCTTTACCAAGCTCGACCTCGCCAGCGATTTCAACGCCACGCTGCGCAAGCTGCTTGGCGGGCGCATCGACATGATGCCGATCTCCGAACTTTATTTCGACAAGCTGAAGGCCGACCAGCCGCTGGAAATGGTAACCGTGCTCTCCTCCCAGCCGATGGGTATTGCCTGCGAGAAGAATTTCCCGGACGATCTTCTGGCCCGCATGCAGGCCTCGCTGGACAAGCTGATCGCCAGCGGCGAACAGAAACAGATCTTCCTGAAATATGGTCTGCATCTGCTGAAATGATCGGCCGCCTGCCGTTCACGCCCGCCTTTGCCACTTGACTTTGCCGCCATTTCGCGGTGGTGAACGCCAACAGCTCTTGCAAGGAAGACAGGCCATGCTGATCATCGCGGGTCTCGGCAATCCCGGCGCGAAATATGCCGGCAACCGGCACAATATCGGCTTCATGGCGGTGGATGCCATCTACCGCCGTCACAGCTTTTCGCCCTGGTCGAAAAAGTTCAAGGCCGAGATTTCCGAAGGGGAGCTGGCGGGTGAGAAGGTGCTGCTGATCAAGCCGCAGACTTTCATGAACCTGTCGGGCGAAGCGGTCGGCGAAGCCATGCGCTTCTATAAGCTTCAGCCTTCCGATCTCGTGGTGATCTATGACGAACTCGATCTTCCGGCCGGCAAGGCGCGGCTGAAGACTGGCGGCGGCCATGGCGGCCACAACGGCATCAAATCGCTCGACGCCCATTGCGGCAAGGAATACCGTCGCCTGCGCCTCGGTATCGGTCATCCCGGCGTTAAGGAACTGGTGCATAATCATGTGCTCGGCGATTTCGCCAAGGTCGACAGCGACTGGCTGGAGCCGCTGCTTGACACGCTCGCCGACAATGCCGAGATGCTGGTCCGCAAAGAGGATTCCCAGCTGATGAACAAGATCGCGCTGGCGCTCGGCGGCAAGCCGGAAGAGGAAAAGCCGAAGCCGGAGAAGAAGCCAGTGGCAAAATCCCATATCCATCAGGCCCGCAATCAGAGCCAGCAGAAGCTTCCGGCGATCGGCCCCATGGCCGAGATGCTCAAGAAGATGTTCAGCAACAAGGACGACTGAATGCGATGGCGGCATATCCGCCGGCCGTCTTGAGAATATGCGCTATTCCTCGGGCCTCTATTCTTCAGGCTCGGTCGTGAACATCAGCGGAAAGCCCATCTCCTTGGCAAGGTCGATGGCTTCCTTGGCCTTTGTCTCGGCAATATCCTTGGCACAGACCACGACCACGCAAGAGCCGAGCTTGTGTGCCGTCATCATCACGCGGTAGCCGGCTTCCTCGCTCATGCGGAAGACGACTTTGAGCACCACGATGACGAATTCGCGCGGCGTATAATCATCATTGACGAGAATGACCTTGTAAAGCTTCGGCTTGTCCAGCTTGGGCTTCACCCTGGTCTTGGGTTTTAAGGCGACGTCGTTGTCAACCATCGGAAATCCGCCCGTTGATGACATGGGAAGGGGTTTCGATCTAACTAAGCTTTTTAGATTGCAGAATTTCGACACCTGGTGCCGGGAAAATCCCACGAGGTGAGAATAAGTCTGCCAAGCGCTGACGGCAAGGGAGCGGCGAGAAAAGCGCTCTAAGACTTGACCGCTCCCCTCCTTTATCCCATAGCCACGGCCAAGGATTTCTTGAGAACAGCAGGTTTCAGCCATGGGCTTCAAATGCGGTATCGTCGGTCTGCCGAATGTCGGCAAGTCGACCCTCTTCAATGCGCTCACCAAGACGGCGGCAGCACAGGCGGCGAACTATCCCTTCTGCACGATCGAACCGAACACCGGCGAAGTGGCCGTTCCCGATGAACGCATGAGGAAGCTTGCCAACATCGCGAAGTCCAAGGAGATCATTCCGACCCGCATCAACTTCGTCGATATTGCCGGCCTCGTGCGCGGCGCATCCAAGGGTGAAGGTCTCGGCAACCAGTTCCTCGCCAATATCCGCGAAGTCGATGCCATCGTGCATGTGCTGCGCTGCTTCGAAGACGGCGACATCACCCACGTGGAAGGCCGCATCGATCCCGTTGCCGACGCCGATACGATCGAGACCGAACTGATGCTCGCCGATCTCGAGAGCCTGGAGCGCCGCACGGAACAGACGCGCAAGCGCGCCACCGGCAAGGACAAGGAGTCGATGGCGATGTTGCCGATCATGGAAGCCTCGCTCGCCCTGTTGCGAGAAGGCAAGCCGGTCCGCACCCTCCTTGCAAAGCTCGATGCCGAAGAGACCGGCATTCTGAAGGGCTTGAACCTTCTGACATCGCACCCGGTTCTCTATGTCTGCAACGTCGCCGAAGGCGATGCCGCGACCGGCAACAAATATACCGAGGCCGTCGCCGCGATGGCCAAGGCTCAGGGTGCCGAAACCGTCACCATCTCGGCCGCGATCGAATCCGAAGTCGCCCAGCTTCCGGATGAGGAAGCCAAGGAATTCCTCTCGGCTCTCGGCCTTGACGAAGCAGGCCTCGACCGCCTGATCCGCGCCGGCTACAAACTGCTCCACCTCATCACCTATTTCACCGTCGGCCCGAAGGAAACGCGCGCCTGGACGATCGAACGCGGCACCAAGGCGCCGCAGGCTGCCGGCGTCATCCACTCGGATTTCGAACGCGGCTTCATCCGCGCCAACACCATCGCCTATGACGACTACATCCAGTTCGGCGGCGAAGTCGGCGCCAAGGAAGCCGGCAAGGCACGTGACGAAGGCAAGGAATATGTCGTCCAGGACGGCGACGTCATCCACTTCCGCTTCAATACCTGATGCATAAGCATGTCGCGCAACGCCTGCAGCGTTTTTGCGATAAGGACATGCGTCAAAAAGAAAAACCAAAGCTGCCGCTCAGCCGGGCGGTAGCCTCCCTACCACGCCTGACGGCAAGGCGCGCAGCACGATGCGCCGAAGCGGCATCCAGCCCGTACCGATGACGAGCACGATCACGCCGACGATAATGAGCGTTCCGAAAATATAGGTATCGACGGTCGCATTCCCCTGCCGGAATATCCCATAGATCGCTAGTCCCAGCGTCAGCAGGCCTGATGTCACGAAAGCGCGCCGATCGATGATCAGGCCGATCAGCATCAGCAGTGCGACGATTACGACGACAACGGGCGTCTTGAAGGAATTCGCGTCCATGATATCTAGCCAGCCGCCATCGAGTGAAAGCAAGATCCGGATGCTGTAAAGCAGCGCAGGTGCGGCAACGAGATGAAGCCAGAAGGCGACGTCCGATCGCGTCGTGCGGCGAAGCCTGTCGCTGAGATCGAAGCCAAGCGCGGCGACGAACAGGCCGACGGCGCAGGCAAACAGGATGACCGACACGAGAGTTGGATGGTTGAGGATGAAGGCATCGTCGCCGCTCGCCCATTGCAGCAGGCGGAAGACAAGCGCGAGGATGAGGGCCAGCCCCGAGAAGATGGAAAGTGCAAGCGCAAGCGGCACACGGTAGCGCAGATAGAAAAGCCCCGTGATGACGGGAAATGCGACGATGAACCTATCGATGCCATCGCCTGTCAGCCACAGATCGGCATTGGAGGGATAGATCGACAGCATCATCCGGAAGGTCCCAGAAAAAAACCGCCAGCGTTAGCACGACAGCCGGCAGTGCGAGGCGCTGGCGCTTCACGAGGATTTCTGCGAGCACGAGGATTGCCGGCAGCACTGCATAGAGTGAGGCAAGCCCCCAGAGACCCGGCAGCACGATCAGGATGCCGATGGTGATAAGGACGTCGTGAAAGCCCCGCACGAAGCGCGGCGTCTCTGTATCCGACCATGCCGGCTCCAAAGACCCCGCCGCATGCGCGTCGACGACGACACCGCGTGCTGCCAGGAACGGCACCAGCCGCTCGCCGGCCTCGGCGGTAATAAGCTCCTCGCGCGCCGCCTCATCGAGTATCGACCTTAGTTCAGTCATGCTGGTTCGTTCCCACGGAATCATTTGAGCCCGCAGGGATGCTATTGTAAGCAATGAGGCCTGCCTATGATGAGGAGCCCTAATGCCTGCAGAAAAGCTCGCCTATGAGGATTTTCAGCCCGGCCGGCGTTTTCCGCTCGGTCCGAAAGCAGTGACGGCAGCAGAAATCATCGAATTCGCCTCAGAGTTCGACCCGCAGCCCATGCATCTGGACGAGGCCGCAGGCCGTGCCAGCATCCTTGGCGGCCTTGCCGCCTCCGGCTGGCACACCTCGGCAATGTTCATGCGCATGATGGCCGATAGCTATGTGTTGAATTCTCTCTGTGAAGGTGCACCCGGCGTCGATTTCATGGAGTGGCGCAAGCCGGTGCTGGCAGGCGACACGCTTTCCGGCCATTCGACGGTGCTGGAGGCGCGTGCCCTTCGCTCACGTCCGGGCCTCGGCATCGTCAAGTTTCGCCACGAGGTGGAAAACCAGCGCGGCGAACCGGTCTGCCTGTCGGAAAATTCCGTCATCTTCGGCATGCGTGGCGGCCCGGAGGCCACCGCATGAGAATGACCGAACTCTACGCAGTCGGTGAGAAGAGCGAGATCGGCACCTATGTCTTCACCGAGGAAAAGATCCTCAACTTCGCCCGGAAATACGATCCGCAGCGCTTTCATACCGACAAGGATGCGGCCAGGGACACCATGTTCGGCGGGCTCTGCGCCTCCGGATGGCATACGACAGCCGCCTGGATGCAGTGTTTCCTCAAATACTGGATGGCGGAGATCAGCCGGCTGAAGAGCGAAGGCCTGGAGCCGCCAAACCTCGGCCCCTCACCCGGCTTCCAGAAACTGCAATGGCTGAAACCGGTCTTTGTCGACGAGACGATCAGCTATTCCGTGACCTTTCTCTCTGGCCGCCCGCTTGCGTCGCGACCGAGCTGGCATGTGAACAGCATCCTCTGCGAAGGCGTCAATCAGGACGGTATTCCGGTCATCCGCTTCGAAAGCAGCGTGCTCGAATTCGAGTAATGCGGCAGAAGCAATTCCAGCAGACGCCTGCAACGGCCCTGCTGGAATTGTCATGCTCAATGGCCGGCGAATTCTACGAGCGTGTGCACGTCGACACCGAGGTCTTCGAGCTTCTTGCGGCCGCCGAGATCCGGCAAGTCGATGACGAAGCAGGCGCCGACCACTTCCGCGCCGATCTGGCGGAGAAGCTGGGTCGCGCCCACGGCCGTGCCCCCCGTTGCGATCAGATCGTCAACGAGGATCACCTTCTCTCCCGGCTGGACGGCATCGCGGTGCATCTCCATTTCGTCCACGCCATATTCCAGGCTGTAGGCGATGCGCACCGTGTCATGCGGCAGCTTGCCCTTCTTGCGGATCGGCACGAAGCCCGACGACAGCTGATGCGCGACTGCGCCGCCAAGGATGAAGCCACGCGCTTCCATGCCGGCGATCTTGTCGACTTTCAGACCAGCATAGGGCTGCACTAGCTCATCAACCGCGCGACGGAAGGCACGCGGATTGCCGAGCAGCGTCGTGATGTCGCGAAAGATGATGCCGGGCTTTGGGTAGTCCGGAATGGAGCGGATGCTGGCTGCAAGCTCCGAAAGCGTGTTGTTCATCGAAAATCCGTATCTGCGAGGGGCACAAAACGCCCGCACACTATCAATTGCGCAGGGTCAAACCAAACAAAAAAGGCGGCTGAAAAGCCGCCTTTCCGATGAGATTGGATATCTCTCAGTGGTCGGTGCGCGCATAGACCGAACGCTTGGTCAGATAGATCAGCACAGTGAAGATCAACAGGAAGACCATGACCATGAAGCCGGTACGCTTGCGCTCTTCGAGGTGCGGCTCGGACGCCCACATCAGGAACGACGAGACGTCCTTGGCATACTGATCGACCGTCTGCGGCGAGCCATCGTCATAAGTAACCTGATCGTTGGAGAGCGGCTTCGGCATGGCGAAGGCAGCCGCCGCATGGAAATACGGGTTGTAATGCGCACCAGCCGGAACCTGGAAGCCAGCCGGTGGCTCTTCATAGCCGGTCAGCAGCGAGTAGATATAATCCGGGCCGCTTTCCTGGTACTGGGTGAAGATATCGAAGACGAACTGCGGGAAACCGCGCTCGACTTCGCGTGCCTTGGCGAGCAGCGACATATCCGGGGGAGCTGCGCCGTTGTTGGCAGCAGCGGCAGCTTCCGCGTTCGGATAGGGCGACGGGAAGTGGTCGGACGGAACCGCCTTGCGGGTAAACATCTCACCGCTGGCATCCGGACCGTCCTGAACTTCGTAGTTGGCCGCAAAGGTCTTCACCTGCGCATCCGAATAGCCGAGCTCGCTCAGCATGCGGAAGGGTACGAGGTTCATCGAGTGGCAGGCGGAACAGACTTCCGTGTAGACCTTCAGGCCACGCTGGAGCTGGCCCTTGTCGTAGTGGCCGAACGGACCCGCGAAGGTCCAGTCGATTTCCTTGGGTTCCTTCAGCGGATAATGCGGCGTAGCACTTTCCTCATGGTGAGCGGCCGGAGCCGCTGCCTCCTGAGCAAAAGCCACACCAGCAACACCGGCTGTGACAGCGAGCGACACTATGCTTGCAACAAGCTTTTTCATGTTTCTATTCCTTCCCGTCGCTCGCTCAGGCCTTGACCGCAGCAATCTTGTTGCGCTTTTCGAGCACCGCTTCAGTGATCGAGTTCGGGATGCGGCGCGGTGTCTCCACCAGACCGAGAACCGGCATCGCGACCAGGAAGAAGGCGAAGTAGAGCAGCGTGCAGAACTGCGAGATCATCGTGTAGATGCCTTCCGCAGGCTGCGAGCCGAGCCAGCCGAGGATGATCGCGTTGATCACGAACAGCCAGTAGAACAGCTTGAACCACGGACGATAGACCGCCGAACGGACCTTCGAAGTGTCGAGCCAGGGCAGGAAGAACAGCACGATGATCGCGCCGAACATGACGAGGACACCGCCGAGCTTGGAATCGATCGGGCCGACATTGAAGGTGATCGAACGCAGCATGGCGTAGAACGGCAGGAAGTACCATTCCGGAACGATGTGAGCCGGGGTCTTCAGCGGGTCGGCCGGAATGTAGTTGTCGGCGTGGCCGAGATAGTTCGGCAGGTAGAAGACGAAATAGGCATAGACGATCAGGAAGACCGAGACGCCGAGTGCATCCTTGAGCGTCGCGTAGGGCGTGAAACGAACCGTGTCCGTCTTGGTTTTGACCTCGACGCCCGTCGGGTTCGTCTGACCGGTGACATGCAGAGCCCAGATGTGCAGGACGACGACGCCGGCGATCATGAAGGGCAGCAGGTAGTGCAGCGAGAAGAACCGGTTCAGGGTCGGCTGATCGACGGCGAAGCCGCCGAGCAGGAACTGCTGAACCCATTCGCCGACCAGCGGAAAGGCCGAAAAGAAGCCTGTGATGACGGTCGCACCCCAGAAGGACATCTGCCCCCAGGGCAGAACGTAGCCCATGAAGCCTGTCGCCATCATCAGCAGATAGATGACGACGCCAAGGATCCAGAGGATTTCGCGCGGCGCCTTGTACGAGCCGTAGTAGAGGCCGCGTGCGATGTGTAGATAAACGGCAACGAAGAAGAAGGAGGCGCCGTTAGCGTGTAGGTAGCGCAGCAGCCAGCCGTGATTGACGTCACGCATGATCTTTTCAACCGAGTTGAAGGCGATCGTCGTGTCAGCGGCGTAATGCATGGCAAGCACGACGCCCGTCAGGATCTGCACGATCAGCATGACGCTGAGCATAGCGCCGAAAGTGTAGGCGTAGTTGAGATTCCTCGGAACCGGATAGGCAACAAAACTGTCATAGATCATGCGCGGCAGTGGAAGGCGCGCATCGACCCATTTCTCCAGGCCGGTTGATGGCTCGTAGCTGGAATGGCCACTCATAAATCAGTCTCCCCTCAACCGATCTTGATCTTGGTATCGGACACGAATGAAAAGGTCGGGATCGCCAGGTTCTGCGGCGCCGGACCTTTACGGATGCGGCCGGCCGTATCGTAGACCGAGCCATGGCAGGGACAGAACCAACCATTATATTCGCCGGCCTGACCGAGCGGAACGCAGCCGAGATGGGTGCAGGTGCCGATCATGACGATCCAGTTTTCCTTATCCTTGCCGCCCGAGCGGTCAGCGCCCGTTGCCGGAGCGTCGGCAGGAAGGTTTGCATTACGGGCGATCGGGTCCTTGAGGTCCGACAGCTGGACATCGGCCGCAGCCTTCACCTCTTCCGGCGTACGGTTGCGGATGAAGATCGGCTTGCCGCGCCACTTGACCGTCAGCGACATGCCGGGTTCGAGGCTCGCGACATCCACTTCGATGGAAGCAAGCGCCAGCGTCGATGCATCCGGACGCATCTGGTCGATGAACGGCCAGGCAACCGCAACGGCGCCGACCACACCGGCCATACCGGTGGTGAGATAAAGGAAATCACGGCGAGTGGGCTCTGAGGCCTCGCTTGTCGTTACGTGTTCGCTCACGGCTTAACCATCCTCTGCGCAATTGTCGCGGAACTCCGCCCTGCCCCTCCAGAGGCGGCGAATCTACATGAACATATTTCCGACATAGATTCCCCACCAATCCGGCGCGTTCTATGCTTGATCGCAAATTATGTCCAGCCTTGACAAGGGGACGAGGGCACAATGTCGCGGGAAATTTCAGTGAATTTTTTAAGGCAATCACCGACTTGCAACTTTGCTGCGTTGCAACAAACGAGGGGCCGTGTTAGGCGCTGGTGAGTTTGGCATACGAATTTGGATTTGCGCCGATGAGGCAAACTGTTTTCTGCGTATTGAGCGTCCTCATCACCATTGTCCTGGCCCTTGTCTCACTCCGTTATCTTACCGATTTCTGGCTGCTTTCGCTCGTTTACAGCTTCCAGATTCATCTCGGCATCCTCTGCGCCATGGGCGCTGTCGTTGCCCTGTTCGTCAAGCGGCACTGGTACGGTTTTCTAATGCTGGTGGCAGCAATCCTCCTGACCATCCACGGCGTCATCATGCTGCGTGAATTCGCAGGCAAACCGCCGGCCGACGATACTCCTCGCCTTTTCCGGCTGATGTCCTTCAATATCGAGAATGACAATTTTGAAAACGGCGGACGGATTGCCGACGCCATACTGGCTTCAGGCGCCGATGTGGTCGATATTATGGAGGCCGAGCCGGTCTTTGCGCAGTTACCACGACTTCAGCAGCTCTATCCCTACCGGATCGGCTGCGATGCGAGTGAGAAATGCGATACGCTTGTGCTGTCGAAACGTCCCTTTGTCCGGCAGGAAACCCGCGACATCGGCGAGCTTTGGAAACAGCGGCTCGTTTCGATTTCGATCGACTTCGATGGAACGCCTGTCGATCTCCTGTTCCCCCATCTCTCCAAACCATACTTTGATGATTTTCAGGCCGACGAGCTTGAGGATCTCACGGCTTTTATGAAGCCTCATACAGGTGCACTGGTGGTTGCCGGAGATTTCAATTCCTCGATCCTGGCACCGACTATCCAGCATTTTTTGCGCGGGACGGGACTAACGACAGATTTCCCGGAACCCACCACCTGGCCAGTCAGCGCCGGCTCCTTCGGCATCAGCATCGACCATATCTTCGCAAGACCACCGCTGCTCATCCGCGCAACGAGCCGGCTGGAAGACAGCTTCGGCTCGAACCACTACGGCCTAGTCAGCGATTTCGTTCGCGAATACTGAGCGCGTATTGTCATCACCGGAAGCAAGGAAGCCGCCGGACTGGCGTGCCCAGAGATCGGCATAAAGCCCGCCCTGCTTCAGAAGCGCATCATGCGTGCCTTCTTCGATGATCTTGCCGCGGTCGATCACGACAAGCCTGTCGAGCGCGGCGATCGTCGAAAGCCGGTGGGCAATCGCAAGCACCGTCTTGCCTTCCATCACGCGGTTCAAATTTGACTGGATCGCCTCTTCCACTTCTGAATCAAGCGCCGACGTCGCCTCGTCGAGAACGAGGATCGGTGCATCCTTCAGCAACACACGCGCAATAGCGATACGCTGGCGCTGACCGCCAGAGAGCTTGACTCCGCGCTCGCCGACATGCGCGTCAAAACCCTTGCGACCCTGCTGGTCTCGCAGTCGCTCGATGAAATCGAGCGCCTCGGCGCGGCTGGCCGCCTCGATAAGGCGCTCCTCGCCAGCATCTGGCCTGCCGAAGAGGATATTATCACGCACGGAGCGATGCAGCAGCGACGTATCCTGGCTGACCATGCCGATCTGCATGCGTAATGATTCCTGGGTGACGGCGGCGATATTCTGCCCGTCGATCAAAATGCGCCCGCCTTCGAGATCGTAGAGACGCAGGAGAATATTCACGAGCGTCGACTTGCCGGCACCGGAGCGGCCGATGATACCGACCTTTTCGCCAGGATGGATCGTCAGCGAGAAATTGTCGATGACCGCATTCTCCTTGCCGTAGTGGAAGGAAACATTCTCGAAACGGATACCCGGCTGCTTGATGACGAGTGCCTTCGCATCAGGGCGGTTGACGAGATGCAGCGGTTGGGAAATCAGCTCGGCCGCATTCTGAATGGTGCCGAGATTGCGCATGATGCCGTTAAACTGGGTCATCAATCGGCCGAGAAGGAAGTTCAGCCTGAGAACCAGCGTCAGCGAAAAGGCGACTCCACCCGAGCTGATCAATCCGCGCAGCCACAAATCGACGCTGAGGCCGGCCATGGCGACGATCATCAGACCTGACAGCAGCGCCATGGACGCGCGCACACCAGTTATAAAGCGTGTGAACTGCAGCACCGTTTCCTGATAGGCATTGAAGCCGTCAAGCATGTAGCGGTCGCTCTCCTCGTCGCGTGCGAAGAGCTTCAGCGTCTGGATATTGCTGTAGGCATCGACGATGCGGCCATTGAGCAGCGAGGCTGCTTCCGCGGTTTCACGCGAGTGATAGCGGATGCGCGGCACGAAGTAGCGGGCTAGCACGCTGAAAGCAACCAGCCAAAAGAGAACCACCGCCGCCAGCGAGAAATCGAGCCGTCCGACGAGAACGAGCGTGGTGACGGCATAAATGCCGACGAACCAGACGCTTTCCATCAGCGATGTCACGAGATCGCCTGTCGCCTGCCCCGCAGACCAGACCTTGGTAACGATGCGGCCGGAAAAATCGCTCTGGAAGAAGGTAAGCGACTGGCGCGACACATGCAGATAGGACTGCCAGCGCGCCAGATTGTAGAAACCCGGCGTGATCACCTGCTGGTCGATCAGCGCAATCAGGAAGGCGACGACGAAACGGACAATGCCGATCAGGGCCAGCATGCCGAAAATCTCGCCACCATGAGCGGCCAGAAGTGTGCTCCAGCCGGCTCCGGGCTTGATCGTACTGAGAATATCGACGAGCCGTCCCACGAACCAGAAGAGGGCTGCTTCGATTGCCGCTGACATGCCGCCGAGCACTAGCATGGCGACAAACGGCCACTTTGCCTGACCGATATAGAACCAGATGAATGCAAGTGTATTACGCGGCGGCTGAAGATTGTCGCGGGCGCGGAAGGGATCTATCCAGGTTTCGAACAGGCGAAGGATCGGAGTGAGCAGCATCACCGCGATATAGGCCCGTTCGCAATAGCGGCAAAGAGGATTGGGGCGGGCACAACCTTATATTTTGGTAATCATCGGTAATATCGGCGTCATCTCCATTGATACGGGTGGAAGCGGCCACGATCTCATGCCATGATCGCGCCTTACCGGAGACTGCGGATATGGAAACGAAAACGCTCATTGCGCATCTTCCGCTTCCCCTTGCGGAAAAGCTCGACGCCCTGGCGGACGCGCTGGATGTGCCGCGCGACAGCATCGTGACGGAAGCGATAGCAAACTGGATCGAGCGCGAGGAGCGGCAGCGCATCTTCACGCTGCAATCGCTTGCTTCGAGCTCGATCATGGTCGTGGAACACCATCGCGTCATCGACTGGGCCGACAGCCTGTGTGCCGACCGGGTCCGTTCGCTATAAGCGAGCAACTGCAATTCTTCAGTCAGACAAAAGCCCTTCCCGCAGCAGCGGGAAGGGCTGTTTTTACTGGGCTGCGACCTCGGCGTCTTCTTCGTGATCGGCGAGGAAGCCTCCCGACTGGCGGGTCCAGAGGTCGGCATAAATGCCGCCGCGGCTTACCAGTTCGCCATGGGTGCCGCTTTCGATTATACGGCCCTTGTCCATTACGATCAGCCGGTCCATCTCGGTCAACGTCGACAGGCGGTGAGCGATAGCGATAACAGTCTTGCCTTCCATCAGTGCGAAGAGGTTTTCCTGGATCGCCGCTTCCACTTCGGAATCGAGCGCCGAGGTCGCCTCATCGAGCACCAGGATCGGCGCATCCTTCAGGAAGACACGAGCGATCGCGATACGCTGGCGCTGGCCGCCGGAGAGCTTCACGCCGCGCTCGCCGACCTGCGCATCGAGTCCCTTGCGGCCGTGCATGTCGACAAGCCCTTCGATAAACTCCCAGGCATTCGCCCGTCTTGCCGCCTCGATGACGTCCTCATCGGTCGCATCGGGACGCCCATAGGCGATATTGTCGCGGATGGAGCGATGCAACAGCGACGTATCCTGCGTCACGACACCGATCAGCGAGCGAAGGCTATCCTGCGAAACCTCGGAAATATCCTGGCCGTCGATGGTGATGCGCCCGGCCTCCAGATCGTAGAAACGCAGGAGAAGGTTCATCAGCGTCGTCTTGCCGGCGCCGGAGCGACCGACCAGGCCAACTTTCTCACCGGCCGTGATATCGAGCGACAGATTGTCGATGATGCCCTTGCCCTTGCCATAGTGGAAGCCGATGCGTTCGTAGTGGATCGCACCCTTCTTCGCCGTCAGCGCAGGCGCGCCCGGCTTGTCGACAATATCGTGCTGCTTCGACATCATCTCCATGCCGTCATAGACGGTGCCGATGTTCTCGAAGAGCGCCGAGACTTCCCACATGATCCACTGCGACATGCCGTTGACGCGCATCGCAAGGCCGATAGCGATTGAAATCGCACCGACCGAGATCGTGCCGTTCAGCCAGAGCCAAATGGATAGGCTCGAAATGATGAACAGTGAGACGCAGTTGTTCAGGTAGACGCTCATATGGAAGAGCGTAACCTTGCGCATTTGCCTGTGCACCGTGTCCAGGAAGCCCTCCATGCTCTCCTTGGCATAGACCTCTTCACGGCCTGCATGGGAGAACAGCTTCACGGTGGCAATGTTTGTGTAGCTATCTACTACGCGGCCTGTCATCAGCGAGCGCGCATCCGCCTGCTGTGCCGCAATCTTGCGAAGCCGCGGCACGAAATAGGCGACGATGCCTATATAGATGCCTAGCCAGGCGAGGATCGGCAGCATCAGCCGCCAGTCGGCAGCGGCGATGATGACGATCATCGACAGAAAGTAGGTCACGACATAGACGAAGACGTCGAGGATCTTCATGACCGTTTCGCGCACGGCAAGCGAGGTCTGCATGACCTTTGTGGCAACGCGTCCGGCAAACTCGTTGGCAAAGAAGGTCATGCTGTGGCGCAGCAGGAAGCGGTGCATCTGCCAGCGCGCGATCATCGGATAATTACCGAGCATCATCTGGTGCATGATGAGCGAATCGAGACCGGCAATGACCGGCAGTCCGATCAGCACCAGCGCACCCATCCAGATCAGCTTGTGGCCCTCATTTTGCAGGAAGGTCGCCTTATCGGCATTCGTCAACCAGTCGACGATATCGCCAAGGAACTGGAAGAGCGCCACTTCACCGACTGCGATCAGTCCCGTGAGGAAGGCCATGAGCGCAAGCCATCCCGCCGCCGGCTTACTATAGTGCCAGCAGAACGCGAAAAGACCCTTCGGGGGAGCGATCGGCTCCTCGCTCGGATAGGGATTAAGTCGCCGCTCGAACCAGTCAAACATGAAATCGCTCCAGAACGTCCGCGTTCCGGCCCCGGCTTTGCGCTCTTGCGGCGCACGAAAGCACATATGGGAACCGGAGGCTCAAGGGGCGAGGCCATAAGGGCCGCGCAATTATTCAAAATGGGCAATTAGGGGAAAGAAAGCGCCTTATATGCGCCAGATCGCCAAGCGTGGCATCACGGGCGGGAGACGCATCAGCACAAATGTATCCATGTCGGCGCTCCCTGTTGGCGATTGAAGATATGCACCGATAACGCGAAAATGCTTAAATTTCCAGCCCCGACAACCCGGAAAGCGACCATCGAACGGTCGAAAAGTGGTCTGTTGCCTCAAAATCACAGTTCGGATAGGCCAAGTACGTATCATCTCGACGGACAATGTCCCATGGCAGACCTCAGACTGGCCCTCTATCAACCCGATATTCCAGGCAATACCGGAACGATCCTGCGCCTTGCCGCCTGCCTGGGCTTTGCGGTCGACATCATCGAGCCCGCCGGTTTCGACATTTCCGATCGAAATCTGAAGCGCGCGGGCATGGATTATCTGGCCAACGCCGACCTCACCCGACATATCAGTTGGGAACGCTTCGAGGAATGGCGTGCAACCACTGGCCGCCGCCTGATACTCGCCACGACAAAAGCATCGCAGCGCTACACGGATTTCGCCTTCCGACCCGACGATGTCCTGCTCTTCGGCCGCGAAAGCGCCGGCGTACCCGATCATGTGCATGACCGCGCCGACGGACGCATCGTGATCCCGATGGTGGAAGGCCAGCGTTCGATCAACCTTGCCGTCTCCGCCGCGATGGTCACGGGCGAGGCAATGCGGCAGACCCTCTGGTCGTAAATCGGCATCAATGCCGATCCTTGGCGGCATCTACGTCGCAACCGACGCTATGAATCAACGTAAAAGCGCCTATATTACTTAGCCAGGCAATCAACGAATCTGCTGATGCAGTGAGATTCCAATCATTTACTCGACTGCGGAAATGTAGCTCCGAGCAGACTTTCTCAAGAAGAAGAAAAAGACGACGCCATGGAATCCACGATCGTGATGATCAACCTGTTCGGCGCGATTGCGCTGCTGCTCTTCGGCCTTGCGCAGGTAAAGGACGGCGTCACGCGTGCCTTCGGCGCACGCCTGAGGACCGGGCTTGCGACAGGCACGGCGAACGGATCGCGCTCGATCCTCTCAGGTTTCCTGGCAACCGTCGCCCTGCAGAGTTCGACTGCGACCACCCTGATGACGGCCTCGTTTGTGGAACGCGACCTCATCAAGCCGCGCATGGCCCAGATCGTGCTGCTCGGCGCCAATGTCGGGACCGCCGTCACCGCCTGGATAGTCGCTACCGGCATCGAGTGGCTTTCGCCGCTTCTCATCCTTGGCGGCATCGTGCTCTATCGCGGAAAGTCCAGCGCTCGCCACGGCGGCGGCGCGGCGATGATCGGCATCGGCCTGATGCTGCTCTCCCTGCATCTGCTCGGCAATGCGACGGAGCCCATGCGCACGTCGCCGGCACTGGCTGCCTTCGTCGGTCTGCTCGGCGATGCCTGGCCGGTCGCTCTGGGTCTTTCTGCAGCGCTCGCCTTCATCTCGTCGTCGAGT
This sequence comes from Rhizobium sp. BK196, assembly GCF_014193255.1. Lineage (GTDB taxonomy): Bacteria > Pseudomonadota > Alphaproteobacteria > Rhizobiales > Rhizobiaceae > Rhizobium. The sequence continues at coordinate 908,010 of NZ_JACHZB010000001.1, forward strand.
CTTGCGGTCGTCGTTCTGATCCTGTCGCTGGCTTCGACGGGCATCCTATCACCGGAACTGATCATCGTTCTCGTTCTCGGCGCCAATCTCGGCGGCGCGATTCCGCCGGTTGTCGCCACCCTCTCCGGCCCTGCCTCGGTGAGACGCGTCACGCTCGGCAATCTCATTGTCCGCACCGCGGGCTGCCTGATTGCGCTGCCGCTTGCCGCCTATGCGGCGCCCCTGCTCCAAACGCTGCCCTTCGGCCCCGCTAAGCTGCCAGTCGATACGCATCTGATCTTCAACATCCTTCTTGCCGCCGTGGCCTGGCCTTTTTCGCGGATGTTGGCCGCTTTTACCGCCCGCCTCGTTCCCGATGACCTGCAGCTGGATCAGGGTCCCAAGTTTCTCGATATGCAGGAGCTGTCGACGCCCGTCGTGGCCCTTGCCAGCGCAACGCGCGAAGTGCTCGGCGTCGGCGATCTGATCGAGCGCATGCTCCTGCGCGCTTCCGATGCCTTCGAACATAATGACATGTCCAAGCTCGCCGAAATCCCTGCGCTCGAAAAACGCGTCGATCTGCTGCAGCAGGAGGTGAAGGTCTATCTCTCCAAGCTCGGCCGCAGCGGCCTCAGCGACGACAATGCCCGCCGCTCTATCGTTATCATCGACTACGCGATCAATCTCGAGCACATGGGTGACATCATCGAGAAAGGCTTGCTGGAGCAGGTCGGCAAGAAGGTCTCGCTCGGCCTGAAATTTTCCGAAGACGGCTACAGGGAATTGCGCAAACTGTTTGATCTGACGATCGACAATCTGCGCGTCGCCCAGACGATCTTCGTCACCCGCGACTTCAATCTCGCCCGGCAGATGATGGAGGTGAAGGTGGAGGTCCGCCGAATGGAAAAACAATCGGCCGAGAGGCATCTGGAGCGCCTGCGCGACGGGCGTGCCGACAGCCTTCAGACGAGTTCGCTGCATCTCGATATGTTGCGCGATCTGAAGCGTATCAATGCGCACATCGTCTCAGTGGCGCATCCGATCCTCGACGAAAGCGGCCTTCTGATCGAAAGCCGCCTGCGTGGTGCAGCCGAATAGGTTCAATCGGCGGATGGCAAGCGACGCATGGTGAACTCGATCTCGTCGCCTTCCAGCTGGCGCCAGCTTTCCACTTCGGTCCAATAGGCAGCTTTCGGATATTCGTCGAACCATTCGCGCGCCTTGGCGCGGGCTTCCAAAAGCCCCATCCGGTACGTTTCGCGGACAAAGTGGTCTCGCTCGCGGGCGGACGTCTCTGCCCGATGCTTTGCAATTCTGCGCTTCAAGCCTTCTAAGGGCGGAGGCCCCGGAATTTTCGCCATAAACCTACCTCTAAATGAAAAGTAGTATCGAAATCCGCCCTTTGCGAGTCGAATCTTGCAGGAGCCTTCGACTGCTGGCTAGCTTCTGCTAAAGCGGGATTGTAATCAACAAAGAGCGAATCGCATGGAAAGACCGGAACTGCCGATCGGCCTGCCCGAAGACATAGGGGACAAGAAGGCTGCTGCCCGTACATGGTTTGAGGGGTTGCGGGACACGATCTGTGCGTCCTTCGAAGCGCTGGAAGATGAACTCGAAGGTCCCCTCTCCGATCAGGAGCCTGGCCGCTTCGTCGCCAAGGACTGGTCGCGCGAAAACGGAGCGGGCGGCGGTGGCCGTATGTCGATCATGGAAGGCCGCGTCTTCGAGAAAGTCGGCGTCCACACGTCCACCGTCCATGGCGAATTCGCGCCCGACTTCCGGTCGCAGATACCCGGCGCCAGCGAGGATCCGCGCTTCTGGGCATCGGGGATTTCGCTGATCGCCCATCCGGTTAATCCCAATGTGCCGGCCGTTCACATGAACACCCGTATGGTCGTCACCACCAGCCGCTGGTTCGGCGGTGGTGCCGACCTGACGCCGATGCTTGCTCGCCGCCGTACGCAGGAGGATGAGGACACGCAACTCTTCCACAAGGCCATGGAAATCACTTGCCGCAACCATGCAGTCGCCGATTACGATGCCTACAAGAAATGGTGCGACGATTATTTCTTCCTCAAGCACCGCAACGAGGCGCGAGGTGTTGGTGGGATTTTTTACGACTGGCTGCATTCCGCAGAGAAAGCCGGCGGCTGGAATGCCGATTTCGCCTTTACCCGCGATGTCGGTCGCGCCTTTGCGATGGTTTACCCGAGGATCGTCCGCTCAAACTTCAACAAGGAGTGGACGGAGGCCGACCGTGACGAACAATTGATCCGCCGTGGTCGCTATGTCGAGTTTAATCTGCTCTACGACCGGGGAACGATCTTCGGCCTGAAAACCGGCGGCAACGTCGAATCAATTCTATCATCCTTGCCACCCGTCGTGCGCTGGCCCTAAACTGCGGGTGCCTGCTGATAAATTTGAAATACTATTCCGGTAAAATTGCGTTGAAGGGCCTTCATCAGAACTGAGTACGTCCTAAATAGTCACTGTGCGTTACAATCGGAGGAGGATTGTCATGACGGTACAAAGTGGCTTGCCTGCGTCTGCAGGCATTCAGGAAACGCCCCGTGCAATCGACACGCCCGAGTTCCTGAAGCGCATCGCCGAAAATTTGAGAGCAAGAAGCGGCTCTGATCTGCCGCTCTCCTGCTTTATCGAGCAGGTGAAATTGCAGCTCGCAGGCGGCAAGACTCCGGAAGAGCTTCAAGAGCAGGCAACTGGGGCTGCCAACAGCAACAGGCCCGCGCAGCTTTCGGACACCTATATGGCCTGGGCAATGCCCCACCAATAAACAGAACCTGTCGGCCGACGTCCGAGTCGGCCGAAGCTTTCTCCCCCGGAACCTTCTCCGTTGCCGCACATTCCTCAAGCGCGCGAAAGCGCGATGGTTTGCATTTCAGAGACAGGAGAAGACCATGCGACTTTTCGAATGCGGTACACTCGTCCCCGGATGCGATTGGCATACCAGGGCCGATAATGACGCTGAAGTCGTTCGCCGCGCCGTCGAACATATGAAAAGTGCCCACGGCGAAACGATCATTCGCGAAAACATGGTGGACAATATCAAGGCCCGCATCCGCGACGAAGCGAACGCGGCCTGATCTCAGCCTCTAATCTCCGAAAGCCGGGCGAGCAAAGCCGCCCGGTCAGAGACAAAATTCTCTTCTATCCACTGGTTTTCCAAGGTCGATAGGATTTCACCGACCTTCGGACCGGGCTGTAGACCCGTGGCCATCACATCCGCGCCATTCAAGGGAAATTGCGGCTTCTTCCAGATGCGAGCATGATCCAGAAGCTTTGAAAGCCGCGCCGAACGGCTCATCTCATCGAAACTGCCATTCTCTGCCTTGCCCCGAGCAACGCCGAGCGCCAGTTTCAGCCGCACGATGATGCCGTCCACGCCGTTTCTGTAGAGCAGCTTCTCGAAGGCGGCAGCGGAAATCTCATCATTGACTGGAGCGGCTTTTGCCCAAGCCCTGAAATAGGCGGCTTCTGCATTCGAAAATTTCAGCCGCGCTGCCAATTCCTCCAGCCGCACCGGATCGGGTGGGATAATCGAGGCAAGCCGAAGCAAGGGATCAGGTGCCCAGCCAAGCGCCTTCTCGGTCGAAACGAGCGCCGGAATGGCGTCGATGCCCCATTTTTCCGTTTCCGGCAGGATTTCCGAGAGAACGGCAACCTGCCGCATCCAGAGAAGCGCCCGGCCTGGATCTTCCGCCGACAGGAGCTTTCTGAGCTCCGACCAGACACGTTCGGCCGACAGCGTTTTCAGCTTCGAACGCGCAGCGGATGACGCTCTCAGCCCTTCCGCATCGGGCCGTCCGGAACCGTACCAGGCGAAGAAACGAAAGAAGCGCAGAATGCGCAGATAATCCTCGGCGATCCGCGTCGCGGCATTGCCGATGAAGCGGATATTGCGCTTCTCGATATCATCGAGCCCGCCGACGAGATCGATCACCTCGCCCGCAGCATTTGCGTAAAGCGCATTGATGGTCAGGTCGCGCCGTTCCGCATCCGATTGCCAATCCGCGCTGAAGGCCACCTTGGCGCGACGCCCGTCCGTTTCCACATCGGTACGCAACGTCGTCACTTCGAAGGGGCGGCCATCGATGACGAGCGTCACCGTTCCGTGATCAATGCCGGTCGGCACCGCCTTGATGCCGGCAGCAGCGGCCCGCTCCAGGACGGCTTCCGGCAGCAGCGTGGTTGCGATATCGATATCGGCGACCGCAAGCTCCATCAGGCTGTTGCGCACCGCGCCACCGACCACACGCCCTTCCCCGCCATCGGCGTTGAGCAGCGCAAAGACCCGGCCGAGTGCCGGATCCTGAAACCATGCCTGGTCGGCCACAGAGGTCATGCATAGAGCCTTTCATAGAGCGTGCGGACAATGCCCGCGGTGATGCCCCAGATCATCCTCGTTTCATAGGGCATGCGGTAGAAATGCCGGTCGATACCATCAACCACGCGCTTGTCCCTGTTGTGATTGGCCGGATTCATCAGGAAGGAAAGCGGCACCTCGAAAACGTCGTCCACTTCGATCGGATTGAGGCGCAGGGAAAAACCGCGTCGCACAACGCCGAGTACAGGCGTGATGCGGAACCCGGTGGATGACAGATAGTTCGGCAGCCGGCCGACTGTTTCGACAAAGCCACCGCCAAGGCCGATCTCCTCTTCGGTTTCGCGGATCGCCGCCATCTCGGGCGAGGCATCCTCGGGATCGATTGAACCACCGGGAAAGGCGATCTGGCCGGAATGCTTGCGAAGCGTCGACGTCCGCTTGGTGAAAATCACCTTCGCATCATCGCCATCATCAACCACGGGCACCAGCACGGCCGCATCACGGAGCTTCAAGCTCTCGGCCAGCGCAACGATATCGGGATTGAGCACATGGTCGCCGTGGTCGCGCCAGGCATGGTCGATGGGTGCTCCGACCTGGTTGAGCGCGCGGCGCCGGAACTCGGCAGCCGAAAACAGGGGGTAGGTCTTGCTGATCGCTTCGCTCATCGGGAGGCCGCTTCCAGTTCGTCGGCCGGCATGATCGGAAAAATCTCGCCGCCAGAGCGAACGACGAACATCTCCCGGCCGGCGACCTCCAACACCTCACCGAACTCGATCATTTCATACATCACGGCGCGGGACACGAGGGCTTCAAGCCGGCCCCGCACATGCAAATAGGGCTTTAGTTCGCTGTCCTTCCCATGACCCGGAAAGCGCAGAGGATGATCCTTGCCGGCCTCTATGACATCGCCGACATTGGTGCGGAAGGTCAGAATCTGCTGGCCATCCCGCTCGCTCACATTCATCTCGACAGCGATAAAGGGGGCGTCAATGACTTTGATGCCGACCTTTTCCACAGGAGTTACGAGATAGGTTTTCCCATCTTCGTCCTTCCTCAAAACCGTCGAAAAGAGCTCGACCAGGGGCAGCCGGCCGATCGGCGTACCCATGTAGAACCACGTGCCATCCGCCCGAATTTCCATGTCGATATCGCCGCAAAAGGGCGGATTCCATTTCTCGACGGGCGGTAAGCCGCGCTTTTTACCGGATTTCGCTTCGGAAGCGCGCGAAATCAGCGCGGCAAGCCCCGCCGCATCCGCCGTATGCCTCATTTCCTCGGCTGCCATTCTTCCGTCCCGGTTTGCTCTTAACAAAATAAAGTCACGAGATAGTCATTTGGAACAAACTTGTCAGCCCGCAACATCTTCATAACTGTATCGGGTATGAGGCACGCCTATTAAAGTCAGACGATTCGCAGCCGAACGATTTCAGCCGTTGGAGATGCCCGTGGGTATGATCAAGACCGAAGCCAGCCTCGATGAACAGGCGATTGTCGCCGCCGCAGAAAGAGCGCTATCCGATATCGCCGCCATCCGCACGGAAGTTTCCAAGGTCATCTTCGGTCAGGAAAGCGTGGTTGAAAACACGCTTCTCGCCGTCCTCTCCGGTGGTCACGCCCTCCTCGTCGGCGTTCCCGGCCTTGCCAAGACGAGGCTCGTGACGACGCTTGGCGAAGTCCTCGGACTTGCTGCAAACCGCATCCAGTTCACCCCCGACCTGATGCCATCCGATATCCTTGGCTCTGAAGTGATGGACCAGGACGACAGTGGCCGCCGCTCCTTCCGTTTCGTCAAGGGCCCGGTCTTCGCCCAGCTTCTGATGGCTGACGAAATCAACCGCGCCTCGCCGCGCACCCAGTCTGCTCTGCTGCAGGCGATGCAGGAATATCATATCACCATTGCCGGCCAGCGTTATGACCTGCCCTCGCCCTTCCACGTTCTGGCAACGCAGAACCCGCTGGAACAGGAAGGCACCTATCCGCTTCCCGAAGCCCAGCTCGACCGTTTCCTTCTGCAGGTCGATGTCAACTATCCCGAACTTGCCGCCGAACGCCAGATCCTGCTGGAGACCACAGGTCTCACGGAAGCCAAGCCGGAACCGGTCATCAATGCGGCACGTCTGTCTGAAATTCAGACGCTTGTACGCCAGATGCCGGTCAGCGATACCGTCGTCGACGCTATTCTCTCGCTGGTGCGCTCCGCTCGTCCGGGCCAGGGTAATACCTCCACCGACAAACATGTCGCCTGGGGTCCCGGCCCGCGCGCCGGCCAGGCGATGATGCTCTGCGCCCGCGCCCGCGCGCTCTACGAAGGCCGTCTGGCACCCTCGCTCGACGATATCTACGCTCTGGCCGAGCCCGTTCTCGAGCACCGCATGGCACTGACCTTCGCAGCCCGTGCCGAAGGCATGTCGGTGCGCGACGTGATTGCCGGACTGGTCAAGCAGGCAAAGGCATAAGGAAGCGCAGCGCGTGGCATCCATCGGACAGATCGTCGACCCGACGTCAGGCAATGATGCCCTTTCCCGCGCAAGGCAGCGGGCCGCCCTCGTGCCGGATTGCCTGGTTGAAGCCAAGCGCATTGCCAACACCGTGATTGCCGGCTGGCATGGCCGCCGCAAGCGCGGCATCGGCGAGAATTTTTGGCAGTTCCGCCCCTATAGCGAAGGGGAAAGCCTGTCGCGCATCGACTGGCGCCGCTCCGCCCGCGACGACCATACTTATGTGCGCGACCGCGAGTGGGAAGCCGCGCACACAATCTGGCTTTGGGCCGACATGTCGCCCTCGATGATGTACAAGTCGAGTTATGGCAGCGTGTCCAAGGAAAGTCGGGCGCTGGTCATCATGCTGGCGCTTGCCGAGATTCTCGCCCGCTCCGGCGAGCGCATCGGCTGCCCCGGGGTGATGGAGCCGATCTCAGCCCGCAATGCTGCCGAGAGACTCGCAGCTGCCCTGATGCACACGCCGCTGACCGGCGGCCTGCCGGAGACCGTGATGGTGCGCGGCTGGAGCGATCTCATCCTCATCGGCGATTTTCTCGATGACGCGCCCGCCATCATGGCCCGCCTCGGTCCGCTCGCCCGCCGCGGCCTCCGCGGCCACGTGGTCGAGATTGCCGATCCCGCCGAGGAAATCTTCCCCTATAACGGCCGCACCGAATTCACCGATCCCGAGACCGGCGATAGGCTGACATCAGGCCGGGCAGAAAGCCTACGTGATGCCTATCGCAACGCCTATCTGGCCCGACGTGAAAATCTCGGTCGGTCGCTGCGCCATCTCGGCTGGACCTTCGTTAGCCACCGCACCGATCACCTGGCATCCGAAGCGCTAGTCGCTGTCCACATGTATCTTTCCGGCATGCCGGCAAAGGCAACGCACGGAGGACAGCTTTGAGCGCGCTTCCCTTCGCCTTCGCCTATCCCGCGATCCTTGCTGCGCTTCTTGCCCTTCCCGTCATCTGGTGGCTGTTGCGGCTAACCCCGCCGCGCCCGCAAGCGGAGGTCTTCCCCCCGCTGAAAATTCTCGCAACCGTGTTGAAGCGCGAAGAAACGCCGGCACAAAGCCCCTGGTGGCTCACGCTGTTGCGCATGCTTCTGGCCGCCGCCATCATCTTTGCGATTGCCGATCCGGTCTTCAATCCACGCACCGGCTCGCTTGCATCAGGGGGCCCGCTCGTCCTCTTCGTCGATAATAGCTGGGCTTCGGCACCCGATTGGGAGCGCCGTGTTCAGACGGCCGATGCACTGATCGACGATGCCGAATCCGCCGGTGCTGTCGTCTCTATCGCATTCACCGCCGATCCGACCAATGATGCGACACCCGGCACTGCCTCCGCCGCTCGCGAAAAGCTGCGTGCCGCCGAGCCAAAGCCGCTCGTGCCGGATCGCCAGCGAGCTTTCGAGGCTCTGCGCTCGGCTCTAAACGGCACGCATCCAGGCACTCTCGCCTTCCTCACCGATGGTGCGGCAAGTAGCGAAAACGACGCTACCGTCCGTCAACTCTCCGATCTCCAGCCCGCCGAACTGCGCGTGATCGAAGGCGATACATCTCAGACGATAGCAATTTCCGGCGCCACCAATACGGCCGATGCAATGACGGTCAAGGTGACTCGGCTCAGCCCCGCTGGCGCGGCATCCGTCCCGCTCAACGCACAGGATGCGCAGGGCCGCGTGATCGCCACCGGCAGGGCTGACTTCGCCCCCGGCCAGACCACCGTCAATGCCGGCATTTCGGCCCCCTTCGAGATGCGCAACGATTTTGCCCGCGTCAGCATCAATACCGGCGCCACCGCAGGTGCCGTGCATCTGCTCGACGATGCATTCAAGCGTCGCAGGGTCGTCCTTCTGTCAGGCGAAAGCGGTGATGAATTCCAGCCGCTGCTGTCTCCGCTCTACTACATCCAGAGAGCGCTTGAGCCCTATGCGGACCTCGTGCGGCCGACCGATGCCAATCTTTCCGTCGCGATCCCGAAACTGCTCGCCAATAATCCTTCTGTCATCATCATGGCCGATATCGGCCGCCTTCCGGAGGATACCTACGCACCCTTGCAACGCTGGATATCGAATGGCGGCATGCTGCTGCGCTTTGCCGGCCCGCGTCTGGCCGCGGCACCTGCCGAAGATCCGCTGATCCCTGTCACCCTGCGCCAGGGCGAACGCGCGCTTGGCGGCAGCCTGTCCTGGAGTGAGCCGCAGGCACTTGCCGAATTCCCTGGGTTCAGCCCGTTTGCCGGCATACCGCGTCCGACCGACGTGACGGTCAACCGCCAGGTGCTGGCAGAGCCGACACCCGATCTTGCTGAGCGCACATGGGCAAGCCTCGCCGATGGTACGCCACTCGTGACCATGAACAAGATGAATGCCGGCCAGATCGTGCTCTTCCATGTGAGCGCCGAGGCGACCTGGTCGAACCTGCCGATTTCCGGCACCTTCGTCGAAATGCTGCGCCACCTCATCCAGATCTCGCGCTCCGGCGGGGTAACCTCGGAATCATCAGGCAGTGCGCGTGTTGCCGAAACCTTGCCGCCCTTCCGCATGCTGACCGCCAAAGGCATCCTGGTCACCGAGACCGGCAATGCCCGTCCGCTGATCCCGAACGCCAAGGCGGCACCCATTGCCAATTTCGACAACCCACCCGGCCTCTATGGCTCCGAAGACGGCTTCACGGCGCTGAACGTTCTGCCCGACAATGCCGAGCTGAAACCGATCGACATTGATGGCGCCAATGTCGTGCGCGCCGGCCTTGTCGGGGGCGAAAGCTGGTCGGCCAAGCCCTTGCTCTTCTTCATCGCCTTCCTGCTGCTTCTCACCGACAGCCTGATCGTGCTCTTCATGAACGGTGCCTTCTCCCGCCTGCGCCCGCGCGCTCGAGCTGCGGCGACGATCGCCGTGGCGCTTGCGGCCGGCCTGATGCTGCGACCGGATCTCCTGCATGCCAACGACGGCCAGCCGGGCGACGACATCATCATGCAGCGGCTGGACAATACTCATCTCGCCTATGTCGTGACCGGCGAGCAGGAGGTAGACAATATTTCTGAAGAGGGGCTCAATGGCCTTACGAGATTCCTGACCTACCGTACCACGCTGGAGCCGTCCCCGCCCGTTGGCATTGATCTGAATAAGGACGAGCTATCCTTCTACCCGATCATCTACTGGCCGATTTCGGCGGACGCACCGATGCCGTCCAACGCCGCCATCAGCCGTATCGACGCCTACATGCGCAACGGCGGAACGGTGCTTTTCGATACACGCGACCAGTTCGATTCTCTCGAAGGCGGCACCGATACGACCGCCAACGGTGAGCGCCTGCAGCAGATCCTCGCCAACCTGGATATTCCGCCGCTGGAACCCGTTCCGCACGACCACGTGCTGACCAAGTCCTTCTATCTGCTGTCCAGCTTCCCCGGCCGCTACGCCGGCAGCCCGCTCTGGATCGAAGCTCGCCAGGGCGCCCAGAATCAGAACAATGCCAACAGGCCGGCCGCTGCCGCAGACGGCGTCTCGCCGATCCTGATTACCGCCAACGATTTTGCCGGCGCGTGGGCCGTTGACGACAATGACACGCCGCTGCTGCCGACTGTGCCGCCGGATGAGACGCAGCGCGAATATGCCTTCCGCGCCGGCGTCAACATCATGATGTACATGCTGACCGGCAATTACAAGACAGATCAGGTTCACGTACCCGACCTGCTCGAACGGCTGGGGCAGTGATAATGACGCTCGATTATTCGCCCTTCCTGCCTTGGTCCCTTTTGGCGATACTGACCGGCGTCGTCCTCCTGATCGCCCTATTCGCGATCTGGCGCGGCATACGCGGCGCGTGGATCCGCACGCTTGCGGCGTTGGCGCTACTGGCGGCACTTGCCAATCCGGTACTGCTGCAGGAAGACCGCGACCAGCTTTCGACCATCGTCCCCGTTATCGTCGACCGCAGCCAGAGCCAGCAGACGGCCGACCGCATGACGATGACGGATGATGCGCTGGCGTCCTTGAAAACCCAACTCGCCCGCTTTCCGCAAATCGAGCCTCGTTTCGTGGACGTGAACGAGGACCGCAATTCCGATGTGCCGTCCACACGTCTCTTCGATGCGCTCTCGGCGTCGATCGCCGATGTGCCGCCTTCGCGCGTCGGCGGCGCGATCATGCTGACGGATGGCGAGGTGCATGATGTGCCGGGCGTCAATCAGGCGCTAGGGTTCGACGCGCCGATCCACGGCCTCATCACCGGCAAGCCGAACGAGGTCGACCGCCGCATCGAGGTCATCAAGGCGCCCCGCTTCGGCATCGTCAACGAGGAGCAGCAGCTCGTGCTGCGCGTCTTCGACGACGGCCCGAGCCCCGGCGGCATGGCGAATGTGACGGTGCGCCTCAACGGTGACGAGATAGCCACCCTGCAGGCGACGCCGGGCCAGGATACGCCCTTCTCCTTCAAGGTGACCCGCGGCGGCCCAAATGTCCTGGAATTCTCCGTCGCTGCCATTCCCGGCGAAGTGACGGATGCCAACAACCGCGCCGTGCACATCATCGATGGCATCCGTCAGAACCTGCGCGTTCTCCTGGTCTCGGGTGAACCGCACGCTGGCGAGCGCGCCTGGCGCAACCTTCTGAAGTCCGACGCGTCTGTCGATCTCGTGCATTTCACCATCCTGCGCCCGCCGGAAAAGCAGGACGGCACGCCGATCAACGAACTGTCGCTGATTGCATTCCCAACCCGAGAGCTCTTCGTTGACAAGATCAAGGATTTCGACCTCATCATCTTCGACCGCTATCAGGATCGCGCCAATGTGCTGCCGATGCTCTACTACGACAACATCGCGCAATATGTGGAAAATGGCGGCGCATTGCTGATCGCTGCTGGCCCTGAACATGCAAGCCCGGAGTCGATCGCTATGACCCCGCTTGCCTCCGTACTGCCGGCAGAGCCGACCGGCCGGATGATCGAGCAAGCCTTCTATCCCCGTCTTTCCGAACAGGGCCGTAAACATCCCGTCACTCGCGGCCTCGACGGTTCCGGTGACGAGCCGCCGCATTGGGGTCGCTGGTTCCGCAGCGTCGATGTCGAGCGGCCGCAGGGCCAGACCGTCATGGTCGGCGCCGACAACCATCCGCTGCTGGTGCTCAACCGCGCCGGCCAGGGCCGTGTCGCCATGCTGCTCTCCGATCAGGGCTGGCTCTGGGCGCGTGGCTTCGAGGGCGGCGGCCCGCACGTCTCGCTCTATCGCCGCATCGCCCACTGGCTAATGAAGGAACCGGCACTGGAGGAAGAGGCGCTGACGGCACGCACCTCCGGCCGCACGCTGGAAATCACCCGCCAGACGATTGGCGATGCCCCGGGAGATGCGATCGTCCGCTACCCCTCGGGCAAGACCGAGAACCTGCCGCTGACGCAGACCGAGCCCGGCCTCTACAAGGCCGAAAAGCGCATGGACGAAATCGGCCTTTTCGAAATCCGCAATGGCGACCTGACGACGCTCGCCCATGTCGGCGCCGTCGATGCCCCGGAATTCAAGGCGATGATCTCGACGACGGCGGCTTTGAAACCGATCACCGACAAGAGCCGCGGCCTTGTGACCCGTGTCGTCAACAATGCCGGCGCCATCAGTGTCCCGCCGATCCTTCCGGTGCGGGGCCAGGTGCGTGTGGCCGACAATGATCGCATGGCGATCCGCATGACCAATGAGACCGTTCTGAAGGGTATCAACACCTTGCCGCTCTTTGCAGGCTTCGCAGGTGTTGGAATTCTGCTTCTGGCCTTTGGCGCCATGTGGTGGCGCGAAGGACGATAACGATGCCGGAGTTCGAGCTCACCGCTTCCCCTTCACCGGAAGAGCTCGCCGTCATCACCGATGGCCTGACGGCTTTCAACACCGAGGATGTCGGCCCGTCCGAGCGGCAGGCGCTTGCCGTTCTGATCCGCGATACCGACGGCAAGGTTTCCGGCGGCCTGTCCGGCTACACTGCTTGGGGCTGGCTCTTCGTACAGTTGCTCTACATTCCCGATACGCTGCGCGGCAGCGGCATGGCCGGCAAGATCCTTGCAAAGGCGGAAGAAGAAGCTGCTGCCCGCGGCTGCCGCGGCGCCTGGATCGATACGTTCAACCCGCATGCGCTCGGCGCATACAGACGTCAGGGCTATGAAGTCTTTGGCGAACTGCCGGATTTCCCCGAAGGCCGGACGCGGACCTTCCTCAAGAAGATGCTCTGACAAGAGCAATTCCAGCAAAAGTGCGCAGCGGTTTTGCGTCCGGAATTGCGTAAAGCAAAGAGATAGAGCGTTTCCGTTATTCTAAGGAGAAGGGAAACACTCTATCGCCGCCAGGCGATCGTGCCTTTCAGCCGCGCATGCGTATCTTCGGCGATCGGGACGACGAGCACACGGCTCGGATCGACGGGACCGGGAAAAGTCAGCGCGCCATAGGCGACCTTCTCGAAACCAAGTGGGCCGTAATAGGGCGGATCGCCGACGAGAATGACTGCTTCCGAACCCTTGCGTTTGGCGGCCTCGACGGCGATACGCACCAGTTCCCGGCCAATGCCCCTGCTCTTGTGCGACGGCCGCACTGCAAGCGGCCCCAGAAGATGGCCCTTCACCGTCCCCGCCAGGACCGGCGTCATCCGCACCGAAGCGATCGTCTCGCCGTCATCTGCGCAGATGAAGGAGAGCGACAGGTCATGCGGTCCCTGCTCGCGAATACGAGCGGCCGCGCGTGCGTGCCGGCCGGGGCCGAATGCTTCTTCGTTGATGTGTTCGATTGCAGCGTCGTGAGACGCGTCCTCAGTGAGGTAGACGAGATCGTGCTTGTGCATGAGCATGGGAACAGAGACCGGATAGACGCAGATATATGGGTTCGCGAACACGCCGTCAGGCGTTCGGGAGCATCAGCGTCGTCGCAGGCCTCTGAGAATAGACATCAAGCAGGATTCCAGAATTTGTGAGGAAGGCGGATAGCAGGAAAAATTTCTGTCGTCCATTGCAAAATTCGGTCAAGAATTGGGTGATCAAGACGCAGTGTTCAATCTTTGCCGACCTGCAAAACGCAGCGCACTGCAATATCTATGCTGCAACAACCAATTTCAGAGGTAGAAAACATGGGCATGCTGGTGGACGGCGTCTGGCATGACGTCTGGTACGATACGAAGGAAACGAAGGGTCATTTCAAGCGTCAGCCCTCGCAGTTCCGCAGCTGGATCACGGCCGATGGAGAGGCCGGCCCCAGCGGCAAAGGCGGCTTCAAGGCAGAAGCGGGTCGCTATCACCTCTATGTCTCGCTCGCCTGTCCTTGGGCGCATCGCACGCTGATCTTCCGCAAGCTGAAGAAGCTCGAAGATCTGATTTCCGTTTCCGTCGTCGATCCGCTGATGGTGGAAAACGGCTGGGAGTTCAAGGTCGGTTACGGCTCCACCGGCGACCATCTCTTTGGCTCCAGATTCCTCTGGGAAATCTACGCCAAGGCCGATCCGCACTATTCCGGCCGCGTCACTGTCCCTGTTCTCTGGGACAAGCAAACCGGCACGATCGTCAACAACGAGTCGGCCGAAATCATCCGCATGTTCAACAGCGCCTTCAATCAACTGACGGGCTCAACAGCGGACTATTACCCGGAAGACCTTCGGGCAGATATCGATGCGCTGAACGATGTGGTCTATGACACCGTCAACAACGGCGTCTACAAGTCAGGCTTTGCCACCACGCAAGCAGCTTACGAGGAAAATGTCATCAAGCTCTTCGAAACGCTGGACAGGCTCGATGAGCGCCTCGGCAAGGGCCGTTACCTTTTCGGCGATCGCCAGACCGAAGCCGACTGGCGGCTCTTTACGACGCTCGTACGCTTCGATCCGGTTTATGTCGGCCACTTCAAATGCAATATTCGCCGCGTCGAGGACTACCGCAACCTGCCGGCCTATCTGCGTGACCTCTATCAGACCCCCGGAATTGCCGACACAGTGAACCTGCGGCACATCAAGGAACACTATTACCGAAGCCACAAGACCATCAACCCGACCGGCATCGTGCCCGTTGGTCCGGCGCTCCATCTCGACCGGCCGCATGGTGTGACAAACTTGCAGCCGCGGCCTGAGCTTCACCAGTAATGCGCCGGCTCCGCCTCGCCGCGGAGCTCGGCCAGTCTCCTATGCGTCGCTTCAGTCGTCCCCGCCGGCAGATTGTCGAGTTCGAAAAAGCCGCTCTCGGCAATTTCCCAGTCCGGCAGTCGCGGCGCGGTCTGTTCCACCGTGGCGCGGTAGAAGACCACATGATCGCGCCGGGTGATATTGGTGTTGAAATAGACGTGAAAGAGCTGCGGCTTGCCCACGATCCTGAGGTTGCCTTCCTCCCGCAGCTCCTTGATGAGCGCCTCTTCTGCCGTCTCGTTTCGTTCCAGCCCGCCGCCTGGCATATGCCATCCGCCTGTATAGCCGTGACGAACGAGAAAGAGGCGCCCTTGCTCGTCGAAACAGGCTGCACGCACCCCCATCGTCATGCCGCGCGCGACGGAAAAATACACGTGCAGCAATCGCACCAACACTTTCATGTGAAGGGGCCAGGTTTGTTTGTCTGCCATGGGCTCTTTCATATTCTCATCGCGGGGATGTGTTTGAATTGTAAATAAGCTGGTCTATGTGTCGTTGCATGTTCAAGCTCGCGCATATCTCCGACGTCCATCTCGGACCCCTGCCCCGCCTCTCCGTTCACGAACTTTTCTCAAAACGTATTACGGGCTTTGTGAACTGGCACCGCAACCGGCGCAAGCATCTTTTCGGCAGCACGCTCGATCTCCTGCTGGAGGATATCCGCTCCCACAAGGCAGACCACCTGGCGGTGACCGGCGACCTCGTCAACCTCGCAAGCGGCATCGAAATCCGGAGCGCGGCAGCCTGGCTGCGCGAACTCGGCGATCCCGCTGCTACATCGGTCGTCCCTGGCAACCACGATGCCTATGTGCCGGGCGCCTATGAGAAATCGATGCGCGCCTGGTACGACTATGTGCGCGGCGACCTCGCTCCGCCGCAATGGGAAGAAGACCGGCACATATTCCCTTACCTTCGCATCCGCGACAAGGTCGCGATCGTCGGCTGCTCGACTGCAGTTGCAACTCCGCCATTCGCGGCCTCCGGCTTCTTCGGCGCGCGTCAGGCGCGCGATACGGTCAATATGCTGCGCGCTGCCGGCGAGGCCGGTCTGTTCCGTGTCGTCATGATCCACCATCCGCCGATCCGCGGTGCGACCTCCTTCTACAAACGCATGATCGGCATCCGCCGTTTCGCGGCCGTCGTCTCGACCGGCGGAGCCGAGCTCGTGCTGCACGGCCACACCCATCTCAACTCCCTCTACTGGCTGCGCGGACAGACAGGCCCGGTGCCCGTCGTCGGCATCGCCTCAGCCTCGCAAGGACCGGGCGGCATCAAGCCGCGCGCCGCCTACAATCTCTTTTCCATTTCCGGTTCTCCTGGTGCCTGGGAAGTGAAGGGCCAGCGCTTCAGCATAAACGATATGGGCGACGGCATGATGCCGGAAAGCACTGATATTTTCGGAGTTTGAAGGCGATTGCGGAATCAATTCCGGAAGCCGTTGAATCAAGCTGTGAAGAGCGTTCGCCGGTGTCGCGACAGAGGCAATAAAGGCCGCCGGGGCTCTTGGTATTTTTAAGCGTCGGCGTACAATTCAGCAACCGCAGCGTTTCAAAACGGAGTACGCCCGATGACTGCTTCTCTTCATCGCCTGTGCAGATTTTCGCTTGTTTCCGTCTTTGCTCTCGGCCTCGCTACGTCCGCTTTCGCGGTCGGCGGCGGGAACGATGACACCTCGCCGCCGCAGAAGACCCAAACGACCAAGACCTGCACTAAGGGCAAGGTGTGGGATGCCAAGAAGAAGGAATGCGTCGATCCGAAGAAGCAGAGCTTCAATGATGACGATCTCTACAAATTCGCCCGCGAATTCGCCTATGCCGGTCAGTACGAGAACGCCATCACGGTGCTCAGTCTCGTCAAAAACCAGAACGATCCGCGCATCCTGAACTATCTCGGTTATGCCAACCGCAAGGCTGGCCGCATGGAACTCGGCATGTCCTACTACAAGAAGGCGCTGCAGCAGGATGAGAACTACATCCTCGCCCGCTCCTATATGGGCATGGCGCTTGTCGAGCAGGGAGACATTCAGGGCGCCCGCGTCCAGCTCGTCGAGATTCGCGATCGCGGCGGTGAAAATACCTGGGCCTATCGCGCTCTGCTGCAGAGCCTGAACGGCTACAGGACATATTGAGGCAAGCTCCGCGGGGTATGGTACGGAAATCCCTTGGGATGGGATGGATGAATTGAACCCCGCGCTTGCGAAATACAGGCGACTTGTTCCATAAAGCCGCCTGCATGGCCGGGATGAGTACGGTGGCTTCGCACTCGTCGGGCAAGGCCCGCATGTGAAGCTGGCCCATATTCGATGCTGGCCAATGTGAATGCTTCTTGGAAAGACCATGCGCCAACCCGCAACCACCACCGATATCCGGCGTGATCTCGTCGGTCTCCTGCCCCGCCTCCGCCGCTTTGCCATTACGCTTGCGGGAGAGACGGCTGCGGCCGATGAGCTGGTTCAGTCGGTCTGTCTGCGCGCCATTTCCAAAGGGCATCAGTGGAACGGCGAAGGCCGGCTGGAAAGCTGGATCTATACGCTGGCGCGACAGCAATGGAGTGAAGACAGCCGCAAGCGCAAGCCGCGTCCGGCCGCACGAGGTAATGTGACGGATATCCGTGAGGCCATTCGCGACCGCGCAGCCGTTGTCGATACCGACGCCCTGCACCGCATGCTTGCCGAAATGCCCGAGGGCGTGGCCAGCATTTTCGTGCTGATCGACGTGGAAGGCCACAGCTATCAGCAGGCTGCCGAAATCATGGGCGTTGCAATCGGCAGCATTGCCGGTCAGCTTGCCACCGCACGACTCCATTTCGCCGCATTGTCCGGTCACAATCCGCCCGTCCACAGGTACTGACTGATTTGCTCGATTTCAAAAAACAGCCGCTCGAAGCCCAGCTTGCCGCCCTCCTCGACGGCGAAACCACACCGGAACAGAAGCTGGAGCTGGAAAGCCGGCTGGCAACGGATGAAAACGCTCGCAGACTCTACGACAAGCTCCGACACGGCGTCGATTTCGGCCGCCGCAAGCTGGACGACATGCTGAAAGAACCTGTTCCGCTGGCGCTTGTGCGCTCCATCAAGAGCACGCAGCCGCCGAAGACGCCGATCGCCCAGCGCAACGCCCGCCCGCAGCTGAAGCTCGCGCCGAACGGCCGCCATGCACTTGCAGCAGCCCTCATTCTCTTCGTCGTCGGTGGTGGCATCGGCTATTTCATCGGCAATGCGCCAGATACCGATGACGCCGCACCGGTCGCAGCGGCTCAGATCAACACCAATGACTGGCTGGGTGACGTCACCGCCTTTCAGCGGCTTCTCGTGCGCCAGCCGCGTCACCTCGTCGAAGTACCAGCCTCACAGTCAGAGGAAATCTCCTCTTGGCTGACGACCGCGATCGGTGTGCCATTCCGCGTGCCGAACCTTTCGGCGGAATCCTGGACCTTTCAGGGCGCGCGTGTGATCCTTGGTGACAGCCGCCCTGTCGGCCAGCTCGTCTATTCCAATGCCGACGGCGATATCATCTCGATCTGTTTCCGCAAGGATGCGCAGCCACCGGAAACGGAAGACTTCAAGGAAACGATCCGCGATGAGATCGGCCTCGTAACTTGGCACAATGCCGGCACGTCCTATGTGCTGGCAGGCCCCTCCGCCGAAGCCACGCTCAGCCAACTCGCCATGGAAATCGCCGCCGCCATCTGAACCCGTTAGGTCGTGTGAAAGCTGGGGGCGAGCTCAATGAGCTCGCCGATTGCATCATCAGGCCGCGTCGCCCTGCAGTGATCGCGGCCTGAGCAGAATTGTCAGGCCTTGCCGGCTTTCACGTCGAGCACGCGGTTGGCAGCCGAGACGATCGCTTCGAGCGATGCGGCCACGATATTGGTGTTGATGCCGGCACCAAAGAGCTTGCCACCCGGATAGGACGTCTCGACGTAAGAGATAGCAGCGGCATTGGAGCCGTGCTGCAGCGAATGCTCCGAGTAGTCTTCGACCGACATGGCGATGCCGAGATAATGCGACAGCGCATTGATGAAGCCGTCGATCGGACCGTTGCCGCGGCCTTCGATGCGCTTGATCTCGCCATTGTCGGTAATCTCGGCCGCGATGATCCGCTGTCCCTTGTGCTCTGTATCCGGATAGGTGTGGTGATCGACGAACTTCAGGCGCGCGCCCGGCTGGGTCACGTAACGCTCGATGAAACGATCATGGATACGCTTTGACGGAAGCTCCTTGCCTTCTTCATCGGTAATGCGCTGGATGTCTTCGCGGAATTCGACCTGCAGGTTGCGCGGCAGGTTGAGCCCGTAGTCCTGCTGCAGGATATAGGCGATGCCGCCCTTGCCGGACTGCGAATTGATGCGGATGATCGCCTCGTAAGAGCGGCCGACGTCGCGCGGGTCGATCGGCAGGTACGGCACTTCCCAGACTGGATGGTTGGCAACCTGCGCTGCCTTCATGCCCTTGTTGATCGCATCCTGATGCGAACCGGAGAAGGCTGTGTAGACCAGTTCGCCCACATACGGGTGGCGTTCGGCGATCGCCATCTGGTTCGAATATTCGAACACTTCCTTGATGCGCTCGATATTGGAGCAGTCTATCTGTGGATCGACACCCTGCGTGAACATGTTGAGCGCCATGGTGACGACATCGACATTGCCGGTGCGCTCGCCATTGCCGAACAGCGTGCCCTCGACGCGGTCGGCCCCCGCCAGCAGAGCGAGCTCGGCAGCAGCGATACCGGTGCCGCGGTCATTATGCGGATGCAGCGAGATGATCAGGTTCTCACGGTTGTCGAGATTGCGGCACATCCACTCGATCTGGTCGGCATAGACGTTCGGCGTCGCCATCTCTACCGTCGAGGGCAGGTTGATGATGAGCTTGTTGTCGGGCGTCGGCTTCATCACCTCGATGACGGCGTTGCAGATTTCCAACGCCACATCCAGCTCGGTGCCGGTGAAACTTTCCGGAGAATATTCGAAACGATAGCCGCCTCCGGCCTTGGCCGCCATGTCGCTTATCATCTTGGCGGCATCGACAGCAATCTGCTTGATACCTTGCACATCCTTGGCGAAGACCACGCGGCGCTGCAATTCGCTCGTGGAATTGTAGAAGTGCACGATCGGCCGGTTGGCGCCTTCCAGCGCCTCGAAGGTGCGGGTGATCAGCTCGGGCCGGCATTGAACCAGCACCTGCAGCGATACGTCGTCGGGCACATTGCCCTCTTCGACGCACCAGCGGGCGAAATCGAAGTCGGTCTGCGAGGCGGACGGGAAACCGATCTCGATTTCCTTGAAGCCCATTTCCAGGAGCAAGTGGAACATGCGCGCCTTGCGATCATGGCCCATCGGATCGACGAGCGCCTGGTTGCCGTCGCGCAGGTCGACGGAGCACCAGATCGGCGCCTTGGAAATGGTCTTGGTCGGCCAGGTGCGGTCGGGAATGTTCACCTGCGGATAGGGCCGGTATTTGACGGCGGCGTCGGGCATGCCTTTGGCGCCTGCGGAGGATCGGCGGGTGGTCGTGTCCATTGTCTTGTCTCCTCGTCCCGGCATTTGCCTCGCGTCTTAGCCGATCATATCAGGCTTGGCGACTGCAAATGCGGACCTTTGATCGGTCGTTTGGTCAATTTTGAAAGTGAGTCGCGAGGAGCGATGGCCGGGCGGGCTTTCGGCCGCCGGGCGCTCCTCAAAGGACCCGGCAACCGCGCGTAAGGCCGAGGAGAAGAAGCGAGGTCAGGGCGCGCGTATTGTCACGCAGAGCCGTGCGGCCGCGTGCAATCGTGTCGGAAATCCGTGCGCTTTTGCTCTTCATGTCCGCGCTTATAGCCGCCGCCGGAAAATCCGGCAACCCCTCACCTATTTTTTCCTCGCCTGCACGATACGGGACAGCGCCAGCATCAGCCCGCCAGCGATCAGCCCCCAGAAGGCGCCGGATATGCCGCCGAAGGAAACGCCCGACGCAGTGACGAGGAAGGTGATTGCCGCCGCCTCACGCGATTCCGGTGCCTGGAAAGCCGCCATGGCTGAACTGGAGAAGGCGCCGACAAGTGCCAAACCGGCCACGGCCTCGATCAGGATCGGTGGCGCCAGCGCGACAAAGGCGGTCACCGCTCCGGCAAGCAGGCCGAAAATAACATAGCCGACGCCCGAGATCAGCGCCGCCCAATACCGCCGCGAGGGATCGGCATGCGCGTCCTGCCCGGCACACATCGCTGCCGTGATCGCCGCCAGGTTGACTGCATGGCCACCAAAAGGCGCCGCCAGAAGCGAGAAGACGCCGGTCACGGCAAAGAGCGGCCCCGGCATCGGATCATAGTGATTGACCTTCAGCACCGCGATGCCAGGAATATTCTGCGACGCCATGGTCACGATGAAGAGCGGCAGGGCAATCGATACGAAACCGGCAAGATTGAAAACCGGATGCACGATATCGATGACCGGCACCAGCGACTGCTCGAGCGACGACAGGGCGCCCGCGGGAATATCGACACCGAAGGCCAGTACCAGCGCGAAAGCCACCAGCGCCGCCGGTACCGCCCAAAGGCGCTTGAAGGCGCCGACCACGATCCAAGTCAGAATGATTGGCAGACCGAGCAGCGGATTGAAAGCGACGGCCTTGACCGGCGCAAAACAAAGGCCGAGCAGCACGCCCGACAGCATTGCATTGGCAAGCGGCGCAGGGATGGCGGCAACCGCCCGTCCGAGGGGCTTGAACAGCCCGGCAACAACGATCAATACGCCGCAAAGAATGAACGCGCCGACCGCTGCATTGAAGCCACCATCAATCGTTCCGATGCTCGCAAGGAGCGCAGCCCCAGGGGTCGACCAGGCGATACTGACCGGCAGACGCGTAACGGCACTGAGTACGACAGCGCAAAGCCCCATCGAGATCGACAATGCCATCAGCCCCGAAGCCGCCTGCGCATCCGTCGCACCCACCACCTGAAGCCCATGCAACACGACGGCAAAGGAACTGGTAAACCCGACGAAAGCCGTCAGAAGCCCCATGAACAGGCTCTGTACGGAGAAATCTTTGAGCATGGTGCGACTCCGGCTGCGAAGATTGCGCATGGAGCAGCATAAGCGAAGTACGCGCAAGCCGGATTGCCCCTGGAAATGATCGCTTACGTGGCAATCCCACGAGATTGCATGACAGCATGCCGGCAGACATGGAAACGCCCCGACTGCGGATCGCAAACGGGGCGTCAATTCAAGGCAGAATCAGCAAAAAAATCAGATTTCGCTCTGCGAGGTCACGACGCGAGCGACGAGACCATAGGCAACGGCGTCTTCAGCCGAGAGCCAGTAATCGCGGTCGATATCCTTGGCGATCTTTTCTTCCGACTGGCCGGTTGCCTTCGAGAAGATCTTGATCAGGCGCTCGTTCATCTTGATGATCTCGCGTGCCTGGATCTCGATATCCGAAGCCATGCCGCGGGTGCCGCCGGACGGCTGGTGCAGCAGGAAACGGGTGTTCGGCAGGCAGATGCGGCGTTCCTTCGGAGCCGCGGCATAGATGAGCGCGCCGGCCGAGGCAACCCAGCCCGTACCGATCATCCAGACCTTCGGCTTGATGAACTTGATCATGTCGTGAATGGAATCGCCGGATTCGACATGGCCGCCAGGCGAATTCACATAGATACGGATGTCTTCGTCATTGGCAGCGGCGAGCGCCACGAGCTGGGTGCAGACCTTCTGCGCCAGTTCCTGCGTGATCGGCCCGTAGATGAAGATCGAACGCGACTTGAAAAGGTTCGCCTCCGTTTCCTTGCCGAGCGGCAGTTCCTTCGTCTTGTCGTCCTGTTCTTCTTCGTCGTTCATTCGAACCTCTCTCGTCCAATGCGGTTCCTCGCACATAGTGCGACTCAATGCGTAAAACAATGCGGGAAAAAGAGGAAGCAGGAAGCGGTGAAGATATTCTTATGACAAACGGACGATATCATCGCATCATCTGAAAAGCCCGGGAGAAACATAAAATGGCCTCCTCCTTTCTGCGTGCTGCCATCAGCAACAATGCATTCTGGTGCGATGCCGTCTGCAAGGCGCTGGGCTCGCCAGGCGAGTTTACGGCGACACTCTGGTTTCATCGCCGAGGCACGCCGCCCTTCTATCCCGATGCGGTAACGCTGACGGAGGCTGACGGCGAGCAAACGGAGACGATCGAGACGCTGATCATCAGCGAAAAACGAGACTGGGCGATCAAGGACAGCTATGCGGCCCTCGATCTTGCGCCACTCGGCTTCAAGCTGCTCTTCGAAGCCGAATGGATCGGCATGCGCACGCCGGTCTCGACGCCATCTCCAATCACTTGGCAGCGCATGGAAAGCGCTGCCGATCTTGCGCAATGGGAGGTGGAATGGAGCAAGGCGAACGGTCCGGTAACGCAGAAGATATTTACCGAACCACTGCTGCACGATCCCGAAATCGCCTTTCTGCTCGGCTTCGAACACGGCAAGGCGGTCGGCGGTGGCATCCTCAACCACCACGCCGGCGTCGTCGGCCATTCGAACCTGTTTGCCGAGGCCCGGCACGATGAAACCATCCGCCGCGGCCTGATTGCTCGAGCCGCCGAACTCTATCCGGGAGAGCCGCTTGTCGGCTACGAACGCGGCGACGATCTGGACGAAGCGCTGCACGCGGGCTTCGAACTTCTGGGGCCGCTGCGCGTCTGGCTGAAGGAGGCCTGAGCTTACTGAAATGTAAGGTACCAAGGCTTTGAAATGCCCTAATCGCTTCCTAACTCAGCCTGAGCGGCTCATCCGCCGAATGTTAAAGCCGCAGAATTTAGAGGAGACAGGACATGTCACCGGAAGAACGCCAATTGTTGACCGCCCTCTTCGATCGCGTCCGTACCGCCGCCGCGACGCCGCGCGATCCGGAAGCCGAGACGCTGATATCGGAAGCGACACGTGCGCAGCCCTCCGCCACCTACTATCTGGCGCAGGCCGTCATCGTGCAGGAAAAGGGCCTGGAAGCCGCCGCCGACCACATCAAGGAGCTTGAAGAGCGCGTCCGCCAGCTCGAAGCCGGCGCCGGTGACCACCGCCAGGCTGAACAGGGCGGTTTCCTGAGTTCGATCTTCGGCAGCACCCAGACGCAGCAGCCGGCCCCCGCTCCCGGTCCCTGGGGTGGTGCGCCGAGAGACAGCTACGAACAGCCGCAGCGTGGCTATGACAATAGCCGCCAGATGCCACAGCAGCCGACCGGCCCCTGGAGCCAGCAGGCCTACGCACCCTCCGCCGGCGGCAGTTTCCTGCGCGGTGCTCTCGGCACGGCAGCCGGCGTTGCCGGCGGCATGCTGCTTGCCAATTCGCTCAGTGGCATTTTCGGCAACCACATGTCCTCGCTCGGCTGGGGTTCGCCTTTTAGCGGCGCCAATCCCTTCGGCAATGCCAGTGCGCCCACCGAGGAAACCGTTATCAACAACTACTACGGCGACAACAGTCAGGCGGATGATTCCAGAGCTGACAACAACGACAACATCCAGCAGGCCGATTACGACGGCAACGACGACTTCATGGATGATTCCGGCGACGACACGACGGACGTCTAGGATTTAGCTGTAAGGAAAGAGCGGCAGTTGGTTTCAATTGCCGCACCGTTTCCCGGCCCTTCGCCTAAGCTCAGGGCGTTCGCCGTTGCAATCGATTCACTGGATCGATTGCTCGGGCTGCGCCCGACCACGGCTCACCCACGCCCACGATAGGTGGCGACGCCCTGATCCGGCAGCCATACGCCTTCCGGCGGCTTGCCGGTCTGCCAGAAGACGTCGATCGGAATGCCGCCGCGCGGATACCAGTAGGCGCCGATGCGCAGCCATTTCGGATCGAGAAGCTCAACGATCCGCTTGGCGATATAGATCGAGCAATCCTCGTGAAAGGCGCCGTGATTGCGGAAGGAATGCAGGAAGAGCTTCAGCGACTTCGATTCCACCAAAAATTCGTTCGGAATGTAATCGATGACGATATGGGCGAAATCCGGCTGTCCGGTCATCGGGCAGAGCGAGGTGAATTCCGGCGCGGTGAAGCGCACAACATAGTCCGTACCTGCATGATTGGACGGCACCTTTTCCAGGACCGCCTCTTCCGGGTTCTTGGCGGTTTCCGTCTGCTGGCCCAGCATCGAAAGGCTGGACACGTCTGTCTTAGGCATTACGCCTCCTTGATCACTTTGACGCGGATGCCATGGGCCTTCTCGCCCTCCGGCTCCACGTGAATGGCAATTGTCGAGCCCGAATGCGCTGCGCGAATGGCATCTTCAAGGCGATCGCAAATATCATGCGCTTCCCGCACAGTCATCTTGGCGGGCACGACGAGATGGAAATCGACAAAGGTCACGGACCCGGCGCGCCGCGTCTTCAGGTCATGCACGCCGATAGAGCCTGCCGCATGTGTGGCGATCGCCTGCTTGATCGCCTCTTCCTCCTGCGGTTTGACCGCCTGGTCCATCAGCCCACCGATCGACTGCGAGATCACCTTCCAGCCCTGATAGAGGATGTTGAGCGCAACGAGAATGGCAAGAATGGGGTCGAAGATCGCATAACCGGTCGCCAGCGCCAAAAGCAGGCCGACGAGGACGCCGACGGAAGTGACGACATCCGACATGATGTGCTGCCCGTCCGCCGCCAGTGCCGCTGAGCGATGCCTGCGGCCCGTGCGGATCAAAAGCCGCGCCCAGACCGCGTTGATGATACCAGCGGCAAAATTGATCGAAAGACCGAGCACCGGTGCCTCGAGCATACGCGGATCTGCGAGATGGTTCACGGCCTCCTGTACGATCAGCAGCGCGGCGACGACGATCATCACCCCTTCGGTGACGGCGGACAGATATTCCGCCTTGTGGTGGCCGAAGGGATGATCGTGGTCGGCAGGCTTCTGCGCGTAGCGGATGACGAAAAAGGCGATGAAGGCCGCCACCACATTGACGAAGGATTCTAGCCCATCCGAGAGCAGCGCCACGGAGCCCGTCACCCACCAGGCGACCATCTTCAGCCCTAGAACGCCGAGCGACAAGGGAATGCCCCAGAACGCCAGTTTCCGAACCGTGAGATTGCCCTCGTCGTTCATATCGTCCCCCTGCGGATGCGAATGAATTGCAGCAGTTAAGCCATTGAAACGCAAAACCGCCCACGCGGGAAGCGCGCGGGCGGTCAATGCGGGTGATATGGGCAAGCAGACCCAAAATGTCAAAGGTTTTGACAGGTGAACCCACCTATTCGAAGGTCGTTCCAATCCGTTCCGCATCGGGAGAGACAAGGATCAATACAGCCTGACCCGAAACATCCTTCGCAGGAACGAAGCCGTTTTCGCCCAACTGGTCCGGAAAGCGGCTGTCGACGGAATTGTGCCTGTTGTCTCCCAGCACGAAATAGTGGCCGACCGGGACCTCGAAGGGACCGGCATCGTCCTGCCCTTTAACCGGTCGATCATTCATTGCGATCGCATAATGCCGCCCCTCCGGCATTACTTCATCGAGAATTCTCGATTCATTGCCCATAATATCCATCATGGTGCGATCAGTGGATGAGGTCGCAAAGGCCTTGCCATCGACAAAGATGGTACCACCGCGCAGTTCCACCTTGTCACCCGGCAGGCCGATCAGACGCTTGACATAGAGCTCGGTATTTCCGGACAGCGCAGAGCGATTGTTGAAGACTAGAATGTCACCCCGTTTCGGTTCAGCGCCGGCATAAGGCCTTGCGACGAAAAGCTCTTGCTCCTTGATACTTGGTTCCATCGAGGTTGCCGGCATTGTCCATAGATGCATGCCGCAGAGATTGCGTCTGAAGCCGTCGCCGTCGCAATTCTGCGGCGCCACGACCGCAAGCCCTTTCGCTGCGGCGTCTGCCAGCGACTGCATTTTAGCAGGATCGATGCTCCACAGACCGGCCTTCGCCAGAAACAGCGGATAAGCCGGCCTGAGGAAATTGACGAAATCCTGTTCACGCCCGTCGTCTGCACATGCTTTACCTCCTGCGATAACGGCAACGAATGCCGCCAATACCAGAGCCCTGCCCGCCTTTCTCAACTGCATTCGCGCTCGTCTCCACACGTTGGACCTGAATGCCCGCCCGTGAGTTTGGGCAGATCAAGGGAAAGGCAAGCCCTCGCCCTGCGAGAAGGCCGCATCTAACAGGAATGCATGATTGCCCCAATTGCATAAACGTTTATATAATTTGTTATACAAATTAGATCGAGGAGCCTGTTTTGGTCGAGGATGTCGTAAAATCTATGGGTTTCCTCTGCCTCGGCAGCCGCTTCCGTCGCATCGGCGAGCGCTTGCAGGCTGACACGCAACAAGTAATCGAAGATCTGGGCGTCTCCATCCAAGCCGCGCAATATCCCTTCCTCGGCGCCATCGACAGGCTCGGCCCGCTGACCATCGGGGAATTAGCGCAAGCAGTAGGTATCACCCAACCTGGTGCCACACGCACGGTTTCCCAACTCATCGAAGCCGGCTTGCTCGATATGCAGCCCTCATCGGAAGACCAGCGACGCAGGGTCGTCTCGCTCACGACTGAGGGCCATGAACTCGTCGACTATTCGAAACAACATGTCTGGCCTCGCGTTGCGGCAGCCGTTGCCGATCTCTGCGGAGATCTCGACGGCCCACTGCTTGAACAGCTTGCTGCGATTGAGGATGGGCTCGCCGAGGCATCGCTCATTCGCCGTGCCAGCGTCGCACAGGAGAAAACACCATGAGCCATATTCTCGACCGGCCAATCTGGAATGCGCTCCAGACGACGCATGCCGATCTTGCCGAAGGCAGCGAACACGCGATGCGTTACCCGCCGTCGATCGTTCCCTTCGCCGCCGCTGCCGACCGCACACGTGAAAGCCTGGAAGCGCTCGAAAATCTGCCGGCTGCAGATGAAGTCATGGCGATCGTCGAAGCAGGCCCGGTTACTATTCCGGATGGCCTGACGGTTATCACCGACGGCAGACTGGTGCAGATGGTCGCCGAGCGGCCCTATGAACGCATGTCCGACAGCAGGCTGCAGCGCCTGACCACCGACGATGCGGAGGAGATGCTGGCTTTGGCGACGCTGACCAAACCCGGTCCTTTCACCCTTCGTGCCCAAAGCCTCGGAACCTTCTGGGGCATCAAGATCGACGGCCGTCTCGTCGCCATGGCCGGACAGCGGCTGCGCCTGCCTGGATTTGGTGAGCTCAGCGGCCTTTGCACCCATCCTGATTTTCAGGGGCGAGGCCTCGGCACCTTGCTCTTCCGCTTCGTCGCCGGCGAAATTTCCGCCAGGGGCGACACCGTATTCCTGCATGCCTACCGCACCAATACGCCAGCCATAACGCTCTACAGGGCACTCGGCTTCAAGCTGCGGTCGGAAATGAACCTGCGTGTCGTCAAGCGCCACGCATAGGTTACCAAAATGCCACAGCCTAACGCTTTTGCGATTTGCGCCATGATAGCGTCCCAATTGCGTGGTGTTGACGGCCTTGCAGTCAATTGGGGACCGCGTGAGACATGCATTGGATCAATCGTTACATCGACCAACCGTTGCTCGACGGTGCGGCAAGTTCCTTGCGCGCCTGGCACATCCGGACCGGCCTGTCGCCGGAACGTTTGGAGCCGCTCTGGAATATCGTCGTGACAGGCCTGCTGGTCTTCGCGGCCGGCCATTTCCTCGCTGGCCCAGCACTTCTTCTGTGCTACGGCGGCCTCCTTATGCTCGCCCTCCCCTCAGCCTGGACGCTGTTCACCGGCCGCAACGCGAACGACTATAACGCCGCCGCCTACAAGAGGCTCAGGACCAGGGCTTTCATGAAGCGAGAGGCGGAATGGGCCGTCCGGCTCTCCATCCTGTTCACCGCTGCCTGCCTTCCCTTCCTGACCCGCTCCGGCGATCCGTCCGCAGCCTATTTCATGATCGGCGCCAGCCTCTGGTTCGTGCTGACGGGACCGGCAAGATCCTATCTGGCGGCGGCAGAACCGCCCATGCCGCGTGATGGCGACCCGTCCTTCAAGACGGATCTGCAGTTCGGCTGAGCAAAGTTAAATCAGCGCGCAATTCAATTGTCGCAGCGGCAATGGAACGAACGGCTCACGCTTCCGTTATCCTTGCCAGCAGCAGACAAAGGAGATCGTGATGCTGTACTATGCTCTGGTATTTCTCGTCGTAGCCCTGATTGCAGGCGTCCTTGGATTTGGCGGCATCGCAGGCGCATCCGCCTCGATAGCCCAGGTTCTGTTCTTCATCTTCCTGGTGCTGTTCGTCGTATCCATCGTCGCCCGGCTCATGCGGCGCGTATAGACTGCCAATTCAACGCACATAAAAAACCCGCTTCCGGCGGGTTTTTTATTGATTGTAGCTTTGCAGGATCGGCGTTCAGGCCGCCTTGGTCTTAGCCCTCCGGGCGAGATGCGCCACCACATTCTCGATCATCCGCATGCCGGCATCGCCGCCGAGCGTCATGATCGATTCCGGATGGAACTGTACCGCTGCGATCGGCTCCTTGGCATGCTCGATACCCATGATCGTGCCATCCTCGCTTTCGGCGGTGATGATGAAATCCCGCGGCAGCGTCGAAGGATCGGCAAAGATCGAGTGGTAACGGCCGACCGTGACTTCCTTGGCAAGCCCTGAGAAGACGATGCCCGGCTCCAGCACGCGAATGCGCGACGGCTTGCCATGCATCGGCAGAGCCAAATGACGAAGCTCGCCGCCATAGGCTTCCGCAAGCGCCTGCAGGCCGAGGCAGACGCCGAAGATCGGCAGGTTGCGTGCCCGCGCCTTCTTGATCGTCGCCTTGCAGTCGAAATCCTTCGGGTTGCCGGGGCCAGGCGATAGCACGACGAGATCCGGATTCAGCCGATCGAAGATTTCCTCAGACACCGGCGTGCGCACCGTCGAAACTGTGGCGCCTGTCTGACGGAAATAGTTCGCCAGCGTGTGCACGAAACTGTCTTCATGGTCGATGAGCAGGATGTTGATGCCCTTGCCGACGGAAGCGACGTCGCGCTGGGTCTTGCCGGAATTGCCTGTCTTGGCATCGCGGATTGCGGAAAGCATGGCAGAGGCCTTCAGTTCGGTTTCGGCTTCTTCTTCATCGGGAATTGAGTCGTTCAGCAGCGTCGCACCGGCTCGCACTTCGGCAATGCCATCCTTGATGCGCACGGTGCGCAGCGTCAGGCCGGTATTCATGTCGCCGTTGAAGCCGACCATGCCGATCGCCCCACCATACCACGCGCGCGGGCTTTTCTCATGGGATTCGATGAAACGCATAGCCCAGAGCTTCGGTGCGCCGGTGACGGTAACTGCCCATGCGTGGCTCAAGAAGCCGTCGAAGGCATCCATATCGTCCCGCAAGCGGCCTTCGATATGGTCGACCGTGTGGATAAGACGCGAATACATTTCGATCTGGCGGCGGCCGATGACCTTGACGGAGCCTGGCTCGCAGACGCGGCTCTTATCGTTGCGGTCGACATCCGAGCACATGGTGAGCTCGGATTCGTCCTTCTTGGAATTCAGGAGCTTCAGGATCTGCTCGCTGTCGGCGATCGGATCGTCACCGCGCTTGATCGTGCCCGAGATCGGGCAAGTCTCGATGCGGCGGCCGGATACGCGCACGAACATTTCCGGCGAAGCTCCGACGAGATATTCCTGGTTTCCGAGATTGATGAAGAAGGAATAGGGCGATGGATTGATCGCCTTCAGCCGCTTGGAAATGTCCGAAGGCTTGCTTTCGCAACGCTCCATGAACTTCTGGCCGGGCACCACTTCGAACAGATCGCCCTTTCGAAAGCTCTCCTTCGCCTTGACGACGAGCTCGGCATACTCGCCCGGGCGGTGATCGCTTTTCGGCGGGATGGCATCCGTGCGGATAAACGGCTCAGCAGCAATATCGCCGGCTTTGCCTTCCGTCGTCTTGCCATCCTTGGCGAAGTCGTAACGGTCGACCCACGCCTTTGCGGCATAGTTGTCGACGACGAGAATTTCGTCCGGCAGGTAGAGTACCATGTCCCGCTGGTCGGAAGGGCGCTCAAGCTTCAGATTGATTGCGTCGAACTGAAAGGCGAGATCGTAGCCGAAGGCACCGTAGAAGCCGAGGCTGGCATCTGCCTGTGAGTGGAAGAGATCGGTGATGGCGCGAAGCACGGTGAACACCGTCGGCATCTTCGAGCGTTCTTCCTCGGTGAAGACGCGGTCAGGCATCTTCACCGTCAGGTCGAGCCTGCGCGCGGTCAATGCGCCAAGCTCAAGCTCGCGGACCGTCTTCAAGCGTTCGGCGACGAAACCGAGGATAACCTCGCCGCGCTCGTTATAGGCTTCGATCCAGACATTGCGGCCGAAGGAGGAAACACCGAGCGGCGGATCGACGACAGCCGTATCCCAACGCGTATAGCGGCCCGGATATTCGTAGTTCGACGAGAAGACGGCGCCGCGCCGCTCATCGAGCTTGTCGACATAGGACGAGACAGCATCGGCATAGGGGATGGCCCGCCTCTGCCTTGTGACGGTGATGCCGCCCTTGGTCTCGTAGATTTCCGCACCATCATCCCGCAGGATCGTTACCATAGTTCCACTCCGTTATCGGGCCCGGACGAAAGGCGGCCTTGAAACAAAAAAGCCGCCTCGAAGTTTCGGGCGGCTCGTTCGTCGTCTTTGGACACGATTGGTCGAGGCCGCCTCAGCGAGCCCACCACCAAACTGCAATGTTCAAGGACTTCTTCATGGGCGAAATTGTTAGCCTGAGATGAAGCCAAGCGCAAGGGGCCATTCGCGCACGAAAAAGGGCGACCCGAAAGCCGCCCCTACCCCAGCCTTGAAAGGCTGATTTGCAGTTAGAAAGTCTTGGTGACCGAGATCTTGAAGGTACGTCCCGGCTCCGTGTACCACTCCTTCGGCTGTGACGCCGTGGGCGAACTCAAATTAACGTCACGAACTGCCAGCGCGCTGTAATATTCCTGATCGAAGATATTATAGATACCGCCCTGGACGCGCAGACCCTTGACCTGCTCAGGTGTCCACCATGCCGTCAGATCGACGATACCGTAACCCGGCGCATTAAAGGAATTCGGGGCATTGCCGTTGCTGGGCATCTGTGCCGAGAGCGTGGAGGAAAGATCGAAACCATACTGATCGTTGCTCCATCCGCCACCGACGATTGCCTTGAACGGCGCGACTGAGCGCAGCCGCTCATGCGTGTCATTATTACGGCCGTAGGTGTATGCCAGCGAGGTATGAAGGCTGATACCATTGTCGAAGGTCTTGATCACATTCGCTTCAAGGCCGGAGATCGTGGCAGACGAGACGTTGAGGTAATTAAATTCCGTGAAGTTGGCTACGGGATTGAAATTCTGCTGTGTATCGATGAAGTTCTGGTAGCGAGTATGGAACGCGGCCACTCGCCCCTGCAGACCGCCGGTGTCGAAATTCGCACCGATCTCGACGCCACGGCCGATTTCCGGCTCAAGATTCGGATTACCAAGCTGTGCGTAGCGGCCGTTCGGATTGTAGAAGCGGCTATAGAGTTCGTCTACGGTCGGAGCTCGGAAGCCAACGGCAAACTGAGCGTAAAGCTGGACGTCGGGCGTCAGGTCGTATGTCGCAAGCAGCTTCGGCGACATGGCAGCCTCCGTCCGATCGCGAAGATCGCCGAAGCGCGCGAGGCCGGTGTTGGTTGCGAAACCGCCACCAGTCGACGGATTGTAATTGAACCAGTCAAAACGGAAGCCCGGCGTCAGCGCGAAGCCGGTATTGCCGATCTCGATCTTGTCTTCGAAAGTCAGGGCAAGGTTCTGACTGTCGACATTGGGCACTTCCGCCTGATTGTTCAGCGATGGGCACGTGGTCGGTGTCGGGCAAAGGGCCGAACTATACTGCGTCCACTGCGACACGCCGACGTCAAGACCGATACGAACGGAGTGGTTGAGACCAGAATATTCAAAATCCTTGGTCGCGGTGCCACTGAAGCCCCAGGTTTCGTTTTCGATCTCATTGTTACGGCCGTAGGCAACATTGGCGGCCGTTCGGCCCTGGCTGCCGGCCTCCTTCTTCAAATCAAGCCAATAGAGCGTCGCCCGAGCACTGCTGAAGAAGGCATCGGAAGACTGCGCTTCATAATCATAATCGAGCGAGACACGATCGCGGTCGCGCAATTCGCGGCCGTCGAAATTGTTGATCATGTATGTGCGGCCAAAGCCTTGCTGTTCCCGAAGATCGGTCTTCAGATCGCGCCGGAAACGCTCAGCCGTCAGGCCGATGCGATGGCCGCCTTCGAGGTCCTGGCGCAGCTTGAAGAGCAGATTGTTCTGATCGAAATCAGCCGGATCCGCCTCGGTGCGCAAGCGGCCATAGCTGTCGTTATCGCCCTTGTTGTCGCGCTCGTGGCCCTTGCGATAAGAACCCTGAAAAAGGATCGACGTGTTGCCGACCTTTTTAGCAGCGGCAGCGGAGCCGGAAATGCTGCGATCTTCGCTGTCAGAGGTCGACTTGACGATCGCGCCCCAGTCGCGGTCTTCCGGAATAAGGTCTTCCGGTTCCAGCGTATTGAGAACGAAGGCACCACCCAGCATGCCCGAACCGCCCTTGCTCGAATCCGCGCCGCGCACGATGTCGAGCGAGGACAGCGAGTCGAAATCGAACGTATCGCCGCCGCCATTGGCGTTGCTGGTCGCAAAAGCGCCCTGACGAGAGCTATTGGAAACATACGGGATCGGGATGCCGTCGATTGTCGTCAAGATACGCGGGCCGGAAAGGCCGCGCAGGTTGAAGCCCGCGTCTGCACGCGAATAGTTCACGGTTGCATCGACGCTGCGGCCGATATCGTCGTAATTGGTGACCTGCTTCTGTTCCAGCTCCTTCTTGTCGATCTGCGTCGCAAGCGGGGTGTCGGCAACACTGCCGGGCGCCGCACGATTTCCTTTGACGACGATTTTCTGAAGGACGGTTGCGCCTTCGGCATTCGTGGCGGGCGTAGTCGCCGGAGCGCTCTGAGCGAAAGACTGTGAAACGGGAAGAACAAGTGCGGCTGCTGTGCAGACCATTAGAACCGAGCGCCAATGCCGGACGATCATAACCTACCCTCAAATGAAAATTACCGGGCTGGCTGTCGTGGCGTGTCAGACGCTCGAGGGGCTGGCTAGGCTTGCGAACGACGGCGGAGATTTCCGCCTTCCTTTTGCCGCATAAAAAACATGAGTTTTTTTGTCAATATATTTCTACGACTTATATTGAATAGGTCCGTCAAGTTTTAAGGATCTCAGGAAACGTTGCGCAATTGCAACGAATCCGCCGTTCTTGCGTTTCCCTTCCGCTCGATCAACGGGAAACGACGTGTGAGAGAATTTCGGAAGATGGCGGTCATTCTGGCCGCACTCGCCCTGCTCCCCGGCGCAAGACTGCCCCGAACCGGCCCCGTGCCTCAGGCAAAGCCGGAAGCAGTAACCGAAGCGCCTGCGGCCCCTCAGCCCGAAAAGAAACCGGAAATCGAAGAAGCCCCCGGGCCTCGGCCTGAGGCTGCGCCCAAACAAAAGCCCGAAACGCCGCCGGCTTCAGAGGTTCCGACGCCGCAGCCCAAACCTGGCGAAGCCCCTGCCACCCAGCCCAGCGGAAAGGATGAATTACCCCCTGCTCCGCCGGAAGATCAGGTGCCATCGAAACCGAAGGAACAGACACTTGAGGAACAGCATCTAACCATCGAGCCCGAAAGCGATACCGACCATGCCGAATGTACCAAAGAGCTGCAGAGCCTCGGCGTCGTCTTCCGGGAAACGCCTCGCATCGACGATGGCAACGGATGCGGCATCGACAAACCGATCATCGTCTCCGAGGCCTTGCCAGGCATCAAACTGAAGCCTGAAGCAACACTCCGCTGCCCGGCGGCACTGGCGCTGGCGCGATGGATGAAGGGAAGCGTCATTCCTGCAGCCTCGGTCGCCTTGCCGGAAAGCGGCGGCATCACCGCCATCAATCAGGCCTCCGCCTACATCTGCCGGCTACGGAACAGCGTTGAGGCCGGCAAGATTTCGGAACATGCACGCGGTAATGCCATCGATATCGCAAGTTTCAGCTTCGAGAAGGGCGAGGATATCGCCGTCCGCTCACGCCGCGAAGATTCGACGCTAACTGGGGCATTCCAGCGCACGGTGAGCGCCGCAGGCTGCCTCTATTTCACGACAGTGCTCGATCCCGAGAGCGATGCTGCCCACGAGACTCACTTTCATCTCGATGTCATCGAGAGAAAGGGCGGCTTTCGATATTGCCACTAAATTCGGCCGAAAGATCAAAAGCTTGGTCGCAAAACCGGTATCCAGTTGCGAAAGCCTTGAATCGGACTGTGAAGTGACCGCCGCCTAAAACAACCCTTCGATATAACCCTGGTCATTGAGGTAAATCCGCTCTGCCGAGGGCGATTTCGGCAGACCGGGCATGGTCATGATCTCGCCGGTGATGACCACCACGAAACCGGCGCCGGCCGAGAGGCGCACCTCGCGCACCGATACGATATGCCCTTCGGGCGCGCCGCGCAGGTTGGGGTCGGTGGAGAAGGAATATTGTGTCTTCGCCATGCAGACCGGCAGCTTGCCGTAGCCCTGCTCCTCCCAGGCCGCGAGCTGGTCGCGCACCGCCTTGTCAGCAGTCACCTCCCCGGCGTGGTAGATTTTCGAAGCGACGATCTCGATCTTTTCGATGAGCGGCAGATCATCGCCATAGAGCGGCTCGAACTTCGCCTGTCCGGATTCGGCTAGCTCCACCACCTTATAGGCAAGATCCTCGATGCCTTCAGACCCTTCCGCCCAGTGACGGCAGAGGATGGCTTCCGCGCCGTGACGCGCGACGAAATCTTTGACGGCAGCGATTTCCGCATCTGTATCAGACGTGAAATGGTTGACCGCGACCACAACGGGCACGCCGAACCGGCGCACATTGGCAATGTGTCGGCCGAGATTGGAACAGCCGCGAACCAGCGCCTGAACATTCTCCGTGCCGAGATCGTCCTTCTTCACGCCGCCGTTCATCTTTAGCGCCCGGACGGTCGCGACGATCACCGCAGCACTCGGCTTCAACCCCGCCTTGCGGCACTTGATGTCAAAGAATTTCTCGGCCCCGAGATCTGCCCCGAAGCCCGCTTCCGTCACGACATATTCGCCGAGTTTCAGCGCCGTCTTCGTCGCAATCACCGAATTGCAGCCATGGGCGATATTGGCGAAAGGCCCTCCATGCACGAAGGCCGGATTGTTTTCCAGCGTCTGCACGAGGTTCGGCTGCATGGCATCCTTCAGGAGCACGGCCATGGCACCGTCCGCCTTGAGGTCGCGGGCATAGACCGGCGTCTTGTCGAAGCGGTAACCGATGATGATATCGCCAAGGCGACGCTCCAAATCCTTGAGATCGTTCGCGAGGCAAAGGATCGCCATGACTTCGGACGCGACGGTAATATCGAAGCCGTTCTGCCTCGGGAAACCGTTGGAAACGCCGCCAAGCGAGGAAACCATGCTGCGCAGCGCCCTGTCGTTCATATCCATTACGCGCCGCCACGTAATGCGACGCAGGTCGATGTTCTCTTCGTTGCCCCAGTAGATGTGATTGTCGATCATCGCCGCGAGCAGATTATGCGCCGAGGTAATCGCGTGGAAATCGCCGGTGAAATGCAGGTTGATGTCTTCCATGGGCACGACCTGGGCATATCCGCCGCCTGCCGCCCCGCCCTTCACACCAAAGCAGGGACCGAGCGAAGCCTCGCGCACGCAGACGATCGCCTTCTTGCCGATGCGGTTCAGCCCGTCGCCAAGACCGACGGTGGTCGTCGTCTTGCCCTCGCCCGCCGGCGTCGGGTTGATCGCGGTAACAAGGATCAGCTTGCCGTCCTTCTTGCCCTCCTGGGCGGCGATGAACTCGGCGCTGATCTTCGCCTTGTCGTGACCGTAGGGAACGAGCTGCTCCGGCGGGATGCCGAGCTTGGCGCCGATCTCGAAAATCGGCTTCTTTGTTGCCTCACGCGCAATTTCGATATCGGATTTGATGGCAGCCATGGATCATGTTCCCGTTTTCTCTGCGCGCCCGATTTCTCTATGCGCGATGGACTCGGCGCTCATTTCAATCGGATAGCGAAATATGCCCAAACTGTGAATAGCGCCGCGCCTTGCCCTGCGGCTATTCCATTGTTTATTAGAGGTCAGCGATTCTGAGACTTACGGGAGTACACCGTGAAATCACTCGAACTTTTGGTCGAGCGCATCATCCTTTCCAGCCGTTGGCTGCTGGTGGTCTTCTATATCGGCCTTGTACTCGCCTTGGCCGTCTATGCCGTGTCCTTCGCTTTCAAGTTCCTGAAGGTCGCGGGAAGCGTGTTCGAACTCGGCGAGGCCGAAATGATCCTCGCCATGCTCGGTCTCATCGACGCGGCACTCGTCGCAAGCCTCATCGTCATGGTGATGATCTCCGGCTATGAAAACTTCGTCAGCCGTTTTGACGAAGCGGAAAAGGAAGGCGAGGTCTCCTTCCTCGGCAAGCTCGATTCCGGCAGCCTGAAGATCAAGGTCGCCTCGTCGATCGTCGCCATCTCCTCCATCCATCTGCTGCAGGTCTTCCTCAACGTCAATCAATATGACGACGGCAAGATCATGTGGCTGACCCTCATGCATCTCGCCTTCGTCGTCTCGGCGCTCATGCTCGGTTTCCTCGAGAAGCTGATGAGTGTGACCTCGAAGAACGACCTGAAGGATAAAGGGTAAAGCGGCAAGAGCCGGAAGCACTGGTGCGCAGCAGAAGGGCGTGTTGTTCCAGCCTCTCTTTTTCGAATCTCAACATCAATTTACCGATGCTGGAACGATCGCCGCCTCGGATTTCCTGGGGCATCGGACACTTTCCTTCGCATTCGGTCCGCAGAAATGAGAGCCAGGCTCTTCATCCTCAGGGATCGCACCATCGATAATATCGAGCGCGATCGCCTGCGGATAAAGGATATCCCCTCTCCCATCGGGCGGCGTGATCATCATTGTGTCAAATGCATCAGGGCTAACGCCCATTTCCTTGAAATAGCTGTGAAATTCTTCACGATCAGTGTCTGTAAGCTTGTTCATCGGCCGGCTGAGGCCAAGCGCCGAATTTCCCACAAGCCGCAACTCTCCGCCCATGAAAGCAACCGTGCAGCTCGAAAAACAGTACGCACCACCGGCAAAGACCTCCCCTTCGGTCGGCCCGTCTTTTGCCATGCTTGCCGTGCAGCGCGGATCCGTCATCGGACAATTCGGCAATCTCGTCCTGCCAATTGAGGTATCAAGACCCGCAGCACGGATCATGCGCCCCATCGCAAAAGCGGCATCCCTGTCGCCGCCATAGGACTGAAAGACGACGGGCAGCTTTTTTCCTCCGAGCGTCTTCAAGATCGCGTCCAACTGGGCCGGGGTATCCGGCATAATATAGCCATCCGCAGAAATCCACTGCGTACACTCGTCCCGGCAATCACCATGGTACATGACGAGAAAGTCCATAGGATGGGTTTTAATCTGACCGCCGGCTGCATAAACCGTCGCACTCTTCACCGGGGCCTCCGCCAAAGGTGCCGCCGCTACAGCCACGTCGGCCACAGGATGGCGATAGCAGACTGCGCTCGGCGCGGCGTCATTAGGACAGAGCGGCATACCGGGCCACTCACTAAATGTCAGCACATCAGTAAGAAGACCCATTCGAACTGCTTCTTCGGGCGCGATGACAGCAATGCTTGCGGGCGTGGTCGTCATCATCAAATCGACCAGCTCGCTGCTGACGCCCATTTCTTTCAAATAACCCGTAAGGGCAGCAGTGGCCTTCTTGCCCAACTTGGTGGAGCTGCGCTGCCCGGCTGCTTTTCGTCCAACCTCCTTGCGGGAAACCTCCGTCTTCTTGCCGTTCACGATCTTGTATTCGATCCGGTAAGAGATACGAAGCTTCTGATAGATGGTCGTGATCTGGTGGACGCCGATATAGGCCCATTGCGACGAGACACGCGACGTGCCGCCGGCCAGCACTAGTGGGCAGGCAGAATAGCAGAAAGCACCGTCCGAATAGGTATCCCCGACTGCAGTGCCATCCTTCGCGATTGCCGCGGCGCAACGCCTATCGTCATCGGGGCAATCCTTGAGCTGCGTGCCCCCAACTGCCGTTTCAAGACCGGCCTTGCGGATCTCCCGGCCCATCGCATAGGCGGCATCGACTTCGCCACCTTCCGAGCGGAGGACGACAGGCACTTTCCGGTCACCGATCTTTTTGAGAAATTTCCTCAAACGCGCGGGCGTATCGGGCGTTATACGCCCCTCCGCCGATATCCATTCAGGACAGTCTTCCAGACAGGAGAGACTGCGCACAAGAATGAAATCCATCGAAGGATGTCCCGCCTGTTTCTGCTTGGCAACCTCGGAGGCAGAAGCTCCGATCGGCAAGTTCAAAAGAAACAAAATAAGTAATGATCGGAAGGATAGGCACTTCACCATAAAAGAAATTGCAAAGCGCACGATTAGATTGCCTCAGTTACATCCGATCATACGCTTAGCAATTGGTTTGAACGGCAGCAAGCGGGGTTCCCAAAGACTTGCTGCCGCTTCATTACTTTATTCGCCCATCGCAATCAGGCTGGCATTGCCGCCAGCCGCGGCGGTGTTTACGGAGATCACCTGTTCCAGCGCAAAACGCTGCAGATAGGCCGGGCCGCCAGCCTTGAAGCCGGTGCCCGAGAGCCCCGAGCCGCCGAAAGGTTGAGTGCCGACGACGGCGCCGATCATGTTGCGGTTGACATAGACATTGCCGGTATCGAGCGCGTCGGTGACGGTGCGGATCGTGGATTCGATGCGGCTATGAACGCCGAGCGTCAGGCCGTAGCCAGAAGCCTGGATATCTTGCAGCACTTTCGGCAGTTCCTTTGCCTTCCATTTGACGATGTGCAGCACAGGCCCGAAGACTTCCTTGGTCAGCGCCGCTGGATTGTCGAGCTCGATGATATGCGGCGCAAAGAAGCTGCCTCCATCAGGTGCCCTGCCGGCATACCGTACCTTCTGTGTCTTCTGCATGTCGGTGATATGGGCTTCCAGCATCGCCTTCTGCTTCTCATCGATGATCGGGCCGACATCGGTGGTTTCCAGCGCCGGATCGCCAAGCTGCAGTTCGCGCGCAGCGCCCTCGATCATATGCGTCATATGTTCGGCGATGTCTTCCTGCAGGAAAAGCAGGCGGAGTGCGGAGCAGCGTTGACCGGCCGAACGGAAGGCCGAGAGGACCACATCATCGGCCACCTGCTCGCCGAGCGCCGTCGCATCGACCACCATGGCGTTGAGGCCACCGGTTTCGGCGATCAGCGGCACGATCGCCCCATCCTTGGCGGCGAGCGCACGGTTGATCGCCCAGGCTGTCTTGGTCGACCCGGTGAAAGCCACACCGGCAAGGGCTGCATGTGCCGTGATAGCGGCACCGACATCCGGACCGCCGGGAACGAAAAGCAATGCATCTTCCGGCACGCCGGCTTTGTGGAACAGCTTGACCGCCTCATAGGCAATGAGAGGGGTCTGCGGTGCCGGCTTTGCGAGCACCGCATTGCCGGACACGAGAGCGGCCGAAACCTGCCCGAGGAAGATCGCCAGCGGGAAATTCCAGGGCGAGATGCAGGCAAAGACACCACGGCCGCGCCAGAGG
Organism: Rhizobium sp. BK196; assembly: GCF_014193255.1. Classification (GTDB taxonomy): domain Bacteria; phylum Pseudomonadota; class Alphaproteobacteria; order Rhizobiales; family Rhizobiaceae; genus Rhizobium. The sequence goes on from NZ_JACHZB010000001.1 coordinate 948,571, forward strand.
TAACGATTGTCCTCACCTGTCGGCCCCGGCATCTTCGTGACAGTGCCAAACAGCCGGCGTGCCTCATCGGCATAGTAGCGGCAGAAATCCACGGCTTCGCGCACTTCAGCGACGCCATCATCCAGTGTCTTGCCGGCCTCTGCAGCGAGAAGCACTAGCAGCCGGTCACGGTTTTCCTCCATGAGGTCGGCCATGCGCTCCAACGCCGATGCGCGTTCCTCGACGGAGCGGCGCGACCATGTCTTGAAGCCCTTGGCGGCGATCGCAAAAGCCTTGTCGATATCGGCTACGGTGGCATTGCGCACCGAACCGACGGTCTTCGAATGATTGGATGGCGAGACGACAGGAACGTCGGCACCGCTGGCCGCAACGCCGGGGATCAGCGGCGTCGCTGAAATGGCGGAAATACCCTTGCCGATATTGCCCATCAGCCTCTCCAGCGTCGCACGATGGCCGAATTCCAGCCCGGCGCTGTTCTTACGCTTGCCGTAGAGCTGCGGCGGCAGAGGTATCTTGCTGTTACGCGCGCTGGCGCCGACATCGAATTCCAACTTGTCCGCGGGACGCTCCAGCAGCGCCTTGATCGGAACGTTCTTGTCACCCGCCATGGCGACGAAAGAAGAGTTGGCACCATTTTCCAGAAGACGGCGAACGAGATAGGCAAGCAGGTCACGATAGCCGCCGACCGGCGCGTAGATGCGGCAGGCGATCCGATCGTTGGTATCCAGCAGATGATTGTAGAGGCTCTCGCCCATGCCATGCAGGCGCTGAAACTCGAAGCCGGAGCGGTCATTGCCGGCAAGCTCCAGAATAGTTGAAACCGTCAACGCATTGTGAGTGGCAAACTGAGGGAAGATACGCGCCCGCTTGGCAAGCATATGCTGCGCGCAGGCGAGATAGGAAAGGTCCGTCGCCTGCTTGCGTGTCCAGACCGGATAATCATCGAGCCCGCGTTCCTGCGCCCGCTTGACCTCCGTATCCCAATAGGCGCCCTTGACGAGTCGCACCATCATACGACGGCCAAGCTTTGCGCAGAGTTCGTCAATGTAGTCGATTACGGCAACGGCGCGCTTCTGATAGGCCTGGATCGCGAGACCGAAACCATCCCAGCCGGCAAGCGACGGATCGGAAAAGACGGCGGCGATCACATCAAGCGAAAGCTCCAGCCGGTCAGCCTCTTCGGCATCGATGGTGAAATTAAGCTGATGGGCTTTCGCCATCTGCGCGAGCTTCAGGAGATCAGGCACCAGCTCCTTCATCACCCGGTCGCGATGCGTGGCGAGGTAACGCGGATGCAGCGCCGAAAGCTTGACGGAAATGCCCATCCGGTCGGGCAGATCCTTGCCCTTGCCGTTCTTCGCCATCCAATCGCCGATCGCCTCGATCGCCATGGCATAGGATTGCCAATAACGCTTGGCGTCCTCAGCCGTGCGGGCGCCCTCTCCCAGCATGTCGAAAGAATGGCGATAACCCTTCTCCTCGCTCTTGGCCGCACGGTTCAGCGCATCCTTGATCGTCTCACCGAGCACGAAATGATGGCCGAGAAAGCGCATGGCTTGCTTGGTGGCATTGCGCACGGTCGGCAGGCCCATGCGCTTGACGAGGCCTCGCACCACGCCTTCGGGCGTTTCGCCGGGACGGATGATGCGGGCGGAAAGGCCGAGCGCCCAGGCCGATGCCGAGACGAACCAGCTATCGGCCTTGCCCTCATGTTCGCTCCAGCCGCCTTCCTTCAGCTTGTCCTCGATCAGCTTATCCTGCGTCAGCGCGTCGGGCACGCGCAGCAGCGCTTCGGCAAGTACCATCAGCGCCAGGCCTTCCTTGGTGGAAAGCCCATACTCCCTGAGGAAGTCCTCCACGCCGCCGATCGATCCGGAATTGCTGCGGATCGCCTCGATCATCCCGCCGGCGCGCTTGTCAATCGCCGCATCCTGGGAGGCCGAAAAACGTAGGTCTTCGGCAAAACCCTGCAGCAGGCGGTCATCGTCACCGGCGAATGGAGCGTTGAACGGTGCAAAAGGCGTGAAAATCTGTGTCGGCATGAACTGTTCTCCGTGATTTCGGCAACATAGCTGTTCATTCGTGGTGTTTTTCACTAAACTGAGCCCTGCCAACATGATCTTCGCCTACCGACTCCCTGAAAGGCCGCGAAAAATGAAAGAGCTCGATCGTCTCGACCGTAAGATTCTCCGTGCGTTGCAGAAGGAGGGACGGCTCTCCAACATAGAGCTCGCCGAACGCGTCAACCTGTCTCCCACGGCGACCGCAGAGCGCGTCAAGCGGCTCACCCGAGACGGTTACATCACCGGCTACATGGCAATCCTTTCGCCGGAAAAGCTCGGCCGCAGTCTCCTCGTCTTCGTTCAGGTGAAGCTCGATCGTACCACACCTGACGTTTTCGACGCCTTTGCCGCGGCAGTAAAACGCAGCGATGACGTCATGGAATGCCATATGGTCGCAGGCGGCTTCGACTATCTTGTGAAGGCGCGCATGGCGGGGATGGAAGCTTATCGCCAGTTCCTCTCCGAGGTGATTCTTTCCCTCCCCGGCGTACGCGAAACACACACCTATGCGGTCATGGAGGAGGTAAAAGGCACTGCCCTTCTACCCGTATAGATCAAAAAACAACTTAAACGCGTTTTTCATCTGGTTAATTTTTCACAAAATGAATTAATCAGCGCGAGCTAAGTCAATTAGAGCTAGCGTGCAATCGGATTTATGTATTTCATATTCGTAACATGGGGACTTGCGGGGGCATATAATGTCTTACATGACTACCTCTGAAAGGCAGTCATTGTTGTCGAGCGAATTGGCAGGGGCACGTACGCGCGGCCTCTTCGTACAAACGCTCGCAAGGGTGGCCGCCGCATTCGGTTTTGAACATGCCACTCTGCTGAACGCGCCGACAATAGAAGATTTGCTGCTCAAGCCGCTGATCATCGAGAGTTCGCTTCCGGCTTCATACATCAGAGATTTCGACCGCGGGCATATGCTGCGTGTCTCACCCTTTGCCGCACGAATGAGGGAATCGGTCGTACCTCAGGTTTGGCATCTCAGCGACCCTGGTGACGCCCAGTCTTTCCCCGCCGGCGTCAGGAACTTGATGCTGCAGCACGGCATGACTGCCGGCTTTGCCATGCCGATCAACTCCGCCGATGGACAGCGCCTCGCCTTCTTGTTCGTCGGCGAACGCACGTCCCTCGGCCAGGCCGAAATCAATGAGCTTGCGATGGTCGTTCTTCACGCCCTCGACACCTACAACAGCGTAAAGCGCAATGAGGTGAGCGCCCATAGCGCGCTCTCGGCTCGTGAACTCGAGGTCGTGCGGTGGACGGCGCAGGGCAAGACCTCGATCGAGATCGGCCAGATCCTGGCGCTGTCGGATCATACGGTAAATGCCTATATGACCAACGCAATTAAAAAACTCGATTGCGTCAACCGCACCCAGTTGGTAGCAAAAGCCATCCGATTGAAGCTGATCAACTGAGGAATCAGAAGAGAATCAGCGCGTCATCCCGAATTAGGGGGAAACCGTGCCTCTTCGTTTCGAACAGCCAGCCGTCGAACATCGGCTGCAATCCCGCGCCCACATCGGCGTTACCGATGCTGAAGCGGTGACCATGTTCGCCGCCTACCGCCTCTTCGGCTTCTGGCGGATGGATCTTGAGACCGGACATTTCTTCGCCAGCGAAGACGTACACCAGATCTTCGATCTTCCCTACAGTGACGGTCCGGTCAACCTGACCGAACTCATGTCCCGCATCCACGAGGAAGACCGGTTGCTGATCGCCGAGACCTTCGAGCAGGCGAGCCTCTACCGGGTCGGCTTCCATTATGTCTATCGCGTCGACAACAGACACGGCGGTTACAAGATGGTGCGCTCGGTCGGGCAGTTCCGCGACGACGCCAGCGGCGGCGGCATCGTCGGCATCACATATGAGTTTGTCGAAAAGCTGCGTATCGTCGGCTTCGAGGACGGCGGCACTCCGGTTTAACGGGAAGCTTGGTTTCGAAGAGTTAGAGCGTCTTTTGTGCGCCCGAATGGCCGTGCGGCGCTCTAACGGTCCAGCACTGAGCGGATTTCAACGAGGTTCGATCGAACCCTCAATATATAGAAACCCATCGTGGCGAGGTGGCTCGGCATGATCCAGCCGTCCTCTCGTCCGTTGGAAATGATTGCCGGCTGAATACGAAGTGCCGCCTGAAATTGTCGTGTCGTGCCGGCCCAGATCGCCCCGAGGTTTCGCTCCGACACAACCTGAGAGAAATCCGCCTGCGCCGCCGAGAGAATCGCGTAATAGGCATAGAGCTGGCCATAGGCGAACCAGAATCGATCGTCGGCACGCGTGTCGAACCAGCCGCGATTGTGGTTTTCCGAGCGCTCGGCCAGCATGTCGGAGGTACTGCCGAGATCGTTGGCGATGCGGTCGATGAACTGCATCAGGTTGTCGGCACGGCCGTCGAAGACCGCATTGCAGCCGGCGAGATCGGTATTGAACTTGCGCAGGCTGTTGATCGCCGCACGATAATAGGCCGGCGTCGGCGTCTTTGGTCCAAAAGGACTGAGGCCGAAATACCAGCTAGATTCATCAAATTGCAGGTTGCCGCGCGCACTTTGCAGATCGTTGTTGACGCCTGATGTGCCGCGCACGCGCCCCAGCGTATCGACAAGCTCCGCCGATGTCCGGCGAACCGCTTGGTTGATGCCGCGCTGGAAGGAGGCCTTGTTGTCGAAGAAGGGTGTATGGTCCCAATCGATGCCGAAGAAGCCCATCTTGTAGAGCACCATCGACGATATCCAGGCGTTCTGGTTGACGTTGAAATCCGTCAGATCGGCCGCGACATCGACGATCGCCGAACGCTGGCAGGTCTTGGCGGCAGTCCCGTCCGCCGCTCGAATTTCCTGCCCTACTGGTACCTTGCGATCGGAAAGGCGGTACTGATCGACGAAATTGGTATTGAAATTCGACCAGACCTGCGTCTGCCAGACGAAATAACCGTAGAGGACGACGAGAAGTGCGAGAAACGCGATGATCGGCAGCCGGATCATCCAGGTCCGCCGTGCATACCATCCGTGCGCGGCCATGAATGGCCAGAAGGCCCAGGCCGCGAAAAGGCGAACCCAGCGGCTGATCGTCTTGCCGATCAGTCTGAAAAAACCGGTAATCCGGTCGAGCATCGTCGTCTCCTGTCAGGCGGCGAAAACAGGGATATCCTCTCCATCCACATATGCGCTTGATCAGCCAAGTACAACAACAGACAAGGATATTTCCGCCAAACGGTACGCGAACCAGACGTGACAGATCGGATGCGCCTTCCCTCACCACCCTGTCAGGAGCGCAGCGAACGGAAGAATCCGAGCCCGAACGTGGGAGATTTTCGCACCACATCGATCAGTGGCGCGTCCGAGCGCTCCTCGGCATAGATGGGAAATTTCCGCGCAAATTCCTGGTCTGCGCGGCTCTTTCGCTGGACCAGATCCTGAGGCACCAGCATGCCCTTTTCGAAAAGCGCGATTGATGCGGCGATATCAGGGAAAAGCTCCGGTTTGATCCTCACCCTCATGCCCGGACGGTCGGTATCGACTTGCGCCTGATAGATGATGAGGCGCTCCTCGGTATCGACCGAAAGCTTGCGGATGAGCACGTTGCAGCTGGCGATACCGCCGTTCAGCCTGTCAACGAAGGCCTGGAACATGTTGATGAAGCGTTCGCGCCGCTGGCTCTCGTCGCGCATCGTATGTTCTTCGACGGAAATGCGCTCGGCCTCCGCTTTTAGCGCCAGGCGCTCCGCCTCCATCTGCTCCCAGTGCGCCTTGTTTCCATAGACGCCAATGCGCCCCTGCGTGTTCAATGCCTTGGCGTTGAGCTCCTTCATCCGCATCCGTGCAATATCAATCTCGTCGACGAGCCGTCGCCGGTGCTCCACGATGTCGACGAGACTAAGTTCGGCGCTCTTGTGACGCGCGGCAAAGGATCGCCTCTGGCCATCGAGCAGCGCCGCCAGAAGATCGGATTTCGTCAGAAGATCGAGCAGTTGCTCCACAACCGGCGCCTCCCGCACCCGCGCGCTATGCATGCGCCACATGCGCTGTCGGGAAAACCATCCGGCCATCTTTTCGCGCCGGGTCAGCCCGCGAAAACTGTCGAGATCGGCTGAAACCTTGGCCGTCAGCCGGTCGAGGGAAAAAACGAGCTCGGCAAGCAGCACATCGAGCGTGGTACTGTCATGCAAGAATGCCTGAAAACGCGCATTCTGCTCCAGGAAAATCTCGTCGGATGAGCGCGACCCATCGCCATCGAAACCTGTGATGCAGGCAGCACAATAATCAGCCTCGCCAGCCATCGCCTCGGCTAGGTCACGGGCGGCATCGTACTGGCTATCGAAAGGCGGGCTTTTGCGCACCGAGTACTCCCAGGGAATCTCCGTCTTCCAGACTATTCACTTGTTGCTTTAAAGAAAACAGGCGTATTCAGACCGGCTCGGCAACCCATTCGCCGTTCATTGCATCATCCCAATGGCGGCGACACAGCGAAACATATTTCTCGTTCCCGCCGACATCGATCTGCGCGCCCTCATGCAACACCTTGCCTTCGGTATCGAGCCGCACGACCATGGTCGCCTTGCGCCCGCAATGGCAGATGGTGCGCACTTCCCGCATCTCGTCGGCAATCGCCAGCAGTTCCTGCGAAGCCGGGAAGAGCTTGCCCTGGAAATCCGTCCTCAGGCCGTAGACCATCACGGGAATACCAAGCCGGTCGACCACGCGGGCAAGCTGCCAGACATGATCGCGCGTCATGAAATGCGCCTCATCGACGAAGACGCAGGAGATCGCCTGTCCTTCGCTGCTGAGTTCGCGGACCAGCGCGTAGAGATCACTGTCACCCTCGAAAGGAATGGCCTCTGCTTCGAGCCCGATACGTGAACCGATAACGCCCCGGCCCACCCGATCGTCGAAGGCAGCGATCAAGAGAACCGTGCGCATGCCGCGCTCCTGATAGTTATAGGAGGCCTGCAGCAGCATGGTGGACTTGCCGGCATTCATCGTCGAGTAGTTGAAATAGAGCTTTGCCATCGGATTCTCCTTATCTGGCTTCTTGAAAGCTGGAGAACGCAAAGAAAAGCCCCGGCAAATCGATAGTCACAGGAAATCCGGCGATGAAATCGCCAAAAGCCTTGCAATTCAGGCTTTCCCAAAATGCGGCACGTCGCAATCACATAGTCCGGAACGCCGCAAACGCGCCGAGATCGCTTGTAAAACTGGTCTATTGATGGTTGGCTTGGGAACGTAAGACTGGGAGTCTAAAATGAAAACAACAAGCGCATTCAAACTCGTCACCGCAACTGCGATCGCTGCCCTCTCCGTCGCGACGGCTGCTTTCTCCGCAGATCCTGAAAGCTGCTCCACCGTCCATCTCTCGGACATCGGCTGGACGGACGTCACGTCCACCACTGCGACCGCTTCTCTGCTTCTCAAGAAGCTCGGTTATGAGACCGATATCAAGGTTCTCTCCCTGCCGGTCACCTACACCTCGATGAAGAATAAGGACATCGACGTCTTCCTCGGCAACTGGATGCAGTCACAGAAGGCAGATATCCAGCCCTATCTCGACGACAAGTCAGTCGAGTCCTACGGTCCGAACCTCGTCGGCGCCAAGTACACGCTGGCGACCAATGCAAAGGGCGCCGAACTCGGCATCAAGGACTTCAAGGATATCGCTGCTCACAAGGACGATCTCGAGGGCAAGATCTACGGCATCGAGCCCGGCAATGACGGCAACCGCCACGTCATCGACATGATCGACAAGAACACCTTCGGAATGAAGGAGATGGAACTGGTCGAATCCTCCGAGCAGGGCATGCTGGCGCAGGTTGCCCGCGCCGAGAAAGATGGCAAGCCCATCGTCTTCCTCGGTTGGGAACCGCATCCGATGAATACCAACTTCAAGATGACCTATCTGTCGGGTGGCGACGACACCTTCGGACCGAATTTCGGCGGCGCCGAAGTTTATACCAACGTGCGTGCCGGCTATCTCAGCGAGTGCCCGAACGTCGGGACATTGATCAAGAATCTCAAGTTCTCCCTGAAAATGGAGAACGAGATCATGAACAAGATCCTGAATGACGGCGAAGATCCGGAAAAGGCAGCGGGCGAATGGCTGAAGGCCAATCCGTCCACGGTCGAACCCTGGCTTGCCGGCGTCAAGACACGCGACGGCAGCGGCGATGGCCTGGCGGCTGTCAAGTCCGGCCTCGGCCTCTGATGAAATGACCGGGGCGGATCTGCCGCCCCGTTTTCGTTTTCATCCCGATCTTCGTTCTCAAAAAGACAGGCGCGCCTCGTGAATTGGATCACTGACGCTAAAATTCCCATTGGTCCTTGGGCCAAGTCCTTTGTCGATTGGCTGACATCGAACGGCGAATGGTTCTTCAACCAACTCTCCGCGCTGTTGTCGCACGTCATCAATGCCTTGCTTTTCGTGCTGCAGACACCCAATCCGCTGATTGCCATCCTTGCCATCAGCCTCCTCGCCTGGTGGCTGCGCCGGTCGATTACAGTGGCGGTCTTCACCTGTCTTGGACTGCTGCTCATCATGAACCAGGGCTACTGGAAGGAGACGACGGAAACACTGGCGCTCGTGCTCGCTGCGACCTTCGTCAGCATGGTGATCGGCATTCCGCTCGGCATTGCGGCTGCCCGCCGCGCCTGGATCTATGCCGCCATGCGGCCCGTTCTGGACCTCATGCAGACCATTCCTACTTTCGTTTATCTCATTCCAGCGCTTATCCTTTTCGGCCTCGGCATGGTGCCGGGCCTGATCGCAACCGTCATCTTCGCCATCCCGGCCCCCATCCGCCTCACCCGCCTCGGTATCATCTCGACGCCCCCCTCCCTCGTCGAAGCCGCCGTCGCCTTCGGCGCGACGCCGATCCAGGTTCTGCGCAAGGTCGAGCTGCCCTTTGCAACGCCGCAGATCATGGCTGGCCTGACACAGACCATCATGCTCTCCCTCTCGATGGTCGTCATCGCCGCCCTCGTTGGCGCTCCCGGTCTCGGCGTACCGGTCGTGCGTGCCTTGAACACCGTCAACATCGCCAAGGGTTTTGAGGCCGGCTTCTGCATCGTCATCCTGGCAATCATTCTCGACCGCATGTTCCGCACCGCAGGCGAAGGAGACGGCGCATGACCGCGGTCAGTTTCAGAGACGTCAACATCATCTTCGGCGATCGGCCGGAAATTGGGCTCGCCATGGTCGATCAGGGTCGCTCACGCGACGAGATCGGCGCCGAGACCGGCCTTGTTCTGGGTGTCGCCAATGCCTCGCTGACCATCGAGGAAGGCGAGATCCTCGTGCTGATGGGCCTCTCGGGTTCCGGCAAGTCGACGCTCCTGCGTGCTGTCAACGGGCTTGCGCCCGTTGTGCGCGGCGACGTCGCCGTTTCGGCGGCAACGGGACCGGTAAACCCCTACAAATGCAATGCCAAAGCGCTGCGCGACCTGCGCACGCATACGGTCTCCATGGTGTTCCAGCAGTTCGCCCTTCTGCCCTGGCGCACCGTTGCAGAGAATGTCGGCTTCGGCCTCGAGTTAGCGGGTGTGCGGGAGGCAGAGCGCAAGAGCCGGGTCGGCGAACAGCTCGAACTCGTCAACCTGACGAAATGGGCGGACCGTAAGGTCAACGAGCTCTCCGGCGGCATGCAGCAGCGCGTCGGCCTTGCCCGCGCCTTTGCCACCGGCGCTCCGATCCTGCTGATGGACGAGCCGTTCTCCGCGCTCGATCCGCTGATCCGCACGCGACTGCAGGACGAGTTGCTGGAATTCCAGCGGCGGCTGAAGAAAACCATCCTCTTCGTCAGCCACGATCTTGACGAGGCTTTCCGCATCGGCAACCGCATAGCGATCATGGAGGGCGGGCGGATCATCCAGTGCGGAACGCCGCAGGAGATCGTCAAGAACCCAGCCGATCAATATGTCGCCGATTTCGTGCAGAATATGAACCCGATCAACATGCTAATGGCTTCCGACGTCATGCAGCCCGGGCTTGGCGATGCGGCAATCGGCATGTCGGTCAGTGCCACCGCACGCCCAACGACGCCGCTTGTCGACATCCTTGACTCCCTCTCCCGCCAGCCCGGCAGTATCGGCGTGGTCGACAACGGCCAGATCATCGGCACGATCTCGGCGCAGGATGTCGTCACCGGCCTCACGCGGCACAGGCGGAAGGAATAAGCACGTCGCGCAAGGTGTGCGGCGGTTTTGCGGTGGCGGCATGCTTAAAGCAAAGAGGTGAAGCGTGGGGCAGGCGAATCTTGGAGATCGCGACACGCTTTAGACTTGATCCCTTCACTCCGCTTTGCCACAACGCGAGTATGAAAGAACCGTTCTCTACGCTCCGCAAAACCGACGATGAGGCCCGCAAGCTGGCGCGCACCCTCTTGCGGTCCGCCCGCTATGCGGCCCTCGCCGTTCTCGATCCTGAAACCGGCTTTCCCTTTGCAAGCCGGGTTCTGCTCGGCACCGACATAGACGGCGTGCCCGTTATCCTCGTTTCCGCGCTCTCGACCCACACGAAAGCGCTTGCCGCCGACGCCAGGGCTTCGCTCCTGACCGGTGAGCCCGGCAAAGGCGATCCGCTCGCCTATCCCCGCCTGACGACCCAATGCCGTGCGGAACAGGTGGAGCGGGATACGCCCCTCCACGCGCGCATCCGCACCCGTTTTCTCAGCCGTCATGCCAAAGCGGCACTCTATATCGATTTCTCGGATTTCCGTTTCTTCCGCCTCATCCCGCAATCGGCCAGTCTCAATGGCGGATTCGGCCGAGCTTACGTTTTGAACGGGAGCGATCTCGTGATTCACTCCCTGGCAAATGATGACATCGCCGAAAAAGCTGAGGCTGCAGTGCAAGATTTAGTAGTGCGCCATCCGGACCTGCTGTCAGCGCTGACATCGAGGCTGAAGGCCTCTGAAGCGGGTCCCTGGCGCATCTGTGGGGTCGATTCCGCGGGTTTCGATATGATTTCAGGTGACTTATTGATGCGTTGCGAGTTCGACACACCCGCAGAGGACATAGATCACATTTGTTCAAACATATCTAAAATAGCATACCTGATACCTTAAATTTAGGTATATACAATCTTCGAGCCCAATTGCTAGTTTTCGCCGTCAGTCAAAGAACCGTCTGACGGCCTGTGCCTGTACGGATGATGTACGTTTCGCATTAGGAAGAAAAAATATGGAAACCTCTGATTTGGCCGAGCACACCAATGTGGCGGCAGCTTTATTATCGGCCATGGCCAACCCCAAGCGTTTGCTGATCCTCACCAGCCTGGTAAAGGGAGAAGTGCCTGTCGGCATCCTCGCTACCCAGGTCGGCCTGAGCCAGTCGGCCCTCTCCCAGCATCTGTCGAAATTGCGCGCTCAGAAGCTGGTCAAGACCCGTCGTGATGCACAGACGATTTACTATTCCAGCAACTCCGAGCCTGTCATGAAGATCCTCGCAACGCTCGAGGATATCTACGTGACCGAGAACCGGAGTAGGTCTGCAGCCTGATGTTAGTGCTGACATGATGTCAGTCTGAGCAACGCTCCAAGGAGATGTTTCCGCGGACGCTGCTTACGTTATTTCAGCACGTGAAGACTTAGAGGCCGGCAATTCGCAAGAATTGCCGGCTTTGTTGCTTGGACGACCATCAGGCCGTGGTCCGAGCTCTTCTCGCCCCAGGGCAACGGCAGGAACTGCGTGAAGTCGTTGTTGTAGCCGAACTGGCGCTCGGCGGCCTTGCCGTTGAGTTTTGGCGACATCGAATTCCGGGCTGTCGGCAAAGAGAGCGTCACCCCAACGAACGAGAATCTGGCGCTCGTAATCATCAGGCCAGTGGTCGGCAGTGTCACGCACACGCTTCAGCTCCGTGAAAGTGAGCGTCGACTCGGCAGCTTCAGCCCTCGTTGCTTCGAGCGCCGGCGCAAGAGCGGCGGCGCCCATGGCTGCGATAAAGCCCTTCAGGACGGTACGGCGACGAACGCCTTCTTCGAGAATGGTGCCGTAGCTCGGCGCAAATACACGCCGCGGATTGGGACGCGGCCTGGTTTTCTGGCGGTCTGTCATGACTACCTCCGGTAAAAACGGTTGAATTTCAAGGAAATGAATGAAACGCCCTCGGCCATTGCGGCCATCGATTTTCGTAGCAATGCCCGGCAAAGAATTGATGACGTCCGAAGTGTCCGGGAGCTGCAGACAGCTGTGCTTCTTCGGCTTGACGCCTTGCCAAGCGCTGATAATTTGACCGGGCAGTAAATATAAACGGCGCCAAGCCTAAAACGGGAATGGCCTCCCCAACGGCCAGGAGAACAGCATGTCCAACCGCCTGAATGCAACGCCAAACGACCTTCGCGCCTTTTGGATGCCTTTTACCGCGAACCGCCAGTTCAAGAAGGAACCGCGCCTCTTCGTGAGCGCGAAGGATATGTACTACCAAACCCATGACGGCCGTCAGGTTCTGGACGGTACGGCTGGCCTCTGGTGCGTGAATGCCGGACACTGCCGCCCGAAGATCACCGAGGCGATCCGCGAACAGGCCGGCGAACTCGATTATGCTCCGGCCTTCCAGCTCGGCCATCCCAAGGCTTTCGAACTCGCCAACCGCCTGGTCGACATCGCCCCCGAGGGCATGGATCACGTCCTCTACACCAATTCCGGTTCTGAATCGGTGGAAACGGCGCTCAAGGTGGCGCTCGCCTATCACCGCGTGAAGGGCAATGGCTCACGCTTCCGTTTGATCGGTCGCGAGCGTGGCTATCATGGCGTGAATTTCGGCGGCATCTCCGTTGGCGGCATCGTCACCAACCGCAAGATGTTCGGCACGCTGCTGACCGGCGTCGACCACATGCCGCACACCCATCTGCCAGGCAAGAACAACTTCACCCGCGGCGAACCCGAAATTGGCGGCGATATCGCGACCGAACTCGAGCGCATCGTCACCCTGCATGACGCTTCCACGGTCGCCGCCGTCATCGTCGAGCCGGTCGCCGGCTCTACCGGCGTGCTCATTCCCCCGAAGGGCTATCTGCAGAAGCTGCGTGAGATCTGCACCAAGCACGGTATCCTGCTGATCTTCGACGAGGTCATCACCGGCTTCGGCCGCCTCGGCGCTCCCTTCGCCGCCCAATATTACGACGTAAAGCCCGATATCATCACCACCGCCAAGGGCCTGACCAACGGCGTCATCCCGATGGGCGCCGTCTTCGTGACCTCGGAAATCCATGATGCCTTCATGAACGGCCCCGAACATATGATCGAGTTCTTCCACGGCTATACCTATTCCGGCAACCCGATCGCTTCGGCCGCAGCACTTGCAACGCTCGACACCTACAAGGAAGAGGGCCTGCTGACGCGCGCAGCCGAACTCTCCGACTACTGGGCCGATGCGCTGCATTCGTTGAAGGATTGCCCCAACGTCATCGACATCAGAAACACAGGCCTCATCGGCGCCATCGAACTCGACCCAATCGCCGGCGAGCCGACTAAGCGCGCCTTCACGGCCTTCCTCAAGGCTTACGAAAGCGGTCTGCTGATCCGCACAACAGGCGATATCATCGCTCTCTCGCCACCGCTGATCATCGAGAAGAAGCATATCGACGAACTCTTCGGCAAACTGCGTACGATCCTGCAGAACAACATCTGAGTTCAATCCCAAGTGAATTCGAGGGCGAGGCTCCGGCTTCGCCCTTTCTTTTGATATCGGAGACCTCGATCGCGTTATCGGTCTCCAACCTCGGGGATTTCCTCCAGACAGGGCAAATCAACCCAATGGAGATCCCATGCCGAGACTTGCCTTTATCCTCCCCCTGCTTCTCCTGCTTGTATCAGCAGCACATGCGGGAACCGGTTTCCGCGAAACCACCCTGTCCGGCAAAAGCGTCGATCACCCGATGCATGTCAGCATCTGGTATCCGACAGCGTCTGACGCCACACCGGTCCTTCTCGGCGAAACACCGGCCTTCATCGGCCAACCTGTAATCAAGGACGCCGAGCCTACAGCCGGCCCGCATCCGCTGGTCGTCCTCTCCCATGGTTATGGCGGCAGCTGGCGTAACCTCGCCTGGCTTGCCGCCGATCTCGTTGACGCAGGCTATGTCGTCGCCGCGCCCGATCATCCCGGTACGACGACATTCGATATGCGGAAGCCCGACGCTGTAGAACTGTGGAAGCGCCCCGGCGATCTCAGCCGCGTGATCGATGCGCTGCTGGACAATCCTGGTCTGTCGGGCGGCGTAGCATCCGATCGGATTGCCGCCATCGGCCATTCGCTCGGCGGCTGGACGGTCTTCGAATTGGCGGGCGGCCGTTTCGATGCAGCCAAGGTGGCAAAGAATTGCCTGGCTGAATTCAGCCCGATCTATTGCAAAATATTCGAAGCGCTCGGCATCGGGCGCGATGCGGCCTCCAATGCGGCGATGGCCGCCAATCTCGGTGATGCAAGAATTCGTGCGGTCGTGACACTTGATCTCGGCCCCGGTCGCGGACTAACACCAGCAAGCCTTGCGGCAATCCATGTCCCCGTCATGGTGCTAGGTGCTGCTGCGGATGTCGACGCGGATATGGCAACCAAGGCGGACATAGCCGCTACCAACATGGATTCCGGCTACGTAGCCCGCTATCTGCCGTCAGCAACCACCACTTACAGCCTTGTCCCCGGATCGCTGCATTTCAGCTTCATGCAGCCCTGCAAACCTGGCGCCGCCCAGCTTATCGAGAAGGAAGCGCCAGGCGAGAGCATCGTCTGTCGGGACGGTATGGGCGCGGACCGAGAAGTTATTCATCGGCAGGTTGCCAGCATGGTCACCGATTTCCTGGGAAAGGCACTCCCTCGACAATAGCGCAGGTCCTCATCTCCGGAGCTTCGGCGGACCAAATCCCCGCAGACTCTTGTCATGAAAATAGGATTGCCTCAGGAAACGGAGGCGACCGAAAGGCAGAGGGCGAATTTTTTGACGAGCCGGCGGTCGAAATGCCCCTCATTGGCTAGCATCCAGGTCAGCGCCTCCTTCGGGCTCCACGGCGTCTTGTAGGGGCGCGCCGAAGTAACGGCGTCATAGACATCACAAATCGCGGCAAGACGTGCGTGAAGGCTGATATCACCGCGTGACAGTTTGCGTGGATAACCCTTGCCGTCGATCCGTTCGTGATGATTGAGGCAGACGTCGAGAACGATTTCCGACATGCCCTCCTGGCGCGACAGGATCGCATGCCCTTTTTCCGGATGGTCACGGATCAACTGGATCTCGTCTTCGCTCAGGCGCCCTTCCTTGTTGAGCACTTCGAGCGGAATTTCGAGCTTGCCGACGTCGTGCAATAGACCTGCCGTGCCGAGCGTCTGCACCACGTCCTCATCCAGTCCGAGGTGGCGGCTGAAAAGGACCATCAAAGCACTGACCGAAAGGGAATGCAGAAAGGTTACTTCGTCCTTGGACTTCAGCCGGGTAACGCTGATGAACACGGCGGGGTAGTCATCCATCGATTTGGAAACGGAGGAAATTACCGGCTCGACCTCATCAACGGTAATCGCATCTCCACCCTGCAGCCGACCGAAGACATTTTCCAGCACCTCGACGGATTTCTGAATGGTCTCGCGCGCTGCCCTGACGTCGATCTCGATCTTACGCGAGGTGTTCCTGACATCGAGGCCCTTGGTGGTGTTGATCACGACACCTGCGTCCGCACACTCGTTAAGCTTCAGCGTATCGCTCTCGCGCCGCAGTAAGAACCGCCGGCGACATAGAAGAGGATCGTGCCAGATACCCTCGACCATCTCGATAAACATTCCGGTCCGCACCTGCCTGGCTTCAATACGCTTGAGCATCCGGATATCTATTCCCGCTATATGCCTTTATCGACAAATCGGATATTGCACCGCAACAATATACTAGGGAATGGTAGTTATACTGGGATTCTTAGAATCAATTGTTAACCTGCTAAAACAGCAAAACCACAGTTGCAGACCGAGATTGCCCGGACACGGCGCTGGGCCTGCGGAACAGCTTGGACAGGGCAGACCGAAAATTGCGGGAAATGGACTGAAAAATCAAAAAATCGGGCGCAATCTTTCGAGATTTGGCGAAAGCGAGCCCGATCTTGTTATCATCTTGCGGAATCTCACCGAAATTCCTAGAAATCTTGCCATGTGCAGAGCGAGCCAAATATGGCCGCGAGGCTCATTGATCGCGTAGCTTTTCCTCGTCCTTGGCACGCTCCCAAAGGGATCGCTGACGAAGAACGGCCCGCGCGGCAAACAACCGGTGGTCGAAGACGACCCTACCCAAGGAGACAGAACATGGCCTTGAAGACTCTGACAGCGACGCTCGTTGCCTCACTGGCATTTGCGCCGCTTGCACATGCGGATATCACCATCGGCCTCATCGCGCCGCTGACCGGTCCGGTGGCAGCCTATGGCGACCAGGTAAAGAACGGCGCGCAGACCGCCGTCGATGAAATCAACAAGAGCGGCGGCATTCTCGGTGAGAAGGTCGTGCTCGAACTCGCTGACGACGCCGGCGAGCCGAAGCAGGGCGTTTCCGCCGCAAACAAGGTTGTCGGCGAAGGCATCCGCTTCGTCGTCGGCCCGGTCACGTCCGGCGTCGCCATCCCGGTGTCCGACGTTCTGGCCGAAAACGGCGTGCTGATGGTCACGCCGACTGCAACGGCGCCTGACCTTACCAAGCGTGGTCTGACCAACGTTCTGCGCACCTGCGGCCGCGACGACCAGCAGGCCGAAGTCGCCGCCAAATACGTTCTCGAACACTTCAAGGACAAGCGCGTCGCCATCATTAACGACAAGGGCGCTTACGGTAAGGGTCTCGCAGACGCCTTCAAGGCAACGCTGAATGCCGGCGGCGTTACCGAAATCATCAACGACTCCATCACGCCCGGCGACAAGGACTTCTCAGCGCTGACGACCCGCATCAAGGCCGAGAAGGTCGATCTCATCTATTTCGGCGGCTATCACCCGGAAGGCGGCCTGCTTGCCCGTCAGCTGCATGACCTTTCGGTCAACGCCCAGATCATCGGCGGCGACGGTCTCTCCAACACCGAATTCTGGACGATCGGCACGGATGCGGCAGCCGGCACCCTGTTCACCAACGCCTCCGACGCAACGAAGAGCCCGGACTCCAAGGCTGCTGCCGATGCGCTCGCCGCCAAGAAGATCCCCGCTGAAGCCTTCACGCTCAACGCCTATGCTGCCGTTGAAGTGCTGAAGGCCGGCATCGAGAAGGCCGGCAGCGCCGAGGACGCGGAAGCCGTCGCGGCTGCCCTGAAGGGCGGCGAGCAGATCCCGACCGTCATCGGCAAGCTCACCTACGGCGAGACGGGCGATCTCACCTCGCAGAGCTTCTCGCTCTACAAGTGGGAAGGCGGCAAGATCGTCGCCGCCGAGTAATAGAAACGAACGAGACACCGGATCGGGCGCCATTGGCGCCCGGTTTCGTTTGCGGGCATCCAATCCGCAGACAGATGCGCTATAACTCGCGGAATCGATTACATGCGAGGATAGTTATGACCGCCAAGCTCGAACGTCTCATCGATCAGGGTGTGGGTCGCGTACCGGCCGATATTGTTCTGAAAGGCGGACGCTTCTTCGATCTCGTAACGGGCGAACTCGTCCAGTCGGACGTTGCCATCGGCGGCGAGCGTATTGTCGGCACCTGCGGCAGCTACAGCGGCGAGAGCGAAATCGACATTTCCGGCAAGATCGTCGTTCCCGGCTTCATCGATACGCACCTGCACATCGAATCCTCGCTCGTCACGCCACATGAATTCGACCGCTGCGTCCTGCCCTATGGCGTGACGACGGTCATCTGCGACCCCCATGAGATCGCCAATGTGCTTGGAAAGGAGGGCATCGAATTCTTCCTCGCTTCGGCGTTGGAAACGATCATGGATATCCGCGTCCAGCTTTCCTCCTGTGTGCCGGCCACACATCTGGAAACATCGGGCGCCGATCTGCCGGTCGAAAGCCTCCTGCCCTATCGCGACCATCCCAAGGTCATCGGCCTTGCCGAATTCATGAATTTTCCGGGCGTGATCCATAAGGATCCCGTCTGCATGGCGAAGCTCGATGCTTTCCAGGGCGGGCATATCGACGGCCATGCGCCACTGCTCTCAGGCAATGATCTGAACAGTTATCTCTCCACCGGCATCCGCACCGAGCATGAATGCACGAGCGCGACCGAAGCACTGGAGAAAATCCGCAAGGGCATGCATATCCTCGTGCGCGAGGGCTCCGTCTCCAAGGACCTATACGCATTGATGCCCATCATCACCGAGCGCCTCTCGCCCTATCTTGCGCTCTGCACCGATGACCGCAATCCGCTCGATATCGCCGAGCAGGGCCATCTCGACTACATGATCCGCACGGCAATTGCAGAGGGCGTCGAGCCGCTGGCGATCTACCGGGCCGCCTCGATCTCGGCTGCCCGTGCTTTCGGCCTGCGCGACCGCGGGCTTGTGGCCCCCGGCTGGCGAGCCGATCTTGTCGTCATCGACAGTCTGGAAAATTGCCAGGCGGACATGGTTTTTTCCGCCGGCCGTCATGTCACCGATGCGCTCTTTTCCGCCCGCAAGCCCGTTGAGCCCGTTGGTCTCGACAGCGTCAAGGCTCGCCCCGTCAACGCAGCCCATTTCGGCGTGCCTGTTTCGGAGGGAGAAACGCCCGTCATTGGCGTCATGCCCGGCAAGATCATCACTGAGCATCGCCGTTACCGCCTGCCGGCCAGAGGCAATCAGACGACCATCGATCTCGGCAACGACATCATCAAGGTCGCCGTCATCGAGCGTCACGGCAAGAACGGTAATCACGCCAACGGTTTCGTACAGGGATTCGGATTGAAAAAGGGCGCCATCGCCTCGACAGTCGGCCATGACAGCCACAATATCTGCGTCGTCGGCGTCAGCGAGGATGATATGGCGCTTGCGGCCAACCGCCTTGGCGAGATCAAGGGCGGCTTCGTCGTTGTCGAAGACGGCAAGATCACCGGCGAGATCGCGCTGCCCGTCGCCGGCCTGATGAGCCTGGAACCCTACGAGACGGTGCGCGACACGCTGCATCATCTGCGCAAGGCTGCTTATGCGCTGGGCACGACCCTGGAGGAACCCTTCCTGCAGGTCGCCTTCCTGCCCCTGCCCGTGATCCCGCATCTGAAGATCTCGGACAAGGGGATGGTGGACGTCGATCGCTTCGCGCTTATCAGCTGATCCGAGCACAGAAGGCGTCAAGCGCGTCGAGCTGCACTGTCTTGGCACTGGCGGCGGCTTTGAACCCTGGCATGGGCAATGGAGCGCCCAGCACCATGCCGGCAGGAAGCTGAAACTCCGCAGCCTCTCGCGTCAGGTTGAAGACGAAGAGCAGTTTCTCGTCTCCCTTTTCGCGCACGAAGGCGAGCAGGTCCTGATTGCTGCCAACAAATTCCAGGCTGCCGTCGATCAGCACCGGATAGGCCTTCCGGAATTCCAGCGTACGCCGGTAATGATGCAGAACCGAATTGTCATTGTTTTCCTGCGTATCCACGGAAAGCGCCGCCTGTTCATAGGGCACCGGCAGCCAACTCTTCTCGGCGCTGGTGAAACCGGCATGCGCCTTGCCGGCCTCCCATGGCATCGGCGTGCGGCATCCGTCACGGCCCTTGAAGGCCGGCCAGAAGCGGATGCCATAGGGATCGCGCAGGTCCTCGAAGGCAAGCTCCGCCTCCGGCAGCCCCAGCTCCTCGCCCTGATAGAGGCAGATCGAACCGCGAAGCGATGCCAGCACGGAAATCGCCAGCTTGGCGATGACGGGTCGCTCCTCTTCCGTCAGCGCGAAACGGCTGACGTGGCGGTTGACGTCGTGATTGGAGAAGGCCCAGCAGACCCAGCCATCCTTCACCATGCGTTGGAAAGTCTCGACGCAGGTGCGGATATGGGCGGCGGTGAAATCCGGACCAAGCAGATCGAAGGTGTAGCACATGTGTAGCTTGTCACCGCCGGTCGTATAGGCCGCAACAGTCTTCAGCGAGCGTGCGCCGTCACCGACTTCACCGACCGTCGTACGCCCCTCGTATTGATCGAGCAGAGCCCGGAAACGCTTGAGGAATTCGAGGTTCTCCGGTTGTGTCTTGTCGTAAAGATGGTTCTGCATGCCATAGGGATTGGTATCGGGCGCGTCGAGACCGGGCTGATCCGGGTCCGGCTCATGCGGCGGATTGTCCCGGAGCAGCTTGTCGCAAAAATAATAGTTCACCGTGTCGAGACGAAAACCGTCGACGCCGCGGTCGAGCCAGAACTCCACCGTCTTCAGCAGCGCATCCTGAACCGGCTTGCTGTGGAAATTCAGGTCCGGCTGCGAGGTCAGGAAGTTATGCTGGTAATATTGCCGGCGCACGCCGTCCCATTCCCATCCAGGCCCACCGAAGATCGACAGCCAATTGTTTGGCGCCGTCCCATCGGGCTTCGGATCGGCCCAGACATACCAGTCGGCCTTGTCGTTCGTGCGGCTGGAACGGCTTTCCACGAACCATGGATGCCGGTCGGACGTATGGGAAATCACCTGATCGATGATGACCTTTATGCCGAGCCTGTGGGCTTCTGCCATCATCGCGTCGAAGTCCTCGAGCGTGCCGAAAATCGGGTCGACGTCGCAATAGTCGGAGACGTCATAGCCCATATCGGCCATCGGCGACTTGAAGAAGGGAGAGAGCCAGATCGCATCGACGCCGAGGCTGGCGATATAGGGAAGACGCCGGGTTATTCCCTTGAGATCACCAAGCCCGTCCCCGTTCGTATCCTGAAACGAACGCGGGTAGACCTGATAGATCACCGCGCCGCGCCACCAATCCGCATTCCCGCCTGTCAGCAATGCCATAATCCGCCGTCTCCTGCTTCATTTCGAACGCAAGACTAATGGCGGCGAAGCAAAAAACAACAGCCTAATGGCTTTGCTCTTGAGCGAAGATCGGGCAGTCGCGATCCGACAAAAGGGAGACGCTTATAAGCTTGTCCACACCCGAATGCTACCCACCGGTTTAGGGGTTGCAACGCCAAACCTTTGCGTTAAGGTGCCGTTGACCTGCACGTAACAGGTCAAACCGGGAACAAATGACTAAAGAAAAGGCGCAAAGCCTAGAAAGGTGGACCCAGTATGTCCTTTTTCACGAAAAAATTTCTCGCGTCTGCAATGGTTGGCTCATTGCTCGCATTTTCGGCCCATGCGGCCACGCTGAACATCCATAATGGTGGCGATCCCACCTCGCTGGATCCGCAGAAACTCTCCGGCGACTGGGAAAACCGTATTGCCGGCGACATTTTCGAAGGCCTCGTCACCGAAGACGCCAAGGACAATCCGGTTCCGGGCCAAGCCGAAAGCTGGACTATTTCCCCCGATGGCAAAGTCTACACCTTCAAGCTGCGTGACGGCATCAAGTGGTCCGATGGCCAGCCGGTAACGGCCGGCGATTTCGTCTTCGCCTTCCAGCGCCTCGTCGATCCTAAGAACGCCGCCGACTACGCCTATCTGCAGTTCACCGTCAAAAACGCAGAAAAGATCAACAAGGGCGAGATCACCGATCTGAACGAGCTCGGCATCAAGGCGATCGACGACAAGACGCTCGAGATCACCCTTGAGAACCCGACCCCCTATTTCATCAACGCCCTGATGCACTACACGGCCTATCCGCTGCCGAAGCATGTCGTCGAGGCCAAGGGTCAGGACTGGGTCAAGATCGGCAACATCGTCACCAACGGTCCGTACAAGCCGGTCGAGTGGGTCCCCGGTTCGCACGTCACGACCGTCAAGAACGATCAGTACTACGGCGTCAAGGATCTGAAGATCGACGGCGCGAAGTTTTTCGTGCTTGAAGACCAGGAAGCTGCGCTGAAGCGCTATCGCGCCGGTGAATTCGATATCCTCACCGACTTCCCGACCGACCAGTACGAGTGGATGAAGAAGAACCTGCCGGGCCAGGCGCATGTCGCCCCCTTCTCCGGCCTCTACTACTACGTCATCAACTCGACCAAGCCGCCCTTCAACGACAAGCGCGTCCGCCAGGCTCTCTCCATGGCGATCAACCGCGAAGTCATCGGACCACAGATCCTCGGCACCGGCGAACTGCCGGCTTACTCCTGGGTTCCGCCGGGCACGGCAAACTACGGGGAGCCCGCTTATGTTTCCTGGAAGGACCTTCCTTACAAGGACAAGGTCGAAGAAGCCAAGAAGCTGCTGAAGGAAGCCGGCTTCGGCCCGGATCATCCGCTGACCACCGAGCTCAAATACAATACCAACGACAACCACAAGCGCATTGCCGTGGCGATCGCCTCCATGTGGAAGCCGCTCGGCGTCAATGTCGAGCTCGTCAACGCCGAAACCAAGGTCCACTACGATCAGCTGCAGCGTGGTGAAGTACAGATCGGCCGTGCCGGCTGGCTCGCCGACTACAACGATCCGGACAACTTCTTGAACCTACTCGTGACGGGCGTTCAGATGAACTACGGCCGCTGGTCGAATGCCGACTATGACAAGCTGATCAAGGACGGCAACGCTCAGACCGATCTGACGAAGCGCGCCGAAATCTTCAAGAAGGCCGAACAGCTCGCGCTGGATGATTCCGCAGCACTTCCGATCTACTACTACGTCTCCAAGAACGTCGTCTCGCCTAAGATCGAAGGCTTCGTCGACAACGTTCAGGACATCCACCGCACACGCTGGCTGTCCATCAAGGAATAAGGATGAAAGGCTCTTCCCGTAAGTTACGGGAAGAGCCGCTCCACGACCATGATCAAATACGCTCTCCGTCGATTGCTGTCGACGATCCCCGTCCTGTGGATCGCCGTCACAGCCTGCTTTTTCGTTTTGCGCCTTGCCCCCGGCGGCCCCTTCGATGGCGAAAGGCCATTGCCGCCGGTGATCCTGAAAAACCTTGCGATCCACTACAATTTGGATAAGCCGCTCGTTCAGCAGTACCTTATCTATGTCGGCGACCTGCTGAAAGGCGACCTCGGCCCCTCCTTCGCGAGCGAGGATTTCACTGTCGCCCAGCAGATCATGATCGGTCTGCCCTACACCTTCACCATCGGCACGGCTGCCTTCCTGATTGCCATCATTGTTGGCGTGGCCGTCGGCTGTCTTGGGGCGCTCTACCAGAACAAAGCACCGGACTATATTCTGAGTGCCCTCATTCTGGTGGGCGTTGTGCTCCCGAACTTCCTGATTGCGCCGATCATGCAGCTCGTCTTCGGCATCCACCTCGCCTGGTTTCCAGTCGGCGGCTGGGGTGACGGCTCGATCAAATTCCTCGTCCTGCCGATTGTGGTTCTTGCGCTGCCGCATGCCGGCCGCATCTCGCGCATCACCCGCGGCTCGATGATCGAAGTGATGAACCAGAACTTCATCCGTACCGCCAAGGCCAAAGGGATCGGCCCGCGCCTCACGGTCATGCGCCACGCGCTGAAGCCCGCCATGATGCCCGTTGTCTCCTATCTGGGTCCGGCGGCAAGCTACCTTCTCACCGGCTCGCTGGTTGTCGAAAGCATCTTCGGATTGCCCGGCATCGGCCGCTATTTCGTCAACGCAGCGCTGAACCGCGACTACGGCATGGTTCTTGGTACGGTCATCTTCTACATGGTGCTGATCGTGTTTCTGAACCTTCTGGTCGATATCGCCTATGCCTGGCTGGACCCGAAAGTGAGAAACAGATGATCCTCAATCCCGCCAAAAGAGAGCTGCTTGCAGCCGAACTGCTGGAGGCCGAAGGCCTGTCTCCGGAAGGCCGTTCGCTGACCAAGGATGCGCTGCGGCGCCTCTCGCGCAACAAGGCAGCCGTCATCTCCATCGGTGTGCTGCTGCTGCTCATCATCGTAGCCTTCCTTGGCCCCAGCTTCATCCCCTTCAACTATGAAGATCCGGACTGGGCGGCCTTCCGCGCGCCCCCGTCCTTCGAAAGCGGCCATTATTTCGGCACCGACCCGAACGGCCGCGACCTGCTTGCCCGTGTCCTCTATGGCACGCGCGTTTCGCTTGCGGTGGCGCTGACGGCAACCATCGTCTCCGTCGTCATCGGCGTGCTCTATGGTGCGATCTCAGGCTATATCGGCGGCAGGCTGGACTCGATCATGATGCGCTTCGTCGACATCATGTATGCGCTTCCCTACATCCTCTTCGTCATCCTGCTGATGGTGATCTTCGGCCGCAACGTCTATCTGCTCTTTGCAGCAATCGGCGCGCTCGAATGGCTGACCATGGCCCGCATCGTGCGTGGCCAGACCCTGTCGCTCAAGCACCGTGAATTCGTGGAAGCCGCCCGCGCCTCTGGCCAGAAGCCCTTCAAGATCATCACCAAGCACATCATTCCGAACCTCGTCGGCCCCGTCGTGATCTTCGCGGCGCTGACCGTGCCTGAGATCATCGCGACCGAGAGCTTCCTTTCCTATCTCGGCTTCGGTGTACAGGAACCGCTGACCTCGCTCGGCACCCTGATTGCCGAGGGTACCGACGCCATGGAAAGCATGCCCTGGCTGCTGATTTTCCCTGCGAGCTTCCTCGTCGCCCTACTTCTCAGCCTGCTCTTCATAGGCGACGGGCTGCGTGATGCGTTCGACCCGAAGGATCGATAGGATGTCTCAAGAAAAACAAAAAGATACGCTTCTCGAACTGAGGGACTACTCGATCACCTTCGAGACCCCCGAGGGGCAGGTGAAGGCAGTCTCCAACATGAACCTGACGGTTCGCCGGGGCGAGCGCATTGCCATCGTCGGTGAATCCGGTTCCGGCAAGAGCCAGACCTTCCTCGGCATTATGGGCCTGCTTGCCAAGAACGGAAAAACAACCGGCCAGGCCCTGTTGGAAGGCAAGGACGTGCTGGCCCTGAAGCCAGGTGAACTCGACCGCGTCCGTGGCAAGGACATGGCCATGGTCTTCCAGGATCCCATGACGGCGCTCAACCCGTCTCTGAGGATTTCCCGGCAACTGACGGAACAACTCGAGATCCATCGCGGCTTTACCGCCAGGGCCGCATCCGCCGAGGCGCTAGACATGCTGAAACGCGTCGGCATTCCTGATCCGAGCCGGCGCTTCAATCTTTACCCCCATGAGCTTTCGGGCGGCATGCGCCAGCGCATTGTCATTGCCATGGCGCTGCTGACCAAGCCGAAGCTCCTGATCGCCGACGAGCCGACGACAGCGCTCGACGTGACCATCCAGGCGCAGATCCTCGATCTCTTCAATGATCTGACGGCGGAAATGAACACGGCGCTGATCATGATCACCCACGACCTCGGCGTCGTAGCTGGCCTCGCCGACAAGGTCGCTGTCATGTATGCCGGCCGCATCGTCGAGGAAGCGCCGGTCGACGAACTCTTCGAAAACCCGGCTCACCCCTATACCGCAGCGCTGCACGCCTCCATCCCACGCCCGGATCAGGATGTCGACGATCTCGTCGTCATCCCCGGCCGTCCGCCAAACCTGCAGCACCTGCCGAAGGGCTGCAATTTCTCGCCGCGCTGTTCGCAGGTTCAGGACGATTGCATCGACCGGCCGCCGCAGCTCGAACCACTGGGGGCAAATCATTGTGCCGCCTGCTTCCACCCCTTCCCCCGTCGCGAGGAGTTGCTGAGCCATGGCTGAACGCTCGCTTTTGAGGGTCGAGAACCTGACGACCCAGTTCGAGATTCCCTCCAAGTCCTTCTTCAAACCGCCGCTAATGCTGACGGCCGTCAACAATGTCAGCTTCGATCTCGCCGAGGGCCGCACGCTCGGCATCGTCGGCGAATCCGGCTGCGGCAAGTCGACGCTTGGCCGCTCGATCCTGCGACTTCTGAAGTCGCAGAAGGGCCGCATCCTCTGGCAGGGCCGCAACCTGCTCGATCTGACGGATGAGGAAATGCGTGCCGCACGCCGCGACATGCAGATCATCTTCCAGGATCCGATCGCCTCGCTCGATCCGCGCATGACGGTCGGCGACATCATCGCCGAGCCGCTCACTGTCTTTGAGCCGAAGCTGACGAAAGCTCAGCGTCTCGAGCGCGTGCGAGAAATCATGGCAGCCGTCGGTCTAGTGCCTGAGATGATCAACCGCTATCCGCACGAATTCTCCGGCGGCCAGGCGCAGCGCATCGGCATTGCCCGTGCCGTCGTCACCCGGCCGAAGCTCATCATCTGCGACGAGCCGGTCTCGGCCCTCGACGTGTCGATCCAGGGTCAGGTCATCACCCTGCTTCGCAAGCTGCGCAAGGAGTTCGGGCTGACGCTGATCTTCATCAGCCACGACCTCTCGGTCGTGCGCTTGATCTCGGATGACGTGCTGGTGCTCTATCTTGGCAAGGTCGTGGAGGCCGGCGACTGCGCGACGGTGTTCGAACATCCGGCACACCCCTACACGCAGGCGCTCTTCTCTGCGGCTCCGATCCCGGATCCGAAACTCGCGCGGCAGCGCACGCGCATCCGCCTGCAGGGAGACCCGCCCTCGCCGCTCAACCCGCCGAAGGGCTGCGTCTTCTCGCCGCGCTGCTGGAAGGCGACGGACATCTGCCGCACTGAGATGCCGCCGACGGAACTGGTGCGTCCCGGCCAGACGGCTGCCTGCTATCATATGGACAGGCCATGATCTGAATTCGCCATCGCCCCGATATAGGGGCGATGGACTTTCGGCTCTCCTCGACTTGTCTCACTCCGCCTCTTCGCGTATCCGCAAGAGCAGTCAAACCCGGGAGGATGGCTTGAGCGGACGGTTTCTGTCGATCGGCGAATGCATGGTGGAACTCTCGCAGGCGGGTGAAGGCCTCCTGCGGAAAGGTTTCGCCGGCGATACTTTCAACACCGCATGGTATGCTCGCGCCTGCCTGCCCTCCGCCTGGTCGGTCGATTACTTCACCGCGCTCGGCGATGATCCAATGTCCGACGAAATGGTCGCCTTCATGAGCAAGGCCAAAATCGGCACGGATCTCATCCGCCGCATCAAGGGGAAGACGCCCGGCCTCTACATGATCAATCTGAGGAACGGCGAACGATCCTTCAGCTACTGGCGCGACAGCTCCGCCGCCCGAAGTCTCGCCGCCGATCCTGACCGGCTGCGTGAAGCCGTGGAAAGTGCTGACGTTGTCTATTTCTCCGGCATCACGCTTGCCATCCTCTCGCATGACGACGCGGACACGCTGCTAGCCGAAATCCGCCGCGCCAAGGCTGTCGGCAAGTTCGTGGTCTTCGATCCGAATATCCGCCCCCGCCTCTGGTCGAGCTACGACATAATGCACACGACGATCAGCGAAGGCGGCCGTGCCTCCTCGCTTGTCATGCCGAGCTTCGACGACGAGGTTGCGCATTTCGGAGACGCCTCCATCGAAGCAACCATTGAGCGCTATCTTGCGCTCGGCGCCTCACATGTCGTTGTCAAGAACGGTGCGGAAGGTGCAACACTGAGCTTCGCCAATGAGAAAGCTTACGTGCCGGCGGAAAAGGTCAAAAAGGTCGTCGACACGACGAGCGCCGGCGACAGTTTCAACGGCGCATTCCTTGCTCATTATCTGGAGAACCGGGATGCTCCGGCAGCAGCTCGCTTCGGAGCCAAAATCGCTGCCCGCGTCGTCAGCGAGCATGGCGCACTCGTGCCGAAGGAAAAGCTCGGCCTCTGATATCGTAATTGAAGCCTGCGCATGTCGCTTTGTCGCGCGGCCACGCGCAGGCTCGCCCCCGCCTAAGCGGTCAGTCGTCTTCGATCCTCAGATCAGGAATTGGGCTTCTTGTCGTCGCTGCGAACGGCTTCATCGTGATACCAGCAGCTGTCGAGCGCAGCGTCACACACATCAGCGGCCTCCCGCTCCATCATGCGAAAGCGCTCGAAACGGCTCTGCGCCTGAACGG
Source organism: Rhizobium sp. BK196 (assembly GCF_014193255.1). Taxonomy (GTDB): domain Bacteria; phylum Pseudomonadota; class Alphaproteobacteria; order Rhizobiales; family Rhizobiaceae; genus Rhizobium. The sequence continues at coordinate 976,449 of NZ_JACHZB010000001.1, forward strand.
CCTTGATGGGAAACTGATAGATTGTCGCGGATTCACGATGGAAACCGATTGCCATGAGATAGCCTTTCTTTGCTCGGCCTATCAACATTCACGGTCGAAACGATAGCACAATGCACATAGTTTATGCAAATTGCATAAGATATAGGCAAAGTCGCTATTATAGTCGCTCCAGGCGGCATTTCCTGCTTAAGCTTCCGCTGATTTGTTTAAAACTTCATCCATCAGGTTCAACGCCGGAATTTTCATCTGGTTCCAACGCGGAAAATGCTCATCTCAAAGCGGGATAGCTACATACCGGCAGTATTCAGCCGCCTGCCGCTTCCACTTCGAAATGGCGTTGGCAGGATGATTCGTAAATTTTTTATGTCGGCCGCCCGATCTGGCACGCTACGTGCTTTAGAAGAGACATCCCCTGGCGGGAGCGCGCACCCTTGCGTCTACTGCCTCAGGATTTGCTCAAGTTCGCAGCAGAGAGAGTCGCGATGACAAAGTATAAGCTCGAGTACATTTGGCTCGATGGGTACACCCCGGTACCGAACCTGCGTGGCAAGACGCAGATCAAGGAATTCGATAATTTCCCGACGCTCGAACAGCTCCCGCTCTGGGGCTTCGATGGTTCGTCGACGATGCAGGCCGAAGGCCGCAGCTCTGACTGCGTGCTGAAGCCGGTTGCCATCTATCCGGATCCGGCCCGCACCAACGGCGTGCTCGTCATGTGCGAAGTCATGATGCCGGATGGCGTCACGCCGCACCCGAGCAACGCCCGCGCAACCATTCTCGATGACGAGGATGCCTGGTTCGGCTTCGAACAGGAATATTTCTTCTTCGAAAACGGCCGCCCGCTTGGCTTCCCCGAGTCCGGCTACCCGGCTCCGCAGGGCCCGTACTACACCGGCGTCGGCTATTCGAACGTTGGCTCGGTTGCCCGCGAAATCGTCGAAGAGCATCTCGACCTCTGCCTCGCAGCCGGCATCAACCACGAAGGCATCAACGCCGAAGTGGCCAAGGGCCAGTGGGAATTCCAGATTTTCGGCAAGGGCTCCAAGAAAGCCGCCGACCAGATCTGGATGGCGCGCTACCTCCTGCAGCGCCTGACCGAAAAGTACGGCATCGACATCGAGTATCATTGCAAGCCGCTCGGCGACACTGACTGGAACGGTTCGGGCATGCATTGCAACTTCTCGACCAAGTACATGCGCGAAGTTGGCGGCAAGGCCTATTTCGAGGCGCTGATGGCGCAGTTCGAAAAGAACCTGATGGACCACATCAATGTCTACGGCCCCGACAACGACAAGCGCCTGACCGGCAAGCACGAGACGGCTCCGTGGAACAAATTCTCCTACGGCGTTGCCGACCGTGGTGCTTCGATCCGCGTTCCGCACTCGTTCATCAAGAACGATTACAAGGGTTACCTCGAAGATCGCCGCCCGAACTCCCAGGGCGACCCCTACCAGATCGCTTCGCAGGTTCTGAAGACGATCTCGGAAGTTCCGACCTCCGGCTTCGCTTCGGCTGCAGCCTAAGTTTTGCTGCGGCGCCGACCTCCCCGTCGGCGCCGTTCCTTTTTTTGCACAAACGCCTCGCGGCCGTTCATCGCCGACATAATCGCTGGCCTCTCGCGCCATAAAGTCCTGTAATCCCTCACACAGGGCTGTAATATTTTCATCATGCACTTCCGCCAAAATAACAGAGCGGGAATCGCCATTCCGGAAACCCCGCCAGGGGTTGTGCGTTGCCAGAATTAAGCGACGCTGATGGAAATGGAAGCATGCTGCAACGTCCGTCAAATTCGTATAGCGGCGAAAGCTGGGCTAGTGCCGCCGGAGCCGTGCCCGAGCGGCTGGTGATCGTCACCGATGCTTGGCATCCGCAAGTCAATGGCGTTGTCCGCTCGATCGAAAACACCAACCGAGAACTTGCCAAAATGGGCGTCGAAGTGTCGATGGTGACGCCAGAGCGTTTCGCCAGCATTCCCTGCCCGACCTATCCGGAGATCCGCCTGTCGATCGCCTGGTACCGCCGCGTCGCCCGCGAGATCGAAAAGCACAATCCTTCCTACATCCACATCGCGACGGAAGGGCCGCTCGGCCTGTCGGCGCGGCGCTGGTGCATCCGCAAGCGCATACCCTTTTCCACCAGCTACCACACCCGCTTTCCCGAATATGTGTCCGCTCGCCTGCCGATCCCCGAGAGCTGGCTCTACGCCTTCGTGCGCTGGTTTCATAATGGCGGCGCGGGCTGCATGGTGGCCACCCCCAGCCTTGCCCGCGAACTGTCCGCCAAGGGCATTAAGAACTTGATGCCCTGGAGCCGCGGCATTGACGCGACGCAATTCCATCCGATGCCGCTTGAGGAAAAGCCCTTCGGCCTTGCCCGCCCGATCTTCATGACGGTCGGCCGCGTTGCGCTGGAAAAGAACCTGCCGGCCTTCCTGGATCTCGATCTGCCCGGTTCGAAAGTGGTGGTCGGCGACGGCCCCGCACGCGCCGAACTCGAAGAACGCTATCCTGACGTGCATTTCACCGGGGTGAAATTCGGTGAGGAACTCGCAAAGGCCTATGCGCAGGCCGATGTCTTCGTCTTCCCGTCGCTGACGGATACATTCGGCAACACCATTCTGGAAGCGCTTGCCTCGGGCGTCCCGGTCGCAGCCTATCCCGTCACCGGTCCGCTGGATATCATCGGTGAGGACAGCGACGTCGGTGCGCTGAACGGGGATCTGCGGGCGGCCTGTCTTGCGGCACTTTCCCGTTCGCGGGAAAAGGCGCGCGAGCTTGCCATGCAATATTCCTGGGAGGCGGCGACGCTGCAGTTCATCAACAATATCCGCGCCGCCAATGGCCTCATTACCCCCAAATGGAAGAAGGCGTGGCAATACGCCACCAAATCCCTTCCAAGAAGCAAAAAACCCGGCGATCCCGCCGGGCCTCTTCCTTCTGCTGAGTGACCCTTACTTCTGAAGGGCAGCCCGCAGCGTATCGTTGGCGACAGAAATGGCGCTGCGAACAGCCGGTGTTTCGGCAATCGCGTTGAGCAGTACGAAGTCGTGGATCGTGCCGTTGTAGCGGATCGACGTGACCTTTACGCCTGCTTGCGACAGCTTGCGGGCATAGGCTTCTCCCTCGTCGCGCAGCACGTCGTTTTCATCGACGATGACGAGTGCTGGCGGCAGACCATTCAGCTGCTCGAGGGAAGCCTGCAGCGGCGAAGCGGTGGGCTCCTTACGCTTGGCTTCGTCAGGCAGATAAGCATTCCAGAACCACTTCATGGCTTCCTTGGTCAGCCACGGGCCATTGGCAAACTGATTGTAGGAACCGGTGTCGAAATTGGCGTCGGTGACAGGGTAGAAGAGCACCTGCTGGTCGATGGCAGGACCGCCGCGCTCCTTGGCAAGCAGCGTCACGGCGGCAGTCATATTGCCACCGACGCTATCGCCGGCAACGGCGAGCCGGCTGGCATCGACGTGGAATTCCTTGGCATGCTCGGCGACGTATTTCGTGGCCGCGTAAGCCTGCTCGATAGCGATCGGGTAACGGGCTTCCGGCGAGCGGTCATAATCGACGAAGACGACGGCAGCCTTGGCGCCATTGGCGATTTCGCGAACCAGCCGGTCATGTGTGTCGGCATCCCCCAGCACCCAGCCCCCGCCGTGGAAATACATGACGACAGGCAGCGTGCCCTTGGCGCCCTCAGGGCGAACGATGCGCAGCTTGACGCTGCCGGTCGGGCCGGCCTTGATGACCTTATCTTCTTCCTGAGCGGCGAGCTTCTTCACGTCGCCCTTCTGGGCGCCAGAGAGAATGTTGCGGGCATCGGCAGGCGAGAACGTGTAGATCGGCTTGGAGCCGGCCAGACTATCGATGAATTTCTGCGTTGTCGGTTCCAGTACCGGATCGGCAAACGCTCCGGCAGTGGAAGCTGCCAGGATTGCTGCTGCGGAAACTGCGGTCTTGATCGTCGACATTGTCGTGTCCTCTTCGGGTTTGTTGCGTTCGTCCTGAACACGATTTTATATCGCACACGACCAATTATCGTACGATAGAAATTATTGCATGGCTGCCGTGCATTAAAAACGTCTACGATTATTTATTGCACGATATAATATCTCGCGGTTTTGGGAGATCGTGCCATGTCGAACCAACTGAAACTCGACAGTTTCATCTGCTTTGCCGTCTATACCGCAAGCCACGCCTTCAACCGCGTCTACAAACCTCTGCTCGACGAACTCGGCCTCACCTACCCGCAATATCTGGCGATGGTCTGCCTCTGGGAAGAAGACGGCCAGACCGTCGGCGGTCTCGGCGAAAAGCTGTTCCTGGAATCGAGCACACTGACCCCTCTCCTCAAACGCCTGGAAACAGCAGGCTACATCCGCCGCGAACGCAGCAGGCAGGACGAGCGTGTCGTCGTGCTGCACTTGACGGAAGAGGGCAAGCGGCTGAAGAAAAAGGCTGAGACCGTACCGGGCTGTATCATCGACGCAAGCGGCCGCGACGCGGATCAGCTTGTCCGGCTGCAGGCGGAAATTGTCGCGCTGCGCGAAGCTTTGAATAAGAGCGCGTCTTGAGGGCTATCGACGCGTCCGGCAAACCCACTCCGGCCCAAGCGGCAAGGCGACAACAAGAAGCGGGTTAGGTCCGCCTCTTCTTGCCCTCAAACGGATTGTCCGGCGACCGGTAATGGATCCGGATTGGTACGCTCGGCATATCGAAATCCGCACGCAGCCCGTTAATCAGATAGCGCGTATAGGATTCCGGCAGGGCGTCGGAGCGGGTGCAGGACACCATGAAGGCCGGCGGGCGGGCCTTTACCTGCGTCATATATTTGAGCTTGATGCGGCGGCCGGACACAGCCGGTGGCGGATGCTGGACCTGCTGTTGCTCCAGCCAGCGATTGAGCTTGGCGGTGGAGATGCGCTTGTTCCAGACACGGTCCGTATCGATGATCGACTGCATGAGCTTGTCGAGCCCCCAGCCGGTCTGGCCGGAGATCGGCACGGCGCGGATGCCGCGCGCCTGCGGCAGCAGCCGGTCGGTCTTTTCGCGCAGGTCGGCAAGTACCGCCTGACGATCCTCGATCATGTCCCACTTGTTGAAAGCGAGAACGGCCGCGCGGCCTTCGCGCAGCACGAGGTCAACGATATGCAGATCCTGCTTCTCGAAGGGGATCGTCGCATCGAAGACGATAACGACGGTTTCGGCAAAGCGGATCGCACGTAAAGCATCAGCGACGGAAAGCCTTTCCAGCTTCTCGATCACCTTGGCCTTGCGGCGCATGCCGGCCGTATCGAACATTTTGATGGTGCGACCGCGCCAATCCCATTCCACGGAGATGGAATCGCGTGTAATGCCGGCTTCCGGCCCCGTCAGTAGCCGGTCTTCGCCGAGGAAGCGGTTGATCAGCGTCGACTTGCCGGCATTCGGACGACCGACAATTGCCACGCGTAGCGGCTTGGTGTCGTCATAGGCGGGCTCTTCGTCTTCTTCGCCCTCTTCACCGGCCAACTGCGGCAGATCGACGTCAGTGACGGCAACATCGTCCTTCGACGGATAAGCGACATCCTCGCCGAGCGCAGCAACGATGGCGTCGCGCAGATCGAGCATACCCTGCCCATGTTCGGCCGAAATCGGCACGGGTTCGCCGAGCCCCAGCGAATAGGCATCATAGAAACCGCTGTCGGAACCGCGCGCCTCGGACTTGTTGGCTACGAGCACGACCGGCTTGCCGCGACGGCGCAGCATCTCGCCGAGTGCCGTATCGACCGGCGTCAGCCCGGTTTTGGCATCGACGACGAAGAGCGATAGATCGGCCTCGTCGATTGCCGTTTCCGTCTGCTGGCGCATGCGGCCCTGCAGGCTCTCATCCGTCATCTCTTCGAGACCGGCCGTATCGACAATTGTGAAACGCAGGTCGATAAGCCGCGCTTCACCCGGACGGCGGTCGCGGGTCACGCCGGGCGTGTCATCGACAAGCGCAAGCTTCTTCCCGACCAGCCGGTTGAAAAGCGTCGACTTACCGACATTCGGGCGTCCGACGATGGCGACCGTAAAACTCATTATTTTCCCTTAAGCTCAGCCCTGCGCGGCGGGCGCCTTGCCGGATGCGGTGATGAGATCAAGCATCATATGGGCACGATTGGCAACACCGCGCGGGCTGTCCACATCGTCGACGATCGACTGGAACCACTGACGCGCCTGTGCCATGTTGCCGGCCTTGTAGGCGGCAAGCCCAAGCGCCTCGCGTGCCGAATGGCGGAAGGCATTGCCCGGCACGGCCATTTCCTCGACGGCAGCAGAAACCTGCTCATAGGTGCCGTTCTCGATCAGCAGCCAGCCGGCGCGCATCTTTGCGGCATCCTGCACGGCAGCCGGAACGGACTTATCCTTCGCGATGGTCTGGAAGGACGCGATCGCGCCAGCATTGTCGCCCTTCTGCGATTGAACGGTCGCGGCACGCATGCGCGCCAGAACCGGGTAAGCGCCGTGGCCTTCCTTCTCCAGCTTGTCGAGAGCGGCGAGCGCCTCGTCGGTCTTGTTCTCGTCGGCAAGCTTCATCGCCGCCAGGAACTGGTCGCCAGCGCCAGAGGACGCGTTGCTGTCCCAATATTCATAGGCGACCTTGCCGATGGTTCCGAGGACGATAAGAACGGCAACGGCAATGATATAGCGGCCGAACCGGCGCCATGCGCCCTTCATCTGGTCGGAACGCAGTTCCTCATTGACTTCACGAATGAAGCTGTCGTCGTTGAATGCCATTCTCGTCTCCGGCCGCGGATGCCCATGCATAGTGCAAAACGCACATTGTCGGGCCTTCTACTCCATTTTGCGGCCGTTGTAAGGGGGATATCGCAGAATCGTCAGGAAGCGAGCATCGGCAGCGGCGCGACACCGATCAGCCATTCGTGAACGCGCCAGATCATCAGCGCCCAGACGACCACGCCGATGATGACGGCGTAGATGTCATATTTGGCCGAAACGAAAACCTGCGGCGTGATCTCGCCGCGGCGCTCGCGCCGCTTCAGCGAAATGCGCACCACCACGCCCCAGGCAAGGAATGCAGCAAAGAGCAGCACCGAATAGGCCTCGCCATTCGACAGAAGATGGGCCAGCGCCCAGATCTTCACCGACAGTACGATCGGGTGTTTCGTCTTCGTCTTGATATAGCCGGCCGGCAGGAAACCGGAAACCAGACAGATCACTGCTACCAGCATCAGGGTGACGGTCAGATGCGCCATGCCCATCGGCGGATTGTAGAGCAAGCCGATCGGCTCGCTGCGGGCGGCGCCAAAGGCGTAGATGACGAAGATCAGCGTCAGGATGCTGGCAATCGAGTGGAAGGCGATCCAGACGGACTTGCCCACTCTGTCAATCATCGCCTGCCGGAAGCCCGGAACGATGACGCGGATGAGATGCAGGCCGAGGAAGAGAATGAGGCTGAGGACGAGCAGAGCCATGATGATCTGATTTTCCTATTTTGACGGTCGACAATGAATTACCGGCAGACGGCGATAATTGAAAGCAAGACCGCAGCTTCGCCGCAATTCTGTAACAGGAAAACCGCAATGCAAATTGTCGCGGTGCCCATGTTTCGTTCTGTTTTTTCTGCCTCTATCGCCTTATCGCTCATTTCTCCCGCCGTTGCGGGTGCAGCAGACAGGCCGAAACAGCTCGTCATCGTCTCCTTCGACGGCGCCCACGACAATGCGCTCTGGCAGAAGAGCCGCGAGATGGCGGCGAAGAACAGCGCCCATTTCACTTATTTCCTCTCCTGCACTTTCCTGATGAATCAGGAGGCGAAAAAAGCCTACCAAGCCCCTCATCAGAAACGCGGAAAATCCAATGTCGGCTTCGCACAAAGCGACGACGAGATCCGCGAACGTCTCGGCAATATCTGGCACGCTCACCTCGAGGGCCACGATATATCCAGCCATGCCTGCGGCCATTTCGACGGCCGACAGTGGAGTGAGGCGGACTGGTTAGCCGAATACGCGACTTTCAAGGCAACCCTGAAGAGCGCCTGGAAGGGCGTCGGGCTGGAAGAGCCTGCCGGCTGGCAGGATCTTGTCGACCATGGCATCAAGGGTTTTCGCGCACCTTACCTATCCACCGGCGGCGGTGCCGACATGATCGCGGCCGAGAAGAAGGCCGGCTTCACCTATGATGCAAGCCTCGTCACCAGGGGACCGGCCATGCCGGTCGAGGAAAACGGCATCATCCGCTTCGGCCTGCCGCTCATCCCCGAAGGTCCGAGCGAAAAGCCTGTTATCGGCATGGATTACAATCTCTTCGTCCGCCACTCCAAGGGCGAAGAGGATTCCGCCGACAGCGCCGCCTTTGAGGACCGCGCCTATACCGCCTTCAGGGAAGCCTTCGACAAGCAATATGCTGGCAGCCGCATTCCCCTGCAGTTGGGCTTCCACTTCGTGGAAATGAACGGCGGCGCTTATTGGCGCGCGCTCGACAGGCTGGTCAGCGACGTTTGCCGCCGAGCGGATGTTGCCTGCGTCAGCTATTCGGAAGCAATCCCGATGATCGAAGTTCGCGGCAGGCTGCAAGAGACGTCGGGGTTGTAAGAGCCTGATACTTTAAAAACTTGGATATTCAACAACGGCCTGCATCAGTCGCCGTTACCGCGATGGGCATTCAGAAAAGATGGGCCGCCGTTTCGGCGGCCCTTTTTGTTGGTATCAGCCATCGGCGTGAACGACACCGGCCTCGCGCTCCAGATAGCGCTGGTCGATCTCAGGTAGAGGCTCGTCGTCGATCGCTGCTTCGAAAGCTCGAAGACGCTTATGGATGGAGAGCAATTCGATGATCGTCGTCCAGGAATTGACGAGATATTGGAAGGAATTGCTGACCTGGCCGAAAGCGGTCAGAATTTGCTGAAAGATGCCGTAGGTAATTTTATGCGCCACGATCGTGGGAATAAGCATGATCACCAGGAAATTCGCGTCGGCCTGAAGGTAAAAATAGCGCGCAATATTAAAATAGAGATAGTGCCAATACATCCGGAAGTAATTCCTCCGAACATTGCTAAAAAGCTCCCTGACCGTTACTGGCTGAGCACGTTCCTCGTGGTCCTCGCCATAGACAAGCTCCTTACGATATGCCGCTTCAACGCGTTGGTTGCGAAAGTTCAGGCCAGGAAGCTTGATCCCCACTGTCGCCAAGAGAATAGTACCGAAAGCAGACCAGAAGATCGCCAGCCAGAAAAGAGCATGCGGCACTTCCCCTAGCAACGGCAATTCGGAAACATAGCTCGACAAGGCGAAGAGAATGGGAAGAAAGACAATAAGCGTCATGACCGAATTGATAAGAGTGATACCCAGCCCCTCGAGTGTGGATGAGAAGCGCATCGTATCTTCCTGAACGCGCTGGGAAGCGCCTTCGATATGGCGCAGTTTACTCCACCGAGACATATAGAAGTTGTTCATCGCAGCTCGCCAGCGGAAGATGTAATGGCTAGTAAAGAATTCCGTCAGCACTCCAACACCCATGCTGAGGAATGCCACCTGAGCAAAGATGATCTGGAGATTATAAAAATCCCAGACGGAAATGCCTTCCTTCCCAGCCAACGCGTTTTGGAGAAGGTCCCCAAACGGACGCCTGAAATTATTAATGACAACCGAAACCTGGACCCCGAAATAGGTGACGAGGATGATCAGCAGCGTTCCCCAGACGGACCAGACTGTCCAGGGGTGGCCTCGTGAAAGCAGCGTCCAGACGCCTCCGAACAGACCGAGGCACAGAAGAAGATAAGAATAGAACCACAGATTCGATGGCAGCGCAAAATAGCTGAGGTCGTAGGGTTCATCTTGCGGATGCACGAAGCCCAGCGAATTTCCTATTCCTTCTACTGCGAAATACCACCCGAGAATGCAGATCAATGCCCAGATGGCGGCAGACGTAAAAAACAGCTTCGGTCGGGGGAAGAAGGAATGAAACACGGGGGATTTGCTTTCCTGAACTGGAACCTCGAAAGAGTGGCGAACCACTGCTTGCGCGGAAATTAAGGCAGTTCGAAGAAAGCAGCAATGGGCTCAAGCCATTGTTACGCACTTGTAACCACTTAAGGGATTTTCTTCATCACCGGCGTGACCAGAGCCGCGCAGAAAACCAGCACGATTGCGGCGATAATGGTCGGCAGCACGAAATTTCCCGTTATTTGCGCGATCCAGCCGGCAACGATGGGCCCGATGATCTGGCCGACCCCGAAGGCGGCCGTCATCAGCGCCAGGATGCGGCGCGGGCTTTCCGGTGAAAGCCGGCGGCCGATCTGCAATCCATAGGCGGTGATGGCAAGGAACGTGGCGCCGAACAGCGCGCCGCCGATCAATGGTGCCACCGAATGCGGCAGTTCCACCGTTGCAAGCACGCCGATCGCCTCGATGATGAGCGCCGCTACATAGACGCCGCCGATCCCGAGCGAGCGCACGAGGGGCCTCCAGATAAACAGTGCAATCGTCGCCGTCAGCCCCGCAATGAACCAGCAGAGAAATTCGACGGTCGGTCCCGACGCGCTCATGCGGGCGATGGCGACGAGGAAGGTTGCGGTGATGACATAGCCGAAACCGAACAACCCGTAGGACAAGGTGAATAATATCATCGGCCGGCTCCAGACCAGAGGCGGCTCCTTCGCCTGCCCGTTGCGGACCGGCGCCTTCGGCAGCAAGGCCCAGACGAGGACGAGGCTGACGAGGCAGAAGAGCGCGCCGCCGATCCAGTCCGCCCGCCAGCCGCCGGCTGCATCGTCAAAGATATAACCGAGCGCGAACACCGTGACCGAGGAAATCGCGATCCCCGCCCCCGGGCCGCCGAAATGTGCCGCCTGAACGTGGTCATTGCCGGCAGCTGCCCCGTGGCTCAGTACGATCGCGGACGCGAAGACCAGCGTGAAGGCACTCGCGACGCCGGCCAGAAAACGAATGACAGCAAAAAGCATCACCGAATTCACTGCCGCCATAGCGGCCAGCAGAATTGCCGTCGCAAACAGGGAAAGCAGCGCCACCAGCCGCTCGCGCCCCGCCGCCCAGCCGTAAGCAGCCAGAACCGCGCCAACGAGATACCCGACGAAATTGGCAGAAGCGATGAAACCAGCATCGGCTGCCGAAAGCGGCACGCCGACCATCATGCCGGGCAAGATCGGCGTGAAGGAAAAGCGCCCGAAACCCATGGCCGCCGCCATGGCGACGGCACCTGCGAGCGCTGTGGTGATAAGATTGACCGGGCGGTCGTCATTGGGAGCCAACATGCCGCTGTTTATCGCGCTGCACCATGGCCGTCACAAGTGACTAATTCTGATGGGTTCTTCAATTTCACGAACAGATTTTTCGCAGCCGCCCCTTGAATGACATATCTTACGATATATGTTTGCGACATAGTGAGCGATACATCTGGCACAGAGGAGTTCGTCATGAGAGGTTTTCGAGGTGGCTTCGTCGGCGAGGCGATGCGTATGGGAATGGGCCGCCGGTTTTCCGCCGGCGAATTGCAGACGATCCTGCTGGCGCTGCTCAAGGAGCGTCCCAGCCACGGTTATGAACTGATCAAGACGCTGGAGGAGCGCTCCGGGGGCTTTTACGTCCCAAGCCCGGGCGTCATCTATCCGGCGCTGACCTATCTGGAAGAGACCGGACTGGCGGAAGTGGAAAACGACGGGGCAAAGAAGCTCTACAAGATCACCGAGGCTGGCCGTCAGAAGGTGGAAGAAAACCGCGACATGATAGACCAGACGCTTGCCAAGCTGGAGCGCATTGCCGAGGGCATGGCCTTCGTTAACCGCATGTTCGATCCCGACCAGCCCCAAGGCGGTAGCGGTGGGGGCCGCGATGGCCGCGGCCATCGGCGTCGTGATCACGAGGACGATGAATTCGGCCGCGACCACAGCAACGTCCATGCCGCACGCCAGCTGTTGCGTTCCGCCCTGCGCATGCGCCATCCCTGGTCAACAAGCGAGGCTGCCAGGATTTCCGGGATTCTGGAGCGTGCAGCCATGGAGATTCTGCAGGGCGGCAAGACCGACCCGCAGCAGGACTAACGTCGCTTGGGGTGGCGGCCTAAGTCGCCGCCCTATCAGTCCCCGGCCTTCAGGAGACCGCTTGCCAAGGATCGGAATGCTTCGACGACCCTTGCCAGAACGGCATGAGGATCATCCGCTGCAGCGATCCAGAGTGCCGCGCTGAGCGACGCTCCGTTGAGCAGGCGGGCCGCGGCCTCCGCATCGACGGATCTGACTGTCCCTTCATCAATCAGCGCCTGCATGGTCTGGGTCGTCGTGCGAAGGCAGGCATTCTGGCTCGGCCATTGCGAGGGATCACCCAGCACAGCCGGTCCGTCGAGCAGCATGATGCGCTGGATTTCCGGCTCCAGCGCCATTTCGATATAGGCGGTGTATTCCGCGAGAAGGCCAAGCCAGGCCGTCTCCGCCCGGTCGCGCTCGGTGCGCAGCCGCTCCCCCATCTCTGCGTCGATCTGATCGATCACGGCCTGCAGCAAGCCCTTCTTGTCGCCAAAATTATGATAAAGCGCGCCACGCGTCAGACCGACATCGGCGGTCAGGTCATCCATGGATGCCGCCGCATAGCCCTTAACCGCGAAGGCTTTCCGGGCGGCCTGGATGAGCTTCGCCCGCGTCTGCTCCATCATCTGTATCCGGGTTCTTGCGGTCATCATGATCTCCAAAATTCACATACGCATCGTATGCGTATTGACATACGCCGCGTATCTCCTGATATATACACATACGGAGCGTATATCAATTGCGGCTCCGCATGACGGGCGAGACCCGTATCCACGAATGCTTCCCCTCTCACGACGAACGCGTGTTCGGCGATGGGTACCTTTTTGTCTACAGGAGAAAAACAATGACCAAGCGTGACGCGATTTTCCCAGCCGGCCGGCAGGCGCTCTATGAAATCAACCGCTATTCCGCGGCGATCCGTTCCGGCGACCTGCTCTTCGTCTCCGGCCAGGTCGGCAGCCGTGAGGACGGGTCGCCCGAGCCCGATTTCGCAAAGCAGGTGCAGCTTGCCTTCGACAATCTGAAAGCCGTGCTGGCGGCTGCCGGTGCCACATTCGACGACGTCGTCGATGTCACGAGTTTCCATACCGATCCGGAAGCGCAGTGGCAGATCATCTCGGATATCAGAATGAAGGAAATCGGCGAGGCGCCCTATCCGAACTGGACGGCTGTCGGCGTAAACTGGCTGGCAGGCTTCGATTTCGAGATCAAGGTCATCGCCCGCCTGCCGCAGTCGGCCTGAAGCAAAACATGAGCGCCGCGCAAAGCGCATGCGGCGCTCTATGAAATCCTGATCACCTCAAGTTCCTGATCGCCGACAGCGACGATATCTCCAACGGCCTTACCCATGAGGAGCCGAGCGACCGGCGCGACATAGGAAATCGATCCGGCTTTCGGATCGGCCTCGTCCTCTCCGACGATGCGATATGTCTGGACGCGTCCATCGTCGCGGCTGAAGGTAACAGTGCTACCGAAGGCAACGATTTCAGCCGAAGCCGGAGCAGGAACGAGCTGAGCCGTGCGGACGCGTTCGACGAAATAGCGCAGGTCGCGCAGAGGGTTTGCCTGCTGCCGCCGCCGTTCGTTGACGTCTTCGATCGCGCTCGCAGCCTCATAGGCGTTACGCGCTTCCCGCACCTGCAGTTCGAGCGCCTTCAGTCCGGCTTCCGTGACGAGATTTGGATGAGGCGAAATCGCGCGATCCGGCAGCAGTGTTTCGGATGCGGTTTCGGCACTTTCTTCCTTGGTGAAGGCAACAGCCATCTCGACCTCCAACAGTGAAGGGCGTTGCCCCTCAAGCCGCCAATGTCAGAATAATCGGCCCGTTGCGGGTCGCAATGACAGTGTGTTCATACTGCACCGTCGGAGCCTTGGGATCGCCATAGAGCGTCCAGGCGTCATCGCCGCCCTCCGCCCATGTGGCGCCGAGAGAGAGGAACGGCTCGACGGTAAAGACGAGGCCTTCGGTCATCATGCGCCGTTCGGACGGGTCAGGCCAGGTTGAAAGCTCGGCCGGCTCCTCGTGCAGCGAACGGCCGACGCCGTGGCTCGCGAGATTGCTGACGAGCGTATAGCGGTTCTTCTGGGCAAAGGCGCCGACGGCGTTGCCGATCTTGGCCAGCGGCTCGCCGGCCTTCACCTGGTTGAGACCGACCCAGAGCGCCCGCTTGCCGTCCCGGCAGAGCTTCTCGATCCGGGATTTGACTGGCGGCACGGCGAAGGAAGCGCCGGTATCGGCAAAGAAGCCGTCCTTTTCCGCCGAAACGTCGATATTGACGAGATCGCCGGGGCGGATGACGCGCGGGCCGGGAATGCCATGGGCAATTTCCTCGTTGACACTGATGCAGGTGGCGCCGGGAAACTGGTAGCAGAATTCCGGTGCTGAGCGCGCGCCTGCATCTTCCAGGACCTTGCGGCCGATCTGGTCGAGTTCTAGCGTCGTCATGCCGGGCTCCATGGCCGCCGCCATCACCTGCATGGCATTGGCGCAGATGCGTCCGATATCCTTGAGTTTGGTAAGTTCCTCGTCGTTCTCGACAACCATAGACCCGTTCCGGCTTCACCCGAGAGCGACAGGCTCTTCGTCAAGCGGTGGCTTTCGCGCCTTCGGAAGCCTCAGTCAATGCCTTTCTGACGATCGGCGCCACTTTTGTCCCGTAGAGCTCGATGCCGCGCATGACCTGATCATGCGGCATCAGGCCGATTGCCATCTGCAGCAGGAAGCGATCGTTGCGGAAAACCTTGTGGGCGGCAACGATCTTCTCAGCCACGAGTTCCGGATCGCCGAGGAAGAGATTGCCGGTCGGGCCGCGGGAGATGTCGAAATGCGCTCGGCTCGTCGGCCCCCAGCCGCGCTCGCGGCCGATACGGTTCATCACTTCGGCCTGCGGGCCGTAAAACTGATCCGCGGCGACATCCGTCGTATCGGCAATGAAACCGTGCACGTTGATGCTGGTCTTCAGCTTCGCCGCATCCTGCCCTGCCCGGCGGGCAGCTTCCCGATAGAGATCCAACAGTGGCGCAAAGCGGGGATATTCGCCGCCGATGATGGCAAGCGCCACCGGCAAGCCGAGCGCACCGGCGCGCGCCACGGACTGCGGCGTGCCGCCGACCGCGATCCACAAAGGCAGCGGATCCTGCAACGGCCGGGGATAGACGCCGCGCCCGTTGATCGGTGCGCGCAGTTCGCCCTGCCAGTTGATCATCTCGCCATCGCGCAGAGCCAAAAGAAGATCGAGCTTCTCTTCGAAGAGCTGGTCGTAATCTTCGAGATTGTAGCCGAAGAGCGGGAAGGATTCGATGAAGGAGCCGCGCCCCGCCATGATTTCGGCACGGCCGTTGGAGATCAGGTCGAGCGTCGCAAACTGCTGGAACACCCGCACCGGATCGTCGGAGGAGAGAACCGTAACGGCGCTGCTGAGGCGAATGTTCTTCGTCTTCGCCGCAGCGGCGGCGAGTGCTACCACCGGCGCCGAAGCCACATAGTCAGGCCGATGATGTTCGCCAAGCCCGAAGACATCGAGGCCAACCTGATCGGCAAGCTCGATTTCCTCGATCAGATGCTTGATCCGCTCGGCCCCCTCCACTCCCTTGCTGCGGGACGGGTTGGGGTTGACGTCTGCGAATGTATAAAGGCCCAGTTCCATGGTCGGCATCCTGTTTAACTTGCCCCTGAGATAAGGACCGGCAAGCTTCGGAGCAAACGGAAATTCTGGAACGGATCGTTCGATAAAGTTGATGGCCGCGTCAGGCCGGCGACTCCTAGGGATTGATGATCTCGATGCCTATTCATTGAGAATTGCAAGACGCGGTATCCCATGGACACACGGCCTATTTTATCACCGACCGCCCCGCCTCTTCCTGCATCTTGTCGATCTGCCGGCGGATATGGGCCGCTTCCGCAGCCGAATGGGCAAGGGCGATGGCGCGATCGAAGGCGATCCGTGCCTGACCGATGCGGCCGAGTTGCTTCAAGAGATTGCCGTGCAGGCCGTGATAATAGAAGTAACCGTCGAGCTTTTCGCCGAGCGGCTCCATGAGGTCGAGCGCCGCCTGCGGGCCATGAAGTTTGGAAATCACGACAGCGCGGTTCAGCGTCACGACAGGTGAAGGCTGGACGCGTTCGAGCGCACGGTAGAGCAGATCGATTTCCACCCAATCGGTATCCGCGGCGCGTTTTGCACGGGAATGGACGGCCGCAATTGCCGCCTGGAGCTGATAGGGGCCGGGCTTGCGATGACGCAGCGCCTTGTCGAGCAGCGCCAGCGCTTCGTTGATCAAAGGCTGGTTCCAGAGCGAACGGTCCTGATCCTCGAGCAGCACGATCTCATCTTCGGCGCTGAAGCGAGCCTGCCGGCGGGAAATCTGCAAGAGCATCAGGGAAAGCAGCCCCATGAGTTCCGGTTCGGCGGGGAAGATATGCAGCATCAGCCGCGCCAGCCGGATCGCCTCGTCGCTGAAAGCCGCTGCCTCTTGTTCCGGATCCGCCTGGCTGTAGCCCTCGTTGAAGATCAGATAGATCATCGTACTGACGATGATCAGCCGCTCGGCCCTCTCCTGCGGGCTCGGCGTCTCGAACGGCACGCCAGCCTTTGCCACCCGCGCCTTGGCCCGCGTGATGCGCTGCTCCATGGCGCTTTCGGAGACGAGGAAGGCGCGGGCGATCTGCGTCACCGACAGGCCGGAGACGATACGGAGCGCCAGTGCGATCTGCTGGGTGGCCGGCAGGTCCGGATGGCAGCAGATGAACAGCAGCCGCAGGATATCGTCGCGATAATGGGAATCATCCAGCCGATCGGCAATGTCGCTTTCGGCATCCTCCTTATCGGAAATCTGGTCCTCATCCGGCAGGGCCTGGATCTTCGCCCGCTTGCGCACCGCATCGATGCCGCTGTTGCGGCCGACGAAGATCAGCCAGGCGGTCGGATCGCGCGGCGGCCCCTTCTCCGGCCATGTCCGGATCGCCCTCAGGCACGCCTCCTGAAACGCTTCTTCCGCCGTATCGAGATTACGAAAGTAGCGCAACAGCGCGCCGAGCGCCTTCGGCCGGGCCGAGGCAAGCGCGAGGTCGATCCAGGCGATGTCTGTCATGATGCGATCTCTCCCGGCCTGAAGGTGTAGAACGGCCGAATTTCGTAAGAGGTGGAACCCGGATTGACCGCCGAAAGCTGTTTCGAGAAGGCGACCGCCTCATCCAGCGTTTCGAAATCAACCGTATAGAAGCCGAGAAGCGCCTCTTTCGTTTCCGCAAACGGGCCATCGACAACGAAGGCCTCGTCCCTGCCCTTGCGCACGGTCGTTGCCGCCGTCGTCGGCATCAGCCGGCCGGTCGGACCGAGCTTGCCGGCTGCGGCAAGCGGCTCGATCACGGCATGGAGATTTCCCATGACGGCTGCCTCTTCCTCCTGGGTCCAGGTGAAGACGGTTTCCTCATTGGCGTAGCAAAGGATTGCATAAAGCATCGGTAGCTCCTCTTTCCGAATGACGAATGAGTAACCGTTTGACCGACAGGCCGCATCAAAAAATTGTAGATGGGAAAACTGATAGATCCGATGGAAGCATTCGATTAACTCGGCACACCGGCGCGGCCATTACCGCCATCGAGTTGTTCGATTTGGCGGCCCCGAAAGCTATCGGTGCTTTCCATCACGACGACAACCTCTTGACGAGGATACAGGTCACAGCTGCGCCCCGGTAAGCTTAAAGCCTACCCTTCGCTCAGCGTCCGCTTCACCGCATTCTTCCAGCCACGAAGCTTCGCGGCACGTGTCTTTTCGTCCATCGAGGGTTCGAAGCACCGGTCACGCTTCCAGGCCGTCGAAAACTTCTCTTTATCCGGCCACACCCCGGCCCTGCTGCCGGCAAGCCAGGCAGCACCGAGCGCCGTCGTTTCCAGGATGACGGGACGATCGACGGGAGCCTCCAGCAGATCGGCAAGGCGCTGCATCGTCCAGTCCGAAGCGACCATACCGCCGTCGACGCGCAGCACCGTATCCTCAGTTCCGTTCTTCCAGTCCTTCTGCATCGCTTCCAAGAGGTCGCGCGTCTGGTAGCAGACGGCCTCCAGCGCCGCGCGGGAAAGCTCCGCCGGCCCGCTGTTGCGGGTCAGGCCATAGATCGCGCCGCGTGCCTTGGCATCCCAATGCGGGGCGCCGAGACCGGTAAAGGCCGGCACGAGATAGACGTCCTGTGTCGGATCGGCCTTCTCCGCGAGATCATTCGTATCGGACGCCCTGTCGATGATGCCGAGGCCATCGCGCAGCCACTGAACCGCCGCCCCGGCAATGAAGATCGAGCCCTCCAGCGCATAGGTCGTCGCACCATCAAGGCGATAGGCGATGGTCGTCAGCAGCCGGTTCTTCGATCGCACCATATCGCTACCTGTGTTGAGAAGCGCGAAGCAACCGGTGCCATAGGTCGATTTCAGCATGCCCGGCTCGAAGCAGGCCTGGCCGATCGTCGCCGCCTGCTGGTCGCCGGCAACACCGAGGATCGGGATGGCTGCACCAAACAGCTCCGGATCGACGGTGCCGAAATCATCGGCGCAATCCTTCACCTCGGGCAGCATGGCGGCCGGCACACGCAGGATATCGAGCAGATCCTCGTCCCACTCATTGGTCGCGATATTGAACATCAGCGTGCGCGATGCATTGGTCGCATCGGTGACAAAACTCTTGCCACCGGTCAGCCGCCAGATAAGGAAGGTATCGATCGTGCCGAAGCAGAGGTCGCCGCGCGCGGCCCTTGCGCGCGCACCCTTCACATTGGAGAGCATCCAGGAAAGCTTCGTTCCGGAGAAATAGGGATCGAGGATGAGGCCTGTCTTTTTCGTAAAGGTGCGCTCCAGATCCTGTCTCTTGAGATTGTCGCAGTAGCTTGCGGTGCGCCGGTCCTGCCAGACGATGGCATTCTGAATCGGCTTGCCGGTCTCGCGCTCCCAGACGACAGCGGTCTCGCGCTGGTTGGTGATGCCAAGTGCGGCAATGTCCTTTGCCGTAACCTTGGCTTCGCGCAGCGCCATGTGGATGGTGGAAACGACCGAATCCCAGATTTCCTCGGGATCGTGCTCCACCCAGCCGGAGCGCGGATAGAATTGCGTGAATTCCTTCTGGCCCATGCCGGCGATCTTCATGTCGCCGTCGAAGACGATCGCCCGTGTCGAGGTCGTTCCCTGATCGACCGCCAGAACATATCCGCCCATGCGATTCCTCCCGCTGCATGCAGTTGTCGTGGCAAATCAATAGGGCAGGTCCGCCTGGCTTGGAAGGGCGTAAGTGGCAGCGGCGCCCCACTTCCCGATTGCCAGCCCGACGCCTTTGGGCATAACCTCGCCCTACGCTGCAATGCAGCATCTCATAGCCAGGGAGGAAGAAGCATGAGCAGATCAGTCGTCGTCACCGGATCCACCAGCGGCATCGGGCTTGCGATTGCCACTACCTTTGCCGCCAGGGGCGACAACGTCGTCATCAACGGTTTCGGAAAAGAAGACGAAATCAAAGCGATAGTCGAGCACCTTGAATCATCCTCGAAAGCCAAGGCCCTTTATCACGCGGCCGATATGACGAAGCCGTCAGAGATTGCCGATCTGATCGATACTGCCGCCAGGACCTTCGGGACGGTCGATGTGCTCGTCAACAATGCCGGCATCCAGCATGTCGAAAAGATCGAGGATTTTCCGATCGAAAAATGGGACCAGATCATTGCCATCAATCTGTCCAGCTCCTTCCATACGATGCGGGCTGCGATCCCGCTGATGAAGGCGAAAAAGTCCGGCCGCATCATCAATATCGCCTCGGCACACGGCCTGGTCGCGTCGCCCTTCAAATCTGCCTATGTCGCGGCAAAGCATGGTATATTAGGTCTGACGAAAACGGCAGCGCTCGAGCTTGCCGAATTCGGCGTGACGGTGAACGCCATCTGCCCCGGCTATGTGCTGACCCCGCTGGTCGAAAAGCAGATCCCCGACACCGCCAAGGCGCGCGGCATGACGGAGGAGCAGGTCAAGACCGAGGTCATCCTGAAAGCTCAGCCGACGCACGAATTCGTCAAGGCTGAGGAGATCGGCGCGCTGGCGCTCTACCTCGCGAGCGACGAAGCCCGGCAGATTACCGGCACGCATATCTCGATTGACGGAGGCTGGACGGCGGCATAACCATTTTAGAAAACAACCGGGAATACCATGAACGACAGCATCCGCTTCATCCTGAATGGCGAGGACGTTACCTTGGGCAACGTCCGGCCGACGGAGACTCTTCTCGATTTTCTCCGGCTGAAGCGGCGGCTGACGGGCACCAAGGAAGGCTGCGCCGAAGGCGATTGCGGTGCCTGCACGGTGCTGGTCGGCCGGCTGATCGACGGCAAACTCTTCTATGAATCCGTCAACGCCTGCATCCGCTTCATCGGCTCCCTGCACGCGACCCATGTGGTGACGATCGAGCATCTGGCGGCGAAAGACGGCGCACTGCATCCGGTGCAGCAGGCCATGGTCGACTGCCACGGTTCGCAATGCGGCTTCTGCACGCCCGGCTTTGTCATGTCCCTCTACGGCCTCTGGCTCTCCAACGAGAAGCCGGATCGTGCCGAGATCGAACAGGCACTGCAGGGCAATCTCTGTCGCTGCACAGGCTATGAGCCGATCGTCAAGGCTGCCGAACAGGTGAGCCTGCAGCGCCCGAGCACGCTCTTCGATCCACTTCAAAAGACACGCGCCGAAATCATCTCTCGCCTCTGGGCCATGCAGGCATCCGATACGATCTCGATTGCATCAGAAGAAGGCCGCCTCATCGTGCCGCGCTCCGTCGATGCACTTGCGCGGGTGCTGGCGACCGAGCCGACGGCAACCGTGATTGCCGGCTCCACCGATGTCGGCCTCTGGGTCACCAAGCAGATGCAGCACCTGAACCCAGTGGTCTTCATCACTCATCTGACAGAGCTTCAGACGATCACTGCAGGTGAATATGGCATCGCGATCGGCGCTGGCGTCACCTACACCCGAGCGTTTGACACCATCGCCCGGAAGATACCCGCATTTGCCCGCCTTATTACCCGCATCGGCGGTGAGCAGGTGCGCAACATGGGCACGATCGGCGGCAACATCGCCAACGGCTCGCCGATCGGTGATAGCCCGCCGCCGCTGATTGCGCTCGGGGCGCAACTGACGCTGCGCTCGGCCGAAGGCGCCCGCACGATACCGCTCGAGGATTATTTCGTCGCCTATGGCAAACAGGACCGGAAGCCGGGCGAATTCGTCGAAAGCGTCTTCGTGCCCTATCCCGTCGCAGACGCCAAATTCGCCGTCTACAAGATCAGCAAGCGCCGCGACGAGGATATCACCGCCGTGCTCGGCGCCTTCTATCTCCTGCTTGACGAGGCCGAGCGTGTCACTGAGATCCGCATCGCCTTCGGCGGCATGGCGGCGATACCAAAGCGTGCCCGCAGCGTCGAGGCCGAGTTGATCGGCAAAATCTGGAATGAAGCGACAATCGAGGCGGCCCGCCCCGCTTTCGACGCCGATTTCCAACCGCTGACGGACTGGCGCGCGAGCGCTGACTATCGCCAGCTTGCGGCCAAGAACCTGCTGACGCGCTTCTATCTCGAAACGGTCGGTGCGCCTGCCGAACTCAAGCGGTTCGAGGAGGTGGCGTGATGAAGATGGTATATGTCGGCACGAGCCGCCCCCTCATCCGCCCTTCGGGCACCTTCTCCCCGCTAGGGAGAAGGGGGAAACGAGACGGCGCGGCATCCCCTTCTCCCCAGCGGGGAGAAGGTGGCGGCAGCCGGATGAGGGGGCCGCACGGAACGACATCTCCTCGCGAAGGAGCCATCTGATGGACAAGTCCGCCTTCGAGGATCGCAAGCTCATTAACGGCCAAATGCACGTGTCCTTGCGCCATGATTCAGCGCATAAGCATGTCACCGGAAGTGCCGATTATATCGACGATATTCCAGAACCCGCCGATCTCCTGCACGGCGCACTCGGCCTGTCCGACCGCGCCCATGCCGAGATCATCTCGATGGACTTGTCGGAAGTCGCGACTTATCCCGGTGTTGTCTGGGTCTTCACGGGCAAGGACATTCCCGGCGTCAACGACACCAGCTCGAACGGCAGCCATGACGAACCGTTGCTTGCCGAAACAAAGGTCGAATTCCACGGGCAGCCGATCTTTGCCGTGATCGCCGAAACCCGCGAAGTTGCCCGCCGTGCGGCCCGCAAGGCGAAGATCGAATATCGCGATCTGCCGCACTGGAGCGATATCGACGGCGCGATTGCAAATGGCAGCCCGCTCGTCGTCTCCCCGATGACGCTGCAGCGCGGTGAAGCGAAAACCGAAATGGCTAATGCCCCGCGCCGGCTGAAGGGCCAGATGCGCATCGGCGGACAGGAGCATTTCTACCTTGAAGGCCACATCGCCATGGCGATCCCCGGCGAGGACGACGAGGTCTCCGTCTGGTCTTCAACCCAGCATCCGAGTGAAATCCAGCATATCGTCGGCCATGCGCTGAATATTCCTTCGAACGCCGTCACGGTGAATGTGCGCCGCATGGGCGGCGGCTTTGGCGGCAAGGAAACGCAGGGCAATCAATTCGCAGCGCTTGCCGCAGTTGCGGCCAAGAAGCTGAAGCGCGCCATCAAGTTCCGTCCGGATCGCGACGAGGATATGAGCGCCACCGGCAAGCGCCACGACTTCCGCGTCGATTATGAACTCGGCTTCGACGACGAAGGCCGCATCCATGCCGTCGACGCCACTTATTCGGCGCGCTGCGGCTTCTCGTCGGACCTGTCAGGCCCGGTGACCGACCGTGCGCTCTTCCACGCCGATTCCAGCTATTTCTATCCGCATGTGCATTTGACCTCGCAGCCGCTGAAGACGCATACCGTCTCCAACACCGCCTTCCGCGGTTTCGGCGGCCCACAGGGCATGCTCGGCGCCGAACGCTTCATCGAGGAGATCGCCTATGCCGTCGGCAAGGATCCGCTCGATATTCGCAAGCTGAATTTCTACGGCCTGCCGGGGTCAGGGCGCACGACGACGCCCTATCATCAGGAGGTCGAGGACAATATCATCGCCCGCGTCGTCGAGGAGCTTGAAGATAGTGCCGACTATCGCGCCCGGCGCAATTCCATCGTCGCCTTCAACCGCGACAACCGCTATATCCGCAAGGGCATTGCGCTCACACCGGTGAAATTCGGCATCTCCTTCACCATGACCGCCTTCAACCAGGCCGGCGCCTTGGTCCATATCTATCAGGACGGCTCGATCCACCTGAACCATGGCGGCACCGAAATGGGCCAGGGCCTCTATACCAAGGTGGCGCAGGTTCTGGCCGACAGTTTCCAGGTCGATATCGACCGCGTGAAGATCACGGCAACGACGACGGGCAAGGTGCCGAACACTTCGGCCACCGCCGCCTCGTCGGGCTCTGACCTGAACGGCATGGCCGCATACGATGCGGCACGCCAGTTGAAAGAGCGCCTCGTCGCCTTCGCCGCAGAGAAGTGGGATGTTCCGGCCTCCGAAGTCATCTTCCTGCCGAACCGGGTGCGGATCCGCGAGATCGAAATCCCCTTCCCCGATTTCATCAAG
Source organism: Rhizobium sp. BK196 (assembly GCF_014193255.1). GTDB lineage: Bacteria > Pseudomonadota > Alphaproteobacteria > Rhizobiales > Rhizobiaceae > Rhizobium. The sequence goes on from NZ_JACHZB010000001.1 coordinate 1,000,052, forward strand.
CAGGCCTATTTCGCCCGCGTACAGCTTTCCGCCGCCGGCTTCTACAAGACGCCCAAGATCCACTGGGACCGCAAGGCCGGCCGCGGCACGCCCTTCTACTATTTCGCCTATGGCGCCGCCTGCACGGAAGTGTCGATCGATACCCTGACCGGCGAATATCTCATCGACCGCACCGACATCCTCCACGATGTCGGCCGTTCGCTGAACCCGGCAATCGATATCGGCCAGGTCGAAGGCGCTTTCGTCCAGGGCATGGGCTGGCTAACCACCGAGGAACTGTGGTGGGATGACGAGGGTCGCTTGCGCACGCACGCACCCTCCACCTATAAGATCCCGCTCGCCTCCGACCGGCCGAAGATCTTCAACGTGCGCCTCGCCGAATGGTCCGAGAATGCGGAAGCCACGATCGGCCGTTCCAAGGCCGTCGGCGAACCGCCCTTCATGCTGGCCATATCGGTGCTGGAAGCACTCTCCATGGCCATTGCCAGTGTGGCGAACTACCGCGTCTGCCCTCGTCTCGATGCGCCCGCAACGCCTGAACGCGTGCTGATGGCGATCGAGAGGATGAAGAGGGTGTAACCATGACACGGCGCGAAATCCTTCCCGGTTTTGTGTCCGGCAGCGATTTCCGCGCCTTTCTGGCCCTCCAGCCCGAAGCGATCCTGATCGAAATATCAGGCACCCAGGGCTCGACACCGCGCGAGACAGGCACCTTCATGCTGGTTTCGGCGGCAAGCCTCTGGGGCACAATCGGCGGCGGCCAATTCGAATTCATCGCCATCGGCAATGCCCGCGAATTGATCGCCGGCACCGGCGGCAGAGATGTGATGGACATTCCGCTGGGGCCGGAAATCGGCCAGTGCTGCGGCGGCCGCACGCAACTGCGCTTCCGGCCTGTGACAGATGCAGTCAGGGATGAACTGGAGAGAAGGCAGGAGAGTGAAGCCGGACGCCGGCCGGAAGTCTATGTCTTCGGAGCAGGCCATGTCGGCCGTGCGCTCGCCGCGGCACTCGCGCCTTTGCCCCTCTCCGTCACCGTCATCGAGACACGGCAGGGCGAGCTTGCCAATCTCCCGGTTTCGACGAAATGCCGCCTCGTACCGATGCCGGAGGCGTTGGTGAAGGAGATGTCCGCAGGCGCGGCGCTCGTCATCCTCACGCACGATCATGCGCTGGATTTCCTGATCGCCCGCGAAGCGCTCGTTCGCACCGACCTTGCCTATATCGGCATGATCGGCTCGGCTACCAAACGGGCGACATTTGCAAGCTGGCTTTCACGCGAGGCAGGCGGCGAGCGCTCCTGGCTGGAGCGCCTCACCTTGCCGATCGGCGGATCGGCTGTGAAGGACAAGCGCCCCGAAGTGATCGCCGCGATGACCGCAGCCGAAATCCTGACCGCACTGGCGGCTTACCGCGACCGATCATCCTCATAACGCGGATCCCGTCCGTCCAGGAAACCGAGATCTCGCTTGATGCGATCGGGCGTGACCTCAATATCCAGCCGCGGCACCCGGCTGCCGATCCCACGGGCCAGCCGGCGAATAACGGTGGTGATCAATGCCTCTCTTGCGGGAGAATGGTTCGCTTCGATAGCTTGGCAATCCATGATATCACCTTGATGGTTTGATGAGACGATTGCAGTTTGCCGGGAAAAATGCTGCAATTCCAATCGAACAACCGTCTGCATCCATAAAGAGAACTTATCCATGAAACTGTCGAAGCAGTTCCCGCTGAATGCGCTTCGCGTGTTCGAAGCCGTGGCCCGGCTCGGCAGTTTCACCAGGGCCGGCCACGAGCTCGGCATGACGCAGACGGCCGTCAGCTACCAGATCAAGCTTCTGGAGGAGAATATCGGCGCGCCGCTCTTCCTGCGCATGCCGCGTCAGATTGAGCTGACGGAAGCGGGCGAACATCTCGCGCCCAGGGTCTCGGAGGCCTTCGCCATCCTCGTCGAAGCCATGGCTTCGATGCGCAAGACAACAGAAGAAACCCTGACGATTCATTCGACGGCGACTTTTGCCCAGCAATGGCTCTCGCGCTATCTGGGCTCGTTCCAGCTAGAATTTCCTCATATTGCCGTGAGGCTCGTTACCTCGGGCCATATCGTGGACTTCCAGAAAGAGGCCGCCGATGTCGCCATCCGCTGGGGCCGCGGCGATTGGCCAGGCCTCATCAGTCATCGCATCATGAAACTCGACTTCGCCCCCATGCTGAGCCCGAAGCTCGCAGCCGAGATCGGCGGCGTCCACGAGCCGGAAGATCTTTTGAAACTAGCCCTGATCAGCGCCGGCGATCCTTGGTGGGCGCAATGGTTTGCTGCCGCTGGCGTCAAGGACCCCGATCTCTCCCGCTATCCGAAAAGCGAATTCGGCACCCAGATCCTCGATGCCAGCATCGCCATCGCGGGTGGCGGTGTCGCCATGCTCAATCCCGGCCACTTCCAGGACGATGTCGCCGCCGGCAGGCTTTACCAGCCCTTCGAACTGACGGGCAGCGACGGCCGCGATTACTGGCTTGCCTATCCCGAAAACAGGCGGAACGTGCCGAAAATCAGAAATTTCCGGAAATGGCTGCTGGAGAAATTCGATGTGCAGCAGGCCTGATCGTGCCGTGAAAATGGAAGAGAGTGCGTGTGGCTCAGTAACCCATGTCCGGTGCATAAAAACATCGCGGCGTATCCTCGTTCGGGAAGAGGCAGATGTGATAATCGCTGTCGCCCGAATGCATTGCCTTGGTCATCGGCAGCAGAAAGACGTGATAGCGTGTCACAAGCCGGTGATCGCCAGGCTTCAGCGTCACGCGATAGCCATCCGGGGTAATGGCAACGGTCTTGGACGGGATCATCTGGCAATCGCCGTTATGAGCATCTCCGTTGCAACAGTAGGGGTCGTAACTCCATCCTGTGGGTGCGTCGTGGGCTGTCGCGAACGACGCATAAGCAATCATCACACATGTCAGAATGCTGCGCATGGGCATCTTCTCCGTTGATGAATGCGCCGCGGTTTCGTGCGGTTTCCACCTCATTCCGGCGGCTTGTGTTTTAAAACTGTAATCCCATCTTCACATTTCAGGAAATCGTTTGCTCCACATCGGAGCATACGCGGCGGATAAGATGTCGCAGAAATTAGTGGTTTTTTAAGGCATGCGAACGCGACGCCGGCCCCGCAGCGCTGCACACGGCCGGCTCGCCACCTCAAACTGCGATGAACAGATATTCAAATGGAAGAGCAGCGATAGACCCGGAGCCGGGTTGAAACCGGAAACCGGACTGTCGGATGGAGGCGGAGGACTGCCCGCTCTTAGTGCTTCTTCTGCTGCTCGGAGGCCGCGACGCGGTTCAGCATCGCGACCATTTTCGTCTTGATCGAACCATAGGTGCCGAGCTCGAAATTGCAGCTGAAGCAGGTGATGATGTCGCTGTCGATCGGCTGCGGGCGCGGAAACTTCATGCGCGTGTTGCGGCACTTCGGGCAAGGGACTTCGATCTGCATGTTTCAGCGGCTCCTTAATAGCATGGTTGCCGATGCCTTAGCACAAATGCCGCACCCGGCAAGCTCTTCCTGCAATCTCCACTGCGGCAAGAAACCCCACGTGCCCCCTTTCCTCACGCCGGAATTTCTCGCAATCTCACGAGTCGGAAGAAGAACAGGGGAACTGAATGTATGAATATGCAATAGCCTGGGAGTGGCTGGCCTTTGCGGCGCGCTGGTTCCACGTCGTTACCGCGATCGCCTGGATCGGGTCGTCCTTCTATTTCATCGCGCTCGACCTCGGCCTGGTGAAGCGCCCGCATCTGCCCGTTGGTGTTCACGGCGAGGAATGGCAGGTCCACGGCGGCGGCTTCTACCACATCCAGAAATACCTGGTGGCGCCAGCCGAGATGCCGGAACACCTGACCTGGTTCAAGTATGAGAGCTATTTCACCTGGCTCTCGGGCTTCCTGATGCTCTGCATCGTCTATTACGGCGGCGCCGATCTCTTTCTTATCGACCGCCATGTGCTGGATATTTCCAAACCGGTGGCAATCCTGATCTCGCTCGCTTCTCTTGGCTTTGGCTGGATCGTCTACGACCTGCTCTGCAAGTCGCCGCTCGGCAAAAACACCTGGGGCCTGATGGCGGTCCTCTATGTCGTGCTGGTCTTCATGGCCTGGGGCTATACGCAGGTCTTCACCGGCCGCGCCGCCTTCCTGCATCTCGGCGCCTTCACCGCCACGATCATGTCGGCCAATGTCTTCATGATCATCATTCCCAACCAGAAGATCGTCGTCGCCGACCTGATCGCCGGTCGCACGCCGGATGCGAAATATGGCTATATGGCCAAGCAGCGCTCGCTCCATAACAACTACCTGACGCTGCCCGTCATCTTCTTCATGCTGTCGAACCACTATCCGCTGGCCTTCGGCACCGCCTTCAACTGGGTGATTGCGGCACTGGTCTTCCTGATGGGCGTCACGATCCGCCACTGGTTCAACACCACCCATGCTCGGAAAGGCAGGCCGACCTGGACCTGGATCGTCACCGTCGTGCTCTTCATCCTCATCATGTGGCTATCGACGGCACCGAAGATCCTGACCGGCGAGGATCAGAGCGCTTCCGTTGCCCCCGCCTTCCAGCAATTTGCCGGCGATCGACATTTTTCCGCCGTCAAACAGCTGATCGGCACACGCTGTTCCATGTGCCATGCGGCAGAGCCGGTCTATGAGGGTATCGCCCGGCCGCCGAAGGGCGTAATCTTGGAAAATGACGCAGAAATCGCTGCGCACGCCCGGGAAATCTATATACAGGCGGGCCGCAGCCATGCCATGCCGCCGGGGAATGTGACCGACATCACACCGGATGAGCGCAAGCTGCTCGTCGCCTGGTTCGAAAGCGCAGTCGAAGGCAAACAAGAATGACCATGACACTCCTGCGCGGGCGCCTACTCTCCTTCCGCCGCGCTCCGCTCAGCCTCGCCGATAGCGAGAGCTATTTCTACGAGACAGACGGTGGTCTGTTGATCGAGAACGGCATCATCGCAGCTGTCGGCACCTATACCGACGTCAAGGCCAGGGCACCTGCCGAGGTCGCCGAAATCGATCACCGCCCGCATCTGATCATGCCCGGCCTCATCGACATGCATCTGCATTTCCCGCAGATGCAGGTGATCGCTTCCTATGCCGCAAACCTTCTGGAATGGCTGAATACCTACACGTTCCCGGAGGAGTGTCGCTTCGTCGAAAGCGCCCATGCCGAGAAGATTGCCAAGCATTTCTACGACGAGTTGATCCGCCACGGCACGACGACGGCCGTCGCCTATTGCTCGGTTCACAAGACCTCGGCCGATGCCTATTTCGCGGAAGCCATGCGCCGCAACATGCGCATGGTCGGCGGCAAGGTGATGATGGACCGCAATGCGCCGCAAGGCCTGCTCGATACGCCTGAGATGGGCTACGACGAGACCCGGCAGGTGATCGCCGACTGGCACGGTAAGGGCCGCAACCATGTCGCCATCACGCCGCGCTTCGCGATCACTTCCACGCCGGCCCAGATGGAGGCAACGGCAGCCCTCGTCCGCGAATTCCCCGATCTGCACATTCAGACGCATCTGTCGGAAAACCACGACGAGATCAAATTCACCTGCCAACTCTATCCTGAGGCGGCCGACTACACCGATATCTACGCCCGCTATGGCCTGCTTGGGCCGAAAAGCCTCTTCGGCCATGCCATCCACCTTTCAGACCGCGAAGCCGATGCCATGAGCGAGAGCGGCGCAGTCGCCGTCCATTGCCCGACCTCGAACCTCTTCCTCGGTTCCGGCCTCTTCCCGCTGAAGGTGCTCGCCCGCCGCGAAAAGCCGGTGCGTATCGGTGTCGCCACCGATATCGGCGGGGGCTCCAGCTATTCCATGCTGCGGACGATGGACGAAGCCTACAAGATCCAGCAATTGCTCGGTGAGCGCCTGAACCCGCTCGACAGCTATTACCACATGACGCTCGGCAATGCCGAGGCGCTGTCACTCACCGACAGGATCGGCACGCTGGAACCAGGCACCGAGGCAGACCTCGTCGTTCTCAATGCCACCGCAACACCGGCCATGGCCCTGAAAATGGAGGTCGTAAAGACGCTTCCGGAGGAACTGTTTCTGCTGCAGACGATGGGTGACGACCGCGCCGTTGCGGAAACTTATGTGGCGGGCGTCGCGATGAAAGGCGGGCTTTAGCAGGGCAGTGGCCTCACGGCAAACTCCTCTGAAATCAAATACCAAAGGCTGAAGAAGCGTGGTATTCGACCACGTCATCAGATGTGAAAGTTTGCTCATGACCAAGCCGCTGACCATCGCCGATCTCAAGAATATGGCTCAGCGCCGCGTCCCGAAGATGTTCTTCGACTACGCGGATTCCGGCGCCTGGACGGAATCGACCTACGCCGCCAACGAAGCCGATTTCCGCGACATCAAGCTGCGCCAGCGCGTGCTGGTCGATATGAGCAACCGCACGCTCGAAACCACGATGATCGGCCAAAAGGTGTCGATGCCGGTGGCCCTTGCTCCAACAGGCATGACCGGCATGCAGCACGCCGATGGCGAGATGCTGGCGGCGCGCGCGGCGGAAGAATTCGGCGTGCCCTTCACGCTCTCGACCATGAGCATCTGCTCGATCGAAGATGTCGCCTCCGTCACGACGAAGCCCTTCTGGTTTCAGCTCTATGTCATGCGCGACCGAGGCTTCGTGCTCGATCTCATCAACCGCGCCAAGGCCGCCAAATGCTCTGCACTGGTGCTGACCGCCGACCTGCAGATTATCGGCCAGCGCCACAAGGACCTGCGCAACGGCCTCTCGGCACCTCCGAAACTCACGCCGAAGCATATCTGGCAGATGGCGACGCGCCCTTTCTGGTGCATGGAGATGATGAAGACGAAGCGCCGCAGCTTCGGCAACATCGTCGGCCACGCCAAAGGCCTCGCCGATCTTCCCTCGATCACGACTTTCGCGAATGAACAATTCGACCCGCAGCTATCGTGGAGAGATGTCGCTTGGATCAAGGAACAATGGGGCGGCCCGCTGATCATCAAGGGTATCCTCGATGTCGAGGACGCCAGGCACGCCGCCGAAACCGGCGCCGATGCCATCATCGTCTCCAATCACGGCGGCCGCCAGCTCGATGGCGCCCCTTCATCGATCAGCATGCTCCCCAGGATCGTCGATGCTGTCGCCGACCGCATCGAGGTGCATCTCGATGGCGGCATCCGTTCCGGGCAGGACGTGTTGAAAGCCGTAGCGCTCGGTGCCCGCGGCACCTATATCGGCCGGCCGTTCCTTTATGGACTTGGCGCCATGGGCAAGGACGGTGTCGCGCTGGCACTCGAGATCATCCGCAAGGAGATGGACATCACCATGGCATTGTGCGGCAAGCGCGATATCAAGGATGTCGACTCCTCGATCATCGCCGGACGGCAGTGAGGGGCAGAATGCTGCAGAAGACGCGGCAATGCCGACGATCAACGCGAAGTTCAAGGCCCAAGATCGAGGGCCGGCCAAGACGCGCCCGCTGAAACGAGCCCGTTTTGGCCCTCACTTTCAGCGATGTTTGCCGTGGTTTACTCCATCCTGAACCGGGCATGGCAGGTCGTGCAGGTCTGCAGCAAGAGGTGGAAGACATGTTCAGCCGGCATCGCCGAGAGCTCCCGCTCATTGCGGACTTGGGTGCCGAGCGGACCCCCGCCCATGGCCTCTCCAGGCTTCATGCGCATGCTGGCCGGCATCGGTCCGGGGTTTTTCTCCGCGGCTGCGTCCAGCGCGACAGCATAATCGCGCAGGTCATTCGCGATGCGGTCGAACCGGTCGCGCTCCTCGATGATGTTCGGCTTGGCCTTCGATTGCGGGCTGGCCGCCTCGGATGCGAAGTGTCCGGAGAGAACACTTCCCGATCTGTCGCGGATGGTGTCGGCGGCCCATCTGAACTCGGCGGCCTTGTAGCTCCCCGGATCCTTGAACATGCCGGAGATCGTCTTCGCCGCCGCGGCCATGGCTTTCATGTCCGCCTGCCGAAGGGCTAAGACATCCTCGGCCGCCGGCGACGGGATCGCCGTCAGCAGGACCGCTCCGACGACCGGGAGCAGTCCCCATCTCTTCACGTAAACCGTCTGTTTCATGAGCGCTTCGTCTGAATCCGTCGCCTGCCACTTGCGACGGATATCCATTCTCATCTGGGCAGGAAGAGGGCGGCGGATGCGCGCTCGGTCACGCTGCCATCTTGCGGCAGCTCTCTGCACAGCGGCGGCACACGTCGACGCAGCTCTGCATGTCGCCGATCCGTTCGCAGTCGTCGGCGCACTGGGCGCAGATTTCAGCGCATTCCCGGCAGACATGCTTATGGTGCTCCGAGCCGATCAGCATAAAATGCGCAGAGGTCCGGCAGATCTCCGCGCAGGCCATCATCAGCTTGAAGTGCGCAGGCTTCGTGTGCTCACCGCCCAGTTCCAGGCAATGGCCCATGGCCATCGACAGGCATTCGCCGTAGCAGGCCAGGCAGTTGTCGATGCAGGCCTTCATCTCAGTTGACATATGATGCATGGCGCAATCTCCTATTTGACTTCCTTGTCGACCCACTTGGACATCTCCTCGATCTCCTTTTTCTGGGCTTCGATGACCTTCTGGGCCATCTGCTTGGCCTCGTCGTTGTCGCCATACTTGAGTTCGACCTCCGACATGCTGATCGCTCCCATGTGGTGGGCGATCATGCCGCAGACGAAGGAGACGTCAGCGTCCTTCTTCATCATTCCCTGCATCATATTCATGCCCATGGTCTTCATGCCTTCCATCGACGCCTTCTGATAGTCGGTCATTTCGCCCATGTGCATGTCCGCCGAGGACATGTCCGTCTTCGCTATGTCCATGCCCTGGGACTTGCATTTCTCCGGATAGGCCATTGTCGACTGGGCGGAGGCGCCCGACGGGAGGATTACGAAGGAGGCCGCGGCGGCCGCCATGGACAGGGCAAGGTTGGTGAACGTCTTCATGTTTCGATCTCCGAAATCTGGTTGAGGGATGGTCGGTCTCAGTCTTGCGGAGATCGGGGCGGCGGATCGATCGCGCGGATCAGCAGCAGCGCCCGAGGGGCGGACGGTATGTCTTCATGCGGACCCGGCTCGAAACGCGGAGCCGCGAGCACCGCGGGTTCCGGAAGGATCGGACAGCAGTGCACTGTCGAGCAGCACGCAATCTGCTGCGCGCATGCTGCTTCGGCGGAGCGATGATGTTCCGCGGCGACAACACAGTGCCGACTTCGAGGGGCGGCCGGGTCGGCGGTCACAACGAGTGGATTCGCCATCACCAGTAGCGCGACTGCGACGATCTGAGCGTAGCGAAGTATTCGACCAAGTTTCATTCGGCTGGTTTTCCCTTCCGTCATAGAACCGAAGGGCAGTAGAAATGTTCCAAGGACCGATGATCTGGGCCGATCCCAGCCGAGGAGAAAGCGTTAACCGCCTTCGGCTAGTCTGCGTTTTTCACGTGGGAGGGATGGATGAAAGGCGGCTATTCGCTCGCCCAGATAGGACTTCACTGGCTGATCGCCCTCCTGGTGCCGCTGCAGTACCTGACGGGCGGCAGCATCGAAAGAACCCACCATGCCGTCCACATGGGCATGGAGCCGTCGTACTGGGACACAGTTCAGCACCACCTCCACAACTACGCTGGAATGGCGATCGGCCTGCTTATGGGCGTGCGTCTGGTTCTTCGTATCATGCAGCCGCCCCAGACAAGCGCGCCCGGCACGTGGACGGGGTGGGCAGCAACAGTGCTTCATCACGCCTTCTATGCTGCGATCATCGCGCAGGCCTGCATGGGATTCGTCGCCAGCTACTTCTGGTTCGGGATTGCGCCGTATCATGTCGCGGGGTCGAGGATCATCCTGGCGATGGTCGCACTGCACCTCGCCGCGGCTGCCTGGCACACGCTCATCGCCCGTGACGCGACAGTCGATCGCATGGTCTTCCCCCGCAGGAAGCCGTCAGCCCACGAACTGCAAAGTGGCCAGCGTTAGAACGACATAGCGGCCCGTCTTGGCGACGAACACGAGGATGGTGAACGGAAGCAGCGGCTCCCGGAGCACTCCAGCGACAACCGTGAGAGCGTCTCCAAAGACCGGCATCCAGGAAAGCAGCAGCGTCCACTTCCCGTATTTCCTGTACCAGCGGGACGAACGTTCCAGCGCCTCCTCCCCGACCGGAAACCATCGCCGATCCCGGAACCTTTCGAGGCCGCGGCCGAGGAACCAGTTGAGGATGCTTCCAAGCGTGTTTCCGACGCTGGCCACGGCGAGCAGAACCGGGACGGAGAACTTGCCTGTGAGAAGAAGGCCGACGAGCACGGGCTCCGACTGCATCGGCATTATCGTCGCCGCGCCAAGAGCGGCAGTGAAAAGGCCTGCATAGGACGCAAGATCGATCATCATCAAAAAAGAACAGCCCGTATTGACCTTGCCAGTGTTGGAAGCCCTAGCTTTGCACAACGTGATGTTCGCGCCACATAAAGGACTCGAACGTCGACGAGACATAGCTCCTAATTGAAATCGCGCGGCTTCGCATGTAGCTCGTTGGGAATGGACAGAATGTACCGAATCACAGTGAGCAGGCTGCTCGTGATGATGCGGCTGGTGATCATCGTATCACTGGCCGGGTACTCGCTGTCGAACGCCAACGCCGCGATGCACGGATCCTCGTTCCCCGATCTGAAAGCCGTCGTCTCGGACGTGACACCGTCCCATGAAGACCACGACATGGCTGAGGCGGCCGATTACGGCCACTCGCATGGGGATGTATCTGATGACGGCGATGATGCTTCGAAGCTCGTCAAGCAGGAATGCTGCAAGGACTTCTGCGGCGGATTGGGGATAATTTGTGAAGGCCCCGACGTCGGCGGACCCGTCGTGACCTCGATCCGGCAGTTCGCCGACGACCGTACGACCCTCGGCGAACTGCCGGATCTCCACCGTCCCCCGAATATCTGATTAGAGACGCACCCGCTTGACCGGGTCCAGTCGGTCGCCTGCCTTCATCCTGGCGGGCGCCTCCGTAGGCTATCTCTTTCTCGGAAATTCACAATGAAACCCTCGCTTTTCGTGGTGGGGCTGCCGCTTCTTGTCGGCGGCTGCGCATCCACGCTTCCTCCCGACGTGGTGGCGTCCTCCGCCGCGATCGAACAGCCTTCCGCGCGCCCGGTCGGATTCCGGTCGCCGATCTCGGGCTACGTCGCCAGGCAGCCCGTCGATCCCAAGCCGTGGCGTAGACAGAACGATCTGCAGTCTCCCGCGAAAGGAGACGCCTCATGATCGGCCTTAAGAAACTGACAACGGTGCTGGCATTCCCGCTGGTACTGAGCGGCTGCGTCACAGGCACCGAGTACTCCGGCAAGGAGGCAGGCTTCACCACCGTTTCCAACAAGACCGCCATTGCTACGGCGAAGCAGACCGTCTGGATCCAGAACCAGAGCCAGGCCAGGTCGGCGTCGGCGCAGGTCAAAAGCCTGCTCGCTCAAAAGAAGTCCCTCGACGTGGAGACGGCGGTCCAGATCGCCCTCCTGAACAACAAGGGACTCCAGGCCGCCTACGCCGATCTCGGCGATAGCGCGGCGGATGCCTGGCAGTCGACGATGTTCATTAACCCGACCGTCTCCATCGGCACGACGGGCATGGGCACCCCGGAACTGGAGGCGTTCAAGACCATCGAGGGGATGATCACGACCAACATCCTGGCGCTCGCGACCAAAAACAGGGACATCGCGATCGCCGACACCCGCTTCCGCCAGGCGCAGTTGGCCGCGGCCGTGAGAACGCTCCAGGTCGCCGCCGACACGCGGCGTGCCTGGATCGGCGCGGTGGCGGCCTGGGAGAACGTCGGACAGCTCCAGCGCGCCCAGGCGACGGCGGACGCAGCCTCGGAACTCGCTGAAAAGCTGGGCGAGACAGGCGCGATGACCAAGGGTGCCCAGGCCCGCGAGCATGTGTTCGTCGCCGAACTCGCCGGAGAGACGGCGAAGGCCCGACTGGCTGCGCGGCTCGCCAAGGAGGAGCTGACCCGGCTCATGGGCCTTTGGGGCTCAGACCTTGATTACCAGGTTCCAAATAGCCTGCCACCGCTGCCCAAGTCCGTCGTCAAACGGGACACCATCGAGGCCGAGGCTCTGAGGAACCGGATCGACCTTCAGGTCGCGAAACTCGAACTCGAAGCCACCGCCAAGTCCTACGGGCTCACCGAAGCGACCCGCTACGCCACCGACCTCGAAATCCTGACCGGTTTCGAAACGGAACGGGAAATCGAGGACGACGAGAAGAAGACCAGGACGACCGCCCAGGTGGAACTGGAGTTCGCGATCCCGATCTTCGACACCGGCAAGGCGCGGATGCGCAAGGCCGAGGTGGCATACATGCGGGCGGCGAACCTGCTGGCGGAGAAGGCCGTCAACGTCCGGTCGCAAGCCCGGTCCGCCTACGAGGCCTACCGCTCGAACTACGACATCGCGCGGCACTACCGCAATGACGTCGTGCCACTTCGCACCAAGGTCGAGGAGGAATCCCTGCTGACCTACAATGGCATGATCTCGAACACCTTCGAGCTGCTGACCGACACGCGCGACAAGATCAATTCCATCCTGCTCTCCGTCAACGCCAAGCGCGATTTCTGGCTCGCCGAAGCCAATCTCGCCCCTGCGATTTACGGCGGCGGCGCGACTAACGCGTCGGCAGAGACCGAGGTCGCCGCTGCTTCCGAAAGCAGTGGTGGCAGCGGCCATTGAGAAAGGAACCCACCATGTTCAACAGACGACAATTATTCGGTGCGAGCGCCGCCCTGCTGGCGGCGGGTGCCTGGACAAAAACATCGGCGATGGGCCTCCCCGACGCTCCGACAATGGAATCGGCGGAAATGCAGCCGCCGCTCCATCCGACCTCGGGTCCGGACTACCAGCCGGTCGTCACCCTTAACGGCTGGACCCTGCCCCACCGGATGAACAACGGCGTGAAGGAATTCCACCTCGTCGCCGAGCCGGTCGAACGCGAGATGGCCGACGGCATGACCGCATACCTCTGGGGCTATAACGGCCAGTCGCCCGGTCCGACGATCGAGGCGGTCGAAGGGGACCGCGTGCGCATCTTTGTGACCAACAAGCTACCGGAGCACACGACGATCCACTGGCACGGCATGATCCTGCCGTCGGGCATGGATGGCGTCGGCGGATTGACGCAGCCGCACATTCCGGTCGGCAAGACCTATGTCTACGAGTTCGATCTCGTGAAGTCGGGCACCTTCATGTACCACCCGCATTCTGACGAGATGGTGCAGATGGCGATGGGCATGATGGGCTTCTTCGTCGTCCATCCGAAAGATCCGAAGTTCATGCGCGTCGACCGCGACTTCGTCTTCCTGCTCAATGCCTACGATATCGATCCCGGCTCTTACGTGCCGCGGATCATGGAGATGACCGACTTCAACATGTGGTGCTGGAACAGCCGGGTGTTTCCGGACATCAGCCCTCTCGTGGTGTCGAAGAACGACAGGGTGCGGGTGCGGGTGGGCAACCTGACGATGACGAACCATCCGATCCACATGCACGGCTATGACTTCGAGGTGACATGCACGGATGGCGGCTGGGTCCGGCCCGAGGCCCGCTGGCCGGAGGTCAGCATCGACATCCCCGTCGGCGCTATGCGCGCCTACGAGTTCGACGCCAAGTACCTCGGCGACTGGGCGATCCACTGCCACAAGTCGCACCACACGATGAACGCGATGGGGCACGACATTCCGACCTTCATTGGAGCTGACAAGTCGAAGCTCGCCGAGAAGATCAGAAAGCTTCAACCGGAATACATGCCCATGGGCACCAAGGGCATGGCCGACATGGGCGAAATGGAAATGCCCATACCCGAGAACACCGTTCCTATGATGACCGGCTGGGGGCCGCACGGCCCAATCGAGATGGGCGGCATGTTCTCGGTCGTGAAGGTCCGCGAGGGCATCTCGGCGGACGATTACTCCGATCCGGGTTGGTACGAGAACCCGCCCGGGACGCAGGCCTGGGAGTGGACCGGCGAACTGCCGGACGCGACCAAGGCCAGAGACGCGAAGACGCAGATCACGCCGAAGCCGACGAACGGCTGAGGCTCGATATCTAACACTCAAAAGGATCTATGCATGCAGAATTATCTATTGGCACTGGCTCTCGCAGCGCTCGCAACTCCCGCCCTTGCCTCCGGCAACCATGCCGGCGGTCACGACGAAAAGATGGCTGTCGGGGAACCCGGCGATAAGACCAAGGTGACACAGACGGTGCGCGTCACCATGAAGGAAACCGACGACGGCAAGATGTTGTTCACGCCGGCGGTCTTCAACGTCCGCAAGGGGCAGACCATCAAGATCGCGATCAAGAATGCCGGAACTGTCGACCACGAATTCGTGCTCGATCAGGAAGATAAAATCCTGGAGCACAAGAAGGTCATGGAGAAGTTTCCCGAAATGGAACATGCCGACGCCAACTCCATCCGCCTTCCGGCAGGCCAGTCCGGCGAGATCGTCTGGAAGTTCACGACCGACGGCGCATTCAAATTCGCTTGCCTGATCCCCGGCCACTACGAAGCCGGCATGCACGGCGACGTTACCGTCGCTGGGAAATAACCGAAACCAAGGAGACAAAGAGATGAAGATCGCTATGAGACTCGGCCTTGCCGTTCTGCTTTCGGCCAGCGCGGCCTTCGGCGCGTTCGCCCAGGAATTCACCAAGGGTGCAGTCACCAAGGTCGACGCCAAGTCGAAGAAGGTTACCATCAAGCATGAAGACCTGAAGAACCTCGACATGCCCGCGATGACGATGGTCTTCCGCGTCGAGGACCCGGCTCTGCTCGAGAAGCTGAAGGAAGGATCGAACGTCGAGTTCGTCGCCGAACGCGTGGACGGCAAACTCACCGTCACCCAGGTGAAATAATCCTGATGGGTGGCCGGGCTCCAGGGTCCGGCCTACCTGCTCCTGACCAATCCGACACCTCAAAATCGGTTCCATGGATCATAAGACACCCTTTGGAGAGGGAGATGCTGCCCGCGAGATTCGTTCTACTTCGCTACGGTTTGTCGTCCTTCTGATCCTCTTCGCCAATCTGGTCTTCGGCGACAGCCAGTCCAGCTTCGCAACCCACGTGAGCGTAGCCCTCGTCTATCTAGGCATCAGCGTCGCGTCGATCGTGACCGCCACACGTTTCCCAGCACGAGAAAATCTGAAGGCAGGCTTTGTCGCGCTCGATGCGGTGCTGGTGGTCGTCGTTCTCTATGAACACATCCTCGCCAGCCCGATCACCGACAACCACACTCTCACGACATCCAGCCTGGTCGTCGCATTTATTCTCCTCAATCACATCGCACTCAAGCTCGACCACCGTCTGATCGTGCTGTTCTCGAGCATCGTGGTGGCGTGCTGGCTCACGATGCTGGCGATCATGGCCTACCGACACCATGCAAATGCGGCCGGTTCGCTGCTGGGTAATTTCTTCAGCCAGGACCTGGTTCTGACCAGCAGCTTCGGATTCACGGCGCTGGCAGTTTATCTTGTCTCGCTGGACCACGACCGCACGCGCAGGCATGCGCTGAAGATCGAGGAGCGGCGCATGAACCTGTCGAGGTTCTTCTCACCAACCGTCGTTTCAGATCTTCAGGATGCAAGCGCAGTTCTCGATCTTGAACGTCGAGACGCGGCGATCATGTTCGTCGACATCAGGGACTTCACCAGCTATTCCGAAATCGCCGATCCCCGCGAGTTTGCGCGTGTCCTGGCGGAGTATCGTCGGATCGTCGCGGGCACCGTATTTGCCTATCGCGGCACGGTCGACAAGTTCATCGGCGATGGCGTGATGGCGGTATTCGGGCAACCGAAGCCGCAGCCCGACGATGCCTCCCGGGCCTTGGCATGCGCAGTGGAACTGACCGCAGCACTCGACGGCTGGCGCCTTTCCAATTCCAAACGCGGCAGTCCGGCGTTGGCGACAGGTGTAGGCCTTCACTACGGCACGGTCATCGGGGGCGTCCTCGAAAGCGGCTTCCACGACGAGTTCACCGTCATCGGCGACGCAGTGAACGTCGCTCAACGGCTTGAGGCGCTGGCGAAGTTCCTGGCAGTCCCTCTGGTTGTCTCGGTCGATCTGTTGCGCGGGATTCCCGGCGAATTGAACGCCCGCCGCTGGCACCGACAGCAGGCAGTCAAGCTCACGGGACGCCGCGAGCCGATCGACATTGCCTATATTCGAGCGAACTCCACTTCGACGGCGCAAACGCAGGATGTCTATGAAACCGGCAACATACAGAGCGACTTCCAGGTTCTCTTACCAACTATGCCCTGCCTCCGCCCATCGGAGAGGGAACCCTTGCCGTCGACGACACCCGGGCGGGCTGACACTTGACCCGCCTTTGATCAATTGAACTATTTCGCACCGCCACTCAGGAAACCGGAGCGTTGCATAGCGCTGCCCAGAGATCGTGCTTCCAGTCACCGCCGGACGGGATGGAAACATCTACCGGATAGTCAACGGCGCTGATCCTCACCATCGCGGGGGCAGCGCAGCGGACGCTTACTTGATGGCGTCCCCCATCGCGATAGAGAACGGCTCCCCCATGGTCGGCTTCGGAAAGCGTGATAATGGCGTCGAAATCGAAGGCGGAATAGCGGGAAGGTCTTCCCTCAGCGATACTGAGGCTCACGGATCCGCCATCGCCGAACGAGGCGGTGTGAAACACAGCGTGGCCGGAGGCGGAAGATATTGACGCCGGCACGACGCACAGGATCAGAGTGAAAAGAATTCGGCGCATTTCCGCCTCCCCCGGTCAATGCAGCGCAATGATCCTAGTACATCCGCGCGCGCACCGCGATCACCGCAATGCCGGGATCACCTGGGTACATGGGATGAAGAATCCTCGAACAGGCTCCTGCTGGTTGTGCTGGATACAGCGAGGACGAACGCCTTCAACAGTTCGCTCCTGTGGCTTCAGCGTCTGATTTCTCAGTTCAGCACGGTTCAGCTAGTGTCTTCGATGATTTCGCTGCCGTCATGGGTGGGCAGGGATCGATACCTCGCCGCTCGTGATTGAGCGTCGCGGTCGCTCTGAACTTTGCTGTCTCGAATGCCCTTGCATTGTAGCTCACGGCGAAGGTTGTCCTCGGTACGTGATCTGTCGCACTTAGAAGCATCAAGGCACCGCTCTTGGGAGTCGACGGAACTTCCGACAAGGCCGCAATCGCATCCGGCAGCGGAGCAATCGAAGCCGTGACGATCTCGTCTGTCTCATTGGGAATTGCCTCGCGCTGCGCGAACGTCGGCAGCGGGATTTTCTCGTCGGCGGACGCTGTAACGTCCCCCGTACCAGTAGCGGTGTCGGAAATGAGGTCGTTCAGCGCCTGGGACCCCGGCGGCATTTTGGAGGGCACCAGACTTGTCAGCAGAATGCTTTCAGGAGGACGCGCGGAAGGGACTGGCGCTTTGATCAGGGCAAGCGAGCTATCAGGACCTGCCACAAGAGCCGTCGCCTCTTTCGCGGCAGGCGCAGGCAATGCTTCGGTCGCCTGCGACCTGGCATCACCTTGTTCCTTTGCATCCCGATCCCCGAACAGGTTGCTCAACATGCTGCCTCTCGACCGCTTCGCGTCCTGGGCGGCACTGGCAATCTCAACTGACGCGACTGAGCCTCGACGCTTGTATTCGGCTACTGCGAACGCATATCCAGGAAGAGTTCTGCCGTCGCTCGCGATATGAAGTGTCTTGCCGTCAGGGAACAGTCTGGCCAGCTCCTGATAGCTCATTCGGGGCCAAGCTCGAATTCGACCAACATCGACATGGACGAATGGGGAGCCGGAGGTCGGATAATACCCTACGCCCCCGCCCTGCATCTGCATCGCAAGGCCGCGAAGTGTGGCAAGCTTCACCCCAGGGATGAAGAAATCGATTGCCTTGCCCTGTGTATGCTGACTTTCCTTGGCGACGCCCGAAGACCGGGTGCGGAGCATGGCATTGGTACCAGGCGACCGATATCCGGAAACGACGTTGATGTAGTCCGTAGCCCCACTTCGCCTGTACATTTCCCATACGATGTCGAACAGGCGCGGGTCCATGTTGATGGTTTTGTTCTGGCGCCAATCACGCAAGAAACCATTGAGCTGTTTCAGGCCATAGGGATCAAAGACGCCATTTCGCTTGAACGTAATAATCGCCCGTTCGCCTGTATGGCCGAAGTAGAGCTTTAATGAACGCTCTTCGGCAGCAACGCCTGCTGCGGAAAGGCTCCATACAGCGCTGGCACACCCGAGAGCCGCACAAGTTCTTATTGTCATGCGTCTCACAAGATCGAATGTCGTGCCCGGCACCCGATCTGCGTTTCGCCACGTAACACTGAACAAGGTGCGCTCCTCCAGTCCGCAGCGCAAAGTCAATGCTCGCGGCTAAACTCGATAAATCATGGCCTCCTATTGTTAACGAGCATGGTCAAAAAATGGTTAATTCCAGGCCGTGCTCCCGTTTGGCTCCCCACGTGGGCGCGCACACAGATGAAGCGTCCTTGAATAGAACCCGTACTGCGCCTCGTTGCTCGATATGCTGAGGACGGACGTCTTCGACAGTTCGCTGTCGAAGAGCGAGAACAGCATCTTCCGGTCATCCTCATTGAGGTGACACAGGGCTTCGTCGCTGACGACCCATTGGGGTCTGTGAACGAGAAGCCGGGCGAAGGCAAGATGCTGCTGCTCGTCGACCGTCAGATCCTTGTCCCATCGAGCAACGCGGTCGAGGGAAGAGACAAGATGGTCGAGGTTCGTTCGTCTCAGTGCACGAGCGAATTCCTTCTCCTCAAAGGCGGAAGGTTCGGAGGGGTACGCCAGAACCTCCCTCAAGGATCCGGGCGGCACGTATGATCTCTGCGGAAGGAAGATGGTGGTCGTCTTTGCAGGCCGGCGCAGTAGGCCGGTGCCCCACGGCCAGAGCCCGGCGAGCGCACGGAACAACGTGCTCTTTCCTGCACCCGGCCTGCCGATAATAAGGACGCGCTCTCCCGGCTGGAGCGCCACCTTCGATTCCTCAAGGAAAATCGCGCGGTCAGCCATGTCGATGACAATATCCTCGATAACAAGCGTCGGTTCGTTTTCCAGCACGGCGATGCGGTTCTGCGACGGAGCGGCCTGGTCCAGTGCGAGGAGCGCCTGGCGCAGGTCCATAACGCGCTGAAGCGTGGCCAGCCAGTCTGCTATGTTGCCGATATTGTCGACGTACCACCGCAGAGCCTGCTGAACCTGATTGAAGGCTCCGACGACCATCATCAGCTCCCCGAAGGTGAGCTGGCCGCCGAAATATCCTGGCGCGGCGACGACAATCGGGGCCACGGCCGCGAACCATCCGTATCCTGCCGTAACGCCTGTCAGCCGTGTCGTCACGTTGGCGAGCCGCCGCGTGACGCCGATCACGCCCTCGAATTCGCGTTCAAGCCGTTTCCGTTCGCCTTCTTCGCCGCCGGAGAGCGCGATGCCGTCCCTGGATTCGCTCGCCTGCATAAGTCCGAATCGGAATTCCGCCTCACTGGCATAGCGGGTTGCATTGAGACCTGTCAGCGGACGACCAAGGCGCCAGCTCAGCCACGACCCCGACGCCGCATAGATCAGGGCCGCCCAGACCATAAAACCTGGAATGTGGAAGCTGCGTCCGCCGACTTCGAACATGAAGCCGCGGGAGAGCAGCCACAGTACGCCGACGAAGCTCAACAGCAGCAGCGTGGACTGGAAGATGCCGACGGCAAGGGCCACTGTGAGCTCAGTGAGGCGTCTGGCATCCTCTTGAACTCTTTGGTCGGGATTGCTGCCGACCGGGCCTGCGCCTTCAAGAAGCACGGCCCTTCGGGGTAAGAACCACTGAGCCAGCAGATCGCGGGTGAGGCAGTCACGCAAGGCGATCTTCGTCCCCTGATCGAACCATGTCTGCGCGATGTTCAGGGAAATGAGAACCCCGGCGACGACGACAAAGACGACGAGCTGGTGACCGAACGAGGCAAGATCCCTGTTTCTGAGCGCGTCGAAAAAGGGCTCGTTCCAGGCGTTCAGCCGAAGCTGGCCGATTGTGGTCGCACCGACGATGAAAGCCAAACCGAGGGCGAGCAGAAGAAGTTTGTAGCGCCCCGGCGAGCTACGGACAGCGTCGCTGTAAGCCCGGAACTGTCGCGCTGCTCTGGGCATACTGGCGGTGGATGGGAGTAAAGACTGGTCCTGAGACATGGTGCTTAGATCTGGATGGCCTGGATCCGGTTGATGAAGAGGACGTGTGCGGCTTCGGAGGCGCCGGTCACGACCGATCTCCGCTTGCCGACTTCGTTGTGGATGGCACGGCAGTAGAAGAGACTGATGACTGTTGGTCATTCGAGACCAGCAGCCGAGGAATACCAACGCTTGCGACGAGTCCTCCAAGAACGGCCACCGCCGTCAGCGTGAAGGATGCATTCGGCACGAGCGTCAGGTTGAAGAGAACACCTCCGGCTGCCGACCCGGCGGCCTGACCGAGACTGGCGGACGCGGTCTGCCAACCGAGCTCGACGCCCTGCCGTTCTCCGGCACTCATCGAAATCCAGTAGGTGACAACTGGAGAAAGAACGCCGGCGCTGGCCGCGATCACGGCCACCACGACGGTCATGCTGATTTCTGACAATGCGAAGGGAACAGCAGCAACGCCTGCAGCAAGTATCGCCAGCGCCGGCGTCAGGAGCCAGCGCGTAGCCTCCGGCCTGACGAGCGGTGAAAAGACGACCGACTGCGCAACCAGCATCACAAAGCTGCATTCGGTAAACATCAGCCCTAGCCGATAGGTGCTCATACCAAGGCTCTCAATGCCGCGCAGAGACAGGCCCACCTCAAACGCCCCTACAGCCAAGGCGGTCACAAAGGAGACCGCCAGCAGGCGAGGCAGTGCGGCCCGGCCTCCCATCCCTCTCGCATCCTGCCTTCGAACCGAGCCACGCGCCACCTTGCCGGGCACGAATGACAGGATGAGGAAGGCCACCACAACCGCGAAAGCCGAAGTAGCGAAAAATGGTGAACGGGAAACCGCCGCCTCGCCGAGGCCCGGCAAAGCGATGCGGACGCCGGAGACGATGAACCCTCCCATCATCGGCCCGACAAGGAAGCCACTGGCTCCCGCGATGTTCAAAAGCGCGAACCGATGGGCTCGCCATTCCTTCGTCGGAGCACGGTCTCCGACCGCGTAGGCGGCCGGCGCGATCGCGGAGGCGAACGCGCCATTGAGGAACCGACCGAGATAAAGCGTCGGTAGCGTTTCCGCCATGGCGAACAGCGCCAGGGTGGAGGCAAAGCCCGCCAGTCCGGCGACGATCATTGGACGTCGCCCGTACTTATCCGCCAGCCGTCCCCACAACGGAGCGAATAGGAATAGCGCAAGAGTGTAGATTCCCGTGAGCACGCCGGTATGCCGCGACAGGACGGCCGTGTCCGATGAGTCCACAATCCTGGCGATCGTGGACGGGAGGATCGGCAGCAGGAATCCATAGCCGAGGGCGATCGCGAACATCGCCAGCAGCAACGCCGCCATTGATCGCGTCCGCAACGGCCGAAAGGCAAACTCGTCGATCCTCTTGGTCATGGTCAGGGACACCTATTGCCCCCAAAACACCTGCATTTCCTCCGGCGTGACCTTGCCATCCTTGTTGGCGTCCACACTGTCGAAGATCCGCTTGTGGATGGCCGTCACCTCCTCGAAGGACAGCGCGCCATCTCCGTCGGTATCGGCGACCGCGAACATGATCTTCATCATCTGTCCGCGCATCCCCATCGGCGGCATGCCGCCCATCATGCCGGGCTGCATCATGCCACGCCCCATCATCCCGCCCGGCATCATGTCGGGGCCGGGCATGGCCCCCTGGCTCCGTCCGGTCATCCCCTCTGTTCCCGGCTCCGGCGTCGCCTGCGTCGAATTCGCGGGATGATGGAGATCTCCCTCGCTCGTCTGCGCGAGGGCGAGCCCTGAACTGCCGACGGCGATCGCTGCGGCCAGCAGGACCGCGCTCGGAATTCTTGTTCTCATGTCGCTTCTCCTTGGTTTGGTCTCTATTCGTACCTTGCCCCGTAAGCGGGACCGGCGGTTTCGAAGTCGTGTTCGGCGGTGGCGCCGCCGAACAGCCTAGTCGATCGCCGCGTTGCGCAGCCTCAGCGAGTTGCCGATGACGCTGACCGATGACAGCGCCATGGCCGCTGCCGCGATAATCGGCGAAAGCAACAGCCCGAAGGCCGGATAGAGCAAGCCCGCAGCGATCGGCACGCCCGCGGCGTTGTAGATGAAGGCGAAGAACAGGTTCTGGCGGATGTTGCTCATGGTCGCGTGGCTGAGCTTGCGCGCCCTGGCGATCCCCTGCAGGTCGCCCTTCAACAGCGTGACCCCGGCGCTCTCGATCGCGACGTCTGTTCCCGTGCCCATGGCGATGCCGACGTCGGCGGCGGCAAGCGCCGGAGCGTCGTTGACCCCGTCTCCCGCCATGGCGACGACGCGACCTTCGCTTCGAAGCCGCGCCACCACCTTGCCCTTGTCCTCCGGCAGGATCTCCGCCTCGATCTCGTCTATGCCGAGCTTGCGTGCCACTGCCTGGGCCGTCGTCCTGTTGTCGCCGGTCAGCATGACGACGCGAATCTTCTCCTCCTGCAGCGAGCGCAGAGCGGCAGGCGTCGTCTCCTTGACGGGGTCGGCGATGGCGATGAGACCACCCACTTTGCCGTCGATCGCGACATAGACCACCGTCGCTCCCTCGCCGCGCAGCGTCTCGGCGTCGGCCATGAGGGCCGACAGATCGACGCCCGCCTCAGCCATGATCCGGTGGCTGCCGATCACCAGTCTCCTGCCGTCGACGATGCCGGTGACGCCCTTGCCGACGGGGCTGTCGAAATCCCGGACCTCGCCGAGGACGATGCCCTTGCCCTGAGCTGCGGCGACGATGGCGGCGGCAAGTGGATGCTCGCTGGCGCGTTCGAGCGTCGAGGCCATCCGTAGGAGTTCGGTTTCATCCATTCCGGCGACTGTCTTCATTGCCGTAACCTTCGGCCGGCCTTCGGTCAGCGTGCCGGTCTTGTCGACCACCAGCGTGTCGATCTTCTCGAAGCGCTCCAGCGCCTCGGCGTTCTTGATGAGCACGCCCATCCGGGCGCCGCGGCCGACACCCACCATGATAGACATCGGCGTTGCAAGACCGAGGGCGCAGGGACAGGCGATGATCAGCACGGCGACGGCGGCGACGAGGCCGTGGGCGAAGCGCGGTTCCGGCCCCCAGATGCCCCAGACGACGAAGGCGACGATCGCGATGAGGATCACGGCCGGGACGAACCAGCCCGACACCTGATCGGCGAGCCGCTGGATCGGCGCGCGGGAACGTTGCGCGTCGGCGACCATGCGCACGATCTGCGCCAGCATCGTGTCGCGCCCGACCTTGCCTGCCCTCATGACGAAGCCGCCGCTCTGGTTGAGCGTGCCGCCGATCAGCTTGGCACCGACGTCCTTGGTGACCGGCATTGATTCGCCCGTGATCATGGATTCGTCGACGGAACTACGCCCCTCGACCAGCTCGCCGTCGACCGGCACTTTCTCGCCGGGCCGCACGCGCAGTCGGTCCCCCACCACGACGACGTCGAGCCCGACATCCTCGTCCGAGCCGTCGTCCCTGACGCGGCGGGCCGTTTTCGGCGCGAGATCAAGCAGCGCCCGGATGGCGCCGCCGGTCTGCTCTCGCGCCCTGAGCTCAAGGACTTGCCCCAATAGCACGAGGACGGTGATGACGGACGCCGCCTCGAAGTAGATCGCGACGGAGCCATCGACTGCCCGGAAGGTGCCCGGAAAGATGCCGGGTGCAACCGTGGCGACGACGCTGTAGACCCATGCGACGCCCGTGCCCATCGCGATCAACGTGAACATGTTGAGGCTGCGGTTGACGAGAGAGGCCCAACCCCGCTTGAAGAATGGCCACCCCGCCCAGAGAACGACCGGCGTCGCCAGCAGGAGCTGGATCCAGTTCGCAAGCTGCGCGCCGAGCAGCATGTGGAGATTGGTGAGATGGCCGCCCATCTCCAGGGCGAGGACGGGCAGCGTCATCACGAGACCGATCCAGAATCGCCGTTTCATGTCGACAAGCTCGGGGCTCGGCCCCGTCTCGGCAGTCGCCACTTCCGGCTCAAGCGTCATGCCGCAGATCGGACATGTGCCCGGGCTGGGCCGCCTGATTTGCGGATGCATCGGGCAGGTGTAGATCACGCCTTCCCGAGGCCCCGGTCTGATGCCAGCCTGCATGGCGGGCTTCTTCTCTCCGTGATGATGATCGCCAGGAGAGTGCGCATGGCCCTCGTGCGTGTGATGATCAGTCATGGACGGCTCCTCCCTGATGGGTGCCGGCTGTATTCGTTCCGCGGCCGAACTTTGGAACGAACCGGGGAACTACCCTCGCATAGGCGTCCCAAGCGGTTCCGAATTCGGCCCGCGAAGCCTCTTCCTCCCTCTTCGCCAGGCGCACATAGATCCAGACGAGAACCGGGAACATGGCGAGCGTCACCAGGGTCGGCCATTGCAGCAGGAACCCGATCATGATTATCACGAAGGCGTCGTATTGCGGGTGCCGGACACGGGCGTATGGCCCCGTGATCGCCAGGCGGTGCTCGCGCTGCGCGGCGTAGAGCACATGCCAGCTCGAGGCGAGCAGCCAGAAACCGGCGATGATCAGCACGTTGCTTGCGAGATGGAACGGCCCGAAATGCGGGTTGACCCGCCAGCCGAACATCATCTCCGGCAGGTGGCCGGCGTCGTGCGAGAAGAAGTCGACGCCCGGAAACTGCTGCCCGAGCCAGCCGGACAGCAGGTATATGGTCAGCGGGAAGCCGTACATCTCCGTGAAGAGCGCGATGATGAAAGCGGAAAAGGCGCCGAGCGAACGCCAGTCGCGTTTCGCTTCGACCTTCGTGAAGCTCGCGGCAAAAACGATGAACACTACGGAATTGATGATCACCAGGCTCCAGAGCCCGTAGGCCGGGGTCTCAGACATGGTCGACCTCCTCAGTCTTATGTTGGTTCGTGCCGGTCCCATGACCGGCATGGTCGTGACCGCCGTGGCCGTGATGCATGA
Source organism: Rhizobium sp. BK196 (assembly GCF_014193255.1). Classification (GTDB taxonomy): domain Bacteria; phylum Pseudomonadota; class Alphaproteobacteria; order Rhizobiales; family Rhizobiaceae; genus Rhizobium. The sequence goes on from NZ_JACHZB010000001.1 coordinate 1,025,201, forward strand.
ACAGATGCATCAGCGGGCAGGCCAGGATCAGGAGCCACGGCAGGATGCCGAGGACATGCACGCGGTGCTCGTAGGCGATGAGCGCCAGAGCGATCGCGGCAAAGGCGAAGAAGACGGTCCGGCTATAGCTACTCCAGGCCGATGGAGGATGATTGTCGTTCATGAGGATGCCTCGTTCGATTGAGTTCGGGAAAGGCTTCGCGGTCATTGAAACCGCGTCAGCCGATGCCGTCATATGTCACGTAGGCCATCATGCCCGACGCCATATGGTAGAGGTGGTGGCAGTGCAGCGGCCAGCGGCCGGGATTGTCGGCGTCGAAGGCCAGGACGACGCTTGCCATCGGCGGTACCAACACGGTGTCCCGCACGGCGCCCGCGACCGGCGTCCCGTTGATGCCGATCACCTGGAAATGATGCCCGTGCAGGTGCATCGGATGCGCCATCATCGATGCGTTGGTGATCGCCACCTCGATCCGCTCGTCGCGCTTGACGACGAGACCGTCCGCGCCTTCGATGCCCCAGGTGTACGCAGCCATATCGCCCGTCAGCGAAAGCTCGAAGCGGCGGTCTGCCGCGCGCGCCGCCGCCGGGTTGACCGGACGCAGCCGCTGTTCGAGATCGAGTCCGAGGACTGGCCCTTTCGCATGGCCCTCGACCGCAAGCTTGCGGACGGCTGCGCCCAAAGTGGCAAGGACGATGCCGGTCCGCTCCGATGCTCCCTCCCGAAGGGCAAGGATCGGAAACGCACCACCTTCCCTCGGCAGGCTCAGGCGGATGTCGAGGCGCTGGCCCATGGAGACAGGGAAGGACGCCCCCGCGACCGGTTGCACGCCCCGCCCGTCGACGGCGACCAGCTCTCCCGAAAGACTGCCCGTGTCGATCGTGAAGGCAGACGCCGTGGCGCCGTTGATGATCCGCAGGCGGACGCGGCCGCCCTTCTCGACGGTGACGACCTCGGGGTCATCGAGCGTACGATCGTTGGCGAGATAGGCGTCGTAGTCGATGTCGTTGAGGTCCATGGCCGCTATTCCCGGCATCGCCATGCCGGACATGTCACCGCCGGACATCGTATGCTGCATGCCGGCCATGCCTTGCATCGCGCCGTGGCCCATCGGCACGCCGGCGGACGCGGCGCTCCCATTCCCCTTCAGCTTCGCCAGGAGCTCTTCCGCAGATAAAAATGAGAAGTCGTGCAACAGGACGACGACCTCCTGCTCGTCCCGCTCCAGATCCTCCGCAGTCCGCACGATGAGAGGAGCGGCGAGCAGGTTCTGCTCCTGCAGCGTATGGGCGTGCATCCAGTGCGTGCCGCCCGCGCCGACCGGAAATGTATAGCGGCGGGTCTCCGCCGGCTTCAGAAGAGCGGCCGGATTGTCGGGCACACCGTCGGCCGCCCATGGTGGCGTCAGACCGTGCCAGTGGATCAAGGTCGGTTCGTCGATGGCGCTCGACAGCGCGACGTCGAATTCGGTTCCGGCGTTCAGCGTCAGCCCCGGCCTTCCGTCTGGCTGGGCGAGGCCGAAGACGCGAGCGGACCTGCCCCTGACCTCGATGCTCCTGTAACCGATGGAGAGGATGCGAGGCGCACTCTGCATAGATGAAAATTTGGCGTCTTCAGCAAAGGCGTTGATGGGACGGATGGCGGCCGATGTGCCGAGCGCTGCTGCGCCGACCATCAGGCCGTTGAGAAAGTCACGACGGTTCATCGTGTTGATCCTTGCTTCAGGGTCGGGTTACCGACCATTGGTCTTGAGGATCCGGGAAGAGGCCCCGGAAACGAGCGGATGCCGCGGCAGGCGGCTCCGCAATCATCAGACCGGAAGACGAGGAGGACCGAGCATCGGCGCAAGCGCCAGACCGCTGCCGGTCTGATCGGCCCATGCGAAGTGGAGAGAGGAATCCATGGCTCCCGAAGCTTCCGCCCGATCTACGCCGAGCAAGACAAGACAGAAACCGCACGGGACCGCGCAGCAGCTCTTGTGGCCGGGAGTGTGAAGGCCGCCCTGCGGAGAGGCGTGGACGTCCTGCTGGACGGAGGGGTGTCCGATACCGGCCTGCTCATGAAGCGGGCGGTCATGGCACTGCATCGCCTCCACGCCTGCGGCCGGCATGAAGAGAAGCGCAAGCGCGACCAGGACAGTCAGCATTGCGTTCAACCATGCGAACCTGCGGTGGTCGGCGACCATGTGAGCGGCTCCGTTCCCCTGATCAGCCGAAGCGTCGACTGATGACGTTGAAGATAGCTCCGATCGATGCTACCGCATAGGCACCGAAGACGACGCTTTGGAGAACTCCCAGCGCCAGGCTTCGCAGATCGAAGCCGGTCAGCCCCAGATAGAACTGCAGCCACGGCCGGTGCAGACCCCATTCAGGGGCAATGAAGCCGAGCAGCATGCAAAGCAGGAACGAAATGGTCGCAAAGGCGGCGAGCGTCGTGCCAAGCACCGGAACGGAGACATGCGCCGGAATTGCCGGAGATCCCTCGGAATGGGCATGCAGGGTTAAGTTCGCCATTGAACAATCCTCCGCGAGCTGCACGGGCAGCCACATTGACAAGCAAACATTGAACCTGCCGGTCGCGTGTTTCTTTGATTTGAATCAAGAATGCGGAACATCGCTCGTTCTGCATGAAGAATGGCACTCGGCGCCGTTTGTTGCCGGCTTGGCATCCGGCCGAAATGGCGACGGGCGCGCGGCCCTTCCCATGTCCCTCGGTGGCTGGCTTTAAGGAAGGCTTTTCATCGATAATATTCAAACCGTATCTTTTTCGGGCGGGATGCTCCAGGGCATCCGGCCCGTTGCAAGCGCGGCAGCCCATTCCGGCCGGCCATTGGCTTCTGCGAGCGCCGACATGGCCATGTTGTCGTATCGGACATTGCGGAATTGCGTCGTCCATCCGCCGGCCGATTTTTCCAGCACCGCATAACTCGCCATCGCGTGGCCAGTTTCAACCCTGTGGGGATAAGGCTTGTCGTCGTCATAGGCCGGGGCGCCGACGCTGCCGGGATTAACGATCAGGCGGTCGCCGGAAAGTGCTGCCATGCGCGGAATATGCGTGTGGCCGCAGAGGATCAACGGGCTGTCGACACCTTCCGCCAGCGCTTCGATCTCCGCCTGCGGCCTGAGCACCACGCTTCCATCGGCAACGGCCATATCCAGCCAGTAGAGGTTGTCATCCTCAGGCGTTGCGTGGCAGAGATAGACCTCGTCCCGGTAGATCAGGTCGACCGGCAGCGACCGCATCCACTCTAAATGGGCAGCACCTAGCTGCGCATAGGCGGCGGCGTCCGATATATGCATTTCCTCCAGCGGTCCTTCGATCAGATAGCGGTCGTGATTGCCGCGCACGGTCGGAATAGAGAGCGATAGAAGCCGGTCCGCCACCCTGCCCGCCTCCAGCGGACCGCTGAAACAATCGCCGAGATTGACGATATCTGTAATTCCCTGGGCAGCGATGTCTGCCAGCACGGCGTCCAGTGCGGGGTAGTTTCCATGGATATCGGCGATCGCGGCAAAACGCATGTCAGCTGCCGCGATAGGTGGAATAGCCGTAGGGCGAGATCAGCAGCGGCACGTGATAATGCGCCGACGTATCTGCAATGCCGAAGCGGATTGGCACGAGATCGAGGAAGGCAGGATGCGGCAGCGGCGTGCCGTTTGCCCTCAGATAGTCGCCGGCGTGAAAAAGCAGTTCATAGGTACCGACGCGAAAGCTCTCGCCGGTCAGGATCGGCCCGCCATCGACGCGGCCATCGGCATTGGTCTCGACGGTCTTGATATGGTGGCGAAGCTCACCCTCGATATGAAGGAGGTCGATCCGCAGCCCCTGTGCCGGCTTGCCGAGAGCAGTATCGAGAACATGCGTGGTCAGTCCGGTCATAAGCCTGGCTCTTTGATAATGAAGGGTTCGTCGAAAAAGAATTCTTCCAGATTGCTGCCCGGCCCGTCACGGTCGACAACGAGAAAATCGCTCGGCTCGCCGAGCGCCATCAGCGGATGATGCCAGGTATTGCGCCGATAATTCACCCCCTGGTCACCGCGCGCGAGAAAGGCTTGCGGACGGCCTGGACGTCCGCCTTCATCGTGGGAAACGACGACGAGGAAGGGATGGCCTGATATCGGTGAAAAGCTCTGGCTGCCGAAAGGATGCCGCTCCATCATGCCGACGTCATAGGGAAAAGCGCGCGGCTGGCCACGAAAGAGGTTGATGATGACATGCGCACCCTCACCTACGACGTCAGGCACAGCAAGCGCGTGAAAACGCTCGGTATTGCCGCCGTTGATATAGCGCATGGTTGCGGGATCGGCTTCGATCACCTCGCCGAAGGCTGCGAAAGCGGATTTGGTGAGGGGCTGTATGTCGAGAAATCGGGACACGATCTTATTCGCCTTGCACCCGCCAGTGGCGGACATTTTCAAGCTGGGAAACCAGGGCCGGCAAATCGTTTCTGACCGTCTGCCAGATGACAGACAGTTCGGCCCGGTAGTAATCGTGAACGATCAGGTTTCGCATCCCCTTGATCCGCGACCAGGGAATCTCGGTGTGAACCTGCATGAAACCCGGATCGGTGGCCGAAATCCGTGCGGCTGCTTCCCCGACCAGCACCAGCGACATCGTCACTGCCAATTGTGTGCGAACGTCATGGAGAAACTGCTCCTGGCTCATGCCTTCTGTCAGATCGAAAGCCTGTTGAGCGGCCTCCTGCATCCTATCCACATATTCGAGAAGGCGCTCACGGTTCATATGGCGGCGGCTTCTGATAGAACACGATGCTTGATGCGCTCGGGCAATCCGCCCGCCGTCACGAGGTCCACCTTGATCTTGAGAATATCCTGCAATTCCTCCAGCAACCCGCCGAGATCGAACAGGGTCGTTCCGGGAAGCGCATCCACGAGAATGTCCAGATCGCTGTCGGGCCGATCCTCGCCGCGGGCAACGGAGCCGAAGACCCGCGGGTTCGCCGCGTTGAAGCGCCTGGTCGCTTCACGGATCGCCTGCCTGTTCTTTTCCAGTACTTCCGACGGCCTCATCGCGGCATCACTCCTGATGCCGAGAATATAAGGGACGCGACTGAAAGAGAAAAGAACTCAAGCCTTCACCCCGTAGAGCCGAAGCCGCATTGTGCCGCCATCCGGATGCATGGCGTAGCGCACATGCGTGATCGGCCCGACATCGGCAATCGCGTCACTGCCATATTCGTGGATGTGATCCATCTGCAGCTTGCTGCGCGGCAGGATCGGCTTCCAGTTTTCCGAAGCCGCAATATCGGCCTCAGACAGCGTATCGCCGAGATCGGGCAGATAGGCACCGAAGAGTTCGCATGTGTCCGGGAAATTGCCCTTGTAGAAGGCGGTATCGACGATCACGCGCTTGATCGTGCCGGCATGGCCGAGACGGATGATCGCCCAATCATGACCCGGTCCGCGACGGCGCTTGGTTTCCCAGCCGTCGCCCATGTTGAGGCCGCGGCCGGGGCCGAGCAGTTTGTCGGGATGGCCGTAATGCGCATCCGACCAGGCAAGCGATTTGGCGCCGTTGAAGATATAGGCAAGATCGACTTCCTCACTAGGCCCGACCTTCGACCAGTCGAAATAGGCAGAGCCATAGACGCGAAGACGCGCCACGCCACCATCCGGATAGATATGCAGGCGCAGATGCGTCCAGATCTTCTCCTTGTCGGCATTTTCGAAGAAATGATGGGCGCTGGAGCCAAGCGGCGATTTCGCCAGGATTTCCGTCCACGACGTTGCATCATCAGGATCGCCGCTTTCGAGAAAGGCAGCCTCGATCGAGCAATGCGGCGGATAATTGCCGGTAAAATAGCTGGTATCGACATCGAAGCCGAAGATGCGGCCCGGCATGGCAAGCTTCACGATCGCCCAGTCATGGCCGGGCACGCGCTTGCGGCGGCTTTCCCAGCCGTCCATGTACTTGCCGTTATCGTCGTAGAGATCCGGATCGAAGCTTGCCGGCACGTCCTGCAGCATGCGCTCCAGCGGCGCGAAGAATTCGTCCGTGGCGTAGAGACCCTTGGCGCCGAGACGGGCCGAGGCAAGATTGATGGCGCCCGTGGCGAAAGCTGGCAGGCTGGTATCGGTCATAACGGTCATTCAGGTCTCCGGAAGCATGGATGTCAGGCGCAGCAGCGCGATCTTCTCGACCTCAGCTGCGGCAGTCACGAATTCTTCGTCGCTATCATTGTCGATCCGCTTTTCGAAAGCGGCAAGGATATCGTCCTTGTTCAGCCCCTTCACCGCGATGATGAAGGGAAAACCGAATTTCTGCGTATAGGCGGTATTAAGCTCGGTAAAACGCGCGTGTTCTTCCGGGCTCAACCGGTCGAGCCCGGCACCGGCCTGCTCTTTCCGGCTGTCTTCCGTCAGCTCACCCGATATCGCCAGCCGCCCGGCAAGATCGGGATGAGCGCGCAACACACCGAGGCGCTCTTCCCTGCTCGCCGCGCGGAAAATGGCGACGAGCTCCGTATGCACGCGATCCACCGTCAGCTTCTCGCCGACAAAGCCGTCGTCATAGGCCCGCTCTGCGATGAAGGACGAATGCTCGAACACCCCGCCGAAGCGGGAGACAAATTCATCACGCGAAATCATCAGATCGTTCCGGCTTATGGTTCTGATGCCAGTGCTGCGCGATCTCGAGACGGCGCGGGATCCACACCTTGTCGTGCTTCAGCACATATTCCATGAACCGCTTGAGCGACGCTGCGCGTCCGGGCCGGCCGACGAGACGGCAATGCAGGCCGACGGACATCATCTTGGGGCTGCCTTCCTTGCCTTCCTCATAGAGCGTGTCGAAGGCGTCCTTGAGATAGGTGAAGAACTGATCGCCGGAATTGAAGCCCTGCGGCGTGGCAAAGCGCATGTCGTTGGTTTCGAGCGTATAGGGGATGATCAGGAAGGGACTTTCGTCGACGCTCTTGACCCAATAGGGCAGATCGTCGGCATAGGAGTCCGACGAATACAAGAAACCGCCCTCCTCCTGCACCAGCCGCAGCGTATTGTCGGAAGGCTTGCCCTGGTACATGCCATAGGGCCGCTCCCCCGTCAGCTCGGTATGCAGGCGCACAGCTTCGAGAATATGCTTGCGCTCAAGATCTTCGGAAAAATCCTTGTATTCCAGCCAGCGATAGCCGTGACTGGCGATCTCCCAGCCGGCTTCCTTCATGGCGGCGACTGCTTCCGGATTGCGGGCCATGGCAAGCGTCACCCCATAGACGGTCGCCTGAACCTTGAGGTCGGTGAAAAGACGCCAGAGCCGCCAGAAGCCGGCACGGGAGCCGTATTCGTAGATCGACTCCATGTTGAGATTGCGCTGGTTCGGCCAGGGCTGCGCGCCGACGATTTCCGACAGCAGGTTTTCCGAAGCCGGATCGCCATCGAGGATCGAGCTTTCGCCGCCCTCCTCGTAATTGATGACGAACTGCACTGCAACGCGTGCCTCGCCGGGCCATTTCGGGTCGGGCGTCTTGCGCCCATAACCGATGAGATTGCGCGGATAGGTCTCGGATACCATCAAATCACCTTTTGAAAAGACAGGTGAAACGGTAGCATCCGTGCGCGGAAAGTCGAGGCGTAAAAGTGCGTATCTGACCTTCAGCCCGAGATGCGAGCCTCAGGCGATCTTGCGCGCACTCACCCTGCCCATCGGATGCAGCGAGTGCACCCGGAACGGGCCGCCGGCACCTTCCTCGATCATCAGCGCGACACTCGAAACCGTTACCGGCTCGGCAAGCACCGGATCGAATATCGATCGCAGCGCCTGTTCGATGCGCGGCATATCGACGGCATTGACCGGCCCGGTGACCGGCATATGGAAGCGGAACTCGTCCATCACATAAGGATTGCCCCAGCGATGCAAATTCGCAAACTGCGCCGCCGAAAGTCCGTCAGGATCGCTGCGCTCTATATCCGCCTCGCTGAGGGGCGCGCGGAAACGGTCGAACTCTTGGACGATTGCGCAAGAGAGGTGATGAAGCTGATCGCAGGGGCGGATCGGCGACAGGCTGTAGAAAGTGCCGAGACGCGCAACTTCAAGACGCGGAATCCGGAAAGGCGAAAGCGTCCCGCAGAACCGCATGAGATCGCGCAGAAGTTGCGGTTCGGACACGTCGGACGAGAGATGGAAAGGGGCCTTCAGCACACCGTGGAATCCGTAGCGGCGGGGCACTGCCGTATGAAAGGCGATCTCGTGGATGCCGAGACCGCGGATTGCCGGCGGCTCGACCATTTCGCCCGAAAATACGTTGCGGCCAAGCCAATTGGCCGCCACATGCGAGAGCGGATCGCTCGCTGATGGCGTGAAGCAAATGGCATAGCGCATGCAATTTTCCTCCATCTGATTGAAGTGGGCGCGGATCGCTCCCGCGCCGCCGATGCGCAAGCAGATAGGTGATTTGCATGACAGAATAACGAAGCGGAGCGTCTTCTAATTCACGTTTAACGTGAAGAGACTGCGATGTGGCTTGAAATTGCAAAGCTTTCCGGCAACAAAAATTCTGTATTTGCATCGCTTGCAATGCATATCGCCGCTTCCGCAAGCCGGTGCGCGAGCCCGAAGCTGACCTTGAAACCGCCGGTCAGGGCAATGAGATTGTGATTCTCGGGATAGGCGCCGACCATCGGATCGCGGTCGATCGCCTTGGGGCGCAATCCGGCCCAGCGCTCGATGACAGGCGCGTCACGCAGCGCGGGAACCATCTCGCGGGCGGCCTCGATCAGCGCGTCGAGCTGCTCATCGGTGGAAAAGGGATCGGCAAAGCTATTCTCGCTCGTGCTGCCGACAGCCACATGCCGGCCCTCATGCGCGACCACATAGAGGCCATCGCGAAAGATCGTCGGCAGGCCGGGATCGATATCGGCCGCAAGCAGCGCCGCCTGCCCTTTCACAGCTTGCCCGAGAGGTTTCTGCAACCGTGGCGTCAGCTTCTCCAGAAAGGGAAACGAGCGATATCCCGCGGCAAGGATGCAGCGGCTGAAAGCGATCACTCCGCCCTCGATCGCCGCCGTCCCCCGCGCCGGATGGAGTTCCGTTACCTCCGTATTCTCCAGCACCCGGACATGCCGCGCCTTGCGCAGAAAGGCTTTGAGCGCAGCGATAAGCAGACGAGGAGCGACACGGGCGGCAAGCGTATCATGCACAAAACCGCTTTCGCCGGCTGCCGCATCGATCCAGCCTTGACCTGGTGGCCGATCCAGCACATGCCAATGAAAACGCCGCTCTCCCGCTCTCCAGTGCAGCTCTGCATCTTCGGAATGGCCCGACGCGATCTTGCGCAGATGCGGCTTCGGCAACGGAATGAGCCGGCCGGAGCGTCTGTAGCCCGCCGAAAGCCCGGTCGCGTCCTCGATGGCGGCAATCTCAGCTTCCAGAGAAACCAGCGCATCGAACTGAAACTGCTTCTTTTCCGACCAGCGATCCGGCATGTGCGGCATCAGCGCGCCGAGAAGCCCGCCACTTGCTCCGCTGCCGAGTCGGCCTGTATCGACAAGCAGGGTGTTGAGGCCGCGGCGCTCGGCATGAACGGCCGCCCACAGGCCCATGATGCCGCCGCCGACGATGAGGAGATCGATCGATGATTGACCCGGGGCCGGGGCGGGATTATCGGCTTTTTCCATGACAGACATCAATCCCGATCAGATCGGCGCGGGCAAGCCGCAGCCCCTCGAATGGCGCGACGGCGATATGCCCTATTCAACCGCCTTTGGCGACCACTTTTATTGCCAGACCGACGGACGGCTGGAATGCGGCCACGTCTTCCTCGCCGGAAACGGCCTGCCAGAACGGTGGAATGGCTGCACGAGCTTTCGCATCGGCGAACTCGGCTTCGGCACCGGGCTGAATTTCTCCGAGACATGGCGGCGGTGGAAACTCTGCCGCCGGCCGGGCCAGCATCTGCATTTCATGTCCTTCGAGCTTTACCCGATGCGCCGGGAGGAGATCGACCGTGCGCTTGCCCATTGGCCGGAAATCGACCCCGAACGCCAGGCACTCGCTGCCCTCTGGCCGGATGGCCCTGACGGCATCGTCTCCCTCGACCTCGACGAACAGACGAGGCTCAGCGTCGTCTGCGGCCGCGCGCTCGAAGGCGTCACTGCGGCGGCTTCCGGTTTCGATGCCTGGTATCTCGACGGCTTCGCCCCATCGCGCAACAGCGACATGTGGTCGGAAGAACTGATGCGCCTCGTCTGCGAAAAGACCGCTCCCGGCGGAAGCTTCGCGACCTATGCCGCGGCAGGCTTCGTGCGCCGCAACCTCGCGGCGGCCGGCTTCATTGTCGAGCGGCGCAAGGGGTTTGCGGGCAAGCGGGAAATGCTCTGCGGTGTGAAAAATCAGTAGCCCGAGCGGCCCGGCTGCAATTCACTACGGCCAAGCCACTGGCGGATCTTATCCTCCAGAAGTTCGGGGCTGATTGGCTTGGACATATAATCATCCATCCCCGCATCGAGGCAAAGCTCGCGGTCGCTTTCCAGCGCATGTGCCGTCACACCGATGACAGGCACGCGATGGCCCTGCCCCTGTTCCTTCTCGCGGATCAGTTTGGTCGCCTGATGACCGTTCATGACAGGCATGGAAACGTCCATCATGATCAGCCGCGGCGTATGCCGCTCCCAGGCCTCCACCGCCTCTTGACCGTTATTGACGACGAGGAAGGAAAGCCCCGTTCCCTGCAGGATCTGCGTGAAGACGATCTGGTTGACCTCATTGTCTTCGGCAACGAGAACATCGACGAAGTCGGCCTTCCGCTTTTGCGGGATCGGCGCAGGCGCAGGCGGTGCCTGGACCTCCTTTTGCAGCCTTGCAATTTCGGCCTCGGAAGCCCGTTTGACACGGCTTGCCCGCACCAGTTCGACGACCGTATTGCGCAGCAAATTGGCGCGCGCCGGTTTCATCAGATGCGCATGGCCGTTCAACGCCGCAAATTCCTTCTCCGTGCCGGAAATATCCATCGAGGTCAGAAAGATGATCGGCAGATCCAAGAAGCGGCTGTCGGCGCGCAGACGGCGGGCTACTTCTGCGCCGTTCATGTCAGGCATATGATAGTCGAGCACGACGGCATCGACCTTGATACCGAGATCGGCGGCAGCGTTCAGAATGGCAAAACCGGTTGCCCCACCTTCCGCGGCGACCCCGTCGAAGCCCCAGAGGCTAAGCTGTTCGGTCAGGATACGACGATTGACCTCGTTATCGTCGACAACAAGGATGCGGGCACCCTGCACATTGATCGGCAGCGGTTTCGGTTCGATGCGCGCGGCAGCGACTGCGAAAGGCAGCTTGACGGTAAAGACAGAACCCTTGCCCCATTCGCTTTCGACATTGACGTAGCCGCCGAAGAGATCGACGAGACCGGCTGTGATCGCAAGGCCGAGGCCGGTCCCCTCATGCCGCCGGGTCGATGAGGCATCAACCTGCGAGAATTTGTCGAAGACCGTTTCCACCTTCTCGGGCGGAATGCCGATGCCGGTATCCTCGACGCGGATGCTGATCATGATCTCGCCGCCAGTGGATTGCTCGGAACCGATATCGACGAAAACATGGCCGCGCTCGGTGAATTTGACAGCATTGCCGACGAGATTGGTGACGATCTGGCGGAAGCGCCCGGCATCGCCGATGACGGCGGCGGGCAGATCAGGCGCGGCGCGCACCAGAAGCTCGATGTCCTTTTCTGCCGCCGGCGAAGATAAGAGCGTCGCCACATCCTCGACGGCCTCAACCAGATCGAAGGCGGCCTTGCGCAGCTTCATCTGCCCGGCGTCGATCTTCGAGAAATCGAGGATGTCGTTGATGATCGTCAAGAGCGCATTGCCCGACTTAACGATAATGTCGACGAAGGTCTTCTGGCGGGTGTCGAGATTGGTCTTGGCCAGCAGTTCCGCCATGCCGAGCACACCGTTCATCGGCGTGCGGATCTCATGGCTCATATTGGCGAGGAATTCCGACTTGGCGCGATCGGCAGCCTCGGCCCGCGACAGAAGCTGCGTCAGCTCTTCCTCGCGCTGCTTCATCTCGGTGACGTCGGTGAAGAGCGCCACCCAATGCCGCCGTTCGCTGATGGTGGCTTCCATGTTTACCCAGCGCTCACCCCCGATATGGAAGACGGTGGAGATCGGCTGGCGCGCGGCAATATTGGTACGCCATTCTTCAAGCGTTTCGGCCGCCTTGTCGCCAAAATCGCCGCGATCGGCGCAGAACTGCAAGAAATCGCCCCATTCCCTGCCCGTCTCAGTCAGTTCCGCCGGAATGCGCAGCACTTCGGCAAGCCCGTCATTGGAAAGCTTGATCGCACCGTCCTGGACGATTGCGAGCCCTTGCGACATGGCATGCGTCGCATCGCGCATCATCTCGCCGAGGCTTTCCAGGGCAGCGCGCGCCTCATGGATTTCCTGCTCGCGCTCGCGCACGGCGGAAATATCGGAATAGGTCAGCAGGATGCGGTTGCTGGAAATACGCCTGGAATCGAAAATGACGGACTTCCCGGCCGCCCAGTCGAGCTGGATCGGCTCCGGGTTTGCCGCCTCGAAAAGCCCCTTGCGGAAGGTATAGATCTCGTCCGGCGTCTGCGTGTCGCCGTAGCGGCCGAGTTCGTAATTGCGCTTGATGACATCGATGAACGGCCGCCCATCGAAACGGTCGTCGAGCGGCAGCTCCCAGATGCTGTAGAACTCGTCGTTGACATAGAGGATGGTGTGATCGTTATCGAGGATCAGCACGCCGACCGGAAGCGAGCGCAGGATGCTCTCGATTTCCTGATGTAGCGCTTCTTCCTGTTCGCGCGCCTCGATCAATTCCTTCTCGCGCGCTTTCAACGGCGTGATATCGGAGAAGGAACCGACGACATAGCGCTTGCCGTCAGGCGTGACCACCCTGTTGACGCGGGAAATCACCTGGAAGATTTCGCCGTCTGTATTCGGCAGGGCGCTTTCGACCTCCGTCAACACGCCGTTTTGCAGCGCCTCCAGGTTTTCCTGATAGATCGCCTCGCCGGCCTCCTGCCCGAACATCTCATGCTCGGTCATACCAAGCGCTTTGGAACGGGCGTGGCCGGTGAAGGTCTCGTAATATTGGTTGGCATAGACCAGCCGATGCTCCTCGTCGCGCACGAAGGCGGCGACCGGAAGATCCTCCATGATGGTCCGCAACAGGTCGCGTTCGCGCACGCTTTCATGCCAGGCAGCCTCACCCGCCTGCGCAGAATTGCTGCCATCCGGCGCATACCTGCTGCCATTGCGATAGGCGGCGTTGACGACCAGCGGCCGGCCGTCCTCGGCGAAGATGCCGATCGGATGGCCGAGTTTTTCGAGCGCCGCGCGGATGCGGCCGAGATCGGCCGCCATCGTATCGGCAACCTCCGGAATGGCGCGGCGCGGCTCGCGTGCTTCGAAAATGCCGAGCACATAGGCGCGGTCATGCGAGGGCGAAAAGCTCTCGATCAGCACCCGCTCGTGGCTGAGACCGGCCGCATCGAAGGAAATGGCGCTCTCTTCCGTACCGAACACCAGCGCGCGGCGTTCGCGGTCCTCGCGCTCCTCTTCTTCTGGACGGTCGAAGAGTTCGCGGCTGCGCCGGCCGATGAAGTCGGAAATCTCGCGGCCGAAGAAACGGGCATAGGCCTCGTTGACGGCGACATAGCGAAGTTCGCTGTTTTTGACATAGGCCGGGGTATCCAGATCAGCGATCCGGCTGCAGGCCAGCTCTAGGAGTTCCCCGGTAGAATTCAAAAATCATCACTCCCGCAATGAATGAAATATCTCTGAGAACAACTATAAGACCAAGGCCTTTAACAAGCTGTTAACCATAAACTCCACAGGCGACGAGTCCGAGCCAGCTTATGAATTTGAGGAACAAAGTGGCGACAAAGGCTTGCACGAAGCTGAAATGGTCAGAAGCTCACGAGGGAAACGCCGCCAGGCAGTTCGGGTAGGCAAGAAATATGAAGAAAATTTAATCCCGCCGCGGCTTGCGCGACCATTAACGCGCCGTGATCGCAGCGGATTTTGGCGATGGCTTCAATGACGAGCCTACCACGAAAGGAATTCGACATGTCCGTTCTTCATAAGACAATGGCGGCGGGCCTGATTGCACTGACATTTGCCGGCGCCTCACTGGCAACGGCCGGGACCGCGAACGCCCGTTCCGGCGATGCTTTCTGGGGCGGCCTTGCCGGTGGCGTCGTCGGCGGCGTTGTGGGTGGGGCGATCGCCTCACGTCCCGCGTATCCGGCTTATCCCGCCTACCCTGTTTATCGCCCATATCCCGTCTACCGGACCTATTACCGTCCGTCCTATTGCCATATCGAATGGCGGCACGATGATTGGGGCAACCCCTACCGCGTCAAAGTCTGCCCTGACTAAAAAACGCATCCGGCGCCGATCGACCTCCCGGCGGCGCCGGTCCAATGCGGTGACGAGTTTCGGTACCGGAACGTTTCGTCGTTTCCATACCTGCCGAGGTCATCGTCGGCCCATCCTCTTGACTTTCGGCGTGAAATAGACCACATGGCACTCAGCTTTCACCTTCCGGCCGCCGCGTGAGCGTGCCACTGCAACAGATGCTGAAGAAGGACAGAGCGCATTCCGATAATGCCGCGACCCAAGAGCGGCAAGACGCGCTGGAAAGCTTTTTCCAACTTACAAGTTCCCATTTCACGCGGGGTTCTTGACGCCAGATTGACACCGGACCGCAATGTCGCGATCCGGCGTTTATGTTTGGCGCGCCCTAAAAGGTTATGACTTGACCAATTTTGAATCGCTCGGTGTCTCCAAGCCGGTCGTCGCCACCCTATTCCAGCTCGGCATCGAAACGCCGACGCCCATTCAGGAACAGGCTATCCCACTTCTCATCCAGGGCCGCGACCTGATCGGCCTTGCCCAGACCGGCACCGGCAAGACCGCTGCCTTCGGCCTGCCGCTCATCGAGCGCCTGCTCAAGGAAGAAAAGCGTCCCGACAACCGCTCCGTTCGCACGCTGATCCTGGCCCCGACCCGCGAACTGGTTAACCAGATCGCCGACAACCTCCGGAAATTCATCCGCAAGTCGCCGCTGCGCATCAATGTCGTCGTCGGGGGCGTCTCCATCAACAAGCAGCAGCTGCAGCTCGAAAAGGGCACCGACATCCTCGTCGCCACGCCCGGCCGCCTGCTCGACCTCTGCAACCGCAACGCCATCACGCTGACGGCCGTGCGCTACCTGGTCCTCGACGAAGCCGACCAGATGCTCGACCTCGGCTTCGTGCATGACCTGCGCAAGATCGCCAAGATGGTGCCGAAGCGCCGCCAGACCATGCTCTTCTCGGCCACCATGCCGAAGGCGATTGCCGATCTCGCCGGCGATTATCTGACAGATCCGGTCAAGGTCGAAGTGACGCCTCCGGGCAAGGCTGCCGACAAGGTGGAACAATATGTGCACTTCGTCCCCGGCAAGAACGACAAGACGGTTCTGCTCAAGAAGTCGCTGACCGAAAACCCCGATGGCCGCGCCATCGTCTTCCTGCGCACCAAGCATGGCGCTGAAAAGCTCGCCAAGCATCTGGAGCAGGTCGGCTATTCCGTCGCCTCCATCCACGGCAACAAGAGCCAGGGCCAGCGTGAGCGTGCGCTGAAGGGCTTCCGCGACGGCGCCATCAAGACGCTGATCGCAACCGACGTCGCCGCCCGTGGCATCGATATCCCTGCCGTCAGCCATGTCTTCAACTACGACCTGCCGGAAGTGCCTGACGCCTACGTGCACCGCATCGGCCGCACGGCCCGTGCCGGCCGCGACGGCATCGCGATTGCCTTCTGCGCACCCGACGAAGCGCGCCTGCTGCGCGATATCGAAAAGCTGATGGGCATCAGCATCGCGGTGGCGAGCGGCGAACCGCCGGTTGACCTGCGCGCCTCTGCACCCCGCAGCAACAATCGCGGCCGCGGCCAGAACCAGCAGCGCGGCCACGGTGGCCGTGGTGAAGGTGGCGAGCGTCGCGAAGGTGGCCACCGAGGCGGCGAACGTCGTGAAGGCGGACGCAGCGAAACCCGCAATGGCGGCCGTCCCGGCCATGGGGACCGCCGTCCGCGTCACGATGGCGACGTCACTGAAGTACGCGCCGGTGAAGAGCGCCGCGCCCGCCCTCAGCACAACAATCGCAATCAGGATTTCCGCGGCCAGCGCCGCAACGAGCAGGCTCCGGATCTCGGCCCGGACAATGATCTGGCCTCGACCTCGGATTTCCGCCCGGCCCGCAATCAGCATCAGCGCCCGGCCCAGACGGAAGCGACCGGCCATCACCGCGGCCACAAGCAGCACGTCCATGGCCGCCCGCCGCGCAATCACGGCGACCAGCAGCCGCAGGGCGAACAGCGCCGCGAGGGCAATGGCGGTCTGCGCCGCAAGGGCCGCAATGGCGGCGGCCCGCGTCGCGAACGCGCTTAAGCTAACGATATTAGTAGGGCCGGAGCGATCCGGCCCTTTTCTTTTGGCCGTCCTTCGGTCGCCGGCGCGGACGAGTTTGATCCGTCGCCCGAGCAGGAAATAATCACCTGCTCATCTTTTGTGCGCCGACAGCGAATTAACGCAGGGCGGCCTCCCGCCCCATCCCGATAAATGCCCAGTTTTTGACCCGTCTTTTGCATCGCAGAAGATTTTATGAATCTTCCATGCGAACTGTGCATGGTTCTTGCATTGCCTTTTGCGTTGTATTCAAATGAACAAAAAAGGGGAGCCACACCTTTGGCATTTGATGAAATGATCACCGGAGACGAAAGTCCCCGAGCGCCATATGAAAAATACTTTGAGTGGTACAACAGCCAAGACCGGGCACACCTGATTTCAAAGTCCCGCGACGCTGAAAACATCTTCCGCAAAACCGGCATCACCTTCGCGGTTTACGGCCACGCCGACAGTTCCGAAAAACTCATCCCCTTCGATATCATCCCACGCATCATCTCCGCCCGCGAATGGCGCAAGCTTGCCCAGGGCATCGAGCAGCGGGTGATCGCGCTGAACGCCTTCCTCGACGATATCTACCACAAGCAGGAAATCATCCGCGCCGGCCGCATCCCGCGCGAACTGATCGAGAAAAATGTTGCCTTCCTGCCCGAGATGATCGGCTTCCGGCCGCCCGGCGGCGTCTACACTCATATCGTCGGCACCGATATCGTACGAACAGGTGAAGACCAGTTCTATGTGCTGGAGGATAATGCCCGCACGCCGTCAGGCGTCAGCTACATGCTGGAAAACCGGGAAACCATGATGCAGATGTTCCCTGAACTCTTCCACGAGAACAAGGTGCAGCGCGTCGAGGACTATCCCTATCTCCTGCGCCAGAGCTTGGCGTCGCTCGCTCCTCCCGGCTGCAAGGGCAAGCCGCGTGTCGCGGTCCTGACACCCGGTATCTATAATTCCGCCTATTACGAACATTCCTTCCTCGCCGACACGATGGGCGTCGAGCTGGTCGAAGGCTCGGATCTGCGCGTCATCGACGGCAAGGTGAAGATGCGCACGACGCGCGGTTACGAGGCGATTGACGTGCTCTACCGCCGCGTCGACGACGACTTCCTCGATCCCCTCACCTTCCGCCCGGAATCGGCCCTCGGCATTCCCGGCATCATGGATGTCTACCGCTCCGGCAACATCACAATCGCCAATGCGCCCGGCACCGGTATTTCCGATGATAAGGCGATCTATTCCTATATGCCCGAGATCGTCGAGTTCTATACCGGCCGCAAGCCTATCCTCGAGAACGTGCCGACCTGGCGCTGCTCGGAAGCCGGCAGCCTGAAATATGTGCTTGAGCATCTGGAAGAACTGGTCGTCAAGGAGGTGCATGGCTCCGGCGGCTACGGCATGCTCGTCGGCCCGACCGCGTCCAAGAAGGAACGCGCCGATTTCGCCGACAAGCTGAAAGCCAAGCCCAGCAACTACATTGCTCAGCCGACGCTGTCGCTCTCCACCGTTCCGATCCTCGTCAACAAGGGCATCGCACCCCGCCATGTCGACCTGCGCCCTTACGTGCTGGTCTCCGACAAGGTGCAGATCATTCCGGGCGGGCTCACCCGCGTGGCGCTGAAGCAGGGCTCGCTGGTCGTCAACTCCAGCCAGGGCGGCGGCACCAAAGACACCTGGGTATTGGAGGACTGATGCTCGGAAGAACTGCAAACGGGCTCTACTGGATGTTCCGGTATATCGAGCGCGCCGAAAATATCGCACGTCTTGTCGATGCCGGCCTGCGCATGTCGCTGACGCGCAGCGACGCCGGTGATGACAATTGGGATGGCGTTCTGCAGAGCGCCGGCGTGCGCGAACTTTACGACGAGAGCCATTCGAAGCTGACCGGCCCTGACGTCATCGACTACATGCTACGCGACCGTCAGAACGCGTCGAGCGTCATGTCGTGCATCGATTTCGGCCGCAACAACGCCCGCATGGTGCGCACCGCGCTGACGCGTGAGACCTGGGAAGCGACCAACGAATGCTGGATCGATCTCAAGGAGCTGTTGTCGAAAAAGCTGAAGGCGGCGGAACTGCCTGAAGTCATCGATGTCATCAAGCATCGCGCCGGCCTCATCCGCGGCGCCTTCCATGGTTCGATGCTGCGCAACGAGCTCTATAATTTCGCCCGCATCGGCACCTTCATCGAGCGCGCGGACAATACGAGCCGCATCCTCGACGTGAAATATTACGTGCTGCTGCCATCGATCTCGCAGGTCGGTTCATCGGTCGACAACGTTCAATGGGAGTCGATCCTGCGTTCGGTTTCTGCCCACCGCTCCTATAGCTGGGCTTATGACGGCGAATACCGCGCCATGAACATCGCCGACTTCCTGATCCTGAACGGGCAGATGCCGCGCTCACTTGCCTATTCCTACGAGAAGATCGTCAGCAATCTTGGCTATATCGCCAAGGACTATGGCGAGCGGCTGCCGGCGCACGATACGGCGGATGCCATCCGCACCACACTGCAGACCCTGAACATCAAGGATGTCATGGATCAGGGCCTGCATGAGTTCCTCGAGGATTTCGTCGCGCACAACAACAAGCTCGGCAATGAGATCTCCGATGGCTACCGGTTCTATGCTTAAGCGGGTCAGATCATGAGACTGAAGATCAGCCACCTCACCGAATACCGCTACGACGAACCGGCGCAGTTTTCCCTGCAGCGGCTGCGCCTGACGCCGCCGACGACCGTTGGCCAGAGCGTGATCAACTGGTCGCTGCACGTCGAAGGCGCCAAGCCCGAAGTCGAATACGACGACCAGTTCGGCAATCATGTGAACCTCGTCTCGCTGGAAGGCGAGCAGCAGGTGACCCGCATCGTCGCCGAAGGCGAAGTCGAAACGGAAGACCGCAACGGCGTGACCGGTCCCCATACCGGGTTCTGCCCGCTCTGGCTCTTCCTGCGCGAGACGCCGCTGACCAAGAGCGGCAAGCTGGTCAAGGAGCTGATCAAGGGCGTGACCGGCGAGAACGAACTCGCCCGCATGCATGCTCTGATGGCGGCAATCCACGAGGCGGTGGAGTATAAGCCCGGCACCAGCAGCACAGAGACATCGGCCGAACAGGCGCTGGAGAAGAAGACCGGCGTCTGTCAGGACCATGCCCATATTTTCGTTGCAGCCGCACGTGCCCTGGATGTTCCGGCGCGCTATGTCTCCGGCTACCTGATGATGGAAGAAAAGGTCGAGCAGGCTGCCACACATGCCTGGGCCGAGGCGCATATTCCAAGCCTCGGCTGGGTCGGCTTCGATCCCGCCAACAAGATCTGCCCCGATGACCGCTATGTCCGCACGGCCTCCGGCCTCTGCTACCGTGACGCTGCACCCGTTTCAGGCATGCGCATCGGCACGCCCGGCGAAAAGCTCTCGGTCACCGTCAAGGTCGAAAACGGCGGCCAGATTCAGAGCCAAAGCCAGAGCTGAAGCGGACGGGTTTGCCGGTCGATGAGGCGCACGGGCTCGCAGCTCCTAAGCACGGCGTTCCTTTACCGTGACAAGGTGTATCTCGGCTTTTCGAAGGCGAACTCGGATGACGCGACTGTGTCATGCGCCGAAGGTAGAACATCCGAGACGCCGTAGGCCGACGGTATGTAGACGCGGTTTCCACGTGGCTTAGGCAATAGCGCCTGGGAAGCGACCAGATACAGGATGATTGCAAGCATAGTTGTACCGATCGCAAAGAGCGGGAAAATCGGCATCTCGGATACTTCGGACTTCGTTCTCATCGAACTCTCCATTGGTTGTCCGACGAGAGATTAGCTGCGGTGAGGTCGCGCTGAGAATCATACGCAAAGGTGGAGCCACCTATACTCTGGGATACAGCTTGCCGCTGCGGCGAAGGCACGACTGGTGAACAGGCGACTACGCAAGGTGTTGCGCCTCCCGAGGCGAGCGCATTTATCGCTGATGCCTCTTCACGCATCGCTGGACCGGGTGAGACGAAGTCGCTTGGTAGCACTCTTGGTCCTTCCAGACGACATTCGCGATGGCTTGACGCCAGACCATTCCCATTCGGACCATCCGGACATAGAATTAAGGTTTATCGCGTTCGCCTCCGCCACTTTCAGACAGGTTCGTCAATGTCCATTTTCGCACGAAAATGATACGCTTGTTCAAAGGAGGTCGCGATGCGTCTGGAAAATACGAACGTTGCACGAACCACGGCCGGAACGATCACTGTGGAATTCCGTGGCGAAGGGAACGACCTGATTACTGTTCGAATGTCGGCGGAACCCGGCAGCGCAGACGAGGCGGCCATCGTCCGGGCTAAGGAAATGATGGCAGAACTTGTGGCGGCACCTTCCGACCGCATTT
The DNA here is from genome assembly GCF_014193255.1 of Rhizobium sp. BK196. Classification (GTDB taxonomy): domain Bacteria; phylum Pseudomonadota; class Alphaproteobacteria; order Rhizobiales; family Rhizobiaceae; genus Rhizobium. The sequence goes on from NZ_JACHZB010000001.1 coordinate 1,046,000, forward strand.
CGCCCTCAGCTGTTTAGAGCCTTCCCTGGTCAACGTCAGGAATCCACGATGGCTGTTCGAAGCGCAGGGCTCCTTATTTACCGTTTTGTCGATGTTGCGGTGGAAGTGCTGCTCGTCCATCCCGGCGGACCGTTCTGGAAGGGAAAGGATGAGGCCGCGTGGTCGATACCAAAGGGTCTTGTCGAAGAGGGCGAAGATGAACTTGCCGCTGCCCGCCGGGAGACTTTTGAGGAACTTGGGGTCAATGTTTCCGGCCCCTTTGAGCGGCTTGGCGAATACAAGCAGCCTGGGGGAAAACTTGTCATCGTCTGGCTGACGGAAGCCGAGAGAGGCTTCGAGCCCAGAACCGAGCTCAGTTCAACCTTTAAAATGGAATGGCCGCCCCACTCGGGAAAGACGGAGGTTTTTCCCGAAGTCGATCGTGCCGCTTGGTTTTGCGCCGAGGAGGCAGAGTTCAAAATGCACAAGGGGCAAAGACCGATCCTGCAGGATTTTTTGAAGAAAAAGGGAAAGAGGGACGCGCAGGCGCCGTAAGCCTGTCACCCTGGCCATTCTCCCGCAGGCTGATCGATGCGATACCCGTTTCAGGCTTGCGTATCCGCGCGCCGGCCGAGAAGCTGTCGCTCATCGTCAAGGTCGAAAACGGCGGCCAGATGCAGGGCCAAAGCCAGAGCCGACCAAGCGGGCGATTAGTTAACGAAACGCAGAGCGGCCTTCTGCAATTTTAAATGTATATTAAGGCAGATTCAACCGCGTGAGGCACTCTACCAAGGCTCCGCTTGGTTCTTGGATTATTCAAGTGCAGGTTTCCAATCCGGCGGTCCCGGACCGTGGAGTTCACTGGCATTTGAATGGTCGTTGATCGGAATGATCGCTTTTGTGGTCCGGCTTAAGAGCCGCGCACATTTCATCTTGCAAGGCAAGACCGGCGCGAACGCGGCAGCCTTCATCGGGGCTGCCGAGCGTCGCAAGCGAGACGCGCGGCAGAGGTTGACCATTTTGATCGCCGGGTTTGCGGTCATGTATCTGGCAATTGGCGCGCGCCTCGTTCAATACGGAACGGCAGAGCCTGTCGTCGCCGGCTCGATCCATTTCGGTGACAACGCCGTAGCCTCCCGCCCGGATATCCTGGATCGGAATGGGGAACTGCTGGCGACAGATATCAACACCGTGTCGCTCTATGCCGAGCCCCGGCGCATTGTCGATGCCGATGAGGTGGTGGAAAAGCTCGCCACGGTCCTTCACGATCTCGATTGGGGCGAAACCTATAAAAAGCTTCGGTCAGGCTCCGCATTCCAGTGGTTACGGCGACAACTCACGCCTCGACAGCAGTCCGATATACTCGCCCTCGGCTTGCCTGGAATAGGATTTCGTCCGGAGAAGCGGCGCTTCTACCCCGGCGGCGTCAGCGCCTCCCATATCGTCGGTCATGTAAACATCGACAATCTCGGCCTTGCCGGCATGGAGCGGTATATCGATCAGCAAGGATATGCCGATCTGAGAGCTGCAGGATTGACGAATGATACGCGGCTTGAGCCTGTCCGTTTGTCGATTGACGTTCGTGTTCAGCATATTGTTCGTGAAGTCGCCGCACGCGCGATGAAGGACTATCAAGCCGAGGCAGCCGGCGCTGTGATCCTTGATGTGGAAACCGGCGAGGTTATCGCCATGGCCTCGGTTCCCGATTACGATCCGAACCAGCCTTCCCGCACGCTTCCTGACGGCACTGTGGACAAGGAATATGAAAAAGGCTGGTTCAATCGGATCAGCAATGCCACCTTTGAAATGGGCTCCACCTTCAAGAGCTTCACCCTGGCGATGGGTTTGGATGCCGAGAAAATAACGTTGAACTCGGTTGTCGATGCGTCACGGCCCATCCACATGGGCGGATTTACGATCAGAGACTTCAAGGGCAAGAATCGGCCGCTCACGATCCCTGAAGTGTTTCAGTATTCATCGAATATCGGCACTGCTGCGGTTGCCGATAAGGTCGGGATCGACGGTCATCGGGAATTCCTGACGAGGCTTGGACTTCTTTCGAAAATGGAGACGGAAATGCCGGGAGTTGCGATGCCCACGCAACCCAAGACATGGAAGAAGATCAATTCCGTTACCATCTCCTTCGGTCATGGGGTCGCCACCACCCCGCTGCAAACTGCTGCCGCGGCCGCAGCTCTGATCAATGGCGGAAGCCTGATCAACCCGACCTTTCTCCCGCGCTCGAAAGACCAGGCAGCCAGCATTTCACGCGCCGTCATCAAAGAAAAAACGAGCGCTGATATGCGATACCTCTACACCTGGAACGGACTAAAGGGTTCCGGTCGTGCCGCACAGGTAGAGGGCTTCAACGTCGGCGGAAAAACCGGGACGGCGGATAAGGTGATCAACGGCCGATATGCCAGCGACATCAACTTCAACGCTTTCGTGGCGGGCTTCCCGATGGACAAGCCGAAATTCGTCGTTCTGACCATAATTGATGCTCCAAAGACCGGCGTCCACGGAGGGCGAACAGCGGCTTCCACCGCCGCCCCGATGACGAAGGAAATCATCGCTCGGACGGCCGCCTTGCTTGGCGTCACGCCTCGGTTTGGCAGTGAAGACAGCCAGGAATTGCTGGTCAACTACTGATACACCGCGGAGCTCTCGACGAACTGAAAAGGCGGAGCTCTCGCTCCGCCTTTTCAATGTTCAGTCCAGAAGAGACCGGATCAGTGGCTGTCCTTGCCGACAGCACTGCCGCGGCATCCCTTAAGGAAGTCAAGGTCGGCGCCGGTATCGGCCCCTTCGACATGCTGCTGATGCAGGAAGGCATAGCCCGAGGTCGGCAGGTCGTGGTTCGGCTGCCATTCGGCCAGACGCTTCGCCAGTTCCTCTTCGGAAATGTCGAGATGCAGGCGGCGGTTCGGCACGTCGAGCTCGATCATGTCGCCGTTCCTGACGACCGCGAGCGGGCCGCCGACAGCGGCTTCCGGCGAGGTGTGGAGTACGACTGTGCCGTAGGCGGTGCCGGACATGCGGGCGTCGGAAATGCGCACCATGTCGGTGATGCCCTTCTTGAGCACCTTCGGCGGCAGACCCATGTTGCCGACCTCGGCCATGCCCGGATAGCCCTTCGGCCCACAGTTCTTCATGACCATGACGCAGTTTTCGTCGATGTCGAGGCTGTCATCGTTGATCTTGGCCTTGTAGTCGTCGATATCCTCGAACACGACTGCTCTGCCCCGGTGCACCATCAGATGCGGCGAAGCAGCCGACGGCTTCAAGACTGCGCCCTTCGGGGCGAGGTTGCCGCGCACCACGACGATGCCGCCCGATTGCGTCAGCGCCTTTTCGGCCGGCAGGATGACGTCCTCGTTCCAGTTGACCACATCCTTGACTTCGTCCCAGACGGTTTCGCCCGACACCGTCAGCGCATCCTTGTGCAGCAGGCCGGCCTCGCCGAGGCGCTTCAGCACGACGGGGAGGCCGCCGGCATAGAAGAACTCTTCCATCAGGTACTTGCCCGACGGCATCAGGTTGACGATCGTCGGAACGTCACGGCCGCAACGGTCCCAGTCGTCGAGCGTCAGATCGATGCCGACGCGGCCGGCAATTGCCAGCAGGTGGATGACGGCATTGGTCGAACCGCCGATCGCCGCATTGGTGCGGATGGCGTTTTCGAAAGCCTGCTTCGTCAGGATATCGGAAGGCTTCAGGTCGTCCTTGACCATCTGCACGATGCGGCGGCCGGTCAGCTGCGCCATGACCTTGCGGCGGGAATCGACGCCCGGGATTGCTGCGTTGCCTGACAGCGCCATGCCGAGCGCTTCAGCCATCGACGCCATGGTGGAGGCGGTACCCATCGTGTTGCAGGTGCCGGACGAACGGCTCATCGAAGCTTCCGCCTCGAGGAACTCGGCCTGCGTCATCTCGCCGGCCTTCACCATTTCGGAGAATTTCCACAGATGCGTGCCGGAGCCGACGCGCTCGCCGCGGAAATAACCGTTCAGCATCGGACCGCCGGTGACGACGATCGACGGCAGGTCGGTGGAGGCAGCACCCATCAAGAGCGACGGCGTGGTCTTGTCGCAGCCGACGAGCAGCACACAGCCGTCCATCGGCTGGCCGCGTATCGCTTCTTCGACCGCGAGAGCGGCAAGGTTGCGGTACATCATCGCGGTCGGGCGGAAGGTGTTCTCGGATGCCGAGAAAACAGGCACTTCGAGCGGGAAGCCGCCGGCCTCCCAGACACCGGCCTTCACCTTCTCGGCGAGCTCGCGCAGGTGGCCGTTGCACGGCGTCATGTCCGACCACGTGTTGAGGATGCCGATAACCGGGCGGCCGTCGAACAGGTCGTGCGGATATCCCTGGTTCTTGAGCCAGCCGCGGTGGTAGATCACGTCACGGCTCGTGCCGCCGTACCATTCCTGCGACCTCAGCTTACGCGGCCATTCTGCTTTCTTCTTCATAATCTCTGTCCTTCAGGATATCCCCTGATCGCCTCGTACGATCAGGGCTATCGCGCTTCGTCTCAGGCCAGCGTGTAGGCCGTCTTGACGGTTGTGTAGAATTCGGCGGCGTACTTGCCCTGCTCGCGCGGGCCGTAGGACGAGCCCTTGCGGCCGCCGAAAGGAACGTGGAAATCGACGCCGGCGGTCGGCAGGTTGACCATCACCATGCCGGCCTCGGAGTTGCGCTTGAAATGTGTCGCGTGTTTCAGGCTGGTCGTGGCAATGCCCGAGGACAGGCCGAACGGCGTGTCGTTGGCCGTTGCCAGCGCCTCGTCGTAATCCTTGACCCGGATGACGGAAACGACAGGTCCGAAGATCTCTTCGCGCGAGATGCGCATCTGATTGGTCGCGTCGGTAAACAGTGTCGGCTGCAGATAGAAACCGGGCGTGTCGCGGGAGATCACCTCGCCGCCGAAGGCGAGCTTGGCGCCCTCCTTCTTGCCGATCTCGATATAGTCAGTGTCGGTCTTCAGCTGCCGCTCGTCGACAACAGGGCCGATATGGGTGCCTGCCTTCAGAGCGTTGTCGACGACGAGCGTCTTCAGCTTTTCCGTGAGCGCGGCGACGAACTTGTCGTGGATGCCCTCGGTGACGATCAGCCGCGACGATGCCGTGCAGCGCTGGCCGGTGGAGAAGAAGCCGGAATTGGCGGCCGCCTCGACGGCGACATTGAGATCGGCGTCATCAAGCACGACCATCGGGTTCTTGCCGCCCATTTCGAGCTGGAACTTGCGGTTATGCTCGACGGAGGCGGCGGCGACGCGTTTTCCCGTACCGGTGGAGCCGGTAAAGGTGATGCCGGCAACATCCGGGCTGTCGAGTATCGTCTGGCCGACGATCGAGCCCTTGCCCATGACGAGGTTCAGCACGCCCTTCGGCAAGCCGGCGCGATGCAGGATATCGACGATCGCCCAGGAACAGGCAGGCACCAGCTCGGCCGGTTTGAAGACGACCGTGTTGCCGTAGCAGAGCGCCGGCGCGATCTTCCAGGCGGGAATGGCGATCGGAAAATTCCAGGGCGTGATGATGCCGATGACGCCGAGCCCCTCGCGGGTGATCTCGACCCCGATGTTCGGGCGCACGGACGGAATGACTTCGCCCGCCAGGCGCAGCGCCTCGCCGGCGAAGAATTCGAATATCTGCGAAGCGCGGATCGTTTCGCCGATCGCCTCAGGCAGCGTCTTGCCTTCTTCACGCGCAAGCAGAGCGCCAAGCTCGTCCTTGCGCGCCATGATTTCGTCGCCGGCCTTCTTCAGGATGACATGCCGTTCCCAGATGCCGGAACGCGACCAGGCCGGAAAGGCAGCCTTGGCGGCAGCGATCGCCGCCTTGGTATCGTCGACGCTCGCCTGAGCATAGAGGCCGACGACCTCGTTCGTATCGGACGGGTTGATGTTCTCGACGCCATTTGCGCCGGTCCATTCGCCGGCGATGAGATTCTGATGGACGGTCATGGCCTTGGAGCCTCCTCTATGACAAATGACCGGCGGCTTTCCTGGCGGCCGGCCCCTTGAGATCACAGTTGAAATCAGAGCTGCTTGACGGCGATCTCTTCTTCGGCAGCAACCTTCAGCGGGTTGCGCAGCGCCAGGCCGAAATCGGCGACCTCGATTTCAAAGACATCGCCCTCTTCCGCCTTGATGCCATCGGCAAAGGAAAGCGTCGCCGTACCGAACATGTGGACGTGAACGTCGCCGGGCACGCGGAACAGGCCATACTTGAAATGGTGGTATTCGAGATTGGCGAAAGTGTGGGACATGTTCGCCTCGCCGGACAGGAACGGCTTCTCGAAGATCACCTTGTCGCCGCGCTTGATGCGCGATGTGCCGCGGATATCCTCGGGCGCCGCGCCGATGCGGATTTCCGGGCCGAAGCTTGCCGGGCGCAGCTTGGAATGGGCGAGGAAGAGATAGTTGATCCGCTCGGTGACGTGGTCGGAAAACTCGTTCGACAGGGCAAAGCCGATGCGGAACGGCGTACCGTCCTTGGCGATGACGTAGATGCCGGCCATTTCCGGCTCCTCGCCGCCGTCGAGCGCGAAAGACGGCGAAACGAGCGGCGCGCCCGGAGCAGCAGCACCATAGCCGTTGCCCTTGTAGAACCATTCGGGCTGCACGCCCTTCTGGCCGGCAGCCGGCTTGCCGCCTTCGAGGCCCATTTTGAACATCTTCATGGAGTCGGTCAGCGTTTCCTCCGCCGCCTCTGATGTCTTCTTGTGCATGGAATCGCGCGTTGCAGCTGATCCCAGATGCGTCAGGCCCGTACCGGTCAGATGCAGGTGTGCTGCATCCGGATGCGTGATCGGCGGCAGGAAGCGGCCATCCGCATACGCCTTTTCCAGATCGACGGTTTCGCCGTATCCATGAGCCTCGATAACGGAGACGAGGGACTTGCCGCCATTTGCGGCTTCCATCGCCAGAGCATAGACGCTTTCAGCGCCTTTGACTGCCTTGGCGGCAGCACCCGGTTCGCGCACGGCGACGATGATCTCTCCGCTTGCGCCCTTGATCTGCGAGATAAGCACGGTCTTCATCCTTTCGTTTGGCGATGGCAAAGCTTCGCCGCTCCGGCTCCATCCGGAGCCGGAATTCAATTTTCATGTGACTGCGATACTGGGGTCGAGCCTGAACTCAGCCCTTGTTCTTGTTGTAGACGTCGAAGAACACGGCGGCGAGCAGCACCGCACCCTTGACCATCTGCTGGGAGTCGGTGCCAAGGCCGTGGATCGACATGCCGTTGTTCATGATGCCCATGATCAGAGCGCCAATGACAGCGCCGGTCACTTTGCCGACGCCGCCCTGCGCAGACGCGCCGCCGATGAAGCAGGCTGCGATCACGTCAAGCTCGAGACCGAAGCCGCCCTTGGCCGTTGCCGAGTTGAGACGCAGCGCAACGATCAGACCGGCCAGACCGGCAAGCAGACCCATATTTGCAAAGGTCAGGAACGTCAGCCTTTCGGTGTTGATACCGGAGAGCTTCGTCGCCTTCTCATTGCCGCCCATCGCATAGATGCGGCGGCCGATCGTCGTGCGGCGCGTAATGAACGCATAGGCGGCGACCAGGAACAGCATCACGACGAGGACGTTCGGGAAGCCGCGATAGATCGATAGCTGATAGCCGAGCGCCAGGATGGCGATGGTGACGATGGCGTTCTGGGCAAGGAAGAAGCCGAGTGGCTCGACATCGTTGCCATGCTTCTCATTCGACAGGCGCTTGCGCCATGCCAGGTAGAAGAGGGCTACGGCGCCGACGACGGTCAGGATGATCGAGGTCGAATTGATGCCGCCCATATCGAAAAGGTTCGGCAGGAAACCGATACTGATCAGCTGGAAAGCCGGCGGGAAAGGACCGATGCTCGTGCCGGTTCCCGATGCCGTCATCACGAACAGCGTCAGGCCGCGGAAGACCAGCATGCCGGCGAGCGTAACGATGAAGGACGGAATCTTGTGATAGGCGACGAAATAGCCCTGGATGCCGCCGACAAGCGCGCCAAGAGCAAGACAGACGATACCTGCCAGCACATAATTGGTGTGCCACTGCACCGTCATCACGCCGGCGATGGCGCCGATGAAGCCGACGACGGATCCGACTGAAAGATCGATATGACCGGCGACGATCACCAGCAGCATACCGAGCGCCATGATGACGATGAACGAGTTCTGCAGAATGATGTTCGTCAGGTTGAGCGGCTTGAAGAGAACACCGCCGGTCGAGAACTGGAAGAACACCATGATCGCGATGAGCGCGATGAACATGCCATATTCGCGGATGTTGCCACGAACATAGTCTCCGATGGAGACGACACGCCCCTGCTCGGCGATGGGTTGATTGATCGGCGTCATTGTTTCTTCTCCCCTGAGCGCATGATAGCGCGCATGATGGTTTCCTGGCTTGCTTCTCCCTTCGGCAGTTCAGCGACGAGGCGTCCTTCGTTCATCACGTAGATGCGGTCACAAGTGCCAAGCAGTTCGGGCATTTCCGATGAGATCATCAGAACGCCCTTTCCATCGGCGGCAAGCTGGTTGATGATAGTATAGATTTCGTATTTTGCGCCAACGTCGATGCCGCGCGTCGGCTCATCCAGGATCAGAACATCAGGATCGGAAAACAGCCATTTCGACAGAACCACCTTCTGCTGGTTCCCGCCGGAAAGATTGACCGCTTCCTGAAAGATGCTGGAGGAACGGATGCGCAGCTTCGAGCGATAGTCGGTCGCGACCCGTGATTCCTTGACGCTGTCGATAACGGAGGCATTCGACACCGCCTGCAGATTGGCGAGCGTCGTGTTGTGAACGATCGTCTCGCCCAGCACGAGGCCGAGATGTTTGCGGTCTTCCGTCACATAGGCGAGACCGGCGTCGATCGCCTTGCGCACGGTTGACGTATCGACCTTCTTGCCGCCGACGAAAACGTCGCCGCTGATCTTGTGACCGTAGGTCTTGCCGAAGACGCTCATGGCGAACTCGGTGCGGCCGGCGCCCATCAGCCCGGCGATGCCGACAACCTCGCCCTTGCGGACATTCAGGTTGATGTCGTGCAGGACCTGGCGGTCACGGTGCTGCTGGTGGAAGGCATTCCAGTTCTTGACTTCGAAGATCGTCTCGCCGATCGGCACCGAACGCGGCGGATAGCGGTCTTCGAGATCGCGGCCCACCATGTTCTTGATGATGATGTCTTCGCTGATCTCGTCCTTGTGACAGTCGAGCGTCTTGACGGTCATGCCGTCGCGCAGGACCGTGATCTGGTCCGCGACCTTGCGGATCTCGTTCAGCTTGTGGGAAATGATGATCGAGGTGATGCCCTGCTTGCGGAACTCCATCAAGAGGGTCAGCAGAGCGTCGGAATCTCTTTCGTTGAGCGAGGCGGTGGGCTCGTCGAGGATGAGCAGCTTGACGCTCTTCGACAGCGCCTTGGCGATCTCGACGAGCTGCTGCTTGCCGACGCCGATGTCGGTGACGAGCGTGTTCGGAGATTCCTGCAGCCCCACCTTCTTGAGCAATTGCTTCGTGCGGTTGAAGGTTTCGTCCCAGCTGATGACGCCGTTCTTGGCGTTTTCGTTGCCGAGGAAGATGTTTTCCCCGATCGACAGCAGGGGCACGAGCGCAAGCTCCTGGTGGATGATGACGATACCGATTTCTTCGGAATCCTTCAGAACCTTGAAGTGGCGCGTCTCGCCTTCATAGACGATGTCGCCTTCATAGCTCCCGGTCGGGTAGACGCCTGATAGCACTTTCATCAGGGTCGATTTTCCGGCCCCGTTTTCGCCTACCAACGCGTGAATCTCACCCTTGCGAACCCTGAGGTTCACGTTCTCCAGAGCCTTGACGCCCGGGAACGTCTTGGTGATGCTCCGCATTTCGAGGATGGTGTTGTCCATAGTCAAATTTCCAGCGCCTGCAGCCACAAAACGACCGGGCGATCATAAAATTGAAGGCCGGAACCCGCAAGCGCGGGCTCCGGCCTCCTGTTCAACTTACTTCAGCTTGTCTTCGGTGTAGTAACCGCTGTCGACGAGGATCTGCTTGTAGTTGGTCTTGTCGACGGCAACCGGCTTCAGCAGATAGGACGGAACGACCTTGACGCCGTTGTCGTAGGTCTTCGTGTCGTTGACCTCGGGTTCCTTGCCGGACATGACGGCATCGACCATGGCAACAGTGACCTTGGCGAGTTCGCGGGTGTCCTTGAAGATCGTCGAGTGCTGTTCGCCAGCGATGATCGACTTGACCGACGGGATTTCAGCGTCCTGACCGGTGACGATCGGGAGCGGCTGAGCAGCCGTGCCGTAACCGACGCCCTTCAGCGACGAGATGATGCCGATCGAGAGACCGTCATAGGGAGACAGGACGGCATCGACCTTGGCGTCGGTGTAGTTGGCCGAGAGCAGGTTGTCCATGCGGGCCTGGGCCGTTGCCGGATCCCAGCGCAGCGTGCCGACCTTGTCCATGCCGGTCTGGCCGGACTTCACGACGAGCTTGCCCGAGTCGATGTAGGGCTGCAGGACGGACATTGCGCCATCATAGAAGAAGAAGGCGTTGTTGTCGTCAGGCGAACCGCCGAAGAGTTCGATATTGAACGGACCCTTGCCATCCTTGAGGCCGAGGCCGTCGACGATGGAGTTTGCCTGCAGAACGCCGACCTGGAAGTTGTCGAAGGTGGCGTAGTAGTCGACATTGGCCGAGTCACGGATCAGGCGGTCGTAAGCGATGACCTTGATGCCTGCATCGTGGGCCTTCTGGAGAACGTCCGAAAGGGTCGTGCCGTCGATCGAAGCGATGACGAGAACCTTGGCGCCCTTCGTGACCATGTTTTCGATCTGCGAAAGCTGGTTCGGAATGTCGTCGTCTGCATACTGCAGGTCGGTCTGGTAACCGGCGGCCTGAAGCTGCTTGACGATGTTGTTGCCGTCGTCGATCCAGCGGGCCGAAGCCTTCGTCGGCATTGCGATGCCGACAGTGCCCTTGTCCGCTGCCATAGCCGGCACAACGAACGAAGCGACGCCGAAGGCAGCCGCTGCCATCAATGAGATAATGGATTTCATTTCTCTCTCCCTTGTTAATAAAGCAGCGGACGAAAAATCGCCCGCCCCGAAACTGTGGCAGGTTCCGTATTGGATAGTTACTTCAGATGGTGAGAAACGAAGTAGGTCTCCTCCACGATCTCACACGTGTTGAGTGCCAACCAGCACACGGCGGCAAACTGGTATGGATTCCTATAACTGTCAAATAGAATAACTGGTAATGTGCATAACAATTTTGGTATATCGTTAAAAAGTATTACTTTTGATGGAGCGCAGTGGGGAGGCTGCAACCATGACGATCATCCCGGAGCCATTTTCATTGGAACATGTCGACATCAACAGCGACAATTTTGGCGATGACGGCCTGTTGCGGGCAGGACTTAAGCTGAATCACCTGCGGATGATCGTCGCAATCGAAGATAGCGGGCAAATTTCGGCCGCGGCCGAAGTGCTGAACATATCCCAGCCCGCAGCGTCGCGAATGCTGTCGGATATGGAATCGATCATGAAGACGCCGCTCTATGAGCGGGTGGCCCGCGGCGTGGTGCTCACCACCTTCGGCGAAGCGCTCGCCAGGCGCGCGCGCAAGATCCTGCTGGAGCTTCGCGAGGCGAGCCGCGAGATCGGCGAATTGAAGAGCGGCAAGGGCGGCTCGGTCTTCATCGGCGCGGTCACCGCACCCGCCATGAGCCTCGTCGTTCCCGCCATCAACACGGTGCGCAAGACCTTTCCCGGCATCGAGGTCAACATCCAGGTCGAGACCAGCAACGTGCTGGCGCGCGAACTTCTCGCCGCCCGCCACGACTTCATCATCAGCCGCATTCCTGACGACCTGAACCCGCGTCCTTTCCAGGTGCGCGAGATCGGCGTCGAGAAAGCCTGCCTGATCGTGCGCAGCCGCCATCCCCTCCTGAAGAAGAGGAGCCCGAGCAGCCTGTCGGAGATCAAGGACTATGACTGGGTGTTCCAGCCGCCCGGCACGCTGCTGCGCCGCACGATCGAGGATATCTTCCTGTCGCGCGCCGTTCCGCTTCCGGGAAACATCGTCAACACCTCCTCGCTGCTGCTCACCTGCGCGATCATCTGCGAGACGGATGCAATCGCCCCCGTCGCCGTCGATGTCGCCCAGTTTCTCGCCTCGCAGAGTTCGAAAGCATCCGAAGTGCGCATCCTGCCGATCGATTTCGAGATCAACGTCAAGCCCTACAGCCTGATCACCGTCCGCGAACGTGCCCTGCCGCCGAGCGCGCGACTGCTCTACGACCTCATTCTGGCAGAGAGCGTCCGACAGGCCTCCGTCTAAATCCGGTATCGAAATCAAGCCCGACGCCAACTTGGCGCCGTTTAATGCGCCGCTCGCAAAGGAAGGCGCATGCTATTCGCACAATCGATATTCCAATCCGTTCTTGAACGGCTCAAGGCGGAAGACGAAGCCGCCGGCGAAGCGGAAGAGCCGGCCGCCCACCGCGTCCACGGCTTTTCGACCGGCCTTGCCTTCGACGTGATGGAGGGCGTTTCGGCTACCTCGCAGCGGGTGGGCGAAGCCTATTTCGACAATCTCGCTCCCGAACCTGCGGGTAAGGAGGCTCTTCCGGCAGCACCCGAGCCGGAACCGATCATGCCCGAACACCTGGCGCGGGTGGCGCCGGAAGAGATTGCCGCCGAACTGTCGATTTCATCCGCCGATACGCTACAGACGCTGAGCGAGAAGCGGCGGGCCTTCGCCAAGGCCAATCACCCCGATGGCGTCGCCCAGCCCTTCCGCGACCAGGCAAACAAGCGCATGACGATCGCCAATCTGCTGATCGACGAGGCGATGCGGCGGCTGCCGCGATAAAGCATGTCGCGCAAAAGCGCATGGCGTTTGGCATGCGCAAAGCAAGGAATCGAAGCGCGGCGAAGAGACGCTTCGATTAGTCGGGCTTCTTCTCTTCTTCCATATCGGCCTTTTCCTCGCCCTCTTCATCGTCATCGACGACGACGGGAGCCGCCGCTTCCGGCGGCTTCGGGTCGAAGGTCCAGATCAGCATATAGAAGGAATAGACACCGACGGCGCCTGCAAGCACGCCCCAGAAGGGATCGCCGCCTATGAATTCGAAGATCGCCCATCCGAGGCAGACCGCGACGATGGCAATACGGACCCAGAGATGCCGATAGGTTGGATGGTTGGGATCGATAAGCTGCATCTCGGTCTCGTTGTCTCGATGATCGGTCTCACTGTTGTGATGACCTCGCTTGTCTTTAGGATGGATTTCGCAAATGTGAAAGGCCCGCGGGCTTGACGCGGCGACTGGAAAATGGAATGAAAATTCTAAACTTATATCAATTCGGTTTATTTGTTCCGAATATAGGGAGGCAGTTATGACAGTGAGATTTGGTCTTCTCGGCGCAGGCCGCATCGGCAAGGTCCATGCGAAGGCCGTCAGCGGCGATGCCAATGCAAAGCTCGTGGCCGTCGCCGACGCCTTCCCGCAGGCGGCCGACGCGATCGCCTCCGCCTATGGCTGCGAAGTCCGCACCATCGAAGCGATCGAGGCGGCCAAGGATATCGACGCCGTTGTCATCTGCACGCCGACCGATACCCATGCAGATCTGATCGAGCGCTTCGCCCGCGCCGGCAAGGCGATCTTCTGCGAAAAGCCGATCGACTTGGATGTTGCGCGCGTAAAAGCCTGCATCAAGGTCGTGGAAGAAACCGGCGCCAAGCTGATGGTCGGCTTCAACCGCCGCTTCGACCCGCATTTCATGGCCGTGCGCAAGGTCATCGACGACGGCAAGATCGGCGACGTAGAAATGGTGACGATCACCTCGCGCGATCCCGGTGCCCCGCCGGTCGATTATATCAAGCGTTCGGGCGGCATCTTCCGCGACATGACGATCCACGATTTCGACATGGCTCGCTTCCTGCTCGGCGAAGAGCCGGTCTCGGTCGTGGCAACCGCTGCTGTCCTCGTCGACAAGGCGATCGGCGAAGCCGGCGATTACGATAGCGTTTCGGTGATCCTGCAGACGGCCTCCGGCAAGCAGGCGATCATCTCCAACTCGCGCCGCGCCACCTATGGCTACGACCAGCGCATCGAAGCGCACGGCTCCAAGGGCGTCGTCTCGGCTGAAAACCAGCGCCCGGTCTCGATCGAAGTCGCCAACGGCGAAGGCTATACCCGCCCGCCGCTGCACGATTTCTTCATGACCCGCTACACCGAAGCCTATGCCAACGAGATCGCAAGCTTCATCTCGGCGATCGAGAAAGGCTCGAAGATCTCGCCCTCGGGCGCTGACGGCCTGGCCGCTCTTGCGCTGGCAGATGCCGCCGTCCAGTCCGTGAAGGAAGGCAAGCTGATCAGGATCGGCTGACCGCCCTCTCCCGACGGTCGCCATCATGAGAAATGGTCGGGTGAAAGCCCGGCCATTTCTCGTTTGATGAGATGGGGGCGGGCCGGAACAGCCCCCCTTCCCACGAGGAAAGGGGAGAGTGTGACGGTGCCCGTCCCCTTCGCCCCAGCGGGGGTCCGAAGGACGGGTCGAGACCTGCGGCTCGACCCTGGCCGGTGGCCCGAAGGGTCGGATGAGGGGGCCGCGGACGCAAGGCTGACCAGTCTAAGCGACCAGCGTTCTCCGAGGCCAAAAAACAGTATTTGACAGAGACTTAAAGAAATCTCTGTCGGCGGTTGGGCCCCCTCATCCGCCCTTCGGGCACCTTCTCCCCGATGGGGCGAAGGGGGGAGCGACTAATCTCCGCCCTGCACACCCGCCACGACGATATCCTCATCAATCACCGCCAGTGCGCGATTCAGATGTCCTTCGAAGACGAGAATCTGCTCGTCGGCGACGACCCTGAGGTCAGGCATGCCCTCCATGCGCACCACATGGGATTGGCCGAGCCCCTCCTCGATCCCCTGCCGCAGCAGATCGTAATAGCGCGTGCCCGGCCCGGTGATCGCGATCGGCATGCGCTCGGTCAGGCTCAGCATGCGCGACAGGCCGTTGCCGAGCGCCAGCCCCGCCTGGCGGAAGGCGAAGCCCGAGATGCGGTGGCCCTGCCGCGCCCTTGCTGCGATCTTGTCGAGCTCGGCCACTGGCACGAACTTTGCCGGGATCGTATCGAGCGGCACTTCGAAGGCGGTGCGCAGGATGGCATAGAAACCGGCATAGGCCTCGATACAGCCGCGGGTGCCGCAGCGGCAGAGACCGCCATTGGCCATGTGCAGCATGTGCCCGAAATTGGGCGCCGAGACTTCATGCCCGCCATGGCTCGTCGGTCGGATGATTCCAAGCCCGATGCTGTGGCCGAGCGAAAGCGCCGCCAGAGAGCGGAAATCGCCGCCCTTCACATTCTCCTCGCGCGCGCCGAGGGCGGCGGCGACCAGCAGCGTCTCGTTGTCGAGAATGACCTTCGCCTTCCAGTCCGGCTTGAGCGCCAGTTCGAAATCGATCTGGTCGCTGCCGAAGATCGGCGACCAGACGAGGACAGGCTCGGAGGAATTGACCAGCCCCTTGCTGCTGATCGAGATGAGCAGCACCTTCTCCTGGCTGATGCGCGAGCGCGCCAGGACGCGGCTCAGCCCTTCCCGCACCCCGTTCACGAAGCGGGCGGCGCCATCGGGATCGTGCGATCTTTCCTCGCTGAAACGGTCGATCAGCTTGCCCGAGTAATCGACCAGCGAATATTGAACCGCATCCGAGGAGATGATGACGACGATGAGATAGCCGCAGTCGCGGCGCTGGCGCAGAAGCACGCGCGGGCGCCCTCGCCCGCTCGCTGCCTGCTGCTCGGATTTTTCGATCACCTGCGCCTTTTCGAGATCGGCCGTGATCGCAGAAACGGTCGCAGACGAAAGCCGCGTGTGATCGGATATCTCAGTGTGGGCAAGCGGCCCGTGGCGGCGCAGAGTAGCGAGCACGAGCACGCTGTTTCTCTGCCGTACGAGCTCCGTGCTCGACTTGGTCAGCATGGATAGCCGCCTCTCCCAGGTTCGTTCCGCCCCTCATTGCCACAGCATCTCTGGCCCCTTCCAGTCAAAGGAATTAAGCCGGTAGTGCGGTGTTGACAGTTGAAAAAATCTCTGACAGTAAATTTCTCGACTGTCGAGAAAAAAATCCGAACCTTTCTGGACAGGCTTTCGCGATGGCCGGAGGAGGCTGATGCTGGGCCGGCTGCATTTCACTCGGGAGGACATTATGAAGTCTCTTTACAAGCTGATGGCCGGTGCTGCCATCCTCGTTTCCGTGCACTCGGCGGCCATGGCTGCCGACCTCGTCGTCGGCGTTTCCTGGTCGAACTTCCAGGAAGAGCGTTGGAAGACGGACGAAGCCGCCATCAAGAAGGCTCTCGAAGCCAAGGGCGCAAAGTACATTTCCGCCGACGCCCAGTCGTCGGCTGCAAAGCAGCTCACCGACGTCGAATCGCTGATTTCGCAGGGCGCAAACGCACTCATCATCCTCGCCCAGGACTCCGACGCGATCGGCCCGGCCGTTGAAAAGGCCGCCAGCGAAGGCATCCCGGTCGTCGGTTACGACCGCCTGATCGAAAACCCGTCTGCCTTCTACATCACCTTCGACAATAAGGAAGTCGGCCGCCTGCAGGCGCAGGGCGTCTTCAAGGTCAAGCCGGAAGGCAACTACGTCTTCATCAAGGGCTCGTCTTCCGACCCGAACGCCGACTTCCTGTTCGCAGGCCAGATGGAAGTTCTGAAGGCTGCCATCGACGCCGGCAAGATCAAGAATGTCGGCGAAGCCTATACCGACGGCTGGCTGCCGCAGAACGCTCAGCGCAACATGGAGCAGTTCCTGACCGCCAACAACAACAAGGTTGACGCTGTCGTCGCTTCCAACGACGGCACGGCCGGCGGCGCGGTAGCCGCTCTCGACGCCCAGGGCATGGCCGGTTCCGTTCCGGTTTCCGGCCAGGATGCCGACAAGGCTGCTCTTAACCGCATCGCTCTCGGCACGCAGACGGTTTCCGTCTGGAAGGACAGCCGTGAACTCGGCAAGCGCGCTGCCGAAGTCGCTCTCGATCTCGCCGGCGGCACCTCCCTCGACAAGGTTGCCGGCGTGCAGACCTTCGAAGGCGGCCCGAAGAAGGTGAAGATGCAGTCGATCTTCCTGACCCCGCTCGCCATCACCAAGGACAACCTGAACGTCGTCATCGACGCCGGATGGATCTCCAAGGCTGAAGCCTGCCAGGGCGTCAAGGCCGGCTCCGTCAAGGCTTGCGACTGATCCTCGCCTGACGATCTGAAATACCGGCGCCGCAGCGGCCTTCCGCTGCGGCGCCGGATGCGGATGAAGCCCGCTCGGCGGCGCTTCTCCGTTCTCGCGCACATCGCGGATGCTTTGATTCCCTGCCAGAATAGTGCCGTTGTGATCGGCTATTTTCGGAAGCGTCCCGGTGGTCACAACAAGAACAGGGCGATGGTCGGCCTGCGGCTTCATCAGCAGCAAGGCCCGCGCCCAAACAGATGGGGGAAACGGCAACCCATGGCAGACATGACCCAATCGACGACCTCAGGCCCGCGTACCGCAGTTGAAGGCCCCTTCACCCGCTTCCTGCGGGCAACGGAAATAGACACCCGCCTTCTCGGCATGATCGGCGCGCTGCTGGTCATCTGGGTCGGGTTCCATTTCTATACCGGCGGCCTATTCCTCACGCCCCGAAACCTCTGGAACCTCTCTGTCCAGACCACCGAAATCGCGGTTCTCGCGACCGGCATGGTGCTGGTCATCGTCACCAGAAACATCGACCTGTCGATCGGCTCGATCCTTGGCTTCGTCGCCATGATCATGGGCGTGGTCCAGGCGAAATTCCTGCCGCAATATCTTGGCTTCGACAATTCCTTCACCTGGGTGATCACGCTGATCTGCGGCCTCCTCGTCGGCGCGGCGATCGGCACGTTCCAGGGTATCATCATCGCTTTTCTCGGCGTGCCCTCCTTCATCGTCACGCTTGGCGGCTTCCTCGCCTGGCGCGGCCTTGCCTGGTATGTCACGAGCGGCCAGACGGTCGCCCCCCTCGACACCACCTTCCGCATCATGGGCGGCGGTGCCGAAGGCGCGATCGGCGCCACCTGGAGCTGGATCATCGGCGCGGTCGCCTGCGTGCTCATCGTCGTCTCGATCATCGGCTCGCGCCACCAGCGCCGGCGCTTCAACTTCCCGCGCCGCCCGCTCTGGGCCGAATATGTTCTCGGCGTCCTCGGCTGCGCCATGGTGCTCGGCGCCATCTGGGTGTCGACGATCTATTACTGGCCGCCGGCAATCGCCAAGCGTTATGCCGAAGCCAACAATATCACCATGCCCGAAACCGGCCTGATGATCCCCTACGGCATCGCCGTGCCGGTGCTGATCGCCATTCTCGTCGGCATCGTCATGACCTTCATCGCCACGCGCCTGCGCTTCGGCCGCTATGTCTTCGCGATCGGCGGCAACCCGGAAGCAGCCGAACTCGCCGGCATCAAGACCCGCTGGGTGACGGTGCGCATCTTCGCGCTGATGGGCTTCCTCGCAGCAGTGGCCGCCGCCATCTCCACGGCGCGCCTCAACGCCGCCGCCAATTCGCAGGGCACGACCTACGAGCTCTATACGATCGCCGCAGCCGTCATCGGCGGCACGTCGCTCGCAGGCGGCACCGGCACGATCGCCGGCGCCATGCTCGGCGCGCTCGTCATGCAGTCGCTGCAGTCGGGCATGGGTCTCGCAAATGTCGATACGCCCATCCAGAACGTCGTCGTCGGCGCGGTGCTCGTCATTGCCGTCTGGCTCGACACCGTCTATCGCTCCCGTGCGAAGTAAGAGGAGTACGAACCATGGCTGAACAACGCACTCCCCTTGTGGAATTGAAGAACATCTCGATCTCCTTCGGCGGTATCCATGCGGTCGACAATGCCTCGGTCGATCTCTATCCCGGCGAAGTCGTGGCCCTTCTCGGCCATAACGGCGCCGGCAAGTCGACGCTGATCAAGATCCTCTCCGGCGCCTATAAGCGCGATTCGGGCGAGATCCTGATCGACGGCGAGCCGGTCGACATCCGCAATCCGCGCGATGCCAAGAAGTTCGGCATCGAGACGATCTACCAGACGCTCGCCGTCGCCGACAATGTCGACGCCGCCGCCAACCTCTATCTCGGCCGCGAGCTGAAGACCCGCTGGGGCACGCTCGACGACGTGGCGATGGAAGCCTCCGCCCGCGAGGTGATGGGCCGCCTCAACCCCAACTTCAAGCGCTTCAAGGAGCCGGTGAAAGCACTGTCAGGCGGCCAGCGCCAGTCGGTCGCGATCGCCCGCGCCATCCTGTTCAACGCCCGCATCCTGATCATGGACGAGCCGACGGCAGCCCTTGGCCCCCAGGAAACGGCGCAAGTGGGCGAGCTCATCAAGCAGCTGAAGAAGGAAGGCATCGGCATCTTCCTCATCAGCCACGACATCCACGACGTCTTCGACCTCGCCGACCGTGTCTCGGTGATGAAAAACGGCCAGGTCGTCGGCCACGCCCGCACCGAAGATGTCACCAAGGACGAAGTCCTCGGCATGATCATCCTCGGCAAGGTGCCCCCGAAGGCCATCCCCGGCCCTGGCGCCATGCAGGTCTGATACAAACAGCATCCAGCAAGCAAACTCCGCCGCCCGAAAGGCCCGGCGGAGTTTTTATTTGCGACATCAGTCCGCAGCCGCAGCACCCGCGGCAAGGGTCGCAAGCCGCGCTAGCCTGACAGGCTCATCCCGTACGAAGGACGCATTCTCCGAGAGAATCGCATGCGCCCGCGCCGCAAAGCGCTGCGCTTCCTCCATCTCGCCCTTCACCGCATAACACTCGGCCAACTCTTCATAGACATAAGGCGCCGCATCATTGGCCGCATCCGCAAGCGCCACGACCCTCTCCCCAAGCGCAATCGCCTCATCTACCCGCGACAATGCCCGGAGCGTACGCACGACCGCATACCGCGCCACCTTCAGCGTCTGCGCATTGCCGGAGGTCTCCCGGATCGCCTCATCCCGCCGGAAAGCGCCAAGCGCATCCTCGAAGCGCCCCGCCTCGAAATAGGTCCAGCCGAGATTGTGATGCAGCATGCCGCGCCACTGCGGCCCGACCCCATGCGCCTCGATATAATCGAGCGCGACGCTCACCCACCGTTCTGCCGCCTCGACATCGGACGCGATCGCCAGCACATGCGCCGCATCGACAGCCAGATCATGATCCCCTGCCCGCTGCGGTAGTTCCCATGCCGCGCTAAAGAACGGCAGCGCCCGCGCCGGCTCCCCGGCACTGTTGAAAAGCCGCCCCCCGCTCGATCGCAATCCACGCCCGCGCCCCAGCATCCTCGCCGGCCTGCGTCACGGCTCCATCCAGGATCTCATGCCCCAGCGAAAAATTCCCGGAAAGCCCAGCAAACCGCGCCCGCCGCGCCAGATCGAAAACCGCTTCGCCCATCTCATCCCCGATGAAAACCTAACTATCAGTGGAAGCTTTTAGCGACGCCCCATCGCCTTGAAAATCCCGGATAACAGCAACGAGCCGAAATTCCGCGAACTTCGCGATTGAAGCAGAGCCAAAGCTAGGCTAAGAACCACGTCATCGGACGACGAGTCACATCGTCAGGCATGCACCCGTAGCTCAGCTGGATAGAGTGTTGGATTCCGATTCCAAAGGTCACAGGTTCGAATCCTGTCGGGTGCGGTTCCGATCTTGCTGAAATCATTGAGTTTTCTCTTTATTCTGATTTCACTCCCAGGTTCGTCGCATGAACCGGAGGCATGGGTATTTCAGCTCCATTAAATCTCTCCGTCATCAAAACGACGGCATTTCGTACTTCGGAGCTTTTGCGATTCATACAACTGACTGTCGTTTCGAGTTTTGTCACGGCAGCACGGCTCAGCAGAGGGCGTGGGCAAATTGCGCTTCAACAAAAACGATGATGTTCAGCGGCGTTGAGCGATATGACCAACGCTCCTCGCGACCTTTGAATGGCCGACTACGCAGATTCAGGCTTCCGGCCCCGGCACTTATCATTTCAAGACAGGAAGCCGTTCCCCGGCTCTTACCGCGCCTTTCAGCCGATTGCCAGATGGCGCTAATGGGCAGACATAGCGGGGTGAATAGGCGCACGAAGGAAAATAGGAGAAGTTGAAATCCAGCACGAGTGTGCTGTCTGGCCTGACAACGCCGAGATCTGCTCCCTTGATGGTGTCGAGGAGATATCGACCACCGCCATACGTCTCGGTCCCGGAGGTCGCGTCGGCAAACGGCAGGAACACGCCACCGCCGTACCCCTCAATCCAGTAAAGGGTCAACTCGCCGCCCAATCTGGCCTCCAGCCCGCTTGTACGGGCGAACGTATGCATCGACAGGTCACCATCCACCCCTGTTGCGACGGTTATCTGTTCCAACGTTACCGGGGCAAGCTGTACCGTCAGGCGCAACGAGGGATCATAAGGAAACGTCGTCGGTCCTTCGAACGTCGTGCGGTCCGCCGGTTCGATTGGCGACTGGGGATGGTCGCGAAACATGGTCGAACGGGTATCGCACCAAAGCCGCCAGGCAGCAGCCGCATCCGGGCTGGAACGTATCTCGTAATAGAGATTTGCGATCTTCTGGCGCCACTCCCACAGCTGTATAGTTTCGTTCAAATCAGACCCTCCCATATCATGTGGCAATCTCCTGTCGGATCGTGCCACCTTAGCAGTCTGTCCATAATTGTTGCCACCAACGGCTGAAGCCCTTCCTGCGAAGCGGTGCGTTATGTTGACAACGGATCCAGCGCCGCTGGCAAGCGGCCCCTCGCTTTTTCGAGCGCTGAACGCTATGCACGATCTTGCCTGATCCGACACGAGGAGCATCCGATGATCCACGAATTGCGCATTTATACATGTCTGCCGGGGAGGCTGCCGGCATTGCAGCAGCGTTTCGAAACCGCGACTCTGGCAATCTGGGAACGCCTTGGCATCCGCTCGCTCGGCTTCTGGACGACGATGATCGGGTCTTCCAGCAACGATCTGACCTACCTGCTCGAATGGCGGTCGCTGGCGGAGCGCGAGCAGAAATGGGCCGAGTTCATAGCCGATCGCGAGTGGCAGGAAGCGAGGGCGAAGAGCGAGGCGGATGGGCCGATCGTCGCCAATATCGCCAGTTCGCTGCTGCAGCCGACACGCTTCTACCGCGGCTTCTCCAAATCGTCGGAATAACGGCCGGAACTGCGCACGCTGCCTCAGGGGATTATTCCGAGGTTACTGCTGGGGCAGAATGATTTTCTGTTCTGTGGTGCTCTTTACGGGCTTCTCTCCGGGCACGTGCGACATCGTGCGCGTCGTGCTCTGCAGTGAATCTTCACCGGCGGTTGTCTTTGTCCTCGATTTGCTGAAGGTGCCCTTGTCGACGGCCTGAGCCTTGGTCTGCGCCTTCAGTTTTTCGCTGTTGTCGTTGACGTGCGTCTTGCTTGTTGCCTTGCCGTCGACGGCCGCAGCGCTACCGCCAGAGCCGATGGAGGAGGTTGTGCCGCCCTCCGTCTGACAGACACCTGCGGTTCCTACAGAGCTCGCGGACGTACCGCCTGCAGCGGCGCTCCCTCCCGTCCCGACTGTGCCCGCAGCTGTGCATTCCTCTGCCGAGACGGTGGCTGTTGCAGACAAGAGCGCGAAGGTCATCACGCCAATAAGTTTGATCCTCTTCATTGGTCTCTCCTAGTTTTTCGGTTTGGTGACGGAGCAGGTGCCATCGGACCGCTTGGTGATAACCGTGCCGTCCGGCCGCGTAACGCTCGCCGTCGAGGAACTGTCGATACTTCCCGAACCTGCTGAGGAGCTCGATGCCGACGACGACGCCGAAGTTGATGACCCGGTTCCGGTCGTCGTCGATGATGTTACCTTGCCGTTTCCTGCCGTTACTGTGGTGGACATGTCGCCAGAAGCGGACTTTCCCTCGATCACGGTACATGTCGATCCATCATCCAGCTTGATATCTTCGGCTCCAGCCTGCGCTGCGATGAGCAGAGCGGCTCCATACATGAGTGATTTTGTAGCATGAGACATTGTTGGCCTCCGAATGAAGATGGCCGGCGTCTTGAAACGCCGGCCCAGTGGTTAGCACGATTGGGTCGAGCCGTTCTTCTTCACCTGTCCTGGAGCACAGCCCTTCTTTCCGTTGTTCTCATGAGAGGAGCCTGCCTGGCTTGCGCCGGTCCCCACGGTGCTGCCGCTCTGCCCGCTTCCTGCGGAAGAACCGCCCGTACCGACGGAGCTGCTGGAGGTTCCACCCCCCGCAGACGAGCCGCCCGTCCCAAGGGTGGAGGACGAACCGGAGCCCGAGCCTGAGCCAGCCGCCGAACCACCTGTGCCGACTGTACTGCTGGAGGTCCCGCCACCTGCCGAAGAGCCACCGGTGCCAACGGTCGACGAGCTGCCAGACGGACAGTTAGTCGCCCCTGCGGTGCAATCGCCTCCGGCGGAGCTTCCGCCAGTACCAACGGTGCTGCTGGACGTGCCACCGCCCGCAGACGAGCCACCGGTGCCAACTGTGCTTGATGACTGCGCGAATGCCGTGCTTGCGAGAAGGGCAGCCGCGAACGCGATGCCGGTTGCCTTGAACATGGAAAATTCCTCCATCGATTGTTGAACCAGTGCCGGATCGAAGCGACCAGCTGTCAGACGAACGACGGTATGCACTGACTGTTCCTCATCACGGACTTCAGTCGAGGGTACCTCGGACCATCGTCTGATGGTCCGATCCTGCGATCGCTCGAGATCCCCGTTCCGCAAACATGTATCTGCCGGTGCATATGCTGGATGAGGACGATGAAGCGGCAGGATTGGCAAGATCTTTTCAGCTAGAAGCCGGCGGGAATCGCCCGCCGGGCGGCCTGTCTCGCCTCAGGCTGTCAGTCTCTTGACTGCGGGCTTCCCTGCCTTGGAGAAATATTTCTCCCCGACCATCCTCCCGATGCCGGCAATGCCATGCCCGTCCCGCATAAGCGCCACGCCCCCGGCACATCCCTTGCATCGTTAACAATACACCATCCCATCGGGAGTATTGTGTCATGGAATGGGACACTCCAATCGAATTCGATCCCGTGATCCTGATGTTTCACGATCCGGATAGGCTCCTATCCGTGCGAACGGCTATCGGAGCCGCCAACGCGCTCATGACGGAATTCCCTTGCGATGACGGAGAGGAATTTCTTGCGGCGATCAAGGCCTGTCTTGATGTCATGCAGGGCAACGCCAGCCCCGAGGAATTGAGAGCGGCAATCATTCGCGCTGCAGCCGAGGCCGGGATTACCGCCATCGCCGTCCTTCACTGAGCTGTCTGTTTCTTGACCAGACCCGAGGCAGTGCCTTGCCGGCTCTGCGCGTCCTCGGGAATGGCCGCCTGATGCCCGATTTTGTAAGCGCTGCCATGCGTCCGCAAATTTCGTAAGCGCGCTTCTTGAACAAAATCAGAGGCTTAACGATCGCACTTACGAACTTACGAAATTACGGCACCTCTCCAACTCTCATAGCGATAGTCGACAGCCTCTCGAATACCGGTCTGTCCCCACCTGTGTTTCGTCATTGTCTCCGAAAGTCTGTAAGCCTACCAATAAATAACTGAAAACATTGAGGAAATTCGCTTACGAAGTTTATGTAAGCAATCGTAAGCGCTGTAAGCAACTGCGCAGGCGGCCCGCAAGACAAACCGCCGGAAGGCCGGCGTCTCCCGGGCATGCGCCTGCGACCCTAGAAGCGCCATTCGCGCCTTCGCGACCCGGACTCGAACTCGATGCGGCCATCAGCCCATCTCGCCCACGGCTTCCCGCTCACATCGCCACGAACATAAACTCTCACAGCCTCGCGCCCGCGATTGGAAACCACCGCCTGCGGTTCGAACCCCAGCCCGACAAGCGCCCTCTGCAGGTTGCCGCGCCAGCCGGTGGGCAGGCGGCTGGCGTCCTCGCTTCCGCCGGTCAGGAGCCTGCGCATGTCCGCGCACGGCACCATCATCTCGCCCTCAGGGATCAGGTCGCGGATGATGTCGTAGGTGGGGCCGAAATCCATCACGCCCTGATGCAGGGCTTCGAGATCGGCCTCCAACGCCGGGTCGCCCAAACACAGGAGCTCATGCTGATAGATCGTCATGACCTCGGCCCAGATCTGCGCGCGGTCGGCGCGGATAGCCGCGAGATCGATCGCTTTGGGCCTGACCGGCCACCAGCGGCGGTTGCCGCTCGTATCGGTCAGGAACTCGTCGGCGTTGGTCGTGGCGTAGAACACGAACTGGCGGGGCACGTCGTCCGACTTCTGCTGATACGCCCCGCGTGCGGTATCGACGCGAATCGTGATGAACTTCCTGATCGTCTCGATCTCCCTGGTCGACCGGCCGGCAAGCTCCGCAAGCTCGACGACGCAGCGCCCCCTGGTGATCTCGATCACTTCGCGCGCGCTTTCGCCCACCGTCAGGCCGTCGGTCACCCATTCCTCGACAGGAACGAGCGCCCGGCCGAAGGACGATTTTCCGAGCCCCTGCCTGCCCTGCAGGGTCAGCACGTGGTCGAACTGGCATCCGGGCTCAAAAACGCGTCTGGCAAGCGCCGAGAGCCATTTGCGCGCGAAGGCGCGGTTCAGCCGCGTGTCATCGGCGCCGAGATAGCAGGTCAGGAACGTGTCGACCCGCCGCGTCCCATCCCATGCCTGCAGCGACGACAGCCAGTCTTTCACAGGGTGATAGGGATGCCGGCCGGCGACCTTGTCGATGATGGGATTGATGTTGAAAACCTTTGGCGTCAGGCCGAAGCTCTCAAGCCATTCCACCGCTTCGGCAAGATCGTTGTTTGTGAGCGGGCGAGGCTTCCAGTCTCCCTTGCGCAAATCCCACGGCGGCCGGCGCAGCAGCATCGTCCGACCGCTGAATTCATCGAGCGCAAGCATTCCCCGCGCGTCGGGGTGGTGTTCCAGCACCACGGTCCAGTTGAGCGTGAGGCCCGGAAGGGGATTGCCCTTGTCATTCGTCTTGAGCATGGCGAGCCAGTCGCGCGACGGCGCGTGTTCAGTCATATGTGGCATCGGAGTTTTTCCGCGCGAGATGTGAAGGCTGCTTGGTTCCCCCGTGGGAGAAGGGGACGTCGCGCCCAGCCGCATCTGTCACCCGTTCAACAATCCACCCCTCGACCTGCCCTTCCATCCAGCCGACGGCGCGCTTGCCGATCTTCACCGGCCGCGGAAACCGGCCGTCGGCAATAAGCGCATAGAGGGTTGAGGTGGGAAGGCCCGTCCTGTTCTGAACCTCCGGGCGGCGGAGAATCCTTGATGTCATTGACCGTTTCCTTCTGGAATGTTTCGGACATCGCCAGACTTGTTTGGAAACGGTTGGGATATAGAATTGCGCCCGCAACGCCTGTTGTCGGCGGGCGCCTGCCGCGGGCACGGATCGTCAGCCGCGCATTGGCGGTAAGGCCGTCCGCTTGATCACGCGGCGGCGTGGCTGCTCCCGGCCTGACGGCTGAAGAGACCCCGCGCGCCTTCCACCATGATGCGCAGATGCTCCGGGTCGCGCACCCCCTGCCGGTAAAGCTCGACGACGATCGCGGCGATCCGCGCGGCCTCTTCAGAGGCCTTGTCGATACCGGCTTCTTTCACAAGCGTATCGAAAACGGGCTGGCAGGCTGCAAGATCGCGCGCGTCGAACGGCTGCGGCTTGCGAACATCGATCGATTTCATGTCCTTCAAAAGCCGGCGCCGTCCGGCGGCGCCGGCTTCCTCCTCCCCCTCCGGTTAAGCGACGTTCTTTTCGCCTTCGATCATCTGCATCGGCGCCTGAGAGCCCTCGGCGCTGGCGATCGCGATCTTGCGCGGCTTCATCTCTTCGGGGATCTCACGCTTCAGATCGATGGTCAGAAGGCCGTTCGTCAGCGAAGCGTTATCGACCCGGACATGGTCGGCAAGCTCGAAGCGCCGCTCGAAGGAGCGGCCGGCAATGCCGCGATGCAGGTAGTCGCCCTGCTTCTCTTCGTTCTTCTGGCCTCTGACGACCAGCACGTTGCGCTCCTGGGTGACATCGAGGTCGGTGTCGGCAAAGCCTGCGACCGCCATCTGGATGCGGTAGTCGTTCTCGCCGGACTTGACGATGTCGTAGGGCGGCCATGTGTCGATAGCCTGCAGGCGCTGCGGATTGTTCAGAAGGTTGAGCACCCGGTCGAAGCCAATGCTCGAGCGGTAGAAGGGTGCGAAGTCGAATTCGTTTCTCATGACCAAATCCTCCGTAAAGCGAGTTGGAAAGGAGACGCGTCGGAAACTGCGTCCCCGGCTTCCGGCCCCCTTTGGGCTGCCGGCGAATATCGATTTGGTTTGGCTTTTTTTGCCTTTCAAGAGGCCTCGAAAAATTTTTTTGAGCGCCCGGCGCCGGCCCACTTGAACCCTGAAAATACCGAAACGATCTCTTATCCGCCTGGAGATTTTCCTCATCCGTCGAAAGTTTTTAGGAGATCGAACATGACTATCGAAGGCACGAAATCAGCCGGCTCGGCCGCTGTCGTCGACGCCATCTCGGCGTCGCATATCCTCTATCCGCATCAGCATTTTTCCCATCCCGACGAAGTGGTCGCTTCGCGGACGATGACGACCGCAGAAAAGCGCGCGATCCTCGCGTCCTGGGCGTCCGACCTCCACGCGGTCGAATCCTGTCCCGAGCTCCGCCACCCTCCGGGTGTCGCCTGCTCCATCCGCTACCAGGATATCCTCTCCGCCCTGAAGGCTCTCGACGGGCGGCAGAAGGCTCGCAAGCCTGTCTGCACCATGTTCGGATAGGGAGGGCGGAATGCGACAGAAAGCGTCACCGTCTCCATCCGCTCCAAGAGGCAACCCGATCACCGACAGGCTTGTTCTCGCGTCGAGATATTCGGAATGCCTGCGGCGGCTCTCGCGATCTGCAAAGCGGCTGCGCCACACCGATCTCGGCGAGAAGCTGATGGAGATCGCCTTATGCCTCGACCGGA
Organism: Rhizobium sp. BK196; assembly: GCF_014193255.1. Lineage (GTDB taxonomy): Bacteria > Pseudomonadota > Alphaproteobacteria > Rhizobiales > Rhizobiaceae > Rhizobium. The sequence continues at coordinate 1,073,958 of NZ_JACHZB010000001.1, forward strand.
TGAGCGGCGACATCGCGATCGACGATGTGGGCATCGAAATCCTGAGACGCGCAGCACGCCTCATCGGCACGGTAGAAGCCCTGATCGACCGCAAGGCGAAGGCATCGATCCTGCATTGAACGCTCGATCCGAAGCGACTTCCTTCTTCCAGCGTCCGAAGCGATTTCTTTTGGGCCGCCGTTAATCGCCTTTGCCGGGTCTGAGCGGCTGCAAATTTCGATAATGGTTGCTTTTTCGCGGCGGAAACGCGAGCCTCGCATGCCCGTGCCGGGAGGCTTGGCTACGAACGGATGGACGGATGGACGAAGAACAGAAAAACGCGATGCGTGAGCGCTTCAAGGCTGCGATTCGCCACGCCGAAGGCATGATCCAATTGATCGATGAATACCGTTTCGCGTTCAAGGACGTGAACGACACGAGAAGCGACAAAGAGGTCATGGACGAACAGAAGCAAATGCATCTGCGTATGATCGAAAGTTACACCGCATACCTGGACACTCTCGATGGTCGAGACACCAAGCTGCGGTTCATCAGGATCGGCAATAACTAAACGGTAAAAAACTGCCTCGGCGAACCGCGCGGGTATGATCGTCGGCTTGCAAGGTGCGGTTCAGCGACGAGAGCGAAATGGGCGCCAGAAACTATCTGATCGAAGGCGTGTCGGGGACGGGCAAGACCTCCGTCGCCACGGAGCTGCAGCGGCGCGGCTACCATGTCGTCCACGGTGACCGGGAGCTCGCCTACCGGGGCGATCCGCACACCGGCGAGCCGCTGGATGGCTCCGCGCCTGAGTGGAGCGATGTCGCCTTTGCCCATAGGCACCATCTCTGGAATGTCGAAAAGGTCGCATCGCTGGCGGCCGACAAAAGCTACCCGGTCTCCTTCTTCTGCGGCGGCTCGCGGAATTTTAATCGCTTCATCCATCTCTTCGACCGGGTTTTCGTTCTCGATGTCGACCCGCAGACGCTGAAAAGACGGCTTGCCGGCAGAGGGGACGACGAGTTCGGCGGAAAACCGGCTGAACTCGATTTGGTCTTGCGCGTGCATGCGACGAAGGAAGACATCCCCGGGAACGCGACCATCGTCGACGCCACGCAACCGCTCGCCGCCGTTGTCGACGACATTCTGTCGAAATGCGCAGAGCCCGGCTGAAGGCAATCGAAAACCGCCCGAAACGAACGGGCCTGTGCTAATCTGCCGTCTCGGACGAACCGTGGGTGGCAGCGATGTTGGAAACGGACAAGATCTTCGCCGGCTCGATCCCGGAAAACTACGACCGCTATATGGTGCCGCTGATCTTCGAACCCTTCGCGGCAGATCTCGCGCGACGGGCGGCATCCTTCTCGCCTGACGCCGTCCTGGAAATCGCCGCCGGCACCGGGGTCGTCACCCGCGCATTGGCGCCAAAGCTCTCCCCCGGCGCAACTTATACCGTCACCGACCTCAACCAGCCGATGCTCGACTATGCTGCCGCGCGCCAGCCTCCCGACAGCCGCATCGAGTGGCGCCAGGCGGACGCTCTGGCGCTGCCGTTCGAAGACGCAGCCTTCGATCTCGTCTTCTGTCAGTTCGGCGTGATGTTCTTTCCCGACCGGATATCCGGTTACCGCGAGGCGAAACGGGTTTTGAAGCCCGGAGGGCATCTCCTGTTCAATGTCTGGGACCGCATCGAGGAAAATGTCTTTGCCAACGATGTCACGAATGCGCTGGCGGAGATGTTTCCGGACGACCCGCCGCGCTTTCTGGCGCGCACGCCGCACGGCTATCACGATACCGCCGTGATCCGCCGCGAAGTGGAAGAAGCGGGGTTTTCCGACGTGGCGATCGAGACGAGAAAAGAGCGGAGCCGGGCGCCCTCACCCCGTCTTCCCGCCCTTGCCTATTGCCAGGGAACGCTTCTTCGCAGCGAGATAGAGGCACGGGACGCCCAAAAGCTCGCGGCGGCGACCGATCACACTGCATCCGCGATTGCAGGCAGGCACGGCAGCCGCGAGGTCTCGGCAAAAATTCAGGCACATGTCATCGAAGCCGTGGCCTGAACCGATCGGTTCCCCTTGCGCAGCCGCGTTCTAATGGGCGGTATAGGCGCCATCCACGAGATAGTGGGCACCGGTGATGAAGCTTGCCTGTTCCGACAGCAGGAAGCAGACGAGATTTGCCACTTCGTCCGGTGTCCCGCGCCTGCCCATCGGCTGGAGCGAGGCCATGCGGCGCATGCTCGCCGTTTCGAGATGCTCAGCCAGGAGCGGCGTGTCGATCCAGCCCGGACCGACGGCATTTACCCGGATGCCGTATCGCGCATATTCCATTCCCGCCACCTTCGTCAGCCCGACGACGCCGTGCTTGGCGGCGGTATAGGCTGCCGCGGTCGGCAGTCCGACGGTGCCGAGCATCGAAGACATGTTGACGATGGCGCCTCCGCCCCGCTTCAGCATCGCGCCGATCTCGAATTTCATGCAATAGAAGACGCTGTTGAGGTTGACGTTCATCACTCTGTGCCAGTCGTCGAGCGGATAGTCTGCAACCGGCGACCGCACTCCGTCGACCCCGGCATTGTTGACGGCCAGATCCAGACCGCCGCATGTCTCGACGGTGAAGTCGACGAGGCTCTGCACGGATGCGGGATCCTTCACATCGACGACGAACGGGCGGGCACGGCCGCCCTCCTCGCGGATTGCAGCGGCCACCTTTTGCGCGGCATCGCCATTGAGATCGGCGACGACGACCTCGGCACCCTCGACAGAAAGTTGCCGGGCTACCGCAGCCCCGATCCCGGAACCTGCACCCGTCACGATGACGACTTTTCCTTCAAGGCAAAGTTTCATGGCTTCCATCCATTTCACTATGCTAATGTTCCTGCAAAAAGCATGATTCATGCAAGGGGGTCATGAATGGAGGCACACGATTTGAAGCTGCACATCTTATCCGCTTAACACGCGCATGACGGAAATTCGAACATCCCGGTTCATCGGCGCGCTGTTGATCGGCGTCGTCAAGACCAGGGGACGACTTGGCAGAACGACTTGAGCAGGTGGAAATGAACGGACGAGATGTTGAACGCCGGGGCTTCATTTTGGGCAGCCTCGCTCTCATGCTTTCGGGATGCAGCACCACGACGGATGGCCCGCCGCTCGGCTATCGCGTATTCGGCAGCGACCCGGACGTCGATCCCCGCTATCGGCGGCAGGAAGTCGCCTATTCGGGAGGCGAGCCGCCCGGAACCGTCGTCGTCGATACCGGGGCACGCTTTCTCTATTTCGTCGAGGCCGATGGCCTTGCCACGCGCTACGGTGTCGCCGTCGGCGAAGAAGGGCTGAGCTTCAAGGGCGAGGCGACCATCGGCCGCAAGGCCGAATGGCCATCCTGGAAGCCCACCGACGATATGATCGCCCGCAAGCCGCGCCTCGCCCAATATGCCGATGGTGTGCCTGGCGGACCGGGCAATCCGCTGGGTGCCGCCGCCCTCTACCTCTATCAGGGCGGACGGGACACCCTGTTCCGGCTGCACGGAACGAACGCTCCCTGGTCGATCGGCCACGCGGTTTCGAACGGCTGCATCCGCCTGACCAACGCAAACATCGTCGACCTCTACGCGCGAACGCGCGTCGGAACCCGCGTGGTGGTCATTTGATGGCATTTACCATGTGAAATTACGGGGTTGGTCACGCCGGTTAGTATCTGCTAATGTAGATTCGTTGCACGTTGCATCACTCCCGCACTGTTCACGGTGCTGAATATCGTCAAACTTCGAGGCGCAGCCTCTTACGGTCTGCGTCATGATGAGGAGAGGACTTGTTAATGAGCAGAATTCTATTCGTCATCCTCGCAGTACTTGCGGTGGCCAATCTGAGTGCCTGCGGGTCGATTGGTAAAGGCAAGGGGAAAGCTCCGCCGCCTGCGGAAACAGCCGTCTACAAGTAAGCTCGCATAATTCCCGGGAAGGGCTCGCTCAGCCCTTCCCTTTTTCTCGACATCCGAAACCGGCCAGGATTGATCCCCCTGCATTCAGGGCACAAGAATGGCATATCTGCCGGCGTCGCATCGCCGCTGGGCAGAGCTTGCATATGGAGCGTGGTGATGGCGCTTGGAAGAAGCCGCTTGTGGCTGGTTATTGCTGTGGCGTTTGTAGCGTCGTCGTGCCAGACGGAAGACAAAGGTCCCCAGCCGCGTTATACATCCGCCGGCCGAGATCTGACGAAAACCACTGCCCAGAATAGATCGGGCGGGCGTTTTATAGAATTCCGCTCCCGCTATGCGCTGACCTACGGTCACACCTACGTCGTCTTCGGCAGCGCGGACAAGAACGGAAGAATGATCAATCCCGAGGTTGCGGGACTTGCCCCGGCTTCGGAAGATGCGGCGCCTTACGTCATCGGCCACTTCATTCCCGTACCTGCGACGACGGGGGAAACGGACGGCGACCTCGAGGAGCAGTATCGCTCGGCAAGCTGGCGCGTGATGCTGACGGATGCCGAATATAACGATACGGTCGCCTATATCCGCAAGCTGCAGGCGCGAAGCCGTCTCTGGGAGGCGACGGTCTACAATTGCAACGCCTTCGTGGCGGATATCGCAAAGCACATGGGCTACAAGACACCAGGCATCTGGCTACGGCCGCAGCAATTCATTACAAGACTGCGGGAGATGAATACGTGAGGCTGGCATAGAGCTGCGGGCGTCCGTCCGGACGCACCAAGAGCGCTCTAACTCTCTCCAACCGTTGGCGATCGCGGAAGCCTGATCGTGGAAAGGTTCTGGTGCCGGCTTGAACGTGTCGGTCAATATCATTGGCGAGGCTGTCTGGGTCCTCGGAATTATCGCATGGTACGTTATTCGATACCCGTTCGAGCGTCGGGGAAAGCGCGTGCCTGTCGTCAGCAGTCGGCGCAGCCTGTCTGAAGGTGTCGCACTGGCCGCAGCGCTTGCCGGGCTTGCGATCGTGCCGGGATTTTACGTCGCGACGGGCATCCCGAGGGCAGCCGACCATCCCTTGCATCTCTGGGCCGTCGTCATCGGCGCCGCACTCTTCTGCCTCGCAATGTGGGTCTTCCGAAGAACCCACAAGCAACTCGGGCGAAACTGGTCCATCACCCTGGAAATCCGCCAGAAGCATGAATTGATATGCGCCGGGCCTTACGCCTATGTCCGCCACCCCATGTACACCTCGTTCCTCCTGATGGGGCTTGCGCAGGCTTTTCTGCTGCCGAACTGGGTGGCAGGCATGGCCGGGATCGTCGGTTTCGCCGTGCTGTTCTTTCTGCGCGTCGACAAGGAAGAGCGTATGATGCTCGATGTTTTCGGCCCGCAATACCGCGCCTATATGGACAGGACCAAACGCATCATCCCTTATCTGTATTAGGGTGCTGACGCTCGGACATTTTCGATCTCTGCGGGCGGAAAGACGAGGGGGAGGAATAAGATGAAGGGACGGGCAATCAGGCTTTCCGCGGCAAGGCGGCTGGTTGGAGATCTCATGAGATTTTCGATCGGCATACCGCGCGTAACCGTTCAGCGGCAGATGAACATCCGCCCCCTTCTCGATGCCAGGCGGATGTCCGATCCCCGACCCTCCTGGACCACACTTTTCCTGAAAGGATATGCCCTCCTCTCGAAGGAGGTTCCGGATCTGAGGCGTGCCTACATCAAATTTCCACGGCATCAGCTATACGAATATCCGGCAAGCGTGGCCTCCATTGCCCATGAGCGCGAATATGAAGGAGAGCGGATCGTTCTCCTGAGCACGATCAAGACCCCCGAAGACCGGTCCATCCCCGAACTGGAGACGCAGATCCGCGAAGCGAGGTCGCGCCCCGTCCTGGAGATCAAGGAATTTCGCCGCTCGCTGAAGCTTGCCCGTGCCCCTGCTTTGCTCAGATGGTCGCTCATGTGGCTCGGGCTCAATCTGGGGCGAAAACGGGCGCGCTATTTCGGCACCTTCCAGCTGTCGGTCTATTCCGGCCTCGGGGCGGAATCCCTCAATCCTCTCAGCCCCTTGACCACGCTCATGAACTACGGCCCGATCGACGAGAACGGATCGGTGACCGTCCGCATCCACTATGACCACAGGGTCATGGATGGGGCGAGCATCGCCCGGGCATTGGAGCGGTTCGAGACTATCCTGAACGGCGCAGTTGTCGACGAGATGCGGGAGCTCCACCGGAAGGCAGCGCCCACCGGCGCGTCACCCACCGGCGCGTCGATTGCAGGAATGTCTCGATGATATCAGAGCAGTTCCAGCGAAGGCGAGGTGCGGTTTTGCGTGCGGAATTGCGGGAAAACAACGAAACAGGGATCCGCCCGGCCGTCGTCGTTCTTGGCGCCTCCCGGGGCATCGGGCGGGCGATTGCGAGGGTCGCGGCGCGCGAGCGCAACACCGTCGTGCTCGTGGCTCGCTCCCCGGACGAGCTTGCGGCGGCGGCCGCCGAGGTGGAAGAGGCCGGCGGAGAGGCTTTCGCGATCGAACTCGACCTCATGGCGCAAGACGCATCGTCGCGCCTCGAAGCCTTTCTGGCCGAGAACGGCCTGGTCTGTGACGTCCTTGTCAACAGTGCCGGCTACGGGCTGCGCGGCGCAGCAACGTCGCTGCCATCGGAGGATCAGCTCGGGATCATCGATCTCAACATACGGGCGCTTGCAGACATGAGCCTTCGCTTCCTGCCGGGAATGGTCGCCCGCCGGCGCGGCGGGGTGCTCAATCTCGGCTCAATCGCGGGTTTTGCGCCCGGGCCGTATATGGCCTTCTACTATGCCAGCAAGAGTTTCGTACACTCGTTTTCGGCTGCTCTTCATGAGGAAGTCCGCCGCTTCGGCGTCACCGTGACATGCGTGGCACCGGGGCCGGTATCGACCGATTTTCTTGAAAAATCCGGCGCCGATCGCGCCGCGCTCTTCAAGGTATTGCCCAAGCTGAAGGCGGATTACGTCGCCGAGCGAGCGTGGCGTGGCTTCAAGTCCGGGCGCAGCCTCGTCGTTCCCGGCTTCTCCGCGAAGCTGACCGCTTTTATCGCCAGGGTCCTGCCATCGGCGGCTGCCCTGCGGCTGATCGGCCGGGTCCAGCGCCGAAGCAGGGATCCGAGCCCGCACGGCTCACGCACGAGTGCCAAATAAAGCTGCGATCACGGCAGCGGCACGCCAGCGAAGTCATCTAAGCGGCAGCGCCAGCCTATATCACTGCCCTTCCTCCTTGCGGACAAAGACCTGCTTTGAACTCTCCGCATCGTCGCCTTGCGACGCCTCGTGCTTGATGCGCAGCCACCAGTCCGTGCTGAGATGCGGCGCCGTCAACCGCCCCTCGTGAGGCGCCGGCTTCAGGACTTCGTTTTGCCGGCGGCTGCCCTTTTGCGACCCGCCATCATCGGCGCAGGCCATGCTCACGGCAGAAGCAAGAGCAGCGCCGGTGACGAGCGCTCTCCAGGCATGTCGTCCGATGCTTGGCGTGACGTGCTGGTTTCTCATCAGCCCATTCAGCCAGAATATTAGCTTTTACGGAAGTACAAAACGCGGAATGGTCGGCACCAAACGCAAATATAACGGCGGCTCGCGCACCCGATCTCACACAGATCGGGAAAGGCCTTCGCAATGCATACATTCATTCGATTGACTGAAATCGCCGGCTCTGCTATATATGAGCCATGACTGATGAACAAACCCAACCGAACCGCGCCGAGATCACCCGCGAAAAGCTGCTGTCCGCCGCGCTCGATGTCTTCGGCCGCTACGGCTTCGACGGGGCTTCGACACGCCAGCTGAGCGAGGCTGCCGGCGTCAACCTGCAGGCCATCCCCTATTATTTCGGCGGCAAGGAAGGCCTCTATGTCGCGACCGCGGAATATCTGGTCTCCCGCATCGAGCGCCATATCGGCGGCCTGCGGCAGCGGATCGGCGCCCATCTCGGGGAACTCGCTGCTACCGGAGAGGCGCTCAGCGAAGAGGAGGCGCGGCGTTTCCTGACGGAGATGGCAACGGCCATGGTCACCCTTTTCGTCAGCAAGGAATCCGAGCCCTGGGCGCGCTTCATCATCCGCGAGCAGATGGAGCCGACCGAGGCCTTCGCAAGGGTCTATCAGGGCCTGATGGGTCCGATGATCGGCATGGCGCGGCAGATGATCGGCACCATCCTGCGCGAAGACCCGGCTTGCGAGCATGTGCGGCTGCGCACGCTGGCCTTCATCGGCAACATCATGATCTTCCGCGTCGCCCACGCCGCCGTTCTTGCCCAGATGGAATGGCAGTCGGTCGGCCCGGGCCAGCTTCAGGCCCTGCGCAATCTCGTTGCAGAACTTGTCGGCCAGTTGCAGCAGGCGAAAGGAAACAGCCGATGAGACGGATCATTCCCCTTGCCATTCTCATTCTCATTGCGGCAGGCGCCGCCGCCTGGTGGTACGGGCTGCCTCAGAAGTTCGGCTGGCTGCCCGAGCGCACACGAGAATTCGCGCTCTACGGCAATGTCGATATCCGCCAGGTCTCTCTCGGCTTTCGCGTCAATGGCCGGCTTGCCTCGCTTGCCGTCGATGAGGGCGATATGGTCAAGAGCGGCGACGTGCTGGGTACGCTCGACGCAGCACCCTTCGAAGCGGCCGTCGCTTCGGCTGAGGCCAATGTCGCCGCCCTGCAGGCAACGCTCGACAAGCTGAAGGCCGGTCCGCGCCCGACGGAGATCGCCCAGGCAGAGGCCGCCCATGATGAAAGCCTTGCCGCGCTGCGCAATGCCAACATCGCCTATGACCGCGCCCGCCAGCTTCGCCCCCAGGGCACGATCTCGGAGGCCAGCCTCGATCAGGCGACCGCCAACCGCTCGATGGCGGCAGCCCGTGCGGAATCATCCGAACAAGCGCTGAAACTCCTGCAGGAGGGCAGCCGCGTGGAAGACATTGCCAATGCCGAAGCGCAGTTGAAAGCCGCGCAATCCTCGCTCACCTCCGCCCGCATCTCGCTTGCCGATGCCGAGCTGCGCGCGCCTGATGACGGCGTCATCCTCTCCCGCGTGCGCGAACCCGGCGCCATCGTTTCGCCTGCCGATACCGTTTATGTGCTCTCGCTGACGCAGCCGGTCTGGGTGCGCAGCTATGTGGCCGAAGGCGATCTCGGTCGCCTGCATCCCGGCATGAAGGTCCAGGTGACCTCGGATACGCAAGCCGACAAGCCCTATGACGGTACTGTTGGATTCATCTCGCCGGTGGCCGAATTCACGCCGAAATCGGTCGAGACGCCGCAATTGCGCACCGATCTTGTCTATCGCCTGCGCATCGTCATCGACAAGCCCGGCCAGGACTTGCGCCAGGGCATGCCGGTTACCGTGCGCTTTCCCGCGCTGGCCGCGCGATGAGCCCGTCCCCCGCCAAAACGGATGAGGTGCTGGTCCGGCTTACCGACGTGAGCAAGCGCTTCGGCGATGGCCCGGCTGCACTCGACGCCGTCTCCGGCGAGGTCAAGGGTGGCGCCATCACCGGCCTCGTTGGCCCCGACGGAGCCGGCAAGACGACCCTGATCCGGCTGATGACCGGCCTGATGCTGCCCGATGGCGGCACGGTCGAAGTGCTGGGCTTTAATACGCAGAAGAACCCCGCCGGCATCCAGGCGGCGATAGGCTACATGCCGCAGCGCTTCGGCCTCTATGAGGATCTGTCGGTTCAGGAAAATCTCGATCTCTATGCCGATCTGCGCGGCCTGCCGAAAGGCGAGCGCGCAGCCGCCTTCGAGGAACTCCTGACCTTCACCGATCTCAAGCGCTTCACGACGCGGCTTGCAGGCAAGCTCTCGGGCGGCATGAAACAGAAGCTCGGCCTTGCCTGCGCACTCTTGAAGAAGCCGCGCCTGCTGCTGCTCGACGAGCCGGGCGTCGGCGTCGATCCGATCTCGCGCCGCGATCTCTGGAAAATGGTCGAGAACCTGACGCAGGAAGGCATCGGCGTTCTCTGGTCGACCGCCTATCTGGATGAAGCCGAGGCCTGCGATCATGTTCTGCTGCTCAACCAGGGCAAGCTGCTCTTTTCCGGCAAGCCGCATGACCTGACCGGCCGCGTGGAAGATCGCGTCTTCAAGGTATCGGGCGTGACAGGCCGCAGGCGGCAGGTGTTGGCCGAACTCCTGCAGACGAAAGGCGTCATCGACGGCGTCATCCAGGGCGATGCCATCCGCCTCGTTGCCGGCAAGGACGAGTCCCCCGATATCGGCGGCGCCGGCAACGGGGCAAAGCTCACCCCCGCCCCTCCCCGCTTCGAGGATGCCTTCGTCGACATGCTGCGCGGTGGTCCCGGCGGGCGTTCGAAACTCGCCGAAGCGCAGGGGCCGCCGAGCGAGATGGGCAACCGGCCCGTCATCGAGGCGCATGGCCTGACCAAGCGCTTCGGGGAGTTCACCGCCGCCGACAAGATCACCTTCGATATCAGCCGCGGCGAGATCTTCGGCCTGCTCGGCCCCAACGGCGCCGGCAAATCCACCACTTTCAAGATGCTCTGCGGCCTGTTGAAGCCGACGGAGGGCGAAGGCCGTGTTGCCGGTTTCGATCTGCGCAAGGATGCAGCCGAAGCCCGCAACCAGCTCGGCTACATGGCGCAGAAATTTTCGCTCTACGGCGATCTCACCGTCATGCAGAACCTCGAATTCTTCGCCGGCGTCTACGGCCTCTCAGGCAGCCGGCGGCGCGAGCGCATCGAGCTGATGACCGAGATCTTCGACTTCGCCCGCCACGCGCGCCACTCGGCCAAGGACCTGCCGCTCGGCCTGAAACAGCGCCTGGCGCTCGCCTGCGCCGTCATGCACGAGCCGCGCGCCCTCTTCCTCGACGAACCCACGTCAGGCGTTGATCCGATCACCCGTCGCGAATTCTGGACCCATATCAACGCGCTCGTCGAAAAAGGCGTGACCGTGCTGGTGACGACGCATTTCATGGACGAGGCCGAATATTGCGACCGCATCTCGCTGATCTATCGCGGCCGCTCGATTGCGCTTGGCTCCCCCGACGAACTGAAGGCCCGTGTCGCGACGAAAGAACAGCCCGACCCGACGATGGAGGATGCCTTCATCGCCCTCGTCCAGGAGTCGGAAAAGGAACAGGACTCGAAAGCGGAGGAAGCCGCATGAGCACCTCCTCCCGCAGCCGCCGCTTCATCGCCCTCGTGCGCAAGGAAAGCTATCAGGCGATCCGCGACCCCAGCACCATTCTCATCGCCTTCGTGCTGCCGCTGATCCTGCTCTTCCTCTTCGGCTACGGCGTGTCGCTCGATACGACCCGTACCCGCATCGGCCTCGTCCTGGAGCAGGCAACGCCGCTGACGCAGGATCTTGCGGCAAGCTTCCAGGCCTCGCGCTACTTCTCCGTCACCGTCGGGCGCGACCGGCGCATGTTCGAAGACGATCTCGTACTCGGCAATGTGCGCGGCATCGTCGTCATATCAGCCGATTTCGCGACCGATTATGCCGCCGGCAATCACCCGCAAATCCAGGTTCTCGTCGAGGGGTCAGACCCCAACACCGCCAATTTCGTGCAGAACTACGTACAGGGTGCAGTCGCCAATTGGGAGCGGCAGCGGCTATCCGAAACGATTGCGGCGGGACCGCCCATCGCCATCGAGCAACGTTTCTGGTTCAATCCGGAGCTGACCAGCCGCAACTTCCTCGTCCCCGGCTCCATCGCCATCGTCATGACGCTGGTCGGCACGCTCTTGACCTCGCTCGTCGTCGCCCGGGAATGGGAGCGCGGCACGATGGAGGCGATGATGGCGACACCGGTGACGGCGGCCGAGCTGCTGGCCGGCAAGATCCTGCCCTATTTCATCCTCGGCCTTGCCTCGATGACACTCTGCGTGCTGCTCGCGGTCTTCCTGTTCGGCGTGCCGTTCCGCGGCTCGGTCGCAGCCCTCTATGCGCTCTCTGCCGCCTTCCTGATCCCGGCGCTCGGCCAGGGCCTCTTGATCTCGACGGCAACCAAGAACCAGTTCCTCGCCTCGCAGCTGGCATTGATCTCCGCCTTCCTGCCGGCCTTCTTGCTGTCGGGCTTTCTCTTCGAGATCAATTCGATGCCTCGGATCATCCAGTGGATCACCATCATCGTGCCCGCCCGCTATCTGATCCCCAGTCTGCAGACGGTGTTTCTGGCCGGCGACATCTGGCCGATGTTTGCCCGCGCGATCGCCGTCATGCTTGCTATCGGCGGCATCATGTTCGTGCTGGCTGCCCGCAGCACGAGAAAAAGGATCGGCTGAGATGTGGTGGACCCGGCTTCGTGCTCTCATCGTCAAGGAACTGCTCGCCGTGCTGCGCGACCCGCGGGGACGCTTCGTGCTGATCGGGCCGCCCATCATGCAGCTTCTTATCTTCTCCTATGCGGCGACGCTCGAGGTGCGCAATGTCGATGTCATTGTGCTGAACCGCGACAGCGGCCATTGGGGACAGGAGCTGATCGAGCGCATTCAGGGCTCCCCGACATTCCGGCACATCGAGACTGCCGGGAATCAGAGCGACATCCGCGAGGCGATCGACGGCCAGTCGGCAATTGCGGCAATCGAGATCGGCCCGGATTTCTCCCGCAACATCGAGTCGGGCATTCCGGCCGACCTGCAGATCATCCTCGACGGACGCCGCTCCAACGCCTCGCAGATCGTTTCCGGCTATCTGACCCAGATCGGCATGACGCTCTCGGCCGAAACGCCGGCCGGCCGGCGCGCCATGGCGAAAACGGTGGCGACCGTGCCGCGCAACTGGTTCAACGCCAACCTCACCTATCAATGGTTCATGGTGCCGAACCTGATCGCCAGCATCGCGCTTCTGATCGGCCTCATCGTCACGGCCCTCTCCATCGCCCGCGAACGGGAACTCGGCACCTTCGACCAGCTGATGGTCTCGCCGCTGCGTGTCCACGAGATCCTGATCGGCAAACTCATTCCGCCTGTCATGATCGGCCTCTTCCACATGACACTCTATGTGCTGGCGGCGATCTTCATCTTCGGCGTGCCGTTGCGCGGCTCGCTTTTCCTGCTTTACGGCAGCTCGATCTTCTATCTGGGTTCGGTAGCGGGCCTCGGTCTCTTCATCTCGGCGCTCTCGATGACACAGCAGCAGGCGATCCTCGGCGCCTTCCTGTTCATGGTGCCGGCCATGCTGCTCTCGGGTTTCGCAACCCCGATCGAGAACATGCCGGGCTGGCTGCAGCCGGTGACTGTTATCAATCCGCTGCGCTATTTCCTCATCATCGTCAAAGGCGTCTTCCTGAAAGATATCCCCGCTTCCGAGGTGCTGAACCAGACCGTTCCGCTGGCATTGATCGCCTGCGCGACGCTAGGTTCTGCCGCCTGGCTGTTCCGCCGCAGGCTTGAATAGGCCTCACGCACTATGACTTCAGTTGCCAAAGCGTGACTCCTGAAATCAGGAACATCGAATCGCCAGGCCCGTTACCTCAACGCAAACCAAGGCAGTTCCGAGCAGATATGTGACGCGGTTCCGCGTCCGGAATTGCTTGAAAAGCAAAGAGTTAGAGCATTTCCGTCTTTCCTCGAAAAACGCAAATGCTCTCAGAGTCAAGGAGAAGCAAAATGTACAAGATCATTCTTGTGTCCGGCGCGCTGGCGCTCTCGTCGCTCGCCACGAATGCGATGGCCGATGGAGCCGTCACCGGTGCTGCCGGCGGCGCAATCACCGGCGCAATCGTGGGCGGTCCCGTGGGTGCTGCAATTGGCGGCGTAGCAGGCGGTGTCGCCGGTGCAGTGGTCGACCCGCCGCCGCGCGAGGTCGTAACCTACGTCCAGCAGCAGCCGGCCCCGCCGTCATCGGTGGTGGTCCAGCAGCCGATCGTCGTCGGCAAGCCGCTCCCGGCCGAAGTCCAGGTGATCCCGGTGCCGGATAATCCGCGCTACGCCTATACGGTCATCAACAACCGCCACGTGATCGTCGAACCGCAGACCCATCGTGTGGTTCAGGTGATCGAGTAATGCTGTTGGCCCCGCTTTTGCGGGGCCTTCAGTTTATGGATGCGGGTACAACTGCTGATTTTCGTCATGCTAGGGCTTGTCCCGAGCATCTAAGCCGTAGCCTTATCATCAACGTCAGCAGATCCTCGGCACAGGGCCGAGGATGACGTAGAGCAAGCGGTGAAGCCTGCAGGCCGCTCTTATCCACGATTCCTGAGCGCTTCCGCCTGCGCATAGAACTTCTTTTCCCATTCCTTGTGATTATCGAGCCCCTCGCGAATGAACGGCGTGAAGATCGCAAGATTGAGCAAGATCCAGTTGATCAGCCGCGCCGGAAATTTCAGCGGCTTGACGAAATCGATGAACAGGACGACGCGCGTCTTGTCCGTGTGGTTCCAGGCTTCGTGCTCATAGGCGTCGTCGAAGATCAGCGCCTTGCCTTCCTGCCAGTGGCAGATCTGGTCCTTGACGCGAATGGCCAACTTGTCGGCCGGCTCCGGCACCATCATGCCGAGATGCAGGCGCAGCACGCCATTATAAGGACCGCGATGGGCCGGCAGATGTTTGCCGGGCTCGAAGATCGAAAACATCGCCGTCTTCAGACCGGGAATCTTTTGCACCGCCTTCCAGGTTTCCGGGCAAGCGCTGATGTTCTGCTCCGACTTCACGCCGAAACCAACGAGGAAGAAGGTCTTCCAGCGGTTATCCTTGGAGATGGTCTGCACGTCGGTGGAGATTTCCTGAAAGCTCGGCAGCTCGCTCTGGCGCACCAGCACGCGGTCGAGTTCGGCGCGGATCTCAGGCCATGCCTTCTCGACCTCCTTCGCCCAGGGGAAGACCTCGATGTCGTAGACCGGCGGATTGCCGAGTTTTGCATATTTGAAGTTCAGGCGCTCTGCCCAGGCGACGATGCCCATGAAGAAACGCGTTATCGCGCTCGGCCGGTCCATGGGGGCAATGCCGGCGGTGGCAAAGTCTTGCGTGTTGGGGCTGGATTTTTCGGGAAGAGGCGTATTGGCGATACCGTCAGTCATGTGTTTTCCGTTGCGGACTAGAGCAATTCCCAACAAAAGTGCACAGCGGTTTTGCATCCGGAATTGCGTCAAAACGAAGAAAAGAGCGCTTCCGTGTTTTGAAGAAACGGAAAATGCTCTGGGAATGACATAGCTTTCCGCGCAGGAACCGACATGCCGGTATCGCGTTGGCCATTGAGCAAATATGGATAGTGCCGGGCGTGGCTCAAGTACACTTAAGTACAGGTTTTAGCGATCAATTGCCGCATGTTACCGCCGCCCGAAGGGCGCGGTAACAATCTCGAAGAAACGTCCACGAGAATATCAGACTTTCAGTTCGCGGCGGTCGCGCTCGGTGACCATGGCAAGGTCGAGCACTTTCTGCAGGTTTGCGGCGTGACGGAAGTTCGGATCGAGCTGCACGCCCGTTGCGACAGCCTCGGCAAAGCGCTGATAATTGGTTGGAACCGGCGGCACGTCGACCGGCTTCCAGGTCGCCGTTTCTACGTCGTCGCCGAGGCAACCGTGGAGTTCCGAACCGCTCGGACGGTGGATGACTTCGAGACTGCCCTTCTCGCCGTAGATGCGCAGCTTCAGCTCGTTGAGATGCCCGGTCGCCCAGCGGCTGGCATGGATGACCCCGAGCGCGCCATTGGCGAAATCGACCGACATTGTGAAGCTGTCATTGGCGTCGAGCATATATTCGCCGATCTGGCCGCCCGGCGCCTTGTTGAAGGTCTTCAGCCGCGCAAAGACATGGTCGATGTCGGTCGCCGCGCCATAGGCGGCGAAATCGAGGATATGGATACCGACATCGCCGAGCACACCGTTCGAACCGTGACCGGTCGACAAGCGCCACAGCCAGGTGGATTCCGTGCGCCAGTCGCCCCAGGCGCGCGATACCAGCCAGCTCTGCAGATAGGAAGCTTCCACATGCTTGATCGTACCGAGTTCGCCTGACAGCACCATCTCGCGGGCGCGCTGTAGCGGCGCGACGTTGCGATAGGTGAGGTTGACCATGTTGATGACGCCGGCCTTTTCAGCCGCTTCCGTCATCTCCAGAGCCTTCGGATAATTTTCCGCCAGCGGCTTTTCGCAAAGCACATGCTTGCCGGCCGCGATCAGCGCCATGGTGGTCGGATAATGGATTCGGTCAGGCGTGATATTCGTCGCCGCATCGAACTCCCCCCAGGCGATCGCCTCCTCCAGCGTCAGAAACCGCTTCTCGATATTGAACTTATCGGCAAAGGCGGCCAGCCGGTCGGAATCGGTATCGACGGCGCCGACCACGGTTACGCCCTCCATATTCGCGAAATGGGCGAGCTGGTTTTTCGCCATCACGCCCGTACCAAGAACGAGTAGTCGCATGGATGCTCCTCAGCGGTAACCGGCTTCGCCGGCCTGATGCAGTCTCGGGCCGCGTTCGACGATCGGCTCCAGTGCTTTTTCTACCGGCACATTTGGAGCATCGCTGATGCTCTTCAATGCACCCTCGGGGTTATAGGCCCACTTCACGCCGTTGATCAGCACCTTCTGCACGTTGGCATCGTGATAGGTCGGGTAGGTTTCGTGACCGGGACGGAAATAGAAGATGTTGCCGGCACCGCGCCGCCAGGTCAGGCCCGAGCGGAAGACTTCACCGCCCTGGAACCAGGAGATGAAGACAGTCTCCAGCGGTTCCGGCACGGAGAACTGCTCGCCGTACATTTCCTCGTTTTCCAGCTCGAAATGTTCGCCGATACCGGCGGCGATCGGGTGGCGCTGGTTGATTGTCCAGAGCCGCTCGCGCTCGCCCGCCTCGCGCCATTTCAGCGCGCAGGGCGTGCCCATCAGCCGCTTGAAGATCTTCGAGAAATGGCCGGAATGCAGCACCAAGAGGCCCATGCCTTCCCAGACCCGCTTGGCGACGCGCTCGACGACGACATCGGAGACCCCACCATGATCCTTGTGCCCCCACCAGGTCAGAACGTCGGTCTCGGCAAGCCGAGCTTCGGTGAGGCCATGCTCGGGCTCCTGCAGCGTCGCAGTGGTCGCCGAAATCGCCGGATCGGTGTTCAGCGCCTTGGCGATCGTGGTGTGCATGCCTTCAGGGTAGATGCCCCGGACGATCTCATTGGTTGTCTCATGGATGTTTTCACCCCAGACGATGGTGCGAATGGCCATTGCGATGCTCCTGTAGAACCTCTGGATTGCGCGACAGGCGGGAAGAAAGGGATTTAAGGCGCGTTGGAAAGATGACCAGCCAAATCAGTCTCTCCTCGATGTCAGAGGAAGACATAGACCTTTGTCGGTATTTTGACAGAGGGCTTTTACCTGCACCATGCGAAGGAAAAGCCCCTTTCCGATCAATGGGAAACGGTCTTGGAGAACAGGTTGACGACGACCACGCCCGAGATGATGAGGCCGAGACCGATAATGGCCGGCGTATCCAGCCGCTGCTTGAAAAACACGAGGCCGACGGAGGAAATGAGCACAATTCCCAAAGCACTCCAGATCGCATAGGCGATACCAACAGGGATATGCTTCAGCGTCAGCGACAGGCAATAGAAGGCAGCCCCATAGCAGGCGATGACGAGCGCCGTCGGCCCGAGACGGGTGAACTGCTGGGAAAGCTGAAGTGCGGTCGTGCCGATCACCTCAAGCACGATGGCTGCAACGAGCAACCCATAGACGACAGCCGGGTTCATTGCCGTATTCCTTCTTAATCTACTTGTGGGTCAGCTCGATGAGGCGGGCGATCAGCTCTCGCCTCAGAGCGCCGCTGATATCATGGCTTTCCAGCGTATCTGCCAACCACAGACCGTCGGCGGCAAAACGCACGATCAGCGTATCGAGCGCGGAGTCGGTGCCGATATATTCCTCGGCCCTTTCCGCCACCCATTGGCGCCATCGCAGGCGCAGCCGGGGTTCGGCAAGAAGCGCTATCGTCACCTGCGTCCAGCTTCTGGAATCGTCGGGACGATCCTTCAGCCCGGACACCGCCTGGAGATAGGCGCGCGAGAAACGGCCCTGTGGCAACGGATCGGCACGCATCAGCTGGTCTATCTCGGCGTCGAACTTTTCCAGCAGGCTTTCGAACAGGGCGTCCAGCAGCGCGTTCTTCGTCGGGAAGTGATGCAGCAGCCCGCCCTTGCTGACACCTGACGCGACCGAGACCGCATCGAGCGTGACAGCGCTCATGCCTTGCTCACCGGCAAGACGCGCGGCGACCTCCAGCAACTGCTGGCGCACGAGCACGGGCTGTTTCTTGCGATGATGAGCGTTCGACATGAATGACAAAGATACCGTCCGGACGGTTTTTGTCAAGAAGAATCGATTGAAGGCCCTGCCTCACAAAGGATTATGAGCGAAATGCCGCGGTGTTTTGATGACAGTTGCGATGATTTTCGATCGGGTGCATTGAGAACTTCGGCCGGAACGTGTGAGCGGCTTTCGGGTAATCCGATGCAGAAATAAAAATCGAGAGCGGTGGAGAGAACGCCACGCGCGGGCGGTATCAGAGGAATGGCTTCTTGTCGGAACAGATAACCACTTTATACGAGGCGATCGGCGGCGATCCGGTCGTTCGGGCGCTGACGCATCGTTTCTACGAGTTGATGGATACGCTGCCGGAGGCGAAGAACGTGCGCGCCGTGCATCCGCCAAGTCTCGAAGGCAGCGAAGAGAAATTCTACGAATATATGACCGGCTACCTCGGCGGCCCGCCACTCTATACCGACAAGCGCGGCCATCCCCGCCTGCGCAGCCGTCATTTCGTCACCGAAATCGGCCCGGTCGAACGCGACGAGTGGCTGCTCTGCTTTCGCCGCGCGCTGGATGAAACCATCGCCAGCCAGGCGCTGCGCGAGCTCATCTGGACGCCGGTGGAACGGCTCGCCCATCACATGCAGAACAGGGAATAGCCATGAGCCTGAACGCGCGCCTGGAGCCGGTGTTCTATCTCTTTGCCGGCCTGTTCGGCCTTGCCGGCGTGGCTCTTGCCGCACTTGCCGCCCATGGCGGCGGCGACGCGCATCTGGCCGCCTCGGCTTCGGCCATGTGCCTTGCACACGCCCCTGCCCTTCTGGCGCTGGCGCTGGGTGCCGGCAAAATCAGAACCGCCTGGCTTGCCGGTTTGCTGATGATTGCGGGAACGGTGCTGTTTGCAGGCGATCTCGTCACCCTGCGCTTCACCGGCTCCGGCCTCTTCCCCTACGCAGCACCATCAGGCGGTTGGGCTATGATGCTGGGCTGGCTGGCGGTCTCAGTGAGTGCGTTTTGGCGAGTGCGAGCGTAAGATTTCGGAGCCCCCTTCTCCCCAGCGGGGAGAAGGGAAAATCGACGCCGCGGTACGTCCCCCTACTCCCCTCGGGGTCTGAAGGACGTATTGAGACCCGTGGCTCAAACCGGGTCGGTGGCCCGAAAGGCGATGAGGGGCGGCAGGCACCGTGCTAGCCCTTAGCAATCATATGCCGTCAACCACGGTGAAGCCCTCGAACACAGGAGGCCCCTTGTACATCTGCCTGCGCTCCCCCGCATTGCGATGCGCGGCGCGGAAATTCTCCGACTTCGTCCAGTTCAGAAAATCCTCTTCGCTACGCCAGAGCGTATGGGAAGAAAACAGCGTATAGCCCTCCTCCGCATTGGCCTTGCCGCGCAGCAGGCGGAACTCGACGAAACCGGGAACCTGAGAAAGGCTGGAATCGCGATTGCGCCAGACAGTCTCGAAATCGCCCTCGGCGCCAGCGGCCACCTTGAAACGGTTCATCGCGATATACATCAAAAGCTCCTTACGCCTTTTTCTGAGTTGCACGTCTGGCATAGGTCGGAAAGGCGACGATATTATTGCCGTCAGCAGCATCCGCGCCAAGGGGCCATGCCGCCGCCTCACCGGGCATGCGTGCTTCCCAGGCGGGAAACAGCACCACATTGGGATAACTGCGCCGGCGCGCGGCATTCTCAAGGAAAACCTCGTAAAGCGCCGGCACTAGGCCGTCGCCACCGTGAGCGGCGAGCTTGTGCAGGCCGATCATCGTGAACCCGTCAGGGCGTTCTTCGTTCATCGGGAATTGTCTCGTTCATTCATCGTCTGCAGCGCCCGTTCCAGGCTGGATTTGCTGCCGTTGCGCAGCGGAATGAAGGCCTTGCTGAACTTCTTGCAGCCGGTCTTCACCCGCAGGCAGGCATCGTGGCTGATACAGTCGATGGGGCAGAACACGCAGTCGACCGAGGGAAGCAGCGTATCGATGCGCGAAACCGCTTCGCGAAGACCGCCATCATGGTGGATGAGTTCGGCGCCGAAATTACTGGCGATCTGGCGAAGATGCGCCACCTGGCAATCTCGGCCGCCCACATAGAGGAAACTGCGGCCATCCAGCTTGGAGCGCGCGGAGGAAGTCTCTTTGGCCTCCTGATCGGCCTGAACACGGATGTCCCGGTTCGCCCCCTTCTTTGCCTTTCGAGCCATTTACCACCCGTTCGCTCGTTGATCATCACACGATTCCTGCGTGTGCGACCGGGACCTTATTAAACTTGATTTTTGTAGTAAAGTATAAAGTTGATTGTTTTTGTCATATTATCGAGACGTGATCTCGATCGGCGCTGACATGGTCATCGCCTGGCCGCCCGGCGGAGGGCTGAACGGTGCCGCGCGACGGACCGCATCGAGAGCGAGCTGATCGATCTCCGGAACGCCGGAACCGCGCGAAACACGAGCCGACGTCAGGCTGCCGCTGCCGCTGACCGAGAAGGTGACGACAACACTACCTTCGACGCCCCGAGGCTTCCTGATCGCGCGGCGAATACGGCTACGAATCTTGCCGGTATAATTCGCGGTGGCGGCAGTCCCCACACCATTATTGCCATTGGCGGCCTGAGAACTGTTGTCAGATTGCGCGGACGAGTTCCCTTCGGCAACGCCGCGCGTCGATGACTGCTGCGCATCGCCCTTGTCGCCGGCTGTTTTCTGCGGAGAGCGCTTCTTCTCAACCGGCTTTTCCCGCGCCGTTACCTTCGGCTTCGGCGTGGGCGTGACAACCTCCTCCGGCTTTTCCGGCTCAGGCTGGCCTTCAGCCGTTTCGACGGGCTTGACCTCTTCGGGGGTCTGCGCGACCTCCGGTTGGGTCTCCGCGGGCTTGATTTCAGCCGGCGGCACCTCGGCAGGCTGGACGTTCGTCGGCTGGATCTCGGCGGGCTGCATTTCCGAAGGAACCGTATCGACGGGCGCCGGCTGCTCCGGAACGACCGTCGACATGGGCTGCACGACAGAATCCTCTGCCGGCACTTCGGACACTAGAATTTCCGGCTCCACTGCCGCAGAAGTCTCGGGCGAGACTCGCATCACCTCCGGCGCCGGCGCCTGCTGAACGGCATCCTGCGTCTCAACCGGCGCAACCTCTGTCGGCTGCACCGCCTCGGGCTGCACCTGCGCCGTCTCCATTGGCTGGATGGTATCGGGCTGGACGGCCTCCGGAATGATTTCTTCCTGGACCGTCGTCTCCGTCTCGCCGGCCGCCGCCTGATCGACATCGGAATCGCCGTACATGACGACGCTCATCGCCTGGCCGGCTTCCTCGATCGCCTCTTCAGGCGCTTTCGGAAAGGCAATGATCAGCGCAGTCGCCAATGCCGCGTGAAAGATCAGCGAGCAGATGCAGGTCAGTGTCAGCCGCCGCCGCACCGGGGCCTTCTCGTCCTCCTGCTTCTCCACCGCCGCATCCATCGGCAATGGTGTCACCGGAGCAGCGGGAGCGGCTTCCGGATGATCGGGAAAGGAGGAGATCTGCGCAAAACGCGCATAGTGGATGACCTGTTCTCCGGCCGGCTGGCGCTGCGCGTTGCGCAGATCGACAAGCTCGTGGCCGGGATGCATGCCGGGATTGTTGTCATTCAGGCCCTTGTCAGCGCCCTCCTCCTCGATGAGCACGTGTCTCGATCTGGATTTCGCTGAAATTGCCATCTGACGCCTCGGACAACCTGAAACATGCGCACCGGGTTTCCTCCCGGCCCGGTCTTGGCCTTCGACCTGGTCTTAGCCTTCGAAAGGAACTGATATCTGTGAGCGGGTCACGAGACCCTTCATGCATTCGCCGGCCGCCGGTCCGTCACAGACGGGCGTGTCGTTGATCAGCACGCGCGTGACTGTCTCGCACTTTACGTTCGGCATATCGAACTGGCGCACGCGCTTCTTGCCCTGCGGCAGGTCGCGGAAATCGAGCACGGTGATGCGGTCGACGGCGTTCTTGTCGTTGAAGAAAGCAAGCTCGAAGGAGACCTTGTTGATCGGCGTCGCCAGATTGTTCTCGGCAACGAAGGTCATCATGCAGCCCTTCTGCGAGGGCGTCAGCGCGTTGAGCTCGACATCGAGCTTGGAAGCCGCCGCCGCATCCTGCGCATAGGCTTGTTCCGCGTACGAAACCGAAAACAAGAGACCAGCCGCAAAAGCGGCAAACCGACCCGTCATTATAACCTCTCCAAAGAGCAAATCGACCGCCCTAAGGCGGCTTCAAAACAGCCCCGTCAAAAACTTGACTGCTTTTGTCTTCAATTATTGCGTCTTTAAAAAACTATGAGTATGAGAGTCAAGATAAATGTAGCCGGAACCGGGGCCTTCAACCCCGCAATCACGGGAAAAGCCGACCGAAATGATGGTTGAAAAGCCAGATAATTTTAAGCTCGCACAGCTGCGCAACGAGCCAGCAGTGGCCGAGATCCGTGTTCTCGAAAGCGGCGATCTTTTTGCCGGCACCAACGAGATCATGATCAGGCACGACGGCGTGATCTACCGCCTGAAGATCACCCGTCAGGGCAAACTCATTCTCAACAAGTAAGCTTGATAAGCAGGGTAGTACATGACCGAGCAGAGCAGACCGGCACCATCCGAAATCCGCGCATTCCGCGCTGAGAACCCAAAAATGCGCGAGCGCGATATTGCCGCGCAACTCAAGATTTCCGAGGCGGCCCTCGTCGCCGCCGAAGTCGGCATCAGCGCTATCAGGATCGATGCCAGCGCCGCAAAGCTCCTGGAACGTGTCGCCGATCTCGGCGAAGTCATGGCGCTGTCGCGCAACGAAAGCGCCGTGCACGAGAAGATCGGCGTCTACGAAAACATCAAGGTCGGCGAGCACAATGCGATCGTGCTCGGCGAAAACATCGATCTGCGCGTCTTCCCGAGCCGCTGGGTCCACGCCTTTGCCGTCACCAAGAAGGATGGCGACACCGAACGCCTCAGTCTTCAGTATTTCGACAAGACCGGCAATGCCGTTCACAAGATCCACCTGCGCCCGGCATCCAATGTCGAAGCCTACCATCGCATCGTCGCCGAGCTGAAGATCGATGACCAGAGCCAGGAACTCGTCGAAGCCGAGGCTGCCCCGGATGCCGACGAAGACGGCAATGTCAGCCGCGAAGAGCTGCGCGACAACTGGAGCAAGATGACCGATACGCATGAATTCTTCGGCATGCTGAAGCGCCTGAAGATCGGCCGCCAGGCCGCCGTGCGCACCGTCGGCGAGGACTATGCCTGGAAGCTCGACAATACGGCGACGGCAAAGATGATGCATGCCGCCGTCAAATCAGGCCTGCCGATCATGTGCTTCGTCGCCAATAACGGCATCGTGCAGATCCATTCCGGCCCGATCTTCAACGTCCAGCCGATGGGTCCGTGGATCAACATCCTCGACGAAACCTTCCATCTGCATCTGCGCCAGGACCACATTGCCGAGACCTGGGCTGTACGCAAGCCGACCAAGGACGGCCACGTCACCTCGCTCGAAGCCTATGATGCTAATGGCAAGATGATCATCCAGTTCTTCGGCAAGCGGAAGGAAGGCTCCGACGAGAATGCCGAATGGCGTGACATCCTGGAAAATCTGCCACGGGCAACAAGCGTCGCCGCATAAGGATCGCAACGATGAAGATGCGTAACAACCTGCGCCGGATCCGCCTCCGGGAACTGGTCTTGACTGCGGCCGTCATCGCCCTGCCGCTGATCCCCGCAGCACCGGCGGGCGAGAACTATGCTTTCGTCCGCGCCGCGCACGCTGAGGAAAAGAAGCTCGACACGTCGCGGCTGGTTTCGGTCGGCGGCGACGTCACCGAGGTCATCTACGCGCTCGGTGAGGAAAGCAGGCTGATCGCCCGCGATACGACGAGCACGTATCCGGAAGCCGCCTTGAAGCTGCCCGACGTCGGCTATATGCGCGCCCTCTCACCGGAAGGGATTCTCGGCATGAACCCGACGGCGATCATCGCCGTCGAGGGCTCAGGCCCGCAGGAAGCGCTGAACGTCCTGAAGAACGCCAGCGTGCCCTTCGAGACCGTGCCGAACGCCTATACGCGCGACGGCATCATCGCCAAGATCGATCGCGTCGGAACGCTGCTGAACGTCCAGGACAAGGCAAAGGCGCTTGAAGAAAAGGTCGGCGCCGATCTCGACGCCGCCGTCGCAGACGCCGGAAAGCGCCCCGAAGCGGAGCGCAAGCGCGTTCTCTTCATCCTCAGTGCCCAGAACGGCCGCATCATGGCTTCAGGCATCGGCACCGCTGCTGATGGCATCATCAAGCTTGCCGGCGCGATCAATGCTGTCGGCGAATTCCCCGGCTACAAGCCGCTCACCGATGAGGCGATCATCAGCGCCAAGCCGGACGTGATCCTGATGATGAACCGCGGCGATGGTGCCGGCATCAAGAACGAGGATCTGCTGGCACAGCCGTCGATCGCGCTGACGCCGGCCGGCGAAAACAAGGCGATCATCCGTATGGACGGCATGCATCTCCTGGGCTTCGGTCCGCGCACGGCAAGTGCTGTCCGCGAACTCAACGCGGCGATCTACGGGGGCTGATTATGGCCGTTCCGGAAGCCATGATGGAAAACAGGCGATCCCTTTCGGCTCTATTCCAACGGAGCCGGCAGGCGGGCGATAGAACCGAACTGGCCTTGCTTGCGATCACCCTGCTCGTCCTGGCTTCCGTCTTCGCGCTGCTCTTCTCCGTCACGACAGGCGCATCGGACGCGTCCATTCTCGATGTTCTGAGAAACATGGCGGGCTCACAAACGGCGCTCAGCGCCCGCGACCGGATCATCATCTTCGATATACGCCTGCCCCGCGCCATCCTCGGCTTCCTGATCGGCGGATCGCTCGCCGTCTCCGGCGCAGTCATGCAGGGCCTGTTCCGCAACCCGCTGGCCGATCCCGGCCTTGTCGGTGTCTCCTCCGGCGCGGGTCTCGGCGCTGTCATCATGATCGTGCTCGGCGGTACGATCGCGGCACCGTTTTACCTTGTGCTCGGCATCTACGCCCTTCCGCTTGCAGCCTTCGGCGGCGGCCTCGCCACCACCCTGCTGCTCTACCGGGTCGCCACCAGCAACGGCCAGACCTCCGTCGCCACCATGCTGCTCGCCGGCATCGCGCTCGGCGCCTTGGCCGGGGCACTGACGGGGGTGCTGATCTACATGGCGAATGACCAGCAGCTGCGCGATCTCACCTTCTGGGGCATGGGCTCGCTTGCCGGTGCCACCTGGATCAAGATATCAGCAGCAGGCCCCATCATCCTGGTTTCCTTCATCGCGCTGCCCTTCATGGCCCGGGGCTTGAATGCGATCACGCTCGGCGAGGCCGCAGCCTTTCACATGGGCGTATCCGTCCAGCGGCTGAAGAATATCGCCATCGTCACCGTTGCGGCCGCAACCGGCGCTTCGGTCGCCGTCAGCGGCGGCATCGGCTTCGTCGGCATCGTCGTGCCGCATATTCTGCGCATGGTGATCGGTCCGGACCACCGCTTCCTGCTGCCGGCATCGGCCCTGCTTGGCGGCTCGCTGCTGATCTTCGCCGACGTGCTCGCCCGCACCATCGTCGCACCGGCCGAACTGCCGATCGGCATCATCACGGCAGCGGTCGGCGGCCCCTTCTTCCTCTGGATCCTGTTGCGGCAGCGCTCGCGCCTTGCCCTCTGAGTTTGCCCCAATGATCGAAGTTTCCGGCGTCAGCGTGCGCCTCTCCGGCAAGACCATCGTTCGCGACGTCGCCTTCACCGCGAAGGCCGGCGAGCTTACCGCCATTGCCGGCCCCAATGGCTCCGGCAAGACGACGACGATGAAGGCCGTTTCCGGCGAGCTTGCCTATGACGGCTCCGTACGTCTCAACGGCGAAGAGGTGCGCACACTGAAGCCGTGGCAGCTTGCCTCCGTCAGGGGGGTCCTGCCACAGGCAAGCAGTATCTCCTTCCCGTTCACCGTGCGCGAGATCGTTCGCATGGGTCTGACATCAGGCCTCAACCTCCACCCGGATCAGACCGATGAGACAGCCGCAAAAGCGCTTGCCGCCGTTGATCTCGCCGGCTTCGAAGGGCGTTTCTATCAGGAACTCTCGGGCGGCGAGCAGCAGCGCGTGCAGCTTGCCCGCGTGCTCTGCCAGATTGCCCAGCCGGTCGTTGACGGCAAGCCCTGCTGGCTGC
This sequence comes from Rhizobium sp. BK196, assembly GCF_014193255.1. Classification (GTDB taxonomy): domain Bacteria; phylum Pseudomonadota; class Alphaproteobacteria; order Rhizobiales; family Rhizobiaceae; genus Rhizobium. The sequence goes on from NZ_JACHZB010000001.1 coordinate 1,100,307, forward strand.
TGCTCGACGAGCCGGTCTCCAGTCTCGATATCAGCCACCAGCTGACGATCATGACGCTGGCGCGCAATTTCTGCGAACGCGGCGGTGGGGTGATAGCAGTCATGCACGATCTCAACCTGACGGCTCTCTTCGCCGACAGGATCGTGCTGATGAAATCCGGCCGGCTGGCAGCCGCCGGCAATGTGCGCGAGGTGCTGACGGACGAATGCATGCAGTCCGTCTTCGGGTGCCCCCTGCGCGTCAACAAGGTGCCATCGGACGGCACGCCCTTCGTGCTGGCCCACAGCGCCTTGGCCGTCAACTGAGGAACCTTTGCGACCCGAATGCGTTGTCCGCAATGATTTGGGTCAAAGCCGGGCGCTCTCTTCCCTGCCATTGATGGCAATGACCCCGCGCGAAACCGGGCGGCGCTTGTGCGCGCCCAGCTATGGAGACAGTCATGGCCTACTCCTTCTTCCATTCCAGCCGCAGCCGCCGCAACGGCGCTCTCCACCATCTCGAAACCAGCATCGAAGACCAGATCGAGGCGCTGCGCGAAGAACTCGCCGAACTCACCCATGTTCTCGGCAAGACCTCCCGCCATCAGAGTGAAAAGCTGCGCTCGCAGGCATCTGCAAGCTATGAGGACATTCTCGGCCGCAGTGAGGATCTGCTGAACGAATTGCAGCAGCGTTACCTGCGCAGCGCCGGCGAAGTACGAAACACCGTACGCCGCCATCCGCTCGCAACGATCGGTGCCGCTGCCGCCTTCGGCCTGCTCGTCGCCATGCTCGCCCGACGCTAGAGTATTCCCGCTCTTTTCGAATAACGGAAACACTCTATCTCTTTGTTTTAACGCAATTCCGGACGCAAAACCGCTGCGCACTTTTGCTGGAATTGCTGTAGGAGGCTCGATGCTCTTCCCAATCCTGAGCCTGCTGGTCGGCACCAGCGTTCACCGCACCGTGGAACGCACCAAGCGCAACGGCATCTTCATCGCCGTTGCGCTGCTTTTTCTGCTGACCGCCTATGCGCTCGCCGTTACTGCCGGGGCCATCTGGCTGGCGGGCATCTATGGCGCCATCGGCGCATCCCTTTTCCTGGCCGCCTGCGCGCTGCTGATCGCGATCGTCGTCCTCATCATTATGGCGATCATGAATCATCAGGAAGCGCGCCGTGCCCGCGAACGCCGTGCGGCCATGGAATCCCTGGCAACCGTCGGCCTCGGCCTTATCCGTTCCCAACCGTTGCTGACAGCGGGAATTGTCGCCGCTCTTGTCGCGTCCAGTCTGCTCAGCTCGAAGCATCACGACTGACCATCACGTCTTTCACGGTGATTGCCGCGGAATATGACGCGCACAGGTTTTTGGCTGCACCATACGTTGCGGCATCGTCTTGAAATCGGCCGGACGTCTTACCGCGACAAAAAAGCCGGCGCCCGATGGGCAGCCGGCCATCTTTCCTCCCCGGAAAAGGTCGATCAGAAGGCAAAAGCCTTCGAGGTCAACGGCGCCGACGTGGCATCCGGGCCAAAATCCGCCTCGCCTGATATCTGCAGGAGATCCTGCAGCCGTTGGCGCGCGCGGTTCACGCGGCTCTTGATGGTGCCGACGGCGCAACCGCAGATTTCTGCTGCTTCCTCGTAAGAGAAGCCCGATGCGCCAACGAGAATGATCGCTTCGCGCTGATCCGGCGGCAGCTGATCCAGCGCCTTTTTGAAGTCCTGCAGGTCGAGTGCGCCGTATTGGGAGGGGTGCGTGGCCATGGATTCGGTAAACAAGCCGTCGCTATCCTGCACCTCGCGGCCGCTCTTGCGCATCTGGCTGTAAAGCTCGTTGCGCAGGATCGTGAAGAGCCAGGCCTTCATATTGGTGCCCATCTCGAAATGATCCTGCTTGGCCCAGGCCTTCATGATGGTGTCCTGAACCAGGTCGTCGGCGCGGTCGTGCCGGCCGATCAGCGATATGGCGAAAGCACGAAGACTGGGGAGGGCCGCCAGGAGTTCGCGCTTGAAGCTCGGTTGCGCTTTTTCCATGCCGGTATTTCCTATTCGGCCATCTTTGCGGAAGCCATCATTTCGGCCTGATCGAGCTTTTCGAGCAGGTCGAGGAAGCGATCGGGAATGGCTTCTTCCTGCGCGGAGGCATAGAGGGAGCGCAACCGGATACCGATTTGATTGTTCGGATCCAGTATGTCGCTTGCCCGCAGCTCCAGCTGGCGCTCGTCGGGTGCCTCTGTCTTTTGTGTCGTCATCAACTAATCACTTCTTGGCTGTTGTCTCGGAATGAAAGGCAGACTCTGCTGTGAAAGTTAAATGGAAAGGATATCCGGTCGATCAAGCCGATCCTTGCAAACCCTTGATCCCGCAGATCCATTCCGTCCATATGTATCAAGACGTGACGCCCTTCATTGTCGGCTAGGATAATGCGACGCCGCAAAAAAAGTTCCTCACCTCCGGAACTTTTTTAGGGAAATCGCGTTTTTAAGTCATTGAAGCCACTCACCGGCTTGGAGACGGAGTTTTTAATGACACTTTCCACTCGAATTGCGCCGCACCTTCCTTATCTGCGTCGCTATTCTCGCGCACTTACCGGCACTCAGACATCAGGCGATGCTTACGTCGCCGCCGTCCTCGAAGCGATCATCGCCGATCTCTCCATATTCCCGGATACCGCGAATGACCGCGTCGCACTCTACAAACTGTTCACGCAACTGTTTGGTTCCACAGCGGTCGAGATTCCCGAACCGTCCTCTCCCTATGCCTGGGAACAGCGCGCGACGCTGAACCTTTCCAAGGTTTCTCCGCTCGCCCGGCAGGCTTTCCTGCTGGCATCGGTCGAGAACTTCCGCGTCTCCGAGATCGCCGACATTCTCGAAATCACCGAGGAGGAAACCATGCAGTTGCTCGACAAGGCTTCGCACGAGATTTCGCGCCAGGTCGCGACCGATATCATGATCATCGAGGACGAACCGCTGATCGCCATGGATATCGAGCAGATGGTCGAAAGCCTCGGCCACCGCGTCACCGGCATCGCCCGCACCCATGCGGAAGCCGTCGCGCTCTACAATAAAACGAAGCCGAGCATGGTGCTGGCCGATATCCAGTTGGCCGACGGCAGCTCCGGCATCGACGCCGTCAACGATATTCTCAAGACATCGAGCGTGCCCGTCATCTTCATCACCGCCTTTCCCGAGAGACTGCTGACCGGGGAGCGGCCGGAGCCCACGTTCCTTGTAACCAAGCCCTTCAACCCCGACATGGTCAAAGCCCTGATCAGCCAGGCGCTTTTCTTCAATGAAACGACACGTGTGGCGGCCTGAAACATGAATCTCAGCCGCGCCGGAACCATTCCGGCAACGATGCGTTCCGGCTCTGCCGGGACGTATTGGCGGCCTTAACGTTTTTTGCAGTGCTTGCTTTTAGAATGACCGGCATGTTTGTCGGGAGGGTAGCATTCCCTCCATATGTTCGAAGGGACTGAGGAAAGGCGGCCGAGTGAATACGACTGGACCACTGTCCGGAACGCCTTTCACCACCGAAGGCAAAGCGGCCATGATGGAGCGCGCGCTCGCCAGCGCAGCCATCTCCATCCTATATCAGGATGCCAGCCTTGCCATGATTTACGCCGAGAATCTCCTCCCCTATTTCCAGAAGCGTTTCGTGGCCGGTGGCGATGACGGCTCGCTATTCGGCGAGGCTCACGGCAAATCCCTTGCCGCGATGAAGCTCAGGGTGCTCGAAACCGGCGCCTCCAGCAATGCCGAGGTCGAAGTTGCGATCGACGGCGAAACCAGGACATTCGAACTGAAGGTTGAACGCACCGGCGCGCGCGGAAATTACGGCCTGCTTTCCGTCATCTCTGAGATTACCGAAAGCCGGCACCGCGAAAAGGTGCTGAAATCGCTGCTGCGCGAGCTTTCCCACCGCTCCAAGAACCTGCTTGCCATCATTCAGGGCATTGCCACCCAGACTGCGCGAAACACAATTTCCCTCGATACTTTCCTGACGAAGTTCCGCGGGCGCCTTCAATCGCTCTCCAACTCACAGGATCTGATCACCGATTCCAGCTGGCGCGGGGCCTTCCTGTTCGAACTCGCCGAAAAGCAGTTCGCGCCCTATTGGCCGGAAACATCGGGCTCCATGCCGATTTCTGGCGTCAACGCGCATCTGACGCCGAACGCCGCCGTGCATCTCGGCCTGGCGCTGCATGAACTGATCGTCAATTCCGCCTCCTATGGCGCAATCGCCAGCGGCGCGACGTCGGTGACGCTGAATTGCCTCGAAACTGACATCGCCGGCCGCCGGGCAATCGAGCTCACCTGGGTGGAAGTGCTGCCAAACAGCGCCGATGTGCACGAATTCAGCGAAAACAGCTTCGGACGCACAGTGCTGGAGCGGGTCGTGCCCTCCTCCGTCAACGGCAAGGCCGAACTGACGCTGACACCCGGCCGTATCGAATACCACCTGACGGTTCCGGAAACCGAATTCGAAATCCTCAAGCGTCCCTGAGGCATTCCATGCAATTTGCGGCATTCGGCGCGATTTGCATTTTCTGACGTTGCCTGAGCTCAAACGGAAAAACAGCCGGCGCGAGGGCGGCGCACCGGCTGTTTCGACTCACCGGGAGGGGACCGTGAGTTCGTCCGAATGATGGGTTGGGGGCGCGCATGTTGGGTCGATGCGGTCATCATCCGGATATCGCATTAACTACGCACGTTAACTTTGGTTCCGCCGTTTCGGAAAAAAATTGGACTTTTATCAATTTTTTCTCGGACACCCGAATTGGGGCGCCATCCAAATCCTTCCAATGGGAAGGCAGAGCCTGCCTAAAGAATTATCATACCAAACAAAATCAATCACTTACATGAAGTATGCGAAAGAAAATTGCCAAAATTTTACCGTTTGATAAATTTTTGAACCTGAGTTACGATTTCCTCACTAGCCGTTACCGATAAAGAGGGAACTTCAATGGAACGTCTGGAAACTGGGATTCGTGCCGGCCGGCTTTCGTCCGCCGAGTACGAGGCTAATTTCTCCGATCTTCATCCGCGCTTAGACAATCACGAAGCGTTGGTCGCCGCCGACCGCTGTTATTTCTGCTATGACGCACCGTGCATGACGGCCTGTCCGACCTCCATCGACATTCCGCTCTTCATCCGCCAGATTTCGACCGGCAATCCGTTGGGTTCGGCGAAGACCATCTTCGATCAGAATATCCTCGGCGGCATGTGCGCCCGCGTCTGTCCCACCGAAGAGCTCTGCGAGCAGGCCTGTGTGCGCAATACCGCCGAAGAGCGCCCGGTCGAGATCGGCCGTCTGCAACGCTATGCGACGGATGCGGCGATGGCCGCTGGCAAGCAGTTCTACCGACGCGCGGAACCAACCGGCAAGAAGATCGCCGTCGTCGGCGCCGGTCCCGCCGGCCTCGCGGCAGCCCATCGCCTCGCCATTAAGGGCCATGATGTGGTGATCTACGATGCCAAGCCGAAATCCGGCGGCCTCAACGAATATGGCATTGCCACCTACAAGACGGTCGATGACTTCGCCCAAAAGGAAGTAGATTACGTCCTGTCGATTGGCGGCATTGAGGTGAAGCACGGCCAGCAGCTCGGCCGCGATTTCTCGCTCGCCGACCTGCAGAGCCAGTATGACGCCGTCTTCCTCGGCCTCGGCCTTGCCGGCGTCAACGCATTGCGCGTCGACAACGAAAACCTGCCCGGTGTCGATGACGCCGTCGATTTCATCGCCGCCCTGCGCCAGGCCAGGAACAAAGGCGACATCGCCATCGGCCGCCGTGTCGTCGTTCTCGGCGGCGGCATGACTGCGATTGACGCCGCCGTACAGGCAAAGCTGCTTGGCGCCGAGGAAGTGACGATCTGCTATCGCCGCGGCAAGGAACATATGAACGCCTCGGAATTCGAGCAGGATCTCGCCACCTCCAAGGGCGTCATCATCCGCCATTGGCTGGCGCCGAAATCCATCCTCTCGCAGGACGGCAAGGTGGCGGCGATCGAGGTGGAATATACCAGCCTCGTCGACGGCCGCCTCACCGGCACCGGCGAGACCGGCGTCATCGCCGCCGATCATATCCTGAAAGCCATAGGCCAGGCCTTCGAAGCCTCCAGCCTCGGCGCGCTGAGGATGGAATCCGGCCGCATCGCGGTTGATGCTGAAGGCCGCACATCGATCGAAGGTGTGTGGGCCGGCGGCGACTGCGTCTTTGGCGGTGAAGACCTGACCGTATCTGCCGTCGCCCATGGCCGTGATGCGGCCGAATCCATTCACCGCACCCTCACTGCTGCAGCCGCTCCGGCTGTCGCTGTCGCCTGAAGGGGAGAATGAACAATGGCTGATCTCCGCAATAATTTCGTCGGCATCAAGTCCCCAAACCCCTTCTGGCTCGCCTCTGCACCGCCGACCGACAAGGCCTACAATGTCGAGCGCGCCTTCAAGGCCGGCTGGGGCGGCGTCGTCTGGAAGACGCTGGGCGAGGAAGGCCCGCCTGTTGTCAACGTCAACGGCCCGCGTTACGGCGCGATCTGGGGCGCCGACCGCCGCCTGCTCGGCTTGAACAATATCGAGCTCATCACCGACCGCGACCTGCAAACCAATCTCAGGGAAATGAAGCAGGTCAAGATGAATTGGCCGGACCGGGCGCTCATTGCTTCGATCATGGTCCCGTGCGAGGAACAGGCCTGGAAGGCCATCCTGCCGCTGGTGGAAGAGACCGGCGCTGACGGCATCGAACTGAATTTCGGCTGTCCGCACGGCATGTCCGAGCGCGGCATGGGCTCGGCCGTCGGCCAGGTGCCGGAATATATCGAAATGGTCGTGCGCTGGTGCAAGCAGTACACGCGCATGCCCGTCATCACCAAGCTGACGCCCAACATCACCGACATCCGCCGCCCTGCCCGCGCCGCCAAGGCCGGCGGCACGGATGCCGTATCGCTGATCAATACGATCAACTCGATCGTCTCGGTCGATCTCGACAATTTCGCCCCTAACCCAACGGTCGGCGGCAAGGGCAGCCATGGCGGCTATTGCGGCCCGGCGGTGAAGCCGATCGCGCTCAACATGGTCGCCGAGATCGCCCGCGATCCGGAAACCTACGGCCTGCCGATCTCGGGCATCGGCGGCATCACCACGTGGCGCGATGCAGCCGAATTCCTGGTGCTCGGCGCCGGCAACGTGCAGGTCTGCACCGCAGCCATGACCTACGGCTTCAAGATCGTGCAGGAGATGATCACGGGCCTCTCGGACTGGATGGATGAAAAGGGCCACAAGACCCTCGACGACATCACCGGCCGCGCCGTTCAGAACGTCACCGACTGGCAGTACCTCAACCTCAACTACATCGCCAAGGCCAAGATCGATCAGGACGCCTGCATCAAATGCGGCCGCTGCTACATCGCCTGCGAGGACACTTCGCACCAGGCGATCACCAACTTCGTCGACGGCGTTCGCCATTTCGAGGTGATGGACGAGGAATGCGTCGGCTGCAATCTCTGCGTCAGCGTCTGCCCGGTAGAAAACTGCATCACCATGGAGCAGCTTCCGGCTGGCGCTCTGGACAAGCGCACCGGCAAGGTGGTCGACCCGAATTACGCCAACTGGACGACACATCCAAATAACCCGATGGCGCGCCAGGCTGCGGAGTAATACCCCCGAAAGCCTGATGAAAAAGCCGCCCGTCCAAGGCGGCTTTTTCTTGCCCGTTACCCGGCCCTCAAAGGCCGAACGACTTCCTGTAAGCGCTCGGGCTCGTCCCGAGCCGCCTGCGGAAATGATGGCGCATGGTCGCCAATGTCCCAAACCCACTGGCAAGAGCAATATCGTCGAGCGACACCGCAAGCTGCTTTTCCAAGAGTTCACGCGCATGCCGCAGCCGCTCCTTCAGCAGCCACTCGCCGACGCTGTCGCCTGTCGTCGCCTCGAAGCGGCGCTGGAAGGTGCGCATGCTCATGCCGGCCTTGCCTGCAAGCAAGCTGATCGGCTGCTCATCGGAAAGCCGTTCGCGCATCCATTCGATCAGCGGTCCCAAACGAATGCCTTCGCGCTCTTCCGGCACGGGCGCAGCGATGAATTGCGCCTGCCCGCCCTCGCGATGCGGCGGAACGACGAGCCGCCGCGCCACGCTGTTGGCCGCGTCGGGCCCAAAATCACCGCGCACCACATGCAGGCAGAGGTCGATCCCTGCGGCACTGCCGGCCGCCGTCAGGATGCTGCCCTCATCCATGTAGAGCACGTCGGCATCGAGCGCGATGTCAGGGTAGCGTTCGGCAAGCGAGGCGACATAGCGCCAGTGGGTCGTCGCCCGACGCCCGGCAAGCAGCCCGGCAGCGGCAAGCACGGCGACACCCGAGCAGAGCGACATCACTCGCGCGCCCCGTTGGTGCGCAGCACGCAAGGCAGCAGTCAGGGTTTCCGGCACCGGCGCATCGATCGCCCGCCATCCAGGCGCAATGATGAGATCCGCCTCGCCGAGCAGTTCGAGCCCCTCGTCGACCGCGACCGTCAGCCCACCAGCGGCCCGCAGCGGACCTGACTCTACGCCGGCGACCGAGAAGCGATACCAGCCCTCCCCCATCTCCGGCCGCGGCAGGCCGAAGACCTCATAGGCGATACCGAATTCGAAGGTGCAGAGCCCGTCATAGGCCAGCGCTACGACATGCGGCCCACGCGTCTTGTGCACATTCGATTCTGGCATGATCTTTACGCTATCCGTCGTAACGGCCAATTTCGCTCATCACTATCATCGGCAATGATCGGCCGCAATCCAAGCCAAGACCAGCCCCAGGAAAGGACAAGATCATGCCGAGCCCCGTTTCCGAAATTTCCGCCGCCTCTCCCGAAGCCACCGTCGAATACTTCGCCCGCAAGCTCGCCTTCGAGACCGACTGCTCGGATGTGCATGCCGCCTTCGCCTCCGGCAAGGTCGATTTCGTGTTGCTCGATGTGCGCTCGCCAGCACTCTTCAACCTCTCGCATATTCCGGGTGCCCTCAACCTGCCGCATGGCAAGATGACTGCGCACCGCATGTCCGAATGGCCTGACGATACGCTGTTCGTGGTCTATTGCGCCGGCCCGCATTGCAACGGTGCGGACAAGGCGGCACTCCGCCTCTCCCGTCTCGGTCTGTCCGTCAAGCTAATGATCGGTGGTCTGACCGGATGGGCGGATGAAGGCTTTATTTTCGAAGGCGAAGCAGGTGTTGCTGCCTGATCCGGTTCCCCTCTCCTCGTTTGAGGAGAAGGGAACCATCCCTCAAAACTCGACCACGACCTTGCCGAACGGTCCGCGATAGAGGTGATCGAGCGCTTCGGGGAATTCCTCGAACGCGTAGCGCTTGTCGATGACGGGTTTCAGCCCGGTCTGATCCACCGCCCGAACCAGATCCTCCAGCGCCCGGCGATGACCGACGGAAATACCCTGCACCACAGGCGCCTTGAGCAAGAGCTGGGCAGCCGGACCGGACACTTCGAAACCTTCGAGAACCCCGATGACCGAGATACGGCCGTTGACCGCCACCGCCTTCAGCGCCTGCCCGAGATGCGCGCCACCGACGATTTCAAGGACGTGGTCGGCGCCGTAGCCGTCGGTCAGCGAATAGAGCTGCTCCACCCAATCGCCGTCATTCCGGCTGAGCGCATGATCAGCGCCGAGCGCAACGGCGCGTTCCAGCTTCTCCCCGCTGCCCGATGTGATGAAGACCTCCGCCCCATGCGCCTTGGCGATCTGCAGTCCGAAGAGCGCAACGCCGCCGGTGCCCTGAACCAGCACCTTGTCACCGGCTTTCAGGCCTCCGCGCTCGATCAGCGCAAACCACGCCGTCAGTCCTGCGCAAGGCAAGGTACTCGCCTCAGCAGCATTAAGCGTCTTCGGCGCCGGCGAATACCATTCCTGTGACAGGACGGTGTACTGCGAGAGAACGCCGGGATAGAAGCCACCGCGTGTCTTGTAGGGTGGCGTACGTGCATCGCCTAGGCCGCGGCTGTCGATCCAATCAGGCGAGAAGGTCGAGATCACCCTGTCGCCCGGCTTGAAACGCGTGACCTCGGGACCGACCTCCTCCACGATGCCCGCCATGTCGGAGGCCGGTACGAAGGGAAATTGCAGCGGCAATCCCATACCGGTTTCCATCACCAGCCTGTCACGGAAATTCAGCGAAACGGCCTGCGTCCGCACCAGAACCTTGTTGCCCAAAACCGGCTCCAGCCTCCGCTCGCCGATGACAAGCGCCCGTTCCGGCCCGACCTTATCGATCTGCCACTGTCGAGTTGTCTGCATCGTCTTGCTCCTTGTCCATTGCAGGGAGCGTGAGCATATCGTTGAATATTCAGCACCAGTTGTGATATAAATTCGCCAAACTGGTTCCAAAGTGGAAGCAATATGGAGCAGCTGAAAGGCATCTCGATCTTCGTCGAAGCCGTTGAGGCCGGCGGTTTTTCAGCCGCCGCCGAACGGCTGCACCTGACCCGTTCTGCTGTCGGCAAGACGATTGCACGGCTCGAACGGCGGCTCGGCGTCCGCCTCTTCAACCGCACGACCCGCATGCAGAGCCTGACGGAGGAGGGCCGCTTCTTCTACGAGCGCTGCTTGCGCGCGGTGGAAGAAATACGCCTCGGGGAGGCAATGCTGGAAACAGGCCGGCGCGTCGTGCGCGGCCGACTGCGCATCTCCATGCCGGTGCTTTTCGGTCGCCTTTGCATTGCGCCGATATTGGAGAAACTGCTCGACGAGCATCCCGAGCTTGAACTTGATCTTTCGTTCAACGATCGCATCGTCGACCTTCTGGAAGATGGCTTCGATCTTGCCATCCGCAATGGACCACTGAAAGACAATCCCGAGCTGATGGCCCGCGCCGTCGCTCGCCAGCGGATGACCGTCTGCGCATCCCCCGCCTATCTGGAAAGATACGGGATACCGCAGACGATCGCCGACATTCCGCAGCATCGAGGCGTCATCTACAGGCGTGGCGATTATGAAAGAAGCTGGATCTTCCCGGCGCCGGGTGACCCATGGCGAGAGATCCAGCCGCAAGCGCGGCTGCGGCTCGACGATCTCGGGGCGATATCGGATGCGGCGGTTGCCGGACGAGGACTTGCCTGGCTGCCCTGCTGGCTGGTGCGCGAGGATGTAGCCGCAGGCCGCCTCGTCCAGGTGCTGAAACATGAGGCGGCGAATATCGTCGATGCCCATGCCGTCTGGCTTCGTTCACCGGTCATGCTGCCGAAGGTAAGATTGGCGATCGACACACTCGCGACCCGTCTTCCGGCCGTGATGGGCTGACGGAAGAAACCGGTTCCGGGCGGATCCTAAATCAGGCGCCCGACCGATCCGGCCGCAATCCGCCGATGAAAAGCTGCTCAAGGAAGCGCGCTGCATCCTCGAAGCGCCCGTCGCCGGAATGCTCTTCGCCGAGCACGGCGCGAACCTGCACGTCGAAATCGGCATAGTGCTGCGTCGTCGACCAGATCGAGAAGATCAGGTGATAGGGGTCGCAATGGACGATCTTGCCGCTTTTGATCCAGGTGCGGATCACGGCCGCCTTTTCGTCGACCAGCTCTTTCAGCGGCCCTTTCAGCATATCAAGGACGTGCGGCGCGCCCTGCAGCATCTCATTGGCGAAGAGCCGGCTCTCGCGCGGGAAATCGCGGGCCAACTCGAGTTTGCGGCGAATATAGCTGCGGATCTCCGATTCCGGATTGCCTTCCGCATCGAAGGCCCTCAGCGGCTCCAGCCAGTTGAAAAGCACCCGGTCGATCAACGCGCGGTGCATCGCTTCCTTGGTGCGGAAATAATAGAGGAGATTCGGCTTCGACATGCCGGCCACCTCGGCGATCTGGTCGATAGTCGAGCCCCGGAACCCGCTGACCGAAAATACATCGAGCGCCGCTTCCAGGATCTGCTCTTCCTTTTCTTCCTGGATGCGTGTCCGCCGAAGTGTCTTCGCCGCTCTCGGTATGGCCATTCGCTCTTTCCCCTTGAAATTCAACTCCTCGCTCAAGATTGGAAGAACGGCCTCTCCTGCCGCTTTAATGGGCACTTGCCAGCATTTTTGCCCATTTTTTTGTATGTATTTTTCGTGATTTTCGTCTTGAGCGCAGCGATGGAAGTTGTAATGTTTACCAATCGGTCAAATTATCCGCCAGATAAAAAACAAAGGCAACTGGCGATTTTCCGGCGCTGACAGAACAACGGGCAGCAGCGGAATTTGACCACGGGAACAAGGCAGGCAGGCATCTCGCATGACTGCCGCAAAACAGGTGAGGATTTTCAACTATGGTGGCAGCGCCAGGCGAAAACATGCGCGTCAATGGGGACCGTCTCTGGGACAGTCTCATGGACATGGCAAAGATCGGCCCGGGAATTGCCGGCGGCAACAACCGCCAGACGCTGACGGATTCCGATGCCGAGGGCCGCAACCTCTTCAAGACATGGTGCGAAGACGCAGGCATGACGCTCGGCGTCGACAAGATGGGCACGATGTTTGCAACCCGCCCCGGCACCGATCCTGACGCGCTCCCCGTTTATGTCGGCTCGCATCTCGATACCCAGCCGACCGGCGGCAAGTATGATGGCGTGCTCGGCGTCCTCGGTGCCCTCGAAATCGTCAGGACCATGAACGATCTCGGCATCAAGACGAAGCACCCCATCGTCGTCACCAACTGGACCAACGAGGAAGGCGCCCGATTCGCGCCTGCCATGCTGGCCTCTGGCGTCTTTGCTGGTGTGCACAGCCTGGACTTCGCCTATAACCGAAAAGATCCCGAAGGCAATCTCTTCGGCGATGAGCTGAAGCGCATCGGCTGGGTCGGCGACGAGGAAGTCGGCGCGCGCAAGATGCACGCCTATTTCGAATATCACATCGAGCAGGGTCCGATCCTTGAAGCCGAAAACAAGCAGATCGGCGTCGTCACCCACTGTCAGGGCCTGTGGTGGCTGGAATTTACGCTGACCGGCAAGGAAGCGCATACCGGCTCGACGCCGATGAACATGCGCGTCAATGCCGGCCTTGCAATGTCGCGCATCCTGGAAATGGTTCAGAGCGTGGCGATGGGCGAACAGCCGGGCGCCGTCGGCGGCGTCGGCCAGGTCTTCTTCTCGCCGAACTCCCGCAACGTGCTGCCGGGCAAGGTGGTCTTCACCGTCGACATCCGCTCGCCCGACAAGGCCAAGCTCGACCGAATGCGTGCAAAGATCGAGGCGGAAGCGCCCAAGATCTGTGATGCGCTGGGAGTCGGCTGCTCCATCGAGGCGATCGGCCATTTCGAGCCCGTCACCTTCGACGAAAAGCTGGTCACATCCGTCCGCTCCGCCGCCGAACGCCTCGGCTACAGCCACCTGAACATCATCTCCGGCGCCGGCCACGACGCCTGCTGGGCCGCCAAGGTCGCGCCCGCGACGATGGTCATGTGCCCATGTGTGGGTGGTCTCTCGCACAATGAGGCGGAAGATATCTCCAAGGAATGGGCGACGGCCGGAGCCGACGTGTTGTTCCATGCGGTGGTCGAGACGGCGGAGATTGTCGTGTGATGGCGTCCGACTTGCCAACGACCTATCTCGATTACGCTGATGCTTTTAAGTTCTATAGTCAGCGAACTGCCGACGACCTTGCATGGGCCAATGCCAATCTGACGCCGGTGAACGACGGGCCGTGGGACGATGTACCTAGCGCGCAGGTCTACTACATTGGCATCAACGCCGTAGGCGAGCGGATCAAGCTTTCACAAATATCGGGTTTCTGGCGGTATAAACCCTCCAATGTCGAGCTAGCCGGGTCGGATGCCTCCTCGCGCCATCAATCCTACTATCTCGCTGGGGAGCCTGGGTCTGTTGCTGTCGTTCGGATCGAACTCGGCCCTTCCATGCCCGGAATACTGATCGAACGCCCCAAGGGCAGCCAACCCGTACAGTCAACTGGGCTCATCGATGGCAAGGATTTCTACTTTCGCGAAAGCGATGGTTTTTGGTCATTGTCAGTCGGTGGCGCTGACGTCGTTGAGCAGCCCGACTGGTATTACGAGGAAGAGCACGACACTCCCGACGATCTGAGTGAGGAGGCAGTTTACAGCCTCATCGCAAAAGGGGCCGCGCTCCTGCGAAGTGGCACGCCCACGATGGCAGTTGAACAGTAACAGCTAGGAAAAGGAGCAGCAGCCATGACTACAGTCATCAAGAACGGCACCATCGTCACGGCCGACCTCACCTATAAGGCTGACGTGAAGATCGACGGCGGCAAGATCGTCGAGATCGGCCCGAACCTCTCCGGCAACGAGGTGCTGGATGCCACGGGCTGTTACATCATGCCCGGCGGCATCGATCCGCATACCCATCTCGAAATGCCCTTCATGGGCACCTATTCCTCGGACGATTTCGAAAGCGGCACGCGGGCGGCCCTGTCCGGCGGCACGACCATGGTCGTCGATTTCGCCCTTCCCTCGCCCGGCCAGTCGCTGCTCGAGGCGCTGACCATGTGGGACAACAAGTCGACCCGCGCCAATTGCGACTATTCCTTCCACATGGCGATCACATGGTGGGGCGAGCAGGTCTTCAATGAAATGAAGACGATCGTGCAGGACAAGGGCATCAACACCTTCAAGCACTTCATGGCCTATAAGGGCGCGCTGATGGTGAACGATGACGAGATGTTCGCCTCCTTCCAGCGCTGCGCCGAGCTCGGTGCCCTGCCGCTCGTCCATGCCGAAAACGGCGACGTCGTCGCTTCCCTTTCCGCCAAGCTGCTGTCGGAAGGCAATAACGGCCCCGAGGCACATGCCTATTCGCGCCCGGCCGAAGTCGAGGGCGAAGCCACCAACCGCGCCATCATGATTGCCGACATGGCCGGCTGCCCCGTCTATATCGTCCACACATCCTGCGAACAGGCCCATGAAGCGATCCGCCGCGCCCGCCAGAAGGGCATCCGCGCCTATGGCGAGCCGCTGATCCAGCACCTGACCCTCGACGAGACCGAATATTTCGACAAGGACTGGGATCACGCCGCCCGCCGCGTCATGTCCCCACCCTTCCGCAACAAGCAGCATCAGGACTCGCTCTGGGCCGGCCTCGCCTCCGGTTCGCTGCAGGTGGTGGCGACCGATCACTGCGCCTTCACCACGGCGCAGAAGCGTTTCGGCGTCGGTGATTTCACCAAGATCCCGAACGGCACCGGCGGTCTCGAAGACCGCATGCCGATGCTCTGGACTTATGGCGTCAACACGGGCCGCCTGACGATGAACGAATTCGTCGCCGTCACCTCGACCAACATCGCCAAGATCCTGAACATCTACCCGAAGAAGGGCGCCATCCTCGTCGGCGCCGATGCCGATCTCGTCGTCTGGGATCCGAAGCGCTCCAAGACTATTTCGTCGAAGCGCCAGCAATCGGCGATCGATTATAACGTTTTCGAAGGCAAGGAAGTGACCGGCCTGCCGCGCTATACGCTGACGCGTGGGGTCGTGGCGATCGAGGAGGATACGGTCAAGACCCACTCGGGCCATGGCGAATTCGTCAGGCGCGAGCCGGTCACAGCCGTCAGCAAGGCGCTGTCGACCTGGAAGGAGATTACCGCTCCCCGCAAGGTTGAACGCACGGGCATCCCGGCGAGTGGGGTGTGACACATATGCGCGGCCATCTGCTTCTGACGATCGTTTCCCTGGCCGCGCTTTCCACCGCGGCGAATGCTGACACGCTGCCCATCAAGGGCAGCTACGGCAACAAGGATGGCTGTGCCTACGCCAAGAGCGGCGAAAGTACAGGCTCCGACAACTTCTTTCTGTTGACTTCCGAGGGCATCACCACGGCGGCCTCTTACTGCGAAATCAAGAAAATCCTGAAGACCGAAGGCAAGGACTTCACCGCCACGGTCGCTTGCCAGGCGGAGGGCGAAGAGAGCAGCAACGACGACACCGTCAAGATCACGTCAGGGCCTAAAGGCTATACAATCGGGTTCGTGGCCGATGCCGCAATCAAGTGGGGGCCGTTGCCGCTATGCAAATAGCCTCACGCCGGCACCAGCGCATCCAGCTCGGGCAGCAGGATCACGCTTTCCTGCTCGTTCGGATCGGTGCGGGCAATGATCGCCGTGCAGGGCGTGCTGCTCAAGTTGGCCGGCAAATGCGGGACGCCCGCCGGGATGTAGAAAAGCTCGCCGGCATGCACGACAATGTGGTTTTCCAGTCTGTCGCCGTACCAGGTATGCGCCTCGCCGGAGAGCATGTAGATCGCAGTCTCATGCGACTCATGCAGATGCGCCTTGGCGCGCACGCCAGGCGGGATCGTCAGAAGATGCATGCAGATGCCCTTCGCACCAACCGTCTCGGCGGCGATGCCCTGGAAATAGCTCAGCCCCTGCTTGCCGTCATAGGTGTGGTTGGGGCGAACAATATGGCAGGTGGGCTTTGATTTTGCGTCCATCCTCATCCTCCAAGGACCGTGCTGTCGGTAAGACCGGCGGCAATGATATCATGGAAAACCGCGACGGCGCGGCGAAAACAAGACTGGTTTATTGATGCAAGCACCCTCCGTCGTATCCGCCAAGGATCTCTGTCTCAGCTACCAGACGAATGACGGCGCGGTGCATGCGCTTGCTGATGTCAATCTCGATATCCGCAGGGGCGAGTTCGTCTCCTTCATCGGCCCTTCCGGCTGCGGCAAGACGACTTTCCTGCGCGTCATCGCCGACCTCGAGCGCAAGACCTCCGGCGACATTGCCATCAACGGCATGACACCGGAAGAGGCCCGCAAGGCCCGCGCCTATGGCTACGTCTTCCAGGCGCCGGCCCTTTATCCCTGGCGCACGATCGAGAAGAACATCGCCCTGCCGCTGGAGATCATGGGCTATTCGAAACCCGAACAGAAGAAGCGCATTGCTGGGGCGCTCGACCTCGTCGAACTCTCCGGCTTCGAGAAGAAATTCCCCTGGCAACTGTCAGGCGGCATGCAGCAGCGCGCGTCGATCGCCCGCGCGCTCGCCTTCGACGCAGACCTGCTTTTAATGGACGAACCCTTCGGGGCGCTGGACGAAATCGTTCGCGACCATCTGAACGCGGCGCTCCTCAAACTGTGGGCACGCACCAACAAGACGATCTGCTTCGTCACCCATTCCATTCCGGAGGCGGTCTATCTCTCCACCAAGATCGTGGTCATGTCGCCCCGCCCAGGCCGCGTGACGGATATCATCGACTCGACGCTGCCAAGCGAGCGCCCGCTCGATATCCGCGAGACTGCTGAATTCCTGGAAATCGCCCATCGCGTCCGCGAAGGGCTGAGGGCGGGGCATAGTTATGAGCAGTAGATTGAGTGCCATGGACTCGGCAAAAACCCCTCCCCAACCCCTCCGCACAAGGGAGAGGGGCAGATCTGCCGCACCCTCCACTTTCAACGTCAAGCGCGTTGCTGGCATCGGGGTTGAGAGGAGTGTTCAAGGCGGGCGGCAACCTCCTGAGCCCCTCCCCCTTGTGGGGAGGGGTTGGGGAGGGGTTTTCTTCGCTACGACAGGAATGGAGGCCTGAATGCCGCATTCCAATATCACACCAAAAACGCGAGACAGAGCCCGCCGCCTTCGCCGTGAATTGACAAAGGCCGAATCCGCCATGTGGGACACGCTTCGAGATCTTCGCCCCTACGTCGCGCGCTTCCGTCGCGAAACGCCGATCGGCCCATATATTGCCGATTTCGCCTGGCTCTCAGCGCGCCTGATCGTGGAAGTTGACGGCGATAGCCATGAAACCGAAAGCGGTCGCCGCCATGACATCGCTCGCGATGCCTTCTTGAAAAATCAGGGCTTCACTGTACTCCGCTTCGACAATTCCCAAGTGCTGGACGGCCCGGACTACGTTTTCATCCAGAAACAGGCGGCACCATTCCTGAAGGAGGCCGCATGAAACCCGAGACCTTCAAGGACAAGATTGTCCCCGTCCTCACAATCCTGCTGGTGCTGATCGCGATCTGGTATGTCGCAGCCATCATCCTGAACACGCCGTTCCAGCGTGACATGGATACCCGCAACAACATCACCTCGACCACGATGGAATTTATCGGCAAGACGCTTTCCCAGCCGAAGCCCGTCCTGCCGGCGCCGCATCAGGTGGCGCAGAACGTATTCGAAAACACCTTCCTCAGAAAGCTCTCCAGCAACCGCAGCTTGGTCTACCACGCCGGCGTCACCCTCTCCTCGACCGTGCTCGGCTTTACGTTCGGCACGCTGCTCGGCATCGTCATTGCCATCGGCATCATCCACGTCAAGGCGCTCGACCGCAGCCTGATGCCCTGGATCATCGCCTCGCAGACCGTGCCCATCCTGGCAGTCGCGCCGATGGTGATCGTAGTGCTCGGTTCGATCAATATCACTGGCCTGATCCCCAAGGCGCTGATATCAACCTACCTCTCCTTCTTCCCAGTCGCCGTCGGCATGGTGAAGGGGTTGCGTTCGCCCGAAGTGATGCATCTCGACCTGATGCGCACCTATAATGCCACGGCTGCGCAGACTTTCTGGAAGCTGCGTGTGCCCGCCTCCATTCCCTTCCTCTTCACCTCGATGAAAGTGGCAATTGCCGCAAGCCTCGTCGGCACCATCGTCGGCGAGCTGCCGACCGGCGCTGTCGCAGGCATCGGCTCCAAACTGCTTGCCGGCTCCTATTACAGCCAGACAATCGATATCTGGGCCGCTCTTGTCGCGGGCTCGGTGCTTGCGGCCATCCTCGTTGCCTTCGTCGGCCTTGTGGCCAAGATCGTCGACCGCTCCATGGGCGGGAGACCGGCATGAAGCGGGTAACGATCTCCTGGCAGGCTCTGATTGCCCTTCTCTGTGTCGTCGGTGCAATGGTCATGCTGCCGCTCTTTTCGGCAGGCGCGCCTCAACCCCCGTCTGCAAGCACTGTCGCGCTGATAGCCCTGCTTGCGATCGCCGCAGCGCTTCTGTCCTTTACACCTCTCTCTGCCCCGCTCATTGCAACCGTTCTCTTCGCCGGCGCTCACGGCGCCGCATGGCTGCTGCTTGGCACCCTCGCAGGTAATGAAGGTTTCGCCGGACCTGCATTCTTCCTGCTGCTTGCCGCCTGCTGGCTGATCGCATGGCGTTGCGTGACGCAACTTTCGGACCTCCAGCCGACAAGACCGACCGGTCAGTGGCTGCTGCGCCTTTTGATTCCGGCGATTTTCGGCGCCTGGATCCTCGTGATCTGGGAAGCGCTCACACGCGGCGGCGGCATTCCCTTCGTCATCCTGCCGCCGCCGAGTGCGATCTGGGCACGCATCGCAGGCTCCCTGCCGACCCTCGGCGAAGATGTCAGGCAGACGATTTTCAAGGCCGTATTGGTCGGCTACATCGTCGGCTGCATCAGCGGCTTCGTGGTCGCCATCCTCGCCGACCGTGTCGACTTCCTGCGCCGTGGCCTGCTGCCGATCGGCAATATGGTCTCCGCACTGCCGATCATCGGTGTCGCACCCATCATGGTCATGTGGTTCGGCTTCGACTGGCAATCGAAGGCCGCCGTCGTCATCATCATGACCTTCTTCCCGATGCTGGTGAACACCGTCGCCGGCCTTGCCGCCTCCGGCAACATGGAGCGCGACCTCATGCGCACCTACGCATCGAACGACTGGCAGACGCTCGTAAAGCTCCGGCTTCCGGCCGCAATGCCCTTCATTTTCAATGCACTGAAGATCAACTCGACGCTGGCCATGATTGGTGCCATCGTTGCTGAATTCTTCGGGACGCCGATCGTCGGCATGGGCTTCCGTATCTCTACCGAGATGGGTCGCATGAATGTCGACATGGTCTGGGCCGAGATCGCCGTCGCGGCGCTTGCAGGCTCGGTCTTCTATGGTGTCGTCGCCCTTGCCGAGAGGGCGGTGACGTTCTGGCATCCGTCTATCCGTGGTGGTTAGACGCGCCCCGGCCCCGCATCGGGATCAGGGCATAACTTCAGAGGGAAAAAGAAAATGAAAAAGTTGATGGTTGCAATGATGGCGAGCGCGATGTCGCTTGCCGCGGCACACGCGATGGCCGCCGACAAGGTCACGCTGCAGCTGAAATGGGTCACCCAGTCTCAGTTCGCCGGTTATTACGTTGCCAAGGATAAGGGTTATTACGAAGAGGAAGGCCTCGACGTCGATATCAAGCCGGGCGGCCCTGACATCGCTCCCGAGCAGGTGATTGCCGGCGGCGGCGCCGATGTGATCGTCGACTGGATGGGCGGCGCGCTGGTCGCCCGCGAAAAGGGCGTTCCGCTCGTCAATATCGCCCAGCCTTACCAGAAGTCGGGCATGGAAATGATCTGCCGCAAGGATGGCCCGGTCAAGACCGAAGCCGACTTCAAGGGCCACACGCTGGGCGTCTGGTTCTTCGGCAACGAATATCCGTTCTTTGCCTGGATGAACAAGCTCGGCCTTAAAACCGATGGCGGGCCAAATGGCGTGACCGTGCTCAAGCAGAGTTTCGACGTGCAGCCGCTCCTGCAGAAGCAGGCCGACTGCATTTCCGTCATGACCTATAACGAATATTGGCAGGCGATCGATGCCGGCTTCAAGCCTGAAGACCTCACTGTCTTTAACTACACCGCCATGGGCAACGACCTCCTGGAAGATGGCCTCTATGCGATGGAAGACAAGCTGAAGGACCCGGCCTTCAAGGAGAAGATGGTCAAGTTCGTCCGCGCCTCCATGAAGGGCTGGAAATACGCTATGGAGAATCCTGATGATGCTGCCGAAATCGTCGTGGATGCCGGCGGCCAGGACGAAAACCACCAGAAGCGCATGATGGGCGAAGTCGCCAAGCTGATCGGTGACGGGACCGGCAAGCTCGACACCAAGCTCTATGACCGCACGGCGAAGGCGCTGCTCGACCAGAAGATCATCAACAAGGAGCCGTCGGGCGCCTGGACGCACGACATCACGGATGCCGCCGCGAAGTAAGACGCGCCGATACCGAAATGCAACGCGTGGGGGAATTTTCCCCACGCGTTTCTAGTTTTTGTATCCAACGAAAAAAATCGCCTTGCAACCGTCGCATTTGTCAGGCGTCAAACGTCAAACACACGGGAAGCCGATCAATCATCGTCATGTTCGCATAACCCTAAAATGATTGATGAGCGCCGCAATGGTAATTAATATTATCTCACGGGGAATTATTTTCTGCCGGGCTTGCGCATGGAGCAAATCGATACCACGTACTAGCCGGATTTGCCGGATGGGACGATAAGCTCCGGCAAATGGCATGCGGGTAAATACCTCTGAGATTAGAAGACGGCATTTGCCCGGTTCGCGAGTTGCATGACGACGCGCGAGTCCGGCCGATCCTGTCAAGAGATTGGACGAAGACGCATGGCCCTGAAGCCGCAAGCATTACTACGCGCCTCCACTTTCCCTGTCGCCGCTTTTGCGGTCTCGGCCCTTTTTGTCGCCACTTTTGCGGCCTCGGCTGTATTTGCCCAGGAATCCCAGACTTCTCAGCCGCAGGCCCTGCAGAACCTGCCGGCGATCGTCGTCACTAAGGCGGAGAACCGCACCCTCGTCGACCGTGTCATCGGCACGGGAACGGTCAAGCCCGTCGAGGAAGTCTATATCCAGCCCCAGGTCGAAGGCCTTTCGATCCGCACGTTGAAAGCCGATGTCGGCGACAAAGTTCAAGCGGAAAGCACGCTTGCCACGCTGAACGATGACGCGCTGGTCCTTGAAAAGAGCCAGATGATGGCGACGAAAGCCAAGGGCGAGGCAACCCTCGCCCAGCTGCGCGCCCAGCTCATCGAAGCGCAGGCCAATGCCGAACAGGCACGGCAGCAGCAAGCCCGCGCCCAGGAAATGGGTAAGAAGGGTACGGTTTCGACTGCCCAGGTCGAGCAGGCCGATGCGACTGCTGCCGCTGCTAACGCCCGCGTCGTTTCCGCCGAACAGGCGATCGAGGTCGCCGAAGCCGATCTCAAGGTCTTCGACAGCCAGATTGCCGATGCGGATCTGAAACTCGCGCGAACCGACGTGAAGACGCCGGTCGCCGGCACGATTTCGGCAAAGAACGCCAAGGTCGGCGCCATTGCCGCCGGCACCGGCGATCCGCTGTTCACGCTCATCCGCGACGGCGATATCGAGCTTGTCGCCGAAGTCGCCGAAAGCGACATCGTCAAGGTGATGGCCGGCCAGAAGGCGACGATTTCGCTTTCTGGCAGCCGGGAAAAACTTTCCGGCGCCGTCCGCCTGGTTTCGCCGACTGTAGACCCGGTCACTCGCCTCGGCCTGGTCCATATCTCCATCGACGACGACAGCAAGGCACGTTCAGGCATGTATGGGAGCGCCGAGATCATCGTCCGCGAGACGGAGGGCGTGTCGCTTCCCCTGACCGCCGTGCTCACCGGCATTGAAGGCTCCTCGGCCCGCAGGGTCGAGGACGGTGTCGTAAAATTCGCCAAGATCCAGACCGGTATCCAGGACGGTGCCTATGTCGAGATCGTCGATGGATTGAAGAGCGGCGACGAGGTCGTGGCCAAGGCGGGCGCCTATGTCCGTGATGGCGACCACATCACGCCGGTGCGTGAACAGCCTCCGGCTTCCAACTAAAGAGACCATCCGATGAATTTTTCAGCCTGGTCCATCCGAAACCCGATCGCGCCGCTCCTGGCCTTCTGCCTGCTGATATTCATCGGCATGCAGTCCTTCAATAAACTGCCGATCACCCGCTTCCCGAATATTGACGTGCCGCTCGTTTCGATCAGCGTGACGCAGAGCGGCGCTTCCCCGGCCGAACTCGAAATGCAGGTGACGAAGGAGATCGAAGACGCGATCGCCTCCATTACCGGCATCGACGAAATCCAGTCGACTGTGACCGACGGCAGCTCGCAGACCAACGTCATGTTCCGGATGGAAGTGCCGACGGAACAGGCCGTACAGGACGTCAAGGACGCGATCGACCGCATTCGCAGCGATCTGCCCGCAACAGCCGAAACGCCGATTGTTACCAAGGTCGACGTCGAGGGTCAGGCGATCCAGACCTTCGCCGTTTCCTCGCCCGACATGTCGCTGGAAGAACTCTCCTGGTTCGTGGATGACACGATCAAGCGTGCACTGCAGGGTCAGGCCGGCATCGGCCGCGTCGACCGGTACGGCGGCGCAGAGCGCGAAGTGCGCATCGAACTTACGCCCGGCAAGCTCGACGCCTACGGCATTACCGCCGCAAGCGTGAACCAGCAGCTGCGTGGTACCAACATCGACCTCGGCTCCGGCCGCGGCCAGGTGGCCGGCAGCGAACAGGCGATCCGCGTTCTCGGAGACGCCCGCAACGTCGCTGAACTCGCCGATACGACGATTGCCCTGCCCAACGGCCGCTTCGTCAAGCTGTCCGATCTCGGCGTCATCAAGGATACGTACGAGGAGCCGAAATCCTTCTCGCGCTTCGACGACACACCGGTCGTCACCTTCGGCGTCTTCCGCTCGAAAGGCGCCAGCGAAGTCAGCGTCGCCGAAACCGTCGCGCAGAGCCTCGACAAGGTGCGAAGCGAAAACCCGAACGTGAAGATCGAGATGATCGACGATTCGGTCTATTTCACCTACGGCAACTATGAAGCCGCCATCCATACTCTGCTCGAAGGCGCCCTGCTCGCCGTCATCGTGGTCCTCCTGTTCCTCCGGAACTGGCGCGCGACCCTGATTTCGGCCATCGCCTTGCCGCTCTCCGCGATCCCGACCTTCTGGGTCATGGATCTAATGGGCTTCTCTCTGAACCTGGTCAGCTTCCTCGCCCTGACGCTCGCGACAGGTATTCTGGTCGACGATGCGATCGTTGAAATCGAGAACATCGCCCGCCACATCAAGATGGGCAAGACGCCCTATAGAGCGGCGATCGATGCGGCGGACGAAATCGGCCTCGCCGTCATCGCCACCACCTTCACCATCATCGCCGTCTTCGTGCCGGTTTCCTTCATGCCGGGCATCCCGGGCCAGTACTTCATTCAGTTCGGCCTGACCGTTGCTTTTTCCGTCTTCTTCTCACTGCTGGTCGCGCGCCTCATCACCCCGATGATGGCCGCTTATCTCATGCGCGCCGAAGACGGCATGGAAGACCATCACGATAATGATGGCTTGCTGATGAAGGGTTATACGCGCCTGATACGCAGTACGACCGGGCATAAGTATTCACGATATCTGACACTGCTTGCGGCGATTGGCTTCCTGGTTGGTTCAGTTTTCCTGCTGATGAAGGTTCCGGGCAGTTTCCTGCCGCCGGAAGATGCCTCGCGCATCGTTCTCTCGGTCGAACTGCCGCCGAATGCGCGGCTCGACGATACCGAGAAGACGACGAAAGCGATCTATGACAGGGTCAAAGACATCAACGGCGTCGAAAGCGTCTTCGTCCTCGGCGGCGCATCGCCGAAGGGCGATCTCGAACTGCGGCGTGCGACCATCACGCTGGCGCTCCACAAGCTCGACCAATCGCTGGTCAAGAAGGTGGTCAACGATGTGCTGGGTCATATTCCGGTCATCGGTCCGATGCTGCCGAAGGTGGAAGTCCACGGCCGTGAACGTCCGCAATGGGATATCGAGAAGGAAGTCTTCGCAAAGCTGCGCGACATTCCGGACGTCCACATCCTGAAACTGAATGACCGCGGCGAACGCGACCTCTCCTTCAATTTCCTTTCCAAGAACGAGAAGGATCTGAACGACGCCATCGGCATTCTGGAATCGAAGCTCCGCGCCGATCCGCTGCTCGCCAATGTCAGCGCCGATGGCGCCTTGCCCCGTCCGGAACTGCAAGTCTACCCGCGCAAGGACGAGGCCGCCCGCCTCGGTATCACGCCGCAGCAGATCTCCGAGACGATCCGCGTCGCCACCATCGGCGATGTCGACGCGGCCCTTGCCAAGATCTCGCTCGACGATCGCCAGATCCCGATCCGGGTACAGGCGGCGGTCGACATGCGCCGCGATCTTGCAGCCATCCGCGCATTGAAGATCCAGACTGCCAGCGGCGGTACCGTTCCGCTCGCAACCGTCGCCAACATCGATTATTCGGAAGGCGTAAGCTCGATCAAGCGTAACAACCGTTACCGCGTCGTTTCGATCGGCTCGGACCTGCCGCAGGGCGTAGCACTCGACACCGCCTCGGCCCGCTTCCGCCAGATCGTCAATGACGCCAATATCCCGGCCACGGTGCATCTTGCCGAAAGCGGCGACACCAAGGTTCAGACCGAAATGCAGCAGAGTTTCGTCAACGCCATGTTGATGGGTCTCCTGCTGGTGCTGACCGTGCTGATCCTCCTCTTCAAGGATGTGATCCAGCCCTTCACCATCCTGTTCTCGCTGCCGCTCGCCATCGGCGGCGTGGCGGCCGGCCTGATCCTCACCAGCAACCCGCTGTCGATGCCCGTCATGATCGGCATCCTGATGCTGATGGGTATTGTCACCAAGAACGCTATCCTGCTCGTCGATTTCGCGATCGAGATGCGCCATCGCGGCATGGCTCGCGTCGACGCCATGGTCGAAGCCGGCCGCAAGCGCGCCCGGCCGATCATCATGACCTCGATCGCCATGTCGGCGGGCATGTTGCCTTCCGCGCTCGGCGTCGGCGAAGGCGGCTCGTTCCGTGCGCCAATGGCTATCGCGGTGATTGGCGGCATCATCGTCTCGACAGTGCTCTCGCTCGTCGTCGTCCCCTCCTTCTTCCTCATCATGGACGATCTTTCCCGCCTGCTCGGCTGGCTGTTCGGCCGCCTCGTCGGCAAGAAGGACGAGGAGGAACTGGCCATGTCGCGTGAGGAAATTACCCGCGAACTCAAAACGAGCCAGAACGCCATCGAGGCTCTCGAGGAGCGCCTGAACGCGATCGAGAAGCCGGCAAGCAAGCGCAAGACCGGCAATGACACCAACGTGCTGCGCCTGCCGCCATTCGCGGCAGAATAAGGCCGGGACCATCTGACAAAAGGCCGGGCGCCGATCCGGCCTTTTTGTTGTCCACGCTCACTGCGGCCTTGGGGCCGCAGTGCTGTCTCTCACGACGAGTTCGAGATCGAGCGCCTCGTGATTTTTCGGCAGCGCATTTTCCAGGATTGCCGTTACCGACCGCCGCGCAATTTCCGCAAAGGGCTGCGCGACGGTGGTGAGACGCGGCAACGAGGCTGCAGCTTCTGGCACGCCGTCAAAGCCGATGATGGAAACGTCCTCGGGTACCTTCAGCCCCCTCTCCGCCAGCCACTGCATGGCAAACAGCGCGACGTTATCCGACATGGCCAGAATCGCCGTCGGCGGATTATCGGTGGAGAACAGCGCCTCCATCGCCGTCAGCGTGCTCGGCCTGTCATGCAATGTCCCCTGGATCGGAACGGCCTCGCGGGGGATGCCGAATTCCGCCAGCGCCTGCCAATAGCCATGCATGCGGTCACGCGGGGTGGCTTCCATTTCAGGATCGACACGCTCGGGCGCCACCAGGCCGACAAGACCATCGACATCGCCGATCGACAGGATCGCAATGTCACGGTGCCCGAGTTCCAGCAGATGCCGCGCGGCCGCAGCTCCGCCAGCGACATTGTCGATGCCGATCGCCGGAATGGTCTCGTCCTCAATGCCGAGAGCCAGCGCGATGAACGGCAGCTGGCGTTGACGGGTGAGTTCCACGAGCCTTTCTCCGCCTTCCACGCAAAGCAGAATGAAGCCGTCGACGAGCGCGCTGTTGATGTTCCAGGCAAGCCTCTCCTCGTTCATCGCCGATACGACGGCAATGCCGGTGCCGCTGGCGTCACAGACCTCGCCGATCGCCGTCATCAGCGAACGCGCCCAGGGATCGTCAAAAAAATAGGTGAGCGGTTCCACGGCGGCGACGCCGATCGCGTTCACCCGCCCTGCCCTCAGCAGCCTGCCCTTCACATCAGGCCCACCGTAACCGAGCTCGCGGGCGACGTTGAGCACCCGCTCGCGCACTTCCTCTCGGACCACGTCAGGACGGCTGAAAACATTCGATGCCGTGCCCTGCGATACGCCTGCCGCCTTGGCGACATCGGCCAACCTTACATGCCCTTTACCCAAAGCTGCTCCTTACGAGTGCGGATTTAATGCACAGAGTAGCAAAGGATTGTATCGGTTCAAAATAAACTTGACAAAGTCGAGGACGAGAGCGAGGATTGAATCGGTTCAATAACTCTATCGAGCTTTTGAATCGATTCAAATAATGGAGAATGAGGCGATGATCCCGATCAGTTCGCTATTCAAGGACCTTTACGAGGACCGGTGGGGTAACCCGCGCGACAACCACCTCGCTGAAGAAAGGGAACGGGGCAAGCACCTGTTTGTCTTGCTTCCTTTCACGCGCCGCTTGATGGGAAACGGCAAACGCCCGGACGCCTGGTCCTTTACTATACCGACCGACCGCAGGCCTCGATAAGTACATGTAACGGCAGCGTTTGATCAAAATCAATTCCGCCGCGCTTTACTTCCCCTATTCTGGCATCGTCAGGGAGATTGGCGGCATGAACCGCTGCCGGAGGGCCGGAACATGAACAGAATGCTGATGCCGAACAGTCGCGAGCGGACGCTGCTCTCGAGGGCTGGAATTTTTGCAGAGCTGAATGGCGCTGAAGCAGAAGCGTTACGCGCCTGCTCTACCGTGATCTCCTCCGCTTCGCACGACATTCTCTTCCAGGAAGGCGAACCTGGCGTTTATTTCTATAGCGTATTGGAGGGTTACGTGCGGCTCTTTCGCCTCAACGGCGAAGGCAGGGAGGCAGATATCCGGATCTGCGAACCGGGCGACAGTTTTGCTGAATGCCTCATTCAGGCTGGCGGCACCTATCGCTACGGAGCTCAGTCGATGGACAACACGGTGCTCGCCCGCTTCCATATTGGTAAGGTGCGCGCTCTCTTGGCGGAACACCCGCAGATCGGCACCGCCATTATGCACAGCCTCTCGCTGCATCTGCTGGCCACGCTGGAATGCCTGGCCAACGATCGCATGCAGACCGCTCCACAGCGTGTGGCGCATTACATTCTCTCTCATTGCGTGGAGGACGGCGTAGCAACTGCTTCGCTGCGGCTGCCCTTCCCGAAGAACCTGCTCGCCCGAAAGCTGGGGCTCGCACCCGAGGCGCTCTCGCGCGCCTTTTCGACGCTCAAATCAGCAGGTGTGACCGTTCGCGGCCGCTTCATCGCCGTCAGCGACGTCAACATCCTGAAGCGTATCTAGGCTCCAGCAAAGTGCACAGCGGTTTTGCGTCCGGAATTGCATGGGAACAGGGAGATAGAGCATCTCCCGTTATTCGAAAAACCGGAGCTGCTCTATAGACCGCCTTGCACCCGCAGGAAGTCGACGATCGAATTGATGCCGTCACCGCACTTCATGTCGGAAAAGACGAAAGGGCGCGTTGCGCGCATGCGTGTCGCATCCCGGTCCATCACTTCGAGGTCGGCCCCGACATAAGGCGCCAGATCCTTCTTATTGATCACGAGAAGATCCGACCTTGTAATGCCCGGACCACCCTTGCGCGGAATTTCCTCACCCTGGCAGACGGAGATCACATAGATGGTGATGTCGGCAAGGTCAGGCGAAAAGGTCGCCGCCAGATTGTCACCGCCGGATTCGATGAAAACGACGTCGAGATCGGGAATGCGCTCGTTGAGACCTGCGATGGCCTGCAGGTTGATCGTCGCATCTTCACGGATGGCAGTATGCGGGCAGCCGCCGGTCTCGACGCCGACGATGCGCTCGGACGGCAGCGCCTGCATGCGCACCAGCGCCTCAGCATCTTCGGTCGTGTAGATGTCATTGGTTACGACAGCGACGGAATAGTCGTCACGCATCGCCTTGCAGAGCTTTTCGGTCAGCGCCGTCTTGCCAGAGCCGACCGGGCCGCCGATACCGACGCGCAGGGGTCCGTTTCTTGATTTCATATGTCTTACTCCAATCGAAGTCGGATGATAGCGAAGCGCTGCTTTCCCGCCACCGTCAAATGACGCAGCTGCGCGGGTAATTTCACATCACGAGCGGAACAGCCGCGTCTGCTGCGTCTCGTGGCGAAGCCCGGCGATATCGGCCTGGACCGTCGCCGAACCCAAATCGTCAAGATCGGAGCGAGCTGCACGCGCGGCAATATCGATCACGTGCTCCTCCAGTCCGGCAAGGATGCCAACGCCGTCCTTCTGCCCCGCAACGCCGAGCCGGATACCGGCGGAAACGGCTTGAGAGAGATAGGCGTGCAGAAAGGCGACAAGCGCCTTTTCCAGCTGAATGCCATGCGCGCCCGTTATCGCGCCAACGGCAACCGGATAGGCTGTTTTCTTCGGTAACCGACCGAACACGTCGTCCGGCCAGGCTTGCGCAGCCGTGAGAAAAGCTTCTCCGAGCAGCAGCGTTTCCTGATGCCGCTCGCGCGACCCCGCAAGGGCTGCAGCCAGTTCGGCAAGCCCCGCAAGGCGATCCCCATTGCCATGACCACGATGGCTTTCGGCAAGAAGCACCGCATCGTTCCAGACCGAACCGCTGCCGGTCAGCGTCTCCAGCCAGCGCCGCAACATCTCCGCGTCGCCGACGAGTCCATCCGCTACCGCCCGCTCCAGGCCGCCGGAATAGGCAAAGGAACCGATCGGAAAGGCCGGCGAAAGCCATGCCGTCAGGCGCAGCAGAGCCTGCAGCTCACGATCCTCAGCCATCACGCATCAGTCGTGTTTGTGATGATGGTGACCATGCTCATGGTCATGGTCGTGATGATCGTGCCCATGGTCATGGTGCTCGTGGTCGTGATCATGATGGTCATGACCGTGCGAATGTCCGCCATGAGAATGATAGGCGCCGCGGGCCGGCTGGAAGGGTTCGTTGATATCAAGCACCATCGCACCCAGCCCCTGCAGCATGGTGCAGATAACGTGATCGCGCAGGATCAGGATGCGATCCTCCTCGATCTGCGCCGCGAGATGGCGGTTGCCGAGGTGCCAGGCGAGTTCGGTCAGATGCACGCGGTCGCGGCCGCGCACTTCAAACAGCTTCTCGTCGGCGGCGAGGATTTCGATCAGCTCGCCATCCTCGCGCACCAGCATATCGCCATTGGCAAAAAGCACCGGCTCCTTGAGATCGAGCATCACCATCTCGCCATTCTCCAAATGCAGGAGCTTGCGGCGCAGGTGCCGCAGATCGTGCGGCAGCTTGACCTGTGCGGTCGGATGGGCGGAAGGGGTGCCGGCGGGCAGATAAGATGTGACGCGCTGCATGACATATCCGTTAAACTGGGGCCTAGACCATGCAAAATAGCCCTTCAGGATGCAAGCACCAATGCACGTTTCGTGACGAACTGGCCTAGATTCCAGATGCCTGCAGCAGGCCTGCCTCCTCAGGCGCAACACCCTGCACCCCGAGGCCGTTTTCCACCAGCCCGTGCCAAGCGTGGTTCAGCCCTTCCCGCTCATGGACGACACGATTGCGGCCGAGCGCCTTGGCGAGATAGAGCGCCTTGTCGGCGGAGGCATAGACTGCCTCCTTGTCCCGTCCCTCATGAAGATCGGCAATGCCGCCTGATATCGTGATGGTGACGGCATGCCCATCCGCCGGAATCGGCCGCGCAGCAATCTGTGCTCTCACCCCTTCGATGCGTGCCACGCGCTCCTCCGGCGTCCCGCCCTGAACGACGACACCAAACTCCTCACCGCCGAGCCGCGCCACGACCGACGCGCCGTCGAAAGCCGCGGAAAGCATGGCTGAGACGGCAGTAATCACGGCATCACCGCAGCCATGGCCGAAACGATCGTTGATAGCCTTGAAACGGTCTACGTCGAAAATGGCGAGGCAGGCATCGCCGTCCACCCTTTCCAGGGCGTCGGTGAAAGCGCGCCGGTTCAGGAGTCCTGACAATGTATCAGTGCGGCTGAGCTTTTCGAATTTGGCACGGGAGACGGTCAGGTCGTGAATGGCGAAGCCAGCAACGAGCGACAGCACGCCGGACACCATTCCGCCGATCAGCCAGGAGAGGATGATGGCAAAGGTCATGGCGTGCCCGAGTGTGATCGGCAGCACCCCCATGAAGTTGAGCGGAGGCAGCGTCACCCCGATGATGAAGCCGGACAGAATAACTGCCAAAAAACTCATCTTCAGCGCAAAAGTATAAACGGTCTTGCGATGCTCGAAACTGCCCAGTTCAGCCTGAAGCGATATCCAGTTTTCCATGAGAATCGGCCTTCCTGCACAGCGTTTCCAAGGCATTGATAGGGTTGCAGTTGCTGCGGAGGTCTTAATTCAATTACTAAAATCCGAGCGATTTCAGAGGATTCGGCCGATCTATTTTTTCTAGCAGGAGGTGCAACTTTTCGGCACAGGCACGCCCGCCATGGGAAATACACCTAACTAGTTGATTTGAAATATATTTAATGCGGATTTCCAGGCGCGTGTTTCAGAATGGGCTATGGCTGAAAAACCACAGTTCACCTACAGGTTTTTACAACCATCTGGAGAGCGACGTTCGGATTTCGCTTTAAGGGCAACGGTGGTGAGCAGCGCGTCTAAAAGACAAGCGTTAAAACGGGAAATAACGCTACGGGATCAACGGTGCCAAGATTGCAGAATATCTCTATACTTCAATTATGGAGGATAGGCGAAAGCACGAGCGTCTGCGGCAACGGGTTCCATGAACCTGTTCGCGAGCCGCCTATCCGGACGCCGCCGTAGTCCATGTGCAGTCCGTATGTTGCAGCCAAAAGGCTGCGACGAGCAGCCGCCTCGGAATGACCGTGCCGCCAGTAGCAAAAGCAGCGCAATCAGCCGTATCAGCCATCGCGCTGCCACTTCAGACCACCCCTGAACGAATGGTCTCAGAACAGGAAATATCGCTGCGCCATCGGCAGCACCGTTGCCGGTTCGCAGGTCAGCAACTCCCCATTCGCCCGTACTTCGTAGGTTTCCGGATCAACCTCGATGTCGGGGGTGAGGTCGTTGTGGACCATCGACGCCTTGGAGATGCCGCCGCGAGTGTTCTTCACTGCAACGAGATCCTTGGCAACACCGAGACGGCCCTTGAGGCCGGCATCGAGCGAAGCCTGCGAAACGAAGGTGACCGAAGAGTTCGTCAGGCTCTTGCCGAAGGACGCAAACATCGGCCGGTAATGCACCGGTTGAGGCGTCGGGATCGAGGCATTTGGATCGCCCATGGGTGCCGCGGCAATGGAGCCGCCGAGCAGCACCATATCCGGCTTCACGCCGAAAAAGGCCGGGTTCCATAGGACGAGATCGGCGCGCTTGCCGATTTCGATGGAGCCGATCTCGTGCGACAGCCCGTGCGCAATCGCCGGATTGATCGTGTATTTGGCGACGTAACGGCGGACACGGAAATTGTCGTTGTCGCCCTTTTCTTCTTTCAGACGGCCGCGCTGGCGCTTCATCTTGTCTGCGGTTTGCCAGGTGCGGATCAGCACCTCACCGACACGGCCCATGGCCTGACTGTCCGAGGAGATGATCGAGAACGCTCCGATATCGTGCAGGATGTCTTCCGCAGCGATCGTCTCCTTTCGGATACGGCTTTCAGCAAAGGCGATATCCTCAGGGATCGACGGCGACAGGTGATGGCACACCATCAGCATGTCCAAATGCTCGGCAATCGTGTTGACCGTATAGGGCCGCGTCGGGTTGGTGGATGACGGAATGACGTTCGGTTGACCGCAGATCTTGATGATGTCGGGTGCGTGACCGCCACCCGCACCCTCCGTATGGAAGGCATGGATGGTACGGCCCTTGATCGCGCCGATCGTATCTTCCACGAAGCCGCTTTCGTTCAGCGTATCGGTATGGATCATCACCTGTACGTCATATTCGTCTGCAACCGACAGGCAGCAGTCGATGGCGCCGGGCGTCGTGCCCCAATCCTCGTGCAGCTTAAGCGAGGTCGCACCGGCAAGCACCATTTCCTGCAATGCGCCCGGCAGCGACGCATTGCCCTTGCCGGCGAAAGCAAGGTTCATCGGGAAGGCATCGGCAGCCTCGATCATGCGCGCGATATGCCACGGACCTGGGGTACAGGTGGTCGCCAGTGTGCCGTGCGCAGGCCCGGTGCCGCCGCCTAGCATACAGGTGAGCCCGCTCATCAGCGCTTCTTCGATCTGCTGCGGAGCGATGAAATGGATGTGGCTATCCATGCCGCCGGCCGTGATGATCTTGCCTTCACCGGCAATCGCTTCCGTACCCGGACCGACTATGATGTTGACACCGGGCTGTGTGTCCGGATTGCCGGCCTTGCCGATCGCCGCGATACGACCGTCCTTCAGGCCGATATCAGCCTTGTAGATGCCGGAATGGTCGATGATGACGGCATTGGTGATGACGGTATCGACCGCGCCATCCGCCCGCGTCACCTGGCTCTGGCCCATGCCGTCACGGATGACTTTCCCGCCGCCGAACTTCACCTCTTCGCCATAGGTGGTAAAATCCTTTTCGATCTCGATAAAAAGCTCCGTATCGGCAAGGCGGACCTTGTCGCCGGTGGTCGGACCGAACATGCCGGCGTATGCCTTGCGAGAGATCTTGTGGGGCATCTATCAGGCTCCTTGGGAGGAAGAGACGAATGGTTTTCCGGCAAACCGCCTGAGACGGCCGGCCGCAATATAGGAGTCGACGAGCTGCTTTTCGGCGGCGAAGGGATGCCATTCCCAGCCCACATGGCCGAAACCTGCGAGCGTCACCTCGTCGTTGGGAAATCTGTCGAGCACTTCGCCGATCACGATCATGCCGCTGCTCGGCACGACGTAAGG
This sequence comes from Rhizobium sp. BK196, assembly GCF_014193255.1. GTDB lineage: Bacteria > Pseudomonadota > Alphaproteobacteria > Rhizobiales > Rhizobiaceae > Rhizobium. The sequence goes on from NZ_JACHZB010000001.1 coordinate 1,133,980, forward strand.
CGCCGGCGAGAAGGCAGACAGCGCCTGATCGACGGCTTCGTGAACCTGTTTGTCAACGATCCGATGCACCTTGCCGGCTTCAGCACAGAAAGCGTTGAATTGGCTGGTGTAATCGTCGCAGAAATCATCGAGCTCCGGATGCGAAGCCGCAAGAGGTGCCCGCATCGCCGCGAATTTTTCGGGATCACGCACACTCCAGATTTCCGAGGCTTCGACAACACCGGGATGGATGCGCCAGCTTTCGGAGCCGAGCATGGCCTTGGCGGGCCGGCCGGTATTGCATACGGCAACCACATCAGTGCGCGTGCCGCCGGCACCATAGGAGCGGCATTCGTTGAAGCGGATGACGAGGTCTGCGGCATCGATGATCTCAGCCCCTCCTTCTCCCACTTCGCCGTTGCCCACGATCATGATCGTCCTGCCCACCTTACTGGCCCATTCCATTGGCGAGTTCTTTGAGCTCCTTGGTCCTGAGGTCCGTCAGGTCAGCAAGACAGCCCGCCACCAGCATCGGCTCCATCGTGCCGCCGCGTGCCTGAAAGCCGTAATTCTCACAGTGAGCGTCGCGATAACTGATCCAGGCGCGCTGTGCCTTGAGAAGCGCCTGTTCGGCACCCTTCATGTCACCATCGAGATCCTTGTCCATCGCCACCATTGCTGCGCGTGTCTGCTTGTACTGGGCATTGAGCGCCTTGTCGGCCTCCTCATAGCGCGCCTGCGCGCAGCTCGTCATGTCGGACTGTGTCTGAGCATTGTCGCAGTCCACATCCTCGGCATGGGCGGCACAGGCGGCAAGCAGCACAAATGCCCCACCGATGAGCCCGATCTTCAAGCGCATGAATTTCCTCCCGTCATTTTCTTTTAATTAGAGCCGGCCCATGACGAGCTGGCGGAAGCCATAGACTTCGCGCTTGCCGGAGAGCGGTATGAGCGTCACCGAGCGGGTCTGGCCCGGCTCGAAACGGACGGCCGTGCCCGAGGGAATGTCGAGGCGCATGCCGCGAGCCTTGTCACGATCGAAGGACAGGCCGGCATTGGTTTCGGCAAAATGATAGTGGCTGCCCACCTGCACAGGGCGGTCACCAGTATTGGAAACGTCGAGCGTCACGGTCGGTGCGCCGGCATTGAGCTCGATCTCGCCATCAGCGGCAATGATTTCGCCAGGGATCATGTATCTCTCCTTAAGCCGCCTCGGGCGCGCAGCCCTCGGCCTTCAGAACACGCTTCGTCGAAGCCGGATATTTCTCAAGCTTCGATGCGGGCCGGATCGGTCGGGCGGCAAAATTGCCGCCGCAATTGGGGCACTCGCCCTTCAGCACATTGTCGACACAAGCCGCACAGAACGTGCATTCGAAGGTACAGATCATCGCTTCCGCGCTGTCAGGCGGCAGATCCTTGTCGCAGCATTCGCAATTGGGTCGCAGGTCCAGCATGGCGCGCGCCTCAGCGGATTGGTTCGTGCACGGTCACAAGCTTCGTGCCGTCGGGGAATGTCGCCTCGACCTGCACGTCATGGATCATCTCGGCAATGCCTTCCATCACCTGGTCGCGGCTGATCACATGGGCGCCAGCTTCCATCAGTTCGGCGACCGGGCGGCCGTCACGGGCGCCTTCGACGACGAAATCGCTAATGAGGGCGATCGCCTCCGGATAGTTCAGCTTGACGCCGCGCTCCAGCCGCCGGCGGGCCACCATGGCGGCCATGGAAATCAACAGCTTGTCTTTTTCTCTCGGAGTGAGGTTCATCGTCTATCCGCTTGTTGAACTCATAGATTCCAGACTTTCGGCACAGGCGCTCCATTGCGCAAGGCGGAAATGACCGGGATGAGGATTTTTCTGAGAGCAAAGCCATCGGCTGCAGCAAGGCGCACGACGATTTTATCGCTCCAGGCGCTTGCTCCACCCATATGCCCGTCCACCAGCGGTCGCACTTTGGCGAGATAGGCTTCCGACATCGGTCCGGCATAAAGCACCGTCGCGAAAGCCACCTGCCCGCCGAGCACCGCCTGCTCTGCCGCAAGCAGCGCCACCGCATCGGAAAGGCGCAGTTCCTCGGCATGAACAAGCTGGCCCGAGCGGCGGATGCGCCAGCGATCGCGAAACAGGCCCGTCTCCATCGTCTCACCCATTGCCGTACGCCCGAGCAGGATGGCTTCGACAGCGAGGAACTCCGCGCTGTCGTCGAGATCGACATCCAGGCGACGAAACAGCGAGGCACGATCGAAAAGAATGGTCTCCTGCGGCAGCCAGTCGACGCGGGCGCCTGGTCCCACCGCGATCTGCGTCGTCACATCTGCCGTTCCGGCCGATGCCCTGTAGATCTTCTCGCAGGCTTGCGTCGTCACGTCGATGCGCGTACCCGCTCCCGCTGACACGCTCCAGTTCATCCGGTCGCCGCCAGTCAATCCGCCGGCCGTATTGATGATGACGGCTTCCATCGAGGCATCGAACGTATCCGGCAGGCGGATCTTCGCCGCACCTTCCTGATAAAGCTCCTGAATCCGCGTACGCCCGCCCTGCACCTTGGCAGCAAGATGCCCGCGTCCTTCTGCTCTCTGCGGTCTCGTGATACCCGCTGCCACGCCTGTCATGCCACCCCCGTGCAGAAGCCATCCTGTCTGGCAACTTGCGTTGAATGTGTCTGTTGACTGCAACAAAGCAAGTCCCGTGCCGCTTTCCGAGTGCCCGTGCCCTAACGGGCCACACGGATGGCGCGGAAGGCATCTGCCGCAAAATGCGGCATCTGCCAGCGCGATCGCCAGAGGGGTCATACGGTCAGATGGCGGCGCGCTTCCGGCGTATCCAGCGTCTCGGCAAGACCCTCGTGAACGATCTCTCCGCGGTCCATGATGTAGACATAATCGGCAAGCTCGCGGCAGAAATCGAGATATTGCTCGACGAGCAGGATCGCCATGCCGGTGGAATCGCGGAGATAACGGATTGCCCGGCCGATATCCTTAATGATGGAGGGCTGGATGCCCTCGGTCGGCTCGTCGAGCACCAGGATCTTCGGCCGCGTGACCATGGCGCGGCCGATCGCCAGCTGCTGTTGCTGCCCGCCCGAGAGATCGCCGCCGCGACGGGACAACATCGACTTCAGCACCGGGAAGAGGCTGAAGATATCGTCGGGGATGTTGCGGTCGCGACGACCAAGCGGAGCAAAACCGGTCTCGAGGTTTTCCTTGACAGTGAGCAACGGGAAGATTTCACGCCCCTGCGGCACATAACCGATGCCTTGTTTGGCGCGGGCAAAGGGCGGCAAGCCGTTCAGCTTGGTATCGTTGAAGGTGATCGTACCGGCAGACAGCGGATGCTGGCCGGTAACGGCGCGCAGAAGAGAACTCTTCCCCACGCCGTTACGCCCCAGCACGCAGGTGATCTTGCCCATCTCGGCCTTGATCGAGATGCCACGCAGCGCCTGGGCTGCGCCATAATGAAGATTTGCGTTTTCGACTGTCAGCATCTTAGCGCCCCAGATAGTTCTCGATCACCTTCGGATCGTTGCTGACGAAATCGATGGATCCTTCTGCCAGCACCGAGCCTTCCGCAAGGCATGTCACCTTCACGCCGAGATCTCGGATGAAACCCATGTCGTGCTCGACAACGACGACGGACCGGGTCCTGGCTATATCCTTGAGCAGGATCGCCGTCTCCGCCGTTTCCGCATCGGTCATGCCTGCCACCGGTTCGTCGACGAGCAGCAGCTTCGGCTCCTGCGCCAGCAGCATGCCGATTTCCAGCCACTGCTTCTGGCCGTGCGACAGGTTGGCCGCGAGCTCATCGCGCCGGTGCGTCAGCCGCACCGTCTCAAGGATCTCATCGATACGATCCCTGTCCTCACCGGAAAGGCGATAGAAGAGCGTCGAAAACACCGTGCGCCGGCGGTTGAGCGCCAGTTCCAGATTGTCCCAGACCGTATGGCTTTCGAAGACCGTCGGCTTCTGGAACTTTCGGCCGATGCCAAGTTGAGCGATGTCGGCCTCGTCCTTCTTGGTGAGATCAACCGTGCCGTTGAAGAAGACCTCGCCCTCATCGGGCCTGGTCTTACCGGTGATGATATCCATCATCGTCGTCTTGCCGGCGCCGTTCGGGCCGATGATCGCCCGGAGTTCGCCGGGTTCGATGACGATGGAGAGTGAGTTCAGCGCCTTGAACCCGTCGAAGGAGACCGAGACACCATTGAGATAGAGCACGCTGTTGGGTTTGACGTCGGGGATCATGGGTCTACTCCGCAGCCTGGATTTTTGCGTCGACGCCCTCTTCCGCGGCGACCGGCGTCACGCCGTTCGAGGCCGTCTTCCGCTTGCCGAGATACTGGGCGATCGTGCCGACAATGCCCTTCGGCAGGAACAGCGTGACGAGTACGAAAAGACCGCCCAGCGCAAACAGCCAGTAATCGGGAAAGAGGCCGGTGAAGATCGTCTTGCCGCCATTGACGAGGATCGCGCCAATGATCGGCCCGATCAGCGTCGCGCGCCCGCCGACGGCCGTCCAGATGACGACTTCGATCGAGTTCGCCGGCGCGAATTCGCCGGGATTGATGATGCCGACCTGCGGCACATAGAGCGCGCCGGCGATGCCCGCCATCATCGCCGAAATGACAAAGGTGAAGAGCTTGAAATGCTCGACGCGGTAGCCGAGGAAGCGCGTGCGGCTTTCCGCGTCGCGCACGCCGACCAGTACCTTGCCGAATTTCGAGCGCACGATCGCCGAGGCGATCATCAGCGAAAGTGCCAGGAAGATCGCCGTCGCCGCAAAGAGCGTCGCACGCGTGCCATCGGCCTGCACGTTGAAGCCGAGAATATCCTTGAAATCGGTCATGCCGTTATTGCCGCCGAAACCCATGTCGTTGCGGAAGAAGGCGAGCAGCAGCGCGTAGGTCATGGCCTGCGTGATGATCGACAGATAAACGCCGTTGACGCGTGAGCGGAAGGCAAACCAGCCGAAGATGAATGCCAGCAGGCCGGGCACCAGCAGCACCATGAGTGCCGCAAACCAGAACTGGTCGAAGCCGTGCCAGAACCACGGCAGCTCCTTCCAGTTCAGGAAGACCATGAAGTCCGGCAGGATAGGATCGCCATAGACGCCCCGCGGGCCGATCTGACGCATCAGATACATGCCCATCGCATAACCGCCGAGCGCGAAGAAGGCGCCGTGGCCGAGCGAGAGAATGCCGCAGAAGCCCCAGACGAGATCGAGCGCCAGCGCCAAGAGCGCATAGGTCAGGTACTTACCGAACAGTGCCATGATGTAGGTCGGCACATGCAACGGATTGTCCGCCGACGTCGCCAGATTGAGCACCGGCACCAGAACCGCGACCACCAGCAGGATGGCGATGGCAAGGGAGATCCGGCGATCGAGAGACCGGAGAAGGAAGGCCGTAATCATGCTTCCACCGCCCTTCCTTTGAGTGCGAAGAGCCCGCGCGGACGCTTCTGGATGAAGAGAATGATGAGAACGAGCACCAGGATCTTGCCAAGCACCGCTCCTGCAAAGGGCTCGATGAACTTGTTGACGACACCGAGCGACAGTGCGCCGACCAGCGTGCCCCAGAGATTGCCGACACCGCCGAAGACCACGACCATGAAACTGTCGATGATGTAGCTCTGGCCGAGATTCGGCGAGACGTTATCGATCTGCGAGAGCGCCACGCCCGCCATGCCGGCAATGCCGGAGCCGAGCGCGAAGGTGAAGGCATCGACCCAGCCGGTGCGGATACCCATGGATGACGCCATGCGCCGGTTCTGGGTAACGGCACGCATCTGCAGGCCGAAGGCGGAGCGTTTCAGGAGCATCAACAGTGTCACGAAGACGGCCATAGAGAAGACGATGATCCAGAGACGGTTCCAGGTGATCGACAGGCCACCGAACTCGAAAGCGCCCGACATCCAGCTCGGATTGCGCACTTCGCGGTTGGTCGGGCCGAAGACCGTGCGCACCGCCTGCTGCAGGATCAGCGATACGCCCCAGGTGGCCAGCAGCGTCTCCAGCGGCCGGCCATAAAGGTAGCGGATGACGATGCGTTCGATGATGAGGCCAACGAAACCGGTAAACACGAAGGCGGCAGGCACGGCGAAGGCCAGCGAATAATCGGCCATGCCGGGAAAGTTCGCAGTGATGTATTCCTGCACGACATAGGTCGTGTAGGCGCCGATCATCACCATTTCGCCATGCGCCATGTTGATGACGCCCATGACGCCGAAGGTGATGGCAAGGCCGATGGCCGCAAGCAGCAGCACCGAGCCGAGAGACAGTCCGTACCAGACGTTCTGGACAATATTCCAGAGAGCCAGGCTGCGGTTGATGGTGGAAATATGCGCCTGAATGGCAGGCTTGAGATCATCGGGCGCCGTTGCCAGCGCCGTGGTCAGAATGGTCAGCGCATCGCGGCCGCCACGGGCAGCAACCGTATCGATGGCAGCCCTCTTCTCATCGGCGCTCATTTCGCTCTTCAGCACCATGACCGCGCGGGCCGCTTCCATCGTGCTCTTGATATCGGCATCCTTTTCGTCGGCCAAAGCGGAATTCAAGAGGTCGAGATTGGCCGGATCGGCATCCTTCAAAAGCCCCTGGGCAGCCGCAAGGCGGGCGGCGCGATCGGGGCTCAGGAGCGTCATTTGGCTCGTCATCGTACCGATGAGCGTGCGCAGCGAATTATTGATCTTCACCTTCGACATCATGTCGGGATCGATATCCGCGACAGCCTCGCCGGTGATCGGGTCGGAATAGGTCGGCTCGTCATCCGTGCCGCCCTGAACGAGGACGGGCCCTCCCGCGTCGGAATTGGCGTAGAGAAGACCATCGCTCAGCTGCTGCAATATCTGGCTGACATGCGCATCCTTGGAAGCAACGAGCGCCCTGATGGCCGCTTCACGCTCCGGAAAACCGCCGATACCGAGCGCATCGACGAGAGCGTGGATATCGTCCTGGGCCTTCAGGCCTGCCGTCACGCCGGTAAGCGTTAGGCAAAGGGTTAAAAGAAAGATCTTGATGGCGCGATACATCGGCTTTCCCGCCTAAATCGTTGGCCTCTCGGCAATACCGCTGGGGACGGAGCTTCCGCCCGGATTGAAATCCGGACGGAAGTCTTGAGGCTCGTGTCGGATCGGCTAACTCAGGAACCCTTGCCGCCGCACTTGCCGGTGGCAACGTTGAAGTTGCCGCAGTTCATCGGCTTGCGCCAATCGGAGATCAGATCCTTGGAGTCCGGCAGGAAGTCGGACCATTCGTCGCCGACGACCGCAGGAGTCTGCTGAACGATTTCGAACTGGCCGTCGGCCTGAATTTCACCGATCAGCACCGGCTTGGTGATGTGGTGGTTCGGCATGACGGTCGCCGTGCCACCGGAAAGGTTTGGAACGGAGACGCCGATGATGTGGTCGAGAACCGCATCCGTGTCGGTCGTGCCGGCGGCCTGAACAGCCTTAACCCAGGCATTGAAACCGATATACGCAGCTTCCATCGGGTCGTTGGTCACGCGCTTGTCGTTCTTGGTGTAGGCATGCCATTCCTTGATGAACTTCTTGTTGATCGGCGTATCGACCGATTCAAAGTAGTTCCAGGCGGCGAGATGGCCGACGAGCGGCTTGGTATCGAGACCGGCAAGTTCTTCTTCGCCAACCGAGAAGGCCACGACCGGGATGTCGGTTGCCTTGATGCCCTGGTTGCCGAGCTCCTTGTAGAAGGGAACGTTGGCGTCACCGTTAATCGTGGAGACGACGGCGGTCTTCTTGCCGGCCGAGCCGAATTCCTTAATCTTGGAGACTTCCGTCTGCCAGTCGGAGAAGCCGAACGGTGTATAGTTGATCAGGATGTCTTCCTTCGGAATGCCCTTGGATTCGAGATAGGCTTCCAGGATCTTGTTGGTCGTGCGCGGATAGACATAGTCGGTACCTTCGAGCACGAACCGCTTCACGCCTTCATTCTTCATCAGGTAATCGACGGCCGGGATCGCCTGCTGGTTCGGGGCAGCACCCGTGTAGAAGATATTGCGCGACGATTCTTCACCCTCGTACTGAACCGGGTAGAAGAGCAGCGAATTCAGCTCTTCGAAAACCGGCAGAACCGACTTGCGCGACGACGAGGTCCAGCAACCGAAAACCGCCGCAACCTTGTCCTTTTCGATCAGCTCGCGTGCCTTTTCCGCAAAGAGCGGCCAGTCGGACGCCGGGTCGACGACGACGGCTTCGAGCTTCTTGCCGAGGAGACCGCCCTTCTTGTTCTGCTCGTCGATGAGCATCAGCATGGCGTCTTTCAGCGTCGTTTCGGAAATCGCCATCGTGCCCGAAAGCGAATGCAGAACGCCGACCTTGATCGTGTCGTCGGCGGCAAGCGCTCCGTGGAAGGCGGCCGATGCGGCCATGACGGCACCAAGCGCAGCGCCCGTGATAGTGGATCTGAGATTCATCTGGTTGAACTCCCCTCTTCTTGTTCCGCAACAGGCCGGAAACGGAAATTAACTGTTGCCGAGGGGACTATCGGGTGCTGCAGCGCGAAAACACATACGCAAAATGACGTAGGCGGCAGGGGCAAACGCGCATGTAGGGACGAGGAAGGGCACCCCGCAGACGGGATGCCCGTCGGTTCGATATTATCCGTCGATCGTCATGGTGACGGATGTCGGGCCATATGAAAGGGTCGCCCTGTGGCCGGAGATGGTGAACCTGTCGAAGATGCCGGTGATGGCTTCCGCCTTCAGTATCTCGATCTGCGTTCCAGGCGCCGGGGCGTAGCCCGGGGCAAGTGTGACGTCGAGGTCGCCGGAGAGCGCCGCCTTACCCGCAATGACGAGCGTGCCCGCGCCGTCAGCACCGAGCGTCGGCTTTACCGCGGTATTGGCGAGCTGCTGGTAATCACCGCCAACGGTCAGGGGCTTATCGGCCGCCAGGACGAGAGAACCGCCGTTCACGGACAGTCCGCCGGTGCCGAAGGCCGAGGGTGAGCCTGCCACCAGCACGCCTTCTTCCAGCACCGTGCCGCCGGCAAAGCTGTTGGCGCCGGAAAGCCCGAGGATGCCGTTGCCGCGCTTCACCAGCCTGCCCTTGCCGCCGATGTCGTTACGCCAAGTGTCGATCGCATTGAAGCCGCCCTTTGCGGCATCCATCGTCACGGTCACGTCCTGATCGAAGGCGCCATAGCCGTCTGCGGCGGCAAACAGGTTGAGACGACCGTAGCCTTCAGCATCATCGAGCAGCGGATAGCCCGAGGCGATCTCCGTCGTGCCAAGCACGTCGCGGCGCTGCTCACCATCGAGATAGGGCAGACGCGTTTCGAGAAGCGCTTCGGCGCCCAGCGGTACGCGCGCCGGCTGGTCGGTCGCATGGATCGTCGGCAGGCCGTAGCTCAGGCGCTGCAGCACGTAGGCGCGGTTGGCGTCATGATCGGCGAAACGGTCTGCGGCGAGCGGCGCTGCATGGGCCGCAATTTCGAGCGCGCCGGCATCCGCAACACCTGATTTGGCAATGAGCCATGACTGCGCTTGGGCGTAAGCATCGCTCTTCAGCGCGGCGTTATCGGCTTTGTTCAGATTGTAGACGACCGTGGCCGTGCCGAGCATGCGGCCGCCCATCACGTCGAGCGGGGAATGCATGCCGGCGAGGATGCGGTCCTCGCCCATTTCACTGACGCGCGCGACCATTTCCTGGAAGCGCTGCGGCACGAGATAGGCCATGGCCAGCGCATCCCGCCAGGCTTCGGCGGTATGACCGCTCGGGAAACCGCCGTCTTCGACAGGCTTGCCGCTCTTGGCAGGCTCCAGCGTCGGGACGACCGATACGTCCTTGCTCCAGCGGTAGGGACGGGCATATTTGAAATAGCGTTTGGCGGGTTCGGTCGAGCCGTCGCTGCTCGCGGCGTTGATGAAGTCGATCGCAAGACCCATGTCCGGATTGGTATCGGTCTTGTTTTCCGTGTCCGGCTTGCTGCCGGCGCCGCGATTGTTGCCCTTGTCGTCATATTTGACCGTCGTCGCATCGGCCGCGACTTCGGTGATCGTGGTGGTCTGTTTGGAACCGGCCTTCCAGGCATCGGTCAGCGGACCAAGGCCATCGACGATGCTGGCATTCTTGCCCCGCCGATCGTCGAGATAAGCGGCAACTGCCTGATCGGCCGTCCGTGCTCGCGTCGCTTTGACGACATAGGCAATGTTGGCGTCATGGACGAGCTTGTTGACGACCTGACCGTCGGTCTTGCTCAAGGGAATGCCATCCCAATCCGTCTTGGCGACAGCGGGGCAATTGTCCTTGGCCGGGGCCTCTACGCCAGCATCGACGAACGGCGTGCGCGGCGTCCAGACTTCGAGGAAGCCGGAGAGAAGATGGACGGCGGCATTGGTGTCCGCGGTCGAGAAGCAGGCATCACCACGCTTGTTGGTGTTTCCGGCCTCCACATAAGGCGCTTTTACCGCCGTGGCCTGCTCGGCAGCGGCAAGCGATGGCACGATCGAAAGAAGGCAGAGCGCGGTGCTCAGGCGGCAAAGGCTTGGAACAGACATGGTGATACCCGAATTGGTGGAACGGACGGCGGGAGAGTTAGAGCCCTTATGTGACAGACCGGTTTCAAAAATATTGCCGTTCTGTGAATCCGCCAGCGTTCCGCCTCTTGCCTTTCCCGCTCATCCCGCCAAAAGTGGCTCAAAGACGGTAAGCTGACCGAAACGCCGGAAAGAGGGCATGACAGCGCGCCAACGCATCATTCCGGTGAGACGCGAATATAATCGCTGGGTCGCCAACCAGACGCTCGAAGATTACGCGCTGCGCTTCACCGCAAAGAGCGCCCGCCGCTTCTCCTCCCAGCGCATCTCGCAGACGGCGATCGGCGCCATCTCCTTCTTGGCGCTGGAGGCGATCGGCGGTGCCATCACACTGTCCTACGGCACCACCAATGCCTTCTTCGCCATCATCGTCGCCTCCATCGCGATGCTCGCGATCGGCCTGCCGATCAGCCGCTACGCGATCCGCCATGGCGTCGACATCGACCTGCTGACGCGCGGCGCGAGCTTCGGCTATATCGGCTCGACCATAACCTCGCTGATCTATGCGAGCTTCACCTTCATGCTGTTCGCGATCGAGGCCTCGATCATGTCGGGCGCGTTGGAGCTGACGCTCGGCATTCCACTCTGGATCGGCTACATCATCAGCGCCGTCATGGTGATCCCGCTCGTCACCCACGGCGTGCGGCTGATCAGCAAGTTCCAGCTGATGACCCAGCCCTTCTGGATCATCCTGAACATCCTGCCCTTCATTTTCATCGCCTTTCTGGACTGGGGCAAATTCGATGTCTGGCGCGCCTTCGCCGGCATCCGCCACGCTTCCGGCCCACCCGGCACGGTCGCAGATTTCAACCTCGTCGAGTTTGGCGCAGCCTCCGCCGTCATCCTCGCGCTCATGTCGCAGATTGGCGAACAGGCGGACTTCCTGCGCTTTCTGCCCCCCGATCCGCAGCGCAAATGGCGCCACCGCCTCGCCGTCTTCCTCGCCGGCCCCGGCTGGGTCATCATCGGCGCGCCGAAACTTCTAGCCGGCTCCTTCCTCGTGGTGCTGACCGTCACATCGGGCGTGCCAGCCGATCGTGCCGCCGACCCGGCGCAAATGTATCTAACCGCCTTCGGCTATATGATTCCCTGGCAGAATGCCGCCCTGCTGCTGATGGCCGCCTTCGTCGTGGTCTCGCAGCTAAAGATCAACGTGATGAATGCCTATGCCGGCTCGCTTGCCTGGTCGAACTTCTTCTCGCGTCTGACGCACAGCCATCCCGGCCGCGTCATCTGGCTCGTTTTCAACGTGGCGATTGCGCTGCTCCTGATGGAACTCGGCATCTACCGGCTGCTCGAAGAAACGCTCGGCATCTTCTCGATTATCGCCATGGCCTGGCTCTGTACGATATCGGCCGATCTCTTCATCAACAAGCCGCTCGGCCTTGCCCCTCCGGGCATCGAATTCAAGCGCGCCCATCTCTATGACATCAATCCGGTCGGCCTCGGCGCCATGACCTTGTCTGCAGGCACTGCGCTGATCGCCCATTTCGGCATTTTCGGTTCGGTTGCCGCGTCGCTTGCCCCCTACATCACCCTGGCAATTGCGCTGATCGCCTCGCCTGCCCTTGCCTGGGCAACCAAGGGCAAGTTCTATCTCGCCCGCAAGCCGCGCCATGCCTGGAAGAACCTGACCACCATCACCTGCTCCGTCTGCGAACATCCCTTCGAGCCTGAAGATATGGCCTGGTGCCCGGCCTATGCCGCGCCGATCTGCTCGCTCTGCTGCTCGCTCGACAGCCGCTGCCACGACATGTGCAAGCCCAATGCCCGCTTCAATGCACAGGTCGGCGCCGTCGCAAAGACCCTGTTGCCGGAAACCATCGTCCAGAAGCTGACCACCCGCCTTGGCCGCTACGGTATTGCCGTGGCGCTGGCCCTGACAGCCGTCGGGGCAATCCTTGCCATGATCGCCCATCAGGTGGGTTCCGCCTCGCCGGAGACTGCCGAAGTCGTCAACAGAACCATCCTGATCGTCTTCTTCGTCTTCTCGGTCATCGCCGGCATTGCCTGCTGGTTCTATGTGCTTGCCCATGACAGTCGTGTCGTCGCCGAGGAGGAATCCTCCCGCCAGAACACCCTGCTCCTGAAAGAAATCGCCGCCCACAAGAAGACCGATGCGGCGCTTCAGGCCGCCAAGGAAACCGCTGAGGCCGCCAACCGCGCCAAGAGCCGCTATGTCGTAGGCTTGAGTCACGAACTGCGCACGCCGCTGAATGCCGTTCTCGGTTACGCCCAGATCCTTGAGCGCGACGAGACGATCCCTGCGCCGAGGCAATCTTCCATCAAGGTTATCCGCCGCAGCGCCGAGCATCTCTCCGGCCTGATCGATGGCCTTCTGGACATCTCGAAGATCGAGGCGGGCCGCCTGCAGGTCTATTCGAACGAGATCAATATCCAGGACTTTCTCGACCAGATCGTCGATATGTTCCGACCGCAGGCGCAGGCAAAGGGCCTGTCCTTCATCCATGAGCGTTCGCAGGCGCTGCCGCAATTCGTCCGAACCGACGAAAAGCGGCTGCGACAGATTCTCGTCAACCTGCTCTCCAACGCCATCAAATTCACCGACGAAGGCAGCGTCACCTTCGATGTCGGCTACCGCAGCCAGGTCGCGACGTTCACCGTCTCCGACACCGGACGCGGCATCGCCGAGAAGGATCTGACGCGCATCTACGAGCCCTTCCAGCGCGGTGAAGCGGAGAGTGTGCGCCCCATGCCCGGTCTCGGCCTTGGCCTCACCATCACTCGATTGCTGACCAACACGCTCGGCGGCGAGATCTCCGTTGCGAGTGAAAAGGACAGGGGCTCCACCTTCCGCGTCCGCCTCATGCTGTCGGCCGTTATGCGCCCTGCAGCCCCGCCGCAGGAGAAAAAGATCGTCAGCTATGACGGCCCGCGCCGCACCATCGTCGTTGTCGACGACAACGAGGATCATCGCGAGATGATGCGGGAAATCCTGGTTCCGCTCGATTTCATCGTGCTGACCGCCGCAAGCGGTCCCGACTGCCTGACGCTCGTTGAAGGTATCGAGCCGGACCTTTTCCTCGTCGATATCTCGATGCCCGGCATGAACGGCTGGCAGCTCGTCTCCCGGCTGCGCGAGACCGCACGCACAGCGCCGATCGTGATGCTATCGGCCAATATCGGCGATGCCGCCGCTCATAGCGACAGCGACGACAGCCATAATGATTCGATCGGCAAGCCGGTCGATCTCAAACAACTGCGCGACAAGCTCGCCCTGCATCTCGGCCTGAAATGGCTTTATGCCGACGACCAGACACCGGCGCCGGCAGCAGCCAGCTTGCCGCTCAGGAGCCCCGGTGCTGCGCATGTGCAGGAACTGCTGCGCCTTGGCGAAATAGGCTACATCAGGGGCATAGAAGCCAAGCTCGCAGACCTTGCCAAGGTAGAGGCAAATCAGCCATTCACCGAGGAACTCCGCTCCTATGTCGGCGCTTTCGATCTCGCCGGCTTCCTGGATTTCCTGCACAAGTTCGAAGAAAAGGGTGAAACCGTTGGCTGAGCTTCCGCGCGATATCGTTCTGCTGGTCGACGATTCGCCAGAAGCGCTTGGTTTCCTGACGGATGCGCTGGAGCAGTCTGGCTTTTCCGTCCTGATCGCCACATCGGGCTCGGCCGCTCTCAGTATCGTCGAGCGCATCACGCCCGATCTCATCCTGCTCGATGCAGTCATGCCGGCGATGGATGGTTTCGAGACCTGCCGCAGGCTGAAAGCCAATGCCGCCGTCGCCCAGGTGCCCGTCATATTCATGACCGGCCTGACAGAAACCGAGCATGTGGTACATGCGCTCGAATCCGGTGGCGTCGATTATCTATCGAAACCGATCAATATCGACGAATTGCGCGCCCGCATCCGCGTCCATCTTCGCAACGCCCGCTCCGCCCAGAGCGCCCGCGTGGCGCTTGATGCCGCCGGGCGTCATCTGCTGGCGGTTAAAGGCGACGGCGCGATCCACTGGTCGACGCCGCAGGCGACCCGCCTCGTCAATGCCGCCATGGGCAGCGACGACGGCATGGACGTCGTCTCCCGCGCGATCGGCAACTGGATGAAGGAACGCGCCGCAGCCGCTCGCGACGCCCTCATCTCCATCGCTCATGCTGGGCAGGCCGCCCTGCAACTCGCCTTTCTTGGCGCCATCGGTCCGGATGAATATCTCTTTCGCCTGACTGCCGCCAACCAGCGCAACGATGACACAGTCCTGCGTCAGCACTTTGCCCTGACACAGCGTGAATCCGAAGTGCTGATGTGGATCGCCAAGGGCAAGGCCAACCGCGATATCGGCGAAATTCTCGGCCTCTCCGCCCGCACGGTAAACAAGCACCTGGAACAGATCTATGTGAAGCTCGGCGTCGAGAACAGGGCATCTGCCGCCGTAAAGGCGGCGCATGTACTGCATGAGATGTGAGGGATTAGCACGGTAGCGCCCTCAGACGACCCGGTCCGGCGCCTCGCGGCCTTCGAAAAACGCCGTCACATTCTCCACCACCTTCATTCCCATCGCCGTGCGCGTCTCCTCCGTCGCGCTGCCGAGATGGGGCAGCAGAACGACATTCTCCATCCGTCGCAGCGCTTCCGGCACGTGTGGCTCCGCCTCGTAGACATCGAGCCCGGCGCCGCGGAGCGTGCCACTCTCCAGCGCCGAAATCAGCGCCGCCTCATCGACTACATCGCCGCGCGCCGTGTTGATGAGAAAAGCGCCGGGCTTCATCGTTGCAAGCCGCGCCGCATTCATCAGGTGCCGGTTCTCCGCTCCACCGGGGCAATGCAGCGAGACGAAATCGGCAGCCGCCAGCACGTCCTCGACCGTCGGCAACTGCCGCGCGCCATAGCGCGCGGCTTCCTCGGGATCGACCGGCGAGCGGTTAAAGAACACGATATCCATGCCGAAACCGAAATGGCAGCGCTGCGCAAAGGCCTTGCCAATGCGGCCGAAGCCGATGATGCCGAGTATCTTGCCTGATACCTTGGTGCCGACCATATGCGTCGGGCACCAGCCCTTCCATTCACCGGCGCGCAGCTGCCGTTCGCCCTCGCCGCCGCGCCGGGCAACGGAGAGCAGCAGCAGCATGGCGATGTCGGCGGTGCAGTCGGTCAGTACGCCGGGCGTATTCGTGACCGCAATACCCTTCGCCCTAGCGGCGGCGACATCGATATGATTGTAGCCGACGCCAAAATTGCCGAGGATCTTCGTGACGATCGATGCACCTTCGAAGACAGCCGCTGGCAGCCGGTCGGACACCGTCGGCAGCACTGCATCGTAGATCGAAAGCGCCAGCCTCAGCTCATTTTCGCCGAGCGGAAGATCGGCTCGGTTGAGCGTGACGTCGAAACGTTCGGCCAGAACAGCCTCTACCGCGGCTGGCCAGCGCCGAGTGACGAGAATGCGGGGTTTGGACATGGATAGCTCCGCCCGATGACAATGATGAGGGTTAGATCAGGTGAACAGGAATTGAAACGTCCACATAAGAAAGAAGCCCGGTCGATGACCGGGCTTCGATAATCATGTCCCCGAAAGGGAAGTGAGGCTTACATGCCCTGCGGCACGTAGGTGTACTTGCCGTCCGCGCCCTTCTTCCATTCGTACATGATGTAGCCGGGGATCTTCGGGTCGCCCTTTTCATCGTACGAGATGTCGCCGAGAACCGTCGGGAACGGGCCCTTTTCCTTCATGGCAGCGGCAACGGCTTCTGCGTCTGTTGAACCGGCAGCCTTGGCGGCACCGGCGATCACCTGCATCGCAGCGTAGGAATAGAGCGTGTAGGCTTCCGGGTTGAAACCGGCGGCCTTGAACTTTGCAACGAGGTCCTTGTTGGCCGGGTTCAGCGTCGGATCGGGACCGAAGGTGTTCAGCGTACCGGCGACGGCGTCACCAGCGATCGAGGCCAGTTCGTTGGAAACGATACCGTCACCCGAAACGAGCGTTGCCTTCAGACCCTGGTCAGCGGCCTGGCGGATGATGAGACCAGCTTCGGTGTGCAGACCGCCCCAATAAATGATCGAGACGCCTGCTTCCTTCATCTTGGCGATGAGGGCCGAGAAGTCCTTGTCGCCGACGTTGATGCCTTCATACATGACTTCGGTGAGGCCAGCGGCATTCATAGCCTTCTTGGTTTCGTCGGCAAGGCCCTGACCATACGGGGTCTTGTCGTGAACGACGGCGATCTTGGCGTCCTTGAAGTGATCGGCAAGATACTTGCCGGCGATGGCGCCCTGCTGGTCGTCACGGCCGCAGGTACGGAACGTGTTCCACAGGCCACGCTCAGTGAAAACAGGGTTGGTAGCAGCCGGGGTGATCTCCAGGATGCCGTTTTCGGCGTAAACTTCAGAAGCCGGGATGGAAACGCCCGAGTTGAAGTGGCCGATAACGAACTTCACGCCGTCGGCAACGAACTTGTTGGCAACGGAGATGCCCTGCTTCGGGTCGGAAACGTCATCGCCGAGCTCGATCTTAATCTGCTCGCCGTTGATACCACCAGCAGCATTTATGTCAGCGGCTGCCTGCTCGGCACCCTTCTGCAGCTGTGCGCCGAATGCAGCATTCGGACCTGTCAGCGGACCACCCACGCCGATCAGGATGTCAGCTCGTGCGACGCCGCCGAAAGCGACGATCGCCGTCAGTGCCACCGCTGACAAGAGAGACTTCTTCATATTGTTACTCCCAATTTTTGGGCGGGTTTCATTTGAAGACCCGGCGCACTACCCACCATTGACTGCGCCAGGAAAGCTGTTCCACTCTGAGGCTAATTCATGCCTAGTTTCAACGGGCTGTCAATGTTTCTCCTTCCACGAAAACGCGGAAGTTTTTTCGTACAGCCAGTAATAGTTGTTGACCATTTGATTGGTGCGGCGATAGCGGAACCCGGCTGTCGAGAAGATCAGTAGAGTTACGAAATCGATGATGTAGAAAAAGGCGCTGAGCATTGGGCCGTTGAACAGCGCATGATGCAGAAATTGCATCGCCCAGGCGAGCAGGAAGGTATAGACGACGACCAGCGGATAGGTGTTCCAGCCGTCCGCAACAGCCCTTCCGGCCCGCCACGCCGTCCAGAAACCGATGAGCACCACAAACGCACGGATGACGAGCTTTACGCCGTTGTCGCTTTCGAAGAAAAGGCCCTGCATAGTCAAATTCCCCCTTCTGCCGCGATCAATGCCGCCCGCCTTCGAGATAGGCGGCTCGGACCTCGGGATTGGCAAGCAGTTCCTTGCCACTGCCACTCATCGTCACCTTGCCGTTCACGAGCACATAGCCGCGGTGCGATAGCCTGAGCGCTGCGAATGCGTTCTGCTCCACGAGGAAGACGGTGAGCCCTTCTTTTTCGTTCAGCACTTTGATGGCCTCGAAGATGCCCTTGACGATCAACGGTGCAAGGCCGAGCGAAGGCTCGTCGAGAAGAAGGAGCTTCGGACGCGCCATTAGCGCGCGACCGATCGACAGCATTTGCTGCTCGCCGCCCGAAAGCGTGCCGCCGCGCTGCGACTGGCGCTCTTTCAGACGTGGAAACAACGTGAAGATCTTTTCCACATCCTCATGGAAATATTTGAGGTTGTCGAGGCCGGCGCCCATTTGGAGATTTTCCAGCACGGTCATACGCGGGAAAATGCGACGCCCTTCAGGAGACTGGGCAATACGCAGCCGGGCGATCTCATGGGTCGGCAGCTTGGTGATATCGCGGCCCTCGAAGACGACCGAGCCGGCTCGTGCCTGCGGGCTGCCACAGATCGTCATCATCAGCGTCGACTTGCCGGCACCGTTTGCGCCGATCAGGCTGACGATTTCGCCCTTGTTGACCTCGACATCAATTCCGGCAAGCGCACGGATATTGCCATAATAGGTTTCGACGCCGTGAACCTTCAATAGTGGTTGATCCGCCATCAGTGTGCATTCCCTTCGAGGCTCTCCACGGTGGCGATGACCTCGTCTACTTCTTCGTCCTCGACGCCGAGATAGGCCGCAATGACCTTCGGGTCGTTCTTCACGTGCTCAGGCGTGCCGTCGGAGATCTTCTGGCCGTATTCCAGAACGATGACGTGGTCGGAGATTTCCATGACCACCGACATATCGTGTTCAATAAGCAGGATCGAAGTGCCGGTTTCCGTACGGATACCGCGCAACAGCGCGTTGAGAGCGGCTGACTCACGCGGATTGAGGCCAGCGGCAGGTTCGTCGAGGCAGAGAAGCTCCGGTCCGGTGCACATGGCGCGGGCGATTTCAAGACGACGCTGGGCGCCGTAAGGCAGGTCGCCGGCCGGATCGTCTGCCCGGTCGATGAGGTCGGCCTTCTCCAGCCAGTAACGCGCAAGCTCGATGGCGGCTGCAGCTTCCTTCCTGTAGGGACCAATGCCGAGCAGGCCGAGCACTGTGAAACCCGAAGCCTTCATCAGCTTGTTGTGCTGCGCGACGAGCAGATTCTCCAGAACGGTAAGTCCCGAGAAAAGGCGAATGTTCTGGAAGGTACGAGCGACCCTGGCTTCCTTGGTAATACGAAAGTCCGGCAGACGCTCGAGCAGGTATTGCTTGCCGCTCTTCTGAGTCAGCGTGATCATACCCATCGTCGGCTTGTAGAAGCCGGTAATGCAGTTGAAGACGGTCGTCTTGCCCGCGCCGTTCGGGCCGATCAACGCCGTAATTTCGCCGCGCTTGGCCTCGAAGGAGAAGTCGTTGATAGCCATAAGGCCGCCGAACTTCATCGACAGGTGCTCGACCTTGAGCAAAGTGTCATTCGACATCGTGTTCTCGACAGGGCTCATCAACCATGGCCCTCCTTGGTAAAGCTTCCAGATACCGCCTTGCGTTCCTTAAGGAAGGCGGTTGGTTCACGCGAGCCGACGAAGCCTCGTGGCTTGAACAGCATGACGATGACCATGGCGAGGCCGAAAAGCAGCATGCGATAGAGTTCCGGCGTGAATTCCGGTCCGAAGATGACCTTGAGGAAGCTCATTTCGCGCAGCACTTCCGTGCCCCCGACCATGACGACAGCAGCGATCGCAATACCCGTCAGCGAACCCATACCCCCTAGAACGACTATGGCGAGGATGACGGCCGATTCCAGGAACACGAAGGATTCCGGCGAAACGAAGCCCTGGCGGGCAGCGAAAAAGGAGCCTGCAAAGCCGCCGAACATTGCGCCTGTAGCAAAAGCCGTCAGCTTCGTCGTCACCGTATTGATGCCAAGCGAGCGGCAAGCGATTTCGTCTTCACGAAGCGCTTCCCACGCCCGACCGATCGGCATGCTACGCAACCGGATCGTCACGTAGGCGGTCAGCATGCAGAGCGCCAGAATGACGTAGAACAGGAAAATCTTGTAGTAGGCCGAGGAACTCGCCAGACCGAAGGCCTTTGTGAAATTATTCGCTTTGCCGACATCGAAGCTCCAGATGCCGAAGACCGAAGCCTTGGCGATGCCGGAGATACCGAAGGTGCCTTTGGTCACTTCTGTCCAGTTGATGATAACGAGGCGGATGATTTCGCCAAAGGCAAGCGTGACAATCGCCAGGTAATCGCCTCGCAGGCGCAGTACCGGAAAGCCAAGGATGACGCCCCAAAGTGCAGCGAAGATGCCCGCAAGCGGAAGAAGCACCCAAAAGGACAGGCCGAAATGGGCCGACAGCAGCGCATACGAATAGGCGCCAACCGCATAGAAGGCAACGTAGCCAAGGTCGAGCAGGCCGGCGAGACCGACGACGATGTTCAGACCCCACGCAAGCATCACATAGATCAGGATCTGGATGCCGAAATTGTCGACCCACTTCAGCGCGCCCTGCGGACCGAGGAAATAGGCCGTGGCCAGCGGATAGACCAGAAGGAATATGAGCGCGATTTTCAGGAAATGCGTCCGGAAGAAGCCCTTGTCGGTCGAAATATCGAGTTCGCCGTGACGCGCCTTCGAAAGCTTGCGCTGATCGAGATGTGGCTTGACGAAAACGACCATGACGAAACGGCCGAGAGCGGCGATCAGAACGAAGATTGCAAGCAGCCCCCAGCGCTGAACGACAATCAACTCGTTATTGATGTTCTGCTGCGTGCCGAGACCGACATAGAGAACGAACAGGCCAAGTGAGATAAGGCCGGCGAAAAAGGCTTCCCTAAGCCCCTTCTGGACAAGCCCGGCGTCGGACTTGCCAGCGGAAGTGTCGATGTTTGCCATGATTTATACCTTCTCGACTTCCGGCCGCCCGAGAATACCCGTCGGCTTGAAGATCAGCACGAATGCAAGGATGGCGAAGGTAGCGACATCCTTATAGGCAATCGTGAAATAGGCCGACCAAAGGGATTCTATAAGGCCGATCATCAGTCCGCCAAGAACGGCGCCCGGCAGAGAGCCGATGCCGCCGAGAACGGCTGCGGTGAAGGCCTTGACGCCCGGGACAAAACCGTCCGCGAAGGACGCGACACCGTAATACATAAGGTACATCGTGCCGGCGACGGCTGCGAGTGCAGCACCCATTATGAAGGTAATGGAGATCGTCTGATCAACATTGACTCCGAGGAGAGCCGCCATTTTGCGGTCCTGTTCGGTGGCGCGCTGGGCGCGTCCGAGTGCCGTTCTGTTGACGATGTACCAGAAAGCGGCGAGCAGGACCACCGTGATGACGACGATGATGATCTGCTTCAACGAGATAGACAGGCCGCCGATATTATAAACCGTGCCGACAAGCGGCGGGATCGGCTTGTTGCGCGGGCCCTGCGTGACCTGGATGAAGTTCGACAGCGTGATCGACATGCCGATCGCAGTAATCAGCGGTGCCAGGCGGAAAGAACCGCGCAGCGGGCGGTAGGCGACACGCTCGATCGTCCAATTCCACAAGCTCGTCATCAGCATCGCAATCACAAGCATCGCCAGCAGCAGAACGGCTACCGGAAGACCTGCGAAGATGGATGTGAGAACGAGAAAGACGATAAGAGCAGCGAAACCACCAAGCATGAAAATATCGCCATGGGCGAAGTTGATCATGCCGATAATGCCGTAAACCATCGTATAGCCAATAGCCACAAGGCCATAGATGGATCCGAGAGTCAGCCCGTTGAAGAGCTGCTGGACGAAATACTCCATATGTCATTTCCCCTGGATGCGAACCAAATTTAAGTTGCATCTCTTATTGATTTTATCGCTCCTGCTTTCACAGGAGCCTCTAACTCGCATTGCATAGCGGTTTCGTTGGAAATGTGAAGACAAAAAGGATTTATTACGTCAGAATCTTGGGCAAACAGGCTTAAATGGCGTAATTCAAACCAAAATCCACACAAAAGCGGCATCGGTTGGCAAATTTTTAGCCAGAGCAGCTTCCGGCGCTTCATCTCTCGTCCTCAAATCAGGCCGGCGGCGTTCGCTTTGTGCGTAAATCGTTCCACAAATAGGGAACTTGAAGAAATTCCAAACTAGCAGATGCTATAAATTGCAAATGTCATTTCTGGGTAAATGCTGGTCACGCGCTTTATGCGAACCCGCGAACCCGTGCTATGTTGGGCATTCCAGCAAGGGTGCGGCAACATCCTATTACTCACTATATATAGGGTGGTGTCTCAAGACGAAGTTATGGGCGAATGGCAGGAATATGCTGAAGACATTTGAACGCGCAGCCCTCGAAGCCGGCAAGGCCATTATAGAAGTCTTCTGCAACGGCTGCCCGGTAGAAATGAAGGCCGATGAAAGTCCGGTGACATCCGCCGACCGGGAGGCTGAGCGAATCATACTGACGCATCTGGAGCGCGATTTCCCTAAAATCCCTGTCATCGCCGAAGAATCGGTAGCTGCTGGCAAGGTGCCCGATATTGCCGGAAAGTCATTCTTCCTCGTCGATCCCTTAGATGGAACCCGCGAATTCCTGGATAAGCGCCAGGAGTTCACCGTCAATATCGCCTATGTGGAAAATGGCATCCCGGTCGTTGGCATCGTCTATGCCCCGGCCCTCGGCGTCGCTTTTTCCGGCGAGCGCGGAAATGCAGAGAAGCTGGTGATCGACGACGAATTTGCGATAACTCAGAGAATGCCGATCAACGTGCGCAAACAGCCGGCAGAGGGCATGGCGCTCGCGAGCTTTCGGCATGACAGCCCTGAAACCGGCCTCTTTCTCGCCAGGCATGCGATCTCCAAATGCACCAATATCGGTTCGTCTC
Source organism: Rhizobium sp. BK196 (assembly GCF_014193255.1). Lineage (GTDB taxonomy): Bacteria > Pseudomonadota > Alphaproteobacteria > Rhizobiales > Rhizobiaceae > Rhizobium. The sequence continues at coordinate 1,156,651 of NZ_JACHZB010000001.1, forward strand.
TCAAATTCTGCCTGCTGGCAGAAGGCAAGGCCGATGTCTACCCACGCTTCACCCGCACCATGGAATGGGATACCGCGGCCGGCGATGCAGTGTTGCGCGCAGCCGGCGGATCGACTGTCACGATGGACGGCCAACCGCTCATCTACGGTAAAACCGGCGCGGCTGCCGATTTCGACTTCGCAAATCCCCATTTCGTGTCCTGGGGCGGCGAGAAGCCTGCGTTCGAACAGGCTTAGCGATCGCCGAAAATTGGCTGAGCTGAGCAACATCAGGACCAGACTGGCCTCTGGTCGGGAGATCCCCCACTAATCGTTCAGGCTTCACTTTTGATTCGCAGCCGCGCCCGATTCCTTTTCCCGCGCATCCTCTTCGACTGTCGCCGCCGACGTCGTGTGACTTCGGTAACATCGCGCCTACGACAGACACAATTATGGTATTCAAGCCATAATTTCAGATGACCGGTTCCCGCAGCATCCGCCCAGTCTCATTGCGGCACAATAGCCGCCAGATTCGAGCCCGGCCGGACCGGGATTGCTGTGGATCTGCCGGGAATGGAGCGTTTTGGCGCGGTGTAAGCCGTGGCGATCACACCTTCCCGTCTGCCGTCCCAAATCGGCCAAGCACATAAGATTGCTAATAAAAACCCCGGTTGAAAATTAAAACTCCTGATTTTGCATAAACTTAACGCAACTGCGAAGTTTGCTGCGATGCGAAATTTCTCTGGACTCGGTTAAACAAATGTCGCAAATTTAGGATGTAGTAGGGTTAAACGTCGCCTAACACCGTAGCGCCTTAATCTGGCGCTAACCAAGCCAGCGAATGACACCGCCGAAAGCTTCAACGTCCCAAGCTTCGAAATCCAAAGCTTCAAAATACAAAGGGTAGATCCTTGAGCGTCATGGACCTTAACAAGAGTATTTCTGAAGAGAGCTTTCGCGTTGCCCCTGTTCGTCAGGTCAACGCGAGGTTCCCTGTTGCCGCACTCGACAGCATCGCCACCCCGCCCGCCTCCGTGCAGTTCGCGCTGAAGCGGGCCTTCGATATTGTCGCCGCGGTCAGCGCCCTCATCGTGCTGGCGCCGCTTCTTCTCGTCGTCGCCGCCCTGATCAAGATGGACAGTCCCGGTCCGGTGCTCTTCAAGCAGACCCGCTGGGGCAAGAACTGCCGGGCCATCAAGGTCTACAAGTTCCGCTCGATGCGCACGGACATGCAAGATGTCACCGGCGTTGCCCAGACCGTGAAGAACGATCCGCGCGTCACCCGTGTCGGCGCTTTCCTGCGCCGCTCCAACATCGACGAGCTGCCGCAGCTTCTCAACGTGCTGAAGGGCGACATGTCGGTCGTCGGACCGCGCTGCCATGCAATCGGCATGCGTGCCGGCGGCATGCTCTACGAAGAGCTGGTTCCGGAATATCATCACCGCCACGCCATGCGGCCCGGCATCACCGGTCTGGCGCAGATGCGCGGCCTGCGCGGCCCGACCGACCGCCCGGCCAAGGCACGCGCCCGCATCGCCAGCGACCTCCACTATGTCGAGAACTTCTCGCTGCTGATGGATATCCGCATCATCATCGGAACGCTGATTTCCGAACTGAACGGCGGCAAAGGCTTCTGATTGGAAAGAAGACGGTATCGGCTGTTACAGCAGCCGATACCGGAATGCCCGGGCGACCGCCTGCATGCGGTTGACCGAATCCAGCTTGCGCATCGCGCTCTTCAGATATCCCACCACCGTATGCGACGACAGATCGAGAATGATCGCAATCTCGTCGCTGCTCTTGCCCGCAGCCGACCAGCGCAAGCATTCGATCTCCCGCCGGGTGAGGCTTTCCGAGGGCCGGTCTTGCGGCTTCTCGTCGCTCGCCAGCCTGTCCAGAAGCTCCATGCACCCATAAACCAGCGCCATCGCTGCATCCCGGCAAGGCATGCCACCCGATCCCGAAAACGCGAAGATGTATTGTTTCAGGTCAGCGTCGTGAAGCGCGAACGCGAACGTTTGCTTCAGGCCGTGCATCTGAAACATTGCGTTCAGACGGCGGTTTTCCTGATTCGCTGCAGTGCCGCCAAAAGGCCCCTCTTCGCAGAAAACAGGCATGATCGTGCGCTTCATGGCGGCGACCAGCTTGCTACAATAGAAGAGGTCCGCCTCCTCGTAAAAGTTGACGAGACTCTGCGGCCAGTTGCTGATCACTTTGTTTTCGAGAAAGGCCGTCCGGTCCCCGCGCGGGAATACGGAAAACAGGTGGAATTCGAATCCGGCGGCTTTCGTCAGCTCATCCAGGCGGCTTGCACCGTCGACAGTAGAAATGCCCGCAGAACAGGGCCTGAACACTGAAAATGCGGTATCATCGGCGCAGTCGCGGACTGCGCGTTCACGTCTCTTCATTCTCTCGTTCCTTCACGGGCCTGGCTTCGGCTCGGCCTCGCAACCAGCCGCGGATCGGACGCGCCGGACGATCAGGAAAGACGCTATGTGCCTCGCATCCGAAGGATACGAACCATTCAAATGGCGAGCTTTATGATACTGCGAGAAGAACGAAGACGAAGTCTTTGCGCTCATACTTATGTTGCAGCGCTTATAAGATTGTCCGGGGGAAACATCTAACATTTATTCCGCATGGCTCCCATGCAGCCGTATCAAATTGACGTAGCGGCAGGAGTCCGCAAATCAGGCCCTAGCGCAGCGTCTAAAGTTGTTATCAAAGTCTTACGATGCGTTTAGGCAATTTTTAAATGTGGCAAGTTAGAGTGGCGCCCGTGGTCTTGCGTTGTGTAGAGAGTCCAATGACCGAAATGATACGTCCCCGAGTGAAATATGTCATCGGCCCCGATGGCAGCCCCCTGACGATTGCGGATCTTCCGCCGCCGAATACGCGGCGCTGGGTCATCCGCCGGAAGGCAGAGGTTGTCGCGGCTGTTCGCGGTGGCCTGTTGAGCTTGGAAGAAGCTTGTGAGCGTTACACGCTCACTGTCGAAGAATTCCTTTCCTGGCAGTCGTCTATCAACAGCCACGGTCTTGCCGGCCTGCGCACCACGCGCATCCAGCAGTACCGCCACTGATCCCACTCCATTCGAGTTGATTATTTCGGGCCGGACGCATTTCCCTTGAGGGAATGAAGAAGGCCCGAAATCATTGCCGAGGTCGCGCACGGGTCTGCATAAACCTGTTCGCAGGTCCCGGCGATCGATGCCGCAATCACCATCACGGCGGCGGTACGACGGTGCGATAAAACAGGCTGCCGCCGGCAGCCATGGATTAAGCGGCGATTCCGGTCACTTTCAAAACCGCCAATACGATTGCGTAACCAGTGCCGCCCCGCCCACTCACCCATTCCGGAGTGACGACACGATTTCTGGCGGTGACGCCGTCTCATCGAAGAACCAGAACCTCTCGAAGCGAGATGAGCGGCAGCGCGAGGCCAAGCGCCAGAAGGCGCCGCGCGAGCGGGACCAGCGAGAGCCCGTTCAATCCTCTCCGTTTGAACACACTGTCTCCTGCCGCCGCGGTTGGCATGCCGACGCCGCCATGTCACGTTCCCGATCACATATTCGAATTCGTCAGGAGATAGAGATGGATATCAGAATTGAGGAAACCACTTCCGGCGGCCGCTATGTTGCGGCGCTGGAAGGCCATGAAGCGGAAATGACCTATTCCCGCACATCGCCGAAACTCATCATCATCGATCACACAGGGGTACCGGATGCTTTACGCGGCAAGGGCGTCGGCCAGGCGCTCGCCCTTCATGCGATCGAGACGGCTCGCGAGGGCGGCTGGAAGATCATCCCGCTGTGCCCCTTCTTCAAATCACAAGCGCAACGCCATCCGGAATGGAATGACGTGGTAAATTGAGGGCAGCCGTCATAGATGGAAACTCCAAAAGCCATGCATGACGGACACCGCGCCCGTCATGCATGGCTTCTGTGGTTTATACCCAAGGCGCCGGGACCGGCGCCTGCAATGTTCGTCAGGCCCGGACGCGAACTGCGCCGTCGCGCTCTTCGAGCGCCGTTGCCCTGGCATATTCCGCCTGCATTTCCTCGAGCGCCAGTTCCAGCGCCTCCTCCTGGACCTTCAGTTCCTTGATCGAAACCTGAAGATTGTCGGCGCGCTGACGTGCAGCCTTCGCGAAGGTCGGATATGCAAAGTGATTCGGATCGGAAATACCGGACTTCTTTTCCTCGACGACGATCTGGCTCTCCAGATCCTTCGTCATCCGTTCAAATTCGGACATCATCATCTGCAACTGCTGCAACTGACGACGTTTTTCGTTAACCTGAAACTCTTTCAGGCGAACGAGGCTCTCACGCGACTTCATACGCATTACTCCCGTGATGCGAGACCCCGGCTCAACTAGAAACCGCCCTTGCGCGCCGCTTTGACACGGTTTGCCGAAAAATTTCCTGCGATATTAACAAAAACCTACCGCTGGTAACCTTTCGTTTACGGGCATCGTTAATGATAGGCCCGATGATTTAAGGCTCGGTAAATGCCAGGACAGGAACCCGAACCTTTTCATTAGCGAGTCGGATGAATCACTTAGCTTGATTTCTTAATGTCAAAGTTGAGAAGCAGGTTCAGAGATTCTCATTGGAAAACAGAGAAATGGAAAAATTATTTAATAAATTCGATATTCCTTGCCAGAGTGAATTAGAATTTGTTAACCATTTCGTGGCAGCTTCCAAATCACGTAGCTTATTCGGTATCGCGTAGGGGGCCATGCCACCTTTCGGCGGCGGTAAAGGGGATAATTATGCGGGTACTACTCATCGAGGATGACAGCGCTACGGCGCAGAGCATCGAACTGATGCTCAAATCTGAGAGTTTTAATGTGTATACGACAGATCTCGGCGAAGAAGGCGTGGATCTGGGCAAGTTGTATGACTACGATATCATCCTTCTCGATCTGAACCTTCCCGACATGTCCGGATACGAAGTGCTGCGCACTCTCCGCCTGTCGAAGGTCAAGACGCCGATCCTCATCCTCTCGGGCATGGCCGGCATCGAAGACAAGGTTCGTGGCCTCGGCTTCGGCGCCGACGACTACATGACCAAGCCGTTCCACAAGGACGAACTCGTCGCCCGTATCCACGCGATTGTTCGCCGGTCCAAGGGCCATGCCCAGTCGGTCATCATCACGGGCGAGCTCATCGTCAACCTCGACGCCAAGACCGTCGAAGTCGGCGGCCAGCGCGTTCACCTGACGGGCAAAGAATATCAGATGCTGGAGCTTCTCTCGCTCCGCAAGGGCACCACGCTCACCAAGGAAATGTTCCTGAACCACCTCTATGGCGGTATGGACGAGCCGGAGCTGAAGATCATCGACGTCTTCATCTGCAAGCTGCGCAAGAAGCTCGCAAATGCTGCCGGCGGCGCCAACTATATCGAAACCGTCTGGGGACGTGGCTATGTGCTGCGCGAGCCCGACGGCGCCGAATACGCCGAAACCGCCTGATCCGCCGAAATCCCCTTATCCTTAAAATCCCGCCTGCGTGGCGGGATTTTTGTTTTGGCGCCGCCATCTCCAAAATAAAAAGCCGCCCAGGAGGACGGCTCACGTTGACGATTTGCGCGACTGCTCAGGCGGCGATTGCGCGATTTCCGAACACGGCGGTGAGTATCTTGCGATCGAAGGGCTTCAACAGGAAGTCGGTGGCCCCCGCCCGCTTGCCGGCCATCAGTTTCTTCAGGTCGGCCTCGATGACGCAATAATAGATCTTCACCTCTTTGCCGCCGTCCATGGCGCGAATGGCGGCGATGAGATCGAGCGCTCCTTCCATACCTGAATCGACGATCAGATATTCGGGAAGCTCGGCCTGGCAGCGTTGCAGCGCCTCCTCGGCGTTCGAAGCTTCGCTGACCAGAAAATCGAGTTCGGAAAGGATTCGCTTGCCGACCTTGCGAACGATGTCCGAACTGTCGGTGATCATGAATCTCTGCATGGCGCTCCTGACCCCTCGCTGTCTCCGTCGAGGGCCTTCTCTAACCTTCGAGCATAGGTTGATCAGGCTAAAGAATCGTTACCACCGCGATCAGCAATCGGAGAATTACGCGGCAGCGATCTTGGCGGTGAAGACGATCTCTTCGGCGCTAACCGCGTGATCCAGAACCATGCCGCATTCTTCGGCCAGCAGTACGGTATAGTAAGGCTGGATCGAATGCGCATCGATTGCCTCTTCGACGGTGCCGGTGGCGATTTCGACGTATTTCGGCGGCACGCGCATCAGCTTGCCCTTGGCGACGAGCTTGAAGCTCGCATCGAATTCCGGATTTTCCAGGGTGATTTCCAGATTGCCGCCACGCGGAATGGAAGAATATGCGACCAGGAAGAGGTTCAGGAGCAGCTTGACCCTGTTCTTGGCGACGATCGCGCGCGGACCGTTCCAGGTTACCTCGGTCTTCTTTTCGGCCATCGCGAAGTCCTTGGCTGCACGTTCGGCCTCGCCGGTATCGATCGAGGCGCCGACGGAACCGGATGCGCCAAAGGCAAGGCGTGCGAATTTGAGACGGACCGAAGCATTGAGGGCGCTCGTGCGGATAAGATCCATCGCGTCCGAATCTGCTCCGCCCTCGTCGAGAAGCTCCAGGCCGTTGTTGATCGCGCCGACGGGCGAGATCACATCATGACACACACGACTGCAAAGAAGTGCTGCCAGGTCCGGGCCGGACAGGGTGAGATTCGGATTCTTGGACATCATCGTCTCCTGAGGGCGGCAGTGTCATTCCGCCCGGTAGTGTGCCTGATCAAAATTGCGCGAAGTTTGCGACCGTACTCGCCGCCATAATGACACCATATTTGGTAAACCGATTGTTAAGACGATCGGCGCAAAATGCATCAAATGCCAATGCCCCCGACAATGACGAATGGATGACATCATGCGCCTCCAATTTCTGGGAAGATTTATCGGCTTCTGCAGGTTGCTGACCGCTATCATGGTATCGTCGGTAATCGTTACCGGACAGGCCGCAGCCCAGCAGAACAACGGCCAGTACACGATGCAGGAAATCGTCGATGCCGGTCATTCCTTCTTCGGCGAAACCAGTGGCGGCCTTGCCAAAGTCGTTGAAAGCGCCTTCCAGAAATACGGCCTGCCGAACGGCTATATTCTCGGTCAGGAAGGCGGAGGCGCGTTCATTGCCGGCCTCACCTATGGCGAAGGCCAGCTCAATACCAAGAATGCTGGCGAACATCCGCTTTACTGGCAGGGTCCATCTCTCGGCATCGACTATGGTGGCCAGGGCTCCCGCGTCATGATGCTGGTCTACGACCTTCCGTCCATCGACTCCATCTATGCACGTTTCGGCGGCGTCAGCGGCTCGGCCTATGTCATTGCCGGCTTCGGCATGACGCTTCTGAAGAACAACAATGTTCTCGTCGTTCCGATCCGCACCGGTATCGGCGCCCGCCTCGGCATCAATGTCGGCTATCTGAAGGTCACCCCGAACCCGACCTGGAACCCCTTTTGAAAAGCTGAAATCAGCGCTACTATCCCTGGGAATATGGTCTTACCGGTGCCCGCAGCCTTGTCGATGTGCCCCCTGCGTGCTTAATCAACCGGACTGACCCGTATCAACCTTTGAATCGATGGCCGTGCCGTGATCGAATATGCTCTTTTGTTCGGATTGGGCTTCCTGACCGCGGCCTTTCTCGTCTTTCTGGTTTCGCCCGCCGTCCATCGCCGCATCGTCTGGTATACGGAAAACCGCCTCAAGGCGACGATGCCGCTGAGCCCGCAGGAAGTGCGGGCGCAGAAGGACATGGCACGCGCCCTCTACGCCGCCGAAAACGCCCGCACCGCGCAGGACCTGCACCGCGAACGCGAGAAGTCGCTCTCCCTGCAGCTTCGCCACGACGCACTCGCCGTCGATGCCGGCAGGCTTGCCTCTGAACTCAATGAGGCGCGCGCACAGATCGGCGAAATGCAGGTAGAGGCCGCCGAGCAGCGCTCCCATCTGCGCAAGGACGAGAACTATATCAGCCAGTTGAAGACGAGCCTGCATATTGCCGAACAGGCCGGCTCCAACAAGGATAGTGAGCTGGAAACGCTGCGGGCGCGGCTTTCCAAGATCACGGAACAGGCCAACAACCTGAAGATCGACCTTGCCGCGCGTGAGACCGAGGCGGAGAACCTGAAGTTCCGCGCCAATGCCCTGCGCGACGAACGCGATACGATGCGCCAGGACGTCACCGTACTGCAGAAGCGCGCCAAGGACGCCGAACAGAAGCTCAGCCAGCAGCAGCACATGGTCATTCGCCTGGAAGACAGAGCCGCCCGTGAGGCCGCCTCTGCCGCGGACAAGGAAGCCCTGCTCGGCCGCCGTCAGCAGGAAATCGCCAAACTGAAGGATCAGCTGAAGGCTGCAAATGCCGAACTTCGCAAGGCCGCCAAGGTCCTGCGTGATGCCGGCCTCTCGAAAGCTATTGTCGATCTGGGCGCCGACACAACCAACGAAGCAGAAACCTCTGAACTTGATCTCGCTGCTATCACAGAGCAGATGAGCGATAATGCGCGCCGGCGCAGTGCGGCACTTGCCGACCACCTGCAGAAGGCAAGAAACAACACCGGTCGTGATGGCGCCCTTCGCGAGGAAATCACCTCGATCGCCGCCAGCGTCGTGGCGCTCACTGCGCTCAAGGAAGGCTCATCTTCTCCGATCCGGTCCCTTCTGCCTGAAGGCGGGGAGAAGAAAGCACCGAACGACCGCGTGAACCTCGCTGACCGCGCAGCTGCGATCATCGCCGATCCGCAGCGCTGATCCTCGTCAGATCCGTGCCATCGCCGAAGATATGGCAAAGAGCGCAATGCCCGTCGCCGTCGCCACGTTGAGACTGTCCAGCCCATCAGATTGCGGAATGCGCGCACTGCGGAAACGGGAAAGCACCGCCTCCGGCAGCCCCTCGCCCTCAGTGCCGACGACGAGCGCCATGCGATTGGAGGCCGGTATCTGCCGGATATCGGCTTCGCCGCGGGGCGAAAGCGTCCAGATTGCAAAGCCGCGCTCGGCAAGACCAGAGAGAAGAGCGAGCGCATCGCCGCCGCGATGGTAGGGCATGCTCAGGACCGAGCCGACCGAAACGCGCAGTGCCTTGCGGTAGAGCGGGTCGCAGCAGGTCTCATCAAGAAGGATCGCATCCGCCTTGAAGGCAGCGGCGTTGCGGAACATCGACCCGGCATTGTCGTGATTGGAAATGCCGCAGCCGACGAGAACCAGCGCCTCCTCGGGTAGCGCATCGAGAAGCATGGTTTCCGTCGTCTGCACGCGGCGACCGAGTGCAAGCACGCCGCGATGCATGTTGAAGCCGACGATACCATCGAGAACATCGGCGTCGGCCACATAAACGGGTACGTCTTTCGGAAAACGCTTGAGAATCTCCGCCACGCCGTCGAGCCGATTGCGGAGCAGCAAGATTTTCTCGGCTGAAAATCCTCTACCAGCCACATGCGCATCGGCGAGCATGCGCAGCACGACTGTACCCTCGGCGATGAAGCGGCTCTGCCGGCCCGTCAGGTCGCGCTCGCGAATATCACGAAACTCCGCGATCCGCAGATCGTCCGGGGTTTCGATCGTGAGGGGCTGTCCGGCCATACCGGCTCAATTGCCCGTCAGGGTAATGTCAGCCACGATGCGACTTGTTTTGATATCGAAGACCAAGGCCTTGCGCTTGCCATCGACCGCTGTGCCGTAAAACAGGATCTGTCCGCCCGAAAGCGATGTCTGCTCGATCTTGAAGCCGAGCGGCAGCGAGGCCGTCGAACTCACCGGCGCGTCGGAGGGAACACCGGAAGAGCCTGCGGACGTTGCAGTCTGCGAAGGTTCGGTACGCGTCACCTTGTAGACAACAGCGCCGAAGACCGCCATAAGGCTCACGAACATGATGGCGCCCGAGACGATCTGCAGGCGAACCATCTTGCGCCGGACACTTTCCATAGCCGGATCAAGAGGCTTTTCTTCCTGCTCATCGTCGGCTGGCTCGAATTTCGTCATCTATGGCGTCCCGTTCTAAAAATACGTCGGAGAAGAAGCGTCTTGAGCGACCCCTTTAAACAAGCAGATGACAATAGAAAAGTCCTGACCGCCGATGAGACAGCCGAAGGCCGCCTCGACGCCTGGCTGACCGCGCAGGTCGGCGAGGAATTTTCCCGCAGCCGCATCAAAGCGCTGATCAAAGATGGTCAGGTCTTTTTGAAGGGTGCGCCGATTACCGATCCTCAAAAGAAGGTGCGAGCCGGCGACAGCTACGAGATCATCCTGCCTGAACCGGAAGACCCGGCGCCAAAGGGCGAGGACATCCCACTCGATATCCTCTACGAGGATGATGACGTCATCGTCATCTCCAAGCCCGCTGGTCTCGTCGTCCATCCCGGTCCCGGCAACTGGACCGGTACGCTCGTTAACGCGCTGATCTACCATTGCGGCGACACCCTCTCCGGCATCGGCGGCGTGCGCCGCCCCGGCATCGTTCACCGCCTCGACAAGGATACGACCGGTGTCATGGTCGTCGCCAAGAACGATATGGCACATCGCCATCTCTCGCTGCAGTTCGCCGACCACGGCCGCACCATGCCGCTGGAACGCGCCTATCAGGCGATCGTCTGGGGTCGTCCGCGCTCGCTCTCGGGCACGATCGACGCACCGCTCGGCCGCGCCACCGGCGACCGCACCCGCCGTGCCGTCAAGCGCCCCGAAAACGAGAGTGCCGACGAGGCGATCACCCATTACGAAGTGCTCGAGCGCTTCCACGAAAGCCCGGATGCCAGTGCGCTTGCCTCGCTCGTCGAATGCCACCTGGAAACCGGCCGCACGCATCAGATCCGTGTCCATATGGCCCATATCGGCCATCCGCTGCTCGGTGATACCGTGTATGGCGCCGGCTTCAAGACCAAGGCCAATCTTCTGCCCGACGAGGCCGGCAAGATCGTCAAGGCTTTCGACCGACAGGCGCTGCACGCCTTCATGCTGCAGTTCGAGCATCCGCGCACCGGCGAAGTGATGCATTTCGAAGTGCCGCTGCCGGTCGATATGGTGGAGCTTGCCGAGGCGCTGCGAAGCTGAGATCAGGCTTCGCTATTTCTTGGCGCCGGCGCCCAGGACCCGATGAGTGGCATTGTCGAGAGCATGGCTCGTGTCGCGCCCGTCCTGCGCCAGCCCCCTCGCGGTATTTCCGCAGGACGAAAGAGCGGCCGAAATTGAAAGCAGCAGGATGGCGGCAAAGGCTGGTCTGATCATCTGGTCCCCCTCGTGAAAGCGGCTGGGCAAGAGTACCGCCGCCACTGGAAAAATGCGGCAGCCGCCAATAAAATCAATGCCTCTGGTTGGCTCTGGCAAAAGCCGGATAACGCTCTCGTGAACGCCGAAGCGGCCTTGAATCCCTGTTTCGCCATACTTATCTGTAAATAGACTTATTGCGGGCTTGGAGAGAGCCGCATGTCCCGGTTTGCCTTTAACGCGAGGGCGCGTTCCATCGGGAACCGGAATCCATATAAGGAGGGTGCATCATGGCCCGAAATAACTTGCCGTCCATTACCGCCGGCGAAGCCGGTCTCAATCGTTATCTCGACGAAATCCGCAAATTCCCGATGCTGGAGCCGCAGGAAGAGTATATGCTCGCCAAGCGTTACTCCGAGCACGGCGATCGCGACGCCGCACACAGGCTCGTCACCAGCCACCTTCGCCTCGTCGCGAAGATTGCCATGGGCTATCGCGGCTACGGCCTGCCGATCGGTGAAGTCGTTTCCGAAGGTAACGTCGGCCTCATGCAGGCCGTCAAGAAGTTCGATCCGGAACGCGGTTTCCGCCTTGCCACATACGCCATGTGGTGGATCAAGGCCTCGATCCAGGAATATATCCTGCGTTCGTGGTCCCTGGTAAAGATGGGCACGACCGCCAACCAGAAGCGCCTGTTTTTCAACCTGCGCCGCCTGAAGGGCCGTATCCAGGCCATCGACGAAGGCGACCTGAAGCCGGAGCATGTGACCGAGATCGCGACAAAGCTGAACGTCTCCGAGGAAGAGGTGGTTTCGATGAACCGCCGCCTTTCCGGCGACGCATCGCTGAACGCCCCCATCAAGGCCTCCGAAGGCGACAGCGGCCAATGGCAGGATTGGCTCGTGGACGACCACGACAGCCAGGAAGACGTGCTGATCGAGCAGGACGAGCTCGACACCCGTCGCCGTATGCTGTCGAAGGCCATGAGCGTGCTGAACGACCGCGAACGCCGCATCTTCGAGGCACGCCGCCTCGCCGAAGATCCGGTGACGCTGGAAGACCTTTCGGCTGAGTTCGACATCAGCCGCGAGCGTGTCCGCCAGATTGAAGTCCGCGCCTTTGAAAAGGTGCAGGATGCGGTTCGCAAGGAAGCGCTGGAGCGTGCCAAAGCCGTGCGTGTGGTCGAAGCCACAGCATAAGCCGTTGTCCGTATGATATGAAAAAGGCGGGTCCTTGCGGCCCGCCTTTTGTTATGCATGATTTCTCGGGGCTCCGGACTTGACCTCACTGGCTGGTCGAGAGATCTCCGAGCGCCGTCCATTCCTTGATCGCCGTACCGAAGGCATTCCCCCCAGTGGCACCCTTCTGCATGGTCAGCAGCGCCCGGCGGCCGTTGCGATAAGTGATCGGAACATCAATCCAGTCGCGGGTGGCGAGCAGGTCCAGGTTGGCCTTGCGCGCGTCCGGATAGTCGTTGAGCGCGATCATGTGGAAATCGTCGGTAATCTTGGCCGGCACCGCAATCAACGGATCGCCGCGGTCCTGTTCCGTGCGCTTCATCGAAATGCGCTGAACGCTGTCGATGCTGCCGCCTTCGAAATTCGGCGGAACCGAGAAGACGATTTCCACGAGATGGCTTGCCGGCAGCGACGGGTCGGAATTGCGCTTGAAGGTCAGGAGTGCCGAAAGATTGCGCTCTGGCACGGTGACGTTGCCCTGCACCGTAGCTTCCTGGCGGCCGCCCTGCCCGGCTTCATGCTGCACGGTCCAGACAACTGATCCTTCGATTGCCGTTGGCGAGCTTTCACCAATCCGCTCTTCATAGAGGAACATCTTTTCTGTAGCACCGACAGGCGTGTTCTGCGCCGCGGGTGCCGCAACCGGGCCATTCGGCGTCAGGTTTTCCGCAGGCGCGGCATCGGACTGGACGCTCGGCGTGCTGGTATCGGCTGCAGCAACGTTCTGCTCGGCAACCGACTTGCCTTCCGCTGTCGGCGTTCCCGGCACTGCTGCCGGGCCGTTATCGACCTCGGTGCCATCGGCAAGCAGCCGCTGGGTGAACTTGGCATTGGCAGCCGATCCGTCCAGCGAGGCAACTTCCTGGTTGGGTCGCGCCGGCGGCCTGGCGGCACTCTGATCTGTTGGCTGGCTCGCGGCCGGCGTGCTGTTCTGCTGCGCGGGAGACGTCGCAGGATCGTCGCGCACGGCCTGCGACGGTGCGGAGCTGACGAGACCGTCGACCATTTCCATGACAGCTTCGCGGTTCATCCAGCCGGCATAAGCGCCACCGCCAAGAACGCCCAGCGTCACGAGGATCGCCAGAATCGTGCCGATGCCGAAGCGGCGGCGTTTCGGCTCCATGCGAAAGTTCTTGCCCTGCAGCTTGGAAGCGACGATCTGGTCGAGATCCATCGGCGGATTGCTGTCGTCGTCATCGGTGACAGCGTTCGGCCGGTCATAGCCACGCAGCGCACGCGCCTCACGCCAGCCCTCACCGGGAGCTGTCGGTTGGGGTGTCGCAGAACCATTGCCGGCATGTACTTCCGCAAAGATATCGACATCGTCGAAATGCGCGGCAGCTGGTGTCTTCTTGCCCGTGCCGGCCTCGATCGGCGGCAGATCGTCGAAAGCGGCCGCCTCCCAGGAAAAGTTTTCCTTGGCGGCCGGCATGACTACCGGCGAAGCACTGTTTGCGAGCGTCGAAACCTCATCGAAAGCGCGTGCCGAAGCATCGGCGGGAACGGCGGGCGCGGCCTCGGCAAAGGAATGGAGTTCTTCCCGCGCCCATTCAGTCTCGGCTTCCTGCGGTAGAGGAGCTGGCGTCTCGGCAACCGGTTCGGACCACATGCGATCGAAATGCGCCGCCGCATCCATTGCGACCGGCTCTTCGCGCGTATGCTCGATGAAGTCGCTGGTTTGCGGCTGCGATTGCGGTTCGAAATCGGCCATCGGCTCGACCAGCCGATTGGACGCACGGTCAATGCCGCGTGGAATCGGCTGATGGTCCTCTTCGCGCTGAAGCTCTTCCTCCACCTCATGGGCGGATTCGGCTACCGGCTCGGCTGCGACTTCGTCCGGCCGTGGTTCTTCCGGATAATATTCCTCCCCCGGCTCATGAGCGCGCTCGGGCTCGGCATGAACTTCTGCCTGCTCCGGGGCGCGCCATTCTTCTGCAGGCGTTTCTTCCTCATGAGGCGGATGCCATTCAGCATGCTCGGGCACCGCCTCTTCGGCGGGAACGGCCTCTTGAACGACCTCTTCGGCCTCAGCAGGCTGCTCATAGACGGGATGCTCCGCATCCTCTTGTTCGTGACTTTCGTGGTCAGGTGCCTCAGCAACAGGGGCCGTCTCTGCTGCAGGCTCATGCTCCAGCGCAGGCTCCTCGTGGACTTCAGGTTCGGGAGCGACTGCGATCGGCTCCTCGACAGGCACCGCTTCCGAGTGTTCGCCCTCGACTTCGCGGATTGCGGCCTCAAGCTTGTCGAGCTGGCGTTGCAGCATTGCTTCCGGCGGACGCGGCTTCATGTTCTCGAGCTGCCGCTGCACCGCGCCGCGCGCACGCTCGTAGACCTTCACCCGCATCTCGGGCGTATTTTCAGACAGGCCGTCGACTGCCCGCCGAATAACTGCAATAAAATCCGCCATCAGTACTTTCTCAAGAAGTCCGGCATGCTCCCGAACGGTCGCCTTAGGTGACCCGCGACATTAATCCTCAAACGGATCGGTCACAAGTATGGTGTCGTCACGCTCGGGGCTGGTGGAAAGAAGCGCGACAGGCGCGCCGATCAGCTCTTCGACCTGGCGAACATATTTGATCGCCTGCGCCGGCAGATCCGCCCAACTGCGGGCACCGACCGTTGATCCCTTCCAGCCTTCCAGCGTGATGTAGATCGGCTCGACACGAGCCTGAGCCGCCTGGCTTGCCGGAAGATGGTCGATCTGGTCGCCATCGAGCATGTAACCGACGCAGATCTTCAATTCATCAAGGCCATCGAGCACATCGAGCTTGGTGAGCGCGATGCCGCTGATGCCGTTGGTGGCGACCGACTGGCGCACGAGTGCGGCGTCGAACCAGCCGCAACGGCGCTTGCGGCCCGTCACCGTGCCGAACTCATGGCCCTTCTCACCGAGGAACTGACCGATCTCGTCCGTCAACTCGGTCGGGAACGGACCTTCGCCGACTCGCGTCGTATAGGCCTTGGTGATGCCGAGGATATAGCCGAGCGAACCCGGACCCATGCCCGAACCGGCAGCGGCCTGGCCGGCCACCGTGTTGGACGAGGTCACGAAGGGATAGGTGCCATGATCGATATCGAGCAGGCTGCCCTGCGCACCTTCGAAAAGGATGCGGGCCCCCTTGCGGCGCTCTCTGTCGAGGAAAAGCCAGACCGTATCGCGGAAGGGCAGCACGCGGTCCGCGATCGAGGTCAGCTCGTCCATGATCGTCTGGTGGCTGACTTCGGCAACGCCGAGACCGCGGCGGAGTGCGTTGTGGTGTGTCAAAATGCGGTCGACCTTGCCTGGCAGGGCTTCGAGGTCCGCAAGGTCCATGACGCGGATGGCGCGGCGGCCGACCTTGTCTTCATAGGCCGGGCCGATGCCGCGGCGGGTCGTGCCAATCTTGGTGCCGCTGTTGGAAGCTGCATCTTCGCGATAGGCATCGAGCTCGCGGTGCAAAGAAAGGATGAGGGTCGCGTTGTCGGCGATGCGCAGGTTCTCAGGCGTCACCTTCACGCCCTGTGCTTCCAGCCGGCCGATCTCGGCGATCAACGCATGCGGATCGACCACAACACCGTTGCCGATGACCGCCATCTTGCCGGGGCGTACGACGCCGGAAGGCAGCAGCGAGAGCTTGTAGCTCGTGCCGTCGATGACGAGCGTATGGCCTGCATTGTGTCCGCCCTGATAGCGCACAACAATATCGGCGCGCTCCGAAAGCCAATCGACAATCTTGCCCTTGCCTTCGTCGCCCCACTGCGAACCGACCACGACCACGTTCGTCATCAAACTCTTCCTGTTACCGGCGGAGAACCGCACACCTGCTCAAACCCGCGCATCTATAAAGCTTTGTTTTTGGGAAAGCGACCCTGTTGTCACAGCAGATTCGGCTTTTTACGTGACAAATCAGCCGCCGGCAGGCTAAGCCCGATCACAAAAGCCGCCAGAGACGAAAAAGACGGAAAGAGCACCTTGCAAGCAACAGCCTATATCTGCCTCGTCGTTGCAACTCTCTGCTGGGGCGGCAATGCGGTCGCAGGCAAGCTCGCGCTCGGTCATGTCAGCCCGATGATGCTGACCTTCCTGCGCTGGTTCCTGGCCGTCGTACTGATCGCCGCAATCTCGCTGCCGCAGTTGAGGAAGGACTGGCCGGTGGTGCGCAGGAACCTGCCTCTCCTCTTCTTCTATGGCGTCATCGGCTACACGACTTTCAACGCGATGCTCTATTCGGCTGTCCAATACACGACGGCGATCAATGTCGCGATCGAGCAGGCCGGCATTCCCATGCTGATCTTCCTGCTGAATTTCGTCTTTTTCCGCACCGGCGTCTCGCTGGCCCAGATTATCGGCTTCGGCATGACCCTCGTCGGCGTCGCGCTGACGGCTGCCCATGGCGATCTCGCGACGCTCCTGCAGCTCAACTTGAACCGCGGCGATGGCCTAATGCTGATCGCGGTGGCAGCCTATTCCGTCTATACGATCTTTCTGCGCTGGAAGCCCATCGTCGACTGGCGCACGCTGATGGCGATCCCGGCACTCGGCGCGGCCCTGACTGCCTTGCCGCTGCTTTTTTGGGAAGCCTCCCGCGGCGCGGCTCAATGGCCGGATGGCGAAGGCTGGGCGATTGCCTTCTACACGGCAATCTTCGCCTCCCTGCTGGCGCAAATACTCTACATCAGGGGCGTCGAGGAGATTGGCGCCAATCGCGCCGGCCTGTTCATCAACCTCGTCCCGGTTTTCGGCACGCTGCTGTCCGTCGCCCTGCTCGGCGAAACCCTGCAGCTTTTCCACATGATTGCCTTGGTGCTGACCCTCGGCGGCATCGCCATCGCTGAAAAAGGGCGGCCGAAGTCGGCTGCGCCCACCGTGGCGGCTTCGCCTGTCGACTAACCAAGCTCCAGCGTCGTGACGCCATAGACGTTTTTCAGCGGGATTTCCGGCGCCGGACCGCGATACATGCGCGCGGTTTCCATGACTGGCTCGAGCCCTACGCTTTCTGCAAGTGCAATCGCCTCGGCATTGGCGGCGGGGATATCGATATAGATCGACGCGCCGTGTGCCTGCGGAATGAGGCCCGCCAGAAGGGCCGCAGCGCTATCTGCGTCGCTGGCAAAAAGCGGGCCGATCTTGTAGCCCTCATAACAGCGGCGGATCGTCCCGTAACCGCGGATCTTGCCGCTCCTGCGCACGACGAGCGAGCTGCGCCCCTTGCGGGCCGTGCACCAGGCAGCAAGGAAAGCGGCACGGGGCTGCGGAAAGATACTGCTGTCATAGCGCAGCAGACCTTCGAGCCGCGCATCCGGAACCGGCTGCGCGGCGAGTGACGATTGCGGCACCGATGCCGGCACGCCGCCATAGCGGATCGTGCGATAGGCAAGCTCGAAACCGGCTCTGCGATAGGCTGCCTGCTGGGCCGCAACGCCATCGAGGCCGACCGTACGGTCTCCTGCCGAAGCGATGCCGGCATTCCAGATCGCCTTGCCGAAGCCTTGGCCGCGGAACTCCGGATGCACGATATAAAGACCGAGAAAGGCGAAATTGTCGCCATATTTGACGACGGAGATAGAACCGACCGGCACCTCACCGATGGCACCGACAAAAAATCCGGAAGGATCGGCTTCGTGGAATGCGATCGCATCGTCGAGGCCGGGATTCCAGCCTTCCTGGCGTGCCCATTCCAGCGCGAGCTCCAGTTCGCCGGGCCGCATCGAACGAACGGCAAATTCCGAATTCATGCAACCTTCCCAGATTGAAACCCGCTAGTCCATTCCGCCATGCGCCAAGCAATCGTCGAGTCGATTGCCGCAGCGCTCAGACCGGTCATGATGAACTCACGTTCACGGCTTGAACGATGCGTATCGTCGTTTTGAAATGTAATGCAATGCAAAAGAACTTCGATCCCGCCTTACCATGAAACAATGTAATTGCAATCTCAAGAAAATTACTGCGCCCGCAGGATCCTTCCGGCGAGTGCAAATCGAAAGACTGCAGTATCTAGTATTTAAACCCTAGCGCAGAAATTGACCCAACGCTTCGGCAGTACCGATAGTCTGGGCAGCCTGGCTGAGAACGCTGTCGAAAACGAAGCTGACGACGATGGTCAGCTGCCGCGAATAGGCCTTGAGCTGGGGGAGCCTGCTATCCACCTGTAACGGAGCACGCAGAGCAAAGGGCACGTTCGGGCGAACGAAACCGGCGCTCGTTGTCAACGGCTCCTCAGGCAGATGGCCGATAGCCGAGGTGTATATGAGATCGCGGCCGAAGCCGCCCGGGCCGAAGGCAAAGGCCGGCTGGCTCGCAGCCGATATTGTGATTGCGAGTGCGGCGGCGAGAAGAAGTTTGCTCATCTTAAAGTCCCCGTTTCCGTTCGGTCGGCGATTTCCGCCTGGCCGTAGCGACGGTCGCATCTGTCCATGCCCGGCCGCTTTCATGAGGGTCACTCTACATGCCGGTATTTGCGGGCTTTTTAAGTCGATCCGTACAATTTTATTGAAACGCGATTTTTTAGACTGTCTCTGTTCCGATAGAAAACAATCTTTACCATACGCCTTGACGGTATTTTCGCATCCTTACTTTTAAGGTGCCGCAAAACGAAACAGGGACAAAAACAATGCACGAAGTTCCAGTTAAATCCCGGATTATCCAGAACGTCTATTTCAGCCAGGAAGACGGGCGCTTGCGCATCCGCTTCCGCAACGGCGAAGAGCGCCTGTTCGACGGCGTACCGGCCAGCGACGTCAGCACCATGGTGGCGGCGCCCTCTCCGGGCCAGTATTATATCGACCGGATTAGAACACGGTATCGCCGTATCGCGGCCTGACAGACTTCGATCGCTGCATCGGAGCGGCCTTAATCGATTGTGCCTTGCTCCGGTCGAGATCGATTGCCACATCAACGCGAGCCTTATAAATGATGACTTCCATTGTCCGAGGTCTCGCGAACTGACGATGCCGTCGTCCGATCAGAACATGAAACTGGCGCCGCAGCCGCGAAACGGCCGCGCCGTCATGTGGCTGCTGATTGTTCTGTCCGTTTCAATTGTCGGGGCAACGGTGCTGCTGTCGAATGACATGCGGCATCTGAAGTCACTGGCTCACTCCTTCGGTATAGAGCTTTTCCCGCCCGCGGCACCCCCACCTCCTCCGCCACCTAAGATCTTCCGCCGCACCGAACCCGTCAGCATCAAGATCGCGCCGCGCATGTTCGATCCGCCGCAGCCGGCGCTTGCGGGCGCTTTCCTGCGCACCTGGCGGATTTCCGGCCCTGTCATGTGCGAGGCGCTGCGCTCAGCCGGCGTCGAAACCAGCGAATGGGCGGAAACGGCCTTCAATTCCGATACGTTCGAATGTTCCTACGAACATGTCTACAAGAAGGAGAAGGAGCATGTCGTCAGCTCGCTCTTCCTCGTCGTGCGCGGCAATGGCAGAGGCATGATTACAAGCATGCGCGTGAAACTCGTCGGTCCCGCGACCGACAGTAACGGGCAGCTTGATCCGGCCATATTGCGCATCTTCGAAACCATGCTGACGCAACCGGCGTGGCTGGATTTCCATGATGCGCTGACGGCAATCCGCAATCTCAGGAATGTGAAGGAGGAAGGCTTCGGTGCCCTCATCAACTTCACCCAGGAATATTCGCGGTCGGGCGCCTTCAACTTCACGCTCCTGCTTCAGGAGAGCTCCGCCCAACAGCGCCGCACGAAGGATTACTTTTCCCCGAAGACCTGGCTGCCCGCGCCTGATCCCTCCTGGCAAGTGCCGGAACTCATCTTCTGGCGACGCGCCTGATCAATTCGCTGACAACGAGTTGCGGCCGCGTGCCCCCTCATCCAACCTAATCGCATCGACCAGCGAGGCGATTAGGTTGGAGGCGCTTGCGCCATTGCAGGGCGTGCTCCATTTTCATGGCGATGGCCGATAAGCCGATAATATAGTGCGTCAAACTTCAGACGCATTTAACTCAAAATAGGTGCGGCTCAACTCTTTCGATCCTTGACTCGAATCGGCCAGAGATTAGCTTTGAAGCTGCTTTGAACCGCTCGTCGGATCCAGCAGCCACCTCTCTCGCGCGAAACACATCGGGGAGTCCCGGATGGAAACTAGACTGCAGTCCAAACTCATCGAAGCGATCGATTACGAGCGCGAGACTCGACATCTCACGCTCTATCTGACCAACGGCCAACGCCGTCATTACGAGGATGTCCCCGAAGGCATCGTCGTCGGACTGACCGCAGCAGCATCTCCTGGCGACTTCTACATGAGCCAGATCCGGGGCCGCTTCCGCACTACCTGAGAAATACGGCACGCACCCAAGGCGTGCCGTGTCGGTACCGAGCGTATCGTTCGAACCGAAATCGGCCTCACATTCCATTCATCGACAAAACTTCAGCCCCAATCTCAGCCGCCACACTCGGGGATTTGCCGTCGTGGCCGGTCGATGCGAGAAGGCGAGCCGTATCGGCAGCGCTGGATGGATAGCCAAGCGCAAAACCTTGCAGGCTGTCGCAGCCGAGCCACGACAGCGTCACGGCATGGGCTTCGGTTTCCACCCCTTCGGCAATCACCTCCACATCGAGTGCCTTGGCGATCTCGACGATCGACCCGACGACGCGCCGCTGCTCGGCCGATTCCACCACATCGGTGACGAGTTGGCGATCGATCTTGAGGCGTTTCGGTTTCAGCCGTACAAGGCCGATGAGCGAAGCATGGCCGGAGCCGAAATCGTCGATCTCGATATCAATGCCCATCTGCTTGATGAGGTCGATATTGACGAGGAATTTCTCGTCGCAATCGTCGAGGAAGATCGTTTCTACCAGCTCGAAGACGATGGCACCCGGTGGGATAGCCAATCGGCGCAGCTTATCCAGCAAAGCGGGGTCGGTAAGACGCCCAGGCGAAATGTTCACGGCGATGCGCGGCACGTGGCAACCCATCGCCAGCCATGTGACGCGATCTTCAAGCGCGCGCTGCAGGACAGCGGCATCGATCTCCGCCGAAAGCCCGTATTCATCCGCAAGGCGCAGAAAAAAGCTCGGCGCAAGCACGCCCTTCTCCGAGTGGTTCCAACGTGCCAGCGCTTCCAGCCCGGTGATCTCGCGGGTGCGCGCATCGAGCTGCACCTGATAGTGGGGAATGATCTCGCCCCGTTCTAGGGCTTGGGCGAGATCCTCGGCCAGGCGACGCTTGCCGCGCAAGTCTTCCTGAAGCTGTCGGCTGAAGAATTCGATGCGGTTGCGTCCGAGTTTTTTTGCCTGATAGAGAGCCAGATCGGATTCGGCGAGCAGGTTGCGTGCCCTTTTATCGCTGCTCCAGGATACGCCGATCGACGCACCGGATTGCAGCATCTCCTGTCCGAAGCGGATTTTCTTCCGCAGTCGCCGCTGCACATCCTCGACGATCGCCTTCAGCGCATCGAGGCCGGCGAAATTGATGAGCACGATGACGAAATCGTCGCCGCCAACACGGGCGGCCATACCATCCGAGGGAATGGCTGCGGCAATTCTGAGCGATGCGGTGCGCAACACGGCATCGCCAGCTGCGTGACCGTGGCTGTCGTTGATCTGTTTGAACTGGTCGAGATCGAGATGCAGAACGGCAAGCGTCGACACATTCTTGTCCGCCAGCAGCGCTGCCAGCCGCCTGTCGAGCAGGCGCCGGTTCGGCATGCCGGTCAGATAATCATGATTGGCGACATGCTCGATCCGGGCATTGCTTTCTTCAAGCGCCAGCGCCCTGGCCTCGGCCATCATTTTCTGCTTGCCAAGCTCGGCATTGAGCAGCACATCGGATGTCACGTCCCATTCGGCACCGATGAAGGAGGGAGTGCCCTCCTCATCGACATAGAAATGCGCACGTGACCGCAGATAGCGGATCTCGCCGCTTGGCAGAATGATGCGAAACTGAGAATTATAGGCACCGCGGGCGGCAACCGCTTTTTCGAAATCCCGCTCGGCCTGTTCCCTATCGTCAGGATGTATGGCGTTCGACCAGATACGCGTAGACACCTCTCGATCTGTCTGACCGGTGCCGTAAAGACGGTGCATCTGCGCATCCCAGAGAATAGAATCCTTATTGATGCTGTGCTCCCACACACCAATTTGCGAAGCATCAAGCGCCAGCTCCAGTCGCCGAAGAAGATCCTGGAACTCTCTCTCTGATCGCGTTGGTCTATTCTCGGGCAATTCGTTTCAGCCTTCGAAGCCTGCAAGAATTCATAATATAGTCGCAAGCCTCATTAATGAAGCCTTTTCGTAAGTACCGAACTAGTTACTAGGTGAACCGTTCGTTACGACTGCCTTCTTTTCGATCAGTATTGTTTTAATCAATGATTGTGTCGCAGTGGGTTCCTGGCAATCTGCCGGAAGTCGACCGCGCCGTCGATCACCGCACCATCTGACAGCTGCGTCACCGTCTTGCGGTAGATTCGCTGCCACGGCGTCGCATCATCAGGCACCAGCGGGATCCCATCGCCCTTGCGCCGCTCGATTTCGACCTCATCAACCAGCATATCGCAACGCCCCTGATTGAAATCGATGCGAATGATGTCGCCGGTCCTGAGCCATGCTAGCCCCCCGCCTGCCGCACTTTCCGGCGAGGCATTGAGAATCGACGGACTGTCCGAAGTGCCGGACTGGCGCCCGTCGCCGATCGTCGGCAGGCTCTTGATGCCGCGCTTCAGAATATGATCCGGCGGCTGCATGTTGACCACTTCCGCAGAGCCCGGCCAGCCGAGCGGACCTGCGCCGCGGATGGCGAGGATCGTGTTCTCGTCGATGCCGAGCTCCGGATCATTGATGCGCTTGTGGTAATCCTCCGAACCATCGAAAACGACAGCCTTGCCTTCAAAGACGCCCTCTCGACCCGGCTCCTGCAGGTAACGCTTGCGAAAATCCTCGGATACGACACTCATCTTCATAATGGCGAAATCGAAGAGGTTGCCCTTGAGCACGAGGAAGCCCGCACGCTCCTTGAGAGGTTCACCATAGGGTTTGATGACGTCGCGGTCCCTTGACTCACGCCCTCGCAAATTCTCTGCCATGGTCTTGCCGGTGACCGTGCGACAGTCACCGTCGAGCTTGCCCGCCTGCAGCAATTCCCACATGACGGCAGGGGTGCCGCCCGCACGATGGAACTTCTCGCCGAGATAGACACCCGCCGGCTGCACATTCGCCAGCAGTGGAATGTCGAAACCATGCAACTGCCAATCCTCGGGGTATAGCTCGACTCCTGCATGTTTCGCCATGGCGGCAAGATGCGGCTGGGCGTTCGTCGATCCTCCAATCGCAGAATTGGTCTTGATGGCATTGAGGAAGGCGTTCCGCGTCAGGATATCCGACGGCTTCAGATCCTCGAATACGATCTCGACGGCACGCCGGCCGGTACGATAGGCCATCTGACCGCGCTCGCGATAGGCGGCCGGAATATTGCCGCAGCCCGTCAGCGACAGACCGAGCGCCTCGGCCAGCGCATTCATGGTCGAGGCCGTGCCCATCGTGTTGCAATGGCCGACGGAGGGTGCCGAATCGAGCGCCGTCTGCAGAAATTCTTCTTCATCAATCTCACCTGCCGCGAGCTTCCGGCGCGACTGCCAGATCGCCATACCGGAGCCGGCAAGTCTGCCCTCGTGCCAGCCGTCGAGCATCGGCCCGCCGGAGAGAACGATCGCCGGAATATCGACCGTCGAAGCCGCCATGATCGCCGAAGGCGTGGTCTTGTCGCAGCCGGTCGTCAGCACGACGCCGTCGAGCGGATAGCCGTAGAGGATTTCGACAAGGCCGAGATAGGCGAGATTGCGATCGAGTGCTGCCGTCGGGCGCTTGCAGTTCTCGAAGATCGGGTGCGTCGGAAATTCGATCGGGATGCCGCCAGCATCGCGGATGCCGTCACGCACGCGCTTTGCCAACTCGATATGGACGCGATTGCAGGGCGTCAGATCGCTGCCGCTCTGGGCGATGCCGATAATCGGCTTGCCGGAGCGCAATTCCTCAGGCGTTACCCCGTAATTCATGAAGCGCTCCAGGTAGAGCGCCGTCATGTCGATATGATCGGGGTTATCGAACCAGTCCTGCGAACGCAGGCGGCGCTTGGCGGTCTTGCTATCGGTCATTTCTTTCCTCCCGGTCGGGCATTCCAGCTCTCCCGAAATGTTGCCTGCCCTTGATATCTCCCTCGCCCCAGCATGCAACCGTTTTGATGGACGTAACGCATTTTTGTCGCATCCCCAAAACGAAACGGGCGAGGACCAAGGTCCCCGCCCGATTTACCCGACAAAGGAGAAGTTACTCCGCAGCGACCTTCATATGGTCGTCCTCGTCCTGCGGATGATTGTCGTTGTGCTGGATAAGCGGACGGTTGCCCGTCATCCGACGCAGAAGCACATAGAACACCGGCGTCATGAAGATGCCGAAGAAGGTGACGCCGATCATGCCCGAGAAGACCGCGATACCCATCGCCGCACGCATTTCCGAACCGGCACCGGTCGAGGTGACGAGCGGCACGACACCCATGATGAAGGCCATCGAGGTCATTAGGATCGGGCGCAGACGCAGGCGGCTGGCTTCGACTGCAGCTTCACGCGGCGTCCTGCCTTCGAATTCCAGCTCGCGGGCGAATTCCACGATCAGGATCGCGTTCTTCGCCGATAGGCCGACAAGGACGACAAGGCCGATCTGCGTGAAGATGTTGTTGTCTCCACCGGTGAGCCAGACACCGGTCAAGGCGGCCAGAACGCCCATCGGCACGATCATGATGATCGCAAGCGGCAGTGTCAGGCTTTCATACTGGGCAGCGAGTACCAGGAAGACGAGCAGCAGGGCCAGCGGGAAGACGACGACGCTGGAGTTACCGGCAAGGATCTGCTGGTAGGTCAGGTCCGTCCACTCGAAGTCGATGCCCGAGGGCAGGGTTTCATGCAGGATCTTCTCGATCGCCGCCTGAGCCTGGCCGGACGAGAAGCCCGGCGCCGGACCGCCGTTGATATCGGCAGCGAGGAAGCCGTTGTAACGGTTCGCGCGTTCCGGACCCGTGCTCGCATCCACCTTCAGAAGGGCCGCAAGCGGGATCATCTGGCCCGATGCCGAGCGAACTTTCAACTGGCCGATATCTTCCGGCTGGGCGCGGAACTTGGCATCGGCCTGCACACGGACGCTGTATGTGCGGCCGAAGGCGTTGAAGTCGTTCACATAGAGCGAACCGAGATAGATCTGCAGCGTCTGGAAGACGTCGGTGACGGACACTCCAAGCTGCTCGGCCTTAGCGCGGTCGAGATCGGCATAGAGCTGCGGCACGTTGATCTGGAAGCTGGAGAACAAGCCGGCGAGTTCAGGCGCCTGATAGGCCTTGGCAAGCACGGCCTTGGTCGCCTCGTCGAGCGCCTGATTGCCCAGACCCGCACGATCCTCGATCTGCAGCTTGAAACCGCCGGTCGTGCCGAGGCCGTTGACCGGCGGCGGCGGGAACATGGCGATGAAGGCATCCTGGATGGCGCCGAACTTCTGGTTCAGGGCCATGGCAATCGCCCCACCCGAGAGGTCAGGCGTCTTGCGCTCCTCGAAATCCTTCAGCGTCACGAATACGATGCCGGCATTCGAAGAGTTGGTGAAACCGTTGATCGACAGGCCCGGGAAGGCGATCGCGTTGGCAACGCCCGGCTGCTTCAAGGCGATGTCTGTCATGCGCTTGATAACGTCTTCCGTGCGGTCGAGACTTGCGGCATCCGGCAGCTGAGCAAAGCCAATCAGATACTGCTTGTCCTGCGACGGCACGAAGCCGCCCGGAACCGTATTGAAGATGCTGTAGGTCGCACCGACGAGCGCAAGATAGATCACCATGACGATGCTCTTGCGCGATACGAGACCGCCCACACCCTTGCCGTAGGCATTCGAGCCGGCCCCGAAGGCGCGGTTGAAGCCACGGAAGAACCAGCCGAAGATCGCGTCCATGAACCGCGTCAGCCAGTCCTTCGGCGCATGGTGACCCTTCAGGAGAAGAGCAGCCAGAGCCGGAGACAGCGTCAGCGAATTGAAGGCAGAAATGACGGTCGAGATCGCGATCGTCAGCGCGAACTGGCGATAGAACTGACCCGACAGGCCGGAGATGAAGGCGAGCGGCACGAAGACCGCAACAAGCACCAGCGCGATCGCGATAATCGGGCCGGAGACTTCCTTCATGGCCTTGTAAGTCGCCTGACGCGGACTGAGCCCGGCTTCGATGTTGCGTTCGACGTTTTCAACGACCACGATCGCGTCGTCCACAACGATACCGATCGCTAGCACCAAGCCGAAAAGACTGAGTGCATTGATCGAGAACCCGAACATGTACATGACCGCGAATGTCCCGATGATCGATACCGGAACGGCAATCAGCGGAATGATCGAGGCACGCCATGTTTGCAGGAACAGGATGACGACGAGAACGACGAGCGCGATTGCTTCGAGCAGCGTGTCGATGACCTTCTCGATCGAGGAGCGAACAAACTTGGTCGTATCATAGACGATCTCGTATTTCACGCCTGTCGGCATGGCGAGTTGCAGCTCGTCCATGGTGGCACGAACATTGTCGGCGATCTCGATCGCATTCGAACCAGGTGCCTGGAGAACGGCAACAGCCACAGCAGGCTTGCCGTCGAGCAGCGAACGCAGCGTGTAGTCAGCGGCACCAAGTTCGATGCGGGCAACATCGCGCAGGCGGGTGATCTCGCCATTGGCGCCCGTCTTGACGATGATGCTGCCGAATTCCTCGGGCGTGCGCAGACGACCCTGGGCGTTCACGTTAAGCTGAAGATCGACACCCGGCTGGCTCGGCGAAGCGCCGATGATCCCGGCAGCGGCCTGGACGTTCTGCGAGCTGATTGCATTGCTGATGTCGCTTGCGGCAAGATTATGCTCGGCGGCCTTCTGCGGATCGATCCACACACGCATGGAATAATCACCGGCGCCAAAGACCTGCACCTGGCCGACACCTGCGATGCGGGCGAGCCGGTCCTTGATGTTCAGTGTCGCATAGTTGCGCAAATAGGTGATGTCATGGCTGTCTCCGTCGGAGACAAGGTTGACGACCATGATAAAGTCGGGCGAGCTCTTGACCGTCGTGATGCCGAGCGCGCGAACCTCCGCCGGCAGGCGGGGTTCGGCCTGCGACACGCGGTTCTGCACGAGCTGCTGCGCCTTGTCCGGGTCGGTGCCGAGCTTGAAGGTGACGGTGACGTTCAAGGCGCCGTCAGACGTCGCCTGACTCGCCATGTAAAGCATGCCCTCGACGCCATTGATCTGTTCTTCGAGCGGTGTGGCTACCGTTTCGGCGATAACGGACGGGTTTGCGCCGGGGTAGGTGGCATGCACGACGATCGACGGCGGCACAACCTCGGGATATTCGGAGATCGGCAGCGCCCGGAGGCCGATGAGGCCGGCGACCACGATGAGGACCGAAAGAACACCGGCAAAGACCGGACGGTCGATAAAGAATCTGGATATGTTCATTTCAAAGCCCTCTCCGGGGTGAACATGGATGCAAAGTCCCTCGCCGGCGGCTCCAAGGCGCACCGGCAGGTCATGTTATTTGGCGTAAGGGCCGCCTCCCCGAGGGAAGGAGGCTCAACTCTTACTGAGCGGTCGCGACCTTCTCTTCCATCTGAGGTGCTACGACTGCACCCGGACGAATACGCTGAAGGCCGTTGACGACGATCTTGTCGCCGACTTCGAGGCCCCCTTCGACCACGCGCTGGCCATCGAACAGCGAACCGAGCTTGATCTGCCGGTAGTTGACCTTGTTCTCACCGTCGACGACGAAGACGAATTTCTTGTCCTGGTCGGTTCCGACAGCGCGGTCACTGATGACGATCTTGTTCTCGGCCTTCGGCTGGCCCATGCGCACCCGAACGAACTGGCCGGGGATCAGTTTGCCGCCGGGATTGTCGAAGACTGCTCGCACTGCAATGGTGCCGCTGGCAGCATCGACTTCATTGTCGACGAGCTGAAGCTTGCCCTTGATCGGCGTTCCCTCATCGGCAAGCGTGCCAATTTCAACCGGAATCTGCTCGACGGCCGGCAATGCTGCGTCGGTTGCCGGAAGCTCTGAAAGAGCCTTCGTGACCATCTCTTCGCTTGCATTGAAGCTTGCATAGATCGGATCGACGGAGACCAGCGTCGTCAGCTCAGGTGAAGCCGAACCGGCCGCGACAATGTTGCCGACCGTGACCTCGATCTTGCCGATACGCCCGGAAACCGGAGCACGTACCTGGGTGTAATCAAGATCGAGTTGAGCGGACTGCAGCGCCGCCTGCGCAGAGCGCAAGCTCGCCCTGGCTTCGGCCAGTGTGCTCTGGCGCTGGTCGAGATCGCTCTGCGAGATCGTTCGGTTGTCCGAGAGACGGCGGCCCCGATCGAGTTCGGTCTGCGCCAGGCTGACCTTGGCTTCGGCTGAAGCGACCTGACCCTGTGCCTGCGAGACCGCCGCCTGATAGGGAGCAGGATCGATGGCAAACAACAAGTCGCCCTGCTTCACCAAAGCGCCTTCGCGAAAATGCACGGATTGGATCGCACCCCCGACGCGAGGACGGATCTGCACGCGATCGATGGCCTCCAGACGACCGGAGAAGCTCTCCCAGTTCGTCACGTCGCGGCTGGCGACGACAGCGACGGTCACCGGCACGGCCGGAGGCTGTGCAGGCTCTGAGGCGGCCGTAGCGGTTGCGCTCATCGGCAGTTCGAAAAAGATGGCCGTTGCTGAAACGGACGCAGCGAGGCCCAGGCCAGCGCCCACAAGGGCCCAGCGTTTATTTTTGGACGTCATTGGTACTCTCCTTGCGGCCCAAATGGCCGTAAAAATCAGTTCGTCGTCAATGCAATTGTGGCTGAACGCTCACGTCCTGAAGGAAATCCCCGAAGTGGCGGCTGACGTTGTCCTGCCAGCTCGAAGTCCCCTCAGATTTTCCGCCATAAATGGAAGGCCAGCCTGTCCCGGCGGGAAGAACATGCTGGCGCACGCCAACGCCTGCCTTCTTGAGGCGAGCGGCATAACCGATGGTTTCGTCGTGCAGCGGATCATCCTCTGCCGTAAAAATCAGGGCCGGTGCAACGCCCGATATACGCGAGCACAGGCACGGCGCAGCATAGGGATGGCAGCCGCCGCCGCTCAGGTAATGGCTCCAGCCTTCCGTCCAGCGCTGGCGCATGCCGACCTTGTCCGCCTTGCGGATCGAGGACGTCCCCATGAAAGGATCGAGAAGAGGAGAAAGCAGGATCTGGCCGTCGAGCACATCCGGCATCTGGTCACGCGCTTTCAGCGCGACACCGGCGGCGACGTTACCGCCCGCCTCTTCGCCGGCAACGAAGAGCAGCGACTTACGGTCCCCGAGGCCAGCTTTCTTGAGAGCGAGGTAAGAAAAGATCGAGAAGGAAACTTCGAGCGCCTTTGGAAAGACATTGTCCGAAAGGGTGCTGTAGTCGGCGGAAACGACAATCGCACCTGCCTTTGCCAGGCTCTGTGCAATCGGGCGATCGGCCTTAGGGTCGCTGTCGAGAAACGCCCCGCCGTGCAGATAGAGGACGATCGGCGGACCCTTGCCGAAATCGGCGCCCATATAGACGCGCGCGGAAACGGGGCCAGCAGCCACCTTTTCCAGCATCATGTCTTTGATCTCGGGCACCATAGTCTCTATCTCTTCGCTGCTTGCGATAGGCGGACAACAGCCGCCTCTTGCATTTTGAACCAAAAACATATTGTTATTCAAATCGGGGAATAAGAAGCGATATCGCGATAACACTATTCCAAATCCTGAACAATGTTGCAATGCAAACTGCGGAATTGAACCGATGGATCAGCTCTCGGCTATGCGCGTCTTCATCCGCGTGGTGGAGACCGGCAATTTCACCCGCGCCGCCGACATGCTCGCCATGCCCAAGGCTACGGTGACCAATCTCATTCAGGGGCTGGAAGCGCATCTGCGCACCAAGCTCCTCAATCGCACGACACGCCGCGTCATGGTGACGACGGATGGCGCACTTTATTACGAACGCGCCGCGCAGATCATTTCCGAGCTGGAAGAATTGGACGGTAGCCTTTCCAATTCGCAAAGTCTGCCGACGGGAAGACTACGCGTCGAGATGGCGGGTGCCTTTGCCGATTCCATCCTGGTACCGGCGCTCTGCGATTTCTATCAGCGTTATCCCGATATCCGCATCGACCTCGGCGTCGGCGACCGTACCGTCGATTATCTCGCCGAAAACGTCGACTGCGCGCTGCGAGCTGGCACGCCGGCCGATCAGTCGCTTATTGCAAGGCGCGTCTCGGAGATCGAGATGATCACCTGCGCCGCGCCTCTCTATGTGGAAAAATTCGGCCTGCCGCAGCGGCCGGAAGAGCTTGAAACCGAACATTTTTCCGTCAGTTATTTTCGCGCTCAGAACAATCGTACGGTACCCTTCGAATTCCGCAAGGATAACGAGGTTGTCGAGGTCAATCCGCGCTACATTCTCTCGGTCAACGACAGCCGCACCTACATGACCGCAGCGCTCGCAGGTCTCGGCCTTGCCCAAATCCCCGTGTTCATGGCGCGTGAACCACTTGCGAAAGGCGAGTTGGTTCAGACCCTGACGGAATGGACGCGCGAGTCGCTGCCGCTCTACGTCGTCTACCCGCCGAACCGTCACCTCAGCAACAAGGTTCGCGTCTTCGTCGACTGGCTGGTGAAACTGCTGGCGGACGCGAAACTGAACGCCCGCTGACAAAAGATCATTCGCAAAGGAGAGCGGCCCGTGATGGGAGGGATAACCGTCACGGGCCTGATCTGATGTCTGAAACTTGAAGGCCTGTCGCACCGCAGGAAAGGCGCGGCAGGCCCTGGAGTGGAGGTCGGGAGGCTGACGGCGGATACCGTCCGCCTCCGTCCATTTTGATATAGGTGCGCTGCGCCAGATAATAAGGGGGTGCACCCAACAGACCGTTCACAAGTTTGCTACAGACGGTTATTTCCTGACAACGGCTTCAGCAAATCCTCGAGGCCGATGCGGCGGAAGAGTTCGGCGCGAACGCGGTCGGCAACGCCATTGACGATTTCTGCGCCGTCTTCCGATGGATCGATATGGGTGCGGAACGGCCGTTTGCCGAAAGGCATATTCACCACATCGACGATGGCGGTCGCAACAGTAGCGGCATCCGCATCGGCAGGTTCGAGCGAGGCAAGACCTTTCAGCGCCTGTTCCGGCACATCCCTGTACGGACCTTGGCTATATTCGGCGACGCGGGCCGTATCGGCAGGTGAGCCAGCATGAGCGAAGTGGTTCGTACCTCTGGTGAAAGCGCCGGGAACGATGATTGCGGTTTCGATACCCCACCGGGTCAGTTCACCAGCATAGGAGACGGCAAGCGAATCCATAGCAGCCTTGGCAGCGAAATAGGGAGCAAGGTAGGGAGGCGTGCCGCCTCGAGTACTCGAGGAGGAGACCCAGACGACCAAGCCCTTGCCCTGCTTGCGTAGATGCGGCAACACCGCGCGGTTCACACGCTGGGTCGAGAGCACGTTGATATCGAAAAGTTCGGCATATTGCTCCGGCGTGAAGGCCTCAGCCGGGCCGAAGGACATGTGCCCGGCATTGTGGATGATCGTGTCGATATGGCCTTCGGCAGCGATGACCTTAGCGATACCGGCTTCGACCGAGACATCGGAGGCGACATCCAGTTCCACGACCTTCAGATCGACACCGTTTTGTTTGGAGAAGGCTTCGACGGCCTCGACCTGCGGCCGGTTGCGGCCTTGGGTTTCACGCATCGAGGCATAAACCGTGTGGCCGGCCCTGGCGAGCGCGCGGGCGGTAAGAGCGCCGAAACCGCTGGAGGCGCCGGTGATGACGATGACTTGTCTGCTCATGGTCCTATTCCTTCTGCGAGTGGGTGGTTGAAAGAATGCGAGGGAAGAGCGTGGCGGCACGTCATGCCGCCACGAATTCAATGTCAAACCATGCCGCCGTTGGCGCGCAGTACCTGACCATTGATCCAGGCCCCATCCGGGCCGGCAAGGAAGGCAACGACGGCTGCAATGTCTTCGGGCGTGCCGAGACGTTCGAGCGGGTTTGCCTTGGCAAGACGATCGATCAGCTCATCGGACTTGCCGTTAAGGAAGAGGTCGGTGGCTGTCGGGCCTGGCGCGACCGTGTTGACGGTGATCTGGCGGCCGCGCATTTCCTTGGACAGGATAGCGCCCATCGTCTCGACGGCGGCTTTCGTGGCAGCGTAGACGCTGTAGGTTTCCGGCTTCAAGCCGACGACCGAACTCGAGAAGTTGATGACCCGGCCACCGTCACGCAGACGCTTGGCAGCTTCGCGCAGCGTGTTGAACGTGCCCTTGAGATTGATGCTGATCTGGCGGTCGAACGTCGCGTCGTCGACATCGGCAAGGCGCGAAAGCAACATGATGCCGGCGTTGTTGACGAGAACGTCGATACCGCCGAAGGCTGCTTCTGCAGCATCGAACATGCGGCGCACGGCGTCAGCATCGGCGACGTCAGCTTGTGCCGTCAGTGCCTTGCTGCCAGCTTTTTCGATTTTTTGCGCCAGTTCTTCGGCAAGAGCGGCATTGCCGGCATAGTTGATGACGACGGTGAAGCCGTCCTTTGCTAGTCGTTCGGCAATCGAGGCACCGATGCCACGGGAAGCGCCGGTAACGAGAGCGACCTTGTTTTGATTAGCAGACATGTTCTTCTCCTTTGGTTCGGCGCCGCAGCGCCCTTTTGATGAGAAGAAGATGCCCCTTTTCACTTTGCGGATAATCGGCCATTATTCGGCATTACCATCCGGCGAATACGAATAAATAACATGGACAGATTTGATGCCATGCGGGTCTTTTCCCGCGTCGTGGAGCGCCGCAGCTTCACGCTCGCGGCCGAAGATACCGGCCTGCCGCGCTCGACGGTGACCGACGCGGTCAAACAACTGGAAGCCCGCCTCGGTGTGCGCCTGCTTCAGCGCACCACGCGCCATGTCAGCCCGACACTCGACGGCGAGGCATACTACCAGCGTTGTCTGTCGATCCTCGCCGACATCGAAGACGCGGAGGGTGCCTTTGCCGGTGCCAAACCGAAAGGCCTGCTGCGGGTAGACGTACACGGCACGCTCGCCCGCCATTTCGTGCTGCCGAGCCTGCCGTCCTTTCTGGAAGCCTACCCTGATATCGAGTTCTATATGAGTGAGGGCGACCGACTGGTGGATCTGGTGCGCGAGGGCATCGATTGCGTTCTGCGTGTCGGTACTCCGCAGGACAGCGACATGGTCGCCCGGCGCGTCACCATGCTGGAAGAGATCACCCTCGCCTCGCCGTCCTATGTCGCTGCTTTCGGTCAGCCCGAACATCCCGACAGGCTGGATGCGCATCGCATGGTCGGCTTCCGCGCGACCGGCAGCACCGGCCCCCTGCCCCTGGAATTCATCGTCGATGGAAGCATCCACAACATCACCATTCCCGCAACCGTGACCGTCAACGCAGCCGAAAGCTACATCTCCGCCGCACGTATGGGTCTCGGCATGATCCAGATCCCGCGTTACCACGCCGAACAGGATCTTGCCGCCGGCACCCTCGTCCAAGTTCTTGTTGATTTTCCGCTCACGCCGACGCCGGTCTCGCTGCTCTATCCGCGCAACCGCCAGCTCTCGCCGCGCGTGCGCGTCTTCATAGACTGGCTGGTGAAGGTCTTCGCTCGACAAAACTCCGAAAACACGGTTCACTCATATTAGCATTCTCGGAGGAACGGGTATGGCACTCAGCGACATCATGGTTTACCAGACGGATGAGGGCTTCGTCGTCGAGTTCGGCAACGAGGGTGAAGACAGGATTGCAGTCACGCTGCGCAGCGCCCCCGACCTCACGCACGAAAATGCCGTAGCCAGGGCAAGAGCATTGCTTTCTTCCGCACTCGAACCTGTCCACGGCGACAGCGCCCGCAGCAAGGATGCCGCTCTGCTGGAGGAAGAACTGAACGAAGGCCTCGAAGATTCCTTCCCGGCAAGCGATCCGGTTTCCGTCACCGTATCCTCCATTCCAATGCGCGACCCCAATGCCGGCCACTGAATCCGTGCCAAAATGATACTGACGAGATCATAAGCCATACATTGTTCGGGTGACAGATCCTCGATGGGAATGCTATCGCCACTCTCCATGAGCATAGAGACGATCAATGGCGCGATCGGCGCCGGCCCGCTTGCCGGGGAAAGCCTGCGCCATTTCTTCGAACGTGATGCGGTCGAGGTCGCCCGCGACCTACTCGGTTGCCATCTGACGGTTAACGACGCAGGCGGGCGCATTACCGAAACGGAAGCCTATTACCCCGATGACGAGGCCTCCCACAGTTTCCGCGGCCCGACCAAGCGCAACGGCGCCATGTACGGTCGCCCAGGCAATGTCTATATCTACCGCATCTACGGCATGTACTGGTGCCTGAACTTCGTCTGTACACCGGGCTCGGCAGTGCTGATCCGTGCGCTGGAGCCGGAAATCGGCCTGCCGGCCATGATGGAGCGGCGCGGCACCGATGTGCTGACCCAGCTCTGCAGCGGCCCAGGCAAACTCTGCCAGGCACTCGACATCGATATCTCCGTCAACGATCGGACGCTCGACCGGCCACCCTATGCGATCTCGCCTTCCGCTCCTGTGCCCATCGTCTCAGGCAAGCGGATCGGCATTACGAAAAATGCCGAAGCACCATGGCGCTTCGGCATTCAGGGATCGCGATATCTGAGCAAGCCGTTCCGCTAATGGGAACCTTCAACCTCATTCCATGACGGCGCTATGGTCCATGGCGGGCGCAGCCTTCGGCTTGCGCAGCAACAGGACCAGTGGCATGACGGCAAGCGACATCAGCATCAGCAATTTGAAGTCGTCCATATAGGCAATGATTGTCGACTGCAGCGTGATGACGTCGTTAAGCGCCGCGCGGCCGACCGCCGTCAGCGGGTTGAGGCCTTGTGCCGCCGTGGCATTGAAAGCGTGGTTGAACGGCGTCACATAGGCTGCGATTGACTCGTGATTGCTCTGCGTGTTCTCGACGATCAGCGCCGAGACGATCGAGATGCCGACAGAGGACCCGATATTACGCGACAGGTTGTAGAGGCCGGTCCCGTCGCCGCGCATCTGCGCCGGCAGCGTCGCAAAGGCGATTGTCGTCAACGGTACGAACAGGAAGCCGAGGCCGGCACCCTGGATGAAGCCGACCGAAACGATCGTCCACTGCGAAACGTCAGGCGTCCAGCCAGTCATGTCATACATTGCCCAGGCCGTCAGGCCGAGACCGAGCAGCAGCAGCCAGCGCGTATCCACCTTGCCGATCAGCCGGCCGACGATGAACATGCAGAGCATGGTCCCCAGGCCGCGCGGCCCCATGACGATGCCCGCCGTGATGACCGGATAGCCCATCAGCGTCTGCAGATATGGCGTCATCAGCGCCAGCGAGGCGAGATAGGTGATGCCGATCACGAAGATGAAGATCATGCTGACGGTGAAATTCTGGTCGAGGAACAGCCGCGGATTGACGAAGGATTTCTCCGCCGTCAGCGTATGCACCAGGAGCAGATAAAAGGCTGCGGCACAGACAATCGCTTCGATGACGATTTCGCCGGAGGAAAACCAGTCAAGCTGCTCGCCGCGGTCGAGGAAGAGCTGGAGCGCGGCAATGAACAGGCTCATCATCCCGAAGCCGAACCAGTCGAGCTTGGCGAGCGCATCCCTCTTCGTCTCTGAAACGAAGATGACGATGCCGGCAAAGGCGAGCGCACCGATCGGCACGTTGATGTAAAAGACCCAGCGCCAGCTGATATTGTCGGTCAGCCAGCCGCCGATGACAGGACCCAGAACCGGCCCGACCATGACCGAGACGCCGAATAGGGCCATGGCCGAGCCGCGCTCCTCGACGGAATAAATGTCGAGAAGGATGCCCTGGGAAAGCGGAACTAGCGAGGCGCCGAACAGGCCCTGCAGCAGACGGAAAGCAACAATCTGCGGCAGCGATTGCGCCAGACCGCAAAGCACGGAGGCGACGACGAAGCCCACAATCGCCGTCAACAGCACGCGCTTGCGGCCGAACTTGGCAGCAAGAAAGCCCGACGGCGGCGTCATGATCGCGGCCGCGACGATGTAGGAGGTCAAAACCCAATTGATCTGGTCGGCGGACGCCGAAACGCTGCCTTGAATGTAAGGCAGCGCCACGTTGGCGATCGTCGTATCCAGCGCCTGGATAATGACGGCCAGGATTACGCAGGCCGTGATCGCGCCGCGATTGGCAACCGGGATTGCCGGTGATGACGGAGCATTACTCATAGCCGTTACTCGTGGCTCTTGATGTCGCCCAGAAACTTGCTGACGAAGTCAGGCAGGCCCCGCGCACGGCCGGTATCGACATCGACGACCGTGCTCATGCCGACGCGAAGCGGTGGCTTGCCCTGAGAGTTGTCGATGCTGATGCGCATCGGAATGCGCTGTACGACCTTTACCCAGTTGCCGGTGGTGTTCTGCGCCGGCAGCAGTGAGAAGGAAGAACCCGATGCCGGGCTGATGCTCTCGACCTTGCCCTTCCATAGGACGCCCGGATAGGTGTCGACATAGATATCTACCGCTTGGCCGGGCTTCACGTAAGTAAGTTCCGTCTCCTTCGGACTTGCGGCAATCCACAGATGCGAGGTCGAAACCAGCGAAAAGGCCTGCTGCGAAGCT
The DNA here is from genome assembly GCF_014193255.1 of Rhizobium sp. BK196. Lineage (GTDB taxonomy): Bacteria > Pseudomonadota > Alphaproteobacteria > Rhizobiales > Rhizobiaceae > Rhizobium. Next base: position 1,193,765 of record NZ_JACHZB010000001.1, read on the forward strand.
TGGAGGTAGGAGCCGACCTGCAGCGCATTCACATTGGTGACAATGCCGTCGAAGGGCGCCCTGACCACGCTGTGATCAAGCTCGCGCTGGGCATTGTCGACCTGCGACTTGGCCTGCAGATAGAGCGGGTTTTCTTCGACCGGCTGGTCGGCACTCCCGCCGAGCTGGGCAAGCGTCGTTGCTGCTTCCGCCTTGGCGACGGAAACTTTCTGCTGCGCAGCCTCGAGATTGTGCTTGGCTTCGTCATAGGCCGACTGGGTCGCGCTGCCGTTGTTGACAAGATTCTGCTGCCGGTCGAACTGATCCTGGTAATAGGGCAGATCGGCCTCAGCTTGGGTGATCTCGGCAAGCGATTGCTGATAGCTGGCCTTGAGGTTCATGATCTGATTGCGCTGTGCGCCGAGCTGCGCCTTGGCGCCATCGAGCGCGATCCTGAAGGCGTCCGATTGCAGGCTGAAGAGCACCTGTCCGGCCTTGACCTGCTCGTTCTCATGCACGTTTATCTGCGCGACGATACCGGAAACGTCGGTCGTGATACCCACCATATCGGCCTGTATATAGGCATTGTCGGTCGACATGACCTGACCGCCGTTGACGTAATAGTAGCCGCCGACGACGAGCGCGACGGGCAGCAGGGCAAATAGGACGGGTCGGGTGAAGCTGCGCCGGCGGCGGACCTTGTTGCCGCCAGGCGCAGCCACCGCGGCGGCCGCGGGCGCTGAATTGGATGAAGGCGCCTCAGCCACCGTTTCCGGTTGTTGGGGAATTTCTTTTTCTTCGGCAGGATTCTTGGCATTCGCGTCGGACACGACGCGCAGGGAGGATTGATCAGCCATGTTTCGTCTCATTCTCGGCGACCGGGGACCGGCACGCCTGCACCAGGTTCGTCTTCATTACGGATAGGATATGGAAAAGCTGCTCGCGCTGTTCGGGTGCGATGCTTTCCAGCGCTTCGCCGCGTGTCACGTCACCGATCTTTCGCATTTCGGCGAGAATCGGATGAGCAGCTTCGCGCATGTAAAGCAGCCAGATGCGCCGGTCGGTCGGGTGCTGGCGGCGCTCGATCAGGCCGCGCTCGGCGAGCTTGTCGAGGATGCGGACCAGCGTGATCGGCTCGATTTCGAGGATTTCGGCAAGCCCGCTCTGATGGATGCCCTCATTGTTGGCGAGATAGGCAAGCGTCTGCCACTGAGACCGCGTCAACCCAAGGTCCTTTGCGCGCTGCTCGAACCGCTTGCGCAGCAGACGGGCAACGTCGTGCAGAAGAAAACCGAGTGTTGGATTGTTGGTCATATACCTTCGCCGGCTATTAATAAGCACCCTTATGATATCGGTACATATATTGAGCATGGGCAATGCACAAGGATGCAACCGTAAGATTCCGCACCTGCGGCCAAAATGCCGCAGCGCTCACGGCCAAGCAGAGCCTTCGCTTCGGTCTTTGAAAAGTTCAAGCAGCGGGCAAATTCGTCTCCACAATGTGATGAAGTGGCATATCACCGGAAATGCTGGGAGTTTGCCGAACTCCAAATCCGTGCACTCAATTGGCATTTGCAATTTTTGGATTCTCCCGTTTATAGTCTGCCTTCAGAGGGTTACGGAGAAGCAGAATTTCTCCCTCCGGTTGATTTAGAGATGCTGGTTTTGCATCTGTCATCTTCCCGGCAGCCACGCATGAGTAGAATTCGGACTTAGGACGAGGCTCATGCTTTCGTTCCAGCAGACATGAACAGCTTATCTTAGGCATAGGTTCAGGCGGCTGCATTCGGCCGCCCGCAAGGGGGACCGGAATGGCTTATTCGCTTCGACAGACACTGGCGCTCGGCTGCTTTGCGGCCTTCCTGCCGCTCATTGCTGAGGCGCAGCAGGCGCCTGCTCCCCCGCCCGTCACCGTCGCCAAGCCCGTCGTGCGCGATGTGGTCGACAATGATGAGTTCATCGGCCGCTTCGAGCCTGTCGACGAGGTTTCCGTCCGCTCGCGCGTCGGTGGTTACCTGCAGGAAATCGACTTCACCGACGGTGCCCTGGTGAAGAAGGGCGACCGGCTTTTTGTCATCGATCAGAGGCCGTTCGTAACCGCGCTCAATCAGGCCAATGCTGCGCTCGAGGCGTCGAAATCGGCTCTGGTCTTTGCCGATGCTCAGTATAAGCGGGCCCAGTCACTTGCTTCGAGCGGCAGCCAGTCGGCGCAGACGCTGGACGATCGCCGCCGCGAATTCGATTCGGCACAGGCTAATGTCCGCGGCGCGCAGGCTGCAGCTGATCGCGCGGCTCTCGACATGGAATATACCGAGATCGCCGCGCCCCTCAGCGGCCGCATCGACCGGCGCCTGATCTCCGCCGGCAACCTCGTGCAGACAGATCAGACGGTGCTGACGACGATCGTCTCACTCGACCCGATCGATTTCTATTTCGACGTCGACGAGCGCCGCCTGCTGAATTTCGCCGACACGGCACGCAAGCTCGGCAAGGATCTCCAGCAGGGGGGTGGCGGACTGGATGTGACGGTCACGATCTCGGATCCGAATTCCAAGCCCTTCAAGGGAAAACTCGATTTCGCCGAGAACCGGATCGACAATGAGAGTGGCACCATTCGTCTGCGTGCCCGCTTCCCCAACCCCGATCTCGTCCTTCAGCCCGGCCTCTTCGGCCGCATCCAGGTCGAAGCCTCCAACACCTATCAGGCCATTCTCGTCCCTGACGAGGCAATCGGCTCGGACCAGAATGAGCGCGTCGTTTATGTCGTCGGCGCAGACGGCACGGTCTCGACCAAGCCCGTGAGGCCCGGTCCGCGGCTCTACGGCTATCGCGTGATCCGCGAAGGCCTTGACGGCACCGAGACGATCATCGTCAACGGCCTGATACGCGCCCGGCCCGGCGCAAAGGTAACACCTCAGATGACCGAACTGCCGAAGGAGCGGACAGACGCGCCGCCGGAAGCCGCCGGTGCGGAGAGCGGCCAATGAGATTTGCCCATTTCTTCGTCGACCGGCCGATTTTTGCGGCGGTCATCTCGATCGTTCTGCTCGTCGTCGGCAGCATCGCCTATACGCAATTGCCGGTCTCCCAATATCCGGAGATCGCGCCTCCGACTATCGTCGTGCGCACCTCCTATCCAGGCGCCGATCCGCAGACGATCGCCGACACGGTTTCGACCCCGCTCGAACAGCAGATCAACGGCGTCGAAGACATGCTTTATATGTCTTCCTATTCCAGCGCCGACGGCGCCATGTCGCTGACGATCACCTTCAAGCTCGGTACCGATCTCGATAAGGTTCAGGTTCTTGTGCAGAACCGCGTTTCCATCGCCCTGCCCCGTCTTCCCGAGGAAGTCCAGCGGCTTGGCGTGACCACCGACAAGAGCTCGCCTGACCTGATGATGGTGGTGCACCTTTTGTCGCCGTCGCACCGCTATGACCAGCTCTATGTCTCGAACTACGCTCGTAACCGCATACGCGACGTTCTCGTGCGCCTTGACGGCGTCGGCGATGTGCAGCTCTTCGGCGAGCGCCAGTATTCGATGAGAATCTGGCTGGATCCGGAAAAGCTCTCCGCCTACGGAATGACATCTGACGACGTTGTTGCGGCGTTGAGAGACCAGAACGTCCAGGTGTCAGGCGGCAAGATCGGCGCCCCGCCCGTGACCGGCAAGAATGCTTTTGAATATACGGTGCGCACGGACGGACGCTTCTCGGACGTGCGCCAGTTTCGCTACGTCATTGTGAAATCGACAGCTGGCGGCCGGCTTGTAAACTTGCAGGATGTCGCCCGTATCGAGCTCGGTGCACAGGATTACGTCACCAACAGCTATCTCAACAACGACCCCGCAGTTGCTCTCGGCATCTTCGCCCGGCCGGGAACCAATGCACTGGACACGGCCCATCAGATCCAAAGCATCATGAAGGACCTGTCTCAAAATTTCCCGCAGGGTCTGGAGTACCGTATCATCTATGATACGACCGAATTCATCTCGGATTCCATCAATGAGGTCTACAGGACCATTGCCGAAGCCGCGATCCTCGTGGCGATCGTCGTCCTCGTCTTCCTGCAATCCTGGCGAACCGCCCTCATTCCGATCATCGCCATCCCCGTATCGCTGATCGGTACTTTCGCCGTCCTGCTCGCCTTCGGCTTCTCGCTCAACATGCTCACCTTGTTCGGTCTCGTGCTGGCGATCGGTATCGTCGTCGACGACGCGATCGTGGTGGTGGAAAACGTCGAGCGAAACCTGGCGCGCGGCATGACCCCGAAACAGGCCTCGCACGTCACGATGGACGAAGTCGGAACCGCCGTCGTCGCCATCTCGCTGGTGTTGATCGCAGTATTCGTGCCAACGGCGTTCATTCCCGGCATTTCCGGGCAATTTTATAAGCAGTTCGCGGTGACGATCTCGGTCACGACGGCGATTTCCGCATTGAACTCGCTGACCCTTTCGCCTGCGCTCGCAGGCATATTGCTGAAAGCCCATGATCACGAAGCCAAGCGCAAGAATATCTTCTCTCAGCTGGGAAGCGGACTTGCGAACGGCTTCAACGGCGGGTTCGATCGAATGAGTTCGGGCTATTCCTGGATCGTCCGGCATCTGGTCAGCAGCTGGGTTGGATTGATCTCTTCGCTCGTCGTCTTCGCCTGCTTGCTGGGCGCGACCTGGTACATGGGCCAGAAGGTTCCCTCCGGCTTCATCCCGACCATGGACCAGGGCTACGCGATCGTCGTCATCCAGCTTCCGGACGGCGCCTCGCTGGCGCGTACCGATGCCGTCGTCAAACAGGTGGGCGAAATTGCCCGCACGGTGCCCGGTGTGGGCAATGCCGTGCAATTTGCCGGTTTCAGCGGGGCGACCTTCACCAATGCCTCGAATGCTGGCGTCGTCTTCGTCCCGTTCAAATCCTTTGCCGAGCGTGAGGAAGGTGGCGAAACCGCCAACAAGATCATCGGCGAGCTCTATGGCAAGCTGCAGAGCATACAGGAAGCCTTCATCATTGCCATCCCGCCTCCATCGGTGCGCGGCGTCGGCAATTCCGGCGGCTTCAAGATGCAGATTTCGGATCTTGAAAACGCGGACATGACGCGAGTCCTTGGTCTGGCCCGCCAGATGATGGGCGCCGCGGCCACGACTCCGGGTCTGACAGGCGTCTTCACGACATTCTCGGATGCGAGCCCACAATATTTCCTCGCGATCGACCGCGACAAGGCACGTTTCCTGAACGTGCCGATCCCCAACATCTTCAACGCGCTCTCTATTAACCTCGGTGTGGCCTATGTGAATGATTTCAATGCGTTCGGGCGCGTCTACCAGGTTCGCGCCCAGGCCGATCGGCAATACCGCATGGACAGGGACGATATTCTCGCCCTGAAAGTTCGCTCGGCAACCGGCGCACTGGTTCCGCTTGGCACCCTGATGGACATCCAGGATTCCAGCGGTCCGGCACTTGTCCAGCGCTACAACATGTATGTCTCGGTGCCGCTTCAGGGCAATCCGACGCCCGGCACATCGACCGGCGATGCCATCAAGAAGATGGAAGCGCTGGCGGGGCAGATCCTGCCGCCGGGAACGACCTTCGAGTGGACGGAGCTTGCCTATCAGGAAACCCACACCGGCAATACCGCCGTCTACATCTTCGCCCTGTCTGTCATTTTCGTCTTCCTTGCGCTTGCGGCACAATATGAAAGCTGGGTCCTGCCTCTGGCGATCATCCTTATTGTCCCACTCGCAGTGCTCGCCGCGTTGATCGGCGTGTGGCTCAGAGGAATGGACAACAATGTCCTGACCCAGATCGGCCTGATCGTCCTGATCGGCCTTGCGGCGAAGAACGCTATCCTGATCGTCGAGTTTGCAAGACAGGCGGAGGAAGAAGGAAAAAGCGTCGTTGATGCTGCAATCGAGGCAAGTCATCTGCGCCTGCGCCCGATCCTGATGACGGCCTTCGCCTTCATCTTCGGCGTTCTGCCGCTTGCCATCGCCACCGGCCCAGGTGCCGAAATGCGTCAATCGCTCGGCACGGCCGTGTTCTTCGGTATGCTGGGCGTGACGATCTTCGGCCTGTTCCTGACGCCGGTCTTTTACGTCGTGCTGCGCCGCTGGCGTAAAAAGCCGGCAGAAGCGCCGGCTCGCGTCGATGCGGAGGAGAATGCTGCCTAGAGCAATTCCAGCAAAAGTGCATTGCGACCTTGCGTCTGGAACTGCGTGAAACAAAGAGAGTATTTCGTGTTTCGAAGAAAACTGGAAATACCTTAAGGCTCAGGTGGAGAAGAGGTAAACCTGTCCCTGCCAGAAGCGGGCGACGGAGAGCCTGCCGCTCTTGAAGGCGCGGGTATCGAGGTTCAGCCGCATCGGTTGCACATCCGGCTGGTCGCCGGGCGTGTGGCCATGCACAATGAGCTTCGGCAGCGGCAGCGGGCTTTCCAGGAAGCGCTGGCGGATAAAGGCCAGGTCGTCGTCGGCCTGCTCGTCGAGTGGCACCCGGGGGTCGATGCCCGCATGCACGAAGACGACGTTGGGCGTATCGAGCATGATCGGCAAAGAGCGGATGAAATCGATATGCGTATGCGGCAGCGACTGGCGGATGAAGGCGTCGAGCTGCGCACCCGAGCGGAAGACGAGAGGCAGATGATCGGGATCGAGGCCGTAAGATCGCAGAAGCTCAGCAGCACCCATGGTCATCCAGTCGTCATAGGATGCCCAGCCGTCGATATAGTCGAGCATGACGATCTCATGATTGCCGGCAAGGCAGATGCGTTCGAATCCTTCGGGCGCTGGATCCATGAGATGGTTGATGACATGTGCGGATTGCGGACCACGATCGATATAGTCGCCGAGCATGACGATGAGTTTGGTTCCCGGCAGATGCTCGGCGTCGCGTACGATCGCCTCTTCCGCTTTCTGCAGCAGGTCGAGACGCCCATGCACGTCACCGATGGCATAGGTCGGGATGTCGGCTATATCCATGCTCACGCGCGGACGCGGCTGACGTCCAGCCTTCGAACCCTCGCGGCTTCGTGCAAGAGAATCGCTCATCATTATTCCTGATCGGTTCGCCGTCCCTTAACCATAAGTAGAGCATACGGCAAGGCGATCAAGTTGGTAAGAAAATTCGCCCAGCCGGGCTTTTGTGGAAAAAGCGGCCTTACGCAAGCCAATGCAATCACGCACTTTTTTAGCATTAGGAAAGAGTGGCAGATGGGCACCGTATCGCAACTTCGCGACAATATGCGTTCTCCGGCGCACCGCATCGAGACTGAGGAGGAGGCCGTCTCCGCGGCCCGCGAGCTTGCCACCGCCTTTCGCCAGCAGGCAAGCGAACGGGACATCACCCGCCTCATGCCGAACGCCGAACTCGACATGCTCTCGCAATCCGGCCTTACCGCAATCACCGTTCCCCCCGAATATACCGGGATCGATATCTCAAACACCTTGCTCGCTGAGATCGTCGCCATCATCGCCGAAAGCGACGCCTCGATCGGCAACGTGCTGGCATCTCACTTCCGGGTGCTGGAAGGGCTGCGTAGCCAGCCTTCGGAAGAACTGAAGATCGCCCTTTTCAGCCGCGCGCTGGATGGTGACCGTTTCGCTGCTGCCCGTTTTGCCGATCAGGCAAGCCTCGTTGCCGAGGGCTCCGGCTTTCGCCTGACAGGCCGATCGGAACAGGCAGCTGCCATTCTTTTCGCCGACTGGATTGCCGCAGCAGCGATCGATCCCGACCGCCGCAGAGCAATTCTCTATCTTCAGCACGACAGCGATGAACTGCAGGCGGTGGACGATTGGGACGCCTTCGGCCTGCGCACCAACGGCACGGCGACGCTGGTTGCTGGCAAGCTGCATGTGAATGCCGAGACTGTTGCCGCCGCTTTGTCTGGCGATTGCGCCACGGAAAAATCCTTGGGACTTCTGCTGCAGGCGGCCGTCAGCCTCGGCATCGCCCGCGCCGCCTTTGCCGACCTGCTCGTCATGGCGAAGGCCCCCTCTGGCCTCCTGGGCAAAATCGGCGAGCACGCCATCCGCATTGAAACCGCGACCGGCGCGCTTGAACAGGCAGGCCGCAAGCTCGATATCGCGCAGGTCAGCCCCACCGAAACTGCCATGGCGGAAGCCCATTTCTCGGCCTCATCGGTCTGCCTTGCCGCAACCGAAGTGGCGTTGGATACGGCGAATGCCCTCTTCGAACTGGCAGGCAGCGTGACAGGCAGCCTCGTACTCAACCTCGACCGCCACTGGCGCAACGCCCGCATTCACGACATGGCAATCCCGCGTGCGGCGCTGCTCGATGCGGCAGGTGCCCATATTCAAAAAATCAGGGAAAGCTGAAGGAGTCCCAGCAGCAATATGCTGAGCGGGAGCGTGCGTGAAAACAACAGGAGACGGATCAGCTTGCGGCGGAAACCGGAAGCTTTTCCTCGACCGTCTCGATGCCGCCGCCGGCAACGAACTGTTCGAGCGTCATGTTGTCGAGAATGGCGGCGATCGCGTCCCGGACCTCGGTCATCGAGCGCCGCACCTGACAAGTCTCGGGATCGGCGCAGTCGTCGCAGGCCTCATAAGCCGTCCGGCTGGCACACCGGATCGGCGCAAGCGGCCCATCCAGCGTACGGATGACGTGACCGATGCGGATATCCGACGCAGGCCGCGAAAGTGAGTAGCCGCCGCCCGGCCCCTTCTTCGACCGCAGGATGCCGACATTGCGCAGTTCGAGCAGGATCGTATCGAGGAACTTCTTTGGAATATTGTTGCGCGAGGCGATATCGTTGATGAAGGCGGTTTCACCCGGCGCAAGCCGCGCCAGATCGACCAGCGCCTTCAGTCCGTATTTTCCCTTTTTCGTCAACATCTGGGTCGCCCTGCACTTTGCGGCACTATGCTTCCGTAATAACAGGGAAATAAAGTCAGAGCCATGAAGAAACAACAAAATAACCATTTTTAGTAGGTTATTTCGGTCTTCTATGTTGCCGTAAAACCGCGCCGATAAAGTCTTCCGTCGTCTGACAGCCGGCTCCGCACAGACCCAGGCGTAGGACCACTAAATCGCGTTTAGACCGTCTTCAGCATACCGCCATCGACGAAATAGGTAGAGCCGATGCTATAGCTAGACCGGTCGGAGCAGAGGAAGACGAAGAAATTCGCCAACTCCTCCGGCGTGCCGAAACGCTTGGACGAGGCATGTTCGTCCGCCACGCTCTGCAGATAACCCTCCCAGTCGCCGCCGGTTTCGGCCGTCAGTTGCTTGGCGGTCTTGATCCAGTCAGGCGTCAGGATAAGGCCGGCATTGACGCAATTGACGCGGATCTTGTCCTTGACGAGCTCGGTGGAGAGCGTCTTGGAAAACATCATCAGCGCCGCCTTGGTGACGTTGTAGATCGGCTCGTACCACAGCGGCTGCACGGCGCAGATCGAGGCATTGTGAAGGATCACCCCGCCGCCGCGCTTCTTCATCTGCGGCGCAATTCCGCGCGCAAGGCGCACGGCGGCCATCACATGCAGATCAAAATACGCCTGCCACTTCTCGTCGGGCGCCTCCATGACCGTCTCGTTGGAGCCGGTGCCGGCATTGTTGATGAGAATATCGGCTCCGCCACGTTCGGCTGCCGCCGCGATGATCGCCTCCGTGCCTTCGACGGTCGCCACATCGCTTTCAACCGCAGTGGCGCTGACACCATATTTTGTGGCGATGCGCACAGCTTCAGCATTGAGCCGCTCGCGTCCACGCGCAGATAAAATGAGGTTGGCGCCCTCCGCTGCCAGCCCTTCGGCGATGGCAAGTCCGATACCGACCGAACCACCGGTGATGACGGCGGTCTTTCCCTTCAATCCCAGATCCATGAAATCCTCCCGAATGCGGCCTGCAGCTCCGGCCGATCCGCCAACTCTTCCGGCATTGGTTCTGCCCGTCAAGCCGTGGCGGAAAATCATCCGTGCCGTTAGCTGATCCCTCTTGCCGCAGGTCGCGATCTGTCCCATGCCTGCAGGCATAGTGGAGGAGTTTTCATGCGTCTTTATTCAGCTTGCATTGAATGGCTGTCTGCCGAGGAAGGCGCTCATTTCGCCGATCGCATCCGCCGCGCCGATGCCGCCGGCCTCAAGGCCGTCGAGTTCAGGCGTCTGACGACAAACCTCGTCGCCGAGCCGATGATCGCTGTTCTCGATACCGTTAAGAGCATTATTTCCGCCGTTCTCAATCCCGACCCTCGCGACGGCACATGCTACTCCGACATCGCTTCATCGCTCCAACAAATGCCTGAGGATGTTCCGCCCGCTGCTGTCCGCCCCAAGGGAAGCGGGCCATTGCCGGCAACGAATCCGAGAGGCGCCCCTTGGCCACCGGTCCCCCCTTGCCTAGATTGAGTTCGAAAGCAGGAGGAGCGGCATGAGCGACGATCACAAGCATATCGACTGGCGCGAACATGGCGTGAAGGTCATCCCCGGCAATGCGCTTGATCCGAATACGGCGCAGACCCCGGGCATGAACCGAGCAACCGCCATCGACAACGCGCGTGCCGGCGCCGAAAAGATCTGGGCCGGCACGGTAACGATTAACGCCAACGCCAAGACCGGTGCCCATCACCACGGCGATCTCGAAAGCATCATCTACGTGGTGAAAGGCAAGGCCCGTATGCGCTGGGGCGAAAACCTGGAATTCACCGCCGAAGCCGGCCCCGGCGATTTCATCTACGTGCCGCCCTTCGTGCCGCATCAGGAAATCAACGCCAACCGCGACGAGACGCTGGAATGCGTAGTCATGCGCTCAGGCCAGGAACCGGTTGTCGTGAATCTCGATATCGAACCGATCGAGAAACCCGAAGACGTGCCCTGGATCGACCCGATCCATCGGCATTAAGTGTCAGCTTTCAGGCTGCGGCGAGGATCGCCGCCGCGCCCTTCTCCCCCACCATCATCGTCGCGCATTGATATTACCTGCCGTGATGTTCGGAAAGATCGAGGCATCGACGATCCGCAGCCCACTTATCCCATGCACCTTCGGCGACGCATCGACCACCGACGTCGTGGCATCCGGACCCATCGCAGCCGATCCGCAAAGGTGATAGATCGAACCGGAATTGCCGCGGAAATAGCTGAGCAACTCCTCATCCGTCTGGGCCTATGCTGAAGGCGGCATTCCAGGCCGGTCTGGCCAAAGCGCACATATTCAACAGCAATGTCCTAAAAATGTTTTCCCTCCCAAGACTACGCCGTGGCGAAACTATTGTGACAAATAGGTTTATTCGATGCGGCCATCTCAAAATGAGATGGCGGTTTTATTCCACACGCAGGGAAGCTTCAGAGCTGTTCGTTCAGGAAACCCGACCAGCCGTTCGTATGGCCGGACCAAAACGTAAGTATAGTTATGTCGCAGGACGTTTGGATTTAACCTGTAGTCGTAGCTCGGAACCGACCCGACCATCGATGGTTCCAGGCTGGTGGCATCGCCCCTGCCACCCTCGGGCAGGCGCTCCCCTCCGCCGAAGCCCCGCGGATCCTCCCATCCGCCAGAGACCGTCCCGCCGCCCGGGACGGTCTTTCCTTTTCAAGCGTAGAGACAATTCGCCTAAGCTTCCAACACTTTGGTATAGTTTTGCGCCAATAAACACGCCGTTAAGGTGGCGCACACCAGCCGGTATGGGTAGAAGACCGGAACCAATAGCGAGGGGGTATGGGACCATCTATTGTATCGAAACTCGTCAATCGCCGGGGAACGCTCTCGCATGAGATCACGCTTGGCCTGATCGCACTGGTGCTCGGCGCCGCCGTGCTCTATGTCGATGCCTTCACGGAGATCGAAAGCGCCATCGCCGTTCTCTATGTCATCGTGCTCCTGCTGTCGGCAGAAATGCTGACGAGAATGGGCACCACGCTCCTGGCCGTTGTCTGTGCCGCCCTTACCGTCTTTGCCTATTTCTACTCGCATGGTCTCGATGAGGACATTCCAGCCCAGTTGCGACTGGCGGTTTCTCTCGCCGCCATCACCATCACCTGCGCCCTCATTCTCCGGAACGAGGCGGCGCGCGCGGGGCTGATCGAAGCCAACCTGCATCTGCGCGACAGCGAAACACGCTATCGCTACATCTTCGAGCACAGCCGTATCGCCCTATGGGAACGGGATTATTCTGCGGTGCGCGCCTTCCTGATGTCCTTGAAAGCCGAAGGCGTGGCCGATCTCAAAGAATATTACCGCACCAATCCAGGCATTATCGCCACCTGCACAGGCCTCATTCGAACGATCGCCTCCAACGACGCAGCGCTGGAACTGCTCGGCCACGTAGGTGACGGCCCGCCGGCGCTCACGATGCGGCGCTACATCGCTCCCGATGACGATACCTTTCTGGACCTCATGAATGCCATCTTCTGTGGGGAACGGCATTTCGAGGGTAAGGGCAATCTGGTCGCGGAAAACGGTGAGACCAGGCTCGTCATCATGAGCATGAGTTTTCCGGAAGATCCCACTGCCTTCAACCGCGTGGTTGTCGGCATGGTGGATATCACCCAGCGGGAAATGATGCAGAAAGCCATTCGCGAGGCTCAGGATGAACTGGCCCTGGCCTCACGCGCAGCAACCGTCGGCACACTTTCCGCATCGCTCGCCCATGAGCTCAACCAACCGCTCGGCGCCATCGTCGTCAACGCCCAGACGCTGCTCAGATGGTTGAATCGCGAGCCACCGGACCTTGCTGCCGTGCGGCGTTCGGCCGAGCGCATCATCCGCGACAGCCAGCGGGCAAGCGAAATCATCCACAATACCCGCTCGATGCTGACACAGACAGATCGCACGCCCGAACAGGTCGATCTCGAAACGCTGATAGAGGAAACGGGCGCCCTGATGGAGCACGACTTCCAGCGCGACATGGTCGACTTTGACGTGATCCCGGCCGAAGAGCCGCTCACGGTGAAAGCGATCCGCATCGAACTACAACAGGTGCTCATCAACCTTGTAACCAATGCGGTGCAGGCCATGCGCGAAACGGCTATCGACCGGCGCAAGATTCTGATCTCGCTCGCTAGGAAGGATGATATATTCGTCACCCTCTCCGTCAGGGATTTCGGCCCCGGCATCAGCGAGGAGTCCATGGCGAAGCTTTTCACCCCTTTCTTCACGACCAAGCCCTCCGGAATGGGCATGGGGCTCTCCATCTGCCGCAGCACACTGGAAGCCAGAGGCGGCCAATTGATTGCCGGCAATCATCCTGAAGGGGGCGCCATCTTCGAAATGATCATACCTATCGAGGACGACCATGAAAGACACTAGCGCCGCATCGAAGGCAGCCTCGCAGTCCGCATCACCGATCGTCTATGTCGTCGATGACGACGAATCCATCCGCGAGTCGCTTGTCGATCTTTTCCGGTCGGTCCAGATGGACGCCGCCTCCTTCGCGACCACAACCGCCTTTCTCGATACCGCAGACCTGCGCCGGCCGGGCTGCATCCTCCTCGATGTGCGCCTGCCAGGCCTGAGTGGGTTGGATTTCCAGCTTCATCTCGAGCGGATCGGCAGCAGGATGCCGATCGTCTTCATGACCGGTTTCGGCGATATTCCGATGAGCGTGCGCGCGATGAAGGCCGGCGCTGTCGATTTCCTCACCAAGCCTTTCCGTGACCAGGATATCATCGATGCCGTCGGCGTCGCGATCGAAAAGGACATGACCCGCCGACGGGAAATGGCGGCAAGCGATGCCGTCGCCTCACTTGTCGATACGCTGACACCCCGCGAGCGGGAAGTGATGGCCGCCGTCGTCAAGGGTCTGATGAACAAGCAAATCGCCTATGACCTCGGCATCAGCGAGATTACTGTGAAGCTGCATCGTGGCAACGTGATGCGCAAGATGCAGGTCCGTTCGGTGGCCGATCTGGTGCGCAAGGCGGAAATGCTGGAAGGCAGATAGCGAAACCTAGACCCTTGTATGGTACCGCGACACGGTTCCCAGCCATAATATAAGTCAACGGAATGCAAGAATAAGCAAGGCTACCAATCTCGTGTCACATATATCCACAATCGCGGTCGTCGACGATGACCAAGCCATCCGGGAGGCGCTTGACGATCTGATCCAGTCCTGCGGCTACCAGAGCAAGCTTTTTGCCTCTGCGGAAGAGTTTCTCGCCTTTGACGACAGGGCGGCAATCGACTGCATGCTGGTCGATGTCAAGATGCCTGGACTTAGCGGCATCGAACTGCAGGAGATCCTCAACCGCGAACCTGAAAAGCCGCCGATGATCTTCATGACCTCCTATCGTGATGAGAGGACCCGCATGGCCGCCATTGAAGGCGGTGCGCTGGCCTTTCTGGGCAAGCCGGTCGAATTCGATTCCCTCATCAACTATCTGGAATTGGCTCTAAAGCCATAAGGCTTAATCGTGTCGGCTGAGTATTTCTTTCGCCACCCGATCAATTCGAATTATACACTTATGTATAATTCAGGATGGAAGCATTAAATACTACAGTCAACCTCGAAACATCCAGCACACTGGATAGAAAAGCGAGGTGAGCTATGATAAAGCTCAAGCGCCCGATTTTTATCAGCGTCGGGAAGAACATACTGATGGACGTGATCTTCTCCAACATCGTGGCCGGGGCGAATTACAAGTTTCACTGCGCGCTTCTGCGCCTGGGACCGGAGAATCCGATCTACGAATACCAGCCGGTCCGCGTTGCTGCGCCACGCCGCCCGGACGAAATCGGCCGGAACCATTTCTGATCGTCCCCTCTTCTGGCGCTAACCGGGTTCCCTCCCCGCCGGTCAGCGCATTTGCCGATCCATGGCTCTCAGAAAATACGGCAAACGTCCCTCGCAGGCCGCTGACAAGATTTTCGTACCTGCCGTCGATGCCGGACGGGCCGTCGAAGCGCTGCGGCAGCTTTCGACGGCAAGCCGGATCTGAAATCAGGCCGGCGGCGCGTCGAGCGCGTGCAGAATGCCGCGCAGCTCGGCAAGGCCGCGAAGGCGCCCGATTGCGGGATAGCCGGGCGTGACATTCTTCTGCAGGTCGTCGAGCATGCGGTGGCCATGATCCGAGCGGAAGACGATCGACTGGTCGGCGCTGCGGCGGCGGTCTTCGGCAACCAATTCCTTCAGCACGGCAACCATGTTCACGTCACCTTCGAGATGTGCGCTTTCATGGAAGGTACGTCCGTCGCCTTCGCGGGTCGTGGCGCGGAGGTGCGCGAAGTAGATGCGCGAGGCGAAACGCCGCGCAATCGTCGGCAGATCGTTGTCGGCGCGTACGCCGAGGCTGCCGGTGCAATAGCACATGCCGTTTGCGGCCGCCGGCACGGCATCGAACAGCGCTGCATAATCTTCAGCCGTCGATGCGATGCGCGGCAGGCCGAAAAGCGAGCGCGGCGGATCGTCCGGATGCAACGTCAGCTTTACGCCACGCGCTTCCGCGACAGGCACGACGGCTTCGAGGAATTCGACGAGATGCTGGCGAAGCTTCTTCGCATCGATGCCTTCATATGCGATGAGCTTTTCGCGGAATGCCGGAATGGTCAGCGGCTCGGTCGTGGAGCCTGGTAGAGCCGAAGTGATAATGCGAGTAAGCTCGGCGATTTCCGCTTCCGTCATGCTTTCATAGACGACTTTCGCCCGTGCCCTATCCTCGTCGGAATATTCGGCTGCAGCGCTCGGCCGCTGCAGAACGAACAATTCGAAGGCGGCAAAACGCTCATGATCGAAACGCATTGCCGTGGCGCCGGTCGGCGTTACATAGTCGAGATCGGTGCGGGTCCAGTCGACGACGGGCATGAAATTATAGCAAACGATCGGAATGCCACAGGCGGCGACAGCTTCGAGGCTGGCAATCCAGGCCTCGATTTCGGCTTTCGCTTCCCCGCCCTTGCGCTTAACGGCATCAGGGATCGGGATGCTTTCGACGACGCTCCAGGTCAGTTGCGAACGGCCTGCCGGCGTGGTTTCGATCAGCGACTGACGCTCTCGTACTTCCGCCTTGGTCCAGGCGCGGCCGATCGGCACCTGATGCAGCGACGAAACAATGTTCGTTGCACCTGTCTGGCGCACCTCGTCCAGCGTGACAGGTGCCTCCGGCCCGAACCATCTCCAACCTTGCCGCATTTCGTCTGTCTCCTCTCTCGTTTTCTTAGCAGAAGTAGTCCGGAAACTGCGAGCGCAGCTCCGCCACGTCGGGTATGACGGCGCTTAAGTGATGAACCATGGCTTCGCGCGCTGCGGCGATATCGTGCGCCGCGATAGCGTCGCGTATCACCATGTGTTCGCGCACGACATTGTCCATGCGCCCGAGTACCGGCAGCGTCAGGCGCCGCGCCCGGTCGATCTGAACCTTCACGGCCTTGAGAATGGTCCAGATACCGGGATAACCGGCAATCTGCGCGATCGCTTCGTGAAAGGCTTCATCCTCTTCATGAAAGCCCGAGGCATTGCCGAGGGCTGCATGCGTCTTCTGCCGGGCGATGATCGCATCGAGCCGCGCTATATCGCCCTCCGTGCCAATTTTCGCGGCCGTCTCGACCGTCGTTCCCTCGAGCGCCTTGCGCACAACGACTGCTTCCGGGATGGCCGAAACGGGCACGCGCGAAACCACCGTGCCGGACTGCGGATAGATGTCGACGAGCCCACCTTCGGAGAGTCTCAACAACGCCTCACGCACCGGCGTGCGGCTCACACCGAAATCCTCGGCGATCCGCTTTTCCTGCAACGCCGTGCCCGGCGGGATTTTCAGCGACACAATATCGGCATGCAGCCGCTCGTGGATCGCCGCCGCCGTCGTCACGCGGCGGATCTTTCCGCCGGCATCGCGCGGCGCCGGAAAGGCAAGGATTTCAGAGTCGGAGGCCTGCCGCATGCATGATCTCAAGACGTTGACACTTTCGTGCATACTAGTATATCAATTGAATTCTGTTGCCAAGCCATGCCGCGGAGGAGAACGCCGGCATGGCGCTGCACCCGGAGGAACGCTTCGAGCTGCGAGCATTCGGATGCGCCGGAAAACCGGGGCATCGAGGCATGAGACGTGCATCGCGATGCAAACGAGCGGCGCTCGGGGCAAAGGCCGGCACCGCGCAAAGGAGGAGGAGGACGGAATGAAGATCACACGCAGAACCTTCGTCGGCGGAGCTGCCGGCGTCGCCGCGGCCGGAATGCTGCCGCTTCGCGCTTTCGCTCAGGCAAAAGCGCCGGCAAGCCCGGTAACCATCACCATCGTCGATGTCGCCGGCAACTTGGCGCTGACGCAAGGCATGTTCGAGAACTACGCCAAGGCAAAGCCCGAATTCGTCGCCAGCTTTTCCTTCACCAAGGCGCCTGCTCCGGAACTGCCGGCCAAGATCCAGGCCCAGCAGGCTGCCGGCAAGGTCGATATCGATCTCGTGCTGACCGGCACCGACGCGCTTTCGGCCGGTGTCGACCAGGGTCTCTGGGTCGACCTGTCCAGCAAGAAGTCCGCCCTTCCAAATCTTGAAAGCATCCTGCAGCCACAGGCATTCAAGATGCAGGCACTTGCCAAGGACCAGGGTGTCGTCATCACCTATTACCCGTCCGGCCCGCTGATTGAATATATGCCGGACAAGGTAGCGACCCCGCCGAAGTCGGCGCAGGAACTGCTCGACTGGACGAAGCAGAACAAGAACAAGTTCCTCTATGCCCGCCCTGCAAACTCAGGCCCGGGCCGCACGCTGCTGATGGGCCTGCCCTACCTGCTCGGCGACAGCAATCCGCGCGACCCGGTCAACGGCTGGTCCAAGACCTGGGAATATCTGGCCGCGCTCGGCGAAAACATCGAATACTACCCGACCGGCACCGCCGTGGTCTTCAAGGAACTCGGCGAAGGTACGCGCGACATCGTCGCCACGACGACCGGTTGGGACATCAACCCTCGTGCCCTCGGCATCGTTCCTGAGGAAGCCAAGGTCGGCAAGCTCGAAGGCTTCCACTGGGTCACCGATGCGCATTATGCGGCGATCCCAAAGGGCGTCTCCGATGAGAAGGTCGGCGTTCTGCTGGACGTGCTGAACTTCATCTATCAGCCGCAGCAGCAAGCAATCGCCTATGATGCCGGCTACTTCTACCCAGGTCCGGCGGTAAAGGACGTCGCTCTCGAGATGGCGCCTGCAGAAAGCCAGGAAACCATCAAGGAATTCGGCCGGCCGGAATATGCCGACTGGATCGCCGGCAACCCGTTGGAAGTGCCGCTCGAGCCCAAGCAACTCGTCCAGGCCTTCCGCATCTGGGACGAGAAGATCGGCGCCAAGAAGGGTTGATTGTTGGTGATCGAATTGAACCGGCGCCGGGTATCTCGGCGCCGGATTTCTAACGGCCATGATTGCCGATAAATGGAGATTGCATTGACTTTGCCGGTTCAAAACGCAGCAGCAGCGTCATCGCGGAAAAGTGCGCGCCTTGAGCTTGATGGCATCAAGCGGTCCTTCGGCGCTTATAATGCCCTCGATGGGATCGATCTCACCGTTGAACCTGGCGAATTCATTGCACTTCTCGGCCCTTCCGGCTGCGGCAAGTCCACGGCGCTGAACTGCATCGCCGGCCTGCTTGGCCTGTCCGGCGGCGAAATCCGCCTCGGCGGCAATCGCATCGACCAATTGGAGCCGGAAAAGCGCGGCTTCGGCATGGTCTTCCAGAGCTATGCCCTCTTCCCACACATGAGCGTGCGCAAGAATGTCGGCTTCGGCCTTGCGATGCAGGGCATTCGTGGTGCAGAGGCCGACAAGCGCGTCATCGATGCATTGGCGCTCGTGCGCCTCGAAAGCCAGGCAGACAAACTGCCCGGCCAGCTCTCAGGCGGCCAGCAGCAGCGAGTGGCCATTGCCCGCGCCATTGTCATCCGCCCGCCGATTGTCCTGATGGACGAGCCGCTCTCCAACCTCGACGCCAAGCTGCGCCTGGAAATGCGCGCCGAAATCCGCGGCATCCATGACCAGATCGGCTCGACGACCATCTACGTCACCCACGACCAGGACGAAGCTCTGTCGCTTGCCGACCGCATCGTTGTCATGAGCCAGGGCCATATCCAGCAGATCGGCACACCTCAGGATCTCTACCAGCGCCCGGTCAACCTCAACGTCGCTGATTTCATGGGCTTCCGCACCCGCATTCCCGGCCGCGTCGTCTCCGTTTCCGGCGACGAAGCAGAAATCGAAGCCGCTGGCGCGCGGCTGACCGGCACCATGCGCGATACATTGAGGGTCGGCGATGCCGCAATGCTTTCCGTGCGCCCGGAAGATCTGGTTGCCACCGACGGTAGCGGCATTCCCGTCATTGTCGCGAGCACCGAATATCGCGGCCGTGCCTTCTTCGGCATGGCCCGCTCAGCGGAGGGATCGGAGCTATATTTCCGCTCCGATGATGCGCTGCCACGCGGCTCTGCCACCACTCTGCAGCCGGTCGCAGGCCGCTCGCTTGTCTTCAAAGGGGTGCCCGCATGAACGGCGGTCCCTCACTGAAAACCCGGCTTGCCGTTCAAGGCCTTGATGGCACAACATTGCTTGTGTTGCCTGGGCTGATCTTCATGATCGCCCTCTTCATCTACCCCTTCGTCTACGGCGTTGCGGATTCGCTGATGCCGAAGGATGGCGGCGTCTGGTACGAGAACTACACGAAGTTCTTCTCCGATCAGTTCCAATATGGCACCATCGCCAACACGATGTGGCTTGCCTTGCCGGTGACGATCGTCAACCTGGCCTTCGCAATCCCCGTCGCCTTCCGTGTCCGCCTGATGCGCCGCCAGCGGCTGCTGACGACGATCCTCGTGCTGCCGATCACTCTCGGCACGGTCTTCGTCGCCGATGGCCTTTTGACCTATCTCGGCCCGCGCGGCTGGTTCAATCAGACGCTCATCCTCTTCGGAATTCTGGAATCGCCGATCAAGCTCACCAACAACTACTGGGGCGTTTTCGCCTCCCTGCTGATCACCGGCTTCCCCTTCGCCTTCCTGCTGACGCTCTCCTACATTACTGGCATCGACCCGGCGATCGAACAGGCCGCAGCAACCCTCGGCGCCAATCCGCGGCAGCGCTTCATACGCGTGTTCCTGCCGCTCCTGGTACCCGGCCTTGCCGTGACCTTCTGCTTGTCCTTCGTCCAGGCTTTTGCAGTCTTCCCCTCGGCCGTCCTGCTCGGCGCGCCGGCCGGCCCGACGCGCGTCATCTCAATTGCCGCCTATCAGGCCGCCTTCGAGCAATACGACCATTCCTACGGCACGGCGATCGCCCTGATCATGGGCATGGTCGAGCTCATTGTTGTCGTCGCCGTTCTTGGCGCACGTTCCTTCTTCTACCGCGGCCCGGCCGGCGGCACGAAAGGTTGAGCCATGATCCGTGACCAGGGCCTTACCTCGAAGATCTGGCGCATCGCCGTCTGGGCGCTTGCCACCCTTTTCGTCCTCAATCTGCTGGCGGTCATCGCAGCCGTCATCCTCAATTCCTTTGCGACGCGCTGGCTCGGCACCTGGCTGCCGCGCGGCTGGACCGACCGCTGGTATTTCAGCGCCTGGAGTGAGTTTCAGCTCTCCAACGTTCTAATCGTCACTTTCGAGATGGTCTTCGTCGTCGTCATCATTTCAGGCATCCTCGGCGTGATGACCGCCTACGCACTCGCGCGGCGCGACTTTCCCGGTAAGCGCGCCATCATCCTGCTCTTCCTGCTGCCGTTGCTGATCCCGCCGCTCACCTATGGCATTCCGCTGGCGACCGTGCTGTACCAGCTCGGCCTCGGCGGTACCTTCTGGGGCGTGGTGCTGATCAACCTCGTGCCGTCCTTTCCCTTCGTCGTGCTGGTCATGATCCCCTTCATCGAGCAGATCGACCCGCGCATCGAGGCAGCCGCCCGTGTCTTCGGCGCCGGCACCACCAGCCTCTTTATCCGTATCCTGTTGCCGCTGCTGCTCCCCGGCATGCTGGCAGCACTTCTGCTCGTTCTGGTGCGCACGCTTGCCATGTTCGAGCTGACCTTCCTGATCGCAGGACCGCAGACCCAGACGCTCGTCGTTTCACTCTACTATGCTGTCTTTGCTTCAGGGGTGCGCGCCGGCCAGTCGATCGACGCGATGGCAGTGGTCTATATGGTGACGACACTCTTCTGGCTTGTCATTGCGCTGCAATTCGTCAATCCGACACAGATCGTCGCTCGCGCCAAACAGCAATCGGCCCATTGAGGCCCTCCAACCGGGAAGGCCCCTTGCGGATGCTGCTGCCGGAACCCAGCAGCAGCCTCTTTAATCAATAAACTTCCGGAACATGCATTTCCGGCGGAACCGGGACGCGGTGATAATCGTCGTGACGCACGCGCTCGGGCAGCACGATTGCTTCCTTCGGAACGTCCTCATAAGGAACCTGGGTGAGGAGATGTGCGATGCAGTTGAGGCGTGCCCGCTTCTTGTCCACGGCCTGGACGACCCACCACGGAGCTTCAGGAATATGAGTGCGGTCCAGCATCTCTTCCTTGGCCTTGGTATACTCTTCCCAGTGGACACGGCTCTGAAGGTCCATCGGCGACAGCTTCCACTGCTTCAAGGGATCGTGAATGCGCATGTTGAAGCGGAATTCCTGCTCCTCGTCGGTAATCGAGAACCAGTACTTGATGAGAATGATGCCGGAACGAACCAGCATGCGCTCGAATTCCGGCACGGAGCGAAAGAACTCTTCAAGTTCGTCCTTTGTGCAGAAGCCCATGACGCGCTCGACACCTGCACGATTGTACCAGCTGCGGTCGAAGAGCACCATTTCGCCTGCCGACGGCAGGTGCGGCGTATAGCGTTGGAAATACCACTGATTCCGCTCGCGTTCGGTTGGTGCCGGAAGCGCCACGACGCGGCAGACGCGCGGATTGAGACGTTGAGTCACGCGCTTGATCGCACCGCCCTTGCCGGCGGAGTCGCGGCCCTCGAAAAGCACGACGACCTTGAGCTTCTTGTACTGAACCCAGTCCTGAAGGCGGACGAGCTCATGCTGCAGGCGGAAGAGTTCGCGGAAATAGAGCTTGCGGTCGAGCGTCTGTTCCGCGGGGCCGGACATCCCTTCGGCAACAAGCTCGTCGAGTCGGTCCTCCTCCATCTGCATTTCCAGCTCCTCATCGAAGCTGTCGGCAATCTCGTTCTTGATACGGTCGAGCTGAGTGTTTTCGATCATGGCACGCTCCCTTCAATCTGCTCGATAAAGCACGTTCTCGCCATAGCTATATGACAGAGTTGCGACGATCGAAAATTTGCTTTGGCAAAACGCAAAATCGCAGCGTCTGAAGCCGATAGAACGGCTCAAGCCTCGCGCGGCGGCACGCGGGTGATGCGCGCGCCGAGTGCATTCAGGCGTTCTTCGATCCGCTCATAGCCGCGTTCAATCTGCTGAGCATTGTTGATGGCGCTAGTACCCTCAGCGCACATCGCGGCGATCAGCATCGCCATGCCGGCTCGGATATCGGGGCTCTCCACCTGCGCGGCGCGAAGCTTGGAAGGACCGGCGACGATCGCACGATGCGGGTCGCAGAGCACGATGCGGGCGCCCATCGCGATCAGCTTGTCGACGAAGAACATTCGGCTTTCGAACATCTTCTCGAACATCAGCACCACGCCGTCGCATTGCGAGGCGGTGACGATGGCAATCGACATCGTATCAGCGGGGAATGCGGGCCAGGGTTGATCCTCGATCTTTGGAATATGCCCGCCGAAATCCGGCTGGATCTTCATCTCCTGCCCTGCCGGCACCACGACATCATCGCCTTCGATACGGCAGCGGATGCCGAGACGCTCGAAGGTCATCAGTGTCGAACGCAGATGCTCCACGCCCGCTCGGCGGATAACGATCTCGGAACCGGTGACGGCAGCCAGGCCGATCAACGAACCGACCTCGTTGTGGTCAGGCCCGACACGGTGCGACGTGCTGCCAAATGGCTGGCCACCGTGGATGGTCATCGTATTGGTTCCGATACCCTCGATTTTCGCGCCCATCGCGATGAGGAAATGCGCGAGATCCTGAACATGCGGTTCGGATGCGCAGTTGCGCAGGATCGTCTTGCCTTCGGCAGCGACAGCCGCACAGAGCGCGTTTTCAGTCGCCGTGACTGAGGGTTCGTCGAGGAACACGTCCGCACCACGCAAATACTTTGCGCGAAAGCTGTAGGAGCCGTTGACACTGATCTCGGCGCCAAGCTGCTCCAATGCAAGGAAGTGAGTATCGACGCGGCGGCGGCCGATGACATCACCGCCCGGCGGCGGCAAGGTGATTTCACCACAGCGCGCCAGCATCGGGCCGGCAAGCAGGATGGACGCGCGAATACGTGCGCAGAGGCCGGGATCGAGATCGGCCGGCTTCAGGTCGCTTGCTTCGATCTGAAGTTCGTTGCGGCCGAGCCAGCGTGCCTTGGCGCCGACAGATTGGATCAGCTCGACCAGTGCTTCGACATCGCGGATGCGCGGCACATTTGTCAAATGCACGAGTTTATCGGTCAGCAGCGAGGCGGCGATGATCGGCAGGGCAGCGTTCTTGTTGCCGCTCGGTTGGATCTCGCCGGCAAGACGATGGCCGCCTTCAACAATGTATTGAATCCGCTCATGCGGCTGTGCCTGTGCCACTCTGGTCATCCTTGTTCGATTCGATTTCTTGGGAGGATATCTGCGTTGTCATTGTGACATCGAGGTGTCACCCATTGAGGAGTGCGACTGTTTTAAACGTTGCCCTGTCTGAACTGCCAGATGCAAGTCCACAGAATAAAGCCCGTTAGGCGGCGCTGCCGGTCGCAGTTCGCAGAAGAGTCAATCGGCGGGAGAATCGCTGCTGAAGGGGCTGAACGTCGTCCTGAACGGCACTTTCCCTCATAGGCGATTGCCGCGGTCAGGCGGACCGGACTTCAGGCCACCGGCAACATCGTTGCCACCGTATGCGGATAGAAGCTGGACTGGCATTCTGACAGGGAACCCTTCTATGTCGCGGCGTGCCAGCTCCCTCAGAAAACTGCGCGCGGATCAAGCCGCGCAAGACGGCGCAGGAGATAATCGACCTCAGCCCGCGCTGTGGCGCTGAGCGCGCTTCCGGGCTTGCGCTGCGCATCCGAAGTAATGACGCCCCGGCGCATGAGGACATGCTTGCGGACGGCAAGGCCGACACCCAGCTGCTGCTCGTAGCGGATCAGCGGCAGATGGGCATCGAAGAGATCATGCGCCTCGTCGCGTTTTCCCGCGGCAAACAGATTGATCAGTTCGACCAGCATGTCTGGGAAACCGTAGCCGGTCATAGCGCCGTCAGCACCACGCTCCGGCTCGAAATCGAGGAACATTCCGCCATTGCCGCAGAGGATCGAGAAGGGGCGGAGATCGCCCGCCTTTTGCATTGCCCGCAGCTTCGAGATCTTCTCCAATCCCGGCCAGTCCTCATGCTTGAGCATGAGGCAGGAGGGATGATCGGAAATGATCTTGGCAATCACGCCCGAGGACATCACGACTGTCAGCGTCAGTGGATAATCCTGCAGCACCCACGGAACGTCGGCCCCAACAGCGTCGACAGCCTGTGCGAAATACTGGACGATCTGCTCATCGGTGCGAAGCAGCGGTGTCGGAGCGATCATCACGCCGGCAGCCCCCATGTCCATCGCATCACGGGCGAGCGAACGCATGGCTGCAAAGCCGGGTGCGGAGACACCGACAACGACCGGCACTTTTGAACGGCCAACCACCTGGCGGATGATAGCTCGCGATTCCACAGGCTCCAGTTTCGGTGCCTCGCCCATGATGCCGAGGATTGTCATGCCTGTAACGCCGCTGTCCTGATAAAACTCGGTCAGCCGGTCGATCGACGGCGTATCGAGACTACCATCAGGCAGGAATGGCGTGGTTGCGATAGCGTAGACGCCCTTAGCGTCAGTCCCGAAGCTCATTGTGCATCCTTCCACGCCTGATAGCGTGCCTTCGTTTCAGCATTCATGGGATAGAGACCGGGCAGCGGTACGCCCCGGCCGATTTCACCCATGATCCAACTTCCACGCGTTCCTGTTCCGGTGCTTCGGCAAGCACGGTATCCAAGAGAGCGGCCGGGATGAGCACGGCGCCATCCTTGTCGGCAACAACGATGTCGCCGGGGAAAACCGCAACGCCGCCGCAGGCGATCGGCTGCTGCCAGCCGACGAAAGTCAGCCCGGCAACGGAAGGCGGCGCCGCCATGCCGTCGCACCATATAGGCAGCCCGCTTGCGAGCACGCCCTCGAGATCGCGCACCACACCATCGCTGACCAAGGCCGCGACCTTGCGTTTCATCATCCGGGCACAAAGGATATCGCCGAAGATGCCGGCATCCTGCACGCCCATGGCATCGACCACGGCGATACACCCTTCCGGCATATCCTCGATCGCCGCTCGTGTGGAGATCGGCGAAGCCCAGCTTTCGGGCGTCGCCAGATCCTCGCGCGCCGGCACGAAACGCAGCGTGAAGGCCGGGCCGACAACCCGCTCCTGGCCGCCTTTAGCGGCCTGCTATCACGCATCCAGACGTTCCTGAGCCCCTTCTTCAGAAGCACGGTAGTCAGCGTCGCCGTGGAGACGCTTTTCAGGGTTTCGATGATTGACGGATTGAGAGACATGGATCGTACCTTCATATGCTCTGGATGAGGCCACCGTCGATGCGGATGACGGAGCCAGTGATGTAGGATGCACGCTGGCTCGCCAGAAAAGCTACGGTATCGCCATATTCCTGCGGCCGCCCGTAACGCCCGACAGGAATGGAAGCGGTGCTTTCCGCCGTTACCTCTTCCACCGGCCGGTTTTCGCGCTTGGCCTTCTGCTCATCGAGGAAAGTGATCCGACCGGTCGCAATACGGCCCGGCAGAACGATATTGGCCGTGATCCCGTCGCGGCCGATTTCGCGCGCGAGCGTCTTCGACCAGCCGACAAGCGCCAGGCGCAGGCTGTTGGAGATGCCTAGATTGGGAATCGGCGCCACGACGCCTGACGACGTGGAGGTGATGACCCGACCCCAGCCGCGCTTTTTCATGCCGGGTAACACGGCATCCGTCACCGAAATCACCGAGCGAACCATCATGTCGAAATATTTCGACCAGGTTTCCGCCGTCTGGCCGGACGCCGGCGTTGGCGGCGGGCCACCCGTATTGTTGACGAGAATATCGACAGGTCCGAAGGCTTTCGCGATCGCAGCGAGCCTTGCGTCGATGACGGAGAGATCGGCAATATCCCAGCCGATGGAGATCGCTTGCCCTCCCGCGGAAACGATGCCATCCGCCGTCTTTGCAGCCGCAACGTCATCGATATCCGCAGCGGCGACGCGAACGCCCTCCGAAGCCAGCGAGCGGGCAATAGCGCCGCCCAGTCCACCACCCGCGCCGAATACCAATGCGGTCTTTCCGTCCAATTGCATATCCAAGGCAGATACTCCGGTTTCGCACGCATTATGGCGATCACGGAAAGAAGAAAAATCTCGCTTTTTATGCTTTCAGAAGATAGGAATTCTATTCTTATGGAAACGCGTTTTCTCGATACTTTCCTGCTGGTTACCGAGCTTGGGTCGCTGGCTGAAGCCTCCCGGCGCCTCGGCATTACGCCAGCCGCGGTCGCCCAACGCATGCAGGCACTGGAAGATGATGTCGGTGTGCCGCTCTTAACCCGCGTCGGGCGTCGCGTTCGACCCACCGATACGGGCCATGCCATCATCGAAAAGAGCCGCAGGATACTGGCAGAGGTCCGCGATCTGCGCAGCCTCGCCAATGCCGGCCTTCCCTCCGGCGAACTACGCCTCGGAGCGATCACCACGGCATTGACCGGGCTGTTGCCAGCCGCACTGCACGAGGTCTTTGCCAGCATGCCGCTTGTGGAAGTGTTCCTGTTGCCCGGTGCCTCCACCGATCTTTATCAGCGGCTGGTGGACAGGGACATTGACGCGGCGATCATCGTAAAGCCGCCATTTCCGATACCAAAGACATTGGAATGGGAGCTTCTGCGAACCGAACGTCTTGTCCTCATCGCGCCCGGCGATTGCAGTGACGCGGACCCGCACGATCTCCTGATGACCCGCCCCTTCATCCGCTACGACCGGAACAACTGGGGCGGCCGCCTTGCCGATGAGTATCTTCAGAAACAGGGCCTGAAGCCCGCCGAGCGTCTGGAACTCGACTCTCTGGAAGCAATCTCCGTCATGGTCGCCAACGGGCTCGGCGTCTCGCTTGTGCCGGACTGGGCAAGACCCTGGCCGGAAGGCCTCAATGTCGCTGTCCTGGAACTGCCGCTCCCCTTCCCGCCCCGCGAGGTCGGCATTCTCTGGCCGCGCAGTTCGCCGTCGCGCCGGCTGACCGGCATCGTCCTTGATGCGCTGAAACGCTCGCAGGCAGGCCACCGGTCCTGACAGTCATTCCCCGGAAATCAGGCTCTTGCGCTGATAGACATGGATATAATCGACCAGCAGATAGGAGGGGTTCGGCGTTTCATCGATCGGCCAGCCTGAGCCGAGGGCAAGATTGACCAGCGGGTAAAAGGGCATCTGGAATTCCGGCGGCGTATCGAAGCTCCAGATCGGGCTGCGGTCCCGATAGAAGGTCGATTTCTGCGGGCCGATATCGACGCCAAAAGTGTGGTAGTCGCTGCTGAGCGAGCCTTCGGGCACATTCGTCAGATGGCCATCCGTCGTGTGCTGGTTGCTCGGGCGCCAGACATGGTAGCCCATGCTGAACTCGCCGGGCGCACGACCGTAATATTCGATCACGTCGATTTCCGAGGTGAATTTGGACCGGTCGAGGCCGATCAGCCAGAAAGCTGGCCAGACGCCCTTGCCGGGCGGCAGCTTCATGCGCGCTTCAAAATAACCGAACTTCTGCGAAAAGCCCTCGCCTTTCGGATTGGTGGAGGCGAGCAGACCGGAGCGCCACTTGCCATCCGCATCCTTGCGAGCCTCGATCCGCAAGATGCCATCATTGACCGTAAAAGGGAAACCGTCCATTGGGTCGGTAAACTGGGCGTCGCCGAAATCGCCATTCCACGGTGTATGCGCGATCCAGCGCGATCCCTTTTCACCCCAGGCCGAAACGTCAAGTGTGTTGAAGTCTTCGGCAAAGGTCAGCTGGAAATCATCGAGATTGAGTGGCTCTTCGGCCTCACTGGGCCGGGGGCCTGGCGGGCCGAAAAGACCGATGACGATCAGAAGCGCAAATCTTCCGGCAAATTTAGCGTGACGCATTGTGCTCCCTCCAGGAGATTTTTCGAACCCGTTGCGGGGTTTGCGAGCCGATCATGAAACGACGGCTCCGTTTCGCCAGGGCGTGATCTTCCTCATGACGATGGCTTCCACTCCGTCGGGCCGTCCTACGGCCTGCCACAAGAGCAGCGAGAAAGCCCAGAAGATCGCAAGCGCGGCACCGCTGCAGAAACCCACGCCAGCGACGAGCTCGATGCCGAGCGGCGTGGCAATGAGAACGGGCTGCACCCAGAGCAGGAAACCGATCATCGGCAGGCAGGCCGCAAGCGGCCGGACGAACGCGTAAAGCTGCGCCCCGATTGAGGCACCGATCAGCCGCTGCGTGATGACGAGGCAGACGACATAGGCAACGACTGCGGAGATAACGCGCGCTGCCAGCGCACCGTCAAGCCCGAACATCACCACGCCTAGCACCGTAACCGGCGCCCTCACTGCGAATTCAGCAGACATTCTGAGCGCTACATATCGGGTCTTGTCGAGAACCATGACAAGCGGCGGCATGATGGTCGTCGGCAGCCCGATCAGACTGACGGTGCAGAGCCACTGCAGGATCGGCGCCGCAAATGCCCACTTCTCGCCGACGACGATTCGCAGGATCGGATCGGCCAGGAGAATGATCACGAGCAGGACGGGCGCCGCCACGACCATGATCGCATTTGTGGCCTTCAGATAAGCAGTAATCTGCTTGCCCCGGTCACTGACATTGGAAAAGGCCGCCATCAGCGGACGCATGAGTGGGCCGACGAACGTCTGATAGGGAATGCCAGCAAGATTGTCCGCGACGCTGAAGGCACCATAAGTGGAAAGGCTCGTAAAGCGCGGCAGCAGCAGCCGATCCATCTGCCAGTTGAGCGAGTTGAGAACCTGCGAAACCGTGTTCCAGCCGATCATGTCCTGGAAATGCTTCCATTCAGAAAGGCTGAGCCTTGGCCGCATCGGCGCGAAGATATAGGAAACTATGGTCGCCGTCGTCGGCCCGGCAACGGCGCCAATCGCCAGCCCCCAGTAGCTGTCGGTCGCAAGCGCGATACCGACGCCGAAGATCAGGGTCGATCCCTTGGCGATGATGTCGAGGGCAAATTCGCGCCGGAAGTCGAAGCGCTGCATGAAAAGCACCAAGCGCGGGCTAATCACGCTGCGCATCGCAGGCGCGATCGAAATCACGGCAATCAGCGAAAAGAGCCGCGGATCATTGTAGATGAGAGCCATCGGCCAGGCGACGACGATCATCATCAGGCTGATCGCCGTTCCTCTAATGAGGCTCAATGTAAAGGCCGTAGCAAACATCCGCTCGGATGGCGAAGGAATACGCACCAACGCCTGGGTGAGCGGCAGATCGAGGATCGCCTCGACGATGACGAGGACGGACGTGGCAATGGCGACGATCCCGAAATCGGCCGGGCTCAAAAGTCTTGCAAGAATGAGCAGGCTCACGAAATCGAGCAGCCGCGCCAGGAATTTTCCGCCGATTGTCCAGATGCTTGCTGTCGCCGTTCTATGCGATACGCTTGACACGATCTATTCCTTGGCCATGAGCAACGAACCTCTTCTGGGAAGCGCCGGGTGCTGCCGCTCCGGGGTTTTTGTGCGCGTCAGCTTACTTTCCTCCTGATAGGGCTTGCGCCCTGAAGGCCGTGCTTGGCGAGTTGCTCATCGATGAGCGAGCCGAGGCGGTCGCGGAACACTGCTGCGGAGAATTTCAGAGCGTGGTTATGAATCGACACCGGATCGAGCGTTTCCTCGACCGCTTCGAAGGCTGCCATCGTTTCCATCAGAGCTTCCGCACTCTGCTCGGCAAAGCGGAAACCGACATGGGGTGCGCAGACAGTCTCGCGTGCACCGCCCGCATCGAAAGCCAGAACTGGCCGGCCGGCTGCCATTGCTTCCACCGGCAGAATTCCGAAGTCTTCAATGCCGGGAAACAGCAGAGCGCGGCAGCGCGACAGATGATCACGCAGAGCTGGGAACGGCTGATGGCCGAGGAACTCCACCGTCGGTCCGGCGATGGACCTGAGATAGTCCTCCTGCTCGCCCTCGCCGATCACGACCAGATTGCGGCCCATTTCCGTGCAGGCCTTCACGGCAATATCCGGCCGCTTATAAGCGGTGAGTTGGCCTGCATAGAGATAGAATTCGCCCTTACCTTGCCCGATGGCGAAATCGTCGGTCGCGACCGGGGGATAGATGACGATGGCATCGCGGTCATAGAAGCGGCGGATACGGCCCGCCACATAGCTGGAATTCGCTACGAACATATCGACGCGCGAGGCGGTCGTTACATCCCAGGCACGCAGCATCGGAGCCGTGAGCGACATCATTGCCTTGCCGATCCAG
Source organism: Rhizobium sp. BK196 (assembly GCF_014193255.1). Classification (GTDB taxonomy): domain Bacteria; phylum Pseudomonadota; class Alphaproteobacteria; order Rhizobiales; family Rhizobiaceae; genus Rhizobium. Next base: position 1,224,244 of record NZ_JACHZB010000001.1, read on the forward strand.
GAAACACCGCGCCGATAGACGTGAAACTGATCCCAGATGTAGCGCATCGGCGAATGGCAGTAGCAAATGTGAAGGGCATCCGCCCGCGTGATGATGCCCTTGGCAGGTCCGGATTCGCTTGAAATGACAAGATCATAGTCCTGAAGGTCGAAGTGCTCGAGCGCAAACGGCATGAGCGGCAGCATCTTCGTATAGTGACGCGTCGAACGCGGGATCTTCTGTAGAAAGGACGTTTGAATCTTGCGGCTGTTCAGGAAATCGCTGGTACGATCGGGATTGTGCACCAGCGTGAAGATATCTGCCTGCGGGAACATACGGCAGAGTTCTTCCACCACCTTTTCGCCTCCGCGCATCGATACCAGCCAGTAGTGGACGATTGCGACGCGAAGCGGCTTCGCATCGGCCCTATTGCCGGCTTCGACGGCCCGGCTTCTTGCCACGACGGGCGCGTCGCTTCGGAATGCCATTGCATCGGGGAGAGAGCTTGCTGCTTTAACAGTCATCTGAACGCTCCTTGTACAATTGCCCCGCCCTTCGGCTCAGGCACCACATGTGTCGGAATCAGACTGCGGTATTGTGCGAGAAGGGCATCACGCCATTCTTCGTGTGTCGTTGCCAGATTGGGCGACAGCTGGAAGGCACGTTCGCTCATCAAACGGACATCCTCGTCAGGCATCTGGCGGAAGGCCGTCAGCGTTGCGGCAAAGACTTCCTCGTCCATCGTGTTGCACGAGATCGCCATTCCGGCCCTCTCCATTTCCTCGGCAAGGAAGGCGCCCTTGCTCATGATGACGGGAAGGCCGCTGCGCGCCGCCTCGATCGCCACAAGGCCGAACGGCTCTGGATAGCGGGACGGCATGACAAGAGCCCTTGCAGTGCGGAGGATCCGGCCGATCTCGGCATGCGACTGCCAACCCATGGCTCGGACATGATCGCCAGCCGCGACGACCTTCGGCATCAGCGGCCCATCGCCGATGACGCAAAGCCTTGCTCCGGCTCTGCGCACAGCGGCAAGCGCGTCTTCGATACCCTTTTCCTCATCCAGCCGCCCGATGAAGACGAACTCGTCATTATCCTCGGCTGCGACACGCTCAGCCGTCAGCGGCGCGATCGGGTTGCGGATGGTGATCAGCCGTTCCGGTCGATAGCCGGAGCTTACAAGGAACTCAGCCATCTTTTCATGGAGCAGGATGATCCTGCCGAAGGCGGGGCGGCTTCTGAGCGCGCGGAAGAGATTGGCGCCACGGGCCGTCCGCCACAGTTTCTGCGCGTAGCTGCGCTTGTCGCAGGAAGTGGCAACACAGCTCGCCCCGAGCGGACGTCGCCGGCAGATATCTTGCGCTCGATAATCGAAAAACGCCCCATTGGGACAGCCGGTGAAAAAGTCGTGGGCGTGAACGACGCATCGATCGGCAACAGGTGTAAGCGCATCAAAGACGGCCGGTGACAGGATCTGATGCCAGCCGTGGACATGATAGGCGGTCCTCGGCGTATCGTTGGCACGCAACCAGGCGGAAATCATGCTAGCGGCTGCAGGATTGTGAATGCCGGTCGCGAAGGCCTTCACCCGGTTGGAACTCAAAAGGTCGCGGCTATTGAGCTTAACGATCGAGACATCGAGAGAAACAAGCTCTTCACTGGCGCCATCGTCTCCGCAGATGTAAGTGACGGCAATGCCGAGTCCGCGGAAGAGCTTCGCCGACAGTACCGCAAGCGCGGTCGCCCCGCCCCTCGCCGTCGAATAGTCATCGATTATGACCACACGGTCGAGTACCGGTCGCGCAGCGATGCCGTCCCTCCAAATTTTGGCGTAGCGTCCGGAAGCCGGCCACCGCAACGTCGAAACGGCGGACCCATTTTCATCGGGACGCAGTTGGCCGGTGTCGTTCATAGAAGCTCTCCAACGACAAACACAATGGACGCTCTTGACGGCTGGAACCCTATGCCGCCCATAAGGGGTGAAGTGATCACAGGCCGGCCGCCCAAGGCGGCCGGATCGTGACGAAGCGCATTATTTCGCCGACGCTGCACCGTCGGCATAGGCTTCCAGCGCCTTACGGTTGAGAATACGGATCCTGCCCTGGGCTCCGTCGATCACCTTGCATTCACGCAGTCGCCGCAAGCACTGGTTGACTTTTTCACGGGAAGCCGGAAGCGTCGCTGCCAGATCGTTTTGGGAAATGACCAGCACATCGCGGTTGGCTGGCGTGTCCTTTCCGTAGACTGATGAGAGTCGCAGAAGCATTGCCGCCAGCCGCGACTGCAGGCTCGATCCGGCGTTCGAAATGATGCGCCGCTCCAGTTCGGAGACGCGCGCAAGCGTTCTCGAAAAGACCTTTTCCTGAAACTGCGGATCGGTTGCGTACCTTTCCCGCAACAGCCGGCCTTCGAAGAAGTATAGCTCGCAATCAGAACTGGCTCTATACTCCAGGTTCAGCATTTGCCTGCGCAATACTTCGAGTTCGCCGATCAACCCTCCTCTCGGAATGATCTCGACAATGAACTCCCTGCCGTCTGGCAGCATTGTACTGGCACTGACTAGCCCGCGCTGCACCCGGGCGAACATGTCTACGAAGACTCCAGCGCCTGCAATAAGTTCACCGCGGCGGAAGTTGCGTATAGTCGCGCGGCAGAACGGGAAGTCGTCATCACTTGAGATGCGGTTGTTCAAAGATGTATCCGGAACAACGCTAATAGCCGCATTGCCCATAGCGACCCTATAGTCTCTCGTTTGTGTAGCTCCGTCCATGCGCATAACTCCCCAACAAAACAAATTGGCCGTAGCTGATGCTGCACTGCATCATTTATATTGTCCTAACTTGAGAGTCAAATAACAATCGAAGATGACAGGAGCATCTCAAATAATAGTGACAATACCACCAGTTATATAGATTATATTTTTTCTAGTATCCGTCGAATTCAGGAGAGGTATTAAGCCAAAGTGCCTATTTTTGGGGCGATCAAATTCAGAATTGTTCAAAAAATGGCTGCAACGCCCGGCTTCATCTATGCAAGCCGTTGCGCTCAGACCCCGCGTAAGTTGAATTATCGAATAGAATTAGGATGTAGAAATCCCCTGCCGCCAAATTCGGACAGAATTTCGAAGCATCACAGTATTAGCATAAAGAATTTGTTAATCATTATGACCGCGGTCACAGACAAGCACATTGCGCTGCACCAAACTTCGTAAGGTTCTAACCGAAAACTTTTGGAGTCGGTCGATGACTTGGGAAGTACAGAGTATCAAAGTTCGTGAATCCTGGCCGAAGGTTGACCAGTTCGGAATGAACAACGATCGTCACGCAGTATTGCGCCCTCACGTAGTCGGCAGGGCATCTAAGCGGGCGGTCGATATTGTGATTGCAACGACTGCTCTGATTCTGCTGTCGCCTCTAATGCTGATCACCGCACTCATCGTAAAGTTGAGCGATCAAGGGCCGGTCTTCTATTCACATACGCGTATTGGATATGGGGGCGTCGCCTTCGGCTGCCTCAAGTTCCGCACCATGAAGACCGATGCAGCCGCCCAGCTTGCCGACTTGCTGCGCACCAATCCGTCAGCGCGGGCCGAATGGGAAGCAACGCGGAAGCTGAAGAACGATCCGCGCATCACCACTGTCGGCGAGATATTGAGGAGGTCCAGTATCGATGAGCTCCCGCAGCTCATCAATATCCTGCGGGGAGAAATGAGCGTTGTAGGTCCGCGGCCGGTGACAGCTGAGGAGCTTGCTCGCTACGGCGAGCATGTCACGAGTTACATGGCCGCCAGACCGGGTCTGACTGGACAGTGGCAAATCAGCGGGCGCAACGATGTCAGCTACGAGCATCGCGTCGCGCTCGATGTCCAATATGTCCGCGACTGGTCGCTCACGCGCGATTTCATCATCGTCGCGAAGACCGTTCCAGCGCTGTTCTCGCAGCGCGGCTGCTACTAGTCCCAAAACGACGTATGACCCGAGCGGGCCATACGCACCTGCAGGATATCAACGAAGAGACACTCTCGCCCCTTGGATCAGGACACTATGAACTCAAATCACGTCTTCAGCAGCGTCACCCCGATATCTTTGCCGGCCGCTGCCAGCGATAGTTCGTCGCTGACGCTGCGGGATATGTCCTTTTTCGTCAGGATGCGTTGGCCATGGATGGTATTTACCACCTTAGTCTTTCTGATACTCGCCGCCGCCTATCTCTTCGTTGCTAAGCCGACTTATGTGGCCAGTACCCAGCTTATGGTTTTTCCGCAAGCGAACGGCTCGGAGGCTCAAAGGGCCTTCGCCGAAGACGCCTTCATCGATGCGCAGCTTGAAATAGCAAAGTCTAGCGATGTTCTCGGCGGCGTGGCCAGCGCGCTGAACCTCGCCAACGATCCGGCCTTCTCCGATCAGACCCTTTCCCTGCAGGACAAGGTGAAAGATTGGCTGACCAGCAACCCAGCCAGCAGCGCCCAGCCCGAGACGGCACAGGGTGACGCGATCTCAGGGAACGCCCAGCCCGCAACGGCGGGCCAGGAAGTACGTCGGACCGATCGGGTCATCGCGCGGCTGCGCAATATTGTGGCGATGCGCCGCATCGGCCAGTCGACGATCCTCGAAATATCCGCATCTGCATCCAACCCGCAGCGCGCGGTCGAGATCGCCGACGCGGTTGCCCAGCAATACATCCACAAGAATGTCCAGATGAAGGCCGTTGCGGCCCAGCAGTATAGTGAATGGCTGGAACAGTTCGTCAATGAGCAGCAGCGCGGGCTTGCCGACGCAGCAAACGCGCTTGCCACCTTCAAGGCAAATCCGCGCGACCAGTTCAAGCTTGCCGAATTGCAGAGCGCGACTGACGCCCGCCGCACCCTCTTCGAAAATACCCTGACTCAATACACGGAGGCCAAGCAGCGCATTTCCTATCCCGTCTCCGACGCCACTATCGTCTCGCGGGCCACTTCGCCGGTCTCCAAGGCGCAGCCGAACAATTCGCTGATCCTCGCCTTCGCGCTGGTTGTCGGCGCCGGTTCCGGCCTCGGCCTCGCCATGATTCGCCATGTCAGCGATCGGCGCATCATGCGCACCCAGCAGCTCTCGCAGGCGGCTGGCCTGTCTTTCGTCACACCTCTCGGACGCGCAAAGAGGGCTGGCCGCGCCGCGGCGCTGTCTACTGCCAACGATAGCGGCACCGTTGCCTACCCGATAATCCCCGGGATGGCCGAACTAGGTGCGACTGTCACCGGCTTTCGCCGCAGACGGCGTGTGGTGATCGGCCTCGTGGCCGTCGACCCGGGCGGCGGCGCATCCACCATCGCTTGCGAGCTTGCCGTGCTCTCGGCGATGTCAGGCTCGCGTACCCTGTTGATCGACGCTGCAGCGACCAAACCTTCTTTGAGCAAATCCATCGCGCCGAACAGTTCGGCCGGCCTAATCGACGTGCTCGACAATATCGAGGCGATGCGCACCGCTACCCTGTCACTGACGCCGACACTGAAATTCCTGCCTCTGGGCAAGGTCCGCGCTGTGACGCCCGCCATCCGCCTGAGTTCACGCCGCACTCAACTCAGCTTCAATGATCTGAAGAAGGAATTCGACGCCATATTCGTCGATATCTCCGCCTTCACCTCGTCGCCGGACGCCAATGCGATCGCGCCGGAGCTGGACGGCGTTCTCCTCGTAACCTCCTACGGCCGCACTTCGATTGACGAAACCGTTCGCGTGATTGACAGCATGCGCAATGTCGGCGCCGAAATCCTTGGCGCGATCGTCAACAACACACCATCGAGTGTTCGGACATGACCGCTCCGACCCCCCAGGCACCGAAGCTGAAGATCGCCCTCGGCATTGCCTCGGCGGGCCGGCCGGCGACGCTTTTGGAGACGGTGACTTATATCGATAGCCTTCAGCCTCATCCGGATCGCATCATCGTCTGCGTCCCCAACTTGGATGACGCTGCCGGGCTCTCCAACCGAGAGGGTGTGGAATTGATGGTCGGCCCCCGCGGGCTGACCTGCCAGCGCAACCGGATCATTGAAGCCGCAGGCGCGGACGCGGACGTGCTGATCTTCCTCGACGACGACTTCATTCCTGCGCCCGGCTTCATTCCGCGCATGGCAGCGGTCTTTGCCGACAATCCGGATGTGGTCATCGCGACCGGCGACGTCCTCGCCGACGGCATTCTCGGCAAGGGGATGACCCAATCTGAAGCCATACACGTCATCGAGACCGCAGGCGAAAGAGGCGAACAGGTCACCGAAGTCTATAATGCCTATGGATGTAACATGGCGGTTCGGTTGGCGCCAATTGCCGGCCACGGGCTCGCCTTCGACGAGGAGCTGCCGCTCTACGGCTGGCTCGAAGATGTCGATTTCAGCCGGGCAATGGCTCGTTACGGACGGTCGGTGCGTATTTCGGGCGCCTGCGGCGTCCATCTCGGCGTCAAGACCGGACGCCAGCCCGGCAAGCGGCTGGGCTATTCGCAAGTCGCAAATCCCGTGCATCTGATGCGCAAGGGCACCATGTCCTTGACCCGTGCGCTGGCGCAGATCGGCCGCAATATTCTGGCGAACGCCCGCGGTACCCTGCTGAATGATCCCGCGGTCGACCGTCGTGGTCGGCTGAACGGCAATTTCCTGGCTTTGTCCGATCTTCTGGTGGGACGTGCATCTCCCATGCGCATTCTCGAGCTCAGCCAGTCCTCAAATCGCGAGATGTCCTCCACATCCATCGCGGCAAAACGGAGGTAACAGACGCCATGAGGCTCATGTCTTTCCCTGATCGCCTTACGCTCGTTGGCCTTGCCGCCGTCTTCACCTGCGCAATGGGATGGAGCGCAGCTCGTGCCGACAGCTACACGCTCGTTCCCGAGGACAAGATAAAGCTGCGGATCGTGGAATGGCGTTCGACTGATTCCAAATATGCCAGCTGGGAAGCTCTCGACGGAACCTACAGCGTCGATGACGCAGGCAATCTCTCAATTCCGATCGCCGGTCAGATCAAGGCCTCCGGTCAGACGACCGAGCAGTTGTCGAACGACATTTCGGACGCACTGGCCGAAAAGGCCGACCTTCCCGGAAGGCCCTTCATCGCCGTCGAAATTGACGAACACGCCCCGATCTTCATCAACGGCAGCATCGAGCGGCCCGGACGCTATCCCTTCGAGGCCAATATGACCGTCATCAAAGCCGTCAGCATCGCAGGCGGCTATATGCGGGCGCGCGACGACAACAGCTACTACGAGCGGAACCGCGTTCAGGCGGCCGGTGACTACCGCACAGCCCTCCTCAATCGCCGCGATCTCCTGATGCGTGCAGCACGCCTGCGCGCCGAGATCGCCGGCCAGTCCGATTTCGACATTCCCTCGGAGATCGCCGGCGCGCCCGATATCGACAAGCTCAAGGCAGAGGAACTGAACCTGATGCGCCTGCGCGCTGTCGAATCCAACAGCCAGATTGAGGCTGCAGACGATCTGAACCGCCTCTACACGCAGGAAATCCAATCGCTCGAAGCCAAGATCATCTCACAGAAGCGGCAGATCGATCTTGCCCAGCAGGAACTGAACAACGTCAACAGCCTCGTCAGCAAGGGCCTCACCAGCAACACCCGCCAATATTCGGTCGACCGCGGCCTGGCCGAAGCCCAGAGCGAACTGCTGGACCTCGAGATCGCGCTGACCAAGTCGCGTCAGGGGCTGAACGAGAGCGAGCGTGAAAAGGCAACCATCATCAACAAGCGCAACGCTGAAAACCAGCAGGAATTGAACACGATCAACCTCGCCATCAACAAGGCGGGGATCGATATGCAGGTGGCGCAGCTTCTCGGCGATCAGGCCGGCTACAGCGCCGAACTCGCCCGCATGGGTGCAGAGTCGGCGCTGCTCGGCGCGACGAAGAAGAACTTCAAGATCGTTCGCCGCAACGAGGACGGTAGTTACAGCAATATCGTAGCGGATGAGAACACGGCCCTGTTGCCGCACGACATCATCGAAATCAGCGTCGAGGCAGCTGCTTCATCGACCGCGTCTCAGGCCCAGCGGCCTCAGCAGCCGGCCAGCCTCGCTCCTAATGTAGCCCGGAGCGAGGCGCCCGGTCCGAACTGGGTATCGCAGACGGGATCGAACTAGGGGACACTGGAGGAATATGCCAGCTAGCGTCGGGGTTGAGTTCATGTCTGCAGTCGCTGTATCATCGTGCCGCAGCGCTGGTCTGCTTGGCGTCATGACAGAAATCTTCGATGCGGGTCGGAGGTTGCGGCATGACAATTGAACCGATTGGCTTCATCGTCCTCCTGCTCGGCCTGGCCCTCGTCTACTATGGATCCCGCTTTGCGATCACGGCGCTTTGCATCTCCACACTGCTCGGTGCAGCCGCAGCCTTCCAGCTTCCTGCGCTCGGCGGCAGCAGCATCCAGCCGAGCCACCTCCTGCTGCTCTTCGTCACGATCGGTGTGCTGCTGCGTCCGCGTCAGAAACAGGCGGCGTTGGTAAGCTTAGCCTATCCCGGTCCCGGATTCTGGTTTGCTGCCTATGTCCTGTTCTCAGCGGTATCGGCCTTCTTCCTACCGCGCATTTTCGCCGGCGCGACCCTGGTTTATTCATCCGCACGCAGCAGTTCCGGCGTGATGTCGATTATGGCATCGCCACTGGCGCCCGGTTCCTCCAATCTCACGCAATCCGTCTACCTGCTCGGCGACCTCGTCTGCTTCGCCGTCGTCTGCGGTCTTGCCCGCCTTGGACAGGGACGCTTCATCGCCCGCCAGCTTATCGTCACGGCGCTCGTCTGCCTGGGTTTCGCCCTTCTCGATATTGCGACCTTCACGATAGGCCAGCCCAACCTGCTCGATTTCATCCGCAACGCCAACTATACAATGCACACAGCCGAGGTCATCGGTGGCTTCAAGCGCATCGTCGGATCCTTCCCGGAGGCAAGTGCTTATGGTGCGGCGGCTCTGGTGTTTTTCAGCTTCACCTTCATCCTCTGGCTTGAACGCTTCCCGAGCCGCTTCACCGGCTTTGCAACGGTATCGATCGGCCTGACCCTAATCCTCTGCACTTCGACGACTGCCTATGTCGCCGGCCTCTTTATAATTGGTGTTGCGATCCTGTTTAGCCTCAAGCGACTCTTAAGCGGCCAGGCCACACGTCCCTATGCGACCTTCCTTCTGATCACTCTACTCATGGTGCCCTGTGTGATCATGGCTGTAGCCCTGATCCCGAGCGCCTGGAATGCCGTCGGCGATTTGGCGAACATCACCCTGGCCAACAAGCTCGAATCGCAATCCGGCGAGGAGCGCACCGCTTGGAACACATTGGCACTGGTCTCTTTCGTGGAGACGGCCACTTTCGGGGCAGGCCTCGGCACCGTGCGCGCATCGAGTTTCGCCGCCGCACTTCTGTCGAACGTCGGCCTCACCGGGACGGTTCTGTTCGTGCTCTTCCTCTGCAGCCTCGTGAAGGCTGCGGCTCGTAGCAAACTAGTGAACCGTGAAAATCGAGCAATTGGGATGGCCGCCGTTTTCGCCTCCATTGCGCAGATCGCCTCGGCGACGATTTCCGGAAGCAGCACCGACCTCGGCCTGCTTTTCAGCATCACGGCGGGGCTTGCAAGCGGTTGCCTGGCCGCGCCCTACCCGCTGCCGAACCGTATGGCCCGTCTGCAGAGGACACCGGCATCTCTGATGAGCACGCCGGTATTTTCGTCGCGATGATGTGCCGGGCGGAAAAAATGTCGACGATGTCAGCTTTGCCGCTGCTTGCTCGGCACGGGCGCTGGGTCGACCATTGCGCTCTCCCTGGATGGCTTGCGGTTGCGGCGCCAAAGCCCGGCCACGAAGACACCCGTCACATAGCAGACCTGCATCAGCACGAGGATACCGAGACCGTAAAGTGCGGCTTCAAGCAGCGACGTGTTTTGATGAGCTACGATTGCGAAACCGAGGGCGACGGCGATCGCGAAAATAGCGAAGGCCCAGGCGCGAATGACCGCACCGGCTGCGAGCGAAATCAGTATCACAATGATCGTGCCGTTCAGCATTGCGATGCCTTATTCCTTTCTATCGTCCCAGATGCGCCCCATGCCGATCTTCACATCACAGGGCTAAATCCACAACACCCAGCTTCCGGTAGCGGAGCGATAGCAATAGCTAATTTTCTCACAATCCGCCGCGAACAAAATGCCGACGCGGCACGGTTGGCTCCCGATCGAATGGGATATACCCGCTTGCAACACGTGCAGGACAGCATCTCGACAAAGACACTTGCCGACGAAGAATTACGAGAAGGATTGTACCATGAGTAATCAGTGCGTGGCCTACGTTACGGATGTCGAATATTCCTTTCCGACTATTCTCTCGGCGCTGCAGGCCCGAAAATTTGCAAGTTCCGAGACGGATGTCTGTGTTCTTATGTCGGAACATTTGGACAATTTCGAGGAGTTGAGGAGCCTGCTGGCATTGAGCGGTGTCAAGCTGATGGATGCGACAGAAGCACTGCACCAATCCCTCGGCAAGCTCGACGGTTCGCATTTCATGGGCCGTATCAGTGTCAGCACCATGGCCAAGCTGGTACTCGCCCAGATCCTGCCCGACAATTATACCCAGATCATCTACCTGGATGGCGACACGCAGATCGTCAGCAGCCTTGCCGATCTCGAAAATGCCTTCGCGCCCCCTGGAAAGTTCTTCGCGGCCCGCGACTACACGTCCATTCACGGCCTGCTGCAAAACGGCAAGGACAGCAGTTACTTCAATGCCGGCGTTCTGAAATTCCATCGCGATGGCTGGATCGGGCCAGAAGCGCTGCAGCTCTTTGCCACGAATCCGGAGGCATGCGACGGCAAGCATGATCAGGGCGCGCTGAACTATGTTTGCGGTTCCTCGCTCATCCTGGTGTCGAACCGCTGGAACTTTCCCAAGCAGTTCCTGCATCTGGTGGAAATGTCCTCGCTCGCTATCGTCCACTACATGGCGCATCCCAAGCCCTGGCACGGCACGTTCTTCCCGTGGAGCGATACCGAAAGCCAGGTCTATATCGATCTGCGCAAGACACATCCGGCCTACAACGCGCTCTACCGAGGCATCAGCTTCGACCGCAAGGTGGTCTATAAATACCGTTCGATGCGCGAGCGCGTGCGACATGCCCTTCAGAATGAGATGCCCAATCCGCGTGTCCAGACCCTGCTCGCCGGCGACTATGTCGTCTGACGAAAATCGGCCCGGCCCTGCAGGCAGAACCGGTCTTTAAGCCGGCGCGAGTGTTCAGGAGCAGAAATGAGTGTTTTGACCAACAGTATTTCGCACTATGCCAAGGCCCGGCTGCGCCGCTCGCTGAAGGCCGGACAGGTCGGCTATGGCGGGCTGCGCGACAGCCTCAAGCAGGCGCGCCATGTGCTGATCTGCGTGATCCGTGACGAGGGACACCGGATGGAGTTCTTCCTGCAATATTATCGCAATCTCGGTGTCGAGCATTTCATCTGCATTGACAACGGTTCGAGCGACGGCACGGCCGAGCTCCTGTCCGGCATGCAGGATGTCTCGCTGCTTTCGGCCACCGGCTCCTACAAGGCAGCGCGCTTCGGCAATGACTGGATCAATGCGGTCATGAACCGTCATTGCCAGGAAAAATGGGTTCTCTATGTCGATGCGGATGAGTTTCTCGTCTATCCGCATTGCGACACGCATTCGATCGGCCAGTTGACCGCCTATATGGAATCGGTTGACGCTCGTTCGCTGCGCTCGGTCATGATCGACATGTACAGCCGCAATCCCGTCAGCGAAAACATCTGCGAGCCCGGCTGCGATCCGCTCAGCGCATGTAACCTCTTCGACCGCTCAGGCTATGAATCGCATTTCGACAAGAGCAGCCGCACCATTTGGATCAAGGGCGGCGTGCGCGGCCGTGTCTATTTCCGTGGCCGCATTTGGGATGGCCCGGCGCTCAATAAGATCCCGCTGATCTACGTATCCGGTGAGCGCCTCTATCTCAAATCCTCGCATCAGGTCTGGCCTCTCGCTCTCAATCTCGGCGAAACGCGTGGCGCCGTCAGCGTCACCAGCGCCCTTCTGCACTTCAAATTCCTGTCGAGCTTTCTTCACAAGGTCGCCGATCCCGTCAACCGTTTAGAGCATACAGCCGAGTACACGATGTACTCTTCCCCCGAAGATGCGCGCAACTTCGTCTCCACGAGCACCGGCACCTATCGAAACTGGAAAGATCTCTCCGACAGCGGTCTCATACAGGGCGAAGGCTGGCAACTCTGGCACAGCGCATCCGACATTGAGGTGCAGCAGAAGAGCTCGGCAGCATCGAAGAACAGGTCCTCCCTGGTCCAGACAGGCGCCGTCATCTCAGGCGAAGCGACGCATGGCGCTCTAACCCTTTGAATCTGCGCATCGGCCTTTCGAAAATCGCTTCCGATCTTCGCGATGCGGCAGTCGCCTTCAAGGTTTGCCTGTGCTGGCTCCGGCCTGCATTCCGCTACCCATCGCAGGCGGCCCGCCTCTCTCCTCCTGGGAAGCTTCACTCCGAATAGGTCGATGATACGATTGCCCTGCCAGTTGCCCATGACACGATACTCTATGCATTGCGCTTGATCGTAAAGCGAATGGCGGCCTTGCGGCCGCCACGACACTATTTCTGCTTTGCTGCTTTTTCTGCAAGCTGCCTACGATATTCAGGCACGGGCAGGCCGCCGACACCCCAGCTTTCCATCTCGACTTCATCGATGACGACAAAGGTGCTGTCATGCGGCTTGCCCATGATGTCGAAGAGCAGATCGCTGACACCCTTGATCAAGGCGGCCTTCTGCTCAGGCGTGGTGCTCGTTGCGCCCGGGGTCGTGCCTTCGCGCGTTACTTTGATATTCACATAAGGCATTGTCGTTCTCCTTGATGACGGTCCATTCCCCTTTTCATGATCACCAGCGACCGGCGTGCTGACCGCCATCGACATGCAGCGCCTCGCCGGTGACGAAGCCGGCACGCTCGAGATAGAGCACGGCGTCTACGACTTCGCTCACCTCACCCAAGCGGCCGACCGGATGCAGACCCTTAAGGAAATCGTGCGTTTCCGGCGCATGCATCGGCGTCCTGATGATACCGGGCGCCACCGCATTTACGCGGATACCGCTCTTGGCATATTCGATGGCAAGCCCGCGGGTGACGGCATCGAGACCGCCCTTGGTCAGCGTCGCAAGGCCCGTAGGGACATCGGCGATGGGCTGATCCACAAGGGCCGTGGTGATCTGAACGATGTGACCATGGCCCTGCTTTAGCATCTGGGCAATGGCAAATTGCGTGACGTGGAAGAAGCCGGCAACGTTGACGTTGACGACGTTGTCGAAGTCTTCGACCGTGTAATCGGTAAACGGCTTGCCGATAAAGATACCGGCATTGTTGATCAGCGTATCGACACGACCGAAACGCTCGACGGCCGTCTTGACGAGCTGTTCGGCCACACGACGCTCGCCGATGCTGCCGGGTACTGCGATAATACCTGCATCTGATGACGGCTGAATGTTGCGGGAGTTGGCAACGACGACATAGCCTTCCTTGCGATAGGCCTCGACGATGCCTGCACCGATACCCTGCGAGGCACCGGTGATGATTGCGACTTTCTGTTCATTGCTCATGGTATGTCTCCTTGGAAGATGGCGCTTTGCCATGTTTGATAGGTGATCAGGCCGTCAGATCGACGGCGAGCGGTTTGCCTCTTTCGAAGAGCTTCAGGCGATCCTCGAGGTTGAAGACGGAGAATGCGTGCGCGAGCTGGTCCTGCGTTTCGCGGAAGTGCACCCAGCCCTCGTTGTGCGCGGATACGAGCAGCGCGTTCGGGAAGGCATGCGCCGCCTCCAGAGCGTCTTCGCTGCCCATCGTCATGTGGAAACGGCCACGGGGCTCGGCAGCACCTGTAAACAGCAGCACCACTTTGGGAGAAAATAGCCTGGCGACCTCTGCCGTGCCGTCGTACCAGACCGTGTCACCGGTCACGTAGAGAAGATCGCCCGGCTTTTCGCGGCCAAGCGCGAAGCCGACGACATCGCCTGATATCGGCTCAATGCCGACGGGGCCGTGGCGGGCGGGTGTTGCTGTTACCAGCAGCTTCTCGCCACCAGCGCCTTCCAGCGTGACGGTCTCGAAAGGAGCAAGGCCCAGCGCATTGCCGCCCAACCGCTCGGCGCCAGCTTTTGTTGTGTATGTGGTGCGGACTGTCGGCAGCATTGCCCGGCCGGCACTGTCGAGATTGTCGAGGTGCTGATCGTGACTGAGTAAGACAGCATCCAGCCGGCCGATCTCTTCGACCGACAGGGCAGGTCCGGAAGTCTTTTCGAAGCGAACGGGCTTTTCCCTGTAGAGGCCCGGCGGGTCGAAGGTAGGATCGGTGAGAAGCCGGAGCGTGCCATATTCGATCAACACGGTTGGCCCGCCGATCAGCGTAAGATTGAGATGGGAAGAGGTCATATCGGCAACCTTTCTGTTTCGAGGTCGCCTCCTATCTAGCCCCGTTCCCTTCTGCGAAAAATTCGCTATTCTTTGCCAATGGCTGATAAAAAACGCACAGAGCCCGATTGGCAGGACATCAGGGTTTTTCTCGCACTCGGACGCCACGGCAGCCTTTCGGCCGCGGCCCGCACATTGCGCGTCAACCACGCAACGATTGCCCGCCGCCTTCATTCGCTCGAGGAAACGCTCGGCGAAAAACTGGTCGAGCGCCGCCCCGATGGCTATGTGCTCACACCCGCCGGAACCCGCGCACTCACCGCAGCAAGCGACATGGAAGCCTCCGTCCAGACACTTGGACGGGGTTGGAAGGACGACACGCCGAAAGGCCTGGTGCGCATCAACGCTTCGCCCGCACTCTCACAGGGCTTCCTCATCCCCCGTCTGGCGGAAATCACCAAACAATATCCGGGCCTCGATATCGACCTTGCGACTGACCTGCGCACCATAAGCCTTGAACGCCACGAGGCCGACATCGCCATACGCTTAGGAAAACCGCAGGACGGCGATCTGATGGCCAAGCAGCTCGCGACGATCGGATACGGATTTTACGGAACGCAGGAGGTTTGCCGGCAAGTCGAAAACGGCGCGGAACCCGTCTTCGTCGGATTTGACGAGGTGAACGGCTACGTGCCGGAGGCGATCTGGCTGGCCCGCCAGTTCCCATATGCTCGTGTGTGTTTCCGCGCCAACAATCAGGTTTCCCAGGCGATGGCTGCCAAGTCAGGCGCAGGTCTGGCACTCCTGCCGCATTACATCGGTCGTCTGGAAAGAAGCCTCTATCCCTGCCCACTCGAACGAGCGCCGCCGCCGCGGGAAGCCTGGCTTCTCACCCGACGGCAGCAACGCAAGGATCTGCCGATCCGGACCGTCGCCGAATACATCACCAAAATATTCGCGACGGAAAGTGCCTTGTTCGAAGACTGAAATCCCCAATTTCCGTTCCAAAACCGGGGTTCATTCAGAAAGACAGGTCGAGCACGCGTCCTTCGAACAGACGATCCCTCGAACCCTCCAGGTGAGCGCGCATCAGGTCGCTGGCATTCTCCGCCCTGCCCTCGGCGATCGCCTTGTAGATTTCGTTGTGCTCCTGATACACCTGCTCCAAGCCCGGCCGTGGACCAAGCAGCGAAAGCCCATGCAGATGCATGCCGACGGCGATATGCGCTTTCAGCGCATCCATGGAGGCGGTGTAATAGTGATTGTTGGCCGCCTCGGTGACGGCACGGTGGAAGAGGAAGTCGGCGTCCACCCGGTGCAGTTGATGGCTCGTCGCCTCGCGCAGATCCGCAAGGGCTGCAGCGATCTTCTGGATCGCCGCATCGTCGCGGCGCTTGGCGGCAAAATAGGCGGCAGCCGGCTCGATCGTCAGGCGGAATTCGTAACAGCGCTGAATATCGGCAATCGTCTTCACCGGCGAATAGGCAAGCTGCGCCGTCGGCGAGCCATGCGCACTGACGAAGGTACCGGCCCCCTGCCTTGCATAGACGATCCCCTGCTCGCGCAGGCGCGCCAGCGCGTCGCGCACGATGGGGCGCGAAACGCCGAGCATCGAGGCAAGTTCGTGTTCGCCCGGAAGGCGTGAATCCGGCGGATAGTTGCCGGCGCGGATACGCTCCATCAGTTGATCGAAGACACGGTCGACCAGCTTCACGGCTCTGCCAGGCCGGGCTGCCGACGCCGCTTCCGGCTTCACCGATCCGCCACTCGCTTCGTCCACTCTCATTCTCCCTGCTGGCATTCTTTACGCCGCCTGATTCCGAACGATCAGTCTTAGCAAACTATCGGAATTGCCGAAGCCCCCCGACTTGACGCCACACCGGAATTGCCGCCCGTTGACGCCGATTACGTCGAGCCACGGAACGCCGGCCTCGATTTCACCCTTCGGCAACAAGACCGAAGCGCCCAGTTCCCGGAATACAGCAAGCGCGGTATCGCCGCCGCCGACCATGATCAGGTCCGGATTCGTATCAGCTATGACTGATTTCACGCCCTTGGCAAAGCGAGCGGCAACGAGTGCAGCATCATCCGTCATTTCGCCCGTGCAACGCATCAGCACCGGCAGTGCCAGCCCCTCACCGCTTTCGACCGCGCCCATCGGCGCATCAACGACAACCCGCAGCGCACCGGAAGCTTCCAGACAATCCATCTGCCCGGCAGTGATCGGATCACGCGAGCCGAAGGCAAAGAGTGTTTTTCGCGTCTTATGAAATTCCGGCACTAGCCGTGCAGTTCCGCCGAGCCGGCGCGCGAGCGCCGAACCCAGACCACGGGCACCGACGGCAAGGGTGGAAAGCCAGTCGTTCTCCGCGACGACAATATCGAGATCGGCATCGTCTTCGGCATCGGCAACCGTCACGTCGCGACCAGATCCGGTAAAAAGGTCGGCTATCGGCAAGGGATGCTCCACACCACGCCCGACCACGCAGCCTCTATATGTGATCCGCTCCTGATCGGGAATGGCCGGCGCCATGAGGATAGTCTTGAGGCCCAGTACATCGGCCAGCGCAATGCTTTCGGCCGCGACATTGCCCTTCAGCCGCGAGTCGATTTTCTTCATGAAGATGGCCGACCCGGCGGCGCGCAGGATCTCGGCAACAGCTCGCACGCGCGCGGCCGCTTCTTCCTCCGGCAGGCTGCGCGAGTCGGTGTTGACCACCACGACTTCGGCACCGGTTTCCAGCGCCTTGCCGGCCGCTTCGACATCGATCGCCACAGCGACTGACAGCCCGGTCTCCACGAAGGGTGTACCCGTATCGAGCGAACCAGTCAGATCGTCGGCAATGATGGCGACTTTAAGCGTCATGAAGTCTGCCCCGGATTGACGGCATGGCAGGCAACCAGATGGCCGGGCTTCGCTTCCTTCCATTCCGGAATGACCTTGCTGCAAACCTCCATGGCGATCGGGCAGCGCGTATGGAAACGGCAGCCTGTCGGCGGGTTCAGCGGACTCGGCACATCGCCCTGCAGGATCTGGCGCTTGCGGGTGCGCTCGAGCTCCGGATCGGTTTCCGGCACGGCCGACAGCAGCGCCTTCGTATAGGGATGCAGCGGATTGTCGAAGAGTTCTTCACGCGTCGCAAGCTCGGCCAGACGGCCGAGATACATGACGCCGACGCGCGTGCTGATGTGGCGCACGACGGCCAGGTCATGGGCGATGAAGAGATAGGTCAGGCCGTATTTTTCCTGCAGGTCGAGCAGCAGGTTGATGATCTGCGCCTGGATCGACACGTCGAGTGCCGAGATCGCCTCGTCGCAGACGATGAATTTCGGCTGGCAGGCAAGCGCACGCGCAATGACGACGCGCTGGCGCTGGCCGCCCGAGAGCTCGTGCGGATAGCGCTGGGCAAAACGCGTCGGCAGGCCGACATCGGTGAGCAGTGCCGCGACCTTATCCTTGAGCTCCGCCTTGGGGGCAAGCTTGTGGAAGAGGATCGGCTCGCCGATCGCTTCGCCCACGGTCATGCGCGGGTTCAGCGTCGAATAGGGATCCTGAAAGACGATCTGCAGGTCGCGGCGGAAGGGCCGCATCTGCTTTTCATCGAGCGTCGCAAGATCCTGGCCCTTGTAGACCACCTTGCCGCTCGTGGCCTTGTAGAGATTGAGAATGGTGAAACCGGTCGTCGACTTGCCGCAGCCGGATTCGCCGACGAGGCTCAGCGTCTCGCCTTCCATGATCTCGAGATTGACATTGTCGAGCGCATAGACGGTCGCCGAGCGTTCTCCGAAAGCACCGAGCTTGACGTGGAAATGCTTGACGAGGTTTTCGACCTTCAGGAGCGGTTGAGCACCCATCACGCAGCCTCCTGCATTTTCTGAACGACGAAACAGGCGGCGCGATGCGCGCTGTTGCCGGCAATCGGCTCCAGCCGCGGCACACGCTCGTGACAGACGGCTTCGGCCAGCGGGCAGCGTGGCGCAAAGGGACAGCCTTTCGGACGGCGGCCTGGCTCCGGCGGCGTACCGCCGATCGACGACAGGCGGCTTGCCGGCGCATCCGAAAGCTTCGGGATCGAGGACAGCAGGCCGCGCGTATAGGGATGGCTGGGACGAGCATAGAGCTCGTCCACCGGCGCATCTTCCACGACCGTGCCGGCATAGAGCACGGCGACGCGATCGACGAGGCCGGCGATCAGCGCGAGGTCATGGGTGATCCAGACGACGGACATGCCGAGCTTGGCGCGCAGATCCTTCACCAGATCGACGATCTGCGCCTGGATCGTCACGTCGAGCGCGGTCGTCGGCTCATCGGCGATCAGAAGCTTCGGATTGCAGGCAAGGCCGATGGCGATCATCACACGCTGGCGCATGCCACCGGAAAGCTCATGCGGATACGCCATCAGCCGCTCTTCGGGACCTGGAATGCCGACGAGGCGCAGAAGTTCGACGGCGCGAGCCTGTGCCTCTTTCTTCGACATCTTGCGATGATAGATCAGCGGCTCGCAGATCTGGTCGCCGATGCGCATGACCGGATTGAGCGAGGTCATCGGATCCTGGAAGACGAAGCCGACATCGCCACCGCGTACCTTGCGCAGGTCGCCGTTCGACATCTTCTGCAGGTCGCGCCCGTCAAATGTCGCCGAACCCTTCGTCACCTTGATCTTGTTCGGCAGGAGCCGCATCAGGCTCAGCATCGTCAGGCTCTTACCGCAGCCGGATTCACCGACGACGCCGAGCGTCTCGCCTTTATTGACGTAGAGGTCGATGCCATCGACGACGACGGCAGGGCCGCGGCGCGTATCGATCTCGATGGTGAGATCCTTCACGTCCAGCAGGCGTTCATTGCTTGTTGCGTTCATCACTTGCTGCCCCGCGGATTGAGTGCGTCGTTGAGGCCGTCGCCGAGGAAGCTGAAGGCAACTGAGGCAAGACCGAGCACGGCCGCCGGAGCGGCAAGGAGATGCGGATAATGCTGCCAGACGCGCAGGCCGTCCGAGATCATATTGCCCCAGCTGGGGGTCGGCGGATTGACGCCGACGCCGAGGAAGCTGAAGGCACTTTCCAGCACCATCGCGGTGCCGAGGCCGGCGCTGACGGAAACGATCAGCGGCCCGAGCGCATTCGGCACGATATAACGCAGGATGACGATCCAGTTGGAAAGGCCGAGCGCCTGTGCCGCCATGACGTATGGGCGGTTGCGGATCGACAGAACCTGCGCGCGGACGAGGCGCGCATAAGGTGGCCAAGAGATGAGTGCCATCGAACCGAAGACCAGAATGAAATCCACCCAGACAGTCTGGCGATAGAAGGGATTGAGGGTCGCCAGATACTGCGCCTCCATCCACCTGGTGATCGGCGTCTTCAGCGATGCATTGATGACCACGACGAGAAGCAGGTTCGGCACCGACATCGTCACATCCGTCAGCCACATGATGGCGCGGTCGAACGGATTGCCGAAGAACCCAGCGATGGCGCCAAGCAGGAGCCCGATCAGCACCGCGATGAACGTGACGATGACGGCAACGAGAAAGGCCGTGCGCGTGCCGAAGACGATACGGCTGAAGACGTCGCGGCCAAGATCGTCAGTGCCGAAGAAATGCGCCAGTGACGGCGGCGCGTTGCGCGAAGCTAGATCCTGGCTGAGATAGTCATAAGGCGTCAGCGCAGGGCCGAAGATTGCCGTGAAGGCGAGAATTACGATCACCATCAGGCCGAAGATCGCAAGCTTATTGCGCTTCAGGCGATGCCAGGCATCGCGCCACAAGTTGACTGGCGGCTCCTCGGTCGTGTCGATCGTCGAAAGAGGAATAGCGGACATGATCAGCGGCTCCTTCTGGAATCATTGGCGCGCGGATCGAGCAGCGGGTAGAGCACGTCGACCAGCAGGTTCGACACCATGACCAGGAAGGATCCGATCAGAGTGATCGCGAGAATGACGGGATAATCGGAATTGGTGAGCGCCTGCACGGTCAACCGGCCGAGGCCCGGCAGACCGAAGACGAGCTCGACGAAGATGGCGCCGTTGACAATGGTGATCATGATGAGGCCGAGCTGCGTGACCACAGGTGTCAGCACCGGGCGCAGGATATGCTTCAGTGCCACCACGATTTCCGGCACGCCCTTGGCGCGCGCCGTGCGGACGAAATCTTCGGACAGCACTTCGATGACGGCCGCGCGAGTCTGGCGAACGATCAGCGCGATCGGCTGGAAGGAGAGCACGATGAGCGGCAGAATGATGCGCACGTCGAAGACGCCGCCCCAGCCATAGGGAACCTTGATCATCGGCATCAGGACGATCAGCGCCACCATCAGGAGCGGGCCTGCGACATAAGCGGGGACTGCCCAAAGGAAAAGCGCCGTGCCGAGGATCGTGTAGTCGACGCGGTTGTTTTGGTTCATAGCGGCGATCATCCCGAGCGGGATCGCGACGACCGTCGTCAGGATGATGGAACAGAGCGCAAGCTGGAAAGAGACGGGAGCAGCAGCCGAAACCATCGCCCAGACAGAGCGGCCGGATGTCAGCGAATTGCCGAACTGCCCGTGCAGGAGGTTCCAGATGTAAAGACCGAACTGCTCGATGAAGGGCTTGTTGAGACCTGCACTTTCGCGGATCGCCTCGATACGCTGCGGGTTGTAAGCGACGTCACCGGGCGCGCGAAGGAAGATCAGCTTGATCGGATCGCCGGCACCATAGAAGGCCATCGCGTAGACAGCCATCATCACGACTAGGACGGACGGAATCCAGATGGCAAACCGCGTAAGCACATAGCGTAACAAGGCCACCTCCCATTCTTGCCCGGCGCGTTCCCGCGGAAGGCCGCAGCCGCCGGTTCTTCTTAAAACGTAGCGCGAAGACCTTTCGGCCTTCGCGCCGCTGCTTTTGCCGCATCATGCGGCCCTGCTATCGGCTTCAGCCGATGGAAACATCCCAAGGAGCCACGACCTGCCAGTCGAGGTTCTTTTCCATGGCCTTGACCTCTTTGGTTGCCCAGCGCGACATCGCCTGAGAGTACCATGGAAGAAAGGCCCAGTCGTCGCGGAAGACCTTCTGGGCTTCCTGCGCCAGCTTCACGCGATCCGGGTCGTCGGCAGCCTTGGTTGCCGCTTCGGCAAGCAGGCTGTCCACCTTGTCGTTCTTGTATCCGCCGAGCTTGTTTTGAGCGTTCGAAGACGAAGATGCGATGGAGCCGGCAAGATAAGAGACGGCATCGGGAACGCGTGTGCCGACGTCATCACGGAAGATCTGGACCGCGTTCTGGTCAGGACCGGCATAGGAGTCCTGCTGTGGCTTCATATCGACAGCGGTGATGCCGAGGTTCTGACGCCACTGCTCGGCGATGAATTGGGCGGCAGCCTGGATGGCCGGGCCCGAAATGCCGACGAACAGCAGCTTGGGAAGACGCTCCGGACCGCCATAGCTTGATTCAGCGAGCAGCTTCTTGGCCGCTGCCGGATCATACGGATAGGGTTCGAAGCCGGAATTATCCGCACCCGGAACCGAGTTCAGGATCTGGTCGGCCTTCTTATGCGGGCCATCCGGATAGGACGCCTTGAACAGGCCGTCGCGATCGACCGCCATGATCAGCGCCTGGCGAACCTTGGGGTCATCCATTGGTGCGCGCGACGTGTTGAACCAGAAATGCTGGCTGGTTGGAATGAGCGGACCGGCAGAAAATTCCGGGCCGAGATCCTGGATGATCGTCGAGGTGACGAGCTCGGTATGAGCATTGTATTCGCCGGACTTGATCAGCGAGGTCGCGGTGACATTGTCTTCGATCGAGCTGATCTCGATGCGGGCAAGCTTCGGCTTCGGTCCGAAGAATTTCTCGTTCGGCTCGAAGGTCAGCGTCCCGGCATCGATATCAAGGGCCGTCAGCTTGAAAGGACCGGAGTAGACGGCGCTACTGTCAGGCTTGTACCAATCGGCCACTTCCTCGCCATCGCTGCCGCGCGACTGGGCGGCCTTGGTGATTGGGACAATGTGGTTGGCAAGGCGCATGAAGAAGATCGCATCGGCTTGCGTCAGTGTGCAGACAACCGTCGATTCATCAGGCGTTGTTACGCCGGTCAGCTCGTTGGCGGAGCCGGCAGAGATTTCCTTGTAGCCCTGCACCTTGCTCAGCACCTGGTCGACGCGCTGGTTCTTGGTATTGGGCATGGAAGCAACTTCCCAGGAGCCCTTGATATCGGCCGCGGTGATCTTGCTGCCATCGGAGAAGACTGCCTTCGGGTCGATCTTGAACGTCCAGACCTTCTTGTCTGGCGAGTCCCAGCTCGTGAAGACGTAGGGCTGGATCTTACCCTCGGCGTCGAAATACATCGGCGATGCCCACCAGAAGGAATTCCAGCGGAAGGTTCTGCCGCCACCGCGCAGCGGCGACCAGTCCTGATCGAAGGCGGGATTGATGGCCTTCAGGACCTGTCCGTCCTGCGCCATGACGATGCGCGCGCTCGCACCGAAGAGCGAGAAGCCGACACCGGCCGCAAGCCCGAGCTTCAGCGCCTCACGACGGGAAATCTGCGAAAAGTTCTCAATTGTCATTTGCTCCTCCCTGGCAAATAGCGCGCCTTTCGAAAGACCTCCCCGAAGCTGCGCGATATGACGTTGACATTTGCGCGATAATGTAAATCTGTCAATGAAAAAGAGCGAGCGAAAGGTAAAAATCGAGAATACCAATTATTTAATAATAAAAATCAATATCTTGAAAATAGGCATGTGAAGTTTTCAAATTTGTAAGATTGACAACTGCGCCGCGTTGGGATGAATACGACTGCGCAGGAACGTGCCGGGAAGGCCCGGTCTGACGAGGAGGATACCTTGAGCAATCACAAGATTACAGGCGTCTTTAGCGCCGCCACTACCCCTCTCAACACCGATGGCAGTCCGGATCTCGGCCTCTTTACCGAACATTGCCAGCGGTTGGTCGAAGAAGGCTGCCACGGTGTGGCACTGCTTGGAACGACGGGCGAAGCCAACTCCTTCTCTTCCGACGAACGCCGCATGATCCTCGAAGCGGCACTGAAGGCTGGCATTCCAGCCGACAAGCTGCTGCCGGGCACCGGCGTCGTCGCCATTCCCGAGACGGTCGAACTGACGAAGCATGCGCTTTCGCTCGGCATTACCAAGGTGGTCATGCTGCCGCCCTTCTACTACAAGGGCGTCTCGGACGAGGGCCTCTTCACGGCCTATGCGCAGATCCTGGAAAAGATCGGCGATACCAGGCTGCAGGTGATCCTTTATCACATCCCGCAGGTCTCAGGCGTTCCGCTCTCCGTTCCGCTAATCAGCCGCCTGGTCGAAGCCTTCCCGGAAACGGTCGTCGGCATTAAGGAATCTGCAGGCGATTTCAACAACATGCAGGCGATCATCTCAGCCTGCCCTGGTTTCTCGGTACTCTGTGGTGCCGACCCGCTGTTGCTGCCGCTCCTGAAGGCCGGCGGCGCCGGCTGCATTACCGCGACCTCGAACCTCGTCGCAAATTCGCTGCGTACGGTTTACGACCATGTTCACGACGAGGCCAGGAGCGCGGAGGTCGAGACTGCGCAGGCGCGCATCAACGCCTTCCGCACCCTGTCGAACTCCTATGTCCAGATCCCGACGATCAAGGCCATGGTCGGCCTGAAGACCGGCAACGCCGGTTGGCGACGCACGCGCCCGCCGCTGGTCCCGCTCAATGATGCCGAATACGCGGCACTCGCTGAAGGCTACGCCAAGCTGCCGTAAAGGAGGAATGCGATGCAAACGACAGGTTTGAAGCCCGAGGAAGTGCCGGCGTTGATGGATGGTATGCTCAGGGCAAATGACGCCCAGATTGGCCGCTTTGATGCCTATCTGCCCTCACCCTGCATCCAGAACCATGCCGCCAATCTCGCTTTTCTGGCCGATGGCACGCTGACCTGTGTCTGGTTTGGCGGCACGATGGAAGGCATGGGCGACATCTCGATTTACATGTCGCGACTGGCGCCCGGCGCGGATCGCTGGTCCGAACCGGAGAAAATGTCTGATGATCCGGCAAAATCCGAGCAGAATCCCCTGATTTTTAATGCGCCAGACGGTCGGGTCTGGCTGCTTTACACCTCACAGACATCTGGCGACCAGGACGGCGCGGTTGTCAAATGCCGGATCTCTGAAGATGGCGGCAAGAATTTTGCTCCGGCCACCATTCTCTGCGACCTTCCCGGCACCTTCGTGCGCCAGCAGATTGTCGTTAATGGCAAAGGCGACTGGCTACTTCCCATCTTCCGCTGCATCAGCCTGCCCGGTCAGCGCTGGAGCGGCGATGCCGACACCGCAGGCGTTCTGATCTCCCGCGATGCCGGAAAGAGTTGGCAGATGAAGGAGATAGAAGGCAGTCTGGGCGCCGTGCACATGAATATCGTACTGCTCGAGGGCGACAGGATGATCGCCTTCTTCCGCGATCGTTATTCGGAGAATATTCGCGCCTCGCTGTCATTAGACCAAGGCGAGACCTGGAGCGCGCCGGAGCCGACCAATCTGCCCAACAATAATTCCTCGATCCAGGCCGTAGGGCTGACGGACCGGAGAATCGCGATAGTTTACAACCACAGCAATGCTGCGTCCTCCGACGCGCGACGCCACTCGCTCTATGACGAAATCGAAAGCGACAAGGAGCCTGTCGCGGAGATTTCGAGAATGTCGGCCAGAAAGGCCATCTGGGGTGTTCCGCGCGCGCCGCTCAGCCTTGCAATCTCTGCCGATGCAGGTGGCTATTTCGAACGCAAGTTCGATCTCGATACCGGCGACGGTTACTGCCTGAGCAACAATTCGAGGGACATGCTCAATCGCGAGTTTTCCTACCCCTCCATCACGCAGGGGGCGGATGGCGCGCTTCATGTGGCCTACACCTACTACCGACGCGCCATCAAATATGTACGCATTCCATTAGAATCAATTACTTAGAAGCCATCGTAGCAGCCGATAACGTATGGCCAGGCCGAATGTTTGAAACAATTCGGCCTGCTTATGCGTGAGGCGATTTTTACAAATGCACGACAACGGTTGACAAGCTGAGTTATTTGGATAGGACACCGGTCGGAATACCAGATATTATCAGATATATCAGTACTTTACGCAAATTTATAAGTTCGCGATGCCCACTGTTCTCGCCAAAAACTCATCAATGGACGATAAAAATCCGCATTCATTATTGCCAAAAACTGTGCTACAGGATAACAAATTTACATCATAGACGGGTAAGCCCGTCGCGCAGCGGGAGGGCCGCCTATGGTCAGTTTGGATTCACCTATTACCGTTGTCAGGCCACACCTGATCGAGTTCGGTGTCGGAACTGCGGGGAAGTTGGGCGCCTGGGCGGCCGGCAAGGGTTATTCCCGAACGCTGGTTATCTCGGATGCTTTCAATGCCGCACGCATCGATGTGTTGCAGCTGAAGGGTGAAGTTTCGGTCTTCTCCGATGTAACGCCCGAACCGGATATTGCCAATCTCGACAAAGTGCTGGCCTCGGCAGAAGCTACACAGGCTGAGCTTATCGTCGGCTTCGGCGGTGGTAGTGCCATGGATCTTGCCAAGCTCGCTGCCGTGCTTGCCGGCTCGCAGCAGACGCTTCGCGAGGTTGTCGGCCCGAACAAAGTGCAAAGGGCGCGCAAGGCAGCGCTAGCTCAAGTGCCGACCACATCGGGCACGGGCAGCGAGGCCGGCATCCGCGCGCTCGTCACCGATCCCGAGACCAAAGCTAAACTCGCAGTCGAGAGCCTTCACATGCTCGCCGATATCGCCGTCATCGACCCGTCACTAACCTTCTCCGTTCCTGCCCGAACCACTGCAGCAACCGGCGTCGATGCCATGGCGCATTGCGTCGAGGCCTTCACCAATCGCAAGGCGCATCCAATGATCGACATGTATGCGATCGAGGGAACGCGGCTTGTCGGCAAGTATCTTGCAAGAGCCGTCCGCGACGGTTCGGATGCTGAAGCCCGTGCCGGGCTTTCGCTGGCCTCGCTCTACGGCGGCTTCTGCCTTGGTCCGGTCAATACCGCCGGCGGCCATGCCCTGGCCTATCCGCTCGGCACACGCTGGCATATCGCCCATGGCGCAGCCAATGCGCTGATCTTCCCGCATGTTCTCGCCTTCAACACGCCGGCCGTGCCGGAAAAGACAAAGGCAATCATGGAAGCGCTTGGTTACGACACATCCGATACCGTCAAATCGGTCTTCGATGCGGCCTATGCCTTCTGCGCCGAACTCGGCATCGAAATGACGCTCTCCGGCCTCGGTGTGCCGGAGAACGATCTCGACGCCATGGCCGACGATGCTTTCGCGATCCGCAGGCTGCTCGATAACAATCCGCGCGACTTGACGCGCACTGACATACGCTCGATCTACGAAGCAGCCTATTGAGGCAGGGCTTTCAAGAGGAATTTGGCTGATGGACAGAAATGCAAAAGTCGCAGTGACCCTCGGCGACCCCGCCGGCGTAGGCCCTGAAGTGATTGTCAAGGCACTGGCTGCACTGCCGGCCGCCGAACGGCGCGATTTCGTCATCGTTGGCAATGCCGAAGCATTGGAACGCGCTACGCGCGCCACTGACGTCAGCCTCAATTTCGGCCCCTCCGCCTCCGAAGACGGAAACACCATCGCCGTCGATGAGGTGCCGCTTGGCGCCCCCCTCCCCGAGATTGGCAAGGTCAGCCCTGTCGCGGGCGATGCGTCCGTTCGCTACATCGCCCGCGCCGTTGGTCTCGCCATGTCAAAGGAGGCCGACGTCATCGTCACTGCGCCGATCAATAAGGAGGCGATGAACCTCGCCGGCCACCATTTCGACGGCCATACCGGCCTGCTGGCGCACCTGACCGGTTCCAAGAGCTCCTTCATGCTGCTTGCCTCCGAGCGACTGAATACCATTCACGTCTCCACCCACGTCTCGCTGAAGGGTGCGATCGAGCGGGCGAAGACCGAACGCGTGCTGGCAACGATCGAAGCCGGCCACAATCACTTCATGCGCCTCGGCAGGAAGGCTCGCATCGCCGTTGCCGGTCTCAACCCGCACTGCGGCGAAAACGGCCTTTTCGGAACCGAAGACACGGAATTTCTTGCACCGGCGGTCGAACTTGCACAGGCCAAGGGTATCGACGTGGTCGGCCCGATTTCCGCCGACACGGTCTTTGCGCGCGCTTATAACGGCGCTTTCGATCTGGTGCTAGCGCAATATCACGACCAGGGTCACATCCCGATCAAGCTCGTCGCTTTTGAGACCGCCGTAAACGTCTCACTCGGCCTGCCGATCGACCGCGTCTCGGTCGACCACGGCACCGCCTTCGACATCGCCGGAACCGGCCGCGCCAATCACGTCAACATGCTGTCAGCCATCGCCTATGCGCGGCTGATGGCGAGATCGCCACGTCGGGCCGCAGCGCCCGCTTGAGCAACGGAAGCCCAATTCAGTCCCTGGCCGGCAAGAGCCGCTTGAGGGCGGGCTTTTCCGTCAATGGCCAGGCACGATTTCGGCTTACGCACGGGACTGCAGCCGTTGTCCTCGACAGGCCAGGATACAGATTTCTATCGCGACCACCGTGCTATGATTTGGTCTGTATTTGCCAGCACCTTGCGGACGGCGTTACGCGCCATGTTCGGTCGTTGCAATCGGACGCTTTTTTCAATATTTTCGTGAAGTTTCATGACATATTGCAAGTCGTCTTCCTCTCGCGTGACATAGGCGAAAAGGTGGTTCAGCGCCGATTCGATCAATACGCCGAGCGGCACCAGCAGATCATTTCCCGAGGCCCGCAGGATCGCGATGTGAAATCGCGCATCGGCTTCTGTCCGCTGCTGGAGTGATGTCGCCTGATCCATATCTCGCAGGGCCTGACTGATCGCCTCCATTTGCGCCTCGCTTCGGCGCTCCGCAGCAAGGGCAGTCGCTTCCGGCTCGATCATGTGCCTGAGTTCTTGCACCGCCCGTAAAAACGATTCACGATCGGGAGATGCCACATACCAGCCCAATACATCCCGATCCAGCAGGTTCCAGCGCTCCTTAGGTTCGACCCAACTGCCGATTTTCGGGCGGGAAGAAAGCAGGCCCTTTGCCATCAACATCTTGATCGCTTCACGCACCGCCGATCGGCTGACGTCAAAGACTTGTGACCATTTTGCTTCGTTTGGCAGGATCGTACCGGGCGGATAGTCACCGCGCACGATCCTGAGACCAATCTCGCCTGCCAAAGACAGATGAACACTCGCTCCGGTCATGCGGGCGGCATTTGGGCGCCTTGTGGTGGCTGAGCGGTCAGCCGTCGCCACCTCGACCAGTGTCGTCGGCTTTCCCGATTTCTTGTCAGGCATTTATTTCTACTGCCTCAGCATTCTTTCGACTGTCTGCACGGACTATCAAAAACAATCGTAATAACGAGGAAGTCGCCTGCGATTGGATCCGGCACAAAGCGCGGAATTCAGGGCGCGTCAAGCCCTGCAGATCTTTCGATCCGTTACGTGAAGACAGTCGGCGCACTCTGACCTGGTGCGCCGAGCCGTAAGCCTACTTTTGAATGCAGGTATCGACCGTGTCCTTCGTGCACTCATCGAGCCCGGTGAAGACCGGATCTTCAACTGCTTTTCCCGCAATGAGATCCATCATCACCGAAGGTGCCTTGTAACCCATCTCGAACGGCCGTTGGCCGACGAGCGCAGTCACCAGACCTTCCCTCGCGATAGCAACCTCGTCGCCGATCGTATCGGCGGCACCGATGACGAAATCGTTGCTGGCAATCTTGTCTGCCATCGGCTTGAACAGGTCACGATAGGGTTGCGGCGCGCCGAATAATGGCCAGCCACCCATAATGCCGAACGCGTCGAGCTTGGGATTGGCCGCAAGGATATCCGTCATTGCCTGGACGCCCTTGGCACCATCATCATTGGTAAAGACCGGGCAGCCGGCGACTTCTGTCCAACCACCCTCGCCTTTCAGCGCGGTAAGGCCTTTCTGGCCAGTGAGCGTGTCACGCATACCCTGCGCGCGACGCAGAATATTATCTGCTCCCGGATTGCCTTCGATCGTGCAGATGCTGCCGCCTTTCGGCTTGGCCTTCTTGATGTATTCGCCGATGCGTGCGCCCATCAGATAGTTGTCGGTGCCGAGATAGGTCTTACGCAAGGCCGCGTCCTCGGCAGCAAGATCGGCATCAAGCGTCATCACCGGAACACTCGGATTGGCAGTCTTCAGGGTCTGGGCGATGAGCTTGGCATTTGATGGCGAAATCGCGATCGCGGCAGTGTCCGGCTTGCCCAGCATATCCTGAACGATCTGCGCTTCGCCGGCTTCATCGGATGTCGATGCCGGACCGGTGTAGAAGCACTCGTATTCCGCTGTCGGGTTCTCCTTGTTCCACTTCTGGCAACCTTGATTGATCGCTTCGAAGAACGGATTGTCGAGGCCCTTGACGACGATGACGAGTTGCTTCTTGGCCAGGGCCTGCCCGGCGGTCAATGCTAAAACTGCGGCTGTCAGTAATAATGCCTTCCTCATAGTTTCCTCCCTTGAAACAGACGGGCACTGCGTGCCCGCCACACGAAATCAACCCGGATACCACACGATACGAGGTTCCTCCTTCGAACGCTCGTATTGCCACGCCGAGTCGATAAGCATTTCGAGATCGTAGTTTGGCCGCCAATTGAGCAGGTATTTCGCCTTGCTGTTGTCCATCCAGTTGGAATGGAAGCGGCTTGGTATCTCGACCGAGGCGAGATTTCGCGTACGCGACAGGTAGGCGGCGACTTCACCATAGTCGACAGGTCGATCCATGCAGATATTGAAGAGTTGCCTCTCCGCCCGCGGGTTGTCGATCGCTGCCAATATTGCCGATACGAGGTCGTCGACATGCACGAAATTGCGTTTCAGCGGGCGGCCGTCAGCATCGAGCAGCAGCGGCACCGTGTCCATGGCCGCATAGCGCCGCGCCGCTTCTTCCGGAACGAGCGTCTTCCAGTCTGGGCCACCAAAGACGTCATCCCCAAAGGACAGCGAATACTTGAAATCGTCCTTTTCCATGATCCAGGGCGCGCGCAGGCAACAGCCGTTAAGGCCGTACTGAATGCCAAACTGCTCCAGCATGACCTCTTCGAGGACCTTGGAGAGCGCGTAGCTTCCGGGATAGGCGCAATGGGGGGCGCTCTCGGTGATCGGACCGGAATGGCGATAGTGGAAATGCCCAATGCCCGCGTCGCCGCCGATCAGGATGAACTGACGTGCCGTGACGCTTCCGCGGAACTCCTCGAGCAGCCAGAAGAGACCTTTGACCGTAACATCCATGACGTGTTCAGGGGTTTCCTTGCAAGTGGCAAGATGCACGACATGGGTAACGTCGTTGAGTGCTGCCGCCACGACATCGCGATCGGCGATCGAGCCGCGGATGACTTCGACACGATCGGTTGCCTCGCACAAACGATTGTGACAAAGCGCGCGAACACGGGCTTTGGAAAATCTCGGATCGTCAAGCAGCCCAGCAATGAAGCGCTGCCCGACCTTGCCCGTGGCACCGGTAACAAGGATCAGCATGCTCTCTCTCCCAGTAATAGCTAATATTCGCGCGCCACTTCCGTCAATTGATATTTGTCTGACAAAACAGATTTTTGTTACAATAGGTCCAGCATCTCGGACAATGAGTTGACGCTGTCGCGGGGTTTTGCGTAAATGCTCATATTCGCTTTTCCTGGGAGGATATTGGAAAGGCGAGTTCGCCTGAGCCTCGCGTCGAAACAGGCCGGCTCGGAGCGAACGGACAGCGACAAGTTTTGGGAGGCCAGAAGGCTGGTGGCGGTTCTCGAACTCACCAATATTTCCAAACATTTCGGTGCCATCCAGGCCGTCAACGACGTTTCGTTTTCGCTCGAAGCGGGGCAAGTCGTCGGCCTCATGGGCGATAACGGCGCGGGCAAGTCCACGCTGGTCAAGATGATCGCCGGCAACTTTCGACCGAGCCACGGAACCATGCGTCTCGATGGTACCGAGATCGTCATGCATCGGCCGAAGGAAGCGCGACTACATGGCATCGAAATCGTTCATCAGGATCTGGCGCTCTGCAATAATCTTACGGCAGCCGCAAATGTGTTCCTCGGACGAGAATTGCGACGCGGCATATGGCCCATTCGCATTCTCGACTACAAAGCCATGTACAAGCGCGCCGGCGAGATTTTCCGCGAGCTCAAATCGGAGACGCGGCCACGCGATCTCGTCAAGCAGATGTCAGGTGGCCAGCGGCAAGCGGTCGCGATTGGCCGTACGATGCTGTCGGAAGCGAAAATCGTGCTGATGGACGAGCCGACGGCCGCCATTTCCGTGCGCCAGGTCGCCGAGGTTCTCAATCTGATCCGCGAATTGCGTGACCGGGGCATTGTCGTCGTCCTGATCAGCCACCGCATGCCCGACGTGTTTTCGGTCGCAGACCGTGTGATCGTGATGCGGCGCGGTAGAAAAGTAGCAGACAAGCCAATTGCGGCGAGTTCGCCTGAGGAAGTGACGGGGCTCATTACCGGCGCCATCGAACAGGTGTGATCGATGCTGTCTTTTGCCGCAGCGAGAAAGAAGAAGGTCGACGATGGCGATTACACTTGACCAGACGATCGGACAGAAGCAACGGAGCTGGCTTGCGACAATCTTGGGCGGTCAGACATTCTGGGTTCTGATTGCGGTCATTCTCGCCTGCATTTTTCTATCGATGGCGACGGACTCATTCGCAACGGCGAAGAACATCTACAATATCACCCGCAACGTCACGTTCGTCGCAATTATCGCGCTGGGCATGACCCTTGTCATCATCACCGGCGGCATCGACTTGTCCGTTGGCTCCGTGCTTTGCCTGTGCAGCATGGTGCTGGCGGTCGTCATGCACGCGGGATACAGTATTGAAGTCGGCATTGCCGCCTCGATCGGCGTTGCCCTTTTGGTCGGAGCTTTCAACGGCTTATTCATTGCCTATCTCGGCTTCCCGCCTTTCGTTGTCACGCTCGGAATGTTGTCGATTGCGCGCAGCCTAGCGATGGTTGCGTCCAACAACACGGTCGTTTTCCAGTTCGGGCCTGATCACGACAAGCTGCTGGCGCTGGGTGGCGGCGCCTGGCTTTTCGGCATCGCCAATCCAGTGCTCTACATGATCGTATTGGCGCTCCTTACCGGCTTTGTGCTGCGCTGGACCAAGTTCGGCCGCTATGTTTTTGCCATCGGCGGCAATGAACACGCCGCGACACTGACGGGCGTTCCCGTGCAGGTGATCAAGGTTATCGTCTACATGATTTCTGCCCTGTCGGCGGGGGTTGCTGGCATCATCCAAACCGGCTGGCTCGGCGCCGTCACCACGAATATTGGCGCCGGGATGGAGCTTCAGGTCATCGCCGCTGCAGTCATTGGCGGCGCCAACCTGGCCGGCGGCGTCGGCACCGCCTTTGGGGCGTTGATCGGCGCCGCCCTCATCGAGGTTATCCGCAACAGCCTCGGCCTGCTGGGCATCAACGCCTTCTGGCAAGGCAGCTTTATCGGCGGTGCAATTGTACTTGCCGTTCTTTTCGACCGAATTCGCAACTTGCGACGCGATGAATAGGCAGAGCCGGTCTGGGACCAAACGGAATAATACTTCAATCGTCTTTCTTTACGCCGCCATTCGGTGTCGTATTGGTGAAGCGAACGTTCCCGAGGCCAGTGCCAATGGTGACAGTTGCCTAATGGACGATGTCCTGGCTGAACGGGACTTGCGAGAGGCCTTGAACGACGCAATCATTGTGCATCAATACCAACGTGTCGTGGTTGTTGATTTTGGGGATGGCGTCGACAAGTTCATCGGTGAGATTGAATCCTTGGCTTTCCCAATTGCCGTCTGGAAGGTTCTGCCCGCCACGCACGATTGGGCCGTCGGCTTCGATAACTCCGGGACATGCCACGCCTATCAATGGCGCCTACAGGAAATGCTCTTTCTGCATATTGTTAATCAGTTTGATCAGCATATCGATCAATTTCGCGACCGCCGCTTTGCGGCTCTTGCAATCGCCCCCGTGTCGCCAAAGATGAGACTTCCAGATGCGGGCTTTCGATAGAGCTGAATGCTCATTGAGCCGGGTTTCGACAACGCCAACTCTGATATTTGCACCGCCGATATCGATAGCAAAGGATTCCATCATATCCAGTAGCATCTAGGAATGCATCAGATGTGTGGCGCCGAGCAGCCCCGCCTCATCAGAATGGTGCGCAATAGGCACCAAGCGGATCTTCGCCACCGTTGCAGATAGGTTGACGGCAATTCGCAAGCTTCTGCAGGAAGGCCTGCCGATTGGTGCGGTCGCCGATGAAACCAGCGCTGTCGCGCAATTCCAGATTATAGCAATCCACGATGCCCACCGGCAACACCGCCGCGCCCGCGCCATGATTGAGGAGGGACCCCCGCGAATTCTTTAGCCATCTCGCTTTCAGTCTCCTGAGTGACTTCCAAACATCCGCATACACACATTGTTCCCTGATCCCGCAGAGGCGGAAGCACCGCCTTGGCAGTATCGGCGGTATCTGGAGCGTTGTTGCCGGAACAAACCCTGGTTACCCGTGTTTAGTGGCCGAGACGACAATATTTGACGGCGCGATGACTTTCAAAATCGACCCATACTGCGGTAATGCTCCCCCGCCTCAACTCTTGATGTCGGATTGGAACGTCGATCCCTACCTGCTGTTCGCGATAAGCCTTGTCGCTGCATTGACGTGGCTCCCGGCACGTCGGGACAATCGCATCCGGCAATGGCTGATTGCTATCCTTCTCCTCGTCGTCGCCTTCGTTTCTCCCCTATGCGCGCTGAGTTCAGCATTGTTCTCGGCAAGAGCAGTTCATCACTTCGTGCTGATCTCGCTCGCTGCGCCGTTTATCTGGCGCTTTATTTTCAGCCGGGAGACGTTTTTGGATCGAGTGCCGTTGATATCCATCTTCGTCTTTCACACGACGATGCTCTGGTTATGGCATCTGCCCGTTCCCTATGCTTGGGCGCTGTCGGGAAATGCTCCTTACTGGATCATGGAAGTCCCGCTTGTCCTGTCGGCCGTGTGGCTTTGGAGGGAGATTCTTGACGTCAGACGGCCTGCAGGCGGCGCGGTTGTCGTCTCCTTCGCAACGCTCCTGCAGATGACGGCGCTCGGCGCGTTCCTGACCTTTGCATCACACCCTCTCTTCAGCCCGCATTTTCTGACGTCGCAAGCCTATGGCCTGTCGCCTCTTGAAGATCAGCAACTCGCCGGCCTTTTGATGTGGATACCGGCTTCACTGCCCTTTGCAGCAGCATTTCTGTTCAGGGTCGCTCGAGCGCTTACGCAACCGTCCGATGGATTATTCGCCGGACGAACTGCAGCCGCTTCGAGATTGCTGCGTTAAGCTTTCCGCGTGTCCATCATCGGTCCGCGCTAATGAGATGGAGGCCAGATGACCTATCGGCAGGAGATACTCATGAGGGATTTTGCTACCGTCCCGGAGCGTGAATTCGCGTCAGCGCTCGAGACTATGACGGATGAGGAGCTTTTCGAGCTGATGGCCGATTTGGAGAGGCGGAGTGAAGCGTCGAAGCAGGCCTCATCAGAAAATGAGGTATTCGCAAAAATCGTCCTTACGGAAAGGGCGATCGAGAAGCGGTTTCCGGGTCAGATGCTGGTACCTTACAAGGATTGGAAAAACAGACCCGATCGGTTGGCGCCGCGATAACGCCGGATGTCATGCACGCGTGCGCCTGCTGGACGGCAGAAAGCCAGAGGCTGCTGAACGTCATTCCGCCCTGAAGTGAATGTCCGATTGCGCACGCATCGAGCTGAACATGGCCCGTCCATACTCACGATACCCATCGGTCGGACAACATTATTCAAGGCTGTAGACCTTTTGCTGTCGAAGATGCCAGCGTTGCCGCCCAGTGTCCCATCGTCAGTTGCGACTGACGAATTTATTGAATCGGCTTCTCTCACCATCCTCCGTCTTTTCCTGATGAAGAAAAGCAAGTTCGTTTTCATCAAAGATGGCGAAAAACTCGTCCCAGGAAATTTCTTCCAGATTTTCTTCCGGCTCCCCAAAATCGATGCGTAATATGCCTCCCTGTTTGGCGCCCTTGACACGGGAGGGATGCCCTTTGCGTGCTTCCACCCACTTGCGAATTGCTGCATGGTCGGTTGTCGTATTTGCTGTCGTCATTGGAGCCTCCGTTTCGCTTGCATCCCACGTCCTTCAGCATTTCAGCCGTTCTTGCGTGGCACTGAATCGAACCAATGCGATTGGCTAAAGTTCCAGCAATGAGCGACCGGTCCAGCCCGTTAGCAGATCGAACTTAGGGTATGACCGCAGAGGCGGGGATCCTACTGTCCCACTTTTCGGCCTATCGCATGCGGAGCGGCTGCTTCAGGCAAGCACATCGGAACCTTTGATGGCGAAGGAGGTTTGCAGTCTTTGACAAGCAAAGGACCAGTTCGATGCCCAATGCCGCAGACATATTGATAGACACTCTGATCGATTGGGACGTCAAAGTCATCTTCGGCCTCCCCGGAGACGGCATTAACGGCGTGATTGAAGCCTTGCGCAAACGCCAGGATCGGATCCGGTTCATACAGGTTCGCCATGAGGAATCGGCAGCTTTCATGGCGAGCGCCTATGCGAAGTTCACCGGCAAGCTTGGCGTTTGCCTCGCAACATCAGGGCCGGGCGGCACTCATCTGCTGACGGGCCTTTATGACGCCAAGCTCGACCAGATGCCGGTGCTGGCGATTACCGGGACGCAGTTTCATGACCTGATCGAGACCTTTACGCAACAAGACGTTGACCTCACTCGCGTGTTCGACAATGTCGCGATCTATAATGCGCATGTAAGTGATGCATCGCACATGGAAAACGTCGCCAGCCTCGCCTGCCGCTCAGCGCTCTCGCGCCGCGGCGTTGCGCATCTGTCGATTGCCAACGACGTTCAGGAAATGGACTCGAAATCCCGTTCGAAACGGAACCGGCCAAAACATGTACCAAACCGCTATTTCCAGGGCCGCCAGGTACCCGACGATATCGAGCTCGATCATGCGTCCAAGATCTTGAACGATGCCCGCAAAGTAGCGATCCTCGCTGGCCGGGGCGCTATCGGTGCGCAGCTGGAACTACGCCAGGCTGCCGAATTGCTGGCTGCGCCTGTCGTCAAAGCCCTGCTCGGCAAGACGGCCCTCGCCGACCAAGATCCGCTGACCACATGCGGCATCGGCATTTTGGGCACTGAACCGTCGCAAGCGGTCATGGAACAATGCGATGCTCTGTTGATCGTCGGTTCGTCGTTTCCTTATATCGAATACTATCCGCGGCCCGAGGCCGCCCGCGGCGTTCAGATCGACAGCGACCCGCAGCGGGTGGGATTGCGCTTCCCCGTCGACGCCGGTCTTGTGGGTGATGCGAAGGAATCACTGCGGCTCCTCAACAGCAGGCTGACGAGGAAGTCCGATCGGTCATTTCTCGAACAGGCTCAGAAGGCGATGTCCGGGTGGCGCCAAAAGATGAACATGATGGAGACGGATCAGAGTGCGCAGTTGAAGGCGCAGGCCGTAGTTCGGGCTTTCGGGCAGCGCATCACCCCGAACGGTATTCTGGTCGCCGATTCCGGCCAAAACACGGAGCTGGCCGCGCGGCATATAGATCTTGGCACTGAAAACCAGTTCGCCGTCTCCGGCGCCCTCGCCTCAATGGCCTCCGGCTTGCCGTATGCGATCGCGGCCGGCGTTGCCGATCCAAAGCGGCCGATCTACGCGATCGTCGGCGATGGCGGTTTCGGCATGCAGCTCGGAGAGTTCTCGACGGCCGTCCGCCTCGGCCTTCCTCTAAAATTGCTGGTCATCTGCAACGGGATGCTCAATCAGATCGCCTGGGAGCAAATGATGTTTCTCGGAAATCCTCAATTTGCCTGCGAACTGGCGCCGATCGATTTTGCCAAGGCGGCAGAAGCAATGGGAGGTCGTGGCTTTACGATCAGGCGGTTCGACGAGATAGAGCCAACGCTTGCAGACGCGTTTTCTGTGGCTGGCCCGGTCGTCATTCAGGCCCTCGTCGACCAATATGAGCCGATGATCCCGCCGAAAATGCCGAAAGATTACGCCAGGAACTTCCGCGATGCGCTTCCCGATACGCCCGGTCATGAAGCGATCGAGAAAAATCTGTCCCGCTCGCCGCTTCGCGAAATAATGGCTGCGGGAGAGGAAGAAAAGGACCTCTCGGAAACCACGACCAATTTACCGGGCACCCCTTGAACTGCCGGGGGATGTACGTCGATCTGTGCTATGGCCAGGCGGAAGGACATGATGAGCAGCTCGTCTTCAGTCGATGGCAATCTCCGCACCGCTCGTCTTCGCGTTCGAAACTTGCTGTCATCGGCGCCGGTTTGGCTGATTGCAGGCGGAATCGGTTGCACGTTGATCGCCGTGCTTCTTTTCTTCTTCGTCACGGAAGCCCATCCTCGTTTCAGTCCCGAGGATGCCGCCTTGACGGCAGGCGACGCTGTGAAAGGAAAGCTGGTCTTTCTCGCCGCCGACTGCTCTTCATGCCACGCCACACCCGGTCAGCCGGACAGGTTGAAACTGGGCGGCGGCTTGGCGCTCGCCTCACCGTTCGGGATGTTCAGGCCGCCAAACATTTCGCCCGATCCCGTGGATGGCATCGGATCGTGGTCGGTCGCCGATCTTGCCAATGCGTTGATCAGCGGCGTCTCGCCTCGTGGCGAACATTACTATCCCGCATTTCCCTATCCGAGCTACACTGGAATGCCGCTCGACGATGTAAGGGATCTTTACGCCTATCTGCGAACGTTGCCGCCAGTAGCCGGGCGGCCTCCGCCGCATGAACTGCCGTTGCTATTCAGGTTCCGCCGACTGCTGGGATTTTGGAAGCTTCTATTTTTTCATGAAAGCAAATCCGAGGCTGCCGTCAATGGCGATGCTGTAAACAACCGCGGTAGCTATCTGGTCGAGACGCTAGGTCACTGCGCCGAGTGTCATTCCACCCGCAACATGTTGGGCGCAATCAAGCCTTCGACACGTTTTGCCGGAGGGCCCGACCCCGAAGGCACAGGCTTTGTGCCCAATATCACCCCGAGCCGTATCGGCGGCTGGTCCGAAGCGGAAATTGCCACCATGCTCAGCACCGGCGAAACGCCCGACCACGGCCGGGTCGGCTCATCGATGGCAGATGTCGTCGCCAATACCGCGCAGCTCCCTCAGGGTGACCGCGATGCGATTGCACACTACGTCAAGTCGCTACCACCCCGACCGACGCCGCCGCCTTAATTTTACTGCGCGTACAGATAAGCGGCCAGATCCCTTGCCTCGGCTTCAGAAATCCCGGTTGCAGGCATTGCGGAGTTAGCGGAGAAGCGCTGCGGGAGAACGATCCACTGCACGAGATTTTCTGGCGTATTGCTGGCGACGCCGCCGATATAAATACGTTGCCGCAGATCGGCCAACGGCGCGCCAACCTTCCCGTCCGCGCCCGGGATACCAGGAATGACATGGCATCCTCCGCATCCATAGCGACGAAAGATCGCTGGTGCCCGGGACGCATCGCCCGACGTCATGGCGGTCGCCACCGTCTGACGTTTCTCTTTGTCCCTGAGTCGATCGGCTGCGAAACCGATAAAGGCCAGGGCCAGAACGAGGGCGGCCACGGCATAGTTAAGGCGAGTGAAAGCGATTTGCACGGACGTCTCCTCTGCTTGCGACGCCGATCGACGACATCGGCATGGTGAGCGTGATCATCGTAGGCATGGGTTCAGCAGCAGCGTGGCTGCCCCCTGGAGAGACAAGGCAAAGGCAAAGCCAAGTCCGGAGAGCACTCCGACCTTGCTAATGAAGAGCGCACTGCGCGATGCCGTTGACTGATAGCCCTGCCATGAAATTATCGCGCCGGCGACAGCTAGAGTGGTCGCGAGGAAGGCCACGAATACCAGCCCCGTGGTTCCCCTGCCGCAATCAGTGTAGGGGAGCATCTGCCCGAGCTGGCTGCTCACCGCCCAGGCAGCCGGCGATAGGGTCAATCCGGAAGTTCTTGCTATAGCGGCACTCATTGTCGGGGCACCCAATAGATGCAGATATAGAGTGGAAGCCAGGTGATGACCACAAAGTTCCAGTAGAGCGCGT
Source organism: Rhizobium sp. BK196 (assembly GCF_014193255.1). Classification (GTDB taxonomy): domain Bacteria; phylum Pseudomonadota; class Alphaproteobacteria; order Rhizobiales; family Rhizobiaceae; genus Rhizobium. Next base: position 1,263,782 of record NZ_JACHZB010000001.1, read on the forward strand.
TGTCCTGAACGTCGCCGTAGCGACGCGCATTGTCGCCATGCCGGGTAAACATCAGGCATGTCAGCACCAGCGTGTCGATCAGATCGGTGAGGATATGCGTCGTATGCAGCCCAAGCAGGGTCCAGACGATCGAACCGTAGGCATTATCGTCCCAGCTTACATGTAGGGCGGGAAATTCGAACGCGCGCAGAGCCAACGGAGCGATACCAAAGAGTGACATCACCACCAGACCAATTTGCACTTTCCTCAATTTCTTCTGCTCAGCCCATCGCGACACCATGATGTTTGGAATGACGCTGGCGAGCAGAAGTCCCGTCAGGAGCGTACCGGGAAGCAAGTCGGGAGGCGGCGCGTCGATCGGCCATTGCGGCGCAAGGCTCATCAGATAGAAATAGACCGCAATAGCCAAACCGAACCCTGACCCCTCGATCAGCATGAATGCCCCCGTTGCCCACCAGGTCGGGGAGGCAGAGCCCATCCCGTGCAACGGCAACCTGGAGACGTCGAGCACGATACGGTCCCTCATGATTCATCCTCCGGGCTGCCTTTGGGCCAGAACCATGCGATGAGGGTAATTGCGATCGGGATGGAACCCCATACGACGGCCCAAGGTGAGAACATCGACCAGATCAGCATAATTGAAGTCGCAATGGCCGCCCACAAAGGCCAGACGCTGTCGGCTGGCGACGACTCGCGCGCTTCCGGCAGCGCTTCGACGACGCTTGTCACCAACAGCTCGCGGCGATCGGTTCTCAGCCCGCTCACGACTGCGATTTCACCGTCGTCCGGCAACGGCAATTCCCTGGCGTCAACGACAGGAATGCGTCGGAAATTATAAGAGGGCGGTGGCGACGATGTCGTCCATTCAAGGGTCGCTGCATTCCAGGGATTGGGACCGGCGAGTGCGCCATAGCGGCAGCTACGGAACGCGTCGATGAAGAAAATAAGAAAGCCAAGAGCCAGGACGAGCGAACTAAGGCTGATGAACAGGTTCAAACCACCCCACGGCAACTCGGGCTGATATGTGTAGACACGGCGCGGCATGCCCACCAGACCAAGTATATGCATCGGAAAAAACGTCAGGTGAAAACCGATGAAGATCAGCCAGAAGACCCAGCGGCCCAGGCGTTCACTCATCATCCTTCCGGTCATCTTCGGAAACCAGTAATAGATTGCAGCGATCAGCGGGAAGACCGCGCCGCCGATCAGAACGTAATGGAAATGAGCGACGACAAAATAAGTGTCGTGTACCTGCGTATCGAACGGCACCGATGCCACCATGACGCCCGTAAGACCACCGATGACGAATGTCACGATGAAGCCAATCAGGAACAGAAAGGGTGTCCGGAAAACCGGCCGCCCCGCCCAGATCGTCGCTAACCAACAGAAGATCTGGATGCCCGCCGGGACCGAAATAGCCATGCTGGAGGCGGTGAAAAAGCTCTCTCCCAGTCGAGGCAATCCCACCGTGAACATGTGATGCACCCAGAGGCCGAATGACAGAACTCCGGTTGTAATGAGCGCCATCACCATGAGCACGTAACCGAAAAGCGGGCGTCCCACGAACGCAGGTAAGATGGTCGACACCATCCCGACGGCCGGGATAAAAATGATGTAAACTTCAGGATGGCCGAAGAACCAGAACAAGTGCTGCCACAGCAGCGCGTCGCCTCCTTCTGCCGGATTATAAAACTGCGTTCCCACCAGGCGGTCGAGGATCAGCGTCGAACTGGCGAACATGATCGCCGGCATGGCCATGATGACAAGAAACGACATGACGAGCATCGCCCAGACCAGCACGGGAATCCTGTCGAGCGACATGCCTGGCGCCCGTTGCTTGAAGACGGTGACCACGATCTCGACCGCGACGGCGAGTGCCGAGAGTTCGGTGAAGGTGATCATCTGCGCCCAGATATCGGCGCGTTTGCCGGGGCCATATTCGGGTCCGGACAGCGGCACGTAGGCAAACCATCCGACGTCGGGGGCCGTGTCGAGAGCAAAGGATAGCCAGAGCAGGATGCCTCCGAAGAGGAATATCCAATAAGAAAAGGCATTCAGCCTTGGAAAGGCGATGTTGCGGGTGCCAACCAGGAGGGGGACGAGGTAAACGCCCATGGCTTCCATCACCGGAACGGCGAAGAGGAACATCATGTTCGACCCGTGCATGGTGAAAATCTGGTTGTACCGGTCAGGGCCGATGAACCGGGCTTCCGGCTGTGCCAGTTGCAGGCGCATGGCAAGCGCAAGCATTCCGCCCAGGATGAGAAAGACAAACGCCGTCACGAGATAACGTTTCGCGATGACCTTGTGGTCGACGGTCGCAATGGCGCCCCAAAAACCCGGGCGCGAGCCCCAGGTGACGGAGAGCTGGCGCTCGACCTCGGCATCGGCAAGTCCGATATCTGTCTGAGCGGCGGAAGTTTGATCCTGTGTCATCGGAGGCTTTCCATATAGGCGGAAAGCTGCCGCAGTTCGTCGGCACTCAGCGGCACGATCGGCATGTTGTTTCCGGGTTTTAACGTTTGGGGATCGGCTATCCAGGCGGCAAGCGAGCCGCGGGTGGTCTCAAGCAAACCGGCTGCAATCGTGCGTCGGCTTCCGACATGAGTGAGATCAGGTCCGGTCGATCCCGACGCGAGCGTTCCGCGTATCGTATGACAGGCCGCGCATGGTTTGGCCAGGAAAACTGCCTGACCGGCGATGGCCTCAGCCCCGCTTGGCGCTGCTCCGTCAAGCCGTTGCCTGTCGGACCAATGCCGGTAGGCGTCATCATCGTCGGCGATGACGAGGAAGGCCATATGGCCGTGCTGGAGGCCGCAGAATTCGGCGCATTGGCCACGATAGACGCCGGGCTTTTCGGCCCGCAAGGTCAAAATATTCTCTCGCCCCGGAATGAGGTCCAGCTTACCGGCAAGGCTCGGCACCCAGAAAGAATGAATCACGTCGCTGGCCTGAAGGTGAAGGCGGACAGTTCTGCCCACCGGAATATGAAGCTCGTTGGCGGTTTGAAACATCTGCCTTTGATCCTGATCGGCATAGATGAACTGCCACCACCACTGCTGAGCACGAACAGTTATCGTGAGATCGGCGGTTCCATCGCTATTCAGGGCACGCGTCGTATAGAAGCTCGCTACGGTCAGGATGGCAACGACGAGAGCGGTAGCTGCGGTGACGGTTGCCACGACAATCATTGTCCGCCGCTCTGATCGAGAATCCAGAACTGGCTGGCGCTGGCGGCGTAGAAGCGCAAACGCCATGAAAACCACCACCGCGAGCCAGATGATGATTGCGACCGCGACGATGAAGACGATCAGCTCCTTCAACGCAATGGCGGCCTGACCGTATGCCTCGAGAACCGACTGCGGACTGCTGCATCCGGAAAGCAGAAGCAGGAGCGCAGGCAGAGAGCGGTTCTTCACGGTGATGGACCTTGGTCAGGTTTCAAGGCAGTCGGACCCTGTTCGAAAAAAATGGCAGCCGGTGCGCGGTTTTCGGCTGGGCGCGTGTAACGGTCGTCGTCGCGGCCGGGTGCAACGGAACTTGCGGTATAAGATCCGACCGCCTTGACGTAACCGGCGACCTGCCAAATTTGATCGATCGTCATCTTGTCCTTGAAGGCCGGCATCCCATGGGGCCGACCGTCGCGGATGGAGGCGACGATCGAAACCATGGAAGGACCATAAAGCCACCACCCGTCGAGAAACGATGGACCAGTTCCGCCTCTGCCGTCGCCGTGGCAGGAGGAGCAGCCGAACCAGGCATAGAGCCGCTTGCCCTGGCTAAGATCGTAGCCGGTGGTCTCGTATGGTTTGTTGAGAGCAAAGTATATTTCTGGCGGCGTGCCTCCGATTCCGTTGGCCATCAACCGTATGCCTCCGAGCGCATCCGCAACAGGTGGATCGGTGCGGTATTGCCTTGGCTCACGCAGCCAACCGACCGCAGCAGCCAGACACATGGCAAGGATCAGAACAACAATGCCCGAACCCCAGCCAAGACTCCGCTTCCAGATCTTTTCCGGCATCGCCTGATCCCCTGCGCCACTCACTCGAGCGGCGCTGTTTCCGATCTGCTAAGGCGCACGGGCAGCAGCTTGTATGCCGGCGTTTTTGCTTTTTCGTCGTGATGGCTGAGCGGGAATAGCGGATTTGCTTCGGGATAATAGGCTGCGCAACATCCTTTCGGAATGTCATAGGCCACGATCCGGAAGCCCGAGACCATGCGCTTCGCCTCCGGTTCGATCGCGGTCGACAGATCGACGCGGTCTCCATCGACAAAGCCTAGACGAGCGATGTCAACGGCATTCAAAAAAACGACACGGCGGGTACCGTCGACACCGCGGAAGCGATCGCTATAGCCGTAGATCGTGGTGTTGAACTGATCGTTCGAACGCAGGGTCGTGAGATGGAGTACACGTTCATCCTCGACACTTTCGAACTGCGGAAACAGGCGTTGCGGCGTGATGAAATTCGCTTTGCCGTTCGGCGTCACCCATCGGCGCTCCCTGGCCGGCAGCGGCCGTGGGATGCCGCCCGGCTGAAAGAGCCGCTGGTTGAATCCCTTGAAGGTTTCCGGATATGTCCGCTCGATCGCATCGCGGATTTCGGAATAGTCTGCTACCCAGCGATCCCAGGGCACGCTGCTTTCGGCCAACGTTGCCTTGGCCAGCCCGGCGATAATGGCAGGTTCCGACAGCAGCTCGGTACTGGCAGGTGCTGCCCTGCCGCGCGAGCCATGGAAATGCGCCACGGAGCTTTCAATCGAGACCGCCTGCGGGCCGCTCGCCTGCGTGTCAATTTCCAATCGGCCAAGGCATGGCAGCAGGTAGGCGATTTCACCGTGGATGACATGGCTCCGGTTGAGCTTGGTGGCAATCTGCACGGTCAGACGCAGCTTTCGCCACGCGGCTTCCAGTGCCACTGTATCAGGTGCAGCACGCAAGAAATTGCCACCAAGGCTGATGAAGGCCTGGCTTTCCCCTTCGCGAATGGCCTTACACACATCCACAGTGCCATGGCCCTTCCAGCGTGGCGGATCGAAGTGATAGAGCTCCGCCAGCTTGTCCAGCGGCGCAAGATCAGGCTTTTCGGTAATGCCGACCGTTCGCTGGCCCTGCACGTTGGAATGGCCTCGCACAGCGCAGATATTGGCGCCCGGCTTGCCGATATTTCCGCGCAGCAGGGCAAGGTTGACCACCATCTGAACGTTCTGAACGCCCATGACATGCTGGGTCAGCCCCATCCCATAAACCATGAGGACCGCATCGGAAGAGGCATAGGTGCGGGCCGCCTGCATCATCTGCTCGCGCGTGAGCCCCGATACCTGCTCCAGCTCCCGCCATTCATAGCTCCTTGCGGCCGCAGCGAACTCTTCGAACCCGGACGTGTGTTCGGCGATGAAATCATGATCGAGGACATGTTTTCTGTCGGCCGCGCGCATCGAGGCGGCGAAGGCCACGGCGGCGGCATTGGCAGGATCGTCCGGTTCTGCGTCAGAGCCGGAGATTCTAGTGAAGCCGGGCTGGTGCAGGGCATCGTCGGCTTCTATCAGCGCTTTGCAGACGCCAAAGAGAGCCGCAATATCTCCGCCATTCTTCACCTGATAATATTCGCTGGAAATCGGCGTTTCCTTCCCGGTCAGCATCTGGCTCGGCGCCTGCGGATTGATGAAACGTTCGAGACCCGGTTCTCGGAGCGGATTGAAGGTGACAATCCTCACGCCGCGGTCGACCGCATCCTGAAGATCGTGAAGCAGCCGCGGCGACGATGTTCCGACATTTTGTCCAAGATAGAAAATGCAGTCGCAGTTTTGAAAATCGGAGAGAACGGCCGTTCCGACGGAAGCGCCTATGCTTTCCGGCAGCGCGACGGATGAGCTCTCGTGACACATATTGGAAGAGTCGGGCAGATTGTTGCTGCCGAAGATACGAGCGAAAAGCTGGTACATATATGAGGTTTCAAGCGATGCGCGGCCGGAAGTATAAAACTCTACCTTCTCCGGCGGAATGCCACGCAGCTCGCGGCCGATCTCCTCGAATGCGGACTGCCATGAGACCGGAACATACTTGTCCGTTGCCTCATCCCATCGCATCGGATGGGTAAGACGCCCCTGCTCCTCCAGATCGTGGTCGCGCCAGCCTTCCAGCTCCGTCAGAGAGTGCGCCGCAAAGAAAGCGCGATCCGCACGTCGGCTCGTCGTCTCCCATGCGGTGGCCTTGGCGCCGTTTTCGCAGAATTCCAGTGGATGGGGCTTTGCCGGTTTAGCCCAGGCGCAGCTGACGCACATATAGCCATCCGGCTTGTTCTGATGTGACAGCAGCGCAGAACCGGAAACCGGAATGTGTTCGCGGATGAGAATTTCTCCCACCGATTTTGCTGAACCCCATCCGCCCACCGGTCCGCTATCAAAGCCGATCTTCGGTTTCTTTCTGGGTTTTGGCGTCATAATTTGAAACGTCCCGAGCGTTATCTACGGTCTCGACAGACATCCTGGCGCATCTGCTAATCCGCCAAGAAGATCGACTACCGACTGGAATACTTGTGACGCACGACGTGGTGCGGCGAGCGATGCTGCTGTCAAACTCCGGAAAGGGCAGGTTGTTCCGCGACCGGGCTGACGCAGCTCCAAGCAACCTAGTTTCCTCCAATGAGGCAGATGCTAAGACAACGGTCATAGCGTCATTGTGTTGACGGCGGCTTTCTGGCTCCACGCCGCTGTACTTTCTCCTCGATTTCGTCCAGTACCGCTTCCGGTGTCACCTCCTCTTTCAATTCCTCAAGCTCGGCTTTCGTTTCAATTTCGACGCCGAGTTTGTCGGCAATAGCCGCAGCAAGGGTCAACAGCGTCGTCACCTCATGCTCCGCAAGGAGGCAGATCTGCAAATTCAGATCGGCGCGCTTGTCGTCAGCCTCCGCCATGCGATTTTGGCTGATCAGCACGAATGTTGAAATGAAGATGGCTTCGACAGACGCGACCATGGCCAGAATGACCAGCGATGGGTCGAAGGCGGGCACGAAAGGAAGCAGGTCGAGATTGGCCATGATCCAGAACCCGAATATCAACAGGTGCAGATAGACGAACACCAAGGATCCGGCGAAACGGGTAATAGCATCAACAGCCCGCTCCTGCATGGTCGACTGCCGTGCCTCTTGCTCCCGCCGCTTTAGCAGGGCCTCAATGTTGCGGTCGAGCCGCTTCGCAGTCCTACGTACCTGCCGATCAGATATTGGCGATGACATTGATGCTTCCGTTGTTGGGCAATTCCGACATTCCACGACGGGAAGAGTTTCGTGTTGACTATCTCTTCGACAAAGCACCGCTTCATCGGCGAGCAGGCAATTCTTGACCGTTTACCTCTTGCTCCTTCTGCTATCGAAGGCACCGAGAACCGACCGGATGAGTTCAACGGCCCTCTTGCCGATACCCGGAATTGCCAGAAGTTCGTCGTCGGTCATCGCCGCCAGTTTACTGACCCGCTTGACGCCATTGGAAAGAAGCGCCTTTACGATCCAGACAGGAATCTTGCTGCGGGCGAGCATGTCGCTCGAGGCTGCCCGCGGCTTCGACGTCGTCCGTGCTGGTCGAGAGGCCATGTTGATCCCGCAGATGAATTGCGACGCCAAAACCGCCAGAAGGCCTGACGGTTCCAGTCGATTCACCGATGACATCAAAACAATTCTGTCAGATAGGACCAAAAGCTAGCGTCGTGCTGAGAATTTTACGCTTCCGTAAATGCGATCGATAATTTTTGCGAGGTCGACAAGCCGTTCGCAAGCTGGATCGTAAGTTTGACCGCTGGCAAGGCGCGCCGCCCAGTCCACCGCCGCCCGCCCTCCCCAATCATCAGGCGGCTGAACAAGACTTTCGGCCGCAGTGCCGCGTAAGCGCTGAGCAGCGAAGTCATAGAATGAACCGTTAACGTTCTTGAAAGATGCGCCCCCTGCTGTTCCGAAGAAATCGGCGCTGATCACGGCATCACACCCCGCCTGCAGTCGCCAGGAGCACGTAAGCCGGATGACAGCACCATTTGCCAAGGTGAGCGTGGCGACAGCAAAATCTTCAACGTCCTCCAGCTTATCGATAGGCTCGCCCGCTTTCATCAGAGTACTGTCGATCTCAGTCACTTGAGGAAAATCGAGACACCAGAGCGCCATGTCGATGACATGAACGCCGAGGTCGATCATGCATCCTCCACCCGACAGCGATTTGTCGTAGAACCAGGATTTGTCAGGGCCATAGGCATTGTGAAAGACGAGATCGGTGGCGAAGACCTTGCCTAGCTCTCCATGTCTGATGAGATCGCGGATACGCTGCATGCCTTCGGTATAACGATAGGATAAATCGACTCCCAAAAACCTGTTGGCTGATCTGGCCGCTGCCACGACTGCCGCCGCTTCCATCGCGGATCGGCCGAGCGGCTTCTGGCAGAACACCGCAACGCCGGTCTGCAGGGCTCTTACCGACTGCTCCGCGTGCAGGGCGCTCGGAGTTGCAATGACGATGCCATCAAGATCAAGGGACAAGAGCGCGTCGAGATCGGCGACAATTTTCGCATCAGGGGCGAGGCCAAGCGCTTCGCACGCCCTCTCCTCAGAGGGATCGGCGATGGCGACAGCTTCTGCCCGGTTTGACCGGAGGATCGCTTCCATTCGGTTCCGGCCGATCCAGCCGACACCGAGAAAGCCAAGCCTGACGGGCTTCACGCTCGTCTGAATGAAACGCTTGTCCGTCATCGTGTTCATTTATACGTCACCAGCGCTTTGAGAAAGCCATCGGGCCTGTCGCGGGTGGCGTCGAGCGCCTCGCCCAGCCCTTCGAGCGGATAGACGTGCGTATAAAGCCGTGACGGGTCGAGCTTGCCGGCCACAACCGCTTCTACCGCCTCACGCATGCCGGAGATATAGATCTTCGGGTCGCGTTCATGGGCATTGATCACGTCGAGCCCGCGCCAGTTCCAGAGCTGCATGTTGACTTGTCTGGGGCCATCCTGGTGATATCCCGCCACAACCAGCCGGCCGCGCTCGGCAGTCAGTTCGCCGGCCAGGTCAAGCGGCCACTGCTTGCCGACCGCTTCTATGACGCAATGGCAAAAAGCACCGCCAGTCAGGTGTTTCACAGTCTCGATGATCCGCCAGTGATCGTCCATCGCCAGAGTTTCTGTGGCGCCCATCTGCCTGGCGATTTCCAGCGAAAACGGGCGGCGAGAGATTGCGATGACGCGCGCGCCAACGCCGCTGGCAAGCTGTGTTAGCAGAGCGCCGAGAAATCCAATCCCGATGATAGCGACCGTCTGGCCCGGCCCGATGCCACTACGCCGGAATATATTGATCGCACATCCGAGCGGCTCGCCGGGGAAGGGCTGGTCATCGAGTGCCGCGGGCAACGGAACGAGCATCTCGACATCGGCGATGTCGTGGGTGGCATAGGCATGGTATGAAAGCGCTGCGACACGGTCCCCTAAACCAAAGGTCGACACTCCAGGGCCAAGCGCGTCGACCCTCCCCCAGCCTTCGTGACCGAGGGCACCGGGCTCTGTTGGAAAGGTCATCCATTCCGGCCCGGCCCAAGGCCCGAGATTGGAGGCGCATACGCCCGAGCCTTCGAGCTTGATCCTCACCTGCCCCGGTCCAGGCTGAAGGAATGGCCTCTCCTCCACGGAGACCTCCCCCGGCCCGGTAATGATGGCCGCCCGAATCCGCCCTTCGGACGCTCTCGGCAACATATTCATGAACTGCTCCTCCGGTGGAACATTGTCGGTGATGGCGTCGTTGCTGCGGGACATGCGCTTGTTCCGGCCATCCTGCCCGATGACCTTGTCGCCCCAATCTTCGAGAAATATTTCGCCGAAGAATTAGCCATCTAACCAACGACGCCGCCAGATGTTCCGGATGATATCAAAGAACATGTCAAAGAAGATGTCATTGAACCAGGAACAATCTCCGCCGAGCTTCGTTCGGCAGGTCATCTTCAACCTGAGCGGACGGAAATCTGATGGCAATGATCCTTGTGACTGGCGGCTGCGGCTTCATCGGAAGGCATGTCGTCGAGGAACTTCTCGAAAACGGCTATGGCGTGCGGGTCCTCGACGCATTGATTGACCAGGTTCACGGCGATGCTGAAGCGTCATTGCCGGAGGCTGCCGAACTCTTGCGCGGCGACATCAGGGACAAGACCACGGTCGAGCGGGCACTTTCGGGCGTCGATGGCGTCATCCATCTTGCCGCAGAGGTTGGCGTCGGACAATCCATGTATGAAATTGCCCGATATGTCGGCAGCAATGATCTCGGCACAGCTGTCCTTCTGGAAGCGATGATCGGCCGCCGGCCAAAACGCATCGTCGTCGCTTCGTCGATGAGCGTCTACGGCGAGGGCCGCTATCGGGCAGCAGACGGCACGCTGCTCGATGTGGTTAGGCGCAAGAGTGATCGCATCAAGGCCGGCCAATGGAATCTGCTCGGCGATGACGGCAAGACTTTGAGACCCGTCGCCACGGACGAGGAGAAACCTGTCGATCTCGCCTCGATCTACGCTCTGACGAAATACGCGCAGGAAAAACAGGTTTTGATCTTCGGGGATGCCTACGAAGTCGACGCAGTGGCACTGCGCCTCTTCAACGTGTTCGGCGCCGGTCAGGCCTTGTCCAATCCCTACACCGGCGTGCTGGCGAATTTTGCCTCCAGGCTTGCTAATGGCCAGCCGCCGATGATCTTCGAAGACGGTGAGCAGCGACGAGACTTCGTGCATGTGCGCGATGTGGCCCGCGCCTTCCGTCTCGCACTCGAAAAAACCAATGCATCAGGACATGTGATCAACATCGGTAGCGGCCAAGCCTACACCATTGCTGAAGTAGCGATGCTTCTTGCTGAGGCCATGGGGGTGCCGGAAATACGGCCCGAGATCATGCACAGGGCCCGGTCGGGCGATATCCGCAACTGCTTCGCAGACATTTCCAAGGCGCGAGAGCTGCTTGGTTTCGAGCCGCGCTTCAAACTGGAAAGCTCTCTGGAACCTTTCGTCGACTGGGTGAGACATACCGGGGCGGTCGACCGTGGGGCGGAGATGAAACGGCAGTTGGAAGAAAGAGGGCTGGTGTCATGACCGTGTCCGGATTGACCGCCAGAACCGAAACGTCCCTGAGAACCTATGGATTCGTGGAGTGGTTCCGCCCAGGTGAACACGAGCGGACCTTGCAGACGCTCGCAGACGTCAGATCGAGCGGCGCAAGTTATCTGCGGACGCATCTTTCATGGGCTGAATATCTTGCGCCCGGCGGCGAAGCCTGGTTCGATTGGCTAATTCCGAAGCTCGGGCGCGAAATCGATCTCCTTCCTTGCATTCACTATACGCCGCCGTCCTTGTCCCGGACGGGACGATCTTCGGGTGCACCGGCCGACCTCAAATCATATGCTGATTTCGTCGACCATGTACTCACCCGATACGGCCGATATTTCAGCCATATCGAATTGTGGAACGAGCCTAACAACCTGCTCGACTGGGACTGGCGAGAGGATAAGGACTTCCTGCTCTTCTGCGAGATGGTTGGCGGCGCCGCCTACTGGGCCAAGCATCGCGGCTGGAAACCGGTGCTCGGTGGCCCGTGCCCGTTCGATCCCTATTGGCTCAACCTGATGGGCGAGCGCGGGGTACTGGGTGTCGTCGATGCCGTTGGCTTCCACGGTTTCCCCGGCACATGGGACAGCGAGGAAGGCACCTGGGGCGGCTGGGACATGCATCTTGGCGAGATGCGAAAGATTATCGATCGTTTCAATGACGACGCCGGGATCTGGATTACCGAAACCGGTTATTCGACCTGGCGCAACGACGAGATGGAACAGGCACGGCGTTTCGTGAAAGCTTTGAGCGTGCCGGCCGACCGGATGTACTGGTATTCCTGGCGCGACGTACCGCCGCATGTCGCGGTGCAGGAAGGACTGTGGTTCGATCCCCGGCACTATCACCTCGGAGCCGTCACGCATGACAACCAGCCGAAACTGCTTGCGCGGCTGCTCTTGGAAGGCGGCGTCGACCGGCTGAAGCAGGTCGCACGGCTTGCGGCTCCCAACCTCGCCAAGGGAGCTGCCCCGATCGTCATTACCGGAGGCTGCGGCTTCATCGGCTCCAATCTCGCCGACAGCTACCTTCAGGACGGTGAAGACGTGGTCGTTCTCGACAATCTCGGGCGATCCGGCGTCGATCAGAACCTCGGCTGGCTGACAGAACGGCATGGGGCAAGGGTGCATCCGGTGCTTGCCGACGTGCGAGACGCCAGAAGCATCGAAGCAGCATTTGCCGATGCCAAGGCAGTGTTTCATTTCGCCGCCCAGACCGCGGTCACGACGAGCCTCATCCATCCTGTCGACGATTTCGAGGCGAACGCAAGGGGCACGATCAACGTTCTGGAATCGGTACGGAAGGCGGGACGCCGCGCGCCCGTGATCTTTGCCAGCACCAACAAGGTCTATGGGGGGCTTGAGGACCTTGCCATGCGCGAGTTCGAAGATCGCTATATGCCGGTGGACGAAACCATCCGGACATTTGGCATCGGCGAAAACCGGCCGCTCGATTTCTGCACCCCCTATGGCTGCTCCAAGGGCGTGGCTGATCAGTATGTGCTGGATTATGCGAAATCCTTCGATATTCCAACCGCCGTGCTGCGCATGAGCTGTATCTTCGGTCCACGCCAGTTCGGTACCGAAGACCAGGGCTGGGTGGCGCATTTCCTGATCCGGGCGCTGGCTGGCGAGCCCGTTTCTATCTACGGCGACGGCAAGCAAGTCCGCGATATTCTTCACGTCGCGGATGCGGTTGCCGCCTATCGCGCCTTGCTCAACGGCATCGATAGGGTCAGGGGCAGCGCCTTCAACCTTGGAGGTGGCCCGGCAAACGCCGTCAGTCTCCTGGCGGTCCTGCGCGAGATTGGCCGGCTGCTGGGGCGTCCAGTCGAGACCTCCTTCGGCGACTGGCGGGCCGGCGACCAATATTTCTTCGTCGCAGACACACGCAGATTGGAGAGCGCACTGGGCTGGAGCGCACGTGTCGGCTGGAAGAGCGGACTGCAGCACCTGGCGGAATGGCTTGTCGAGAACCGTTTCGGCGGCCGGCCTGTTCTGCGCCACGATCGAAAGGTTTCGGCATGATCGCTCGGCGCACTCGGATACTAATGACCGTCGATGCTGTCGGTGGGGTCTGGCGCTACGCGATGGATCTCGCGGCCGGCCTTCGGTGTGAAGGAACCGAAATTGTCTTCGCAGGCTTGGGGCCTGCACCGTCAGCAATACAGATCAATGAAGCGAAAGCGCTGGGAAAGTTGGTGTGGCTTGATGCCCCTCTCGATTGGATGGCCGCGAATAGGGTCGAGATAGCCGCCGCTCCGGCCGAAATTGTTCGGATCGCCGAAGAACACGAGGTCGATCTGCTACATCTCAACCTGCCGTCGCAGGCAGCGGGGATCGATACGCAGCTGCCCATCGTCGTCGTTTCCCATTCCTGTGTCGTCACATGGTTTGCCGCCGTGCGCGGAACGCCGGTGTCACCGGACTGGGCCTGGCAACACGATGTGAACCGGGAAGGCTTCGACCGCGCAGATGCCGTGCTCTCGCCAAGCGAGAGCCATGCCAATGCACTGCAAGTCGCCTACGGCCCCATTCCGCGGCTCAGGGTGGTTTATAACACCAGCCGGGTCGGGGCCGATTCGCATCCAAAGAAGACCTTCGTCTTCGCAGCTGGACGCTGGTGGGATGAGGGCAAAAACGGCGCAGTTCTCGACAAAGCAGCTGCGGTGATGTCCCAGCCCGTGATCACCGCGGGCTCCTGCCTTGGCCCCAATGGCCAGAGACTGCAATTCAGCAACGCCGACGACCGTGGTCCGCTGTCGCATTCCAAGGTCGTTGCCATGATGCAATGCGCGCAAATCGTCGTGTCGCCATCCATTTACGAGCCCTTCGGCTTGACTGCTCTGGAAGCAGCGCGATGCGGGGCAGCATTGGTGCTGTCGGATATTCCCACCTATCGCGAGCTATGGGACGGATGCGCGCTGTTCTTCGATCCTTACGATCCGATGTCCCTGGCATCTGCTTGCGCGCGCCTCAGCGGCGACGCGGAGCTACGCAAAGAGCTGGTGGCAAGGTCGCTCGCGCGGGCGTGCATGTTCAATCTGAAAAGGCAGGCGACATCTGTGCTCGATACACACGCGCATCTGATGGACCGCACCTTCAATCTGGCAGCCGCGGAGCAATCATGAGATTCCTGTTTTACACTCATTCGCTGGTTTCCGATTGGAACCATGGCAATGCGCATTTCCTGCGAGGCGTGATGCGGGAGCTGACCCGCCGGCATCACCAGGCACTGGCGCTAGAACCTGAAGACTCCTGGAGTCGCTGCAATCTATTGAGTGACCAAGGAGCGCAGGCCGTTAAAAAATTCCACACCGCGTTCCCGCAACTGCGGTCGCAAATCTACGGAGAGCAATTCGATCATGAAACCGCTATCGCCAATGCCGATGTCGTTATCGTTCACGAGTGGACTGAACCGGCGCTGGTAGAGCGGATCGGTCGCGCGCGGCGCAACGGCGCCGGCTTTACGCTGTTGTTCCATGACACGCATCACCGAGCAGTCTCGGCAAAGGGCGACATCGCTGGGCTGACACTTGAGGATTACGATGGTGTATTGGCCTTCGGTGAAACGCTGCGGCAGCGCTACCTGCAGGCTGGCTGGGGCAGGTCAGTCTACACCTGGCATGAGGCTGCTGACGAGGCGCTATTTCGCCCGAGGCCGGAGGTCACCCCGACAGGTGATCTTATCTGGATCGGCAATTGGGGCGACGACGAGCGCTCCTCCGAGATCGCAGAATTCCTCGTCCGCCCCGCTCGTGATCTCGCGCTCAAAACGACCGTGCGCGGCGTACGCTACCCTAAGCAGGCGCTCGACGCCCTGCAGGACGCGGGGATCGCCTATGGCGGCTGGATCGCCAATGCCGAGGTGCCGCTCGCTTTCGCTGACCACAGAGTCACGCTGCATATTCCACGACGGCCCTACGTCGAAAACCTTCCCGGCATTCCGACGATCCGCGTTTTCGAGGCTCTTGCCTGCGGCATTCCGCTGATCTGCGCTCCTTGGGACGATGCCGAGGCCCTTTTCAGGCCGGGCAGAGACTATCTCGTCGCCGGAAACGGCCAGGAGATGACGCGCCTGTTACGCGATGTGCTGGCCGACAATGCCCTTTCGGCTGCCCTTATCGCGTCTGGTCTCGAAACAATCCGGGCGCGACATACCTGCCGGCATCGTGTCGATGAACTATTCGCCATTCTGGGACAATGCGGCACCGCACGCGTCGTCAGCCAGCTGCCTGCAAAGGAGGCCGCCGAATGAAGATCGCGTTTTATGGATCAAGCTTGGTTTCCGCCTACTGGAATGGAGCCGCAACCTACTATCGCGGCTTGCTACGCGCATTAGCTCAGAAGGGCTACGACATCACCTTTTACGAGCCCGACGTCTATGACCGGCAAAAGAATCGCGACATCGATCCACCTGAATGGTGCAAGGTGGTGGTTTACCCAGGCACGGCCGAAGCACTGAAGGCGGCGACGGCGGCGGCGGTCGATGCGGACATCGTCGTCAAAGCAAGCGGTGTGGGTTTCGAGGACGATCTCCTTCTGCAGGAGATTCTTCGCCACGCCAGGCAAGGCGCCTTGAAGATCTTTTGGGACGTGGATGCGCCTGCAACGCTTTCCGAGCTGCGACAGAGCCCCGAGCACCCGCTTCGCAGATCATTGGCAAAGATCGATCTTGTCCTTACCTATGGCGGCGGCGATCCGGTAATCGACGCCTATCGCAGCCTTGGGGCGGCGGATTGCATACCAATCTATAACGCGCTTGATCCCGAAACTCATCACCCGGTGGAAAAAGAGGCTCGCTTTGCTGCAGAGCTCGCTTTTCTCGGCAACCGTCTGCCCGATCGGGAAGCACGGGTCGAACAGTTCTTTCTGGAGCCGGCGGCCCACTTGCCGCAGCAAAGGTTTCTGCTCGGCGGTTCAGGCTGGAGCGACAAACCGCTGCCTTCGAACGTCACCCATCTCGGCCACGTCCCGACCGGCGACCACAATGCCTTCAACGCGACGCCGAAGGCGGTGCTCAACATTTCGCGGTCCAGCATGGCAGAAAACGGCTTTTCGCCAGCAACCCGGATTTTTGAGGCTGCCGGAGCCGGTGCCTGCCTAATTACTGACCATTGGGACGGCATCGATCTCTTTCTCAAGCCTGGTGACGAAATACTGGTGGCACGCGACGGACAGGATGTCGCCCAACTTTTAGCCGGCCTGACAAGGCAGCGGGCCAAGGAGATAGGACAGCAGGCGCTGAGACGTGTGCTCGAGGAACATACTTACGCGCATCGTGCCACGACAGCCGATGCCATCTTCCGCGCAGGTGCCGCACGAATGGAGGCGGCCGAATGACCGGATCGCTTAATATTGTCATCTTCGGCCTGTCGCTGTCATCGTCCTGGGGCAATGGCCACGCAACCACATACCGCGCGCTCATTCGCGGATTGAACGCGGAGGGACATAGAGTGTCCTTCCTTGAGAGAGACGTGCCCTGGTACGCTTCGAATCGCGACCTGCCCAAGCCCGACTTCTGCCGGCTCATCTACTACAACGACATTGGCGAGATGATCGAAAACCATGCAGGTCTGATCAAAGCAGCAGACGCCGTAATCGTGGGATCGTATGTCCCATCGGGGGTCACGGTTATCGACGCGGTCGCAGCCCTCCAGCCACGCCGACTATGCTTTTACGACATCGACACCCCAGTCACGCTCGCAAAGCTCGATCGCAATGATGAGGAATATCTGACGCGCCAGCAACTTCCGGTCTTCGATACCTATTTCTCGTTTTCGGGCGGAGACGTTTTGGCCAAACTTGAACGCTGCTACGGCGCTCGCAAGGCGCTGGCGCTCTATTGCTCCGTTGATGCGAGCCGGTACCGAGCAACTGGCGAAGCTTTCCACTGGGACTTGGGCTATCTCGGCACCTATAGCCCCGACCGACAGCCGACGCTCGAGCGGCTGCTGATTGAGCCGGCCAGGCGGCTACCGCATCTCTGCTTTGCAGTTGCCGGCCCGCAATACCCCGAACACATCGCCTGGCCATCAAACGTCGAGCGGATCGAGCATCTGCCTCCTGCCGATCATGCCAGTTTCTACAGCCGACAGCGGTTTACGCTGAACGTTACCCGAAGCGATATGATCGCCGCCGGCTGGTCACCGAGTGTGCGGCTATTCGAGGCGGCAGCCTGTGGTACGCCGATCATCAGCGACGCTTGGCGCGGGCTCGATGAGTTTTTTACTGAGAACGAGGCGATCATCGTCGCTCGTCGATCGGAAGATGTGGTCGAGGCCCTCACGAGGCTGAATTCGGCCGAACTCCGCGCATTGGCATCCGCCGCTCAGGCGAAGGTCATGCAACGCCACACCGGCAAGGTGCGGGCTCAAGAACTCGTCTCCGCGCTTGGTGAATTGCCGGAAGGGATGAGAGACACCCGATCCACCCCTCAACCCATTTCAGCCTAGGAGAGGCATAATGCTGCAAAGGACACGAAACGGAAGAGTGAACACTGTGCTTGTTGCCGGAGGAGCCGGTTTCGTCGGTTCGCATTTATGCGACGCGCTGCTGGCACGCGGTGACAGGGTGATCTGCGTTGACAGCTATATCACCGGATCGGAAGACAATGTCCGGCCGCTGATCAACCATCCGAAATTCCGTTTGATCGAGAAAGATATTTGCCATCTGAAAAGTCTCGACGAGCCTGTGAACCAGATCTACAACCTGGCCTGCGCAGCCTCACCTCCCCAATATCAAGCAGACCCAGTGCACACGATGATGACCTGCGTTGCAGGCACGGGGAATCTGCTTTCGCTGGCCGAACAATACCGTGCCTCTTTCCTGCAGGCATCAACGAGCGAAGTCTACGGCGACCCGGTGCAACATCCACAAACCGAGGACTATCGCGGCAATGTTAATTGTACCGGTCCGCGCGCCTGCTATGACGAAGGCAAACGGGCAGCGGAGGCGCTCTGCTTCGACATGCTTCGGGCCGGCAGGGCGGATGCACGCGTTGCCCGCATATTCAACACTTATGGTCCGCGCATGCAACCGAGCGACGGACGGATCATTTCCAATCTTCTCGTACAAACGCTCTCCGGCGCGCCACTTACGATTTACGGAAGCGGTGACCAGACGCGCTCCTTCTGCTTTGTCAGCGATCTGGTCTCGGGCCTCGTGGCATTGATGGATGTGGATCCCAATCCCGGCGTTCCGGTCAATCTCGGCAATCCCGGCGAATTTACGATCAACCAGCTCGTCGACATCGTGATGACGATTGTGCCCTCGGCATCGGCTGTCGTCCACAAGCCGCTGCCGCAAGACGATCCTCAGCGCAGACGGCCGGATATATCGCGGGCAAAAGAACTTCTCGGCTGGCAACCAACTGTTTCACTTGCCGAAGGTCTTCGCCTGACGGCCGATTGGTTCACCGCATCAATGCGCCCTGATGGACGTTACGATAGCGCGCAGATCGCTCGGCGCTCCAGCTTGCTGCGGCCTGCAAAAGCCGGAGGCACCTCGCTCCGCGCATGAGGGCCGAGAGCCGCATCGGTGATGAAGGAGAATGGATATGGATGTTGCACGCCCGATGAAGCAGGAGGATCTGCAGCGGCGGATTGAGGAGCTTGGGCCGTGGTTTCAGAATTTGAATATCAAGGGCCACTTGACCGCACCCGATCATTTCCTCGGAGATTACCCTACCTTCAAGTGGAAGGGTTTTCAGCACGTGCTTCCCCCCGATCTTGGAGGCCTCAGCGTGCTCGACGTCGGCTGCAATGCAGGCTTCTATGCACTCGAAATGAAGCGGCGCAACGCCGCCCGTGTGGTCGGCATCGATTCCGATCCGCACTATCTGGCCCAGGCACGTTTTGCGGCGGAACAGGCCGGAATGGAAATCGAGTTCCGGGAGATGTCGGTCTATGATGTCGCTCGACTGGGGGAGAAATTCGACCTAGTGATCTTCATGGGTGTGCTCTATCACCTGCGCCATCCACTCCTCGCGCTTGATCTCCTTTATGAATACGCTGTCGGCGACATGATGCTGTTTCAGTGCCTGCAGCGCGGTGACGAGCGAATTCCAGACCTTAGGGAAGACTACAACTTCTCTGAATGGAGCATCTTCGACCAGCCGGAATATCCAAAGCTCTTCTTCGTCGAGGAACGCTATGCGTCCGATCCCACCAACTGGTTCATCCCGAACAAGGCGGCCGTCGAGGCGATGCTGCGCAGCGCCGGCTTCCGGATCGACGATCATCCGGAACGCGAGGTTTATCTATGCCGCCGGAGCCAACGTCATTATGCGGTCGAGCCGCCGCCGTCATTTGCAACACAATAGACGACGATATCTTCAATCTGCTTGCTGGGCCGAACTCCGCTTCTTTCCAATAAGGAAACAGCTGCCAAAGGAACAGCGAGGCCGAGATTCGCGTTACTCTTTGCCGGTCGCCTCAAGGCACGCGCGTCATCTCGGCCCTCAGGCGGATGCGGAACGATCTTGATCCCGCAACGGGGACGCTATGAAGAAATTGCTCGAGGTCTCGCTTGGGGTCGTCACCAGCGTAGGCGGTTTTCTGGAGACGGGGTCGATTGCGACCTCCGCCCAGGCAGGAGCGGCGTATGGCTTCGCCCTCATTTGGGCTGTCATCCTCGGAACCGGATGTCTAATCTTTCTCCTGGAGATGGCGGGGCGCTTCGCCATCGCCAGTCACTATACGATCGTCGATGGCGTGCGAGATCGGTTCGGCTCCAATTTCTTCATCCTCGTCATCTTCGTGATTTCCGTCGTGAATCTGATGGTTCTGGCCGCCGAAATCGGCGGTGTGGCGCTCGGCCTTCAGTTTCTGACCGGGTGGAGCTTTCAATGGTGGGCGTTGCCCGTTGCCTTCGCCGCCTGGCTGCTGCTGTGGCGTGGCACGTTCGGAGTGATCGAGAAGGGAGTATCATCGCTCGGATTGATCGCGCTCTCCTTCGTGGTCGCCGTGTTCGTCATGGGACCGCCATGGCACGAAGTGGCGAGAGGCGCATTCCCGTCTGTTCCCGACAAGGGCGGAGCGCATTACGCCTTTATCGCGGTCAGCATCCTCGGAGCCACGATCTCCAGCTATCTATTCTTCTTCTATTCGTCCGGGGCCATCGAAGAAAAATGGGACAAGTCGTATTTTGGAATAAACAGGATTACCGCGACATTAGGCACAGCGTTTGGAGGTGCCCTCTCCGTCGCCATCATCGTCCTCGCCGCCATGGTTTACCCTGCCCGCGGCATCGATGACATCGAAGACTACGGGCAGATCGCAATAATCCTGACCCCAGCACTCGGGACCTGGGGTATCTACATCTTTTCTCTCTCGCTTCTGATCACCTGTTTCGGTGCCGCTCTGGAGCTGAGCCTTGCTCAGGCCTATATCACCGCCCAGGGTTTTGGCTGGAACTGGTCAGAGGACGCAAAGCCGAAAACGGATCCTGCTTTCAGCCTCGTCTACACGATCGCCATCGCTATCGCCGTCATTCCCATCGCCGCCGGTGTCGATCCCTTGCGGGTCACCATCTTTTCCATGGCGATCGCCGCTATGAGCCTACCTCTCGGCGTTATACCATTTCTCTTCCTGATGAATGACGAGGCTTATGTCGGCGACCATACGAATGGCTGGGTAGGCAACGCCGTTGTCCTGTTCATCGTGGGGCTGGCCTTCGCTCTCGCGATCATCACTGTACCGCTGCAAATTTGGGGAGGCTGACGTGCACCTCGTGCGAGATGTTCTCGACAAGCAGCTCGTCGACAAGGCAAGGATTCGCATCGGAAGGGCGGACGGAATCGTTCTGCACCTCGACGAGCTCGGGCGACTGAAAGTCAAGGCGATCGAGCTCGGGTGGTCGACGCTTGTCAGGCGGCTATTGACAGGCGTTGGTCTTCGAACGCTCGCTCGCAATCGAGGTGGGGGATGTCGACTCGACTGGTCTCACGTCTCCGAGACCGGTGCCGAGATTACCGTTAATGTCGATCACCAGGAATTGCCGCTAGAGCGTTGGCAGCAGTGGCTTCGTCGAAGCGTTCTAAGCCGGATTCCAGGCGGGCTGTCATGAGTGAGCTATTTCTCCAAGATCTGCTGGGCACACGGGTATTAGGACCGGACAACGAGGTAGTGGGACGCATCGAGGAAGTTGTCGCAGAAGCGCATGGCGACGAACTCTTCATCGTCGAATGTCACCTCGGAACCTTTGCGCTTCTTGAGCGCCTGGCTTCTTCTTCATTCGCTCGCGCAGTCCTCGGAGCTGCCGGCCTTCGCTCAGGCGAAGGACTGGCTGTTCCCTGGGAGCAACTTGATCTTTCAAACGCAGCTTCACCAAAATTGCTTTGCGACCCGCTACAGCTGAAACCGCCTCGTCGCTCGTCCGCAATCACCGAGCCGGCGCCTTAAAAACACCTGGGAACGCAAGTGCCTGATGGCTGTATTTGTGTTTCGGACGCTATGACGATACGAAGGATCTCGTCGCACACCCTTGCGCGCGCCGGCATCGTCGGGCGCAGCGACGCCGCAATAGAAGGCGATGTCGATTGGATAAGACGCCGTAGCGGTATTATTGACAAAGAGTAAGAGCACGAATTGCCGCGCCCATCCCATGAGGGTTTCGGACTGAAGTCCCATGCCGGAACCTGTTGGCTCCTGTCGAGTTGATCTTGCACGACCTGGAGGAACCCGAATGCCCACCGCCTCTGACAATCAAGACCTGGACTTACGCACCACACCTCATCAGCTCAATCGAAGGCGAGCGGTTTGCTGGACGTTATTGGCAATCCTGGTCGCGTCGCTCGGCGTGGCTTACGCCTACACCGAGCTCTTCGCAGCGACAAATGGCTTCCCGGATCGCCTCAATCCCTTTGCCAGTACGCCTATTGTCAAATGATAATAGTTTTGTAGGCGGTACTTCTGAGACAATGTAGCGTCACAGGCGACGTATTCCCGAAGCTTTGTGCTCTATATGCAGTTTGTCTGAAAGACAGAATAGGGAATCGGTTCTTTCTCTGGCCACCCGCAATCAACTTCCGCTTAGGCATGCTTCATCAAACGCCGGTCCATGATGGTCGCGTTAAGGAGATGCTCGGAACGCCGCGCCGGCGTTGAAGGCGATCTGCGGCAATCCCTGCCAGAAGAGGAAGATTCGAGGAGAAGGTCCGCAAATTGAAGGCGGATGTCAGCCCGGAAGCCGTGGAGCTGATCATAAATTCGGTTTCCTACCAGATCCGCGAGCACGCCGATCCGAGGCGAATCAGCCCTCATCAACATCGTGCGTCAATTCATCCAGAAGGTCGTCATCGGCAAGGCGCCTGGCCACCAGCCGGCCACCTTGGAAGTCCACGGCCGGATCGCCTCGATCCTGGCGGCGATGGAAGCCGCGACGCTTATGGAGAAGCTCCTCGACGCTTACGCGGAGGAGCGTAAGCGCTGTTTTCAGGCCACGTCTTTGAGTTCGTTCCTTGCGGCATAAGTCCACGGCAGCAGGTCGTCGATTTGGCTATTTGGATGGCCGTT
>NZ_JACHZB010000002.1 GCF_014193255.1 Rhizobium sp. BK196
ATGAATCGGGATTATGGTCCGGGGCAAAGCTTCGACCGGATACAAGTGGAGGCACCAGCGGTGCCAGAGCAGCCAGACGATTGCAAACTTCAAAAAGGAATTGACTCGAACTCTTCGGAAGGCACTGCCATGGATTGACAAAACCCGCCTCATACAAGTCTCTACGCCAATCCTCCATCTTCGAGCGCGCGTCGTCAAGGCTCATGAACCAGTGGGCGTTCAGCCCCCATCTTCTCGGCGAACGCGTAGCCCTCTGCGTTGCCTTCCAGAAATTGTCGGAAGTTTTCGCCGCGCGGTTGCCCATCCAACTCTTTGATTGCCGCGGAAAGCCATTGGTCCATTTGGGCAAGTTCCATGTTCGGAGCATTGCTGCTTCCTATGGCGAAACCGGCGGAACGCAGGACCGCAACACGTTGTGCAGGGCTTAGACTATTGAGATATGCGCAGATCGCATCCTTTCACTCCTGATAGGTTTTAATGCCGAGTTCTATCAAGCTTCCGTCATGCTGGCGGATGCTGCAGCTCGTCTCATAGGCATATGCGGGTGTTATGATCCAGTCGAGGAGATTGAAGCCCTGCTGTTGGCCGCAGCCAACGAATTCTCCACCATTAGCAAGTGCCTGAATGCCTGCCTTGACCTGGGCTTGTTCCTCAGTCGTGAGTTCGCGTCCGAGAATGTATTTGTCCACAAAGCCACTGGGGGTAAGTGCTCCACTCAGACCCCGTCCCAGTGCATCGGTCGGAAGCCGGTTTGCGGGCGGGTCGCTGAATGCAGACCTGGGCTATTCTCACATCTTTAAAAGCACGGCCGAAAGCGACATGTGGGACCTGTTTTTCGTCAGCGCTTCGCTGCAATTCTAGCCGGTGCCTCCGAGAGCGGAGGCGTCGCGCGTTGCTGCATTGCGACGCGCCCTTGCACTGAACCGCGGGAATTCACCTCATGCGACGGATCGCCGACCTTTATGTCCATTCACTTCGGCCGGAGCCCTCCAACTCGTCTACGCCTTTTGACTGACAACGTGCAAAGCCCCTTTCTTCGGGCGATGACAATGCTACAGTTTGGATTAATGATCCGGCTAACATCGACAGAGCGGTGAATGAAGGCTTTGCTTACAACGGCCGTGGCGACGGTAATTGTCCTGTTCGCCCGCGCAGTCACGGCGGTCCGCGCCGTATGGCCCGAGGCGGGGCTGCCTTCCCGCCCCTGCGTTTACTACGCCAACCACTCCAGCCACGGCGATTTCGTGCTGGTCTGGACGGTATTGCCGCCAAGACTGCGTCATCGGACCCGTCCGGTCGCAGGGGCCGAATACTGGCTGAAGTCCTGGCTCAATCGCTTCATCGGCAGCGATGTCTTCAATGCGGTGCTGATCGCGAGGGAGCGGGACAAGCGGACGGAAGATCCCGTCACGCAGATGGTCTCGGCCATCGATGCCGGTTCGTCTCTCATTCTCTTTCCGGAGGGAACCAGAAACCAGTCGGATGCAAAACTCCTCCCGTTCAAAAGCGGCATTTACCATCTGGCTGCGGCGCGCCCCGACGTCGATCTTGTGCCGGTCTGGATCAGCAATCTGAACCGCGTCATGCCAAAGGGCGAGATCGTTCCGATCCCGCTGATATGCACAGTTACCTTCGGCAGCGCTTTGCAGATCGCGTCGGGTGAAAGCAAGGATATTTTTCTCGGACGGATGCAGGCCGCTCTCCTGGCGCTGGCTCCGAACTCTGTGGGCGGTGGTGAATGAGTGGCGCGAATTCCGATCTCATGACGCTTGTTGCTGGGGTCTTCGGTGTTCTGATCGTTGCGTCAGTCATCGGTTACATATTGCAGCAACGCTTCTCGCCGAACGGTTCGAATGCGGCCGTCGAAAATCTCAACGCCCGGATCAAGGCGTGGTGGGTCATGGTCATCCTGATCGGCCTTGCTTTCATAGCGGGCCGTATCGGCGTTTTGATCCTGTTTGGCTTTTGTTCATTCGCAGCACTTCGCGAATTCATCACCCTCATCAATACAAGAAGGGCGGATCACTGGGCGCTCGCGGCAGCCTTCTTCGTCGTCGTTCCGATCCAGTATTTTCTGCTTTGGGCTGAACAATACGGCATCTTTTCGATCTTCATCCCGGTCTATGCCTTCCTGCTTATGCCGATCATTTCGGTCCTCCGAGGCGACACCGAGCGCTTTCTCGTTCGCATCGCGGAAGTCCAGTGGGCCTTGATGATCTGCGTCTTCTGCGCGTCTCATGTCCCGGCTCTGCTGACCTTGAAGATACTGGGATATGAGGGCCGCAATGTCCTGCTGATCGCCTTTCTGGTGATCGTCGTCCAGCTTAGCGATGTCCTGCAATATGTCTGGGGCAAACTGTTCGGACGCACGAAGATTGCACCCAGACTGTCGCCATCGAAAACAGTCGAGGGCTTTGCCGGCGGCATCATCAGCGCCACCCTGATCGGAGCTGGCCTCTGGTGGATTACACCTTTCACACCGCTTCAGGCGGGGATTCTCGCCTTTGTCATCACGCTGATGGGCTTCTTCGGGGGTCTTGTCATGTCGGCGATCAAACGCGACCGCGGGGTCAAGGACTGGGGCAATCTTATCGAGGGCCATGGCGGATTGATCGACAGGCTGGATTCTGTCGTCTTTTCGGCACCCATCTTCTTCCATCTTACCCGGTACTGGTGGTCGCTCTGATGCCTGTCGTGCTGCAACGTCTTTTGCGCAGCGGAGTGGTCCACGTCCTGTTCGCCTTTCTGGCGATGGGCGGCTGGGCCATTTTCGCCAATCGCGCTCATGTCATGCCAGCGCCGCTCCTCGCCGGTCTCGTGCAGGGGGCGATATCCGCCTGCCTGACGCTTTTTCTGAAATCGGTGATCGACTGGCTTTCCAGCCGCTTCAGCGGTTCGACACGATTTTGGGCGCCGCCGCTGACCGCCTGCCTCGGCTCGGCAAGCATTCTCGTAACAATCCATGCGGTAAGCGGCACACCGGAGATACTCCGGACCATCGCCCTCCCGCTGCTGGTATCGACGACTTATGCAGCGATCTACAATTATTCGATCTCCGCACGACGAGGTTTCGACACATGATGGAGACAAGGGACAGGAGGCCACTGGCGAGCCGCAATACGCGCTGGGCGGGCGCAATTGCCCGATGGATGGCCGCACGGGCCATCACGCCGAACCAGATCTCGCAAGCCAGCATGCTAGCGGCAGCCATCGCCGGCGTTGCTTTCTATCTGGCCGGACAGGCGATAGGCTTGCCGCGTGCCGGCTGTCTGCTGCTGGCGGTTCTATTCTGCCAGGCACGCCTTCTTTGTAATCTATTCGACGGCATGGTCGCCGTCGAAGGCGGAAAGGGAGAGGCTGACGGTCCTTTCTGGAACGAGTTTCCGGATCGCATCGCCGACCTGATGATATTCGCCGGCGTCGGATATGGCATCGGCATGCCGGGACTTGGCTGGGCGGCCGGAGCCTTCGCCGTATTGACAGCCTATGTCCGGGAACTCGGCCGCGCCACCGGCAATCCCAGCGACTTCTCCGGCCCGATGGCCAAGCAGCACCGGATGGCGACGATCACGGCGGCGGGATTGGCATCCCTTCTCGAGCCACTATGGGGCGGGCAGAATCAGATTCTGACGATCGGTCTCGGCGTAATTGCGGTGGGAGCAGCACTCACGGCCATCCGTCGCTCGATGACATTGGTCTCACGCCTCAAGCGCCGTTGACGAGGCGGTCTTGGGGTCGACGCCAAGTTCTCTACAGGGAGGAAGTGAACGAGACCCACTTTCTTATGTGTGGCGACGCTGGCCTCATCAGTCGTCAGGCGCCTACAGCAGTGGCGCCTGAGATCCTGCTCTTCTCAGCCTTTGGCAAGCTCGACTGTCGACTGCAGCAACACTCTCGCTCCTGAAACGACATGCTCGGGCGCCGTATATTCGGCTTCGTTATGACTGAGGCCATCACGACAGGGCACGAAGATCATCGCTGAAGGTGCGATCCGATTGATGAAGAGAGCATCGTGAAAAGCGCCCGACACCATCCTTTTCGTCGCCAGCCCGGCGACATCGGCGGCGCGCTCCAGTACCACCAGAAGCTTTTCGGGGAAGTTTGCCGGCGACATGTCAAAACTGCGCTTGAACAGAACCTCGCAGCACTGAACCTTGGCGCGCTCGTGAAAGCATTGCTCGATCGTCGCGTTTAGCCGATCGATCTCCAATGAATCGGGATGGCGGATATCAATTGTGCAGCGTGCCAACTCCGGAATGGCGTTGATCGCTCCCGGCTCCACCTCAATCCGACCGACGGTAAATCGGGCGCTTTCGTCCTGCGGCATGACAGTGGAATAGAGCGTGTCCAGCGCCGAGATCATGGCGCGCAGAGGGTCCCGGCGGTAGGAAAGAGCCGTCGTGCCGGCATGAGCCGTCTGACCCGACACCTCCACCTGCAGCCATCGCGTCCCCTGGATACCCGTCACGATGCCGATAGGGATATCCTCCTTCTCCAGCGAGGGGCCTTGTTCTATGTGCACTTCGAGATAGGCATGGACCGGCATGCCGAAATCGCGCATCGTGGCCTCTGGAAGAGCCTCAAGCGTTGCCTTCAGTTCGGCGCCGAACATTGCGCCGTCGGCCGAAACAAGCTCGAACCACGCGGCTGGGATCGCCCTCGCCGAAAAGGCGGACGAGCCCATACAGCCGGGTGCGAAGCGGCATCCCTCTTCATTGGTCCAGGCGACGACCTCGACCGGCCTTTCCGTTTCGATACCCGCATCCTCGAGGCTTTCGAGAACCTCGAAGGCCGAGAGCGTTCCGAGCGCGCCATCAAAACGACCGCCGGCTGGCTGGCTATCGAGATGACTGCCGATCAACAATGGTGCCGCGCTGTCATCCCCGCCGGAACGGCGGATGAAGAGATTGGCGACGGGATCCTGGAAGACACCGAAACCACGCGCGGCGGCCAACCCGGCCAGCAGGGAGCGGGCTTCTCGATCCAGTCCGGTCAGGGCCTGACGATTGACACCACCGCGCGGGGTCGCGCCGATCTCGGCAAACTGGTCGAGGCGACCCAGCAGGCGCGCGCCATCGATATCTATATCCGCAATCATCGCACGACCTCTCAGGAATAGGCTGCTTCGTGAAAGTCGATCTCAAGACGTTGCGCATGCCCGAATATGGCGCTCAACCGCTTCCGTTCGGCAGGATCCATGGTCTCACCCGCCTCGTCCAGAACAGCCTTCAGCCAGCGCGCCTGCGCCTCGAACTCGGGCTCCGCGTGAAGCTTGACCCATTCCTTGAGCAGGGGATCGCCGATCGCCGTCGCGTCCGCTGCCGTCGACCAGGTCCAGTACATCCATTCGGCGGCGAACATGGCAGCAATCGTGTCGAGAAAACCGCCGTCACGGGCAATTGCCAGCATGCCATCGCGGAATGCCGCGACATCGGTCCGGCCGATATCATAACGCGATGGGTCGATGCCGCGCGCCGCAAATGTCCTTTCGAAATAAGCGATCTGCTGGTTCGCGAGCGCATCCAGAACACCGATCAGCCAGCGCTTTTGGGCGATGGTTTCAGCTTTGGCAGTGGCGTAGGAGAAGATCGCGATCGCCGTATCGACGAAGGCGCCTTCGAAGACGAGGTATCGCTCGAATGCCTCGTTCGAAAGGCGGTCAGCCTTGATATCCTCGACGAAGCGATGGTGCACCATGGCTTCGAAAACGTCACGGTTCTCGTCGAGCATCTGTTGCGAGAGGGTGCCGCCCATGATCATTAGGCCTCCAGGCCGGGTTTTGCGGCTTCGACGAAGGCTGCCACCCGGGCCGGCTCCACGGGGTTCCACCAGACGCCCCCCTCCTTGAGCGACGAGGCGACGATGACGCCGTTGGTGCGCTTCAGGATCTCGACGATATTGTCCTTGGTCACGCCCGAGCCGACGAGCAGCGGCAGATGGGTGGCGGCACCGATTTCCTCGATTTCTTCCATCGTTGCGCTGTTGCCCGTTCTCTGGCCGGTCGCGATCACCACATCAGCATCGAAGAATGCGAGATCGCGGGTCAATTCGTCGATCGTGCGGTCAGCGGTAATGGCATGCGCGCCGTGCTTCACATGGCTGTCGGCAAACACCTTGATATGCTCGGCACGCAGAGCGGAGCGGTAGCGCATGGCCTCTGCCGCCCGGCCCTCCATGAAGCCTTCGTTGGCGACATAGGCGTTCGCCCATTGATTGACGCGGATGAAGCGCGCACCGCCTGCCGCCGCGATCGCGAAGGCCGGGATCGGCGCATTGGCAAGCACATTGATGCCAAGCGGCACGCCGGCGGCACGCGCGATGCGGTCGGTCACGACCGACATGAAGGCAGCGGTCTCGTGGCCGATATCCTCTGGCTTGGAGAAGGGAATATCGCCGTGATTTTCGACAATCAATCCGTGGATGCCCCCTTTGACGAGCGCATCCGCGTCGCGCATGCAAGCGTCGTAGATCGTGTCCATCGCAGCACTCCGATAGCGCGGAGCACCCGGAAAAGGCGGGCAATGGATCATCCCGATCAATGCCTTGTCAGTGCCGAATATTTCCCGTATGGCGCTTGTGGCCTTATCCGATATCTGCTGCATTTTTCTTTCCTTTCCGAAAGCCAGCCATGCGTGCCTATGTCATCGGTAACGTCGCCATCGACGAAACCATTTCCGTAATGTCCATGCCCGAAGCGGGCGCCTCGATCCTTGGTCGGGAGGAAACCCGCGACCTTGGCGGCAAGGGCGCCAATCAGGCCATCGTCATGGGCCGCACCGACCTTCCGACGACGCTCGTGACGGCTGTCGGCGAAGATTTCCGCGCCCAGACGATCCGCGACCAGCTTGCCGGCGAGGCGCTGGATGCCCGTCTATTGGGCAGCCCGAACCGCACCAGCGATTTCTCCATCATCTTCACCACGCCGGACGGCGAAAACGCCATCGTCACCACGACGGAATCGGCCGAAGCCTTGACCCTGTCGGAGGCGCTTGCCCCGCTTGGCAATGCGATCAGCGGCGACCTCGTCGTGCTGCAGGGCAATCTCAGCCAAGACGTCACCCGCGGCATTCTCGCCGAGGCCAGATCCCGTGGCCTGAAGACCGCCTTCAATCCCTCGCCGCTTCGGCCTTACTTCGCCGAACTCTGGCCGCTTATCGACATCGCCTTTCTCAACAGGAGCGAGGCTGAAAGCCTGACCGGGTCCTCAGGCGAGGCCGCGATCCAGCGCCTCGCCGAAGCCGGGGTGTCACAGACCGTGCTGACGCTCGGCGGCGATGGGGCAATCCTTGCCAGCGGAAGTCAGGTGCTGGCAACCGTTCCCGCACTCGCCACCGAGGTCGTCGATACGACCGGCGCCGGCGACACGTTCATGGCCGTGGCGCTTGCCTCGGCCGCGCTTCGCTCCACCGCACTCGACGCGAAAGCCATCCATCACGCAACCGCGGCCGCCG
Organism: Rhizobium sp. BK196; assembly: GCF_014193255.1. Lineage (GTDB taxonomy): Bacteria > Pseudomonadota > Alphaproteobacteria > Rhizobiales > Rhizobiaceae > Rhizobium. The sequence continues at coordinate 7,452 of NZ_JACHZB010000002.1, forward strand.
CCATCACCGTCAGCCGCCGGGGCACGCGCTCGGCCTTCCCGACCAAGGCAGAACTCGCCGGCATCCTCGCGGGCGAGTAACGGCTATTTCGCCTCGGTTAGCCAGCCGAGGATGTTCTTCCACAGACGCCCGTATCCTTCCCATTCGCAGAAGGCAGGTGAAAGCCAGTGCGGACCGATATCGGACGTCCAGGCGGCCGTCCTGCCTTTACCGAAGCGGCCGGTCACCAGAAGCGGATGACCGCCCTCCGTGTCCGGCAAGCGAGCGATGACCTCGACGTCGTCGCGCTCCCGCACCTCGACTTCGTTGACGCCGAGCAGCAATGGCCATTTGCCTGACAGACCGGCGACGGTCTCGTGAGCGGGCTTGACGAGGACAGGTGTCGTCCCCTCGGGGATTTCCACTCGGTCGTCATAGGGCAGGCAGGTGACGGGCAGAACTTCCTCGACCGGCGTGCGACGCCAGCGCGCCTTTCCATCGATGCCCTGAAAGGAAAAGTAGCCGCCGACCATCAACAGGCCGCCACCGTTTTCGACCCAGGCCTTGATGAGTTTCAGGCGGTTTGGAACGGTCTTGGAATGCAGCCAGACCGCAGGCGGGAGAAGCAGCGAATTGGCCCCGATATCGGACAGGATGATCGCGTCATAGCCATCGAGCCCCGCCATCTCGAAGGGGAATTGTTCGACCGCTTCATGGGCCGGCATGTAAGTGAGCTCGAATGCGCTGCCCTTGAGCGCCTTGACGAGCGGTTCGGCGCCGAGATGAAACGTGACGCTCCCGAACTGGTCGAAACCCTTGTAATGCGTGGCGGAACTTACCCAGCTTTCGCCGACGAGAAGAACCTTCTTTGTCATGATGTTTCCATTTCTTTTTCTGGTTTGCACCCAGACGTTCGCCTGAAAGACCGACCGCGGGTTGGCGCGCATGAAAATGTCGAGCGTCGCGTCATCGAGACCGTGGCGCTTCAGGCGCGGCAAGAAGTGGCGCAGAATATACGCGTAGCCGTTGCCCCCGTAGTGCTTGAGCATCATCTTCAGGAACACGTCGTGGGACAGGAGAAGACGGTCTGTATGTCCCATCTCGACGAGTTTGACGAGCGCGCGCGCCGCCTCCTCGTCACTCGGGCATTGCACCTGCTGATCGGCATAGAAGAAATCCATGCCGATCATGTCGTATTCCAGGAACGCGCCGCGGGCGGCGATCTCCGACTGATAGGTGAGATCGTCGTATGACGGGTTCATATGGCAGAGCACCGTGTGCCTGAGATCGCCGCCCTCGGACGCGACGACATCCAGAACCCTGTGGCCCAGGCGAAACCAGCCGGGAAGGTGGACCATCAGGGGCAGACCGGTGCGCACCTGTGCCTGGGCAGCACCTCGCAGCGATTTTTCCTCTTCGGCCGTGAAATCCGAGGACACGCCGATCTCCCCGATGAGCCCGATCCTGACATCGGTGCCGTCAGCGCCGATCACCGCCTCGGACACGATCTCGTCGGCGATCTGGCCAACCGACATGCTGGCAACCTTTTTCGGGTGTGAGGAGCCGAGATAGAAGCCGGCCCCCATGACGATGTTCAGTCCCGTTGCCTTTGAGATTCGTCGCAGGGCCAGCGGATCGCGGCCGATGCCCTGGCATGTCGGCTCGACGACCGTCTGACCGCCGAGACCGGCGAAATCCTTGAGCTCTGTCACCGCAAGCTTCTCATCGTCGAGCGTGATGTTGTGCTTGTTGACGAAAGGATCCTGCCGGAGTTCACCGAGGATTTCCATGCAGACGAAACCTTCGGCAAGATATTGCCGCTCGGGTTCCTTCGGCGCATGCCACCAGCAGCGGCAATCGTTGAGGATATGCTCGTGCATCAGCGTTACGCCAATATCCGACACCGGAACCGGCCCCTGGACCGTCATCACATTGCCGGAGCGCACGTGACCCGGCGAAAGCTCATTCATCGCCATCAGCTCTTCCTCCTGCCTGCCAAGCGGAAATTGGCAGTGAAGATGCGGGTATTCAGCCAGATCGCGACAAGGATGATCGCGCCGGTGACGATCTGGGTGAAGAAGGGCGATATGTGCATCAGGATCAGGCCGTTCCCGATAACCGCAATGGTCATGGTGCCGAGGACGGTCCCGATCATGGTTCCGCGCCCGCCCATCAGCGAGGTGCCGCCAAGCACGACGGCCGCGATGACCTGCAGTTCGAAACCGACGGCCGCATTCGACGAGCCGGAGCCGAGGCGGGCTGCAATCAATAGACCCGCCAATGCCGAGGCGACGCCCGCGACGAGATAGACCGAGGCGACGATCCATTTGGCGGGCATGCCGACCCGGCGCGCGGCCTCCATGTTGGATCCGACCGCCACGATCTGCCGACCATATTTGGTAACAGCCATGACGACATATCCGACGATCGCGACCAGGATTGCGATCAGCGCCGGGACGGGAAAGCCGGCGAGTTCCCCCCGTCCCAGATAGAAAAAGCCGGGCTCGTTGTTGATCGGAATGGAATAGCCCTGTGTGAGATAGAGCGCCACGCCGCGCAGGATGGAAAGCCCGGCAAGGGTAACGATGAAGGCGGGAATATTCTGATAGGCAATGAACCAGCCCTGAAGAAGGCCGATAATGCCGCCGAGGGCCAGCATGCCGAGGCAGACGACCGGCCAGGGAATGCCGGTGGCGAGCGCAATGGCCGCGACGGCGTTGATCAGAGCCAACATCGAGCCGACCGACAGATCGATGCCGCCGGTGACGATGACGAGCGTCATGGCGATCGCCACGGCAAGGATCGGTGCAGCCTGGCGCACGATGTTCAGGATGTTACCCGTCGTCAAGAACGTGGTGGTCGTCAGCGAAAAGAAGACGAGGCATGCCAGAAAGAAGAAGGCAATCGACAGGACCTGGGCGTTTTCGCTCAGGAAGTCTGCCATCGGCGAGCCCTTGGCGCGTTCGGTGTAGACGGTCAATGTCTTTCTCCCCCGACGATGAGCTTGACGAGATCCTCGAGATTGGTCTTGGCGATATCACGCTCGGCGACCTTTGTGCCCTCGTACATAACGGCGATTCGGTCGCAGACGCGGAACAGGTCCTGAAGGCGGTGGGTGATGAGGACGACGGACACGCCCTTTGCCTTAACCCTATTGATCAGAGAGAGCACGGCTTCGACTTCGGCCACCGCAAGAGCCGAGGTCGGCTCGTCCATGATCAGGACCTTGGGATTGAATGATGCCGCTCGGGCGATCGCAATTGCCTGGCGCTGGCCACCCGACAGCTTCTCCACCTTAGCTGAGAGACGCGGAATGCGGATTTCAAGCGCATCCAGCATCTTGCGCGCCTCACTCATCATCTTCTGACGGTCGAGGAACGGACCTCTGGTGAGTTCGCGCCCAAGAAACAGATTGCCGACGACATCGATGTGGTCGCACAGGCTCAGATCCTGGAAGACCATTTCGATATGGCGGCCGCGTGCGTCGGCAGGTCCGGAGAGATGGACCTCCTCGCCGTTCAGCGAAATCGTCCCTTCATCCGGCAGATAGGTTCCGGAGATGATTTTGGTAAGTGTTGACTTACCGGCGGCATTGTCGCCGACAAGACCAAGGCACTCGCCGGGAAAGAGGTCGAGATCGACGCCGCGCAGCGCCTGATGCGAGCCGAAAGTCTTGCGGATACCGCGCAGGGAAACAGCAGGTGTCCGGGCGGACGAGCCTGAGGAATGCGGGGAGGCTTGCACCTCCCCGGCCCCGGCATGAACAGGCCATTTGTCACTCATCATTTGAAGACGGCCCGGTATGGCTCGACATTTTCCTTCGTCACGATGGTGATCGGAACGGAAATGCTTTTTTCGACGCTCTGACCTGCACTCAGCTTGGCAAGAGCCTCGACTGCCGCCTTGCCTTCACCGGCCGGATCCTGCTGGACGACGGCAACGACATAGCCGTCGTCGAGACCCGAAATCGCTTGCGCGGTCAGATCCCAGCCGAAGACCTTGATGCTGTCTTGCTTGCCCTGGCTCTGGACAGCGGCGATGGCGCCGAGCAGAGCCGGCTCGCCGGTTGCGTAGATCGCCGTCATGTCCGGATTGCCGGTGATGAGGTTTTCGGCGGCGGCAAGTGCGTTGTCCTGGATATTCTGGCCGTCGACGACCCCTGACATCTCGATACCATCGCTCTTGATGGCATCCTCAAAGCCTTTCTGGCGAAGGTTTTGAATGTAGGAGTTCAACGCGCCGACAATGCCGACCTTGGCCTTGCCGCCCATGTTCTTCTTCACATAGTCGAGGAAATAGGCACCCATGTCGGCGCCGGCCTTGCCGTTGTCGACGCCGATCTGCGACTTCTGAGGGCCATCCGGCAGAATCGCATCGATGGCAACGACCGGGATGCCGGCATCCGAGGCCTGTTTGACGGCCGGCATGATGCCGTTGACGTCGATTGCAACGACGATCAGGCCATCGACCTTCTGCTGGATGTAGTTTTCGATGGCGCTGTTCTGGGCGGCCGCTTCATTGTTGGCGTTGAAGATGACGAGCTTGTCGCCGGCAGCATCCGCCGCTTTTTGCGCGCCTTCATTGATCTGGTTGAAGAAAAGCGCCTGCTGATTGATCTGCACCAGTGCATAGGTCTTGCCTGCAGCTTGGGCGAGTGAGGCCCCTAGTGTGGCACTGGCAAGCGCGGTGAACGCAAGAGCGGCGGTAAACGCCCGACGTTTGATCTGGTTCATGTTCTCATCCTCTGGTTTTGTGTTCTCGTTGCTTATTATGGGTCGACGGCGGCGCAACGGAGTTCCGCACGACGATTTCGACTGGCACGAGTTCCTCGGTGGCGAGCGATTTGCTCTCCTGCCAGTTTGTTTCGAGAAGAAGGGACAAGGCACGCCGGCCGATGGCGCGCACCGGCTGACGGATCGCCGTTAAGGGAGGAGCAAAGAGGTGCAGCGGACTGACATCGTCAAAGCCGACGATTGATAAGTCCTCGGGTATCGATATCCCCTTCTCCCTCAGGACTTCGATCATGCCGATAGCGATTTCGTCGGAACTCGCAAAGACTGCGGTTGCCTGCATTCCTTCTTCCAGGAAGCGGCGCGCCATGTCCCGCCCGCAGGCGATCGTATATTCGCCGCTGTAGCGACTGATCGAGGTATCTTCGCCGAAACGCTCCTGCAGGCCCTTTCGCAATCCGTCGAAGCGCCTTTGCGTGCTGATCATCGCATCGGGGCCGCCGACATAGAGCACGTCGCGATGACCAAATTCCGCCAGGTGGCGTCCCGCTAGATGGCCTCCCTGGAAGTTGTCACAGAAAAGCTTCGGGACAGTGGCAAGCGGAACGTCTTCGTCGACGACGATGACCTTGCCTGTTCGATTGATGAGGGCTGCGAGATCTCCATTGTCGGGATGGTTGGTGACGAAAACCAGGCCGTCGACGTGATTGTACTCGAGCAGCCGGAGATAGGCGACTTCACGGCCTGTCCGGTTCAGCGTCGCGTAAAGCGAAACGGCAAGCCCGCGATCGTTGGCCTCCTCCTCAACCGCCGCCACCATGGTTGCGAAGAATGGGTTGGAGATATCGGGGACGACAAGGCCTATGGTATCGGAGCGACCACGGCTCAATCGCCGCGCGTGCGGGTTCGGCTGATATTTGAGGGAAGCAATAGCATTTTCTATACGCTGCCTGGTGAGGGCGGGCAGATCCAGCGAGCCGTTGAGCATGCGCGAGACCGTCGTCACCGACACTCCCGCAGCTTTCGCGACATCCTTTAGGCCTGAGGTTCGCTGCGCCATCGATTTGTAAACCGCTTTAGTAAACCGCTTTACTGACATTCCATCACGAGGAGTGCGCTGTCAAGTCTCCTATGACATGGTCTCGCAGGTTCCCGTTCGGCTTACGGGAGGCCGACGATATCGCCAGTGAAGAAGAACGTGGTGCCGGTGATATCGGCGCATTCTGGCGCCTAAGGCGGGGGATCGAGCACCTTGCGAGGTCCGTTCGTCTCGGCGCATAAGGACGCAAGTCTCGTCTTCCGTTGCTCAGGCTTGCTCAGGCAATGGCTGACCGCTAAATTGCAATGAGACAAAGCCAAACAAGCGAGGAATTTCATGCCAACTGGCAAGGTCAAGTTTTTCAACACCGATAAGGGTTTCGGCTTCATCACGCCGGAAGCTGGCGGACCTGATGTTTTCGTACACGTTTCCGCGCTCCAATATGGCGATACATTAAAGGAAGGCCAGAGCGTCTCCTACGATCTCGGGCAGGATCGCAAAACTGGAAAGTCAAAGGCGGAAAACGTCAGACCACTTTGAGCGGGGGGGGGGGGCGACCAAACGACTGACTCCCAACCACCCCACTACCCCGTTTTTGACGACGTTGGCTCACGCTCAATACCGCTTAAACATCAATGAGTTGCCGATTTTGACGCACTGCGTACAGGGGCAGCTATGGCAAATTGGGGGCGGTTAGAAGGATTGGCGTGAGGGTACGGCCAGAGGTTAGTCTTCTGGGCGGAGGTGATCGGGTTGATTGGCATTGATGTGGTAAAGCGCTCGTGGGGTCGGAGCTTTAACCTCACCTATAGGGGCGAGATAAGGAAGAAGATGGGTGAAGCACGCCTTCTCTTCTGGACTGCGTGATTGTTCATTAGACCTGTAACTGCCGACAACCATCAGCGGGCATAAAGGTGTGGTTAAACCAGTTGGAGGCTATCATGCTTACAGTTTCATTCCACGATTTATCCATCTCCGCTCAGGGGCCATTTGCCACTGGACTGCTTGCAACGCTGCTGGTTATCGTCGCTGCGAAGATGATCGAAATACGCGGCCGAAATCGGTGACCTTCTTCAGGTCTAGGGGAATGCAAAAAGCTCGCCAATGGGTGACCAAAGGCGAGCTTCTCTTTCCCTACGCAGGGAATGCTCTTCGGGACGGAGGGAATTGCTTTCGGCCGCACCTAACATCGCGGTTTACGAGAATGCAGCCAGCTTTCCCTCATGTAGTAGTTGCAGCACGTGCTTAGCGGTTCGAGTGGAAGGGTCGACATTCAGCGAGCATCCCTATTCGCCGACCTTGGTGCGAGGTCGTTGGCATTGCAATGGTTTGGCGGTGAGGGCCAGGTTCCCGGCATCTGTGAGATTCCTCTCGAACCTTTCGTTCAGGCAATAAGCGCGCTGCACCAAAGTCCCGCTTCATTTTTCTTCCTCAACCCAAGGCACTACACGGAGCTTTGGCCATATTTTGACCCATCGGTTGACCTTCTGCTCGATATCCCCCTAGCTTCCCTTCAGGGCCCTTCCACGATATCAGAGACGAACGCGCTCTTTTCTGACGTGTACCGATCTCCATCGTATGGGAATTGATTTGCGAGCCGCCGTTTCAACACCGCATATGCGGTCGCCACCTCGTCATGTTGACGAAGATAGTCCCGGAACAGCATCCGACGCTCATGAGTCTGGTTTGATGGCGGGCAGAGATAGACCCTGATCTGGGGCATACGGCATTTCCAAAGAAAGGCCAAAACATCGTCGTCATACCGATTTCCACGCGGTTCAAATCCAAGCTTGATCAGCTCCACACTTGCGTCGGGGACGTCATTCAAACTCGATGTAGTGATGTTGATGTCGATGATCGGCTTGGCGGCCAAGCCTGGCACGGCAGTGCTGCCGATGTGGTCAACAGACACAACAAATTTCCCAAGTGTCGCTCTCAACAGAACTTCAGCGGCTGTGAAATCATTCTTCCAACTTGGATCGAACGCGGAAAGTTCGACTAAGGTCGGCATGGGCGTACCCTCAACAGAGGAAATAGCTGACGTTAACCGATTCACCTAATCCATGTCTCCTCCTGGCGGAGGATTGCCGTCGTGGAGATCAGCATCTAGCTCCACGGTGAGCACGGCACGCTTACGATGATGTCGACTGCCGGCAGGATTATCGACGCGGCCATGAGATCGGTCTCCGCAGGACACCGAACTTTACTGCTTGTGTCAATGTCTCGCCGTCCCTGCAGCGTTTCGACAGAGGGAGGTGGCGGAGTGGTGGTCGATGCATCCTAATTCCGCAGAATCAGATTATACCCCAGGCCCGATAGCGGCCGCGGCCGGTGATTTCGCGGATGCCTACCTCATTGATCAGATTGAGCGCGCCGCGTTGCGTGACGCCAAGTTCACGCGCGACCATGGCGGCAGATACCATCGGCCGCGAGAGGATGAAATCGGCAAGCTGCGGCAGACTGCTATTCGAGCGGCGACCGCGAAAGCGCAGCTCCATCTGCGTGCGCGCCAACGACAGGCGGTCGATCTCCTTGAGGCCGATGACGGCACTCTCCCGCATGGCATCGAGAAAGGCCTGCAGGCGCGTGACGCGATTACGCGCCCGCCGGCGCTCATGACGAATCTGCTTCAGCCCAGTATGAAAAGAAAAGAGATGCGAGGCGACCTTGCCTCGCGCTCGCAGGCTGCTGGCAATCAGCAGGCCGCCCAGCCAATGCTGGCGGCGCAGCGGCTCGATCCGTTCCCAGGCGTCGAAGAGGATGGCGGTCGCCAGGGTAGGCGGCAGTTCCTCTACGAGCGGGATCAGACCACGCCATTCTTGAATCCGTTCTTCCTCGTTCCATTCGTCGTCGCCAAACAGGCCGAACGGGTCGTCATTGCGCTGCGAGGGCACGGCCTCCGTCGGCGGTTCGGTGATGGCCTTCCCCACATGCCGGTCGAGAAGTCTTTGCGAGCGGGCGAGCAGGGCGTCAAGCTCGGCGATTTCGGCGGCAAGCGGCGCCTGGTCATCCTCGTCGTCGGCCTCTCGGCTGGGTGCGTTCGTTTCCGCCCCCGGCGCCCTCTCCTCCCCTTCCAGCATACTGGCGGTCAGCGCGCCGAGGCCTGCCGGGGAGAGCGCCCAACCAGGATCGGCGGTTTCGATACGCCGTCGTGTCCGCAGGACGGAATGGGCAATCGTCAGCTCATGGCTCGGCGCGCGGCTGTCCATATGCGCATCGTGCAGGACGAGATCCTCCACATGCACAAGTTCCCCCGCCACCCACAGCGCGCCGACTGCATCGAAGAAATGGCTGCGCGCCGCAAAGCCCTGCCCTACCGGCGAGCGCGCCACCCGCTCGTCAAGCCGCGCCAAAGCATCCTCGGCCCCAGCAATGGTCGGAAGCAGCGTCTGGAGCGTGGTGGCGTCAATATCGTAGCGCATTGTTCGGCTTAATGGATTCTTGTTAAAGGAAGCGAAACCCGCATTCGCTTCCGTCGGTTATCGCATGGTGAAAACATGCGGGCAACGCAGTTTCCCGAAAGCTCAACCTTTTAAGCCGGTATTTTCTAGGGATCATTTGCTGTATCGACGACAGTACGGGCGGAACAATCGCTCCGCCTATCAGCTGGAGCCGGCCATCGACCTTGCGCTTAGCCGCTTCCCGCTCTGGTTCGCCGCGCCGCGCTACAGCGTATCCCCTGTCTTTTGCTTCTCGGCCTTGTAGGCTTCATAAAGCTCGTCGAGGCGGCTTGAAAGATAGGTGCCAAAATCCGGTGCGTCACCTGTCTTCAGAACAATTGTATAGGACGTGCCGGAACTCTTGATGCGTCCGGCGATCTTGCCACCGCTCGCAGGCTTCCAGTCATATTCCGTGGTTTGCGGCTTGGCCTCCTCCTTCTTTGAAAGCTCGGCGATGACCAGCTCAAAGCGGCGATCGCTCTCGACCGCATTGAAGGTGGAGGATGCAATCAGCTTCGTCAGACGGCCGGCGGTGGTGTCGGTCCAATCCTGGGCAAGCGCCAGCCACCGTCTGCGGCCGATGCCGGGCGCGGCGCCTATGGCCTGGATGATATCGCCAGGAATGGCCTTCGCGACGGAGATGAGCTTCGACATTTCCGTCTTGTCGGTTGAAAGTGCCTTCATGATGACGGGACGATCGAACTTCTTCAGTTCGAGGTTGAGCGCGAAAACGGCCCGCTCGATGTATGAGAGATTGCGTCGCGCCGAGTTTTCTATGCCTTGCGCGATCACGAGATCTGTATCGTCGAGCTTGCGGATGACCGCCTGCACCTTACGGCCGAGCAGTTTGACGGCCTGAAGGCGGCGATGGCCATAGGCAATCTGATAGCGCCCGTCATGGTGCGGATTACGCCGCACGAGGATCGGGACTTCTTGGCCATTCTCGGCGATCGACTGCACGAGCTCGTCCTCCAGATCGAGCGGCTCATCGCCGAGGCGATCTCGAATGAAGGAGGAATCGATCAGCTCCGGATCGAGTTCAACGATGTGTTCGCCAGACAACAGGGCTTCCTCCATCGCCCTGCTCTCTTCCTCCATGCGGCCGAGTGTCAGCGCCATGGTGCGTACCGGACCGGCCGCTCCACGCACAGACGTCTCTTCGAAGTTGGCCGCGGCCAACTCCTGCGCCGTGTCGGTGAACAAGCCCTTCAGTCGATCTCGTCTGCTCATGTGCGGCCCCATGCTTTATGGATGCTGGCAAGAATCTCGCCATTGGCGGCGTTAACCGATTCCAGTGCCCGGTCATAGGTGGAGCGGCGAACCTGCCCCTTTTCAATTTCATATAGGGTCTGCTTGGTCAGGCCCGCATCGGCAATCGCCGTCGATTTCAGGATCGTTGCCGTCAGCACATCGTCACCGAAGAGATTGCGCAAGAGTGCCACGATCTGTGATTGCGGCCCGTCGAAAGGCTCGTGACGGGTGACGACATATTTGATGAAATCATGCTGCAGGTCGCCACCGGCCTTGCGCACCACGGAGAGAAGATCCGAGGTCATCAACAGAAATTGCGACATAGAGGCGACATCGACCATCTGCGGATGAACGGTGATGAGAAGCGACGTGGCGGCACAAACGGCACCGAGCGTGAGATAGCCGAGCTGTGGCGGGCAGTCGATAACGACGATATCGTAATTGCCTTCGACTTCGGCTATCGCATTGCCGACGCGGCGGAAGAACAGCTCTTCCGGCCTCTGGCGATCATTCAAAGCCCGCGGCGTTTCATGCTCGAACTCCATGAGCTCGAGATTGCCGGGGACGAGATCAAGGCCGTCAAAATAGGTCTTGCGGATAATATCCTTCAACGGGCGCCGCTGCGCATCATAGCGGATCGCGCCATAGAGCGTGTCGCCATCGCCGAGGTCGAACTCGGGCTGGACGCCGAGTAGAGAGGAGAGCGAAGCCTGTGGATCCAGATCGATCGCCAGGACCCGGTACCCTTCCAGCGCCAGATACTGCGCAAGATAAAGCGTCGTCGTGGTCTTGGCCGAACCGCCCTTGAAATTGGTGATGGCGATCGTCTGCAGTTTCTCGCCCTCGCGACGGCAGGGCAGGTAGGAGAGCGCATCCTTCGGCTTGATCTTGGCCATATGCTGGCGCAGCTCGTTGATCTGACCAAGGGTGTAGGAGCGGCGGCCGTTCAGCGAAACGTCCGGCTGCGGCCCCTTGCCATCGAGTGAAAGCTGGCGAAGGTAGCCGTCGGAAACACCGACCATCTGCGCTGCTTCGCCGGAGGTAAATGTCCGGAGCGTCTTTTGCGAAAGCGGCGGAAAGAGCCTTTCTCGCAGCAGCTTCAGCTGGCGTGAGAGCTGCGTGGCGTGCCGTTCGATGCGAACGTCTGTCGTTGATACGCTAATGTTGTCCAAAACACCTGCCCCTTCTTAAAGCGCTTTTCCATCAACATAGCGTCAAAAAGCGTATCGAAGATGACATGATTCGGAGCCAGCGACAATAAACCGTTCGCTAACCGAACAGAGAGAAAGTTGGCCGCGGCCAACTGTCGGATCCGCCCTTGCCAAAGACTTTCTTTAGCGGCACAACCCGGTGAAATCACGAGGCAGAGAGCGTGCGGCACATCCATATCATCGGCATCGGCACGGGCAACCCCGAACATCTGACCATCCAGGCAATCAACGCCATGAACATGGCAGACGTCGTGTTCATCCCGACCAAAGGTGCCAAGAAGGCGGATCTTGCCGAGGTTCGCAGGGAGATCTGCGATCGATATCTGACCCGCGAAGGTGTGCGCATCGTTGAATTCGAGGTACCACAGCGCGCAATCTCCGACCAAAGTTATGCCGGGAGCGTAGACGACTGGCACGCCGCGATCGCCCGCATCTATGAAGATCTGATTGCCAATCTGCCGGAAACTGGTGCGGGCGCCTTCCTCGTCTGGGGCGATCCGAGCCTCTATGACAGCACGATCCGCATCATTGAACGCGTGCGTAGCGCCGGTACCTGCGCCTTTGACTATAGCGTCGTTCCCGGCATCACCAGCATCCAGGCGCTGGCGGCAAGCCACCGCATTCCTGTCAATCTCGTCGGCAAGCCGGTCGAGATCACCACCGGCCGGCGGCTGACCGCGACGGGGCTGACGCATGAAACGACGGTCGTTATGCTCGATGGCGAGCAGGCTTTCTCGAAGATTGACGATTCCGATGCCGAGATTTTCTGGGGCGCCTATCTCGGCACCAAGGATGAAGTGATCCGCTCGGGCCGGCTCGGCAATATAGCCGCCGACATCCTCCGGCTCCGAGCCGAGGAACGGGCGCGACATGGCTGGATCATGGATATCTATCTCCTGCGCAAAGGGCGTGATTTCGACGACTGATTGTTCCGGTCGACGAACCGATCTCGCTTTGCTGCATCCGGCGCGATCCTGTAAGACATGGGGCCAGAGGATGGATGAATGCGCAGCATTGCCGGCAGTATCTTGAAAGCAGAGAAACCTGATATCGTGGGCATGCAACGCGGCGCCTGCCCGGCGCTTGCCGCACCCATGCAAACCGGCGACGGCCTGCTCGTGCGCCTGCGGCCTGCTGGCGGCACCCTCTCGATCTCCCAGTTCCGGCACCTGGCTTCGGCAGCGGCACGGCATGGAAACGGTGTTGTTGAAATCACCGCTCGCGGCAATCTACAGATTCGGGGTCTGCAAACCGAATCCGTCAGTCCGCTGGCGGGGGAGCTCGATGCCGCCGGGATCATTATACCTGATGGCGTGGCAGTTGAGATTTCGCCGCTGCACGGCATCGACGCCGACGAGTTTGCTGATGCGGCCGATATGGAGGCGATGCTGCGCAGCAAGCTCGGCGACCTTCTCAGCTCTCGCCATCTTGCACCGAAACTCTCCATACTGATCGACGGGGGTGGTCGATTCTCCCTTTCCGCTCTCATCGCCGATATCCGCGTCGTCGCCCAGCCGGCAGGACAATGGCTGGTTTCAATAGCCGGCGATGAAGAGGGTGCCACGCCACTGGCCCTCGGCACTGCGGATGCGGCTGTCGGTGCGGTCCGCGACCTGCTGCAGACGCTGATTGCGCATGGCAGACGCACACGCGCCCGCGACATCGACAAAGCGAAACTGCGCGCCCATCTTCGTGAGTTCGATAGCATCCGATCTATCGGTCCTGCGCCGACGAAAGCGTCCTTCGTCGGCGTCACGAAGCTGAGGAATGGCAGGACAATACTCGGCGTGCGCCTGAAGTTCGGTCAGGCAAGGGCCACTGATCTGATTTCCTTCCTCACCTCAGCCGAAAACGCCGGCGCAAGGGAAATCCGGCTGGCTCCGGATCGTGGTTTCTTCGTGATTGATCTGGCCGAGACGGCAATGCCGGCTCTTCTGGAAGCGGCCATCTGTTGCGGCTTCAGCGTGACGGCGAACGAGCCAACCGAGCAGATCGCTGCCTGCGCAGGAGCAGGGGCCTGTGGCTCGGCTTTCTACGATACCAAGGCTCTTGCCAGCCAGTTGATCGATCGAATTCCGGCGCTCTTCGACGGCTCGCTGAAGCTTCACCTCTCCGGCTGTGCGAAAGGTTGCGCGCATCGGCGCGCCGATCTCGCGATCGTCGGGGCGGCCGGCGGTTACGACTTTGTCGTCGACGGGATCGCTGCGGACGAACCGGCTGCAAGGATTGCTGGCGGCGGGATCGATTTCGCTATAGAGAGGCTCGCCCGGCTGATCGAAGAAGAGAGAGGCGCGGGCGAGTCGAGTGCCGATTGCCTGAAGAGGCTTGGCCCCACCGGTCTCGCCGAGGCGCTGCAACAGGAATAGCAATGCCAGACTACGATTATATCCGCAGCGGAGACGCGATCTACGAGCGTTCCTTCGCGATCATTCGCAGCGAAGCCGATCTCTCGCGTTTTTCGCCTGAAGAAGCCGACGTCGCCGTACGCATGATCCATGCCTGCGGCCTGGTCGAGGCGGCGCAGAACTTCGTCTTTTCACCCGATTTCGTTCATGCTGCGCGCATCGCTCTGCAAGACGGCGCTCCGATCTTCTGCGATGCGGAGATGGTGTCGCATGGCGTGACGCGTGCCCGCCTGCCGGCCGGGAACGAGGTGATCTGCACCCTGCATGATCCGCGCACGCACGAGCTTGCCCGTCAGACCGGCAATACCCGCTCGGCCGCCGCAATCCATCTCTGGCTCGACCGGCTCGCCGGCAGTGTCGTTGCCATCGGCAATGCGCCAACGGCCCTTTTCCATCTTCTCGAACTTTTGCGAGACGGTGCGCCGAAGCCGGCGGCAATCATCGGCATGCCGGTCGGCTTTGTCGGCGCTGCCGAATCAAAGGATGCGCTTGCGGAAAATTCCTATGGCGTTCCCTATGCCATCGTGCGCGGCCGGCTCGGCGGCAGCGCCATGACGGCAGCCGCCATCAACGCGCTGTCGAGGCCCGGCCTATGAGCGGCCGTCTGATCGGCGTCGGCACCGGACCCGGCGATCCCGAGCTCCTCACCGTCAAGGCCGTCCGCGCCATCGAGGGCGCCGACGTGATTGCCTATTTCGCCAAGCAGGGCAGGGGCGGCAATGGCAAGGCGATTGTCGAGCACCTGCTGAAACCCGACACCGCGCTGCTGCCGCTCTACTACCCAGTGACGACCGAGCTCGACAAAAACGATCCGCTCTACCAGAGCCACATCACGGATTTCTACAACGTGTCCGCCGATGCCGTTGCCCTTCATCTTGACGCAGACCGCACGGTCGCCGTCCTCAGCGAAGGCGACCCGCTGTTCTATGGCTCCTATATGCATCTGCATGTGCGGCTGTCGCGGCGCTACCCGACCGAGGTCATTCCCGGCATCAGCGCCATGTCGGGCTGCTGGTCGCTGGCGGGGATGCCAATTGTTCAAGGTGACGACGTGCTCTCCGTCTTGCCAGGCACGATGGGCGAGCAGGAGTTGACCCGCCGCCTCGCCGATACCGAGGCCGCCGTCATTATGAAGGTCGGCCGCAACCTGCCGAAGATCCGCCGGGCGCTGCAGGCTGCCGGCCGTCTCGGCGACGCGCTCTATGTCGAACGCGGCACCATGGCGAATGCCGCAATGGTAAAGCTCACTGAGCGGGACGAGGGCAACGCGCCTTATTTCTCATTGGTGCTGGTGCCCGGCTGGGAGGCCAGCCGATGAGCGGCCGGCTATTCGTAATCGGCACCGGTCCCGGCAATCCGGAGCAGATGACGCCGGAGGCGATAGCCGCCGTCGAAGCATCAAGCGATTTCTTCGGCTACGGGCCATATCTCGACCGGCTGACGCTGCGCGCTGATCAGACCCGCCATGCCTCCGACAATCGCGAGGAGCTCGACAGGGCAGGAGCGGCGCTGACACTCGCCACTGGCGGCGCCAATGTCTGCGTCGTCTCGGGCGGCGATCCCGGCGTCTTTGCCATGGCCGCTGCTGTCTGCGAGGCGATCGACAAGGGACCGGCGCAGTGGCGCGGCGTCGATCTCACCATTCTTCCCGGCATTACCGCCATGCTGGCAGTTGCGGCCCGCGTCGGTGCACCACTCGGGCATGATTTCTGTGCGCTGTCGCTCTCGGACAATCTGAAGCCCTGGGCCGTCATCGAAAACCGCCTGGCTCTTGCGGCACAAGCCGGTTTCGTCATCGCCCTCTATAACCCGATCAGCAAGGCGCGCCCCTGGCAGCTTGGCACCGCCTTCGAGCTGTTGCGCCGTCATCTGCCAGCCATGACACCCGTCATCTTCGGCCGTGCGGCTGGCCGGCCCGACGAGCGGATTACGATGCAACAGCTCCAAGAGGCCGACGCTTCCGTTGCCGACATGGCGACCTGCGTCATCGTCGGTTCGCAGGAGACGCGGGTGATTGCCCGCGAGGGACGGCCGGACCTGATCTATACGCCGCGCTTCATGGCCGTGGAGACGAGATGATCGATTGCCTCAAGCGCCGCTTCCACCGTTTCAACCGACGCCATGCTGGCAGCGGGCGCGCGCGCGATCACGACGACCTTGAGCCCAAGCAGGCGTGCCGCCTCGATCTTCGCATAGGCCGCCGCGCCGCCGCTGTTCTTGGTGACGACAGAATCGATACGATACTGCCGCATCAGCTCGATTTCGCCTTCGAGCGTAAAGGGGCCACGGTCGAGGAGATATTCGACATCGGCAAGGGCAAGCGGCGGATCGACCGGATCGACGCTGCGGACCAGATAGAAATGCTGCGGGGCGACTTCGGCATGATGAGCGCCCTGCCGGCCGGTCGCCAGAAAAACGCGGCGCGGGGCGGGGCCAAGGGCAACGATGGCCGCCGGAATATCGGCCACGACATGCCAGTGATCGCCAGCTTCGGGCACCCATTCAGGGCGAACGAGGGCGAGCGCATCGATACCGGTGCGTCCAGCAGCAATGGCGGCATTGGCCGAAATGCGTTCAGCGAAGGGATGAGTGGCATCGACCAGCAGGTGATAGCCTCCTGTCGTCAGGAAGTTTGCAAGCCCCTCTGCACCACCGAAGCCGCCGATGCGGACGGGAACAGGCTGGTTGGCCGGAGCCTGCGTGCGGCCCGCCAGCGACAGCAGGATATCGAGGTCCTCTCGCGCGGCAAGCGCGGCGGCCAGTTTGCGCGCCTCGCTGGTGCCGCCGAGGATCAGGATACGGGTCTTCTCCATGTCTGACACGTCCCTCTCCGACCCGCGCTGGCTCACTCTTATCGGCATCGGCGAGGATGGTCCAGACGGGCTCAGCGAGGAGGCAAAGCGCCTCATTGCTGCCGCACCGGCCGTCTTCGGCGGCGCGCGCCATATTGAAATTGCCGGTACACTGATCACCGGCGAACGCTTTGCTTGGCAGAGCCCCTTCGAACAGTCGGTCGAAGCTATCGCGGCTCGGCGCGGCACGCCCGTCGTCGTGCTGGCTTCAGGCGATCCCTTCCTCTACGGCGTCGGTGCGACGCTATCGCGCCGCATCGCGGCGCACGAAATGCGCACCATCCCCGCACCCTCCGCGTTCAGCCTTGCTGCGGCGCGTCTCGGCTGGCCGCTGCAAGAGACGGCCTGTGTGTCACTGCATGGACGCCCGCTCGACCTCATCTGCCCGCATCTGCATGCCGACAGGCATATTCTGGCGCTGACCTCGGACGAGAAGGGCCCACAGGCACTGGCCGAACTGCTTGTCGCAAATGGCTTTCCCCAGACGCGGCTGACGGTGCTGGAAGCGCTCGGCGGCGGGCGGGAGCGCATCCGCAGCACGACGGCATCAGGCTTCGATCTCAATGGTATCGACCCGCTGAATGTGTGCGCTCTCGAAATTGCGGCGGGGCCGGGGGCACGAATCCTGCCCTATGCTTCGGGCCTCGACGATGCGCTCTTCGAACATGACGGTCAGATTACCAAGCAGGAGATCCGGGCCGTCACGCTCTCGGCGCTGTCGCCGCGCCATGGCGAGCTCCTCTGGGATATCGGCGCGGGATCCGGATCCGTCGGTATCGAATGGATGCTGGCCGACTCGTCCCTGAAAACAATCGCAATCGAAGAGGCGCCGGAACGGGCCGCTCTCATTGCCCGCAATGCCGCGAGTTTCGGCGTGCCGCAGCTTGCCCTTGTCGAAGGCACCGCACCCGCAGCACTCGCCGGCTTGCCGGCACCGGATGCGATCTTTATCGGCGGCGGCGGCAGCGAGGCCGGCGTCATGGACGCGGCAATCACAGCACTGAAGCAGGGAGGGCGGCTCGTTGCCAATGCCGTCACCCTGGAAATGGAGGCGCTGCTTTTGGCCGAATACCGAGCGCGCGGCGGCGCATTGACGAAGATCGAAATTGCCCGCGCCGCACCCATCGGCGGCATGAGCGGCTGGCGACCGGCCATGCCAGTCACGCAGTGGCGTTGGATCAAGGAATAAAAGAATGACGGTTCATTTCATCGGCGCCGGACCGGGTGCAGCGGATCTCATCACGGTGCGCGGACGCGACCTGATCGGCAAATGCCCTGTCTGCCTCTACGCCGGCTCCATCGTCTCACCGGACCTGCTGCAATATTGCCCGCGGGGTGCACGCATCATCGATACCGCGCCGATGTCGCTTGACGAGATCGAGGCCGAATATCTCCGCGCCGCCAATGCCGGCCAGGATGTCGCCCGACTGCATTCCGGCGATCTTTCCGTCTGGAGCGCAGTCGCCGAGCAGATCCGCCGGCTGGAGAAGCATGGCATTCCCTATACGATGACGCCGGGCGTTCCGGCCTTTGCGGCGGCTGCTTCCGTGCTCGGCCGCGAACTGACGATTCCGGCTGTTGCGCAAAGCCTCGTGCTGACGCGTGTGTCCGGCCGTGCATCGCCGATGCCGAATGAAGAGACGCTCTCAAAATTCGCGGCGACAGGCGCGACGCTCGCGATCCATCTCGCCATCCATGCACTGGATCAGATCGTCTCGGAGCTGACGCCATTGTACGGTGCAGATTGTCCCGTCGCCATCGTGGCCAAGGCTACCTGGCCGGACGAGCGTATCCTGCGTGGCACGCTCGCCGATATCGAAGCGAAGGTGGCAGCCGAACCGATCGAGCGCACGGCCATCATCTTCGTCGGCCGCTCGCTGGCGTCAGAGGATTTCCGCGAGAGCTCGCTCTACGACCCCGCTTACCAGCGCCGCTTCCGAGAAAGACGATAGCTCAGACCTTCGCGGCGAGATAGTCCATGCTTGCCTTCAATGCGGCGGCGGGATCCTTCAGCGCATGCACTTCGGATGCGAACGGCTCGAAGGAGAAGGGGCCCTTGTAGCTTGCCTGCAGCAGCGCGCGGATCTGCATGGCATTGCCGAGCCGGTCATCGGCGGCCACGAGGACACGATGTGGGTCGCGCATGTCAGAGACGGAAACAGAAGGATCGCTGACGCCGGAAATATGCACGAGCCCGGTCAGATGTGGGAAGAAGGGCGTTTCACCGGCAAGATGATGATGGAACGTGTCGTGCACCAGCCGGAAGGTTGGTTGCGCGTTCAGCGTCTCGATCGCATCGACTGCTTCCGCTTTGGAGCGCAGCGAGCAGATTTCAAAACCGAGCGGCTCGACGAGACCGACAATGTCGGCCGCATCGAGCATCGGTCGGAGTGCCGTCAGGGCCTCACGCAGATTGGCCTGGCGCTCGCCATCGGCTGTTCCCGTGCCGTCGTTCTTCGGAACCAGCACCAGCGCCTGCGAGCCGACCGCCCTTGCATAATCGATCAGCTCGCGGGCTTCCTGCTCGCGTGCCGCGTTCCACTCGTTGAAGCGCTGCAGCGCATTGATGGAGATGATTGCGACGCCGTGGCGGGCGGCCGCCTCCTTGATAAGGTCAGGCTTGGTCCCGTCGAGGATGGCGTTGCCTGCGAGATCATTGCGGATCTCCACCGCATCGATGCCGAGCGAAGCGGCAAGCGCAAAGAAATCTTCGATCGAAAGCGCGGGCGCCGCCATATGGTTCAGCGCGAAACGGATGGATGCCATGCGAAATCTCCTCCTCGCTCCTCATGCGTGAGAAGCATTATGACTGTGTGATCGAATCTCTACTGGAATTTCGCGTTCAAGCCATAGGCCGCGCGGCCAGAGGCTCTATCATCGCTGATAGATTTTCCCGGCTCCTGATAGAATTCCATCATTTAGATATTCTCCGGCAGGAAGATCTCGAAGGGCAGAAATGATTGACCGGGAACGGCGATCTCGCCCTGTTCGAGCGCACCCGTCATCAGTGACACTACTTCCTTGCAGAGTGCTGGCAGCGGCGTGCCGATTGCCATGGTGACGATGCCGTCGGCAAGGCCGGCCTTGCTGTCTGCCGTCAGCTCGTTGACGACAAGCACGGTCCGGCCGCCGATCCCCTCTTCGCGAAATGCCGAAATCGCCCCCTCCATGCCGCCACCGCAGACATAGAGGCCGACGAGATCGGGATGTTTCTGCAAAAGGGTCAGTGTCGCCTCATGGGTGATCTCGGGGGTTTCGAGATTGATAAGGGTTTCGACCACCTCGAAGTCAGGCGCTTCCTCGCGGAAATAGGAGCGGAAACCCATCTCACGCAGCTCATGACCATGAAAACGATGGCTGCCGACAAAACAGGCCACCTTGCCGGGCCGGCGGGCAGCCTTGGCAATCATCCAGGCAGCGGTGCGGCCGACCTTGCGATTGTTGACGCCGACATACGCATCCCTGACACCGGTCGCGAGATCCGAAAGCAGCGAGAAGACCGGAATACCGCGTTCCTTCAGCTCCTCGACGGCAGCTGTGACAGCGGGATAATCGGGGCCGACAAGCGCGACCGCCTGGTTTCTCGCGCCGAGTAGCTTGATCTTTTCTATGATCGCAGCGGGTGTTGCGGCGGACGGATATTCCACCTGCGTCTGTACGCGGGCGGTCGTGACGTTACGGGCGGCCGTTTCGATCTCGCGGGCAAAGGCCTGGTAGAAGGGCTGTGTCGGCTTTTGCAGCAGGAAGGCCAGCCGATATTGCGGCAGATCCTCGAAAACGCGCTGCCGGATCAGGCCGACGGCGTGATAGCCGATCGACTGGGCCGCATCATAGACGCGCCGCGCCGTTTCCTCACGCACCCGATGACGGCCATTCAGAACGCGATCGACGGTCGCAACGCTGACGCCAGAGGCTTGGGCAAGATCTGATATGGTCGGGCGGCGCATGGTTGGTCCTGATAGTTTTCAATCATGAATGAAAGCCGTCTCTGATGGCTTTTGATAGAATATATCAAGCCTGCATTGAGGGCTTTGCGAAGTCAACCTATTCTCCGGACCAAGAACTGGTGAGGAGGAAAGCATGGCTGGCGAGGCAACGAAGCGCGATTACAGCCTTTTGGGAGAGAGCGGCAGGACAGCGGTTGAAACCGGTCTTGCGGCTGCGGAATGGTATCATACCGATATTCCCCGAAAGGAGATGAAGGCGCTGATGCAGCGTTCCGACAATCAGGCGATCCGCGACACGGCGCTCTGGCTCGGCAGCATGGTGATCCTTGCCGCCCTTGGCATCTATTTCTGGGGCTCCTGGATCGCAGTGCCCTTCTTCCTCGCCTATGGTGTGCTCTACGGCTCGGCATCGGACAGCCGCTGGCACGAATGCGGCCATGGCACCGCCTTCAAGACGCGCTGGATGAACGATCTCGTCTACCAGATCGCCTGCTTCATGATCATGCGCAATCCGGTGACCTGGCGCTGGAGCCATGCCCGCCACCACACCGACACCGTCATTGTCGGCCGCGACCCCGAGATCGCCGTGATGCGCCCGCCGGACCTCTTCCGCCTTGTGCTCAATTTCTTCGGCATTCTCGATGTCTGGCATGCCGTGATCGACATGATCGGAAATTCGGCCGGTATCATCAGCGCGGCGGAAAAGACCTTCATTCCCGAGATGGAGCAGCCGAAGGCGATCCGCATCGCTCGTATCTGGTTTACGATCTACATCGCCACCATCGCGCTTGCCATCGATTCGGGCTCGATCCTGCCGCTGATGCTGATCGGCCTGCCACGCCTCTACGGTGCCTGGCATCACGTGCTGACCGGCCTGCTGCAGCATGGCGGGCTTGCCGACAATGTCATCGACCACCGGCTGAACAGCCGCACGGTCTACATGAACCCGATCAGCCGCTTCATCTACTGGAACATGAACTATCACGTCGAGCATCACATGTTCCCGATGGTGCCTTATCACGCGCTACCGAAGCTGCATGCGATGATCAAGCACGATCTGCCAGCAGCCAACCCGTCGATCTGGTCTGGCTACAAGGAGATGATCCCGGCCTTCCTGCGCCAACTTCGCAACGAAGACTATTTCCTGAAGCGGGAATTACCGGCAACGGCACGGCCCTATCGCGAGGAATTCCACGCCGAACTGGCGCCTGCAGCCCAGTAGGCAGCCTAATAACAGGATCGAGGGAGGAAAAAGATGAGCGGAAAGTGGATCGAGGTTTGCGGCAAGGACGAGATCGACGAGGAGGATGTCATCCGTTTCGATCATGGCGGGCGCACGTTTGCAGTCTATCGCAGCCCGGATGACGAATTCTTTGCCACCGACGGGCTCTGCACGCATGAGCAGGTCCATCTCGCCGACGGCCTCGTCATGGAGGAAATCATCGAATGTCCCAAGCACAATGGCCGGTTCAACTACAAGACCGGTGAAGCCAAGGGCGCACCCGTCTGCGTCAACCTGAAGACCTACCCCGTCAAGATCGAAGACGGCGCCGTCTTCATCGCGATCTGAGGTGCGCCATGGCCCATTTCGTCATCATCGGGGCAGGGGAATGCGGGGGGCGCGCCGCCTTTGCGCTCCGGGAAAAGGGGTTTGACGGCGACATCACGCTTGTCGGCTCCGAGCCGCATGCGCCCTATGAGCGCCCGCCGCTCTCCAAGGCCGGCCTTGCCGGTAATGCCGATCCCAAATTCATCGCCGCACCCGAGAGTTATCAGACCGGCAATATCCGCCTGCTGACCGGCGTTACGGCAACCCGCCTCGATGCCGCGGCCCATAGCGTCACCATGTCCGACGGCAGCGAGCTCAGCTACGACCGGCTGCTGCTTGCAACGGGCGCCAGCGCCCGCGCCTTTCCCAATGCGTCGGCTGAAAGCCGCCATATTCGGTCGCTCCGCGCGCATCATGATGCGGTGAGCCTGCGCGCCGTGCTGCAATCCGGCAAACGGCTTGCCGTCATCGGCGGCGGCTTCATCGGCCTGGAGGTTGCGGCAACCGCTCGCCAGCTTGGCGCCGACGTCATCCTCGTCGAAGGGCTGGAACGGGTGCTGAAACGCGGCGTTCCCGAGGAGATTGCCGAGCTCGTCGCCGAACGCCACCGCACCGAGGGTGTCGATCTGCGCTGCGGTGTCTCCATCGAATCCCTGACCGAGCAGGGCGGCAAGGCCGTCATCCGGCTTTCCAACGATGAGGCGATCGAAGCCGATTTGGCCCTAGTCGGCATCGGCGCCCGGCCAAATGTCGAGCTTGCCGAGGCAGCCGGACTTGCGATCGACAACGGCATCGCAGTCGATGACCGGTTGCATACCTCCGCCCCCGATATTTTCGCGGCCGGCGACTGCTGCTCCTTTCCGCTCGCCATCTATGGTGGGCGGCGCGTGCGACTGGAATCCTGGCGCAATGCGCAGGAGCAGGGCACGCTTGCCGCCGCCAATATGCTCGGCGCCGATGAACCGGTTTCCACCGTGCCGTGGTTCTGGTCGGATCAGTATGAGATGACGCTGCAGATAACGGGGCTTGCCGATGGCGCGGCCACGCTTTTGCGCCGCGATCTCGGCGAGGGGGCCTTTATCCTCTTCCATCTCGATGCCGAAGGTCGGCTCCTTGCCGCAAGCGGCATCGGGCCTGGCAATGCGGTCGCCCGCGACATCCGGCTGGCGGAAATGCTGATTGCCGCACGTGCGCATCCCGACCCGGCCGCACTGACCGCCACCAATGTCAAGCTAAAGTCGCTGCTCGCCGCCTGATAGTTTTCAAAGGATAATGCGATGAAGAAACATAATCGCGCCACTGTCGCCGATCTCCTGGCGCTCAAGGGAAAACGCCAGCTCACCATGCTGCGCGTCACCACGCTTGAGGAGGCGGAAGCAGCAGAAAAGGCCTGCATCGACATGGTCTCGGTGCCGCCAGCCCTGCTTGGGCCAGCCTTTCGCGAAGCGGCACCAACGCCCTTTGCCATTCCTGGGCTCGAATATGGCGATCATGTCTCGGCTGAAGAATATATGCGCGAGGCCTTCAAGGCACTAAAGGCTGGCGGCGATGCCGTCTATTGCGCCGCCAGCCTGAAGACCATCCGCCGTATGCGCGATGAAGGCATTCCCGTCTGCGGCCATGTCGGCCTCATCCCTTCAAAGGCAACCTGGACCGGCGGTTTTCGCGCCGTCGGCAAGACGGCTGCCAGCGCGTTCGACGTGTGGCGCGAGACGAAGGCGCTTCAGGATGCCGGCGCCTTCGCAGCCGAGATCGAGGTCGTCCCCGGCGATGTCGCGGCGGCGATTTCCAACCGCACCTCGATGCTGATGATCTCTATGGGCGCCGGACGCGGCTGCGACGCGCAATATCTCTTTGCCGACGATGTGCTCGGCACGACCAGAGACCACACGCCGCGCCACGCGAAAGTTTATCGCAACTTCGCGGCCCAATATGACCGGTTGCAACGCGAACGCATCGCCGCCTTCAACGAATTTGCCGAGGATGTCCGATCCGGCGCCTATCCGGAAAGGCGTCATCTCGTCGGCATCGACGAGGCCGAGTTGTACAATTTCCTGCATCGGCTGGAAGCGGAAGGATAGGCTGCAGTATCTTCCATCTCCCTGCTGGGGAGAAGGGGAAGCGTCCATTGGCATAAGCGCCGTCCTATGTCAGAGAATAGAGCCATCAGAAACAGATTCTCAGGCGCTGGTGACGATAGGCTTTGCACATGCGGAACTGATCGCGGTCCTCGTCGCGGTGACCGAGGACGAGCCGCGCGTCATGACGATCCAGGGTGGCGATGCGCTGCCGTCAGGCCCCTTCGAAATGGGCCATCGCACGCTGCAATCGGGCCTGCGCGAATGGATCCAGGAACAGACTGCCCATCCCGTCGGCTTCCTCGAGCAGCTTTACACCTTTGCCGACCGAGACCGGAACAACGATATCCAGGGCGGTCGCACCATCTCGATCAGTTATCTCGGTCTCGTCAACGAACAGTCAGGCGCCGGACGACCGGGCTGGCACGGCTGGTATGAATATTTCCCCTGGGAGGACCATCGCGACGGGCGTCCAGAAATCCTCGATGACCTGATCGCGCGCCTGCGCTTGTGGGCCGATGCCGATCCTGTCAGGCGCGAATACCGCCATCGGCGCGCCGATTTCACCTTCGGGCTCGATGGCGGCGGCTGGAACGAGGATCTGACGCTGCAGCGGTATGAACTGCTCTATGAGGCGGGTCTCGTCTGCGAAGCCGGCGCCAGCAAGGACGATAATCTCGGCCGGGCAATGTTTGCAGATCACCGGCGCATCCTTGCGACGGGCATCGCGCGGCTTCGCGCCAAGATCAAATACCGCCCCGTCGTCTTCGAACTCATGCCCGAGAGCTTCACGCTTCTGCAGTTGCAGCGGGCCGTCGAGGCGCTCGCCGGCCTGACGCTGCACAAGCAGAATTTCCGCCGCCTGATCGAACAGCAGGAACTGGTGGAGGAAACCGGCGGGGCGACGAGCGAGACCGGCGGCCGGCCGGCCAAGCTTTTCCGCTTCCGCCAGACCATTCTCGAAGAACGCGCGCTCGCCGGAACGAAATTACCGCTCTCCCGCAATTGACATATGCTCACGGTGAGAATATCTCTTTGCGCATGATATGCTCAAATCGAGCATAATTAATGGAGCCGGCCATGAACCATCCTGTATCCGCGTCTTCCCTCTATGATCGCGTCAGTCGCGTCATTCCCAAAGCCGAATGGATGATGTTTCAGGACGATGTCGATGCGATCCTGGAACTGAAGCGCAAACGCAATGCCGTTATCCTCGCGCATAACTACCAGACGCCGGAAATCTTCCACGGCGTGGCCGATATTGTCGGCGACAGCCTGGCTCTGGCGCGCAAGGCGATCGAAGTGGAAGCCGACGTGATCGTGCTTGCCGGCGTGCATTTCATGGCCGAGACGGCAAAGCTTCTAAACCCGGAAAAGACGGTGCTGATCCCCGATCTCGGCGCCGGCTGTTCGCTTGCGGACTCGATTACGCCGGAGGACATCGCGCTGTTGCGCCAGGCCCATCCGGGCGTGCCCGTGATTACCTATGTCAACACATCGGCCGCAGTCAAAGCCGCCTCGGATATCTGCTGCACCTCGGGCAATGCCAGGAAGGTGGTCGAATCCCTTGGCGTGCCGCGCGTGCTGATGATCCCGGATGAATATCTTGCCCGCAATGTCGCCAGGGAGACCGATGTCGAGATCATCGCCTGGCATGGGCATTGCGAGGTGCATGAGCTCTTCACCGCCGACGATGTACGCCAGCTTCGCGAAAACCATCCCGGCGTGACTGTGCTTGCCCATCCCGAATGCCCGCCTGATGTCGTTGCCGAGGCTGACTTCGCCGGCTCAACCGCCGTCATGTCCGATTATGTCGGCCAGAAGAAGCCCGCCCGCGTCGTGCTGCTGACCGAATGCTCGATGAGCGACAATGTCGCCGTGCATCACCCTGATGTCGAATTCATCCGCCCCTGCAATCTCTGCCCACACATGAAGCGCATCACGCTTTCCAACATTCGTGCGGCACTGGACGAAAACCGCCACGAAGTGACCGTCGATCCCGCGGTCGCTGTCGCTGCCCGTAGGGCTGTCGAGAGGATGCTGGCAATATGAGCGAGATTGCTGACCAACTCACCGGCCGCCCCGTCATCGTCGGCAGTGGCCTTGCGGGACTGACGACGGCGCTGACCTTGGCGCCCGAACCTGTTGTCATCGTCACCCGTGCGGCTCTCGGCGCTGAAACGTCGAGCGCCTGGGCGCAGGGCGGCATTGCCGCCAGTCTCGGCGCCGATGACTGCGCCGAGCTGCATCTGACCGACACACTCGCTGCCGGTGACGGACTTTGCGATCCCATCGTCGCTGCCGGCATCGTCGCAGATGCGCCGGCGGCTATTGCCGCGCTGGAGCGGGCAGGGGTCAGCTTCGACAGGACGGCGGATGGCAGTTTTTCGCTAGGGCTGGAAGCGGCCCATAGTCGCCG
Organism: Rhizobium sp. BK196; assembly: GCF_014193255.1. Classification (GTDB taxonomy): domain Bacteria; phylum Pseudomonadota; class Alphaproteobacteria; order Rhizobiales; family Rhizobiaceae; genus Rhizobium. Next base: position 34,352 of record NZ_JACHZB010000002.1, read on the forward strand.
CCGTATCGTGCATGCCGAAGGCGACGGCTCGGGTGCGGCGATCGTCCGCGCACTGGTCGATGCCGTTGCAGCAACTCCTTCCATCACCGTCCTCGAAGGGCTTGAGGCCCGGCGTATCCAAACGGACGAAGCTGGTGTCACCGGCCTCGTCTGCTCCGGTGAAAACGGCGCCGTCATCCTGCCGACGCGGCGGATCGTGCTCGCGACCGGCGGCATTGGCGGGCTCTATGAGGCAACCACCAATCCGATGGGCAATTTCGGGCAGGGCATCATGCTTGCGGCACGCGCCGGTGCTGAACTTGCCGACATGGAATTCGTGCAGTTCCACCCGACGGCGCTCGATTCCCGCCGCCGGCCACTGGCGCTCGTCAGCGAAGCGGTTCGTGGCGAGGGCGCAGTTCTCGTCAATGAGCGCAGCGAACGCTTCATGGCCGGCATCGCCGGTGCGGAACTCGCACCGCGCGATGTGGTGGCCCGCTCCATTAGCGCCGAACTCGCGCGTGGTGGCAAGGTTTTCCTCGACGCGCGTGCAGCCCTTGGTAATCGTTTCGCAACGCGTTTTCCGGTTATCGACGCACTTTGCCGGGAGGCTGGCATCGATGCCGCGTCCCAGCCGATCCCGGTGCGGCCCGCCGTACATTATCACATGGGCGGAGTGGCAACCGACGCCGTCGGCCGCAGCTCCGTCGCCGGGCTCTGGGTTGTGGGCGAAGCCGCCTCCACAGGGCTCCACGGGGCAAACCGGCTCGCCAGCAATTCCCTGCTGGAAGCAGCCGTCATGGGCATGCGGGCGGCGCGCGACATCCTTGCGACCCCGGTTGCAATATCCTCGACAGCCGAAATTGCAGGAATGCTGCCTGCAGCAGCCGAACCCTCGCTTATCAGGCCAATCGTCTCACGCCATCTCGGCGTACTGCGCAATGGGGGCGCCATCCATGGCGCCGTTGCAAGCCTGCTGCCGCTTGCAGAAAACGACGGGCCAGCTTCGGATCCGGCGATCGTTGCGCTGCTGATTGCCGTCTTCGCCAGCCTACGGGGGGAATCGCGCGGCGCCCATGCCCGCACCGATTTTCCGCTGAAGCGGGCCGAAGCTGCGCGACGGAAAATGACGCTGACTGATGCCTTGGAAATTGCCCGGGCGACAGCCTCCCATCCTCTTGCAAGGAGTGCCTGAGATGAACCTCGCTTCCCTTCCCCGCGTCATTGTCGAGCCGCTGGTGCGTGCCGCCCTTGCCGAGGATCTCGGCCTTGCCGGCGATATCACCTCGGCAGCGGTCATCCCGGAAGAGCATCGCTCGACGGTCGTCATGGCCGCCCGCCAGCCGGGCGTGGTTGCTGGTCTCGACATCGCAGATCTTGCCTTCCAGCTCGTCGATCCCGCCATTACGCTCCGCCGACACCTGCCCGATGGTGCGGCCGTGGAACCGGGCAGCGTGATCGCCACCATCGAAGGCCCGTCGCGCGGGCTGCTGACGGCCGAGCGCACGGCCCTGAACTTTCTCGGTCATCTCTCCGGCATCGCCTCTGTGACGGCGGGCATCGTCGCGGCGATCCGCAACACCAAAGCCTGCGTCGTCTGCACCCGCAAGACGACACCGGGTCTGAGGGCGCTGGAAAAATATGCTGTGCGGGCCGGCGGCGGGATGAACCACCGCTTCGCGCTCTACGATGCCGTGCTGATCAAGGACAATCACGTCGCCATTGCCGGCAGCGTTTCGGAAGCCATCCGCCGTGCCAAGGCCGGCGTCGGCCATATGGTCAAGATCGAAGTGGAGGTCGACACGCTCGAGCAGTTGCACGAGGCGATGGATGAGGGGGTCGATGCAGTCCTCCTCGACAACATGACGCCCAATCAGCTTCGCGAGGCCGTCGGCATCGTCGCCGGCCGCGCCATTACCGAAGCCTCCGGCCGCGTAACGCCGGCAACAGCACCGGCCATTGCCGCCTCGGGTGTCGATTTGATCTCCGTCGGCTGGCTGACACACAGCGCACCGGTGCTCGATATCGGTCTCGATTTCGTCGAAGCCGCCGCCGAAAGTGCGACACCAATGCGTCGGCTTGCTCAGGCCTTCTGACCCACGAGCCGACAAGGCCTCAAGCCGGCTCGCGCCGGGGTTGGTGCTCCATGTCCGAGTTGAATTCGAGAAGCTCGATCATGACGCCGAGATCCTTCACGGTGTCGTAATAGGCGTAGCGCCCGTGGCCGCCATCGAATTCGCCCCGCTGTAACAGGCGGTGCCCCTTGCCTTCGAGGTAGCGATGGCGGTTCGTCAGGTTCTTCGTCTTGAAGGCGATGTGGTGACAGCCGGGGCCCTTCTCTTCCAGAAGATCGCGCCAGGCGCTCTTTTCCGGGCCAGGCTCAAGGAATTCGACGTCGATATTGCCGAACTTGAACATGATGATGCGGCAGCCGACTTCGGCAGGCTTGCCATTATAGATCGCCTTGGCTTCTTCGGCGTCGGCAGCCTTGCCCTCGGGCGGAACGGGCTTGCCGGTCAGGTCGGAAAACCAACGGGCCGACTTTTCCACATCGTCGGTAACGAAGCAGATCTGCATCACGGCATCTTCGTCAAGCAAACGCTTGTCCATCAAACTCTCCATTTTAGGGCAGCAGGAGGGACGGTCCGACCACCTGAAACGGACCGCCTCCGGAGGAAAGGATCAACCAAGGATGGTTTGGTAATTTTCCTTGATCTTGGAGATCGCATCATCGACGCTCATGTTCGGATCGCTCCAGAAATTGAAGACGACGTCCCAGATCGAATTTTCCCAATCAGCATCGCTGATCGCATGTGGGTTCTGCACTTGATGCTTGGGATCGGCGACGATCTTCAACACCTCCTTGGAGCAGGCATCGAGACTGTCCTGCGGCGCATCGAGGCGCACAGGTGTGGAGCCCTTCGCCTTGGCAAATTCCGCCTGCACGTTCGGGTCGACGACGATCGAGGCAAAGTCGAGCTCGGCCTTGTCTTTGTCCGCGGGCTGGCCACCGAGCAGACCCCAGCTGTCGACGGTCGCAACGACGGCCTTGGCGCCAGGGATCTGGATGCAGCCGAAATCCTTGCCTGCCGTCTTGCCGGCCGCCAGCCACTCGCCCTTCATCCAATCGCCATGGATCTGCATCAGCGCCTTGCCGGTGATGACGAGATTGGTCGTCAGGTTCCATTCGCGGTTGGCCGAGCCCTTGTCGGCTGCCTGCTGGAACTTGCGCAAGTATTCGAAGATCTGCTTGAATTCCGGCGTGTCGAAGACGGCCGGATCGGGCTTTTCGCCATAGATCCTGTTGAAGAAATCCGGTCCGCCGATCGTTGCCGCCAGTGCGTGGGTGAGGTAGCCTACCTGCCATTGCTGACCGCCGACCGCGAGCGGAATAATACCTGCCGCCTTGATCTTGTCGAAATCGGCAAACATCTGATCGAGCGACGTCCAGGCGGCCGGATCGACGCCGATCTTCTTGGCCACGTCCATGTTGTAATAGACCATGCCGTCGATATGCAGCGCCGTCGGCACCTTGATCACCTGATCATCGACGACCATGGAACGGGCAACCGCGTCAGGGTATTTGTCCGGATAGCCACGCTCCTTGAAGAAATCTGTCAGCGGCCGGCCGAAGCCCTGTTTGGTGAGGTCCCGATAGACGCCGGGGTTGGACTCCATGAAGAGGTTCGGTGGATTGCCGCCGGCAACCAGGTTCATCAGGTTGACATTGGAGCCGGTGTCATGGGGAATGGCGATGTCGGTCCAGGTGTGACCCTTGGCCTCCAGGTTCTTCTTCAAGACGTTCAGCGCTGCCACTTCCGGAGGCGCGGACCAGGTGTGGTAGATCACCAACTCGGTTGCATTTGCGGTACCGGGCGCGGCCATGGGGGCGGCGCCTGCAAGCAATGCGGCTGTGATGCCGGCAATAATCCTGTTCATCATTTCCATTCCTCCCATCGGTTCTTCATTCACACTCGCAGTCCGGTCTCAGCGTTAAAGACATTCGCCTTGCCGCGCGGAAATTCTGCTCGCACCGGCTGTCCCGGTCTAAAGCCGGCGGCGCGATCGGGATCGACGCGCAGTGCCAGAAGCTGTTCGCCGAAGCCGAGATAGGCGGTCGCGTCAGAGCCGGTGCGTTCGGCCTGGCGCAGAGGCAGTTCGAAACGTGCCGCCGGATTGGCAATCGGCTGTTCGGCGACGACAAAATGTTCGGGCCGCAAGCCCACGACGACTTCAGCGCCGCTTTCCGGCCTCTTCGAAAAGGCGTAGTCGCCGAGATCGATGGCATCGCCGGTATCGAATGCAGCCTTGATGCCACTGCCGTTCACCGTCAGCCGCGCCTTGCGAAGGTTCATGGCCGGTGCGCCGATAAAGCCTGCGACGAAGAGATTGGCCGGCCGGCCATAGATCTCGTCGGGCGTGCCGAACTGCTGGATGACGCCGCCATCCATGACGGCGATCCGGGTTGCCATCGTCATCGCTTCGATCTGGTCGTGCGTCACATAGACGACGGTCGGCTTCAGCGTGTCGTGCAGTTTCTTGATTTCGAGGCGCATTTCAGTGCGCAGCTTCGCGTCGAGGTTCGACAGTGGCTCGTCGAAGAGAACAACGCCCGCCTGCTTGACCAGCGCCCGGCCAATCGCGACGCGCTGACGCTGGCCACCAGACAGCTGACCCGGCTTGCGGTTGAGCAGCGGCTCGATCTGCAGGAGTTTGGCGGTCACAGTGATCCGGCGCTCAATTTCGGCCCGGTCGAGCTTGCTTGCTGCGAGCCCGAATTTCAGGTTCCCGTAGACGGTCTTGGTCGGATAGAGCGCGTAGGACTGGAAGACCATGGCAAGGCCGCGATCTCGCGGATCGAGGTCGGTCACGTCGCGTTCGCCGATCATGATGCGGCCGTCACTGACTTCCAGAAGTCCGGCGAGCAGGTTGAGAAGCGTGGTCTTGCCGCAGCCGGACGGCCCGAGCAGCACGAGGAAATCGCCGTCATCGACCGAAAGATTGAGGTCGTTCAGGATTGTCACGGCGCCGAAGGACTTGACGATATGTTCGAAGGAGACACGCGGCATGGATCAACCCTTGATCGCGCCGGCGGTAATTCCCTGAACGAAGAATTTGCCGACGAGGAAATAGATGACGAGGGGTGGAATGGCGGTCAGCAGCGCCGCCGCCATATTGTCGTTATAGGCGACGACGCCAGTCGAGACCGTGATAAGGTTAGCGAGGATGACCGTCATCGGCTGTGTTCCAAGACCCCCGAAGGTGACGCCAATCAGATAGTCGTTCCAGATCGAGGTGATCTGCAGGATAAGCACGACGATCAGGATATTGCCGGACATCGGCAGGATGATCTCGAAGAAGATCCGCCAGAAGGAGCCGGAATCGATGATCGCCGCGCGCATGATCTCCTGGGGAATATCCTTGTAGTAATTGCGGAAGATCAGCGTCAACACCGGCATGGCAAGCACGGCATGGACCGCAGCGATCCCCCAGAGCGTGCCATAGATGCCGACCGTCGCGGTGATGCGGATCAGGGGATACATGATAACCTGGAAGGGCACGAAGGCGCAGATGAAGAGCAGGAACAGGAAGGCATTGGCCCAGCGGACATTCCAAAGCGCCAGCGCGTAGCCGGTTGCGATCGACAGCGCGATCGAGAAGATAAGCGAGGGAAAGAGGATCAGCACCGAATTCCAGAAGCCGACCTTCAGCCCGTTGCAGTTGATGCCCGAGCAGGCCTTGTCCCAGGCATGGTCCCAGGCCTCCAGCGTCCAGACATGCGGCAGCGAGAAGATTGCCCCCTCGCGGATCTGGTCCATCGTCTTGAATGAGGTGACGACGACCACATAGAGCGGCACGCAGAAGAACAGCGCGCAGATCGTCAGAAACACAAGAATGGCGATGGAGCGGCCCGGAATGCGTTTCTTTTTACGTGGAAAGAAAGGGCCTGCCGGGCGCGGCGAGGCATTCACGGCATCTTCGAGTGTCGCGGCCTGGGTCAGCATGTTCATCTTGCACCTCCATTTGCCCGACGCTGCTGCCAGGCGGTGATCAATACGAGGGGCAGGAAGATCGCCGCGGTGATGACGAGCATGGTGATGGCCGCTGCCGAGGCGTAACCGATATTACTCTTGGCCGAGAGCGCATTGATGGTGAAATAGGCCGGCACCCAGGTGGAATTGCCGGGCCCCCCGTTGGTCATGGCGACAACAACGTCATAGGCCTTGATGACGCCGAGCGAGAGCAGGATCGCGCAGGTGATGAAGGTGAACTTCATCATCGGAATGATGATTTCCAGATAGAGCCGCCAGAAGCTGACGCCATCGAGGCGCGCCGCACTCCAAATCTCCGTATTGATCGATTTCAGGCCCGATAGCATCAGGGCCATGTAGAAACCGGAACTCTGCCAGATCGTGGCAAGAATGATGGCATACATTGCCGTTTCTGGGCTTGCCAGCCAGTTGAAACTGACAGAGGTGAAGCCGAGCCCATGCAGGAAGTTTTCAAGTCCGAGCTGCGGATTGAAAATCCAGCGCCAGGCAGCCCCCGTTACGATCAGTGAAACGGCCAGGGGATACAGGAAGACGGTGCGGAAGAAGCTCTCGCCGCGCCATTCGCGGTCGATCATCGCCGCCAGAACAAAGCCGAAGACGATCGCAAGCGCGCTACCGAGTCCAAGGATGACGAGGTTCTGCAGCGAAATCGTCCAGCCGGCGTCGTTGAAGAGCCGCTCGTATTGGCGGGCCCATTCGCTCCAGTCGATCTCATATTCCGGAAGTCGCCGGCTTCGCGTCAGCGACAGCCACGCGGTCCAGCATATGGCACCGACAAATGCGACAAGGGTGACGGCGACAGCCGGCGCGAGAGCCAGCTGGGGCGCCATCCGGCTCCAGCGTAACTGCATCACTTCCTCCCGAGACCGGCGCTCCCACACCGGCCAACGCCCGAAATCGAGCTTGTATTATCGTTAAACTATGATCAAAATTTACCTGAGGTCAACAGGGGTTTTTCGCTGGACACGGCCTCAAGCTGTTGCAAAGCTCTGGAAATGCCTGGTGGAGCGAGGCGAAAGGGAGGAAAAAGGCTTGGAAAAGCATGAGGTTATTCCGCTCATGGGATTTGGGACGTTCGGACGCAACGGCAAGGAGGGTATCGATGCGATCCTCTGCGCGCTGGAAACCGGCTACCGGCATCTCGATACCGCGCAAACCTATGACACCGAATTCGAGGTCGGGGAGGCACTTCGGCGCTCCGGCCTGAAACGCGACGACGTCTTCCTGACGACTAAGATCTCGACGGATAATTTCGGTTCCGGTCAACTCGTTCCATCGCTGGAAAAGAGCCTGGAAGCGCTCAAGGTGGACCAGGTCGACCTGACGCTGATCCATTGGCCGGCGCCTTACGGTCGCATTCCGCTGGAGGTCTATATCACCCAGATCGCCGAGGCGCAGGCCCGCGGCTTGACCAGGCTGATCGGCGTTTCGAACTTCACGATTGCCCTCCTGGAACAGACTGAAGCGCTGCTCGGGAAGGGCAAGATCGCCAACAACCAGTTCGAGCTGAACCCAATCCTGCAGAACAAGAAGCTCGCAAACTATTGTAAACAAAAGGACATTCTCGTCACTTGCTATCTGCCGATCGCCCGTGGCGTACTCTCCGACGAACCGGTACTGCGCTCGATCGGCGAAAGACATGATGCGACGCCGGAGCAGGTGGCAATCGCCTTCGAACTTGCGAAGGGCTATTGCACCATTCCGACATCCGGCCGGCAGGAACGCATCCGCTCGAACTTCAAGGCAAGTTCGATCACGCTTTCACCTGGCGAAATTGCCAGGATCGAGACCATCGACCGTAATCACCGCGTCGTCGATCCGGACTGGGGGCCGAAGTGGGACTGAGTAATCCGGGGCAGTTGACAATCTGCCGCGTTCAGATCAATTGTGATCTTGTATTATCGTTAAACTAAATCCGGCTTGCCGGCATCGATTTTTAAGCGGCGGCTCCCTGGAGCCGACGAGAGGAGGAAGCATGCTTGGAATTACCGGCTACGGCCATGTCGCGATCAAGGTGAAAGATCTTGACGCATCGCTCGATTTTTACCGCGAACGCCTTGGCTTTCCGGAGATGCTGCGCCTGAAGAATGACGACGGCTCCACCTGGCTCGTCTATCTGCGCATCACTGACGATCATTATCTCGAAATTTTTCCCGGTGCCGAAAACGATCGCGCGCCCGGCTGGAACGCCAATGGCGTCAACCACATGTGCTTCACGATCGACGACCTCGATGCGACCGCTGAGCGCATCAAGGCGGCCGGCATCAAGTTGACGGCAGAGATCAAGGAGGGGCTCGACGGCAATCGTCAGGCCTGGATCGAGGATCCTGACGGCAACCGTATCGAGCTGATGGAAATGCATCCGGACTGCCTGCAGTATCAGGGCATCAAGCGGCTGCATGCCGAAGGAAAGTGATAAGGGGAGGGCAGCCGTGTGAAACATGCGGCCGCCCTTTCGCTTTCCACGACCGGGGGCTATGAAAACGAGGTTAAGCATCTCGGAATATTACAAAGACCATGAGCAGATCGAGCGTTCGCCTCAAAGATATCGCCGACAAGACCGGATTTTCGGTGAACACCGTGTCGCTCGCGCTGCGAGACAGCCCACGCATTCCCGACGAGACGCGCCAGCTGATACGCAAGACCGCCGATGCGCTGAACTATCTGCCGAACCATATTGCCAAGTCGCTGGTCAGCCGCGAGACGAAGACCATCGGCCTCATCCTGACCGACATCACCAACCCGACATTGACACGCACGGCGCAGGCAATCGAGCTGGCGCTTGCCGAGCGCGGCTACGGCACGCTGTTTGCTACCTCCAACAATGATCCCGAGGAGGAAATCAAGGCGCTCGAAATGTTCCGCTCGCGCCAGGTCGACGGCATGCTGATCTACCCGCGCAGCCATCGGCGTCTCGATCACATTCGAAAAATCCGGCAATCGAACTATCCGATCGTGCTGCTTGTCGGTGATCCCGATGCCGGCATCGATGCCGTCTGCGTCGACGAACGCCGCGGCGCATATAAGGCGACACGCCATCTGATCGATACCGGCCACAAGCGCATCGGCATCATCGACAGCGCCAATCCGCTCGGCAATGTCGAAAAGAGCGACGGCTACCGTCAGGCTCTCACGGAAGCCGGCATCGCCTTCGACCCCAAACTGACGGCCGACCCCCTCGGCCATTCGGTCATAAAGGGATATTGGGCGATGGATACGTTGATGAATGCGCCAAACCGGCCGACGGGGATTTTCACTGCCAATGACTCGCTTGCCATCGGCGCGCTGCGCTGGTGCCAGAAGAACGGCGTGCAGGTGCCGAAGGATGTCGCCATCATCGGTTTCGACAATATCGAATTCGCCGAACATGCGGCGACACCGATCTCCAGCGTCAATTATGCCGTCGACGTCGTCACTGAACTTGCCGTCGAGCGGCTGATGAAATTGGTCGTCGCCAAAGACGGTCTGCCGGAGCCGCGCATTACGCAGATCGAACCGGATCTGGTGATCCGGGAAAGCACAATTGGCCGGAGCTGAGGCGCAGACCGGGACAATAGCTAAGCAACGGGGAGGAAGAATGACCTATCCGATTTCCTATCAGCTCTATTCGTCACGCAATTTCCCGCCGCTCTTTACCCAGTTTCCGGAGCTGAAGGCCTTCGGTTATGACGCGATCGAACCCTGGCTGCCGGCCTATGAGGCAGACGCGAAAGCTTTCCGCCGAGCGCTCGACGATGCCGGCTTAAAATGCCATTGCTTCCACATGCCGTTGAAAGGGTTGACCGAGGAGCCGCAGCGCTTCATCGATATCGCGCTTGCCATGGGAGCGACGATCCTGATCCCGCCCTATGTGGCGCCGGAAGATCGGGGCACGACAGCCGATTACTGGAGAGATCTCGGGAAGACGCTCTCGGAGGGCGCCGATCGCGTTGCGTCGCATGGTCTAAAGGTCGCGTGGCACAATCATGATTTCGAATTCCGCCCTCTTGCCGATGGCTCGCGCCCCATCGATCTGATCTTCGAGAGCGCAGAAAAGAATGTCCGGTTCGAAATCGATTGCGGCTGGATCATCAGGGCCGGTGGCGACCCCGCAGCAGAGCTCCAGACATTCGCCGACCGCATCATCGCCATCCAGATGAAGGACATGGCGCCCAAAGGCACAAAGGAGGATGACGGCTGGGCTGCGACCGGTGACGGCATCATCGACTGGGCAAAGCTCGTGCCGCTGTTTCGCCGGACGAAGGCCGAGCACATCGTCACGGAGCACGACAACCCCTCCGACTGGCGCCGGTTTGCCAAGCGATCGATCGACTATATCAAGGGCCTCGCTCTCTGATTTCGATCTTTACGTCACCGCTCAATCGCACAGAGGATGTGCTCTGGCGGAGAACCAAGAAGGGGCTTTAGGATCGGTCGAGGAAGCCGCCGCACTGGAGAAATAGGTCGCGGCGCGCCGGTCTGCATGGTGCGACGATGTTCCGAAATACCACAATAGTCGGCCTGAAATGCAGCTTTCATAAATCATGATAGCAGCAAACACCGGTCGAGACCGTAATATTTGATGAAAATCTTAATCCAGGGTAGCAAAAGCGCTTCCCGTTGCGCGTCATTCCCTCTAACATCCGGCAATCGGTCGAGGCGCCCTTGAGCGTGTCGGCTTTTGAAGGTGAGAACCCTGATGGACGGGTCAGCCGGGGAAGTGAAAGCGAACAGATTATGTCTGCTCGGCAGGCCGCGATTGATGGCCGCCGGGAGCGAGCTTCCATTGCCCGAAAAGTCCTATTTCCTGCTGGCGATGTTAGCGCTGTCGCAGGAACCGCTGGTTGATCGCGAAACCATTCGATGCCAGCTCTGGCAATCCGAACTTCCCGAAAAACGGGCCGGCAGCCTTCGCCAGCTTCTGTCGCGCATCGAACAGAGCATTCCCGCAAGCCTGCCGCCCTTGCTCGTTGCCACGCGCACCCATCTCGGCCTTGCGCCCGGCTGGGAGGTCGACCTCACGATCCTCAAGCAGAAGGATGTGCTGGGGCCGGATGAAAGCAACGTCCTGCTCGGAGAATTGCTCGAAAGCGTCAAATCTCCAACCCAGGGCGCCGAAGACTGGCTGACCTTCGAGCGCCAGCGGATTGACGAAGCGCGCTCGGCCCATCTTGTCCGCCTGTTGGAACGTGACGACGAGCGCCCGGATGAGGAACAAATCGCCTTTGCCAGGCGCCTGATCGAGCTCGACCCCGCCAATGAGATCGCCTGCCGGGCGCTGATGCGCGCCCATACGCGCATGAACGACCTGCCGTCGGCGCGTCAAGCCTATCTGAAATGCCGCAGCCAGCTCAGGGAAGATTTCGATATCGAACCGGACGAGGTAACGACGGCCCTTGCCCGCGAACTCGGCATCCTGGCTGCCGCACAGCCGGCTGCGCCGGAACGTCGGCCTGCGGTGTCGGAACTGCTGATCGATCCGGCCGGACAGCCGCGCATCGTCATCCTGCCGCCCGAAAGCATCTTCACCGATCCGCTGATGGAGCGCGTCGGGCGCGCGCTGCTCGAAGATGTCACGATCGGCCTCAGCCAGCAGCGCGGCTTTAAGGTGATTGCCGCTCATACGAGCCTGGAAATGATAAGCCGCGCGCTCGACCCGACCCTTGCGACCGTCGGCCCGCTCGACCTCTGCTTCGACTATGCCGTCTATGTGACGATCCAGGGCCGCGACGAGGACGTCTATGCAACCTGCCGACTGACGCGCACAGCGACTTCCGAAGTGCTCTGGGCGGTCGAAATTCCCTTCGCGATGCAGAAGATCAGCGAAGCCTTCAGCCAGTTGACCCGGCGCATCGTCATGACGCTCGCCGATACGATCGAACGCACTGAACTGGCGACGCCGCTCGGCGAGGTGCCGGCCTCCGCCTATCGGCTCTATCTCGAAGGCAAGCGGCTGATTTCCCATACCGACCTCCAGCACCTGCGCCAGGCGCGCAAATGGTTCAAGTCGTCGCTCAGCCGCTATGAACATTTTTCTCCCGCCCATGCCGGCATGTCTCGCGCACTCGGCATGGAATGGCTGATCCGAGGCATGCATGAGCGCGACCTGCTGGACGAAGCCTATAGTGCTGCAAGAATGGCACGAGAGACCGATCCCAACAGTGGCCGGGCCTATCGCGAGCTCGGCTTCGTCGCGCTCTACCGCCGCCGGTTCGAAGAAAGTCTCGATGCCTTCCAGCAGGCTCAGGATCTCAATCCCAACGATGCCGACATCCTGGCAGATTTTTCCGACGCGCTTTCCCATGACGGCGATTTTGACCGGGCCCTCGAGCTCAGCCGCGCTGCCTTCAAGCTCAATCCGCTGCCGCCGGACTATTATTACTGGAACCTCGGCGGCATCCATTTCATGCGCGAAGAATATGAAAAGGCGATCGATGCGCTGGAGCCGGTAAAGTCAAAACAGGCGACAGCGCGCCTGCTCGCAGCCGCCCATGCCATGGCGGGTGATGCCACGAAAGCCAGGAACTACGCTCGGGTCGTTCTGGAAAATTTCCCGGATTTCCGCAGCGAAGAGATCCGTCACTTCGTCCCTGATCGCGATCCGGCCTTCACCGATCCGTTGATAAAAGGCCTGCAACTCGCCGGTCTTCCCTGATACACGGCCTTTTAACGAAGCCTGTAACGCTTAAATGACGCAGGCAATGTTCTTTTCGAATGGTTAACGGCGGTCAGCCGCCCTACCATTTGGAGAGAGATCATGAAAACCGTTGAAACCAACGCTGCAATCCAGGCCCCCGCGCTCCGTTTCTCCGCTGCCGCCAAGGCTGCCGTCAAGCAGGACGAACTGGCCGTTTCGGCAAATGGCCTTGAAAGCCTGACGCATGCACTAAGGTTCCGCTAAGGAATCGATCAGCATGTCTGCCTTGGCCGCCCTTAAAACGCTTGCCGCTGACCTCAAAAGATCGTCGGCAGGCGTCAACAGCTATCACGACCGATCGATGACCCCGGGGCAGACTTTTGCGGCGATCAAACCGCATCTGCGCGAAATCGGCATCACTCGCGTCGGCCTGTTGACCGGCCTCGACGTGCTGAACATCCCGGTTGCCTTCGCCACAAGGCCGAACAGCCACACGCTGTCGGTTTTCCAGGGCAAAGGCATCGACAAGGAAGCTGCGATGACCTCTGCGGCCATGGAGGCGATCGAGACTCGTATCGCTGAAATTGCGCCCGCAGATCTGAGGCTTGCCAGCCTCGACAACATGAAGGCGGAACGGACCGCCATGATCGACCTCGACAGCGTGGCGCGTTGTGCGCCGGACGAGATCGGCGATGGCCAAATCCCCTGGTGCTCTGGCTTCGATCTTCTTTCGGGCAGCACAGCCTTCGTGCCTTGGTGGCTAGTCGGCCTCGACCATCGCGGCGAGCGTCCCCCTGGCTTCGAGCAGTCGAGCGACGGGCTAGCGTCTGGTAATACGCCTGCCGAAGCCGTGTTGCACGGGCTCTGCGAACTCGTCGAGCGCGACGCGTGGGCGCTGACCCAGCTCAAATCCCCCGAACAGCTCAAGCAGAAACGCATCGATCCGCGCGCCTTCGGCGATGCCGTAATCGATGTCTTGGTCGATCGCATCCGCCAGGCCGGCATGCGCCTGCTACTGATCGACATGACCACAGATATCGGTGTCCCGGCTTTTCTTGCCGTCATCATTCCCGGCAATCTCTCGGACCGCGTCGATGCGCGCTGGGCGCAGGTCTGTGGCGGCTGCGGCTGCCATCCTGATCCGGTGCGCGCAGCTCTTCGCGCCATCACCGAAGCCGCCCAGAGCCGGTTGACGGCGATTGCCGGCAGCCGCGACGATTTCTCGCCGAAGATCTATCAGCGGATCGATCGCAGCGCCGGCATGCGCCAGGTCGTCGATCTCTGCAACAATGATGCGGTGCTGAAACCTTTCCCCATGCGCCGGCAGCGTCCCACAACGATCCAGGATACGATCCGCCACATTGCGGGCCGTCTGAGGGTTGCAGGCATTACCCAGATCATCGCCGTGCCATTATCACATCCCACCCTTCCGGTTTCCGTCGTGCGCGTTATCGTGCCGGGCCTTGAGGTCGATATCAGCGGCCAATACATCCAGCTCGGCCTGCGCGCCGTCAACGTCATCAGGGAGGCCGCGGCATGAAGATCCTCTTCGTCGGTCCGAGCCTCGCAAGCGAGATCGCGGAAGCGCGTAAGCAGCATCCCGATATCGCTTTCCGCCCGCCTGCCGCCTGCGGCGATATTCTGACCGCTGTGCAGGAAGGAGCGACCGCAATCGGTCTGATCGACGGCTATTTCGGCGATCTGCCATCCGTCTGGCACAAGGAAATCCTCTTTGCGCTGGAAAGGGGCGTTGCCGTTGCCGGTGGCTCCAGCATGGGGGCGCTGCGCGCCGCCGAATGCTCCGCCTTCGGCATGGTTGGCATCGGCTCGATCTTCGACGACTACGAATCCGGCAATCTCATCGATGACGAGGCAGTGGCGCTCGTCCATGCGCCGCAGGAGCTCGGCTGGCTGCCGCTTTCGGTTCCCTGGGTCGATTTCGAGCCGACGATCGAAAGCCTCTATGCCAAGGGTGACATTACCGTCAGCGAGCGTAAGAAGCTGCTGCTTGCTGGGCGCTTCCTGCATTTCTCCGAACGAACTTATGCCAAGGTGGTCGAAGCATCCAACTTTGCTCGTAAACCGCGACGCGACCAGATTTTGACTGCGATCCGCGCCAATCGCGTCGAACGCAAACGCGCCGACGCGAGGCTCGTGCTGGAATGGCTGCAAAAGGGAGAGTTTACGTCAGCAAAGCGTGACTGGAGCTTTGCCGCAACCTCGCATTTCGAGCTACTGCAGGCCGAAGTCACGCAGCAGATGCAGCCTGTAACGCTCGAATAACGGTTCCAAGCCCAAGGTATCCTGCATGGGGATATGACTGTTGTCGAGGGCGGGAACAATGTTCGAAAAAAAGGACCAGGGTACAGGCAGAGAATACGCAAGACTCTTCCGGCTGCTGTCGGCAGCCAAGGACGAGGCTGAAAAACTTCAGCTGCGCAACCTCATGCACCTGACAAACATGGCGCTGCTGCAGGTCGTCATCGATTGGGACGGCATCGATCCGGATAGGGAGCTCGATGCGAACCTCGAAAAACTCGTCGGCAGTAAAGCCAAGATCGCAATGAAGGACGCTGGCGAAAATCTGATCGTGATCGATCGCCATTAGCCCTGCTGCAGGGTGCGACTGAGCGCTAGAAAATCAGGCCGACGCGTTATTCCGCAGCGTCGACTTCACTCTGCTCTGTACTGGCAATCGCCTGGACGAGCTTGAGGATTTTCTTACGAAGCTGCTCGTTCTTGATTGAGAAAAAGGCAGCGTTGAGCTGGACGCCTTCACGCGAAATGACGAATTCTTCGCTCGGAGCGGGATTATCGTTTGCGTTGGCGGCAGGCGCAGTCAGATCGTCGAAGAAGGTTCTGACATCGACGTTCAGCGCGCCGGCGATTTCGACGAGCATGCTGGCAGAGACGCGATTAGAGCCCTTTTCGTATTTCTGGATCTGCTGGAAGGTCACGCCAACACGATCGCCCAGTTCCGTCTGAGAAACCTTTCTCAGCAGTCGCTGTATACGGATCGTCTTGCCGACGTGAACGTCCACGGAATGCGGTTCTTCTTTCATTTGATATTCCCTCCTGCGAAAACCGGACCAACAACTTACACGCCCGGCAACAACAACTTTTAGCCGAGTTAGTTCAACCTAGCAATTGTTTGGATGTAGTTTAGGTGGTCAAAACATCGCGGCATCCGAGAGCCCGTGCCGATTGCACGTGGTGACAGATCGCTTCAAGCGAGAATCCGGCAGAATTGAACCTTAAAAGCGCGAGCCTGGGCTAAAGTCAGAGCTTCCACAGACGCTGTGCGTTGCCGTGAAGGAGCCTCGAACGCTCTGTTTCCGCAGTCCCCGACAGCACCGCCTGGGTGGCTGCGACCCAGGTCGAAAGGCCGTCCGCCAGCGTGCAGACGGGCCAGTCGCTGCCCCAGACCACGCGGTCCCAGCCGAAGCTTGATACGACGTGCTCGATATAGGGCCGCAGATTTTCCGCCGTCCAGCTTTCCGGATCGGCATTGGTGACGATACCGGAAATCTTGGCGACCACATTGGGCCGGCGCGCGATTTCGGCAATACCGCGGCTCCAGGGCTCGAAGGCGTTCGACTTGATATCCGGGTTGCCGCAATGATCGAGCACGAACTGCACGTCGGGTGCGGCGTCAGCGAGCCCCACGACCTTGCCGACCTGATGCGGCAGCGTGCAGAGGTCGAAGGTCAGGCCGGTTCCGGAGAGCCTTCTGATATTCTCGCGGAAAAGCGCGCCTTCGGAGACATCATCAGGCACCACATGGAGCACGCGCCGGAAGCCCTTGACGAAGGGATCAGCCTCTTGGCGTTCCAGATAGCTGGCAAAGCCATCTTCTTCCGGCCGGCAGGAGACGATCGCGCCAGCCACCAGATCGCCGAGGCGGCGGATATAATCGGTCTCGGCCTGCATGTCGACCGGATCGACATCCACCTCCATATGCAGCACCTTGGTGATGCCGCAGCGTTTGGCTTCGGTCGCATAGGTCTCGTAGAGAAAATCGCGGTCGAGGGCTTGCACGTCGGCAAGCCAGGGATAATTCAGCGCCGACCGGTCGATGACATGCAGATGGGTGTCTATGAACACGCTCTTCTCCTCCAAAGAGTGGTTGGCGGAAACTATCGGTGGTGAATGGATTATTCAAATAGAAATTCTGGTGAATTTTAAGCGGGCATAGTCATCGTCGCGCCGGCGAGCTTCGAAAGCTCGGCCGCCGTATTCTGCACCATGCCGATCGCCTGCGTAATATCGGGCGCTGCCGGCGCATTGACCAGCGCGATGTAGGGGCAAGTCAGCGCTGCAATACTGCGCCCGTCCGGCCCGAGAATCGGTGCCGAGAGATTGTAAACGCCGGCTGTCTGGGCGCTTGCCATCATTTCGTAGCCGCGCTCGCGGATTTGGTTCAACCGCTTATAAAATTCCTGGCCGAGATCGGCGTCTTTGCGGCTGCGCACATGTTCCGAGATCATCATCTCGCGCTCTTCGTCGCTGCGAAAGGCGAGCAGGACGTGGCCCGAGCCGGTATCGAACAGGCTGATATGGGAACCGACGCGGATCGACAGGCCCCAATAGTCCGGCGCCTCCTGCTGGGCGATCACGACGGCGGCACCGCGGTCGAAGACGGCAAGATGGTTTGCCTGGCGCAAGCGTTGGGCGAGATCGCGCATCAGCGGCGTCGCATAGGAGGCAAGCCGGCGCACTGGCGCATGCAGCTGCGCCAAGCCGAAGAGCTTCAGGGTGAGAGAATAACGGTCGCCATCGAGCCTCGTCACGTAACCGCGCTTCACCAGACGGTCGAGCATTCGATAGAATTCATTCGGGCTGCGCTCCAGCCGCTTGGCGATTTCCGCCTGCGTCAGACCGCTATCGACGCTTGCCAGAAGTTCGAGAATATCGAGGCCCTTGTCGAGCGCCGGAGCGCGGTAGCGATCTGCCTCTTCGGTCTCCATTCTTCCCTCCTGTGAATATCATTCTGCATATACGCAGGCGGGCAGACGGAAAAGAAAAAGTTCGCGCTTGACCACAAGACAATCGTCTGTTTGTCTATAAACAGACAAATTAAGAGTGAGGATGTCGTTCGGCGTGGGACTTGTGCCGGACGGTCGCAGTTCCCGGAAAGGCTCGCCAAGGCGAGACAAAAATAAGATAACGGGAGAGGGAGGAAGACCATGCAGCGCATGGATATCGTGATCGTCCGCCTGGCGGGGCGTCGCCGCCTGAAAGGGCGCCCGATCGGGCGCGGCCTCCATCCCGACCGATCCTTTTGAGATAGAATTTCACTGCCACCGCCTGAACGCGAAAAATCCACAGAGGCCATGACATGACAAGCAATCTTTCCGCCAAGACCGTCCTCATCACCGCAGCCGGTCAGGGCATCGGCCGCGCCACCGCGCTTGCCTTCGCCGCAACCGGCGCCAAGGTGCATGCCACCGACATCAATACCGACGCGCTGGCGACCCTTGCGGCGGAGAGCAAGGTTTCGACACACAAGCTGAACGTCCTCGATGACGATGCGGTCAAGGCGCTGGTGGCCGAAATCGGCGCCGTCGATGTGCTCTTCAACTGCGCCGGCACCGTCCATAACGGCTCTGTGCTCGATATGAAGGATACCGATCTGGAATTTGCTTTCGATCTCAACGTCAAGGCGATGATCCGCACCATCCGTGCCGTGCTGCCGGGCATGCTGGAACGCAAGGATGGCGCAATCATCAACATGTCCTCGGTCGCCTCTAGCATCAAGGGCGTGCCAAACCGCTTCGCCTACGGCGTGACCAAGGCCGCTGTGATCGGGCTTACAAAATCGGTCGCTGCCGATTACGTGACGCAGGGCGTGCGCTGCAACTGCATCTGCCCCGGCACGGTGGAAAGCCCCTCGCTGCAGGACCGCATGCGCGCACAGGGTGATTACGATACGGCGCGCGCAGCCTTCATCGCCCGCCAGCCGATGGGCCGCCTCGGCACGCCGGAGGAGATCGCCGATCTCGCCGTCTACCTCGCCGGTGCGACCTACACATCCGGCCAGGCCTACGCTATCGACGGCGGTTGGACGATCTGAACCTTCGCATCGCCGGCTTCTTCGAAGGAAGATACCGGCCCCTCAACGGGAAGAAACATCATGACCCGCATCACCGACCTCCGCGTTGTCGACCTTCGCTTTCCCACCTCGCAAAGTCTCGATGGTTCAGATGCGATGAACCCGGATCCGGATTATTCCGCCGCCTATGTGATCCTGGAAACCGACAAGCCCGGGCTTGCCGGCCACGGCCTGACCTTTACCATCGGCCGCGGCAACGACATTTGCTGTGCGGCGATCGAAGCGATGCGGCATCTCGTCGTCGGCACCGAACTTTCAAACGTGATCGCTCACCCCGGCAAATATTGGCGGCATCTGACCAGCGACAGCCAGCTTCGGTGGATCGGCCCTGAAAAGGGCGCGATCCATCTGGCGACCGGCGCGATCGTCAACGCCGTTTGGGATCTGCTTGCCAAGGAGGCGGGCAAACCAGTCTGGCGCATCGTTGCAGACATGCCGGCCGAGGAGATCGCCGATATCGTCGATTACCGCTACCTCACCGACGTGCTGACGCGCGATGAGGCGATCGCCATCCTCAGACAAGCCGAGCCCGGCAAGGCGGCGCGCATCGCCACGCTCGAAAAGGAAGGGTATGCTTGCTACACGACCTCGGCCGGCTGGCTCGGCTACGAGGACGAGAAGCTGCGCCGGCTCTGCCAGGAGGCGATCGATGCTGGCTTCAACCACATCAAGATGAAGGTCGGCCGCGATCTGGAAGACGATATCCGCCGCTTGAGGATTGCCCGCGAGGTGATCGGTCCAGATCGTTACCTGATGATCGACGCCAACCAGGTCTGGGAGGTCGGCCAGGCGATCGACTGGGTCAAGCAGCTTTCCTTCGCAAAGCCTTTCTTCATCGAAGAGCCGACGAGCCCCGACGATGTCGCCGGCCACCGCAAGATCCGCCAGGGCATTTCCCCGGTGAAGGTCGCGACCGGCGAGATGTGCCAGAACCGTATCATGTTCAAGCAGTTCATCGCCGAGGGCGCGATCGACATCGTGCAGATCGATTCCTGCCGCATGGGCGGGCTGAACGAAGTGCTGGCGGTGCTGCTGGTGGCGGCCAAATTCGGCCTGCCGGTCTGGCCGCACGCCGGCGGTGTCGGGCTCTGCGAATATGTGCAACACCTGTCGATGATCGATTACGTGGCGGTATCAGGCACCAAGGATGGCCGCGTCATCGAATATGTCGACCACCTGCATGAACATTTCCTCGATCCCTGCATCATCAAGGACGCGGCCTATATGCCGCCGACCCGACCCGGGTTCTCAATCGAGATGAAGCCGGCCTCGATTGCCGGTTACACATTCAGCGGCTAGGGCGGGCGGCATCACGTCTTCTCGGCTGTCCGCTGGGGATAGGGCAATGCCGGTTATTGCGGAAACATCCCGGATCCTTTATAAGTTTGATCTACGAAGACGGGCTTGAAAGAGCCCACTTCGCGTGCTTCGGCAGCGTATTTCGCGTGTTCCTAACGCGCTGGTTTTTCATACATCTTTCATCGAAACGGAATCAAATAGACAGATTGATTCCGCCACAGACCTGTCCAATTTCCGGTACGCCCAACCACCGACAAAAGATGTCAGAGAGACTTTTTATCAGATCGGCGTTCCAGACAGACGTGATCTCGTCTTCCGGATTTCGAAACAGGCGCTCTTTGTCTTCGACGACGCCTCAGAGGATTGAGGCAATAAGGCCCTCGTCCCT
Source organism: Rhizobium sp. BK196 (assembly GCF_014193255.1). Lineage (GTDB taxonomy): Bacteria > Pseudomonadota > Alphaproteobacteria > Rhizobiales > Rhizobiaceae > Rhizobium. The sequence goes on from NZ_JACHZB010000002.1 coordinate 54,799, forward strand.
TTGGTCATCACATCCTTTGCCGGCAAAGATTAGGAATCGGTAATAGCTGATTCTTCTCAATGGGATGCGCCAGGGACCGTCTGCCGGATCAAAACATCGGCTTTGCCGCAGCGATCGCAAAAATGATATGAGGATGGCACAGCATGGCAAGGCGAATTGAATTTCTGTTAACTATCGGAGATATCAGCGGAAATTGTAATCCTTCTGTCGTAAACTCATGATCGCGACCGCTGCCGCCAAAGCCTTGATCTGCTGGAGTAGCTTGCCAGAATCGCTCCGATCGGTAATCGTCACGGATAAACAGCCGTTTCTGGTGTTTTTCCGTGATGAAAGATTAGAGCGTGAGCAAGCCACAAAGGACTTCTCGGACCCTTCAACGTAGCGTCGACGAGACGATCGGCGCTCATGCGTCGACGATCAGTTCGCAGTTGCAGGCGATCAGCGAAGCCCTGTTTCCGCCGACCGCGAGCAAGACGCTGCGCCGCTTTACCTCCGGCGAGGCGGCCAAGCTGATCGGCGTCTCGGATTCGACCTTGCGCAAGATGACGCTTGCCGGCGAAGGCCCGCAGCCCGATGTCGGCAGCAACGGCCGGCGCCTCTATTCCCTGCGTCAGCTCAACGAACTGCGCGCCCTGCTTGCCGCGTCCGCCCGCGGCCGCGAGGCGCATGATTTCCTGCCGCGCCGCAAAGAGAACGAACATCTTCAGGTCATCGCCGTCACCAACTTCAAGGGCGGATCGGGCAAGACCACGACATCCGTACATCTGGCGCAATATCTTGCGCTGCAGGGTTACCGCGTGCTCGCTCTCGATCTCGATCCGCAGGCCAGCATGTCAGCGATGCTCGGCGTCATGCCGGAAACGGATGTCCGTTCGAACGAGACACTCTACGCAGCGATCCGCTACGACGAGGAGCGACGTCCCCTCTCAGAAGTCGTGCGCAAGACCTATTTCGATGGCCTTGATCTCATCCCCGGCAATCTCGAACTCATGGAATTCGAGCACACGACGCCGCGCGCGCTGATGCGCGGCTCCCGGGATGGCGAGGGCGTGTTCTTCATGCGCGTGGCCAAGGCGCTCGACGATGTCGCCGAGAACTATGATGTCGTGGTCCTCGATTGCCCGCCGCAGCTCGGATATTTGACGCTGAGCGGTCTTTGTGCCGCGACCTCGATGATCGTCACGGTACATCCGCAGATGCTGGATGTGGCCTCCATGAGCCAGTTCCTGCTGATGACGCATGACCTTCTTTCCGTCGTGCGCGAAGCCGGCGGCGAGCTCAACTACGATTTCATTCGATATCTGCTCACTCGATACGAACCTCAGGATGCGCCGCAGACGAAGGTGGCGGCTCTCCTACGCAATCTGTTTGATGATCACGTCATGATCAATGCGATGGTGAAATCGGCAGCGGTGTCCGATGCCGGCCTCACCAAGCAGACGCTTTATGAGATCGGCCGCGAGAACCTGACGCGCTCGACCTACGACCGCGCGATGGAAGCCCTCGATGCCGTCAACGGAGAGGTCGAGACGCTGATCCGGCAAGCATGGGGGCGCATATGACGTTCTGCCTCGTCGACGGCGATTTTTCCGGTTTCTTCGAGACGACCGCCCTGTTGGGAGCTCCCAACAGGGGTTACCGCCGTTTGTGCACTTTCCTGACATCCCTCCGTCCATCGGCAGCCCATAAGCGCGTTGGGAGCTCCCAACTGCGCTCTTTCGGCTTGCCGGCATCCGACTGGAAAGGAGAGAGTTGATGAGCCGACGCGATACCGTCAATTCGATCTTCATGCGCAAGGCCGATACGCCGACGCCATCTGCCGGTGTCGAGAAGAATCCGGACCGCGTGCGCACCGGCGCCGTCTCGGCCATGGGTGCATCACTGCAGGAAATGACCGAAGCGGCGCGCTCTGCCGGCCGGCTGCAGGCGCAGATTTCCTCTGGCTTCCACGTTCTGGACATCGAACCGTCGGATATTTCCAACTCCTCGATCAGCGACCGCATCCCGGTGGAGCGCGATGCTGATTTCGATGCGCTGGCAAAAAGCATTTCCGAGCACGGCCAGAAGGTGCCGATCCTGGTCCGTCCCGACCCTGAAAAGGAGGGGCACTACCAGATCGCTTACGGCCGTCGCCGCCTGCGTGCGGCCGCAAAGCTTGGGCTGAAGGTCAAGGCAATCGTTCAGAACTTGAGCGACAACGAACTGGTGATTGCCCAGGGCAAGGAAAATCTCGACCGGCAGGATCTCTCCTTCATCGAGAAGGCGCTGTTTGCCCTTCGTCTGGAAGAAGCCGGTTACCCACGTGATGTCATTATGGCGGCACTGTCGACCGACAAGGCCGATCTCAGCCGTTACATCTCTGTCGCCCGAGGCATACCACAGACCCTGATCCTGGCGATCGGCCCGGCGCCGAAGGCAGGTCGCGCACGTTGGTTGGCTCTCGTCGATGCCGTTTCTTCCGCGCCCAAGAAGGTCGAAGCGATCATCGAGGGCGAAGCCTTTGCCAATCTCGACAGCGATCAGCGCTTGCAACACCTGCTGTCGAAGATGGCGGTGCGCGATGCCAAGAAGGCGACAGGCGAGATCTGGAAAACACGGCAAGGACAGAGGGCAGCGCAAATCGAGCGCTCCGGCAACAAGACACGCATTACCTTTGACGAACGCATGGTGCCTGAATTTGCCGAGTATCTCACGACCCGGCTGGATGAACTCTTCGAGGAGTTCGGCGCCGTCAGGTCACAACGATAACTGCTGGCAGGCTGAGGCCTGCTGATGAAGATTTGACTGTTAGGAAAAGGAGCCAATAGGCAAAGAAAAAGGCCCCCGAACAAAACATCCGGAAGCCCTCTTCTCTCGTTTAGCACCCAGAGAATCGCACTTCCCGGAATCACTGTCAAGGTTTTTGAACGCCGTTTTGGCGGGCGCTGATGATTTGCCTTTGTATAAGGTGAACCACAATGGATACGGGATTTGTTACGACGCCATTCGGGCGGCGGCCGATGTCGCTTGCCTTGATGAAAGGTCAGCTTCAGGCCGAATCGGTTAAAGCAAGTAGGTCTGTCGACAAGTGGAAAGTCTTCCGCAACATCTGCGAAGCGCGTCCGCTGCTCGGCATTTCAGACCGTACGCTCGCCGTGCTGAATGCCCTTCTCTCTTTTTATCCCGAGAGCCATCTCTCCGGTGAGGCGAGCATGATCGTCTTTCCGTCTAACCGGCAATTGATGGTGCGGGCGCACGGCATCGCCGTCACCACGCTGCGCCGACACCTAGCCGCCCTGGTCGATGCCGGGCTTGTTATCCGCAAGGACAGCGCCAATGGAAAACGTTTTGCGCGCCGCAAGACCTCTGGTGAGGTAGAAGATGCCTATGGCTTCAGCCTAGTGCCGCTTCTTGCCCGCAGCGAGGAACTCGCCGCCATGGCTCAAAAGATCGAGACTGACCGGATGACACTCCGACGTGCGCGTGAGCGTCTGACGATCTGCCGTCGTGATGTTCGCAAACTTATCGATGCTGCACTCGACGAAGGCGTTCCCGGCAACTGGAACGACATCGAGGCTGCCTATACCCGCCACCTCGCATGTCTGCCCCGCAATCCTGACGCTTCTGCTCTGGACGGCGTGCGCCTGAAGCTCGAAGACCTTCGCGCCGACTTGGTCAATCTGTTGACGCGCTTCGATAATTCCAAAAAAATGAGCGCCAGTGTGGTCCAAAATGAACCGCACATACAGAATTCAGATAAAGACTCTCTTGAATTAGAATCTTCACCGACGGTGCAAGAGGACACGCTGCCACCAGCAACGGAAAAGGCTCACTCAACCGGACCCCAGAAAATCTTCCCTCTCGCCCTCGTTCTGCAGGCCTGCCCCCAGATCAATGATTACGCTCAAGGAGGATCGATCACCGGCTGGCGAGATCTCGTTACCGCAGCCGTTACCGTCCGCTCCATGCTCGGGATAACCCCGGAGACCTATGAGACAGCTTGCGGTACCCTCGGCCGCGAAAACGCCGCTATCGTCATCGCCTGCATGCTCGAACGGGCAACCCATATCAACTCGCCTGGCGGCTATCTGCGTGACCTGGCACGCAAGGGAGCGCGAGGAGAGTTCTCTCTTGGTCCGATGCTGATGGCTCTCGTACGCCATAACAAGCCGGTTTCGCAGAGGGCCTGAAGCGCCTGAGCATGATATCTGCCTGTCGCCACTGTCATTTGCACGGGGGATAGCCACAGGGAGTGATTTTGGTGCCCTCAACAGGAGGGTTGGAAGACGTATCCGCATGGCGGGAAAGGACAGGTGGCGGAAACGAACTCGGCTTTAACTTCCATGACCGTATGATATTCGTGTTGTTTCAATTGGTTGCGTGAAGCGCTGTTCCGAGAACCGGTGGCCGAATTGCCGCAACTGCCTGAGAAACAACGCATAAAGCGCTTCCCGGCCGGAAAGGGTCGTTGACGTGAATTGGCCCGAGACGGTAGGGCAAGGCAGGCCGTCGAAGGCCAAAAGAATGTGCGAAAGACGAGGACGGACTTGAAGCGGGCAGCGGATCTTTTCCTGGCTCTGGCAGCATCCCTGATCCTGATCGTTCCGATCGGGATCGTGGCACTTTGCGTACGCCTGACCTCACCGGGGCCGGTGCTTTACTGGTCGAACCGAGTGGGGCGCCGCAACGAGATATTCCGGATGCCGAAATTCCGCAGCATGCGGATCGACACGCCGACGGTCGCCACGCATCTGCTCGACGACCCTTCCCGCTATTTGACGCCGATCGGCGGCTTCTTGCGCAAGTCGAGCCTCGATGAACTGCCGCAGCTCTGGTGTATCCTGAAGGGTGAGATGAGCTTCGTCGGCCCGCGCCCGGCGCTCTACAATCAGGACGATCTTATCGCACTTCGGACGGCAGAAGGTGTCGATGCTTTGCTGCCGGGACTGACAGGGTGGGCGCAGGTCAATGGACGCGACGAACTGCCGATCCCCGAAAAGGTGAAGTTCGACGTCGATTACCTGCAGCGCCGCTCGTTCCTCATGGATATGCGCATCCTGGCAATGACCGTCGGCAAGGTATTGGGCAGCAAGGGCATAACCCATTGAGGCTACAAGCTAAGGTTATGAACAGGTTGCGTGCGCGACCACCGATTATTTCGGTTGCACTTAAGGTCGAAAAGGACAAGAAGAAATCAGGCTGGAATGATGGATGGGCAGTATAAACATGCATGATGATCCTTCACATGACGGATCAAAGACCAGCCAGTCCTGGATGTCGATGCAGGCACTGGTCGGGCCGCTCTTGGCGATGCCACGTCCGGCCAAGCGTATTCTTGCGCTGATCGTCGATTCCAGCCTTTGTGTTCTGACCATCTGGCTTGCCTATTGTTTCCGCCTGAACGAATGGACGGTGCTGACCGGGGTGCAGTGGCTCGCGGTTCTCGTATCGCTGTGTCTGGCCCTGCCGATCTTCGTCGTCATGGGCATGTACCGGGCGATCTTCCGCTATGCCGGCATTGCCGCTTTCCTGGCAGTGCTGAAGGCGATTGCGATCTATGGCGTTGCCTTTGCCACCATTTTCACCGCGCTTAGCGTTCCCGGCATTCCGCGTACCGTCGGCATCCTGCAGCCTTTCCTGTTGCTGATCGCAATCGGCCTTTCGCGCCTCGGCATCCGCTACTGGCTTGGCGACACCTATCAGCGCATCCTGCACAAGGGCGCGATGGCAAAGGTGCTGATCTATGGCGCGGGCAGTTCCGGCCGGCAACTGGCCGCTGCACTGACAAACAGTGCAGAGCTCAATGTCGTCGGTTATCTCGATGATGATCCGAAGCTCAAAGGCGGCATCATGGGCGGCCTGCCGATCTATGATCCCTCCGACCTGACCGAACTGGTCCAGACGCTGAATGTCCATAACGTGCTTCTGGCTTTGCCATCGGCATCGCGCCAGCGCCGCAACGAGATCCTCGAGCAAATCCGCAAGGCGCGGGTGAACGTCCGCACGCTGCCGGATATGACGGCACTTGCGCAGGGCCGTATTGCCGTTTCGGATATCCGCGAACTCGAAATCGAAGACCTGCTCGGCCGCGAGGCCGTGGCGCCGCGCCAGGAATTGCTCGACAAGGCCACACTCGGCAAGGTCGTGATGGTGACAGGGGCCGGCGGCTCGATCGGCAGTGAGCTCTGCCGCCAGATCCTACGCAGCAGCCCGACTCATCTCATCCTCGTCGAGCAGAACGAATACGCCCTTTATGCGATCCACGGCGAGCTGCAGAAGCTTTCGGAAGTGTACGAGCAGCAGAAGGTGCAGATCGTGCCGATCCTCTGTTCGGTGCGTGACCGCGACCGCATGGAACACATCATCATGAGCTGGCGCCCGCAGGCGCTCTATCATGCAGCTGCCTACAAACATGTGCCGCTCGTCGAGCAGAATGCGGTAGAAGGCATCAAGAACAATGTCATGGGCACGCTGATCACAGCACAGGCTGCCGAAAAATACGGTGTGTCGAACTTCGTGCTGATCAGCACCGACAAGGCGGTGAGGCCGACCAACGTAATGGGCGCCAGCAAGCGCCTTGCCGAAATGGTGCTGCAGGCGCTTTCTGCCGAACGGGCGGCCAACCGCACCCACACTAATTTCTCCATGGTCCGCTTCGGCAATGTGCTGGGTTCCTCCGGTTCCGTCGTGCCTCTGTTTCGCCAACAGATCCGGGATGGCGGGCCGGTGACCCTGACGCATCCCGATATTACCCGCTACTTCATGACGATCTCGGAGGCTTCTCAGCTCGTCATCCAGGCCGGGGCCATGGCCGATGGCGGCGATGTCTTCCTGCTCGATATGGGCGAACCGGTGCGCATTGCCGATCTAGCGCGCCGGATGATCGATCTTTCCGGCCTGACGGTGCGCAGTGAGGATAATCCTGAAGGCGATATCGAGCTTTCGGTCACCGGTCTCAGGCCCGGCGAAAAGCTCTACGAAGAACTGCTGATCGGCGACAATCCCGAGACGACGCAGCATCCCCGCATCATGAAGGCGCGCGAGGATTTCCTCTCCTGGCCGGAACTTTCCAAACGCCTTAGGGCACTCGATGCAGCGCTGGATCGCAACGACATACCGGCCGCCCGCCTGATGCTTGCCGAACTCGTCTCCGGCTATGCCTCGACCGGCGAGGTGACCGATCTGGCGCTGAGTGCTGCTGAGGCCAATACGGCCGCGTAGTCGGAGCCTGGCTTTGTGCCGGGCTTCTTCGAAATGTTCGTCCGCTTCCCGTTCGGTCGGAAAGTCGCTCAGTCTACGAAGTCGACGACGACGCCGGGCTTCACCATGCCGGCAAGCTCCTCGACATCCCAGTTTGTCAGCCGCACGCAGCCGTGCGAACCGGCCTTGTCGATCAGCGAAGGCTCCGGCGTTCCATGGATGCCGTAGGTCGGCTCGGAGAGGTCGATCCAGACCGTCCCGACCGGGTTGTTGGGTCCGCTCGGCAACTTCAGGAGCTCCTTGTTATGACCCTGCTGAAAATTGATCTTGGGATTGTAGGTGTATTTGGGGTTTCGGGCGACGCCGTTTACCTTGTGGTGACCAGTCGGTGAGGGGTTATCTTCGCTGCCGATCGTCGCCGGGTAGACTGCAAGAACAGATCCGTCGTCGGCAAAGGCCAGAACCTCGCCGCTTTTGCGGCGAGCCTCGATACGCTTGACCTTCCCCGTTCTTGGCGCGCCGATGACCGTGACCGAAATTGTTTCGCCCGGATCGAATCGAGCGCCGTGGTTTAATGCCTTCAAAAGATCGATGTCCATGTGAAAGCGCTCGGCCAGCCGCTCGGCGACGCTCGTGTAGCCGAGATGTTTCATCTTTGCTTGTTTGGCGTAGTCCTTCGGAATGGTCTCGACGAGATCGGCGGCATCATCCTGCGCAATGACATAGGAACCGATCACCTGTTGATCGTCCTGCAGCCGGGAGAGCATCTGCGGATCGGGCTTTCCGTCGACCGGAAGACGCTGCATGATCTCGAAACCGGCAATCGCCTTGACGACGTTTTCACCGTAAAAGCCATCGATCACGCCGGGGGAGGCGCCGGCGCGGTCCAGCAGAACCTGAAGATGGATGATTGCCGGATCCGGCGTCGTCGATCGTTCTTTCGGAGGGTCTGGGGAGATGTCGTTGATCGACGCGTCATTGATGGTCCCGGCCGCAAGTTGCTGGGCGTTGCCGACGCCGTAGATTGCAAGCGATATGAAGCCGCTGACGAGCATGAATTTGATCATGCTGTTTAAGCGATATCGGATGAAAAGGTTCCTTCAGGGCCTCTGGCGATACCAAATTCGGTTCTTTGGAACAATCAGATCAGACTGCAACAATCAGCTCACTCGAGCTTTCTGCTGGCCGGTGCAACAGGCCTGCGGCATTCCCGCTTTCATCGCAGGGCCGAGGTGTTGCTTAGGCGCACGAAGCTCATGGAAATATGGGAGCGGCGGATATAGGCGGCAGCGCTGACGTCGCCGATTTCGACAGCGGTGCGGATTTCCGCGATCTCACGAGCAAAGACTGCGACTTCTTCGGCAAGATCCATATGCGAAATGGACTTCAGCCAGATGCGGGCAGTCTGATAATACAGGCGTTCTGAAATCTCCCGCAGCGGTTCGTTTTCGGTGAGGCGCATAAGCGCGTGGAAAAGATCGATGTTGAGCTGGGCGAAATTTCGCGGATCGGGACGGGCAACCAGCTCGACGCCGCGTGCTTCGAGTTCGTGAAAAAGGCGGATCGTCTCCTGGCTCGGCGGGACAGGCGAGAGCTTGCCGACGAGTTCGGCCAATTCCATTCTCAGCTGGTAAACCTGGGCGAAAGCACCGATCTCGACATCGGTGACGATCGTGCCGACGCCTTGGACCGAGCGCAGAAGCCCTTGCGATTCCAGCCAGCCCAGAACACGGCGCACCGGCGTGCGGCTGATGCCGAATTCGGCGGCGAGCGCTTCCTCGCTCAGCCGGGTGCCCGGTGGATAATCGAGCATGCAGATCCGGCCTCTGAGGATCGAATAAATCCGCTGGAAGCGCTCGCGGGCCGCGTTGACCTGCGTTTCATCGGTTCCGGTCGGCTTTGCCGATCTCGCCATTGCCTCGTCGACTTTCGTCTCGTGATCCTGCATGGTGCGGTGACCCCTCCAACGGCTGCACCGTCGCCTTCCTCAGGCGGTGAGCCTCTGCTTCAATCCGCTTAGCATATCCAGACACGCCTTCAACTGCGCGCAACTGATGAATTCGTCCGGCTTGTGGGCCTGATCGATCGAGCCCGGTCCGCAAACGACAGTGGAAATGCCAAGTTTCTGGAAAAGGCCGGCTTCCGTTCCGAAAGAGACGACATCGGCCGTCGTTGCGCCCGTCAGAGCCGAAACGATGGCGCGCGCCTCGTTGTCGGTCACGGGTTCCAGCCCGTCGATCTCGCCGACGACATGCGTATGGATGCAGGCTGACGGCGAAACGGCGCGCATCGAGGGCAGAAGCACTTCTTCGCAATAGGCGGCGATGCGACGTTTCACGTAGTCGACATCGGCCCCTCGCACCGGGCGCATTTCCCATTCGACGGCGCAATGACCGGCAATCACGTTTCGCGCCTTTCCACCTTCGATCCGTCCGGCCTGTATCGTCGTCCAGGGAGGTGTGAAGGGGCTCGACGGCACGGTTTGGCGAAGCTCGCCACCGATCTCGAGGAGCCGACCGATATAGCGCACGGCATATTCGATCGCGTTGACCCCGAGATCAGGATTGGATGCGTGACCCTCCAGCCCTGTAAATTCGGTCGTATATTCGTAGCAGCCCTTGTGTCCCTCGATGATCCGCATGTCGGTGGGCTCGCCGATGATGGCGACAGAAGGCTTGATCCCCCGGCGCGCCAGCTCGGTAACGAGCTGCTGGCCGCCGAGACAACCCACTTCCTCATCGTAAGTGAAAGCGAAGTGAATGGGCCTTTTGAGATTCAGGCTCGCATAGTCGGGCGCCATGGCAAGCGCGGCGGCGATGAAGCCCTTCATGTCGCAGGCGCCGCGTCCATAGATCAGGCCGTCGGCCTCGCGCGCCGAAAACGGGTCGGACTGCCACTCGCTCTCATCGGCAGGCACGACATCTGTATGGCCGGACAGAACGATACCGCCATCGCAGTCCGGGCCGATCGAGGCAAAGAGATTTGCCTTGAGGCCGGTTGCGTCCTTCGTCAGAAAAACACGCGCGCCGGATTGGCTCAGCCGTTCGGCGGCATAGTCGATCAGCGTCAGGTTGCTGTCTGACGAGACGGTCGGAAAGGCGATGAGATCGGATAAAATCGATCGGGTTGCTTCAAGCGACATGCATCAATCCTTGACGAAAAGCTTGCGCGGCCGGTCGCACAGGCATTCGGCCGCGCCGTTTTCGCGGATGAGGATCGTCTCGGTGATCTCCATGCCCCAATCCTGCATCCAAAGCCCCGGCATGAAGTGGAAGGTCATGCCCGGCTGCAGCACGGTCTGATCCTCTTCGCGCAACGAGATCGTGCGTTCGCCCCAGTCCGGCGGATAGGAAAGCCCGACCGGATAGCCGCAGCGTGCGCCGCGCTCGATACCGGCGCGTTCGAGCGGCGCAGCAAGGGCATTGGCGATATCGCAGGCGCGGTTGCCGGCACGTGCCGCTTCCAACCCGGCTTCCAGCCCCTCGACGAGAGCTTTTTCGGCCTCCAGCAGGAAGGCCGGCGGTGTGCCGAGGAAGACTGTCCGGCAGAAGGGCACGTGATAGCGGCGGTAGCAGCCGGCGATCTCGAAGAAGGTGGCCGTTCCGCCTTCCGTCTCGCGACCGTCCCAGGTGAGGTGCGGGGCGGCAGCATCGGATCCGCTCGGCAAAAGGGGGACGATCGCCGCGTAATCGCCCCAGGCGTCGTCCGTCCCGCGCACGGCGTCGCCGAGAATGTCGGCGACGAGTTCGTTCTTTTTCAGTCCGGGCCGCATGCGTTCGACGATGCCGTCGACAATCTTTTCGGAAATGCGGGCGGCCTTGCGCATGAAGGCGATCTCTTCGCCGCTCTTGACGGTGCGCTGCCAGTTGACGAGGGCGGTCGCATCGATGAGATCGGCCGCCGGCAGCTCGTCCTTCAGCGTCAGATAGGCCTTGGCGGAGAAATAGTAGTTATCGAATTCGAGGCCGACCCGTTTGGTCCCATATCCTTTTTCGCGCAGGATCGCCGCCAAGGTCTGCATCGGGTGGCGCTCGGTCGACTGCACGTAGTTGTCTGCGTAGAAAGTCACCTGGCCGTCGTCCATCCAGACGGTGCGGTAGGCACCGTTGGCATCCTGCCTGCGACCCCACCAGATCGGGTCCTCGTCGTGAAAAACGATGACGCCCTGATGCACGTAGAAGGACCAGCCGTCATAGCCCGTCAGCCAGGCCATGTTCGAGGGATCCTCGACGAAGAGAACGTCGATCCCCTTTGCTGCCATGGCGGCACGGGTTTTTGTCAGCCGGCGGGAAAACTCGTCCCGCGAGAAGGGAAGGCGCTTGGCGATCATCGGTCCTCCGAAAGTCAACGAATTAGGCAAATGCTGGATTTGTGTACAAGTGCACGAGAATGAGGCTATATTCGGTAAAAAAATGCAAGAAAAATATTGACACACCCATAAATTCGATGCTGTTGTGTACAACATAAGAAAACACGTGTGGAACCAGCAGAGAAAAAAACGGGAGCAAGCGAATGAAACGGAGCATGTTCAAAACGGCGTTGGCGACGGCAATCCTCGTCTCCGTCGGCGCCTCGGTGGCGGGTGCAGTCACGCTGAAGGAAGTGCAGGATCGCGGCTTTATCCGCGTCGCGGTCGCCAACGAAATTCCTTATGGCTTTATGGACCCCAGCGGGGCGGCAAAGGGAGCAGGCCCGGACGTTGCCACAGCCGTGCTCGGCAAGCTCGGCATTTCGGCCGATAACATCCAGTGGGTGGTTACTAATTTCTCCTCGCTGATCCCCGGCCTGCAGGCCAATCGCTTCGACATGACGGCGAGCGAGATGGCGATCCGGCCGGAACGCTGCCAGAAGGTCATCTATTCCGAGCCCAATACGTCCTACGGTGAGGGCCTGCTGGTCGCCAAGGGCAATCCGAAGGGTCTGAGCGGCTATTCCGATTTTTCCAAGGGCGGCATGAAGGTCGCGATCATGGCCGGTGCCGACCAGCTTCACATGATGCAGGCGCTTGGCGTGCCGGAAGCCAACATCGTCACGATCGCGGCTAACTCCGATGCGATCTCGACCGTCTCGACCGGTCGCGCCGATGCCTATGCGGCAACCGGCCTGACCGCAAGCGAACTTGCCGGCAAGAGCGACAAGGTCCAGATCGTCGATAAGTTCAAAGACCCGGTCGTCGATGGCAAGGAAGTGCGAAGCTGGGGTGGTTTCAACTTCAATTCCAGTTCCACCGATCTGCGCGATGCCTTCAACAAGGAACTCGAAGCCTTCAAGAAGACCGATGAGTGGAAGAAGATCCTCTCCGGCTACGGCTTTACCCCGGCAGACATCGAAGGTTCGTCGGCCAAGACGACCAAGGAGCTCTGCGCTATGTAATCCGCACGGATTGCATCGGTCGATACGGCTGGCCGAGGCGGATTTCGCAAAGCTCCGGTCGCTGCCGTTTCGACGTGAGCCACCTTAAAACCGATGGGGAACGCTGCGGATGCACTGGACGGACTATCTCGGCCCTCTCATGGAGGGTGCCTGGATCACCATCGAGCTCACCGTCTATTCGACGATACTCGGCGGACTCTTCTCGTTCCTGTTCGGCATCGGGAAGCTGTCCGGCAACTGGTTCATCAGGGGCTTCTCGATCGTCTATATCGAGGTCTTTCGCGGCACGTCACTTCTGGTCCAGCTGTTCTGGCTCTATTTCGCCCTGCCGATCGCCGGCGATATGGTCGGTCTCGACCTTCGGCTGCCACCGGTCGCAGCCGGGGTTCTGGCGCTTGCGCTCAACATCGGCGCTTATGGTGCCGAGGTGGTTCGCGGCGCAATTGAGGCTGTCAGCCGCAATCAGTACGAGGCGGCAACCGCGCTGAACTTCACCTCGCGTCAGGCGCTTTTCCGGGTGGCTCTGCCGCAGGCTGTTCCGGAAATGATGCCCAGTTTTTCCAATCTGGCGGTCCAGAACCTCAAGGACACGGCGCTCGTCTCGCTCGTCAGCCTCGCCGATCTTGCCTTCAAGGCCGAGCAGCTGCGCAACTTCTATCAGGATTCCACAACGATCTACACGATCATCCTGTTCATGTATTTCGGCATGGCGCTTGTCCTGTCACTTGCCATGCGCATGCTCGAAAACGCCCTTGGCCGCTGGCGCGGCGTGAGGAGGTAGCCGGATGCTGTTCGGATATGAATGGGATACGACCCACGGCGAGCTGGCCTTCGCGCTCTCGATCCTGCCGATATTGCTGCGCGGGCTCGTCGTCACCATCGAGGCCTCGATCCTCGGCTTTTTCGTCGCCATGGTGATCGGGCTGGTCCTCGCCGTCCTCAAGGGCGCGCCGTCGCGCGTCGTTTCCTGGCCTGCCACCTTCGTCACGGAATTCATCCGCGATACCCCGCTGCTCGTGCAGCTGTTCTTCCTCTATTACGTGCTGCCCGACTACGGCATCGTCCTGCCGGCTTTCATGACCGGGGCGCTGGCGCTCGGTATACAGTACAGCGCCTATACGTCGGAGGTCTATCGCGCCGGCATCGATGCGGTGCCGCACGGCCAACACGAGGCATCCAAGGCGCTCGATCTGCCGCCGCACCGGTCCTTTACCCATATCATCCTGCCACAAGCCATTCCGCGCATCATCCCGGCACTCGGCAACTATCTCGTGTCGATCATGAAGGACGTGCCGGTGCTGTCGGTCGTCACCGTGCTCGAGATGCTGAACGTCGCCAAGATCATCGGCGATCAGACGTTCGACTATCTGGTGCCGCTATCGATGGTCGGCGGGATCTATCTGCTCCTGACGATCCTCGCCTCCGCGCTCGTGCGGTATGTCGACATCAACCTCCCGAAGAGAGGAATTCCGCTAAGATGAGCGAGCCGGTCATTGTCTTCGACAAGGTCAAGAAGTCCTATGGCGATTTCGTCGTCATCAACGACCTGGATTTCAGCGTCTCCCCGGGCGAGAAAGTCACCATCATCGGCCCCTCGGGCTCGGGCAAGTCGACCGTGCTGCGCATCCTGATGACACTCGAAAAGATCAATGGCGGCGCGGTCTATGTCGGCGGCGATCCGCTGTGGCACGAGCGGAAGAACGGTGCCCTTGTGGCAGCCGGCGAAAACCACCTTCGCGGCATGCGCAAGCAGCTCGGCATGGTCTTCCAGCAGTTCAATCTGTTTCCGCATATGACAGTGTTGCGCAACCTTATGGAAGCGCCGCGCGTGGTGCTTGGTCTGTCGAAAACCGAGGCGAAGGAGCGGGCGGAGGAGCTGCTTCAACTCGTCGGTCTGACGGACCACGCCCACAAGTTTCCCGGCCAGCTTTCCGGCGGCCAGCAGCAACGCGTCGGGATCGCGCGTGCCCTTGCCATGCGCCCGCGCATCATGCTCTTCGACGAACCGACCTCGGCGCTTGACCCGGAACTCGTCGGCGAGGTGCTGACTGTCATTCGCCGGCTTGCCTCCGAGCACGATCTGACCATGCTGATGGTGACGCATGAAATGCGCTTTGCGCGTGAGATCTCGGACCGTGTCTGCTTTTTCGACAAGGGCAAGATTCACGAGGAGGGAACGCCTGCCGAAATCTTCGGCAATCCGCAGAAGGAGCGCACGCAGCAGTTCTTAAGGGCGGTCACGGAGGGCCAATGAGCGGAGGCGACCCGATCACGCTTGCCGACGTGCTGGCGGCGCGCGCCCGGATCGCCAAAGATGCGGTCCGCACCCCGCTCGTTCCATCCATCTTCATGACGCAGAAGTCGGGACGCGATTTTCTGCTGAAGCTGGAGATCGCCCAGCCGGTTGGCGCCTTCAAGATCCGCGGGGCGGCCAATGCGATCGCCCGCCTGCCGGCCGAAACGCAAGGCGTCGTCTGCTGCTCGACCGGCAATCACGGGCGCGGCGTTGCTTACGCCGCCCGCGCCAGAGGCATTAGGGCCGTCGTGTGCATGTCGTCGCTGGTGCCGCAGGCCAAAGTCGACGGCATCCGGGCGCTCGGCGCAGACATACGCATCGTCGGCCGGAGCCAGGACGACGCGCAGGCCGAAAGCAGCCGTCTCTGTGCGGAAGAGGGCTTCGTCGAGATACCGCCCTTCGATCATGCCGACGTGATTACCGGGCAGGGGACGATCGGGCTGGAGATGCTGGAGGACCGTTCCGATATCGCCTCGCTGCTGATCCCTTTGTCCGGCGGGGGGCTTGCAGCCGGTGTGGCGCTGGCGGCCAAGGCCATCAATCCGAAGATCCGCACGATCGGAATTTCCATGGACCGGGGAGCTGCGATGGTTGCCTCGATTTCCGCCGGCAGGCCGGTGGAGGTGGAAGAGGTGGCAAGTCTTGCAGATTCGCTCGGCGGCGGCATCGGCCTCCACAACCGCCTCACCTTCGATCTTTGCAGGGATCTTCTCGACGAGACGGTGCTGATCGGCGAGGCGGACATCTACAACGCCATGCAGGTGGTCTACCACGAGGAGCGCATCGTGGCCGAGGGTGCCGGCGTGGTCGGCCTTGCCGCAGTTCTCTCGGGCAAGGTCGCGCTGCCCGAAGGACCGGCTGCGACCATCCTCACCGGCCGCAATCTCGACATGCCGACCTTTACCCGGATCGTCTCGGGCGAACCGGTGACGCTCGGCGGCACTCTTCTGGAAGGACGGCGCTATGGCGCATGACATCATGATCCTGACGGAGACGGAACTGCGCAAGGCGGTTCGTCTCGATCTTAACGCAGTCGATGTCGTCGAGGACGCCTTCAAGGCATTGGCGACGGGTGACGTTATCATGCCGCCGATCCTGTCGATGGCGATCCCTGCGGTCAACGGCGAGGTCGACGTGAAGACGGCGTATATTCCGGGTTTCGATGGTTTCGCCATCAAGGTGAGCCCGGGTTTCTTCGACAATCCGAAGATCGGCCTGCCGAGCCTCAACGGTCTGATGATCCTCTTCTCCGCCACCACAGGTCTCGTCGAAGCGCTGCTATTGGACAATGGCTACCTGACGGACATCCGCACGGCGGCCGCCGGAGCCGTGGCCGCCCGCCATCTGGCGCCCGCGCAGGTCGAGACGGCCGGAGTGATGGGAACCGGCGTCCAGGCCCGCCTGCAAATTCAAGCGGCTCATCTCGTGCGCCCATTCGGCAGGGTTCTCGTTTGGGGCCGTGACCTGGCCAAGGCAGAAATCTGCGCCAGCGATATCGCCCGCACGCTCGGTATCGAGGCCATGGTCGAGGCAGATCCGGCGCGGCTGGTTGCCGAAAGCCAGCTGGTCGTCACGACCACGCCGTCGTTCCAGCCGATCCTGAAGGCTGAATGGTTGCATCCCGGCCTTCATATCACGGCGATGGGCTCCGATCAGTCGGAGAAGAACGAGATCGATCCGAAGGCGCTCGTTGCGGCGCACGCCTATATCTGCGACCGCGTCAGCCAGTGCGAGATCTTGGGCGAGCTCAGAAGCGCCGTCGCCGCCGGCCTCTGGCAGAAAGCAGCACCTGCCGAACTCGGCGCCGTGGCGAGCGGGCTCGCTGCCGGCCGCCTCAGCCAGGCGGATATCACCATCTGCGATCTCACCGGCACCGGCGCGCAGGACACCGCGATCGCAACCTTTGCCCGCCGGCTGTGTGCTGCAGCCGCCGCCGGAACGGTGATGGAGGTCTGAGGTGGTCTTGATCACGCCTTCCTGTTGCGGCACATCGCCATGCTGAAGCTCGACAGCCGCGACATCGAGATTCTCAAGGTGCTCTCGCGGGAAGCGCGCATCTCCAAGGCGGAGCTTGCAAGCCGTATCAACCTCTCACCGAGCCCCTGTTGGGAGCGGCTGAACCGGCTGGAAAAGGCGGGCATCATTCGTAGCTATCGGGCTGACATCAGCCTGAAGCCGATAGCCGCAAGCGTTACCGTCTTCGTGACCGTCGAACTGGAACGACATCGATCGCAGGCTTTCCAAATGTTCGAGCGCACCGTCAAGACAAGGGAGGAGATCGTCGGTTGCTGGGCGATCGGCGGTGGGTTCGATTATCTGCTGCAGATCGTTAGCCGCGATGTCGACAGCTATCAGCGGCTGATGGATACGCTCCTGGACGAGCCGCTGGGGCTTGCGCGCTATTACAGCTACATCGTCACCAAGCCGGTCAAGGAGCAGGCACCATTGCCCTTCGATCTGTTGCTTGCGGAATGGACAGACGAAAACGCCGGCGCGGGTGGCGAATAGAGATGCTCTCTCTGCCGGCGAGGCCGCCAGAAGAGACTTCGTCTGCGGCTCATGCGCGACATTGGAGCCGCAGAAAACGCAGCAAGAGACAGATCATGACCCATTCCGCCGACGTTGCGAAATCGCCTCTCACGGGCTTCGACGATAACCGACTGATCCGGCAGTTTTCCTATATCGGCGGACGCTGGATGGCTTCTGCCGGCAACAGGACCTTCGCGGTGACCGATCCTGCGACCGGCGCATGGCTTGGTGACGTGGCCAGCCTGTCGGCGCAGGAAAGCGCTGCGGCGGTCGATGCGGCCGCACGCGCCTTTCCGGCCTGGGCCCGCGCGCTGCCCCAGGAGCGCTCGCGTCTTCTGCGGCGCTGGTTCGAGCTCATCCTGGCGCATCGACGGGATCTCGCCCGCCTGATGGTTGTCGAACAGGGCAAGCCGATCTCCGAGGCAAAGGGCGAGATCGACTACGCGGCCTCTTTCGTGGAGTATTATGCCGAACAGGCCAAACGGCCCGATATTACTGGCGTGACGTCTCATCTGCCCGATGCGGAGATGGAGGTCTGGCTGGAGCCGGTCGGTGTTGCAGCGCTTGTCACGCCCTGGAACTTTCCGTCCGCGATGCTGACCCGAAAGGCAGCGGCAGCGCTTGCGGCGGGCTGCGCCGTCGTCGCTCATCCGAGCCACGAGACACCCTATTCGGCACTGGCCTTGGCGGAACTCGCCGAACGGGCGGGCTTGCCGGCAGGTGTCTTCAATGTCGTCACAGGGGATGCCGCAACTGTGGTCGAACCCTGGCTCGTCGATCCGCGCGTGCGAGCTCTCTCCTTCACCGGCTCGACGGAAATCGGACGGCTGCTCTACGCCCGCTCGGCTGGCACGGTCAAACGCCTGGTGCTGGAACTCGGCGGTCACGCCCCTTTCCTCGTCTTTGCCGATGCCGATATGGACAAGGCGGTCGACGAGGCGGTCAAGGCGAAGTTCGCAACGTCAGGTCAGGACTGTCTGGCCGCCAATCGCTTCCTGGTGGAACGCCCCGTCTATGGTGAATTCTGCCGCCGGTTCACCGAGCGCGTCGGCGCCTTGACGGTCGGAGCGGGCCTCGACGACCCCGACATCGGCCCGCTGATGAATGCCCGCGCAATCGCCAAGCTGGAGGAGCAGGTGGCCGATGCGCTGCAGGCCGGCGCACGCCTGCTGACGGGTGGCAGACGGCATGACAAGGGACCGCTCTTCTTTGAGCCAACGGTGCTTGCCGACGTGCCGGACGGAGCATCGATCATGCGGGAGGAGACATTTGGCCCGGTGGCAGCCGTTGCGCCCTTCGACACCGAGGAAGAGGCGCTGCAGCGCGCCAACGATACCGAATATGGCCTGGTCGCCTACCTGCACACCAGCGATCCGCGACGGATCTACAGGGCAAGCCGGGCGCTGCAATATGGGATGGTCGCCGTGAACCGGACGAAAGTCACGGGCGCCCCTATCCCCTTCGGCGGAATGAAACAGTCTGGAATCGGCCGCGAAGGCGCTCTGCATGGAATGCACGCTTTCATGGACATGAAATATGTCTGCCGCGACTGGGCATAACAGCAAAGGAACGAATTGATGCTCACCAATGACCAGCTCGACAAGTGGGACCGCGAGAACTTTTTCCATCCCTCGACCCATCTTGCCCAACATGCCCGCGGCGAGAGTCCCAACCGTATCGTGACCGGCGGTTCGGGCGTTTACATCGAAGATCGCGACGGCAATCGGCTGCTCGATGCCTTTGCCGGGCTCTATTGCGTCAATGTCGGCTACGGACGCAGCGAGATCGCGGATGCCATCGCCGCCCAGGCAAAGGAACTCGCCTATTATCACGCCTATGTCGGTCACGGCACGGAGGCCTCGATCACGCTCGCAAGAATGATCGTCGAGCGCGCGCCGAAGAACATGTCGAAGGTCTATTTCGGGCTCGGCGGTTCCGACGCCAACGAAACCAACATCAAGCTGGTCTGGTATTACAACAATATCCTTGGCCGACCGGAAAAGAAAAAGATCATCTCGCGCTGGCGCGGCTATCACGGCTCCGGACTGATGACTGGCTCTCTCACCGGTCTTGAACTCTTTCACAAGAAGTTCGACCTGCCGCTGTCGCAGGTCATTCACACCGAGGCACCCTATTACTATCGCAGGCCTGATATGGCCATGAGCGAGGCACAGTTTTCGGCCCATTGCGCGGCGGAGCTGGAGGCGTTGATCGAGCGCGAAGGGGCCGACACCATTGCGGCCTTCATCGGCGAACCCGTGCTCGGCACCGGCGGCATCGTTCCGCCGCCGGCCGGTTACTGGGAGGCGATACAGAAGGTGCTCCGCAAGCACGACATCCTTTTGATCGCAGACGAGGTCGTCACCGCGTTTGGACGGCTTGGCAGCATGTTCGGTTCTCATCACTACGGGCTCGAAGCCGACATCATCACCATCGCCAAAGGCCTGACCTCGGCCTATGCCCCGCTTTCAGGTTCGATCGTCTCGGATAAGGTCTGGAAAGTGCTCGAAAGAGGGACGGACGAGAACGGTCCGATCGGCCACGGATGGACCTATTCCGCCCATCCGATCTGCGCGGCAGCGGGCGTTGCCAATCTTGAACTCATCGACAAGCTCGATCTCGTCACCAATGCCGGCAAGGTCGGCGGCTATTTCCGCAAGGCCATGGCAGAGGCCGTCGGCGACCACGCCCATGTCGGCGAGGTCCGCGGCGAGGGCATGCTCTGCGCCATCGAATTCGTCGAGGAGCGCGACAATCGCCGTTTCTTCGACCCTTCGAAAAAGATCGGTCCGCAGATCGCTGCCGCCCTCCTCAAGCAGGGCGTCATCGGCCGTGCCATGCCGCAGGGCGATATCCTCGGCTTCGCGCCGCCGCTTTGCCTGAGCGATAAGGAGGCGGATGCGATCGTCGCGGCCACCGTGAAAGCGGTCAGCGCGGTCGTGGGCTAGAAAGAGCCCATGCGGCGGCCGGCAGTGAATAAGCCATCGTCGCGAGCTCCTCACTGATCAAGGTCCTCGCGCGCAAGGAACACCTCCTCGACTGTATTTGCCCTCTGCTGCGTATCGAATCGCCGCAGCAGGGGCCACGAGTTCTCAGATCCCTGACCCGTCGAGCTGTTGGGCGTCGTCGCCTTCCCAGGGAGAGGGCATCGAAGTGCGAGTGAGATTGGCTGACGGCATCGGCATCCAGCACTTCAATTCCGGTTCGGCATATTCGATGATGTGTCCGGGCGAGGAATCAGAGGCGCGCCAGCCTTCTCCAGCGTACTGGTCGCCATTCGACCAGTACGCGAGATCGACTTCTGCCGGCCCTTGTTCGGACGCGCGGATCGTGACCAGAATCCGACTACCGTCTTTCGGCGCGCTCGCCATGTGGCGCCAGCCGTCTTGCTCGTCCATCGTGTCCTCCTGCCTTGCCGTCAGGTTGCAACTGTCGCCTCACCATCGAAAGCGGTCAACTCAAACTTTGCAGAACCGTCCTCTGTCGGGGTTGTCGCGCCCACGTGCAGAAATCGACAGCGCCACGCAATGCCGCTGGCAAACCTCCGTCCACAGCTTGACCACATCGTTCCGCGAGGCAGGTGACGCAAGCGATTGCCGATCGTCCTGATCGATGGCATGACTGGCGCAAATGCCGGGCCGACGGCGTTTCCGGATCGATCCATGCAGCGACAGCCGCGGACGATCCGGGCAGGAATTGGGCGATTGGCTCGAAACCGGAGCTCTTGAGGGAACATGACATCGATGTCGAAAGCCGCCGCAGCCGTAAAAGGTGCTCTTACCTACCTGTCCTGGCCTCTGGTGTTTTTCTCCGGCCTGACGGGCGCTTATTTCGCTTTCGCCAATGAACAGCCATTGGTCGCTTTTTCGGCCGTCTATGCGGCCGCAGTTATCCTGCTCTTCCTCCTCGAGCGCATCATTCCCTACGAGCAGCGCTGGCTCGAGGCGGATGGCGAGACGGCCAACGATATCGCCCACACGGTCCTGACCAAGGGGCTGGTACAGTTGGCGGCACTTTCGGCAGCGATCTTTCCGATGCTTGCCGCCGGACTGCTGCAGCCCCTTGCCGCCATGCAGTTCAGTCTCTGGCCGTCATCCTGGCCGATGATCCTCCAGGCAACGCTTGCCGTCATCATCGCCGAGTTCGGCCTCTACTGGGCGCACCGCATCGCCCATGAACGGCTGTTCTTCTGGCGCTTCCATGCCCTGCATCACAGCGTCACCCGCCTCTGGGTCATCAATACCGGCCGTTTCCACGTCATCGATTCCCTGTTCAAGATCGCGTTGAGCCAGATCCCGCTCTACCTGCTCGGTGCTCCGCTGCAGGTCTTCTGGTGGCTTGGTGCGGTCACCGCCTTCATCGGCATCCTGACGCACTGCAACGTCGACATGCGGACGGGCCTTTTCGACCTCGTCTTCTCGACGCCCCGGCTTCACCGATGGCACCATTCGAAGGATCTGCGCGAGGGCAATACCAATTACGGCGAGAATGTCGTGCTGTTCGACCAGCTGTTCGGCACCTATTTCAATCCCGACCGCCCCTCCTCGACCGATATCGGCATCAAGGGCCAGATCGCTCCCGGCTTCGTCCGCCAATTGACGCAGCCGTTCACCAAGGATGGTGTGCGCCAGATCCTTGGTCTTAAACCCAACCGGGGTTGAGACCCGGCCCGTCATCATTTCATGACAATCCGCCCGTAAGAGCCTGCAAACCTCGACGGGAACGGACAGGACGACGATGACGACGTTGAAACAGGTTGCGCTTAGGGCAGGATGTTCGATGGCGACGGCAAGCCGCGTGCTGAACCTCAGCGGCCCGGTCAGTCAGGCGGCAGCGCTTCGCGTGCGCCGCGCTGCAGCCGAAGTCGGCTATCGCGCAGCCGCCCCCTCTGCCCGCAATGGCCGCCGGCCTGTGATCGGCGTGCTGGTGCCGAGTGTGACCAATCCGGTGTTCGCTTCGTCCCTCTCAGGCATCCAGAACCGCATGCTGGTCGCCGGCCACAGCGTTCTCATCGCGCAGTCGAACTACGATCCTGACCAGGAGGCCAATGCGGTGGCAGGGCTTCTCGGTGAGCGGCCGACCGGGCTGATCCTGACGGTCTGCAATGGTGAGACAAGCCCGGCACTGGCGCAGGACCTGCCGCCGACCGTGCTGCTCGGCAGCTCTCCGACGGCCCGATATCCGGCAGCCGTGACCGTCAACAATTATGCGGCCGGTTGCCGGCTGACCGAGCATCTCTTGTCCATGGGGCACCGGCGCATCCTCTATGTCTCGGGTAGCTTCAGGGCTTCGGACCGCGCGCTTTTGCGTTACCGCGGCTATCTGCAGACGATGGAGGCAGCGGGCGTACCCCCGTTCGAGGCCGTAGAGGTCCCGTTCGTCAACGGCTATGACCAGATGGATCTCGGCCAGGCCTTGCGGACATTTTCCCCGACCGCCATTATCGGCTCCAATGACCTGATTGCGCTCGGCGTCATCGGTGCGATCAATCGTGAAGGCTTGCGTGTGTCGGACGATATCTCCGTTGCCGGCTTTGACGGTATCGCGATCGGCAAGCTCATCAACCCGACGCTAACCTCGATCGAAATGCCCGATCTCAGCATGGGCGCGACGGCGGCATCGCTGCTGCTCGATATCGTCGAAAACGATGCGCCGCTGCGGCATCTGGAACTGTCGCATACCCTGCGCCTCGGTGGCACGGTGCGCAACCTCCTGAATGAGGAAACCGCCACACCTATTGGACGCGGCGGTTCCGATCGAAACCGCGGGCCGCTTGAGCCCGCGTATCATTCCAGGAATTAGCTGCGCGGCAGCATGCTCTCGACGTCGGCGGCTGCGTCGTCGAGCGCTTCCTTCGGCTCGGCCGAGCCATCGACGATGCGCGACAGGTTGTCGACGATCGTCTGGGTGACTTTGACGCCGTTGGTGCCGGGGAAGGCATACCATGGGATCATGCGCGGCATCTGGCTGAGACCGGCCTGGAAGAGCGGGTTCTTCTTGTAGAAGTCGCCGAGATATTCAGCGGACTTTGCGGCAAGTTCGTTGTTCGGCACGTAGCCGGTGCCGGGAACGACGACGGAAGCGCCATAGGGGCCGGCGGCGAACTTGGCGAACTTCCAGGCAGCGTCCTGCTTGGCCGGATCCTTGGCGAGGATGACGACGGCGTTGCCGCCGGTCGGCAGGTGACCCTTTTCAGGATCGATGAGCGGGATCTGGGCGGTGCGCAGGTCGAACTTGGCGCCGACATTCTTGATCGTGTTGACGAGCGCGCCTGTTGTCTGGAACTCGAAGCCGACCTTGCCGGCTGCAAAGGCCTGTTCGCCCGCTGCCTTGGTGAAAACAGGCATGCCGCCTTCCTTGACGAAGCGGCTGATCAGTTCGACAACCTTCTGGCCCTCGGGACCGTTGAAGGCAACCTTCTGCTCGTCGTCGCTCAGCATCTTGCCGCCGGCGCCGAAGAGGAGGGCCGAAAACATCCAGTCGTCGCCCTGCCAGCGGAAGTCCATGCCATCGACGCCGTTGCCGAGCGCCTTGATCTTGCCGGCGAGCGCGATCACTTCGTCCCAGGTTTTCGGCGGGGTGTCGGGATTGCCGCCGGCCGCCTTCACGAGATCGGCATTGTAATACATGATCGGATTGGAGGTGGCGAAAGCGAGGCCAACCTGCTTGCCCTTGACCTGGGCAAGCTTCAGGATCGTGTCCGAGAAGCCCTGCTCGGCCATGTTGCCTTCCTTCTGGACCAGCGGCGTCATGTCGACGGCGACATCGCGCTCGTTCAGCATGCGCAGGCGGTTGAGGCCGATGAAGGTGACGTCGGGCATTTCAGAAGTGCCGGCCTGGCGCAGGATCAGTTGGATGCCGTCTTCATAGGTTGCCGAGGGAGCGGCGAACTGGATCTTGATATCGGGGTTTTCTTCCATAAACTTCTTCGAGATCGTGTCCATCACGTCCTTGAAGAAGCCCGGCATCGGGTAATGGATCGTCAGCGTGGTTTCGGCGTGGGCCGGCAGGGCTGCCGCCACGGACAGAGCCGCTGCTGCGAGGAACTGGGTGAAATGCTTCATCGCTCGTTCTCCTGGGTTCAGCCGGTCAGCCTTTGAGACCGGTCATGGTGATGCCCTCGACGAAGCGCTTCTGTGCAAACAGGAAAGCCGCAACGAGGGGAATGGTGATGATGATGGTGGCCGCCATCAGCGCGCCGTAATCGTCGCCGGCTTCCGCGGCGCGGAAATTCATCAGGCCGAGCGGCGGCGTGGCGTAGCCGGGCTTCGAGATGACGATCAGCGGCCAGTAGAGGTCGTTCCAATGGGCGACGACCGAAAAGATCGCAAAGGCCGTGACTGCCGGCCAGGCATTCGGCACGATGACGCGCGAGACGATGCCGAGTTCGGACATGCCGTCGAGACGGGCGGCATGGATCAGGTCGTCGGGCATGGCGCGGAAGAATTGCAGGAACAGGAAGATCGCAAAGACCGAGATGGTGAAGGGGGCGACCAGCGCCGTATAACCGTTGAGCAGCGAGAGGCTGTCGAAGGCGACATAAAGCGGCAGGGCCGTCGCATGGATCGGCACCAAGAGGCCGAGCAGCACCAGCACCATCATCAGCCGGGCGGCGCGGAATTTCAGCTTCGCCATGGCATAGGCGCAGGGGATGGCGACCAGTATCTGGAAGACGAAGATCAGCGCGCAAACCACGAAGCCGTTCCACAGCAGCGTGCCCATCGCCACCTTGTCGAGCGCCTTGGAAAAGTTCTGCACGTAGAAGAAATGTGTCGGGATCAGCGAGAGTGCTGCCGTGAATATATCGTCCTGCGATTTGCCGGCCGCCGAGATCATGAAGATGTAGGGCGCGAGGAAGACGATCGCGCCGAGAAGAAGCAAGGCAATGCGGATCAATCGGCCGAGGGTGAGTGGGGAGCGCGTCTTCATGAATAGTGCACCCGCCGGTCGAGGAAGCGGTATTGCAGGAACATCATGACAACGAGGATGGCGAGGAAGACCACGGTCATGGCCGAGGCATAGCCGACCTTCATGTAGACGAAGCCCTCCTGGTAGATGGTGAAGAGCAGCACTTCGGAGGCGTGGTTGGGGCCGCCATCCGTCAGCGTCTTCACCGTCTCGAAGACCTTGACCGCATTGATGGCACTGATCGTGGTGACGAAAAGCGCTGTCGGTCCGAGCATCGGCCAGGTGACTAGGAAGAAGCGGTCGAGCGAGGATTTGGCACCGTCGATCTCGGCAGCGGCGTAAAGCTCGCGCGGGATCGCCGTCAGGCCGGCGAGGAACAGCACCATGTTGAAGCCGACCGTCTGCCAGACGCCGATGATCGAGAGACTGTAGAGCGCGGTTGCCGAGGAGCCGAGCCAGTTCGGCTTCGGCAGGCCGACTATGTCGAGCAGTGCATTGAGCGGGCCGATGGTGGGGTGGAAGAGATATTGCCAGACGGTCGCCATGGCGACGATCAGCGAGACGACGGGCAGGAAATAGGCGGTGCGGAAAAAGCTCTTTCCCCAGCCTTCGCTCTCGACCAGCATGGCGACACCGAGGCCGAGCAGGATCGAGACCGGTGCTACGACCGCCGTATAGACCGTCGTGTTCCATAGCGACTTGCGAAAGGTGCGGTCGGTGAACAGCTCGGCATAGTTCTCGAAGCCGACGAAGCGGAACTTGCCGGCGCCCAGCTCGAAATCGGTAAATCCGAGGACGAGCACTGCGACGATCGGCAGGAGCACGAAGAGTACGATGAGGACGATTGCAGGCGCAGCCAGCAACCATGCGATCTGCGCCTCGCGCCGTTCGTGCTTTGCAGCCGATGCGACCGGGCGGATGTTGCCGGCAGCGATACTAGCCATGAGCCTTCTCCCTGGCGGCATCGGCGGGAAGGGCTGATGTGCGTAGCCGGAGGCCATCGGCGGCAAAGACCATCGCCTTGTCGGCTTGGAAAGAGAGGGCAATCGCCATCCCGGCGACAAGACCTGCGGCATCATCAGGCGCGAGCTTGGAAAGAACGGTCTCGCCGATCGCATTCAGCCGGCAGAACAGGATGACTTCGGAGCCAGGAATTCCAGACGCTCGATGCGGGCGGAAAGCGAGGTCTCGCCCTCGCCGGCAAGGCGGACGAATTCCGGGCGGATGCCGAGCGTCACGTCGGAACCGGCAGGATTGGTCTCTTCCAGCGCCAGTCGGATATCGCCGAAGGCGACTGTTCCGTGCTCGGCGCGGGCCGGCAGGAGATTGATGCGCGGTTGGCCGACGAAGCGGGCGACTTCGATATGGGCGGGATCGTCATAGATGACCTGGGGCGCTGCGAGTTGCAGCAGCTCGCCGCCGATCATCACGGCGACCCGGTCGGCCATGGAAAGCGCCTCGGCCTGGTCGTGGGTGACATAGACGGTCGGCACGCCGGCGCGGCGATGCAGTTCCACGATCTCGCCGCGTGCGTGGACGCGCAGATTGGCGTCAAGGTTGGACAGCGGCTCGTCCATGAGGAAGACGCTCGGATGGCGCACCATGGCGCGGGCGAGCGCCACGCGCTGCCGCTGGCCGCCCGACATCTGGCCAGGCTTGCGTTCCAGAAGATGATCGATCTTGAGAGCCTTGGCTGTCTCCTGCACGTCCTTGGAAATGCCGGAGCGAATGGCGCGGTAGCCGGGCATGACCGGGCCGAGGAACGGCAGGCGCTGAGCGCGGCTCAAGCGGTGCATGGCAAGCGGCACGGCGATGTTCTGGCCGGCCGTCAGGTGCGGATAGAGGGCGTAGGATTGGAAGACCATGGCGATGTTGCGGTCGGCCGCCGCCACGTCGGACATTTCCCGCCCGCCGATGACGATCTCGCCGCTATCGGCATGGTCGAGACCGGCAAGGATACGCAGAAGCGTGCTCTTGCCGCAGCCCGAGGGACCGACGAGGGCGATGAATTCGCCGGGCTCGACGTCGAGGCTGATGTTTTTCAGGATGGCATTGTCGCCATAGGATTTCCTGATGGACGAAAGCGAGAGCGCGCTCATTGCGCCGGCTCCCTCTGCACCTTGTGAGCCTCGTGCGGATAGACTTCCGCGACCACGTCATCGAGCACATGCGCCTTCATGCCTGATACGGCGACGATCTCGCTCGTGACATCATCGCCGAGATCGTGAAGCACGGCGCCGATGACCTTCTCGCCCGGCATCTCGCGCTCCATCGTGCCGATGATGAAGGAGGCCGCTGGACCCCAGACGAGTGAGGTGTTGTTGAAGCGGCCTTTCCAGGCCCAGTGCAGGTGGCCGCTGGCATAAAGCGCGACGTCGTGGGCGCCGATCAGGTCATAGAGCCTATGACGCTGTGCCGGGCGGATGCTCCAGTAGCCGGTGTCGCCTTCATCAGGTGTGTCGACGAAGAGCGGCTTGTGGGCAAACATGGCAACGCGCCGTCCGGCGCGTGTGGCAAGCGCTCTTTCCAGCCAGGCGAACTGCGTTTCCTGCTCGTCGTTTTCCATGCCCATCAGCAGGCTGTCGAGGCCGATCAGACGCCAGTCGCCGGCATCCTCGAGCCAGTAATCGGGACCTACAAGGCTGCGCCAGCGGGCAAGCCTTGTCGCATCGACGGGCTGGAGCGAACCCGGCAGATGGCCGACATCGTGATTGCCGGGAACGATCAGCATCGGGATCCTCACCTGCCGCATCAGATCCATGCAGAAGGTGAGGTCCCCGTCCTTGTCGGCGCCATCGACGGCGAGGTCGCCGGTATGGATGACGAGATCGGCGCCGCTGGCGTTGATCCAGTCCGCAAGCGGCTGCCAGTTACCGTTGAAATGCGGTATCGACGGGCTGAAATGCGTGTCGGTGATCTGGACGATTTTCATGCCGGCGCTCTCCAATAAGGCCCGCGGCAGGTTTCCGGCGGCAGGCAATGCTTATGCCGTCTCTTTAGAGCCCCCCAATGTCAGGCGGGTTACAAGCGTTTCCACCCTTGTTCCAATTGTGTCGTGCAATTGTCATGGAAGCTCATCGGCCGGTTCAGAGAACCGCTTGATGGGCATCAGGAAGGAAAGTTGGCCGCGGCCAATTCCGTTGCCATGTTTACCGGCAACCCAGCACCTGATTTCGCAAATCGAAAAGTGCCCGCCCGCCACATTTTATCGATCGGCTTCTCCCGTCCTTAAGAGCCGTCTGGCAAGCTTCTCCTGACGATGGAGAGGGCCGTGACCCGCAAACAGTTCGCGATATATAGCGGTGTGTTCACCGTGCTCTGGATTGCCCTCATAGGCGGTTACAGACGATCAGTGTCGTCGAATTCGAAGCCCGCGTGAAGGCGAGATGAGGAACTGGCTTTCCACAGGCGGGCGTGAGAACCATCGGACGGGCCAGAACCAATCGATGAACATCATCCTTCATCCCACAGGCCATCGAAGACGTCGCGCGAAAGTGGCGTCCGGGAAAAAGGCATCAAGGAAATACCCTGCTTTTTCCTCAGCTGGGCCGCGGTCTCGGCCGGGCTCTCGCTCCGGCTTCGGCGCTCAGTAGCCTCTTTCATGGCGATCACGATCGCATCGGTCATGCTGTCACCCGCCAAAACAGCGAATTCGCGCGTCCCGGCATCTCCCTCAGCGTTGTTGACATGGATGATCATGATCCGTTCCATATAGATGGATTTCTCAGGAATGTAGATCGCATTGATCTCTATTCCAAATGTCGGAATGATGCCGCCGGTTGCCCTATGGCGCGCGCATCGGGTTGATGAAATCGATGCCGGCAAAATCCCGCTCGTTGTCAGTCACGACGATGCAATCATTTGTTCCGGCAACCGCGGCGATAATCATGTCGAGGCCACTACGTGGCCTGCCGGCGGCCTTGCCCTCGGCCATCAGGCGCGCCCAGATTAACGCGGCCCTGTCGTCAAAGGGGAGAATGCGCCCGGCAAAAAGGGCTTGCGGTCCTTCCGTCCCTGAGAACCAGGTATCGAGGGCATCGCGCTTCTTGCCGCGAGGGCTTTCAAGAATGCCGCGGCGGATTTCCGCAACCGTTAGCGCGGCGATGAACATATCCTCCTCACGCTGCTGCGCCCACCATGCCAGCAGCGATTCCGAGGGTTGCGGTTTGATGACGTTGCTGATGATGTTGGTGTCGAGAACGTATCGGGTCACAGATCGACCTTGCGCCCTTCCTCACGCGGTCGTGACAGATCGAGGTCGGCCCCGACAAGCGGCGAACGCCGCAAGGCAGACAGAATCCCGCCGGATTTGGGCGGCTCGCCGCCAACCAGCGCCTTGACAGCCACGCGTGCCTCTTCCGCATCTGGCCCGTCTTCAGCTAAGTGACGCGCCAGCGAGCGGATCAGTTCTCGGTCCGATTCCAGGGCAACGATTTCAAATCGCTTGAAGCCGCGCTGGGTAAGGCGCTTACGATATTTGTCGATGGCTTTCTTCTGTGCTGCATTGGCCATGGTGGTCTCCATAAGCTATATCTGGATATATAGCCAATGATCTCTCTTCGGACAAGGTATTAAGGCGACTTGCCTTAAGCATTCCCCAATACCGGCCGGCTGATCTTCTGCCGGTGCTGGGCAATGAAAGCCTTGGTGGCAGGCGAACCTTCGCCCTTGCGATAGGCGATCGCCACGTCAGATGTCACCGCTACGTCGCCGAGTGGCCGGTAATGGATATCGGGCAGTTCCACGCGGCTCATCGATTGCGGTACCAGCGCGATGCCGGTGCCGATGCCGACGAGGGCGGCGATCTCGGTGAAGTCGTGTGCGATAGCGCTGACGGAAGGTTCGAAACCTGCCTCCCGACAGGCCTGCAGCGTGTTACGGTGAAAGCCGACGTCCGGTGGTTGGCGCGGTGTGATGAATATGTCGGCCGCGAGCCGTGCAAGCGTATCGATGGGTCGATCCGCGAACTCATGCTCGGCAGGAACCATGGCGACCAGCGGCTCGCGCAGCACGACCTCCACCGAAACACCCGGCGGTATCGGCGCCGGTGCACGGATATAGCCAAAATCGAGCAGGCCCTCGGCGATGCGCTGCAGCTGCTGGCGCAGTTCCATCTCCTGCAATTCGACCTCGACATAGGGATAATCGCGCTTGAAATCCCTGATAGAACCGACGACGGCACCGGAATAGGCGGCCGACGCCACATAACCGATCGAAATGCGCCCGCTTTCGCCGCGTGCCGAGCGGTTCATGGCAGCGACCGTCGCCTCGGTCTGGGCCAGGACTTTCCGGGCTTCTTGAAACAGGGTCTCGCCCGAATGTGTGAGCTGCACACCGCGGCGGCTTCGGTCGAGCAGCAGTGAGCCGACAATCTTTTCGAGGCTTCTGATCTGCTGGCTGAGACCCGGCTGGGCGATGCCGAGCCTGACGGCGGCACGTTCGAAATTCCGCTCCTCGACCAGGGTCACGAAGTATCGCAGGTGCCGGAGCTCGAAGCCGGGATTGGTCTGCGCCAATCTTTCTCTCCTTGGAAGAATTCAAATCTATGACATCAGATGAGTTTCATAATCCACGCTTATGGAGAATTCGAGCCCCGCTTATTGGACGTTCGAAAATAACTTGATTACATCAATCCAGTTTTAAGCCATATGACGAATCCCGATGACTGTTTTTCTTCGCGCTCGAAAATGCGCTTCGACCACGGCGCTCGCATGCGCGCTTCTGACGCCGCTCTTGCCGGCGCTCGCACAGGAGGCCAGTCCGACGACGCTCGCCCCGATCGTCATCAGCGGTTCCAAGGACGAGGACCCGACGGAGCCGGTAAAGGGATTTGTCGCCAGCACGAGTGCGACCGCCACCAAGACCGGTACGCCGCTCATCGAAACCCAGCAATCGGTCTCTGTCTTAACGGCCGATCAGCTGACGTCGCAGAATGCCGAGACCGTCGGCCAGGCGCTTGATTACGTACCCGGCGTCGTCGGCGAGCCCTATGGCGCCGACCCGCGCTTCGATTCGCCGCGCATCCGCGGTTTCGACAGCCGCCAGGCGCAGTTCCTGAACGGATTGCGCATGATGCGCACGGCCGGTGCCCCAGCCGTCGACCCCTACCAGCTCGAACGTATCGAAGTGCTGCGTGGTCCGGCTTCTGTCATGTATGGCCAGGGCAATCCCGGCGGCATGATCAATCTCATCAGCAAACGGCCGATTTTCGAACGTTTCGGCGAAATCGGGGTACAGGCCGGCAGCTACGACACCTATGGCACCTATTTCGATTTTGGCGATATCATTCCCGGCAATTCCGATTTCGCCTATCGACTGACGGGACTGGCAAGGACGGCATCTGCACAGGTCGATGAACTCGACAACGACCGCTATTTCATCGCCCCGGCGCTGACCTGGCAGCCTGATGAAGACACCAAGCTGACGATCCTGACGAGCATTCAGCACGATAATCCGAGCACGCCGTCCAGCTTGCCGCCGCAACTCACGCTCAACGCATCGCACGCCAATCGCCTGTCACGGGACTTCTTCGTCGGCGACAAGAGCTTCGACAAATCGGACCGGACGTTGACCAATCTCGGTTATGAGCTGGAACATCGCCTGAACGATACCTGGACCTTCCGCCAGAACTTCCGCTACCAGAATTTCGACTGGAACTATCAGGCGCTTGGCATGTCGACGCAGGGGCTTACCGGAGGTCGGACGATCAACCGCAATGCCACCTTCCAGGACGAGTTGCTCAACACCTTCAACGTCGACAACAACCTGCTTGCGGAATTCGACACCGGCGATATCAGGCACAAGATGCTGTTCGGCTTGGACTACCGCTATTACGACAACAATGTCGGCACGCAGTTCTGGCGCGCCACCCCCCTCGACGCCTTCAACCCGGTCTATGGCTCCGTCAATCTGATTGCGCCGACGCTCAGCACCTATGTCGATTCCACCATGACGCAGGTTGGTCTCTATGTGCAGGACGAACTCGCCTATGAGAATTGGCGCGCAACGGCAGCCCTTCGCCAGGACTGGGCAAGCACCGCGGGAACCTCGACGAACCGGCTGACGGGTCTGTCGCGCTCACTCGACAAGGATGACCAGAAGCTGACGGGCCGCGCCGGCCTCAGCTATGTCTTCGACAATGGCATCGCGCCTTACATCAGCTATGCCACCTCCTTCGAGCCGGTACCGGTGCCTGCGACCGGTGGTCCTCTGCAGCCGACGACGGGCGAGCAGGTGGAAGTCGGCATCAAATACCAGCCGCAGGGCTGGAACGGCTATTTCACCGTCGCTGCTTACGACCTGAAACAGAAGAATGTACTGACGACGATAGGCGGGGTGCCCGTACAGATCGGCGAAGTCGACGTAAAGGGCACCGAACTGGAAGGTGTCACGAGCCTCACCGACGGGCTCGACCTGCGTGCCGCCTACACCTACATGCAGGCCGAAATCGTCGGTGGTGTTGATGATGGCAAGCGCCCCGACAATGTGCCTGAGCATGCGGCCAGCCTCTGGCTCGATTACACCTTCCCCGAGGATACGGCGCTCGAAGGCTTCGGTCTCGGCGGCGGAATACGCTATGTCGGCCAGCGCTACGGCGATACCAAGAACACGCTCGATCTTGACGCCGTGACCCTCTTCGATGCAGCAGTGCATTACAAGAAGGACAATATGACCGCCTCGCTGAACGTCAAGAACCTTGCCGACAGGGATTATGTTGCAAGCTGCAGCGCCTTCGGCTGCACCTATGGCGATGGCAGAACGGTGATGGGCAGGCTGACCTTTCAATGGTGAAAGACATTCAAACAGGAAACCGATGGGACCACCATCCGATCGGCCGTCGGCAGGCGCTGGCCCTGCTGGCGGCTTTCGCTATTCCCGGCAAAGCCTTTGCGCAAACGCCTCAATTGCTGCCAAAGCGCATCGCGGCAATCGACTGGGCCATGCTGGAAACGCTGGTGGCTCTCGGTGTCATGCCAGTGGCTGCGACCGAGCTCGTGCAGTTCCGCAAGGATGCGGTCGAGCCGGTGCTGGACGAGAGCGTCGCCGATCTCGGCCTGCGCGGATCGCCGAACCTCGAACTCCTGCGTCTCTTGCGCCCGGACCTCATCCTGATTTCGCCCTTCTACGTCAGGTTCGAAGCGAGCTTTCGGGCGATCGCCCCCACCCTGTCGCTGCCTTTCTACAACAGGGGCGAGCCGCCCTATCAGAAGGCGATCGATGCCGTCTCGGCGCTCGCAAAGGCGCTTGACCTCGAAGCGCGCGGACGCGAAGTCGTGGCTGGGCAGGCAGCCCTTGTCGAGGAGGCGCGCCTCAGCCTGCAGAGATTTGCCGCGCGCCCGACCTATCTCGTCAATATCGGCGATGCGCGGCATGTCCGCGTCTTCGGCACCGACAGCATGTTCGGCGATATCCTGTCCCGGCTTGGCCTGCCGAATGCCTGGACGGACCGCTCCCGCTACACCTTCGCCGCGCCGGTGCCGGTCGAAAACCTCGCCGCCGAGCCTGAGGCGCGCATCGTTATCATTTCCGATATCCCTGTTGAAGCCCGCAGCGGCTTGAAGAACAGCATGATCTGGCAATCGCTGCGGCCGGTGCGGGACGGGCGTGTGCTGATGCTTGGCAATATCAATCCCTATGGTGGCATCGCGGCTGCCGCCCGTTTCACGCGGCTTTTCAAGGCGGCGATGCTGTCGTCAGGAGAAAGGCCGTGATGAGAGCCGCACGCGCCGCCGCATTTCTTGCCTTTGCCGCCGCCGTCACCCTCTTTCTGTGGGCGGCTCTCATTCATCTGCCTTTTGCAGACTGGCCGTCCTTGCCCTTCGACGCTGCACAGATGACGACGCAGCAAATCATTTTCGCCTATGCCATCCTGCCGCGCGGGGCGGTCGCGATTCTGGCGGGCGCAGCTCTCGGGCTTGCCGGCGCCCTGTTGCAGAGGCTGCTTCGCAACCCGATTGCCGATCCCTCCACGCTCGGGGTCTCCTCCGGCGCGCAGCTTGCGATCGTCGCAGCCACGTTGTTCTTTCCCGAGGTGCTAGATGGCTACCGCGCCTTCGTCGCGCTGGCCGGAGCCGCCGTGGCGATGGCTCTCGTCTTCCTGCTCGGTTGGCGGCGTGCCTTCGAGCCCATCACCATGGCCGTTTCCGGCCTGCTGGTCGGCATTACCTGCAGCGCGCTGTCGGCGGCGATGACGCTCTCGCAGGGCGAATATCTGATGTCGCTGGTGACCTGGAATGGCGGCTCGCTCAGCCAGCAGGACTGGTCGACAACGGTAACGCTCGGCCTGGAGCTGCTGCTCGGCCTTGCCGTCACCCTCCTGCTCTTGCGCCCGCTGACCCTGCTCGGGCTCGGCGACAGCAGCGCACGCTCGCTCGGCGTGGCACTCGCCGGCACGCGCATCGCCGTTGCAAGCCTTGCCGTGGCGCTCAGTGCCGGTGTAGCGGCTGCCGTCGGCCTCGTCAGCTTCGTCGGTCTTGCCGCTCCGGCGATGATCCGCCTGCTCGGCATCCGCACGGCGCGCAGCATCCTGCTATTGTCGCCTGTCGCCGGCGGGATTTTGCTCTGGCTGTGCGATGGCGTCGTCCAGCTCGTCGCCTCTTCGGCCGGCGAAACCTTTCCGACAGGGTCGGTGACGGCGCTGATTGGTGGCCCGCTCTTGCTCTGGCTGTTGCCGCAGGTGCGCGCCGTCGAGCCGCCGCAGCCGCCCGATAGCGTTTTCGTTTCCCGCGCGCCGCTGTCGCGGCTTGTCCTCATTCTCTGCCTGCTACCGCCGCTTGCCTGGGCGGCCCTCTGCGTTGCCCGCCTGCCTGACGGATGGGCGCTGCTGAGCGGCGATCTCTTCTGGGAACTCTTTCCCGCCCGCTGGCCGCGGCTGGTGGCATCGGCTGCTGCCGGCGGGCTGCTCGCAATGGCAGGCGCCATGCTGCAGCGCCTGACCGGCAATCCGATGGCAAGTCCCGAGGTGCTGGGCGTCAGCGGCGGTGCCGGCGTCGGTTATGCCGTTGCCCTCAGCGTCTCTGCGGATGCCGGCGCGCCCGCGCTCTTCCTCGGCGCCGGCGGCGGTGCCGTTTTTGTGCTGATCATCGTCGCCCTGTTTGCTGCCCGCCGGCATTTGCCGCCCGAACGCCTGTTGCTAGCAGGCATTTCCGTCAGCGCTTTCAGCTCGGCGATCCTGAGCGCGCTTCTTGCCGTCGGCGACCAGCGCGCCTGGCAGATCCTTGCCTGGCTCGGTGGCTCGGCGGCTGCGGCAACCCCTGGAACGGCCGCGTTCCTTGCCGGCCTCACCATCGTCATCCTCGCAATCAGCCTGATCTTCACGCGCTGGCTGGTGATTCTGCCGCTCGGTGCGCCGACTGCGATGGCACTTGGCCTGCCCCTGGTTGGCGCTCGCACAATGATGGTGCTGATGGCGGGCATCGCCACGGCGGCTGCCTCGCTCCTCGTCGGTCCCTTGAGCTTTATCGGTCTGATGGCGCCGCATATTGCGCACCGTGCCGGCTTCGAAAAGCCAGGCAGCCGGCTTCTCGCCTCGGCTGTCATCGGCTCGGTGCTGATGGTGATCGCCGATCTCGGCGCGCGTACCGCGACCTTCCCTTATGAGTTGCCGCTTGGGCTCTTCGCCGCCTTCGCTGGCGCGCCCTATCTCGTCTGGACGATCGGCAGGCGGCAGTAGCACCAGGCCGTCAGCGGATGGTCTGGCTTGCCGCTTCCGTCGCGTGCATCGACGACAGGAAGTCGGAGAGGGGCATCGGACGGGAGAACAGGAAACCCTGCAAATCGTTGCAGCCGGCCGCGACGAGAAAGTCTCTTTGCCCCTCTGTCTCGACGCCTTCCGCCGTCGTCGCTTTCCCGAGCGTACGGCTCAAGCCTAGGATCGCCGAAACGATGGCGGCGCCTTCGGCCTGTGTTCCGAGCAGCCGTACGAAGGACCGGTCGATCTTGATCCGGTCGATGTTGAACTGAATGAGGTGACTGAGTGAGGAAAAGCCGGTGCCGAAATCGTCGAGCGCGATCCGGATCCCTCGGGCTCGAAGCCTGCCGAGCGTGTCTTGCGCGGTCTCGTCGATATTGAAGAGCGCGGCTTCGGTCAGTTCCAGTTCGAGGCGCGATGGCGGCAGGCCGGTTTGCGCCAGGATCGACAGCACGTGCCGGTCGAAGTCGCGATGGCGGATTTGCGAGGGCGAGACGTTGACGGCAACCGACATATCGGCCGGCCAGGTTGCGGCAGCCTTTGCCGCATTTCGAAGCACCCACTGGCCGAGCTGGTCGATCATGCCAGCCTCCTCAGCGATCGGAATGAACTTGTCAGGCGACAACAAGCCGTGGGTGGGATGGCGCCACCGCAAGAGAGCTTCCGCACCCGAGAGCCTGCCATGCGCGTCGCCGCGATGCACGCCCTGAAAGAAGACCTCCAGATGGCCCGGATCACCTGAAGATGCACTCTTCTCGCGGCCGGGGAGATGCGTAGGACCCTCCAGCACCAGGCGAAGATCGTTTTTGAGATTTTCCCGTGCCTCGACCCGGTGATCGAGCAAGGGGTCATATTCGATCAGGCGGCCGCGCCCGTTGGTCTTGGCTTCATAAAGGGCGACGTCTGCACGCCGCAGAATCTCGCTGGTTGCCTCAGCCGCGTCGTCAATGGGAGCAATTCCGATCGAGCATCCGATGCGGACGACGACGTCACCGCCGCGAAGCTGGAACGGCTTGCTCAGGGCCTCGATAATGGCGTTGCAGAGGAGGATGTGGCTATCGTTGCCTTCCCTGGCATCGGGAAGAAGCAGGGCGAATTCATCGCCGCCAAGCCTTGCAAGCGTGTCCCTTGATTCGATCAGGGCATTCATCCTGTCGACGGCGCAGCGCAGCAGCTCGTCACCGGCGGCATGCCCATGGATGTCGTTCACGTCCTTGAATTTGTCGAGGTCGACGAGCGCAAGGACGGAACGCTTGCCGGGGGATTTCATGGCCGCGAGGCATTGCTCGAAACGGGCTGCAAACAGCGCCCGGTTCGGCAGGCCCGTCAAAACATCATGCAGAGAGAGATGCCGTGCATGATGCTCGCTGGCGCTGAGTTCTCTGAGGCTGCCGCGCAAACGGCCCATCAGGGCGAAGAAGAGGCCTGCGATGACAAGGCCAGCCACGGAGAGCACGGGAACAAGCCGGCCGATGACACGTGAGCCGGGCAGATCCGGCCTCCAGATAATGAAGCCGATCGGTTCGCCT
Organism: Rhizobium sp. BK196; assembly: GCF_014193255.1. Taxonomy (GTDB): domain Bacteria; phylum Pseudomonadota; class Alphaproteobacteria; order Rhizobiales; family Rhizobiaceae; genus Rhizobium. Next base: position 92,303 of record NZ_JACHZB010000002.1, read on the forward strand.
GTCGCCGTCGCCTCGATTTGGAAGGCAACTTCATTCTGCTCCTGATCCGCGGTTCGGGCATAGCGAGCGCCGGCCAAACCCTGTTCGCGGCTCAGCGTATCGAGTGTGACGCCGTCCAAGAAGCGGAACGCCACGAGGTATAGCCTGTTGCCGCCATTGCCGTCCTGCGGATCGACTTTCGAAGAACCCGTGACCGAGACGACGCCGGCCACCGAAGGGCGGCCCTCAAGTCGCATCAGCTCCACCCGGCTGGGTTCCGGGTCCGAACTCGGCCCCTGCGGCGCACCGTGCTGCTTTGCTTCCAGATCCTGGATCATCGGCTGCAGCAGTGGCCGCACCCATTTGAAGCGGCGTTTTGTTTCCGGATCGGACTGCAGCGCAAGCTCGCCTGCCGGGGTGACGAGGAATGCCGCGTTGTAGCCGAATACCGTTGTCGCAATCTTCCCGAAGGTCGCAGCCGACGTCGCGCCCATGCGTTCGCTCTTGCCGCTCGCCGCTGCCGAATCCGCAAGCAGCAGCGAGGCATAACCTGCCCCCATTAGCTGGATGTCCTGTGACACGCGCCGTACCTGATCGAGGAGGCGGCTGTTGACCAGCTGCCGCTGTCGATCGAGGGCGGCTGCGTCGCTTTCCTTGCCGGCCCAGATAGCTGCCAGAAACACCAGCCCAAGAATTGCCAGGCCGCTGATCGCAAGCAGCACCAATATCGACCCGGACGACGTCCTGGCCGATCTATGATGCACTATTCTTAAAGACGGAACAGCAGGCACGCAGTCTTCTCCCCGAGCGCCCTGATACTGACCTGGATTGTTTACAAAAAGCTTTTCAAGCAGCATCAAATTTAATGCCCCAAAATGATGAGCTTTTTAATCGTTTTGTGATTTGCTGTTCATCGCGCAACGCTTGCCGATGCAAGGTTGGCAGTCGAACTCTACCTCAAGGTGATTGATATGTTGCGATTTGGATCTGTTTTTCGTTCGAAGTTCTTCGCATTTGCTTGCGCGGCCGTTGTTGCAGCCGGAATTGTCGAGCCTGCTGTTGTCCGGGCTGGCGAAAACGACAGCATCCGCATAGCCGTCGAGGGCGCATTTCCTCCGTTCAACTATGTCGATTCCAATAATCAGCTTCAGGGGTTCGACGTGGATATCGCCAACGCCCTTTGCGAGGCGGCGAAATTGAAGTGCGAATTCGTCATCCAGGAATGGACGGCGATGATTCCGAACCTGCTGGACAACAAGTATGACGCAATCATCTCGTCGATGTCGATGAGCGCCGAGCGGCGGCAAAAGGTTGCCTTCACCCAGAAATATTATGACAGCCCGACAGTCTTCATCGCGCGCAAGAACGACGAGATTGCCGGCACATCACCCAATGATCTGAAGAAACTGCGCCTTGGCGTGACGGCAGCGACCTCCCAGGAGTCCTACGCCAAGAAATTCTACAGCGGTGTAGCGACGACCGTGTTTCAAGCCTCTCCGGATCTTTACAAGGGCCTTGCCGACGGCAAGGTTGATATCATCCTGGAAGACAAGCTGGCGGTCTACGACTGGCTCGCAAACACCAAGGCGGGCAGCTGTTGCGAATTCAAGGGCGAGGATATCAAGAACACCGAATATTTCGGCGACGGAGCCGGGATCGCCGTGCGCCCGACCGATAAGCCGTTGCTGAACAAGCTCAATGCCGCGCTCGAGGAGATCCAGGCTAACGACACCTACGATACGATCAACGCGAAATATTTCCCGTTCAGTATCCGTTGAGATCGCCGGGTAGAATTGTCTCGATCGCTGCGGTTGGCCTTATGAATCTCGCAAGCAGTCGCTATTCTGAAGGACGAAAAGCAACTGCCGCAATCGATCCGCTTTCCGATCATTCGTCTGAAGGAGTCGGCCAAATCCGATGTGGCCATATACCGCGAAGGAAAGCGGCTTCCCGGGCAAGCATTTGTCCTGTCACTGAATTCGAGCTCCGGCAAAGTCCACGAATCGATCGTCGACCTGTCGAAAAAAACTGTCGTAGAGCATAACAGGCTGCCGCTTGAATCAGCGCGCCTTACGGGCAGCCGCCGGTCATGCTTTGCGAATTCGAGATCGTCGAGGCGACGGTGAAATCGGACCGGCATGCAATATTGGGGCGACTGCAAGGGTTGCCTCTCACCCTGCAGTCTGCCCCTAGCTCTCGGTGATGCGCCGATCCTCGTCGGAGCCGACCGAGAGCTGCTTCCAGTCGAGATCTTCCTGCAGTTCGAGATATTGCGTCGCGCCGATCTTATCCTTGTCGCGCAATTCCTCGAGCCGTTGTCGCTGAGCGATCACGGCGGCGATCGTCAGCTTGCGGCGTCGCGTGAGCGGCGACGTCTCGCCAGCTTCTGCCGGCCCAGTCCAGTGATCCCGGCAGATCGTCCGGATCGCCTCGGCCTCGGCGCCATCTTCCTTTTCCAGTCGCTGGAACGCCGCTTCCGCAAGCGAACGCCTTGCGGCCTCCAGTTCCTCCCGGACCTCAGCCTGCCGTCCGAGCTTCAGGAAATGGATCATCGGGGCAAGCGTTGCCCCTTGGATAACGAGAGTTGCGAGCACCACTGAAAAGGCAGTCAGAACGACCAGGTTCCGTTCCGGAAAATCGGCAGGCAGGGCAAAGGCGGTGGCGAGTGTCACGAGACCGCGCATGCCGGACCAGCCGACGAGAAAAGTCTCCCCATGCCTGAAAGGCGACAGCAGCTTGCCGGGCCGGTGGCGTGAGATGACGTATGCGTGCAGCAGGAAGGCCATCGCCAGACGGGTAAGGATCACACCGACCACAACGATGGCTGCAAAGCCGAGCGCTCGCTCGAGCTCGCCTGCGGACATGGATTCCAGGATGCTGCGGGCCTGCAGGCCCATGAGCAGGAAGGCCACGACGTTCAGCAGGAAAACGACGGTCGTCCACACCGCGAAGGAATGCACCCGCATGCGTGGGGAATCGTCGACCGTCGACAGCATCGCGATCGTCATGGCGCTCGCAACCGTTGCCAGCACGGCCGAGAGATGCAGATGCTCGGCGATCAGCCAGGTCGAGAAGGCATAGACGAATTGCAGCAGCGTGCCGCCGACAGTGTTTTCCGTAAAGGGCCGAAGCCGCGAGACGAAGAAGCCGAAGGCGATGCCGAAGAGAATACCGCCGGGTGCGGCGAACCCGATCTGAAGTGCGGTCGCGCCATCCAGCCCGCCGCGTGCCTGCACGGTGAGCGCGGCCCCAAATAGCAACAGCGCTGTTGCGTCATTAAACAGGCTTTCACCCTTGAGCAGAGCATCCACACGCCGATCCACCGGCAGGTTCGAAAGCACGGCGGTGGCTGCCGCCGCATCGGGTGGTGCAACGATGGCGCCGAGCGTAACGGCCACTGCGATCGGCAGGCCGACCGTCGCTATGCTGATCGACACCACCACGCCTGTCGTCACCAGAACGGCAATGACGGCGTAGAAGATCAGCGGCAGCAGCATGCGCCGCGCAGCACCGATCGGGAAGTCGTAGGCGGAATCGACGAGGACGGGGGCTATGAACAGAGCAAGCGCTGTTGGCGGATCGATTGGAATGGTCGGCGCACCCGGCAGCATCGCCACGCCGACGCCGGCGGCGGCCAGGATGCCGGGATAGGGCAGGTGCATGCGGCGGGTGATCTGCAGGAGCAGGATGGCGACGGCCAAAAGGGCAACAAGGGTTTCGAAGAAGGTCATGTCGGCATAGTAGCAGGCTTTCTGGCGCATTGAAGCGGGTGCGGCTCCCATGTAAAGCTTAAGCCTATCAAGGTGATGACGAAGCGCGGGGCGAAGCGGTGACGATCAACTACGATGCGGCTGTTATTGGTGCCGGCGCAGCAGGCATTGCTGCGGCACGAAGCCTCACCGATGCCGGACGCTCGGTCATCATCCTCGAAGCCAGCAACCGCGTCGGCGGTCGGGCCTGGACGGTCGACCTTTCCGGCATGTCGCTCGACATGGGCTGCGGCTGGTTGCATTCGGCCGAACGCAATCCCCTTGTCGCGATCGGCCGCGAGGCCGGTTTCACGATCGAACGCGGGCCGACGGCATGGCAGAACCAGTGGCGCGATCTTGGTTTTTCGCCTGATGAGCGTGCAGCAGCTGTCTCCGCCTGGGAGGCCCTTGAAGAACGGCTGCGGGCCAATCCGCCGGCAAGCGACAGGGCATCGGACGCGCTGGAGCCCAATGGCGAATGGAACGCCTATTGTCAATCGCTGAGCGGCTATCTGAACGGTGCCCCGCTGGAGAGGCTGTCGGCCGCCGATTTCCTTGCCTACGACAATGCCGCAACCGCTGCCAACTGGCGCGTTCTCGAAGGCTACGGAAGTCTGATCGGTGCAGCCGTTCCCGACGTAACCCTTCGCCTGTCGACGCCGGTGCGCCGCGTCGCGCTGATGGGTCAGGGCGTCAGGCTCGAAACCGATCGCGGCCCCGTCATGGCAGGTACGGCGATCGTGACGGTTTCGACCAATGTTCTTGCCCGTGGCACCATTGCCTTCGACCCCAAGGTTGACGATCACCTGCATGCCGCGGCTCAATTGCCGCTCGGCCTCGCCGACAAATTGTTCATCGGGCTTCACGGCAATCATGGCCTCGAAGCCGAAACCCACTTGCTCGGCGATGCTAGAAATGACGAGACCGGCAGCTATTACATTCGCCCGCTCGGCCGCCCGGTCATCGAAGGCTTCTTCGGCGGCAAGGGCGCCTTCGTCATCGAAAGCGCGGGTCTGCTTGAGGCCTTCACCTTTGCGCTCGACCAGCTGTCGTCGCTGCTCGGAAACGACATCCGCCGCCACCTGCGGCCCTTGGCGGCCTCCTCCTGGTGCCACGCGGATTGGGTACGCGGCTCCTACAGCCACGCGCTTCCAGGCCATGCCGGCGCGAGATCGGTGCTGGCGCGCCCGGTTGGCGAGCGGCTGTTCTTTGCCGGCGAGGCGACGCATCAATCCGACTTCTCGACCGCGCATGGCGCATGGGAGAGCGGACGAAGGGCTGCTGGAGAGGTGATCGCGATGGCAGGCTAAGGACATTTGCGGAAGGCCATCGGCCTCCCGCCGTCATGCGAGCCCGCGCCTTACTGCAGCGTGCGGGTCTGGCCTTGTCCAGGCGCAAACTCTGCCACGGCGGAGGCGGTCTGGCCGACGCCGTCAAGGCCGGTCGCGACGACGGAGACCCGGAACGTGCCGTCTAGGCCCCGGTCGAAAATCGCGCCGACGACGATTTCGGCGTCGTCCTGCACTTCGTCACGGATGCGGCTTGCCGCCTCGTCGACTTCGAACAGCGTCATATCCGAGCCGCCGGAAATCGAAATCAGCACGCCCTTGGCGCCCCTCATCGAGATATCGTCGAGCAGTGGGTTGGCGATGGCGGCTTCCGCTGCCTTCATCGCGCGCGCCTCGCCGCTGGCCTCCCCCGTCCCCATCATTGCCCGGCCCATGCCGCGCATGACGGATTTCACATCGGCGAAATCGAGATTGATCAAGCCTTCCTTGACGATGAGATCGGTAATGCAGCCGACACCGGAATAAAGCACGCGGTCAGCCGTCATGAAGGCATCGGCGAAGGTGGTTTTCGCGTCGGCAATGCGGAAGAGGTTCTGATTGGGAATGACGATGACGGTATCGGCGGCCCGGCGCAGCGCCTCGATGCCGGCTTCGGCCATCTTCATGCGCCGGTTGCCTTCGAAGGTGAAGGGCTTGGTGACGACTCCGACCGTCAGGATGCCGGCCGCGCGGGCCGCTTGGGCGATGACGGGTGCAGCACCCGTGCCGGTGCCGCCGCCCATGCCGGCGGTGACGAAACACATGTGCGAGCCGTTCAGATGATCCATGATCTCGTCGAGCGACTCCTCGGCGGCGGCCTGGCCGACTTCCGGCAGGGAACCGGCGCCGAGGCCTTCCGTCACGTGCGCACCGAGCTGGATGCGGCGCGATGCCTTGGAGGTTGCGAGAACCTGGGCATCGGTATTTGCGGCGATGAAATCAACGCCCGCCAGTTTCTCGGCGATCATGTTGTTGATCGCGTTTCCGCCGCCACCGCCGACGCCAATCACCGTAATCTGCGGCCGCAATCCTGTAATGCCGCTCTTGGCGTCTGTCATCGAACTCTCCTTTTGTCCCTCATGCGTACTCCGCCCGTCGCGAATCGCACGTCACGTTAAGCAAGCAACAAGGCAGAGACGGGGCGAGATTTGCAATATCCAAAGGGATTTCAGCACCCGATAATATTGCAAAGAGACGCATGCATCCGCTGCGATTGGTTTGCCTCGAACCGAAGTTTCGCTAAAGATGAAAATCAAACGAAGGAGGGGCGCATGTTTCTGTCGGATCGCCAGGAGAAGATCATCGCGCTTGCAAAGTCATCGGGCCGCGTCCTCGTCGACGATCTGGCAACACAGTTTGCCGTGACGCCGCAGACGATCCGCAAGGATCTCAATGATCTTTGCGATGCGCAACTTTTGACGCGCATTCACGGCGGCGCAACCTTCCCGCGCGGGACGGAGAATGTCCGCTATGATGCACGCCGTCAGATTGCCGCGACGGAAAAGCAGGCGATCGGTGTTGCGGCAGCCGATATCATCCCCAACAACAGCTCGCTCTTCATCAATATCGGCACGACGACGGAAGCTGTCGGAGAGGCGCTTTCCGATCATCATGAATTGATGGTGATCACCAATAACATCAATGTAGCCAACAGGTTGCGGTTGATGGACAATATCGAGGTCGTCATTGCCGGCGGCGTCGTGCGCCAGTCCGATGGCGGTATTGTCGGCGAGGCTGCGGTCGATTTCATCCGCCAGTTCAAGGTCGATTATGCCGTGATCGGGGCCTCTGCGATCGATCCGGACGGCGCTTTGCTCGACTATGATTTCCGAGAGGTGAAGGTGGCGCAAGCCATCATCGCCAATGCCAGACACGTCATCCTGGTTGCGGATTCGACCAAGTTCGAACGGACGGCCCCCGTCCGTATCGGGCAGATTTCGCAGGTTCACACCTTCATCACCGACCAATGCGACTCGCCTTCCATCCGCAATATCTGTCAGCAGAGCGGCGTCGTGCTCGTCGAAACCGCGAAAGCCAATCGCTGATTTTGGCGGCGAATAACATTCGTTTGACATTCGGAAAATTTTCGGTTTAATCATATTTACTTTCGCAATGGTCGGGAGAACCGTTGTGCTTTTCCTGGCTCGCAGAGGGGGAACATGGGCCGAGTCCACGATATTTTCGTCATAGGAGGCGGGATAAACGGCTGCGGCATCGCCCGCGATGCGGTCGGTCGTGGTTATACGGTTGCGCTTGCCGAGATGAATGATTTCGCCTCCGGCACCTCGTCGGGTGCCACCAAGCTCATCCATGGCGGCTTGCGCTATCTCGAACATTACGAGTTCCGCCTGGTGCGGGAATCGCTGATGGAGCGCGAGATCCTGTGGGCCATGGCCCCGCATATCATCTGGCCGCTGCGCTTCGTGCTGCCTTATCACAAGGGCGGGATAAGGCCGGCCTGGATGATCCGGCTTGGCCTGTTCCTTTATGACCATCTGGGCGGCCGCAAGCTGTTGCCGCCGACGTCGGTCTTGAACATGCGCACCGATCCCGCGGGAAAACCGCTGAAGGCGATCTTTGCGAAGGCCTTCGAATATTCTGATGGATGGGTCGATGATGCCCGCATGGTGGTGCTCAATGCCCGCGATGCCGCCGACAAGGGTGCTTTGATCATGCCGCGCACCAAAGTGGTTTCGGCCCGGCAGGAAAAGGATGCGCAGGGCAAGGGCATCTGGAACATCGAGACGATCAATACGGTAACCGGCGAAGGGGCGCGCCATCAAGCCCGCCTGCTCGTCAACGCCGCCGGTCCCTGGGTCGACCATGTCATCCGTTCCGCCTTCGGCCAGAACGGAGCCCGCCATGTACGCCTCGTCCAGGGCAGTCACATCATCGTCAAGAAGAAATTTGAGGACCCGCGCGCCTATTTCTTCCAGAACCCCGACAATCGCATCATCTTCGCCATTCCCTACGAGAATGACTTCACACTGATCGGCACCACCGACCGCGACTACACCGCCGATCCGAAGGACGTGAAGATTTCGCAGGAGGAGACGCTCTATCTCTGCAATGCGGCGTCCGAATATTTCAAGGAGCCGGTCAGACCCGAAGATATCGTCTGGACCTATTCGGCGGTTCGCCCACTCTTCGACGATGGAGCGTCGAAAGCGCAGGAAGCCACCCGCGACTATGTCTTGAAGGTCGAGGGCAAGGAGGGCGAGGCGCCGTTGCTCAACGTGTTCGGCGGAAAGCTCACCACCTACCGGCGTCTGTCGGAACATGCGATGGAGAAGATTGGCGAGGCGATCGGCATCAAGGGAAAGCCGTGGACGGCGGGCAGCCATCTGCCGGGCGGCGACTTTCCGGCGCAGGGCTATGAGGGCGAAGTCAGCAAGCTCAAGGCTCGCTATCCGTTCCTGAGCGAAGCCCATGCCCGCCGGCTTGTCCGTCGCTATGGCACGAAGGCAACCACACTTCTCGGCAAGGCCCAGAAGATCGAAGACCTCGGCAGACTGTTCGGATCCGATCTCTACGAGGCTGAAGTTCGCTATCTGATCGACAATGAATGGGCCGTTTCCGCGGAGGATGTGCTGTGGCGGAGAACGAAGGCCGGACTGCACATGACGACGCAACAAATGCACATATTGGAGGAGTACATCGCCGCCTTGCCCGCTCAGCTTGCCGGGTAGGATGGCATGTGGTCCCGTCTTGAGGAGGCACGGGAGCCGGAATGCTTGAATTGCGCAATGCCGCAAAGATGGTCGGCGGTGAATATCACATTCACCCGACGGATCTGACATTTGAACGGGGATCGCTGAATGTCCTGCTCGGACCGACGCTCTCCGGCAAGACATCATTGATGCGGCTGATGGCCGGTCTCGATCGGCCGACCAGCGGTTCGGTCCATTTTGACGGCGCCGACGTCACTGGTATGCCGGTGCAGAAGCGCAATGTCGCGATGGTCTACCAGCAGTTCATCAATTATCCCGCCCTCAGCGTCTACGAAAACATCGCCTCGCCGATGCGCATTGCCGGGCGCGATGCCAAGACGATCGACACCGAGGTGCGCAAGGCGGCCGAGCTTTTGAAGTTGACACCCTATCTCGACCGGACGCCGCTCAATCTGTCCGGCGGTCAGCAGCAGCGCACCGCGCTTGCCCGCGCGCTCGTCAAGAATGCCAGCCTCGTGCTGCTCGATGAGCCGCTCGCCAACCTGGACTACAAGCTGCGCGAGGAGCTGCGCGAAGAGCTGCCGCGCATTTTCGCCCAATCCGGCGCCATCTTCGTCTATGCAACGACGGAACCGTCAGAAGCTCTGCTGCTCGGCGGCAATACGGCGACGCTCAGCGAAGGCCGCGTCACGCAGTTCGGCAACACGATCGCCGTCTATCGCCGGCCTGTCGACCTCATCACCGCCAAAACCTTCGCCGATCCGCCGCTGAACTTCATCGACGTAACGAAAGCCGGCGGCAGTTTCCATCATGCCGGTGGCGCCGAGATCGTCGTGCCGCCGCATCTGGCCGGCACACCCGACGGTGCGGTGACGATCGCCTTTCATCCGCATCACCTGTCGCTTGAAGCCCAGACCGCGGCTTCGCCAAAGCTTGTCGCCCGCACGCAGATTTCGGAAATCACCGGTTCCGAAAGCTTCGTGCATGTCGATTTCAACGGTGTGCGCTGGGTGATGCTGGCGCACGGCATCCACGATATCGACCCGGATACGGAGATCGCCGTCTTCCTGGACACCCGCCATCTCATGGCCTTCGGGCCGCAGGGGCGGGCAATCGCAACCGGCAATCAGGCGGCATAGGAGGTCTCAATGGCACGTATCACGCTCGACCATATCCGCCACGCCTACGGACCGAATCCGAGGACTGCAAAAGATTATTCCCTGAAGGAAGTCGACCACGAGTGGAATGACGGCGGCGCCTATGCGCTGCTCGGTCCCTCCGGTTGCGGCAAGACCACGTTGCTCAACATCATTTCCGGGCTGCTGCAGCCCTCGCACGGGCGCATCCTCTTCGATGGCAGGGATGTCACCGATCTTTCGACGCAGGCGCGTAATATCGCTCAGGTCTTCCAGTTTCCGGTCATCTACGACACGATGACGGTCTACGACAATCTCGCCTTTCCGCTGCGCAACCGCGGCGTCGCCGAGCCGGAAGTCGACCGGCGGGTACGCGAGATCCTCGAGATGATCGATCTCACCGGTTGGGCCAAGCGCAAGGCGCAGCGGTTGACGGCCGACCAGAAGCAGAAGATTTCGCTCGGCCGCGGCCTCGTGCGCAACGATGTCAATGCCATCCTGTTCGATGAGCCGCTGACGGTCATCGATCCGCATATGAAATGGGTGCTACGCTCGCAATTGAAGCGATTGCACAAGCAGTTCGGCTTCACCATGGTCTATGTCACGCATGACCAGACCGAGGCGCTGACCTTCGCCGACAAGGTGGTCGTCATGTACGATGGCGAGATAGTCCAGATCGGGACGCCTGCGGAGCTTTTCGAGCGGCCGAGCCATACGTTCGTCGGCTATTTCATCGGCTCGCCCGGCATGAATGTCATGCCCGCCAAGGTCGCTGGCTCCAGCGTCCGGGTCGGCGAGGAAACGATCGATCTCGACTACGCGCCCGACACGTCACGGGCAGCCAAGGTGGAACTCGGCATCCGTCCTGAATTCATCCGGTTGGGTCGCGATGGCATGCCCGTGTCGATCCTCAAGGTCGAGGATATCGGGAGGCAGAAGATCGTCCGCGCCCGTTTCGCCGGCCAGCCGCTGGCGATCGTCATGACCGAGGACGCGGAAATCCCGCAGGACGCGCGGGTCAGTTTCGATCCCGCGGCCATCAGCATCTACGCCGATTCCTGGCGTGTCGGCAGGGAGGCTTAAGGCCCATGGAAAAGACCTGGAACAACAAGGCCTGGTTTCTGGTTCTGCCGGTCCTGGTGCTCGTCGCCTTCTCCGCGGCAATCCCGCTGATGACGGTCGTCAACTATTCAGTTCAGGATACGTTCGGCAACAACGAATTCTTTTGGGCCGGTACGGACTGGTTCGTGCAGACCCTGACCTCCGACCGCTTTTGGGACGCCTTGCAGCGTAACCTGGCCTTCTCCGTCATCATCCTGGCGCTCGAAATTCCGCTTGGCATCTTCATTGCGCTGAACATGCCGAAGAAGGGTATTGGCGTTCCGGTCTGCCTGGTGCTGATGGCGCTGCCACTGCTCATCCCGTGGAATGTCGTCGGTACCATCTGGCAGGTCTTCGGCCGCGTCGATATCGGTCTGCTCGGCCATACGCTGGAAGCGATCGGGCTCGACTATAACTACGTGCGCGACCCGCTCGACGCCTGGATCACCATCATCGTCATGGACGTCTGGCACTGGACGAGCCTCGTCGTGCTGCTCTGCTATGCCGGCCTCGTCTCGATCCCCGATGCCTATTATCAGGCCGCCAAGATTGACGGCGCCTCGCGCTGGTCCGTCTTCCGTTACATCCAGCTGCCGAAGATGAAGCGCGTGCTTTTGATCGCCGTGCTGCTGCGCTTCATGGACAGTTTCATGATCTACACCGAGCCCTTCGTCGTTACCGGCGGCGGTCCTGGCAATTCGACAACCTTCCTGTCGATCGACCTCGTCAAGATGGCCGTCGGCCAGTTCGATCTCGGTCCTGCTGCGGCGATGTCGATCATCTACTTCCTGATCATCCTCTTGCTGTCATGGATCTTCTACACGGTCATGACCAGCAGCGATGCCAACGCTTGAGAAAGGAGAGATCCATGGTTTCGACAATGAAATTCAAGCCCGCCGGAAACCTCTCCTGGGTCGTCACTTCGATCTACATTCTCTTTCTGCTGCTGCCGATCTACTGGCTGGTCAACATGAGCTTCAAGGAGAATGCCGAGATTACCGGCGCCTTCTCGCTCTGGCCGCAGAGCCCGACGCTCAGGAATTATGCGATCATCTTCACTGATCCGTCCTGGTATAACGGCTATATCAATTCCATCATTTACGTGGCGATGAACACGGTTATTTCCGTGCTGGCTGCGCTGCCGGCGGCCTACGCCTTCTCGCGCTACCGCTTCCTTGGGGACAAGCACCTGTTCTTCTGGCTGCTCACCAACCGCATGGCGCCGCCGGCCGTCTTCGCGCTGCCCTTCTTCCAGCTCTATTCCGCCTTCGGTCTGATCGACACGCATATCGCCGTTGCCCTGGCGCATTGCCTGTTCAACGTGCCGCTGGCCGTCTGGATTCTCGAAGGCTTCATGTCCGGCGTGCCGAAGGAGATCGACGAGACGGCCTATATCGACGGCTATTCCTTCCCGCGCTTTTTCGTGAAGATCTTCATGCCGCTGATTGCCAGTGGCGTTGGTGTGGCCGCCTTCTTCTGCTTCATGTTTTCCTGGGTGGAGCTCCTGCTTGCCCGCACGCTGACGACGACAGCCGCAAAGCCGATCTCTGCGATCATGACGCGCACGGTATCTGCGGCCGGCATGGACTGGGGCGTGCTGGCTGCGGCCGGGGTGCTGACCATCATTCCCGGCGCGCTCGTCATCTATTTCGTGCGCAACTACATCGCCAAGGGCTTTGCCCTGGGCCGCGTCTGAGGAGGACCGGAGATGACCTTTTCGTGGATGGCCTGGACGCTGCCGACGGCGCTGTTCTTTCTGACGATCCTGGCACTGCTCATTGCCATGAGCGTCTGGGAGTATTTTTCGCCGGGCGGTTCGCCGCGCATCGGGCTGCTGCGTTTCGAGACGACGCGCGGCGACCGGCTCTTCATTTCGCTGCTCGGCGCAGCATTCATTCATCTTGCGTGGCTGGGTCTCGTGGGACCCGGCCTCTGGTGGGCTCTTGGCATTTCCGTGATCTACGCCATCGGTGTGTTCCGCTACGTGTGATGCCAAGGTGATACAGATGGCCGGGGGTTACTGGCCGCCTGAGACGTGAAAACTGCAATCGCAAACCCTGGGAGGATATTATGCGACGGCACTTATTGACGACGACAGCAGGCTTGCTGCTGGCGATGACAGCATCGGCCTATGCCGGCATGGACGAGGCCAAGACGTTTCTCGACAAGGAAGTCGGCGATCTCTCGACGCTTTCCCGCGCCGACCAGGAAAAGGAAATGCAGTGGTTCGTCGATGCCGCGAAGCCATTCGCCGGCATGGACATCAAGGTCGTTTCCGAAACCTTGACGACGCATGAATATGAATCGAAGGTACTGGCTCCTGCCTTCACCGCGATCACCGGCATCAAGGTCACCCACGACCTCATCGGCGAGGGCGACGTCGTTGAAAAGCTGCAGACGCAGATGCAGTCGGGAGAAAACATCTACGACGCTTACATCAACGACTCGGATCTGATTGGTACGCATTGGCGTTACCAGCAGGCACGTAGCCTGACCGACTGGATGGCCAATGAAGGCAAGGATGTCACCAATCCAGGCCTCGACGTCGACGACTTCATCGGCAAGTCCTTCACCACGGCGCCTGACGGCAAGCTCTATCAGCTGCCCGACCAGCAGTTCGCGAACCTCTACTGGTTCCGCTACGACTGGTTCAACGACGAGAAGAACAAGGCGGACTTCAAGGCGAAATACGGCTACGATCTCGGCGTGCCGGTCAACTGGTCGGCCTATGAGGATATTGCCGAATTCTTCACCGGCCGCGAGGTCGATGGCAAGAAGGTCTATGGCCACATGGACTACGGCAAGAAGGACCCATCGCTCGGATGGCGCTTCACCGACGCCTGGCTCTCCATGGCAGGCAATGGCGACAAGGGCATTCCGAACGGCAAGCCGGTCGACGAATGGGGCATCAAGGTCGACGAGAACTCGCGGCCGGTCGGCTCGTGCGTCGCGCGGGGCGGCGATACCAACGGTCCGGCAGCGGTTTATTCGATCCAGAAGTACCTGGATTGGCTGAAGGCTTACGCGCCGGCGGCGGCACAGGGCATGACCTTCTCCGAGGCCGGCCCCGTTCCATCCCAGGGTGAGGTCGCACAGCAGATCTTCACTTACACGGCCTTCACCGCCGACTTCGTCAAAAAAGGTCTGCCGGTGGTCAACGAGGATGGCACGCCGAAATGGCGGTTTGCGCCATCCCCGCATGGCGTCTACTGGAAGGACGGCATGAAGCTCGGCTATCAGGACGCCGGTTCCTGGACGCTGATGAAGTCGACGCCGGTCGATCGCGCCAAAGCGGCGTGGCTCTATGCGCAGTTCGTCACGTCGAAGACGGTAGATGTGAAGAAGAGCCACGTTGGTTTGACGTTCATCCGCGAATCCACCATTCGCGACAAGAGCTTCACGGAGCGCGCTCCCAAGCTCGGCGGTCTGATTGAGTTCTACCGCTCTCCGGCTCGCGTCCAATGGACGCCAACCGGTACGAACGTTCCGGACTATCCGAAGCTTGCACAGCTCTGGTGGCAGGCAATCGGTGATGCGTCTTCCGGCGCGAAGACTGCGCAGGAAGCCATGGATTCGCTTTGCGGCGAACAGGAGAAGGTGCTCCAGCGCCTGGAACGCGCCAAGGTCCAGGGCGATATCGGGCCGAAACTCGCCGAAGAGCATGACCTCGCTTATTGGAACGCAGATGCAGTGAAGAAGGGTAACCTCGCGCCGCAGCTGAAGATCGAGAACGAGAAGGAAAAGGCCATCACCGTCAACTATGACGAGCTCGTCAAGAGCTGGGCCGACGCCAAGAAATAAGCGTCAAATCGGCCGGGCGCCTGCCGCCCGGCCGTCTTCCATTTCCATGTTCATAAACGGGGACAGAGCTGCCGTTCCGGCGGAACGATGGCTGCTGCGCAGGAAACAGATGTCATGAGCGGCCATATCCTTGCCATCGACCAGGGCACGACATCGTCACGAGCCATCATTTTCGACCCTCGGATGCGGATCGCGTCGTCGGCCCAGACCGAGATCACCCAGCATTTCCCGCAGACCGGCTGGGTGGAGCACGATGCGAACGAAATCTGGGACACGGTGCTTTCAACGGCGCGGGACGCTGTGTCAAAGAGCGGTTTGGCACCATCTGCGATTGCCGCCATCGGCATCACGAACCAGCGTGAGACGACGGTCGTCTGGGAAAGGGCCACCGGCCGCCCGCTTCACAAGGCGATCGTCTGGCAGGACAGGCGCACGGCCGAGATGTGCGACCGTCTGAAAGTCGACGGCTACGAAAAGCTCTTCACCGCCAAGACCGGCCTGCTGCTCGACCCCTATTTTTCCGGCACGAAGCTGCGCTGGCTGCTTGATAATGTCGAGGGACTCCGTGGCCGTGCCGAAGCCGGGGAGGTTTGTTTCGGTACGATCGACAGCTGGATCATCTATAAGCTGACCGGCGGGCGCATGCACGTCACCGATGCGACCAATGCCTCGCGAACTCTGCTCTATAATATCGCCGAGAACCGATGGGACGACGAGCTGCTTGAGATCCTGCGCATCCCGCAGGTGCTACTGCCCGAGGTCAAGGACAGTGCCGACGATTTTGGCACGGTCGATCCTGACATCTTCGGCATTGATATCCCGATCCTCGGGGTTGCGGGCGACCAGCAGGCCGCGACGATCGGCAATGCGTGTTTCGAACCGGGCATGGTGAAATCGACCTACGGCACAGGCTGTTTTGCCCTTCTGAATACCGGTGAAGACCGCGTGCACTCAAAGAATCGGCTGCTTTCCACCATCGCCTACCGTTTGAACGGTAAGACCACCTACGCTCTGGAAGGATCGATCTTCATTGCCGGTGCTGCTGTGCAGTGGCTGCGCGACGGGCTCGGCATCATCGACAAAGCATCGGAAACCGGCGCGCTGGCTGATAGAGCCGATCCGCAGCAAAGGGTCTATGTCGTTCCCGCCTTTACCGGGCTCGGCGCTCCCTATTGGGATCCGGAGGCACGGGGCGCGATCTTCGGTCTGACACGCAACAGCGGCCCGGCGGAACTGGCGCGTGCCGTCCTGGAATCGGTCGCCTATCAGACCCTTGATCTGCTGGTGGCGATGCGCAGCGATTGGGGCGATCATCCAATCGAAACCGTGCTGCGCGTCGATGGCGGCATGTCGGCTTCCGAATGGACCATGCAGCACCTCGCCAACATCCTCTCCAGCCCCGTCGACCGGGCAGCGACACTAGAGACGACGGCGCTGGGTGCTGCCTGGCTTGCCGGATCGAAGGCCGGTGTCTGGCCGGGCCAGGATGATTTTGCCCGCGCCTGGGCGAGCGACCGTAGCTTTGAGCCTGATATGACTGATATCGACAGGCAGGCGAGGATCGTCGGCTGGCGCAATGCGATTGCGCGAACCCTCAGTACGGTGACCTGACCGGGGCGGACCACCACCGCAGAGAAAGAGCTGGGCGGTGTCAGGCCGTCCGGCTCATGGCGCTATCGATATGTCCGTCTCAAGCGTCGAGCCGGTTCTGCGTCTGCCGGTCGGAGAATGCATCTATGCCTTCGCGCTCGCTTTTGGCGCGGTATAGCTGCCGAAAACACCGCTGCTCCGGCGCAACGTGCCTGATCCGATATCAGCCGCCGCGCTTGGACGCGTTGTGCCGTTGACCAATCCTATCAGGGGCGTGATATACGCGGGGCATTAGCGCGCGACACTAGTCTGCGCTTGATCGGTGCCGCCGAGATACTTGGAACTCGTGGCGGTCTGGTGCATGCGATTTTCAATGACGCAGGGCCTTCTATGAAGCGGTTGGTTTCCTGCCTTCCTCATTCGATTCCGTGATCCTGATGGTCAGACTGCGGGAGCTCAACGATGCGTCGATCTGCCGACAGAGCTCGTTCTAAAGCCAAGGCACGAGCGTCAATTCAGAAACGAGGACGCCGACGGTTCGCATTCTTTCAAGGCGAAAGACGGATACTTGGCCGCTGACGCCTTGAAGTGTCGGGTTTCACTGCTCCGATTATTTCAAATGGTGCAATAAATTCGAGATTATTCCCGCAATTGTGAGTGGCCGCATCTGACGGCAATATCAGCCTGTCAGACGCACACAGCGTCGCCTGAAGTTGTCACTCACAACATCGCAGGACGCGAAATGACCGAAACCACTTTTTCCATGACACGTGGGACGCTTTGCTGACCGCAGGCGCAGCCGCCGCGATGACTATGTCACCCGCATTCAGCTTCGCTGCCAATGCTGCGCCCGCCAACAACCGAATCGAAGGAAACAAGACAATGGCAACCGTTACCACCAAGGACGACGTCGAAATCTTCTACAAGGATTGGGGCCCGAAGGATGCCCAGCCAATCGTTTTCCACCACGGCTGGCCGCTCTCGTCCGACGACTGGGATGCGCAGATGCTGTTCTTCCTCTCCAAGGGCTACCGCGTCGTAGCACATGACCGTCGCGGTCACGGTCGCTCGGCTCAGGTCTCGGAAGGTCACGATATGGATCATTATGCTTCCGACGCCTTCGCGGTCGTCGAAGCGCTGGACCTGAAGAATGCCGTCCATATCGGCCACTCCACCGGCGGCGGCGAAGTTGCCCGCTACGTCGCCAAGTATGGCGAACCTTCCGGTCGCGTCGCCAAGGCAGTACTCGTTTCCGCCGTTCCGCCGATCATGGTCAAGACCGAAGCAAACCCGGAAGGTCTGCCGATGGAAGTTTTCGATGGCTTCCGCTCCTCACTTGCGGCCAACCGCGCGCAGTTCTTCCGCGATGTTCCGGCAGGACCCTTCTACGGCTTCAACCGCGATGGCGCGACTGTGCATAAAGGCGTGATCCAGAATTGGTGGCGTCAGGGCATGATGGGCGGTGCAAAGGCGCATTACGATGGCATCAAGGCCTTCTCGGAGACCGATCAGACCGACGACTTGAAGGCGATCGGCGTGCCGACCCTCGTGTTGCACGGTGAGGACGACCAGATCGTTCCGATCGCGGACTCGGCTCGAAAGTCCATCAAGTTGCTGAAGAAGGGCACGCTGAAGACCTATCCGGGCTTTTCGCACGGCATGCTGACCGTCAATGCAGATGTGCTGAACGCAGATCTCCTGGCATTCGTCCAGTCCTAATCGGCGTGTCGAAGGGTGCGGTTCTCCCGTATCCACCCTCTTTCAAAATCTAATCTCACGCGCGCAGATCGCGCTCCCTTACGATTGGAGACTAATCATGACCACCACCCCTATAAAGAAAATCGCAAACCACGGCGTCGCCTGGGAGCAGGCTTTTGGCTACGCTCAGGCTGTCCGGGTCAAGGACACGATCTACGTATCCGGACAGTTGAGCCACGACGCAGACGGCAAGCTCGTCGCACCAGCCGTTCTCGATGCTGGAGGCCGGCCCGTTGACTTCACGCAGATGGAAGGGCAGATCCGTCAGACATACGTCAACGCCAAGAAGCTACTCGCCGAATTCGGCGCCACTCTCGATGACGTTGTCGAAGAGACGCTTTTCGTCCTCGATGTTCCGAGCGCATTCGCAGCCGGATCCAAAATTCGCAAGGAGATGTACGGCACAGACACGCCGCCGGTCGCAAGCAATCTGATCGGGGTTAGCGCGCTAGCCTTTCCCGAACAGATCGTCGAGATCACGTTCCGCGCCGTCGTCGACGTGCCGGCCGCCCCATAAGACAGCAGCCACTCAAAAAGCCGCCGGTGCGAAAACGTTTCGGCGGCGTTGCTATCAGAATGGTTTTCCCAATGCCGAGAACATCCTCCACGACAATGAGATCGCCAGCTAACTTGCATCTCACTTCTGACCTGGTTTCCAGGACCCTTCGAGTTGTCGAAGAAGAAGGCCCGGAGCCAAACTGGACGCCCATCTCGCCCGAGCAACTCGACCAACTTGTCGGCCGAGTAGAGAAGGAAGCTGGCGAAGAGGAAATATGGGTATTCGCCTATGGCTCACTGATGTGGAACCCTGGATTTGAAGTGGCGGGCATAGAAAATGCCGTCGCTTTTGGATGGCATCGTGCTTTCTCGCTCAGGATTGAGCGGCTCCGCGCCACCTCGGATGCGCCGGGTCTGATGCTGGCGCTTCAGCCAGGAGGAAGCTGCTCCGGTTTGATTCTCAAGCTACCGTGCGCGACGAAGAAGGAGGATCTTCGAAAGCTTCTGGCGCGCGAAATCCGGTATGTCGAAGTCTGCGATATGGTGCGTTGGGTCACGGTCAAGACACGGACAGGAACCCGTCGCGCATTGACGTTCTGGGCAAGCCCGAAGCAGTCGCCACTGACCGACAAGGTGCCCCTCAATGAGGCCGCCGCACTGATTGCGCAGGCATGCGGACCGGCTGGGTCCTGCGCGGAATATCTGCATCGCACGGTTGTTGATTTGGCGGAACGCCAGATCTTCGACCGGAGCCTTTGGCAGTTGCAAAAGCTCGTCGCGGCTAGGCTTGAAGCTCTACCGCCAGCCATCAATCCAGCATGACCATGTGCACCGCCACCTGTTCCTCGAAGAATTTGGAGAAGGAGGCGATACGCGGCGGAAGAGCCTGGTAAGGCGGATAGTAGAGGGTCAGCCATAGATCCGGCGGCGCCCATCCACGCAAGACGTGAACAAGGCGTCCGCTACGGATGTGGTCAGCGATATTGAAGCCCGGAAGGAGGGCGACGCCGGCCCCGTCGGCAGCCATGTCCGCGAGAACCTCGCCGCTGTTGGCGCTGAAGGCACGTCCGGCCGAGATCGCAATGCTCGACCCGCCGTCCGACAATACCCAGTTCTCGCGCCTGCTTTCTCCGCTATAGGCCAGGCAGTCGTCAGGCGTCAGCTCATGAGGGTGCGACATATCGACGAAGCGGCTGCCGGGCGCCGCGACGAGGATGCGTGGAACGACACGGATTTTTCTCCAGATGGTGAACTTGTCGGAAGGCTGTGACGAGATACGGATAGCCAGGTCGTAGTCGTCGTCGACGATATTCACCAGACCGTCCGAGAGCGAAATCTCGAAGCACATCTTCGGATACTTCTCCTTGAAGCCGGAGAGGATAGGCGGCAGAACGACTTTGCCGAACCAGGTCGGCGCGCTAATCCTGAGGCGCCCTTCTTCCGCTTTATGAGCATTCATTACCTCGCGCCGGGCATCCTCCAGTGTTTTCACCGCGGGCTGAATCTGGGCCGCGAAGATCGCACCGTCCGTCGTCAGGGACACCTGCCGCGTGGTGCGCACGAAGAGCTGGACGCCGAGCTCCGCCTCAAGAGCGGCAATGGCTCGGGTGACGGCCGCAGGCGTCATGTCGAGTTCGCGGGCAACCTGGGCGAAGTTCCGCTTCTCGGCAGCGAGCAGGAATGTTCGAAGCGCCTTGTAGTCGTTCATGCGATTGTTTCACTTTCAGCAATTCTGTCGAAATAAGTATTGCAATTATGCCGGGCGATCAACGGACCTACATTCGATTCACACAACAAACATCCGTGCTGACTGAAAGGCATCGACATGATCAAGGACATCAAGGGACTGCACCACGTGACGTCGATGGCGTCGGACGCGCGGCAGAATAATCGCTTCTTTACCGAGACGCTCGGCCTGCGCCGCGTCAAGCAGACGGTAAACTTCGATGATCCGAGCGTTTATCATCTCTACTACGGCGACGAGACAGGATCAGCGGGGACGGTGATGACGTACTTCCCCTTTCAGAACATGATGCTCGGCCGTCCAGGCGTCGGCGAAGTGGGCGAGACGCAGTTTTCCGTGCCGAAGGGATCGCTCAAGTTCTGGCACGACCGCCTTTCTGTGCAAGGCGTCGATGGACTTGAAAAGGACGCAGTCTTCGGGGCCGGCCGGCTTCGGTTCATGGGGCCCGACGGCGACAGCCTCGCGCTTATCGAGTCGACCGCCGATCACCGCTCCTCTCCCTGGCTGGGCGGCGGCATCCCGGACGACGCGGCGATCCGCGGTTTTGCAGGAGCCCGCTTCAGTCTGCATGATACGGCCGCGACCGAGGAACTGCTCGGCTTCATGGGCTATCAGCGCGCGGAGAAGGAGGGCGACGTGACGCGCTTCGTCATTCCGAACGGAAACGGCGCCGACACGATCGATCTCCAGCTCCTGCCGAAGACGCCCTTCGCCCGGCAGGGTGCGGGTTCGGTCCACCATATTGCCTTTGCGGTCGACAACCGCGAGAAGCAGCTCGAAGTCCGTAAGGCGTTGATGGATACTGGCTACCAGGTCACGCCCGTGATCGACCGGGACTACTTCTGGGCCATCTACTTCCGCACGCCGGGGGGTGTGCTGTTTGAGATCGCCACCAACGAGCCGGGCTTCGATCGCGACGAGGACACCGCCCATCTCGGAGAGGCACTCAAGCTGCCGAGCCGGTATGAGGAATTCCGCGCTGAGATCGAGTCCAATCTTGTCCCGCTGGCTGCGTAGCCGCACCTCCAGACCTAGCCGCAGAAGAAGGGCCGCGATCCGAAAGGGTTGCGGCCCTTCTTGCCATGCGGGGAGGCCGCGCCCGGCAGTCGGACTATTTCGTTTTCCGTAATTCATTCGACATATTTATTGCAATTCATCGTCGGCGCATGTGGCGATAGGTTCGATTTCAGCAGCCAAGACGGCGAGCGAAACGGGCAAGCGGGCCCGGAAGCTCCCGACCGCCGCTATCCATTTTGGCACCGTTCGCGGGCCGCAACCAAGAGGAAGAGAACCATGTCCAAGCTCGAAGTCCTGACCCCGGCAAACAGCCAGCTCATCTTCATCGACCAGCAGCCGCAGATGGCGTTCGGCGTCCAGTCGATCGACCGGCAGACGCTGAAGAACAACGTCGTCGGCCTCGCCAAGGCAGCAAAGATCTTCGATATCCCGACCACTATCACCACGGTCGAGACGCTGTCCTTCTCCGGCAACACTTATCCCGAACTCCTTGCGGTCTACCCTGAGAACGAGATCCTCGAACGGACGTCGATGAATTCCTGGGACGATCAGAACGTCCGCGACGCGCTGGCTAAGAACGCCGCCGCCGGCCGCAGGAAGATCGTCGTCTCCGGTCTCTGGACGGAAGTCTGCAACACCACGTTTGCGCTTTCCGCTCTCAACGACGTCCCGGACTACGAGATCTACATGGTTGCCGACGCCTCTGGCGGCACTTCTCTGGAAGCCCATAACCGCGCCATGGACCGCATGGTGCAGGCAGGCGTGATCCCGGTTACGTGGCAGCAGGTCCTGCTCGAATGGCAGCGCGACTGGGCACGCAAGGAGACCTACGACGCGGTCACCACGCTGGTGAAGGAGCATTCCGGCGCCTACGGCATGGGCATCGACTATGCCTATACGATGGTTCATGGCGCGGACGAACGTGTCAAGCACGGCAAGCGCATCGGCCCGAACCCGGCGAAGTAATACTCCCCGCCGCTCCGGCAACCCGCCGGAGCGGCTTCGAATCGGAAAGGTGTCCCATGAAAATGTATCTCATGTCGCTCGGCGCGGGTCTGCTCGTTGGAATCGTCTACAGCCTTCTGAACGTCCGCTCGCCTGCGCCACCCGTCATCGCGCTCGTCGGCCTGCTCGGCATTCTGGTCGGCGAGCAGCTCATCCCCTTCGCCAAGACGCTGCTGGCGCAGGAACCCGCGGCGGTCTCTTGGATCAACCAGATCAAGCCGCATATGTTCGGTCACCTCCCCAAGGGCAACGAGCAGGTCGACGTTGCCCAACGGGCAGCGACGAATGTACAGGAGCGGAGCTGATGACGACGCGCCGATCCTTTCTGGGCGGAGCGTCTAGTCTGGCGTTCTCAAACCTCTTCTCCCCGGCAAAAGCCGCCGATCCCAAGCAGACCGGAGTAGACACCATGCATCCCGACCTGATCCTCCACAACGGGCGCGTCACCACGCTCGACCGCACCAATCCGAACGCTACCGCGATCGCCATCAAGGACGGCTTGTTTCTGGAAGTCGGCACCGATGCCGAGATCATGGCGCTCGCCGGATCGAATACGAAGACCGTCGACCTTAAGGGCAAGCGCGTTCTGCCGGGCTTGATCGACAACCACACCCACGTCGTGCGCGGCGGGCTGAACTACAACATGGAACTGCGCTGGGATGGTGTCCGCTCGCTGGCCGACGCGATGGACATGCTCAAGCGCCAGGTGGCGATCACCCCGGCACCGCAATGGGTCCGTGTCGTTGGCGGCTTCACCGAACACCAGTTCGTCGAGAAGCGCCTGCCGACGATCGAGGAGATCAATGCGGTCGCACCCGACACGCCCGTCTTCCTCCTGCACCTCTACGACCGCGCGCTCCTCAATGGGGCGGCGCTGCGGGCGGTCGGCTACACGCGCGATACGCCCAACCCGCCCGGCGGCGAGATCACACGTGACGCCAACGGCAATCCAACCGGCTTGCTGCTCGCCAAGCCCAACGCGGGCATCTTGTACTCGACGCTCGCAAAGGGGCCGAAGCTGCCCCTTGACTATCAGGTCAACTCGACACGCCACTTCATGCGCGAACTCAACCGCCTCGGCGTGACGGGCGTGATCGACGCGGGCGGTGGTTACCAGAACTACCCGGACGACTACGAGGTCATCCAAAAGCTGTCCGATGAGAACCAGATGACGGTGCGTCTGGCCTACAACCTCTTCACCCAGAAGCCCAAAGAAGAGAAGCAGGACTTCCTAAACTGGACGCAGTCTGTGAAATACAAACAGGGTAACGACTATTTCCGCCACAACGGCGCTGGCGAAATGCTGGTCTTCTCGGCGGCTGATTTCGAGGATTTCCGGCAGCCGCGTCCGGAGATGGCGCCGGAGATGGAAGGCGAACTTGAGGAGGTTGTTCGAGTCCTTGCGGAAAACCGCTGGCCCTGGCGCATGCACGCCACGTACGACGAAACCATCTCACGCTCGCTCGACGTCTTCGAGAAGGTCAACAAGGACATCCCGCTCGAAGGTTTGAACTGGTTCTTCGACCATGCGGAGACGATCTCCGACCGGTCCATCGACCGGATAGCAGCCCTTGGAGGCGGGATCGCGACCCAGCATCGCATGGCCTATCAGGGCGAATACTTCGTCGAGCGTTACGGCCATGGCGTGGCAGAGGCGACGCCACCGATCAGAAAGATGCTTGATAAGGGCGTGCATGTCTCGGCGGGCACCGACGCCACCCGCGTCGCCTCCTACAATCCATGGGTATCGCTCTCCTGGATGGTGACCGGAAAGACGGTCGGCGGCATGCAGCTCTATCCCCGCGTCAACTGCCTTGATCGCGAGACGGCGCTTCGCATGTGGACGGAAAAGGTCACATGGTTCTCCAACGAGGAGGGCAAGAAGGGCCGCATCGAGAAGGGCCAGTTTGCCGACCTCGTCGTGCCGGACAAGGACTTCTTCTCCTGCGCCGAGGACGAGATCTCCTTCCTCGTCTCCGAACTGACCATGGTGGGCGGCAAGATCGTCTACGGCGCGGGCGAGTTCAAGGCCCTCGACGAAAACGATATCCCGCCAGCGATGCCCGACTGGTCGCCGGTGCGCAAGTTCGGGGGATACGCCGCCTGGGGCGAGCCGGAAGGTGCCGGAGCGCGATCGTTGCGACGTACGGCGATCTCCACATGTGGCTGCGCCAGCGACTGCGGCGTGCATGGTCACGACCATGCCGGTGCCTGGACGTCGAAGCTTCCTATCGCGGACCTCAAGGGCTTCTTCGGCGCTCTTGGATGCTCCTGCTGGGCAGTCTGACGCGATCTCATAATGAGTAAACCGAACGGGCAGCCGCTGCAACGGCTGCCCGTTTCCGTTTCCGCCATCTGCAGATAATTGCGATTGCTGCAATTAAATGGAAACTATTGATGCAATTGTTAGAGCGGGTGGTTCTGACAATATCGCTCCATCAGACGAACACCAATGCCGCTCGAACCGACGGCTAAGACTGCAGGAGCAACGATGACCATCAACTCACATCCGAAAACACGCGGGCTTCTCGCCGACATCGCATCGGCACCTGCCATGCGGAGGGCGGCCCTCCTCGCGCTCTGCGCCGCCTATATCCAGGGGCCTCTCACTAAGATCGCCGACTTCGAAGGTGCGCTCGCGGAGATGGATCATTTTGGTCTGCACCCCGCAGCCTTCTTTGCGGTGGCCGTCATCGTCTTCGAACTGACGGCCTCCCTGACGGTCGTCTCGGGCTTCCTGCGCTGGGCGGGGGCTCTTGCGCTTGCGGGCTTTACCGTCCTCGCCACCTTCATCGCGCTGCGCTTCTGGGAGATGGCGCCTGGCATGGAGCGCATGATGGCGACTAACGCCTTCTTCGAACATCTCGGTCTCGCAGGCGCGTTCGTTTTCGTCGCCGCATACGACCTCACGAAGGGAGCAGGCAAATGAGCACCGCCAAGTCGTCCGGGGGCACCTTCGCGCCTCTTGCACAGCCCGTCTTTGCGGTTCTATGGGCCGCAACCGTTCTGGGTAATACCGGAAGCTTCATGCGCGACGTCGCTAGCTCTTGGCTGATGACGGATCTCTCCGCGTCGCCGGCCGCGGTAGCGATGGTTCAGGCGGCGGGGACTTTGCCGATCTTCCTACTCGCCATTCCCGCAGGCGTCCTCACCGATATCCTCGACCGCCGTAAGTTCCTGATCGCCGTCCAGGTTCTGCTGGCATCGGTGAGCATCTCGCTGATGGTTCTGTCCCAGACCGGTATGCTCTCGGTCAGCGCACTGGTCGGCCTGACCTTCCTCGGCGGCATCGGGGCCGCGCTGATGGGGCCGACCTGGCAGGCTATTGTGCCGGAGCTGGTGAAGCGCGAGGACGTCAAAAGCGCAGTCGCGCTCAACTCGCTCGGCATCAACATTGCCCGCTCCATCGGCCCTGCGGCCGGAGGGCTGCTTCTTGCTGCCTTCGGCGCCGGTCTAACCTATGGTGCGGACGTCGCCAGCTACATCGTGGTCATCGCCGCTCTTCTCTGGTGGCCGCGCGTCAAGAACCCCAGTGACGCGCTTCAGGAAAACTTCTTTGGCGCATTCCGTGCAGGCCTTCGATACACCCGCTCCAGCAGACCGCTACACGTCGTCCTTCTGCGCGCCACGATCTTCTTCGCCTTTGCCAGCGCAGTCTGGGCGCTCTTGCCGCTCGTAGCGCGGCAACTGCTGGGTGGTGACGCCAGCTTCTACGGCATCCTGCTTGGCGCAGTCGGCGTTGGCGCGATCGGCGGGGCCTTGGTGATGCCGAAGCTGCGCGAACGCCTGAACTCCGACGGCCTGCTTCTCGGCGCCGCTGTCGTAACCGCTTGGGTCATGGGAATTCTTGCGCTTGCGCCGCCAAAGATCGTCGCGGTCGTCGTGCTCCTATTTCTCGGCGCCGCGTGGATCACTGCCCTCACTACTCTGAACGGCACTGCCCAGTCCGTTCTGCCCAACTGGGTACGGGGTCGCGGTCTCGCCGTCTACCTGACGGTCTTCAACGGCGCCATGACGGCCGGCAGCCTCGGCTGGGGCGCCGTCGGCGAGACCGTCGGCATCCAGTCCACACTGCTCATTGGCGCGGCAGGTCTACTTGTCGCGGGCTTCGTCATGTCCCGCGTGAAACTACCGGCAGGCGAAGCCGATCTGGTGCCTTCGAACCACTGGCCGGAGCCTCTAGTGGCCGAACCCGTCGCCCATGACCGCGGCCCGGTTCTGATCCTGATCGAATACAAGGTCGAGAAGCATCACCGCAGCGCATTCCTGCACGCCCTCGACCAGCTCTCTCAGGAGCGTCGTCGCGACGGCGCCTATGGCTGGGGCGTCACCGAGGACTCGGCCGACCCGGAGAAGATCGTCGAGTGGTTCATGGTGGAATCCTGGGCCGAGCATCTCCGCCAGCACAAGCGGGTGTCAAACGCCGACGCCGATCTCCAAGGCAGGGTTCTCGCCTATCATGCCGGAGCGGACAAGCCTGTCGTCCGCCACTTCCTGACGATCGATCGTCCAGGTGCGGCCTAACGAATTCATAAAGGCGCAGGGCGGCTTCGGCCGCCTGTCGCTTGAGCGACGGGCCTGAAACGATAATGCATTGCGGGATCTAAGGCTCATCTACGCAGAGGCGACATCGCGTTAGCAGCATTAACAAAGAGAATGATCAATCCCGCCGGCTATGTGTTCTTTCGCCGTTTGACCTTCTGGCGAGGTGCTGCAAAGCATGCAAACAAACCGGCGATATGGCCTCCGCTGATGGTGTGGCGGGACATTTTCTTGCTGCCAGGTGAAAGAGCCGTCACCAGCCATGTTGACTTGCTTAATTCCAACGAGACGAAAATTGCGCCAAGATCGACGAGAGTAGTGGTCTGCGCTCGAGATTGATCTGCTGTCATCGGCATGGTTGGCCTCCAGAGAGTTTTCTAGCGACCTCACTCTGCCACCGTGCAGGCCGCTACTCACCCCTGATGGGATCTCAAGGCGAAGGCGACGACCATTGTCAGTCGCCAAACCGACCAGATCAGGTAGCTAACTTGCTGGCCATGGTCTGCTCGGCTGCAACTCCGTCATGAAATGAAATTGCTGCGGTTATAGACATGCACAAAGCCCAATTCGCTAGATTGGTGTTCGAGATATTAGCCTTGTCGGTCGACGGCACCTCGGTTTCGAGAGGTCGGCATGGTCGTTTACCGCCGCGCCAGGCTACAGATCCGAAGCACATTGCACCCATCCCCAGGGGCGTGCCAACCGGACGATCTTCCAAAGTTCCCAAAAATCTGCGAAGAGACATGGGCATCTATCATCCCAGTCCAGTGCGCGGCGCAACCCCCAGACACGATGTCTCCTCTCGCCATTATCGAGAACCGCGCGCTGCGGCGATGAACCTGTGGGCGCAAATACCTCGGGCATGAACCGTCGAGGCGCAATCAGGCTAAGATTGTCCTGTGAGCGTTAAGTTTACGATGGCCGCAAGGTCTATCAAGGATATGCAGTCGCACCATCGGGTTTGCGGGTGATCTTCCGCTCCCAGTGGATGTAGTCCTCGGTCTGCAGCGCCTTCTCATCGATCTCCAGACCCCAACCGGGGCGGTCCGGGCGTAGCTCCATATGACCATCGACGGGCATGTAGGGATCAGCTGCCCAGGGAGCGTGGACGTGCGGCTTGAACTCCAGCACCTTGAAGTTTGGCTGGGCCGCGCAAAAGTGGATGTTCACCGCCGTTGCAAGCGGACCCATCGGGTTATGCGGCGCGACCGTCACATAGTGCGCCTCGGCGATGGCTGCGATGCGTCGCATTTCGCTGACGCCGCCGACCACGCATATATCGGGCTGGATAATGTCGGCGCCGCGGGCAGACAGCAGCGACAGGAATTCGAAACGCGAATAAAGCGATTCACCGGTTGCCAGGGGAACCGTGACCTTCAACTTCAACTCCGCCCATGCCGGGATGTGTTCCGGCCGGATCGGCTCCTCGTAGAACAGCGGATCGTTGGCCGCGATGGCCGCGGCAAGCTGCACGGCTTGATAGGGTTCGAAGATCTTCGCATGCGCGTCAAACGCATAGTCAAAATGCGATGGCGTGATCTCGCGGATCTTGCCGAACCAGTCACCGGTCTCCTTGACAAGTTCGCCCCAGCGGCCGGCATGCAGATCGCGGCGATAGGGGCTGAGCTTGAAGGCGGTATAGCCGTACTTCTCGTTCAGCTCGAGGGACTGGTCGCGCGCGGCTTCCGGGTCCGGCGCGGTGTATACGCCGCAATAGACCTTGACGCGATCGCGCACATTGCCGCCGAGCAGCATGTAAACAGGAAGCCCGGCGGCCTTGCCGGCGATATCCCAGAGGGCGTGATCGATTGCCGAAATCGCCGCGAGGCCGAGCGCGCCCGGAGGAAAGCGGCATTGCTGATTGAGTTTTAGTACGAGGAACTCTACACGTCGCGGATCCTCTCCCTCAACCTGATGAAAGAGGTAGTCGAGAAGCGGTGGGAGCGCCCAGTCCGGGCCGTGGTTGTAGCACTCGCCCCAGCCGGAAATGCCTTCGCTGGTTTCGATTTTAAGAAGCAGGCGAGGGCGATCGTCCACGCGCTGCATGTAGGTCTTGAAGCCTGTGATGTGCATGGGATTTTCCTTAGGCCGTGCGGCCTTTTTTGACGACATTGTCAATGATGACGCGTAGATCTGCGCGTTCGGCTTCGGTCAGGCTCTCGACGCCGGGGACGCGCACGGGCCCGACATCGGTTCCAAGCATACCGAGCGCTTCCTTTACGACGGTGACGTTAGCACCGTTGAGATACTTTGTGCGCAATGCCTCGAAGCCAGCAATGTCGTCGATGAGCGCGCGTGCGGCGGCGTAGTCGCCCTTTTCCAGCGCCTGGTGGATTGCATGCGAGCGTTCCGGGAAGACGTTGACGAGGCCGGAGGTGAAGCCGCGGGCGCCCATGGCGTAGAAAGCCGGGGCCCAACCTTCGGCGAGACCGCAGACCCAGATTGCCGGCGCATCCGTAGTCGCGCGGATCACTTCGGCGAGCAGCATCAGATTTCCGGACGCAAACTTGATGCCGGCGATATTCGGATGCAGCGCCAGCTTGCGGAAGTCGGCGATGGAGAAAGTATCGCTGCGCACATAGGCGATGACGGGAACGGTGCTGGAGTCAGCAAGTTCGAGGAAGTAGCGGGCCTGGTAGCTTGGGCCGGCAAAGGGATCCATCGGGTGATGTCCCATGATCGCATCGGCACCTTCGGCGATGGCATCGCGGGCGAGCGCCTTGGCTTCGGTCAGCGAACGACCAACGGCGGCGCTGACCAGCGACTGGCCGGCGGCGGCCTTGATTGTCGCGGCGTGGACCGCGCGCACTTCATCCATCGTCAGGGTGAAGAATTCGCCGGTGTTGCCGGCCGCCATCAGATTGTGGACACGTGCATCGGCGAGGCGGGTAATCAGCGCCGAGAGCTTGACGATGTCGACGCTGCCATCCGCTTTGTAGGGGGTTACGGGCACGCCCGATATGCCCGTCAGTGCCCTGCGGATCTTTTCCATTGCCTCGGTCACGTCAGATGTCCTCCTTCTTCTTGAACACGATGTTGAGGTAGGTTTCGCCGGAACGCACGACGTGGTCCCGCATCACGCGTTCGGCCTTGTCGCTGTCGTTGGATATGATGGCGGCGGCGATCGCGGCATGTTCGGCCAACGCCTTGCCGCGCTCGAGTGGATCGGAATGGATGACGCGGCGTATGCTGGCGTCGTAGAACTGCTGCCGTTCAATCATGCGCGAGAGATACTGGCACCGAGAGGCGATATGGATATGCTCGTGAAACGTCTCGTTGAGCGAAATCAGGTCGTCGGCGATGCCGTCTTCGGTCGCCTTGCGCATCAGGGCGACGATATCTTCCAGCTTGCCGGCTTCAGACCTATCGATGCGCTTGGCGGCAAGGTGGGCGATCATCGATTCCAAGGCAGCGCGCGCCAGGATCATCTCCTCGGCCCAGCCCGCATTGAAACGGATCAGCACGCCACGGCGTGGTAGCGTCTCGACCAGTCCCTCGGTCTCAAGTTGACGCAGGGCTTCCTTGATCGGCGTGGTGCTGACGCCAAGCTGCTCGGCGAGCTGGCGTTCGTTGACGCGCTCGTCCGGCGCGAAGCGGCCGGAGAGAATCGCTGTCCGTAGCGTCTTGTGCACATGGTCGCGCAACGTCGTCAAAAAACGCGGGTCGATCTTCTCGATGCGATCTGCGCCAGGCTCTGCCGATGCCTCTTTTTGCATGTCCCGAAAATTCTCCCGTTGACGACAAAATCGTTTTGTGAGATCTGATATACCAGATTTCAGATCGATGTCGATATGGAAAATTTGCGCTCGGGGCGAGGTCCGGCGCATCAGGGAGGAGATAGGACGATGAAAAGACGCAGTTTTCTGATGGCGTCGGCGATGATGGCATCGACGCTTGCCATACCGCTCGGCGCTGAGGCGGCGACGCCCAAGGACCAGCTGGTGATCGCCACCAACATGTCCTCCATGCGCGGTCTGGATCCGAACGAGCTAAACCAGCTGGAATCGGCGGAGATCGTCGCCAACCTCTATGAGCGACTGATCGTGCTCTCCGCCGACGACATCACCACGCCGCAGCCGGGTATCGCCGAAAGCTGGACAGTGTCCGATGACGGCAAGACCTTCACTTTCAAGATCCGCTCCGGCGTCACGTTCCACTCGGGCAATGCACTGACCGCCAAGGATGTCGAGTGGTCGCTGCGTCGCCTGGTGAAGCTCGGCCTGGCACCTTCGGTCGATCTTCGCCAGTGGGGGATTACCGACAAGAATGCCGATGAGCTGATCAAGGCGACCGATGATGCGACGGTAGTGCTGCAGACGCGTGAGGTTTGGAACCCGAACCTGATCCTCTTCTCGCTCGCCAGCTTCTCGACCTCGATCCTGGACAGTAAGCTTCTCGCCAAAAACGAGAAGAACGGCGACATGGGCCGCGAATTCCTACAGACCAACGATGCCGGATCCGGCCCCTATTCGCTCAGAACCTGGCGCGTCAACGACCTCCTGATCTCCGACGCCTTCAAGGACTACTGGCAGGGCGCGCCGAAAATGCGCCGGGTCATCCTTCGCCATATGCCGGAATCATCCGGTCAGCGTCTCCAGTTGGAAGCCGGCGACGTCGATGTCGCGACGCGTCTTTCCTCGACCGATCTGGCGGCCATTGAAGCCGGCGGCAAGGCCGACATCCAGAAGACGCCGGGCTTCGGCTTCTACTATCTGGCGCTCAACCAGAAGGACGAAATCCTTGCCAAGCCAAAGGTTCGCGAGGCATTCCGCTATCTCATCGATTACGACGGTCTCGCCAACACCGTCATGAAATATTACGGTATCAAGCAGCAGACGATCATTCCCGGCGGTCTGCCTGGCGCCAGCACGGATAATCCCTACAAGCTCGATATCGACAAGGCCAAGCAATTGCTGGCCGAGGCCGGTTATCCAAACGGCTTCTCCAAGGTGTATTATGCGACACCCGTCACGCCGGAGTACGAAGTTGCCCAAGCGCTGCAGGCCAATGCGGCCAAGGCCGGCATCAAGCTCGACCTGCAGGGTGGAGACCATATAGGTAAGTTCCGCAACCGTGAGTTCGAGATCTTTTCGGCGCGGACCGGCGAACGCCTGCCCGATCCACATGCGGTTCTGGCGTCATATGCGACGAACCCGAACAACGCCGACGATGCGAAACTCTCCGGCCTGATCGCCTGGCGCTCCGCCTGGGAGGTCCCGAAGGATATCCAGGACATGGTCACGGCCGCCGCGCACGAAACCGACCAGCAGAAGCGCGCCGATCTCTACGCCAAGATCAACAAAGCCTATTTGGACGCTTCGCCGGCTTTGATCACCTCTTTCCAGCGCACGGACGCGAAGGCGGTCAGAAAGGAAGTCAAGGGTTATGTCGGTCATTCGACCTGGCTCACCCGTTGGGACACCGTCTCGAAGGGTGAATAGGCCCTTCTTGTCGAGGAGAATGACGTGAGTATCTCACAGACATCTGGAAACGCGCCGGCAGGCGGACGTGCTGCTCTTGGTGCGCTGCGCAAGGTGACGGCATCCTTTGCTGTCATCCTGACGACGCTGCTCGGTTTGCTCGTGATCACCTTTGTCGTTGGCCGCATGGTTCCCGCCGATCCGGTTATTGCCGTTATCGGGGACCAGGCCGATCACGAGACCTATGAGCGGGTCTACAAGGAGATGGGGCTGGATCAACCGCTCTATGTGCAATTTGCCACCTATCTCGGCAATGTCGCGCATCTGGATTTTGGCCAATCGCATGTGACGAAAAACCCCGTTGCCAGCGATCTCGGCCGTGTCTTCCCCGCGACGCTGGAACTCGCCACGCTGGCAACGATCATCGGCGCGGGCTTCGGCATCCCGCTCGGTATCATCTCTGCCGTCCGCAAGGGCACCTGGGTCGATCACATGGCGCGTGTCGTCGGTCTGCTCGGCCACTCGACGCCGATCTTTTGGCTGGGCACGATCGTCATCCTGGTCTTCTACGCAAAGTTCGGTCTCATCCCCGGAAGTGGCCGCCTCGACGTCTACAACGAGGGCCTGGTCGAAGGGCCGACTAACTCCATCCTCGTGGACGCAGTCCTTGCAGGCGAATGGGAGGTCTTCCGCGACGCCCTGCTACATGTCGCGGCTCCCGCCCTGATCCTCGGCTACGCCGCAATGGCCTATCTCAGCCGCATGAGCCGCAGCTTCATGCTCGAGCAGTTGCGACAGGAATACATATTGACCGCGAAGGCCAAAGGACTTGGACAGCGGGCGATCATCTGGCGCCATGCCTTCCGGAACATAAGGGTGCAGTTGCTCACGATCATCGCGTTGGCCTACTGCGGCCTCCTCGACGGCACGGTTCTGATCGAGACGGTCTTCGCCTGGCCCGGCCTTGGCCAATACCTGACCTCGGCGCTGTTTTTCGCCGACATGAATGCGGTCCTCGGCAGCGTGCTCCTCATCGGCATCATCTCGATTGCCATCAATCTCCTGTCGGACCTGACCTATCGGTTCCTCGATCCGCGTACCCGGTGACATCATGGCGACACGCTACTTCAACGATCTGCACAACTGGCTGATCAACGAGGAGTTCTCCTCGACGCGTCAGGCGCGCCTCCACAAGGCCTATGTACTGTGGCTGAACCTGATCGCAAACCCACTGGCTTTCGCCGGCTTCCTGGTCGTGCTGATGCTGATATTGATCGCCATCTTCGCGTCTCTGCTAGCCAGCCATGATCCGATCGTCCAGGATTTGACGATGGCGCTGAAGCCGCCATCCTCGGTTAACTGGTTTGGCACCGACGAGTTCGGCCGCGACGTCTACTCACGTCTGGTCTACGGTGCTCGTACGACACTTTACATCAGCATCCTGGTCACGGTGATCGTGGCGCCGATCGGCTTTGCGATCGGCGCGACCGCCGGCTATCTCGGCGGCTGGGTCGATGTCGTCTTGATGCGCATCACCGATATCTTCCTGTCGTTTCCAAGCCTCGTGCTGGCGCTCGCCTTTTCCGCAGCGCTTGGTCCTGGCATCGAGAACGCCGTGATCGCCATCGCGCTCACCGTCTGGCCGCCGATCGCCCGCCTGGCGCGCGCCGAAACGCTGACGTTCCGCGCCGCCGATTTCGTCGTAGCAGCCGAGTTGCAGGGTGCCGGTATGGGACGCATTCTGTTTCGCCATATCGTGCCGCTTTGCGCGCCGTCGATCATCATCCGCCTGACGCTCAACATGTCGAGCGTCATCCTCACGGCCGCCGGTCTTGGTTTCCTCGGGCTCGGCGCCCAGCCGCCGATGCCCGAATGGGGCGCTATGGCGGCCTCCGGGCGGCAATATCTTCTCGACGCCTGGTGGCTGACGACCATTCCTGGCATCGCCATTCTTCTGGTCAGTCTCGCCTTCAATCTGCTCGGCGACGGACTGCGCGACATCATGGATCCACGCAATGCCTGAACAGTTAAAACCGATCCTCTCGGTCAAGAACATGTCG
This sequence comes from Rhizobium sp. BK196, assembly GCF_014193255.1. Classification (GTDB taxonomy): domain Bacteria; phylum Pseudomonadota; class Alphaproteobacteria; order Rhizobiales; family Rhizobiaceae; genus Rhizobium. Next base: position 126,702 of record NZ_JACHZB010000002.1, read on the forward strand.
GTGCAGTTTCCGACGCTGTCCGGCGTGGTCAACGCCGTTAAGAATGTGAGCTTCGATGTTGGCCGCGAGAAAGTGGGCATCATTGGCGAATCCGGTTCCGGCAAGAGCACGACTGGACGCGCCATCATGCGGCTTCAACCGGATACCGCGCGCGTGGTTGCTGACAAGATGCGCTTCGAGGACGTAGACCTGTTGGCCGCCACCGAAGCCGATATGCGCGCGATCCGCGGCAGCCGGATTTCGATGATCCTGCAGGACCCGAAATACTCGCTCAATCCTGTCATGACCGTCGGCGAGCAGATCGCCGAAACCGTCATCCTGCACGAGCGTCTTGGAAAGAAGGCGGCGCGCGAGCGCACGCTCGCCATGCTGGAACGGGTAAACATCCGCGACGCGCAGCGCGTCTTCAATCTCTACCCGCATGAAGTCTCGGGTGGCATGGGCCAGCGCATCATGATCTCTATGATGCTGATCTCCTCGCCCTCGCTGATCATCGCCGACGAGCCGACCTCCGCACTCGACGTGACCGTGCGCCAGCAGGTGCTGTCTATCCTTGATGACCTGATCACCGAGCGTAACATCGGCCTGATCTTCATCTCCCACGACCTCAACCTCGTGAAGAGTTTCTGCGACCGCGTCATCATCATGTATGCAGGCCGGATCGTGGAAATCATCGAAGCTTCCAGGCTCGATGACGCAACCCATCCCTATACACGCGGCCTTCTTGAGGCGCTGCCAAGTCTCGATCATCCTCGAGACCGTCTGGAAGTGCTGAAGCGCCAGGCAAGCTGGGCGGAGGCGTGAGATGTCCATCATATCGGTAAACGATCTCGCCGTATCCTTCGGCAGTGGCAATGATTTCAAGAAGGTCGTCAAAAACGTGACCTTCGAGGTCGCGCCTGGCGAAACCTTCGGTCTGGTTGGCGAAAGCGGTTGCGGCAAGTCGACGGTGCTCGGCGCGCTGGCGGGACGCATCAAGAGATGGAACGGTTCGGTGTCGATCGACGACGACGAGGTTGGCCCGAAGCGATCCCGCGCGCAACTCGCAAAGCAGCAGATGGTGTTCCAGGACCCGTTCGGCTCCCTTCATCCGCGTCATACGATCGGGCGTACGCTGCTGGAGCCGCTCGAAATCCATGGGTTGAACCGGAGAGAAGAGCGTGTCGAGCAAGTGCTGCGCGACGTGGGCCTGCCGCCCAGCTTCCGGCATCGCTTCCCTCACCAGCTCTCAGGAGGGCAGCGGCAGCGCGTGGCGATTGCGCGCGCCCTTATCCTCGAGCCGAAGATCCTGTTGCTCGATGAGCCGACGTCCGCGCTCGACGTCTCGATCCAGGCCGAGATACTCAACCTCCTAAGGGATCTGCGTGAACGGTCGAATCTGACCTATGTCTTGGTCAGCCACGACATGGCGGTCATCGCGCATCTCTGCAATCGCGTTGCGGTCATGCAGGACGGCATCTTCGTTGAGGTTACGACGCGGGAGCAGCTTCTGAATGGGAGCGTTCAGCACTTCTACACGAAGACGCTGCTGGACGGGAGCAGGGGATACATTCCGAAAACGAAGATGCCGGCTTAACGACCGGTTGGCACCCTCTCGTCCGCAAGGCGAAGGGGACGTCGGATGCGAGGTGAAACTAGATGGCCGAGTGCGCTCCATCCACTATTGTCTGGCAGATCGCTTGGCGGTGTGCGCGATCACCCCTTTATGTGAGCGGCGCCATGCACTTGGCTGTGTTTCGGTGTGCAAATTTGGTTTTGACTCATTTTGATGCAGTCGCAATGACGCTGCGTTGCTGGTTTCCAAGAAGCCTGAGGCCGCGCCAGCGGCCAAAGCGACGACCGCTGTGGGGCAGCGCGATCAAGGATGTTATGGACCCGTTAGGTTTTTCGAACATCTGCTTAATTGAGAGAAACGGCAATTTCAGATCGTATGGTCTGCAGCACGCGCCATATCGCATCGCCCTGCAGCATCCGGTATCGCGTGCTGGCATCCCTCCCACCTATCAGACGCCGCCAAGTGCAGGTGCCGGAGCGCCTATACGCTGTAGAGGTTCAGCGCCCTAATGAAGGCCGCATCGCAGCCGAGTATATTCTACAGATACCATTGCCCGTCAGCCGCAGCAGCTTGGTCTGCTCCGACGAGACGATACAGCGTTGACGACATTCACCATCGGTTTGATCGCGACGGATATCGCTTCCAATGGGTGTTCACGGCGAGAATCAGGTGCTGAGACGCTGCTGCGTCTGCTGGTCGAAGAAATGTACCTTCGAGGTTTCGAAGGACAGTTTCACCGGCTGTTCAGGAGCGATGTCGACCCGCTCGCGCACCACCCAGGTCAGTTCCCTGCCGTCGACTTCCACGGCGACATGAGTTTCCGAACCCGTTGGCTCGACCACCTTGACCACGGCATCGACGCCGGTCTCGCCGCCAAAGGCAATGTCTTCGGGACGGATGCCGAGCGTGACCGGCCGGTTGGCGGAACTGGCCGGCGCGCGTGAGAGTTTCACGCGCGAACCGCCGTTCAGCGCCAGCGCCGGGCTGCCGACATCGGCGATGGTGCCTTCGAGGAAGTTCATGGCGGGGGAGCCGAGGAAGCCGGCGACGAAGATGTTGCGCGGCTTGTCGTAGAGTTCGAGCGGGCTGCCGATCTGCTCGACGCGGCCGCCATGCAGCACGACGATCTTATCGGCCATGGTCATGGCCTCTATCTGATCGTGGGTGACATAGACGATCGTGGTCTTCAGGCGCTGGTGCAGCGCCTTGATCTCGGCACGCATCTTCACGCGCAACTTGGCATCAAGGTTGGAAAGCGGCTCGTCAAACAGGAAGACTTTCGGATCACGGACGATGGCTCGGCCCATGGCGACGCGCTGGCGCTGGCCGCCGGAAAGCTGCGCCGGCTTGCGGTCGAGCAGCGGCTGCAGGCCGAGGATAGCCGCGGCCTCGCCGACCTTCTTCTCGATCTCCGGCCGCTTGGCGCCGGCGAGTTCCAGCGCGAAGCCCATGTTCTGGGAGACCGTCATCTGCGGATAGAGGGCGTAGTTCTGGAAGACCATCGCAATGTCGCGATCCTTGGGCTGCAGATTGTTCACCACCCGCCCGTCGATGCTGATCTCCCCGCCGGTAATGTCCTCGAGCCCGGCGATCATGCGCAGCAATGTGGATTTGCCGCAGCCGGAGGGACCGACGAGGATGGTGAATTCGCCATCGGCGATCTCGACGTCGACGCCGTGGATGATATCGACGGCGCCGAAGGACTTCTTGACGTTTCTGATGCTCAAGCCAGACATTTGCGATCCCTTCGACTGTTTTAGCGCTTCCTGCGCACGCGCAGCGCCTGATACGGCTTGCGCGGGATTTTCACGCCGAAGGCGGCGTCCGGCTTGCCGCCGCGCACGACCGAGCCGTGGCGCGTCGGATACGGAACGGGTGCGGCCACCTTCTCGGCCGGGGTGATCGTCATTTCCCAGGTGTCGATGATGTCGACATCGTAATCGTCGCCATCGACGGGCAGGCCGGTGGACCAGATCACCGGCTGATGTTCGCCGAAATAAATCAGGCGGAAATCGCCGTCGCCGTCACGCGCGCCTGAAACGCGCGACCAGGGCCATTCGCCGATGACGCTGAGCGGCTCGAGGCCGTGCTTGACGTCCGCCTCCAGCAGATCGCGCAGGAAGCCGATCCGCTTCCAGGCTTCGCCGCGGAGTTCCCCGCCCTTGGCCCACCAGATCAGATCCTCGGGATGGGAATAGGTCTCGCCGTGGCCGGCATAGCCGCCGCGCGCCATCGTGATCCAGAAGCGGTGCACCAGTTCCCCGGCATGGAGATTGCCCCAGGACTGCAGGATGTCGCCCTCATATTCGGGCTCGTCGTTGATGACGGGCTTGCCGTAGGCATTGCGCCATTCCTGGGTGCGCTTGACGTCGGGGTTCTGAATGCAGGTATGGGTGACCCACGGCTTGCGGTGATCGAAATTGGCCGTCACGTCGCCATTATGGATGGAGCGCAGATGCTGGTAGGGATCGTTTTCCTCCAGAATGTGGAAGTAGCGGTCCCATTGCTCCATCGGCTTGGTGTCGATCAGGAAATCATATTCGTTGGCGAGCGACCACCAGACGTTCCGGTAGGCGGCAAGCCGCGCGGCGAGATATTCGACATAGCGGAAGTCTTGCGGGACCGACATGTCGGCATAGCCCCAGCGGTCATAGGGATGGAAGATGATGATATCTGCTTCGATGCCGAGATCGCACAGCGCCGCCACCTGCTGTTCGAAATGCCGGAAGGCCGCGGGATTCGGGCGATCGAAGTCTTCCTTGCCGTCCGCGCCGCGCTCGAAGCATGCGTGCAGCGGCTCGTTGACGTTATAGGGATAATCCTTCGGAAAGACGCCCATGCGCATCTTGTTGAAGCGGGCTTTCTTCAGCGTCTCCAGCGTCTGCTTCTGCATTTCGAGCGGCTGGTGCGTCCACGCATAGCAGGTCGTTCCGAAGGAAAGGAACGGCGTTCCGTCGGCATAGGCGAAATGGAATTTGTTGCGCACCCGCACCGGGCCGTGATTGCCAGATGAAGGGGCGGTCGCGGCTAAAGTGCCGGTCTTGCCGTCGAGCGCTGCGGTCTTCGAGCGCGTCCTGAACGACCACTCGCCCTCGCTGTCTGGCATGAAGCGGATGCGGTAGGTGCCGTTGCCATCATAGAAGCCCGGCACCCGCACTTCGCGGCTCTTATGGGTGAAGACGGCATCGAATGCCACGTCGAGATAGGGGTTGCCGCCGGCCGGCCCTTCGAAGACGGCCTCGAACACGCCCCATTTTTCGACTGCTGCATCGGGCATTCTGTCTCTCCTCGTAAAATGATTTCGCGATCAGCCCTTGACGGCGCCGGAGGTGAGGCCGGAGACGAAGTAGCGCTGGAACATGAGATAGACGGTCGTCGCCGGAAGCACGGTCATGACGATCGCGGCGTTGAGCTGGCCGTAATTGCTGGAGAACTGCCCCTGGAACGACATCAGGCCGAGCGGCAGCGTCCACATGTGCTGGTCCTGCAGCAGCACCAGCGCCATGGCGAATTCGTTCCAGGTGGAGACGAAATCGAGGATGAGCAGCGCGGCGAGCACCGGCAGGCAGACCGGCAGGAAGATCCTGCGGAAGATGGTGAAATGGCTTGCGCCGTCGATGAGCGCCGCCTCCGAAAGCTCCTTCGGAATGCTCTTGAAGAAGCCGTGCAGGATGAAGACCTGATAGGGCACGCCGAAGGCGATATAGGGCAGGATGACGCCGGGATAGGTGTCGATCAGGCCGAAGGAATTGACGAGGGTGAAGAGCGGCGCCAGCATCACCTGAAAGGGGATCATCGTGCCGAAGACGACGAGAAGCAGCAGGGCCTTGCTGATCTTCAGCCTGATCTTGGCGAGCGCATAGGCGGCCATGGCTGAGAGGAACAGGCCGAGCGGCACCTTGATGACGGTGATGATGACGCTGTTGAGGAAGGAGTTGGCGAAATTGCCGCGGCTCCAGGCAGCGCTGTAATTGTCATAGGCAAGCTCGGTCGGCGGCATGAAGGCGCCGGTGCTCGTCACCGCCGCCGGCGTCTTCAGCGAAGTGAAGACGATGAAGACAAAGGGCGCCACCCAGACGAGGGCCACGATGACGAGCGTGATCCAAAGACCGATCAGGACAGGATCGCGCTTCATCGACGACGGCTGGACGTCGAGATCCACGGCGGCGGTATCGCTCGGCACTGCTGTCACGATTCGACCTCCTCATGCCTCTGGGTCCATCTCAAATAGGGAATGACGACGGCCATGGTGATCATCAGCAGGACGACAGAGATCGCCGCACCCCGGCCGAAATCGAAGATCTGCATGGCCTGGGTGAAGGCCCAGAGCGCCAGCATCTGGGTGGATTGGGCCGGGCCGCCGCCGGTCAGGCCATAGACGATGTCGAAGGCCTTCAGCGACGAGATGATGGAAAGAACGAGAACGATGGTGATCGTCGGGCGCAGCGCCGGCAGCGTCACATGCTTGAAGACGGCCCAGCGGCCGGCGCCATCGATGCGCGCGGCCTCGACCAGCGTCTGCGAGACGTTCTGCAGGCCGGCCAGGAAGAGCACCATGGAGAAGCCGACCGTCTGCCAGAGATAGGCGACGAAGACGGAGTAGAGCGCGATATCCTTGTTGCCGAGCCAGTCCTTGATCCAGCCCTGCATACCCCAGGAGGTCAGCAGCTGGGCGAACAGTCCAAAGAAGGGATCGTACATCCACTTCCACATGGTGGCGACGGCGATCGGCGCGATGATGACGGGGAGATAGAAGATCGCCCGCAACCCGTTGCGGCCGAAGATCTTCTGGTTGAGGCTGAGCGCCAGCAACAGGCCGACCAGCGGCGGGAAGATCAGGCTCATCAGCGTCCAGATCACCGTGTTGCGGAAGGCGACCCAGAAGACAGGATCGCGGGTGAAGATCGCCGAATAATTGGCCATACCCACGAACTGTCGGTTGGCATCGAGCCCGTTCCACTTCTGGAAGCTCAGGATGACGACGTTGAGCATCGGGTAGAGCGCGAAGACCGCGTAGATCGCCAGCGCCGGCACCAGCAGGATCGCAGCCTGCATGCGCGGATCATGTGTCGATTGTCGAAGTGACATGCTTTCCTCCTGGCAGGGCCTTTGCAGCCAGCTCGCGAAAGAAGGTGCCGGCCGATCAACGCGTGCGTCGATCGGCCGGCGCTTGGGAGGAATCAGGTTCTGCTGGCGATGAAGCTCTGCAGCTGCTTAGCCGCCTCGGCCGGTTCGGTGTTGCCGGAGGCGACGTCGTTGATGACGCGGAAATATTCCGTCGTGACATCGAGCGGGAAGGCCTGGTCGCCGTTCATGTAGACCTTGCCGTATTTCTGGAAGATGCCCAGCCATTCCGCCTCGAGCGGCTTCTGGTTGGCATATTGGACGTTCTTGTTGACGGAGGTCGAGCTCAGCTGGCCGAGCAGATCCTGCTGCACCTTGGTCGACAGGAAATAGTCGAGGAACTTGGCGGCAATGTCGGGATTCTTGCTCTTGGTGCTGATGTAATTGTACTCGGCGAAGCCATAGAGACGTTCGGTATTGGTCGGGAAGGGGAAGATGCCGTAATCGTCGAGATTGGCGCCGGAGCCGTTGAGCTGGCTGACCAGCCAGTCGCCTTCCAGCATCATCGCCGCCCGGCCTGCCGTGAAGAGGCTGTAGGACTGCTTGTTGTCGATGCCCATGAATGGCTGCAGCGTATAGTCCTTGGTCCACTTGGCGAATTCGGCGAAGGCGTCCGTCGCGCAGGGCTCCTTGGTCCAGTCCAGCGTCATCGCCTTCAGCGCGTCGTGCTTTTCGGCGCCGCACCTGGTTTCGAGGATCACGTCCATCAGGCGCATGACGTGCCAGTTGACCGTGCCGCCGAAGGTGAAGGCGGGAATGCCCGCGGCCTTCAGCTTCTCGGCGGCGGCGAGAAGCTCCTCATAGGTCTTCGGCTCTTCTGTGATGCCGGCCTGCTCGAACAGCTTCTTGTTGTAATAGACGGCTTCGCCCTTGAAGGTGAAGGGAACGCCGTGCTTGCCGCCCGGATAGAGATCGGCGAAGGCGGCTGCGGACGGCAGCAGTTCGTCGGTCCACTTATATTCGGTGTAGTACTTGTCGAGGGGCAGGGAGAGACCGGCCTTCACATATTCGCCGCCCAGACCGAGGCCCGCCCAGCTGAAATAAATGTCGGGGCCCTTGTCGGAGCCGGCCGCGACGCGCAGCGCAGTCTTGTGCTCGTCAACGGCGCGCTGGACGATCTCGATATGCGTGCCCGGGTTCGCCGCTTCGAAATCCGTCGCCACCTTCTTCAGCGCGCCGTTGGCGGCATTATTGTCGAAGTTGAGGGTCCAGAGCGTGATGTCTTCGGCAAGAACAGGCGTCGCGGCGAAAGACGCCATGGCGATCGCGATGATGCTCGCCGTCTTCAATTTCGCGGATAGGGTCAGCATTACCGTCCTCCTCTTGATAAGCGGCCCCTTGTCGCAGATGATCATTTACATGTCAACTGGTATGATGAGCTAACCATCACGATGCTGTGTGAATTTCGCGATGGCGGCAATGAGGATCGCGGCCGACGCCGCGCCGGGATCGATATGACCGATCACCCGTTCGCCCAGCCGCGACGCCCGCCCCTTGGCGGCCGTCATATCCCTCGTCGCTTCGCAGCCCTGGCGCGCCGCCCGCTCGGCCAGATCGAGACATTCGAGGAGGGAGGCTCCCGATGCCCAGGCCTCAAGCGCCGCATCGGCCGCGGGCTTCCAGGCATCGACCATGGTCTTTTCGCCGGGCTCGGCCTTGCCGCGCTCTTGAATGCCCGCAGCCATCGCCGCGAAAGCGCGCACAAACTCCTCATCCGCGAGGTCCGGCCTGTCCTTGACGGCGGCGCCGGCGCGCATGAAAGCGGTCGCATAGAGCGGGCCGGAGGATGCGCCGACCGCGTTCAGGAACGCCTTTGCCGCCGCGTTGAAGGCAGCCGTCGGCGCGGCCTGCGCGGGGTCGAGTGCTGCGACCGCCTTGGCCGCGGCCTCACAGCCGGCATCCATGGCAAGGCCGTGATCGCCGTCGCCGATCGCGCCGTCCAGCTCGCAGAGATGGTCGCGATGCGCCGCGATATCGGCGGCGATCAGGGCAAAGAGGCGCTGCAGGTCTTTGGTCGCGATCGCCATCGATCACCTCCTGAACATGGCGCAGTCGCAGGGATGGTCGATCAGCCGCTGAAGCTCGTCGTCGAGATGCATGAGCGTGATGGACGCTCCGGCCATTTCGAGCGAGGTGCAGTAATTGCCGACGAGCGAGGTATGGATGACGAGCCCGGCCTCGTCGAGCCGCGCCTTGACGCGCCGCATCATGATGTAGAGTTCCATCATCGGCGTGGAGCCGAGCGAATTGACGAGGACGGCGACGCGGTCGCCGCGCTCGGCCTTCATCTCCTGGAGAAGATTGTCCATCAGTTCGTCGGTCACCGCGTCGGCCGTCTTCAGCGGCCCGCGCGCCACGCCCGGCTCGCCATGAATGCCCATGCCGATCTCCATCTCCTCCTCGCCGATCTGGAAGTTCGCCTTCAAGGTCTGGGGCAGCGAGCAGGGCGAGAGCGCAACACCCATCGTATAGGTTCGCGCATTGGCGTGGCGGGCGGCGCGCTCGACTTCGTCGAAGGAATAGAGAAGATCGCAGGCAGCACCGGCGGCCTTGAAGATAAAGACATTGCCCGCGACCCCGCGCCGCCTGTCCTTCTGATCGGCTGGCGCGGACGCGACATCGTCAGTGGTCAGAACGGTGCGCACCGCGATGTTGTCGAGCGCCAGCATTTCCGCGGCCATGTCGAAGTTCATGACGTCGCCGGCATAATTGCCGTACATGAACAACACGCCGACGCCGCCGTCGACGGCCATGGCGCAGGCCGCAATCGGATCGGGCGGCGGCGAGGCGAAGACGTTGCCGATCGCGGCGGCATCGGCGAGCCCCTTGCCGACATAGCCGAGGAATGTCGGTTCGTGCCCGGAGCCGCCGCCGATCACCAGCCCGACCTTGCCCTTGCGCGGCCCGTTCCTGGCAACGATGGCGCGCGGCACGCCATCCACGGCATAGAGGTGCTCGGGATGCGCGGCGAGAACGCCTTGCAGCATCTCATCGACGGCATCCGCGCCTGCATTGATAAGCTTCTTCGTCTTCACGCCGATCCTCCCAGAACGAGCTCCGACTGAATAGATGCGGCGGGCGGGCCGGAGGTCAATCCGCTAGAGCGCGATGCCGAAAAGTGTGAGCGGCTTTCCGACGACATCATGCTCTAACTCTTTAATTTAGAACGGGATTCAGATTTTAGGCCAACCGGGCCTAAAATCATCCTGTTCTAGCGGCAAGGCGACCGTCGCGAAAGGCCCGAGCCGCACCTCTTCGGCCAATGCGCTGCCGCCGCCCCTTTGTTCTTCTCCCGTGAGATTGACCACGTAGAGCCTGGCGCCTGCGGCATCCCCCGCCACGAACGACAGAACTTCTGAGGGCGAAGACGAGAGGCATTCCTGCCAGGATGCTCCCGCCAAGGCCGACAAGGTCCGCACCGTGTTGAAGAGCGGCCGCCGCCCGCCTTGCTCGACCGGTTCATCGGGACCGGCGATCAGGCCGAAAGGACCGGTCAGCGCCGAAAGCGTCAGGCATTCGAGACCGGCCTCCAGCACCCGGATCGCATAGCCGAACGCGAAGGCCTCGGCGAAACGGCCGTTGTGGCGGGGGTCGCGGTTGGCCATCGGAATGCGCCCACCGGACGGATTGTCCATCGTGCGGCTGCCATAGGGATTTTGCCGCATCGCGATCGTCGACGGGCCGATGCGATAGGGCTTGTCGCCGTAGATCGCGCGGACGGAGCGCGTGATGAAGGGCAGCGCCTCCAATGTCTGCATGACGCTGAGATCGTCGGCCGCATGCACGATCGGGTTGGTGCAATGGCTGACGAAATCGATCTCGTCCGCCGGCACGCGCTTGCGGTTGAGCTCGGTGAAATAGCTCAGCATGCCGCCGCCGATGCGAATGCCGGGAAAGGCGGCGCGGGCCGCGGCATAGACCTCTTCGAGGGGAGGGCAGTCCGGCCATTTGCTGCCGGGCGGCGTCGATTGCCGGTCGACGGAAGGCGAGATCAGGATCGCATCCGGCTTGAATCCCGCCTGCTGCATCTGCCGCGCGATCTCGGCGGCCTCGACTGCCGGCGACGATTTGCAGGGAAGCGCGATTTCCAGCGTTGAGCGGCCGTGATGGAGAGCCGCGATCGCGGCGAAGTTTTTCAATGCGTCGGGGCCATGCCCGGCGTTGGGATCGAAATGGAAGAGCAGCTCGCGAGGCGCGATCTCTGACAGGAGGGATCCGGCCGCCAGTGTCGCCTCGGCCTCCTCGGGGGTCACGATCACGCCGATATCGGGCATAGTGCCGGTTCGCGTACCGAGCTCGAGCCTTATGACGCTGCTCTGCGTTGCGGCTGACGGCGCAACGGAGCGGCTGATATCGCTGATGATCAGCGACGTCTTCTGCCGGACAGGCTGGTTCGCCGAGATCTGGTAAGGCCAGGGCAAAGCGAGCGGCCGGACATAGGTCTTGTAGGAGGCGTCCGACCAGTTGCGCTGGTCCTCCATCTCGAAAGTGTCGCCCTCCATCCGGCATTCCGCGCTCACAGCAGGCATGATCTGATGGGTGATGGCGCGCATGTTCTTGAAGGGCTGCCACGGCTCGATGACATTGGGAAAACGCGTCGCCGCGATCTGGCCGTCGACATACTCGACCGCCGCCGGCGAACCGGCGACGCCGACGATCGGATGCAGGATGCAGAAGCCGCAGCGGTTGGTCTCGAAGCCGGTTCCGCTTCGGGCTTCGGCCTCGAAATCGAGCCGGTTCTGATGGCCTGAGATGCGGACGTCGATCACGAGCGTCGTCGTATCAGGTCCCTGGCAGCGGGCGAGATAGGCGACCTCGAAACGATCCTCGCCTTGCTCGATCCTGAGGTCTGTGATCTCAGGGCTGTAGGTGCCCCAGTCCCGGTCGCGGACGAGGTAGGAAATCGCCCGCAGCACCTCGACACCGTCGTAACGGATCGTGCGGAGATTGCCGTCGGCGAGATTGGCCGTCAGCTTTCCCGCCGTCAGGCGGACCGGCGGCCTTTCCGCAGTGCGGGTGCCGTAGAGCTGGAACGCATCGGCGGTCATCGCAGCAGAGCCCCGATATCGATCGTCTGGCCGCGCGCGGCGCTGTCATAGGCGGCCTCAACGAGGGCGAAGGTCTTCAGATTGTCGGCGCCCGAGGTCGAATGTTCCGCGCCGCGCCTGAGCTGATCGACCCAATGCTGCTCAATCGCATAGACGCTTTCCTGGATGTTGTGCCAGGGCCGCGAGGCCCAGGACAGCAGCTTCGGCGAGACATCCGTGACGGTCGTGCCCTTGCCGTTGGTGATCTCGAGGCCGTAGCCCTGGCTGAGGCGGATCGTGCCTTCGGAGCCGTCGAGTTCGATCAGCGTCTCGGGGAAGGGCTCCTTTGAGAGCCTGGTGGCGTAGCTGACGTCGACGACGGAGGTCGCGCCGTTTTCGTGATCGAGCAGGATGGTCGCGACATCCTCGCCCTTGATCCTGGGGTTGACTCGCTTGGTGCGGGCGGTCAGCGCGCTGACGTCGCCGAGGATATAGCGGGCGATATCTAGCGTATGGATGCCGAGATCTTCGATGATGAAACGCTCGCCTTCGGCGAGATAGGGCTGGCCGGAAAAGACGTCGTAGCCCGAGCGGAAGGAGAAGCGGCCCCAGAAGGGTGTGCCGATGGCGCCGGCATCGAGCGCCTTGCGCACCGCCTGGATCGGCGTCTGCCAGCGGAAGTTCTCGTGCACCATCAGCGCCACGCCGGCAGCGCGGCAGGCTTCGACCATCGCCTTGGCATCCGCCAGCGTCCTGGCGAAAGGCTTCTGGCAGATGGCCGGCACCTTATTCCTCGCGGCCATTTCCACCAGCGCGCGGTGGCTTTGGACTGTCGTGGCGATATCGACGAAATCGAAGCCGCCATCGGCAAACATCGCCTCGGCATCCCTATAGCGCCGCTCGATGCCGAACTGGTCGCCGACGAGCTTCAGCCGCTCGGGATCGCGGTCGCAGATCGCGACGATGCCGGCACCGTCGACATCGTTCCAGGCATGCATCTGGTTGATCGCAAAGAAGCCGCAGCCGATCAACGCGCCTTTCAATTCGGTCATGTCAACCTGCCTTTGCCATCTGCATGAGGGTGACGCGCTGCTGCAGGCGACGCTGCGCCTGGTCGACGACCACCGCGATGATGATGACGAGGCCCTTGATGACCATCTGCCAGAAGGAGGAAACGCCCATCATGACAAGACCGTCGGAGAGGATGCCGATGACGAAGGCGCCGATGATCGTGCCGCCGATCGTGCCGCGCCCGCCCGACATCGAGGTGCCACCGAGCACGGCTGCGGCGATCGCATTGAGTTCGAAGCTTTCGCCGGTCGCCGGATGGGCGGCCATCAGCTCCGAGGAGATGACGACGCCGACGATCGCCGCGCAAAGGCCGGAGAACATGTAGACGAAGATCTTCACGACATCGACGCGGATGCCGGACATGCGCGCCGCCCGTTCATTGCCGCCGACGGCGAAGATGTGGCGGCCGATTGGCGTCGAACGCGCGACATAGGCGGCCGCAAGCGCCAGCACGATCAGGATCCAGATCGACACCGGCAGGCCGAGAATACGGCCGGCGCCGAAGAAGTCGAAGCCGGTGGTGGCATATTCCGGCCGACCGACGAGGTTCGGAAAAGTCTGGCCATCAGACGACAGCAGCGCCAGGCCGCGGGCGATGTAGAGCGTGCCGAGCGTGGCGATGAAGGGCGCGACGTTGAGCTTGGTGATCAGCAGACCGTTGATCAGGCCGATGACGAGGCCGATCGACAGCGTGATCAGCACGATCTCGAAGAGGTTGAAATAGATCGTGTAGCCGATCGGCAGCTCGATGCCGTAGAGGATCAGCCCGCCGGCGACCATGCCGCAGAGCCCGACGATCGAGCCGACCGAGAGGTCGATCCCGCCAGTGATGATGACGAAGGTCATGCCCATGGCGAGGAAGGCGTTCAGCGCCACGTGCTTCGACATCAGGATCATGTTCGCCGTCGAGGTGAAGTTCGGCGCGAAGATCGCAAAGAAGATGATGACGGCGAAGAGCGCGATGAAGGTCCTGAGCTTCATCAGCGTCAGAAGCGCAGAGCCGTTGGCGCCCTTCGGCGCAAGAGTTGAGGTAGCCGCCATCATGACGCGAGTTTCCCTTGATGTCCGTGTCCCTTGGCCGAAGCCGAGATAATGGCGTCTTCCGTCGCTTCGTCCCTGTCGAAGACGGCGACCAGTTGGCCATTGCTCAAGACCGCGATGCGGTCGGATAGTGCCATGACCTCTTCGAGGTCGGAGGTCGAAAACAGGATGGCGAGCCCGTTTGCCGCCAGCCGGCGCATGGTGCGGAAGACGTCGGCCTTGGCGCCGACATCGATGCCGCGGCTCGGCTCGTCCATCAGCAGCACCTTCGGATTGGTCATCAGCGCCTTACCGATGACGACCTTCTGCTGGTTGCCGCCGGACATGGAGGTGACCTCGAAATCCGGGTTGGGCGCCTTGATGGAGAGATCGCGGATCGCCTCCTGAATAGCATTCTTCTCCGCGCGGCTGTCGATATGGAAAAGCCGAGTGAAGCGCGACAGGCTTGCGAGCGTCAGGTTGGAAGCGATGGAGAGCACCTGCACCAGCCCCTCGCGCTGCCGGTCCTCCGGGATCAGCGCAATGCCGCGGCGGATGCGCCGCGTGGTGTCGCGGGCGCGCACTTGCCTGCCGTCGATGAAGATCTTGCCGGTCGAATGGGTGTGGCGCCCGATCACGCATTCGAAGAATTCGCTGCGCCCGGCGCCCATCAGGCCATAGATGCCGAGGATCTCACCTGCCTTGACCGACAGGGAAACGTCGTTGACCGCAAGCCCGCCGGTCGGCCGGGGAAGGCTGATGTTTTCGGCGCGGAAAACTTCCTCGCCGACGGAATGGGTGACGGATTTCGCGAAATCCTTGGCGTCCGAGCCGATCATTGAGCGGACGATCCAGCGCGTGTCGATGTCGCGCACCATGGCATGGCCGGTGATCTGGCCGTCGCGCAGCACGGTGATGTAATCGCCGATCCGCATCAGCTCTTCCAGCCGGTGCGAGATATAGACGATCGCCACGCCCTGCGCCTTCAGCTCGGCGATCACCTTGAACAGGATCTCGACTTCGGCCGCCGACAGCGCCGAGGTCGGCTCGTCCATGATCAGGATGCGGGCATTAAGCGACATCGCCTTGGCGATCTCGACCAGCTGCTGCTGGCCGATCGGCAGGTCCTCGACCATCGTGTCGGCCTCGATGCCGGCATCGAGACGCCGCAGGAATTCGTTGGCCTTTTCGACCTGCGCTTTGTGATCGATGCCGAGCAGGCCGCGGGTGATTTCGCGCCTGGCGAAGATGTTTTCGGCGACCGACATGTTGGCGAAAAGATTGAGCTCCTGGAAGATCATGCCGATGCCGTTCGCCTGCGCGTCGGCCGGGCTGTCGAAGGAGACGGGCTTGCCGTCCAGAATGATGCGGCCTAGCGTCGGGCGCTCGACGCCGGCGATGATCTTCATCAGCGTTGATTTGCCGGCGCCGTTTTCGCCGACCAGAACATTCACCGCGCCGCGGCGCAGCTCCAGATTGGCGCGCTTGACGGCGACGATGCCGGAATAAACCTTCGACACGTCGTCGAGACGGAGGATGATGTCATCCTGATGTGCGTCCGCGGCCGTCATGATCCCACCTTCAATTCCGAAGGTGTGACGAGCGGCAGCTCGCCGCTTCTCGGCAGCGGGAAGGCGCCGATCACCGTTACCACCTTGCCGGTAAGACCGTCGCGCGGGACGGCGGAGAGGAAGGCGGTATTGGCCTTCTCGTTGAACGCCTTGCCGAACTGCGCCCATTCGATCTGGTTCTTGAACTCATTGAAATTGACGAAATCGAGCGTGTCGCGCAGTGCTGTGCCGCGCAGCGCCGGGCCGATCTGCACCTTCGCATCGGCCTTTCCGTCGCCATCGGCGTCGACGTCGAGCGTCGCCGCGCGCGAAGCGGTGTCGGCCGCGACGACCGTGCCGGTGATCTTCACCGCATAAGTCCAGGGCGAGCTGCTCTGCTTGCGCGGATTCCCGTATTTTTCGCCCGCGGCATCGGGACTCGCGGAAACGAGCTGCATGACGTCCTTCAGCTCGCCGGCGCGCTTTTCGAAATAGGGCACGACCTGAGGCTGCCAGATCGCCTCGACCTTGGCATTCGGATCGAAAGCGGTCTTGGCCGCGGCCGCCGCCTTCTCCTCCGCGGTCGGCGTCTTGATGATCTTGCAACCGGGCAGGGCCGCCGCCACGACGGCAGCCAGCAATGCGCCCTTCATTCTCAACATGCAGGTGAACCTCGGCGTCTCGCAAAATGCATTGCGGAGGGCGCAACATTGCACCCTCCGCAATTGGGCTGATCAGTTCGTCAGTGCGAAGGTTTCGAGCTTGCCGGCATTGTCGGCATTGATGAGAACGCAGTCCATCAGCTGCTTCTCTTCCTTCGGCGTCGTCTTGTTCTTGATGTAGGCGTCGGCCTGCTCCACCGCGAGCTGCGCCTGCGCATAGGCGGGCTGCAGCACGGTCGCCTTGATGCCGCCCGACTTGATGGAGTCGCGCACATCGTTGGACCCATCGAAACCGACGACGATCACGTCCTTGCGGCCGGCGGCCTGCAGCGCTGCGATCGCGCCCATCGCCATGGTGTCATTGCCTGAAATGACGCCCTTAATATCCGGATTGGCCTGAAGGATGGTCTCCATCTTCGAATAGGCTTCCGTCTGGCTCCAGTTGGCCGACTGCTTGGCGACCGACTTCAGCTCGGGATAATCGTCGATGACGTCGTGATAGCCCTGCGAGCGGATGCCGGCATTGGTGTCGGACTCCTTGCCGACCAGCTCGACATAATTGCCCTTCTCGCCCATCAGCTTGACGAATTCCTGCGCGCCGAGCTGCGCGCCCTGATAGTTGTTCGAGACGATCTGGGCGACGGCGACGCCGGTCGCGTTGATCTCGCGGTCGATCAGGAAGGAGGGGATACCGGCATCCTTGGCCTTCTTGACGGCGGCGACGGAAGCGTCCGCGCCCGCATTGTCGAGAATGATCGCCTTGGCGCCGCGCCCGATCGCCGTATCGATCATCTCAGACTGCTTGTTGGCGTCGTCGTCATGGGTCATGACGAGGGTCTCGTAGCCGAGCTCCTTCGCCTTGGCTTCGGCGCCGACGGCTTCGGCCTTGAAGAACGGGTTGTCGTGCGCCGGGGTGATGATGGCGATGAGATCGGCCGCGAAGGCCGGCATGGCCGTTCCGAGCGCCAGCGCGCTGGCGAAGGCTGCGAGTGTCAGTCTGCGTGTCAGTTTCATTCTTTCCTCCCTGTTGTGAATGACGCTCCGTCTCCCCGGAGCGGTGCCCCGTCTCCGGAGCGGTAGCAGGGGGAGGATTTGCCTCCCCCGGGCCGGTTCAGGTGATGCGCCGGATGCTTTCGGCGATCTCCTGCGGTTCGAAAACTTTCTTCCAGTCGTCGCGCATCAGGGCCGGGATGCCGAACTCGATCGCCTTGTTGCAGGCATCCGAGAAGACGCCGTCGACCTCCTTGAAGATGACCGCGCCGAGCACGTTCATATGGCCGAGCAGGAAATCGCGGGCGGCTTCGGCCGGTACGCCGCGGGCCACGCATTCGTCCATCGCCTGGCGCATGATGACGAGCAGCGAGGCGCAGACGGTCTCGGAAAGGCCGGGTTCGAGCATGGCGAGCTGATCGACCGTCACCCGGTGCGAACGCATGACCGGCGCCCAGATGACCTTGGCGATTTCCTCGCCGAGCGCATAGGCGCTTTCCGGACCCTGCATCAGCGCCGAGACGATGTGCTGCTTGGCGAAGAGGCCGCCGAAATGATCCTTCTTGGCCTGCATATCCGTCTCGTCGTTGAAGATCGGCGGATGGCAGGGATGGGTGACGAAATAGGTGAGATCGTCGCGCTTCGGCAGATGGCCGGCGAAGGGAGCGGCGGCATCGAGCGCCACCACCATGGTGCCGGGCGCGAGCTTGTCGACGATGCCGGCCGCGACCCTGCCGATCACCGTATCCGGCACGGCGAGGATGACGACGTCGGCGCCGTCGAGCGCGGCGTCGACAGGCACGCAATCGAGGCCCAGATCGTTCTTCAGGCGGGCCTTGCCGGCATCGCTCACCTCGACATGGCGCACTTCGAAGCGCGAGCCCTTGAGATTTTTGGCAAGCCGGTATCCCATTTTGCCGCCGGCGCCGAAGAGAGCAATCTTGGTCATGTTTTCCTCACCTTTTCAGTTCTGGATAGGATCATATACTGGTATGATGAGTCAATCACCATATCATTACTTAGGCGCTTAGGCCCCATGTTTTTCCGCATCGAGCCGGTCGATCGCCTGCACGTTGCCGGCCGACGGGCCATCGGGGTCGAATTCGGAGGCGAGCCAGACGTCGACGATCGATTTCGCCAGTTCCGGCCCGATGACGCGCGCGCCCATGGTGATGATCTGGGCGTTGTTGGATTTCGCCGCGCGTTCCGCCGAATAGGTGTCGTGGGTGAGCGCGGCGCGGATGCCCGGCACCTTGTTGGCGGAGATGCACACGCCGATGCCGGTGCCGCAGAACAGGATGCCGCGCTCATGCTCGCCATCGACGATCGTCTGCGCGAGGCGCTGGGAGAGATCGGCATAGAAGCCGGATTGGCTGAGATCGTGCACTTCGAGATCCGCCTTGCCGGCAAGATGGGCGGCAATGACATCCAGGAGCGGTTTGCCGGCGCTGTCGGCGCCAATTGCGATCTTCATGGCAGTTTCCTTTCACTCGCCGTCTGGCGTGGAGATGAGCGGTCGATCGCCGCGCTGACGCGGCCGAGAATGTCGAGATAGCCTTCGACGGACCAGGCGGAGCGGCCGATGAACAGGCCGTCGATATCGGGCTCGCCGATCAGTTCCTCGCAATTGCCGGGATTGACGCTGCCGCCGTAGAGGACCGGCACCGGGCGGCCGAGAATGGATTTCGCCACCTCGGCGATCTTGCCGTGCCGCTGCGAGGCATAATCGGCCGTCGCCGGAATGCCGTTGACGCCGATCGCCCAGACCGGCTCGTAGGCAAGCAGGATCGGAGCCTTGCCAGCCTCGGTGTCGACGCCCCGCAGGGCGGCCTCGACCTGCCGCCGCAGCACGGCGTCGGCCCGGCCCTCGTTGCGCTCCTGCAGGGTCTCGCCGATGCAGATCAGCGGCGTCAGGCCGTGGCGGATCGCGGCGGCAACCTTGAGGCCGACGGTTTCGTCGGTCTCGCCGAAATGTTCGCGCCGTTCGGAATGGCCGAGCTCGACGAGATCGAGCCGGCAATCCTTCAGCATCAGCGGAGAAACCTCGCCGGTCCAGGCGCCGGCATCCTCCCAATGCATGTTCTGCGCCCCGACCTTCACCGAGGTCTCGGAAAGCACGCGCTTGACCTCGCGCACCGCCGTGAAGGAGGGGATGATGAAGCGCTGCACGCGGGGATCGCGTTCAAGATCCGCATCGGCGAGGCGGCGCGCGAAGGCGAGCGCTTCCTCAAGCGTCTTGTTCATCTTGAAGCTGGTGCCGACCCAGACGACCATCTCAGTTCTTCCTCCCGTCGCGGATCTGCGCGAAATAGCCGTCAGTGCCGACCTGCCCGCCCTTCAGCGCGATTTGCAGGCCGTTGGTCGGCACATAATCGCCATGCGCCAGGCAGAGCGGCGAGCCCGGCGTCTGGGGCAGCGGCAGCAGCGTCGTCAGCGCGTCGATCTTCAATTGCCGCAGCGCGTGGCTCGACGTGTCGCCGCCGGCGACGACCGCGCGCGGCAGTGCTTCCTGCTCGATCAGCCTGCGCAGGATCGTGCCGAGCGCGCTGCCGAGCTGGTGGCGAGCGCCCGGAAGCCGGTCGATATCGGCGCCGCGGTCGGCGGATGGGCCGAGCGCCGTGTAAAGAATGACGCTCCGGCCTTCCTTCAGCGTCCGGATACCGGCCTGCACGGCCGCGTCCACCGCAGCTTCGCCATTCGAGACCAGCGCGAGCGGATCGAGCGCGATGCTCTCGAAACCGTTTTCGACGGCCGCGCGGATCTGGCGCTCGGTCGTCGGCGAGACGCTGCCGGAGACGACGGCAAGCCGCTCGACCGGGCTGATATCGGGAAATTCGGCGCTACCCCCGGCAATCGCGCCGGCCTGCCGCCAGGCGCCGAGCAGGGCGTATTCGACCCCCGAGGAGCCGGCGACGAAGCCTCCCGAGCGGGCGGCGACACGCAGCATCTGTCGCCCGGCTGCCGCCTGTGTTGCCTCGGAGTCGACATCGAGAAGCAGAATGCCGTCCGGATGCGACGCCAGCTCGTCGATCTGCCGGTCGGCATCGGCCGCGGTGATTACGACGAGATCGGCAAGCAGCACGGGAAGCGAGGTCTGCTTCGACAGGTGCAGCGCAAGATCCGCCTCATCCATCGGCGTGACGGGATGGCGGCTCATCACGGGGTGGCGGTCGATGCGGAAGACGCGGCCCTGATAGGCGGCGAAAAGATTGCCGAAGGCGGTATAGCGCTTCAATTGCGGCGCGCCGACGATGACGGGCACAATGGATTGCCCGAAACCCGTGCGGCCGATCTCGATCGCCTTGCCGATATTGCCGATGCCGGGGCTGGAATCGAAGGTAGAGCAGACCTTGTAATGGCAGATGGCAGCGCCGAGCGATTTCAGCCATTGGAAGGCCGGTGCAAGATGCTCGTCCATCCATGCCGGCGTCTCGCTGCGGCTCGTTCCGGCAATGCCGATCGCGCGGCAATGGCCGAAACGCGAAAGCAGCTCCGGCTTTGGGATGCCGAGGAAGAGCACGGTCTCGACGCCGTTCGAGGCGAGCGCCTCCATGACGTCGGTGGAACCGGTGAAATCATCCCCGTAATAGCTGACGAGAAGTCCATCCATCGCCGTCACGTGCCCTTGCCGTCGCTGAATTTCGCAATCGAGGCAGCAAGCTCCGGATGATCCTTGGCGCAGACCTCCAGCGGTATGCCGGCGACCGCCGCCTGCCAGGCCTGCTGCACGGCGCGCACGCCGGCCGCAGGTCCGCCGGGATGGCTGACGATGCCGCCGCCGCAGAGATAGAGAAGATCGACGGTGCGGCCGGTGCGCTGATAGGTTTCCGGCGCCTGTCCGCCCCACTGGCCGGAGCCCGCGACCGGAAGCGGGCAATCGGCGGCATCGAAGAGCGGCGTGCTCACGGCCTCGAACGAGGAGACGAAGCTGTCGTCCGGCTCCCAATATTTGACCCGGATGCCGTTGATCTGGAATTGGTCGACGCCGAGCAGCCGCCAGAACTGCTGATAGACCTTGAAATCCATGCCTGCGCCCGGATCGCGGGTCAGCACGTCCCAGCCGTTGCGATGCGCGTGCAGCACCAGGCTCGAGCGCTTGCGCAGGAAGCTCATGCCGCCGAAGCCGATCGAATTGATGTTGACGACGGCGCAATTGCCGCCGGCCGCCGCGACGATATCGTGGTTGCGCATCATCTCGTCGGGATCGGCATGCGAGATGCCGAAGGCGTACATGACCTTCTTGCCGGTCTTCTGCTCGTGATCGAGAATGCGCGGCATGATCGCGGCGACGCGCTCCTTGAGCGGCGAATAGGCCGGGCTCATCAGCTTCTCGTCGTCTTTGATGAAGTCGACGCCCGACTCGATCAGTTCGCCGACGAGTTCCGCCGTCTCGTGCGGCCTCAGCCCCAGCGCCGGCTTGACGATCGTGCCGATGATCGGCCGACCCTCGACGCCGGTGAGGCGGCGGCTGCCCGGAATGCCGAACTGCGGCCCAGGATGGGCGCTCCGGAAGACCTCCGGCAGCTTCATGTCGACGATGCGGATGCCGGTCATGCCCTTGATCGAATAGACGCCGCCGATCGCGATGGTCATCAGGGCGGAGAGATCGGTGCCGATCGCCTCCAGCGGAAAGGCGATGTCGACATCGGCGCGGTGGAGTAGCGTGCCGGGCGATGCCTCGGGCCAGGTCGGATGGCGCGCATCCTCGAGCGGGCGGATCGCCAGCACCCGGGCGGCGACGCGCGATTTCAGCTCTTCCGTCTCGCCGGGAACCGGCACGAAGGTTCCGGTCGACTGGTCGCTGGCGATCTTCTCCGCCATCGCCTCGACGCTGCCGGGCGTTTCGATGCGGTAGGTCAGGATTATCATCATGAGACGGACGGTTGCTCCTCTCGCCATGGAAAATCATGGCGTCAACTCGTGACCTGGTATAATGAGTATTCCAACTAATGAAAAGCGGAATCTTCGGCGACGCAAATTTTCAGCCGCGAGCTTTGTTCTCGGCGCGGAAAACTGTTAGGAGGAAGCATTTTGAGCCAGCGAGATCTCATGACCCAGCCCATCGAACAAATCGTCCGCCGAAAACTCTCCGACGAAGTGTTTGATCGACTTGAGCGGATGATCACCTCAGGCGAGCTTCAGCCCGGCGACGAAATGCCGTCCGAGCGGGTGCTGATGGAGCGCTTCGGCGTCGGCCGGCCGGCGATCCGCGAAGCCATGCAATCGCTCGCCAACAAGGGTCTCGTCAGCATCTCGCACGGGGAACGCGCGAAGGTGCTGCGGCTCACGGCAAAATCGATCTTCCGCCAGGTCGATCTCACCGCCAAGATCATGCTATCGCAGTCGGCCGACTCGCTCGAACATCTGAAGAGCGCCCGCATCTTCTTCGAGCGCGGCATGGCCCGCGAGGCCGCACAGCGCGCCTCGGCAATCGATATCGGCGATCTCCGAGACATCATAGAACGTCAGCGCGCCTCCCTCGGACGGGCCGAAGAATTCATCGACGCCGATATGGAATTCCACACCCGCATCGCCCAGATCTCCGGCAACCCGATCTATGTCGCCGTCAGCGAGGCGATGCTCGCCTGGCTGAAGGAATATCATACCGAGATGCTGATCTGGACCGGCAAGGAAAAGTTCACGCTCGCCGAACACGACGAAATCGTCGACCGCCTCGAAGCCAACGACGTCGACGGCTCGGAAACGGCGCTCCTCAAACATCTCGAACGCTCCCGCGCGCTGTACGCAAAGTAAATCTGTTGTCGACTGACTGGCGACAGTTGCCAATGCTCCGCGCCTCCATCGCAACCGGCGAACAACGCATTCTTCCGATTGAGGGCAACGGCCATAAACGTCGGTTACAACAGTTTCACACATCCACGAAGATGCTGCATCGTCTTGCTTGCTGCGCTCGGCACGAAATCGAACTTGACCGAAGGCTTCCCGAACGACGATGTGGGAGCGTGGAGATCACGCTGGCCTCGGAAGGAGCGGACCTCCTCCTCACGGTGGCAGGCAACGGGGCTGTGTGCCGCCCGACCTTGGCGATGCAAACGGATCGAAACTCATCAGCTGATGGCGGCGCAGTTCGATGGCAACGTGAAGAGGCATCCGTCTGAGAAGGATGCCGCGCCGACGCCAGGCTGAGGTAGCCCGACGTAAAATAGCCCGGCATGATTCGATGTATGGGTATGGTTGTCGGGGCAGGGATTCGAACCCGGCGTCACAGCTCGAAAGCTGGAAGCAACCTCGGAATATCCGAGGATCGAGGAGAGCGCCACGCTCCGATTACGCTTACGCCCGACTAAAGCATTAACTCCCGGGGCTGACGGTTGTTCCTGATCGGATATTCTGCTGCGAAGATGTTTATAAGCTTCCTGCCCTATAGCCCCTGGCTTTCGGATAACGCCAATATACAATTCAGCCTCGATACATGCGAACGGCGGCATTACCGATATTGAGCAGTGTATAACACGGTCGATACAGTTGATTTCTGACGTATGGGACAATAGCCCTAGTTTATTCGTCAGGCGGAGCAGGCGAATAAGAACATGAGGCAGCCGAAACTGCCCGAAGAACCTCCAAGCGGCGACCAAGCCGCCCGCCACTTCCCTGCTAGGAACCGAGCTTGCGTCACGCGCTCATGGCCGGTTGAGATGACAATGAAATTCGCCTCGTAAAAGGAAAATCCAACGGGGAAGCGACGACCGGTACCCGTGGAATGTGCCCCGGGTGCGGCTCGCCGACGCTTTGCCAAGTGCGGTCTCAAGCGGCTGCATCACCCATCCCCGGTTGGCTTTTTGCTAGCGGTTGTTTTGAACGCGCCAGTCCGCATAGCGCTGCTCGTACTCTTCCTTGGTCCTCGGATAAAGACCAATGATCTGCTCGCCACCCTTGACCTGTTCAAGGACAAAGTCTTCGTAGCTCTCCATCTCTGCGCATTCGTCGGCCAGTTCATCGGCGAGGTGAGCTGGAATGACCATCACTCCGTCGCGGTCGCCCACGAGGACGTCTCCCGGAAACACCGCAACATCGCCGCATGAAATCGGGACGTTGATATCCAGCGCCTCGTGCAGAGTGAGATTGGTGGGAGCCGACGGCTTGGAATAGTAGGCTGGCATGTCGAGTGCGCCGATTCCCTCCGCGTCACGGAAGCCGCCGTCAGATACGACGCCCGCGGCACCTCGGAGAGCAAGCCGAGTGATGAGAATGGAGCCAGCCGTCGCTGCGCGGGCATCCTTGCGTGCATCCATTACGAGGACGTGGCCGGCCGGGCAGGTCTCCACGGCGACGCGCTGCGGATGATTGGCGTTGCGAAATACCGTGATGGGATTTCGGTCTTCGCGGGCTGGAATGTACCTGAGCGTGAAAGCTTGGCCGACCATTGTTTCGGCCTTCGGAGAGACAGGGACGACGCCCTGGATGAACTGGTTGCGAAGGCCGCGCTTGTAGAGCGCGGTGGCGATCGACGCAGTTGAGATCTTCTTGAACTTCGCGCGCGTTGCGTCTGAGAGTACGTAGTCGGTCATGGTCACCTCAAAAGATATCTGGTTCGCCCGCAGCGCGGCCGAAGTCGGTTTGAAGGAAGTCGAAGTCGCAGCCCTTGTCTGCCTGCGTAACGTGACGGGAGAACATCCAGCCCCAACCGCGCTGGAAGCGCGGTTCTGGTGCCTGCCAGGCCGCTTTGCGACGCGCAAGCTCCTCTTCGTCGACAAGCATGTCGAGCGTGCGGTTAGGAAGATTGAGCTGGACGATATCGCCTGTCTTCAGGAGAGCGAGCGGGCCTCCTACGAAGCTTTCGGGGGAGACGTGCAGAACACAGGCTCCGTAGGAGGTGCCCGACATGCGAGCATCGGAAATACGGAGCATGTCTCGATGGCCCTTTTTGATAAGCGCTTTCGGGATCGGGAGCATTCCCCATTCAGGAAAGCCCGGACCGCCCTGCGGACCAGCGTTGCGAAGCACCAGGACGTGATCGGGCGTCACGTCCAGGTTTTCGTCGTCAATCGCCTTTTTCATTTCCCGATAGCTGTCGAATACCAGCGCCGGGCCCTGGTGGACATGGTATTTGGGATCGCACGCCGCGGGCTTGATGACCGCACCGTCAGGGCAAAGATTGCCGCGCAGGACGGCAAGCGAGCCCTCGTGATAGACGGGGTTGTTTAGGGGCCTGATCACATCGTCATTGAAGACCTGCGCCCCTTCGAGGTTTTCACCCATCGTCTTTCCCGTGACGGTCAGCGCGGTGAGGTCGAGACGATCGTCCAACTGCTTCATAAGTGCGCGGAGGCCCCCTGCATAAAAGAAGTCTTCCATCAGGTAGTCCTTGCCGGAGGGACGTACGTTGGCGATAAGCGGCGTGACGCGGCCGAGGTCATCAAGATGATCAAGTGTTAGTTCGACGCCCGCTCGTCTCGCCATTGCGATAAGATGGACCACGGCGTTGGTGGAGCATCCGGTCGCCATTGCGACGATCGCCGCGTTTCGGCATGAGGCGTTGGTGACGATCTTATCAGGCGTGAGATCTTCCCATACCATCTCGACTATGCGGCGGCCGCACGAGGCCGACATACGCTGGTGGTTAGCGTCGACAGCAGGAATCGAAGAGGCGCCGGGGAGGGTAAGGCCCATCGCGTCCGCGATCGCCGTCATTGTGCTCGCTGTCCCCATCGTCATGCATGTTCCGGCCGAGCGTGCGATACCGCCTTGGATGCCCAGCCATTCGTCGTCGGAGATGTTTCCGGCGCGACGCTCATCCCAGTATTTCCACGCATCCGATCCCGAGCCGAGGATCTTGCCTGCATAGTTGCCACGGAGCATGGGTCCGGCGGGCAGGTAGATCATCGGGACGCCTGCGGAGAGTGCGCCCATGACAAGACCGGGAGTGGTCTTGTCGCAACCACCCATGAGCACCACCCCGTCGAGGGGGTGGGAGCGGACCATTTCCTCTGCTTCCATCGCCAGCATGTTACGATAGAGCATCGAGGTCGGCTTGGTGAAGCTCTCGTCTACGGAGAGAGACGGCATTTCGACCGCAAAGCCGCCCGCCTGGGCGACGCCGCGCTTCACGTCTTGTACCCTCTCCTTGAAGTGCGAGTGGCAGGAATTGAGTTCCGACCAGGTGTTCATGATCCCGATAATGGGTTTGTCGCGGAAATCTTCTTCCGCATAGCCGAGCTGCATCAGGCGCGATCGGTGACCAAAGCTGCGCAGGTCGTCCGGAGAGAACCAGCGCGCGGATCGCAAGGTATCAGGTGTCTTCTTCGTCATGAGTTCATTCCACGTGTCTTGCTTGCTGACGCATGCGGCGCATGAGACAGCGTGCATGTTAGGAGGTGTCGGGCCCCGCCGGCGACGGGCGCCGACTATTCCTTCATTCCCCACTTCTGGATGGTGTGGCGCTCCAGTGTCTGGAACACGAGGTTCTCGACGATGAGGCCAATGACGATGACCGTCAGCAGTCCAGCGAATACGGCGGGGATGTCGAGCAGGTTCCGGTTTTCGAAGATGAACCAGCCAAGGCCGCCCTGGCCGGAAGAGACGCCAAAGACAAGTTCGGCGGCGATGAGTGTTCGCCAGGCAAAGGCCCATCCGATCTTCAGGCCGGTCAGGATTGAAGGGAAGGCGGCAGGGATCAGGATGCGCGTAACATACGAGAAGCCCGTGAGACCATAGTTCGCGCCGACCATTCGCAACGTTCTCGATACGCCGAGGAAACCGGAATGGGTGTTGAGTGCAACCGCCCACAGCACGGAATGGATGAGGACGAACACGAGACTGGAGGCGCCGAGGCCGAACCAGATCAGCGCGAGCGGCAACAGAGAGATGGCGGGCAGGGGATTGAACATCGCCGTCATCGTCTCGAGAAAGTCGGTGCCGATGCGTGTATTGATGGCCAAGACCGTGAGAACTGCCGCTAACGCCGTGCCTGCCGCATAACCCATGAGAAGGATCTTTAAGGTCGTCCAGATGCGCGCAGGCAAGGTGCCGTCTGCGAAGCGATCGACGAGGGTGTGGAACGTATCGGTTAGCGTGGGAAACAGAAGCGGGTTGTCGAGATGCGTTGCGTAGAGCTGCCAGAGCACACCCAACCCGACAATGATCAGGGCCTTACGCAAGGCTCCAATGCCCCAAACGAGCTCGAACGGAGAGAGCTTTTGTTCCACCGCTGCGATGTTTCCGTGAGTGGCGGTTGCGCCGGAATTGTTATCGGCAAGCAGGATCTGCGGCTTGTTCATGTCTCTACTCCCGGTGTCCAGGCTCTGAGAAGAGCAGATCGTGGATATCTTTCTCAAGGGCCGCGGCGCTGCCGTCCTCGTGGGCAGCAAAATCGGCGTTGATCACTTCTGCTTTCACTCGCCCCGGGTGCGGCGAAAGAAGAAGAATTCTGTTCGAAATCTTGATCGCTTCTGCAATCGAGTGGGTGACAAAGATTACCGTGAACTTCGTATCTTCCCATAGCTGAAGCAACTCGTCCTGCATCTGGCGACGTGTGAGCGCGTCCAGCGCTGCGAAGGGTTCGTCCATCAAAAGAATGTCCGGCTGCATCGCCATTCCACGTGCAATTGCAACACGCTGCTTCATGCCGCCCGAGAGCGTGTGTGGGAAGCTGTCTACCGCGCGCGTCAGTTTGACCTTGTCGATGTACGTTCTTGCGATCTCTTCAGCTTCCTTCTCCGGAAGCTTGCGCGCTACAAGGAGAGGGAACATCACATTCTGGAGAACCGTCTTCCAGGGCATCAACTGATCGAACTCCTGGAAGACCATCATTCGGTCCGGACCAGGCTTTGTGACCTGCCGTCCGTTGATGGTGATGGTCCCGGCAGATGGTTTCATATAGCCGCCGACCGCTTTCAAAAGTGTCGACTTGCCACATCCCGACGGACCAAGGAGGACGAAGCGGTCAGACTGACAGACATTAAAGCTCACGCCTTCGGTGGCAGTGACCAGAAGGCTCGGCGTCTTGTATCGCAAGGTGACCTTGTCGACGCTGAGAAGCGGCTGCCGCGCTGGTTGTTGGACGAGGCTTGGCCCGGCCGAGACGGTCGCTTGTAGCATTGGGAAATTCCTTGTGTGATTGCGCATGCATCGGCGCGTCCACGCCGATGCACAGAGGGCGCCTTAGTTGCCGTTCAGATCAGCCGACTCTGGAAGGTAGTAGTCCGTCCATGCGGCGGGCATCGTCTTCAGAGTGCCGATCTTATGCAGATGGGTCGCGAACTTCATCGTGCCCTGCGGGTCAGTTCGGTAGTCGTTGATGAAGCCTGGCTCGTTGAGGATCGACATCAGATCGTCGATCGAGGTCTTGTCGCCGGAAACCTTCTTGTAAGATTCCAGCGCGGCTTTTGGATCCGCTTTGATGGAGGCGATTGCCTTCTTCGTCGCCTCACGAACAGCCTTGACCAGCGTCGGAGTCGGCGAACTTCGTGGTCGTGAAGAACGTGGCTTGGGTCAGAGCGCCGCCAATGATCTCGCGCGAATCCGTAACGCGGTGAACGCCCTTCTGCTTCAGTTCAATATATTGAAACGGCGGAGCCGAGAAATGGTTTTTCACTTCATGGTTCGGATTTGCGATCGCCGCCACGGCGTCAGGATGGCCGAGTTGTACAGTGTTCGCGTCGAACTTCTTGACCTGATCGTCGCCATATTTCGCGGCTGCTGCGATCTGGAGGAGGATAGCTTGCGTTGAAACACCAACGGTCGGCACTGCGATCTTGTCTTGGGCGGTGATATCGTCCAGCGACTTGATGCGTGGATCGTTGGAAACCATGATCACAGGCTGAGCTGAGCTGGTGATGATGCCCTTCACCTTGCCTTTCGTCCGGTCCCAAAGCAGAAGCAGGTTACCCGTCCCCGTGTTGACGATGTCGACGTTGCCAGCAAGCAGCGCGTCTGTCTGAGCGCCGCCGCCGCTAAAGGTCCGCCATTCGACAGTGACACCCTTGACGCCGAGAGCGTCGGCCTCTTTCTCGATGAGCTTCTGCGTCTCCATCACGTGACTGGCGAGGTAAAGGATGCCCGGCTGACGCGTGATCGAAATGGATGTCTTTTCCTGCGCAGCCGCAGGCAACGCCATTCCTACGACGGCAGCTAGCGCGGCGAGCCCGCGTGTAAAATTGATCATCTTATCCTCCCAATGATCGGTTTTGGGCCGCCACTCCCTAGCGCGACCGTACGCTATTAGTACACTAAAACATCAGTGCATCAACCCGATTTATGCGCTATGAAGGATCAATGACTGATTTGGAGACTATCGATGGCGACGAAAACCGGCTTTCTGCTGCTTGACCGCTCCAGGCAGGTTGCAGTGCAAGTGCATGAAATCCTTAAGGAAAGAATACTTACCGTGGCACTAGAACCAGGAACGGTTCTTTCGCGGGCGACATTGATGGAAGAATTTGGGGTGAGCCAGACGCCCGTGCGTGACGCTTTGTTGAGATTACAGGAAGATGGGCTGGTGGACATTTTTCCGCAATATGCCACTCGTGTCTCCCGCATTGACGTCGACCACGCAAGGCAGGCACAGTTCCTTCGGCTATCGGTGGAACTCGAAGCGGTAAGACGGCTGTCGAGCATCTCATCCAAGGACACTGCAGAAGCTCTGGACCGAGTACTGCGACAGCAGGAGGCCGTTGCAGACCCGTCCACCTACGACAAGTTCGACGCGCTTGATCGAGAGTTCCACCGTGTTCTCTATGAGCACAGTGGAAACGCGCTTCTGTGGAAGGTGATCAGGCAGCAAAGCGTGCACCTCGATCGGCTGCGACGGTTGAATCTCCCCATGGAGGGAAAGATTCAATCCTTGTTGCAGGAGCACCATGCGATCGTTGATGCGATCAGGTCCGGAGACGAGCGGGCGGCGGTTTCTGCTCTTCGGAAGCATTTGTCCGGAACGCTTTCTATCATCGATGTCATTCGCGCCAAGTTTCCAACTTTCATGTACGATCCAGCGTCGTCGTCAAATGCTTCGAACGTGAGCGCGGGGTGAAGGCCATCAGCCGCGAGAGAAGGCCGAGCGTTTAAGCCTTTAAGTGTGAAAGCGCTGACACCAATTCTTGATGCCAACAACTCGACGGCTCGCGACCTAAGCGTCTCAACATATCTGTGAGACGCCCTCCTCAGTTCCATAAGTTCAGGTTACGCAAAAAAGCTCATTCTATCAGGCGATTATCGGCGTTTGATCACGGTCGCCATGCCAGTTCTAATCCATCGAGGCGCTCTATAAACCTATGCGAATTTGAGCCCGTATGCGTTTTGTAAGAGGCGCGTCAAGCCGATGCTCTTGGCACAAGGCTACCTGGCAGAAGAACCATTTCGGCGTTACGCTTGCCGGTTACCATGGCAACCATCACGTTGATCATCTCTTCGGTGGGCTGCTTGTAACTGGTCAGCCCGTATGCGGGAACGCCGCCCAGTTCGATATTGTCAAAACCGACGACAGCAAGATCCTGTGGAACTCGAAGTCCAAATTCGCTTCTGGCGACGTCCATTGCTCCAAGCGCCAAAATGTCGTTCTCACACATCAGGACATCGATGCGCGAGCCCGGTGGGCAATCGCCCAAATAAATCCGCGCTGCTTCAGCGCCGGCCTGAACGCTATATTTTTCCGCAGTCAGTTCCACGACGCCCTCAATGCCCTTCTGCCGCCAATGATTCCCAAAGTGACGGCGCCTGCCCAGAGCGGTCGACAGGGTTCTTGCTCCCATCATGAAGCCCGGGCGGCGGTACCCTTTGTCGAACAAATAGCCGACGATCTCGCTGAGAGCGAGCTCGGTGTCACATGCGATTGCGGGCACGCCGGGGATCTGACTGTCTCTTGCAAGGACAAACATTGGCGGTAAACCTGGGCCAAGCCGTCGGTCACCCAGCGTTTCCTCACGAAAGGCGGTACCGAACAGGATCACGGCGTCGAATTGTCGTTGATCGGCGTTGATCAGCGCGTGAACGTGATCGAAATGGCGATTGATGTTGATCAATACGGTCAACAGCCCCTCCGCCTGCAGGCGCTCGGTCAACGTCTCCAAAACCGGGAGCTTGTGCGGATTGGCAAAGTCGTCGACGAAGACGGCGACTTGATGAGTGGTGTTGGTTGCAAGGCTGCGAGCGAGCAGGTTGGGCGAATAGTTCAGCGCCTCTGCTGCCTGGAGGACCTTTTGCCGGCTGACGTCGGTAATGGAAGCACCAGGTGTGAATGCACGGATCACAGTCCATTTCGATACGCCGGCGACTTCTGCCACCTCTCTCGCCGTTGCCCGCTTGCGCATACTCGTCTCCTCGCGATGGAACAAATATTCCACAAAAAAAATAAAAATGGAATGGATGCTTGATTTTTGTCGACAATAAAGTAATTTTGCCAAGCTTGCTACCGGGTGCAAACGGGAATGCAACCGGTAGCATCTTGGGTCCGCGAGGGCGGACTGTTTTGGGGAGGGTAAGATGAAACTAGGTTTGAAATCGCTTCTCGCGGGCGCTGCCGTCGCTGTTGCGCTCATGTGCTCTGCAGCAGTTGTCAGCGCTGCGGACATTCGCATCGTTGCCGTCACTCACGGCCAGGCCAATGATCCTTTTTGGTCCGTCGTTAAGAATGGCGTCAACGCGGCTGCTAAGGATATCGGCGTCAACGTCGACTATCGGGCGCCGGAAACATTCGACATGGTTTCGATGGGGCAGCTCATCGATGCGGCCATCAATCAGAAGCCTGACGGGCTTATCGTCTCCATTCCGGACGCCTCGGCGCTCGGCCCGTCGATCAAGAAGGCCGTGGCCGCCGGCATTCCGGTTATCTCGATCAACTCGGGATCGGATGTTTCGAAAGAGCTGGGAGCGCTTCTGCATGTCGGCCAGGACGAATACACCGCGGGCAAGGCCGCCGGTGCCAAGCTGCATGAGCTGGGCGGCAAGGAAGGCTTGTGCGTCAATCAGGAGGTCGGCAATGTCGCGCTCGATCTGCGCTGCAAGGGCTTTGCCGACGGTTTCGGTGGCAAGGTCACGGTTCTGCCCGTCAGCAACGATCCGGCCGATGTCCGCGCGAAGGTCAAGGCGGCACTGAGTTCCAATTCGGCGGTTGATACGGTCATGGCGCTCGGCGCCGGAACTGCCGGCGAGCCGTCTCTGGCGGCTGTCGAGGACGTCGGAATGACCGGCAAAATCAAGGTGGCGACTTTCGACCTTTCAGCAGATTTCCTGAAGGCCGTGGCCGATGGTAAAGCAGCCTTCGCGATCGATCAACAGCAGTTCCTGCAGGGCTATCTGCCCGTGGTATTCCTGGCCAACTACGCCAAATACGGGCTTATCCCAGGGGGCAATGTCCCATCCGGCCCGAACCTGATCACCAAGGAGAAGGCCGCCCAGGTCGTGGATCTTTCCGCCAAGGGCATTCGCTGAAAAGAATTGCCGAAAGGCATTCTCCCCGAATCTCCTCCCCTGAACGGGGGAGGGGGTTTGGCTGACAGAGCGCGGTGCCGAGCAGCGCCGCCGTTACCCTAAATTACGATTCCGTGGGAGGAATTATGGCTTCGCTTGAGCAAAAGGCGGCGGCTGCGCCGAAGGCCGATGAGCGCGTCAAACAGGTGAGTTTTCTAACGCATATGATGCGGCGGCCCGAGCTTGGCGCCGTGGCTGGCCTTGTACTCGTCATCGTCTTTTTCTTTCTCACCGCCGATTCAACGATGTTTTCCCTTTCAGGCATGATGACCATCATGGCGCCGGCATCGCAATTGGGAATCCTCGCCATTGCCGCGGCACTGCTCATGATCGGCGGAGAATTCGATCTGTCGATCGGCTCGATGGTGGCTTTCGCAGGATTGATCTTCGGCGTCATCCTGACGAATTTCGGTCAACCGCTTTCGGTTGCCATCGTCATGACGATGCTGTTTGCGGCCTTCATGGGCGCGATCAACGGGCAGATCGTCATTCACACGCGCCTTCCGTCGTTCATTGTGACCCTGGCATTCCTCTTCATACTACGCGGCTTGACGCTCGTCGGTCTGAAATCGGCGACAGGCGGCTCGACGCAGCTTCGCGGCATCGGCGACCATGTGAAGGACAGTCCGCTGCTCGGGCTCTTTTCCGGCGATGCGCTGAAGGGCCTGTTCGTCTGGCTTGCAGATCACGATCTGATCGACAAGTTCCCAAATGGTTTGCCGAAGGTCACCGGCATCCCCGTATCAGTCCTGTGGTTCGTCGTGCTTGCCGTGGCTGCAACATGGGTTCTGCTGCGTACTCGCATGGGCAACTGGATCTTCGCGGCCGGCGGCGATCCCAATGCAGCAAGAAACTCCGGCGTCCCAGTACATCGGGTGAAGACGGGCTTGTTCGCCCTGACGGCGTGTGCTGCGGCGCTAGTCGCCATCATCACCGTGCTTGACGCCGGTTCGACCGATGCCCGGCGCGGTTTTCAAAAAGAGTTCGAAGCGATCATCGCCGCCGTCATTGGCGGGTGCCTCCTCACAGGCGGGTACGGCTCAGCGATCGGCGCCTTCTTCGGAGCGATCATCTTCGGCTCGGTTTCGATCGGCTTGACCTATACCCAGTTCGACTCCGACTGGTTTCAGGTCTTCCTCGGCTCAATGCTGCTGCTGGCTGTCCTCTTCAACAATTTCATCCGCCGCAAGGTTACTGGGGAGCGCTGATCATGCCAGACGTCAATAACCGAACGCCGATCATCGAAGTGACCGACATTGTCAAGCATTACGGCTCCGTGATCGCTCTCAACGGCGTGTCGATACAAGTTTCGGCCGGAGAAGTGCTTTGTCTCCTCGGCGACAATGGCGCGGGCAAATCCACCTTGATCAAGACGCTGTCCGGTGTCGTCCGGCCAAGCGGAGGGACTTTCCTGGTCGAAGGAAGGCCCGTCAGCTTCCGCAGCCCGCGCGACGCGCTCGATGCGGGGATTGCGACGGTCTACCAAGATCTCGCCATGATTCCACTGATGTCCATCACGCGCAATTTCTTCATGGGTCGGGAGCCACGCAAAGGCATCTTCCCATTCCGTCACTTCGATCTGGCGCACTGCAATGATGTCACCCGTGAAGAGATGCGTAAAATCGGCATCGATATCCGCGATCCCAATCAGGCCGTGGGCACTCTGTCCGGTGGCGAACGCCAATGCGTTGCAATTGCGCGCGCGGTCTATTTCGGCGCCAAGATCCTTATCCTCGACGAGCCTACTTCGGCGCTCGGCGTGGCGCAAACCTCGATGGTACTGAAATACATCCACCAGGTCCGGCAGAACGGACTGGGGGTGATCTTCATTACCCACAATGTTCGGCACGCCTACGCGGTCGCGAACCGCTTCACCATCCTCAATCGCGGCCAGACGCTCGGCACTTTTGCCAAGACCGATATCGCGATGGATGAGCTTCAGAACCTGATGGCGGGCGGCAAGGAACTGCAGCAACTGTCCGAAGAGCTCGGCGGCACGATCTAGACCGGCTTGTCCTGCGGTGCCCGATTGGCTTTGGCGGGCTGCCGCATTCTCAATCATCAAACATGGAAATGGTAAATGACCGACGATCCGTCGAATACATCATCCCCCTTCACGCTCGCTGTCTGCGCTGAGATGGTCTTCAAGTCGCTTCCTATTGTCGACAGGCTGAAGCGTATCACCGAACTCGGCTTTCACGCCGAAATCTGGGATTGGACGAAACACGACATCGCCGCGCTTGCGCGATCGGGAGCAGTCTTTTCGTCAATGACGGGCTATGTGTCCGGCACGCTTGCTGATGACGAAGGCGCGGACGAATTATTGCGAACCGCGAAGTTATCGATCCCCGTTGCGCGACAGCTGAATTGCCCGCGTCTCAACTTGCATGGCACCGGTCTCGACGGCGACGGGCTGCCGGTCGTGAAGGCTGACCAGGTGACTGGTGCCATGTGGCTCAAGGCACGCGATACGCTGAACCGCATCGCCGAGCTCGGGGATCAGGAGGGCGTTACCTTCGTGCTCGAAAACCTCAATCAGGCAGTCGATCACCCCAAGACTCCGTTTGCCAAGGCCGAGGATACGCTCGCCCTCGTTTCGTCTGTTAACCGGCCGGCGCTGAAGCTAAACCTGGACCTCTACCACGCCCAGATCGGCGAGGGGAACCTGATCGAGCTGTGTCGGCGCGCCCTGCCATATATCGGCGAGATCCAGGTGGCGGATGTTCCTGGGCGCATGGAACCCGGCACCGGGGAGATCAACTACAAGGCCATCGCCCGCGCGCTTAAGGACATGGGTTATCGCGGCATGATCGGCATGGAGGCGTGGGCCTCCGGTGACGACGAGATGGCGCTTGCCCGCTTTCGCGACGCGTTCACCGTTTAAATATTTCGATCGTCAAAATTTGCAATGGAGAGACATCAATGATCAGGTTTGGAGTGATCGGCGCCGGCCGGATAGGCAAAGTGCATGCCGCAACCATCGCGGCGAACCCGAAGGCGAAGCTTGCCTATGTGGCGGATGCTTTCAGAGCATCGGCAGAGACTCTCGCAGCGCAGACCGGCGCCGAGGTTGCCGACGCGGAGGACGTCGTCAGGTCCCCGAACGTCGATGCAATCCTTATCGCGACGCCGACCCCGAGCCACGCAGACCTCATCGAGGCGGCCGCGAGAGCCGGCAAGGCAATTCTTTGCGAAAAGCCGGTCTCCCTGTCGGTCGAACGCATCAACAGCTGCCTCGAGGTCGTTGAGAAAAACAGGTCGACCTTGATGATCGCCTTCAATCGCCGCTTTGACCCCAACTTTGCCAGTCTGGAGGCGCGCCTGCGCCGTGGCGATGTCGGCGCGATTGAGATCGTGACGATCACGAGCCGGGATCCCGCGCCCCCGCCCGCCGACTACGTCAAGTCTTCCGGCGGTCTGTTCCGCGACATGATGATCCATGACTTCGATATGGCTCGCTTTCTCATGGGTGAGGAATTCGTCGTCGTGAACGCGCTTGGGGCGTCTCTCGTCGACCAGGCAATCGGCGCCGCGGGGGATGTGGATACCGCCGCCGTGCAGATGCAGACGGCTTCGGGCCGCATTGCCGTCATCACCAATTCACGCCGTGCGACTTATGGATACGACCAGCGCATCGAAGTGCATGGGGCTTTCGGTATGCTTGCGGCAAAGAATATCGCCGCCACGAGCGTCGAATTTTCCAACGCGAACGGCGTCAGCGGGGATCCCGTTCAACACTTCTTTCTCGAGCGCTACGCCCAGGCGTACGCCAACGAGATCGATGCTTTCATTGATGCGATCGACACAGGCACTCGGTCACTGAGGCCCGGTGGCTATGATGGACTTCAGGCGCAGAAACTGGCGGAAGCCGCAACAGTAAGCTGGCAGACAGGCAAACCCGTGACGGTCGGTTAACAAGCTCGATGCGATGCGGCCATGTCCTCACATTGCCGTATCGCCATTCAGCTGACGCGCCGCCCGCGAATGTACATCGCACCGAGATTGCCGGAAGACGACGTTTGGGAAGGCAAGCGTAATGACGAAGGATACAGACCTCTTCCCTCCCGAGACATTGCAGGAACTGAAGTACCTGATCGCTAAAAGACGCATCGTCTTTCCCGACAGTCTCGAGCGCGTCGCACGAGAGATCATGGATCGCCCAGAACTGATGGCTTTCGAAAGCGCCGCCGCGATCGCGCGCCATTGCGGGGTGTCTCAAACGACGGTTCACAGACTTGCGCAGCACATTGGTTTTCGCACGTTGCGCGACTTTCGCGCGATGATCAAAGATCACATTCGCGAGACTGCGGCAAAACAGTCTTTATATCAGGGACATAGCGGTGGCTAGGGGTCTGCGCTCGACGCGACAAATCTAGGCTATATCGCCATATCACCGGAGTCCACTTGGTCTATCGTTACCGAGGTTGCTAGCAGCAATGGCTTTCCGGGCGAATGCGCGACGCTTGCCCATGTACCGACCGGTGTGAGGGGAACAGATTGCGCAGCCCTTCGGCGTCCAGACGTGGGACTGGAACCTCGGCAGAGCTTCGGCATCATCGCGACAAGCGACCGGATCCCTAATCCGGACCTCGCGCGTACGCGCTCGAAGATTTGGGAAAGCGATCGGCACGGCTGATGGCGATATTGCCGCCAAAGCAGTTGCGCATGGCCTCGCAGTCGCAACACGCGACACAAGCCCGTTCGAAGCCGCTGGGTTGAAAGCGATTAATCTCTGGTCCCGATAAACGACGAACGTATGCCGGCGCTACGGTCTTCTGGTCTATCCCGTATCGCTTCGAAAGCGTTCTCCCTCGATTCCAAGAAATAATGCACCATCAAATGCCGGGAAAACATTTAGGGTCAGCGCCGGCGCCGGTCGAGAAACAGCAGCCATGCGGTCCCGGCAAGCCCCGAAAAAGCACCGACCACCGCGGTGCCGGAATAGCTGGTGACGGCGGTTCCCGCCGCAAAAAGGAGCGCACTCAACCCGGCGCTGAGGAAGATGTTGACGGAGATCAACGCGCTGCCGAGACCCGGCCGCTCGGCGATCAGATCCTGAAGGTAGGTGATCGGGATGGAGATCAGCGACGCTGCGCCAATGCCGCTGATGATGGTGAGGGCGTAGACATGCCAGGGTTGATCGGCAAAGGCTAGAAGCGTCAGATAGAGCGCATAGATCAATGCCCCGAGGGTAAGGGCTGCAAGCTGGCTGACGATGCGCAGCATGCGCGACCATACGATAATGAAGACCACTTCCAAGAGCGCGACGATCCCCACCAGAATTCCGATATCGGCGACCGTGCCGTGAGCGGCGCCGGTGATGACGAGGGGAAATATCGCGTCGTTTACATGCAGCGTGCTGCTGATCAGCGCGACCGCCATGACCCGGCTGATGATCCTTGGAGAGATCACCTCGCCGAGAGCGGCCAGATAGGAGAGATGGTGCGTGGCAGCTCGGTCGGTGCCGCTTTGCCGCGGCAGCAGGATGCCGATAAGGCCGACACAGACCAGACAGGACATGCAGGCAAACAAATAGGCCGGCAACATGGACGGCGAGGAGGAGAGCAGAACGCCCGTAAACCCGGGAACGAGCACCCAGGAAAGCGAAATCATTGCCCGTGTCCCGGAATTGACGGTCGCAATCTCGCCGGACGCCATTCCTCTGGCCGCCGCGCGCACATTGGCAAAGAGCAACGAGTTCAGCGATCCATAGATCGGCAGCAGCAGGAGAGCGCTGAGAACAAAGATTTCCCGGGTTGCGAAAAAATAGACCGCGCCATAGCCGAGAATGCCGAATGTCGCGGAAACGAGCATCATCGTGCGATATTCACCGAGCCGGTCGGCAAGATTGCCGAAAAGAATGCTGACGACGACGTTGACGGCTGCGGCTGCGAAGATCAGCGCGGAGTAAACCCCGTTCGACAGGCCGAGTTCGACGATACCGACCACGGATCGATAAGGG
Source organism: Rhizobium sp. BK196 (assembly GCF_014193255.1). Lineage (GTDB taxonomy): Bacteria > Pseudomonadota > Alphaproteobacteria > Rhizobiales > Rhizobiaceae > Rhizobium. Next base: position 165,086 of record NZ_JACHZB010000002.1, read on the forward strand.
TTTGTAGTCGCGCCGGCAAAACCGAACGTGAAGATGGCAATCATGCTCACCCGGATTGCAGGATTGCGGAAGACATCGGGGATCAGGCGGTTCATCGTCATCATCAGCAATGGTTTGGAGCGCATCAGCGAGGACGAGCAAAATTACCGTCTTTGCAAGGATCGCCGTGGATCAATGTCAGTCGCGCCAGCGGGGAGGGGAGCACTGGCCGTTTAGCCGAATTTCCTTTTGAATGGAAAGGTCAAGCTGGTCGCGCCCGACCCTTGCCAGGGGCGCCCACTTTCGGATCAAGATCGTGGCGCCGACTGCCTCTCGATTACCATGTTAAAGCGTTGGGCTCAGCGGCGCGATCGCCGCGAACCGGTCCCAATTCTTGGCTGCCCTCGGCGTCCAGGCAGCTTCGGCAATTGCTGGAAGACGCGGGAAGACGAGACGGTTGAAATAACCGCGTGACAGGAAATGTTCCGACCAGATGCAGGCCTGGACACCCTTGAGCTTGTGCTTCAGCTCTTCAGGAAATTCGCCGGCCGCCTCATAGGCATAGGTGTGGGCTGGTGGAACGGTGCCGGCCCAGCTTGCGCCGGGTTCCTGGAAGGCCTCGGCCTGCACCATGTCGAGATAGTAGGCCTGGCCCGGCGTCATGACGACGTCATAGCCTTGTTTGGCAAGTTCAATGCCGACCTGGGGATTTTCCCAGGCCATCAGCAGGCTGTCCTTCGCCGCGACCCCGCCGCCATGGGCGACCTCGTTCCACCCCGCAAGCTTGCGGCCACGCTTGTCGAGCATCGCCTTGATCCGTTTCAGGAAGTAGGACTGCAATCCGAAAGTGCCGGAAATGCCTTCCTCGGCCATCAGCTTGATGGCAAGCGGCGAGGCGAGCCAGGAGCCGTTCGCCACTTCGTCCCCACCGATATGGATATAGGAAGAGGGAAAGAGCTCGACCATTTCGTCGAAGACCGTCTCCAGGAATGCATAGGTCAGCGGCACGGCCGGGTTCAACGCATTGTTTGGATAGCCCTGGACCGAATGGTAGCTTTCGGGTGCTTCCTGGCCGTCCGTCAGATCGGGAAGAGCGATCAGCGTCGCTGCATTGTGGCCGGGAATATCGATCTCCGGCAGGACCTCGACATGAAGGGAGCTTGCATGTGTGACGATGTCCCGGACATCGGCCTGTGTGTAAAAGCCGCCGGCAGGCTCGGCACCATTGCCAAGTTGCGGCAAGAGCGGCTCGTCTGGACCTCGCAACACGCCCGCAGTCGTCAACTGCGGATAGGCCTTGATCTCCAGGCGCCAGGCCTCGTCGTCGGTCAGATGCCAGTGGAAGATGTTGAGCTTGAACCAGGCAAGGATGTCGATCAGCCGCTTGACGTCGTCAACGGGGTAAAATTGCCTGGAAACGTCGAGATGGCAGCCGCGCCAGCTGTAGCGGGGCCGATCGGAGATCGTTCCGGAAACCGGGAAGCGGAATTTGCCATTGCTCGCCCGCGCCCCATGGAGCATCTGTGCGAGCGAGGTCAATCCATACTGGCGCCCCGCAGTGCCGGCATAGGAAAGTGTCACGCGATCCGCCGAGAAGGCCAGCCGGTAGGCTTCGGCGTCGAGCGAGGCATTCTTGCTGAAGGCAAGGGCGCGCCCCTGCGGCGAGGCGACCAGATTGAAAACCGAATGGTCGCTTTCGAAAAGGCGACGGGTTAGTGAAATGCAGGCAGATATTGCCGACAATTCGTCTGCGCTGGCACCCTCCGGATAGAGAACGACCGGAAAACTGTCGCCCGGCTTCGCATCGATCTCGGCCGGCCAGGGCTGCAACGCAAAAGGCAGGTCGAGGCGGCCCTCGGGCAGGAGCACGGGCGGAGGTTCACTCACACGACCTTCGAGCAGCAGATCGGAAACGGCGACCGGCACATGCTTTCCGGATGACAACGTCAGATAGGCCGACTTGGCGCCGTCAGTGCAATGCCGCGCCGGGCGGTGCAGGCCGGCGACCGTGAAGGTCCAGCGGTCGCCCGCAGCCAGGGTCAGTCCGGCCGGTGGTTCGAATTCATGAAAATTGGCGTTGCGTCTCAGAAATGTAGCATTGCCGCATGCCGCGGCATCGATGACCCGTGTGAGCGAAGTGTAGACAAGCGTGAAACCGGAAAGCGCCTCACTGGAAAGATTGAAAAGCGTGAAGGTGAAAGCGCCATTCGTCCCACCATTGGGATTCCAGCTGCTTTCCAGGCGATAGTCGGCCGGTTTCATATCTCGTTCCTCTCGGTATCTTTTATGATTTTCAGTAGTGCTCGGACTGGGAGAACGTCCGGGCAAGCTCGGCCTGGCCGGCTGTCAGGCCGCAGTCGACCGGCAGGCAGACACCGGTGATCGCCGCAGCCTGCGGCCCCGCCAGGAAGGCGACGGCATTGGCGACGTCCGTCGGATCGACCACGCGCTGCAGCGGATACCAGCGACGGGCATCCTCGAAGACATTGGGATTGGCGGCCGCGCGAACCTCCCAAGCCCGCGTCTTCACCGTCCCGGGGGCAACGGCGTTGGCGCGGATACCAAATTTTCCGTATTCGACGGCAACCAGCCGGGTGAAATGCAGAAGTCCGGCTTTGGCCGCGCTATAGGCCGGATGGCCGAACACGTTCATGCCGTTGACCGAGGCAATGTTGACCATCGAGCCCCGAGACGCCTTCAGCTGGTCTTCGACGGCGCGGAAACAGAGAAATGCCGCTTCGAGGTTGAGCGCATTGTCGGCACGCCAGATTTCCGGCGTCGTATCATGCAGGCTGACGGCGCGGGCAGCACCAGCATTGTTGACGAGGGTGCGCAGACTGCCGAGCCCGGCCGTGCGCGCGGCAAGAGCCGCTACACTTTCCTCGCTGGTCACGTCGCATTCGACGACGACGAAGCGGTCGGCTGGCCCCAATGCGCCGGCAACGGCTGCCGCAGCGTCGGGATCGATGTCCGCGAGCACGATAGTGTCATGATCGTCGGCGAGCCGACCAGCGATTGCTACTCCGATATCGCCTGCTGCTCCGGTCACGATGGCCACTGATCGTGTCATTGCTGCTTCCTTCTGTTGATCAATCACCGAGCAGTTGCTTGTCGTCGTCGCCGTCGCGATAAGTCACCAGCTGTTGCTTGATGCGCCTCAGCGTGACCGTCGCCTTCGGTCGGACGGCGTAAGCGACAAGGCTCGCCAGGATATCGACGGTCGCGATGTAGGCGATGCGCGTCGATGTCGGGCGGAAGATGTTCGTGCCTTCAGGAATATCGATCGGCACGACGATATCGGCGGCCTTGGCGACCGCGCTGCCCGTCTGTGTCAGCGCAATCGTCTTTACCTTGGCTTCGCGTGCCAGCGCAAAGGCCCGAACCAGCTCGGCATTACGACCGGAAAAAGACGAGCCGATGATCACATCGCCGGACTTCGCCGCTGCTGCCATCATCAGCTGCATGCCGTGGTCGGAGCTGGCCGTGATGCGCAGGCCAAGCCGAAAGAGCCTGTTTTGCAGTTCATTGGCGATCATCGAGGAATTGCCGCCCGAACCGAAGGCGTAGATCATCTCCGCCTTGGCGATCTGCGCGACAGCCGCTTCGATTGCGGCCAGATCCAGCGAGCGGTGCACCAGAAAAAGGGCGTTCTGCGCCTTGGTGATAATATCCTGAGCGACATCGGCCGGATCGCTGCTCTTTGATTCCGGCTTCAGGTAACGCACGCCGACATGGGCGGTGCGGGCAAGCTGCACCTTGAAATCGGAAAAGCTGTCGCAGCCGAGGCGGCGGCAGAACCGCGTGACCGTCGGCGGCGAGACTTCTGCGCGTTCGGCGAGCTCGATGATCGAGGCATTCACGGCGAATTCGAAATCATTGACGACAATGTCGGCGATGCGACTCTCGGAGGCGGAGAGCCGGCCCCTGTCTTCCTGCAATGTGGAAAAGATGTCCAAGCCGATCCTCCCGCCGATCGTCAGTCAACTCTTCTTCTTGTAGGCAACGCAGTCGATCTCGATCTTGCAATCAACCATCATCGACGATTGGACGCAGGCGCGGGCCGGCGGATGTGCGCCGAAATAGTCCTGGTAGATCTTGTTGAAGGTCCAGAAATCGCGCGGATCGTCCAGCCATACGCCGACGCGCACCACATCCTCGACGCCGTATCCGGCTTCGTCGAGAATGGCGAGCACATTGGCGATGGTCTTGTGCGTCTGGGTAACGATATTGCCGTCGATGATCTCGCCGTTTTCCATCGCCACCTGACCGGAAACATAGAGCCAGCCATCGGCTTCGACGGCGCGCGCGAAGGGCAAGGGCTTGCCGCCGGCGCCGGTCTGAACAGTGCCATATCGCTTGATGGACATTCCTGATCCCTGCAAATTATTTTCTTGATAAGTTGACAAGGGACCATAGAAAGCGGATTTTGACCAGTGAAAAACGCCATTTATGAAAAGAATTTAAATCGAGGGGCGGAATATGCGTGATCCTTTCAAGAATCCTTTCCAGCCCTCCGACGCCGCACGGCACGCCATCTGGGAGATGCTGGTGCCCCGCGACATCGATGCCTTTCTGGCTGCCGACTGGTCAATGGTCGAAGATGATTTCATCGAGGAAGGCTTTATCGGCATCGATGGTGGCAAACAGGTCAGCCCCGACAAGTGGCGTCTGGCATTTCCGACGCTTGTCGCCTATCGGGACGAGTGGCTGAGGCAGGCAAAGGAATTTGCGGCACAGAGCTTCGCCGAGGATACGCGCAGCGCCATCTTCACGACCACGAGGCTCGAGGACATCGAGATCGAGGGCAACACGGCGCTTGTCCGCAAGAAATTCGACGGCAGCCTGACGAAGAGCGATGGCACCCGCGACCTCATGCAGTGGCAGACGCTCTATTATTGCAGGCTCCACGAGGGACGGTGGAAGATCTGCGGATTTACCGGCTACCTGCCGAACCCGATGGGTTGAGGCGGCGGCGTAAAACAAGGCTAACCCACTTGCGCATTTTCACGGCGGCACTGGCGACCGAAACCAATACGTTTTCCCCGATCTGCGTGGATCGCCGCGCTTTCGAAGCATCTCTCTATGCGCCGCCCGGCCAGCATCCGGAAACTCCGACCCTTTGCACTGCGCCGATTACCGTCGGCCGCCGCGTCACCGCTGAAAAAGGCTGGGAGCTGATCGAAGGCACGGCAGCGTGGGCCGACCCGGCCGGCCTCGTCAACCGCCAGGCTTATGAAGGGCTGCGAGACGAAATCCTCGACCAGCTTCGCGCGGCAATGCCTGTCGATGCCGTGGTGATGGGCCTGCATGGGGCAATGGTGGCAGCGGGATACGAAGATACGGAAGGCGACCTTTTGACCCTCATGCGCGACATCGTTGGGCCTGATGTGCTGATCTGCGCTGAACTCGACCCGCATAGCCACCTGACCAGGAAGCGCCTCGAAGCACTGAATTTCGCGGTTTATTTCAAGGAATTTCCGCATACGGATTTCGTCGATCGCGCTGAGGATCTCTGGCGCATCGCCGTCGACACGCTTGAGGGCAGGATCAAGCCGGTCAATTCGGTGTTCGACTGCCGCATGATCGATGTCTTCCCGACCTCACGCGATCCGATGCGCTCCTTCGTCGACAAGATCATGCGGATCGAAAAGGAAGTTCCTGATATCCTGTCGATCTCCGTGGTTCACGGCTTCATGGTCGGCGATGTGCCGGAGATGGGCACCAAGCTGCTTGTCGTCACCGACGACAATCCGCAAAAGGGTGCGGCTCTGGCGCGCGAACTCGGCATGGAGCTGTTTTCCAAGCGCGGCACCTTCATGGTGCCGCAGATCGACGAAAAGGAAGCCGTATCGCGGGCGATGGCCGCCAAAAGCTGGCCGGTCGTCATTGCCGATGTCTGGGACAATCCGGGTGGCGGAACCGCCGGCGATGCCACCGTCATCCTCGAAGAGCTCCTCGCTCGCGGCGTGAAGAGTGCTGCGATCGGCACCATCTGGGATCCAATCGCCGTTCAGATCTGTTTTGCTGCGGGCGAGGGTGCTGAAATTCCGCTGCGCTTCGGCGCAAAATCGGCACCGGGAACCGGTAGTCCCGTCGACGGGATGGTGAAGGTCGTCAAACTGGTGAAGAATGCCGAGATGCAGTTCGGCGAGAGCCTCGCCCCTTTCGGTGATGCGGCTCATATCGTTTTGAACGGCATAGACATCATTCTCAATTCGACGCGGGCGCAGAGCTTCGATCCGAGCCTGTTTTCGGTAATGGGCATCGATCCGACCAAGCAGAAGATCCTAGTGATCAAATCGACCAACCATTTCTTCGCATCCTTCTCGAAGATCGCCGCTGAAATCCTGTACTGTTCGGCAGGAACCCCCTATCCCAACAACCCGGCGACGACCCGCTATCGCCGGGCGCCGAAGACCATCTGGCCGATCGTGGCCGACCCCCATGGAATCGAACGCGGAGCTGCCTGAGATGCATGACAACCGGTTTGCCGTCGTCGCCAAGGCTGGAGACAGGGTCGCAGATCTCTCCACGCCCCGCCCGATCATCGACGAGGACAAGCTGGCCGCCAACATTTCCCGGGTCCAGTCCTACATGGACCAGCACGGGCTGAATTTCCGCCCGCATATCAAGACCCATAAGATACCGTCGCTTGCCACGGCCCAGGTGGCGGCCGGCGCCAAGGGCATCAACTGTCAGAAAGTGACGGAAGCCGAGGTCTTTGCCGAAGCCGGTTTCGAAGACATCCTGATCACCTTCAATATCATCGGAGCCCCGAAGCTCGAACGGCTCGCTGCCCTGAACGATCGCATTTCCGCTCTCAAGGTCGTTGCCGACAGCGAAGTTGCGGTCGATGGCCTGTCCGCCCATTTTTCCGGCCGCAAACCGCTGACCGTCCTTATTGAATGCGACACCGGCGGCGCGCGCTGTGGCGTCCAGACGCCAGAGCAGGCGGCCTCGCTCGGCAAGCGCATCGCTGCCGCTGATGGGCTGACATTCGGCGGTATTCTCACCTATCCGAAGCCGCAATCAGCCGATGCCGTCGAAGCTTTCATCCAGGCAACACTGAAACAATTGACGGCCGAGGGCATCGCCTGCCCGATCGTCAGCAATGGCGGCACCCCCAGTCTTTTTAACGCGCATCTGGTCAAATCGGCGACGGAGCACCGGGCCGGCACCTATATCTACAATGACCGCCAGATGATCCGGATGGGACATTGCACGCAGGACGATTGCGCAATGCATGTCGTGGCGACCGTCGTATCGCGGCCGAATGCCGACCGCGCGGTCATTGACGCAGGCTCGAAGGCGCTGACTTCCGATCTTCAGGGCTTTGCCGATTTCGGCCTGATCGTCGGATATCCCGAGACGAAGATTACCAGCCTCTCGGAAGAGCACGGCGTCGTTGACCTTTCGGCCTGTAGCGGTCAACGGCCGCAGATCGGCGAAAAGCTCTTCATCATTCCGAACCACACCTGCGTGGTTTCGAACCTGTTCGACACGATGGTCTTCCATCGCAACGGCGTCGTCACGCGCGTCGAGGACGTCGCCGCGCGCGGGCTCGTCTGGTAATATCGCCTCGTTGAGACCTCTTCAGGCTGTTGCCGGAGCCAAGAGATTCATGTCGATATCGGTGAGCTCGACGCGGCGTTCGAAGGCCACACCTTCCTCGTCGAAGAGATGGCAATCGGCAGCGTTGATTCCGACGGCGACCGGCGCGTCCGCACGGATGCCGACACTACCGGGTAGCATAGCGCAGAAATTCTCCGTTTCACTGCCGAGTGCCGCATAGGCCACGGTGTTTGCGCCAAGCCGTTCAATGACACTCGGCGTAACCGTCAGCGAAATGTCGCCAGCGGCGAGCTGGATATGCTCCGGCCTGATACCGAGCGTCATCACCTTGCCGACCATGCCATCGCGGGGCTTCACCGGCAGGATTGCCGTCTGGCCGCGATAGTCGATGGTCGCGCTTGCCTCACTTGCGGATATGCAGGTCACGGGTAGGAAATTCATTTTCGGATTGCCGATGAAACCGGCGACAAACTGGTTGGCGGGCTTGTGGTAGAGCTCGAGCGGAGCGCCGGTCTGGGAAATATTGCCGGCATCCAGCACGACGATGCGGTCGGCCATCGTCATGGCTTCCACTTGGTCATGGGTCACATAAATCATCGTCGCCTTCAGCTGCCGGTGCAATTTGGCAAGTTCGATGCGCATGTCGGCGCGAAGGGCGGCATCGAGGTTGGACAGCGGCTCATCAAACAGGAAGATCTTAGGCTCGCGAACGATGGCGCGGCCGATCGCGACGCGTTGGCGCTGTCCGCCCGAGAGCATGCCGGGCTTCTGCTGCAGGCGCGTGCCGAGATGCAGGATACGTGCGGCATTCTCGACCTTTGCCTTGAGCTTTTCCTCCTCCATCTTCTCGACGCGCAGCGGAAAGGCGATGTTTTCGAAAACCGTCATATGCGGATAGAGCGCGTAGGACTGGAAGACCATGGCGATGCCGCGCTTGACCGGTGGCAGGTCGTTGACCCTGACGCCGTCGATGATGACGTCGCCTTTGCTCGTCGCGTCAAGGCCTGCGATCATGCGCAGGAGCGTAGACTTGCCGCATCCCGAAGGCCCGACGAAGACGACGAATTCGCCGTTCCCGACGTCAAGCTCGACGCCTTTGAGAACTTCGTAGTCGCCATAGAATTTTTGAACCTTGTTGAGCTGAAGCTGTCCCAAAAATCTGTCTCCGGTCCCGGCCTGAACGCGCATGAATTGGTCGGTGAGGATCGCAGATCGTCAACCTGCGATCCTCGAGATCGGTTTACTTGAAAGCTTCGATCTCGCTGGCAGCTTTCTTGAGGGCGGCTTCAGGCTCAGCCTTACCGGTGACGACGGACTGGATCATCTCGATTATCGAGTTCTGGAAGCCCTTATAATCGGTAAAGAGCGGCTCCGGACCGCCATAGCTGATGCCCTCGATAAGCGGCTTCCAGTAGGGGTCCTTGGCGACGAACTCGTCGACCTTCTTTGAGGGTCGCAGCGGGGTGAGGCCGGCGCCGCCCTGCAGTTCGTATTCCGACTGAACATCGGGCGAGGTGATGAACTTGGCGAATTCGATCGCCTTGTCCTCGACGCCCGATCCCTTGAAGATCGCAAGGCTGTCGGTGATCAGCAGCGTGCCGGGCCCCTTGGCGTCGGGACCGAGCGGCAGCGTCGTGATACCCCAGTTGATCTTCGTCTCCTTCAGGCGGGTGGCGGCGCCCGATCCTGCCTGGATCATGGCGACCTTGCCGTCGAGGAAGATGGCGCGGACTTCGTTCTGCTCATAGGCGGTCGGGCCCTCTTCGGCGTAAGCCGAAATATCCTTATAGGCTTTCAGGGCGGCAAGGATCTGCGGGCTGTCGAGCGTGATCTTGCCTTCGGCATCGGTCACGGCACCGTTGTTGGTGTAAACCCAGTGCATGAACTGATGCATCGTGTTGTCGAAGGTCTTGGCGGACAGACCAAAGCCCGGAATACCGGTCTTTTCCTTGATGGTCTTGGCCATCTCGATTTCTTCAGCCCAGGTCTTCGGCGGCTTCTCGGGATCGAGGCCGGCCTGTTTGAAGAGGTCCTTGTTCCAATAAAGCGCCTTGGTGGAGAAGGCGATCGGCACGCCCCACTGATTGTCCTCGAAGGTGACCGTGTCAACGATGTGCGGATAGTAGCCCTTCTTTTCGTCGTCCGTCATCGGAACGGGGACGATGAGGTCGTTCTGCGCGAATTCCTTCAGCGTGCGCGAGCCGACATAGGCCATGGCAACAGGCGTGCCGGCAGCAGCCAGCGTCGTTGCCTTGTCCTGGCATTGTGCCCAGCCGACGACTTCCGGTGCGATCTTCCAGCCGGCGTTCTTGGATTCCCATTCCTTGATGTATTTGGTGTGGACCGGATCGATCGTGTCGCCGCAATAGATCCAGCTGATTTCTTTGTCGGCTGCCTGGGCCGTGACCGCGGTCAATGCCGTGGATCCAAGCAGGGCGAGCGCCATAAGGCCTGTCTTGATGGTAATGCTCACGTCGTTACTCCCACTTTCTGTGTTAGCTGTTCACTCTTTATTGTTGGTCTTATTGTTTCACCGCACCGGCGGTCAGGCCGCCGACGAGATAGCGCTGAAGGAAGAAGATGACGATCATCGCCGGCGCGATGCCGACGAAGGAGGCCGCCATCAGTTCGTTCCAAATGACCTCCTGCTTGCCGAAGTAAGCGAAGAGTCCCACCGGCAGGGGCATGTATTCGGTCTTCGAGTTGAAGGTCAGCGCGAAGATGAACTGCTGCGCGTAGGCGCCGATGAAGGTGGTGATCGCGACGACGATAATTCCCGGCATCGCAATGGGCAGAATGACGCGACGCAGCGTATAAAAATGGCTGGCGCCATCCATATAAGCCGCTTCGTTGAGTTCCTGCGGAATGCGGATCATATAAGTTCGCAACAACCAGATCGCCGAGGGGATCAGGAAGGCGACGCCCGGCACGATCATCGCGAGATAGGTATTCAGCACACCCATGCTGCGCATCAGCCGGAAGAGCGGGATGAGCAGGACGGCGCCGGAGAACATGTTCACCGTCAGGAACGCGCCGAGCAGGATGCCCATGCCCTTGAACTCGAACTTCGCGAAAGCGTAGGCCGCCGGGATGACGAGGCAGAGCACGATCACCGTGACGATGATCGAGATGAAGAAGGAGTTGAAGATGTAGCGCCCGAAGCCCGGCACGCTGATCCACATGGTCCGGTAGGCCTCGAACGAGCCGTTTTCGGGCCAGAAGCGGTAGGGCGAGGAGAAGAGCTGGGCGAGCGGCTTCAGCGACACCAGGAAGCCTTCGACGAAGGGCGACAGCACGAAGAAGAGGAAGAGCGCTATGCCGCAATAGATGAGGATGATTTCCCACCAGCTGTAGCGATCGATCATGGGACGGCTGCTCATGCGCGCTTCTCCGGGTTCAAGCGGCGGGTGACACGGAAGTAGGCAAAGCAGAAGAGCGACAGGAAGATGCAGATCAGCACCGCGCGCGCTGCGCCTTCGCCATATTTCTTCGAACCGATCGCCGTCTGATAGGTGTCGATGATCATCGTCGTCGTTTCGCCGCTTGGACCGCCTTGCGTCAGGATCCAGATGATGTCGAAGGAATTGAAGGTTGCAATCAGCGACAGCATCGACATGGTGATGATCGCCGGAACCATCAGCGGCAGCGTGATGCGGCGGAAACGGTACCAGCGGCCGGCGCCGTCGGTCCATGCTGCTTCGTAGAGGTCCTTCGGGATCGACTGGATCGCGGCGAGGAAGTAGATCGTCACCAGCGGCACGCCGATCCAGACGTCTGTGACGATCGTCGCCCAGAAGGCGGTGCTGCCATAGGCGAGGAAGGCGACCGGACCATCGACGAGGCCGAAGCGCTGCAGCAATCCGGAAATCATTCCGAACTGGCCATTATACATCCAGCCCCACATGAAGATGCCGATGGCCATCGGCACGATCCATGGCGGCATGGTCAGCAGCCGAAACAGCGATCGACCCGGCACGGCGGCGTTCAGCATTGCGGCGCCGAATGTGCCGATAATCATCTTCAGGGCGACCGAAAAGAAGGTCCAGATAAAGGTTCGAACAATGACTTGCACGAAGGTGGCGTTGAAGATCTTCTCGTAATTGACCCAGCCGACCCAGTTCGTCACCTTGCGCAGCGATGCATCCGTAAACGACAGGATGAATGTATCGACCAACGGATAGGCGACGATCGCAAGCACATAAAGGACAGCTGGGAGGAGAAGAATCCAGGCGAAGATGACGGCACTTTTCTGAGCACTCATCTTGCCGGTCTCCTCAAGCCGCCCTTGTGTGGAGCGCCTCGTCGAAGCGATCCCAGATGGGACGGAGATCGACGACCGTCTTTTTCATCCTCGCCTCGTCCATGGCGAGCGCCAGAATTCCGGCCTCCAATGCGTTCAAGGTCGAGACCGGGAGTTCCAGACCGGTTCGAACGCTTTGGAGAATATCGGCTGCCATCTGCTCGTCGGCGCCGTAGTGCTGCGACAGTTCAGTCGCGGCATATTTGTTTTCGACGATCTTGTTGCCGGTCAGCTGCTCGTGGACATCAAGATAGCCGCGCACGAAGTCGCCCTCTGCCATGCCGCGCGAGCCCATGATGGCGAAACGGCGGAACTGGTCGGGAACGTTAAGATTGGTATGGAAATTCATGCCGACGCCATTGGCGTATTCGACGATCGCCACCTGGTAGTCGATGATGTCGGCGTCGCTGTCGAACACCTTGTCGGACCCCATCCAGCCGCTCGGTTTGCGGTGGAAGAGTTCCAGATCGTTTATGCCTTCGCGCGCCGGGTCGTTTGCGGGAATGAAGCTCTTGCGGCCGCCGAAGCTTGCGACGCGTTCAGGGCGGGCGCCGACAACGCCATTATAAAGGTCGAGGTCGTGGCAGCATTTTTCCAGCATGAAGCTGCCGGAATAGCGCTCATAGCGGCGCCAGTCGCGCATGAAGAAAGCGCCGTGATAGGGCTCTATATGCTCGGAAGCTTCGATGGAGACGATGTGGCCGAGCTTGCCTTCGGCCTGTATGGCGCGCAGGTCCTTATAAAGCGGCGAGTAGCGCAGCACGAGACCGACCATCAGCCGCTCATGGCCGAACTTCGCCATCAGATGGGCAAGTTCGATGCTTTCGGCAATCGTCGTCACGATCGGCTTTTCGCAGAAGACCTTGAGGCCAGCCTCGAGACCGAGGCGGATATGATCGAGATGCATGTGGTTGGGAGAGCCGATCATCAGGAGATCGAGCTTTTCGGAGCCCAGAAGCTCCTGCGGCGAGCCATAGGCCTTGCCGGCAGAGACGCCCTTTTCCGTCAGTCCGGGAAGTCCCGCAGGATCCGGATCGACGTAACCGACGATCTCGAAGCTGCTGTCGATCGCCTTGAAGACATAGCCCAGATAGCCAAGCCGGAATCCCAGCCCTATCATTCCCACTTTCATGCCAACGATGTTCCCGGTTTCGTAATTTATTTTCTTCAAGTTGGGACAAAAATCAGAGGGCGTCAACCGAAAACGCGGCTGGATGCGCGTTGATGAAATTGATTTTCATCAGACGCGATATTTGTGCGGTTTTGCAAGGGGATCGCAAAGATCATGCACGCGGCGTGACGCTGTTTGTCCGCTCGACGCCTCGGGGGCGCAGAGGAGGGCAGAGTTGACCCCTTGTATCGGCATCTCATCTTGGGATGTCGTTGGCGAGGAAATCCAGTCGGAGGAAACGGAATTCTTGGCGCCGCCGCTGGAGTTATGACGGCGGTCCAGGTCCCGGGCTGGTCGAGCTCCAGCAGCACACCTTCCGTCAAATCGGTTTCATCGGGAAAACACGGATCGCACAAACCGATGGCGCCGCTTCGGGCGATAATGTCGCGGGATAACTGTCGCGCGGTACCGATTTTCAGCTCGGGTTGCTGAGATCGAGCGGCGCTAAGGAATTGCACCCCTCGCAAGATCATCCACCCGCTCGACGAGCTCCCCCGGATTGCTGCCACCGGCCTGTTAGAGCCGATGGCGATCGCGATCATATGTCAATAGCTGTGTCGCTTATCTTGCGCTTTCGGGGAACGCGGGCAGCCGTGAAACATGGGTGGGATCATGTTGGATGACGAGCGTTGCGTTCAATCCGGCGGTAATCGCCCGGAGGCGTTCCATCGATGCAATCGTGTCGGCGCGGTTTTCATTAAAGCCCGGCACGCCGTTAGCTACCAGATTATCTTCGAAATGCACAACATCGCCGGAAAGCAGGACCGGCCCCGTCTTTGCAAGCTTTACCAGGAGCGCGGCTTCCCCTTTGGTATGACCAGGCATCGACAGCATCATCACCGAACCATCGCCGAAGATGTCACGATCGCCGGTCACGAGGTCGAGTTTCGCCTTGCCGTCTAGCCAGGGTTTGACGAGATCCGGTACGACCGCAAACGGCGGGGGATTGTCGTGAAAAGCCTGCCAATCAGCGGCGCCGATCATAAGCGTGGCTTTCGGAAAAGTCGCGGCCTGCCCGACATGGTCGAAATGGTTGTGGCTGATGCCGACGGTTGCGATCTGCTCCGGTTTGATGCCGATCTGTTTCAATTGCATCGGGATGTCGGTTTTGAGCGAAGCGCCGATCGGCTGATCCTCAGCCGGTGCCTTGCCGATGAGGTTGGCTGGAAGCCCGGTGTCCCACAGAAGGTAGTCACCGCCATGGCGGATCACGTAGCAACTATCGGTCAGCACCCCCTTCTTACCGGCAGAAGCGAAGGTGTCCGAAAACATCGACAGATCCTTGACGACGATGTCGCCGCAATCCAGGCGCCAGAGTTCAACGTCTGGGGCAGCACGTGTCGGCGTGGAGGCGAAGGACAGCGACACGACCGTTACCGCGATCGCAAGGGGAAAATTGAAGGTCTTCATGAAGGTCTCCTTGTCTTGAAGATCCTTGTTATGGCGCCCTTCCTGGCATGCTGTGCGCCAGATTTGTGATCGCTTGAGCCCGAAACGCTCACCCAAGATATTTTTTCTTGCCAAGCCTTCATATAGATTTGCGCTCATGAACATGATGATCCGCGACCGACGTCCCGAGCTTTCCCACCGCCTGCTCGATCGACTCCGCCCGATGGTGGCGGGAAAGCTCGATGTCGGGATGCATCCTTATGGCGGGCAGCTTTTCGCCTATTGCTGCTTCGACCGAGAGCGGATGGCGGCTCTTCGACTTGATTGTCCAATGATCTGCGTCGTGCTCTACGGTCAAAAGGACGTGTGGCTTGGCGATCGCACCCGCTCCTTTACGGCCGGCTCGCTCTTCATATTGCCTGGTGGCGTGCCGATGGACGTGGTCAACATTCCGGACGATAAAACGGGCGTCTACGCGGCTTTGCGGCTTGACGTGCCCTGCCTGCCAGAAGGCATCCCACCGCTGTCGATTGCAGAGCGAGCCGGCAGTGCCGTCGATCTCGACTCCGTGCCGCTCAGCGCCGATCTCGTCGAGACGATTGGCCACGCAGCATCCACGATCGCCGATCTCAGCGTCGGCGAAACGATAAAAAGGCTCAGGCTGACGGAGGTCCTGGCGCTATTGCGCCCACTTGCCGAGGCACGACCGCTTTTCAGACAAAGCCTGTCTGACGATATCGCCTGGCTGATCGCGACAGCCCCTTCGCAGGCATGGAACGTGTCTGATGTCGCGGAAAAGCTCGGGATGGGTGCGTCAACGCTGCGACGCCGATTGGCTATGGACGGCACCTCCTTCCGGGCAATCGTACGGCGCGAGCGTCTGAAGGCTGCCCAACATGCAATCACGTCCGGGGCCACGGCAATTGCTGCCGCCGAGGCTGCGGGCTACGTTTCGCGCTCGCACTTTGCTCGCCGGTTTCGCGAAAGTTTTGGGACAAGCCCAACGGGGCGGACATAGCTTATCGACCTCCTCGGGCCTTGGAGCACAGGCCCTTGATGAGGTGGGATGGCCGCCCCTTGGCTGTACGCTCGTCACGAGCGGCACCCCGTCATGGTGACGAGGGATGGAACATTTCCTTCCGACGCGGCGTATCCATCCGATTTGATCGTAATCCTGATTTGTCGTGTCATTCATGGAGGAAATCGTGGCCCGCAAGAAAGAAACCACATCACTCATCTCCGAAGGTGCCAAACTTGGGGAGCCTGTGCCGCGAGCGATCGTCGACATCAACACGGCGTCGGTCGGCGTTCAACCGCAGCCGGAGTTCAACGTACAGGAAGAGCTCAGTTTCCTGCGAAACCAGTTGGAAAATATTAAACAGCAGCTTGCCGTCGCTACGGGCACGGTGAAGGGTGGCGCTCGTCGGGCTGTGAAGCAGACGCAGGCAACCGTGAAGCTCCATCCGATTTCCAGCCTCATGGCGGTGGCTGCGGTTGTGGGTGCTTTCGCCATTGCGATCACCGCATCACGCTCGACGCCGCCCCGGTCGCGCTACGACCGGAGGCTCGCCGATCTTCGCGATTTGTACGAACGGGCACGCGACCGCTTCTAGTTAGATTTCGGTATTGCCGAAGAGCGGGAATCTCTTCAGCTTCGTTCCTGCGCGAAGCGGGGGAACCATGCTCGACATCATCATTCAAACAAGCCTTGCTATCGTCGCGAAGACGGAGCGTCTGATAGAGAATGTCCGCCTTCAATGCGGCAGCCTGGACGACGTCCAGCATGAGCTCGACCGCCTTGCAGACGCCGTGTTCCTGCTGGAGGACGCTGCAAACCTGTTGCGTCGAACCTTTGAGACGCGGCCCGATATCGCACGAGGGATGGTCCACGCCACCCTCCAATGAACGGCGTAACGTCTCGGCATCGGCGAGCACGAGCAACTTGGATAAATTCCTTAACGCCGAGGTGGAGGTTGGCCGAGTGCCGGTAGCGGATGACGCTCCATTTAATAATAGCGACAATGGGCAGGGGTTTCCGTGGCGGTGCTGACTTGTCCGCAATTCTCCGGTTACCAAGTTGCGTCGAATGGAGGACGATCTTGTCGGATCGCTCTACTCAAGAGGCGTGTCTTCCATATGCTGGGGTGCCTCGCGGAACGGCTGCAGCCATGGTTCACGCCTCTTCGTCCAGACCGGGCAACTGCGATCCAAGAGCGCGACGGTAAGTGACACGCGTCACATGTCACGCGTTTTTCACGCGACACTCTGCGTCCTCATGCTTAGCTTCCTCAGCCGGAATGGGTTGGTGAGCCGTATTGCTGTGGGGACTGTGTAATGAAATTCGACACCTCGACGGAATTTGATCAAGTCATCCTGATATTCAAGGACCCCGGCCGGCGGCTGATCGTTCGCACTGCCCAGCAGGCCGCCAAAGCTTTGATCAAAGACTGGCCATCGGACGATGGCGAGGAATTTTTGTCCGCAGTCAAAGCGTGTCTCGACGTAATGACCGGAAAAGCCAGCAGCAACGAATTGAGAAATGCGATTCTTAGAGCAGCCAATGAAGCCGGTGTGGCTGCAGTCGCCGCCCTCCATTGAGATTGGTGATTACCGTGAAGACCATTAAGACACCTTGCCTACCCTGAGGGGGCACTGGCAGCGCCGCTCTATCAGCCCAGCATTCCGCTTTACGAAGCCTGTCCGCAACAACTGCTCAGCCTCAACGGACTGTCGACGCTGCGGCAGGCCGCGGCGACCGCTATTGGTCGGACGGCGGCGCGGCGGCATCGGCCAAAGGGACCTGACAATATTTGGCTGCGCACCGGGGGAGCATCGAGCCCGACAGCAGCACCACTGCCTTTAAGCGCTTACCTCATTTTCTTTAGCAATTACAATGATTTAAATAGATGCAGATGACAACGCGGATCGGGCCGGAACCTTGCCATGCGCATATGCACCTTGTAGCCAAGGCCGAGCCGGCCTTGCCCCGAGCTCGACGAAACGGGCATCCGAACCGACGCAAGGAATCGCACACCGAGATCGCAGACCTCGTACGGCAATGAACATCGTATTTTGACGGCCTGAGATTCGTCTTGGAAAGGTCCTGACAAAGCTGAATCTTGATTTCAGGCCGCTACGCGCGGCGGAAGGTTTCCAGCGATCAATTGAGAATTTCTCAAGAACGAAATGATAAACATCAATCCTCAATGAGAATCACTATGTGTAGAAACATTTGACGATGAATTCATCGCCCGCTCCCTTGGCATGCAAAGAGCTCTATCACACCGTCCGACAGTACGGACAGCGTCCTCTCTGGCGCCTTGCGACTGAATTCTTGCAGCGTGAAGAGCTGGGGCGTCATATTCTTCGATATTGCGTCGAGATGAACCGGGAGCGGTCGCCACGCAAGACTTCGAACAAGATCTTCGGTCAGCAATTCCGCTATATGATTTGCTTCAACCTGATCAGCAATTATATGAGCTGGCAGCGGGGCGATGGGGAGCCCCCAACCTTGAAGATGCTTCAGGAAACCGGTTTCGCCAGCCCCCGGCATGTCGCGGACCTGATTGCGCTTCTGCGCGACAGTAACCACGTCATCGCACAGCGGCAGACAACGGACCGTCGTTTGATTTATCTCATCCCGTCGCCGAAGCTCCTTCTCGAAGTGGCGCGTTCCCCCCTGTCCTTCCTGAAAATATCGGAAGATATCAAACCTGCCGATCGATCACTCGCCAATGTTCTTGTGAAGAACCCGGATTTCCTTGCTTTGTGGATCGGCCGGTCCGATGAGGAGTTCAAGAAGCTCGATACCGTCTTCCAGCCTTTTGCAAATATTGTGCAGTTTAGCACGCGCGATGCGGGCTACCTCATCCTCACGGCTGTGATTGGATCCTACTATAGCAATATATATCATGAGGAACCGTGGAAGACGGGCCTGGCACCGGAGAACCTTGCCCGACGCTTCGGGGTTTCGCGCCAGCATGTCCGCAACCTCTTTTCGGAAGCGCGAGAAAGTGGTGTGTTCGCGGTCAATCGTGGCCAGCTTTCCGATATCAATGCGGCGTTCGTCAGTGAGTTTGAAACATGGTCCGTTGGACAGATGGCTCACTATCGACTGCTTGCGGAAGAGATAGCCAATTTGGCTGCGGCCGGGGCAACTTCCGAAGCCTGAGCGAAAGCCGTTCCTCGACATCGCCTTTCAAGAAGATTGTCTCCGTCGCGTAACGGATCGATGCAAACTTTGGACTGTTTGCGAGCGTGCTCGTCTCCTATAAGGCGCTGGGGCAAAACATCAAAGTCATGAAGTGCGCGGAATGACCGACGGCCAAGGCACCACGTTTTGCGTCGGAGTCTGGACACTCGCGCCGAAGGAGCACGATGAAGTTCTTCGTGTTCGTCACCGGGGACAAAGGGCAGGGACCAATGATTCCGTTCGCGTTTGCAGACCTGAAGGCGAAGCTGTTGTCGACCACAGCACTTGCGTTTGCGCTTGCCGCGGGCGCGGCTGGCTTTACGCGATCGGCCGTCGCTGATCCGCTTCCGACCGATGCAAGTGTTGCCGCGGGACAGGTATCGATCGGCTCGGCAGGAAAGTCGATGACGATTACGCAAGGCTCGCAGGATGCCATCGTCAACTGGAACAGCTTTTCGATCAGCCAGGACCATGCGGTCGACTTCGTTCAGCCGGGAAGCTCCTCCTCCATCCTCAACCGCGTCACTGGATCGACCACATCGACGATCGCCGGATCTCTCACCGGAAACGGTCAGGTCTATCTCATCAACCCCAACGGCATCGCAATTACCAGGACCGGCAATGTCAAGGTCGGCGCGGGCTTCGTGGCGTCCACACTGGATACCAGCGACGAGGAGTTTCTCAAGGGGAAGAGGGCGTTTGCCGGCGAGGGTGCTTCCGCGTCGGTGGAAAACAGCGGTGTGATCGACATCGGCCACGGCGGTTATGCCGCCTTGATCGGTGGTCAGGTGAGTAATGACGGGCTCATCAGCGTGCCGATGGGCAAGGTCGGACTGGGATCAGGCGAAGACGCGACGCTCGACCTGTCGGGAGACGGATTTCTGCAAGTTGCAGTGCCGACTAAAGCGGGCGGTGCGGATGCGCTTATCAAGAACGGTGGCCGCATTTCCGCCGATGGCGGCCGTATTGTCATTTCGGCCGCAACGGCTCGAGAGACTGCGCGAAAGGCCATCAACATCCCCGGATCGATCGAGGCGAGAACGATCGGCGGCAGGCAAGGCGAGATCGTCATTGGCGGTGGAGCAGGAGGGAGCGTCTCGATATCCGGCCGCTTGAATGCCACTGCC
Organism: Rhizobium sp. BK196; assembly: GCF_014193255.1. Taxonomy (GTDB): domain Bacteria; phylum Pseudomonadota; class Alphaproteobacteria; order Rhizobiales; family Rhizobiaceae; genus Rhizobium. The sequence continues at coordinate 184,816 of NZ_JACHZB010000002.1, forward strand.
AAGAACGCCGGCAAGGGCGGCAAGGTCAAGGTCACCGGCAAATCGGTGACGCTGAACGGTGCCTTAGTCGATGCCTCCGGCGCGGCCGGAGGCGGCACGATAGAAATCGGCGGCAATCGTCAGGGCAAAGGACCTTTGCCGCGTGCCGAAACAACGGGGGTGGATCGACAAAGCGTAATCCGTGCGGATGCGACCGACGACGGTGCGGGCGGGAACATTGTTGTTTGGTCTGACCAGTCCACCACCTTTGACGGACTGGTTACGGCGAAGGGCAAAGGGGTCGGATCGGGAGGAGAAGTTGAGGTCTCGGGCAAGGCGAAGCTCGACTTTTCCGGCGCGGTCGATTTGACGGCTGAGAACGGCCGGTTTGGCAATTTGCTCCTCGATCCCTACAACGTCACCATCGCTCTCGAACCGGCCGCCCACTCGAACGGCATGAGTCCCACAGGCAACGACAGTGTGATAGACGCCATCACGCTGCAGAACGCATTGGCAACCTCGAACGTCACAATCGCAACCGGCGGATCGGGATCGCCGGGCGACCAGGCCGGAAATATCACCGTTGCTTTCGCAGGGGATCTTTTCTGGTCGAGCGATTCGACCCTTACGCTTTCAGCCTACGGCAACATTTATCTCGATACGCCTATCGTTGCCACCGGCGCCAACGCAGGCCTGGTCCTGAATTATGGCGACTTCGCCACCAGCGGCACCGCCTCGAGCGGCAGTGACTATTTCGTTCATCGGCCTGTCACTCTTTCGGGGGCCAATGCCGGCCTGACCATTAATGGACAGGCTTATACGCTCATCCACAGCGCCGATCAGTTGCAAGCCATGAATGCGAACCTTGGCGGCAATTATGCCTTGGCCGGAATGCTCGATCTTCAACCGACATTTAGCTGGAACAACAACACCGGCATGATCCCGATCGGCGATTATACAGATCCCTTCACTGGCACGTTTACGGGAATGGGCAATGCCGTCGAATCGCTCTTTTTGATGAAGACCGATCGGGAGGCCGCCGGTTTGTTCGGCGTCTCATCCGGTACGGTCCGTGACGTCGAAGTCAATGGCATCGTCACTGGATCGAAGTATGTCGGCTCTCTCGTGGGTGTCAATCACGGCATCGTCAAGTACGCCTCCGGGAATGGCATTTTAGGGGGTAATCTCTACGCCGGAGGGCTTGTCGGTCTCAACACCGGGACGATTTACGGCTCACATACTGACGGCATGGCACTCAACACGCAGGGAGCTGGCAATGGTGGCCTGGTCGGGCGCAATGACGGCGCGATTGATGAGAGTTATGCCAACATCACTGTTTCCGGCTGGACATCGATCGGAGGCTTGGTCGGGGAAAACAATGGCGCAATAACCTCATCTCATTCAGGATCAGGCGTCACCGGCATAACTTCAGTCGGTGGGCTTGCGGGTAAAAACCATGGGACGATAACCAACTCCTACGCCACAGGGGCGGTCAATGGCGTCAACAATGTCGGCGGCCTGGTCGGCGAAAATGACGGTTCGATCTCCAGTGCATATGCGACCGGCGGTGTCGGAGTTTCCGGCAGCGTAGGGTATGCCGCCGTGGGAGGCCTCATCGGATCCAATTCCGGCCTGCTACATGATGTCTACGCAACAGGCAACGTCCACGTGACGCAGAATCTCGGTGGCGAGATCGTCAATGATCCGATCCCCGACGTGCTCATCCCGCTCGTTTCAGGGGGGGGAGGTGGGTCCTACCCGCAAACTACGGACCTGCGAGGCATACAGAGGGTCGGCGGCCTGATTGGCTTCAACAGCGGTGAGCTCATCGATGCATATGCCACCGGCGATGTCACCGGCACCGTGACCGGATTTCAAGGCGTGATCTACCAGTTTGTCGGCGGATTGATCGGTGAAAACGGCGGTAGGGTCAGCAATGTTTTTGCGACTGGTGATGTGGATACCAGCACAGGTGGTGCGGACGGCGGGTCTAATGCATACGGGACAGGGGGACTCGTTGGCCTGAACATTCGATCGGCGAGCAATGGCGAGGCGACGGTTTCCAATGCATATGCAACGGGCAATGTGAATGGCGGATTTGGTACGGGGGGACTGATTGGTGTCAACGGTACCGGTGCGTTCGTCAGCAACTCCTACGCAACCGGTAATGTTTCCGGCTTGAGCATGATCGGCGGGCTCGTCGGGTTGAATCAGGATGGAACGGTCAATGGCTCCTATTCGACCGGTGCCGTGAGTGCAGAAATCAGTACTGTCGGAGGGCTTATTGGACGCAATCTCGGAACCATCCTCGGCAGCTTCTGGAACGTCACTTCCTCGGGCCTCGCCAATGGTTTCGGCAGTGGCACCGTCGCCGGAGCGACCGGTCTTGACAACTCGCAGATGATGCATCTGGCGAGCTTTGAGACGGCCGGCTGGGACATAGACGACGCAGCCGGCACCGGCTCTGTCTGGCGCATCTACGACGGATATACCTCGCCCTTGCTGCGCAGCTTCTTGACGCCGGTTACCGTCAAGGCGAACGACGGCAGCAAGGTTTATGACGGGACGGACCAGGGTGGGGAGCCGGGCTACACCGTTTCAGTCGCCGGAGCGGAGGTTCTCGGAACCGCATCTTACGCCGGATCGGGCAGGAATGTCGGCAGTCACGAACTGACCGTATCCGGCCTTTATTCCAGCCAGCAAGGCAGCGATATCAGCTATGCCGCCGGGACGCTCACGATCACACCACGCGCCATTACCGTCATTGCCGGAGACGTGAGCCGAACGTATGGCGATGCCAATCCTACATTGGGCTATAGCGTGGGCGGCGCAGGTCTCGTCGAGGGCGACGCGCTTTCGGGCGCTCTCACAACTGCGGCTACCGCTTCCTCCGGCGTTGGTTCCTATGCGATCGGCCGGGGCAGCCTCGCCGCATCCTCCAATTACGAGGTCACGTATCAGGGCGGCGTTCTGACGGTGACGCCACGGGCTATTACGGTGGCCGCAAACGAAGCGATCCGGACCTATGGCAATGAGAATTCCGCATTTACCTATAGCATCGGAGGTGCGGGGCTGGTGAACGGCGACAGGCTCGATGGTGCGCTTGCCACGACGGCAACCGCACAATCCAATGTCGGCAGCTATCTTGTTACACAAGGCACGCTGAACAACGACAACTATGCGATCAGCTATCAGGCGAATGTCCTGAGGGTGCTTCCGCGGGATATCACGGTCACGGCTGACAATATTGTCAGAAGGGGCGGCAGCGCCAATCCGGTTCTCACCTACTCCATCGGCGGACGTGGTCTGGCAAATGGGGACGTTTTGACCGGCAGCCTGGCAACGCCAGCCGGTATTGGGTCGGCCGCTGGACGTTACGACATTAGCCAAGGAAGTCTCAACAGTTCTGCCAACTACACGATGACTTTCGCGCCGGGAACCTTGACTGTCATCGATCAGGGACCGGTCAGGCTTCCCCCGGTTATAAGCGGGCCGGCCATTCAAAGTCCTGCAGGAATCGTCGAGCGTTTCATCCAGCAACAGCAGGTTCTTTCCGGCCTCAACGGCGCGAATGCCGAGGAGAGGAAGAAGCCGGCTCGTAAATCAAACATACTATCATCCGGCATTCGCGATCACGACACGCAACGGCAGCGGCGTGGTGGAGACAGAACTGAATGATCTTCACTGAAAGGCTCCTGACCGGGCCGGATCGAGCTTTTCCAACCGTCTATGCAGGCATGGCGGCGCTGTCGATGGCATTAGCTTGCAGCCCGGCTTTCGGACAGACCGCTAGCCAAATCACACAGCCTTCCTATGTGCCGCCGCAGACGCGGCAGTCCGGCGCTATCTCGTTGCCGGCGACAACCGGTCAAGACGCGCCTGCAGGCGCCGAACAGCTGTTTGTCACCTTACAGGGTGTTGATATTGAAGGCGGCTTTCCCGAATTGGCCGCCGTCGGCAAGGAAATCGAGTCCAACCTAGCGCGGCGGAAAGTGTCCGGGTCGGATCTCTTTGCCGCCGCGCGCGATCTGGAGACGGCGTACGCGCGGGCCGGCTATCTGCTCGTACGCGTGAGCCTTCCCCCTCAAACGATCCGAAATGGAGGACGCTTGAGAATGGTTGTCACCGACGGCTACGTCGAGGCAATCGATGTTTCGGCTTTGCCTCCCGCGGTGCGCACCCGCGTTCAAAGCCTCCTTGCTCCCCTTGTCGGCGCGCGCCACGTTAAAAGGCAAGAGGTGGAAAAGCGGCTCCTTCTGGCGGATGACACGCCAGGCGTGGTCTTGAATTCAACCCTGAAGCCGGGTGAAAAGCCGGGCTCCACATTATTGGTCATAGCCGGCCGCTACGACCCGATAACGGCTGACTTCTCGCTGGACAATGGCCTGTCGCGGGATCTGGGGCGCTATACGCTCGGTATCGGAACACAGTTCAACAGTGTGTTCGGTCTTGGGGAGCAGGTGTACTTCCGCCTCGGGGGTTTTCCGGATGATGATCTTCTCGGCAGTGATCCGCGCAACCGCCAGATTTCGGCGGGCTTCATCCTTCCGCTCGGGATTGACGGATTGTCGGTGAACGTCGAGGCGACGGATGCGAGAACCGAACCGGACACCGAGCTGAGCTATCGCCTTCGCGACCATTACCAACGCCTATCGACTCGCTTGAATTATGACTGGTTACGCTCGCGCGATTTCAACCTTTCGAGTGCTTTGGCGCTCGATGTAGCAAACGAACGCCAGACGATTGTTCTCGGATCAAGTGAATCTCCTTTCACCGAAGATCGCTTGCGCGTTTTGCGCCTCAGCCAGTCGATCGATGCTGAAACGCCATGGGGCGCCTCCTTAGGGGGCGTAGTCACCGCATCCCTCGGTTTGGATGCGTTGGGTGCGCGCCGGGCAACACTGGACCTTCCGATGACCCGGTATGGCGCAGAGCCTAATTTCCGCAAGCTGGAGGCTCGATGGAGCTACAGTCAGTCCATGCTGGATGACCGACTGCTTCTGACCGTTAACGGCCGCGCGCAAACCTCTTTCGGACAGGCGCTAGCGGCGTCCGAACAGATCGGTCTCGGCGGGCCGGATGGTCTTTCCGCCTACGATTCCGGCACACTCGACGGCGACAGCGGCGTTGTTTCGCGAGCCGAATTGGCTTTTCCATCGGTCTTCACGTCGCTTGCTGGCAAGACCACGCTGGCAGCGGGCTTCACACCCTATATGTTTGCGTCCGGTGGCGCGACCGTTTTGAACAAACCGACCGCAGTGGAGTCGGAGACTGTTCGCGCTTCGGCTTTCGGAGTGGGGTTCCGGGCTGCCCTGGGACAGACGACAGGTCCGGGCGCTGCAAGCTTCTCGGTTGAGTATGCGCATGGCAGCGATAGCGATCAGGGGCGCGAAAATCGTATCAACCTGCGCTTTGTGGGAGGCTTCTGAACAGGGGCCGCGGAGCCGATCGCAAACGCGCGACAAGGTGCCGCGTCCGGATGTTGACGCCGTTGACGCAGCGATGCCGCCGGTGACCGCTCATTGAGCGACGCTGATCACCGTACAGCCGTCGAGGAAGGCCGCATTGATAGGCATTGACAGACCGCGTCCGATCAAGAACCGGCTTCGAAGCAAGGTTCTCGAACACGTTTGCCAAGAAGGCCGCGGCCTCACCCGCCACGGCATGTCGGACGGCAACAAGCGGCTACTCAATCCGGTCGCAGCGTCTTACCGGTCTCCGCATCGAACAGATGAAGCTTGCCCGGCCGGGCAGCGATCGTAACGACCTGTCCCGGCTCGAAATCGTGACGTTCGGACAGCACCGCGACAAGCTCGCCGGATCCATAGCGCAGGAATACCATTGTTTCGTGGCCAGTGGGTTCGGTGACGTTGACAGTCGTCTTCAAACCGCTTGGGGCAAGTGACAGATGTTCCGGCCGCACGCCAAGGCGCACAGCCTGGCCATCGGACGCCTCCGGCGTGAAACCGAGCGCAATCTCATCGCCTGTCTCGGTGACGAAGACCGCACCGTCGGCCCTATAGCGGCCTTTCATCAGGTTCATCGACGGCGAACCGATGAAGGTGGCCACGAATGTGTTGGCGGGCCGATCGTAAAGCTCCAGGGGTGTGCCGGTCTGTTCGATCCTGCCGCCCTGCATGACGACGATCTTGTCGGCCATGGTCATTGCCTCGACCTGATCATGGGTAACGTAGATCGTCGTGGTTCTCAGTCTTTGGTGTAGTTCCTTGATCTCCTTCCGCATCTGCACGCGCAGCTTGGCGTCGAGGTTCGACAGGGGCTCGTCGAAGAGGAAGACTTGCGGCGACCTGACAATGGCTCGTCCCATTGCCACACGCTGCCGCTGGCCACCCGAAAGCTGGCGCGGATAGCGATCAAGATAGGGCACGAGGTCGAGTGTTTCGGCCGCCGCCTGCAGGCGCTGCTTGATGACATCGGCTGGCTGCTTCTGCAGGCGCAGCGCGAAGACCATGTTCTCGGCAACCGTCTTGTGCGGATAGAGCGCATAGCTCTGGAAAACCATCGCAATGTCGCGGTCCTTCGGCGGCAGATTGTTGACGATCTTTCCGCCGATCGAGATGGTGCCCCCGGTAATGCTCTCCAGGCCTGCCACCATGCGCAGCAGAGTCGACTTGCCGCAACCCGACGGGCCGACGAGCACCACGAACTCGCCATCGCGAATCTCTATATCAACCCCATGCAGGATATTTAAGGCGCCGTATGCCTTCCGCGCCTCTGAAATATTGACCTCAGCCATATGCCTCCCACTCGCTTTCCGGTCACCCCGGCACATGTTCCAGGGGATGAACCACTCGACAGCATCCAGAGTATGAGGCCCAGCGAAAGCGCGCCTGCCCCGATCCGAAATACCTTCTAAACCTCCTCATGAAACGTTTCATTTTTTGTTGACTTTTTCCGCTTCCCGTCTAATGCTCATTGATGAGACCGAGAGGAGCGGTTTCGAACAAGAATTATGAAACGTTTCATTTTCTTGTTTACCAGATAGTTCTGCACGAGACCAGTCCCAAATTCGGGCCGGAGCTATCCCGGAACACTGGCAGCGGCAGCGCACCAAACGTGGAGGAGGAAGTCATGAAAGTAGAAATTTACGATGCATTGATGCGCCGTCAGGCAAGTCGACGCGACGTTTTGCGCGGAACGGCAAGTGCGGCGGCTCTGCTCGGCCTGTCCGGCGCGATGGGCGGAATTGCCGGCACCGCATTCGCCGCCGATGATCTGCGCGCCCAGATCCTGCAGATCCCTGGCGTCGGCAAAGGCTCGCCGACGGACGCGGACTGGCAGAAAGTCGGCGAGCTCTGCCTCGGCCCGACCAAGGCCAATGTCAAGCAAGGCGAGTTTTCCGGTGTCGAGCTGACCTTCATGGGGCTCAACAACCAGAACCTCCACAACTTCCTGTTCCGCGGCTTCCTCAAGCCTTGGGAGGCCTATACCGGAGCCAAGATCAACTGGATCGACCTTGCCCAGGCCGATTACAACGCCCGCCTTCAGCAGTCGATCGCAACCGGCACTGTCGATTTCGACATCCTTGAAATGGGCGCGCCTTTCGAAGGCGACACCGCCGGACGCGGGCTCCTCGACGAGATGCCTGATTGGGCTGCAAAGCAGGTCGAAGCCGACGACCTGGTCAGCTACCTGAAGCCCCCGGTTGGCACCTGGGACGGCAAGACCTATCGCGTCACGATCGATGGCGACTGCCACACCTTCGCCTATCGCAAGGACTACTTCGGCGAAGGCTCGATCAGCGGCATGGCCGAGCCGCCGAAGACCTGGCAGGAGGTTAATGCAGCGTCCAAGGCGCTGATCGGCAAGACCGATCCGCTGACCAGCCAGCCGGCCTACGGCTACCTCGACCCGCTTAAGGGCTGGGGCGGCTTCGGCTTCTATTTCATCGAAAACCGTGCGACTGCCTATGCAAAATATCCCGGCGATCCGGTATGGCTTTTCGACCCCGAAAACATGAAGCCCCTGGTCAACAACCCCGCCTGGGTCCAGGCGATCCAGGATGTGCTGGATCTGATCGCGGCAAAGGCCTACCCGGCCGATCAGATCAATGCAGACCCCGGCACCACGGCCTTCTCGCAGTTCCTCGCAGGCACTGGCGCCATGCTGATGTGGTGGGGCGACGTCGGCTCCAGCGCACGCACCTCGGATACTTCGGTCGTCGGCGATGTGGTCGGCTTCGGCATCAACCGCGGCTCCAACCGCGTCTACAACCGCAAGTCCGGCCAATGGGAAGACAAGTATAATGAAGCGCCCAACATGGCCTATCTCGGCTGGGGCATCTACGTCACCAAGCGGGTCTCCAGCGACGAGAAAAAGCGCAAGGCAGCCTGGTCTGCTGCAGCCCATCTCGGCGGCAAGGATCTTTCGCTGTGGACGTCGGCCTATCCGTCCGGCTTCCAGCCCTATCGTCAGTCCCACTTCAACTATGACGAATGGGAAAAGGCAGGTTACGACCGCGCCTATATCGAGGATTATCTGGGCTCGAACGCCGACAGCTACAATCATCCAAACGCCGCGATCGAACCGCGCATCCCCGGTATCTTCCAATACTACTCTGTTGCGGAGGACGAATTGGCGAAGGGCTTTGCCGGACAATACAAGTCGGCGCAGGAAACCGCGGATGCGATTGCCGCCGCCTGGGAAAAGATCACTGACCAGATCGGTCGCGAGAGCCAGCTGAAACTCTATCGCACGAGCCTCGGGCTCTGATCGATTGACACAAACGGGCTGGCGGACTGAAAGCTCCGCCAGCGCCCATCTTGTCCTGGCGAGGAATATCAATGTCGACAGTCGAAGGCGACCTGCTGCACACGGTCGAAGCCGGCCCCATTTCCGTGAGCCGCCGTTTCTGGGGCCGCGCGGCTCTGTGGCTGAGCGCAGCATGGTTCATTGCATCCTTTGTATTGCAGGCTGTCCATGAGCTTGGCTGGACCGATTGGGGCTTTGCCAACTGGCGGCCGGTTCTTTACGCCTATTTCATCTGGGCCGCGGTTCTCTGCGTCACCCGCGTCGTCATCTATGGCGAGGCCGGCAAGAAGGCGCTCTTCATTCTGCCCGCGGCGCTTTTCGTCGTATCGATGGTGGTCTTCCCGCTCCTCTTTGCGCTCTGGATCGGCTTTTCGGATTGGAATCTCGCCTCTTCCGCTGGGCGGCGCTTCAACGGGCTCGACAATGTGCGGCGGATGATCGCCGATCCGTTCTATGCCAACGCCTTGCTCAACATGATCCTTTATTGCCTTGCGATTGCTGTCGAATATGCGATCGCCTTCGGCCTGGCGCTGCTCCTCAACCAGGAAATCATCGCTCGCAAGTTCTGGCGCGTCACTTTTCTCGTGCCCTTGATGCTGTCGCCGGTAGCGGTGAGCTGGATGGTCGGCAAATCGATGCTGGAGACCCGTTTCGGCCCGATCGCACGGCTGGCCCGCTGGCTCGGCTGGGAAAACCCTTCTTTTTTCGGCGATCCGCTGACGGCGCGCCTTTCGATCATGATCATGGACGCCTGGACCTTCATTCCCTTTATGATGATCATGCTGCTCGCCGGATTACAGGCCTTATCGCGAGAGGTGCTGGAGGCGGCCGAGGTCGACGGCGCTACGAAATGGCAGCGGTTCTGGAAGGTCATTTTCCCGCTCATGCTGCCTGTGTCGGTCACGGCGGTAATGATCCGCATCATCTTCAAGCTCAAGCTCGCCGACATCATCATCACGGTGACATCGGGGGGACCCGGCGGGGCGACCGATTCCGTCACTAGTTTCATCTATCGCGAATATCGCGACCGTTCGAATGTCGGATACGGGACCCTGCTCGCGCTCGTCTATCTGGTGATCATCATCGTCGGCATGACGGGGCTGATGAAAATCTCCGACCGCATCGTCAAGCGGATGACAGGAAGGCTCTGATGGTTCGCATCGATTTCGAAAAATACGGGCGCGGTCAACGCATTCGCTGGTGGGCCATGCGTCTGGCCATTTACGGCATGCTCGTCATCTGGGCGTGTGTCTGCATCTTTCCGCTGTTCTGGACGGTATCGACCTCGTTCAAGACAGCCGCAGATGTCATGCGCGGCAATCTGATCCCCTGGTTCAACTTCGCGCCCAACTGGCTCGGCTGGCGCTCGCTCGGCCTTTCTCCTGACACGATTTCTCAGATTTCGACGGTGCGTGATGAATTCATGCGCAGGCTCTGGAACAGCGTCATCATCTCCGTCACCGCATCCGCTCTGGCCGTCGTGCTCGGATCGCTCGCCGCCTACGGCCTCAGCCGCTTTTCCTATAAATTCGGCCATATGCGCAATTCCGACATTTCCTTCTTCTTCCTGTCGCAGCTGATTATGCCGCCCGTTGTCCTCGCCCTGCCGTTCCTGGTTCTCTACAGGGAACTGGCGCTCCTCGACACCTATGCCGGCATGATCGCCGTCTATACGCTGATGGTTCTGCCGATCGTCGTATGGATCATGCGCGACCAGTTCGCCACCATACCGGTTGAGCTCGAGGAGGCCGCCTTGGTCGACGGCCTGTCGATCTGGGGTGCTTTTGCCCGCATCATTGTGCCGCTCGTTCTGCCGGGCATGGTTGCCGCTTTCCTTTTGGCGCTGATCCTGTGCTGGAATGAATATTTCTTCGCCGCACTGCTGACCTCGACCAATACGAACACGCTACCGGTGATGATTGCCAGCCAGACAGGCAGCCAGGGCATCAACTGGTGGTCGATGGCCGCGCTCTCCACCGCCGGCATCCTTCCGCTGGTCATTGTCGGCGTCGTGCTTGAAAAACACATCATCGCCGGGATGACCGCAGGAGCGGTAAAATAGCCGCGGGACGTTGGAACATGTCAAAGATGCCCACAGTCAAGGATGTCGCCGAATATGCGGGCGTTTCCGTGGGCACCGTTTCGCGTGTTCTGTCTGGTGAAGCCGCCGTCAAACCCTTGCTGCGCGAAAGGGTCAACGAGGCCATTTCGGCGCTCGGCTACCGACCGAACGTGACGGCGCGAGCCTTGCGCACCAGTAGAACCGACATCATCGGTCTCGTCGTTCCGGACATTACAAATCCCTTTTTTGCGCAGCTTGCGGCAAGCGTCGAGCGTGCGGCGCTCGAATGCGCTCACAGCCTGATGCTGGCAAGCTCGCATAACGACAGCGAGGCGGAGCAGAGCCATGTTTCGGCTTTTCTCGACCGGTCGGTGCGCGGCATCATCGTGGTAGCTTCGAGCGACGGTTCAGGTCTCGATCTCTCGACCTCGGTGCCGGTCATATCGCTGGACCGGCGCTTCGGCGCCTTTCCCCTGGTGTCGACCAACCACGCGCAGGCCGCCACCCTCATTGCCGATCATCTCTATGGGCTTGGGCACCGGCACATCGCCTATATTGCCGGGCCGGCCGACACGGAAGCAGGGCGCATGCGCAAAGAGGCCTTCGTCCGCCGCATCGACGGCTTCGGCAAGGCCTACGGGCCTGTAGAATTAGAAATCGCCCACGGCAGATTCGACTACGAATCCGGCGAAAGAATTGCCCGAGAGCTCCTTTCGCGCCCGCCGCAAAGCCGGCCGACGGCGATCGCTGCCGCCAGCGACCAGCAGGCGATTGGTGCATTACGCGCCGCCCGCGACCTTAAGATCGACGTGCCGCGAAAACTGTCCATCACAGGCTTTGACGACATTTCGCTTGCCAATCTGGTGGTGCCACGGCTGACGACCGTCCGCCAGCCGGCCGACATGCTGGCGCGGCGCGCGGTCCGCCTTCTTCTGGAGGAGCCGCGGGGCATGGGAGACGAAATGGTTGACGGATCGCTGATCGTGCGCGGTTCGAGCGGACCGTGCCCGCAACCGGACGCAGCTGCCAGAAAATCGAAACCGGTTCACGGAAAGTCCGATGCGTAGATCAAAAGGGTGAGAGTGTCCTTGTGCATCCGGCAGCGCGCGCGGCACTCCAAGGCGGATGTTCCCGCACACAGAAATTGAAGCACGGCCGGCACTCCGGCTACAGAAAGGATTGAAGATCGATGCTCAAGGGAATTCGGGCCGAGCTCAACGGCGACATTCTTCAGGCACTTTGCAACATGGGACATGGCGATTATCTCGTCATTTCCGACATGAACTTTCCGTCGGATTCGATAGCCCGCCAGACGCGTGTGGGCAGACTGCTGACCATGGAAAACATTCCGGCACCGCAGGCAATCGACGCGGTCCTTTCCGTCCTGCCTCTGGATACGCCGATCCAGCCTTCGGTCGGTCGCATGGAAGTGATTGGCAAGCCGAATGAGATACCGCCGATTCAGCAGGAAGTGCAGGCGATCGTCGATCGCGCCGAAGGTAAGCCGTCGCCAATGTATCCCATCGAACGAATGGCGTTCTACGACATCGCCAAAAGGGCTTATTGCGTGATCGCGACGGGGGAATTGCGGTTCTACGGATGCTTCCTTCTGACCAAGGGCGTCATTCCAGCGGAAGAGGCCGTGAGATGAGCGAGAGAAGCGGGATCGTCATTTTAGGCATTTTTGCCGCCGACACCGCCTATAAGGCAAAGCGCCTGCCCCATATTGCCGAGACGCTGATGGGCTCGGCTTTCACGCTCGGGCCGGGAGGCAAGGGCTCCAATCAGGCGATAGCAGCGGCAAAGGCAGGCGGAGACGTGACTTTCATTTCACGGGTCGGTAACGATGCGTTCGGCGCGATGGCGCTTGCGGCCTATGCGGAGGCGGGCGTCAAAGCCAATGTTATGAAGATGGAACGCGTTTCCACGGGGGCGGCCTTCATCTTCGTCGACGAGATGAGCGGCGACAATGCCATCATCGTGGTGCCGGGCGCGGCAGGGCTGATCGGCATCGAAGATGTCGAAGCGAACCGGGCGGTCATCGAAAGCGCCGCCATTTTCATGACACAGCTCGAACAACCGCTGGAGGCGGCTCTGCATGGCCTGTCTATAGCCAAGAGGGCAGGGGCAACGACAATCTTCAACCCGGCGCCGGCCAGCGCCATCCCGGACGGCATCTATGGCTTGTGCGATTTCATTGTTCCCAACGAAGTCGAAGCAGCGGAGCTAGTGGGCCATGCGATCGAAACCGACGAGCAGGCACGCGCAGCGGCGCGCACCCTCATCGGTCGAGGCGCGAAAGCAGCGGTCATCACGCTGGGTGCCCGCGGTGCGCTCTATCACACCGCCGGGGAAAGCGAGTTCATTCCCGCTTTTTCGGCGGGAAGTGTCATCGACACGACCGGAGCCGGCGACGCCTTTCTCGGCGGGTTCGCGACGGCGATCTCCGAAGGCCGGGCGCCAATCGAGGCCGTTCGTTTCGGCTGCGCAACCGCCGCAATCGCCGTAACACGGCCGGGCACGGCTCCCGCCATGCCTTCTCGCGCCGAGATCACTGCCTTGCTAGGCTCCTGATGATTGAATACCGCAGAGGAGTTGGACGAGGCGCGCCAGCCTCGTCATCTCCGGAAGCCGTCGATTCAATCTTATAAAGACGGAGCCGACGCCACGCCGACGCGATCAATTGCTCTTTCGCCGCATTCCTCGCAGCGCTGACGCTCAAGGATTAACCGGAATGAGGCGCTGCATCGCTAAAGAATTCGGCTAACTCCTCGGCCGTCTCGGCGGGATGCTCCTCAGGAAAGAAGTGGCCTCCTGGCATGGCATGACCAACGACTTCGTCCGCCAATTGTCGCCATAACGCCAGCGGTCCCCTTCCTCGGCATACCACGTAGCGACTGCGCCGGGTCCACTCCAAAGAGCCATCAGTGGGCAAACAATCCGGTGTCCGGAGATTTGATCGTCCATGTCATGTTGGCGATCGGCGCCTGCCGCAGCACGATATTCCTCGCAGATCGCGTGCACATGTTCCGGGCTTCTGAGCGTGTCAATATAGGCTTCCCTAATCTCCGGCGGGAATACCGTGGCGGAAGATCCCCAGCCAGTAAGCGCTTCGTCGACGACAGCCTCTGGCGCGCCGGCGATCAACTTTTCTGGCAGGGGTTCTGCTTGCGCAAACAGGAGCCACGGCCAGAACGCCAGGGCAAACCGGTCATCAGCTCGATCCCATACGGTCACCGTAGGAACGATGTCGAGAACGGCAACCTTTCTGATCGCCGTGGCGTGATCGAGCGCCATACGGTACCCCACGCGAGCCCCGCGGTCATGACCGGCGACCATAAACTCGCTAAAGCCGAGCTTTGCCATAACCTCGACCATCTCAGCAGCCATGGCTCGTTTTGAATAGGCCAGGTGATCGCGGGCGGACGGAGGACAACCGCTCGCGCCGTATCCGCGTAGGTCGGCACAGATGACGGTGAACTCGGAGGCAAGCAGCGGGGCGACGTCGCGCCACATGAGATGGGTTTCAGGGAAGCCGTGCAGCAACAGGACCGGCGGACCGTTACCCGCGATGGTAATGAATATTGACCCACCTGATACGAAAACTGTTTGTGCACGGTCGTGGTTCGACACTTCACTTCTCCTCGCGGGTTTGTCACTCAAGCGCTCAAATGCGCGAATGCGGGAGCTCAATTGAACGCCCGCCCGCCCGGCACGCTCACGTCGACGGAGACGATGGGAGCTGCCTAGTGTCGCCTCGCTCCCAGCAATATTTCCATCGTAACATCGGTAACAAGACTGGCGTTCCAAAGATCCTCCAATGAGCTCGTTCTCAGAGGCTTGAGAACATGCTAAGTTTCATCGGCTACAGAGGGGGGAAACCAATGCCACGCATCGCAAATCTTTACTTCAAAACTGCCATCATTTTTCTGATCGCGGGCATCTCGGTCGGCCTTCACATGTCTATTTCAGGTAATCACGCACCGACGGGGGCCCATGCGCATGCCAACCTGCTCGGCTGGGTCACCATGGCGATCTTCGGCGTTTACCACGCGCTCAATCCGCACAAGGCAGAAAAGCGCCTGGCGATGATCCAATACGTCGTCTATACGGTCGGCGTCGCGTTGCTGATCCCGTCCCTTTATCTGCTGCTTTCCGGAAACACGGCGATGGAACCGATTGTCGCCATTTCCTCGCTCATCGCCTTCGCAGGCGTGCTGATGTTCGCCGTCATCATCTTCTCCAGCAGCGAGGCTCCGAGCCCGGCCGGCGTCTCGCGGGCGAGCTGACCCAACCAATCGGCACATCGGCGCCTTCTTGAGCAAAGGCGAGGGCGCGTCTAAATCCCGTCGCCTCGAGGACCATCGCCTCTTACGCGGAAGATGCTTGGACCATATTGCGGCCCGACAATGATTTAAAGGGCGGTCAGCGCCATTCCGATAACGGCTGCGAACGTCGCGAGGCAGGAGGTCCACCCGGCTCCTTTCGGGCTCTGTCGATGACGAACTGACATTGGCAATCAGCAGCGGAACGGTGGTGGTCGCAGCAACCTAGCGCCGGTGGCACTTCGCCATACTTCCCGCCAAACCTCGACCCGTTGCTCTGCCGATGCCGGCTCGCAATATCTTATCCGCGCTGGAACTTTCAGCTCCCTGATCGATTAGTCGCGACGCAAGGGAGGATCGAAGACAGGAGTGCCTTGACGCCCACGCAGCATCCCGATCAAGCCATCCAGATCGCTATCGAGGCGCATGAAGGTCAGACTGAAAAGGTCCGTCGGCCCTACTGACGCCGGAGATGAACCGTCGCCTCAATTCGTTGATTTCGTGGAAACCGCGACTTTTTTCAGGATTGCTGATTCGACCTCAGGAGCAGTCCAGCGAACCTTTGAAGCGAATCATCAACTGCACCCGCAGAATCAATATCTTTCCCGCGTGGAGGCGCGTTCAACGATTTCAGTTTTCAGAACTACCACGCGGGCCGTCTGCCCTTCGCCATTTAACCGCTCGACGAGCAATTTGGCGGCCGTCGCCCCGAGATCGTAGACGGGTTGGCGCACGACGGTCACGGGAGGCGTCGTTACAGATGTCCAGTCGGCATCGTGGAATGACACAAGCGAGAGGTCATCTGGAATGCTAAGCCCCAGCTGACGGTGAATCTTGAACACCTCCAGGCCGATTATACTGTCGGATGCAATGATTGCCGTCGGACGCCGCGCCGATTGGAGCATTTCTGTGACGATGCGATGCGTATGTTCTGGCGTGAAGGCGCCGACACGCACCCAATCCTCCATGCCGGTCAGGCCAGCCTCGCGGCAGACGCTAAGAAACCCTTCGATGCGCCGTCGCACGGAGCCGGTACCGATGTCCTTTGCCGTGTGGAAGCGATGGTCCGGCGTGTCGCAAGCGGTAAGATAGGCGATATGGCGATGGCCTAGCGCAATCAGCCGGCGCGTGATGTTCTCGGCGGCGTACCGGTCATCGGCAATGACGGTGTCGACGTCCAGCGTGTCGCTTCCGCGATCGAGCAACGCGAGCGGAACCCCGGAGCGAACAGCCTCATGCAAGTGCTCGACGTCGTTTTCCTTGGCAGGCGAGACGATGAGGCCGTCGACACGTTTGGCAAGTAGGGTACGAATGGCCGCCCTTTCCGCGACAACGTCCTCGCCTGAATTGATGAGGATGACGGTGAAGTCCGCCTGCCGGGCGACATCGGTGATGCCGCGCACGGCGAGACTGAAGAACGGGTTTTCTATATCGCCGACAACGACGCCGATCGTGCCGGAGCGACCGGTCGTCATGCTGCGCGCAAGCTCGTTTGGCCGATAATCAAGTGCGCGTGCTGCGGCGGTGACAGCCTCACGCACTCGCTCGCTAACGGTTCCGTATCCGCCCAAAACCCGCGCAGCCGTCGCCTTCGAGACGCCTGCCCTGCGCGCGACGTCGGCGACTGTAACGGAGGTGCTTCTGGGCGGGCTCTGGTCCATGGAGGTTAGCCTTACAAGAGATATTGACGAGTGGCAAATGCGCAAAGATCACTTGACAAATATCAAAGAGACCGGTCTCTTCTATTGTGAGACCGGTCTCAAGAAGAAACGCAGTTTCGGGGCATGCTGATGTCATCGACTGGACGCCCGGCGGGTGCCGTGGTCCGGAGGGGACGCGTGTGCCTTGAAAAAAGGCAGAGATCACCACCACCAGAGGAGACGAAACCAATGCGATTGATAGAAACCTTTAAACTCCGCCTTGCCCGAGCGCGCGTCGCTACCGTCGCGGTTGCGCTGGCCGCGCTGGCAGGTGCCGCAATGCCGATCCATGCGCAGGACAATCCGCTCGGTCTTATCGACCCTGCCGTCATCAGCGTCGGCACGATGGGCGATGCCAAGCCCTATGCCTTCACCACGGCGGACGGCAGTTTCACCGGCTTCGACATCGAACTGTTCCTCAATGTTGCGGAGCGCCTGGGCTTCAAGAGGGAGCAGGTCGTCTTTACCGGTCAGGAATTCTCCGCCTTGATGCCTTCGGTCGCCAACAGCCGCTTCGATGTCGCCGCCGCCGCCATCGGGACAACTGACAAGCGCAAGGAGACGGTGGATTTTTCTGATGGCTATCTCGCCGGTTTCCTCACCGTGTTGACGCCGGATGCCGGTATCACCGATGCGGCCGCTCTCAAGGGAAAACGCCTTGGTGTGGTGCAGGGAACCTTGCAGGAAATCTATGCCGAGAAAAATTTTACCGGCGCTGATCTCGTCAAATTTCCAGATAACAATTCCGCAGTCTCCGCGCTCAATAATGGCACGGTCGACGCCCACTTTCTCGACTACGAAGCGGCTAAGGATTATTCGACGCGCTATCCCGAGCTGAAGGTTGCCGTCAACATCCCGAGCTTCGACGCGCCGGCCGGTTTCGTGGTCCGCAAGGGCAATGATGCCCTGCGCGAAGCGCTGAACAAGGGTCTGCGCGAGGCCATGCAGGACGGTACCTGGAAAAAACTGCACGAAAAGTGGTTTCCGGGCACGCCGATGCCAGACGCCTATCTGCCCAAGCCATGATGCCGCCGACCGGCCCGGCTTATTGTCGGACCGGTCCTTCTTCCAAGGGATCTCCTGATGAACTGGCTTGAAAACCTGCGCCGCAGCTTCCTCGACTGGAACGCCATGGGTGAAGTCCTGCCGACCATGATCACGGTCGGCCTGAAGAACACGCTGATCCTCGCAGCGGCCTCGACGGTGCTCGGCATTGTTATCGGCATGGCGCTCGCCATTATGGGCATCTCCAGATCGCGCTGGCTGCGAATCCCGGCCCGTCTCTATACCGATATCTTTCGCGGCCTGCCGGCCATCGTAACCATTCTCCTGATCGGCCAGGGATTTGCCCGCATGGGTCGCGAGCTGTTCGGTCCGTCGCCCTATCCGCTCGGCATTCTTGCGCTCAGCCTGATCGCCGGCGCCTATATCGGCGAGATTTTCCGCTCGGGCATCCAGAGCGTCGACCGAGGTCAGATGGAAGCATGCCGGGCGCTGTCGATGAGCTACGGCCAAGCCATGCGCCTCATAGTCGTGCCGCAGGGTGTGCGCCGCGTGCTGCCGGCCCTCGTCAACCAGTTCATCGGCAACGTCAAGGATTCAAGCCTCGTCTACTTCCTCGGCCTGCTAGCCTCCGAGCGCGAGATCTTCCGCGTCGGACAGGACCAGGCTGTCGTAACCGGTAATCTCTCACCGCTTCTCCTGGCCGGCATTTTCTATCTCATCGTCACCGTGCCGCTCACCCATGTCGTCAACGCCATTGACAGTCGCCTGCGGCTAGGCAAGCAGCGCCCCGCAGTCGTCACCAGCGGACTGGAGGAGGTGAGCGAACTCGATGGCGCCGGCCGCGCCTCCGGGACTGCCTTTAAGGGCGGCAGCCTCGAGGTGCGCGATCTCGGCATCGCGTATGGCGAACTCGACGTGCTGAAGGGTGTCGACCTCTCGGTGAAGCCGGGCAGCGTCACCTGTGTCATCGGCCCGTCCGGCTCCGGCAAGTCGACATTGTTGCGCGGGCTGAACCGTCTCGTCGAGCCTAAGAGCGGTGACGTCCTCATCGACGGCAAAAGCACTCTTGCCATGAAGCCCGAAACGTTGCGTCGCCGCGTCGGAATGGTATTCCAGCACTTCAACCTCTTCCCCGACCACACGGCGCTTGAAAACGTCATGCTCTCGCTGACGAAGATCAAGGGCCTGCCAAAGGCCGAGGCCGAGCGCATTTCCAAGGCGCGGCTTGCCGATGTCGGCCTTGCCGGTCGGCAGCATCACCGCCCCGGCGGCCTCTCGGGCGGCCAGCAGCAGCGAGTGGCCATTGCCCGGGCGCTTGCCATGGAGCCGGAGGTCATTCTCTTCGACGAGGTTACGAGCGCGCTCGATCCTGAATTGGTGAAGGGAGTGCTCAATCTGATGGCCGATCTCGGCAAGCGCGGCATGACCATGGTCGTCGTCACGCATGAAATGGGTTTCGCCCGCCGCGTCGCCGATCAGGTCGTCTTCATGGACGAGGGGCGTGTGGTGGAAGCAGGCACGCCCGAGGCGATCTTCGACAACCCGCAGAGCCCGCGCCTCCAACGCTTCCTTGCGGAAGTGCTCTAAGCGCGGGACGGGAGAAAATTAATGACACGAAAGATACGATGGGGCGTGCTCGGCTGCGCGGGCATTGCCGTCAAGGCCGTGATCCCGGCCATCCAATCCAGCCGGCTCGGCCGTGTGACCGCCATCGCCTCGCGAGATCCGGGCAAGGCAACGCAGGTGGCCGCCCGTTTCGGCATCGACAGGGCCTACGGAAGTTACGAGATGTTGCTCGCCGATCCCGATATCGATGCGATCTACAACCCGTTGCCCAACCATCTGCATGTGCCGCTGACGATTAAGGCGTTGCAGCATGGCAAGCCTGTACTCTGCGAAAAACCGATCGCCCTTAACGCTGCGCAGGCGGGGGAACTTGCGGCGGCGCAAAGGGCCGCCGGACTGCCGGTCGCCGAAGCGTTCATGGTCCGCCATCATCCGCAATGGAAGAAAGCGCGCGCATTGGTCGCCGAGGGGCGGATCGGCGAGGTGAAGGCTATCCAAACGATCTTCTCCTACTACCTCGTCGATCCCGCCAATGTGCGCAACCAAGCCGATATCGGTGGTGGCGGTCTGTTCGACGTCGGCTGCTACGCCGTCAGCACGGCCCGCTTCCTGTTCTGTGCCGACCCAGCGCGGGCAATCGCCTTGATGGAGCGGGATCCGCTCTTTGGAACGGATCGGCTGACAAGCGGACTGCTCGAGTTTCCAGAGGGGAGGCAGCTCGCTTTTACCTGTTCCACCCAGCTTGCGCTCACGCAGAAGGTCACGGTGCTCGGAACACGTGGGCGCCTGGAAATCCCGATCCCCTTCAACGCGCCGGCCGACAAGCCGACGGTGCTTGTGCTCGATGACGGTCGCGATCTTGCTGGCGGAGGGCGCGAGGAGATCGCCATAGAACCTGCCGACCAATACCGCGAGCAGGCCGATACCTTCGCAGAATCCGTGCTCTCCGGCACCCCGCTCGATACGGGGCTGGAGGATGCGATCGTCAACATGAGGGCGATCGACGCGCTCTTCCGCTCCGCCGTCAGCGGCCGCTGGGAAGAGCCCTGACCGCCCCATCCACCCGCATGACCAACCAATCGAAAGACACTCCCATGACCGACAACATGATCTCTTCGGCCGTCGTCATCGGCGCCGGCATCTTCGGCGTCTCCACGGCCGTCCAGCTAGCGCGGCGCGGTGTCCGCGTGACCATCCTGAATGACGGTCCGCCGGCCAACGGCGCTTCCGGCCGCTCCCTCTCCTGGTTGAACTCGGCACGCATGCGCTCTGAACCCTATCATCGGCTGCGCATGGCCGGCATCGATCGTTATCGTACGCTTTCAGCGCGGTTTCCGGATGCCGATTGGCTTCGCTTCGACGGGGGCCTGACCTGGGACGCCGATGACGGGCGCAACGAGATCGATACGGCCTATCGGTACGAGGTGTCGCTCGGCTATGATGCACAATGGCTGTCGGGCGCCGATATCGCCGGTGTCACGCCCGGCGTAAACGCGAACGCGATCACCCCCCAGGGCGCTATCTTCAATCCAGGTGAGGGTTGGGTCGATCTGCCCGCGCTGATCGGCCTGCTTCTGAAGGAATATTCTGAGCTCGGGGGCGTACTGGTGACGGACCAGGGAGCCGCACGGGCCTTGATTGAGGGCGGCCGGGCGGTCGGTGCCGAGACGGCGACGGGCGGACATTTCCTGGCTGATGCCGTCGTGCTGGCGACCGGTCCCGCCGTGCCGAGGATGGCCGCCGAGAGCGGGCAGATCATCGGCGACGGGACGCCGATCGCCCTCCTCGTACAGACCAAACCGTTTGCCCATCCCTTGCGCGCGGTTCTCAACACGCCCCGTGTGGCCGTTCGCCCCGCGCCGGGCGGCGCTTTCTCGCTCGACGCCGACTGGGCCGCCGACGAAGGGGTGACGCTGCGCCCGGACGGCGGATTCGAAATCGACGACAGCGTCGTTGCGGCTCTTTTGGCCGAAGCTGCAAATGTAATGGAAGGTAATCCGAAGCTTGAGGTTGCCACGATCGGCGTCGGCGGCAAACCGATACCTGGCGATGGCGAACCGGTTGTCGGTGCCCTCAAGGCGATACCAGGTTATTACGTCGCCTTTAGCCACAGCGGCGCAACACTCGGACTCATCCTGGGCGAATTGCTCGCGTTCGAAGTCATGAGGGGCGCCGAACATCCCATGCTCGCGACCTTCCGGCCTGAGCGTTTCGCCTTGAGTTGAGCTAACCTCCCGCACGCCCAAAAAGATGAGCCTGCCGCTTCGGCGGCGGGCCTTTTTCTACCACGGCGATGGGAACGTCGGTTCAGAATCCCTTTAAGGCGGGACCGTTCCTTCGCAACGGCTGACGAGCCCGAGGGCTTTTCGGGCCTTTATTGGTGGCTGCGTAATCCGGACGAGTTCGGATTTCAGCGGAGTTGCCGCAAACTAAGCTCCGCGGAATCCCGCTCGGCTCCCATCATTGAAGCAGGGACCTGACCAGGATAATGACCGTCGACGATGCCGCTGCGCTTAAAACGCAGCCAATGGTGACGAACTGGTTGGAGCCACTACCCATCGCATGTTCGCGCGACTGCTTTCGCGCTGCGTGGCCGTCGAAGGATCCCAATTGAACAAATCAACAGCGCCACTACGTCGGCAGAGCTAGCGCCGCGATATAAGCGCGAAGGCGCTGATCGGCTGGCCAAGAATGAGAAGCCGTATCTGTGCCTTCGGCCGGCAGGACGCGCTGGGATGTTGAGGCGAGGGCACCCAATAAGGTTAGAGCAGTGGGTATTGTAGAATATGAAAATATACAGATAATCCCTGCGGTTGTCGCTGCCAGACAAAGGTAATCGCGGCTCTGGGGGATCCCATGGAAACAATCGCCGAGGACGCCCATGCTGGCGTAGTGTCGCCCGAACTCGTGGTCGACGCGCTGTTTGCATGCCGAAAGACCGCAGCGATCAGGGCGGCCATCGAGCTTGATCTCTTCACTCACATCGGCGACGGCAAAACGGCAGCATTGCTGGCGTCGGCAACAGGCGCGTCGGAGCGCGGCGTGCGCATCCTGTGCAACTACCTCGTGGTACACGGTTTCCTGACAAAGGACAGCGAGCAGTACCGAATGACGCCCCCGACCAGAATGTTCCTCGATCGTAATTCGCCAGCCTATATGGGCTCTGCCGTCGAGTTCGTCGCCGCACCTGAAATTCTGGACAATTTTCTGCGCGATCCGGCCGCCGCCGTGCGAAACGGCGGTTCGATCGGGCTTGCGAACATGTCGCCAGACAATCCCGTCTGGTTGAAGTTTGCGCGCGGCATGGGCTCCTTTACCGGGCTCAGCGCCAAAATCCTGGCCGGCGAAATCTCCGGCTGGCCGGTGCCTGCTCGAAAGGTTCTGGACATTGCTGCGGGTCCAGGCCTTTTCGGGATCGAAATTGCCAAGGCCCTTCCATCGGCAGAGATCGTCGCTGTCGACTGGGCTGCCGTGTTGGAGTTGTCACGTCGGAATGCGGAAAAGGCCGGCGTGGCTGATCGGTACCGGACGATTGCGGGCAGCGCCTTCGATGTGAACTGGGACACAGGTTATGATCTCGTCCTGCTCCCGAATTTTCTGCACCATTTCGATTTGCGGACATGTGCCCAATTGTTACGAAAGATCATTGCGAGCCTTGCGAACGATGGTCGCATCGTCGCCGTCGATTTCGTGCCGAACGAAGACGGCATCTCGCCGCCTTTTCCGGCGGCCTTCTCCTGGGAGATGCTCGCCGGTACGCCGGCAGGCCAAGCTTATACGCAAAGTGAGTTGTCTGAGATGGCAAGACTTGCAGGTCTTAAGAGCGTCAAGGTCAAACCAATGCCGCCAACGCCAGCAAGCCTTATTCTCTTTGAATAGCCGCTTGACCGTCGCCCGTGTCGCTTGGCCGACAAATGCTTAGTCGCTCCAATCCATGCCATGATCGTTGATGCGCAACCAAAATGGCTCCGCAATCTGTCGCTGGCCGATTCCCCCACGACTGCCTCGGGACAGAAGCGCTACAGACGAAGCTTTTTGAACAAGCCTTCCGGGATCGACCTGATGATCATCATAACCAGCCACCAAGCCGGCCGCACGTAGATGACATTTCTGCGCTTTTCCACGGCGCTGTAGATTGCTACGGCGAGTTCTCGCGGCTCGGCGGTCAGAGCAGCGGGAAGCGCCATGCCCGCCGTCATTTTAGTCCTCACGAAGCCCGGTTTGACCGTCAAAACATGAACGCCCCTTGCGGCCAACCGGTTGCGCAGCCCGGAAAGAAAGGCGCTCAAACCAGCTTTGGCAGCGCCATAGACATAGTTGGAGGCGCGCCCGCGATCGCCCGCCACCGACGAAATACCGATGATCGTGCCCGAACCGCGATCCTGAAATCGCGACGCCATCAATCCCAGCAGAAGACAAGGTCCTTCGAAGTTCGAGCGCATAACGAGCGTGGCATGATCGATGTGACGCTCCGCCAATGCTTGGTCGCCCAGCAAACCGACGGCTAACAGGACGGCGTCTGGCAGCACGGGCAAACTATCGAGAAAAGGCGCAAAGCTTGCGGTGTCGAGAATGTCCAGCGCGACGGCGGTGATAACGCTACCCGGCACGCGTAACTCGAGATTGGCTGCTTCCGCTCGGGCAACAGGCAACTCTCTTCCGCTGATCGTAACGTTCCAACCCTTTTCAGCGAAAGTAAGCGCCGTCGCTTTAGCAATGTCGGACGTGCCGCCGACGACCAGCAGGGACTTTTTTTCAGGCGGCAGCGCAAGGTTCAAAGTGATAGCCTTTGGGATTGAAGCGAAGAGAAGCTGGTTGCGGCACCCGAGCTGCGGCGCATTTCCCGAAAGGCGGCAAGACGCGGGTCGGCCGCCTCCAGCGTTGCACTGCTCATGCGTGCGTCCTTCGCGAGATAAAAACGGCCGCCATAAGCGACAGTGATCGCGTCAAGCTGTTCCATCAGTGCAAGACTTGCCGCACTGACGGGGAAGTCGAGCGCCAGCGTGTATCCTTCCATCGGGAATGAAAAGCGGCTCTCCTGCGCGCCCATGCGCTTCAGCACTGCGAGAAATGATCCCTGGCCGGCGGCGGAAATCGCTCTCAGCAGTTCTGCGGTCCCTTCGCTGGCGGCCGAAAGCGGCAGCACGCATTGAAATTGTGCAAAGCCGCGCCGTCCGTAAATCCGGTTCCATCCGAGAATGGCATCCAGCGGGTAGAAATAACTGTCCCAGTCGGTCACGCTGTCGCCGGCGCTGCGCCGGCCTTTTGCGTAATAGACCGCATTGAAGGCGCGCACCGAAAAGCGGTTAAGGGTCAACTGGGGAGCGTCGAATGATATATGTCGTTGGCGCTTGATCTTCACCTGATAAGGATTAAGCCTCTGCCGATCGCTGAGCTCGTCGCGCCTGGCATGTTCGCCCAGGACAATGCACGAGCGGCCAAGCATATTCTTTGGTGCGAAGCAGTCGATCCAGGCCACGGAATAAGTCCAATCGGCAGACCGCTCGAATATATCGATCGCTTCGTCAAGGCAACGGGCGGGGATTGTGCGCTGTCTTATCCAGCCGCTTTCCACCGAGGTCAGCCGGATGGCCGCGCGCAGTATGACGCCTGTCAGACCCATACCGCCGATCGTGAAGGCAAAGAGATCGGGATTTTCAGTTCGCGAGCAACGCAGGACGCTGCCGTCAGCAACCATGAGGTCTATCCACTCAACGAAAGTCCCGAACGAGCCGTGCTTGTGGTGGTTCTTGCCGTGAACGTCGGCGGCAATCATGCCCCCTATCGTTACAAACTTCGTGCCAGGTGTCACCGATGGAAACCATCCGCGCGGCAGGAAGGCCAGGATGATATCGCCGAGAACAACGCCGGCCTCAACTGTCAGTACCCCGGTTGCAGGGTCGAACGCGATCATGCGGTTGAAGCCGGTCAGGTCGATTGTGTGCGCCTGATTGAGAGCGCTGTCGCCATATGCGCGCCCATTGCCGCGAGCGATACTCGGCCCGGAAAGAACGAGATTTCGCAACGACGCCTCATCGCGCGGAAAGCTGATACGGCAATCAGCCTTTGGAAAACGTCCCCAGCCAGAGATTTCCATCGATCACGCCTCCATACTGCGCGAGGCGAACACAAACTTGCGATCGAGATTGTACTTGATGCAATAACCTATTACGAGGCCGAGGACGGCGCCAAGTTCACGCGTCTCGGCGGTGCTCCATGTGAGCCAGAACGTGGTTTCGGTTGCCCAAAAGATTAGCGTAGTGGCGACACCTGTAAGTGTGTAGAGGCCGAATTTACGGCTTCCGTTCGCGACACCCGCCGTGTTGTCGAAGAAGATCCATCTCTTGTCCAAAATGTACTTGATGATCAGGCCCGTTGCCGTACCGGCAAATATTGCCAGTGCGAAACCCAAGCCATCGCTCAAAACGGCAAGGACCGCGCGCTGCATCAATAGATTAGCCAGCGTGGCGGTAACGGCAAACAAAACGTAGCGGACGATCAGTTGGAACATCAGCCTAGGTCATCCAGAAAAGAGATCGTATTTTCGCCGACGGCGAATAGCTCGGTCCCGCGCATGGTGTTTTGGCCAGAGTTTCGGTCAACAATCAATCGCAACACCCTCGAACCTTTCAGCACGCCTTCTTTTTGAGGGACATTCTCCAGGACAACAGGGAAAAACTGGGCAGAGGTTTCAAGCATCGATCTACATAATGCCAGCAATAATCACGATCAGGATGAGTACGCCGCAATAGCGACTGACGCGATCCCTGACCGCAAAAACGATTGGATCGTCGTCCATAATACCGCGATGGGCCATCATGACCATGCGGCTGACCCAATAAAGCAGGATGAGGCAGATGCCCCAAAGACGGATCGGATGAGTGTAAAGCTCTCGGACCTCGGGGGAGTCCAAGTAAAGCGCCATAACCAATGCGGCGATATATCCGGAACTGAGAGCCATCATCGACACGATGAGCTGGTCATCGCCTTGGTAGCCTCGGCCGTTGGCCTTGCCTCGCCCGGAATTGACGACATCGACCAGTTCGCCCTGACGTTTGACCGCAGCGAGCGAAAAAAAGAGGAAGATCGAGAATGCCAGCAGCCATTCCGAAATCGGCAATCCCGTGGCAGCACTGCCAGCGAAAATGCGCAGCGAATAGAGGCCAGCCAACGCGCAGATATCCACGATCAGTTTGCGCTTGAGGTAGATCGAGTAGAGCATGGTGGTGGCGTAATATAGCGCCATGACCAACAAGAATTCCGCCCTCTGAACCAGTAGGCCGAACAGCAACCCAGACAACAGCAAACCGGGCACCATGAATGTCCCGTGCTGCAATGGGATCATGCCTGAGGCGAAGGGCCGGTTCCGCTTTCGCGGATGAAGCCGGTCAGAGGCAAGATCCAGCAGATCGTTCAGCACATAGACGCTGGACGCAACTAGGCTGAAGCAGATAAATGCAAAAAACGCATCCAGCCAACTATCGATTGATGCCTCATGGGCTGCAATCAGCGGCAGAAAGACCAGTATGTTCTTCGACCATTGATGCGGTCGAATGGCCTTGAGGTAGGCTCGGCTGCTGTGCTCCTGATCACAAAGATGCATGACCTCGCCGCTAAGCGAATGGACCCGGCCTCTTTCCTTCTGTGAGAGCCCTACAGTGATAGCTCGTCGCGCCGAATTCCATACCGGTATGTCGGCATGCGCATCGCCGATATAATCGTAGTTGCCGGCACCATAGCGCTCCACGAGAAAGCCCGCCTTCGTGCTGCCTTTCAGATTGCGCATGCCGTCTGAGCCATAGACTTCATCGAAAAGTCCCAGATGATCGGCCGTTGCATTGGCGATGGACTGATCCGTGGCAGTCACAAGGACTGCCTTTCCACCTTGCTGACGCCAGTTTCTTATATAGTCGACAACGTTGTCGTTATAGGCGAGCGCAGCCGGATCAATCGCGTTGTTTCGCGCCAAGCTCTCTTTGAATTGCGCTTTGCCGGCTGCGAGAGATCCGAGCACATGTAAGAGCTTCCAAAGATCCTTTGATGCGCAATCCCAGAAGGATTCATAGAGAACATCGCTTCTTATCAGGGTCTTGTCGAGATCTACGGCAAGTACAGGTAGATCATCCATTGTTGCGCCTCTCCCCTGCGGCGCTGGTCCCGAATACTCTAGTATCTTCGGGCATTCCGAAGAGCCTCCGAGGCCAGTGTCTTTGTGTTCAGCTTAGGGAGCCGCAGATTTAAGGGTAGATCGTTTATGGTTGGTGGCCCTAATCCCTTCGGCGAAGGGCGAACGGAAAGGGTTGAGCAAGACGACACGAATTTACGCTGCCGACGCGTACGGCACGTTCGCAATGCTCCATTTGGATTACTTGCAATCCGGATGTCCCCAGATGAATCTCATTGAACCGTCAAGCACAACCAAAGATAGGCTTTCCCCGCGACTACCCTGCCTTTTGTTTTTCGGTCAAGAACGTCGACGGAATTATTCAAAGAACAGCGAGTGGGTTGACCAACAGTTGGCGAGCCAACGAATGCTGAGCACGAGGACGGAGCTGCTAATCTCATGAAGCTGGGCGTTGCGCTGATCTCAAGTATTTTTATTGTTACCTTCTTTCCGCAATCGGGCAATACGGGCTCCGTATGGCCGGACGCCGATGCGCCTGACCGGTTGCAACAGACGATCAGAGAGGCGACTTGCGCGGAAGCTTCTGCGGCGACCATGTCGGCCAAACTGGACGGGACCTCCTTGAGCGGCCTCTTGACCAGCCCATCCGCAACTCGAACAACATTCCACGTATCTCCGGATGGCAACGACAATTGGAGCGGCCTCCTTCCCGCAGCTAACACACAGCGCAACGACGGTCCTTTCGCCAGCATTGAGCACGCTCGTGATGCAGCGCGTGAGAAGGGTGGCCCAAGCGTAATTGCAATGAGCAGTGGCGACTATTATCTCGCTCAACCAATCGTCTTCGACGCTCGCGATGCGGGCTTGATCATAACGGCGAGATGCAACGGGACTCCGGTTTTACATGGCGGTCCGCTTGTGCAGAACTGGGCGTTACAAGCCAACGGGCGCTGGACGGCACCTCTGAAGTTGCCTTCAGGGGATGGAGTTGGAGACCTTTTCGTCGACGGCGCCCGCCAGACGAGTGCCCGCTTTCCCAACGTTCCCGTTGACGGAGATCCGCGCAAGGGATGGTTGTTCGCCGCCGAATGCGATCCGCCTATCGGCCCCTGGGCAGGCAACACACGCTTTTGCTTCCATCCGGGGGATCTTCCGGCTTTGGGAGATGTGACATCGCTGACCGTCGATATTGTCGGAGGATTTCAGCCCGGAAGCCAATGGGGGAACGATACGCTTCCGGTGGTTTCAATCGACGCCGAGAAGAGGACCATTGATACCAAGGGCACCAGTTATTTCTTTACCGCAGAAGGCAGCCGCTATTTCTTGAGCGGCACGGAAGCCTTGCTCGATGCTCCCGGGGAATGGTTGTACGATCCCACTATGGGTCAGCTCCGCTATATCACAGTGGATCGATCTTTTCCTGGCGCGGTCGTCGTTGCAGGTATCTTGCCGACTTTCTTCCGGCTTGCGGGAGCCGACGGGATGACTATCTCGGGGCTGGAGTTTCGTGATGGAGCTCCGCAGGGAAGCGGCAAACTGGGCACAGACACCAGAGGCTTTGGTGCCATCCGGCTCGAGGGAGCTAACCGTGTCAGGCTGCTAGGCAACGTCATCGAAAATATCGGCGTTGGTATTCACGTGTCAGAAAGTCAGGATGTTTTGATTGCCGGCAATGCGATCGGCAATGTGGCCGGCAATGGAATTTACGTTGGCACGACCTATGGGAGTTTCGGCAAATCAAACGGTGCCAGAATCCTGTCGAACCATATTCATGATGTCGGGCAGGTATATTATGATACAGCCGGGGTATCTTTCCAAGCCACAGACAACATCCGGATCGCTAACAATCTGATCGAAAACGTTGCGCAGTTCGGGATCGGCGGTGGCTCTACCTGGGGTCCACAAGATGCCGTTCATGACGCGGTCATCGAACATAACGTCGTCCGCAATGCCAATCAGCGTACGTCAGATGGTGGTGCCATCAAGCTGATGGGCGAGCAGGGCGACCCACTGAATAGCATCATCCGCGAGAATCTTGTGACCGGAACAGGGCATCTGATGAACCGGGCCGACGGAACGTTTTGGCCGGCCGGATACGACAATATCGATGAATGGCCTACTCCTATAAGCTGGGCGATCTATACCGACGGTAAGGCCAGTGGGGTGCGCATCGAAGGAAATACTCTTTCAGGCAACGTATCAGCGATCGGGATCAATGGCGGCTGGAGCAATCTGGTGACAGGAAATGTCATCTCACATGGATCAGGCGTAGTTTTTCGTGTTGATGATGCGACGGGCCGAGGGTGGCACCCGCAATGGGCGCGCCCTAACCGCATCGAGGAGAATGTTGTATCGGTTGACAGTGACAGCGGCATCGTAGCAAGCGTCAACGCTCCCGATCATGGGCTTGGGTTTGTGCACTTCGCACGCAATCGTTACAGCGGCAATTTGAACGACAAGAGTTTCCGATTGAATTGGCGAATGACGCTGTGGGGGAATTCTGGCAACCTGAGTGATTTCCAGAACGCTGGGGTCGACACAGACAGCGTCGTCATTCCCGCCGACAAGAAAGAGGACGAGTGACGCCTTCGGCTGGCGTGTCGCCGCGATGGTTTTGAGCGCCAGTTCTGAACAAGCTCCCGTGGTGTAACTGGCCGCCGATTGGCATCGGCCGGAGGGGATATCAGCGTGCCAGAGCGGGCAGGCTGATTTGAGGATCATCTTCCATTCGCGCCATGGTCTCAAGCGTCATGTGCCTTGCGCGTTGAACTGGCCGAGCAGCAGTGCGCCAACGAGACGACCGATCGCTTCGTCGTTCGCAGGATGCCGACAACCTCGGTGCGGCGCTTGATTTCGCGATACCGCGGCCTTGATGCCTTCGTGAGCATCGAAGCGCCGCTTGAGCCGCAAAGTATCAGACAAATAAGCAGAGTTTCGAGCTAAGCCGGAATCTATCTCCCCGTCTACGCAGCCAATAGGAAACATGCCCAGGGTCAGAAGCGCGGGCAACTGGTTGGCGGTTGCCGCAAGTGTTTCGCCGCCTGGCTTTTGAATGCCCCCTACACAAACTCCGTCATATGCCTGACGGTCAGCGCGAAATAGCCCATGAAGACTATGAGCATAAGAGCATCGTGACGGAGGCTTTTTTGCTGCGTTCGCGCCATTCCGAGGCACAAGAAAAGCAAAACGGCAACCTCCGAGTAACGTTGCCAACTGAACCTTTGCGCCGCTTGACCTGCAAAATAGCAGGCAAACAAGGATAGTTCCGGGCTGAGCCGGAATCCATCTCTCCGTCCACGCCGCCAATAGGCAAATGCAACGACCATACCCAAGGTCAGGAGCGGAAGGGTCAAAAGGGGGCGACCATAGATCGTCGGCAGGTGCGCTGCCACGGTCCACACGACCGAATACGGCCTGGAGCCACCATCTTCCGGGATAAGGAGCCACAGCGCGAGAGAAATCACTGCGATGGCAATGATCTCACGTGTCCGGGCGGGCACGTCGCCGGCGAGGTCCTCTTTGCGCAGAAAAAGCCAGCCGAAGACGCCGAGAAGCGCCAACCCATGCAAGAGCGGTCCAAACGAGAATCCGGTGTGCATCTCTCGCCACTCCGGAGGCGTCGGTCCACCCCAATGTATCACAAGGCTCGCGGCAACCAGCAAGGACGGCGCCAGCGTCAGTATAGCTAAACCAACCATCCGCCATGTGACGATGCGAGGCCATTGTTCGGCGACAGCCATGAGTCCGAAGGCACCGGCTGCACTGAGGAAGTTTTGCCGTGCGATTGTGGATATTGCGCCCGCGATGCCGAACGCAATTGGCCGGCGCGGGTAAAGGGCGAGCGAATAAGCCATTGCGAAGAAACCAGCCATCGAAAGGCTTTCACTTACGGGATGCAGGGCGGGCGTCCAGAAATAGCTCGACGAAACGAGCGGGAAGCCGATCACTAAGGCCCGAAGCGGAGAAGCACCACTGGATCGCAATGCCGCATAGAAGAAGAGAAGTGAGATTGTCGTCAAGATGGCGGGCCCGAATGTGGACTGCCAGCTGGTCTGATCAAGTGCTTCTGCCCCGGTTAGCCATGCAAGGATAGCCATGAGCCAATGAAATCCAGGACCGGTCGCCGACCACGCGGGGTAAGTCCACTTGATGCCCCATTCTATGAACCAATTGATCTGCGGTAAATGATATAGTTCGGCATCGAGGGCACCCCAATGTGTCGGATCGAGATCTGAAGAAAACGCGGCGACAGCTATCGCATAGGCGAAGAGAAGAATTGGAACGACATATCTGTCACGGTTCAGGCCGAGGGTTCTCATGGCGTACCCGGATCTAGAGCCACACGGAAGCCGACGTCAGGCCTGCGGGCGCCGGGGGTCAGCTTGTAACGTGCGCTCGCTCGGGCAAAACCTGAAGGAAGCAAATAAGAGCCACCTCGCACCACGCGCACCCTGCAATCCGCCGGGTCTTGCGCCGAGCCGTCCCGCGGCGCGCGATCATAGGCGCCATAGCAATCCTGCACCCACTCCCATACATTGCCGTAGAGGTCGTAAAATCCTTCCGGTGTGGGTTTGAACCTGCTCACTGGCGCGGCGGATTCGAAAGTATCTGCGCCCCCGACCGCCGGGCGGCAGCAGGACTCGTCGCCGAAGTTGCCAAAAGCCGGATCGGCATCATCGCCCCACCAGAAACGTGATTGTGTACCTGCGCGGGCGATCAGTTCCCACTCTGCTTCGGACATGAGACGATAGCGGTCGCCGGTCTGCGCGCTCAACCACGCGGTATAGGACTGCGCATCGCGCCAGGACACACCAGTTACCGGATAGTCGTCGCCTTGCGCTTTGAAAAGCGGTGCCCGACAGACCCCGGCGCGAACACATGCGTCATACTGTCGGGACGTGATCTCGCTTTGCGAGGCCGAGAAGGCTCTGATGTCAACGACGCGGTTGCCGTGCTCGTCGGGGGCCGACCAATTATCGTGATCGCCGCCCATCTCGAATTTGCCGGCCGGCACGAGCACCATATCCGGTGCCGGCTCGAACGAACCAGCCGACGAACTGCCGGATGCAAGCATCGAAAGCGCTAAAACAAGCCAACCCACTGAGCGCAAAACTATACCACCGCCAGCCAAACCAACGTTACGCTGCAAAATTGTAGAACATTCCGCTTTTGTTAGGCGAGGGCCATATGTTGGGATCCGGGTTCGCCTCTTATGACGAGGGGCTAATTCTAAAGGACGGTTTGACACAAGCGAATTGAGCGACGTTTTGAAGGCGCGTGCTTTTCCGAGGGCTGGGTAAAGCGTCGAGCCTGATTGGAAGGCCAGGACCGCCGATGGATGCGAAGATGTGCAGCCATTCAAAGCTGACCCGGCAAGGCTCGGCCGACCGCGACTATCTCCCAGCACGACGACCGCGGCGGGCGCAGTTATCCTGCGCTATGAGCCGGTCAAGGAGTACCCTCGCCGGCTTGGATTATTCCTTCGGTGGCCCGCCCCGCCGCTCCAGCGCCGTCTTGCGGATGGTCTCGGCGATCTGCGGACTACTGCTCGACAACATCTGGAAATCCACGGCGTAGAGCGACAGCAGCGATACCTCGGTTGCTGCGCTGACCGTCGCTGAGCGCGGTTCGCCGCTGATCAGCGCCATCTCGCCGAAGAAGTTTCCGGCACCGAGTTCCACTGGATGATCGGGTGTCGCCACGGTGACCCGTCCCTCGACGATGAAGAACATCTGATCGCCAGCATCACCCTTGCGGCAGATCACGCCACCTGCGGGAACAATGCGCGGTCGCAACGCCCGTACGATCTCGATCAGTGCTGCGGATTCAAGCTTCTGGAACAGAGGTACTGCAGCGACCAATTGCCAGTTGCGAACGAAGTCTCGGCGGCGAACCTCTTCGTAGAAGCCGGTGGCGAGGATGCCGGCCCAAAGTGCAAAAATACCGATCCCGCTCATCATCACCAATCCGGCTAGAACTCGGCCTGCAAGGCTCTGCGGAATCTCGTCACCGTAGCCGGTCGTCGACAGCGTCACGACCGCCCACCACATCGCCTGCGGAATGCTGCCGAACTTATCGGGCTGGACGTCTCGCTCGAGGATATAACCGGCCAACGCAGCGCCAAAAAGAACGATGCCGAACACCGATGTCACGCCAAGCAGATTGCGCGATTCATTCGCGACCACCCTTGCCAGCAGCCTGAAAAAGGTCGAGTCGCGCAACGGCTTGAGAAGCCAAATGGCGCAATAGAGGTTTCGATCACGGGAGCCAACGAACAAGAACGCAGCAGCCGGAACCAGAACCGCCAGCAAATCAATCACGAGGGCCGGCATCCCGCCCGACAAGCCATGTCGCCGTGAAAGCAATGTGCCGCTCAATTGGAGGACATAGGCCAGCCAAATTGCCGCAAGGAGCAGCTCAAAGACAAGCCTCTCCTGTCCAGTAAGGCCCTCGGTCGTCAGCGCGGCAACGACCAAGAGACCAATTGTAACCAATAGCGCGTTGAGCGGCGTCGAAATCTTTGAGAAAGGCACTGCCGACATTACAGACTCCCAACCGCCTGGCATTCGTCGACAATAGATACCTTCGGGCCACACGCAAGGGAACGGGAACTGACGCAATGTGTCTTCGCGTCAAAGATTTGGGCTTTGCGCCAAAATGGGTCGAGGGGTCCGCCGAACCGGCCCTCGAGCTAAAGGCGGTGCGGGGCA
Source organism: Rhizobium sp. BK196 (assembly GCF_014193255.1). Lineage (GTDB taxonomy): Bacteria > Pseudomonadota > Alphaproteobacteria > Rhizobiales > Rhizobiaceae > Rhizobium. The sequence goes on from NZ_JACHZB010000002.1 coordinate 219,060, forward strand.
TCGATTTCCGGATCGGGCTTGGGCGTTGCCTGGAAAAAGAAAGACCCGATCGCCCCGCGTGATGACGTCGTCGACATTTGCCTTATCCCTCGCATGATCGGGAGGGTGAGGGACGCGGTACCTCCCTAGCGCAGCTTCTCAACGGCGACGGCAAGACACGTCTTGAACGCGGCAAGGTCCGTATAGAGCGCATCCCGCGGCGCGTCTCCGATGATGAGGACGCCACCGCGCCGCTCAATCCCGGCGTGCAGCATGAGATTGTCAGCAAGGCCAAAATCCTCGACCGCAATTCCGTTCGGGTCTCGCAGTCGACCTTCAGCATCATACGCGACGGCCCCGCCATAGAGATCGCTCACTCGCCCGCTGTGATCGCGGGCCACATTCGTGTAGGCGAATACAGGCTTACCGCTTGCGCACATAAAACCGAGTTCGAAGGCCGTCCCCGTATCGGCGGCAATGCCGCGAAACGGCGTCAGATTGGCGATGATCGCATCAGCCTCGATCATCATCTTCTCGTCCACTGCGTTTATCGCCGCGGCCCGCTCGCGCTTCGAGTTCGTATGCGGGATTTCCAGATCGCCGGGCGAAAGCGGGAAAAGTCCCGCCTCACGGGCAAGCGCTGCTTTCTGGTCGAGGATCTCACGGGCGTTCGGAAGGAAGACCTCGGGACCCGCCAGATAAACTTTTTTTGTCATAAATGCACCTGAAACGAATGGGTTCGACAACCAAAATATCTTCCTCGCTGTACAGCGAAGAGGGATTACAATCCAGTGGGCGAAAGCCGCCCATCCAGCGCGGCCACCTATTAGCGCAACGCCGCGCGGCTGGCCATCATGTGGCGTAGGCAGCGCAGTCGTGACGTTAAGCTTGCGCTGCTTCCGGATGCCGATCCTTCTCCTCCTGCTTAGCGGCGACCGGGAGGTTCGTTGTTATCAGCCGTCTCTTGCGTGGTATCGATGAACGCAATGCGCTTGCTGCCAAGCTGGCGCGGCAGCGCGCAAGTTCACGCCTAATTACCTGTGGGAGTAGCTTCAGAGTCTCTGGATGGATCGTTTTGGATGCGTCTGCAGCCCTGCTGGCAGTTCGAGAAAAGCTCCTGTCTGCGTTGTGAAACCAAACACCTCTGGCGCCTTGCAGCGGTTCAGGGCATCCTATGATGGCTGAAAATTGTGTTTATGGCAGTTGGAGGAATGCCGATGCGCTGCTTTACCGTGCTTGGACCCTCGCAGACCGGAAAATCAACAGTCGTCGAAAAGCTCGGCTCCCTGGAGGGGGCGCCGAGAAAATCCATGTCCCCTTATGGATTGACTCTCACAGAATTCACCTTTGGAAACGAGGCGTGGTGTGCGCTGGATGCGCCAGGACCCAACGAAGCATTGGCGCATGCACAGCACGCGCTTCTTGCCAGCGACGCCTGTATCCTGTGCGTTTCATCGGCACCCGACGAGGCTGTGCTCGCCGCGCCCTATCTGCGGATAGTCGAAGCCTCCGGGACGCCGTGCATCCTCTTCGTCAATCGAATGGACGAACCGGGAGGGCGGCTGAGGGACGTGATCGCCGCACTTCAAGACTACGCGAACCATACGCTTTTGCTTCGCCAGATCCCGATCCGCGAGGGAGACAGGATCATAGGCAGTTGCGATCTGATTTCGGAACGGGCGTGGCGCTACCGGGAGGGCCAGACTTCGGCGCTGATCGCAATCCCCGAAAGCACCGCCGAGCGCGAGCACGAAGCGCGCAACGAACTCCTGGAACACCTGTCCGAATTCGATGATTGGCTTCTCGAGGAACTGATCGAAGATCGCGAGCCCCCCAGCGACGCGCTCTATGCCATTTCATCGCGGGTTCTCAGAGAAAACAGGATTATTCCGGTTCTGATCGGTGCCGCAAGTCACGGCAACGGCATGATGAGGCTGATGAAGGCGCTGCGCCACGAGGCGCCCGCGGTAGGCTTTCTTCGACAGCGCCTGGCTCGTGCGGGCAGCGTCGATGAAAACAAGCTGACCGCCGTGAGCTTCCATGCCTATCATCGTCAGAATATCGGCAAGACGGTGTTGGTGCGTGCGTTTGGTGAGGGACTGCGGCAAGGCGCATTACTGGGCGGCTCCAGCCTCGGCGCCGTGCAGGATCCCGCAAACGGACGGTCGAACTCGGCGATCGTGCCTGCACCGGGGGATGTCTTCGCAACGGTCAAGTCCGACCACTTACCCGTCCCGGCGCCATTGACATCAAACGCGACGGTCGCCCCGCCCGAATGGACCGAGCCACCTACGCCGATGCTTGAAAGGATCCTGGTCCCGGGCAGCGAACGCGATGAAAACAAGCTCTCCGAAACGCTGGCAAAACTTGCCGAGACGGATCGCGGTCTTGTCGTCTCGCAGGAGGAAGGCACTGGCGCCCAGCTCGTCCGCGCCCAGGGTCCGGTACATCTGCGCGATCTCTGCCGAACCCTGTCCGACGTCTTCCACATCGACGTAACCGATCGAACGCCCAGCCCGATCTACCGCGAGACAATCGCGAAGCCTTCCGAGGTTCACTATCGGCATCGCAAACAGACCGGCGGTGCCGGACAATTCGCGGATGTGAAGCTGAGCATTCGCCCCAACGAGCGCGGCCGGGGCTTTACCTTCAACGAAACCGTCAAGGGTGGCGTCGTCCCGCGCAACTACATCCCTGCCGTCGAAGCAGGCGCGCGCGAAGCGATGGAGAAAGGGCCGCTCGGCTTCCAGGTCATCGATGTCGGCGTAACTCTGTTCGATGGTCAGCACCATGCCGTCGACAGTTCGGAACACGCCTTCAGGACTGCGTCGAAAATGGGAGTGCGACAGGCGCTTTCCGAAGGGTCGGCCGTTTTGATGCAGCCGGTCTTCCGCAGCGAAATTCACATTCCGTCGATATATTCCGGCAGCCTCGTCCAAATCGTCTCGGCGCTCAAGGGTCAGGTTCTCGGCTTCGACCGGGACGAGACCGCTAAGGGATGGGACATCTTCCGGGCACTTATTCCGGGCGGCGCACTTGACGATCTGGCGCGCGCGCTACGCTCGGCGACGCAAGGCATTGGCTACTTCTCCAAGACCTTCGATCACTTCGAAGAGCTGTACGGCAAGGAAGCGGACGCCGTCGTGAGGGCACACGGGGAACCAGGCGTCGCACACTGAAACGTTCGCGCCACGTCATGCTGGTTCGCAGAATGGGGCTCATGTCGTTTGGCAGTTGACCGAGTTCTTCCTAACTTTGTGGGCGGTGGTAACATTCGTGGCCTCAGCAGTCCCGCATCCCGACCATATATTGCGCGCTTGAGGGTCTTGAGGCGGGTGATCTGGCCTTCGGCCTATCGAGCCTCTATTTGTCTGCCACCCCCAAGCCAGTTGCTATCCTCCTGCGGGCGCACCTCGCGTCATCCGCCCGCCAGCAACACCCTGGCGCTCTCCTCATCCGTCACCAGCGCGGTCGCTAGGCCGGCCCGCATCGTCGCGCTGAGGATGGCGTGTTTATGGGGGCCGCCGGAGGCGACGATGCGGCAGGGGATTTTGCGGTAGTCGGTAAGATCGGGGGCGAGTACCTGGGCGTTCAGCGGATGGGCGACGGGGCGGCCCTCGGCGTCGATATAGCGGCCGAGCAGGTCGCCGACGGCGCCGACGGCGATGAGATCGCTGACATTGGTTCCGGCCGGCAGGCCGTAGCGCACCTGCAGGGATTGCCGTGTCACGTCGCCCACGCTCAGAAAGGAAATATCCACCTCGCAGGTCTGCCGGAAGATCCGCTCGAAAACCGATTGCGAGATGATCGCCTCGCGCGAATGCGGGCTCTCGGCATAGATCGGTGCCGCGAAGTAATGGCATTGCGCCTTCAGGACCTGCGCGAAGGCGCGCACGATCTCGAACGTGTTGATCTCCGAACCGCGCGTCAGCCCGCCCATCATCGAGCGCACCTCGATGTCAGGCTCGCTCGCCGGCGTCATGTGGGTGACGGTTTCCTTCAGCGTCGCGCCCCAGCCGACGCCGATCGAGCGGGGCCGGCGGGCCTGGATCAGCCGATCCAGATAGCCGGCCGCACCACGGCCGAGCGCCTGGTGCAGCAGGTGCGGATCGGCAGGGGTCGGAACGACGATCGCCGCTTCCAGGCGGAAACGCTCCTGCAGGCGCGATTCGAGTTCCATGCCGCCGGCAAGCGGCGAGGCGAAGCTCACCCTGACGATGCCTTCCTCCAGGGCGGCGGCCAGAAATTCGTTCACCCTGCGACGGGTCAGGTGCATGCGCTCGGCGATCTGCGCCTGGGTCAATCCCTCCACGTGGTAGAGCCAGGCCGCCCGGATTTTCAGTTCATGCGATTCCATAAATCCCCATCAAAATATGTTGTCGTTACAAATTTCACATTGGTGTAACATATGTAACGTAATGCGCTTGGCATGACGATAGAACTTCTGATCTTCGATTGCGATGGCGTATTGATCGACAGCGAGCCGGCCGCCAGCGGCACGCTGGCGCAGGCCCTGCAGCGCGCCGGTATTCCCTTGAGCCATGCCGAGGTTCACCGCCGCTTCACCGGTCTTTCGGGGGAGGCGGGCCGTCGCCTCTGCAGGGAGGAACTCGGCCTTGCCGATCCGGAGCCGATCTTTGCCGATGCCAAAAGTGCGCTCTACGAGGAGTTTTCCCGTTCGCTGCAGCCGATGGCCGGCATGGAAAAGCTGGTACGGGATCTCAAGCAGCGCAAATGCGTCGCCTCCAACAGCGACATGGAGAGGCTGCGTCGCAGCCTCGGCCTTTTCGACCTCTGGGCGGAATTTTCCCCGCATATCTACAGCGCCGACATGGTGGCGAGGCCGAAGCCCGCGCCGGATCTCTTCCTGCTCTGCGCCGAAAATCTAGGCGTGGCGCCGCACCGTTGCCTGGTGATCGATGACAGCGCGCTCGGGATCGCGGGTGCGGTTGCGGCCGGCATGGCGGCGATCGGCTTCGTCGATCCGGCCGATCCGCGCGCCGGGCGGCACGAGGCGCTGAAGGCGGCCGGCGCCCTGCAGACGGTCGAAGGAGCAGGGGAACTGGCGATCGCGCTCGAAGCGCTACTGACGCCTGCAAGGAATCCGGCGGTGGCAATCGCTGACTGATCTCGCGCGGGGCCAGAGCCTCACGCGCTGGAATGGCTCTTCGCGGCATCCGCGACGGCCGGCTTTCACCGAAACTTCATGAAGCCGTCAATCGGGCGACATGGAGATGATCCTAAGAACCAGGGCCGCGTGCCGGGGGGGCCGTTGGCCAAGACACAAGGAGTTTCCGATGATTTCGATCAATCGACGCGGCGCGCTCGGCCTTCTCGGCGCCACCGCCGGTACGCTCATTCTGCCGCGCATGGCCTTCAGCCAGGCCAAGCGTCCGTCCATCACCATCGCGGTGCAGAAGATCACCAACAACAACTCGCTTGATGTCTATCACGAGCAGTCCAACGTCGGCGAGCGCATCTTCTATCCCAACCTCTGGGAAGGTCTGATCCTGCGCGACTGGATGGGCAACCAGGGTCCGGTTCCGGGTCTTGCCACCGAGTGGAAGCGCATCGACGACAAGACGCTCGAACTGAAGCTGCGCCAGGGCGTCAAGTTCCACAATGGCGATGAAATGACCGCCGAAGACGTTGCCTTCTCCTTCTCCAAGGAGCGCGTATTCGGCAACACGGAGCCTGCCGGCGGCAAGACCATCTTCGAATCCGATCACAAGCCTGCCACCGCCAAGGAGCTGCCGGCAACCGTGCCCGGCGTCGGCCGTCGCCTGTGGCCGGCGCTCGCCGGTATCGAAATCGTCGACAAATACACCGTGCGCCTGCACAACACGACGCCTGACGTGACGCTCGAAGGCCGCCTCTATTCCGGCGGCAGCCAGATCACCAACCGCCGCGCCTGGGATGAGGCTGCGAGCTTCACCGAATGGTCGCGCAAGCCGATCACGACCGGCCCCTACATGGTCGGCGAATACAAGCCGGACGTTTCGCTCACGCTCGTCGCCTTCGACGAATATTGGGGCGGCCGCCCGCCGCTCGAGCAGATCCGCTTCGTGGAAGTTCCGGAAGTCGCCTCGCGCGTCAACGGCCTCCTGTCCAGCGAATACGACTTCGCCTGCGACCTGCCGCCGGATCAGATCGCTGCCGTCCAGGCCGCTCCCGGCTATGAGGTCCAGAACTCGACGATCTGGAACCACCGCGTCTCGGTCTTCAACACGCAGAACCCGATCCTTGCCAACCCGCTGGTGCGCCGCGCCATGACGCACGCCATCGACCGCCAGGCGATCGTCGATGCGCTATGGGCCGGCAAGACGGTCATCCCGGCCGGCCTGCAGTTCGAATCCTTCCGCAACAGCGATATGTTCATCGAGGGCTGGGCGCCCCCGGCCTTCGACCAGAAGCTCGCCAAGGATCTTCTGAAGCAGGCCAATTACAAGGGCGATGCGATCCCCTACCGCCTGCTCAACAACTACTACACGAACCAGACGGCCAACGGCCAGATCATGGTCGAGATGTGGAAACAGGTCGGCCTCAACGTCGAGATCGAGATGAAGGAGAACTGGGCGCAGATCCACGATCCCCAGGGCATCAAGGGCGTGCGCGACTGGTCTGCCGGCAACTCGATCAACGATCCGATCACGCCGATGGTCGTGCAATTCGGCCCGAACGGCGAGGTGCAGCAGAAGAAGGACTGGACGAACGCGGAGATGAACAAGCTCGCCGTCGTCATGGAAACCTCGACCGACCGGGCGCAGCGCAAGAAGGCGATCGCCCGCATGCTGGAAATCGCCGAGCGCGAAGACCCGGTCTATCAGGTCCTGCACCAGAACGCCGTCTTCACCGGCATGAAGTCGTCGCTGAAATGGAAGGCCGCTCCGGCCTTCGCCATGGACTTCCGCGCCACCAACTGGTCGATCTGATCGGCCCTCACTCCGGTCTCCGGCGGCTGAAGGGCTGCCGGAGATCCTCTTTTGGTGCAAGCAAAGAACGGGGATGAAAGATGGGCGCGACCGGCTCCAATCTCGTGGAACTGCGTAACCTCAAGGTCGCCTTCGACGGCGTGCAGGTTCTCCACGGCATCGATCTCGACGTCGCCAGGGGCGAGGCGCTCGGCCTCGTCGGCGAATCCGGCTGCGGCAAGTCGGTCACCTGGCTGGCGGCGCTCGGCCTGCTGCCGGGCAAGGCAAATGTCAGCGGCTCGGTGCGGCTGGAAGGCAACGAGCTCGTCGGCGGATCGCGCACATCGCTCGAAAGCGTGCGCGGAAGCCGCATTGCCATGATCTTCCAGGATCCGTCCAGCTCGCTCAATCCGGTGCTGCGCATCGGCCGGCAGATATCCGAGGCGCTGTCGGTCCATCGCGGCCTGCGCGGCGAGGCGGCAAAGGCCGAGGCGCTACGGCTGATCGACATGGTCGGCATTCCCGATGCGCGCCGCCGCTTCGATCTCTACCCGCATGAGTTTTCCGGCGGCCAGTGCCAGCGCCTGATGATCGCCATGGCGCTTGCCGGCCAGCCCGATCTGCTGATTGCCGACGAACCGACCACCGCGCTCGATGCGACGATCCAGGCGCAGATCCTCGATCTCTTGATCCGCCTGCGCGCCGAAACCGGCATGGCGACCGTGTTCATCAGCCACGACCTCGGCGCCGTCAGCCAGGTCTGCGAGCGCGTCTGCGTCATGTATGCCGGGCGAATCGTGGAGGAGGGCGGTGTGGAACAGCTCTTCTCCGAGCCGCGCCACCCCTATACGCGCGGCCTGTTCGATGCCATTCCGCGGCTTGACGGCGGCCGCGAACGGCTGATCCCCATTCCCGGCACCGTTCCCAATCCGAAGGATCTGCCGGCGGGCTGTTCGTTTTCGCCGCGCTGTTCGCGCGCCGTAGAGGCCTGCCGCAGCGAGCGCCCGCCGCTCGTTTCCCTCGATGGCGGCCGCAAGCTCGCCTGCACGCGGCCGGTGCCTGTCGCTGCCGCCGCCGAGAGCCTGACGTCCCGTATTGCCGAAGGCCTGCTGCAATGACGCCGCTCATCGAAGCCCGTGATCTCGTCCGCATCTATCAGATCCGTCGCGGCCTCTTCGGCCGCCCGACACCGGTGCGCGCCGTCGACGGCGTTTCGCTCCAGGTCATGCCGGGCGAAACGCTTGGCATCGTCGGCGAATCCGGTTCCGGCAAATCGACGCTCGGGCGCATGCTGCTCGGCATCGACGACCCGCAGGAAGGCAGCATCCGTTTCCAGGGACAGCCGATGCCGGCCCGCCATACCGCACAATGGCGAGCATTGCGCGCCAGGATGCAGCTCGTCTTCCAGGATCCGCTTGCAGCGCTCGACCGCCGCGTGACGATCGGAAACCAGATCGGCGAACCGCTCGAAATCCATAGGCTCATCCCGAGAGAGCACCAGGGCGCGCGCGTGACGGAACTGATACGGGCCGTCGGCCTGCGCCCCGACCAGGCCGATCGTTATCCTCACGAGCTTTCGGGCGGCCAGCGCCAGCGTGTGGTGATCGCCCGCGCACTCGCGTCCCGGCCGAAGCTCATCGTCTGCGACGAGCCGGTTTCGGCGCTCGATGTCTCCATCCAGGCGCAGGTGATCAACATGATGCGCGACCTGCAGGAGAGCAACGGCATCGCCATGGTCTTCATCAGCCACGACCTGAAGGTGGTGCGCAACATCGCCGACCGCGTCGCGGTCATGTATCTCGGCCGCGTCGTCGAGGAGGCGTCGTCGGACGCCATCTTCCGCGCGCCGCAGCATCCCTACACGAAAGCGCTGGTGTCCAGCGTGCCGGTTCCCGGCAAGCCGCTCCAAGGCCGCGTCATCCTGCAGGGCGAGCCCCCGAACCCGGCGAGCCGCCCCTCCGGCTGCGCCTTCCACCCGCGCTGTCCGTTGGCGCGGGACATCTGCCGTTTCACCGTGCCGGAGCTCCTCGATATCGGCGAGGGCCGTACCGCCGCCTGCCATGTCGTGGCGGGCGAAACCACGCCGGTCGCGGCATAGGAGGCTTCCATGATCCGTTTCGTACTCGTGCGCCTGTTCCGTGCTGTCCTGACCATCATGGCGGTGGTCACCTTCGCCTTCGTCGTGCTGCGCATGTCGGGCGATCCTGCGATGGTGATGCTCGGGCCCGATGTGCCGCAGGAGGCGGTCGATGCCTTCCGCAAGGCATGGGGCCTCGACCAGCCGCTCTGGATTCAATATCTCGCCTATATCAAGTCGATCTTGTCAGGCGATTTCGGCGTCTCGATGCGCGACAAGGCGTCCGCGCTCAATCTGGTGCTGGAACGCGTGCCGGCGACGCTGCAACTGACGCTGCCGGCCCTCATTCTCAAGCTCGTCTTCGGCATTCCCTCCGGCGTCTATGCGGCGCTGCACCGGCAGAGTTTCTCCGACCGCGGCGTCATCCTGCTCGCCGTTCTCGGCTTCACGATTCCCTCCTTCGTCATGGGGCTGCTGCTGGTGCTGGGCTTCTCGGTCATCCTCGGCTGGCTGCCCTCGGGCGGGCAGGATACCTGGGTGCACGGCATCCTGCCGACGCTGACGCTGAGCATCGGTGGCATCGGCATTCTCGCTCGCTTTTCACGCAGCGCCATGATCGAGGTGATCGGCCAGCCCTATATCCGCACCGCCTCGGCCAAGGGGCTGGCCTGGCACGACGTGGTCTGGAACCACGCATTGCCCAACGCGGCAGTGCCGATCGTCACGATTGTCGGCTTCATGGTCGGCTCGCTGATCGCCGGCGCCGTCGTGGTGGAATCGATCTTTTCCTGGCCGGGCATCGGCCGCCTGCTGGTGGTCTCGGTCACCAATCGCGACCTTGCTGTCGTGCAATGCATCCTGCTGATCATCGCCGCCGCCATGGTCGTATCGAACCTCGTCGTCGACCTGCTCTACGGCTGGCTCGATCCGCGTCTTCGCTCGCATGCGGCCGGCCACTGAGGAGAAAACCGATGGCACCTGTCGATCTCGTGGCAACACCGGCTTCCGCAAAGCCCAACCGCCTCGTCTCCTTCCTGCGCTGCAACCTGCCGCTGTCGGTGGCGTTCGGCCTGTTATGGCTTGCGGCCATGGTCCTGATTGCCGTTTTCGCCGACACGATCCGTCCGTTCAACATCACGGCCATGGATCTCGGCAGCCGGCTTTCGGCGCCGGGCGGGCTCAAGCATCTGCTCGGCACGGACGAACTCGGCCGCGACGTGCTTTCGCGCCTCATCCAGTCGATCCGCGTGTCGCTCGTCATCGCCTTCGGCGCGACGATCCTCTCGGCCGTCTTCGGCACGCTGCTGGGGTTCCTCGCGGCGCAGTTCCGCGGTTTCGTGGAGCATCTGGTGCTGATGCTCGCCGATTTCCAGGCCGCACTTCCGTTCCTCATCATGTCGCTGGCGGTGCTGGCCTTCTTCGGCTCCTCCATGCTGCTGCTCGTCTGCCTCATGGGTTTCTACGGCTGGGAGCGCTATGCGCGCATCGCCCGCGGCCTTGCGATTGCCGCAGGCGCTCAGGGCTATGCGGCCGCGGTGGTGCAGCTCGGTGCGACGCCTTCGCGCGTCTACCTGCATCATATCCTGCCGAACGTCGCCTCGACGCTGATCGTGTCCATGACGCTGACGTTCCCCGAAATCATCCTGATGGAAAGCAGTCTCTCCTTCCTCGGCCTTGGCGTGCAGCCGCCGGAAACCAGCCTTGGCAACATGGTGGGCTTCGGGCGCGAATATCTGACGCGCGCCCCCTGGATCATGCTGGCGCCCGCCGCCGTCATCATGCTGACCACGCTTTCGATCTCGCTTGTCGGCGATTGGCTGCGCGACAAGCTCGACCCGACGATCCGCTAATACCGTGAAGCAATCGTTGAAGGATATTCCATGACGCTGATCACCGGCCATCGCGGCGCCCGCAACCTTTGGCCCGAAAACTCGCTCACCGGCTTCCGCAACGCCATCACCCTCGGCGTCGACGCCATCGAATTCGACGTCCACCTGACGCGCTCGGGCGAACTCGTCGTCATCCACGACGCGACGCTGGAGCGCACAGCCGAAGGCTCGGGCCCGGTGCAGGACCTTTCGGTCGAGGACCGAAAGGCGACGCTGCTGAAAGGCACGGACGAGGCCATTCCGACGCTCGGCGAGGTACTCGACGTGCTTGCCGCGAACAAGGGCATCGAGCTGCATGTCGAGATCAAGATCGACGAGACCGGCAAGCCCTATCCCGACATCGCCGCGCGCGTCGCAGCAGAGCTTTCCCGCTTTGGTGTCGGGGAACGCTCCTATCTGACCTCCTTCAATACATCGGTGCTGGAGGAGTGCCGCCGTCATGTGCCCGAGGTTTCGCGCCTCGTCTCCGTCAATGCCGCCTGGGCCGAGAAACAGGGCGGGCTTGCCGCCTTCCTCGACCGCGTGGATGGACTGGTGGAGATCGTCGCCATCCATCACGAACTGATGGAAGCCGAATGGGACCTGATCCGTAGCCGGTTGCCGCTCGACCGCCTCTGTGTCTGGACCCTCAACGACGAGCCCGGCATCCGCCACTGGCTGGAGCGCGGTATCGGCAGCCTGACCTCGGACAGCCCGGATCTGGCCCTGAAACTGCGCGCCGCCATCGGCGCCTGAGCTGTCGCCTTGCCAAGCGTCGGCAGGATCATCCAGATCGACGATCAGCGCAGTGAAGTCTCCGATCCGCTGCGCCAGCGGGAAGTGATATCGCGAATTTTCCGCGAGGCTGCTCGCCACCGAGAACGAGCTGCAGCGACATCGACTGCGTTGGCAAAGTAAATAACAGGGGCGGCGGTTCGTATCCCTTCAACTGCAAAGGGACGAGGGACGAGTCCCACGCCATACTCCGTCCTGCCATGGATCCTCGAGCGGTCTGCTTGTTGCGCGAGCAGCGTTCCTGGCGAAGGCGGCCTAATGAGCGCTCTCCGGACACCGTGGGATCAAGCCAATCGGCTCAGGCGCTGTTCCAGGATGACGACCTAAGGTCGTGACATGGCGCGGTGTCCCGCACCGGCTTCCATCGTAAGGCAACCGAAAAAGCCGCAGTCCGCGCGTTGATGCCTCGTAGGGCTCCGCTCTCAGAAGAAATTGGCAGGCAAAATAAAAACCCCTCGTTGACAGGTTTGTCACGATCACGTTAAGGGTGCGATATAACATGAGTACAAAGATCAAGTTTTCGACACAATTTTGGTCAAATAAGACAACGAAAGGTGGCTGAAAGCATGAAATTCCGTTTGCTATCCCCGCATAAGTTGATTCCAACCGAAGAGACAGATGCACGGAGGGTCGATGAACTTCATGGCCTCATTTCCACGGCCGGTTGCTGGACAGTGCCGATTATGGTGGAGAAGGACGCGCTTTTCGTGATGGACGGCCATCACCGTTTGGAAGTGGCGTTCCGGCTTGGACTGCGTGCTGTTCCAACCGTTCTCCTCGACTATAGGAGCGTACGCGTCGAAGCCTGGAGGGCCGGTGAGACGATCACGCCAGCCGACATTTACGACATGGCCCGCAACCGACAAAAATTTCCGATCAAAACCACCCGCCACATTTTTCTGGATGATCTCCCGGCGTGCGATGTGAAGCTTGACGATCTTCGACAGTGGTACGAGCCACTCGATAATCCGGAGAGGCTCGCTGGATGACCTCCCACATCATCCCGGTCACGGGGACGGAACTGTCTCCAATTCTCTCTCCTCTTGCTGCCGACATTCTGACCGCGAGCGTGTCTCTGCTCCGATGGGTCGAAGAATACGGGTCTCCGCTTCACCTCGTGCTTCCGCCGGAGCTCAACGCAAATGTCGAAGCTCTGCGCCGCGTTCTCGACGATCGGGAAGTTGCACACGCGATCTACTATGGTTCGAAAGTCAACAAATCCTCAGGCCTGATGCAGGCCGCACTCGGGGCAGGCGCAGGCATCGACGTCTCGAGTGTTTACGAGCTTCGTGATGCCGTAAAACTCGGGGCTCAGGGCAGCGACATTGTGGCGACCGGTCCCGCGAAGACGGCGCAGTTTCACGACGAACTCGTCCGCATCGGGGCTCTGATCTGCGTGGACAGTCCGGAGGAACTGACCGACATATCGATGCGCCTACCAAACGATCGGGTCAAGCAGCCTGTCCTTTTGCGACTGCAGCCGAAAGGGCATGAGAAAAGCCGTTTTGGCATGGCAGCCGACAAGGTGCGAGCGTGCCTGTCGCGCGTCGCCGCCGATGATCGTTTTCGATTCGACGGCATACATTTCCATTTGAGCGGATACCGCTGGCAAGATCGGGCGGTTGCGTTTGAGGAGGCTGTCAAGCTGGTGGAGGAAGCACGCGCGATCGGACTTTCTCCCAAAATGATCGATATCGGCGGCGGCCTGCCGGTTCAATATGTGGCTGAGGCGGCATGGGAAGAACATCTGCAGCGACAAAGCGCCGATGATTTCCGGACGGGCAATGTTCCGGCTTCCTTCTATCCCTACGGCGGTCCGCAATCTGCGGCGGCGTGGCTTGCCTGCTTTTTGGGCGCGCCGCTGTCGTCGGGCCAGACGATCGATGACTATCTCAGGCGGCACGAACTGACGCTCGCGATGGAGCCGGGACGGTCCCTCGTCGACCAGGCGGCGATTTCAGCTTTCCGTATCACGCGCGTGAAGGATCTCGGCAACGGAAATGGTGTGATTTTCGTCGAAGGCAGCAGTTTCAGCGCCTGCGAGACCTGGTTTGCTTCCGAATTCATGGTGGATCCGATCCTGCTGCGCCAGAACGACCGGGCGCGCGCGGGCGAGCCCTTCCGGGCCTACATAGCGGGACATAGCTGCCTCGATGAAGACGTCCTGAGCAATCGCTGGCTTGGCTTTCCCCAGGTTCCCGAGGCCGGAGACCTTCTCGTCTGGGCCAATACCGGCGGCTATCAGATGGATCTCCTCGAAAACGAGTTTCATCGCCACCCGATGCCCAAGCGGTTGTGCGTAACAAAGAGCGCAGCCGGTGACCTGTCGATCTATCCCGATAACTAGGAGAGGACATCATGCTTCCTACGAATGTGACCCAGTTGATTGGGCGCACCCCCGTCATGTCCATCGAGATCCCGAGCCGGGATTCCATGCTGGTGTTGAAAATAGAAAAGAATAATCCGGGCGGTTCCATGAAGGATCGCATGGCGCGCAGCATGGTCGTGGCCGCCTTGCAGGACGGCCGGCTTGCCCCGGGAGGCACGATTGTCGAATCGTCCTCGGGAAACACCGGTATCGGCCTGGCATTGGCGGCGGTTGAGTTCGGGTTGAATTTCATTGCCGTCGTCGACCATCATGCCGCGCCCGACAAGATCCGCATGATGCGCGCGATCGGCGCTGAAATCCGCTACGTCGAAGGGGACTTCAGGGAAGATGAAGTCGCCGTCGTCGCCCGGCAGAGACTGGCAGCGCAGCTCGGCGCGCAACTGCCAGGCGCCATGTTCATGAACCAGTCCGACAATCCTGCCAATCCGGAAGGTTATGCTGACTATGTTGACGAACTGATGGAGCAGCTTCCCGATGGCATCGATGCATTCGTGGGATGCGTCGGTACCGGCGGATCGATGACGGGCATTTCGCAGCGGCTCAAGCAGCGCTTGCCGGCGATCCGCACCATCGCCGTGGAACCCGCGGGCTCCATCGTGTTCGGACAACCGGGACGTCCCTATTATCAGTCTGGAACCGGCACGCCGGCCGGCGACGAAGTCGGGAAGGTCCTGGACTATGGCTGCATTGACGAAGGCGTACAGGTTACTGATCAGCAGGCATTCGAAACGGCACGCTATATTGCGCGTCGCAAGGCATTGCTCGTTGGCGGATCGACAGGTGGGGCGATCTATAAGGCCCTCGAATTCATCGCTTCCGGCAAACTGCAGGGGACTGTCGTGACGACCGTCGCCGATGGAGGGGAGAAATATCTCGGTTCGGTCTTCGACGACGAATGGATGGCAAAGCGCGGCCTGTTCGACCCGTCGATCGCCGCTGAGCTCGATGCGTGGCTTTCCGGACAGGCACGCGCGGCATGAAGGTCACGATCTGCGGGGCCGGGCGAACCGGCCATCTGAACGCCGTCCTGTTCAAACAACGCGACGGCGTGGACGTATCTGTTCTGACATCGTCGGCCGAGCTTGCCGACAAATGGTCCAGCGGAGAACAGGTCTGGCGGGTGAATTTGCCCGAAGGCGGTGTTCTGGAGGGACGGATCGACCATGTTGGTACGGATCCGCAGACGGCACTTGCCGATGCGGATCTGGTCGTCGTGACGCAACCTGCCCAGGCGCGCCCCGCGCTCCTGAAGCAGATTGCGCCCCGTCTGCCTGACAACAAAAGGGTCTTCGTCGGAGCCATTCCGGGATTTTGCGGATTCGACTGGCTCGCCGAGACTGCATGCGGCGATCGCGAGAATATCGTGATCTGGGGGATGAAGGACGTTCCCCATACCGCCTACAATCTCGTTGCGGGCAGCGAGGTGCGCATGGGTGGCGCAAAGGCTCAGCTCTATGCCGCGCTTCATCGTCGCGAGGCTGCAGCTGCGAAGAAGGAGTTGTCGGATCTGCTCGGCCGGCTCTACGAAGCGCCGGTCGCCATCCTCGACGATTATCTCGAGATTACGCTGACGCCAGGCAATGCATTGATGCATCCGGCTGTCCTCTATGCGCTGGTCGGCCCTGGTGCCCCCTGGGAGGAACAGCCCTTCGATGAGCCGATCTGCTGGTGGAGCGACTGCCCGCGCGCCGGCGCGGAAATGCTGGAAGCCTGCGATGCCGAAAATCAGGCGCTCAAACATGCCGCCGAAAAGCGGCTCAAAGTCGATCTGGCAAGCGTAAAGCCGCTTCGGCAAGAGTTGATCGAGGCCTATGGCGATCAGATCGGCGATGACAGCACCATGTATTCGCTGCTGAGAACCAACAGCGCCTATGCCGGAATCCGTGCACCGCTCGTTTCCAACCCGGACGGACCGGGATTTGTCATCGATCGGGAAAGCCGCGCCTTTCATGAAGATATTGCTTTCGGTCAGGCGCTCCTCCTGGAAATGGCCAAGCGCCTCTATGTGCCGGTACCCGCTATCGAAACGACCTACCGTTGGGCGCGGGCCTATCACGGCAATCTGCCGCAGCCGCCTCTTAATTTTGTTCCCGTGAGATGGGCGGAGGCAATCGGATGAATGAAACTATCGTCACATCCCATGCGGGGGCGAGAGGTGCGATCGACCCGCAATTCTACCAGCAGGCATCGCACAACGCCTTGACGCGCCTTGTGCGATGCCTGCTCGCCGAACGCATCCTCAATCCCGACGCGCTGCTGTGGTCCGAAGACGGGACACAGGCATGGCTTCCACTATGGGCTGCGAGAAAGGTTCTCCATTTCGAAGACCTACGACGGCTGCCGGCGAATACGATGCTCAACCGGGGCGCGATCGAAATCATCGATGACGGGGGCAGGCGACGGCGACTGGAGGGACCAGCCGATCTCGTCGCCGAAATCTCATCGGATTGGGCGATTGAACCGGCTGCAGACGGGATTGCGCGCCTGCTCGCCGATATCGACAACAGCATCGAGAACGACGCGCTGATCCGTCGTCACCGCCGCGACTGGATAGCATCGCTGAGCCGGGAAATAGCGGCCGATGGCGACACTGGCCTCATTGCCCATCTTCGCCATACGCGTCCGGTGCATCAGGCAGCCATGATGCTCGACCAGTGGGGTTCCCTCGAGGGACATCCCTTCTATCCGACCTGGAAGTCGAAGCCCGGTCTCTCGGCGCAGGAGGTCGAGGCCCTGTCGCCGGAGTTCGGTGCGCGCGTCAATCTGCGGATCGCTGCGTTGCGGCAGGATTGGGCCTATGTGGAAATGATGCCCCATGTCGGCAGCTATAACGGCTGGTTCCGCCAAAACTATCCGGAGCTGTGGGACGCCTGGGTGAAGGCTTTGACGGAAAAGGGGCGCACGCCTTCGGACTGGCTGCCTCTGCCAATCCATGCCTGGCATCTTGATCACTTTGTCCGCCGGGAATTTGCTGATGAGATCGCTTCCGGCGCGCTTGTGGTCGACGGACCGGACATTGCGACAATCCCCTCCATGTCCTTTCGCACGATGCTGCCCGACCTGGAAGAAGCAAGGCCGTTTGTCAAATTGCCGGTCGCGATCTGGATGACGAGCGAGATGCGGACCCTGCAGGCGAAGTCCATCCATATGGGCCCGAGGCTCAGCACCTTGATGTCCGACATTCTCGCTGCCGATGAAGCCATTGGAGGCGAACTGGAATTCTTCCGCGAAGAGCTGGGCGCGATCCTTCATCATCCCGAAACGGGCGACGAACATCCGGGCCGCTTCCTCTCCGTTGTCTATCGCGAGGCTGGCGGGATCGAACGAAAAGACGGTCTGATGCCCGTCACCGTGGCCGCGCTGCTCGCCGCAAGTCCCGTCGATGGTCGGCCGCTGATCTGCGAATTGATCGCGCGCATAGGCAATGATCGGCCATCGGCCGCAAAGTTCTTTCGCAATTATGCCGAGATCGTTCTCAGGCCAACGATCGCCATGTACCTTTTGTATGGTATCGCCTTTGAAGCTCACCAGCAGAATAGTACCGTACTCTTCGATCCGTCTGGGCGCCCGCAACGGCTGCTCATTCGCGACTTCGGTGACGGCCGCAGCTTCGCCCCGCTGTTCGAGGCGAGGGGATATCAGCTGAAGCCATTCAGCCGCCCCGGCATCCTGCCGACCACCTTCAACGACGATATCTCCCTTGTTCGCTCGTTCGTCATCGATGCCTGCTTCGTCTGCCATCTTCACGAAGTGGCGCTTTGCCTGAACGAACACTTCGGGCTCAGCGAAGCATGGTCGATCCTGAGGCAGAAGACGCAAGAAGCGTTTGACCGGGTACGACCGCGCATGCTGTCCGACGAATTTTGGCTGGAGGAGCGGGATGCGTTTCTCAATCACCCTTGGCCGACCCGTTCCGTCTTGCGTATGCATCTCGAGCGATATCGCGACTATCGTCTGGAACATCAACTGCCAAACCCGCTGACAGAGACGCTATGACGGGGACGGTTGCGGTTATCCGAGGCTTCGGGCCGGTCTTTGCCATTCTCTTTGGTCTGCAGTTCGTCTCCATGGGCGCAATGGAGATGAGCGGTCCGTTCTGGCCGCTGCGCATCGAGGAATTGTCGTCGTCAGGCGGATTGTTCGCATTGGCTGGAATCGGCGTCTATGTGTGCCCCATGGTCGGTGTCTCTCTGACCAGCGCCCTCTGGGGAAGGATGGGTGACCGGTACGGCAACCGCCTGATGATGGTCAGAGCGCTTGCGGGGCTTGCGATCACCCAGATCCTCGTTTCCTTTGCTGAGGACGTCTGGCTGATCCTGCTCCTGCGGTTTCTGCAGGGATGCTGCGCCGGCTATATCGCGCCGGCCCAGGCCTATGGCATCCAGATTACCGGCGGCCGCAATCGCGGCGTGCTTTTGACCTGGCTTCAGGTGGCGACCAATGTCGGTTCGCTCTGCGGTGCGTTTCTGGGTGGCCTCATCCTGGATGCATCCTCCTTTACGGCGATCAACCTGACGGCCGGCTTCATCTGTGCTGCCTGTGCCGTGAGCGCCTTTGCGATCCTGCCTCAGCCCGTTGGAGAGACCAACTGGGCCGCCCGCGATCGCATCGGGCTAGATCAAGCTTCCAAAGCCCAATCCACAGCGCCAGTCTGGGGCCTGTTGGTACTGACCGGGATGATGCTTGCCAGTCGAATGGTCTTGCAGGTGCCTTTCGCGCTGTACATGGATGAGGTGTTTCACGCGCCCCACTGGGTCACCGGCTTCAGCTACGGCCTTCTGGCGCTCGGCTTTGTCGTGGCAGCGCCGCTCTGGGCGCAGTTTTTCAACGACCGTTCGATAAGCTTCATCCTCGGTTGGATGGTCCTGATTGCCGGTGGATGTGCTTTGCTTACCAGTCTTGCCGGCCTGACCCGCTCTGTTGAATATTTTGCCGTGATCTATCTGTTATGGGGCGGCCTGCTGGGCGGAACGACGCCCATCCTCGTGGCCCTCATATCCGCAGCTACGGCCGACGGTCGTCAGGGCTCGGTGCTCGGCACCGCCCAGTCCTGGCAGCAGATCGCATCCGTGGCGGGGATAGCCATCGGCGCCGGCGCCACCCAGATATTCGGGCTTTTAAGCGTTTACCCTCTCGTGTCGCTGCTTTACGCGGCATCCCTCTTTACTGCCCTCGGCCTTTGGTTTTCCGCCCGCCCGCGCCTACCTGTTGGAGATCCCCAGTGACCCGCCTTCGCCTCTACGCGTTTACGATCATCCTGTTTTTGACGTCGCTTGCTGCTCTATCTGCCCGCGCCGAAACTGACGCGGTCCCGCAAACCACTGTTACCGTCAAGGATATCGCCGGGCGGGACGTGCAGGTTAAGGTGCCAGTCTCTCGGATGCTCCTTGGGGAAGGCAGACAACTCTATCTGGTCGCATCGCTCGACCGAGAGAATCCGCTGGAGCGCATCGTCGCGTGGCGTAACGATCTGATCGAAGCCGATCCTGCGACCTACAGGCAATATCTCGACAAATTCCCCAAGCTTGCGAAATTGCCGACCTTCAAGGGAAATGAAGGAAGTCTGATCGATATCGAATCGGCGATCGTGAAGAAACCCGACGTGGTTCTCCTCAACCTCGAAGCCAAACAGGCAAACGAAGACGCTCAGTATATCGAGAAGCTCGCATCGCTCGACATACCGGTCCTCTATATCGATTTCAGGCACTATCCGCTTCAGAATACCGACCCGACAATCCGGCTGCTCGGCAAGATCATGGGACGCGAGGCGCGGGCAGAAGACGTGATTGCGTTCCGCAAACAGGCGATGGCTCGGGTCGAGGATGTGCTTGCCAAGACGAAGCCGGAGCGCCCGAAGGTTTTTATCGAGCGCATTGGCGGATATACCGAGGACTGCTGCCTGTCATTCGGCGCCGAGAATTTCGGCAAATATGTCGATCTGGCCGGCGGACACAATATCGGCAGCGATTTTCTGCCCTCGACATTCGGACAGCTGAGCCCCGAACAGGTGGTTGTCTCCAATCCCGATCATGTCATTGTTACCAGCGCCGACTGGCAGGCCTACGTGCCCGGCGGCCGCTGGATTCCGGTCGGCCCGAATGCAGATCTGGATGCCTCGAGGAAGAAATTGGAATGGTTCACGATGCGGGATGCCTATGCCGGGACCACGGCGCAGACGAAGCGTAATTTCCACGCCATCTGGCACCAGTTCTACAACAGCCCCTACGAATTTATTGCGGTCCAATGGATTGCAAAGTGGCTCCACCCGGATCTCTTCGCCGATCTCGACCCGGATAAGACGTTTGCTGAATATCACAAGCGCTTTCTGCCGATCGCCTATCAACCCGGCTACGCCGTCAGCATCAATACTCAAGCACCATGACCGAAACCATGACAACCATCGGCCACGGTAATGCGGTCGGCCGCTATCGCCTCGCAAATCTCAGAAAACACGTTGTACTTTGTCTGCTGCTTGCAGCCGTCGTTCTTGTGTTTCTCGCCGATATCGCGACTGGGCCCGCCTGGTATGGACTGGACGATGTGCTGAAAACCGTGCTGATGCCTGCGGATGCGCAGCCCCAGATGCGCGTCGTGATCTGGTCCATCCGGATGCCGTCAGCCCTCATGGCTATCGTCGTCGGAATGGCGTTGGCAACCGCCGGCGTTCAGATGCAGACGGTGCTCAACAATCCGCTCGCGAGCCCGTTCACTCTTGGGATTTCGTCGGCAGCAAGCTTCGGTGCAGCCCTGGCTCTCGCCTTCGGCCTGTCCTTCATTCCGGTCGCTGGCGACTATATCGTTGCGGTCAATGCTTTTATCATGGCGCTTGGATCCGCCCTCATCATCCATTCCGTGGGATTGCGGCGGGGAAGCTCGGTCCAAACGATCGTCTTGCTCGGGATTGCTCTGGTGTTCAGCTTCAATACAGCGTTGGCGATCGTCCAGTATTTTGCAAACGATCAGGCAGTTGCCGCCATCGTGTTCTGGACGATGGGCAGCTTGACCAAGGCAACCTGGCCGAAGCTTGCCGTGACAGTCGCTGTCCTGGTCCTCACCATCCCCATTTTCGTCTATCGACGCTGGCAGTTGACAGCACTTCGGCTCGGAGAAGCTCGCGCAGCATCCTTCGGAATACCGGTTCGTCGTCTTCGGCTTGAAACGCTCGTGCTGATATCGCTCCTGTCGTCTATCCCGGTAGCATTTGTCGGAACGATCGGCTTTGTCGGGCTTGTCGCGCCACACATCGCGCGGATGCTTGTCGGTGAGGATCAGCGGCACTTGCTTCCTGCCAGTGCCATGATCGGAGCCCTGATCATGTCATCCAGTTCCACAGTGGCGAAAGTTCTCGTGCCTGGCGCGGTTTTACCGATCGGCGTTATCACCGCCGTCATCGGCCTGCCGGTCTTCTTTTATCTTATCCTTAGGGGAGGACGGGAAACGTGGTAGTCCTCAGCACCAAAGCGCTTGGAGCGGTCTACGGCGCGCGACCCGTCCTCAGCGACGTATCATTGCCTCCGTGCCATGGAGGGGAAATCATCGCGCTGATCGGAGCCAATGCAGCTGGCAAGTCAACGCTTTTGCGCCGTATAGCCGGCATCCTTCCGGGTGCTGGAGAGTGTCGCCTGGCGGGTGTTGACGATCGCGAAACTGCGATCGCCTATATGCCGCAGGATCAGGTGAGCGGAGCGGCGCTGACCGTCTTCGAAGCCGTGCTTTTAGCGCGCAAGCAGACCAGCGGCTGGAAGCTTGTCGACGCCGATCTCCAGGAGGTTGAGCAGGCATTGGGCGCCCTGCAAATCGCCGATCTTGGCTCCGAATATGTTTCGGAACTGAGCGGTGGTCAGCGCCAACTCGTTGCGCTTGCACAATGCGTCGTCCGCGCTCCGACCGTCCTGCTTCTCGACGAGCCGACGAGTGCCCTTGATCTCCATCGTCAGTTCGACGTCATGAGGCATGTCAGGTCGCTGGCAAAGGAGAAAGGACTGCTCGTCGTCATCGCGGTCCATGACCTGAATCTGGCGATGAAATTCGCCGACAAGATCGCTATTCTTGCGCATGGAACGCTGCATGCGTTCGGCTCGGTTGCCGAAGTGCTGACACCCGGAAATCTCGAGACGGCATTTCGGGTGAAAAGCCGTCTCGAGACATGTTCTCAAGGCAAGCTTCACCTGATCGTCGATGACGCAGTGTGAGGCTTGCCTTGACTACTTTCAACCGCCTCAGAAGTCTGTGGTCATCGACACCTTGAAGGTCCGCGGCGCGCCTTGGGCGATGGTGCTGAAGCTTGCGACCCCAGACCAGTAATCCTTATCGAAGACGTTTTCGACGGAGGCCCGGAAGGTGACGGGCCTTTTTTCGATCTCCGTCTTGTAACGCGCGCCCAGGTCAAACCGTGTCCAGGAAGGGATCTTCAGCGTGTTCGTCGTGTTGATATATTGTTCCCCTGTGTGAATGACATTGGCCGTCAGCGTCAGGCCTTCCAGGAAAGACGCGTCCCATTCGGCCCCGATATTGGCCTGGATCTTGGGTACGCCGATCGGGCGCTTGCCACGGGTCGAAGCGCTCGACGTATTCGTCAGTTCGCCATCCATCAGCACCAAGCCGCCAAGCAGGCGCAGATCATCCGTGACTTCGCCAAACACGTTGAATTCAACGCCGCGGTTGCGCTGCTCCCCGCCAGCGGTGAAGATCTGGCCGCTGCCGCTTGGCTCCAATTGGCCGAAGGGCTTCTCGATCTGGAAGGCACTGACGGTCATGGCAATCTGCCCGAGGTCGATCTTCGTACCGATCTCGTATTGGGTCGTCTTGTACGGAGCGAGCGTTTCGCCCGCATTGATGGCAGTGGTGGGAGCCGTATCGCCTATGCTTAGCCCCTGCGCGTAATTGGCATAGAAGGAAACCTCGTCCCAGGGGCGGACAACAAGGCCAACGAGCGGCGTGACGGCGTCTTCGTCCGAAGACGACGAGATAGCACCTGTTGCTGCGTTGAAGTTCTTCGAGTCGATCTGCTGGAAGCGCCCGCCAAGCGTCAATTGCACGCGCTCGTCCAGCATCGACAAAGTGTCCGAAAGGCCGATGCCGGACAGGCTGGCTTCCGAAACCTTCGGCACTGAGCTGGGATCAGCGACGAACTGCTCGATACGACGGACAGGCTCATACATATTGCTGAGTTGGGCAGTGCCTGAAATAATCGCACGATCGAGGCTCTGGTGGAGATAACTCGCCTGGAGGGTCATTGTGTGGGAGATCGGCCCGGTGTCAAACTTGGCACGGATACCCGTTTCTGCCGTCAGTCTGTCGACGTCGAACACCGCATTCTGTGGCGTGATGGTGACGTCGCCGGCCGAATTCAGGATGGTGGGCAGGCCAAAAAGGCGATGCACGTGAGAATTGCCGCCACCCACGGCGCCAAACCAGGTGATATCGTCGGTCAGATCGTATTCGACTCTGCCCAGGACCGAGCGGTCCGCGCTCTTCGACCACTCCCACGGCTCCTGAACATTGAGCGATCCGTCAGGTGCATCCGGCACGATCAGGCCGGAGGTTTGAAGGAAAGGACGCTGAGGCGCGTCGAACGTTTCGCGCTGTCCGATCACGTCGAGTGTGGCCCGGAGATTTTCCCCCTGATAATCAAGAGCCAGGGCTCCGACGTAAAAGTCGCGCGTCTGATCGTCTATCGGTGTGTCACCACCGTGGACACTGCCGTTCAAGCGAATGCCAAATTGCCGTTCATCACCAAACCGGCGCGACATGTCGACGTGCACCCCGCCCTGGAAGTCGGAAGCGTAATCTGTCGTTAGCCGCGTCATATCCTCCTCGAGTGCTCGCTTCGGAACGATGTTGATCGTGCCGCCGACGGCGCTGTTCGGAGAGATGCCGTACAGGAAAGCTGTCGGACCCTTTAGCACCTCGACCCGCTCGGCATAGTCGGTGAAGACCCGGTAGGTGGGAGCGATCCCATAAATCCCATCGAAGGCGATTTCGCCGGCGTTCCCTTCGCCGACCGGAAAGCCTCTGATGTAGAAGGAATCCAACATACCCCCGGACGAGTGGGTGTTTCTGACCGAAGGATCGTTGTCCATCACCTCACCTACGGTCTGCGCACCCTGGTTTTCGATTGTCTGGGATGTATACCCGGTCACATTAAAGGGGGTTTCCATAAAACCCCGATTCCCCAAAGCTCCCAGGCGTGCGCCCTTGGCGACCTGTCCGCCTGCATAGTCTTCCGGCAAGGTTCCGATTATCGAAGTGGCGTCTTTCTTCGTGCTGATCACTATCGGTGCCAACTCGCTGACACTTTGCCCGTACGCGGAACCGCTTGCCACAGCGGTCATAACTACTGTGCACCCCAATATGAATTTCATGCAAAAATCCCCTAACTAATCGTCGCCTGACCTCGCGAGCCGAGACCGTCAGTATAAAACCGCTAAATAACATGATAATATAAGTCAAGATTTATAAGGCGTATATGTGTTTGAAGCGACAAGGCAATCGCTCCAGAGATCCAGCAGGTCGCTGGCAGGCGCATGCACTTCGATATGAATCTGTTTCTGCGTTTATCGCCATGTTCAAGAAAGCATTCGGCGCATCGCCGCCGGTCGCTCGAGCCACAGATACGCGGCCGCCGTCCAGGAAAATCCGAGGCCGCCGCAGCCTTCGCCGGTGACGGGGTCGAAATATTCGGCGAAACCTTCCGCTTCGATCGCCGCAATCGTCGATTTCCGCAGCACTTCGGCAGTATCCGCGTAGCCATTGCGCTCCAGTCCGTCGATCAGCAGCCAGTTGATGATCGCCCAGGCGGGACCGCGCCAGTAGCGTTTCGGCTCCCAGCTCGGGATCCCCGGCTTGGTGGTCGGGAAGGCGACCTTGAGGTTTTTGGACCATGCCTTCATCTCATCGACCAATGCATCCGCGACTGGTTTTTCGAGGTCGACCGAGAGGAGCGGTATGAAGCCGGCCTGAGTTGCTGCCTCGATATCTTGGCCAGAAAGGAGATCGCGCGAAACAAACTGTGACAGGGCAGGACGCCACTGGGCGAGAATCCCGTTCCGGGTCAACATATTCAACGCTGCGATCTCGGCCACGTCATCCATCCGGCCAAACGCGCGGGCAAGGACTTCCAAGTCTTCGCCGGCCTTGAGGAGGATCGCGCTCGTCTGGATTTCGGCGACCTTGAATGGCGCTTTTTCCCATTGCCTTGCCGGATCCCAGCCGCAGGCGGCATAGGTATCGACGAGATGGATGAAACGGCGATAATCCTCGTCGCGCGGGCGCATGTCAGCATCCACATGGCTGGTATCCTTACGCTCGACAGGCGTATCGGTAGTGGTCGGTACCCGGGCGAGTGCGATGTCCCAGGCGGGAGAATTGTCGCTGCCGCTTTCCCACGGATGCAGCAGCGCGACGAGACCGGTGCCCTCGGGATCGCGGGCGGAATACCACCAGCGATGCCATTTCAGCGCCGCATCGTAGAGGCGAAGGGTGCGTGAATCGGCATCCTTGCCTGCGGCTTCATGCAGCCTGCGCAGTGCGATCGCGAAGACCGGGGGCTGGGTTATGCCGGAGGTCGGGATCCGGTGCTTCGTGCGCCAGATATTCGGCCCCGGGAAATAGGTATCGCTTGGCGCGTGGAAGACGATATGCGGAATCATCCCGTCCGCCCACTGGCCTTCGACCAGCCGCTCGAGCTCAAGATAGGCGCGGTCCACATCGTAGAGCGCGAACCCCATGGCGACGAAGGCCGAATCCCAGTTCCACTGGAAGGGGTAGAGCCGGTCGGTCGGCACGGTATAGCCGCCGCGATCGTTCGCGGCGAGGATACGCTTCGCCTGGTCGATATGCACGTTCATTTCTGATACTCCGGTATTCTCATGTCAAAACGGCGGGGAAGGACTTGCCGCTTTCGGGCGAAAGCCAGGTAATGCGCTTTTGGTCGAGCTTCAGACCGATCGTGTCGCCGCTCTTTACGGTTTCAGACGCCGGCAGAATGACGCGCACCGGCTGGTCGTGGATCGAGCCGGTCAAGAGCAGGTGCGATCCCATCGGCTCGGCAACGCGCACCCTCATTTCCAGGCCCTGTGGCAGCGGCGCGAGTTCGACGGCCTCGCCGCGAAGGCCAAGGATGATTTGATCGCTGGCTTCCTGTGGCGCGGCAAGCTGTTCGGCGCCTGCCGCAACCTGACCGTTCGAAACCGGGACCTCGATGAAGTTCATCGGCGGGTTGCCTATGAAGCCGCCGACAAAACGTGTTGCCGGGTGATTGTAGATATCGACCGGATGGCCGACCTGCTCGACGACGCCACCATGCATGACGGCGATGCGGTCCGAAAGGCCCATGGCTTCCGTCTGGTCGTGGGTGACATAGATCGTTGTGGTCCCCGCCGCGTGCAGTACGGTCTTGAGTTCGGTGCGCATTTCGAGGCGGAGCAGCGCGTCGAGGTTCGAAAGCGGCTCGTCCATCAACAGAACCTTTGGTTCAACGGCAAGGGCACGGGCGACCGCGACGCGCTGGCGCTGGCCGCCTGAAAGCTTGTTGGGGTAGCGGTCGAGATATTGCTCGATATGCAACAGGCCTGCGGCCTTCTCGACTTGCGCCTTCACGCGTGCGTCGTCGGCCTTCTGCATCCGCAGCCCGAAGGCGACATTCTCATAGACCGTCATATGCGGAAAGACCGCATAGTTCTGGAAGACCATCGCAAGGCCGCGATCCTTGGGTGGCAAGCCGATCACCGACCTATCGCCGATACGGACATCTCCCGATGTTGCGGTCTCAAGGCCGGCGATGATGCGCAGCAGCGTGGTCTTGCCGCAGCCGGACGGACCGAGCAGCGACACGAATTCGCCGTCGTTGATCGTCAGCGAGACCTCTTTCAGCGCCTGGAAAGCTCCGAAGCTCTTGCGGATGCGGTCGATGACAATATTGGCCATATCTCTGGTCCCGTTATTTGGAGGAAATGCCCCAGATCGCGAAGAGGTAGCGTCTGACCGCGAAGATGAAGATAACCGAGGGAAGGATGAGCATCAGTCCCCCGGCAAAGCGATAGTGCATCGGGCTCTCCGACAGCACCGTTAGCAGGTAGGCGGTCAGCGTGCGGTTGCGCACCGTCAGCACCGAGGCGGCAAAGACCTCGTTCCACGAGATGACAAAGGCAAAGACTGCGGTTGCGACGATGCCGGGAAGCGCCAAGGGTGCCACCACCTTGAAGAAGGCCTGGATGCGGGTGCAGCCGAACACCCAGGCGGCTTCCTCCAACTCCTTCGGCACGCCGAGGAAAATGCCCTGCGTGACGAGTGCCGCAAAAGGCAGCGCCAGGACCGTATGGATGAGGCCGACGCCGAGGATCGTATCGTAGAGACCGAGCCGAATGAAGGAGACTGTCAGCGGCAATGCCAGGATCGCCAGCGGAAAGGCGCGGGTCAGCAGCACCAGAAGCCGGTAGCTGTCCTTGCCGCGAAACTCGTAGCGGGCGAGTGCATAACCGGCAGGCGCGCCGAGCAGGATGGACAAGGCGACTGTGATACCTGCTGCACCCAGCGAATTGAGAAAGGACTGGACGACGCCTTCGCTCTTCAAGAAGAGAAGGAAGGGCTCGAGCGAAATGCCCGTGGGCAGGCCGGTCTTCGGCCAGATATAGACGCCTTGGCGACCGCCGAGTGCGCCGAGCGCGACCAGATAAATCGGCACCAGAACCCAGGCGCAGAGCGCCACGATGCCACTCCAGAGAAGCCAGCGCCGTGAGGAAACGAAGCCGGCAGCGCTGGGGATGTCCTTGGTCCTACTGACGATATCCGTGGTCATGGCAGGCGCTCCGGATCGACCTTCAAGGCCTTCAGATAAATGAGCGTGGCGGCAAGCGAGATGATCATGATCAGCACCGCGTAGGCGGCAGCGACGCTGTAGTTCTGGTTCTGGTTCTGCCAGTTGTAGGCCTCACCAACGAGGACCGGGAAATTGCGTCCGCCAAGCGCATAGACTACCGCGAAGACCTCGAAGGCGAGCACGGTGCGCAGGATCAGAGCCGATTGCAGAGCCGGACGGATCAGCGGCAGGGTGATGCGCCAGAAGCGTGTCCATGGACCGGCACCGAAGATTTCGGCAGCTTCTCTGAATTCCTTCGGAACCTGGTTGAGACCGGCGACGATGATGACCATGACGATGGCCGTGCCGCGCCAGATTTCGGCAACTGCAATCGCGATGAAGAGCGTGACCGGCGTCTGGTAGGAGAGCCAGCTTGTTTGCCTGCCGATGATGCCGAGGCCGAAGAGCAGCGAATTCAAATAGCCGGTATTCTGCAGGATCGATAGCCAGACGAGACCGGCGGCAAGATCGGAGATGCCGAGCGGGATTGTCCAGATCCACAGGATCGTCTCGCGCCCGCGGCCGACTTTGGCGACCATTGTGCCCATGGCAAGCGCAATGGCGATCTGCACCGGCACGACCGCGATCGTCAGCAGGAAGGTGTTTTTCACCGAGCGAGTGAAATTGATGTCGGTTACCATACGCTCGGCATTCGCTAGCGACGGCGCGCCGTTGTCCGAAATCGCCAGCCAGATTGTCTGCACCAGCGGCACGACGAACAGCAGCGCCAGAAAGGCGACGGATGGCAGGATCAGCAGATAGGGAATCCAGGGTCGGCTATTGGTCATCGGCATGCGCCTCGACGAGCAGAGGGTTGAGCGCCCGGGCATTTAGCCCGGACGTGTCTCGGGTGGATTTATTCGACAGGGCAGGGGCCGTCGCTCTTGGCATCAGGCGCCCAGCAGGCAGCTTTCGTGTCGGTCATCAGCTTGGCCACCGTGGCGGCCTGGATCTTCAGCACGTCTGCAACGGGCTCGTTCTGCAGCACGATGCGCTGGAAACTATCCATGTAGACCTTATTGAACTCACCGCCCTTGTCGCCGAGACCGACCGGAAGCAGCGAGATGACAGCGTCCTTGGAAGCCTGGGTGGCTGTGACCGCACCAGCGAGAAGGGCGACGCCGGCGTCAAGATCCGGCGGCAGCTTGACATTCAGGGTCGGGAAGAAGCCGACCTTGGAGGCGGTCAGGAGCTGGGTATCCGGCATGGAAAGGTGCTCGATGATTTTTTCTGCGCCGGCCTTGTCGGGCGCGCCCTTCGGAATGGCGAGACCAGCAACGACTGGCATGTAGCCACGACCTTTGGGACCGGCAGGAGCGGGAAAGACCACATAATCATCCGGTGCAGCTGAAATGGCATTCTTCAGCCGGGCGATGTGGTCCCAGGCGACCATGACTTCGCCGGCAGCGAGCGGCTCCTGCATGAAATCGTAGCTGGTGGAGTTCGGTGTCACATAGGCCCACAGCGTCTTCAGCTTCTCCCAGCCGGCCGTCGCATCGGCACTCTTGAAGGTGCGCACGACACCGCCCGTGAAGGACGGATAGAAATAACCCTGGAAATAACGAGCCATCAGCCCCTTCGGGCCGGCCGGGAAACCGATCTGCGGCTGGCCCGTCGCCTCCTGCATATTCTTGCCCCACTCGATCAACTGATCGTAGTTCAGGGCGTTCACGTCGGCGCCAGGCGGCAGGTATTGCAGCGCTTCCTTCTTGGCAGCCATCACATAGGTCGCCTCCATCCACGGGATGTACTGCTGGGTCGGTTTGCCGAGCTTGCCAAGGTCGAGCAACGACTGCGGCATGCCGCTCGCCGCCAGCTTCTTGGCGAGATCGTCGAGCGGTTCCAACGTATCCTTGTCGGCTAGCGGCGAGAGCTCCCCATGCAGCGCACCGACGAGACTGACGGTGCGGTTACCGGCTTGACGTTCGGCCTCCATGCGAACAGCAAACTGCGGTGGCTCTTCGACCACGTAATCAACCGAGCCGACATCCTTTAACAGCTCCTCGCGGACGACGGTCGCCTCTTCGATCGGACGAAGCTGGGTGGACACGAAAACCGTCTGGGCAAGCGTAGGCGAAGCGAAGGCCAGCACGGTGGAAGCCAGAATTCCCAATGACATGATATGTTTCATCTTCTCCTCCTTCATTGTTCTTTGTTTGAGATGCACTTCTGTCTATGCCGCCTGGGCGGGACGGCGATGGCTGTCGCGATCGACGAACTCGATCGGGTGAAGCTCCTGGAGTTCTGTGGCGGGCTCCCCGGCAATGGCGCGGAGCAGCAGCGAGGCGAAGCTCGCGCCGAGGTTTTCGCCAGTCATGCGCATGGTCGAGAGTGGCGGACTGGTGAAGGCGCCCATCGGCAGGTCATCATGGCCGACGATGCTGATCTGGTTGTCGCCACCGGCCTCGCGCAGCGCTCTCAGCGCCCCGATCGCCATTTCGTCCGTGGCACAGACGAGTGCTGTCGGACGGGATGGTTGGCGCAAAAGATCCAGTGCCGCGAGATACCCGCCCTGTTCCAACGGCGCGCCTTCGGCGCAGAGGTCGGTGGCAAGGCCGCATTCCTCCATCGCCGTCCGCCAGCCACGACAGCGGTCATGTGCGAAGTAATATTCCTGCGGGCCGGCGATATGGCCGATGCGGCGGTGGCCGGCAGCATGGAAGCGTAGCGTCGCGGCCCGAAAGCCGGCAAAGCCGTCGCCGTCGACATAGGGATGGGGCAGCAGGCTTTCGGTGCGGCCGTTGGTGACGAAGGGAATGCCGCGCGACTGCAGGAATTCGACGCGTTCGTCCCTGCGCTTGGTTCGGACGAGGAGCATGGCGTCGACTCGGCGGCCATCGACGAAGCGGCGACAGATGTCGAGTTCGCTCTCGCCGCGCGGCACCGGTGCAATCACCAGATTAAGGCCGGCAGCAGCAAGGTGTTCGGCGCAGCCGGACAACATATCGAGGAAATGCGGAGGGCCGATATGGCCAGGATCGCTCGGCAGCGTGACGGCAACGAGTTCGGCGCGCTGCCTGCGGAGGCGACGGGCGGAAGCATTCGGCCGATAGCCTACCTTCTCCGCAGCCTCGCAAACACGCTCGCGCGTGGCGGCGGACACATCTGCATAACCATCGAGCGCGCGGGACACGGTCGTGATCGACAGTCCAAGCGAGTGCGCGAGCTGTTTGAGGTTGGCCAAGATCTTTCTCCAAATCGTCAAGAGAATTTTCCAAAACGTTTTGGGAGTCAAGCCAAAACGTTTTGGATTCTCGCTGCCATGAGCGCCGACGGCCATTGCGGATGTTGAAACAGACGGCGGTCCGTTCGTTCCGATCTCTCGACGAGCTGAACGCGTAGGACCGCTTCCGGCCTATTACGTTGAAAAGTCGGAGTGATCCCCGGATTGTTCAGATGGCGGAGTCAACACGGCGCTTGCGATTGGCATCTGTCCTGGAAAGCCCCCGCCACTGGCAAAGCCTTCTTTCAAGCGGCGCGACGCCTGAGAACTGCTGACCAGATTGCCGTATAAGAAGATATATCAGTCGAGCAGATGAGACGGCGGGTACGTTGAGCAGTGCACTGGCTATGGGCGTAGCACCTATTCTGCAGGTCGTCAGAGAAGTCGCCGCGCCGCGCGAGGTACACAGAGTTCCGATTTTCCGAGTTTCAGAAGTGAAGAGAATGGTGGTCGCTCGCGCATACCGGAAACCTCTGGGCCAGATAGCGTGTTATACATCGTAATCGAGAAAGGCAGGCTGGACCATGCAGACAGCACGACATCTGGATCATGCAAGACAAGTCGCCATGGATGCGCACGAAGGACAGCAGGACAAGATTGGAAACCCTTATTTTCAGCATTGCGAGCGCGTCGCCGGGAAGGTGACGAGCGAGTCTGAAAAAGTCGTCGCCTATCTCCACGATATTCCGGAGAAAGCCCCGGGCTGGACCATCGATCGCCTTCGAGAGGAAGGATTTTCTGCTAGCGTCATTGCTGCGGTCGATGCCCTGACCCGCAGGTCCGGCGAGAATGATGAATCTTTTATCCGAAGAGCCGCATCCAACGCGCTGGCCAGGGCCGTCAAACGGGCCGATCTGGAGGACAATCGCTTTCAGGCCGAGCGAGCCGGTCTTGATCCTGAAAAGTTCGAGAAGGGGCTCGCCGCCCTAACCGCGTTAGGTGGTTGACGATTGTCGAAGGGCGGTCGCGTGATCTTTCCGTCGGTTCATCCGAGCGGCGGCGGCTCACATCCACGTCGCTGCAATATAACTAAGCCCAGTCGATCCCGTTGGATGGGCCGACCGGCCTGTCGAAACGAGCGAGGCGTGATCATAAGCGCCACCCGCCTGTTGATCTGCGTTTCCCGTCAATCGATCTTGACAAGCGTGTCCAGGTAGAGACGCTCTTGGGCTCGCACGTCACAGAAAAACGAGGATCGGATGAGGTTTCACGGACCAGTAGTTGCAGGCATGGTTGGCGTGGCAGCCTGTGTGTTTGGCGTGTGCCTTGCGGCATCGCCTGCGCTTGCACAGGAAGTCGAACCCCCCGCTCCATGGGTCCGGCTTAGCGGTTCGCATGCTGGAGCGGTTGGAACATGCTCTGTGGTTGATGCGACCGACAACGAGGCTTGTTACATGGTGCGTTGCGACGCCAAGAACGGTCTCATTTTCGAGATTGGCGATGCCACTGTTGGCGACATGGGCCTGCGATCGGCGCGCTTCGAGATTGGGAAGTACAAAGAGACGATCCGCCTTGATGGGCACGGTCCCGATCGACGAACGACTGTTCTCTCGAAGCATCCGAAGCTGCTTGCCGCCCTCACATCTGGCATTGATTTCGCGACCATGTACGCCGTCGAGGCCGATGTGGAATACAGCACTGGCTTTGAACTCACGGGGGCGCGAGACCAAATATCTCGCCTGGCAAAGGGCTGCCCAACCAAACCGTGACGAGGGGCAAAGGTTCTTGACCGACCATGACGTCCGATTACCCAAAGCTGTCGACGACCGAACCGAGGCACAGACAACACGTTTTGAAGGAAAGCCGCATTCAACAGGCCGCGCCCGGAGTCCTCGTCGGGACAGTGGTCCTTTCTGCGTCTGGTCTGCGTGAGCCAGCAGCCAACAAGATGCCCGGCTGATCGGAGCGATTCTCTAGGTGATGGGCATTGCGTTTGTCTGCGAAAAAAGCGGCGAATAGTTGTTGCTGAAACAATGTAACGTCGTCTTTAGACTGTTGTGATCTGCTTTACCAGCCGTAGCTGAAGGTGGCACCGCTGCCATTATCCCCATCCTGCACCACGTCGGTTTCGGCATTTCGCCCATACTGGAAAATCCCGTAGGCACTGTTGTTGCCGTTCTGCCGCAAGGTCGCGGAATGACCACTGCCCCGCTGCTGGATGAAGCCGAGGTTGCGATGGCCAGCCTGAGCGATACCAGCCGCGTTACCTCTGCCCAGCTGGTGGATGTCGGCGTCTTTCAGGCCGCGATAGAGCGAATAGACGCGCAGCCCTGTTGAAAAAAAATCCGCATCCTCGGCATTATCAGGCGCGAGGTTGAACGAGATCCGGCCGCCGGCATGGGCTGGCGCAGGCAAGGCTACTTGGCCGAGGCTCCCGGCAAGAAGAGTGACGGTAAGGATCTTAAATACGTTGCTGGTCATCCTGATCTCCATTTTCGGCTGCCTGAGCCGATGATCAACCTTGGCATCTTGCAGCTGAACCCAGTCGGAATTTCCCGTTCAGTTGTCGTTCAGTCGTTTCGACCCGAAAGCAAAAGGACGCCGGAAACCGGCGCCCCTTTAGGAAAATTACAGCGTGTGGAGGCCGATTAGTCGCCGCCGATCTGCTTCGTGCAACCGAAACTTCTATCCTGGATGACAACGTCCAGTGTGGCTTTGTATTTGGCTCCTTTCGAGTCGAGCGAGACTGAACCAAGGATTGCCGTATGTCCCTTGATGGCATCAAAATCGCCGCTCTGGTTGATCGTGGAGCTTCCGCCGTCTCCCAATTTTTCGACATAGAAAGTATACGCTCCCCCGACACGCTTGTCGGCGTGGATGAGCGCATCCAGTCTCACCATACCTGCGCCAGGCGTTGCTTTGATTTCGCAAAGCTGCGCCCCGTCAGATTGGTTGGCAGTCGTCGTGGCGGCAACCGCACCGACGGGAAGCAGGACCAGCGCGAGGATCGTCATCGCGCAGCGCGGATGTTTGATGCTATTTGGCATGGTCGTTTTCCTTAATGGTCTGCTGTTGCGATACTGACCTCGTTCACGTCATCGCGCAGTCGCTTACGGGCAGGCCTGGACGAAGGCCGCGACATTGCCGTTGCCGCCCTGGCTGACATTGGCGTTGCAGCCATGGCCGACTTGGACGCCAGCGGCGATGTTGCCGTTGCCGTCCTGGGTAAGGATGGTCGTATGGCTGGAGCCAAATTGGCCGATGCCCGCTACGTTGCGGTTGCCGTTCTGATAGGTGGCGCCATAGTTGTCGCTGCCTTCCTGACCGATAGCTGAAAGATTGTGACGACCATATTGATGGCCAGGAACGCGATTGTAGTCACCGTTCTGGTAGGTTCTGATCCGGTTTCCGTATCCTTCTTGCGCCCCACCGGCAGAGTTCGACCAGCCATATTGTTCGATACGAACATCATTGGCCATGGCGGGGGCTACGGCGGTGATGCCCACAAGTGCGACGAGGGTGGTTGCCATCATAGATGTACGGATCATGACTATGTCTCCTCAGGCGGATAAGACCGCGGTTGAACGGCTTTCTTCTAGTCGCTCCCTTCGGAACGGAAGCTGAAAGCATCATTCAGTCGGGGTTCATTCGCGGAGGTCGGCGTCCCATCTTGCGGCCAGATCGGCCCCGTTCAAATTCAATGCCCATCGTCGTTTTCGGTTGGCCATTTTCACATGCCGCAGCAAATGCGCCGGCCGGCGATTGCAACCCGCTGCGTCGCGAGTGCGAAACGACCCGACAGCCACAGGCCCTGACTGAGGAACCGCGAGATCTTCCGCCCGCTGCGAGCACGCCACCGATCTGGTTTCAAGTGGACGCCATGTAAATTTCAAATCGGCACACATCGATTTTCAATCAGTCAATGCAATAGCCGGCGGCGAAATTCGACTCCGTGTTTTTTATGTAGACGCCGGCGATACATCAGAAAGTTCGCCGCCAGCCCTGGGTAATCCATCGGCTAAGTTATTCCCGGGCGTTTTGTTTTGCGCCACTCTTCGTATTCTGCGCGGGCATCGTCGTGTAGCGGATAGTAGCGCTGCAACGACCCGCCTTCCATAAGCTTCAGCCGAGAGAACTCCTCCCAATCGTGATGCTTTTGCGATTCTTCGATAACTTTTGCGGCCATAGCGACTGGAAGCACCACCACCCCGTCATCGTCGGCAACGATGATGTCTCCGGGGATCACCGTGACACCGCCGCAGGCAATTGGAACGTTGACGGCATTGGGATAAATGCTGGTCTGCACATGGTAGTTGGGTGTCCAGCCGCGCAGCCAGAGGGCGAGATCGAGCTTTTCGACATTGGGCCGATCGCGCATGCAGCCATCGATCACGATACCGGCGCCGCCTCTGCCTTTGAAATAGGTCGACATCATATCGCCGAAGACGCCAGAGCTCATGTCGCCGCGCGCGTCGACCACGACAACATCGCCCTCCTGCGCGTGATAGAGCACGTGCCGGTGCAACTGCGTCTCCGGATCGGCGTATTCTCCCTCATTGAAAAGGTCCGGCCGCTGCGGCAGGAATTGAAGGGTGAGCGCCGGGCCGACGATCGACTTCCCACGGCTCTGGGCCACCGGACCGACCATGTGCGGATTGCGGAAACCCATGTGGCCGAGCGTACCGGCAATGGTCGCGGCGCCGATCTCCTTCAGCGCATCGATCAGCTCTTTGGGCGGTCGCGTGATATCGGGCGTATGCGTCATTTTAGGCTCCGGTGGATGAAACTACCAGTTTGTGACAGAACCGTCGCGGCGCTTCAGGTGAGGCGCTTCCCAGAAGCGAAAGCTCTGCGCCTTGACCGCTTCTTCGTTGACCTCGACGCCGAGCCCTGGCAGGTCGCTCACCGGATAATCGGGGCCGTCGAGCCGTGGTTGCACGGGGAAGAAGTCGGAATTATCGAAGCCGAGCTTCGCCTCGGGCGCCCTGGTCTCGAGCCAAGCGAAATTCGGCACCGCGGCGGCGAGATGGATAGTCGCAGCCGTGCAGACTGGACCAAGGGGATTGTGCGGCATCAGGTCCACATAGTGCGCCTCGCTCCAGCCAGCGACCTTCATCGCCTCAGTGAGCCCGCCAACGTTGCAGACATCGAGCCGATTGAACTGATGGATGCCACGCTCGATATAGGGCAGGAACTGCCACTTGCTGGCAAATTCCTCGCCGATGGCGAACGGGATGTCCGTCATCCTGCGCAGGGATTCATAGGCCTCCGGCGTTTCGTCTCTTATCGGTTCCTCAAGAAAATCAAGCACGCCACGGCCGAGCTTGTTGGAGAAGCTCGCCGCCTCTGCCACCGACAGCCGATGATGATAGTCGATGCCGAGGACGACGTCGTCGCCCAACGCCTCGCGCGCCTTGTTCAGCATCCGTGCGGTAGCGCCGATCGACTCCCGCGGCTCAAAGATGTCGCTGCTGCTTTGCCCGATGGGGAAGAAGCGGATGGCCTGCCACCCTTCTGCACGGAGTTCGCGAGCTCGTTCGATGGCAACATCGCCCTCGGCCTCGTCGCCGGTGGAGGCAAAGGTCGGAATGCGGTCGCGCTGCTTGCCGCCAAGCAGTTCGTAGACCGGCACGCCCAGCGCCTTGCCCTTGATGTCGTGGAGCGCAATGTCGATGGCGGAAATCGCCGCCTGCAGAACGCGGCCGCCTTCGAAATATTGGCTGCGATAAACTTCCTGCCAGATCCGTCCGATCTGCATGGGGTCGCGGCCGATAAGGAACTCGCGATAGTGCTCGATCGCGCCGGTCACGGCCTTCTCGCGACCGCTCAAGCCACTCTCGCCCCAGCCGAAGATGCCGTTGTCGGTCTCCACCTTGACCAGCATCTGGTTGCGCGTTCCCACCCATACCGGATAGGGCTTGATCGCCGTGATTTTAAGCTTCGCAGTCATAGACGCCCTCGTTTCACGCGCATCCGCCTGGTCTTAGTTGGCCTTGAGGGCCATTTCCGTTTCGCCGTCGAACAGATGCATCCGCTCCTGATCGAACTCGAGCCAGATCTGTTCGTCGGGCGCGACGGCAATGGTCGGCGGGACGCTGACATTGACGATGGCGCCGGAGAGAAACGCCTGTACGAAAGTCACGTCTCCGGTCGGCTCCACCGTGTAGGCCTTGGCAGGGACGGTCCCAGGCATCGCACTCTTGTGCAGCCTGATCGTCGAGTGGCGTGCGCCGAGCACGACTTTCCTGCTGGTTGCCCTCGTGACTTTCTGGGCGTTTTTTTGCGAAAGCTCGAGGCGCCAGCCCTCCGCGCTGGTCAACACCGTCTCGCCGCCTGCCGTTGATGCCTCCAGTGGGACAAGGCTCATCGCCGGGCTGCCGACGAAGCTGGCGACGAACATGTTCACCGGATGGGCAAAGACCTGCGCCGGAGTATCGTATTGCTGCAGATAGCCGCCGTTCATCACCGCCATCCTGTCGGCCATGGTCACGGCTTCGAGCTGGTCATGCGTCACATAGATGATCGTCGCCTTGAGGTCCTGGTGAAAACGCTTGATCTCCGAGCGCATCTGCACGCGCAGCTTTGCGTCGAGGTTGGAAAGTGGTTCATCCATCAGGAATACTGCCGGATCGCGAACGAGGGCACGGCCGAGCGCTACGCGCTGCTGTTGCCCGCCGGAAAGTTCGCGTGGCTTGCGCTCGAGCAACTGCGTCATGTCGAGCACGCGCGCTGCTTCCCTGACCTTCTTGTCGATCTCGTCCCGCGGCAGTTTGCGCATCTGCAGCGGGAACGCCAGATTTTTGTAGACCGATTTCTGCGGATAGAGCGCGTAGTTCTGGAACACCATTGCGATGTCCCGGTCCTTGGGGTCAAGGTCATTGACCACTCGGTCACCGATGACGATGTCGCCCGATGTGACCGGGATGAGCCCTGCGACAAGATTGAGCGTGGTTGTCTTGCCGCAGCCTGAAGGGCCGACGAGCGCAACGAATTCGCCGTCATTGACCGTCAGCGAAACATCGTTGACAGCTTTGAATGCGCCATAGGTCTTGACCAGATCTTTGAGGACCACGTGGGCCACAGGCAACTCCCTAGTGTTTGACTGCGCCTTCTGTGAGGGCGCGTACGAAGTAGCGTTGAAGAACGAGGAACAGGACCACGACGGGCACGCTCATCATGAAGCTTGCCGCCATCAGGCCCGGAAAGTCCGTCGTGTTTTCCGAGAAGAAGCGCTGGATGCCGACCGGCAGCGTCAATTGCTCGTTCTTGGACAGGAACGTGTAGGCGTAGATGTACTCGTTCCACGCGCCGATGAAGGAGTAGATCGCTGTGGCGATGATGCCTGGCGCCGATAGCGGCATCACGATCAGGACAAAGGCCTGGAACCGCGTTGCCCCGTCGATGCGTGCGGCCTGCTCGAGCTGTACCGGAATGTTGTCGTAGAAGCCCTTGAGGAGCCAGATTGCCAGCGGCAGGCCGAATGTGAGGTAGGTAAGGACGAGCGACCCATGCGTGTTTACCAGCCCGATCGCGCGCATCAGGATGAAGAGCGGCACGAGAAAGATCACTGCCGGGAACATGTTGCGGAGCAAGACGGCGAAGAACAGAAAGTTCCGGCCCGGGAAGGTGAAGCGCGAAAACGCGTAGGCCGCAGGAACCGCCACGATCACCGAGAGGATGGTCGTGGCAGTGGAGACGAAAAGGCTGTTCCAGAAGAAGCGCAGGAAGTCCTGGCCGACGCTGTTTTGGGGATCGAGCAGCTTCTGATAGCTCGCGAGGGTCGGTTGGTCCGGCCACCATTGCGGCGGGAATTGCATGGCCGCGAAGCCGGATTTGATCGAGGTGATCAGCATCCAGATCATCGGCAGCGCGGTGTAAAGGAGCATGAACACCAGGAAGATGCGTCCACCCCACCGCCACCCATCGATGCGCGCGAGGCGCCGCGCCTGACTTCGATGAGCAGTCTCGGCAATCGCGCTCATTCGCTTCCGTCCTTCCGTTCGTTACCGCTCAGCGCACGGACGTAGAAGTAGCCGAGCGACATCAGGATCAGGAACAGCAGCACCGAATAGGCCGATGCCACCCCCCAGCGCTGGCGGCCGAAGGCGAGTTCATAAATGTGGGTGATCCAGATATGCGATGCGTTCGACGGCCCGCCGCCGGTCATGATCCAGGGGATGATGAAGGAATTGAAGTTGGCCACTGCGAGCAGAAGGATCGTCACCGTCGAGACGTTTCTCAGGTGCGGAAAGGTGACGTGCCAGAACCGCTGCCAAGCATTGGCTCCGTCGACTTTTGCGGCGCGCAGCAACTGGTCGGGAACTGTCTGCAGGCCAGCCATCATCATGATCATGGCAAACGGAAACTCTCGCCAGATATTGACGACGATCAACGAGGGCAGCACCGTGCTGACGCTGTCGATGAAATTCGGCGGCCGATCCGCCAATCCGAGGCCGACGAGCACCGCGCCGATGATCCCGAAGTCCGAATGGTAGATCCACTTCCAGATATAGGACGCGGCGACCGCGCTGATGACCCAGGGAATGATCAGGATGGCGCGCAGGATGCCGCGGCCAACAAAGTCGCGGTGGAGCGCCAGGGCACAGGCAAATCCCAGGACAAATGAGATGAAAGTGGATCCCAGCGTCCAGATAAGAGTATTCGAGGTGACCTTCCAGAACACCGGACTTGTGAGGATGGCGATGTAGTTGTCGAGGCCGACAAAAATCTTGTCTCGAAGCTGCAGGCCAGGCGGAGTATTGAAGAATGACAGCTCGATCGTATAGTAGATAGGGTAGGCGATGACGATGAGCATCACTGCGATCGAAGGAAGCACATACGCGTAGTCAGCGCGATGCTCCCAGATCTTTCGCAGCACACCGAACCTGTCGGGTTGCAGTCTTCGGCGCGCCTCGGCCTTGCCAGTCAAGATCGTCACTATGCCTGCCCTCGTTCTTTGGAAGAAACCGGCTGCGGTGTCGGCGCAGCCGGTCAGATCGTGGTCAGGCTTGGACTAGAGACCGCCGTCCATCAGGTCTTTGACCTTCTTTGCCGCGTCGTCCGCTGCTTGGTCGACGGTCATGGCTCCTGTCAGAGCATTCTGCAGCATGTCCGGGACGATGATATTCATGATCTCAGGCGACTGTGGCAGCGCCGGGAAGGGGATGCCGTATGGCAGCATCGAGGTCGTGACATCAAGGAACTTGATACTATCAAGACGTTCCTTCATCCATTTGGTCTTGAAGCCGTTAAGGTTTCCCGGGTTCGAGCCGGCATAGGCCATCTTCAGCGACCATTCCGGGCTCGTCCACATGCAGATGATAGCCTTTGCTGCCGGCTCGTCTACCTTGCCGCCCTCGACATATTCGGGCTTCAGGATGTGAATGTTGGAGCCGCCAAACACGACGGCACGCTTGCCGTCCGGGCCTGTCGGAATGAGGCCGTAGCGCATGTTGTCGATGACAGTCTGCGCTTTTTCCTTGTCGCTTCCTGTCGTCTTCTTCTGCAGGTCGAGCATGACGTTATAGTCTGACGGGTGCGAGATCATCATGCCGAGCTGGCCAGCCAGGAAGAGGGGCTGGTTATCGGCCTGCTGGTTTGTGAGCGCCGAAACCGGAACCGACTTGTCGCGAACATACATGTCGTAGGAGGCTTGCAATGCCGCCTTGCTTTGCGGGCTATTGAGCTCGACTTCCTTATAGGTCGGGTTGGCAGCAGCTTCGTCGAAGACGCCGCCGCCATAGGCCCACAGCTGTGGCATGAAACGGTACGGCGTATTGCCTGCATTCTTGCGTGCCACGAGGCCGTAACCTGCAACGCCGAGCTTGTCGTGGATCTGCTTGGAATATTTGACGACATCGTCCCAGGTTGCCGGAGCCTTGTCCGGATCGAGGCCCGCACGCTTGAAGATGTCGGCGTTCCAGATGAACGCCATCGTTTCATTATTGGTCGGAATGCCGTAGGTTACCCCCTCCCAGGTCACGGCCTTCATCGCACCGGGCCAGAAGTCCTCGGTCGAATAGCCTACATCCTCGGGTTTGAGCGGCTGCAGATAGCCCTTTGAGGCGAACTCGGTGCCACCCAGGATTTGCAGACGGACCGCCATGGGCGCTGCATTGCCAAGGAGCGCGGTCCGGAACTTGTCCAGCAGGTCATTATAAGTGAGGGCTTGTTCCTCAAGCTGGATGTTTGGATAGGTTTTGCGGAAGGTCTCGAAGAAGTCCTTGTAATACTGCCGCAGGAGGTCGGGATCGCCCTCGAACACGCCTTGGTACCAGAAAGTCAGTCGCCCCTTGTAGTCGAGCGGAGTGACCTTGCCGCAATCGCCGGCCGTGTCAAAATCCTGTGTGCCGGCGATGGAGCGAACGTATTCCGGCGACCATTTGCTTAAATCGACCGGCGCGCCCAGCGCAGACGCGGACATCAACGATACCATTAAAGCAGTCGAAATGGTGCCGCGCAGGACGGCACGGCCGAGTGAAATCCTCGTCATAGGCAACCTCCCAGGTTCTCTCCCATGCCGCTCTGCGTCGAGCGGTCTTTGCTCCCGGCCGTGGGACTTTCCCTAATGTATCCCTTCGACCTGATCATACGTTTTCAGATCGAAGATTGTCTGTCAATGAGAGAAATCGTACATTGTTTCCGGAAAATTTGCATGATATCCGAACATTGTGTGTATTTACTGGGGACAGTCTTGGCCGAAACAAGTGATTTTAAAGCGCAACCACCCGAAGGCATCGACGCTATGGGGGCCTCCAGCGAGGGCGCCTCGCTCTATCAGCTGATCAGGGAAGACATCATCGAGGGGCGGCTCGCTGCTAACGAGCGGCTTGTTGTCACCGATCTCGCCCGACGCCACGGCACCTCAACCAATCCTGTGCGCGAGGCTCTGCAACTGCTGCGCGGGGAGGGCTTTGTCACCTTCGTTCCCAATCGCGGAGCGCGTGTGAGGCCCATAGATCAGGATTTCGTCCGGGACATCTACGAGATCGGGGTCTTGATCGAGCCGGCACTGACGAAATGGTTCGTGAATATGGCCACCGTCGAGGACATTGCTGAACTCGAACGCATCCAAGGCCTGATTGAAGAGAACAACTTCGCCGATCCGTTCAGGCACAGCGAGCTGGACACCGCCTTTCACACCGTCATGTACCAAAAGCACTACAACCGCCATGCCGCCGAACTTTGGTGGAAGCATCGCGAAGTGCTGCGAGCCGTGAGCCGGCGTTTCGACTTCACGCTCGCCCGGCGTGCCGCGATCCTGAGCGAGCATCGCGAGCTCATCGCGCATGTAAAAGCAGGACATGCGAACGAGGCAGCCGACCTCATTGCACGCCATGTCGAGGGCTCCGGCCGGCACATCCTCGAACACATGCGTGCGCGTAATGCCGCTCGAGCAGGATAGAATCCGGAACCCTCAGTATCGTTATCCCCACCAGTTCAGTTAAAGGCAGTTGAGAT
Source organism: Rhizobium sp. BK196 (assembly GCF_014193255.1). Taxonomy (GTDB): domain Bacteria; phylum Pseudomonadota; class Alphaproteobacteria; order Rhizobiales; family Rhizobiaceae; genus Rhizobium. The sequence goes on from NZ_JACHZB010000002.1 coordinate 261,560, forward strand.
GAAAATCACCAGCGTTCGGCCGTGGCTTATCAAATCCGATGCTTCTTATTGGGGAGAGTTCCTGTTCGTCGAAGTGACGACAGACGAGGGGGTGAGCGGCTGGGGCGAGATCACCACCACGACAAGGCTCGCCAATCGCGCCCTCTGCACGATCTTGCGGCAGATCGGTGCCGCTATTGCCGGCGAAGACCCTGCGCGGATCGAGTATCTGTGGCACAAGATATTCCGCAACTTCACCTACATGGGCAGTCGCGGTGCGGCAGTCGAATGCATAAGCGCCATCGACATCGCTCTCTGGGACATCCGCGGCAAAGTTCTTGGCAAGCCGATTTATGAACTCTTGGGCGGACCGGTACGCGATGAGGTTTCGCTCTACACCCATCCCGATCAGTGTAAGTTTACCAACAAGGAGGCTGTGGTCCGGGAAATCAGAGACATCGTCGAGTCTGGCCACACTGCGCTCAAGTTCGATCCTTTCCCCCACCAGGGCCGCACCGCTGATGGGCAGCCTCGCGAGCAGCGGGATGGCTATCTCGATGGCAGCATGACCCGCAAGGATGAGCGCGAAGCCGCCGAACTTACCGCCCTGATCCGCGAAACGGCAGGCCCCGACATCGACATCCTCATCGATGCCCATGGTCGCTTTGACGTCCCGACCGCCATCCGCCTTTGCCGGAGCCTCGAGGAGGCCGGTCAGATCGACTGGTTTGAGGAGCCCTGTCCACCGGAGAGCCTCAACGCGCTCAAGCAAGTCCGTGAAAAGGTCAGCGCCGCTATCTCATGGGGCGAGCGTGGCCACACGAAGTGGGATTTCGTGCCGGTGCTCGAAAACAAGCTTGCCGACTACATCATGCCTGACGTCACCTGGACCGGTGGCATTACCGAACTCAAGAAGATTTCTGCCCTATGCGAAGCCTACTATATCCCGGTTTCGCCCCATGACGCCGCAGGCCCGATCAACGTGGTTGCGGGAGCGCAGGTGATGATGACCGTTCCCAATTTCTACAAGCTCGAAACGTCGGAGTGGAACCTCGGCAAATATGATCACCTCATCGATGGGCCCCTTGATGTCTCGAATGGCAGCCTCAAGCTTACCTCCAAGCCTGGTCTCGGCGTCGAGATGAACCGCGACTACCTTCAAGATCACGAGATCGAGCTCGACTAGCTAGCAGCGCTGAACGCCACCCAAAGTGCCCCCGACCAGAACGAGGATAAATCATGCTAGAGGCAGATGGAGCCGACGAGGCGCTCAATCGGGTAAGTACGCATTCCAAGCCATCCGAACTTCGCATCACCGACATGCGGGTAGCCGAGATTGTCGGCGCGCCGTTCACCTCAGCGCTGCTGAAGATTTACACCAACCAAGGCATTGTCGGGCTCGGCGAGGTGCGCGACGGCGCGAGCGCCACCTACGCGCTGATGCTGAAGAGCCGGTTGCTTGGCGAGAACCCCTGCGACATCGACCGCCTGTTTCGCCGCATCAAGCAGTTCGGCGGGCACGGCCGGCAAGGCGGCGGCGTATCGGCGGTCGAAATCGCGTTGTGGGATCTTGCCGGCAAGGCCTATGGCGTTCCCATCTACCAGATGCTCGGCGGCCGTTTTCGGGAGAAAGTGCGCGTCTACTGCGATACCGACGCGACGGTGCCGAGCGGCATCGAGACCGGGAGACGTCTCAAGCAGCGCATGGAGCTCGGCTTCACCTTCCTCAAGATGGATCTGGGGCTGATGCAGATCGCCGATGTGCCCGGTGCGGTCGTGTTTCCGGCTGGCTCGCTGGAAGGATACCGCGACGACCCCCGTCGCGGACCGCTGAAAACCATTGAAGAGCGGCGCGCCCGCAACGCTAAGTACGATTTGCATAACATTCCGCACCCGTTTACCGGCCTGCACTTTTCCGACAAGGGCCTCGACCTGCTTGAGCAATACATCGCCGAGGTTCGTGAGGTCATCGGTATGGATGTGCCGCTGGCGATTGACCATATCGGCCATATCTCGATGCAGAACGGCATTCGCCTTGCCAGGCGCATTGAAAAATATGTCCCAGCCTGGCTCGAGGATGTGATCCCATGGCAATATACCGAGCAATACCGACAACTGCAGGACGCCACCACGGTGCCGATCTGTACCGGCGAGGATATATACCTCAAGGAAGGCTTCGAGCCTCTGCTCAGGAGCGGCGGCGTCTCCGTTATCCACCCTGATCTGCTCACCAGCGGCGGCATCCTCGAGACTAAAAAGATTGGCGACATGGCGCAGGACCGTGGTGTCGCCATGGCTATCCACATGGCAGAAAGTCCAATCGCGGCAATGGCCGCGGCACATGTCGCGACCGCGACCGAGAATTTCATGGCGCTCGAATACCACTCGGCCGATGTCGACTGGTGGGACGACATCGTCACCGGCCTTCCGAAGCCGCTGGTGAAGGATGGCTTCATTACCGTTTCGGACAAGCCGGGCCTGGGAATCGACGATGTCGTCGACGAGGTGATCTCGCAGCATCTGCAGCCCGGTGTCAGCGGCATTTGGCTGCCTACCGATCACTGGGACGATGAATATTCCTGGGACCGCACCTGGAGCTGAGGCAAGAGGGACCGAAGATGAAGATTACCGATCTCCGCTGCGCTGTCATCGGCAGACACCCGATCGTACGCATCGTAACCGACGAGGGCCTCTATGGCTTGGGCGAAGTCGAATTTACCAAATCCTACCTCAAGCCCTTCGTGCTGCATTTCCGCGAGGCGCTGATCGGCGAGGATCCGACCGATGTCGAAAGAGTCATGCTGAAGATCCGCCAACGCGGCTCTTTCAAGCCGTACGGCGCGGCAGTGAGCGCTATCGAGCATGCGCTGTGGGATATTGCCGGCAAGGCTGCGGGCGTGCCCGTCTATAAGCTGCTCGGCGGCAAGGTGCGCGACAAGGTGCGCGTCTACAACGGCTCGATCCGCCAGAAACGCACGGGAGACCGGCCGGAAGATTACGCCGCAGACGTCAAATGGATGATGGAGCAGCCACAGAACTTCTTCATGATCAAGCAAGGAATCTCGTTCCACTCCAACATGAAGGATACGGTTGAGGACTTCCACTACGGCGTGACGCAGACGAAGGCCGGCTATCACGGCGCCATGGATCAGGGCGTGATCAGCGAGCGTGGGTTCAATCACATGCTCGACTGCGTGATCGCGATGAAGGAGGTGCTGGGGGACAAAGTCAGCCTGGCGCTCGACTGCGGTCCGGGCTGGATGCTGCCCGATGCGATCAAGTTCGCTCACGCGGTTGAGAAGTACAATTTGATGTGGCTCGAGGACATGCTGACGGGCGACTACGTGCCGTGGGTCAATCCGCAGGCTTATCGGGAACTGACGATTTCCACCTCGACGCCGATCCACACTGGCGAGCAGATCTACCTGCGGCACAATTTCAAGGAGCTGATCGAGACGCAGGCGGTACGCGTCATCGGCCCCGATCCAGCCGATATTGGCGGTATTGCCGAGCTCAAATGGGTCGCCGAGCACGCCTACATGCACTCGATCCTGATGGCACCGCACGGCACGGCCAACGGCCTGCTAGGCCTCGGCGCGCTGATCAATGTCTGCGCCACCTTGCCTGCAAATTACGTCGCATTCGAATATCCGAGCGCTTCCGACCCTTGGTGGGAGGATCTGGTCATCGGTTTGCCGCCTCAGATCGTGAAGGACAGCATGGTGGACCTGCTGGAAGCGCCGGGGCTCGGCCTCGATATCGACGCTGAAGGGGCCAGGAGATATCTCAGCGAAGAGGATGCGGGCTTTTTCGACTGAACCCTCCTCCGCCCGCCGCGCGCATCTGATCTGCTCAAGGGCAAGGATCCGTTCAAGGGAATGCCGGCGATACCATCGATGCAAAGACTGCGGGCCTCGCTCGGTGGCGATCCGAAATACGACACCTGCAAGGCGTTCGCGCGGCGGCCTCCGACATGATGAACCCGCCTATTTGAAACCGCCAAGACGAGTTTGGATCGCATTCATCTGCTCGATTTCCTGGCGCTGGCCTCGAGAGATTTCGGAACAGAGCGTGACTAGTTCCGGATCATTTAGAGATGCCTCCCTGCACATGAGGATAGCGCCCGAGTGGTGCGGGACCATCGAGGCGATGAACTGGCGGTCACCTATAAGAGCCTGGGTGCGCGTGCCAGCAAAGGCGGCCACGAACAGAACCGCAAGGGCGACATGAATTCCGATGTTCAGCCTCTTGTTGCCGTACATGCCGGCCATGGTTGCGAGCATGATGATGCCCATCGGAGCCACCATCGTCAGCGCCATGTAGAACATATTGAAATTGTTTCGGAAATCGCTTCGAACGTCGATCATCGAGAACATGACGAAATACATGACGATTAGGCTGAGAATCATGTTGAGGGCGAACATGGCGTAGGGATGCTTATTCATCTCTTGGTGTCCCATATGGTCGTGATCTTGGATATTTGCCTTCCGTCGGGCACCAGGCAGCATGATGGTGAAATTCGTGGTCGGCAGCGCCAGCCGTCGGGAGAACATCTCGCCTTAACTTTGCTTGACCTGCTTGGTTCCTGACATCGCGGCTTTCATCGGATGCTGCGGCATTGACGGCCCTTGTCGCACCCGATGAGAGACCAGCTGCTGCACCACGCCGACACGGATTGGGGTAAAGTCAGGATCGTCTGGCGCCGTGCCCGAGTCGCCTATGAGCGGGAGTAACAAGTCTGGCGGGATTGTTGAGGATCTGTCGGCGGCGAGAGCCGCGCTGCTCAGTCGTGGTTGACAGCGCCAGCCCCGAAGCTTTGCCTTGGATTGATGACGAGTGGCGACAGACGGTCAGAGCGCCGATCAGCTCAAGGGCATGCATCTGCGGCGGGTGACGAGCCCAAAACGTTCGCCACATTAACCATTCCCGGCCTTGACCCTGGCAAACATCTTCAAGTCTCAATATTGATGTCCTGAAGAGGAGCGCCATGAAAAAAATCGTTTCGATCGTCGTCAGTGTGCTGTTTGCCGGCCACCCTGCGCTTGCCCAGTCGAACGTGACGGCCACCCATGCAAACCGCCTGGTGGAGCACTACCGTGCCTATATCGGTGAGGCCGATCTCTTCAATTCAAGCGGAACGCGGCTCACGCAGCCTTGGCAGATTATCCGGCAGGATCGAGCCAACTTCCACCGGTACGGTATTCGCGACAGTGATGACCAATCGGACTCGTTCTTTGCCGATCCCGCCAATCGGCAATCGCTCGAAGCCATGCTCCGTAGTGGCTCCATGACCCGGGAAGCTGCAGCAATGATCGTCCACGGCAATGTCTGGGTTGATGTTGATATCTATGGCAACCAAGGGACCGGCCGCTGGATTGACGTGACTGTTTCCGACTGACGCCAAGCGGCTCGGCCGAAACAGATGAGCCATGGCGGCGATTTCCCAGGCATGGGGCTCTTGCCAATCAGCTACTAGTATCGGCAGAGCTTACGACCTGCGCCCGCAAGGCTGCATTCTCTGCCTCTAGTTCAGCCAGGCGCTGACGAAGCGGCTGGACGGCGACGGCAATCTCCGCCTCGGTATAACGCGGCGTGATATGCTGCGGGCAGTTCCAGTCGAAGGCTTCGAGCCGCAGGCGGAAGAGGCGTTCCGGTTTGGCACGATAGGACGGCGTAGTAAGCAGCTCCGTCAGTGCCGGATCGGCATCGAGCGCTAGCTTTTCGGCATGCGCATAGATCTTCAGCCGTGCCCGGCGGGGATAGTCCATCAGGAACAGACAGACCCTGTCATTGGCGGCGAGATTGCCCGTGCTGATGTACTGGCGGTTGCCGCGATAGTCCGCAAAGGCGAGCGTGCGATCGTCAAGCACTTTCAGGAAACCTTGCGGCCCGCCTCGATGCTGGACATAGGGCCAGCCGGTTTCGGAAACGGAGGCCATGTAGAAGCTGTCGCGCGATGCAATGAAGGCGCTCTCGTTTTCCGTGAAGCGGTCGAAGCTGCGCTCGCTCGGCAGGTCGTTCCAGAAGTTCTGAACACCCATTTCCGCCTGTGCGGCGCGCACGCTGGGGGTCGAGGCGATGTCGAGAAATCCGTAGGTCATGATCCGTCTCCTCAAAGTGTCGGGGAGGGAGCAGGGCGTCAACCCTGCTCCTCATCCATCAGGCCGCATTGGCGGCCGATACCGCAGGGAAGTCGATATCTGTTCTGGCGACTTCGTTCAGATAATTCGTGAAGGTATTCTCGGCGACGAGCGCGACGATTTCGACGATCTGCGCATCAGAGAAGCCGGCTGCGCGCACGGTTGCGAGATCGGCATCGGAGACGTGGCCGCGTGCCTCGGCGATCCTGGCCGCAAAGCTGACCGCAGCGTTCGCCTTGGCATCAGCGGACGTACCCTTGCGGTTCAGCGCAATCTCCTCAGGGCTGATCTTTGCCAGGTTGAGGCCGAGATAGGTATGGGCGGACAGGCAGTAGCCGCACCCGTTCACCTCCGCGACGGCAAGCGCGATCCGTTCACGCGTCTTGACGTCGAGCGTCTTCGACAATGCGACTTGAAAACCGGTAAAAGCGCTCAGCACCGCCGGGCTGTTGGCAACCAGGCGAAACATGTTCGGGACGAACCCAAGCGACTTCTGGATGCCGTCAAGTGTGGGCTTTGTCGCTTCCGGTGCTTCGTCTTTGGTTGGGATGGAAATGCGGGACATGGACGATCTCCTTTCGAACAGGACAAGTCGCGATTGGCTTGTTGATGGGAATTTGGCGATTTCCATCCACAAAGAGAATATGCTTTTAGTGGAAGTGATTTTACCAATAAGCGGAAGAATGATTTGGACCGGTTCGAAGCGATGTCAATGCTGCTGGAAGTGGTGAACAGGGGAAGCCTGTCCGCAGCCAGCCGATCGCTGAAAATTCCGCTGCCGACACTGAGCCGCAAGATCACCGAGCTTGAGGCGCTGCTCGCAACCAAGCTCCTGACCCGAACCACACGAAAGATCGCTCTTACCGATGCGGGTTCTACCTATGTAGAAGCGGTGAAGCGCATTCTTGAGCAGGTTGAGGAGGCCGAACGCCAGGCATCCGGCGAGTTCGCGATGCCGAAGGGCGATCTGGTGTTAACGGCCCCGGTCCAATTTGGGCGCCTTCATGTCCTGCCCGTCGTAACCGACTTTCTGGCTGCTTTTCCGGCAATCAACGTGCGGCTGATGCTGGCGGACCGGAATATCGACCTCGTCGAGGAGCATGTCGACATGGCGGTACGGATCGGCAATCTGCCCGACAGCGCCATGGTCGCCACGCGCGTCGGTTCGGTTCGCAGGGTGGTCTGCGGCAGCCCCGCTCTGTTTGCAGGTCGCGGAGTTCCGAAGGAGCCGGCCGATCTCCGGGATCTGCCCTGCATCAGCGTTGAAGTGCTGAGCCCGTTCGCAGGCTGGCAGTTTCGGAAGTCTGGCGCCAGCAAACCAGTCGAGGTGGCAATTACACCGCGGCTTTCCATCACCACGACGGAAGCGGCTGTCGAGGCCGCCATCCGCGGCGCCGGCGTCACCAGGCTGCTTTACTATCAGGTCGCAGAGGCGGTCGCGGCCGGCGTGCTCAAAATCGTGCTCGAGGACTTCGAACCGGAGCCCGCTCCCATCCACCTGGTCCATCTCGCCCGTGGGCAGATGCCGCTCAAGATGCGCCACTTTCTGGATTTCGCAGCCCCCCGGCTGCGGGCGAGCGTCGCCGCTCTGCAATCCTTGTCGTAACGCGGAACGAGCGTTCCGAAAACTATCACTTTGTATCGTTTTGCCCTGGGGTGACCGCCTCGCGGGGAACCCTGCCAAGTCCTCGGCGTTCATCGTGGTGACAGAGGAGCATTCCATGGCAAAGACTCCACGCATCGCAATTCGCGGCATGATTTTTTACGTGCTCGCGCTCCTGGTGCTCGGTATTATCATAGGCGCAGTCTACACGCGCTTCGGGAGCCCTTCGAATCCAGCGGAACGATCAGCATCGGAAACCCTCCCGCAGACCGACAGGCCGCGGCCGTAGATCCCATGATTCCTACCGGTGGGCCGGTGAAACAGAAGCGAATTTATCTTTGGCTTGAGGAACTGTGGTTTGCTGATCTCTGGCGTGACGGGCCGGTGCGGTTGCCGCTTGAGCCAATCCGTCTTAAACCGGCAATCAGCTGACTGGCCAGACATAGAGCAACACCGGCACGCTGACGAGGATGATCAGAAACGACAATGGCAGGCCAAGGCGCGGGTAGTCGGAGAACTTGTATCCCCCCGGCCCGAAGACCAGTGTGTTACATTGGTGGCCGACCGGCGTCAGGAAATCGCAGCCGGCGCCGATCGCGACCGCCATCAGGAAGGCTTCCGGCTTGAAGCCGAGATCGGTTGCGAAACCGGCGGCAATGGGAGCCATGACGAGGACCGTGGCCGCGTTGTTGAGGAAGGGTGTCACCGCCATCGCGACGATCAGGATCAATCCGAGCGCACTCCAAGCCGGCAAGCCCTTTGCAACCTCGCCCAGTCCATGGGCGATGAGATCGCTGCCGCCTGACGTGCGCAATGAATCCGAAACGGGAATCAGGGCCGCCAGCATGATGAGGATTGGCCCGTCTACCGATTTGTAGATATCGGCAAGCGGGATCGCCCGGAAGACGACCATGGCGAGTGCCGCAGCAAAGAAGGCCACAGGCACCGGCGCAAAGCCGATTGCCGTCGTCACCATGGCAAGCGCCAGGATGACCAGCGGAATGAAGGCCCGCCTGCGCGTGCCGAGCAGAATCTCGCGTTGGGCAAGCGGTAGCAGGGCCAGGTCCTGAATAACGACAGGCAGATTTTCCCGGCTGCCCTGCAGCACCAGCACGTCGCCGGCAGCAAGCGTCAGATTGGCAAGGCGCTCCTGCAGCCGTTGACCATGCCGGCTGACCGCCAGCAGATTGACACCGCGCGTATAGGCGAGCGCAATTTCTTTGGCAGAGCGACCTTTCAATGGCGATTCCTGGCTGATGATCGTTTCGATGGAAATGAGCTCCGTCTGCGTTTGCCCATTCTCCCTTATCGGTTTGCCGGAGAGCTGCAGCTTACCCGCCGAAACGATGCGGTCGATCGCGGCAGACGGACCTTCAAGCAGGACGATATCGCTTTCCCGCAAGGTCAGATCGGGGAAGGGGGACATGCGCGTTGCAGCGCGCAAGACGGACGTGGCAATCGCCTCGCCGTCACCGGGCCTGACGAGGTCGCTGACCGGTTTTCCCACGATCGGCGATTCGGCCGTCACCATTGCTTCGGACGTATAATTCGTGATCTCGACCGCTTCCTCGATCGAGCGGCCCTGTTTCGTGCGGCTTGGCACCAGCCAATGAAAGAAGATGAGGAAGATCACGCCGGCAATCGTCAGCACTCCTCCAACCGGGGTGAAATCAAACATGGTGAAGGAGCTGCCTGTCATCTCTTCTCTCAGCCGCGAGACGACGATATTGGGCGACGTTCCGATCTGCGTCATCAGGCCACCGAGCAGGGCGGCGAACGACATAGGCATCAGATATTTGGACGGTGAGGCGCCAGACTTCCTGGCGAACTGAAAGGCGACCGGCATCATGATCGCCAAGGCGCCGATATTCTTAATGAAGGCGGAAAGCAGCGCCACGACGATCATCAGAGTGGCGAGCTGGCTATGTAGTGTATTGAGGTTCGGAAAGAAGCGCTTGATCGCCATATCCACGACGCCCGATCGTGCCACGCCGGCCGAAACGATCAACGCACTGCCGACGATGATGACGATATCATCGGAAAAACCGGAAAAGGCCTTGTCCTTCGGCACGATACCGACAGCAACGGACAGAACGAGAGCGCAGCATGCGACGACGTCATATCTGAACCGATCCCAGATGAAGACACCCATCATGACAGCAATGACGGAGAAGGCGAGGATCTGCTGTGTTGTCATCCGGATCCGTGAGTCTGCGAATTGTTGATGAATTTCGAGACGAGGCAGACGGATTGAAAACGTCTTTCGGCGCAGAAGGGTTCCAGGCTTACCGGGTTCGGAGCGGATGGTTCAAAACAGGATAGTGCCCGGCAATCGCGGCCCCGTCCGGGTCAATCGAGGTGGAACACCTCCAGCACCTGCCCGTCGCGCCCTCCTGACGCCGACTTATCTCATCAAGGTCTAAGGCGAGCACTGAGGGCGCACCCAAGGAGAGGTTTAGGTGCCGGGGACGATCGGGGCATAGGCGGCGCCGTCAACCGTTGCCGGACGTCCGGCGAGAAGCAATTCGCTGATGCGCGGAGCCGAACGCGCGATGACCTTGCCGCGGCGGATAACGGTCAGCCGGTTTGCTTTCAGCCTGAGCGCCTCCACCGGATCTCGCGCCTGCAGGATGACAAGATCGGCATTCCTGCCCTTTTCCAGGCCGTAGCCTTCAAGTCCCATGGTTTTGGCGGAGTTGATGGTCAGCGCGTCGAAGATCTTCTTTTTGTCGTCGATGCCGGCCATCTGCGCCACGTGGATCGCCATATGGCCGACCTCCAGCATATCGCCGGAGCCCATGGAATACCAAGGGTCCATCACGCAATCGTGGCCGAAGGAGACGTTGAGGCCGGCGTCCATCAGTTCGCGCACCCGGGTCATGCCGCGCCGCTTCGGGTAGGTGTCGTGGCGTCCCTGCAGCATGATGTTGATCAGCGGATTGGGAATGACGTTGATTTGCGCCTCCGCCATCAGCGGAATGAGCTTGGAGACGTAATAGTTATCCATCGAATGCATGGATGTGAGGTGTGAGCCGGCAACGCAGCCCTGCAGGCCGAAACGCACCGTCTCGGCGGCAAGCGTCTCGATATGGCGTGACAGCGGATCGTCGGTCTCGTCGCAATGCATGTCGACCGGCAGGCCACGGTCGGCGGCGATGCGGCAGAGGGCTGCGACCGAGGCTGCGCCATCGGCCATGGTGCGCTCGAAATGCGGAATGCCACCAACGATATCGAGACCCATGTCGAGCGCACGGTTCAGGGCGTCAACGCCGCCGGGCGAACGATAGTAGCCATCCTGCGGGAAGGCGACGAGCTGCAGGTCGATATAGGGAGCGACCTTCTCGCGTACCTCGATCAGCGCCTCGGCGGTGACCAGCCTGGGATCGCTGGTATCGACATGGCTGCGGATGGCGAGAAGCCCCTGCGAGACGGCGAGATCGCAGTAGCGCAACGCCCGCTCCACCAGGGCTTCGCGGGTGAGGATCGGCCGCAGTTCCCCCCAGAGTGCAATGCCTTCGAGAAGCGTGCCGGAGCGGTTTATGCGCGGCAGGCCGAGCGAGAGCGTTGCGTCCATGTGGAAATGCGGATCGACGAAGGGCGGACTGACGAGTCGGCCGGTCGCATCGATTTCCTCGCCGGCATTGGCCTCGATCCTGCCCGCCACCTCGACGATTTTGCCCTTCTCTATGGCGATGTCGATGCCGATGCGGCCATCGGGAAGATTTGCGTTTCTGATGATCAGGTCAAACATGGCGGCACCGGTCTGTTGTGGTTCTGAAGGATGGGATCACCGCTCGCCGCGGCGATAGGGCTGCATCAACGCCTGCGGCACGCGGGCGCGTCGCGCCATCACGGCAAGAGCTGCGATCGATAGGAGATAGGGCGTCATCAGGAAAAGCTGATAGGGCACGACCCCGCCGAACACCGTCTGCAGCCGCAGCTGGAAGGCGTCGAAGAAGGCAAAGAGCAGGGCGCCGAAGAGCGCCCGACCGGGCCGCCACGAGGCGAAGACGACGAGCGCGATGGAAATCCAGCCGCGCCCCTGGACCATGGTCGGGAAGAAGCTGTTGAAGGCCGAGAGCGTCAGGAAAGCGCCGCCGACGGCCATCAAGGCGCTTCCGGCAATGATCGCACCATAACGGATCCGGATCGGGTCTATGCCCTGCGCCTCGGCGGCATGCGGGTTTTCGCCGGTCATGCGGATCGTCAGGCCAAGTGGCGTTCGGAAGATCAGATAGCCCATCGCGAGTGCCAGGAAGATCGCCAGATAGGTCGGCGCCGTCTGTGCAAAGAGGGCCGAGCCAAGGAAGGGCAGATCGGAGAGAATGGGAATATCGAGCGGCTGGAAAGGCACGATCGTCGGCGGTGTACCGGCAAGCGGCACGACCAGGCGAAAGATGAAGTAGCTGAGGCTGGAGGCAAAGAGCGTGATGCCGAGGCCGGTGACGTGCTGCGACAGGCCGAGCGTGACGGTCAGAAGCGCATGCAGCAGGCCAAAGATCACGCCGGCAAAGGCTGCGACCAGAAGGCCGGTCCAGAGATCGGCGCCATGAAAGACCGCGAGCCAGCCGATCATCGCCCCGAAGGTCATGATGCCTTCGATGCCGAGATTGAGCACGCCCGCCCGCTCGCAGAGCAGCGCGCCGAGCGTGCCGAAGATCAGCGGTGTCGCGATACGCAGCACGGCGGCCCAGAGGCCCGCGGATGAGACAATGTCGATCAGAGCCATCATCTGCGGATCCTGTATTGGGTGAAGAATAGGGCAATGAGCATGGTGAGCAGCGAGACGGCGACGGTCACGTCGGCAATATAGGTCGGTATGCCGAGCGCCCGGCTCATGCCGTCGGCGCCGACGAACATCGTGGCGGTGAAGAGCGCGGCGAAGATCACGCCGATCGGATGCAGGTTGGCGAGCATGGCGACGATGATGCCGGAATAGCCGAAGCCAGGCGACAGATCGGTCGTCACATACCCCTTCACGCCCATCACCTCGATCGCACCGGCGAGACCCGCCAGACCGCCGGAAAGGCAGGCGACCTTGACCAGCGTCATGCCGAGCGGCACGCCGGCAAAGACCGCACCGGCTGGGTTGAGACCGGCTGCGCGCGAGCGCAGACCAAAGACGGTGCGCGACTGGAGGAGATGCACGGCAAGCGCGATGACGATGGCGATGATGAAGCCGACATGCAGCCGCGAGCGCGCCACCAGTTTCGGCAGCAGGGCGTGATCGCTAACCGGCATGGATTGGGGCCAGCCGAAGGCGAGCGGATCCTTCAGCACACCATCGATCAGCATGGAAACGAAGAGCAGGGCGACGAAATTCAAAAGCAGGCTGGTCACCACTTCATCAACCGAGAAACGAAGCCGCAGCCAGAGCGGCACGAGGATCAGCACCATGCCGGCGACGGCGCCCGCAATCAGCAAGGCGGGGATGAGCAACGCTGTGGGCAGGTCTGCCAGGAGCTTGGAGCCAAGTGCGGCAACCGTGATGGCGCCGAGATAAAACTGGCCTTCGGCGCCGATATTCCAGAGCCGGGCGCGAAAGGCGACAGCAGCGGCAAGGCCGGTCAGCATCAGCGGTGTCGCCCGTGTCAGAGTCTCAGTCGCCGAAAGCCGCGTGCCGAAGGCGCCGGTGAGAATGCGCCAATAGGCTTCGAAGACAGGGGCGCCGGCAAGCGCAATCAGGATGCCGGCAATGGCGAGTGCGGCGATGACGGCGGCGATGGGTGCCGCTATGACTAGATAGAGCGGGCGATGATCGCGGCGTTCAAGACGCATGCTGGGCCTCGGACGTCCATTCGCCTGACATCATTAGGCCAAGTTTTCTTGGATCGGCAGTCTCGGCATCCACGGGCGGCGACAGGCGTCCCTTGACGATCGCCTGGATGCGGTCGGCAAGACCAATTACCTCGTCCAGATCCTCCGATATCAGAAGCACGGCCGTGCCCTCCTTTCGTGCCTGCAATATCCTTGCATGGACGGCGGCGACGGCGCCTTCGTCGAGACCGCGGGTCGGTTGCGCCGCAATCAGGATCTTCGGCCTGTCACGCAGGTTGCGGCCGAGGATCAGCTTTTGCATGTTGCCGCCAGACAGCAGCCGTGTGCGCGTCGCCGGTCCGCCGCCGCGAATATCAAATTCCGCGATGATCTCCTGAGTGAAGGCCATGCCGGCCTTGCGGTCGACCAGTCCGCGGCGAGAGAAGCGCGGCGCGGCGATGCGCTCCAGCACGGCATTTTCCCAGACGGCGAGTTCGCCGATCGCGCCTTCCTTATTGCGATCCTCCGGAATGCGGCCGATACCGGCTTCGATGAGACTTTCGACACTGAGTTCGGTGACCGGCTGCCCGAAGAGAATGATATCGCCGCGGCTCCAGCCCACCAGTCCGCTGACGAGATGGCTGAGCGTCGTCTGGCCATTGCCGGAGACGCCGATGATGCCGAGTGTCTCGCCGGCATGGAGCTGAAAACTGATATCTCTCAGCCGCTCCTGGCCGCCGTCAGAGACGGTGATACCGACAGCCTCGAAAACGACTGCGCCCGGCGTAGACGCTTCACGCACCGGGCGCGTCACCCGGCGGCCAACCATGAGTTCGGCGAGCTCTGCCTTGCTGGTCTCGCCGGTCCGCCGCTCGGCGACCACCTTTCCGCCGCGCAGCACGACGACGCGGTCGGCTGCACTGATCACCTCGTCAAGCTTGTGAGAAATAAAGATCAGCGACAGGCCCTGCCGGGCCATTTCCCGAAGCGTCTGGAAAAGGCGTTCCGCCTCGATATTGGTCAGCACCGCCGTCGGCTCGTCGAGAATGAGAATTCGGGCATCGTTATAGAGCGCCTTGAGAATTTCGACGCGCTGCTGCTCGCCGACCGAGAGGTCGCCGAGCCGGGCATCGGGGTTGACGCCGAGGCCGAAGCGGGCGGCAATGGAGAGAAGCTTGGCGCGGCCGGCGGCTTTCTCCGACTTCCAGGACCAGAGCCTTTCCGTTCCCGTCATGACATTTTCGAGCACCGTCAGGTTCGGCGCCAGGGAAAAATGCTGGTGCACCATTCCGATGCCGGCACGGATCGCCGCCCGCGGCCGGCCGGCCGGCAATTCGGCGCCCTCGATATGGATCGTTCCCGCATCCGGTACATAATGGCCGAAGAGGATGCTCATCAATGTCGTCTTGCCGGCGCCGTTTTCGCCGAGCAAGGCCAGCACTTCTCCCCTGGCAAGACTCAGCGAAATATCCTCATTGGCCTGGATTGCGCCAAAGCGCTTGCTGATGTCGGCAAGCTGAAGCACGGGAGCTGATATCATGTGGCAAGTCCCGCAATGGCATGGGGGTGGATCCAACGTTGCTCTGCTTCCAGCCGCGAGGCAAGGGCAAGCAGCAGCGGTTCCCGGCCCATTGGCGCCAGCAATTGCACAGGCAGCGGCATTCCGTCCGCATCGCTTCCAAAAGGCAGTGTCAGCGCCGGAAAGCCGGAAATATTGGCAAGGCAGGCAAGTGGCGCAAAGCGCGCCATGCGGTTCAGATGCAGGTCGGTATCCTGATGATCGGTCGGGAAGGAGCCGATCGGCAGAGGGGCTGTCGCAAGCATCGGCGTCAATAGGCAGCTGATATCGTCGAACAGGTGCCAGAGGTCATGGCTGACATGCGGCATGGTGCTGAGGCTCTGCCAGAGCGCAGTTGGGGCAAGTCTGGCCCCGCGCACCGCAAAGGCTGCCGTCAGAGGCTCGGCCTTCGAGAGGTCAAGATGAAAGCTATCGACGAGCCATGCCAGATTGATTGCGATGATATCGGCGAAAATGGCGGCACTCGTGATGACGTTTGCTTCAAGCCGCTGCCATTCCACGATGACGATCTCATGTCCGTCCCCCTCGAGGCTGCGGGCCGCGGCCTCTCCGGCTTGCTGCCGTGCAGCCTCGGTCGGAAAGTCGCTGCCGGTATCCGTTAGCAGGCCGATGCGCAGGCGGGATTTTTCGCTCCCGTCGAGCGCCGGCTCCGGGTAAGGTCCGGCGGGGTTTCCATGAAGCGTGTCGAATATTGCGCCGGCATCGCGGACCGAGCGGCAGACTGCCAGCTCGCTGGCGATGCCGCCAAGATGATTGCCGAAGCCCGGGCCGCCTGGAATGGCGCCGCGGCTGGGCTTCAGGCCGACGAGACCACAACAGGCGGCGGGCACGCGAATGGAACCACCGGCATCCGTTGCGTGGGCAATCGCCACGATGCCGGCCGCGACCGCAGCGGCCGCACCACCGGAAGAACCGCCCGCCGTGCGGGAGGGATCGAGCGGATTGCGGCAGACAGGCCCGCGCACCGGCTCGCTTGCAAGGGAGAGGCCGACTTCCGGGCTGGTGGTGAGACCGAAGAGGCTGAAACCGGCCTGACGAAAACGATCTGCGAGATCGGAATCGGCAGACGGATCGAGCATGCCGTCGAAGAGCCGTGAGCCAGCGCGAACCGGAAGACCCTTGAACGGGCCGCCGAGATCCTTGGCAAGCGTCGGCACGCCGGCAAACGGCCGGAGGGAGAATATGGCGGGATTGTCCCGATATTCGCGATCAAGCGCGGCGGCATTCGCTAGGCCCAGGTCTTCGTCGAGATGACAGATCGCGCCCAGCGCATCCTTCGCCCTGGCAGCGGAAATCGCAGCCTTCATTGCTTCGGTGCAATCAAATGCACCGGTTCCGATCCGGGCGGCGAGCGCTATCGCGTCGCCGCCCGGTATCGAGCTCTTGCTTTTCTCAATCCCGTTCATGCAGATGCCGGCTTACTTCGGCTCCTCAGGCATGATCGGAACCTCAAAGGCGCCGGACTTGATGGCGGCGCGCTTGGCCTCCATCGCCGCTTCGGCTTCAGCCGGTGCGACACCCTTGACGTAGACGATATCGCTGCCGCCTTCCTTCATCAGCCCGAAGCGGGTGTAGTTGTTGCCGGTCGGCTTGCCTGCCTTCACATCGGCGATTGCCGCGTTCAGGATAGGGCGGAAACCCCAGATGGCATTGGCAAAGACGGTGTCGGGATAGCGCGGTGTATAGTCGATCAGCGAACCGACCGATTTGATGCCGCGCTCCTTGGCAGCGTCTGCCGTACCGATGCGCTCGCCGAACAGGATGTCGGCGCCGGCATCGATCTGGGCAAGGCCGGCCTCGCGCGCCTTCGGCGGATCGAAGAAGGTGCCGATGAAGGCGACGAGGTGCTTGGCATCCGGGCGGACTTCCTTCACGCCGGCAGCAAAGGCATTCATCAGCATGTTGACTTCCGGGATCGGCAGCGCGCCGACCGAGCCGACAATGCCTGACTTCGTCATCTTGCCGGCCAGCATGCCGGCGAGATAAGCGCCGTCATGGTTCCAGGTGCCGAAGACGCCGAAATTGTCGCCTGATGCTTCCCCGCTCGAACCCAGCATGAAGGCAGTCTTCGGATAATCGGCGGCAACCTGGCGGGCTTCGCGTTCGACGGCATAGGCTTCGCCGACGATGAGGGCGCAGCCCTGTTCGGCATATTCGCGCATCGCGCGCGGATAGTCTGTACCGGAAACGCCTTCGGAAAAGACGTATTCGATCACGCCTTCCGAAGCGGCATCCTGAAGCGCCTTGTGCAGACAGGAGTTCCAGGCATTTTCTACAGGCGAGGCGTGAATGCCTGCAACCTTCAGTTTTTCCTGCGCCCAGAGCTTGGGTGCAAAGGCGGTTGCACCGAGTGCCATGCCGGAGGCAAGCACCGTGCGGCGAGACATAATGATCTGATTTATCATGAGTTCCCCTCTTTTTTACCAGATGGATAAAACTCTATGGATCGCCCAAAATTGTGTCAAGCAATGCTGCTGCGCAAAAACTAGACAATAGATGTGAGCGCCTGCACTCTGAGACCACGAGAGATGGAGAAGGGCCGCTCCTATTGGTGCTGCATGACGCTCAACCCGCCATCGATCGTCAGGCAGGTAGCATTCATGAAGGTGCATTCGTCCGAGATCATGAAAACCGCCGCCATAGCAATTTCTTCAGGCGTGGCAATGCGCCCGCCCGGATGCAGTTTCATCGTCTCGGCCTTTGCCTTTTCGGGATCGGCAAAGCCGTTCCAGTAATCGATGACCTTCTGGGTCGAGACGTAGCCGGGCGCGATCGCGTTCACTCGCACGTTCTGGGGCGCATATTCTATGCCGAGGGACTTGGTCATGCCGAGCAGCGCATGTTTGGCGAGTGGGTAAGGGAAGGTGTGGGGAATGATGGTGAAGGCGTGGGTCGAGGCGATATTGAGGATCACGCCGCCACCTTCCGCGATCATCTGCGGTATCACAGAGCGGCAGCAGTGCCAGGCGCCCTTGAGATTGATGTCGAAGCATCGCTGCCACTCTTCATCGGTCGTCCGCAAGGGTTCGGCAAAGACATTGACGCCGGCATTGTTGACGAGGGCATTGATGCTGCCGATCTCGCCCGCCGCTTTTACAACGGCCGTCTTGATGGCATCGCCATCAGCGATATCGGCTGCCTGGTAGCCGAGTACGGTTCCCTTTGCAGCAAGGGCGGCAGCCGTCTCCTCGAGCAGCTTTTCATCGCGGTCGACGAGGAAGAGACGGGCATCCTCGGCCGCGAATGCCTCGGCGATCGCCTGTCCGATCCCTTGGGCGGCACCCGTGATGAAGACCCGTTTTCCGGAAAGGCGGTTTGGCATCGTCTGTTTCCTCTTTATGCGCGTGATAATCAGCCGATTTCCTGTGGCTGCAGACGGATCGAGCCCGCGAGGCATTCGCCTGGCCGCAGGACGGTGAGGTCGCCGAGATCAGGAAGATTGTGCCCATTGGCAAGATGTGACATCGGCTCGAAGCAGAAATAGTCCCTGCGAAATCCCGGGTCGAAACGCTCGTCCGAGAGGAAGAGGACGGCGTGGCGGAAGATCGGGTCAGCCGTCAGCTCGAGCACTGTGCTCGTCTCGGGCCAGGTGATGCGTGCCGTGCCGTTCCAGCCCTCGAGGCCGTTGTTGATCCAGCGCTGCGGCAGCATTGCTGCCCGCGAGAAATCGAGGTCAGCAGGGATTTCTGCGGGCTCGCCCGGCAGGCAGTCCTCCGCTTCGGTCCAGAAGCGATCGGCCTTTGCAAGAAGCGTCGTGCGCTCGGTCAGCGGAAAGAAGGGATGCCAGCCAAACCCGAAAGGCAAGACTTCGTCACCGGTGTTTTCCACCTGCATTGAGAGTTCCAGCCCGTCTGCCGTCAGTGCGAAGCTCTGCTCTGCCTGATAGCTATACGGCGTGCCGTCGGCTCGATGACGAAAAGCGATGCGCGCGTTGCTGCTATCCCTGGAAAGAAGGTCCCATTCCGCCAGCCAGCCATCGCCATGCAGGTAGTGCGGATCCCAGTCCCTGTTTGGCCGCAGGCTGTAGTCCTGCCCCTTGAAGGTGAAGCGGTTGCCTCTAACGCGATTGCCAAAGGGCACGAGCGGATAGCAGGCAGAGGAAAGTGCATCGGCATTATCGGTCGCCGGCCGCAGAAGCGGGATTATCAAGCCGTCCCGCATCCAGGAATAATGAAGGAGCAGCCCGCCTGTCGTAGAAATGCGGGCCGAAAGCGCACCGCCCTGCAAATCGATGATGGCCATGAAGCGACGTCTTCTCCGTGAGATCGAGGCTGATCCGGACTGTGGCGGCACCCTATTATCGGTCATCCGAATGTCAATATATATAGGATTTATTTTGCAGCTTGGAGATGGTCAAGAGCGTGTTTTCTGCCGATTTATCGATTAATGGCGGCCATACCAGGAGTTCATCTGCCTTTTTCACCAGCGAAATCGCAGAAATAATCATACACAAATATTGACTGGTATGATGTTTATTCATATTCAGTAGTCGCTGCCGAGTGAGCGGCAGATCGAGATTTTAGGGAGAGAGATTATGCGCTTCTTCAAAGCAGCCGTCCTCGCTGGCGCCTTTGCCATTCTGGCCGCCGGCTCCGTCTTGGCGGAGGATGTCAAGATCGGTTTCATCGTGAAGCAGCCGGAAGAGCCCTGGTTCCAGGACGAATGGAAATTCGCCGATCAGGCCGCCAAGGAAAAGGGTTTCACTGTCGTCAAGATCGGCGCCGAAGATGGCGAGAAGGTCCAGTCGGCGATCGACAACCTCGGTGCGCAGGGTGCTCAGGGCTTCATCATCTGCACGCCTGACGTCAAGCTCGGCCCCGGTATCGTCGCCAAGGCGGCCGCCAACCAGCTCAAGCTGATGACTGTCGACGACCGTCTGGTCGGTGCCGATGGCAAGCCGCTGGAAGACGTGCCGCATATGGGCATTTCCGCTGCCAAGATCGGCGAAGGCGTGGGCCAGGCGATCGTCGACGAAATGAAGAAGCGCGGTTGGGACATGAAGAATGTCGGCGCGATCCGCGTTTCCTACGATCAACTGCCGACCGCCGTCGACCGCGTGGAGGGCGCAATCTCGGTTCTGAAGGCTGCCGGCTTCCCGGCTGAAAACATCTATGATGCCCCGCAGGCAAAGACGGATACGGAGGCTGCACTCAATGCTGCGACGACCGTTCTCAACAAGCATGCCGACGTGAAGTACTGGATCGCCTTCGGCCTCAATGACGAAGCGGTACTCGGCGCCGTGCGCGCATCGGAATCGGTCGGCATTCCCGCCGACAACATGATCGGCGTCGGTATCGGTGGCGCGGAATCGGCGATCAACGAGTTCAAGAAGCCGTCTGCGACCGGCTTCTTCGGCACGGTCATCATCTCGCCGAAGCGGCATGGGTATGAGACCGCGCTCAACATGTATGACTGGATCGCCAACGGCAAGGAGCCGGAAAAGGTCACGCTGACCTCGGGTTCCCTCGCTCTGCGTGGTGACTACGAAAAGGTTCGCAAGGACCTCGGCATCGAATAATCATCCTCTGATGATGATTTCATCCCGGCGGCGTTGCAACCGCCGGGCATATTCTCGGCGGAGCGATGATGGCTTTCCTCGAATTCAATTCCATTTCCAAGGGCTATCCAGGCGTCCAGGCACTGTCCAACGTCTCCTTCGGTGTCGAAAAGGGCGCCGTGCACGGGCTGATGGGCGAAAACGGTGCCGGCAAGTCCACCTTGATCCGCGTGCTCTCCGGCGATCAGTCGGCTGATGAAGGCAACATTCTCATCGATGGCGTCGAGCAGAAATACAGCTCCGTCCGCGATGCCTTCCATGCCGGCGTCATCGTCATCCATCAGGAGCTGCAGCTCGTTCCGGAGCTGACGGTTGCCGAGAACCTCTGGCTCGGCCGTTTTCCCGGCAAGGCCGGTGTCATCAACGGCAAAACACTGATCG
The DNA here is from genome assembly GCF_014193255.1 of Rhizobium sp. BK196. GTDB lineage: Bacteria > Pseudomonadota > Alphaproteobacteria > Rhizobiales > Rhizobiaceae > Rhizobium. Next base: position 282,556 of record NZ_JACHZB010000002.1, read on the forward strand.
AAACGGTGCGCGCCAGGCTGGGCGAGATCGGCATCGATGTCGACCCTTCGGCAAAAGTGTCTTCTCTTTCTATCGGCGCCCGCCAGATGGTCGAGATCGCCAAGGCCGTGATGCTCGATGCGCGGGTGATCGCACTCGACGAGCCGACCTCGTCGCTCTCCTCGCGCGAAAGCGAAATTCTCTTCACGTTGATCGACAAGCTCAAGGCCAAGGGCACGGTCATCCTTTACGTCTCCCATCGCCTCGACGAGATCTTCCGTCTCTGCGACAGCCTGACGGTGTTGCGCGACGGCAAGCTCGCCGCCCATCATCCCAAGGTTGCCGAGACGACGCGCGAGCAGATCATTGCCGAAATGGTCGGGCGCGAGATCAGCAACATCTGGGGCTGGCGTGAGCGGCCGCTTGGCGAGGTGCGCCTCGAGGTCAAGGCCCTCTCGGGCTCCAAGCTTCGCACACCCATCAGCTTCTCAGTCCGCAAGGGCGAAATTCTCGGCTTCTTCGGCCTGATCGGTGCGGGTCGAAGCGAGATGGCGCGGCTGCTCTATGGTGCCGACCATCGCCATCAAGGCAGCGTCACAATCGACGGCGTGGTCGTTTCCCCCAACAACCCGAAGGCGGCGATCAGCGCTGGCATGGTGCTCTGCCCGGAGGATCGCAAATTCGACGGCATCATTCAGGGCCGGTCGATCGAGGAAAACATTGCCATCTCCTCGCGTCGCCACTTCTCGCCTTTCGGCGTCTTGAACCCGAAGAAGGAAGCTGCGGTCGCCGAGCAGTTCATTGCCAAGCTTCGGGTGCGCACACCCTCGCGCAAGCAGGACATCATCAATCTCTCCGGCGGCAACCAGCAGAAGGTCATCCTCGGCCGCTGGCTCTCCGAACAGGGCGTCAAGGTGCTTGTTATCGACGAGCCGACGCGTGGCATCGATGTCGGCGCGAAGTCGGAAATCTATGAAATCCTCTACGAACTGGCCGCCGGCGGCATGGCGATCGTCGTCATCTCCAGCGAGTTGCCCGAGGTCATGGGCATTTCCGATCGCATCATGGTCATGTGCCAGGGCCGCGTCGCCGCCAATGTGGCGCGCGCCGATTTCGACGAACGCAGCATTCTGACCGCGGCACTGCCCGACAAGAATGCCGCTGGCACAATCTAATTTCAGGAAGAGCAGTCATGAACGCGTTGAAAAAAATCCTTCTCGGCGAACAGGGTCTGGTGGTGATCTTCGCGATCGCCTTCGTGATCGTCTCGCTGACCGTGCCGAGCTTCCTGACCGAACGCAATATGCTGGGCCTCCTGCAGTCCGTGGTGACGATCGGCATCGTCGCCTGCACCATGATGTTCTGCCTTGCCTCACGCGACTTCGACCTCTCGGTCGGCTCCACTGTCGCCTTTTCCGGTATGATCGCCGTAATGGTGTCGAACTCGACCGGCTCCATTCCGCTTGGCCTGCTGGCAGCGCTCGTCTGCGGCAGCATCGTCGGCGTCGTCAACGGCGTGGTCATCGCCCGTTTCCGAATCAATGCGCTGATCACCACGCTCGCCACTATGCAGATCGTCCGCGGCCTGGCGCTGATCGCGTCTGATGGCCGCGCCGTCGGTATCAACGATCCGGCCTTCTATCAGTTGGCGCTGTCGCGCTTCCTGACGGTGCCGACGCCGATCTGGATCATGATCCTGCTTTTCATCGTTTTCGGCTTCGTGCTGAACCGCACCGTCTTCGGCAAGAACACTCTGGCGATCGGCGGCAATCCGGAGGCCTCGCGTCTCGCCGGCGTCAATGTGGTCAATATGCGTATCTGGATCTTCGCGCTGCAGGGTCTCGTCTGCGCCATCGCCGGCATCTTGCTTGCCTCGCGCATCACCTCCGGCCAGCCGAATGCGGCCACGGGGCTTGAGCTTTCCGTCATCTCGGCTTGCGTGCTCGGTGGCGTGTCGCTTGCCGGCGGACGGGCGGCGATGACCGGCGTGATCGTCGGCGTGCTGATCATGGGCATTGCCGAAAACGTCATGAACCTGCTCAACATTCAGGCCTTCTATCAATATGTGGTGCGCGGTCTTATTCTTCTGATCGCGGTCCTGCTCGACAATATGCGCTCGTCGGCCGCCGGGCGCGGCAGTCGTGCGTGATGATCGGATTTCTTGGGAGAAGCCGGCTGAGCCTGCGGTTGCGCATTGATGAGAAAGCATGGCGCTGCTCATGGTGACAACGAGACCAGCGGCACGGGGGGCATTATGAGCACGCGATCGGGACTTCTGCGAACGGGAAGTGCGGTGGCCAACCCAGAACAGGGACGGCGCACGGTGCGCGAGGAGCTGTTGAAAAAGCTCATCAGGCAGATCGTGTCCGGTGACATTGCCGAAGGCTCGTTGCTTCCGAATGAAGCCGAGCTCTCAGAGGTCTATGGCGTCAGCCGCACCAGTCTTCGGGAGGCGATGCAATATCTGTCCGCTCTTGGCATGATCCGCTCCCGCACGCGTGCCGGCACCAGCGTGCTGCCACGCGAGAACTGGAACTATCTCGATCCGATGGTCCTCGATGCGACGCTCGAATTCAGTGACGACCGCAGTTTTTACGATTCGCTTCTCGACGCCCGCCAGCTGCTGGAGCCGGCCGCCGCCGCACAGGCCGCTGCCAACGCCACAGCCAGGCAGCTCGCCCAGATCGCCGCAGCCTTCGAGGACATGGTGGCTGCCAACGCCCGCGACAACGAGGCCTGGAGCCAGGCCGACCTCGAATTCCACTCCGCCATCATCAATGCCAGCGGCAACTGGGTCTTCCGCCAGTTTGCCACCGCCATCCGCGCCGCCCTGCTCGCAAGCTTCCGCCTGACCAATCGGGCAAGCCAGAGCCATGATTACGCGATCGCCCGGCATCAGGACGTGCTTGATGCTATCCGCATGCGGCGGCCCGACGCGGCGCGTTTTGCCATGGAGCAGCTGATCGGCACGGCGCGGATGGAACTGAGCGACGCCTTGCGTGTCGGCAAGCCGGGCAAGCAGCAATAGGCACCGCTGGTCTCCTGCCGAGGTGGAGGAACATTCAAAATTCCATCTGCCGACAGAAAGTATATTCATTTCCCTTTCCGGATCCGCTAGTAGACGGTCATGAGCTCTACTGCTTCAAAGGACGATGAGCGCGTGGAAGAGGCCGAAAAACTGCAAACGCACAGGCGCGGCTCCGGCGTATCGACGGTCTATGAGACGCTTCGAAACGAGATCATCGAGCTGAAATTGCCGCCGGGCAGCCCGATCGACGAGCAGCAATTGTCCGATCGTTTTGCGCTGTCGCGCACGCCGATCCGCGAAGCCCTGGTGCGGCTTGCCGCCGAAGGTCTGATCACCACGCTCACCAACCGCGCGACGATCGTTTCGAACATCGATTTCCTCGGCCTGCCGGAATTTTTCGATGCGCTGACGCTAATGTACCGGGTCACCACCCGGCTCGCGGCTGCCAATTACGCCGACGGCGATATCGCCGCCATCCTTGTGCAGCAGAAGGCTTTCGAGGCGGCGGTCATCAGCCGCGATGTGCTTGGCATGATTTCGACCAATCGCGACTTCCATATCGCGATCGCCCAAGCCGGCCGGAACAGATATTACGTCGAGCTTTTCACCCGGCTGCTGGATGAAGGCCGCCGCATTCTGAGGCTCTACTATTCTTCCTTCAACGATGTGCTGCCGCGCCAATATGTCGGCGAGCACGAGGAGATGATCCAGGCGATCATCAATCGCGACGTGACGCTGGCCGACAGCCTGGCATCTGCTCACGCTGATCAGATCGTCGGCCAAATCCGCTCCTACATCACCGCCGATTCCCGCCAGAACGCGACGCTGGCGCTTTAGTCACCGCAAAACACCCGCACCATTATAGCAGTGCTTAGCTCAGCGTTGAGGAGAAGTCGTTCTGTATTTTTATTGTCGACAAGAAGTCGGCAAGATGCTAAATGCCCCCTCAACCCCACTGTCCGGGGAGTTTTCAAGAGAACGAGAGATAGGCGATGACTGGTTCCGTATTCCAAGGCTGCATTCCGGCGCTCATGACGCCCTGCCACGATGATCGTAGCCCCGACTTCGATGCGCTTGCCCGCAAAGGCAAAGAACTGGTCAGCCTCGGCATGTCCGCCGTCGTCTATTGCGGCTCGATGGGCGACTGGCCGCTCCTGACCGACGAACAGCGCCAGGAAGGCGTCAAGCGCCTGGTCGAGGCGGGTGTTCCCGTCATCGTCGGCACCGGTGCCGTCAACACCAAGTCGGCCGTCGCACATGCCGCTCATGCGGCGGCTGTGGGTGCCAAGGGGTTGATGGTCATTCCCCGCGTTCTGTCGCGCGGTTCGTCCGTTTCGGCCCAGCGGGACCATTTCTCGGCGATCCTCGGAGCGGCCAAGGGCCTGCCGGCGGTCATCTACAATAGCCCCTATTACGGTTTTGCGACGCGCGCCGACCTGTTCTTCGATCTGCGCTCCCGCTTCTCTAACCTCGTCGGCTTCAAGGAGTTCGGCGGCAAGAGCGACATGACCTATGCGGCCGAAAACATCACGTCGGGCGATGATGCGCTGACGCTGATGGTCGGCGTCGATACCGGCGTCTATCACGGCTTTGTCAATTGCGGGGCAGGCGGCGCCATCACCGGCATCGGCAACGCGCTGCCGAAGGAAGTGCTGCATCTCGTTTCGCTCTGCGAACAGGCAGCCAAGGGCGATGCGGCTGCCCGCAGCGCCGCCCGCGAGCTCGAAGAGGCGCTGATGGTTCTGTCGACCTATGACGAAGGTCCAGATCTCGTGCTGCACTACAAGTATCTGATGGTGCTGAACGGCGAGAAGGAATACACGCTGCATTTCAACGAGACCGACAAGCTCAGCAATTCGCAGCGCCGTCACCTCGAAAACCAGTATCGCCTGTTCAAGACCTGGTACGCTGCGCGTTATCCGAACGCCGCCTGAGGCTATCAAAGCGCTACTGGCCTCGCAGTCCTGTTGCGAGGCCGTTCAAGACAGGCGCCGCCCATCACCTATTCACCGTGCCCGAAGCAAACGAATTGCTTCCAAGCTTCAGATACCGAAGGCTTTAGCGATCTGCGCATCTGATGAAGGGCGCAATGACGGTGGAGCTGGCTAGACTCAAGAACTACCTTTGAATGCCTCATGGCGGAAGCGCCCATGGTTGCCTCTCGCGGAGAGAGCGAGCCGACCGGAGGCATGATCCTCAGACCATCACCACAGTCCGTTCGGAAACCTCCTCGCGAACGCGATCGCCTCCATTGCCAGGAGATCCTGGCATTTTCACGCGGAACCAGCGTTTTAGTTCTGAAGCGAGCCTGGCCGGTAGCACGTGCGAAACGCCAATTCCTGAACACCGATTACTTCTCCCTTAACGCTTGTTTGCTGCCGAGATCTCGAAAGCCGCGTTGGCCGCCGCCGCGACGGCTTCAAAGATTGTATAATTGTTGATCTAATTAATGTGTACGCAAAGTACACAATTTATTGACTCCTGACGCAACCGGTGTATCGTCTGCCGCAAGGAACGAGGAGCGAGCCCGAATGGCCAAGGCGACCAAGAGCAACCTGTACGAAGATTTGAAACGACAGATTCTGACGATGGAACTCGATCCCGACGCCGATCTCGACGAGGTCAGCCTAAGTGAGCGCTACGGCCTGTCGCGAACGCCGGTTCGGGATATTTTCCGCCGGCTGGCCGGGGAGGGCTATATAGACATTCGCGAAAATCGAGGCGCGCGGGTCATTCCGATGAACCATGCGACGCTGCGCAACTTCTTCCTCGTCGCTCCGATGATCTATGCCGCGATCGGAAGACTGGCCGTGCAGAATTTCAAGCCAGCTCAGCTCGCCGACCTCAAGCAGACGCAGGAACGCTTTCGCACTGCCAGCAGCAATATGGACGCGCTGGCAATGGTTCTCGAAAACAATCGCTTTCATGAGATCTTCGGCGAGATGTCGGCGAATGCTTATCTGCAGCCGAGCCTAGGTCGCCTCCTCATCGATCACGCCCGGATCGGGCACACCTTCTTTCGTCCGCGCAACGAAGACATGAAGAGGCGTTTACAGCTGGCTGTCGATCATCACGACGGCTTCATCGAAGCGTTGGGCGCACACGACGAGGACACTGTCGTCGATCTTGTTTTCGAACATTGGGAACTCTCGCGCGAGAACATGGAGATGTTCATTGCTCCGCAGGGGCTGAAGGCGGATTCCCCGGTTGGCGGTCCCGTCACGCAATCATTGGAGAAGTCATCGTGAAGTTCGAGGGGATATATACGCCGGCCGTGACGCCGCTCGACGACAGCGGACAGATCGACCGGAAAGCTTTTGCGGCCGTGCTGGAATCTCTCATCGACGCGGGCGTTCATGGCATCATCGTCGGCGGGTCGACAGGTGAATACTATGCTCAGACCAGTCAAGAGCGTTTTGACCTCGCGTCTTACGCAAAGGACGTCCTCGGCGGCCGGACCCCTCTCATCGTCGGCACCGGCGCTACCCGCACCGAGGATTCTGTCGAGTACGCCAAGGCTGCCAGGCAGATTGGTGCAGATGCCATCCTTGTTTCATCGCCACCTTACGCGCTGCCCACCGAGCGGGAAAATGCAATTCATGCACTGACCGTCGACCGCGCAGCGAACTTGCCCATCATGCTCTACAACTACCCGGCGCGGATGGGCGTCATGATGGGTGAGGAATATTTCTCGCGCGTCAGCAAATCGAAGAATGTCATCGCCATCAAGGAAAGCTCCGGCGACATGGGCAATCTGCATCTTCTTGCCCGGAAGTTTCCGCACATCTCGCTTTCCTGCGGCTGGGACGATCAGGCGCTCGAATTCTTCGCATGGGGTGCAAGGAGCTGGGTCTGTGCGGGTTCGAACTTCCTGCCCCGCGAGCACGTCGCTCTCTATGAGGCCTGTGTCATCGAGAGGAACTTCGACAAGGGCAGAGCGATCATGGCCGCGATGCTGCCGCTCATGGATTTCCTCGAATGCGGCAAGTTCGTCCAATCGATCAAGCACGGATGCGAGATCATCGGGCTGAGGACCGGCTCTGTGCGCGCTCCGCTCCGTCCTCTCAACTCTGAAGAAAAACGAACATTGCAGACCGTCGTCTCCACCTTGAAGCGCACGGTCGGCCAGATAACGTCGGGAGCCAATCGCCATGCATGAACCGTTGACTGCCGCTGAATACAAGGCGATCGCCGCCGACCTCAGATTTCCGGCAAATGCCTTCATCGACGGCTCTTTCTGCCCGGCGAAGTCGGGGCGTGTTTTCCGCTCCACGAACCCCGCGACCGGCGAAGTGCTCGCCGACATTGCGGCATGTGATGCGACCGACGTCGATCACGCTGTGCTCAAGGCCCGTCAATCCTTCGAGGACGGACGCTGGCGGCTGCGCTCACCCGGCGAGCGCAAGGAAATACTGCTCAAGCTCGCCAAGCTCATCGAGCGCAATCGTCATGAGCTTGCCGTCATGGAGAGCCTCGACAGCGGCAAGCCGATCCGGGAGTGCCAGACCGTCGATATACCGGATACGATCCATACGCTTCGCTGGCATGCCGAACTGATCGACAAGCTCTACGACAACGCGGCGCCGGTTGGAGCGAATGCGCTGGCCATGATCGTGCGCGAACCGATCGGCGTGGTCGGATGCGTTCTGCCGTGGAACTTTCCGCTGCTGATGCTTGCCTGGAAGATCGGCCCGGCGCTCGCCGCCGGATGTTCCATCATCGTCAAGCCTGCCGAAGACACGACGCTGACCACGCTGCGTATCGCCGAACTCGCCCACGAGGCCGGCGTGCCTGCGGGCGTTTTCAATGTGGTGACGGGAAGCGGCAAGGAGGTTGGCGAGCCGCTCGGCATGCATATGGACGTCGACATGATCGCCTTCACCGGATCGACGCCGACGGGCCGGCGGTTTCTGCGGTATGCCGCGGATTCCAACCTCAAGAAGGTGGTGCTCGAATGCGGCGGCAAGAACCCGGCGGTCGTCCTCGACGATGTGGAGGATCTCGATCTCGTCGCCGAACAGGTCGTCAATGGCGCCTTCTGGAATATGGGCGAGAACTGCTCGGCCACGTCGCGTCTGATCGTTGACGCCAAGGTGAAGGACGAATTGCTGCAGCGGATCGGCGCCTATATGCGGGAGTGGCGGACCGGCGATCCGCTCGATCCGGAAAACCGGATCGGCGCGCTCGTGAGCAAGGCCCATTTCGAGAAGGTTACGTCCTTCCTCGACGATGCAAGGAAGGAAAAGCTCTCGCTCGCCCATGGCGGCCAAACGCGCGACGGCGTCTTTGTTGAACCGACGGTCGTTGACGGCGTGACACGTTCTAGCCGGCTGTTCCAGGAAGAAATCTTCGGGCCGGTTCTTTCGGTCACGACCTTCAACACGATTGCCGAGGCAGTCTCCCTTGCCAACGACACGAATTATGGACTAGCGGCGTCGGTCTATACCGGAAGCCTTCGCAGCGCGATCAAGCTCTCGCGCGAAATCAGGGCGGGCGTCGTGACGGTAAACTGCTTCGGCGAGGGCGACGCGACCACGCCGTTCGGCGGTTATAAGGAATCCGGCTTCGGCGGCCGCGACAAGTCGGCATTCGCCCACGACAATTACTGCGAGCTGAAGACCATCTGGATCGACGTGTCGGATCGGTCCGTCGACGAGACAGTCAGATGACACGGCACGTCGTCAAACGGCTGCCGGTCGACACCGGCGTTTCAGGTTGGGAAGCGATAAGCCAACGCGGCTTGCCAACCAAGGCACTCGACAGTGATATCACCGCCGACTGGCTGATTATCGGCGGTGGCTTTGCCGGGTTGTCGGCGGCACGCCGCCTCTTACAGCACCGCCCAGAGGACAAGATCGTCGTCCTCGACGCGCGGGAGTTAGCCAAAGGGCCGGCAGGTCGCAATTCCGGTTTCATGATCGACGTGCCGCACAATCTGTCGTCGGGCGAATATTCGGTTGCGGACGAAACCTCCACGAAGGCGGAGATCGCACTGAACCGGCTGGCGATTGCCTTCGCAGCCGGTGTCGCAGCCGAATTCGGGCTATCCAAGGAAACGTTCGATCCATCCGGAAAGGTCAACGCCGCCGCTTCGGACAGGGGGCTGGCGCTGAACGACAATTACCGGCGTTCGCTGGAAAGGATCGGCGAGGATCACCGTGTTCTCGACGCCGACGACATGCGTCGAATGACCGGGACGACCTATTATCGTGGCGGCCTTTATACGCCGGGCGCGGTGATGATCCAGCCAGCCGACTATATCCGTGGCCTGGCGCGCGGATTGCACGAGAGGGTCTCCATTTTCGAGCATTCACCGGTCCTGGAACTCTCGCGGGAAGGTCGCCACTGGAAGGCCCGCTCCAACCGCGGATCGGTCTCAGCACCCAAGGTCATACTCGGCGTAAACGGCCATATCGAAAGCTTCGGCCACTTTCGCGGCCGGCTGATGCACATCTTCACCTATGCATCGATGACATCAGCCTTTTCTCAAAACGAATTCGGCACCACGGTCACCGGCATCGATCGCTGGGCGCTGCTGCCTGCCGACCCGATGGGCGCAACTGTCCGAAAGATCACATCGAATGGCCGCTCCCGCATCGTGATCCGCACGCGCTTCACCTATGACCCGGGCCTTAAGGTTTCCGAGCGGCGCGTTGCCGGGATCGCTGCCGAGCAGCGGCGGTCGTTCGATGCGCGCTTTCCGCAGATGGAAGGCCTGCCCCTGGAGTTCAGCTGGGCGGGTGCGTTGTGTCTCAGCCGGAATCATGTTCCGGCCTTCGGCGAAGTGGAGGAGGGGCTTTATTCGGCCTGCTGCGAGAACGGCCTTGGAACTGTCAAGAGTACGCTTGCCGGCATGATGGCCGCCGATCTCGCGGCAGGCGTCGGCAGCCCGCAGCTCGACCAATACAGAAACCAGCCGGAGCCGACCAGGCTGCCGCCCGAGCCTTTCGCATGGCTCGGCGTCAATTCGGTCATTCGATTTCAGGAATTGCGTGCAGGCCGCGAGGGTTGATCCATCGCCGCGCAATGTGAGGCTCAGCGGTTCGCAGGGCTTCACCAAAAATGGGAACAGGAACTAGGAGTAATAACAATGAAGACTTTGTGGAAAGCGCTCTGCGCGGCCGCCATTGTCGGGATCAGTATGCTTCCCGCCCGTGCGGAAGAAAAGACCATCAACATGGGCACGCTGTCCTGGGAGGACCTGACACCCATTACCGGCATCACCAAGAAAGTACTGGAAGACGCCGGCTATACCGTCAAGGTCACGGAATTCTCCGAATGGGGGATCGCCTATGCTGCCCTTTCCAAGGGCGACATCCAGGTGCTTGCTTCGCAGACCGACTACGTGGCGCAGGACTACTGGAACAAAAACAAGAACCGGCTTGAAAAGATCTCGCCGGTCTCGCATGGCCTCTACCAGGGTATTGCGGTCCCGAAATACGTGCCGATCGACACGATCGAGCAGCTTAATGAAAACGCCGATAAGTTCGGCGGCAAGATCATTGGGATCGAGCCGGGCTCGGGCCTGATGCGGGACGCTTCCAACGCCGTCAAGGATTACGGCCTGAAGCTGCAGCTCGTCGAAGGCAGTACCGCGGCCATGACCGCCGCGCTCAAGTCAGCCTATGACCGACAGGAATGGACGGCCGTGACGATCTGGGAGCCGTCATGGATGGTGCAGAAATATCCGATCAAATATCTCAAAGATTCCAAGGGTATCTTCCCGCCGCCCCAGAGCTATTACTGGATCGGCCACAAGGGTTTTTCCGAAGAAAACCCGCATGCCCGTGAAGTCATGGCAAGCGTCTATGTACCGCTGGCCGACATCACGGCGATCAACGGTGCCGTCAACGAAGGAAAGACGATGGACCAGGCGGTTCAGGATTGGGTCGGCGCGCACGCGGACCTGATCAAGCGCTGGGAAAACATCAAGAAAGATTGATGTGACATGGCCGTTCGGTATGCCGGACGGCCACTTCTAAACCCAATGACAGAAGCCAGCTCGAATTGGCTCGAAGGGGATCGCTATGAAAGCAGCAAATGCCGATGCCAATGACATCCTGATCGACTGCCAATCCCTATGGAAGGTCTTCGGGGACAAGTCAGCTGCCGCAATGAAATCCATTACCGATCGCGGGCTGGGCAAGAAAGAGGTGCTCAAGGAATTCAACTGCGTCGTCGGCGTTTCCGACGCGAGCCTGCAGGTGAGGCGCGGTGAGATCTTCTGCATCATGGGCCTTTCGGGAAGCGGAAAATCAACGCTGATCCGCCTGCTCAACAAGCTCATCACCCCGAGTTCCGGAAAAGTTTTCTTGAAGGGCCGGGACATTGCGGCCCTGTCGACGACAGAGCTCCGGCATATGCGCGCAAAGAACATCGGCATGGTGTTTCAAAGCGTAGCGCTTCTGCCGCATCGAACCGTCCTCGACAACGCCGCCTTCGGGTTGGAGGTCCAGGGCATTTCCAGGTCCGAGCGTCACAAGACGGCAAGGGCCGCCCTCGAAACCGTGGGTCTTGCAGATTGGGTCGATCGCTATCCGACGGAGCTGTCGGGCGGCATGCAGCAACGCGTCGGGCTTGCCCGCGCGCTCGCTTCGGATCCGGAAATCATCCTGATGGACGAACCCTTCAGTGCTCTCGATCCTCTGATCCGCCGGCAGCTGCAGGACGAGTTTCGGCAACTCACCAAGTCGCTTGGCAAGTCCGCCGTCTTCATCACCCATGATCTCGATGAGGCAATCCGCATCGGCGACCGCATTGCCATCATGAAGGATGGCGTCATCATCCAGACCGGAACGGCCGAAGAGATTATTCTCAATCCTGCCGATGATTACGTCGCCGAGTTCGTGGCGGGTATCTCGCGGCTCCACCTGATCAAGGCGCATTCCGTGATGCACAGCGTTACCGAATTCCAGCGCAGCACGCCAAATTCCGATATTTCCGCCTTGGTGCGCACCACTCCCGATGCGGACATCGATGAACTGATCACCCTCACCATGCAGTCGGACCGCGATGCCATCGCAGTCGTCGATAACGGCCAGGTGGTCGGTGTCGTGACACCCCGCAGCCTCCTGATGGGAGTCAAGGGAACATCGACCAACGATCGCGCGGCCGCCTGACGGCCAACGGGAGCTGAGTGACATGGACGTTTCAAGCTTTACAGACACGTTCGACGAATGGACGGACGCCGCGCTCGAATGGGTGAGCGACAATGGCGAGACACTTTTCGACAATATCCGATGGGTGCTCGAAAGCCTCTATGACGGCATACTTTGGCTGCTCCAGTTTCCGCCGTTCTACGTAGTGGCAATTGCGATTACCCTCATTGGCTGGCGGCTCGTAAACGTCTGGTTCGCTGCCTTGAGCGGCGTTGCGCTTGCTCTCTGCTTCTCGATGGGATTGTGGCCCGAAACGATGAGCACCCTGGCGCTCGTCCTCACCGCAACCGTGCTTGCGCTTGCTCTCGGCATCCCGATCGGCATCGCGGCAGGCTTCTTCACCGCGCTCGATCGCTTCATGGAACCTGGTCTTGATCTGATCCAGACGCTTCCGCCTTACATCTACCTTTTGCCGGCCATCGCTTTGCTGGGTTACGGACCGGCAACGGCTCTCATTGCGACGATCGTGGTGGCTATGCCGCCGGCAATCCGGCTGACCTCGCTCGGCATTCGCATGACGCCGAAGGCCTTCATCGAACTGGGCGAGGCGAACGGCATCACGCCCTTGCAGATGTTCTTCAAGATCCGGCTGCCATTTGCACTTCCGAGCATTATGGCTGGTATCAATCAGAGCCTGATGATGGCGTTCGGCATGGTCGTGATTGCGGGGATCGTCGGCTCAGGCGGGCTCGGAGAAACCATCTATGGCGCGATCCGGACACTCGATATCGCTACTTCGATCAACGGCGCGATCGCAATCGTCGTCCTGACCATGGTACTTGACCGTATAACCCAGAGCGCGGCCCGGCTTGGGACGGGGAGACAGTCATGAATCCTCCGCTTCTTCAATTTTCGCCAGGCGCATTTTTGGCCCCGGCAGTCGATTGGCTCAATACCAATCTTCATCCGTTGTTCTTTGCGATCAGCTATATAGTCGAATCCGTTCTTTCCGGAATCGAGGCGGCACTTCTCTTCGTGCCGCCCTATGCGCTGATAGCCGCCGTCGTGATCATCGCTTTCTTTGCCGTCAGCATCCGAACAGCCATCCTTGCAGGGCTTTGCCTTGGCTTCTGCCTGATCGTCGGATTTTGGACCGCATCGATGCAAACAGTTGCCCTTGTAACGGTCGCCGTGCTGATTTCGGTGCTGATTGCCTTTCCGCTCGGTGTCCTCTGCTCTCGATACAAAACTCTGGCAGCCGTCGTCCGACCTATCCTCGACGTGATGCAGACCGTTCCACCCTGGGTCTATCTGATCCCTGCGGTCATGATCTTCAGTCTTGGACGCGTGCCGGCGATCATCGCGACCATTGTCTACGGCATTCCACCGATGCTGCGTCTGACAACATTGGCATTTAACCAGGTGCCAAACGAATTCCGTGAACTCGGCAGCGCGATCGGTGCGGACGCACGCTCGGTGCTGTGGAAGATCGAAATCCCGTTGGCGAAGCAGACACTGCTGGTCGGACTCAATCAGTGCATCCTCCTTTCTCTGGCGATGGTTGTTCTGGCGGGTCTTGTCGGGGCAGGGGGGCTTGGCGCCGAGGTTACGCGTGGCCTGACGCGCATGGAGATGGGATTGGGCTTGCGGGCGGGACTTGCAATCGTAGCGGTTGCGCTCCTGCTCGACCGGTTGAGCCGCGGCCTGCTCGACAAAACTCCAGCGCCTGCCAGCCACTGAGGGGCGTCCATGAAAAACAGCATCTACTGCATCGACGCCCTGCCCGCGGGAATCCGGTGCGCCTCGCAAGATCCAGTAAAAAATGCTGCAGCGACAGGAGGCATGACGATGAGACCAGATGACTTTCGCTCGGGAGAAGGAGCCTCCGTTCCCAAACAGCTCAAGGTCGGCTTCGTATTGGCGAGGTCCTTCACGCTATCGGCCTTCGCGCTCTTCGTCGACACGCTGCGGCTTGCGAGCGACGAATTCGATCGCTCGGGGAGGGTCCTTGCCGACTGGCAGGTGCTCGGCAGCACGCGTCATCTGATCACCTCGAGTTGCGGCGTGCAGGTTGCGCCGACATCGGACTTTGTAGACCCTGGCCGCTTCGACTATCTCGTGGTGGTCGGCGGCTTGTTGACCGTGGATCGGCCGGTTGATCAGGAAACAATCGCATTCCTGAAGCGCGCTTCCGCTCAACGTGTGCCGTTGATCGGGCTGTGCACCGGTACATTCATTCTTGCCGAAGCAGGCCTGATGGAAAACCACCAGAGCTGCGTAAGCTGGCTGCATGCCAATGCATTCAAGGAACGGTTTCCGCACTTGCCGGTTCGTTCAGACCGGCTGTTCAATCTGGACCGCAATCGCGGATCGTGCGCGGGCGGAAGCAGTGCGGCTGACATGGCCGCGCTTCTGGTACGGCGGGCCATCAGCCCGGAGGCAGAGCGTAACGCGCTGGAAGTCCTGCAGATCGAAAAGGCCCGCTCGCCGGCTGATGTTCAGCCGCACAGGCCGCTCTACGAAAATTACGAGGATGACCGTGTGAGAGCTGCGATGATCATGATGGAGCAGAACATGGAGTTCGGCATATCGATCCCTGCCTTGGCTTCTTCCGTCGGGCTCTCGCGCCGCCAGCTCGAACGCGTCTTCCTGGATAAGGCAGGCATGTCGCCGGCCCAGGCTTACAAGCGCGTGCGTCTGGAGCGGGCCAAGGTTCTGCTCGCGCACTCGAAGCGCTCGATGATCGAAATTGCGCTGGACGTCGGTTTCGAGAACGCCTCGCATTTCACTCGGGCCTTCAAGCGAACTTTCGGAGCGACACCATCGCAAGTCCGCGCGAACCTGGTCGAAAGCCACTGAACATGAGCTCTGTCGGCGTGATCAAAGAATTATGGCGCTACCCGGTCAGCTCTGTAACCGGTGAGATGCTCGATAAGGCAAGCATCTCCGACAAGGGAATGGACGGCGATCGGCGCTACGCGCTCGTCGAGGTCTCGACTGGCATCGTTGCTCATCCCGAACGCGACAAGCGGTGGCAAAAGGCGGTTTATGTGCGCTCGCGGACGGCCGCAAACGGCGCGGTCGAGGTGCAGGTGCCGGACCACTCGTGGCTCGGGGTCGCGCAGGCGGAGCTGTCCGTCGCTCTGACTGAATTTTTCGAATTCGAGGTAGAGGTCAGGCCCTACGAGCGTTCGGTGCGCGAAGATGACAAGCAGAGATTCGCAGTCGATCGGTACGATGTGTCGCCTGTCCATCTCTTGACAACAGCATCGGTAGACCATCTCCGACAGCTTCATCCGGCCGGCAATCCCGACCGGCGCAGATTCCGACCCAACATCTATGTGCAGGCAGAAGCTGACATCACCGGTTTTGCCGAGCTCAATTGGATTGATCGTCCAATCCTCATGGGATCGATCGCAGGAAAGGTGATCGCACCGACGAAGCGATGCGGCTTTGCAATCATTGCTCAGGAGGGGCTTGATAATGACCCTGAAATTCTTCGCAATGTGATGAGGTTCGGAGGCCGGCATATGGGCGTTTACTGCCGTCCTCACCATAGCGGGATGGTGCAGATTGGAGATGTGATCTCACTTGCCGATTGAGGCAGTCAACCAAAGTTGCCGGTCGCTGCAAGGCGCGCGATCGCTACGGTCTATCTCACCGGCCGGTCGCATCGATCCTTGCTTTCAGGCTCAGGTCAGCACATGCCAAGCGCACTGGATTGAACACGCCGCAGGCGGACGATACGACAGTCGCGCATGTGGACGAACCTGGCACGGGTGTCGGCTTAGGGCTCCCGTCGCGGGCGATGTGCGTGCGTCGAAAAAGACGATCACGGTGTCGCGGTCGAAACTACTCTGCAATCTATCTGCTATCGATCCCAGATGGCCTCGCGCCTTCGACCAGGCTGTTCAGGCGTTCTCAACTTGCTGGGTTGATGAAGCCAGGGAGTGGATCAGCATCGTCAGATTGCGTCGGATCTTCAGATCCGATATGCGCTCGATTTCCCTGGCAAGATAGCCTGCCTCGTCCTCGACGCCAGCGCCCGCCTCGGTTTCGATGCCGTTGACGAACCAGCCGGCATCCACTTTCATGAAGCCGCATAACCGCAGCATGACTGCGACCGACAGGCGGTTTGTCCCATTCTCGTATTTCTGGATCTGCTGAAACGCGACGCCGATGTGCGTAGCGAGCTCGCTCTGGGTGAAGCCGCGAGCGGCGCGCACGGAGCGTAATCTCTGGCCGATTGCCAAATTCAGTTCCTGATCTTTCATACCTATCCTTGAGAATACTTTCGTCGACTGCAGATCTTAAAGGTACTTTACATGATCGGCTTTTGAGGTCCACCTACATCCGTCAAAAGCGTCAGTTGTTCTTTGAGTTGCCGCTGCTCTCTCTCCGACAGACGCGCAATTTCATTTTCGACGAAGCTCGCAATGGCGCGCGGATCGTCGCCAAACCGGCGTGCCCCTTCCGCGCAGAGAGCGATGATGGTTGCCATCGGATTGGCAGGGTCCGTCATTTTTGAAATCCCCCCTGAAATCTTCGTCCTTCGCGCAGCACGCGTTCTGGAGTTGAAGTGGGTTGTACAGACAAAGAGGCCGACCGATGGTGAACAAATATCCCAATCTTCGATGCCAAGTCGCAACGACCCCGGATCATGTTCGGGATGCGATGATCTTGCGAAGTATCTGCTTTGTCCACGAGCACGGTATCTCGCCCTCCTTCATCTTCGACGGTAATGATCACCAGGCCACGCATTTCGTCTTTTATGATGGCGAAGAGCCGGTTGGTTCCCTTCGCATTCGCTGGTTCGCCGACTTTGCCAAGTATGAACGAACCTGCTTCCGCGAAAAGTACCGACACCCTTTTACGGTTAAGCGTTGCATTCAGATGACCTTCGATCACGTGGCGCGCAAGGGCTATACGAAGGTTCTGACCCAGGCCGAGCAGCGCCTTGCGCGATTGTGGACCATCCTGTTCGATCTGGAGATCGTAGACAGCCCGCCAGTGGAGATCGCCGGTCATCCGGAGCCGTACCTGACCGTGGTCGGCACGATCCCCGCATCATCGGACCCGATTACCATGGAAAGCAGCAGTGCCATGCTGTTGCGCGTCGAAGGTCAGTGGGACGCGCCGAGTTCGTTTGAGACAGCATGACAATGGCAGGTTTGAGGAACGCGGGCAACATGTCCGCAACGGCTGCGCTGCAGGAGGAAATTCTCACGCGCACGAAACTGCACACCGAAATGGTGCGGCGTCTCATCAACGATCCAACAGTGCAGCCGGTCGAGCTCGCCGGTTTCCTCGAGGACGTCGCAAACATCTATCTTTCGATTTCGGAAGAGCTCAGCGAAATTGTGAAGGCGGAGGAGCGATAGTTTCGAGCATCTTGCGCAAGCTCTCTTCCTGTTCGTGTCGGCCGGACGGAAAGGTCAATCTGCTGCTGAAAGACGGGTTGGTCCTGAAAGTATCGACGATCCAGTCATAGACGGCGGCCACAGGTCTCGATTGCCGGCGATTGGCAACCGAGGTCAGATAGATCGGCAGGGCGACATGCACGCCAAGGTCAAGCGGCACGAGTTCGGGATCTGCGAGCACGTAATTGCCGAGCAAGCCCACGCCTGCGCCATTGCGAACGAGGGCAAAGTAAGCGAGCGAATTCTCGCAGTTGTGGGTTTGGTGGCCGGCTTCCACGAGGCCGCGCCAGCCGTTCCAGGTCTCTCGATCGGAGTCATAATAACTGCACTGCACATAGACATGCTGGGAACTGAACTGCAGCTGCGGAACGCCCGATTTCTTCAGATAATCACGGCTGGCAACCGGGATAAGATGAAGAGTGCCGATCTCGACGCACTCGACATCTGCTCTGGAAATCGGAGAGAGCGAGATCATCAGATCAGCCTGGTTCTTCTCGAAGTTGACGAGCGACACCTGTTCCCGAATGTCGAGATTGAGGCGCGGATAATTTTCGTTCAGCCGGGGTACGGCGGGAGCGACGATGGCAACGGCAAGGCCGGAGGTCACGCTGACGGCAACCCGACCGGTGACGGCATCCATCTCATCCTTCAGGTCGTTGGAAAGGGCAAACAGCTGGAAATCGAGCTCTGCAACCTGGATGGCGAGCTTGCGGCCGGTTTCCGTCAGCGTGACGCCGGAAAAGGTCGAGATGACGAGTTGCGAACCGATCTGGTCCTGAAGGCGCTTCACATCGCGACTGAC
Organism: Rhizobium sp. BK196; assembly: GCF_014193255.1. GTDB lineage: Bacteria > Pseudomonadota > Alphaproteobacteria > Rhizobiales > Rhizobiaceae > Rhizobium. The sequence goes on from NZ_JACHZB010000002.1 coordinate 300,883, forward strand.
AGTTGGCGCACTGGTGCCGAGCAGCTCGGCGGCTTGAGCAAAGGAGGGACTTTTGGCCACCGCCAGAAACGTCCTGAGCTCGCGCCAGATCGGCCGCGAAAGAAGTCCTCTGATTTCAAGTGGCGATTTATCCAGATCGGCGCGTTCACTGCCGAACGGAAGAGGAGGGAAGGGTTTGTTCAAGACCGCCTCGCGTATTAGTGGAGGCGCAACAATATACTTAATCTGGGATTACGAGCAATTGTTGAGGATTGGCAGTTTATCGATGCACTGAAGTCGCCGTTTAACAATCGCGACCGTCAATTTTTAGCGGCAGCTTATAGAATGCTATCTATAAGATGTATTGGTATATTTCGGAACCGAAAAAATCGCGATTTTGTCGTATCTTAAATCGTGTTACTCGATCGTTTACGCAACCCATAGGCTGTGTTAGCGTTTGTGGCGGGCAAGATCCGATTCAATTCCGTTTATAGATCGATGCAGGCGGACCTGCTCGATCGCGAAACTTTCGCCAGGCTCGGAGGCAAATCAAGGCGATGGCCGATGGAATTTCTGATATGATTGATAGCAATGGGCCGGTGGGATTCCTGCGGCTCTTCCGTCTTATTTCTGCAGCGAGAGAGAGCGCCTCGTCATTGGTGCTCATGGATCTCGTGCGTCTGATGGATATGGCGCTCATGCAGACAGCGCTCGACTGGGAAGGGCTTGATGCCGAAAACCTCGATGAGCGCGCTTTCCTGAACCTCATCCGCGAGAAGCGGGAAATTGCGGATAGGCTGCATATTCACGCGGTCCCGAACTGGCGATGATCATCGCCAGCTTCTGACGGCTGCGGGAGCCGGTTCAGATCCTGGCAAAGGAAAAGGCGTCGATGGGTAAGTTGGTCTGTCCATCGATGGCAAGATCCGCGAGGATTTCGCCGATGACGCTCGTGAACTTGAAGCCGTGGCCGGAGCAGGGCGAGGCAACGACAACGTTCTTTTCGCCAGGCATATGGTCGAGAAGAAAATCCTCGCTCGGCAGCATCGTATAACGGCAGGTCGTTTCCTTCATGCGAAGACCGGCCGCAGCGGGAACACGCTTCCTGATGAAGCTGTCAAGTAAGGCCCGGTCGGCATCGTTGACGGGAGGGTTCGGTTGATCGGGATCGATTGGTTCGCGGAAATGTGCGTGTTTGCCGATCTTCACGCCATCGACGCCGATGGCCGGGAAACCGAAATAGGAGCCCTCCGCACCTTCATCCCGCAGGAAGCAGGGCATGCGTTGCGGCTGAGTGGCAAAACCATCCTGCGGCTGATACCAGGCGACCACCTGGCGGATCGGGACGGCTGCCCTCCTGAGCTGGGGCACGAGTTCGGCAATCCACGATCCGGTCGCCACTACGATCTTTCCTGCCCGATACCGCCCGGTTTGGGAGACGATTGTCACACCGGCATCGTCGGGCTCGATCGCCGTGACCTTCTCACCGAAATGCAGAACCGCGCCATCCTCGGCGGCGAGCTTCAGATAACCCATGACTGCGGCTTCGGGGCGTAGGTAGCCGCCTTGCGGATCGAGCAGGCCGATCTCATGCTCGTCGAGCTGAAACGCCGGAAATCGGCGGGCCATCTCGGCCTTGTCCAGTGCCTCATGGGCAAGCCCATGCAGTTCGCAGGAGGCACGCGTACCGCCGACGACTTTGCCGTCGGGTGCGCCGATCTGCAGCACGCCGGTTATCGTCAGGATATCTGTGCGTAAGCGCGCTTCCAGCGATCGCCAGTTCTGATAGGCGCGCTTGAGCAGCGGAACATAGGAAGGGTCCTCGAAATAGCCGAGCCGGATCAGGCGGCTGTCGCCATGCGAGGAACTGAGCGGATGGGCGGGAAAATAGGCGTCGAAGCCTATCGCCCTGACGCCGCGGGCCGCAAGAAAGGCGAGCGCAGCACTCCCCATGGCACCGAGACCGATGACGGCGACGTCGAAGTTGGGGGTCATGGAAGCCTCCTCACGGAATTGCTGGTGCCGCGGCCTCTCGGACCAGTCCACGCAGGGCCTCGATGTCGCGCGAAAGCGGCCGATCATCGGCATAGGCACTCACGATCTTGCGAACGGCGTTGTAGACGGCATCCGTACCGGCCGCTCTCCTGGCGGTACCGACAAGGAATTCGTGAGCCTGCGCAGCGCCCATCAATTCGATTGCCAGAATGTATTCGGCATTATCGATCACCGCGAGAAGCTTGTTGGCGGCCGCCGTCGGATGCGCGAGGAAATCCTCCTGCAGACCGGATGTGATACCACCATCGATAGAAGCCGGTGCGGCAAGCCGCCGGTTCTCGTTGGCAAGGGCTGCTGCCGTATATTGCGCGATCATGAAGCCGGAATTGCTGCCGGCATCGCTTGCCAGGAACGGCGGCAGGCCGCTCACGAGCGGATTGACGAGGCGGTCCATGCGCCGTTCGCTCATGGCGGAAATCTGAGCGAGAGTCGTCGCAAGACTATCGGCCGCCTGTGCAAGAGCGGGAGCAACCGCATGCGCTTCGGAGGAGACGATCGGCTCCTCGGGCGTGCCGGATACGGCGGGATTGTCGGTGACGGAGGCAAGCTCCTGATCGACGACGAGGGCCGAGACATCAAAGACATCGCGCGCAGCACCATGGGCATGCGGGATCGCGCGCAGGCTCAGCGCATCCTGTGTCCGTTTACCGAGCGCAGCCGAAATCAGCCCGCTGCCGGCAAGCCGGGCACGCAGCGAAACGCCGACGCTGGCAATGCCCTTGGAGGGGCGCAGGGAAAGAACAGCCGCATCGAAGGCCGCCATCTGGCAGCCGGCCGCTTCAAGCGTCAGTGCTGCGATCGCGTCGGCCCAGTCGAGCAGCCGCTCGGCACGTGCGAGCGCAACGCTTGCAAGCCCGGTTGCGCAGGCCGTACCGTTAACGAGGCTTAAGCCCTCCTTGGCACCGAGCACCAAAGGCTCGAGGCCGATGGCGGTAAGCGCATCGCGCCCGTTCATAGGGCTGCCCTTGACGCGGGCGCTGCCTTCGCCGATGAGGACCAGCGCATTATGGGCATTATGGGTGAGGTAGCCTGCCGAACCCTTGGAGGGGACGTCCGGAATGCAATTCCTTTCGAGGAACGTGGCGAGATGGCGGACGATTTCGGGGCGCACGCCGGAATGGCCATGGGCAAAATTGGCGATCTGAGCGGCGATGATCGCACGCACCTCTCGCGGCGCCAGCAATTCGCCGACGCCAACGGCATGACTGAGGATGATGTTGCGCGACAGCCGGCTTTGAGACGCTCTGTCGACCACCGTATCTGAGAGCGCGCCGACGCCGGTATTGATGCCATAGGCCCTGACACCGGTTTCGACGATCCGCTCGACGATGCGGCTTGCATAGATAACGCGGTCCCAAGCCGCTGGCGACAGGCCAAGCGTTTCGCCCCCGGCCACGCGTGCGATATCGCGCCATCGAGCAACCTTGTCGATGGTGATGGTCATTGGCCGCTTCCAAAATGACCGATGAACTGGCGGAAGGCCGGCGATGCGCCGCCTCCGAACATTTCGTCCGGCGTACCGCTGCTTTCGACCAGCCCTTCGCGCATGAAGACGACGCGGTTGGAGACGTTGCGGGCAAAGCTCATTTCGTGGGTGACGACCAGCATCGTCATGCCCTCTTCGGCAAGCGCGCGCATGACGCGCAGCACTTCACCGACCAGCTCCGGATCGAGCGCTGAGGTCGGCTCGTCGAAGAGCATGACCTTCGGCTTCATGGCGAGCGCGCGGGCAATCGCTGCACGCTGCTGCTGACCGCCGGAAAGATGGGCGGGATAGGCGTGGCGCTTATCCGCGATGCCGACCTTTTCGAGCAGCGCTTCGGCCTCGGCGATGCATTCGGCCCGCGGACGCTTCAAGACATGGACCGGCCCTTCGATGACATTCTGCAGGATCGTCATATGGGACCAGAGATTGAAGGACTGGAAGACCATGCCGAGCTCAGAGCGGATGTGATCGACCTGCCTCTGGCTCGCCGGCTTCGTCTTGCCGTTCTTATGGGTCATCTCGATATGTTCGCCGTCGACCCAGATCTCGCCATCGGATGCGATCTCCAGCAGGTTGATGCAGCGCAAGAAGGTGGATTTGCCGGAGCCGGAGGCGCCGAGCAGCGAAATCACATCGCCGTCCTCTGCATCGAGCGATATGCCGCGCAGCACTTCATGGGTGCCGAAGCTCTTTCTGATATTGCGGACCGAAAGTCGGGTTACGCCGGGCATGGAAGCTCCAATCATGTTCAGGCAGGTTCACGCCTTCAGCGCCGCTGGAATGGCGCGGCGATGTCGGGATAGCCAGTATTCCAGGAGGGACATGGCCTGCAGGATGATGAAATTCAGAACGAGGTAGATGATGGCCGCACAGAGGAAGACCTCCATCGTACGGTAGGTCTGCGAGATCAACCGCTGCGCGACACCCGTCACTTCCCAGACCGTTACGAGGCTGGCGAGTGCTGTCGATTTCATCATCAGGACGATCTCGGTCGAATAGGCCGGCAGCGCATGCCGAAAGGCAATCGGTGCCAGGATGCGGCGCACCATCAGAAAGCCCGACATGCCAATCGCGCGAGCTGCCTCGATTTCTTTCGGCGAGACGGCGCGAATGCCGCCGCGGAAGATCTCGGCCGAGTATCCGGCAGTACAGAGTGCGAGCGAGAGAACCGCGCAGACCATTGGCTCGCGCAGGAAGGGCCAGAGGAAGGAATAGCGGATGACGCCGAACTGGCCGAGCCCGTAAAAAACCAGGAACATCTGGATCAAGAGCGGCGAGCCGCGGAAGACGAAGATATAGCCCTTGGCGAAGCCGGAGAGGATCGGATTGCCGCTGACGCGCATGGCGACAATAACGAGCGCCAGCAAACCGCCGAAGGAGATCGACAGGAAGAACAGGATCAGCGTCGTCGGCACGGCTTTCAAGAGCGTGACCATGGTGCTGAAAAGGAAGGCGATATCCATCTGCCCCTCCTATGCCTGGCCCATGGCCGAAGCCGGCATGCTGCGATTGGCCTTGCGCTCGGCGCCATTGAAGACGCGGTCCGACAGGCTGGTGAGGATCAGGTATAGCGCGCCGCCGACGATATAGAAGAGGAAATATTGCCGGGTCGAACCCGCAGCGACTTGGCTCGAGCGCATCAATTCGGCAAGGCCGGTAACCGAAATCAGCGCAGAATCCTTCAGGCTCAACTGCCAGACATTGCCGAGGCCGGGAATGGCAAGGCGCAGGACCTGAGGAATGATGATGCGGCGAAATCGCAGGCCGCGATGCATGCCAATTGCCGAAGCTGCCTCGAGCTCACCCTTGGAAATAGCGTTGTAGGCGCCACGATAGACCTCCGCCTGATAGGCGCCCGAGATGATGCCAACGGCAAGCGCGCCGGCGGCAAAGGACGGCAGGCCGAGAAAACCCTCATAGCCCATGGACTGGCCGATCGCGGTCACCGCCGAAGAGCCGCCGAAATAGATGAGATAGATGATCAGCAGCTCCGGCACACCGCGGAAGACGGTGGTATAGACATGGCCGATCGTGGTGAGCACGACGTTACCGGAGAGTTTCGCGGCCGCGATGATCGCGCCAAGCACTGCGCCGATCGCCAGCGCCGTGGCGGTGACGCAGAGCGTCAGCAGGGCACCGAGGAGGAGGAAAGCCCCCCATCCGGTTGAACCGAAACCTATGAGTTCGAGTGTCGCCATGGGCCTTCCCAGCGCTGTCTTCGTCGTGATGACGGGCGGTCAGAATAGCACGTGGCCTCCGATCAGAAGCGGAGACCACGGAACGCGGCTTTCTGTCGAAAGCTCAGTTCTGCGGGCTGACGTCGACCTTGAACCACTTCATGGAGAGGGTCTTGACGGTGCCGTCGGCAAGTGCCGACTTGATCGCTTCGTTGAACTTATCGCGCAGGTCCGTATCGGCTTTGCGGATGCCGAGCCCTTCGCCCTCCCCCCAGATCGAGCCGACGATTTCCGGGCCAGTGAAGGCAAGCGCGCCATTGGCGGCTTCAAAGGCGTTGTTGAAGTAGACGGCATCATCGAAGCCGAGGTCGATACGGCCGTTCTGCAGGTCGAGGTCGCGGTCGGCGCCCGTCTTGTATTCGCGGATCTCGGCGATGCTGCCGAAATTGTCATAGACGAACTTGGCATAGACGGTTGCCGCCTGAATGCCGATCGTCTTGCCCTTGAAGGCTTCCTTCAGGGCGTCGATTTCCTTCACGCCGGTCTGGCCGGGCGTCATCTTGATGGTCGCGCCCGTTCCGGAAGCATTGGCAAGCGGGCTGTCCTTGGCGGTAGCGAAGGCGGCCGGCGTCGCGGCATAGGGGATGGTGAAATCGATGACCTGCTTGCGCTCATCAGTGATCGACAGCGCATCCATGATGACGTCGAACTTGCCGGCATTGAGCGCAGGGATCATGCCGTCCCAGTCGGATGCGACCAGCGTGCACTCGATCTTGGCGCGTTCGCAGAGCACCTTGGCAAGTTCCGGTTCGAAGCCGCCGAGCGTGCCGTCGGCATTGGTGAGGTTCCAGGGAGCGTAGGCGCCTTCGAGCGTGATGGTCGCCTTCGTCCAGTCCTTGGCGGCGGCCGGAGCAGCAAAGGCGGCTGCCGTCATCGCGCAGGAAAGAAGAATCGTGCTGAGCTTCATTAATGTGATCTCCTCTGAGATTGGACAGACCTTGCGGCATGAATGCCGATCTTCGCCGGCTTGCCCGCCTTGATCCGCTGTTCATTTTCGGATCGACAGGTTGTATAGGGTACCATATGAAAAATTTTGTGATATGCAAGAGGAAAGTCGGATTAAGAGGCAGATTCCATTCTTGCAAAGGGAATAGGCAATGAAGCGTCCCAACGAGATGAAGCGCGAACTGGCGGAGAATGATAGTGCGCCGCTTTATGCTGGCGTCAAGCAGGTTATTCTCGACCGGATCCGCAGCGGCGAATGGCCTCCACGCCATCGCGTGCCCTCTGAAAACGAGCTGGTGGTGGAGCTCGGCGTCTCCAAGATGACCGCCAACCGGGCGCTGCGGGAGCTGGCGAATGAAGGCGAGCTCGTGCGCATACAGGGTGTCGGATCCTTCGTGGCCGAACGCAAGGGGCATTCGGCGCTTTTCGAGGTGCGCAACATTGCCGACGAGATCGCCGAGCGCGGCCATACGCATAAGGCTGATGTCATCGTTTTGGCCGAGGAAATGGCTTCTCCCGATATTGCAGATGCACTCGAGCTCGACATTGGCGCGCCGGTTTTCCACTCGCTGATCGTTCACAGCGAGAATGGTGTTCCTGTCCAGATCGAGGACCGTTTCGTCAATCCGGGTGCCGCACCCGACTATCTGGCGCAGGACTTTTCGACGCTGACGCCGAATGCCTATCTGACGGCGGCAGCCCCCCTGAGTGGCTCGGAACATATCGTCGAGGCGGTGACGCCGCGGGCTTGGGAATGCAAGCTCCTGACCATCCTGCAGAACGAGCCGTGCCTTGCCATCCGTCGCCGCACCTGGTCGGCCCGCCAGGTCGTCTCCATGGCGCGCCTCGTTTATCCCGGAAATCGCTATCGGTTGGAAACGCGCAGCGGTAAGGTTTTCGAGGAATAGGTCCGGTTGTATATGGAAGTTGGCGATTATCCGTGCTCGGCAGCCGCAATCGCTTCGCTGCGAATGTCTTCCGTCAGCTTGAGGCGCAGCTCTGAAAATTCCGGGCTCGCCTTGATCGTATAATGGCGCGGATGCGGAAGATTGACCGGTGTGATCGATTTGATCTTTCCGGGACGCGCCGTCATGGTGACGACGCGTGACGCCATGAAGACGGCTTCTTCGATGTCATGCGTGACGAAGATCACGGTCTTCTGTTCTCGTTCCCAGATGCCGAGCAGCAATTCCTGCATGAGGCCGCGCGTCTGGTTGTCGAGCGCGCCGAAAGGCTCGTCGAGCAGCAGGATCTTCGGATTGTTGGCAAGCGCGCGGGCAATCGCGGTTCTTTGCTGCATGCCGCCGGACAGCTGTTTGGGCCAATGATTTTCGAAGCCTCGCAAGCCGACCTTGGCGACATAGCTTGCGACGATCTCGTTCTTTTCCTTCTCCGCCATGCCCTTTTCGCGCAGACCGAAGGCAATGTTGTCGCGCACCGTCAGCCACGGAAAAAGCGTGTAGGATTGAAAGACCATGCCGCGGTCGGCGCCTGGTCCCGTCACCTTGCGCCCTTCCAGCGTCACTGTGCCGGTGGAGGGAAAGTCGAGGCCGGCGATGATGCGCAGCAGCGTCGATTTTCCGCAGCCGGAGGGGCCAAGGATCGTCACGAAATCGTTCTTGGCGATCTCAAGATCCGTCGGCTGCAGGGCGAGCGTCGGCGAGCCGCCCCGCACACCGGGAAAGGTGCGGCTCACACCGCTGATGACGAGTTCGCTCATGCGAGCCTCCAGGCAAACAGGCAGCGGTTCAGCCATTTGAAGGCAAAGTCGGAAAAGAGGCCAATGAGCCCGATGACGATGATGCCGAAAATGATCTGGCCGGTGGCAAGCAGCGCCTGGCTGTTGATGATCATGTAGCCGATGCCGGACGATGCCCCGATCAGTTCGGCGACGATGACATAGGTCCACGCCCATCCGAGTACCAGGCGCAGGATTTCGGCAATATCGGGTGCGTTTGCGGGAATGAGCACGCGGCGTACGACCCCGCTATCCCCGGCGCCGAGCGTATAGGCGGCCTCGACGAGATCACGGCGGGTGCCGGAAACGGCGACCGCAACCATGAGAACGATCTGGAAAACCGCGCCGATGAAGATGACGAGCAGCTTCTGCGTCTCGCCGATGCCGGCCCACAGGATGAGTAGCGGCACGAAGGCCGACGCCGGCAGGTATCGCGCGAAGGAGATGAAGGGTTCGAGCAATGCCTCGACCGGCTTATAGGCCCCCATCAGGATGCCGAGTGGCACTGCAACCAGCGCCGAGAGGATGAAGCCGCCAACGACGCGCCAAACTGTCATGCCAATATCGAAGAGGAACCCCTGGTTGACCAGCAGGTCATAGCCGTCCCGCACCATGGTGAGCGGATCGGCGAGAAAGGTTTTCGACACATAGCCGCCGAGCGTCGCATAGCCCCAGGCAGCGAAGAACAGGATGAAGAACAGCAGGCCGAAGAGCACCCGGGTGCCCGAGCCGATAGGTTGAAGTGGACGCATGCAGTGCCTTGCGGGAAAATAGGGAGCGCTCGTTTTGGCGCTCCCAGGCATTCGTGCCTGTTATTGAATGAAGGAGGGGTCGGCGAGCGTCGAAAGGTCCGGTTTTGCCTTGATGACGCCAGCCTGCAGCAGAAGATCCGCTGCTTCTTCATTAAAGCTCTTGAAGGTGGTCTTGAAGAAGTTCTGAGCCGCGGCCTTGTCCTGCCATTCGAGGTAGGCGGCCGATTCTCCGAATTCCTTGCCGGACTGCTTCACATCCTTGCCCATGATCTCGAACGACTTGTCCTTGTCCGTCTTGATCATCTCGAGCGCGTCGTAATAGCTGGCGGCCAGCGCCTTGGCGGCTTCCGGATTGCCCTTCAGGAAGGCCGTGGTGCAGCCGAACGTGTCCATGACGGCGGGATAGTCGAGGGTCGTCGCAATGATCTTGCCCTTGTCCGGCGCATTTCGAACGCTGGAGAGATAGGGCTCATAGGTGACAGCCGCATCATTCTGGCCGGCCAGCAGCGCCTGGGCTGCCGGACCCGGCTCCATGTTGACGACCTTCACGTCCTTCATGCTGAGGCCATTCTTGGCGAGGATGAAGGCGAGCAGAAAATAGGGTGACGTGCCTGGTGCCGATGCGGCAACCGACTTGCCCTTGAGATCGGAAACTTTGTCGATGCCGGGCTTTGCCGCGATACCGTCTGCGCCATGCGAGACGTCGAGCTGGAAGATCTGCGTGGTGGCGACACCGGCCGCGTTCCAGACGATCCAGGTTTCCACCGTGGTTGCGGCGCACTGAATGTCGCCGGAAGCGAGCGCCAGATGCCGGCTCGCCTGGGGCACCTTGGTGATGGTGACGTCAAGCCCGTGCCTCTTGAAGATGCCGGCTTCCTTGGCAAGTGTGAGCGGTGCAAAACCGGTCCAGCCAGAAATGCCGATCGCGACTTTGGTATCTGCGGCGTGAGCGGCTGTTGCGGCGAGGACCGCTGCAAAAGCGGCGGCAAACATCCCAGTTTTTTTCATGATCCGAATTTCCCTGCTCTTATTTTAGGCGCCCTTGCTGGGTGCCCATTAAATGTATTTAACGCATGCCCGAATTGTTTTGTCTAGACATTATGATGGCGCTGCGGCGGGATAAAACGCCATCAGATTGCCGCGATGGTGATCGCGTAGAGCAGGGCATTGCCGTGGAATTGCAGGGATCCACCGACGGCCTCTTCGAGGAGCATCGCATCGCCCGCGACGAGAGCGATCTTGTCTTTCGCAAGATTAACGTCCGTATGGCCGCGATGGCAAAAGAGAAGCGACTGCTCGCCAGTCAGGGGCAGTTCTTGCCGCCCGTCGACTGCGAGGCGAAGCACGTTATGCCGGAGCCTGTCCCGACGGGTCATCACGTTGAGATCGGTGATTGTGCCATCCGTCAATTCGGCGCTAACGGGAACATCTGCCGGAAAGAAAAATGGATCGCTTTCCTGCGTCAGAAGCACCGGCGCGCGACCTTCTATGAAGAGGTGCATGCCATCGCCCTCCAGGATCGACAGTGTGCGGTCGATCCCGGGAAAGACGGAGAAGGGGCCGTCGGCGGCAACGGTTGCCATGCTGACCCGCCAGTCAAAGCCGGCAAGCCCCGCGTCCGGCGGCGAAACGGCGAGTTCCACCGTTTCTCCGCCGCCGTTCTTCCACGGCATGCGTTTGTGATCGGCGGCGCGCAGGATCTTCATGGCTCAGTTTCCTAGGATGCCGGGCAGGCGCAGGCCCTTGTCCTTGGCGCAATCGATCGCGATGTCGTAGCCGGCATCGGCATGGCGCATGACACCGGTCGCCGGATCGTTCCAGAGAACATTTCCAAGACGGCGGGCCGCATCGTCAGTACCGTCGGCGCAAATGACCATGCCGGAATGCTGCGAGAAGCCCATGCCGACGCCGCCACCGTGATGCAGCGATACCCAGGTGGCGCCCGACGCGGTGTTGAGCAGCGCGTTCAGGAGCGGCCAGTCGGAGACAGCATCCGAGCCGTCCTTCATTGCTTCCGTCTCGCGGTTCGGCGAAGCGACGGAACCGGAATCGAGGTGGTCGCGGCCGATGACGACGGGCGCTTTCAGCTCGCCGTTCTTGACCATCTCGTTGAAAGCAAGGCCGAGCTTGTGGCGGTCGCCGAGACCGACCCAGCAGATGCGGGCGGGCAGGCCCTGGAAGGCGATGCGCTCCCTGGCCATGTCGAGCCAGTTGTGGAGGTGCTTGTTGTCGGGCAGGAGTTCCTTCACCTTGGCGTCGGTCTTGTAGATGTCTTCTGGATCACCCGAGAGGGCCGCCCAGCGGAACGGGCCAATGCCGCGGCAGAAGAGCGGGCGGATATAGGCCGGTACGAAGCCCGGGAAGGCGAAGGCGTTTTCCAGACCCTCGTCCTTGGCGACCTGGCGGATATTGTTGCCATAGTCGAGTGTGGGAACGCCGGCATCCCAGAAGGCGACCATCGCCTCGACATGCGCCTTCATCGAGGCGCGGGCAGCTGCTTCCACGGCCTTCGGATCGGTTTCGCGCTTGGCCTTGGCTTCGGCGACGCTCCAGCCGACCGGCAGGTAGCCGTTGCGCGGATCATGGGCCGAGGTCTGGTCGGTGACGATATCGGGGCGTGGACCGCCGGCCTGCATGCGGGCCACCAGTTCCGGGAAGATTTCGGCGGCATTGCCGAGAAGACCGACCGACTTTGCTTCGCCGGCCCTGGTCCAGCGCTCGATCTTTTCCAGCGCCTCGTCCAGCGTATGGGCCTTTTCGTCGACATAGCGGGTGCGCAGGCGGAAATCGATGCGGGTCTCATCGCATTCGACGGCCAGGCAGCAAGCGCCGGCCATGACGGCTGCGAGCGGCTGGGCGCCGCCCATGCCGCCAAGGCCGCCGGTCAGGATCCACTTGCCCTTGAGGTCGCCATTATAGTGCTGGCGCCCCGCTTCGACGAAGGTTTCGTAAGTGCCCTGAACGATGCCCTGCGTGCCGATATAGATCCATGAGCCGGCCGTCATCTGGCCGTACATGGCAAGGCCCTTTTTATCGAGCTCGTTGAAATGGTCCCAGGTCGCCCAGTGCGGTACGAGGTTGGAATTGGCGATGAGCACGCGCGGCGCATCCTTGTGGGTGCGGAAGACGCCGACCGGCTTGCCGGACTGCACCAGCAGCGTCTCGTCCTCGTTCAGCGTCTTCAGCGTGGCGGCGATGCGGTCGAAATCATCCCAGGTGCGGGCGGCGCGGCCAATGCCGCCATAGACGACGAGCTCATGCGGGTTTTCGGCAACGTCAGGGTCGAGATTGTTCATGAGCATGCGCAACGGCGCTTCGGTCATCCAGCTCTTCGCATTGAGCTCTGGCCCGCGGGGCGCACGGATTTCGCGGATATTGTGGCGCGGGTTTACGGTCATGATGATGTTCCCTTTTTAGCGTTTCAGACCAAGCGCGATCTCTTCGATCCGCGTCAGAATGGATTTGAGATGAATGCGCAGATTGTCCGCCTCCTCACCGTCATAGGCGAAGGGAGGCTCTTCGGTTGCAAGATGCGTGGATTGGGCCAGTTCCATCTGGATGGCGTGGACGCCGGTTGCCGGCTTGCCGTAATGGCGCGTCGTCCAGCCGCCCTTGAAGCGGCCGTTGAGGATGCTGTCATAACCTGCCGCAGCGGATGCAATGGCGATGGCCGCCTGCTCGATCGCCGGATCGCAAGTCTTGCCCATATCCGTGCCGATGTTGAAATCCGGCAACTTGCCCTCGAAGAGGAAAGGAATGTGGGAGCGGATGGAGTGGCAGTCGTAGAGAATGGCGATGCCATGAATGGATTTCACGCGTTCAATCTCGGCTGCAAGGGCGGCATGGTAGGGCGCATGAAAATCGCGCAGCCTGACGGCGATATCGGCCTCGTTCGGCGCTGCCCCATCCTTCCAGATCGCCTTGCCGTCGAAATCCGTCTCCGGGATCAGCCCGGTCGTGTTCTGGCCGGGATAGAGGCTGGTGCCGGAAGGGTCCCTGTTGGCATCGATCACATAGCGATGGAAAGTCGCGCGCACCGTCGTCGGATTGTCGAGCAACCCGTCATAGAGCCGGTGGATGTGCCAGTCGGTATCGGCAAGCAGCCGGCCGTTATCATCAAGGCGCTCCCAGATATCGGAAGGGACTTCGGTACCGGTATGGGGAAAGCCGAGAATGACGGGGGAAGTGCCTTGCTTGACCTCGAAAACAGGCATGTCAAACCTCCAGAGCGGGCAAGATACCGCTTGAAACGGATGCGTTGAGACCACCGCCGGCAACGAGCACCGTTGCCGCCCTTAGATCGTTCGCCATGTAGCGGTCTTCCTCCAGCGACGGCACGGCGGCGCGAATGGCGGCGATCGCCTTCTTGAGCTCGGGGCTGGTCGCAAGCGGGGCGCGAAGCTCCACCCCTTGCGCGGCGGTGAGCGCCTCGATGCCGACGATCGCAAAGAGATTTTCGGTCATTGGCAGAAGCCGGCGCGCGCCATGGCAGGCCATCGACACATGGTCTTCCTGGTTGGCCGAAGTCGGTGTCGAATCGACGGAGGCCGGGTGCGACATCTGCTTGTTCTCGCTCATCAGCGCGGCGGAGGTGACTTCGGCGATCATCAGGCCGGAATTCAGGCCCGGCTTCTTTGCGAGGAAGGCCGGCAGGCCGTAGGAAAGGGCGGGATCGACGAGCAGCGCGATGCGGCGCTGGGCGATCGCGCCGATCTCGCAGATCGCAAGGGCGATCTGATCGGCGGCGAAGGCAACAGGCTCGGCGTGGAAATTGCCGCCGGAGACGACCGAATTGTCAGAGAGCACCAGCGGATTGTCGGTCACCGCATTGGCTTCGATCTCCAGCGTGCGGGCAACCGAGCGCAACAGATCAAGGCAGGCGCCGTCGACCTGTGGCTGGCAACGGATGCAATAGGGATCCTGTACGCGCTCGTCGCCTTCGATATGGCTCTGGCGGATCGGCGAATTTTCGAGCAGCGCGCGCAGGGCAGCCGCCGTATCGATCTGGCCGCGATGGCCGCGGAGCGTATGGATATCGGGATGGAACGGCGCCGATGAGCCCATGGCCGCATCCGTCGACATGGCGCCGGTAATCAGCGCCGATTGTGCGGCCCGGTGCGCACGGAAGAGACCGGCGAGCGCAAGGGCCGTCGAGGTTTGCGTGCCGTTGATCATCGCCAGGCCTTCCTTGGCGGCAAGCACCATCGGTTGCAGCCCGGCTTTGACAAGCGCCGTTGCACCATGCAGCCTTTCGCCTCCGAAGAAGGCCTCGCCGTGGCCCATCATCACGGCCGTCATATGGGCAAGCGGGGCAAGATCGCCGGAGGCGCCGACCGAGCCTTTTTCCGGGATGACCGGAATGACTCCGCGCGCCATCATCGCTTCGATCAGCCGCACGATGTCGAGCCGCACGCCGGAGGCGCCGCGGCCGAGCGAAACGAGCTTCAGCGCCATGATGAGACGCACGACATTTTCCGGCAGCGGCTCGCCGACGCCGCAGCAATGGGAAAGGATGAGATTGCGCTGCAGCGTTGCCACATCGGCGCTATCGATCTTGATCGAGGCAAGTTTACCGAAGCCGGTATTGATGCCGTAGACCGGCGCATTGCCGGCGGCGATCTCGGCAATACGTTTCGCCGCCTTGAGGATCCCCGCATCAAAGGACGGGTCGAGTTTTGCCGGAACGCCCGTCCAGTAGATGGTTGCGAGATCCTGAAGTGAAACGGAGCCTGGATGCAGGGTAATGGTCATCGGTCGATCCTCTGGCCCTTGAAGATATGTGTGTGAAGCGGGTTGAAGCCGATGCGATAGACGAGCTCGGCGGGGCTCTCGATATCCCAGATCGCCAGATCAGCGGACTTGCCGGCTTCGATCGTGCCGGTCTCGCTAAGCAGGCCGAGGGCGCGGGCGCCTTCGCGGGTTGCGCCGGCGATGCATTCTTCCACCGTCAGTCTGAACAGCGTCGCCGACATGTTCATGGTGAGCAGCATGGACGTGAGCGGCGAGGTACCGGGATTGCAGTCCGTGGCAATTGCGATGTGCACGCCGGCCTGCCTCAAGGCCTGAACCGGCGGTTTCTGTTTCTCGTTGATGGCGTAGAAGGCGCCCGGGAGCAGAACCGCAACCGTGCCGGCCGCCGCCATTGCCTGCGTGCCATCTTCATCCAGATATTCCAGATGATCGGCCGAAAGCGCGCCATAGGAGGCTGCAAGTTTCGCGCCGCCGAGATTGGAGAGCTGTTCGGCATGGAGCTTGACGGGAATACCGAGGGAACGGGCCTTGTCGAAGACCCGTGCGATCTCATCGACCGAGAAGGCGATGCCTTCGCAGAAGCCGTCGACGGCGTCGACGAGGCCTTCGGCACGTGCCCTCTTCAGGCCCGGCAGGACGACATCGGAAATGTAATCCTGGTTCCGTCCCTCGTATTCGACGGGAGTTGCATGGGCGCCGAGATAGGAGGTGATGACCCGCACCGGCCGGTGGTCTGCGAGCGCGCGGGCGGCGCGCAGCATCTTCAGTTCTGCCTCGATATTAAGCCCGTAACCGGACTTGACCTCGATGGTGGTCAGACCTTCCGAGATCAGCGTGTCGAGCCGCGGCAGCGCGGCCCTGACGAGGCCTTCGACGGACAGCGCGTTGGTTGCCTTCACGGAGGAGACGATGCCGCCGCCGGCGCGTGCGATTTCTTCATAGGTCGCGCCTTCGAGCCGCATCTCGAATTCCCGCGCGCGGTTGCCGCCATAGACGATGTGGGTATGGCAGTCGACGAGGCCGGGTGTGACCCAGCGGCCTTCAAGGTCGGTAATGTCGGCCGCCTCGATCAGCCAGGACGGCAGTTCGGCTTCCGGCCCGGCATAGAGGATGCGCCCACCTTCACAGACGACGGCGCCTTTCTCGATAATGCCAAGTCCCGGCAGATCCTCCCGCAGGGTCGCAAGGCGTGCATTGCGCCATAGCGCGCGAGCGCTCGACTTGTGGCCCAATCCGGAAAATTTGTTCCCACTCATCAGCTTTACGCCTTTCCTTATGGCTGAATATGTATATACATAATAAAAGGGGTGACAAGTAGAAATTTATGGCCTTTCGCATAAAGGCAAGCGAAGCGGTCAATGGCGAAACGGGAGAGCGATCATGACGAAACTTCATGCGGCGGCCGCCTTGCTGGCCGAAGGCTGGCGTAAGAATGTGCGCCTGACGCTTGCGGACGGACGCATTGCCGCAATCGAAACGGATGTCGCGCCTGACGCGGATGACGAGCGTCATTCTGTCCTGCTGCCGGCAATGCCGAACCTCCATAGCCATGCCTTTCAGCGGGCGATGGCAGGGCTTGCGGAAGTGCGCGGCCCCGCCAATGACAGTTTCTGGAGCTGGCGCACAGTCATGTACAAATTTGCGCTCTCGATGACGCCGGACCATGTCGAAGCTGTAGCGGCGAAACTTTATATGGAAATGCTGGAAGCCGGCTTCTGCCGCGTCGGCGAGTTCCACTATCTGCATCACGGCAAGGATGGCAGCCCCTATGCAAATATCGCCGAAATGGCGGAAAGGATTGGTGCTGCGAGTGCCGAAACCGGCATCGGATTGACGTTGTTGCCGGTTCTCTACGCCCATTCCGGCTTTGGCGGTGCGGCACCCATTGAAGGACAGCGCCGCTTCATCAATTCCGCCGAAAGTTTTGCGCGGCTGATGGAGGGCTGCCGGAAGATCACTGGCAGGCTTCCTGGTTCAGAGATTGGTGTCGCGCCGCACAGCCTGCGCGCCGTCACGCCGGACGAACTGTCTGTTGCCATTGCGCTTGCCGATAAGGGCCCCATCCACATTCATGTCGCCGAGCAGGTCAGGGAGGTTGAGGATTGCCTCGCCTGGTCCGGCGCAAGACCTGTCCAATGGCTGCTCGACAATGCGCCGGTTGATCAGCACTGGTGCCTCATCCACGCAACCCACATGACGGCGGACGAAACCCGGGGGGCGGCAAGGAGCGGCGCCATTGCCGGCCTCTGCCCGATTACCGAAGCCAATCTCGGCGACGGGACATTTTCGGCGCCGCTATTCTTGTCCGAAGCCGGGCGCTTCGGCATCGGGTCCGATTCCAATATTCTGATTTCCGTTGCCGGGGAACTTCGCCAGTTCGAATATTCCGAGCGTCTGGCGCTGCGCGCCCGCAATGTCATCGCCACCACTGGCGGCTCCACCGGCCAGGCCCTCTTTGAAGACGCGCTAGCCGGTGGTGGTGCGGCATTGAAGGCACCGGCGGGTCTTGCTGCAGGCAATTATGCCGACATCGTCTCGCTTGATACCACAGCGGTCCCCTATCTTTCCGAAGGCCAGATTCTCGATCAGTGGATCTTTGCCGGTGATGTGGCAATCGACAGCGTCTGGGCGCTCGGACGCAAGCAGGTCGAAAATGGCCGGCATCTGCGCCGCGACCTGATCGACCGGCGCTTCACCGCCACGATGACCGAGTTGTTGGCAGCATGACGACCTTTCCTCCGCGCTTCCCAGGCGCTACAGCGGGAGGGAAGCCGGAGCGCAATGATGAATGAACCCAAGGAAACGACCTTACACCAGCGTATCCTCAGTGATATCGAGGGCCGTATCGTTTCGGGCGAATGGCCGCCGGGCTACCGCATTCCCTTCGAAGTGGAGCTGACCAAGCAATACGATTGCTCCCGCATGACGGTAAACAAGGCCCTGACCCAGCTGGTGAAGGCCGGTCTCATCGAACGCCGCAAGAAATCCGGCAGCTTCGTTATGCAGCCGCAAGCCCAGGCCGCGGTGCTCGAAATCCACGATATCAAGGCGGAAGTTCAATCCCTCAATCTCGCCTATTCCTACAAAGTCGCAAAGCGCGTCCGCAGGAAGGCGCAGGCGCAGGACCGCCAGATGCTGGACCTGCAGCAGAATTCCAGCCTCGTCGAAATCATCTGCACCCACTACGCGGGGACACAACCGTTTTGCCTTGAAAAGAGGTTGATCAATCTTCAAACCGTGCCGGAAGCCGCACACGAGGCGTTTGAGGAGACTGCACCCGGCCCGTGGCTCTTAAGCCAGGTTCCCTGGAGCGCTGCCGAGCACAAGATCTTCGCAATCGGCGTCGATGAGGAGGAGGGGGCCATGCTTTCCATCCCCGCATCGACCGCATGCCTTGTCGTCGAACGACGTACCTGGAACAAGTCAGGCCCCGTCACGCATGTGCGCTTCGTCTATCCCGGCAATCGCCACGCCCTTTATGCCCGCTTCACGCCGGAGGCCGTGAAATAGGCACAACTCCCAAACGAAAAGCGCCCGGCCACCTCGTATGACCGGACGCCTGTTGCTGCCGCCGCACTGGGTCGGCGACTTCCCATAGAAAGCGATTTTCTGAACGTCAATATCCCAGAAACAGGAGTATTGCGAAAGTCGACGCTTACCTTAAGGCATCGGATTAATCCGGATTCCTGCCGGCATGCTCCAAAGCGGGCCCTGCCTAGCGCCTTTCTTGGCCCTGCGACGGGGCCTGCCTCGGTACTACGAATGCACCGTGGCATCTGTCCGGCCGGGCCTGGACAATCAAGGGCCTTGCACTTCCGGAATAAGCGGCGGCACTTGGATGACGAGGGGTTTATTTGCTCCGGATTCGATAAGCTCGAATACCTTCGTCAGCATGCCCGGCACGTCCTGGCGTACCATCTCGATTCCGTTGCCGAGCAGGGTGACGAAGGGATCCCAGTCGAAGCAGCCGAGCACAAGGCTGCGGTCGTCGAGGTGACCGGAGCGGCGGATCCAGCGCATGACGCCCTCGAGTGAAATCGTCGAGTTGACGAACATGCCCTTGGGTAGGATCTTGCCGACAAGGGCGCGCTCGTCCAACGCCTTTTCAGCTTTTTCCGGTGCATACCCGCAGGCAAGAATATTTTCCTCATGCACTGCAACGCCGAGATCCGCATGGGCCTCGCGAAAACCCCTTATACGTTCGGCTGTGTTGTGGTCGCTGCCGCGCCCGCCAATGAAAAGCAACGGCTCCATCTTGCCGAGCCTCTGCTCACTGTTTTTCAAGATCCGGCGCGTCAGTTCACGCGCACCGGCAAAATTGTCCGAGATGACCGAGGGGGCAAGGGCGCCGGGCAGATCGAGATTGAGGCTGCGCACACCTGCTGCCGCACACATTTCAGTGATCCGGTCAGGATCAGTCGCACCTGTCGCGATCAGGCATTCGACCTGATAGGAAAGCATGGTGCGCGCCGCCTCGACCTCCAGCTGCGGGTCACGGCGCGTGCAGGTAATGATTGGGAAGAGGCCGCGCGCTCGCGCCATGTCTTCGAAGGTTTCGACGATGGAGCCGAAGTAGCGGTTATCGTATTTCGGCACGATCATGCCGATGATGTGGGACTTTTCGCGCCTCAGAAGGCTCGCCTGCATGTTGAGTGCATAACCCTGTTCGTCGGCGATGCGCATGATCTTTTCGGCAAGCTGGACACTGATCCTGCGCTTCTTCCAGTTGCCGTTGAGCACGGCGCTGACAGCGCTCGCCGATGTGCCGGCAAGCTCTGCCAGATCGTAAATCGTCGTCCGCTTGGTCTGCTTCACCTGATTCAAATGCGCGTCTCCGTTTGCGGTAACTTGACATCAAACGACAGAAGTGGCAATTCTTGCTTCATCGATTGAGCAAGATTGCGCAATCGATGATACAAGCCGGTTCGAAAAGCCGGTACAGGGAGGTATTCTAAGAAGCTGCGGGGAGGCTGTGCTTTTGCAGGGGCGCTTTGCTCGTCGTTTTCGTGGCGACGAAGGCGGCGGCGAGCGGGCGAACCGTAGTGACTTCCAGCAATGCCTGGCCTGTCTTCGATCACACCAAGGAGGAGAAAATGAATTATCACAATTTGCTTATGGCATCAGTGACCGTTTTCATGGGTCTTGCCGGCGCCGCCTCGGCTCAGGAAGCCGCGACTGTCGCCTTTCTGATGCCTGACCAGGCATCCACCCGCTATGAGCAGCACGATTTTCCCGGCTTCAAGGCCGAGATGGAGAAGCTGTGCCCGAAGTGCACGGTGATCTATCAGAACGCCAATGCCGATGCCGCGCTGCAGCAGCAGCAGTTCAACTCGGTCATCGCCCAGGGCGCCAAGGTCGTTGTTCTCGACCCTGTCGATTCCGCCGCTGCCGCCGGCCTCGTCGAAATCGCCCAATCCCAGGACGTCAAGGTCATTGCCTATGACCGCCCGATCCCGGATAAGCCGGCGGACTATTACGTCTCCTTCGACAATGAAGGCATCGGCTACGCGATCGCCAAGTCGCTCGTCGAGCATCTGAAAGCTTCAGGCGTTGCCGATGGTGCTGGCGTACTCGAGATCAACGGCTCGCCGACCGATGCGGCCGCCGGCCTGATCCGCGACGGTATCCATCGCGGCCTCAAGGAATCCGCTTACAAGACGCTTGCCGAATTTGACACGCCGGAATGGGCGCCGCCGAAGGCACAGGAATGGGCTGCCGGCCAGATCACCCGCTTCGGCGCCGATATCAAGGGCGTTGTCGCCGCCAACGACGGCACGGCCGGTGGTGCGATTGCCGCTTTCAAGGCTGCCGGCGTGAAGCCGGTTCCGCCGGTTACCGGCAATGATGCGACGATCGCAGCCCTTCAGCTCATCATTTCCGGCGACCAGTACAACACGATTTCCAAGCCGTCCGAAATCGTCGCCGCCGCCGCTGCCAATGTGGCGGTAAAAATGATCAAGGGAGAAAAGCCCGAGGCCAAGACGACGCTCTACAAGACGCCTTCGGAGCTGTTCATCCCTGCCGTCGTGACCGCCAAGAACATCAAGGCTGAAATCTTCGACAAGAAGATCCAGACGCCCGAGCAGATCTGCACCGGCGAATATGCCGAAGGTTGCAAGAAGCTTGGCATCACCAACTAAACGCGCTTGAGTGAGCTCCGGCCGCGCTCGCCGCGGCCGGATGACCCATGGCAGGAAAGGCAGCACCCATGAGCAGGGTCGTGAAGGATATGCCGGAGAAGGGTCAAACGATCCTCCGGTTGAACAATATTTCCAAAAATTTCGGCGCGGTGTCGGCGCTGACCGATATCGAGCTGGACGTGAAGGCCGGCGAAGTCGTGGCGCTGGTCGGTGATAACGGCGCCGGCAAGTCGACTCTGATCAAGGTCTTGGCGGGCGTGCACCAGCCCTCTTCCGGAACGATCGAGTTCTGCGGCCAGAACGTTACGCTCGACAGCCCCGGCAAGGCGTTGGAACTCGGCATAGCCACCGTCTTCCAGGATCTCGCCCTCTGCGAAAACCTCGACGTCGTTGCCAATCTTTTCCTCGGCCATGAAATCTCTCCATGGGGCCTCGACGAGGTTGCCATGGAAGTGCGCGCCTGGACTTTGCTCCGGGAACTTGCCGCCCGCATCCCCTCGGTGCGCGAGCCGATCGCCTCGCTTTCCGGCGGCCAACGGCAGACGGTTGCCATCGCCCGTTCGCTGTTGCTCGATCCGAAGATCATCATGCTGGACGAACCGACCGCCGCACTCGGCGTCGCCCAGACTGCGGAGGTGCTGAACCTGATCGAGCGCGTCCGTGAGCGCGGCCTCGGAGTCATCATCATCAGCCACAATATGGAGGACGTGCGCGCCGTGGCGGACCGCATCGTCGTGCTGCGCCTGGGGCGCAACAATGGCGTCTTCACGCCCGATTCGTCGAACCAGGAGCTCGTTGCCGCGATTACCGGCGCCACCGAAAACGCCGTCTCCCGGCGCATCGAGCGCAAGACGGGTGCTGCCCACGAAACCAGCGGGAGGCCCGCATGAGCCAGAAAATGTCCGATACAGTCAGTCAGCCGGCAGCTCTCGATCGCAGCGACGAGCGCGTCCGCCACGACGATAACATCATGGGCATGGTCAAGGCCTTCTTCGACCGCGTACGCTCGGGCGATCTCGGCATGCTTCCGGTTTTCGTCGGCCTGATCGTCATCTCGACGGTCTTCTCGCTGCTCAATCCGGTGTTTCTGGCGCCGAACAACCTCGTCAACCTGCTGTTTGACTGTGCCACCGTCGGCGTCATCTCGCTCGGCATCGTCTGCGTGCTGATGCTCGGCGAAATCGACCTTTCCGTCGGCTCGATGAGCGGCCTTTCCTCTGCCATCCTCGGCGTGCTTTGGGTCAACATGGGCTGGCCGATTCCTCTGGCGATCCTTGTCGCGATCGTTGCCGGCATTATCGTCGGCGCGCTCTACGCGGTTCTCTATAACAGGCTCGGCATGCCAAGCTTCGTCGCCACACTGGCCGGCTTGCTCGCGCTCCTCGGCATGCAGCTTTATATCCTCGGACCAACTGGCAGCATCAATCTGCCTTACGCTTCGCCGCTTGTCCGTTTCGGTCAGATCCTCGTCATGCCCGACTGGCTATCCTACGTTCTGGCTCTATTGCCGGGCGTAATTCTCGTCGTCAACGAGATGCGCAAGCGCCGCCAGCGGCAGGCTTCGAACCTCTCCTCCCCACCGGTCGGCGCTCTCGCGGTCAAGGCTATCGTGCTCACCGCCGCGCTGGAATTTGCCGTCTACTATCTCAATCTCGGCCGTGGCGTGCCGTGGATGTTCGGCCTCTTCGTCGCCATCGCCGTCATCCTGAACTATGCGCTGACCCGAACGAAGTGGGGACGCTCGATGTTTGCCGTCGGCGGCAATCGCGAAGCGGCACGCCGCGCCGGCATCAACGTGCGTCGCATCTATCTCAGCGCTTTCGTGCTTTGCTCGACGCTTGCCACGATCGGCGGCATCCTGTCGGCCTCGCGACTTGCCTCTTCCAGCCAGCAGGCCGGCACCGGCGATGTGAACCTGAACGCCATTGCGGCGGCGGTCATCGGCGGCACCAGCCTGTTCGGCGGCCGCGGCAGCGCTTATTCAGCCCTGCTCGGAATCATCGTCATCCAGGCGATCTCCAACGGGTTGACGCTTCTCAATCTCAGCTCATCGCTTCGCTACATGATCACAGGTGCCGTTCTCGCGATCGCCGTCATCGTCGATTCGCTTGCCCGCCGGTCCCGTGTCAGCCACGGCCGCGCCTGACCCGCATTCTCAAGGAGTATTCGCATGACTAATCTCATGAAAGGCAAGGTTGCCGCCATTACCGGTGCAGCATCGGGCATTGGCCTGGAATGCGCCCGCACGCTGCATGCCGAAGGCGCAACCGTCGTCCTCGTCGATCGTGCCAAGGACAAGCTCGAGTCTCTCTGCAGCGAGATTGGTGAGGGCGCTCTGCCGCTCGTCGTCGATCTTCTCGACGGCCCGCAGGTCTCCGGCATGCTGCCGCGCATTCTGGAATTGGCCGGCCGGCTCGACATCTTCCACGCCAATGCCGGCGCCTATATCGGCGGCCCGGTTGCCGAGGGCGATCCCGATGCCTGGGATCGGATGCTCAACCTCAATATCAATGCGGCCTTTCGCTCGGTCCATGCGGTGCTGCCGCATATGATTGCGCAGAAGTCCGGCGATATTCTGTTCACGAGTTCGATCGCCGGTGTCGTGCCCGTCGTCTGGGAGCCGATCTATACGGCGTCGAAATTTGCCGTCCAGGCCTTCGTCCACTCGACCCGCCGGCAGGTCGCCCCGCATGGCGTGCGTGTCGGCGCAGTGCTGCCGGGACCAGTCGTCACCGCGCTGCTGGATGACTGGCCGAGGGCCAAGATGGAGGAGGCGCTGGCCAATGGCAGCCTGATGCAGCCGAAGGAAGTGGCCGAGGCGGTGCTCTTCATGCTGTCACGGCCGCGCAATGTCACCGTCCGCGATCTGGTGATCCTGCCGAACAGTGTCGACCTCTGAGGTTGACAGGTCCGGTTCCGGATTGTTCTAGAACTTGAAACTGCCGATTTGAAACGAGAGATCATGAGCGACACTTCACGCACGCCATCAGCGGGTGCCAAACATGTTATCGGCGTCGACGTCGGCACAGGCAGCGCCCGTGCGGGCCTCTTCGACCTTAATGGGCGGATGCTCGCATCCGCCAAGCGGGATATCACGCTCTTTCACGAGACCGGTTCGATCGTCGAGCAGTCGAGCACCGAAATCTGGGCAGCGGTCTGCGCCGTCGTTCGCGAGATCGTCGCCACAAGTGGTATCGATCCGGCTTCGGTTGCCGGCCTGGGTTTCGACGCCACCTGCTCGCTGGTTGTGCTCGGCAAGGGCGGCGGGTCGCTGCCCGTTGGTCCCTCGGAGGATCCGAACCGGGACATCATTGTCTGGATGGATCATCGTGCTGTCCCGCAGGCAGAGCGTATCAACGCGCTCGGCCACGAGGTGCTACGTTATGTCGGTGGTCGTATCTCACCCGAGATGGAAACGCCGAAGCTGCTTTGGCTGAAGGAAAACCGGCCGCAGGTTTTCGATGCCGCCTGGCAGTTCTTCGACCTCGCTGATTTCCTGACCTGGCGGGCAAGCGGCGACCTGTCGCGCTCGACCTGTACGGTCACCTGCAAATGGACCTATCTCGCCCACGAGAAACGCTGGGATGCGACCTACTTTCATGAGATCGGCCTCGGCGTATTGGCCGACGAAGGTTTTACCCGCATCGGCCAGTCGATCGCCGAGCCCGGCTCGCCGCTCGGGCAGGGCCTGACAGCGGCTGCCGCCGGTGAACTCGGCCTCGTTCCGGGAACGGCTGTCGCTGCGGGGCTGATCGATGCCCATGCTGGTGGCATCGGAACGGTTGGCATCGGCACCGGTCCGCAGGCAAATCTCGGTTATGTTTTCGGCACATCGTCCTGCACGATGACATCGACATCGAAACCGGCTTTTGTGCCCGGCGTCTGGGGTCCCTATTATTCAGCCATGGTGCCGGGCATGTGGTTGAATGAGGGCGGCCAGAGTGCTGCAGGTGCGGCGATCGATCAGCTGCTTTCCTTCCATCCGGCTGCCGCCGAGGCCAGGGAATTGTCGAAGCGCAACGGCATTCCGCTGCCGGTCCTTCTGGCTGACATGGCCGCGCAAAAGGCGCAGCACTCTTCCGATGTCGTCAAACTCGTCGCAGGCCTGCATGTCGTTCCCGAATTCCTCGGCAATCGCGCGCCGTTTGCCGATCCGCACGCCCGCGCAGTGATTGCCGGTCTCGACATGGAGAGGGATATCGACAGTCTGGTCGCACTCTACATCGCCGGTCTTTGCGGCATCGGTTATGGCCTGAGACAAATCATCAACACGCAAGCCGATGCCGGCGTTACCATCGAGAACGTCGTGATCAGCGGCGGCGCCGGCCAGCATGACTTCGTCCGTCAGATGCTTGCCGATGCGAGCGGCAAGCCGGTGATCGCGACGAAGGCCGAGGAACCTGTCCTTTTGGGCGCGGCCATCCTCGGCGCCGTCGCGGACGGGCTGTTTAGCGATATGCGCGCGGCGATGACGAAACTCTCGGCCGTTGAAAAGACCTATGAGCCGGCGCAAGGTGCGATCGCTGATCTTCACGCAAAGCGCTACGAGGGCTTCAAGCAACTCCAGACGCTGACGCGTGAGTTGCGGACGTTCTGAATGGCCGTCGCCTCAATTGCGAGTGCCTCACGGCCAAGCGGCAAAGGATGAAGCGAGGCCTTTCTGCGACTGTGCTGCGATGTTGCGCCGCTAGGCGCCGGGCGGTTCGCCGAAGTGGCTGTTGAAGAAGCGGCTGAAATAGCCGGCATCGCGAAAGCCGAGTCCGAAGCCGATCTGCTCGACGGATTGCTCCAATTGTCCAAGTCGCAGCTTTGCTTCGGCGCTCAGCCTCACATGGATCAGTCCAATCGGGCTTCGTCCGGTGCCGGAGATGCAGGTCCGATGCAGATGGTTATAAGCGACGCCCCGACCTGCGGTGGATTACAGTGGCATCGCAGCCAGGGCACCATCCGATCTGGCCTAGCCTTGGTCGGTCCGGCAGGCCTTAGATATGATGGCATACCGTCACGAAATCCGTGCGCGGAATGTATCGGTATTCGACAATCATATCCGTGCAATCGAGATGTCGGCGCTGTACATAGCGTGCCCGAACGACCGGCTTCGGTCGATGCTTGGCGACATGGGGTCGTTCATAACCCTGGATCATGTCCGCAGATACGGCAGGGCCTGTCGAACCGGCGGCCACGGCCAGGGTCAGCAACGATACCAGCAAGGCGCGCATGCCGCCTCCTTTCTCAGAAATATGATATGAGCGGACGCCGCATGTGCACGTCCGCCCCTCGGGCTCAATGTGTGTTCAGTCTCGCTTCTGCTGCCGCTGCGAGAAAATCTTCCCTTGCCGTTTCCAGACTAACGCGTCCTTCAACGGCGCCCTTGCAGGCATTGCTTGCTTTGACGAATTTCGCTCCCGTTCGCCGCGGCCACATGTCGTGGAGATAGATGAGTGCGTCGAACGGGCCTTTGACGGTCCGGGATCCGGCGTTGTCGAACTCGATTTCGACCGGCTCGCTCCATTGGCCATTTGGCATCTGTTTTTCCTCCTCCTGTCGCGAGCCCCAAAACGTTACGAAGCGGAATTTGTTCCCACGCAAGAGATTGGTCGGTTAATCGTCGCTTTCACGACCCGGCGGAGACCGGCGACTAGGCCCGAATCCCCAGTTTGCATGGATTTCGGCCACCTTGCGTCATAATAAAACTGATTTTCTGATACAAAACAAAATGCTTGATTAATAAAAATTCCCATAATAGCTTGCCCGAAAATCAGATCAATAAACGAGGAACATCAATGCGGGCTAAAGCAACCCTGAACAGGGAATTCACCACCTCGACCGTCGACAAGCGCGTCTACGGCTCCTTCCTGGAGCATATGGGTCGCGCCGTTTATACCGGTATTTATGAGCCGGGTCACGAAAAAGCTGATAAGGACGGCTTTCGTACCGACGTTCTTGATATGGTGCGCGATCTGGATATGCCGATCGTGCGGTATCCGGGCGGCAATTTCGTTTCGGCCTATCATTGGGAAGACGGCATCGGCCCACGCGACCAGCGGCCGACGCGTCTCGACCTCGCCTGGCGGACCCGCGAGACCAACCAGATGGGTGTCAACGAATTCGCCGACTGGTCGAAACTCGCCAAGACCGAGATGATGCTCGCCATGAACCTCGGTTCGCGAGGCCTGAACGACGCCCGCAATTTCCTCGAATATTGCAACCATCCGGGCGGCACCTACTGGAGCGACCTGCGCGCCAAGCACGGCTACAAGGACCCGCACAATGTCCGCATCTGGTGCCTCGGCAACGAGATGGACGGCCCTTGGCAGGTCGGTCACAAGACCGCGACGGAATACGGTCTGCTTGCCAATGATGTCAGCAAGGCCTTCAAATATTTCGACAAGACGCTCGAAACCGTGGTCTGCGGCTCGTCGAACGACAAGATGAAGACCTATCCCGAATGGGAGGCGCAGGTTCTCGACGCGAGCTATGACAGCGTCGATTACATCTCGCTGCACAAATATTTTGGCAACGAGGAAAACGACACGCTGAATTACTATGCCAAGGCGATCGAACTCGACCGCTACATCGTCACGATCGGCGGCGTAATCGATTACATCAAGGCGAAGAAGCGCTCGAAGCGTGACGTGAAAATCTGCTTCGACGAATGGAACGTCTGGTATCACGACCGCAAGGAAGACGATCAGCGCTATAAGAACTGGGACTGGCCGGAAGCGCCGCCGCTGCTCGAAGAGCTCTATAATCTCGAGGATGCGATCTTCGTCGCTTCGCTGATCAATGTCTTCATCCGCCGCTCCGACCGCGTCAAGATCGCCTGCATGGCGCAGCTCGTCAACGTCATCGCTCCGATCCTGACCAAGGCGGGTGGACCAGCCTGGCGCCAGTCGATCTACTATCCGCTGCAATTCGCTTCGAAATACGGCCGCGGCACGGCACTGACGGTTTCGGCCTCCGGCCCGACTTATGATTGCGATGTAGCGCAGGACGTTCCCTATCTCGATCTCTCGGCGGTGCTGCAGGAGGACGGCAAGAGCATCGCGCTCTTTGCGATCAACCGCAGCCTCGATGAGGCGATCGATCTCGATGTCGCCCTGCAGGGCTTCAAGGGCGCGAAGATCGTCCAGCATCACACGATGGCGGGTGACGATCTGAAGGCGCGCAACTCCGTCGAGGATCAGAACCGTATCGTGCCGACGGCAGGATCCGGCCTCCAGGTCACCGACGAAGGCAGGCTCACCGGCTCGCTGCCGGCAAAATCCTATCACTTCATCCTGCTTTCCGTCGCTTCGGCGTGAACTGATCGCCACCGGGGCAGCGGAGGAGGCTGCCCCGTCTGGAGTGCCTATCGGGAGGATATATGTCTGGAATAAAACTGACTGACGTCAGGAAGTCGTTTGGGTCCTTTTCGGTCATTCACGGCGTCGATATCGAGATCAAGCAGGGTGAGTTTGCCGTTTTCGTCGGCCCTTCCGGCTGCGGAAAATCGACGCTGTTGAGGATGATTGCGGGGCTCGAGGAAACGAGCGGCGGACAGATCAGCATTGAGAATGAAGATGTCACGCACAGGGAGGCGTCGAAGCGCGGCGTCGCCATGGTTTTCCAATCCTACGCGCTCTACCCCCATCTTTCCGTCTTCGAAAACATGGCCTTCAGCCTGTCGATCGCCAAGCGTCCAAAGGCGGAGATCCAGCAGAAGGTAAAGGCTGCCGCCGATATCCTTCGCCTTGGCGATTATCTCCAGCATAAGCCGAGCCAGCTTTCGGGCGGCCAGCGTCAGCGCGTGGCGATCGGCCGCGCCATCGTGCGCGAACCGCGGGTCTTCCTGTTCGACGAACCGCTCTCCAATCTCGACGCCGAATTGCGCGTGAAAATGCGCATGGAAATCGCCCGCCTGCACCGCCAGATCGGGGCGACGATGATCTACGTCACCCATGACCAGGTCGAGGCGATGACGCTTGCCGACAAAATCGTCGTCTTGAAGGAGGGCATCGTCCAGCAGGTCGGCGCACCCCTGGAGCTCTATCGCGATCCGCAAAACATGTTCGTCGCCGGCTTCATCGGATCGCCGGGCATGAACTTTCTGAAGGGCAAGGTCGTTGCCGCTGGCCAGGGCTCCGCCCGCATCGAGCTCGATGACGCGCCCGGTCAGGCTTTCGAGCTGCCGACGCGCACGCCAGTTGCTCAAGGCTCAGCCATCAATGTCGGCGTCCGGCCCGAGCATATTGGGCTTGGCGCTGGCGACGGAGGCTTGACGCTGCCTGTCACCGCCGAGTTTACGGAGGAGCTTGGCGGCACCGGATATCTTCACGTGCTGACCGCAACCAATGCGGAGATGACGGTCGAGTGCCGCGAAAGCAGGCCTCAGCCGAAGGAGAAGATCAGCCTCTCTCTGAGAGTGCCTGAAATGCTGGCTTTCGATGCCGAAGGCAGAAGGCTCAGCTGATTGAACGGGGTCCGGAGCTGAAATCCGGAAACCGGAAAGGAATGCAGGAGACGTGATCGCGTGCCTTTGGAGGAGGTCCGCGACAGAAGCCACGGGGGTGGCCCAACCCATGCTTTAGAGGAGGAACAAACGTGAGAAAGCTTGTAAAACTCGCCGTTTCGGCGGCCATCGCATTGCTGCCCTCGGCAGCCGCATTCGCACAGACTGACATTACCTGGTGGGATTTTTTGAGCGGCGGCGACGGCGTTCGCATGAAGGCGCTCATCAAGGAATTCAACGATACCCATCCCGATATCAAGATCAATGCCACGACGCTCGAATGGGGCGTGCCCTTTTACACCAAGGTGCAAACCTCAGCTGCCGTCGGCCAGCAGCCCGACATCATGACCTATCACATGTCGCGCTATCCGCTGGCTGTTCCAACCGGCATCCTGCGCCCCTTCACGGATGAAGAACTGGCCTCCGCCGGCATCAAGAAGGAAAACTATGTCGATGCGGCCTGGAAGCAGGCGACCTTCGACAACAAGGTCTACGGCATTCCCTTCGATGTCCATTCGATCGTTCTCTATTACAACAAGACCATCCTGAAGGAAGCCGGTCTGCTCGGCGACGATGGTCTGCCGAAGGGTCTCGACGGTCTCGACAATTTCAATGCCGCGCTCGACAAGATCAAGGCGACCGGCAAGGTCGAATATCCGCTGTCGCTGCACACGGATGAAGGCGGCTCCATGTGGCGCGTCTTCTATACGCTGCTCTCCCAGCAGGGCGCTAAGTTCATCGATGGTGACCAGATCCTGCCCGGCGATGCCGGCGTAAAGGCGCTGAAGACCATGGCGAACTGGGTCTCTTCGGGCTACTCGCCGAAGCTGATCTCCTATGAAGCCTCGATCGCGCTTTTCACCTCGGGCAAGGCTGCGATGCACATCAACGGCGTATGGGAAGTGCCGACGATGACTGATCTCGCCAAGAAGGGCGAGCTTGGCTTCGAATGGGGCGCTATCGAAATCCCCAACCTGATGGGAACGCAGGCCACATGGGCGGATTCGCATTCCTTTGCTGTTCCAAACAGCGAGAGCAAGCCGATCACGCCGGAAAAGCTGAAGGCCGTGCTGCAGATCATCGCCTGGATGAACGAGCACTCGATCTCCTGGGCAAGTGCTGGCCACATCCCTGCCTACAAGCCGGTGACGGACAGCAAGGAATTTAAGGAAATGCAGCCGAACGCCACCTATGCGAAGCTTGCCAATACGGCCGTCTTCGACCCGGTTTCCAAGCTCGCAGGCGTCGCCGGCCCGATTTACGAGGCCACCCAGAACTTCGTGGTTCCCGCACTCAACGGTCAGCTCGATCCGGAAGATGCGATTGACCAGATGCGCGAAGAGCTGGAAAGCCAGAAGTAAGAAGACACTGGCCGGAGCACGCCTCCGGCCAGCCCTTCGTCCAGGGAGATGATCTGTGGTCAACACTGAAAAGCGACGCAAGACGCTGACGGCGATCGTCATGATCGCACCGTTCCTGATCGCCTATGCGATCGTCTTTGCCTATCCGGTCTACAAGATGTTCGCCTTGAGCTTTACCGATGCCCCCCTCGTCGGCGAGGGCCAGTGGGTGGGCTTCGACAATTATGTGAGGCTCTTCCACCAGAAGCTCTTCTATACCTCGGTCTGGAACACCGGCTATTTCGTCGTGTTGACGGTCATTCCGAACACGCTGATCGGCCTCGGGCTGGCGCTGATGGTCGTGCGCCTGAAAGGCTGGATGCAGAGCCTCGTGCTCGTGCTCTTTTTCATCCCCTATATTCTTCCGGTTTCCGTCGTCACCCAGATCTGGAAATGGGTTCTCGACCAGCAGTTCGGAATCGCGCAGTTCATCATCGAGGCCTTCACCGGCTCACGGGTCAGTGTCTTCCGCGATCCGGTCTGGGCCATGCCCATGGTGGCGCTCGTGACGGTCTGGTGGACCAACGGCTTCAACCTGCTGCTCTTCATCGCCGGCCTGCGCAACATTCCCCATGACTATTACGAGGCGGCGATGCTTGATGGGGCGACGCGCTGGCAATGCTTCAAGCGCATCACTTGGCCGCTGATCTGGCCGGTGACCGCGCTGGTGCTGACACTACAGCTCATCCTGCAGCTCAAGATCTTTGATCAGGTCTATCTCCTGACCGAGGGTGGGCCGTTCAATTCCACCTATGTTCTCTTGCAGCTCGTCTATCGCGAGGCCTTCCGATCGAACCATGGCGGTCTCGGCTCCGCAGTCGCGGTGATCCTGTTCGTCATCATCGTCGTCGTCTCGGTGCTGCAATATCAGCTGTTGCGTGTGAGGGAGCGCTGAGATGCCCGGCAAGACAATCGGCAACGCGCTGCTTCTGATCCTCACGTTGGTGATCGCCTGCACCTGGGCCTTCCCGATCTATTGGGCGATCGTCACATCCATTAAGCCGGAACAGGATGTCGTCAACAAGACGACCCTCATTCCTGACGTCCTGAATTTTTCTGGCTATTATTACGCGCTCTTCGAGACGAAGCTGTCGACCTGGTATCTGAATTCCGTCGTCACCTCGGTGACGGTGACTGTGGTCGTCATCCTGATCAGCGTCATGTGCGCCTATGCGCTGTCGCAGATCGTCTTTCCCGGCCGCAAACTTCTCTACGGCATCATCCTGGCGAGCTTCATGGTGCCCTCACAGGCGCTCGTCATTTCGCAATTCGTGCTGATGCACAAGCTGAACCTGATCAATACCTGGGGCGGCATCATCCTGCCGCAGCTGATCGTTCCCGTCATCGTCATCGTCTACAAGCAGTTCTTCGATTCCGTGCCGAAGGAACTGCGCGAGGCGGCCAAGCTCGATGGCTGCGGCGAATTCCAGATCCTGTTCAAGCTCTATCTGCCGCTGAACTGGGGCATTACCACCGCACTTGCCATCATCACCTACATCATGGCGTGGAACGCCTTCCTCTGGCCGTTCCTCGTGACCAACTCCGACGATATGATGACGATCACCGTCGGCATTACTCAGACGAGGGACGCATTCGGCGTCAAATACGCGCGCGACATGGCGGTCGCCATCCTTGCGGCGATGCCGGTCGCAGTCGCCTATCTCCTGTTCCAAAAGCGCGTCACGCAGGCCCTGATGCTCTCATCGGGCATCAAGGGATGAGTGCATGAGGGATTGCTTCCGGGCCGAGGTGAGAAGGCCCAGCCGGTCCGCGAGAGCTCTCCCGAGGCGCGGACCGGCGCTTAGGAAAAAGAGCGGCGACATTGCATATGACGCCGTGATATCAGCTGAAACGAGCAAGAAAGACTGGAGAACCAGTATTAAAGTATGGAGACGAAACTTCTAACCGTCGATCCGATGCGGGACGTTGACGTCGTCCAGGCTCTCGGTTCCCCGACGCGCATCGAAATCCTCAACCTGCTGCGCCAGAAAGGGCCGCTGAATGTCAACGACATTGCGGCGCAGATGCGTTTGCCGCAATCGACGACGGCGACCAATCTGAAATCACTCGAGCAGGCGGGCCTCATCCAGACCCAGACGATGAAGGCGACGAAGGGCAATCAGAAGGTCTGCTCCAGCATCTATGACGAAATCCTGATCCGCTTCGATACCAACGGCACCAAGGCGAGCGAGGACGTGGTCACCGTCAGCATGCCGATCGGCCTCTTTACCGAATTCGACGTGGGGGCGCCCTGCGGCCTCTGTTCGGTCAACAACGTCATCGGCATGCTCGATGTGCAGGAGGTCTTCCTCGATCCGCAGCGCATGCAGGCGGGATTGCTCTGGTTCACCCGCGGTTATGTCGAATACAAGTTTCCCAACAATGCCAAGGTTTCCGGCAAGAAAATCCGCAAGGTGGAATTCTCGGCCGAGCTGAGTTCCGAGACGCCGGCCACGAATGCCAACTGGCCGTCCGACATTTCGATCTGGGTTAATGGCATCAAGGCAGGGCACTGGACCTCGCCCGGTGATTACGGCGATCGCCGCGGCATGTATTCACCGTCTTGGTGGAAGCTGTCGGGCTCGCAATATGGCAAGCTTAAGACCTGGACGATCGACGAGACCGGCACCTGGATCGACGGCGCGATGGTCTCGACCCAGACCATCGCCTCGCTCGGTATCCCCGACCATCACTCGATCCGCTTCCGCATCGGCATCGACGAAAAGGCCGACAATCCAGGTGGTATGAACCTCTTCGGCAAGGGCTTTGGTGATTTCGACCAGGATCTGGTCATGTCGATCTATTTCTGACGGACGACGAGCGCGCGACGATTGCCGCAGCCGTCTGCAGCGCAATCGAACAGGCCGGCTACACTCTCCATGGTTGCTCTTAACCTCTTTTAACCAGCCGCAGACTATATTGATGGGTGCGATGCGGGCTATCTCGACGCCTGCGATGGCGCTCCTGAAGGGGACGGGAAAATCCGCCAGGGCTGCGCAGCGGCTGGCGTGGCCCGTCATTTGAAAGAGGAAATAAATTGAGCATTTCAGAGGACAGAATTGCCTGGGAGGAAGTGATCGAGGCCAAGGCTTTCATTGATATGGCTAGGATTACTCCGCAGCCCTTTAAAGACAGCGTCGAATTTACCTGCATGCCGGTGGGCACCGGCTGCGCCATTTCGCTGCCCACGGCTCCTGCCGTCGGGCTCAATCGCATTCTTGCTTTGAATGAAAGAGACGAACTCAATCTCGCATTTGAATGGATGAAGACCAAAACAGGCAGGCGGCATGTCCAGATCCGCGAAACCTCTGCCGCCAATGAGCTGCGTGGCTGGATACAGGATCAGGGGCTGGTCGAAAACGGTGCCTGGGTAAAACTCACACGGCCTGCCCCATCCGCTCCGCTTGCAATCGAAGGACCTGTACGCGCCCGCCTGGCCGGTATCGATGACGCGCCGATTTTCGGCAAGCTGACATGTGCAGGCTTTGGTTTCCCGGCGGAGCTTGAGCCCCTGTGGTCATGCCTGATCGGCAAGAAAGGCTGGGCCTGCTTCATTGCGGAATTGGAAGGGACGGCGATCGGTACCGGCGCGATGTTCATAGAAGACGGACGCGCCTGGCTAGGCGGCGGAACGACATCTGCTGAGTACCGGAACCGCGGCGCGCAAAAGGCGCTGATCAATGCTCGGTTGAACGAGGGCCTCGCGCAGGGCGTCTCTCTCTTTGCGGTGGAAACGGTCCAACCTCAGGAAGATCAACCGAATATCTCCTTCGCCAACCTGACGAAGGCGGGCTTCAAGCCATCTTATGTCCGCAAGAACTACCTGCTGCCGGATTAAGCTGTTGGCATCGGCGCGGATTGCCGCACCGATGCCATATCCCGCGACTAGATCGGAACAAGCCCGTGAAGCGGCCGCTGGAGAAGGAAACGAGATGCAGTTGAACGGCGAATTGAACCCGAACGACCCCGAATTCTTTGAACTTCTCACTGGGAGTTTCCGGCGCCTTGTCGGCAGAGACCTTCTCGCAAGGGATCGGGGGCCAGAATGGCTCTACGGCGATGCCCCGTTTGTGGTCCTTGCACACAATACCGCGCCCCATCCCGTCTTTGTCTATGCCAATGGCGCAGCACAAAGGCGGTTCGGCTATAGCTGGAGCGAATTCGTAAAGCTGCAGTCCCGGTTGTCCGCTGGCCCTGGTGAACGGTCAGAACGTCAAGCATTGCTTGATGCGGTGGCGCAAAACGGCTTCATGATCGGCTATCGCGGCTTGCGGGTTACGAAATCAGGGAGCCGCTTTTGGATGGAAGACGGAATAGTCTGGCAGTTGCGAAACGGAGAAGGGCAGGATTTCGGTCAGGCGGCGACATTCTCCAAATGGGTTGACGTATCCACTCCGTAAAGAGCCGATGCGATCAGATGGATCGATAGATGCATTTAAAGCCCTGCCGTTCTGCCAGTTGCGAGAGGAGGCCTTCACGATGAAGTATATCTATACAACTCTTGGACCGAAGGGCCGCGACGAACTCGGCATGATTCTCCCGCACGAACATGTCTTCGTTGATCTGAGAACGCCCGACCAGCCCGGCTATGCCGAGGCGGAGATAGACGCAGTTGTGGCAGTGATGCTCCCGCAGATTGAGGCGATCAAAAGACAAGGCATTACGCTGCTCGTCGAGTGTACGACGGGTGGCGTTGGAAGACGTGCTGACATAGACCTCGCTGTGTCGAAAGCAGCCGACTTTCCGATCGTCGTCCCGACCGGCAACTATCGCGAACCCTGGATACCCGCTTGGGTAGCCGAGGCTGATGAGAGCGATCTTGAACAATGGATGGTAAGTGAGCTTACTGAAGGAATCGAGGATACCGGTGTGCTGGCGGGATGGATCAAGCTCAGCGCCGGCGACGATGGGATTACGCCGCTTGAAGCTCGTATCCTCCGCGCAGCGGCAAGAGCATCCGTTCGGACCAATGCGGTGATCGGCTCGCATACGATCCGGGGAAGGGTTGTGATGGAGCAGCTGGACATCCTTCAGTCAGAGGGATGCGCACCAGAGCGGTTCATATCCATTCACACGCAGGAGGAAAGGGACTTCGGGCTTCACCGGGCACTGGCGGAGCGCGGTGCGTGGATCGAATACGACCATGTCGGAAGGGCGCCTGACGAGGAGTTGGTCTCAATGGTAATGCGCGCCCTCGAAAGCGGGCTGGGCGAGAAATTACTTATAAGCCATGACCTTGGCTGGTATGATCCGGCACAACCCCGTGGTGGAATCCCGAGACCTTACACGCATCTTGTCGAGAGCCTTCTGCCATCGCTCAGAGCCACAGGCGTGGGCGAGAATCTGGTCCTACAACTCACAGAATTTAACCCTTTCGAGGCATTCGCACGCTGAAGCAAAAGCGCGAATGTCGCTTCGCAAGCCACGACGCCTCAAAAGCGGCGTCGTCGCGCATGACCCATAAGAACAGCGCACCTGCTATGGCAGATCAGCGTCTTGTCAGAGCGAGCTCCTTGGCTTGCGCGTCTATCCTTTCACAGGCATCCCCGAAGGGATCGCGCATCGGCACCAATGGCGAAGCGCCAAGCAGGAGAAGCGCTTTCAAATGCTTCCATCCCCCTTCCTCGCCCAGCACCGGCGCAAAGGATGTCATCACTGTGGGTTCATCGGGATAGAGACGCTTGTACTCCGCAAAATTGGAGAAGTTCTCGTGATTGCCCTGCAAGAGATGGAAGGTTTCAGCCGCAGCGCCCTCGGCAAGAATGATCTCATGCGTATTGAGCAGGACGGCATAATATTCGATCGACATGTCGTTGGTTGGAATGACAGGGGCGATTGTCGTGCCGTTGACGAGGTCCTTCACACGGATGAGAACGCCATTCAGAAACAGCGCGTGGCCGGGCGACAGGTAGAGATCGGAATGTGGCGTGCGGCTATCCAGCGCGTGGCGGGAAATCCGGATCGGTACGACACCCTCGTGCCAGCGCGCGCCGGTCTTCTTGAAGACTTGGCGGCCGACCCACTTGATCGGACGGGCGCTTCCGTCGGGAAGGACAACGTGATCGCCGGCGCGCAGATCCTCGACGGGCTTTTCACCACAATCCGTGAGAATCGCCGTTCCGCGCAGGAAGCACTGCGCGCTACCTCCTCCACCACCAGGGCCGCCGTGTCCACCGGGACCTCCGTGTCCACCGGAGCCATTCTTGCCTCCACCGGAGTTGCCCCGCCCCCAGCGCCGCCCCATCGCGCTTGCGGGAGACTTGGAAACTGCCGTCGCCAAGGCCGCCACGACGGCAAGCCGAGCACTGGCGGCAGCGGCAACACCTAGGAAATGTCTGCGCGCCGTATTGCGTGGCAGTTTCGGATCTTCCATGGATGGCATGATGGTGCCCTTTGAAACGAGTGACAGGGGTTTATGTTGCCATAAGTTGCATCGCGTTCAACTTCACAGAATAGGCTTCGACTTACCAAAAAAGGGGTAGGCCGATTGCTTGCAATAATCCCCTTGTGAAGGGACCGGGGACCGTCGGCTGTTCTCGTGGCAGATCAGGCGAAGAATAGATGCCGCGGCCCACCAGATGGGATAGAGGCGGCGTCGATAGGCATCAATGAAACTAAGATCGATCAGCTTCGCGCCGAGTCAGGCCCGGAAACTCCAGTCTCCCCACCGATCCGAACCGTAAGTCCGCGCACACCGCCTCAAGGTCGTCCTCGGGAAGCGCTGGAGCCTGATCGTCATCCGCGCTCGATGTTCGGCATCGTCACTTCCGCAAGCTGCTGACCCAGTCCAGGGAGAGCATATCTTGAACATTCTAGCTGACCGGCTGAAGCGCCTGGGGGAGCCGGACTGGTATCCCGCCGCGACGATCCAGCCACACCGCAGCGGCGTCTCTTCGCATGACCTAATCAGCACGCCGAGCGATATGGCCGGGCCGGCGGAGGTGGCCCGGCACTTCAAATCTAAAAGCCGGCGGTCTCCCGTATCTCGATCGCCCCCATCCGGGCGAGCGAGTCCCGCTCCGCGATCTCCATTGCCTCCGCAAGGTCCTTCGCTTCGATGAGCAGGAAGCCACCCAGATGCTCCTTAGTCTCTGCGAAGGGGCCGTCGCTCCAACTTGTCTTGCCGGCGCGAACGCGCAATGTCTTTGCGGTCTTTGGATCCGCAAGAGCATTGGAGGCGAGATAGTGGCCTGAGCGTTTGAGCTCTTCATTGGAAGCTAGGGACTCGCGGTCAATCTCGGCCCATTCCTCCTTGCTAGCGGCATCGGCAAGAGTTTGATCGATGTAGAAGAGACAAAGGTAGCGCATCAGGTTCTCCATGGTGTTGTCGATGTTAGTCGCATTTGAAGATCGCGATTCGACAAAGAGCAAAAAGATTCTGACGGTTCTGCTTATCTGGTGAGAGCTGCAACTGCGCTGGGTGACCAGTCCTTCGGAGTGCCTCTTGTTCGCTTCGCTTTGCTTGTTCGTCATTCTTGGATCTCCAGCGGCGCTTGAGCGAGCGGATAGAGGTGACCTCCCACCTATCAAACCTTGAGACGCATGTTCCGATGAGGATACGCCAGTACGACTGCATTCCGTATGGCCGGCGCCGTCATGCGCCGACTACGGAAAGAGGGGCGGATGAAGCAGCGCAGCTGAAGGCAAATACAACTCATGCCGGCGGGTCAGTCGTCGCCGCCACTTGCCGCATGGGAGGGCGGCTTCCGGCTCCTGCCCTCTGATTGTTTGCGCCGAGAGGAAGCCATTCTCCGACTTCGGTGGAGATCTCTGGTGGCTCCAGGCCGATGTCACGGAGCAGGCGAGAGTCAAGCCGCGAAAGTTCGCTCAGGCTTCTGCGGTACCTTCGCTGAAGTTTCAGCAGCCTCCAGACGGCTTGCAAGCTGCGTACGACACTAAGGTGCTGCGACTGTAGTTCGACGTGTTCGCAATGCTCAATGGCGGCCATCCTTGTCTCTCCTTTGACTGGCTTACGGCGCTCCGTCTTAGTCGAAGGGGATCGGCCGAAATCGACACGGCGGCTTCAGGTGCTTTAATACAACGTTCCCAAAAATCGTTACAAAGGTCGCAAAGAGAATGCGATACGGCGCATCGAGGTCGACCGACGCCCGGCGGCCGTTATCTCTCGGATTCATTTGTTTGCGATGCTGGCCACCAATGACCGCTGTTGGCGCGAAGCGGACGTCCCCATCACTGCGGCAGTCCTCAAAACGGTAGAAAGCATCATGGTCAAGGTGTGAGCAGTACCGCCTGCAACTGACCAGGGCCGGAAGCAGTAATAAAGCTCTTGAGGATGAAGCGGCCGATGCTTGCCGACCTCCCGAAGCATTTGGAACGATCAAAGGCGATCACGCCAATCGCAAATCGAGAAGCGGATGTAACTTTTTTAGATTCGGAAGAGATTTGGCCTGCCACGGATATTGATGCGTGCCTTTGATAACAAGCAGAAGGTCGTTCATCTTCCTGGCTTCGATTGTCAGCTTTGCCAGGAGATTTATGCCGGAGGAATTGAGAAATTCCAGACCGGTCAGGTTGAACGTCACCTGCTTGTGCTCCTCATGGAGGAGGCTTGATATCAATGAGTGGATCGGCGCATAGGCGTCCGGACCTGCCAGCCGGAACACGCCATCGAAATACACCTCGTTTTGTTCCGTCCACACGCGGAAGTTTTCGTCGCTGATTTCCATTCTTCGCTCACAGATTGGAGGAGGGCGGCATCGCCACGGCCGCAGTCGTCGTCAGTATGATACGCTGGTCATCATCCTCATCGAATGCCCATGCCATTTTTGCACTATAGTCGCTGAGAAGGGTAAGCAAACCCAGACCCGAACCGCTTCCTGCCGACATTGCATTGATTTCGATCTGCTCGAGAAGCAGTTCTTCTGGGTTTTTCGATTGGATGTGATCCAGCAGCTGCTCAAAGCGCATCGAGGCGGCGCCATCGATCAGGTTCTTCACTCTTATGAAAAAAAGTTCGTCGAATATGCTGGCTTCGACAAGGATTTCACCGGCCTGTCGAAACTTGATGGCATTTTCTATGAGTTCATTGCTGAGATATCCAATGTCGTGATGCGCCAGCACATAGTCTTTTCTTGACCGGGAGTATGGAAGAGACATGACTTCCGCTATGAAGTCAGAGGTCATTCCTGAATGCTTCCATCCGAGCTGAAGCGGTCCGTCTGTTAAAGTAAGACGAGTACCAGCATCCAGGCTGATGCCCGCCAGGGATTCGATACCATAGACCGTCGATCTCATGTCTCACCTATGTCGCACTGCGAGAAGCGTGATGTCGTCGTGTATCTTCTGGGCCCCGATAAAGAGCATTAATGCTGCCACAATTTCCGACACCACTTTGTCAGCGCTCTGATCCTTCAAACGACGCGCTTCCCGGCAAAGTCGTTCCATGCCGAACAATTCTCCATCGTCGTTTTCGGCTTCCGTTACGCCGTCCGTATGCAAGAGGATGATGTCGCCCTTCTCGAAGGCTATTGCATGGGTTTTAACGAACGAGGAAATATCGGCTTCCAGCCCGATCGGTATCCCCAGATCCATCGTGTCGATAAGCTCGATCTCGCCGTTCGCCCGCACGACGACAACTTCCTCGTGTTGTCCCGACAGGATCATTTCTTTCCCGTCGTAGTCGAGAAACGCCAAAGTCAGATGCTTGTCGATTTTGGTTCGCTCGATGTTCTTAAACAGGGCGCTGTTCAGGTCTGTGAGAAATTTGACGGCATCGGTGTTGCCTGCTTCATGCAGAGCACGGGCGACGGACTGAACCATCAACATCAGCACGCCGCTCTCGAGTCCGTGTCCGGTGACGTCGCCGATGCCGATTTTCAGCCGGCTCCCGCTCGTCAGCACGTCGTAATAATCGCCACCGACTTCTTCGGCAGGTCTCATATAGGCCGCTATCTCGAGGGTCTGAAACGCCTCGAGCTCCTGATGCAGCGGAAGGACCATGAGTTGGATTCGTTCGGCGACGGCCAGCTCTGTTCCGAGGCGTCGGTTTTCTCGCTGGAGCTGTGCATTGAGTGTCGAAATCTCCTCCTTTGCATCTTCGATCTGAGCGGTTCGCTCCTCGACGAGTTGCTCGAGATTTTCCGTGTGATAGCTGATCTGTTCGGCCATGCGGTTGAATGCTTCGCCGGCCTGGCCGACTTCGTCCTTGCTTGCGATGGCCACCCTGACCGAATAATCCTTCGCCTGTATCCGTTTGGCGGCATCGGCAAGTGCACTGATTCCGCTCGTTATTCGTTTCGATGCCGCAAATACCGCAATTGTCACCACAAGCAGCGACATTAAGATCGCCAGAATTTGGTAGATTACAATCCGGTTCGTCGCGTCGGAAATCTTCGCCTGGGCTGCATAAAGGGAGGCGTCAATTTCGCGTTCGGGCACAACCACTCCGAGCGACATCGCCTCTTGCCGAACGGGCCCAGTCGACCAGAGGTTGGTCGCGGGGAGTTTCTTGACGATAACGATATATGGGACTTCGTGACCGTCCTGCTGCAACGTCAAATGTTGGATGCCTTGTTCGCGGTCGAGAGCCAGGCTTGCTATTGCAGGTTGAGAGCTTCGCTTCAGCGAGCGCTCCAGTCCGGTCACTCCGGTTCCGCCGGTATCGCTCGCAGAACGAAGACCGAGAGTTTTCTCGCCGGTGCTGTTGATCGCCACCACGTTCCCGTCCGACATTGCGAGAAATCCGAAGCCGGATTGAGCCACTTTCACATTTTCGACGGTCTGTGCGAGCTGGTCGAGCGTGATATCCGCGCCTGCGGTCCCCGCGACATCCTTCCTGTCGGCTGTCCACAGCGGATGAAAGAAGCTTACGATCAGCTTACCGGTGATCGCATCCGTATATGGCGCTGTCTGAGTTATATCGTCCGCGACTGGTCGCGTTTTGCTGTCCTGAGCCCACCCCTGCCAGGACTCGTAAAGTCCGGGAAAAAAGAAGTCCCAGAAGTCCGCCTCGTTATGACCTGGATAGAGGCGATCGAAGGTCTGAGCTTGGTCGGT
The DNA here is from genome assembly GCF_014193255.1 of Rhizobium sp. BK196. GTDB lineage: Bacteria > Pseudomonadota > Alphaproteobacteria > Rhizobiales > Rhizobiaceae > Rhizobium. Next base: position 342,873 of record NZ_JACHZB010000002.1, read on the forward strand.
GTATGGCGCCGTCCGAAAGATTGGTCGTTCTTTCGGTCCGATGTAATACATCTGCAGTTTTGAAGCACCGTGCTGCAGCAAGCTTGGCGCAACTAGATCGAGAACCGCGCTTGTCTTGATATCGCTCTCGACGTCTGGTCTAGGTTTGTGATCCTGTTCGAGCAAGTAACCCCAGACGCTGACAACCGACACGGCGCCTGGAGCGTTCTGAGACCAATGTCCCTTTTCATCGTAAGAGAGGCTGACGCTGTCGGGGGATGTGCGGGAAATCGCCGCGCCGACGTCGATATTCCGCTCTGGGTCGTCGATCTGCGCTTGGAGCACGCCTGCTAGGGCGCTGACATCGTTATGGACCTGCCGTAGGAGTAAACTTACTTGTGCAGCGGTAGAATCAGCATATGTGCGGACGTATTCCTGGCTCGCAGCTTCAAGACCCTGCCCGACCTCAAGCGTCGCGTCGCGCGACAGCCTCTGAACGTTCCAAAGTGCCAGTCCACCACTTACCAGCAAATCAAAGAGAACAGCGCCACCGACGACCAGGATGAACTTTGCCCGAAACGAGCCTAGCCTAACAGGTCTTTTCGATGATCTTCCTTCCATTACAGTGGCTTTCGGCCGGAAGCGGCCCAGATCGGCCAGCCTGCGTAACCCTTAGGGTGAAGAGCGGCAAAGACGTGGTCTTTGAATCCTTGCCGGAACCTGCGAATGAAATCCAATGAATCGCCCCGTCGCACGGCCATCTCACCCGCGTAAACATTTTCCCATGCTTCTATCATATCTGCGAAGTCCTGCGGATCTCCGTCAAGGTTCGTCACCATAAAGGAATCGACCTTGATGTCATCGAACCCGGCGTCGGCGAGGAGATGCCGGCTTTTTGGCCCCATCTCGACATCCATGTCGAAGTGCTTGAACAGTTTGGCGACTTCCTCGTAGGTCCATTTTATTGTTTCCGCATGCGGCTCGCCCAGACAATGGGAATTTTTTTCGTTGGTGATGTAGACGCGGCCACCGGGTTTGCAGATGCGGTGCAGCTCCCGCAGGAGCATCTCGGGACGGTCGAAAATCTGTAGCGAATGTCGGCAGGTCACAAAGTCGAATTGATTGTCTCGAAGGAGCATTTGCGAGGCATCGCCATAAGTGTATTCGATTGCCTGCAGGTTGAAGTCAGCAGCGACCCGGCGAGCATATTCGAGGCTGCGCACGGAATGGTCCAGCGCGACGAGGCGCGCCGGTGCGAATTCCCGCTGAACCAAGGCCGCGAAATCACCAATTCCGCAGCAGATATCCGCAATGACAAGACCGTTTCGCATACCGTGACGAGGCAACAGTTCCCGTTCATGCCTCCATGTCAATTTTGTCTGGGTGCGCAGAATGGGAATGAAAGTCTCGTCCTCCACAAAAGTCTGGCCGGGATAGAATGCCGAATCGTAGACTTCGACAGACAGGTTCGGTTCTGCCACCGCCAGCGTTTGGAATAACGAGGTCGACCATGCCACGACACTCGACGTAATGATGACGATCTTCCGTTCCGGCTTTTTGCGGCAGCTTGCCTTGAGAACGTCGGATAGGGCGGCGAAAGCAGTCATGTTGATGTGTGTCAGGCGTTTGGCGTTGAGGTAAACGACGCCGCTGTATTTTTCCAAACTTTGCCGCACCAGCTCGAGGGCATCGGCAATCGCAGCGGCGCTTTCGGGCCGCATCTTGCCAGAGAGCACCAGCTCCTGATTTGTCGGGTCAAAATGAACAGCGAAGGGTAGGGGGAGCAGGCTCATCGGAAGTCCTCGTTCAAGGGAAAATCCGCGATGATTCGCACCCCGAGTGCGCCGTCTGTCTCAATTCGGATGGCGGCGCGGAATATTGCCGCTAAATCGTTGAGCAAAACCGCCCCATCGGACTTTAGCAAGAATTCAGACCCGGCACCAGGAACCGGCTGGTCTTCGCTTGCTCTCGCACTCGTGTCCTCGTCCGCTTTCTCGCAGGGGAAAGCAATCCTCAGCCGGTTGAATGTCGGGCTCCGGCAGAGATCGAAACTTATCTTGCCCGACGCGCTCGTCGAACGGAAGGCGAGTTCAACGAGCTCGTTCGTTGCAACGGAAAGAAAATTGGAGTAGCGGGCGGGATCGCTGCGACCTTGGCCGAGAATGTCTGAGAGATATTCAGTGATCCTGTCGCAAAACTGCCATTGGGATCTGAACATCCCGACGTCCATTTCCAGCGATACCATAGGCGCAAATGCATGGTCATCGAAGCTGCATGCTTCCTCCTCCAATAGATCCTCCATTTGTTTTGCCTCAGGCGCCAAGTTAATGCATGCCATAGATAAAACACGACGAAAAATCGGTTCTTCGCTATGGCAGCATCTGGCCTAAGGATGTCTCTGCCTGGGTGACGAACTCGCCAATCGCCTCAACCGAAAGCGGCCTGCTGATCAAATAGCCCTGAAGCCTGTCGCAGCCGATGCTGCGCAACCATTTCGCCTGACCAGAGGTCTCGACCCCTTCGGCTGTTACCCGCATCCGGAGGTCATGTGCGAGATTAACGACGCAGCGGACGATTGCTTGGCTTTTCAGGTCGCTTTCGAGATCAGTAATAAAATACCTGTCGATCTTGATCGTGTCGAAGGGGAATGTCTTCAGATAGCTGAGGGAGGAATAATCGGTTCCGAAGTCATCAAGCGAGATCCGTATCCCGAGCACATTTAGAGTATTCAGCGTGTCGATGTTGTTGACGGTTCGCTCGAGCAGTACGCTTTCCGTTATTTCAAGTTCCAGACGGTCGGGGGGCAATCCGACTAAATCGAGCGTATGGGATACACGGTCGGTGAGGCCGCTTGTCAAGAATTCGGCGGCCGATAAATTGACAGCGACGGTGTAGTTCTGTGGCCACTTCATCGCCTCGCGACATGCCTGCTCCAAAACCCAGGCCCCTATTTCCGGCATTAATCCATCAGCTTCGGCCATTGGAATGAAGGCCGCCGGAGTAATCGTTCCAAGCAGAGGATGGCGCCATCTCAGCAACGCTTCGAAGCCGAAAATGCGACCACTTTCGACGATGGGTTGGTACTCGATGAAGAATTGCTGTTGGGCGAGGGCCATGCGTAGGCTGCGGCGCAGAAGTTCACGTTGCTCCAGCGATTCGAGCATTGAGGGATCGAAGGATTTTGCGCGGCCGCGTCCTTCTTTCTTCGCCGCGTAAAGCGCGACGTCAGACGCCTTCATGAGCTGCTCTGGACTTATTCCGTCCAGCGGAGCAGCAGATGTACCGATGCTTGCACCGACAAATAGCGCGATGCCGTCTATCGTGAACGGCTTTTTGAACGCATCAACCAAAGCCTCTGCCAGCCGGTGTCCTTTGGCAGGATGCCCCGAGCCCATGGAAATAACCATGAATTCGTCACCTGCCAGCCGGTAGGCTCTGTCGTCGCTGGTAAGACACCCCTGAATGCGGCTGGAGGCAAGCTGAAGAAGCTTGTCGCCGGCCGGATGCCCAAGCGTGTCGTTTACAGGCTTGAAATCGTCAAGGTCGAGCTGCATCAGAGAGAGAGCTTCGTTGGAAGTCGTCGTCTCGTGCAGTGAGGTGGCGAGATCGTCACTGAACTGGCGTCGGTTCGGAAGCCCGGTCAGCGGATCGTGAGTGGCCAAATGCAAGAGGGTTGCAAGATCATCCTCGCTTCGTTCCTCAGACCGAACGACAGCAAAGAAATCTCCAATCCGGTAGATCGTGATGCCGTCCGACCCGGGCCTGTGCGGATCCCGCAAAATTCGTAAAGTTAGGGCAGTGTCGCCGATCGAATGAACGGCAGGCATGATTTCAGACTTGTCTAGCTCTGGGAACTGCTCCCAAAAGGACATCGCCGGTTTGACGGAAGCAGGCAGCGCATTGCCCAGCAAATCCTCGACCGGATTAAAGTCGCGATCGAAGAACAAAAGCCTGTCCACGGGGTGCAGAGCTTTTGCCTCTGTATCTTCGAGGGGCGAGCGAGCCGCACGATTCCTTCGCATATCCAAGGCTTTCTCCAGTTGAATCCTAAAAGGTCGAACCCAACTATAGTGCAACTTCGGCGCGCCGGGATCCTATATTAGGCACCTCTGATTAACAATCCCCAAATGCTTTGCCGAAATCGGCTTTTACCGCTCGCGCGAGACGCTTCGTTCCAATCAAACCTACCGACTGCGGCCGATGCTCGCATACATGCCGGTCGTGCGAAATTCGGTCGGCGTGATGCCATAAACGCGCCGGAAGACCTTGGCAAAATAGTTTGCGTCTTCGAAGCCGCACATGATCGAGACTTCCTTGACCGGCAGGAAATCTGCCTTGGTCAATAGCTTTGCGGCGCGCTGCAAACGCTGCTGCAGCACATATTCGGCCGGCGGGATACCTTCGCTTTCGGCAAAGCTGCGGGAGAAGTGTGCGCGGCTAAGGCCGACGATCGCTGCGAGTTCGCTGACCGGCAGCGATTTTTCCAGATTGGCATTGATATGATCGATCACCGGCTGCATGGCGCTCTGCTCGGCCGCGAATGCGGAAGAGCCGAAAATATCGTCGTAAAGCGCCATCGCTGCCTCATAGGCAATCGCCGAGGCCGCGCCCGGCGTATTTGCGCCTTTGACGAGACGCAGGCTGCAATCGGCCAGATGGTCGATGGTCGATTGCTGCAGTTTGAGGACCGGACCGGCGAGCGCCAGCACCATCTTGTGGATGCGCAGCGTCTCCTCGCCATTCATGGAAATCCAGAAATATTCCCAGCGCTCGCCTTTTTCCAGCCAGTAGCGATGATTGTGCGGGACGAGCACCATCATCGTGTCGCCGCTCTGGAGCTTGTAATTGCGATTCTGATAGCGCAAGCGGCCGGTGCCGCTGATCGTATGCTGCAGCACCGTGAAGGGCGTCAGACCGCGCTTTCTGCCGTCCCAATCATAGGTCTCGTTTTCACGAACCTCGTAACCAGCGCTTGTGGGCATGGCATGCAGACGCTGGCGTCCGCGCGGCAGCGAAACGGTTCTCATCGATTGGCCGTTGGCGATCAAATCATGCAGCACAAAATTACCCTCGAAAGCATAATCCTTCTCTGGCTGCTCCTGCGAATATGCGCATAATCCCCTCTCACAAGAGGAAGAGATCGCGGTCGAAAGAACGGCCGGGAGGAATACAGGCACTATTTCCCGGTATTTTCAGACGATGTGCGAAAGCATGCCGCCTAATCCTCCTATGCCGTCTTTTTACCTAGCATTTGATCGGATCGAGGTGAAGGATATGAGTTTCAAAATCGCTATTATCGGTGCGGGCAGCGTCGGCTTCACCAAGAAGCTGTTCACGGACATTCTCTGCGTGCCGGAATTCAAAGACATCGAATTCGCTCTGACCGACATCAGCGAACATAACCTCCAGATGATCAAGGCGATCCTCGACAAGATCGTCGAGGCAAACAAGCTGCCGACCAAGGTGACGGCCACGACAGATCGTCGCAAGGCGTTGGAAGGCGCACGGTATGTCATCAGCTGCGTGCGCGTCGGTGGTCTGGAAGCCTATGCGGACGACATCAGAATTCCCCTGAAATACGGCATCGACCAGTGCGTCGGCGATACGATCTGCGCCGGCGGCATTCTCTACGGCCAGCGCAATATTCCGGTCATTCTCGATTTCTGCAAGGACATCCGCGAGGTTGCGGCACCGGGCGCGAAGTTCCTGAATTATGCCAACCCGATGGCGATGAACACCTGGGCGGCCATCGAATATGGCAAGGTCGATACGGTCGGCCTCTGCCACGGGGTCCAGCACGGCGCCGAACAGATCGCCGAAGTGCTCGGAGCCAACTCACCGGGCGAACTGGACTACATCTGCTCCGGCATCAACCACCAGACCTGGTTTGTCGATCTGCGCCTTAACGGCCGAAAGATCGGCAAGGATGAGCTGGTCGCTGCCTTCGAGGCGCACCCGGTCTATTCGCAGCAGGAGAAACTGCGCATCGATGTCTTGAAGCGCTTCGGCGTCTATTCGACGGAAAGCAACGGTCATCTCTCCGAATACTTGCCCTGGTATCGCAAGCGACCGGACGAAATCACCCGCTGGATCGATATGTCGGACTGGATCCATGGCGAAACCGGCGGTTATCTGCGTCACTCGACGGAGACCCGCAACTGGTTCGAGACGGAATTCCCGCAATTCCTCGCCTCGGCCGAAAAACCAATCGATCCGGCCAAGCGCTCCAACGAACATGCGAGCCATATCCTGGAGGCGCTGGAGACTGGCCGGGTCTATCGCGGTCATTTCAACGTCAAGAACACCGGCGTCATCACCAACCTGCCGTCCGATGCCATCATCGAGTCGCCCGGCTTCGTCGATCGCTTCGGCATCAACATGGTCTCCGGCATTACCATTCCGGAAGCCTGTGCTGCGACTTGCATCTCGTCGATCAATGTCCAGCGCATGTCTGTGCATGCGGCTGTTACCGGCGATATCGATCTCCTGAAGCTCGCCGTCTTGCACGATCCGCTGGTCGGTGCCGTCTCGACGCCGGAAGAGGTCTGGCAGATGGTCGACGAAATGGTCGTTGCCCAGGCCCGTTGGCTGCCGCAATATGCTGATGCCGTCCCTGCCGCCAAGGAGAGGCTGGCAAATTCCAAGGTAAAGACGCGGGAGTGGGAAGGGGCTGCGCGCCGCCATGTCCGCTCGATCGAGGAGCTTCGCGTCGAAAAGGCGGCGCTGAAGCAGGCCGTCTAAATCAGGGTGAGGGAGGCTGCGGCGGCTCTTCGGGAGGAAGGCCACCGGTATACAGGCTTCCTTCATCGTCGTTTGAGGAGAAGCGGAGACGCATGCAAGCGCTCCGGAACAAAGAGGGAGAGACGATGAGGAATTTCCGTAAGATCGGCATCCTGGCCGGACTGGCGCTTGGCGTTTCAGTCGCGGCCCTGAATGCCTACGCGTCCGAGCCGACGGTACCGCCGGCACCGCCGGCTTTCCCGGCGGAAGGCAAGATCAAATATGTGTCGCGTGACTCCATCCTGGAGTTCAAGGCGCTGCCCGAATATCACGAGCCGGACTGGGTGACGAAGAATTTCGTCGATAGCGGCAAGCTGCCGGCGGTCAAGGATCGCCTGCCCAAGGAACCAATGGTCTTCAAGACCGAGAACATGCCTGACGGTCCCGGCGTCTATGGCGACGTGATGCGCCATGTCATTGGCGGCCGGCCGGAAGGCTGGAACTACGGCGCCGGCCAGACGCAGGGCTGGGGCGGCATCGATATCGGCCTCTCCGAATGCCTGACGCGCACGGCACCGCTCTTCCAGGTGGAGGCTAAGGATACCGAGCCGTTGCCGAACCTTGCCAAGGGCTGGGAGTGGTCGCAGGATGGTCACAAGCTGACCATGCACCTGATCGAGGGTGCGAAGTGGTCCGACGGCGCGCCCTTCAATGCCGATGACCTCATGTTCTATTGGGAAGACGAAGTCATCGATCCGAACGTTTCGCCGCTCGGCGGCGGTGCGTCGCCGGAAGCCTTCGGCGAGGGAACGACACTCACGAAGATCGACGACTACACGGTCGAATGGACCTTCAAGGAGGCCTTCCCGAAGCAGTACCTCTATACGATGGCCTATCCGAACTTCTGCCCGGGTCCGTCGCATATTCTCAAACCCCAGCATCCGAAATATTCGAAGAACACCTACGACCAGTTCAAGAACGCCTTCCCGCCGGAATTCATGAACATGCCGGTCATGGGCGCCTGGGTGCCGGTCGAATACCGGCCTGACGATATCATCGTCATGCGCCGCAACCCCTATTACTGGAAGGTCGACGAGAAGGGCAATCAGCTGCCTTATCTGAACGAACTGCACTACAAGCTCTCGACCTGGGCCGACCGTGACGTGCAGGCCGTTGCCGGTTCTGCCGACTTCTCGAACCTCGAGCAGCCGGAAAACTTCGTGGCCTCGCTAAAGCGTGCGGCCGAAAAGACCGCTCCGGCGCGTCTCGCCTTCGGCCCGCGCCTCATCGGCTATAATCTGCGCATGAACCTGTCGGGCAATGGCTGGGGTGATCCCGACGCCCGCAGTCAGGCGATCCGCGAACTCGACCGCAACGAGGACTTCCGCAAGGCGATAACCATGGCGGTCGACCGCAAGGCGATCGGCGACTCCCTCGTCAAGGGACCGTTCACGGCAATTTATGCAGGCGGCCTTTCCTCCGGCACGAGCTTCTATGATCGCAACTCGACCGTCTACTATCCCTTCGATCTAAAGGGTGCCAAGGCGCTGCTCGCCAAGGTCGGCCTGAAGGATACTGACGGCGATGGCTTCGTGAACTTCCCGGCCGGAACAGCTGGCGGCAAGAATGTCGAGATCGTACTTCTCGTCAACAATGACTACACCACCGACAAGAGCCTTGCCGAAGGTGTCGTCGGCCAGATGGAGAAGCTCGGCATCAAGATCATCATCAATGCTCTTGATGGCCCCAAGCGGGATAACGCGCACTATGCCGGCCAGTTCGACTGGCTGATTCAGCGCAACACAACCGAGCTCGCCTCCGTGGTGCAGAACACCGAACAGCTTGCCGCTGTCGGCCCGCGTACCAGCTGGCACCACCGCGCCGGCAAGGATAATCAGCTCGACCTCCTGCCTTACGAAAAGGAGCTTGCCGACATCGTCAACAAGTTCCGCACGAGCCAGGACAATGACGAACGCGTGGCACTCATGAAGCAGTATCAGAAAACGGCGACCGAACACGTCGATACTGTCGGCCTGACCGAATACCCGGGCGCGCTGATCATCAACAAGCGTTTCTCGAACATTCCCGAGGGTACGCCGATCATGATGTTCAACTGGGCAGAGGATTCCATCATCCGCGAGCGTGTGTGGGTGGCCGCCGACAAGCAGGGCAAATACGAACTCTTCCCTCAACAGCTTCCCGGTAAGCCCGGGGACAAGGGCCCGATAAACTAAGAGCTCCCTCCCGAACGACAAGAGCTTCCGGTCGCGCGTGCTGCGCGCGGCCGGTCAGAATCAACAAGCCGGCCGCGCTGAGACGAGCGACTGGCGGCAAGGAGAAGCGAACCGTCTGATGTTACGATTCCTGCTCATGCGTATCGCCTCGGCGATCCCCGTCCTCTTCATCCTCAGCGTGGTGACCTTCGCCATCATCCAGGCGCCGCCAGGAGATTATGCCGATTACATCCGTTCGCAGTTGATCAATCAGGGCGGAGCTTCCTTCGCGCAGGCCGATGCCCAGGCTCAAGCCTATCGCGTCGAACATGGCCTCGATCAGCCGCTGGTCATCCAGTACGTCAACTGGATCACGGGAATCGTGACCAAAGGCGATTTCGGCTACAGCATGTTCTACAACAAGCCGGTTGCCGACGTGGTCGGCGAGCGTCTGCCGCGCACGCTGGCGCTGGCGCTGGTCTGCCACATTTTCGCGTCCATCCTCGGTATCAGCTTCGGCATTTGGGCGGCGACCCGCCAATATAGCTGGATCGACAGCCTGCTCTCCGGCATCTCTTTCCTTGGGATGACGGTGCCGCGCTTTCTTATGGCGCTGATCATCGTCTATCTGCTCGTCTTCCAGTTCAACGTGACTGAAATCGGCAGCTTCTTCTCGCCGCAATATGGCGGAGCGCCGTGGTCCTGGGCGAAATTTATGGATCTTGTGAGCCACGTCTGGCCGGTCGTCGCGATCGCCACTTTCGGCGGGCTCGCCTACAATATGCGCGTCATGCGCGGCAACTTGCTCGACACGCTGAATGCCCAATATGTCGAGACGGCGCGCGCCAAAGGGCTTTCGGGCGGCGCGGTTGTCATGCGCCACGCCGTTCCAAACGCGCTGCATCCGCTCGTCATGTATCAGGGCGTCGTGCTTCCCTACATGCTGACCGGCGAGATCGAGACGGCGATCATCTTCGCCCTGCCGACCGTCGGTCCGGCGATCGTCGGCTCGATGGCGATCGGTGACGTCTATGTCACCGCGACTTTCATGCTGGTGCTGTCGGCCACGCTCATCGTCGGCAATATCATCGCCGACATGCTGCTTGCCATGCTCGATCCACGGGTCCGTCAATATGGAGGAGCCTGATATGTTTGCCTTCGACTCTTCCACACCGCCGCCGCCGCACGAGGAAACTGTCAAGAATACCGGCCATGGCAATGAGAGCTATATGGCGCTGGTCTGGCGCCGGCTGCGACGCTCCTGGACCGGCATGATCGGCCTCATCCTCGTCGGGCTCCTGATCATCATGGCAATCTTTGCCGATTTCTTCGCGCCGATGGATCCGAAGGCGACCGATGTCGGCTTTGCGCCGCCACAGCTGATCAGCATTCACGACAAGGAAGGCAACCTCGTCTGGCCGCGCGTCTACGCGCTGGCGGATTCCGAAGAGCTTGATCCAGTCACTTTCCAGCCCGTGGTCGGCTTGGATTACGACAATCCGCGTCTGCTCGGCTTCTTCGTCAAGGGTTCGGACTATAATCTGCTCGGTCTCATCCCGGCCAATCGTCATTTCTTCGGCACGGTCGATGGCGAGCCGGTGCATTTCCTCGGTACCGACAAATTCGGCCGTGACGTGCTGTCACGCGCCATTATCGGCTCTCGCATCTCGCTGATGATTGCGCTGACGGTGGTCTTCATCGTCACCGTCGTTGGCACCACCGTCGGTATGGTGTCGGGTTATTATGGCGGCGCCTTCGATGTCTGGGTGCAGCGCTTCGTCGAGCTGGTGCTCGCCTTCCCGCAGCTGCCGCTTTATCTCGCGCTGACATCACTGATCCCGATCACAGCACCGACCAATGTCTTCCTCGCCTTTGTGATCTTCGTCATGTCGGCGCTTGGCTGGGCGCAAATGTCGCGCGAGGTGCGCGGCAAGACGCTGGCGCTGGCGCGTATCGAATATGTGCGGGCAGCAATGGCCGTTGGTGCCACCGACCGTCGCATCATCTTCCAGCATATTTTTCCGAATGTGATGAGCCACGTGATTGTCGCCGTCACCATCCACATTCCGAGCGTCGTGCTGCTCGAATCCTTCCTCGGCTTCCTCGGCTTTGCCGTAAAGCCGCCGCTGATCTCCTGGGGGCTGATGCTGCAGGATACGGCGAATTATTCCGTCATCGGAACCTATCCCTGGATTCTCTCGCCCGTCGCCTTCGTGCTGATTACCGTCTTCGCCTTCAATGCGCTAGGTGACGGTCTGCGCGATGCGGTCGACCCCTATTGAGGTGATGAAGATGGCTCTTGCTCTCGTCAGTTCCTTCGCCCCGCCTGTCCGTCATGATCACGACGGCCGCAAGGAAAGCCCTGTTATCGATGCGCGCAATATCGGCGTGAATTTCAAGGTCGAGCATGGCACCGTCGAAGCGGTGAAGGACATTTCCTTCCAGCTCTATCGCGGCGAAACGATCGCCATTGTCGGTGAATCCGGCTCCGGCAAGTCAGTGACGGCCCGTACCGTCATGGGGTTGTTGTCCAAGCGTGCTGTCATCTCGCCGCGCTCGAGCGTCGAATATGACGGCAACAATATCCTGAAATTCTCCGAGAAGGCCCGCCGCAGGCTGCGCGGCGACCGCATCTCGATGATTTTCCAGGAGCCGATGAGTTCGCTGAACCCGATCTACACGATCGGCAGCCAGATCGTCGAAGCGATCCGCGTCCACCGCAAAATGAGCCGCAAACAGGCCAATGCCAAAGCGCTGGAGCTTTTGAAGCAGGTACAGATCCCCGATCCGGAGGCGCGCCTGCTGCAGTATCCGCACCAGCTTTCGGGTGGCCAGCGCCAGCGCGTGATGATCGCGATGGCGCTTGCCAATGATCCCGATGTCCTGATTGCCGACGAACCGACGACGGCACTCGACGTGACCGTTCAGGCGCAGATCCTCAATCTCATCCGCAATCTGCAGACGGAATTGCGGATGGCAGTGATCCTGATCACCCATGACCTGACGGTCGTGCGCAAGTTCTCCGACTATGTCTATGTGATGCAGCATGGCGAGATGCGTGAGCACAATGTGACCGAGCAGCTTTTCGCCAATCCGCAGCATCCCTATACCAAGCATCTCCTAGCCTCCGAGCCGCGCGGCCAGGCCAACCCGCTGCCGGAAGGGTCGGATATCATTCTCGACGCCCGTGGCGTGCGCGTCTCCTTTATGCTGCGCCATGGTGGCTTCTTGAGGCCGGAACTGCGCGAATTGGTCGCCGTCGACAGTCTCAATCTGACACTGCGGCGACACGAAACGCTGGGGCTCGTCGGTGAATCCGGTTCGGGAAAAACCACCTTCGGCCAGGCTATTCTCAGGCTCAACGACACCAATAATGGGGAGATTTATTTCGACCGGCAGCCGATCCACGGCAAGTCACGGGCAGAGATGCGCCCCTTGCGCTCACGCATGCAAATCGTCTTCCAGGATCCGTTCTCCTCCCTCAATCCGCGCATGACGATCGGTCAGATCATCGAGGAGGGGCTAGTCGTCAACAAGCTCGGCGCCACCAAGGGCGAACGTCTGGACAGGGTCCGCGAGGCGTTGATTGCCGCCGGCATGCCGGGCAATATCCTGTCGCGCTTTCCGCATGAATTCTCCGGCGGCCAGCGCCAGCGCATCGCCATTGCAAGGGCGATAGCGCTGGAGCCGGAATTCATATTGCTTGACGAGCCGACCTCGGCTCTCGACCTGTCGGTCCAGGCGCAGATCATCGAATTGTTGCGCAAGCTGCAGGATGAGCGAGGCCTGAGCTACCTGTTCATTTCGCATGACCTCAAGGTCGTGCGCGCCCTCTGCCACCGTGTCATCGTCATGCAGCATGGCAAGATCATGGAAGAGGGACCCGTCAACGAAGTCCTTTCCAATCCCAAGACACCCTACACCGAACGGCTCGTCAAAGCCGCTTTCGAGGTAGCCTGATTTCAGAATGCCGGAGGTTCATATGGCAAATCCCAGAATAACGTTCATCGGAGCTGGCTCCACCGTTTTCATGAAGAATATCGTCGGCGATATCCTGCAGCGTCCGGCGCTGTCGGGGGCCACGATTGCGCTCATGGACATCAACCCGCAGCGGCTGGAAGAAAGCGCCATTGTCGTCAACAAGCTGATTTCGACGCTCGGCGTGAAGGCGAAGGCGGAAACCTATTCCGATCAGCGCAAGGCACTATCCGGCGCCGATTTCGTCGTCGTCGCCTTCCAGATCGGCGGCTACGAACCCTGCACCGTCACGGATTTCGAAGTGCCGAAGAAATATGGCCTGCGTCAGACGATTGCCGACACGCTCGGCGTCGGCGGCATCATGCGTGGCCTCAGAACCGTGCCGCATCTGTGGAAGATCTGCGAGGATATGCGCGCCGTCTGCCCCAATGCCATCATGCTGCAATATGTCAACCCGATGGCGATCAACACCTGGGCGATCGCGGAGAAATACCCTGACATCAAGCAGATCGGCCTCTGCCATTCCGTGCAGGGCACGGCGATGGAACTCGCTCACGATCTCGACATTCCCTATGACGAAATCCGCTACCGCTCGGCCGGCATCAACCACATGGCCTTCTACCTGAAGTTCGAGCATCGCCAGCCGGATGGTTCCTACAAGAACCTCTATCCCGATCTCGTGCGCGCCTATCGCGAAGGGCGTGCGCCGAAGCCCGGCTGGAACCCGCGCTGCCCCAACAAGGTGCGTTATGAGATGCTGACACGGCTTGGCTATTTCGTCACCGAAAGCTCGGAGCATTTCGCCGAATACACGCCTTACTTCATCAAGGAAGGCCGCGAAGACCTGATCGAGAAATTCGGCATTCCGCTCGACGAATATCCGAAGCGCTGCATCGAGCAGATCGCCCGTTGGAAGGGCCAGGCGGAAGCCTATCGTTCGGCCGACACGATCGAGGTCAATGAATCGAAGGAATATGCTTCCTCGATCATCAATTCGGTCTGGACCGGAGAGCCCTCGGTCATATACGGCAATGTCCGCAACAATGGCTGCATTACTTCTCTGCCGGCAAATTGTGCTGCGGAGGTACCCTGCCTCGTCGATGCCTCCGGCATCCAGCCGACCTATATTGGCGACCTGCCGCCGCAGCTGACCGCACTGATCCGCACCAACATCAATGTCCAGGAACTGACGGTCCAGGCGCTGATGACGGAAAATCCGGAACATATCTATCATGCTGCGATGATGGACCCGCACACAGCGGCCGAGCTCGATCTCGACCAGATCTGGTCGCTGGTCGACGACCTGCTTGCCAGCCACGGCGACTGGCTGCCGGAATGGGCGCGGCCGAACAAGGCGCGCGCCGCCTGAGGCACCGCTATGATCAGCGCCGGCGGATATGCTGGCGCTGATCGTGCCTGGTGGTCAGGACAATCTGCCTTCGTCATCAATCAGCGTCAGGCGGCAAGGAGCTGTGTCGCTCCATCGCCAGAGTACCAGGTTGAGATCATCATTTCTGGCGGCCGGAGCAAAACTTCTGACCAGGAGGCCGTGATAGCCGTCGGACGCAAGCTTGCGCGCAAAGGCCTGTGTTTTGGCTTCTCCGCGTGCCTTCATTTCATCACGCCAGCTGGCCGCGGCTATCGCAGCGCCATCTATTTCCTGCTCCTCAAGGGCGATTTCGTCCCTGCTGTCGAAGATGTGCTCGACATCAGCTTCGTAACCGACGAGCGTTGTCGGCTGCAGGCTGCCCACCTGATTGGCTTCCCGGAGCGCAGTCAGAACGGACAGGGACATATAGAGCGCCGGCATTCCCTTGGGATTGAACCGACCGCCATAGAGTTCGGCACCGCGCCCAGAGAGCGGCTCGCGCGCGTAGACAGGGTTTAGCGCTCGATAGAGCTTTCCTTTGTAGTGCATGGCCGGGGTTAGGCGTGAACGCCGGCATCGATCGCGTCGATATAGTCAAGAACGTCGTCCGCCCGCCCGTCGCGAACCAGCTGCATGGCGGTCTGGCCCGAAAAGCCTGACAGAGGCTCGGAGCGATACCAAGCATAGGCCATCAGCGTCGAGCCGAAGCGAGGTTCGACCTTGTTGACGACTTCGATCATTTCGCGGAGGCGCCGTTGCGTCTTGTCGGAGCGGAGCCGGTCCTTGCGCTGGATCGCGTCTTTGCCAAGCCCGGCGGTGCGGGCGATCTCTTCGCTGGTCGTGCGGAAGGCATCGGCAATTTTGCGCGGCGCAAACAGACCGTCATCTGCATATTGTGCGAGGCCCATCTTTCATCTCCATGCCGTATATACTGACGTTATATAGCGTCAGAACGAGCGGCATTCAATGGCGAAGTTTACCGGTGGTCGCCACTGATTATCTTGGCCGCCTTGAGCGGTCGCCATGGCGGCCAAGGAACGGCACCGCGTCATTCTCGATGAAGATCAAGAGGCGCGGAAACGCAGATTGCCGGCCGAAAGCTCGCTGACCGAGGCGCAGCCCATCAACTTCATGCCGCGCTCGATTTCGGTTCGCATTTGCAGCAGCGCCCGTTCGACGCCTGCCTGGCCAGCTGCCGCAAGCGGGAACAGATAGTAGCGCCCGACGCCGACGGCCTTGGCGCCAAGCGATAGGGCCTTCAGCACATGGGTACCGCGCTGGATGCCGCCATCGACCATCACATCGATCCGATCGCCGACAGCCTCGACGATTTCCGCAAGCTGGTCGAAGCCGCTGCGCGAACCGTCGAGCTGACGCCCGCCGTGGTTGGAAAGCACGATGCCGGTACAGCCGATATCGATGGCGCGCTTGGCATCCTCGACCGTCATGACGCCCTTTAGGCAGAACTGCCCGCCCCAGGTCTTCACCATGTCGGCAACGTCGTCCCAGTTCATGGCGGGATCAAGCATTTCAGTGAAATAGCGGCTGATCGACATCGTGCCGCTGCCCATGTCGACGTGGCTGTCGAGCTGCGGCAGGCGGAATTTCTCGTGCGTGAAATAATTGATGGCCCAGGCGGGTTTGACGGCAAACTGCGCCATGCCCGACAGATTGAGCTTGAAGGGAATGGCAAAGCCGGTGCGCTTGTCGCGCTCGCGGTTGCCGCCCGTAATGCTGTCGACGGTCAGCATCATCACCTGCACGCCAGCCTGCTTGGCTCTCGCCATCATTTCGTTGTTAAGGCCGCGATCCCGGTGGAAATAGAACTGGTAGACCTGCGGTCCGCTGCTGATCTTACGCGCCTCTTCCAGGCTGATCGTGCCGAGCGACGACACGCCGAACATCGTGCCGAGTTTACCGGCGGCATGCGCGACCGCGCGTTCTCCCTCGTGGTGAAAGAGCCGTTGCAGGGCCGTCGGCGAGCAATAGACCGGCATGGCGAGTTTCTGGCCCATGACGGTGACCGACATGTCGACTTCGCTGACGCCGCGCAGCACGCTCGGCAGAAGATCGCAACTCTCGAAAGCAGATGTATTGCGCCTGTAGGTAACCTCATCGTCCGCCGCGCCGTCGATATAATTGAAGATCGGCCCGGGAAGGCGTTGCTTGGCAAGACGGCGGAAGTCATGGAAATTATGGCAGTCTGAAAGGCGCATACTCGTATCCAATCGAGGGCTGGCATGAAATGCCTCCAGCCGATGAGCGGCCGCGAGACCTCCTCGTCTTCGCGATCCATGACCTATGGGATACGATTATTATCGCATCAATCTCAAGCTCTCTTGAGTGCGCTTCCGTCGCCTTGTGAGAGAAAGGCGCAATTTATTGCCCAGCGGCCACGCGAGATGACGTGCCTTCCGGACGTCGGATCAGCGGGTGGGCTTCATAGCGAGCCAGATGACATGCCGTGCACCGCCGCGCTTGCCGTTGGCGCGGGTGTTGATCGCCTCGACAGCAAAGCCGCTCTCCTTCAGCCGGCGGGTGAAGGATGGATGAGGCCCCGAGGACCAGACGGCAAGCACGCCGCCGGGGCGGAGCGCCTCGCGAGCGGATTTCAGCCCGGCATAGTCATAGAGCCGGTCATTGGACTTGCGGGTCAGGCCGTCGGGGCCATTATCAACGTCGAGAAGGATCGCATCGTAAGCGGCCTTTCCGGCGCGGATCGCCTCGCCGACATCACCCTGATGGATCGACACGCGCGGATCGTCGAGACAGCCCTTGAACACCTCCGTCATCGGTCCGCGTGCCCAGGCAACAACTTGCGGGATCAGTTCGGCGACGACAACACCGGCATCCTCGGGCAAGACCGCAAGGGCAGCCCGCAGGGTGAAACCCATGCCAAGCCCGCCGATCAGGATCTTCGGCTTCGGGTGCGATTTGATCCGCTCGAAGGACAGGGTGGCGAGTGCTTCTTCCGAGCCGCTGAGGCGGCTGTTCATCAGCTCATTGGTGCCGAGCATGATCGAAAATTCGGATCCGCGCTGCTTCAGCCGCAATTGCCCGCCTTCGCCGGGAATGGTCGCGGAATCGAGCTGGATCCAGGGAAGCATGGCAGTTTCGTCTCGCTGAAGGGGACCGTCCCCTAGCATAGGGCTACGGTCGAAGCCAGCAAGGCTTAGATCATGCGCATGAAATGGTCGCGCTCGTATTTCGTGACACCCTCCTGCGACACGATGGAGCAGTGGCGGATATCTTCGACTGCGGCTGCAGGCGCATTCGCGAATCGTTGAAGCACACATTGGATCCGCACTGCAACGGCCCGGTTTGACCAGGCCGTCTCACAATGCTCGAAATGTGATTCGGCTTAAATACTGGCGTCTTTCCACAGGCTATGAAAATGATGGACAGGTCCATGGCCGGAACCGACTGTCAGTTCGCCTGCGGCAGCGACTGCCTGCGCAAGATAGGCTTTGGCGGTTGCCACGGCCATTTGCGGCAATGCGCCTTTTGCAAGCTCGGCGGCCAACGCGCTGGAGAGGGTGCAGCCCGTGCCGTGTGTATTTTTGGTCGGGATGCGTTTCGCCTCGAACCAGTGCAGGCCAGAGGCCGTCGACAGCACGTCGGGGCTTTCGACACTGCCGAGATGGCCGCCCTTGACCAGCACCGCGGCGGGTCCGAGGGTACGCAGGCGTTCGGCCTGCGACGCCATCTGCTCGCGGCTTTCGGCAACCTCTTCGTGCAGCAACGCGGCGGCTTCCGGCAGGTTTGGGGTCAGCAGCGTGGCGAGCGGCAACAGCTGCCGCGTCAGCGCATCGACGGCCTGCGGGTCGAGGAGCGTCGCCCCACCCTTGGCGATCATGACAGGATCGACGACAATGGGAATACCGCGGTGAGGCGTCAGCGCCTCGGCAACCGCTTCGGCAATGCCGGCATTGGCGATCATGCCGATCTTGACCGCATCGACGCGTACATCGGCGAAGACCGCTTTTATCTGCTGGGCGACGAAGTGCGGCGGCACGAGATGCACGCCGGTCACACCCTGCGTGTTCTGCGCCGTCAGTGCCGTCAGCGCCGCCATGCCATAGACGCCGCGCGCCGAGAAAGCCTTGAGATCGGCCTGGATGCCGGCCCCTCCGGAGGGATCGGAACCGGCGATGGACAGGACGTTACGGATCATTGGCGGACCTTTCGGATTTCCTCGGCAATGCGAACTGTCGCGGCCTTCGGGTCGGGTGTGCCGCAGATCGCCGAGACGACAGCAAGCCCATCGGCTCCTGCCGCAAAGACGGAACCGGCGTGTTCGCTCTTCAGGCCTCCGATCGCAACCGTTGGAACGGGCGCAGCCTTTACAAGTCTCGCCAACCCATCGAAACCGATCGGCTGCTTATGGTCGGTCTTTGTAGGCGTCGCAAATACCGGCCCGATCCCGGCATAATCGACAATTCCAGCGTCGATTGCCGCAGCCAGCGCCTCAGTCTCAACAGAGAGACCCAGGATCATGTCCGGGCCGATCATCGCACGTGCGGCGGCAGGTCCCATATCGTCCTGACCGATATGCAGCCCATCGGCGCTGATTGCAATGGCCGCTTCCACGTCATCGTTGATAACAAGCAGGGCGCCCGTATCCTTCAGGATCTCCTTGAGCGCCAGGCCGGTCTCGATCATCCTTGCCGTTCCGCCACGCTTGTCGCGAAGCTGCACCATTGTTGCACCGCCGGCGACGGCGAGCCGCGCCGTCTCGATCATGCCGATTCCGGCGCAGAGATCGGGGTCGAGAACCAGATAGAGGGAAAGATCGAAGCGTTTCATGCAGCGATGATCCTGATTTTTGCATCGAGCTTTGCTTCATCAAGCGCGGCAAGCTGATCGAGGAAACGCCAGGAGAAAGAGCCGGGGCCATCCGCATTTTTCGCGGCTTCTTCACCGGCGACCGAAAACGTGGCAAGTGCGGCGACAGCAGCCGCGAAGGGGTCGGCGGGAACGGTGGCGGCGAAGGCGCCCGTCAGGCAGGTCAGGGAGCAGCCGAGCGCAGTCACCTGTGGCATCAGTGCCGATCCGCCCTCGATGCGCAGCGCTTGTGCGCCATCCGTCACGAAATCCACCACACCGGTGACTGCGACGACCGCGCCATGCCGTTCGGAAAGGAGCCGCGCGGAAGCTTCAGCCTGCTCAACCGGGTCACGGCTGTCGACACCTTGGCCACGGCTCTCACCACCGGCAAGCGCGATGATCTCTGAAGCATTGCCGCGGATGATCGTCGGACGGAGCGCCAGCAGATCGGCGACTGCCTTGCGGCGGAAGGACGTCGCATAATGGGCGACCGGATCGAGGACCCAAGGTTTGCCGCTCGCGTTTGCAGCCCTTGCCGCCGCATGCATGCCGTCGATCCATTGGGTGGAGAGCGTGCCGATATTGACGGTCAAAGCGCCGGCGATTGCGGCAAACTCGCCCGCTTCCTCGGCAGAGTGGACCATGGCAGGCGATGCACCCGCCGCAAGCACCACATTGGCAGCGATGTTCATGGCCACATAATTGGTGATGCACTGCACGAGCGGCGGCTTGGTGCGCATCGCCGTCAACAAAGCTCCGGGTGTCTTGTTCTCCATAGTACCCCTTTCGGGCGGGGCAGGCGCGGGAACGATCGTGCAACGAAGCAGACTGCGACCCGAGCGACTCCCTCCGCCGGCATTATCCGGTTCAGGTTCGAAGGGTGCTTCTCAGCCAGTTCTTGCGAACAGGCGCCCCTGTCTCTCAACGGCACTCTTTCTTGCAGAGAATGGTGCCGATGTCACCGGCAAAATGACGATTTTGAGACTGAGGTTTTGCAAATGCGCACCACGGGCCGCCCGAGCGCCCGTGGTGCAATTTCAAATGCCGGTTTTTCGGATTAGGGTCCGGCTGCTCTACTCGATCAACGCAGCGGCGCCGGAAGCAGGTTTGTCGTAAAGTCCTGATACGAGACCGGACGCAGGAACCTGTAGATGGCGAGCGTTCCGACGGAGGTCGATCTGCCATCGGCCGTTGCCGGGTAGGGGCCGCCGTGCACCATGGCGGGCGATACTTCCACGCCGGTTCCGAAGCCGTTCACGAGCAGGCGTCCGGCAAGCATTTCCAGCTTGGGAACGAGGCGCTTTGCGTCCTGTTCGTCTTCGCTCGTAATGTGCAAGGCAACGGTCAGCTGGCCTTCGAGGCCGTCGAGGACGCGCTCGAGTTCGGCGAGATCACGGCAGCGCACGATAAGGCCGGCTGCACCGAAAACCTCGTCCTGCAGCTCATGATGTGCAAGGAATGCCGCGGCCGTCGTTTCGAAGAGAGCGGCCGTGCCTTCGAATTCGCTGCCGGGCTTGCCATTGGCGACGAGCCGGACTTCGGGATGCTTTTCCAGCCGGGCAACGCCATCACAGAATGCCTTGGCGATGGAGCCTGTCAGCATCGTCTGGGCTCCGACATCGGGCAGAAGCTCCCGCGCCTTGGCAATGAAAGTGTCCAGGCCTTCGCTATCGATGGCAAGAATGAGGCCGGGATTGGTGCAGAACTGTCCGGCGCCGAGGACAAGCGAGCTCACGAATGCCGTTGCGATCTCAGCTGCGCGGGTTTTCAGCGCGTTCGGGAAGAAGATGACCGGGTTGATGCTGCTCATCTCGGCATAGACCGGGATCGGTTGCTTGCGCTCGGAAGAGATCTTCATCAGCGCGGTTCCGCCGCGGCGCGAACCGGTGAAGCCGACGGCGCGGATTCTGGCATCGGCCACCAGCTTCTGTCCGACCTCGAAGCCGGTATCGAAGAGAAGCGCAAACGTGCCGGCATGCAGGCCAGCCTTGGCAACCGCGCGCTGTACGGCGCGGCCGACCAGTTCCGACGTGCCCGGATGAGCGGAATGCGCCTTGACGACGACGGGGCATCCTGCCGCGAGAGCAGACGCCGTATCACCGCCGGCGACCGAGAAGGCGAGCGGAAAGTTCGATGCGCCGAAAACCGCGACCGGGCCGAGGGGAACGTTGCGCAGGCGAAGATCGGGCTTCGGAACCGGCTTGCGGGAGGGATCGGCGCCATCGAAACGAAGCTCCTGGAACCGGCCTTCGCGAACCTCTTTCGCAAATAGCCGTAGCTGTCCTGTCGTGCGAGCGCGTTCGCCCTCAAGACGCCCGCGGGGAAGTCCGGTTTCCGCCATTGCCCGCACGATCAGCTCGTCGCCGATAGCCTCGATCTCGCTGGCAATGGTTTCAAGAAAGGCAGCCCGTGTTTCCAGATCGGTTTCGCGGTAGGAGGCGAAGGCCTCCCATGCAAGCCTCGTCGCCTCTTCGACGTCTTCGGCGGAGGCGCCACCGAAAGAGACGGGCAGCGCCATCCCCGTGGCTGCTTCGACACCGTAGAGCTCGCCACGCGTGCCGCGCTTTTCCGATCCCGCGACGAGCAGGCTTCCATTGATAGTCATGACGGATTTCCTTTCAAACAGACTCGAGTGACGTATATAGGCGTTCGTCTTCTCAATTTCACGACATCTTTCCCGATATCGCATCGAGGACGGACACCTCCGACGGAGACCCGGTGACGCCGCCGAACAGGTCAGCC
The DNA here is from genome assembly GCF_014193255.1 of Rhizobium sp. BK196. GTDB lineage: Bacteria > Pseudomonadota > Alphaproteobacteria > Rhizobiales > Rhizobiaceae > Rhizobium. The sequence continues at coordinate 364,701 of NZ_JACHZB010000002.1, forward strand.
GATAGCGGCCGTAAAAGCATTGCATGCCGAAATGCCGCCCCTTTTTTACGCTCATTCTCGTGCAGGATTGAACGCCGAGGGGGGCCATATGAAATACACATCCGCTGTCTGCGCGGCACTTACCGCCGTACTGCTGTCAACAACCGCATTCGCGCAAACCGGAACGATCAAGTCGATCCGGCTGTCTTCCGGCGGCGTCGCCGAGTATGTGCGTACCCTTGATGTCCGGGACGACGGCAACGCTATCGTCGAGGTGCCGACAGACCAGATGGATGACTTCCTGAAGACCCTCGTCGTATCGGGACCGGCGCCCGTGAAGGGCCTTTCGACCACCGGGCCGGGCATGGTGGACGAGACGTTCAAGATATTACCGATCAAGCCACAGGATCTGGATTCCGCGGCCGGGGTGTTGCGGGCTCTCAGAGGCGCACCTGTCTCTGCGAACGGGGTAAAGGGCCGCATCGTCGGCGTGGAGCCCGCTACCGAAAAGCAGCGTGCGCGGTTGATCGTGATGCTTGACAGCGGTGCCTTTGACGTTGCCGAGATCGGTGGCGCCATGGCCTACAAACTCGACGATCCCAAAGACGCCGAAATGATTGCCCGGGCGGCGGAATTGCTGTCGAGCGATGGGTTGCAGGGGACGCGTGCGGTCACCATCGCGCTTGATGGCAAGGCGTCGTCGGCCGTGGACATCTCCTACGTTGTCGCAGCGCCGCTCTGGAAACCGTCCTACAGGATTATTGTCGATGCCAAGGGCAAAGCGCGGTTGCAGGCGTGGGCCGTCCTGGAGAATGCATCCGGCGAAGACTGGCGCGGGGTTTCCATATCCTTGACATCGGGAAAGCCCGTGACGCTTCGCCAGAGATTGTACGCAAGAACGTGGCCGTCGCGCGTGGACGTATCGAGCGCCTATCTGGATGTAGCAGGTGCCAAACGTGCCGTGGTTGGTGGAGCGTTGCTGAACAAGCCGGAGGCCGAGGCCTCTGCTCCCGTTATGGCTGCTCCGGCCGCTACCATCGCTGCGACTGCCGACGAGAGTGACGTGGTGGCAAATTTCGATCTTCCAGGCACATACGACCTGAAGAACGGCGAGACGATTTCGGTGCCGATCTTGGATCGCGAGATCAAGGCGGAGTTCGTCGCTCTCTATCGCGATGGAGCGCAACATCCGGATGCAGCCCTCGTGCTCACCAACGACACGGGGACCTCGCTGCCGCCGGCGGTGGCTGCAGTCTATGATGAAAAAGGGCGTTATGTCGGCGACGCACGCATAGGCAATGTGAAGCCGGGCGGCGTGGAAAAGGCGACGTTTGCCGCCGATCAGAAGATCGAGCAGGAGGTGGCAAGCGCCATATCCAGTTCCTTTCGAACTGTCATCGTAAAAGACGGCTATCTCGAGGCCACGCTGGAGCGATGGCTGCGAAAGACCTTCTCCGTCTGGGGCGCTGATGCCGACAGGACGTTTGTCGCGGAAGACCCGGGCACGGCAGGATGGGAACTGGTTAAGTCCGAAGGCGTGGAAGAGACACCGCAAGGTGCGCGGGCAACTGTGATCGTCCCTGCGGGCAAGAAGGTTTCGACGACCATCGAATGGCGCATGGCCGAGAGCGAGACGCAGGCGATCGCCGACATCGACGACACTGTGATCCTGCAATGGCTCGATGAAGGGCCGTCTCCGGAAATCGCCTCGAAACTTCAGGGTCTTGTGACGGCAAGGAAGGCACAAAAGGAAGCGGAGAGGGACCTGTCCACGGTTATGCAGGCAATTGAAGACGCAACGTCGGAATCCTCACGGATTTCAGGCTTGCTTTCCTCTGTGGGCGACACGCCGCTCAAGCAGCAGTTCCTTCAGGACCTGACGGAACAGGAGAAGTCGATCAAGGCGTTGCGGGCGCAAAGGAACGAGGCGCGAGATCGGCTTGAAAAGCTTCGCAAGGAGCTTGGGGAGGCAATAGCTCGTCTGTAGATTGGCCTGGCACAAATTGGGCGCCAATTGCTGCTGCCGCCGACGGCACTATCAGCGTCGGTGAGCCATCGCTTGCGGATCTCAGACCTCGACTTTACCGTTTTCTTCACCGTCCCAATATTGGATTGAACGTGCCGCAACCTTGATCAAGGCAAGCCCAGGCGTCTGGGTGCCCTCGGGAAACCATCGTTCCAGTTCCTTGACCCAATGTCGCTCGAATTCCGAGACGTCCTCGATGATCGACGCGTTACCATCGATCGCGATGAATATGCCCGGTTTGCCGAGCAGATGCGGCGGCGCGGTGAAGGTCAGCTGCACCGCGTTGTCTTTCCGAATGTCAGATATCTTGCGGGTATCCGTATAGGAAAAGAACCAGGAATCCCCGTCGTATTCCACATCGCCATTGTTGCTCATCGGCCGAGTGCTGATCCGGTTCGAGGCTCCACGTGTCGAAAACATGCAGAAATCCAGCTTCTTCAGATGCTTCGACAGCTCTTCTTTTGTCATCGATGCCATGGGGGTTCTCCGATCCAGGTGAAAACAACCCGCGATAATCGAAGTTCCATGGAATATGCGGCCCGCACGCCGATCCCTGCCCATCAGCCCATGGCGCCAGCCGCGAATGAACGTCGAAGGCCTTGAGCTTGCGTGAAGCCGCTGGCGGGCCGATGCACCGAATGAAATAGCGGATTCATCGGGAGCCATGGAAAACCAAGCTTGCTCACGGAAGCGAGCCTGAGAGCCAGCATCGTGAAATACCGGGGTTGCTTTGCTCAATCGGGTTGCACAGGCCTGATCGTATCAACCGAGATATCGCCTTCAATTACACCTCGCACGACATCCGTGCGATTGCGATCGATCTCGACGACTGTGTAAAGCTTGTCATCGCGAAACGCGCTCGCATGCGTCGTGGTCACATCGTCGGCGGGCGCCGCGTCGACCTCCATGAAGTCGAGCTCGCGCCCAGCCGCTACGATCCGGGCATCACCCGCCGTTCTTGCTGCGACCACCACGACGCCATGGCCCGGCGAGTTTTCCCATCTCGGATCGTCTGCCGCTGCGATCGGTTCAAGTCGATAGATACCCAGGGGCTCGCCTGCCGGGAGCGTTGAACTTTCCATCGCCGCGTCTTCTATTTGCGCCTTGCTCTCGACCGAACGCCCAAACGTGTTCGGATTTGTCGCGTTGTTGATCTTGTCGTTTCCTGTTCGTGACACGTTAGACATGTCGTCCTCCATTTGCTGCGAACATAACGATGGTGCGATCCGACTGTTCCGCGATTGGCAAAAGGAACCGCGCCGCCACGAGTTTCCCGTGTCGGATCATGATCGACCGACAAGCGAACCAATTTGCAAAAAAAAGCCGCCTGGAGGTTTCGCCAGGAGTGTGATTTGTTTTGGGAGGTTCTCATCGGGCCCGCATTGCCCGATGCGATGGGCTTTTCGGCTGAGCGAGTATGGGATGGCTGCAGTCCGCAACGCGCAGCCATCCCATTTGAGCAAGCGACCCCTCGTCGAACGCTTGCAGCCGGCCCCCGCCAGTCCTCGAAATGTTAGCAACGCCTAAAGCGTCCCCGCTAGTGCGTGAATACAACACTTCATGAAAGGTTTCCACAGAAGTGACTGCGGACCACCGTCACCATTGATCCGCCGCTGGATTCCTTTGCCTCGGGCGGCTCAGAGCGCGGAAAAATGGGCCTTGATCAATTCGTGATCGGAGATTGCTGCTCCGTCTGCGTCGACGGCAGCAACAGTCATGGCGTCGCTTGCCGAAAGGCTGCGGGTAAACAGCCAGTCGAGGCGGGCGAAAGGCGGCTGCGGCGTCCCGTCGGGGCGGGTGCGCTGCGTGAGCGCGAAGTCATTGGCAGCGTCCCAGTGATAACCGGCTTCTGCGAGGAGACCGAAAAGCGGTTCGTGCGCTTCAGGTTCACGCGATCCCTCGGGAAGAATATTGGTGTTGAAATCGCCACCCAAAACGACAGGCAAGCCATCGGCGAGCTTTTCGACTGCGGCGATCAGCCTTTTTGTCTGCCTTGCCCGATCCGCGATGTCAGTCTTACTTTCCAGATGCACGCTAACTGCAAGAATCGGCCCGAATGCGGTTTCTATTTTGGCCGCGATTGCCATGCGGCCGCCGATCCGACCCTGCCCGTCCTTCGCATCCGTCCACCATGTGCCGCCGTCATCGAGACGGATCAATGCTGCATTCAGCAACGGCAAGCGGGAGAGCAGCGCATTGCCGTGGAAGCCGGCGGCGTTCGTCTCGCCCTTATGCCATTCACGCTCACGAGAATCTCCGAGACCAAGTTCCACGAATTCCACGCCAAAAGCATAGGACATGCCGAGATCGCGGGCGAGGTCGGCAACAGTGTGCCGGTTGCCGGCGCGCGCCGTGCCGAGATCAGCCTCCGTGAGCAACAGGATATCGGCGTCGCTCTTGCGGATGAGCTCCACGGAAGGAGCATGATATTTCAGGCGTTCGGCGTTCCAAGCAGCGATGACAAGACCGGCACCGATGCTGGCGTCATTGGCAGTCCTTACGACTTCGATCGTCGACAGCGCCGGCAGGGTCGCCGCAAGCCTGTCGTGCTCGGTCTGTGTCGGTTCGGCAGCACGCGCCTCATCGAAGAAAGTCGCTGAGGGCACGGCAAGCGCCTGTACGGCGGCCGCAAGCAGGTTACGATCGCCCCTGGCGAGATCAAGAAAGCTCTTCATCTGCATCAGGCTCAGGCGTTGATGGTCACGGCGTTGTTGCGTGCCGGCGCGACGAGAACTTTGCCAGTATCGGCCGAATAGAGATGGATCTTATCCTGGTCGATTGCGATGCCGATCCGGTCGCCAGTCTTCAGCGAGACCGATCCGGTCATGGCGACGGCAAAGGGCAAGCCATCGAAATCGGCATGCACGACGCGGCTGGCGCCGAGTTCTTCGATGAAGTCGGCGGTCGCAACGAGTGCCCCCGGTGCATCTGGAGAGACGAGGCGGGCGGCTTCGGCGCGCACGCCGAGAACGACGCGCTGGCCGGCAAGCTGCTTGCCGCGCTCGGCGGGGAGCGTCACGGTGCGGCCTTCGTCATAGATGAAGACGCCGTTTTCGTTGACGCGGCCTTCCAGCAGGTTCATTGCCGGCGTACCGACGAAGCCGGCGACGAAGCGGCTTGCCGGATAGTGATAGACCTCTTCCGGTGTGCCGACCTGTTCGACATTGCCGGCATTCATGACGATGATGCGGTCGGCCAGTGTCATGGCCTCGTTCTGGTCGTGCGTCACGAAGATCGAAGTGGCGCCGAGACGGCGATGCAGGCGGCGGATTTCCGCGCGCATGGCGATACGCAGCTTGGCATCGAGGTTCGACAGCGGCTCGTCGAAGAGGAAGACCTTCGGCTCTCGGATCATGGCGCGGCCCATGGCGACGCGCTGGCGCTGGCCGCCGGAAAGGGCGGCCGGCCGGCGCTCGAGGAAGGGCTCGAGGCTGAGTGCCTTGGCCACGTCGGCGATGCGACGATCGCGTTCGGCCTTCGGCACACCGGCGACCTTCAGCGCATAGCCGATATTCTCGGCAACGCTCATATGCGGGTAAAGCGCATAGTTCTGGAACACCATCGCGCAGCCACGTTCACGCGGCTCGAGTTGGTTGACGACGCGGCCATCGATGGCGATTTCGCCACCGGTAATTTCTTCGAGACCCGCGACCATGCGCAGCAGCGTAGACTTGCCGCAGCCGGACGGACCGAGGATGACGATGAATTCGCCCGACTGGATTTCGAGATCGACGCCGTGAACGACGGCGTTCTTGCCATAGTTCTTTTTCACGCCACGGATGGAGATCGGTGCCAAGGGTCTGTTCCTTTCACTTCTCGGTGGAGATAAGGCCGCGCACGAACCAACGCTGCATCAGGATGACGAGGATCAGCGGCGGCGACATGATGATCAATGTTCCGGCCATGGCGACGTTCCAGTCGGGCAGGCCGAATTCGGAGGGAATGAGTGTCTTGAGCTGGGTAACGGCGATGCCGAAATTCGGGTCGGTCGTGATCAGCAGCGGCCAGAGGTACTGGTTCCAGGCCCAGACGAACATGATGGTGAAAAGTGCAATCATGTTCGGGCGAGACAAAGGCAGCAGTACGTCCCAGAAGAAGCGGATCGCGCCTGAGCCATCCATCTTCGATGCCTCGGCGAGTTCGTCCGGAACCGTCAGGTAGAACTGGCGATAGAGGAAGGTACCCGTCGCAGTGGCGACCATCGGCAACACGAGGCCCGGATAGGAGTTCAGGAGACCCCATTCAAGCTTGATCTGGATGCCTGTGACCTGCGCGATCAGCCACGTAATACCGGTGACATCGAGAATTGCCTGAAAGGGCTGAAGCGCATTGGCGGCGATCGAATAGGTCGGCACGATGCGCACTTCGAGCGGCAGCATCAGCGTGATGAAGATGATCCAGAAGATCAGATAGCGGCCGCGGAAGCGAAAATAGACGATCGAGAAAGCTGCCATCGCGGAAAGGATGACCTTGCCTGCGCCGACCGTGGCAGCGAAAATGACGCTGTGAAACAACTTGTTGCCGAGATCGGCGCGAACCCAGGCGGTCTGCACGTTCTCCCAGAAATGGCTGCTTGGAACCAGCGGTAGCGGCACGCGGTTGACGGTCTCGAGATCGAGCGTCGATGCAATGATGACGATCAGGAAAGGCAGAAGCGCAATCACCAGGCCGAGTGCGAGCAAGGTGTAACAGACAAAATTGAATATTGGCGTGCGTTCGATCATGTCCGCGACCTCACTTGTAGTGCACGCGCCGCTCGATGAAGCGGAACTGGAAAATGGTGAGCAGGATGACGAGCCCCATGAGGATCATGGATTGGGCTGCGGCACCCGAATAATCGAGGCCTCTGAAGCCGTCGAAATAGATCTTGTAGACCATGAGTTCCGTGGCGCGCGCCGGACCGCCCTGGGTCATCACGTCGACGATGCCGAAGGAATCCTGGAAACTCTCGGTGATGTTGATGACGAGCAGGAAGAACAGCGTCGGTGTGAGCAGCGGTAGCTGGATATCCCGCATGCGGCGCAGCGGCCCCGAGCCGTCCATGGCGGCCGCCTCGATCAGCGAACGCGGAATGCCCTGCAACGCTGAAAGGAAGAAGATGAAATTGTAGCCGATATACTTCCAGGAAAAGGCGACGATCACCGCGATCATGGCATCCTTACCGTCGAGAGCGGGGTTCCAGAGGCCGGGCCAGACATGGTTGATGACCGATAGGAGACCGGCCTCCGGCGCCAGGATGAAGCGGAAGGCAAGACCGAGGGCGGGAGCGGCAATCGCATAAGGCCAGATGAAGACTGACCGGTAGATTTTGTGGCCGCGCAGTTCACGATCCGTCAGAAGCGCCAGGATGAGCGCCAGCCCCATGGCGATAATGGTCGAACTGAAGCCGAAAATCATGCTGCGGGTAACGGAGTCCCAATAGATAGGATCGCTCAGCAGCTGCTTGAAATTGTCGAAACCGACCCAGGCGTTGCCGCCGCCCCATGGCTGCTCGAGCGTGAACGCCCAGTAAAGCGCCTGCGCGCTCGGCCAGTAGAAGAAAACGAAGATCAGCAGCAGCATCGGAAATGCGAAGAGAAGGCCGATCGTCGTCGAGGAGAAAGTGACGCGCTTTTCCATGAGTGGTCGTTTTCGTCCTGGTTTGGTTCTGGCGTGGGCGGCGATATCGCTTCCGCAGCCGGTAGGGAATGTACAAAGACGCACCCGGCGCGCCAGAAGCGGGCCGGGTGCGGCTCGTATCAGTCGATTAGGGGAGCTGAACGCCCTTGTAGGTCTGCTGGAAGCGACGCAGGAGCTGGTTGCCGCGGTCAGCAGCAGAGTCGAGCGAAGCCTGTACGTCGGCATTGTTGACGAAGATTGCCTGCAGGCCGTTCGCGATTTCGGTGCGGACCTGGAGCAGGCCACCGAGACGGATGCCCTTTGCAGACGTGTCGCCAGCCGGGGAAGCGGTCAGGCTCTGAATGGCGAGTTCGCGACCGGCATAGGGAGCCTTGTCGTAGAAGCCCTGCTTCTTCAGGTATTCGAAGCCCGAGTTGCGAACCGGGATGTAGCCGGTAACGGTCGACCAGGTGAGGGCTTCTTCCGGCTTTGCGATGAAGTTGAAGAAGGCCGCGGCAGCCTTGTATTCCGCGTCCGAATGACCCTTCAGAACCCAGAGCGAAGCGCCGCCGACGTAGGAGCTGTGACGGGTCGCGTCGCCATAGGTCGGGAGCATGGAAACGCCCCAGTCCATGCCCTGCTTGGCGGTACGGCCGATGTTGCCATGGTCGCCAACGGAGGTCAGGATGACTTGGCAGTCGCCAGCAGCGAAGGCTTCGACGAAGGTCTGGCCAACGGCCTTGTTCTTGATGACGGCTTCCTTGGCGTCGTACCAGCCCTTCAGGTCCTTGACGAAGTTGACGAGCATCGGGTTCTTGTTGAACACCAGCTCGGCGTCGAGGCCTTCAAAGCCGTTCTTCTTGGTAGCGATCGGTTCGCCGTTGACGGCTTCGAATTGCTCGATGTACTGCCAGACTTCGTTGTTGGAGATGTCGAAGCCGAGCGGGCAAGCATAGCCTGCGTCCTTCAGAGCCTTGAAGTCTTCGCCTGCTTCCTTCCAGGTCGCCGGAGCATGGTCCTTGCCGATCTTGGCGAAGGCGTCCTTGTTCCAGTAGAGCAGAGCCGTCGAGGAGTTGAAGGGGAACGAGTACATCTCGCCCTTCGACGTTGCGTAGTAGCCGGCGATACCGGAGAAGTAGTCGTTCCAGTCAACATTGTAGCCCATGTCCTTCATGAGCTTATTGGCCGGGTAGTAGGCGCCCGAAAGCATGATGTCGAGCGTGCCGGCATCCGAAACCTGAGCGATGGTCGGCTGCTTGCCGGCGCGGAAGGCAGCGATCGTGTTCTGCAGCGAGGCGTCGTAGGAGCCCTGGCTGGTGCAGACGACTTCGTAGTCGCCCTGGGACTGGTTGAAACGGTCGCACTGTTCCTGAACGCGTTTTGCGATGTCGCCCGAGTTGCCGAACCAGAAGTCGATCTTGGTCTTTTCGGCAGCAGCGGCGGGACCAGCAGCAACGAAAGCTGAAGCGAGAAGGGCGCCTACGGCGCCGAGAAGCTTGGCTTGCATGAGAACCCTCGAAAAATAGGACGCGCCCCCTCTTGAGCGCACGCCCTATTAACCGGTTCAATTTGCGGTAACCAATGAAGTTTCTATGACATGAACAGAGTAGAAATTTTCTGTCATAAAATATTCATCGTCCAATTTTTTTCAATTTTCACTGAACATCGATGCCTTCACTTTCCGCGGCCTGCTGAAGGCAATTGCCTATATTCCATTTACATCCGAAATATAGATCAAACAGGAAAAGCCAAGGTGCCTATTAAATTCTAATGATAGCCGTTATTATTAGAGCGATTTTAAAAATCTCTCGAAACCACAGGCAGAAACAACCTGCTGTCAGAAGAATTCCATCTCCGAAATAGCTTTGCACAGCTGTGCGTTGAATTGTAAAGATACGACCTATAACATCCATTTTACGACATTTCGATCACTTTGCCTATTTTTTTGGCGCTTCCTGTTGTCAGCGAACCGCCTATCCGGTTCTTGCGCTTGCTAGTTTCTCAGGTCGCCCGACTGGACCTAATGCCAGTCACCCTACACTCGATAGTTTTCCAGCCTCAAGAATGCGTTTTGCGAGTTTCAGATGCGGCAGATCGAGCATGCGCCCGTCGATCTGAATGACGCCGGTATCCGGCGAAGTGGCGAAGGCGGCCACGACTTTTTCTGCCCAGGCGATCTCCGCCGCGTCCGGTGTAAAAGCTCGGTTGATCGGTTCGACCTGGCTCGGATGGATCGCCATCATCCCCGAGAAACCGTCGCGCCGGGCGCGGCCAGCATAGGCTGCGAGACCGTCGAGATCGCGGAAGTCCGGGTAGACAGTCTCGATGGCAGGAACCGCGGCGGCGTGCGCGCCAAACAGCACCAGAGAGCGGGCGAGCTCATAGGGGGTGGTATAACGCCCATCTGGCTCGCGGGCGGTGGCAGCGCCGATGGCGGCAGGCAGATCTTCCGCACCCCATGTCAGCCCGAGGAGATGGGAGGCAACACCCCTGTAGCTGCCGATTTCGAAGATGGCCGCGGGCGTCTCTGTTGCGATCGGCAGGATGAGGACAGCGGATGACAGGCGGCCTGCGAGCTGGAGCACAGAAGCTGCGCCTTCGGCCTTCGGCAACATGATCGCAAAGAGATTGATATCGCCGAGCGCAACGAGATCGTCTTCGCAGGCTGACGTGGTGAGGGGATTGATGCGAATAACAAGCGTCGCATCGGTTGCGCGGCGCGTGACGAAGTCGTGCACGGCGTCACGTGCCAGCGGCTTATTCTTCTCGGAAACGGAATCTTCCAGATCGAGGATGACGGCATCGGCGCCGCAGGCGAGTGCCTTGTCGAAACGTTCCGGCCTGTCGCCGGGCACGAAGAGCAGCGAGCGCAGCCTCATGACGGCTTCACCTGCAGCATGGCCGTGCGCAGGCACTGGCAAACGATCTCGTTTCGCTGATTCAGCGTGATATGCTTGAACGTGACGATCCCGGCATCGGGACGCGAGTTGGAACGCCGGAGATCCGTCACTTCCGTTTCTACACGAAGCGTATCGCCGATGAACACCGGCTTCGGCATCACCACCTTGTCGTAGCCGAGATTGGCGATCAGCGTGCCGAGTGTGGTGTCGCCGACCGAGAGGCCGATGGTGAGCCCGAAGGTGAAGGTGCCGTTGACGACGATGCGGCCGAATTCCGTACCCGCCGCATAATCGGCATCGAGATGCAGTGGTTGCGGATTATGAGAGAGCGTCGTGAAGAGCAGGTTGTCGGTTTCCGTGACCGTGCGGCGGATTTCGTGGGTAACTCGGTCGCCGACCGTCCATTCATCGAAGTAGCGGCCGGCCATCAGCGATCTTCCTTCATGACGCTGACGACGAGCTGGTTTTCCGAGACCCGGGCGCCCACGGAGATCGGCAATTTGCCGACAATGCCGTCAAAGGGTGCGCGCAGTGTATGTTCCATCTTCATCGCCTCAACCGTCAGCAGCCTGTCGCCTTTGGCAACGCGATCACCCTCCGCGACATCAACGGAAATGACGAGGCCCGGCATTGGCGAAAGGATCGCACCATCGCCGGCGCCCTGATACGCTTCGACTTCGCTGGCAACGGGAACGCTGATCGGCCAGGCATTGCCGCTATCGAAGAGGACAATGATATCGCCGGACCTGACGGCATTGGCGTGGAGCTCTGGGCGGACATATCCCCAATAGAGATGTTCGCCGATGCGCACGCGCGCGCGGCTATCGCTTGTGCCCGCAATTCGCAGGCCGGCAAGGGACGACCAGGGATCGGTCCCGTCTTTTGCTGCCAAGACTGTCGCCGCTCTGTCGACAGTCGTCTCGTCAGGTCCCTTCGGCAGCAGGGTTTCGCCGTGACGGTCGAGAAAGCCCGTATCGAGCTTTGCCGCGCGGAAATCCGCGTCGGCGGCAATGCGGGCGAGCAGGCCGGCATTGGACTTCACCGGCCAGATTTCGATGCTTTCGCAGGCGCTTGCGAGCCTGGTGAGGGCTGCGTCACGATTTGGGCCGTGAGCGATGATCTTGGCGATCATCGGATCGTAGAAGGCGGTGATCTCGTTGCCTTCCTCGACGCCGCTGTCGACCCGGACATTTTGCGGCAAGCGCAAATGATCCAGGCGGCCGATCGAAGGCAGATAGCCGGCGGCAGGGTTCTCGGCGTAAAGGCGAGCCTCGAAAGCCCAGCCGTTCATGTGGATATCAGCTTGCCCCTTCGGCAGCGGCTCGCCGGCGGCGACCTTCAACTGCCAGAGGACGAGATCCTCACCGGTGATGGTTTCGGTGACGGGGTGCTCCACCTGCAGCCTGGTGTTCATCTCCATGAACCAGATGCGATCCGGGCGCAGGCCCTCCGAAGCATCGGCAATGAATTCGATGGTGCCGGCTCCGATATAGTTCACCGCCTTCGCGGCCTTGACCGCCGCCTCACAGATTGAGGCGCGGGTGGCGGCGTCGAGGCCCGGGGCGGGTGCCTCCTCGATCACTTTCTGGTGCCGGCGCTGCAGCGAGCAGTCGCGTTCGAAGAGGTGGACGCAATTGCCGAAGCGGTCAGCAAAGACCTGCACCTCGATATGGCGCGGATTGGCGATATAGCGCTCGATCAGCACGCGGTCGTCGCCGAAAGACGAGGCCGCTTCGCGCCGGCAGGAGGCAAGCAGTTCTGCGAAATCTTTCGGCCGGTCGACGCGGCGCATACCTTTGCCGCCGCCGCCTGCGACAGCTTTGATAAGCACGGGATAGCCCGTCGCATCGGCCTCGGCAGCAAGCCTTTCTCCGCTCTGATCCGCGCCCATATAGCCCGGCGTAACCGGCACGCCGGCGGCCTGCATCAGTTGCTTGGCAGCATCCTTCAATCCCATGGCGCGGATGGCGGCAGCGGGTGCGCCGACCCAGATAATGCCGGCATTCTCGACGGCTTCGGCAAATTCGGCGTTTTCTGAAAGGAAGCCATAGCCGGGATGGATTGCGGCCGCGCCTGTTCTGCGGACAGCCTCCAGAATGCGCTCCTGCGAAAGATAACTCTCGCGAGCAGGCGCTGGGCCGATGGCAAGAGCCTCATCCGCCTCCGCCACAAAGGGCAGACTGGCATCGGCCTCCGAATAAACGGCAATGGTGCGGATGCCGAGGGCTTTCGCCGTGCGGATGATCCGGCCGGCAATCTCGCCCCTGTTGGCTATGAGCAAGCTTTCCATCATCGCGCCACCTCACATCCGGAAGATGCCGAAGCGAGGACCTTTGGGGATCGGCGCATTCAGGCAGGCGGAGAAGGCAAGGCCCAATACATCGCGCGTCTGGCGGGGATCGATGATGCCGTCGTCCCAGAGACGCGCGGTGGCGTAGTAGGGATTGCCCTCGGCCTCGTAGCCGGCGCGGATCGGCGTCTTGAAGGCTTCTTCATCTTCGACCGACCAGCTTTCGCCGCGTGCCTCCATCGCATCACGGCGGATGGTGGCAAGCACGGAGGCTGCCTGCTCGCCGCCCATCACGCTGATGCGGCTGTTCGGCCAGGTGAAGAGAAAACGTGGACGATAGGCGCGGCCGCACATGCCGTAATTGCCGGCGCCGAAACTGCCACCGATGATGACGGTGACCTTGGGTACCGTGGCCGTGGCAACGGCGGTGACGAGCTTCGCCCCATCCTTCGCGATGCCGCCCGCCTCGTAACGGCCGCCGACCATGAAGCCCGATATGTTCTGCAGAAACAGCAGTGGCACGCGGCGCTGGCAGGCAAGCTCGATGAAATGCGCACCCTTCAGCGCGCTTTCGGAAAATAGCACGCCGTTATTGGCGATGATGGCAACCGGCATGCCCCAGATACGGGCAAAACCGCAAACCAGCGTCGTGCCATAGAGCGGCTTGAATTCATGCAGCTCCGAACCATCGACGATGCGGCCGATGACCTCACGAACGTCATAGGGCGAGCGGACGTCCTCGGGAATGAGGCCGTTGAGATCCTCCGGATCGAGTTTTGGCGGACGTGGTGCCTGAAGATCGATATCGACTGATTTCACGCTATTGAGGCTGGCGACGATGTCGCGCACGAGAAGAAGCGCATGCTCGTCGTTTTCGGCGACGTGATCGACGACGCCGGAACGGCGGCCATGGGTTTCGGCGCCTCCGAGCTCTTCGGCCGAAATGATCTCACCCGTCGCGGCCTTCACCAGAGGCGGGCCTGCGAGAAAGATCGTGCCCTGATTGCGCACGATGATCGTCTCGTCCGACATCGCGGGCACATAGGCGCCGCCCGCCGTGCAGCTTCCCATGACGCAGGCAATCTGCGGAATGCCTTCGGCCGACATCTGTGCCTGATTGTAGAAGATCGCTCCGAAATGATCGCGATCGGGAAAGACCTCGGCCTGATGCGGGAGATTGGCGCCGCCACTGTCGACAAGGTAGATGCAGGGCAGCCGGTTCTGCATAGCGATTTCCTGTGCCCGCAGATGTTTCTTGACCGTGAGAGGAAAATAGGCGCCACCCTTCACCGTCGCATCATTGGCGACGATCATCACTTCGCGGCCGCAAACGCGGCCGATCCCGGTGATGATGCCGGCACCCGGCGCCTCGTCATGGTACATGCCGTTCGCCGCCAGCGTTCCGATCTCCAGGAAGGGGCTGCTGGCGTCGAGCAGCAGCTGGATGCGGTCGCGCGGCAAGAGCTTACCCTTGCTCGTGTGGCGCTCGCGGGCCGCTTGCGAGCCGCCCTCGCGGGTCTTGGCCGAGCGGTCGTAGAGTTCGTCGATCAGTCCCTTGTTCTTGATCCTATTGGCTTTGAAGGTCTCGCTGTCGCGATCGATTGCCGAGGAAATCACCGTCATGATGCGATGAGCTCCCGGCCGATCAGATAACGGCGGATCTCGTTGGTCCCTGCGCCGATATCGTAAAGCTTGGCATCGCGCAGGAAGCGTTCGACCGGCCACTCCTTGGTATAGCCGGCGCCGCCGAGCGCCTGGATCGCCTCCAGCGACACTTTCACGGCATTTTCGCTGGCAAAGAGGATCGCGGCCGCCGCATCCGAGCGGGTCGTGCGACCGGCATCGCAGGCACGCGCAACGGAATAGACGTAGGCGCGCGATGAATTCAGCGCGACATACATATCGGCGATCTTGCCCTGCATCAGTTGGAAGTCGCCGATCGGCTTGCCGAACTGCTTGCGCTCCCGCACATAGGGCAGCACCACGTCGAGGCAGGCCTGCATGATGCCAAGCGGACCGGCCGCGAGCACGGCACGCTCGTAGTCGAGGCCGGACATCAGGATTTTCACGCCGTCGCCTTCTCGGCCCATCAGTGCTTCTGTCGGCACCTCGCAGTCCTGAAAGACCAGTTCCGCCGTATCGCTGCCGCGCATGCCGAGCTTGGAAAGCTTCTTCGAAACACTGAAGCCAGGCATGCCCTTTTCGATGATGAAGGCCGAAATGCCTTTCGGTCCAGCCGTCGGATCGGTCTTGGCATAAACGATGAGCACATCGGCATGCGGCGCATTGGTGATCCAAAACTTCGTGCCGTTCAGGATGTAGCGATCACCCTTGCGCTCGCCCTTGAGCCGCATGGAAACGACATCCGAGCCGGCGCCTGCTTCGGACATGGCAAGCGACCCGACATGCTCGCCGGAAATCAGCTTCGGCAGATAGCGTTGCTTCTGCTCTGATGTCGCCCAGCGACGGAGCTGGTTGACGCAGAGATTGGAATGCGCGCCGTAGCTCAAGCCCACGGAAGCCGAGGCACGCGAGATCTCCTCCATGGCAACGACATGATCGAGATAGCCGAGACCAGCACCGCCAAATTCTTCTTCCACGGTGATCCCGTGCAGACCAAGCGCGCCCATCTGTGGCCAGAGCTGGCGTGGAAACGTATTGCTTTCATCGATCTCCGCTGCGAGCGGAGCAATCGTATCGGCGGCAAATCGCGCCGTCGCCTCGCGGATCGCGTCCGCGGTTTCGCCCAGCGAAAAATCAAACATGGCATTCCTCCCGCTACAATATGTAGCGCGGGTTGCTGCCGCTTCAAAGCTCCCCTCGCACGAAGCCTATTCCCACCGTGCCGATTTCGCCTCCTCGCGGCGGAAGGCGTCGGGGCTCTTACCCATCCATTTCCGAAAAGCGCGAAAGAAGGCGCTCGGTTCGGAATAGCCGAGCTGCACGGCGATCTCGCCGATGGTCTTCGACGTATTCAAAAGCATGTTGACCGCGAGATCGCGGCGGATATCGTCCTTGATGCCGGCGTAGCTCTGGCCCTCGTCATGCAGGCGATGCCTGAGTGTCGAAGACGGCATCCGCATGTCCTTGGCGAGCGTTTCAAAGCTCGACCAGGCGGTGGGAGAGGTCTGCGAGAGACGACGGCGCACGGCGGCAGCGATCCCGGCATCATAGCGATAGCGCACGAGGATATTGGCGGGCGCCCCCCGGAGGAACTGCTTCAATGCCTGTTCGCTGCGCGAAATCGGCAGATCGAGCAGGACGCTGTCGAAGCCAAGCCGGCTGATCGGCTGCGAGAAGCGCACCGGCGCACCGAAAAAGAGCCGGTAATCGGCGCCCTGGTTCGGTTCTTCGCATCGGAAATCGACAAGACGAATCGGGATACGCCGGCCGACAAGCCAGCAGATGATGCCATGCAGGATGATCCAGTAGGTACGATAGGCGAAGGCGGAGCGCGGCTCGCCTGCGTCGCGAAGCTCGATCTGAGCCAACCCGTCGCGGGCGACGAGCGTGCCACGCGGATCGTCCAGCACCACGTCGAGGAAACGCAAGGCTCGCCGCAGGGCATGGCCGAGTGTCGGCGCATGCAACACGCAATGGCAGAGCAGGGTGAAACTGCCGCTGCGCATTGGTCGGGCGCCCATGCCGAAGAATTCGTCATCGAGTTCAGCGGCGATCGCCAGCCACAGCGCACCATAGGCCTCAGCCGAAACCGGTAGATCAATCCGCTGCGGCAGGCCGAGCTTGGTCAGAAGAGGCGCCGTCGGCTTCCCAAGACGGCGCAGGCTGTCGAGCGCTTCCTCGACGAATCCCGGTGCGATCATGCGTCGCTCGATTTCGGCCATCGCTGCTTCACTCCGGTAACCAATATGGCAAAACTGGCCGAAATAATGAGGCAATTCTGTCATCGCTTGCAATAGAGCGAGAGAATAGAATCCTTGTTCGGGCGGACTCTGGAGGAGATGTCTGCCGGGCAGGGAGGTGCGATCCGTGCAAATCCGCGGCGCAAGTTTCATCATTACTGGCGGCGGCTCAGGGCTCGGGGCGGCGACTGCACGTATGCTTGTCGAAGCCGGGGGACGTGTGACGATCGCCGATCTCAATTTCGAAGCAGGCGAGGCGATCGCCCGTGAGCTGGGACAGGATGCGCGCTTCATCAAGGCCGACGTGACCGATGAAGAGGACGGTGCGGCGGTGATTGCCACGGCCGCGGATGCCTTCGGGCCGCTTCGTGGGCTTATCAACTGCGCCGGCGTGGCGCCGGCCGAAAAGGTGATCGGGCGTGACGGCCCGCACCGGCTGGAGAGCTTTGTCCGAACGATCGGCATCAATCTCATCGGCACCTTCAACATGATCCGGCTTGCCGCTGCCGCTATCCAGGCTGCGCAACCGGATGCGGAGGGCGAGCGGGGCGTGATCGTTAATACGGCTTCGGCCGCCGCTTTCGACGGACAGATCGGTCAGGCAGCCTACGCCGCCTCCAAGGGCGGTGTCGCCGCGATGACGCTGCCGATCGCCCGCGAGCTTGCGCGTCACGGCATCCGCGCTGTGTCGATCGCCCCCGGCATATTCGAAACGCCGATGATGGCCGGCATGCCGACGGAGGTCAGGGAGGCGCTCGGTAAGAGCGTGCCTTTCCCACCGCGTCTCGGGCATCCGGCGGAGTTTGCCGCACTGGTGCGTCATATCCTGGAAAACAGCATGCTGAACGGCGAGGTCATCCGCCTCGACGGCGCACTGCGCATGGGTGCGCGCTGAGCGCCTGGCCCGAAGGAGGAAACATGGCCCTGCAGGACCCTATCGTCATCGTCGGTGCAGCCCGTACGCCGATCGGCAGTTTTCAGGGTGAACTCAAGGACGCCGCGGCCCCTGAGCTTGGCGCAACCGCAATCCGCGCAGCACTTGAGCGTAGCGGTGTCGCCGCTGACGCAATCGAGGAGGTCATTTTCGGCTGTGTATTGCCGGCAGGACAAGGTCAGGCGCCGGCCCGTCAGGCGGCGATCCATGCCGGGCTGCCCTTTGCGACAGGCGCGACCACGGTCAACAAGATGTGCGGCTCCGGCATGAAGGCGGTTATGATGGTCCATGACCTCATTGCGGCGGAAAGCGCTTCGGTGGCGGTCGCAGGTGGCATGGAAAGCATGACGAACGCGCCCTATCTCCTTGATCGTGCCCGTGCGGGTTACAGGCTCGGGCATGGGCGGGTTGTGGATCACATGTTCCTCGACGGGCTGGAGGATGCTTATGACAAGGGGCGCTTGATGGGCAGCTTCGCGGAGGATTGCGCCGAAGCCTATCAGTTCACGCGCGAGGCGCAGGACGCCTATGCGATGACCTCGCTGACACGGGCGCAAAGGGCGATTGCTGAAGGCTATTTTGACAGAGAAATCATGCCCGTGACGGTGAAGTCCGGCAAGGCCGAGCAGGTGGCGAGCCGTGACGAACAACCTGGCAAGGCAAAGCCCGACAAGATCCCGACCCTGAAGCCCGCTTTCCGCGACGGCGGCACGGTGACGGCTGCCAATTCCAGCTCTATTTCCGATGGTGCCGCTGCGCTCGTTCTGATGCGCCGCTCGGAGGCAGAGCGGCGTGGGCTGAAGCCGCTAGCCAGCATTCTCGGTCATGCCACGCATTCGCAGGCCCCAAATCTCTTCGCCACCGCGCCAATCGGCGCCTTGCAAAAGCTCTCCGATCGCACCGGCCTGCCGCTCTCCGAGGTCGATCTCTTCGAAA
The DNA here is from genome assembly GCF_014193255.1 of Rhizobium sp. BK196. Lineage (GTDB taxonomy): Bacteria > Pseudomonadota > Alphaproteobacteria > Rhizobiales > Rhizobiaceae > Rhizobium. The sequence continues at coordinate 383,227 of NZ_JACHZB010000002.1, forward strand.
TCAACGAGGCCTTCGCCGTCGTGGCCATGGCTGCGATGCGCGACCTCGACCTGCAGCACGATAGGGTCAATGTACATGGCGGCGCTTGCGCGCTCGGGCACCCGATCGGTGCGTCCGGTGCGCGTATTCTGGTGACCCTGCTGTCGGCGCTGGAACGCTATGACCTGAAGCGCGGCATGGCTGCACTTTGCATCGGTGGCGGCGAAGCAACCGCCGTCGCCATCGAGCGGCACTAGGGAAGGGGAGCCGATGATCCTTTCCGAACTTCAGCAGCAGATCCGCGATCTTGCCCGCGACTTCGCTCAGGAAAGGCTGGCGCCAGGGGCGGCGAAACGCGACCGGGAATCTCTCTTTCCCCGCGAAGAATTGAAAGAAATGGGCGAGCTTGGGCTGCTCGGCATGCTGGTGCCGGAGGCCTATGGCGGATCGGATACGGGCGTCATCGCTTATGCCGCAGCACTTGAGGAGATCGCCGCCGGCGACGGACCGTGCTCGACGATCATGAGCGTGCACAGTTCGGTCGGATGTGTGCCGATCCTGAAATTCGGCGATGAGGGGCAGCGCCAGCGCTTCCTGCCGAAGCTTGCCAGCGGCGAATGGATCGGCGGTTTTGCGCTGACCGAGCCGCAAGCCGGTTCCGATGCCTCGAACCTGAAGACACGAGCGCGGCGCGACGGCGATGACTATGTGCTTGATGGGGCCAAGCAGTTCATCACCTCGGGCAAGAACGGGCAGGTCATCATCGTCTTTGCCGTCACCGATCCGGATGCCGGCAAAAAGGGCATCACCGCCTTCATCGTGCCGACGGATACGCCTGGTTATGAGGTTATCCGCGTTGAGGAAAAACTCGGACTGCATTCCTCCGACACCTGCCAGATCGCCTTCACCGGCATGCGCATTCCGGCCGAACTCAGGCTAGGCGAGGAGGGTGAGGGCTACCGGATCGCGCTTGCCAATCTCGAAGGAGGACGGATCGGCATTGCGGCCCAGGCCGTCGGCATGGCGAAGGCGGCCTTCGAGGCGGCGCGCGACTACGCCCGCGAACGCAGCGCCTTCGGCAAGCCGATTGCCGAACATCAAGCCGTCGCCTTCCGGCTCGCCGACATGGCGACCAGGATCGAGGCGGCGCGCCAGCTCGTTTTCCATGCGGCCTCGCTGAGGGAGGACGGGCAACCTTGTCTGTCGGAAGCGTCGATGGCCAAGCTCTTCGCTTCGGAAATGGCTGAACGCGTCTGTTCCGACGCGATCCAGATCCACGGCGGCTATGGCTACATGGCCGATTATCCGGTCGAACGCATCTACCGCGATGTGCGCATCTGCCAGATCTATGAGGGAACAAGCGACGTGCAGCGCATGGTAATTGCCCGCAACCTATAACAATGAGGCCTGGCTTCTGGAGGAGAGGAGGGGCCGATAAAAGGGAGGAAAAAAGACCATATGGTGGAATCTGCGCGTTTGAGCCTGCACGTCCCCGAGCCCGCCGTCCGCCCGGGCGGCCGCCCCGATTTTTCCAACGTCAAGATCGCCAAGGCCGGATCCGTGCCACGGCCGGCGGTTGATGTCGCGTCTGAAGAGATCCGCGAGCTCGCGTATTCGATCATCCGCGTATTGAACCGCGACGGCGAGGCCGTCGGTCCGTGGGCTGGCTCATCGAGTGATGAGGAATTGCTGACCGGGCTTCGCAACATGATGAAGTTGCGGGCTTTCGATGCTCGCATGCTGATGGCGCAGCGGCAGGGTAAGACTTCCTTTTATATGCAGCATCTCGGCGAAGAGGCGGTCAGCTGCGCCTTCCGTAAAGCGCTGCAGAAGGGAGACATGAATTTCCCCACCTATCGCCAGGCCGGCCTCCTGATCGCCGACGACTATCCGATGGTCGAGATGATGAACCAGATCTACTCGAACGAAAGCGATCCGCTGCATGGGCGCCAGCTGCCCATCATGTATTCCTCCAAGGAGCACGGCTTCTTCACGATTTCGGGCAATCTCGCCACGCAATATGTGCAGGCGGTCGGCTGGGCCATGGCCTCGGCGATCAAAAACGACAGCCGCATTGCGGCTGCCTGGATCGGTGACGGCTCGACGGCGGAATCGGATTTTCATTCGGCTCTGGTTTTCGCCTCCACTTACAAGGCGCCCGTCATCCTCAATATCGTCAACAATCAGTGGGCGATTTCCACCTTCCAGGGCATCGCCCGCGGCGGATCCGGCACGTTCGCCGCCCGTGGCCTCGGCTTCGGCATTCCGGCGCTGCGGGTCGACGGCAATGACTATCTCGCCGTTCATGCCGTCGCCCGCTGGGCGGCGGAGCGGGCACGACTCAATCTCGGCCCCACACTGATCGAATATGTCACCTATCGCGTCGGCGCCCATTCGACCTCCGACGATCCGAGCGCCTATCGCCCGAAGACGGAATCGGAAGCCTGGCCGCTCGGCGATCCCGTCTTGCGGCTGAAGAAACATCTGATCGTCAGGGGCGTCTGGTCGGAGGAGCGCCACACACAGGCTGAGGCTGAGATCATGGACGAGGTGATCGAGGCGCAGCGGCAGGCCGAACAGCACGGCACGTTGCACGATGGCGGCAAGCCCTCGGTGCGAGACATCTTCGAGGGCGTCTATGCCGAGATGCCGCCGCATATCCGTCGCCAGCGGCAGAAGGCGGGGTATTGATATGGCCCGGATGACGATGATCGAGGCCGTGCGCAGCGCCATGGACGTCTCGATGGCGCGCGACGACAATGTCGTGATCTTCGGTGAAGACGTCGGCTACTTCGGCGGCGTCTTCCGCTGCACGCAAGGTCTGCAGGCAAAATACGGAAAGACGCGCTGCTTCGACACGCCGATCAGCGAATCCGGCATTGTCGGCACAGCGATCGGCATGGCGGCCTATGGGCTCAAGCCCTGCGTCGAAATCCAGTTCGCCGATTATATGTACCCGGCTTACGACCAGCTGACGCAGGAGGCGGCGCGTATCCGCTACCGTTCCAATGGCGATTTCACCTGCCCGATCGTCGTACGCATGCCGACCGGCGGCGGCATTTTCGGCGGCCAGACGCATAGCCAGAGCCCGGAAGCGCTGTTTACCCATGTCTGCGGCCTGAAAGTGGTGGTGCCGTCCAACCCCTATGACGCAAAGGGCCTGCTGATATCAGCGATCGAGGATCCCGATCCCGTCATGTTCCTGGAGCCGAAGCGGCTCTATAACGGACCTTTCGATGGCCATCACGAACGGCCGGTGACGCCCTGGTCGAAGCATGATCTCGGCGAGGTGCCGGAGGGGCATTTTACGATCCCGATCGGCAAGGCAGAAGTGCGGCGCACGGGCTCGGCCGTCACGGTCGTTGCCTATGGCACGATGGTGCATGTGGCGCTCGCCGCCGCCGAAGATGCCGGCATCGATGCGGAAGTAATCGATCTCCGGAGCCTTTTGCCGCTCGACCTCGATACGATCGTCAAATCCGTCACCAAGACCGGGCGCTGCGTCGTCGTGCATGAAGCAACTCTGACATCGGGTTTCGGCGCGGAGGTCGTGTCGCTGATTCAGGAACATTGCTTTTATCATCTGGAAGCCCCGGTCGTACGCGTCGCCGGCTGGGATACGCCCTATCCGCATGCGCAGGAGTGGGATTATTTCCCGGGACCCGGCCGCGTCGGACGAGCGCTTGCCGAAGTGATGGAGGCCTGAATCATGGGCGAGTTCATCATCAAGATGCCCGACGTCGGCGAAGGCGTCGCCGAGGCAGAGCTTGTCGAATGGCATGTGAAGACCGGCGATCCAGTACGCGAGGACATGGTGATCGCCGCCGTCATGACCGACAAGGCGACCGTCGAAATTCCCTCGCCAGTCAGCGGCACGGTCACCTGGCTTGCCGGTGAGATCGGCGATCGGATAGCCGTCAAGGCGCCGCTGGTGCGCATCGAGACGGCAAGCGGGGCCGGAGAGGTGGAGCCTGAGACCGCCCCTCAGCCGCAGCCGGCCGAGACTGTGAAGGCACAAGCTCCGAAACCTGTTGCAAAGGCGCCGGCGCCGGCAGCTCCGCCGGCTGAAAAGCCGCTCGCTGCGCCGTCGGTACGGCTGTTTGCCCGCGAGAGCGGTGTAGATCTGAGGCAGGTGCAGGGTACAGGTCCGGCCGGACGCATCCTGCGCGAAGATATCGAACAGTTCCTGAACCAGGGTTTGTCGCCCGCTCCGGCGCGTACCGGCCTGGCAAAGAAGACGACGACCGAGGAGATCAAGCTGACGGGTCTTCGGCGCCGCATTGCCGAAAAGATGGTGCTTTCGACCTCACGCATTCCCCACATCACCTATGTGGAGGAGGTGGATATGACGGCACTTGAGGAACTGCGCGCCACCATGAATGCCGACCGCAAGGCCGAGCATCCCAAGCTGACGGTGCTGCCCTTCCTGATGCGGGCGCTCGTCAAGGCGATTTCAGATCAGCCCGACGTCAACGCCACCTTCGACGACGACGCCGGCGTCATCACGCGCCATAGCGCTGTGCATATCGGCATTGCCACGCAGACGCCGGCGGGGCTCACCGTGCCCGTGGTGCGCCACGCCGAAGCGCGCGGCATTTTCGATTGTGCAGCTGAAATGAACCGGCTGGCGGAAGCGGCGCGCTCCGGTACGGCCACCCGCGACGAACTGTCAGGCTCCACCATCACCATCAGCTCGCTCGGCGCGCTCGGCGGCATCGTTTCCACGCCCGTCATCAATCACCCGGAAGTGGCGATCATCGGCGTCAACAAGATTGCCACGCGGCCGGTCTGGGACGGTGCGCAATTCGTGCCGCGCAAGATGATGAACCTCTCCTCCAGCTTCGATCACCGCATCATCGACGGCTGGGACGCGGCGACCTTCGTACAGCGCATCCGCACGCTGCTCGAAACGCCGGCGCTTATTTTCATCGAAGGCTGAGCCATGAAAGAGATTGTCTGCAAGCTCCTCGTCATCGGTGCCGGCCCCGGTGGTTATGTCTGCGCCATCCGCGCCGGCCAGCTCGGTATCGATACCGTTATCGTCGAGGCCGGTAAGCCCGGCGGCACCTGCCTGACCGTCGGCTGCATCCCCTCCAAGGCGGTGATCCATGCCGCAGAGGAATTCGACGCCACGCAGAAAATGCTGACGGGCAAGAGTCCGATGGGCATCCGCGTCGAAGGCGTCTCGATCGATCTGGGAAAAACGATCAGCTGGAAGGACGGTATCGTCGGCCGGCTGACGAGTGGCGTCTCCGGCCTGTTGCAGAAGGCGCGCGTGAAGATCGTCCACGGCCGCGCCCATTTCCGCGACGGCAAGACCGTCGAGGTAGAGACAGAAATCGGCCAGCAGATCATTCGTGCCGAGACCGTCGTCATTGCTACCGGCTCCGATCCCGTGGAGCTCCCGAACCTGCCTTTCGGCGCCCGCGTTATTTCTTCGACCGAGGCGCTGTCTTTGGGCGAATTGCCGAAGAATCTCGTCGTGGTCGGCGGCGGTTATATCGGGCTGGAACTTGGGACAGCTTTTGCGAAGATGGGGTCACAGGTGACGGTGGTCGAGGCGACGCAGCAGGTGCTGCCGCAATATGATGCCGATCTCGTGCGGCCCGTCATTCGCAAGATGACCGAGCGCGGCATCCGCGTCTTGACCGGGGCGAAGGCTGTCAGCCTTTCCGATGCTGGCGACGGACTTCTCGTCGAAACGCCTGACGGCCGGCAACAGGTGCTTGCTGCAGACCGTATTCTGGTGACCGTCGGCCGCCGTCCGAGAACGGCAGGCTCAGGCCTCGAAGAACTCGATCTCGACCGCGCCGGCCCTTTTCTCAGGATCGACGATCGCTGCCGCACATCCATGCGCGGCATCTATGCCATCGGTGACGTTACCGGCGAGCCTATGCTGGCGCATCGGGCCATGGCGCAGGGGGAAATGGTGGCGGAGATCGTTGCCGGAAAGAAGCGCGCCTGGGACAAGCGCTGCATTCCGGCGATCTGCTTTACCGATCCGGAGATCGTCAGCGCCGGCCTGTCCCCGTCAGAAGCACGCGCCCAGGGCTATGATATCAGGACCGGCCAGTTTCCCTTCAGCGCCAATGGACGGGCGATGACCATGCTCGCCGAGGAGGGATTCGTGCGGGTGGTGGCGCGGGCCGACACCAATCTGATCCTCGGCCTGCAGGCGGTGGGCGCTGGGGTCTCCGAACTTTCGGCCGCCTTCGCGCTTGCGATCGAAATGGGCGCGCGGCTGGAGGATATCGCCGGCACGATCCATGCGCATCCGACGCGCAGCGAGGCGGTCATGGAAGCGGCGCTGAAAGCCCTCGGGAACGCTCTTCACATGTGAGGATCATCGGACAGTATCGCCCGCATTCACTCTGTGCGGGATTCCTGTTCGTCCATTCTCAACGCGTTCCGCGGAACGTCGCCGCTTTCGGCCTGCGCCATCGCCTTGACGAGTGAGATGACCGTCTCGCGAATACGCCGGTCCTCGATCTTCATGAAGGCCCTGTTGAGGACGAGGCCTTCCTTCGACCGCAGAAATTCTGCGACCGGGTCGACAGGGGCAGACAAATCAAGGCCCGCAAGGCTCGGCGCTTCCCAATCATCCTGCTCGAAAAAGAAAGCCGGCGAGGTGCGCAGTACATCGGCGATCTTCTGCAGGCGGCTTGCGCCGATGCGATTGATGCCCTTTTCGTATTTCTGAACCTGCTGGAAGGTAACGCCGATCTGTTCGGCGAGCCGCTCCTGGCTCATGCCGAGAAGTTGTCTGCGCCTGCGCATGCGCATGCCGACATAGGTATCAATCGCGTTCGGTGTCTTGACGTTCATGGCTTACCTTCTGTCTCTTTCGCATTCATTCCACAGACTTGTAGACGGCATCGGATCGCTTTTCCACGATTTGTTTTTAATACCGCATGATGGCGGATGTTGGCCGGCTCTGCTTTCGATGAGCTTGACGCAGAATACAACGCGCGTTAGGAGCAGGACGCAGGCGGCCGGCCATTCCTCGATCACTACCCACGCACCAGCGTCATCATCGCCATCAACCTGAGCTTCACGCGATGTGGTGCGATTGTTCGGCATCGCGGCGATGTGTGACGCGTCGCGATGCCGCAACTTCGATGTAAAATTGCAGCACCTTGGCAACGCCTGCCGCTCGGGAGAAAGGCTCCATGTCGTAGTCCATGCGCGCCAAACGGCTATCGGCGTCGGACCCAAGCGCATCCGCCAGAGCTTCCGACAGATTTTCGACGGAGCCCGGCTCGACGAAGCGCACCGGATGTTCACGCAGATATTCCGACGGCCCCTCTGTCGCCGAGGCGATGATCGGCAGCCCCTCATGCATCGCCTCGAGAATGGCAAGCCCCGCCGATTCCTCGCGTGACGGCGAGACGAAGAGATCCAGATTGCGCAGGAACCCCGGCACATTGTCGCAATGGCCGAGCAGATGGACGCGGCTGTCGCCCTTGGCAAGCTTTTCCAGTGCTGGGCGTTGCGGTCCTTCACCTGCGATCACCAGGGCAGCGTCTGCAGGTGCGGCCCGCACAAAGGCCGATATCAGAACGTCGTTTCCTTTGCTGGGATGAAGGCGACCGACCGCACCGACGAGCCTGGTTCCAGGCGGAATGTCCAACTCGGAGCGCAGGTTGAGAGCCTTGCCATGCTTGACCTCCGGCAACCAGTTCCAAACCAGACCCGCATGTCCGGTATAGGCGCCGAGGCGCGGCAACTGTGCCCGGTTCACACAAATCACCCCGTCGAGCCGCGCGTGCTGCTTGGCTTTGAACCCGACATGCAAAGTGGCAACTCTGGTGACGGTATCAGGAACAGTCGCAAGCGCCTTGCAGCCGGAGCTTAGATGACCATGCGCGATGTCGATGCCTGCCATGGCGATCAGCCGTCGCAGCCGCATGCGCCGCAGAAACGGTGTCGTAAACCGGTGAAGGATGACCTGCCGGTTGACAAGCTCGGCGACCGGGAGGCCGCGTGGCACGACAAGATGGACCTCGTGCCCGAGGGCGGCTTGCCCGTTTGCGAGATCGATGCAGTATCGCTCCGATCCTGCAAGTTCGGACGCAAACAGCACATGCAGGATACGTTTTGTTGCGGGTGGCATGCAATCGGCTGAATAATCGCCGCCCGCCTGAAATTGCTGAATCTGCTTCACTTTCACGTTCGGGTCTTTATTGGCCATAATCGCTGTTCCCAATGACAGGACGCGACTACGGCACGCAGCCAGGTGAAAGTGGATAAAGTCTTGTTAAGAGATGTGGGCGATCTCTCGTCAGAACCGCGTCAGGCGTTGGACGCTCGATACAAGATGTTGCGGTGGACGCGGCGTTTACGAAGAGCCAATACTTCGCAAGATCACGGTATGCGAACCGAAAAAACTCCCCAGGGCCACGATCACAACGTAACACCATGGGGCAAGGAAGAGTGCCGTGGCCAAACAGGACGAGAGACAATAGTTGGCAGCCGCCCGCTGTTTTCGGCCGGTTCCCTGACGAGCCCAGCTGCCGAGCGACGCAAGACACGAGCCTGTGCAAAGTGTTGCAAGAAACACGAACTGGACACAGCTTGCCCCGACCAGGAAAAGCACGAGAGCGCATATTGCGAAGTTGATCGTCTCTCGACTGGCGATCGAAAAAGAAAACCGGGTGCGAAGCCAGTTCTTAGCGAGACGTATCGACGACCTATCCGAGGCCGGCTTTCTGGTCATCATCGGTGGTTCCAGGTGGACGAAACCAACTACGCCACAGATCTCCGCGAAGGTGGATGAAGTGATGTTAAGAGGCGTTTCGAGCATGGGCTTGTTCGATGCGAGGCTCTGTCCTTGAAGCGGATCGCCGGTCTTCAAAAGACCGCATGATGCCACGATCTCGGTCGCCAGCCAGGCACGGTTGATCTAGCTTGCTTGTTTCGGCGCTTGCGATCGCTCAAACGTTCACAGGCCTCGGCGAGCGCGTCTCTTCTCGGGAAGTGGCGACGATCGGTTCAACAGGCGGCAGCCCGATCTCCACGATCAGGCCATGGGGCACGGCGTTAGCCAGCGTGAGCGTGCCCGAATGAGCTTGAACAATATCCTGGACGATAGACAATCCCAGGCCAAATCCACCCCGGTCGTTCCGTGCCGAATCCAATTTATAGAATGGCTCCAGGACGTTGGCCTGAAACTCGGCAGGAATGCCGGGTCCGTCGTCGGTGACGCAGATGCTGACTGTACGATCTGGTTTGACGAGAAGCTCGACATCGACATGTCCGGCGAATTTCGTGCCGTTGTCGATAAGATTGGCGATCGCGCGCTTCAGCGCGTGAGGTTTGCACGGATAGGCGAAGCGCTCGGGTCCACGATATGCCACCGAGTACCCCATATCGCCAAAGTCATTGCAAGCCGTCACGATCATGCTCGGGAGATCCGCCCTGAGCTGGTTCTCTTTGGATATGTCTTTTCGCAGATAGACCAGCGTCTCTTCGACCATGAGTGTCAGAGCGTCAACGTCGGCCAGCAGCGAGTCTCGCAGCAACGGTTCGCTGGAGCGCTCGGCCCTCAGGCGCAGACGCGTTAGCGGAGTCCTGAGATCGTGGCTAATTGCATGCAGCATGCGCGTGCGCGCATCGATCATGGCACGTATGCGGCTTCGCATATCGTTCAACGACTTCGCAAGCGCCCTGACTTCGAGTGAGCCAATCTCCTCGAACGGACGCTCCGAGCCTTTGTCCGGATCGAGATCCTGCGCGGCGCGAGAAAATCGAAGAAGCGGCGAGGCGATCATCCGACTTCCGTAGAGCGACAGCAGAATGACCGGCACGATGAGTGCCATCGTTGCCAGAAGATCGCTGATTTCGCGATCGGTGATGCGCGAGTCATGCACGGCAGGCGGCGGTGAGAAAGCCAGGGCACGATCGTGATCAACCGCAACCACGAGCACCTGCGTCAGATGACCCGTCGTCGTCCCCGAACGAAGTATGACGTCTGTTGTCGGCGAGAGATTGTTTTTTATCTCCTGGCGGAAGTCATCCTCTTCTACCGGCTGTTCAGAGCCGTGCAGTTCGACGGCTGGCACTTCTTCGACCTGCAACCCCGTCTTCGTGACCGTGTCGAGGATAGTCGACGTCTGTCCCGTCGTTTCCGCTGCGCGTAACATGTCGACCACGAGTTCTATGCGCATTGCAACGGCCCGCGCCTGGGAGACACTTTCCGGTTCCTTGATCGTCAGATGCTCACTGACAGTGCCGAGGATCGCAAAAAGCACCACTGGCCCGATCGCAAGCAATGCAATCTGCCTGCGGATCGACCCCGCAAAAAATCGCGCCAGTATCATTCCGCGCTTTCCTGTTGTCACAATCAGTTATCCGCTGAGCCGTCGCGACTTTCTGCCTTATAACGTCACAAATGTCGCTGAACTGCTTGCATACAGCTCAATCACGTCAACTATGCGCGGCAAGGCCCAGCGATGTCACTCGGAGAGATGTTTTTATTTGTTAAGGCGTGGGTGCCAGTTGCTGAGCAAAGAGGCGGGATGCAAGTCCTGCCCGCGTCTAGTTGAAGCGCGTCGTCGAGGAGGGCGGAAATGCCGCGTCAGGAGAGCCGAGATTCCTGCGAACCCTTTTGAGGAACGCCTCCCTGTCGAAGAGAGCCGATTGGTCTGCTGTCGCGGGGGCGTGGTTGGGCAGCACAAAGGCCTGGATGTTTACAACAGGAAGATTGCAGAGAGTTCGAACCTCCCCGATCGCCGACGTAACCGTCACGACGATCTTGCACGGGAGACGTTCCAGCGCGAGCTCCAGCTCCGTCCTGTTTGAGACATTGCTGACGTCGAAGCCACCGCTTCGCAAGACTTCGCTAGCGAAATATGATCCTCGTTGGCCCGGAATATAGACGAGAACCGATTGCAGGTTGGACGCTTGGCTTGTGCCGCTCATCGACGTTTCCTATTGGACATCGGCCTCGAAGCTAACAGACCGCGTTTCAAAAGTGGGTTACGTTATGTTAAGTCCTGTGTGCCGCGGTCTTTCGCGTTCACTCAGCAACCTTCGTGTCAACCGCACCGGCTGAGCGTTCCGGCATGGACGGCGCCCTCTCCGGGTGACGACGACGCAATTGCCTGGGACTATCTGTTCTGCCGACGGAGCGGCTTTAAGTGTTGTTAAAATATACGCCGAATTGTTGCGCGCGCAGTCTGCTCAGATTAAGTGCGCCGCGAATATCGCGTTGAAAGTGCCTGTTCAGGCACCTGAACATCTGCAGCGCGGCTCCTCATGCAGCGCGCTCGGAAATATTTCTTAACAACATAAAATCCATTCCAAAACGATTTCCCCGCACTTTCGCCGCGGCGGCAGCGTGACGCGCCACTGAAGCCGCGGGAGCAAACATTGTCATTCATAGTGAGAAATATTGCGCTGGTTATCGCCGCTTCGCTGGCTGTGCCCCTTTCAATGGGCGGCATGGCAGAAGCCGCAGATGCGAATTGCTTTGACGACGGCGATCCGGGTGCCGTCACACCCGGAGAACGTTTATGACGCCGGAGCGGGCCGTCTCGATCACGAAAGCCGGTCAGAACGAACATTGTCGAAGGCGCTTACTGAGGCAAGGTCACTCTCATTCGACAAGCCGCTGGTGCTATTCAATATGCTCGATTGGCCCTATCGTTCTTCAAGGCATCCGAAAGCGCTCCGGTGATCGTTGGGTCGGCGGTCTGTTGCGCTCGGCCAGGAACGGCAGCCTGGAAAAACGATGTGAGACATGCATTGGCTGACAAGCATCCATCTTCAGCAGGAAATTCTTTAAGTTCAGGCTCTGATCATGAATAACATCGCATTCAACGCTCCTTCACAGGCAACGACCCGGATCCTCATCGTCGAGGACGATCGTGATATTGCCGGCATGCTGATCGACCTCATGAAAGAGGCAGGTTATGGCGCCGAAGCGGTCGGATCGGCGGTCGAAATGGATCGTGCCCTGAAAAAGAAGGAGTTTCAGCTCATCGTCCTGGACGGCATGCTGCCCGGCGAGGACGGCTTCAGCATTTGTCGGCGGATCAGGTCGTCCAATACGGTGCCGATCCTGATGCTGACAGCTTTGACTAAGGAAGTGGACAGAGTCATCGGGCTGGAGTTGGGCGCTGACGACTACGTGACGAAACCCTTCAATTCCAGAGAGCTCCTGGCCAGGATAAGAGCACTTCTGCGCCGATCTTCTTATGCAATGCAGGTCAAACCAATCCTGGAAGCAATGACCTTCTCCGGCTGGCGGATCGATCCGGTCACGCGTGAATTAACCGATAGCGATGGCGTGCACGTGTCGCTGACGACTGCGGAATTCGACGTCCTGCTGGTGTTTTGCCAGAATCCGCGGCAGGTCATGAACCGCCAGGAGATCCTGGCCCGCACTCATGCCGGTTCTGCCGGCCCGGTCGAACGCAGCATCGATGTGCATGTCAGTCGCGTGCGGCAGAAAATCGAGCCCGATTACAAGGATCCCACCTTCATCAAGACCGTACGCCTGGGCGGCTATATATTCACGCCCGAAGTCAGCAGGGTTCAAGACTAGCCCGTAACCGGCTATCCAGTATCGTCACCGCACCAGGGCTAGGACCGCGCAAGTCGATGAAGCGTCAGGAAAAAGCGCTCGCGATACAGCGCGCGAGGGTCGTCCATCGGTCCGAAGCACTTTGCGACCTTCGCCAAATCTGTCCCGCCATGTCAATGCGTAGCACCGTGCCGCCTGGCCAGTGACTTCTGACTGTCTTGACTACAGTGCATCGCTCGACGGATTGCCTCCGTAGCCGTGGCGCTGACGTGTGGAACCTGAACCACAGCGCCTTTCGCTCTAAAGAAATATCGCACCGTCAAAGTTCGGGATCGAGCACCTCATGAAGAGCAGTTCTGACTATATATTCTGCTGCAAATAATTCCGGCCCCACGAGCGGACCGTTAACCTTACAATTAAATCTACGTTAATGATCATAGGCGAATATTAGTGATATAGCTGGATTGCAGCGGGAAAAATCTGGGGATTTCGGATGAGTATTCTTGGTCGTGGTGGAAATGCTGTCGCGGTTCTTGCCGCCCTATCGAATTCGCAAGCCATGATCGAGTTTAACTTGTCGGGCAAGATTCTCACTGCGAACGAAAACTTTTGCAGGGCGCTCGGCTACGAACTCGGGGAGATTGTTGGAAAACATCATAGCATGTTTGTCGATCCATCCTTTGCATCTTCGGCGGAATACAAAGCTTTCTGGACGAAGCTGTCAGCCGGGAAATTCGATCAGCAGCAATACAAGCGGATCGGGAAGGGCGGACGCGAGGTCTGGATCGAAGCATCCTACAATCCCGTGTTCCGGCGCGGAAAACCGGTCAAAGTCGTCAAGATTGCAACCGATATTACCGTGCAGAAGCTGAAGTCGGCCGAGGATGCGGGTAAGATCGACGCGTTGTCCCGCGCCCAGGCGATCATTGAATTCACGCCTGCCGGCGAAGTTCTGACTGCGAACGACAACTTCCTCGGCGCCCTCGGGTATTCGCTCGCGGAGATCCAGGGCAAACATCATTCGATGTTTTGCGAAGCAGACTACGCAAGGTCGGACGCTTACAAGGAATTCTGGCGGAAGCTGTCGAGCGGCCAACTGGTCGCTGATGAATTCATGCGTGTCGGCAAGGGCGGACGGAAGGTTTTCATCCAAGCCTCCTATAATCCGATTTTCGACCTGAGCGGCAGAGTTTTCAAGGTCGTGAAATTCGCCACCGACGTCACGGCGCGCGTCGAGAATGTCGAACAACTTGCCCGTTGCCTGACCAATTTTGCCGACGGCGACCTGTCGCAGACGATCCAGAAACCTTTCATTCCTTCGCTGGAAAGGCTCCGTGTCGACTTTAACAGCGCGTCGGAGAAGCTGAAGGGCGCGATGGCAATGGTGGCCGAAAATGCCAAGGCGATTTCGGCTGGCTCCAACGAAATCCGCACGGCTGCCGACGATCTCGCAAAGCGCACGGAACAGCAGGCCGCATCCGTCGAACAGACCGCTGCGGCGCTTGAGGAAATCACGACGACGGTAAAGGATTCGAGCCGCCGTGCCGAGGAAGCCGGCAAACTCGTGGCGCGAACCAGAGACCATGCGCAGCACTCCGGCCAGGTCGTGCGTGACGCGATAGCTGCCATGGACCAGATCGAAACTTCCTCAAGCGAAATTTCCAATATCATCGGCGTCATCGACGAGATTGCCTTCCAGACGAACCTTTTAGCGCTCAATGCCGGTGTCGAGGCGGCACGGGCTGGGGAGGCCGGCAAGGGGTTTGCCGTCGTTGCCCAGGAGGTCCGTGAGCTGGCGCAGCGGTCGGCAAAGGCTGCGAAGGAGATAAAGAGTCTGATTACAGCGTCCGGTTCCTATGTCGCAAACGGGGTCGCTCTCGTGACGAATGCCGGATCCGCGCTCCAGGAAATCGCCGGTCAGGTCCACGAAATCAATACCAACGTCACGGCGATCGTAGAGGCGGCACGCGAGCAATCGACCGCGCTGAGCGAGATCAACCAGGCCGTTAATACCGTCGATCAGGGCACGCAGCAAAATGCCGCGATGGTTGAGGAGCAGACTGCTGCGAGCCATGGCCTCGCACGAGAGGCCGCAGCTCTCTTCGCGCTTCTTGAGCAATTCCGTTTCGAGGATGGACCGAAATCCGGGTCCATGCTCACGCAGGGGGATCGCCACGCTGCCACATCCACTTCTTTGAAAGTGGTTCGTAGCTCGCCCGCCGCATCGGTCCAACGCGGGTCGGCTGCTGTCGCGCTGAAGTCTGATTGGGACGAATTCTAAATCAGCGCAGGAAGTTGGGATAGGAACGAGAAGCTCGTGACATGCCGCTTGCGAATGTCGCTGTGCGATATTCGGCCATGAGATATTGTCGTTTTTCACTGTCGGCGGCAAGTTCGTCCGCTTCTATGATCCATGAAGGGTCTCACTCACTCGGCACTGCGAGGAGTAAGGTCGCATGTCACCTACCGAAGACGAGAGGTTGAGCCTTCTTTACGAGGCAAGCATTCTCGATACGCCGCCGACGACGGAGTTCGACGCTATCGTACGCCTGGCCTGCAGCATGTTCGATATGCCAATGGCTTTGATTTCTTTTGTCGATGAGCATCGGCAATGGTTCAAAGCTCGACAAGGCTTCCCTTTGAAAGAGGCGCCACGCGAGCATTCCTTTTGCGGTCACGTCGTGGAAACAGGGGCGCCGCTCGTCGTTGAAGATGCCGGCAAAGACTCCCGTTTTTACGCAAACACGTTCGTCACAAGTTGTTCCGTCCAGTTTTATGCAGGGGTTCCACTTTCGGAAGGTAAGACGTGTTACGGCAGTTTTTGTGTCCTCGACACGAAGATCCGCCGTTTTGGCGATCGCGACATCGAACAGCTCCATAGTTTGGCGAGCGTCGTGGTAGCGCTTATCCGGGAACATCGTCAGCAAAGTTTGCTGAAAGAGCAGCAACGCGAACTCGAGCTCAAGCAGGCTCGATTTGAACAGACAGAGCGCTCTGCCAAGGTCGGAGGCTTTGAGATGGACCTTAATACCGGTGCGATCATCTGGTCGGATCAGATATACCGCACGGTTGGGCTGCCGATCGGCAAACACATGACCTCGGAAGAGGTGATTGCCTGTTACGCTCCCGAAGAACGTGAAAGTGTCCGGGGCAGGATCCGCGACATCCTGAACGGCTCCGGAACCGGCATTGACAAAGAGTATCGCATCATCACACCGGAAGGCCAGGAACGATGGATTCGCGTCGTCAGTGATATCGAGCATCTGCAAGGCGAGCCAAGACGTCTGTTCGGCATTGTTCAGGATGTTTCCGAAAAAGTGCGCTACGAGCAACGTCTGCTCCAGGCAGCAAACGCCGATCCGTTAACCGGACTAGCAAACCGCGCCGCCTACAATGCTCATATGGAGAGGCTTGCAGCGGCGGACGTTCAATCCATCGGTTTGTTGCTAATCGATGTCGATCGTCTCAAGCAGGTCAACGATATCCTTGGCCATGCAACAGGTGACCTGTTGCTGAAAGGCGTGGCGTCACGTCTGGACGAGCGTCTCGGACGGCGTGGAAAGGTGTTTCGTCTCGGCGGTGATGAGTTCTGCGTTGTTCTAGCGGAAACCGCAAGCGCGGGGCGCATGCGGTCACTCGCGCGACATCTGATCGAATATATCGGCCGCCCCCTGGAAGTCGGCGGGTCGACGATAAATCCGATGATAACCTTAGGCGGCGCGATTTCCGAATGTGAAATGGATGCGGCGACGCTTTCGCAAAACGCCGACTTTGCCCTTTACCACGCCAAGGAAACACGGCGCGGCAGCTACGTCCAATATAAGCCCAGCCTGCGTTCGACGATAGCCCATCGCATTCAGGTCGTTCGAGAGGTGGAACTGGCACTCAATGAGTATCGGATGGTGCCGCACTATCAACCACTCGTTCGCTGCGCTGACGGTCAAGTATGGGCATTTGAGGCGCTTGCGAGAATGCAGCGCCCGGATGGCTCAATCCTGCCGGCTGCGCAATTTCACGAGGCGTTTACGGACTCGAGCGTGTCCCATCACATCACGACCCGCATGCTCGAGCGTGTCGCGACCGATATCCGCACCTGGATGGACCGTGGGCTGGATTTCGGGCGGGTCGGACTGAATGTCTGTGCCTCCGATTTCATGAGAGGTGATCTGGAAAGCCGGATTGTTGCCGCGTTTACGTCGAGAGGCATCCCCTTCGACAAGCTGGTGCTTGAAGTGACGGAAACAGTATTCCTGCAGGGTTTGGAAGATACCGTTGCAACAACGCTCCAGCGTTTGCGAAAAAAAGGTCTGGCTGTTGCGCTCGATGACTTTGGGACGGGCTATGCGTCACTGACCCATTTACGGAGTTTGCCTGTCGATATCATCAAGATCGACAAAAGTTTTATCGACACCATGCTGGAGGACGACTCCAGCCTGGCAATCGTTGAACTGGTGCTCAATCTGGCGCGGAAACTTAACATGAAGGTCACTGCAGAAGGTGTGAAAACCCATCGCCAGGCAATGTGCTTGCTGGAAATGGGCTGCTCCACCCTCCAAGGTTATTTGTTCAGCAAGCCAATGGGCGGCGAACATATCGGTGGATACCTATCTGCGTTGAAACCGCCTTTCATCGGCAATTCCGAGCCCTGGCAGGAGGGTCTTCACCTTCTCGGATAGAAGTTCAAGGACGGATGTCGCAAGCTTACGCCGAAGTCGATCCGTGTCAAACGGGCTCGTGTAGCGTCAGGACGATCAAGACACGCCGCAATCCACCAGCCGTGCGATCCCGCAAGGCCCCGCACCATCCTTCGTCATACTACGATTGCAACTTCTTTTGACCGATTCTCGATGAGCAGCCGGTGAGGCCCGTGCGCTTGAGCCTATACGCGAGCGCGGGCTCAATTGATCCAGAATCTGCCGCCCTTGACATGTCAGTGCTCGACGATGCCTTCGCTTTCGGCTCGGCCGCCGACTATGCAACGTATCTTAACATCATGAAACCCAAGGCAATCGCGAATCAGATTAATGCCAACAGACGCGATCCGAAAGGACGTGTCGACGCGGCTGGCGGCAATCTTGCCCGCACCGCTGGGCCGGGGCCGAATGAAGGACAGGGCTACAAAACGTGATTCGACTGATAGCCATCTTCACGCTGGCTCTTCTGGCCGGCTGTATGGCGCCGGACCGAGTTGCCTACACACCGAAGGCTGCGGCAAATGCCAATATCGAAGGATTCGATGACATCCGCATCTATGCGGATTCGACACGCTTTGACGGTTCTGCGTGGCTGACGATCCCGAGGCGCAAGGACGTCAATTACTTGGTGTTGTCGGGTGGCGGCGCTGCAGGCGCTTTCAGCGTCGGGGCGTTGAAAGCCTGGTCGGACAAGGGACGACCGGAATTCGACGTCGTCAGCGGCGTCAGCACGGGCGCGTTGATTGCGCCCTATGCCTTCCTCGGTCGGGCCTACGACGATACCCTCGTCGACCTCTACACGAGCGGCGTCGCCAAGACGCTGGTCGATGCCGATTTCCTGCCGAAGGGCCTGCTTGGAGCGAGCCTGCTGAAAGAGGCGCCGCTTCGCCGGATGGTCGAACGCCATCTGACGCCGAACATTTTTGCAAAAATTGCAAGCGAGTACCGGAGGGGACGGCGCCTTTTTGTCCTGACCACCAATCTCGATTCCCAAAGAGCGGTCATCTGGAACATGGGGGCCATCGCCAACAGTAGTCGGCCCGACGCGCTGAAGCTGTTCCAGGACGTCATCATCGCCTCGGCCAGCATACCCGGCATATTCCCGGCCGTGCTAATCAAGGCCACCGCCGGCGGACAGGCGTTTGAGGAAATGCACTCAGACGGGGGGTCATCGTCGCAGGTTCTGACGATCCCGGAGGGGTGGATGGTCAATCCGCAGAATGACGCCTGGCCCAAGGATTTCAAGCTCAACATGTATGTCATCGTCAACAACGCGTTGATGCCTGAATTCTCGACGACGACGAACAATACTCTTGCTGTCATGGCGAGGGCGAGTACTGCTCTCATCAAGGCGCAGACACGCAGTGCGCTGGTGGCCACCTACGTCTACGCCCGGAAGAATGGCATTCGATTCCGCGTCGCCTCTATCGATGCGCAGATTCCCTACACGATGACCGACCCGTTCAATACCGACTACATGCGCGCCGTCTACAACCTCGGATACGCGAAAATGGCGAGCGGCAGTCTATGGAAGGACAAGCCGATCTTTACGGATCTCGCCGCGGCGCAGTCCGCCCAAGCGACGCAATAGCCGTGCCAACCCTCCCTCCCTTATCAACCACAGGAGAACCAAATGTCGCATTCCGGAATTGGTCTGGCAGGCATTCGACCCCAATGGGGGCGGATCGCGCCGGCCCTGTTTGCCTGCCTGTTGTCAGCGGCTGTCACGGGTTGCGCCGCGGTGCCGCTCGAACAGGCGAACACGCTGACATCCTATGATGGCCTTACATCGAACAACGGTAAATTCACAAAGGCGAAATTCAAAGTCGATCCAGGCGATCTCGTGGCGAACAAGACGATATATATCGAACCAACCACGGTTTCGCCGACCGCTGCGCTTTCGATCAAGAAGCCTTCCGACCAGGCCCTTGTCGCCAATGTGATCAGCCGCGCCCTCTGCGTTGGCGTCAGCGATCGTTTCCAGGTTGTCGACCGGAGGGAGAACGCCGATCTCGTCGTTCACGCCACCGTCACCCGTATCGTGGCGACCAGCGCCACGGCTGCCGGCCTGTCGACCGCGACGTCGCTCGGTGCATCGTTCGTCGTTCCTGTTCCGGTCCCGCGACTGCCAATAGGCCTCGGAGGCCTTGCGGTCGAAGCTGAAGCGACGACAAGGGGCGGCAGGCAGGTGGGCGCCATGGTTTGGGCGAAGGGTGCCAACGCTATCACCACAAGTGCACGTGTTTCCCAGATCGGCGACGCCTACTCACTCGCGTCGAGTTTCGGAAGCGACTTCTCAAAAATGCTCGTCACTGGGAAGACACCTTATAAGGGGCTGCCGAAAATCCCTTCTGCCCAGAAAATCAAGTCGGGCCTCGGCGGAAGACCAAAATATCCGGCTTGCGAGCGGTTCGGTCGTTCGCCCGGCCTGAAGGACTTCGCGGGCTCGCAAATTGGCCTACCTCCGTCCTGGACGGACAAACGACCGACGGTCGTCGGCCAATGGTCGCCGTAACAAAGATGGCCGGCTACTGATGCATCGGCCGCTTAATGAGCGACGCGCCGTGGTTTGACCGGTGACTAGATTTGTGTCGCATAAGCCAAGAGTTCGTTAACCATCGTTGCCAGAAATGCCACCGTGCACCACAGCGTTCGACGGTCTCGTCAAGCCGTCGCCTCGATCAATCGCTGGGCGGTAAACTTGTCGGTTACCAGCATGTCGATGACGCCAACGCGGAGGGCACCTGAGATCGCTGCCGTCTTCTTCGCGCCGCCAGCCAGCGCGATGACCCGATCCACTCGCGCAAGGTCCTCGAGCGGAAGCCCGATGACCCGGTCATCCAGCGGCGTCTTCACCGGTTTGCCGTCCTTGTCGAAGAAGCGCAGTGAAATGTCGCCGACGGCGCCGGCTTCGGCGAGATCGGCGAGTTCCCGCGACGAGAAGATGTTGCCCGAGCGTGCAAGCAATTCGGACGGCTCCACCGCGCCGATGCCGACAATGGCGAGGGTGATGCTGCCGAACAGATCCATGGTCTCACGGACGAAGGGATCTGACTGCATCAGGAGCCTGGCTTCCCTCGATGTCGTCACGCCCTGGACGGGAAGCAGTTTGGGTTCAGCGCCGGTGAGGCGGGCAAGGCGGGTGGTGAGCTGGGTGGCATGCGTCTGCACCGAAGGGTCACCCATGCCCCCGAGGGTCTGGACGACGTATTTTACCTGGGCGCTTTTCTGCGGATGGATGTTTTCGACCATCTTGAAGATGGTCTGGCTCCAGCTCGACACTCCGACGATTTCGCCGGGTGCGAGTGTGATCTCCAGAAGATGGGCTGCGGCCTCACCGATTCTAGCCATGATGGCGCCGTCCCGGTCCTCGCTGCACTCGACGACGATTGCTTCGGGAAGGTCGAACTTTTGCCGCAGCGCTCCCTCGAGGTCACTGTAAGTGCCGACCGGCGGGATGACGCTGGTGCGAACGATGTCCTCGGCTTCGGCCCTCTTCAGCATCCGCGAGACCGTCGCCTGGGAAAGCCGCAGATGCTGCGCGATCTCCGCCTGCCGTCGCCCTTCGATGTGGTACATCTGGGCGACCCTGGAGATCAGGCGGAGTTCGTTGAGGCGGGACATGGGCAATACCGGCTTGAATTTTTATTCACATTTAACCGGTGTGGGTCGCGACGTCGAGCGGGCCAGCGCATCATTCCATGTATTGAGAAGGCTAGTGCGATCGATCTCTTCGGGGCGGATCACTTCGGTGCTTCTCGGGAGCGCCTCGATCGCATCGAGGTCCTTCCACAGGCCGAGCGAAAGCCCGGCGAGATAGGCGGCACCGAGAGCGGAAGCCTCAGGCGCCTCGCACTGGATGACGTCATGCTCGATCAGGTTCGACACGCATTGCATCAGGAAGCGGTTCTGGCTCGGGCCGCCGTCGACATAGAGAGCGCCGAGTTTGCCGCCGCTCTGAGCGCGCATGGCGGCGATCACGTCATGCACCTGGCAGGCGATCGAATCTGTCACCGACCGGGCCATCTGGGCGCGGGTCGTGGAAAAGTTGATCTGGGCGAAGAGCGCGCGGGCGTCGGAGTTCCAGTAGGGGGCGCCGAGGCCGACGAAGGCCGGCACGAATCCCGGTCCGCCCGGCTCAGCCGTCGCCGCAAGGTCAACGAGGGCGGCCACATCGGGAAGGCCCAGAATGCCGGCCATCCAGGGGAGGCTCGCGGCCGAAACGAGGATATTGCCTTCGAAGGCGAAGGTCGGCACGCCGGCGATCCGCCAGGCGACCGTCGTGGTGATGCCGTTTTGCGGCGCGATGAAGCGCGGCAATGTCGTCATGACCGACGAACCGGTTCCGAACGTCACCTTGCCGTCGCCGGGTTTGAAGGCGCCATGGCCGAAGAGCGCAGCATGGCTGTCGCCGATGGCGGATCGGATCGGCGTGCCATCGGGGATGCCGGGAAGCCCCCGTGTCGTGCCGAAATCGGCGGAGCTGTCGAGCACTTCAGGGAGAAGGCCGATATTGACGCCGAAGATTTCGCCGAGTTCCGCGCTCCAGGCCTGGCCATTCAGGTCGAACAACTGGCTGCGGGCGGCATTGGAGGCATCGCAGACGTGGCGGCTGCCGCCCGTCAGACAATGGATAAGCCAGCTATCGATCGTGCCGAGGCGCACCCGGCGCCCGGCTGGTACGCGATCGAGCAGCCAGCGGAATTTCGATCCGGGAAACATCGGGTCGAGGGGAAGGCCCGTCAGCGCCTCTACGCGGCCGAAATGACCTTCGGCGATCAGGCGCTCGCAGTCCGGCGCGGTACGGCGGCACTGCCAGCTCAGCACCGGACCCAGCGCTTCGCCGGTCTCTGCGTCCCAGACAGAGACGGATTCGCGCTGGTTGGACACCGCCACCGCCTCGACGGTGACGCCGGAAATTTTCTTCAGGCAAGCCTCGATCGCTTCGCAGACAGAGGCAAAGATTCGGCGGGGATCCTGCTCGACCCAGCCCGGTTGCGGATAGGAGATGCCGACGGCGGCCGAGCCTCTGGCAAGCACCTCTCCGGTTTCGGAAACCAGCACTGCCTTCGAATTGGTGGTGCCCTGGTCGATCGCCAGAATAGCCCGCATCATCTTCTCCTCAAACCAACGGCCGGAGCGGATGCGCGCTCCGGCTTTAAGGACTGCTATCAGATTATTTGCGCTTTATCAGGGCCTGGGCCGCATCCGCGATCGCTGTTGGCGCCATGCCGAATTCGTCGAGGAGGAATTCGGCCGAACCGGTCGGCGCGTAGATGCCGGGAACGCCAAGGCGCTTCATCGGCACGGGCGCGTTGTCGACGACCACTTCGGCGACGGCGGAACCGAGGCCGCCGAAGATCGAATGCTCTTCCGCCGTCACGATCGCGCCAGTCTCTTTGGCCGCCGCGATGATGGCGGCCTCGTCGATCGGGCGAACGGTCGCCATGTTGAGCACGCGCGCCTTGATGCCGCGCCCGGCGAGGATCTCAGCGGCCTTCATCATGCGGTGGGTCAGCGTGCCGTTGGCAATCAGCGTGACATCGGAGCCTTCACGCAGCAGGTTCGCCTTGCCGACTTCGAATTTGTGATCTTCGGGCAGGAGATCCGGAACGCCGACGCGCGACAGGCGCAGGAAGCAGGGGCCATTATAGCTTGCGGCCCATTCGACGGCGGCGGCGGTCTCGATCCGGTCGCAGGGGGCGATGACGGGCAGATTCGGCAGCACGCGCGTCCAAGCGAAGTCTTCGATCGAATGATGGGTCGGGCCGAGTTCGCCGTAAGCCATCCCTGAGGAAATGCCGACGAGCTTGACGTTGGCATTAGAGTAGGAAATGTCGGCCTTGATTTGCTCAAGCGATCGGCCGGTCAGGAACGGCGAGGCGCCGCAGACATAGGGCAGGCGTCCGCCATTGGCGAGACCGGCGCCGACGCCGACCATGTTCTGCTCGGCGATGCCGACATTGACGAGGCGATCAGGAAATTTCGACTTGAAGCCGCCGAGCTTGGAGGAGCCGACCGAGTCGTTGCAGACGGCGACGATGGTTTCATTCTCGCCGGCCAGACGCTCAAGCGTCGCTGCAAAGGCATCGCGGCAGTCATAGAGCTTCGGTGGGTTTACGGGCGCGTTCATTAGAGTGCCTCCGACAGTTCTGCCAATGCGGTTTCATACTGTTCCTTGCTCGGAACCTTGTGGTGCCAGTCGACGCGATCCTGCATGAAAGAGATGCCATGGCCCTTGTTGGTGTGAGCCACGATGCAATGGGGGCGGTCGGAGCGATGCTCGAGAGCGGGCACGATCGCGTGCATGTCATTGCCGTTAATTTCGCTGACTTCCCAGCCGAAGGCCTCGAGCTTGGGGCGAAGCGGCGCGAGATCGTTGGTGTCCGAGAGCGAAGCGCCCTGCTGGAACCTGTTGTGGTCGATGATCAAGGTCAGGTTGTCCAGGCGGAACTGGTATGCCGCCATGATCGCCTCCCAGTTGGAGCCTTCCTGCATCTCGCCGTCGCCGGTGATGACATAGGTGTGGTATTTCGCGCCCGAGAGTTTCGCCGCCTTCGCCATCCCGACAGCGACCGGCAGCCCGTGTCCCAGAGGCCCAGTGTTGGTTTCGACACCCGGCACCTTGTTGCAATTCGGGTGGCCGTTTAGCCGGGAATGCGGCTTCAGGAAGGTCGAGATTTCTTCCTCCGGAATAAACCCTCGCCTGGCGAGCGCGACATAGAGCGCGCAGGCCGTATGGCCCTTCGACAGCACGAACCTGTCTCGATCGGGGTGTTTGGGCTGGTCGGGCCAGATACGCAGCACACGAAAGTAAAGTGCGGTGAGGAGATCAATCACCGACATCTCGCCACCAATATGGCCGGCGCCTGCCTCGTATACGGCCTGGAGGTCGCGCAGACGTATCTGGCGAGCAACACGTTCAAGTTCGGAAGGCTCCATCGTTTCCTCTTGTGCATAAATATTCATGTAGTTATATTTTTGCACACAGGCAGCCTTAGTCAAGCCCTTTATTGGGTATCACGCTTAGCTCATCACCCAAAAAGCTGATTGACAGCATCTAGGCAAGTTGTTAATGAATTTTCCAGCAGGCATGAATAAATATTCTTGCTTGAAGAAATATTGGCCGCCGGCCTTAATCCCAGGGAGGAACGATGGTGGCGATCGACGTGAATGAACAGAGCCGTCCGTCCGGGACGTGGGTGAGCAAGCTCACGGGAGCAACCGGACCGCTCATTGGACTGCTTTTGCTCTGCCTGTTCCTGACCTTCAGCACTGATGCATTTCTCTCCGTCCGCAATGGTCTGAATATTCTCGACCAGATCACCGTGCTCGGCATCATGGCAGTCGGTATGACCTTCGTGATCCTGATCGGCGGCATCGACCTTTCGGTAGGTTCGGTCCTCGCTCTCGCGATGATGGTGATGGGCTGGACGGCGAACGTCGCCGGCCTGCCGCTAGGCCTCGGCATCGTGGCAGCGCTCGTTGCCTCTATGATCAGCGGCCTGATCGTCGGTATCATGGTGACCTGGTTCAGGGTGCCCGCGTTTATCGCGACGCTCGCGATGATGTCGGCCGCGCGCGGCGTGGCGAACATGATCACCGACGGCCAGCAGATCGTCGGCTTCCCCGACTGGTTCATGATGCTGGCCATTGACCGCCACTTCGGCATCCTGACCGCAACCGTCTTCCTGATGCTGGCAGTCGTCGCCGCTGCCTGGGTTTTTCTGCACTTCCGCGCAGAAGGCCGCATGCTCTACGCGGTTGGCGGCAATCCCGAAGTTGCCCGTCTTGCCGGCATCAACGTCCAGCTTGTGACTATTCTTGTGTACGTGGCGAGTGCCGCGCTCGCAGGTCTTGCCGGTATCGTTCTTGCCGCCCGTCTGGACTCGGTTCAGCCGTCCAGCGGTTTTGGCTACGAGCTGGACACGATCGCGGCCGTCGTCATCGGCGGAACGTCTCTGTCGGGCGGCGCAGGCGGCATTGGCGGGACGCTCATCGGGGTGCTGATCATCGGCGTTCTGCGTAACGGCCTCAATCTGCTCAACGTCTCGCCCTTCCTGCAGCAGGTCATCATCGGTGTCGTCATCGTTCTCGCTGTCGGTGCTGAAACGATCCGCAAGCGGCGGGCTGCCTGATCATTCGGCCCGCGGACGATGCGGGTCCAGAAATTCCTCTCCGAAAGGTTTGGAGCGGAGCTATTGCCCGAGGGGGAGGATACCCGAGGGTTCATTAACAACGGAGGAACTGACATGAAATTTTCGCGCACTCTGCTCGCGTCTGCCGCCCTGCTTGGCCTTAGCCTCGGATCCGTCCAGGCGGCCGAAGTCAAGAAGCTCGGCCTTGCGGTCGCCAATTTGCAGGCAAACTTCTTCAACCAGATCAAGCAGTCTGTCGAAGCTGAAGCCAAGAAGCGTGGCATCGAGGTCGTCACCGTAGACGCCAAGGGCGATGGCCCGACCCAGGTCAACCAGATCCAGGACCTGCTGACCCAGAATATCGACGCACTGATCTACATCCCGGCAGGCGCTGCTGCAGCCAGTGTGCCGGTCAAGCTCGCAAAGCAGGCCGGCATTCCGGTCGTCAACGTCGACCGGAATGCCGAAGGCGCTCCGGGCGATACCTTCCTGGCGACCGATTCCGTTGCCTCCGCCAAGGCGGTTTGCGACTACATCCTCAAGGAAGCCGGTGGCAAGGGCAAGATGGTCATCATCCATGGCCAGAAGGGCACCACGCCGGAACTCGACCGCACCAAGGGATGCCTGGAATCCCTGAAGGCCTATCCGGACGTGGGCGTCGTCGCCGAGCAATATTCCAACATGTGGAGCCAGGACGAAGGCTTCCAGATCATGCAGAACATGCTTCAGTCGAATTCGGATGTCTCGATCGTCTTTGCCCAGGCAGATGGACTGGCGCTCGGTGCGGCTCAGGCGATCAAGGTCGCCAATCCATCCCAAAAGATCGTGGTCGGTGGTTTTGATGGCGACACCGCCGCACTCGAGGCCCTCAGCAAGGGTGTGTTCGACGTGACCGCGACGCAGCAGACGCAGAAGATGGGCCGCGATGCGGTGGAGAATGCGGTCAAGCTCGCTGCCAAGGAAAAGGTGCCGCCGGTCCAGCTGATGGACGCCACGCTGACGACCAAGGAAAACGTGGCAGGCTTCATCGCCAACCATCCGTAATCAGTCGAAATCTCGAGGAGGTGTGCTGTGACCGAGCCGGTTCTTTCCCTGAGGGGCATATCCAAGCGCTACGGACCGCTCCAGGTTCTGAAAAACGTGGACCTGGACGTCTATCCCGGCGAGGTGGTGGCGCTGCTCGGTGAAAACGGCGCCGGCAAGTCGACGCTGTCAGGCATCATTGCCGGATCGCGCACACCGTCCGAGGGCTCGATGACATGGCTGGGGCAGCCTTATGCCCCGGCCGCTCCGCGCGAGGCGATCGACAACGGCGTCGTGCTGATTCACCAGGAACTGCAGCTTCTGCCGCATCTTTCCATCGCCGAAAATGTCTTTATCGGCCGATGGCCGATGAAGAATGGCGTAGTCGACCGCACGCAAATGGTCCGCCGTGCCCAGGAGCAGCTCGCACGGCTGAACCTGCACATTCCCGCGACTCGAAAGGTTGCCGGTCTCTCGACCGCCAACCAGCAGCTCATCGAAATCGCCAAGGCGCTGGCGCTCAATGCAAAACTCCTGATCCTCGATGAGCCGACGGCAGCCCTTGGCGGGGCGGAGACGGAAGCCCTGTTCGAGCAGGTGCGCAAGCTCCGCTCCGAGGGCGTGGGCATCATCTACATCTCCCACCGCATGGAAGAGATCAAAAAGATCACCGATCGTATCGTCGTACTGCGCGATGGAGAGCGCGTTCATGAATTTGCCGACAGCGCGACGCCGGTGCGCACGATCGTCGAAAGCATGGTTGGTCGCTCGCTCGATCGCATGTTTCCGACCCTTCCCGAGCCCACAAGCAGACCCGTGCTTGAGGTGTCCGGCCTGACGTCGCCGGACGATTCCTTCCGCGATGTGAGTTTCGACGTTCATGCCGGCGAGATCCTCGGCATCGCCGGCCTCGTCGGCGCCGGTCGCACCGAGCTCGTGCGGGCGATTTCCGGTGCCGATCCAATCAGCGCCGGCTCGATCAGGCTGGAAGGCGAAGCGCTGAAGCTGCGCAGCCCTGCGGATGCGATTGCCAAGGGCATCGTGATGGTGCCCGAGGACCGCAAGGACCAGGGCCTCGTGGTTGCACATAAGATCAGCGAGAACATCATCTACGCCAATCTCGACAAGCTTGGCGGGCGCTGGCTCACCTCGGGCGTGAAACGCGTTTTCGCCGAAAAGGCGGTGACGAAATTCGGCGTGAAGGGACGCGCGGAGCAGTTCGCTTCCGATCTCTCGGGCGGCAACCAGCAGAAGGTCGTCATCGCCAAATGGCTGATGCGTGATCCCAAGGTCGTGGTGCTGGACGAGCCGACACGGGGCATCGATGTCGGCGCCCGCGCCGGTATCTACGACATCATCGTCAACCTGGCCAAACAGGGTGTTGCGGTGATCGTCGTGAGCTCCGACCTCGAGGAGGTTCTCGGCGTGTCGAACCGCATTCTCGTGCTGGCGCAGGGCAAACAGGCAGGCATTCTGAAGCGTGACGAGGCAAACGACGTCTCGGTCATGGAACTGGCGACAATCTAGGCAAAGACAGAAAGGAAGAGCGGTGTCCGACATCTCTCTGAACGCACCAAAACTATTCGATCTCAGCGGCCAGGTCGCCATCGTAACCGGCGCCGGCAGCGGCATCGGGCAGAGGATCGCCATCGGTCTCGCCCAGTGTGGTGCTGACGTGGCACTGCTCGATCGCCGTACCGATGACGGCCTTGCCAATACCGCCAGCCATATCCGGGCCGCCGGCCGCCGTTCGGTCGAAATTGCTGCTGATGTCACCAGCAAGGGGTCTCTGGCGGATGCCGTCGCCCGGACGGAAGCCGATCTCGGTGCTCTCTCGCTTGCCGTCAATGCGGCCGGAATCGCCAACGCCAATCCCGCCGAGGAGATGGAAGAGGACCAGTATCAGACGCTGATGGACATCAACCTGAAGGGTGTCTTCCTGTCTTGCCAGGCCGAAGCGCGGGCGATGTTGAAGAATGGCCGCGGGTCTATCGTCAACATCGCCTCCATGTCGGGCGTAATCGTCAATCGCGGTTTGAGCCAGGCCCATTACAATGCCTCGAAAGCGGGCGTGATCCATATGTCGAAGTCGTTCGCCATGGAGTGGGTCGGGCGCGGCATCCGCGTCAACACGATTTCGCCGGGCTATACCGCAACGCCGATGAACACCCGGCCGGAGATGGTACATCAGACCAAGCTCTTCGAAGAGCAGACGCCGATGCAGCGCATGGCCGGTGTCGATGAGATGGTCGGTCCGGCGGTCTTCCTGCTGTCGAATGCCGCAAGTTTCGTGACGGGCGTCGATCTGCTCGTCGACGGCGGCTTCTGCTGCTGGTGATACGATGCGCAAACTGATCGCAGGCAACTGGAAAATGAACGGTCTCATCTCCTCCCAAGCTGAGATCGAGGCGCTGAAGGGACTAACGGGCAGTGCGACGTGCGATATCGTTGTCTGCCCGCCCCTCACGCTGATTGATCGCGCAGTGGAGCGGGTCAAGGGGTCGAACCTGGCCATCGGCGCACAGGATTGCCATGCGCAGCAGTCAGGCGCCCATACGGGCGATGTCTCTGCTGAAATGCTCGCCGATATCGGCGCGCGCTATGTCATTCTCGGCCATTCGGAGCGCCGTGTGTCTCACGGCGAAGATGATGAAATCGTCCGTGCAAAGGCGGTCGCCGCGCATCGTGCGGGCTTGATCGCGATCGTCTGCGTCGGTGAAACGCGGCACGAGCGTGATGAAGGGCGGGCGATCGGAGTTGTTGGCGGACAGCTGAGAGAATCTGTTCCCGAGGGAGCAACGAGCGCCAATCTCGTCATCGCCTACGAACCCGTATGGGCGATAGGAACCGGGCTGGTGCCGACCGACGAACAGATTGAGGAGGTCCATGCCGCGATCCGGCAGATGCTCGAAGAACGGCTGGGCGATGACGGCCATTCGGTCAGGATCCTCTATGGCGGTTCAGTCAAGGCATCCAATGCCGCGGCTATATTCGGGCTTCGCAATGTGGATGGAGCGCTGGTCGGCGGTGCTTCGCTGAAGGCATCTGAATTTGCCGGGATCATTTCTGCAGCCGTTTGAAGTCTGAGTGAGGAGCCAAGTGTCGCCGGTTTGCAAAACGGCTCTCACGCGGGCTCCAGTGAAAGGATAAATGGAATGCAACGCTTCGAAAACAAGACCGTGGTCATTACGGGTGCAAGCCGCGGTATCGGTGCGGCGATTGCCAAACGCTTTGCACGCGAGGGCGCCAATCTCGTGGTCTCCGCCAATGAGGAGAGCGTGCATACCGTTGCCGAACAGATCAAGACCGATGGCGGCAAAGCGATCTCCTTTGTTGGCGACGTCACCGACAAGGCAAGCGTCAAAGCTCTCTATGACGCCGCTGAGGAGGCGTTCGGCGCCGTCGACGTCTCAATCCAGAATGCCGGTGTCATCACCATTGCTCGCATCGAGGATATGACCGAGGGCGAGTGGGACAAGGTCATGACGGTCAATACCAAGGGCGTGTTCCTCTGTGCCCAGGAAGCGATCGCCCGCATGCGCAAACATGGTCGCGGCGGACGTATCATCAACACGGCTTCCGGACAGGCGCGCGACGGCTTCATCTATACGCCGCATTATGCCGCCTCGAAGATGGGCGTCGTCGGCATCACCCAAAGCCTCGCCAAGGAAGTCGCGACCGATGATATCACCGTCAACGCCTTCTGCCCGGGCATAATCGAAACCGACATGTGGGCCTATAATGACCAGGCATGGGGCAAGCTGCTCGGCAACTACGCGCCCGGCGAACTCATGAAAGAGTGGGTCGAAGGCATCCCGATGAAGCGCGCCGGATCGGGCGAAGACGTCGCGGGCCTTGTCACTTTTCTTGCAAGCGATGACGCGGCCTATATCACCGGCCAGACCATCAATGTCGATGGCGGGCTGATCATGTCCTAGCGCTGTTCGACAATAGGAAACGGTGCTTTCATCACCGGGAGGCAATTCTCGCGCGGCGATCTGCACCCAGCCTCTTGCAGAACAAGCCATTCGTCATTTACATAAGCAATGTTCTCGGGGCGGGGTGCAATTCCCCACCGGCGGTATCGAGGCAACTCGGAGCCCGCGAGCGCCTTCGTGAAAGCGAAGGGTCAGCAGATCCGGTGAGATGCCGGAGCCGACGGTCACAGTCCGGATGGAAGAGAGCAACGCAGAGGACGCCGCTCGGCACGCGGCGTTTCATATGCTTGTTCGCCCAAGGGAAAATGGTGGCTTTTGACAGGCCATGAATGCCGCGCACTGCGGCTAACCCTTGAAAGGCAGAGAAGATGGCAATTTCCAAAATCGAAGATGCAATCGCCGCGATTGCGCGTGGCGAGATCGTGGTGGTCGTCGACGACCGCGATCGGGAAAACGAGGGCGACCTCATCATCGCATCCGAAGCGATCACTCCCCAGGCGATCGCCTTCATGATGAATTATGCGCGCGGCCTCATCTGTGTGGCAATGGAAGGTGAGCGGTTGGACGAACTGCAGATCCCGCAGATGGTCCCCAACAATACCGAACTCCTGAAGACGGCGTTCACCGTCTCGGTTGACTATATCCCGGAAACGACAACCGGTATTTCAGCTGCTGACCGCGCCGCAACCGTTCGCGCGCTCATCGGCGAGGATTCCCGCCCTGAGGATTTTGCGCGGCCCGGTCATATCTTCCCGCTGCGTGCGCATCCGAACGGCGTGCTTTCTCGCCCCGGCCATACGGAGGCTGCTGTTGATCTCGCAAGACTTGCCGGTCTTTCGCCTTCGGGTGTCATCTGCGAAGTGGCCAATGATGATGGCACGATGGCGCGCCTGCCCGAGCTTGAGCGGTTTGCCGAGCGGCATGGCTTCCACCTGATCACCATCGAGGATCTCATCGCCTATCGGGGTGTGAGTGCGACTGGTAAGGCCGCCTAGCTTCCGATTGTGTGATCGGCGGCGAGGCGTCCGCGCTTTGTCATGAAATAAGCAGAGCGAGCTCTGTCGATTCAAAGAAGGCCCGATCATTCGGGCCTTCGATGTTTCACCAAGCCGTCAGACGACAAGTGCCAATGCCGGTCCCTGATCGTCGCCCTTGCTTTCCGGCTCCTGGCCGACCGTGCTCTCCGGGGTGTCAGCGGCCAGCAGATTGAACTCCCGACGTTCCTTCTCCGATACGATCGCGAGGTCGATGACCTTCTGCAGGTTGGCGGCATGGCGGAAGGTGGGATCGTCCTGCTTGCCGCTCCTGACCGCTTCGGCAAAGCGCTGATAGTTGGTCGGTACTGCCGGCACCTCGATATCACGCCAGGTGGCGCTTTCAATGTCGTCGCCGAGGCAGCCGCGAAGATCCGAGCCATCAGGACGATGGATGACCTCGAGACTGCCCTTCTCGCCATAGATGCGCAGCTTCAGCTCGTTGAGATGCCCGGTCGCCCAGCGGCTGGCATGGATAACTCCGAGCGCGCCATTGGCGAAATCGACCGACATGGTGAAGCTGTCATTGGCATCGAGCATGTACTCGCCGATCTGCCCGCCCGGTGCCTTGTTGAAGGTCTTCAGCCGGGCGAAGACGTGATTGATATCGGTCGCAGCGCCATAGGCGGCGAAATCGAGGATATGGATACCGACATCGCCGAGCACGCCATTCGAACCGTGACCAGTGGAAAGACGCCATAACCAGCGCGATTCCGTGCGCCAGTCGCCCCAGGCGCGCGACACCAGCCAGCTCTGCAGATAAGAGGCCTCGACATGGCGGATCGTCCCGAGTTCGCCGGCAAGCACCATCTCGCGGGCGCGCTGCAGCGGTGCGACGTTGCGATAGGTGAGGTTGACCATGTTGATGACGCCGGCGGCTTCAGCTGCTTCCGTCATCTCGAGCGCGTGAGCATAGTTTTCCGCCAGCGGCTTTTCGCAGAAGACATGCTTGCCGGCCGCGATCAGAGCCAGGCTGGTTGCGTGATGAATACGGTCGGGCGTGACGTTTGTGGCGGCATCGAATTCACCCCAGGCGATCGCCTCGTCGAGCGTGCTGAAGCGTTTTTCGATGTTGAAATGATCGGCGAATTCATGGAGCCGGGTGCGATCCGTATCGACGGCGCCGACCACTTCAACACCATCGATAGCGAGGAAGCCGGCGGCCTGGCTTTTGGCCATCATGCCTGTGCCAAGAACGAGTAGACGCATTGCTATCCTCCTCAGCGGTAACCGGCTTCGCCGGCCTGATGCAGTCTCGGGCCGCGTTCGACGATCGGCTCCAGTGCTTTTTCTACCGGCACATTTGGAGCATCGCTGATGCTCTTCAATGCACCCTCGGGGTTATAGGCCCACTTCACGCCGTTGATCAGCACCTTCTGCACATTGGCGTCATGATAGGTCGGATAGGTCTCATGGCCGGGACGGAAATAGAAGATATTGCCCGCACCACGACGCCAGGTCAGACCCGAGCGGAATACTTCACCGCCCTGGAACCAGGAGATGAACACCGTTTCCAACGGCTCCGGCACCGAGAACTGCTCGCCGTACATTTCCTCGTTTTCCAGCTCGAAATGCTCACCGATGCCGGCGGCGATGGAATGGCGCTGGTTGATCGTCCACAGACGCTCGCGCTCGCCCGCCTCACGCCATTTCAGCGCGCAGGGCGTGCCCATCAGCCGCTTGAAGATCTTGGAGAAATGGCCGGAATGCAGCACCAAGAGGCCCATGCCTTCCCAGACCCGCCTGGCGACGCGCTCGACGACAACATCGGAGACGGCACCATGATCCTTGTGGCCCCACCAGGTCAGGACGTCGGTCTCGGCAAGCCGAGCTTCGGTGAGGCCATGTTCAGGTTCCTGCAGCGTCGCGGTGGTCGCCGAAATCGCCGGATCGGTGTTCAGCGCTTTGGCGATCGTGGTGTGCATGCCTTCAGGATAGATGCCCCGGACGATCTCATTGGTGGTCTCGTGGATGTTCTCTCCCCATACGACGGTGCGAATGGCCATGATATGCTCCTTTGCAGCAAGTAGCGGACCGGAACCGATGGGAAGCGGTCAGATCCTGTTTATTTGATGGGTTGTTCAGGCAGCGCCCTTGAAAGGAACCCTTTCGAGCGCGCGTCCGGATTGATCGAAGCGGTGAATGCGGCCGTTGATCGGCGATACGCCCAATTGTTGGCCGGGCTGATGGCTGGACACGCCGGTCTCTCGAACGATGAGCGGCTCTGCGGAGCCGATGTCGAGATAGACGAAACTGTCCGAGCCAAGGATTTCGGAATGGATGACGGTACCGGTCCAAGCTGGGGCCTGATCGGCGAATTCGATATGTTCGGCCCTGACGCCGATCGTGTGGGCATTATGGGGTGCTGCAAACGGACCGGAGAGAAAGTTCATCTTGGGCGAGCCGATGAAACCGGCAACGAAGATCGAATTCGGGGTCTCGTAGAGTTCGATCGGCGTTCCCACCTGTTCGACGACGCCATCGCGAAGAACGCAGATACGATCGGCAAGCGTCATGGCCTCAACCTGATCGTGGGTGACATAGATCATGGTCGTGTCATGCATGCCACGGTGAAGCTTGGCGATCTCCAACCTTGTGGCGACACGCAACGCAGCATCAAGGTTCGACAGCGGTTCATCGAACAGGAAGACCTTGGGGTCACGAACGATGGCGCGGCCGATGGCGACGCGCTGGCGCTGACCGCCCGAAAGCTGGCGAGGCAGGCGCTCCAGATAGGGCGAGAGCTGCAACATGCCGGCTGCCTGTTCGACGCGCGCCTTGCATTCTTCCCTGGTTCGGCCGGAGAGTTTCATGCCGAAGGCCATATTTTCGTAGACGGTCATATGTGGATAGAGCGCGTAGGACTGGAAGACCATCGCGATGCCGCGCTTCGACGGCGAAAGACGATTGACCGGCTGACCATCGAAGGAAAGCGTGCCTGATGTTATGTCCTCCAGTCCCGAGATCAGGCGCAGCAAGGTGGACTTGCCGCAGCCGGAGGGACCGACGAAGACCATGAACTCGCCCTTGCGGATGTCCATGCTGACGCCCTTGATGACTTCGAATGCGCCGAAGCTCTTGCGGATATTGTCTAATCTAATTTGTGCCATGTCTCGCTTTCCTCAGCCTTTGACGCCGCCGGCCGTCAGCCCGGAAATGATCCGGCGTTGAAAAATAAGAACAAGGATGACGACGGGCACGGTGACGATGACCGATGCCGCCATGATATTGCCCCAGGGGATTTCGAACTGACTGCCGCCCGAAAGCAGAGCGATTGCCACCGGCACCGTCCGTTGCGCATCCGACGAGGTGAAAGTCAGGGCGAACAGAAATTCATTCCAGGCGGTGATGAAGGCAAGCAGGCCTGTGGTGACAAGGGCCGGCCACATCAGCGGCATGAACACCTGCGTGATGATAACCCAGGAGGAGGCGCCGTCGACGATGGCCGCTTCCTCGATCTCGATCGGCAGATCCCGCATGAAGGTCGTCAGCACCCAGACCGTGAAAGGCAGGGTGAAGATCA
Organism: Rhizobium sp. BK196; assembly: GCF_014193255.1. Taxonomy (GTDB): domain Bacteria; phylum Pseudomonadota; class Alphaproteobacteria; order Rhizobiales; family Rhizobiaceae; genus Rhizobium. The sequence goes on from NZ_JACHZB010000002.1 coordinate 418,082, forward strand.
TATAGGAGAAAATCAGCGCGAAAGGCGTATTGAAGATGCCGATCCAGCGGATGAGCTCGAAAAGCCCTGCCAGGACTGCGATCTGCGGAAACATCGATACGGACAGGATGGTGAGCATCAAAAGTGCCCGGCCCCGGAAATGCACGCGGGCAAGCGCGTAGGATGCGGTCACGGCGAGCAGCAGCGAGGCGGCGACCACGAGGCAGGCAATGAGCAGCGAATTGCCGAGGCTGCGGATAAAGCTGCCTGTGGTCAACACGCCGGTATAGTTTTCCAGTGAGATCGAGGTCGGCCAGTAGGTGACTTCGAAGAGGGCGGTCCCGGCTTTGAAGCTCGTCAGGATCGCATAGTAGAACGGGAAGACCGCGATGACGACGATGACGGCGACCAGCAGATAGAACAGGGTATTCTTGGTGGCTGTGAGCAGCATCAGCGTTCGCTCCCCCCGAGCCTGACGCGGCCGAGCCATATGTAGAGCACCGTGACCGACGCGATGATGAGAAACAGAACGGTGGAGGCGGTCGCGCCATAGGCGAACTTGTCGAAATCGAAAAGGTTTTCGCGCGCCATCACCGACATGGTTTTGGTCTGGGCGTTGTTCGGCGTCAGCACGTAGATCAGATCGAAGATGCGCATGGCATCGAGCATGCGGAAGATTACCGCGACCATGATCGCCGGGCGTATCAGTGGCAGGGTCAGCCGCCAGAATACTTTGATGGGATTGATGCCGTCGATCTTGGCGGCTTCGTAGATGTCGGCCGGAACCATCTGCAGGGCGGCGAGGATCAGCAAGGCCATGAAGGGCGTCGTCTTCCAGACGTCGACGATCAACACGGCAATCATCGCTGTCTGAGGATCAGCGGTCCAGGCGATCTTCTGGCTGATCAGTCCGAGGCCGAGAAGCATGTCGTTCAGAATGCCGAACTGATCGTTGAGCATCCAGGCCCACATCTTGGCGGAGACGATGGTCGGGATCGCCCAGGGAATGAGGATGGCGGCGCGCACGATGCCGCGGCCAACGAATTGCGCGTTCAACACTAGGGCGACGATGAGGCCGAGCGCGGTTTCGATCGTTACCGACAGCAGCGTGAATTTTGCCGTGTTCCAGACCGCGCCCCACCAGGCGGGATCGGCCAGCAGTCCTCTATAGATCGTGCGGCCGCTCTTCAGGGTGACCCAGGAAAGATAGTTGTCGAAGCCGACGAACCGGGCATCGCCGAGATTCGTCAGCGACGCGTTGGTGAAGCTGAAATATATGGTACGAAACAGCGGCCAGCCGGCAACGATCGCCAGGATCAGCAGGGTCGGAGCTAGGAAGATCCAGGCGGATCGCACACGTTCCGAGCGCAGATCCGAAGAGATTGCCTTCGTGTGCGCGCCTGTGCTCAAATTTTGGGAGACTGCAACTTCACTCATGGAATATCCGCTTCACGAGACAATCGACGACGGCGTTATCGGAAGCGGCAGCGGCGGGAGATCCGACGCTGCCGCCTCGATTTGTTACCAGCCGCTGCCTTGCAGCGTCGTCAGATCGGCTTCGAGAAGCTCTAGGTTTTCTTCGGCCGTCCCACTGCCGGAGAGCGTGTTGTGCACGGCGGTCCAGAACTTGGCGGAAACCTCGTTATACTTGACCTTGGCAACAGCCGACGGACGCGGCACAGCGTTTTCGAAGATCGGCTTCCAGTTCGGCATGAACGGTTGCGCGGCGGCAATGTCCTTGTCGTCATAAAGCGCCGACAAGGTCGGCAGGTTGGAGAGCTCGATGGCGCGCTGCTTCTGGCTTTCCTTCGACGTCAGGAACTTGACGAGCTCGATCGCCGCATCTGGGTTCTTCGAATATTTCGAGACGGCGAGATTCCAACCGCCAAGCGTCGAGGAGGGCTTGTCGCCTTCTGCTGCAACGGGAAGCGTCGTCACGTCGAACTTGCCTTTGACAGGGCTGTCGGCGCCGTTGCCCAGCGCATAGGCGTAAGGCCAGTTACGCATGAAGACGGCATTGCCCGTCTGCCAGACGCCGCGGGATTCTTCTTCCTGATAGGCGAGTACGCCGCTCGGCGAAATCGTGCCGATCCAGCCCTTGGCGCGATTGAGTGCTGCCGCAGCTTTCTCGTTGTTGATGGAAATCGTGCCGTCGGTCTCGATGATCTGGCCGCCACCTGAGGACTTGACCCATTCCAGGGCATCGCAGGTCAGGCCTTCATAGGCATTGCCCTGGAAGACGTAACCCCAGAGATCCTTCTGACCGGCGGCGCGTTCCTTCTCCTGGATTTCCTTCGCGGTTGCCTCCATCTCGTCCCAGGTCTTCGGCGGTTGCTTGCCGTATTTCTCAAGCAGATCCTTGCGGTAGAAGAGGGCCGGCGCATCCGTATAAAGCGGCATTGCGACCAGGCGGCCGTTCACGGTTTGGGAGGCAACGATCGCCGGGAAAAAGTCGCCGACAACATCCTTGGTGGCATCCTTCAAGTCGACAAACTGGTCTGCCAACTGCGGAGCCCAGATAACATCCGTCTGGTAGACATCGACATCCGTGTTACCGGCTGCAAGCCAAAGGCGATATTGCGAAAACTGTTCCGTGGACGAAGGCGGCATGGTGACGATCTTGACCGTATTGCCGGTGGCCTTCTCGAAGGCATCGAGCTGCTTGCGGAACAGATCGAGATTCTTGCCGGTAGAGCTCGCTGAGATGCTGATCTCGGCGGCAAAGGACGGAACTGACGCGCCAATAAGCGCAGCCGCGATGGCAGCCGCGGTGAAACGAAACTTCATTTTCTCCTCCCAAAGACCAAATTGAAATCGATTTGGTTGGGAAAAACTGGCAGAAGGCCAGTGTCATGTCAAGGGAGGTTCTTCGTTGCGGCTGGTGCTTGTTTATAACTGAAAAATATCGTTTAAAATCAACAGGGATTCCGAATGGTGGCTTTCTTAAAATCTGTCGATATTCACCCCAGCGATAGGTAAATTGAAATCGGTTTGAGAAAATATAATCGACGGCTTAGAATGTGGAATTTGCGAGGCCGAATGGTATAGATGCCCGGCAGCGCAAAGCGATGAAAGTCATTTCGGTCAATGAAGCTCAAAGAGTTCGCAAAACAACTTGGATTGTCTCCCACGACCGTCAGTCGTGCGCTCAGTGGCTATCCCGAGGTAAGCGAGGTGACGCGTGCCCGCGTCGTTCAGGAGGCGGTGCGGCTGGGCTACCGACCGAACGTCAACGCGGTCAGGCTGAAAACCGGTCGGGTTGGCGCCATCGGCGTTGTCATGGGGCGCGCCGGCGAGTTTCATTTCGCAGAATTCATGGCCGGCATGGCGGAGCGTCTTATCACCGAAGACACCGATATTCTGGTCATTCCGATGGCTGATCCCGAATATGATGCCGAGATGCAACTCTACAGGCGGCTGGCGGAAAGTCAGCGGGTGGACGCGATCATCGTACATTCGCCTCGACCCAATGATCAGCGTATCGCGTTGCTGCACGAGTTAGGAATGCCGTTTCTCGTTCATGGCCGTTCAGACATAGACGTGCCCCATCCCTGGCTCGATATCGACAATGAGGGAGCGGTGCGCCGTGCGACCTCGCATCTGATTGCTCTCGGTCATACGAGGATCGCCATGATCAATGGCCGTCAGGGCGCAACGTATGCGCTGCATCGCGACATCGGTTATCGCAGTGCCCTGCAGAGCCATGGGATCGAAGTCGATCCGCAACTGATCGCCAACGGCAATTTCACCGACGAAATCGGCTTCCGCTTTGCACGATCGTTTCTCGAACAGCCGAAGCGGCCGACCGCTTTTGTCGCGGGATCCATGATGACGGCGCTCGGCATTTACCGCGCCGCGCGTTCGCTGGGGCTCCAGATCGGCAGCGATGTCTCGGTTATCGCTCACGATGACGTCTTTCCCTATTTGACGGCCGACAATATGGTCCCGTCGCTGTCGGCAACCCGGTCGTCGATGCGCGCCGCCGGTACGCGATGCGCCGATCTTGTCCTGCAACTTCTGGCCGGGCGTTCGCCCACGGAGATTCACGAATTGTGGCCGGTTGAGCTGATCCTGCGCGAGTCCACCGGCCCGGTGCGGGAGCTCCAGACGTGAGCGATTACTGTTTGTCAGGCCTGCGGAGAGCCGGACGGGCAGATCGGACAATCGGCGCGGGGAAGATTGGCGCTCGGTCCTCGCAGCCGCCTGACCCTGGCGATTCAGGAGGCTTTGGCCTCGAAAGTCGGGGCGAAATCACCCAGCGATTTTGCCTTGAGGATCGTGCCTTCGATATCCTCCTCCACGATCGCTTCCAGATCGGCGAAGCTGTCGATGACGTAGTAGATCGGCTGGAGGATATCGATCCGATAGGGCGTTCTCAGCACGCTCATGAGATCGAACGGTCGAAATTCGCAAGCCTTGCCTTCCATTGCTGCTTTCGCTTCGCTTGGCGACGAAACGATTCCTGCGCCGAAGCAGCGACGGCCCTCCGGTGTATTGATCAGGCCGAATTCGACAGTGAACCAGAAGATACGGAATAGATGCCATGAATAACCCTTGCCGAGGCGGACGGCAGTTTCGCCGAAATGCCGTACGAAATTGGCATAACTCCGATTGGTGAGCATTGGGCAGTGGCCGAAAACCTCGTGGAACAGGTCCGGCTCCTCGATATAGTCGATATGCTCGCGACGGCGTAGGAACGTTGCGAGCGGGAATTTGCCTTGTGACAGAAGTTCATAAAAGCGCGAGGGCGGAATGAGCGCGGGTACGCCTTCCACGCCGAAGCCGGTGGTCTCGTTCAGGCGTCTATTCACATCGAGAAGCTGAGGCACCTTGTCGGGCTTCAGCCCCAGCATTTGGACGCCAGCAAGATATTCGCGGCAGGCCGTATCGGCGAGCAGCTTCATCTGACGCCGGTAGAGCTCACCCCAGATCGCATCTTCCTCAGGGGTATAGGCATATAAACCATCAGGGCCGGGCAATTTGGCGGTGTAGCTGCTTTCCTTGGTCATATTCTGATCCTCCCAAGATAGCGTTTCTGCCATTATCACCCGGATTTAGAGGATTTTCTTTTCTTTCCTGGTGCCTATCGCCATAGTGGTGGCAAATATTCCCGAGCGGGATGTGAAAAATGAAAGAATCTGGGAATTTTCGTCGCAAGCTTCTTCAGCTCATCCAAGCCGACGGTAGCCTTTCGCTGGCAGACCTGGCCGAAAAGGCCGGCATGTCTCAGAGTTCGGCCTGGCGGAAGATCCAGGAACTGGAGGCCGATGGTGTCATCCGCAAGCGTGTGACGCTGCTCGATCCCGGAAAGCTCGATCTCAAGCTCTGCGTCATCGCGCATGTGACACTGGAGGATCATCACGAAGAGGCGGTAGCATCCTTCGCTTCGGTGGTGCTGGAGCGGCCAGAAATCATGGAGTGCTACGCCTTGTCAGGCGCCTTCGACTACATGCTGAAGATAAGGGCGAGGGACGTGGAAAGCTACGAAGCCTTCATGACGCGCTACCTCATGCGCAACCCGCATGTGCGCACGGTCGTATCGAGCTTCGTGTTGCGTGAGCTGAAATTCTCGACCGAACTGCCACTCTGAGGCTCGCTGCCGGATCATCGTGTGCTGTCGCCATGCCAACTGCCCGGCATATGTATCGGAAAGCCCTCGAATGTTTTCAGCGTGTCGAGCACGATCGAGGTCTTCACATGCTGCACAGACTCGTGGGGTAACAGAACGTCGTTGACGAATTTGGAAAGGTCGGCGAGCCCGCGGGTCGCTACCTTCAGGTGATAGTCCATTTCGCCGGTCAGCGCATAGGCTTCGAGAACTTCCGGCAATCCGTTGATCAGCTGCGAAAACCTGCGGGCATTGTCTCTGTTGTGGGTGGCAAGCGTCACGGAAATGACCACCAGCATATCCAGACCCAGCTTCTGTTGATCCAGATAGGCCCGGTAGCTGCGAATATATCCCTCAGACTCCAGTCTGGTGCGCCGGCGCGAGCATTGCGAGGGGGAAAGCGCGATCCGCTCCCCCAGCTCGTTGTTCGTCAGGCGGCCGTCTTTTTGAAGCTCCTGGAGCAGGCGTAAATCCAATTTGTCGAGCTGTTCATCCATTGCGTAAAATCTCCAAAATCCTCACGAACCGTGCATAGTCTCTTCCTCAGGCATGAAGAATGCAAGAACTTTGCATGCGTTTTGGGCCACACTTTGCATAGTCAAATCCAGTCCTCAGGAGGAGAAAATGGGTCCTTTTCCGCATGATGCGCCGCCCTCCGAAATCACCGCCGAGAACCCGGCCGGCACCGACGGATTCGAATTCGTCGAATTCGCCCATCCCGAACCCGAGAAGCTGCGCGAACTCTTCACGCGCATGGGCTACATCCCAGTCGCAAAGCACAAGACGAAGGACATTACCGTCTGGCGCCAGGGTGACATCAACTATGTCCTGAATGCGGAAGTCGGCAGCCATGCTGCGCGTTTCGTCGCAGAGCACGGTCCCTGCGCTCCGTCGATGGCATGGCGCGTGGTCGACGCCAGACACGCATTCGATCACGCCGTTTCAAAAGGCGCCGTGCCCTATGACGGCGACGACAAGGCGCTCGACGTCCCGGCGATCGTCGGTATTGGCGGCTCGCTGCTCTATTTCGTCGAGACCTACGGCGCGAAGGGATCGGCATACGATGCCGAGTTCGACTGGCTTGGCGAGCCTAACCCGCATCCCGAAGGGATCGGTTTTTATTATCTCGACCACCTGACTCACAACGTCTTCCGCGGCAACATGGACAAGTGGTGGGATTTTTATCGAAACCTGTTCAATTTCAAGCAGATCCACTTCTTCGACATCGATGGGCGCATCACCGGTCTGGTGAGCCGCGCCATCACCTCGCCTTGCGGCAAGATCCGTATTCCGCTGAATGAATCGAAGGACGATACGAGCCAGATCGAGGAATATCTAAAGAAATACAGAGGTGAGGGCATCCAGCATATCGCCGTTGGAACGGAAGATATCTACGAGGCCACCGACAGGCTTGCCGACAATGGTCTGCGCTTCATGCCGGGGCCCCCGGAAACCTACTATGACATGTCCTATGAACGTGTGAACGGCCATAGTGAACCTGTCGAGCGCATGAAGAAGCATGGCATCCTCATCGACGGCGAAGGCGTGGTGAATGGCGGCATGACGAAAATCCTGCTGCAGATCTTCTCCAAGACTGTCATCGGCCCGATCTTCTTCGAATTCATCCAACGTAAGGGCGACGAGGGCTTCGGCGAGGGGAATTTCCGCGCTCTCTTCGAGTCGATCGAGGCCGATCAGATCAAGCGTGGTGTCATCGGGACCGCGGCGGAGTAAACTCTCGGGGTCACGTCGCGCGTCTGAAAGGGCGCGCGGCGTTGCAAGAGTTTCCGGGGGAGGAGTTGAGCAATGGACCAGACATCGATCCAGGCTTCCGAGGGTGAAGCAGCTATTGCGAACAAGCTGAAATATATGCCGGGGTTCGGCAACGACTTCGAAACGGAGTCGCTTCCCGGCGCCTTGCCGCAGGGCCAGAACAGCCCTCAGAAATGCAATTACGGTCTTTATGCCGAGCAGCTTTCCGGCTCGCCGTTTACTGCGCCGCGCGGGACGAACGAAAGGTCCTGGCTTTATCGCATTCGCCCGAGTGTGCGTCACACAGGCCGCTTCTCGAACGCTTCCTACCCGCTCTGGAAAACCGCGCCTTGCCTGGACGAGCATTCGCTCCCCCTCGGGCAGCTTCGCTGGAATCCCATTCCCGAGCCAACCGAGAAACTGACGTTTCTTCAGGGGGTGCGGACAATGACGACGGCGGGCGATGTCACGACCCAGGTTGGCATGTCGGCCCACGTCTATGTCTTCAATAAGGACATGGTGGACGATTACTTCTTCAACGCCGATGGTGAGCTGCTGATCGTGCCGCAGCTCGGCGCCATCAGGGTGTTCACCGAAATGGGCATCATGGATGTAGAGCCCCTGGAAATATGCCTTATCCCTCGCGGCATGATGTTCAAGGTCCTGTGCAGCGGTGAGCAGACCGTCTGGCGTGGATATATCTGCGAGAATTACGGCGCGAAATTCACCCTGCCGGACCGCGGTCCCATCGGCGCCAACTGCCTGGCGAATCCGCGCGACTTCAAGACACCCGTCGCCGCGTTCGAAGACAAGGAAAAGGCTTGCCGCGTCCATGTGAAGTGGTGCGGAAAATTCTATGTCACCGATATTGGTCATTCACCGCTCGACGTGGTGGCCTGGCACGGCAATTATGCCCCCTTCAAATACGATCTGCGGACATTTTCGCCTGTTGGCGCGATCAGCTTTGATCACCCTGATCCGTCGATTTTTTCGGTGTTGACCGCCCCGACCGAAGATGCCGGCACGGCCAATGTGGATTTTGTGATCTTTCCACCGCGCTGGCTGGTAGCCGAGCACACTTTCCGTCCGCCCTGGTATCACCGCAATATCATGAGCGAGTTCATGGGCCTGATCCATGGCCAATATGACGCGAAGGAGGAGGGTTTCGTCCCCGGCGGCATGAGCCTACACAACATGATGCTTGCCCACGGGCCGGATGCGCTCGCTTTCGAAAAGGCATCCAATGCCGAGCTCAAGCCTGTGAAGCTGGATGACACCATGGCCTTCATGTTCGAGACCCGCTATCCGCAGCAATTGACGAAATACGCAGCCGAGCTTGAAACGCTGCAGGATGATTACCTGGAATGCTGGAACGGCCTGAAACGCAAGTTCGACGGGACCCCCGGTATCAAGTGATGACATCAAGTGAAGATCGGCCAGGCATCCTCTGGCACGGGAATGGGACATGAAGCTTGCGACGTTGAAAGACTCCACGAGAGATGGCCGGCTCGTTGTCGTCTCCCGCGACCTTACCTGCTATTCCGAAGTCGGTCACATTGCCCGCACTTTGCAGGCGGCTCTCGATGACTGGGAGCACGTTGCCCCAAGACTCGAACTGATTGCCGAAGGCATCGAGACCGGAGGCCAGCCGACGACCCGGTTTCACGAACATGACGCCGCATCGCCCTTGCCGCGGGCCTACCAATGGGCCGACGGTTCGGCCTACGTCAACCATGTCGAATTGGTACGCAAGGCGAGGGGCGCCGAAATGCCGGCGAGTTTTTGGACCGATCCGCTGATGTATCAAGGTGGTTCGGACGGGTTCCTCGGGCCGCGCGATCCGATCGTGGTGGCTGACGAAGCTTATGGGATCGATATGGAGGGGGAGGTTGCCGTCATTACCGGCGACGTTGCCATGGGCTCCAGTCCGGAAACTGCGCGCGATGCCATCCTTCTGGTGATGCTCGTCAACGACGTGTCGCTGCGCGGTCTCATACCCGACGAGCTGGCAAAGGGATTTGGTTTCTTCCAGTCCAAGCCGGCATCAGCATTTTCCCCGGTCGCGGTGACGCCGGACGAGCTCGGAGAGGCGTGGGATGGCGGCAAGGTGTGTCTGCCGCTGCTTGTGAGCCTGAACGGCAAGCCATTCGGCAAGGCGAATGCCGGCATCGACATGACGTTTGATTTTGGCCAGCTCGTCGCCCATGCAGCCAAAACCCGCAATCTGGTGGCCGGAACGATCATCGGCTCGGGCACGGTTTCCAACAAGCTGGATGGCGGAGCGGGCAGGGCGGTCGAAGACGGAGGGGACGGTTACTCATGCATCGCTGAAGTACGGATGATTGAGACGATCGAGTCCGGGTCGCCGAAAACTCCATACATGAAGTTTGGGGACCATGTTCGCATCGAGATGAAGGATCATGCCGGCCACTCGATCTTCGGAGCGATTGAGCAGACGGTTGAGAAGTATCAGGGGGCTGGCCTGCAGTGAATAACGTCATTCTTTACGATTACTGGAGGTCATCGGCGAGCTATCGCGTCCGTATTGCGCTCAATCTCCTGGCGATCGACTACAAAACGGTACCCATCAACCTGTTGGAGGGAACGCACAGGAAGCCGGAATATCTGGCGCTCAACCCGCAGGGGTTTGTGCCGACATTGGTAATCGACGGGAAAACGCTGATCCAGTCGCTGGCAATCATCGAGTATCTGGCCGAGCTTCGGCCGGAATGCGGATTACTGCCGCCGGATATTGCCGATCGCCAGAAAGTGCGCGCCTTCGCATACGCGGTCGCCATGGACATCCATCCCATATGCAACACCCACGTCGTGGCGCATCTCATGACCGTAACGGACAAGGCCGACGCTCGCGAGGAATGGATGAAGCATTTCATCACCGACGGACTTCGCAAACTGGAAGCCATGATTAACGGAGCCGATGGAGAGTTCAGCTTCGGAGATACACCGACGATGGCGGACCTCTGTCTTGTTCCCCAGGTCTACAATGCCCGCCGCTGGGGAGTGGACATGACCGATTTCAAGCGCATCGTCGATATCGATGGCAGATGCGCCAGACTGCCGGCCTTCCAGGCGGCCCATCCTGACCGCGCGAAACCTTGACCCAAAACCAGCTCCGGCGGAATGATCCCGAGTCTTGCCGGTTGTTTGATCGAGCCACCGAGATACTGCCTGAGCTGATCATCCCTCAAAGAGAACAAACGCTGCCCAGAGCGATGGATCGCTGGCCTTTTCGATTTTGCCGCCTATGGCCTCGATGCGGGTCCTTCGGAGTGCTGCGGCATAATCGAGCTTGTCTTCCGTCAACATCTGATAGTAGCGCGCCATGAAATTGGCGGTGCCTTCGTCATCGACCGACCACAGAGTGAGCAGTGAGCGCCTGACCCCTGCAATGGCAAGCGCCGTCGGCAGACCGCGAACATTGCCTATGCGGCTTGGATCGCCAAGTGCCGTCTGGCAGGCCGATAACACGACGAGATCGGTTGAGGAAAGATCCCAGTTCATCAGTTCGCGTGCATAAAGAATGCCGTCATCATCATTGACATCCGGCTCTTGCGCTCCGACTTTGCCGGCAACGATGAGGCCGCTGCGCCATAATGCGTCGGTGGTTTCCTCATCGGCATCAGCTGCAAAGAAGCCGTGGGTCGCAAGATGGATGATGGAAGCGTCGGCTGAAGCCTTGCGGATCGGTGTTTCCATACCGGTGGTTCCACTCAACGAAACCACGTCGAGGCCGGCAGCTTTCAGCTTATTTCCCACCTCATGGATCTCACGGCGCGTAAAGGGCAGAGCGCGTTGATGCTGGTATTTCAAATCGCCGACGACGAGCGCCTTTTCGCCTGGTATCGGCCCGTCGCGCCTGGGCGCGAAGAGGATCGCATCCTCCCGCGTCAGTATGTGCACCTCGAATGCCTCGTCGAGATGTCTGCCATCGTCCGTCTTCATCATCGCGAATGGGATGCTGTAGAGGGCTCCGTCGGGAACGATATAAAGCTGCGTCTTGTCTTCGAGCACATCCTTCAGCGGGCCGAAAAGCGACTGATAGAGCTTGCCGAAGCGCCTGTCCGGATCCTCTTCTGCTGCTGCCTGCTTGATGATCGCGCCAAGGGCGCCGAGATCGAAGATGACGGGTACCTCACCCTTGCGACGCACGATCGCTTGAAGCTTTGAATCCGCGCTGTCGGCATCGCCATTGCGCGCGCGCCGTGAACTGACGAAGAAGTCCACCATCGCCGCTTTTGTACCGAGGACGTCTTCCACGGATTGCGTGGCGATGTTTTGGCCGAGTGATTTCGGCAACCGATCGCGGGCCGCTTTCAGTTCGCTCAGAATCTGACGGACTTCGGTGTCCACATCGCCCGAAGAAAGCAATTCCTGCTGTTGACCCAAAAGCCTTACAACGGTTTCAACGAGCCTATGCACATCGGGATCGGTTGTTTCTGCCACCATGCGCAGGCGGGTGCGCTCGCCGCTCTCCATGGTTTTCCAGCGCGCCACCGCGCCGGCATAGGGCGTTGCGGCTTCCGGACTGGATTGCGCGAAATCGCCGAATGCGCGCAGCATATCATCGGCAAGGCGACGCGTCGTTTCCGCGACATAGCGGTTGCCTGACGACCCGACCTCGCGCAGCATCCAATCGAACATCTTCTCGTCAAGCTGTTGGAAACTTTGCAACGTCTCGGCATCCTTGCGACGCATGTGGGTTGTCGCGACCTCGAGCAATGCGTCGAAGGTCAGGGGATGGAGCTCGCCAAAGGCTCCTTTCGAGATCTCGTAGGCTTCCTGGCGTAGAGTAAGGGCACGCCCGGTGTCGTCCCGCATTTCGAACTGCTCGGCTGCGAGCTGCGCTGTTTTGATCCGCATCAGGTCGGGCGCGCTGCGCCAGTCCTTTATTGCCGCCATCTCCTCCAGCGACTTGTCGTCCATCCGCGCGTGGCGAAGGAAATAAGCCTTTGTATATTCCTTCCACTTTTCGCCCTGCGCGGCATGTTCCGAGTGTGGGTCGGCGATTTCCGCACCGATCTTGCGCTGCTCTTCGAAGGCCTTTAGCGCTCCATCTCTGTCCCCGAGGGCGAGCAGATCGAGGCCAAGATTGGAGGCACTGACCAGCGCCTGGATACTTGCATGTCCGTAATGGGCGATACGCAGTTTGAGGAGGTCTTCGTCAATACCACGGGCGACTTCAGGATGGTCGACCATGCGTAATGCTTCGGCATAATTGTTGGCGGTCCGCCAGGTCAGCGGCACCTGATCTCCAAGCGACGAAAGGGCCGTCTGATAGACTTCTTCCTGGATGTTGAGGCCGGATGCGACGGCGCCGTTGTTGACGAGGAACGAAGCCAGATTGTCGCCGCCCGAGATCGCTTCTTCGGATGTTTCGCCGTATTGCCGTTGCAGCATCTCGCGAGCTGTTTGGGCCGTCCGGAGTGTCGCATCGATGTCGTCGCCGGACCTCTGCAGAAATCGCGAATATTCAAACCACAGCGTGGCGAGTTCGCGGCTTTCGATTTTGGCTGCATTGGTGCCGAGACCTTCCGTATAAAAGGCCTCGGCTGCCGCTATTTGCCCGCTATCCGCAAAGGACTGTGCAGCCGTCGTGTATTCCGAAAGCGTGAGGCCGTAGTTTATGCCGGCGGCGGCATGGCGCAAGGCCGACTGCAAGCGGATGAAACCTTCCTGCGTGTCCCCGGTTTCCAGAAAACTATAGGCGCCGATGATGCGAGCCATGATCTCGGATTTGCTGTCCTCTCCCGACATGGCGACGGCTTTTTCGATATAGGCCTTGACTGATTTCTGCTGGCTATCACGATCGCCAAGCATGCCCTGAGCGTGCAGGAGCAGGTTGTAGAACAGGGCGATTCCATCGCTGTCCAGCTCGTTCGTCAGCTCGCCACGGACCGCGAGTGCGTCTCGTGCCAGACGCTGCCAAGCATTCACCTCTGCATCCAGCTTCAACGCCTGGAGGCCGAAACGCCCCGCCAAAATGCGCTCTCCCTCCTTGCGGAAGTCCTGACTTGCCGACCATGCAAGCGCACGGCCGGCGTTCGGGTCGCGATCGGATAGTTGGTTGACCTGCTGCCCAATTTCTGCTGCGCGCGCTTCGGCGGACCGATGTTGGCCGGTGGCAGCTGGAGGGGCGGTGAGGAGAAGCGCAAGCAGCGCGGCGCCGGCAACCGGCAGGGGATGTGTTTTTACTACCATTATCCGGATCAACATAAATTACGAGAAACGCTAAAAGAGCTAGAGCGGGGCGACCATTCGTCGAGAGGCAGGAGGATCGTGATGCTCGGATGGCTCGCGACCTCTGTCCTTGCGGTCGTCGAGGTCACCGCTGGCTGAGCGTCCCTAAAGTCGGGGACGGATACCGTGCCTGATCCCGTGGCATGAACAGAAGAAGGGCGGACGATATCGACCGCGTGGTGATATACTCGGTCTAGGAGGAGGTCTCGCGCCGGCAGTCGAGGGGTTTGCGCGGTGACACAGGGCTTGGCCATGGCATTCCGCCTCGGCCCAGGAAGGGAAGGAGACAACGCATGAACAATGTAGCGATCCACCCAATCGTGGATTCAGGATACCGGGCGACCGATGCGTCCTTTGTCGGCGGCACGCTCGTGTGCAATTGCGCGAGCAATCCGGTGAAAGTCCGCGTCACGGGCGATATTGCCCATAACCATGCCTGTGGCTGCACGAAATGCTGGAAGCCGAAGGGTGCAGTCTTTTCCGTGGTTGCCGTGGCGCCGACCGCTAATGTCGAGGTTCTGGAGAACGGAAACAAGCTGGCGGTCGTCGATCCGTCTGCGCTGATCCAGCGCCATGCCTGCAAGGATTGCGGGGTCCACATGTACGGACCTGTCGAGCGCGACCATGCCTTTCAGGGCCTTTCCTTTGTTCATCCCGAACGGTTCGAGGAGAAGGGCTGGGCGGCACCCGGCTTTGCCGCTTTCGTATCGTCGATTATCGAAAGCGGATATGACCCTGGCAAAATGGGCGCCGTACGCTCGCGTCTCAAGGAAGTTGGGCTTGAGCCTTACGATTGCCTGTCGCCCGGGCTGATGGACTTGATCGCCACCTGGACGGCGAAAAAGATGGGAGTTCTCGCGGCCTGATGTAGCGCAGATTCGCCGGATGCCGTCGCGATCCCCGCGACGGTGTTCCGGCGCGACATAGATTTCATGATATTGCGCCGGACAATCCGGCGATTGGTATCTCTACCACTAGCTGAAGTTCCTCGGCATTTCAGCGGCCACGTCTTTCGCGTGGATGCTCCCTATTGCCCTAGGCTGTGCATCCCTTGAGGAAAATATCCGCACACATTTTCGCCCTCGCAGCGATCTCTTCGATATTCGGCGGCGGAAGCTGGCGTAGCATGGCGGCGCGCTGGGGTTCCATGATCATCATACCGCGCAGCATGCCGCAGGCAGCGTGCGGGTCTTCGAGCTTGATCAACCCGTGCTCCACCTGGCGGCGCAGCCAGTTTTCCATCGACGCGTTGGTGCGATTGATTGCCTTTTCGTAAAAGGAGGTGGCGAGTTCGGGAAAGCGATCGGATTCGCCGATGACGAGTCGGGTAATCGTGATCGTGTCCTGCGAAAGCGTCAGCATACCATAGGCCATCAGCATGCGCTCCAGACCCTGGTGAAGCCCGGCCGTCCCCAGTGTGCCGGGGTCGAGCGCCAGCAGGAAGCGTCCGGTGCGATCCGAGACCATTTCGGAAAACAGATCCGCCTTCGTTGGAAACAGGCGATAGAGCGTCTTGGTCGAAACGCCGGCTTCCTGGGCGATCGCGGCGATGCAGGCCGCGGCATAACCGTTCTCGTGAAACTGTTTATTGGCGGCCTCGATGAGCACGCTACGCGTATCCTCGTCACAACGCACCTGCGGCCGGCCACGCGGCTTCTTCTCGATATTGTGATTTTGGACCATTGTTATTTTCCAAATTCCCGTTGACTTCTCTTTTCTAACTCATATTTTGGAAAACATCAAGTTTCCTAAATGAAGCTTGAGCCAAATTTCAAGGCCGCGGCCGAGACGACAGCGACCTTCCCCCAAGGAGAGAAACGATGTCCGCCAAGACGCTGCATGCCCTGAATAATAATGCCGCCCCGGCCGATATATCGGTAACAGAAGCGGCAGCCGCCGCCACGCCTGCAACGCTTGACGCAGGCAAGACGCCGCTTGTCAACAATCCCGCCGCCTCCGCTCCGGCTTCGGAAGCACCGGCCCGCAGACGCGGCCGCCGCTCGCTGCTAATTGGTGTGGCAACCATCGCCATCATCGCCGCTGCCACCTATTACGGCCACAATTACTGGACGGTCGGCCGTTTCGAGGTCGCGACCGACGATGCCTATGTCAAAGCAGATAGCACGGCGGTCGCGCCGAAGGTTTCCGGCTATCTTGCCGAGGTTCTTGTCAGCGACAATGAAACGGTAAAGGCCGGCCAGCCGCTAGCCCGCATCGATGACCGCGATTTCCGCACGGCGCTCGATCAGGCGAAAGCCGATGTCGCAGCCGCCGAAGCGACCGTCAATGCCAAGCAGGCTTCGCTCGATATCCAGCAGTCGACGATTGCCGCCGCCCGGGCCACACTCGATGTCGACAAGGCCAATGAGACCTTCGCCGAGCAGAACAATAAACGCTATACCAACCTTGCCACCAGCGGTTATGCGCCGGTCCAGACGGCCCAGCAGGCAGCTTCCGCAATTGCGGCCGCCCAGGCAACGATCGTTCGGGACACGGCGGCTCTCGACGCCGCAACCAAGCAGGTCGATCTTCTGAATGCCGAACTTGCCCAGGCCAAGGCGACGCTTGCCCGTGATCAGGCAGTCGCGCACCAGGCTGAGCTCAATCTCTCCTACGCAACGATCGTCGCGCCGGTAGACGGCGCGGTCGGCAACCGCACCCTGCGTGTCGGCCAATATGTCCAGGCCGGCACTCAGCTGATGGCTGTGGTGCCGACGACGGCTGCCTATATCGTCGCCAACTACAAGGAGACGCAGCTGACCGATGTCCATGCCGGTCAGCCGGTCGATATCGAGGTCGATATGTTCCCCGGCCGCACCTATCACGGCCATGTGGACAGCCTGTCGCCGGCAAGCGGCCAGGAGTTTGCCCTGCTGCCGCCCGATAACGCCACCGGCAACTTCACCAAGGTTGTCCAGCGCATTCCGGTCAAGATCGTGCTTGATGGCGATGCCGCAGAAAAGGGCGATCTCCGCCCCGGCATGTCCGTCCAGCCAAGCATCGACACCAAGGTCGATGCTGCCGGCAACTAAGCGAAGGGACAGGAGATCGTGTCATGTCCAGTATCGCAACAACATCAGGCGCTATCCCGCAGCCGCGCGCCAGCACAAAGGCCAGCGCAAGGGAGTGGATCGCCGTTCTCGCCGGCATGATCGGCGCCTTCATGGCGATCCTCAATATTCAGATCACCAATGCCTCGCTTCTTGATATCGAGGGCGGCATCGGTACGGGTGTCGACAACGGCGCCTGGATCTCTACCTCCTACCTGATCGGCGAGATCGTCGTCATTCCGCTGACGGCCTACTTCAGCAACGTTTTCTCGTTTCGCCGCTATATCCTCGTCAATTCCATCCTCTTTCCGCTCTTCTCTATGGCCTGTGCCTTCGCGCATGACCTCGGCACGATGATCCTGCTGCGCGGCCTGCAGGGCTTTGCCGGAGGCGTGTTGATCCCCATGGCCTTCACCATGGTGCTGACCAAGCTGCCGAAGAGCCAGCAGCCGCTCGGCCTTGCCGTCTTTGCCCTGTCGGTCACGTTTGCCCCAGCCATCGGTCCGACGATCGGTGGTTACCTGACGGAGAATTACGGCTGGCAGACGATCTTCTTCATCAACACCATCCCGAGCCTCATCATGGCGGCCGCTCTCGCTCTGACGCTGGAGAAGCAGCCGATGCAGCTTCATCTCCTGAAGGAGGGCGATTGGGCCGGCATCATCACCATGGCAATCGGCCTTTCGGCTCTGCAGACCGTGCTCGAAGAAGGCAACAAGGACGACTGGTTCTCCTCGCCCTTCATCGTCAAGCTCGGCATCGTGGCCTTCGTCTTCCTGGCCGCCTTCATCTGGATCGAGCTCACCGTCAAGAAGCCGCTGGTGAAGCTGCGCCTACTCACTCAGCGCAATTTCGGCATCGGTGTGCTGGTCAATGTGCTGGTTGGCGTCGCACTCTTCGGCACCGTCTACATCCTGCCGCAATATCTTGGCCAGGTTCAGCGCTACAATGCCGAACAGATCGGCAATGTGCTCGCCTGGACCGGCCTGCCTCAGCTGCTGCTCATCCCGCTGGTGCCTGTGCTGATGAAGCGGTTCGATGCCCGCTATATCGGCTTTCTCGGAATCTCGATCTTCGCGATCAGCTGCTTCATGAACATCACGCTCTCGGCCAACAATGGCGGCGACCAGTTCTGGATTCCGAATATCGTGCGCGCCATCGGCCAGGCCCTGGTGCTGACGCCGATCACGGCAATCACCACCGCCGGCATCGCACCCGCCGATGCCGCCGCCGCTTCGGGGCTGACCAATATGCTGCGCAATCTCGGCGGTGCCGTCGGCACGGCTTCGCTCGGCACCATCCTGACGAAGCGCGAGCAGTTCCACTCGAACATCATCGGTCAGTCGATCACCTTGACCCGTGACGAGGTGCGCGACCGCCTGACCCAGCTGTCAGGTTACTTCACCCAGCACGGTGTCACCGATCCGGCCGTCGCATCGCAGAAGGCGATCGTCGCCCTTGGCCAGATCGTCAAACGTCAGGCACTGATCATGGGTTTCAGCGATACATTCGCCGTCATCGGTGTGGTGCTCGCGCTGGCAGCAGTTGCTCTGCTTCTCACGAAAAAGCCGCAGGCCGGCGGAGGCGCGGGCGCCCATTGAGGCGCCGGTCTCAAGCCTGCCAGCCTAGCCACTGCCGCATCTGCACCGGGTCGGCGACGACCGGGTGCTTTCAGCTGAGCGCCTCGGCATCAGCTTGGCGCCTTTCCCCCATATCAGCAGCAGACGGCACGGAGCCTTTTAGCAAAGGCAGCAATTGGTTCCCTTGTCGCTTGATCTCCGAGAGATAAGGCGTGTCGGAGAGCACGAAATGACTGATGCCGAGTGCCTGGTACTTTCGCAGCGAGCGTGCCACATCCTCGGCGGAACCCACCAGCCAGGTCGTGCCCGCGCCGCCGCCGCCGAATTTGCCGGGGGCAGTGTAAAGATTGTCGTCGAGCACTTCACAGCGCTGATAAAGGTCGAGCAGGCGCTGCTGGCCGACGGCGACGACCCGCTGATGGTCGTGCCAGCCGGCACCGCTATTCTCCGCCATTTCGGCGACCTTCGCTTCTGCGTCGGCCCAGGCTTCTTCCGTCGTGTCGCGTACCAGCGTCGTAATCCTGAGACCGAATTGAAGCGGCGGCAGGTCGCGGTCGAGATCGCGGCTCAGCCGCGTTAAACGGTCGATCCGTTCGCGCACGCCATCGAGCGGTTCGCCCCAGAAGAGCTGGACGTCGGCTTCGGTGGCCGAGACGCGCTCGGCAGCTTCCGATGCGCCGCCGAAATAAAGCTTCGGATGGCGACGCTCGCCTTTCGCCTGGATGCGCGGCACCACAGTGGATTCGGCGACCCCGAAGTGTTCGCCGGCAAAGGTGACGTTTTCCTCCGTCCAAAGTTTTCGCACCAGCCGCATGAATTCCTTGGTGCGCGCGTAGCGGTGCGCCTGGTCGCCCTCACTATCGCCATAGGCGGCAAGATCGTCCTTGCCGGAGACGACGTTGACACGCACGCGCCCGCCGGTGAGATGATCGAGCGAGGCGGCGGCCGAAGCGAAATTCGCCGGCCTCCAGTAGCCAGGACGGATCGCGATCAGCGGCTCGAAGGTCGTCGTCCGCGCCGCAAGCGCAGTTGCAACGGTGAAGGTGTCCGGCCGGCCCCAGCCGGTGCCGATGAGCGCGCCCTTCCAGCCATGCTCTTCAAGTGCCTTGGCATGGCTCGTCAGCGTTTCGAGGCTGTTGTGGTTTTCGGCTGCCAAATCGCCACGGTGGCCAGGTTTGACGGCATTGGGGATATACCAGAGGAATTCCGGATTGTTACTCATACGATACGCCTGCCGTTTTCTATGATGGATTATCAAGGATAGGATAGATAGCCGGATCCTCTCCGAGCCCGGCCATCCCGTGTCTCTGCGGTGATGAACTACCCCGCCGCCCGGCTTTCTTCGCCCTGCTTTACCCTGAGAGCCAGGCCATTCGGCGGGCGGCGAAGGCCGAGGTTCTCGCGCAGTGTCGTGCCCTCGTACTCTTCCCGGAAAAGACCGCGCTTGCGCAGGATCGGCACAACCTGATCGACAAAGTCAGTCAGTCCCGTTGGCAGGATAGGCGGCATGATGTTGAAGGCGTCGGCCGCAGCATTGTCGAACCATTCCTGCATCGCATCTGCAACCTGTTCCGGCGTGCCGACCACCGTGCGGTGACCGCGAGCAGTGGCGACCGCCAGATAGAACTCGCGGAGTGTCATATTGTTGCGGGAAACCAGATCGGTGACCAGCTTGAGGCGGCTCTTATTGAGCTCGGTGCTGTCGGGAAGCGGCGGAGCGGGATCGTCTAGCGAATAACCCGAGAGATCGACGCCCTTGTAGTGGCGTGACAGGATATTCCAGGCGACCGAGGGGTGGACGAGCGACTGGATATAGTCGTAATTCGCCTTTGCCTCAGCCTCCGTACCGCCGAGGACCGGGAAGATGCCGGGGCTGATAAGCAATTCGTCGGGGCTGCGCCCATAGCGGGCAAGACGTCCTTTGACGTCCGAGTAGAATTCCTGAGCATCTTCCAGCGTCTGGTTGGCGGTAAAGATCATCTCCGCGGTTCGCGCGGCGAGTTCGCGTCCGGGCTCGGATGCGCCGGCTTGCACGATCACGGGATAGCCCTGGACGGGGCGGCCGACATTCAATGGTCCGCTGACACTAAAGAACTGGCCCTGATGATCAAGCTGATGCACCTTGTCCGGATCAAGGTAGACGCCGCTTTCCTTGTCGCGGATGAAGGCATCGTCCTCATAGGAATCCCATAGGCCCTTCACCAGATCGATGAATTCTTCGGCCCGGGCATATCTGTCGGCATGAGCAGGGTGGCCGGGAATGGAGAAATTCCTGGAGACATCGGCGCCTGTGGTCACGACGTTCCAGGCTGCCCGCCCTTTGGAAATATAGTCGAGCGAGGCGAATTTGCGGGCGAGCAGATAGGGGTCTTCATAGGTGGTGGAGGCCGTGGCGACGAAACCGATATGGCTTGTGGCCTGCGAGAGCGCCGCCCACAGGGTGACCGGCTCGAAATGGGCGCCTTGCGCTGTACGGCGCAGCGCTTCCGGATCCTTGGCGCGCTCCCAGCCGGCGGGGCTGTCGGCAACGAAAACGAGATCGAACTTGCCGCGTTCCGCCGTCTGAACCAGATCGCGATAGTGATCGATATTCAAGCCAGCGTCGGCCTGCGCGTCCGGGTGGCGCCAGGCGGCGACATGATGGCCCGTTGCCATGATGAATGCGCCAAGCCGTATCTGTCTTTTCTGACTAGCCATGATGAGGATCTCCGTTGGTTTCAGGCGGCGCGGCGGCCGGGGGCATCGACCCCGAGCCGGCTCAGAAGCCGGGTTCGGATCTGTGCGAAGCGCGGATCGCCGTGGTCGCGCGGCATGGCCAGGTCGATACGCAGATCCTCCACGAAACGGCCCTCGTCGAGCACCAGGATCCGGTCGGCGAGCGAGATCGCCTCATCGACATCATGGGTGACGAGCAGGACGGCAGGGCGGTGTTTTGCACAAAGCTCCCGCAGGAGGTCATGCATCTTCAGCCGGGTCAGCGCATCGAGCGCGCCGAAGGGTTCGTCAGCCAGCAGCAGTGCCGGCTCGCGCACCAGCGAGCGGGCAAGTGCCACCCTCTGCTGTTCGCCGCCCGACAGCTGGTTCGGCCAGGCAGTTTCGCGTCCTTCGAGATCGACTTCGGCGAGCGCCTTGCGTCCGGCCTCCTGTCCTGTTTCACCGGGCAGGCCGAGGGTGACGTTCTGAATGACCGTGCGCCAGGGCAGCAGGCGGGCGTCCTGAAAGATCACGGAAAGCCTTTCCGGGGTCTCAAGCGTACCCGTTCCCTTGACCTCATGATCGAGGCCGGCAAGAGCTCTGAGAAAAGTGCTCTTGCCTGATCCGCTTTTCCCGAGCAGGGCCACGAACTCGCCCTCACCAATATCGAGATCCACACCGTCGAGGATCGTCTTCGCCGCAAAACGTCGGACGAGATTTTCAACGCGGACGGCTGCCTTCAGTTGGCCAGAGTACGGCGCCATGACAGGACCCTCCGTTCGAGCAGGCGGACGAGACCGTCCGAGACGAGGCCGAGCAGCACATAGACCACGAGGCCGACGAGAATAACGTCGGTCTGCCCATAAGTGCGGGCAAGATCGATCATGTATCCGAGGCCGCTGGTGGAGTTGATCTGTTCGACCACCACGAGCGACACCCAGCAGAGCGTGACGGCAAAGCGCAGGCCGAGGAGGAAGCCGGGCAGGGCGCCGGGCAGCACGACCTGGAAGATGAAGTCCGTCTGGCTCATGCGCAGCGTTTCGGCGAGCTCGACATAGCGGCTGTCGATGCTGCGCAGTGCGTTATGGGTGTGGATGTAGATGGGGATGATGACGGCAAGCACGATGGTCGTGACCTTCATGCTTTCGCCAATCCCGAACCACAGAATGAAAAGCGGGATCAGCGCCAGCGTCGGGATCGCGCGCTTGATCTGGATTGGCCCGTCAATCAGCGCCTCGCCGATGCGGGATAGGCCGGCGATGACCGCGAGAGCCGTGCCGATGACGAGGCCGATGCTGAGGCCTAGCAGTGCGCGCGTCGCAGACGTCACGAAATTATCCTGCAGGCGACCCTCGGCGATCAACCGTCCAAAGGCCTCGATGACCGTCCAGGGGGCAGAGAGAATGCGCGGATCAATCCATCCGAATGTCGATCCGGTAATCCAGGCAAGCACCAGCAATGCCGGGCCGATCTGAAGTCCGAACGGTATCTCGCGTCCGGGACCGAGCCTGCGGCGGGTGCGGGGAGCTGCGTGTTTTGCTGTAGCTGTTATGCCGGCGCTTTCGCGCGGCGATCTCCGTGATGTCTTGATGTTATCTGCATCCCAGGTGGTTGCCATGCTTGCGATCTCCTCTCTTCGCTATGAAACGGCACGCGGTCACTGGCTTCTTGGCAGGGCGTCAGCAGCGATTTTTTCGAAGCGGTTGTCGAAGATCTGTTCGACGTCGAAGGGCTTGTAGCCAAGTTCGTCAGCCAGGAGGTTGATGGTTTCCTGATGGCGCTTCTTCACGTCTGCCCAGCTATCCGGGATGACCTGGGTGCCCGAGAGCTTGACGAGAAACTCGGCGTCCTCGCGGCTGAGACCCTGTTGGCCGATGTAATATTCCTTGATCCAGATTTCGGGATTCTGATCGACCCATTCGGTTGCCCGTGCCCAGAGACGGACATATTCGGCAAGGGCGGCTGCCTTTGCGGGATCGTCCAGCACCCATTGCGGTGCATAGAGATGGGCGGGGTCGTCACGAAGTCCGTGCTCGATCAGGCTCGCACCATCGGAGCCATACTGGCTGACGTAGCGGCGGATATTGACGCCGCCGAGCGGCGCAATATCGACCTGTTTGCTGGCGAGCGCCTTCGGATAGACGTCGCCGGTGCTCGGCAGCTCGACCAGTGTCGCGTCTTTCTTCGTCAGGCCTGCGGCGTGTAGCGCGCGAAGCACGAGTGTACCCTGGGCTTGGCCCGGGCTGAAGGCGATGCGCTTGCCGCGGAAATCCGCGAGCGACTTGACGTCGACGCCAGGCGCGATGCCGAAACGGTAGATTGGATTGACAATCGGATCCTTCCGTTCGCGATAGGCGATGTTGCGGACCGGCAGATTGTTCCAGGTTGCAAAGATCGACGGGATTTCGGCTACGGAGCCGACATCAAGTGCATGCGCGCGGAAGGCTTCGGATGTCTGGGGGCCACCGCTGAGATTTGCCCATTTGACCTCGAAGGTAAGTTCCTTGACGAGGCCGGAAACCTCGAGAGCCTTCTGTGTCACGGGATCGCCGATCGTCAGAACCGTTCCTTGTGGCACCTTGTCGAGGAGCGGCGCGCTCGTCTCGGCCAATGCCGCGCTGCCGAAGATGCCGAGGAAGATGAGGCCCACGACAGCCGTTCCCAATGTTTTTGCCAATGTCATCGTCGATGTTTCCCGTTCGAGGTTGCAATATCAGGAGCGATGACGGACAGGGTGTCGAATTGTCTATAAAATCTATAGACTATTTATTTCGTTCGTTCACCGGTTCATGAAAAATCCTACCAATTATGCAGGCGTGACAGATGCGCGCGTTGCCGGCGAGCGCCAGCGATTTCCTGCTTATGCGAGAAGACACAGCCCTGCGATGTGATGAGATCGAGGTCAGAGCAGTGAAGCCAATGAAATGTCCAAGCCATTTCGTCGTGGAAAATGACATCAGGATCTTCTGTTAACTTTGCATAAACCTTGTCTTGCTTCAGAGTATGTGTGGAATTATTGCGCTGTGAGACTTGGTTACATTCCTTTACGTTCCGCTGTTAAAGTCACATCCGAAAGATCTGCTGATGCGACTTTACGGTTGGACCAATGGTGCTTGGCGCTGAAATCCTCGCATTCCTGGAAGCCTGTCCGATGGCGGTGCTTGTGCTCGACACCACCGGTCGCGTTATCTTTGCCAATACCGGAGCCGGGCATCTCCTCCATCTCGAAGACAGGCTCGCCGCCGTCGATATTGCCGACCTCATTCCGGAATGGCCGTTGCTCTCAGGTGTCTCCACTGTCTTCATCAGCGATCATTCCGGTCAGCGTCGACTATACAGCGTACAGGTCATGAACTGGCCGACAGGTATGGAGACGGTCACGGTTGCTTTCTTCGAGCCGGTGGATGACGAGCGCGCTGCAGGTTACGCGGCGCGGGAGGCCAATCTGCGTTTGCGCTATGTCATCGAGATGCTGCCGGAGGCGGTCTGCGTGTTCGATGCCAACGACCGCTATGTTCTCTGGAACCAGAAATATGCTGAGCTTTACGCTGATATAGCCGAACATCTTAGGCCCGGGGTCGCCTTTGAGGATATATTGAGGACCAGCCTCGCCGGCGACGGGATGCGCGAGCTCGTCGAGGACAAGGAGGCATGGTTCAGCGCCCGCATGCAGAAATTTCGTCAGCCGGTTTCGCAAGAAGAGCAGCAGTTGCGGGATGGCCGGTGGCTGCGCCACGATGACCGGCGCACGCCCGACGGCGGCGCGATCGGCATGCGCATCGATATTACCGGCCTCAAGCAGCGGGAAGACTGGCTTCGCCAATTGTTCAACGCCAATCCCATGCCCATGCTTTTGTGCGATGGCGATAGTCTCGCCATTCTTCAGGCCAACCAGGCAGCCGTTGATTTTTATGGTTTCCTACCAGCAACGCTACTGTCGAAGCGAGCTTGCGACATGCATGTCGACGGCGACCTCGAAGCATTCGAGAAAATCCTTCTCCATCTCGACCGTGTCTGTGATGCCCGCACGATCTGGCGACAGACGACGCGGGACGGATCGGAGCGCCACGTGCTGATCTATATCCGTCAGCTCCAGGAGGGAGCCGAGCATCGGCTGCTGCTCACCGTGGCCGATGTCAGCGACAGAGTTCTTGCCGAGACCGAAGCCAATCGTTTGGCCCATCACGACATTCTCACTGGCCTGCCAAATAGGATGCAATTCTACAAGGCGCTCGAAAAAGCCCTTGCATCGGAGGACCGGGAAAAGGTCATCATCTGCTGTCTGGATCTGGATGGATTCAAGCCCGTCAATGACACGTTTGGCCATGCTGCCGGAGATGACGTGCTGAAAGATGTCGCCCATCGGCTGCAGATGCATGCGCGAGGTCATCTGCTCGCCCGCCTCGGGGGTGATGAATTTGCAATCCTGATGACGGGAGAAAGAGGCGAAGCGATTGATCTCGCCGAGCGCTGCATCGGCGCCTTCGAGCAGCCTTTTATTATCAATGGTCTTGCCATACGGCTCGGCATCAGCATCGGCATTGCTGCGGGAGTGGACCGCGAAACGCTCATGCAGGAGGCGGACCGGGCGCTCTATCGCGCCAAGGCGGACGGTCGCAACATCTGGCGAGTGACACCTCCGGATTTGCCTGTTCGGAAGCGCGCCAAGGCCTGATCGGCCGTCAGCTCTCGTCCTGCCTTGCTGCAAGCAGCCAATCGCGAAGCATTCTCGCCTCGCGCGAGAGGCCTCTTGCTTCGATGAGCCAGTAGGCCTTGTCCAAATCGGAAGCCCTCTCGAAGAGGGAGACGAGCGAACCCGCCGCGATCTCTTCTGCAATCAGCGCTGTCGGGCAAAGGCCGATACCCTGGCCGCTGATCAACGAGCCGATCATGAGATTGAAGTCGGCAAAAACAGGTCCGGCCTTCGGCGCGGAATGGATGCCGGCGCCCGACATCCAGCGCGCCCAGGCATCGGTCGTCTCGTCGTGCAGAATTTCGCAGCCAAGCAGGTCAGCTGGCGTGTGAAAGGGGCCATGCCGGGCGAGGAATTCTGCCGAACAGGTTGGTCTGGTTTCGGCATCCAGGAGCTTGATGGCACCGGATTCCGGCCGCACGCCGTGGCAGACGAGGAGATCGGCACCTGCCGCTTCGGGCGTCCTGGCATCCAGCGCATAGACGATGTTGATCCTGATATGAGGGAAAGTAATTCTCAGCCTAGGCAGCTGCGGAATGAGCCATCGCACCGCCATGGAGGGAATGCATGCAACGCTGACCGGCCGGCTGTTTGCTTCCAGCCTCAACTGCCGGGCGGCGACTTCGATATGCGCCAACGCATGTGTAACGGCTGCGCCGAATTCCCTGCCTGCGGCCGTCAGCGTCACGCCCCGGCTATGACGCAAAAATAAGGGCATGCGGAGCCAATTCTCCATCGCCCTAACGTGCTGGCTGATGCCGGCCGGTTTCAGGTTCAGTTCGGCAGCCGCCCTGACGAAGCTTTCGTGGCGTGCGGCAGCTTCGAATGCCCGCAGTGATGCGAGGGGAAGGTTTCTCATTTCAGGATGACTAAGCAAAACTTTCCCATAGGGCAAGAAACATCTCGGTTGCCCAATGGCGCAGCCCTGCTAAGAGTGCTCGGCGACTTATCGCGTGTCACCGGGCGCAGCACCCGACGACCGCAAGCGGAGCGGAACCAACCGGATGTCGGAGCAGTCGATAGTGCCAATTCCATCTGACGCGGCCGAGCGGCGGTCAGCACCGCCCGTCGTCGTCTATCCCGTCGAAACGTTGCCTTCCGCCGATCTCCGTCTGCTCGAGGCCGCCCGCCAAACGCTGACGAAGATCAGCGAGGTGATTGTGCCACCGCGCAAGGCGGGCAGCTTCCACGTTCCGCAGGGGCATTTCTTTCGCATCGTCAGTATCGACGGTCCGCAGGTTGGTGACCTCAATCTTTGGAACGCTGCCGATCTCACCGAACGGTTTTTCAGCGGCAAGACACGGGCTCTACACGCAACCCATGTCGGGGTCGGCGATCGTCTCTGGAGCACGCTGCCGCACCTGCGCCCTATGGCGACCATCACCTATGACAGCCTTGGCTGGTACGGATGGGACGACGATGGCGCCGGCATTCACGATGTCATCGGCACGCGTTGCGATCCCTATACCAACCGATTGCTGAAGGATAGCGACTATCATCATTGCTGCCATTCGAACCTGACGCGGGCGCTAGCCGCCGAGAGCGGCATGTCGGTCGAGCAAGCCGAGATACATGTGCATGACGTCCTCAACGTCTTCATGTGCACCGGCTTCACCAGGGACACGCACCAATATTTCATGAAGGCGAGTCCCGTCAGGCCGGGAGATTTCATCGAGTTCTTTGCTGAGATCGATCTTCTTGGTGCCCTGTCGGCCTGCCCGGGCGGCGATTGCGGCACAGGCCATTCAAGCGACGAGGCCGCCTGCTATCCTTTGAAGGTCGAAATATGGAAGCCCGATCCTGCTGCACTCGCCAGCTGGACGCCACCGGAACCGAATCCCTATCCGAGAACGCATCGGTAAATCGGCGGGCAGCACAATTCTCCTATGGAGGAGCGGTCAGACGATCAGGATGGCTCTGAAATCGTTGACATTGGTGCCCGTCGGGCCGGTTTCGAAGAGGTCGCCGATGGCCTTGAAGCCGGAATAGCTGTCATTGGTATCCAGCACATGGCGCGGGCCAAAGCCTGCGGCGCGCAGCCGCTTGACCGTGCTGCCGTCGGCAAAGGCGCCGGCATTGCTTTCCGAGCCGTCGATACCATCGGTGTCGGCGGCAAGCACGTGAACGCTGTCATAACCGTCGATCGCCAGCGCCATGGCCAATGCGAATTCGCTGTTGCGCCCGCCTTTGCCCCCCCTGGTGCGCAACGTCACTGTCGTTTCGCCGCCGGAGAGGATGACGACCGGCCTTTTGAACGGCCGGTCGCGTCCAGCGACTTCCCGGGCGATTGCCGCATGCATCAGTGCCACATCGCGCGATT
Organism: Rhizobium sp. BK196; assembly: GCF_014193255.1. Taxonomy (GTDB): domain Bacteria; phylum Pseudomonadota; class Alphaproteobacteria; order Rhizobiales; family Rhizobiaceae; genus Rhizobium. Next base: position 446,016 of record NZ_JACHZB010000002.1, read on the forward strand.
CCCCCTCGATGGAATCCGAGAGGATCGCCGGCGCAATGCCTTGCGCGCGGGCGGACTCGGCAGCGGCTTCGAGCGACACGCTGGCCGAGGCGATGATGTGATGTTCGTGACGGGCAAAGACCGGGTCGTCCGGCCGCGGTGCATCGGCCTTTGGAGAGCTCAAATGATCCATGGCCGCCTGCGGCAGCTTGAGGCTGTATTGCTGGATGATCTGGATCGCGTCATGCCGGGTTGAGTTGTCGGGAACGGTCGGACCCGAGGCGACATGGGCGGGGTTGTCGCCGGGAATATCGGAGACGATCAGGCTGACGACACGGGCTTTGGTCGCGGCGGCCAATCGCCCGCCCTTGATGGTGGAGAGATGCTTGCGTACGACGTTCATGTCCGAGATCGGCGCGCCCGAGGCGAGCAGCAGTTCGTTGAGCAGGATCTCATCCTGCAGTGTCAGGCCTTCGGGCGGGGAAGGCAGCAGTGCCGAGCCGCCGCCGCAGATCAGGGCTATGACGAGATCGTCCTCGCCCAATCCTGCGACTGCTTCCATCAGCCGCCTGGAGCCGATAAGGCCGGCTGCATCCGGAACCGGGTGGGCGGCTTCGATGATCTCGACGTGCCGCGTTTCGCAGCCATAGCCGTAGCGGGTGACGACCACGCCTTCGAGCGGCCCCTTCCATACGCTTTCCAGGGCGCGTGCCATCTGCGCTGCACCCTTGCCGGCGCCAACCACGACTGTCTTGCCCTTTGGTTTTTTCGGCAGATGCGCGGTGATGCCGGTCAGCGGATCGGCGGCGCGCACGGCTGCGGAAAACAGGCTGGCCAAGAAATCGCGGGGGGAGAGCAGGGTCATTATGATCTCTCTGGAGATACGGCAGGAAGGATGACTTCCGCTCTTTTAGGCATGACTGGCGAGCTATCGCTTGTCAATCTAATAGCGGTCCCTATCCGTTCGCTATGATTGATAATTGCCCCGACGCGGCTATCTATCAAAGAGAAAAGCAACAATCATTTGGAGAAATTGCAATGGTCAACGAACAGCAGTTGATCTCGAAGATCACCTGGCGGCTCATGCCATTCCTCGGAATCCTTTATCTTATTGCCTATATTGATCGTCAAAACGTCAGTTATGCCAAGCTGCAAATGGTCGACGCGCTCGGCATGAGCGAATATGCCTATGGGCTTGGCGCCTCGCTCTTCTTTATCGGCTATTTCCTCTTTGAAGTGCCGAGCAACCTGTTCCTCGACAAATTCGGTGCGCGTGTCTGGTTCGCGCGCATCCTGGTTTCCTGGGGCATTGTCACGATCCTGCTCTCCTATACTCAGAACGCGACGATGTTCTACATCCTGCGCTTCCTCCTCGGCGTCTGCGAAGCAGGCTTTTTTCCAGGCGTCCTTTATCTTTTGACGCTCTGGTTCCCGGCGGATTATCGCGGCCGCATGGTGGGGCTGTTCATGATCTTCAGTGCGCTTGCCAATGCCGTTGGCGCGCCGGTTGGCGGCATGTTGCTTGATCTCGACGGTTTTCTCGGCCATGCCGGCTGGCAATGGGTTTTCCTGGCAACCGGTATTCCGGCCGTCGTCGCCGGGATCGTCACCTTCTTCTATCTCAATGGCCGGCCTGAAGACGCAGATTTCCTCAGCGACGAGGAGAAGAGCTGGCTCGCAAATCGGCTAGCATCCGAAAATTCCGGCATGGATCACAATGCGGAAAACGGCTTCAAGGCGCTGACCGATCCGCGCGTCCTGTTGATGGCGCTTTGCTACATCGCCTTTCCACTGGCCGCCTATGGTCTTAGCTATTGGTTGCCGACTATCGTAAAGGCTTTCGGCGTCAGCAATACCGTGAACGGTTTCCTCAACATAATCCCGTGGATGCTGGTGGCGATCGCGCTATGGGCGGTCCCGGCTGCCGCCGACAAGGTGAAGGCGAAGACGCCCTATATCGTCATTCCCGCCTTCATCGGCGCGGCCTGCCTGCTGCTCTCGGCGCTCGTTCCCAACAACACGCTGCAGTTCATCTTCCTCTGCATTGCCGCGGCCGGCATCTTCGCGCCGCAGCCGGTCTTCTGGAGCCTGCCGTCCCGCTTCCTGAAGGGCGCAGGTGCTGCCGCCGGCCTTGCCGCCATCAATTCCGTCGGCAATCTCGGCGGCTTCGTCGCCCAGAACGTCGTGCCCTGGATCAGGGACGAGACAGGAAGCACGATTGCGCCGATGTTCTTCCTGGCTGCCTGTCTCGCTGCCGGTGCGTTGCTCGTCTTCGTCGTCGCCACGGTGATGACGCGCAAGCAGCACGATACCGTGCCGCGCGGCGCCTGAGGGACTCTGTGCAGGCGAATGACAGGTGCAGGATTTTTCTCATGGCCGAATGAGCCACGAGCAAAATTATCGGCAGTTTTCGCCGATATTTGAGGAGCATAGCCGGAACAGTGATGTAGCCTCGGCCGAGAAAGCGAAAAAGCAGCGGCGTTGAACACATCAACGCCGCATCAATGATTTGCGCTAGCGGGTATCTCGGGCGTTAGTCGCAGACCCGAACGGTTTCGGTATGATAGCCGCCGTCGTAACGGTTGCGAACATCACGATCTTCATACCAGCATCTCGGCGGCGGCGGGCCTGCATCGTAATAGCGAGGACCCTCGACATAACGAGGGCCGCTATTGGCAAGCGCACCACCGATCAAGCCGCCAACGACACCGGCAGCAACGCCGCCGGCAATGATGCGGCCGGTATTGTTGTGATGGTGATGATCGCGTGCGGCAGCAGGCTGAATAGCCGAGCCCACAAGGGCCGTCGCGATCAACAGACTGCTAACAATTCTCTTCATGACATTCTCCTTAGTCGCAGATCGCCCCTATCGAACATAAAATGCTCCACGGCGGCGTTTGTTCGTTCAAATCTTGCACCTTTTGAGGCAAGCAGGCCAAGAAAACGGTAGGTAGGCCCTCAATTTATATTTTGCACTGAAATCCTCAGCGCGAATTCGGTGGATCAAACGCACAATCGCAACTGCCGGCATCAGGTCGCCGATTCTGTCACCGTTTCTTCCAGCACGTCCTCGGGAATATCGTCGAAGGATGCGTAGTTGAGGTTATAGAGCTTTGAGTAAAGCTTGCCGTTTTTCATGAGCTGGTGGTGATTACCGCTTTCGACGATCTCGCCGTTCTGCAGCACGATGATGCGGTCCGCTTCGCGGATCGTTGCCAGACGGTGGGCGATGACGAGACCGGTGCGGTTTTCGAGCAGCTTCACAAGCGCCTTCTGGATCAGCATTTCGGTATAGCTGTCGATATTGGCCGTCGCCTCGTCGAGCACGAGGATCTTGGCGTCGGCCACTAGTGCGCGGGCAAAGGAAAGAAGCTGGCGCTGGCCGAGCGAAAGATTGCCGCCGCGCTCGCCGAGCATACTGTCATAGCCCTGGGGCAGACGCATGATGAAGTCATGTGCACCAACGGCCTTGGCGGCCTCGATCACCTGCTCACGTGTGGCTTCCGTCTTATGATACCGGATATTTTCGAAAACGGTGCCGGTGAAGAGGAAGGGTTCCTGCAACACCATGGCTATCTGCTGGCCGAGCGAATCCTGAGTGAGTTCGCGCACGTCATGGCCGCCGACCATCACCTGTCCCTGCTGCACCTCGTAGAAACGGTGGATCAGCGACATGCAACTCGATTTGCCCGAACCCGTCGGGCCGACAAGGGCGACCGTCTCTCCGGGATTGACCCTGAAGCTCACATGCTTGAGCACCGGCTGCTTGGGGTTGTACCCGAACACGACATCGCGGAATTCGACGGAGCCGTCCATGTCGGGCGAGAGCACCTTGGCATCCGGAGCATCCTTGATTTCGATCGGCACGTCGAGCACGTCGGTCAGCCGCTGCCCCGAGGCCATGGCGCGCTGCATGACCGAATATTGCAACGTCAGCGAGCGGATAGGGTCGAAGAAGCGCTGGATGTAGAAGAGGAAGGCGACGAGTACACCGACGTCGAGCGCCTGGTTCAATACGCGCGCACCGCCGACGACGATGACGAGCGCCATGGCGATACCTGTCAGCGTATCGACGATCGGCACCATGATCTGCGCGTATCGGGCCGCCGTCAGATGTGTCAGCAGGTTGGCATGCGCCTTGTCGTCGTAAAGCGTGAAGTTGACCTCCTGCCGATCCATGCTCTGGACGGCACGCACGCCATGGATCGCTTCGGCAAGCGCGCCATTCGCGACCGAATTCGTCTCATGCGCTGCCATGAAAGACTTGCGGGCGAGCGGCAGCCAGAACAGGCGCACGACAAAGAGTACCGGCAGCACGGACAGCGTCAGGAGGCCGAGCTTGAAGTCGAGATAGAGCATCACGAAGACGATGCCGAAGAGCAGGAAGATATCACCGACGGACAGCACGCAGGTTTCCAGAAATTCCTGCATCGAATTGACGTCGCCCTGCAGGCGCGACATCAGCCGGCCGATCTCAGTCTTATCCATGAAGGAGAGCGACACGCGCTGAAGATGGGAGAACATCGCCTTGCGGATATCGAAGAGCACGTTTTCCGCTACGCCGCCGACTAACGTTTCCTGAAAATAGCTGGCCCCGTAGTTGATGAGGATGGCGATCAGGAAGGCGACGATCGCTAAGGTCAGTGCTGAGCCATTGTCGTCCGGCTGCATGCCATGGTCGATGGCGTAGCGGATAATCAGCGGAATGAGAAGCTGCATGCCGGTAAAGACCAGCACGGAAATCACCGACAGGATGACATCGCGCCGGTAGGGATGGACGAAGGCCCAGATGCGCTTGACGATGTTGGAATCGAAGACCTTGCCGAAGATTTCCTCTTCTACACGCTGCGAGCCGACGACTGCTCTTGGCGGGCGTCTGCCATCCTCGCGAACGTCGGAGCGTTCGGTTTCCAGTTCCTCGGCCATCTTGTTTCCTCCTGCGCCGGTTTCTTACGCGCTCAAAGCGTCGTCGCCCGGTCGCACCTGCAAATCGTAAAGTGCCTTGTAGCGGCCGCCGAGCGCCAGGAGCTCGTCATGCGTGCCCTGCTCGACGATACGTCCGTCCTCGATGAAGAAGATCTTGTTGGCATGCATCAGCGAGCTCAGGCGATGGGCGACGATGATCGTCACGCGATCGGCGGCGTAGCGGCGCATGGCGCTGCGGATGCGCTGCTCGGTTGCCGCATCGATTGCTGCGGTCGAATCGTCGAACACCATCACGGCAGGTTTGAGCATCAGCGCGCGGGCGATGGAAAGCCTTTGACGCTGGCCGCCGGAGAGCGATACGCCGCGTTCGCCGACAACCGTGCCGTAGCCGGTCGGCAGGCCGAGCACGTAGTTGTGCAGCTGCGCGCTTTCGCTGGCCCGCTCGATGCGGCCTTCCTTGGCCCAAGGGTCGCCATAGGCGATATTGTTTTCGATCGTCGTGGTGAACAGGAAGGAATCCTGCTGCACGACGGCGACGGAGCGGCGCAGCGACTGCAGCGTCGCCTTACGGATATCCTGCCCGTCGATGGTTATCCTACCGCCGGTCGCATCGTAGAAGCGTGGGATCAGGTGCGCGAGTGTCGACTTACCGCTGCCGGGCGGCCCGACGATGCCGACCGTTTCGCCGCGCTTCGCCTCGAAGCTCACGTCATGCAGAACCTCGTGCATCGGCGAACTTGGATAGGCGAAGCTGACATTCTCGAAGCGCAGCGTGCCCTCCGTCTCCTTTAACTCCCTAGCATCGGGGGCGTCGCGCACGGCAATTTCGAGATCCAGAAGGTCAAAGAGGCGCGTGCCGCAGGTCGAAGCACGGGCGAAGGCGTTGACCATCAGGCCGAGCTGCCGCACCGGCATTTGCAGAATGGTCATGAAGGTCAGGAAGGAGGCCAGCGTACCGACGGTGATCTGGCCGGAATGCACTTTGCTGCCGCCGACCCACAGCACCAGTCCCATGGCCACGAAGAAGGAAAAAGTCATGGCGCTGGTGTTGACGACGCGGATGCCGACACGCTGATGTGCAAGCTCCAACGCGTTCTTCGATGCCTCGTCGAACTTCGATAGTTCGTGGTCCTGGGCCGCAAAAGCGCGCACGACGCGGATGCCGCCGAGATTTTCTTCCATGATGCGCGTCAGCACCGACAACCGCTGCTGCAGGTCAAGCCAGGTGGCGCGCAAGCGAAGCTGGGTCACAGAAGAGCGCCAACCGACGAACGGCACGAACGAGAGCGCCAGCAGGCCGAGCAGGACGTCGGTCGAGAGCAGCATGTATGCGCCGATGCCGATCAGCATGGTCAGCAGGAAGACGCGCACAAGCGCCGTCGAGAAATACATGCGCACGCCTTCCAGATCGAGCAGGCCGACCGTTATCAGGTCGCCCGAATGCACGCTGTCATGAAAAGAGAAGGAGAGACGTTGGATCTTTTCGTAGCAGGCGAGGCGCAGTTCGTAGCCCATGTGGTGGCCGACCGCTTCGCTGTAGTAGTTCTGGATCATCGTGAAGATGCCGCGCAGGACGCTGGCGCCGAGCAGCAGCAGCGCCGTCGTCAGAAGCGCATCCTGCGCCTGCTGCCCGATTGTGCCGCCATGGAGCGCCACCTGCGTATGGTCGACCGCTTGGCCGAGCAGGCGAGGGATCAGAAGCTGGAAGGTGGAGGCGATCAGGGTCGCGCAGATGGCGAGGCCTGCTTGCCAGGGATGACGGAAGGCCATTACGGTGATGCGGAACAGCGTGTAGAGGCCTTTGCCCCACCCTGCCGCGGTTGCAAGCGCCATCGAAGCCGAAGGCTTCATCGCGCGTATGGACGCATCGCTGCTCACGGTATTTTTCCAATAGATGTGTGCTCGGACACAGGTGGCCCGGAAAGACGGCAAATCCATGAAGGGATTGATAGCGCATCCACTTTTGCCGATTCCAACAGGGGGTTCAAGTAAAGAATTCACCAGTTGGTTATTTTTACGTGAGCCTCCTTCGCATTGGCCGATGACGCTGCGTTGACGCGCCTCGCATACACGCAGCGGGCGTAGTTTTCCGCCGGAAGACGAAAATTTGGAAGCGGCGCAACGCCGGTGGAAATCCGCGTGCCAGGCATGTATGGTCCGCTCGCCAACCAGCACGAAGAGGCGTTCGATGTCATCCACGGTCCGGATTGCTAATCAGTTTCTCACCGTCGACGTTTCCTCGCTGGGCGCCGAAATGCAGGCGCTGACATCGAGCGACGGCCGCTCCTGGATCTGGAACGGTGACGCCGCCTTCTGGAGCGGCCGTTCGCCGATCCTGTTCCCGATGGTGGGCAAGGCGCCGAATGACATCCTGAAGGTTGGCGGTCACAGGGCGTCGATGGCCCAGCACGGCTTTGCCCGCCGCAGCGAATTTGCGCTGGCATCCTCGTCCGAAACGAGCTGCCGTTACGAGCTCGTCGCTTCAGAGGCCACGAAGGCGGTTTATCCCTTCGATTTCCGGCTGGCCGTTATCCATAGCGTCGAAGGTCAGGCGCTGACCGTTGCCGCCGAAGTCACCAACCGCGACATTAGGCCGATGCCTTTCGGTCTCGGCTTTCATACGGCTTTCGTCTGGCCGCTGCCGGATGCTGCGAACAAGCCGCATAAAGTCTCTCTGGACAATGGCGCCGAGCCGGCACTCGTCCGGCTCGAAGGCGGTCTGATATCGCCGAAGAAACTTGCTTCACCCTTCAAGTCCGGCAGCCTCGTGCTCGACCATTCTATGTTCGAGGAGGACGCGATGATCTTCCCGGAAGGCGCTGGCCCCGGGCTGCGTTATGAGGCTGAAGGCGGTCCGTCCATACATTTCAGCTTTGAGAAACTTCCCAATCTGGCGCTCTGGACCAAGCCCGGCGCTCCCTTCCTCTGCGTCGAGCCCTGGCACGGGACAGCCGCCGAAAACGGCGGTCCCGACGATCTGGAGGGCCGTCCCTACACTAACGTGCTTGCATCGGGCGAAACCGCACGCTTTTCCTTCACTGTCGAAATCCTCGCATAGGCCGGTCGCGTTTCCTTTTTGGATCAAGGTGTTAGGCAGGTGGTAAAATAAACTTCTTGCCACCTTGTGCTTTTCGCGCTTTCATACACGACTAGTTTGATAGACTATAGGTCGGGCGAGGATGCCTTTTCCGACCCAGATTTGGCGGCGAACGTTTTGAATGGCCGCATGAACCTGCCCAACGCATGACTTCAGATATCCTGCGTTGAAACCTCGATCGAGACACGTGCGGATGAGCCGCAAGGGAGTTGAGATGACGGTTCAGGGACTTTTTTCCGGCAAGGCGAATGCGGCCGCCCAGATTTCAGCCGTACCGCGCATTGCGATCGTCGGCCGCGGTTTTTCCGGTATGATGATGGCAGTGGCACTGATGCGCACCGTGCGCACGCCTTTCCACCTCCAGCTCTTCGATCCGAACTCCACGGTCAATGGCGGCCAGGCATTGGCGTCGACAAGATCCTCGACCATCCTCAATACGCGTGTGCGTGATCTCTCCGTTTCGCTCGGCGATCCTGATGATTTCAATGACTGGCTCTGTAGCAACGCTGAATTCCGCGCCGCCGTACCAGCCGCCATCCCCGGCTTCCGGCAAATCTTCGTACCCAGGGAAATCTTCAGCGACTACGTCTACCAGCGCTTTTCCGAAGCGCTCGCCGCCCGTCGGGACATCACCGTCCAGGTCTGCCATGATCCGGTTGTGGCAATCCGCAGGAGCCATGGCAGCCGGTTCCTGCTTGAAAGTGCCAATCCGTCCAATCCGCTTTTCGATATCGTGATTCTCGCGACAGGTTACGGCCTGCCTCGACCTCACGAAGAGCCGGAGGTTTCACCGGTCAGGGCGCAGCGCCTTGTCGCCCGGCCGCATACGGTTCTGCTCGGCAGCGGCATTCGCGTCGTGGACCAACTGCTGCAGCTTCGCGATGGCGGTTACACCGGCCAGATAACGATCATTTCACGGCACGGTTTCCTGCCGCAGAGCCATACGCCGAACTCCGCCGATCCAGTCTTCCCGGCCGAGGCGCTACCGCATAGCCTGCCCGATATCGTCAGTTTCATCCGCCACGCCTGCCGCGAAGCGGAAGAGGAGGGGCGAAGCTGGCAGTCGATCATGAACGGCCTTCGCAGGCACGCCCGTTCGCTCTGGCGATCGCTGCCAGCGCGTCAGAAGCGTCAGTTCAACCGGCATCTGCGGGCAATCTATGACAGTCACCGCAACCGCCTGCCGGAGGCGATGCATCTGCGCCTCAAGCAGGAGCTTGCCGAGGGCAGTACGGTGCTCAGGCGCGGCCGCGCCGGGCGTCGAGGTCTCAGCGGCCTGTTCTTCACGCCGTCCGGTTCATCGAGCGAAGAAGTCATCCATGCCGAACGCATCATCGATTGCCGCTGCCATGCGCCGGATCTTTCTGCTCCTCTGATTCAAAGCTTGTTCGCGGCGCGGCTCGCCATGCCTGACGAGCTCGCGCTTGGCCTGGCGGTCAATGCATGCGGCGAAACGTTCCTGGACGACGGCTCGTCGGTCGACGGGGTTTTTGCGGTCGGTCCTCTCGGCCTCGGCAGCCTGCCGGACATCGATCTCGTGCCTGAGATCGTCACTCAGGCTTATTCGGCGTCAGAACGCATTGCGGAACGCTTCTATCCGCAGAGCCAAGCCGTCTGAGGTAATTCGCAGCGCTTCTCTGGAACCATCCCCACGAACTAGCGTTATAATGCGCTGGTAATTCGTTTAGAGGGGCAGATGGAAGCTGTGGATAGATATGATACCTCTCTTGAGGATGAGGGGCGTTTCCGGGTGCTCGTCGATGCGATCACCGACTATGCAATCTATATGTTGAGCCCTGAAGGTTACGTGGCGAGCTGGAATTCCGGCGCTCAGCGCTTCAAGGGTTATCGCGCTTCCGAAATCCTCGGCCAGCATTTCTCCCGATTCTATCTCGATGCCGACAGGGAGGCTGGTCTGCCCGCCCGGGCGCTCAAAATCGCGGCGACGGAAGGACGCTTCGAGGGAGAGGGCTGGTGCCAACGCAAGGATGGCACGCGTTTTTGGGCGCACGTCATCATCGATCCGATCCGTCATGCCTCCGGCGAGCTGATTGGTTTTGCCAAGATCATCCGCGACCTGACGGAGCGCAGGGCGGCCGAGAACGCGTTAAAGCGCAGCGAAGAGCAGTTTCGACTTCTTGTTCAAGGTGTGTCTGATTACGCGATCTACATGCTCGACCCGGAGGGCAACGTGACGAGCTGGAATTCCGGGGCCGAACGCATCAAGGGTTATCGCTCGGAAGAGATCATCGGCCGGCACTTTTCCACATTCTACACGGATGAGGATCGCCTCAACGGATTGCCTCAGCTGGCATTGGCCACCGCTAGCCGCGACGGACGGTTCGAACGAGAAGGCTGGCGCGTACGCAAGGACGGGTCACGCTTTTGGGCAAGTGTCGTGATCGATGCGATTAGGGACGATTACGGCGGGCTGATCGGCTTTGCCAAGATCACCCGCGACATTACCGAGAAGCTGGAGACGCAGCATGCGCTGGAGCGGACCCGTGAAGAACTTTTCCAGGCGCAGAAGATGGAGGCGATCGGCCAATTGACCGGCGGGATCGCTCACGACTTCAACAACCTGCTGATGGCGGTGCTGGGCAGCCTCGAAATCCTCAAGAAGCGCATGCCGCAGGATCCTGTTTTGTCGCCCCTTGTCGACAATGCCATACAAGGCGCACAGCGCGGCGCGGCGCTGACCCAACGGATGCTCGCCTTTTCCCGCCGCCAGGAGCTGCAAGTGGAGAGGATCGATGTGTCTGAGCTCCTGCGTGGCATGATGGACATGGTCTCTCGCTCCATCGGCCCGATCGCCTCGCTTGAAACCGAATTCCCCGAAAGCCTCCCGACGATCGCTACCGATCCGACTCAACTGGAGACGGCGGTGCTCAATCTCGTCGTCAATGCCCGTGACGCCATGCCCGGCGGCGGAATTATCAGGATCAAAGCCACTGAAGAGATCGTGCCTGACGGTGGTACTATGGCGGCCGGTCATTATGTACGCGTCGCCGTTACCGATGAGGGCGAAGGCATGGACGAGGAGACGCTGAAACGGGCGGTAACTCCGTTCTTCACGACCAAGGGCGTCGGCAAGGGAACGGGCCTCGGCCTCTCCATGGTGCAAGGACTCGCCGGTCAGTCCGGCGGCAGGCTCATACTGAACAGCCGGCTGGGTGAAGGCACCGCCGCCGAGCTATGGTTTCCGGTCACGGAAGCCAAAAGCGCCGTTGAAGAGCCCGAACAATCCGTGCCCGAAGCAGCAAATAGCTCACGACCGTTGCGCATCCTTGCAGTCGACGATGACGGGCTGGTTCTGATGAACACGGCGCTGATGCTGGAGGATCTCGGCCACACCGTGATCGAGGCGACGGCCGGCGCCGACGCGCTCGACATTCTTCGCCACGAAAGCGTCGATCTCGTTATCTCTGATCACGCCATGCCGCGGATGACAGGCTCGCAGCTTGCGCTCGCAATACGAAGCGAGTGGCCGGACATGCCAATCATTCTCGCGACCGGTTTTGCCGAGATTCCCGAGGGTGCAGGCATCACCGATATACCGCGCCTCGGTAAACCCTTTTCACAGGCGCAGCTTGCCGAGGCGATCAGCCGCATTGCGCAATAGATCACTCAAGGAAAAGCTCTGCGGACCCTGAACTCGCTCTGTGCGATATAGACCAGCAGCCCCGCCACCATGAGCGCCAGCACATACCAGGTGACCGCATAGACAAGGTGGTTGTTCGGGAAATCGAGGACCGTCAGCCCTCCGACGGGCAAGCCGCCGGCATTGGATGTCGCCTCCGCGTCGATGAAAAAGGGGCCAATGTCCGCAATACCACGCTTTTCGGCGATGGCTGAGACATCGCGCGAATACCAGCGGTCGGCAGCCGGATCGTTGGAGCGCAGCACCATGCCCCTTGGCTCCGTCATGCGCATCAGCCCGGTGATACCGGCCGGCCCATCGATCTCGCTTTCCGGTCGCGAGGCGGGGTCGCGGCGGTCTGTCGGCACAAAGCCGCGATTAATCAATATCGCGCTGCCGTCCGCAAGCCTTAGTGGCGTCAGCACCCAATAGCCGGCGCCGAGCGCTGTTGATGCTGCGACCAGCGTTTCCTTGCCGTTTTCGAAGGTGCCTGTTGCCGTTACCCGCCGGTATTCGTCATCGGCGGCATTAACCTTGGCCCAGTCGGCGCGAGTCGGCGGGGCGACGGGCTCGGCATGAACGCGCGCATCGACGCGGGCGATTAGATCGAGCTTCCAGGCGAGTCGATAGACCTGCCAGGTGCCGAGCGCGATCAGGGTGGCGACGAGGGCAAGAAGGCCGATGCCAAGGATCGCAAGTGTGACGGCCGAACGTGGCCTGTCCTGTCGGTCGGAAGAGATATCGGTCATAGATAAACCGCAACGGGCGGCGTTGTCGCCGCCCGTTCCTTTGCCTTTATGGCATGTTCTTCATCATTTCAGGGCTCATCGGCATCATGTTCGTGTTCAGGTGATACATGACCCAGAGAGAGCCCGAGAGAGCAATCGCGATGATGATGATCGTGAAGATCAGTGCCATGATCGTCCAGCCGCCTTCCGATTTCGTATTCATGTGCAGGAAGAAGATCATGTGAACGACGATCTGCACGGCGCCGAGCGCCATCACCAAGATGGCGGTTACGATATGATTTTCGAAGACCTCTCCCATGACGAGCCAGAAAGGGATGGCAGTCAGGATGACGGATAGAATGAAGCCCGTCACGTAGCTCTTGAAACTGCCGTGGCCGGCTTGGTGTCCATGGCTGTGGCCGTGGTGAGCCTCGTGGGCATCCTCATGTGCGGGTGCTTGCGAACTCATCCGAGAACTCCCATCAGGTAAACGAAGGAAAAGACGCCGATCCAGACGACGTCGAGGAAGTGCCAGAACATGGAAAGGCACATCAGGCGGCGACGATTGGCTTCATGCAGGCCATGCATGGAGACCTGCACCATCAGCGTGATCAGCCAGATGATGCCGGAGGTAACGTGCAGACCGTGCGTACCGACCAGCGTAAAGAAAGACGACAGGAAAGCGCTGCGCTGTGGACCGGCGCCCTCGTGGATGAGGTGTACGAACTCGTAAAGCTCAAGGCCGACGAACGCCGCGCCGAAAAGGCCGGTCACTGCCAGCCAGAACAGCGTTTCCGCCTTTGCGTTTCGCTCCATCTGCAGCATCGCAAACCCATAAGTGATGGAGGAGAGCAACAGCATCGAGGTGTTGATGGCGACCAGGGGCAGATCGAAGAGATCGGCCGGCGACGGGCCGGCGGCATAACTGCGGCCGAGCACGGCATGGGTGGCAAACAGCACCGAGAAAATCAGGCTGTCGCTCATCAGATAGAGCCAGAAGCCGAGATTGGTGCTGTTCTCCGGATGATGGTCTTCCGTAAGGTAGAATTCAGGCTTTTGGGCCGTGTCGACAGTTTGATCGCTCATGGTCTCTTACACCTGTTCGGCAAGCAACTTTGTGCGCTTGCCTTCCGTTTCGGTGACTTCGTCCGCAGGAATGTAGAAGTCACGCTTGTAGTTGAACGTATGGCCGATCGCGACGACGAGCAGGGCGACGGCGGAGACGACGACGAGCCACCACATGTACCAGATCAGGCCGAAGGCAAGCGCGACGCTGATGGCGGACAGAATCGCGCCGGTACCGGTATTCTTCGGCATGTGGATCGGCTTGAAGCCGCCGAGCGGACGCTCGTAGCCGCGGTTCTTCATGTCGTACCAGCTGTCGTGATCGTGTACGACCGGTGTGAAGGCGAAATTGTACTCCGGCGGCGGCGATGAGGTCGACCATTCCAGCGTGCGGCCATCCCACGGATCGCCGCTATCGTCACGCAGTTCCTCACGCTTCATGAAGGATACGACGATCTGGATCAGGAAAGACGCGATGCCAAGCGCGATCAGACCGACGCCGAAGGCGGCAATGATGAACCAGATCTGCAGCGACGGATCTTCGAACTGGCTCATCCGCCGGGTGATGCCCATCAGGCCGAGCACGTAGAGCGGCATGAAGGCGAACCAGAAGCCTATCTGCCAGAACCAGAAGCTCATCTTGCCCCAGAAAGGATCGAGCTTGAAGCCGAAGGCTTTCGGGAACCAGTAGTTCACACCGGCGAACATGCCGAAGAGAACGCCGCCAATGATCACGTTATGAAAGTGGGCGATCAGGAAGAGTGAGTTGTGCAGCACGAAGTCGGCCGGCGGTACGGCAAGCATGACGCCCGTCATGCCGCCGATAACGAAGGTCACCATGAAGCCGACCGTCCACAGCATCGGCACCTCGTAGCGGATACGGCCGCGGTACATGGTGAAGAGCCAGTTGAACATCTTCGCCCCCGTCGGGATCGAGATGATCATTGTGGTGATCCCGAAGAAGGAGTTGACGGAAGCACCCGAACCCATCGTGAAGAAGTGATGCAGCCAGACGAGGTAGGAGAGGATCATAATCACGCAGGTGGCGTAGACCATCGAGGCGTAGCCGAAGAGGCGTTTGCCGGAGAAGGTCGCGACCACTTCCGAGAAGATGCCGAATGCCGGCAGCACGAGGATGTAGACTTCGGGATGGCCCCAGATCCAGATGAGGTTGATGTACATCATCGGATTGCCGCCGAGATCGTTCGTGAAGAAGTTCGTGCCGGCATAGCGGTCGAGCGACAGGAGAGCGAGCGTTGCAGTCAGGATCGGGAAGGAAGCGACGATCAGGATGTTGGTGCAGAGCGCGGTCCAGGTAAAGACCGGCATCTTCATGAAGGTCATGCCCGGCGCGCGCATCTTCACGATGGTCGCGATCAGATTGATGCCTGATAGCGTCGTGCCGACACCGGCGACCTGCAGGCCCCAGATATAATAATCGACGCCGACACCTGGACTATAGGCGGCACCCGACAGCGGCGGATAAGCGAGCCAGCCGGTCTGGGCGAACTCGCCAATGAAGAGCGAGAGCATGATGATGATTGCGCCCGCCGTTGTCATCCAGAACGAGAAGTTGTTGAGGAAGGGGAATGAGACGTCGCGCGCGCCGATCTGCAGCGGCACGACGAAGTTCATGAGACCGGTGACGAAGGGCATCGCCACGAAGAAGATCATGATGACGCCGTGGGCGGTGAAGATCTGGTCGTAATGGTGCGGCGGCAGGTAGCCTTCATTGCCGTTGAAGGCGATTGCCTGCTGGCCACGCATCAGAAGCGCGTCGGAGAAGCCGCGCAAAAGCATGATGACGGCCAGGATCACATACATTATGCCGATCTTCTTGTGATCGACGCTGCAGATCCAGTCGCGCCAGAGCGGATCCCAGAACTTGAAATAGGTGATGATGCCAAGCACTGCGATGGCGCCGATGACGACGCCGATGAAGGTCACGACCAGGATCGGCTCGTGATAGGGGATCGCATCGAGGGTCAACCGGCCGAAGATGAACTTCAGGAGGTCAGGATTGGAAAACATGGAACAACCCGTTCATTATGTCTTGCGACGCAAAGCGCCAGGTTAATTGTTATTGTTGAGCTGTGCCGGCGCCGGATCGCCGCCATTGCCCGAGCCGGGCATCGAATGACCCTCATGCTGCATGTCCATTCCGGGCATGTTCTGCATCCTGTTGCCATCAATGCTTTCGGCCGGCTCGCTGCGTGCGGGTGCGCCCGTTGCAGGCACGGTGGCCGCGGGCGCGACGATCCCTTCGTCCGCATGGCGATTGTCGTAGGTCAGCTTTTCGCGGTTTTCTTCGCTTTCCTTGCCGCCGCCGCCCATCATGTCGATGTGCATCATCTCGTTCATGCACATCTTCCCGGGCGTGGCGCACATATTGAGGATCGCGTCGTAGAGCTCGGCATCGGCGCCGGCATAGTAGCGCACCGGTTCCTTCTCGCTTGGCTTTTCGAGTTTCAGGTAAGCGTCGCGGTTCAGCATCGTGCCCTGCTGCTTGACTTGCGCCACCCAAGCGTCGAAGCCTTGCTGGTTCAGGCCGTGGAACTTGAAGCGCATATGTGAGAAGCCTTCGCCGCTGTAATTTGCGGAGAAGCCATCATATTCGCCTTCCTTATTGATGACGGCGTGCAGCTTCGTTTCCATACCCGGCATAGCGTAGATCTGACCGGCGAGGGCGGGGATGTAGAAGGAGTTCATCACCGAAGAGGAGGTGATCTTGAAATTGATCGGCACATCGACCGGCGCTGCGAGCTCGTTGACGGTCGCGATGCCGAGGTCGGGATAGAAGAATAGCCACTTCCAGTCGAGTGCCACGACCTCGACGGTCAACGGCTTGGTATCGGCCGGAATGGCACGGTCCGCATCGATGCGGTCAAGTGGACGGTAGGGATCGAGCTTATGCGTGGAAATCCAGGTGACTGCGCCGAGCGCGATGATGATGGCAAGCGGCGCCGACCAGATCACGATTTCGAGGCGGGTCGAATGATGCCATTCCGGTGCATAGGTCGCGGCCGTATTCGAGCGCCGGTAGCGCCAGGCGAAAAACAGCGTGAGGAAGATCACCGGAATGATGATCAAAAGCATCAGGACCGTCGACACGACGATGAGGTCGCGCTGTTGGGCTGCGATGTCGCCCGAAGGCGACATGACCACCATGTTGCATCCTGCCAAAAAAAACAGCGGCAAGATTAATAGAAGGCGGGAAAACTTCTGCAGTTTTGGCACGTCTCTAAGCTCTTTTTGTTTCGTTCGATTGCCGACTAAAGCACTGGCACAATGAGCGATATGAGGTCTTTGGTCGCAGTGCAACATGCATTTTGCACCGCGGGAGAAGTCAGCTTCCACGGCGCCCACAAATCCTGATAAAAGTCAGAAGGAAATTTCCGGCGCCGCCACGTATATAGCCGAAAAGCAAGACCTTGCCCAATGAAACTCTGGAATAAGTTGACGCAGGTATCACGCGATGTTTCCATCGCATCGATTTTTGAGAATTCGCGCCAACTATTTGCGCCATCAGGACTTGATAAGCTGCAAATATGGAACAAGATCAGCTTGAGGTGCTTTGCAAAGGGCACCTTAAACGAGGGAGGCGTTTCATATGGCTACTGCCACACATTTAGGACCATCATCATCATCGCTGGAGCGGGATGCGCGGCGCATTCACGATGACAAGCCGGTTTCGCCCGGTAGCATCGCCATCGGCGTGGTGATCGGTCGCATGTCCGAGTTTTTTGATTTCTTCGTTTACGGCCTCGCATCCGTACTCGTCTTTCCACAGCTCATCTTTCCTTTCGCGCCGGACCGGCTGACGGGCACGCTCTATTCTTTCGCGATTTTCTCGCTGGCCTTCCTTGCTCGTCCCGTAGGCTCTGTCGTTTTCATGACGATCGACCGCTTCTACGGACGTGGCACTAAGCTCACCATCGCGCTCTTCCTGCTCGGCGGCTCAACTGCATCGATTGCCTTCCTGCCGGGCTATGATGAAATCGGCTACTGGGCGATCGCGCTGTTGGCCCTCTTCCGGCTTGGCCAAGGCTTTGCGCTCGGCGGAGCGTGGGATGGCCTTGCGTCGCTGCTTGCTCTCAACGCGCCGCCGAATCATCGCGGCTGGTATGCAATGATCCCGCAGCTCGGCGCGCCTATCGGCTTTGCGCTGGCAAGCATCCTATTCGGTTACTTCGTCGCCAACCTTTCTTCGGAAGACTTCCTCTCATGGGGCTGGCGTTACCCGTTCTTCGTCGCCTTCGCGATCAACGTCGTTGCTCTCTTTGCCCGCCTTCGGCTTGTCATGACCAAAGAGTTCGGCACGCTGCTGGAGCAGCATGAGCTTGAAGCAGCGCCGATCCTCGACGTGCTGCGCGTCCACGGCCGCGATATCCTGATCGGGGCCTTCGTGCCGCTCGCAAGCTTTGCTATGTTCCACCTCGTTACCATCTTCCCGCTCGGCTGGATGAGCCTTTACGGCAACCAACCGATCGGTGCCTTCATGGTGGTACAGGTCATCGGCGCCATGGTCGGTATCGTTGCCATCATAGCCTCGGGCATGATTGCCGACCGCATCGGCCGGCGGAAGCAACTGGCGATTTGCGCCATTCTGATCGCGATCTTCAGCTTCGTCGGGCCGCTTCTGATCGGTGCCGGCAACAGCGGCCACGATGCCTTCGTCATCATCGGCTTTGGCGTGCTTGGCCTCTCCTTCGGCCAGGCGACAGGCTCGATCTCGTCGCGTTTCGGCCGCGGCTATCGCTATACGGGTGCCGCATTCACGTCGGATCTTGCCTGGCTGGTCGGTGCGGGCTTCGCGCCGCTGGTGGCGCTCAGCCTGTCCAGCCAGTTCGGCCTGACCTTCGTCGGCTATTACCTGCTCTCGGGAGCGATCTGCACGCTGGCGGCTCTCGCCTTCAACAGGGCGCTGGAACAGCGCGAATAGTGCAGGAAGCACAAAGAAAGGCGCGCTTGGGAAACCCGGCGTGCCTTTTCATTTGGGATCTCTTTTGAAGTTCACTGCGCCATCTGGGGCTGTTTAGAAGCGCGCGCAGCGGTCAGTTCGGCGGTCGTGTGGTTGAGACGGTCAGCAAGCACTCGCATGATTTCTACCGCCATTTCCGGAAAATCGCTTAGAAGCTTGAGGAAGTGTTCCTTGCTGATACGCAGGACTTCGAGCGGTGAAGTGGCGCGCACGGTCGCGGTACGCGAGACGTCGCAGAGGATGGCGATTTCCCCGACGATAGAATTGACTTCGACATCGGCAACCTTGATCTCGCCGGCAGGAGAGGCAACGATGATATCGGCCGTGCCTGACAGAACCACGTAGGCGGCGTCGCCGACATCGCCCTGACGAAACAGGTTCTGGCCGGCCCGGTATGTCATACGGTCGGAGGTGAAAGCCAAGAGTTTGAGCTTCGCTGGTGCGATCCTCGAGAAGATCGGCACCCGCCGCAGCATTTCGACTTCATCTCTCAACAGCATGAGCGTTACAACTCCCTGCCGCATGGTCCTTGATCATGCGCTAAAAACCAACTCAAGCGCCTTGCGGGCGCCGTCCGTGCCGCCCCAATAGAATATTACGATAACAGTTCCTTGAACATCCCGTTTTTCTCGGAAAGTTCCGGATAGTTGCCCGCCTCGGCAAGATTGCCGCGCTCGAAGAGCAAAATTCGATCGAAGATTTCCGCCAGTTTGGCGTTGGACAGCACCCAGATGATTGCCGGGCGCTTGCCTTCTTCGTGCAGACCTTCGATGATGTTGTGAGTGATCTGATCCTGGATACGCTGGTCGAGCGCCGGGATCGGCCGGTTGAAGATGAAGTAGTCGGAGCGTTTGAGCAGAGCCCGGGCAAGATTGAGCTTCTGACGCTGCACCCCGGTCAGGCGCTTGCCGCCGGTGCCGACATCGAATTCCAGCCCGATCGACAGTACGTCGTCATAGAGATCGAGCGCATCGAAGAGTTCTCCCATGATGAGGCGAATGCGGTCGGAGGCATCGGCCTGCTGATAGGCGATGCGACCGAAGAGCACATTGTCCATTAGACTCGCCGAGGCCGTGAAGCGATTGATGTCATAACGCTCGATCAGCTCGGCCAGATCGCTGGGGATGTTCTCGTGGAACTGCTTACGGGCGCTGACAATCTTGTCCGTCAGCGTCTGGGTCAAGAGACCGAAGCGATGCCGCGGTTCGATATAGGCGAAGCTTAAGCGGATGATGCTTGCTCGGTCCTCCGGCGTCGCATCCTCGAAGCGCTTGCCTTGGAGCTTCTGCAGCAGTGCCTGATAGGTCGGAATGTCATCCGCCGTCATGAAGGTAAGCTGCTGGAAGAAAGGGTGGTCCGGCGGCAGGTCGTGGAAGAGTTCCACTGCGTTTTCGGCGATTTCCAGCCCCATCGTGTAGAGGTCGGTACTCAGCCCGGTTTCGCGGAAGAGCTGCTGGAAATAGGGATGGCCGGCAAGCCGCCGGTTGTTCATCAGCGGCCGCTTCATCGTGCCGAAGAGCAGGTTTTCGCCGACGGTCGCCTGCGTGTTGTAGGTGTCGAAATCGAATGGCACGACGATGGCGTCGAGATTTTCCGCGGTCAGACGTTCGCGCAACGATGTTCTGAGTTCCACGATATGGCTGCCGAGTGCCGTGTGAACCTCGGTATTGACGGTGGATCGCAGCGCCAGATCCAGAATGTCCTGCGACATCATCACGGCGTCGAGCACCGGCCGGATCGCCTTCAGAAGATCTTCAGGTCCGTTGGCGCCCGCAGCGTTGTAGTCTACCCAATCACTGTTGAGATCGAGCGTGGGATTGCCTGCCTTCTGCGATTCCGCAACGTGCCATTTGTATTCCTGCGCTGCCTTGCCGTCATATTCGGGTTCTTTCATCGGCGCATGCTTGAGGCCGTAGACCAGATTGTCGCGCAGCGTGCCGTGGAAGAAATAACTCTCGGCAGAGGCATAGGAAATGCGCCGGCCAGTGACCGATTCCGGCAGATCCAGCAGATCCTGTCCGTCGATGGTGATGCGGCCGGAATCCGGCCAGACGAGACGGCCGAGCGCTTCGGCGAAGGCTTCCGCACCGCTCCCGTTCGGCCCGACGATCGCAACCGTCTCGTTCGGCTTGATCTCGACCGAGACATGATCGACGAGGCGCGCGCCGCTGTCGTCGCTGACGGAGAGATTGGTGACGACGAGGGCGCTTGTCAGCGGTGCGACCGGCGCTGTGGCGAGTTCCTGAATGCGGCTGTCGATCAGCGGCTCGACATTGAACTGCTCGTAGACCTGCGCATACTTGACTTGCACGTCCTGGCGCATCTGGTCCCAATCGATCAATTCCTTCAGCGGGCCGGGTAGGTCCTTGTAGGCGGAAATGACGGCGACGAGCTGACCGATGTCTAGCCGGCCCTGCAGTGCCAGGTAACCGCCGATCGCGTAGAAGAGGAAGGGCGTGACCTGGGCGAGGAAGTTGTTGATGAATTTGACCAGGAATTTCCACTGGTAAAGGTCGTAGCGGATAGAGAAGATACGGCCGAGGCGGGTTGCGATATCGGCGCGTTCGAAGTTGGAGGTGTCGTTGCCGTGGATCGTGCCGATACCGTCGACGATCTCGCCGACGCGGCCGGAGAGTTCACGTGCGGTCAGCTGGCGCTGACGCCCGAGTTCCAGCAGGCGCTTGCGCATGCGGGGGATGACCACAGCCTGCACGCCGACGATGGCAGCCGCGATCATGCCCAGCCAGAAATTCTGGATGATGATGAAGGCAAGCGCGGTAATCGCCTGGCCGCCGAGAAGGGCGGGCGAGACGAATGCATCGCCGGTGAAGCCGCCCATCGGCTCCACCTCGTCCTTGATCATGGTGGCGATTTCAGCAGACTTCACCCGCTTGAAATGGGCGGGCGGGAAGCGCAGCACGCGATCGATGAGCTCGAAGCGGATGCGGCGCAGCATACGCTCACCGAGCCGGCCCTTATAGGTATTGATATAGAACTTGAAGAGGCCGTTCAGCACCACCAGCGCCAGGAAGACGAGGCTCAGCGCCATCAGCATCTGAAGGCGGTTAAGCTCCAGGCCCCTGAAGAATTCGACATGACCGATGAACGGTATGTCGTAAGCGATGTGCATGAAGATCTGTCTTGCGCCCGGCCCTTCGAAGCCGTCACCCTGAATAGGTCCGTTGACGATCTGCTTCGGCAGGTCGAAGGACAGGAAATAGGGCACCATGGAAGCTGCGACGACCAGCAGAATCCAGAGCTGCTGCAATCGCGTGTTCTTCCAGATGTAGCGCGCGAGGCTTTTTTCCATGGCTAACCGTCAGACTGTTGGAAAAGTCCGGACAGCGACCCTGATGCTGAGGAAGAGGGAATCTTCGAGTACAGGACCATGCAGTCAGACCGCCGATATCGCAACGAAAACAAGGCGGAGCGGACTAATGTCGAAACGCCGATTCTCGCCGGAATTTTTCTTATATCACATGAATTTTGGAATAGGCGAGGGTTTCAACCGATCATTGAACGAATGATGCTTGCACTTTTGGCAGCCCCGTCGAGATCGAGGGACGTGGCCGGACGCAATGGTGCTGCAAGTGCCCGTTCGACCGCAGCCTTGAGATCCTCGAACGTCAGCCCCTCCTCCGGCAGAATTTCGGCAAGGCCAAGCGCCTGCAGTCGTTCGGCGCGCACCGTCTGTTCCGTCTCACCGGCGGCCACGAAAGGGATGAGGATCGGGCGGCATTGTGTGCGCAGGAGATCACCCACCGTGTTATAGCCGGCCTGCGAGATCGAGACTTTAGCGCCGCCCAGGAGGGAGGGGAAATCCTTGCGAAAGCGCACCATCGTCACATTAGCAGGCGCATCTTCCGACAATGTTGAAAAATCGGCCGCGGGAAGATTGGGGCCGGTAATCAGCAGCCAGCTGATATCGGCAGGCAGCAATGCTGCCGCACCGCGCGTGGCGCGGATCAGTTCCAGCCCGACGGCGCCGCCGCCTGCCGACGCGATAATATCGAACGTCTCGGCCGGTTCCGGCGCGGGCGGCGGAGCAACGAGACCGGTATAGCGCAGCCGGCCGGCGATCTCTGCCGTCAGCGGAAAGGTATCCTCCAGACGTACGAAGTCCGGGTCGCCATGGACGAGTACGGCGTCGAAATGGTCCTTGATGAGTTTGACGGTTTCCTCGTCGCGGCCGGGTTTGCGATTTTCCTGCAGGATGTCGCGTACGGAACTCAAAAGCTTCGGCCGCGGACTGGCCCTTTCGACCGCATCGAGCAACGGCAGCAGTTCGAAGCGCATCTGCCTGCGGCCGAAGGGAAAAGCCTCGATGATGACGACGTCTGGCTTCGTTTCCTCGAAGGCTTGCAGAAGCAGGTCGCGCCGTCTGGAAAGGAATTCCTCGCCCGCCGCCTGTCCATCGGCATCGGCCAGGCCGGAAAAGCCGACATTGCTGGCGACGACCGGCGGCAATTCGACTGTTCTGACACCCTCGCCCGGAAAACCCGGTACGGGCAGTCCGCCAGTGACGATCGTCACCTCCAAACCGTCCTTCACCAACGCATTGGCGATACGGCTCGCGCGCGCCATATGGCCGATACCGAGCAGATGCTGGACATAAAAGAAGATGCGGGGAGCCGTCATGACGCCTTCTGCCATTCTGCCTCGAACAGGGCGCTCAACTGCCGGATACTGGAGTGATAATCGAAATGACCGCGCACGCGCTCTTCGGCAGCGTCGCCGAGCCTCTTGCGCAGATCGGGATCGCGGATCGCCGTCTCGAGCGCTTTTGCAAGAGCTGCCGGATCTTCCGCCGGCACGACCAGGCCGTTCTCGCCATCGCTCAACAGTTCCGGCACGCCTGAGACATTGGTTGAAAGGCAAGCGAGCCGCTGACTGGAGGCTTCGACCAACACATTCGGCAAGCCGTCGCGATCGCCATTGGCGGCGATGCGGCAGGCAAGCGCGAAGAGATCGGCGCGGCGATAATGGTCGAGCACGTCTTCCTGTGCCAGTGCGCCTTTCCAGGTGATGCGCTCGGCAAGGCCGAGTTCAGCGGCGATCTTCTTCAGTGTCGAAAGCGCCTCGCCGCCCCCGATATGATCCATGCGCCAATTCAGTTCTTTCGGCAGCAAGGCAAGGGCACGCAGCAGTATATCATAGCCCTTCTTTTCCACGGCACGGCCGACGCTGAGGATGAAGGCGGGGTCGGTAGGGTCGCTGCCATTGCGGCTGGAGTGCTCGCCTGCGAAATGGCCGAAGCGGGCGAGGTCGAGGCCGTGATAGCTCAGATGCACGGCATCCTTGCGGTCCGTCAACGTTTTCATATGCTCATAGCCGGCGCGCGTGCAGGTCACTGCCCAACGGGCGTTTTTGAGCTTTTGGCTGATATCCCAGTCCGGTGATGTCCAGATATCCTTGGCATGAGCGGAACATGTCCATGGCGTGCCGGTCAGGATGCTCGCATACTCCGTCACCGAGGCGGGTGTGTGGATGAAATGGGCATGCAGCCATTCGCCCTTATCGGGCCATTCGCGTGCCAGCACCAGCGCCTGGCCAAGTCGACGGAAACGATTGCGGGAGATATCGCGCGGCAGATCAGAAAAGAAACGCTTCATCAGCGCGCTGAAGCCCGGTTTCGAAAAACCGGAAAAAACGCCCTTCAGCACACGGATCGGCTCTTCGTGCAAATATTCCGGCAAATAGACGATCGGCGCCTTGATCTCGTCATGCACGGGGTGGCGCTTCTTGTCGGTCGGCCGGCGCATGGAGATCAGCGTCAGGTCGAAGCCGGCCTTTTCGAGACCGAGCAATTCCTGGGCGATGAAGGTTTCTGAAAGGCGGGGATAGCCTTTCAGCACGACGAGAATCTTGCGGCGTGGCGGCAAAGGACGGCTCTTTATTCTGCGCCGACAAGCGAAAGGTGGCGTCCGCGGCTGTCCAGCCATCCGCCAACGGTGCGGGAAATCTGGTTCAGTCCTTCAAGATGCATATTGCTGCCGCTTTTCGACGGCGGCAGTCGTGACGGCAGCTGCTTGAGCGTTTCAGCCATGATGGCTGGGTCGGCTGATTGCTCGGGCGGCAGCATGTCGACGAGGCCAAGCTCACTGGCGCGGCGGGCGCGCAAAAGCTGCTCTTCGCGGGGGGCGACGCGGGGCACGATCAACGCCGGCTTGTCGAAGGAGAGGATCTCGCAATAGGTGTTGTAGCCGCCCATGGCGACGACGGCGGTGGCGCCGTCGATCAGCTCTTCCATGTGGTTGTCGAACTCGATCACTTCGATATAGGGGATTTTCTCGCCTTTCCTGACAAGCTTTGCGCGTTCTGCCGCCGGCATATAGGGTCCGAGCACGACGAGCGCCTTCTGTCTCAGGGTCTCATCGGCCTCATAAGCGTTCATGACATCGTGAACGAGATCCGAGCCGTCACCGCCGCCTCCCGTCGTGACCAGGATGTAGTCGTCCTTGCGGGCGTT
Source organism: Rhizobium sp. BK196 (assembly GCF_014193255.1). Classification (GTDB taxonomy): domain Bacteria; phylum Pseudomonadota; class Alphaproteobacteria; order Rhizobiales; family Rhizobiaceae; genus Rhizobium. Next base: position 470,901 of record NZ_JACHZB010000002.1, read on the forward strand.
CACTGAGTTCTTGCCCTTGGAAACGCTGCGCTGCAGAAAGCCGACGAAATCCATCTTGCGACGAACACTGGGCGGTACGTCGAGGCCAACAAGCGGATCGTAGAAATCCGGTGGCCCATAGACCCAAATGCTATCGTAATACTGGTCGATCTTCTGCATGACGCTGTTTCTCTTCCACTCGGCTTCGAGCAGATGCGGTGCGTCCATGATCTCGCGCAAACCAAGCACCAGAGTGGTGCCGCGCGCCTTCAGATAGGCAAGCGTCTCCTCAATCTCACCCTTCAGACCCATCGGCTCCTTGTCGACGATGAAGATATCGGGCTGAAAGGTCTCGGCGGTGTGACGAATGCTCGCTTCGCGCATCTTCAGCGTATCCTGAAGGTCGATATGGCTGGCGAGAGACGTGTATTCCCCGTTGCGAAGCTTGATGACGCTTGGGATTTTCACGAAATCGACGCGGGCACGGTAGTCGAAAGCACCGGCAATCGTCGCACCTGATATGATGAGGATGTTCAGGCCGCGATAATCCTCAACGAGGGCATGGGCGATCGTGCGGCAACGGCGCAGGTGGCCAAGGCCGAATGTGTCGTGGCTGTACATGAGGATGCGTGCATCTTCGAGACGTCTGGCCATAGGTGTGCCCTCTGAGGTGGACGACATACTTCTACCACCCCCGGAAATCGGAGGCCACGATTCGACGGACGCGAAGCGCGCCGCCGAACTCGACGCTATTTGTAGGGATCTGCCGCATCGCGCAAGCCGTCTCCCAGAAAATTGAACGCCAAAATTACCAGCACTACCGGAACGATCGGAAACAGCAGCCACGGGTAGAAGGCGATGACGCTCACGCTCTTGGCCTCCGTCAGCAGGATGCCCCAGCTGGTAATGGGCGGTCGCAAGCCAAGGCCGAGGAAGGAGAGTGCCGTCTCACCGAGAATCATTCCGGGGATGGAAATGGTTGCGGATGCGATGAGATGCGACATGAAGCCCGGCACCAGATGCCGACCGATGATACGGGGCGTGCTGGCGCCCATGAGCTGGGCTGCCTGGACATAGTCTTCTTCCCGCAATGCCAGAAGCTTGGAGCGCACGGCGCGGGCAAGCCCCGTCCAGTCGATGATGCCGAGAATGACGGTGATGCCGAAATAGATGACGATCGGGCTCCACGTCACCGGCATGATGGCGGCAAGCGCCATCCAGAGCGGCAGCGAGGGCAGTGATTGCAACACTTCGATCAGGCGCTGCACGATGAGATCGAAGATGCCGCCCCAGTAACCGGCGAGACCGCCGATGACGATGCCGAGCACGAAACTGATGCCAATGCCGATCAGCCCGATGGTCAGCGAGATACGGGCGCCGTAGAGAATGCGTGAAAGCACATCGCGGCCGAGCCGGTCAGTGCCGAGCAAAAACATCTGTCCGCCGATCGCCGGGCAAATCAGATGATAGTCGGAAGAGACAAGCCCCCAGAACTTGTAGTCATCGCCGCGGCAGAAAAAGCGGATCGGCTGGATGTCGTTCTGCTTGTCGCTGTAGAGCCGGTGCAGGGTATCGATATCGAGCGTCATCTGCCGGCCATAGACGAAGGGGCCGACAAAATTGCCCTCGCTGTCGAAAAGATGGACGCGCTGCGGCGGCGAATGGATGAAATCGACGTTGCGCGTATGAAGCCCATAAGGCGCCAGGAACTCGACGATAAGGATCATAAGGTAGATGGCGGCAAGGAAAATTCCGGATGCAAGCGCCAGCTTGTGGCGTTTGAACTTCCACCACATGAGTTGCTTCTGCGAGGCGAGATGGATCCGCGACTGGGCCGAGGTCATCGTTTCCGTTGCGATCGGATCGAACGGGGCGGTCGAGACATAATGCGGCAGCGGCGCACCGGGAGCGGGTAGGGGCGACATTATTTGGTGCTCCTGCCTTGCAGACGGATGCGCGGATCGAGGAAGCCGAGCGCGACATCGGAAATGAGTACGCCAATCACGTTCAGGAACGCGAGGAACATCAGGAACGAGCCTGCGAGGTACATGTCCTGGCTCTGCAGCGCCTTGATCAGCATTGGTCCCGTCGTCTCCAGCGACAGGACGATGGCGACGATCTCGGCGCCCGAAATGATCGACGGCAGAATGGAGCCGATATCGGCGACGAAGAAGTTGAGCGCCATGCGCAGCGGATATTTGACCAACGCCCTTACCGGATGCAGGCCCTTGGCGCGTGCCGTCGTCACATATTGCTTCTGCATCTCGTCGAGCAGGTTGGCGCGCAAGCGGCGGATCATGCCGGCTGTCCCCGCCGTCCCGACGATGATGACCGGTATCCAGAGATGGGCGAGGATCGATCGGGCCTTTTCCCAACTCATCGGCTGATTGAGATATTGCTGGTCCATCAGATGGCCGATCGAGAGCCCGAACCAGACATTGGCGAAATACATGAGGATCAGCGCCAGCATGAAGTTGGGGATGGCGATTCCGAGCAGGCCGAGAAAGGTCAGTCCGTAATCGCTCCAGCTATATTGATGGGTCGCCGAATAGATGCCGATCGGAAAGGCGATCAGCCAGGTCAGAAGGATGGTCGAGAAAGAGACGAGGATCGTCAGCCACAGGCGGTCGCCCACCACGTCGGAAACCGGCAGCTGATATTCGAAGGAATAGCCGAAATCGCCGTGCAGCATGCCGCCGACCCAGTAGAAGTAGCGCACAATCTCCGGCTGGTCGAAGCCGTATTGATGGCGCAGTTCTTCGATTTCCTGCAGGTTTGCGGTCTCGCCCTGGGCGCGCAGTTCGGCGATCTGGCTTTCGAAGAAGTCGCCGGGCGGCAATTCTATGATGACGAAGACCAGAGCCGATATCACGAGCAGGGTCGGCACCATGGCGGCAATGCGCCAGAGGATATAGCGGATCATCGCTCAGGCCTCCTTGAACCAGAACGTATCCGGCATGTAGACGCCGAGGAACGAGGTCGGATCGAAGCCGTAGAGTGCATGCTCCGGCATATTCCGCATCTTGGCTGATCTAAGGATCGGCTGCAGCGTGCTGTTGATCAGGCCGATCGAAAAGACCTGCTGGGTATAGAGGGACAGCATCCTGTGCCAGATAACCTCACGCTCTTCCATCTTGGCGCTGGCGCCCCATTGGTTCAGAAGATCCACAAGCTCGGCCGCCTCCGGCAGGTCAGGCGCCTCGCCCTCCTGGCCGGCCGAAAGATAGTACATGCCCCAAAGCGGCCATTGAAGCTGGTCGTCAAGCGTGGGGGCCAGTCCATAAGGAGACATGTCGGCTGTCGGCACTCCGTTATCCAGCCCGTACCAGATCGACATCATGATCGAACCGCTCATGGCGCGATTGCGAAAGACGTCGCGCTGCGAAGTGCGGGTAAAGAGCGCCAGGCCGACATTGGCCCAGTGATCGTGCACGAGTTCCAGAACGTCCGTGTCGAGATTGCTTTCACCGGCAGTCTCAACGGTGATTTCGGCGCGCCGACCGTCCGGCAGCAGCCTGATGCCGTCGCTGTCGCGCTTGTCGAGGCCGAGTTCGTCAAGCAGCTTATTGGCCGTGTCGGGGTCGAAATTCACATAGGCATCGGCATATTCCTGCCTGAAGAGCGGACTTTCGGGCAACACCGTATCGGCACTCGCTTTGCCGAGACCGTAAAAGGCGACCATGTTGATCTCATGCCGGTCGATTGCCAGCGACAAGGCCCGGCGAAAGCGCACGTCGCGGAAGAGTACGCGCCAGGCTTCGTCGGCGACGTTGAGGTTCGGCAAGAGCGTCACGCGCGAGCCGCGTGCCATCTTCCAGAGATCGACTTTCACCGGGAAGCGCTTTTCCGCCTCTTTCAGGAAGGTGTAGTCGTTGAAGTCGATACCGGTCGCCTGCAGGTCGGATTCGCCAGCACCCGCCTTGGCGGCGATGATGGAGGAAGACGAGACGTTGAGGATGAAGCGGTCGAGATAGGGCAGTTGCACGCCGTTTTCGTCGACGCGGTGGAAGAAGGGGTTGCGCTCGAAGATGAACTGATCGGCCGGCGGAGCCGTGCGGTTCTGCCAGGGATCGAGCGTCGGCAGGTCGGGATTGTTCGGCCGTGAAGCGAGCGCCATCTTGATGTGCAGGTCGGCCCATTTCTTGGCGCGGCTTTTTTTCATCAGCTCTTCCAGCTTGGCCTTGTCCTGAAAACCCTTGTGGAATTGTTTCAAATAGTGGCCGGGGCCGTAGATAACGAGCGGCAGAGGTCCGGCGAGCGATGACAGGAAGACCGGGTTGGGCTTGTCCCAGCTGTAGCGCACGGTCAGTTCGTCGAGCACTTCGAAGCGCGGCAGGGAGCCGTGGGGACGCAGCTCAAGCGCGCCGCCGCCGGGCGTCAGTTCCTTGTTGAGGATGACGTCTTCCCACCAGTAGCGGAAGGCTTCGGCCGTGAAGGGATGACCGTCCGACCACTTATGTCCCTCGCGCAGACGAAAGGTGAAGACCGTATCATTCTCCGAGGTGAAGTCGCGCAGGATATCGGGCTGGAACAGCAGCTTCGTGTCGTAGCCGACCAGCCGCGAATAGCCGTAGACGGTCATGTAGCGGATGTCGCGCACGCCGCCGATGATGGTGCGCACGCTACCGCCATAGGTGCCGGGTACACGGCCCATCTCCTTGAGGTTGATGATACGCGGCTGCGCAGGAATGCGCTCGGCCATCGGCGGCAGGCTGCCGTCGGCGAGCTTCGCCTTCAAAAATTCGGGCTCGGCGATCTGCTGGGCCACGAGCACCGAAGGGGCGATGGTCGAGCCGATCAGGCCGCCAAGGAATACGCGGCGCGTCACCATCAGACCAGCTCCTTCGCATCGGCGCCCTTGCGGGCGCGCACCAGATGGCCGCCGCCGAGATCGGCATAGGCGAGTTCGGAGGCATCGTCATGGTCGGCCCTGAAGACACGGCCCCAATTTTGCTTGTCGGCCGCGCCATTTTCCTGCAGTGCCTTGAAGTCGAGCGGCCGGTCAAGATCCGGGAAGGGAACGGCGGCAAGCAATGACTTCGTATAGGGGTGAACCGGATCGCGCAGGATGATTTCACGCGGCGCGATCTCGACGATACGGCCCTTGCACATGACGGCGATGCGATCAGCCATGTAGTCGACGACGGCGAGATTGTGCGAGATGAAGAGATAGGTGAGCCCAAGTTCTTTCTGCAGATCCTTCAGCAGATTGAGGATCTGAGCCTGCACCGAGACATCGAGAGCCGAGACCGGTTCGTCGAGAATGACGAGCTTGGGACCGAGCGCAAGCGCCCGGGCGATGCCGATGCGTTGACGCTGGCCGCCGGAGAAACTGTGCGGATAGCGGTTGAGATAGCGCCGGTCGAGGCCGATCGCGCCCATCAGCGCCTCGACCTTGGCCTTGCGATCGGCACTGTCGCCGCGATCATGGATTTCGAGCGGCTCGCTGAGAATATTGCGCACCGTCATGCGCGGCGAAAGCGAAGAAACGGGGTCCTGAAACACCATCTGTATCTTGGTGCGTAAATCCTGCAGTTCCGAACCCTTTACGGAGAGGACGTCGATGACATCCTTGCCGTCGTTGAAGACGACCGCACCGCTATCAGGCGTGATCGCGCGCATCAGAATCTTGCTGACCGTGGTTTTGCCGCAGCCGGATTCGCCGACGAGCCCGAGACATTCGCCGCGGCGGATATCGAAGCTGACATCGTCGACAGCGTGCACGATGGTGGCCTCCTGGCCGCCGAAGAAGCTACGCTTGCGCGTTTTGTAGGTCTTGGAAAGGTTGGCGACGGAAAGGAGCGTGCTGGGCGCTTCCTTTTCGACCGGCTTCTTCTTGCCGATCAGCGATTCCAGATTGACCGGAACCTCCCTCAGGGCTTTCAACCGCTCACCCGGCTTCATATCGAAATGCGGAACAGCGGCCATCAGAGCCTTGAGATAGGCATGCTGCGGATTACGGAAGATCGCCTCGACCGGACCGGCTTCCATGATCTCGCCGTGATAGATCACCACCACTTCATCGGCCATATTGGCGACGACCCCGAGATCGTGCGTGATGAGCAACATGGCCATGCCGAGCTTGGCCTGCAGATCGCGCAAGAGTTCGAGGATCTGGGCCTGGATCGTCACGTCGAGCGCCGTGGTCGGCTCGTCGGCGATCAGCAGCGCCGGCTTGCAGATCAGCGCCATGGCGATCATGGCGCGCTGGCGCATGCCGCCTGAAAGCTCGAACGGATACATGTCGTAGGTGCGTTTCGGATTGGAAAAGCCGACGAGGCCGAGCATTTCCTCGGTGCGCTGGCGCGCTTCCTTCTTGTCGGCATCCGTGTGGATCAGCAAAACCTCGCTGATCTGATTGCCGACCGTGTGGAGCGGCGAGAGTGACGTCATCGGCTCCTGGAAGATGGTCGCCATGCGCCGGCCGCGCAGGTCGCGCATATCGGCGCTGTCGCGCGACAGGGAGAGAATATCGGTCGCCTTGCCATCCAGCGGGTCGGTAAACAGGATGCGACCGCTCGCATGAGCGGGTGCCGGCAGGATGCCCATGATCGCTTGGCTGATGACGGATTTGCCGGAGCCGCTTTCGCCAACCAAGGCAGTCACATTGCCCGGCAGAATGCGGAGATTGGCTTCCTTTACGACACGCAGCCGGTCGCCGAAAACGGAGAAGGCGACGTCCAGATTCTCAATACGCAACAAATCGGCTGCTGACGCCATACCAATGAAATTCCCCAGTCTTTATGTGTTCCCGTTAAGGCACACTACCGTACCGTAAACGGGGTGTCCAGTTGATGACAGGCATGGGGAAAAGCGGCGCATGGCACCTGTGTTGAAGGCGCGTGATGCGAGGCTTCTGATATACGGTGCAGCTGCTAAAGCGGCTGCAATGTTTGCGCGTAATTACTGAATGAATTTTTCGATCGGCGTACGTTTTACCTGTTTCTTGTCGCGGTGAAGCATGATGACCTGTTCGGCTTCCGAGAGGCCGTTCTGAACGGATTCGCGGAAACCGTCGTCGACATGAATGGCAGATGCGGGCGCGCGCGGCTGCAGCACTGTCACCTTCTGGCGGATTCCGCGCAGCTTTTCCTCGCCGAGCGTGATCCATTCGCCGCCGCAATAGCCGGCAAAGGCCTGGCTCGCGACGACCTCGCGGCTGTATTTCTTCGTCAATACCTGCAGGCGCTGCACCTCGTTCACTGCAGAGCCGAAGGCGGAGAAGGTAAGGCGGTCCTTCAGGCCAACATTGCCGAACATGACGTTGCCGACATGCAGGCCGATGCCGTAGCCGATCTTCGGAAGCCCCTTCGCCTCGCGATCCTTGTTCAGCTCGGCAACCCGCGCTTGAGCGTGATGCACCGCGGAAAGCGCCGCCTCACAGGCGATTTTGGAGGGGTCCTTGTGGCGGCCGCAGGGATAGACGGCCAGGAAGCCGTCGCCGAGGAAGCTCAGGATTTCGCCGCCGTTGCGGTTGAAGGGTGCGGCGATCGCATCGAAGAACTGATTGAGCGTATCGATATAAGCCTGCCGGCCTTCCTTCTCGGCATACATGGTCGATTCGCGCATATCCGCCATGACGAGAGCGGCACGGATCGTCTCACCGTCGCCACGACGAACCTGGCCGTTCAACACGCGTTTGCCGGCATCGCCGCCGAGATAGGTGGTCAGCATATTGTTGGCGAGCTTGGCAAGCACCGCCATCTTGGCGGCGACCGCCAGGTGGTTCTGCATGCGCAGCAGCGCGTCGATCATGTCGTCGGAAAAACCGACCGGGCTGTCGGTCGACCATGAACCCATCATGCCCTGCACCGAGCCGTCACCGAACGGCTGCACGAAGGCGAGGTAATCGGTGATCTTTTCCTGCCGCAGATCCTCGAAAATCGGGAATTCATTCGGGCCTTCAGGCATGATACGGCGACGGATATGCTGCAGATTATTGTCGAGAAGATGGAAATAGGGGCTCTGCAGGAAACGATCCTGCTTCTGGCCAGCCGGCATCCGAAAGCCTTCGATGGTTACGCCGCTCGCGCGCTTCCAGGTGAAGCTCAGTGCGTCGTAGAGCGGATGCAGCATCGAGAAGGTCAGGTGCACGCGCGCGAGTGGTAGACCGGCGGCAGCAAGCCGCTCGCAGAAACCGCGCACGATGTTTTCAAGGTCGTCACCGGCCAGCGAAGAATTCGTCAGCCACTCAGCAACACGGTCCAACAAAATGGAGGATACGCTGGATTCGATCGTGCTCATTCTTGGTATTATCCTCATGTCGCACGTCCATCCCGAAAGGCAAAAACGACCCAGACCTGCACATTCACGACGAGCAGATCACAAAGAAATCAGGATGTACGAGCGGTATTATCGTGTCAACGATTGCCAACGGCCGGCTGTGACACCCGCCGGCTTCCGACCTCCTGGAAACTGGCGAGCAATCTTTGCAAAGTGGTTCATTATCATCTGCCAAAATAGGCACGCTGAAAGTGCGAAACAATGGCATCAAGAATTTTTTTGTGCGCCCCGGTTGCCAAATTGGCGCTCCGTCACAGCCGGTTAATGAAGCCGGAGCTTGGTACGGTCAGGCGCCATGAAGAGGCCGGGTTTAATTTGCCGCGATCATGCATTAGATCAGCGTTCGGATTCACTTTTCGCAAGAGGCATGGCCTTGGACGCACGTTCCTCCACCTTCGGGACACTTTCAAAGAAGATTGAGACGCGCACCGCACGTGCCGGCATCATCGGTCTCGGTTATGTCGGTCTGCCGCTGGCGATGGCCGTGGCGCGCAGCGGCTTTGCCGTGACCGGCTTCGATATCGATCCTAAGAAGATCGTCGCGCTGGATGCCCGCCGCTCCTATATCGATGCGGTGACGAATGAGGCGCTGACGGCAGAGATCGATGCGGGGCGATTCTCCTCGACGACCGATTTCGCCGGACTTGCGGATTGCGACGTAATCGTCATCTGCGTGCCGACGCCACTCACCAAGCATCGCGATCCCGATCTTTCCTTCGTGGAAGCGACCTCGCGGTCGATCGCCGCCCATCTGCGGCCGGGCCAGCTCGTCGTGCTGGAATCGACAACCTATCCCGGCACGACCGACGATATCGTGAAGGTCATCCTCGAAGGAACGGGGTTAAAATCCGGCTCTGACTTCTTCGTCGGTTTCTCGCCGGAGCGTGAGGACCCCGGCAACCAGCATTACCACACCGCGACGATCCCGAAGGTCGTTGCAGGCGACGGCATGCAAGCCCTATCGCTCATGAAATCTTTCTACGGTGCTGCCGTCTCGACCGTCGTTCCCGTCTCTTCCAATGCGACGGCGGAAGCGGTCAAGCTCACCGAAAACATCTTCCGCTCGGTCAATATCGCGCTCGTCAACGAGCTGAAGACCGTCTATGCGGCAATGGGCATCGATGTCTGGGAAGTCATCGACGCTGCCAAGACCAAGCCGTTCGGTTATATGCCCTTTTATCCCGGCCCTGGTCTCGGCGGCCACTGCATTCCGATCGACCCTTTCTACCTCACCTGGAAGTCGCGCGAATACGAGCTGCCGACCCGCTTCATCGAGCTTGCCGGTGAGATCAATTCGGCCATGCCACGTTATGTCGTCGGCAAGCTGGCCGAGGCGCTCGATGTCCGTGCCGGAAAAGCGCTCAGCCGCTCGCGGGTCCTCGTACTTGGCCTGGCATACAAAAAGAACGTCGCCGATATCAGGGAAAGTCCATCACTGCGCCTGATTGAAATCATAGAGGAGCGCGGCGGCAAGGCGGATTATCATGATCCATTCGTCACCGAGATTCCGCCGACCCGTGAATATCAGGCGCTGAAGGGCCGGCAATCCATCGACCTGACGCCGGAAGCCATTGCGGCATATGACGCGGTTCTCATTGCGACCGATCATGACATGATTGACTACCTTACTCTCTTGGAGAACGCCAAACTGATTGTCGATACCCGAAATGTTTTAAGCCGCCTCGGCCTTTCGGCCGATCACGTCATCAAGGCGTAACGAGCGCGGCGGAAAGCCGCTTGCCGGTGATCTGGCTGGCAGCGACCGCATAGCCACCGGCGGCACCATCGATGAAGTGCATGTGGTCGCGCGAAAGCGGCGTCGGCACGAAGCATGTCACCAGTGCCGATGACTGGCGGTGCAGGCCGTAGCGAGCCACGCCTCGTTCCTGCGCCTGCTTCAGCAGCGTCTCGATGCGGGCGAGATGAGCGGCATCCACGTCGATAGTCATCTTCAGTCCGTCATCGAACTTTCGGAAATCCGAATTGCCCGCGATGTCCTTCTTATAGCGGCGAGCGTCGAAATGAGCGAAGGTGAGGCCGAGTTTGTGCAGGAAAACGATCAAGCCGGTCTGCAGGAAAATAAACAGCTTTTGCCGCAGCCGTTTGCCTTTGGGCGCCGTCGCATTCACCTCTCGATTGATACCCGTCATCGAAAAGGCAAATTCCGGCCCGTCTTCCGGCACTGGATGGCCATTGCGGTTCTGCTCGGCTGTGATCGAAACGATGCCGGCGACGAGAGCCTGGAATTCCGGGCCGGAACCAGCTTCGCCGGGGACGGCGATGACAGAGACGATCTCGCCGTTGCGGGCCTCGATCGGGCTCCAGCGGCAGGATAGGCCCGTCAGATCGGGACGGGTGCCGGGTGCGGCCTTTTCCACGCCATATCGGCCCATCTTCATGTTCTTTTCGGCCCAGATCGTGCCGCCGCCGGAGAACATCGCGTAGGTGACATAGGGACTTGCCGAATAGCGGGCGACGCGCACGTCGAGACCTTCCGCGCGGATATCGGCGATCGGCACGATGGCGATACGCAGATTGAGGTCAAGATCCTCTTTCACCCAGACCTGTGTCGCGGCGAGCGCTTTTCGCGCTTCATTCTCAAACGAGGCTGGCAAGGCGAGCAGCGCGCCGTCGCCCGCGAAGACAAAGGGATAGTCGCCTTTGCCGACGGCGTTCAGCACCGCGGAAATGACGCTGGCGCCGGCCATATTGACGTCCTTGTAGCGGCCACCGGAAATCGCTTTCGTCGAGCCGACGATATCGGCCATCGCCAGCACCCACCCTTCGGGCAGCGGCTGGTAATTGCTCTCATCGGTCACGCCTTCGAAGTCGCTGAAGACAGGCACGTCGGCGAAGAATGCGTCGTTGGACATCTCGTTCATGAGGCTGAGTTTATCACAGACCCGTGTTGCCGCTGCAACGGCAATTTGCGTTTCCGGCAATCGACTTACACTGCGTCGATATGGTAGCACCGCTGACATATTTTATGATGGACAGGACAAGATGAGCCGCCTCGACAGCTTCATTCGCCGATTGACGGCTCAACGCGATATTCTCAACGCGATCATTGACCTGGTAGAAGAGGTGGAGGGGCCGGTGCTCGAATTCGGTCTCGGCAATGGCCGCACCTACGACCACCTGCGCGAACATTTTCCCGATCGACGCATTATCGCCTTCGATTGGGAGATACGCGCCTATTCCGCCTCTACGCCGCCGGCCGAAAATATGGTGACGGGCAATATCCGGGACACCGGCCAGGTTTTCCTCGGAACCAATGCCGCACTCGCCCATGCCGACATCGGCACCGGCCATGACGAGATCGATGCCGTGACGTTGACCTGGCTGCCACAATTGATGGCTGGCGTGCTTACCCACCATGGCATCGCCGTGAGCGGCCTGCCACTGGAACATCCCGAGCTTTTGCCCCTGCCTCTGCCCGGCGGCATCAAGGAGGGGCGCTATTTTCTCTACCGCAGGAAATGATCCGCGCTTATGAAGCGCAGGAATAGGGCGTAGCCGACAGCGCTGAAAATTTTGCCTCGAAGTCGGCCGCGATTTTGTCCAGCGTCACGTCGCCCAACCGTCTCAGGAGCAGGGCCTGGGCCTCCTTCATCGCGTCCTCGAGGGCGGCATTCACGGCTTGTTCCACAAGGCATTTCGGCTGGTCATCGGCCGGGCCGATGGCGAAAAGATGCGGTTCGCCGATGGCGTTGTAGACATCAAGCAACGTGATTTCCGACAACGGGCGCACCAGCGTCCAGCCCCCGCCATGCCCTTTTTCGGAACGGACATAGCCCTGTTCTCGAAGGCCGGCCATGGTGCGGCGGACGACGACGGGATTGGTGTTCAGCATCTTTGCAATCATTTCCGAGGTCACCGAATGTTCATGCCGATCCATGTGGATCAGCACGTGCAGCATGCGTGAAAGGCGGCTGTCATTGCGCATGGGGTCCTATTCCTGTCGATCGAGTGGCCCCATTATCACAAGCAGATCGTAACAAGACAAGTAACATGATGCTTGACCGTAACACTTCATGTAACTTATGTTGCTTCATGATGAGGACGCCATTAAAGGAGAGTTTTATGTCATTCGAAGTCATCGTCATCGGCGGAAACTTCGCGGGCCTGTCCGCGGCCATGCAGCTTGCCCGGGCGCGACGACGGGTTCTGCTTGTCGATGCAGGCACGCCACGCAATCGGTTTTCGCCGGCGTCGCATGGCTTCCTGGGCCAGGACGGTCAGACGCCCGCGGCGGTCATGCGGGAGGGGAAGCGGCAGCTTTCGCTTTATCCGAACATCACCATTCGCGACGGAGAAGTTGTTCAGGCGCGTGCGGATGGCGATGAATTCGTGATCGACATCAAGGGCGGTGGCCAAGAAAGGGCCACGCGCATCGTTCTGGCAATCGGCATAAGCGACACACTGCCTGAAATCTCCGGGCTGCGAGACCGATGGGGGCACTCCGTGCTGCACTGCCCCTATTGTCACGGTTATGAGGTGAGCGGCGGTAAGCTCGGTGTGCTCGCAAACCATCCGCAGTCGGCACATGCGGCCATACTCATTCCCGACTGGGGAGAGACGACCTATTTCACGCAGGCGCTGTTCGAGCCCGATGAAGAGCAACTCGTACGCCTGACCGCTCGTGGCGTAAGGATCGAACGCAGCCCTGTCGTGGAATTGCTAGGCGATAGTCCCAGGCTTGAGGCCGTTCGCCTTGCCGATGGCCGGGTCGTGCAGCTGGACGCCGTGTTCGTCGCTCCGAAAACGGCGATGGCGAGCCCGATTGCTGAACAGCTCGGCTGTGTCTTCGACGACGGTCCGTTCGGCCCGGTTATCCGGACCGGCGATAATAAGGAAACCACCGTCAACGGTGTTTTTGCCGCCGGCGATGCGGCAAGCGCCATGCATAACGCCACGCTCGCTTCCGCCTCGGGCGTGCTCGCAGGCGTGCATTGCCATCAATCGCTGGCAATGCGGGCCCGATAGTTCTTCTTCGGTCTAAGGCAGGAACAGCACGTTATATTGATCGAATGCACCCGGCAGATCACGGACTTTCATCTCCTTCTCGCCGTCCTCGAAGACAACGAGACAATCCTCGTAGAAGCCGGCGAGCGTGCGAATGAAGGCCGTCGTGCCCTCCGGGCCATAAAAGAGCGGCGTGAATTCCATATAAAGAGGAGCGCGGCGGGCAAGCAACGGCTGCATCGAGCGGCAGGCTACCGGCTCATAACCCTCAATATCCATCCAGACGAGGCCGATGGCAGTCTGGTCGATGCCGAGACCGTCGAGAATGCCGGTCACGGACCGCACCGGAACTGTGATCTTCCGGTCGCTGGCGCTCTGGCGGATGGCGCTGCTCTTGCCGTGATTAGCGCTGTTCAAAAAGAAGTCGATCTTGCCTTCGCCTTCGCCGGCAGCGCAATTGACGAGGCGCACCGTGTCGATAAGACCGTTCTGGCGGATGTTCTGTTCCAGAAGGCGGAAATTGCGCGGGTCGGGCTCGACGCTGACGATCCCTGCAAATGCGCGGGCGAGCGCAAAATAGACTGTCTGTGTGCCGATATTGCCGCCGATCTCCAGCAGCATGCTGTCCTTCTTCAGCAGGCCGCGCTGGCGCAGGATCACGAGCAGCCGGTCGACTGCCTCGCGCTCGAAATGGCCCTTCCGGAAGACCTTGCGGCCGATATAGTCGGCGGGTGAAAAACTCATCAGGTGATCGCCGGCATCGACGGTCATGGAGGTCACGCGCGGCCCGATATTCTCGATCAGCAGCCGGCGGCCAAAGCGGGTATTGAAGAAACGCGTGGCCAGCGCATTGCGTGCCTTGCGCAAACGGCGCTTCCAATATTTGCCTGTAAGCCATGCTTGGCCGGACATTATTGTCTTTCCTTGAGCGGTTCGGCGGCTTTCTCTCTCGGAATGACATAGACTTTCAAGGGGAGTGCCCGGCCACGCACATTGATTTCGCAGCTTTCGATCGTTTCCGGATTGATGCCGGCGCGCATCGCGACCGGCTCGGAAATGACGATCGCAGCGTTGAGCTCCTTTGCCGCCGTCTCCAGGCGGCTTGCGACATTGACCGTATCGCCGACGGCCGTCAGACTGCGCACCCGCCCATAGCCCATCGTGCCGACGACGGCCGGGCCGGCGTGGATGCCGATTACGATCTGCAACGGCAAAGGCAATTCGTCGGACAATTCGGCGGCGAGCTTCTCTACCTCGGCAACAATCGCTGTTGCGGCTGCCATAGCCTGCCGGCAGGCTTCCTCAGGCGTGGTGTTGAGGCCAAAGAGTGCCATGGCGCCGTCGCCGATGAATTTGTCGAGCCGCCCACCGGCCTGTTCCACCGCTTTGCCGACGATTCCGAAATAGCGGTTGAGCAGGAAGACGACGTCGAAGGGCAGGCGGGTTTCGGTGAGCGTGGTGAAATGGCGCATGTCGCAGAAGAGCACAGCGATCTCGCGCTCGCGGCCGGGACTGGTTTCCTGGCTGTTGGCGGGAAGGGCAGCCTCCGTCTGCGGCACGAGCAGCGGCGCGACAGTCAAGTCCTTATCCGGGCGGAGCTGACAGGCGAGGCGTACATCCGGTGCCGCATTGATGCGCTTCAGCGTCGTCTGCTCCAGCTTGTCGGGCGGCGGCAGGGTCCAATAATCGCTGAGGATCTGCACGCGGCAGGTGGAGCACTGGCCCTTGCCGCCGCAGACCGAATAATGCGGCAGGCCGCCAAGCCTGCTTGCCTCCAGCACAGTGAAGCCGCGCGGCACGCGCACGGTCTCGCCGCCGGGATAGTGAACCGCAACTTGATTGGCCCGCTCCTTTAGCCTGCGGCGCGCCCTTGCCAGGATGACGAGGGCAAGCGCTGCGGAGAAGCTGCCGTAGAGCCCGGCGCGGATCGTCGCGATGTGCTCGCGTGCGTCGGGATCGCTGTCATAGCGGGTATTGATCATTTCTTCGTAATGTCCGGCTTCAGCCTCGATATACGAGGGATCGGACAGTGTGCGGCCCATCTCGACGAAACCGAGCAGCGCCAGCACTGGCAGGAGGATGGCGATCGCCAAAAGCAGTGATGAGGAATTGTCGTACCAGGGCCGATAGCGAAGCCAGAAATGGATGCCGATACAGCCATGGATCCAGACGGCGAGCAGTGCGAAAGTCTGGCGCACGCCGTTCTGCGGCGAGTTGATCCAGAGCGTGCGAACGATCGTTTCGTAATTGTCGGCATAGCCGTAGAGCGCATGGACGATGCGGGTGCCGATGACATGGTCGATGAGCAGCAGTGGAATCAGAAGGCCGAGAACGATCTGCGCCATCTCGTTCTTCGGCATGACGAGGCTGCGGCGCATATAGAGCCCACGCAGCACCAGCGTCATATGGACAAGGACCGATCCGTAAAAGAGTAGCGTGCCCAGCGGATTGCGCCAGATCGCCAGAAACAGCCGGCGCGCATCATCGGCCGCTGTCAGCGAAACAAGCCCCAACGCATGGTTTGACATATGCAGGATGATGAAGACGAACATCACAAGGCCGGAGCCGAGCCTGGCCTTCCTGATCGCGCGTTCCGAAAAAATCTCTGTGGCCCAGACCGTGGTCATCAATTCCTGTTCTTGAAGCTCAAATCGCAAATGCACTAGAGAAGACGAAAAAGGGCGGAATTATCGTCTCGTCTAATCACGATCGCTTCGGTATGCCTGCCTGTATCGTTCAAGATAGTGACAATAGCGGAAATTTTCGCTTACGGCGCGAGCGCCGATTGGAAACACACTGTCACAACCGGAGTGTCGCGATGCGGATCGCTTTCTATGCGCCGATGAAATCGCCCGATCACCCGGTGCCGTCAGGCGACCGGCTGATGGCGCGGCTGTTGATCCGCGCGCTGGAAGTGGCGGGGCATTCGGTCGAGGTCGTGTCCGAATTCCGTATCCATGCCGGCACGCCGGAGGCGGCGGCCGATGTGCTGGTGACGGCGGAAGACGAGCTTCAACGGTTGCAACGCAAATGGCGGGACGAGCCGAAGCCCGAACTCTGGTTCTGTTACCATCCCTATTACAAGTCTCCGGATCTCTTCGGTCCCACCATCGCGGCGCAATTCGCCATTCCCTATGTCACGGCGGAAGCCTCTTATTCGCGCAAGCGCGACGGAATGGGCTGGGCCGCCTTTCAGAAACGGGTCGCTGACGCCATCCGGCAGGCGGCGATCAACATCGCCTTTACCGAACGCGATCGGAAAGGGTTGGAAGACGTCTTTCCCAAAGCGCGTATCGCCGAGGTAAGACCTTTCATCGAAACAGCGCTCTTCGAGGCGATAACGCCCACTCCCGATCCGCAACGCCTTATGACCGTGGCCATGATGCGGGCGGGCGACAAGATGGCGAGCTACAAGATGCTCGCTGCGGCACTACGCACAATCGAGGATCGGCCCTGGACACTCGGCATCATTGGCGACGGGCCCCTAAAGACCGATGTGCAAGCGCTGTTTGCGGGTTTTGCCCCCGGTCGTATCGACTGGCTCGGCCAGCGGGAACCCGAAGAAATAGCCGACCTGCTTTCGATGAGCGGCATCTATGTCTGGCCGGGCTGCGGCGAAGCCTATGGACTTGCCTATCTCGAAGCGCAGGCGGCGGGCCTTCCTGTCGTGGCGCAGAAGACGGCCGGTGTGCCTGCCGTGGTGGAGGCCGACATGACCGGACTATTGACGCCGGATGGCGATACGGAAGCCTATGCGCGGGCCATTGCCGGACTGCTGGAGGAGCGCGGGCGCCGTGACGCCATGGCATCCGCCGCCCGCCGTTTCGTCATCGATGAGCGCTCACTTGCCGGCGCGTCACATCAACTGGATTTGATCCTACGCAATCATGCAGGAGCAGCACATGATCGATAGCAGCATCCGCGAGCCGTTGTATCGGGAGTTGGAGCGCTGGCGTACCGCTGGCCGCGTGGCTCGGCTCTGGCTGCGGGATGACGATGCAATCGAGCCGACGGCGGCGCTGGAGCGACTGCTCGCCGAGACGAAAAACTACGGCATCCCCGTGACGCTGGCGGTCATTCCAGCCTTTACCGGCGCGCCGCTTGCCCGACGGCTTGCAGATGAGGCGCATGTCAGCGTGGCGGTTCACGGCTGGGCGCATCACAACCATGCCGGGCCGGATGAGAAGAAGCAGGAACTCGGTGGGCCACGTCTGGAGGAAGCTGTTCTCAACGAGCTCTATGAAGGCTTCCTGAAGCTGAAGGACCTCTACCCGACACGCTTTCTGACCATGCTGGTTCCGCCCTGGAACCGGATCGACAAGGGGCTCGTTCCCAAGCTTCCCGCACTCGGCTTCGAATCCCTTTCCACTTATGGACGCGTCAGGGGGGAAAGCCAACTCGCCGTCGTCAACTCCCATGTCGACCTGATGGACTGGCACGGCACACGCGGCGGCCGGCCGACGGCAGACCTGATCGGCGAACTGGTTGCGGAGCTAAAGGACAGGTTCGAGGGTCGCAGCGAGCCGATCGGCGTGCTCGGGCATCATCTGGTGCATGACGCGGCCGCCTGGGATTTCCTTGCCGAACTCTTCGAGGAGACGGCGGGCCACCCTGCAGTGGAATGGGTCTCGGCAACTGCGTTGGTGCAGGATCAGACGTCGACCACCTGATTGTCGCGGGCGGCGAAGGCGCCGGCAAAGGCGGCCTGCGCCTCGCTTTCCATAACGGCAAGCTGGTCATCGGTGCGCGAGGGCGCATGATGGAACAAGGCGAAGCGCTTTGCGCCCGCCATTTTCGCAAGTTCAGTGCCATGCTGCCACGTGGAGTGGCCGAAGCCCTTGAAGCGCTGCATCTCGTCTTCGTTATAGGTGCAGTCGTAGACCACGAGATCGGCGTCCTTCATCATCTCAAGCGCCACCGGATCATGCGTCCCCGGAATGTGCTCGATGTCGTAGATCAACGCCACGATGCGGCCCTTCCAATGAATGCGATAACCGATCGCGCCGCCCGGATGGTTCAGCATGTAGGTCTGCATTTCGACGCCTTCATGCGGGGTCAGCGTCTGGCCCGCGTGGAAATCACGGAAGTTCATCGTCGCCTGACAGATATCGGTCTTTACCGGAAACCAGGGCGGGCTGATGAACTGCTCGACCATTTCGCGCGTGCTCATCTTGCCGTCCAGGTGGCCGGACCAGATGTTGACATTGATCGACGGGTAGTAGATCGCCTTGAAGAAAGGCAGGCCGATGATGTGGTCGTAATGGCAGTGGCTGAAGAAGAGATCGACATCGCGGACTTCATCCGCAAGAAGCGAAAGGCCAGCCTCCCGCAATCCCGAGCCCGCGTCGAAGATCATCCGGTGCTCGCCGCAGCGAATTTCTATGCAGGAGGTGTTGCCTCCATATTGGTCGAATTCCGGGCCTGACACGGGAATGCTTCCCCGAACGCCCCAAAATTTTACCTGAAACAGATCGTTACTCATTTTCCTTCAAACCAGCTTTCCCGCTTCGTCATCGTAGTCACCATCGATCTCGATGCGAAGCTGCAGAATTCCACGGGTTTGCCTATATCCCCTCGCGCTCTTCCAACGGCTAGCCGAAGAAGAAGTAGATTTTCCTAAGCAATCGGCTTTTGGCTCAGAATGCAAGCCGGTATGGTTCGTTTTCGGTAAACGTTCCGGCATATGCGAGGTCGCCATATTTCCCGCGGGATCGTGCATCTTAAATGGTTGCGCGCGACCGAAAATGCAAATCTCTGCATTTCTGCGGTGTTAAGCCGTTGCACTATTCCATAATCCGGGCGGAAGATTTTCGCGGAACAGGTCCAGTCAGGTGGGCACAGCTCTGAGCACAATGCGGAATCTTCGCTCGCAAGGGCGGTTATAGCGACCGCTCTTAAAGCGAGGCGGTGATCCCGCCGTCCACCATCAGCATATGACCGTTGACAAAGGACGACGCGTCCGACGCCAAGAAGACGGCGGCACCCACTAGTTCTGCGACATCGCCCCAGCGGCCAGCCGGTGTGCGGGTCTCAAGCCACGCGGAAAATTCAGGGTCATCGACGAGCGCCTGATTGAGCGGCGTCTTGAAGTAGCCAGGCGCGATGGCATTGACCTGCAAGCCGCGCTTTGCCCAGTCGGTCGCCATGCCGCGGGTGAGATTGCGCACGGCACCTTTGGTGGCCGTATAGGGCGCAATGTTCGGACGGGCGAGTTCGGCCTGTACCGAGGCGATATTGATGATCTTGCCACGGCCGCGGCCGATCATTGCCTGTGCCACCGGCTGGCTCACATAGAAGATGCTGGACACATTGGTGCGGAAAAGCTCGTCCCATTTTTCGACAGGAAAATCCTCCAGCGGTGTGCGGAACTGCATTCCGGCATTGTTGATGAGAATATCGATCTGGCCGATCTCCGTCTCGATATAGGTGATAGCCGATCGGCAGGCCTCAGCATCCGTCACATCGAAGGCGGCGCTGACTGCATGGCGTTTCTGCTCGCGGATTGTCTCGGCTGCCGCCTCCGCCTTCTGGGCATTGCGGCCGTTAATGATGACGGAGGCGCCGTGTTCGGCAAGGCCGAGCGCCAGAGCGTAGCCGATGCCCTGGCTGGAGCCTGTCACGAGCGCGCGGCGGCCGGAAAGATCGAAGAGCGGAAATGTCACGGGATCACCCTCTGAAATCAACATGCTTACATAGCCGGTTTGACCGCTGCCGTGCAGAGGCGATGAGTTTGTCCCCAGACGTTGATATTGCCGACCAGTTTCGTTGCCAGGCGCAGCGAGGCGACGGTCGCCATCGCCATCGGCAGCAGGACAAGCCATTCGAGCAATCGGGACCGCACCCGGTTGCTCCTTATGGACGAGCGAATGGTGGAAGGCCGAGAGCCGCTTGGTGGCGACGGGCCGCCTTGCCCGCCGGCCTGACGTTCGGATGCACCATTGCTCATGGGCTCTTGTCTCCGATAGATGAGAGGAAGGCGCGGATGATCGCAGTCAGCGCTTCCGGCTGTTCGACGGGCGGAATATGAGCGCAGTCTGTGATCATTTCGTAGCGCGCGTTGGGAATCAGCTTTGCCGTTGAAAGCACCAGATCCGGCGGCGTCGAACCATCCTGATCACCGACGATGCAGATGGTCGGCACCTTGATCCTGCCCGCGGCCTCGGTGAAATCGGCGTCGCGGACCGCCGCACAGGTGGCAACATAACCTTCAACCGGCTGGCGGATCAGCATGTTGCAATAGCCGGCATAAGCGATGTTTTCCGGCCGGCGGAAAGCCGGCGTGAACCAGCGCTCCATGACCATGTCGACGATGCTGGCAATGCCATTCTTCTCGACAGCGGCGATACGACTGTTCCAGCTATCGGCTGTCCCGATCTTGTGGGCAGTGTCGCAAAGGATCAGCGCTTTCACCAGATCCGGGCGGCGCTGGTAGAGCGACTGGGCGATCAGGCCGCCGACCGAGAGCCCACAGATGACGGCGTTCTTCACCGAAAGCAGATCAAGGAGGCCGGCCAGATCGGTGGCATGGTCCTCCATGGCGTAGGGCACCTGGCCGATGTCGGAGAGACCATGGCCGCGCATGTCGTAGAGGACAATGGCATAGTCACCGGCAAGACGCACGATCACATCTCGCCAGATGCGGAAGTCCGTACCAAGTGAATTGGTAAAGACGATAACCGGCCTGTCAGCAGGCGCGCCGATGAGCTGGTAGTGGATCGTTACGCCGTTGATACTGGCAAACTGCACTTTAAATCTCCTCCACGCGCAAATTGGGCGAGTTGATCCGGTTAAGTAGGTGAAATTTACCGGCTTTCCAATAACTCAGGGGTTGATACGAGCGAGACGAAGAGACCAGTCGGACCGACGGTTGCGCGCTGTGCAGCCGGCCTCCCGCTCGTTGCTGCTCTTGATCCTCATGGAGACAATCCGCACGGCGGTGCTGGAGAATTTCAGGCTAACCCGCGCCTGCGCACGAACCTTCAAGACAGACGTCTCATTTGCTCGTAGCATCGTTCCCTTGGGCATCCAGAGAGGCGGAAGCAATGACAACAGGCTTCATCGGTCTCGGCGTTATGGGCACGCCGATGGCGCTCAATCTCGCGCGGGCAGGCACGGATCTCATCGTCTGGAACCGTTCGCCGGAAAGCGCTGAGACGCTACGGACAGCCGGCGCCGAGGTTGCCGCGGATGTCGACGAAGTGTTTGTCAAAGCCCGAACCGTCATCCTTATGCTTGCGACGGCGGCGGTGATCGACACGGTTCTCGGGCGCGGCACACCAGGTTTTGCCGAACGTGTAGCCGGACATGTCGTCATCCATATGGGGACCACCGCGCCCGAATATTCGAAAGCGCTTGAGTCGGATATTCGTGCCGCCGGCGGCCGTTATGTCGAGGCGCCTGTTTCAGGCTCGCGTCGGCCGGCAGAGGCAGGCCAGCTTGTGGCCATGCTTGCGGGAGATGCGGATGTTGTCGAAAAGATTCGTCCGCTTTTGAGACCCATGTGCATGGAAACGGTTGTCTGCGGTGCCGTGCCGAATGCGCTCCTGATGAAGCTTGCCGTCAATATATTTCTGATCACGACGGTGACGGGGCTGGCGGAAGCAGCGCACTTTGCCGCCCAACAGGGATTGGACATGGGACTTTTCAAAGCCGTCGTCGATGCCGGCCAGATGGCGAGCGGCATCTCGCGCATCAAGAGTGGTAAGCTGGTGGATCGGGATTACTCAGTACAGGCGGCGATCTCTGACGTGTTGAAGAACAACAGGCTTGTGGCCGAAGCGGCGCGGCAGGCAGGTATTGCCTCGCCGCTGCTCGATGCCTGCCATACACTTTATGCCGAAACCGAAAGCCTGGGATTCGGGCGCGAGGATATGGCGGCTGTCATCCGCGCGCTTGAAGCGCGGACGGAAGCGCTCGGCCAGTCTTTTGCCGACTGAACGCCAGACCGGGCTGGCCTTTCGCGTCATGCTGACGCAATCTTGCCTGTGCAGAGAGCGGCTTTTGAAGTTGGACGGTTGAATGCGCGTCTTGCTGGCGGAAGATGAACCGGAAATGGCCGCCGTGCTTGTGGCGGCGCTCCGCTGCAACAATATCATCACGGATCACGTTTCCACCATCGAGGCGGCCGAGGAGGCCGTGCGGCTTAACAGCTATGATGCCCTGCTGCTCGATCGCAGCCTGCCCGACGGTGATGGGCTTGAGCTGATTGCCGACGCGCGCCGCATCCAGCCCGCCGTTCCAGTCATCATGTTGACGGCACGCGGCGATCTGAAGGACCGGATCGAAGGCCTCGATCTCGGCGCCGACGACTATCTCGCCAAACCCTTTGCGGTCGAGGAACTGATGGCCCGTTTGCGGGCCATTTTGCGCCGCCCCGGCAATATCGAGATCGAGAGCCTGCGCCTCGGCCGGCTGCATTTCGACCTGCGCAACCGTGAGGCGCGTGTCGGCGACATGGCACTCGAATTGCCGCGTCGCGAATTGCTGGTGCTGGAAGCACTCATGCGCCGGGCCGGCCGCACGGTGGAGCGCTCAAGCCTCGAGGAAGCGGTCTATGGCATGGATGACGAGATCCAGTCCAACGCGCTCGATGCGCATGTCTCGCGGGTGCGCCGCAAGCTCGATGCCGCAGGCGCCGGCGTCGAAATCCATACGATCCGTGGCGTAGGCTATCTGATCCGGCAGGCCCGGTCATGAAGACGATGAAGTTCTATTCGCTGAAATGGAGGCTGATACGCCGGCTGGTGGCGCTGCAGGCCGCAACCCTGGTGCTGATCGCGATCGCCTTCGCCTTCGTCTTCTGGATTTCGGGCATGAGCGGCATTTTCGCTCCAGACGAACATGCAATCGATGCGGTTTCGGAATCGATTGCCTGGAACGCCGACGGTTCGATGCGTATCACCAACACCGATGATCTGGGTTACCAGCGAGATAAGGCGGCCGACTTCTGGTTTCTGGTGCGCGATCAGCAGGGCCGCATGGTCAGCGAAGGCAATGTGCCGGCGCAATATCTCGCCATCGCCGCGTCGGGTAGCGATATCGCCGAAGCCCGTTTCAATGGGGATGAGGACAATCCGGCGACAATTGCCGCACGCCTGCAAAAAATAAAGACGGATCACGGCGATCTGCTCGTCATTGTCGGTCGGCAAGGCAGCCTCTCTGCCGGCAAGCTGCTGGTTGTCTTCATGGCAATCGCTTCCGGTATCGTGCTGCCGGTGATTTTGCTGACGGGCCTGATAACACTGGCGGTCACACCCTTCGTGGCGCGAGGCATCCACCGCGGATTGAGCGAGGTGGCGCACGCGGCACAGGGCATCGACGGGACGACACGCGGCTACCGTTTGCCGCTCGAAAACGTGCCGGAAGAAGTTGCCCCGCTGGTGATTGCCATGAACGAGACGCTGCAGCGTCTCGACGATGACCACAACAAACAGCGGCGCTTCATGCTGGCCGCCGCTCATGAGCTGCGCACGCCGATCGCCATCCTGCAAAATCGCCTGGAAACTATGCCGCCGACGGAGGCGACCAACCGGCTGCTGGAAGATGTCGCCCGCCTTTCGACACTGGCCCAGCAGCTGCTCGACCTGCAGCGGCTCAATCAGGAGCCGGTGCCGGATTGTTCCATCGACCTTGCGACGGTCGCCCGCCGGCAGGCCGCGGAACTTGCGCCGCTGATCATCGCCGCCGGCTATCAGGCAAATTTCGAGTTGCGCTCAATGCCGGAGCGTATTCTCGGTGATGAGACGGCGCTGGAGCGGGCGATCGCCAACCTGGTGCAGAACGCCATCCAGCATGGCGGCAGGAGCGGTACGATTACCATCGCCGTGGAGCGGCCGGCGCAGATCTCCGTCAGCGATGAAGGCCCGGGCATTGCAGCCGAAGACCGAGAGCGGATCTTCGAGCCCTTCCAGCGCGCCAATGGGCGCAGCCAGGGTATCGGGCTCGGGCTCCATTTGGTGCGCGAAATCGTCAAAATACATCACGGGCGCGTCTGGGTATCAGATGCGGCCGGCGGCGGGGCAAGTTTCAACATGAGTTTCGAGTCGACAGTTCAGCCCGCGTGAATCTTTTGCGTGGCGCCGGCACATGTCATGCTCGCATCATTTTAAAACGGAATATCGGCCATCAACTGATCGATGTTGGAGACCCGCATGCAACAGCCGCCACTGGCCGCCTTCTTTAGTGCACTTCTCGCTGAGCCCAGGAAATCGGCGCGATCGTACCCTCGGGTGGGCGGCTGGCGCGACTGATGACCAGCGAAATTGAACCTTCCACAGGCAAGGTATTGGAACTCGGCCCCGGCACGGGAGTCTTCACGGACACGCTCTGAAGCGCGGCCTGCCGGCGCGAAACCTCACGCTGGTTGAGCTTGAAACCCGCTTCATCGCTCCGCTGCGACAGCGCTTTCCAGATGTAACGATACTCCAGCCACATGCGCGCGAGCTTGCCGCCTGCGTGACCGATGACGCGAAATATTCTGGTTTCCATAGGCGGGGTGGTGAAATATGGCGTCGAGGCTTCGAGATGTGAGGCAATGGACGATTTCGATTTTTTCGTTGCGAGGCCATCGTGAGGCTGACGACCTGAAAGGAGCGTGTGAATTGAGTTCTATGCCAGGCCCGCCGCACAGGTCGTTTCAACGGGCGGTCTACATTTGTCTCGGTCTGCTCATGACCGGTTTTGGAATTATCGGCGCCATCCTCCCGCTCATGCCGACGACGATCTTCCTTATCCTGGCCGCGTGGTTCTTCAGCCGATCGTCCGTGCGCCTGGAGGCCTATTTGATGAACAGTCGATTTGGCGGATCGTTGCGCGACTGGCGCGAGAACGGAGCGATTTCTCGAAGATCCAAGAGTTTAGCCTTTATCGGGATGACCGCTGGATACGCGATATTTCTCTTTACATCGGAACCGTCGGTTTCCCTTGCGATCATTGTCGGCGCACTGATCCTGGCTTGCGCTGTTTACGTCGCTTCGCGGCCGGGGTCGGCCAGGCGCGACCAGCAGGATGAAAACAACGAATGATCTGCGTTGCCGACAAGAACCACTTTACAACGGGCGCAAACCCAAATTATACGGCCCGCTCACTATTGCTCCCACCTCCCAGCATTCCCATCTGAGCGCCATGCCAAAAACCCATAAGCACAAGTTCCTTCGGGAACAGTATCGACGCATGCTTGCGTCCGACCTCCACATCGATCCACGCTGGCGCGACAGTTTTGACGCCTTTCTAACGGATATCGACCACTTGGCGCCGAACACCGGAAGTCGCCGAATTATTGGTCGCAGGAACCTCAAGCTCGGTTTCGTGCCCGGAAATGTTGAATGGCATTGGGAAAGGACGACACTGCCTGCATCGCGGGAAAGCAGGGGACGCCAAGCCTGACAGCGCGACACGGATGTAAGCATCTGATCAAACGGGAACGCTGAGGGCAAGGGGCAGGAAAAGCGGCCATCTCAGGTTTGAGCCTGCCTTCCCTCAAAGCGCGCTATCCCTTGCCCTGAGGGCCTTGCGGGCCGTTGGTCTGCGGCAGCACCCGCTCCGCCGGCGCCCCATCTCGCTTTTTCGTGCATTGCCCTTCTGTAATCTCGCCTGCTAAAACTGGCCCATATCGTTTCATCACCTATGTCCTTGGTTTTTGGGAGGCTATCGTCGTCATGGCAGATCTTGCACAATCGCTTGCATCCATAAAAATTCCCGACCTCGCCGGCAAGGCGGTGCTAATTACGGGCGCTTCGACGGGCATCGGTGCGGCCGTCGCCCGCGCTCTCGCTGCGCAAGGCGTCAAGGTCGGCGTGCACTATAATTCCAGCCGCGAATCCGCCGAAAAGCTTGCCGATGAGATCAGGGCAGCCGGCGGCACGGTGCATCTGGTGCATGGTGACGTATCGCGGGAAGGGGAGACGGAACGCATCGTCGAAGAGACGGCGAAGACCTTCGGCCATCTCGACGGCCTCATTAACAATGCCGGCGGCATGCTCGGCCGCAAGCCGACCGCAGAATATACCGACGAGCATTATGAGAAGGTCATGAACCTCAATGCCCGTTCGGTACTCGCAGCAACACGCGCTGCCCATCCCTGGCTGAAGAAGCAGGGCGGTTTCATCATCAATACGACCTCGATTGCGGCGCGCAACGGCGGCGGCAATGGCGCAATTCTCTATGCAGCCTCCAAGGGCTTCGTCTCGACGATCACTCATGGCCACGCCAAGGAATTCGTCGCCGACAAAATCCGCGTCAATGCAGTTGCGCCGGGGGTCATCGCGACACCCTTCCACGAGCGCTATACGAATGACGAGCAGATGGAATTGCAGCGCAAGTCCATTCCGATGGGCTTCGTCGGGACGTCGGAAGACTGTGTCGGCGCTTATCTTTTCCTCG
Organism: Rhizobium sp. BK196; assembly: GCF_014193255.1. Lineage (GTDB taxonomy): Bacteria > Pseudomonadota > Alphaproteobacteria > Rhizobiales > Rhizobiaceae > Rhizobium. Next base: position 497,508 of record NZ_JACHZB010000002.1, read on the forward strand.
CCTCGCCGACGCTCTCCGGCTACATCACCGGTCAGATTATCGAAGTCAATGGCGGTCAACTGATGCCCTGACGGGCCGGAAAGATCGTCGTTTACGGAACTTTCGCGCCGCAATGACGTTTCCCGCTTGCCATTCATCAAGCGGGGGCGTCATGAGCTTTTCCTTTTCCGAACTCGACTTCCTGAAACCGGAGCTGGGGGCGGAATATACCGGTTCAGGCACGCATTTCGCGGTTTTTTCCGCCCATGCCGAGCAGATTGAACTTTGCCTCTTTTCTCCCGACGGCAAAAAGGAAGTCGCCCGGCTGCCGCTGCCGAAGCGAGAGGGCGATATCTGGTCGGGTTATATCGCCGGCGTCGGGCCGGGGACGGTCTATGGCTATCGCGCGCACGGTCCTTACGATCCGAAGAACGGCCATCGCTTCAATGCGAATAAGCTGCTGCTCGATCCCTATGCCAAGCAGGTGCTCGGCAACCTCAAATGGGACGATGCGCTCTATGGTTATACGATCGGCCAGGACGATCTTTCCTTCGACGAGCGCGACAGTGCCCCCTACATGATCAAGGGCGTGGTTCAGGACCCGGATTTCGACTGGGCTGGTGAAGAAGCAATACGACGGCCGTGGCCGGAGACGATCATCTACGAGGCGCATGTCCGTGGACTGACGATGTTGCATCCCAAAGTGCCCGAGAGACTGCGAGGCACTTTCCTTGGCATGTGCAGCGATCCGATCATCGATCATCTCGTCAAACTCGGCATATCCGCAATCGAACTGCTGCCGATCCAGTTCTTCCCCAACGACCGCTATCTCGAAGAGAAGAAGCTGACGAATTATTGGGGCTATCAGACGCTCGGCTTCTTCGCGCCGCAGGCCCGTTATCTCTCGGGCGACAAGATCACCGAGATCAAGACCATGGTGAAGAAGTTCCATGCGGCCGGCATAGAAGTCATCATGGACGTCGTCTATAACCACACGGCCGAGGGTAGTGAGAAAGGCCCGACAATGTCTTTCCGCGGCCTCGACAATGCAAGTTACTACATCCTTTCGCCCGACGATCCGCGCCATACCTTCGATACGACTGGCACCGGAAACACGCTGAACGTCGCTCATCCCATGGTCATGCGCATGGTACTGGATAGTCTGCGCTACTGGGTGGGCGTGATGCATATCGATGGTTTCCGCTTCGATCTTGCTAGTACCCTTGGACGTCAGGATTTGGAGTTCGACCGGCAGGGCCTGTTTTTTGGCGCCATCCGTCAGGACCCGATCCTTGCCGGCGTCAAGCTGATCGCCGAGCCCTGGGATGTCGGTGCCGGTGGCTATCAGGTCGGCGGCTTTCCGCATCCCTTCCGCGAATGGAACGATAAGTTTCGGGACGATGTACGCCGCTTCTGGAAGGGAGACGGCGGCATGGTGTCGGAACTCGCGCAGCGCATTACCGGCTCGGCGCTGCAGTTCAACCACTCGGATCGGGGTGCGACGTCATCGATCAATCTCCTGTCGGCTCATGACGGCTTCACGCTCATGGATACCGTTTCTTTCAACGACAAGCACAATGAGGCAAACGGCGAAGATAACAGGGACGGTCATTCGGACAATCATTCCGACAATATGGGTGCCGAAGGCGCGACCGATAACGAGGACATCAACAGGCTGCGCGCGCGCCGACGCCGCAACATGATGGCAACATTGATGCTCTCCCAAGGCGTGCCGATGATCCTTGCTGGCGACGAGGTCGGCAACAGCCAGGGCGGCAACAATAACGCCTACTGTCAGGACAATGAGATCGGCTGGACGAAGTGGGACGGCCTCGATGATCCCTTTCTCGATTTCTGCCGCAAGATAGCCGCCTTCCGCAAGGCGCATCCGGTGCTCAGGCAAGAGCGCTTTCTGACCGGCGACAGTACCGAGGACGGCCGTATCGAGATCGCCTGGTACAAGCCGGACGCCAGTTTCATGGACGATGGTGCCTGGAATGATGACGCACTTCAAGTGCTTGGCGTCTATCTGTCGAAAAGTGCGCATTCTCCCGACACCGAGGAGATGGACGATCTTTACCTAGTCTTCAATGCCGGTGGAGACTGCGAGGTGCATCTGCCGGAGGTCAATGGGCTGAAGAAATGGGCGCGCGTGCTTGACACAGGCGCCGAGGACGACGCTTTCAAGCTCCATGAGCAGGAGAGCCCCGTCATGGTTTATGCCCAAAGCATCGCAGTCTTTGCACCGAGGGGACAAACCAAACCGCCAGAAGACGCAACCAAGGCGGAACGACGCAGATGGTTCCACTTCGGCCGGCGGGGTAGGTGATGGGTCGATAACCGGCAATGAATGCAGAAGTCATCACTGAGCTTGGCCTTGTTTATGTCAGCGACACCGAACCGGGCATCCGCAGGCGAAGGAAAGGCAAGGGTTTTAGCTATCAGCTCCCGGACGGTACTAAACTGACCGACGAATCCCAGCGGGCGCGCATACAGGCGCTCGGCTTGCCGCCGGCCTATGAGAATGTGTGGATCTGCATCTACGAGAATGGCCATTTGCAGGCGACGGGCTATGACGCGCGCGGACGCAAACAATATCGCTACCATAAGGATTGGCAGTCTTTCCGAAGCGCCGGCAAGTTCCATCAGCTCATAGAGTTTGGCCGGGCGCTGCCGAAGATCCGGCGAACGGTCCTGCATCATCTCGACACCGGTGCCGATGATATCAACGGCGTACTCGCGGCGCTGACGACCCTGCTTGACGAAGCGCATCTGCGTGTCGGCAACCAGGCCTACGTCAAAGAAAACGATACCTATGGCGCGACGACGCTTCTCAAGCGCCATCTGAAGATCGTCGATGGCCGCATCGAGCTGAAGTTCCGCGCCAAAGGCGGCAAGCGCGTACAGCGCAGTCTCAAACACCCGCGCCTGCAGAAAATTCTGGAGGAGATCGCGGACCTGCCGGGCCGGCAGCTCTTCGTCTGGAAGGATGAGACCGGCGCGCTGAAGCCAATCGATTCCGGTCGGCTGAATGCCTATCTGGCCGAGATTTCGGGCGTCGCCATTTCGGCCAAGACCTTCCGCACCTGGGCAGGCTCGCTTGCCGCTTTCGCCGCGGCACGCAAAGCCAAATCAGAGGGACGGCGGCCGAGCGTGAAGGAAATGTCGGAGGCTGCGGCAGAGGCGCTGCATAACACGCCCGCGATTTCGCGCTCCAGCTATATCCATCCGTCAATTATCGCACTGTCAGGTTCCGACGAGACGCTGGAAGAAAGCAATATCGAGCCCTTGCGCGGGCTTCGGGCAGACGAAAATCGCATGCTGAATTTTTTAGAGTGCCACTCGTCCCCGGATGACGAAAAGAACCCGCGGCTGTGATCTGACGCCGCGGGCATCAAGTTTAACAGGAGCGTAAGCGTCAGGCGGCGCGCTTCTCGTGGCGACCTTCCTCGACCTCTTCGACGATCTTGTTAACGAACGCTTCAAGATCGTCTGGTGAGCGGGAGGTGATGATGCCCTTGTCGGTAACGACCTTCTCGTCTTTCCATGTCGCTCCGGCATTCTTTACATCGGTCTTGATCGACCAATAGGAGGTTGCTTGGCGGCCACGAAGGGCATCAACCTCAATCAGCAGCCAGGGCGCATGACAGATGGCGGCAACGACCTTGCCGGATTTGACAAATTCGCGGACGACTCTCACGGCGCTGTCGTCTATACGCAGCTTGTCAGGATTGATTTGGCCGCCCGGCAGCACCAGCGCGTCAAAATCTTCGATCTTTACGTCCTTAGCCTGTAGGTCGACAGAAACGCTATCGCCCCAATCGGTCTCGTCCCAGCTCTTGATCTCACCTTCCTTGATAGAAGCGATCTTCACGGACGCGCCGCGTTTCTGCAATTCGTCGAAGGGCACACGCAGTTCGGAGCGCTCGTAGCCGTCCGTGGCCAGGATCAGGATTTTTGCAGATTTGATGGAAGGCATTGCTTCTCCTTTCCTTCGTCTCGAATTCGGGATCAAAAGCAAAACTGATAGCGCACCTGATCGTTCCCGGAAAATTGAAGAAAGAGCTCAGGAAACGTCCGTGTCGAGTTCCGGATAGTGACGGAAAACTCCCTCCGTGTTGAAGGCCAGCCGGCGGTCGGATTTCAGATAGCGGGCGATGTTGGGGCGCTGCTTGACGCTGTCATGCAAAGCGGCAAGCAGAGGATATTTGCGGCGATAGTTGCTCATGGCTTTCGGGAAGGCATAGATCAGACCCTCGATGATCTGGAATAGCGACAAATCGGCGTAAGTGAGCGTATCACCGACGATATAGCCCGGGCCTCTCGGGTTCTGTTTCAGCACGCGTTCAAAGTAGCCGAGGAATTTCGGTACACGCTCCTTGATGAAGGCGGCCGAACGAGCCTTCGCTTCTTCTTTCTGATCTTCATAATAGAGCGACGTTGCGATCGGATGGTGTGTGTCATGCACCTCGGCTACGAAATCGGTGATGGTGAGTTGCAGGCCGTTGACGACATAACGCAGCCCCTCGTCGTCAGGCGCAAGCCCGAGCTTGGGGCCAAGATAGAGGAGGATATTGGCCACATGCGAGATAATGAGATCGCCATCTTTCAGGAAAGGTGGCGCAAAGGGTATTTGGGTCTCGTTGTTGCTCTCCATGATGGCAAGCATCGCGCCGGTGCCGCGTCCGCGGCCCGACTGGCGGGTGATGTCGATATAGTCAGCAGCAGCTTCCTCAAGTGCCAGCCGCACGAATTCGCCACGGCCCTGAATGCCGTCCCAGTAATAAAGTTCGTAGGTCATCTGCCCTCGTGGTCCTCAGTGCCTGGTTTCGCGTGCGAAATCCTTGCGCAACTCGTCCTTCGCCTTTCAAGTGTGGCCCTTCTGCTCCTTCGGCAACTGAGCTCCGGCGCGATTGATGTAGAAATTCAGCATCGACATTGCCGATCGGAAGGGGTTGGACTTGCGTCGATGGCTGCTCTCTGCCGACTGCTTCAATGAATCGGCGATCCTCTTCGGATCGTTGGATTTGAAGACGCCTTCTTTGAGGCCATAGCGCCGCTGTTTTCGGTGACGCCCTGCGACCATTTTTTCTTCTTCTCCGTCATCGTGAAGATCCTTCGCAAGAGCGGCAAGCTGGACTGCCTCCCGCTCTGCCCTGATAATAGATCTATTAGTGGTGGGCGTGTTGCTCGTTACGCTTGCGCGTGGCAGCGGCCTTCTTGGCTGATGCTGAGCGCTCTTCCTTCGAACGGGATGCAGAAGCCTGCCCACCGATGCGGCCGCCCTTTTCGGAGGATTCGTGTGTATCCTTCTTGCCGCGGCCCGAACCGGATTTATTACCGCCGCCACTTTCCTTGTTGACGGTTGCCCAGGCGCGGCGCTCGGCTTCTCCGTGAGAAACGCCGCGGTCCTCGTAGCCTTCCTCGATATGCTCGGCCTTCCTCTTTTGCTTGTCTGTGTAAGAAGATTTGTCACCTTTCGGCATGACTGCCTCCTCTGGTTAGAATGAAATTCAACTGCCGGCTTTCATAAAAGTTCCGGCCCGTTGCCGTTCTGCGGCGAAGAGATCGAAACCAGGAGCAAAGCTGTATTTACGCGGCTTCGCTATCACCGCTTGGCGGCCGGCTCGATGTCGGCGACACTCTGTCGATCGGCCTGAGGGCTCGCGATGACAGCTGCGCAAATCGCGAGGTCCTGTTTCAAAAATATGCGGAATTTGACGGCGCCCGGGCGGTCCGGGTCTAGGCGATGGGGCGCTGTTGCGCGGCAACCTTTACCGCGCGCTCGAGTGCTGCGGTCGTAAACGGCTTTGGCAGCAGCACCGAACCGGAAAAACGGCTCGCCTCCGGAAGGTTGCTGTTACCGGTCGCAAAGATAAGGCCGACCGAAGGGAAAGCTTCGCGCGCCAGCGCTGCGAAGGCCGGGCCGGACATGCCGGGAAGGCCGACATCGGCAACGATAATATCGATATCCGTATCTGTGCCGCGCAAGACTTCGATGCCCTGTTCGCCGCTGTCGGCTTCGATTACGTCATACCCGAGATCTCGCAGGATTTCGGCAGTATCCATGCGGATGAAGGTATCGTCTTCCACCAGGAGAAGCTTCAGCCTGGGCTGGACAATGTCACGCGGCTGTCCGTTGGCCGGCAATGGCACCGGATTGGTCTGGCGGCGTTGAGCCTGATTGACGAGGACGTGGCGGACTTTCCGCGCCAGAGCCTCCCGTGTATACGGCTTGGAAAGGAGCTCCAGGCCGGGGTCGAGCCGGCCGCCATGGACGATAGAGTTTTCGGTATAGCCTGACGTGTAAAGCACTGCGATATTCGGCAAGCGCTCGCGGGCCATCCGCGCTAGCTCCGGGCTTTTTAGCGGACCGGGCATGACCACGTCGGTAAAAAGCAGGTCGATATGCGCGCCGCTCTCGATCACGGTCAACGCGCTCTGGGCGTCCTTGGCTTTCAGCACGTAATAGCCAAGGTCGGTCAGCATCTCCACGACCGTTGCACGCACACCTTCATCATCTTCAGCGACCAATATCGTCTCGGTGCCGCCGGTTGCGGGGACATTGTCCCTAGTGGCTATTCTGTCCTCGCTCTGGAAGGAGCGGGGAAGATAAAGTTTCACTGTGGTGCCGTCGCCGGTCTCGCTATAGATCTTCACATGGCCACCGGACTGCTTGGCGAAACCGTAGACCATGGAAAGGCCGAGGCCGGTGCCCTTGCCCTCCGGTTTGGTGGAGAAAAACGGCTCGAAAGCCTGCTCGACGATCTCAGGCGGCATGCCAGAGCCGGTGTCGGTGACGGCAAGAACCACATATTGGCCGGCTGCGACCCCCGGATGCGTGCGGCTATAGGAATCATCGAGAAAGGCATTGCCCACTTCGATTGTCAGTTTGCCTGTGCCATCCATTGCATCGCGCGAATTGATGGCAAGGTTCAGCAGTGCGTTCTCAACTTGGGCCGGGTCGGCAAAACTATTCCAAAGGCCGCCGGAAACCATGGTCTCTACCTCGATTTCCTCACCAAGCGCGCGGCGCAGCATGTCATCCATGGCAGAGACAAGGCGTCCGATATTGATTACCTTCGGCTCCAAAGGCTGGCGGCGGCCGAAGGCGAGAAGCTGACTGGCGAGCCGCGATCCGCGCTCGACGGCTAAGAGTGCGTTGGAAATGCGTTCTTTGGCCCGGCCGTTGTTCATCACATCCTTGCCGAGCAATTGAAGATTGCCTGAAATCACCTGCAGCAGGTTATTGAAATCGTGTGCGACGCCGCCGGTGAGCTTGCCGATCGATTCCATCTTCTGCGCTTGCTGGAGAGCTGCCTCCGCCTGCTGTCGTTCGAGAATTTCGGCAGCGACACGGATCTCAAGCGTTTCGTTCAGCTTGCGGAGCTGGTCCTCGGCCTCGCGGCGCTGGGCGATTTCGATCTCTGCGGCGCGGATGAGCCGGGCATTGTCGATTGCGACGGCAGCCTGGCCAGCCAAGCTGACGAGGCTTGCCTCTGCCGCATCCGAAAAGCGAGCGGGCTGGCTATGACCGAAGAACAGCCCGCCGATGACGCCGCCGTCGCGCGACTTGACCGGCACGGCGAGATAGCTGCGCACGGGAAGGTGGCCGCTCGGCATCCCGGAATGCGGCGCATTCTGGCCGTAGCGCGGATCAAGCAAGATATCGTCGGAGCGCACGACGCCTTCGCCGCTGAAAGTCGGCTCAAAGACCTTGGTATTACGCGGCATCGGAAACCTCTCGAAATGTTTCCGATCGACGCCCGACAGCGCGTAAAGCATGTAGCTGCCGCCTTCGCCGTCGTCGACATTGTAGAAAAAGGCGCCGAATTCAGCGCCCGTCAACGCTACGCCGGCATCGACGGCGATCTGCGTCAGGCGATCGACATTGAGCTCGGCGGTAATCGCCGAGCCGGCCTGGTTGACGAGAGCGAGTGTTGCTGATTTTTCCCGCGCCTCATCCAGTGCGATGCGCTCCCGTCGCTTGGCGAGCACCTGGTCCGTCACTTCCATTGTCGCGCAGAGGATGCCCGCGACCTTGCCGTCGTCGTCCCGCAGCGGTGTGTAGGAAAAGGTGAACCAGGTATCTTCCGTTTGCCCCTCGCGCCACATGGGAACGCGCAGTTCCTTGTAGAGCTGCGACCGACCGTTGAGCGTCGCCTTCACGATCGGCTCGAACTGCGGCCAGATATCTGACCAGACCTGCTGAAACGGTTTTCCGAGGGCGGCCGGATGTCGTTCGGGGAAGATCGCGACATAGGCGTCGTTATAGATGAAGGCGAGTTCGGGACCCCAGGCGACGAATTTCGGCTGACGCGAATTGACGACCATCTCCACAATATGCCGCAGTGAACTCGGCCATGCTTCGACTGGCCCGATGCCGGTCGCCTCCAAGCCGTTCTGGCGCAGCAAGTTCCCGATTTCGCTATCGCCTTCCGGCCAGCGGCCCCCAACCCGTGCCATCAAAATCGCTTTCAATCTTACTGTGGCATCACCCGAGCCGGGTCTGCCGGTCCACCGTCGACAAAATAGAGGCGTCGGGCAGGAGGGAAAGGGTGAGCTGCAAATATCGTTAACCGGGAAAAGTGTCCGATTACTCGCAGAAAGGCTGTTTATATTTGTTATTCTTCGTCCAGTTTCTGCGAGGTGATGAAAGCGCGGCTCAAGGCAAAGGAACGAAGCTGGATCGGTTTGCGTGCATCGCGAAAAACTACGCCGACTATATTATCAACCAGAAGGATAAGCCCCAGTGCGAAACCGATATAGAGCAAAGCGGCGATTAGAAGAAGCGACATCTCCATCCTCACACCAGTGCCAAAAAAACCGGGCCGAAAGCCGCGGGAACTGGGGTAACGAGGGCATAAGCGAAATGGCGGTTCACGGCGACTTCCCCTGCTTGCCCATAAACAGCTGAAAGATAATCTTGTTCCCCGTTTCGAGGGGTGGACGCAGCTTTTTACAAAGCTGTCCGGACGGACGTTTCATTCGGCTTGTGTTCACCCCCGCGCAGAAGCTGTCGCTCCATAATCCTCCTATCACGCAACTAATTCAAACTTATGACAAAACCGCATCAGGGCGCCGTGAAGGCGCCCCTTTCGTTAAATTTGAATATTGCTCTGTCAGGAAGCCGACTTGCGTACGGCTGCGCGCTTCGGGGCCGGGTTGACGATGCCGCTAGCCTTTGTGTTTGTCGCCGCCCGTTTGGCAGATTTCTTGGCTTCACCGCCATTCGTAACCTCAGCCGCTGCTGCGGGTGCCCCCGTCTTGGCCGCCGCTGTTCGCTTCGCCCGAGGTTTCACTTCCTTACCGTTTGAGGATTTTGAAGCCCCCTTGAGTGCGTCATGCTCAACCCGTGCTTGCTCCCAATGGATCGAATCCCGTCCCGTTGGGTGTCCCTCTTCTTCCCAGAGGGCATATGCACGTTTTTTTATCCACTCGTCCCGAGTTTCTGCCATCGCTGATCTCCAGTCACAACATGCCGTCGTCCGAACGCGATACTGTTGGAAAGGTTCCAGACAATGGGTCCGGTTTCAAGGGGATTTGCCAAGTAAATCCGGAATATTTTTGGGTTGCAGTATTTATAGGCAACAACTCGTTCTAGTTGCCTTGATATTGGACAGCGCGGTGCAGGTCCGCGATGAAATTTGCACGCTGGCGCGCGACATCCTCTTCGTCGCGAATCCGCAGAAGGAAGGAGGGGTGGATGGTCACGAGGACCGGCGGGTGGTTGCCGGGCGTAAGAATGTGGCCGCGCTCCGGCGTCAATTTCACCTTCGAGCCGAGGAGAGAGTACAGTGCTGTCGCGCCGAGTGCGACAACCAGATTCGGCCGCACCAGTTTGATCTCGGCCCCGAGCCACCAGGCGCAACGCTGGATCTCCCCTGCATTGGGTTTCGAATGCAGGCGACGCTTGCCGCGAGGCTCGAATTTAAAATGCTTGACCGCATTGGTGACGTAACAGCGCGAGCGGTCGAGCCCGGCTTCTTCGAGACAGGTGTCCAGCAGACGTCCGGCCGGGCCTACGAAAGGGCGTCCGGCAATATCCTCCTTGTCGCCGGGTTGTTCGCCGACGAGCATGATCGCAGCTCTCTGCGATCCCTCGCCAAAGACGAGCTGGGTGGCGTTTTTGTAAAGTTCGCAGCGCGTGCAGCCTTCCGCCTGATGTCTAAGCTGATCAAGGCCGGCGGCGTCGGCGCTTTCAAGCGTGAAGGCAGGACCGAATTTCGGTGCGACGTTCATTGGCGGTAGACCCTTGGCTTTCACTCTCAACCGATCGCGCCGCGGATTGTTCCTGTCCGTTCGGAACAACCCGCAGCCTCGGGACTTTGATGCTGATCGGAAATCACACAGGGCTTGCGGGATGAACCAAATTTCAAAGACCGGCACGAATACGGAAAGCACGGGACGCTGGGGCGCAGAGCTGCTTGGGGGCGGAGGTGCGCGTTTTCGCCTCTGGACGCAGGGTCAAAACGCGATCTGGTTGCGGCATCGCGGCCGGGATATTCCGATGCACGATGCCGGCGGCGGTTGGTTCCAGTTGACGGTGGCGGAAGCGTCCGCCGGCGATGCGTACATGTTCGTCCTCCCGGATGGAAAAGCCGTGCCGGACCCGGCGTCGCGCGCGCAGGCCGGCAACGTGCACGGCCCGTCGCTGATCGTCGATCCGCGCTATCCATGGCAGAATTCGCGCTGGCGCGGCCGCCCCTGGGAAGAAGCCGTCATCAGCGAAATCCATATCGGCGCCTTCACGCCCGAGGGTACATTCCGCGCCGCGGCACAGAAGCTCAAGCATCTCGCCGAAACTGGTATCACGGCCATTGAAGTGATGCCGGTTGCGCAATTTGCCGGCAATCGCGGCTGGGGTTACGACGGAGTGCTCCACTATGCACCGCACTCCGCTTATGGCACGCCAGCCGATTTCAAGGCCTTCATTGATACGGCGCATGGCCTCGGCATCATGGTGCTGCTCGACGTCGTCTACAATCACTTTGGCCCTGAGGGCAATTATCTCCACGGCTATGCGCCGGGCTTCTTCCGTAAAGACCGGCAAACGCCCTGGGGAGCGGCAATCGATTTCGGGCGGGAACCGGTGCGGCGCTTCTTCATCGAGAATGCGCTCTACTGGATCGATGAGTTCCAGCTGGACGGGCTCAGGCTCGATGCCGTGGAGCAAATCCATGACACCTCCGAAAAGCATGTGCTTTCGGCCTTGGCCGAGGAGGTGAAAACCGCCTTCGCCGACAGGCAGGTGCATCTGGTCGTCGAAGACCAGCGCAATCTCGTAGAACTGCTGGTCCGTGACGAAAATGGCGCTGTCAACGCCTACGAGGCCGAATGGAACGATGATTTCCATCATGTGGCGCATATCGTCGCGACAGGTGAAACCGTCGGTCATTATAAACCTTTCGCCGATCAGCTCTGGCATAAGCTTCGCCTGGCGCTTCAGCACGGCTTCATCTATCCTGATCGAACCGATCCGCCCGCACTACCCCTCGGCGAGCGCCGCTATCTGCCGCCGACCGCCTTCGTGGATTTCCTGCAGAACCACGACCAGATCGGCAACCGCGCCTTCGGCGAACGGCTGGTGAGCCTTTCCGATCCCGACATGCTGGATGCTTTGACAGCGATACTCCTGCTCTCACCGCACATTCCTTTTCTCTTCATGGGAGAGGAGTATGGGGAGAGGCGGCCCTTCTATTTCTTCACCGATTATACCGGCGAGCTTGCCAAAATAGTTCGCGAGGGTCGCATGGCGGAAGCCGAGGGTTTCGGCGGATTGAAGGCCTGCAAGACCGCGGCCGATCTGCCCGATCCGAATGCGCTTTCAACCTTCGAACATTCAAAGCTCGACTGGCAATGGCGGGAGAGCGAAGGCGGGCGAAAGAGTCTGGTTTTCGTCGCGGAGCTCTTGAAATTACGCAAGACCCATATCGTGCCCTTGCTGCGGGAGAGCTGGGCCATCGAAAGCGGCGTGGTGGAAGCACCTGAAGGAGGTGTTGCCGTCTGGTGGAAGTTTGCGCACCGGACACTGGCGCTGCGCGCCAATCTCTCCGAACAGCCGCTGATCCTGCCACCGGTCGCCGGGACCGTGATCTATGAGCGCTACGGCAAGGAAGCAAAGGCCTCGGAAAACGTAGAGTTGCCGCCGCATTCGGTCATTTTCGCGATTGAGTTCAGCGGGCAGATGGAACTTTAAATCGAGTTGGTCTGCTTGGCAGGCGAAGCCAGGCCGCGAATTAAAGACCGCGCGTCGGCAATGCGCGCTTGACGTCGTTCAGAGATGGTTCCCGAACGATGCGATAACGCGCTTCGATTAGGTTGTAGAACCCGAATGCTGCAAGACCGATAGCGACGGCAACGTAAAGGACCGACCCGAAGGGCAGCTGCCGCAGCCACTGCAGCGCATCTGCCATGCTGCCGGCTTGAGCCGGATCCACGCGCAAGCCTGCATAGGCAAATAAAATGCCGGTGATTGCAAAGACGAGGCCGCGTGCAACCAGCCCGTAGATGCATATCGCAGTGATGACGCCGCTGTTGTTCGGGATCCGCAGGTATCGTTCGAATTTCTTCGTCAGTCCCTTGGCCGCGGTGATCCCGCCGCCGATGATGAAACCTGCGCCGACGGTAATGGCCAGATAGGATCCAAACGGCTTCGACATGATCCATTCGGCGAGATCCTTTTCGCCAGCCTCGTCGCTTCCGCCTGCAAAAATCAGGGCGTGTCCAATAGCAAAGGCCGCGAGGCTGAGATATGTCGCAGCACTGCCAAACCATGCGATCCTGATCACCAGCGCCTTTGCTCCAGAGCCACGTCCATCGCTGTCTGCAAGCGACTGAGCAAGCCTCCAGACGACGAACCCTAGCAGGCCCAGGCCGATCAGGCCGACCCAGACGCGGCCGAACGGCTGCTGCAGCAGGGTTGACAGCGCCGACTTCGTCTCCGGTCGGCCGCCCGACACGCCCGAGAACAGGGCAAGGCCTGCGACAAGAAGAAAGACGATGCCGCGCGCGGTATAGCCGCTCTTGGCAAGCAGGTCGAAACGAAATCCCTGTGGCATCGTATTCATAGTGGATCCTCCGACTGGGAAAGCTAACGCGCCAGCACACGAAAAGTTTGGGCCGGCTATCGAACCTGAAAACCCTTCCGCTGTTTTCGATACTCTGCAGATAACTCTATGCTGCTTTGACCAATTGGCAGAGCTCGGTGATTGCGCCGGTCGCCCGAGAGCTGCATATAAGCGCGTAAATCTATTCCCTTGTCTTCCACTCCATCGCCGCGGCGGACAGCTTAACGCTGTGTTTTGTATGCGCGCGAAAGAAGAGGTTAAATCATGCAGACTTTATCAAGGTCGCTCGCAGACATGACGTTGCAGGAACGCACCAATATGGCCGATGTCGTCGTAGAAGCCCTCGAGGCTTTCGCGGAAGAAGCAGAAAACGGCGGCGACGAGCGGTTTGCTCGAGACTCGAAGGCGATTGCCTGTACGATCCGCGGCTGCGGGAACGATCTTTCCAAATGCGAGCTTGAGACGGCGGAGCTTCTGCTCGAATTCGGAATTCAGTTCATGTACGCTTATACCTGTCGTGAGCAGGAGTTTGGCAGCGAGGGGTCGGCCGCCGCACAGCACTGACGGTGCGAGGGCCGACGCAGATAGGGCGGCAAAAATCGACCTCCACAAATAGCTATGGAAAATCGCACTTCCTGGATATTTTTGCGTCACATCGCTGGATCGGTGCGTTAATACCGCTACTTAGCCGGTTTCGTGCATTGATGCAGGGCACTCACACTTTCTGGACGCGATGTTTCAACTGCTGTCGACCTACTGGCCGCATATCCTCTTCGTCATCTCCATTGCCATGGGGGCAGCGGCGGCGATCCATGCCACCATGACCAAGGAAGAGGTCCGCGCCGCGACCGGCTGGGTGGGCGTCATCATCCTCTCGCCGATCATTGGCGCGCTGCTTTACATGATCGCCGGCATCAATCGCATCCGCCGCAAGTCGCTCAGCCTTCGCCGCGACGTGTTGCTGCCTGCCGCCGATCTGCACGAGCTCGAAAAATTCGACGCCGAAACCGATGCCGTCATCAGCCAATTCGGCCGGCGTTTTGCCGCCTTGCAAACGCTCGGCGATCGCGTCACGCGTTACCCGCTGACGACGGGCAACTCCATCGATATGCTGGAAAATGGCGACGAAGCCTATGCGGCGATGAAGACGGCGATCGACGGTGCCGAGCGCAGCATCCTGCTCGAAACCTATATCTTCGACCGCGACAGGATCGGCCTTCGCATCGCCGACGCACTGATTGCGGCCGTCAAGCGCGGCGTCGCGGTACGCGTATTGATCGATGCAGTCGGGGCGCGCTATTCGGTGCCGAGCATTCTCGGCTATCTGCAGGACGGCGGGGTGACGGTCAATGTCTTCAACGGCAACGTCATCATGGGCCTGAGGCTGCCCTATGCCAACCTGCGGACCCACCGCAAGATCCTGATTGCGGATGGAAAAACTGCCTTGACGGGCGGTATGAATATCCGCGAAGGTTTCAGCGAGGAAGCGGTCGGTGGGAGTTTCGCCCATGACACGCATTTCATCATCAGCGGCCCGGCGGTTGCCGATCTCTTCGACGTCGCTGCCGAGGACTGGCGTTTCACGACAGGCGAGGTCCTGAACGGCGAGGCCTGGCGCATCGATCGACTGGAGCGCAGGCGTGGCGATCCAGTCTTCCTGCGTGTCGTCGCTTCCGGACCTGATCGGAGTGTGGAGACCAACCACAAGATGCTGATGGGCGCATTTTCCATCGCGCGCCAGTCGATCCGGATCATGTCACCTTACTTTTTGCCGGATCGGGAGCTGATTAGTGCACTGACGACGGCGGCCCGGCGCGGGGTGGAGGTTGATATCGTCGTGCCTGCCGCCAATAATCTCGTCCTGGTCGACCGGGCGATGACGGCGCAATTCGACCAGATCGTAAAGAACTACTGCCGCATCTGGCGTTCGACCGGCAGCTTCAGCCATTCCAAGCTGCTCTCTATCGACGGAACCTGGGCCTATGTCGGCTCTTCCAATCTCGACCCGCGCTCGTTGCGCCTGAATTTCGAGGTCGATCTCGAAGTGCTGAATGCCGGCTTTGCTGCTGAGATCGACGAGCGCGTCGACGATGCCATCAAATCCGCAACGCCGGTTACGCTTGAAGGGCTTTGGTCGCGGCCCTTCCTGGTGCGGCTTCTCGAAAAGGTGTTGTGGCTGGGTTCGCCCTATCTTTGAGCGGGATTTCGTGATTGCAGCATGGCAAGTTTTGCTGCGCTGCCTATAATGCAAGAAAAAGAGCTTTCGAGCAATGGAGCCGACGTTCCTTCCGATGCAAGCCAAGAAGAAAGATAGTCTCCCCGCCAATATCCTCGCTTCCATCAAAAACAGAAGGAAACGCGTCGAGACCTGGAGCGCCGGGCCGGCGCCGCGGGGCGAGGGCACGCTGATTGCTTCCTATAATGTCCACAAATGCGTCGGCACCGACCGGCGTTTCGATCCCGAGCGTACCAGCCGCGTTATCCACGAGATCGACGCAGATGTGATCGCCCTGCAGGAGGCTGATACGCGCTTCGGCGAGCGCACCGGCATCCTTGATTTGCCGAGGCTGGAACGCGAAACCGGCCTTGTGCCTGTTCCGATCTCGGGAGCGGTAAAAGCACATGGCTGGCACGGCAATGTGGTGCTCGTCCGAAAGGGCCTGGTGCATGATGTGCACCAGGTGAAGCTGCCGGGGCTGGAGCCGCGTGGCGCCCTGGTTGCGGAAATTGAGCTCGAAGCTGGTGGGAAGCTGCGCATCATCGCCGCCCATTTCGGCCTGCTGCGCCATTCTCGGGCGCAACAGGCAAAGACGCTGGTCGATCTCATCAGCGACCGTCACGAAATGCCGACCATCCTGCTAGGCGATCTCAACGAATGGAGGCTCGGCGACCGCTCGTCCCTCAATACTTTCCAGATGGCCTTCGGCCCGCTGCCGCCCGCCGTTCCGAGCTTTCCTGCCGGTTTGCCGGTCCTGGCGCTCGACCGCATCATTGCCAACCGGAAAGGGATCATCTCTTCCGTGGAGGTGCATGACACCCCGCTCGCGCGCATGGCGTCCGACCACCTGCCGATCAAGGCGGTGGTCGATCTACAGCAGGAAGTGGCAAGTGTTTAGCGCCCTGTGGGCTTTCAGGCCCGGACAGGAGCAGGAAGGAGCTTGCCTCTCACCAGCAGCCAGAGCGTGCCAACTGCAATAATCGCAAGCGCGATGTTGACGAGCACGAAGATAACAGGCGCAAGCTCGCTGATCGCGCCGGTGTCGCCGCGCGCCGTCATGCGCAGTGCTGTCGTGGAAAGCGCAGTAAGGCCGAAGGTGAAAGCCCAATAGGAGCCGGCGAAGGGTTGTTGCATGATCCAGGGCAGCTGGCGGCCGATGATCAGGACCTGGAGGATGGCGTAGCCGAACATGGCATGCACGAACATATCGGGCGTGCCGGTCGTCACACTCAGATAAGCGGCGCTGCCAACGGCGGGCGGGGCAAGTTGGATGCCCAGAGTCGGCCTCAGCGGTGCGGCTAGCTCCGGCGCCATTAGCAGCCGGTGCAACAATACGGATTCGATTGCCAGCCATGAAAAGAAACCGGCGCCGAAGGCGAGCTGACCCCAGTCGGCATAACCAAGCGTGCCTGCCGCGATGGCGGTGACGAAAGAACCGGCAACAGTCGGCAGATAAAGAACCGGCGTGTTGGTGACCGGATCACGCCCGCCACGCCAGAGCAGACCGGTTCGCCAAAGCAGGAAAAGCAGGGTGATAGCGAACCCCGCCAGAGCCAAGACTTCAGTTGTGATACGCGAATAGGGAAGGATTGCAAGTCCGGCCAGCATGGTCGCGACGCCGATCAGTCCGACGAAGCAGCACTGGATGGGATGCTGAAGTTCCGCCATCACCTCCTTCGGCGCGACAAAGCATTTCGCGGCATAGAGGAGGATGAGGACGAGCCAGGTCACAAAGCCAAGAAGGCTGATGGTTTCGCCCACGCCGGCCGGAACCGGCCAGATGGCAGCGGCGGCGCGCCAGCTGTTGCCGAGCCCGACAACACCAAGAACAATGCCAAAGAATGCAGCGGGTATGCGTGGGAGCGACATTTCGGTTCTCCGAATTGGTCCGGCAGGATCATTTATCCTGCCAGTGCGGCAAGCGGTTCACGTTGGATGTTCTATTTTGCAACGGCGTCGGCGGCGTCCATCACGCGCGCCGAATAGACAAGAGCAGCACCGGCATTTACCGAGATCGCGACACCGAGGGCTTCTGCAATTTCCTCCTTGGTAGCGCCGACCTTCTGGGCTTCGGTCGTATGTACGGCGATACAGCCATCGCAGCGGACGGTGACGGCCACGGCAAGCGCGATCAGTTCACGCTGCTTGGGGTCGAGATGATTGGTCTTCTGTCCGGCGGTCGAAAGGGTTTGATAGCCTTTGATCGTCTCTGGCACGATCTTGGCGATTTCGCCGATCCGACCCAGGAGTTCGCCGCGATATTCCTTCCAATCCAACATGAAAATCATTCCTTCTCACATCAGCGATGGCGTGATTGCCTCGGCTGTTGGAAGTGACTATGACTTTGAAGGTCGATAGTTTGAATGCTCAAAAAAGTCATTTTCTAGCTCGATCGTCTCATGGATATTCTAAGCCGCCTTATCGAACTTGCCCGCCTGCAGCCGACGCTCGACATTCGCTGCCGGCTGCAGGGCGCATTTCATATCGACCACGAACCCGCTGCAACAGGTACGCTACCGTTTCATTTGATCCTCGGCGGCGATTGCCTCATTCGCCTCGGCTCCGGTCGTCAAATCACCTTGCGCTCCGGCGATTTCTTGCTGCTGCCGCGCGGGGATGCGCATACGATCGTCGGCTTGCGGCCACGTGGCGAAGTACAGCCTCTGCGCATCGCTAAGGGTGGCATGTTGCCCTTGCGCGAAAACGGTGAAGGCGAGGCCGATGTCGACCTGCTCTGTGGCCATTTCGATTGTGCCCCGGGATCGTCCGCCTTGCTGCTCGATAGCCTGCCTGATGTCTTTCACGTGTCGCTCGCCGAGGAAACGGAGGAGCTGCTGAAGACGTTGGTCGCCATGCTTTACAGGGAAACGGCTGAGGAGAAACCGGGAGCATTGGCGATCATTACCGCGACCTGTCTCTCGCTTTTCATCATGGCGGTGAGGGCTGGCAAGGTTTCGCCCGTCGCATCCGGGGGGCTGCTGCAATTGCTTGGGGATGCCAGGCTCGGCAAATCCATTGTGGCAATGATGTCTTCGCCGGCCTTTGACTGGACGATCGATGATCTTGCCCGTCGTTCGGCAATGTCGCGTGCCACCTATGCCCGGCAATTTCGCGAGCGCGCCGGAATGACGGTTGGCGCATTCCTGACCGATATCAGAATGATGCTGGCGAGCGACCAGTTGCTCAGGACCCGCCGGACTGTTGCAGATATCGCTGCAGAGGTCGGTTATGAATCCGAAGCGGCATTCGGCAAGGCTTTCAAAGCAAGACGCGGCATGACGCCATCGCGCTTTCGCGCTGCGGAACAGGCGAGACAGAATGGGCAGAGGTGATGAGTGGGGGGCCTAAGCGCCTTGCCGCTCGACTTCCGTCAGCACGGATATGAAGGCCCTGAGGCTTTGCGGCACATGCCTGTGACCGGGATAATAAAGGCAGAGTCCGGGGATCGACGGGCACCAGTCGTCGAGAACGGAGATTAGATCGCCGCTGGCAAGGTAGGGCCTGGCGACCCTTTCCGGCACATAGGCGATGCCAAGTCCTTTGACCGCCGCCTCCGCCATCAGTTCTACATGATCGAGCGTCAGGGCGCCCGATACCTCGATCGTCACTTCCTGGCCATGTTTCTCGAACTCCCAGCGGTAGAGTTTGCCACTCGGCATACGCAGGCGGATGCAGCGGTGGCGCTTGAGGTCTTCAGGCGTTTTCGGTTGCTTGTGGTCTTTCAAATAAGCTGACGAGGCAATCGCAAGGAAACGTGCCTCGCCGCCGAATTCGACCGCTATCATATCAAGCGGCACGGATTCTCGCAGGCGGATGCCGGCGTCGAAGCCCTCGCCGACAATATCCACCAGCCGGTTTTCGGTGACGATATCGAGCGATATCTCCGGATAGCGCTCGAGAAAGAGAGGAATGGCGGCATTCAACAATACGCGGGCGGCAATTTCGCTGGCGTTGATGCGCAGCGTGCCGCTCGGCTGCCGGCCGAATTCGCCGACGGCATCGAGCGCCAGATCGAGATCGCGCAGGACCGGTTTCAGCCTATCTAAAAGCATCTCGCCGGCTTCGGTGGCTGCGACGCTGCGTGTCGTGCGATGCAGCAGGCGCACGCCCATGCGCGCTTCCATATTGCGCATCATGTGGCTCAGTGTCGAAGGCGACAGGCCGAGTTCGCCGGCCGCCTTGCGGAAGCTGCGGTGGGTGACGATTGCCGCAAAGGCATTGAGGTCATCAAGTGTCGGCCGATAACTCATGGGTATTTTTCAACAGCTCATGCAGATTTGAATGGATTATCACATCAATAATCACCTCTATCTTTGCTGTCATCAAGCCGCGATCCAGCGGTGTGAGAAAGGTAGAGACGATGACAAAGACATGGTTCATCACAGGCACATCCTCCGGTTTCGGCCGGATCATGACCGAGAAATTGCTGGCGCGCGGCGATCGCGTGGCCGCCACTCTCCGCAAGCGGGAGGCTCTGGCTGACCTCGAGGCGCAATATGGCGACCGGCTCTGGGTCACGACGCTCGACGTCACCGACGACCGCGCCGTTCATGCAGTCGTCGACGCCGCCTTTGAGCAGATGGGGCGCATCGATGTCGTCGTCAGCAATGCCGGATACGGCCTGTTTGGCGCAGCAGAAGAGGTGAGCGATGCGCAGATCCGCCATCAGATCGATACCAACCTGATCGGCTCCATTCAGGTGATCCGCGCGGCCTTGCCGTATCTGCGTCAGCAGGGCGGTGGTCGCATCCTGCAGGTCGCTTCGGAAGGCGGCCAGATCGCCTATCCGAATTTCAGCCTATATCATGCCACCAAATGGGGGATTGAAGGTTTTATCGAGGCGGTAGCGCAGGAAGTTGCTCCCTTCGGCATTGACATCACCATTGCCGAGCCGGGGCCGGCGGGGACCGATTTCGGCAAGGGCCTCGTCAGGGCGCCGAAGATGGAAGTCTATGACGAAACGCCGGCCGGCCAGGTGCGCAGAGCCATTGCCGACGGCTCGTTCAAGATCCTGGGCGACCCCGTGAAGATGACCGACGCGATGATCGCGGCGGCCAAAAAACAACCGGCGCCCAAAAGACTTGCGCTCGGCAGCACGACATATCAGTCGATCCGCAAAGCTCTGAACGAGCGGCTTGCCGAGCTGGAGGCGCAAAAGGAGATCACGCTGTCGACCGACATCGACGCGTGAGCCACCCTCAGCGGTCGATCGTCGCCATGATCGTGTCGTTGTAGCGCTTGCCCGAAACCCTGCCGGGGGCAAGCGCTACATCGAGCGCCTTCATCTGCTCAGCATTGAGCGAAATGGCGGCCGCGGCGATATTGTCTTCCAGGTAGGTGCGGCGCTTGGTACCGGGGATCGGCACAAAGTCGCTGCCCTTGTGCAGGATCCAGGCGAGCGCGATCTGGCCCGGCTTGACGCCGAGCGAGGATGCAACCGAGCGGACGGCCTCGGCTGCGCGGACATTGGCATCGTAATTTTCGCCCTGATAGCGCGGATCGCCGCGACGGAAATCGCCTTCCGGATAGTCTTCGGCACGCTTGACCTCCCCGGTCAGGAAGCCGCGGCCGAGTGGGCTGAAGGGCACGAGGCCGATGCCGAGCTCCTTCAAAGCAGGGATGACGTCGGCTTCGAGATTGCGCTCCCAGAGTGAATATTCGCTCTGCACGGCCGACACGGGATAGACGGCGTGGGCGCGGCGGATATTGGCAACACCAGCTTCGGAGAGGCCGAAATAGCGAACCTTGCCTTCCTGGACGAGCTCGGCGACGGTACCGGCGACATCTTCCATCGGGACAGCCGGATCGACGCGGTGCTGGTAGATGAGGTCAATGTGGTCGGTGGCAAGGCGCTTGAGCGAGCCTTCGACGGCGCTGCGAATGGTTTCCGGCCGGCTGTCACGCTCGGTGCCAACCTGCTTGCCATCTTTCAGGCGAAAGCCGAATTTCGTGGCCAACGTCACCTCATTGCGGCGACCTCTTAGCGCACGGCCGAGCAATTCCTCATTCCTGTAGGGGCCGTAGACCTCGGCTGTATCGAGAAATGTGCAGCCGAGTTCGATGGCACGGTGAAGGGTGGCGATGGATTCCGTTTCATCAGCCGGCCCGTAGGACTGGCTCATGCCCATACATCCGAGGCCGATGGCCGATACATCAAGTCCCTGGCCGCCGAGTTTGCGCTTCTGCATCATCATGCTCCTGCTTATCAAATGGGAGAGGTCTATATAGGCTTCGGTGCAGGATTATGAATGCGCGAGAATCCCGATAAACTGCGTGAGCGTTCAGGTGTTCCAGCGGCGCCGGTTTTTCCTGTCATCAGATGTGTAGGTGACGAGGCGAAGCGCATCCATCAGGGCGGTAATGATTTGCTTCCACATGGCGTTTCTCCTTTCGCAAGTGTTCTCCTCCTCTTGCGCCCAGTCTTCAAACGAGCTTATCGTCGGCTTCGGATAACTTGAGGTTATGGGATGAAACGCGGCCGGCTTCCGCTGACGGCATTGCGCAGTTTCGAGGCTGCCGGGCGGCTCGAGAGCTTCACGCTCGCAGCCGAGGAACTGTTCATCTCGCAGGCGGCCGTCAGCCGACAGATCCGCGAACTGGAACAGCTATTGGGCCAGCCGCTCTTCGAGCGGCGCCATCGAAGTGTTCTGCTGACTGGAAGCGGCCGGCAACTGCTTGCCGTGCTCACTCCTTCCTTCGACCAGATCGATGAATCCCTGGAGGATATCCGCGGAGCTTCAATGTCAGCGGATCTGAAAGTCAGTGTCGAACCTTCCTTTGCCGCTTGCTGGCTGGTGCCGCGGCTGCCGGAATTCCGCAAACGTCATCCTGACGTGGAGATATTGCTCGATGCCGATCCGCGGACGATCGAATTCCGTACCGGCCAGGCGCAGATTGCAATCAGGCACAGCGCCACCGTCGCCGCATGGCCACGGACAGAAAGCCGGCACCTGATCGACGTCCGCTCCGTGCCGGTAATCGCTTCCGATCTTCTGGCGCGTGGTCCACCGATCTCTTCTCCGCATGAGATCTTTGCTTATGAGCTCTTGCATGAGGAGACCCGCGACGCCTGGAGCCGGTGGTTCGAGGCGGCCGGCATCATGCCCGAGACGGCAAAAGGACCCGTCTATGCCGATGACGGGCTCGTTCTACAGGCGGCGCTACGCGGCCAGGGCGTTGCACTCCTGGACGAAGCCTTTGCAGAAGAGGAAATCAAGGCCGGCCGCTTGCGCCAGCTCTTCGACCTCGCTGTTCCGAATGGCGCCTACTGGCTGGTCGCCCGCAGCTTCGATCGCCTTACGCCCCCGGCTGCGGATTTTGCGCGCTGGGTGACGGAGAGCTTTCACAAACGCTGACCTCTACCCGCCTGTCGCCATCCGCTTCTTGGCCGCCTCGCGGACAAGCTTCCATCGGCTAAGCTCAAGCGTGGCGTCCGCCAATGCGCGATGCGCCGGGATTACCTCTTTGCTTTCCTCGACGATACCGTCGATGAGCTTCGATAACTCTGTCTCCGTGATCGCCGCTCCTGTCAATTCACGCGCCGCAGCCATAAAGGCATCGCGTGACTTGCCGAGCCGGAGAGCATGGCGCGGAAAGCCTGCGGCGCGCAGGAGAACGCTCAGCCATTTTCCATCCCATGACGGCGCGCTCGCATAGAGATCGTGGCCGGTCAAAACCTCGATCATTTCGCTGGCGACCTGCTTCACCGGCACGCCTTCCGATGCGAGCAATTCCCGCGAGATCCCATGGATTGCTTCTGCATCGGCTGCCCAATCGTCCCAGTCGGCGGCAGGGCGGATCAAGATAGAGCGCGAGCGACCGTCTTCGAACACCCAGGCAATTTCGATCGGAACGCTTTTCTTGCTGAGGGACGAGGCCTCGAAGTCCAGGAAAACGATCAATGCAACGCGACAGGCGGGGCTGTCCTCCAGCGGGAAATGGGATCGGCCGGTGCCGCAGCGTCCGACCGAAGAACGGACCGCAGCCTACAATCGGTCGAGTTTACTTGTCGAGCCGGACACCATCGGCGTTGAAGATATGCAGATGGGCAGGATCGCAGGTGAAGGCAAGCTGGCTGCCGGTCGCGATGTCGGAGGAGCCCCGATATTCGACGGTCAGCGGCTGGCCATCGCCAAGTTGGCAATAGAGGAACTGAGTGCCGCCGAGATATTCGTCAAAATCGACCGTGGCCCTTAGCGTTTCATCTTGAGAGTTTGCGGCAACCCTCAGATGCTCCGGACGCATGCCCAGTGTAATCTTCTGCCCTTCGCTCAAGCCGGCGCCGCCGATCGGCGAACGGATCCGCTTGCCGGCCACCATGATATTGCTGTCGCCGGCCCAGCTTGCCTCAAGAAGATTCATGCGCGGCGAACCGATGAAACCCGCGACGAAGACATTGTTCGGCCGTTCGTAGATCTCGCGCGGTGTTCCCGCCTGTTCGATATATCCATCGCGAAGTACGACGATCTTGTCGGCGAGTGTCATGGCTTCGGTTTGGTCATGCGTGACATAGATCATCGTATTGCCGAGCTCGCGGTGAAGTCTTGCGATTTCGATACGCATCGAGACGCGCAGTTCCGCGTCGAGGTTAGACAGCGGTTCGTCGAAGAGGAAGACATCCGGCTTGCGGACGATCGCGCGACCGATCGCGACGCGCTGCCGCTGGCCACCAGAAAGCTGGCCCGGCCGGCGATCAAGCAAATGATCGATCTTCAGGATCGCCGAGGCGGCCTTGACGCGGATCTCGATCTCCGAGACCTGCGTTCTAGCCATCTTCAGGCCGAAGGCGAGATTGTCGCGCACGCTCATATGCGGATAGAGCGCGTAAGACTGGAACACCATGGCGATGCCGCGATCGGAAGGGTCGAGATCGGTGACGTTGCGTCCCTTGATCTCGATCTCGCCGTCGGTGACATCCTCCAACCCCGCGATCATGCGCAGCAGCGTCGATTTTCCGCATCCAGACGGGCCGACGAAGACGACGAAGGACCCCTCCGATATGGTCAGGTCGATGCCATGGATGACTTCCAGATTGCCGAAACTCTTGCGAATTTCGGTCAGCACGACGCCCGTATCCGCCATTTTATTCACCGCGCGCCTCGCCGGCTCTGACCCAGACGAGCATCTCGCCCGGTTCGCGATTATCCCAGAAAGGATAGGGGACGAAGCGTGCGCTCGCCTGTTTTGTGGCAGGCGGCGAAGTGCGATAGAGCGCCGAGCCCCAGTCGGCCGTATCACGGCTGACGGGAAGTTCGAGGGCGACTGCGCCGCGAAGACCAGCAATTTCGGAGGTCTTGGCCTGCGAAACATCGGCCGAAAGGGTAATGCCGTTCAGCCCGGCGCCGTTGTCGGTTTCCTCGACGCAATAGACCAGAGGTCCTCGCATCAGCGCCGTGCGGCCGGCGTCCTGACGTACCAGCGGGTTGGCAAAGAGTTTACGGACTGTCAGCGGGATCGACAGATCGACCTTGTCACCGCTCTTCCAGTCGCGCTCGATACGAGCATAACCATCGATGACGACGGATTGCAGATCGAGCTTTTCGCCATTAACGGAGAGCGCCGCACCTTCAGCCCATTCCGGGATGCGCAGCGACAGCGCGAAACGGGCGGGACGGTCGAGCGCCACATCGAAGTGGATCGCGCCATCCCAGGGATAGCGGGTCTGCTGTGAAAGCTCCACCTTGGCGCCGGCAAGATCGAAGCGCGCCTTGCTCTCCCCGTAGAGATGGACGGCAATCTCGTCTTCGGCGATCGCATACATATAGGAGCCGACGGAGGCGAGCAGACGGGCGATGTTCGGCGGGCAGCAGGGGCAATGATGCCAGATCCAGCGGTGATGCTTGCCGGCACTTTCGAGCGGGTTTTCATAGAAGAAGCGCGTGCCGTCGAGCGACAGGCCGGCCATGGCGCCATTGTAGAGTGCCTGCTCCATGATATCGGCATAGCGGCGGTTCGGACCGCGGCCGAGCATGCGGTTCGCCCAGAAGACCAGGCCGACGGAAGCGCAGGTTTCTGCATAGGCGCTCTCGTTCGGCAGGTCGTAATAGTCGGTAAAGCCCTCGTTGGAGGCTGCCGGGCCGATGCCGCCAGTGACGTACATCTGCTTGGTCGTCAGGTCGTCCCAGAGGGTCTCGAGCGCGGACGTCAGTGTATCGTCATTATATTCCGTGGCGATATCGGCCATGCCGGCATAGAGGTACATGGCGCGCACCGCATGGCCGACGACCTTCTTCTGCTCGCGCACCGGCAGATGCGCCTGACCATATTCATAGGTTTTCTGATGGAAATCAGCGGCGCTGCGACCGTCTCGGATCGCTTCTTCGGTAAAGAAATGCGGTTCGGTGCCGCGCTCGTCGATGAAGAATTTTGAGAGGTCGAGATATTTCTTTTCGCCGGTGACGCGCGCCAGCTTGACGAGCGCAAGTTCCACCTCTTCGTGGCCGCAATAGCCGGGGATCTGGCCAGGGCCATGGCCGAAGACCGTGATCAGGTAATCGGCATAGCGGCTCATGATGTCGAGCAGCTTCTTCTTGCCGGTCGCCTGGTAATAAGCGACGGCGCCTTCGATCAGGTGTCCCGCGCAATAGAGTTCGTGGTGGTCGCGCAGGTTCGTCCAGCGGCGACCCGGCTGTACGCGCTGGAACCACGCGTTCAGATAGCCATCCTTGTCCTGGAGTTTCTCATACATGTCGATGATCTGATCGACGCGGGCCTCGAGCTGCGGATTGGGCCGGCGGTAGAGTGAGTAGGCCACGGTCTCGATCGACTTGCCGAGGTCGCTGTCCCAGAACATCTGCGTCGTGCCGCCCCAGGGGCCGATCGGAATGACGACGCCGGGGCTTGGCTTCGTCACGTCGATCGCTTGCAGCATACCGGCCTCGACGCAGCGGTCGAGCAGCGTTTCGGCGGTGGAATCGCAGATTGCATCCTGGCGATCGCCAAACAGGCCCTGCAATTCGACACTCGGCACGGGCAGGGGGCGGAACTGGCTATCTCTTTTCAGCTGGTTCATGGCTTCATCCATTTTGTTGAAAGGTCTTCATTTCACCGCGCCGGCCATCAGCCCGCGCATGTAGTAGCGTTGCAGGAGCAGGAAGACGATCAGGCAGGGGATCGTCATCACGACGACACCGGCCTGGACCGCGCCCCAGTTGATGGCGCCGAGGCGTCCGGCGCGCACCGCCGTCATCAGGACGGGAAGCGTGTATTTCTCGTTGCTGGAGAGCAGCACGAGGGCGGCCAGGAACTCGTTCCAGGCATTGAGGAAAGCAAAGATCGCGACCGTCGCAATACCCGGCAGCACCAGCGGCAGGAGCACGCGGATCAGCAGCCTCAGATCCCGTGCCCCGTCGATGCGCGCTGCCTCCTCGATCTCCTTCGGCACGGCGTCGAAAGCATTGCGCATCATGAAGACGGAGAAGGGAAGTTGCAGAGTGACATAGACGAGGGTCAGCCCCAGCAGCGAATTGTTGAGACCGAGCTTTGCCAGGATGATGAAGAGCGGTGTCAGGATCGACTGGAACGGGATCATCAGCGTGGCGATGATCAGCACGAAAAGCGCATTCTTCAGTGGAAAGCGGTAGCGCGAGAAGCCATACCCGGCGAGCAGGCTCACGGTGACCGTCAGCAGCACTGTTGCCAGCGAAACGAAGAGCGAGTTGATCATGTGCCGCCAGATGCCGGCGCCGAACGTATCGAGCAGCGCATAGGCATCGAAGCTGACCCCTGTCGTCGGCCAGGGCGGGAGCGGCGGCAAGCTCGCCTCCGTGCCGTGCCGGAAGGAGGCGAGCAGCGTGATGACGAAGGGCGCCAGGAAAAAGATCGAAATGGCAATGCCGGCGACATGATAGGCCGATTGCGACCTGAAGCGTTTGCGGGCGCGGCGTTCACGGGAGGAGATCATCAGCGTTCCTCCCCGACACGCAGCAGCCAGAGCTGGACGATTGAGATCGCAACGAGGATTGCCAGAAGCACGATCGAAAGGGCGGATCCGTAACCCAGATTGAAGGAGACGAAGGACTGGTTGAAGATGTAATAGACGACCGAGATCATCTTGTTCTGTGGTCCACCTGCCGTCATGATGTAGAACTGGTCGAAGGCGAGGATCGAGCCGGTGACCGAGACGATCAGCGCTAGCGCAATCGTCTTGCGCATCAGCGGCAGGGTCAGGTGCCGGAAGCGCTGCCAACGGCCGGCGCCATCGATGCGGGCAGCCTCCGTCAACTCGGATGGGATGGCCTGCAGTCCGGTCAACAGGATGATCATCGTAAAGCCGGCGATTTTCCAGACGACCATGACGATGATGGTTGCAAAAGCGGTATCGAAGCTTGCCATGATATTGGGGCTTCGCTCGACGAAGCCAAGCGCACGAAGGGCCGGGCCGATAAAGCCGCTGTCGACATTGGCAAGCCACACCCAGAGCAGCGATGCTGTTGCCAAGCCGACCACGACGGGGAGGAAGATGATCGTGCGGTAGGTGCTGACGAAGCGGCGTTCCTTCTCTACGAAGATCGCGAGGGGGAAGGCGACTGCGAAGATCGCGATGGTTACGATGACCGTGTAATAGGCGGTGAAGTTCAAGGCCGCCATGAAACGGCTGTCGTTCCACATGCGGATATAATTGGCAAAACCGATCCAGCGCGCTGCACCCATCAGCGGCCAGTTGTGCAGGCTCATCCACCCAGTGAACAGCACGGGCATGACGAAGAAGACGATGACGAGTGCCATGGCCGGCGCGATATAAAGAAAGCCGCGCCATTGCGATCTTCGCCGTTTTCGGACAGCGCGCGTGCGCTGTGAACCGGAACCGGTCATCGAAACCTCCGCATCTTATGAATAAAGTCATGGATCGGCCGGGGAACTGCCACCGTCCCCCGGCCACGGCCGGGAGAGTTATTGGCCGCTGTCGATGATGGACTGCATCTCGGACTGAGCATTCGAGAAAGCGCCATCGACGTCATCGCCGAAGATCGCGGCGTTGGTGAAGGTCGCCCAGGGTCCATTCGCGCTGTTGATCAGATCATTGAACTGCAGCGTATAAGGTGTTTTGGCAACGGAGATTGCCTTCAGGCCCACCTGCATGCGGGGATCGAGTCCGGCAAGAACCTGATCGGCGATATCGCCGCGCGTCGGCAGGCTGCCATATTTCGCCATGACCTTCTGGCCGTCCATCGAATAGATGTACTCGAGGAATTCCTTCACGGCATCGATCTTCTTCGTGCCCTTGGTGATGACGAAATTGTCGCCGCCGGCAAAGGAGGAAGTCTTGCCATCCACGCTCGGGATCAGCGTCACGCCGAAGTTGATGTCAGGATACTGGGTAACCAGCGTCCCAATCGCGAAGGCGCCGAGGCTCTGCTGGCCGATCTTGCCGTTCGTGAAGCTCAGGAAGTTGGTGCCATTGTCGCTCGCAGCACTTGCCGGAACGAGATCCTTCTTGACCATATCGCGATAGAAGCCGATGGCCTTGCGCATCTGCGGCGTGTCGAGCGTTGCGGTCTTGCTGTCCGCCGAGAGGATATCCGCACCAGCACCCCAGACGAGCGGCGTGAAGGTGAAGATCATGCAGCCGCCGCAACCGCCGCCCGAGAAGTAGAAGCCGTAGGTATCATCGCCGAGCTTGCGGATTTTCTCGGCGTTGGCTTCGATTTCCTCCCAGGTCGCAGGTGCCTTTTCAGGATCGAGGCCAGCCTTCTTGTACAGGTCCTTGTTCCAGGCAAAGACAGAAGTCTCGACCGAAAGCGGCAGACCGTAGATCTTGTCCTGATAGGTGCCGAGTTTGACATGCGACGGCGACAGCGAATTGAAATAGGGCAGACTCTTTGCCCAATCCGTCAGGTCCTCAAGCTGACCCGCGGCAGCGAAGGCCGGGTTATAGATCAGGTCCATCGACAGGGCATCGGGCGCCTGGCCTCCGGCGATTGCGGTTGCGTATTTCTGCACCAGTTCGCCGAAGGGCACTTCGGTGGTGACGACCTGGTTTTCGTGGCTCGCATTATAGGCCTCGACAACCTTCTTGAAGGAATCGCCAATACCCGTGCGAACCCACATTTCGATTTTTTCGGCAGCCGAGGCTGTCGAGACCAGGCTGAGGGTGGCAATACTAGTTGCCACCAATAGACGCTTCATCATTGGCTCTCCTCCCAAATTGGCGCGTCTCCTTCGCGCCGTTGCTATATTCCGAGGGTGTCACCCCCGCATGATTGCCGCACGACAAGACGGCATGGCAGTTTCCTGATGCCGGGCTCGACAGAGCGTCCCTCCGCAAGCGCCAGAACCGTTAATCCGGCCTGTCGCCCCAGTTCCTTCAACTCCATATCCACCGTCGTCAGCGGCGGCCGTGTCTGGGCGGCGACAATCTCCCAATTGTCGAAGCCGACCACCGAAACATCCTGCGGCACCCGGATGCCCCGTTCGCGTAGCGCATCGATGACACCGCGCGCAATCTGGTCATTGCCGCAGAAGATGCCGTCCGGCTTTTCGCCGCCGTCGCTCCACAATCTTGCAACGGCCTCGTGGCCCCAGGTTTCCGACCACACCCCAAACAGGACCGGCCGCTCTTCTCCCGCGACCCTGCGATAGGCATCGGCACGCTCGCGCACCGAGAAGAAATTCTCCGGTCCGGTGACATGCACCATTCGCTTGCGCCCGAGCTTTGCCAGCCACTCGACGGCAAGCCGCGCGCCCTGCGCATCATCGGAGCGGAAGGTGACACTTCCGGACGCTCCTTCCGTAAATGCGTAGACCACCGGCACATTCAAATTCGACAGATCGACCGGTAACCTTCTATCGAGACGCTTTCCCGTTGCGATGATGCCGTCAACCTGTTTGTCGAGCATCGCCTCGACATGAATCTGCGCCAGCGCCGGGTCCTCCTCAATCGCGCACAGAAAGACCGAAACGCCATGATCAACGAGAGCATCCGATATGCCTGCCATGACCGGCAGGGTAAAACGGCCATAGGTATCGTTGGTGAGAAGCCCGATCGTGAAACTGCGTTTGCTGAGCAGGCCCCTCGCCAAAGCGTTCGGCCTGTACCCGATCTCCGCCGCGATGCGCTTGACCCGTTCGCGCGTTTCCAGTCCCATCCGGCCCGTATCGTTTAGCGCCTTCGATGCCGTGGAGATGCTGATTCCAGCAGCAGCCGCGACATCGTGAATGGTGATCCGGCCTCTTTTCCCTCCCGTTGTGTCCAGCAGCTCCTCCCATCGAAATTACGATGAGAAAAGCTTTTCTCAGGTAACGTGTCAAGTGAGAAAAGGTTTTCTCAGCTGTTGCTGACCAAGTCTGAGTGCGATGAGTAGAGATGAACCGGTATCAATGATGAGCCGGCTCCTGATCGAAGCTAGGCGCGATGGGCTGGTCAGTGTGTGATCGCAATCACTTACAGATATCCGACATGCTCGCCGAACGGGACATCCTCATCCAGGTTGCCGCTGCCGATGCGGTCACTCTCGCCGGACAGGCGTTCTTCGTCCGGATCGGCAGCCTCTGCACGGGGATGGGGGGAGTGATGGTCCAGATGCCGATCCGCTGCGCGATCATCATCAGCGTCGATACGATCCCCATCGCTATCAGCGGTATGGTGATCATCTTTTTTCTCATTGCCAGCGGTGATCTTTGCCTGTCGCCCGGCGACCCAGGCATTGTCAGGTTCAGAGCCGATGGAGGTGCTGTGGTTCACGTGTGTGGCCGAGGAGGCTGCCGTGGGCGAGGTGGGCGCGATCTTTTCGACCATTGAAACTCTCTGGCTTATGGCCGGTTATGATTTCTGCCGTCCAAGCGGGTGCGCATGGGGATCGATGCTGATCTGGTCGCGGCCTCTCATCTTGGCCGCGTAGAGCGCCAGATCGGCCCTTCGATAGATATCATTGGCATAGTCTCCGCTCATGAGAGAGGCAATGCCTGCGGAAAAACTGTAGCGGAAGCTGAGCTGATCGGCCAGCGGGCGAGACTGCCTCACGGCAACCAGCATGCGATTGACGATCTCTGCCGCTTCTTCGGGAACCGTGTTCGGAAGAACCAGAACAAACTCTTCGCCGCCGACGCGACCGAGAATATCCGTCTTGCGCACCATTTTCTGCAGCGTGGCTGCGAAATCCCTGAGAACGGCATCACCGGTAATATGGCCGAAACGGTCATTGATATATTTGAAATTGTCGATGTCGAGAACCGCGAGGCAACCGCCCTTCTCCTGCTGGTTACCACAGCCGCGCACCAGCTCCTCGATCTTCGACATGACGAAACGTCTGCTGGGGATACCGGTCAGCTCGTCGGTCTGGGAGGCCTTGATCGCGCTGTCGCGATCTTGCCGCAGCGTCCTCTGGTCGGAGCGGATCGATGTCACGTCGCTTGCGACACAGAGCATCCAGCCATTGGCCTGCATGGTCTCGGTCATCCATAACCATCGGCCGTCATGAAGGTCGGTCTCAAAGGCGCGAAACCCGGCTTTGCCTCGACGGGCGAGCGTCGACAGCAACCAGCTCTCAAAGTCGGTCATGGCAATGATCGTTCCGCGGCGGGCGTGAAAGTTGCGCCGCATCAGCTCGGACCAGAGTGGTTGTTCGTCCTCTGCGATGAACCAGGCATCGCGAAACGCACGATTGGCAAAGCGTAACCGGTCATCCTGGTCGTAGACCGCAACCATCACGCCCGCAGCTTCCATCAGCTGCGCCATTTGCAACATTGCTTCCATGTCACCCAAGGTCATCATGCCCTCAGAACAGATCATCATTTTCTTGAACTATCTGCCTGGCGTGAAGAAACAGTTAGCTGGTTTGCACATGCACAGGTGGTTTTGTGCCCTCACCGCTGGCTGGATCGCGATGCCTGCTCGCGATAGGGGGCGAATTCTTCCTGCAAGTGGAATAATAACTTCCACGTTCTGCCGATTAACGGATTCCGATGAATGGCTATGTTGGTGCCAGGCCAGCAAGGGCTGTTGGTGAATTTGTCAAAAACGGAGAACTGAGATGAACAGACTGATCCTTTCCCTGATGCTGGCAACCGTCAGCTTTGCTCCCCTTTCCCAAGCCGTCGCCGCTCCTGCCAAGCAGGTTGCGATCGCCCAGCAGGTGCCGGTGACCGTACACTATCGTTCGACCAAGATCGATGGCGTCGACATATTCTATCGGGAAGCCGGCCCGGCCGACGGCCCGGTCGTCCTGCTTCTGCACGGCTTCCCAACATCCTCGCACATGTTCCGCAACCTCATTCCGTTGCTGGCAGATCGCTACCACGTCATCGCCCCCGACTATCCGGGCTTTGGTCAGAGTGACGCACCGGATCACACCAAGTTCGCCTACACATTCGGCCATTATGCAGACATGGTCGATACGCTGATGACTGAGCTCGGCGCCAAGAAATACGCCATGTATCTCATGGATTACGGCGCACCGGTTGGCTACCGTCTGGCTCTCAAGCATCCGGAACGGGTGAGCGGGTTGATCGTCCAGAACGGCAACGCCTATGAAGAAGGCCTGCGCGAGTTCTGGGATCCGATCAAGGCCTACTGGGCCGACGATTCGAAGGAGAAGCGCGAGGCGCTCTCCAATCTCGTGGTTCTTGAGACCACCAAGTTCCAGTACACGGACGGTGTCAAGGACCTCACCCGCATCAGCCCAGACAACTGGGTTCACGATCAGGCTTTGCTCGACCGTCCCGGCAACAAGGATATCCAGCTCGACCTCTTCCACGATTACGGCACGAACGTCCCGCTCTACCCGCAGTTCCAGGCCTTCTTCCGTGAACGAAAGCCGCCGACGCTGATCGTCTGGGGCAAGAACGACAAGATCTTCCCGGAGGTCGGCGCCCATCCTTACCTGCGTGATCTTCCGGACGCTGAAATGCACCTCCTCGACACAGGTCATTTCGCCCTTGAAGACAAGCTGGAGGAGATGGTGCCACTCATCCGCGATTTCCTCGATCGCAAGATTGCAAGGTAACAATCGCTTTCATGAGAGCCCGCGCATTCAGAGCTGAATACGCGGGTCTTTCCCCACTAATTGAAGTGTCTGTTGGATCTCAGCTTTTCCACCGAAAAATCGATGAAGCTTCGCACTTTTGCCGAAGCATGCCGGCCTTCGGGATGGACGACATGGATCGGCAAAGCCTCCTCTTCATAATCAGCGAGGACGGTGCGCAATTCGCCAGCCTCAAGCTGCGGCGCAATCTGATAGGACAGAACGCGCGTCAGACCCCAGCCGGAAGCCGCCGCCGAGATAGCAGCCTCGTTGGTGCTGCAGAAGAGACGAGGATTGACGTGGACGGTTGACTTCTTCCGCACCCCGAAACGCCATTCGAGCGATGTCCACGCACTGGTCGAGGCGACAATGCGATGGGTCGACAGATCGCCGGGCGTCATCGGAACGCCATGCTTTTCAAAATAGCCAGGGGATCCGCAGATCACGCGTCTCACTTGGCCGACGCGCGTTGCGGTGAGGCCGGAGTCGGGCAGATGACCGATGCGGATCGCAACATCGATACCTTCGTCGATCATGCTCACGACCCGGTCGACGAACAGGCCGCGACCGATCACATCGGGATAGAGATCAAGATATTCGGTCATTAGTGGCAGGACGAACATCGTGCCGAACATGACGGAGGTGGTGACGGTAAGCGTGCCAGTAGGTTTGCCATACGCGCCGGCTGCGGCTGCTTCGACCTCCGAGAGATCGGCGAGGAGCCTCTGGCAGTCTGCAAAATACTGGACACCCGCCTCCGTCAGTTTGACGGACCGTGTCGTGCGCGTGAGAAGGCGCGTGCCAATGATATCTTCCAGGGCAGACACCATGCGAGTGACTGCGGGAGGACTCATGTGGAGTTGCCGTCCTGCGTCTGCAAAGCTCTCGGCCTCCGCGACCTTCACGAAGACCCTCATTGCCTGCCATCGATCCATGCGGTTCACACTGTCTTCAAAAGCCTAAGCCCCTGACAGAGGTTTAAACGCTTTTATTCCGATCGCAATCTATCAGCCAAGGCAAGCCGCTGACGTCCTGCTTTTGATCTCGCCTTCGAGGGCTCCAGTTTCTTGATGAAGGCTCGCAGTTCCGAAGCAATGTCAGGAGCACCGAAAGCCCTTAGTTGGCGACTTGCGAGGGCGCTTGCCGCTCCGTCACCGGCTTCTATCGCCAGCGCGAATTTGACGGCGATTTCGACAAACAGGTCGAAACTGACTCCGCGCTTCGCGGCGTCGATTTCAGCTCCACTGAGCGTCATTTGCTTCGCCTCGAGTTCCAGGAATCGAAGAGCGTCGAAATCACGTCTCGAACTTGCAATTGCAAGTTGAATTTGTATGCGCATGAGGGGAGAAATAAGGTCCTTGCTCACGTCGTTCTCCATGGGCTGCAATAGCCATCGTCTCTTCGGTCACCGTTTCGAGCCTGCGGGACGATATCGCTTGATACTTTGGCAGGTGGGGCGATCGCGGACTGTTGGCCGTTTGCAGATGGAATATCGTCGGTGCAGCGATACACCCGGCCGCAGTGAGCCTGAACTAACGTTCTGCTGAAGGCTTTCTTCCTCGTGATGCAACAATCGGACGAAGCTGCTTCGCAGGCCTCTCCGCAAAGTGGACCCACACCAAAGGACAGTTCCTGACATCGCGAGGCTCTGCTAACCGTCGCAAAGATCCAACTGGGTGCTATAAACCAAGACAACCGAATACCACTTCGAGGAACGCCATGCCCCAACCTGTCCTGTTTTCGCCCTTCGCCGTGCATAATCTCGAACTCGCCAACCGCATCGTGATCGCGCCCATGTGCCAGTACTCGGCCGTCGACGGCTGCATGACGGACTGGCATCTGATCCATCTTGGACAGCTGGCGCTTTCCGGCGCGGCACTGCTGACCATCGAAGCGACCGCTGTCGTTCCCGAAGGACGCATCACCTTTGCCGATGTCGGCCTTTATGACGACCCTTCCGAGGCCGGGATGGCCCGCACGCTCGAAAGCATCAGGAAATGGTCGGATATGCCGATTGCGGTCCAATTGGCGCATGCCGGCCGCAAGGCGTCGACCGAGGTTCCATGGAGAGGCGGCGGCCAGTTTTCGCCGACCGATCCGAACGGATGGCAGACCGAAGCGCCTTCCGCTATCGCCTTCAACCCGAACTATGTGCCGCCGACTGCACTCGACCGCGATGGCATGAAGCGTGTCCGCGATGCCTTTGCCGCTGCTGCGCGGCGGGCGGCGAAAATCGGCATTGATGCCATCCAGATCCATGGCGCCCATGGCTATCTGCTGCACCAGTTCCTGTCGCCTCTATCGAACCAGCGAACCGATGAATATGGCGGCTCGCTGGAAAACCGTGCCCGGTTTCCGCTGGAGGTCCTTGACGCGGTGAGGGATGCCTTTCCCTCCGATCGGCCGGTGACGATGCGCGTATCCGCCACAGACTGGGTCGAAGGCGGTCTGGGGATTTCCGAGAGTGTGGAATTTGCCAGGATGCTAGAAGCGAGAGGCTGCGATGCCATTCACGTATCGAGCGGCGGTCTGCACCCCTCTCAGGCGATCCCGGTCAGCCCGAACTACCAGGTGCCGCTCGCCCGGGCCATCAAAAGCGCCGTAAAAATGCCTGTTATCGCCGTCGGACTGATCACCGAGCCGACGCAGGCCGAGGCAATCGTTGCGACGGGCGATGCAGACCTTATCGCGCTCGCTCGTGCCATCCTCTACGATCCGCGATGGCCATGGCACGCAGCCGCCGAACTCGGTGGGCAGGTGAAAGCGGCCAATCAATATCTCCGTTGCCAGCCGTCGCAGCTCAAAAACCTGTTTGCAAAATAGGATGGAGCGCGAATCTCCGCGCGAGAAACGCGCTATCTGCGTTGATCGTTGCTTTAAGCTGGACCTGTCGCTGGAAGAGGATATCCCGGCATCGCCCCAGTGGGCTGGCGATGATTGAGCCGAATACCCATATAGGCGTCAGCGGAGCGCACCAGACGATTCCCGCCCATCTCGCGCACTGGAAAGGACATGTCCATGACGACAGAACGTGCAGTACTTGCTGGCGGTTGCTTTTGGGGAATGCAGGACCTTATCCGACGGCTTCCCGGCGTTGTTTCGACGCGTGTCGGTTACACGGGCGGTGAAATCCCCAATGCAACCTACCGCAACCACGGCAACCATGCCGAGGCGATAGAGATAATCTTCGATCCGCAAAAGACGAGCTATCGCGATATTCTGGAATTCTTCTTCCAGATCCATGATCCGTCGACCCGCAATCGCCAGGGTAATGACATTGGCACAAGCTATCGTTCGGCAATCTTCTACGCGGATGAAAACCAGCGGCAGACGGCCGAAGATACGATCGCTGATGTGGATGCTTCCGGTCTCTGGCCAGGTAAGGTCGTGACGGAAGTCGTTCCCGTCAGCGACTTCTGGGAAGCCGAACCGGAACATCAGGATTATCTCGAGCGCATTCCGAATGGCTATACATGCCATTTCGCCCGCCCCGGCTGGAAACTGCCGAAGCGCCAGGCAAACTTCGCTTAATCCTCTGACTACGTTCGAATTTCACGAGCGGCGGCCTCGGGCCGTCGCCCGAGAGGTTTTGGTGACACGAGGCCGGCGACGTCACGGTCTTCCTTCTTTTCCGCCGCACGATCCTCCTCCCAAACTGTCCCCTTTTGTGCCTGCTTGGAGGAGTGGGTGGCGAAGGTTTTTGCCTGCAAAGTTACTAGACATCACGGCATCAGAAGTTTAGTAGGTGCCCCGCTAACCGGTCGCAGCCCACCCGGTTCAACAAAACAAGGGATCCTAAAATGAAAGTACTTGTCGTCTGCTCAGGCGGACTTGATTCTATTTCGCTTGCATACAAGATTGCGGCGGACCACCAACTGATCGGTCTGATCTCCTTCAACTACGGTCAACGGCATGTCAAAGAGCTGGAATTCGCGGCTCTTTGCGCGCGAAGGCTCGCCGTGCCACACGACATCATAGACATATCGAATGTGGGCAAGCACCTGACCGGCTCCGCCCTCACGGACGATATTGAGGTTCCTGACGGGCACTACGCCGAAGAGACGATGAAGGCAACGGTCGTGCCGAACCGCAATGCCATCATGCTGTCGATCGCGTTCGGCCTTGCTGCTGCTCGTCACGCAGACGCCGTGGCGATTGCGGTCCACGGTGGAGACCATTTCATCTACCCGGACTGCCGGCCTGGATTCATTTCTTCGTTCGAGGTGATGCAACAGCATGCGCTCGAGGGGTATGCGAATGTCAGGCTGCTTGCGCCGTACGTGAATGCCACGAAGGCTGACATTGTCACTGATGGCGCGAAAAACCGGACGCCTTTTGAAGAGACCTGGTCCTGCTACAAGGGCGATCGCCTGCACTGCGGAAGATGCGGAACCTGCGTTGAGCGCCGCGAAGCTTTCCATCTCGCCGGTGTCGAGGATCCGACCGTCTATGGCGACCCGGATTTCTGGGCCACTGCGACGAGTGCATTCAGAGCAGAAGAGGCTAAGTAATGTACCGGATCACCAAGGAGTTCCATTTCTCGGCCTCGCATCAACTGTCCCATCTTCCTGATGACCATCAGTGCGCACGTCTTCACGGCCACAATTACATAGTCGAGATCGAGCTTGCCGCCTCTGAGTTGAACGAGGATGGCTTTGTCCGTGATTATCACGAGCTTTCGCCACTCAAGCACTACATCGATGAGAGTTTCGATCACCGCCACCTCAATGATGTACTCGGCCATGACCGGGTGACATCCGAATGGCTCGCCAGGCATTTTTATGACTGGTGCAAGCAACGCCTGCCGGAGACGTCTGCTGTCAGGGTGAGCGAAACGCCGAAGACATGGGCGGAATATCGTCCATGACGGGCAGGGAGCAAAAGATCCGCATCAGCGAAATCTTCGGACCGACGATCCAGGGGGAAGGGCCGCTCGTGGGCCTTCCGACCGTTTTCGTCAGAACAGGCGGCTGCGACTATCGCTGCGAATGGTGCGATACCCTCCATGCCGTCGACAGCGCCTTCCGTGACGAGTGGACGCCGATGTCGGTCGAGGATATCTGGTCGAAAGTGGAATCACTCTCTGACGGCTGTCCGCTGACGATTTCCCTGTCCGGTGGAAACCCGGCGATTCAGCCGCTCGGGCCGCTGATAACCAGGGGAAAGCGCGATGGCTATCAATTTGCCTTGGAAACGCAGGGATCAATCGCTCAGGACTGGTTTGCAGA
This sequence comes from Rhizobium sp. BK196, assembly GCF_014193255.1. Classification (GTDB taxonomy): domain Bacteria; phylum Pseudomonadota; class Alphaproteobacteria; order Rhizobiales; family Rhizobiaceae; genus Rhizobium. The sequence continues at coordinate 535,963 of NZ_JACHZB010000002.1, forward strand.
GCTGGATCATTTGATCCTCAGTCCCAAACCACCGTCCAGTGGTATGGAATTCAAGCCAGGCGAACTGAGGAACTGCGTGGCGGCCGCACGCAGCGGTCCCCGAATCGCGCTGAAGATCGTCATCTTCGATGAGGCCGACTATGCTTTTGCGAGGTCTGTCGCGAAGGAATTCAAAGAACTTCCGATCTTCCTGCAGCCAGGCAATCATACGCCGCCGGTGGAAGATGAAGCCTTGATCGATCTCGAAGGTATTCTCAACCGGATGCGGTGGCTGGTCGACAGGGTCGCCTCAGACCGGTGGTTTGATGCGCGCGTTCTCCCGCAGCTCCATGTCCTGCTTTGGGGAAACATGCGCGGGGTGTGATCACGTTTGAGGAAGGTTACGACCTCAGCGGCTTGATGCGCCCCGATTTCGGCGGGCTTTTTGGCATCGTTTCCAGTTGAAAGACGCCGGTCTCGGTTCGCATCAGTTCTCGATCAGTTGGTCCGAAACAACGCTGACGATGACCTCGTCGCTTCCGTTCGGGTAAAGTGGCAGGTCGAGCGTAATCGCTTCCCGGCGCTATGGGGACGATGCTTTGAAGAACTTTCTGGCGCGCCCCTGTCCATTCCCTTCTCCGGACGCTTGAGCATGCGTCTCGCTGACCAGGCGTCGTTCGAAGGCCGCAGCATCGATCTCCGCGAACGCCATGGTGCAGCTTTCGACGGTATTGTCGCCGACGGACGCCCGTGCCACTACCAGCGCCCGGAATGGTACGTCTTCGCCGGCGCTCAAATTCCAGCCCTCCAACGCGACGGGATTTTCCATCGGCACCAGACTGCTAGTCATATCCTCCGCCAGTGCTGGCCAATCCCGTTCCTTTGCTAAGGCGACCGCTCGTTGATAATCCGTTCCCCGGTTGAGGCAGCGTTCATTGAACTGGTCAAAGGGATCCGGCTCATCTGCCGCGACGACATCGGCAATGCTGGCAAGAAGAAACGCAGTTGCGAAGCCGTATGTCATCCATCGCATTAAAACCATGGGATCTGCCTGTGACCTTCGTCGGTTGTTACTGCGCCGCCTATAACTATCATCCCAATGAAAAAGGAAAAATCATGTCTCTGCATGCCGGGGTCAAGTAATGCCTCGCTCCAGCAGACGCTTGATCGCCCACAACTGGCTGGAAGATCAACCAGCAAACACCTACATGTTGAGACGCCAAAACATCGCGTTCGCGACTAATTCAAGCGGCCAAGAGTTGGGCGATGACAAAGGCCTCATATCACGTCGTCCTTTTGGACGGCACAAAGGTAGAGAAACGAGACCCGCCATATGATTTTACTGATAGTCGCGGTGGTCATCGTTATCGTCTTTTTCTTTCTGTTTCCAAAGCCGACGCTGCTTACCCTCACCGGAGTGGTGGTCGTGGGCGGCGTTGTTGCGACCTTCATCTACTTCCAGCAAAACAAACCGCGATGGATCGAGTGCCTCGGTAGAAGGCTGAGCAGTGGAACTAAGGGATGCCCAGATCCCGCCAGGCCAGTTTTCGTTCGGCTTTTCAACGGCTCTCGGCAGCAGGTGAATGTCGTCCGCTTCCGGCTGATCGCAAAACGTCGCGGCTTCAGTATTGAGTATTATTCCGACCACCTCACAAGCTACAAAATCATCGAGCCTGGTGGCACCTATGACGACTGCTGGGCGCTAAACCAATACCGAGGCCTGCAGACTTTGCCGGATAAATTGACGCCACAGGAACTGGATTGGTCAGTCGAAATATCATCGGTTGAGTTCGCAAGCAGTCGGTAGACGTGGGCGGCTCCGCCTTTATAGAGGTCGTGTTAGAAGCGAGCTTGAAGATCTTCTCATGGGAGCCGTTTCAGACGGCCGTCCACTTAACGGGATCGGTGGCCTAGTCCGTTGCAATGAGCGCTCACGGAACTAGCTTTTATACCACGTAGCCGTTTGAAGCGGCGGAGTGACGAAAAAGGAAAGCAAGGCATGTGCCGAAATATCAAGCCCCTATTCAACTTCGATCCCCCAGCGACGGACGAGGAAATCCATGATGCGGCGCTTCAATTCGTACGCAAGTTGAGCGGTACCAACAGGCCATCAAAACGCAATGAGGCGGCTTTTGAACACGCGGTGGTATCGATCGCGAAATGCGCCAGGGAGCTGCTTAACTCGCTGGAGACCTCTCAGCCTCCTCGCGACCGCGACGAAGTAGCCGCGAAAGCGCGGGCACGAGCAGCGACCCGCTTCGCCTAAGAAAGCCGCCTTGCAATTCCTCCATTTGGCGGGTGGTTCGCCCTGCCACCTGGAGTACGTTCGTGATTTCGCATTGCTTGGATACGATACTCCAAGCTGATCAGTCCCTTGGCGAAGATATCCTGCGACGTCAAACAGTATGACTTGACGCCTCTCCATCTTTGAGAAATGCTAAGATGTCAGACCAATTTTACGGTCGGCTACCTGAATAAGAGAACTTGGGGAACATGAAGGCAAATGGTAGCGACAGGCCGGTGATCCGGCCGCTTCCGGCGATGGACCGCGCCCGTCAGGTGACGGAAGCGCTGGCGCACTATGTCGAGGATGCCCGGCTTCAGGCGGGCGACCGACTGCCGGCGGAGCGTGAATTGATGGCAGCGCTTGCCGTCGGGCGGTCTACCATTCGCGAGGCAATCCGGCATTTTCAAGCGCTCGGCGTCATCGAGACGCGCAAGGGCAGCGGAACTTATCTGCTGAAACCGGTTTCCCGAGATACGGTCCACATGCCGCTGTCGCTCGATACGACGCACCAGCGTGACGCACTTTTACAGACGCTTGAGGTTCGCCGCGGTATCGAATGCGAAGCCGGCATGGTGGCCGCCCGGCGGCGAACTGCCAGAGATCTCGCGATCATCGAGGAAAAGCTCGACGAAATGGAGCGGGTGCATATTGCCAAGGGTACGTCCGGGCCGGAAGACCTTGCTTTCCACCTCGCTGTCTATGACGCCACGCACAATCCGTTGTTTCGGCAACTGCTGGAGCAGATGCGCGAAACCTTCGAGCGTTTTTGGTCGCATCCCTTTGACCGGCAGGATTTTGCCCGCCGCTCCTTTCCCTTCCACCGAACCCTTTTCAACGCGATTGCCGCCCAGGACACCGAGGCGGCGCGGCGTGAGACACTGAAAATCCTCGACGTGGTCGAGGAAGACATCAAGGAAATGTCCCGATGACTGACGGCCTCGAACCGTTCGACCTTGCCTCGCTGATCACCGCTCATGACGAAGGCAACTTCGCAGAAGCAGTCGTCCCGCCGATTTTCCAAACCTCGCTTTTCACCTTCTCCGACTACGATGACATGATCGCCTCCTATCGCGGCGAAAAGGTGCGGCCGATCTATACGCGTGGCCTCAACCCGACCGTGCGTATGTTCGAGGAGATGCTGGCAAAGCTCGAAGGTGCCGAGGATGCTTTGGGTTTTGCAAGCGGCATGGCGGCAATCTCCTCTGCGGTACTGAGCTTCGTGGAGCCGGGCGACCGCATCGTCGCGGTCAAGCATGTCTATCCCGATGCCTTCCGCCTGTTCGGCACGATCCTGAAGCGCATGAAGGTCGAGGTGACCTATGTCGACGGCCGTGATGAAGAGGCCATTGCCAAGGCGCTGCCAGGCGCCAAAGTCTTCTATATGGAGAGCCCGACGAGCTGGGTGATGGAAGCCCATGATGTCGGCGCGCTCGCCGCACTCGCCAAGAACCATGGCGTCGTCACCATGATCGACAATAGCTGGGCGAGTCCGTTCTTTCAGCGGCCGGTAACGCTCGGCGTCGACCTCGTCATCCATTCCGCCTCCAAATATCTCGGCGGCCACAGCGATGTCGTTGCCGGTGTTGTTGCCGGTTCGAAGGAGATGATCGCCCGCATCAAGGCCGAATCCTATCCTTATCTCGGCGGCAAGTTGTCGCCCTTTGACGCTTGGCTGCTGATCCGCGGCTTGCGGACCCTGCCTTTGCGCATGCGGGCGCATGAGGCGGCGGCCATGACGATCGCGCAGCGCCTGCAGGCGCTCGACGTGGTCGAGCAGGTCTGCCATCCGGGCCTCGCCAACCGCCTGCCCGCCGGCCTCAACGGCACGTCGGGTCTTTTCTCGTTCATATTCCGCGAAGGAATCGACATCAGAGCCTTCGCGGACCACCTCAAGCTTTTCAAACTGGGTGTCAGCTGGGGTGGGCATGAAAGCCTGATCGTACCGGGCGAAGTTGTGCTGCAGCAGAAGGCACAGCCGAATTCCGCACAAGCTTTCGGCATCAGCCCGCGATCTGTGCGCCTTCACATTGGCCTCGAAGGAACCGAGGCCCTGTGGAGGGATATCGAGGAGGCGATTGCCGTCGCCTCTTAACCGAAACCTCACAACAACTACGGAGGGGAACCAAAAATGAAAAAGCTTATTCTTTCAACGCTCTTTGCCACGATGATGGCGGGTACGGCTTTTGCGGACACGACGCTCAAGCTTGTCGAAGTCATTACCAGCCCGGAGCGCACCGAAACGCTGAAATCGATTGTCGGCAAGTTCGAAGCCGCCAATCCCGGCACCAAGGTCGACATCATCTCGCTGCCCTGGAACGAAGCCTTCCAGAAGTTCGCGACTATGGTCTCGGCCGGCGATGTGCCCGACGTGATGGAAATGCCCGATACCTGGCTGTCGCTCTATGCCAATAACGGCATGCTCGAAAGCCTCGAGCCCTACCTTGCAAAATGGGAGCACACCAAGGAATTGACGCCGCGTGCGCTCGAACTCGGCCGCGATGTCAAGAACACGGCATACATGCTGCCTTACGGCTTCTATCTGCGCGCCATGTTCTACAACAAGAAGCTGCTCGCGGAAGCCGGCGTGAAGGAACCGCCGAAGACCATGGAGGATTTCACCAAGGCCTCTGAAGCCGTCTCCAAATTGCCGGGCAAATACGGCTACTGCATGCGTGGTGGTCCGGGCGGCCTGAACGGCTGGATGATCTTCGCCGCCTCCATGGCCGGCGACAACAAGTACTTCAAGGAGGATGGCACCTCGACCATGAACAGCGAAGGCTGGGCAAAGGGCATCGAGTGGATGGTCGACCTCTATAAGAAGGGCTATGCGCCGAAGGACAGCGTCAACTGGGGCTTCAACGAAGTCGTCGCCGGCTTCTATTCCGGCACCTGCGCCTTCCTCGACCAAGATCCCGACGCGCTGATCGCGATTGCCGAGCGCATGAAGAAGGACGATTTCGGCGTCATTCCGCTGCCGAAGGGTCCCGCCGGCAAGTCCTATCCGACCATTGGTTACGGCGGCTGGTCGATGTTCACGACGAGCCAGAACAAGGATCTTTCCTGGAAGCTGATCGCCACGCTCGAAGGGCCTGAAGGCAATATCGAGTGGAACAAGAAGATCGGCGCCCTGCCGGCCTATACGGCGGCCGAGAAGGATCCGTTCTACGCTGGTGACCAGTTCAAGGGCTGGTTCGAGGAGCTTGCCGACAAGAATACGGTCCCGACCGTCATGCCGACCTACCTAGAGGAATTCGCCTTCTTCAAGGATTCCATGGCGATCAAGACCTCGCAGCAGGCGCTGCTCGGCGACATCTCGGCCAAGGATCTTGCCGATCAGTGGGCCGACTACCTCACCAAGGCGCAACAGAAGTTCCTCGCTAAGAAGTAAGGCCAAAATCGCAAACGGCGGCGGAGATCTTCCGCCGCCGCTCATGCAACGACAGACGGCGCGCAGAAGTGCCGCAAGGGGAAGTATCGGGTAAATGACTATCACCGCCGACACGCTCGAGATGCGCCACGACCGCCGGCCATGGCTGCGCCGCCTGGCCGATGCCTCGGAGCCTTATCTCTATAGCGCGCCCTCGTTGATCCTGATCATTGCGGTCATGCTGGTCCCGCTGGTGGTCGGCGTTTCCTATGCCTTCCGCGATATCCAGCTTCTCAATCCTTTTTCCGGTGGCTTCGTCGGGATCGAGCATTTCCGCGAGCTTGCACAGGACAAGGCCTTCTATGGCGCGCTGAAGAATACGCTCTGGTGGACCGGCGCTTCCGTCATCCTGCAATTCATCTTCGGCCTGATCCTCGCCCTCCTGCTCGACAAGCCGTTCTGGGGCAGGGGTGTGATCCAGGCGCTCGTTTTCCTGCCTTGGGCCGTACCGTCATTCCTTGCCGGCCTAAACTGGGCCTGGCTTTTCAATCCGGTCATCGGGCCGATCCCGCACTGGCTCTTTGGGCTCGGGCTGATGAGTGAGCCGGGCAATATTCTCTCCGATCCGCAATATGCGATGTGGGGCCCGATCATCGCCAATGTCTGGTGGGGTATTCCCTTCTTTGCCATCACGCTGCTTGCAGCCCTGCAGGCGATCCCGCGCGATCTTTATGAAGCGGCCTCGATCGATGGCGCCGGCTGGTTCCAGCGCTTCTGGTCGATCACCTTGCCGTTTCTGGCGCCGACCATTGCCATTACCGTCATGCTGCGCACCGTCTGGATTTCGAATTTCGCCGATCTCATCGTCGTCATGACCGGCGGCGGCCCGGCGGACAGGACGCAGATTGTCGCGAGCTACATCTTCACCCAGGCCTTCAAGCGGCTCGATTTCGGCTATGCCTCGGCGATTGCGCTGGTGCTGCTGGTCCTGCTTCTCGCCTATTCCATGCTGATCATCCTGCTGCGGCAGAGCCTGCTGTCCAAGGATTGAGCCATGAGACGAACCATTCTCCCCGTCATCGCGCATCGTCTGGCGATCCTCGTCTATGTCGTCTTCGCGCTTTTCCCGCTCTTTTGGCTCTTGAAGGTCTCGGTAACGCCGAATGACCTGCTCTATACCGAGGGTGTTCGCATGTGGCCGTCGCGGACCACTTGGGAGCACTATAGTTTCGTGCTGCAGCACAGCGCCTTCCCGACCTTCTTCAAGAACAGCGTCATCGTTTCCGCCTCAACCGCGGTAGCGGTGACGATCTGCGCGTCGCTGTCGGGTTATGCGCTGTCGCGTTTCAATTTCCGTGCAAAATACTGGATCGTGGCGCTGATGCTGCTGACGCAGATGTTTCCGCTCGTCATGCTGGTGGCGCCGATCTTCAAGATCTTGTCGCCGCTGCATCTTACGAACAGCCTGACCGGCCTCGTCATTGTCTACACCGCCTTCAACGTGCCCTTCGCGACCTTCCTGATGCAGTCCTTCTTCGACGGCATTCCGAAGGATCTCGAAGAGGCGGCCATGATTGATGGGGCCACCCAATTCATGGCCTTCCGGCAAATCATCCTGCCGCTGACCTTGCCCGGCATCGCGGCAACCCTCGGCTTCGTTTTCACCGCGGCGTGGAGCGAGCTGCTTTTCGCACTGATGCTGATCAACGGCAATGACGCGGCGACCTTCCCGGTCGGTCTTCTCACCTTCGTTTCGAAATTCTCCGTAGATTTCGGGCAGATGATGGCTGCAGGCATCATGGCGCTCATTCCGGCCGGCCTCTTCTTCCTGCTCATCCAGCGTTATCTCGTCCAGGGCCTGACGGCCGGCGCGGTCAAGGGTTAGTCACATGGCATCGATCGACATCAAGAATATCAAGAAATCCTACGGTCATTTCCCGGTGCTGCATGGCGTCGATCTGGAGATCAAGGACGGCGAATTCGTCGTCCTCGTCGGCCCGTCCGGTTGCGGCAAGTCTACGCTGCTGCGCATGATCGCGGGCCTGGAAGACGTGACGGGCGGCGAGATCCGCATCGCCGGCAATCGCGTCAACGAGCTGCATCCGAAGGACCGCGACATCGCCATGGTGTTCCAATCCTACGCGCTCTATCCACATATGAATGTCGCCGGCAATATGAGCTACAGCCTGAAGCTCAGAAAGACGGCGAAGGAAAAGATCGCCAGCGCGGTGGCCAGCGCCGCGACGAAGCTCGGCCTCGATCCGTTGCTGGAGCGCCGGCCGAAGGCACTCTCGGGCGGTCAGCGGCAGCGCGTCGCCATGGGCCGCGCCATCGTGCGCCAGCCGAAAGCCTTCCTGTTTGACGAGCCGCTGTCGAACCTCGATGCGCGCCTGCGCGAGCAGATGCGCGCCGAGATCAAGAAACTGCATGGCGACCTCAAGGCGACCTCGATCTACGTAACCCACGACCAGATCGAGGCGATGACGCTGGCGGACCGGATCGTCGCCATGCATGGCGGGGTCGTGCAGCAGGTCGGCAGCCCCTTGGAACTTTATGACCGCCCCGCCAATCTCTTCGTGGCGGGTTTCATCGGCTCGCCAGGCATGAACTTCCTCGATGCGAGCTATGAGCCAGGCGGCGTGAAGCTGAAGGACGGCACGATCGTGCCACTCGACACATCATTGTCTTTATCGACAGGCGAAAAGGTGACCCTCGGCATCCGGCCCGAACATGTCGTGATGACGAACGATGGGGTCGGGATTGCCGCCGATGTCGAACTCGTCGAACCGACAGGCTTCGGCATAATCCTGCATCTCTCTCTGCACGGCCTGCCGTTCAAGATCTTCACGCTTGATCGTGATGCGCTGAGCGCGGGACCGACGGTCAATGTCGCTTTTCCGGCCAAACACCTGCATGTGTTCAATGGTGAAGGCAATCGCATCGATTGAGCCGGCAAAGGCGATAGCCCGGCTCGGGGCGGATGCGATGCAATCCGTCACAAGCGGAAAAGACCTTTCATCACAGGGCCTCCGATGGCTATATGATCGAACGTTGATCATGCTGGAATGGATATTATGACAGACACTGTTCTCGACCGTTTTCTCCGCTACGTCGTCATCGACACCCAATCCGATCCCGCCTCATCCACGCAGCCGACCACCGAAAAACAGAAGGATCTCGGCCAGGTTCTGGTCGCCGAGCTCCTGGAGATCGGCCTTTCGGATGCTCATCTCGATGAGCATGGTTATGTTTATGCGACGATTCCGGCCAATACCGACAAGAGCGTGCCGGTCATCTGCTTCTGCTCGCACATGGACACTGCGCCTGACTTCACCGGCAAGAACGTCAAGCCGCAGATGGTGAAGGCTTATGCGGGCGGGGATATCCAGCTTCCCGGTGATCCGAGCCGGGTGATCCGCGTGTCGGAACATCCCGAGCTGAAAAACCAGATCGGCAACGATATCGTTACCACCGATGGGACGACCTTGCTCGGCGCCGACGACAAGGCTGGCCTGGCAGAAATCATGACTGCGGCCCAGGTCCTCGTCGACAATCGTGAGATCAAACACGGGCCGATCAAGATCCTGTTCACGCCGGACGAAGAAGTCGGTCGTGGGGTCAACAAGGTCGACCTGGAGAAGCTCGGCGCGGATTTCGCCTATACGATGGACGGCGAAACCGCCGGCCATATCGAGGACGAGACCTTTTCGGCAGATAGCGTCGATATTGTTATCACAGGCGTAGCAATCCATCCGGGTTTTGCCAAGGACCGGATGGAAAACGCCATCAAGATCGCCGGCGCGATCATCGACCGGCTACCGAAGGAGATCGCGCCGGAGGCGACGGAGGGAAGGCACGGATTCATTCATCCTACAGGAGTGGCCGGCTCGATGGAAAAGACCGCAATCAGCCTTATCATCCGCGATTTCACAAACGAGGGTCTGACCGAAAAGGAGGCCATGCTCGAAGCGATCGTCAAGGATGTGATGAAAGCTTATCCGGGCTCGACCTATGATTTCGACGTGAAGGAACAGTACCGCAATATGAAGGTGGTGCTCGACCGTCATCCCGAGATCGTCGAGAACGCAGTCGAGGCGGTGCGCCGGGCGGGTATGACGCCGGTGCGCGGCAGCATCCGCGGCGGCACCGACGGCTCGCGTCTTTCCTTCATGGGCCTGCCGTGTCCCAACATTTTCGCTGGCGGTCACGCTTTCCACTCGCCACTCGAATGGATCAGCCGCCAGGATATGGAAAAGGCTGTCAGAACGATCGTGGAGCTTGCGAAGGTCTGGGAAGAGCGCGCCTAGCGCTCCTCCCTCCAGGATCAGCCGCCGTCTGCCGGAATGCTTGGCCGCAACATCACGCTGTCATAGGCAGGGCGCGGTGTTGGGATGGCGATCGGTGTGCCGGGTTCAGGCTCGATTGCCGTCGCCGCTGCGGGCATCGGCATCGGGTTGATGCTTGCCGTCGCCGCTGGGTCGGGAGATGGGATAGGTACCGGAACCTCCGACGGAATCAGCATCTCGAACTGTGGCGGCAGCATGCTCTCGCCGGGGACATAGTTCATTGCGACTTCGTAGGACGGCAGTGGTGGCGGCGTTTCGAGCGTGCCATTTTCGTCGCGCTTTTCGTAGAAGGCGTTGCCGCCCGCTACCGTCACATAGTGCATGTTATTGTAGGGAAATTTCAATCCCGCGGTGTGGAAGAACATCGCATCTCCCACGGCTGGATGACGCTCGCCCTTCAGGACCGCATCAGCCGCTGTCGTAAGTTCAGGTTCGGCCTGCGGCTTGACCTCGCGGGTCATGACGCCTGGCGCAAACTGCTTCTTCTGGGCCACGACGCCGCAGATGGAGTCGGCATAGGCGCCGGAGGTCAGCCTGTTCATGATCACACTGCCGACGGCCAGATAGCCAGCCTCGTCCGAATGCTGCGATTCGAAATACATCGCTCGCTTGAGGCAGTCGCGATCCTTGGTGGTATAATTGAAAGTGACTTTTGCCGACTGAGCCTGTTTCTGCTTGGCTTTGACCGGCGCTGCCGCCGGTTTCGGTGTGGTTGTGCAGCTTGCGGCTGCTAGTCCTACGAATAAAATCCCAACCAGGGATTTTCCAAAGGAAATCTCCGCCCTCAACGCCAGGTGCCTCCTATTGGAATTAGTCCAGCCCTTTTCGATTCAGCGAAAACGTTTTACCCGGCATGTGACAAAAATACAAACAACCGGAGATAACAAAAATAACAAAGGGTTCCCGCTGAAATACGATTCTGGCGGGAACCGGTATTGCGGCGATATCAATTCCGGAAGAGCTTCCAGCGAGTCGGCTTGAAGGCGACGCGTAAGCGATCCAACCTGTCGGCTTCGCTCGGCGGAAGTTCGATTTCGATATGCGGCCGCTCCTTACCGATATCGAGTTCGATATGGCGAGTGCCAGCGACGCGCCGGCTTGCGATCGGTTGGCCGGCAATGCAGTTTTCGGCGGATTCGCAAAGCCGGACATCGTGCGGGCGGAAATAGAGCTGCGCAGCGCCATCAGCTTCGCCCTCGGCGTTGAGACCGAGCGAACGGCCTTCGAAGCGGATATCGCCGCCGGCGACCTCCACCTGCAGGCAGTTGGACTGGCCTACGAAGCCGAAGACGAAAGGTGAATTGGGGCTGTCGTAGACCTGATCCGGCGTGCCAACTTGCTCAATCGCACCCTGGCTCATGACGACGACGCGGTCGGCGAGCTCCATCGCTTCGTCCTGATCGTGGGTGACGAAGACGGTGGTGTGGCCGGTGCGATCATGGATTTCGCGCAGCCATTTGCGCAGGTCTTTGCGCACCTGCGCATCGAGCGCGCCGAAGGGCTCATCGAGCAGCAGGACATTCGGCTCCACGGCCATGGCGCGGGCCAGCGCCACGCGCTGGCGCTGGCCTCCAGAAAGCTGCGCTGGATAGCGTTTTTCAAGGCCTGAAAGCTGTACGAGATCGAGCAGTTCCAGCGCCCGTTTGCGAATCTCTGCCTTCGGCGGACGGCGCGATGCACTGCGCACCTTCAGGCCGAAGGAGACGTTGTCGAGCACCGTCATATGGCGGAAAAGCGCATAGTGCTGGAACACGAAGCCGATATTGCGTTGCTGGACTGTCTTTCTCGATGCATCTTCGTCGCCGAAGAAAATCAGACCATCGGTCGGGCTTTCGAGGCCGGCGATGAGGCGCAGCAGCGTGGTCTTGCCAGAGCCTGAGGGGCCGAGCAGTGCGATCAGTTCTCCCGAGCGGATGTCGAGCGAGACATCGTGCAGCGCCGGAAAGCGATCGAATTCCTTGCGTAGGTTTTGGACGCGTACTTCCATGCTAGTTCCTTCAGTGCCGCCGGCTGGCGGCGATTTCCGCGCTATAGCGCATTTCCAGTAGCGTCTTCAAAACAAGCGTGACGAGGGCAAGCAAGGCCAGAAGCGAAGCGACCGCAAAGGCTCCGGTGAAGTTATATTCGTTGTAGAGGATTTCCACCTGCAACGGCATCGTGTTGGTTTGCCCGCGAATATGGCCTGATACAACCGACACGGCGCCGAACTCACCCATGGCGCGGGCGTTGCAGAGCAGCACTCCATAGAGCAGGCCCCATTTGATGTTCGGCAGCGTGACGTGCCAGAAGGCCTGCCAGCCGCTTGCGCCAAGCGAAAGGGCTGCCTCTTCATCCTGCGTTCCCTGTTCCTGCATGAGCGGAATGAGCTCACGTGCAACGAAGGGGAAAGTGACGAACATGGTGGCGAGGATCAGCCCCGGCGCTGCAAACAGGATCTTGATGTCATTGGCACTCAGCCATTGGCCGAGCCAGGTGTTGGCGCCGAAGAGCAGCACGAAGACCAGGCCCGAGATAACAGGTGAGACCGAGAAGGGCAGGTCGATCAGCGTGGTCAGGAACGCCTTGCCTTTGAATTCGAACTTGGCGATCGCCCAGGCAGCGGCGATGCCGAAGACGAGGTTCAGCGGCACGCTGACGCCGGCGACGATCAGCGTCAGGCGGATCGCCGAGAAGGTTTCGGCGTCCTGAAGGGCTGTGAAGAAAGCGCCGGCACCTTTGCGGAAGGCCTCGACGAAGACGGCCGCAAGCGGCAGGAGCAGGATCAAGAGCAGGAAGACGAGCGCGACGACGACCAGCGTGATACGGGCGACCTTGCTTTCGGTGACAGCCGAATGAACCTTGTGCGGCTCTGCGGTCGAAACGGTTGCGGTAGCATTAGACGCCATAACCGTACCTCCGCCTGCTCCAGCTCTGGATGAGATTGATGACAAGCAGCATCGTGAAGGAGATAATCAGCATGATCGCCGCAATGCCGGTCGCTGCCGCGTAGTTGTATTCTTCGAGCTTGATAACGATCAGCAGAGGGGCAATTTCCGATTTGAACGGCAGATTGCCGGCAATGAAGATGACCGAGCCATATTCGCCGACCGCGCGGGCGAAGGCGAGAGCGAAACCCGTCAGGACCGCAGGCGCAAGGCCCGGCAGCAGCACGCGTGCGATTGTCTGGAAGCGATTGGCGCCGAGCGTGGCGGCAGCCTCCTCCACCTCCTTGTCGATCTCTTCCATGACCGGCTGGACCGTTCGCACGATGAAGGGCAGGCCGACGAAGATGAGGGCGACGACAATGCCAGCCGGCGTGAAGGCGATCTTGATGCCGAGTGGCGTCAGGAACTGCCCGACCCAGCCGTTCGGAGCATAGAGCGTGGTCAATGCGATGCCGGCGACAGCTGTCGGCAAGGCGAAGGGCAGGTCCACCATGGCATCGATGACGCGTTTGCCGGGGAACCGGTAACGCACCAGCACCCAGGCAAGGATAACGCCAAAGACGACATTGAGACAGGCGGCGATGAAGGCGCAGCCGAAGCTGATGCGCAGCGCGCTCAGCGTCCGCTGGTCGAATGCAATGCCGAAGAACTTCTCCCAGCCGAGTGCGCTCGACCGCCAGGCGAGGCCAGACAGCGGGATAAGGACGATAAGGGTAAGCCAGATCAAGGTAAGGCCGAGCGCCAGTCCGAAACCCGGAATGACGCTCGGCCGCTTGAACCGCCACCGTGTGGGGTTATGTGCGCTCATAAGACCTATTATTGGGCCGGCTTGTAGATCTGGTCAAATACGCCGCCATCGCCGAAGAATTTCGGCTGTGCTTCTTTCCAGCCGCCGAAGTCGTCAATCGTGGCGAGCGTCAGCTTCGGGAAGCGGGCAATGTCGGCCGGATCGGCTGCTTCCGGCTTGATCGGCCGGTAATAATGCTTTGCCGCGATCTTCTGGCCTTCATCCGAATAAAGGTAGTTCAGATAGGCTTCCGCGACCTTGCGTGTGCCCTTCTTGTCGACGTTGCCATCGACGATTGCAACAGGCGGATCAGCGCGGATCGAGAAGGTGGGAGTCACGATCTCGAACTGGTCTGGGCCGAGTTCCTCGAGCGAGAGATAGGCTTCGTTTTCCCACGCGAGCAGGACATCGCCGAGGCCACGCTGGACAAAGGTGGTCGTAGCACCACGAGCGCCAGTATCAAGAACCGGAACGTGCTGCAGCAGTTTCGCCACATATTCCTGCGCCTTGCCGTCGTCGCCGCCATTGGCCTGTTTTGCCCATGCCCAGGCAGCCAGGAAGTTCCAGCGAGCGCCGCCCGACGTCTTCGGGTTCGGCGTGATGACCTGCACGTCCTCCTTGACCAGGTCGCCCCAATCCTTGATGCCCTTCGGGTTGCCCTTGCGCACGAGGAAGACGATCGTCGAAGTGTAGGGGGTTGAATTGTTCGGGAACTTGGTCTTCCAGTCGGCCGGGATCTTGCCGGTCTTCTTGGCGATGGCATCGATATCGCCTTCGAGGGCGAGCGTCACGACATCGGCTTCCAGGCCGTCGATGACGGAGCGGGCCTGGGCGCCGGAACCGCCGTGCGATGCCTGGATCGTCACGGTTTCACCGGTGTCCTTCTGCCACTTGGCGGCAAAGGCAACGTTGAAATCCTTATACAATTCGCGCGTCGGATCATAGGATACGTTGAGAAGCGTCTGATCGGCGAATGCAGGTGCGACGCTGCCGATCGCAAAACTGCCTGCCACGACCGCGGCCGCAACGAGCCGGGTGAACCTTAAAGCCTGCATGGAAACCCTCCGTGTTTATACGCTAAACTCTATCAACTAGGTCGTATAATGAAACGAAGATTGTTCCGGTTCCGGGGGCCAACCTTAGAAAGCCATCCCATTTTCACCAGACGTTTGCGAATGAGACGTCCTGCCGTTGGCCGCGGCCAATTATGGCACCTCGTCGCAATTGTGTTTTTTCTGCCACAGTTCCATCGCGAAAGTGACATTGGTGTGTCGATTTTTGGTCATCTTTTACAGCGTTGACGTTTTCGAGTGCCTACATGGACTTCCGGTCGTTGGGATTCGGCGACCGACGGTGGGGGTGTCCTTGAAGCATTGCCTGCCTCTTTACTAACCGTAAAAGGTCTTTCTGATGTCTATTAAAACTATCCTTTTTGGCTCCGTTGCCGCCCTTGCAGCGGTTTCCGGAGCACATGCAGCCGACGCTATCGTCGCCGCCGAGCCGGAGCCCGTAGAATATGTTCGCGTTTGCGACGCCTACGGGACTGGCTACTTCTACATCCCGGGCACGGAAACCTGCCTGAAGATCGAAGGCTACATCCGTTTCCAGCTTAATGTCAGCCAGAACGCTGGCGGCCGGGATGCCAACGACTCTGACTGGGATGCCGTTACCCGTGGTCAGGTCACCTTCCAGACCAAGAACGACACCGAGTATGGCACGCTCACGGGCGTTATCACGCTGCGTACCAACGCTGACAACGCCACCGACCAGAAGACCACGCTCGATGAAGGCTACATCGACATTGCCGGCTTCCGCGTTGGTAAGCAGTACAGTTGGTGGGATGACGATCTGAGCGGCGAGACGGACACGCTCTCGAGCAATGAGACGACCCACAACTCGATCCGTTATCAGTACGAGACGGACCGCTTCGCAGCCGGTATCTCGCTCGACGAACTTGAAGAAGACTATGTCGAGAAGGATGGCGAAGGCCCGAACAACTTCGGCGTCGCAGCCCAGGTTTCCTTCAAGAGCGGCGCATTCAGCGGCTACCTGCTCGGCAGCTACGATACCGACAACGAGGAAGGCGCCATCCGCGCAATCCTGTATGCCGACATCGGTCCCGGCACCCTCGGCCTCGCTGGCATCTGGGCTAGCGGCGCTAACTACTACTATGAAGAGTCCGAATGGACGGTCGCTGCCGAGTACAAGGTCAAGCTCACCGACAAGTGGGCCGTTACCCCGGCCTTCCAGTACTTCGACAAGATCGATCTCGATGCCAACGGTGACTTCACCGGCGGCAGCGCCTACACCACGGGTGTTACCGTCGACTACCAGATCGCTGAAAACCTGCGCAGTAAGGTCAGCGTTCAGTACCACGACGAAGAAGACGGCGACGACGAAACCTTCGGTTTCCTGCGTCTGCAGCGCGACTTCTAATAAAGGGCTGCCCGACGCGGCCCCTGTTCTCGATTTGCCTTCCCCCCGCTACGGCGGGGAGAAGGTCGAAAGCGCGAAACGAATTTTACTCACACGCGCGAATCGGCGATGAAATCCGAATAGAATTCATCGACGCTTCTGGCCTTGCGCATGGCGGCCAAGACGCCCTCCGATTGAAGCCTGCGGGCGATCGCGGCAAGCACGTTCAAATATTCCCCGCGATTGTTTTCCCCGAAGAGCAGCACGAAGGCCATGTCTGTCGGGATATCGTCGATCGCATCGAAATCCAGCGGTTGAGCGAAACGGATCAGCAGACCACGGGGGCTCGTCATACCGTCGATAGCCGCATGCGGAACCGCAATGCCGTTGCCGATACCGGTGGAGCCGAGCTTCTCGCGGGATTCAAGTGCCTTCAGGACGGCCTGACCGTCAATGTCGAAGGCTTTGCCGGCCTTTTCGGATATCGCCTGCAGCGCGCGCCACTTAGTCGTCACCGACAGGCCGATGAAAGTGTGCTCCGGCCGGATGATATTGGAGAGGTTCATTTCTTTCTCGATGCTGTTTTCGGCGCGTATCAGTCAGGCTCGCGGAGCCGATAGCCGACGCCGGTCTCGGTGGTGATATAGTGTGGCTGGTCGGGAATCTGCTCGACCTTTTGCCGCAGCTGGCGCACGTAGACGCGCAGATATTGCACGTCCGCTGCCGGGCCCCACACCTGTTTCAGAAGAAATTGATGTGTTAGCACCTTGCCGGCATGCTGGGCGAGCACGCGCAGGATGTCGTATTCCTTCGGCGACAGCTTAATTTCTTTGCCGTCAACTTTGACGATGCGCTTGACGAGATCGATCGACAGGCCACCCGTCTGGAAGATCGCCTTTTCTCCCTGCTGTTGCAGCCGGTGGCGCAGCGCCACGCGGATGCGGGCGCCGAGCTCGTTGATGCCGAAGGGCTTCGTGACATAGTCATCGGCGCCGGTTTCCAGCGCCTTGACGATGCCCGCCTCGTCGGTGCGGCTCGACAGGATGACGACCGGCATGGTGAGCCCGTCCTCGCGCCATTCCTGCAGAAGGTCATGGCCTGGCATGTCGGGAAGGCCGAGATCGAGCACGATGAGATCTGGCTGGTCGTCCTTGACCGACTGGCGGGCTGCACCAGCATTCGGCGCCTCATGGACTTCATAGCCCTGCGCGGTGAGGCCGACACGTAAGAGTTTGCGAATCGGGGGCTCGTCGTCGACGACGAGAATCTTGACGGCTGAACCAGTCATTTGAGTTCATCCAGTTTGGGAATGTCATTCGGTTTGGGAAGGCGGATGGTGAAGACAGCGCCGGACCGGCCCATTCGGTTGCTGGCAGTGATCGTGCCACCCATCGCCTCGATGAAGCCCCGGCATATGGAGAGGCCGAGGCCGGTGCCGGCGCGCACCTGATCGCCCTTGCGCACACGATAAAAGGTGTCGAAAATACGGGTGAGGTCTGCAGGGGGAATGCCGGGCCCTTCGTCGGAGACCTGTACGACGACGTTGTCGGCATCCGCCCAACCCTCTATGCGGATGACGGAGCCTTCCGGCGCGTATTTGGCCGCATTGTCGAGCAGGTTGAAGAGGACCTGTTCGAAGAGAACGGGATCGACGCGGACCATGGGCAGATCGGTGGGGATCGTCATTTCCGTCTTGTGACGGTCGAGAATCTTGGCGGCACGGCGCAACGCGCTGCCGGCGATGTCGCCGGCATAGTGCAGCGCGTAATTCGGTTCCATAGCGCCGGATTCGATCTTCGTCATGTCGAGCAGGTTGGCGATGAAGCGGTTGAGCCGTTCGGATTCATCGACGACAGTCGAGAGAAGGTCCGTGCGGTCGTCGGCCGACATGGAATCGAAATAGTCGCGCAGCGTGCCGGACGCGCCGAGGATCGCTGCAAGCGGTGTCTTCAGATCATGCGAGATCGAAGTCAGCAGCGCCGAACGCAGGCGGTCTGCTTCCGCCGCAAGTTTCGCCCGGTCGACATCGGCAACGAGCTGCACGCGTTCGATGGCGAGGGCCGCCTGGTCGGCGAGCGCGTCCAGAAGGCGCTGCTGCTCGGGCGTCAGCAGCGGGCCGTCACGGCGGTCGCTGTCGAGACCGATGACGCCGACGGCGGTGCGGCCGGTGCGCAGTGGTACATAGAGACGCTTGGCGCCGGGCAGAGTGTCGGCGCCACGACCGGCGGCATGATTGTGCTCCCAGGCCCAACGCGCGGCGGCAATATCGGCGTCGTCGAGCGTATCGTCGGGCGGGTATCCGGCCTTGACGGCGATGGAATTATCCTCCGGCAAGAGCAGAACCACGCGCACCTTGAGCATGGAGGCGATCTG
The DNA here is from genome assembly GCF_014193255.1 of Rhizobium sp. BK196. Taxonomy (GTDB): domain Bacteria; phylum Pseudomonadota; class Alphaproteobacteria; order Rhizobiales; family Rhizobiaceae; genus Rhizobium. The sequence continues at coordinate 554,441 of NZ_JACHZB010000002.1, forward strand.
GAAGGCGGTTGCCCAGAGAACGTCGTCCAGCGTGCCGGTGCCGGCAAGCTTCTTGGAAAACAGATAGAGGTCTTCCGTCGTTCGCGCCCTTTGTCGGGCTGCCGCTGCCTGCCGCTGCACGGTTGCGGTCAGATTGGAGGCGATGATGGCGACGCCGAGGAAGAAGAAGAGCGCCAGCACGCTTTCAGGGTCGCTAATCGTCAGCGTATAGCGCGGCGGGAGGAAGAAGAAATTGAAGGAGAGGGCACTGACGATACAGGTATAGAGCGCCGGCCTCAGGCCATGGATGACGGCCGAGGTCAAGACGGCCATCAGGAAGACGAGAGCCAGGTTGCGCACGTCCAGAACCTGATCGAGCACCACACCGACAGCCAGCGCAATCGCGACATAGACGGTCGAGAGGAGATAGGACCTGATATTCAGCGTTGGGACACTTGAAGCCGCTTTGACGCCGCGTTGCGAGGCGGTGTCCTTGTCGTTGCCGGAGATGACATGCACGCTGATGTCGCCGGCTCGGCGGATCAGCTCATCCGGCGTCGAGCGGCTCCACCACCATTCGCGCCATGTCGGCTTCTTCGGCGCGCCGATGACGATGTGGGTGACATTGTTGCTGGTGGCGTGGCGCACCAGCTCTTCGGCCACTTCGCGGCCGGGAATGGTAATCGCCTCGCCGCCAAGCTGTTCGGCAAGTCGCAAGGTGGCCGCGATCGTGTCGCGCTGCGCTTCCGAGAGATTGATGGACCGGTTGGTCTCGATATAGACCGCCGCCCACGGCCCTCGCAGCCGCGCCGCCATCCGAGAGGCGTAGCGGACGAGCGACGCGGAGCGGGGATGTTCGTCAATCGATACCAGCACGCGTTCGCCAGCGGCCCACGGGCCGGAAATGGCGTGTGCCTGCATATGGGTCAGCAACTGATCGTCGACACGCTGGGCAGTCTTACGCAGGGCAAGTTCGCGCAGCGCCGTCAGGTTGCCGGGCGTGAAATAGTTGGTTAGCGCTCGCTCGGCTGTTCGTGCGACATAGACCTTGCCGTCATGCAGGCGCTTGATGAGATCGTCGGGCGTCAGGTCGATGATCTCGATATCGTCAGCCATGTCGATCACCGAATCCGGCACGGTTTCGCGCACCCGGATGCGAGTGATCTGCGAAACGACGTCGTTCAGGCTCTCCACATGCTGGATGTTCAGCGTCGAATAGACATCGATACCGCGGTCGAGCAGTTCCTTGACATCGAGATAGCGCTTCGGATGGCGGCTGCCCTCGGCATTGGTGTGGGCGAGTTCGTCGACCAGAACGAGATCGGGCTTGCGCGCGAGAATGGCATCGAGGTCCATCTCTTCGAGCGATTGGCCGCGATAGGCGATCTTCACACGCGGAACGATCTCGAAACCGGCTAGCAGCGCCTCGGTCTCTTTGCGGCCATGGGTCTCGACAACGCCGATTACCACGTCGAGGCCGTCAGCCACCTTGGCGCGGCCGGAGACCAGCATCTCATAGGTCTTGCCGACGCCGGGGGCGGCACCCAGGAAGATCTTGAGGCGCCCGCGCGCCTCCGCCCGCGCTTTTTCAAGCAGCGCATCGGGCGAGGGCCTGCCGGCCTGATCGCGGTTGTCGTCTGGCATCGGTTTGGTCTTTCTTTACGAGCAAGCCCCGGTCCGCTTGTCGCGTTCCGGGGCTCTCGACCTTCACTGATTCATAGAAGCATCAAGGCCCCGGTTCAACGCCAGAACATTGACGGTCGGCTCGCCAAGCAGGCCAAGTTCGCGGTCCGTGACGGCCGCATCGACCAGCGCCTTGACCTTGGTTTCATCGACACCGCGCGCCTTGGCGACACGCGGCACCTGAAAGTAGGCGGCATCGGGTGAAATATGCGGATCGAGGCCACTGCCCGAAGCGGTGACGAGGTCGGCTGGAACCTGGGCATTCGGGTTGGCTGCCTTGGCAGCGTCATAGTCGCCCTTCACGCGATCGACCAGCTTCTGGCTGGTCGGGCCGAGGTTGGAGCCCGAGGATGCAGCGGCATTGTAGCCATCGCCTGCGGCCGACGGGCGGCCGTGGAAATACTTGTCGCTGGTGAAGGCTTGGCCGATCAGCGTGGAGCCGATAACCTGGCCGTCCTTTTCGATCAGACTGCCGTTTGCCTGGACCGGGAAGAGCACCTGGGCGACCCCTGTCATGGCAAGTGGGTAGAGAAGGCCGGTGATGGCTGTGGTGGCAACGATCATGACGATTGCCGGACGAAATTCTTTCAACATTGAATTACTCCTTAGGCGAGGCCGACGGTGGTGATGACGATGTCGATTGCCTTGATGCCGACGAAGGGGACGATGATACCGCCGCCACCGTAGATCAGCAGATTGCGGGAGAGCAGCGCTCCCGCACCGATCGGACGGTAGCGCACACCTTTCAGTGATAGCGGGATCAGCGCGATGATGATCAGCGCGTTGAAGATGATCGCCGAGAGAATGGCACTCTGCGGTGTGGCGAGACCCATAACGTTGAGCACACCGAGCTGCGGGTAGAAGGTCAGGAACATCGCCGGGATGATGGCGAAGTACTTGGCGATGTCGTTGGCGATCGAAAAGGTCGTCAGCGCGCCGCGGGTCATCAGCAGCTGCTTGCCGATTTCGACGATTTCGATGAGCTTCGTCGGGTCGCTGTCGAGGTCGACCATGTTGCCGGCTTCGCGGGCAGCGACCGTGCCGGTGTTCATGGCCACACCAACGTCGGCCTGAGCCAGAGCCGGGGCATCGTTCGTGCCGTCGCCGCACATGGCGACCAGCTTGCCCTTGGCCTGTTCCTCGCGGATCAGCTGCAGCTTGTTTTCAGGCGTTGCCTGGGCGAGAAAGTCGTCGACACCGGCTTCGGCGGCGATGGCGGCTGCCGTCATCGGGTTGTCGCCGGTGATCATGACGGTGCGGATGCCCATGCGCCGAAGCTCGTTGAAGCGCTCGCGAATGCCGCCCTTGACGATATCCTTGAGCTGGATGACGCCGAGCAGCTTGCCGTCTCGGGCAACCGCAAGCGGCGTGCCGCCGGCCTTGGCGATCTCGTCTGATATCGAGTGCAGTTCGCGAACGATTTCGGCGCCGTTCTTCGAGGAGGCATCGCCATTGACGTAGGTGAGCACTGCATCGACCGCACCTTTGCGGATCGCCGAACCTTCGAGATCGACACCGCTCATGCGGGTCTGGGCGGTGAAGGGCACGAATGTGGCCTTCAGGCTTGCCATGTCGCGGCCGCGGATTGCGTATTTTTCCTTGGCGAGCACGACGATGGAGCGGCCCTCGGGCGTCTCGTCGGCGAGCGAGGCAAGCTGCGCGGCATCGGCGAGATCCTGTTCGGAGACGCCGCGGACCGGCCGGAAGCTGGTGGCCTGGCGATTGCCGAGGGTAATCGTGCCGGTCTTGTCGAGCAGCAGCGTGTCGACGTCACCGGCAGCTTCTACGGCGCGGCCGGACATGGCGAGCACGTTGAAGCGGACGAGACGATCCATCCCTGCAATACCGATCGCCGAAAGCAGGGCGCCGATCGTGGTTGGGATCAGCGTGACGAAGAGGGCAACGAGCACGATGATCGGGATCGAGCCGCCGGCATAGGCCGCAAAGCTCGGGATCGTTGCCGTGGCGAGAACGAAGATCAGCGTCATCCCGGCAAGCAGGATGTTGAGCGCGATTTCGTTCGGCGTCTTCTGACGTTCGGCGCCTTCGACGAGCGAAATCATGCGGTCGAGGAAGGTCGAGCCTGCAGCCGCGGTGATGCGCACGCGGATCCAGTCGGAAAGAACCTGCGTACCGCCTGTTACGGCGGAGCGGTCGCCGCCGGATTCACGGATGACAGGGGCGGATTCGCCGGTGATGGCCGCTTCATTGACGGAGGCAACACCCTCGACGACTTCGCCGTCTGAGGGAATGATATCCCCAGCTTCGACGAGAACGAGATCGCCGACCTTCAGGCTGGTGCCAGGGACCATGCGGTAGCCGGTGCCGTTGTTGGCGGTCAGGAGCTTCGCCTGGGTCTCGGTGCGCGCCTTGCGCAGCGAGTCTGCCTGCGCCTTGCCGCGGCCTTCGGCGACGGCTTCGGCGAAGTTGGCAAAAAGCACGGTGAACCAGAGCCAGAGGTTGATCTGGAAGGAGAAGGCGAGATTGCCGTTACCTGAAACGAGGTCGCGCAGGAACAGGACTGTGGTTAGCGCGGAAACCGTGGCCACGACGAACATGACCGGGTTCTTGGAAAGAGTGCGCGGGTTGAGCTTGGTGAAAGCAGCGCCCACGGCCGGAATGAGGATGCGAGAATCGAGGATGCTCGCGGATTTTGCCTGGCTCATAAGAGACTCCAGCTTTGAAACGAGGATGGCAAACCGGATTGCCGGTCAGCCCTGTAAAATTCTGATGGCGCAGACGACGACGAGGAGGCCTGCCATCATCACCAGGATGATGTCGGAGGCGCGGGGCATCCGCTGAGCTCCACGCCCCGGCAGACCGGGACGTAGATGAAAGGCTTTTCGGAGCCTGTGACGGATAATCATGGAGAGCCTCAAAAGGTCTGGCCGGCGATCATGACCAGATGCTCGACAACTGGGCCAAGGGCGAGTGCCGGGAAGAATGTGAGACCGCCGACGATCAGGATCGTGCCGATCAGCAGGCCGACGAAGAGCGGTCCATCCGTCGGGAAGGTGCCTGCCGAGGCCGGAACCGTCTTCTTCGTGACCAGCGAGCCGGCAATCGCAAGAGCCGGAATGATGACGAGGAAGCGGCCCATGAGCATGCCGATGCCGAGCGTGATGTTGTACCACGGCGTGTTGCCCGTGAGGCCGCCGAAAGCCGAGCCGTTGTTGGCCGCAGCCGACGTGTAGGCATAGAGGATCTCGGAGAAGCCGTGCGGGCCTGCCGTGCCGATCGAAGCCACTGCCGAGGGCAGGACGCTGGCGATCGCGGCGAAGATCAGCATGGCGAGCGGCAGGCAGAGGATGGCAAGAACGGCCATCTTCATCTCCTTCGCCTCGATCTTCTTGCCGAGATATTCCGGGGTGCGGCCGACCATGAGACCCGCCACGAAAACGGCGACGATGATGAAGAGCAGGATGCCGTAGAAGCCTGCGCCGACACCGCCGACGATGATTTCGCCGAGCTGCATGTTGATGAGCGGAATCAAGCCGCCGAGCGCTGTGAACGAGCCATGCATTGCATTGACCGCGCCGCAGGAGGCGGCCGTGGTGATGACCGCAAACAGCGAGGACAAGGTGATGCCGAAGCGGACTTCCTTGCCTTCCATGTTGCCGCCCTCAAGGCCGAAGGCATGCATCAGCGGGTTGCCCGCGGCTTCGGCCCAGTAGGTGATGCCGACGCCGACGATAAAGAGAATGCCCATCGCAGCCAGGATCGCCCAGCCCTGGCGCTGATTGCCGACCATGCGGCCGAAGACGTTGGTCAGTGCCGCACCGATCGCAAAAATCGAGACCATCTGGATGAGGTTTGAGATCGCGTCCGGGTTTTCGAACGGATGGGCGGAGTTGACGTTGAAGAAGCCGCCGCCATTGGTGCCAAGCATCTTGATGGCAAGCTGAGAAGCGACCGGGCCGATGGCGATCGTCTGTTTAGCGCCTTCCAGCGTCGTTGCTTCGACATAGGGGCCAAGCGTTTGCGGAACGCCGAGCCAGACATAGGCGAGCGTCAGCACAATGCAGATCGGCAGCAAAATGTAGAGTGTGGAGCGGATAAGATCGACCCAGAAATTGCCGATCGCCTTGCCCGATGCGCGCGAGAAGGCGCGGATGAAAGCCACGGCGATCGCCATCCCGGTCGCTGCCGACACGAAATTCTGCACCGTCAGACCCATCATCTGGGTCAAGTACGACATGGTGCTTTCGCCGCCGTAATTCTGCCAGTTGGTGTTCGTCGGGAAGCTGACGGCAGTGTTGAAAGCAAGATCTGTCGGCACGGCTGTCATGCCTGCCGGATTATAAGGGAGCCCGCCCTGCAGACGCATGATCGCATAAAGCAAGACGACGCCCATCAGATTGAACATCAGCATGGCGAAGGCATACGACATCCAGTGCTGATCCTCGCGCTCGCTGGTGCCGGCGGCGGCGTAAAGCCCCCGTTCGATCGGAACGAGAACCGGTGAGAGGAATGTGCGCTCGCCGCTGTAGACGCGTGTCATATAGCCGCCGAGCGGTTTGACGAGCACGAGGACGATCCCGCAGTAAAGCAGGATCTGAAGCCATCCGTTGAGGGTCATGGAGAAAACTTTCAGTACCCGGCCGCTTCGGGATCAGAAGCGCCGGTTTTGTCAGAAACGTTCTGGGCGGATGAGAGCGTAGGTGAGGTAGACGGTGAGAAACACGGTCACGGCACCGCTCAGGACATAGTCGAGGGTCATCGTTCTCTCCTGTCAAAGCCGGTCGCAGGCACGCGTATAGGCAAAGCAAAGTCCGAAGAACACGACTGCAGTGCCGAGTAGAATTATATCCATCATCGATCTTGACTCCGGTTGGTTATTCTTGGAGTCAGACAAGACAAAGGGCGCCATTGCGGTGAGGTGGCGCCTTTATGCTTTCTGGCATGGAGATGATCTTTGCGATCTCTCGGGCATCAATATGCGGCCGAAGTGCATAAAGGTTCGAGATTGCGCCGAGGGTATCAATATAAAAATCTTATAAATGCTTTTATGCGATCAAAGCTTGCTTTAGGGCGGCCCGATAGATGGGTTGCTCAATGTCGAAAGCTTCAGGGATCGACCCGGAACTGGTAGCGGCCTTCAGCGCTGTGGCCATCCATCGAGAGAACACGCCAGTTGAGCGTATAGACACCGGGCGCCATGGCGGGATCGAGTGGAATCTTGAAGACGGAGCCTTCCGGTCCCGAAAGGAACGGCTTGCCGATCGGCAATGTGAGACCCTGGGCATCGAGCAGCGTAGCGGTCGAGCGGGCAAGATCGACAGGGCCGGTAAAGGTGAGCTCGAGGTTGGCCGGCACCAGCTGCTCTTCCTGCTGTAGCGGCGGAAGCGATGCTTCCTCGATCGCTGCGGACGCCTGGCCTGCGGCCAAGAGAAGGGATGCAAACAGGCAGAATGACGCGATCGATTTCATTACGGTCTTTCCCTAGGTGCCGATCCGCAAGGCCGGGGGCGTCATGCCCGCCACACCATGCCGGCGCATGCTTAATAACGCTGCGAGGGGCGATTTCGATCCCGTGCCCGTGCAATAATCCGCACTGGCTGAAGCAGTGGCTGCCGCTGGCGGCTTTGCGGAAGTGCGGCGAGAGCCTCATCCATCAGGTTGCGCCAGAAATCGCGGAGCTGTTTGGCCATCTGCGTGGTGGAAGACAAGTTTCTGCCGACGTTATCATTGTCGTGCTTCATCGCTTTTCTCCTTCCCGCTTGTCGTGGTCGTTGAGGGTAATGTAGTCCTCGCCGCCCTTTTCCGGAATCATACAGACGTTTAGGGCAAGCTTATCTTTCGGGTGATAACCATCTGAGCATTTCGTCACATAATGAGCAGAAGCCTGCTGGAGATGATTGAATTGTCGTCCCGTGCGGTCTTATAGTCGGCGCAACGGCGCCCGATGAATCATGGGAGCCATAGGGAAGGAAACCGATCATGACCAAAGTCCGTGCGCTGGTACTCGAGCGCCAGCATGAGCTCGCGCTTCGCGATATCGATCTGCCTCTGGAGACAGGCCCCGAGCAGGTGAAGATCAAGATCCACACCGTGGGTGTCTGCGGCTCCGACGTGCACTATTATACGCACGGCAAGATCGGCCCCTTCATCGTCAATGAGCCTATGGTGCTCGGCCATGAGGCTGCAGGCACGGTGATCGAGGTCGGCGCCGGTGTGACGCATCTGAAGGTCGGCGATCGCGTCTGCATGGAACCCGGCATTCCTGATCCCAATTCCAAGGCAAGCCGGCTTGGCATGTACAATGTCGATCCGGCCGTCATTTTTTGGGCGACGCCGCCGATCCACGGCGTGTTGACCCCCGAGGTCGTGCACCCCGCCAATTATACGTTCAAGCTGCCGGACAATGTCAGCTTCGCCGAAGGCGCAATGGTCGAACCTTTCGCGGTCGGCATGCAGGCAGCCACCAAGGCGAAGATCGCACCCGGCGACACGGCCGTCGTGCTTGGCGCCGGTCCGATCGGCACCATGGTTGCGATCGCCGCCCTCGCCGGCGGCTGTGCCCGCGCGATCGTTGCCGACCTCGCCCAGCCGAAGCTCGATATTGCTGCGCGGTATCAGGGCGTCATTCCGGTCAACATCCGCGAAAAGAACCTTGCCGAGGAAGTCGGCCGGCTGACCGATGGCTGGGGTGCGGATGTCGTCTTCGAATGCTCAGGCTCGCCAAAAGCCTGGGAGACGATCATGGCTTTGCCGCGCCCTGGCGGCGTCATCGTCGCTGTCGGCCTGCCGGTCAACCCTGTTGGTTTCGACGTCTCGACGGCCTCGACGAAGGAAATCCGCATAGAGACGGTGTTCCGCTACGCCCATCAATATGAGCGCTCGATCGCGCTGCTCGGCTCGGGAAGGGTGGATCTGAAGCCACTGATATCGGAAACCTTCACATTCGAGGATTCGATCAAGGCCTTTGACCGCGCGGTCGAGGCACGTCCTGATGATGTCAAACTGCAGATCGTCATGGACTAAGGCCCTTTACGGGTATTTGATTCCAAATTTCCTCTTGCGAAGCACCAGCGCCGCGCCCGCGATAAGGGCCGCGGCGGCAAGTGCGATCAGCAGGTGATGATGCAGCGGCAGGCGACCGAGCATTTGTTCTATTCCGTGCCCGAAGGCATAGCCAAGCGCGGTGAAGAGCTGCCCCCAAACGAGCGCCGCCAGAAGGTTGAGCACGAGGAATCTCTGCGTCGATATATGCGTCGTCCCAATGACGATCGGGCTGATCGTGCGCAATCCCACCAGAAAGCGGAACGCGAAAATGAATCCGGTCGGATATTTTTCGAGAAGCTGCGTGACCCGTGCGAGCGCCGGCGTCTCCATCACGCGGCGAACAAAGTTCCATTGGGCGGCATAGCGGCCGGCAAAGAACCACATCTGGTCTCCGGCGAATGATCCCGCCGAAGCAGCCATTGAGGCGGCCCAATAGGTTAGAAGCTCGCGATGCGCGATGACGCCGCCGAGAAAGGCGGCGGTTTCGCCCTCGAAGGCCGTGCCGAGAAAGATTGCCGGCAGGCCATAATTTTCGATCAGCAGTTCGATATTCAATAGCCTGCCTCCGGATGATTGCGATCTTTGCGGATCAGATCGCCTTCAAATCACCCAGCAGCGTCGGGATCAATTCCGAAACGGTCGGGTGGATCGGCATGGACCACTTCAGCACCGGGTAGGTTGTGCCGGCATTCATGGCGTCGATGAAGCCGTGGATCACCTCGTCGCCCTCGATCCCGAGGATAGCTGCACCCAGGATTTCCTTGCTCTCCGCATCCGCGACCACCTTCATGAAGCCCTTGGTTTCGCCACGCTCATTGGCGCGGCCGACTTTGCTCATCGGGCGGGTCGAGACCATGATCTTGCGGCCCGAGGCGAGTGCCTGCTTTTCCGTCATGCCGACGCGGCCGAGCGGCGGGTCGATATAGAGCGCATAGGCCGGAATGCGGCTCGACACTTTGCGATCGCCACCGTCGAGCAGATTGGCTGCGGCGATCTCGAAGTCATTATAGGACGTATGGGTGAAGGCACCGTGGCCGTTGCAGTCCCCGAGCGCCCATATGCCTTCGATATTGGTGGCTAACTGGTCGTCGACGCTGATGAAGCCACGCTTGTCGATAGCCACACCTGCAGCATCGAGGCCGAGATCGTCGGTATTCGGCGTCCGGCCGGTGGCGACAAGCACGTGGCTTGCCTCGATCGTTTCGGAGTCGACCGTAACAGTTGCACCATCAGCGCCTTTGGCGAAGCGGATGTCCTTGACGTCGGTATGGATCCTTATGCCCTCGGACCTGAGGATATCGGCGATCGCATCGGAAATATCCTCGTCCTCGCGGGAGGCGAGTTTCGGGCCGCGCTCGATCACCGTTACCGCCGCGCCGAAACGTCGGTACATCTGTGCAAATTCGAGGCCGATATAGCTGCCGCCGATAATAGCGAGATGCTTCGGCAGGCTATCGAGATGAATGATGCCGGTGCTGGTCAGATAATCGATATCGGCAAGGCCCGGCATGTCGGGGATTGTCGGACGGGCGCCGACATTGAGGAAGATCTTAGGTGCCGTCAGCGTTTCGCCATTGACGACGACTTCTTTCGGGCCTGTGAAGCGGGCATGGCCGTGGATGACGGTCATGGTCTTCATGCTGCCGAACCAGTCGCTCAAACCATTTCGGGCATTCATGATGATCGTCTCTGCACGATCGCGCACGATCTTCATGTCGATTGCAATTTCGCCCGGGATCTGGACCCCGTAGTCGGCACCGCGCCGCGCCACATAGGCGGCGCGCGCACTTGCTACCAGTGTCTTCGTCGGCATGCACCCTGCATTGACGCAGGTGCCGCCAAGGAACTTGCGTTCGATCAGCGCCACCTTCATGCCCGTTTCCGCCATGCGGGCGGCGAGGAATGGGCCGGCCTGGCCGGCGCCGATGAAGATTGCGTCGAAGCTCTTCATCAGACTGCCCACGCGATGACAAAGGCGCCGACGACAGCGACGGCATCTTCGATCAGGGCAGCCGGACGATCCTGGCCGAAGGAGGCTGCAAGTTTGCCGCGGGCGGCTGCGCCGCCGAGCGTACCGATGACAGCGCCAATGATGCCGGCGATCAGGCCGCCGAAGAGCAGGCTGCTAGCGACACCGATGACGGCACCGCACAGCGCGCCGACGATGATGCGGGTAGCGAACTGGATCGGCACCTTGCGTGAGGGGGTGGAGGGCAACTGGTCGGTGATGAGCTCAATAATGGCGAGCGCCGTAAAGATCCACGGCGTCCATTGGTAACCCATGAAGGCGAGCGGTGTCTGAGAGATATCGAACCAGCCGAGTGCAGCGCCCCAGGCAATGGCAGCAGGTGCGGTCATGGCGCGAAGACCGGCAATGACGCCGATCAGAAGTGCGAGCAGCAGAAACATATGCAAATCCCCCTTGCACCATCGGCCTCTCTGCCGCGGTGAGGGGAGGTTTGCACATTGTCATCCAGGTTGCAATTCGCCTTGCATGCCACGGAATCAGTTGGAGAAGGCGGCAATGCCTGTGATTGCACGACCGAGAATGAGCGCATGAATGTCATGCGTTCCCTCATAGGTGTTGACCACTTCGAGATTGACGAGGTGACGGGCGACGCCGAACTCGTCGGAAATGCCGTTGCCGCCAAGCATGTCGCGGGCTGCCCGGGCAATCTCCAGTGCCTTGCCGCAGGAATTGCGCTTGAGGATCGACGTCAGTTCGACAGGCGGATGGCCCTCTTCCTTCATGCGGCCGAGACGCAAACATCCCTGAAGACCGAGCGAGATTTCAGTTGCCATATCGGCAAGCTTCTTCTGGATGAGCTGGTTGGCGGCAAGCGGCCGGCCAAACTGCTGGCGGTCCAGCGTATATTGCCGGGCCGTTGCATAGCAGGCTTCGGCTGCACCCAGCGCGCCCCAGGCGATGCCGAAGCGTGCGGAGTTGAGGCAGGTAAACGGACCCTTGAGGCCGCTGACGTTGGGCAGCAGGTTCTCTTCCGGCACGAAGACATTGTCCATGACGACTTCGCCTGTGATCGAGGCGCGAAGCCCAACCTTGCCCTGGATCTTCGGCGCCGAGAGACCCTTCCAGCCCTTTTCCAGGATGAAACCGCGAATGAGGCCATCGTCGGTCTTTGCCCAGACGACGAAGACATCGGCAATCGGCGCATTCGAGATCCAGGTCTTGGAGCCTGTCAGGCTATAACCGCCATCGACCTTCTTTGCCCGCGTTGCCATGGAGCCCGGATCGGAGCCGTGATTGGGCTCGGTCAGGCCAAAACAGCCGATCCATTCGCCGGTCGCAAGTTTCGGCAGATATTTCTGCTTCTGCTCTTCCGAGCCGAAGGCGTCGATCGGCACCATGACGAGGGAGGACTGCACGCTCATCATCGAACGATAACCGCTGTCGACGCGCTCCACCTCGCGGGCGATGAGACCATAGGCGACATAGCCGAGGCCGGCGCCGCCATATTCCGGATCGATCGTCGGGCCGAGAAGGCCGAGTTCACCCATCTCCCGGAAGATTTCCGGGTCGGTCTTCTCATTGCGGAAGGCTTCGAGCACACGGGGGCCGAGCTTCTCCTGCGCATAGGCATGTGCGGTCTCCTGCACCATGCGCTCCTCGTCGGTCAGCTGCTCCACGAGCCGGAAGGGATCTGCCCAGTCGAAAACCTCGCGCCTATGCTGCATGTCCAATCTCCTCACCATCATTTAGGCATGCCTGTTCTATGGTCGCATAGACCTGCCCGGTTACGGCGTCAACAAGACGGGGTCGCGCACCAAAGATGCAGAAGTCATCTTTTCAAATGCGGATCGTTGCGCCAGTTTGCGGGCGACAGATTCTGGGATGAGGAGGCAGACATGTCATCAAGCGATCTCTTCGTATCGGCCGAAGGCGCCGAATGGGTAAACCCGGAGCCGGGCGTGACCCGCCGGATCATGACCTATCTGCCCGAGATGATGATGGTGGAAGTTGCGTTCGAGGCGGGTGCGGTCGGTGCTGCGCATTTCCACCCGCATATACAGGCGAGCTATGTTGCCGAAGGCAGCTTCGAAGTGACGATCGACGGCCGCACTGCAGTCTTGAAGGAGGGCGGCAGCTTCATTGTGCCACCCAATCTGGTCCACGGCGTCAAGGCGCTGGAAAAGGGGCGCCTGATCGACACATTCACTCCGCATCGCGCCGAATTCCTGAAATAATCACATCTCCGCCTTCGCCTTTCGTGCTGTGCCGATATAGGGCGGGATGAAACAGGCGTCTTCGCTGCGTGCCGTTTCCCTCAGGAAATCGATGACGGCGCGCACGCGCGGCGCTTGCTTCAAGTCGCGGTGGCAGGTGATCCAGTAATGCCGTTTGAGATCGATCTCGTCGGGCAGCACGCGCACCAATTCAGGATAACGGCAGGCGAAGAAATAGGGCAGGATGCCGAGGCCGAGGCCGTTTCTGGTGGCCGTCAGCTGCGCGAAGATGCTGGAACTCTGGAATTGGGGCTTGATGCGCGGATGCACGTCGCCGAGATAATCGAGCCCCGGCGCGAAGATCATTTCCTCGATATAACTGATGAAGGGGTGGTTCAGCAGGTCGTCACGCGTGGTGATGGGTGCTGCGCGGGCGAGATAGTCGCGCGAAGCATAGACCTGCAGATGATAGTCCGTCAGCTTTTCGGCAAAGTAGGGGCCGCCTTTGGGCTCGTCGAGGACGACGGAAATATCCGCCTCCTTGCGGGAGAGCGACATGATCTGCTGAATGGTGACCAATTCAAGCGCCAGATGCGGATGGCGGGCGGCAAATTGCGGCAGGACGGTCGCAAAGAAGAAATTCGCAAAGCCTTCCGGCGCACTCAAGCGCACGAGGCCGCGTTGGCTGAGCGAGCCATCGGCAAGATCGGATCGCAGCCGCTCCGTTTCCTGCTCCATCTTCTCGGCGGTTTCGACGAAGCGCGTGCCCATAGCGGTCAGCACGTAGCCGCGGGGATTTCGCTCGAAAAGCTTGACCTTCAGGGCAAATTCCAGCCGGTCGATGCGCCGCGAGACGGTCGCATGGCTTGAGCGCAACTGCCGCGCCGCCGTTGAAAGCTGACCGGTGCGGGCGACAGCTAGAAAAAACTGCAGATCGTCCCAAGTAAATTGCGAAGCGTGGCTCATCGGCGTCGCCCATCCGTCTACGTCTTTGGTCTAATGTCGCCCACAAAGGCGCGCGTTGTGATTGTCACCGCGGCGGCATTATGACGGGGTCTGTTCAAAAACGAACAGATACTGTTTGGAATTAGATGTAAACCGCCAGTTGCCTCATGGAGGAAATTCCGTGATCGTAAGGGAGGAGTGATCGCTTTGAGGAGGGCGGGTCGCCAATTTTGAACAGATTCTCAATCTGGCCAATCTCTGGGAGGAGAGACTATGCGAAAGAAATTCATTGCGTCCGTTGCCTTTTTGCTCGCAAGCAGCACTGCCGTGTTCGCCCAAAGTGCGGCCATTTCCGATGGCAAGGTGAAGATCGGCATTCTGAACGACCAGTCGGGCGTCTATGCCGACTTCGGTGGCAAGTCCTCTGTCGAGGCTGCCAAGATGGCCGTCGAGGATTTCGGCGGCAAGGTGCTCGACATGCCGGTCGAGATCGTCAATGCCGACCACCAGAACAAGCCTGATATCGCCTCCAACATTGCCCGCCAGTGGTATGACACCGAACAGGTCGATGCCATCATGGAGCTGACGACATCTTCCGTGGCGCTTGCCGTGCAGGCCATAGCCAAGGAAAAGAAGAAGATCGATATCGTCACCGGTGCGGCGACGACGGATCTTACCGGCAAGGCGTGTTCACCCTATGGCTTCCATTGGGCCTATGACACCCATGCTCTGGCTGTCGGCACCGGCGGCGCGCTGGTCAAACAGGGCGGCGACAGCTGGTTCTTCCTGACGGCGGACTATGCCTTCGGCTATTCGCTGGAACAGCAGACCACCGATTACGTGAAGGCGAGCGGCGGCACGGTCGTCGGTTCGGTGCGTCATCCCCTGTCGACCCAGGACTTCTCGTCCTTCCTGCTGCAGGCGCAATCGTCGGGCGCCAAGGTGATCGGCCTTGCCAATGCAGGTCTCGACACGTCGAACGCCATTAAACAGGCCTCTGAATTCGGCATCACCCAGGGTGGTCAGCATCTGGCGGCGCTGCTGTTCACGCTTGCAGAAGTCCATGGCCTCGGCATGGAGGCGGCGCAGGGCCTGACGTTGACGGAAGGCTATTACTGGAACCGCGATGACCAGAGCCGGGAATTCGCCAAGAAGTTCTTCGCCCGCACCGGCAAGATGCCCAACATGATACATACCGGCACCTATTCGGCCGTTCTGCAATATCTGAAGGCGATCCAGAAGGCTGGCACGGATGAGACGGAAGCCGTCGCCAAACAGCTTCATGAAATGCCTGTCGATGATGTCTTCGGCCGCGGCGGCACGGTTGGCCCGAACGGCCGTATGATCCACGACATGTACCTGCTGCAGGTCAAGAAGCCGTCGGAAAGCAAGGAGCCGTGGGACTATTTCAACGTTCTCGCCACCATTCCGGGCAAGGAAGCCTATATCGATCCCGCCAAGAGCGGCTGCGATCTGGTGAAATAAGATATGGCGGTCTCCGCATTTGAAACTCGGGCCAAGCCGCGGGTGGTGCTTTCCGCCCGCGGCCTGCGCCGCGATTTCGGCGGCTTCACGGCCGTCAGGAATGTCGATCTCGATGTGCATGATGCGAGCGTGCATGCGCTGATTGGGCCAAACGGTGCCGGCAAGACGACGGTGTTCAACCTGCTCACCAAGTTCCTGCAGCCGACATCAGGCACCATCACGCTGATGGGCACTGACATCACCCGGACGCCGCCCGACCGGGTGGCGCGCATGGGCCTCGTCCGCTCCTTCCAGATATCCGCCGTCTTCCCGCACCTTTCGGTGCTCGACAATGTTCGGGTCGCCCTGCAGCGGCCGAACAATCTGTCCACGCAGTTCTGGCGGCCGCTTTCGGCACTCGACAGCCTGAATGACCGCGCTGAGCAATTGCTTGCGAGCGTGGGGCTTTCCAAGGAGCGCGATCACGTCGCCGCAGATCTCTCCTATGGCCGCAAGCGTGTGCTGGAGATTGCCACCACTCTGGCGCTCGATCCGAAAGTGCTGCTTCTCGACGAGCCGATGGCCGGCATGGGGCAGGAAGATGTCAGCGTCGTCTCCGCCATCATTCGCGACGTCGCCCGCGACCGGGCGGTTCTCATGGTCGAGCACAATCTCTCCGTCGTCGCCAATATCTGCCAGCATGTGACCGTTCTGCAGCGTGGGGAAATCCTCGCCGAGGGCGACTATGCAGCTGTCAGCCAGGACGAGCGCGTGCGGCAGGCCTACATGGGCACGGAGGAGCACCACTGATGGCGCCGCTTCTCGAAATTCAAGGTCTGAATGCCTGGTACGGCGAAAGCCATATTCTCCACGGCATCGACATGACGGTCGGTGAGGGTGAGATGACCACCATTCTCGGCCGCAATGGCGTTGGCAAGACGACAACTTTGCGCACCATCACCGGCATCGTACGTGCGCGAAAGGGAAAGCTCAGTTTTGCCGGCACCGACATGATGCAGGTGCCGCTTCACAAGACAGCGCACAAGGGCATCGGTTTCGTTCCGGAGGAGCGTGGGATCTTCGCGACGCTGACGGTTTCGGAAAATCTGATGCTGCCGCCTGTCGTGGCGCCCGGCGGCATGACTCTCGATGAGATCTATGAACTCTTTCCAAACCTTTATGAGCGGCGCACGAGTTCCGGCACCAAGCTTTCGGGCGGCGAGCAGCAGATGCTGGCGATCGCCCGCATCCTGCGCACGGGTGTGCGCCTCTTGTTGCTCGACGAACCGACCGAGGGGCTGGCGCCCATTATCGTCCAGCGGATCGGCGAGGTTTTGAAGACGCTGAAGGAACGCGGCATGACCATCGTGCTTGTCGAACAGAATTTCCGTTTCGCAAGCCGTATTGCCGATCGCTTCTATCTGATGGATCATGGGCAGATGGTCTCCGAATTCCCGGTCAGCGAACTGCCGCAGCGCATGGATATGCTGCACAAGGTTCTGGGAGTGTGATGCGATGACGATGATCTTCGGCATTCCCTTGCAGGCGCTGTTCGGTCAGCTGTTGATCGGCCTGATCAACGGGTCTTTCTATGCGCTGCTGAGCCTTGGTCTTGCGATCATTTTCGGTCTTCTGCGCGTCATCAATTTCGCGCATGGCGCCCAGTACATGCTCGGCGCTTTCGTCGCCTATCTGCTCTTGAATTATCTCGGTATTGGCTACTGGCCGTCGCTGGTCCTGGCGCCCGTCATCGTTGGGCTTGCCGGCGCTGTCATCGAGCGGCTCTTCCTGCGCAGGCTCTATGATCTCGATCCGCTCTATGGCCTGCTCTTCACTTTTGGCCTGGCGCTCGCCGTCGAAGGCACGTTCCGTTATCTCTACGGCTCGTCGGGCCAGCCCTATGCAACGCCGCCCGCACTTGCCGGCGGCATGAACCTTGGCTTCATGTTCCTGCCGATCTATCGCGGCTGGGTAGTGGGCGTTTCGCTCGTCGTCTGCATTGGCACCTGGCTCTTGATCGAAAAGACCAAGCTCGGTGCGTATCTGCGCTCGGCAACGGAAAACGCCACTCTGGTGCAGGTCTTCGGCGTCAACGTACCGGTCCTTTTGACCTTCACCTATGCGCTTGGCGTCGGCCTTGCTGCCTTTGCCGGTGTGCTAGCCGCACCCATCTATCAAGTCTCGCCGCTGATGGGCTCCAACATGATCATCGTCGTCTTCGCCGTGGTCGTCGTCGGCGGCATGGGCTCGATCATGGGCGCCATCATCACCGGCTATGTGCTCGGCATCGCGGAAGGTCTGACCAAGGTCTTCTATCCGGAAGCCTCTAACATCGTCATCTTCGTCATCATGGCGATCGTGCTTCTCATCAGGCCCGCGGGCCTCTTCGGACGGGATGCGTGACATGGCTGACATCACCGAAACGATCCGAACGGAAAAGAGCCGCACCGCCCTTTCGGTGCAGGCCGGCTTCCTGATCATCGGGCTCCTGCTTCTCTTGCTCGCGCCCTTCTTCTTCTATCCGATCTTTCTGATGAAGCTGCTCTGCTTCGCGCTCTTTGCCTGCGCCTTCAACCTGCTGCTCGGCTACACCGGGCTGCTCTCCTTTGGTCATGCGACCTTCTTCGGCGGGGCGGCCTATTTCACCGCCTTTACAGTCAAATCCTGGGGATTCCCGCCGGAGCTCGGCATTCTCGTTGGTGTTGCCGGGGCAGCCCTTCTCGGCTTCGTCATGGGCTTCTTCGCGATCCGCCGCCAGGGCATCTATTTCGCCATGATCACGCTGGCGCTGTCGCAGATGTTCTTCTTCTTCTGCCTGCAGGCCGAATTTACCGAAGGCGAGGACGGCATCCAGTCCGTGCCGCGCGGCCACCTCTTCGGCTTCATCGATCTCAACAGCTCTACCAACATGTATTATTTCGTGCTGGCACTGTTCCTGATCGGACTTCTGATCATCTGGCGCTTCATCAATTCACCCTTCGGCATGATCCTGAAATCGATCCGCGAGAACGAGCAGCGGGCGATCTCGCTCGGCTATTCCGTGGCGCGTTACAAGCTCGGCGCTTTCGTGATGTCGGCAGCCCTTGCCGGGCTTGCCGGATCGGTCAAATCGCTGGTCTTCCAGTTTGCGACGCTGACAGATGTCGCCTGGCAGATGTCGGGTGAGGTGATCCTGATGACGCTGCTTGGCGGCATCGGCACGCTGATTGGCCCGGTATTCGGCGCGGGCCTCGTCGTGACGCTGCAGAACTATCTGGCGACTTCGGAATTTCCGGTGACCATCATCACAGGTGTGGTCTTCATGATCTGCGTGCTGATTTTTCGCCGCGGCATCATCGGCGAATTCTACGCCTCGCGGCTCGGGCGTAAACTGGGCTTTGTCTATCGCCGCTGAACGGGCGGACCTCTTTTCCTGCAATGGGAAGGGATGTGCAGCGGCGCCGCGAAATCCCGCCTCCTCGGCCCCGGGGAGGCGGGATGCAGGCATTTCGGAGTGCATGATCCATGGATCGCTATGACTACATCATCGTCGGGGCAGGTAGCGCCGGCTGCGTGCTCGCAAATCGGTTGTCAGCTGACCGCAACACGAGGGTCTTGCTGCTGGAGGCGGGCGGCAACGACAATTACCACTGGATCCACATTCCCGTCGGTTACCTCTACTGCATCAACAATCCGCGCACCGATTGGTGTTTTATCACCGCGCCCGAGGACGGGCTGAACGGGCGGGCGCTGAACTATCCGCGTGGTAAGGTGCTCGGTGGCTGCTCCTCGATCAACGGCATGATCTACATGCGCGGCCAGGCGCGCGATTACGATCTCTGGCGGCAGATGGGGTGCACCGGCTGGGGCTGGGAGGACGTGTTGCCGTTCTTCCGCAAGTCGGAGGATCACTACAGGGGCGGGGACGAGATGCATGGCGCCGGCGGCGAATGGCGCGTGGAAAAGGCGCGCGTGCGCTGGGATGTGCTCGATGCCTTCCAGCAGGCGGCCAAGGAGGCCGGCATTCCCGAAACGGCGGATTTCAATCGCGGCAGCAACGAAGGCTCCGGCTATTTCGACGTCAACCAACGCTCCGGCATCCGCTGGAACGCGACCAAGGCCTTCCTGCGCCCGGCGATGAAACGCGGCAATCTCACTGTGATGACGAAGGCGCAGGTTCGGCGATTGTTGATCGACGAAGGCGCCGTTGTCGGCGTCGAATTCCAACATCGCGGCACGGCAAAGCGGGCCTATGCCGCAAAGGAAACCGTGCTGTCGGCCGGCTCCATCGGTTCGCCACACATTCTGGAACTGTCGGGCGTCGGCCGCGGCGAGGTTCTGCGTCAGGCTGGCATCGATGTGCTGACAGAGGTGAAGGGCATAGGCGAGAACCTGCAGGATCACCTGCAGCTTCGGCTTGCCTACAAAGTGACGGGCGTGCCGACCCTCAACGAAAAGGCGTCGAAGCTGATCGGCAAGGCGGCGATCGGGCTTGAATATCTCATGCGCCGCTCTGGGCCGATGGCTATGGCACCGAGCCAGCTTGGTATCTTCACCCGGTCGGGACCGGACAAGGAAACGCCCGATCTGCAGTATCACGTGCAGCCGGTGTCGCTGGAGAAATTCGGCGATCCGGTCCACGCCTTTCCTGCGATTACAGCGAGCGTCTGCAATCTCAGGCCGGAAAGCCGCGGCTCCGTGCATGTTTCCAGCCCGGATTTTGCCGCCCAGCCAATCATTGCGCCAAGATACCTCTCGACGCAGCGCGATCGCGACATAGCTGTTCGTTCGATAAAGCTGACGCGCAGGATCGTGGCTCAGCCCTCGCTCGCCCGTTTCCATCCGGAGGAATTCAAGCCGGGTCCGAGCTATCAGAGCGAAGCGGAACTGGAAAAGGCGGCAGGCGATATCGGCACGACGATCTTCCATCCCGTCGGCACCTGCCGCATGGGCGTCGATCGGGATAGCGTGGTGGATCCGCGGCTCCGGCTGCGGGCGCTCGCCAGGCTGAGGATCGCGGACGCCTCGGTGATGCCGGCCATCACGTCCGGCAACACCAATTCACCGACGATCATGATCGCCGAAAAGGCAGCGGCCATGATCCTCGAAGACAACAGATAGGAGATGACCATGGCAAGGATCGGATTCATCGGGCTTGGCAATATGGGCGGGCCGATGGCCGCCAATCTCGTCAAGGCTGGCCACGAGGTTCTGGGTTTCGATCTGGCGGCACCGGTGCTGAAGGCCGCCGAGGAGAGCGGCGTGAAGCCCGCGAGCCATGCAAGCCAGGCGGTCAAAGAGGCCGAGATCGTCATCACCATGCTGCCGCAGGGAAAACACGTGCTGACGGCCTGGGCGGATATCCTGCAATCGGCCAATCAGGGGGCGCTGGTCATCGATTGCTCGACGATCGATGTCGAAAGCAGCCGCAAGGCGCATGAGATGGCCAAGGCCGCAAGTTGCCTGTCGCTCGATGCACCGGTTTCCGGCGGTACCGGCGGGGCGAGTGCCGGCACGCTGACCTTCATGGCCGGCGGATCCGAGGAAGCCTTCGCCAAGGCGAAACCGATCCTGGAGGCCATGGGTAAGAAGATCGTCCATTGCGGCGAGGCCGGCGCCGGACAGGCAGCGAAGATCTGCAACAACATGATCCTCGGCATTTCCATGGTCGGCGTGTGCGAAGCCTTCGTGCTTGCCGAAAAGCTCGGCCTTTCGCATCAGGCGCTCTTCGATGTCGCCTCCACGTCATCCGGGCAGTGCTGGTCGATCAATACCTATTGCCCGGTGCCGGGACCTGTGCCGACATCGCCTGCCAATAACGACTACAAACCGGGCTTTGCCGCCGCACTGATGCTCAAGGATCTCAGGCTCTCGCAGGAGGCCGCACTTGCAAGCGGCGCCTCCACGCCGCTTGGCGCAGAGGCCGCGCAGCTTTATGCGCTCTTCGAGAAGCTCGGCAACGGCGGCAGGGATTTCTCCGCCATCATCGAGCTGTTCCGCGAAAAGACGTGAGGCGGATTTATCGCTCCCAGTAAGCGCCGATGCTCATCCTACGGCGGTCATGGCTGCGCTCGGTCTTCAGGAAATCGCGGATGCGTTTTGCTTCGGATCGTTCGCAGCCGGCCCAGACGAAAGTGTCGGCATCGGCGTCGGCCAGCGCGTTTCTGACGGCGCTCTCGACGAGACCCATCGTGCCGGCGGGCGCGCCATGACGATGCATCCAGACGAGGTCGACCTTGCCGGCCGATGGCATCCCAAGCTCTTCCGATGGACCATCGACTTCCAGGAAAATCCGTAGCTGCGTTCCAGGGGGAACTTCGGCGGCGATACGCGAGATGGCGGGCAAGGCCGTCTCGTCTCCTGCGAGGATCATTGACGTGGCTTCCGGCACGCCGCCTCCGCCGGGGCCGAGTGCGCCGGCGATATCGCCGGGCTTCGCATTCATCGCCCATTCGGCGCCAGGCATGTTTTCGCCCTCATGCAGCACAAAGTCGATATCGATCTCGCCGCGCTCCAGATCGATGCTGCGGAACGTGTAGATGCGCACGGTCAGCGCATCCTCGTCCTTCGCCCATTCGATGCGGCCGTCCGCACGCAGTTTTGGCCAGACGGGCGTGCGACCCTTCGGCGGAATGAGCAGACGAAAGTGCAACCCGCCGTGAGCGAAATGCCTGGCATCGTCGCAGGCCACGGTCACGCGGCGCATATGCGGGCTGACGTTGCGGGCGCCGACCACCCGGATTTCGCGCAAATCCGGCAGCTGGTCCGCGTTCGGCGCGTCCGACCAAATGAGCTTCAATCTCTCTTCACCGGCGAACTGGAAGAGATGCTCGGCAAGCACCGAGCGGACATTCTGAAGCGCCCGCGCGCTCCTGCAGGAAAGCTGGATTGCGAGCTTGCGGCCTTCGTGGCGGATATCGGCCCTGCCGGTAATCATCTCCAGCGTCACCAGATCGCCTTCGCGCTTGACGGTGCTGTGTTCGGCAAAATGCGAGCAAAGGGCGTCGAGCATCCTGCCGGGATCGGCGGCGATTGCGACGCCAGATGCGATAAAAGGCTCAGCTAGCATTGTTTGATGTCCTTTTGCCAAACTGCTCGGGTGAACAATGCCATGCGCTACAACAGATAGCTGACCGGCTCGTTGCGAACCGGATGCGGGAAGACGCCCATGCCGACACCGAAGATCGACTGCAGCTTGTCGGCCTGCATGATCTCGGCCGGCGTTCCCTCTGCGGTGATCTTGCCGTGGTTGAGGGCGATGATCGCATCGCAATAGCGGGCCGCGAGATTGATGTCGTGCAGCACGATGATGACTGTGAGCCCACGTTCGTGGCTGAGTTCCTGCACCAGCGAAAGAACGCTTGCCTGATGGGCGAGGTCCAGCGCCGACGTGGGTTCGTCGAGCAGCAGGCAACGGGCGTTCTGCGCAAGCATCATCGCGATCCAGGCGCGCTGGCGCTCGCCACCGGACATGCTGGAGACGAGACGGTCGGCAAAATCCTCGAGTTCGGTACGGATGATTGCTTCCTCGACCATCTCGCGGTCTGCGGCGCTGAAACGGCCGAGTGTGCCGTGCCAGGGAAAGCGGCCGAGCGCCACGAGTTCGAGCACGGTCATGCCGTCAGTTGCCGGCGTGAACTGCGGCATGTAAGCGACATGGCGGGCGAAGGCGCGGCTGCTCCAGTCGGCGGCGGCCTTGCCGTCGAAGGAGATCATACCGTTCTTTGGGGCGATCTGCCGGGCGATGATTTTCAGAAGTGTGCTCTTGCCGGAACCGTTCGGGCCGACAAGGCCATAGATGCGGCCAGCCTCGAGCGTCAGATCGATGCCGTTGAGGATGGGCCTGGTGCCGATGGCATAGTCTATTCCGGAAAGGTTCAGGAAGGGCGTGGACACAAGGAAACTCCGGTTTCGCTGCAAAGGTTCGGGAGAAGCCCTCCCTTTATAGCAGGCTCCTCAAAAACTAAACTTGATTTGTCAACTTACCATTTCTTGCTGAGCTTGAAAGTGACCGTGCGTGCATCGCCGTAACCGCAGACCGTCAGACCTTGGCAGCTCGACACATATTCCTTGTCGAAGAGATTGGCGACGTTGAGCGAGGCGGCCCAGTTTTCGTTCTCATACCGGATCGCCGCGTCGAAGAGGGTGGCGGCCGGTACCTTCTCGGTATTGAGCTCATTGGCCCAGGACGTTCCCTGGTGACGGACACCTGCGCCGAAGCTCAGGCCTTCCAACGTACCTGTCGTAACCGTGTAGTCGAGCCAAAGCGACGCTGTCACCTTCGGCACGATGTAAGGCGATTTGCCGATCAGGCGTGGGTCGGCTTCGTTCTCAAGCACTTCCATATCGGTATAATCGACCCCCGCTATGACCTTCCAGTTATCATTGACGTTGATCTTGCTTTCCAGTTCGAAGCCGCGCGAGCGCACTTTGCCAAGCTGGCTCTGGGCGAAGGTCGCCGGGTTGGTAACCGTGTTGTTGCGCTTGTCGATCTGGAAGACGGACGCGGTGATGGAGCCATCGAAGAAGGTCGGCTCGTATTTGACGCCACCCTCAATCTGGTAGCCTTCTTCCGGCTTCAGCGGACCGGAGACGCCTGTGCCGATCAGCGGATTAAAGAAGGTTGCGACGCTGACATAGGGCGTCAGGCCGGTGTCGAATTCATAGGCAAGACCGGCACGACCGCTCACGGCATTGTCGTCCGAACTGTAAGACGTTCCGACAATGGCATCCGAATTGGTATCAACATAGTCGTAACGGCCGTTCAGCGTCAGCAACCAGCCGTTGCCGAAATGGATCTGGTCCTGAGCGTAGAGACCAAGCTGCCTCTGAGTGACTGTCTGATCAATCTGAATGTCGTTTGCCGGCTGGGGCAGGCCATAGATCGGATCGGTGGCGCTGATCGGCGTCGCGACGGTCGGCCATGTCGGCCATTTCTGCAGATTGTCGAGTTTGTAATACTTGTAGTCCAGGCCGACGAGCATGTTATGCGTGGCGCCGCCAAACTCGGCTTCGCCTTCCAGCCGATTGTCCATGCCGAAGGAATCGACTCCGGAGCGGCCTTCGAAGCCGACACGCGCCAGCAGATAATCGGGATCTGTTGGCGCCCCGCCGTTCCAGCCATTCAGATATGGGCCGATCTCATGCTTGTCGAGGTGGCCATAGCGCAGGTTCTGGGAGAACTTGATGCCATTGTCGAATTCATGCTCGAATTCGTAGCCGATCATCTTCTGGACATAGCTGCCGTCGTCGATATCGGGCTCGCCATAGAAGGCATCCCGTGGGATTTTGCCGAAAGGTGCATCCTTGACCGTACCGACATAGGGGAAGAAGCCGTTGCCGGTATGGACCTGATTGAGGCCGCCAATATAACCCCATACCGTGAAGCTCGTCGCATCGTCAGGGGCGATTTGCAGTTGCGGCATGATGAAGCCGCGGAAATCATGAGAGAAATCCGAATAGTTATCGCCACCGGCAACCTTTCCGGTGATGCGATAGGTCATGGTCTCGCTGGAGCCGACCTTGTCGGAGATATCAAATCCCGTGAAGGCGTTGCCATTACTGTTGATGCCGATATCGGTGTAATAGAGTGGCTCGTCCAGCGGGCGCTTGCGCACGAGATTGATGATGCCGCCCGGGTTGGCGCCGCCATAGAGAACCGAGGCAGGACCCTTCAGGACATCGACGCGCTCCAGCATGAAAGGATCGATCTGGAAGCCGCCGAAGCCATAGCTGAAGAGGGTGAGGTTGTCGAAGAAGACACCGGTCTGTGTGGCGTTGAAGCCGCGGATGTAGAACCAGTCGGTATCGGGGTCATTGCCGAAGGGCTGGGTTGTGATGCCGGGAGTGTAAAGGAGCGCCTCATCGACCTTGTTCGTGACACCACGGTCTTCCATTTCCTGCTTGCCGATGACGGAGACTGACTGCGGGATTTCGTTGATCGGCGTGTCGCTCTTGGAGCCGGCAGTCGAATTCTTCGCGACATAACCTTTGACCGGGCCGGTGGCGCTGTCATCGCCGCCTTGGATGACGATCGGCGCCAGTTGTGTCGGGCTGACGTCCTGAGCAAGAGCGGAGGATGCCGCCATGATGCCGGCGACGGCCGTTCCTGCCATTAGATATGCCCTGAAGATGAGCCGCTCAGTCTGCGATCGCATAGAATACCCCACTCGTGCCGCGGCTTTTCCTGCCACGGTATGGCTTTGAATAAGTCGAGTGTTTAACTCAATTTTAATTTGCCGGATTGTCGCGATCGGGTGGAAATTGAACGTTCTTGGGCAATATTCCGGGCGGCGTGCAAAAGCTCAGGCGTGTTGCACTTACGCAATCTGTGCCTTTTTCCAGTTCGCCGGCGTGGTTCCCAGATTCTTGCGGAAGACACGGGTGAAATGGGCCTGGTCGGCAAAGCCGGTTTCGACAGCGATGGTCGTCAAGGGATATTCGCTGCGCACGAGCAGATGTTTTGCGCGATCGAGGCGGAGATTGGTCTGATATTGATGCGGCGCCACACCGGTCGATGCCTTGAAGGCGTGGCTGAAGTGCGATTGCGACAGGCCCGTGACGGATGCCAGTTCCTCAAGCCGGATATTGCGCAGGCAGTTTTCCTCAATGAAATCGGTGGCACGGCGCAATTGCCAGCCGGCAAGCTTGCTGCGCTTGCGCGGCTGCACCTTGGTAAGCTTCAGCACATCGATGATGAGGGAGAGCGACAGGCCGTCGCCATAGAGATCATGCAGCGGCTGCGGATTGACACATTCGGCGGCAATCAGCTGGGCGAGCGACAACAGGCGCTCGTCGGAAAACAGGAGTTGGGCATTGGCGAGGCGCTGCGGATCGAGATCGTCGCCGAGCCTTCGGCTGATCGTCTCGACATCGAAATGAATGTCGAGATGGCGCAGCGAATGCACATCCACCAGATCGGCCCAGACTTCCATATCGGCCGGCACATAGGAGATTGGCCGCTTTTCGGTGTCCTGAACCGTGCCGTGGGCGCGTGGCGAAAGCTTTACTCGCGAATTGCCCGGCCCACGCTTTTCAAGGAGGATGAAAAGCCGCGGGTCGCGCGATACGTAATAGCCACCGGAATGGGGAGCGCAGTCCACATCCCAGACATCGGCCACGATGCCGTTCCACACCCGACGATTGACGCCTTTGGTGACGGAAAAGCCGTGAATCCTGTTTTGCATGCGCGGTTGAAACGTCATTTCCACTTCTGTCTCCGACCGACGGCCGAAATAAACCTTCGTGTTAAACTCAAGTTTAATACAGGAGGCGGAGTGGGATGACAATCACCCAGTTCATGCGGGTGGAAATGCCGCTATCAGGCGACGGAGAAGGTCAACCTAGCGCTGTCGCCGAAGCGGATGTCGATCTCCCCGGGTTCGGTGAGTTCGACCGCCCCGCTAAGAGTACCCGTCGTGACAAGCGCGCCCGATTTCAGTGAATCTTCCGGGCGCAGCGGGTCGTTGGCGTAATCGACCAGCCAGGTCACGATGTCGCCCTTCGGATGTTTGGCAAGACCGTCATAGATCGTCTTGCTGTCTTGGGTGACCTTCAGCGGCGTGCTTGCCGCGGTATCGATAAAACTTTTTGCGACGGAGGGGCCGAGCACATAGCCGCTATTGCCGAGGCGGTCTGCGAGGAAGAGAAGGAAGGAGACAGCACCGCTTTCCTTGACCGCGCTGACCAGCAGTTCGGCGCCAAGATAAGCGGTGGAGATCGCCTCCAGCACTTCGGCGCGGCTATAGGGGGCACCCTTGCGATAGGGCAGATCCCTGCCCAAGCGAACGGCAATTTCGGTTTCGAATTTCAGGCCCGGATACCAGGCAATGGTGGCGCCGGAGGTGGCTTCGGCATAGGGATGGAGAGGTGCGGTGACCGGCTGGCCCTCGGGCGAGGCCGTGACTTTCCAGGCGTTGCTCGTAACCCCTTCTTCAATCTTGAGGGCATCCTGGGTTGCCATCGCCTGGTTCAGATCAGCCGGCAGCGAAAAGGCGCGCGTCGGCTCCTGCTTTGCGGCCTGGCGCAAGCCGCGGAGTTTGGTGGCTAGTGCGCGCGGGTCGAATGAATCAGTCATGCTGTTTCCTCCATCAAATCGAGAGGTGCCACAGTAGCGGCGCAGCCGACGTGGACAAGGCTAGTCTTGGAAAGGCTGTTATTCCATCGCGGCGTACCAGCGCTCCCGGTAGGCGGGAAGGCCTGGAATTGCCTGCGGCGAGAAGTGTTTTTCTACCCCGGATACCGGCTTGATGCCGGCAAGCAGGGCAGCGCCCTGACTGGTGCCGGTAGAGCCCGGCAGCGCCATCGTATCGCGGCCGGTGATTGCGGCAATCAGCGACAGATAGGTCTCGTTCAATGCGAAAGGACCCTCGACGATGATTGGGCCTTTGACGCCGATCAACCCGAGGCAGGCCTCCGTCATCAATGCGAGATAGAGGCAGGCAGCGGCATATCGTTCGTCGCAGCTCGCATCTTCCGCGTTGATCCAGCGGCTGACCTTGCCCGGAAAGGGACCGGAGCCGGGCGCCACGTTCGGCAGTAACATGATGCCCCTTTCGACGACATCCGCGATAACAGCTTTTGCCTCTGCATCGCCGACCTTGCCGATCTCGGCCGAGAGGATTTCGAATTCGCGACCGCCCATGAAGCGGGAGGAGGGCACGGCGCGGCCGTAGGCATCTACATTGGCGAGCGCATCGCGCTTGGCATCGAGATGGGCGAGATCCCCGCCGACGCCGAAATTGATGACCCAGGTGCCGGTCGAGACGACGGCAAAGGGCGCTTCGCGGCCGACGAGATGCGGCAGCAGTGACGCGTTGGAATCATGGATGCCGCAGTAGACCGGCACCGAGAGACCGATTTCTTCGGCAATGTCCGGCAGAACGGGACCGAGTGGATCAAAGGCCGAATGGATCGGCGCCATCCGGTCGCGAATGGCGAGGGTATCGACCAGCGAAGAGTAGACACCTGTCTTCGGGTTCCAGAGGTCCGTGTGGCAGCCGAGCGAGGTTGCCTCGTTTGCCGCCACGCCGGTCAATCGTGCCGACCAATATTGCGCATAGGTGAGGATGGTTGCGACTTTGGCGAACTCTCCGGCAAAAGCTGTTTTCTGGTAATGGAGTTGCGCTCCGATATTCAGACCCATTGAAAGACGGGGCGAGAAGGTTTCGGCGAAGGGCGGCCGCAACGCGTCATAGGCGTCGCGGATCTCCTGCGGGTATTCATGCTCATAGTCGATGACGGGCATCGCAAGCTTGCCGTCCGCGGCGAGCAGGGCCGCGGCCGCGCCATGCGTGGTAATCGAGATCGCGTCGAAACCCGGCTCGCTGGCAAAGGCTTTCAGCGAAGCGAGAGCGAAGCTCCAGAGTGCTTCAATATCATAATGCGGATAGAGGCCGTCGCGGATGACCGTATTCGGCTGCTTGCGGACGGCGATTTCTGCGCCCGTCGCGCTGTCGAGAACGACGACCTTGGCGTTTGTCTTGCCGATATCGAGAACGGCGATGCGGCGGTAATCGCTCATGGCATATGAAAAACAGTAACGAGGTCGCTCTGTACGGGCGAATTGTCCGGATTGGACGCCATGATATCAGCCATATGCGCCCACCATTTCTTCATGACGGGATGGTCCGGCAGGCTTGCCATCGTGTGATCCTGCGGCCGGGTCAGCACGCCGAAAAGCGTGTTGGTCTCGCGGTCAAGATGAATGGAATAGTCGCTGGCGCCGGACTGATGCAGCAGCTCGACCAGTTCCGGCCAAATCTCGTCATGCCGCTTCCTGTATTCGGCCTCCATGCCGGGATTGAGCTTCATCTTGAAGGCGTGTTTTTCCAGGGTCATTTGGCGCTCATGGCGTTGATGCGGCGGGCGATGATCGGGATCGCGATGGTGATGATCAGGAGCAGGCCGATGAAGATCGACATGACGATGCCGGGTACGTTCAGGAGTCCCAGACCGAAAGTGACAAGGCCCATAACGAAGGCGGCGATGACGACGCCGCCGATCGTGCCGGAGCCGCCGAGGATCGAGATGCCGCCGAGCACGACCATGGTGACGACTTCCAGTTCCCATCCTTGAGCGATCGACGGGCGCGTCGATCCGAGGCGCGAGGTGAGGCAAACGGCGGCGATACCGCTCATAACACCGGTCAACAGGAAGAGGATGAATTTCACGCGCTCGACCGGAATGCCGGAGAAGCGGGCGGCAAAATCGTTGTTGCCGATCGTATAGACCTGTCGGCCGAAATTCGTCGCATGCAGCAGGATGGCGAAAAGGATCGCCAG
Source organism: Rhizobium sp. BK196 (assembly GCF_014193255.1). Taxonomy (GTDB): domain Bacteria; phylum Pseudomonadota; class Alphaproteobacteria; order Rhizobiales; family Rhizobiaceae; genus Rhizobium. The sequence goes on from NZ_JACHZB010000002.1 coordinate 583,960, forward strand.
CACGATAAACAGCACAAATTCGAAGGAGAAAACCCAGACGACATAACCCTGGCCGAAATAGGCGAAATCAGCCGGATATTTGCCATAAGCCTGGTCGCCGAGCACGATGTAGGAAATGCCGCGGAAGAGGCTCATCGTGCCGATGGTGACGACGATCGACGGGAGCTTCAGCACGGAAACGAGCACACCGTTGAAGATGCCGCAGAGAAGGCCGGTACCGACGCCGATCAGCACGAGGCCCGGCGTGCCGATGCCGGCTTGTGCCGCAGCACCCATGGCCGTGGAAGCAAGCGCGATGATCGCGGCGACCGACAGGTCGATCTCACCTGCGATAACGAGCAGCGCCATGGCGAAGGCGATCATCGCCTTTTCGGTGAAGTTGAAGGTCGCGTCAGACAGGTTCCAGGCATCGAGGAAATAGGGCGAAGCCACGGAATTGAAGATGAAGATCAGGACGGCGACGCCGAAGAGCAGCACTTCCCAGCTCGACATGATGCGCTTGAAGGGCGTGCCGAGCCGATCGGGGATGACGCGTTTTTCAGGTGTTGACGAAACGGCGCTCATGCTGCGACCTCCGCTGCTGCGCGATCCCGCAGGATGATACGCCCGCGATTGCGCTCGCGCCTTGCGTTGAAGACGACGGCGAGGATGATGACGGTTCCGGAGATTGCCATCTGCGTGAAAGGCGAAATGCCGATGACGGGAAGGGCGTTCTTGATGACGCCAAGAAAGAGTGCGCCGAGCACCGTGCCGGCTACCGAGCCGACACCGCCGGCAATCGAGATGCCGCCGATGACGCAGGCCGCGACGCTATCGAGTTCGAAACCGTTGGCAATGTCGACATAGGCGACTGCATAACGGGAAACCCAGAGATAGCTGGAAAGACCGGCGAGCGCCCCCGAGAGCACGAAAGCCAAGAATTTCGTCTTGCCCGTATTGATACCGGCATAGACGGCGGCCGTCGGATTGCCGCCGGTCGCATAGGCCGACCGGCCGAACTGGCTGTAGCGCAGCAACATATACATCAGCCCGACGATGATGATCGCAACCCAGCTTAAGACCGGCAGGCCGAGGATCGGCGCGCGGGGAACGGCAAGGAAAGTCGGCGTCATCTGATGCGCGTTCACCCAGGCGCCGCCCGAGAGCACGAAGGCCATGCCGCGATAGATGGTGAGCGTGCCGAGGGTGACGACGATCGGCGGGATTTCCAGGCGCCAGACGAGGAAGCCGTTGATCGAACCAAGGGCTGCGCCAATTACGACGGCTGCGAGAATGAGGACGATGAGCGGCAGTCCAGGGAAGGCAGCATTCATCATCGCAATCGCCATGCCGGTAAAGGCAAGGTTGGCCGCGACCGAAAGATCGATCGATTTTGTCAGGATGACCGTCATCTGGGCAAGCGCCAGGATGATCAGGATTGCCGTATCGTTGAAGATGCCGGCGAGATTGTCCGGGGTGGCGAAATCGGCAGCACGCGTCGAGAAGACGGCGATCATCACCACGATGATGGCGAAGAGCAGGGTTTCGCGTTTTCTGATCAGTCTCATCATACCCGTCACCTCATGCATTTCCGGTCGCCGCGCGCACCAGCGCTTCCGGCGAAAGCTGATCGCGTTCGAAGAGCCCGGCCGACAGGCCTTCTTTCATGACCAGAACGCGGTCCGACATGCCAATGATCTCGGGCAATTCGGAAGAGATCATGATGATAGAAAGGCCCTCGGCAGCGAGCTCACTGATGAAGCCGTGGACAGCAGCCTTCGAGCCGATGTCGATGCCTTTAGTTGGCTCATCCAGGATGATGACCTTGGGCATGGTGGCGAGCCACTTGCCGATGACGACCTTCTGCTGGTTGCCGCCCGAAAGCGTGCCGACCGGCACTGAAAGGGCAGCAGCACGCAGGTCCAGGCGTTCGGCATATTTGCGGGCGAGCGCGAATTCTTCCGCCGCCTGCAGGAAGCCCTTGCGCGAGGTGCGCGTCAGCGAGGGTAGCGTCATGTTCTGATAGATCGGCATTGGCAGGGCCAGTCCATGGCGGCCGCGCTCTTCCGGCACATAGACGATGCCGGCGCGAATGGCGTCATGCGGAGAATTGATCGAAATCTCCCGGCCTTCAAGCGATAGTCTGCCGGAGAGCGGCCTGGTGATGCCGAAGAGCGATTGGGCTAGTTCCGACCGTCCGGCGCCGATCAGGCCGTAGATGCCTAGAATTTCGCCCTTGCGCAGCGTCAGCGAAATATCGCGGAATTCGGTGCGGTGGCTGTATTTTTCGACTTCGAGTACCGGCCCGCCGATCGCCACGTCGATCTTCGGGAAGGCGTTTTCGACGTCGCGGCCGACCATCATGCGGACGATTTCGTCCTGCGGCGTTTCCTTGAGCTTCCCGTGGCCGACGTCGCGTCCGTCGCGGAAGACGACATAATTGTCGGCGATTTCGTAGAGCTCGTCGAATTTATGGCTAATGAAGAGGATGGCCTTGCCGTTCGCCTTCAGTCCCTCGACGATACGGAAGAGATCGTCGATTTCCTTGCGCGAAAGCGCAGCCGTCGGTTCGTCCATGATGACGATGCGGGCCTCGATCGACAAAGCGCGGGCGATGGCTACGAGGTGGCGCTGCGCAATCGAGAGATCCTTCAGGCGGATCATCGGATCGATATTGCTTTCAAGCGAGGTCAGCAGCGCGCGGGAGCGGCTGTTCATCTCGCTCCAGTCAATGGTGCGCCAGCGGGTACGGGGGGCGTGACCGAGGAAGATATTTTCGGCGACCGAAAGCTCGTCGAAGAGCACGGTTTCCTGGTGAATGGCGGTGACGCCTGCATCGATGGCCGCCTGAGCCGTAGCAAAGTGCACCGGTTTGCCATCGACAATGATCTCGCCCTCGTTGGGGCGGTAGATGCCGGTCAGGATCTTGACGAGCGTCGACTTGCCGGCGCCGTTTTCGCCGATCAGTGCCGTCACCTTGCCAGGATAGAGCGCGATGCTGACATTATCGAGCGCCTTCACGCCCGGAAAGATCTGCGAGATGCCGCGCATTTCCAGAATGGCGGGTGCGTCATCGGTTTTTTGATCCGCGACGGGGTGTTGAAGGGCAGGGGACATCAGCAAGCTTACCACCATCGAAAGAGAAGCCCGGCGGCAGAGCCGCCGGGTGTCCGTTCATGATCTCTGAAATCAGAAGACCTTGGAGAACTGGTCGATGTTCGAGGCATTGTAGACGAAGGGGTCGGCCATAGCGGCTTCGCCATTGTCGCCGATCTTGATCTTGCCCATGCGGCCGGCTTCGATTTCGCTGCCCGGCTTGCCGTCGGCATCGCCCTTTGCAAGGTGATAGGCGATCTGCGTTGCAGAGTAGCCGAGATCGATCGGGTTCCAGATGGCGAATTCTTTGGTCGCGCCGGACTTGATCGCGCCAGCCATTTCAGAGGGCAGGCCGAGACCGGTGACGTAGACCTTGCCGACCAGACCCTTGTCTTCGACGACCTTCGAAGCAGCGAGAACGCCGACCGTCGTCGGAGCGACGATGACCTTGACGTTCGGGTTGGACTTCAAGAGGCCTTCGGCTTCACGATAGGACTTGTCCGAGAGGTCGTCGCCGTAAACGGTGGTGACGAGGTTCAGGCCCGGGAAGTCCTTCAGCTGCTTCTTCATCTGGTCGATCCAGATGTTCTGGTTGGTCGAGGTCGTGGTTGCCGACAGGATGGCGAAGTCACCCTTGCCGCCTTCAAGATGATCCTTGGCGAGCGTCAGGCACATCTTGCCGATCAGTTCGTTCGAGGACGGGTTGAGCTGCAGGATGCGGCCTTCCGGAGCAACGCCGGAGTCCCAGGAAATAACCTTGATGCCCCGCTGGGTAGCCTTCTTCAGCGCCGGAACGACGGCATCCGGGTCATTTGCCGAGATCGCGATGGCATCGACGCCCTGAGCGATCAGCGAGTTGATCACTTCGATCTGGCCTTCGGCCGTCGTGCTCGTCGGGCCGGTGTAGATGACTTCCACGCCGCCGAGTTCCTTGGCCGCTTCCTGAGCGCCCTTATTGGCAGCGTCGAAGAAGCCGTTGCCGAGCGACTTTACGACGAGGCCGATCTTGATGTCCTTGGCGCTTGCGGCGCCAGCCATCATGGCAACGGCAAAAGCCACACCGATTGCAAGTGTCTTTGCAAGTTTCATGTCATGTCCTCCCACTAAGATTTAGACTTCCACACCTCGCCGACGCCTCATGCGACCGACGAGGAATCCTCCTTCACAGCCTGGGCCACCGCGCTCGCCACGACGAGCCGGACGCCGGCATTCTCGATCATGCGAGCCGCTTCCTCCGAGATGCCGTCGTCGGTGATGACCACAGATACGCGGTCGAGCGGGCAAAGAATGAGGCTCGACCGGCGATTGAATTTGCTTGAATCGACCATGACGACGAGCTCGTCGGCCTGGTGCATCAGTTTCTGCTCGCTCTGGATGATGAGGGCATCCGCCTCCATGATGCCGAGCGGGCCGACGCCCTGGGCGCCGATGAACATGCGCCGCGCATAGAAATTGCGGATCGCATCATTATCGAAAGGCGACAGGATCAGGCTCTGCTCGCGATAGATCGCGCCGCCCGGCACCGTCACACTGTTCTTGGAATGCTTCACCAGATGTTCGGCAATGGCGAAGGAATTGGTCATGACCTGCATGCGATGGCCGGCCATATAATGCACCATCTGGAAGGTCGTCGTGCCGCCATTTATGATGATGGCGTCGCCCGCCTCACAGAGATCGACGGCTGCGCGCGCGATTGAGCGTTTTTTATCGATATTGACTGATTCTGAAACTCTGAACGGGCGTCCTGCAAGATTTCCAAGCTGCGGCGGGTGCACAGCCTCCGCGCCGCCACGAACGCGCCGGATCTTACCCTGCACGTGAAGAGCCGCAATGTCGCGCCTGATCGTCGCTTCAGAAGCGTCCGTCAGCTCGGAAATGTCCTGAATCGTAACGACGGACTTTTCCTGGACAGCGCTTAAGATAATGCGATGGCGTTCGCGTTCGTGCATTGGGCTCCTCCTCTTGTCATATTTATTTCGTATCCGTTAAAGCCTGTCAATCAGAAACGATCATAAATTTTCATATTGCGATGCAGCATAATCGAATTTGATCGTTTTCGATTGACAAGCGCCATTTTGATGCGCGATACCGTGAGCGAAAGGGCGTGCTTATCGCGGTGCCCGCAGGCCTATACACAAGCCTATATGGGAGGATGACATGGCGGCAAAGGTTCGACTTCTCGAGAACCGGTGGGATGATGCTTATGCGGCGGGCCTCGATGAGCCCGGCAAGCTTCTCTATCGCTCGAATCTGCTCGGCGCCGACAAGCGCATCACCAATTATGGTGGCGGCAACACGTCGGCCAAGGTCATGGAAACCGACCCGCTAAGCGGCGGCAAGGTTCAGGTTCTCTGGGTCAAGGGCTCGGGCGGTGATGTCGGCACGATCAAGCTCGACGGTTTCGCGACACTTTATCAGGACAAGCTGGAATCGCTGAAAGGCATCTACAAGGGCGTCGAAGACGAAGACCGCATGGTCGGCTTCCTGCCGCATTGCACTTTCAACCTCAATGCCCGCGCCGCTTCGATCGACACGCCGCTGCATGGTTTCGTGCCCTTTACCCATGTCGACCACATGCATCCGGACGCGATCATCGCCATCGCCGCCTCCAAAAACTCCAAGGAACTGACCAAGCAGATCTTCGGTGACGCGATCGGCTGGCTACCGTGGCGCCGCCCGGGTTTCCAACTCGGCCTCGACCTTGAAGCTTTCGTCAAGGCGAACCCCACGGCTAAGGGTGTCGTGCTCGAGAGCCACGGCCTCTTCACCTGGGCAAACGATGCCAAGGCCTGCTACGAACTGACGCTCGATATCATCAACAAGGCAATCGAATGGTTCGCCGGCCAGACCGAAGGCAAGACGATCTTCGGCGGTGCCGTCGTGCAGAGCCTGCCGGTAGCAGAGCGCCGCGCGATTGCTGCCCGCCTGATGCCGGAAATCCGCGGACGTATCGGCAAGCAGGAGCGCAAGCTCGGACACTTCGATGATCAGGACGCCGTACTTGAATTCGTCAATTCGAAGGACCTGCGCCCGCTTGGTGCGCTCGGCACCAGCTGCCCTGACCACTTCCTGCGCACTAAGATCCGCCCGCTGATCGTCGATCTCGATCCGGCAAAGCCTGATGTCGATGCCATCATCGCCGGCCTTGACAAGGCGCTTGAAGATTATCGCGCCGATTACGCGCGCTACTACAATGCCTGCAAGCACGCCAATTCGCCCGCCATGCGTGACGCCAATCCGGTCATCTTCCTGGTGCCGGGCGTCGGCATGCTGTCCTTTGCCCGGGACAAGGCGACGGCTCGTATCGCCAGCGAATTCTATGTCAACGCAATCAACGTGATGCGCGGTTCCTCGACGGTCTCGGAATATCAGGGCCTGCCGGAGCAGGAAGCCTTCGATATCGAATACTGGCTGCTTGAAGAAGCCAAGCTGCAGCGCATGCCGAAGCCGAAGAGCCTGGCAGGCAAGGTCGCCTTCGTGACCGGCGGCGCCGGCGGTATCGGTCGCGCCACGGCTGCGCGCCTCGTCGGCGAGGGCGCCTGCGTGGTGCTTGCCGATATCGATCAGGCCGCACTTGAATCGACCGAAGCCGAATTCGTGAAGAAGTACGGCGCGGATGCGGTGCGCACTCTGAAGCTCGACGTTACCAAGGAAGACGGAGTCATCGCCTCCTTCGCCGAATCCTGCGTCGAGTTCGGCGGCATCGATATCCTCGTTTCGAATGCCGGCATCGCGTCTTCGGCGCCGATCGAGACGACAGAGCTTTCGACGTGGAATCGCAACATAGACATTCTGGCGACCGGCTATTTCCTCGTTTCGCGCGAGGCTTTCCGTCTCTTCCGCCGTCAGGCGCTTGGCGGCAACGTCGTCTTCATCGCATCGAAGAATGGTCTTGCCGCTTCGCCGAATGCGGCTGCCTATTGCACGGCAAAGGCTGCCGAAATTCACCTTGCCCGTTGCCTGGCGCTCGAAGGCGCAGAGGCCGGCATCCGTGTCAACACAGTCAATCCGGATGCGGTGCTCCGCGGCTCGAAGATCTGGAGCGGCGAATGGCGTGAACAGCGCGCGGCTTCTTCAAAGATCGAAGTGGACGATCTCGAGGAACATTACCGCAAGCGTTCCATGCTGAAGCTCAACGTCTTCCCGGAAGACATCGCCGAAGCCGTCTACTTCCTGGCATCCGATCTTTCGGCCAAGTCGACCGGCAATATCATCAATGTCGATGCCGGCAATGTTCAAAGCTTCACGCGCTGATCGCCAGCGGCGGGCGTTGCCCGCCGCAACAAAATCTCTGGGAGGAAGACATGGCTGAATTCAGGATTGCGCCGGATCTGGTCGCAACGGAAAACGACAAGCGCGCTGGCGCGCTGAAGGCTGACTACGAAGCGCTTGGTGCCACACTCGCCCGTCGCGGCGTCGATATCGAGGCGATCACCCGCAAGGTTTCGGAATTCACCGTGGCCGTGCCCTCCTGGGGCGTGGGCACCGGGGGCACGCGCTTTGCACGATTCCCGGGCACCGGCGAGCCGCGCGGTATCTTCGACAAGCTCGACGATTGCGCCGTCATCAACCAGCTGACGCAAGCAACGCCGACCGTTTCCCTGCATATTCCCTGGGACAAGACCGATGTGAAGGAGCTGAAGGCGAAGGGCGATGCGCTCGGCCTCGGTTTCGACGCGATGAACTCCAACACCTTCTCGGATGCGCCCGGCCAGAAGCTGACCTATAAATATGGCTCGCTCAGCCACACAGATGCGGCGACGCGACAGCAGGCAATCGAGCACAATCTCGAATGCATCGAGATCGGGAAGGCGATCGGCTCCAAGGCGCTGACCGTCTGGATCGGCGACGGTTCCAACTTTCCCGGCCAGAGCAACTTCACCAAGGCGTTTGAGCGTTATCTCGCCTCGATGGCCGACATTTACAAGGCGCTGCCGGACGATTGGCGGCTCTTTTCCGAACACAAGATGTACGAGCCAGCCTTCTACTCGACGATCGTGCAGGATTGGGGCACCAACTATCTGATCGCCCAGACGCTCGGTCCCAAGGCCTATTGTCTTGTCGACCTCGGTCATCACGCACCGAACACCAATATCGAAATGATCGTCGCCCGTCTTATCCAGTTCGGCAAGCTCGGCGGCTTCCATTTCAATGACTCGAAATATGGTGACGACGATCTCGATGCTGGTTCGATCGAGCCCTATCGCCTGTTCCTCGTTTTCAACGAGCTCGTCGATGCCGAACAGCGCGGCGTCAACGATTTCCATCCAGCCCATATGATCGACCAGTCGCATAATGTGACGGATCCGATCGAAAGCCTGATCAACAGCGCCAACGAAATCCGTCGAGCCTACGCACAGGCGCTCATCGTCGATCGCAAGGCGCTCGATGGCTATCAGCAGGACAATGATGCGCTAATGGCTTCGGAGACACTGAAGCGCGCCTACCGCGCCGATGTCGAGCCGATTTTGGCCGAAGCGCGCCGCCGTGCGGGCGGGGCGATCGACCCAATCGCTGCCTACCGCACCAGCGGCTACCGCAAAAAGGTAGCCGCTGAGCGTCCCGCCTCCGTCTCCGGCGGCGGTGGTATCATCTAATCGGTTGGAAGCCGTCCATCACGGCTTCCATTGTCCCGCGACCTGCCGGGTGGCGACGTTCAGCCGGTTCCAAACATTGATATTGGCAATTGCGATGACGAGGGCCGCAACGCTCTTGCCGTCGTAGTGACGGGTGCATTCGTCCCAGACCTCATCCGGCACCGGATCTGCGCGGTCGCTGAGGCGGGTAACGGCCTCCGTCAGCGCCAGTGCTGCGCGTTCGGCATCGCTGTAATAAGGGGCTTCGCGCCAGCCCGCGACCGCGAAGAGTCGCTCGTCGGTCTCACCGTGTTTGCGGGCAATGCGCCAATGGCCGTCGATGCAGACGCTGCAGCCGTTGATCTGGCTGGCCCGCAGGTAGACGATTTCCAGAAATCCTGGCGCAAGTCCGGCCGTGGCCGGCAGCTTGCCGAGGGCATTCAGTGCCTGCATGGCGTCGGGGATGACGATGGCAGGATTTCCCATTCTCTCTTGCATGTTTAATCTCCTGATGGCGTGTTCCGTTTGACGCAGAGCCGGCTGTTGCCGATTTCGTTCGTCATGGATTTGACGGATCAGGGGCAGAGAGTGTGACGGGGGAGGGTAAAAAGATGAGAAGCGAACTGGTGAGCATCTGCTACGTCAGGAATTGACGGTCACCGTCAAAACCGCTTCGCGGCTCGTCGCGGCAGCAGCCCGCAGGCTCTCAATGGCCGTGAAGTTCCGACCCGGACTCCTGCGCCGGCGACAATGGCATCAGGGTCAGAGGTGGTTGGGAACGTGGATCTGGCGGGTCGCAACTATGGCCGCCCACCATCGCTATCGGATGCGGACTTTGTATCGCAGGGCGACCGCACCATTGTCTTTCGTCTCGGCCGAAATAAGCGAGAGCTGTGTCTTGCCCGCCAATCCGCCTTCGAAGGTGACGATAGGCTGGCCGCCGCTACCGTCCAGGGCCGGCGCGACAAGCAGATAGAGTTCATCGATAAGATCAGCAGCAAAGAAGGCGCCGTTGATCGCGGCTCCGCCTTCGAGCAGAAGTTTCCGGATGCCGAGTTCCTTTTCCAGCACATCGAGCGCTACGGGCAGGTCGATATCTGCTGATGGTGAAACGATGTAGGAGATGCCGTCGGCAGCGAGTTCTGCGAGATGGGTGTCCGGCACGGTATTGCCGAGGATGACGACGATATGGTCGCCTTCAATATCCGCTCGCGTGAAATGCAGCTTGCCCGACGTGTCGAGTGCGATCGCGTAATTATTTGCCTTGCGATCGGCAAAATGGTTCGGCCGTTCGACCGAGCCGGCAGATTGTGGCGGATGCGGCTCTCCCTTCGCCATTTCGGCCATCGTCACGCGCCCGACAATCCAGGCGTCGCCGCGCAGTTCTTCATGGATCTGCTGATAGAGCGCCGACCATTCCTTGCGGCTGCCATCGGGACTCTCGGTCCATTTGCTCGGATGCAGGCCGCCGTCGAGCGACGACATCATCAGGCAGACGATTTCCGGTTTCATGGGAATTCCTTTCCGGTGGATGCGGCAGGCGTCAGAACTTGATCGAAAGGTGGCCGCTGTCAGCAATCACAACAGTCGCGTCCGCGTAATGTTCGATCTCCGGATAACCCTCCAGCGAATGCTTGTGACCGGCAGCCGTGATGACCATGACGTCGGCTCCAGCTGCCAGTCCCGCCTTCACGCCGGCTTCGACGTCTTCAAATACCAGGCATTCATGCGTGGAGAAACCGAGCTTTTCGGCGCCGAGGATATAGCATTGCGGGTCGGGCTTGCCGATGGTCACGTCTTCCGCCGTCACGATAGCCTGCGGCATTGGCAGCCCGGCTGCCTCGAGCCGCCGCTCCGCAAGGCGACGCGGCGAAGAAGTGACGATGGTCCAGCGGTCTGGCGGAAGAGATGCCAGGAAATCGGCAGCACCCGGCAATGCGACGACGCCTTCGACGTCCTGGATTTCCGCTTCGGTGATCTCGGCCGCTTCTGCTTCTGCATCGACGCCCGGAAGGTTCAGCCGCCGGATCGTGTCGATGCCACGCGATCCGTGCATGATCGGCAGGAACTTTTCCACATCCAGCCCGTGCCGCTCGGCCCAGCGTCCCCAGACGCGCTCTGCTGACGCCGTCGAGCTGAGGATTGTGCCATCCATGTCGAACAGGAAGGCAGCATATTGTTTGGAACTGTCAAATCGGAAGGACATCGGGGAAACACCATAGGGAGGGATATGCGCGCCATCAGCCAATGAAAAATGCGGCAGGTCAAGCCGCCGGCAAAATTTCATTAGGCTTGATATGATGCCGCTCCTGTCACATCGTCCCGCTTCCGTTCGTCACCATCTTTGACGCAACAGGATGAGGAATGGATCGATGGACGAGAAACAATGGCTGGCCGAGGAGTTCGAGGCGAACCGTGGGCATCTGCGGGCCGTCGCCTTCCGCATGCTTGGCTCCCGTGCGGAGGCGGAAGATGCGGTGCAGGAGGCGTGGCTGCGCCTGACAAGGTCGGACAGAGGCAGTGTCGATAATCTCGGCGGCTGGCTGACGACGGTCGTCGCGCGGATATGCCTCGACATGCTGCGATCACGCAAGACACGCCGCGAAGAGCCGCTCGACCTGCCGGCACATGGTGCGATTGTCGATATCGCCAGCAATCCGGAGCGGGAGGCAGCCTTCGCCGATTCCGTCGGCATCGCCCTGCTCGTCGTCCTGCAAACGCTTTCGCCGGCAGAACGCGTCGCCTTCGTGCTGCACGACATGTTCGATCTACCCTTCGAAGAGATCGCCGCAGTGATCGGGCGAAGTGCCGCCGCCGCCCGGCAGCTCGCCAGCCGTGCCCGACGCAGGGTGCAGGGGCAGCCGGAAACGCCAGATGTCGATTTCGCGCGCAAGCGCAGCATAGCTGAGGCCTTCCTCATCGCGTCCCGCAACGGCGATCTGGAAGGGTTGATCGCAGTCCTTGCACCGGATGCCGTCTTTCTGCCGGATGCGGCCGCGACCCGTCTCGGCAATGTTATTCCGCTTCGTGGCGCCAATGCCGTCGCCGAAAGCTTCAAAGGACGGGCAACGTCGGCTAAAGTCGCGCTTGTCGACGGCGAAATAGGTCTCGTTGTCTTCATGGGGGGGCAGCTGCGCGTGGTGCTGGCGCTGAGTTTTAACGGGGATAGGATTTCGACCGTCGATGCGATCGCCGATCCGGATCATCTCAGCGATATTGACTATTCGATCTTGGAAGGCTGACGGATCGCAACCAGTGAGTTTTTCAGACAGGCGGCCTCCGATCGGTCGCCTGGCCTCGGAGTTGGACCACGCGAAAATACCGATCGTGAGCGCTTGTTCTCATCCCCGTATCAAGGACCGCGCGGCTTAGTGGCCGCGCCAGCCCATTAATTTTTCAATGCGTTCGGCCGAGCTTCGAACCTGCGCCGTGTAATGACTTTCGTCCGAAAAGGCCTTTTGTTCCGGCAGGACGATGGAGATAGTGGCGACGCACTTGCCTTCACGATCGCAGATCGGCGAGGCGATGCAGGCGACCGCATAATCGGATTCACCCGCCTGGATCGATAGGCGCGATTCGAAGGCCCTGCCTGCCGATTCAGACAACGTGATCGGGTCGATCTCGGCGCGTCCGGTCGGCGAGGAACGGGCGCATCGCTTGAACAGCTCGAGGCGTTCGTCTTCCTGCAGGTGGCCGACGAGCAGGCGGCCGGAGGCCGTCCAGTTGAGCGGTACCCGGGTGCCGACACGCGAGGCAACCTGGAAATGGCTGGGGCCGTCGGCCATGGCCAGCACCAGCATGAAATCGCCGTCGCGACCGCAAACTTGAACGGTTTCACCGGCCTGACGACAAAGATCATGCATCTCATGCGTCGCTATGCTCATGAAATCGAGCGAACGCGCGTAGGCAAGGCCGTAGTGGTATAGCCGCGAGCCGAGCCAGATCGAACCGTCGGACTGGCGCGTCAGCATGTTCTTTTCGACCAGATCGTCGACGATGACATAGATGGTTGAAAGCGGCGCCTTCACAGCTTTGGCGATGGCATAGACACCCGCCGGAGATCCCGTCTCGTAAAGATGATCGATCACCTGCAGCGCCCGGTCGATACCGCTGACGCGTGCGCGGCGACTGCCCTTAGTTCCGGTCTCTTCGATCGGGCTTTCATCTTCGGAGATTGCGGGTGATGTGTTTCCGTCCAACTCAACGTACCTCTGATGCTATACGAGCCTGTTACATTACTATGGCATAGCTACTTGCAAAGCAAATCGCAAAAAGTGGGGAGATAGAAATCTTCAGCGCCGACGGAAATGCTGGTTAGCAGTACAGCGTTGAAAGAGATCTGGAGAAGTTGGTGTGGAGTACGGAATTCGGCGCATACACTTGCCATCCCGGAACAACGAGCCTCAGCCCGAGTTTTTGTCCCATCAGCAGATATCGGCTGATCGCATGCGGGCTATGTCTCCGGCCAGGCATTGCGGTCAGCAATGGCAAGCCTTCGGGCTTGCCGAGGCCACCGCCGGCGGGCGTCGTCATGATGACGGCATCGCCGGCGGCGAGCGTTCTATCGCCTTAGAAACATAGTCGGAATTGCCTGGGATGTTAAAAAGAGCTCGCATCTCTGCAATGCCGAGGCGGGAAGCAAGCAACAAATACGTCGCAAGGGCTGCCGCCTGTTGACAGCGGCAGCCCGTCTGGGAACAGGGCTTATCCCCAGTGCCGATCGGGCCTTTCAGGGCCAGCGGTCAGATCAGCCGAAGCAGGGCATTGCCGGCAGATTGGCGCGGCTGGCAAAGGACCCGATCATATCGCTCGCCGTGGAGGGACGCGGCTCGCGTTTACGGGCAGCCACCTCAAGGAGTTGCTTGAAGTCGTCAAGCTTTACGCCGTCGGCGCGGAGCACCATGGCGATCAGCGGGTCGCGAAGGGCTTCGGAAATAGTCAAATCTTCTCTGGTCTTTCTCATGGTACGGTCCTCCTTTCGTGGGCGGTCGCCCGTGTTCCACTCCTGCTGCCAAGTGATCCCGGCATTGACTTCTGCAAAGAGTGGTGTTACCGGTAAGTAACAGTGCATTTGTTACCGATCGGTCACATTGATGTCAAGGACTTCGTCCGCAAAAAAATCAGAATCATTGAATGAAATCTCCGCAGCTGTTTCAGACGATCGAATCCCCCCGCGGGAGCGTATTGTTTCGACCGCTTCGGAGCTTTTCCGCGAGCGCGGCATTCGTGGCATCGGCGTCGATGCCATTGCGGATGCGGCCGCCACCAACAAGATGACCCTCTATCGGCATTTCGGCTCCAAGGATGAGCTGGTCTGCGAGACGTTGCGCCGCGCCTCCGAAAAGGCCGAGAAGATCTGGCGCGATCTCGAAGCCGCCCACCCCGGCGATGCGCGCGGCCAGCTGCTTGCCTGGGTCGAGGACCGGGCTCACTGTCTGAGCGGCGAGCCCGCAGGTTGCGATCTCGCCAATGCCGCCATCGAATTGAAGGGCGAGGGCCATCCGGCGCATGAGTTGATCGAGCGCCACAAAGCGATGCAGCGCAACCGTCTAGCAGCGCTTTGCGTTGCTGCCGGCGCGCGCGAGCCAGAACTTCTTGCCGATACGTTGACGCTGCTGCTCGAAGGCGCGCGCGTTACCCGCCAGGCCATGGCGGACGGCGGCTGTTCCTGTCATTTTGAAAAAGCCTGCAACGTGGCGATTTCCGCTTTCTGCTGACCTTGCCGCGGCCCAAGTGTTCACGCTTGGGAACCTTGGGGTTGGATGGCCGTTTTCTGCTGATCCAGGAGCAATCTGGAGGCAGAGATGAATTACGCTTATCTCCGGCGCCTATATGCCAGACGGGCCGAACTTGAAGCCAAGCTCGAACTGCACGACGCACGTTATTGCTTCGGCGAAGAGGAAGTGGAAGACGGTACGCAAATCGATCTGCGACAGCGCATCGAGGAAATCTCCGAGGAGATTGCAGCGCTGGAACACTCTCCCGGCTAATCGTTGCCGGCGATCAGGATGGAAATTGTCCGTTCGTCGAATTTCCCGTCGTAAAAATGGTTGATCGCTTTGTGAAAGGGTGAGCCGTGATCGCTGACCGCGGCAAACAGTGTCATCGACGAACGCAGTTTCAGATCATCAGGGGAACCCATGATATCGTGAGCGCTGCGGTCACTGACGGAGAGGATTGCCTCGACACAGCGCAAGAGACGGCTGCCGAGGATCGGATCGGAAAGGTAGGCTGTGGCTTCCTCTACCGAGCGAATGGCGTATTTTTCCGCCATGGAAGATGTCCCGAGTCCGGCGATCTGGGGGAAGATGAACCACATCCAGTGGGAGCGTTTGCGACCGGCCTTCAGCTCTGCAAGAGCCTGTTCATATATGCCGTTCTGCGCTTCGATGAAGCGGTGGAGGTCGTAATCTACGTCACCGGCCATGGTTCTTCCTTTTCTATGCTTCTTATGCACGTCAGACGAAAGATTTCCATGCCCGGCGAAATGGCCGGCTCTTAGCAGACCTTGTCTGCATAAGGGCTCGTTTCACGGCAATGCCCGTAGCGCTGGTGGTGCGGCACCAGACTATCACCGGGAGATGTCTGCTCCTCAACAGCCGACGTCGTCATCGGATCGGTCGCTGATGTCTGTGCCGACGGTGCTGTGAAACCTACAAAGCTCAGCAGCACGAGGGCACCTACGACGACAATCCGCTCCAGCACCGACAGCTTCTGTGCGCTGACGTGGTCGGCGTAATCGCGTTCAGCCTCGCCAGAGGTCACGTCCTCCTTCACATGCTGATGCACCGTATCCTGGTGACCGGACGTCCAAGTTTCAGATTGTGTCATTTCAAGTCTCCTGCAATGCACCGGGATGCGGCTTGGGAAGGCAAGCTAATGGCGTGCCTATCCGCTTCCCGCGCGCAGCACCGCATGTGTGTCTTAACTGCGGCAAATAGAAGAGGGCTAAATCAAACTCAGTGTTCACAAAATCGTACCAATCATCATGAAAAGCCGTGCAAGGGCTGGTCCTGCGAAATGATAGGCGGTAAATCCTGGGTGATATCCACAGGACTCTCCCTCATGGCCCTGACTTTCGGCGCGATGTCTGTCGCGCAGCTTTCCTTCCTCATCCAAAGCGGCAAGGCCGATCCGGTCGATGTCGCAGAGGCCATCTTCGACGGGATCGAGCAATATGCCGACAAGGCCGTCTTCACTGTGCTGTTGCGCGAGCGCGCGGTGCGGGAGGCTCATACTTCTTCGAAGCGTATCCGCGACGGCCGCTCGCTCGGTGCGCTGGATGGCATTCCGATCGCCTGGAAAGATCTTTTCGACATCGAAGGCATAGCAACTACGGCCGGTTCGGTGGTTTTGGCGGAGGATCCGCCTGCGAAACAGGACGCGGCCATCGTCACAACGCTCAAGAATGCCGGCATGTTGGCCGTCGGCCGTACCAATATGAGCGAATTCGCTTTCTCCGGCCTCGGCATCAATCCGCATTACGGCACGCCGCAAAATCCTCACAGCAAGGACGAGCCGCGCATTCCCGGTGGGTCGTCCTCCGGCGCCGGCGTGGCGGTTGCCGCAGGCCTTGTACCGGTTGCAATGGGCACGGATACCGGCGGTTCGGTGCGTATTCCCGCCGCCCTGAACGGCATCGTCGGCTATAAAGCGACGCGCGGGCGCTATGCCATGGAAGGCGTCTATCCGCTGGCTGCGAGCCTCGACTCGCTCGGTCCCCTCTGCCGTTCCGTGCAGGACGCCGTCTGGATCGACGCAGCCATGCGCGGGTTGACGGCGCCGACGGTAATCCGGCAGTCGCTGAAGGGCGTAGAAATCGTCATTGTCAGGAATATCGTGTTCGACGGCTTGGGCTCGGGCATCGCCGAAGCCTTTGAAGGCGGTGTGGAGCGGCTGCGCAGCGCTGGCGCGCATATCAGCTTCATCGACATTCCAGCCTTTGAGGAAATCCTGGCGCTGATGGAAAAGCATGGTGCTCTGGTCACCGCCGAAGCCTTCGCTCTCCATCGCGAACGACTTGCAGGGCCGGAGGCAGCGCGGATGGATCATCGCGTCGTCCTGCGCACACGGCTCGGCGAAAAGACCGGCATGGCCGATTACATTGCTATTCTTGCCGAACGTACCCGCCTGATCGCCGAAGTCGACCGGCTTGTCGGCAAGCGCTTCCTCGCCTTTCCTTCGGTCGCCCACGTGGCGCCGCCGATAGCGGCACTTGAGCGTGATGACGAGCTTTTCTTCGCCACGAACGTCAAGACGTTGCGCAACACAGCGCTCGGCAATTTCCTGGACTGGTGTGGCGTTTCAATTCCCTGCGGCAAGGGCGAGGCGGATATGCCGGTCGGTTTCCTTCTCTCGGCCCCGGCTAATAGGGACGAAGCGCTGCTTTCCGTCTCGCTGGCGGCGGAAACGGTCATTCGCGGCGACTGGATTTAGGCGATTGCGGGCTTGATGCGGCGCGGCATTCTTGCCAGAGTTCTCACGAGGAAACGGGAGGAGATGAAAGATGCAGGCTTTGCAGAACGGCCGGTTTGCAGTTTCTACATGGTCGCTTCACAGGATGCTGGGTGCAACTTACCCCTATAGTCCCGATCCGAAGAAAAGCGCGGCACGCCAGGAGCCCTATGGGCCGGGCACGGTGAGCCTGCTCGACGTGCCGCGCATGCTTGCCGAACGCGGATTAGGCCGACTGGAGGTTTGCTCGTTCCACCTGCCGAACCTGGACGCCTCTTATTTCGCCGAATTTCGCGATGCGCTGGAAGCCTCCAACATCCTTTTCCAGACGCTGCTCGTTGAGGACGGCGATCCGAGCAATGCCGAGACGGCTGAGCGTGATATAGGCTGGATTGCCGATTGGATCGATATTGCAGAAAAGCTCGGCGCTGAGCGCATCCGCGTCATTGCCGGCAAGCAGGCACCGAATGAGGAGAACCTTGCGCGTTCGGCGCACCATCTGAAGTGGCTCGCTGGGCAGGCGGAGGGAAGCGGCGTGCGTGTCGTGACCGAAAACTGGTTTGCACTTCTGCCCTCGCCGACGGAAATGAACTGGCTGTTGGATGAATTCGACGGCAAGATCGGCCTCAATGGCGACCTCGGAAACTGGGCGGCACCGGCTAAATATGAAGGGCTGGCGAATATCATGCGCCGCGCCGAAATCTGCCATGCCAAGGCCGACTATAATGCTTTCGGACTTGATGCTGCAGACTACCGCCTTTGCCTGGAAATGTGCGAAGAGGCCGGCTATCAGGGTCCCTATACGCTGATCTACGACTCGCCGTTCTTTGCGGATGAGTGGGATGGCATCCTGCTGCAGAAGCGCTTCATCGAGGAATTTCTTCAAGACGCCCCGATGCGCCGCACGGCCTAGGCTGTTCCAGCCCGTTCTTCCAATCCTCACCGCACGTCGCTTTCAAATGATCGCGGCCGATACGCGCTCTGATTTCGGTTATGTTGCCATGTCAGTACCGGCGGCGGCATCTTCCGGGTTGCCGAAGCTCTGGAATTCGGCATTGTCGGTGTCAACAAGAGACTCATCTCGACGGCGATCGCATCTGTCGGCGGCATGAAGAGGTCCGGCATCGGCCGGGACGGTTCGAAATACGCATCGAAGCGTTTCCCAAGCTTAATATAGGGCTATTGATGGCCTGGCGAATTGAGGAGAATGCCATGAGCGCAATCGACATCGACGGCTTTGCAGCCCGGATCAGGAACCATGACAGCGCGATGATTTCCGCTTGGGTGGGCATTCCCGACCCGCTGCTGGTCAATCATCTGGCCCAGGAAGCCTTCGATGCCGTCGTGCTCGATATGCAGCATGGCATGTGGGACCTCCCCTCGGCTGCTTCCGCCGTCGGCCATGCACGAGTTGCCGGCAAGCCGGCAATCGCACGTATTCCGGTCGGCGATTTCGCCTCTGCCTCCCGCCTCCTCGATGCTGGCGCGTCCGGCATCATTGCGCCAATGATCAATTCGGCCGAGGATGCGAAGGCTTTCGTGAGGACAACTAAATATCCGCCGGTCGGTGAGCGCAGCTGGGGGCCGTCTCTCGCGCTCAACCATACCCGCCTCTCGGCAGATGATTATCTCAAGAAGGCCAATGACCTGACAGTCGCGATTGCCATGGTCGAGACGCGTGCGGCGCTCGAAGCGATCGACGATATCCTTGGCGTCCCCGGCATCGATGGCATCTTCATCGGTCCTTCGGATCTCTCCATTGCGCTATCCAACGGCGACCAGGTCGCGCCGAACGCTGCCGAAATCGATAGCGCCATGCAGCACGCCGTTGTCCGTTGCCGTGCGCACGGAAAATTCGCCTGCGCCTTTGCCGGTGATGGCGAACGCGCCGGCGAACTTCTGAAATTTGGTTTTGCCTTGGTCATTGCCGGGGCGGAGACCGCGCAGTTGCGGTCTGGGGCTCGCCGGGCAATCAACACCGCAAGGAAGATTGCTTCCGGCGGCTGATCTAACTCGGCCGCCTTGGAGTTGGCGGATGCGCCCGATGAAGAGTTCCGGCGCTTTCATCGCTCAATCGTGAACACGGTTTCCCAGCTTTCTACGCTTGACGCAATAAAGGCCCAGGCTCTCTGGCCAGATGAAGAAGGTCTCACGCAATCATGTAGCCGCCATCAACAGGCATTGAGATGCCGTTGACCATTGCGGCTTCGTCGGAGAGCAGGAACAGGATCACCTCCGCTACGTCCTCGGGCTCGGCAAACCGGCCGACCGGGATGCGCTTTTGCATTCCGGCAGCCTTTTCCGGATCGCTCCAGGCCTTGATCGCCATTGGCGTCAGCGTAACGGTTGGATGCACGCCATTCACCCGGATCCCTTGAGGCGCGAGTTCCTTAGCCATGACGCGCGTCAGGCCGTCCAGCCCCCCTTTCGAAGCGCAATAGGCGGCATGGTCTGGGATGCCGACGAAAGCGGCGACGGAGGAGACATTGACGATAGCGCCGTGGCGGTGGTCCTCGATCAACGATCGCGCAAATTCCTGCGCGACGATCATCGGGGCGCGCGTGTTCACCGCAATCAGGTGGTCAAAGGCTTCGACGGTGGTTTCGAGAAAGGACTGCAGTTCGGTCGTTCCGGCGCAATTGATCAGAAAATCCGCAGGAAGCGCTGCACGCGCGGCCTCGCGCGTTGCCTTTGCATCGGCAAGATCGACCTGAATGGCCTGGCAGCCTAAATCCTTCCTTAAGGAAACAATATCGTCAGCACTTCTGGTCAGGGCCGCGACCTTGGCCCCACGCTTGACCAATATTTCCGCGACGACACGACCGATGCCCTTGCCGGCACCGGTGACGATTACTTTTTTACCGTCGAAATTCATTTGTTCCTCGCCTTACAGTCGCTGACCCGTTGCCTGATCGAAGATATGAATACGTCGGGGATCAAGATAAAAATGCACCGTCTTGCCGGGCTCGACCTCGATACGTTCGCGGATGAGAGCATCGATCGGTGCCCCGCCGACGCGGCCGAAGATCAGTGTTTCGGAGCCGGTCGGCTCATATACCGACACCTCAACCGGAATGCCGTCGTCGCTGATGGTGATGTGCTCAGGGCGAATTCCGTAGGTCACCGGCTTGCCGTCCTCGGCATTCACGCGATCCACGGGCAGGACGACACCCTGATCGGTGACGACGACCTGTTTGCCCTCCCGGGATGCGATCTTGCCCTGGAGAAAGTTCATTGCGGGGCTGCCGATGAAGCCGGCGACGAAGAGATTGGCGGGGAAATCGTAAAGGTCGAGCGGTTTGCCGATCTGTTCCACTCTGCCGTCCCGCATGACGACGATCTTGCTCGCCATCGTCATGGCTTCGATCTGGTCATGGGTGACGTAGACGGTGGTGGTTTTCAGCCGCTGGTGAAGCTCCTTGATTTCGACGCGCATGGTCACGCGAAGCTTGGCATCGAGGTTGGACAGCGGCTCGTCGAACAGGAAAACCTGTGGGTCGCGGACGATAGCCCGTCCCATAGCGACGCGCTGCCGCTGCCCACCCGACAGCTGTTTCGGATAGCGATCCAGATAACGCGTCAGGTCGAGAATCTCGGCTGCCCTGCCGACCTTCTCGTTGATCTCCGACTTCGGACGTTTCGCCATTTTCAGCGGAAAGCCCATGTTCTCGGCAACCGTCTTATGAGGGTAGAGCGCATAGCTCTGGAAAACCATGGCGATGTCACGCTCCTTCGGCGGAGCGTTGGTGACTACGCGGCCGCCGATCCTGATGTCGCCGCTGCTGACGGTCTCGAGGCCAGCGATCATGCGCAGCAGCGTGGACTTGCCGCAGCCGGAGGGGCCAACGAGCACGACGAACTCGCCGTCTTCGATATCGACGCTGACGCCGTGCATCACCTGAAGTGCGCCATATCTCTTGGTGACGTCGCTAACCTGTACGTTTGCCAATGTCGTTTCTCCCTAGTGCAGCACGGCCTGTCTCTTGACAATGCAGAAAGAATTCAAATGCTTACCCTTTCCAGATGATGTAGGCTCCGAGCACGGCGGATATTGCCGCCGCAAACCACACCGACAGCCCGAGCGGTTCGATGAAGCGCATCCAGAGCAGAGAGAGCGCGACCCAGATCACGATTGAGATGAACAACCGGTCGAACCAGTTCGTTTCGATCGGCAGGAAGCCTGGCTCTTTTTCGTTGCTTCGAGAATCCGAGGCCATGTCGCTATCCTTTCACTGCGCCGAAGGTCAGACCGGCAACGATGTGACGCTGCACCACCGAGAAGACGATAAGCGCCGGGACCAATGTCAGCATCGAGATTGCCGCCATGATGCCCCAGGCCGTCCCTGTCGTCGTCACGTATTCCGACAAGCCGGTGGTGAGTGTGCGGGCGTTGAAGTTGGTAAGCGTCGCGGCAAGCAGATATTCGTTCCATGCGAAGACCCAGGTGAGGATAAGCGTCACTGCAAGTCCGGGTCGGGCTAGAGGAAAGACGATATCGTAGAGGACCATCCACGGGCTTGCGCCGTCCATATAGGCAGCCTCGTCCAGTTCTTTGGGAATCCCCTCTACTGTCGGTCGCAGGGTCCAAATGGCAAAGGGGAGGTTGAAGGAGCAGTAGACGAGGATCATGCCCAGCCGGGAATCGGCCAGCGAAAAGTCTCCGATCCTGTAGACCTGTGTCAGCAGCAGGAAGAGCGGCAGCAGGAAGACCGCCGGCGGGGCCATGCGATTGGTGATCGTCCAGAAGAAAATGCTCTCCTTGCCTGCAAGATCGAAGCGCGTCAGCGCATAGCAGGCAAGAAAGCCGAGGGTCGTCACCAGGATCGCATTTCCCGACGAGATGACGAGCGAGTTGATCATGTATCGCCGCAAAGTCTCATTCGTCAGCACGTCCTGATAGTTCTTCCAGAAGAAGCTCCTGATGACGACGTCCGGCGTCGAAAACAGGTCGAAAGGCTGCTTCACCGATATGACGAAGAGCCAATAGATGGGGAAGAGGGTTGCAAAGCTTATCAGCGTCCACAAGAGAACCGGAAGCCAGGGGTTCTGTCTTTTCATAGCATCAGCCTCTCTTTGCGCGCGGAGCAATCAGGCCAACGTAGAGCAGCCAGCAGACGACGATGGTCAGGTAGAGAACGACGACGGAGATCGCCGAACCGTAACCGTAGTTCGTCTTCGGGAAGACCTCCCTGAAGATATGGACGCCGATGTAGCGCGTTGACGACCCTGGACCGCCGCCTGTCAACATCAGGACCTCGTCGACCGTGCGCAATGCGTCCATGAGCCTGATGAATACTGTAGCCAGCAGGGCAGGGCGGATCAGTGGGAGCGTGATATGCCAAAAGATCTGGCTTTTGCCGGCGCCGTCGATCTGCGCCTGCTCGAAGGGATCTGGCGGAAGCGAGACCAATGCGGCGATCAGAGAGAGGGTGACCAGCGGCGTCCAGTGCCAGACGTCCATGATAACAGTTATTGTGAAGGCCGCGGCGGCACTCTGGCCGATGTTCAGATCATAGCCGAACCAGCTTCGCAGCAGGTATGGGATAATGCCGATCGACGGTGTCGTCATCAGCTTCCACACCGATCCGACGATGATGGGTGCCATGATAAGAGGAAGGGTGTGGATGGTTCGGAAGAAGGCTTTTCCCGGAAAGTCCTTCATCAGCGCCTGCGCGAGCATGTA
This sequence comes from Rhizobium sp. BK196, assembly GCF_014193255.1. Lineage (GTDB taxonomy): Bacteria > Pseudomonadota > Alphaproteobacteria > Rhizobiales > Rhizobiaceae > Rhizobium. Next base: position 606,748 of record NZ_JACHZB010000002.1, read on the forward strand.
CCCGAGGACGAGTTCGGAAACGACTGCGAAAAAGACGAAGGCGGTCGTGATGCCCAGCGAGGCCAGGAACTGTGTGTCGAAGACGAGGCTCCGGTAGTTCGAAGCCCAATTGAAAACCATCAGCGGATTTGCTGCAAACGGGTTCCACTGGTGAAACGAAACCCAAACGACGTAGATGAAAGGAAAGATGCCGAAGAGCCCGAGGATCAGGATCGTCGGTGACAGCAGCAGCCATCCAAGCTTTTGTGAGTGCATTGCCTCATCCTCTCGGCACCCATTGGGGCGCCCTCTCGGGTCAGGAAAGGAGCGGGCCGCCAACTGAAGACGACCCGCCAAGGTGGGGAGGATGACTTATTTGCGATAGCCGAGCGACGTGAGCTCTTCTTCCGTCTTGGCGGCCATCTGGTCGAGCCCTTCGTCGGGCGCGATCTTGCCGGTCAGGATGTCGAAAAAGATCGGCAGGGTTGCTTCACGCAACTGTGCGTGGAACGGATACGGAGGGGCGCCGGCGAAGAGTTTGCCTTCGTCCTTCAGCATTGTGTAAAAGCCGCCGAGTTTGACGTCCATCGCCTTCACCTTCGGATCGTCGAAGGTCGCCTTGTTGGTGATGCGGGGTGCCGCGATCGCCCAGTCGGGTTGCACGTCGTTCTGACCCATGAACTCAAGGAAGAGCAGAGCGGCTTCTTTGTTCTTGGATGTGACTGGCAGGCCGAAGGCGCCGCCGTCATAATAGCCGATGTAGCCCTTTCCGGACTTCGCATCTTCCAGAACACCCGGTTCGAGCGGCGGCAGGGCAAAGCCTACTTTGTCGACCACCTTAGACTGTGCGGGATCACTCGCGATCCACGCCGCGTTCTCGCCGTAGATCAACCCTTGAGCAACGCGGCCCGCAGCAAACGTCGTAGCAGTCTCCGTCCAGGTCGATTGCGTCGATTCCGGCGGGGCGATGTCGCGCAGGTGCAGCCAGTATTTCAGCGCCGCCTTCGCCTTGTCGCTGTTCATCGCACCGCCATGCTCGACCGTCGCCGCATAGTTGTTGCTGGCGTCGATGCCCCAGTTGTAGACGCCGAAGGTCGGCGCGATGGATTCGAAATATTCGTACCAGGATGCAGCATGGCCTGTATGGGCTTGAGCGGTGGTGCCCCAAAGTTCGAGACCGTTGTCCTTGCCATACTTGGTGAAGAATTCGGCGATCTGCGTGTAATCCTCATGCGTGGTCGCCGGCTTTAGATCTTTGCCGGTCTCCTTCTTGAAGGCCTCCTTGATCTTCGGATCGTCGAAAAGGTCCTTGCGATAGAGGTAAGTCTTCAGGAAGGCTTCCATCGGCACGCCGAAGAGATCGCCCTTCTTGTCCTTGAAGTAGTCGGCGAAGCTGGTGAAGTTTGCGTCATCGTAGGTCGATGCCTTCAGGTCCGGCTGATCCTTCAGCGTCTGTGTTATGTTGACCAGGAAATTGCGCGACAGATACGAGTAGATGATGTCCTGCTCAATGTAGACCATATCATAGATGCCGGTCTTGGCCTCCATGTCCTTGATGGCTTTGTCGTACATCTGATCCCAGGACGTCGTCTCGATTTCGACTTTGATGCCCGTCTTCTTCTCGAATTCCGGCGCCAGCACATTCTTGATGTAGTTGGACGGCGGGGTACTTTCGGTCACGCCATGCAGGGTCACGCCCTTGAATTTGGCGCCCGCGTCGGACCAGAAGTCTGCCCAAGCCGGCGATGCGGCGGTGGCGAGGCTGAGCGTCAGCGCAAGCGCGCTGGCCTTCCAAGCGTAATTCATTTCAATCCTCCCAGATAGCAGCGAGATCATTCGCTGGGCCATTGTGTAGATGAAAATCCCCGGACACGCAATATTTGTTGTCTGAACCTGCAAATATGAGGGCTATCTCGTTGATTTCGGTGGAAAGTAATTTTCACGAGAGCTACCTCAACAGGAGTTTCAGAAAAAATTGCTGCATCGCAACGAATTTTTCTTCTGTTTCCAAAGTGCGATTCCCGAATTTATTTGTTGCTTCTCCATACTAAATAACATAGCTGTTGCGCGATTGAGACGTCCGACGGAGAGAATTAGCTATGCGCCGATTGGGAATCCATTCATTTGTATGGACAGGCGGTCAAACGCAGGAGGGCCTCGAGATGGCTCTCAACAGGACGGCCGAGCATGGATACCGCACAATCGAATTTGCCTATCTGCGCCCCGAGAGATTTAATCTCGATCGTCTGGCGAAGCTTGCGCAATCGCTGGATGTCGAGATCGGTGTGACGATGGGGCTGCCTGTCGACAAGGATATCTCAAGCGAGGATACGGCGGCGGTCTCCGCCGGCAGGCAGATGTTGGCCGACGCCGTGCGTGCAGTCCGCGACATCGGCGGAAACAAGCTCGGCGGCATCCTTTATTCCGCGCACACCAAATATAACCGGCAGCCGACAAAGAAGGGCTGGGATAACAGCGTCGCGGCGATCGCCGCGACTGCGGATATCGCAAAAGATGCGAGCGTCGATCTGGTCCTGGAGATCGTGAATCGCTTCGAGACGAACCTTCTGAATACGACGGCCCAGGGGTTGAAGTTCATCTCCGAAACCGGGTCGGATCATGTTCGCCTGCATCTCGACACTTTCCACATGAATATCGAGGAAGCAAATCCGGCGGCTGCGATCCGGCTCGCCGGTGATAAGATCGGTTATTTCCACATCGGTGAAAGCAATCGCGGCTATCTCGGCGATGGCGTCATCAACTTCGATCTCATCTTCGATGCGTTGCTCGATATCGACTACAAGCGCGACATCGTGTTCGAAAGCTTTTCAACCACCGTCGTCGATGAAGGCCTCTCGCTCGCCTGCGCAATCTGGCGCGACACCTGGACCGAGAATGATCCGCTGGCGGCGCATGCCAAGCGCTATATCGAGCTGAAATATCAAGATGCCAAACGGCGCCGTGTCACGAACGCGCGCCCCTGATAATCCTTCTGCCGATCTGCTTCGTAAGTGTAGGCTGGAGCAGTCGATTTGAAGAGAAGTGAACATGAACGACACCGTCTCCATCGGAAGCTCGCCGCGCAGGATCAGGCAAAACAATATTGTCGCAGCCCTGCAGACGATCTACAGCCATCGCCGCCTGAGCCGGGCCGATCTGGCGCGGAAGCTCGGAATGAACCGTTCGTCGTCGGGAGAGATCGTTGCCGAACTGACGGAAGGCGGCTTGGTCCAGGAGTCGGAGGGGAGCAGCAAACTGCGTCCGGAGCAATCCCGCGCCGGCCGTCCGGGGATCATGCTGGAGCTGGTTCCGGATGCTGCATTCTTCGCTGGGATCGAACTTGGCGTCGAGCATATATCTGCTGTTGTCGTGGATTTTTCGGCAGATGTGCGGGCCTCCCGCAGGCTAGCCTTCCACGCGCAGTCCTCGACGGTCGAGGAGGCTGTGGCGCGTGGAGTCGGGCTCATCATGGACGCCACGTCGAAGCAGATGATCGAGCGCTGTAAGGGCCTCGGCATATCTGTGCCGGCACATATCCGGCCGGACGGAATTGTAACCCTTGCGCCGATCATCGGCTGGCGGGAGGTGTCATTGAAGGAGATCGGGCGCAGTGCCTTTCCGGCCGAAGTGCCGATCGCGGTGGAAAATGACGCCAACGCTTTCGCGATCGGTGACAGTTATCGTCACGGCCTTGGCGGCGTGACGCTCTTCCTGCTCATGGAGACCGGTGTCGGCGGCGGGATCATGATCGACGGAAGGCTGTTTCGTGGCGGTCACGGCCTTGCGGGCGAAATCGGCCATACTCTCGTGCCCGGAAGCGGCGGACAGAAATTCGAGCAACTGATCGGCCGCGAGGTATTGATCCGGCGGTACCGGGATGCGACCGGCCGCACCGACGTCGATCTGCAGGACTTCCTCGCAGACGTTCGTGATCGTGTTCCTGACGCGGTAAACATAGCGGAGATCTGGTCGCGGCATCTTGCCTATGCGCTGCTCCAGGCCTGTCGCCTGCTCGATCCTGACAGGATCGTGCTGGGGGGCTCTGTGGCCTCGCTCTATCCGATGGTGGCGGCCCGCGTGGCGGTTCACATGTCGGAAGGTCAGAACATTCCCTTTCCGACACCCGAGATCGTCGTCGATGGCGATGCGGAGTTCGGTTCCGCCTTCGGGGCGGCATGCATGCTGCACCGGCGCTTTCTCTCTCTCGAAAACGAGGAGTTCGGCAGCGAAGACGGCGGCTTACAGCGGTCAACGGCGATTTAGCAAACACCTATCGAAGGCAGGAATGCAATGGTTTCAGTGCTGGCTCCGGATCATCTCGGCCCTACGGTTTGTGTTGGCGAGATCCTCGTGGAGATCGTTGCCACGACGGTCGGAGACGGGTTCCTTGAAGCCCAGCCGCTCGTCGGGCCGTTTGCGAGCGGTGCGCCGGCGATCTTCATCTCGCAATGCGGCCGGCTCGGCGGAGCGGCAGCGATGGTGGGCGCGGTCGGCGATGACGATTTCGGTCGCGTCAATATCGATCGCCTCAAGCGCGATGGCGTCGATGTGTCGACCATTGCCGTCGATCCTGACTATCCGACCGGAAGCGCCTTCGTCCGCTACCGCAAGGACGGCTCTCGCGACTTCGTCTACAATATCGCCAGGTCCGCGGCCGCCCGCTTCGGCTGGTCTCAGGGCGTCAGCGATCTCATCAACCGCACCGGACATCTCCATGTGATGGGGTCGGCTCTCTCGGTTCCAAGCGCGCGGGAGGTGATCGAAAGGGCGGTCGACATCGTCAAGGCACGCGGCGGCACGCTCTCGGTCGATCCGAACATCCGCAAGGAATTGCAACTCGATGTGGAGACCGAGCGCCGATTTTTGCGAACTGTCGCCGCCGCTGATCTTCTCCTGCCGTCAGGGGAGGAACTCGAGCGTGCTGCAGGCATTAGGGGCGAAGCCGATGCGATCCGCCGCCTGTTCGAGATCGGCGTGAATGAAATCGTTCTGAAGCGCGGAGCGGAGGGTGCGACCTATTTCGGCAGGAACGGGGAGCGTATTGATGCGCCTGCGTTCTTCGTCGAGGAGGTCGATCCGACCGGCGCCGGCGACTGCTTCGGCGGAGCCTACCTCACCTGCCGGCGGCTCGGAATGTCGCCGGACGAGGCTCTCACCTATGGTTCGGCTGCAGGTGCGCGCAATGTGACGGTCCGCGGTCCGATGGAAGGTGCCGGCACCCGCCAGGAGCTCGACGCGTTCATCGCTTCGACGGAAAGGCGCTCCTGATGCAGGTAGCACTCAACGAACTGGCTGCACTCAGGGTCCTGCGTCGCCCTGCCGGTATCACCTCCGTCTGCTCGGCCCATCCGATCGTGTTGCGGGCAGCGCTGCGCCATGGGCGTGACCATTCAAGCACCGTCCTGATCGAAGCCACCTGCAACCAGGTCAACCATCTGGGCGGCTATACCGGGATGAGCCCCGCGAAATTTGCGGCTCTCGTGCTGCGCATCGCTCAGGAGGAGCGCTGCCCGGAAAATCTCATCGTGCTTGGGGGCGATCACCTCGGACCGAGCCCCTGGCGGGATCGTGCGGCCGAGGAGGCGATGGCGGAAGCCGAGAAGATGGTGGCAGCCTATGTCGCAGCCGGGTTCCGCAAGATCCATCTGGACGCGTCGATGGGCTGCATGGGTGAACCCGCCGCATTGAACGACGATACGACCGCTCGTCGCGCTGCCCGCCTTGCTGCTGTCGCAGAGACCGCGGCAAGGCGGGCGGGGAGCGCCATGCCGGTCTATGTGATCGGCACGGAAGTTCCTCCTCCCGGTGGCGCGGATCACGTGCTGACCACGATCGAGCCGACAGCGGCTTTGGCCGCCAGACAGACGATCGAAGTCCATCGTCGCGTCTTCGCCGAATTCGGCCTCATGGAGGCGTTTGCACGCGTCATCGGCCTGGTGGTGCAGCCGGGCGTCGAGTTCGGCAACCACAATGTCATCAGGTATGATCACAGCAAGATCGACGCGCTGAAGCACGTGCTCGATGACGAGCCGCAATTCGTGTTCGAAGCGCATTCCACCGATTATCAGGGCGCTAGTTCGCTGGCCGCGCTCGTCGAAGACGGTTTTTCGATCCTCAAGGTCGGACCGGAATTGACCTTCGTCCTGCGGGAGGCCCTCTACGGGCTGGATCTGATCGCGTCCGACCTGGTGCCAGGCTATGGCGAGCGTCCCCTCTATGCCGCGATGGAGGCTTTGATGCTGGCGCATCCGGAGCACTGGAGCCGTCACTATCACGGCACGGAGGATGAGCAGCGCTGGCTTCGGCATTATTCGCTATCCGATCGCATTCGATACTATTGGGTCGCTGAGCAGGCCCAATCCGCGGTTGCGCGCCTTTGCGGCGCACTTGCCGGAAAATTGATACCGCTTCCGCTCTTCTGGCAGCACATGCCGGCAGCCGAACGGTTTTCTGATGCGCCGTTCGACCCGCAAGAGGTCTTGATCTGGCGGGTGACGAGAAGCCTTGCCGAATATCATGCAGCATGCGGCGGAGCGAGATGAGGCCGCCTAACCGAGGAGGAAAGAATGAACGAATTGAATGGGAAGGTCGCTGCGATCACGGGCGCGGCTTCGGGTATCGGAATGGCGTCGACGGAGGCGATGATGGCGGCGGGCGCCACGGTCGTTCTCGTCGATCGTGACGAGAAGGCGTTAAAGGCAGCCTGCGAGCGTCTCGGGGAACGGGCGATACCTCTCGCTCTGGACCTGTTGGATTCTCAGGCATGCGCCAGCCTTCTTGACCGCGTGTTGTCGAAGGTAGGGCAGCTGGACATTCTGCATGCCAATGCCGGCACCTATATCGGCGGCGACCTTGCGGATGCCAATCTCGATGCCATCGACCGGATGCTGAACCTTAACGTCAATGTTGTGATCAAGAATGTCCGGAGCGTCATTCCGCACATGATCGAACGTGGTACAGGCGACATCGTGGTCACGAGCTCGGTGGCTGGCCATTCGCCCGTTCCATGGGAGCCCGTCTATTCGCCGTCAAAATGGGCGATGCACTGCTTCGTCCAGACGATGCGCCGCCAACTTCTGAAAAACGGAATTCGTGTCGGCTCGGTTTCGCCGGGTCCAGTCATCAGTGCGCTGCTGGCCGACTGGCCCGAGGAGAATCTCCGCAAGGCGAAGGAGACCGGTGCCCTGATCGAACCCAAAGAGGTGGCAGACGCGATCATGTTCATGCTGACGCGGCCCCGTAACGTGACGATCCGCGACATCGTCGTTCTCCCAAGCGCATTCGACATCTGAGGAGCCGAACTGTGAGTTATCAGGAAAAATTCCGTCTCGATGGTGAACGGGCAGTCGTCACCGGCGGCGGGCGCGCCATCGGGCTTTGCTGCGCCCACGCGCTCGCCGAAGCCGGCGCCGCTGTCGTCGTGATCGAGCGTAATGAATCGGACGCCGAGCAGGCGTTGGCGCTTAGAGACAAGGGATATGACGTCGAACTGCGCCTTGGTGACGTGACTGATTCCTCCCGCATGGAGGCGATCGCCAATGAACTCGCCGAAAGCGGCCGTCCGGCGACGGTCCTGGTAAACAATGCCGGGATCGGCCAGAACGGGATTGCCGCAGAAGACGTCACGGATGCCGATTGGCTGCGGATGATGAATGTCAACGTCAACGGCGTCTTCTGGTGCTCGCGCTCGTTCGGCCGCCATATGGTGGCGATGAAACGCGGGGCGATCGTCAATCTTGGTTCGATGTCTGGCATCATCTGCAATCGGCCGCAGCCGCAGACAGCCTATAACGTCTCCAAGGCCGCCGTTCATCACCTCACCCGTTCCATGGCTGCCGAATGGGCCCAGCACGGTGTCAGGATCAACGCGGTCGCTCCGACTTATATCGAAACGCCGATGGTCGCGGCAGTCGAAGCCAATCGCGAGCGGATACCGATCTGGCTCAGCGATACGCCGATGGGTCGGATGGGCACGCCGGAGGAGGTCGCAAGCGCAGTTCTCTTCCTAGCATCCGGTGCGGCAAGCCTGATGACGGGAGCAATCGTCAACGTCGATGCAGGATTTACCTGCTGGTAGACCGGTCCGGGTGAAAGTTTCGAAGCGCCTGCGATCCTGCCGGCGCTTCCCTTCTTTTCGCTGGCCTGCCGCACGATCGCCGTCAGCTTTTGGCCGGATCAACCTTCACGGCATCGGCAAACTTCCGCATCAGGCGGACCAGATTGTCCAGATCATCCGGATCCCATGTCTTGAATATCTCGATTCCTATCCTCTCACGCGCCGCATCGACGCGATCCGTCATCGCTTTTCCCTTCACGGTAACGGTCGCTTCGCTCACGCGACGGTCCGACGCGCTTGGTTGTCGTTTGACGAGGCCTAGGCTCTCAAGCTTGGCGACCTGACGGCTGACCGTCGTGTAGTCCCGGCCGGTCCGGTCGGCCAATTCGACCACGCCAATCGGTCCCAGTCTTTCGATTCCGACGAGCAGAGGAAAGAGGGCCCGGTCGAGCGAAATTCCTGCCTCCTTGACCATTGCCTCATCCCGCTGCGGCCGATTCATGACGCTGACGATCTCAAGCAGCGATCCATGAAGTTCATGTATGCGTTTTAAGATATGTGTATTTTGCACATTTTTTGTTGACGGCATTTCTGATCTCCTGTTATGTGCATAATACACGTAGATAGGGAGCGACAGCAATGACAGAAGATGACGCAATCGATGTATTGATTTGTGGAGCCGGCGCAGCCGGCCTCACACTGGCGATCGACCTCGCCCGGCGGGGTGTATCCTTCCGGCTGATTGAGAAGATGGACGATCCGTTCCGAGGCTCGCGCGGCAAGGGGATACAGCCGCGAACGATGGAAGTGTTCGAGGACCTTGGCATCGTCGATAGGGTTGCCGCATCCGGTGGTTTCTATCCGCATCAGCGCGAATATCGCGGCGACGGTAGCACGAAAGATGTCGCGCTTGTCGAGGCCGGCCAGCAGCTCCCGTCGGAACCTTACGGTATGCCTTTGCTCGTGCCTCAATTCCTGACGGAACGAGCAATGCGGGAGCGCCTTGCCGAACTCGGACATGCTCCCGAGTTCGGCTGCGCTTTGACCGCCTTCGAACAGGATGGCCAAGGGGTAATTGCAAAGATTGCCAATGGCGGTAAAGAGCAGACTGTCCGCACACGTTATCTCGTCGGCACCGACGGCGGCCGAAGCTTCGTACGCCAGGCCCTCGCCGTCGGCTTCCCCGGAAAGACGCTCGGCGTTCGCGCCATTGTTGCCGATGTCACGCTGACGGGGCTCAGCTGCGATGTCTGGCATCGCTTCAACGAAGGGTCGATGGAGACACAGATATCCTTTTGCCCCTTGGCCGAAACAGGGCTTTTCCAGCTGCAGGGACCAATACCTCTGGAAGGCGACATAGATTTGTCGGCCGAGGGGCTTACAGCGCTGAGCGCCGAGCGCACAGGCCGGGCGGATATCCTTATCCAGTCTGTTTCCTGGGCATCGGCATTCAACATGAATGCCCGGCTTGCCGACAGCTATCGCGTCGGCCGCGTCTTTCTCGCCGGTGACGCCGCCCACACCCATCCGCCGACGGGCGGCCAGGGTCTGAACACCAGCGTTCAGGACGCCTACAATCTTGGTTGGAAGCTCGCAGCCGTCCTAGCAGGCGCCCCGGAGACGCTTCTCGATAGCTACGAGGAAGAGCGCCGCCCGATCGCGGCAGACATGCTGGGACTTGCTTCCAGACTGCTCGAAGACATGAAGCGCGGCGACATTCGGCGTGGCCGTGAGGTCAGGCAGCTGGACATCGGCTATCTCGGTTCGAGCCTTTCGCTCGAAGGACCTCCGCGTCAAGCTCGCGTCCTCGCCGGCAACCGCGCTCCCGACGCGCCGTTGAACGGCGCCGCAGGGCAACCCGCGCGGCTGTTTGACCTCTTTAAGGGTCCCCATTGGACGCTGCTGGAATTCCAGGTGAAGACGGATGCCATCCAGCCACGCAAGGGACTGCATATTCACGGCGTCGGGCAAGGTGACGACTTTGTGGACAGCGAGAACCGATTCCGCGACACCTACGAAGTTGCGCCGGGCGACCGGGTTCTTATTCGTCCGGATGGCTATGTCGGCGCAATCGTCTCGCAGGGCGAAGTGGCGGCATTGGAAGCCTATCTCCATGATGTCGGGTTGCGAGCAGGGGCGGCAACCGGCCGATGAATGCTTTCGCGGCACCTCACATAGGTCTCATGATGGCCGATGGTCTATGACACGGTGGTGCGATGTTCGAAACGGATGACGCGGAAGTTCTTTTCCAACGATGCAGCGATTTGATCCGTGCCCGGAGCGCCCCGCACGGATTTCCACCTGATCTCGTAGATCAGCTCGCGATGCCCGTCATTGCCATCCGTGAGCCCGGTAAACGTTGCCTCGGAGAGTTCGATAGCCGTTGTCGTCAGATCTGGAATGCCGGCGTCAACCGGCAGTTTGATCGCGACCATGCCCTTCTGTTGACCTGATATCCATCGATCCACCTGCTTCAGCGGGGAAAGGATCAGAACGGCAAGAATGGTCACGATAGCCGCGACCACGATTTGTCCACCGCCGAAGCACAGGCCGATTGCCGTGATCAGCCACAGCGTAGCCGCGGTGGTTACGCCGGTTGTGATGTCGCCCCTTTTCAGGATCGCTCCGCCGCCGATAAAGCCTACGCCGGTGAGTACGCCGAGCGGGAAGCGCAATATGTCCATCGATCCATTCGCGCTCTGGCTCGTCGCCAGGAGGATATTCGCCTGGATCATCGAGAGACACGCCGCTAATCCGACGAGGATGGTCGTGCGCAGCCCCGCGACATGTCCCCCTCGCTCTCTGTCGAGGCCGATGAATGCGCCGGCGATGATCGTTGCCGCCAGACGGATTGCGATGTCCGCCCAGCTCGGCGTGATCGGCATCAGGTCGATCAAATCCATTCCATGCTCCCTTGTCACCGATCAGCGTCTCTCCTCCTAGGATGAAGACCTTCGGGCTCTACCGGGATGGCTTCCGTAAGCCGGATTCCTGCCAATCGGTTAGTGCGGGAAGCTAGAGCGAAACCTGCAAGTCGGCCAGTGGGGTTGTGAACCGGTCACGAATTCGGCAGGGGCAAGTTCAGGCTCACCCCGTGGAGACCTGATGGCGCAGGCTTGCGGCCGAATGGCGGATGACCTCCGAAATCTGAAGCAATTGCTTGGCGAGAGGCGTCGAATTGCGCCAGATGATTCCGATTGTTCGCAAGGGCTTTGGCGTGCGGAAGCGGGAGATGGAGACATCCGCCGAGCGCGTCTCAACCGGCACTGCCATTTCAGGGATCAGGGTTATGCCAATGCCGGCACTGACCATCTGAACCAGAGTCGAAAGAGAACTGCCCTCCATTATTTCCCGGGGACGGGTCGATTCTATGCCGCAGAATGACAAAGCCTGATCGCGAAAACAGTGCCCCTCCTCGAGCAGAAGCAGTCGCATTTCGCGCAGGGCCTCGGGTTCCGGCACCGGCTTGTCTTCGTCTTCTCGTCGCCGGACCAGCACGAACTCTTCTTCAAACAATTTGAGCTCGGTGAGTGATGGTTTCGATACTGGCAACGCGACCACCGCCAGATCCAGCTCGCCTTGCGCCACTTCGTGTACCAGCCTGGCAGTCAGCGTTTCGCGCACCTGAATTTCAATGTTGTCGAAGGTCCTATTCAGATCGCTGATGATCGCCGGCAGCAAATAGGGCGCGATAGTCGGGATGATTCCGATTCTGAGCCGCGTCAGCAGCTTGTCCTGCGAAACACGGGCAAGATCCGCAAGCTCGTCCACGGCGCGAAGAATGTCGCGGACGCGCAGCGCAAACAGCTGCCCGAAGGCGGAGAGTTTCACTTCTTTGGCGCCTCTTTCGAAGAGATCGCCACCCAATTGTTCCTCGAGCTCCTTGATTTGCATGGACAAGGCGGGCTGCGAGATCGCGCAGGCATCTGCGGCGTGCCGGAAACGGCCATGGCGTGCCAGGGCTTCAAAATAGCGTAGCTGTTTGAGCGTAAGATTGGTCATAATCTCAGCTTATCGCAGCTATCAGCAAATCCAACTTAAATTTATGAAGGGCTTCCGATAAGAAGGAGTTAAGGGAGGGCGCGCAGCGATCCTGCTGCTGGCTCCTGAGGGAGTGGGAGGCAGTCGGGCAGGCAGCCAAGCCGAATGATTAAACGCACGGGCCGCCGTAAGGCGGCAGTCACAGCAAGCAACAGGAGAAAATCATGGACCAGAAACCTGACAGCGCGGGCAAATGTCCCGTTGATCATTCGGCGGCGCGCGGCAAACGGAATCGCGACTGGTGGCCGAACCATCTCGATCTTCAGATCCTTCATCATCACTCCGGTCTTGCCGACCCGATGGGTAAGGATTTCGACTACGCCGAGGCGTTCAAGAAGCTCGACCTCGACGCGGTGAAGAAGGATCTTCATGCGCTGATGACGGATTCGCAGGACTGGTGGCCGGCAGACTTCGGCCATTACGGCGGCCTGTTCATCCGCATGGCATGGCACAGCGCCGGAACCTATCGCATCACTGACGGCCGCGGCGGCGCCGGTCAGGGCCAGCAGCGTTTTGCACCCCTCAACAGCTGGCCTGACAACGTCAACCTCGACAAGGCGCGCCGCCTGCTTTGGCCAATCAAGCAGAAATACGGCAACAGCATCTCCTGGGCCGACCTGCTGATCCTCACCGGCAACGTCGCGCTCGAATCCATGGGCTTCAAGACCTTCGGTTTTGCCGGCGGTCGTGCCGACGTTTGGGAGCCGGAAGAGCTCTACTGGGGTCCGGAAGGCACTTGGCTCGGCGACGAGCGTTATAGCGGCGAACGCCAGCTGGCAGAGCCGCTCGGCGCCGTGCAGATGGGTCTCATCTATGTCAACCCAGAAGGCCCGAACGGTACTCCCGACCCGCTCGCATCGGCTCGCGACATCCGCGAGACCTTCGCCCGCATGGCGATGAACGACGAGGAGACCGTGGCGCTGATCGCCGGCGGCCATACTTTCGGCAAGACCCATGGCGCCGGCGATCCGTCGTTTGTCGGCGTCGATCCAGAGGGTGGCGAACTCGAGGCGCAGGGCCTCGGCTGGGCAAGCAAGTTCAACAGCGGCGTCGGTCGCGATGCCATTGGCAGTGGCCTGGAAGTCACGTGGACCCAGACGCCGACCCGGTGGAGCAATTACTTCTTCGAAAATCTGTTTGCTTTCGAGTGGGAGCTGACCACGAGCCCGGGCGGTGCCAAGCAATGGGTGGCCAAGAACGCCGAGGCTTCGATTCCGGATGCCTACGACCCTTCGAAAAAGCAACTGCCGACCATGCTGACGAGCGACCTGGCGCTGCGTTTCGATCCGATCTACGAGAAGATCTCGCGTCGCTTCTTGGAAAATCCGGACCAGTTTGCCGACGCGTTCGCCCGCGCCTGGTTCAAGCTGACCCACCGCGACATGGGTCCGAAGGTCCGCTACCTCGGCAAGGAAGTCCCGGCGGAAGATCTGATCTGGCAGGATGTCATCCCGGCAGTCGATCATCCGCTCGTCGACGACCAGGACATCGCCGCTCTCAAGGCCAAGATCGCTGCCTCGGGCCTGTCGGTGCAGGAACTGGTTTCGACCGCCTGGGCTTCCGCTTCGAGCTTCCGCGGCTCCGACAAGCGCGGCGGCGCCAATGGCGCACGCATCCGCCTTGCGCCGCAGAAGGACTGGGAAGTCAACGAGCCGGCACAGCTCGCCAAGGTTCTGGGCGTCCTGGAAGGCATCCAGAAGGACTTCAACGCTGCCCAGAGCGGTGGCAAGAAGATCTCGCTCGCCGACCTGATCGTGCTTGCCGGTGCAGCCGGCGTCGAAAAGGCGGCGAAGGCCGGCGGTCACGATATCGTCGTTCCGTTCGCGCCGGGCCGCATGGACGCTTCGCAGGAGCAGACCGATGCCGCTTCCTTCGCAGCGCTCGAGCCGCGCATTGACGGCTTCCGCAACTATGTGAACAGCAAGCGCCTGCAGTTCATGAAGCCCGAGGAAGCGCTCGTCGATCGCGCGCAACTCCTGACGCTGACCGCACCTGAGATGACGGTTCTCGTTGGCGGCCTGCGCGTACTGACAGTCGGCAAGCCGGAGCATGGCGTCTTTACCGCGCATCCGGAGGCGTTGACGAACGACTTCTTCGTCAACCTGCTCGACATGGGAACCGTATGGGCGCCTGTTGCCGGCAGGGACGGCGTTTACGAAGGACGCGACCGCAAGACGAATGAACTGAAGTGGACCGGCACCCGCGTCGACCTGATCTTCGGCTCGCACTCGCAGCTTCGGGCTATCGCCGAAGTCTACGGCCAGTCGGATGCCAAGGCGAAATTCGTGAAGGATTTCGTTGCGGCATGGAACAAGGTCATGAATGCCGATCGCTTCGATCTTGTCTGATTGAAAGCTCTGTCTGGACGCTGCGGCATTCCCCGCGGCGTCCAGATGTCGGTGCGATTTGGCATCGATGGAATGACGCTGAGCAAAGACCCTGGGAAAAGTGTACGGGATGTCAGCCCGCGTGGTCGGAAAGGTCACGTGAAGCCGGGCAAATCGCACGGACCTAACTGATCAGCCAACCGCTACCGATCGCGGCGTGCGTCACGTGGCTGATATCAGCAAGCAGGCGATGCGCAGGTCAGTTGCTGACTACGCCATGCGGCGCATGTTCGGCAATCTCGCGGGCGGCGCCATAATCGCGCTCATGAGCCGAGCGGAAGCGGTGCTCGGTGTGACCGGTCAGATCACGATAATAGCGGTCGGTCATGCCGTCGGCATAAGTGCCGGTAGCGGCGCCGAAGTCTTCAGTCGACGGCTTGATCGAGAAAAATTTGAACATTTTCAGGCTCCTCCACGGCGTGCTATCAACACCCGGACGTGTCGTTCGGTTCCTTCTCCCAGATGATTATAATGAAAAAATTAACCATGTTTAAACAAACGGCATGTGTTTGAGCGCATGCCGCCTGATTGCTTAAGATTTTCATGCCTGATGCAAAAGCAGCGCCAGCAATTGCTGCAGCGAAACCCCGCCTAGTGGCGGACCTTCCTGTGACATGACAGCGGCAGACGAGACGTTGGCGCGCGACATTTCACGTAGTGCTCCTTCGATATCCATATCTTCGGAAAGCTGCAGCTGACTTTCGACCGAAATCTGTTTCGCGACGGCACCGATCTTGATGACCCTGCCGCGATTGACCTCTTTGACGAATGCCGCGATGTAATCATTGGCAGGGTTGAGGACGATCTCAGCCGCCGAACCCTGCTGGATGACCTCGCCGTCGCGCAGGATGGCGATTTTCTCTCCGAGCCGGAGAGCTTCATCGAGATCGTGGGTGATGAAGACGACCGTTTTCTTCAGGTCCTTCTGCAGATCGAGGAGGACGGTCTGCATGTCCACGCGGATCAGCGGATCGAGCGCCGAATATGCCTCGTCCATCAGCAGGATTTCGGCATCATTGGTGAGTGCCCGCGCTAAGCCGACACGCTGCTGCATGCCGCCGGAGAGTTGGTTCGGATAGTGTCCGCCGAAGCCCTCTAGGCCGACGCGCCTGATCCAGGCATTGGCCCGTTCTTCACGTTCCGCCTTGGGGACGCCCTGGATTTCTAGACCATAGACGGTGTTCTGCAGCACGTTGCGATGCGGCAACAGGCCGAAACGCTGGAAGACCATGGCAGTCCTCCGGCGGCGGAATTCGCGAAGCTGCAAGGCATCCATGCGGCAGACATCTTCGCCACCGCAGAGAACTTCGCCCGAAGTCGGGTCGATCAGCCGGTTGATGTGGCGGATCAGCGTCGATTTGCCGGACCCGGAAAGACCCATGATGACGGTGATCTTGCCGCCGGGAATGGTGATGTTGATATCTTTCAGCCCCAGCACATGACCATGCGCTTTGTTGAGCTCGGTCTTCGACATGCCCTTACGGACGGCTTCCACATAGTCGCCGCCGCGCGGGCCGAAAATCTTGAAGAGGTTTCGAATCTCGATCGAATTGCTAGCCATGCACGATCTCCCGGTGCTTCTGGAGTCGCAGGCCATAGGCCTGGCTGATCCGGTCGAAGATGATAGCAATGCCGACGATTGCGAGGCCGTTGAAGACGCCGAGGGTGAAATACTGGTTGGAAATGGCCTTGAGAACCGGCTGACCAAGACCCTGCACGCCGATCATGGAGGCAATGACCACCATGGCGAGCGCCATCATGATCGTCTGGTTGATACCAGCCATGATGGTCGGCAGCGCCAGTGGCAGCTGGACGTTGCGAAGCTTCTGCCAACTTGAGGAACCGAATGCGTCGGCTGCCTCCAGCACGTTCTCGTCCACCATGCGGATGCCGAGATTGGTGAGGCGGATCATCGGCGGCAGGGCGTAGATGACGACGGCAATGACACCAGGCACGCGACCGATGCCGAGAAGCATGACGACGGGGATCAGGTACACGAAGCTCGGCATGGTCTGCATGACGTCGAGGATCGGATTGACGATCTTCTGCATCGTATTCGACCGTGCCATCAGGATGCCGAGCGGCAGGCCGATCACAATCGAAAGCACGGTACAGACGAAGATCATCGACACGGTCTTCATCGTATCCTGCCACATGTCGAAATAGCCGATGACAACCAGCGTCAGAACGCAGCCGATGACGACTTTCCAGCTGCGGCTGGCAAACCAGGCAATGGCGGCAAAAGCAATCAGAATGATTGGCCAGGGCGTGCCGGTCAGCAGCCGTTCGGCCCAGATAAGAAAACTCTGCAGTGGGCTGAAGGCCGCTTCGATGCTGTCGCCATAAGCGCGTGTGAAGGCGCGAAATCCTTCATCGACGCTCTTCTTCAGTTCACGCAGCACGTCGTCGTTCATTGTCGGAAATTTCCAGAGCCAATCCATACCGGTTCCCCAAAAATAGATAGTGGCGGCGGCCGATTGTTATTTTGACCGTCGCGCCGAAGGATTGTCTGGGCAGCCCCGAGGCTGCCCATATCTGAGTGATTAGAGCGAAGCCTTGATCTTCTCGGCGGCTTCCGGCGAGACCCAGTCCTTCCAGAGGGGCTCATTGTTCTTGAGGAAGTATTTGGCGCCGTCTTCGCCGGTTGCCTGGTTATCGGTCATCCAGGCGATCAGCTTGTTGACGGTGTCGTTGGTCCATGCCCGCTTCTTCAGGTAGTCGATGGCAGGGCCGCCGCGATCGGCAAAACTCTTGCTGATCAGCGTCTGTACATCGTCTGCGGGCCAGGCATTCGGCTTGGGATCGGCGCAATCGGCAACGGAGGTACAACGCTTCCATTCGGCGGCATCATATTCCGTCCCGTAGCCGAGTTTGACCATCTCATATTTGCCGAGCAGTGAAGTCGGTGCCCAATAATAGCCAACCCAGGGCTGCTTGCCTTCATAGGCCTTGGCGATCGAGCCATCGAGGCCTGCGGCGGACCCGGTATCAATGAGCGTAAAGCCTGCTTTCTCGCCATTATAGGCCTTGAAGAGCTGCGCGGTGACGACTGTGCCGCCCCAGCCCTGAGGGCCGTTGAAGACGGCGCCCTTGCTCTTGTCTTCTGGTGCCGGGAAGAGTTCGGGATGCTTGAGAAGGTCGGGGATAGTCTTAATGTCGGGGTGAGCGTCGGCGACGTATTTGGGGATCCACCAGCCCTGGATTGCGCCATCGGAGAGGATCTTGGCGCCTTCGACGACCTTGCCGCCTTCAAGGCCCCGTTTCACCAGTTCCGGCTGAAGGCTGACCCAGGCTTCCGGGGCGATATCGGGTTCGCCTTTTTCTGCCATGGAGGTCAGGGTGGGCACGGTATCGCCAGTGACGATTTCGGCCGTGCAGCCGTACCCTTCCTCAAGAATGAGCTTGTCGAGGCTTGCGGCCACTTCGGCGGACTGCCAGTTCATGCTCGCGATCGTGACATTGCCGCAATCGGCTGCAAAAGCGCTGCCGCCCGCGAGCATCGTGCCGGCTGCCAAGATGGTGGATGCCAAAAGTACTTTCATTTTTTTGTTCCCTCTGGTCGCGGTGCATCCTTAACCCGGGCGCCGGCGGCACCGCGCGCGCCGACCCTTGCATTGAGCCTGCTTTAGGACCGCAACGGCCATTCTGGTTGCGCCAGAAAATGGCGTATTAGAGCCTTCTTTCAAGGCTGTCTTAAATACGGCGTCGTTGACGGAATGGTGATGGGGCGTAGTCGCGCCTCGGTTGCGCTTTTCGTTCGAAAGATCCTCGCCTCGGAGCTCGGACATCATTCGATTACAGGGATGGTTTCGAGAATCCTTCGGACTGATAGCGTCGACACTCTCGTCCTCTATGCGCCTGTGAGATTCCCACCAGCTTCGTTTTTCCACAACCGCAAAACTACGGTTCATCGACCCGCTTGCCAAAAGTTGGATACTAATATATTACTTTGGCATCGGAACGAGTGGGGCGGTCCCTCGATGATTTCAAACGCTGGATTGCTGGTCTGCTTCTTGGAAGGAATGCAATGAACTCGTCCGCAATCGTGCGCAGGAAGCGCTCCCTGCAAGGGGTCACGGTGCTTTCGCATCAGCGGGCGGCTGCCCCGCGGGCAGCGACGCTGGTCTACAATGCGCTTCTCGATGATATCGTTTCGCTGCGGCGCAAGCCGATGGAGTTGTTGAACGAGAAAGAGCTCGAAGCCCAGTTCGGCGTCAGCCGCACGCCGATCCGCGAGGCGATCATCCGTCTTGCCGATGACGGTCTGGTCGACGTCTTCCCGCAGTCGGGCACGTTTGTTTCCCGTATTCCGCGCCGGGCGCTTTACGAAGCGATCCTCGTGCGCAAGGCGCTGGAAGATACAACGGTTTCGATCGCAGTCGAGAAGATGACGCCGGCGGGTCTCAGGGCGCTGGAGCGCAATCTTGCTGATCTCGATGCCTGTCACCGTGAAGGTGATGTCGCAGCCTTCCATATCATCGACAATGATTTCCACCAGCTCATCAGTGCTATCGCCGGCTTTCCCGGCATCTGGGCGATCATTCAGCAGGTCAAGGTTCATAGTGATCGCTACCGCCTGCTGACGTTGCCGCAACGGGGCCGTCTGACGCGCGTCATCGAGGAACATGCAGCCGTCGTCGATTGCATGCGAATCGGTGACAAGGACGGAGCAAAGGCCGCCATGGAGTTCCATCTCGGCAAGCTGCTGCACGAGGTCGAAAAGGCCGAGATGCTCGACCCAGCCTATTTCATTGAGGATGCCCCGCAGATGCCGGCACCCGGAGGAGAGAAGGACAATTCCAATGCAGATTGACGTGCGACACGCCTCCCATCCCGAAGCGGTCCGGGGCTTCGATACGGAAACGCTGCGGCGTCACTTTCTGGTCGAGACGGTGTTTGCGCCCGATGACATCAGGCTCACCTATTCCCACTATGACCGCATGGTGATCGGTGGCGCCGCGCCACTCGGGGCGGCGCTCGCGCTGACGGCACCAAAAGCGATTGGTCAGGAGACGTTCTTGGCGGAGCGCGAACTCGGCGTGCTGAATGTCGGCGCCGACGGCCGCGTGGTCGTCGATGGCAGAGCCTATGAGTTGGCGAAGTACGATTGCCTCTATATCGGCCGAGGGGCAGTCAATGTCAGCTTCGAAAGCGCCGACGCCGGCAATCCTGCCAAATTCTACCTCGTTTCGACGCCCGCTCATGCCAGCCATCCGACGGTGCTCTTAACGCGTGACAAGGCGCGGCACCTTACGCCGGGCGAGGCCGCAACCGCCAACAAGCGTTCGATCTATCAATATATCCACCCGGAGGTCTGCCAGTCCTGCCAGTTGACCATGGGCTTCACCAGCCTGGAGACCGGCAGCATCTGGAATACCATGCCGAGCCACACGCATGACCGGCGCATGGAGGCCTATCTCTATTTCGATCTCGATGCCGACCAGCGCGTCTTCCATTTCATGGGTCAGCCGCAGCAGACGCGCCACATGCTCGTCGCCAACGAGCAGGCGATCATTTCGCCGCCCTGGTCCATCCATTCCGGCGCCGGTACCAAGAATTACAGCTTCATCTGGGCAATGGCCGGAGACAACAAGAGCTTCACCGATATGGACCACATCGCCATCGGCGATCTGAGGTGATGGTGATGCAGGCTCTTTTCGACCTCTCGGACAAGATCGCCGTCGTCACCGGCGCCAATACCGGCATCGGGCAGGGGATCGCCGTCGCATTGGCTAAGGCCGGTGCGTCGATCGTCGCCGTCGGTCGCTCGTCGATGGATGAGACGGAGGCGCTAGTGGCAAGCGCCGGCACGAAATTCCACGTGATCAAGGCCGATCTCGGCACGATCGAACCGGTCAAGCCGATCGTTGCGGAAGCGCTGGAGCGCTTTGGGGCGCTCGATATCCTCGTCAACAATGCCGGCATCATCCGCCGCACCGACGCGATCGATTTCACCGAGGAAGACTGGGACGCGGTGATGAACGTCAACCTGAAGACAGCCTTCTTTCTGTCTCAGGCGGCTGCCCACCACATGCTCGAAAAAGGGGGCGGCAAGATCATCAACATCGCTTCGCTGCTGTCCTTTCAGGGCGGCATCCGCATCCCGTCTTACACGGCCTCGAAGAGCGGCCTTGCAGGTCTGACGCGGCTGCTAGCGTGCGAATGGGCGGGCAAGGGCGTGAATGTAAACGCCATCGCACCCGGCTATTTCGTCACCAACAACACGACGGCGCTGCGCGAGGATGCCGATCGCAATGCCAGCATCCTGGCCCGAATCCCGGCGGGCCGTTGGGGTGAGCCCGGCGATATCGGCGGTGCCGCGGTGTTCCTGGCGTCGGCGGCATCCGACTATGTGCACGGCACGGTTCTGCCCGTCGATGGAGGCTGGCTCGCGCGCTGACGCGACAGCCAGGAGGAGACATGACGCCTTCCTACGGGAAGGCGAGGCAGCGTTGGTGGAGTTGGCGCGGCCGGAATGGAGGAGGACATGCAGTACCAGTTCGATTTTTCGGCCTTGCTGCCCTATTGGAGCGATTTCCTGTCGGGCGCGCTCGTCACGATGGAGATCACTGTCTTTTCGGTGATCATCGGTCTGTTGATCGGTGTCGCCTGCGCCATCGCCCGCCGTTCCAATTTCGGGCCGCTCCGCACTCTCGTCAGCATCTATGTCGAGGCGGTGCGCAACACGCCCTTTATCGTGCAGATTTTCTTCATCTTCTTCGGCCTGTCCTCGGTCGGCATCCGTCTGCCGATCATAGCTGCCGCTGTCTTTGCCATGGTTATTAATGTTGGCGCCTATACGGCGGAGATCGTGCGTGCAGGCATGGATTCCATCCATCCGAGCCAGATCGAGGCGGCTGAAGCGCTCGGCCTGTCTAAGCTGCAGATCTATCGCGACATCATTCTCCTGCCGGCGATCGAACGCGTTTATCCTGCGCTTTCCAGCCAATTCATCCTGATGATGCTGTCAACCTCGATCGCTTCGCAGATCTCCGCCGAGGAGCTGACGGGCGTCGCCAACAACATCCAGTCGAACACATTCCGATCGCTTGAAACCTATGTTGTTGTCGCGGTCCTCTACATCGCCATCACCTATCTGATGCGGGCAGGTTTTTACGGCCTCGGTCTCATCGCCTTCCCACGCCGTCGTCGGCTCGGCACGTCGCTTTAGAGGTCGCCATGCTCGGTGGGTTTTCCTTCAATCACCTGATCTATCTGCTGGATGGCTTGGTCTGGACAGTCGTGCTGTCTGCACTCGCCTTCCTGCTCGGCGGCATTGCCGGCTTCTTCGTCATGCTCTGCCGCATCTCGCGCTTCCTGTGGCTGCGGCGCGCGGCCCTCGTCTATATCCAGGTCGTCCAGGGCACGCCGCTGCTGATCCAGATGTTCATCCTCTATTTTGGCCTCGGGGTGGTGAATATTTCCGTGCCGCCGCTGGTGGCAGCAGGCCTCGGCATGATGATCTATTCGAGCTCCTATCTCGGAGAGATCTGGCGCGGCTCGGTGGAATCCATTTCGCGCACCCAGTTCGAGGCGGCCGAATGTCTCGGCCTGACGCGCTGGCAGATGCTGCGCGATGTGATCCTGCCGCAGGCGTTGCGGATTGCCACGCCGCCGACGGTCGGCTTCCTCGTCCAGCTCGTCAAGAACACCTCGCTTGCCTCCGTCGTAGGCTTCCTGGAGCTGACGCGTGCAGCACAGGTCATCAACAATTCCCTGTTCCAGCCCTTCCTGGTCTTCGGCGTCGCAGCGCTTCTCTATTTCGCTGTCTGCTATCCGCTGTCGGTCTGGAGCCGCTCTCTCGAGAGGAAGCTCAATGTCGGTCGCCGTTAAACTCACCAATGTCGTCAAGCGCTTCGGCGCCCTGGAAGTGCTGAAAGGCGTTTCCTTCGAGATCAATCCCGGCGAAGTGGTGGCGTTGATCGGCCAGTCCGGCTCCGGCAAGAGCACGGCTCTGCGCTGTATCAACCGGCTGGAGACGATCCAAGACGGCTCGATCGAGGTGTGTGGCCATCGTGTGGAGGATCCGAAACTCGATCTGAGGACATTGCGCCGCGATATCGGCATGGTGTTCCAGAGCTACAATCTCTTCCCGCACATGACGGTTGCCGAAAACATCATGCTGGCGCTGCGCCGCGTGAAGGGCATGCGCAAGAATCAGGCCTTCGAGATCGCCAAGCAGGTGCTCGCCAAGGTCGGTCTCTCGGAAAAGATCGACGCCTATCCGGAACAGCTGTCCGGCGGCCAGCAACAGCGCGTGGCGATCGCCCGTTCGCTTGCCATGCAGCCGAAGGTGATGCTGTTCGACGAGGTGACCTCAGCTCTCGACCCGAAACTGACGGGCGAAGTGCTGCGCGTCATGGAAGATCTAGCCCGCGGCGGGATGACGATGATCGTCGTCACCCACGAGATGGGCTTTGCCAAGCGTGCTGCCAACCGCGTCATCTACATGCATACCGGCAAGGTCTGGGAGACGGGTGGCGCCGGCATTCTGAGCAATCCGCAGACACCGGAACTCAAGGAATTCATGGCCGCAGAACTTTAGACCCCGTCATCGGGGGAAATTGCCTGTCCCGGATGAGCCGGCGCAGGTTTGAGAGGAGGCCCGACAGAGAGCGGGCAGAGGCAATCAGGTAGAGGAGACTTGGAGTATGCCGAAGACAATGATTTCGAAACTGGCACTGTTGGCGGGCGCGAGCCTGCTGGCGGTGGCAAGCGTTGCCCATGCCGACGTGCTCGACAATATCAAGAAGGCCGGCAAGGTGCGCATCGCGGTCGCAATGGGCATTCCGGAATATTCCTTCGTTGATGAAAACCTGCAGCCGTCGGGTTCCGATATTGAAACGGCCAAGTTGATCGCCAAGGATCTTGGCGTCCAGCTCGAACTGGTGGAAATCACCAATGCCGCCCGCGTTCCCTCTGTCCAGACCGGCAAGGCCGACATGGTCGTCTCCTCGCTCGGCATCACCGAAGAGCGCAAAAAGGCGATCGATTATTCCGTTCCCTATGCGACGCTCGCGCTCGTCGTTGCTTCTCAGCCGAGCATCGAGATCAAGGGCTATGCCGATCTCGACGGCAAGCGCATCGGTGTGACCCGCGCCACGACCAATGATCAGGACATCACTGCCAACGCGAAGGGTGCCAATATCGTCCGCTTCGAGGATGACGCAACACTGATCACCTCGGTCGTGTCAGGGCAGGTTGATACCGTTTCCAGCCAGTCGGCCGTCATCAACGGCATCAACAAGAAGATGGCCGATCACCCGCTGCAGGTGAAATTCACGCAGAAGGAAACCAACCTCGGCATCGGCATTCCAAAGGGTGAAACCGGCCTCAAGACCTGGCTCGACCAGTGGGTGAAAACTAATTTCGACAACAAGGTGTTGCGCGACATCTACCGTAAGTACCACAATGCCGAACTGCCCGACGATCTGACCTCGCGTTGATCAAGCGGGAAGGGCGGGGTTTGAGGGCTGGCCTTCAAGAATCCGTTAATCATTCCAATCTTGTCGCCGCGGCCTTGGGTCGCGGCGTTCGATTCCGTGCGCCTGAATGTCTGGCCGGTCCTACGTTTTTCACCCATCGATATCCCTCGGCGTTTGTGTCTTCTATAAAACGTTGACGATTTATCGATAATTTCTTAGTGATGTCGAAAACGAACGGTGGAGGCGATTTTGTCGGGCATTGCGGCTGGTAGCTGGGATTTCTGGATCGATCGTGGAGGCACCTTCACGGATATCGTCGGACGCGACCCGTCCGGTGCCCTGCACGCACGAAAGGTGCTGTCTGAAAATCCGGCAGCCTATCGTGATGCCGCTGTCCACGGGATCCGTCTGCATCTCGGTCTGAGAGCTGGTGAAGCTATCCCGGCCGGATTGATCGGCGAGGTGCGCATGGGCACCACCGTCGCGACCAATGCGCTTTTGGAGCGCAAGGGCGAACGGCTGGCGCTGGTGACGACGAAAGGTTTCCGGGATGCTCTGCGCATCGGCTACCAGGAACGCAAGAAGATTTTTGCGACCGAGATCATCAAGCCGGAAGCGCTTTATCAGGATGTGGTCGAGCTCGACGAACGCGTACTGGCTGACGGTACGGTCGAGCTTCATCTCGATGAAGCATCGACGGAAGTGGCGCTGCGCGATCTGCGCGCAAAGGGCTACCGCGCTGTCGCCATCGTTTTCATGCATGCCTATAAATACTCGGAGCATGAGGCGGCAGCGGCGCGCATTGCCCGCGCCATCGGTTTCGAGCAGGTTTCCGTCAGCCACGAGGTCTCGCCGCTGATCAAGCTGGTCGGCCGCGGCGATACGACCGTTGTCGATGCCTATCTTTCGCCGGTCCTCGGTCGCTATGTGGACCAGGTTTCGGATGAGCTCGATGTAGCGCGCACCGGCGCGCGCGTCATGTTCATGATGTCCTCTGGCGGTCTGACGGCGGCCGACATGTTTCAGGGCAAGGACGCTATTCTGTCCGGCCCGGCCGGCGGTGTTGTTGGTCTTGCCAAGACCGGCGAGCAGGCCGGTTTCGGCCACGTGATCGGCTTCGACATGGGCGGCACCTCGACTGACGTCGCGCATTTCGACGGCGAATATGAGCGTGCTTTCGAAACGGAAGTGGCGGGCGTGCGCGTTCGTGCGCCGATGATGCTGATCCATACGGTGGCTGCCGGTGGGGGCTCCATCCTGCATTTCGAGAGCGGCCGTTTCCGTGTCGGGCCCGATTCCGCTGGGGCTTATCCAGGTCCTGCCTGCTATCGCAATGGCGGGCCGCTTGCGGTGACCGATGCCAATGTGATGGCCGGCAAGCTGCTGCCGGATTTCTTCCCGGCGATCTTCGGCCCGAACCAGGATCAGCCGCTCCATGTCGAGACGGTGCGGCGGAAATTCGCCGAACTCGCGACTGAGATCGGTGACGGGCGCAGCCCGGAAGAGGTGGCTGACGGTTTCATCCGCATCGCCGTCGCCAATATGGTCGAGGCGATCAAGAAGATTTCCGTCCAGCGCGGTTATGACGTGACGCGTTATGCGCTCAACTGCTTCGGCGGCGCCGGCGGCCAGCATGCCTGCCTGGTTGCCGATGCGCTCGGCATGAAGAGCATTCTCCTTCATCCGATGTCCGGCCTGCTGTCTGCCTATGGTATGGGCCTTGCCGATATTCGCTCCACCCGCCAAAAGGCGCTCGGCGTGCCGCTGAACACGGATGCGCCTGCTGCGATTGCTACGCTTGGTAGGGAGCTGCAGGGCGAGTGTCGGCCGGAGCTGGTGGCGCAGGGCGTCGAGACCGACAAGATCAAGACGGTGCTGCGCGCTCATATTCGTTATGCCGGCACCGATACGCTGCTCGCCGTAGAGGCGCTGTTCCCGCAGGATGATGATCCGGCGCGCCTTCGCAGGGAATTCGAGGTGCTGCACAAGCGCCGCTTCGGCTTCGTCGCCGAAGACAAGCCGCTGGTCGTGGAAGCCGTCGAGGTCGAATGCATCGGCGGCGCGGCTGCCGAAATCCACATCGATCGCGGCGAAGTGGGTGAGGGCGAGGCTTCGCCCGTCCGGCGGACCCTGTTTCATTCGCAGGGCGAAAGCCATGATGCGGCGGTCGTGGTGCGCGATCGTATCCTTCCCGGCCAGACCGTGACGGGGCCGGCCATCATCATCGAGCCGAACCAGACTATCGTCGTGGAAGATGGCTGGCAGGCCAAGCTGACGACGCGAGATCACATCGTGCTGACCCGCATCAAGGCCCTGCCGGAGCGCACGGCGATCGGCACCAAGGCTGATCCTGTCATGCTGGAGATCTTCAACAATCTCTTCATGTCGATTGCCGAGCAGATGGGCGTGACACTGCAGAACACGGCCTATTCCGTCAACATCAAGGAACGGCTCGATTTCTCCTGCGCTGTCTTCGATGCGGACGGCAATCTCGTCGCCAACGCGCCGCATATGCCTGTTCATCTCGGCTCCATGGACGCGTCTGTCGCGACTGCCATCCGCGAAAATCCGGTCATTCATCCGGGCGATGTCTTCCTGATCAATGCGCCGTATAATGGCGGCACGCATCTGCCTGACCTGACCGTCTGCACGCCCGTCTTCGACGATGTGGGCACGCGCATCCGCTTCTGGGTGGCGAGCCGCGGTCACCATGCCGATATCGGCGGTATCTCGCCGGGCTCCATGTCGCCGCTTGCGACGCATATCGAGGAGGAAGGCGTCTATATCGACAATTTCAAGCTACTCGATCGCGGCAAATTCCGTGAGGATGCCCTTGCCGATCTTTTGACTGGTGCGCGTTATCCGGTGCGCACGCTGGCGCAAAACGTCAACGACCTGAAGGCGCAGGTTGCCGCCAATGAAAAGGGCGTGGCGGAACTGAAGAAGATGATCGCGCTTTTCGGGGAGGATGTTGTCGATGCCTATATGGGCCATGTGCAGGACAATGCCGCCGAAAGTGTCCGCCGCGTACTCGACCGCCTGCCGGACGGCGAATTTTCCTATGAGATGGATCAAGGCTGCAAGATCGTCGTCAAGATTTCCATCGATCGGGAAAAACGCGAGGCGACGGTCGATTTTACTGGCACGTCAGCGCAGCGTCCCGACAATTTCAATGCGCCGGCGCCGGTCACGCGCGCTGCCGTGCTCTATGTCTTCCGCGTGCTGGTCGAGGCGGATATTCCGATGAATGCCGGCTGCCTGCGGCCGATCCGCATCGTCATTCCCGACGGCACCATGCTGACGCCCGCCTATCCGGCAGCTGTCGTTGCCGGCAATGTCGAAGTCAGCCAGGCCGTTACCAATTGCCTGATCGGTGCTGTCGGCGCTATGGCCGCGGCCCAGGGCACGATGAACAACCTGACCTTCGGCAACGACAAGTACCAGTATTACGAAACCATCTGCTCCGGCGCGCCGGCAGGCCCGGGCTTCAACGGTGCGGATGCCGTGCACACGCATATGACCAATTCACGCCTCACCGATCCGGAAATCCTGGAGAGCCGTTTCCCCGTTGTGCTCGAGGATTTCCATATCCGGCCGAATTCCGGTGGCCGCGGTCAATGGCATGCCGGCAACGGCACGCAGCGGACGATCCGCACACTTGAGAAACTGGAATTTGCCGTTCTCTCCGGCCATCGCCGCGTCGCACCCTTCGGGCTGAACGGCGGCGAAGATGGACAGACCGGCCGCAACTACGTTCGCCGAAACGACGGTACGATCGATGAACTGATCGGTGCTGCCCACACGGTGTTGGAAGCTGGCGAAGCCTTTACGGTCGTGACGCCAACAGGTGGCGGGTACGGACCGAGAGATGCCTGAGCAATTGGGATGAAAGTGCGTTCAATGGAAAAATCGAAAGATCAAAAGGCGCCCCGCGATCTGATCGTCTCGTCGGCTCATCTGGCGCTCGGCAACTCGCCGGCTCTTTCGGAGCTCGAATACGGATCGGTCCTCTTTTCTCACGCGTTTAATCGCTGGATGGTGCGCTGTATGGCTGCCGCCGGGGTGCCGAGCCTGTCGCCGGTCGAGATCCTCATCATTCACTCGGTTCGCCATCGCGACCGGCCGAAAACATTGTCCGACCTCTGCCTCGTGCTCGATATCGAAGACACGCATGTCGCCAACTACGCGGTAAAAAAGCTTGATGCGGCCGGCCTTGTCAAAACCGGAAAATCCGGCAAGGAAAAAGTCATCCAGGTCACCGACAAAGGCCTGGAGGCGCTGACGCGTTATTCGGAAATCCGCGAGCGGCTTCTGGTCGAGGCGACGAAAGTGTCAGGACTATCGCAGGAGGATTTGTCCGGTATCGCCTCCCACCTGAGAGCGCTCTCGGGCTATTACGAGCAGGCGGCGAGATCAGCGGCGACCTTATGATCGAAACCGCCGAAAGCAGAGACGCCGCCTTTCTCTCGGCTCTCTAACCGGCGTCCGTCGGTTCCGATCTCTCGTCAGAAGCGTACTCCGCCCTTTCAAGGGCGGAGTACGATAGCGAGATTCGGGCTCAGTTCTTGACCGTATCTTCCAGGAAGAAGCGGCCGAGCGGGTTCTGGTAGAAGTTGTCGATGTTCTTGCGCGCCACATTGATATAGGGGCTATAGTAGAGATCGATCCAGTTGACGTCGTCCTTCGCCATCTTCTGCAAGTCGATATACATCTGCTCGCGCTTCTTGGGATCGAGTTCCAGGCGGGCCTTGGCGACCAGTTCCTTCACCGCTTCGTTCTTGTAGTTGGTCAGGTAGTTGTTGTTGGAATCGTGACCGAGCACGAAGGTCGTCTTCTGGTCCGGGTCGAGAATGTCGTTGGTCCAATAGTTGACCGAGATGTCGTAATCGCCGGCAACCGTCATGTCCCATTCCTGGCTGGGGTCGACCTTTTGCAGGTTGGCGGTGATGCCGGCCTTGGCGAGCTGCTGCTGCACCAGTACGGCGGTCTGCTCGTCCACCTCGTCGCCGGCGCGGATCAGGTAGTTCAGCGTCAGGTTGGAAACGCCAGCATCGGCGAGCAGCTTCTTGGCCTTATCGGGATCATAAGGACGCTGTAGGTTGTCGGCGTAATAGTAGAGCGCGCCCTTCGGAATATAGGAATTGGCGATCGTGCCCTGGCCGAAGGTGACTGCTTCGACAATCGCCTTCTTGTCGATTGCGAGATCGAGCGCCTGACGGACTTCCTTCTTGCCGAGATCACCATGCGCATGGTTGATCAGCAGATGATCTTCACGCGTCGACGGGTCGATCAGCACGTTCAGGCCGGCATCCTTCTTCAGCTCCTCGACGCGTGAGAAGGGCACGAAGATGGCGGCGTCGAGCTGGCCTGCCTGCACGTTCAGCATGCGTGTATTGTCGTCGGGCACCGAGATCCATTCGACGCCATCGAGCTTCACGCGGTCGGCCTGCCAGAAATTCGGGTTCTTCTTCAGGATGACGCGGTCGCCGCGACGCCATTCGTCGACGATGAAAGCACCCGATGCGATCGGCTTTTCGCCATAGGCTTCAGCACCCATGGATTCGATGCCAGCCTTGGAAATGACGGAGGCATTGGGCAGTGCCAGCGTCGACAGGAAGGGCGCGGAAGGGTTCTTGAGCTTGATCGTCAGCGTATGCGGATCGGTAGCTACAGCCGTGTCGATGACCTTATAGGAATCGCTCCAGAGCGAGCCTGCGTCATCGCGGATACGCAGCAGGCTGAAGGCCGCGTCTTCCGCCGTCAGCGGCGAGCCGTCGGAGAATTTCGCATCACGGATCTTGAAGACATAGGTCAGTCCGTCGTCGGACGCCGTCCAGCTCTCGGCCAGGCCGGGCTCCAGCTTGGTGCCGGTCTTGTCGACGCGGATCAGCACGTCATAGACGTTGGAGAAGACCCAGTTGTCGATGTTCTGCGCCGTTTTGATCGGGTCGAATGTCGTCGAATCCTCGCGACGGCCGATGGTGAGCACACCGGCGGCTTCGGCATAGGATGCACTGAGCGTCAGGCCCGCAAGAAGCGCTGCAAGCCCGATTGATTTCCATCTGGTGATCATGCGTTCGTTCCCTTCGTTGTTATGGCATGCGTTTGACGGGTAGTGCCGGCATCGATTGCAGCTCGTCTTCCAAGCTGGCGCTGCTCAGAAGCGGCTTGTCCGGATCGATATCGGGAATGGCGGCGATCAGCGCCGCGGTATAGGGATGTTTCGGCCGCGCAAAGACCTCTTCCGAGAGGCCTTCTTCGACGATCTCTCCACGATACATGACGACCACGCGTTCGCAGAGATTGCGCACGATCGCCAGGTCATGGGCGATAAACATCAGCGTCAGGTTCATTCTTGCGGTTAGTTCGCGGAAAAGCGCGATGATCTGTGCCTGGATCGTGACGTCGAGGGCCGCAACACATTCGTCAGCAATGATGAGCTTCGGATCGACAGCGAGCGCCCGGGCAATCCCGGCGCGCTGGCACTGACCACCGCTCATGCTGCGGGGTTTGCGATTTGCAAACTCCCGCTCAAGCCCGACAAGATCGAGTAATTCGCCGATCCTCTCCGGAATGGCCGATGCCGGCACCTTGCCCTGCACCTTCAGCACCTCGGCAAGCATCTGCCCGATCGTGAGGCGCGGATTGAGTGCGTTATAAGGGTCCTGAAAGACCATGGCTGTCTCACGCCGCAGCTTTGCGAGTCCGGCGGCCCGCTGCTGAGCAAGATCGATCCCTCCGAAGGACACATGGCCTGAGGAGATCGGCGTCAGCCCCAGCACGGCGCGTGCGAGTGTGCTCTTGCCGCTGCCGGATTCGCCGACGATGCCGATGGTTTCGCCCGGCATGACCTGCAGGCTGACACCGGAAACGGCGCTTACCGTCTTGGCACTGCTCTTGAACAGGCTGCCGCCAACCTTGAAACGCACATGCAGGTCGTCGATCTCAAGAAGCGGCTTGGTCGATGCTGCCGAAGACGCGAGCAGCGGCTCCGGCATTGGCGCCTCGTCCGGCATGGAGGGATGGCTGTTGATCAGATTGATCGTGTAGGCGTCCTGCGGCCGGGAGAGGATCGTCCGTTTCGGCCCCTGTTCAAGCAGCTTGCCATTGCGCATGACGGCGATGCGGTCGCAGGTCTGGGCGACGATGCCGAGATCGTGGGTGATGAGGATGATCGATAGGCCACGCTTTTCTCGGATCTCCAGCAAGAGTTTCAGGATCTGCGCCTGGATCGTCACGTCGAGCGCGGTCGTCGGCTCGTCGGCGATCAGGATCTTCGGGTTGCATGAGAGCGCCACGCCGATCATGGCGCGCTGGCGCATGCCGCCGGAAAACTCGTGCGGGTAGCTGTCATATTGGCGAACGGGATCGGGAAAGCCTACCTGCGTCAGGATCTCGATAGCCGCCGCCCGCGCTTCCTTGGCTCTAAGCCCCTGATGATAGCGGATGCCCTCGGAAATCTGGTCGCCGATGCGCATGACCGGATCGAGATGGCTCGTCGGGTTCTGGAAGATCATGCCGATCTCGCCGCCGCGCACTTCAAGCATCTCGGCATCGCTTGCCGTCGTCAGATCGCGCCCCTCGAGCAGGACGGTCCCGCCCTCGATCTTGATCAGAGAGGAGGGCAGCAGCCGGACGAGTGAGCGGCAGAGCAGGCTCTTGCCCGAGCCGCTTTCGCCGACGAGGCCGAGGATTTCGCCCTTGGCGAGATCAAGGGAAACATGGTCGATCAGCGTTCGCACGCCGCCATCGAGATGAACCTTGACCGTCAAGTCGCGGACGGAAAGGACCGAAGCGCTCATTCGTGAACTCCGAGAAGTTCGCCGAGCGCATCACCCAGCATGCTGAAACCGAAGGCGAGGCAGACGATGGACAGGCCGGGGAAAAGCGTAATCCACCAGGCCGTGGTGATGAAGCTCTGGCCTTCGGCGACCATGACACCCCATTCGGCGAGCGGCGGCTGTACGCCGAGGCCGAGATAGCTGACCGCTGCGCCGCTGAGCAGCACCAGCGTGGCATCCGACATGGAAAAGACGATGGAGCCTGCAATGGCATTCGGCAGAAGGTGGCGGAACATGATCCTGAAACGGCTGAAGCCGAGGCTGACGGCGGCAACTGCATAGTCGCTGCTTTTCAGAACCAGCATCTGGGCGCGGATGAGGCGCGCATAGGAAACCCAGCCGACCAGCGCCATGGCGATATAGAAGCTGCTGAGGCCCGGCCCGAGAATGGCGATGATCGACAGCATCAGCACGAGAAACGGAAAGGCGAGGATGATATCGACGAGGCGCATGAAAACCGCATCGACGATGCCGCCGAAGAAGCCGGCGATGGTGCCGACTGTCGTGCCAATCAGGAACGGGAAGATCACACCGATGACGGCAATCTGCAGATCGATGCGGGCGCCCCAGATAACGCGAGACAGGATGTCACGGCCGAAATTATCCGTGCCGAAGAGATGGGTAAGTGACGGCGCCTGCAGCCGCACGTCGGCATTCTGCAGGATCGGATCGTAGGGAGAGACTAAGGGGGCGGCAATTGCCAGAAGCAGAAAGAACAACAGTATGCCGGCGCCAAGGACGAGTGTCAGCCGGCGGCCGATGAAACGGCGCCAGGCGGCTGCGGAGGGGGCAAGGGCCTCGACGCTCACAGCTTCACCCTCGGGTCGACGGCGACGGTGACGATATCGGCAATGAAATTGACGAGCACGGTGGCGCAGGCGAATGTCATGGCGACGCCCTGGACCACCATGTAATCGCGCGAGAAGATGGCGCGCACCAGCAACTGGCCCATGCCGGGTAGGGCAAAAACGCTTTCCACGACGACAGTGCCGCCGATTAGCCAGCCAATGTTGACGGCCAGAAGATTGATTGTCGGTACCAGCGAATTCGGCAGGACGTGCCGCCAGAAGACGATACTCTCGGGCATGCCGCGAGCGCGCGCGGCTGTCGCTACATCCGATTTCAGGGATTCGATCATCGCGGAGCGCAGACTGCGGGTCAGCACCGTCGAGAGTGACAATGCAACGGTCAGCGCCGGCAAGATGAGATGGGAGAGCTTGTCGCCCAGTGTCGTGCCGTAGCCGGAGACGGGCAGGACGCCGAGTTCGACGCTGAAAAGAATAATCAGCATCAGGCCGAGCCAGAAAGGCGGAAAGCCGATCCCGAATGTGGAGATGACGCGTACTGCGTGATCAGGCGCCCGGCCAGCGTTGCGAGCGGCAATCGCCGACATCGGCACGGCGATCAGGATCGACAGGATGACGCTTGTCAGTACCAGCGCGATCGTCGGCTCGATGCGCGTGGCGATCAGCGGAAATACGTCGATCTTGTAGAGGATCGACTTGCCCATTTCGCCATTCGCGAGGTTCTTGAGAAAGTAAAAGTATTGCAGCCACATCGGCTGATCGAGGCCGTACTGGGCGCGGATATTGGCAAGAGCCGTCGGTGTCGCGCGCGTGCCAAGAATATTGCGGGCGGGATCGCCGGGGATCAATCGCACCAGAATGAAGGTGATGATGCTGATACCGAAGATGACGGGCAGAAACTGGATCGGCCGGATCAGTATGAATTTATAGCGATGCATGGCGGCGCTCGCCCCCTTGTCTCCGGCGGGTTCCGATCACCTGATCCTGCATCAGCTTGCCCTGTGTCGCGATAGAAAATCGACCAGCGCAGGATAATAATCTTGCGGATTTTCGTAGAACGGCATGTGGCTGGCATTGGCGAAGACCTTGAGCTCGGCATTCGGCAAGGCAAGCTTCATGCGCAGCGCGCAGGACGGCGTCAGCTCGTCATGTTCGCCCGTGGTGATCAGCACCGGCGTCGTCACGCGCTCCAGGTCGGGAATGCGGTTCCAATCCTTCAGATTGCCGATATAGAGAAATTCGTTCGGCCCCTGCATCGTCTCGTAGGGACTCATGTTCCAGTCGTCGAGCGACCGGCGTACAGGCGCCGGCCATTCCGGCAGTCGGCAGACGTGGCGGTAATTCAGGATCGTCACCGCGGCCTGATATTCCGGATGATTGTAGGTACCCTGCGCCTCGTGCTTCTGCATCATCGCGACCGTCTCAGGCCCGAGGGCAGCCCGCAGCCGTTCCAGCTCGGAAATCAGGTGCGGCATGTCAGCGACGGTGTCTTCCAGGATCAGCGTCTGCAGGTTTTCCGGATAGGTGAGCGCATAGTCGATCGCCAGCCAACCGCCCCATGAATGGCCGAGCATATGCACCTTGCCGAGTCCGAGTGCCTTGCGCACCGTCTCGGTCTCCTCGACATAGCGGCCGATGGTCCAGAGTGATCGGTCGGTCGGACGGTCGGAGGCGCCGGTGCCGAGCTGATCGAAAGCCACCACGCGATAACCCTTATCGATGAGGCAGGAATGAGCCTCACGCAGGTAGTCGCAGGGCAGGCCGGGGCCGCCATTCAGGCAGAAGACGGTCTCGCTGCCGCTCCCGAAACTGTAGGTGACCACCCTGTAACCGTCGACTTCGATCTCATGTCGCGCCTCAGGCTCGATTTCACGCCACATTCACCGCTCCGGCAGAAGATTTCGCTTGCTCAATAATTGGGCATGGCTAAATTTTTATCCGAAACTATGTTCTTTGCCAGCTATAAGAAGTGATAGGGTGGGAAACCACCGGAGCCTGCCATGCTTGACGAAATCGGCACGATAAGACGGCAATTCTCAGCACACCAGACACTTGAGGGGCGCATCGATCAGGTCTTCGAGGCGATGAAGGGGATAGGCTTCGAAGCCTTGATCTACGACTATACGCCAGTGCCTTATGATCTCGACGGAGGGATCATGATCCCGTCACTGTTAAAGCTGCGCAATATCTCCGAAGATATGCGCGAATACTGGTTCGACCGCGGCTATTTCCGCATCGATCCGGTGCAACAGGTGGCCTTGCGCACCTCGGCGCCCTTCTTCTGGAATTATGACAGGGACGCCGACACTCTGATCAACCGCTTCATGAGCGACGACACGGCGCCGGTGACGCGTTTCCTTAACGAGCGCGACATGTCGACGGGCGTGACGGTTCCCGTCCATATGCCGCGCGGCGATTATGCGACTGTGACCGGCATTCGTTTCGGCGTTGACAGCGATTTCGAACACCATGCACTGCGTTATATCGCCGATTTCAACCTGCTGGCCCATGTCTTCCACGAGGCCGCCTATTCGCTTTTTGACGCCGAGGCGCTGCGGGTCGGCAAGGTCCGTTTGACGGAGCGGGAGCGGGAATGCCTGCGCCATTCGGCAGAGGGACTTTCGGCCAAGGAAATTTCGCGCGTCATCAATCGTTCGGTGCCAACGGTCGTCATGCATCTCAATGCGGCCGCCAAGAAGCTTGGCGCCCGCAACCGCACGCAGGCGGTGGTGCGTGCCACCCATTACCGGCTGCTGGAAGATCGCCCATCCTATAACTTCTGATAGCTGCCTTCGCCTTTTCGGCCGCGCTATGGTTCCCATCGTTGCCCTAGAGGATGGAGATATCAGTGGCCCCAGTTCCGACGAAGGAAGCCTTTCTGCCGTTTCGCGAATACCGGACATGGTATCGCATCACCGGTTCGCTTGATTCCAGAAAACTGCCACTCGTCGTCGCCCATGGTGGTCCCGGCTGTACGCATGACTATGTCGATTCCTTCAAGGGCATCTCCGAGCTCGATGACCGCGCCGTCATCCATTACGATCAGCTCGGCAACGGCAACTCGACCCGGCTACCCGAGAAGGGACCGGATTTTTGGACGCCGGCGCTCTTTCTCGACGAACTCGATACGCTGCTGAAGCATCTCGGCATTCAGGATCGTTACGCCTTTCTCGGCCAGTCCTGGGGCGGCATGCTGGGCGCAGAACATGCCGTACGCCAGCCGAACGGCCTGAAGGCGCTCGTCATCGCCAATTCGCCGGCCAACATGCATACTTGGGTGGCGGAGGCGAACCGTCTGCGGGAAGAACTGCCGAAGGAGGTACAGGACACGCTGCTGAGGCATGAGGATGCCGGCACCATTACCGATCCGGACTATGTTGCGGCCTCGCGCGTCTTTTACGACCGGCATGTCTGTCGCGTTTCCCCATGGCCGCCGGAAGTTGCGCGCACTTTTGCGATCATGGACGAAGACAATACTGTCTACCGCAACATGAACGGCCCGACCGAATTCCACGTGATCGGCAGCATGAAGGACTGGACGATCGAGGATCGCCTGCCGCTCATTCAGGTGCCGACGCTTTTGATCTCCGGCAAATATGACGAGGCGACCCCGCTCGTCGTCAAACCCTATGTCGATCACGTGAAGGGTTGCGAGTGGGTGCTCTTCGAGAATTCCAGCCACATGCCGCATGTCGAGGAAAAGGATCTTTGCCTCGACGTCGTCTCAGCCTTTCTCACCAGGCATGATTGAACGCAGTCAGCGGCCTGCGCGGTCAGTGCAGGCCGCATTCCATTACCGCTCGAATGGCTCACCCAGCGAGGCGACGCCGTTGAGCTTCAGCAGGCGGCGATCTGCCGAGATGATGCCGAGCACGATGATCGTCACGAGATAGGGCAGGCAAGACAAAAGCTGCGAGGGCACGTCGAGCCCGGTTGCCTGGGCTGCAAGCCCCATCAGCGAGACGGCACCGAAGAGGCAAGCTCCGAGGAATATCCGCCCCGTTAGCCAGGTTCCGAAGACGACGAGCGCAATAGCGATCCAGCCTCGGCCGGCGATCATGCCGTCCGCCCAGAGCGGCGTATAGATCGTCGACGCGTAAGCGCCGGCAAAGCCGGCCATCATCCCGCCGAATGCGACAGCGGTGAAGCGTACGGCGATGACGGAATAGCCGATGGCGTGAGCAGCCTTTGGGTTTTCGCCGACGGCACGAATGACGAGACCGATCTTGCTATAGGCAAACGTCGCCCAGATCGCGAGTGTCACCAAAAGCGAAAGCCAAACGACGATATCCTGGATGAACAATCCGCCAATGACAGGAATGTCGGAAAGGCCCGGAATAGCGATTTTCGGCAGCGCCTTGATGGTGAGGCTCTCATAGCTCTTGCCGAACAGCGCCGACAGGCCCTGACCGAAAATGCCGATAGCAAGCCCCGTCGCGACCTGGTTTGCGTTGAAGCCAAGAATGATCCCGGCAAAAACAAGCGAGAGCAGGATGCCGCCGATGCCGGCTGCAAGAAAAGCAAGAAAGTGGCCGCCGCCGTGATAGACGACGATGAATGCAATGACGGCGCCGAACGCCATTAGCCCTTCGACGCCGAGATTGAGCACGCCCGCGCGCTCGACCACAAGCTCGCCAAGCGCTGCGAGCAAAAAGGGCGTCGCGGCCGCCAGCATGCCGGCCAGGATGAACTCGATAGCATTCATGATGGGCTCCGAACGGCGGCAGAGCGCCAGGCAAGGCGGTAGCGGACGAAGGCGACGGCGATCAGATAGGCGAGCAGCAGGCTGCCCTGGAAAACGCGGACGGCAGCGATCGGCAGGTTGGCGGAGACCATGGCATTGTCGCCGCCAATGTAGAGGGCCGCCATGACGACCGACGATATGACGATGCCGATCGGGTGCAGCCCGCCGAGATAGGCGACGATGATTGCGGCATAGCCATAACCGGTCGAGATCGAGCGCTGCAGCTGGCCGAGCGGGCCGGCGACTTCGGCCGCGCCCGCAAGACCGGCGGCTGCGCCACCGATCAGCAGCGACAGCCATATTGCCCAGCCCTCTTTGAAGCCGGCATAGCTCGCCGCACGTGGCGCCAATCCGCCAACCTGCAATTTGTAGCCGATGAAGCTCTTCTGCATGAAGATCCACGCGGCAATCGACAGAAGAACGGCAAGGATCAACGAGACATTGACGCGCGTTCCCTCGATCAGGATCGGCACCATCGCATCATACTGAAACATCACCGACTGCGGGAAGTTGAAGCCATTCGGATCCTTCCAGGGGCCGAGCAGTAGATAATTGAGAAGCTGCACCGCAACGAAGCTCAGCATCAGCGAGACCAAGATTTCGTTGGCGTTGAGCCGGACACGCCAGAAGGCGGTTAGCGATGCCCAGAGAGCGCCGCCGATCATGCCGAGCAGCAGCATTGCCGGCCAGATCCACTGGCCCGCTGCATCAGGCCACCAGATCGGGATAGCCGAGGCGAAGATCGCGCCGAGCACGAATTGCCCTTCGGCGCCGATGTTGAAGACCTTGGCGCGGAAGCCGATCGCCAATCCTTGCGCGATCAGCAGCAGCGGCCCGGTTTTCAGCAGGACTTCGGAGAAGGATGCCCAGGAAAAGAAGGGTTCGATCAGCATCGCATAGATGACCGCAGCCGGATCACGTCCCATGACGACGTAAAGGCCGAGATTGAGGATGATCGTGACAGCGAGTGCGATGGGCGGGGCAAGCAGGGTAGCGACAAGCGAGGCGCGCTCCCGGCGCACGAGGGTTGGCAGGGCGGCAAACAGAGGTCTGCTCATGCGATCGCTTTCTCGCGCTGCGACTGGGCGCCGATCATGTATCGGCCGATCTCTTCGGGTTTGGTGTCGCGCGTGACGAGCGGCGGGCTCAGCATGCCGTGGTGGAGGACCTGGATGAAGTCGCTGAGTTCGAACAGTTCTTCCAACTCCTCGGAAATGACGAGGATCGCCATGCCTTCGTTGCGCAGCGTGATCAGCCGCTTGCGAATTGCTGAGGCTGCGCCGATATCGACGCCCCAGGTGGGCTGGGCAAGGAAGAGCAGTTTCGGCGCCAGCATGATTTCGCGCCCGACGATGAATTTCTGAAGATTGCCGCCGGAAAGGGAGCCGGCTTCGGCCTCGGGACCGCGCGTACGCACGTCGTAATCACGAATGCACGCGTTGGTGAAGGCGGTTGCTTGCGCCTTGTCGAGTAAGCTGTTTTTGACGAGGTTCAGAGGATGGGCCGTCAGCAGACTATTGAGCGTGAGCGACATTTCGGGGACCGCACCGCGACCGAGCCGGTCCTCCGGCACGAAGGCAAATCCTAGTTTCCGGCGGGTCGCCGGGTCGAGCATGCCGACATCCTTGCCCATCATGAAGATTTGGTCGCGCTGCTCGCGCGGCAGGATCGTCTCGCCTGAGATCAGTGCGGCAAGCTCGCTTTGGCCGTTGCCCGAAATTCCGGCAATGCCGAGGATCTCGCCCGCGCGGACGCTAAGGCTGACTTGCGAGAGCGGCACGGCGAAGGGATCATCCGGCCTGTAATCGAGGCCGATCAGCTCCAGTCGCTTCTCGCCCTCGGAAAGCGGCAACGCTGGCATGGGTTCCGGCATGTCACGGCCGATCATCATACGGGCAAGGTCATGGGCATCATGCTCGCGCGGATCGATGTGGCCGGTCACGCGTCCACCGCGCAGGATCGTCGCCCGGTCGCAAAGCGACTGGATCTCTTCCAGCTTGTGGGAGATGAAGAGGATGGAAACGCCGCCGTCTCGCAGCCGGCGCAAGGTCTCGAACAGCTTCTCCACAGCCTGCGGCGGCAGGACCGATGTCGGTTCGTCGAGGATCAACAGTTTCGGATCGGTCATCAGGCAGCGGATAATTTCCACCCGCTGCCGCTCGCCGACGGAGAGCGAATGCACATGAGCGAGCGGATCGACTTCGAGGCCGAATTCGTGCCCGAGCTCGCGGATGCGCTCCGCCAGTTCGGCTTTCTTGCCGGCCACGATAAGCCTGATGTTCTCGACCACCGTCAGGCTCTCGAACAGCGAGAAATGCTGAAAGACCATGCCGATGCCGGCGAGCCTTGCCTCTGCGGGAGAGGCAAGGCTGAGGGGGTGCCCGTTCCAGGCGACGGTTCCGCTGTCCGGCTGCTCGACGCCATAGATCAGCTTCATCAGAGTCGATTTGCCGGCCCCGTTTTCTCCGAGGATGGCATGGATCGAGCGGGGAGCGACGTCAAGGTCGATCTGCTGGTTGGCATGGACCTGGCCGTAGCTCTTGGAAATGCCGCGTAGCGACAGGAGCGGGCTTTCCATGGCTTATTTCGGCAACGGCGTCTTGACACCCTTGACGTGCCAATCCATCGCGACGATCTGGGCATCCGTCAGCGTGGTGCCGGAGGCGACACCTTCACTGCCATCCGCCTTGGCGATTGGGCCTATAAACGGCGAGAAGCTGCCGCTGGCGATCTTGGCCTCGATTTCCTTGATCTTGCTCATCGTGTCGGCTGGGATGGCCGGGTTCCAGTCGACAACCTCGACTACCTTGTCGGCAACGCCAAGGAAGGCGTTGGCGCCCTTGAAGGTGCCGGCGAGGTGGGCATCGACCGAAGCCTTGAAGAAGGGCGACCAGTCGGTGGCGACGCAGCCGAGATAGGTCTTCTCGGCATATTTCTTCATCGAGGAGTTCAGGTTGAAGGCATAGATGCCGGCCTCTTCGCAGGCCGAGATCACCGAGGGCGTATCCTGGGCATTCGAGAAGATGACGTCGCAGCCCTGCGAGATCAGCGCCTTGGCGGCTTCCTGCTCCTTGGCCGGATCGAACCAGGAATTGACCCAGACGACGGAGACTTCGATGTCAGGCTTGACGGACTGCGCGCCGAGCGTGAACGCGTTGATGGAGGTGATGAGTTCCGGAATGGCAAAGGCCGACACCGAGCCGAGCTTGCCAGTTTTGGAGACGGCGGCGGCCGCCATGCCGAGCAGATAGGTGCCCTGGAAATATTTGGCGGCAAAGGGCGAGAAGTTCGGCGCGACCTGGAAGCCGGAAGCATGCAGGACGGTGACCTTGGGATTGCGGCGGGCAATCTGCAGCGCACCGTTCTGATAGCCGAAGGAACCGGCGATCAGGAAATGGTTTCCGTCGGCAACCGTCTTGTTCATGATGCGGTCGGCATCTGGACCTTCGGCGATGTTCTCGATAACTGTGACTTTCACCTTATCGCCATAGGCGTCCTTGATCGGATCGATGCCGGCGGCAAGCGCATGACCCCAGCCGACATCGCCGATCGGCGAGGGTACGACGAGAGCGATGCCGAGCGGTTCGTCGCCAGCAAGTACAGAGCGGCCGGCAAAAGCGGTGGCAAGGCCGGCCGCGGCTGCGCTCTTCATCAACGTTCTGCGGGTCAGATTGTTGGACATGTCAGTTCCCCTCTTTTGGTTGTTCAGAATTCGACGGTCGCGAGCGCCGCTTCGGCGTCCGCGAAAAGCTTGGCTTCGTCGAGGCCGGTGAATACACCGGCCTGCCAGACGATGCGTCCATTGATCATGGTGAGGTCGGTCGGCATGCCGATCCCGACCTTGGCGATCAGGCTCAGCGGGTCATGCCG
This sequence comes from Rhizobium sp. BK196, assembly GCF_014193255.1. GTDB lineage: Bacteria > Pseudomonadota > Alphaproteobacteria > Rhizobiales > Rhizobiaceae > Rhizobium. The sequence continues at coordinate 647,897 of NZ_JACHZB010000002.1, forward strand.
CGTGCCGACATAATCCATCCGCCGCGTATCGATCGCGAAGAGATCGGCGGCCATGCCCGGCGCCAAACGGCCGATATCGCTGCGTCCGAGCAGGCTTGCGCCGCCCGTCGTTGCGTAACCCAGGAAATCGGCCGGCGGCGGAACAGGGTGAGCGCGTGTCGATGCCGACAGGCATTGCAGCATATAGGCGGAGTGAATGCAGTGCATGAGGTTGGAATTGTCGTTCGAGGCAGCGCCGTCGCAGCCAAGCCCGACGCGCAGGTCGAAGGCCGACATGGCCGGAATATCCGTCACCTCAGCGCCGACAAGGTAGACCGGTTCCGGGCAATGGGAGACGCCGGTGCCGCTTGCCGCCATCTTGCGGAGTTCGTCATGCGTCAGTTCCCAGCAGTGAGCATAGAAGGTGTCGGCACCTGCAAAGCCGAGTTCCGTGCAGTAATCGACCGTACGCATGCCGTGCCGTGCCTCGATGACAGGGCTTTCGCCTTCGCCGACATGGGTGTGCAAAAACACGCCGCGATCACGGGCAAGTGCGACGGATTCAACGAAGGTCTCACGATAGCAATTGACCGGCTGGCAGGGCGCAACGACCACCTGCCGCATGCTGAAGGGACCGGCATCGTGGTAGCTGTCGATCAGCCGGGCGCAATCGGCTATGAATTCATCCGTCGTTTCCAGCATGGCATCCGGGATCGTCGATCCCTCGGATTTCGGCAGCGTATTGCCGCCGCGGCCTGCATGGAAACGCATGCCGAGAAGCTCGGCCGCCTCGAACTGTCGGTCGATCAGGCGCTTTCCGGCGTGCCGAGGAAAGCAATATTGGTGGTCGAAAGCCGTGGTGCAGCCATGCTTGATCATCTCGGCCATGGCGGTGACCGAGGAATGGTAGAAGCAATCCTCGTTCAGCCGCGAGAAGATCGGGTAGATGCGGTCCAGCCACTCGATCACCGACAGTTTCGTCCAGTCGAGATCGGCCCGGTTGCGCACGAAGCACTGAAAGAAATGGTGATGCGTGTTGACGAGGCCGGGATAAACGAACCAGCCGGCGGCATCCTGGACGATCGTGCCTGATGGCAGGGGCTCCTGTGACAGGTTTGTGCCAATTGCCTGGATCGCCGGACCATCGGTCAGCACGTCCACGTTCCGGCGCACGCTTGGTCCGTTGCCCTCATTGACGACGACGGCTGCGCAATTTTTCAGGAGGTAGCCGGCCATCTCAGCTTTCCTCCTTCGCAGGATGAGGATCGGGCTTCAGCTCGTGCAGGCGGTGAATGCCGGGCATCTCGATGAAGCCGCCGAGGCTGCGGACGGCCCGCAGCCACAGCCGGATGTTTGGATAGGGATCGAGCGAGATGCCGCCATCGGGGGCGAGCGCGACGTAAGGGAAGCAGGCGATATCGGCGATCGTGGCGCGGTTCGATGCCAGGAAGCGCATACCGCGAAGCTGCTGTTCGAAGAGACCAGCCTCCAGCTCGCGCAGCGCGGCGATGCCCTGGGCCTGCAGGGTCTCGATATTGCCGGGGCGCAGGAGCATTTCATGCAGCCGCGCGCCGCCGAGATTGGCCGTCAGCCGATGCGAGAAGGAAAGCCACTGCTGCACCTGCGCCGTCTCTTCAGGCTTACCGTTGCCCAGCCATTCCCGGGCGCTTTGGGCGGCGAGATAGGCTAGGATGGCCGAGGATTCCGTCAGGACGAGATCGCCATCCACAAGGATCGGGATGGAACCTGCCGGATTGAGCGCCAGGAGTTCTGGACGACGATGTTCGATGCCGGGATGAAAATCGACCGGGCGGATATCCAGCTTGATGCCGAGGATCGCTGCCATCAGGCGGACCTTGTAGCAGCTCGGCGAGAGAATGTAGTCGTAGAGCTTCATTGCGCGACCAACTGTGCGCCGTAGGTGTAATTATGGCGCTTGAGCCAGCGCCGATAGGCGACCGAGGTCAGGTCGGCCCTCGTCGGGATTTCCATGCCGGGATCGAGCGGCAGCAGGGCCGGGATCTGGTTCTCAAGGATCGAGCGATCCTGCAGGAAGATCATCTGCTGAAAATGGATGAGGTCTGTCATTGGTGTCACGTCATCAAAGAGGGCCATCCACGGCCATACGTCGCAAAGGTCTTCCGCAAGCGGCTGCACGAAGAGCGTAATGACATCCCATTCGCCCGGCCGGGGAGGGCAGGTCTTGTAGAGCACCGAGCAGGTCGGTGCCGGCACGCGGTACATATATTCAGTCGTGATCCCGCCGCTCGCCGACTTGGCGGCCTGCGGCTGATAGAATTTTACCTGGGTCGCCCAGACCTCGTCTTCGTCCTCGCGGATCTCGACCTTGTAATTCTCGACTTCCGTGTGCGGCTCGGCGCCGAGAATATCGGTGTGAACAAACGGGAAATGGGCGATGTCGAGAAAATTCTCCACCGCGCGCAGCGGCGAGCAGCGCACACGTACCACGCCGACGTCGACAAAACGGCGGCCGGGTTGATCCGCCTCTGGAATGGCAAAAAGTTCCTTGGCGGGATTGCCGAGGGAGGACCAGACATGGCCGTAGCGGACACGGACCGGCAGGCTGCGCCCATCGGTAGATGTCACCCGCGCATTGCCATCGGGCGTGCGCGCCACTTCGATGGGTTCACCCATTAAAGCGGTTTTCGTTCCTGCCTCGGTCAGTTGGGAAAAAAGGCCGACTGGATACCACTCGTTGATCATCGCAGCAGCCTTCGTCATGCGACCTCCTTCTGCCGCGATTCCGCCTGCCGACGCACCGCTTCGGCGACACGGGACGCCGTGACACGGTCCGCCGGGCTGCGGCCCTGCTCGATCAGCAGGTGAATGAGCGTGCAGTCAGCTTGCTCAGTCGGCAGCAGCCTGATCCATGGAGAGTGCGCGATATGGATAAGCCCATCGGCGCCGGCTTTGGAGCCAGCCGCCGATTCAATGGCCGAAATATCAGCGTCTGCCGTCATCGAGCGCAGCGGAACGAGATCGGTAAAGCGTGGCGGCTGTTCCGCCGGCTCTCCGACAGTTACCCAGATGATACCAGCCGATTCCTCGACCTTGTGGACCGCGACACGGATCGTTTCCGGCGGCACAAGATCGGGATGGGCAGGGATGCGAATGCAGGTTCCTGCAGGAGAATAGCTCCAGCCATGATAAATACAGGAGAGTGACTCGCCGCGCACGAAGCCATGGGACAAACGCATCCCGCGATGCGGACAGCGATCCGACGATGCCGACACACGCCCGGACTGACTGCGCCAGAGGGCGATCGATCCTGCTGGTATCCACGCTGGCATGACGGTTGCCGACGGCAGATCAGCAGAAAGGGCGACAGGCGTCCACGAGCCGGCCGTATCAGATGGCATGACCTTTACTTCCTCAATTTTACCAATGCTTTAGCGCCGCTGGCCGCGCACTGTTGCCGAGCTTGCGGCGTCAGTGATCAGAGGCTTGCATAAAAAAATCGCATTGGCAACAATGATTAAATAAAGGGCACAGGATCAATGCCGCCTGCGCTACCGTGTGTCGGCGGGATCTACAATCCTGCGCTGAATCTCCTCCACCCAAACGTCGATCGGGCCAAGCGAACATCCCATTTCAAGCATGTCGATCAGCTCTATCGGGCCTGCGACCTCGAGTTCGATTCGGTCGGCGCCGGTGTGAATGAAATCCTGGGATAGTCCGAGCTTATCGGCATGGCGGCGGATCCACGAGACGAACGATGCGGCATTGACCTCGCCGAGGATCGTCATTCGCTCGTGCAATTCGCCCCCCTGCCGTCCCTGTATCACTGATTTATCTCTTGTTTCATTCATGATGACAGCATAGTGGCAATGAAAGCGCCATGACAACCGGCATGGGCGGTGAGCCGGCAGCATATCTGGCCCCGGCGCCCCATCTGCACGCTCGCAATCAGCGGCGGCTTGTGTGGTGCGGCGGCGCTGCATCCACTGGCATATCTTCCGTTGGCGGCTCCCAGCCGAAGACGCTTCGGCCGCCGAAGGTCGAGGATTGCCGAAATTCGCCGGCCACGATCTCCTTGAGGTCTGGGCCGGTGACATAGCGCTCCAGGCTGCGCGACTGGTCGTCGAGCCGGCGCAAGGCCTGCAGCTCCTCCTCGCGGCCGAGCCTACCTTTCATGACTGCCGATTTCATCACATTGATGGTTTCGTCATAAACCTTGAGCGGCACAGGGAAGGGGTGCCTGTCCTTGCCGCCGTGAGCGATCGAAAAGCGGGCGGGATCGGAGAAGCGGCAGGGCGCGCCATGCACGACTTCGGCAACGAGCGCCAGCGCCTTGACCGTGCGGGCACCAACGCCCGGCACGAGAAGCAAATCCTCGAAATCGACCGGTCCGCGATCGGCAGCCGCGGCAAGATTGCCATGCAAACGCCGCATGTTGACGTCGCTTTCGCGCACATCGTGATGTGCGGGCATGAAGAGATGCGGCAGCATCAGCTGTCCGGCTGACTCCGGCAAGGGTGCAGGATCGGCGGCCGGGGCAAGGGCGGCAGCCTCGCGGATAATGCGGTCCGGCCCAAGAGCTGCGAGAAGATCGAGCTGGTCGTGGCGGGATTTTTCCGCGCGCCGGTCGGCGAGATTGATGATTTCGCCCTGAGACCGGCCTTCGATGGCCGCATGCGGGGAATTGACGAAGCTTTCCAATCCTTCCGAGAACCAGTGATAGCGCCGCGCCTGACGCTTGTCGCCATTCATGCCTTGCTGAACGATCACCCAATGGCCGTCATCAGCGACGATGAAGCCGTGAAGATAGAGGTCGAAACCATCCTGGACGGCTGCACTGTCCACTTTGGCGACCAGCCGGCTCGTCTTGGCAAGGACAGCGCCATCCAACCCCGTCCGTTCGCCGATCGCCATCAGTTCATCCGGCGTCTTGCGCGATTGCGCGCCGCGGCCGCCGCAGACATGCAGTCCGAGTTCCCTCGAAAGCGGCTTCAGCCCGCGCTTCAATGCTCCCAAAACACTGGTCGTAATTCCCGAAGAATGCCAGTCCATGCCCATGACGGCACCGAAGGACTGGAACCAGAAAGGATGGGCAAGCCGGCGCAGGAATTCGTCACGCCCGTAGTGGTGAACGATGGCTTCGGTTATCAGCGCACCGAGCGTCGTCATACGGTTGCCCAGCCATGGTGGCACGCGCCCTCCGTGAAGGGGGAGGTCGGCGCTGCCCGCTCTTTGCGACATGCTTCCTCTTTCTGCCTGCGATCTGCTGTGATGGATCGGATCACCCAATAAAACAGCTATCCGTCAAAATCGCGGCGATGGCAATAAATTCCCATCTCCGAGAGCCCTGTCCGCTGCACCAGCAAATTAGCGCCTAAAAATGCGATTTTCGACCTGTTGGCGGAACCGAAGCGCGGCGTTCCTAATTTCTATACGGACGGAATGGGAGATCGCGTCATGAAGTCGTTTGCTGCACCATTCATATGTCTGGCAGCGGTCGGGGCCGTTCTGGCTGGCAGTCTCGGGTTTGTTTCCTATGGGTTCCGCGGTCCGGAACCACATCATTTCGCTAATCTCGATGCACCGCTTTGGACGACGACACCAAGGCGCGTTGATCCCAGAACGCAGGATTACGAGCGCCTTCCACCTCTTCAAGCCACGGCCGACGCCTCGTCTTCAACACCGGCCAATCTCGTCGGCGTGTCGGCCATTGCACCGCCTGACCCAACCGTGACGGGGGCAATTGAGCAGCCGACGCAGGAGTGGATGGCCGACAGCCGCCATCTCAGCCGGTGCCAGCAACGCTATCGATCTTATAACGTCGCCGACAATACATACCAGCCTCTTGACGGCGGCCCCCGGAAGCCCTGCGTGATCGAAGAAAGGGAGCTTTCCGTCGGACTGCCTGCTGCATATCCAAGCCCCGACCCACATATGTCATGGTGCGCCGCCCGCTATAATTCCTATCGTGCTTCGGATAATACCTACCAGCCTTTCAGCGGACCAAGGCGCCAGTGCGTTTCCCCCGTCATCTGAGCGGCGCCGTTATTCTCCTATGAGAAGATTGCGTGCTTGGGAGCTACTATTGCTCGTGATCCCGGACCAAAGTCCCAGACCGTCTGGTACCTATGTCCGACCGCCTTGCAATTTCGGAACAAGCGGTCAATCTCATGCTTCTGTTCCCGATAGAACAGGCTGGATGAGGCACAAGGCAAAGGACGATGGTGATCTCGAAACGTAATTTCCTGAAGGGCTGCGGCGCGAGTGTTTTTGCCGTCGCGACGCTTGCACCGCTGAAGATCGAGGTCACGGGTACGTTTCCCTCACTCGCCATTCAGGCCGCATTCGCAAAGAACGAAAACGGCAATGGCGGGGGGAATGGAAACGGCAATGGCGGTAATGGCGGCGGTAATGGAAACGGCAGCGGCGGAGGAAATGGAAGCGGTAATGGCGGGGGTGGCGGTAACGGTAATTCGGGCGGCAACGGCAATAGCAGTGGTGGCGGCCGATCGGGCTCGACCGGAACCGGTAGTACGGACAATGCGCCCTCGATATCAGGAGCGCGCGCGACTGAAGATACGGACGGCTCGATCGATATCCGGCATACGAATGGAATAACCGAAACGCTTCGTGCTGGACGCTATATCATGAAGGACTCGAAAGGCCGCACGATCATCAACAGGCGGGCGACATCTGCTGATAGTACGCGGCTCACGCGGCTCCTGCGCTAACGTTTTTCGCGCCACCGCAAGGCAGCTTCCGTCCTGTTCGTGACGCCGAGTTTCGTCAGAATCTGGGTCATATGATGCTTTACCGTTTTTTCCTGTAGATCGAGACGTAAGCCGATGTGCTTGTTTGAAAGGCCTTGCGCAACGAGGTCCATCACCTCGCGTTCCCGCGGGGTAAGTGTGTCCCTGTCCGATGCCTGGCCGCTCAACGAATATTCCATGACTTTGGCCGACATTGTCGGGGAGACGTAGCGGGTTCCCTTGAAGACGGTGCGGATCGCTTCCGCCAGGCCGCGGGAACCGACCCCCTTGAGAATGTACCCCTTTGCTCCGCGCTGCAGGGCGTCGACGAGCGTATCGACTTCCTCTGAAGCCGTGAGCATGAGGATTTTGGTATCCGGGCTTAAGGAAAGGATATCGTCGATGACCGAAAGCCCGTTCCCAGGCATCGACACATCGAGCAGCAGCACGTCCGGACGGCTATCGGCGGCGATCATTGCGGCATCGGATGTGTTGGCGCCTTCTCCGACAACAACAAAATCGCTGACCTCGGAGAGGCTGCGGGTCACCCCTTCGCGAAACAGGGGATGGTCGTCCACGACGCCGATTTTGATGGGCACTATTCTATTCCTCCACTTCCATAGGCGAAAAGGTCATGATGACGGTCGTACCACCTTCGCCGGTTCTTATGTCGAATTCCCCGCCAAGGCTATCGATACGCTCTTTGAGTCCCACCAGACCGAGGCTCGTCGGCCTCACCTGCGTCGGATCGAAACCCTCGCCCTGGTCACTGACCTCGATGCGGACGGCGCCGCCGTGTGATATTGCCCTGACAGCCTGCTGAACGCCGCCGCCATGGCGATAAGCATTGTTGAGTGCCTCTTGAATGAAGCGGTAGATACAAATCTTGAGAGCGGGGGCAAGTTCTGGATCGTCCTCGTCAATTGTCGTATCGACCGCGGTTTTGGTCTTCTGCTGGTGGGCTTCAACAACGCGTTTCACGATCTCCGTAATCGAAGCCTTCTCGATTTGCGGCAGGACCAGACCTTTGCAGATATCGCGGATCTCCTTCATCGCTTCGGCAAGGCTCGAACGGATCCAGGAAAGTTCCTTCTCGCGCGTCTCCGGCAGGGTGGCGGCATCGATCAGCAGGTCGCTGTCGAGACGCAGCGAGGCATAGGCGATGTGCTGGGCGGGGCCGTCATGCAGATCGGCGCCGATGCCGCGCAAATAGGTCTCGTTCAAGGCTGCGGCGCGCTGGGAGGACAATTGAAGTCTGCGTTGCAGGCCGCGATTTTCGGCGAGAAGTGCGGAGAGTTCGTCCACTCTGGCCTTTAGGGCTTCGCGCTGGACCTCGATCGTATGGCTGCCGCGAAAGACGAGAATGGAGAGAACGAGGAAGAAGATTGCGGTCAGGCCGGCAACAGCCAGCCAGCTCCAGAGCCGTGCTCGCGCGAGGCTGTCTTCCAGCCCTTCGGCTGTCTCATAAAATTCAAGCACGGCCACAGCCTCTCCGGACCAAGGCTGCAAAACAGGATTGTAAATTTCCATGAGCGCCCTGCCGAGACTACGCTCCTTGGCGCTTTCGGGGTCGCTTGCGACTTCGTAACGTGCGACCAGCGAGCCTGCAAATGCTTGGGCAAGCTTGCCATTGACCGGAAATGCCTTTCCCACCAGTTCCTTTTCATTGGAATAGAGGATCGTACCGTCACGACGCCATAGCTTGAAGGACACGAGACGCCGGCCGAGGGCGCCCTGTCCGAGCGTTTCGTCGAGCGCCTGAGCGCTTGCTTCGTCTAGCAGTGATTCCTTCTGCATGTCCGGAAGCAAGGGCGCGACGACGCTATCGACATAGAGCGCCGTTGCGGCCCCGGAATTGTGAATGACGGCATCCTCGATGAGGTGGGTGACGATAAGCCCTATGACGAACATCGCGCCAAGGGAAACGAGCCCTCCCATGATGAGGAATTGGGAGGCGAGGGAGCGGGCATTCCAGCGTATGAGCCAGTTCATTTCCGACCTGAGTTGCGACGATTCAATCAAACTATCGCATTGGCTGGACTTTTCCAGCTCACTTGACCTCGATGACGTCGGCGCCCGGGACTTTGGCGGTCAACTGGCTCGTGTCGCCAGACATGACCGTACCGAAGACATAGAGCATGGCGGCAAGGAAGATGACGAGCGCCGCCAGGGAGGCATTCCATGCGCTGGAAATTGCCGGGATTTCGTTCCTGTCGTCCATGACCGAACTCCTCTTTTGACAGAGAGTCGAACGGTGTGGGAGATCGTGCGTTCCGGATCTGGGACTTCAGTCCGAGCGTCGTCAGACGAAGGTCGGAGGCGACCCGACTGAATGCGTTGCGGCGGGCGGGTATTGGTTCCTCGGCAGCGGGATGTGAATGCCCGCAATGGCAGCTGCCGCCCGCCGCTATCGAATGGCTGCCGAGCTAGCTGTATCCACGCCAGTCGATAGCGCTGCCGTCAACGCGATAAGGCTTGCCACGGCGAGATTTTTCCAAAGACGTTGGCAATGGCCGAGAGCGAGGCGGCTCTCATGCGCAACAATCTTTGCCGGCGAAGGGCGTCGACGCGGGTGCCCGGTGCCTTTGCGAGCGCGGCCCGGGCGTCTCTCACCGGACCCACCAGACTTGCGGCAACCTCGGGCAAGGCATCCACTTCAGCCTCGAGGCGTGTGAGATAGGCGTTGAGCCCGTCTGCAGCGGCTTGCCGCAGCCGGCGGGTGGGTGCGTTGCGAAGTTTACGCGTCGCCCAGCGCAGATGTTCTTCGGCATGCCGGTGTAGCGCCTGCGGATGCTTATAGGCCCGGTGATCGCCAAGCATGTCGGCGACGAAGGCCACTTCTCCGAGTTCTCCGCAGCGCCACCAGAGCTCCATATCCTGGAGATATTGCCAGGCCGGGTCCCAGCGGCCGGCCTTGAAGAAGACATCCGTGCGGATCGTCGCGCCCGGCATTGCGACCATATTGTTGAGCAGCAGCAATTCCCGAAACGCCTCGCCGCTGTTGCTGTAACTCCACCCGAAGCGGCGGCCGGGAATCGGATCACCTTCGTAGGTGATCTGCCGGAAACGGCCATGGATCAGAGCGGGGTGGCGCATCGCCGCGCGCCCGATGGCGCGCAACGCCCCCGGCGCGAGACGATCGTCGGCATGCAGCGTGACGAGGTAGTCGGCATCCGCACCGGCGGCGTAGGCGCGATTCCAGTTATCCGTGCGAGGCAGGGTGTCCGGGTGCAGGGCCGGCTTCAGCAGTGGAGATGAGTAGGATGCGATTATTTCTCGACTGCCGTCTGTGGAGCCGTTATCGCAAATATGAACCTCGAAGTCCGGATAATCCTGTGCCAGAGCGCTGTCGAGCGCCTCGGCAAGTGTCTCTGCATTGTTGAAGCAGGGTATGATGATGGCGAGAGAGGGTAACTTGCTCGATGTCCCGGCTGTCATGACGAACTCCCGTTTACTAGGCTCCCCGATCCCGCGAACGCGGATTGAGGAGATCGTTGGCAAGGCTCCGCCTGTCGAAGCGGAATGGCACCACTGCTTCCCTCAGACGCTAGCAGCAAGGGTCGCGTCTGCAATTTTGACATCGAACACCTCACGCGCCGGCAACGTCCGGACATCGAAACCGTGTGCGACCACGCCGTTCAGCATCGGGCAGACGAAGAGTAGGCCATTATGCGAGAGGCTCGTCCTGTTCTGCAGGCTGTGGGCCAGAGCCAGATGAAAAACGGCGACGCTGCGGAATGCATAGACGCCCGCCGATGCAATGTCGGAAATGACGATCTTCTCCCTCGCTTCCAGCATCCGGCCATCATCTCCAATCCTGAGGTAGCTGTATTGCGGATGGCGGGAGGAAAATGTGAGCGCGAGACCGCCAAGCTTAGAGTCGGCGGCAAAGATTGCGGCAATGTCTGCATCGCTGTCGAACATGATGTCGCAGAGATCGACGACGACGGGCGCATCCGCAAAGGCGACAAGTGCCGCGCCGGCCGCAGCACTCCAGGCAGCGCCGCCGCTCGTATCGGACAGCCAGACGATCCGCGCTGTTGGATAGCGGACCAGCAATGTGTCACGAGCGTAGCGCCGCGAAGCAGGCCTGTCCCGCAGCACGAAAACAGGCACAGCCGCGTCGCTCCACCAGGGACGAGCCTCCAGCGTGGCGCCGAGCAATGTCGTTTCTCCAACCGGCATTTCCGCCTTCACCGCGCCGTCAGCCTGTTCAAAATCATTTCCGGCCATGGGAATAATGATATTCAGCGGCGCTGCCGCGCCCGGTCTGACGCCCACGTCATGCATAGGCAGGCTCGCGGCCCCGTAGATATTCGGCCAGATCCTCGGGTGTGCCAAGCCCGTGCATGTTTCTGACATCGATCTCGTAAACGCCGATGCGCGCACCGTTGCGGATCGCATAATTATAGGCGGGGCAGACGTAGAACTCGTTGTTGGTGCGGTCGTTGTGCACCATCATGTCGAGCGCGCCTTTCATGAAATCGCCGGCGCGGCGGAAGAAATAGATGCCGACCGTGGCAAGTTCGGAAATAGGCTGCTTTTCGGCAACCCTGAGCACGAAGCCTGCCGCATCGGTTTCGGCGAAAGACCATTTCGGGTCGCGCTTCGGATCGCGAAACACGAGGATTGATCCGTCGAGATCGCGCGACATGCAGTCATCAATAAAGTCGACGATACGCATGTCCACGACTTGGTCGGAATTGGCGATGAGAAGGGGAGCTTCCTCATCGAGATGCTGACGCGCCAGCAGAACGGTGCAGGCGGTGCCTTCGGTGAGTTGATCGACCGAAACGATCCCGACACCCTGCGAGCGAAGTTCGGCCACCGCATCCGCCTGGCTGTCCAGATGCTCGCGCAGCAGCAGGACCGTCGGCTGTCCATCTGGCGGCAGCGTGTTTTCCAGCACATGCTGGATCATCGGCCGGCCAAGCACGTCGATGAAGGGCTTCGGGCGGGTAAACCCGACTTTGGCGAAGCGGCTGCCCCGGCCGGCGGCCGGCACGACAAGTTGCACGGGTCGTGCCGCTTGTGCGGAGGATAGGCGTCGTACTCCGTTAACCTCGAAATTCTCGATCATTTTTGGGTTGTAAAAACTGTGGTAGCGGTCTGCGGGAACGCTTGCGGAAACGACGCGGCCGCCATCCAGGATCACCTCGTTCAGCGACGAGCTGACATAGTAGCGATCGTCCACCGTCACTCCATGCCGCAGGGCAGCAGTGGCGGCCTTGAAGAAGATCTGAGCCTCGCGGAAATAGTAGAATCCGGCGATTGCCTTGTTGCTGATGACATCCTTCTCGGACGTTCGGTTGACGAGCCCATCGTCGCCGAGCGTCACATAGGACCAGCGCGGGTGGATCGTCTCGAAGGTAATGACGCCGGCATCCGCCTTGGCTGCCTCGAATTCTGCAATCACGGATGAAAGCCGGGTGTCAATGATCTGGTCGCTGTTGGCGATCACCAGCGGCTCGGTGGGATCGATCCTGTCGACCGCCATCAAGCAGGTGCAGAGTGCGCCGGCCGTCGGGCCTTTCAGCATGACCACCTCCGAGCGGCCGTTGGTGCTGAGGTCGAAGATCCGCTCGTAGGAATATTTCACGGCATCCTGCTGGTCGACGACGAAGAGAAAGCGCGCGCCACTGCCGAGCGACTTCATGTTTTCGACGGCCCACAGGATCATCGGCTTTCCGGCCACTTCGATGAGCGGGCGCGGATAAGCATAGTCTTCCGGGCTGAAGTGGGGGCTTGTGCCCGTGGTAGGGAACAGGACGATCATGCCATCACCTCCGATACACGCTTGATCTCCGACACGATCCGGCCGTAGACAACGTCGGCCGGCGTTCCGATCTGCATGACGTAAGCGCCGCTGTCGCGCGCGGCCTTCAGGCCATATTCATTGTCCTCGAGGATCAGGCACTCATCCGGTCTGAGGCCGAAACGCTCCATGGTCGTCACATACATTTCCGGATCCGGCTTGGCGCGCGTGACATCTTCGTTGGACACGATGAGGTCGATATATTCCGTCAATCCGGCGCGCCGCATCATGGACTCGATAGTGACACGGATGGAGTTCGAGCAGACGGCGATCTTGTAGCCGTCGTGCTTAAGACGGCTCAGCGCGTATTGATGAGCAAATACAGGCTTGCAGCGGGTGTAGATCAGCTCCATCGTATAGTCCTGCTTCAGCTCGTGGATAAGCTCGTTCAGGCCCTTCGGCAGGCCATTGGTACGGGAGAGAATCTCCAGCTTGCGACGGGTTGGCAGGCCATCGAACGTGGTCAGATGCGCCTGGCGGTCGATCGGCATACCGAAAAGATCGAGCGCCCTGTTCAGCGCCTCGTAATGCCATTCCTTGGCATCGATCAGCACGCCATCCATGTCGAACAAGACAGCTCGGATCATGCGACTTCCTCCTCAACCATCCAGGCAAAACTCCGCTCGGCCGCGTCGGGCAGATCGGTACAGATCATCAGCCGATCGAGCTGAAGACCGCTCTTTGCAGCTTGTCGCAATGCAGCCGACCAGGCGGCCCAGACCGCTTCGTGCGGGCGCTTGTGCAGTTCCGGAGAGACCATTGCGACATATTTGCCGCGTCTGAGGTCGTCGATCGCGCGTTCGATCGAGGCCGGCGTCTCGGTGAAGGAATCCACCCAGACGCCTTCACAGCGTTCGTAGAAGGACGGGTAGAGCTCGACCTCGCTGTAGCGGGTGAAAACCGGGATATCGCTGTCGAGATACGGCCTGAGATCGGGAACCGACGCGTCGAAAACGAAGGAGCGTTTCGTTACCCCGTACTGTTCCAGCATCGGCACCAGGGCAGGGCAGAGGCCGTCCGCCTTGATGTTGATGGCCAGCCATCCCGGAGCGCCCTGTGCCGCATAGCACTCGAGAACGCGCTCGAAGGACAGTGCCCCGGTTGTGGCAGGATCGTGTGAAATAACCAGCTCGCCATTCAGATCGCGAACATCCAGTTCAACACCGTGTCCGGCGGCAAATGCCTTGTCGAATGCCCCTAAAGTGTTCCGCTCGTGGGATGTAAGCCACCAGCCACGATGTGCGAGTATCATCATTACGTCCCTCCGGGCCAAATCGGCCAATAAACCTGTCGCAAACGGCCGGATGAAATCCTCATGCGTCTGTCGACTAATCCTTGCGCGCGTGGTTGTAATTCATATTAACTATGCGGAATTGAGTATAAATCGTCAACCTGGAATATATGCGAAAGTTGTTACTTAGGTAACATACGAAGTATGTCCAGAAATGCCAAGATATATGAGAGATAAACTCAAAAACATGTGACCATGGGCACTACTATTACAGATTCAGCTGATTTGTCCGACGCAGAGGAAGATCAAGGGCGAGGTACCGCCTCTACATCACGGGATGCGTTATGGATTTCTGGCGCTCGCCTGGTCAGCCAGTTCTGCGGCATTGGTACATTGTTGGTCGCAGCCCGCGTGCTTTCACCGGCAGAGGTCGGTGTATTTGCCATGGTTTCGTCGACCGTATTGCTGCAATCAAAGATTGCGGAGGCCGGCTGGAGCGAATATCTGATTGCTGCACCGCACGGTAGGGAGCTGCCCGGCACGGTTCTTTATTGCGCGCTCGCAAGCGGCCTGGCCTTCACCATTCTCGGCTTCATCGGGCTTGCTGTTTCCCTCGTCTGGCTGACGCCGACTGGCTCGATCTTCTTCACACTCTTGCTGCTGATGGCGACCATCGTTCCGGGTACCTTCATCATCTGCCAGAGTGGCGTATTGGTCAGAGGCCGACGTCTGCGTGAACTTGCCTCCTATCAGGCAGCCTCGGAGTTTTCGGGCCTTCTCGTCACGACCGGGGGGCTATTGCTCGGCTGGGGCATCATTGCGCTCGCGGCAGGGCGCTGTTGCGTCGTGCTTGTCGCACTCCTGATGTCCACGGGCTTTGCGCGCTGGCTTCCGCGCTTTGAATTTAAGCTCGCCACTGCCCGCGCGGCGCTTGCCTATTCTTCTCGGCTCCTGGCATCGCGCCTGATGCAATTTGCGCAAAGTTACGGAGCGGAGTTCCTGATCGTGTTCTTCATCGGCGCGACGGAAGTCGGCCTCTATAGAATGGCAAGCCGTATCGTCGGCGCCGTCACGGAGTTGATTTCCGAACCTGTACGGATGCTGGCATGGAGCTATTTCTCCCGCCAGCAGGGCGAGGCGGGTGGCGGGGTGGAAGGCCTTGCCCGGCTTGCGGGACTGATCATGGCGGCCACCGCTTTTGCCGCTCTTCCCGTCTTTATGGGCCTTGCCGTCATATCCGAACAGCTCGTCAGCGTGCTGCTCGGCGCGCAATGGCTGGCAGCCGCGCCGGTCCTCATCCTGCTGGCGGCTGCGCGCGGTATCGCTGTCGTCCAGATGCTCAACGAGCCCGTACTTAGCATCACCGGGCGGGTTGCCCTGCTGCCGCGGCTGAACATGCTGTTTACGGCAACGAGCCTCGCTTGCCTTGCGATCGCCGGCTGGGTCCGTCCGGACCTCATCAACATTGCGGTTGCGCAGGTCGCGGCCGCGGCATTGACGACCTCGGTGTCGCTTTACTTCCTGCAATGCAGCACGGGTTTCCGGTGGCCCTCCCTATTGCATCGGATCTTTCCCGCGGGGCTCGGCGCGTGTGTCATGGTCGGTGCGGTCGGCCTGGCTCTCCATATGGCAGGCGGCAGCCTGCATCTTCCCTTGCTGGAATTGTTGATGGGAGTTGTGGTGGGGAGCCTTGCCTATGTGGTCATCGCATGGTCCAGCGGTCGCGCCTTAATGGCGGAACTCAACCATGTTACGGGTGCGCAATAGCGGCATCAATGCGGTGCCTTTCAAAGTCGAGCTTTTGCCGATCCCGTCAAACAACCTGAAGTAAATCCTTGCGAGGACTGTTCGCGCTCAGATGACGGTGAGATTGCCCGCTCGACTGGCGGTCGCTCTGGATTGAGGCGCGACGCGGGATGTGTCGGCAAGCTTCGAACTTATGACGACTGAGCGCGTTCTTATCACGTGACAATAGACCCGCCGGATGGGGAGGAGCCAATGACGGATATACGCGCACGCGGATTCAATACGAAGGCCGAGTTAGACGAATATCTTGCCGACATCGAGGCCGCCGAAACCGAAGCGGCTACGGTGCCCCGGGTCGATGTTGCGGTGGAGAAAGGGGAGGCCGTCGAGCTCGCAAGATTGCAGGAGGAGCTGACATTGCTGCGCAGACATCTTGCTCTCCTGCGCGAGCAGACAAAGACCGCGATCTCGGCATGCGCTCCACGGATGGATGCGAGCACCCAAAGGCAGTTTGGAAACTATCCCTGGCTGAAGCTCGCCGGGATCATTGCCATAACGTTTCTGGTGGCAAGACGGTTGCGGTGGCTGCCTCATTCGGGAAGGACAACGATGCCCCTCTCCCTTTTACGCTTCGGCTGGGTGTGATTAGACTTTTAAGCCAAACGCTCAGTCAAGGCGCAGCCAATAGTAACCGTAGGGCTGGAAGGTCAGCCGGTAGCCGCTTTCGGAAATTGGGGGAAACGCCAAGCCATTGATGAGTTCGACGGGAGTGCGGCCCTCCAATCCGACGAGCTGTACATCGGTCGCGACGGACGCGTCCGACAGATTGGCAGCGCAAAGTAACTTCTCTTCGCCATATTCCCGCAAATAGGCGATGACAGCAGGGGTATCATTTTCGAGAAAGTGGATGCTTCCTCGCCCGAAAGCCTGGTGCCCTGTCCGCAGCTGCAGGATGCGGCGGAGCCAGTTGAGCAGCGAATGCGGATCGCTTTCTTGCTCCCTGACGTTGATCGCCTTGAAGCCATATTGCGGATCGTCGATCAGTGGCAGTGCGAGCTGCTCCTCAGGCGCAGTCGAAAAGCCGGCGTTTTTGTCCGGCGACCATTGCATCAGCGTGCGCACTCCGTTCCTGTCCCCGAGCTCGATATTGTCACCCATTCCCAGTTCGTCGCCATAGTAGAGCACCGGGCTGCCCGGCAATGATAGGAGCAGGATGTGCAGGAGTTCGATGCGCCTGCGGTCCTGGCCCATCAACGGCCCAAGCCTGCGTCGGATGCCGAGGTTCAATCTTGCCCGTTTGTCTGCGGCATAGGTGTTCCACAGGAAATAGCGTTCCTCTTCGCTGACCATCTCCAGCGAAAGTTCATCATGATTTCTCAGGAAGATCGCCCATTGGCAGCTGTTCGGGATATCGTAGGTCTGGCCAATGATGGTGACGATAGGCTGCTTGTCGGCTTTGGCGATCGCCGTGAATATCCGCGGCATCAGCGGAAAGTGAAAAGCCATATGGCATTCATCGCCCTTGCCGAAATATTGGCGCGCCTCTTCCGGCCATTGATTGGCCTCGGCAAGAAGCACCTTGCCGGGATAGCTGCCATCCAGTGTCCTTCGGATGTATTTCAAGAGAGCATGAGTTTCCGGCAGGTTTTCGTTGCGTGTTTCGTCGCGCTCGACAAGATGCGGAATGGCATCGAGCCGAAAGCCGTCGACACCGAGATCGAGCCAAAAACGCATGGTATTCAGCAGAGCGTCGACAACTGCCGGGTTTCGATAGTTGAGATCCGGCTGGTGGGAATAAAAGCGGTGCCAGAAATAGGACTTCGCCACGGGATCCCACGTCCAGTTGGACCTTTCGGCATCGACAAAGATGATGCGCGTTTCCTTGAACTTTTTGTCAGTGTCCGACCAGACGTAGAATTCTCGCTCAGGCGAACCGGCAGGCGCCCGCCTTGCTCGCTGGAACCAAGGGTGCTGATCGGACGTATGGTTGATGACGAGTTCGGCGATGACACGGATCGAGCGCGCGTGGGCTTCCTCGACGAACCGGCTGAAGTCATCGACTGACCCAAATTCCGGTCGGATGCCCTCATAATCGGAAATATCATATCCGTCATCTCTGCCCGGCGACGGGTAAAAAGGCATCAGCCAAATCGTGTTGATGCCGAGCTGCGCCAGGTAATCCAGTTTCTGCGTCAATCCCTGGAAATCGCCGATCCCGTCGCCATTGGCATCGAAAAAAGATTTGACATGCAATTGATAAATGATCGCATCCTTGTGCCAGAGGGGATGCTGCAGCCCGCTATCCGACATTAAGATTCTCTCGGTTTACGCCAATTCGCAAGGCGCCGTAGAGTGCTGAATCGCGCATCTATCAAATCCGATCTTCCACGAACTGTTCCGCGCCCTCGACCGGCTGCAGCCAGGGTTCGCGCCGTTTGATCCAGAGCTCGTAGGTGGGCTTGAGGCCGGTCGGTGCGTCTTGCAGGGTTCCGAGTTTGATCTCGGCCTCGTCTTCGCCGTAGGCAAAGACCCGTGAACCGCAGTTCGGGCAGAAACGGCGGCCGTGATGCTCAACCGTTTCGCCTGTGGTTTTGAAGGCGGATGTCCGCCACATCGCGTAATAAGTAAAGGCCGAGCCGCTCTCCTGTCGACAATCGGTGCAGTGGCAAAGCCCGACGCGTATCGGTTCGCCCTCCACCTGATAGCGCACTTTGCCGCAATTGCAGCTCCCGTGTCGTGTGGTCATCCAGGACCTCCCTCAGTGTTTCACCTCGAAGGGCGATTGATCGTCGTCGAAATTGCCGTTGCTCAAACTGTCGTAGCGATTGAGGCTTGGTTCGCCGCCGCGGGTACCGAAGGGCGTCAGCTGCACCATCATTTCCCTGGCGCGATCGATTGCGTCTTCTTCGCTCCGCGCTGCCGCCTCGGGGAGATGCACCGTCAGCTGCTCACCGGCGTCGCCGAAGAAATCGACATGCCAGCCCTCCTGCTGATGTGTCACCTTTGCCTCGTTCGGATGCATGGAAACTTTCCTCCGGCCTTTCCGCTGGTTTGCCTTCTTGCGTGGCATGGAGATCAGTGTATCAACCGATATGATGGCGATTGGTTCCGGAGCTTTCCTCCTCCGGTTCTGCACTGACGGCCTGCCGGCGCGGTTCACTCAATCCTTCATTTCGCCGGCCTTCATTCTGTCCGCATCTGCCGAGGGACATGAACGTTCATTGAGGAGGAGCGGTCGAGATAAGCTTCGGCTCGGCGGTCGCGCATAGAGACGATCGACGCATCTATTTGCCGTCCTCTGCGTTCACTTCAAGGACGCATCTTGCTCGAACCCTCGAAAGGAACGCATATGAGTTTTCCAGTCCCGACCAGCAATGATCCCACGCGTCGTTTTCAGGAAGCGACTGATGCCGCCCGCGCTGCCCTGGAGGCGGTTATCGCCGATGCCAATGCCGCGGGTTGGGGCACGGATGAAATCGCCGTGGCGCTCGTCGAGGCGGCACGGTCTCTCAAAGACGCCAACACGGGAGATCCTGACCCTGCCAGCGATCCGGCAATCGGCGATGTCGATGCGAAGCAAGGACAGATCGGACGTGGTGAGTTATTTGATTGAGCGATGACCCACCGGTCGTCGCAACAGGACAAACGGCCGAAGCGTGCCACTGGCGGGATCGTCTCGTCAGATCCTGATCTGCAACAGACCACCTCGGGCCACCTGTCTGCCGTGGCACCAGAACGGGTGGATCATGTCATTGATGGTCAGGGTGTCGGCACATGGGACAAGCGGCTGCCATCCTTCATTGGCATCAAGCCCGACGAAGGCCAATCTCGTGAGGGATTTTGTGCCTGCAAGCAGATCTTCGTCATCGATGGTGATGTCTACCAGCAGCACCTCCGGCGCCCGTACGCAGCAATCGATCGCTTCGCGGGCGATTGTCGTCACGGACGTGCTTGCTCCGATATAGAAAGCCATGATTGGATTGTTGTCGAAGTCGGCGATGGCCGGAACGAGCAGATTTGCGGGCAGGACCGTCAGCGTATCGCGGCTGCCATCAAACCGGTGCCCGGTTGCGTCCTCGCCTGCGAGGCTGCGATTACCCGAAAACTGGTAGAAAATCTCACGGCGAGTGAGATATTCGACTGTCCAACGACCTGAATGGTCTGTTGCATTAGTCGCGAGCGCCGCGATTTCCGCTATAACTTCATGATAGGTGGTGCGAGCATTGGCCATAGCGATTCTCCTTGAGGGACAAAGGCGGCCGGCGGGTGAATGTTCCTGTCAAAAGAGAATTACTTCCTGTGCGGGCACAATGACGATGGCCTCGATCATGACGCGGTGCTTTCGATACGGTGCTGCTGAAATGCGCGAAGAGTGCCATCATATTGACGCAGTGCGCGTTAACCTTTGAGTGCGAAGGGAGATGAGCATGGCTGGACACGATAGCTACTATATCGAGATCACCACGCGTCTTCGATCGGTTCGATCCTTCTGCGAGTTTTTGTCGAGCGGCGGGACTGTCGGCGTCGCTCCGGCGGACGGCTTGCGCTATGGCGATGTTACCACCGATCTGCTTGCAAGAACGCGCAAGGAGGCGGAAGCTCTCGATCGCATGCGCCGTCAACTCTTTCCAGATCGTGCGGACGAAGAGGTTTCGCCGGCACTCTACACCTGTGGACTCACCGGCTCCCGTCGCTCACATAAGGCAGATCGAGCTCAATCATGACGGGCGCATGATCGCTCGTATGATCCCAGCTCCGCGGATTGCGCCGAACGCTGGCAGAGCGAAGATGTGGGGTGATATCAGGACTGAGAAGAGCGTGGTCGATCCGCAGTCCCGCGTCTCGTTCGAATGAGTTTCTCCAGTATTTCCAGAATGTGTAGATCCGCTCATCCGGGTGAAGGTGGCGAAGCGCATCCGTCCATCCCTGTTGAACCAGCCTGACATAGGCTTTTCTGACCTCGGGTCTGAACAAGGCATCGTCGCGCCATCGTTCCGGGGAATAGACATCCATCTCTGTCGGCATGACGTTGAAGTCGCCAATGAGCAGGGCTGGGACTTTGAGGTCTAAGAGCTCGCCGGCATAGTGATGCAGTCGATCAAACCAGCGCAGCTTATAGTCGAACCTGGGACCGGGCGCAGGGTTGCCGTTTGGAAGGTAGAGGCAGCAGATCAACAAGCCGTTTATGGCAGCTTCGATATAACGGCTGTGGCTGTCGTCCGGGTCTCCAGGCAGGCCTCGGCGCGTGAGTACCGGTAAGGCGCCTCTCGCAAGGATTGCCACACCGTTCCAGCTTTTTTGGCCATGCCAGACGGCGCGATACCCTGAACGTTCGATCTCCCGTCGCGGGAATTTGTCATCGGAAGTCTTCAGTTCCTGAAGGCAGACGACGTCTGGCGCATCTTCTTTCAGCCATCGTAGGAGTATCGGAAGGCGGCCGAGGATTCCGTTGATATTATAGGTGGCTATTTTCAATCGACCTCCAGACGGCGAGGCGGACCGGACAGGTTGGGTGCTCGTCTGCCATTGCGTTAGCCATGGCGGGAAACCGGAAAATCGCCATGTTCACCATCCCTGTCGCGTCCGGTTGACACGGCCCGCACTCGGCGAATGGAATGTGCATGGCTTCAGAAAGTTCCCGTTGGCTTGTGACTGAGGCGGATCGGGCTGCCTTGCAATAGCGTCATGCCGCTCTTATTTAAGCGACATCACCCGTATCGGCCTGGGCAGGGACCACAGGGCGACAGGCTCTCCTCTTGAGGAGAGATTGCTGCGGTCCAGCCAAGGCTTTCGCAAGCCGGACCATCGGCTGGCTCTGCATCATTGCCGCCGTGCCGGCAAGCGCAATCCTTTGATCGTTTCATTCAAAGCTACCTTCGATTGCCCCATTCGCGCAGAACGAGTGCCGAGGGATTGGGGCGAGCGGGCTCAACCCACCATCCGCAAGGAGAAAACATGCAGGTCATCGTCAGAGATAACAATGTCGAACAGGCTCTCCGCGCCTTGAAGAAGAAGATGCAGCGCGAAGGATTATTTCGCGAAATGAAGGAGCGGCGGGCCTATGAGAAACCCTCCGAGAGGCGTGTCCGCGAAAAAGCCCAGGCAATTGCCCGACAGCGCAAGGCTGCCCGAAAGAAGATGCAGCGAGAAGGGCTTCTGCCAGCCGCAAGACGTGGTGCGTTTACACGCTGATAAGAGCAGCGCCGCCGCACCATGCCGGCGGCCCTATCCTTGGCTTTAATTCTGGAAAGGGACATCATGGAAGAGTTGCGCAGTTTGACAGTTTCCGACGATCGGCTCGACGATTGCCGTGAGGCGATCGGACCGGATCTACAGGATCTGATTGAGGCGACTGTGGCCTCCGGTTTTACGATCGAGGAAACCTTGATCGCGATCAGCGAACTGGTGGCGGAAGATTTCGCTTCCGCAGTGAATATCCCGAGCGTTCACTGAGGCGAAAGATCATGGTCGCGTGTCCATCAGATCCAGATCTGAGAGGCGTTGGAAGCTCGCTTCCTCAAGCGCGTGACACGCGATCGCGAGGCACTGCATCCTGACTGCCGGCCACTTTTTCTTCCCCGTCCAGAGCATTTTGCATTTCCGTGAAAACGCGAATGAGCTGCGAGGTCGCGGGTGCTGCATCGTCTGAGAAAACTGTGCCGGAGGCAATATTGGCGGGCGTTTTCTGGCCCGTCTGCGATGGCACCGGGAGCAGGCTTACGATGAGTGAGGCGAAGAATTTCTTTCGGCGTTCGGCGACTTCCGCAAGCAGGAAGCAAAGGATGAAGCAGACGACGAGCAGGGCGGCCGCCATCGCAATATGCTCCTCCACCGGATGCAGAAAAGATGCAAACATGAGGATGAGCGGCTGGTGGACGAGATAGAGCGTGAAGCTGCCGCCGGCCAGCCATTTGATCACCGGGCCTGTCTTCGTAAACAGTGCGGGAGCCTGGGAAAGCAATGATGCGGTGCCGATGAGGTGCAGGACCACGGCAACGCCGATGAGATTGAAGTAGACGAAATTGATCGCTTCTTGAGTGAGTGACCAAGTCTCGTACATGTTGGTAGCAGCGCGGTCGGCGAAAAATTTCAGGCTGAAGAACAGCAAAAGCGATGCGGTTATCATCGCGATGGAAATGGTGCGCCGAAATGGCGGGCGTTCGATGACGCACTTCATCGTCAACCAGCCCATGAGCCACAGCGGCATATACATCAGGATCTTCGGGCCGGCGGCAGCGGCCCACAGAAACAGCAACGGCACTTTCGCGCGCCGCGGCAAAAAGGCGAAGAGCCCAAAGAACAAATAGTACTGAACTTCGAAGCCCAGCGACCAATACGGTTCGCCGCTACCAAAAACGGCATGTGCAAACCATAACTGATTGGTGAAGGTCACGTAGGCCAGCGCCGCTTCGACTGATACCGGGGTAAAAAATCCGGTGTTGATGAAATCATAGTAAAAGGCGTTTGCGTGCATCCCGATGCTATCGGCAACGAAGATCACCGCGATCGCCAGCAGAGCAACAGGCATTATTCGGGCGACGCGGGCGACGAGGTATGCGCGCCAGTCCTTCTCACTCACCTGCCCGACATAGCTGATGACAAATCCAGAAAGAACAAAGAAAACCGCGACTGCCTCCCGTCCCCAGCCCAGAGGTCCGATCTTGATGGAGGGGAGCAGGAAAACATGCGCATGGGAAAGAAATACGACGATGGCTGCGCCGAGCCGCAGCAGATCAAGATAGTTGGAAAGATTGCCGTCAATCTTCCTGCTTTGGATCGCACCCATGACTGATTTCCCGTTAGATGACAAAGCGTATGTTCAACCAAGAGCGGCTTTGTCAGGAACTGGTTTCGCGCTGATGCGCGAGGGTGCCATTCGATCAAGCAAACCTTTTAAAAGTGTTTACTGAATAAGCTTAAATATTGAATGAGCGGTCGATATTAGCGATCTCACGGCGAGCAGTGGATCTGCCAGTTATAATCGCTCTGCCCAAGCAGTCGTATATTCGGACAGGCGCCGAAGATGGTCGCCAGCGGAAAATCCGGAGATTTTCTTTCGTGGCTTGAGATCGTGATCGCCATCTTCCAGCCAGAGGAGATCGATTTGATCCGAGAGCGCGTAGGATGCAACTTCTTCCCTTGAACCGAAGGGATCACGCGTTCCCTGGCAGATCAGTGTAGGCGTGCGCAGGCGTTCCAGATGCGCAGTGCGAAGCTGGTCCGGCTTTCCCGGCGGGTGAAACGGATATCCGAGGCAAAGCAAGCCCCGGACTTTCTTCGCCGCGAAGCTCTCATCGGCGATCATGCTTGCAGCGCGGCCTCCCATCGACTTGCCACCGATGATCAATTTGCTCGCGTTTAGTGCGCCGACTGCGGCGCGATACTCATCCAGGAGATGGTCGGCGCGCGGAGGAGGCTTGACCGCTCCGGTCAGGCGGCGCTGCGCCATATAGGCGAACTCGAAGCGCGCCACCCTGAAACCGCCGTCTGCCAGCGCTTTGGCAAGATCGGTCATCGACGCAGAATCCATTGCTCCGCCTGCGCCATGGGCCAGGAGAATCGTGAAGGCGGCCGTTTCCGGTCCTGTGATCAAAAAGCTGGTCATTGCTGTTCCGCCTACTTTAATTTCGGGCCGACCGCATCGGAAATTCATTCTGCGAGAGCACGTTCGGCTTTGGCAAGAGCATGGCTCCTCGAGCAAGCGATAGTTTTCGATTTCCTGTTGCGTCTCAAATCAGAACAAGCTGCTCCCGACAAAAATCTCCACGACGCTGACCTGAAACAATACATCTTCGCGTTTTCGGGATCGGGTGGCATGCCTTGCCGGGATGCAGCGATGGCGCTGGTTTATGGGTGCATGGAGCTTCTGGACAGGCTGGCGAGCGACGAGAAGCCGCAAGACCGGCCATCGGAAAGCCTCACCCGGCGGGAGATCGAATGCCTGCGCTGGTCGGCTGCGGGCAAGAGCAGCGACGAGATTGCGATCATTCTCGATCTGTCGTCGCATACGGTGGTGGGATATCTGAAGAGCGCGATGCGCAAGCTGGATTCGGTCAACCGCATGCAGGCGGTCGCCCGGGCATTCCGGTATCGGCTGCTGTAACAGCCGATACCGTCTTCTTTCCAATCAGAAGCCTTTGCCGCCGTTCAGTTCGGAAATCAGCGTTCCGATGATGATGCGGATATCCATCAGCAGCGAGAAGTTCTCGACATAGTGGAGGTCGCTGGCGATGCGGGCGCGTGCCTTGGCCGGGCGGTCGGTCGGGCCGCGCAGACCGCGCATCTGCGCCAGACCGGTGATGCCGGGCCGCATGGCGTGGCGGTGATGATATTCCGGAACCAGCTCTTCGTAGAGCATGCCGCCGGCACGCATGCCGATTGCATGGCAGCGCGGTCCGACGACCGACATGTCGCCCTTCAGCACGTTGAGAAGCTGCGGCAGCTCGTCGATGTTGGAGCGGCGCAGGAAAGCGCCGACACGGGTGACGCGCGGATCGTTCTTCACGGTCTGGGCAACGCCGGTGACATCTTGCATGTCCGTGCGCATCGAGCGGAACTTGTAGACCTTGATGGCCCGGCAGTTCTTGCCCCAGCGGGTCTGCTTGAAGAGCACCGGACCGGGGCTGTCCATCTTGATCAGGGCGGCGACGACGAGAAGAAGCGGCGCCAGCACGATGAGGGCGCTGACCGCGGCGACAATATCGAAGGCCCGCTTCAGCGCGAACTGCACGGAGGCGGACGGGGCGGCGATGCTGTCGAGTGCGGCAACAGGGAACCTCGCGTTGACCTGACGAACAGGGGCAACGCGAAAGCTCTCTTCAGAAATACTCTTGTTAAGGTCCATGACGCTCAAGGATCTACCCTTTGTATTTTGAAGCTTTGGATTTCGAAGCTTGGGACGTTGAAGCTTTCGGCGGTGTCATCGCTGGCTTGGTTAGCGCCAGATTAAGGCGCTACGGTGTTAGGCGACGTTTAACCCTACTACATCCTAAATTTGCGACA
Organism: Rhizobium sp. BK196; assembly: GCF_014193255.1. Taxonomy (GTDB): domain Bacteria; phylum Pseudomonadota; class Alphaproteobacteria; order Rhizobiales; family Rhizobiaceae; genus Rhizobium. The sequence continues at coordinate 673,398 of NZ_JACHZB010000002.1, forward strand.
TTTGTTTAACCGAGTCCAGAGAAATTTCGCATCGCAGCAAACTTCGCAGTTGCGTTAAGTTTATGCAAAATCAGGAGTTTTAATTTTCAACCGGGGTTTTTATTAGCAATCTTATGTGCTTGGCCGATTTGGGACGGCAGACGGGAAGGTGTGATCGCCACGGCTTACACCGCGCCAAAACGCTCCATTCCCGGCAGGTCCACAGCAATCCCGGTCCGGTCGGGATCGAATCTGGCGGCTATTGTGCCGCAATGAGACTGGGCGGATGCTGCGGTCCCCACAGCTGTGAGATGGCATCGCCCGCATCAAGGGTGTCTCTTGGGGCTTGGCGATATTAATGTCGAGGCAATTGCGGCCGACGTCGATCCGGCAGTCGCTTGATTCGCACTGTCGATCTATGGGCTGTTGAAGGGGCGCAGCGAGTCTCTCACATCGAACTTCACACGGCGGCGCTTGCAGGCCCCCGTCGGGTGCTGTGACATATGATGTCTATGAATAGAAAGACGCATTTTGCGTTAGAGTCAGCCCCAATGTTAACGATTTGTTAACTATGAAGCGGCTAATCCTTTTAAATCGAAATTAACCAAGTTTACTAACGTGTTAACCGACGCACGCTCTATTCGCATCAAAGGCAGATCGTTTCTCGCGGTCGTGCTGACCCCCGATCTGCCGTTCGAGGACTGGCTGGTTCGCCTCGATGACCTTGCTGCGCGCTCCGCCGGGTTTTTTCTCGGCAGGCCAGTAGTTCTTGATGTGACCGAGCTTTCGCTGGATCGCGCCGCGCTAAAGGCGATGGTGCAGGCGCTGGGGGAGCGAGGAGTGCGGGTCATGGGTATCGAAGGCGCGCGACCGTCGCAGCTCGATGCCAGTATGCCACCTGGCATGGTCGGCGGCCGTCCGGCAGCGGATGTCGACGTGCCGGCCGCAGAGGCTCGGGTCGACGGGCAGGCTCCGCGTAAGGCGGAGGCTGCAAAGGTGCAGGAGGTCGTTGCCCCGGTTGTCCGCGCCGCCCCGCCATCTCTGGTGTTGCGTGAACCGGTTCGCTCCGGCCAGTCGATTATCTTTCCCGAAGGCGACGTGACGGTTATCGGGTCCATCGCGTCGGGGGCCGAAGTGATCGCCGGTGGATCGATCCACGTCTATGGCGCGCTGCGTGGACGCGCGCTCGCTGGATCGGTCGGCAATTCGGCGGCGCGAATCTTTTGCCGCAAGCTGGAAGCCGAGCTTCTGGCAATCGACGGGATCTACAAGACGGCGGACGATCTGCCGGCAGATCTGCGCGGTCAGGCTGCACAGCTATGGCTGGAGAACGACGCGATCATCGCATCGCGACTGACTTAACTGGGTGAATGGTTGAAACAGGAGAGGGATATGGGAAAAGTCATTGTTGTAACCTCGGGTAAAGGTGGCGTTGGCAAGACAACCTCGACTGCAGCGTTGGGGGCAGCGCTTGCGCAAAGGAACGAGAAGGTTGTCGTCGTCGACTTCGACGTCGGTCTGCGCAACCTCGATCTCGTCATGGGTGCCGAACGTCGGGTCGTGTATGACATGATCAATGTCATCCAGGGCGATGCGAAACTCACTCAGGCCCTGATCCGCGATAAGCGACTGGAGACACTATTCCTGCTGCCGGCATCCCAGACCCGCGACAAGGATTGCCTCACCGAAGAAGGTGTCGAGCGCGTCATCGGTGAGCTGAAGAAACATTTCGACTGGGTGATATGCGATAGCCCGGCGGGTATCGAGCGCGGTGCGACGCTGGCAATGCGTCATGCCGATATCGCAGTCGTGGTCACCAATCCGGAAGTCTCCTCGGTGCGTGATTCCGACCGCATCATCGGTCTTCTGGACGCCAAGACGGAAAAGGCGGAGAGGGGCGAGCGCATTGAAAAGCACCTGCTTCTGACCCGCTACGATGTCACCCGCGCCGAACGCGGCGACATGCTGAAGGTGGATGACGTGCTCGAGATCCTCTCGATCCCGCTGCTCGGCATCATCCCGGAAAGCATGGATGTGCTGCGTGCTTCCAACCTCGGCGCCCCGGTCACGCTCGCAGATCAAAGCAGCGCCCCGGCAAAGGCCTATTTCGAAGCAGTCCGCCGCCTCAACGGTGAAGTTCTCCCGGTGACGGTACCAGGCGAGAAGCGCGGTCTGTTCGGTAAGATCTTCGGACGGAGGGCAGCATGAGCGTATTCGATTTCTTTCAGAAGAGGAAAACCGCGCCGGTTGCGCGCGAACGTCTCCAACTGCTTCTGGCGCACGAGCGTATCTCTCCCGGTTCGGATCTCGTGTCTCTTCTCAGAGAGGAAATTCTCGCGGTGATCGCTAAACACGTCGAAATCGAAGGCGATCGCCTGCAGATTAGGATCGATCGCGGCGAGAACGTCTCGATCCTCGAAATCGACGTCGAGATCCCCGCCAAGGCCGCCCGGGCGGCTTGAGGTTCGAAGTGATTTATCCGGGAGATCGAAATGTCTCCCGGAAATTCTCATATTTCTCATGATGGCGGATTTCTGGCCCTACAGGATCACTGGCGATAGACCGCAGTCCGCACGGAACGTCTTGAAACCACTGAGCGCGTGCAGCGAACGGCCGCCATCGATGGCGGCGAGATCGAGAATGACAGCGTTGGCGATGGTCATGGGAACGACGAGCGATTGGGATTCGCCGGCTTCACCGCGAGAAACCGAGATCTGGCGGTCGGGTGCAGGATCGATGCGGGCGCTGAGCAGATCGGTCAGCGCCAGGACCTTAGCGCCTCTTTCTGCGGCAATCTTCCTGATCTGATGGATGAGTGGAGAGGACTTGCGGAAAGCGAGCAGCCAGACAACGTCGCCAGACCCCAATGTTACCAGTGCTTCGGCGATCAGATGCATCTGGCTGGCGAGATCGACTGCCGGATAGCCCGAGCGATTGAGCCTCAGCGCGATGAGAGAGGCGAGGGCGACCGAATGGCCACGCCCGAAGACGAAGACCCGCCGGCAATCGCGCAGCACTTCCGAAAAGCCTCTGACATCGGCGTCCGAGACTGCGTTGCGTACCTGCTGGAGAGCGGCAATCTCGCTGTCGAGAACGGAGGAAAGCACGCCGCCGTCTTCCGCGCGAACGAGACGAGCGGCCATGCGGACGGCCGGGCTTTCGAAATCCCCGCCGCCTTCGATGAGGTTCGCCTGCAGGAAAGTTCGGAATTCGGGATAGCCTTTGAAGCCGAGCCGGCGAGCCAGCCGCACGGCCGAAGCCGGGTGCACGCCGGCGCGGAAGGAGACGGCTTTGCCGTTTTCCATCGCCGCGCGGATCGGGTCCCGCATCATCACGTCGAGAAGGCGGGTGTCGGCCTCTGTGAGCTTCGTCGAGTTGCGACTGATAAGATCGCCGAGAAGCTGCGGGATTTCGCTCTGTCTTTCCATTGTGTCACTTCTCGCCGAGTCGCTGTCCCGCGCAGATTGGCCAGGGCGCCTAAATACCGCGATCTACGGCTGAAAGATCGACGCGGCTCCCGCTCCGGTTATCGAAAAACGCCGCCCGGTCAAGGTCGTACATGACCCAGAAATTATTGGCATGGCGCGGCACATCCTTGCGCGGGCTGGTTAGCGTAATGCGTCCAGCCGGACTGTCGCAATGCAGAATGATGTCGGAGCCGGTCATCTCCGACAGCACAAGCCGGACGGGCAAGGCAGGTTCATGCGGTTCTTCGACACTGATTGCCATGGATTCGGGTCTCAGTCCCGCCGTCAGACCCTGCCGGCCCTGCCAACTGGGAAGGTGTTCGACAGGAAGGAAATTCATTGCGGGAACGCCGAGGAAACTCGCGATAAAGCGATTCTGCGGCTGGTCATAGATGGCTTCAGGCGTGTCGAACTGCAGGAGATCACCGTCCTTCATCACAGCAATCCTGTCGGCCAATGAGAGCGCCTCGGTCTGGTCATGCGTCACATAGACGATGGTAGCGCCGAGTTGGCGGTGCAACTCCTTGATTTCGGTGCGCATGGCGACGCGCAGCGCGTTGTCGAGGTTCGACAGCGGCTCGTCCATCAGGAAGATGGAACTGTTGCGCGCCATGGCCCTGCCCATCGCCACACGCTGACGCTGGCCACCGGAAAGCGCCCCCGGCTTGCGATCGAGATAGGGTTCGAGTTGCAGCGTCTTGGCCACACTTTGAGCGCGCACATTGCGTTCGGCTCTCGGCATGCCGCGCAGCTCCAGACCGAAGGCGATATTCTCGCGCACCGTCATGTGCGGATAGAGCGCGTAGTTCTGGAAGATCATCGCGATATCGCGATCCTGCGGGGCAAGATCATTCGCGCGCCGCCCCCCGATTTCGATATGGCCTTCTTCGCAGCGTTCAAGCCCGGCAATCAGGCGCAGCAATGTGGACTTGCCGCAGCCTGACGGGCCGACGATGACGACGAACTCGCCCGGCTTGATGTCCATGGACACGCCGTGCAGGACTTCCGGCCCGCCGGGGTAGGACTTTCTGATGTCGCGAAGGGTGATGCCGGTCATCGCGCGGCCTCTGCTCCGAAGCCGTTGCGAATGGCAATTGCAAGGCTTGGCCGGTCCGTTGTGAAGACCTTGACGCCGAGCGCCAGCACTTTTTCGATCTGCCGGGCCGAATGGGCGGCCCAGCAACCGAAATCGAGACCGGCTGCCATGATTTCGGCCATGAGAGCGGAATCGGCGGTATCCACATGAACACCGATTTCGGGGATGTCATGCGCTTTCGCGACTTCGATCACAGCTCTGGTTCCAAGCTGACGCAACACTGGCGGGCTGACGAGCCAGAGCTTCGGCTGGCTGGTGGCCGCCGACAGCGCATCCTGCGATTCCATCAGAAAGGAAGAGAAGATCGTCCTTTCGAGCATGCCGTGACGGGCGAGGGTTTCGACGACGCGAGGCACGAAGTTGTCGTAGGGGCGACCATTGACCCCAGGCTTTATCTCGCAGCGGAAATTTACCTTGCTGTTGGAATAGATCGCACAGAGTTCTTCCAGCGAGATCGGATGTCCGCCGGCCCCGTAGTTGATGAGAGCGGCTCGGACCTCTGCTTCGCTCATGGCGGCGATCGCGCCGCTGCGGTCCGTCGTACCGTCAAGCGTTGGGTCGTGGTGGATCATGATCGCTCCGTCAGCTGTCGGATGGACGTCGAATTCCACCTCCTCCAGCGGCATTTTTGCCGTCGCAGCAAAGCCTTGCGGGGTGCTGTCGCCGAATTCCAGAGTGCCGCCGCGATGCGATGCGATGCGTGTCATTGCATACTTGTCCTTCTTCATGGGTTTATTTGACCGCGCCGAGCGTGATGCCGCGCACGAGATGGCGCTCGACCAGCAGGAAGCCGAGCAGCACGGGCAACATGCTGAGGGTGCAGGCGGCCATGACGAGCGGCCAGTCGACCAGGCCTTCGCCGGGATTGATACGATAGAGGCGGGCAAGGCCGATCTGCAGCGTGTAGAGGTCTTCCTTGCCGACGGCCACCAGCGGCCAAATGTAGTTGTTCCACTCGGTGATGAAGATGTAGAGGCCCATCGAGAAGATGGTGGGCTTTGCAATCGGCACGATCACCCGCCAGAGCACCTGCAGCGGTGTCGCGCCATCCATATAGGCGGCTTCATCCAGTGCCTTTGGAATGCCCTTGATGTACTGGCGCAGGAAGAAAGCAGCAAAGCCGTTCGAGATCGCAGGCAGGATGAGGCCTGTATAGGTGTCGAGCAGGCCGGCCTTGGCAAGCGTCAGATAGTTGGGAATCAGGCTGATGTGGCTGGGGATCATCAATGTGGCAACCGTCGCGCCGAAGAGCAGGTTGCCGCCGCGGAACTGGAAGCGGGCGAAGGCAAAGGCGGCTATGGTAGCGACCGTGATGCCGAGCAGCGTCACTAGGCCGGAAACGATGATGCTGTTCAAAAGATAGCGAGCAAAATTGTATTCGCCGACGGCACGAACATAGTTGTCCAGCGTGAACTCGTACTTGCCTGTGTAATAGGATTGCGCGGTCTCGAAGGACATCCAGATCGAATAGAGCACGGGCGACAGGAAGATTAGCCCGGCGACGAGCGCGAGACCGGTCACAACAGGGTTTTCAAGCTTCATAATGAACCCTCCGGCCGATGACGACGGATTTGATCAGTGCCAGCACGATCAGGAAGATGAAAAGCAGAACGGCGAGCGCCGAACCTCTGCCGATGTCGAAGAGAGTGAAGCCCACGCGATAGAGCAGATTGACGAGCATGTCGGTCGCACCCGCAGGGCCGCCATGGGTCATGATGTTGACGATGGTGAAGACCTGGAAGGCCTCGATTACGGAAATCACCAACAGGAAATAGGTGGTCGGCATGACAAGCGGGACGGTGACCCGGCGGAACACATGGAAGCGCCGGCCGCCATCGACGGCGGCGGCATCATAGAGTTCCTGCGGTACGGCCTGCAGGCCGGCGATATAGATGACTATGTCATAGCCGAGTTGCTTCCAGGTGTTGACTATTATCAGCACCCAGAGGGCGAGCTGCGGGTCCTGCAGCCATTGCACCTTGCCGAGACCGAGCGAGGTCAGTGCAGCATTGACCATGCCGTAATCGGTGGCAAAGACCCAGGAGAAGACGACGGCGATCGAGACGGTCGAGGTTACGGACGGAAGAAAGAGTGCACCGCGCAGAAGCCGCGAGGGTAATGTCTCGCGGACGAGATAGCTTGCGACAGCGAGTGCCAGTGCCAGCCTGATCGGTACTGAAATCAGCGCGAAGATGGCGGTGACTTGCAGCGAATTCCAGAAGTCGCGGGAGTTCAAAAGTAGGCGGTAATTCTCAAAGCCGACGAAAGGCATCGTCGGCGACAGGAAGTCCCAATGCCGGAAGCTGAGGTTCACACTGGCAATTACGGGAATATAGGTGAAGACCGCGATGAAGATCATCAGCGGTGCGACGAGAAGATAGGGTGTGAGTTTGCGCAGCATCGGACCGGTACAGTTGAGACGACGGGCCATTCAAGGCACGCCGTCTTGGCTCGAGGGAGAGGCTCAATTGCTGGAACGCTTGGCTTCGTCGCGGGTCTGGGCGGCAAAATCCTTCATCGTTTCCGTGACACCGCGCTGGCCGAGCGCCATGGCTTCCCACATCTTGTATTCGGTCGAGCGCATCCAGGTGACGACGGGCGGGCGGGCACGGCCACGAGCGAAATCGAGCTGCTTAATGGCAACATCGATACCCTGTTTCTTGGCGAGCGCTTCGGCGGCAATCGGCTGGGCGGCGCTCTTCTTGTTGATCGGCAGGTAGCCGGTTGCGGCAAACCAGATGGCGTTGGCTTCCGGCGAAGCGGCGTAACTGATGAACTTGTATGCGGCATCCTGGACCTCCTTCGACAAGGTCGAGAGGATGCCGATACCGGCGCCACCGATCGGAACGGAGCAAACCTTGTTGCAGGGCATCGGACGGACTTCGAGCTTTTCACCGAGCGCCTTCTTAGCGCCACCATAGTCACCCGTCGAGTTGAGCAAGATCCCAACTTTGCCGGCGAAGAAAGCGTCGCGGCCGACGTCTTCATCGGTAACGCCATCCGGAGAGGCGACCTTCTGGTCGTGCACGAGCGATGCCATCCATTGATAGGCTTCGATCGTATTCGGCGAGTCGAGCAGGATATCGTTGGTCTTGGAATCGATGAGCTCGCTGTCGTTGGACATGACGAGGCCCCAGCGGGCGAACTGGCCGGGGGCCGCAATGCCGGTGATGCCTTCCGAGCTGAGCTTTTCGGTGATTGTCTTCGAAACGGCAAGAATATCTGCGAAAGTTTTCAGCGACGGTTCCGTCGCGAAGCCGGCACGCGCCAGGATGTCCTTGTTGTAATAGAGGACCGGCGTGGAGGAGTTGAACGGCACGATATAGTTCTTGCCGTTATAGACGCCGACTTCGCGCGCGTAGTCGTAAAGGTCGTCCTTCAGCGGATCGGCGTTGAAATAGGGCGTGAGATCGATCAGCGCGCCGCGGTCGGCGAAGAGACCGTAGCGGGTGACTTCCATAATGACGGCATCAGGCGCACGTCTGGCGGGAATGGCGGCCTGCAGCTTGGCGACGATATCATTGTAATCGCCCACGAACTCGCCCTCGATATGAATGCCGGGATTGGCGGCTTCAAAGTTGGTGATGATCTTGTTGAGCGCCTCGCCGGAGGATTTGCTGAAGCTGTGCCAGAACTTCACGGTCGTATCGGCATGCGCCGAACCGACCATGGACATCAGGGCGACGACGCTGGCTGCGACCGTATTCTGCAATTTATTTGACATAATTTTCTCCTCTGCAAAAAAAATTGCAATTCGTTTTGGCGACGATTAGCGCGCAGACGAGACAGTTTCTTGAAGGCTGTGTGAAGTTTTGGTGACCGAGGGCCCGCCCGCTCAAAGCGTGAGCGGCGGATGGGTATCCGCCAAGCCGTTCTGGCGCGTCGAAGAGCCTTCCTGTGGAAAAGGTCGCACTGCCAGCGGCCACTGTTCTCGGCCGGCTTTGTGTGCACTGCGGTAGATTATGCTTCCAAGGTCGACAGCGACATGATATCCCGCTGTCTGCCCGTCTTTCATCGTCAAGTGCAAATAGAGATCATATGCCCCAGCAAGAAGACACGGCGAATGCGTCGCAGATGAATGCAGCCCAGCACCCCGCGGTCAGGCCTCAGCGGAAATGGCTGGCTGATATCGAGCGCCTCAAGGGATTGGCTATCATCCTTGTCGTATGGGGGCATACCTACGACGCCGCTTTCCCGGCATGGGCCATTGATCTGCGACAGGCAATCTATGCTTTCCATATGCCGCTCTTTATGTTCCTCAGCGGCTATGTCTTCGTCTATGTCGGTGCCCATAAACTGAAGGGTTCGCTGGCGACCTATACGGCGAAACGCGCAAAGCGGCTGCTTATTCCGTTCTTCATCATGGCGGCGATCGTCATTTTCGCAAAGTTCTTTGCGGGACAGTTTGTATCGGTCGATAAGCCCGTCAACGACCTATTGCTCTCGGTTCAGCACGTCTTCATCCATACCGAGCAGAGCCCGTCGATGTTCGTATGGTACCTGATCGTCCTCTTTTACCTTTCGATCGGTACGACGTTTCTCTTCTCGCGCATAAACGTAAGCCTGAATATCTTGTTTGCGGCCTCGATCATCATGTTCGGCCTACATGTGCTTATGTTCTACAACGATGCGATAGTGGACTACATCTACATCAATCGCATCTTCATGTTTTATGCCTTCTTCATGGCAGGCTGCGTTGCCTGCCTGCATAAGGATGCCTGGGAGCCATTCGTCGAGCGTTATTTCATTCCGGCCGCCGCCGTATTCCTCATCCTTCTCTATGTGACATTCAATTCCGAATGGCGTTATTTCTTCGTCGGAATGACATCTCTCGTCGTGTTCCATGGGCTGATCCGCTCCCGGCTTTGCAACCAAAGCCGGTTCCTGGAGTTCATCGGGCAGAATGCCTTTGCCATTTATCTATTGAACACAATTTTCGTCGGTGGGGTGAAGGCCGTCTTCGGTCGGTTCCTTTCTGTCAGCGATCAGGCGCTGCTGCTTCTCGTGGGCGCGACGATCGCAGGCGTTGCGGGCCCGATCGTCGTCAAATATGTCATCGGTCGGATTGGATCGCTGCGGCCAATCGCAGCCGCCATGGAATGAGAAGACAGATGCGGCCAAGCCAGTTTCGATCGGTTGAAGGAGCATGCGCTCGTTAAAGCGGGTCCCAGCGCAGCGTTCTTTCATTGTGAGGAATACCGCTCAAATCAGTGCCACGGGTGACGTAATGTTGGCAGGCTGTTTTCGATTGATACTCCGGGCTCGATTGAATAGAAAACGCGCGAGCACTCTACCGCTCGTCCTTTGCAAAGGGTTTCGGCACCCCATGCTGCTGAGCGTGCTGAAATCGGCACGATTACCCAGCAACGAAGCACTCGGCTCATCTTTTCATTTGCTATAAACGCGCGCAAGGAACGAATATGCACGAAATCTATCAGAGGGTATTTGGCGCTGCCAAGGCCATTAAAGGTCTCGATGGCCTCCGGGCGATTTGCGTTCTCTTCGTGCTCACCGACCATGCGGGACTGACCAAAACTCAGGAAACGGGTACACTCGCGGTCTGGGTCTTTTTCGCGTTGAGCGGCTTTCTCATCGTGCCAATTCTCTTCAAGGCGCGGCAGCGGATCGAAGCGGGCACGTCCGATGGTCTGACAGAAATCGTGCTGTTTATGCGCAATAGAGCGTTGCGGATATTCCCGATCTATTACCTGACACTCGCGCTGATCTTCATGTCGACCGTAACAGTGGTTTCGGGCGACAATGTCGATAAATTCTACGGCAGTATCGGCTGGATTCTCACCTATACGACGAATATCTACATCGGCTTCGTCAGGCATGACTGGCTGGGGCCGCTATCGCATCTGTGGACCCTTTCCGTCGAACAGCAATTCTATGTGTTTTTCCCACTTCTGTTCATCTGGCTGCCGTCGCGGTTCTGGCGATCCGCCATGCTGGTCTCTCTGCTTGTGCTGCTCGTCGTCTCCTGCTGGTGGGTGTTCGACGACGTGCTTAAGTTTCGCGTCAATTCACTTTCGGGTTTTTATGCCATTGCAGTCGGTGGGCTTTTTGGCCTTGCCGCCCGGCGGCTTGGCTCGATCGACTTTCGTTTTTCCGGTTTGTTGATCGCGGCTCTCGGCGTCGTTCTGGTTCTGCAACACCTCTATTTCGTGCTGAACGGCCACCCAAACGCTGCCTTAATCATCGCACCGCTTCTCGCCGGATTCCTGATTATGCTTTTGGCGGTGTGCCAGAATTCGACGGCCACTCAATTCCTTGAAATTCCGTTGATCCGGGGTGTCGGCGTCGTCAGCTACGGCTTTTATCTTTTTCACAATCTCCTGCTCGGCCCATCCGGGCGCCTTGTCGCGCTGGTGACAGGGATGCGGGAAGGGACGGCCTTCCAGATTGTTCAGATAGCGACTGCCTTCGTTCTTACGATGATCGTTTCGATCATTTCCTTCATCTTCTTCGAGGAGCGGCTCATGCAGTTGAAAAAGCGCCGTGCGCCATCGGCGGCTGTGGCCGCCGGTTCAAATGGCTGATGAGGTTCTCTGCCGGCCTTTTTGTGATCCTTCTTTTGTCGGTTGCTGACGTGAAGGCGGCGTCTCTGAAGATCGTGACGTTCGGGACCTCGTTGACGGCGCGGGGAGGGTGGCAGAAAAGCCTTCAACAAGATCTGGAGCGTTGCATCCATCGTCCGGTGAACATTGCCATAGTGGCAAAGAGTGGGGCGACGACGGAATGGGGCCTGTCTTCCGTAGAAAGCGTCGTCGCCGAGCGGCCGGACATCGTGCTTGTCGAATTCTACGCTAATGATGCGGCGTTGAACCGCTGGATGAGCGTCAGCCGCAGCCGCCAGAATTTTTCCACCATTGTTGACAGGCTCAAGGCAGGGCTTCCCCGGGCTCGGATCTACATGATGGTGATGAATCCGATGTCTGGCCTGCGGGGGGCGATTAGACCCTTTCTAAGCAGTTATATTTCGGCCCATCGCAGCGTTGCGGCGGAAAGAGACGTTGCAGTCATCGACCACACCAACGGCTGGTCGATGTTGTCTGCGGAGAACCTGTCGAAGGCTATCCCGGATGGTGCTCACCCTGTCGCGTCGATAGCAGCCAAGGTTATGGTGCCGACGATCGTCGAGGCGTTAGCCGGAGCGTGTGGGGACTGACTCAAGTTTCGAATTCGCTCCGCCGGGAGGAAGGGACGCAGTTGCAAATCCGTGTCGGGTTCGTTCGTGGAGGAAGGACTGCAGCCTATCAGTCCTGATGTTCGATTTCTGTCGGGATCTGGGCCGTATCTGCGGTCTTGCGGTACTTGATTGCTGCCGGTACGCCGACTGCAATCGCTCCGGCCGGAACGTCTCTGACCACCACGGCATTCGCGCCGATGACGGCGCCCTCGCCAATGACCACGGGTCCGAGGATTTTGGCGCCGGCGCCTACGTCCACGCCATTGCCCAATATCGGCACTTCGTTTGGTTTTTCAGCCGATTTGTTGCCGATTGTCACGCCTTGCCGAAGACGAACGTCGTCACCGATCCGCACTTCGGAATGGATGATAATCGATCCGAAATGCTCGATGACGCATCGAGAACCAATCTTTGCATTCGCTCCTATGTAGATTCCGAAGAAGACCTCGGAAAATTTTATAAGGAAGAAATGTACGATCTTCAGCGGTATGCGTATCGGCGCAAATTTGATCGCGCGGACAGCGGTTCCATACCTGTGGAAAGCGAGCGCCCAGAAACCCTGCGCGATCAAGGCCCTTTTATGACTTCGAAAATCTTGAGCAATCTCTCTAAACACGACGCGCTCTCCTCGGAAATTACGCCTGTTTCCAGGCTCTGATCTTTCTTGCTCTATTCAGCCAACTACGCAGCGCGTCTCGATCGAGCATCCCAATGCCTGCGACATAGACAATCACAAAAAGGGGCGCCAGGATTACAGCCCGCAACAGGGCGGGCGAAGCGGGCATCGCATAGGCTCTTGCTAAATAAACCGCGGCTAGGCCGGCGAACGATGCCAGGAAAAACGCGCCGCACTTGGCGAACATCGTCTTCAATGAAACGTGCGTTTTTCGCGATCCGTAAAGGATACCTACTGATATGACGAAGATGTGGCAGCAGACGTAGACTGTGACAAGCGTGAACACGGTGCTATGTTGAAGCACTGTCAGTATAATCGCGATGAGCACTGCTGCGCAGATCTGCATGCGCAAGACGATGCGCGGCAGGCCGCAGGCGTTCAGCATGACTTCATTGCTGTAGCCGATCGACTGGGCGGCGCCCAGAATGGCGGCGGGGAACATGATAAGCTCTGAATCGAACCCGTTACTTCCAAAACAAAGTCGAGCAATTTCGGGAGAAAGCGCTGCGATGGAAATAAAAGCGGGAGCGGAAATCATCGAAAGCGAGCGCAAGCTAGAATAGAACGCCTGCTTCATCTGGGGAGGGTTGTTCACCAGACGTGATAGATGCGGAAGGTTGACGTCTACCATCACAGCCGTCAGCATCTGCGCTACCACGGCCGGGACACGTGAGCCCATGATGTAGAGGGCAAGTGCTGCCGGCCCGAAGAAAATCGGGATAACGATCTCGATCATCCGCAGGGAAGCATAATTCAGGACGCGCGACCCGAAGACGCCGAAGGCAAAATGCAGAATGTGGCCGATTCCGGCGAATTGGGGAGATGCCGGCCGCAAGACCACAGGATACCACAAGAAAACGACGTTGATTACTGTCGTCGCCAGCAGCTGGCCAACCATGCTGTAGACGCCAAACCCCAGGAACGCCATCGCCAGGCCCGTCAGCGCACCGATGACCGTCGAGGCGAGAGAGCGGAAGGCCAGTCGCTTGAACTGAAACTCCTTGCGCAGCAAAGCCTGCGGAACATAGCCGAAGCTGTTCAGGACCAGCGAGAGCCCGACGAGCTGCAACACCGGTTCAATTCCGGTAACACCAAGAAGACTGCCGATTTCCGTCGAGAAGATTGTCAGCAGCGCATATATGATGACGGCAAGAGCGAAGTTCAGGATCAGAATGCTTGTTGCAATTCCGCGTGTGACGTCCTGGGTGCGAACAACGGCGTCACCAAAACCGTTATCGGCAAATAGCTCGGTCAACGACACAAGCGCATAGGCTGCCGCAAACATGCCGATCTCGGTCTTGTCGAGAATGCGTGCCAGCACGAAAAATGTGATGATAGTGCCGAAGCGTGGCCCCCAGTTGCGGACGGCCGACCAGATTACCGAACTGCGATTCATCGGCGCCTCATTTTGCCATTGAACGGAGGCAAACGCCTTCCCCTGCGACTATGCATTCCGCACCGCAGCGATATAGCTTGACAGAGTCAGCTTGCCACCTGCGACCAGGGATGCTCCAACAAGGAGTTTGCGTACAAACGCGATGATGCCGGGGAGGCTTCGGGTCTTGTGGGCGGCAATGGCGTAGAGCGTGCCGGGGAAATATTTAGGCTTGAGGCTTGAATCGTGATCACGATGGCCGACGAGCGGGGCGTCGGTGAAAAGAGTACCACGGGCAAGGTAGAAAGCGCGAATTGCATAATCCGTGTCCTCGCCGCCGTTCAGACGCGCGCCTACCCCCAGTGTCTCGTCGAACGTCTGCAACTCTGGCAGCAGTCTTCCGCGGAAGAAGAACGTGTTCGATGACGCTCGCGATATCACTTTCTGCAAAGCAGGTTTTTCCGTTGGCAATGCGTTCTTTATCTCCGGAGTGGAGCTATAGCGGCAGAACCAGAAATCAATCTCGGGTTTATCGCGAAAGAGGCCGGCGACCAGCGTTAAGAATTTTTCCGGATACCAGCAATCGTCGTCGGGGAAGGCGTATATGCTGTCTGCGGTGACGACGCCGGCCTTCACGACCTCACGCATAAGTAGATTACGGGCTGCCGAAAGCGAAATCTGATGATTGATTCGCCGTGTGCTTATCCAGTCCGGAAAGTCAGGATCGGCGGCATCGTCGGGGACATTCTGCAGAAGGAGATACAGATGGACGTCGATAGATGGATCTTCGACCTTGGCACGCGCAATCGAGTCAACCATCCTCTGGAGGTGCTCGGAGCGGCCTTGCCTGAGATTGCTCGTCGAAAAGAGGGTAATTTTCGGCATGACTACTCTATTGTTCGGGAACTTGTCAGTGGAGCTGCGAACCATCAGCACGAGCGGCGCGGCTGGCGACCCTATCTTGCGGTGCAACATAAACATTGAGGTCTGCGTTGAAAAGTAGAAAATAGCCCATACAGATTACTTTGCTGGAAACACTCGTTTCTCGATATTGCCACAACCGGCAGTCACGATCACCGCTCTTGGGGAGTTTTATGTTGATGGCTTCACGGAAAGCTGGAATTTTCGGTTGGACGGGTTCCTGGCTCTTTTCCAGCTTTCTCTTTTTCGCAGCGCCCGCGACTGCCGAGCAGCCTCTCCGATACATGTTCGAGAGAGCGCCCGCCGAAACGCAGGAGGCGGGTTCTGCCAAGGGAGCGCGGCCTTTCGTCTGCTCAGTTCCAATTGCTCCGCTGGTCGATATGAGCAAGCTATTTGGTTTTTATAAACCGAGTCACACCCAGTCGGAGGTCGATCCTGCAGCTATGAAGGCTTACGTGAAGCGTTTATGGCCGACAGGTACTGTCAGCAAGAAGATGCTGGAAATGATGGAGACGGCGCTTGATGTGCCGGGGCAAGGTAAGAATGTCGCCAATTGCATCATCCGGCAGACGCGCGTCTGGGCTAATGCAGATGCTTTGCTCGGTAATGTCGAGGACAACGACCCGCTCGGGCATCGTCAGGCGGTCCTTGTCGGGGGCTGGACCAGCATTTCCTTTTCGAACGCTTATGCCGTGGCTGAAGGCGTCGCACCGCCGGCGAGTGCCGCCGACGTTCCGATCAAAGCCTGGTTCGCCAAGCTTTCGGATATGATCGTAGCGGAATTCACGCCCGCCCCGCGTGAGCACAAATATGAGTGGCTCGACGGCAACAGCAATCATCGATATTGGGGCGCAGCTGCCGTCGGTCTGATGGCCGTACATTTGCAGGATCGCAAACGGTTCAACTGGTCAATGGACATCTTGAAATCGGCGCTGGATGAAGTCCCGGAGGACGGCGGTTTGCCGCGTGAGCTTGCTCGCGGCGGACGTGCGCTTAAATATCAGAATTTTGCCATGGACGCGATCGCGATCCTCGTGCGGCTTGCTGATACGAACGATGTTGCGCTCGATGCCGATCAGGAGAAGAAGCTGCAGTCGGCCGCCGGGTTCGCCGCCACCATGTATCTTCATCCCGACGAATTGGAAGCGCGAACGGGATATCGCCAGGAAGTCGAGCCGGGGATGATTGCGTGGATCGACGTCCTGCTGCCGCATTTCAAGCATACCGATCCGCAACTTGCTGAAAAGCTCGACGCTATCGCGCGGCCCTTGCGGCCGATGACCAATACGTTCATCGCTTTGCCTTCAACGCGCCTGATCGGTCAGGCAGACGCGAAGTAAAGACTGGCACTATGCCTTTCGCACGGCCGTGCCGCTCTTTTTCTGATCTGCCGCTCTTTCGGCTTCAGGGATGTCGGCAAACAGGAAACGGCCATAGGGGCCGACTTCGATATTCTCGCGAATGACGGTCGCCGGATTGCCGGCTGCGATGCAGCGCGACGGAATGTTTTTGGTTACGACGCTGCCGGAGCCGATGACGCATTCGTCGCCAATCTCGACACCGGGCAAAATGATGCTTCTGGCCCCGATAAAGCAGTGCTTGCCGATTTTGGTGTTACGGTAGACGCCGCGCGTTCTGTCATGCGTGAGTATGGCTACGTCGAATGCGACGTACGACTTTTCGCCCACATGGATGCCTTTGGGATAGGTCTTGTCCAGGCGAACGCTCAACGAGAACGTCGCTGTCGGGTGAATGTTCATCCCCCAGACCTTCGTGTAGTAATGGTACTTAGCTTTTACCAGAAGCGATCTCAGCCAGAGAAATTTGTTCAAGCTGCGTGCCATTAAACACCCTCTCCTTGTTGCGCGAACATTTCAGTTTCATCGGTCCTGAACGCGGGGCCTATAAAGCATGGACGACAGGTCAGTGGAAGCCGCTTTGTGTGCGGTGCAAGAAAAACCATTGGATTTTTGCCGCCATTTCGCATGATGCTAACGGCGGTTTCTGCAGGCGCCTTACGGCCGACAGACCCGGCCGTCCTTTTCGCTCGACCTGACTTCCTTGTATTTGAAGCATTTTCCGCATCGCAGGATCAATGAATGAAACACATCGTCTTTTGCGTCGCCTGCACCGTGGTTTCAATCGTGCTGTTGGCCGTTTGTCTGCGGTATTTCGCCGATACGTGGCCTCTGACAATTATCGGTGCGATGCAGATGCAGATCGGCGCGCTATGCCTGGCGATAGTTCTTCTCTCCAGCCTTCTGGTTCGACATTGGTATGGTCTGTTGCTCGGCGTGGCTTCCGTCTTGTTAGCCGCTCACCCCATGCTCATGCTCGGAGCTTTTGCTCGCCCGCCAGCACCGGACGCGGTGCCTGCACTCCGTCTGCTGTCGATCAATATCGTCGACAGCGCGGCGGGGGACGCCGCGCTCGATCAAACGATCGAAGAGGCGAATGCCGATATCCTCGTTATGACCAGCACCAGCTCTCTTGCCGGCCGAATGAATCTTGCGGGCCAATCCTATCCATTTCGCGCCGGTTGCGACGATCCGGTCAATTCACGCTGTTCCGTCATGCTGTGGTCGCGTCGACCGCTTTCCGATATCCGCTTCCAGCAGTTGAGTCCGGTCGGAAGCGAATTGATCGCCGCTACTCTTTCGATTGACGGCCAGCGCATGCGGGTTTTTGCGACCCGACTTTCGAAGACATGGTTCGACACATTTCACAGCTTCGAACTTTTCAATATTACGCGTGTCCTGAGGGAGACGACGGAACCCGTGTTGCTTGCCGGAGATTTCAGCGCGCCTGTCATTGTCGCGGACATGCGCTGGTTCCTTGGAAACAACAAACTGAGCAGCGTCTACCCTGAGCCGGCGACGTGGCCGGCCTGGCTTGGACCTCTCGGCGTGAGCAACGATCATATCTTTTTCAAGGCGCCGCTGTCTGTTCTCTCCGTCAACCGTATCGATGCAAATGGTCGATTGGGGTATGTTTCACTTCTTTCTAATGTAGCGATTAAATAACCTGGTCACACGCTAAGAGCGTATAACTCTCGGTTTGGCTGTGTTTTGTGAATATAACTCAGAAAAAACCCGATTGTTTAGACTTTTAACGGACATGGAATGCTAATCTTAACCCTGCTCCTACAGGCTGTCCCTGCAGTTCAGTTGATGCAGGAGTTTCCGAATGCCCACGACAATCTATCTCGATGCCACAGCCGGCGAGACCGAACTTCGTAAGGCGCTGACAACTGTCGCAAACGGCGGGGGCACAGTTGTCCTTGCGAAGGATGCCGACATTACAGTCAGCAAAACGATTTACATGTCGGTCGGAGCAGACGACGTTACCATCGATCTCAACGGCGGCACACTGCACCAAGCTACAGGCTCCGAAAGGGTTCTGGGTGTGTTCGGTGCTGAGGCACCGCTGCAGACTGTCACGCTCGGATCTGATTCGATGAACAATGCAACGGTTACCTACGCGTCCTTGCCGCAGAACCTTGCGGTCGGCAGTTGGGTAAAGGTGACCGCGGACGACAACCTGCCAGGAGACCATATCGACCCGGGCGATGCAGGCCAGACCACCAAGCTCGGCCAGGCCGCCAAGGTGATTGCCATTGATGGCAACACCGTCACTCTGGAGGGTCCGCTGGTCGAGCAGAACCTCTACGCGACGAATGTCCGCGCCACGGTCTATGCCGAGGGCCAGTTCACGATCAAGAACGGCACGATCGATGGCGCAGCCGGCGAATACAGCGCTGCGACTGCTGATCTTCTTCATCTACGCAATCTTGTTGATGCCGTCGTGGAAAATGTGACTGTGAAAGACGGCGGCTTTGGCGTCAACGTCGTCAACAACGTCAATGCTACGCTGACTGACATCACGGCCACCAATCTCTACTGCGGCATTCATACAGGTTCATCGCTTGGCACCGAGATCGATGGCCTTTTTGCCGAGCATGTCGGCCAGGGCGTTGTAGTCCAGGGTATAGGAACGGCTCTGAACGCCTCAAGCGCGGCGAGCTATGGCGCGGAGATCGGTTTCCTCGCCAAAAATTCGGTCGTCTACGATGGGGCGAACTCGGCGTATGATTTCCATTCCGAAAGCCGAAACGGGGTTTACACGGACGATCTCTCCTTCAATTCCAGAATGTTCGGAGATTTTCGCGGCATAGGAAACGCCTTCACAAACAGCGGAAGCGCCGGGGACGCCTACGGCATACAGTTCTATGAATACGGCGACGGAGATGGTCGCAACTCGCTTGTCGACAACCTCATACTGCGTGAAATCAAGAATTACGCGTTCATGATATCCAATTCGCCTGAGGGGAACATCGTCCAGAACAGCACCTTCGAGAGCTATCTTGAAGGATACAATATCCCGGAATCGATGGTTAAATTCATTAACACGCTGATTCTGACTAAGGTGGTGCCCGGCGACGATACGCTGGTCGGCACGGCGGCGGCAGACAAACTTCTCGGCGGCCTCGGCACCGATAATTTATCCGGCGGCGGTGGTGACGACTACCTATGGGGCGGCGACAAGGCTGATGTTCTGACCGGCGGTGCCGGACATGACCGTTTCGCTTATCACGCGTTGAGCGAAGGCGGCGACATCATCACCGACTTTCAGGTTGGTGGTAATGGCGATGTCATCGATGTTTCGGTGCTCGCCGCCCGGCTGGGCTGGGGCAGCGGAAGCGACCTTATTGCCGACGGCCATATCCGCGTCATCCAGAGTGGGACATCTGCCGTCGTGCAGGCCAATGATGGCCAAGGCTGGTCGACGCTGGCCACGCTCCAGAATGCAAGTGCGCCGGGCTTCGATACGCGCAATCTCCAGACGGCACTTTCAGCGACGACACAATGGAACGCTGGCGATCCTTCGGCGTCGTTACCGTCTCCAACGCCACACACGGGAACGGATAAAGCTGACAGCTTTGCCGCGGCCAAGGGTGCCGATCTCTATTATGGTTCTGCGGGTGATGACAGCTATGTGTTTAATGACGCGCGAGATCACGTCACGGGAGAGCTGGCAGATGGCGGCAAGGACACGATATGGTCAAGCGTCAGCGTAGACCTTCGCAACGAATCCTTCGTCGAAAACTTGCGGCTCAGCGGAACCGCCGAAATCGACGGAATCGGCAACGCTCTTTCCAACCTGATCACCGGTAACGCGCAAAGCAACACTATTGCCGGCGCCGGGGGAAACGACTCTCTTTATGGCGGTGGCGGAGCCGATACCTTCTATTTCTCCGAAATGGGTGCCTCCAACAAAGATTCGATCTGGGATTTCAGCGATGACGACAAGGTAGCCCTGTCACAGTCGATATTTGCAGGCCTCGATGCAAACGGTGACCACGTCCTCGATCCCTCCGCGTTTCTGGTCGTCGGCAAAGTGGGAGCGTTGGCGACGGGCGCGGGGCCGCAGATAATCTATAATTCGGCAAGCGGTATCGTATCCTATGATGCAGATGGATCGGGTGAAAAAGCTGCACAGGACATAGCCTTTATTGGAGCCAACAAAGCGTTCTTTAGCTATGATGACGTGCTTCTGACTTATTGACGGAAATCGCTTGTTCGGTCAGGCGCTGGGTTCTGCGGCTGATAGCCGCGGCGGTCGCTGTAGATGGCTTGGCCATAACAACCGGTCCGTCTCGCAGGATTTCTTAGCCAAAAGGTCCGCAGTAAGTTTTTTAGCTCTTTCGGGCTCACTCGAAGCCAGCAGAATAGTCGCCGACGAGAGTATCGGCGTTAACTTACGGAGCAATTTTGCCAGACTGTCTATTTATTTCACCGTAATTTCTGTGGCATGAGATGTAACCCGTAACGTCGGATCGTGTGTCTTCAGGGGCGTTCTGAAGTCGAGTGAGAGTAAATCGCCTACCGGGTCTCGGAAGGCGCTATTTTAGAGGGTGTCGAAGGTTGAATAATCTTGTAGCCGGCTTCATGCGACAGCCGAAGAAAGATACAGAGGCCGAAGCCTTTTCGCGTTGCAAAAGCGCGCTGGTGGCAGTTGCGCTGGCAAGTGCGCTTGTCAACATCCTTTATCTCACGGGCTCGTTCTTCATGCTGCAGGTTTACGACCGGGTTATTCCCAGCCGAAGCATCCCCTCCTTGGTCGCCCTGTCGCTGCTGGCACTGCTTCTCTATATATTCCAGGGCGCCTTTGAGGTGATGCGCAGCCGCATGCTCATCCGTATCTCCGGCGTCTTCGACGAAGTGCTGAGCGGACGTGTTTTCAGGGCGGTGATGAAAGCCCCCGTTAAAACCAAGGTCGAAGGGGACGGATTGCAGATGCTCCGGGATTTCGACCAGGTCCGCGGCTTCCTCTCGAGTTCGGGCCCGGCGGCCTTCCTGGATCTGCCGTGGATGCCGCTCTACATCGCCATTTGCTTTATGTTTCATCCGATCATCGGCATCATTGCCATCGGCGGCGCGCTTGTTTTGATCGCACTGACGTTCTTGACACATAGAAGCGCTCAGGCGTCTTCGAAGCAGGCGACCGAAATTGGCAACAGGCGCAACAGCTTTCTCCAGTTTGCCCAGAGAAATGCCGAGGTCGTTCACGCGATGGGAATGAGCAAGGATCTGGCAGAAAGGTGGCTGCACCAGAACAGTACTTATCGAATGACTTCGCGAGCGGCTTCAGATACGGGCAATGTCTATTCCACCATCTCCAAGATTTTCCGCGCGGTGCTGCAATCTGCAGTCCTTGCGACCGGTGCGGTTCTGGTCATTGAAAATCAGGCATCCGGCGGCATCATCATCGCCTCATCGATCCTGACATCCAGGTCACTTGCGCCGGTGGAACAGGCAATCGCCAATTGGCGTGGCTTCGTTGCGGCCCAACAGGCCTGGCGCCGGCTCAAGGATGCTTTCCGTGAGCTGCCGGAGAAAGAAAGCCCGCTGAAATTGCGCGCGCCCTACCGCCAGTTAACCGTCGAGCAGCTCGTCAGCGGACCGCCGGGCAAACAGGAGATTACCATCGCCGGCGTCAGCTTCTCGGTCAATGCCGGCAGCGCGGTGGGGGTGATCGGCCCCAGCGCCTCCGGCAAGTCGTCGCTTGCGCGCGCCGTGACCGGCATCTGGCCTTCCTATCGCGGCTCCGTCCGCCTCGACGGCGCCACGCTGGACCAGTGGGATGATGCTGATCTCGGTGCCCATATCGGCTATCTCCCACAGGATATCGAGCTTTTCTCCGGGACGGTTGCCGAGAACATCTCGCGCTTTCAACATGCGCCTGAGCCAGCTGCGGTGATTGCGGCTGCCGAAATCGCCGGCGTCCATGAAATGATCCTGCGATTTCCGAAAGGTTATGAAACCCAGATCGGTCCAGGCGGCTCGATGCTCTCTGCCGGTCAGCGACAGCGCATCGCGCTAGCGCGGGCTCTTTACAAAGATCCATTCCTTGTCGTTCTCGACGAGCCGAATTCCAATCTCGACAGAGAGGGCGAGGCGGCGCTTGCTGAAGCCATTCTTGCCGTACGCCGGCGAGGCGGCATCGTCTTCATCGTCGCGCATCGGCCGAGCGCGCTGGAAGGCTGCGATCTCGTGCTGATGATGAATGACGGGAAGCTCGCGGCATTCGGACCCAAGGATGAAGTGCTCGCTCGAATCTTGCGCCGCGATATCAAGCCGATCCACGCGGAACGATCGCCGACGCTCAAGGTCGTCGGCGACACGCAGGAGCAGTAAACCGTGGCGATGTTACAATCTCAACACTCACTCCGGCGCCATGCCGTGATGGTTGTCGCAATGGCAATCGTGCTTGTGGGAAGCATTGGCGGCTGGGCAGCCACGACGACGCTTTCGAACGCGGTCGTCGGTGACGCGACTGTCATCATCGACGATAACGTCAAGAAGATTCAACATCTGGTCGGCGGTATCGTTTCGGAGATCTCCGTCAGCGAAGGCGAGCACGTCCAAGCCGGTGATATTTTGTTGCGACTGGACGGGACGTCGGTAAAGGCCAACCTCGGCATCATCAACAGCAGCCTTGCCCAGCTCTATGTTCGTCGAAGCCGGCTACAGGCAGAGCGTCTTGCCGCTCCCAATTTTTCGTTGGACGAACTGGAAGCAAAGGGCGTCGATCTGGAAGCGAACAAGCTGCTGATCGACGGTGAAATGCAGCTCTTCAAGACGCGCCAGTCTTCGATGGTGGGGCGTAAGAAGCAGCTTGAAGAGAAAACGGCGCAACTCGCCGAAGAGATCAAGGGCGACACCATACAGTTGCAGGCGATCGATGATGCGACAGCGCTCGTTGACGAAGAGCTGGCAGCGACCGAAGAGCTTTATGCCAGAAAGCTCGTTACGATGCAGAAGATCAATAGCCTGAAACGTGAGAAGGCCGATCTTGATGGCAATCGTGGTGGCCGGGTTGCTGCTCGTGCGCAGGCCGAAGGTAAGATCGCAGAAATCAAGCTGCAGATACTGCAGCTCGATGCTGATCAAAGTGCCGACAATTCCAAGGATCTGACGGATGTCGAAGCCAAGATCGCAGAGATGGAGGAGCGGCGGATTGCAGCTCTCGATCAACTCCAGCGATTGGATGTGAAGGCGCCGCTGACAGGCAGAGTCTATCAGCTTTCAATCCATACGGTTGGTGGTGTCGTTAATCCGGGTGAACCGCTCATGCTGCTGGCACCTGACAATCGCGCGCTGACGGTGGAAGGCAAGATCGCGACGCGCAATATCGATCAGGTGCATGTCGACCAGGACGTGGATGTTCGATTTACTGCTTTCGACCAACGGACCACGCCTGAAGTTCAGGGCAAGGTTCTTTCGGTATCTCCAGATGTCGTTACTGACGAACGCACGGGCGCAAAATTCTACCCTGTGCGTATCAAGCCGGAGCCGGAAAGCCTCGCGAAACTGCAGGGCATGGCCCTCTATCCTGGCATGCCGGCCGAGATTTTCATCAAAGTCGCTGACCGCTCGGTCATATCCTATCTGACCAAGCCGTTGACAGACCAAATGAACCACACGTTCCGCGAGGAATAGCCGTCGCCGAGCTTGAAGGCTGATCGGCTCCAACTCGGGACAACGCTTCTAAGATTACGAATATAAATGGAAGGAAACACGCCGCCTGAGCGGCTTTTCCGGCCACGCGCAAGCGGGCAATAAAAAAGCCGCATGACGGTTGCTCATGCGGCTCTTCTTTGTGTTTATAAAAGAAGGCTCAGGCCTGACGCTTTACCTTCTTGTAGGCCGCGATCAGGTTGGGGATCTGGTAAGGCCACGCAAGGCTGCTTGCGACGCGCTGCCTGCCGATAGCACCCATCCGCGCTCGCTCGTCGGGGTTCTCAAGGAGAGCGACGATTTTCTCTGCAAAATCCTTCGCATCGTTGGCCTTTGCATAAAGCGAAGCCTCTTCGGCGCTGCGCCTGCCTTCCGTAACGTCGAACTGAACGATCGGCTTGCCGAGCGCCATATACTCGATGATCTTGTTCATCGTCGACTTATCGTTCATCGGGTTGACGCGATCGGGATTGACGCAGACATCAGCCGTTGAAAGCACTTCGAGAAGGTCGTGGTCGGAGACGCGCCCCGTGAAGGTTACGCATTCCGAAAGGCCCATCCTTTCCGCATCGGCCGCAAGGCCCTTGGCGCTCGGACCGCCTCCGACGAGAACGAACTGAATGTCATCGCGGCCCATCTGGTTCTTAATGTATGCGACCGCGTCCAGAAGGATATCGACGCCTTCCTGGGCACCCATAACGCCAACATAACCAACCAGGTATTTCCGGCCCTTCTTAAGCGACGGATTGGGCTCGACGGCGACGAAACGAGAAAGATCGGGACCACTCCTGACCACGTAGATGTCGTCGGCTTTCTTGCCTCCGCGTACCTGAGCGATCTCCCGGTAGCTTTCGTTAGTCGAGATGACCACACGCGCGCTTTTGAAGGTGATCCATTCGAAGCAGCACATCAGCCGCCAGAAAAAGCCACGCTTTTCATACTTGGCTTCGTAGAGTTCCGGATTGATGTCGTGATGGTCGAAAATATAGGGAACGCCAAAAAGCCGGAACTGCAGAGCAACCAGGAAAATCAGATCCGGCGGGTTGCAGCCATGAACCGTGTCGAAGCCGTGACGGAAGAAAATCTTCCAGGCGAGGACAGTTTCCCAAAAGAGGGCAACACCATATTCCAGCAGGTAGCCCAGCGCGCCGCTTGCGTCGAGCGGCAGCGGGTGCCGGTAAACGTGAATACCTTCGATGCATTCGTAGCGTTCCGTGAAGCCCTTTCCTGTCGGGCAGATGACGCAAACCTGTGCACCGGCGGCCGTCAAAGTCCGGGCTTCCTGCCAGACGCGACGATCGAAGGGAACCGGCAGGTTCTCCACGATGATCAGCACTTTCCGCCCTTTCAGGGGTAAAGCGCTGACGTTTGCTGCGTCATCAAGGGCTGTATCGAACGTTTCTTGAATTGCCATCGATTGCCTACTCTTGGTAACTCTTAAAGAGTCGGCCTCCGAAGAGGCCGACGATGTCTTCTTTTGTTTTAGTGCAAAGTATTTGTATCAACCGTCTTTGCGGCTTTCACGTCTATCTTTGCCAAACTGCCATTTGTATCGATCACCAGATCGTATTCGATGCTCTCTGCGTCTTCCTTGGAAACCATGATCTCGGAGATGGACGGAAGATGTGAGAAGGCATAGCCCATATTTTGACCCAGCAATTGCGTCGGTTTGACGGCTGGATCATAAATGCTGAGCTTGTAGCCGGCCGTGATCAACTTGTGCGCAAGGTTAAGCTGGGGACTTTCGCGAAGATCGTCGCTCTCCGCCTTGAAGGCCAGCCCGAGCATGAGGATATTCGCCTTCGGAGCAATATCGCGCGTAACGTAGTCGAAGATGAAGCGCTTATGGGCTTCGTTCGAACGCAGCAATGAATCGACCAGGTGATTGAAGGCGCCTACCTCCTCCGAGATATGGGCCAGTGCTCTGACATCCTTCGGAAGGCAGGAGCCGCCGAACGGACCGCCGGGACGCATGTAGTAGGGCGAGATGTTCAGCTTGGTATCCGAGACGAATATCTTGTGCACGGTCTGCGGGTCGATATCGAGCTGAACGCACACACGCCCAATTTCGTTTGCAAACGCAACCTTGACGGCGTGCCAGGTGTTGTCGACGAATTTGGTAAATTCGGCTTCGCGGTAACCAGTGACGAACATCGGCGCGTCGATGTTCTTGTAGAGCTCGGTCATGCGCTCCGAGGGCTGGCCGTTGTGGGTGCCAACAACGATCTTCGGCGGATTGAAGTAATCCTTGATCGCAACGGATTCACGCAGGAATTCCGGATTATAGACAATTTCTACCGCCTTGGCGAAGTCCTTGCCGAGATGCGCCCTGAAGATCGGCGCGATAAGCCCGTCGATGGATCCCGGCCGGATCGTGCTGCGGAAAACGACCGTCAGCGGTTTTTCGCGAGAGGCATCTACGCTAAGGGCGATCTGGCGCGAGACCTCTGCGATGAATGTCATATTGTGTGAACCGTCAGCTGCGCTAGGCGTGCCAACGCAGACGATCGCGAGGTCGCATTCCGAGAGTAATTTGCCTACCTGCGAGACAACCGTCAGTCGATTGTCAGCCAGACCCATCGCCAGCAGATCGTCAAGTCCCGGCTCGTAGATTGGAGAATGGCCGGAAAGGATGAGTTTTACCTTGTCTTCGTGAGGTTCCACGCCGACGATCGAATGACCTTCTTTGAGCAGGCATCCGGCACCTGTGAGGCCGACATAGCCAAGGCCAAAGATTGCAATTTTCATTCGCGCGCTCCTGCTGTTTGTGACTTTGCGGCGATATTCGAAAATTTACATCGATTACGCAACCGCAAAAAAATGAACGTTTCGCCGATGATCAATTTCAATCATGTTTGTATAGGGCATATGACATTTTCGAAATAGCCGCCATGGGATTTTTTTCGGAAAACCTGGAATCGCTATGCTCATCAATGCTAAAATTCATTTTTTTTCAATGAGATGGCATGCGCCTTTTCGTTGAGTTGATTTAAATTTTACACGCCTACCTTACCGCTGCGGAGATTTTCGCACGTATCGGGTTCGGTTGCCGAGGCATTTTGCAGCGCAGCAAACAGGGCTCTCCAGACCTCCGTGGAGATAACCGAGCGAGTCGGAAAAAAGTGGCCTACGCGGTAAAGACCCAAAAAAGGCCGCATGGGGAACAGACGTCTTGAAAGCAACCTTAGGCTATGTGCGAACAGCGCCCCTCGGGCGGGGTTAAGCTCAAGCCAAGCCGTCGACCGAAGGAATTGAGCTTGGCTTGGAAGGAGGCCGGATCAGCGGTAATCGCTCGCGAAAAGTGCGCCCGAAGTCTCATTTACAATTGCCACTTCTTTGACGTCTTGCCTCTGCCTGCCCTCGATTGCCTGCAATTGCAGCAGCGGAACCCTCTCATTCTGCTGGATAGCGCGACGCCTATTTTCTGAAGTGGAAGAAGGCGGAGATCATCCGTACATTAGTATATATTTGTATTTCGTCCAGCTTATACGTGATCTCACCGGAAAACGCCCGCCTAATCGCGAGAACCTTCTTATATGACACTATCATGAAAGTATTTCGCCAGCATCGATGGCATTAAAGGCCGTATCCGAGCTTGCTACTTTAACGGGAGAATGTGCGTTAAGTATATTCTTCCTAACAGGAATTTAGCTCTTCATCAGGGTTTACAATATATTAAATATCCCATAATCAATCGGCGAAAGCGAGTAGCGCTTCAATATAAACTAGTTGTTTTTGTTTCAAAGGGAGAATTGTAATGGTCTACGTTCTGGGCTCCAATTCAGACGACACTCTCAAGGGTTCTGCAGCAGCCGATGAGATTCGTGGCCGAGATGGCTCCGACGTAATTTATTCTGGCAATGGTGGTGACAAGATACTCGGCGGTGACGGTGACGATTTCATCACCAGTGGCAGTGGCTGGGATCACGTCTACGGCGGATCCGGCGACGATGCCATCAATTCTGGGCAGGGCGACGACGTTGTTTACAGCGGCGACGGCAATGACATCGTTGTCTCGGGCGACGGAAACGACATCGTTTTCGGCGGCACCGGTGCCGACAAGCTCTATGGCGGCGCAGGCGATGACTACCTGAGCGGCGGCGACGACAACGACATCGTCCGCGGTGGAATCGGCGATGACCGTATCAACGGAGATGCTGGCGACGACCGTGTTTACGGCGATGAAGGCAATGACATTGTCCACGGCGGCGCCGGTAATGACTATGTCTATGGTGGCGCCGGCAACGACAAGGTGCTTGGCGATGACGGCAATGACTTCGTTTACGGCGGCGATGGCGATGACGGCGTCTACGGTGGTGCCGGCAACGATTTCCTATTTGGCGGATCGGGGAACAACTACCTGGTCGGCGGCTCAGGCCACGATACCTTCGTTTTCGAAAACGGCCAGGATCGCATTGCCGACTTCACCGTGGGTGAGGATAAGCTAAAGTTCGGCGCCTTTGGCGTCAGCCAGTATAATTATAACTTCATCCATGATCATATGGCGCAAGTCGGTGCAAATACGGTCATCACCCTTGATCCCGATCATGTGATAACGCTGGAAAACGTTAACATGGCGGACCTTCATTCTTCCGACTTCCTGTTTGCATAACTCCTGATTGGCACTTCGTGCCAGTTTGTCTGATTGTGCTCAAACTCCTCCGCGAATCTCGTTGATATTTGTGGAAGCAGTATTGTGGAGAGGGCGTATCCCCAGGATACGCCCTTTTTTCTTGTGTCACGAGGCGGCTTTTGTCAGTCTTGGTGGCCTCTTACCAGCGGGGACTGTTGCAGCAGGTTTCGTCGGTGGCATGGACATGGCGTGCGCCGTAACAACCCTAATATCCGGCAGGAGCGTCTCCAGCCATCACGCTGACATATATTTTTTTAAAATGGGGCTGGCGTTCTGGCGTGGAAGGCCCTGTTCCGAACTCCTTGACGGCATAGAGCAAACAATGGAGGATCACGGGAGATGTCAGCACTGGAAGCCCGTTAGGAACGATCCACCAGATGTCTCGACTTCGCTGCAGGATTCAGGACGCATCACGTTGGTATTCGTCGGGGCAGGAAAACAGCATTTTCCGGCACACTGGCTTGCGGGTGTTCGCGCCAGGTCGGAAGCCGGTTTTCAGATCCATTAGGATAGGTTGTGATTCGCTAGGATTTAGGCTCGCGATTAAAGTGGAAGCGGTGAATGGCATTTAGAGTAACCTATGTAGCGTCGTTGATATTGTTGGTGTTCAATATCGGTGGAGCACTGCACTTCTCAGGCAGCAATGCGGTTGAAAAGACCTCCTTCTTAATGGCCGCTTTCGCGCTTCTTTTCCGGAAAGGGGCCGATAAGAGCATTATATTCCTTCTTGTCGGAGAGATATTTCTCGTTTTTATTCTTGCCGCCGCGACCCCTTATAGGGGCTTCAGTTGGTCGATCTTTTTTGCCTCTCTCAATCAAATCATAATTTTGTTTGCGCTACTGGCAGGCAAAACCGGTTTTCGGGACCAACAAGCGGTTTGGAAGGCGACGGCATATCTGCCTCTCTTATGCGCACTCCTGGGGTTTGCCTATCACTTCACGGGCATGAAGCCGATGACGGCGGTCGAGTTTGCGACGGGTCTCAACCGGTATTTGGGCTCCTTGTCTGCGGCCGCTTTCACATCGGCGTTGGGAATGTGCGGCGTCTTTGCGGCGGTGCAGCTCGTCCTGTCGGGTCGTAAAGCTTACGCGATACTGGTTATCGTCGATCTGCTGGTTTTGCTTGCTGCTGGCGGCAGAGCGACCCTGGCTGTCTGTGTCGTAGTGACAGGGGCTTCAGTTCTCATCCAGCGAGGGATCGCCATTACGACCAAATTGTCGTTGATTGTTTTAGGCTCGGTAGGCGGGCTCGCTGTAATGGCGATTTTTTGGAAGAGTTTCGCGACCCGGCTTGCTCAAAGTGGCGATAACGGTCGATTTATCATGTGGGACTATCTGCGGACCGTCATTGCCGAATTTCCCTATACAGGCATTGGCTTCGGACACCAGTTCTTCATAACGCCTCATGAAGTCGAGATTCTCACCGGTTCTGCTGCTGCCCATAATGATTACATTCGGCTGTCGGTCGAGCTTGGCACTCCCGGCATGATCATTTTTTACGTGCTGCTTACTGCTGCAGTTCTCAAAGCCAGCTTCCGGGGCCGGCGCCCAAACGTCGTCGCGATCTTGGCTTATGCAGGCTTCCTGTTTTTGTCCAACTCCGACAATGCTCTCTCGTCACCGCTGGAGTTTCCTCTCATATTCTTGGCATTGCTTTCAACGCACGAGAAACCTTATCCGCGAAGGCTCGTCCAGACTCGAAGTTTGCCGCAAATGCAGAGAGGCAGTCGTCCTGCCGCAGCGGTTTCGCAAGGGGGGTGACGCGGTCGGTCGTGATCGTGCCAATGCGCTTCCTCGCATCCAAGAGATCACGTGTTGCTGGCAAACCACCCCTTGGACGATCATGCACAACGGCATGCGAGGAAGATCTCCTAGCCGTGAATGCCGCCGTGCCACTCTTGCCGCGACAATGGACTCGCAAACTTGGGACTCGCAAACCTGCACCTTCCTGACAGGAGAGGGTTTTTCGCCTCCCGTCTCGCAGAGGTTTCCGGTCCTCGGTCACAGAAATGTCGAGCTTGCGGTGATCACTCGTGCGGCGATTAGCCAAGGTAGAAGGTGTTTTGCTGTGAATTTGCAATCATATCTTACGTCGATCACTCGCCGCCGCTTTTTGACTGGAACATTGGCGGCAACCGGCGCCTATCTCGTTGGAAATTCTCACGCATTGGCGTCATCCTCATCGCGTCCATTACCGCCCCTGCCGCTCAAGACAGGCGCGAAGGTGATGGCGATAGGTCACAGCTTCGTCGCCAATAGTGGTTACACGGTAATCTATCCTGGAAGCCCGACGCCGCGTATCGATACGGTCACGGCGAACTGGCTCGGGACCATCGGCCCGCTTCGCAACATAGACAACCGGTTCAATCTCGATTGCTGGTATGATCCCAAAGTTCCGACTGCCGCCGCTCCGACTGCAAGGCTGGCCGGGGCGATATCGGGTCGTGGCGGGGAGCATATGCCGCAGACTTTGGCGCGACTACCGTGGTGCCTCGAGCGGCAGCCGGACATCGTCCTCCTGGATATTGCAACCAATGATATTGCCAGCGATAAACTCACTGTGGAGAAGGCTGTCGAGCGTTATGAAGCCTTGTTGAAGCCGCTTCGGGAGGCAGGAATCTGGGTTGTCTGCCTGTTGCCTGTGGATAGAATTGGCAAGACAAAAGGGACTTGGGCGGCGGAAGATGCTCGGCACGCGCTTAACAGCGGCCTTACCGAATATCTGGTTTCGATTGGCAGCCGCGAAGGTGTCAGGGTCGTGGACGATCGCGACGTGCTCGCCAAAGCAATTCAGCAAGGTATCGCTATCACCGAAGACGGCGTTCACCTGAATACCGATGGACAGTGGCTGCGCTATTCCGTGCTGCTTCCGATATTGCGCGATATGGTAATGGAAGGCGACTTCTATAGCCGAGATGTGAAGTTGGCCAACCTCTCGCCTCTTGGCGGTTTTTCGGGAGGTGCCGGCAAGCGGTCGGGTGTGACAGGCGCTGTCGCCGATGGCCTTGTGGCAAGACGCGGCAGCGGTCAGAACGACACGATCATCGGGTCAAAGGAGCCTTTAGCCGACGGCGTCGAGAGGCAGGTATTTACGATCACCCCGGCCGATAATGCCAATGATTCTCGTGTATGTACTTTGACGCTATCTTGGGCGGATATGGATTTTGAGAAACTCGGTCTCGTTGAAGGGGATTGGGTCGAGGCAGGGTTGGATTACGAGTTGTCAGCGAGCAATAGCTGGCTCGGGCTTGAGTTCAGCCTCGAGGCGAACAGCCGTCCCGCGACATGCCGTTATTCAGCGGTCGGCGGCATGGTCGTGCGTCTCAACACCACGCAAGACGGGCCACGATTGACGACGCCGTTGTCCGGACGGGCAACCATACCGCGGTTTAAATTGCTTGGAACTGATGATGTCGCAGCTCCGGCGGATTATTTCCGGACCTCACTGCGGCCAATTCGCCTCCACTGGAACAAGAATGCGACAGAGACGCTCGTCGCGAAATTCTCTCCATTCATCATCCGCAAAAGCACAGATCCTCGCCCTGCCTGGAATCTGTGACGTTATCGGTCTTGCGGTGCTGCACGTATGAGATAGTGCTCGGTCTTGCAAGGCCCGCTTGCGCCGGGCAGTGTGACGATGTCGCAGGTTGCCGTAAGTCCGCTTCGAGAAACCGCTAGCCTCTCGTTTCCGTTACCGTCTGGATAGGGGGCTCAAAATGGAACCCTTTGAAGCCAGTTTTTCGAAACGAAGTAGCGGATCTCACCTTTTCTCTGGTTTTTTGCCGATGG
The DNA here is from genome assembly GCF_014193255.1 of Rhizobium sp. BK196. Taxonomy (GTDB): domain Bacteria; phylum Pseudomonadota; class Alphaproteobacteria; order Rhizobiales; family Rhizobiaceae; genus Rhizobium. Next base: position 705,546 of record NZ_JACHZB010000002.1, read on the forward strand.
CAAAATAGCCGAATCCATGTTTGGTCACTTCGCTGACGGGATATATGTTCCTGAGATCAACGATAATCGGACTTTTCATAACCGTCTTCAGGCGCTTGAGGTCAAGTGCGCGGAACTCATCCCATTCGGTGACGATTACGATCGCGTCGGCATCCGCGGCGATCTCGTAAGGATCGTTGCCGTAGGTGACGGGGCCGAGCATATCTTTCGCCGCTTCCATGCCCTCAGGATCGTAGGCGTGAACCGTTGCACCGCCATCCAGCAGAGCCTGGATGATGGTGATCGACGGCGCATCGCGCATGTCGTCGGTATTCGGCTTGAAGGTGAGACCGAGGACGGCAATCTTCTTGCCACGCACATCGCCATCGCAGGCAGCGATAACCTTGCGGCCCATCGCACGCTTGCGATTGTCGTTAATCGCAACGGTCGTCTCGATCAGGCGTACCGGACTATCGAAATCCTGCGCGGTCTTGACGAGAGCGAGCGTATCCTTGGGGAAGCATGAACCGCCGTAACCGGGTCCCGCATGCAGGAACTTGTCACCGATGCGCTTATCCATGCCGATACCCTTGGCGACCTTCTGGACGTCGGCGCCGATTTTTTCGGAGAGGTCAGCGATCTCATTGATGAAGGTGATCTTCATTGCCAGAAAGGCGTTTGCAGCATATTTGATGAGTTCAGAGGTACGGCGTTCGCAGAAATAGAGCGGCGCTTCATTGAGGTAAAGCGGGCGGTAGACCTCGCGCATGACCTCGATAGCACGCGCATCCTCAGTACCGATCACGATACGGTCGGGACGCTTGAAGTCGGTGATAGCTGCGCCTTCGCGCAGGAATTCCGGATTGGAGACGACCTCAATATCCTTTTGCGGAAATTCTTCTCGGAAGATCCGTTCGATTTCGTCTCCGGTACCGACGGGTACGGTGGATTTTGTCACGACGACCGTGAAGCCTCTGACAGCGGCGGCGATCTCTCGCGCCGCTGCATAGACATAGCTCAAGTCCGCGTGGCCGTCTCCACGGCGGGACGGCGTGCCGACAGCGATGAAGACCACGTCGGCTTCACCGACGGAAGGGGCGAGATTCTTCGAGAAATCGAGGCGGCCAGCGCTGCGATTCTGCTGGATAATGGCTTCGAGGCCAGGCTCGTAAATCGGCACTTCGCCGGCTTCAAGAGCATTGATCTTGGCTTCAGATTTGTCGACGCAGGTTACATGGTGGCCGAAATCTGCAAAGCAGGCACCGGAAACGAGGCCAACATAACCCGAACCAATCATCACAATGCGCATGGCGTAACCTTCATTCAACAAAAAGTGGTCCGACCATAAAGGCGGACCACTATCCGTTACAGGGGCGGAGAACCAAGTTCAAGACCGCCCAAAAGCTTAGGTTTAGGTTCTGCCGAACTCGTCGACGATACGGATGATATCGTCTTCGCCAAGGTAGGAACCGGTCTGAACCTCAATGAGCTCCAACAGAATCTTGCCGGGGTTTGCGAGGCGATGGACCTCGCCGAGCGGGATATAGACCGACTCGTTTTCGCGCAACATCTGCACATTGTCGCCGATCGTGACTTCCGCCGTTCCCTTCACGACGATCCAGTGCTCGGAGCGGTGATGGTGCTTCTGTAGCGATAGCTTCTTGCCAGGCGTTACGAAGATACGCTTCACCTGAAAACGATCGCCGTTGAAGATCGAGGTATAGCCGCCCCACGGACGGTAGGACGTGGGATGCGTCTCCGTCAGCTTCGACGTCTTCTTGTGGCCGGCAAGGAGCTTGACGAGCTTGCCGACTTCCTGGCTTTCCTTCAAGGGTCCTACATAAACAGCATCCTCGCTGGCAATGACGGCGACGTCATCCATTCCCTGAACAGCGAGATGAACGCCGTGGGTCATGACGAGCGAGTTGCGGGTGTTTACAACAGTCGTATTGGCGGCAGCAATATTACCGTTTTCATCCTGGATCCCGGTTTTCCACACGGCATCCCAGCTGCCCATGTCCGACCACTTGAAGGCCGACGGAACAACTGCAGCCTTCGACGTCTTCTCCATGATGGCGTAATCGATGGAAATATCGGGGCTTGTGGCGAACTGTTCTGCGTCCAGGCGTGTGAAGTCCAGATCTCGCGTCGCCCTTGAAAGAGCCTTGGTGGCCGCCGTCAGCACATCTGGTGCGTAGTCTTGCATTTCAGAAAGCAGTTCGGCGACGGGGAACATGAAGATACCTGAGTTCCAGTAGAACCCGCCGCGGGCCAGCATTTCTTCCGCCTTTTCACGAACAGGCTTTTCAACGAAACGCTTGACCTCATGCGCGCCGCTCGGCAGCTGCTTTCCGACCTCTATATATCCATAGCCGGTGGCCGGCTCCGTTGGGGTGATGCCAAAGGTGACAAGCTTACCCTTGGCCGCCGCATCGCGCGCCGTGTGGATGGCGTCGAAATAGGCTTCGTCTGCAAGGATCTCGTGGTCGGAGGCCAGCATTTGAATGATGGCTTCTTTGCCAAAATGCTCGGAGGTCAGGCTTGCAGCCGCTGCCACTGCCGCGGCGGTGTTGCGAGCAACCGGCTCCAGCAATACCGCGGCGAGGGGAATATCGAGTTCGCGAGCCTGTTCCGCAACGAGGAAGCGAAAGTCCTCATTCGTCACGACGACGGGGGCTTCGTAAAGCGCCGGATCGGAAACGCGAACCAGGGTTTCCTGAAACAGCGTCTTGTCCCCGACGAACTGGATGAACTGTTTCGGCGCAGTTGCGCGCGAGAGCGGCCAAAGGCGCGTGCCCTTGCCGCCAGCCATGATCACGGGGACGATTTTCTGTGTCATAGGATACTCTTCCTTGAAATGAACGGACAGGTTGTCGCATGGTTACCGGGCTTCTGCCCAGTGCTTAATTCGGGTCAATCCCATATTCAGGAGTTCTAAGGCGGCTGCCTCTCCTCCGGCTTCCACGTAGCAGCGCATTTCCGGCGCATTGCCTGACGGACGAAAATGAATGATACGGCCATCGCGTAACGTCACGCGCAAGCCATCAATATCGCTTTTCGAACCGACCTCGCCGATGGGCTGCAGGAATTGCGCGAGATTAGCATCGGATTCACGCAGGTATGCCATCAACGCTGCGCTGGTTTCGACCGGGAAATTCTCAAGGCGGTCGGCCGCGGCAACGGGCAGTTTATAGGAGGCCGCGACAATCGAAAGCGGCTGCTTGCGGGTTGCGGCGAGCAAAAGCGTTGCCAGCATCGGCAAGAAGCAATCGCGCGTAGGCAGTGCCCGGACACTGCTGCCGTTGATATCGAAGGACGTTGCCGTCAAAAGCCCGCCATTCGCCTCGAAACCCATTACGAGATTCTTGCCGGCGGCGACGGCCTCTTCCATTCCGGCGATGACGAAGGGAGAGCCGACGCGGGTGCGAACGACTTTGAAAGATCCCGCGGCTTCAATTCCGGAATTGGAGGTGACTGGCGTGACGACAGTACCGGCGCCAAGGAAATTCGCTGATATCAGCCCCAAAAGATCTCCGCGCAACGGCGTCCCGGTTTCGTCGGCAACCAGGGGACGATCGCCATCGCCATCTGTGGAGACAATCGCATCAAGGCTGTGGGTTGAGCTCCAGCCTTGCAGGAGGGCGATCGTTTCCTCGGAAACCGCCTCCGTATCAACTGGAATGAAAGTCTCGGATCGACCGAGCGCGACAGTCTCAGCGCCGTAGTGGGCGAGGATATCGACCATCAGGTCACGGGCAACCGTGCTGTGTTGATAAATGCCGATCTTCATGCCGGCAAGCGCGTCCGATGGCAGGAGGGCGGCATTGCGTTCAAAGAAGAGCTGCAGGCATTGCGCCGAGTGGTCCTCCACGGCGGCGGCCTCGCTGACAACGACTTCGCCGGAAGTTTCGATTGCGGTTGCAAACCGGGTAATCGCGGCTTCGTCCGCCTTGTCGATCTCGCCGTCCGGACGATAGAACTTGATGCCGTTGCGGTCCGCCGGGATATGCGAACCCGTGATCATCAGGCAGGCAGCCTTTCTTTCCAGGCCGTAGAGCGCAAGGGCTGGTGTCGGGACGGTGCCGCAGTCGAGAATTTTGAAGCCGAGGCTTGCGAGGGCGCCTGCGCAGTTACCGGCAATCTCCGGGCTGGACTCCCGGAAATCGCGGCCGATTAGGATGACGTCACCCTGTGCGGCTTTGTTGCTCTGCAGCAAATATTTGCCGAAAGCCATGGCATAAAGCGCCGATGCCCGTCCCGTGAGATCCACCGAAAGACCACGAAGGCCGCTTGTTCCAAACTTCATGCGAAGCACCCCGCGCTGTGAACCACCAATTTCTACTGTGCTGATTTGCTTGGGTAAACAGCAAAATTAAGGCAGAGTTAAAACGGCAGATGGGCATTAGGGAAGTATTGCCATCATTTGCGCATCGTTGCCAGCCCTTTTGGTAACGGCGGAGAATTTCCGATTTATGACAGCTCCGAGTGTTCTTCGCATCTGCGAGATGACAAGGCATGGCATTGCGATTACCGCGTATTGTGGCTTTGCATATTTTTGTTAGAACGGTTTTCTTGCAGGGGCTTATCGATCCGGGAGGTTTGCGTCGTGAACGACACGTCAGTCACTCTTGAAGAGAGCTGGAAGACAGCTCTCGCCGGCGAGTTCGCAAGTCCATACATGCAGCAGCTCAAGATCTTTCTCGTGGAACAGAAGCAGCTTGGACGGCGAATTTTTCCAAAGGGCGGCGAGTATTTTCGTGCCCTGGATCTGACGCCGCTTGCGAAAGTGAAGGTCGTGATTCTCGGGCAGGATCCCTATCACGGCGTCGGCCAGGCTCACGGGCTTTGCTTCAGTGTTCGCCCCGGCGTGCGTATTCCGCCTTCGCTCGTCAACATCTATAAGGAGATGGAGACCGATCTCGGTATTTCGCCGGCGCGCCACGGTTTCCTGGAACATTGGGCAAAGCAGGGTGTGCTTCTGCTCAACAGCGTGCTGACGGTGGAGGAATCGCAAGCCGCTTCGCATCAGGGCAAGGGCTGGGAGCGATTCACCGATGCCGTCATCCGCAAGGTGAATGACGAATGCGAGGCTGTCGTTTTCATGCTCTGGGGCTCTTATGCTCAAAAGAAGGCGGCTTTCGTTGATGCACGGCGACATCTGGTGCTGAAGGCGCCGCATCCGTCGCCGCTTTCGGCCCATAACGGTTTTTTCGGATCCCGGCATTTTTCCAAGGCGAATGCGTTCCTGCAGACGCACGGCCGCGCCCCCATCGACTGGCAGCTCCCTGCCAGTCCGTGAACGCTTGCGTGTTGTTGTTCACAAAATGAAGACAATGCGTGCCGTCTTGTCGGGCTATGACTTACGGCGCAAAAGGCTCATCTAAGACCTATCGAAAGCCCGCCCGACGCGGGCAGAAAGGGTCTAAAATGCTTGATCAGATCAAGGGTCTGCACCACGTCACATCAATGGCGGAGGACGCCCGAACCAACAATCAATTCTTCACCAATGCGCTGGGCCTGCGCCGCGTCAAGAAAACAGTCAATTTCGACGCCCCGGACGTCTATCACCTCTATTATGGTGACGAAACCGGTTCCCCCGGCACGATCATGACCTACTTCCCATTCCCGAAGATGGCGCAGGGGCGTCCGGGAACCGGCGAAGTCGGCACCACGGTATACTCGGTTCCCGAGGGGTCGCTCGGTTTCTGGAGTGATCGGCTGGCGAAGCTCAATGTCACCGGCCTGAAGACGGAAGAGTCGTTTGGCGAAAAGCGCCTGAATTTTGCCGGTCCGGATGGCGACGGCTTCGCGCTCGTCGAGGTCAAGGACGATACCCGCGCTCCCTGGACGCATGGGGGTGTCAGCGACGATCATGCTATCCGCGGCTTCCACTCCGTCGCGATGCGGCTGAGGGATGATGGCGCTACGGCCGAACTTTTGAGGTTTATGGGCTATGACGTCCAGGAGGAGCAGGATGGCGTGAAGCGTTTCATCATTCCCGGTGGCAATGGTGCCCATCTGGTCGATCTTGAAACCATGCCCAATATCGCCCGCGCGCTTCCCGGCGCCGGCTCTGTCCACCATGTCGCCTTCGCCGTCGAGAACCGCGAAAAGCAGCTTGAAGTGCGCAAGGCGCTCATGGATACCGGCTATCAGGTGACCCCGGTCATCGACCGCGATTATTTCTGGGCGATCTATTTCCGCACGCCAGGCGGCGTGTTGTTCGAGATCGCTACCAATGAGCCTGGTTTCGACCGTGACGAGGATACGGCCCATCTCGGCGAGGCATTGAAGCTGCCACAGCAGCATGCTCATCTGCGCGCCCTCATCGAGCAGCATCTGGAGCCCCTCGAAGGCTAAACGGAGTCAGAAAAATGACCGATAATGGTTATGTGCACCGGCTGCATTCCGGTGCATCCGGCAAACCTATCCTCTTCGTACTTCACGGAACGGGTGGCGACGAAAACCAGTTCTTCGATTTCGGCAGGCGATTGCTGCCGGAGGCGACGATCGTGTCGCCGCGTGGCGATGTCTTCGAATATGGGGCAGCCCGCTTTTTCAAGCGCACCGGTGAAGGGGTCTATGATATGGCCGACCTTGCGCGGGCGACCGAAAAGATGAGTGGGTATGTCCAAGATCTAGCGTCTGCACAGGGCGCATCCAGAATCCTCGGGCTCGGATTTTCGAACGGCGCCAACATTCTGGCGAATGTACTTATCGAGAAAGGCTTGTTCGACGCGGCAGCTCTGCTCCATCCGCTCATTCCTTTCCGGCCACGCGCAAATCCCGATCTGAGCGGCCGCAGGATATTGATCACGGCAGGCCAGCGTGATCCGATCTCGCCCGTCGCCTTGACTGAAGCGCTTTCGACCTATTTCGAGGGTCAGAAGGCGCAAGTGCAGACGGAATGGCATTCGGGAGGACATGACATCCGCCCGAATGAGATCGAGGCAATCAGCGGGTTCTTCTCGGAATGGATGTGACAAAAAATTATGCGGCGAATTTCGCCGCATAACTCAGTTCAGATTTCGCTGAAAAGCGCTACTACGCCTCGTGGTAATAGGCGGAATAGCGATTGTAATAGTACTCGCCGGAACCGTAGGTGCGATAGAGCTTTAGTTTTTCCGTGTCGACCTTGTTCAGCACGACGCCAATGCACTTTTGCATGAGTTCCGGCTGAACTGCGAAGGTCGTGCGGACGACGCGACGCGAGGTACGGCCCCATTCGATGACGGCGAGCGAGGCGTCGAGCATCGGGCTGATCGCACGGGCATCGACGACCGGGCCAACCGGCGGCAGGTCGAGAACGATATAGTCGAAATGTGCTTTCAGTTCTTCCAGCATGTTTGCCATGATGGATGAAGAGAGCAGATCAGAGGAATGGGGCACGCGACGCTTGACCACAGCCGGCAGGAAGGCAAGCCTTGTCTTGCTATCGAGAAGCAGCAGATCCTTGAGCGGCTTTCCTTCCAGCAACGCCTCCAGAATGCCCTGTTCGGCATGCCGACCGATGGCGCGTGTTGCTCCTGGATTGCGAAGGTCGGCGTCGATCAGCAGGGTGCGAGCGCCCTGCATCGCGAGGAGCTGAGCAAGGTTAATCGCGATAGTGGACTTACCTTCACCCGGAAGACAGGAGATGACACCGATGACTTTGCTGCGGGCGCTCGGGTTTTCCATGTCGACAGCGATTTTCGCACTGCGCATTGTTTCCGCGAAAGCCGACAGCGGGTGGTTGACCACGTAATTGGTAACGCCGTTGCCGGTCTGCACGCCGCGGGTCGATTCTACTTCGCTGGCGCCGCTCGCGGCTTCCTTCGCGTCGATGGCCGGTACATGGCCGATATATTCCAGCGACAGGACATCCCGAACCTGATCGCCTGTTCTGAAGAAGCGGTCGCGGAATTCGCGGTAGGCTCCGATGCCGCCGCCGACGAGTGAGCCAAGTACCAGGGCAAGAGCAAGCACCAGGGGTTTTTTCGGCGCGCTGGCGGATGTCGGTACCTGTGGTTTGGTAATGACGCGCGCTTCCGTGATTGGGAAGGTCTGCTGTTGGGTTGCCTCCTGGAAGCGAGCAAGGAAAGTTTGATAAAGATTCCGATAGGTATCGGCGGTGCGCTCGAGTTCGCGCAACTGCACTTGCGTTTCGCCGGCGGTGGCCGATACGCTGCTTGCTTGCGTGACACTTGCCTGAAGGGCCTTCTCGCGGGTTTGCGCGACCTGGAGCTCGCTTTGATAGCTTTCCGCGATACGATTAAGTTCTTCGAACATCAGCCGTTGATATTCGGCCATTTCGCTCCGCAAACGAACCGCTTGAATGTGATCTGGCCCCAGACGGGCAGATATCTCAGCCTCGATCTTCGATGCTTCGAGATATTTTTTTCGCAGGTCGTTGGAAATCGAATTATCAAGAACATCGGTTACGATTGCATCCGTGCGCTTGTTGTCGATGATCGATTTGACGCGGTCGTATTTTGCTTGCGCCTTTGCCGTTTCGGCTTGTGCCGAGATAAGCTGGGTCGTCAGCTCTGAAAGCTGCTGGTCGCTGAGAAGCTGGAATTGGCCACCGCTGGCAAGCAGCCCGTGTGCGGTGCGGAATTTCTGGACCGCAAGATCGGAGTCGAGCGCCTTTTGTCGCAACTCGTCTATTCGTTCCTGGAGCCAATCGCTGGCGCGCCGTGTCGCCTCGTATTTCGAGTTCAGCTTATCCACGAGGTAAGCATCAGCAATTGAGCCGGCAATCTTGGCAGCCAGATCCGGCGAGGTCGAGGTGTAACTCACCGAGAGAGCATAGGTGCGGCCAACCCGATCAACATCCATATTGTCGGTGAGCTTTTGAGCCGCATCACGCCGTTTGGAGTCGATATCATCGGCATCGACGTCGTCGCTTGCAAACCAGCTGCGGAATTTAAGCAATGAACGAAGCATGGCAATCGGCGAGTTGTCCGGCGAGGAAAACTCAGGGTCATCCAGCAGCTTCAACTTGTCGATAACGGCGGAGCTGATTGAATCAGATTTGAAAAGCTCCACTTCGCTTAACACCGACGAGTCATCCTCTACAGGAACGCCGGCGTTGGAAAGTTGGCTCAGGAGTTCGCTGTTGCCACGGTCGATAAGCACGCTTGCTGAAGCAGTATATTTGGGAACCGCGGTAACAATATAGATAATTCCCAGGACGATAAATAGAAACGCGGAGAGCGCGACCGGACGCCATTGGCGTGCCGCAATCGCAATCAACTTTTCGACATCAATAGTGCTCCCCGATTCAGAGTGCTCCCACTCCTCGTTTGTGTGTTCCGTGACCTTATCTGGTGAAAGCAATCCGGAGCCTCCGTTGAGTTGAGTCATATCGGTGAAAGGTCTTGTAGGTGCGCCTATCAAACGCTTCCAGGAAGCCAATCGAAAGTGGGCGCACGCTACATGAAGGGATAGCGTCAATCAATATTTAAGCTCAAACAGGACAAAGTGCTCCGACTGCAATACCGTCAATCCGCTCCAACGCCGAGTTTGCACCGCGATGATTTTTAGTGATTATCCAAGCTTGCTGCAACGTCGCTGTGACACCTCAACGTGTTCGAATTTTGTTGGAAGGATGTAACTTTCTCTGGCCGGCATGCACATAGTATCTCCATGTAGTGAACGGCGATGGTGGACCGATTTACCAAGAGAAATCATGTAAATCCTGGAAAAAGCAAATATCTTTAGGCTTATTCTGGATTGCGTCTTGAGAACTGCTACTGGTTTTCGTGGATTTTCGAACGTGAAATGCCTGCAAACTCCACTGACAAAGAGATCTTTATTGCGCGCGCGACAAGTCCAACTGAGACCGACAAATATAAGGACATGAGGATCAAAAATAGCATGCCAAGTTCACACGCGAAGCGCCACCAAAGCTCTATAAAGCCAACTCTATTTGGGGTGTTTCAGAAGCTTACAGGAAAAAGAACGCCTCTTCTGGCGGTTCGCGGTCAACCTCGGCAAAGGCTCCATTTCGACGCGGCTGATTTCTCTGCCATCTATGCTATCGGCGACATACATGGCTGCTACAGCAAACTTCTCGAAGCAGAACGGAAGATATTCGAGGACTTCTCAAGATGCACAGGCACCGCTTTGATAGTCATGCTCGGAGATTACGTAGACCGTGGTTCATCCTCCAAGGACGTTGTTGAGCATCTCTGTAAACCAACCCCAGAAAATATTAAACAGGTTACGTTGTGCGGCAATCACGACGATGCATTTCTACGATTGCTCGAGGAGCCGGGCCTGTTCCCGAGCTGGTATCGCTTTGCCGGCATGGAAACGCTCAAGTCATACGGGATCGATGTCACCTATTTGCTGAAGCACGGCAGCAAGAGAGCGATAGAGCGTGCAATCAGCGATGCCATTCCAGCTCATCATAAAAAACTATTGGCTGAGATGCCATCAATGGTCACAGTGGGGGACATTGTTTTCGTGCATGCTGGGATCCGGCCTGGCATTGCTCTTTCTGAGCAAAGGGACAGAGATTTATTCTGGATTCGCGAACCCTTTCTAACGCGAGGGCCCGAGCTGCCTTTGCTTGTGGTGCATGGTCATACGCCTGTCGCTCAACCTTTTTTTGGTAATGGCCGTATCGCCATCGATACCGGGGCATTTGCGACCGGTAAGTTGACGGTGCTGCGCATCATGAACCGCCAGGCAATCGTGTTGCGCTGAAGCGGCTGCTTACCTCACGGCAGTTTGTCGAGACTGAAACCGAACCACGTGAGTGAGCCCTTTTTGCTGGCTGGCAATTGCATACCGGCCTGCTTGACATAGGGCAGCAGGGCAGGGCTGATCCTCTTCAATGCGGGCGCTACTCTCCGTGAATCTCCAACCTTTAAGAGCAGGCCGACATCGCTCTCGACGGTGGTTCGCGCATTTTTGAGCGTTGTTACGTTCAGATGGTTCCAGAAGTAGAGGCGGGCGAGAAGGGCGAGCTCGTCCGCAGGCGCGAGCCGCGCTGACATCGTCATCAGCCGGGCAATTGATTTTGGCTCTTGGGCGATTACGGCACGAACAATCGCAAGCCGGAGCCAGAGATTGCTTTCCGTTGGCATGCAGGAGACGGCGTGGCGCATATATCGCGCGGCGTCGTCTGCAGCCTTGGCCCATGCCTCGTAGCCGGTGATCTCATCGGCCGTATCCAGCCTATTCAGGACGAGTGTCGTGCCCGCCATAACTATATCGGAGCGGCAATAATCCCCGGAGACGATCGTGTCAGTGTCGGCGGCCGTCCTTGCAAGCGTTTCAGGGCTTACCTGTTCAGATTGCTCAAGTCTCGTCGCGACGAGAAAGATATCGGCAAATCGTGCCGATTGCCTGAGATCGGCAACGGCAAAGGTGAGCAACGTGATGGCAGTCAGAATGAAAAGGAGGGCTAAGGGAGAAGGAATTGGCAGCGCGATCGGGGCCGCGGCTCTTCGCCGCGTTTGTCTGCTTGCATTGACGTGATGAGACATGTCCTACGGGTCCGACCTGCTTCAGGAACGATCGGCTCCACCGCCTGCATGGCTCGTGCGAGATAGGAGCTTTTCTTTAAATGAAGGGAAAAGAGGAGAGGCCGAACGGCCCTTCCTGAATGCACTACGCCAATTTTGAAATCGGATTAGATACTGCCGCTGACAGAATTGTTGAGGATAGTCGTAAAATTGCCGCCGCCTGAAGCGCCCGTCTGGAGCGAACCCCCACCCTGGGTAGCGCCGCCACTATTCGCGCCACCTGCCGGTCCGCCCAAACCTGATGCACCAAGACCGCTGATATCACCGCCACCTGCAGGGCCTGCGCCCGCGCCACCGAGTGCTGCAACAGCAGTCTGGCCGGTCAGCGAAGCTTCAAATGCCGTGCGGAAGCTCTCGAGCGCCGGGTTGCTGACGATTGCCGCTGCGACAGCTGCCGCAATCTCGTCAGCGAGATCGGAGTGCAGCGGACGGCAAACGTTGACGGCGCGCCCGAGGCCGGCGCCGATAGCTGCTCTTTGAGCATCCGTTGTTGCTGGGTCGGCTGCCAGCGTCAGCAGCGTTGCCGTCAGGGTTGTCTCGGTTGCTGCGAGAGTGCGAACTGAGCCAGCGAGCAGACCGTCGGATGGATTGCCCACAAGAATGCTTGCCGGAGCGGCTTTGAAGGCGTCCATCTGCAAACTGCTCGCCGCGCCTGGACGCAAAATGCAACTACCTGCAAAAGACGAAGTCGCAAAGGAAAGAGCGCCGAATGCAAAGGCGGCCGTGCCTTTTACTAGATTACTTGTATTTATCATACCCCAGGGCTCTTAAAGACAACGGACTCTGAAAGATAACGGAACTCATAACATAAGTTCCGTTACGCACCAGCCCGTTCGATATCAGGTTCTCCAAGTATTACTCGATATATTTAATTCCCAAGATCTCGGACGGCGTCGCGGGTATCGAGGGCATCATTGGAAACGCCCCTGACCGTGGAGGTAACCGAGTTCAGGACGTCGAGGAACTTCACGAGCTCAACAGAATCCGAGTTGGAGATATACAGTACGTCCTTGTCCATCATGCGGAACTCCTGAACCGCGAACAAGGTTGCCGGATCGCGCAGGTTCGCCCGGAAGATGACGGGCACCTGGTCGCCCTTGAAGCGGCTGGTGTCGATGTTCAGACGCTGGAGAATGCCGCGGTCGACCTTACGATAAACCACGACCTCCCGCGGGTCCGCGCGCGTATCGACGAGGCCGCCGGCCTTAGCCATAGCTTCGCCGAGCGTCAGGTTTGAATCCTCAAAATCAATGCGATTGTTGACGCCGGATGCACCAAGCGCGATGAACGTCCGGCGCTCGTGTTCGACCGAAACGGTGTCGCCCGGCGCGAGAAAAATATTCTCGGACGGATTCTTCAACAGAGTTTCGTAAGCGACAGTTGCCGTTTTGCCGCGGCGCTGCAATGTGATGTTGGTTTCAATATTCGGCGTCGTGAGGCCGCCCGCTTGGGAAATCGCATCGAGAATGCGATCACCGGCCGGCGAAAGAACGACCTTCTGCGGATTGTTGACGTCACCGACGACGGCCACTTCAGCGGAACGGCTGCCGCTGGTCGTGAGAACCACTTGAGGTTCGATAGCACGGCTTGCCAGCCGGTCTTCAATATCCTTCTCGACTTCCTCCTTCATGCGGCCGGCGGCGGGAACTCGGCCTGCGTAGGGGATGCTGATCGTACCAGCCTTGTCGATCGTCTGCTGAGGCAAGGTAATATAATTGCCGGGACGGCTGCCTGCGTCGGACGGAATGAAAAGCCCCCCCGACTGAGCTTCGAAAATTGAAACCTGCACGACATCGCCGAAACCAAGCGGGATATCCGGGGCTCCACCGCGACCACCGCCGAAACCGGTGCGCAGCGAGCTCGTCGGGATCTTGTCGAAATAGGGTAAAATTCCCTTGTTTAAGTCGATCAGCACGTAGTCGATGCCAACCTTTCGGTTGGGTGTCGTGACCTTAATTGCTGCAGCGCGGTCGATTTCCGTATGGTCCGGACCGGACCGAGGGAGAGAAGTGCAGCTGGAAAGCGCGATCAGCATCGATACAATGATGCCGCCGCGTCGAGTTACAGGAATGCCCATCATGACCCTATCTGGTATAGCACTGAAACCGTTTAGCCCGGTGCTAGCTTAAAAGACAAGTAGATATCCGACCCCGCCAGCTGCTGCATACCTAACAGAAGGTTATTGTGGCAATAGGGCAACTAGCATTCTCTCGGTTATGGTAAATTAGCAGGGCGCGATACGTAAGGATTCTGCAGTAATTCGGATACAACTAGAACGAATATTTGGAGTCTTCTTGATGGTGATTTTATGTGATGTCAGCCTTCAAATGGTCATATTTCAAAAATCTCAGCCGAGCGCTCGATTCGCAGCCCGGCCGGAACGTCGCTATTGTTTTCGCTGACTCTTTCTTCGCGACTGCAGCAAATTGAAATGACCGCCGCCAGAAGGCCCGTGAAGAAGATGGCAAAACCGGGAATCTGAATCGAGAAATCGATAGCAGAATGTGTCGCCACCAATAGAACCGAGGCGCAACCTAGAATTGGATAGTGTCTCTGACGACGACGAGCTCGGTAGCCGTCCCAAAAAACACGCGCGAGGACGAGAAAAATCAGGATAACGACGATCGGGAACATGATCCCAAGCGTCAAGAAGCCTTCCAAGTAGGAATTATGCGCCCTGTCGACAATCCCACCGATCCCGCAATCGGGCGTACGATAGGCCGAAAAGACGGTGCGGAACGTGCCGAACCCGGTCCCCTGCAGCCAGTTCTGAGAGAGAGCGTTCATCGTACCCGACCATACACAAAAGCGGTCGTCGTCCGCCCCCTTCTGGTCAGCGCGCAAGATCGCTCTCCCGCCAAAAATGATCGCGAAAACGAGAATGAGGGCAATTGCACCGGCTGCGGGCAGCCATTTCCGAGTCAGCGATCTGCTCGCTCGAGAGGAAAGCCTTGAGCGTCTGCCCTTCCACCGGCTGGCAAGATAAGGGAGGTACAGGAGGGAGCCGATGCCCGTTGCGGCAAGCCCGGCGCGGGATTGAGTAAGCATCAAAGCGGTCAGGCAACAAAGGCCAAGGCCGGCGAAAAACCAGAAAGCCAGGCGTTCGTTGAAACTTCCGGAGGGAGCGGATGAGAAACCGAAATAGGCGCGGCCGTTTTCCGAAGCGAATGTTGCAAGCAGCAGAAAACCAACCCCCAGGAAGGTTGCTGCCGTGTTGCGGTTGACAAAGACGGCGGTGAGGCTGTCGAGATAATACCGCTTGTTCTCGGTCAGCAACATCTTTGGAAACATCAAAAACTGGCAGAGGCTGAACAGCGAAATCAAGCCTGCACCAATGGCAAGCGTGACTAAGATGCGACGCGCCCGCCTGTCTGTATCGGCAATGATGAGGCCGGTCAAAAAAGTCATGGCCGGCAGCGCTATATAAAGGAGGGAGGCGAGTGTGTCGGCCGGCGCGACCGAAATCGTATCCCTCGATGCGCCAGCGAGCAGTTTTGCGTCCTTCCAGATTGGATTGACGAGAGAGGGCCAGGGTAGGTGGACGGTTTGGATAACGATCCAAGCCGAGGTGACGATGAAGAGCTGCAGTGCAAAGACGAAGACCCAGCGGCCGCGCCGGGGCTCTCCGAATAGCAGCAAGGAGGCTGCGCTCAGAGCAAACATGCAGATGGCGACCGCGGCGAAAGGTCTGGCGTCGACGAGACCGAACGGAATGACGGCAGCCAGCACGAGAGTGCTGTAAAGGCCGGCAAAAATGGTCTTCAATCTGTCCGTTACAGCCACGTGACTAACTTTTTAGATAGCGGTCGCCCCTCCGGCACCGCTACGCCTGTCTCTGCAAGAATTAATCGGACTTTGCAACCCTGTCCTATGCCGATGCGGCATTCGGATTGGAAGCGGCCAACGTGCGTTCGACTGCCGCCAAAAACGGGATCCATTAAAATTGTTCGGATCGATTTAAAGGGATCGAGATTCCTTCCCCGTATGGTCCCGGTCATTGGTCAAAGCTGGCTAGAGCTTCAGCCTAAGGATTAGAAACCGGGTTAACCGGCATGTGCATCTGACCGCGCCGCGGTCGTCGAAGCGGGGTAAGAAAATGTTCAAGCATGCACTGATTGCGACGGTGGCGCTTGCATCTCTGTTTGCAGTTCAGACTGCTGAGGCTGCTGGTCCGGCCGGCTTTGCCCGCGGGCTGAAGACAGCGCCGGCAATCAGCTATATCTCGGAGAGGCGCCGCACTTCAGCCCCTTTCGCGCATGTGATGTTTTGCGCTCAGAATCCGGCTGAATGTGCTGCTGGCGGCGGCGCGTCCGAAATCTTCCTGAGCCCTTTCGCAGACAAGCAGCTTCGGGCCGTCAACGCCTCCGTCAACCGCTCGATCAGGCCGGTCAATGACAGGCCCGATCAGGGCGATGTCTGGCAGGTGAATGTGAAATCCGGCGACTGTGAAGATTTCGCGCTGACGAAGCGTGACCGTCTCATCGCCATGGGCTGGTCAGCGAAAGCGCTTCGGATCGCCGTGACCAAGACGCCCGCCGGCGAAGGTCATGCGGTTCTCGTCGTCAAGACCGATCAGGGCGACCTGGTGCTCGACAACCGCTCGAACGCGATCAAGGGCTGGAGGGATACGGATCTTCGCTGGCTGATGATCCAGTCGGGCGACAACCCACGCGTTTGGTACCAACTTTGATTGAAATCTGCCGCCGACGAGACGGGCGGCATAGGGGGCTTGCGTGAGACCGTTCGTCTCTTGTCAGAAACATGGATCGAGCGACGCACATTGCGTCACGTTTTAGGTTCTGTGAAAAAAGCATCGCTTTCCCCGGGCACAAGCTCCAGCGGCCAAATCCGGTTGCGAGCGCCGTTTCGGTAGATCTCGGAATAGGCCGGCATGGCCGCAAGCAGGGTTTCGGCAAGTGCCGCGCCGAGGTCAGGCAGCGACATGCGGAAGCATGTCAGCGTCGGCTGCAGGAATTTTGCGCGTGGTTCCTCGCGAAAGCCGATGACAGCGAGATCCCGGCCTGGGACAATGCCGGCTTCGACAAGGCGGCGATAGAGGCCGATCGCCATCAGTTCGTAGATGAGAATGATAGCCGTCGGCCTGTCTTCGATCAGCAGCAACTCCTGGCCGGCCTGGTAGCCGCCCTGTTCGCTTGATTTCACGCGGATCACCAGCTTCGGATCATATTTGATCCCGTGCGTCTCCAGAGCCTTTCGATAGGCGTCCACGAAGATATAGCCGAGATTGATCTCGCCCGAAGGAGCGGCGATCGCGATGCGGCGATGGCCTTTGGCGACAAGCCGGTCGACGGCGCTGGTCGCGACACCTTCGAAATCAAGGTCGATCCAGGTGAAGTTGCCGCCGCCGGAAGAGCTGCGGCCGAGCGCGACGAAGGGGATTTTTGCCTTGACGAGCAGATCGATGCGCTTGTCGATGCGTTGTGTCGCGGAGATGATCATCGCGTCGACCACGCGGCGCGCCACCATGCGCTTCAAATATTCGTAAGGGTCCTCGTCGCTCGGGCAGGGGAGCATGACGAGATCGAGCTTGTGGCGTGAAAACACGCTCTGCAGCCCGCCCGTCACTCCGAGAAAGAAGTTGTCGCTATTTTCGACCGTTTCCTTGCTGGTCTCGATCATCAAGCCGATAACGTTGGTCGTGCCTTGGCGAAGGCTGCGGCCAGACTGGTTGGCGACGTAGCCAAACTCTTCGGCGGCGGCCAATACTCGCTTTCGCGTCTCTTCATTGACATCAGCCTTGCCGTTCAGCGCGCGCGAAACCGTCCCGATGGATACATCGAGATGTTCTGCGAGCTGGCGGATACCCTTCATCTGCGGCGATCTTTCTTCCGGAACGTGTGTTATCCGATCTTATTGCCATGAGAAAACGTTTACGGAAAGCGCCACAGCGAGGAAGAGGCGCCATTTTGCAAAACCCTTCAAATAAAATAGTGCTGCATTGCGAAAGGTTTTTGGCTAAGCGCCCGTTCGCATTGCGATTTTTCGCAGTATTTGAGCTACCGGCATAGGCATTGACAGCAGTAAACGTTTCCGCTTAGTATCGTAAACGTTTACGGAAGGCGTTTCGGGAGGAATCTGAAGCGCACCGCTGGAGGAAATCGTGAAATTGAATGCCGTTCTGTGCGGGTGCGGAGCTATGTCTAAAGGCTGGCTGCGTGCTATCAAGGAAACGCCTGATCTTGCCGAGGCAATCGAGATCGTCGGCCTGGTCGACGTCAATCCGGCTGCCGCCGAAGCGCTCGCCGCGGAATTCGGTTTGAGAGCGGCTCGGGTCGGCACGGATCTCGCTGAGATCATTGATCAGACCGAAGCCAATATCCTCTTCGACGTCGTTATCCCGGCTGCGCGTTTCAATGTCGTCTCGACGGCCATGAAGGCCGGCTGCCATGTGCTCTCTGAAAAGCCGATGGCAACCTCGCTTGCAGAAGGGGCGGCGCTGATCGATCTCGCCGCCGAAACCGGCAAGATCCACGCGATCATTCAGAACCGTCGCTTCATTTCCGGCGTCCGCCGCCTGCGCCGTTTCGTCGAAAGCGGGGCGATCGGCGAGTTGACCGGCATACATTGTGATTTCTTCATTGCTCCCCATTTCGGCGGCTTCCGCGAAGAGATGGATAATGTCCTGCTCCTCGACATGGCGATCCACACTTTCGATGCCGCCCGCTACGTGGCCGGCAAGAAGCCGCTCGCCGTCTACTGCGTCGAGCGCAATCCCAAAGGATCCTGGTACCGGCATGGCGCTTCTGCCAACGCGACCTTCGAATTCTCCGACGACGTGGTCTTCACCTATCGTGGCTCCTGGTGTGCCGAAGGTGAGCGCACGAGCTGGGAAAGCCAGTGGCGGATCGTCGGCTCGAAGGGAATGCTGACCTGGGATGGCGAGGATGGGTTCAAGGCTGCTGTCGCCGGCAACGAGGCGGGCCTGCTCCGCGGCTTTTCACCCGTCGAAGTTCCCGCACCGGAACGTGTCGAGGAAACCCACGGCCATGCGAGCGTGATCGCAAGCTTCGTCGAGGCGATCCGCACCGGAAAGCGGCCGGAGACGGTCAGCTCCGACAATATCAGAAGCCTCGCCATGGTCTTCGGCGCAATCGAAAGTGCCAAGACCGGGCGTCGCGTTGACATTTCAGCATAAGGATAGATGACGTGAGCAATCCCGCCAAAGCCATTCGCATCGGTACCATGGTCAGCGCCTCCAAGGGCGGCGCCGACAAGCGCATCGCCCAGATCGCCGATATGGGTTTCGAAAGCTTCGAGCCCTTCTTCTGGCAGACCACCAACGGCCAGGATCTCGCAGAACTCGGCAAGCGCAGCGTGGAAGCGATCGGTGATCGCGACATCACCATCTCGACGCTTGGCATGTTCGGCAATCCGCTGGAGGAGACGGATATGGACCTGCAGACGCTGCAGGGATGGAAGGATTGCATCGATAACGCCCATCACTTCGGCGCCACCTGCGTCGCGGGCTTTACCGGCCGCATCCGCAACAAGCCGCTGACTGAGAGCCTGCCGCGTTACAAGCAGGTCTGGAGCGAACTTGCCAAGCGCGCCGCCGATAAGGGCATCAAGATCGCCTTCGAAAATTGCGCCATGGATGGCAACTGGGCGACCGGCGACTGGAACATCGCTCATAATCCCGATGCCTGGGAGCTGCTCTTCAACGAGACGCCCGACGACAATATCGGCCTGGAATGGGAGCCCTGCCATCAGATGGTTTATCTGATCGAGCCGCTGCCGCAGATCCGCAAATGGGCGAGCAAGATCTTTCACGTCCACGGCAAGGATGCGACGATCCGCTGGGATGTGATCAAGGAACACGGCATCTTCGGCAAGGAAAAGTTCGTCTTCATGCGCACGCCGGGCTTCGGCGACAGCAACTGGACCGACATCATTTCCGAACTGCGGCTTGCCGGCTGGTCGGGCTCCATCGATATCGAAGGCTGGCATGACCCGGTCTATCGTGACGCCCTGGAAATGACCGGCCAGGTCTATGCACTCAATCATCTGAAGCATGCCCGGGGCGGCGATTTCGTCGTCGATCCGGTGTGAGGAAACATGGCCGGCACGGAGGACATGCCGGCCATTTCAAAGGATAACCACAAAGGAGGAGAACCATGGCTATCCGCAAATTTGCAGTTCTGGGCGCGCTGGCGCTTGCTGGCGTTTCGCTCTTCGGCTTGTCTGCCAAGGCGGAAGACGTCAAGCTGACGCTTTGGTCGCTGGACAAGGACACGCAGCCGGCGCCGAACCTGGTCAAGGAATTCAATGACCAGCATAACGGCATCACCATCGAATATCGCCTCATCCAGTTCGATGACGTCGTTACTGAAGCGATGCGCGCCTATGCCACGGGTCAGGCGCCTGATATCATCGCCGTCGACAATCCTGAGCACGCGCTGTTTTCATCGCGCGGCGCCTTTCTTGATCTCACTGACATGATCAAGAATTCGAAGGTCATCAAGCCCGAAAACTACTTCCCCGGACCGCTGAAATCGGTCGAGTGGGATGGCAAATATTTCGGCGTGCCTAAGGCGACGAACACGATCGCGCTCTACTACAACAAGGACATGTTCAAGGCGAAAGGCCTCGATCCGAACAAGCCGCCGCAGACCTGGGACGAACTCGTCGAGGATGCCCGCAAGCTGACCGATCCGGCCAAGAACGTCTATGGTCTTGCCTTCTCGGCCAAGGCCAATGAGGAGGGCACCTTCCAGTTCCTGCCCTGGGCGCAGATGGGCGGCGGCGGCTACGAGCACATCAATGCCGATGGTGCGGTCAAGGCGCTCGAAGTCTGGAAGACGATCATGGACGAGAAGCTTGCCTCGCCGGATACGCTGACCCGCGGCCAGTGGGATTCGACCGGCACGTTCAATTCCGGCAATGCCGCCATGGCGATCTCCGGTCCGTGGGAGCTGGACCGTATGATGAAGGAAGCCAAGTTCGACTGGGGTGTCACGCTGCTGCCGGTTCCGAAGGAAGGTGCAGAGCGCTCTTCGGCGATGGGGGACTTCAACTGGGCGATCTTCTCGACCAGCAAGCATCCGGCCGAGGCCTTCAAGGCGCTCGAATATTTCGCCTCGCAGGACGACAAGATGTTCAAGAACTTCGGCCAGCTGCCGGCCCGTTCCGACATCTCCATCCCCGAGACCGGCCAGCCGCTGAAGGACGCCGCGCTGAAGGTCTTCCTCGAGCAGTTGAAATACGCCAAGCCGCGTGGTCCGCATCCGCAGTGGCCGAAGATCTCCAAGGCGATCCAGGATGCCATTCAGGCTGCGCTCACCGGCCAGATGAGCGCTAAGGATGCACTTGATCAGGCAGCCGACAAGATCAAGGCGGTCCTCGGCTGATCTCCCGCATCACCGGATGGCCTGGCGGCCATCCAAGATTTTCCTCCCGGAAGGGGCTGCTGCGGCTTTGGCCAGGCAGCCCCGTTCGGAGCATCGGAGGACCCATGAGAAGGATCCTTTCCAGCGTCAGGGATGGCCGCGGTTTCGATATCGTGCTTGTCGCCTTTCCGCTTGGCTTTCTGTTTCTGATGGCAGGCCTGCCGCTCATCTACAATGTGGTGATGAGCTTCCAGGAGGTTGACATGTTCAGCCTCGGCACCTTCTCGCGCCCGTGGGTGGGCTTCAAGAACTACACGGATCTTTTCGCCCAGCCGGAAACGCTGCCTATCCTCTACAATACGGCGATCTTCGTCGTCGGCTCGATTGCCGGCCAGTTCCTGATCGGCTTCGGCCTGGCACTATTTTTCTGGGTCAATTTTCCGGGCGCTTCTTGGCTGCGCGGTCTCTTCCTCGTCTCTTGGGTCATGCCGGGTCTCGTCGTCGGCGCGATCTGGAACTGGATTCTCTCGGGCGACTTCGGTGTCCTGAATTTCATTCTGAAGGAAAGCGGTATCATCTCCGGCAATATCTTCTGGCGCTCGGACCCGCATTATTCGCTTTACGCTGTCATCATCGCCAATATCTGGCTCGGCACGTCGTTCAACATGATCCTGCTTTCTGTCGGCCTTTCCGGTATTCCTGGCGATCTCTATGAGGCCGCCGAACTCGACGGCGCCACGGCCTGGCAACGCTTCTGGACGATTACGCTGCCGATGATGCGCTCGACGATCGGCGCTATTATCGCGCTCGGCCTGATCTTCACGCTGCAGCAGTTCGACCTCTTTGCCGCCATTACCTCGGGTGGCCCGAACAACTCCTCCAACGTTACGCAATACTGGGCCTGGGATTTGTCTTTCCGCCAATATGATTTCGCCAAGGGCGCGACCATTTCCGTCATCATGATCGTTTTCGTGATGTTCGCCTCTGTCGTCTACGTCCGCTCGACCCGCCATGAGGTGCGCGGATGAGCGAGACTGCACGCAACCGTCTTATGCTCGCGATCGCCATCATCATGGCGGCGATCTACCTTTTCCCGCTTTATTGGATGTACATCACCGCGCTGAAGAGTGGCTCGGAGATGTTTGCCACACCGCCAAGTTTCTGGCCGACCTCTGCGCAATGGAGCACTTATGCCTATGTCTGGGAAACCCGGAACATGGGCCTCTATCTCTGGAATTCGCTGCTGATAGCGATCGGTGCTGTCGTCATCATTACGGTGCTCGGCGTCGGCTGTGCTTATGTGCTGGCGCGCTACCGTAATATCTGGGTGGATATCGGCCTCTTCCTGATCCTTATGCTGCAGGTTCTGCCGGCTTCGCTGATGATCACACCGATTTTCGTCGGCTTCTCTCAGATCGGCATGCTGAATTATCCAAGGCTTGCCGTCATTATCGCCATTGCCGCAAAGAGCATGCCGTTCTTCGTGGTGCTGGTGCGGGCAACCTTCATGGCGGTTCCGATGGAGCTCGAAGAGGCTGCTCTCGTCGACGGCAATTCGCGTGTCGGCGCCTTCTTCAACATCGTGCTGCCGCTTGCCCGCAACGGCATTCTGGTCAGCGCCATTCTCATTTTCATGCAGGCCTTCGGCGAGTTCGTCTATTCCAAGTCGATGATCCAGGCCGCCGAGCTTCAGCCGGCAAGCGTCGGGCTCAATTCCTTCATGGGGCCGAACACCAATGAGTGGAACAACATCATGGCCTACGCCACGATGTATGTGACGCCGATTCTTGTCATCTTCGTTCTTTTGCAGCGCCGCATCGTGTCCGGCCTCACCTCGGGAGCCCTCAAATGACCCCTCAGATCGAGCTTGCCGGCGTCAACAAACACTACGGCGCCTTCCATGCCTTGAAGAATATCGACCTCTCCATCGCCAAGGGCACCTTCGTCGCGCTCGTCGGTCCTTCCGGCTGCGGCAAGTCGACCTTGCTGCGTTCGCTCGCCGGCCTGGAGACCATTTCCGATGGCAGCCTGAAGATTGCCGGCGAGTTGATGAACGGAGTGCCGCCGCGTAAACGCGATGTCGCCATGGTATTCCAGTCTTATGCGCTCTATCCGCATATGACCGTTGAGGAAAATCTCACCTACAGCCTGCGCATGCGCGGCGTTGCAAAGGCGGAGGCGAGAAAGGCGGCCGAGGAGGTTGCGGCCACGACAGGCCTTTCGCATCTCTTGAAGCGCTATCCGCGTGAACTCTCCGGCGGCCAGCGCCAGCGCGTCGCCATGAGCCGCGCCATCATCCGCCACCCGAAGGCTTTCCTTTTCGATGAGCCGCTATCAAATCTCGATGCGGCGCTGCGCGTCCATATGCGCAAGGAGATCCGCGCGCTGCACGACCGTCTGCACGCGACCTCGGTTTATGTGACGCATGACCAGATCGAGGCGATGACGATGGCCGACCACGTCGTCGTCATGAAGGACGGCGTTATCGAGCAGCAGGGCAGGCCGCTCGACCTTTACGACAAGCCTGCCAACAAATTCGTCGCGGGTTTCATCGGCTCGCCCGCGATGAACTTCATTCCCGCAATTGCCGACGAAGATGGAAAAAAGCTGACGCTCGATCTCGGCGTGATCAGGCAGCCGATTGACATCGATCATCAAATTCAGCCCGGCAGCAAGGTTACCGTCGGCATCCGTCCCGAGCATATCGGCATCACCAATCAGGGGCAGGGGAGTTTTGACGTGCCGGTCGCGGTCGTCGAATCGACGGGCTCCTCGACCTTCATCACTGCGGCGACGACGCCTGAGCTGACGATCGTCGAAACCGGCAGGGGAACGGTTCAGCCGGGCCAGACGATCGGCGTGGCGGTGGCTCCAGCTCAGGTGCATCTCTTCGATGAGGCGAGCGGCGTCAGAATTTGAGATCCGGCTTCTGCCGGATCAATTTCCGCACCGGTCAGCGGCGGGACATTGCCCTTCTTATCGAGCGAGCGAAGCCGGCGTGGCTTGTTTGGCCGCCACCTCTGTACCATGGGGCGCTTCGCTCGAGTTTGCCCACATGGCCACAGCAAGTCCGGCGACGATAAAGTAGGGGAGTTTGCTCGAAAGCTTGAATTTGCCGGAAACGGCATTGCCGCGGGTGCATTCAAAGCCGGACATTTCTGGAGTCATCAGTACCTGTCTCGTGCGAGGATCACGCCACATACATAGTCCATGCGGCGATTCGAATGAACCCCCAGATAAGGGGATATACAAGAAGTTGCCGACATCAGGCAGATCAGTGTCCGCCCTGATGGCCGGAACCCTCGCCAAGATCGATCCTGCGCAGGATGAATGCGAGCGGCAGAACGGCAAGCGACAGCCACATTAGCGTGTGGAAAACGTCGATATAAGCAAGATAGCTCGCCTGGATCTGTACCTGCTGGCCGATCCAACCCATGGCCTGCGATTGTGCATCGACAGCTCCCGCCCCTTTGCCGACAAAATATTGCGTGGCGCCCTGCAGTGCGTGGTTGTAGGCGGGATCGGAAGGGATGACGTGCTCGACCAGCCGGCTTTGATGCCACTGCTCCCGATGGGCAAGCACGTTTGACGCAATCGCAACGCCGATCGAACCACCTGTGTTGCGCGCCGCATTGATCAGGGCCGATGCCTGGTCCGTCTGGTCGGGTCTCAGGCCGTCATAGGAGGCTGCGGTCATCGGGATGAAGATCAGCGGCAGGCCCAGGCCGAGATAGATGCGCGACCAGACGAAGAAACCGAAGTTGAGGTCTGCGTTGAGGCGCGTCATGTCGTACATGGCGGCAGCAATGATCGCTGTGCCGATGGCGATCAGGTATTTCGGCTGGAACTTATTGGAAATCCGCCCCGCCACGAACATCATGAACATCGTGACCAGGCCGCCGGGCGAAAGCGCAAGACCGGCCCAGGTCGCCGTATAGCCGAAATTCTGCTGCAGGACCAGCGGGATGAACTGGGTCGTGGCGATCAGAATTGCGCCCGTCGCCAGCATGACGATAAAACAGGAGCCGAATTGCCGGCTTGCCAGCAGGCGGACGTCGACGACAGGATTGGCCGCGTTCATCAGCCAGGGAATCGCGAGAAGAAAAGCTGCAACGCAGATTGTCGTCGCGACTATGATGAAGTTCGAGCCGAACCAGTCTTCCGTCTGGCCACGGTCGAGAACCAGTTCGAGTGCCCCGAGAAAGGTCGCAACCATCAGGAAGCCGATAATATCGAAACGCACGCCTTGCCGACGCATCCGCGCCCGTTCCTGACGCAGTGAATCCGGTTCGTTCACCAGGACGTATACGAGGACGAATGCGAAGAGGCCGACCGGTCCGTTGATCAGAAAGCACCAGTGCCAGGAGAAGTTGTCAGAGAGGTAGCCGCCGAGCGTCGGGCCGACCACGGGAGCGACGACCACGGCGACGCCGAACAGGGCAAAAGCCTGGCTGCGTTTCGATGGCGGGAAGGAATCGGCGAGGATCGACTGGGAGATCGGCACCATGCCGCCGCCGGCAAAGCCCTGGATCATGCGGAAAATCAGCAGGGATTCCAGGTTCCAGGCAAGGCCGCAGCAGATGGAGGCGATGGTGAACGTCGCAAGGCACAGAAGGTAGAAGCGCCGTCTCCCGTAACGCTTGGCAATGAAGCTGCTGGCGACGAGAATGATGGCGTTGGAGACGAGATAGGTCGTGACGACCCATGAAGCTTCATCGGCGCTGACGGCAAGACCGCCGGAGATATAGCGCAGCGCCACATTGGCAATTGTCGTATCCAGAACTTCCATGAAGGTTGCGAGTGAAACGACCAGGGCAATCAGCCACGGATTGACGACCCTGGCACCGGATGCCGGCATGCCATCCGCTGTCATGGCATCACTCATGTCAGTTCCTCGGCCGCACGGTAACCGTCGGAACGACGGACATGCCGGGACCGATCGCCACATCTTGGGGCCAATTGTCGACGACGATCTTGACGGGCACGCGCTGTGTGACCTTGACATAGTTGCCGGTCGCGTTTTCAGCCGGAAGCAGTGAAAAGGCAGTGCCCGAACCGGGCTGGACGGAATCGACACGGCCACGAAGCAAATGATCTGGATAGGCATCGATCGTCACGTCGACAGGTTGGCCCGGCCGCATGTCAGTCAGCTGGGTTTCCTTGAAATTGGCCGTCACCCAGATCTCGTCGGGCACGAACATGGAGACTGCCTGTCCGGCCTGGATATATTGCCCCTTCGCGCCGCTGAGCTTCACGACACGACCCGGCTGGGCGGCCGTGATCGTCGTGTAGCTGAGGTTCTGTTCGGCCGTCTCGACCTGTGCTTCCGCC
This sequence comes from Rhizobium sp. BK196, assembly GCF_014193255.1. GTDB lineage: Bacteria > Pseudomonadota > Alphaproteobacteria > Rhizobiales > Rhizobiaceae > Rhizobium. Next base: position 731,719 of record NZ_JACHZB010000002.1, read on the forward strand.
TGATGCAGATTGGCGACCGCGCTTGCCCTCTGCGCTTCGGCAGCCGCCTTATTCTTGATGGCTGAGGTAACGCTTGCTTGGGCCTGAGCGGTGCTCGCCTCGTTCTGCCGCAAGGTGGACACCGCCTGCTGGGCTGCCTGCTCGGAGCCTGCACCGCTTTTGACCAGTTGCTGTTGTCTGTTGTTCTCGTCCTTGGCATATTGAAGGGCGGCCTCTGCCGATGTCAGCTGCGCCTTTGCTTCGTCAATTGCCGCCGCTGCCGCGGCGATCTGGGCTTCGGCGCTCGAAATGGCAGCCTTTGCGACGTCTATCTGACTGTGCGCCTGATCGAGCGCGATCTGGTAGTCGCGCGGGTCGATCTTGGCGATCACCGTTCCGGCATCGACATGCTGGTTGTCGGAGACAGGAACATCCGACACGTAACCTGAGATCTTGGCCGCGACGGAGAAGCTGCGCGCATCGAGGAACGCGTCGTCTGTCGTCTCATAAGGATGGAAATAGATGAGCCAGATGAAGTAACCGCCGACAGCAAGGGCAATCAGCGCAAGAACGATGAGAAGAGCAGCGATCGGATGACGCCTGACGACGGAGGGTCGCTGCTCCTTCTCCTGGCCCTCCTCGGCATTGTTTTCCGCCTCTTTTACCGGGGCTTCATCTTTTGTGGGAGCGGAGGGTTGCTGTTGCCTGGCGGCGGCGCGCTGGTTTTGGGGCACGGCAAAATCTTTCATCTTGAAACCGGAGACCAACGCCGGATCATCGGCTTCGGTTCCGGTCAAAATGTCGCAAGTCCGGGCATGGCCGCTTTTTCAATTCGCATATCCGGAACAATTTCCGGTGGTAGTGGTTAGGCAAGCGCCCGGCGAACCTTTACGGATCACGACCATGACCTACACGACCATGCGCTCTTACATTGCAATCGTGGCGCCACCTCCGCGTTCAGTTCCGCTCCATTTTTCAGCCGCCTGCCTTGTTGGCGCGCTTCTGACCGACATTACCTATTGGCGGACAGCCGAGATGATGTGGACGAACTTTTCCGCCTGGCTTCTCACCTTTGGGTTGCTGCTCGGCGCTCTGGCGGCCATTGCCGTGCTCATCGACATCTTCAGCGGACGGCTTCTCCTGCGGGGCGGTTTGGGCTGGCTCTATATCATTGGCAACATCGCCGCCTTTGTTGTGTCGCTCTTCAACGCCTTCATACATAGCCGCGATGCATGGACCTCGGTCGTGCCGACGGGGCTAACACTCTCAGTCGTCGCAGCCGTGCTGATCGTGATCAATGCTTGCATCGGCTGGGTTATCTTGCGCCAGCGTGCAGGAGGGCTCGAAGAATGAACCGCTCCCTTGCGTTCTCTTATTTCAACGCTTTGGCTCTGATCCTGCTCTGCAGCAGCGGCGCGCTTCTCGCTGGCTGCAGCGACAATGAGCCCGACCCGACAAGCGAAATCGGCCCCAATCCCAAGCTGCCCGAACAGGCGCAATATCTGATACCCCCGATGCACGTCGCCTCGGTCATCGGATGGAAGGAGGGCGAAACGCCGAAAGTCGCCGACGGATTGAAGATCAAGGCGCTGGCGGCGGGGCTGAAACATCCGCGCTCGGTCTATGTCCTGCCAAACGGCGATGTACTGGCGGTGGAATCCATTGCGCCGCCTGCCGCGTCGATCAAGCGGCCCAAGGATCTGATCATGGGCTGGATAGAATCCATAGCGACCTCGGGCGGCGGCAACGAGGGCAGCAACCGCATTACCCTGCTGCGCGATGCCGATGGCGACGGGGTCGCCGAAGTCAAGGAGACCTTCCTCGACCATCTCAATTCGCCCTTCGGCGTGGCACTTGTCGGAAGCGATCTCTACGTCGCCGATACCGATGCCATCAGGCGTTATCCCTATCAGGAGGGCGAGACGAAGATAACCGAGCGCGGCACCGTGCTGACCGAACTCCCAGGCGGGCCGATCGACCATCATTGGACGAAGAGCCTCGTCGCCAGCGAAGACGGCAACAAGCTCTACGCCGGCGTCGGCTCGAACAGCAACATAACGGAAAACGGCATCGAGGCGGAAAAGAATAGGGCCGCTATCCTGGAGGTCGACCGGCAGACCGGCAGCTTCAGGATCTTTGCCGATGGGTTGCGCAATCCCAATGGTCTCAGCTGGGAGCCGCAGACCCATGCGCTCTGGACGGTCGTCAATGAACGCGACGAGCTTGGCCCCAATCTTGTTCCTGACTACATGACCTCCGTCAAGGATGGCGGCTTTTATGGCTGGCCATACAGCTATTTCGGCCAGAATGTCGATCCGCGCGTCATGCCGCAAAGGCCGGATCTCGTGGCAAAGGCGATCGTTCCCGACTATTCGCTGAGTTCGCATGTTGCGCCGCTCGGCATGGCCTTTTACACGGCCGACAACCTGCCGGCCCAATATACGGGTGGCGCTTTCGTCGGCGAGCATGGAAGCTGGAACCGCCATGAATTCAATGGTTACAAGGTCGTTTTCGTCCCATTCCAGAATGGCAAGCCGAGCGGCAAACCGCAGGACGTCGTCACAGGCTTTCTTCAAGGGGACGACCAGACGCATGGCAGGCCGGTCGGACTGGCAGTCGACAAGGCCGGCGGCCTGTTGATCGCCGACGATGTCGGCAACACGGTTTGGCGCGTGACCGCCGCGAGGTAGGCCGCGCAGGTCGACCGTTCCTCTTACCGCCGGCCTTGCCGCGTGTAGGCGGGCGATCTGCCTTGCCAGCCCTCAGATCTCGGTTCGCCGCAGCAGATAATCCAATCCCCCGACCCTGAACCACCTGTAGGCATAAGGCTCCAGGAGCAGGCAATGTTTGCCGCGATCGTCGGCTTCGCTGTTGTCGCCATCGGCGATGTCGATCAACAAGTTTCCTTGTTCGCCGACATCAGGATCGATTTCAACTTCCACGGGCTTCGAATGGAGATTGTGGACGATCAGCACGGCGTTGTTTCGCCAATCGTATCGGATAGCGAGCACACCCGGGTCGCCGGCATCGAGGCAGGTAAAGTCGCCCCAGCCGATCTCCGGTGCCTCCTTGCGCATGCGGATCAGGCGCTCTGTCCAGTTCAGCATTGACTGTGGATCGCGCCGTTGCGCCGCAACGTTCACGTGCTGGTATCCGTAAGGGCCTTTCGTAATGACCGGCAGGACCGGTTTATCGTGCTTGGTGAAGCCTGCATTGGGCTCTCTTGACCATTGCATCGGCGTGCGGGCGCAATTGCGCTCCGGCAGCGACAAATCATCGCCCATAGCGATCTCGTCGCCGTAGCGAAGAACAGGCGTTCCCGGCAACGAGAACATCAGACTGTAGGCCATACGAATGTACGGGGCGCTGTCCTTGAGCATCGGCGCCAGCCGGCGCCGGATGCCGCGGTCGTAAAGCTGCATGGATTTGTCCGGTCCAAAGGCGGCAAACACGGCTTGGCGCTGTTTTTCGCTCAGTCGCCCAAGATCGAGCTCATCGTGGTTACGCAGGAACAGGCCCCATTGCGCCGTTTGCGGCCGGGCGCGCGTCTTTTCCATGGCTTTTACGAGCGGACCGGTGTCTGCGGTTGCCAGCGCATAGAAAAGCGCCTGATTGACCTGGAAATTGAACATCATCTGCATGCGGTCGCCATCTTCGCCGAAGTAATCGAGATCAGTTTCCGGCAGGACATTGGCCTCGGCCAGGATGATGGAATCGCCCTGCCGCCACTGCAGGAACTCGCGGAAGGTTCTCAGCATGTCGAATTGCTCCGCCGGCTTCTTCACAGCCGCTCCCTTCTTGGCAATGATGAAAGGGACGGCGTCCATTCTGAAGCCGGAGACGCCGAGCTGTATCCAGAATCCCATGATCTTCAGGATCTCGGCCTGGACATGCGGATTGGCAGTGTTGAGATCCGGCTGGCAATCGTAGAAGCGGTGGAAGTAATAGCCCTTTGCCGCCTGGTCGTAGGTCCAGGTGGATTTCTGCACCCCCGGAAACACCATGCCTTGATCGGCATTCTCAGGCTTTTGCTCGGACCAGACGTACCAGTCGCGATAGCGAGATGTCGGATCTCGTCGCGCCTCCTGAAACCACGGATGCTGATCGGACGTGTGGTTGACCACAAGGTCGATCAATACGCGGATGCCGCGTTGCTTGGCACCATGCGTGAATTCAACGAAATCGCCCAGCGTGCCATAGCGTGGATCGACATTGTAATAGTCGGATATGTCGTAGCCGTCGTCTTTTCCGGGAGAGGCTTGGAAGGGCATCAGCCAGATGGCAGTAATGCCGAGGCCTGCGAGGTAATCGAGCCGGCGCATGAGGCCCTGAAAATCGCCAATGCCGTCGCCATTGGCGTCCATGAAAGTTTCTACCGATAAACAATAGATGACTGCATTCTTATACCAAAGGTCGTTGATCATCGCTTTCTCCTCGTTCGCAAGCCAAAAGGCTGTCATCGGCGGATTGTTCCGGTACCGCGGAAATGGCGCTGTCAGACGGTCTTCTTGATGGAGTCGGAGGACATGCCGAGCCGGCCCGCCGGCATCTCGAAGCGGCAGCCGGTTGTGTCAAATTTAAATGCCGGCAGATGGACTGCCAGCTATGGTCCCGCCGCATGCATGGTCTTGCATGTCATGTCGGGGGCGCGAGTTTGGCAGGTTTGATCCGTTATTTATGGGCTACACAGCCTCGCATGGCGCGGAATCAATCCAGCCATTCGTTCGAAAAAGCGAGACTCGCGACGGAAATCGGCCGCTCTTCGGAACGGACAGTCACCGAGATGATCGTCCGCTCGCCGGCTGGCAGTTCGTCGCGTGCGACATCTACTAGAATTCGCGCCATTTCCTTAAGCACCTCGTCTCGTGACGCAAGTTCCGTTCCCGCATCGTCCCGAATCGGGCCGTCACCGTTGTGAAGGTCAAAGAAGTATCGGGCCATCTGCTCACCCCATTGAAATGTTTCATCATGAAGTGCCGACCGGTCAAATTGTTCCATTCGTCTATTCTGTTGGGAAGTCACCGTTTTTCCGCTTTCGTCCTATGCGGGGAGAGCCGTTCTTGATCGAGCCGCTCCTTCTCAATCTCGAAAGTCACGATGTGCTTTCCACTGCGGAGATCGAGCTCTTGCGCGCGATCGTCGGACGGGAAAGATCCGTGGCCGCGGGTGAAGATCTCGTATCGGAGGGAAGCAGACCCAATCATTCGACGCTGCTGCTGGATGGATTTGCGGCCCGCTATAAGGTTCTGGAGGATGGCACTCGCCAAATCACCGCGTTGCAGGTTGCCGGTGATTTCGTCGATCTGCATGCCTTCCCATTGAAAGTGGTGGACCACGGTGTCCTGGCAATCTCCAACTGTCGCATCGCCTCCGTCGATCATCAGGAACTGAAGGCGATCACCGAAACCAATCCCCATCTGACGCGGCTGTTGTGGCTTGATACGCTGGTGGACGGTGCAGTGCACCGCGAATGGATCGTTGCCATGGGGCGCCGGTCTAAGAAGGCGCATATCGCCCATCTCATCTGTGAACTCTACGTGCGGCTTCGCACGGTGCGCCGGACGAACGGGCCGACCTTTCAGCTGCCGCTGACGCAGAACGCCATGGCAGATGTTCTCGGTGTTTCCCTGGTTCATTTGAACAAGACGCTGCAGTCGCTCAGGAAAGAAAAGGCTTTCGCTTGGGAGGGTAGGGTTATCACCATTCTTGACTGGGACAAGCTGCAGAAGATTGCGGGCTTCGACGCTGGGTATCTGTCGTTGTCGGTCGAAGCGCGTTAGGAGTAGCTGTGCCAGAAACCTGTCGGATCCAACGTGGGAACGCATCATGATCAGCCGTTACATCAAGCCTCGCGACGAAGCGCTGACATCGGATGATCTCGCCGTCTGCCAGAAAGTGCTGGATGCTGTGAAGGCCGAATTCAAGTTTGCCGATGACGAGGAGGAGGTGAGCCGTTCGGCTGCGATCATCATCGAACTCTACCGCCAGGGCGTCCACGACGAAGAACAACTGAAGACGCTGGTCTTTGCCACGCGCGGCAAGATCTGAAGCAACCGTATCATCGATATGGGTGCGTCGATCTGGTATGCCATCCGCCCAAACCCTACCTTTATCGCGCGACGTCGGCGCAGCCGTCGCCGTTGAGGGCCGTACGGCTGCTGCCAAGCCGTCCGCATCCGGAGGTCTTATGAGAAGTTTGGTTTTAGCGGTCGCCCTTCTGGCCCCCACGGCTGCCTTTGCTCTCGAGGCGGTGGAGGTCAATGCGCGCGACCATTCCTGCCGCGAACTCCGGCAGATTATCCAGCAGAAAAAGGCCGTCTTCGTTCGCATGGGCATCGGCGGCAGGAGCTTCCGTTACCCGCCTGCGCAATGCCGGCTCGGCGACAAATATGATGTCGCAAGGGTGCGCGCCGCCAACGGGGAGATGTGCGTGCTCGACTACGAGTGCGTTTACGACCCGCAATCCTTCTACAACCGCTTTCCCAAGTAAGTTTCTATCGCTCTGCCGCTGTGGCGTAGGCGACCTGAAGCTCCATCTGTACCGCATCCATGAACAGGGCAGCCTGCCGCGACAGCTCAGCGTCGCTGCAGCCCTGTTCTCTCAAGTTGGCCGCGAACCCGGCCATCTCCGACCGCCAGAAGCGGTTGGCGGCCTCGCCGTGAAGGGTCTGAAGGGCCTCGGCGCAGCGCCTGATATCGGCTGTGCGTCGGTCGGCGGGAAACTGCAGAAGCGGCATGCTATCTCCGTCATTGTGCTGGGCGAATCGCCAAGTGTCCCGCAGAATGGCTATGAGTTCTTCACAAGTGGTGAACCAACCGAGGACACCGCTCCTCGTCTGCTGCCCGTTCGTTCGCTGGCGACAGATCACCGAAAATTGACAGAATGTATCTGGCAGCAGTCGCCGTCGTCACGCCGAGCTATGTTAGAGTTCTCCCCATGACGCAGTGATGGGAAGTGATGATGCTCACGACACTTGCGATCCTCGCGAGCCTGTCCGGCGCTGCCGCCACGATCGCGCAGTCAAGCCAAAACGAAGTCGATGTCGAGCTGGTGCTGGCCGTGGATACGTCCCGCTCGATGGATTACGAAGAAGTCCGCATCCAGCGCGAGGGCTATGTCGAGGCGCTGCGGCACAGGGAGTTCCTCGACGCTGTGAAAGGAGGCCTGACCGGGCGGATTGCTGTCAGCTATTTCGAATGGGCCGGCTATGTCGTGCCTGGTTCCGTCATCGATTGGCAGGTGATCGAGACGCAAAAGGATGCGCTGGATTTTGCCGACAAGCTGGAGATGCGGCCGATCGCTACCCAGCGCCGCACCTCCATATCCGCAGCGATTGTTCAAGGGGCGTCAATGCTTGCCGCGGGCCCGTATAACGGGCATCGCGAGGTGATCGACGTCTCCGGCGACGGTCCCAATAATTCCGGCGATCCGGTCACACCTGCGCGCGATGCGGCTCTGGAGGCGGGCATCGTCATCAACGGGCTGGCCATCATGCTGCGACCATCCGATGTGCCCGAAGGGCTCGACAAATATTACGGTGACTGCGTGATCGGCGGCCCCGGCTCCTTCGTTTTGCCTGTCTATAAGATCGAGGATTTTGCCGTTGCCGTTCGCAGGAAGCTGGTCTGGGAAATCAGCGGGCGCGAACTACCGGCAGAGATCGGCAAAATTGCGATGAATCCTCCGACAACAGACTGCCTGGTTGGCGAGAAGCTCTGGCAGAATTTGTTCGATCGTTGACCGCCGCCCCCAAATTATCAAGACGCCTGAAGTTCTGCCCGCTGGTCCAGCCGTGGCAGAACCACCTGGGTGATCGCCAAGATTTGGGGCAGGATGAGATGCTGTGGCTACCAGAGGGCGACCGGCGCACTCGCGAGAAACTGTTCGAGAGCGGAAGCGGCCGCCATGATCTCCTCATGGGCGGCGAAGATCAGCAGCCCCAGCAGTGAAATAGCTGATCCGACTTCCAGGGCAGATATCGATCTGGCCTCGGGCACTGAAAGGCTTGTGGGTAGGGCGACGACGAGGGTTGGCCGGATCGCATTTTGTCGGTTGTCGTTTGCGGGATGGAACAGGCGGACAGGACGAGGGTGCGCGAGACGGGATTTACTGCATATTCTAGGATAGGCTTCGCAGACTGATTTAGACATCGAATGTGCCCCTCATCGGCTTGGAAGGATCGTAGGGATCACATGGGGCTTAAGCAGGCGTCGTTCAAACTATACTCACGGATAGGACGGTGCCTCAAAAGAGGCCATCAGTCTGGTTAGTCATGCATTTCCTGCATAGGTGAACTGTAGTCTGAACGCTACTCTTTCTCGCCGCCCCATATTATATATCTCTCATCAAAGCGAACGAAGCGCCGCTATTTGGCAGCTATCGCTGGACCCAAGGAAAGGGGATTAAAATGAACATCGCACGCACCTTCAACAACTGGCGCAAGTATCGGCAAACCGTTACTGAGCTTGGCCGTATGTCGGGCCGCGAACTGAACGATCTGGGTATTGCCCGTAGCGATATCCGCGACGTCGCACGCGCTGCCGTTGGCCGCTAAGACCGGTTCTTAACGAATATCAAACGCGCTCGCCCGACCAAGGCGGGCGCGTTTTTCGTATCACGTGAGCTCTTCTTCTGGCGCATAGCGCATGGCACCTTTGCAAATATGTGCCTAGAAGATTGGCAGCGATCGGCGCATATCCTGATTAAGCGAAGCGATGAAACTCCTCCCCGTCGCTTTGTCTGAGACGCGGTTTACCTTCTCCCAGGCCGGCGTCAACGTGGTGGCCTCCTCCTCCCGCCGCCATGCGTCATGAAAGGCGTCTGCCGGATCTCCTCCTCCCCGGCATAGCCTTACTCTTTTAGGCGACGGTCTTGGTCTATCCAGAGTCTACCGCCGCACGGTTTCCCTCTCTTGAACCCATTTAGACTTTCATCAGGCGGAGTGGCCTGCTATTCAGGGTAGCGCTTACAGGGGGAATGCCAGGAATGCCTCGAAGAGAAGTCCCAAAGTTTCGACAAGCAATTCGAGAAGCTGCGGATTATGCTGTCGCCAAATCGGTCGTCAGATCGTGAGCGTCGAAAGCATTCCTTTTCCGCCGCCTGAGAAAAGCGACACGGGCCGGCGATCGATGCTGTCGCGGATCGGCAGCAGCCTTCCTGCCGCAATGCTGTTTCTGGCTGCCTATTTTATCACCCACGCACTCATTCGGATCGCGCTTCCCGACACGCTTGGTCTTGATGAATCCGAGCAGGCGTTCTTCTCGCAGTATCTCTTCTTAGGCTACGGCCCTCAGCCACCCTTCTACAATTGGCTGCAATATGCGGTCGTCTCAGTAGCCGGCCTGTCGATATGGACGCTGGTGATCCCCAAAAACATCATTCTTTTTCTCTGTTACGTGTTCTATGGACTCGCTGCTCGAGAGGCGTTGAAGGACAGGGCGCTTGCCGCAGTCGCGATGCTAAGCCTCATCACCCTCCCACAGGTTGGCTTTCTTGCGCAGCGCGAGCTGACCCATACCGTGGCGCTGCTCGTCGCAACCGGGCTGTTTCTCTACGGCCTGTTCAGAACGCTGCAAAAGCCGACACTCACCTCCTATCTCCTGGTCGGCACCGCTGCCGGCATCGGGATGATTTCCAAGTATAATTTTGCCATCCTGCCTGCCGCCGCTCTGCTCGCGGTGTTGGCGGATAAGGATTGGCGTCGCTGTCTGCTCGACTGGCGCGTGCTTGCTGCAATTGCCATCAGCGTTTTGATCGTCCTGCCGCACGCGCTCTGGCTGAAGGACAATATCGACAGCGCCTCGACAGCGACCCTGCAGCGGATGACGGCAAGGCACGAAGCCTCGAGCGCCATCCTGCGTATCGGTCAGGGGCTCGTTTCCCTTGTCGTTGCCGTCATCGGGTTCTCAGCCTTGCCGATCGTGCTGTTCGCCGCCGCCTTCCGTCGCGACCTCTTGCGCGCGCTCAGGGCGACGAGCCCGATGATCCGCCTGATCGAGCGGATGATGATGGCAAGCCTGCTTGCCGTAGCCCTCGTCGTCGTTGGTGGCGCAAGCCATATCCATGAGCGCTGGCTTGACCCGTTTCTGCTGGTCCTGCCCATCTACATGCTGTTGAAAATGCAGGCTGCAGGCATCGACCTGTCTGTCGGGATTCGCCGCCTCCTGCCTGTTGTGCCGGTGGCAATGGTCATCATCGTGACGGTTCTGACCGTCAGGATCGTTGGGGCTCAATATGTCGGCAACTATCCGATCCTGAACGCCCCCATGGCGGGTTTCGCGTCAGAGCTGACGGCGACTCGAAGACCGAACCTCATCATCGCCTCCAACAAATACCTTGCCGGCAACTTTCGTTTGCAATTGCCAGAGGTGCCGACCGTGCTTCCGGACTTCCCGGACACGGCAGCGACCGACTACGCCAACACGAAAGGCCCTGTTCTCGTCCTTTGGCGCGGCCCCAGCGATAAGGAAGCGACGATGACGCCAGATTTTGCGGCCAGGCTTAAAGCCGCAGGCATCGAGGTGGCGCAAACAAACACCCTTGCGATGCCCTATCTCTTCGGACATCGGAAACACGCGTTTGCTATTGGCTATGCCTGGATCGAAGGTGGGGCGAAGTAGCCCCGCTACTGTGCCCGAAACTCGCTAAATCCACGTCAGCGGTTCCGGAAGACAGTGCAGGCAACGCCTGCAGCGCGGATCGTGCTGCAGAGCTCGGCCGCTTCGGCGCGGGTCTCCCGGCCGATTCTCGCTGCATAGCGGGGGCGGTAGCCGAAGTTTCCGCCCCTTTGGCGCACGATCAGGGCGCGCTCGGCGTTCAGCGGCTCAGGAAGCTTTGTAAGCGATACGGTAAAAAGCCGGTCCGCCACGGACGGATTGTAGTGGGCGGCAAGCTGTACGCCCCATGGCGCCCAGTCGGCCGATCCGGTCAGCACCGGCTCGTTCATCTGCCGGGTTTCTGCGAGCGCCACACATGCCTGATGGAACGGCATGCCGTCCCGCAGCTCCGGCGCAGCGATTTCCGGAGTGCTGTCCCGCCAGGTTTCCACGGTCTGGCCGGTAATCGCGAACACATAGTCGCGGGTCTCGATCGGCAAACGGCCGGAGGAGAGAAACCGGCTGAGCCCGAATTCACCGGCATTATAGGCAGCGGCAGCAAGTCCGAGATTGCCGAAACGAAGCCTGAGTTCGTCAAGATAGCCGGACGACGCCTTGAGCGCCTGGACGACATCGAAGCTGTTTTCGAGCGCTCGCAGCCGGGCGGTTCCCGGCATGAATTGAGCAATGCCCTCCGCGCCCTTCGGACTGACCGCTTCCGGGCGAAACAGGCTTTCGCGCCAGATCAGGCGGGCGAAGAAAGCAGGCGGAAGGTTGTGGATCGCCGCGAAACGGTCCATCACGGCGCAGAGATCGGCATTGAAGTGATCTTTTCGAATGCACATGGTTTGTCCGTCACCAGCGTCACCCTGGTAAAGGCAAGCCGCTTCGGAAGCTGACGGCTCGCCAGCGCTAGCCGTGGCCGCCACGATAACCCATGCTGCGCAAACCAACACTGCAGCTATTAAGCCTATGCCGCATCTCATCGTCACCAACCTTCTGGCGACATCGTCGCGGTTTTCAGGCTAGACGGCAAGCGTCCTTGTCGGTCCGTTGCTCCGAGCGATGTGCTTGCACAACCGTCAAGACCCCAATGCCAGCCTCAGCTGCCGCACGGCGAATAGCGTCCTGCAGTTCACTGACATCGATCTGCCCGGTGATCGCATCGACGCAGGCCTTGACGGCCACGACATATTCCTCGCCGTCCTCGGACGGCCAGTCCGCTATCAAAACCTCAGCGGCGTCTCTCAACGTTCTGAGGACCCTGTATTTTTCCCGGCCACCCAGCATCAGCACCAGAGGGGGAAAGCGCTCGTATATGTTCCATTCCATTACACTTGGTCTCCCCAACGTATGGATATTGGTAACGTTGCAAGAACCATACCGACTGCGTGTGAAAGATAATGTATATGACAACTTCAGGGTGGCTCTGCCGGCAATGTCAAAAACGGAGAATGTGGTTCAAGTTTTTATTGCCTCCTATTCCGGCTTTCGCTAAAGGAAACATCATTGGCTGATGACCTTTCGGCCACGTAAGCGTTAACGTCACTCAACGCGTATGATCGAACGGCTTTGCGGCTTCGGTCTGCGCGACTGTGTCCTGCGGATCGTCTCCTGAGGCCCCGGAAGGACATGATGGACAATAATCGATCCATAAATCATCAGTTTCCCGCACCCGTTATCGAGCGGGTCCGCCACGAATTGCGCCGCCGTTCGCTGACGGTCGAAAGTGTCACCGATATCACCCCTGGCATGCGGCGCATCGTGCTGACGGGAGAAGACCTCGCCGATTTTACCAGCCTTGCGCCTCTGCCTGCCATCGGCCGGCGTATCGAGGAGAGCGGGGCCGATACCACCATTGTGGCAATCGCCGCAGTCGCAGGCCCGGAAGAAGAGCAATCTTTCGAAACAGCGGCAGCGCTCACAACGCGCTGGGTCTACCGTCCTCTTTTCAACGTAACGGATGCCGAACCGCTGATTGCTGCTTTGGCAGGGATCGATATCGTTCCCCAGACATTCGTCTGGATCGCAGCCGAAGCATCGGTGGTGCGATCCGTCCGTGCGTATCGTGTCGAAGAACGCGGCTATCCGCTGAGCTGGATCAAGGCCTCGGGCTACTGGGTCAAGGGCAAGGCCGATACGACCGAGAAGTTCTGACAGCCGGAAAATTCCCGATTCCCCCTATCGCTCCTGCCGGTTGGCTGGAGCGATAGGGAAGGGAGCCTGTTGCCCAGCACTCATTTGAATTCGGCGGCGGAACCTCGAACGAATGCCGGTGTTTCCTAGCAAAGGAGATGCGTCATGGGCACAAAGGATACCAACGCCAAAGCCGAACAGCGCCGTCCCAGGGATGTCGGGCCGATCGCGGAAGCGCCAGAGCGTGCAGATAAACAGTCCATCGCTCCCGCGACGGTCCAGCCGCCGGGCGCCCGGGATGAAAGCGAGCGGCCAATCGTCGATCCGATCACCGGCGTCGCCCAATGACGAGAGGAAGCCGGCAGATTGGAGGTAAGAGAATGGCCAGAGACAAGGAAGAAGCAATTCGGCAGCGCGCCTACGAGATCTGGGAGCAGGAAGGCCGTCCGGAAGGAGCGGCACTTCGCCATTGGCTGCAGGCATCCGACGAGCTCAGCGAGGATGACGAACACGAGACGATGCAGGAGCTGATCGACGAAGACGATCGCAACGATGCGGCTCTGCTCCAGGGTGCCGGCGAGAGCGGTGATATTCACGGGCGCCGTTAGTCACGTATAGGTAGATTACTTCTCACTACGCTCCAGCAGAATCCGGGCTTCCTCGAAGCGACGCTTTCGATCGGCATCATCTTCACTCGGCGAATAACAGGTATTTGACACGCAGAACCGCGTAAGCTGATGCGGCTTGCCGACCTTGTCGAACTCGCATTCGAACGCATCGGTCATCTCGCCCGGTGCAGTTCCCTGTCGTGTCGAATAGGTCATGCGAACACCCGGCGGCTTGAGTTCCGGAAAGGATTGAACCATGCCGATCGAAAGCTGATCGCTCATGAAGAAGGCCTTGGCGACGGATTGACATGTCGCCTCCAGATCCGGGGATTGCGCGAAAGCTGCTGCCGGAAACAGGATAATGCCGAATAATACTAGATGTTTACGCAAAGGCGTCGCCTCCTGATATCGTCCAGAGTGAGGTAGCGCCAATACGGCAAAAACAAGTGGGGCGCCTCAGGCGGCGCCGGAAAAATCTTCCGACAGCAGACCCAGCAATTCGTCGCGATCCTGCACGCCGAACTCGAACCAGTCGACCAACGCTTTCGCCTTCGCCATTCCGAGGCTGCTGCTACGGTTGCAACGCGCGGCCGAGCACCATTCCTGGTGAATGCCGTCGAGAAAATTCATCGTCTCCGACGTCAGCGCTTCCTTCGGCCAAACCGTTCGCGTCATCGCGTTGCTCCCTGGTGCAGCCCCACACTAGATGACCTATGGTTGACTGCAATGGCGAGAATGCAACACCGATGGATTAGTTGTTGCTGACGCTACAGCGTCGCACAACAGAAAAGCGGCAGGCGCTCAGGCCTGCCGCTTGTCGTCATGCCGTCTTTGGAAGAGGCAATCAGCTTTCCAGCCATTTCACCTGTTCGACCGTCAGCTTTATGTCCAGCGCCGAAAGGCTGTCTTCCAGCTCGGCGATCGTGCGCGGCCCGATCAGCGGGATGACGGGGAAGGGCTGAGCGATGACATAGGCGAGCGCGATATGGATCGGATGCCGGCCAAGCTCCTTGGCAAGCGCGATCGCGCGGTCACGCCGTTCGAAATTGCGATCCGAATACCAGCAGCGCACGATCTCCTCGTCGTCACGCTTGTCGCGACCGGCCCGGTCGGTGAAGAAACCGCGGCCCTGGCTCGACCAGGCGAAGTTCGGGATCTGCTTTTCGTTCAGCCACCTTTTCCACTCGTCATCAGAGGCGGTAACGCAGCCGGCCCAGATCGGATCGAGCATTTCAGCGAGCGAGAAGTTGTTGGAAAGGGCGGCAGGTGCTTGCTTCCCGTTTTTCTTCGCGTAGGCGATCGCCTCGTCGAAGCGCTCGCGCGTCCAGTTCGAGCCACCGAAGATGCCGCGGATGCGGCCGCGTTTGACCTCGGCATCCATGGCGTCGACGAATTCGCCGACCGGCACATCGGTATTGTCGCGATGCATGAAGTAGATATCGACATAATCGGTCTTCAGGCGGTTGAGCGACTGGTCGAGTTGTCTGCTGATGACATCGGGATAGCAGAGCGGCGAGTGGGCGCCCTTGCCGATCAGGACGATCTCCTCGCGTGGCACCTGCCGGCTTGTGTGCCAGTCGCCGAAGATGCTCTCCGTCTTCCCGCCGCCATAGACGAAGGCCGTGTCGAAGACATTGCCGCCTGCCTCATAGAAGGTGTCGAGTGTCAGCGAGGCGGCTGCGAAATTCGGGAAGAATTCAAAACCGAGAGTGACGACCGAGGCCGGCTTGGAAATACCGGGGATCTGGCGCTGCGGTATGGAGTTGCCGCGCCGGACAACCCCGCCGGCGATGTTCCGGGTGCGCTTGGTGGCTTTTTCGACGCCATATTCGAGACCGACCGACGCGCGCCACTGGTCGAGAACCTTGAGATTGTTGATCGAATCCGTCCAGCTCATGCCCGGTGAGCGGAATTCCTGCTCGCCGGCACGGATCGCGTCACCGGCGGCATCCGCTTCGAAGGAATAGAGCCAGCGGTCTTCCTTGACTTCGACCGTCTCCTGCTCGCCGTTCCTGAAGATCTCGATCTTGCCGACGCCGCCCTTGTGGCCGGAGGCAAACCAGAAATCCTTGACCTCGATACGGCCCTGCGAGCCGATGATGCGAAGCACATTGTCCTGCTGTGCCATGATCGAGCAAGAGACTTCGGCGATGATCTCGTTCGGGAATTTCAGCACGGCCGATGCCCACTCGTCGACGCCGGACTGGCCGAGATGGGCGACGCCCGAAACCTTTTCGGGATCGAGGAACGGCTTTCCGGCCGCGGCACCGGCGATCAACCGGGCCACGGAAACGGGATAGCCACCGACATCGAGGATGCCGCCGCCGGCCGTTTCATTGGCAAACAGGCGATGTTCCGGCTTGTATGTCCCCATGCTGAAGCCGAACGAGGAACGGATGATGCGGACCTCGCCGATCACGCCGCTCTTGACGAGTTCGACAAGCTTTTCGGTCTGCGGATGGACACGATACATGAAGGCTTCACCGGCAAAGACGCCAGCCTTCTTCGCCTCGTAGTAAATCGCCTCGGCATCATAGGCTGAGAGAGCGATCGGCTTTTCGACCAGCACATGCTTGCCGGCGCGGATCGCCTTGATGGCCCATTCGGCATGGCCGGTATGGGGTGTGGCGATATAGATCGCGTCGACCTCCTTGTCCGTCAACAGGGCTTCGTAACCGTTGACGATACGGGCTCCCGGAAAGCCCTCGGCCAGGCCCGGCTTATCGGGATTGCGGGTGGCGATCGCCACGAGTTTGCCGGTGCGTGAATGCGCGACGCCATCGGCAAAGGTGCGGGCGATGGTGCCGGGGCCGATGATGCCCCAGCGGATCGGATTATCTGAAGTCATACTATCCTCTTTCGTCTAAGTCTTGGGATCAGGTTAGCGGAGCCGCTTGCCGGCGGCGTCGAACAGGAAGGTGCGGGCGGCGGGCAGGGAGACTATCAGCGTCTCGGTCTTCCCAAGATTGCGGGATTCAGGCTGCTCGATGATGAGCTGCTCGCCGCCGAAATTGGCGTAGATGTAACTGGTATTTCCAAGGTGCTCGGCAACATCGACGGCAACCTTCAGATCAGCCTCGCCCTGGCCCGCCTCGCCGAAATGTTCGGGCCGGATACCGAGCGTCACTTCCGCGCCGGATGTTACGGACGGGTCGGAAAGCGGCACTTCCATCCGAACCGTATTGTCGCCTGTAAGCACGACCGTTGCCTTGCCTGCCAGCACGCCCGCCACCTCGGCTCTCAGGAAGTTCATCTTCGGCGAACCGACGAAGCCGGCGACAAACTGGTTGGCGGGGTCGTCGTAAAGATCGAGCGGCGCACCGATCTGTTCGATATTGCCGGCGCGCAAGACGACGATCTTGTCGGCCAGCGTCATCGCCTCGGTCTGATCGTGGGTCACATAGATCATCGTCGTGCCGAGCTGCTTGTGCAGCCTGGAGATCTCTACGCGCATCTGTACGCGCAATTCCGCATCGAGGTTCGAAAGCGGCTCGTCGAACAGGAAGACCTGCGGTTCGCGCACGATGGCCCGGCCGATCGCCACACGCTGGCGCTGACCGCCGGAGAGCTGCTTGGGCCGGCGCGTCATCAATTCCGTGATCTGCAGAATCTCCGCGACATGGCGAACGCGCCGTTCGGTATCGGCCTTCGGATTGCCATTCATGCGCAGGCCGAAGCTCAGGTTCTCCTCGACAGTCAGATGCGGATAGAGCGCATAGGACTGGAAAACCATGGCGATGCCGCGGTCGGCCGGTTCGACATCGTTGACGACGCGCCCGCCGATCTTCAGTTCGCCGCCGGTGATATCCTCCAGGCCGGCGATCATGCGCAAGAGCGTGGACTTTCCGCAGCCGGAAGGGCCGACGAAGACGACGAATTCGCCGTCCTTCACGTCCAGATCGGCGCCGTGGATGATTTCGAATGAACCGTAACGTTTGACGATATTGTTGAGTGAAAGCTCTGCCATGGGCTCCCCGATTATTTGATTGCGCCGGCCGCAATGCCGGCGATGAAGTGGCGCTGTAGAGCCACGAAGACGATGAGAATCGGCGCGGTCAGAAGCACCGCGCCCGCCATGATGCCGCCCCAGGAGACCTTGGTCAGGCCGATCAGAACGCCAAGCGCTACCGGAGCCGTCATCATGCCTGGCTTCGAGTTGATGAGCAGCGGCCAGAGATAGTTGTTCCAGGAGGCGAGGAAGAGAATGATCGCCAGTGCCGCCATCGTCGGCCGGGCAAGCGGCAGGGCAATGCGGAGGAAGATCTGCCATTCCTTGACGCCTTCGACACGCGCCGCATCGAAGAGATCGTTCGGCATCATGGAAAAAGACTGCCGCATGAAGAGAACGCCGAGCGAATTGAAGAGCGGCGGCACGATGAGGGCGACCCAGGTATTGGCGAGCTTGAACTCGCGCGCCACCATGATGAATTGCGGAATGACGACGACGAAATAAGGAAGCGTGATGGTGCCGAGGATGATGGCGATGACCAGCGAGCGGCCGACGAAGCGGTAGCGGGCGAGCGCCCATCCGGCCATCGAGGTCAAGAGCACGGACAGAACGGTATAGACGGTGGCGACGACGATGGAGATGACCATTGCGCCGACGAAGTTCGTGTCTGCCTGCAGGTTCTGGAAATTTGCCACGAAGTTGGTCGATGGCCAGAGCACGATCTGCGGGCTGAAAATGCCGTAATCGGGCATCGTCGAGAAGACGAACATCATCCAGAGCGGAAAGAGCCAGATGATTGCGAGCGGCAGCAGGAAGGCGTGCAAGGCGATCTGGCGGATGAGAAGGGATTGTGACTTGGATCTCATTTCGGCTCCCTCCCGACCCAGAGATTGAGAAGCGAGATCGCGACTGCGAGGGCGGCCATCGTATAGGCGATTGCTGAAGCGTAACCGAAGTTCAGCGATGTAAAGCCCTGGCGATAGAGAAGCAGACCAAGCGTCTCCGTGCCGCCGCCCGGCCCGCCGCGATTGGTGATGAGGAAAGGCTCGGCGAAGAGCTGCATCGTGCCGATGACCGACAGGACGACGCAGAAAAGAATGATCGGCTTCAGGAGCGGCAGGGTGATGTGGAAGAACTGCTGCAGCTTGCTGACGCGGTCGAGTGTGGCTGCCTCGTAAACATCTTCCGGGATCGATTGCAGGCCGGCCAGGATGATGATGGCATTGTAACCCGCCCAGCGCCACGTCACGGCGATGACGATGACGACCATGGCGGCATTGGCATTGTCGAACCAGGAAACGGGCGCAAGGCCTGTTGCGCCGATCAGCTTGTTGATGATGCCGAAATCGAGGTTGAACATCAGCCGGAAGACCGCTGCATAGGCGACTTCGCCCACGACAACAGGCGCGAAGAAGGCGAAGCGGAACAGGGCGCGCGCTTTCAGAAGCGGCGAATTGAGCAGCACCGCCATAATGGTCGCAAGGGCGATCATGACCGGCACCTGGATGACCAGGATGACGAGGGTGTTATAGACGGCATTATAGAAGGCAGGGTCGGCGAACAGGCGTCCCCAATTGGCCTGAAGGCTGAATTTCCACGGATTGATGCGCGTGTTCTGGAACGAGATCAGAAATGAATTGATGATCGGCCAGACCCAGAAGGCGGCAAAGACCAGAAGATAGGGCGCAAGGAACGCGTAGGCGCTCCGGTTTCTGACCGGCATGGTACCTCCTTACCGAAACGAATGTGCCCGCCGCCTCCCGCGGCAGACGAGGCCGGGCGCTTTGGCGCCCGGCTTGCCATTCATTGTGCGATCGAAAGACCCGTCGCCGAAGCGATCTGCTTGGCAGCGTCGTCGAGGGCTGCCTTTGCATCGGGATAGCCGCCAGCGAAATACTTCGTCTGCGTCGTCTTGTAGATGGCATCTGCATCCGTCTGGAAGGCAGTGCCGCGGCTCGGCACGATCTTCGGCAGGGTCGCGAGAATGTCGGCCCAGATCTTCTGGCCGCCCCAATAGGGCTGCGGCTCGTTGACGAAGGGATCCTGGACAGCTGACAACAGAGACGGCACGAGGCCGAAAGATTTCAGCATCGTGACTTGGCCCTCATTTGTGGTGAGTGCGTAGGTCAGATATTTGAAGGCTGCTTCCTTGTTCTGCGAATTGGCGTTGATCGCGAGCGACGAGCCGCCGAGATTGGCCGCATGCGGGCTGTCGGCGGTCATGCCGGGCATGGCATAGACGCCCCACTTGCCAGCCAGATCGGGAGAGCCGGAACGGATCGTGCCTTCGTACCAGCCGCCGAAGAGCTGGCTCGCCACTTTGCCGGCGGTGTTGGAGGAGATCTTCTCGTCCCAGTTTGCCGCCGTCAGCGTGCCGGCATCCTTCATCGCCTTGACTTTTTCCAGCGTCTGGACGCAGGCCGGTTGGTTGATGGTGATCGACTGGCCATCGGTCGAGAAATAGCCGCAGCCCTGTTCATTGGCGAGCATGCGGAACCATTCGCTGTCGCCGTTGAAATCAGCCTGGCCCATCACGACGCCGGGATTGGCGGCAGAAATCTTCTTGCCGGCAGCAATGAAATCGTCCCAGGTTGCGATCGACTTAGGATCGACGCCAGCCTTTTCATAGTAATCACGACGATAGAAGACGGCGACCGGCCCGGAATCCCAGGGCATGGCATAGGCGACATCGCCGACCTCGAGCTCGGTTCGCTTGAACTCGGGGAATTTCGCCTGCATATCGGCGTTATAGCCGAGGTCCTTCAAATTGGCGAAGCAATCCGGAAAACGGCTCCAGAAGATCTCGGCCTCGAAATTCTCGACCGTCACGATATCGGGAAGGCCGTCGCCGCCGGCAGCACAGGCAGCGAGCGTCTTGTCGAAGACCTGCTGATTACCAAGATCCTGAACATCGACCTTGATGTCGGGAAACTGCTTGTTGAAGCCTTCGACCGTAGATTTGAGAGCCGAAGCTGCGACATTCCAGCTCCAGATGGTAAGCGTAGCGGATTGCGCATAGGCAGATCCGGATGCAAGCAGCACAAGCGCTGTCGTTGCAGTGACGAGTTTAGAGCGCATGAAAATCCTCCCTTTTCAATTGCCGTCGCTGAGCGAACGTGACTAATCTAGCGCTGCGGGAATGGCTGTCTCATAAAAAGGGAATATGGAATTGGCGGAAAGTAAGGTCGTCGGCAAACCTGTTTACCAGCCCGGTGCCAGCACCATTGAAGGCATGCCGATGGCACTTCAGATGTTTTATGCCCATCCGCCGGTCATGGCGATGCCGCACTGGCATGCTCAGGTCGAGGTCAATTACATCATGCGCGGCAGTGTTCACTATCGCATGAATGGCCATGAAGTCAGCCTCAGGGCTGGCCAGATGTGCCTGTTCTGGGGCGGACAGCCGCATCAGATGGACGATTCGTCGGATGATTCCCTCTATGCCGGCGCGCATCTGCCGCTTGTTTATTTCTTCAGAATGCGCCTGCCTCCGACGATAGGCACTCGCCTGATGAAAGGAGAGATGCTGCTGACGTCTTCGACCGACGCGGCGGATGAAGCGAATTTCCCGCGTTGGTATGATTATGCCAGGTCCGGCGACCTGCGGAAGACGCAACATGCCGTGGACGAACTGCTTCTGCGCATCGAGCGGATTGCGCTCGATTCCTACTCGATGATACCTGGAAATATCGCGGACGAACTTGAGCAACCCAACGCGCAATTGTCCCGCAGCGTTGCTCGCATGTGCGACTTCATTGCGAGCAATTTCTTGCAGGATATCGATACCGTCGAGATTGCCCGCGCGGTCGATCTCCATCCGAAATATGCCATGAACCTGTTCAAGAAGACGACCGGCATGACGATAAGTAAATATCTCAATTTGCTGCGTCTTTCGCATGCCCAGGCACAGTTGATGGGCGAGGGCTCCAATGTGCTCCAGATCGCGATGGACAGCGGTTTTGGATCGATCAGTGCCTTCAACAAGTCGTTCCGCAATATAGCCGGCATGTCCCCGTCCGACTTCCGCCGGGATATACGCTCAGTGATAGGGAATATCTCCGTCGCCGGTTGAGATGCCGTGAACATGCCTCTCAGAACCGGTCGCGCTTGGAACGAGCGACAGCCGGGCATCGTTGTCCTGATGTCAGAGAGGACTGCAAAATGACGATCAGTCAGGATGCCTTTCGTGTGTGCATCACCGGTGGCGTGCAAGGCGTCGGCTATCGCGCCTGGACCCGCGGCCAAGCCTTGCAACTCGGCTTAACAGGCTGGGTGCGCAATGAGGCCGACGGCTCGGTCAGTGCTTTGATTGTCGGCCCTCAAGGCGCTACCGGTGCCATGCTGGAGCGTTTCTGGAGCGGTCCCTCCGGCTCCTCCGTATCCGACGTGAAGGCGGAGGAAGCAACACTCGATGAGGTGCCGAACGACTTTCGTATCGTCCGATAGCGATCAGGAGAACCTGTGTTCTTTACCTGCGAGCGGCGAGGCGAATTGTATTTCTCCGATCATCACCGAGCGATCGCCGTCTGTACGTACGATAAGCGTCTGCAGTTCCGGAACATCGAGATAGATTACCGTATCGGCACCGAGTCGCTCGATATGGCGTACTTTGCCCTGCCATTTTCCTTCGGTGGATGAAAGCGCGATATGCTCGGGCCGGATACCGTAGATCCGGCAGCCTTCCCGAGTTGCAATCTCTCCATCGAAAAGGTTCATCTTCGGTGAGCCGATGAAGCCGGCAACGAAGGGGCTGGCCGGATTGTTGTAGAGCGTCATCGGCGTTCCCACCTGTTCAATCTGTCCGCCGTTCAGGACGACGATCTTGTCGGCCATGGTCATCGCCTCGACCTGATCATGGGTGACATAGATCATGGTCGCGCCGAGCTTGGCATGAAGCTCGGTCAATTCGATGCGCATTTGCGAGCGCAGTGATGCATCGAGGTTCGACAGCGGTTCGTCGAACAGAAAGACTTTCGGATTGCGGATGATTGCCCGGCCGATCGCGACACGCTGACGCTGACCGCCGGAGAGCGCCTTCGGCTTACGATCGAGCAGATGCGAAAGCTGCAGAACGTCGGCGGTCTGCTTCACCCTTTCGGCAATTTCCGCCTTGGGGCGCTTTGCGAGCGACAGGCCGAAGCCGATGTTCTCCGCAACGGTCAGATGCGGATAGAGTGCATAGGACTGGAAAACCATGGCGATGCCGCGCTCGGAAGGCTCGGCATCGGTCACGTCCTTGCCGTCGATGAACACCTGCCCCGATGTCGTCGTTTCCAATCCGGAGATGATGCGCAGAAGGGTCGATTTTCCGCAGCCGGACGGGCCGACGAAGACGCAGAATTCGCCTGGCTCGACGGTGAGATCGACGCCCTTCATGACCTCCAGGCTGCCAAAACTCTTGCGGACACTTTCGAGAACAACTGATGTCATGGCTATCCCTTGACTGCACCGGCGGTCATGCCTGCTACGATCTGACGGTTGAAGAAGATGAAGACGATCAGGGGCGGAATGGTCACCAGAAGGATGTTCATGAACAGCAGATTGAACTGCGTCTGGAACTGCCCCTGAAAGTTATAGAGCGTCAGCTGCACGGTGACGTTCTCGCGGCCCGGCAGATAGTAAAGCGGGTTGGTGAAATCGTTGAAGATGGCAATCGACTGAACGACGATGACCGTGACGGTAACCGGCTTCAAAAGCGGCAGGATGACGCGAAAGAAGATCTGGAACGGCTTTGCGCCATCGATGATCGCAGCCTCGTCGAGATCCCGCGGGATCGTTGCGATGAAACTGCGAAACAACAGAACGGTGAAGCCCAGCCCATAGGCGACCTGGATCAGCACCATGCCCGACAGCGTCTTGAACAGGCCAAGCAGTTGCAGCACCCAGATGGTCGGGACAACCGCTGGCGGGATCATCAGGCCGGCGAGCACGCAGCCATAGATGACCGTATTCCAGCGTGAGGGGCGGCGCTGCAGCACATAGCCGACCATGGCGCCGAACAGCACCAGCAGGGTGACGGCGGCCACCGTGATGATGGTCGAATTAAAATAGGCGAGCAGCAGCATATAGTTGCGGGTCTGCACGACCTCCATGAAATTCTGCCAGAGCTGCCATTCGACCGGCCAGTTGAATCTCAGCGTCGCCGCATCCTGTTTCGTTTTGGCGGCGGTGATGAAGATGAAGAGGAAAGGCAGCACGAAGATCGCGCCGCAGGCGGCCAGCGCCGCAATCCCGGTATAGAGCTGGCGCCGGCTCATAGGTCCACCTCCTTGCGATTGAACCAGGCCGTCAGCGGCAGGACGATGAGGCCGATGAGCAGGAAGAGGATCACGTTACCGGCGGTCGACAGGCCGTAGAAACCTGCCTGGTATTGCTTGTAGATGACGCTTGCGAGCACATCCGACGAAAAACCGGGACCGCCGCGGGTCATCGCCCAGATCAGGTCGAAGCTTCTGAGCCCGCCGATCAGCGAGAGCGTCACGACGGTGACGGTCGCAGGCCTGACCAGCGGAACCGTGACGCGAAAGAACATCTGTCGGCGGGTCGCGCCATCAATGCGGGCGGCCTCATAATAATCCGGGCTAATCGAGGCAAGACCGGCAATATAGATGACCGTCGCAAGCCCGATCCCCTTCCAGAGGTCGACGAAGACGATGGAATAGAGCGCAAGGGCCGGGTCGGTCAGCCAGCCGGGGCCATGGATGCCAATGGCGGCGAGCGCCACATTGATCAGCCCGCGGGTCGGATGCATGAGCACCGAGAAGGTGATGCCGACGCCGATTGTCGATACCAGGACCGGAAAGAAGATCACGGTGCGCAGCAGGCCTTGCCCCCAGAGGCCTGAGGTCAGCAAGACGGCGAGCAGCAGACCGAGCACCGTTTTTGTGCCCGAGGTCAGGACGGCATAGATGATCGTATTGATCAGGCCCTGGATCAGGAAGGGCTCTCGGAAGAACTGCCGATAGTTCTCCAGGCCGATGAACTGCGTGGTGAACAGATCCCAGCGCGTCAGGCTGAACCAGAAGGATGCGATCGTCGGGGCCAGGAAGAGAACAGTGAACACCACCGCCGCCGGCAGCACGAACCAGTAGGGATAAGGGGACTTGCGTCTTGTCATACGGACACCTTGAGGCGTCCCCCATCCAGCCCGATGGACCTGGATGGGGGATCGGCTGGGAGGTTACCAGTTCGGCAGGCCAAGCTGCTTGGCTTGCTTCTCGACATCCTGGTCGTAGAGGGCAGCGGCGTCCTTGGCGGAGCGGATGCCGGTTCCGACCTCGACGGTGATCTGCTCGAGCGCCGGTCCCTTGACGGGCGAGAGGAATTCGAGCGCCGGACCATTGCGTCCCGCCGTCTCGAAATAGGGAAGCATATCGGAAACGGCCGGTGGAATATCTTTCGGCAGTTCGCAACCCTTGACGAGATAGGGACCGGATGGGACGGCCTTTGCCATCAGGTCGCAGGCTTCCTTGGAGCCGACAAAATCGAGAAATTTCTTGGCTTCCTCGACATTTGCGGACTTTGCGGAAACGTAGAGCGCCGAGGGCATCCAGACCGTCAGGCCGTTTTTGGTGGCGTCGGTTCCAGGCTGGGCGAAGAAGCCCAAGTCCTTGAGGTTGTCAGGGAAATTCTGTTGAACATTGCCGATGCCGAAAGTGAGGTTTGGATAATGGGCGGCTTCGCCGGTAGCGACCATGCGCATGCCGTCATCAAAGGTCGCCGCTCCGAAGTCCGCATTGAGGTAGCCGCCCTTGGCCACCTCCTCGAGATGCTCGAAGCCGCGCAGCGCTGCCGGCGTATTGGCATATTTGACCTTGTTGGCAGTATAGTCGTCGGCGAAGTTCGGAACCTCGGACTGCACGTTGTAGAAATCGGCCAGCACGAAGAGCTGCGAGGTCCAGGTCGTGCCGTAGGTCTGCGCCACGGCAACCTTGCCGGCTGCTTTGATCTTCTCGTTGTTGCTCATGAACTCCGCCCATGTCTTCGGCGGCGTCAGCCCGAGATCGGCGTAGATCTTTCTATTGTAGAAGATGCCACCGCCCATCGCCGAGCCGAAGGGGATGCCACGGACATGCCCGTCAGGACTGGTGACGACCTTCTTGAAGCTGTCCTGAATGCCGGCTTCCGAGGGAAGATCGGAAAGATCCGTGATCGTTTCCTGCGGTTTCAAAGCCTGGAAGAGCGAACCGCTGTTATATTGGAAGACATCGGCCATTTCGCCGGTCGCGAGCCGGGTCTTGACGATGTTGTCGCCCTCAGAGCCGCCGGCGCGCTGCTCGACGTCAAAGGTAACGTCCGGGTGCTTTTCCATATAGGCCTTGGAAACGGCATCGAACGAGGCAATGGATTCCGGATTGGTATCGATCAGCACGCTGAGGGTCACATCCGCATGTGCCACTCCAGCGGCAAGAGCCATGATGCTGGCTGCAAGGATGCTGCACTTCGTCATTCGCATAGTCATTTCCTCCTCTTGAAGACCGGAATGCGTTGGCTACCTGCTCGCGGGATTTCACCGCGAGCGACCACATCAGATGGAAAATGTTATTTTATGCTCCCCCGCAACGAGCCTGATATCCTGACCTTGCTCGACTGTGGCGCCATTCGCCTTCAACGCCTTACGGTCGCTTCGGCCCTGCAGGCGTGCAGTAACACCCGGCGGCAGCACCAGACGGCACGTGACGAAACCCTCCTCCAGGGTCCATCCAGCTTCGATACGGCCAAAACGCGTGTCATGCCAGGCTGAAACCGGCGAGAGAGCAGGTAGGATTGCCGGATCGAAGGCAATCTCCTCAAAGCCCGGCTTGTCCTCCAGCGGCTTGATCCCGGCAACGTCTTCGAAGAGCCATTGGCAAACGGCGCCATAGGCATAATGATTGTAGCTGTTCATATCGGGATCGTAGATCGTCCCATCTTCGGCGAGCGCATCCCATCGCTCCCAGATCGATGTCGCGCCGTGCTCGACCTGATACAGCCATCCCGGAACCTTCCGGTTCAGGAACATCTTTTCGGCGAGGTCCAGCATGCCGAGCCGGGTCAGAGCCGGCAGCAGGGCAGGGGTGCCGATGAAGCCCGTACCGATGACGCCGTCAGTTTCTTCAGCCACCCTGCGAAAATAACCGCGAGCGGCCTCTTCATATTCGGATGGGACGAGGCCATGGAGAAAAGCCAGAGACCATGACGTCTGGTCGTTATGGGCAATGCGGCCGGAGGGCGAGAAGAACTCGTTCCTGAAAGCCGCCCTGATCTCGTCGGCGCGTTTCTCAAGCCGCGCAGCTTCGACGGTTTCGCCGAGAATACGTGCGATCTTCGCCGTCAGCTGAGTGGAAATGAAGTGGTAGAGGGTGGCTGCGCAATCGTCTGCCACGGTCGGGCGCGGCTTCCTGTTATCGCCGACCGGCTGGAGCCAATCGCCGAATGTGAAACCATGCGCGCCCCAGACGGCGGGCGGACGGATGATCGGCCCATCGGAGATCCCCCAAAGATAATCGAGCCAGCGCAGCATGGCCGGAAAACATTCTTCCAGGACCGCGCTTTCGCCGTAATGCAGGTAGAGCTGCCAAGGAATGATGACGATCGCATCGCCCCAGCCGGTCGAGCCCGCCCATTCGCCACGGCCGCTGATTGGGTGCAGTCGCGTCGGATCGGGGGAGAAATGCGAAACGGCGCCATCGGCGCGCTGGTCGTGGATCACATCGCGAAGATATTTCTTCAGGAAGGACTGGCTATCGGCGAGCCAGCAGGCGGCCCCGGCAAAGACCTGCGCATCGCCGGTCCAGCCGAGGCGCTCATCGCGCTGCGGGCAATCGGTCGGCACTTCGATGAAGTTGGAGCGCTGCGACCAGATGGTGTTGTCGACGAGCCGGTTGACGGCGGCAACGCCCGAGGTGAAGCCGCCGGCTCTGACCGGCACCGAGGTGACCGGCACCATGGTAATAGCGACGAGCTCGGCCTTGCCGGTCACAGTGATGCGCGCATAACGGAATCCGAAGAAGGTGAAGAGCGGGGCATATTCTTCTTCGCCCTCACCCGAGAGGGTGTAGAGAAGTTCGGCGCGTGCGCTGCGATAGTTGCGGTTGTCGAAGAAGCGATCCGGCCCGAGCACCTCGGAATGCTCGACGCGCACCTGCGCGCCTGCAGTACCTTTCAGGCGCAGGCGGACATAGGCGCCGGCGTTCTGCCCGAAATCATAAACGGTGCGCCCATCGGCCTCCGTCCAGCTGTCGATCGGGGCGAGAGCATCCAGTTCCTTGACCGCACCGGTTTCGTGCGGCACCAGCGAGGCCTTATCGAAGGAAAGGATGTCGACACCATAGTCATCGTGGGGGCGGATACGGGCGTCGTAATCTTCACCGTAATAGATCCCGTTGCGAACAACGGGAGTGAAGCCGCTCTTCCAGCTGTCATCCGTCTTCAGGAGCAGTTCGCCGCCGGCTCGCAATTCTGCGATCGCGGCTACCCGCTCGCCCCAGCAATTGACGATTGGATTGGCAGCCCACATCAGCTGGCTGCGATACCAGCCATCGCCGAGCCAGATCTCGATGCGGTTGCTGCCGGGCTGCAGGAGCCTGGTGACGTCATAGGTCTGATAGGCGATGCGGTCGTCGTAGCAGGTCCAGCCGGGTGTCAACAGGTCGCTGCCCACGCGCTGACCGTTAATGAAGGCGCGGTAGAGGCCGAGTGCCGAAATGCGCAGTGTTGCTTCTGCAGGAACGGTATCAAGCATGAATTCGCGCGACAGGAAGGTGCCAGCTGTTGCCTGTCCGCCATCGCAGGACGGACCGATCATCGATGCTGTAAACTGGAAAGCAGACCCCGCAAGCCCGTCCTCCCCGGCGATGCCATGGGTCGAAATAGTCCTCATTCAGAACCTCCCTCAACCGCCAATTCCTCCGACGGCCGCTCCGTGTGTATCGTTCTATGTATATCATTCTACATTCTCGATTGCCGCGCAAGAGCTTTTGTGCCAATAATTTTAGGACACTTTTGGTTGAGGCAATTTGGAATGAAAAATCAGGCGATTAACGCGACGAGAGACAGGATCACGATCCGCGATGTGGCGCAGGATGCCGGCGTCTCCGTCGCTGCGGTGTCGAAGGTTTTGCGCAATGCCTACGGTGTCAGCGACATCTTGCGGACGAAGGTCGAGACCTCCATCGAAAAGCTGAATTATCGTCCGTCTGTGGCGGCACGCGCCATGCGCGGCCGCACGCAGACGGTCGGCATCCTGGTGATCGAATTGTCGAACCCGTTCCTTGCGGGTGTCATCGAGGAAGCCAACGGCACGCTGGCGGAAAGCAGCTTTAAGTCGCTGATCGGGATAGGCCGCTCTACGAGCCCGATCGAGGCTTCGATGATTGAATCGATGATCGATAATCGTATGGATGGTGTACTGATTATTGCTCCCAGGATATCGGGCAAGGTGCTGGAGCGCTATGCGCGTCAGATCCCGATCGTCGTCATCGCCCATCACGAGCCGCATGCCCAGACCTACGACACCGTCAATTCTGATGATCGCCGGGGCGCCACTCTGGCAGTGGAAGCGGCGTTGCGGTCCGGCTACACGGATATCGCCATGCTCGGTTATGACCTTGCGGATTCACCGCCGACCATTGTCGCCGTGCAGCGCGAGAAGGGCTATCTTGACGGCATGAAGGCGGCGGGGCTGGAGGCCCGCATCCTTCGCCTGCCTTTGGTAGGAACCGACCGTCGAGCCGCGATCGATGATTTTCTGGTCTTGAAGGACCGTCCGCGTGCCGTTTTCGTCTGGTCCGATCTCGATGCCGTTCCGCTCATCAATGCCGCGCGCATGAGCGGCCTACGGGTTCCGGAGGATCTGGCGATTATCGGCTATGACAACTCTCCGATGGCGGCGATACCGCTCGTCGGCCTGACCAGCGTGGATCAGAATGCCGCTGAACTCGGCAGAACTGCAGCCAAGACGCTGCTCGGCAGGATCGACGGCCGTGAAGAAGCCCGGCATCTGCTGATCGATCCGCATGTCGAAATACGCGGAAGCACTTGAAGGGCAGGTGGCTTCTGGAAGCTGGCGAGATTATGCGACAAAGAACGCCGTCACGATTTTGAGTGACTGGCTGATTCATGCGCCCGCGGCGGCAGAGTATCGGCAATCTCGCCTGTCATCGATGGGATCGCTGGCGCTTAAAAGCGCCAAGCGTACCGATCGAAACCAACGGCGTTAAGGGGTTTCAACCCGATGGAACCACCTTGGCTCCGGCTGCCTGACTGCGTATTGGAACGCGACTGCGCAAGCGGCGACATATTCCTGCAGGTCCATTTCATTTGGTGAGCCGTCCGATTAATCGTCCGTTCATTTTACGGCCGCTATTGACCATTATCCGCCATTTCGAACAATTCACGTTTGAATGTAGACTGTCTCTCAGAAGCAATGAAGATGCCCAATTCGAAACGCTCGTGCCCCTGCTCGCATCCAGTTCCGCAAGAATGCATTCGTCGGACACGAACCCAGTAGAAGGTAAAGCTATGACGTCTCAAAATCTTGTAGGCGCTACGAGCGCGCATGTTCAAGCATCTTCCGCTGATCCCGATTTCGGCATCCGCGCATCTCTGTTGTCGAACGAGCAGCTGAGGGTCAAGGCTGCGCAGTTTGCAGAAAGCCGCGCCCTTGATGTGGCGAGTTTCAAGAATTTCGATTTCTTCCAGCGGCATCGGGAGAACGAAGCGGAGATATTGAGGGTCTATCGCGCTGCCGCTGCTGACGTCGATGCCGGCGAGAGCATCACGCCGGCCACCGAATGGCTGCTCGACAACCACTACATCGTCGAAGAGGCGATCCAGGAAGTCCGTCGCGACTTTCCGAAGAAATTCTATCGGGAGCTGCGCAAGATCACACTCGACGGGACGGAAGTGCCGCGCACGCTGGCACTCGCCTGGCTCTATATGGCGCATGCCCACAGCAATATCAGCAATGCAGGCATGACCGCCGTTACGGAAGGTTTCCAGGACAAGGAGACGCTGCGTATCGGCGAACTCTGGGCGTTGCCTTCGCTCGTCCGTTACGTTCTAATTGACAATCTTCGTCACGTTGCGGCACGGGTCCATAAGGGCAGCGAAATGCGCGGCAGCGCCAACGCAGCGGCGACCCAGGCGATTGCGCTCGGCGATTCCGGGGCCGCGGGTTTCCTGGAGACGCTTTCGGCCAATCTCGACGATACGACCTTCGTTACCCAGCTGCATTATCGCCTGCGCAATGCGCTGGAGCCGACCGAGGCCGCGCTCAATTGGCTTGAGGCCAAGCTCGTGGCGAGGGGGACGGACGCCGAAGCTGTGATGTCGGCCGAGCAACTGCGTCTTGGGGCGGCCAATGCCCTGATGGGCAGCATCATCAAGAGCCTGCGGGAGATCAACGATACCGACTGGTCCGAATGGGTCGAAGAGGTCAGCACCATCGACAAGCTGCTCTGGCAGCAGACGGATTATGCCGAGCTCGATTCCGGCTCCCGCAACAGCTATCGCCGCCAGATCGAAAAGCTTGCGAAGCGCTCCGACAAGACGGAGATGGATATCGCCGAGGCGGCCGTCCGCTTGGCCGACCGCCCGAAGGCGGGAAGCCAGGATCTTTCCGCGGCAGCCGGCAATGTCGGCTATTATTTCGTCGGCAATGGACGCCCCGCTCTCGAAGCAGAGATCGGCTTCCGGCGGCCGCTCGGCCTGCGGTTCATGCGCGTCATCCGCAAGCTGAACTGGCTGGCAATCGCCGTGCCGGTGCTGCTCCTGACGCTGCTGGCGCTGGTCATTACCGAAGCGGTTTTCGTCGATGCCGGGATGCCGCTTTTCGCGACGATCGTGCTGCTGTTGATGTTCGCGCTTCCGGCCTCCGAAGGAGCGACCGGCCTCTTCAACTTCTTTGCTACCTTCTTCATCACGCCCGATCGTCTGGTGGGTTATGAATTCAAGAAGGGCTTGCCGGCGGAAGCCCGCACACTCGTCACCATCCCTTGCCTGATCGGCAAGCGTGAGCATGTCGATGAACTCGTCCGCAACCTCGAGGTTCATTATCTCGCCAATGCGCGCGGTGAAATCTATTACGCGCTTTTGAGTGATTGGCCGGACGCGCAGGAAGAACAGAGCGCCCGCGATCTCGAGGTGCTCGACTATGCGTTGAGCAAGATTGCCGATCTGGAGGCACGTTATGCCGAAGACGGCAAGCAGCGCTTCTATCTGCTGCATCGCCGCCGCCAATATAATCCCGCCGAAGGCGCCTGGATGGGCTGGGAGCGCAAGCGCGGCAAGCTGCATGAGCTCAACATGCTTCTGCGCGGCGAGCCGAACACGAGTTTCCTGCCGGGCGCCGATGTCGTGCCGCAGGACGTAAAATATGTGATGACCCTCGACAGCGACACGCGTGTCGTCCGCGACACCGTGATCAAGCTCGTCGGCAAGCTGCACCATCCGATCAATCGCCCGGTCTTCGACGAAAAGAAACAACGGGTCGTCGATGGCTACGGTGTGCTCCAGCCCCGTGTGACGCCGTCGCTCACGACAGGCAAGGATGCATCGACCTTCCAGCGCGTCTTCTCGGTCAACCGCGGCCTCGACCCCTATGTCTTTGCCGTCTCCGACGTCTATCAGGACATTACCGGCGAAGGCACCTTCACCGGCAAGGGCCTCTATCACGTCGATGCCTTCGAGGCCTCGCTGAAGGGCCGCATCAAGGAAAACTCGGTTCTCAGCCACGACCTGCTCGAAGGCTCGATGGCGCGTTGCGCACTGGTGACGGACTGCGAGCTGGTCGAGGACTTCCCGATCCGCTATGAAGTGGAAGTCTCGCGCCAGCATCGGTGGGCGCGTGGAGACTGGCAGCTTCTGCCTTATATCTTCGACGATCGGCGCGGCGTCACTGCACTCGGCTGTTGGAAGATGTTCGACAACCTGCGCCGCTCGCTGACGCCGATCGCCTGGTTCCTGGCTTCCGTTCTCGGCTGGTACTGGATGGACCCGCTCGGCGCGCTCATCTGGCAGATCCTCTTGATCTTCAGCCTGTTCGTCGCACCGACCCTGTCGCTGATCAATGGTATCATCCCGCGCACCAGCGACATCATCCTGCAGGCGCATCTCCACACGGTCTGGAAAGACATCGAGAATGCCAACGCCCAGGTGGCGATGCGCATCGTCTTCATCGCCGACACCGCCTGCGTGATGGCCGACGCCATCATCCGCTCGCTCTACCGCCTCTTCGTCAGCCGCAAGCTGATGCTGCAGTGGCGCACTGCCGCAAGCGCCCAGGCGATGGCGCAGACCACCATCCTCGGTCATTATAAAGTCATGTGGCGGGCTCCGGTGCTTGCCATCCTGGCATTGCTTTTCGTCATTTCCTCCGGCGACAGCGCCTGGATGGTCGGCCTTCCCTTCGTTATTCTGTGGATCCTCTCGCCGGCCATCGCCTGGACGGTCAGCCAGACGGCGGAAACTGAAGACCGGCTCGATGTGCCGGAGACTGTCCGCAACGAATTGCGCAAGATCGCAAGGCGTACCTGGCGCTATTTCGACCACTTCGTGGTTCCCGGCCAGCATTACCTGCCGCCGGACAATGTCCAGCAGACGCCGCATGCCGTCGTCGCCATGCGTACCTCGCCGACCAATATCGGCGTCTACCTGCTGTCAGTGATTTCGGCGCGTCGTTTTGGCTGGATTTCCTTCGAAGACGCGGTCAAGCGTATCGAGCAGACGATCGAAACCGTCGACAGGCTCGAGAAATATCGCGGCCACCTCTTCAACTGGTATCATACCGACACGCTGAAGCCGCTCGGCCGCCGATATGTGTCGTCGGTCGACAGCGGCAATTTTGCCGGCCATCTGATTGCAGTATCGTCGGCCTGCCGCATGTGGGCGCAGTCTCCGCTTGCTCACATTCATACCGATCTCGACGGCATTGGCGATGTTGCGGCCATTCTTCGCGAGGTGCTGAACGAGCTTCGGGAGGAAGATAAGTCGGTCCAATCCCTTCACGATCGGCTGGATGGCCGAATTGCTGACCTCGAAAGTGCGGTTGCTACCGGCAAACGGGAAAAGGAGTTCTCTTCGGGCCTAATCGAGCGTTTTGCCGGGCAGGCGCGAGAAATCAAGGAACTAGCCGGCAGCCTCGACCGCGAAGTCAAGACCGCGCAGAGCGACGAGGTTGTCCATTGGGCGGAAAAGCTCGTGGCAACCTGCGAGCTTCATCTGACCGATAAAGCTTTCGATCCCTCGCAAGCGGACGCCATCAGCGAAAGGCTCACCCGTGTCGGCAATCGTGCCCGCGAAATCGCTTTTGACATGGATTTCAGTTTCCTCTATCGCCCCGAGCGCCGGCTGCTGTCGATCGGCTTCCGGGTCGAGACGGAAGAAGTCGATGCGGCCTGCTACGATCTGCTTGCCTCGGAAGCACGACTGACGAGCCTGTTCTCCGTTGCCAAGGGCGATCTTCCGACTGAACACTGGTACAAGCTCGGCCGTCACGTCGTGCCTGTCGGCCCGCGCGGGGCGCTCGTCTCCTGGTCCGGTTCGATGTTCGAATATCTGATGCCGCCGCTCGTCATGCAGGAGCGCAGCGGAGGTATTCTCAACCAGACCAACAATCTGATCGTTCTCGAACAGATGAACTATGCTCGCAAACTCGGCACCCCCTGGGGCATCTCGGAAGCGGCTTTCAATGCCCGCGACCACCAGATGAACTATCAGTACAGCAATTTCGGTGTGCCGACGCTCGGCCTGAAGCGCGGCCTCGGCCAGAATGCCGTCATCGCGCCTTACGCTTCGCTACTGGCGAGCCAATACCACCCGGTCGCCGCACTCGAAAACCTCAACAGGTTACGGGCCGTCGGCGCGCTCGGCATGTATGGCTTCCATGATGCCGTCGACTTCACGCCAACACGCGTGCCTGAGGGTAAGCAGTGTGCCGTGGTCTACAACTACTATGCCCACCATCACGGCATGTCGATCGCAGCGGTTGCCAACGTCGTTTTCGACGGCATGCTGCGTGAGCTTTTCCATGCCGATCCTGTCATCGAGGCAGCCGAACTGCTGCTGCAGGAAAAGGCGCCGCGCGACATTCCCGTCATGGCAGCCAAGCACGAAACCGATGCGCCGGCGACCATCCAGGGCGACCTCATGCGTCCGGAAGTGCGCCGCCTGGAAGACCCGGCATCGCGCGAACGCGAATTGCTGCTGCTGTCCAACGGTCGCTATTCGACCATGCTGACGGCAACCGGTTCCGGCTACAGCCGCTGGAAGAACCTTTCCGTCAACCGGTGGCGGGCCGATCCGACCGAAGACCGCTGGGGTTCCTTCATCTTCCTGCGGGACACCGCGTCCAACGAATGGTGGTCTGCGACGGCGGAGCCGCGCTCGATCGCCAACGAGCACGTGCGCGTCAGCTTCAGCGACGACAAGGCGGAGTTCATCAAGACCGTCGGAGAACTGACGAGCGAGATGGAGGTCTTCGTCGCCAGCGATCACGATGCGGAAGGCCGCCGTCTGACGATCTCCAATACCGGCACGGAAGATCGCGTTATCGAAGTGACCTCCTATATGGAGCCGGTCGCGACACTCGATATCGTCGATACAGGCCACCCGGTCTTTGCCCGCATGTTCCTGAAGACCGAGATTGCCGCAGCCGGCGATGCGATCTTCGTCGAGCGCCAGAAGCGTGGCCTCACCGATCCCGATGTCGCCATCGCGCAGCTGATCGTCGATACATCAGGCGAAAACGGCCCGACGCAATATGAGACGGATCGAATGCGCTTCCTCGGTCGCGGCCGTACCCTGACCGAAGCTGCCGCCTTCGATCCGGATGCCAAATTGTCAGGCACCGACGGCTTCACCATGGATGCCTGCGTGTCGCTGCGCCGTACGCTTCGTGTGCCGGCCGGCGAAAAGGTCAGCGTGACTTTCTGGACCGTTGCGGCAGCCGAACGCGCCGAACTCGAATCGGCGCTGGAGCACTATCGCCAGCCGGAAAGCTTTGCCCAGGGCCTCGTTCAGGCCTGGACGAGAACGCAGAGCCAGTTGCGCCAGATCGGCGTCAACTCGAAGGAGGCAGCCGCCTACCAGCGGTTCGCGCGCTACATTATCTATCCCGACATGGCGTTACGCGCCGACAGCAAGACGGTCCGCGAGGGTCTTAAGTCCCAGTCCGTTCTCTGGGGAGCAACGCTCTCGGGTGATGCGCCGTTGATGACGTTGCGCATCACCGACGAGCTCGGCACCGATCTCGTCAAGGAACTGTTGCGGGCTCAGGGTCTCCTGCAGTCGCGCGGCGTCGAGGTCGATCTCGTGATCTTCAACGAACGTGCCGGCGAGGCGGCTGCGGAAATGCAGCGCACGATCGATCAACTCTGCGATGCGGCGCGTCATGCAAGCGAAATTGCCGGTATTCAGCGCAACATCTATGTGCTGCGCAAGGACCTGACGACACCGGAAGCCTATGACGCCATCATTGCCGCCTCGCGCGTCGTACTGCGGGGCCGTGACGGCAGTCTTGTCGACCAGTTGCAGAAGGCTCGTTCCGTTGCCGGTTCACCTGCGCTCCTCGGCCAGTGGGGTGATTCCACGCTGGTGCCGAGGATGGTCCGCGGCCTGGCTTCGCCAGAACCGGTCGACGGCAGCGATCTCGAGTTCTGGAATGGCTATGGCGGATTCGCGGCCGATGGCAGCGAATATGTTGTGCGCCTGTCGGGCGGCGAACAGACGCCGCATCCGTGGGTCAACATCATGGCCAATGACAGCTTCGGCTTCCATGTCTCGGCGGAAGGCGCTGCCTTCACCTGGAGCCAGAACTCACGCGATCACCAGCTGACACCCTGGACCAACGATATCGTCACCAACCGACCGGGCGAAGCCTTCTACCTGAAGGACCTCGATCGGGGTTCGGTCATCGTGCCCTATGCGTCTCTGGCGCAGCGCTCCGACACGCGCTTCGAAGCCCGTCATGGCCTCGGCTACTCGGTCTTCTCCACGGTTCAGGACGAGATCGTCCTGGAGGTGACGCAGACCCTGCATATGCAGAAGTCGGTCAAGCTCACGCAGCTGCGCATCCGCAACGATGCCGACGAGGCACGCAAACTGCGTCTTTATGGCTATGCCGAATGGATCCTCGGCAACAACCCGACGAAGAGCAAACCCTTCATCATCTCCAGCTTCGACAGCGCGAGTGGGGCGGTCTTCGCGAGCAATCCGTTCAGCGTGAGCTTCGGCACCCGTGTTGCGGCCTTTGCCGCAAGCGAAACGCCGTCGAGCGTTTCCACCAGCCGTCGCGAATTCATCGGCCGGCACGGAACGATCCAGCAGCCTCGTACCGTCTCTGCCGGCTCGCGTCTCTCCAACGCTCTGGATCTCGATGGCGATCCGGCCGCCGCCATGGCCTTCGATCTGACAATCGGGCCTGGCGAGGTCCGCGACATCTGCTTCTATATGGGCGATGCTGCCTCGCAGGAGGAAGCGGCTGCTCTGATTGCCGAGATCCGTTCCGTCAGCTTCGAAGAAGTGCTCGGTCAGACGCGTGACTTCTGGAAGAACTTTACCGGCAAGACGCGTGTTTCGACACCGGATCAACGCCTCGATTTCATGGTCAACAGTTGGCTGCCCTATCAGACCTATAGCTGCCGCATCATGGCCCGCACCGCTTTCTATCAATCGAGCGGCGCGTGGAACCTGCGCGATCAGTTGCAGGATTCGCTGGCTTTCCTGCTGCATTCGCCTGATATCGCTCGCAAGCAGATCCTCAATACCGGCCGGCGCCAGTTCCCGGAAGGTGACTTCCAGCACTGGTGGCTGGCAGACAGCGGCGCCGGTGTGCGCACGAACATCTCCGACGATCCCGTCTGGCTCGCCTATGCCGTCGATCAATATTGCACGGCGACCGGCGACAGCTCGATCATGGACGAGATGCTGCCCTTCGTCGAAGGCGCGCCGCTCAGCCCCGGCCAGTATGACGCCTTCCTGCAGCCGCGTGTTTCGGAGGAAACCGCATCGCTTTACGAGCATGCCGCCCTCGGTCTCGATCTCGCGATCAAGCGTACCGGCGTCAACGGCCTGCCGCTGATGATGAGCGGCGATTGGTGCGACAAGATGGACCGTGTCGGCATGGCCGGCCGCGGCGAAAGCGTCTGGCTCGGCTGGTTCCTGGCCGGTGCGTTGCGCCGTTTCATTGCCTATGCTGAAAGCCGCGGCGACACGCAGCGTGTCAGCCACTGGACCGCACATCTCGAAAAGCTCAGGAACGCGATCGAAACGGCCGGCTGGGACGGCGAATATTATCGTCGCGGCTATTACGACAACGGCGTGCCACTCGGCTCCAGCCAGTCCGAGGAAGACAAGATCGATTCGATCGCTCAGTCCTGGAGTGTGCTGTCGGGCGAGGGCAACCCGGAACGCAGCGAGATGGCGATGAAAGCCGTCCTCGACAACCTCGTCGATGAAGATGGCAAGTTCATCCGTCTCCTGACGCCGCCTTTCGTCAAGCCGGTCAACGACCCCGGTGTGATCAGGGCCTATCCGCCCGGCGTTCGCGAAAACGGCGGCCAGTACACTCATGCCGCCGCCTGGGCAGTTCTGGCGCTCGCCCGCATGGGTCACGCCAACGATGCTTGGCGGGCCTTCGAAATGCTGAATCCGATCAATCACTCGCTCGATAAGGCGTCTGCGGAGGTATACCGCACTGAGCCTTATGTGATCGCCGGCGACGTCTATGGCGAAGGCGCGCTCAAGGGCCGCGGCGGCTGGAGCTGGTACACCGGGTCGGCCGGCTGGCTCTACCGTGTGGCAATCGAGGGCATCCTCGGCATCCACTCAGAGAATGGCCGCCTGCACGTCAAGCCGGTGCTGCC
The DNA here is from genome assembly GCF_014193255.1 of Rhizobium sp. BK196. Lineage (GTDB taxonomy): Bacteria > Pseudomonadota > Alphaproteobacteria > Rhizobiales > Rhizobiaceae > Rhizobium. Next base: position 769,830 of record NZ_JACHZB010000002.1, read on the forward strand.
GGACGGATGGAACGGCTTCTCCGCCGAACTCGACCTGCCGGGCGGGAAATATCAGGTTTCCGTTTCGAGGGTGGATGCGGACCGCTGCTCTGTGACCATCAACGGCATGGCGCTCGATGATCTGAATGAAGGATATCTGCTCGCGGCCAAATGAGAACTTGCTGCGGGGGCAGATCGACTGGTGTCACTGCCCCGGCGATCGCGTGATCTGCGTTATTCAGTCCGTCGGCAAAGTGAAGACAGCGCAGGGATCGGCGATGCCCCGCAGCCGATGTTCGCCCAGGGGAACCAGATGTGTCGTCGTCTCCGCGGCGAGCGCACCTGATATCAGTACGCGATGACCAAGGGACTTGCAGAGCCCTTCCAGCCGGCTGACAAGATTGACGGCCGGGCCGATGGCGGTGAAGTCCAGCCGATCGGCGGCACCGATATTGCCCCAAAGCATTTCGCCGAAGTGCAGAGCCGCGCCGAAGGGTAGCGGGGGCAGGCCCTGTGCCTGCCGTGCGGCATCAAGATGGGCCATGCCGGCACAAGCCGCCGCGACGGCGCGTAGCGATGCTTCGCAGGCCTCGCCGGGCGTGCCGGTAACGGGAAAGATTGCTAAAACACCGTCCCCGATGAACTTCAGCACTTCACCTCCGAAAGCGTGCACTGCGCCTGCAACACGATCGAACCAGGCGTCGAGCGTGGCGATCATGGCAGGGGGCTCGGTCGCTTCGGAGAGCGCCGTAAAGTCTCGCAGATCTGCGCAGAGCAAAGCGGCGCGAATGGTTTCACCGCTGCTGCGGCCGAGCGCTCCAGCCTGCACCTGCGCGGCACTGCGTTTGCCGAGATAGGCCTCCAAAAGAGTTGTCAACGCCGTTCGTGCGGTCAGAGCCGACAAGGGTGCCGCTGCGAAACGCGCGGCCTGGTTCAGCCGATCCGCCTCGGCAGGACCGAACGGCCGGGATGCGGCCCAGCCCAATATTGGGCTGTCAGAGCCCCGGCCGATCTTTCCTTCATATATTGGCCCAAGGCCGGCAAGCCAGTCGTCCGCAGACTTGTTGAGCGGGCTGCCGGCAAAGTCGAGCGCCTCGATGACTGCGTCGGTTTCTGCCCGCCACAACCAAGTGCGGCGCGCAATGATCGGGTGCGGAACGGCGAGAGTGAGAGCCCCACCCGTAAGTGGCAGGCCATCTGCAAGCAAGTGGCGGCCAAGCTCGGCTATGAATTGTTCTGGGCCGGACGAGGCGCTGGCCTCATCGATCAACCAGGCAAGGTGGGCGGGCAAATCCATGCTTCGATCATGCCATAGCGGTCACTTGATGTCAGCCAGGCGGCTGCAACAGAACGGCGAGTCGATTTCATTCGGCAAGAGGTCGTTTTCTTCATCAATTCGGCTTCTCGCTCGATTGAGCAGCGTGGTTATGTCCGACCATGAAAGGGATCGGGGCCTGGATCGCGTCCAGCCGCCACCGTGCTCAGCCGATCGAGGTAGTGAGCCCAGCCCTCGGCATGGCCGGCGCATTGTTCGGCATTGGGCAAGCCGGTATGTGTCAGACGCAGGAGTGTCCCATCCGGCTGCTCGATCAGGTCGATCTCGACCAGGCTCGATCCCGGCGGCACCACCTCGCTGCCGTCCCAGCCGAAGCTATAGGCCAGACGATGGACCGGCACCACTTCGCGAAAAGAGCCGCGAGCGAAACGTGCGCCGGTCACATTGACGAGATAGAGCCCTCCTGGCTGCGGCTCGACCTCCGCCTCCGTTCCCATCCAGCGAAGGATCTTTTCCGGATCCGTCAGCAGGGCGAACACCGCCGCAGGCGGCGCGGAAAGATGCGTTTCGCGGCGTACGACGAGAGCCTCTTGCATCGCTTTCTCCCAAATTTGGTCGGCGTCGACCGAATGTACGACGCGATAACCTCGAGTATCTTAGGAGGAAGATCGCCCGCAGCAAGGGTATCATCAGCTGGCAGCGCTTGAATTGTGGAGAGCGCTCAGCTCTCGCTTGCCGCCTTGAGTTTCACTGATTTCGAAGAAATTGGAGGCCGTGAGCGTGTCTACGAATGACGGCGCGATCGCGAATCTGCCTTTTCAACATCGTTCCAGACCTGAACATCGACCTTCATGAGTTTGAAGAAGAGCCGCATCTCGTCGTCGCGCACGCACATCATCCCAGCCAGCGTGTCATCGTTTGCCCTCCTGAAGTGGTCGACGATCGGTTGCTTGTCATAGATCATTGCAGCGCTCGCGGTCTGCTCGAATGTCCGAATCTCCAGAGCGGCTGTCGTAGCTTGCGCGCGGAATGCCTTCTGAATATGCGAGAACAGATTTCGGGCAAGGGAGGTCCGTCCGAGCGGCGCAAGTCTGATCGCAAGCCGGACGGGGACCAAGCGCGGATCGATGGCGACGAGCTGTCCCGGCAACCACTGAAAGAGCAGGGGATCCGCCCGCATGTCGGGATGAAAGCGCTTGCCGAACCATCGCAAATTCTCAAGAACGCCGTCCAGTGGATGTCCTGACGGAACGCCGACACCCCTCCACAGTCCGATCATCTCGACAGGGTCGACAGGTTCGAGCGAGCGAAACCAAGCCGTCATGTCTTTCTGCAGGTTCGTTTGCACGGGTCACCTTTTCTCATGTTCGCTCCGGAGAACGATGCAACGTCTGAACCCGAACGTTCCGAGGATCAATTCTATCTCTATCCGGAACTTTCGAAGTCGGCGCCGGTTGAACCGGATAGGAAAAGCTCCAATCGCGAGACGGCGCCCGGTGTGTTGGCTTTATTGCAGCCTCTCATCCTGGCGTTGGCGACCGCAAGCGGCGTTCATCCCTCGAAAAACCGCCGCGCCCAGAACCGGTTCCGACATGCGATTGGTCGACGCAATGAGGCTGCTTATGACCAAACTCGACAAGCAACATCGCGAACATTTGCAAACACCTCCCAATGCCCCGGAGAACAGGACCGGACGCGCGCCGCCTCTCAAGGAGTCGAGCGAGCAGGATGCCATAAGGCCCGGCATCAATGATCCCCGGCTGATGCCGATTGGCAAACCGGGCGTTCGCGTTCGTGAAGGGAAGTGACGATCTCCCCGTAGCTCAGCGCAGTTGGCTGTCTCGGGAGCAGGGAGTGACACCGATGTGTATTTTACGGCCCATATCCCTGACCAGGCGTTCGATTCATCGCCTTTCCGGTAGGTCTGTCCTTTTTGGACTTGCCTTCGCGTTACTCCTTGCTGGACCCCAGGCTGCTATCAGTCAGATGGACAGCAAAGGGCCGCAACCGGAGTGTGAAGCAGATAGCCAGTCGTCAGTCGGCAAGGATCGGCAGTCGGAAAATCGGGGGCCGGAAGGCCAAACATCTCGTTGCAAGGGCCTGCTGGCGCCTCCGCCGACTGGCGATCGTGGGTTGGTCGAACCGGCTCCCCCCACCGAAGACATGCCGGTCATTCGACCGGACGAGCTTCCCCAACAAGTTCCCGGTACCAAACAGCAGTAAACGATCCATCTGCAAGCGACAGCAAATCTCGTTTTCGGTACTTGCTCAACGAGCTAGCGAAGCAACTTCAGAGAGCCCGTCAAGGATCTCACCCATTTCGCCGGTCCGGCAAGACCCAGTCCGTCAATCACTTCTTCGTTCAGGTCCCGCTGCGGAAAACTGCGCTGATAGTCGGCGTAATCGTGCAGTGAACGCGCGAAACCAGGAAACGGTACGATGGCGCGCTCCTCAGGTTGATTCAGCGCCTTCAGCATGATCTGACGGATCGTCTGCCCGTCGGCCTGCAGTATCAGCACAGGTCGGTTGGAGACGATATCGGTCGTCCTGCCGGCACGGTCGCTGAGCCTTTCAGCACCGAGGAGTGGCATCTTGGCGCCCATACCTATACCGATGGCGCTGACGGTATTTGCAACAAAGGCTGGCGGAAGCTTGGGATCGACGACAATGGCAATGCGGATATCGGGGAGCATGGGAAAGACCTGAAATTGCGATGGTCACAGCCTAAGCGATCACACCAGAAGGATCTTACCTGATATTGCTATCCAGCGCCGAGATTTGGTAACCTTCACCTGGATCATGGGATATGCGGGTAGATATTACCGATGACGACATTCGAGCCGGTTGCGCTGAAAATCCTCTCAAGCTTGCAGGATGAGGGGCGGCTGACAAATCAGGAACTGTCTGAGCGGGTCGGCATGTCGACGTCTCCTTGTTGGCGAAAGGTACGTCAACTCGAAGAGACAGGCGTGATCCGGGGTTACAGAGCCGATCTCAATCGGCGCAAACTCGGGCTCGGTGTCCTCGCCTTCATCCGGGTGAAAATTGACAGCCATAACGAGACGGAAGCAGATGCCTTTGCCACCGAAGTTGCACGGCTGCAGGAGGTTGTCGCCTGCTACAGCATTGCCGGAGACTCCGATTTTCTGCTGCAGGTCGTCTCTGCCGATCTGGATTCCTATGCCGATTTCGCAATGTCGGTCGTGCGCCGCCTGCCGCGCATCAAGGAAATGCAGACTACGTTTGTTCTCAAGGAAATCAAATCGTTCGAAGGCTTCCCGGTAGGACTTTAAGAGGCTGATCCGACCAAGAATCATTGGAATAGCCGTCCAGCTGATGCTGGACGGCTTGATCGTGCTGAAAATTAGGCCGTCATGGCTTCAATAAAGGTTGGATCAAATCATCGCATTTTAACGACCTCAGTCTGGCTGGCTGCGCTTGCGCCAGGCTTTTCGCAGCGCACAATAAGTATGACAATTTAGTTTCCCGAAAGGTGGGAGGTTGGCGAGCAATCTGCCAACATGTGGTTCGACGCGATAACGTTCAGATATCGGAGCCGAAATTTTAGTTGCCGCCCGATTGACCGGATCGGAAATCTTACGCTAGCTTGATTAAATCAATTTGATTGACTCCAAAAATAACAATCAAAGGAACGTAAAAATGGGACTGGATAAGAGCGTAATCCGAAGTGTGTCCGCGCGCGCCGGTTGGGCCGCGGCGACTACCCTGACTGCGGTCATGGCGTTTGGGATATCGGCTGCTTCGGCCGCCGAATCCGTGCTGACGATGCATATCGAAGAGCAGACGAGCTGGGTGCAGAACTTTAACCCGTTCGACCTCGCCGGGCGCCGGCAGAGCACCATGGACTTCATCTATGAGCCGCTCGTCATCTTCAACGCACAGGAGGGTGGCAAGCCGGTCTGGCGCCTTGCCACGAACTATAGGTTTTCCGACGACATGAAGTCGATCACCTATGAACTGCGTCCGGGCGTGAAATGGTCGGACGGCCAGCCGCTGACATCAGCGGACGTCAAATACACGATCGATCTGATGCTGAAGAACGCCGCACTTGATACCGTTGGTGTCGGCGAAACCGTAGCGTCCGTCGAGACGCCGTCGCCGACTGAGGTGACGATCAAGCTCAAGGCGGTCAATTCCGACTTTCCGGAATCGCTGGCCGACCTCGCCGTCGTTCCCGAGCATGTCTGGAAGGATGTCTCCGATCCCGTGGCCTTCAAGAACGAGAAGCCGGTCGGCTCGGGTCCGATGACGGAAGTTCACCGTTTCACGCCGCAAGTTTACGAGCAGTGCCGCAACCCGAATTACTGGGATGCCGCTTCGCTCCATGTCGATTGCCTGAGGCTACCGCAGATTTCCGGCAACGACCAGATGCTGGCGATCCTGCCTGAAGGCAATATGGACTGGATCGGCTCCTTCATTCCCGAGATCGACAAGACCTTCGTGGCGCTTGACGCCGACCATAACGGCTATTGGCAGCCGCCTGCGGAAACCGTTGCCTTTCAGATGAATTTCAAAAGCAAGAATGACGGCAATCTGGAAGCCTATAAGGACCTCAACTTCCGCCACGCCTTCAGTCTTGCCATGGATCGCAAGTCGATGGTCGATATTGCCGGCTTCGGCTATCCCGTCGTCAACGAACATGCCTCCGGCCTGCCGCCTCGCTTTGAAGGCTGGCGCAACAAGGCGGCTGAAGGCGACAAAGATGCCTTCATGGGTTTTGATACCGAGAAGGCCAGCAAGATCCTCGAAGACGCAGGCTACATGAAGGGTTCGGATGGCTTTCGTACGACGCCGAGTGGCAAACCGATCAATTTCCCGATCATCGTTCCCAATGGCTGGACAGACTGGATCGACGCCGTACAGATCGCCGTCGAAGGCTTGCGCGCAGCCGGCATCAATGCTTCGGTCGCGACACCGGAATATGAACAATGGCGCAAGCAGATTCTCGACGGCAGCTTCGAGGTCGTCATGAACTCGCGCGCCGATGGCGCCACTCCGTTTCGCGGCTACTACCAAAGCCTGTCGACGGCCTATGCCGGGCGTGTCACCGGTGCTCCCTCGCGCTATCAGAACCCGAAGCTCGATGCGCTCTTCGATCAGTATCTGAAGGCGACGTCGGATGAGGATCACAAGAAGATCTTCAACGATATACAGGTGCTTGTCGCCGACGATTTCCCGGTTGTGCCTGTCTTCAACGGCCCGACCTGGTACCAGTTCTCCAGCAAGCGTTTCACCGGCTGGGTAACCGAGAAGGACCCAGTCATGAACCCGGAAGATCATGACAACAACCGGATGCGCCTGATGCATCTCCTGCGCCTGAAGCCGGTCCAATAAGACCGCGAGGGTAGGGATATGCGTATTTCCGGACGGCGCCTCGGCGTCTACGCGGTCGCCTTGGCGTTTGCCATCGTGATGAATTTCATTCTTCCCCGGCTCATGCCGGGGACACCCGTCGATGCCATGGTCGCCCAGCTTGGCCCGCGGGCCACACCCGCAGCCGTCGAGGCGATCAAGGTACGCTTCGGAGCCGTCGATCAGCCGATGCTTCTGCAATTCGTCGATTATCTGAAGGGGCTTGCGACTTTCGACCTCGGCGTCTCGGTCAAATACTATCCCCAGACCGTCGTCCAGGTTCTCGGTCGCTCGACCATCTGGACCATTTTCCTCGTCGTCACCGCCATCATCTTTTCGCTCTGCATCGGCGTCGTGCTTGGCGCGGTCTCGGCATGGCGGCGCGGTGGCCGCTTCGACACGATCGTCTCGCCGCTGTCGGTCGTCATGATCTCGGTGCCGCCTGTCATTATTGCGCTGACGACGCTTTTCATTTTTGGCGTCTCGCTGCGCTGGTTTCCGGTCGGTTACGCCTACGACCCGAATCTCGATCCTGCGTTCAACTTCACCTTTGCCGGCAGCGTCTTCATGCACGCCATCCTGCCGGTACTGACGCTCTCGCCTTTCCTGATCGGTGAATTCCAGACGACCATGCGCTCGTCGATGATCTCGATCCTCGGTGAGGATTATGTGACGATGGCCCGCGCCAAGGGTCTCAGCCATCTTAACGTGATGTTCGGCTATGGCGCGCGCAACGCCATGCTTCCTGTCCTGACAAACCTTGCCCTCATGCTTGGTGCCGTCTTCGGCGGTTCGATCGTCACTGAGATTGTCTTCAATTATCCGGGACTCGGCCTGACGCTCTATACGGCGAGCGTTGCCCGCGATTATCCGGTCATTCAAGGGCAACTGCTTCTGATGACGCTCGCAACGCTCGGGGCCAACTTGCTCGTCGACATCATTTACGGGTTTATCGACCCAAGACTGCGGGATGCTGTGTAATGCGTTTCACGCTGAGATCCATCCTTCGACAGAAGAAGGCCGTCGCCGGCCTCATCATTGTTGTCGCCCTCTGGCTCATGGCGCTATCTGCACCGATCATCGCGCCCGGTGAACCTGGCGCCCGCGTCGGCCGCTCTCACCAGTCTCCGTCCATCGAGCATGTGCTCGGCACGACAAAGATGGGCCGCGACGTCTATCGCCAGTTCGTGTGGGGTGCGCGCAGCTCGCTCACCGTCGGTTTTGCCACGGGCATTGCGATTACCGTGATCGGCACCGCCATCGGCCTCGTCGCCGGCTATGTCGGCGGCAAGACTGATGCCGCCCTCGATCTTGCAACGAACACGGTACTCGTTGTTCCGAACATGCCGCTTTTGATCCTGCTTGCCTCTTTTGCCGGCACGGTCGGGCCGACGACGATCATGACGATCATTGCCCTGACCTCGTGGCCATGGGGTGCCCGCATGACACGGTCGCAGACGATGGCGCTGCGCAATCGCGATTTCGTCACTGCATCGAAAATGATCGGCGAGCCAGCCTGGCGGATCATCTTCGTGGAGATCCTGCCGAACCTCACGCCGCTGATCGGTATCAACCTCGTCGGCAGCATCATCTATGCGATCGTCGCGCAGACGACACTCGAATATCTCGGCTTCGGCGACCCACTGAAAGTGTCCTGGGGCACGATGCTCTATAATGCCCAGAACGCTTCGGCGATCATGGTCGGCGCCTGGTGGGATGTCGGTGTCCCGGCGGTCGGCATTGCCGTGACCGGCCTTGGCCTCGCACTTCTCAATTTCACCTTCGACGAGATTGCCAATCCGCAGCTTCGCTCCGGGCCGGCGCTGTCGCGCTGGTTCCGCCTGACCGGTGCCCGCAACCGTCAACTGGAGGCCGGCCGATGAGCGGAAATTTGCTGCAAGTCGAAAAGCTCAACGTCGACTACCTGCTCGACAAGGGCGAGTTCCGCGCCGTCAAGGACGTGTCGTTCAGTATCGGTCGAGGCGAGATCTTCGGGCTGGCTGGTGAATCAGGCTGCGGCAAGAGCACCATCGCCTATGCCATCACACGCCTTTCCAAGGCGCCAGCCTGGATCAGCGGCGGCAGCATCCGAATGGACGGGCAGGATCTTCTCAAAATGCCGGAGCGGGAGCTGCAGAACATCCGCTGGAAGCGTATCGGCATGGTCTTTCAGAGCGCCATGAACTCGCTTAATCCTTTGATGCGCGTTGAGGCACAGTTCCACGATGTGCTCTACCGGCACACGGGATGCTCGCGCCAGCAGTCACGGGCGCGCGGCGAGGAGATGTTCCGGCTCGTCGGCATACCGCCGGAGCGCATCAGCGACTATCCGCATCAGTTTTCCGGCGGCATGCGCCAGCGCATCGTCATTGCCATCTGCCTGGCGCTGAGGCCGGAGCTCATCATCATGGACGAGCCGACGACGGCGCTCGATGTCGTCGTGCAGCGCGAGATCCTCGAACAGGTCGTCGACCTGCAACGGACTTACGGTTTCTCGGTGCTGTTCATCACCCACGACGTGCATCTGATGGCTCAGCTTTGCCAACGTATCGGCGTCATGCTGAAGGGCGAACTCGTCGAAGTCGGCGATGTCAGGCAGGTCAGCCAGGCGCCGCTCCACGACTACACGCGCAAGCTCTGGAACGCCATTCCCCAGCTTCCGAGCAGGCCCCATCTTTCAGGAGCATTGGCATGAAGTCCGAGGCACATCCGTCCCCGGCCGGAGCCGTCATACGGCTTGAGGAGATCAGGCGCCAGTTCGGCCCGGTCCATGCGTTGAAGGATGTCTCCTTCTCGCTCTTTCCCGGCCGCGCGCTGGCACTCGTCGGCGAATCCGGCTGCGGCAAGACGACCTGCGCCCGCATCATCGCGCGTCTCGACAGGCCGACCGGCGGCAAGCTGTTCTTTCACGGGCAGGATCTGACGGCCCAGGGGACGGCAAAAGACGAGCGTCTTTATCGCAAGGACGTGCAGATGGTCTTTCAGGATCCGTTCTCGTCGCTCAACCCTGCCTTCACCGTAAGCCATCATCTTTCCCGGCCGCTGCAGCTTCACAGCCAGAACACGTCGCGGCGCGCCCTTGAGAATGGCATTACGGAATTGCTGGAAAACGTCGGCCTGGATCCGGCCGTCTCGAAGCAGAAGTTTCCGCATGAACTGTCGGGCGGCCAGCGTCAGCGCGTCAATATTGCCCGCGCGCTTGCGGTGGCGCCGAGCGTGCTGGTCGCCGACGAGCCGACCTCTATGCTCGACGTTTCCATCCGCAAGGACATCCTCGATCTGCTCGCACGGGTGAAGCAGGAGAACGAGCTGGCGATGCTTTACATCACCCACGATATTGCGACGGCGGCCCATGTGGCCGAGGAGATCGTCGTGATGTTTGCCGGCCAGATGGTCGAATGGGGTGATACCGAAACGGTGCTCTCCCATCCGCGTCATCCCTATACCCAGCTGCTGCTTTCTGCAGTGCCTGACGGCGGACGGCCCTTCGTGACCGGCGGCAGCGCACGCTTCCTCGAACAGGCCGAGCGCGTCCGGTCGCTCAGCCGCCCGGAATCCATCGTGATCGAGCAGATCGGTCCCAATCATTTCATGCGCACGCTCGGCGCGCAGAGCTAAACAGGACGTCCTCATGGATTATCTCGTCAATTTGTCGACCCTTCCGCAGGACACAAAATCACCCGACGCCATGGCAAAGGCAGGCGTCACCATCCGCCGGGCACTGCCGCCTGAACTAAAGCTGATCATCCGCTGGATCGACGAGCATTTTGGCGAAGCCTGGGCAAGCGAGGCAACGGTTGCGATGACGCGCCAGCCGCCAACCTGTTTCATCGCCACGCGCGAAGGCAAGCTCGTCGGCTTTTCCTGCCACGAGGCGACCGCACCCGACTTCTTCGGACCGACCGGTGTCGACGAGAGCCTTCGTGGGCTTGGCATCGGTCGGGCGCTGCTCTTTGCCAGCCTCAATGACCTGAAAACCATGGGCTACGGCTATGCGATCATCGGCGATGTCGGCCCGTCCGCCTTCTACGAAAAAGCCGTCAATGCCATTCCCATCCCTGATTCCGCCCCCGGCATCTATGCCGGCATGCTGAAGAGTTGATTTCGATAGTACGAAAAGAAAGAAACGATCATGTCCACACCGCGACCTCAGGCCTTGCGGCTCGAAACAGTCTGGAACCCGCCGGCCGAGGGCAAGGATTTTTCCTATGTCCTGCAGCTCAAGAACCTCAATGCCGAACCGCTGGCCGGCTTCTCACTCTGTGTCAGCGGGCCTGGGCGGATTGATCCCGCCGGTCGCGTCGAGGGTGCGACGGTTTCCAAAAGGCTGTCGAACTTCACCGAATTTCATCCCCCGGAAGGGTTCGTTCTCGATAGGGGCGAGACCTGGACGATTTCCGTCCATGCATTGAGTTGGCAGTTCCGTCACTGGACGGATGGTGCAACGAGCGCCTATCTGGCCTTTGCCGACGGCAGCACAGTCTCGCTTGGGCTCGAGCCGACGCGGTCTTCCGCCAGCAATGCACCATTGAAGCGTGGCGCGGAGATCTTTCCGGTACCTGCCACGGTGCCCGTTCAAGTTTCAATTATACCCTGGCCGAACCACGTGGCCGTCAGTTCTCGTCAGCCCTTGCCGGCAGGGTTTTCGCTCCAGGCCGACGATCCGGACGCAAAAGCGGCTGCCGATAGCTTTACGGCACTGGTCGACCAGCTCTTTGCTGTCGAAGGCATCATCCGCACTGCAGCGGAAGGTGCTTTGAGCGTCAGATTGAAGAAGACTGCCGGTTTCGGCCCCGAAGCCTATCGGCTGAGCTTCGAAGGCGAGGCGATTACCGTTGAGGCGAGCAGTCGCGCTGGTTTCCTCTACGGCCTAGTGACGCTCGGGCAGATCTGGCGCGGGGCGCGCCTGCACCCAAGAACCTTCCAGTTCCCCGCCTCGGGCGAGATCGTGGATGAACCGTCGATGGGCTGGCGCGGGTTGCATCTCGATGTCGCCCGCCAGTTCTATGGCGAGGCCGAAATCAAGAAGCTGATGGCGGTGCTGGCCTGGAACAAGCTCAACCGTTTCCATTGGCACCTCTCCGATGACGAAGCCTGGCGCGTCGAAATCGATGCCTATCCGGCGCTGACCGAAATCGGCGCATGGCGCGGTCACGGTCTTGCCCTGCCGCCGCTGCTCGGCTCCAGCCCGGCCCGCACCGGCGGCTACTATACCAAGGCTGCCATTCACCGGATTGTCGCCTGCGCGCAAGGGTTCGGCATCGACATCGTGCCGGAGATCGACATACCCGGCCATTGCTACGCCATGCTGCAGGCCATACCGGAACTCCGCGATCCGCAGGAAGCTGGCAGCTACTATTCGGTTCAGGGTTTCCCGGACAATTGCATCAATCCTGCCCGTGAAAAGACCTATGAGGTCATCGAAACGATCTTTTCGGAACTCATCGAGCTTTTCCCCTTCAAGACCATCCATATCGGTGCCGACGAAGTGCCGCTCGGCGCATGGTCAGGTTCGCCGGAGGCGCTCGAAAAGCTGCGTTCGCTCGCCGGCAACGAGGTTGCCGATGCACATGCCAAGCGCCTGAACGTGATCACCAACACGCATGGTGCTGACGATATCCACGGCTCGGGTGCGGCTTTTCTGCAAGCGGAATTCCTGAAGCGCATCCAAAATTTCCTCGCCTCGAAGGGCTGCATCACCGGCGGCTGGGAAGAGGCGGCGCATGGCGATGTCATCGACAAATCGAAGAGCTATCTCTGCAGCTGGCGCAATGTCGAGGTCGCGGCCGACCTTGCCAACCGCGGCTATGAGATCGTCGTCTGCCCGGGGCAGGTCTACTATCTCGACATGGCGCTGCGGCCCGACTGGGACGAGCCGGGCGCCAGCTGGGCCGGCACGTCGGATGCCGAGAAGCTCTACACCTTCGATCCTGTCGGCGGCTGGACGGAAACGCAGAAGCAGAAGCTTCGCGGCATTCAGGCCTGCATCTGGTCGGAACCGATGACCGATCGCGCCGTCTTCGATCGGCTCGTCTTTCCGCGCCTGTCCGCGCTTGCCGAAACGGGCTGGACGAAGCCGTCGTCCAAGTCGTGGGAGCGTTTCAGGGCGCTCGCAGGGCTGATGCCGCTGCTCTACGGGCTGCAGCAGTCGTAAGTTCGGGTCAGGATTGAGGATCATTTTGCCATCACCGGAGACGGGGATGGCACTCGACATTGACATTACGCTCAAGCTGCAAGCTTGAGCGTCTTAGACACGGATGCAAGCATGCGCCGGCGTTCAGCCTTGCGGATCCTGCGGCGGCGCAGCGCATCCGGGTTCGGCGATGCGAATGGGACGGGTTCCAATAGGGGCGCCGGTCGCGCGATCGATGGTGATGGGATCGATTTCGGTTCCGGTCTCGGCGTCGAAGAAGCGAGTGATCTCGCCGCCGCCACGGTGCTTGCGCCCCCAGGCGCCGATCGCGAACAGAACCGGCAGGAAGTCTCGGCCGGCTTCCGTCAGCACATATTCGTCGCGCGGCGGACGCTCGGAATAGCGGCGTTTTTCCAGCAATCCTTCCTCAGTCAGCGATGACAGCCGACCCGTCAGCATTGTCGGGGCGATGCCGAGGCTTCTTCGAAAATCATCAAAGCGAGTCAGTCCCGCATGGGCGTCGCGCATGATCAGCATGCTCCACGCATCGCCCACGAGCGCCAAGCTTCGGGCGATGAGACAAGGCTGGTTCGAAAGATTTTTCATGTCGATATCTTTTTAGTAGTGACTTGCTATCAATTTGATAGTAACAGAATACGCATAGATGTTCCACGTCAAAACGAAGGCAGATGTCAATGAGCAAAAGAGAACGCGGTATTGCCCTGGTCACCGGGGCTTCCTCCGGCATCGGGCTGGTAACGGCGCGAGCCTTGCTGCGCGACGGTTACCGTGTGTTCGGCACCAGCCGAAAGCCGATGGCCGACACTGCCGACGGCATCACCATGCTGATCTGCGATGTCATCGACGATCAATCCGTACAGGCCGTCGTCGACGAGGTTCTGAGCCGGGCAGGGCGAATCGATCTTCTCGTTAACAATGCCGGGATCGGCCTGCTCGGCGGCGCCGAGGAATCGACGACGGCGCAGGCGAAAGCCGTGTTCGACGTCAACGTCTTCGGTACCATCAGAATGACGAATGCAGTGTTGCCGGTGATGCGGCGGCAGCGCAGGGGGCGGATCATCAATCTCAGCTCGATCCTCGGGCTGATCCCGGCGCCCTTCAACGCGCTCTACGCAGCGACCAAGCACGCGATCGAAGGCTATTCGGAATCTCTCGATCACGAAGTGCGGACACAAGGCATCCGCGTCGTGCTCGTCGAACCTGGTGTCACCCGCACATCCTTCGAAGAGAACATTACGCGCCCGGACCAGCCGCTTGCCGTCTACGATGCGGTGCGCGCCGGTGCGGAGAAGCTGATGCGCGAGATCGTTTCGAAGGGCGATGCGCCCGAGGTGGTTGCCGCAGCCGTCGTCAAGGCGGCCAATGTGACATCACCAAAGAGACGCTATACGGCCGGGAAAGCAGCAGGACAGGTGCGGTTCATCCGTCGCTTCCTGCCCGAGTCCTTCGTCGACAAGAGCCTCCGAAAATTCAACAAGCTTCCCGGTTGAGCTAGCCTTACCGCATTTCCCAGGCACCACAGGAACGAAAGTTCGCCCCCAGAAGGACGGTAAGTTCAAGACTGCCGTCCCGCCCCGCCCACAGCGAACAAACGTTTCTCGAGCGAAGGGCCTTCACTGTGTTGCCGGTAGGCAGAAGGTGTGACGCCTGTACCGAACTTAAATGCCCGTGTCATGTGGCTCTGGCTGCTGAAGCCGCAGGCCGAAGCAATCTGCGCGATTGGATCCGGGCCGCGCAACATCGATTTGGCGCGCTCGATACGCCGGTGAGCCACCCAGCCCTGCGGGGATACACCGTAGCTTGCCCGAAACATCCGCTGAAAATGAAATGCACTCAGCTGCCCGATCGCCGCCAGATCCTGCAAGCGGATCGCCTCACCGAGATGGGCCTCGATATAGTCCAGACTCCGCCGCCGCACATGGGGAGCGAGCCCGCCGCTGATCGCGCAAGGACGCATCCCTCCATAACGCGGATCAACGAAGAAATCGTTGATCGCCTGTGTCATCGCTTCTTCAGCCAGCAGATGACCGCCCGCCAACACCGCTTTCGTCATCTGCCGAAGCGTGTGCGACAAGGCGGGTGCATCTGCGAAGGTCACTTCGGGAAGGGTCATGAGACGAGCATCGCGGTCAAACGTCTCAGCAAACATCCGGCGCATCTGATCGTCGGGAACATACAGGTGGACGAATTCGAAGAAGTCGGTGATTTCCCATTCGGACGAGTGCCCCTGTGGCATGATGCACAGCACCCCCGGACGGCCGCGTGCGTCGAGGCTGCCATCCAGACGACGCGTTCCGGCGCCGCCCCTGAGATAAAGACTGAACGTATGACCGTTCGGCCGCTCGTAGATCATCCTGTCGTGTGCGTTGCTCCAGATGGCAGCTGATCTCCCGAAACCCAAATCGATGGACTGTGACATCCGCGCATTGGGAGATGCGGACAAAAACCTGAAAACCGAGAGGCGGCTGTCTTTCACCAATTCTTTCCCACACCTGGCCACGCCTTGCGAACAATACTGATCGACGGCCCGCGTGGCGAGCAGGAAGTCCGGGCAAATCGATTTCATAGCAAGAATCTGCAAGAGACCTGCTCACGGTTCGCCTACTCGTTAGGAAAACGAGGATCAGTCTATGGCAAATGCCGCTCTCTTCATCGCGACCGTTCTGATATGGGGGACGACTTGGATCGCCATTGCGATGCAGGTCGGTCCGGTGCCGGTCTTGGTCTCGGTCTTTTACAGATTTGCGGTCGCAGCAGTGATCCTCGTCGCCATCCTGGCTGTCATGCGGCGGCTCAAGTTCCCCGCCTTGCGCGATCAACCTTTCATCCTTGCGCAAGCGCTCTGCCTGTTCAGCCTCAATTTCATCTGTTTCTACAACGCCGCCGCCTCGATTCCATCAGGGCTAATCTCCGTGATCTTCTCGCTCGCAACGATCTACAATGCGGTCAATGCGCGCCTCTTTTTCGGCGACCGCATTACAGGCCGCACGCTTCTCGCAGCGGCGCTCGGAGCAACCGGCCTTCTCTTACTTTTCGGAGAGGAGGTTGTCGTGGATTTCGATTTGGGCACGCTGAAAGGGATCGGTCTTGCAGCGCTTGGCACGCTGTTCTTTTCTCTGGGGAATATGGCATCGCGTCGAAACAGCGCGGCCGGAATCTCACCGCTGACCGCCAATGCCTGGGGCATGGCCTATGGCACGATCGTCCTCCTCTTGCTGATTGCCGCGACGCAAACGCCCATCGTGGCGCCGCCTGACATCACCTATCTTGCCGCTCTGCTCTATCTCGCGGCAATCGGATCGGTGATCGGCTTTACCGCCTATCTCATGCTGGTGTCGCGCATCGGCTCCTCACGCGCTGCCTATGCCACCGTCCTGTTCCCGATCGTCGCCCTGTCGTTGTCGACGGTCTTCGAGGGCTACCACTGGAGCGGTCTAGGCCTGATCGGCCTAACGCTGACGCTTCTCGGGAACGTGGTCATCTTTGCGCGACCTCTGGCCCGTCGCCCGCCGCAGGCAGATGCAAGGCTGCCGGCAGGCGGATGAGGGCCGGCGTCGGCAATCTTCCTAGCCGAGCGGCTTTTGCAGAACGTCGAAGCGTGGATTGGTTTCGGAAAAGATCGGCAGGGCCGCGGCGCCGAGGATCGCCGTATCCTTGCCAGTCATGCCGATCATGACGCGGGGCACCGTCCGTTTCTGGTTGGGGTCGATCGGAATGTGCAGCGGCTCCAGCCGCTCGGCGAGCCGCTGCATCAGCGATGTCGATATGCTTCCTCCGAGCACGATGGTCTGCGGATCGAAGGCCAGTTCCAGAAAATCGACGGTCTGCCGCAGCGGCTGAACCGCCTGATCCAGCCAGGCATCCAGACCTTCGCCGCCTCTGGCGATCAGCGCCTCGAGTTCATCCGGCAAAAGCTCTTCGGCATTCGCAATACCCATGAACTCATAGGCGACAGTCGGCGACACGTAGCGGTCGAGACAGCCGCGTTTGCCGCAGCTGCAGAGCCGGCCGTGCGGCTCGACGATGATGTGGCCGATCTCGCCGGCATTCTGCCGGCTGCCCTTGTAGAGGTGCCCGTCGAGAAACATGCCGGCGCCGATGCCGCCGCCGCCCGCAAGGAAGAGATAGACGAAGCTGCTGAAGCCGCGGGCAACACCATGCAGGCGCTCGCCGATGGCAGCCGCCGTTGCATCGTTCTCGACAAGCACCGGCACCCTGACGCGCCGTTCCAGCTCGTAGCCAACGGGGAAGTCCTGCCAACCGGGCAGGTTCTGCGGGCTGAGCGACGTGACCCCTCCCTCCGCATAGCGGCCGGGCAGGGCCATGCCGACACCGAGCAGCCTGTTGCGATCGAAGGAGAAGGCTTCCTGCAGATCCTCGACAATGGAACCGAGGACAGGCATCGCCTGTTCGGGATCCGGATGTTCGACATGGCGTTCGATGCGTGCACAGACGGCGCCCGAGAGATCGGTCAGCACACCACTGGCGCGCTGGCGGCCGAGTTCGAGGCCGACGGAATAGGCCCCGTGTGGGTTGATCGAATAGGGAATGATCGGTTGGCCGCGCGCAAGCTTCTGCGCTTTCGCCGGCACGAGCAGATGAGAGCGCTGCAATTCCTCGACGATGTTCGAGACCGTCTGCGCCGTCAGCGCGGTCATACGGGCGATCGCGGCGCGCGACAGCGGACCGTTGGTACGGATAGCCTCAATCACGACACGCCTGTTGTGTGACTTGGCCTGCTCGAGATTGGTGCCTGAAATCGCTTTCATGGTGTCTTTATGGAGTTCCAGTATCACCATTGCCACAGGATAATGACGTGGGGAAGGGGAGAAGTGTGCAGTCTTTTCAATGTGATCGCCACGACAATTGATACCGATCGTTCCACTGGTTCTTAAAGTATCACTTTAATGGCTGCGTCGCTGCGATCGATGCAGTTGACGGCACCGGACAGGCATCGAATTCATTGAGAATGATAAGGGATCCGTCATGAAAATCGTCTGCCAGCAATCGACGGCGCCAGGATGAAGTTCTATGGCAGACGGAAAGCCTAACCAATTGGGACGAATCATGAATCTGCGCATAAGCCGCACCGCGGAAAACACCGTACTCTTCGGCGTGCTGCTGATGCTTCTCGGAGATTTCCTGTTTTCGCTCAACGACGCCATGGGCAAATGGCTGGTGGCGAGCTTTGCGGTCGGTCAGGTCTTGGTAATCCGTTCGGTCGGCTCCTTTCTGATCCTTGCGCCAATGATTGCCCGGCAAGGACCGCGCTCGCTATTTCAGGTCGAGCGCGTGCCCCTGCAGATCCTGCGGGTGATCCTGACGACAGGGGATGTCGCGTTTTTCTATGCCGCGGTCGCCTACCTTCCGCTCGCCGACGTCATGACTTTTTATATGGCCGGTCCCATCTATGTGGCCGCTCTTTCGCACTTCTTCCTCGGCGAAACGATCGGCTGGCGCCGCTGGCTCGCCGTTATCACAGGCTTTGTCGGCGTCGTGATAGCACTCAGGCCCTCGACGGCGATGCTATCCTGGCCGTCGATCTTCGGTCTGATCGGCAGCCTTTCCTTCGCGCTGACACTGATCCTCGGCCGCCGGCTGCGGCAAACCAACGATGCGACTCTCGTGACATGGCAGACGGTCGGCGCTCTCGTCACGGGTCTAATCTTAAGCGTAGGCGACTGGCGCGCCATGTCCGCCCTCGACTTGGTCGCGATGCTGGCGCTCGGCATCGTGGCGGGCAGCGCTCATTTGATGATCACGCGCGCGCTGAAACTTGCCCCGGCCTCCCTGCTTGCGCCGCTCCAATACAGCCTGTTGCTCTGGGCAATCGTGCTTGGCTATATTTTCTTCGGCGAATTGCCGGACAGGCAGATTCTGATCGGCTCCGCCATCATCGTTCTCGCAGGCCTCTTCATCTTCCATCGCAAGAACATCGCTGAAGTCACGTCCAAAGCCGATGTTTCGCCCGATGGGCATTAGCGGCTACGCGATTTTATGGCGACTTTCACCACTGGGGAGCTCTGGCCTCTCATCGTTCTCATGGATTGAGCTCAGCTCGATATCCGTCGCGGTCAATCGCATTAGAAGATGTGGTGAACGCGAGTCCCCTTCAGGGGAAACAATGGGCGAAAGGATGATTTTCTCGTCGAATTTCGATTGGTGCAATTGCTGCTTGCCACGCACCATTCCAGGTTTGGGTGCAGCAGAGAGTCGCTTTATGATCCGCAGGCTAGTGTGCCACAGGAAATCGAGAAAACTACCCGGCTTTTTAATAATCGCCCAAGCGGCCGCGATTGAAAGGCGCAGGTTCCTCGCCTTTCTGTACTGCCGGAATGCCCATCTTTGAGTAAGCGCGATGGCGCTTTCGGCCGCGTAGCCAGGAAGCTGCGGATTTGCGGCGATCGAACGCTTGATTACTTCCAAAACGCCTTGGCCCATTCGCGCGTAGTTGGACGACATATTGCCGGGATATTTCCGGTAACCCACCAGGCGTTCGGGAATGGCTTCCATATAATAGCGCGCGGCAAGCCTAAGTTCGAAATCAAGGTCTTCGCATCCGCCAATATCCGCTTGCGCGTATGAGCTATCAAAGCCGCCTATCTCAAGCGCAACGTCCCGTCGCACGAGAAGCGCGCTTCCGTTGCCGATATATTTGAAATTCAAATGTCGGGCGTAAATATAACCCCTTGCGATATCGGATGTGCCAGGCCGAATGATGTCGTCGTTCTCGTCGATGATATAATGCAGCGCGTAGACCGCAGCCCATCGCGGGGATAAGCGAGTGAGAGCGTTTACCTGCTTCTCGATTTTCGTCGGGTGCCAGAGATCGTCGGCGTCAAGAAATGCCACGAATGGGCCTGATGATGCATCGATCCCAGTATTCCTTGCAGCAGCGACACCGCGGTTTGGGGTGGTCAGGAGGCGGATCCGTGAATCTGTTATCGCGATCTGCTCGACCAGTTTCGCCGTGTCGTCCGTGGAGCCGTCATTAACAACAATGATCTCTAACGCCGTATAGGTCTGGCGCATAGCGGATCGAAGCGTGCGCTCGATATAGATGGAAGCGTTAAAAGCCGGGATGACTACCGAAACCAAAGGCTGAGCAGCATAAAAAGCGTCTCCTCGATTCATAGATTATTCCTTATATCACTGCCGGAACCAGGCAGATCTGTTGTTTCATGAGGCTGGCGACCGACGATCGATGACTGACGATAACAAGTGTTCGCCCCTGATATTCCTCAAGCAGAAGGGAAAGCACCCGCGCCTCGGTGGCCTCGTCGAGCGCATTGGTGGCTTCGTCCAGGAGCAGTATCTCCGGTCGTCCGGCCAGCGCACGTGCCAGGCCAATGCGCTGCCGCTGGCCGCCCGAAAGCCTTATCGCCTCATCGCCCAACCATTCATCGAAGCCGTAAGGCAATTTCTCTATAAACTCAGTCGCGCAGGCCATATCGGCTGCCCAACGAATGTCTTCTTCGGAAATCTCGCGACGGAAGCGGATGTTGTCGAGGACCGAACCCTCCATAAGTTCGACATCCTGGCCCGAGACGGCCAACTGCCGCAACCAACTTGATCGTTCGATGGTCGAAAGATCCTTGCCGTCGAGAGTGATGCGACCCTCCGTCGGCTGGATGAGATCGAGAATCATGTTGAGGATCGTCGTCTTGCCAGAGCCGCTTGGGCCGATCAGCGCGGTCGTCTCGCCGACCCTGATCGAGAAGCTGACATGGCTGACAGCGGGAACGCTACCGGGCTCATAAAAGAAGGAAACGTCGTGGAAAGCGATCTCGCCTTGCAGATGTCGCAACTCTTCCCCGTCGGAAGTTTGTCGGGCATCGTTCGCTTCGGAAATTATCTTGAGAACGTTCTGCAAGGAGGCTTCCATGGAATGAAGGCGAAGGATCTGGGAGTCGAACTCCTTGATATGCGGCTGAAGCCGGTAGAGAAGAACGGTGGCCGATAATGCTGCGCGGAAATCCACCGGAAGAAACTGCGAGGACAAAATGATCGTCAGGATCACGCCGAATGTCAGCGCCTCGCTCAGGAGCGACGTTGCCGCGTCCAAACGGTCGGAGCGGGACATAGCTTGCCCGACATCTTTGGAAAGGGATTCAAAAATCCGCTCGTAGCGTTTTTCCAGGCCGAAGCTTTTAACCGCCTTTAACGTCTGCAGGGTGGTCCATGTTAATTGCGCCAAATCCTCCACTGCTGAAAGAGCGGTCTCGCCGATACGTCGATAGGCATTGGCAAACAGGCCGAGCGTCAGGTTGTGGACAATACCGAAGACGAGTCCCAGCAGCGCAATCGGCCATGCCGTGACCAGCATTCCAGCGCCGAAGATAATGATGGTCCCGAGATTGATCCCAAGGCGAACAAGACTCGCATGCGCCGAAGCGACGGAATACGATTCGGCGGCGATCACATTCATCACGTCGCTGCGCTCGTAATGCTGAAAGCGCTGGAACGGGATCGTCAGGATCTTTGAATAAAGACGATGCCGGATGCGATTGCTGATCTGATGGCTGACGGTGCCCGCGATAATGGAGTTGGCAAAGCCCAGCACGATCCTGAGGACAATGGCGCAGACGAGGATGGTGATGAGCATCGGCTTCGAGATCGCGGTATCGAATTTACCGACAAATGCGGGAAGCAAACTGACTGCCGCTCCGGAAGCAGGTCCCTGCTGGCCAAGAAGGAAAACTAGGCTGACGAGAAGGGTGATTCCGACCATTTCCATTAGGCCGCTCAGGATGCCGATTACGATCATCATCGTGGTCTTCATCCGAAGCGCTGGAACGAGTTGTAGAAGCTCTCGGAAACGGGCCGCGACGACCAGATTGAAGGCGCCTGTCGGCCTGCCGGAAACGTATCTTCGCATGGTCGTCATACATCACCCGCCCGCGGCGTGGCGAACCAACCTGCTCTGCCGACAGCGACTGCTTCAGCAAGATCATGGAATGATGTACCGTTTTCGGGAAGTGCGATCTTCATAGTCCCGTCTGTTGTCGGGCGGGCAGACGGTGTTGGATGCCTTCGCAATCGATTTGCCAGTCGCCGCGCGCGACGTTTAGCCGTGCGCCAGAGGAGGCTAGTAGCATGGACAGCTAGTTTTAGAGGGAATCGTCTGGCAATCATCGGCGCCAGTTTTCTGACCTGATCTTGGTCTCCGCTAGCAATTGTCCTGTTGAAATACCATCGCGCCGTGTCGAATTCCGCAGCGCTGGCGATTGCGGCAAGGTGTGGGTAGCGTGTCTTCACCTCTGCCATCACCAAGGCATGGGATTTCAACATGCGGTACGCATTGCTCGACATGTTCCCCTGACTGAACCGGTATCCGGTCAGAAAGTCAGGAACCACAGCGAAGGGGAGCTTCTCGGCGAGTGCGAGATAAAGCTTCAGATCTTCGCATCCCTCCGCCTTTTGATCACGCAGTGCCGGATCATAGCCACCGCATGCCAGGACATCCGCACGAGGCATGAGCGGCGTGCTGCCGTTGCCGATAAAGTTTTCCAAAACCATGATTTCGAACACGTCGCCTTTGTACAGCACCGGCTTCGAATGGTTGAATATCACATCATCAGCGTCGATTGCCGCATACCAGTTGTAGGCGACCGCTCGTCCTTCGGGAAAATTCCCCAATGCTTGGACTTGCAATTCGATCTTGCAGGGGTGCCAGAGGTCGTCGGCATCGATTGGGGCAATATAGCTGCCGGCCGCTTCGCGGATTGCGAAGTTGCGGGCGCGAGCCACGCCGCCGTTTTCTTGTCTCAGGACCCTGATGCGGGAATCTTGAAGGCGATATTCGGTTGCCAGTTCGTATGTTCCGTCCTGCGAACCATCGTCGACCACGATGATTTCGAGGCGTTCATAGGTCTGGTTCGATACACTCTCAAGCGTGTCGATAAGCGTTTTCTCGGCATTGTAAGCCGGAATGACCACCGTGACCAAAGGGAGAAAGGACGCGTTCATCACTTGCTATCCAATGAACGCATCGGGTTGGCCCATCAGTTCCGCAAAAGCCGTAAGCGGAAGGTCGCCGCGAACTTCGAGGCGCGGCAGGAAAAGTGCAGGGTCGGAAGAGCTCACCCTTGAGGCCTTTGTCGAAAAGCCGATCTCGTAACCGGTGTGAGCGAGAATGCTGGGGACGCGGAAATCGGTGCAGCCGAAGGGAAGGGCGATTGACTTGACAGCCTCCCCTAGCTGGCTTTCCAGCGCATTACGCGATAAAGCCGCTTCGCCGAGCAACGTGGCATTGTCGAGGGAGCTTGCCGGCCTGTGCGACGCCAGATGAGATCCGAAGCAAATTCCTTGCCGGTGCAGCATCTGAATATCGGCCCAGGACATCAGCGGGGCTGGCTCCCCATAGGCGGCATCCCAATCCGACCGGCCGCCGACCTTGTCTGTCACCACGAAAACCTCCGCGCCGAACCCGTTCTCAGCCAGAATAGGGAAGGCGTCGGTGAGAAAATCGAGATAGGCGTCGTCAAAGGTCAGGACGACGGGACGTCCTTGGATGGGTTTGCCGTCGCGCAATAGAGCGGCCAGGCCCTGAGCCGTTAGAGTATAATAGCCCTCCCGCCGGAGAAACTGCATCTGCTTGCGGAAGACCTCCGGCGCAACCCGAAATCGACGGAGGGCGTCCGGCCCGTCGAGCGCAATTCTATGATACATGAGTACAGGAACCGAAGTCGTGACCTCGTTCATCCATGCCGCCCCGCGATCAACGCCGGTCGGTCCCCAGATGATGTGCTTGGCCACATCGGCATCGAGAGGGACGCCATGGGTTTCGATCCGCACGCTCGGTGTTGCAGCCTTGCGCCTTGCGAACCGATGGACCGCGTAAAGTTCGGTCTCGATCGTTTCTTCCAGCACCAGATCAGGCAGGTTCGCCAGAACCTTCTTGATCGTGCCAACGCCAAACGGGTTGTCCCAGTCGAAACCGGTTCTATCGGGTTCATCGCGACGGATATGCGCATGTGCTGTGACAAGGCAGCCGCCCGGTCTCAGGGCCGCCGCGATCTTCCGGCATACCTGTTCCAGGATCTTCTCATCGTCCATGTAGTATAGGACCTCCGAGCAGACGATCAGATCCTGCCCGGGCGGAAGTTCGCTCTCAACGAAATCCAGGACGCGAAACTCGGTGTTCTTAGAGTTCCGACATCTCTCGGATGCCCTCTCGATGGCGCGACGGGAAATATCCGTTGCCGTCAGGAAACCGACCTTCTGTGCAAGTTTTGCTGTGAATATCCCTTCCGCGCAGGCGAGCTCGAGCGCTCTATCAACCCCCTCGGGAATAAGGCTCAGTGTCTGCTCATATTTAACCTGCTCGTAGACAGAGAGGTAGTTCCACGGGTCCGGACGCTCAAAAACGCGTTCCCAATACTCCTCTTTCGTTGCAACCTCCGGCAGAACCGCCAGCATGTTTCCCTTTTCGCGAGGCGCCTCGCTCGTCTCGGCAACCGGCCCGGCGAATTTCTGCTCGGAGAATGAAAGCACCTCCAACAAGCGCGCGTCATTGTCCCCAGACACCTTCGCCGCAGAGTTGATGAGCACGTTCCGGCGTATTGCATAGGAGAGCTGATTGAGCTGCCGCCGGCGCCCCCGTCGCCGCCGGACGATTTTGCCCAGCACCCTGATGTTGCGAACGGCTTCGACTGCCCAGGAGCGCGCATAGGAAAAGGTCGACGGCGCAGGCACGTGATCTCCGGCCCACAGTTCATCGATGATGAGCCTGAGTTGAGCGCGAACAGAGAGGTCTCCCCACAGGGGGCCGACATAGGACCCCACATGTCGCCCTGCGGAAAAGACCTGCAGCAACAGCGTGTCGGCGTCGTCCACCTTGGCGACAGGCATTAGTTTGCCGGTATCGACGACAGCCACCTGCAGATGCTCAAGTATGAAGGAGCGTGACATATCCGCTGCCGAGACCGACCAGACAAAGAGTTCTTTCAGCCGCCGCCCGGTCCCGGGCAGCGAGTGCTGCTCAATCAGTCGAACAATTTCGAAAAACGCTGGTTTCCATTGCTCCTGCAGATCGAGAATATCGGCGGCATGCGCAACTGCCAGACCTGTTTGCAATCCATGCAATATCACTGCGGCGAGTAAGCCTTCATAACCCGCGGCGTTAGGAAATTCCGGAAGAAGCTCTGCTAGCGCGGCTAGATCGGCTCCCACGCACAGGTTTGCTGAAGCGGCCCAAGCGAGCATTCGCAATTGCGCGACAGCCGGTACCGTCCACGGTGCATGCTCATCGTTCGCCGACGGATTTCCATTCATGCGCAGGACCTGGGCCCTGCTTGTAACCCGGATCGTATCCCTTACCAATTTATAGGGATCGCCCGAGAGCGAACCAGCCTTCATACGATAGAAGGCAAGGCATTGGTCGACCTGCCTGAATTCAGCTCCTGCAAACGCGATGCGAAGCCAGAGATCCCAGTCCTCGCAGGTTTGCAGCTCGGTATCCATACCGCCAAGCCGGACGAAAAGGTCCTTGGGAAAAACCACTGCATGAATGGCCAGGGCGCAAAATAACGAGAATTCCCGCTTAGCCCGATCGCCCACCAGATTGGGGGGCGTCTCGATCTCCAGCATCCGACCATCCGGCGTCACACGCCGATAGCTGCAGAAGGCGATCACCGGCTGAGGGCCTTTCACGGCAACAGGCAACATGCTTTCGATGAAAGCCGGATCCAGCCAGTCGTCCGCATCGAGCATGCAGAGAAGAGGAGCGGCAGCAAACCCGGCTGCCGCGTTGCGCGCCGCAGCCGCGCCGGCATTCGCCTGACGATGGATCAGTATTCGGCTGTCCGCTTTTGCAAAGCCTTCGAGGAGATCCCAAGTCTTGTCTTTCGATCCGTCATCGATGACCACGGCCTGCCAGTTCGACACCGACTGTTTTTGCAGACTGACTAGGCAGTCGGACAGCGTATCCGCAGCGTTATAGGCGGGGATGAGGAACGATATGTCCGGCTTCGATGCGGTTACCATGCCGGCGTCTTCCAGCGGCGAAGGACATACCACGCGCCGTTCAGGCACCCCAGTATTTCGTCCCTGAGAAAGATGTTGTCCGACGTTGCTTCCTTGCGCAGCCATTTCCCGAACTTTTGAAGATAGTGTTTAGGCAACGAGACAAGGATGCGCCACAGATTACCCAGGTTTCCGGTGTTCTGATACTGGACCAGCAAGGCCGCCACGTGACCGCTCATATATTGACGTATCTGTTTGGCGAGACCCTTCATCTCCTTGCGATGGAAATGCCAGGAAACCGCCGTCGGCTCGTAGCGGCAAGTGCCGCCGTGATGGAGAAGGCGATTCCAGAACTCGGAATCTCCCGAACACCCTGCCGCACCCATGTCCAGTCGCACGTCGAACAATCCTATATCGTCGAATACCTGTCGCCGGAATGCCTGGCTTGCACCCGCGCCGATCAGCCAGGCAGGCGCCACGAATGGCGCGCTCTGGCGATAGAAGTCCGGACCGAAGTCCCGACGCTTATAGCCTCTGCCAAATCCCCAATGGGTTTCGAATATCAGCTGCGCGGGCGTGGAAAGCTCTCCGGGAAGGACAAGGCCGGTAACGCATCCAACCTCGGGCCGGTCAAAGGCCTTCATCAGGTTCTCCAGCCAACGTTCGTGCAGGACAACGTCGTCATCTGTGAACGCCAGGAACTCGGTCTTTGCCGCGCGTACGGCGGCATTGCGGGCGTAATCCAGCCCGACCCTGTTCTCGCGTACATAGGTCGCGCCGGACGCCTCCACGATGCGGCGCGTGTCATCACCGGCTGAGGCGTTGTCGACGACGATGACCTCAACCGGAGGCAGAGACTGCCTGGGGATTGACGCGAGGCATCTGGCCAGTTCATCCGGCCGATCTTTGGTGCAGATCAGGAGGCTGACGTCGCGGTTCCTGATCGGCGCCTGCATCACATTCCGAGCGTGTTGTATGGTCTCCGGCAACACGGCGCGCGCAGCCAGAGCGCCCAGGTTTTCTGATCCCTCGATATAAGCCTGGCCGACGGGAAGGCCGTCGGAGACGAAGACGACGAGGCCTGCGCCGATCACGGGAGCACTGGCACCAACAGCATCTGACAAAAGATCGACGTATCGGATAGGCACAGGAAAGACGTTGTCTTTCATGTCACTCGGTATGAGGTCCCTCATTGCTACTCTCTGCGCCAGAGGCCGGTGAACCGTTTAGCGTCATGCCTCGGCCTGCTGGCGGAAGTTCGCCTCGGCCGGCCCTGCTGCAATTTTCATGTCCTCCCTGAACCAGTTCAGAGTCTTTGCAACACCCTCCTCATAGCTGATTTTGCATGACCATTCGGGCATGACATGATTTGCATTTGTCAGGTCTGGCCGCCGGTTTGTGGGATCGTCCGGAGGTGATGGCTCAAAGACGATCGGAACACCGCCCATCAGGCGTGAGACGTATTGTGCCACTTCCAGGACCGCGATTTCCCTGTCGTTCCCGATGTTAAGCGGGCCCCTGTAATCCGTTTCGTTCATCCAGAAATAACGCGCGAATCCGTCAATGATGTCGTCGACATAGCCCCAGCTGCGAGATTGGAGGCCATCCCCGAACACCGTAATGGGCCTGCCGGTCAGGGCCTGGGCAATGAAATTGGAGACGGCTCGTCCGTCTTCCGGCCGCGTTCTCGGTCCGTATACGTTGAAGGGCCGAACGATTTTAACGTCCAGCCCCTGCGTGCGCTGCATCTCGAACAGCAAGGACTCGGTGCAGCGTTTGCTTTCGTCGTAGGAAGAGCGTGGCCCGGTGCAATCAACCTGGCCTTTATAGGATTCCGGCTGCGGCGAGACGAGCGGATCGCCATAGACTTCTGAGGACGAGGTGAAGCAGAAGCGGCCGCCTTTCTTCAGAAGGTCCAGCAGACGGAATGCTCCAATGAGATTTGCCGAAATGGTCCTCTTGGGGTCCCTCATATACCACGGCGGCGAAGCCGGAGAAGCGAGGTGATAAACTTCGTCAAACTTGTCCGAAGTTTGAAGGTCTTCCACGTCGGATCGAACGAAATGGAAGCGGGGATCTCGAATGTGGGAAATATTTGCCGCATGGCCGGTCCAAAGATTATCGACGACGACGAGCTTTTCGATGTCGGTCCGATTTAAAAGCCTGTCGCACAAATGTGATCCGAGAAAACCGGCGCCGCCTGCTACAAGCACTTTCTTCATGACTTCTCCTGCGGATCGCGTGTTGCCTATTAGAGCAGTTAGAACTGAGAAAGCTCGTCAATAACTGCGACGTTTTTCAAGAACTTAACCTTAAGATCCCTCGTTAACGAAAGTAATTATAGTAAATCGGTATCGGGAATACCTCCGTCGAATTTCCGACCCTTCATCGCGCGTGGCGCAATGATCAACGGCTGAAATGAGAAAGGCTGCCTTCGATGTTGCCGCACCCCGATCCGTGATAACAGCGCTCGCCAAGCTTAAACTCCATCTAGCAGCCGTCTTAGAGGATCGCTTTCGACGCACATACGCTGTCCTCGATTGCAAGCAACAGGGGTGTTTAGCTTTTTTGTGCGCTGCAGAACACGGACTTTAGTCTGATATGATCTACTTCATCCGAAGTAGACAGAGGCGATCAACGAACCTGAGATATGCTTTCCATACTGCGCGTAATTCATGGTTGAATCTTTCGGGAGGAGTGTTCGACTTGAACAACAAGTTTCACCCGATCCAGTTCGCTGCACCCGAAATAAAGACGTGGCTCTCCTGTTCCGACATAGGTCGGAACTCGTCTCAACAGGCGGAACCTCGTTCTCTTGACAGAACCGTTCTCGCCGTTATTCTATTATAAAAATCAAGATAACATAATTGTGGAACACTAAACCGGGAGCATGAAATGAAGACTTTTGTCGCATTCCTTCTCGGCACTGCGCTGGTCGCCTTGCCGACAACCTTAATGGCTCAGGAAAAGGGTGGCGTTATCAACGTCGCGACGATCGGCGAACCGCCGACGCTTGACCCGATGTCCTCGACTGCCGACCTCGTCGGCATCGTCACGCAGCATATTTTCGAAACACTCTACACGTTCGACAAGAAGTGGAATGTCACGCCGCTTCTGGCCGAAAGCCTGCCAGAAATCAGTGCCGACGGTAAGACCTATACAATCAAGCTTCGCACCGGCATCAAGTTCCACGATAACTCCGATATGACCTCGGAAGATGTCGTTGCCTCGCTGAACCGTTGGATGAAGATCGCCTCGCGCGGCAAGCAGGTCGCAGGCTTCATCGACTCCATCACCGCCGCCGATCCGGCGACTGTCAAGATCGCCCTGAAGCAGCCCTATGCGCCGTTGACCTCGCTGCTGGCATTCAACAACTCCGCCGCCATCATCATCCCCGCTGAAAAGCAGGATGAACCGATGAGAGAATTCATCGGCACCGGTCCCTACATGCTGAAGGAGCGCAAGGCGGACCAGTATATCCAGCTCGTCCGTTTCGACGGTTATAAATCGCGTGACGGCGAGAGTGACGGTTATGGCGGTGCCCGTCACCAGTATCTCGACGAAATCCGCTTCGTACCGGTTCCGGATCCGAACACCCGCGTCGAGGCCGCCGTTTCCGGGCAGTATGATTATGTCGACTCGATCCCGGTCGAATCCTTCGACAAGCTGAAGACATCGACCGCATCGCAGCCGGTCGTCCTGAAGCCATTCGGCTATCCGGTCTTCGTCTTCAACACGAAGGAAGGCCTTGCCAAGAATGTCGAGGTCCGCAAGGCAATCCGCCAGGCACTCAGTATGGAAGACATGCTCGCCGCCGCCTTCGGCAGCACGGATTTCTATACGCTCGATGGTGACATCTATCCAACGTCGTATGTCTGGAATACGGATGCCGGTGTCGAGGGCAATTACAATGTCGCCGATCCCGAAGGAGCCGCCGAAGCGGCGAAAAAGGCCGGCTATAATGGCGAGCCGATCCGCATTCTAACCAGCCGCCAGTATGAATTCCACTACAAGATGGCGCAGGTCGCAGCCGAATATCTGAAGGCTGCGGGCTTCGCGGTTGACCTGCAGGTCGTCGACTGGGCAACGCTGACGCAGCGCCGCACAGATCCGAAGCTCTGGGATATCTACATCACCCACAGCCCCTTCCTGCCGGAGCCGGCACTGATCGGGTCGCTGTCTCCGAGCTCGCCCGGCTGGTGGGATACGCCGGCGCGCAAGGCCGTCGTCGATGCCTTCACGTCAGAGGTCGATCCGCAGAAGCGCATTGCACTCTGGGCCGAAGTCCAGAAGGCCATGTATGACGAACTGCCCTACATGAAGATCGGCGATTTCAACGCCGTCTCGGCCAAATCGACCAAGCTTGAAGGCGTCGATCCGGCTCCGTGGCCATATTTCTGGAACGCCTCCGTCAAGAAGTAGCGCTCAATCGCAGGATATCGGCGCGCCTGCGCCGATATCCTTCTTCCATTGTGCCCGCTCGGCACCGGGACAGACTTCATGATACGTTACATTTTTCAGCGCCTGCTTGGCATGATCGTGGTGATGTTCCTCGTCGTTACGATCGTCTTCATCATCGTGCGCGTCACCCCTGGCGATCCGGCTGCCGTCATGCTCGGCCCCGATGCGACGCCGCAGGACATCGCCGATCTCAGGGCCAGCCTTGGTCTCGATCGATCGATCGGCGCGCAATACCTCTATTATATCGGCCAGTTACTGAAGGGCGATCTCGGACAGTCGATCTTCCTCAGCATGCCCGTGACGTCTGCGCTGCTCGATCGCGCCGAACCGACCTTTTTCCTAACGATCTTCTCGCTTGCTATCGCCAGCCTCATCGCGCTCCCGATCGGCATCTACGCCGCCTACCGCCGCGGCTCCTTCGTCGATCAGGCGGCAACGACGCTGGCGATGTTTGCCGCCAGCATTCCGAGCTTCTGGCTCGGCCTCATCCTGATACAGGTCTTTGCCGTTCGCTTCGGCCTGTTCCCCGTTTCCGGATATGGCGGACCGGGCTCGACATTTCTCGACCGCATGTATCACCTGACCTTGCCTGCATTCGCGCTCGGTATCGTCTCCTCGGCGCTCATCCTGCGCTTCACCCGGGCCTCGATGCTCGACGTGCTCGGCGACGACTATATCCGCACGGCACGAGCCAAGGGCCTGATCGAGCGCAGAGTTGTCCTCAAGCACGCCCTGAAGAATGCGCTGATCCCGATCCTGACCGTCCTGGGTCTTACCGCCGCCGTCCTGATCTCTGGCGCCGTCGTGACCGAGACCGTCTTTGGTCTTCCGGGCGTCGGCAATCTCGTCGTCTCGGCCGTCCTGCGTCGCGACTATCCTGTTATCCAGGGTGCGCTGCTAGTGATCGCCGCGCTCTACGTCCTGATCAATTTTGCGATCGACATGCTCTATCTGCTCGTCGACCCTAGGGTGCGCTACTGATGACGGATATTGCGATCAAGCCGGCCGAAAGCGAAGGCCGCAAATTCATCCGCCAGTTTCTAAAGCGCAAGACAGTCGCCCTTGGCTTGCTCATTCTCACAATTTTCGTGCTGCTGGCGATCCTGGCTCCATGGGTTGCACCCTATTCGCCGTCGAAGCTCTCGATCATCAACCGTCTGAAGCCGCCGAGCGGGACATATTTCTTCGGCACGGACGAGTTCGGCCGGGATGTGCTGTCGCGCACCATCTTCGCCGGTCGCTTGTCGCTGCTCGTCGGCGTCGCGGTCGTTGCCTTGTCGGCGGCGATTGGGGTCACGCTCGGCCTGCTTGCGGGCTTCTTCAAGAAACTCGACACGCCGATCGCCCGCCTGATCGATGCGATGATGGCCTTCCCGGATATCCTGCTGGCGATTGCGCTTGTCGCGGCTCTCGGCCCGTCGCTGACGACGGTCATCATTGCGCTCTCGATCGTCTATGCACCGCGTCTTGCCCGCATTGTCCGCGCCTCGACGCTGGTCATCCGCGAGTTGCCCTATGTCGAGGCGGCGCAGGCGCTAGGGATTTCGACCTTCCATATCATGACGCGCCATGTGCTGAAGAACCTGCTTTCGCCAATCCTGGTTCAGGCGACGTTCCTCTTTGCGAGCGCCATGCTCGCCGAGGCGGGTCTGTCTTTCCTCGGCCTCGGCGTCAGTCCGGAAATCCCGACCTGGGGCACGATGATTGCTGCCGGCCGGCAATATATCGGCCAGGCCGACTGGATGACGCTATTCCCCGGCGTCGCCATCATTCTCTCCGTGCTTTCGCTCCAGATGGTCGGTGACGGTCTGCGCGATATGCTCGATCCCAAACTTCGAAAGGACCTCTAAATGACCGGTGAAATAGCGGGCAAGCCGCTTCTCCTCACCAACGTAAAACCCGTCGGCTTCGGCCCTGGCACGCCCGATGGAGCAATCGACATTCTGGTCGATGCCAATGGCAAGATCGCCAAGCTCGGCCCATCCCTGGCTGCGAGCGATGACGTGATGCGCGTCGACGGCAAGGGCGCCTTCGTTTCGCCCGGCTGGGTCGACCTTCATGTTCATATCTGGCATGGCGGCACCGACATCTCGATCCGCCCGTCCGAATGCGGCGTCGAGCGTGGCGTGACAACGCTGGTCGATGCCGGCTCTGCCGGTGAAGCCAATTTTCATGGCTTCCGCGAATATATCATCGAGCCGTCGAAGGAACGGATCAAGGCCTTCCTGAACCTCGGCTCCATCGGCCTGGTCGCCTGCAATCGTGTTGCGGAACTGCGCGATATCAGGGATATCGACCTTGACCGTATCCTCGAATGCTATGCCGAAAACAGCGAGCACATCGTCGGCATCAAGGTGCGCGCCAGTCATGTGATCACCGGCTCCTGGGGTGTCACCCCCGTCAAGCTCGGCAAGAAGATCGCCAAAATCCTCAAGGTGCCGATGATGGTGCATGTCGGCGAACCGCCGGCGCTCTATGATGAGGTGCTTGAAATCCTCGGCCCCGGTGATGTCGTCACCCACTGCTTTAACGGCAAGGCCGGTTCGAGCATCATGGAGGACGAGGACCTCTTCAACCTTGCCGAACGCTGTGCGTCAGAAGGCATCCGCCTCGACATCGGCCATGGCGGCGCTTCTTTCTCCTTCAAGGTGGCGGAAGCGGCAATCGCCCGTGGCCTTCTTCCCTTCTCGATTTCCACCGACCTGCATGGTCATTCGATGAACTTCCCGGTCTGGGACTTGGCGACGACCATGTCGAAGCTGCTCTCGGTCGGCATGCCCTTCGACAAGGTGATCGATGCCGTCACCCATGCGCCGGCGTCCGTCATCAAACTATCGATGGAAAACCGCCTGAGTGTTGGTGCTGCCGCCGAGTTCACGATCTTCGATCTCATCGATTCCGACCTCGAAGCCACCGATTCCAATGGTGACGTCTCGGTTTTGAAGAAGCTCTTTGAGCCGCGCTATGCAGTGCTGGGCAACGAGGCCTTCACCTCCAGCCGTTACGTGCCGCGTGCTCGCAAGCTGGTGCGCCACAGCCACGGATATTCCTACCGATAAGACTAGAGCATAAAAGAATCGCATGATAGGAGTTTGCGTGAACCAGTCTCCCGCCACCGCCGCCCCCCCCGTTACCGCAGTTCAACCCAGCGCATCGCCGTATGAGCGACTATCAGCGCTTGGCATAGAACTTCCTGCCCCACCGCCGCCAATCGCCAATTTCGTCACCCATGTGCAGGAGGGCAACATGCTTTACCTGTCGGGGCAGGGGCCGCGCGAGGCTGATGGATTCATGCATGTCGGCAAAGTCGGCGCCGAGGTCGGCGTCGAAGCCGCCTATGCACATGCAAAACTCACCGGCATCAATCTGCTTTCCGTCATGCATGAGGCGCTCGGCGATCTCGGCCGCGTCAAGCGTGTCGTCAAACTGCTCGGCATGGTCAATGCCGTGCCGTATTTCGTCGACCATCCCTCGGTCATCAACGGCTGCTCGGATCTCCTTATCAATGTCTTCGGCGAAGAGGTTGGACAACATGCCCGCTCGGCCGTCGGCTTCGGATCGCTGCCGGGCAATATCACCGTTGAAATCGAGGCGATCGTCGCGCTCAGGGATTAATGAGGATGCGCATGATTGTTCCAGCCCAACAGATTGAAATTGGAGACACCCATGTCTGAGGACATCCGCACATCGATCGGCCTTCGCCCGGTCATCAACGTTTCCGGCACGATGACCAGCCTCGGCGCCTCGATCGTCGTTCCCGAGGCGATTGCCGCCATGTCGTCGATCCTGCCGCAGTTCGTCGAAATCAACGATCTGCAGCGCAAGGCGAGCGCCGTCATTGCGCGGTTGACCGGCGGCGAGGCCGGTTTCGTCACCGCCTCCTGCTCGGCCGGAATATCGCTCGCTGTCGCGGGCGCGATCACTGGCAATAATCTTCTCGCCATTGAGAAGCTGCCGGATGTGGTTCCGGAGAAGAATGAAGTTCTCGTCCAGATGGGTCATGTCGTCAGTTACGGCGCGCCGGTCGATCAGGCGATCCGCCTTGCCGGCGGCAAGGTCGTGCTGGTCGGTCAGGCAACCTCCACGCATCGCTTCCACATGGAACATGCGATTACCGAAAAGACCGCGGCTGCCGTCTATGTCGTTTCGCACCATGTCGTCGATTATGGTCTGCTGAATCTCAAGGAATTCGTCGAGATCGCCCATGGCAAGGGCGTTCCCGTCATCGTCGATGCGGCCTCGGAATATGATCTGAGGATATTCCTGCAGCAGGGGGCCGATGTGGTGCTCTATTCCGGTCACAAGTTCCTGGGCGGCCCGACCTCGGGCATCGTCGCCGGCGAGAAGGAGCTGGTGCGCAACGCCTTCCTGCAGAATATGGGCATCGGCCGTGGCATGAAGGTCGGCAAGGAAAGCATCTTCGGCGTCATGGCAGCACTTGAGGCCTGGGAAAAGCGCGACCACGCCGGCATCCGTGAGCGCGAAACAAGCTATCTCAAGCTCTGGAAACAGACACTCGATGGCCGCCCCGGCGTAACTGCATTGATCGAGCCGGATCCGACCAACAACCCGCTCGATCGCATGCGCGTGATCATCGATACCGAAGAAGCGCATATCACCGCCTGGGATCTCGCCGACGCGCTCGGCCGCGGTTCTCCACCGATCATCGTGCGCGACCACGAAGTCGAGCACCGCTACTTCTATCTTGATCCCTGCAATCTGCATCCGGGCCAGGAGAAGATCGTTGCCAGTCGTCTGGCCGAGGAACTCGACAAGGCACGTGCTTCCAACGAAATCATCGCGACCCCGATCGAAAACCGCAGCAAGCGTCGCTTCGAGGGCGTTCTGAAGTGGCCGGACTGATCAGAAATATCAGGATAAACTAAGGAAGCGATCATGACAGGCATCCAGGCACAATCCACCGCCAGGCCAGAGCCCGTTCTCTCCGTCCGGAAGCTGACGACATCGTTTCTGGTCGATGGCGCCTGGAAGCCGGTCGTTCGCAATGTCTCCTTCGATGTCGATCCGGGAGAGACCGTCGCCATCGTCGGCGAAAGCGGCTCCGGCAAGAGCGTGACTTCGCTGTCGATTATGCGGCTGCTGCAGGCGGATTCAAGCCGTATCGAAGGCAGGATCATACTCGGCGGGCGCGATCTTCTGGCCCTGCCGGAGGGCGAGATGCGCAAGGTCCGAGGCAATGACGTTGCGATGATCTTCCAGGAGCCGATGACGAGCCTCAATCCGCTCTTCACGATCGGTGACCAGATTTCCGAAGCGTTGCTCTGCCATCGGTCGATGTCGAAGGCCGAAGCCCGCGCCGAGACGATCCGCTTGCTCGAAAAGGTGCGCATTCCCTCGGCTACCTCGCGTTTTAACGAATATCCCCATCGCTTTTCCGGCGGCATGCGCCAGCGCGTGATGATCGCCATGGCTCTTGCCTCGCGGCCGAAGCTTTTGATCGCCGATGAGCCGACGACGGCGCTCGACGTGACGATCCAGGGCCAGATCCTCGATCTGATCAAAATGCTGCAGGAGGAAGAGGGGACCTCGGTTCTCTTTATCACACATGACATGGGTGTCGTGGCCGAGATC
The DNA here is from genome assembly GCF_014193255.1 of Rhizobium sp. BK196. Lineage (GTDB taxonomy): Bacteria > Pseudomonadota > Alphaproteobacteria > Rhizobiales > Rhizobiaceae > Rhizobium. The sequence goes on from NZ_JACHZB010000002.1 coordinate 805,631, forward strand.
GCCGACCGAACCGTCGTCATGTATCGCGGCGAACAGGTGGAGACGGGAGCGACCGCCGATATCTTCCATCGCGGCAAACATCCCTATACCAGAGCGCTTCTGTCGGCGGTGCCGGTGCTCGGTTCCATGCAGGGTTACGAGCGGCCGCTACGATTTCCTGTCGTCAATACGGCAACAGGAGAATCAGACATTCCGGTCGAGACCGCCGATACGGTCGCCGCGGCTGCCCGCCCGGTGCTCGAGGTGAAGAACCTCACCAAACGCTTCGACATTCATTCCGGCATGTTCGGCAAGTTGACCGGCCGCATCCATGCGGTCGAAAACGTCTCCTTCGACCTTCATGCCGGCGAGACACTGTCGCTCGTCGGCGAGTCCGGCTGCGGCAAATCAACGACCGGGCGTGCGATCATGCGCTTGATCGATGCTCAGAGCGGTTCCGTCATCGCCGACGGCAAGGATGTGCTGGCGCTCGATAAGGCGGGCATGCGCGAGGTCCGCAAGACCGTGCAGATGATCTTCCAGGATCCATTTGCCAGCCTCAATCCGCGCATTCGCGTCGGCGACGCCATTGCCGAGCCTTATCTGGAACATAGAATGGGAACGGCAAAGCAGGCAAAGGAACGCGTCTCAGACCTCCTCATCAAAGTCGGCCTGACGCCCGACATGGCCTCACGCTTCCCGCATGAATTTTCCGGCGGTCAGCGCCAGCGCATCTGTATTGCGCGTGCGCTTGCATTGGAACCCAAGGTCATCGTAGCAGATGAAAGCGTGTCGGCTCTCGACGTGTCGATCAAGGCGCAGGTCATCAATCTGATGCTGGACTTGCAGCAGAGCCTCAACCTTGCGTTCTTGTTTATTTCTCACGACATGGCCGTCGTCGAGCGTGTCAGCCATCGCGTTGCCGTCATGTATCTAGGCGAAATCGTCGAAATCGGCCCGCGCGCTGCCGTCTTCGGCGACCCGCAGCATGCCTACACCAGGAAGCTGATGTCAGCCGTCCCCGTTCCCGATCCCGAGCGACGCCGCGAGAAGCGGGCTGTCGCCAACGACGAGATCAAGAGCCCAATCCGGCCCGTCGATTACAAGATCAAGCCCCTTGAGTATCGCGAGGTATCGCCGGGCCATCTGGTCGCAGTCTGATGACGCCGGCCAACCGTGGCTGTTGGCTTTCGCTGCCACGAACTGCAAACTGTCGGCGCTAGGAACACTCAGTGCTTCGTATCGTCGGCTCGAAGCTGGTCGATCGCGTCAAGCGCTTCGTCTGCCGTCCAACCGGCGCGCAATGCCGCAGCAACGAGCCGAACCTCCGCCTCCATTTCAAGCCTTAGATACAGTCCCTCAAGGGCCTCTTTGGCCGTAACCACGTGATCGTCATGCGGCACAACTTCAGCAATCCGTGCGGTCATAGACACATTCCTTTTCTTCCTCGAAGTGGGGTTGTGCTTCTTGTTAGAGCGATAACAGGTTTTTGTGCGTCCCAGAGGGAAGATACGCAGCAGCGCCGGTTTTGTTCCATCGACCATTGCGAGCGTTGAAGATTTGCAACGGCGCTTATCTGCTGCTGCGATGGACCGCGGACGAAATTGCGGTAGAACGACAGACCTCCATCAAATCCGGAGGCCGGAGGGACCGTGACAATGCCGCGATTGCAAGACCTGATAGACTGGATCATTGCCGAAGGACTATCGGCGGATACCATTGAGACGCTTTTGCTGGGCGTCGCGGAACGACTGACGGAACTCGGATGTCCAATCCTTCGTGCATCGATCGCGATGCCGTCGATCGATCCTCTGCAGCGGGGGATTTCGGTTGCCTGGTATCGTTCTTCCGGTTTCTCGACAGAGGTTCAAGGGCATGATGAAGCGGGTCAGGAATTGTTCCGGCGCTCTCCCATCTCCTACCTCCTGGAAAACAATCAGCAATATGCGCGTTGGCGATTGCCGCCGGGACCGGATGCTCCGCCGATTCCACTCTTGACCGAGCTGGCGGAACTCGGAGCTACCGATTATCTGATGAGGCTTGTTCCGTTCCCCGGCGATACGAGGTTGGCGGGCGTTAGTTTCTCAATCGCCGTTGATGATCCCGACGGCTTTTCGAACAGTCTGATTGCCGATCTGGAGAGGTTGGTGCCGGCGCTCTCACTCGCCTGTTGCCGCATCGCGACCACGCGGATTGCGAGGGATGTCCTGGCTGTCTATACGGGCACAAGGACCAGCGAACATATCCTCAGCGGTCATATCAGGCGCGGCGACGGTACGGCGGTTTATGCCGCGATCCTTCTTGCCGATCTCAAGAACTTCACGTCGCTCAATGAAAAGCATCAGCCCGAACGCATCGTCGCCTGGCTCAACGAGCACTTCGAAGCGATTGGCGCTCCGGTCGAACAGGAAGGCGGCGAGATCCTGAAGTTCATGGGCGACAGTCTGCTTGCCATCTTCCCTACCGACATCGACAACCCGGCTGAGGCGTGCTGGCGCGCGCTATCGGCGGCCCGAACTGCCGTGGATGCCAATGCCGATGTCAACCGCGGGCGAGCAGAAGCGGGAGAGCCGGAGCTTCTCGTTGACATCGTCCTGCATGTCGGCGAAGTGTTCTATGGGAACGTCGGCGCGGCCCGCCGCCTTGATTTCACTGCCATCGGCAGAGCGGTCAACGAGGCGGCACGCATGGAGAAGCTGGCCGACGATATCGGCCACAGCCTGCTGGCATCCGCCGATTTCGTCTTGCAGGCGCCAGGCCGTTTCGAGAAAGCCGGCATATTTCCGCTCAAAGGTGTTGCTCGTCCTGCCGCAATTTACGCCTGGCCGAATTGATCATTGGGCCCGGCCATCCGATTCTGCGCGGCCGCCGGCCGGCGGTCCATCATTATCGCGATCGGTGAAATGAATCGGTTGTGCATGTAGCGCGCTCGCGCGCGCCACCAGTCCATTCATCAGCAGCCGAAGTATGAATCTCACCGCCGCCTCCGGTTCAGACAACAGATATGCTGCGTATATAGCCTCGCCAGCCGCCAAGTGCCGTGATCTCTTCTGCGCCCTTTACAGCATGGGCTTCGCAGAGGAAGCACGATACGCTGGAGCCATCCTCCAGCGTGACCTTGCCGATGCCGAGCGGGGCAGGGATCTTGGCAACGAAACGGCCGAATCCATCAGGTGGCAGCGCCCAGACCTCAATCTCCACTCCATGCCCGTCATGCCCCGGTTCACGGAGGAGACCGGGCTTCTGCGGGATGGTATTCGGGAGCAGGAAGAGGCGATAATCGCCTGCAGTGCGGCACGTCCTTACCAACTTGCCGCCCAATGTCGTCAGCTCGTGATTGAGCGGCATGCCAGTCAGATGCGCGCCGACCACGGCGATGGCGACAGTATCGTCTGAGAGCGAAGCGACACGGCTCTGCTCGGGGATAGCCGCAGCGCGGTCGATGCCCATGCCGGCTGCGGCTGCGCGATGCAGCGCATCGGCAAGAGGGGCCAGCGCATCGTCGGTGAAAGCCGGCGCAATCAGCGTCACGCCACCGGGCAGACCATTAGTACCGAAGCCGGCGGGAACGGCGATGGCCGCGCAATCGAGCAGATTGACGAAGTTCGTGTAGCGGCCAAGCCGGCCGTTGAGCACGATCGGGTCGGCGAGCATATCTGCAACCTTATAAGTCGTCGGTGCTGTCGGCAGCAGCAGCAGATCGGCCTTTGCCCATTCGCCTTCGGTTTTGCGCCTGAGATCTTCGAGCTTGTAACGGCCATTGAAGGCTTCGACGGCAGTCTTGCCTTTCGCGCCTTCGATTATCTTGCGAACCGTGGGATCGAAATCGGCGGCATTACTCGACAGGAAATCTTCGACGGCTGCCAGACGCTCGGCAACCCATGGGCCGTCATAGAGGAGAGAAGCCGCCTCACGGAAGGGCGCATAATCGAAGGGAACGATCGTCGCGCCGAGCTCTTCGGCCCGCTCGATTGCCTGATCGTAGAGTGCTTCGACATTGGCATCGCCGAAGAACTCGCGTTCCGCACCCGCGAGAACGCCGACGCGCAGGCCCGCGACCGGAAGGGAAGCCGGCTTGCCACGCCTGGAAAACGCGTCGGCCGCATCGAAGCCCTCGGCAACCTTGCGGATTGAGACGCCGTCGCCGACAGTCGCGGCAAAGATGGTGATGCAGTCGACGCTCTTGCAGGCCGGTACGGCGCCGGTATTTGACAGCAGTCCTGGTGTCGGCTTGATGCCGACGAGATTGTTGAAAGCAGCCGGCACGCGGCCCGAACCGGCCGTATCCGTGCCGAGGGCGAAGGTGGCGAGGCCGGAGGCCACCGTCACCGCAGAACCGGAGCTTGAGCCGCCCGAAATATAGTCGGCATCGAAGACCGAGCGCGGCGCCCCGTAGGGTGAGCGCGTACCGTTGAGGCCGGTCGCGAACTGGTCGAGATTGGTCTTGCCGATCACGATCGCACCTGCCGCCCGCAGCCGTGCAACGACAGTTGCGTCCTTCCCGGGATTATAAGCGAAAGCCGGGCAGGCGGCTGTCGTCGGTAGTCCCGCCACGTCGATATTGTCTTTCACCGCGAAAGGAATACCCCAGAGCGGCAGGCTGTTCGGCTCGGGGGCACGTTCCATCAGAGATCGTGCTTCAGCCCGCAATGTATCCTCGGGCGTCGGCGTGATGAAGATTGCCGGATCCTTCGAGGCGGCACGACGCGCAATGACGGTCTCGATCACATCGAGCGGGCTTAGGCCGGCCTCATAGACTGCGCGAAGGCCTGTCAGATCAAGAATGGTCGGCAGCATGGTTCAGCATTCCTCCAGAACAACAATGATATCGCCCGCTTTGACATTTCGTCCGGGGCCGGCACGCAGGTCACGAACGCGGCCCGGCGCATGTGCAGTGACGTTGATTTCCATTTTCATGGATTCGATGATGGCAAGTGTGTCGCCGGCCGCAACCGGTGCGCCCGGCTCGACCAGCAGTTTCCAGATATTGCCGGGCACGGCGCTGGCAACGCCGAAGCAGCCTTCAGGAATATCTCCGTCAGGGCTTTCACCGGCGCCTTCGTCGGTGACGAAGCTGTCGAGTCCTGCCTCCTTCCAGCGCTGGCGCTCAGCGTCGAAGGCCGCCTGTTGGCTTGCCTTGAAGGTTCCGATCGAGGCGGCACTGACCTGCAACTCCCTCTCATAAGCGGCATAGGAGAATTCCGTTTCCTCGATCCTCACCGGATAGCCGCCATGCGGGAAGGCACTGCGCGCCTCCGTGAGCTCCTGGTGGCTGACGGGAAAGAAGCGGATCTGATCGAAGAAGTTCAGCAGCCAGGGCTTGCCCCTGGCAAAGACCGGTGTCTGCCGCCAGGTGTTCCACACCTGGATGGTGCGGCCGAAAAGCTGATAACCGCCGGGACCTTCCATGCCGTAGATGCACATATAGGCGCCACCGATGCCGACGGCGTTTTCCGGCGTCCATGTGCGAGCCGGGTTATATTTCGTCGTCACCAGCCTATGGCGCGGATCGATCGGGGTCGCGACCGGAGCGCCGAGATAGACGTCACCGAGGCCGAGCACGAGATAGCTCGCATCGAAGACGACGTCGCGCACCGCCTGCTCATCCGCCAGCCCGTTGATACGGCGAATGAATTCGATATTGGACGGGCACCAGGGCGCATTCGGCCGCACGAGTTCCTGATACTTGCGCATGGCAAGTTCCGCATCCGGATCGTTCCAGGAAAGCGGCAGATGCACGATGCGGCTCGGTACTTTGACGTCCTGGACCGCCGGCAGGCTCGCCTCGATCTCGGCCAGTAGGCCAAGCAGGCGTTTACGGGTCAATGCCTTACCGTCATAGTGTATCTGCAGCGAGCGGATGCCGGGTGTGAGATCGATGATTCCGGGCAGGCGCGCCTGCGAGACGGCCTGCATCAAGAGATGCACCCTGAGCCGCAGGGCGAAATCCAGCGTCATCGGCCCATATTCCACCAGCAGATTGTCATCACCCTGGCGGCGGTAGACGACCGAGACTGGTCCGTCATTGCTCTTGCCGATAACAGGCGAGCCCGCTTCCTCCTTTGCCCGATGCACCGCTGGACCGGCAATCGGGTCTTCAGGACGTGCGACCGGATGGAATCGGATGCGATCACCCGGCTTGAACTGACCCATTTTCCATTGCTCGTCGCGAGCGATCACTGCCGGGCAGACGAAGCCGCCGAGGCTCGGTCCGTCTGGCCCGAGGATGATCGGCATGTCGCCGGTGAAATCGATCGCGCCGATCGCATAGGCATTGTCATGCAGATTGGAGGGGTGAAGGCCGGCTTCGCCGCCATCGCTGCGCGCCCATTTCGGTGCGGGACCGATCAGGCGCACTCCCGTGCGGGCACTGTTGAAATGTATCTCGTAATTCGTGGAAAATAGCGTCTCGATATCGCCTTCCTGGAAGAAATCAGGTGCGCCATGCGGACCATAGACGACACCGACGTCCCAATCGCGCGTCAGATGCGCCGGCTCTATCGCCGGCTTAGGCGGCTGGGCTGCGGCCTGACGGGCAAGATGCAACACATGGCCTGTCTTCAGCGCACCGGTAGCGTTGCCGCCGAACTGGCCAAGCCCGAAGGTGGCGCGTGAGCCGAGAACGACAGGAGCGGCAAACCCGCCTGCCACAGCAAGGTAGGCCCGCTGCCCCGGACCATCGATGCTGCCGATCGAAAGGGTCTGGCCTGCACGAATGGTGGCCGGCGCATCATGGCGCAGTTTTACGCCATCGACACTCATCGCCATTCTGGCGCCGGCAAGTGCGACCACCGTGTCCGTATAGAATTTCAGCACCGGGCCGGACACCGTCAGCTCCAGCGTCGTGACTGTATCATCATTGCCGACGAGACGATTGGCGTGGCGAAAGGAGCGTTCGTCCATCGGACCGCTCGGTGGTACGCCGACATGCCAGAGGCCAAGCCGGCCTGGCAGTTCCTGAATGGTCGATTGCGCGCCGGGTGCGATCACCTCGATCACATCGGGCACGAAGGAAAAGTCCCGCAACGCTGTCGTCACCATCTTGCCGCTGGCGAGAAGGTCTGAGCCGGCGATGGCGCGAAGATAATCCAGATTGGTCTCGATGCCTGATATCGACGTTCCCGAGAGTGCTGCCTTTAGCTTCTCGATTGCCGCCGGACGATCCTCGGCCGACACGATCAGCTTGGCGAGCATTGGATCATAGAAAGGCGTCACCTCTGTGCCGGTCTCGATCCAGCTGTCGACGCGTACATCTTCGGGAAAGACAACCTCCGTCAGTAGACCGGCGCTCGGGCGGAAGTCTGCATGCGGCATCTCGGCATAGACGCGCACTTCGATCGCTGCCCCCTCCGGCCGCAGCGCCTCTGTGCCCGAAAGCACGTCCTCGCCGGCGGCCTGGCGGATCATCCATTCGACCAGGTCGATGCCGAACACGGCTTCCGTAACAGGATGTTCGACCTGCAGGCGGGTGTTCACCTCAAGGAAATAGAATTCCTCACGTCCGGGATCATAGATGAATTCGACGGTACCGGCGGATTCGTAGGAGACGGCCGAGCCGAGATCCGAGGCCGCCTTGTGCAGGCGGGCGCGGGTTGCAGCCGAAAGACCGGGGGCAGGGGTCTCCTCGACGACCTTCTGGTTCCGCCGCTGCAGCGAGCAATCGCGCTCACCGAGCGCAACGACCTTGCCTTTGCCATTGCCGAAGATCTGCACTTCAACATGCCGTGCCTTGGCCACGAAACGCTCGATGTAGACGCGCGCATCGCCAAAGCTTGCCCGCGCGGTCCGCTGCACGCTTTCGAACGATGCCTTCAGGCTTTCGGCGTCGGCGCAGAGCTGCATGCCGATGCCGCCGCCGCCGGCTGTGCTTTTAAGCATGACAGGATAGCCGATCGTTTCGGCGGCAGCGAGCGCTTCATCGGCGCTTGAAAGTAAGGTGGTGCCGGGGAGCAGTGGCACGCCGTTCACCTTGGCAAGTTCGCGAGCGGTATGTTTCAGGCCGAAGGCCGAGAGGTGTTCGGGACGGGGGCCAATGAAGGCGATGCCCTCGGCGGCAAGCCGTTCGGCAAAACCGATATTTTCCGACAGGAAGCCGTAGCCGGGATGAACGGCCTCGGCTCCAGTCGCCTTGCAGGCGGCGATGACGGCCTCGGCATTGAGATAGCTTTCGCTCGCCGGCGCCGGCCCAAGACGGACGGCTTCATCCGCCATCAGCGTGGGCCTGGCGAAACGGTCGGCATCGGAATAGACGGCGACGGACGCAATCCCCATTCGTCGCAGTGTCTTGATGACCCGAATGGCGATTTCGCCCCGGTTGGCAATCAGGACTTTCTTGAACATGATCAGGCCTCGCCATCCCAGATCAGCACCAGGATCGGCGTCGGGTCGAAGCCATTACAAGGGTTGTTGATCTGCGGGCAGTTGGAGATGACGCAGAGGACGTCCATCTCGGCGACAAGTTCGACATGGTCGCCCGGTGCGGAAATGCCGTCCACGATGGTCATCTCGCCATTCGGCTTGATCGGCACGTTCATGAAGAAGTTGATGTTCGGCACGATATCGCGCTTGCTCATGCCGTGCTTGCTGACTTCGAGCACGAAATTGTCGCGGCAGGCGTGGAGATATTTGGTGCCATGCCCGAAGCGCACAGTATTGCTCTCGCAGGAGCAGGCGCCGGCGGACGTATCATGGCGGCCGCAGCTGTCGGCCGTCATGGTCAGCATGACATTGCCCTCGTTCGACATAATCTTCGTGCCGATGCCGATATAGGCGGCGCCCTGCATGCGCATTGTATCCTGATTGGAATAGCGCTCGGAGAAGTCATCGGCACGGTAAAACAGCGTGTCGATCGCCTGCTGGCCATAGCTGTCCTCGATGCGGATCGTCTGGCCCTTGCGCACGATGCCGGACCACGGGGCTTCTGCTGCAATGAGATGATCCTGGGCGGCATTCTGCAGGCTGCGAGCAGGGGAGGTCTGGATGAAATCGGACATCGGTCTCTCCTCAGGCCTGCATCAGGGCGTTGTTTTCGAAACCGCGCACAGCTTCGGCGGTTGCCGTGCGGCAAAGATCATCCTTGGTCGGAGCCGCCGCCTTGTAGCGGGTGATGACAACGGGCTTGGGCTGGTAGGCGGGATCAGGATCGAGCGGATGCGGGCAATTGGAGAAGCCGACCAGCATGTCCATCTCGGCGCGCAGTTCCACATAATCGCCACTATTGGAACGTTTCCCCTGCCAGGCGAAACCGCCGGCCTCGGCAAGGCGCACCGGCGCAAAGAGGTTGAGGATAGCAGGAATATCGCGACGGTCGAGGCCGAGCTTGACGGCAACGAGGATAAGGTTGTCCCGGGTGTTGCGGGTCTTTTCGTCGGGATATTTCGCCGCGTTCGAGGCTGCCGTCGAGCCTCCCGTCAGGCAGTCGTGTGCGCCGGAACTATCCTCAATCATCGAGAACATAACGCGGCCCATGTCGGAAAAAATCACACGTCCCTTGCCGAGCGCCGTCGTCCACTGAACCTTGGCCGTATCGACAAGGTTGATCCGCTCGCTCGTATCGGTGGCATTCCAGGCGACGAGCGCCACCGTTGAATTGCCCTCGGCCTGATCGACCCGGATCGCCTCGCCGCGCTGAAGTTTGGTGGACCAGTACCAGCCGCCGGGAATGGTTTCCTGATGGATGACCGCGGCGGCTTCGATCGCCGGCGCCGGCAGCGCGCTTGGGCCGGGCAAGGCCTTGGGCGCGAATTCCAGACCCTTCTTCTGATGCTCTTCGTAGCGCGCGCGATTGGCGGCGATCTCTTCGGGCGAGCGTCTCACATGCATCATAGCATCTCTCCTGATGGTGCCAAGTCGTCCCGGCCATGCCCCAGGGAAGCGACCGGGCCGTCCCGGTCGGGGCTGAAAATCGATGACTGGCCGGCAAGGCGCGGCGGCCAGATGGAAATGTCCTTGGTGATAGTGGCGCCGTAGCGCTCTTTCTCTTCGGGCCGGTCGCGGCGGCGTTCGAAGGCGACGACGCGGCTTGCGAGCGTGAAGGCCTCGCGCATGTCATGCGTGACCATGACGACGGTCATCTGCGTTTCGTGCCAGAGCCGCTTCATCAACGTGTGGATCTCTGCGCGGATGCCGGGGTCGAGTGCGCCGAAAGGTTCGTCGAGCAGCAGCACCTTCGGCTTCATGATGAGCGCTTGGGCGAGCGCCAAGCGCTGCTGCATGCCGCCGGAAAGCTGCGCCGGAAATTTGCTCTCCGAACCGGCAAGCCCGACCTCGGCAATCAGCTGACGTGCTTCCTCGATGGCACTGCGGCGAGCTGCGCCGAAGAGCTTGGCCTTGTAGCGCGCCGCGGACAATTCCTTGCCGAGCAGCACATTGCCGAGCACCGTCAGATGCGGAAAGACGGAATAGCGCTGATAGACGACGCCACGATCCGGTCCCGGTTCCGGCGGCAGCGGCTCGCCGTCGAGCAGGATCTTGCCTTTCGTCGGTTGCTCCTGGCCGAGCAGCATACGCAGGAAGGTGGTCTTGCCGCAGCCGGACGGGCCGACGAGGGCGACGAAGGCGCGGGAGGCGACGGTCAGCGACACGTCCTCGAGCACGATCTGGTCGCCATATTCCTTCCAGACTTTTTCGATCTTCAACTCGCTCATACCTGCTTCTCCAGTTCCGACCAGGGGAAGACGGCAATGCGCAGGCGATCGAGCAGTGCATTCATGACCACGGCAAGCAGCGTGATCCAGACGACATAGGGGAAGATGATGTCCATCGAGAGATAGCGGCGGACGAGGAAGATGCGGTAGCCGAGACCGGAATCCGAGGAGATCGCTTCAGCCGCAATCAGGAACAGCCAGGCTGGGCCGAGCTGGAGTCTCAGGCAGGTGATCAGACGCGGCAGGATCTGCGGCAGCACGACCCGCAGGCCGATCTGCCAGGAGGAGCCGCCAAGCGTCTCTGCCTTGACGATCTGCTCGCGCGGCAGTTCCAGTGCCTTCAGTGCCAGGTCGCGGATCATCGTCGGCGCGACACCGATGACGATGAGGGCGATCTTCGAGGTTTCGCCAAGCCCCATGACTATGAAGAGGATCGGCAGCAGCGCCAGCGGCGGAACCATGGAGATTGCGGCAACGAAAGGGGCAAGCAGCACCCTCAGATAGGGCAGCATGCCGATCAACATGCCAACTGCGAGCGCGATGGCCGTGGAGATGCCGAGGCCGGAAAGCAGGCGGATCAGGCTCGCGCCCGTGTCCGACCAGAGCAGAAATTCGCCGGTACGCTGGTCGGCGACGAACGCCAGACGGTTGATCGCATCAGCAAAGCCGGTAAGGCTTGGCAGAAGCTTGTCATTGGCGTTTTCCGCCAGTCGTGCGGCCGAGCCGAAGGCATAGGCTACAACGAGCAGCACGAAGGGCAGCAGCATCAGGGCAAATTGCGCGCCCCGGCTCGGCCTCGTGTTGATCCAACGCATGGGAAATGCTCCGCTGGTGAAGGGACGGGACGCGGCTAAGCCGCGCCGCCATTGCGATCAGAGCGAACCGTCGGCGGCTGCCTTCATGTAGGTCTCGGTGAAACGCAGCTTCACATTGCCCGTATCGCCCAGCACCTTGCCGTCGGGCATTTCGATGCCAATGACGTTCGCAGAGGGCGCGCCGTTGCCGAGCAGGCCCTTCTCGAAGAGGAAGTTACGAACCAGATCCATGGTCTTCGGCAGGTTCGGCGACGCGGTGAAGGCAACGGCATCGGCCGGCTTGTCGAAGAGCTTGGTGGCGGCAAGCTGGGCTTCAAAACCGGCGAGATCGGTGCCCGAAGCGGACCCCATTGCTTCACGGGCTGCCTTGCCCTCGGCAGTATCGGCACGCAGAAGAGCGGCTGTCTCGTACCAGATGCCGGCCAGCGCCTTGCCGAAGTTCGGATTGTCCTTGAGTACGCCGCTATTGGCGACCATCAGGTCGATGATTTCGCCCGGCACCTGCGAACTGTCGAAAACTTTCTTTGCCGTGGGATCTTCGAGGATGGTGGAGACCAGCGGGTTCCAGGTGACGACGGCGGTGACATCTGATGTCTTGTAGGCCGCAACCATATCGGCGTCCGACGTGTTGACTACCTTCACGTCACGCTCGGCCAGTTTGATGCTTTCGAGCGCGCGGGCCAGCAGATAGTGCGAGACGGAGAATTCGACGAGATTAACGTTCTGGCCCTTGATATCGGCAAGGCTCGCCTTGTCCTTCAGGATGACGGCGTCATTGCCGTTCGAGAAGTCACCCACGATCACAGCCGTCGTGTCGACGCCGCCGGCAGCCGGAATCGACAAGCCATCCATGTTGGTCAGCGTTACTGCGTCGAAGGCGCCTGCCGTGTACTGGTTCATCGATTCCACGTAGTCGTTGAACTGCGTGACATCGATCTTGATGCCGTATTTGTCGGCCCATTTCTTGACGATGCCGTGGTCAGCCGCATAGCCCCAGGGCATCCAGCCGACATAGATGGACCAGGCGACCTTGAATTCGGTCTTCTGCTCGGCCTTGGCGATGGAGCTGAAACCCAAGGCCAGCGAGGCGGAAAGCGCGGTGATGGAAAGGATCTTCGAAAAAGTCTGCATTGAAATTCCCCTTTTGCTTTTCTCAAAAGGGATCGGCAATGACCATCGTGCCGCCAATCCCTTGGCTTACGAGGTCTCCCGGGCTTTTGTCCCGCCGTGCACCCGACAGGATTTCTCCCCCGCCGGTAGTAGCTCTCGGACCAGCCGCGCTTTTTGAAAACGCCGGAACCCTAGCCACCAACTCTGCTTTTATCGAAGCAAGCACTGTGCCAGTTTATAAATGTCCTTGATTTTCAAAGATCGGCAGATGCACCGCTCCATTTAGCAGATAAAAGTGCATACTGATGCTTAATTTACAGGCAAAACATGGCTATGTGTAAGCGGAGTGCATAAAATTGGCGCGCCTCCACGACTGAACAAGAGCGCCGTATATTCGCGCCAAGAAGATGGTTCCTTGGTGCCTGCACTGCTAGAAATTCAGATTGCCGGCTCGTCGGAAGCGTAGTGCGCGCCCAACTGCGGTCTGACGATCTACGGAATGTCTCTCGACTCCAGTTCCGGGCAGCTTTCTTCGTTTCCGAAAATGATCTCCTTGCGATCTCCGTCAAGTGTCAGTCCCCTGAAGATCAGCACGTTCTCGTCGCGATAGACGATCTCGCTTCGGTAAATACCGGCGCGTATCGCTCTGTTCTTCGCCCGGCTGACGTTGCATTGCCCGATCGGCGGCGACACATGCCAATTAGACGTGCCTTGCGTATCGGTTTGCCAGCCGGCGGCGGAAACAAGCGCCGAACTAACGAGCAGGGCAAATGCTGACAGTAAAAGTTTGAGCGGCAATCGAGATTTCACGACGGTACTCCCAGACAATTCAGCTATCGATGCCGCTGCTATTATCTGAAATTGCCTGCCAGATCATCCGATGGCGCGCCGACCAGCTTTGACTTTTCAGGGAATGGTGAACGATCACGCTCATGATCGATGGGAGATGCCTCCCTGGGTTCAGGTTCGTGCCTGTGCCGCAAAGCCGTGCCAGCAGTCGGCGATGAGTTCGATGCCGCTGATCCGCTTCTTAAGATCTGAAAGAACCGCCGTTTTCAATCTCCCGGCACGCCGGGAAGTGCTGCCGTTTCGCCGAACCAGTCGAGTGCGGAACTGCACCAGATCTGGCTCTTCGGCTTCAGCGTGACACGCTGGTTGATGCTGCCCCAGCGGATGCCCCAGCTGCGGGCGTCCTCGTCGACGCCCGTGGTGAAGAGCGGCGAGCCACATTCCGGGCAAAAGTATTGCAGGCGCTTGCGGCCGTTATCGGCGGTCTTGGTATAGAGCTTCGGTGGATTGCCGGTCAGGCGCACGGCCTCGCGCGGCACACTTGCGGTGACGCGATAGGGTGAGCCGGTTAGCCGCTGGCAATCCGTGCAATGGCAGATGGAGATCGCGTCGGGATCGATGTCGGCCTCATAGGTAACGAAGCCGCAATGACATTGCCCGTCGATATTCATGAAGGCTGCTCCTCTCACCGCACGAACATGGCTGAAGGTAGCGGCTCGCTGCCCGGCGTCAACGTGCGGCTCGCGACCCGTGACAAGCCAGGTCTCCAGCTTGCAGATCGTCCGGCGGTTACGAACATACGCAGTCAAATTTTGGTTTTGCCCGCCTCGGCGCTTTGAAGGCGTCTCGCGGACGCGTGGCCACCTAACTCCTGCCGTCGGAAGAGATCCCAATCGCCAGTCCGTCGCCACGTGGATCATGGGCGCCAAGTGCCAAGCCTTCCGCGTCGATGGCAATCACGCCTGCCTGTCCTGCAAGCGGGCTCTGCGCCTCGATCGGTGATAGCGCGTGGCCTCGTGTCAGCAGTTCGGCAAGCACCGCTTCACCGGCATCGCTTTCCAGCTTCAGGCTGTCGCGGCTGTCGGAAAAGGTTTTGCCGAGCAGAAAGCGCGGACCGGCCAGTGCGGCTGCCGGTTCCTCCTCGAAGTCGATCAGCCGCGTCAGCAGCATCGCCAGCGTCTGTGGCTGGCCATCGGCACCCTGCGTGCCGTAGAGCAGAGCGGGTCTGCCGTTTCGCAGGCCGAGGCCGGGATTCAAGGTGTAGAATGGCCGTTTGCCTGGAGCGATACCATTTACATGTTTGGGATCGGGCGAGAAAGCGGCACCGCGGTTCTGCCAGAGAATTCCGGTATCGCCGACGACCACGCCGCTGCCCCAATCGAAATAGGTGCTCTGCAAAACGCTGACGCTGCCCCCCGCTGCATCGGTTGCGGCGAAGAACACGGTATCGCCGCTACGAAAGGGGGCTGGCCATTCGAGGGCTCTTAGGGGATCGATCGAAGCTGCCGCCTGCGCGAGATGTTGCGTGCTCAGCCAGTCCCCCACCGGCTGCGGTGCGGCATCGGGATCGGCAATGCCGCCACGGTCGAGAAAGGCGCGTTTGACGGCTTCGATACAGAGGTGCAGATGGTCGGCGCTGCCGGCTTTTTGGGCGGCGAGATCGAAATGGGCGAGAATGCCCATGATCGCCAGCGTCGACAGACCCTGTGTCGGCGGCGGCGGAGCAAGCAGCTCGAAGCCGCGGTAGGGGAGGCTGAGTGGCGCTACTTCGCGCGTTCCGGTCGCCATGAGATCGGCGGCGGTTAAGGGGGAGCCCGCCGCCTGAAGCCCTGCCGCGATCCTCGTGCCGAGTTCGCCCTCGTAGAAGGAGCGCGGCCCGTCGCGGGCGATCAGCGAAAGCGAGTGCGCCAAATTCCTCTGCCGAAACAGACTGCCGGTTTCAGGTGCTGCGCCATCCGGCATGAAGAGCGTTGAAAAACCCGACCAGCCGGCCACTTCCGCCTGTCGGAATGTGAGCCAGAAGCTTTGCGAGCGCGTGACCGGAAATCCCTCTTCGGCGTGGCGGATCGCATCGGCAAGCAAGACGGAGAAACCGATCTTTCCGCCCCAGTGCCGCGTGGAATAGTCGTACGCGTGGCGCCAGGCGTCGACGGCGCAGGCCGAAGTCAGCGCAGAAAGCGGTCCCCGCAGTGGAATGCTGCCGTCGAAACTCGGCAGTTCCCGCGCCGCCTGGCCGATGCCGAGAAAACATGTCCTCCGTCCGCTGCGATCAGCAACGATCCAGACGGAATCGCCGCCGAGCCCGCAGAAATGCGGATAGACAACGGCAATCGTGCTGCCGATGGCGATCGCTGCCTCCAGCGCGTTGCCGCCAGCCTGCAGGATCGCCGCACCTGCCTCGCTCGCCAGCGCATGCGGAGACGTCACCATGCCGCTGCGTCCGGCCGCCTGTTTTCCGAAGTCCCGGCCTGCCGGTATCGCCATGTTCAAATCCCGTTGGATCCAGGTCTGTAATGCGCGCGATAGGTCCGGTAGCCCCGATCATAAACGGCAGCATTGTCGGGATTGGGGGTGATCCATTCGCCCTGGCCGACAAAGGCGGTCACGCCGGACCAATCCTCGGTGAGCCTCGCGCCGATCGCTGCGGCCCAGGCGACGCCGAGACAGGAGCCGGGATGGCCGGTGAGACCCTGCAGTGGCTGCTGCAGCACGTCGGACACAATCTGCATCCAGATAGGGCTCTGCGATCCCCCGTCCGAGACGATGAAACGCGTCGTCGGATGACCGATATCGTTCAAGACGTCGATATGATGGCGTAGCGCATATGCATAGGCCTCCAGCAGCGCCCGCCAGAGATGGCCGATATGGTGCGAGAGCGTCAGCCCGTCAATCAAGCCGCGCGCGCTGGCATCGTGGATCGGCGTCTTCTCGCCGAGGAAGTAGGGCAGGATCGTCAGCCCGTCCGCGCCGGCCGCGCATTCCGCGGCCAGCCGGTCGAGATAGCGGTGTACCGATATTCCCTCCGCCTTTGCCGCGATCTCCTCGCGTCCGGCGAAGGTGCGGACGAACCAGTTAAGTCCCGAGCCGCCGGTCGACATGCAGCCGTTCGGCATATAGAGCCCCGGCACCAGATGATAATCGAGGAACATGCGCGGATCGGGCCGGGCGACATCCGTCGCTGTCAGGATATCCACCGCGCCGCCGAATTTCAGCAACACGTCGCCCGCCTTATTGATCCCCGCGCCGAAGGCCGAGGCGACCATGTCGGCTGCCCCGCCGATAACAGGCGTTCCAGGTGAAAGTCCCGTCGCCCTGGCGGCCTCGCGGCTGACATGGCCAAGCACTTCGTGCGATAATATCTTCCGAGGAATGGCATCCCGTCGAATCCTGGCAAACGCGATCAATTCGTCGTCGAGCCTGCCGGTACTGATATCGATGAAACCCGCTTCCAGTGCCCAGTTCTGCTCGATCGCCTTCTTTCCAGTCAGCTTCCAATTGACGAAATCATAGGAACCCATAATGGTTGCAATGCGCGCGAAGACCTCGGGCTCATGCCGGGCGATCCAGCGCAGCTTAGCCGTCACCAGCTGCTGATTGATGCCGTTTCCCGCTCTGCGGAGAAAATCCGCCTCATTCCACTCGGCCCTGAGCTCCTCGACTTCCTCGCCGCAGCGCCCGTCGCTCTGCTGGATGCTGGGCCTCAGCACCCTGCCGGCGTCATCAAGGAGCACAACGGCCGGCAACATGCCGGTCACACCGACGGCCGCTATTTGCCGTGCCTCGATCCCGCTCGTCGCGATCAATTCCCTGGTAATTTCGCAAACATTCGCCCACCATTCCGCCGGGTCTTCCTCGGCCCAGCCGTGCTGCGGCGAATGAAGCGTCGAAGGCCGCGAGGCAAGCCCCAGCACGCGGTTTGGCAGTTCGATCAAGATGCCGATGGTGGAGGTGGTGCCGATATCGAGGCCGAGCGTAATGGACATAAAGGTTCCGGTCGTTTAGCGCAGCTTTTCGACGATCTCCATGAAACGCCTCACCCGGTCGCCGTCGACGGGGTTCCATGTATTGCCATCCACCTTGAAATGGGTGCCGATGACGACGCCGCTGGCAACGCTCAATATCTCGCGCACATTGTCTTTGTTGACGCCCGTATTAGCAAAGACCGGAACGTCCCGGACCGTCTCGCAGACGCGCCTCAGGTCCGATTGATCGACGGCCTGCCCTGTCAGCGGTCCTGAAACCAGGATGGCATCGGCGAGCGACGAGAATACGGCGCTTTTTGCCCTGAGCTCAATCGGGCGCTGGTCCAACGAATGGGCAAATTCGGCGTTGATGTTGAAGAGCATCTTCATATCTGCGCGGCCGAGACTATGCCGCAGCCGCGCTGCCTTGGCGCAATCGGGCTGCCAGACACCCATGTCAGAGGCGAACACCCCAGTGAATATCTCGCGAACGAAGCTCGCGCCGGTTACCGCGCCGATCGCAACGCTTGCCGAAGGATCCCAGAGATAGTTCACGCCGAATGGCACGGCCAGATGCGGCTTCACCCGCTCGACGATAGAGGTCATCGCCGCCAATCCCTCGGGCGGCGCCTGGAAGACGTAGGGCCTGTCGTTCTCGTTCCCGAACATGATGGCGTCGACACCGCCCGCCTGCAGTTTCTCGACATCGGAAAGCACGTCGTCGACGAGCCTGTTCACCCCACCGGCAGCGTCATAGGCTGGCGAGCCGGGCAAGGCGCCGATATGCGCCATCGCGATGACCGCTTTCTTCTTGACGCCAAAAAAATCAAAGATCATGCGAGAACTCCTTGAAGCGCAATCGGATGGACGGGCATCCGCGGGGGGACGGATGCGGGAGAGGGCACATCAAAGCAGCGGCTGCTCCTCGGGCGCGATGCGCACCTGGACGCCGGCGGCAGCGAGCGCATCGGCAAGTTCGGCCGGCGGCATGGCATCGGTGATCAGCACGTCGAATTGCTGCAGTGGCGCAATATGCACCAGCGACATGCGCTTGAACTTGGTGGAATCGCAAAGCACCACCTTCTGCGTCGCGCGACGCAGATAGACCCGCTTCATATCGGTGTCCTCGAAGGAATAGTCATAAATTCCCTGCGCCGTGATTCCGGATACGCCGACGAAGGCAATGTCGAACCAAAGCTCCTCGAATTGCGCGACGGCCGATTGGCTGCTGATCGCCATTTCTTCGCCGCGCATGCGTCCACCGGGCAAGTAGACCTCGCCGATGCCAGTGCCGAGCTGCATGGCGTTGCGCACGCTGTTGGTGAATATCTTCATATGCGGCTGGTTGAGCAGCAGACCGGACAACAGATAGGTCGTGGTGCCGACGTCAAGCGCCAGCGTGCGCGCGCCGGCAGCAATGCCTGCCGCCGCCATCGCGATAGCCCGCTTGGCGGCGGCATTGCGTGTCAGCCGGGATTCGAAGGTCGGCTCCTCGCGATCGACAACTTCACCGGCAACTGGCTCAAAGGCCTTGCCGCTGCGCACCGCGCCACCATGCGTGCGCACCAGCCTGCCATCTTTTTCGAGTTCAATCAGGTCGCGGCGCACGGTCATTTCGGAAACGGCAAGCTGCGAGGCGATATCACTGACGGAGACCGCGCCTTTGCGTGCCAGCGTCTCCAGGATGCGCGCATGCCGCACATGGGCCAGAACCTTAGGCTTCTCCGCTGCGGCGACCATCTGCTGTTCCGCGTCCATGATACGCTTCTCATCCTCCCGCCGCAGTTCGCGGCTGCACCTGTCTGATTGTTGCCTCCTGTGTACCGAATAATTCGAACAAATTCAAACACAAATTTCTCTTGTCGTGTACGATTTTGTTGATATATGATCGACGATGTTTCCATTCCACGAGGGCGGGCATGCAGTCTCCGAACTATCCAGAACTCTCCGGCAAGCGTGCCATCGTCACCGGCGGAGCGACGGGGATAGGGCGCGCGATCGCGACTTCCCTGTCCCGTCAGGCAATCCAGGTCGCAATCTGCGACATCAATCTGGCTGCCGCCGAACAGACGGCGGCCGAGATCGGCAACGGCGCGACCGCGCATGCGATCGACGTTCGTAAGCGCGCCTCCGTCGAGGCGACTTTTTCCGAGGTGGTCGAGAAGGTGGGTGGTTACGATATCCTCTGCGCCAATGCCGGCGTCTCCACGATGCAGCATGCGCTGGAACTGACGGACGAGGAGTGGGACTATAATTTCGACGTCAACATTCGCGGCATCTTCCTGACCAACCAGATTGCCGCCCGCCGTTTCACGCGTACCGGCACTGGCGTCATCGTCAATACGGCCTCGCTTGCCGCAAAGATCGGCGCTCCGCTGTTGGCCCATTATTCTGCCAGCAAATTTGCCGTGCTCGGCTGGACGCAGGCGCTCGCCCGTGAGCTTGCAGCTTCGGGCATCCGCGTCAACGCCGTCTGTCCCGGTTTCGTCAAGACGGGCATGCAGGAGCGCGAGATCGCCTGGGAGGCGAGCCTTCGCGGCGTCACGCCCGAACGCGTCGTTGCGGATTATATCGCTCAGACGCCGCTTGGCCGGCTGGAAACGCCGGAGGATGTGGCCGATGTCGTCGTTTTCCTCTGCTCGAATTCGGCTCGCTTCATGACCGGGCAGGGCATCAATGTCACCGGCGGCGTCTATACGACCTGAGCCTTCCAGGATCCCAACAGGCCTTCGTTCATCAGGGAAAGAGCATGGCTGAAATCGTCTTCGACCAGGTCAGCAAGAGCTATGGCGATAGTTATGCGGCAATCCGCAACCTCAACATGACCATCCGCAACGGCGAATTCCTGGTCCTGGTCGGCCCCTCCGGCTGCGGCAAGTCGACGGCGTTGCGCATGATCGCGGGCCTCGAAGAGATTACCGATGGCCGGCTGACGATCAACGGCGCCGTCGTCAACGACCTTGCCCCGCGCGACCGCGATATCGCTATGGTCTTCCAGTCCTATGCACTCTACCCACATCTGACCGTGGCCGACAATATCGGCTTCGGCCTTCGCGTGCGCGGCCTCGACAAGGCAGAAATCGCCCGCAAGGTGCAGGAGACAGCGAAGCTCCTGGAGCTCGAGGACTATCTCGCCCGCAAACCTGCTCAACTCTCCGGCGGCCAGCGCCAGCGCGTCGCCATGGGGCGGGCGCTCGCCCGCAGCCCGCAGGCCTTCTTGATGGATGAGCCGCTTTCCAATCTCGATGCTCGCCTGCGCGGCCAGATGCGTGCCGAAATTGCCCGCATGCAGAAAATATCGGGCATCACGACGGTCTATGTCACCCATGACCAGGTCGAGGCCATGACCATGGGCGACCGCGTCGCCGTCATGAAGAGTGGTGTGCTGCAGCAGCTTGGCACGCCGCGCAGTCTTTATGATCAGCCGGCCAATCTCTTTGTCGCAAGCTTCATGGGCTCGCCGGCGATAAATCTGTTGGCCGTCGATCTCTTTACGACGGATGACGGACCTGAAGCCCGCTTCGGCAGGGCTTCCATCCTGTTTTCCGGCGAGGCGCTTGCGGAACGGCCGGCCATCGCCGCTGCTGCCGGCCGCCCCGTCGTGCTTGGCATCCGCCCGGAAGCGTTTCAGCCGGTCGACGCAGGCGGTCTGGCTGGAACTGTCACTTTCGTTGAGGATCTCGGCGCCAGTCTTCTCGTCCATGTCGAGGTCGAAGCCGCCGACCGGCTCAAATCGCTCTCGGCCGAAGAGGATGACGTGCCGCTATCGGCTCCACGCCTGCGTGTCATCATTGACGGGACCAGCCGTGTGAAAATCGGCGAGCGCCTGTCGCTTGCCGCCGATCCCGCCCGCATCCATGTCTTTGATGCCGCGACTGAGGCGGCGATCCGCGCCTGAGCGCGTCGCCTTTTTAGTGAATACCCTTCGTTAAGCCCTGCACGAAATAGCGGTTGAGGAAGAGCACGATCAGCACGATTGGGATCGTCGAGAAATGCGCCAGCGCGCCGAGCGTGCCCCAGGTGATGTCTTTCGTCCCGTACGCTGAAAGCAGCGCGACCGAGATTGGTTTGGAATCCAGCCGGGTCAGGAACATCGGGTAGAGGAAGTCGTTCCAGGAGAACATCAGACAGAAGAGCGCAGAGGCAATGACGCCCGAGCGCACCGCTGGCAGAGCCACGCGCCGGAAGGAGCCGAACAGCGTGCATCCATCCGTCAGCGCAGCTTCCTCCAGTTCCTTCGGCAGACTGCGGAAATAGGAAAACATCATCCAGGAGACGAAGGCCGAGTTCAGCATCGCGTTGATGAGGACGACGGCGATCCAGCTGCCGAGCAGCCCGATATTGCGCATCATAAGATAGAAGGGGATCAGCGCAGCGACGGCCGGCACCATGCGGATCGCCATGAAGAAATAGGCAACGGCAACGGCATAGCGGCTCGTCGAGCGCGCCAGCGCATAACCGGCCGGTACGCCGAGCACCAATGAGAGGATGACGGAGCCGCCGGCGATCAGGAGGCTCGATGATAGCAGGCTCCACACGTCGAAGAGACGGAAGACCGTCGCAAATTGCTCGAAGGTCGGCATGAAGGTCAGTTTCGGGGGGATCGAAAAGATGTCACGCGACGGCTTGTAGGCGGTCGAGGCCAGCCACAGGAAAGGCAGCAGGAAAAAGGCTAGCATGACCAGAATGAAGCCGCGCTCGCCGATGCGGCTGAGACTGCGTTTGCTCATCGCCCGTTTGCCTTTCTGTCCGCCTTGCGGATCAACAGAATGAAGCCTGCCGCGATCACGGCAATGCAAATCAGCGTCAGGTTGGCGATCGCCGAGGCGCGGCCGATATTGAAGAATTCCAGCCCCTGCTTTACCGCATGCAGCATCAATGTGTTGGTCGCGTTGCCCGGCCCGCCGCCAGTCGTCACATAGACGCTGTCGAAAACCCGGAAGGCATCGATGGTGCGCAGCGTCAACGCCAGCAAGATCGAAGGCAGCATCAAGGGGATGACGATGATCCTCAGCCGCTGCAGCGCTGTTGCTCCATCCACTTCAGAGGCCTCGAGAATATCGCCCGGCAGCGCTTTCAGGCCCGCAAGCAGGATCAGTGCCACCAGCGGCGTCCATTCCCAGATGTCGACGAAGATAAGGGTCGCCAACGCCGAGTTCGGATTGGCGAAAAGCCCGCGCGGGTCGGAAATCCCGAAATCGGCGAGATAATAGCCGATGAGACCGTAGTCGGCGAGCAGCAGCGCCCTGAAGATCAGCCCGACGACGAGCGGCGTGATCGTGACTGGAATTAGGATCAGCGCCAGGCAGATCCGGTTGAAGCGGTCGTCGCGCCAGAGCGCCAGCGCAATAGCAAAACCGAGCAGCAATTCGACGCTCACGGCACCGACCGTGAAAATGACGGTGTTGACGAACGCACCGCGCGTCACGGTATCCGAAAGAAGATCGACATAATTGCCGAGCCCGACGAAATGCGTCCGCGCCGGTTTCAACAGATTGTATTCGTAGAGACTGAACCAGATGCCCTGCGCCAGCGGCCAGACACCGATGACAAGCACGTAAATGACGGCCGGCAGGGTCATCAGGATGAAGAACAGGCGCCTGCGCTCGAGATAAGAAACGCTCAAGGCGGGAGAGGGCTTCAGCGCGGAAACGAGAGATAGGGTCACGTTACATCCATCAGGTTCCTGGTCCGATGCGCGGCATGGGGATCGAGCCCGGAGTTCAACCGATCATGAAGCCTGTGGCGCGTCGGATCAATGGGCTGGAAACAGTGGGAAGCGCGCCCAGGATCCGGATGACTTCGGTCGCGTTGACCAAGATCCGAAGCTGCATCCAAATCGAAGAGGAAGAGCTTCTGCCGAAAACCACTTCTATTTTCGGCAGAGCGCTTCAGGCGCGGCCCAGGGGAGGGAACTGTGCAGCGTCAACCGTCGTCAAAAGAGCTTCGCAGCCGCTTCCTGGGCGGCATCAAGTGCCTTCTTTGGATCGGCGTTGCCGACGAGTACGTCGTTGACGGCGGTGCCCAGCAGGTCCTGAATCTCCGGATATTGCGGGATGCGCGGACGATATTCGCCGTCACCATGCTCGAATGTCTCGGCGATCACCGGCAGGAAGGGGAACTTCTTCAGCAGATCGGGATCGGTCATCTCGCTCTTGCGCAGGAAGCTGCCGGCGCCCATCATGTTGAATTCCTTGTGCACCGACGGGCTGACCAGCCATTTGATGAAGGCCCAGGCCGCTTCCTTCTGCGCGTCCTTGATGCCGGCGTTGATCGCCATGCCCCAGCCGCCGATCCCGTAAAGCTTCGGCAGGCCGGCGCCGCGCGGGGCGGTCGTGATCGCTACCTTGTCGACGATCTTGGAAATCGCAGGATCGTAGTAGCCGGGAGCGCCGACCGACCATGTCTGCATGGTCGCGGCGATGCCCTGGCGGAAGCTTTCCTCGCGCCCGCCCCAGTCATAGTTAACGGCCCCGGGAGGAGCGGCCTTCATGAAGAGGTCCTTATAGACGGTCAGGCTCTTGATATTGGCTTCGGAATTGAGTGCCGGCTTGCCATCCGAGCCGAGGATCGAACCGCCCATCTCGGTATTATACTGCATCCAGTCCTGGGCGACCGCAGGGCCTTTCTGGCCGTTGGCAACGAATCCGTAAATCTTCTTGCCGGGATCGGTCAGCTTGTAGGCTGCCGCAATCATTTCTTCCATCGTCGCCGGCGCCTTCAGTCCGGCCGCATCGAACAGATCCTTGCGATAAGCAAGCACGTTGGCATAACCTGCAAAGGGGAAGGCAACCTGTTTGTCGCCCCAATGGCCAAGCGCGTTGAGAAGCGTCGGATAAATGTCATCGAGCTTCAATTCGGCGGCGTCGCGTTTCATCCATTCGGTGAGGTCGACAGTGTATTTGTTTTCGGCATACTGGCCGGCCCAGACGATATCCATCGTCACCAGGTCGTAGCCGCCGGTGCCGCCGACGAAATCGGTCGTCGTCTTCGTCAGAAGCGAGCCGTAGTCGAGAATGTCGACCTTGACGGTGGCGCCTGTCTCCTCGGTGAATTTCGGCGCGATGGCAGCCAGAACAGCTGCGAACTGGTCGTTTTGCGAGGCGAGCGTCAGAGCGATGCCTTCGTATTTCCTGTCGGCGCCGATGGCGGAGCCCACGAATGCGACGGAGACGAGGCCTGCGATCGCAAATTTCCCTGCAATACTGCTGAGCGATGTCATGTTTGCTCCCCTTTTTTTGGTTGACCAGAGGCAATATACATCAAACAAAATCGCACTCAAGCGCACTTGACAAAAAACACTAAACATTAAAAATCACAAATTAGAACATATTCGCGCATAAATGTCCATATTTTGTGCGCGTTGCATAAAAAATAGAAGTGAACTGACCGTTTTCTGCGCGTCTATACTATCCCGTCCAACGCTCACGAGCTGCACATTCATGAAGACCACGCCGGACGAGCGCCTGAGAGAGCTGGAACGTCGCGCCGATGATGAGATGGCGCGCATAGAGGCGTTCTGCGCCGACTGGCCGAAACTCGGCGATGAAGACCGCGACAACTTCCATTCCGTCGTCATCTGCGGTGCCGGCCTCTCCGGCCTGTCGATCGCCTTCGCCCTGAAACGGCGCGGCGTCAGGTCGGTCCATGTGATAGATCAGAGCGAAGAGGGCAGGGAGGGCCCCTGGATGACGTGCGCCCGCATGCGGACCCTGCGTTCACCGAAATATCTGTCAGGCCCAGACCTTGGCATTCCGAGCCTGACGCTGCGCTCCTGGTACGAGGCGATGCATGGCGCCGATGCCTGGGAAACGCTCGACAAGGTCAGCCGTCAGGATTGGATGGCATATCTCACCTGGTTCCGCAGGACTGTCGGCATCGACGTAGAAAACGGGACAACTCTTTCTTCGATAGATCCGGCTGAGGGCGGACTTGCTCTCGCTCTGGCAAAAAGCGACGGCACCAGCCGCACGCTCACCTGTCGCCATTTGGTGATGGCCACCGGTATCGATGGCTGCGGCGGCCCACGCATACCCGCGATGGTCAAGACGCTTCCGAAATCCGCATGGACGCATAGCAGCGAGCCGATACCCATCGATTTTCTCGAGGGCAGGGATGTCGCAATCCTTGGCGGCGGCACGTCGAGCTTCGACTGGGCGGTGGCGGCCTTGGAGGCCGGAGCCCGAGAGGTCACGATGTTTGCGCGAAGCGCCGATCTGCCGCGCACGGAGGTTCTCGCCTGGACCAACTTCCCCGGTTTTCTCGGCCATTTCGCCGACCTGCCGGATCTTGAACGTTGGCGGTTCGCTAATCTCTACTTCAATTTCAAGGTACCGCCGACACAGGAGCAATATGACCGGGCCTGCAGCCACCCCGGTTTCACCCTGCGCCTCGGCTGCGATGTCCGCGAACTCTCGATGGACGGCGGCAGCATCCGGCTGACGACCGCAAGCGGCATCTTCCGGGCCGATCATCTTCTGCTGGGCACCGGCTACGAGATTGATTTCGCGCTCAGGCCCGAGCTTGCCGGCCTCGTCGATTCCGTCGCGCTTTGGAAGCACCGCTTTCAGCCGCCTCAGGGAGAGGAAAGCGCCCTGCTCGCGTGCCATCCCTATCTTGGTCCTGGTTTCGAGCTCATTCCAAGACAGTCCGAAGCCGGCTGGGTCTCGCGCATCCACATGTTCAATGCCGGCGCTCTGGTCAGTCTCGGGCCGATCAGCAACGGCGTCACCGGCCTCAAATACGGCGTGCCGCGCATCGTCGGCGCCCTGGTGAAAGCGCTGTTCATCGAGGACTCCAACCGGTATCTTGAATCATTGGCCGCCTATGGTGAACCACATTTCGATCCTGGCATAGACGAGACCGTCACGACACCAAGGGAGGTTTTGACATGAGGCAGGCTGCCGCCGTTCAAGTTTCGGGATTGGAGACCGTCCTTTCGCGGGCACGCGAAGACAGCGTCGAATTTCCCTATCTCCTCGCCAACCACGCGCCGATGGTGCTGATCGCGCTCGATCGCCTCGGCGCCTCGCCGGAACGGCTGGAGCAATGGTACGAGCAGTATCGCGCGAGCAATGGCCTTCCGCCTATGCCGCCACCGGTTGCTCCAATTGCCCGGGCAGCCTGGATCGACGCGCTTGGCGATCGCACGCGCGAGGCGGATTATCGCGCCTTCTTCATCGCCGAAACCCGCAGGCTCGGCATCGATGCCGTTATCCGCACCTATCTCCCTGCGATGGTGAACGGCCTTGCCGGCAGCGCCACGCATCCGCTGATGCGCCTTGCCTACGGTGTCCTCAAGAAGGATGACGACGAGGTCGGCACCGCGCTCGGTTATTGGGCGGCCTGTTATCTGCCGCTGCCGCCCGCGACCGGCCGTGCTCCCGATACGGATGATCCAGGACGCGTCCTTGCCGACGTCGGCAATATCGAAGGTATTCGCAGCTACGAGCCTGAAACGGATCTGCTTTGGCATAACATCCGCGCCGTCGCCGCACTTCCGGGCTTCCGTCCTGTTATCGACCGCCTTGCTTTCAAGGCCGATACGCCGCGCCGCATGGCCGCGACCTCGCTCGCACTCTTCGCCGGAACTATGGATTTCTCCGCACTCCATTCCGTCACCGGCTTGCACTGGCTGCGCCTCGTTTCCCGGCACCTCCAAGACGCCGAGCCTTTCTACCGAGCTTTTTGGCAGGTGATCGCCGCGCTGGTACCGAAGATCGGTTTTCCAGCACTCCCTACCGCCGAGGCACTAGAAGAGATGCGCGATCGGCAAGCGCCCGCCTGGCAGGAGATCAAACAAGCCGCGATTGCTTCGGATGACGAACACGATATCAGCCTGGTCTTCTCCGCCTTGCAGGAGGAGGAGGTTTGGAAGGATCCGCTCTATCGCGTCGTAGCGGCGCGCAGGGTTGGGCTGATTGCATAGCGGATGATGGAAAGTAGATGACGCCGAGCCTCGTAATCGAAAACGCCAGAACCGAAGCCGGCGAGATCGTCTCGCTCGTTCTCGACAATGACCGGATCGCCGCGATCGGCCAGAATGTAACGGCCGGCGTCGGTCCCGCAGTGCCGCGTTTCGATGCGGCAGGCGGCCTGCTCTGCCCTCCCTTCGTCGACGGTCACGTTCACCTGGATAAGACACTGATTGGCTTACCTTTCATTCCCCATATCCCGGGCGATACGGTCGCCAAGCGTATCGAGGCGGAAAAATCTCTGCTGCGCACGGTGGCTCTGCCGGTCGAAGCCCGCGGCGGCGCCCTGCTGGAGAGGCTCGCAGCCTACGGCACACTCTCCGTTCGCAGCCACGTCGATATCGATACCGACGTCGGCTTGAAAGGCCTCGAGGCCGTGCTCTCGCTGAAGCAGAGCCATGGTCATCTCGTCGATATCCAGACCGTCGCCTTTCCGCAATCCGGTGTGCTGCGCAATCCCGGCACCGCGGCGCTGCTCGACGCGGCCATCGCCGCAGGCGCCGACCTCGTCGGTGGCCTCGATCCCGCCGGCATCGACAACGATGTGACCGGGCATCTCGACGCGATCTTCGCCGTCGCCGGTAAATACGGTGTCGGGCTGGATATCCACCTGCATGACGGCGGCGCGCTCGGCGCGTTCGAGCTTCGGCAGATTGCCGACCGCACGGCAGCCCTCGGCCTCGAAGGCAAGGTGGTCGTCAGCCATGCGTTCTGCCTTGGCGCGTTAGAAGATGTCGATTTCGGCCACACGGCTGCGGCACTCGCCAGATCGGGTGTGGCGATCATGACCAGCGCGCCGGGACCCGTCCCCATGCCGCCCGTCAAGCGGCTCGCTGCCGCCGGCGTTCGCCTCTTCTGTGCCAATGACAACATCCGCGATGCCTGGTCGCCTTTCGGCAATGGCGACATGCTGGAGCGCGTCGGCATCCTCTGCGATCGCCAGGACTTCCGTTCGGATGCGGACTTGGTTGCGGCCTTTCGTTTGGCGACGCAGGCGCCGGCCGAAATCCTCGGCCGCCCCGTCGGCCCGCTCCAAGCCGGCTCACCTGCCGATTTTGTCATCCTGCCTTCCGCGTCGTTGGCAGAGGCCGTCGCCGTTCGTCCTCTTGATCGAACCGTCTTCCGCCGTGGTGTCATCATCGCCCGTGGCGGCCGGTTGGTCGCCTGAATTTTCCGTCAATGCGCAGCGCATAGGAGCATCGCTGATGAAGGGCCGGCTCTGGATACAATCGCCACTTGCCATCATGGCCGAGGGCGCTGGGGGTGGCGTCGTCATCGAAAATGGTCGTATCGTCGAGCTGGTCGCAGCTGGACGGCAGCCGACGCGGCCCGTCGATGCTCGCTTCGATGCCGGCCGGCACGTCGTCATTCCCGGTCTTGTCAACGCCCATCACCATATGTTCCAGACCCTGACGCGCGCTCATCCGGCCGCGATCAACAAGTCGCTCTGGCCGTGGATCCGCGCGCTCTACCCTATCTGGGCAAAGCATATGACCCCTGAAGCCTTCCGTCTTGCCGTCCGTCTCGGCTTGACGGAACTCCTGCTTTCCGGGTGCACCACGACCTCCGACCACCACTATCTCTATGCCGCCGGCCTCGAAGACGCGATGGATGTCGAGGCCGAGGAGGCGGCCCGCCTTGGCATACGCATCACGCTGACGCGCGGCAGCCTTAACATCAAGGACCAGCAAGGCGTCATTTCGCCCGGCAATGTTGTACAGGACGATGACGTGATCCTTGCCGATAGCGAGCGTGTGCTATGGCGCTATCACGACCGCTCGGAGGGGGCGATGACGCAGGTGGCGCTCGCGCCCTGTGCGCCTTTCGACGTCACGTTGGACCTGATGCAAAAAACGGCGGAACTGGCGGAGCGCCATGACTGCCGGCTCCACACCCATCTGGTCGAGACACGCGTGGAAGCGGAATTTTGCCGCAGCAAATTTGCCTGCACGCCGGTGGAATATCTCGACCGCTGCAACTGGCTGAATTCGCGCACCTGGCTTGCCCACGGCATCCATTTCGATGATGCCGAAATCGCCGAGCTTAGCCGACA
This sequence comes from Rhizobium sp. BK196, assembly GCF_014193255.1. GTDB lineage: Bacteria > Pseudomonadota > Alphaproteobacteria > Rhizobiales > Rhizobiaceae > Rhizobium. The sequence goes on from NZ_JACHZB010000002.1 coordinate 834,959, forward strand.
CGGCGTCGGCGTCTGTCATTGCCCGACCTCGAACATGGTGCTTGCATCTGGTATGTGCCGCACCAGCGAGCTGGAAGCCGCAGGCGTGCCAGTCGGGCTCGGCGTCGATGGCTCGGCTTCTAACGACAATTCCAATTTGATGGAAGCCGTGCGCCATGCGCTGATGCTGAACCGGCTGACCTACGGTGCGGAGGCCGTCACCCATTTCGACGCGCTGCGCTGGGGAACCGCCGGCTCGGCAAAACTGCTCGGCCGCGATGACATCGGCGCCATCACGCCGGGCCGCCAGGCCGATCTCGCCTTTTACAAGCTTGACGAACTGCGTTTCTCCGGCGCCGGTGATCCGCTGGCCGCCCTGGTTCTCTGCGGCGCCACAACGGCCGACCGCGTCATGATCGCAGGCGAATGGCGCGTCACCGACGGTATGCCTACGGGTGTCGACATCGAGGCACTGATCGCCGATCACAACCGCGCCGCCCGCAATTTTCTTTTGTCGGTCTGAGGAGGTCCCATGGCGATCGACTTCGTCATCCGCAACGCCCGGCTGGCAGGTTTGACCGAACCGACCGATATTGCCTTCGAGGCCAATCGCATCGCGGCAATCGCGCCTCGCATCGTCTGCGATGCTCCGCATTATGATGCCAGAGGGAAATTCGCCTGCGGCGGTCTCATCGAGACTCATATCCATCTCGACAAGGCTGGTATCATCAGCCGTTGCAACCTCTGCACCGGGACACTCGCGGAGGCTGTCAGCGAAACCTCCCGGGCCAAGGCCGCCTTCACCGAGGAAGATGTTTATGCACGTGCCGCCGCGGTCGTCGAAAAGGCGATCCTCAACGGCACCAGCCGCCTGCGCACCTTCGTCGAGATCGATCCGCGCGCCGGCTTCCGCTCATTTGAGGCGATCCGGCATCTGAAAGCCGATTATCGCGATCTCATCGATATCGAAATCTGCGCCTTTGCACAGGAGGGCCTGACGAACGATCCCGGCACGGAGGAGATGCTGGAACAGGCGTTGAAAGCGGGGGCCGATCTGGTGGGGGGGTGCCCCTATACCGATCCCGAACCGGCCGAACACATCCGCCGGATCTTCGACCTCGCCATGCGCCATGACGTCGCCGTCGATTTTCATCTCGATTTCGACCTCGACCCCTCGGGCTCTGATCTTCCGGCCGTTATGGCCGAGACCGTCGCTCGCCGCTATCAAGGGCGCGTGTCGGTCGGCCATGTGACCAAGCTCTCGGCTTTGCGCCCGGAAGAGCTGGAGCCAATCGGCCGCGCACTCGCCGAGGCTGGCGTGGCGTTGACCGTCCTGCCTGCCACCGATCTGTTTCTGACCGGCCGCAATTCCACCCATCTCGTTCCGCGCGGCGTTACACCCGCTCACCGCCTGGCAACACTCGGCGTCATCACAACCATCTCGACCAACAACGTTCTGAACCCGTTCACCCCTTTCGGCGACGTTAACCTGATGCGCATGGCCAATCTCTACGCCAATATCTCCCAGATCGGCACCCCCAATGGCCTTGACGAGATCTTCGCCATGATCACGACGCAAGCGGCCATCCTCCTCGGAATAGAGAGCAGCTACGGCATCGCGATCGGAAACGCTGCAGATGTCGTCGTCCTCGACGCTCCGTCGGCCGCCGACGCCGTTGCGACCATCGCGCCCGCGTTCATCGGCTGGAAAAAAGGCCGCCGAAGTTTCTTCCGACCCCAGCCGCAGCTTTTCTTGGTGTAAAGGGGCGCATGGTGTCGCCTGGGCCTATCGCAAACCGTTGTCCCGTTTCGACAGCTACATCGGTCGAGCAAGTTTAATTTCGAACTGGCTACCAGTTGCAGTGAGTGGGGAGGCAGTGGACCGGGATTCCCGAACCGGGCTTTCGAAAGGAGCGAAAGTGTTGATGCCCTCCCGAGGGCGACGCGGTCGATCGGACCGTAGACGTCCATATGAGCAAGCTACGCAGAGAGTTGGATGCCGCTGGTGTCGGCGAACTTCTCAAAGGGGTAGGGTACCGGCGCCCATGATGTCCTTTGCTATCTCTCAAGCCAGTTCTGGAGGTTGAGGCCACGATTGCGCCGGAACTCGCGTATATTGTCCGTCACCAGTGTCAGATCCAGCGCACGAGCATGCGCGGCAATGAGCAGATCGTTGAGGCCAATCGTCTGGCCGGCAGCTTCTAACTCCGCACGAATGTCACAGTACTTTATATCGGCGGGGACATCCAGCGGCAGTATGGGAAGCGTTCTAAGTATGCTCTCGACCTTAGCCAGCAGCTTGGCCGATCTTTTTTTTCGCAGCCGTATCGCAACTCCGATGCGACGATGATGCTAGTGCAAATCTCTTTGGGACCTATATCTTCGATACGGCGTGCCACCGGTCCGAAGGGATTGCGTATGATGTCACTAATAATGTTCGTATCAAGCAAGTACTCGTTCAAAAAATGTTCTCCGGCTTAGCAGGCATATCCTCGATCTCCGGGAATTCGTCTTTCAGCCCGAGGGGGGATTCCGTTTTCCGCGCGGCGATGAGCTCGACGATGTTGGACGGCTTGGTAACGGGCTCGATGATGAGCTTATCGCCTTCGCGGTGAATCAACACCCGATCCCCTGGCAACTCAAATTCCGCAGGGATGCGCACCGCCTGGCTACGATTGTTGCGGAACAGCTTCACTTCTTTGGGTCTTGAGGGCATTGAAACAGGCATAGTAAACCTCCTTTGTATATGCCGTGGCCTGCTCTTTCAAGTCCAGCGGCTTATCGTTTACTACGGCATAAGGTGGGGGTGCATTGGAAGCATTCGCGGTAAATGAACCAACAGCAGCAAAACCGCCCAAATGTTCCATAACCTATCTTATGCGATCTTTTTGTGTAGCCGCAAAGTTGAAGTGTCCTGTTTCTGCAAAGTAAGAATGTCACTCTCCCCGGGTTCTGAGGACCTGGGAGGTTGCGGAGGGACTGATTGCGATGAGCGAGCGTCACCTGCAGCGGATTGAGATTTTGTCGAAGGTGATCGACGGCCGGATGACGATGGTGTCGGCGGCGCATGTGCTTGATCTGAGCGAGCGCCAGGTGCGCCGGCTGCTGGAGCGGATCAGCACTGGCGGTGCGGCGTCGATCCGGCACAAGGCGATCGGCCGGCCGTCGAACAACCGGATCAGTGACGGTGTGCGCGATTACGCGATGACACTGGTTCGCGAGCGTTATGCCGATTTCGGACCAACCTTGTCGCGCAAGCAGCGGCGGACGTTTCATCAGCCGCGGCTGCGACGCGAGGCTTATGGTGAATTGGTGCAGATCGATGGGTCGGAGCATCGCTGGTTCGAGGATCGCGGACCGCCTTGCTCGCTGCTGGTGTTCGTTGACGATGCGACGGGCAGGTTGATGCAGCTGCGCTTCGTGCGTTCCGAAAGTGCATTCACCTACTTCGAGGCACTGGCGCTCTACCTCAAGCGCCACGGCTCACCAATTGCCTTTTATTCCGACAAGCATTCTGTGTTTCGGGTGGCGAAGAAGGACGCCAAAGGTGGCCAGGGCATGACCCAGTTCGGGCGGGCGCTGTGCGAGCTAAACATCGAGATCCTTTGTGCAAATTCGAGCCAGGCCAAGGGCCGTGTCGAGCGGATGAATCGGACGCTGCAGGATCGGCTGGTCAAGGAATTACGGCTGGCTGGCATCGACAATACGGAGGCAGGCAATGGTTTTTTGCCGGGCTTCGTGGAGGACTACAATGGGCGCTTTGCGATCGTCCCTGCCCGGTCCGAGGACTTGCATCGGCCGATGAACCTGGCGCCGGATCGGTTGGGCGAGATCCTGTGCAAGCGCGAGCAGCGCTATGTCGGATCGCAGTTGACGTTTTCGTTCGAACGCCAGCGGATCATGCTGGAGGAGACCGAGGTGACGCGCGGTTTGGCTGGCCGCAATGTCGAGACCTATGCTTATGCGGACGGTCGACTGGATGTGCGGTGGAAGGGTCATTCCCTGCCCTACCGCGTGTTCGACAAGGACCAGCGGGTAACGCATGCGGCGATTACCGAGAACAAGCGGCTCGGCGACGTCCTGGCCTATATCAAGGAGCGCCAGGACGAGCGACCGGCGCCCAAGGTGAAGACCAACAGCGAGCAAATCGGCTACACACCGCGAGGCCGCAAGCCGGGACGCCCCAGGGATTTCATGGACGATCCTGCGGTGATTGCGCGGCGAGAGGCAGCGCTTTCCGGCTTGATGCTGCGGAGTGAATCGTCGATCACATAGTCTCAAAGCTAAAGCCGAAGAGGTGCCCCTCACCCGCCCCGATCTGATCTTGCAAGCGGATCAACCGCTCAGATCGGGGCTGGTCGGCGTGCCGTGCGGCGGCAAAAGGGACATATCAACTTTGCACACAATCCCACATTCCAGCTTCCCCGCCACATGCCAGTCGGACGATGCCACGAACGCGGACGCGTCTCCCATCGATGCGAGACCGCTCGGAAGCTCAACGCCCTGTAGCCATCCGCCGATGAGAAGAGCCTTAGTCCAACCACCAAGGTGCTTCCAGCAAGATTACAAGCTCCCTCAGGAGATCAACGCGATGTTTACCTGGTTCCATCCTGCGGGCAGCGGTTCGGGCCGGCGGATCTTTACGTCTTCCAACGCAAGACCTGTCACATTTTGCGCAAACACACCCGGCAATCCCCCCGGATAGTCGAAAAGCCCGACGATCTTGCCGTCCTGTCCCCGAACCCAAGCGTTGCCGCGCCCCGACACGTCCTTCGGCGGTGCGAGATCAGCATTTGTCGGCCGCAAGTCGTACCGCTTTGCAGTGCCAAGCGGCCCTTCGTCCATTTTGATATTGATCTCGCGAAGAACGACATCTTCGATACCGCCCGGCTCCTCCGCAAAGAGATTGATGGCGCCGTGACTTCGCCCCGAGACGTTCTCGACGAGCACAGTCCGGATTGCTCCTGCGGGGCGCTCCGGACGGCGCGTGAGCTTGGTCATCGTGAACGGTTCACCGGAACCCCAGAACCCATCGGGCGTCTCGCTGCAATCGAGCTCTATGTCGCGGAAGACGACATCTTCAATCTTGCCGCCATCGCGCGAAAAGATGCCGAGACCACGGTTGGAATTCTCGATCCGGCAGCGCAGGAAGCGGACTTGAGATATGTCGCCGAAGCTCTCGGTGCCGATCTTGAGGGCACAGCTTTTGCTCTCGATCACACTGTCGGAGATCTCGATCCGTTCACAACGTCCAATTCCTCTGTCGCTCAAGCTCGTCTTGAGGCAGACACCGTCATCGGCGGTGCGAATGATGACTTCAGAAATCGTGACGTCGCTGCAACTATCGATAACGATCCCGTCCGTATTTGGGAGTTGGCGGTTATTGGAGACACGAAGCCCTCGAGCGACGATATCGCGGCAGCGCACGAGGTGGATCGTCCACATGGGCGAATCCGCAATATGAACGCCTTCCAAACGAACGTTCGTGCAATCCTCAAAAACGATCACACGCGGCCGTTCTGCTACCGGAGTGAAAGTTCCGACGCCCTCGTCGAAGCCAGTGTGGAAGGCATCGCCGCGTCCATCGATCATGCCTTTGCCTGTGATGGTGACATTCGAGGCGTTCTGCGCGACGATATAGGCACGATCCGAAGCCTCGGCGTATACGCTGACAGTGTTTTCGGAATAGCACTCATAGTCAGCTACGAAGGTCAGGACTGCGCCTTCTTCGATATGCAAGGTGATATCGCTTCTCAATCGGAGCGCACTCGCCGAGTGACGGCCCGGCCGAAGGAAGACCGTCCCGCCCCCTGCTGACGCGAGCGTGTCAAGCGCCGTCTGGATACCACCTTCCACGGCTTCAACGAATATTTCCATCACATGTCTCCGCCTATTTCCACCGGATTCATAGATGCGGCTCATTTATTCGTCAACAGGACGAACTAAATCTCGCCGGATCGGATCTGTTGTGTTGACAGGCCGCCAAACTCGTATTTAATTCGTCATGGTTACGAACAAAGGCCTCAGGGAGTTCTATTGCAGGCCTTTCGTTTCGGATGTCAAAATGAATGACAAGCCAGAGAGGGAGCCCTATGAAAACGCTAAAGACAATCCTAATGACCGCCAGCGCTATGGCGATAACAATGTCGTTCGCCGCAGCCTCGGAGCTCAAGCTCGTGTGGTATGTCGACAACGATCAGGAGGAAGCGGACACGCGCGCGCTGCTCGATCAGTACACGAAGCTGCATCCCGAAACGACCTTCGATCTGGAAATCACCCCTTACGACGGGATGATCCAGAAATTCCAGCAATATGCAGCCTCGGGGATCATGCCGGATCTGTCCCTGACCTCCTCCATGGAGCCGGTTATTCGGCCCTTCCTGGCAGACCTCAGCAAGGAGATCGGACCGGAATGGATCAACGACTTCGTCAAGGGCTGGGCCGATGGAGCCAGGCTTGGCGACAAGGTCATTGCCGCCCCCCTGCGTGTCACCTCGACAGGGATCTTCCTGAACGCCGATGCCTTCAAAAAGGCAGGTGTTGCCATTCCGGACCAGGCGACCGGTTGGACATGGGAAGAGTTCATCCCGAAGGTCAAGGAGGCAGCAGAGAAATCCGGCATCCGCTATCCTCTGGTCTGGGACGTTTCCGCGAGCCGGTGGATCGTTCACGAATATCAATATGGCAACCACATCTACACCGAGAAGGAGCCCGTCAAGGTCGTGATGGACGAGGCGGCCTGGACGAGCACGCTCGACAAATTCATCGAAATCACCAAGGCTGCCATGCCGCCCGGCCTGTGGAGCGGCGCAAGTTCGGACAATCCTAAGGAACTTTTCACTGCAGGTCAGGCAGCGGCCTACATGTCCGGGAGCTGGCAGATTGCCGGGCTGGCAACCAACGCACAATTCGCTTGGCAAGCCGGACCGACGCCACGCGGGACGGTTGCTTCATCGATCTACGGCGGCGATTACATCGTTGCCTTCAACACAAGCCAGCACCTGCCGGAAGCCGTCGAGTTCATAAAATGGATCACATCCCCGGAGATCCAGGCGCAATACGCCAAGACCTTCGGCATGATCCCTGCCAACCTCAAGGCGCCGCCGGTCAAGTATGACAATCCGGCCGCAACGGCTGCAATCACCGCAATGCAGAATGAATTGAACGCGAGCCCGGCCTACGCGGCAACAGACCAGGCCTGGCCGCAGATGCAGTCGGTCTGGGGGACGGTGAAAGCGGCTGTTACCCAGGCTGTCGCCGGTCAGATTTCCTCAGCCGAGGCGATCGCGCAGATCAAGAAATCCGCCGACGACTCGCTCGAGGCGAGCAAGTGACGGCAGTGATCACACAGCAAGGCAGTTCGGCACTGGGTCCCCACCCGGTGCCGAAGGGCCGCCGCAACAGCCTCTTCAATGTCGGTTGGCCGTATCTGCTCATGCTGCCGACGATCGCACTGCTCGTCACTTTTACGCTTTATCCGCTGGTGCAAGGCCTGCTGATGGCATTCTTCAAGCGGGGCGTGGTGGTGGTTCCACAAGTCCCAAGCACCCTGCCGCAATATGTGGGCTTTGATAATTTTTTAGGGCTTTTGAGCAATGCCGACTTCCAGACGTCCCTCGTCAAGACGGTTGTCTTCGTCGTCATCGCGGTACCACTGAACATTATCGCCTCCTTGGCGCTGGCACTGCTTCTCTCGCCGCAGACGAAATTTTTCGCGATTGTACGGACGGTTGTCTTCTTCCCCTCGATGATCAGTCTTTTGATCATTGGCGTCTCGTGGCGCTGGCTTTTCGGCCTGAACAACGGTCTCGTCAATTATCTGCTGTCACTGGTGGGAATTGCTCCGGTTCCGTGGCTCGAACAAGATACCATGGCTCAGATTGCGATGATCATCGCATGGGTGTGGGCCCAAGCCGGCTTTAACATGATGATTTTCATCGCCGGCCTGACTGCGATCCCGGCGGACTACTACGAAGCCTCGTCCATCGACGGCACCACCAGATGGCGCCAGTTCACGCATATCACATTGCCGCTTCTCAGGCCGACGATGGCGGTGGTCCTGGTGCTGTCGTCGATCGAAGCCTTCAAGGTTTATGAACTCGTCGTGTCGTTGACCGGAGGAGGACCCGGCAAGGCTACCGTCTACCTGATCCAGACGATCTACGACACGGCATTTCAAAAGCCGATGCAGGCCGGCGTTGCCGCCGCCCAGTCGATGGTTCTCTTTGCAATTCTCTTGCTGCTGACGATCGTTCAGTTGCGCCTGTCTAGGAGCGAGAAATGACACGGATCTATTCGCCCTGGCGGCTCGCGTTCGTGGCCTTGGCGCTCTTCATCTTCCTGATGCCGCCGGTGTGGCTCTTCCTGTCGTCGCTGAAATCGCAACAGGAGATATTCCAGTGGCCGCCAACCATTTTTCCGGCCCATATAACACTGCAGAATTTCATCGAAACGGTATCGCGGGCAAAATTTCTGGTCTTTTTCCGCAATTCGGCAATCGTCTCCGTGCTCTCGGCACTGCTGTCCGTCACCATCAGCGTCATGGCAGGTTATGCGCTTGCGAAATTCAGGTTTAAAGGCGACACGCTGTTTTTCCTGCTGATCATGTCATCGCTGATGGTGCCGTTGCAGATCGTCATGATCCCGGTCTTTCTGGTTCTGCGCGATCTCCACCTTCTTGATACGCTCGCGGGCATCATCATCGCTCCAGCCGCAACTCCGACAGGGGTGTTCCTGATGCGGCAATACATCACGAACATTCCCGACAGCCTTTTGGAGGCAGCCCGGATTGACGGAACGCCGGAGTGGCGCATCTTGCTGAGGATTATCGTGCCGTTATCCATACCCGCGATCGGCACGCTTCTGGCTTTCAATCTCGTCTGGCGTTGGAACGATTATCTGTGGCCATTCCTGGTCATCACGGATCAGGACAAATGGACTGTTCAGGTTGCGCTCGCCAACACTGTCGGACGATTTGGCATCAACTGGCCAAGATTGCTGTCGATGTCAGTTCTCTCCGTCCTGCCGGTGCTCGTCATGTTCACGGCCCTGCAACGAATGCTGATGAGCGGCCTAATGGCCGGAGCGACCAAAGAGTAGCGAAAGCCGGTGCCAGTCAAATGAAAAGCCGCCTCGGGCGGCTTTTGCATTTGCTTCCTGGTCTGTAAAAGATTGCGACCATGTTCTGAGGACGTTTCAGGCAAGCGGCGGGCGCAGCTTGTCCTTGTGCGCGAGGGCGGCCATCGCCGGCATGCTGCTCCACCCCTGGAGCAGCGATCCACGCCCCCACGGCGGGGCAAAATATTCCACAGCGCCCACCCACCCTTCTTCCAGGCAGGTTTCCCACCAGCGCAGCAAGGGATATTCCGCGCCCGAAAGGTCATGGATCAGACGCTGTTCGGCATAAAGACCCGACAGGTAAGGCCAATCCGATCCGTTGTGGTAGCGGTATGCGAAGGCGGACTTCGAGCGGGTGTCTTTTGGCCGCTTGAAGGGCGGAAAGGCACACATGACACCCCAGTCCCCGTAGGGCTGACTGGCGTTGTTGCGGGTTTCCAGGAACGCCTCCACCTTCGCAAGGACCGTTCTTGCACGTTCTGCCGAAACGGCTCGGTATCGAAGCAGGGTGAGACTGTCGAGCGTCAGATGATCCTCGACGAAATCCTGTTTCTCCCCGTAGTCGGCGTAGGCTCCGCCTGCCTGGAGAAGGACGTCGTCGATCGATGCGCGAGCCTTTTTGGCAGTTGCGGCAGCCTTGGCGGCGACATTTTCGTCGATCGTCCCGCCGTAAGCGGCAATCACGTCGAGAGCACCGATCCATAAGCCGATGTCATAGGAAACGTAACCATGGCGAAAGACATTGTCGGCCCAATCGCGATCATGGCGAGGCTTGACCGGCAAGCCGTTCCCTGCCCTATCCAAGTCGCAGTAACGATCAAAGATGGCAATAACTTTATCCCAATGAACAGTCAGCGGGGAACTGTCCCCGGTCGTACGGACATAGTCGCCGATCGTCAGGATGAAGAACAACGGGCTGTCGAAGTGGTCACTCCACCAATCTCCCGGACGAAGGTGCTCCTCTTTGATCTGCGGGTGCGATCTGCGAACCTTCTCCCATTCTTCGGCCTGTGCCGGCCCGGTCAGGATGACACCGCTCGGCGCCTCTCCATCGGGCTGGATGCCGCGCGCCAGCAGCTCGATCTGCGAGCGTACGGCATCGGGTTCACGCGCTAACAGCGCCTGAAGCGTCCAGTATCCGTCGCGATAATAGGTTCGTGCCGGTGCGCTGTAAGCCTGGCCTGCAGCAAGGCCGCCAAAATCGCCATGCTCGTTCTGACGAATGCTCGAAAGTGCGGCATGAAGGCTCTGCGAAATCATGCTGCGCATCAGCGGCGAAGCTTCCGGCATTTCATCGCAGCGCGCTACATAGGCGTTAGCTTCGGCCACTACCTCCTCTTGAGCGAGGTCGAGGCCCTTGGTGGCTTCGTCGCTCGACGCGCCAGCGCTGAGGAATATGCCGCCGGGTCTTTGCTCGACAATAACCACACCCCATCCGGTTCGGGCAATCCGTCGTTCACCCAGCCGCTCTACCGGTTGGCGTTTCGTGGTGCTTCCCCACCAAGCGCAACGACGCGAGGGTACGAGTGTCTGCAGTTTCGCTCCCTTCAAAAACAGCACCGGTGCCGACTGAGCCACATAAAGGCCGCCGCCGCTGGTTTCGACGCGGTTCGGGGCATACGTGAAAGGCCCACGCCAACCGCTGAAGGTCAGGTTCGCGATCTTGCCACAGCCCCAGACAGAAATTTCGATCTTGCCGTCCGGCCAGCAATCACCCTGCAGGCGTGGTGCCATGAATGGCAGCAGGACCGGCTTTTCCGATACGAGTTGTCCATCGGCAAGCGGGCTAAGGACACGCGGCTTCGTGCGTGGCTTCGTCATGAGCGAGCTCCAGTTCTTATGCGGCCTTCTGGCTGGAAAGTTCGTGCAAACCAAGCATCAAGGCACCGCGCATTCCTGCCTCCGGACCGAGAGAAGTCGGTTCAATCTGCACGGCAAACGGCAGCAGAGACGACATATGCTGCGAGACGAGCTCGATGAACTCCGGGCGCGAGCCGATGCCGCCTCCAAGTACCATCAATGCCGGATCGAATACCGCTTGAATGGACGCCAGCCCGACCGACGCGGACTTTGCGAGCGCCGCGATGGCAGCAGACGCCTCTGGGTCTCCCGAACCCGCCCTGAGAAAGATTTCACTCACCGGCACAGTTCCATCTCGATAGAGAGAGCGTATGGCCGGTGAATCGACTTGGTCCTCAAAGAGGCCCGCCCTTGCTTTCGGCGCGGCATCGTGCGGATCTGCGCCGAGCGGCAGAAGACCAAGTTCCCCCGCGCGGCCGTGGTGACCGCGAAAAAGCCTGCCGTCGATAACGAGCCCCATGCCCACCCCAGTTCCGAAGGCGATGAAGGCCACGGAAGTGCAATCGCGGGCTCTTCCGAGCGTCGCCTCAGCAAATGCCGCCAGATTGACGTCGTTCTCGACAATCACACCGCAGGGCAATCCGGCCTCAAGAAGCCCTGCAAGTGGCTGGTCCGCAGGGATTGCGAGATTCGGCGACAGCGAAGCAAGACCAGTAGAGGGCGAAACGGCGCTCGGTACGCCAACGACGGCGCTAAGGAGAGGCCCCCGGTCATGATGCCGCTCCGCTAGGGTCAAGATCATGCGCACAATTTGCTTGAGGACGGGAGCGCCTTCGCCGTGGGCGGTCGGCTCTTCCATCTTCGCCAAGAGAACGCCGTTAAGATCGGATAGGCCGGCGAGCACCTTGGTACCACCGAGATCAACGCCAGCAATGAGACCCGAAACGCTCGCGCGACGATTGTCAACCGCCGGCCGCAGATCTGGCGCGATAGTTGAAATATTTGACAAACGCAGCTCTTTTCTATATTTGTTCGGCAGGTTGACGAATTTATTATTGCCGGCCTTCCGGTCTGTCAACAACCAGTTTGAAATTGACGGGCATTCGTGGAAAAAGCAGAAGCAGACGAACAGCAAAATCTTAGATCGACCGGAATATTTGGCCCATGGCATTGACTGAAAACGCGCCCCCGATGCTGCGACAGATTTCGGTTCGCGCTGTCATGGATGTCTTGCTCCACACGGGTCCCACGTCCCGTGCCGAACTTTCCAAGATCACCGGCCTCTCGAAGCAGACGATGTCCGAGGTCATCAGGACGCTGGAAGAGGCTGGCTGGGTTCGCGAAAAAGGCGTTACGACCGGCCGCATCGGCCGCAGCGCCATTACCTATGAGGTGAATGGCACGGCCGGCTACGCCGTCGCCATCGACATGGGTGCCACGACAACGCGGATCGTGCTCGGCAATATCGTCGGCAGAATTGTGAATGAGATTGAATATCCCTCCGACCATCGAGGCGGCTATCATCAGCTCGAACAGATAGAAGCGGCGCTTGGGCGGATTCTTGCCGAAAGCGGTGTGGCGCGTGATTATGTTCTGGTAGCGTCCATCGCCACGCCCGGCGTGGTCGAACCGACGACCGGCGCGCTCTCAATGGCACCGAACCTTGTCGATCTTGCCGGCATCGATATTGTCAGAACACTTCGCGAAAGGCTTGGTTGTCCGGTTGTGCTTGAAAACGACGTCAACGCAGCCGTCATCGGCGAGTCCTGGCAGGGACGTGCAGTTGAGATCGATACCCTGGCCTTCATCTCGCTTGGAACAGGTATCGGTCTTGGCGTACTTCAAGGCGGCAAGTTGATGCGCGGCGCGAGTGGGGCAGCCGGCGAGATCTCCTACCTTCCGTTCGGGGCTGATCCCTATGCGGAGGACAGCTTGGAGCGCGGCGCACTCGAATGCGCCATCGCAGCGCAGGGAATTAGCGATTTCTATCACCGCTCAGGCGGTATAAAGGACACGTCCGTCCGAGATATTCTGAGGCTTGCAGAAAAGGAAGATCCGATCGCCGCAAACGTCATCCGCAAAGTCGCGGATATCGCAGCACTCCTGATCGTGTCCGTGAACGCGATCGTCGATCCGACCATCGTTGTCCTTGGAGGTAGCATTGGCTCCCATCCATTGATGGTCGAGCGGATTCGCGAAGGCATAGCCAAGGCAAGTCGGCGCAATATAAAGGTGGAAGCGAGCGCGCTTGGCAGCCGCGCAACGCTCATCGGGGCGCTTGCAATTGCCTTGACCCACCTTCACAACCTTCTCTTCTCACCGCAGGCCCTTCCAGAGCAACGGCGTTTGCCGCCGCCGCCTCGCTGATCCCGAACGTCTGGGACCAGGCTCGTCTTGCTGTCACAGCCCGTTCCAAATTGAATGCGGCAGCAACGTGCCCACCAGCTTGAGGAGCAGCCAGTGAAGCAGCTCTCTAATTGAACAACGCTGTCCTGAAAGCGATAGGCCGTGCCCCTTCCCTCAGACACGCTTGGTCGCGACTTCGAGTCGAAGAATCGGGAGTGAAAACGGCTCAGATCCTGAATTTCATGTTCGTCATCTTGACGAACTAATTCATACCTTCCAAACTGCGGCCCACGCGACGACAAATTTGTTCGAATTGGTTTTAGAAGGAACTGGCGAATGGCTGGCTTAACATTAAACGATGTTCGAAAGAGCTTCGGTCATCATGCCATTCTCCACGGCGTCGATCTTGATGTCAGCGAGGGTGAATTTGTTGTCCTTGTCGGCCCATCCGGTTGCGGCAAGTCGACCCTTCTGCGCTTGATTGCCGGCCTCGAAAGCGTCACGAGCGGAAGCGTTGCTATCGGCGACAAGGATGTAACGCATGCCGCTCCAGGCGAGCGGGAGATTGCGATGGTGTTTCAGTCCTACGCCCTCTACCCGCATATGACCGTTGCGAGAAACCTGTCGTTCGGACTGGAAAATACCAAGTTGACGCGCACTGAAATTGACGCCCGGGTGCAGGAAGCAGCCCGGATGCTGGCCATTGAACCACTTCTTGACCGGCGTCCCAAGCAGTTGTCAGGAGGGCAGAGGCAACGCGTTGCGATCGGGCGAGCCATCGTTCGAAACCCGAAGCTCTTTCTTTTCGACGAACCGCTCTCCAACCTCGATGCTGCACTTCGGGTACAGACAAGAGGAGAAATCAGCCGCCTCCACAAGCGGCTGGGAGCGACCATGATCTACGTCACCCACGATCAGATCGAGGCGATGACGATGGCGGATCGCATCGTCGTACTCAATGCCGGCCGTGTCGAACAGATTGGCACGCCCCTGGAGCTTTTCGAAACTCCGGCGAACCGGTTCGTTGCGGGCTTCATCGGTTCTCCGCAGATGAATTTCTTCGAAGGCGAGTTACTTTCCTGCGGCCCAGGCGGGATAGCCGTGCAGGTGCCGGGATTCGGTGCGCTCAACCTGCCGCTGGAGGCTGCGGATGCCAAGGTCGGCCAGGCGGTCACACTCGGTATCCGTCCCAGTCATTTCGGTTTGGAGCGTGATCGGGTTCACGACGGTTTTCGCGTTCGTTTTCAGGTCGACTATGCTGAAAGCATCGGAACGGAAACCTATGTTTACGGCACCGTCGAATCCTGCGAAACCGCCGCGGTCGTCCATCTTCCCGATCATGTGGCGATCGCAGACGGAGCAATTCTCGAACTTGTCGTGGAGCCGCATCGTGTCTACGTTTTCGACACGCATTCGGGTGCGGCATTTACGAGACTGAAAGCCGACACTCCGATCGCCACACCAGCATAACGCCTCTATTCCGTTTCGCTTGAGGATTGCGTGGGTGTACCGTTGATCCCACGACGCTGGTCTGCGCGATGATGCCTGCAGGAGTCACATCGCGGAGCGGCATTGGAAGGGCACCCCACGGCGGGCGCTGGAGCGCCGTGTCCGTTCGGACACACGGGCGCTCTAACTCTTTGAAGGCATCAGACTACCCGAAGATCGACGCCGATTTTCGGCTCGATGCTGCCAGGACTGCACATTTCATGAAGCCGCAGGAGCAACCCCGCAAGGAGCGAGGGCTCAAGCAGCCTTGGAGATATCGTCTCTGCAGCATTTCTGCGAGGAATGGTATCGGCTATTCCAGGGTCGCATGACACCACCTGTCTTAACCTGCGCAAAAGATGCGGCTAGGCCTACGACCATTGCACACAGAGCTCGCGCCCTTCATGATGCGCTCCTCCTCGGCAGACACGGATAGCCATGCGCATTTTTCTCGTTCGACACGGCGAATCTCTCGGCAACATCACCGAGAGCGCCTACCGTCAGTTCGGCGATCACAATGTTCCGCTGACGGAATGGGGTTATCGACAAGCGCTGGCAGCCGGGCGAGCCATCGCGTCCTATCTGGCAACGCTGCCTGTCGTTGCGCCGAAAGCGACCATCTGGCATTCGCCATATTTGCGAACGCGTCAGACCAAGGACGCGATCGTCGAGGCCTCGCCTGCAGACGCGATCGGTGATGTGCGTGAGGATTATCTGCTGCGGGAGCAAGATTTTGGTCTGTTTACCGAGATTTACGACCGGGCCGAGCAGCGGCGGAAATTTCCTGAAGAGTTTGAGAAATGGGCGCGGCTTCGCAATAACAGCGGCAAATTCTATGCCCGTCCGCCTGATGGAGAGAGCCGTGCAGACGTTGCCCAGCGGGTGCGGCTGTTTCTGCAGACAGTCATGCATGACATCGGCAGTGGCAACGACACTGCAATCATCGTCGGCCACGGCGTCACCAACCGTGCCTTCGAGATGAATTTCCTACATCACAGCGTCGAATGGTTCGAGCGCTCCGACAATCCGGGCAATGCCGATGTAACGCTAATCCACGGCACGCATACGGAAGGCTATCGCTCGACGCTTCTGCACAAGGCCGACGACCGCGACCCGTCCGCTGCGACGGAAATGCGCTGCGCTCATGGTTCGGCACTGACGATCACACCGAAGTCTCGCGTCTAAGGCTTATCGCCCAAAAGTGCGCAGCGGTTTTCACAAATGATATGCTGAACACAAAGACTTATGGCGCAGCATCTGATGCGCGGCACGCTTTTTGGTGCCACCCTCAATACGAGGCCAGCAAGTTCTGTCCGAAGTCGGGTTCAACGCCCAGGATCGGTGCAACGCGACTGATGATGTCATGCACCATCGGAGCGGCAGTATTCGTCGCGAAAGTAAGCCCATGCTGCCCGGTCAGCGGTTCGTCGATGAAGGACAGCACGACATATTTCGGTGCATCGATCGGGAAGGCCGCCAGATAGGCGTTGAAACTGAGAGTGTGCGAATAATGGCCGTTCACGACCTTGTTTGCCGTGCCCGTCTTGCCGCCGACATGGAAGCCCGGCACGTCCGCCGTGCGCCCCGAGCCCTGCTCGCCATTCAGCTTGAAGAGATAGCGGATCGTATCACTGGTGCTTTTCTTGACGATCTGTTGTTCGGTTTTCGCCGCCTCTTCGGCCGAGCGCGGCAGGAAGGTTGGCTCTATGAGCTCGCCGCCATCGACCAGAGCGGCACCGGCGACGGCTGTCTGCAGCGGCGTGGTTGCGACGCCGTGGCCGAAGGAGATCGTGATCGAATTGATCTTCTTCCAAACCTTCGGCTGTGTCGGCGTTTTCACCTCCGGCAGCTCGGTCTGCATTTTGGTTAAGAGGCCAAAGCGTGTCAAATAGTCCTTCTGACGATCCATGCCGACCAAATCCATCATCCTTGCCGTGCCGATATTGGAGGAATAACGGAAGATTTCCGGAATTGTCAGCCAGCGGCGCGGCACGTCACGGTCGTCATGGATGGTGAAGCCGCCGTAATGCAACGGCCCGGTCGCGTCAAAACTGTCGGAGAGTTTCACCGTGCCGCTGTCGAGTGCCAATGCCATCGAGAAAGTCTTGAAGGTGGAGCCCATTTCGAAGGTGCCGTTCGACATGCGATTCAGCCAGCCTTCGCTGCCGGTCGCCTGCGGGTCGTTCGGATCAAAATCGGGAGCGGACGCCATGGCGAGCACTTCGCCGGTATGGATGTCGAGAATAACGGCGCCAGCAGCCTTGCCCTTGTAGGTTGTGATCGCGTCGGTGACGACGTCATGAACGACATTCTGCGCGCGGATGTCGATCGACAGCTTCACCGGCTCCAGGTTTTCACGCACTGCCAGTCCGGTCGATTCCAGATCCGAAAGGCCCTGCATATCGAGATATTTCTCCATGCCGGCCATGCCCTTGTTATCGATATCGACATAGCCGAGAATGTGGGCCGCCGTGCGCCCGCCAGGATAGAAGCGCTTCACCTCGGGACGGAAGCCGATGGCAGGAAGGCCAAGAGCCAAAACCTCGCTTTGCTGCTTCGGCGTCAGCTGGCGACGCAGCCAGGTGAATTGCGAACGCTTGTCCGAGAGCTTCTGATAGAGTGCCTTCCGGTCGAGTTCGGGGAAGAGCTGGGTCAACTTCTCAACTGCTTCATCGACATCGACCATATGACTCGGTTCGGCAAACATCGATACCGTGCGGATATCAGTCGCCAGAAGTTCGCCATTGCGATCGAGAATGTCGGGCCGGGAAGCCATGATCGGATTGGGCGGAATGCTCGATGTCGTCATGTTGGCGGCAAGGCCGTAATAGATCAGCTTGCCGAACATTCCAGCGTAGACGATGCCTAGGACGCCTGCGAGGGTGACGATGCGGCTTCTCGCCTGACGTGCCGTTCCGGCGGTCCTACGAGCGGCCCGCATGAAGGGGGCGGATTCGAAGGTGAGCCTTACCAGTCGACCGCTTCTGACGCTGATACTATGAATGATCGACATTGCCACACACCGCGAACAGAACGCACCAGCGCATAACCCAGCCATCAGCGTCGGCTCTCACGTGGGCCTGCGGATTTAAAGCCCTACAGGGCGGAACGTATTCTCGCGACGCTGGTAGAACGTTTAAACTTCCTTCCATCTGCGACCTGGATGATTAACAAGATCTTATCGGACCGTGTGCATTTTGTCGCAGCGGCTCCGGCCCGACCACTGCAGAATTTAAAACGATTTTAAAATAACCACCTCGAAAGCTAATCGATTTTAATTTTATAGTTAAAATTTTCTTGTTGCAGCGCAAAAGAATTCGAGCGTAAATCTCTCCAAAGGTCGAATTTGCTCCTCGGAGGAACGCATATGACTGTGACATTTCCGCTGACCGAAAAGCGCAATGCTGAGGAGTTGCTCAAGCATCTAATCCAGCACAACCTCTCCTATCCGGGAAACTGTGCCGTTTCGCTCAAGGCTCACGTGGCCCTTGTCACCTCTTCCCTTACGTTCGCGCTCAGCACCGCACGGACGGCTTGGTAGTGATCCGCAACCGGCTTTGATTTTTTGGACGACCGCTATCGGCCTCAGTCATTCGCACCCGGGAAGATCTGGTTGGAACGCGGTTTGGCGAGACAGGAAGCGGACTGCGCTCCCGTTTTTGATCATTGCCGAGTACGAATTCCAAAATAGGCGCATAGTCACTGGCCGTAGTGCCGCGTGCGGGTGTAGCGCCGTCCTCGCAGAGTAACGATCAGAGCAACACTCCCTGGGACATCAGAAACTCGACCTCAACCTTTTGGGAGACGGGAGGAGTTTTATGTTGTCGCAGATGAAAAATCTGATTTACTGGCACCACGCTGCTTGGCTTTGAGGGGGATATGGCCGATGGTGTGGACCCGCAGGGATATTCTGCTTGGTGGATTGGCGTTACTTGGCGCAGGCGCAGTACAAAAGCCGGCTTTTGGCCAGGCGGCTTCCTATTTTGCCGGCACCGCCGTCGACAATGGCGTGACGTTCAGGGCGACGAATTTCGCCAAGATCGAGAAGCAATGGCACCGCCAAGTTGTCAAGTATTTCAGCAGCGAGCCGATCGGCACCGTTGTTGTCGATACACGGCATCATTTTCTCTATTTGATCATGGAGAACAAGACGGCCATTCGCTACGGCGTCGGCGTCGGCCGCGAGGGTTTCAAATGGTTTGGCCGCGCCACGATCGATAGCAAATCGCTGTGGCCGCGCTGGACGCCGCCGCCGGAGATGCGCAAGCGGCATCCCGAACTGCCCGAATTCGTGGCGGGAGGCTCACCGAAGAATCCGCTCGGCCCCCGAGCCATGTATCTTTTGCGTGACGGCGTCGATACCGGCTATCGCTTCCATGGCACTTTGGAACCATGGAGCATCGGCAAGGATGCCTCCAGTGGCTGCATCCGGATGTTCAACGAAGACGCCATCGATCTTTACCAGCGTTGTCCAATCGGCACCGCGGTGCAGGTTCTGCCGCATATTGCCGACCAGGCGCCCGCCGCCGAAGTCAGCCAGGCCACCCCGGTCGAATGAGGAAACCACTCTGATGTCTGTGTTGACCGCATATGCGAGACGCCTTGCCGCCTCGGCCATGCTCCTGGCGCTCACCGCCTGCACCACTACCGATATTGCTTCCGTAGAGGAGCCTACAGCAGCACCGCTGACCGGCCAGACCAATGATCCCGCGCCTGGTTTCGAGAACGTCAAGGCTGGCAGCGAAGAGGATTTCATTCTCAGTGTCGGCCGACGGATCTACTTCACGCAAGATTCCGCCAAGCTCGATACCGTCGCCATGACAACGCTGGACAATCAGGCTGCCTGGCTGAACAGGAACCCGGCCTGGCTGATCAAGCTGCAGGGATTTGCCGATGATTCCGGTTCGGAGTCGAAAATGAAGACCCTGTCGCAGCAGCGCGCCGATGCCGTCATGGCCTATCTTGTCTCGAAGGGCGTCGACGCCAGACGCATGTGGGCCAAGGGTTACGGTGCGGACCGCGAAGTTCGCGACTGCACGCAACGTTCCTGCAAAGTGCAGAACAGGCGTGTCGTCGCCAATTTGCGCACGGAGCGCGATGCAACCTGATTGCAATTTCCTGGCTTATGACGTCAACCCGTGGGAGGCTTAACCCCTCCGCATCCAACGGCCATTCGTGAGCCGACGAAATGTCGGCGCTCGATTTGGGTTGAAGCCCCCTACCCCGTCTCATCAATAGTGATGAAGCCAAGCATCCGGCCTTCATCTTCCTCAAGGCTCCGCCAGGCTGCACACTGGTAATGCGGCCGCGGACCCGGCGTTCGGCGCGCGCGCAGCGTCTAAGGCATTGAACCTGTATCCGTTTAAGGATGCTTTGCAGGCTGGACATGTACATGAAGCTTTCGTACCGCGTTCCTCGCATGTTCCTTCGTGCGACGTTTGCCGTCAGTGCACTCGTCCTTCTCACCGGTATTGCGTCGCCAGCTCTCGCCGACAGCACGCCCTTTGCTCCGCAAACGAAAATCCGCCTGACGGTTGTCCAATGGATGCCATCCAAGGGTGAGTTTGAGCGATGGGATGCGATCGGCGGCGAATACACAGTTTCGAATGAGGGCGCAGTCTCCCTGCCCTTTCTGGGATCGCTGTCCGTTGGAAATCTCGACAATGCCGGCCTCACCCGGGAAATCGCCAAACGCCTGCAGGAAAAGATGGGTTTGGCCCAGATACCTGCGGTCACCATCGACGTTCTCGACTACCCGTCCATTTACGTCGTGGGAGACGTAACCACGCCGGGGGAATACAAGTTCCGGTCTGGCCTCAGCGTCCTGCAATCCCTGGCTATGAGCGGCGGCCCGCTGCGGCCGGCGGCACGGCAGCGATCGCAGACGATCACGCTTGCCGGAGACCTGCGGGAAATAGAGCATTCACTGCTGCGCAGCTCCGCAAAGCTCGCGCGGCTTCAAGCGGAGATGGCCGGAGCGAAGGAGATAACCTTCGAGCGGCCGCCCGCCGCCGACCAGCAATATGCGGCCAGTATCTATGACGAGGAGAGGGTCATATTTCAGGCTCGCGCAAGTGCGCTGGAAAGGCAGTCGACGGCGCTCGTCGAATTGCGCGATCTCCTGAAGGCGGAAATCGATGCGCTTGAGGAGAAGCTGAAAGGCTCGGATGACAATATCCAGTCCGTGGAGGAACAGCTGGTCAGCGTCAAGACGCTGGTCGAAAAAGGCCTCACGATCACCTCGCGCCAGATGGATCTGGAGCGGTTGCTCAACACCTATCGGTCTGACAAGCTGGATCTTGTCACAGCTATCATGCGAGGGCGTCAAGCGATCAACGAGACGACGCGCAATCTCGAGGGACTTTCCGACACGCGCCGGAATGAAGTCGCTTCCGAAGTACAGTCGGAGAAGGCCAATCTCGATCAACTGAGATTAAAGCGCGACACGACGCAACAACTGCTTCTCGAAGAACTCGCCAGCAGCGGCAACGTGAATGAACGCGGTGAAGAACTTCCGCTGACCTTCACCGTAAGCCGGCGCGACAACGGACAGGTTGCAGAATTCCAGGCCTCCGAAACGACGGAACTGGCGCCAGGTGACGTGGTCAGAGTAACCCAGAACCGCATTGCGGATACGCCCTCCGAAGACGCTGCTGCGCTGCCTGTTCAGACAGAGGCGCATATGAGTCAGGTGAGCCGGTGAGGCGCGAAACGCACGTTCCGCAGCCAGGCTTTCTGCGGACGGTTGAGCATCATCATTGGATAAATGGCTAGGGGCACCTGATGACTTTGCGCATGACCCCACCCAGCAGCCAGACTTACACTCAAATCCTCAAATCGACGATGCTGATGGGCGGCTCCTCGCTCGTGAACGTCGCACTCAGCATTATCAGAAACAAGGCCGTGGCCGTTCTGCTCGGGCCCGAAGGTGTCGGGCTCATGGGCCTTTACGGATCAATCCTCGACATCGCGCAAGCGATTGCCGGGCTCGGTGTGGGAAGCAGCGGCGTGCGCCAGATTGCCGAAGCTGCGGGCACCGATGACGCAGAAAGGATCGCGCGATCGGCGACAGTGCTCAGACGCCTATCGATGGTGCTCGCATTGCTTGGTGCGCTCCTGCTCGCCGCGCTGGCATTCCCAGTCTCGAATTTCACCTTCGGCGACTACCAGCATGCAAGTGGCATTGCATTGCTGTCGCTGGCAATCTTCTGTCGACTGGTTTCTGCGGGGCAGACTGCGTTGATCCAGGGCCTGCGGGGCATTGCAGATCTTGCCCGCATCAATGTGCTTGCCGGGCTTTTCGGCACAGCGGTCAGCATCCCGCTGATTTATCTGTTTGGCATGCAGGCGATCGCACCGTCCCTTGTGGTGATCGCGGCTGCCTCGATCCTTCCGAGCTGGTGGTACAGCCGGCGGATCTGCCCGCATCCTTCGCCAATGCCCGCGCGCCAGTTCGGCCGGGAAGTGTCGGCACTGCTCAGGCTCGGCTTCGTCTTCATGGCAAGCGGGCTTCTGACCTTCGGTGCAGCCTATGCCATCCGGCTCATCGTGCTAAAGGAGGGGGGCGTCATGGCGGCGGGATTGTATCAGGCAGCCTGGGGCCTTGGCGGCCTCTACGCCGGCTTCATCCTGCAGGCGATGGGAACGGATTTCTATCCGCGCCTGACCGCAGCAGCGGACAACAATGCCGAATGCAATCGCCTGGTCAACGAACAGGCGGAAATCAGCATGCTGCTTGCCGGTCCCGGCCTGCTCGCCACGCTGACCCTGGCGCCGCTCATGATGAGCTTATTCTATTCCGCAGAGTTTCACGGGGCAGTAGATCTCTTACGCTGGATCTGCCTTGGAATGATGCTCCGGATTATCTCGTGGCCAATGGGCTTCATTGTCGTCGCGAAGCGCACTCAGGCGATTTTCTTCTGGACGGAGGTAGCGGCAGCAGTCGTGCATGTGGGGCTCGCCTGGCTCTTCGTATCGCTGCTCGGCACGCCAGGAGCCGGCATGGCGTTTTTCGGTCTCTATGTCTGGCACAGCATCCTGGTCTACGTGATCGTGCGGCGTCTGACCGGCTTTCGCTGGTCGTCCGCCAATCATAGACACGCGCTGCTTTTCCTGCCCGCATCGGCACTGGTATTCCTGACCTTCGCGGTCCTGCCACTCTGGCCGGCGACGGCAATTGGCTTCGTTGCCGTAGCAGTCTGCGGGCTCTATTCGCTGCGTATGCTGATCGACCTGCTTCCGCCGGAATCCGTGCCTTCCATCGTCCGTGGATGGATTGCGAAATCCGCATAACGAACAATGCGCGCATCGCCCGATGCGCGCATTGTTTTTTGGATGCGAATATTTTCGTCGAGCGAATAGTCTAATCAGGCGAGAGCAACGTCCACGATGCGTTGTACGCCCGAGGGTTCGATAGCAACCACCGAAAGGGCTTCGCGAAGCGCCTCAACAACCCTTTCGGTATCGGCTACCGTCATCTGGGCATAGAGCGGCAGGATGATCGTGTGCTGCTGCGCTGACACACTTTGCAGCAGGCTCGTGGCAGCGCGGTGGGAGCTCTTGTCGGAGTAGGCTCCCTCCAGATGAATGTTCATCACCCCGCGCCGCGTCGAGATCCCCTGATCGAGCAGGATCTGCATGACGGCGCGCTGGTCGACGGTATCGGGCAGTCTCACACAAAAACTCTGCCAATTGCTGCGAGCCCAACGCGGTTCGGCCGGCAAAGATAATCCGGGTATCGTGGACAGGCGTTCGCAATACTGCTCGGCGAGCAGCCTGCGCTGCGCAATCAGCTCCGGCAGCCGCCGCAACTGCTCGCGTCCAACAGCGGCCTGAAGGTCAGTCATACGGTAGTTATAACCCAGTTCGTCATAGTCTTCGAAAATAACCTGTTTCGAGCCGTGACGGACAGTATCCGTGATGCTCATGCCATGCTGGCGCCACAGCCGGAACTTCCGGTCATATTCGGGATTAGCGGTGGTCAACATGCCGCCATCACCCGTCGTGACGACCTTCCGGGGATGGAAGGAGAAGCAGGCAATGTCGCCATGCGCTTTGCCGATCTTTTCCCAGCGTCCATCCCAGAGGATTTCGCTCCCCGTCGCGCAGGCCGCATCTTCGATAACCGGTATCTGATGGCGCCTGCCGATCTCCACGATCGAGCGGAGATCGCAAGGCATGCCGAGCTGATGCACGCAGAGAATTGCCTTGGTGCGGGGTGTGATTGCCGCTTCGATCAGGCTGGCATCGATATTGTAGCCGTCCGCCTCGATGTCGACAAAAACAGGCACCCCATCGCAGTAGCGAACGGCATTCGCGGTTGCGATGAACGAATGGCTGACCGTGATGACTTCATCGCCGGCACTGACACCGACAGCCATCAAAGCAAGATGCAGCGCAGTCGTGCAGTTGGAGACGGCGCAGGCATGCGCCGCACCGACAAAGGCGGCAAATTCGCTCTCGAAAGCGGCGACCTCCGGCCCCTGCGTCACCCATCCTGACAGAATAACGCGGCGTGCGGCCTCGGCCTCCTCCTCTCCAAGAACAGGCTTGGCGACCGGAATTGTCGATGGTGACGGGCTCATGCAGCTTGACCTCCTGCCGCAGCAGTCTTCAGCTGCCACCAGGCCACAAGGTCGCGGAGCCCCTGTTCCATCGATATTTCCGCTTTGAATCCCAGGAGTTTCTCGGCCTTGGTGATATCTGCAAGGCGCCGGGTCACGCCATTGACCGCACGAGCCTCTTTGTGTTGCGGTTCCAGTGATACCCCCATGATGCTGCTCAGCATCTGCGCGAGTTCCAGGAGGCTTATTTCCCTGCCGCTCGCGACATTGAACACTTCGTCCGTGACATCGCTCTTCGCAGCCAACAGGTTTGCCCGCGCAATATCGCGTGCATCGACGAAGTCCATCGTCTGACTCCCGTCTCCATAGACGACGGGCGGCATTCCGGCGGCAAGACGCTCCATCCAGCGGATCAGCACTTCGGTATAGGCGCCGTAAACGTCCATTCGCGGCCCGTAGACGTTGAAATAGCGAAGCGCCACATAGCGCAGGCCGTACATGTCAGCGAAGCTGCGCAGCAGCCCCTCGTTGAATGTCTTCGCCGCACCGTAGATCGTCCTGTTATTATAGGGATGATGCGCTTCAGTGGTTGGAAAGCTCTCGGCCAAACCCAGCACAGAGGCCGAGGAAGCAGCGACGACCTTCGACACACCTGCCTTGACGGCTGCTTCGAGGACATTGAACGTGCCCTCGGCCAAAACGTCGAAAGCGAGCCGCGGATCTTCCGCGCATTGCGTGATACGGATGGCCGCCTGATGGAAGACGATGTCGACGCCCTCGAAGGTTTTTGCGAGCAGCGCTCTGTCGCGGATATCTCCCTCGACGATGTTAACGGCTCCGCCGGCTATTGCCGTGCTGAGATTGTCCCGGCGTCCACGCACGAAGTTGTCGAGGATGATGATCTCGCGCGGCTTTTCCAATGCGACGAGATCGGCAATATGCGACCCGATCAGGCCGGCTCCACCGGTAATGAGCACTCGTTGATTTCTCACGATCTTCCTCCACGCGATATATCCAGCACAGGATCGGCTTCCTCGCGCCAGCGTATGAACTTCGCCGGCACACCGGCGACGACCGAAAACGGTTCGACATTGGAGACGACGACTGCGCCTGCTCCGACGATTGCCCCCTTCCCTACGCTGACGCCGGGAAGAATTGTCGCGTTCGTGCCGATATCGGCCCATGCGCCGATGCGGACCGGCTTGATTTCCAGATCCGTGCGGATGATCGGCACATCGACCGGCAGTGCCGTATGGGCCGAGCCCAGCACCTTGGCGCCTGGCCCCCAGCCGACAGAATCCTCGATCACGAGGTCGCGCGCGTCGAAATAGGCCATCGGGCCGATCCAGACATTGTCGCCGATCACGCAAGTGCCGTCGAAGCGCCCTTGGATATAGGCCTGGGCGCCGATGAACACGCCATTGCCGATTTCGAAAGTCTCCGGATGTTTGAAACCGGCCCCGCCCGCGACCTGCAATCCTCCACCGCAACTGCGCACGAGCGCCTGCCAGATGGCTTTCCGCATCAGGGTGTCGACGACACCGTCGCCCATTGCAAAGCGACCGTAGAGTTCGATAAGGCCAGCGCGTCCATAAGATTGCTTGAGTTCTTCGGCCAGCCCGGCCTGGTAGGCAGGGTCCGCCGGCCTTTCGTGACGGCCATGGACCGCCTGCACGATGCGAGCCTCACCTGCATGACTAGCTGACATAGGCGTATTCCAGCGTAGCGGCCACCTGATCGACGTGCCACGCGGGCATCTCCGGATAGATCGGCAGCGAGAGGACCTCACGTGCCGCGGCTTCCGAGACGGGGAAATCACCGGGTTGGCAACCAAGGTCGGCATGGGCCTTCTGCAGATGAACGGGGATCGGATAGTGCAGTCCGGACTGAATGCCTTCCGCAGTAAGCACGCGCTGAAGCGCATCGCGATCGCGGCTTCTGATGGCATAGACGTGGTAGACGTGGCGCCGCTCTGCTGCCTCGACAGGCGTCTTCAAATGCCCTGCTCCCGCAAGCAGCGAGGTGTAGCGCCGGCCATGCATCCGACGTGCTTCTGTCCAATCTTCGAGATGCCGAAGCTTGATGCGAAGGATAGCGCCTTGAATGGCGTCCATGCGGTAGTTGAAGCCCTTCAGCAGATGGTGATAGCGCTGCTCCTGACCCCAGTCGCGCAGCATGCGCATCGTCTTGGCATGATCGTCGCTGTTCGTCACGACGATACCTCCCTCACCGCAGGCGCCGAGATTTTTGCCCGGATAGAAGCTGAAGCAGCCCGATGCACCGATGCTGCCGGCACGAGCGCCCTTGTAGCGAGCGCCATGCGCCTGGCAAGCGTCCTCGATGACCGGTATCCGGTAATGGTCGGCGACCGCCTTGATCGCGTCCATATCGGCCATCTGGCCGTAGAGGTGGACAGGAATAATGGCCTTCGTCCGGGACGTAATCTTCGCCTCAAGCTGGGCCGCATCCATTGTGAGCGTCGCGGGTTCGACATCGACGAATATAGGTCGTGCGCCTGCGTAGCAGATCGCCGACACCGTCGCGACAAAGGTGAATGGCACGGTGATGACTTCATCGCCGGGGCCGACGCCCGCCGCAAGAAGGGACAGATGCAAAGCACTCGTCCCGGTATTGACGGCGATCGCATGCTTGACGTTGCAATAGTCAGCGAACTCCTGCTCGAGACGGACAACCTCCTCGCCCAGTATATATTGCCCTGAGGCGAGCACGCCGAGCACTGCCGCGTCGATTTCGTTTTTGATCGACTGATACTGTGCTTTGAGGTCCAGGAAGGGGATCATGCAATGCGCCTCGCCTCTTCGAGTTCGATGACACGACCGCGCTGGGCGAGCGACCGGCTTGCGGCTTCAAGAATGCGAACGACACGCAGCCCGGCGTGGCCGTCCGTAATCGGCCGCGAATTCTGCTCGATGCACTCGACGAACTGATCCAGTTCACGCTTCAACGCTTCGGTCATATCGAGCTTGGGTGCCCACATGTCGCCACTGCGGTAGCCGACCATCATCTGATGCACCTTCTCACCATAGGCCTGAGAATTCGGGTTCAGCGTGATGCCCTTGTCGTAGACTTTGATTTTCTCGCTGGGCTCCAGATCGTCGTAGACGACCATCTTGCTGCTGCCGCCGATCAGCGTGCGGCGCACCTTGACCGGTGCCAGCCAGTTGACGTGGATATGCGCGATAAGCTTGCTCTCGAAGAAGAGCGTCAGATAGGCGATGTTTTCCGGCTCACCGAGAACATGGCTCATGCCCGTCGCCGAAACCGCCACCGGCCTTTCCTGTACGACATGGTCCAGGATAGACAAATCGTGCACCGCGAGATCCCAGATGACGCTGACATCATGCTGGAAAAGCCCCAGATTGACCCGAACCGAGTCGTAATAATACATGTCGCCCAAGCCGCTCTCGACCAGTTCGCGCATTTTGCGGACGGCGCCGGTGTGGACGAAAGTATGATCCACGGCCAGCACGAGGCGTCGGCGCGCGGCCTCTTCGACCATCCGCGAGGCTTCCTCCGTCGTCGATGCCATCGGCTTTTCGACGAAGACATGCTTTCCGGCCATCATAGCCTGCATGGCGAGCTTGAAATGGGTGAAGACCGGCGTCGCGATAGCGATGGCATCAACTCTCGGATCGCGCAGGACTTCCTCGAAATCATCGGTGATCGTCACTGCGGGGTAGCGGCTTTTAACTGCCACCAGCCGTTCGACATTGAGATCACAGACTGAAATGAGCTGCGCACCTTCCGCTTCCGATATGTTGCGAACCAGATTCGGACCCCAATAACCATATCCAACAACCGCAATGCCGATCATCGCATTCCTCCCAACGCCTGCATGTTGACTGACCGGTCGTGAACGCGACCGATAATCCTGGCCGGCACGCCGGCAACGATGGCGCCCGCAGGCACATCCTTCGTTACAACCGCCCCCGCTCCGACCTGCGCGGCCTCTCCGATGGTTACGCCAGGCAGAATGGTGGCATTGCTGCCGATCGACGCGTGGCGCTTGACCAGCGTGGGGAGAACGATCCAGTCTGCTTCGGTCTGCAGCCTGCCATCGGCATTGACGGCGCGCGGGTAGGTGTCATTGGTGAACATGACCCCATGACCGATAAAAACGCCGTCTTCCAGCGTCACGCCTTCGCAGATGAAGGAATGGCTGGAGATTTTGCAGTCCTTCCCGACGAGGACGTTTTTCTGGATTTCAACGAAAGTGCCGATGCGCGTTCCCGCGCCGATCGTGCAGCCATAGAGATTTACAAGATCTCGATGATGGATGATGCTGCTATCATCCAGCTTTACGTTTGATGCAATCATACGCCTGCACCCCTTACGCTCTCAACACACCCTGATTCCTAGAAGAAACCGTCAATCAGATGATTGCGCCCAAGATTTCATCTCGGAAAACAAATATTTCTTTCCAATCAAAGAGAATTGTTTTCGTGATTGGAGTAAAGAAACAAAACGTCTAAGCGCATCCGCCTAAAGACGTATCTACCTATGACGATGTACGCCGATGTTCATAGCCAACAATCAACATTGGTGGTGGAATAGGCTTCGGGCTGCCCCAATTGTGCGTGGAGGGCGCGCATTATTTTCATGCATTTAGCAATCGGGTCCGTAACCGAAGAACAACGCAATCAATCGTTCCGCGGATGACGTAGTATCGTATAAGTTATACCAGGAATTACGTCCTATTTACACCTTACGATGGAACTAATCTGCTCCTTTAGCCTATATTAGCTAGTTTAAGATAACAGGAACTGTGGTATTCAATTCCTACTTTAGTGCTGCCAAACCCTCATATCTGAAGGGCTTGAGTGTTCGGTTGTTGTTATGGCGTAGGGAAACTCGGCTGGGGAGGATGAAGCAGTGAATTCAGCGCTTGTACCAAATTTAGACTTCAGGCAGGAGAAAACAGCTCTTCCACTAAAGGTAGAGAATAACGCTACCGGATTGAGCTTACAGTCGAGGCCAAGCCACACTTTGGTGATCCTCGACAACCGTGAACTCGACAGGCAATGCCTCGCGCAGTGCATGGCGGCCTACAAGACGGATTTACTTATACTGGCGTTCGAAAGTGTTGAGGAATGGAAGCGGAGGTGCAACGAATATCCGCCGCTTTCGGCAATCCTCTTGAACATCGGCGGCAAGAAGATCGATGAACCCGCCGTTGCGGGGCAGATCAGGAGCCTTGCTTCGGAATTCGGAGCGATACCAGTCATCATATTGGCTGACAGCGATGATTTCAGCCAAATCGTGAGGGCAATCGAATACGGGGCCAAGGGCTACATACCTGCTTCGGTCAGTATCAGCGTTTGCATGGAGCTGATTGCATTGTCAGTGGCGGGTGGGGTTTTTGTGCCCGCAAGCACGCTATTTGCCATGCGTCACCTTCTGGAATCCAGCAACACCACCGCTCGTCCGTTGGCCGGCATCTTTACGGATCGTCAAGCCGAGGTCGTAGAAGCGCTCCGACGCGGAAAGGCAAACAAGATCATTGCCTACGAGCTCAATCTGCGAGAAAGCACGGTAAAGGTCCATGTTCGCAACATTATGAAGAAGGTCAAAGCAACGAATAGGACGGAAGTTGTGTTCAAGCTCAACGACCTGTTCCAGAGTGGTATTTCAGGCGCGAGCGCGAATAGGACGCCGTGCTGAGGCCGTTGTTGGGGCAGATCCCTTCGCATATTGTACTTTGTTGCCCAAATCACCCCGGGAGCGCAAATGCGCTCCCGGGGTGATTTGAAAGTGCTGCACCTCGGAGCCCTTGTCGCTCACTCGAAAATGGCAGCACGTCTTAGCGCCTTCACGGCTATTGACGATCGCATTCCGACCGATCTTCGATGACGCGCAACCACCGACCATGGTTTTCGTACTTGTGGATGAACGACCCGACCCTGTCCGTTCATCCTGCAACTCGTCGTCCTATGGAATTCAAGGCATACCAGTATTTCGGGCCGATGGTTTGCTTGCAGACCAGCTTGATCCAGGGCAACGAATTTCGCACCTCGGGGGAAACCTCCAAGGCAAAGCGCTGAATAGCCACGGCGGTGGCGACGTCGAAGTTATTGAACGCCAGGCCGGCCATTCGAAGCGCCTCCTTCCCGAGATCTCTGGTAAGAAAGCGTCTTAGTTTCTCATCTTTCTTGAGGTTGTCTGCACCCTGGCGAAACAGAATATCGAAAGCTTTTTTTCTTTGCCGGAGGTCGGGAAGAATAGTTTTCCCATAGTATTGAAGAGACATATTCGCGGAATGTCGGCGATATACTGCTTGACTCTCGTTGATATAGCCCACTCCGGCATGTGATGCGAGGCGCAGCCACATCTCCATATCACCGGTATGCGGGAGTTCCTTATGATAGCCGCCGACCTGCTTTTGCAACGCCGTTCTCACGATAGCCGTCGGTGTCGGAACCAGGTTGTTTGCTCCGCTCAACCGCATGAATTGCGGTCCAGACAGTACCTGCTTGGGGGGCACGCTCTTATTACCAAGAGGGTCGACGCGCTTGGTTATGATGCCGTGTGGCTCGGCTATGAGCGCGTTCCCGAACGTGAACCCCACATCCGGGTTATTGCGCATCAGCTCCGCCGAGCGACCCAGCGCACCTGGCAAGAGATAATCATCCGCCGAGAGAAGCAGGAACAAGTCGCCGCCCGCCCACTCGATGCCCTCATTGTAGGTGGCGATGTGACCCTTGTTTGCGCTATGCCGGCGATAGGTGACCCGTTTGTCCCGGGATGCCAAAGCTGATCCGACTTCCGGCGTATTATCCGGCGAACAGTCATCCAGAATGAGCACGCGCACATCGACGCCAGCTTGCGAAAGAGCGCTTTCAACACATTCCTGCAGGAAATGAGCGTAGTTGTAGCAGGGAATTACGACATCAACACGTTGCAAACTCATTCCTCCGCAGGCAATCGTTTCCTTCAAGGCATTTCAAAAAACCGAACTCGGCATCGTTCTGCTTTTATACGTTCCTCGCTTTCCGATTCATTCGCGCAGACGTTGAGCCGTGGGCGCTCGCATGGCCGATTTGGTGCAGGACCATACAGCTCTCAACAAGGCGGATCGGGCAAGCAGCCGGGAGCCTGCTCGCTTCAAGCCACTTTGAACGCGCTGCCGCGGCGTGAGCGCGAAACGGGTCCGGCATCGAAACGTATCGTAGAATGCGGCGTTCGGACTCAAGCTACCCGATTTCCAAGGCTTCACGTTGGTCACGAAATGAGCGATCGCGAGCTTCTGCTCGAGCGCGAGACGGGCGATTACCTGCGTCGGCTCGAACTGAAAATTCCAGGCGCGGTCCAGGATTTTCCACTTTCCGTCACAGGCGACGTTGAGTGCATCCTGATCTGAATATTCCGTAGTCGGAAAGCGATCGAGATACTCCAGAGATCGTTCCGATATTTGCTCGGCTCGCCATTTTGCAAGGTTGATAAGAAGAACGCCGGCGTTGAAATAGCGTTCGACCCGGACGTCACCTGCGGCCCTCGATCCGTTGCTCACCACATTGTCCAACCAGTAATCCGAAACAGCGCCGATTACTGCCTCGCCCAGATCGATGTTCCACAAGTGTTCAAGCGCACCCAGCACGAGGATGTCGCCGTCCAGATATAAAGCTCGATTGCAGGTCTCCGGCAGGAACTGCGGCAGGAGAATTCTTGCGAAGGTCATTTTCGAGACGCCAGGGCGTGTGGAAAATCCGCTCGCGAAGGACAACGTGCCTATGGGGTGCCACTGGATGACTGCAGAGTTTGCGGGCAGAGAATCAAAGATCCGTCGCTTCGTTTCCTCGCCTAGTCCTTCATGAATAACATGGATATCCAGGGGCCATGCGCCTCTGTTGTTCTCGGCGGCCGATCTGAGAGCGGTCGCCAGGGGAACAGCGTAGGCCGCATCGACCGCAAAGACGATCGGCCCCAGCTGCTGCTTTGCGCCCACGGGGGCGGCTCCTGTTGGTATGCTATGCACATTCATGTTTCCGGCACCATCCCTCGTAACCGAGCTTCGCCCTGCGATGATCGACGGTGCTATTCACGGCCCGATCGATACGGCTTGCTGAACAGGAAGGCCGACGGCCGGAGCAGGCTGAGGGGTGTAGGCCATTTGCGGAGACCGGACGCCAGATACGCTCCTGGCTCCGCCAGACAGCTTCCACTCGAAATAGGCGATCGTCTTCTCGAGCCCTTCACGCAGATTCACCGTCGGTTGCCAGCCCAGGTCTTGCTTTGCACGGCTGATGTCCGGCTTGCGCTGCGTCGGATCGTCGACCGGCAGAGGTTTGTAAGCGATGCTTGATTTCGACCCCGTCATTTCGATGACCATCTCGGCCAGTTCCCGGACCTGGAATTCCCCCGGATTGCCGAGATTGACCGGACCCGTCACGCCGGCCGGAGCAGCCATCAGGCGGATGAAGCCCTCGATCAGATCGTCCACATAGCAGAACGAACGCGTTTGCGTGCCGTTGCCGAAAATGGTGATCGGCTCGTTTTGAAGCGCCTGAACGATGAAATTGGAGACGACGCGCCCGTCATTGGTCTGCATACGCGGCCCGTAAGTGTTGAAGATCCGCGCCACCCGGATCTCAACGCCGTATTGACGATGGTAGTCGAAGAACAATGTTTCGGCACACCGCTTGCCTTCGTCATAACATGCCCGTGGCCCTATGGGATTGACGCTGCCTCGATACTCTTCGGGCTGGGGGTGGACTGCCGGATCGCCATAGACTTCGCTCGTGGAGGCCTGGAAGATCTTCGCCTTTGTTCGTTTGGCGAGACCAAGCATATTGATGGCCCCGTGCACGTTGGTTTTGACCGTCTGAACCGGATCGACCTGATAGTGGACCGGAGATGCCGGGCAAGCGAGGTTGTAGATCTCGTCGACCTCCACATAAAGCGGGAAGGTAATGTCGTGCCGAAGGATCTCGAAGCGTGGGTCGTCGAGAAGATGCAGCACGTTGTCGCGCGAGCCGGTGTAATAATTGTCCACCGCGAGGACATCATTGCCTTCTCGCAAGAGCCTTTCGCACAGGAAGGA
Source organism: Rhizobium sp. BK196 (assembly GCF_014193255.1). GTDB lineage: Bacteria > Pseudomonadota > Alphaproteobacteria > Rhizobiales > Rhizobiaceae > Rhizobium. The sequence continues at coordinate 868,310 of NZ_JACHZB010000002.1, forward strand.
TCCCAGAAACCCGGTGCCGCCGGTTACCATAATTCGCTTTTGTCCGTGCATTGGTGTGCTCCGTTGTTGATGGTTGCCTCGTGAAAAGAGGATGGTCAGTAGGCTCCCCTGCGTTTGAAGACTGCAGGGATCGTGCTGAGAAGAATTTGGCAGTCGAACCACAAGGACCGGTTGTCTATGTAGAACTCGTCGAGTTGCTGCTGCAGTTCGATATCCGCGTTGCTCCGTTCCGATATCTGCCAAAGGCCCGTGAGCCCCGGCGTTACGGAGCGTCGCTTGTCTCGAAACTCACCATCCATCGCGAGCAGGTGATATTCCGGAAACGGACGCGGGCCGACGATCGCCATCTCGCCTGCAATAATATTCGCCAGTTGCGGGAGCTCGTCGAAGCTCGAAGAGCGCAGGAGGTGTCCGATAACCGGCAGGACGCGCGGATCGTCCTTGAGCTTGAAGTGGCTCAACCATTCGGCTCGCATGGCAGGGTTTTCTGCGAACAACGCTTCGAGGCGCTGTTCTGCATCTTGGTACATCGTCCTCAATTTCAGGACGTGCACCGGCTTGCCGGACAGTCCTTCCCGGGTATGTCGGAAGAAGACGGGGCCGGGATCGATGGCATAGATCGCGGCTGCTGCAATCGCGATGAAGGGCGCAACCACGATCGTTGCAGGAATGGCGATCGCGAGATCGAGGCCCCGACGAACCAGGTCTGTGTTGACCGAACGCCCACCGGTGGTGATGCGAATACCGATCTCTCCGCCGACATCCGCTGGCCGCAATCCGGTAACCTTGAGACTCGGCGTATCGGACAGAAGAACGACCTCGGCGAATTTTTGGCGCATCGCCGCCAGATCGGGGATAAGCGAGCCGATGTCCCCCGCAATCAGGGCAATGGATGGCCCGCCCTCAGACGATGCTTCAAACATGTCCTGGGAAAAGGGCTCCGGCCTGATGCCATACTGCCAGTGGTCCCTAAAATGCGCCATGAGCGCGGGAATGAGATTCCGTCCCCCTATGATGACTGCCCGCTCTCCCCAGATTCCAAGTCTCCGGCACAGGCCTCTGGCGAGCCAATGCATGACCGGCTGAACAATCAGCCCAAGGCCGAGGAAGCCAATGATGGCAAGCAGCAGTCGTTCCCCTTCCGGTAAGATGAGTGCTCCGAATGCCGTTAGGGCAGCCACTTTGACGGCGGCTATCGTGCGGCGCCGCAGATGTTCGTGGTCGTGCAGCCGATACCCAGGATAGAGGCCGACCGATGCATAAAGAACGATCGCAGCCACTGCTGCGAGGATGAAAGCACGCTCTACTACCGCGCCCTCCGGACCACTGGGAAGAAAAGTCAGGAGAACAAAATAGATAAGCAGATAGCTTCCAATATCCCCGGCAATCATCAATGACGAGGTTGCAAGCCGAGGAAGCCGGCGTCGTAGCGAAGCAGGCATAGTCAGCCCTGACTGCCCTAGCGGACCAACAGTCTTACCTGCTATGGGCGGAACGGAACCTGCTGGAATTGCCCGTGACGCCATTTCATTTGTGGTGGATGCCTTCGACGGACCCGATGTCATCGCTGACGGCGCAAATGAGGACATGATGCTTTTACCCCTCTACGGCCTTTGTCCCGACGCACCCGATCCGGAAATGGCGTCTTCGATCGGAAATTTCCGAAGCCCCAGTCTCTGGAAGGCAGTCAGGGAGATGAAGGTCGGCACGACGAGCGCATAGCGCCGCCACAGCCGTCGCGGCTCGCATAGAAGACGAAACGCCCATTCGAAGCCGCTTCTTTGAATGGCCCTCGGCGCCTGCCGCTTGAGGCCGGCGTGGAAATCGAAAGCAGCGCCGACACCGATGAGCATCGGTACCTCCAGACGATCGCGCATACGCGCCATCCAGAGTTCCTGCTTGGGGCTGCTCAGCCCCACCCAGACGATATCGGCGCCCGACCGATTGAGCCGGTCGGCAATATCCGCTTCCTCCTGCATCGATAGTTGGCGGAAAGGCGGTGCATAGGACCCAATGATCCGTGCCTGCGGAAATTTTTCGAGAAGACGCGTCCGCAGCTGCTCGAGCGTTTCGGCTGTTGCTCCATAAAGGAAGTGCCGTAACCCTTTGGAGATGCCGGCGCCGAAAACGGATAACATGAGATCCGGTCCGTAGACCCTGTCGCTTTCCGCATGACCCGCGCGCTTCAGTGCCCATACCAACGGCATGCCGTCAGGAGTGACGAGGAACGCCCGGTTATGGATGGACCGAAGCTTGGAATCTTTTTGACACCGCACGACGCCGTGCGCGTCGCGAACGCAGACATACTCTCTCCTGCCGTCTTCAATCGCCTTTTCGATAAGTCCGGTCGCGCTTTTGAGATTGACCGCAGAAACTCGAACACCAAGGACATTCGTCCACTTCAGAGAGTCCCCCGGATCAAGGGTTGAAGTTTGGTTTCTGTCTGTTGGTGAATTTCTCATGATCTACGCTTTTGCCAACTGAACCTGTAGCAAGAGTATGCTGGCAAGCCCGTTGCCTCCATACTTTCAACTCCAGCTATTGGACGTAGAAAGACTTCACATTTCTGCGCGCCGCATAGAACGAATTACGATATTCGAAGTAAGGCGGCACCTTCCGGGTATGCACGATTGCTCTTTTTGATAAGCATTACCCCGAAAAGAGCGGTTTGACCTTCGCGTTGCCGCAGAAGACAGTCGCTTTAGCGCAACCAAAGCTGGGGAGGTTTGAGCGCGACAAAGCCGGGAGAAAGACAATGGCGAATTCAACAGAAGTGAATTCAACAGATGAAATACGGGTGCCGGTCAGAGAACCTTCAAAGACGCCCGGCACGACCAATCGGCTGCAGAACGACTTGACCTCTGATGGCTACGTCGTCATCAGGGATGTCCTGACGCCTGAGCAGGTGGAGAGATTACGGCGCGTTTCCAAACAGTATCTGAGGTCAGGTGGCAAGTATTTGTACGGCGGCAAATTTCAGCTTCACGCGATGTATGTTGTAGACGAAGTTGCCAGATTTATGACTTCCGATACGATCCTCAACCGCCTCAAGGAAATTACCCGACCGCTCGATGTCGTTCTTACAGGCGAATGCGATCTCATGATCAACACGACATCGTCGTGGCACAATGACATTCCTCACCATCCTCGCTGCGCTGATGGAAGCATTTTCTCGGACGAGAATTTCAAGGTCTACAAGATTGCATTCTACCTGCAGGATCAGGACGAAAACTCGAACGCCACCTTGAAGGTGCGGCCCAGATCCCACCTCAAGGGCTTGGTCCAGAGCCTGCCGGCGAAGGGCCTTGGAGTGCGGGCGGGGGATGCGATCATCTTCGACGTGCGGATCGAACATGCTGGGCAGATGCCGACCCTGCTTGACAGGGGCCTTCGCAAAATCTTCGAGCGGATCGGTCCATTGCTTCGCCTGGACGTTCAGAAGGCATTCACCGTGACGCGATCGATCATTCGACGGCTCGGCAGAACGCCCGACCGTGTCGCGGTTTTCATGACATTCGGTCCGTCGGATGCGGAGACCTACTCCTATGCCGAAGAGGGCCGCCATCGCCATCCCGGCGTTCGAGGGACGCTCAGTGCGGACGTGTTGACACAACTCGCTGTCAACAACATCGTTCCTCCGATCATCGGGGCGCCTGCCTAGCCACGCGAAGCTTTCGGGGATTGATCCCAATGCCCACAATTCAGCAACTTCATGACTGCGCAACGTCGACAATGGCGCGCAGTCATGCCGATCGCGCGCTGAGCCGCCAGCGGTGCCGAACGCCCCAGCGTTCTCTATTAGTCTTTCGCGATCATGATTGCGTCAACCACCGGCAAGGTGGGCCGACAGCATCTACGTCTAAAGCATGTACCCTTTATCTGAGGACTGCATCGTACTTCCGCTTTCGGCGACCCCTCCCCCAAAGGGTGGCGGCCAGAGTCAAGGGGATTGCCAATAAGAGCAGATGTTACATGTGTCCATTCACCGGTAGCTTGGAAAAGATGCAAGTGCGAAGGACATGGCCGGGCGGTAGTTTCTGATGACGTGAGGCGATGATTCCGGCGCAGGCTGATTGTTCATAGTTGAAGCTTGGAGGGTTGGGATTCCTATGGTTTCGCGTTCTGGACCTGGTTCTGCACAGTACATGATGGACATGTCCCTCGCGCCGGCATTAGCAGCGGCGACCTATTCAGTTACAAGCGAGCCCCCCGTCGAGCAAAGGGACACCGTCATGGAGATCCCTACGGACGTGATCGTGATCATGTTGCTGCACCACGGTGCCGGGCAACAAGCCGCTTGAGAGGGTGTCATGGAGCGGCCGGGCATCAGCGTCCTTATCAACAATTACAATTACGGCCGCTTCGTCGGACGTGCGATAGACAGCGCCTTGGGCCAGGAGGTTCCCGACGTCGAGATAATCGTCGTCGATGACGGGTCCAGCGACGAGTCGCTTTCCATTCTGGAAGCCTATGACAGCCGCGTGAGGGTGATTGTTCAGGAGAACTCGGGACAGGCGGCCGCGATCAACACCGCCGTGAAGTTCAGCAGCGGCGGCATCCTCTGTTTTCTGGACGCCGATGACTGGTGGGCACCCGGCAAGCTGTCGGCGACGGTGGCGACTTTTCGTTCACACCCCGAGGTCTCGCTCGTCTACCACCGGCTTCAGCCGACTTCGATTGATGGCGCGCCGACCCTCAAACCGATTCCCCGGACGTTGTGCTCGGGAGATCTGTCGCCGCAGCTGACGAGATCAGCAGGCTGGTGGCCCTTCCCGATGACGTCGGCCATCTCGGTACGACGCAGCGCATGGGATGCTGCGGGTCCTATTCCCGAACAGTTCCGCATCTCCGCGGACGCTTGGCTCACTGGGATCTATCCGTTTCTGGGCGACGTTGCCGCCTTGCCGGACTCACTTGGATTCTACCGAATTCACAGTAACAACTGGTACCGGCCAATCGATGATGTCTCCATGCTGAAAAGGCGAATGGCCCATTGGCAGCGTAGCGTCGAAGCGACGAACCGGTTTCTCTCGTTCCACGATTTACCGGCAAGGCTCAGTCTGGCGGATCACTATCCCTACCAAATGGCAGCGGCAGGCTTGGATGGCGTCAATGCGCGCACCCGGCTCAAGCTTGCCGTCGAAGGGCTGCTTTTCGCCGGGGAACCAAACTTGCTGCGGCGGACCCGCGACGCGCTGCGTAGCGCTTATTACCTCCCTCGCCCCGGTCAAGACATCGGCTTGTCGGAGGCAGCGGAATGAAGGCGCTGCTGCTGGTTTCCGAACTGGAGGACTACACTATTTCCTTCGCAAGCGGCGTTGCGCGACATATGCCGGTCGTCCTTGGCGTCCCGCGCCGGCGCTATGCTCATCTTGCTTCCTGGTTCGATCCGGCCGTCGACCTTCACCTTCTTGACTGGCCACGACATCGGTCGCTTGCCAATCCCTGGTTCCTGCATCAGCTCACGCGCCTCATCCGGCACGAGCAGCCGAACCTCATTCATCTCTTGAGCAATACTACGCTGTGGTTGAACTTTGCCGTGCCGTTCTGGCGACCGGTCCCGCTCGTGACCACCGTTCATGATGTGGAACTGCATCCCGGCGATTCCGATACGCGTACGCTGCCCGGCTGGGCACCGGGATTAATGGTGAGACAGTCCGGGCATGTCGTCGTGCATGGCGAGGGACTGAAGCGGATGGTCCTCGATCGATATTCAAAATCTCCAGACTGCGTGCATGTCCTGTCGCATCCCGCCATCCATCGCTATGCGGAACTTGCTCGGCGGCAAAAGCTGGCGCGGCGTGCCGCCGATGGAACTGTGCGCGTTCTGCTCTTTGGGCGAATTTTCGCTTACAAGGGTTTGAAGCAACTGATCCGTGCCGAGGCGATACTTAAGGATGCGCTCCCCAATCTGCGCATTACGGTCGCAGGCCGCGGCGATGATCCCTGGGTCTTCCGGCCGCTCATGGGTGAAGCTGGCCGCTACGACATTCGCAACCGTTTTATCGAAGACGAGGAGGTCGCCCAGCTCTTCCTCGATGCCGATATCGTTGTCCTTCCCTACACGGAAGCATCCCAAAGCGGCGTGCTCAACCTTGCTGCGGCCTTCGGCAAACCCGTTATCGTAACTGACGTGGGCGAATTGCGAGCGACCGTTCAGCCCAACGGACTGGGAATGGTGGTTCCGCCTGATAATGCGGAAGAGCTCGCGAAAGCGATCCGTACATTGGCGGATAATAACGATCTTAGAAACGATCTCGGCACCAAGGCACTCGAATGGGCCACAGGACCGAACTCGCCCGAACAGGTCGGCGCCCGGGCAGCCGCTCTTTATCGCGAGGTGGTCGGATCATGCTGATGAAAGTACTTATGGATGGTCATCCGTCAGTGGTGCGGAACACGACAAGGGTCCGCCATTATGTTCCGGGTGGCTGCGAGAACGGCGGCGGTATTGGCAGGCTGATCGGATATCTGACCAGCACGGCGAAAGAAGGCGGGGCAGAACACGCCGTCACCGACACCAGAGGGCCTCGATGGTCTGCCGCGTCGTCGTCTCTGCGTCTGCTGGGCGCAATCCTGACAATGGCGAAGGATCGAGTCGTCGATCCGAAACGCATTCACCATATCCATGTCGCAGGCCGCGGCAGCACCTTCCGCAAGCTGATCCTGACTGAAGCTGCCCATTTGCTCGGGTGCTTTCACATATTGCATCTACACGACTACGATTATGCCGGCGATTTTGCTGCACGCTCGCCGCGTCAACAATCGCTGATACGCCGGATGTTTCAACGTGCTGATTGCGTCGTGGCGCTGGGTGAGCGTGATCGCGTGACGCTTGCGACACGTCTGGGCGTAGACGAGCGCCGCCTCGTGATCGCTCACAATTGTGTCCCCGATCCCGGGGCACACAACATTCGTGCCGGCGAGCCGCCGTTGATCATATTTCTCGGCCGGCTGAGCGAACGCAAAGGCGTTCCGGAACTTCTGCTCGCCCTTAGCCATCCGGTCATGAAAGAGCTTCGCTGGCGCGCCGTGCTGGCAGGAGACGGGCCTGTCGAAGATTATCGCCGCCAGGCTACGGATATGGGCCTTTCAGGCCTGGTGGACATGCCGGGATGGCTTGGCGCCGACGAGGCGCGCGCGCTGTGTGCACGTGCCGATATCCTGGTCTTGCCCTCGCATGCCGAAGGCTTGGCGATGGCGGTGCTCGAAGGGCTTTCCCACGGGCTTGCTGTTGTCACCACGCGCGTTGGGGCGCACGAAGAGGTCATTTCCGACGGTGAAACCGGTGTCTTCGTCCCTGTCGGAGACAAGGATGCCTTGGCAGCGGCCCTTGCGAGACTGGTTGCGGATCCAGATGTCCGCAGCCGCCTCTCGACGAGGGCACGCGCCCATTATCTCAACCATTTCAGTATGAAGGCCTATATGCGGTCGATGGAAAAACTCTACGAAACCATCTCCGCGCAACCTCAAGCAAGGGTTAGCGCAAAATGACAATTTCGACTTTTCCGCCAGACCGCAACGTGCCGCTCCCGGCGGTCCATTACGAACCCCGCTTTCAGACGGAGATGAAATCGGAGGAGTTTGATCTAACGTCTGGTTTACGTTTGATCCGTCGGCGGCTGGTGATGATCGTTGCTGTGACGGCGGTGCTGATGGCGGCGTCGATCGTGCTGATCTCGGGATTGCAACCGAGCTATCATGCCGGGTCCCGGCTGATGATCCACAAGCCCCTGGCAACTGCGCTGAGCAGCGGCGATGCCGGCAACAATGCGCCGCTCAACGTCACCTCCGAGACCGAGCGGCTTCTGTCGAGAAGCGTGGCCGAGCGGGTCATCGGCGACTTGCGGCTCGACGAGCGGCCGGAGTTCAACCCGGCCCTGCGCCAAGCCTCCGTCGTCGATGAGATCAGGGCAACCTTGCGCGGCTTGGTGAGCGGCGATAAGCCGTCGCAGCCGGCAGGAGACAATGTCGAGCCGATCATCCAGGCCTATTACAAGGCGCTGAGTGTGTGGCGCGACGGCCAGAGCGACGTCGTCCAGATCGGCTTTACGGCCGGCGATCCAGAACTCGCAGCCGCCGTCCCGAACCGGCTCATCAGCATCTATCTCGAAGAACGCAAGGACAGTATCCGCGCCAGCCTGGACACGGCGCAAGCATGGATCGGCCAGCGCATCGCCGAACAGCAGGATCGCGCCAAAGCCGCCCGCGATGCTGCCGACACCTATCAGCAAACGATGGGCGTCGTTCAAAACGACGATGATCAGAGCGAACAGATCAAGGCGATCGTCGAGCTGAGCGACCGGCAGGCGAAGATCGGACAAAGCCGCGCCGACATCAAGGATACGATCGCCGCGCTGGAAGCGGCCGACGATCCTTCGCTTGCCGCCCAGACCAAATCCGTTCCCGACAGCATCGGCGTGATGCAGGCCGACCTGCGGACCCAGCAGCAGGATCTGGCCCGCCTTCTCGACATCTATGGCACCGATGCTCCCGCCGTGGTCGACCTGCGGGCAAAAATCGACAGGTCCCGCGCCGATCTCAGCACGGCGGTCGACCGGTACCTGCAGTCCATGCGCGCCAGGCTGACCGCTCTGGATGACGAGGATCGCACGGTCCGATCGGCCCTGACGGCCGCCTATGAGCAGCGCTCCCGCTCTTTCCTGGCGCAGACCGAGCTTACGCGGCTGCAGCGCATCGCCGACAAGGAGCAGACGGCCCTCGACAAGCTCGAGGAGCAGCGCCGCGGCCTCGTCGGGCAAGCCATGCTGCCGGGCGCCGAACTGGAGGTTCTGTCACCGGCTGCAGTGCCGCTCACCCCCCAGGGACGCAGCCGGCTGTTCTATCTGATCGGTGCCTTCTTCGCTTCCATCTCGGTTGCGGTAACGGCTGCCTTCGTGGTCGAGATGATGGACAGGACGGTGCGCAGCTTCGACCAGATCACCGGTATGGCGCGCATCGTGCCGGCCGGCTTCGTCCCGCACTTGCGACGCAAAGACCGCAGAGACCCTTCAAGGCTGTTCGGGCAAACGCAGATCGGCATGTTCGACGAAGCGATCCGCACCATCATGATCTCGCTCAAACAGACCAATGGCGGAAAGCTGCCGAACAGTATTGCCGTGACCTCGGCCCACAGCGGCGAAGGCAAGTCGCTGGTGGCCGGATCGCTGGCAATCGAACTCGCCGCCAACGGCACGCCTGTGCTGCTCGTCGACAGCGACATCCGGCGCGGACATCTCGACACGTTGTTCAGGTCCGGCCTGACGCAGGGGCTAAACGAGTTCTTGAGTGGGCAGGCAGCTCTTGAGGACATCGTCCATCACCACCCGAGCGGCATCGACTTCATCCCGGCCGGCAATCCCGGTCTGCAGCGGCGCATGCGGTCGGCCGACCTGGCCGAGATCATCGAGATGGCCCGCGCCAGAGGCCAGATCGTTATCTTCGACAGCGCCCCAGTGCTCGCCTCGGCCGATACGATGCATCTGACGGCGCTTGCCGAGCGAACGCTGATGGTCGTGCAATGGGCAAAGACCAGCCGCCGGGCCGCAGAATTCTGCCTGCAGCAGCTCAGGAGCGCCCGCAATGCCGACATCGTCGTCGCCATCAACAACGTCAAACCCAAACGTCACGCCAAATACAATTTCCGCGACTCCGAATTATACGCAAGGTCGTTGATGAAATATCACGATATCAAAGCGTAAATCTGAATATTACCAATGGTTTAATAGACCTTATCGCCCGCCGTCGCTTAGGCAGCAGGCGAACGCCATCAATCATCGCAGCCAGTACCCGCGGGATCAGCACACTAGGGACAGGAGAAGAGCGATGGCGGACTATTACATCGCCACTGATGGAAGCGACATCGCCAAAGGCAGCTTGTCAGCACCATGGAAGACGATCAGCCGCGCCAAGCAGGCCAACTCAGGCCCGACGATCAGGTCGTGGTAAAGGTACGCACCAGAGCAGATCGATAACGAAGGATAGTGCGGCGGACCCGGAATCGAGCCATCAACGACATCAGCACCAACGGCTACGTGAACAAGGGTGTGAAGTGGTACAACAATATCACGTTCAACGGCACTCCGCGCGAGGCGTCGGTACTTTCGGACGGCCGTTCGTCGGACGCTGCCGACGGGAACCTGCTTGGGTTTGATCCGCTGCTTTCCGACCCGGCCACGGAAAATTTCCACCTGAAGCCGGCTTCGCCGGCCATCAATGCCGGAACGTCCGCTTTCGGGCTCGGATACGTCGCCCTGACGGGCAGGCCCGTGTGAACGGCAAGGTCGACATCGGAGCAGATGAGGCCGATTCCGATGCAGACACGCCGCCGAATGCCCGAGAACGTTTCTGGCTCGGCACCGCGATGAATACGGTCGCCGAGAACATTCTCGCCAACGGCGGCTAGCTCATAGTGAGCTCAGTGGCGTCGATAGCAGCAGCTCGGAGCGTGATATAGGCGGTTAGCGGCAAGGCAATGGATCCGTCGACGGCGCGCGTCGCCAGATCTGGAAAGCCTGAAAGGTCTCGGTGATTTGAAAATGTTGGTCGGACAGGAACGCGGTCAGGATCCCTTCCGGATCGTAGATATCAGACTTGCTGGTGACGATGAGGGTTGGAGCCTCCAGTGTGGAAGCAAAGCCTGGCCGCGGCTCGGAGACATAGAGCGCACTGCCGCACTCGCGGCCGAGCGGCACGCTGTAAACGAGAGCGCCGAGCGCGTCGGCATTCCACCAGACGCGATCACCCTCAGCGAGAGCTGAGCGCACGACGCCGGCCGCGGAGCGATAGTCGTCCTTGGCGTGGCGGGGAGCGAACCTGATGCTCGCGCCGGAGGCCAATGCCATCATCAGAAAGCCAAGCACCACGAGCTTGCCGGCGGGCCTACGCCAGAGCAACGCCACGCCCGCCGCCTGCAGCGCCAGGATGACCGCGATTGCGGGCGCAAGATGGCGACCGACGACGCGCCAATGCAGAATATATCCGGCAATCAGGATCAGTGCAGCAGCGGACGTGAAGGCGATCGCGCACGCTGCCAGCGTGCGAGGCGGAATATTTCGAATGGCCTGGATCAACCCCGCCAACGTAACCGCCGCGACCAGGATGGCGTAGCTCGCCAGAGCAACCACGTAAGAAAAGACGATCGCCCCCTCCCCTGTGCGCAGATCCGTGCGGCCCGGCCCGAGGCCTGCAAAACCGAACAGTTCGTAGGCCGAAAAAAACAGAGTCCGCGCATCGGTCGTCGCCACTTTGGTGCCGCCTGCCCCTCCGATCACCGTCCAGAGATAATAGAGCCCGAGCGGCGCCATCACGACCACGAGGAGAACCGACGGCCCGATGAGATGGCTGGCTGCAAGCCGGCGACTGCGCCAGGATACGGCGCACGCGGCGGCGGCAACCGCGGCTGCGGCCCATATCGCGCCGAGCAAGCTGCTTCCGGCAAGAGCGATAAGCCCGAACGCGAGCAGCCATGCTTGACAGCGGCTAAGAAGGGGGACCTCTGCGCCGCGATCGCTCGCTGCAACGACCGCGCGCTCGAGCAGGCCGAAGACCATGAGGCTCGCCCCGATCTGCATACCATAGGGCCGCGCCTCATCGATGTAGTACCACAGGAAGGCGCTGGTCCCGGCCACCAGAAGGCGATCAACCCGAGCGTTAGCGAAAATGTAGAGGCCAGGAATAAGCCAAAGCAGGTTCATCACCCTGAGAGCGATCTCGCCGTCGCCTGCGATTTTCTCCCAAGCCCAGATCGCCACGAGGAAAAACGGCATCTGCGCATCTGAACCGGTCTCTGCGACCATGCGGGCCAGAAACGCCCCGAAGTGCGGCTCCGCTGCGCGCCAGGCGGTGTTGGCTTCGTCTATCCAGTAGCTCTGTCCGCTGATCGCGATACACAGCGCCCCCAAGGTGGCACCCATGGCAACCCACGAAATGACCTGCCACGACGACGGATGCGACCTCTGTGAAAACGATCCTGGTTTATTTACCGGGTTCGATGGTGCGGCGATCTCCGCGCCCGTCGTCAGATCGAGGTCAGATATGCCCATCCACGTACAAGTCCTAAAACCGTGTCCAGCGCGCCGCCGGCAATACATCTATCCCGGCTTAGATCAGCGCTAAGACTAACGCTTTCTCCGTTCGAGCAACAATCAGCACAAAGTGGTACGCGTACGTCTTATGGCTCGCTTTCGACCAGCCGGCATAAAGAATAAAGTTCATTTCTACAAAGGCTTGTGCGTCATCATAGACGGAGATTCCGAGAGAAGTTCGATGAGCCTTGAAGCTTGCAAGTTCGGCAAGCTGGATGGAGCCGGGCATGGTCAAGAGTAAGACTATTGTAAAGAGTGATCGGATCGAGCGGCTTCCTCAAAACACCTGTGGGCGGCTCCGCTGTCTCGGCGAAGACTTTTATCAGGCCCGATCCCTATTCGGCATGTGCCTGCAGTTGCTCGATCGGCTGAGCGCCGATCGTCGTGCGGTCGCTGGCACGCATGGTCCAACCCATTTCATCACATCGGGGGCTTGAAATGTTGCCGCACAGCACGGAACTCCCCCGCACATGGCCAATTGCTACAACTGATCTTTCGCCCCGAGGCATGTCCGATACGGAAGGCCTGGTACTGAGTATCGTGGTGCCGGTGTTTAACGAGGAGGAGACGATTGTGCTCTTTCTCCAGGCTCTGGATGCACAGACTAACGCGATCCGCAGCGCTCTCGGATCAGGCGGGCAGGTGGAGATTCTCTTCGTCGACGACGGCAGCAGAGATCGCACTGTAGAGATCATCGAAGGCCTCGTGGCGCAGCGATCGGATGTCGGCCTGATTTGCCTGTCGCGAAACTTCGGCAAGGACGCAGCGCTGGCCGCCGGCCTTGCCCATGCCCGCGGCGACGCAATCATCCCGATGGACGTCGATCTGCAGGACCCGCCGGACATCGTTCCTGATATGGTAAGCGCCTGGATGCGCGGCGCAAAGGTGGTCAACGCACGCCGCAAGAGGCGCGGCAGCGACACCTGGCTCAAGCGCTGGAGCGCCACGGCTTTTTACGGCCTCTATAATCGAATGGCCGATTATCCCATCCAGGACAATGTCGGCGACTTCCGACTGCTGGACCGCAGCGTCGTCGATGTTCTGAACGGCATGCCGGAGCGCATCCGCTTTATGAAAGGCCTGTTCTCCTGGGTTGGCTTCACGCAGGCGACGGTCGAATACGACCGGCCGAAACGCACGGCAGGCACCTCGAAATGGGTATATTGGCGCCTGTGGAATTTCGCTTTGGACGGGATCACCGGATCGACGACGATGCCGCTGCGGATCTGGACCTATGTCGGCCTCGTCGTCGTTTTTCTGGCGCAACTCTACGCGGCCATCATCATCGGGCGAACGCTAATATTCGGCGTCGATGCGCCTGGTTATGCATCGATAATGGTGGTCATCCTGGTGTTCGGCGCATTCAACATGATCTCCGTCGGGCTCCTTGGCGAATATGTCGGCCGCATCGCTGTCGAGGTCCGGCAACGGCCGCTTTATCTGGTGGAGCATCTGACGGGCCGAGCCGCTGCCGTGTCGGATAGCGGCACCGTTGCCGATCAGGCGAGGCGCAGCGCCCCCGCCACCGCCGGCTCTGTGCGACGGGTCGGCATCGCCGCAAGTTCCGCAGTGGCGAGCGCGAGACCGCCGGAAGGCCAGTTGAGCAGCCAATATCCGGCAGAATGACATGGTGGATAAGGCTTGCTACCCGGCAATCTACAGCCCCAGTGTCCTCATGCCTTGGCGTTCGATGGAATGCGTCGGTGTCATCATTGCGCTGCTCCTTCTGAGCGGTTGCGTTTTCCCTCTGATCGATCGCGATGGCTACCTGGATGCCAGTGAAATGGCGACTCTTCGCCTGCTTGGGATGCCTATCTATATGATTTCTCTTGGGCTCTTGGCTCGAAATCAGGCAGAGCTGCTGGTCGCCATCCGCCGCAGCCTGCCGTTCGTTGTGCTCCTCCTTTTACCGCTTGTCTCGGTGCTGTGGTCGCCCAGCCCCGCTCTCACCCTGCAGCGGGGCGTCGCGCTCGTTCTCTCGGTATCGCTTGCGTATCTTCTCGCCATCCTGTTCACGCCGCGGCAATTCCTATTGCTGACGGTCGTGGTGCTCGGCTCCGGCATGGCGTTCAGTCTTTTGATGGCTGTGGCATGGCCCAGTCGCGCGTTCACCGTGGGCGAGAGCTCCCTGAGAGGGGTCTTTGACAACAAGAACGCGCTCGGGTGGAACGCCGCAATCGCGACTTTCGCATGCAGCGTGATGGCAGCGGATCGGCGGGCGGGGCTGAGAATCGTCAGCATACCGCTGCTGTGCGCCAGTCTCGTTTGCCTTGTCGCGTCTCAGTCGATGACGGCCATGACCTCGCTGGCCAGTGCGGTGGTGGCCACGGTTTTCTTCCTTGCTCTATCAAAGACCCGCGATCTCGGACGGGTGACCCTCGTGCTAGTCTGTCTGCAATTGGTCGCGCTGGTCCTTGTAGGCCTCAGCGAACTGCTCGTTCCCATGCTCGAAGCGCTGGGCAAGGATGCGACGCTGACCGGCCGTGTTCCGCTCTGGCGGGAAGTGGATCACGCGATTGGAAGGCGGTTGTTGTTCGGGTACGGATATCAGGCCTTCTGGGCCGACTCCAACGCCGATGGCTGGCACGTCCGAGCCGCGGCGGGGTGGCCGGCGCCGCACGCCCATAATGGATTTCGCGACACATTGCTAAGTCTCGGGCTCCTGGGCTTCATCCCCCTGGTCTGGACCATCGCCCGCGCAGTGCGGCAGGGAGCGGCGCTGCTATGTGACGCTCCCGAGGAAGGCTGGCTGTGGCTGAACGTACTGGTCATCATGTTCCTGGTGATGAACCTCACGGAAACGATCATCCTCACTCAGAATAGCATTCTCTTCGTCCTGTTTGCGACTGCCGTGATTATGTTCGCGATCCGGTTTCCCACCGAAGCGAGAGATCTAACCTCCGGGTTACGTTTGCTGCGTCGGCGGCTGGTGATGATCGTTGCTGTGATGGCGGTGCTGATGGCGGCGTCGATCGTGCTGATCTCGGGATTGCAGCCGAGCTATCATGCCGGGTCCCGGCTGATGATCCACAAGCCCCTGGCAACCGCGCTGAGCAGCGGCGATGCCGGCGGCGATGCGCCGCTCAACGTCACCTCCGAGACCGAGCGGCTTCTGTCGAGAAGCGTGGCCGAGCGGGTCATCGGCGACTTGCGGCTCGACGAGCGGCCGGAGTTCAACCCGGCCCTGCGCCAAGCCTCCGTCGTCGATGAGATCAGGGCAACCTTGCGCGGCTTGGTGAGCAGCGATAAGCCGTCGCAGCCGGCAGGAGACAATGTCGAGCCGATCATCCAGGCCTATTACAAGGCGCTGAGTGTGTGGCGCGACGGCCAGAGCGACGTCGTCCAGATCGGCTTTACGGCCGGCGATCCGGAACTCGCAGCCGCCGTCCCGAACCGGCTCATCAGCATCTATCTCGAAGAACGCAAGGACAGTATCCGCGCCAGCCTGGACACGGCGCAAGCATGGATCGGCCAGCGCATCGCCGAACAGCAGGATCGCGCCAAAGCCGCCCGCGATGCTGCCGACACCTATCAGCAAACGATGGGCGTCGTTCAAAATGACGATGATCAGAGCGAACAGATCAAGGCGATCGTCGAGCTGAGCGACCGGCAGGCGAAGATCGGACAAAGCCGCGCCGACATCAAGGATACGATCGCCGCGCTGGAAGCGGCCGACGATCCTTCGCTTGCCGCCCAGACCAAATCCGTTCCCGACAGCATCGGCGTGATGCAGGCCGACCTGCGGACCCAGCAGCAGGATCTGGCCCGCCTTCTCGACATCTATGGCACCGACGCTCCCGCCGTGGTCGACCTGCGGGCAAAAATCGACAGGTCCCGCGCCGATCTCAGCACGGCGGTCGACCGGTACCTGCAGTCCATGCGCGCCAGGCTGACCGCTCTGGATGACGAGGATCGCACGGTCCGATCGGCCCTGACGGCCGCCTATGAGCAGCGCTCCCGCTCTTTCCTGGCGCAGACCGAGCTTACGCGGCTGCAGCGCATCGCCGACAAGGAGCAGACGGCCCTCGACAAGCTCGAGGAGCAGCGCCGCGGCCTCGTCGGGCAGGCCATGCTGCCGGGCGCCGAACTGGAGGTTCTGTCACCGGCTGCAGTGCCGCTCACCCCCCAGGGACGCAGCCGGCTGTTCTATCTGATCGGTGCCTTCTTCGCTTCCATCTCGGTTGCGGTAACGGCTGCCTTCGTGGTCGAGATGATGGACAGGACGGTGCGCAGCTTCGACCAGATCACCGGTATGGCGCGCATCGTGCCGGCCGGCTTCGTACCGCACTTGCGACGCAAAGACCGCAGAGACCCTTCAAGGCTGTTCGGGCAAACGCAGATCGGCATGTTCGACGAAGCGATCCGCACCATCATGATCTCGCTCAAACAGACCAATGGCGGAAAGCTGCCGAACAGTATTGCCGTGACCTCGGCCCACAGCGGCGAAGGCAAGTCGCTGGTGGCCGGATCGCTGGCAATCGAACTCGCCGCCAACGGCACGCCGGTGCTGCTCGTCGACAGCGACATCCGGCGCGGACATCTCGACACGTTGTTCAGGTCCGGCCTGACGCAGGGGCTGAACGAGTTCTTGAGTGGGCAGGCAGCTCTTGAGGACATCGTCCATCACCACCCGAGCGGCATCGACTTCATCCCGGCCGGCAATCCCGGTCTGCAGCGGCGCATGCGGTCGGCCGACCTGGCCGAGATCATCGAGATGGCCCGCGCCAGAGGCCAGATCGTTATCTTCGACAGCGCCCCGGTGCTCGCCTCGGCCGATACGATGCATCTGACGGCGCTTGCCGAGCGAACGCTGATGGTCGTGCAATGGGCAAAGACCAGCCGCCGGGCCGCAGAATTCTGCCTGCAGCAGCTCAGGAGCGCCCGCAATGCCGACATCGTCGTCGCCATCAACAACGTCAAACCTAAACGTCACGCCAAATACAATTTCCGCGACTCCGAATTATACGCAAGGTCGTTGATGAAATATCAGAATTTCGAGATATCGCCGATCGCGGCATGGTTCACCTTGCGTTGGCTGCACCCGTATCTGGGGATGCAAAAATGACGCAAAACGCTTCGCTCCCCCGCATGGCAGGTAAGGCCGGAGCCCCCCGTTCAAGCTGCAAGGCACCGCCCCGTCGATGTATTCGGCAAGGCATTCCGCCTGACTGACGCGGCGCAGCGCCCGTCCCTTGCAGCATCAGCTTGTCAGAAACAGCGTTCGTATTCGAGTTGGAGAGCGATCATGGATACCGGAATGAGACAGAACAGGAAAGTTGCACTAATTACCGGCGTAACGGGTCAGGACGGTGCGTATCTGGCCGAGTTGCTGTTGGATAAGGGCTATATTGTTCACGGCATCAAGCGGCGTTCGTCGTCCTTCAACACCAATCGCATCGAACACCTCTACGAGGATCCTCATGTCGACAATCCGCGTTTCATCCTGCACTACGGCGATATGACGGATGCAACGAACCTCATAAGGGTCGTCCAGGAAACGCAGCCCGACGAAATCTATAATCTTGCCGCACAGAGCCACGTCCAGGTCTCTTTCGAGACGCCGGAATATACCGCCAACGCGGATGGAGGCGGCACGTTGCGGCTGCTTGAAGCCATTCGCCTGCTGGGCATGACCAAGAAGACCCGTTTCTACCAGGCATCCACCTCCGAACTCTACGGCAAAGCGCAGACGGTTCCACAGAACGAGACGACGCCCTTCTACCCTCGATCCCCCTATGCCGTTGCCAAG
Organism: Rhizobium sp. BK196; assembly: GCF_014193255.1. Classification (GTDB taxonomy): domain Bacteria; phylum Pseudomonadota; class Alphaproteobacteria; order Rhizobiales; family Rhizobiaceae; genus Rhizobium. The sequence continues at coordinate 886,145 of NZ_JACHZB010000002.1, forward strand.
CTCTATGCCTACTGGATCGTCGTCAATTATCGCGAAGCCTATGGCATGCATGCCTCGAACGGTATTCTGTTCAATCACGAAAGCCCGATCCGCGGCGAAACCTTCGTAACGCGCAAGATCACTCGGGCGGCCGCAGCCATCCATCTTGGCCTGCAGGACCGGCTCTATCTCGGCAATCTGGATGCTAAGCGCGACTGGGGACATGCGCGAGAATATGTCCGCGGCATGTGGCTCATGCTGCAGCAGGACGAACCTGAGGATTATGTTCTTGCGACCGGCGAAACGCACACCGTTCGCTCCTTTGTCGAGAAGGCCTTTGCCAGGCTGGGCATGCCGATCGATTGGCGTGGGGAGGGTATCGACGAAAAGGGATATGACAAGCTCTCCGGCCGATGCGTGGTAGAAATCGACCCCGCCTACTTCCGCCCCACTGAAGTCGACCTTCTGCTTGGCGATCCGACAAAGGCGCATACAAAACTCGGCTGGAAACACGAGATCACTCTTGACCAGCTGGTTTCGGAAATGGTTCGCGAGGATTTGAAAGTCATGGCCCGCAATGTTCCGTCGGTCGGTGCGAACAAGGGCTTGGTTCATGCCTGATGTCATCTACAGCCTTGCCGGAAAGAGGGTCTATGTCGCCGGCCACCGCGGCATGGTGGGCTCTGCGATCGTGCGGCGCCTCGGGTCCGAGGGTTGCGAGATTTTGACGGTCCCGCACGCCGAAGTCGATCTGAGGCGGCAGGATCAGGTGGAGGCATGGATGGCGAAGAACCGTCCCGATGCCGTCTTCCTGGCCGCTGCCAAGGTTGGCGGCATTCTCGCCAACGATACCTATCCGGCCGACTTCCTTTACGACAACCTGATTCTCGAGGCGAACATCATCCACGCCGCTTATAAAGTTGGCGTCCAAAAGCTGATGTTTCTAGGTTCGTCCTGCATTTACCCGAAGTTCGCCGATCAGCCGATTGTCGAAGCTGCGCTTCTGACCGGATCGCTCGAGCCCACGAATGAATGGTATGCGATCGCCAAAATTGCCGGATTGAAGCTCTGCGCTGCCTATCGAAAGCAACACGGCACGGATTTCATCTCGGCCATGCCCACCAATCTCTATGGGCCAGGCGACAATTTTGATCTCGCATCAAGCCATGTCATGCCGGCCCTGATCCGCAAGGCACATGAGGCGAAGGCCAACGGCGATAAGGAAATGCGCATCTGGGGCACTGGCACACCAAAGCGAGAATTTCTCCATGTCGATGATTGCGCCGATGCCTGTGTCTATCTGATGAAGACCTATTCCGCCGAAAGCCATGTGAATGTCGGCTCCGGAAAAGACATTAGCATCCTCGAATTGGCGCAGCTGGTTGCGGAGGTTGTCGGCTTCGAAGGCGAGATCACCCGCGATCTCACGAAACCGGACGGCACGCCACGCAAACTCATGAGTGCCGACAAACTTCGCAGGCTTGGCTGGTCTCCAAAGATCGTCCTGAAGGAGGGCATTGCCGATGCCTACCACTCTTTCCTGAATGGGCACTATCTCAAGCGCCAAATCGAGGCTGCGGAGTGAGTGCAGCCGGCCATTGCCACCTAACTGACGCGGCTGATCGTCAACGGATTCATTGGCCGGCCCCGCGGCCCTGGTCAACGAAACGCTGGCGGTCGGCACGAAAACTTTTCTCGGCACCTCAGATTTTCTTCAATGCCGATCACGCTTCGGTGCCGGATCGAGGTCGGCGCAATGTTCCACGGCGCACGTATCGTCATATTGTCCTGACGAGGCGAGCGGCATCAGACGCCGGAGGCGCCCCGAACATTCGCTTGTAGTCTCTGCTAAATTGCGATTGGCTGTCATAGCCTACCGCGACGCCCGCCGTGCCGGCCGCAGCGCGTTCTGAAATCAGCATACGTCTTGCCTCCTGCAGGCGCACCTGAGTTCGGTACTGTATCGGCGTCATCAATGTGACGGCTTTGAAATGGCGGTGGAAGGACGTGACGCTCATCCCTGCCATTTCGGAAAGTTCCTCGATCCTCATGGGCTCCTTGTAGTTCGCCTTGATCCAACTCGTTGCTTTTCCAATCTGCCACAGGTGGGAGCCGCTCCAGGCGAATTGGCCGAGCCTCTCGCTAAGACCGGTCCGCGCAAGCCGATAATGGATCTCTTGAACGATCAAGGGCCGGATAAATTCAACCTCGTCCGGGTTGTCCAGCAAATTCAGCAATCTCGCGAAAGGCTCAAGCAGCGATCTTGTAAGCTCGGAAGCGATAATGCCGGCCGGAGGGCTGGTCGGCGTCTGATGCGGTGGAAGGCGTTGCAGGACATCGGCAAGCATCGTCCGGTCGAGGTCCAAAGTGAGGGCAAGGTGAGACTTTCCGTTATCGGCTTTGAACACCTGTGATGCGACAGGTAAATCGACGGTGACGAGCAGGAATGTCGATTGGTCCACGTGAAACCGCTCGTGGCCGAGACTAACTGTCTTGCCTCCCCGCAAGATGATGCACACCCGTGGATGATAAAAAGCGTGGATCGGATTGATGCTTGTCTGCATCTGGTGGAGCACAAGACCCGGAATGATTGTCGGCGTACGCAGCTTATCGGCGTGACACTCGACGATGCCGCACATCGTTTCAACGATTTGTTTCACGATCATCTCCATTGCTCCGTGTCTGATACGTACTTTCCGATACGGAAAGGCTGGAGCGGACTGCTTGGCAGGATGGTGCAAAATATTGGCATGATTGCCGTAGTTTCAAAGGGGGCTTGTTGCCAAATTCAGCGGCGTTCAGCTTCGCAGGCGGTGGCGTTACGGTTCCTGTCTGCCGAGCCAAGGAAGTTTGAAACAGGAAAGGCAATCCCATGTCACAGAAGATTTGGTTCATAACCGGCTGCTCGACCGGTTTTGGTTACGAGCTTGCCAAGCAGGTGCTGGAGCGCGGCGATCGCGCTGTGCTAACCGCTCGCCGCCCGGAAAATCTCGAAGACCTCGTTGGAAGATATGACGGCAACGCTATCGCGCTGCCACTCGACGTAACCGATGAGAAGGCAGTCGAGACGGCCGTTTCCGGCGCCGAAGCGCACTTTGGTCATATCGACGTGCTGGTGAACAATGCTGGCTACGGCTACTTCTCCGCCATCGAAGAAGGCGAAGACGCCGAAATTCGCCGTCAGTTCGAAACCAACGTCTTCGGCCTCTATTCAGTGACACGAAAGGCCCTGCCCCGGATGCGCGCTCGCCGAAACGGTCACATCATCAACATATCCTCGGTTGGTGGTCTGATGGCGTTTCCGGCGACCGGTTATTATCATGCCAGCAAGTTCGCCGTTGAGGGGTTTTCGGAATCTCTGTCGCAGGAAGTCGGGCCGCTCGGCATCAAGGTGACAATCGTGGAACCAGGCGGCTTTCGAACGGATTGGGCTGGTCGCTCCATGATCGAATCCAAGACCGTGATCGACGATTACGCCGAAACAGCGGGCGCCCGACGCAGGGCCGCGCGTGAATATTCAGGCAAACAGCCGGGCGATCCAGTTCGCGGCGCGGCGGCCATAATCAAGGCAGTCGACGCAGCCGAGCCTCCTCTCCGGCTCCTCCTCGGTTCGGATGCATATAAGCTCGCGCAGGGACGCCTGGAGGTTCTGCGGAAGAATTTCGACGCCTGGCAACACGTGACTGTTAGCACGGACTTTCCGCAGAACTAAATTACGACAACATTCGGCCGGCGTCATAGACGCCGGCCGATTTTGGGGCTCGCTCCACCCCATACGCCACAATTCGCTAGTGAACGGCCATGCTCACCAATCTATAGGGGTGGGCGGCTTTGAATTCTGAAAGCATTGTCGTTGCCTGCTGCAGCACGCGCTCAGCATTTCGAACGTCATCGCGCGCAAGCTCGTCGGCGTTGATCCGGATTGCCGCGGCCATGTTGTTGGATAGCACCGCAAAATGCTTGTTGCCTTCGACAAAGGCCTCCCGTGCTGTGTCCTCCAGAATCCGCGCGATATCGATGAGGGTCTCTTCGCGTTCCTCAACGCTAAGGTTCTTGATGACACTGATCTTCTCTTCCACGTTCCGTCACCCATTCCAAAAAGACATGAGATAGCGACCGAACTCATCGGCTTCGGTCGCAAGAAGAGCTAGGAAGATAAAAATCCAGTTTCAAGTCTCAGTGCAGCTTGAACTCGCCTTCGACACGGCGCCATTCGTTCGGCCCTATCAGGCGCTGGTGGGAATAGCGGACCGAATGCAGCGGCCCATCGAGATTGGTTTGCCAGAAATCCAGAAACTTATGCATCTCAGGGAAATCCGGCGCAAGATCGTAATCCTGCCAGACGTAGGTCTGCAGAAGTGATTCAAAATCGGGAATGCGGTAGAGAATGTGAGCGGTGGTGAGCCCGTAGCCATTCAATTGACGTTCGAGATCCGATGAAAATCGCATGCTTCATCTCCGTTTCATGACAGTCAAAAGGTGGCGCAATTTTTTGCGGCCATCAACGGAATTGTGAACGTCTGATTCAGGTTTTCTGTTCCTTTCCAGTGTGTTAGCAGCCAGTAAGTGCGAGTGCTAATTTTTTTCATTCGCCCTCTTGAAATCGAAAAAATGCAAAACCAGATCATTTTGCGCAAAACGCTCGACCGAGGTCTTTGCACCCGCCCGGACTGGTCATCCGGTCCGGCCAGGGGAACAACATCATCATTGTTTGTCCATCGGAGGAAAACATGTCGTTCCGACCGCTTCATGATCGCATTCTCGTCCGCCGTGTCGAATCGGAAGAAAAGACCAAAGGCGGCATCATCATCCCCGACACCGCCAAGGAAAAACCGCAGGAAGGCGAGGTAATCGCCGTCGGCTCCGGCGCGCGCAACGATGCCGGCCAGATCCAGGCGCTCGACGTCAAGGTCGGCGATCGCATTCTATTCGGCAAATGGTCCGGCACCGAGATCAAGATCAATGGGGAAGACCTTCTGATCATGAAGGAAAGCGATGTCATGGGCGTCATCGAAGCCCAGGCCGAGCACAAAAAGGCGGCCTAAGGCGCTTTCCAACCATCAGTCAAATAGCTGCCTATCAAAGGAGTGAAGAAAATGGCTGCAAAAGAAGTCAAGTTCCATACCGATGCCCGTGATCGCATGCTGCGAGGGGTCGATGTGCTGGCTAATGCGGTAAAGGTCACGCTCGGCCCGAAAGGGCGGAATGTGGTTATCGACAAGTCCTTCGGCGCGCCGCGCATCACCAAGGACGGTGTTTCGGTCGCCAAGGAAATCGAACTTGAAGACAAGTTCGAAAACATGGGCGCGCAGATGCTGCGCGAAGTCGCCTCCAAAACCAACGATCTTGCCGGTGACGGCACCACGACCGCCACGGTTCTCGCACAGGCCATCGTCAAGGAAGGCGCCAAGGCTGTCGCCTCCGGTATGAACCCGATGGACCTCAAGCGCGGTATCGACCTTGCCGTCGATGCGGTCGTTAGGGAACTGAAGGCAAACGCGCGCAAGATCTCGAACAACTCCGAGATCGCCCAGGTCGGCACCATCTCCGCCAATGGCGATGCCGAGATCGGCCGTTATCTCGCCGAGGCCATGGAAAAAGTCGGCAACGAAGGTGTGATCACGGTCGAAGAAGCCAAGACCGGTGAAACCGAACTCGAAGTCGTCGAAGGCATGCAGTTCGACCGCGGCTATCTCAGCCCATACTTCGTCACCAATGCCGACAAGATGCGGGTCGAATTCGAGGAACCCTATATCCTTATCCACGAGAAGAAGCTGTCGAACCTGCAATCGCTGCTTCCGATCCTCGAAGCTGTCGTCCAGTCGGGAAAGCCGCTCCTCATTATCGCTGAAGACGTCGAAGGCGAAGCTCTTGCTACGCTCGTCGTCAACAAGCTGCGCGGCGGCCTGAAGATTGCTGCCGTCAAGGCTCCGGGCTTCGGCGATCGCCGCAAAGCAATGCTCGAAGACATCGCTATCCTGACGGGCGGCACGGTCATCTCCGAAGACCTCGGCATCAAGCTCGAGAACGTCACGCTCAATATGCTTGGCCGCGCTAAGAAGGTGGCGATCGAGAAGGAGAACACGACCATCATCGACGGCGTCGGATCGAAGGCCGAAATCGACGGTCGCGTTGCCCAGATCAAGGCCCAGATCGAAGAAACCACCTCCGACTACGACCGCGAAAAGCTGCAGGAACGTCTTGCCAAGCTCGCTGGCGGCGTTGCCGTCATCCGCGTCGGCGGTTCGACGGAAGTCGAGGTGAAGGAAAAGAAGGATCGCGTCGACGACGCGCTGCATGCAACCCGTGCGGCTGTCGAGGAAGGCATTTTGCCGGGTGGCGGTGTTGCGCTGCTGCGTGCCGTCAGGGCCCTCGACAATCTACCCACAGCCAACGACGATCAGCGTGTCGGCGTCGATATCGTCCGCCGCGCGATTGAGTCGCCTGCCCGCCAGATTGCCGAAAACGCCGGTGCAGAAGGTTCGGTGATCGTTGGCAAGCTGCGTGAGAAGACTGACTTCTCCTACGGTTGGAACGCCCAGACCGGGGAATACGGCGACCTCTATGCGCAAGGCGTCATCGATCCGGCCAAGGTCGTGCGTACCGCGCTTCAGGATGCCGCTTCGGTTGCCGGCCTGCTGGTAACGACGGAAGCCATGATCGCCGAAAAACCCAAGAAAGATGCCGCGCCGGCCATGCCCGCCGGCCCCGGTATGGACTTCTAAAGCGATTGCGGAGGTCCGCGCCGTCTGCCGGGGCGGACCTCCCACATGCATCGAAACCAACCAAGTTCCATCGGTCGAGATCAATGGAGCCAGGCGATGAGAAAGGAAGATATAAACAGACCGATAGGGCGGAAAACCGCGACAGTGATCGGTACCGCGTATCCGCTTAACCCGACTATGCATGTCGAGGCCCCTGCCGAGGCGTTTGCTGACGCCGGCAATGATGCGAAACGGTCCGTACTCGCTTCATGGGCACCCGAGAAGAACGATCGCCTATCTCAAGGGATAATTTCATCCCATTTCTTCGACATCCAAAGGCCTCGTCGGGGGAACCCGCTGCGAGTTCGCGGGTTAGGTAGCCCTGGCCTGTGCAGCTACCGGAAAGGAGGATGTCGCCGACAATCATTCGAAACCTAGACATCCTATCCGGCCGCTGCGTGCCTTTAAGGATGCAGAGGCGGTTCTTTCCCGAGGACTCTTTGCTCAATTGAGGAGGTTTGCCGATGAAGATCGCTCAGATCGCACCGCTCGCCGAAAGCGTTCCGCCCAAGCTTTACGGGGGGACCGAGCGGATTGTCTCTTATCTCACCGAAGAACTTGTCGCCCAAGGCCATGACGTCACGCTTTTCGCCAGCGGCGATTCGATCACCAACGCCAAGCTCGTGGCGTGCTCGGATGTCGCGCTCAGGCTCAACCCGGCGGTCAGGGACCACCTGCCGCATCAGGTTGTGATGCTGGAGGAGATCCGCAGGCGCGCACACGAGTTCGACGTCCTGCATTTTCATATCGATCTCCTGCATTTCCCGCTGATCCGGGACTTCGCCGATCGTACGGTCACCACGCTGCATGGGCGTCTCGACCTGCCTGATCTCAAGCCCTTCTACGAGGCTTTTGCCGATACTCCCCTCGTCTCGATCTCCAATGATCAGCGCCGCCCGATGCCGCCGGTCAGATGGTCTGGAACAGTTTATCATGGCCTGCCTCGCGACCTGCTGCCGTTCACGGAAAAGCCGAAAGGTAATTACCTTGCCTTCCTCGGTCGCATATCTCCCGAAAAACGACCGGACCGTGCCATCCAGATCGCCGCAAAGGTCGGTATGCCGCTGAAAATGGCAGCCAAGATCGACAATGCCGACAAAGCCTATTGGCAAACCGTTATCGAGCCTATGGTCAAAAGCCATCCGAACGTCGAATTCATCGGCGAGATTAACGAGCATCAGAAGGCAGCCTTCCTCGGCAATGCCGGCGCGCTGCTCTTCCCGATCGACTGGCCGGAGCCCTTCGGGCTGGTCATGATCGAAGCCATGGCGTGCGGCACGCCGGTTATTGCCTTCCGTTGCGGTTCCGCTCCTGAAGTGATCGACGAAGGCGTCTCGGGTGTGCTGGTCGACAGTGTTCAGGAAGCCGCAGAAAATATCGAATGGCTGCTGCGGCTTGATCGTCGTAAGGTCCGAGCAGCCTTTGAGAAGCGTTTCACAGCCGAACGGATGGCGCGGGACTATCTCGGCATCTACCACGACCTGCCGGGCGTTCGTACCAGGGCCGCGTCTGTTCGCCGGGCGAACGGCCAGTCGCTCGACCTGAAAGTCGTTGCCTAACCGCACGGAGGAGCCATTTCGATGGTTGCAACAGGCAGTAATCCGGCCGTTACATGGGCGAGCCCGTCAGCGCCGATCGCACAGTTTTTTATTCCTGCGACAGCATCTCTGCAGGAGAGGCGACCCCGCACCCTTAAACACGGCGACACCTTCGCCGTCTTCGATCACAACGGCGACGTGCTTTCCGGGCCTGGCAGCCCGGAAGGCCTGTTTCACGGGGATACACGCTATCTCTCGCATCTCTATCTGACGATCAACGGCAAGCGACCAATGCTGTTGTCGTCGACTCTGCGCGACGACAACGCTACCCTGAGGTGCGACCTGACCAATCCCGATCACTTCGACGACAAGGGCAAGCTCACGCTTGGCCATGACCTGATCCATCTGCGCAGGACCCGCTTCCTCTGGAATGCGGGCTGCTACGAGCGGCTGACGGTCAAGAACTATGACGAGCGACCGCAGCATGTCCGGATAGAGATCGGATTTGGAGCTGATTTCGCTGATTTGTTCGAGGTGCGGGGAACGGTAAGGGCTAGGAGGGGACGACATCTTCCAGCTATCACGGAGCGGGATGCGATCCTGCTCTCCTATATAGGCTTGGACAACCGGAAACGGTCGACGCGGCTATCCTTCGATCCGCAGCCGTACCAACTTGGCAGCGATCATGTCGTCTATGATCTTTTCCTAGCGCCACACGAGACGCGGTCGCTGTTTATAGAGATCGGTTGCGACCGGACGGCGACCCAACACCGCGGCCACCGTTCCTTCTTCTTTGCCCTGCGGGATGCTCGCCGGGCATTGCGCGCCTCGTCCTCACGCGCGGCTTCGATTGCAACATCAAACGGGATCTTCAACGAGGTCGCGCGTCGCAGCATTGCCGACCTCTACATGCTGATGACCGACAAGCCTGAAGGGCCATATCCGTATGCCGGGATCCCCTGGTTCAGTACGGTCTTCGGGCGCGACGCCATCATTACCGCTCTTGAGATGCTTTGGCTCGATCCCCAGATCGCCCGCGGCGTTCTTGGACATCTCGCAATCAACCAGGCGACGGAGATCGACCCCGCCTCCGACGCCGAGCCAGGGAAAATTCTGCATGAGGTCCGCGCCGGAGAAATGGCTGAACTACGCGAAGTTCCTTTCCGCCGCTATTATGGCAGCATCGATTCTACTCCGCTCTTCGTAATGCTCGCCGGCGAATATGTCAGGCGGACCGGCGATGTCGCCACTGTCTCTCGTCTTCTGCCGCATATCGAGGCGGCGCTCGCCTGGATCGACGAGCACGGAGATCGCGATGGCGACGGCTTCGTCGAATATGGGCGCTTGACCGAAGAAGGCCTAGTCAATCAGGCCTGGAAGGACAGCCACGACTCCGTTTTCCATGCCGACGGCGCATTGGCGAAGGGACCGATCGCCATCGCCGAGGTGCAGGCCTATGTCTATGGCGCTTGGCAGGCGGCAGCCGAAATCTTCCGGCTGCTCGACCGGTCGGAGCGGGCTGCAAGCTTCCTTGCCCGGGCAGAAGGCTTGCGCCGCGCCTTCGATGCCTCCTTTTTCGATGAAGAACTCGGCACCTATGTGCTGGCGCTCGATGCAGACAAGCAGCCTTGCAGGGTCCGCTCCTCCAACGCCGGCCATGCGCTGTTTACCGGTATCGCCTATCCCGAAAGGGCTGTAAAGGTGGCCCGCACGCTGATGGGTGCCTCCTCCTTCAGCGGTTGGGGCATCCGCACCATCCCCTCGACCGAGGCGCGCTACAATCCCATGAGCTACCACAACGGCTCGATCTGGCCGCATGATAATGCCATGATTGCCAGCGGGCTTGCCCGCTACGGTTACCGCACTGAGGCTGCCCGGATCTTCGAGGGCCTTTTCGCCGCATCGACCTATATCGAGCTGCGGCGGCTTCCAGAACTCTTTTGCGGCTTTGCGCGTCGGCGGGCACAGGGGCCGACCTTCTATCCGGTTGCCTGCTCTCCCCAGGCGTGGGCAGCCGCAGCACCCCTCTCGCTGCTGCAATCCTGCCTAGGGCTCGATTTCGATCCGAACGCTCTGCAGATCAGTTTTCTTGAGCCAGAGCTGCCCTCTTTCCTGGATGAAGTGCTCTTGCGGCATCTATCTATCGGCAACGGCTCGGCTGATGTCGCCATCCGCCGCTCCGGTCGCCAAGTGGTGGTCGATGTCGTCGAACGCAGGGGCGACGTGCGGGTGCTTACAATAGTGTAGATGAACCACGATCTTCGGAAGGCTGGTGTCTGCCTTCCCTATTCCAGTTCCTCTTCATCCGACGTCAGCAGATCCACGAGCGCAGCAACCCTGCCCGTAGCCAAGCGCCGCCCTTGGCCTATCAGGGCCTCGTCATTGCTGGCCCACGCAAATGCCTCAGCGAGTTCAGCCTGCGTTGCACCAGTCGCGATGACCTCGGCTACAAGTGCTTTATCGACAGGGCCAAGCACGGCGATGACATCGTCTGAAGTCATTGTCATATCCACTGCTCCTCTGTTAGCTACTTACGCTCGGATGTGGTGACACTGCCCTAAAAATCAATTTTTTATCGAAGAATTCCGGTCCCTTGAAACAGCAAGTCACTGAATTATATTAGCATTGTCGGTCGCCAAAAGGAACCGGCACAAGTCCAGGAGACGCCTGTCGCTCTTGGCGTCTCCTTGTATCCATGTTGCTTATAAGGAGGATATGGCTATGAGGACAAACCTCGATTTCTCTCCCCTCTTCCGGTCAAGCGTCGGCTTCGACCGAATGTTGACTGCGCTCGAAACAGCAAGCCGCATCGACACCATCGACAACTGGCCGCCTTACGATATCGTCAAGACGAGCGAGGATGACTATCGCATCGCAATGGCGGTCGCGGGCTTCTCGCAGAACGAGCTGACAATGACACAAGAGCAGAACATGCTCGTGGTTTCTGGTCAGAAGGTGAATTCCGAGGAGGTGAAATATTTGCACCGCGGTATCGCCGGGCGGAGCTTTCAGCGCCGGTTTGAGCTCGCCGACCATGTAAAGGTCGTGACCGCAGGTCTCGTCAATGGTCTGCTGACCATCGATCTCAAGCGCGAAATCCCTGAAGAGATGAAGCCACGTCAGATCGAGATCAAGACCGACCAGGCGCTGCCCAAGGCCGAGACAAAACAGATCGACGCTGAGAAACAAGCGGCTTGAGCCTTCCGCCGACGGGAGAGCTGTGCCCAATCAACAGAAAGGAGAAAATTATGAGTGTCCGTGATCTCATTCCCTGGAGCCGCAACACCGGCAACCAGGTTCCCAGCCTGTTTCGCGACGACGATCGCGATCCTTTTTTATCGTTGCATCGCGAGGTAAACCGGCTGTTCGATGACGTCTTCCGTGGCTTCGGTTCCGGCTTGCCGTCTCTGAGTGGCACGACAGGCTTTGGCGGCGGATGGCCGACCGTCGAGATCTCCGATAGCGAGAAGGAGATCAAGGTGACGGCTGAAGTGCCCGGGCTTGAGGAGAAGGACATTGAAGTCCTGCTCAGCGACGGCGTGCTGACGTTGAAAGGCGAAAAGCAGTCGGAAACCGAGGACAAGGACCGTCGATTCTCTGAGCGCTATTACGGTCGCTTCGAGCGCCGCATTCCGCTCGGCGTCGAGGTCAAGGAAGATAATATCGATGCCCGGTTCAAGAACGGCGTGCTGACGGTGACCTTGCCGAAAACCGAGAAGGCGCAGTCGCAGGTCAAGCGCATCGCCATCAAGAGCTGATCGAAACGACTTTGCTGGCGGCGTGCCTTACGGCAGCCGCCGGCGTCATCGTCCCGATTCGGGAAGACCTATCTTGCCTGAAGAATGAACAGCGCGATCCGCCTGCACGCCGAAATTCAGGCCCGAGGCCATGTGGACAGGAATATTCCATGGATAGAGCCTTGCCGTGCTCGTAAAGCAACGCCTACGTCGTTATTCGTGTGGCTGCGGGTATTGCGATCGACGAACCCGACATTGGACAAATCCATTGCGAAGGAGTCAGCTGTGGCCAATCTTCCCGATATGACGAAACACCGCGGCTTTCCATCGGGTATGCCGGGGAGCGGCATTCAATTCACCATTCGCCGCGCCAACCCAAAGGGTGTGACGCCGATTAAGGCTCTGCCTCGTCGCGCCCGGCCAGGCACCGCTGAACACCGAGTCGACGCAGCTTTCCTGCATGCGCTTTGGCATTATTTCGGGGCGGAACCCTTCGAGCGCGGCAATCTGGACGCGGCTCGGCTCAACCTGCTCTTTGGACGAGAAGTGGTGGCTGTCGACAAGGATTTCGACCCGATGTCCTATGCGGCAATGCTGATCATCAACGAGAAAGTGGCACGTCAGAGTTTCCCGGAAGCGTTTGAAGACGTGATGGAAGTTTGATGAGAGGCTGATGATGGACGCTGTCGGTCGGCTCTCGCCGATCGGCGAGCTAGTCTCCCGTTTCAATGTCCACTTCATAGTCGTCAAGCGTATGCTGAACGGCCTTATTTCCAGCATAGACGCGCTTCAGTCGGGCAAGTTCTGCATCGGTTCCGATGCAGAGTCGCTGCAGTTCCCTATCAATTTGCGTCCTGCGCTCCGCGTCGGAGGAATCTTCGCCGCGGTAATGATCGCATCCATTGCGCCGCTCCATAAAAGCGCGCACGTCCTCCGGCAGTTTTGACACATCTGCTTTCCCATCTGCAGCCAACGATGGCCCGCAGCACGAACTGGAGAATGCGAGAAGCAGGAGACCTTTTGCAATCACGCGTCTGACTATCATCAGGTTGAGGAATGCCATCATCATCGGAAAACCAGGCTCATAGCGATCGCCCATATGTTGTCTCAGCCAGAGCTGCCAATAAACCCTTTATGGCGCAAAGCTTAGTGGATCTCCAAGAATGAAATCATAGACTGGCTCCGGCTGTCCCGGCGTGGTCATCCGCAACACTGGCGCGGCCCTTGCCGATGCTTCCGCTTTATCGGCAAGCGTCGTCAGTGACATTCCGAGCGCCTGCGAAAAGGCGTCATGCGGGATTTTCGATAGCTGACGAAACAGTCCGGCAGCACGACCGGCATGACGCAGAGCCGGTGCGCGTTTGCCTTCGCGGGTCTTCACGCCGGCGGCGGAAAGCAGGATCAACCCCTTGAGCAAGGTGCGCAGCGCAGTGCCTCTTTCCGCGACGTGCCAGATCCCTTCCCAGGCCTCATGCGCTTCCCAGTAATAACCATGGTTGAAAAGATCCGCGCCCCACGCGAATTCGTCGGAATCGAGTGTGGGAAGAACTGGCTCCATCTCGACCCGATAACTATGTCCTGCCGGATCCCGCACAGGATGAGGCATCCGGCCTGGCAAATAGGCGTAACGCGGAAAGCTCCGCTGCGGCAGTAGACGAGGACGCTGCATAACCTGAACCGTCATCACGCCGAAAACGATGATCGCAAGCGAAGCTGTACGCAAGCCGCCAGACAAATCGCTTCATCGCACACCATTGGATCCTCACAAGCCCAAAGGGGCGTCGTTGATGCGTGACGTCCTACGATAGCGCCTGTTCTACGGCGATTTGTGCCATCGCAAATGCTGCTTCTCGAGTTTTTGCTGCCGCGACGAACAGACCCTTATGGCAGAAAGTCGCTCCTTCGACGCCGCAGATACGTTCGAGTTCATCGCCGGTCAGGCCCGCCCAAGATGCGGGCAGGTCGGCGCGCAGCTCGAAGCCTTCGTCAGCACGGCGGATACCGGTCACGCACCAATCGTTTTCCCGCGGGTGAACGACGAAAAGCAGATGATCGGCCTTGGCTCTTACGATCGCCGCGCGAAAAGGCATGCCCATCGGCAGTTCGAGGACGCGCCCCTCGCCTGTTTCGTCGATCGCCTTGAGAACGAGCGCTTCGGCACGCAGCTTGGCATCCTGCGTCGCGATACCGGCCTCGACGAAGCTTCGCGCGATCGAAAGGGCGGCATGGAACGCCCGGTCGTCGGCCTCGGGAATCTTGACATCGAAAACGGGTTTCAGAGTTTCCAGCAAGGCCGGCAGCGTAAGGCCGGCCAGCTCGCCTGCGATGGAAGGATCAAGCACACCATTGTCGGTCAGATCGACAGGCAAGACGAACTTGGCGTCGAAAGAGGCATGCACCGACGAAACATGCGCTTCGGGCACTCCCAGAGCTGCAAGATAATCAGTTCCATAGTGTTTCCAGACCAGACCGAAGGAACTGTAGGGCCGCCCGTCCTCACGCACGGGCGCACCACGCTGATGGTGGTCGAAGATGCCTGCGGCGGGATCATACCGCCCACCGACGTCGTAGATGATGCGATCGGTGGCCGGTGTGGTCCATTCGACATTTCGGCTGCGAATGATCTTGGCCTCAGGGAACAGTCGAGTCAGGATGACGCTCGAAAGCAGCTCATCGGCGTGGAAGCCGCCAGAATGCGTAACCAGGTATGAAGGGGTCATTGTCAGATGCGTCTCTCGGAACCGGGACTTTGTCGCTCGTCCTGATACCCTGCGTTGGTAGCGAGCTCAACAGCAGGTGCGGGAAGCGACAGAATTCTTTCGATCTGGATAGCTTGGAGGCTTCGCGGACGTGATGCAGCCACAATGCTACAGTAATGTCGTAAACATCCGAGGATATTGTATGCTCGATGATGCAGGCTCCGTTGCCCGATTGCCGACGCGCGCTTGCCACCTTCCCACCAGCGATTTGTAGCAGCCGCAATGGAGTATAGCTTCTGCGCGTGGATCTCATACAGACCAGATCAGAACAACCCCATCTGCCAGCGGAAACGCCGCCTCGCTGATCGCTAACGCAGCTTGCCGCAGTCTCCTAAGACAGCGCATCAGTTGCAAGCTGCGCAGAGCACTCAAGCAATCATTTTCAGACAATCAGGAGCGAACCCTCGTGGTTCGGATTTATCATGAATAATCACCATTTCGCCCACCCCAAAAGAAGTGCTACACCATCGAGGCAGCGCCTGCTGGATCGACACAAGCAATACCTTCAGTTTGCCGAGCTGAAATCTTTGGCCGGCGACCGGATCGGCGCAGAAAATGACTACCAGCATGCCGAACATTTCTTCCGCAGCGCTGCCCAACAGAAAGACGCCGACCGACTATGAACGCAACGATGACGGCCGGCCAAGACGCCGGTGCCGAAAAAGCCTGGCTCAAGATTCTTTCGAATTACCGAAAACCCAATACTGGCCGAAGCCTGTACGAACTGGCCGTGACGTTGATCCCGTTTATCCTTCTTTGGGCGGCAGCATGGGTCACGATCCACTTCGGCTATTGGCTCGGCTTAATCCTCGTCGTCCCGGCAGCCGGATTCCTGCTACGGCTCTTCATGCTACAACATGATTGCGGACACGGCTCGTTCTTCGGACGACGTCAGTGGGATGACTGGACGGGGCGCCTTATCGGCGTCCTCACACTCACCCCCTACGACTATTGGCGCCGTGCGCATGCGGAACACCATGCCTCAGCCGGCAATCTGGACGAGAGAGGTGTCGGTGATATCGCCACGCTGACGGTCGCGGAATATCGTGCCCTGACGCGTCGGGGAAAACTGGCCTACCGCCTCTATCGGCATCCGCTGGTCATGTTCGGCATTGGTCCTGCCTATCTTTTTCTCTTCAAACAGAGACTGCCGTTCGGTATGATGCGCTCCGGGGCGCTGCCCTGGGTTTCAACGATGGCGACCAACGCCGGCATCGCTGCGCTTGCCATTCTTCTCATCTGGGCCGTCGGCATCGTTCCCTTTCTGCTGATCCATCTGCCGATCGTTCTGCTTGCAGGAGCGGCGGGTGTCTGGCTGTTCTATGTCCAGCACCAATTCGAAGACACCCACTGGTCCACGCCTCCGGAATGGACGTTTCCCCATTCCGCCATGCATGGTGCCTCGCATTACGATCTGCCGCGCCCGCTGCGATGGATCACCGCCAATATCGGCATGCACCATGTCCACCATCTGTCGAGCCGAGTGCCGTTTTACAGGCTGCCGGAAGTGCTGCGTGACTATCCGGAGCTGGCGAAGCTTGGGCGCATCAATATGCGTGACAGCCTCGGCTGCGTGAAGCTCATCCTCTGGGATGAGACGGCACGACGGCTGATTTCGCTGCGTGAGGCAGAGGTAAGCGCCTGACGACTGTCCGGGTACGCACCCCAATCGTCAGCTCAGATTTTTCAGATAGAGCGAGAGCAATTGCGTCTGCGAGGAGATGCCGAGCTTGCGGTAGACGTTGCGGCGGTGGACCTTCACCGTTCCCGTCGAAATATTGAGCTTGAGACCGATCGATTCCGACGAATGGCCCTGTAACACCAGTTCGACGATTGCCGTTTCCCGACCCGTAAGGTTGAGATCGTGCCAGACGGTGTCAGCGCGTGGCATGACCTCGCTTTTACGGCGGCTTTTACCCCTTGCGGCAAGCTGGGCAACGAAGCGCGGCGCGAGCCCAGCCCAGTAATGTTTCACCATACTGGCCACGAGCGGCTCGACCTTTTTCAGCGTCGCGAATTCGGCGGTCGGAAAAACGCCGGTCCTTTCGCGCCGCATCAGCGACAACACGACAGTAATATCGCCATCGACGGGCACGAAGAAGCCGATTTCCTCGGCAAGTCCGGTCTGGACGTAATAGGTGCGGTAATATTCGCTGGAGAAGAACCTGTCCGGCGCCAGTTCGCGCATCCTGAAGACTCCTTCACGACGTTCTCGAGCGGTATGATAGAAGGGGTCGAGCAGATAAGGACCGGCCTGATAGAGTGTGACGAAAACAACGTGCTCCTCGCGGTCGAAGGTGCTGTAGAGATCGATCGGCCGCTCTTTGCCGCGATAGGCGAAGACGACGACATAGTCGAAGCGCACGAGCGCGGCCATCATCTGGCGGAAGGTGTCGCCGAAAGTGACATCGGTCATGGCGGCCTTGCCGACCGTTGCATTGAAGGCGGCAAACAGCGTTTCCAGGTCTATGCTCATCTAGCCCTTTCCCTCTGCCGTTCCACGCAAATTCGCGCAGACCGGATATACACCTTCCACGAAACGTTATGCGCCTAAATACCTCTCTCGGGGTATATACCGCGCAGGAAGCTCAGGCTTACTCTTTCCTTAACGACGGTGGCAATAAGGCAGCGACAGACTGCCACTCCGAACCAACCGCAGGGAACAGACGTGGCATCCGCTTCGACGAACGATATCGAGTTCCGTTCGGTCACGAAAAACTATGGCGCCGTGACCGCCGTGACGGACATCAACCTGACTGTACCGGAGGGAGCGTTCCTGGCGCTGCTCGGACCTTCCGGCTGCGGCAAGACGACCTGCCTGCGCATGATCGGCGGCTTCGAACAGCCGAGCGAAGGCACCGTGCTGATCGACGGGCGCGAGATGAACGGAGTTCCGGCCTATTGCCGCCCGGTCAACATGGTCTTCCAGCACTACGCGCTGTTCCCGCACTTCAACGTCGAGCAGAACGTCGCCTATGGGCTTAAGCAGATGCGACCGAAGATCGCGGCAAAGGAGATCGACCGGCGCGTCGCCGAGGCGCTCGAAATGGTCCGGCTCGGCGGTTTTGCCAAGCGGCGCATCCATGAAATGTCGGGTGGGCAACAACAACGTGTGGCGCTTGCCCGCGCCATCGTCAACCGCCCTTCGGTATTGCTGCTCGACGAACCTCTGGCGGCACTCGACAAGAAGCTGCGGTCGGCCATGCAGATCGAGCTGCAGACCCTGCAGCGCGAACTCGGCATCACTTTCGTCCTCGTCACCCACGACCAGGAAGAGGCGCTTTCGATGGCCGACGTCGTCTGCGTCATGAGTGCCGGGCGCATCCGTCAGCTCGGCAGCCCGCAGGAAGTTTACGACCGCCCTGCAGATCTTTTCGTCGCCGATTTTGTTGGCAAGACGAACCGTATCGCTGCGGCAATGGAAGCCGATGGTACGACGCTCAGGCTGGCGGATGGCTCAGCAATCGCCTCCGGCAAGCAGCTCGCGTCGGGCGAAGTCATCGCTGCTTTGCGCCCCGAGGCAATCCATCTGACGCGCAAAGCTGCGCCATCAGGCACGTCGTTCAAGGGAACCGTGACGCATCGCATCTTCCTCGGCTCGTCCGCGGAATATGCCGTCAACGTACCCGGGCTCGGCGATTTCCTGATCACGGTGGACCGCCGCAGCATGAACGAGAGTGATCTCGTGGAGCCAGGCGAGGAAGTTTTCCTCGGTTTCGACCCTGCCGCCATCCATGTCTTTCCAGCATCGAATGCATAAACCAAAACAAGGGAACAGCATCATGAGCAAGGATTATAAGGACAATCTGCCCATTTCCGCCGAAGGGTTCATGGACGAATTCATGCGCCTGAAGCGCGGTTCCGTCAGCCGCCGTCACTTCCTCGGGGTCACCGGCCTCGGTCTTGCGACCGCCGTACTGTCGCGCTTCCCGGGCGCACTGTCGACGCCTGCCTATGCGGCCGAAGATCTGGGCACGCAGATGTCGATCGCCACATGGCCGAACTATCACGACCCGGCAACCTTCGAGAATTTCAAGGCAGCAACCGGCGTTGCCGTCGAGGTCAACGTCTTCAGTTCGAACGAGGAAATGCTCGCAAAGCTACAGGCCGGCGCTTCCGGCTGGTCGCTCTTCGTGCCGACCAACTATACGATTTCGACACATCACAAACTCGGCCTGATCGACGAGCTCGACCTGTCGAAGATCCCGAATTTCAGCCAGGCAACCGAAAGCCCGCGCTTCACCAAGGAAGGCCAGATCGACGGCAAGACCTATGCCGTGCCGAAGAACTGGGGCACGACCGGGTTCTCTGTCAACACGTCCAAGATCAAGACCAAGCTTTCCAGCTGGAAGGACTTCTTCGAGATCGCCCAGACCGAAGCCGATGGCCGCGCCATGGTGCATGACTATCAGCTGACGACAATCGGCAGCGCGCTTGTCTCGCTCGGCTACGACTTCAATTCGATCAAGGCCGACGAACTTGCCAAGGCAGAAGAACTGCTGATCAAGGTCAAGCCGCATCTCTTCGCCATCAACTCCGACTACCAGCCGTCGATGCGTTCGACTGATGCATGGCTCACCATGTGCTGGACCAATGACGGGGCGCAGCTCAACCGCGACATGCCGGAACTTGCCTATATCCTCGGCACCGACGGCGGTGAAATCTGGACCGACTATTATGCGATTCCGAAGGATGCGCCCAACAAGGCCGCGGGTTACGCACTGCTCAACTATCTGATGGACCCGCAGAATGCGGTAAAGGAGCACATCGCCAACGGCGCGCCGACCACCGACAGCCGCGTCATCGCGCTGCTGCCCAAGGAGGTCACATCGAACAAGATCGTCTATCCGGACGAAGCAGCGCTCACGCCACTGGAATTCGGCGCCGCCGTGACACTCACCGATCCGGGTCGCGCGGAACTGATGGCGCGCTTCAAGTCGGCGTAAGTCTATCCTGCATCCCGGTTTCCCTAGCCCGCAGCGTGGAAGCCGGTTCAGCTTCGTGATCCGGTGGATGAAGACCAAGCCATGCCCCTGCCCCACGCCACCAAACGGCGCCTGATCACCGCGGCCCTCGTTGGCCCGGCCAGTGTCTGGCTGTTCGTCTTTTTGGTGCTGCCCTTCATCGCCATCATCGTCTTCGCCTTCGGCGAACGGGCGCCGGAAGGCGGCTATCAGGCGGCTTTCACCTTCGAACAGTTCGCCAATCTCGGCGCGCGCTCGGCCGCCTTCGTCAATACGCTCATCCTGGCGCCGATTGGGGCGGCTGCCTGCCTCATCGTCGCCTATCCGGTCGCCTATTACCTCGCAGTCAAGGCAAGCCCGCAGCGCCGGCTCCTTCTGGTCTCTCTTGTCGTCGTGCCCTTCTGGACCAGTCTGCTGGTGCGCACCTATGCCTGGATGTACCTTCTCGGCGCGCGCGGCATTCCGCACCTGCTCGAATTTGTCGGCATCGAAAATGTCAGGCTGATCAATACGCCCGGCGCCGTGCTGCTCGGCATCGTCTACGGTTACCTGCCGCTGATGATCATGCCGATCTATGTCAGCCTGGAAAAGCTGGATCGCCGGCTGCTCGAAGCCTCGGCCGACCTTGGCGCCAGACCATTCTCCACTTTTTTTGGCATCACCCTGCCCCTGTCGCTGCCGGGCGTGATGACCGGCGTTGCGCTGGTAACCATCCTGCTCCTCGGTGAATATCTGATCCCGCAGCTTCTCGGCGGCGGCAAAGTCTTCTTCATCGGCAATGCACTTGTCGATCTCTTCCTGCAGTCGCGCAACTGGCCTTTCGGATCGGCGATTGCCGTCACACTGGTTGCCGTCGTTGTCATCGTGCTGCTTGTCGCCATGCGCATTGCCTGGCGCATTGCCGGTACCCGGCAGGTGGATCTCATCTGATGCGCGCGCTCGTCACTTTCGTCTATCTGTTTCTCTACACGCCGATCGCGCTCGTCGTGCTGTTCTCCTTCAACGCGGGCCGCAATGCCAGCGAGTTCACTGGCTTCTCGACGCAATGGTATGGCCGGGCGCTGTCGAATACGTTCCTGATGGAAGCGTTGCGCAACAGCCTGATCATCGCGGTCACCAGTGCCGCGCTGGCAGCGATCTTCGGAACCATGGCTGCCATCGGCATGGAGCGGCTAGGCGCCCGGACGCGCGCCGTCTTCGACGGGCTCTTTGCAGCGGCGATCGTCGTGCCCGGTGTTGTCATTGGCATTGCAACACTCGTTGCCCTCGTCGAGGTCTTCGGCTTCATCAACCCCGTCATCGCCGCCCTTTGGCCGGGCGACCAGCCGCCGAAGCTCGCGCTCGGTTACGGCTCGATCATTGCCGCGCACGGTCTCTTCACCATGGCACTGGTGACGATGATCGTGAAAGCCCGCATCGCGAGCCTCGGACGTGATATCGTCGAGGCCTCCAGCGATCTCTACGCGACGCCATTCACAACATTCCGGCAGATCGTGCTGCCGCAGATCATGCCGTCGATCCTGGCGGGCTTCTTGCTGGCTTTCACCTTCTCGTTTGATGATTTCATCATCGCCTTCTTCGTGGCCGGCTCGAATACGACGCTGCCGATCTATGTCTTCGCCTCCATTCGCCGCGGCGTGACGCCTGAAATCAATGCGATCGCGACTATGGTGCTCGTCGCCTCGCTTGCCCTCATTCTCATCGCGCGTTTCCTGATGCGTGAAAAGACAACGACAAACTGACCGGGGAAATGCCATGATACTGAAAGATCGCGTTGCAATCGTCACGGGCGCAGGCTCGGGCATCGGTCGCGCCGGCGCGCAGATCATGGCGCGCGAGGGCGCCCATGTCGTCGTTGCGGATATCAACTTCACGAATGCCGAAGAGACCGTGAGCCTGATCGCCGAGGCAGGCGGTAGCGCCGAAAGCCTGGTGGTCGATGTGACCGACGACAGCGGGCTTGAAGCCGGCATTGTCGCTGTTGCCGCACGCCACGGCCGGATCGACATTCTGCACAATCACGCGGGCGCACAGGTGGCGGGTGATCTGGAACAGGTTGCGATCGAAGGCTTCGACAAGTCCTGGAGCCTGAACGTGCGGGCACATTTTATGGCGGCGCGTTTCGTCATGCCGATCATGAAGAAAGCCGGCAAAGGCGTGATCCTGAACACATCCTCATCATCAGGTGTGCTCTACGACCGCGAGATGATCGCCTATACGACGACCAAACATGCTGTCATCGCCATGACCCGGCAGATGGCCGGTGACTATGCAAAATTCGGCATTCGCGTGAATGCGCTCTGCCCCGGATGGGTCGACACGCCGTTCAATGAGCCGTTCATCGCGCAGATGGGTGGGCGCGGCAAGATTGAAAGCTATATCGCTGAAAAGGTGCCGCTCGGCCGCTGGGCTGATGTTTCGGAAATCGCCGAACCGATCCTGTTCCTGGTATCGGACCGCTCCTCCTATATGACGGGCCAGATCCTCGTCGTCGATGGCGGCGAGACAATCGTCTGACCGACTAGAAGGTGAGCTGTACCTTGCAAGCCAGCGAACGATCGCCGGCAATGATAAAGGCTGAAACGGCATCGTCGAGCGGCAGGCTGTGGCTGATGATCGGCCGCACATCGATCCTCCGACGTGAAATCAGGTCGACGGCCGTCGCGAATTCCTCGTGAAACCGCTGTGTTCCGTGGATATGCAACTCCTTGCCGACGATGGCGTTGAGGGGAAGAGGCACATCCCCGGTAACGCCGACCTGAACGATGGTGCCGCGAGGCCTGATCGCCGCAATGGCGCTATGAATGGCCGGGGCGGCAGCAGAACATTCGAAGACAAGATCGAAATAGCCTTTTCCCGCCTGGAATTCGGCAAGTGAGGCTGCATCCTGCACCACATTGATCGTGCGATTGGCGCCCATGGCTTTCGCCCGCGCGAGCGCCGCATCGGCAAGATCAGTGACGACGATTTCGCTGGCTTCATAATGACTGACAACGGCAACCATCAGGGAACCGATCGGTCCGGCGCCTGTCACCAGGACCTTTTTGCCGGCAATGCCCGGCGCACGCGATGCGGCGTGCAGGCAAACGGAGAGGGGCTCGCTGCAGGCCGCTTCAGCAGGCGTTGTCGAGGTTCCGACTTCGACGCATTGTCTGGCCGGCACCACCAGCCATTCCCGGAACATGCCCTGCTCATGCGGCAGGCGCATTGCGCTGCCCATGAAGCGCATTTTCAGGCAGTGGATCGGCATTCCGATGCTGCAATATTCGCAAGCACCGCACGGCTGGCTTGGATTGACCGCCACCAGCGTGCCTGGCTCCAAGCTCACCCCCTCGCCTGCCAGTTCGACCGTTCCGGCGGCCTCGTGACCTGGTATCATCGGCTCGCGGACCCGAACCGGTCCGAAGCCGCCGTCCTGGTAATAATGCAGGTCGGAGCCGCAGATCCCTGCGGCCGCCATCTTCAAAAGCACCTCGCCCGGAGCGGGAGCTGTAACCGGAGCAGTCTCGATCCTGAGATCCCCCTTCGCATAAAGCCTTGCCAGCCGGGTCTGCATCGCAACCTCCTACTTCAGGAGCCCGAGCTGCTGTGGCAGCCAAAGCGATACGGACGGAACGAAGGTGATCAGGATCAGGGCGATGAAGAGCGGCGCCAGCCAGGGCAGGATCGCCATCGTCGTGCGCTCCACGGATAGTTTCGCCACCCGCGACAGTACAAAAAGCACCATGCCGAGCGGAGGGTGAAGCAGGCCAATCATCAGATTCAGGGTCATGATGAGGCCGAACTGCACCGGATCGATGCCGAACTTCGCAACGATCGGCAGAAGGATCGGCACGAGGATGGTGATGGCCGCGATTGTATCGAGAAAGCAGCCGACGAAGAGCATCAGCAGATTCACCAGGATCAGGAAAATCCACTTATTGTCAGTGATGGATAGGATCGCATCGGACAGAAGCTGCGCGGCCTGACTGACGGTCAGCAGCCATGCGAAGACCGAGGCGGCAGTGACGATGAAGAGAACCGAAGCCGTCGTCTCGATCGTGTCGAAGCTTGCCTTGGCGAGCGTCGAAAGCGTCATCGTTCGGTAGCGCACAAGGCCGAGGAATAGGGACCAGAGGACAGCGGCGACGGCCGCCTCCGTCGGCGTGAACCAGCCCATGGTCATGCCGCCGATCAGGATGACCGGCGTCATCAGCGCCATGACGGCGGAAAAACGGAAATACCAATCGAGCACCAGAAGCACGGCAAGGGCAATACCCGCCGCAGCGTTCATCGATACGCCGGATCGCGTCATCAGGTAAATCGTCAACGGTACGAGTAGGACGACGATAATCTCCATTCCGGCCGAAAGTAACTGTTTGACGTCGAACGGCGCATCGGAACCCCAGCGCTTCACATAAGCAAAGGCGGCGACTGTGATCATCATCAGCAACGTCATGACGATGCCGGGCAAAATGCCAGCCATGAAAAGAGCGCCGATCGAGACATTCGCCATCATGCCGTAGATCACGAAGGGCAAGGACGGCGGGAAGATCGGGCCAAGCGTCGCGGATGCCGCCGTCACCCCAACCGCAGCCTCGACCGGGTAGCCGTGATCCTTCATCGCCTTGATCTCGATCGTGCCGATGCCGGCTGCATCGGCAAGCGCCGTACCCGACATGCCGGAGAAGATGACGGAGCCAATGATGTTGACCTGCGCGAGACCACCTTTCATCCAGCCGACGAGCGCGACGGCGAAGGAATAGATGCGGCCGGTCACTCCGGCAGAATTCATCAGATTGCCGGCAAGGATGAAGAAAGGAACAGCGAGTAGCGGGAAGCTTTCGACACCCGCGATCATGCGCTGGGCGACGATGATGTCAGGGGCAATGCCATAGAGGACAATGTAGAGAACCGATGCGACGGCCATCGAGATTGCGACGGGCACGCCGATCAGCATCAGCAGCAGAAATGAACCAAGCAAGAGCAGCATCAGGTCATCCTTCGACGGCGTGGAATTCTTCGGGGCGCTCCAGAACGGAATAGCCGCGGCGCATATTGGCGATGAAGACGATCACCGCGCGGATCAGCATCAGCACGAAGGCCGCAAGCACGCTGTAGAACACGATGTTGCGTGGCAGATCGACGGTGACCATCTGCTCGTCGGCAACGATCTGAACATAACGCCACATCAGATAGCAACCATAGGCAAAGAAGCCGATGCGGACGATATCGACGAAGGTCGCGAGAAGGCGCGCAAGGCCTGCCGGCATGTAATGGTAGAAGACGTCCACCTGGATGTGGCGCGATGTGCGCACGCACATGACGGCGCCAAGAAAAACGACGCCGATCAGGCAGTTGACGGCGATCTCTTCGGTCCAGGCATAGCTATTGTTTAGAACATAGCGGGTGAAGAACTGCAGGAAGACGCAACCGGCCATCAACCAGAAGACGATCAGCGTTATCCAGTCCTCGATGGCGTAATCCGAGACATTGGCGGTGGGCGCATGCCCTTCGAACTCGTGGCCGATTTCCTCGGCAGTGATTGGAGTATGCGTTTCTTGCGACATGATCGGCCTTGTTCCGGTTGCGGAAGAAGGACGCGCAGCGTTCCCGCGCGCCCTTGGGCTTTTATTGGATGGCGCGGATCGCTTCCCAATCTGCTTTATCGTAGCCGAAGTCCTCGAACTTGACCTTTTCCATCACCGCCTTTTCGAAATCGGCCTTGTCGACTTCAGTGACGCTCAGGCCCTTCTCCTTGAAGGTGGCGATCAGGCCATTTTCCTTGCCCTCAATGGTTTTGGTCGTGCGCTCAGCGGCTTCCTGCATGACGTCGCCGAAGATCTTCTTGTCTTCATCGGAAAGGCTGGCCCAGAGCGTCTTCGAGATCACCGTATTCAGGTGATCGACGATGTGACCGGTCAGGCTGATGTTCTTCTGGACTTCGTAGAACTTCTTGGCCTCGATCGTCGTCAGCGGGTTTTCCTGAGCTTCGACCGTGCCGTTCTGGAGCGCCAGATAGACTTCCGCAAAGGCGATCGGCGTGGTGTTGGCGCCGCAGGCCCGCGGCATGGCTAGATAGGCAGGAACATCAGGCACCCGGATCTTCAGGCCTTGCATATCGGCGCATTTGGCAATCGGCTTGTTGGACGTTGTGTGGCGCGTCCCGTAATAGCTGACGGCGGCGATATGGTTGCCGGTCTTGTCCTCATAGCCCTTGGCGAGGCGCTTGAAGACGTCGCTCTTCGTGTAGGCGATCAGGTGTTCAGGATTGCGGAAAATATAAGGGAAGTAGGTCACGCCGATCGGCTTGTAGTCGCGGGCAGCAAAGCTCGAACCGGAGATGATGATGTCGACCGTCCCGAGTTTCAGGCCCTGATTGATATCGGCTTCCTTGCCGAGCTGCGAAGCCGGATAGACCTCGATCTTGTAGCGGCCGTTGGTGCGCTTGTTGATCTCTTCGGCGGCCCAGACGGAATCCGTATGGAACGGTTCCGAGGTCTCGTAGACATGCGCCCATTTCAGCGCGGTCTGAGCATGGGCGATTGCCGTCGTCGCCATGATTGCGGCGGCGGTGCAGAGTATCGTCGTCAGTTTCAGCTTCATCGCTCTCTCCTCCTGAGATTTCGTTAAATGCCTGCGTTTCCCTTGTTTGGCCCGGCCGGATGGCCGCGCCCCTCCTCGCCCGAAAACTCCTCCCCGAAGCTTTCGGAAAATCTCTTCTGCGAATTCGTCAGATGCGTGCGCATGGCGGCCTTCGCTCCTGCCGTATCACCAGCGGCGATCGCGTCGCGGATAACCCGGTGTTCTTCCAGCGCGGTGCGCCATGACACCGGTCCTTCGAAATGGCTGGCAAGCTTTTCGAAATACGGCGTCATGCGCATGTCAAACAATTCGCCGGTGACACGGAGCAAGGTCGCGTTGCCGACGATTGCCGCAATGCCGGTATGAAAGGCGCGGTCGGCGACAAGAACGGCGCGCGCGTCCTCAACCACGCCGCTCATCGCGTTCAGCGCCTTGTCGAGAAGGGCAATGTCCTGTGGACCAGCGTTCCTTGCAGCTTCCTCTGAGATCGCGCACTCGATGATCGCGCGGGCTTGCAGCAGTTCGAAGGGCCCTTCTACCGGTTCACGGTAGTTACTGATCGCTTCGGCCGCAGATTTGCGTGTGACATAGATGCCGGAGCCCATGCGGATATTGATGTAACCCTCGACTTCCAGCACGATGAGCGCTTCGCGAAGCGTGGGGCGCGAAACCGAAAGCCGCTCCGCAAGGTCGCGCTCAGCCGGCAGCCTGTGGCCGACAGCGAGTTCGCCTCGGATGATCATCAGACGAATCTGGTCTGCCACCTGCCTGTAGAGGCGGCGTGATTCAACTGCCGAAAACATTGTGGCCTCCCGGCGCGCTTCTCCTCAAGCGCACAACTGGTCAACTGGCCTGACCAATTAACCTCAAACTATCATCGGGAAAGTTGTGCGTCAATCGGACGCATGCACTCAGACCAGGCTGCTCAATTGATAGGAGGAAGCAGATCGTGCCCGGATTTGCCATTCCTCGACCGCGCTCCGATCAGGATCCACGCTACGGCTTACCGAGCGACAGACGGAACTGTCGCGGTGTCGTGCCGGTTCGCTGTTTGAAGATGTCGTAAAACCGGCTGCTGGAGCCGAAGCCGCAGTCGAGGGCAATCTCCAGGATCGAGTCCTCCGTCTCGGCCAGTCGCTGCATCGCTCGCGCGAGGCGATATCGTGTCAGATATTCCATCACGGAAATGCCAAGCACATCTCGAAACGCCCGGTTGGCCGTGGTTGGATGCACATTGGCACGTCTTCCAAGATCCACCAGGTTGAGCGGTTCGGAAAAATGCCGGTTGATCAGGTCGGTCAGTACCTCTGAGTGGCGGATGGCGGGACTTACCGGGGTCGCAGCGGCTGTAGCGGACGAGCCTCGATCATCGGCGTGATCAAGGATGAGCCTGCGCACCCTGAGCTTGGCCTCGTCGGCGATCAGCTGACGCCGGACGGGATCGCCCCTGTCCCACTCCTCGACCCAGGCAGAGACCGTGGCCGGCGTCGTCTCGCGGCGGCGGGGCTCGACGACGAAGGCACCCTGCATGATCGCCTGTCTCGCCTTCTTGTCGATGGAGAGCGCGAGAAAATCGACGAGCGGAAGGTAGACGCAGATGAGCGGCGCCTCCGGCGTCACCAGGATTGTTTGATGGGGAATGGCCGCCCAGAAGAGGACAAGACGCCCGGCCTCGACCCGCTCCTGCCGGCCATTGAAGAGATAGGTCATGGCGCCATCGAGAAGCAGGTTGATCTCGACATGGTCGTGCCAATGCGCTGCACTCATGGCATCGGCCGTGTGGCGCTCGATCAGGAAACTCCGCGGCGATCCCGCCCACTCGCCGCTCCTGCTGAAATGATCGTCCGTCATGTCCTTCCTGCGCTTCGATCCGGGAATACTCCCTCCAATAACAGGAAGAAATTCTGATTTGGAAGAGGCACCAGTATGACGGTTTTAATTGCGGAGATCGAAATGCCGAAGATTTGCCTCGTGGGTGCGGGCAGCACCGTTTTTGCGCAGAACATTCTGGGGGATGTGCTCTCCACACCCTCGGGCAGTGATTATGTGATCAGCCTCTTTGATATCGACCCGGAGCGGCTGAAGACGTCGGAGATCGTGGCGCGACGCATCTGCGAGGCGCTCGACCTGACGAAAGTCAAAGTCGAGGCAACCCTCGATCGTCGCGAGGCACTGCGCGGATCGGATTTCGTCATCCTGATGATGCAGGTCGGCGGCTACAAGCCTGCGACTGTCACGGATTTCGACGTACCGAAGCGATACGGGCTGCGGCAGACCATTGCCGATACGCTCGGCATCGGCGGGATCTTCCGCGGACTTCGCACCATTCCTGTGCTGGAGGCGATCTGCCGCGACATGGAAGAGGTCTGCCCCGACGCGCTGCTGATGCAATATGTGAACCCGATGGCAATCAATTGCTGGGCGATCAAGGAGCTGGCACCCAGTATCCGTACGGTCGGCCTTTGCCATAGCGTGCAACATACCGCCGCTCATCTCGCCGCCTGCCTTCGCGAAGACATTGCAGACATCAATTACATCTCGGCTGGCATCAACCACGTCGCCTTCTTCCTGAAATACGAGAAGCTGCATGCCGATGGCCGGCGCGAAGATCTCTATCCCCGCCTGAAGGCCCTCACCGGCGAGGGACGCGTGCCGGACGACGACCGGGTGCGTTTCGATGTGCTGAAGCGGCTCGGCCATTTCGTCACGGAATCCAGCGAGCATTTCTCCGAATATACGTCCTGGTACATCAAGGACCGCCGTCCCGAGCTCATCGACAAGCTCAACATCCCGCTCGACGAATATATAAGCCGCTGTGAGCGGCAGATTTCCGAATGGCATGCCCTGCGCCGCGATCTCGAAGGCGACAAGCCGATCGAGGTCTGCCGCAGCAATGAATATGCCGCAGGCATCATCAACGCTGCCGTCACAGGTAACCCCGCACTGATCTACGGCAACGTTCCCAACAATGGCCTGATCGAGAACCTGCCGCCCGAATGTATCGTGGAAGTGCCCTGCCATGTGGACCGGAACGGTATCCAGCCGACCCGCATCGGCAGAATTCCCTCGCAGCTTGCCGCGGTCATGAAGCTCAGTGTCTCGGTTCAGGAACTGACCGTGGAAGCGGCGCTGACAGGCAAGCGCGATCGCATCTATCAGGCCGCGCTGCTTGATCCGCATACATCGGCAGAACTGTCGCCGGATGAGATCTGGGGCCTGGTTGACGACCTGATCGAAGCACACGGCGATCTGCTGCCGAAATACCACTGAGGCCGTCAGAGCCGCGACCACCAGAATGCTAGTCGTCAAGAAGCACGCCATCCCTCGGGAGGGCGT
Source organism: Rhizobium sp. BK196 (assembly GCF_014193255.1). Lineage (GTDB taxonomy): Bacteria > Pseudomonadota > Alphaproteobacteria > Rhizobiales > Rhizobiaceae > Rhizobium. The sequence goes on from NZ_JACHZB010000002.1 coordinate 915,786, forward strand.
GCTTTTGTTTGTCTTTTAAATCCCCGTCGCGGTCCGCAAAAAGATCACAAACGATCAGAATCTTGATTGACATTGATCGTATTGAGTGGGAACGTTGACGCAAATAAAGGATAAACAGCAGGGGGCGATCCGTGAATCAGACTGGCGGCGTGAAAACTGACCGGCTCGATGCCATCCGCAGCCATCTCTATGCGAACGGCTTTTCGACCATTCAGGATCTGGCCGATGCGGTCGGCGCTTCGCTCGCAACAGTCCGGCGCGACCTGCAGGTTCTTGAGCAGGACGGCGCGATCGACAGGGTGCACGGCGGAGCCCGCATCGCCGAAGGGTCCTCGGTCGAACTGGCCTTCCAGGAGCGTGAAAAGCGTCATCTTTCGGCCAAGCGCGCGATCGCGAACGCGGCCTATGAAAAGCTTCTGCCGCGCACGGCGATTTTCCTCGATGCCGGCACGACGGTGCTTCAGCTCGCCCGCCTGATCCGCATCAATCCGATGCCACTGCGCATCTTCACCAACGGCCTGATCGTCGCTCAGGAATTCCTGAACATTCCGCATCTCGAAGTCGTGCTTCTCGGCGGCCATCTGCGCAGTGAAAATGCCTCTCTCGTCGGCCCGCAGGCTGAAGCAATGCTGGAAACGATCTGGTTCGATCAGCTCTTTCTGGGTGCCAGCGCCATCAGCCCGGATGGGGCGATCTATAGTGTCGACAGCGCGGAAGCCAGCTTGAACAGGCGCATGCTCGCCCGCTCTGCCGATGGTTATGTTCTCGCTGATTCCTCGAAATTCGGGACGATGGCGACTTACAAGGTCGCGCCGCTGAATGCGGCAAAACTCATCACCGACAAGGGCCTGACGCCTCAATGGCGCTCCGAACTCGCCAATTTCGGTGTCGATGCAACCTATGCCGAGCTCGGAGCAAAAGAATGAGCGACGAGCTGATCCTTGGCATCGACGGCGGCGGCAGCAAGATGCTCGTCACTCTGGCCGACAAAGACGGCAGGATTCTGCGCACCGCGCTTGGCGGCGGCGTCAATCCGATGGACAACCCGGACTGGCGGCGGGAACTGGAGAAGTATATCGAACCTTTCCGCAATGAGCCGGGACTGGCCGCCGTTGGCGCTGCCTTGCCTGCTTATGGTGAAGTTGCGCATCTTTCCGCTCTCCAGAAGCGATGCATCGATGAAGCCTTCCCGGATATCCGCAGAACTGTCCTCAACGATGTTGACGCCGCCCATCTCGGCGCATTTGCCGGGCGCCCGGGCATACTCGTCCTGTCGGGGACCGGTTCCATGTCCTGGGCACGCAACGGCACAGGTGCCTCCGCACGCGTCGGCGGTTGGGGCGATGTGATCGGCGACGAGGGCAGCAGCTACTGGATCGGCCGCGCAGCATTGCATCTCATCAGCCAGAGCCTTGATGGGCGTGCCAAACCGACTGTGCTGGCAGAGGCGATTTATGATCACCTCAAGCTCGACATTTCCGATCCGATCAATGCGCTCGGCAGCTGGATCGACGGGCTCGCAAGGCCGCGCGCCGGTATTGCCGCGCTCTCGATCCTCGTCGACCGAATTGCCCAGCAGGGTGACGAAGGGGCGATTGGCCTGATCGAAAAGGCGGCCGACGAGCTTGCCAAGCACCACCGGGCGATATCAGGCCATTGCGAGAGCGGAACCGACTGGACCTATGCGGGCGGCACCTTTTCCAGCCGTCTCCTGCTCGAGGCGGTCGAACGGCGGATCGGCCGGCGAGCGATCGCACCTGCACTTCCTCCCATTGGCGGCGCGCTTCTGGCTGCCGCCCAACTCCTCGACTGGCAGCTTGATGGGCGCTGGTTCGGGCAAATCGCGGTCGAGGCTGAAGCCGTGATCGCACGATCAAGACAATGACTGTCAACGATAAAGAAGGATGGGAACATGCGTAAATTGATATTGCCTTTGCTTGCCTCAGCCGCCCTTGTGATTGGTCTGCCTGCGTTGGCAGACGATGCCAAGCCACTTGCCGGCCAGTCGATCACGGTCCTCATGCCATCGCCGCAGGGCGCCACGGTAGCGGCCGATTTCGAAGCCGAGACCGGCATCCATGTAGACCTCCAGACACTCTCCTGGGACGACATCCGGCCGAAGCTGGTAACGGCGCTGGTCGCCGGCACGGCACCGGCCGACGTTACCGAATTCGACTGGTCGTGGACGGGACAGTTCAGCGCTGCCGGCTGGTACATGCCGCTGAACAATGTGATCGACAAGGATACGGTCGCTGACATCGGCGTCGCCAAGATCTTCACTGTCGACGGCCAATTGCTCGGCGTGCCCTATACCAACGACTTCCGCGTCATGCTCATCAACAAGAAGCATTTCACGGATGCCGGCGTCACCGAGACGCCAAAGACGCTCGACGCGCTGGTCGCTGCCGCCAAGAAGATCAAGGAAAAGGGCATCTCCACCTATCCAATCGGCCTGCCGCTCTCGGCGACGGAGGGTGCCTCCACCAGCTGGTATCTGCTGACCAAGGCCTTCGGCGGCGAACTCTTCGACAAGGACTTCAAGCCGCTTTTCCTCACCCCCGATTCAGCCGGCTATAAGGCGCTCGCCTTCGAACTGAGCCTGCTGAAGGATGGTCTGGTCGACCCGGCATCGACGGGCCTCAAAGACAGCCAGATCAACGAGAGCATGTTCGCCCAGGGCCTGACCAGCATCATGATCTCGGGCGAACCCGGTCGCCTGGGTCAGATGAACGAGCCGAAACAGTCGAAGGTCGCCGGCCAGGTGGAAGCGATCCTCGTGCCGACCGAAAGCGGCCAGACTCGCAGCTTCGGCCTTCCGGAAGCACTCGCCATTCCGAACGTCTCGCAGAACAAGGAAGCGGCAGTCGCTTTCGTCAAATGGTTCACCAGCAAGGAGTTCCAGAAGAAGAATGCGGCAAACGGCTTTCTGCCGACACGCACTTCCGCCCTATCCGAGCTCAACACGGAAGGCAAGCTGACGAGCGGCGATGCGCTCGTTGCGCAGTCGAAGACTGTCGAGCCGCTGTTCCAGCAGGGAACGCCGCCGTGGTATCCGCAGTTCTCAAGCGCGGTCAACACGGCGATCAACAGTGCGGCAAAGGATCAGATGACGGTTGATCAGGCCATGCAGGCCATCGCCGACGCCGCCAAGCAGGCCATGGCGCAATGACGACAGCTACTGTCGAAGGTATCGCAGCCAAGCGGAGTGTCGGCTTCAATGCCGACACGATGCTCGGCCTGCTGCTGGTACTGCCGATCCTTGTGACAATGGCAGCACTTGTCTTCTATCCGATGGGCCGGACGGTCTGGGACTCGCTGCACCGGGTCAATCCAATGCAGGCGGGAACGCCCTTTGTCGGACTGGAAAATTACACCCGCATGCTGTCGGACGGACAGCTGGCGACGACCTGGACGAATACCCTTATCTATGTCGTTTTCGCCGTCGCTGCCGAAACCATCTTCGGCGTGCTGGCTGCAGCGCTCATCAATCAGATGAAGATCGGGCGCCAGTGGGTGCTTGCCGCCGTCATCCTGCCCTGGGCGCTTCCCGGTGTCGTCAACTCCGTCATCTGGCTATGGATCTATCAGCCCGGCGCCGGCCTGTTGAACGGCATTCTCGTCGCACTCGGCCTGCCCTTCGAAAACCATGTCTGGTTCAATGACCGGACGAGCGCGATCATCGCGGTCACCGTCGTGCATGTCTGGCGCATGATGCCGTTGACGATCGTCATCGTGCTGGCGGCCATGCAGAGCATTCCGGCGCATCTCTATGAGGCTGCCCGTATCGACGGCGCGACGCGCGTGCAGATGTTCAGCCTGGTCACGCTTCCGCTCGTGCGCAGCGCCATCGCCGTCGCCATGACGAATGCAACTGTCAACGCTTTCAACCTCTTCGACGAGGCCTGGGTGCTCGCCGGATCGAGCCTCGAAACACGGCCGATCCTCGTGCAGATCTATCTCGAGACGTTCCAGAACCTTCGCTTCTCCTACGGGATGGCGCTGTCGGTAGTCATTACCCTGGTGTCGCTGCTCGTCTCGCTGGTCTACGTCCTCCGCGTCTATCGCAACACACGGTTCGACTGATGAAACCAACCATTCTCTATCGCCTGATGATATGGACGGGTCTTGCCGTGCTGCTGATCTGGTCGCTCGGCCCGATCTACTGGACGATCGCAAGTTCCGTGACGCCGACAGAAGATTTTTCCACGCGGCCGATCCATTTCTTCCCGCAGCATTTCACGCTCGACCATTATTCGCGCCTGCTCGGCATCAACATTGCGCGGATCGGCGGAGTGGAAGTGTGGAAGCAGTTCCGCGCTGCGCTGCTCAACAGCGTGATCACATCTGCGGCCGCCACGGCTCTCTGCGTCGCGATCTCGGCACTCGGAGCCTACGCCTTCACCCGGATGCGCTTTCCCGGGCGTCACCTTCTGTTCGGTGCTGTCGTCGCGACACTCGCCATCCCTGCCTATGCGGTGCTCATCCCGCTCTATCAGATCATGATCAAAATGCATCTGGTCGACACCTATACCGGCGTCTCGCTGATCTATGTCTCAGCCTATCTGCCGCTCTCCCTCTGGTTGTTGCGCAGCGTCTTCGAGCAGCTTCCGATCGCTCTCGAAGAGGCGGCACAGCTCGATGGCGCGGGTCGCCTCTTCATCTTCTTCCATATCGTGCTGCCACTCGCCGGCCCCGGTCTGACGGCAGCCGCCATCCTCACCTTCCTGGGAGCCTGGGGCCAATATCTCGTTCCCCTCATCTTCTCGCCCCAGGCGACGAAACCCTTGACGGTTCTAATCCCCGAATTCGTCACCAAGAACTTCATCGACTACGGGCTGATCACGGCAAGCGGATCGATCGCCATCGTCATCCCTGCCCTCGTCGTCATCTTTCTCAACCGGTACCTCGTCAGCGGTCTGCTGGCTGGTTCGGTCAAATAATCGGAGACCTCATGAACACGACCGAAAAGGTAATCCTCGAGCAGTTTCCCTATTGGGAAAAAGCCATCGGCTCGAATACGGCAAGCGGCAAAGCGGACGACCTCCTCGTCTTTATCGGCTGCGGCACCTCCTTCAACCTCGCTCTATCTCTGGCCGCCTATGCCAACAGCCTCAAGCGCAGGGCGATTGCGGTGCCCGGCGCAGAGTGGCTGAACCGCCCCTCCTATTTCTGGCCGGAATGGCAGAAGACCCATGTGGTTGCGCTCTCGCGCAGCGGCGAAACGACGGAAACGGTCGCTGCGGCCAAGGCGAGCCGCGCTGCCGGCGCGTTCGTTACTGCCGTCACGGTCGAGCCCAAAAGCGCACTCGCCAGGAATTGCGACCAGCTGATCTGCTCGCCAACCCATCCGGACGAAGGCATCGTCATGACGGTGTCGGCAAGCCTCATGGTCTTGCTCAGCCTGCAGATGATCGGTCAGACCGTGCCGGCTTCGATCGTCGCATCGGCGAGGCAGCTTGCGAACACGCTCGACGCTTCCCTGCCCGATATCATCAAGGACCGTTTGCACTTCGTCTTTCTCGGCGGTGGACCGCTTTTCGGCATCGCGCTTGAAGGTGCATTGAAGCTTATGGAGATGAGCCAGCTCATGACGCAGGCCTTCCATCCGCTCGAATACCGCCATGGGCCAATCAGCCTCGTCGATGAGAAGACGGCGGTTATCGTGCTCTACAGTTCGGACCAGAGAGACGCCGAGGCCAAGCTGGTTGGCGAGCTGCGCGAAAAAGGCGCCGTCGTTATCGGCTTCGGCGGCCCCGGCGACCTGGAGCTACCAGTCGATGTCGACCTGTCGCTTGGCGGCCTCGCCGTTCTGCCGGCGCTGCAGATACTCGGCGAACGTGCCGCTCAGGCACGCCACATCGATACGGTCTCACCGCGTCATCTCACTAAAGTTGTCACACTCGCATGAGCGCCGCGGTCGATCAAAATCGCCAGATTGCTCTGGCGAAACTCTTCGGGGACAGAGGGCTGCCCCTGCCCCGTGGCATCACGTCCGTTTGCTCCGCCCATCCGCTGGTCATCGAGGCAACATTGCGACGTGCCGCCCGGCAGGGCGACGTGGTCCTGATCGAGGCAACCTGTAATCAAGTCAATCAGGAGGGCGGCTATACCGGTATGACGCCGGCGGATTTCCGCGCCTTCATCGAACGAATTGCGGCAAGCGTCGGCTTTCCCGCCGCGCGCATCATTCTCGGCGGAGACCATCTCGGCCCGAACCCGTGGCGGAAACTCAGCGCTGACGATGCCATGGCACGCGCCGAAGCCATGGTAAGAGCATATGTGGAAGCCGGCTTCGAAAAGCTGCATCTCGACACATCAATGGGCTGCGCCGACGAACCTGTGGCTCTTGCCGATGAACTGACCGCAGCAAGAGCCGCGCGGCTGGCAGGGGCCGCCGAAGACGCCGCCCGCCGCAGCGGCCGTCGTCCGCCGGTCTATATCATCGGCACGGAAGTGCCGCCGCCGGGTGGCGCCACACATGCCCTGGACGAGATCGAGGTCACGCGACGGGAGGCCGCCGTGAAGACGCTTGACGTTCATCGTGAGGCTTTTACCCAGGCTGGGGTCGGTTACGCACTGGAGCGGGTAATCGCCATCGTCGTCCAGCCGGGCGTCGAGTTCGGCAACGCCAATGTCGCGCTCTACAGGCCCGAGCGCGCGCAAAAGCTGATCTCCGCGCTCGACGGGATGAAGGGACTGCTTTTCGAAGCCCATTCCACCGACTACCAGCCGGCAGCCGCGCTCTCGGCCCTGGTCGACGGCGGGTTTGCGATCCTGAAAGTCGGCCCCGGCCTGACCTTTGCATTGCGGGAGGCGCTCTACGGCCTCGACGCGATCGCCGCTATTCTCTCCGGGGACAAGAGAGCCGGCCGGCTGGCGGTGACCATGGAGGAGATCATGCTTGCTCAGCCCAGCCACTGGTCCGGCCATTACAGCGGCACGACTGACGAACAACGCCTGCAGCGACATTTCAGCTATAGCGATCGCATCCGGTACTATTGGCCCGACGCGCGGGCAGCAACGGCAGTCGACGAACTGCTCGCCCGGCTGCCCGACGCGATCCCGGAAACGCTAATCAGCCAGCATCTCGCTCGCCTCTACCCTGATGTGGTTGAAAAGCGTGTCGTGCCGAAAGCCCGCGATCTTTGCCTAGCTGCCATTGACGCGGCGCTGGCTCCTTACGCCACCGCGACGGCGCCTCGGTAGAAGAGGCGTCGCATGTCGCTCTTTCCGAGCGAACGCAGATCCGAAATCAGATTTTTCAGCCGGAGACAGTTATGGCGTCCGTAAACGTGGCAAACGTCCGCAAGAATTATGGTCACTTCGAAGTGTTGCACGGGGTCGACATCGACATCCGCGATGGAGAATTCGTCATCCTCGTCGGACCCTCCGGTTGCGGCAAGTCGACCTTGCTGCGCATGATCGCAGGGCTTGAGGAGATTTCTGGCGGTAATGTTTCGATCGGCAGCAAGGTCGTCAACAATGTCGCTCCGAAGGAGCGCGACATTGCCATGGTCTTTCAGTCCTACGCGCTTTATCCGCATATGACGGTCGAAGCGAATATGGGATTTTCGCTGCGACTGGCGAAAGCGCCGAAAGAGCAGATCAAAGAGCGTGTCCGCGATGCGGCGCAGATCCTCGGCCTCGAACATCTCCTCGACCGCTACCCGAGAAATCTCTCCGGCGGCCAGCGGCAGCGTGTTGCCATGGGCCGCGCAATCGTGCGCCAGCCACAGGTCTTCCTCTTCGACGAGCCGTTGTCCAACCTCGACGCCAAGCTTCGCGTGCAAATGCGCTCCGAGATCAAGCAGCTGCATCAGCGACTGAAAACGACGACCATATATGTGACGCATGATCAGATCGAAGCCATGACCATGGCCGACCGCATCGTCGTTATGCGCGATGGTTATGTTGAGCAGATCGGCTCACCGCTCGATCTCTACGACCGGCCGGCCAATCTCTTCGTCGCCGGTTTCATCGGTTCGCCGGGCATGAACGTCATCAAAGGCAAGATCAGCGCGTCCGGGCCGCTTGAATTCATCGCAGACGGAGGAGCGCACCTGCCGCTTCCGGAGACTGCCGCGGCAGCGCGTGGTACGGAAGTGGTCTACGGCATCCGTCCGGAACATCTGATCGTCAGCCCGGAAGGCGTGAGCGCCGAGGTGGCGGTCATCGAACCGACAGGCGCTGAAACCCAGATTAACGCCAAGCTTGGATCGGATCCCCTGGTGGCAACGGTGCGAGACCGGCTTTCCCTGCAGGCTGGCGATACCGTCAGGATGATGCCTGATCTCACCAAACTGCATCTCTTCGACGCCAAAAGCGAAAAGCGCCTGTCGATCGGCTAGCACCTCCTTTGGGCCACTGAACGAAAACGGCGCGGCGATGATCGCCACGCTGCGCCTTGCATTAACGGTTCGAGCTTTAGAACTCTTCCCAATTGTCGCCCTTCGTATCAAGTGCGCTATTTCCTGAGAAAGCAGAGGCGATCTTGCGGCCGAGGGCGCGAACCGGTGACGGCGCCGGTGCATCGTTTCGCGCGGCGGCACGAGGTGCTGCAGAACGCGGAGCATGACCGGTCTCGTTCAGCTTGAACTGGGCAAGAAGCTCGTTGAGCGAAGCGACCTCCTTCGCAAGGTTGTGACTTGCGGCAGTCGACTCTTCGACCATCGCAGCGTTTTTCTGCGTATCCTGGTCCATTTGATTGACGGCCAGGTTGATCTGGTCGAGACCGGAGGACTGTTCCTGCGATGCTTCGACGATCGCGGCGATATGGCGGTTGATTTCCTGGACCTCGGCGGCGATCGCTTCCAGAGCCCTGCCGGTTTCGCCGACGAGACCGACACCGGAATTGACCTGTTCGCTCGACGTGTTGATCAGCGACTTGATCTCCTTGGCGGCGTTTGCCGAGCGCTGGGCGAGTTCACGCACTTCCTGGGCGACGACCGCAAATCCCTTGCCGGCTTCACCGGCACGGGCGGCTTCGACGCCCGCGTTCAAAGCGAGAAGGTTGGTCTGAAAAGCGATATCGTCGATGACGCCGATGATGTTGGAGATCTCGCCCGAGGACTTTTCGATCTGCTGCATGGCCGAAACCGCTTTGCGGACGACTTCGCCGGATTTTTCCGCGCCAGTCTTGGCGCGTGAGACGAGCTCTCCGACTTCCTTCGCACGCTTGCTCGAATCCTTCACCGTCGTGGTGATTTCTTCGAGGGCAGCAGCGGTTTCCTCGAGCGCTGCCGCCTGCTGTTCCGTGCGCTTGGCAAGGTCGTCGGCGGCCGACTTGATTTCGTTTGCTCCGGAGTCGATACCGCGCGCATTCTGCGACACCCGGTTCAACGCCGATTGCAGCTTGTCGGCGGAGTTGTTGAAGTCGCTGCGAACGCCATCGAGCTTCGTCACGAAGGGCTGATCGATGCGATAGGACACATCGCCGTCGGCGAGCTTGGCGAGACCGACGGCAAGGTTGTCGACGGCAAACTGCACATCGGCAGCATCTTTCGCCTTTTCCTTCTCCCGCTCGATCTGCTCCCTTTCGCTCATGCTGCGATTGGCTTCTGCCTCCTGCTCGAGGCGAACCCGCTCGATCGCATTCTGCTTGAAGACCTGAACAGCGCGCGCCATGGCGCCTATTTCATCCGGCCGGGCCTGACCCTGAACCTCGACATCGAGATCGCCTGCAGCCAGACGCGCCATCGTGCTGGTCGTCTTCTTGATAACCGCAGCAATCGATCGCGCAAAGACGAGGAAGCCAACAAGCGAAATCAGCGAGACGATAACCGTACCGATCGCAGCCATCCAGAGCGCCTGCCGCGACGCTTCAACGACCTCCGTCACATTGGAGCCGATTTCGAAAACGCCGATCTTGCGGCCGGAGAAATCTTCGAACGGAATGGCCGCGACTTCATAGTCCTTATCGCCGAGAATCGCGTGGACACGGACGCGGTCACCGTTGAATGCTGCCTGCAACTGCTCTTGAGTGAGAATTGCCTTGTCGCCGAAAGTCGAGGCCTGTGATACGAATTTCCCGTCCTGAAGGATATGGACTGCAACGGCCGCATCGACCGACTGCGCCAGCGGCGCAAAATAGTCGTTGGTGAGCGAGGTGCCGACATCGACGATGCCGACGGTCTTGCCGTCCTTGATGACGGGAGCCGAAGCAAACATGCTGACGGCGGTCCGCCCAGGTTCGATGCCGGCGCTCAGCTTACCCTGCGTTAGTGCTGCAACGATCGTCTTGCGACGTCCCTTGAGATCGTCGCCAAAAGTATCCGGCGCATGGATACGTGCAACGGCCATGCCATCGGAATTGCTGAAGGTGATGAGCTGAAGGCCCTGCGCTTTGATCGCCGGTAGGCTCGCAGTATATTTTGCAAGAAGGGATGCGCGATCATTCTTGCTGATCAGATCAGCCGTTTCAGGCTCGCCGGCAAGGGTTACCGCAAGCCCGGCTGCCGCCCGCTTCTGAGCCTCCATATCCGCCTGGATTACATGCAGATCCGACGAAAGCTCCTTCTGAAGCGATTGATCGCTCATCGCATTCTGACGATACCAGGCAAGACCACCGATTGCCGCGCTCGCAAACATAACGGCCGCAAATCCATAGGCCGTGATGCGGATCCATATCGGCCGCTTGATCTCTTCCGCGTTCATGACGTCCCCTCAAATATCGATGCCCTTAATTCTTGAGGGGAAAACTTGTTTTTTACTTAATTTCGGATGGTCAATATTCAGTAACGAACTGCAGCTTTGCGTCGCTGATGATACCGTGTTCAGCCGCGCCTCAGGTTCATGCACGGCGGTTTATTTCTTTATAAATCAAAGAGTTTTCTATCCTCACCCAATCGGGTGATGCTCAAGTATCGATCCCTTCTCTAAAAGATCAGGCTGGACTAATATTCGGCCTCGGCCGCTCATATGACTTTGCCAATCGAGAGACAGTCAAATGGAGCATACGGATATTGTCAATGCGATCTACCAGGCTTCTGTAAACATACAGTTGTGGTCGAGTACTCTATGCGCGGTTGTCGATTATGTCGGAGCAACAGCCGGCAATATTGTCTATCAGGCACCTGATGGGAAAAGCAGCTTTCTGATCCCCGGCCGGATGCGCGAAGATCTGAACGATCTCTACCTGCAACATTACGCCGGCAATCCCTATGCAAGGGCGTTCGAGAAAATTCAGCCGGACCATGTGGCAATCGGCAATGAACTCATCGACGATGCTGCCGTTCGACAGACCGCTTATTATGCAGACATCTGCGCGCCTCAGAATATCTACAATCAGCTCTTCGTTCCCCACGCCAGCCTGCATGAACGCGGTGGCATCGGCGGGGTAGCGCTTTTTCTCTCCAAAACCCAGGATGCGGAAAACGCCCAGGCTGCCCGGAAGCTCCTGCAGTTGACGCCGCACCTTTCCCGTTCGATAGAGCTTTCCCTTCTCGTCGGAAGCATAAGGCATGAGGCCAGCCTTCTGCAGCGGCTGCTCGAAGCTCTGCCGGATGCCGCCATGCTGCTTGATGACCAGGGCGAGATTGTTCTGTTGAACTCCGCCGCTGAAGACATCCTGAGACGCGGCGACGGCCTTTCGATCAACAGACATGAGCGCATGGCGCTGCCGAGCATTTCCAGCAGCTCTAAGGCTCTGACCCACGCGATCCGGCAAGCCATCGAAATCGCAGGCGGCTCCGCCGCGCAATTACACGGCGCAGTGCAGATTCTCCGGCCGTCGGGCCTGCCACCCTACCTCGCGCAGGTTACTCCCTTGCCGCCAAATTCCTTTGTCGCCTGGGATTCGGCAGATTCCGGCGCCCGCGTGCTTCTTCAGATCGTCGATGCGGAAAGCCGGGCCACCGGGCAGGCAGAACAGCTCCGCAGCATCTTCAGCCTGACTGCTGCGGAAACGAAGGTAGCTGTACTCGTCGGCTGCGGATTCTCAGTTCCAGAGACCGCCCGGATGCTTGCCCTTTCTCCCAATACCGTCAAAACGCATACGGCACGGCTTCTGTCCAAGACAGGTGTGCGATCTCAAGCGGCATTTGCGCGGCTAATGGCTTCCGTTCCTGCGCGGCCGGGTCGGCCTTAGTCTGTCTCCATCGAGGCCCGGGCCGTAGCAAGGGTCAGCGCCAGCGCGGCGATGGGACTTGAACATCATATTTTTCTGCCGGGCTCGTTACGGTCGAGGCTGGCTAAGCCCGCACACCGCGAAAGGTCAGATATACGATGGTTTGACGTCCTGCTTACGGCTGTCAGAACAGAACGCGAGCATCTGCCGACACCTCGTAAAGGTTGCTGTTGCGGTTGTCATCAACAAGATATATCTCAAAAATGCCACTCGAAATTGTCTTTTTCGCCGTCGTTGCGATTAAGGTCCAACTCCCGAACCGATCACATCCTGGAGCGATCGAATGCACGTCCAGCCGCAACATCGGATCTATGTCTGCTTCTTTCTCTTCGCGATCTCGATGGGAGCGCTGCTCTCGCGCTTGCCTGACCTTCAGGATGCCTTGGGCGTCAACAAGTCCGAACTCGGCCTCACGCTGATCGGCGCGGCGATCGGCGCGCTGATTTCCCTGACATTCGCGTCACCGCTCATTGCCCGCGTCGGCGCACGCAGGACGGCGTTTCTGACGGTGCTCGGCACGTCTGCGCTGCTGGCGACGATCCCCTGGACCAATACCGCCTGGCTCGTCTTCTTCATTCTGCTCTGCGAAGGGTTGCTCGCCGGAGCGCTGGAGATCAATCTGAATGTGGAGATCGATCGGATCGAAGCCCGGCTCGGCCGCGGCGTGATGAACAGAGCGCACGGCTTCTGGAGCCTTGGATTCTTCCTGACCGCTCTCGTCGGTTCTGCCCTCCGTCAGGCGGGCGTTCCGATGCATCTGCATCTCGCGCTGACATTCACTTTCGTTTTGATCGTCGGCATTGTCGTCATCTCCGGCATTGAGAATGCACCGGCCCGTGCTGGGGTCAAACATGTGGAAGGTGCAAGCATAGCGTTGCCGACATGGGGGCTTATGCCCCTTTGCATTATCGGTATTGCCGCCTTCCTGGTGGAAGGCGCCGGCATCGACTGGTCGGCTATCTATATGCGCGACGCCTTCACAGTCGAGCCCTTTATCGGTGGTCTCGGGCTCACGCTGTTCACTTTCTTTATGGCCGCAGCCCGACTGTTCGTCGACCCGCTTGTCGACCGGTTTGGTGCTCGCGCCGTTGCGACCTTTCTCCTGGTTCTCTCGGTAGGGGGCGTCTGCGCCGTCTGGCTTGCGCCGCACCCCTATGTCGCACTCTTCGGTTTCGCCCTGATGGGCGCCGGTTGTAGCGCAGTCTATCCCCTTGCCGTTTCCGCAGCGGCACAGCGGACCGACCGCCCGGCCCATCTCAATGTCGCGGCCCTCGGACAAATGTCCTTCGTCGTGTTCTTCCTGGCGCCGCCATTGCTTGGCTTCGTCGCCGAACATGCCGGCATCAGGATCTCGTTCCTTGTCTGCCTGCCGGTTATCATCGCGGCTCTGTGTCTGACGAGAGCGCTGAAGCCGCGCGGAATTGACAACAAGGCGAGAATCGAGAGCGAAGCCAATCAAGCAGCGCGTGTGTGATCGGCTATGGCTGGCCAAGCTCGGGCTTGGTCAGGCCGGCCAGAAGAATGGCGAAGGGCGAGCGTACAGGGCAACCTCTGGATGCCTGCCTCCACCTTTTCGCCTTTCGACACATCGTGGACATGGACACCGGGGATCGTTTATTCGCTGACGAGCACGAGGCAAATCCTGTGGAATGTTTGTCGACACAGTGCCCGCAACCGTCCTATGCTGGAATCAATCATCTAATTTCGGCAAAAAAATAACGGATATATAGCGTGTCTCTCCCAGCTTGGTCCCACTCCGTCGCAGCCATTGCAGATGAGGAACGAAACAGTCGGCTGTCTCGCTTGCGCGAGCGCATGGAAGCGCATGGCATTGCCGCCACGCTGCTTGGCCCAACCGAGAGTCTACGCTATTTCACCGGACTCGCCTGGCACCTGAGCGAGCGGCTGCTCGGCGCGGTCGTGACGGACGACAAGCTCACGTACATCGTACCCGGTTTTGAGCGCAGCCGCGTCGAGACGCTGCCACATCTGCCCGGTGAGATCGCCGTCTGGGAAGAAGAAGAAAGCCCTGCCGCATTGGTATCGCGGCTCGTCGGCCCGTCCGGCAAGCTCGCGCTCGACGATGCGTTACCGCTCGCCTTCTACCACGCCTTTACGAAAGAGATGGGGGCGACCCGCCTTGCCGATGCAGGGCCTGCCATCCATGCACTACGCGCCATCAAATCGCCGGCGGAAATTGCCCTCATCCGGTATGCGATGGGCATCACGCTGGATATTCACCACAAGGTCCGCAACATCCTTGCCCCCGGCACAGCAGCCTCGGATGTGGTCCGTTTCATCGACCAGCAGCATCGTTTGGCCGGCGCCGATGGCGGCTCGACCTTCTGTATCGTCTCCTTCGGTGAAGCGACTGCACTGCCACATGGGGCGGACGGCGAACAGATCCTGCAGGCGGGTGACGTCATTCTCGTCGATACGGGCTGCCGGATCGATGGCTATCATTCCGACCTGACACGCACCTATATGCTGGACGAGGGCAATAACGCGTTCGAACGCGCCTGGGCGATCGAACGCGAGGGCCAGGAGGCCGTTTTCGATGCGGCAAAACTCGGTGCGGCCTGCGAAAGCCTTGATGCCGCTGCCCGAAACACTTTCGCGCGCCACGGCCTCGGTCCGGACTACCGCCTGCCTGGCTTGCCGCATCGCGCCGGTCACGGTCTCGGCCTCGAAATCCATGAAGCGCCTTATATCGTCCGAGGCAACAAAACTCCGCTGGCCCCAGGAATGTGCTTTTCGAACGAGCCGATGATCGTCTTTCCGGGGGAATTTGGTGTCCGCCTGGAAGACCATGTGCATATGACCGAGAACGGTCCCTGCTGGTTTACGACGCCGGCTGCAAATCCTTACGCAGTCTGAGTTCCATTCCGAAGACATGCGTAGCCTGGTCACAGATGCTGCCACGTGCCGCTGCATCAAGCTGAGCCGAGGTCCGCGACAACAGCCCGCAGAAGGCGCACGTCGGCGACCACGGAAGGACCACTTTGCGGATCAAAGATCTTGCTGACATGTTTCGTCATCACAGCAGCGTAACAGGCTAGGCCGTCGCATCGGCAGATCAGACAGATCCAGGATGGAGCAAAGAATGTGGCTGAGTGATTTCGAAGTCGTGCTGCGTGATAGGGTAATACCTCGGGGCGCAGTCAGGATCGAAGACGGCATGATCGCAGAAATCAGGGAAGAACCTGCGGCTTCCGCTGATGTCAACGGCGACGGCAGGCTGCTGCTTCCCGGGTTCGTCGACATGCATGGAGACATGATCGAGCGCGAGATCGAACCGCGTCTGAGTGTGCGCTTTCCTTTGGAACTTGGCATCTTCGAACTGGACAAGAAACTTGCCGGCAATGGCATCACCACCGCCTTTGCCGCGCTGTCCTTCCACGCCAGCAACGGCCATGGCCAAATACGCTCGGAAGAACACTCGCGTTCGATTATCCAGACCCTGATTCAGCTCCGAAAAAATGACTTACTTGTCGACCACCGGGTCCATGCACGCTTCGAAATCACCTTCACCCATGCCCGCGCCGTCATCGAGGACCTGCTGCGGGCCGGAGCGCTCGACCTCGTTTCACTGATGGACCATACGCCGGGCCAGGGCCAGTATCGCGATATCGAACGCCATATCGAAACGATCGCGCGCAATAACAGGATCACCCTTGAACAGGCCGCCCAGCGTGTTCAGCAACGCATGGAAAATCGTGCCCAGAACAATGACGCGGTTGACAATCTCCAGTGCATAGCCGCGACGGCGCGCGAGCACGGCGTCATCATCGCCTCCCATGACGATGACAGCGCCGAGAAGGTGATGGTCGTCGAGGGATTGGGTGCATGCATCAGCGAGTTTCCAGTCACCATGGCAGCGGCCCAGGAAGCTCGCAAACTCGGACTGGCAACAGCCATGGGGGCGCCGAACGCGCTTCGCGGCTTGTCCTACTCGGGCAATCTTTCTGCCCGCGAGGCCTATGAACACGGCGTTCTCGACATTCTGGCAAGCGATTATCATCCCGCCAGCATGTTGCCAGCCGCCATCGCGCTTGCGAAAGCCGGAGCAGGTGGGCTGTCGGCATCTGTGGCGCTCGTCAGCGCCAACCCGGCGTCCGCGCTGGGGCTCACAGATCGCGGCGCGATCGAAGTTGGCCTACGCGCCGATCTAGTTGTAGCTGAGGGAGGTCATCTGCCACGGCTGAGAGCAACCTTCAGCCGCGGAAAACTGGTTTACTCGGATGGAACAGTCCCGGGACTATCAACACCATCCGCGATCTGACACTGAAGACGGCCATTGCGTTTCGCGGGATATTGCGACGCGGTCGTCGACTTCCACTCGCCTCTTGGCACTAAAACGCTCATCCTGCCCCGCTGCTCTGCAAGACAGCAACCTCGCACATTGCGGCTTCGGGCATCACGTCTCTTGAAAGACGCCGCTACAAGTCTCACCTGATATCTCCATTGTTCACCTGTCGAACGACAGCCCTTTGCCTCCAGCAGTCGCTGCCGGTCCTCAACGTCGACGTCTCGCGTGTCGGAGGAGATTTCATGGGATTCATTGATCGTGACATTCAGCCGTCGTCAGACGCCGGGCTGCTGGATGCCTATTCCGAAACGGTGTCGAATACCGTCGATATGGTCGGCCCGGCAGTTAGCCGCATCGAGCGCATCGGCGGCCGGGCGGGACATGGTTCCGGCTTTGCCATTTCGCCCGACGGTCTCATCGTCACCAACAATCACGTCGTCGGCGATGCAAAGGCCGTCACCATCAAGACGCCCGATGGTGCGGTCGTGGAGGGACGGGTTCTCGGCCGTGACGAAGACACCGACCTTGCCCTGATCCGAGCCAACGACTGGTCCGGCGCCTGGGCGCAGCTTGCCGACTCGAAGAAGCTGAAGCGCGGGCATATCGCCGTTGCCATCGGCAATCCGCTTGGCTTTGAATGGACCGTCACAGCCGGCGTCGTTTCCGCTCTCGGCCGCTCGATGCGCGCTGCGAGCGGTCGTCTGATGGAAGATATCATCCAGACTGACGCAGCGCTCAATCCCGGCAATTCAGGCGGTCCACTGGTCTCTTCGACGGGTGAGGTCATCGGCGTCAACACGGCCGTCATCCAGGGCGCGCAGAGCATTGCTTTTGCGGTTGCCTCGAATACAGCCAAACATGTCGTGTCCGAAATCCTGCGCTTCGGGGAGGTCCGCCGCGGATATATCGGTATCGCCGCCGATACGGTCGATCTGCATCGGCGTATTGCGCTTGAGGCCGGCGTTCCGCAACGGACGACTGTCCGCCTGCGCCGCGTCGAAGACGGCGGCCCTGCCGCCAGAGCCGGCCTTCGTGAAGGCGACTATCTGCTTGCAATCGCCGGCCATCCCGTATCGGGGATAGACGACGTCGTCCGGCTGTTGGATGGGTCGACGATCGATGCCGACGTCGATGTGCTGATTTTCTCTATCGCAGGGCGGATTGAACAACGCACTGTTCGTCCTGCAAAAAGAATACACTAGCATCTGCAGCAGCTGCGCGGAAAAGAGAACGAAGTCGATGCTCGCCTTCGTTCTCCAGTGTGGCAATCGCTCGGCTGGCTATCCGACGAGGTTCTGCGCCTCGGTCTCAGCGATGAACTCGGCAACTGTCTCGCCGATGATTTCGGGGTGATCCTCCTGCAGGTAGTGCAGGCCTTTTCCCAGCTTGATCAGCCGGCAATTGCGCAGACGTCTTGCGAAATCCTCGGCAACAGTCAGCGGAATGAGCGCACCGGGATCGCCGGCGAAGAGAAGCTTCGGATAGTTCGATACCGCCAGAGCCTCATGTGCCTTTTCCATGGTCGCATAGACATCCGCCGGCTCACCCGCAATCGGCAATTCGTTCGGAAATCGCCAGGTCGGCCGGCGCGAGGCCGATGTCGGGAATGGCGCTCGATAGACGGCCATCTCCTCATCGCTGAGTTGACGATGCGTCGCCCCCGGCAATACGCCTTCAACGAAGATATTGTCCTGGAGGATGAGCGCCTCCCCCTCTCCCGGGGTGCGGAACTTGCGAAAAATCTCACGCTCGGTGCTGTTCTGCAGAAATGCGTCCCAGGTTGGGATCGGCCTGATGAACTCCATGAAGGCCAAACCCCGGACGAAGTCGGGACGGCGGGCAGCAAGATGGAACGCCAGCCCGCTGCCCCAATCCTGGGCAACGAGATAGGCCGACTTGATGCCCATCTTCGCTATGAAGGCGTCGAGGTAGCGCACATGGTCTTCGAAGCGATAGGCAATGTCGGGCTTGCCCGATTGTCCGAAGCCGATCAGATCAGGGGCGATGCAATGGGCGGCATCTGCGACATGCGGAATGATGTTGCGCCAGATATAGGACGACGTGGGATTGCCATGCAGAAGGAGGGCGACAGGGCCGTCCGTTCTGCCGGCCTCCCGATAGGCCATTTCGGAATCGAGCACCGGCACGCGCGGCAGACTGATATCATGTCTCATGGGTGTGATCCTTGAACACTGTGGCAAAAACGATCCTCTTGAACCGCTCCAGGGGTTGGGCATCCCGCGAGACTTTCATGCGCAGGATCGCACCTTCCCATGAAGCAAGGAGGAATTCGGCCAGATCTTCCGGCCCGATTGCATTATCGATCTCCCATGAGGCCTGTCCTTCGGCAATGCAAGCCGTAAATGGCGCACTCCATTCGCCAAAAATTTCCGCGAGCCGCGTGCGCAGCATCTCGCTCTGCGGGGCCGCCTCAAGGCTGAGATCGCCTATGAGGCAGCCGCGGCTGAAACCGTCAGCAGCCAGACGGCCGGTGATGATATCGAGGTATTTCTCGATGCGCTGGCGTGGCCTCAGCGCCTTATCCCCCAGCGCCGTCTCGATAGCGCTCTGAAGATCCTGAAAGTAGAGGTCCAGCACTTCCTTCGTGAATTCCTCTTTAGAACGGAAGTGGTTGGTGAACGAGCCTTGGGGCACGCCTGCTTCGGCGACGATGTCGCGGACGCCCGCGCCAATGTACCCCTTGCGGAACATGACCTTGCGGCCTGCCTCGAGAATTGTGTTTCGATGTGAGTGCTTTGCCATAGGAGTTATAATATGGACGACCGTATTAAAATCAAGGACGAAATTGCGGCCGCCGCTCAGCGGGCGTCGGACCGAAAAACATGCATAAAAATAAAGGCACCCGCCTGCCGGCCGGTGCCTTCATTATTGCCTTCCGCGATATCGGACTGAGACCAGCCTATAGGGAACTCGACATTCCCGAGGTCGCAGCAAGCAGACCAAGCAGTGGCGACGGCTCGTCAGATAACACGTCATAAACACAGGGTGCTGCAAAAACCGCGGCTCCCAGAATGAAGATAATGATCCTTTTCATCGAGCCTCCGTGGACGCAGCCAAATGCATCCAAGCCACACCGGAATGTTTAGACGAGATTGAGCTCGACATTGATGTTGCCGCGCGTCGCCTTCGAATAAGGGCAGGTCTGGTGGGCTTCCTCGATCAACGTGCGGGCGACTTCAGGCTCCAGACCCGGCAGGCTGATGTTTAGCCGTGCCTGCAGGAAATAGGCATCGCCCGTCATGCCGAGATCGACTTCAGCGTCAACCGCGGTATCGGCGGGAAGCCTCAGCTTGCGCTTGCCGGCGGCAAGACCCATCGCACCGATGAAGCAGGCAGACCAGCCGGCTGCGAAGAGCTGTTCAGGATTGGTGCCGGCATGGGCGCTGCCCGGAGGCGAAAGCTTCACATCGAGCTGTGCATCGCTGCTGCGGGCGGCACCGTCGCGACCGCCGGTGGTGTGGGTCTTGCCGGTATAGAGAACCTTTTCAATCGTCGTCATGAGAGCACTCCTTGATTTCGCGTCGCTGTCTGCGACATCTGGTAACGGAGTGGTTTTGACCGTTTGACGTATCCTGTATGTTTCCAAAATCGGCCGAACTGTATCAAAGCGTAGCGCCGGTCTATCTGGACATTTTCGCATACAAATGCAGCCAAAAATTCAGTTGGCGCGGATCGTCACTTCGGCCGCGAGACCACCGCCCTCGCGGTTATAGAGCCGCACCGAGCCGCCGATGGCGGCTGCCAATTGCTGGGCAATGGCAAGGCCAAGGCCTGTGCCGCCAGTCTCACGGTTGCGCGACTGTTCCAGCCGGAAGAAGGGTTGCATGGCGGCTTCGAGCATGGCGTCCGGAATGCCGGGGCCGCGGTCCATTACGGTGATAACGATCGCCTCTTCACCTTTTCGCTCAACGCTGATTTCGGCTGCGCCTGCAAATTTCAGGGCGTTGTCAATGAAGTTCGTGAGAACGCGACGAAGCGCATGCGGTTTTGTCGATGCAACGCCCTGTACGAGGCCGACGACACTGACGGCCTTCTGCATGTCTTGATAGTCATAGGCGATGCTGTCGATGAAGGAAGACAGGTCGATACGGGAAAACTTCTCGCCATTGCCATGCGCACTCCGGGCATAGGCGATCCCATCCTGGACCAACCGCTCAATCTCACCGAGATCGCGCACCAGCTTGTCCTTTTCAGGGGTATCGTCGGCCATGTCGGCGCGCAGCCGCATGCGAGTGATCGGCGTCTGCAGGTCGTGGGAGATTGCAGCCAGAATCTGAACCCGCTCTTCGAGATAGTGAGCGATCCGCTCCCGCATGGCGTTGAAGGCGCGCGCGGCATGGGCAACCTCACTCGGTCCGCGTTCGCTAAGCGGCGCTTCTTTCTTTGTCGGATCAAGCGCGTCGGCGGCCGCCGCAAGCGCCCCGAGCGGGCGGATCGCCTGGCGCACGGCAAACCAGGTACAAAGCACCAGGAGCGCCATCTGGACTGCGAGCACATAGGGCAGCCATGCCGCAATGGGCATGGGCGGGCGCGGCGTGATGTCGATCGTCAAGGGACTTCCGTCACTCAGAGTCAGATGCGCCTGCAACCGCGTAACATCGCCCGGAATGGATTCCATGCGGATCGGATAGGTGCCGCCGACTGCTTCTTCGATCCTGCCGCCAATTTCCCTGCCCTTGCTGGAGTTATCGGGCACGCCCGGCAGACCCGGCCCAAGTTCGAAGCGATAATTGCCGCGGCTGAGACGATCGAGCAGGTCGCCGCGCTGATCCGCCGGCAGGCGGTCGAGCACCGCAATCGAGGTTGCAACGTCACTTTCCAGCGTACCGAGCATGACGGCCTTGGCCGACATGGAACGTTCGATGAAGAGCACCGTAAATGACAAACCGTAGGCAATCGCCAACCCGAAAAGCAGGATAAGGAAAAGCCGAGCCTTTAGCGAGCTCGGCCAAAATCCGGAGCGAAGGGCACCGCTCGCACTCATGATCTGGCCTCTTCAATCTCCACCGGAACGGAAAAGACGTAACCTTCGCTGCGCACCGTCTTGATATAGGTCGGCTCGCGTGCGTCGTCGCCCAATCGCTGACGCACGCGGCTGACCAGAAGGTCGATCGAGCGGTCGAAGAGTTCCGCATCGCGGCCCTGCGTCAGGTTCAGGAGCTGATCGCGGTTGAGCACCCGCTGCGGATGGTCGATAAAGACGCGCAGCAGCCGATATTCGGCACCGCTCAGCGCAATCTCGGTTCCCTGCCTGTCGAGAAGATGCCGGCCGACCGTATCGAGACGCCAGTCGCCGAAGCGAAGCCATTGTCCTGCCTCCGAAATCTGCAGGTTTGGCGGCAAGGAGCGGGTGCGCCGCAAGACGGCCTTGATGCGTGCCAGCAATTCGCGTGCGGCAAAGGGTTTCGGCAGATAGTCGTCGGCGCCCATCTCCAGCCCGATGATGCGATCCATCTCGTCGCTGCGGGCCGTCAGCATCAGAATCGGCGTTGCCTTGTGCTTGCCGGCACGCAGCTCACGACAGAGCACGAGCCCGTCATCGCCTGGCATCATGATATCGAGCACGATGAGATCGACCGTATTGCCTTCGAGAAAGCTGCGCATTTGGCGGCCATCGGCGGCGACTGACGTGCGAAGCCCGTTCTTCTTCAGATAGCTTGAAACCAGCTCGCGGATTTCACGATCGTCATCGACGATCAGGATATGGTCGACGTGCTCCATGTCGGACTTTCGGATCCTCTGCTTGTTGGCGCTGCAGAATCGTTATCTCAGATGCAGACTCGTTGCTTACTGTTTTGACTCTGAATTGGCTGCCGCGAAACATGGAATTCCGTTCGCGGCAGCCGAGGCAGGGTTTAGAAGCGATCAACATCCAGAATGGCCTGGGCAAAGGCCTGCGGTGCTTCTTGCGGCAGGTTATGGCCGATACCGCCAGTGATGTTGCGATGCTCATACCTGCCGGTGAATTTCTTTGCATAAGCCGAAGGCTCCGGATGCGGCGCGCCATTGGCGTCGCCTTCCATTGTGATGGTCGGTACGGTGATAACAGGAAAGGCAGCGAGCTTCTTTTCCAACGCGTCATATTTCTTTTCGCCGTTGGCAAGGCCAAGCCGCCAGCGGTAATTGTGGATGGTGATCGCGACATGGTCGGAGTTTTCGAATGCCTTGGCGGTGCGGTCGAAAGTTGCGTCATCAAATTTCCACTGCGGCGAAGCGAGCTTCCAAATCAGCTTTGCGAAATCATGCCGGTTGGCCTCATATCCCTCGCGGCCGCGTTCGGTGGCGAAGTAGAATTGATACCACCAGGACAGCTCGGCCTGCGGCGGAAGCGGCTTCTTATTCGCCTCCTGACTGCCGATCAGATAGCCACTGACCGAGACCAAGCCCTTGCAGCGCTCCGGCCAGACAGCGGCCAGGATGTCCGCGGTGCGGCCGCCCCAATCGTAACCGCCGATCACGGCGCGCTCGATGTCAAGCGCATCCATGAAGGCAATGATATCAGTGGCGATGGCAGCCTGTTGACCGTTGCGCGGTGTCTTTGCGGAGAGGAATTCGGTTGTGCCATAGCCGCGCAGATAGGGGATCAGTACCCGATAGCCGGCATCGGCGAGCGCAGGCGCTACATCGACATAGCTGTAGATATCGTAGGGCCATCCATGGAGCAGCAGCACAACCGGGCCATTTGCCGGACCGGCTTCAGCGTACCCGACATTCAGTACGCCAGCCTTGATCTGCTTCAGCGCTGCAAAGGACGTATTCGAGCCTGGCTTGACGGCCCGCGCGGTCACCTGTGACTGGGCGCTGGCGGCGCCGGTCAGGCCGAATTCGACGGCCGCCATGGTCATGGCCGCAACACCGAAAAAACGACGACGCTGAAGATTGATTTCGTTGGACATTGGTTCTCTCCGTTTCGAGTGGGTGGCAGGGAGAAAACAGCCGGCATGTATCCCCGATGTTTCGCGCATCCGCTTTTATTGCATGCGGATGTAGCATCCGGCCTTCCGGATACATTCGGATACAATTGGCTGCCTTCTTAATCGGAAATTCGCTGGATGAGGACATCGCGGAGCACCACGGCGTTGTTGCGCTCGTCATCACGGGCCGCGTAAAGCAGGGTGACGGTGCCTTTCTTTGTGAAATCGAGCACCTGATTTATCTCTTCTTCTTTCTGCTGAAGCTCGGCCCTGTAGCGCTTGCAGAACTCCTCCCAGCGCCCCGGTTCATGATTGAACCAGTGGCGCAATTCAGTGCTCGGCGCGACATCCTTTAACCAGGCATCGAAGGCGGCGCGCTCCTTGCTCAGGCCACGCGGCCAGATTCGATCGACCAGCAGCCGGATACCATCCGTATCTGCCTTGGCTGCATAGGCGCGCTTCAGCTTTATGGCTTCCGCTTTGACCATTTTGACGTCCTCCGTGCCTGATCGACGCCAGGTAAGGCGGCGATGGAGTGAAGATAGCGCAGCCGCAAGGAAGGCGCTTCCTACACTTCGGTACATATTGCCGCGAACCCGGACACATAGGAGATACATGGCCTCAACAGATTAGCGTCGTTGCTGGCCGAGCCGCATCGCCGTCCAGAACCCAACAGGTTTCAGAGGAAACGATGATGACGCTTCTTATCATTGCCTATCTCGGAGGGGCGCTGACTATTTTCAGTCCCTGCATCCTTCCAATCCTCCCCTTCGTCTTCGCCCGCGCCGGACAGCCATTCGTGCGCTGCACGCTGCCAATGCTGGTCGGTATGGCCGCCACATTCGCGTTGGTGGCCACACTTGCCGCCATTGGCGGGAGTTGGGCGATCAATGCCAATGAGTATGGCCGCCTTGCTGCGCTGACCCTGCTTGCCGTCTTCGGCGTCAGCCTGATTTCGCCGCGTATCGCAAGCTTCATTACCCAGCCAGTCGTCAAGTTCGGCAATCGGCTGCTGAACACCTCCGGCAAGAGTGGTTCCGCGCCGACTGCGGCCAGCGCGCTCATTCTCGGCGTCGCGACCGGCCTGCTTTGGGCACCCTGCGCCGGGCCAATCCTCGGTCTCGTACTGACCGGCGCCGCACTCCAGGGCGCCAACCTGCAGACGACGTTGCTGCTGCTTGCCTACGCCGCTGGCGCCGCCACTTCTCTGGCTATTGCACTCTCAGTCGGCGGCAAGATCTTTGCCGGCATGAAGAAGTCGCTTGGCGTCAGCGAGCGCATTCGTCAGGGCCTCGGCGCTGCCGTACTTGCAGGCGTCGCTGTCATTGCACTCGGTCTCGACACTGGCCTGCTTTCGCAGCTTTCCTATGCCAGCACCGCATCCTTCGAGCAGGCCGTTCTCGAGAGGGTGAATGTGAAGCCCACTGATGGAGGACCGTCCGAAGTCGCGAGCAACGACAAGACGATCGGTCTTGCCGATGCGAAGAAACCTTTCCATAGCGATCTGCCGGTCGAAGGCCGTGCGCCCTCACTGGACGGTGCCGTCGAATGGCTGAATTCGCCGCCGCTGACAATGGAACAACTCCGCGGCAAGGTCGTGCTCGTCGATTTCTGGACCTATTCCTGCATCAACTGCATCCGCACTATCCCCTATGTCCGCGCCTGGGCTGAAAAATACAAAGAACAGGGCCTTGTTGTGATCGGCGTGCATGCCCCGGAATTTGCCTTCGAAAAGAAGATCGACAATGTCAAAAAGGCCATAGGCGACTTCAACATCGGCTATCCGGTCGCAATCGACAACAACTACAAGATATGGCGCGCCTTCGATAACAGCTACTGGCCGGCTCATTATCTGATCGATGCAAAGAGCCAGATCCGCGAACATCACTTCGGCGAAGGCAACTACCGACAGACCGAGCAGGCGATCCAGGATCTGTTGCGCGAAGCCGGCAGCGAGATGGCGACAAGCGCACCGGTCGTGCCGGATGCGAAAGGTGCCGAGATGAGCCCGGACCTGAAGGACATCGGCTCCGGCGAGACCTATATCGGCTATCAGCAGGCCACTGGCTTTGCCTCCAATGAGAGCACGGGCGCCGATGCTACCAGGGACTATTCGGTCAAGCAGCCAGGTCTCAACCGGTGGGGTCTTTCGGGCAAATGGACTGTCGGCGCCGAAGAGGCAACGCTGGATCAGGCAGGCGGCGGTATCGCCTACCGCTTCAGCGCCCGCGATCTGCATCTCGTTCTTGGCCCAAGTGCTGACGGCAAACCGGTTCGCTTCCAGGTGACGATCGACGGCAAGGCGCCGGGTGCCGACCATGGCAGCGATATCGATGCCGATGGAAACGGCACGGTGACCTCGACCAAGCTCTACCAGCTCGTGCGCCAGTCCGGCGCGGTGGAAGCACGCAACTTCGAGATCCATTTCCTCGATCCCGGCGTTCAGGCCTACGCCTTCACTTTCGGCTGAACATTCCTTCTCTCGTTTAACTTGAACAACAGGAGCAAATATCATGAAACGCAAGTATTTTTCCACCATCGCCCTCGCCTTCGCCACCAGCATCATCGCTTTTGCCGCCCAGGCAGCGGATGTGAAGAACATCGTCATCGTCCACGGCGCTCTCGCCGACGGCTCCGGCTGGCGCCAAGCGACCGAAATTCTCGAACGCCGCGGCTTCAACGTCACCATCGTGCAGGAGCCGATCACCTCGCTTGCCGATGATGTCGCCGCCACCAACCGGGTGCTGGACCTGCAGGACGGCCCGACCCTGCTCGTCGGGCACAGCTATGGCGGCATGGTGATCACCGAAGCCGGCAACAGTCCTAACGTCGCGGGCTTGGTCTATGTCGCGGCCTTCCAGCCGGACAAGGGCGAAAGCCTCATCAGCCTGGCGAGTTCCAAGCCGGCCGGCGGCATGAATATTCGTGAGACGAAGGACGGAAAATATCTCTATCTCGACCCGGCCGCCTTCGCGAACGACTTCGCAGCCGACCTGCCGAAGGACGAGGCCGCATTCCTCGCAAAGTCGCAAGTCTTCGCCGCCAAGGAGGCTTTCTCGGCCAAGATCGGCGATCCCGCCTGGAAGACTAAAAAGAGCTGGACGATCGTCGCTACCGAAGACCGTTCGATCAATCCCGACCTCGAGCGCGACATGGCAAAGCGGGCCGGCAGCAAGGTAACGGAGATCAAAGCAAGCCATGCAGTCTTCGCGTCTCAGCCGGAGAAGGTCGCCGATGTGATCGCGAAGGCTGCCGAGGCAGCCGGCAAGTAATCGGATCAAAAGCGCCAACCGGAGCCGGCGGATCACTCCGCCGGCTCGTTTCTTTTGGCCGTACAGTCTTCGCCTCGATGAGGCGAAGCGCCGAGTTTCGTCACGAAACCTTCTGCCGCCCGTAAAGCAGCAACATGCCGATGATGACGGCACCATAGATCAGCTGACGCCCAGCCTCTTCGATCTGCATGACCGAGAGGATCGACTGCAGCAGGGTTATCAAGATGACGCCAGCGACGGTGCCGAGATAGGAACCCTTGCCGCCCAGCACATGCGTGCCGCCGAGCACGACGGCAGCAATTGACGGCAGGAGATACGCGTCACCCATGGACTGGGAGGCTTTCGAAGCGTAGCCCGCGAGCAGCACGCCGCCGAGCGCGCTCAGACCGCCCGAGATTATGAAGGCGAGCAGGGTAATTCTGCGCGTATTGATACCGGACATATAGGCGGCGCGTTCGCGATTGCCGATCGCGTAGAGCGACCGGCCGAAAGTCGTGCGCGTCAAAAGGAAGACGGCGAGCAGGCCGACGACGAGCCACACCAGAACGCCGTTTGGAAGACCCGGAATGGTGTAGCCGGTTGCAAGGAAGCGCATGGCCGCAGAAGCCGAATCCTGAGGGGAGAAGCCACCGGTATACACGACCATCAATCCTTGGGCGACGGCATTGGTGGCAAGCGTGATGATCATCGAGGGAATGCGCAGATAGGCGACCGCGAGCCCGTTGACGAACCCGACTGCGGCGCCGCAGAGAATGCCGAAGGGGATCGCGAGGATCGCACCCGTCGTTCCGTAGGCGGTGGCGGCGCAGGCCATCATCGCTCCTGTCGTAACCACCCAAGGCACCGACAGGTCGATCTGTCCAAGCAGGATGACCGCCATCATGCCCGTCGCAATCACACCGAGGAACGAAGCCACCTTCAGCTGCTGCAACAGGTAATCCGGAGACAGGAAGTTGGAAGAATAGAGCGAACCGCCGAGAAGCAACAGGATGATGCAGCCGAAGGCGATCGCCACGGCGGGATCGACACCGCGCAAGCGTGGAGGCACGGGAATTTGCCGCATGGTGGAAGCATCCTCGCTCATTGGAACCACTCCAGACGATTGCGCACCCGCGACAGGCCGATGCAGCCGATGCTGACTGCCAGCATCAGCACGACACCCTGGAAAAGCGGCTGCCAGAGCGGGTCGAAGTCGAAGACGAACAAGAGGTCGCCGATGGTGCGGAAGGCGAGCGCGCCGAATACCGCGCCGATGGCACTTCCTTTACCACCTGCGAGCGAAACGCCGCCGAGCACCACTGCCGCAATCGAATAGAGCGTATAGGCGTTGCCGCTCGCAAAGGCCGCCTCGCCGGTATAGGAAAAGAAGGTCAGATAGAGCCCGCCAATCGCCGACAGCAGGCCCGCCAGCGCATAGGCGGCAAGCTTTGCCCGCTTCACCGGCATGGCCGACATATAGGCGGCGTTTTCCGCCGATCCGACGGCATAGGCGGTGCGGCCGAACACGGACCGGCTGAACGGCACCCAGATCACCAGGATGACTAGCGCGAGCACGACAAGGCTTGCCGGGATGACGCCTAAGAACGTCGAGGTGAAGGCATCGGCGAGATCCTCGTTGACCGAGCCGCCGGGTGTGGGGCGCAGCAACAGCGCCAGTCCATAGAAGACCGCACTGGTCGCAATCGTCGTGACGATGGGCTGCAATCGACCGAAGATGATGACCAGCCCATTGAGCAACCCGCAGGCAAGACCGGTCAGGAGTACGGCAATGACGCCAAGCCCCGTCTGCAGCGGCGTACCGACGACGAGCCACGATGCGAGGCAGTTGCACAGGATCAGGATCATGCCAACCGAAAGATCGATGCCCGCAGTGATCACCACGAAACACTGCGCCATGGCCACGAAGGCAAGCAATGTCGCCTTGTTGGCGGCCGTCTGCACCACGTTGGGCGTGAAGCCGGCGGGATGGTTCGAGACATAGATGATGAACATTAGAATGAAGAGAAGGGCTGCAAAGAGCGTGCCCTTCTGCTGAACGTACCGATAGCGCCATTCGCCGCTCGCCTGCATGCTCATTGGGCTATCCTTTGCTGTGCTTGGCTGGCGTCGATATTGAGAGCGGCGCGGACGAGCTCGCGCTCGTTGATCTCGTTTCCTTCCAGAACGCGAATGATGCTGCCATCATACATGACGAGCACGCGATCGCAGCAGCCGATCAGTTCATCATAATCGGTGGAATAGAAGATGATGGCGGCACCCGCATCTGCAAGCTTGCGCAGCAGGGCATAGATTTCCTGCTTGGTGCCGACGTCGATACCACGTGTCGGGTCGTTGAGCAGAATGATGCGCGGGCGGTTCATCAGCCATTTGGCGATCACCACTTTCTGCTGGTTGCCACCTGACAGCGAGGCGACGGGCATATCGATCGTCGCGGCCTTGATCGCCAGAAGCTTCAGCAGCTCGTCGATTTCGCGAAGCTCGGCTGCTCGATCAATAACACCGTTGCGCGAAACGCGGTCGAGTGCCGCAATCGAGAGGTTCTCGCGCACCGTCATTGGCAGCATCAGCCCCTCGGTCTTACGATCCTCTGGGATCAGCGCCATCGAGATCTCGCCCGATTTCGCTTCGCCGGGACTCTTCAACGCAACCAGCTTGCCATCAATCGCCACCTCGCCCTTGAGGTCGCGCAGCACACCGAAAAGCGCCAGAAGCAATTCTCGCTGCCCCTGCCCGTCCAATCCGCCGAAGCCGATAATCTCGCCCGGCCGCACATCGAAATTGATTCCGGAAAGCCGGTCTCCCCAGGAAAGGTCGCGACAGGACAGAACCGGCGTAGCTGCTCTCGATTGCATCGGCTTGGGCGGAAAGACATTGGTATATTCACGGCCGATCATCAGTTCCACGACCTGCTGGTCACTCTTGCTGCCGGCGGGATAGGATTCGATGCTGCGGCCGTTTCTAAAGACCGTGCAGTCGTCGGCCAGTTGTGCAATCTCATGCATGCGATGCGAAATATAGATCAGCGCCATGCCCTCGGCCCTGAGTTGCTTGAGCACGCCGAAAACCTTCTCGACATCCGACTGGGTCAAGGCCGAGGTAGCCTCGTCGAGGATCATCAAACGCGGCTTGCGGGCCAGAGCCTTGGCGATCTCCACCATCTGCCGGCGAGAAAGCGGCAAATCCTTCACCAGGGATGATGGATGGATATCGGCAGCACCGGCGCGAGCGAGTGCTTCCTCGGCAATTTGGCGCTGTCTTTTGCGATCGATCATACCGAAACGCAGTGGCGGATTGCTGATGACGATATTGTCGGCCACCGAAAGATCGGGAATAAGCGACAATTCCTGGAAGACACAAACGATACCGGCGCCATTGGCGGCGGCCGGTGACGCGAAAGAAACTTCATTTCCGTCGAGCAGCATGCGTCCTTCATCGGGCGCTACCACACCGGCCATAATCTTGATGAGCGTCGATTTGCCGGCGCCGTTTTCGCCGAGCACAGCGTGGATCGCGCCCGGTCGAACAGCGATATTGGCTTCCTTCAGCGCAATCGCACCGCCATAGCGTTTCGATATGCCTTCCATGCGCAGAAGTGGTTCAGAAAGGATCATGCATCCAGCCTCCATTCGGTCGTGTCGAGATCGAGACAGCGGGCGCGGACGCCCGCAGTCAGGTCCGGATGGTGGTGCTTACTGATTTTCCTTGTTCTGCCCCATGATTTCCTGTGCGGAGAAGTTGATGCCGCAGGTCGGGAAGGAGTTGCCGACGAAAAAGTTATCGGACTGCGTGGGGTAATAATCCTCACCTTCCTTGAAATCGGGATCGGAAACGAGTGCCGTCGGCAGCTTGACGGCCTGAGGAACGACCTTACCCTCAAGCGCCGCAATGGCCGTCTTGATGGCAACAGCAACCTGCGCCGGGCCAGTACCGGCCGACGAGCATTTCAGGCCATCTGCCGCGTGGGCGGCGCAGAATTTACGGAAGCCGTTCTCTGTCTCACCGCCGAAAGGCACGAAGGGATGCTTTGCATCGATCATCGCCTGTACCACGCCGGTATCGCCGCCTTGCGCGGTGATGCCGTCAAATGGGCCATTGGTGGCGATCGCATCGGCGGTTGCCTTCTGCGCTACGCCGTCATCCCACTTGCCGACAACTTCGGTGACGGTAAACTTCTTGCCCGAAGCGTCCAGCGTTTCGTGGATACCGTTATGACGATCCGTATCGACGGAGGTGCCGGCAACACCGCGCACTTCCAGGATCTTGCCGCCTTGCGGCAGGTGCTTCACCAGCCAATCGGCCCAGAGAGCACCAAGGCCCTTCTGATCGACGTTGACATTGATCGCATCCTTGGTGTCGAGAATATTGTCGAAGGCGACGAGAACGACGCCGGCTTTTTTGGCGCGCTTGATAACCGGACCGAACGCTGTCGGATTCTGAGCATTGACGACGATGGCATCGTAACCGGCATCGATGAAATTGTTGATCGCCGAAATCTGGGCCGGAACATCCTCGCCGGTCGAGACGACCTTGAACTCTTTCAGCTTGGCAGCGACGTCGGGCTGGGCGGCATAGGCCTTTGCCGTCTGAACCATCTGGATGCGCCATGTATTGGCGATATACCCGTTAGCAAGCGCGATGCGGTATGGGCCATCCTTCTTCGGAAATTGCAAGAACTGGGTTTCAGCGGACCATGGAACCATGCAATCCGGATCGGCGGCGGGTCCGGACACAACCTTTGGCTCCGCCATGGCCGTGCTGCAGAGAAGAGCAAACGCCGACGCGGAAAACGCGGCGACACCAGCCATCTTAGCTTTCTTCACCTTGAACATTGAATACCTCCTCCTCAGGCGGCCCGAGCCGCCCCTCCACAAGATATTATTGGCATGCTGATTCCGGGAAGGCTCCATCCCATCCCTTTCCGGTGCGATTTGAGCGTAACATAGTTGACAGCGCTGTCAAATCGGATTTGCTAGCGCTGTCAACTAGGATTATCGCGATAGATATTTCGCAATTGCGAGATGGATTACGGATCAATATGAATTGTTCTGTTAGAGTGAGAGGACAATGCGAAGAATAACTTTGGATGATGTGGCAAATCTGGCTGGCGTCAGCCCTATCACGGTTTCACGCGTACTTCGCAAGCCCGACGCGGTCTCGGAGGCGCTGCGGCGGCGCGTGAATGCCGCCATTCAGGAGCTCGGTTATGTCCCCAACATCGCGGCCAGCCGACTTGCCTCATCGCGCACGCATGCAATCGGCGTCATTGTGCCAACCCTCTACAACGTGATCTTTGCCGAATATCTTTTTGCGCTGCACGACGTGCTTGTCGGTGCCGGCTTCCAGGTGATCGTCGTCAACAGCCGGTATTCGGAGCAGGAGGAGGAGAATGCCATCAAGGTATTGCTCGGCCAGCGGGTCGAAGCAATCATTATCGCCGGCATTCATCATACGCAGCTTGCCCATCAGCTTCTGACGCGGGCACATTTGCCCGTCGTCGAGACGTTCGAGTTGTCGCCCGATCCGATCGACCTCAATATCGGCATGCTGCAGGATCGCGCCGGGCAGGCGGCAACGCAGCATCTCATCGACCGCGGCTTCAACCGTGTTGCCTTTCTGGCAGGCAATCTCGACCATCGCTCCCAGTCGCGCTTCGACGGCTATCGCCTGGCGATGCAGGAAGCAGGCCTGGAGAACCTTGAGATCGTCACCCAGCGGCCGCGGCACAGCTCGGTTGCGCTCGGCTCCGACCTCCTGGCCTTAATGCATGAACGTGGCGACCGCCCGGAAGCGATCTTCTGCACCGACGACAACGTGGCGCTCGGCGCCATGCAGGAGTGCCGCAAGCGCGGCATCCGCGTGCCAGACGATATCGCCATAATCGGCTTTCATGATCTGGAATTTTCCGCCTGTGCGTCACCGTCCCTCTCATCGATCATGACGAGACGTTTCGAAACGGGCAAACTTGCCGCCGAAAAGGTGCTGGCGGCCCTCAATTCGACGAGCCGTCAGCCACCGAACCAGATCGATCTTGGCTTCGAGGTCATCGCACGCGAAAGTACAGGCGTTACCGTCGAGGCTTCGAGCTAAGCCGCAGCCTGAACCTTGCTCTTGGCAATCGTGACGGGAACGCCCTTGTAACTTGGTGTGCCTGACTTGCGATCGTAGTGATCGAGCGCGATCACCGCATTCATTTCCGGATAATAGCCCGCCACCGAACCGACAGGGATACTATATTCGACCGCGGTGAACCCGATGACGGTTTTCCCGCCGCCGTTGCTAGTCGCTGAACGGATATCGATCCGGTCTCCGTCACGCAGGCCTCGTTCGGCAAGATCCCGACTGCTCATGAAGATGACGTCACGGCGGCCGAAAATGCCGCGATAGCGATCGTCGAGACCATAGACCGTCGTATTGTATTGGTCGTGGCTGCGCAGCGTCGTCAGCACCAATGTCGTCGGGTCCTTCAGGCGGGGATCTTCGTCAAGACCGGGTGCGACAAGGAAATTCGCCTTTCCGCTCGCCGTCTTCCAGACACGATAGGAGGCCGGAACATCAAGCCGGAAGCCGCCGCGGACCCGGACGCGGCTGTTGAACTCGTGAAAATCCGGAAAGACCACTTCGATCTTTTCGCGGATGCGATCGTAATCGGCGATCAGCCCGTTCCAGTCGATGTCGTATTTTGTACCGAGCGTGGCCATCGCAATGCCGGCGATGATGGCGGGTTCGGATTTCAGCGACTCGCTCGGCGGCTGGAGGAAGCCGCGCGAGGCATGCACCATCGACATGGAGTCTTCCACCGTCACGGACTGTGGGCCTGACGCCTGGGTGTCGAGGTCGGTCCGCCCGAGGCAGGGAAGGATGATCGAAGTCTTTGCCGTCAGGAGATGCGAGCGGTTGAGCTTGGTGGCGATATGGACAGCAAGATCAAGCCTGCGCATCGCCTGGAAGGTGACGTCAGGATCTGACATGGCGACAGCCAGATTGCCGCCGAGGCAGATCAGCGCTTTGGATTTGCCGGCCGCAATCGCCTCAATGGATTCGACCGCGTTGTGGCCCTTCTCTGCAGAAGGACGAAAACCGAAGGCGCGCTCCATACCATCGAGCAGCGCCTTGTTCGGGATTTCGGTGATGCCGACGGTCCTGTCGCCCTGCACATTGGAGTGACCGCGCAGCGGGCAGAGTCCGGCGCCCGGGCGGCCGACATTACCGCGCAGCATCAGGAAATTGGCAAGCTGCTGGACATTCGCCGTTCCGTTAGCATGCTGTGTGATCCCCATGCCATAGCAAAGAATGACGTTGCGGGCATTGAGATAGACATCGACGGCGCTGTTCAGCGCCTCCATGGTAAGGCCGGACACGCTGAGGATATCGGCCCAGCCGGTTTTGGCGAGATCCTCCTTCAGGGCATCGATACCGATGGTGTGTTCGGCAATGAAAGCCCGGTCGAGAACACCTTCGCCCCCGACCGCAAGATCTGCCTCGTCGCGCTCGAAGATCAACTTCATCAGACCCTTTAGGGCGGCAAGGTCGCCGCCGGTGCGGAGCTGATGATAGGCTGATGCAATGCGCGTCGAGGATAGGGTCACCATCTCCACCGGATTTTGCGGCGCGGCAAAACGCTCGAGCGCCCGCTCTTTCAAGGGGTTGAAGACGATGATCGGCACGCCGCGGCGCGAGGCCTCGTGCAAGGTCGTCATCATTCGGGGATGGTTGGTTCCGGGATTGTGGCCGAAGCTGAAGATTGCATCGGCCTCGTCAAAATCCTCAAGCGTCACCGTGCCTTTGCCGACGCCCAAAGACAGCGGCAGGCCGACGCTGGTCGCCTCATGGCACATGTTGGAGCAATCTGGGAAATTGTTCGTGCCATAGGCGCGCACGAAAAGCTGATAGAGAAAAGCCGCCTCGTTGGAGGCGCGGCCGGATGTATAGAATTCGGCCTCGTTGGGGCTCGCTAGCTTGTTGAGTTCCGCACCAATCAAGCTGAAGGCATCATCCCAGTCGACCGCTTCATATTTATCCGTGGAGCTATTGTATTTCAGCGGATGCGTCAGCCGCCCCTGGTCTTCGAGCTTGTGATCGATCCATTCCCAAAGCTCTGAGACAGTGTGTTCGGCAAAGAATTCCGGCGCGACGCGCCGGGCTGTCGATTCCCAGGTGATGGCCTTTGCACCGTTTTCGCAGAATTCGAAGGATGACGTATGCTTGGGATCGGGCCAGGCACAGCCGGGACAGTCGAAGCCCTCGGGCTGGTTTGCCCTAAGGAGGGTCGCACTTCCCTGCCCAACGATCTGCTGATGCTTCAGCGTTTTCGCCACCGCTTTCAGCGCATGCCATCCGCCTGCGGGGTGACTGTACGCTTCGACGCCTTCCGGACGCTTGTCGCTCATCTTCGCTCTCCGTCTTCAAGATAGCCCGAGGATAACCGCGAGTGTCGGGGCGGTGCATTATACTGAGGCATAGGTAGCCAGTTGTCGACAAGTGTAGGAATGCGGGCAGGATTGCACATATATAAAGCAAATAGATCATTATTTCATCAGCTTCATAAAATGCCTAATAAATTGCCTTTTCGCCTTGTCGGCCTTGTTGCATTGCGTCATAAATGTCGCATGAGCCGGCTCGATCTGACCATCCTTGTGATCGATGAAAATACCATTCGCGCCTCCATCATCGAAGAGGGGCTGCGAGAGGCTGGCCATGCGCGCGTGACTGTCATCCACGAGGTTCAGGGTGTGGCGCGTATTATCGATACGCTGAGGCCCGACGTCATTATCATCGATATCGAGAACCCCAATCGGGACATGATGGAGCATCTGTTCCAGCTGACCCGTACCGTCGGCAGACCGATTGCCATGTTCGTCGACCGCTCCGACACGGCCTCCATTGAGGCCGCGGTGGATGCCGGGGTGTCGGCCTACATCGTCGACGGGTTGAAGAAGGAGCGCGTCAAACCCATTCTTGACATGGCGGTCAGCCGCTTCAATGCCTTCAGCCGGCTGCAGCGCGAACTTGCCGATGCCAAGTCGGCCCTGGAGGAACGCAAGATCGTCGAACGCGCCAAGGGCATATTGATGAAGATGCGCGGCCTGTCGGAGGAGGAAGCGTTTGCATTGCTTCGTCAGACGGCAATGAACGAAAAGAAGAAGATGTCCGACATCGCCCAGAGCGTCGTGACCGCGGCAGGGCTTTTGATGTGATGGCCGGTCTGGTTGCGACTGTCCGGAGGAAGCCGGAGTGAACATGATGACGAAAAGCTTCAATCCCGATGCCGGTCTGCCGGCACCCGCACATGCCAACGGCGAAGGTTCCAGAACTCTGCGGGCCGGCTTCATTCCGCTCATCGACGCTTCCGTGCTCATCACCGCAGCGGAATTCGGCTTTGCCAAGCGGGAGGGCTTGACGCTCGATCTCGTCAAGGACGTCTCCTGGGCAAACATCCGCGACCGCCTCGCTTTCCGGCAGTTCGATATCGCCCACATGCTCTCGCCGATGCCCGTTGCCTCCATGCTCGGCCTCGGCTCCAATCCGTCACCGACGATTACTCCCTTCTCTCTCGGACGCGGCGGCAACGCAATCACGCTCTCGACCCGTCTGTTCGACAGGATGAAGGATGCAGCGCACCTGTCGGAAAACGCCAGCGCCCTTGAAAACGCCGAGGCACTGGCAACGGTGCTGGCGGCAATGAAGGCAAGCGGCGAGCCGCTGCCAACCTTCGGCGTCACCTATCCCTTTTCCTCGCATAATTATGAATTCCGCTACTGGCTCGCCGCCGGCGGCATCGATCCGGACAAGGACGTCAAACTCGTCGTCGTGCCGCCGCCGCTGACCTCCGACGCGCTGGCCGCCGGCGCGATCGATGGCTTCTGTGTCGGCGCACCCTGGAATATGGTGGCTTCAGAGCGTGGCGTCGGCCGTATCGTCGCCGCCAAACAGGATATCTGGCCATCTGCGCCGGAAAAGGTGATCGGCATGCGCCCGGAATGGGCGGACAGCCATCCGGAAACGGTCTCCCGACTGATCGTCGCCCTCGATGCTGCGGCACGCTGGTGCGACCGCCCGGAAAACCACGATGCGCTTGCCGAGGCCCTCGCGGATCCCCGCTATATCGCAGCACCGGTTCACATCATCCGCCACGTGCTGGCCGGCGAATTCAGCCTCGATGCAAAAGGTAACCGGCGCATCATCGACAATTACTTCATGTTCCATTCGGGCTTTGCCAATTATCCGCGCACGAGTCAGGCGCTGTGGATCTATAGCCAGATGATCCGGTGGGGTCAGACCGAACTCGGACTCAACCCCGCACGCGCGGCCGCTTCCGCCTACCGCCCGGACCTTTACCGCACGGCCCTTGGCGAGGGCAGCGCACCTAGCGATGCCGACGTTCGTATCGAGGGCGCCGACGAAAACGACCGCTTCATGGACGGCCATGTTTTCGATCCGTCGAAACTGCCTGACTACATTGCGGGATTTGCGGTAAAGAGCGCCCTGCCCTTCGTTCCGCTTGCTGATGAAGCCTGAATCGGTCGCTGCATTGCATAAATCACTTGCAGCATTTTCGACCGGCGACTGAGCAATCGCACAAAAGTTTTGCACAGCGATTTCGTGCTTTGAAAATCAGCAGCAGCGCAAGCCGAAGAATTTCCCTTTTATTTCAACGATCTGCAGCAACGGCAACAGACTGGCACGATGCTTGCAAGGATAAAACTGTACTGGTCAAGGGCGACCGGAGCAGGATTTGGGCGCCATAGGCGCTCATCAGAGACACAGAATTACTCTTGAGCAATCTGCTACCGATTGTTTGAGGCAGATGGGCCACCAGGCCATGAATTCGGCGTCCAACGACGGGCGCCACCAGCAAAGCCGCTGATCAGGATATCTCGCGCAGCTCGTGCATGCGTGTCCTGACCAGCGGCTTTTTGTTTTAACCCCCAGCGATGGATCGGCACGACCTAAGTCGGGCCACGGAGAAGCCATGTCTGTCATCGAGAAAGCGCAGCCCATGTCCGCCGGCGAACCAGCCAAAGCACTGTGGATCTCCACGGTCGCCTTCACTCTCTGTTTTGCCGTCTGGACGATCTTTGCGATCATCGGCATTCGCATCAAGCAGGAACTCGGGCTGAATGAAGCCGAGTTCGGATTGCTGGTCGGCACCCCCGTGCTCACCGGCTCGCTCGTGCGCATCGTCCTTGGAATCTGGACGGGACGGTACGGCGGCCGTCTTGTTTATACGCTCACGATGCTTGCCGCCGCATTGGCGACTTTTCTGCTCTCCTACGCTCACACCTATACACAGATGCTGATCGCCGGCCTCGGTGTCGGGCTTGCCGGCGGCTCCTTCGCGGTCGGTGTCGCCTACGTCTCGCCTTTCTTCCCGGCAGAGAAGCAGGGAACGGCGCTCGGCATCTTCGGCGCGGGCAATGTCGGCGCGGCCGTGACCAAGTTCGCGGCCCCCTTCGTGCTCCTCGCATGGGGCTGGCAGGCGGTCGCCGAGATCTGGGCCGTCGGCCTGGCGCTGATGGCAATCGTCTTCTGGTTCACCACGACCGATGATCCGGCTTTCCGTCTTCGCCGTGAACGCGGTGTCGCCTCCAAGAGCCTCGCCCAGGAATTCGCGCCGCTGCAGAATATTCAGGTCTGGCGCTTCTCACTCTACTATTTCTTCGCCTTCGGAGGCTTCGTCGCCTTGTCCTTGTGGCTGCCGCGCTATCTGGTCGGCGTCTACAGCTTCAACCTGGAAACTGCTGGCATGATCGCCGCCGCCTATTCCATCCCCGGCAGCATCTTCCGCGCCTTCGGCGGCATGCTCTCGGACAAGAAGGGCGCGCGCAGCGTGATGTACGCAATGTTTGCCGTATCGGCAGTCGCCACCCTTATCCTGTCGCTGCCAGCAACCGCCATCACCCCAGTCATCTTTATCGTCGTCATATTCGTGCTCGGCTTCTTCATGAGCCTCGGCAAGGCTGCCGTCTACAAGCACATTCCGGCCTATTACCCGGAAAGCGTCGGCGCAGTCGGTGGCATTGTCGGGATGATGGGCGGTCTCGGCGGCTTCATCCTGCCGATCGCCTTCGGCCTCCTCAAGGACATGACCGGCCTTTGGTCGAGCTGCTTCCTGCTGCTCTTCGCGATCGTCGCGATCTCGCTGATCTGGATGCACCTCTCCGTAAAACAACTGTCGCGCCAAGGGCACTCCGCGCCCGTGGCTGCAACCTGATCCAGGGACTAGTAAAACATGACCGAAAAACTCGTCATCATCGGCAATGGCATGGCGCCTGGGCGCATGCTGGAGCACCTCCTCGAACGGGCGCCCGGACGCTATGACGTCACGATCTTCAACGCCGAGCCGCGCGTCAATTACGACCGAATCATGCTGTCGCCGGTTCTCTCGGGAGAAAAAGACTACGAGCAGATCATCATTCACGGTGACGGCTGGTACATCAAGCACGGCATCACGCTCTACAAAGGCCACAGGATCATCAACATCGACCGTGACGCCAAGACCGTCACGTCCGACCACGGCGTCGTCGAAAATTACGACAAGCTGGTAATCGCTACCGGTTCCGTGCCTTTCATCATCCCGGTCCCGGGCAAGGACCTGCCCGGCGTCATCACCTATCGCGACCTCGACGACGTGCAGGCCATGCTGCTTGCTGCTCAGTCGCGTGAAAAAGCCGTCGTCATCGGCGGCGGCCTGCTTGGCCTCGAAGCGGCGGCCGGTCTTGCCCAGCGCGGCATGGACGTCACCGTGCTGCACGTCATGCCGACGTTGATGGAGCGCCAACTCGATCCTGCTGCCGGCTATCTGCTGCAGAAAGCGGTCGAGGAACGCGGCATCAAGGTCATCTGCAAGGCCAATACCAAGGCGATCGTCGGCAATGGCAAGGTCGAAGGCATCGAACTCGATGATGGCCGCATTATCCCGGCAACTCTCGTCGTTATGGCCGTCGGCATTCGCCCCAGTGTCGGCCTCGCGAAAGAAGCCGGACTTGCGGTCAATCGCGGCATCGTCGTGGATGCCGGCATGCAGACCTCGGACGGCGATATTTTCGCACTTGGCGAATGCGCCGAGGTGGGCGGCATGGTCTACGGCCTGGTTGCACCCCTCTATGAAATGGCCCGCGTCGCCGCCGCGCATCTCTCAGGCGATCGCTCGCCTGCCTTCGTTCACGCCGATACGCCGACCAAGCTCAAGGTTACCGGCATCGAACTTTATTCGCTCGGCGATTTCGCCGACGGCGACGACCGCGAGGAAATCGTGCTGCGCGATGCTTCAGCTGGCGTCTACAAGCGTCTGGTGCTGAAGGATAACAAGATCATCGGCACGGTACTTTACGGCGAGACTGCCGATGGCGCGTGGTTCAATGACCTGAAGAAGAAAGCGACCGATATTTCCGAGATGCGCGAGACGCTGATCTTCGGACAGGCCTATCAGGGAGGGTCGCCGCTGGACCCTATGGCGGCCGTTGCAGCCTTGCCGGATGACGCGGAGATCTGTGGCTGCAACGGCGTATGCAAGGGTAAGATCACCTCGACGATCACGGCCAAGGGGCTGACGTCGCTCGACGACGTGCGCGCCCACACCAAGGCATCCGCCTCGTGCGGCTCCTGTACCGGGCTTGTCGAGCAACTCATGGCACTGACGCTCGGCGACGGCTACAATCCGGCTGCCGTTCAGCCGATGTGCACCTGCACCGAACTCGGCCATGACGATGTCCGCCGGCTGATCAAGGCGAAGGGGCTGAAGAGCATCCCGGCCGTCATGCAGGAGCTCGAATGGAAGACTTCCTGTGGCTGTGCCAAATGTCGCCCCGCGCTCAACTATTACCTCGTCTGCGACTGGCCGGATGAGTATGCCGACGATTACCAGTCGCGCTTCATCAACGAACGCGTTCACGCCAACATCCAGAAGGATGGCACCTATTCCGTCGTGCCACGCATGTGGGGAGGAGTGACTAGTTCGGGCGAACTGCGCGCCATCGCCGATGTCGTCGACAAGTTCGCGATCCCGATGGTCAAAGTGACCGGCGGCCAGCGCATCGACCTGCTCGGCGTCGAAAAGGAAGACCTGCCGGCGGTCTGGGCCGATCTCGGCAAAGCAGGCTTTATCTCCGGCCAAGCCTATGCCAAGGGCCTGCGCACGGTAAAGACCTGCGTCGGCTCCGACTGGTGCCGCTTCGGGACGCAGGATTCCACCGGCCTCGGCATCCGCATCGAAAAGTTCATGTGGGGCTCCTGGACACCGGCCAAATTGAAGATGGCAGTCTCCGGATGTCCGCGGAACTGTGCGGAGGCCACTTGCAAGGATATCGGCGTCATCTGCGTGGATTCCGGCTTCGAGATCCATTTCGCCGGTGCTGCAGGCCTCGACATCAAGGGCACGGAGGTGCTCGGCCTTGTCAAGACCGAGGACGAAGCGCTCGAACATATCGTGGCGCTGACGCAGATGTACCGCGAACAGGCCCGTTATCTCGAACGCATCTACAAATGGGCCAAGCGCATCGGCCTTGATGAGATCCGCCGGCAGATCATGGAGGATCACGACAAGCGCAAGGCCTATTACGAGCGCTTCGTCTTTTCCCAGAAATTCGCGCAGGTCGATCCCTGGTCGGAGCGCGTCTCCGGCAAGGACAAGCACGAATTCCGGCCGATGGCGACCATCGGCTTCAGTCAGGCGGCAGAGTGAGGAGATCAACCATGAACTGGCATCCTATCGGCGAGATCTCCGATATTCCTCTGCGCGGCTCCCGCTGCGTAAAGACCCCGCATATGAATATCGCCGTCTTCCGCACGAGCGAGAACGAGGTCTATGCGATCGAAAACCGCTGCCCACATAAGGGCGGCCCGCTTTCGGAAGGCATCGTGCACGGCAATGCCGTCACCTGCCCCCTGCACAACTGGGTGATCTCGCTGGAGACCGGTAAGGCGCTCGGTGCAGACGACGGTGCGGTGCGCACCGTTCCGCTCAGGAACGAGGGCGGCACGCTCTATGTCGCGCTCGAAAGCCTTGTCATGGCGGCGGAATGATGGGAGCGGAAGTCAAGACCACCTGTCCCTACTGCGGTGTCGGCTGCGGCGTGATCGCCAAGGTGGATGAGACCGGCACCGTAACGGTGAAGGGCGACCCTGAACATCCGGCCAATTTCGGCCGGCTCTGCTCCAAGGGTTCGGCGCTTGCCGAAACGATCGATCTCGATGGTCGCCTGCTCCATCCTGAAATCAAGGGCAGACAGGCAAGCTGGGATGAGGCGCTCGATCTTGTCGCCAGCAGGTTTTCCGAGACCATTGCCGAACATGGCCCCGATTCCGTCGCCTTCTACGTCTCGGGTCAGCTTCTGACAGAAGACTATTACGTCGCCAACAAGCTGATGAAGGGCTTCATCGGCTCCGCCAATATCGACACCAATTCCCGCCTCTGCATGTCCTCCTCGGTCGCCGGCCATCGCCGCGCTTTCGGCTCGGATACGGTGCCCGGCCTCTATGAGGATCTGGAACTTGCCGATCTCGTCATACTGACCGGGTCCAACCTCGCCTGGTGCCATCCCGTCATCTACCAGCGGCTGGCAGCCGCCAAGGCTGCCCGGCCGGGCCTGAAGATCATCGTCATCGATCCGCGCCGGACGATGACCTGCGACATCGCCGACCTGCATCTGGCCATCCGTCCGGATGGAGACGTCGCGCTCTTCATGGGACTGCTTGCCCATCTCGCGGCAAGTTCTGCCATCGACCAGAACTATATCGGTGCCCATACGAAAGGGTTTGGAGAGGCCTTTGCCGCTGCCGCCGCACTATCGGTAGACGACTTGCTTGAGCGTACCGGCCTGCCGGCCATGCAGGTGAGGGAATTCTTCCGCCTGTTCGAGATGACTGAAAAGGTCGTCACCTGCTACAGCCAGGGCGTCAACCAGTCCGCTTCCGGCACCGACAAGGTTAATGCCATCATCAATTGCCATCTCGCGACGGGGCGTATCGGCCGGCCCGGCATGGGGCCGTTCTCGCTGACGGGACAGCCGAATGCCATGGGCGGCCGCGAGGTCGGTGGCCTGGCCAATATGCTGGCTGCCCATATGGCGATGGAAAACACTGATGATCGTGACCGTGTGCAGCGTTTTTGGAATGCGCCTGCTATTGCCGCCAAACCCGGCCTGAAGGCTGTCGATCTGTTTCGGGCCGTCGAGGAGGGTCGCGTCAAGGCGCTCTGGATCATGGCGACCAATCCGGTCGTCTCCCTGCCGGATGCACGGCGCGTCGAGGCGGCGATTGCCGCCTGCCCCTTCGTG
Source organism: Rhizobium sp. BK196 (assembly GCF_014193255.1). Lineage (GTDB taxonomy): Bacteria > Pseudomonadota > Alphaproteobacteria > Rhizobiales > Rhizobiaceae > Rhizobium. Next base: position 958,700 of record NZ_JACHZB010000002.1, read on the forward strand.
GTCGTCTCCGACATGCTGCGCGAGACCGATACGACGCGGCATGCGCATGTGCTGCTGCCCTCCCTCGGTTGGGGCGAGAAGGACGGAACGGCTACCAATTCGGAACGCCGCATATCGAGGCAACGCCCCTTTCTCGTTTCTCCGGGACAGGCACGTGCCGACTGGTGGCAGATGGCAGAAGTCGGCCGCCGGATGGGCTTTTCCGCCTTCGACTACACGTCTCCGGCCGATATTTTCGCCGAACACGCGGCACTCTCCGCTTTCGAGAATGACGGCAGCCGCGACTTCGATATCGGCGCCTACGCCGAGACGCAAGCGCCAGCTTATGATGCGCTGAAGCCGTTCCAGTGGCCACAGCCTTTTGGAACGGAGAAAAGGGAAACGCGGTTCTTCGCTGAGGGCGGTTTCTTCCATTCCGATCGCAAGGCGCGTTTCGTTGCCGTAGAAGCACCGGCAACCGACAGAACAGATTCAGCCTATCCGTTCACGCTGAATACGGGTCGCATCCGTGACCAGTGGCACACCATGACACGGACAGGAAAGAGTGCGCGGCTGTCATCCCATATCGCCGAGCCCTTTGCGGAAATCCATCCGCGCGACGCGATGGAACTCGGCGTGGCTGACGCCGCCCTCGTGCAGATCGAAAGCGGCTATGGCAAGGCGATCATCCGCGCGCTGGTAACCGACCGGCAGGCACGCGGCAGCGTCTTCGTGCCGATGCACTGGAGCGACCAGAATTCCGCTGAGGCGCGGATCGGCGCCGTCGTCAAACCCGCAACGGATCCCGTTTCGGGGCAGCCTGCCTCGAAGAATGTCGCGGTTGCCGTCAGCCGCTATCGCGCTGCCACTTACGGCTTCGCCGTCAGCAAGGCAAAGCCTGATGTGGCAGACGCGGATTATTGGGCACTCGCCAAGGCCGATGGCGGCTGGCGGCTGGAGCTTGCCTTCCGTGACGGCATCGAAGACTGGGCGGCCTGGTGCCGAAAAAGCTTCGGCATTGCCGACCATATCGAGCCACTGGGTTATGCCGACCAGCAATCGGGCGACCGTCGCATCGCCTTCTTCGACGGAGAGAGGCTGCTTGCCGCGCTCTTTCTTGCAAGAGAGCCGGTTGCCGTCGCGCGCAGCTGGGCGGTGTCGCAGCTGACTGCCGATCACAGCAATCTGCGTCGCCGCTTTGCCATCATCGCCGGCCGGCCGGGCGCCGACAGGCCGGATCCGGGTGCGACGGTCTGTTCCTGCTTCAGCGTCGGCGTCAACCAGATCGTCGCCTCCGTCCGCTCCGGCTGCCTCAGCGTCGAAGCGATCGGCAACGAACTCAAGGCCGGTACCAATTGCGGTTCGTGCCGCGCCGAAATCAGGGGAATCATCAATGCCTGTGTTGCAGACGCTGCCGAATGATGTTGCCGACCGGGCGCCTGCCCGCATGGCGCCGCTCGCCAAGCTGCCGGTCTTCTGGTCGCTTGCCGGACAACGGGTGATCGTTGCCGGCGGCTCGGATGCCTGTGCCTGGAAGGCGGAACTGCTGGCCGCATGCGGTGCGAAGGTCGATATCCATGCCGAGCACCTCGGCGAAGCCTGCATCACCCTCATTGAGCGCGGCTCATCGCATCCGGATGGTGCGCTTATCCACCATCCGACGGCGTGGCGTGAAGATATTCTTGCAGGTGCGGCGCTTGCCATAGCGGACTGCGAGGATGAAGCGGAGGCTCGAACATTTTTTGAAGCGGCTCAGCGAGCCGGCGTTCCCGTCAACATCATCGACAAGCCGGCTTTCTGCCAGTTCCAGTTCGGCTCCATCGTCAACCGCTCACCCGTCGTGGTGTCGATCTCGACGGATGGAGCCGCCCCCATTCTCGCCCAGGCCATTCGCCGCCGCATCGAGACGCTGCTGCCGGCATCCCTGAAATCCTGGGCAGCCATTGCCCAGTCACTGCGCGAGGAGATTGCCCTTCGTCTGAAGCCTGGCGCAGAGCGCCGCGCCTTCTGGGAGCGTTTTGTCGATCGCGCTTTCGGAGCTGAGCCGATGGAAGCAAGCGCTCGCGATCTGCTTGCCGATATGGGACGGCCGGCTCAGGCGCGTCCTGTTGGACGGGTGACGCTTGTCGGCGCTGGCCCGGGCGATGCGGAATATCTGACGCTAAAGGCCGTGCGGGCATTGCAGGCCGCCGACGTCATCCTGTTCGATGATCTGGTGTCGGACGAGGTTCTGGAACTCGCGCGGCGCGAGGCAAAGCGCCTGCTCGTCGGCAAACGCGGCGGGCGAACGAGCTGCCGCCAGGAAGATATCAACGAGATGATGCTGACTTTCGCCAAGGCCGGCAAGAACGTTGCCCGGCTGAAATCCGGCGACCCCATGATCTTCGGCCGCGCCGGCGAGGAAATTGCCTATCTGAAGCAGCATAATGTCCCGGTCGAGGTCATCCCCGGCATCACGGCGGCGAGCGCCATGGCATCACGACTTGGTGTTTCCCTCACCCACCGCGATCATGCGCAGAGCGTGCAGTTCGTCACGGGACATTCGCGCCATGGCAGCCTGCCCGAAACGATCGACTGGCAGGCTATCGCGGACACAAGAAAAACGACGATCTTCTACATGGGTGGACGGACAGCAGGAGCAATCCAGAACAGGCTGATCGATGCTGGCCTCGATACAAGAACGCCCGTCGTGATCGTCAGCTCTGTCGCCAATAGCGACGAGCGGCGCTGGGCCGGCAGTCTGGACGGTCTTTCTTCGGCCATAGCGGAAATCGGCCTCGACCGGCCAGTACTGATCGGCGTCGGAGAGGTTTTTGGCGCTTGCGATCTGATGGCTGAAGCCGATCTGCCGTTTGTTGCCCGGGCTTAAGGACGCGCCGGAGCGGCGAACAGAACCTTGCTTCGTCAACCTCACGCGGCGGTTAGGCCATTTTCCAGTAACGCCTTGAGATCGCGAACGGGCGGCGCTCCAAACTGGCGGGCATATTCCCTCGTGAACTGCGTGACGCTCTCGTAGCCGACGGAATAGGCGGCCGAACTGGCCGGAACGCCTTCCGAAATCATCTGCCTTCGCGCTTCGATCAGGCGCAATTGCTTCTGGAACTGAAGTGGTGACAATGTGGTCACCGCGCGGAAATGCTGATGAAATGACGAAAGGCTCATGCCTGCCGTCTCGGCAAGCTCATTCACCCTTAAGGGACGAGCAAAGCCTTCGCGGATGATGGCAACGGCACGACCAATTCTCTCAGCGTGGCCATCTGTCTGACCGAGCGCCCGGATTGAGGCTCCGTGCTTGCCGGTCATTAGCCAGAAGTGCATCTCCCTTAGATGCTGCCTCGCCAGGATCGGCATGGCTGAAGGCCGATCGATCAGGCCCATCAGCCTGGCGGCGATGTCCGCGACCTCAGTTTCCGTCGGGTCTACGTTAACGGGCTTCGAGGTCGAAGCTGTCACCGGACCAATTTCCGTACCGATTTCGCGGATCATGGCGAGGTCGAGTTCGAGAACGAGAGAATAATAGGGAGCAATGCGACTTGCCATCGTGATCTGGCTCACCGTGGGAACGTCGGCGGTGATCAAGAGACTATCGCCTGCGCCGAAATCGAACGTCTCCGGCCCGATGCTCACTTTCTTTCGACCCTGGAGAACCAGCGCAACCAGAGGTCTGTTGATCGCAAACTGGATTTCGCTTGGGCTCAGGGCGCGGATAGCCGTGAGACCGGCGATCGGGGTCACTGCCACTCCGAATCGATCGACATTGATATCTGCATGACGGCGGACGATCTCCAGCAAGCTCATCAAACCCCCGCGATAATAGAGAAAAAGGCAACTCAAAATTGGCGGTCGGCCTTCACCAACGCCAGACTAGCAAGCCTTTCGGCCGTATCGCAAGTGCATGGGACGATGCAACTCCTCGCTTTCGGAGAAATAGGCAATTCGTTTGGAGAAATAGGCAGCAGTTCCGGTTAGGCTGGAGGCATTGTGTCAATCAGCAGTCATCGCAAAAGGAGTTGACCTATGACGACGATCTCACTCGTAACCGGCGGTAGCCGCGGCCTTGGACGCAACACCGCAGTCAGCATCGCCAAGCATGGTGGCGACGTAATTTTGACGTACCGAAACGGCGCGGAAGAAGCCAACGCTGTCGTGGCCGAAATTGAAGCTCTCGGCCACAAAGCAGTGGCGCTGCAGCTCGACGTCGGTACCACATCGGCATTCCCAGCCTTCGCGGAAGCCGTTCGATCCGCCCTGACTGTGACCTGGTCGCGCTCCAGCTTCGATCACCTCATCAACAATGCCGGTCATGGCGAGATGGCAAGTTTCGCGGAGACCACGGAAGTGCAATTCGACAATCTCTTCAATGTCCACGTTAAGGGCGTCTTCTTCCTGACCCAGACCCTGCTCCCTCTCCTTGTAGACGGCGGCCGTATCGTCAACTTCTCGTCCGGTCTCACCCGCGTTTCCTATCCGGGGTTTTCGGCCTACTCCGCAGCGAAAGGCGCGGTCGAAACTCTGACGCTCTACATGGCGAAAGAGCTTGGAAGCCGTGGCATTACGGCGAATACGGTCGCCCCGGGTGCGATTGCGACAGATTTCCTGGGCGGCGCGGTTCGCGACACGCCAGCCTATAACGAGGCGTTCGCAAACATGATCGCCCTTGGCCGCGTCGGTCTGCCGGACGATATCGGCCCGATGATCGCCAGCTTGATTGGCCCTGACAACGGGTGGGTCACGGCACAACGCATTGAAGTGTCCGGCGGCCAAAATATCTAGTCAGCCAGGGCCGGTTCGGCGTTCCGCTGGGCCGGTCTTGAATGCCTTGAATACAAGCCGCCCTTTCGCGAGGACTTTCTTGTTCTTTGAGGCAGGACAAGGCGGCAGCCTTCAATACCAGCATCGTCGGGAGGGCACCGTGGACTCGGTTGAGCCATCCTCGGCGGCATTTAACGTCCTGCATCGCGAAATATTTAAGGCTATTTTCGCAGTAAGATCAATAATTTATACTCTCTTCTCGCTTTATTTTGGTTGAATCAGTTTTGCTTTAGACCAGTGTTTGTTTCGCTCTAACGAGTTCACCATACACGCCACGATCTAATCCGTGACATTCGGTAGTGTTTTGCTCAAACATTTTGCGGCATTGTCCGATTCCCTTTAGGCGACACGAGATCTCACATGCCCTCGAGACTGAATCGCAAATTGCAGCTGCCGCGCCGCGACGACCTCGGCCTTCTGACAATCGCCAATGGCTCCGGCCTTTCCATATCAGCGCTGCCGAACGGCACGCTGTTTTCCATCGACTATGCCGATAGCCTCGGATCGGTACAGATCAACCAGATCCAGGGATCGCCGCTCTCAGGCGGCGTCGGACGCCTCTATCTGCGGATCGGTGGCAGGAAGCCTGCCGTTGCAGAGATCGTCGGACCACGGGCGCAGGGTCGCTTTGGCCATAGTGAGGCAGGCTTCTCCTGGAGTGGCGAAGTCGCAGACATCCGCTATCACGTGAGCCTGATGCTTGCCCCTTCCGAAACGACATGGTTCTGGCATGTCACGCTTGCGCATTCCGGTACGGAAAAACTGCAGGCCGATCTCGTGCTGGTTCAGGATATCGGCCTCGGCGACCGCGGTTTCCTGATGAACAGCGAGGCCTATGCCTCACAATATATCGACCATCATATTGCCGAGCATCCGGCCTTCGGCCCTGTAGTGATGAATCGGCAGAACCTCAAGCAGGGAGGCGGGCGCAATCCGTGGCTCGCGCAGGGTTGCCTCGAAGGTGTAGCTGCTTACTCCACCGATGCGATCGAACTGGTCAAATCGGCCGCTGGCGAGGACGATCTTCTCGTCGGCCCCTTCGGCACCGATCTGCCGAGCCAGCGCCGGCAGCATGAAATGGCCTGCCCGGCCCTTCAGTCGAAGCCGCTTTCCACTTCAGCCGAAGGCGTGACCGCGACCTTCTTCGGCCTGTTCCTCAACGATCATCAGGCGGCATCTGACAATGCCGATCTTTCCCGCCTTGATCATCTGAAAGTTCCCGAAGCGAGGGCAACCGGGACGGCCGAGCAAGTGCCGCCGCGCAGTATCCTGCAGGATGCCCGGCTGCTGGCGGTCGAAACGCTCAACGACAAAGCGCTTGCCCGACTCTACCCTGATCGCATGCTCGAAGAGCGCGTAGACGGAAAGCTGCTGTCCTTCTTTGTGCCCGAAGGCGCTCTCAATCGCCATGTGGTTCTGCGGGAAAAGGAACTGCAGGTCGCACGCCGCCATGGAGCAATCGTGCGCAGCGGCCAGAACATGTTGCTTGACGATGTCACCCTGGCCTCGACCTGCTGGATGCAGGGTATCTTTGCCGCACAGCTGACGATCGGCAATACATCCTTCCACAAGCTGTTTTCCGTCTCCCGCGATCCCTACAATCTGACGCGCACCAGCGGATTGCGCATCCTTGCCGATGTCGGCCACGGCTGGCAGCTTCTCGGCGTGCCCTCGGTCTTCGACATGGGCCTCAGCGACTGCCGCTGGATCTATCGGCTTGCCGACCGCACCATCACCGTGACAGCCGCGGCCTCCGGCGAAGATCCCGCGATGCAATGGGCGATTTCCGTCAAGGGTAAACCATCCCGCTTCCTGGTCTTCGGCCACCTCGTCCTCGGCGAGCGGGAATATGACACGAGCGGCTACGCCGAATTCGACGACGATGCCAAGCGCATTCTCTTTCGCCCGGACCCGCATTGGCTATGGGGTGAGCGTTTTTCCGATGCCAGCTATTGGCTTGTGAGCTCCACACCGGATGCCGTTGACGCGATCGGCGGTGACGAGCTTCTCTATGAGGATGGCGCCGCTCGCAACGGTGCCTTCATTGCGGTGCGGTCTAAGGAAACGCAATCGCTGTCCTTGACGATCGTCGGATCGATGACGGACAAGGTGGAGGCTGAACGCCTGGCAGATCGTTACGCAGGCGGCGTGACGCAAGAAGCGATGCTGGCTCCGGCTTCGCGTTTCTGGCGGGAGACAATCCGCGGCCTGACGCTCGACAAACGCAAAGCCGATGCCGTGGCCCATGGCGCGATCCTGCCCTGGCTGGCCCATGACGCAATCGTGCACCTGAGCGTGCCGCACGGGCTGGAGCAATATACCGGTGCTGCCTGGGGCACGCGCGACGCCTGCCAGGGACCGATCGAATTCCTGCTTGCCTATGAGCATGATCGCGAAGCCAAGGAAGTCGTGAAGACTGTCTTCAGCGAGCAATACCTGGAGAAAGGTGACTGGCCGCAATGGTTCATGCTGGAACCCTATTCCAACATCCGCTCCGGCGACAGCCACGGTGATATCGTCGTCTGGCCGCTGAAGGCGCTCTGCGACTATATCGAGGCGACCGGTGACCTTGCCATCCTCGATGAAGAGGTGGCTTGGCGCGATGACAAGACTATGGGCAGAGCACCATCCGATACGATCGCCGTCCATGTCGACAAGCTCCTCGATACGGTGCGCGAACGCTTCATTCCCGGCACGCATCTGATCCGCTATGGCGAGGGCGACTGGAACGATTCTTTGCAGCCGGCCGACCCGCACTTGCGCGACTGGATGGTGAGCAGCTGGACGGTTTCCCTGCTCTATGAACAGATCGTGCGTTATTCCGCCATCCTGCGCCGTATCGGCAAAGGCGCCGACGCCACCGAACTGCGCAAGATCGCCACCGCCATGCGGCGCGACTTCAACAAGCACCTGATCCGCGATGGCGTTGTCGCCGGTTACGGCATCTTCGATCCCGCCCACGACGGCGTCGAGCTGCTGCTGCATCCCGATGACCAGCGCACGGGCCTGCACTATTCGCTGATCTCGATGACGCAGGCGATGCTCGGCAAGCTCTTCACGCCGGAGCAGCGGCAGGCTCATATGAAGCTGATCGAAAAGCACCTGCTTTTTCCTGATGGCGTCCGCCTGATGGAGAAACCTGCGACCTATGCCGGCGGCCCGGAAACGCTGTTCCGGCGTGCGGAATCCTCTTCCTTCTTCGGCCGCGAGATCGGCCTCATGTATGTGCATGCGCATCTGCGTTACTGCGAGACGCTCGCCATCGCCGAGGATGCGAAGGCGCTCTGGAAAACGATCGGCCTCGTCAACCCGATCGCCGTCACCGACGCCCTGCCGCATGCGTCGCTGCGCCAGCGCAACACCTATTTCAGCAGCAGCGATGCCGCCTTCCTTGACCGCTATCAGGCGATGACCAACTGGGATCAGGTCAAGAAAGGCGAAATCGATATCGACGGCGGCTGGCGTATTTATTCCAGCGGCCCCGGCCTCTATGCCCGCAGCTTCATCGAAAACATCCTCGGCTTCAAACGCCGCTTCGGACGGCGTAAGCGCGAACCGCTTCTGCCGTCACCCGCCTCGGTCACGATCAGGACGGATCATGCGCCTTGGCGCCGGTTGAACGCCCCGTCGAAGGCACCGAAGCGAAAGGGTTAAAGCAATTCCAGGAAAAGTGGGAGCCGGTTTTCCATCCGGAATTGCGAAAAAAACAATAGAGCGCCTCCTCCGATTCCGCATGCCGGAGGCGCTCTACTAGCAGAGGGCTTCGTGCCGTAAAGGCTTCAGCTGATCGCAGGGCCTGCATAGGATGCATAGGTGCCTAGGCATTTTCCCATGCCCTCTGGAAAATGTCAGATTCATTAGCTGTCATATATGGCTGACATTTCTCACGTAGGCGAGCGAGAAACCTATGCATCCTATGCAGTGAAGACACAGTACCGCTCTATTTCCACCTCTGTGGGAACTGTAATTGGCCGGTATCAAATCGGCGTCATCGCCGCACACTCGCAAATGACACGTGCTCCTTCTTCAGCGCAGGGAACGCACCTATCAATCATCGCTCTGGTTCATTTTTCGAGGCGATATCAATCATTTACCCGGTGGGTCGTTTGTTTATCGATAAAAACATTTGTTTCAGACAAAATAGATGATAACGTTTCAACTAAATTGAATGCATGACGGCAACAGTCAATGTTTGGGAGGACATGACATGACCAGCAGCAGTAGATTTGCGCCCGAAATCCGTCGCCGCACCCTTCTTGCCGGCGCAGGAAGCGCTGCGCTCTTGGCCGTCAGCGGAGCGGGACGGGCTCAGGATTCAATCAGCGGCGAACTCGTCGTTCTGAACTGGATCGGCGGCTCCGAACTCGAGATGATGCATTCGATTCAGAAAGCCTTTCTGGGGAAATATCCCAATGTCACGATCCGCGAGGTCGCCATCACTGGCCAGGGTGACATGCGCGGCGGCATCCGCACCGCGCTGATGGGCGGCGAAGTCGTCGACGTGCTCTTCAACACTTGGCCGGCCTTCCGCAAGGAACTTGCCGATGCCGATATGCTCCGGCCGATCGACGATCAGTGGAAATCCTTCGGTTGGGACAAACTCATCAGCCAATCGTGGAAGGATCTCGGATCTATTGGCGATAAGACCTATGGCCTGACTTACACGTTCGGGGACCGCTCAGGCATCTGGTACAAGAAGGAGCATCTCGCCAAGGCCGGTATTGCCGAACCGCCGAAGACCTGGGACGAATTTGTCGCCTCCTTCGCGAAGCTTACAAAGGCAGGCTACGCGGCTCCGGTCGCGATCCCCGGCAAATATTGGGCACATGCCGAATGGTTCGAAACCCTGCTGCTGAGAACCGCGGGCGTCGAGACGGCGACGAAGCTTGGCGCTCATGAGATCCCGTGGACCGATCCCGCTGTGAAGACGGCGCTGACGAAATATGCGCAGATGCTGACCACCGGCTGCTGTGGCGCCCCAAACACGATGCTTGCCAATGACTGGGACGGTGAGGCCGACCAGATCTTCCAGGCCGATGCCAAGAACTATCTGCTGATCGGCATGTGGTTGAACAATCGTGCCAAGAACGATTACAAGCTCACCGAAGGCAAGGATTACGGTCTCTTCCAGTTCCCGTCCCTCGGGATGGGCCATGACGATACGTCGAGCGTCGACGCCAAGGAGCTACTGGTGACGACGAATGGCCCCAATCCGAAGGCGGCGGACGCCTTCCTCGATTTCTGGACGAGTGCCGAGGCCTCCAACATCCTTGCCAAAGCCGGCTATGCTTCACCGAGCAGCAATGTCGATGCCTCGCTCTATGGTGAAGCGCAGAAGGTGGCGACACAGGCGGTCGCAAGCTCGAAGCTGCAATTCGTGCTCGGCGACCTGCTGCCCGGCGATCTCGTCGACGAGTATCGCGTGCAGTTGCAAAAATTCCTGCAGGATCCGTCCGATGCCAATATCGACACTGTCCTTGCGGCTATAGAGACAAAGGCCAAGGGTTCCTACTGATGGCTGACACCTCCGCTTCCCCGGTGCGGGAAGCGGCGGGCGTGATGCAGGGTTCTCCGCCGGCAGCTGGCATCAGAAGCCATCGGCGTCTGCTCAGGAACACGCCCGCCGCGCTTATCCTGATTGCGCCGGTTCTCGTATTGTTTGCGATCGCCGTGATCTACCCGCTGGTCGAGACGATCCGGCTGAGCTTCTGGGATATCCAGGGGCTCAAGAAACCAGCCTTTATCGGCTTCGGAAATTATACGCGGCTCTTCGCCGACGCGGCTTTCCGCAACACGCTGCTGACGACCTTGATCTTCACCATCGGCACGACTGCGATCTCGGTGGCGATCGGCTGGGTTCTGGCGATGCTGTGCGCTTTTGCACCACAGCAGACCCTGCCCTTCCGCGTGATGATCTTCGCGGCCTTCGGCATTTCGGAAGCGGTTTCCGGCTATATGTGGATCGGCATTTACAGGCCGGATGCCGGCGGTCTGCTCAATTCACTGATCCAGCTCCTGGGCTTTCCGGGCTTCGCGCACGCCTGGTTGGGTGACGCCAACACGGCCCTCTGGGCGCTCATCGTCGCGGCCTCCTGGAGCGGTGTCGGACTGCCGCTGATGCTGATCTTCGCCGCCATCCAGGCGATCCCTAAATCCGTGCTTGAAGCCGCCTATATGGATGGTGCCAAGCCGCTCTCGACCATGCGACACATCATGATGCCGCTGTCGATGCCGGGCGTGCGCGTCGCCGTCTTCATCAATCTCCTGTCGGCTCTGCGCGCCTTCGACATCATCTATATCCTGACCGGCGGCGGGCCGGTGCGCTCGACGGAAACTGTCGGCTATTTCATGTACCGGGAATCCATGACGCAGTTCAAACTGGGCTATGGTGCGGCCGCTACCGTCATCCTGCTGCTTGCAGTCCTGATCGTCTCCATCCCCGCTATCATCCAGCGAACGGCAGGTGCGAAATGACCGGCAAAGCACCTCGCTGGATTATCGCCGTCGTCGGCATCGTCGCCTTCATCTGGGTGATCCCGATCATCGGCATCGTCGTCACCTCGTTGCGCCCGCCCGAGGGCGTATCGCTCGGCTGGTGGCGCTTCGATCATTTCGATCTCACCCTCGATGCCTGGCGCCGCGTCTGGGACAAATATCCGCTCGCAGACTCCATGTGGGTGACGATGAAGACGGCTGGTCTCGCGACGGCGCTCACCATGCTGCTGACGCCGGCGGCGGCCTATGCCTTCCACTTCCTGACATTCCCATTCCGCCGATTGCTGCTGATCATCATCATCAATGCATTCGTGCTGCCCCAGCAGGTCGTCATCATTCCGCTCTTCACGCTCTGGCGCGATATGGGACTGATCGACAACATCCTCTCTGTGCTCATCCCCTATGTCGGGCTGTCATTCGCCTGGTCGATCTTCCTCGTCAAAAACTTTTTCGAGGATTTTCCTAGGGAATTGGTGGAAGCCGCCAAGATTGACGGCTGCGGACCGCTCGCGACCTTCCGCCATGTGGTGCTGCCGAACAGTCTGTCGCCGATCTTTGCCGTCGGCATCCTGCAGTTCCTCTGGACATGGAATGCCCTGTTGCTGCCGATGCTCTTTCTGCGCAGTGATGTTCCCCTTCCTGTGCTGCTCGCCCGTATCTCCGGCAGCTACGAGATCAATTGGGACCTGAGATCGGTGGCGGCCATCATCACCACCATCGTTCCCCTGCTCGTCTTCCTCGTTTTCCAACGTCAGTTCGCCGCCGGCTCGCAAACCCGCGCCGGCGCAAAGGAATAGGACCAATGCCCAAGACCACGAACAAGCCGCTGCGCTACCGCCAGATCCATCTCGATTTCCATACGTCGGAACATATTCCGGGCATCGGCGCCGATTTCGATCCGGATGTCTTCGTCTCGACACTGAAAGCAGCCCATGTCGATTCCATCACCATCTTCGCCAAGTGCCATCACGGCTGGTCCTATTATCCGACCAAGGTCGGCAAGCCGCATCCGCGACTTGCCCGCCCGGACCTTCTCGGTGACATGGTGAAGGCGCTTGCCGCAGCGGATATCGAAAGCCCGATCTATATCTCTGTTCAGTGGGACGAGCTGACGGCACGCGAACATCCTGAATGGCGCGCCATGAGCGCATCGAACCGCTATCATCACGACCGGCCGGCCGACCCCTCCGCCGGCAAGCAACTCAGCCCTGCCTGGCACACGCTCTGCCTCAATCATGCGGGTCTAAGACACTACATCCTCGAACAGGCACGCGAGGTCGCGCAGAACTATCCGACGCAGGGCCTCTTCTTCGATATCATCCTGACGCCGGATTGCGTCTGCCCAGCCTGCGTCGAACGCATGCTGTGCGAAGGTCTCGACCCTGAAAACCCGGCCGACCGCCTGAAGAACGACGAAGCCGTCAACGAGCAGTTTCGCCGCGAGACGAGTGAAGCGCTGTTTGCGGAGTTCCCTGGCCTGCGCGTCTTCTACAATTGCGGCCACATCCATAAGCAGGGGCCGGAACGCTTTTCGACCTATTCGCATCTCGAACTCGAAAGCCTGCCGACGGGCGGTTGGGGATACGACCACTTTCCCTCAAGCGCCCGTTATGCGGCAACGCTTGGCATGGACTTTCTCGCCCATACCGGCAAGTTCCATACGTCCTGGGGCGAATTCGGCGGCTTCAAACATCCGGATGCACTGGAATACGAATGTGCCCAGATGATCGCGCTCGGCTCCAAATGCCTGGTCGGCGACCAGCTTCATCCGAACGGAGCGATCAACCCTGACACCTATGCGTCGATCGCGCCGGCCTATCGTCGTGTTGAAAAGCTCGAGCCTTTCCTCGAAGGCGCCAAGCAGATTTCCGAAATCGCCATACTCTCGGCGGAACACATGAACCCGAAGGGCGCACGCAACCATCCAAGCGATGATGGCGCCGCCCAGGTGCTGCAGGAGCTGAAACGGCCTTTCGACGTCATCGATAAGTCTGGCCGTTTCGAGCAATACCGGCTGCTGATCCTGCCGGATGAAATCCCTGTCGATGCCGCGCTCGCCGCACGGCTCAAATCCTATCTCGCGGGCGGCGGCAGGATCATTGCCTCCTGGCGTTCGGGTCTTGATGAAAACGGACGATTTGCTGTCGACTTCGGTATCGAAAGGGGAGCCGCGCCCATCGCTTTCAAGCCGAGCTATGTAAAAGCCGGAAAGAATCTCGATCCGTCCATGCCGGAAACGGCCTTTGTCTTCTACGATGATGCCGAAACCGTCCGTTCGGTCGGTGCGACGGTGCTGGCCGGCATATATCCCTCCTATTTCAACCGCTCCTACAAGCATTTCTGCTCACATCAGCATGCGCCCGACGACCCGGATGCCGATATGCTGGGCGCAGCAGTCACCGAGCACGAGGGTGTGGCCTACATCGCTTATCCGATCTTCCGGCTCTACCGGGCGATGGGCCAGCCGCTCTACAAATATCTGGTTCGCGGCCTTCTTGATCGACTTGTCCCCAATCCGGCCATGGTCACCGACCTGCCGTCTTCCGGCCGGGCGACACTGACGCGCCAGATCGAGCATGACCGCCATATCCTGCATCTGCTCTACGGTCCGCCGCAGATCCGCGGCAAGGATGTGCGCGGCGACGACGGTTCGACCCGGGTCATGGAGATGATCGAGGACATTCCGGCGATTGGCCCGGTCAATGCCACTGTGCGCCTGCCGACAAAACCGAAGCGCGTTTTTGACGCGATGACAGGAGAGGATCTTGCCTGGAATGCGGGTGACGATGGCGCCATCAACATCACGGTGCCGCGCCTGCGCATCCACAGCGCCGTGGTCTTCGAAGGCGCATAATGTAGATTGAAGTAAGGGAGCCGTCGGACTTTGCTCTTGCCGCCCGCGATACTGGTGGGCGGCGGAGCGCTGGGCTATACGACGGAAAGGCGCTTGGCCTGGCGCCATTTCCCATGGATGAATGCAGGAGCCCGCTCGAAATGCAACAAACGGACCAGACGGCCGGAAGGAAGCGCGGAGCCACGATCATCGACGTTGCCAAGGTGGCGAACGTCGCGGTCGGCACTGTGTCGCGCTATCTTAACGGCCAAACGATCCGTCGCTCGAACCGCGAGCAGATCGAGCGGGCGATCCAGGATCTCGGCTACCGGCGCAATGCCGCAGCCGCCTCGATCCGCACCGATCTCACCCATATGATCGGCTTCCTGGTGCCGACCTTCGACGAGTTCCATGCCCGAATGCTGGAGCATCTTGCTCATTCCGTGCGTCAGACCGGAAGGGCGCTCTTGACCTACTGCCATGGCGGCGATCCGCGCGTGGTGGCCGAGGCACTGGATTTCTTTGCGGCGCAGCGCGTCGATGCGCTCGTCATGGACGGCACTGCGGAAGTCTATGATCGCGTCGACGACCTGATCCACCACGACATTCCGATCATCTTCTACAACAACGACGTCCGCGGGCTGGCGGCAGACCGGGTGATGGTAGAGAACCATCGCGCAAGCCACCGCATCGTCAGCCACCTCATCGATCTCGGCCACAGCCGCATCGGCATTCTTACAGGCGATCCACGCAATTCCTCGGGTATAGAACGGCTGGAGGGCTATGAGCAGGCGCTGCGCGATCGGGGCATTGCAATCGATCCAACACTCGCAGTGCGCGGCAACTGGCGCATGGACGGCGGTTATCAGGCGACCAAACGGCTGATGTCGCTCGAAAACCCACCGACCGCGATCTTCTCGGCCAATTACGGCATGGCGATCGGGGCGCTGAGCTGGCTGAAGGAAAACGGCCGGCATGTGCCCGAAGATATTTCGCTTGCGAGCTTCGACGATGTGGCGATCTTCCGCCTCTACGAAGCCGGCATTACGGCCGTCGCCCAGCCGGTCGCAAGCGTTGCCGAAACCATTACCGACATTCTCGTGGAACGTCTGACGGAGCCCTCCGGGGGAGCGACACGCAGCGTCGTCCTTGAATGCGACATCATCCTACGAGGCTCGACGCGACGGATCACCTGACGCGCGCTGCCCACCAGGCGGTTAAAGGGAGGAAGCTTTGGCCAGCGTAGAATTGCACGATATCGACAAATCCTACGGTAGCTTTCAAGCCATCGAGGGCCTGAACCTGAGCGTCGACGACGGATCATTCACGGTCTTCGTCGGGCCTTCCGGCTGCGGAAAATCAACGCTTCTGCGCATGATCGCCGGCCTTGAGAAGATCACCGCCGGCGATCTCAAGATCGATGGGCGGCGCATGAACGAGGCCGACCCGATCGAGCGCGGCGTGGCTATGGTCTTCCAGAACTACGCGCTCTACCCGCATATGACAGTGGAGCAGAATATCGGCTTTTCACTGCGCATGGCCGGCATGGGCAAGGCCGACATCGACCGCAGCGTCGCTGCAGCGGCAGCCACCTTGCAGATCGAAGCGCTGTTGAAGCGCAAACCTGCGCAGCTCTCGGGCGGTCAGCGCCAGCGCGTCGCAATCGGTCGTGCGATCGTGCGCAACCCGGCCGTTTTCCTGTTCGACGAACCCCTGTCGAACCTCGATGCGGAACTCAGGGTCTCGATGCGCGTCGAGATCGCCAAGCTGCATCGCCGCATCGGCGCGACGATGATCTATGTCACCCATGACCAGACGGAGGCTATGACGCTCGCTGACAAGATCGTCGTCATGCGGGCTGGCAAGATCGAGCAGGCCGGCACGCCGGATGCGCTCTACGCCGATCCGGACAATCTCTTCGTCGCCGGCTTCATCGGCTCGCCGCGCATGAATTTCCTCGATGGCAGGTCCGGTGCGGACGGGGCAATCAGGCTCGATTGCGGCGCGGTTTTCAGGGCCGGCATCGTCGGCACGGGCAGCGAGATGCCAGTCAAGGTCGGCATCCGGCCGGAGCATTTTACGGGACGCGATGAGGGCGGCGGCTCAATCGACGTCAAGGTCGAGGTCGTGGAAAACCTCGGCGGAACCCGCTTCATCTATGGCACGCTCAACTCGGGCCAATCGGTGATCGTCGAGGACCGTTCGGAAAGAGTTTTGCGCCCCGGGGAAACGATAAGCGCAGGCTTTCCGGCCCGAAAAGCGCTGCTCTTCGGTGTCGATGGCCTACGCATTCGCGACGCCAGGCCGGCAAACAGCATTCCGGCAGAATGAGCATGACGGACAATCTTCTCTGGTATGATGCGCCGGCCCGGTCGTGGACGGATGCGTTGCCGCTTGGCAACGGCCGGCTCGGCGCCATGGTGTTCGGCGGCCCCGCTTCCGAAAGATTGCAGATCAACGAATCCACCTTCTGGGCCGGCGGTCCCTACCGACCGGTCAACCCCGATGCCCATGGCCACCTGGAGAGGGTCCGGGAGCTGATCTTCGCCGGCCATTACGTGGAAGCAGAAGCGATGGCCGAGGAGCATCTGATGGCGCGGCCGATCAAGCAGATGTCCTACCAGCCGATCGGCAATCTCCATGTCGATTTGCTGCATTCGCAGAGCGTGACGAACTATCGTCGCACGCTCGACCTCGATACCGCGGTCGCCACAACCTCCTATATCGCCGATGGAACGACCTTCTTTCGCGAGGCTTTCATCTCTGCCGTCGACGGCGTGCTGCTGTTTCGCCTTTCCGCAGATCGACCCCATTCCGTGAAGTGCCGGATATCGCTCGGCAGCCCCCAGCAAGGTCGGCTGATTGCGGGCAATGCCTCACAACTGACCTTTTGCGGCACCGGTAAGGCCGAATGGGGCATTGCCGCCGCCCTGCGCTTCGCTTTCGGCATTCGAGTGATCAATAACGGAGGAACACTAAGCTTCTCGGACGGCGTCATCTCGGGCGACGATGCAGACGAGCTTTTGATCCTGCTCGATGCCGCGACGAGTTTTCGCCGATACGATGATGTCTCGGGCGATCCGGACGGCACGATCGCCGCGCGGCTGTCAAAAGCCTCGGCTCGCAGTCCCGAACTCATGCGTCGGGATCATATGGCTGAACATCAGAGGCTGTTCCGCGCCTTTGCCATCGATCTGGGTTCCACGTCCGCAGCTAACGAGACCACGGATCGCCGCATTGCAGGTTTTGGTGGCCGGCATGATCCTGCCCTCGCCGCCCTTTACGTGCAGTTCGCCCGCTATCTTATGATCGCCTCGTCCCGCCCCGGCACGCAGCCTGCAAACCTGCAGGGCATCTGGAACGAGGAAACCGATCCGCCCTGGGGCAGCAAATATACGACCAACATCAATCTGCAGATGAATTACTGGCTGCCGGCGCCGGCCAATCTGCCCGAATGCATCGAGCCGCTCGTCGAGATGGCGCAAGAGCTTGCCGAAACCGGTCGCGAGACGGCGCAGGTGCATTATCATGCGCGCGGCTGGGTCATGCACCACAATACCGATCTGTGGCGAGCGACCGGGCCGATCGATGGCGCCAAATGGGGCCTCTGGCCGACCGGCGGCGCATGGCTCATGGCGCAGTTGCTGGATATTGCCGATTATCTTGACGATGCCGATAGCCTGCGCCGGCGCCTTTTCCCGGTTGCCAAGGCGGCGGCAGAGTTTGTCTTCGATGTGCTGGTTCCCCTTCCCGGCACCAAATATCTGGTGACCAACCCTTCGCTATCGCCGGAGAATGTCCACCCGCATGGCGCCTCGCTCTGCGCCGGACCCGCCATGGACAGTCAGATCATCCGGGATTTCCTTTCTCTGCTTCGCCCGCTCGCTGTCTCCATCGGCGGTGAAGACGGGCTTGTTGCCGAGATCGACCGCGTGCTGCCGCACCTTCCGTCAGACAGGATCGGCGCGGCCGGCCACTTGCAGGAGTGGCTGGAGGACTGGGATCTGCAGGTGCCGGAGATCCATCATCGCCATGTCTCGCACCTCTATGGCCTCTATCCGAGCTGGCAGATCGACATGGATAATACGCCCGACCTTGCCGCAGCTGCCCGCCGCTCGCTGGAAATCCGCGGTGACGATGCGACGGGCTGGGGCATCGGCTGGCGCATCAATCTCTGGGCCAGGCTTCGCGACGGCGATCATGCACTCGACGTGATCAAGCTGCTCATTAGCCCAGAGCGGACCTACGCCAATCTCTTCGATGCTCATCCGCCCTTCCAGATCGACGGAAATTTCGGCGGTGCCGCCGGCATCCTCGAAATGCTGGTGCAATCACGTGCAGGCGAAATTCATCTGCTTCCAGCCCTGCCCAAGGCGTGGCCGCGCGGCTCGGTCCGCGGCTTGCGCCTGCGCGGCGGCATGCTTCTCGACCTCGATTGGGAGAATGGCAGGCCGATGAAGATAAGGCTCACAGCATCGCGCGACGTGAGCACCGTCCTTCGCTTCGGTGGGAGAAGACACAAAATCGAGCTCCCCGCTGGCGAAAGTTTCGGCGGCGACGGAGGGACAGTATTCGGATGACGGCTCCGACGGACTGACGCCGTGATGATGGCGTTCCAGGCAAGGCAGATTGTCCTGCTTAAGGCGAGATCGTCTTTATCCTGTCGTACGGCTGCAATTTGCCCGGAGCTGCTTGACAACACGAGAGTGCCTGTATTTTATTCAAGCCTGCGGATTAGGCAAAAGCTCCTCCGTATTTTACATGACTTCGATAGTCGCTGGGCAGTTTCGCCCCATGATGGCCCCGTCGCAGATGGACGCCTCATGGGGTTTTTGGCTTTTGGCTTGCACATGACTGATGCATTGAAAATCGGCATTCTTTACTCTACCACGGGCCCCTACGGCTCGATGGGGCGCGACGCGCGCAGCGGCGCGGAATTCGCGATCGCCGAATTCGCCGCAGTAAGCGGCCGGCCCGTCGAGCCGGTCTTCTTCGAGC
This sequence comes from Rhizobium sp. BK196, assembly GCF_014193255.1. Taxonomy (GTDB): domain Bacteria; phylum Pseudomonadota; class Alphaproteobacteria; order Rhizobiales; family Rhizobiaceae; genus Rhizobium. The sequence continues at coordinate 977,817 of NZ_JACHZB010000002.1, forward strand.
CGCAGGCCGATCTTGCCGCCTATCTCGAAGGCGCGCGTCATTTGCTGCGTGCCGGGTGCCGTCACATCGTCGGCACCATCACCTCGGCCGCCCGCAAAGAGGTCATCCCGCTCATTGAAAAGCATGACGGGCTGCTCTGGTATATGTGCCCCTACGAAGGGTTCGAGGCGAACGAAAACGTCATTTATGTCGGCGGCTGCCCAAACCAGCATCTCCTGCCGCTCTTCGAGCACCTGATCCCGCGCTACGGCAACCGGCCCTATCTCGTCGGCGCCAACTATGTCTGGGGCTGGGAGATGAACCGGCTCGCCCGCGAACTGATCACCAATGCCGGTGGCGAAGTTCTTGGCGAGCGATATCTCCCGCTCGAGGAAACCGCAGTCGGGCGTATCGTCGCCGATATCGAGCAGCGCCGTCCGAGCTTCATCCTCAACAATCTGATCGGCCCCTCGAGCTATGCCTTCCACGAAGCGATCCGGCGGCTTGCCGATCGCGACCCGGCCTTCCGGCCCGAAAACTGCCCGGTCGTCAGCTGCGATCTGATGGAATGTGAGCTTGACGATATCGCGCCGGGCGCAGCCGTCGGTCAGCTCTGTGCCGCTTCTTATTTTGACAGCGTCGCGACCTCCGAAAATGGCGACTTCAAACAGCGGATCCTCGCTCACTACGGCGCGCCGCGCCGCATTTCCAGCGTCTTTGCCAGCGCCTATACGGCTGTGCGTCTTTGCGTCGATGCGATCGTGGCGGCCGACGGCGACGAGCCGGCGAACGTGCGTCGGGAATTATACAGCAAGATCTGGGCGACACCCTTCGGTACGCTCAACATCGACCGCGAAACGAACCACGCCGCCCTGCCCTTTCATCTCGGTCGTATCAATACCCATAACGGCTTTGATGTGATCGCCTCGCGTCCGCCGCTCGCTGCCGATCCCTATTTGACCGGCCGCAACAAACCGGCTTCGCCGAGATTGCGGGTGGTCTCATGAGGGAAACGCCCAATTTCACCGGCTGGCATGCTGTCGTTCTCCACCGCGATGACGGCAATGCCGAAAGGCTAATCCGTCAGTTGCGTCTTCTCGGGCTGTCAGCAAGCCTGCAATGGGCGCCAATGTTGGCCGCAAACGCACCCGATCTCGTCATCGTCGATGCCGACCAGGGCTTTGACGATCTGCTGCCATGGAACGGTCTCGGCTCCATCCCGGCATGCCCCGTCGTCGCATTGCTCGGCTCGGAAGCGCCGGGCCGTATCGCCTGGGCGCTCGGTCAGGGCGCCGGTGCGATCATCGCCAAGCCAATCTCGGCCTCCGCTGTCTATCCGGCCCTCGTCATGGCCGTCTCCATTCATCGGGAGCGCAAAGGTGTCGCCGAGCGCCTGCAATATCTCGAAGAACGCATTCGCCTTCGCCCGCTCGTGCATGCCGCAATCGAGAAGCTGATGCAGGCGCATGGCGTCGACGAGGAACGCGCCTATTCGATCCTGCGCAATTGCGCCATGCGCCGCCGCCTGCCGATGGAACAGATCGCCGCCTTCATCCTTGGCGGGATAGAGCCCCTGCCCGAGGCCGGCTGATGCGCGTGATCAAAGCCATGCTGCGGCAGCCGCCGGCCCTCTTCGGTCTTGTCGTCGTAGTTGTCGTCATCGCGCTTGCGGTGGCCGCTCCTTGGATCGCGCCATTCAACCCCGATGAGCAGATGTTCGACGGGTTGTCGCTGGAAGGCGCGCCGCTGCCGCCCGGTGGTCCCTATCTGCTCGGCACGGATACGCTGGGACGCGACCTCTTTTCGCGCATGCTGTTTGGCGCACGCACCTCGCTCGTCATTGGCCTTGTCGCCAACGGAATCGCGGTTGCAATCGGCCTTCTGATCGGCATTCTCGCCGGCTACGCGCGCGGTATCGTCGGCAATATCCTAATGCGCTTTACCGATCTGATGATGGCCTTCCCGGCGTTGCTGCTGGCAATCGTGCTTGCCGCATTGCTGCGGCCGAGCCTTTGGATCGTCGCTATGGTGATCGCGCTCGTCAACTGGGTGCAAGTTGCCCGCATCGTCTATACGGAGACACGCGGCCTGGTGGAACGCGACTTCATCATGGCCGAACGCTCGCTTGGTGCGGGCCATATACGGGTTCTCTTCCTGCATATCCTGCCGCATCTCGTGCCGACCGCAATCGTCTGGGGCACACTTGGCATCGCCACGACCGTGTTGCTGGAAGCGACTCTTTCGTTCCTCGGCATCGGCGTACAACCGCCGCAGCCCTCTTGGGGAAACATCATCTTCGAAAGCCAGAGCTACTTCCAGGCAGCCCCCTGGCTCGTCTTCTTCCCTGGCGCGTTCATCCTGCTGACGGCCCTGTCCTTCAATCTTGTCGGGGATGCGCTGCGCGACATTCTCGATCCGACCCAGCGCGGGAGGGGCTGATGGTCTTCCTCATCTTCCGCCGGCTGGTACAGGCCGCGCTCATTCTTCTCGGCGTTGCCGCCATTACCTTCGTGCTGCTGTATGCGCTGCCGGCCGACCCGGCGCGTATGATTGCCGGCCGAAGCGCCACGGCGCAGACAGTTGCCAATATCCGCCACGAACTTGGCCTCGATGAGCCGCTGCTCGTCCAGTTCGCCTCATATCTCTTCGACCTCGCGCACGGCAATCTCGGTCGCTCCTATGCACAGAAGACCGAGGTCTGGACGCTGATCGCCGCCCGCCTGCCCGCGACACTCGTCCTCATGCTATCAGGCATTCTGGTCGAACTGGTGCTTGGTCTGACGCTCGGCACGATCGCCGCCGTTCGCCGCGGCGGTTTCACTGACCGGCTTGTGATGACTGCCTCTTTCGTCGGGGTTTCGGCGCCGCAATTCGTCGTCGCTCTGCTGCTTCTTTATGTCTTTGCGGTAACGCTCGGATGGCTACCGATGAGCGGTTACGGCTCATTTGCCCATGTCGTACTGCCAGCCTCCACCCTCGGCGTCCTCGGCGCCGGCTGGTATGCCCGCATGGTTCGATCGGCAATGATCGATGTTCTCAATCAAGACTACGTCCGCACCGCCCGCGCCAAGGGCCTGTCCTCGCGCCGCATCATCTTCCGCCACGCCCTTCCCAATGCGATCCTACCGATCATTGCGATGATCGGTATCGACATCGGCCAGTTTATGGGTGGCGTGGTCGTCGTCGAGGCAGTCTATGGCTGGCCGGGCATCGGTCAGCTTGCCTGGCAGGCCATCCAGCAGGTCGACATACCGATCATCATGGGCGTCACGCTGACGTCGGCACTTGCCATCGTTATCGGCAATCTGCTCGCCGACCTTGTGGCGCCGCTCATCGATCCACGCATCCGCACACGTTGACAGCAACCAAGAAGGGGAACCCGCATGTTCAAACGCTGGCTTCGACACACGACCATGGCAACGATGGTGGCCCTCGCCCCCGCCGCCATGGCACAGGAAACGCCCAAGCAGGGCGGCGATATCGTCGTCACCTACAAGGACGACATCACCACGCTCGACCCGGCCATCGGTTACGACTGGGTCAACTGGTCGATGATCAAGAGCCTCTATTCGCGCCTGATGGATTACGAACCGGGCACGCCGAACCCGATTCCGTCGCTCGCCGAAAGCTTTGCGGTATCGCCCGATGGCCTGACTTATACGTTCAAGCTGCACAAGGGCGTGAAGTTCTCCAACGGCCGCGAAGTAGTCGCCTCCGACGTGAAATATTCGATCGAACGCGCCGTCAACCCGAAGACGCAAGGCCCGGGCGCCGGCTTCTTCGGCGCGATCAAGGGCTTCGAGGACGAGACCGGCGGCAAGACCGAGACGCTGTCGGGCATCGAGACGCCTGATGACAGCACCGTCATCTTCCACCTGTCGCGTCCCGACGCGACCTTCCTGCATGTGCTCGCCATCAACTTCGCTTCGGTCGTGCCGAAGGAAGCCGTCGAAGCCGCCGGTGGCGATTTCGGCAAGAACCCCATCGGTTCAGGCACCTTTATCCTGAAGGACTGGACGATCGGCCAGCAGCTCGTCTTCGAGCGCAACAAGGATTATTTCGTCAAAGGTGTGCCCTATATCGACAGCTTCAAGGTCGAAGTGGGACAGGAGCCGCTGGTTGCACTGCTGCGCCTGCAGAAAGGTGAAGTCGATATTGCCGGCGACGGTATCCCGCCCGCAAAATTCCTCGAGATCAAGAACTCTGCCGATGGCGCACAGATGATCGTCGATGGCGAGCAGCTTCACACTGGCTACATCACGCTGAACACCAAGGTGAAGCCCTTCGATAACGTCAAAGTGCGCCAGGCCATCAACATGGCCATCAATAAGGACCGCATCGTCCGCATCCTCAATGGTCGCGCAACGCCTGCCAACCAACCGCTGCCACCGCTGATGCCGGGTTACGACAAGTCTTTCGTCGGCTATAGCTACGATGTCGCCAAGGCGAAGGCATTGCTTGCTGAAGCTGGCTTCCCCGCTGGCTTCGAGACCGTGCTTTACTCCACCAATACCGATCCGCAGCCGCGTATCGCCCAGGCGATCCAGCAGGATCTCGCAGCCGTTGGCGTCAAGGCTGAACTTCGCGCTCTCGCACAGGCAAACGTCATCTCGGCCGGCGGTACCGAAGGCGAAGCGCCGATGATCTGGTCGGGCGGCATGGCCTGGATTGCCGACTTCCCGGATCCGTCCAACTTCTACGGCCCGATCCTCGGTTGCGCCGGCGCAGTTCAGGGCGGCTGGAACTGGTCCTGGTATTGCAATGCCGATCTCGACAAGCGTGCGGTTGCCGCGGACTCCATGTCCGACCCGGCAAAGTCCGCAGAGCGTACCACTGCGTGGGGCAAAGTCTTCACCGACATCATGGCCGATGCGCCGTGGGTTCCCGTCATCAACGAGCGTCGCGTCGTTGCTAAGTCGCTGCGCATGGGCGGTGCTGACAATATCTATATCGATCCGACACGAGTCATCAATTACGACGCGATCTACGTGAAGCAATAAGCGCTAAGGAAACAATGCCTTCCCGGTCCAGCCGGGAAGGCTCCATAAAATCGAGGGAGACACCTTATGTGCATTGCCTGCACCCACACGATCCACCGGGCCCAGCATAACTTCGGCTGGAACAAGGATTTCGTACCCGCCGTCGTCGCCAAGCCGGGCGAAACGATCCATTTCGAATGCTTGGACTCCTCCGGCGGCCAGCTCGGCAGCGACGCAACGTTGGAGACGCTGAACAATCTGGACTTCGGCAAGATCAATCCGGTTTCAGGCCCGATCTATGTGGAGGGCGCCAAGCCCGGCGATGCACTGAAGATAACGTTGCGCAAGTTCATTCCCTCGGGCACCGGCTGGACGGCCAATATTCCGGGCTTCGGCCTGCTCGCCGACCAGTTCAAGGAACCGGCGCTGCATGTCTGGTCCTATGACGCCAACAGCATGACCCCGGCCCTCTATGGCCCCGGCGGCCGTGTGCCGCTGAAACCCTTTGCCGGCACGATCGGCGTTGCCCCGGCGGAACCCGGCACGCATTCCGTCGTGCCGCCGCGCCGTGTCGGCGGCAATGTGGATATCCGCGACCTGACTGCCGGTGTCACTCTCTACCTGCCCATCGAGGTCGAAGGCGCTCTCTTCTCCATCGGCGACACGCATGCTGCCCAAGGCGACGGCGAAGTCTGCGGCACAGCGATCGAGAGCCAGATGAATGTCGAGGCGACGATCGAGCTCGTCAGGGATGCCCGCCTGCGGACACCACGTTTCACGACGACCGAGCCCGTTACCCGCCATCTCGATGGCGCCGGCTATGAAGTCACGACCGGCATCGGTCCGGATCTGATGACCGGCGCACGCGAAAGCGTCATGCGCATGATCGATCTTCTGACTGCCGAACATGGCATGAGTGCCATCGATGCCTATCTGCTCTGCTCTGTCTGCGGCGATCTGCGCATCAGCGAAATCGTCGATCTGCCGAATTGGGTTGTCTCCTTCTACTTCCCGAGGATCGTATTCGCGTGATTGAAGCCATGCCCGCCGCGCCAATACTCAGCGTTCGCAATCTCAGTGTCGATGCGCGAACACCCGAGGGCCGCAAACCGGTTCTGAAAGATATCAGTTTCGATCTTGCAAGCGGCGAAACCCTCTGCCTGGCCGGGGAATCGGGCTCGGGTAAATCAGTGACCTCGCTGTCGATCATGGGCTTGCTGCCGAAGGCCTCGCTTCAGGTGGCCTCCGGCAGCATCATGCTCGGCGAACGCGATCTGCTGAAACTTTCCGAACGGGCCATGCGCGGCGTGCGCGGCGCCGATATCGCCATGGTCTTCCAGGAACCGATGACATCGCTCAATCCGGTCATGTCGATCGGCGCGCAGCTGATGGAAGCAATCCGCGAGCATCAGGGCGGCGAGAATGCCGAGGCAATTGCGCTCCAAATGCTCGATGCCGTACAAATCGTCGATCCGACCAAGCGCCTGAAGCAATATCCGCACGAACTCTCGGGCGGCATGCGCCAGCGCGTGATGATCGCCATGGCGCTCTCCTGCCGTCCCAAGGTGCTGATCGCCGATGAGCCCACGACCGCGCTCGATGTGACGGTGCAGGCACAGATCCTCAAGCTGATGCGGGAGCTGAAGTCAGAATTCGGCACCTCGATCGTCCTGATCACCCATGACATGGGGGTCGTCGCCGAGATGGCCGATCGCGTCATCATCATGCAGGATGGCAGCATCGTCGAGGAAGGTCCGGCCGTCACCATTTTCCGCGCCCCGCGCCAGAATTATACACAGCAGCTGCTCTCGGCCGTGCCGCGTCTCGGTGCTTTTGCCGGCACGGATGGTCCGCCCAGCATCACGTCACGCGGTGTCGAGACCCTGCAGGATCGCGCACCAGTCCTGAATGTGCGTGGTCTCAATGTCACCTATGGTGGGGCTGCGAGCTTTCTCTTCAAGGGTAAGGCGCCGCCCGCGGCAGTCATCGACGTCTCCTTCGACATTCTGCCGGGCGAAACACTCGGCCTCGTCGGCGAAAGCGGTTCGGGAAAATCGACGACCGGCAAGGCCGTCCTCGGCCTCATTCCTTTCACGGGCGATGTGGTCATCAACGGCCGCAACATTGCAGGCCTCAGCCATCGAGAGATGCGGCCCGTACGCCGCACGGCGCAGATGATCTTTCAGGATCCCTATGCTTCGCTCGACCCTCGCATGTCGGTGGGCGCTGCGATTGCAGAACCGCTAGTCATCCACGGCATTGCCGCTAAATCCGAGCGCCAGGACAGGATCGCAGAGCTCCTGCGCCGCGTCGGGCTGACGCCGGATGCCGCTACGCGTTATCCGCATGAATTCTCCGGCGGCCAACGCCAACGCATCTGCATCGCGCGTGCCCTTGCGCTTAAGCCGAAGCTGATCGTTGCCGATGAAAGCGTTGCGGCGCTCGACGTATCCGTCCGCGCCCGCGTGCTTGATCTGATGCTGGAACTGCAGGAAAGCATGGGGCTCTCCTACCTCTTCATCTCGCACGACATGGCGGTCGTCGAGCGCATGTCCCACAAGGTTGCCGTCATGCGCGGCGGCAGGATCGTCGAGACCGGCACCCGTCGCCAGATCTTCGAACGCCCGGCGGACGATTATACGAAGGCACTGATGGCTGCCGTTCCGGTTCCCGATCCTGAAGCGCGGCGCGCGCAGTTTTGAGATTCGGATCGCAGATATAGAAGCGCGCCCTCTGGAGCCGGCCGCGCTTTCACGAGGCTTGCTCCCGGTCTCTGTCGAATCATCGCTTAAATCGAATCGCGGCGCGATCGAGTGCCGATCGTGCATGTCGTTCTTCCCGTCGGCCAGCCGCATTTTCCGTCTATAGCGCAGCTCGAATGCGCGAATACGAGCTCGCATCTGGATCGGTTTACGATAAAGTTGGGTATTGAGGCGCAGACCCGATGTCCATTTGCGCGCGGCCAATCCGGCTAAGTGGTGCTAAAATAGCAATATTTTGCCGTCCTGTTTTACCTCTTGTTAATACCCGCCTCAGGACTGTTGTACTTCTGTCACACACATCACGGTTTAGTTAGAATTCGCTATAAAATGAGAGCATTCGTTGTTGAGCCCTCCCCCCTTTCGGCTATTTTAGGCCCTACCGAATTGATCGGGTTTTATCAGAGGGGACGTTCTTTCGTGGAACGCACTCGAACTTAGGAGATTGGCTTTCCATGAACATTCGTATGATGTTGCTTGGTTCCGCAGCTGCCCTCATCGCTGCACCGGCATTCGCAGCAGACGCAATCGTCGCTGCCGAGCCGGAACCGGTTGAGTACGTTCGCGTCTGCGACGCTTACGGCACCGGCTACTTCTACATCCCGGGC
>NZ_JACHZB010000003.1 GCF_014193255.1 Rhizobium sp. BK196
CAGACGTCACGATATCTTCTTTGCTGTGAAGCCTTCGAGTCGACGCGCGAGCAAGGTGTCTTCGACGCCTTTCGGCGGCTGTTTGCCGAGCGTGGCCTGCCGGCGGCGATCCGCAGCGACAATGGACTCCCCTTCGCCAGCCCCAACGGCCTCTACAATCTGTCCAAACTGTCGGTGTGGTGGCTGAGGCTTGGGATCGGCCTCGAGCGCATCAGGCCGGGCCGTCCCCAACAAAACGGCCGGCATGAGCGCATGCACCTGACGCTGAAACAAGAGGCCACTCGGCCAGCTGGCAGAAACATCCTCCAGCAGCAGGCCCGATTCGATGCATTCGTCAGCGAATTCAATCAGGAGCGGCCACACGAGGCGCTGGACATGAAGATGCCGGCAGATCTCTACACAGTCTCATCGCGACCTTATCAAGGCCTGCCGGAGGTCGACTACCCCTTCCACGACAGGGAGGCGCTGGTCACCAATTGCGGCCGCATCTGCATCTATCGCAAGAAGATCAACATCTCGACCGTGCTGGCCGGACAGAAACTCGGCATCAAGGAAGTCGACGACGGTATTTGGCTCGTCAGCTTCATGCATTATGATCTGGGATATATCGACCTGGAGCAGAGAACCTTGCAAACCATCGACAACCCGTTCGGCACGAGGTTGTCACCCATGTCTTAGGTACGTTCTGTTACCTATGTCTTCGGTATGGACAGGGAGAATAATGGTCGGAGTGGAGAGATTCGAACTCCCGACCCTCTGGTCCCAAACCAGATGCGCTACCAGACTGCGCTACACTCCGAGCCTTTGATGGGAGCGGAAATACACGCTTCCCCGTGCCCTAGCAACCCCATAAATCTGCCTTCCCCGGCAGTTTTCACAGGCTTACTTCGCCTTTTTCGTTGTCGTGGCGCTGACGATGCGATCACCGGGACGGATATTGAGCTTGCGGGCTGTGCCGGCATTCACCTCGAGCACATAGCGAACGTCACCCATCGAATCGATGATATCGCGGGAATAAGGTGTCGCGTCTTCCTTGATATGGGTGATCACGCCCCTGTCGTCCGCAAAGAGCATGTCGAGAGGCAGGACTGTATTTTCCATCCACATGGTTACACGCCGCGATACGCCGAAATCAAAGATCATGCCGGCGTCTTCAGCCATTGCCTTGCGGAACATCAGACCGTAGGCGCGCTGGTCGCCGGTGGCAGCGATCTCTACGGTGAAGTGCAGCATTTTGCCGGCAGCCGTCTGGATGATCAACGGTTCTCTATCGAAGTGCATGTCCTGCTGCGCGAATGCCGGCAGGGCGGCCATGAAAAAAAGCGCCATAAAGGCGCTTCTCAACATCTCAGAAGAAAACAGGCTGCGCATCAGTGAGACCGGCCAACCGGACTCGGAACGTCAGGATGGATTTCGGCAGCCATCAGGCCCTTCTCGCCGTCGCCAAAGCGCACCAGCACCACCTGTCCGGGACGCAGTTCGGTGAGGCCGAAGCGGCGCAGCGTTTCCATATGCACGAAGATGTCTTCCGTACCCTCACCGCGGGTCAGGAAGCCGAAGCCCTTGGTACGGTTGAACCACTTTACCAGCGCGCGCTCGAGGCCACTCGTTGCCGTTACCTGCACATGGGTGCGAACCGGCGGCAGCTGCGACGGATGGACCGCAGTCGACTGGTCCATGGAAAGGATCTTGAAAGCCTGATAGCCACGCTCGCGGCGCTGAATGAGCGCGACGATGCGGGTGCCTTCAAGGATGGTCTGGTAGCCGTCGCGGCGCAGGCAGGTTACGTGCAGCAGTACATCCTGCATGCCATTGTCGGGTACGATGAAGCCAAAGCCCTTGGCCACGTCGAACCATTTCACCACGCCGGTGATTTCAACGAGGTCAACCGGTTCCGCCGACAACTCTTCAATGTCGGTGAAGCCATTCGATGAAATCCTGTCAGCCATGTCGCCAGCCCCTCAATACGCGTCACACTGTTACGGTTAACTGATTCTTGAAATCAAGATTAACATCTTGGTAACGGATAAGCGCAAGTCCTAGTTTTCGGTTATTCCCAACTGTACATTTTATCGAGATGACTTGCCCGAAGCTGGTGTCTGTTACTCCAGATGGGCTAGCCTAAATAGAGAGAGGAAACACAATGCGTTATCTCCACACCATGGTTCGCGTCAAAGACCTCGACGCTTCCCTCCATTTTTACACCACACTCTTCGGACTCGAGGAAATCCGCCGCCATGAGAACGAGAAGGGCCGCTTCACGCTCGTTTTCCTGGCCGCTCGCGATGATCTCGACCGCGCCCGCAGCGAAAAAGCCCCTTGTCTGGAGCTTACTTATAACTGGGACACGGAGGATTATACTGGAGGACGCAATTTCGGTCACCTCGCCTATGAGGTGGATGACATCTACGCGATCTGCCAGAAATTGATGGACAACGGCATTACGATTAATCGCCCGCCGCGCGACGGCAATATGGCCTTCGTTCGCTCGCCCGACGGCATCTCGATAGAGATCCTGCAGAAGGGCGAAAAACTGGCTCCGGCCGAACCCTGGTTATCCATGGGCAATACCGGCGCCTGGTAAGCCAAGCTGCAGGCAAGCTTCACGAGGCACTCTTCGGTTCCATCTTAACGGAAGCGCGCTTTCGGGCGCCTTCCGCATTCACCGGAGAATTCTCGGTTGACCAGAAATAACAAGCGGATTGCTCCTTCGCGCCGACGGGCTGTCGGTGCTTTGCTGATCGCCAGCTCCATCCTGGCGCTTTCCGGCTGCGTCTCCGACAAGAAGGCGCTTGATTCGGCCGCCGTCGCCACACCGGTCGCGGAGCGACAGCCGGCGCCGAGGCTTGCAGCGGCAATGCCCGCCGCATCGTCCCCCGCGCCGAAACAGCTCTATCGCGATCCAATGCTGACCAATGTTTCCGGCGTCGATCCGCAGGTTGCGGCTCAGGATCCGAATGCGGCAATGGCTGCTGCGCCCGTAGATTCGGCAATGCAACAGCAGCAGCCGGCCAATATCGGTGGTCTTGTCATGCAGTCGACGCGAATCAACGCGCAGGCGATGAGCATCTTTTCCGATCATCAGCCGCTGCCGCAGAACAACTCGACCTCAACGGTTATCCAGCCGCAGGGCGTGAACGCCTACGCACCTGAGAATGCCGGCCCAAGATCTAGCGTATTCAGCGTGCCGCCGGAGTTGCAACAGGGCGAGATGCTGCCGCAGCAGTCGTCACAGAATACCAGCACGAAGCTGGCGCCTGATCAAACTGCCTCACTTGCCGGCGGAAGCATTCCGGGATCGACAATGAACGCGCTCTACAGCGCGCCGAAGCAGAACCTGCTCAGCAGCCTCTCCGGGCTCCTTCAGAAGGCATCGCTGCCCGGCATGACGCGCATCGCGCCAAATGGCCTGCATGTGCAGAACGACAGCGTCCAGGTCGGCTGCTTCAAGCCGGACCTCATGCGGGTCATCAAGACAGTCGAAACTCATTTCGGCAAGCCAGTTGTCGTCACGTCAGGCTACCGCGATCCGCAGCACAACCGTGAAGTCGGAGGTGCAGAGGAATCGATGCACAAGAGCTGCGAAGCAGCCGATATCCAGATCAATGGCGTCAGCAAATGGGATATCGCCGAATATATCCGATCGCTCCCGAACCGCGGCGGCGTCGGCACCTATTGCCACACGGATTCGGTCCATCTGGACACGGGCAATGCTCGCGACTGGAACTGGGGCTGTGGCCGCAAGAACGCGCCGGTTGCTTCGGCAAGGGCGATCTGACCTTCACTCCTCTGAAAGCATAACGCAGGGGAACTGGCCGGCAGGGGATTTTCGTCCGCCGCTGCAGCTCTTTGATTCGGCTGCAATAATCTTCATTTTCCACAACGGGAAACGGCCTGTCATTTTTTTGAAAAATTTCGTATTTGCCGCTTGCGGGATCGGAAGTGCCTGACTATAAGGGCGCCACCACAGCACGCGCCCTTCGTCTATCGGTTAGGACGACAGATTTTCATTCTGTAAAGAGGGGTTCGACTCCCCTAGGGCGTGCCACTTCTTCTTCCAAATCGACACTATACTTACCGCTTGCGGAACGCGTTGCGCTTTCCTATTTGAGTTGTAGGCCTGCGCCCTTCGTCTATCGGTTAGGACGACAGATTCTCATTCTGTAAAGAGGGGTTCGACTCCCCTAGGGCGTACCAAAAAGAGCCGTCGACGGAAGTTTCACAAAGAACGAAATCGTCCCTGCACCTGGTGACCGACGGCTGCAGGCCAACAATTCAGGCAGTGATAGATCCGGCGAAGACAATCATTCCCGTCCCTTCTCCACTTTTCCACAAGCCCAGCAAAAATCTGCATAATCCGGCGAAAAATTCTCATTTTGCCGCTTGCGGTACAGAAAGGTGCTGACTATAAGGGCGCCACCACAGCACGCGCCCTTCGTCTATCGGTTAGGACGACAGATTTTCATTCTGTAAAGAGGGGTTCGACTCCCCTAGGGCGTGCCACTTTCCTCAATTATTTCATTTTATTTTTATAGAGTTATTTCGGCACGCTCGCTGCCGCGATGGGCGGATTGAGGGTGGCATGCTGCTTGTTATGCCCGTCACTCTTCCTCGCGGAAAGCAACCCTTTTCCGGCCGCAGCCGACCCGCCCTCTTGGCCGATTGCCTTTCGGCCGGTCACTTGGCCGGCGCACCATCACTGATGCGCAGCTGGATTCTGCGCGAGCCCTGATAATGTTCGGCACCGAGAGAGCCTGCGACATGCAGGTTGGCGCCGCGAGAGTTGAGAAGCAGATTGCCGAGGGGCGTTTCCGCAGCCCTGAAGGCGATGCCGTCGAGGCGAGCACCGTCCATGGCTTCCAGCGTCACCTTCACATGCCGCTCGCCGACCAGGCGGGAATCGCGCACACGATGCGCCGGCACGGCAAAAATTGGTTGCGAATGTCCAGAACCATAAGGGCCTGCCGTTTCCAGACGGTCGATGAGCTCGATCGTTGCACCACTTGCAGCGATGGCGCCATCGATCTTCAGCGTTTCATTGACGACCAGGGCCGACACCGTCTTCTGTGCCTTCTCTGTAAAGAAGGCTCTCAGGAGGCCAAGCTTGCCGCGCTCAACGGTAAGACCGGCCGCCATGGCGTGACCACCGCCCTTGACGAGCAGTCCCTCATCGACCGCAGCACGAACCATCCTGCCCATGTCGAACCCGCTGATCGAACGGCCAGAGCCCGTACCTTTGCCTGATGGATCGAATGCGATGGCGAAGGCGGGTCGCTTGAACCTCTCCTTCAGGCGCGCGGCAATGAGGCCGACAATACCGGGGTGCCATTTCTCATGCGCGGTGACGATGACGGAAGCTCCCTCGCCGTCTCCATACTCGGCCATCGCTTCGGCCTCGGCCTCCTGCAGCATGGCCGCTTCCATGGCTTGCCGTTCGCGGTTGAGCTCATCCAGCCGCTGGGCGATGGTTTCGGCTTCCATGGCATCGTCGAGCGTCAGCAGGCGGCTTCCCAGCGCTGCATCGCCGATTCGCCCGCCCGCATTGATGCGCGGCCCGATCAGGAAGCCAAAATGATAGGGCGTAACAGGCCCAGCCAAGCCCGCCTTGCGGAATAGTGCCGCAAGACCGGCATTGCTCTGGTGGCGCGCGGCGACCAACCCCTTGACGACATAAGCGCGGTTGAGGCCCTTGAGGGGCACGACATCGCAGACGGTCGCGAGTGCCACGATATCCAGCCATTGCAGGAGATCGATCGCGAGAATGCGCTTGTCTCCGGACTCACGCAGCAGGCGCAGCGTTGCCACCAGCACCATGAAGACGACGCCGGCCGCGCAAAGATGCCCTAGCCCGGAAAGATCGTCTTCGCGATTTGGATTGACGAGGGAGTGGCAGGGCGGCAGCTCGTGTGTCACCTGGTGATGATCTATGACAACGACATCGATGTTACGGTTCGCGGCAGCCGCCAGCGCCTCATGACTGGTGGAACCGCAGTCGACCGTGACGATCAGGCTAGCACCGTTGTCGATCAACTGATTGATGGCCGTCGGGTTGGGGCCGTAACCTTCGAAGATGCGATCAGGAATGTAGATATGCGCCTTGACGCCGAAATGGGTCAGGAAGCGATACATGAGCGCGGAGGACGCAGCGCCGTCGACATCGTAGTCACCGAAGATCGCCACGGGCTCACTACTTTGGATCGCAGCGGCAAGACGCTTGGCTGCCTTCTCGCAGTCCGTCAGCTTGTAGGGGTCGGGCATGAGGCTGCGGATGGTGGGATCGAGGAATTCGACGGCCTCGTCCACGGTCACGCCACGGCCGGCAAGCACACGCGCGATCAGATCCGGCAGGCCGTGCATCTGCGACATGGCGAGCGCGCGGTTCTGCCCCGCCTGATCGAGACGTGAAACCCAGCGATTGTCGAGAACCGATTTTTCGACGCCCAGGAAGGCACGCGGTACCGGATCGACCTGATCTGCCATGCCAAACTCCGCTTTCATCATCTGCCCTTTTTACAGATGCAGGGAAGATAGCAAAGCGGTGATTTCAAGCCTGTGGATTACCAGAAAATTGCCCGGATAACCAAGCCGATAGCAAGCAGCTGGACGAAGAGGATCGAAAGCAGGATCAGGAGCGTGGCCCAATTCCGCCCTCGCGGCCCCTCGCATTCAAGGGCCGCTGCCGGCTTCGTCGGATCATATCTCTGTAATTCCCCCCGAGGACTCTCAAGCTCGGTGTGAGCATGATCATCCGTATGCTCAATATTCCTCAACCCACGACTCCAACAGTTCAGGGATCGATTATATCGACATCTGCATATCTGTTAATATAGACTTTGGTGAAATGCTGTGATTGCCAACAGAAATTCCGTCCGAGCGACCCGGACGGCTCAGTCGTTCCAATTGGCACAAAGAGTCAGGATTCTTCCTTGGGACGTTCGATGCGGATCACCTGTGGTTCGCCGACGAGATAGCCCTCTTCCTTGATCGCCGCGACCGCCTTGCGCACCGAATCCTCCATCGTTGCATGGGTGACGAGGATGATCGTCTGATGATGCGAGGGCGCCAGATGCTGCTTGGAACGCTGGACGATCGATTCCAGCGAAATCTGGTTTTCTGCCATGCGGGTGGCGACGCTCGCAAAAACGCCGGTGCGGTCGAGAACGGTCAGGCGGATGAAATAACCACCCTCGTGGCTCTGGATCTGCGCCTTGCGGTAAGTCTCCAGCGACTTGGCGGGATGGCCGAGAACGGGAACGCGCTGGGCGCCCGGCTGACTTTTGGCGATGTCGGCGATATCGCCGAGCACAGAAGAGGCCGTGGCACTGCCGCCGGCACCTGGGCCGACCATCAGCAGTTCGCCGAGAATATCGGATTCGATTGCGACTGCGTTGGTGACACCATCGACCTGGGCGATGACTGAATCGACTGGCACCATGGTCGGATGCACCCGCTGTTCGATGCCGGTGTCCGTGCGCTGGGCGACGCCAAGCAGCTTGATGCGGTAGCCGAGATCGGCTGCGGCGCGGATATCCTCGATCGAGATATTGGTGATGCCTTCGAGATAGATATCGTCAGCAGCGATCCTGTTGCCGAAGGCAAGCGTCGTCAGGATCGAGAGCTTGTGAGCGGTGTCGTTGCCTTCGATGTCAAAGGCTGGATCGGCCTCGGCATAACCGAGGCGCTGGGCTTCCTTCAGGCAATCGGCAAAGGACAGGCCCTCTTTCTCCATCTTTGTGAGGATGTAGTTGCAGGTGCCGTTCATGATGCCGTAGATGCGCGAGATCGTGTTGCCCGTCAGCGATTCACGCAGCGCCTTGATGACAGGGATGCCGCCGGCAACGGCCGCTTCGAAATTCAAGAGCGAGCCCTTTTCTTCCGCGATCGTCGCGAACTCCACGCCGTGATAGGCAAGCAGCGCCTTGTTGGCAGTCACCACATGGAGACCACGAGCGAGAGCCGCGCGAACAGCGATGTTAGCAACACCTTCTGCGCCACCGATCAGCTCGACGAAAACATCGATGTCGGCCTTTTCAGCCAGTTCTTCCGGGCGCTCGTACCAGGTGATGCCGGTCAGATCGATGCCACGGTCTTTCGCGCGCTCGCGAGCGGAAACTGCCGTAATCGCAATCGGGCGGCCGCAGGTGACTGCAAGTTCGTTGCTCTTCTGCTTGATGATGCGAACAAGCGAGGCGCCAACGGTGCCCAAGCCCGCAATGCCGATTTTAAGGGCATCTGCCATGGATCGATCCTGAAATGTCTGGTGAGAGACAGCCGCAATTTTGCGGCTGTCTTCGAGGTTGGAATTAACGGTGGGCGTTGAGCGAGATGACGTTATGCATCGTCTCGTCGGCCGTCGACATGAACTTCTTGATATTGCGCGCAGCCTGGCGAATTCGGTGCTCGTTCTCGACGAGGGCCAGACGCACGTAGTCGTCGCCCATCTCACCGAAGCCGATGCCCGGGGCAACGGCGACGTCGGCCTTCTCCACCAGGAGCTTGGAGAATTCCAGCGAGCCAAGATGCCGGAACTTTTCCGGGATCCTTGCCCAGGCAAACATGGTGGCGGCCGGCGGCGGCACTTGGAAACCGGCCTTGCCGAAGCTTTCGACCATGACATCGCGGCGACGCTTGTAGACGTTGCGGACTTCCGCGATGTCGGAACCGTCGCCGTTCAGCGCATGGGTCGCCGCAACCTGGATCGGCGTGAAAGCGCCGTAATCCAGATAGGACTTCACCCGCGTCAGCGCCGCGATCAGTCGTTCGTTGCCGACGGCAAAGCCCATGCGCCAGCCGGGCATGGAGAAGGTCTTCGACATGGAGGTGAATTCAACCGTCACATCCATAGCGCCCGGAACCTGCAGAACCGACGGTGGGGGCTCACTATCGAAGTAGATTTCCGAATACGCGAGGTCCGAGAGCACGATGATGTCGTGCTTCTTCGCGAAGGCGACGACGTCCTTGTAGAAGTCAAGACTGGCAACAAAAGCCGTCGGGTTCGACGGATAGTTCAGGATCAGGGCCAGCGGCTTCGGGATCGAGTGGCGGACGGCGCGTTCGAGCGGCGGAAAGAAGCTTTCATCCGGCTCGACCGACATGGAACGGATCACCCCGCCTGCCATCAGAAAGCCGAAAGCATGGATCGGGTAGGTCGGGTTCGGGCAGAGAATGACGTCGCCCGGGGCGGTGATGGCCTGCGCCATATTGGCGAAGCCTTCCTTGGAGCCGAGGGTGGCGACCACCTGCGTGTCCGGGTTCAGCTTCACGCCGAATCGGCGTGCATAGTAGGCAGCCTGGGCGCGGCGCAGACCGGGAATGCCCTTGGAGGACGAATAGCGGTGGGTGCGCGGGTCCTGAACGACTTCGCAGAGCTTGTCGACGATCGCCTGGGGGGTCGGAAGGTCAGGGTTTCCCATGCCGAGGTCGATGATGTCAGCCCCGCCCGCTCGCGCGCTCGCTTTCAAACGGTTGACCTGTTCGAAAACGTAAGGCGGCAAACGCCGGACTTTGTGAAACTCTTCCATCTCTTTCCCCATGGAAATGCGGCCAACTTGACCGCTGTCGAAGCTCGTTCCGTCTCCCGGCATCTGCGATACGAGCTTCAGACTCGCAGCGCCGTATTCCTCTTCAGCTTAACTGCGCGGCAAATCTTTGACGGAGAAGCCGCGCACGACGCGCATTATCGGGAAAATTGCATCTTCCGATCCATCCGGAAGGCTTTGCGTCCAAATCGCCCTAAAGGCAAGGCTTATTTGGTGATTTCGGAGAGGGTTTCGGCGCCGTGCCGGGCCGCCAGTTCCCGCATCTCGGTTACGCGGCGCTGATACTCGGCTTCCGAGATCGCACCCGACTGGCGCTTGGCGCTGAGGGCCGTCAGCTGATGCTGAAGCTCGGCCGCCTGTTCGTCGCTCATCTGCACGTTGGCGGCCGTCAGTGGCGCACCGAACGACGGGTAGCCGTCCCGGCTTTTGGTCAGGCCGCCTTCAACGGGTTCGCCCTTGGAGGCCGGCATCACGACAGCCGTCGGCGCTGCCATGCGCTGGGCGAAGGCCTTCTTCTCCTCGGCTGTCTTGTTGCATCCGGCAAGCGCAAAGGCCATGGCCGCGGCCGCCGCGCAGATTGCTGCGGTGCGGGTGAAGGTCGCGATATGCCCAATGCCTGTCGTCGTCATGCCTAATGATCCAATCCTGCCTACTTCGACTGTTAAATTCGTCGCAGCGACAAAGCAATAGCATGAGAGCGGGCGGGCGGAACTTGTTTTCTTCGATACAGCAGATGTACAACGAACAAACAGTGGATGCTGCCGCCGGAGGAAGTGCGTGACCGACAGCAAGCGGGAGAATGGTGCCAAGGTGGATTTCGACGCCAAGGATCTCGATCCCTATCTCCTGAAGGATCCCGAGGCCATGGCGATGAACCTCGCCCGTGCGCTCGAAAATCTCGGCAAGGCAGCTTCGGCATGGCTTGGCCCGCGCGAGCGCGGCGAAATCTCCGACACAGTTGCCGAACCCGTCACCGATATAGTGAAGACGCTCTCCAAGGTGACAGAATACTGGATTTCAGATCCGCGCCGAACCTTCGAAGCGCAAACGCAGCTGATGGGCTCGTTCTTCGGCATCTGGATGAACTCCATGCAGAGGATGCAGGGCAGCCCGGTGGCAGCGGAACCGGTCGCTCGCGTCGATAAACGTTTCGCCGACGAAGACTGGCAGAAGAATCCCTTCTTCGAATTTTTAAAGCAGGTCTATTTCGTGACTGCCGACTGGGCCGAAAAGCTGGTGGCCGAGACTGAAGGACTCGACGAGCACACGAAACACAAAGCCGGCTTTTATGTGAAGCAGATCACCGCGGCGCTCTCACCCACCAATTTCGCGCTCACCAATCCGCAGGTCTATCGGGAAACGATTGCGACCAGTGGCGAAAACCTCGTGCGCGGCATGAAGATGCTGGCCGAGGATATCATTGCCGGTCGCGGCGAACTGCGGCTTCGCCAGACCGACATGACCAAATTCGCCGTCGGCCGCGACATGGCGCTGACGCCCGGCAAGGTGATCGCCCAGAACGAGATCTGCCAGATCATCCAGTACGAGCCTTCGACGGAAACCGTGCTCAAACGGCCGCTGCTGATTTGCCCGCCATGGATCAACAAATTCTACATCCTCGATCTCAACCCGCAGAAATCGTTCATCAAATGGTGCGTAGACCAGGGACATACCGTCTTCGTCATCTCCTGGGTCAATCCGGATAGCCGCCATGCGCTGAAAGATTGGACGGCTTACGCAAGGGAAGGCATCGATTATGCACTGGAAACGGTCGAGAAGGCGACCGGAGAGAAGGAAGTCAACGCCATCGGCTATTGCGTCGGCGGCACGCTCCTTGCTGCTACGCTGGCGCTGCACGCCAAGGAGAAGAACAAACACATCAAGAGCGCGACGCTTTTCACCACGCAGGTCGATTTCACCCATGCCGGCGACCTGAAGGTCTTCGTCGACGAGGAGCAGTTGCAGGCGCTGGAAGCGCATATGCAGGAGCTCGGCTATCTCGACGGCTCACGCATGTCGACGGCCTTCAACATGCTCAGGGCAAGCGAACTCATCTGGCCCTACTTCGTCAACAACTATCTGAAGGGCCAGGAGCCCCTGCCCTTCGACCTCTTGTTCTGGAATGCCGATTCGACTCGCATGGCTGCTGCCAATCATGCCTTCTACCTGCGCAACTGCTATCTCAGGAATGCGCTGACCAAGGATGAGATGGTCCTCGACGGCAAGACCTTGTCGCTGAAGGACATCAAGATTCCCATCTACAATCTCGCGACCCGCGAGGATCATATCGCGCCAGCGAATTCCGTCTTCGTCGGCAGCCAGTTCTTCGGCGGCAAGGTGAAGTTCGTCGTCGCGGGTTCCGGCCATATTGCCGGCGTCGTCAACCCGCCGGACAAGCATAAGTACCAGTTCTGGACCGGCGGACCGGCCAAGGGCGACTATGATGCATGGCTCGCCAAGGCAAAGGAAACGAGGGGTTCCTGGTGGCCGCACTGGCATGCATGGATCGAGTCGCAGGCCGGCGAGCGTGTGGCTGCCCGCAAGGTGGGCGGAGCAGCACTCAATGCGATCGAGGAAGCTCCGGGCAGCTATGTGATGGCGCGCAGCTGATGGCAGAAAATTTTCTGGCCATCGGAGCAACAATCACCGAGTGACGACACGCGATGGAGAGCAAGCCTTTGAAAAATAGCTTTCTCTAAAATATTACGTATCTTTTCGCGACAATCGAAACAGAGCGCTTCGCCTGTAAACCAATTGGAAACCATAGTTCGTCATCCTTAAGAAACGGTCGCATGTCGCGGATAGGCCAAAATTCGGCCTTTTTGGGCAGTTAGCGCCTCCGGCAAAGATCAGTCAGTCAGGCTGCCGGCCTGCGTAGCGCGTTTTGAAAGACGAGTTGAGTATGGCGTTTGCGGTAGGGACGTTCAATGACGTCGCCCCTTTTGGCGGATCCCCTGTTCGTTCAGGCAGGTCTCGCGGTTTACTCACCGGCATCGCAATCGCCGGACTTTTGACCTCCACATGGCTTATCGGCACTGTTGCAACAATGCAATCCGTGCCGATGCCGTTCTCTTCGCAGAAGGAGATTTCCCCGGCTGCTGTCGCGTCAAGGGCGACACCTGCTGCCGTTATGCATGAGCGGCTCATCCGCGTGAACAAGGCATCACGCCTTGTTGCATTCGATGCCAAGCCGGTAGTGCCTTTGACGGCACAGCTGATCCAGTCATATGCGGAAAGCACATCTGCTGCCTCGAATGCAAAGCTGGCTCTCTCCAAGACCAATCGCCTCGCCGTTGCAGTCGCGCAACTTCAGCCGGTCGCCCTCTCCGACAATCTGCGCTTCAGCAAGGAAGATACCATCAAGAGCTCTGGGCCGGCCGTCGATACCGCTGCCGCCGCGCCCGCCGAAGATGACGCCGACCGGATCATCATTCCGTCGAAGGAAGCAATCGCCGAGGCTGAAATGCCGGCTATGCTCGCGCTTGCCGAAGCCGGGCCGCGCGTAACGCCCGTTCCGATCGAGCCACTGCCGACCAACCGCGCTGCCGCTCCTGCCGCCGATAGCCGGGCAGAGATCGAAGTCGCCGAAGCGGAGGATGGCGCGCCGCCCTTCGATCTGGTTCTTGCGCCCAACGAGGACTCCGTACCGCTGCCGATGGCGCGGCCCGACGGCCTCGTCGGCAAGCCGGCGCCGGCCACCAAGGGATCGCAGCGAACTGCCGAGCCTGTGCTTGCCTATGCCAAGCCGAATTCACCGATCGAAGATAACGACGACGATGCGGTGCCGCGCTACGACAAACCGGTCTTTACACCGCGCCTGCGCGCCGGTGTCGCGATCTACGATATCGAAAACGCGACGGTTTACCTGCCGAACGGCGAGCGGCTGGAGGCTCATTCCGGTCTCGGAAAGATGCGCGACAACCCGCGTTACATTGATCAGAAGATGCGCGGACCGACGCCGCCGCACACCTATAACCTGACGATGCGCGAAGCCCTGTTCCATGGCGTGGCGGCCATTCGCCTGACGCCGATACAAGGTTCCGACGCGATCTTCAACCGGGTCGGTCTGCTGGCGCATACCTACATGCTTGGCAAGAACGGCGATTCCAACGGCTGCATTTCCTTCAAGGATTACAAGCGCTTCCTCGCCGCCTACAAACGCGGTGAAATCCGCCAGCTCGTCGTCGTGCCGCGGATGAGCAACAAGCCGACCTCGACGCTCGCTTCGCTGTTCTCCTCACGGACCTAAAGATTCGCCACGAGGAAATCGGCGAGCGAGCGGCTTTCCGCCGACAGGCGCAACCGTCCTTTGACGAGGGCGAGTTCCGATGCCGGCTGCGGATCGAAGCCGTCGACACTTCCAAGCTTCCTGTGCTCCGGCAGAACCGCGTCCGACGGCAGCAGGCTGATGCCGAGGCCGCATGCGACTGCCGCCTGTACGCCCATCAAGCCCTGGCTCGTATAGGCTATGCGCCAGCGCCGTCCGCTGCGCTCGATGAAGCGGATCGCCCTTTCACGGTAGATACACCCAATCGGAAAGACGGCGAGCGGCACCGTTTCGTCCCTCGCCGAAGGCCTCATGCTCTCCACCCAGACCAATTCTTCTTTCCAACTTGCCAGAGAGGCACCGTCTCCGGGTTCGCGCTTGATCAGCGCAAGATCGATCTCGCCGACTTCCAGAAGGCGACGAAGCTCGACGCTCCAGCCGCTCACCGTATCGAGCCTTATATGCGGAGAGGCGGCGGAAAAACCCGACAGGAGATCAATCAGTCTGCGGCCGGCAAAATCCTCGGGCACACCGAGCCTGACGGTCTTGGGAGCAGCAGGCTGGCGCATCACATCCATTGCCTCTTCTGCTGTCGCCAGGAGACGCCGCGCATAACTCAGGAGTACCTCGCCCTCCTCCGTCGTCTGGATGCCACCTGTCGACTTGTCGCGCAGAAGCAGGGTGTGGCCGATGTTGGCCTCGAGCTTCTTGATCTGCTGGCTAACGGTGGACTGGGTAAGGTGAACACGCTCAGCCGCCCGCGTGAAGCCGCCGGCATCGACGACCGCTGCGAAGGTCCGGAGGAGATCGAGGTCGAAGGCGAGGCTCATTCGATTTTCCACTATCTGTAATTATCACATTTAATTTCTCAATGGCGGTGTTCTTTGTCAACATGAGGCAAATCATGGAGATGAGAGATGACCCTTTCCGGAAACCAACCAACCTGGCTGACCTTCGATTGCTACGGGACGCTGATCCAATGGGATGAGGGCCTGCTTGCCGCCATGGATGCGATATTGTCGGCCAAGGGCAAAGATATCGACCAGACGAGCTTCATTGCCGTCTATGACCGCCATGAGCACGAACTGGAACAGCAGAAGCCGTACCGATCTTTCAAACAGGTCACGGCTCTCGCATTGCAATTGGCGATGCAGGAGTTCGGCCTGCCATTTGACATTGCCGATGCCGATCTGCTGACCTCGTCGATCGGCCGGATGCCGCCCTTCCCCGAAGTGGTCGAGACGCTCGGCAAGCTGAAGGCTGCCGGTTTCCGGCTCGCCATCATCTCCAATACGGACGACGCGATCATCGCGGGCAATGTCGCGCAGCTCGGCGGTTTCGTCGACCGGGTTATTACCGCGGAACAGGCGGAAGCCTATAAGCCGTCGCCGGAGATCTTCCGGCACGCCTGGAAAAGACTCGGCATCGGGAGGGATGATCTCCTGCATATCTGCGCCAGCCCGCATCTTGACCTTGCCGCTGCACGCGAACTCGGTTTTCGTACGATCTGGGTCGATCGCGGCACGGGAAGGACACCGCTCAGCGACTACCGCCCCGACGAGACCGTGCCGACGCTCGACAAGGTGTCCGGTCTTTTTGCCGCAAACGGCTGGATGTAATTGACGCGATTGGAGACGAAAAATGGCTCATGAACTGAACCTGGCGAAGGGACAGTCGGCGATACTGCGCAACCTGCCCCTCGATACGGACGAGATCTGGCAGGCGCGTGTCGATCTAGCGGCGTGCCTCAGTATGGCTGCACGGCTCGGGCTCGAGGAGGGCATCTGCAACCATTTCTCGGCAGTCGTGCCCGGCCATCCCGATCTCTTTCTCGTCAACAGGCTTGGCTGGGCCTTCCAGGAAGCGACCGCCTCCTCACTACTGATCTGCGATTTTGAAGGCAATGTCGTTGCCGGCGACGGCGTGCCCGAGGCAACCGCCTTCTTCATCCATGCCCGGCTGCACAAGATGTCGGCGCGCGTCGGCGCGGCCTTCCACACGCATATGCCGAATGCGACGGCGCTCAGCATGGTCGAAGGCGATCCCTTCATCTGGGCCGGACAGACCGCACTGAAATTCTATGGCCGCGTCGCCGTCGACGAGAACTATAACGGACTGGCCCTCGATGAACGGGAGGGCGACCGGATCGCCGCCGTACTCGGCAATAAGGATATCCTGTTCATGAAGAACCATGGCGTCATGGTTTGTGCGCCAAACATCGCCGAAGCCTGGGACGATCTCTACTATCTGGAACGTGCGGCAGAGGTTCAGCTCAAGGCGATGAGTACCGGGCGTTCGCTGATCCCGGTTCCCACAGATATCGCTGAACAGGCGGCAAAGCAGATGCGCGAAGGCGATCCGGAAAGTGCGCGCTTGCATCTCGAAAGCGTCAAGCGCGTTCTCGACCGGCAGGTGCCGGAATACCGAACCTAAGCCTCGCTTATTTCAGCCACATACCGATGCGCTCTGCCGCCTCGGCGATCTCGGCCTCGGAACCGGCATAGGACATGCGCAAGGTGCGCGGTCCTTCCACCGGATCGAAATCAAGGCCAGGTGTGGCGGCGACATTAATCTCCGCCAGCATGCGCCGCGCGAAGTCCATGCTGTCATTGGTGAAGCGCGACACATCGACATAGGCGTAGAAGGCGCCGTCCATCGGCGACGCCGGCGCAAGCCCGATCTTCGGCAGCCGGTCGAGCAGCAATTTGCGATTGGCGGCATAGCTTGCCTTGACGCGATCCAGCTCCTCGCTGGCGCCGAGCGCTGCGGTGGCGGCGATCTGCGAAAGTTCCGGCGGCGAGATGTAGAGGCTCTGGGCGACGCGTTCGATCGGGCGCACCAGCCGGTCCGGCAGTACCATCCAGCCAATACGCCAGCCGGTCATGCAATAATATTTGGAGAAGGAATTGATGACGATTGCTTCGCCCTTCAGCTCCAGTGCAGTCGTCTCTTCGCCTGCGAAGGTGAGGCCGTGATAAATCTCGTCGGAGATGAAGGCGATGTCATTGGCATCGCAATAGGCGGCAAGCGCCTTCAGGCCTTCGCGGCCGGTGACTGTGCCAGTTGGATTAGCAGGACTTGCCAGCAGCACGCCCTTCAGCTTCACGCCCTTTTCCTGCTGGATCGCTTCGAGGCTTTCGGGCGTCAGCGTGAAATGCGTCTCCGCCGTGACAGGCACTTCGACCACATGGAGGCCAAGAGCACCAAGGATGTTGCGGTAGGCCGGGTAGCCTGGCCGGGCGATGGCGACCGCGTCGCCGGCATCAAAAAGTGACAGGAAAGCGAGATTGAAGGCGGCCGATGAGCCTGTCGTGACGGCGATGCGGGCTGGATCGATCTCGAGGCCATGGCGATCGCGATAATGCCAGGCGAGCGCATGTTTCAGCCGTGCTGTGCCAAGCGCATCCGTATAGCCGATGCGTCCTTCGGCGAGCGCCGTGCGGGCTGCGTCAAGGGCTGCCCGGGGTGCGGGATGCGAGGGCTGGCCGACAGCCATGGAAATCACGGGATGACCGCCTGCACGTCTCTTCGTCGCTTCGGCCAGAACATCCATGGCGTGGAATGGTTCGACTTCGCTGCGTTTCGATATGGAAAACACCATCACTTCCTGCCTGGCTTCACATAAAGGCCAGACAATTGCCGCAATAATCGGCTCATCACAATCCCGCGAGGGCTTGGATCGGAGGAAAATTCCTGTTTGATGGCGGCCCGACGCGCCGTAATTTGATGCGGACGCATCCAAGCCCATTAACCCGGCGATGATATTTTTCGCTTCGAAAATCCATCAGCCGACGACGAGGATACCATGGCCTTCTTCTCCAAAACGCTCACCGCGCTGGCGCTTGCAGCCTCTATCGCACTTCCGGCTCAGGCATTTGCATTCGATGACCAGCAGAAGAAGGAACTGGGTGAATTCATCAAGCAGTATCTGATCGAGAATCCGGAGATCATGCTCGAGGTGCAGGACGCGCTGCAAAAAAAGCAGCAGATGGCCCAGCAGGTGAAGGCCACCATGGCGATCGAGAACAATACGGACGGGATCTTCGATTCAAAAAATGACGTGACGCTCGGCAACCCGAAAGGCGATGTCACCGTCGTTGAGTTCTTCGACTATAATTGCACTTATTGCCGCCACGCCCTGCCCGACATGCAGGCGCTCCTGAAGAAGGACAAGAATGTCCGCTTTGTGCTGAAGGAGTTTCCGATTCTCGGGCCGGATTCGGTCGCGGCACATCGCGTGGCGGATGCCTTCCGCCGGCTTGCGCCGGAAAAGTACGGCGATTTCCACGTAGCGCTGCTCGGCAGCGACGGCCGCGCCTCCGAGGACACCGCAATCCAGGTCGCCTCTTCCCTCGGCGTCGGTGAAGACAAGATCCGCGCCGAGATGAAAAAGAGCCCGAACGATGACATCGTGCAGGCGACCTATCAGCTCGCCGCCAATCTCGGCATCAGCGGTACCCCATCTTATGTGATCGGAAACGAAATGGTGCCCGGCGCCGTCGGCATCGACGATCTTGAAGCCAAGGTAAAGAACATGCGGGCCTGCGGCAAGACGAGCTGCTGAACCTGCGCCCATCAAATCGCCTAAATCGAAGCGTTTCAGCCATGTGGACAAACATGGCGCGACGTCCCCTGCCGATTCTGTAAGGGCTTTCAATAAGTCCGCGTGGAGTCTATAGGTGGCGCTCGCGCATTCCCGTGCCTTTGCTGCCAACAGCTGGGCATCTGACGCGATGAATACATTGAACCGCGTAGCGGTCGCTTGATTCCAAGAGAATCAAGAGCCACTGCGCCAGACGGAACATTCGATGACGCAAACGATCTTTGTCCTGAACGGGCCAAACCTGAATATGCTGGGCAAGCGAGAACCTGGCATCTATGGCGGCAAGACGCTCAAGGACATTGAGGCGGACTGCAAGGTTGCGGGCCGCGAACTCGGTTTCGACATCGACTTCCGCCAAAGCAATCACGAAGGCACGCTGGTGGACTGGTTTCACGAGGCGGACGAAAAGGCCGCCGGCGTTGCCATCAATGCAGGCGCCTATACGCATACGTCGGTCGCGCTGCACGATGCGATCCGTGCCATTTCCATTCCCGTCATCGAGCTCCACATATCCAACGTGCATGCACGGGAAGAATTCCGCCACAAGTCGATGATCGCACCCGCATGCAAGGGCGTGATCTGCGGCTTCGGGTCTCACAGCTACATCCTGGCGCTGCACGCGCTGAAGAACATCACGGCATAAGAAGAAGACAGGGCAACACTCATGGCTGACAAGAAATCCGGTATCGATCAGGCACTGATCCGCGATCTCGCCAATATCCTCAAGGACACGGATCTGACCGAGATCGAAGTCGAACAGGAAGATCTGCGGATCCGCGTTTCGCGCGCAGGCACGACCCAGTATATCCAGGCGCCGATCGCCGCCCCTGCCTATGCGGCACCTGCCGCTGCCGCCGCAGCAGCCCCCGTCGCGGCAGCAGCTGCCCCGGCTGCCGTTGCAGGCCGCAACCCAGCAAATACGGTCAACGCGCCGATGGTCGGCACGGCCTACATGGCGCCGGCTCCGGGCGCGCGCGCCTTCATCGAAATCGGTACGACGGTCAAGGAAGGCCAGACGCTCCTCATCATCGAAGCGATGAAGACGATGAACCAGATTCCTTCGCCGAGGTCCGGCAAGGTCACGGAAATCCTTGTCGAAGACGGTTCGCCCGTCGAATACGGTCAGGCGCTCGTCGTCATCGAATAAGGCGTTGCCAATGATCTCCAAGATCCTCATAGCCAATCGCGGCGAGATTGCCCTTCGCGTGCTGCGCGCCTGCAAGGAACTCGGCATCGCAAGCGTTGCCGTGCATTCGACGGCGGATGCCGACGCCATGCATGTGCGCCTCGCTGATGAGAGTGTGTGCATCGGCCCGCCGCCGTCGCGCGAAAGCTATCTTAACATCCACCAGATCGTCGCTGCCTGCGAGATCACAGGGGCTGATGCCGTGCATCCGGGTTATGGCTTCCTGTCGGAGAACGCCAAGTTCGCCGATATTCTCGAAGCGCACGGCATTACCTTCATCGGCCCGACGGCGGAACATATCCGCATCATGGGCGACAAGATCACCGCCAAGACGACGGCGCAGGAACTTGGCATTCCCGTCGTTCCCGGCTCCGACGGCGAAGTGAAGACCGAAGAGGATGCGCTGAAGACGGCTGCCTATATCGGGTATCCGGTGCTGATCAAGGCAACGGCCGGCGGCGGCGGACGCGGAATGAAGGTCGCCAAGACCGAAGCCGACCTGATCGAAGCCTGGTCGACCGCCCGCACCGAGGCCGCCGCCGCCTTCGGCAACGACGCCGTCTACATGGAAAAGTACCTCGAAAAGCCGCGCCACATCGAAATACAGGTATTCGGTGATGGCGAGGGGAACGCGATCCATCTCGGCGAACGCGACTGCTCGCTTCAGCGTCGTCACCAGAAGGTCTGGGAAGAAGCCAATTCTCCGGCGCTCAACGTCGAACAGCGCATGAAGATCGGCCAGATCTGCGCCGACGCGATGAAGAAGCTGAAATATCGCGGCGCCGGAACGATTGAGTTCCTCTACGAAAATGGCGAGTTCTATTTCATCGAAATGAATACTCGCCTGCAGGTGGAGCATCCGGTCACCGAAGCCATCACCGGCATAGACCTCGTGCACGAACAGATCCGCGTTGCCTCCGGCGGCGGTCTGTCGGTCACGCAGGAGGAAGTGCACTTCCAGGGTCATGCCATCGAATGCCGCATCAATGCCGAGGACGCACGCACCTTCGTGCCGTCACCCGGCACGATCACGCATTTCCATGCACCGGGCGGTCTTGGCGTACGCATCGATTCCGGCGCCTATCAGGGCTACAGGATCCCGCCTTATTACGACAGCCTCATCGGCAAGCTGATTGTCCATGGCCGTACGCGCGTCGAATGCATGATGCGCCTGCGCCGTGCGCTCGATGAATTTGTCGTTGACGGCATCAAGACAACGCTGCCACTGTTCCAGGATCTCGTTTCCAACCAGGATATCGCCAACGGCGACTATGATATCCATTGGCTGGAAAAGTATCTCGCCAACAGCAAGCCGGCAGCATAGGACAGAATGGCAGGAGCGCGCAGGAAATCACCAGGTATTACCCCGGAGATCCTCCTGCGCGCCTATTCAATCGGTCTCTTCCCCATGGCCGAATCCGCCGACGATCCGGAAATCTTCTGGGTCGAACCCGATATCCGCGGCGTACTGCCGCTCGACGATCGTTTCCACGTTTCCAAAAGTCTTCGAAAGACGATTCGGCAAAAGCCCTTCGAGATCCGCTTCAACAGCGCCTTCGATGCCGTCATGACCGCTTGCGCGCAGGAGACGGCCGATCGTCCGAGTACCTGGATCAACGAGACGATCCGAACGCTCTACTCGGCCCTGCACCGCATGGGCCATGCCCACTCTGTCGAGGCCTGGGATGGCGATGAACTCGTTGGCGGCCTCTATGGTGTTTCTCTCGGCTCCGCCTTCTTTGGGGAAAGTATGTTCTCGCGCCGCACCGACGCTTCGAAAATCTGTCTCGTCCATCTCGTCGAGCACCTGAGGCGGCAGCACTTCACCCTGCTCGACACGCAATTCACGACAGAGCATCTCAAAACATTCGGGGCGCTCGACGTGCCGAAAGCGGACTACGCGCTGATGCTCGCCGCGGCGATGGAATCGCCGCACCTAAAGTTTTAAGGTTGAATTCTTCATCCTTGCGTTGATTTTCTGGCAGCCCTGATTAAGGTCAGAACGCAACGGAGGGTGAAATCTTGAATCGATATTTTATGGCAGCGATCCTGCTCGCCATGGCTGCCGGAGCAGCCGATGCCCGCCCCTATCAGGACATGTTTCCGAACAGAACGGATTTCTCAGATCAAGAGAAACCGCTTCTGGAGAAGCTCGACTTCCAACAGGGAGCGATCAAGCTGCCGGCTGCGAAGGCGACGCTGAACGTACCGGACGGGTTCTATTATCTCAGCCCTGAAGATACGAAGACCGTGCTCGTCGATATCTGGGGAAACCCGCCGGGGTCGGCGGCTGATGCGCTGGGTATGCTATTTCCTGCGCAATATTCGCCGACTGATGTCGGATCATGGGGTTCGGTCGTCGAATTCAGCGCGGATGGATATGTATCGGATGCCGACGCAGCGACGATCGACTACGATGAATTGCTGCAGAACATCAAGGAGTCGATTGCGGAAAGCAATACCGAACGACAGAAGCAGGGCTTTCCGACGGTGACACTCGTCGGCTGGGCTTCTGCCCCGCATTACGACCAATCCGCACACGCCCTGCACTGGGCACGCGATTTGGTGTTCAACGAGAATGGAAACACGCAGCATACACTGAACTATTCCGTGCGCACGCTGGGCCGTGAGGGAGTCTTTCAGTTCGACTTCGTTGCCGGTCTCGAACAGTTGAAGGAAATCGAGACCGCCGTCCCGACCGTGACCAAGCTCGTCCAGTTCGACAAGGGAATGGCCTATAGCGATCACGTGGATGGCGACAAGATCGCTGCCTACGGGATGGCAGGCATGATCGCTGCAGGCGCTGGCGCCAAGGTTGCCGCGAAGATCGGGCTGCTAGCAATCGCCGCTGCCTTCCTCAAGAAGGCCTGGATCCTCGTCTTTGTGGTATTTGGCGGGGCGGTCGGTTTCGTGAAGAAACTTTTCACCGGCAACAAAACGCCCAACGCATAGCGACCAGCATCAGCAGGCGTGTCGCATCGAACGGATTTTATGCGGCACGCACACGGCGCCGCCATCATCTTGCTATAAATAGTTATTTGCAGCTGAAAGCCCGGTCGATCAGGCGCGTGTCCTTACTTGGCGCCGGCGCTGTCCGGAGGCGGGACGTCCGAGCTCTGCTTGCAGTCCTTCAGCCAGACGTCATAGATCGGATGCTCGACTGCGTTGAGGCCGGGACTGTCGGCGAACATCCAGCCGGTGAATATGCGGCGGATCTTGCGGTCCAGTGTGATCTCGTCGACTTCGACGAAACCATCGATCTTCTGGGCTTCCGACTGGTCGCGCGAATAGCAGGCCTTCGGCGTCACCTGCAGGGCGCCGAACTGGACCGTTTCGTTGACATACACGTCGAAAGTGGTGATGCGGCCGGTGATCTTGTCGAGGCCAGAGAAGACGGCGACCGGATTGTCAATGCGGGCAGCCTGTGCCTGATTGGAAAGAAGCCCGGCGGACAGCGCCAATAGCGATACAGCTCCCGCAGCCGGCAGGACCGTGTTTCGCAGGGAAAGCTTCATATCTACCCGTCTCCAGCACATATCAGGTTCATGGCCACAGCAATTGCGGCCAACCTGCGGGTAAAGGTCAATTGTGGCCAAAGCGCGGGGCAGGACCCGCCGTCAGATGCTCGACGCTCAGTTGCCCGGCGTCCATGCGTCGTAGTCGCCGGTCACGCGCGGACGTTCGCCGGCAGCCGAGAGCGAACCCGGCGGACGGTAGGCCTGCGGCGAGCCCGTGGGGTTGGCGCGGTGCGGCTTCTGCCATTCCTTGGCGACGTAGTTTTCCTTGGATGGCGGAACGTCGGTCCGGTGGTGCATCCAGCCGTGCCAGCCTGGAGGAATGGCGGAGGCTTCGGCGTAACCGCTGTAGATCACCCAGCGCTTCGGCAGACCATAGGAGGAAAGACCGCCTTCGTAATAAACATTGCCCAACTCGTCTTCACCAACCCGCTTGAAGCCACGAAGGGCGAACAGCGTGCCGAAGGTGTAATTGTTCCACCAGGTGAAGGTGTGCAACAGGAACTTGATCATGTCTTTTCCTCGTGGCCGCAGGACGCGGACGAAAGCAGATAGGCTTTTTCGCTTATGCCGCCGCCAAGCCGAATTGTCCAGTGATTCCCGCCGAAACTGCGGTCATTTGAGCGCCATCTTGAAACCAAGATGCGACGGCTTGAAGCCCAGCCTTTCATAGAAACGATGGGCATCCTTGCGTGCCGCATTCGATGTCAGTTGGACGAGCCGTACGCCGCGACCTTTCGCCTCGGCGATGGCAAATTCGATCATCCGCGCGCCGATGCCCTGCCCGCGCATATCGGCACGCGTCTGCACCGCCTCGATGATCATGGCGGATGAGCCGCGTGCATTGAGCGAGGTGGTGATCATCGTCTGGAAGGTGCCGACTACGTCACCGTCCCGCTCTGCAACGTGAAGCGTCTGGTTGGAAGACGCCGTGATCGTCGCGAAAGCGCCGGCATAATCCAGATAGGCCTCGGGATCGGTGGTATCACCATGACCGCCGAGAGGATCGGCGGCAAACATCGCAATCAAGGCGGGCAGATCGCTTTCACGCGCTTCACGAATGATGATGTCACCAGATCGCATATCAGTGGAACTCAAGCGCCTTTTCGAAGACCAGCGTTGGAATGCCGGACTGGTCGGGGCTATTGTTCTCGTTACGGCCGGCCTCAACGAAACCAAGTCGTTCATAAAAATGGACAGCTTCTTGGTTGTGAACCTCGACTTCCAGCCGCATGATTTCCGCATCCGGGAAGCAGGTTTCGAGTTCGGCGAATATATCGCGGCCGATGCCCTGGCGTTGCAGATCTGGTTTCACGTAGAGAAGATGCAGCGTGACGGTCTTTGTCATCTCGGATGACATCGCCGCGTAACCGACGCCACCGATATCCCGGCCGTCATCGGCGACCAGGAATTCGGCATTTTTCTTCGCCAGGCGCGCCTTCAGCGCAGCCGGCGAAAAGAGATGGGCAACGAGTTCGTTGACCTTTGCAACGCCGTGGCTCGCGTCATAGGCCGCGTGGAAGCTCTCGACCAGCAACGCACGGACCTTCTCAAGATCGCGCTCGCTGGCCGTACGGACGAAATAAACCAAGACCTTCTCCTCGCGGCATCGGTATTCCGAAAACCGCTTCACACCCCTCGGCCAAGGCCGTTGGCTTATTCTTCCACAATACCGAGTTTGGCCTTGACGAGAGCCTGCACGGCCTGCGGGTTGGCCTTTCCGCCGGTCGCCTTCATCACCTGACCGACGAACCAGCCTGCAAGCGTCGGCTTTGCCTTGACCTTGGCAACCTGATCCGGGTTGGCGGCGATGATTTCATCGACGGCCTTTTCGATCGCGCCTGTATCCGTCACCTGCTTCAGGCCGCGGCTTTCAACGATCTCGGCGGGGTCGCCGCCTTCGTTGAGGATGATTTCGAAAACATCCTTGGCGATCTTGCCGGAAATGGTCTCTGCCTTGATGAGGTCGATGATGCCGCCGAGCTGCGTCGGAGAGACCGGCGTTTCCTCGATGTCCTTGCCGGTGCGGTTCAAGGCACCGAGCAAGTCGTTGATGACCCAATTGGCGGCCGCTTTGCCGTCACGGCCTTCGGCAACGGCTTCAAAGTAATCTGCAATCGCCTTTTCGGAAACGAGAACCGAGGCGTCGTAGATCGACAGGCCGAGTTCGCGCACGAAGCGCTCCTTCTTGTCGTCCGGCAGCTCCGGCAGGTGATCAGCCAGCTCCTTGACGAAAGCATCGTCGAATTCGAGCGGCAGCAGATCAGGGTCGGGGAAGTAGCGGTAGTCATGCGCGTCTTCTTTGGTGCGCATGGACCGCGTCTCACCCTTGTTCGGGTCGAACAGGCGGGTTTCCTGATCGATCGTGCCGCCATCCTCAAGAATACCGATCTGGCGGCGGGCTTCGTATTCGATCGCCTGGCCGATGAAGCGGATCGAGTTGACATTCTTGATTTCGCAACGCGTTCCGAAGGGCTCGCCCGGACGGCGCACGGAGACGTTAACGTCGGCGCGCATGGAGCCTTCGTCCATGTTGCCGTCGCAGGTGCCGAGGTAGCGTACGATGGAGCGCAACTTCGTCATGTAGGCCTTGGCCTCATCGGAGGTGCGCATATCCGGCTTGGAGACGATTTCCATCAGCGCAACGCCGGAACGATTCAGGTCCACATAAGACATGGTCGGATGCTGGTCGTGCATCGACTTGCCGGCGTCCTGTTCCAGATGCAGGCGCTCGATGCCGATCTCGATATCCTCGAACTGTCCCTGACGGTCCGGGCCGAGCGATATAACGATCTTGCCTTCCCCGACGATCGGGTCCTTGTACTGGGAGATCTGGTAGCCCTGCGGCAGGTCCGGATAGAAATAGTTCTTGCGGTCGAAGACCGAGCGCTTGTTGATCTCAGCCTTCAGGCCGAGGCCGGTGCGCACGGCCTGCTTGACGCATTCCTCGTTGATGACGGGCAGCATGCCGGGCATGGCCGCATCGACGAGCGAGACATTCGAATTCTGCGGCTTGCCGAATTCCGTCGAAGCGCCGGAGAAAAGCTTGGAATTGGAGAGCACCTGGGCATGGACTTCCATGCCAATGATGACTTCCCAATCGCCAGTGGCGCCGGGGATATAACGTTTCGGATCAGGCGTGCGAACGTCGACAATGGTCATGAGATGCTCTTCGAAGGCTGTTCTTTTCAACAGGTGAGGTAAAGGAAATGGCCTGCAGGTGCAAGGCTTTCGGCAGCCTAGAAACCCGGGCCGTAGCCTTCTTGCTCCTGCGGGCCGAGATGCTTGCTGAGACCGACTGACGGCACGTCGCGGTCGAGCTTCGGATTGTAGGCGACAGAAAGCCAGTGGATCGCGTAGCCGTGCTTCTGGAAGAAGGAGATCGCCTCTGTATTTCCAGAATGGGTCTGCATCGCCGCCTCCTCGAAGCCCTGTTCGAAAATATCAGACTCGATATGCTCCAGAAGTGCGGTGCCGAGCCCCTGACGATTGAAGCTCGGATCGATCCAGAAGTCGGAAATGGTCTCGTCCAGTCCTTCGCGCGCGGCCCAGCCGGCAGCCTGCCCGTTCTGTTCGACGACTGTGATGGTCAGCCAGTTATTATCCACGAACGTTCGGAACGCGGTGCGGGCTCCATCCGTCATGGCGTCCGATTCGCCTATCAATGCCATCGCTCTTTGCCAGGCTCGCAAGCCGATTTCGCTCAAGAGCGCCGTGTCGCTTTCGCGGGCATTGCGAATGTGGATCAATGGCACCTCCGCGTTACTGCAGAGAGTAGACCATTGAGTCGGGCAATTTTCCAGTCCTTGCAAGGAGATGAAGAAGCGAAAGCAATATTATCGGCGGCTTTTTTGTTTCGCTGCGCCCGCTTGACCGAATTGTGGTTGCTGATAAAAAGCCCGTCAGAGGTGTTTTATGTCTAACCTGCCTGAGACCCGGTAAAGGCCCTGCCCGCAAGCACAGCCTCGCGCGCATGGGCCAGAAAAACGAAGCCGCGGCGTATCGTGTAAACCCGAGCGCCAAATCGTTTTCCTGCGCCTTCCTGAAGGCGCGTTTCTGGATCAACAGCAATGGATATCTCGCGCGCAGAACAGCGCATCCTGCACCTTATGGCCCAGGGCGGCCGTATCGAAATCACCCGAGACGACAACAAAAAGATCGAAACGGTAAGTTGCTTCACCCGAGACGGCTGGGTCTATCCCGGCTTCGGCACGGAGCTTTTCCGCAAGCTGAAACGGCTGAAGGCAATCAAATCTTCCGCCGGCCAGCCCTATCGGATCACCGAAAGGGGACTGAAGCTCGTCAGGTCACAGCTCGATAACAGATAGGTCTGACAAAGCCTGGCCGTGCGGCGCCGTCGCCCTGCGGCCAGGAATGTTTCAGAGCTTTTCAGAAAGCTCCGGGCGCATCGCCGCCCATTCTTCGGCAATCGTGCCTTCTCCCATCGTCTTGCCTGCGCGGCGATACCAGTAGCCTGCGTTCCAATCATCGCCTTCGACGCGATGGCAAAGGGCATGGCCCCAGTCGAAAACCTGTTCACCCTCGTGGTTCTGGCAGATTTCGTGAACCGCCTCCCACTCTGCGCCCAATTTAAAGCCACGGACGGCGAGGCCATCAAAGGCCTCGATCAACCGCGCAAGATCCTGTTTCGGCATGAGGCCCTCCTCGCAAAGTCTTGCCTATATATCAGGCGCCGCCTCGAAATCAGAGACGGCGCCTGCCTTTCTTCAGGCGTGTCGTGCTAGTCCTCAACCAATTGCTTCTGCAAATGTACCTTTTCGAGCGGGACGCCCATGCTCTTGGCAAACTCGATACCGTGCCAGATGATCTTGAAACCGCAGCGCTCGTAAAGACGGATTGCACCGCTGTTTTTCGCATGCGTGTCGAGCCGCGCCGTTTCTAGGCCCTCGCCTTTCATCAGCTCGCAGAGATGATGCAGCAGCGCTTTGCCGATGCCTTTGCCCTGATGATCGGGATGCACCCAAAGGTCGGAAATATAGTTTCGCGTATTCTCCCGAGCGCCCCAGCCGACGATTCCTCCATCAAACTCAGCAACGAAGATCTCGCCCGTCGTTTCAACCGGAAATATCGCAAATTCCTGCTTCACCCCGTCGATGACAGCAGGATCCCGATAGCTGGCTTCAAAGGCGTTGCTTGCCGCCCATGCGGCGAAACCAACAACGCCGACCATTTTGTGGTCGGCGTCTGCAATCTCTCGTATCGTTAGACCGGTTACCACCACTTGGCCGGCGTAAACTTGCCGGCCGCCTGTTCGATGACATGGGCGGTCTTGAAGAGGGTTTCCTCGTCGAAGGCCTTGCCGATGAGCTGCAGGCCAAGCGGCAGGCCCTTATGGTCGAGACCGGCGGGAACGGCGATGCCCGGCAGGCCGGCCATGTTGACCGTGACTGTGAAAATGTCGTTGAGGTACATCTTGACCGGATCGGCGGCGAGGCTCTCGTCGGCAACGCCGAAGGCAGACGATGGAGTGGCTGGCGTCAGGATAGCGTCGACGCCGGCATCGAAAGCGAGTTCGAAGTCGCGCTTGATGAGCGTGCGGACCTTCTGGGCGCGCAGATAGTAGGCATCGTAGTAAC
The DNA here is from genome assembly GCF_014193255.1 of Rhizobium sp. BK196. Classification (GTDB taxonomy): domain Bacteria; phylum Pseudomonadota; class Alphaproteobacteria; order Rhizobiales; family Rhizobiaceae; genus Rhizobium. Next base: position 28,708 of record NZ_JACHZB010000003.1, read on the forward strand.
CGGCCGACAGCACGTAAGTGCCGATCATGATGCGGCGCTTGACCTCCTGGCCGAAGCCGGCGGCACGCGTTTTCTCGTACATGTCGACGATATCCTTGCCGTCGACACGCAGGCCGTAGCGCACGCCATCGTAACGGGCGAGATTCGAAGAGGCTTCAGCGGGTGCAACGATGTAATAGGCCGGCAGGGCGTATTTGGTATGGGGCAGCGAGATGTTGACGATCTCGGCACCGGCATCCTTCAGCCAGGCGATGCCCTGCTGCCAGATGGATTCGATCTCGTCGGGCATGCCATCGACGCGATATTCGTTCGGAATGCCGATCTTCATGCCCTTCAGCGACTGACCGATGGCAGCTTCGTAATCCGGGACCGGCAGGTCGACGGAAGTGGTGTCCTTGGCATCGACGCTCGCCATGGACTTCAGCAAGATCGCGGCATCGCGCACGTCGCGGGCGATCGGGCCGGCCTGATCGAGAGAAGATGCGAAGGCGACCGTTCCCCAGCGTGAACAGCGCCCATAGGTCGGCTTGATGCCGACCGTGCCGGTGAAGGCAGCCGGCTGGCGGATGGAACCGCCTGTGTCGGTTGCAGTAGCACCTGCGCAGAGATGGGCGGCAACGGCTGCAGCCGAGCCACCGGAAGAGCCGCCCGGAACGAGCTGCTGGTTAGAGCCTGCGGCACGCCAGGGGTTGATGACCGCACCATAGTGCGAGGTCTCATTGGAAGAGCCCATCGCGAACTCATCCATGTTCAGCTTGCCGAGCATGACGGCGCCGTCGTCCCAGAGGTTCTGGGTGACCGTCGATTCATACCGCGGCTCGAAACCGTCGAGAATGTGGCTGCAAGCCTGGGTATGCACGCCAACCGTGGCGAACAGATCCTTGATGCCGAGCGGGATGCCTTCGAGATCGCCTGCCTTGCCGGCAGCGATACGCTCGTCGGAATTCTTCGCCATGAGGCGGGCGAGATCAGGCGTGACCTTGATATAAGCGTTGAGATGGCCATTGGCCGCATCGATAGCCGAGATGTAGGACTCGGTCAGCTCGGTCGCGGTGATTTCCTTGGCGCGCAGCTTCTGGCGGGCTTCGGCAATGGTCAGGCTGGTGAGTTCGCTCATCGTGTTTTCGCTTCAAGTCTGAAAATGGCAACAGGGTCGGAAAGAGGCGGGCAAAGCCTTATTCGACGACTTTCGGCACCAGGAAGAAATTGTGGTCGGTGATCGGCGCATTGGCAACGACATCGGCGGCCTTGTTGCCGTCATTGACGACATCGGCGCGCTTCTTCATGTCCATCGGCGTCACGGATGTCATGGCCTGGACGCCACTAACGTCAACTTCGGAAAGCTGCTCGACGAAGCCGAGGATACCATTCAATTCGCCGACCATGCGATTTGCCTCTTCTTCCGAAACGGCAATACGGGCAAGGCGCGCTACGCGCTTAACGGTGGCGAGATCGACGGACATGGCATTCTCCGGATAGGAATTTTCCTATCGCTATAAAGACCATGTCCGTCCTGTGCAACGGGTTTGCATTTTCGGCAATGCAGAATTCCTGCCCTCAAAACTCACCGGGGTTTGAGGGCTTCTGCATCAGAGCGACAGGCTTTCGCCGGGCTTCGGCGCCTTCACTTGGCTCTTCGAGCCTTCCATGCCGGCGATGAATTTTTCCGGCGTCTGGTCGATGATCGGGAAGGTGCCGTAGTGGCAGGGAATGGCCGTCTTGAAGTTGAAGTAGCGCTGGCAGGCAAGAGCCGCCACCGCGCCGCCCATGGTGAAGCGGTCGCCGATCGGCACGATACCGATATCGGGCTGATGCAATTCGTTGATAAGCGCCATATCGGAGAAGATATCGGTGTCGCCCATATGGAAGAGGCTCGGCTCGTCGTCGAAATGCAGCATCAGGCCGTTCGCATTGCCGAGCGAGTGGGAAACCCCGTCTTCCGTCGTCTGAGCGGAGGAATGCAGCGCATTGGTGAAGGTCGCGGTGAAGCTGCCGAGCGCGACCGTGCCGCCGGTATTGCCCATTTCCAGCTTTTCGACGCCCTTCGTGCTAAGCCAGGAGGCAAGATCGGCATTGGCGAGAACGACGGCACCGGTTTCCTTTGCGATCGCTACGGTATCGCCGACATGGTCGCCATGGCCGTGGGTTAGCAGGATATGGGTGATGCCGTTGGTCACTTCCTTTATGCCCTGGCCGGCGAAAGACGAGTTATAGGTCAGGAAAGGGTCGATCAGGATTTTGGCGGCTTTCGTTTCGATACGGAAAGCAGAATGGCCGAGCCAGGTGATCTTCATGAAAAGTCTCCTTAATTACGTGATGCAAAAGGCGATTTCGGGGGCCAGAAAGGCTTAGGACAATTCTGGCCGGAAACCGTTTCGCACTTTTCCTGGAATTGCTCTAAGGACATAGCCGATATGGCCGCAAAGAAAAGCGGCGGGAACTTCAATTTCTTTTGACAGGATGACACGGCAATGACGGTGCTGACGATCGAGGAACTAGCCGAAACGCTCGGTCCCGGACAGGCAATCGCAGGCCTCGATCTCGGCACCAAGACGATCGGCCTTGCCATGTCCGATCTCGGACGCCGCTTTGCGACGCCACGCCCGGTGCTCAAGCGCGAGAAATTCACCATCGATGCCGAGACGCTGCTGGGTTTCGCCGCAAAAGAGAAGGTTGCGGCCTTCGTTATCGGCCTGCCGATGAATATGGACGGATCGGTCGGTCCGCGCGTGCAGGCGACACGGGCTTTCGTGCGCAACATGGAGCAGAAGACTGCCATTCCCTTCGTTTATTGGGATGAGCGGCTATCGACGGTGGCTGCCGAACGCGCCTTACTGGAAATGGACGTGTCGCGGGCAAAACGTGCCGAGCGGATCGATTCGGCTGCGGCGAGCTTTATCCTTCAAGGAGCGCTCGACAGACTTTCTTTGCTGGCGAGATCGGCGGACGACACGGAGGCATGACGCGCCCTCCACCAGGCCGCGATCTGGCGGCGTTTGCGGAGGCCCATAATGGCGAAGACGACGAGACTATCGACGGCTATCGCGCGGGCGACGAGCGGCGGGATTTCCTGCGGCGGCAGGCCGAGGGCCTTGCCATAGATCTCGAAAGTCAGGTCATGGACCTGCCGCGTCAGCATGAAGATGCCGAAGTTCAGGTCGTAATAGGAAAGCCAGTACCATCCCGCCAGGAAGACGGTAGGACCGGCCCAGAAGATCAGAAACCACTTCATGCGGCCTCTCCTTCGTGCTTGCGCAGGACCGGCATATCAAGGGAAGCGAGCCAGACCGACGATGCCATGATGCAGAGTACGAGCGTGGGCACGGCGATATCCAGCGCCAGCACGGCGAAAAACATCATCGCCGCGACAAGCAACGCGGTTCTGGCGATTTTGGTTTCCATGGCCGAACTCGGGTCCACACTCGTTACATTTCTAATGTGGATCACACTGGCGGGTTAACCAGCGTCACGCAACGTAAACCAACTGTTAAGGTTAACTGCCGAGTAGAGGCTGTGGATTGTTTAGCCGTAGACACCGCGCACCAGCCGCTTTAGCGCGGTGGCAGCCTTCTCCCAGTCCTTGCCGTTCTTCAAAAGCAGCCCTGCGCACTGCCCACCAGCCGCGGCAGCAAGCACGAGATGCTGAATGGAGGCAAAGATGAGCGCATTGACGGCGGCAACATCGACGCCCTTCGGCGGCGTCAGCGAACCGCGCATGCGATCGAGCCACTGGCCAAGCGCTTTCGAGCGCGCTTCCGAAAGGCGCTTCACCTGCTCGGTATTTTCGGACACCTCCCAGGCGACGATGCGGCGCATCAAGGGATCCTCGCGCAGTGCCTCAAGAAAAAGCAAGGACAAGCGCTCCATCAGGTCGCCGTAGGTCAGCAAGAACATGCCGCCAGTATCTTCGGGGATGCGGTCCTTGACCCAGTTGCCGAGATCGGCACCGATCGCCTCGACAAGACCGTCGAGACCGCCATAATACCGGTAGATGAGTTGCTTGTCGCAGCCGGCGCGGCGCGCGACAGCGTTGATGCCGAAATTCTGGAACCCCTCTTCTGCTAGCAGGTTCTTGGCGGCTTTCAGGATAGCGCGTTCCGTAGCGCCTCTGTCGCGGATACGCTTTTCAGGCTCAGCGGCACCCGTCTGTTCGAGCACGGCCACGGCAGTTTCATTGAGCATTTGGTCAACCCCGGTCTGTCACCAATCGGTGAGTAACAGTGGAATTTTCCATCTACAATCCTATCTAATTGAGAAGACTGTGGATATTGATGGTCCGCAGCTCTGCTGACGCTGGTGGGCGGCCCAGCGGCTTTTTTCACCCGGTACAACGCGCCCGAGAAATCTTTCCCATGCGGTTGATCGCGATGGACGAAGCCGGCATTGCTGCATTATGAAAAGAGACGACAATTTCTGCTAAGGCCTTGCAATGGTGAATTATATCGAAGCCTCCTCCGCGCCGCCGAAAAATACCGGCGCCATCAGGCTTTATGGCCCTGAAGCATTCGAGGGAATGCGCAACGCGTGCCAGCTGACCGCGCGCTGCCTCGATGCGCTTGCCGATATCGTCAAGCCGGGTCTCGCCACCAATGAAATCGACCGCTTCGTTTTCGAGTTCGGCATGGATAACGGCGCCTATCCGGCGACGCTGAACTATCGCGGCTATACGAAGTCCACCTGCACTTCGATCAATCATGTAGTCTGTCACGGTATTCCCGATGACAAGCCGCTGCGCGAAGGCGATATCGTCAATATCGACGTGACCTTCGTCGTCGACGGCTGGCATGGGGATTCGAGCCGCATGTACCCGGTAGGCCAGATCAAGCGCGCCGCCGAACGCCTGCTGGAAGTGACCTATGAATCGCTGATGCGCGGCATTGCCGCCGTTCATCCCGGCGCACGCACCGGCGCGATCGGCGAAGCGATCCAGACCTATGCCGAAGCCGAGCGTTGCTCCGTCGTGCGTGATTTCTGCGGCCACGGTGTCGGCCGTCTCTTCCACGATTCGCCGAACATCCTGCATTACGGCCGCGCCAATGAAGGACCGGAATTGCGCGAGGGCATGATCTTCACCATCGAACCGATGATCAATCTCGGACGCCCGCACGTGAAGGTGCTGGCGGACGGCTGGACTGCCGTGACGCGCGATCGTTCGCTGTCGGCGCAGTACGAACATACGGTCGGCGTGACCGCCAATGGCTGCGAAATCTTCACGCTGTCGCCTGCCGGCCTCGACCGGCCGGGCCTGCCGCCGCTGAACGGGTGACATCATCCATGGCGAAAGGTCCCGTTCCGCAGGCCAGCGATGACGAATTGCCTTTCGACATTGACGAAGATGTCGCAGTCGATGAGCGGGCGTTTTTCGCGCAGCCAGCAAAGACTTCAGCCCCCAAGGCGGCCCTCCCCGCCAAGGAAGAACATTATCACGGCCATCGCGAAAGGCTGCGCAGCCGTTTTCGCGAGCATGGTGATACGGCACTCGTCGATTATGAAATCCTCGAACTCCTGCTTTTTCGGCTGATCCCACGCCGCGATACGAAACCGATCGCTAAGTCATTGATCGACCGCTTCGGGTCGCTTGCGGGCGTCTTCGGCGCACCGGCAGCACTGCTGCAGGAGGTCAAAGGCGTCGGAGAAGCGGTGGCGCTAGATCTGAAGCTGATATCCGCCATTAGCCATCGCGCACTGAAGAGCGAACTCAAGGGCAAGCAGGTGCTTTCCTCGTGGTCGTCAGTCATTCGGTATTGCCATGCTGCCATGGCACATGAGGCGCGCGAGCAGTTCCGCATTCTCTTCCTCGACAAGCGCAATGCACTGATTGCCGACGAGGTGCAGGGGCGTGGGACTGTGGACCACACACCAGTCTATCCGCGTGAGGTGGTGAGGCGGGCGCTCGAGCTTTCGGCAACGGCGCTTATTCTCGTCCACAATCATCCCTCGGGCGACCCGACGCCATCGCGTGCCGATATCGACATGACGAAGATGATCATCGATGCTGCAAAACCGCTCGGTATTGCCATCCACGATCACATCATCATCGGCAAAGACGGACAAGCAAGCCTCAAGGGGCTGCGCTTGATATAAGACCTCGGCTAAGGCATGAAAAAGCCATTATGGCGTTCTCCAAGCTGAATGACTGACAACAGGATGGGAAATATGGGCATTTCTCCTAGTCGTTTATACGCGCCGCCGAGCCTTCGATCGCTGATACGCCTGACGCTTCTGCTGCTCGTCGTGACCGGTGTCTATCTCGGCTACCTGCAGCTTTCGACGAATGTGCATGCGGTCGTCGATGGTCAGGTCTATCGCTCTGCCCAGCCCTCCCCCGCAAAGCTTGGCGAACTCGTCAAGGAGTACGGCATCAAATCCGTACTGAACCTGCGCGGCGACAGCAGCGGCGAGGCCTGGTACGATAACGAGGTCGCCGCAGCAAAGGGACTGAATGTCCAGCATATCGACTTCCGCATGTCGGCGACGAAGGAACTTTCCATCGAAGAAGGACGTCAGTTGATGGCGATCATGGCCGCCGCACCCAAGCCGATGCTCATTCACTGCAAGGCCGGCGCCGACCGGACGGGATTGGCTTCAGCCATCTACGTCGCCGGCGTTGCCAAGGAAGGAGAGATGGCGGCGGAATCGCAGATATCACTGACATACGGCCATCTGTCGCTTTTCTTCATCGGCGCGTATGCGATGGATCGCACATTCGAGCGGCTTGAGCCGATGTTCGGCTTTTTGAATTCCTAAACGGTATTGAAATACAAACTGTAACATTGACCGGCTACCGGTGAACGCGCGAGATTTCGCGTCGCAATATGATTCCAATTCCAGTTTGGGGCTAAAGATGTTCCAGTACGATCTCGTGGTAGTGGGCAGCGGTCCGGCAGGGCGCCGCGGCGCAATCCAGGCTGCAAAACTCGGCAAGAAAGTGCTGGTCATCGAGCAGGGAAAACGTGTCGGCGGCGTGTCCGTCCATACCGGCACGATCCCTTCCAAGACGTTGCGCGAAACCGCACTCAACCTTTCCGGCTGGCGTGAACGCGGCTTCTACGGCCGCAGCTACCGCGTCAAGCAGGAGATCAGCGCTGAAGATCTGCGCCGCCGCCTGCTAATCACGCTCAATCATGAAGTGGAAGTGCTCGAACATCAGTTCGCCCGCAACCGCGTCCAACATATCCGCGGCAAGGCCAGCTTCGTCGACGCCAATACCCTCCAGGTCATCAAGGACGATGGCGATACGATGATGGTGACCGGCGCCAGCATTCTTCTTGCGGTCGGCACCAAGCCGTTTCGGCCTGATTACATGCCCTTCGACAACAAGACCGTGCTCGACAGTGACGAGCTGCTCGATATCGAGGAACTGCCACGCAGCATGGTCGTCATCGGCGCCGGCGTCATCGGCATCGAATATGCAACGATCTTTTCGGCGCTGGATACCGCCGTGACCGTCATCGATCCAAAGTCGACCATGCTCGACTTCATCGACAAGGAGATCATTGAGGATTTCACTTACCAGCTGCGCGACCGCAATATGAAACTGCTGCTCGGCACTAAGGCCGAGAAGGTCGAGCGGCTCGATGCGGGCAAGGTGCAACTGACCCTCGACAGCGGTCGGCATCTCGTGACCGACATGGTGCTTTTCGCTGCCGGGCGCATGGGCGCCACCGACACACTCAACCTGGAGGCCATCGGTCTCGAGGCGGACAGCCGCGGGCGCCTGAAGGTCAATCCCGAGACGTTCCAGACGTCCGTGCCCAATATTTATGCCGCCGGCGATGTTGTCGGCTTTCCGAGTCTTGCCTCGACCTCGATGGAACAGGGCCGTATTGCTGCGCGCGTCGCGATCGGTGCGGTCGCCAAGGAGCCGCAGAAATATTTTCCCTATGGCATCTATGCCGTGCCGGAAATCTCCACCTGTGGCCTGACCGAAGAGGAAATGAAGGAGCGTGGCATTCCCTATGAGTGCGGTATTGCCCGTTTCCGGGAGACATCGCGCGGCCACATCATGGGTCTCGATACCGGCCTGCTGAAGCTGATCTTCTCGTTAAAGACACGCCGTCTGCTCGGCGTGCACATCGTCGGTGAAGGTGCTACCGAACTCGTGCATATCGGTCAGGCCGTGCTGAACCTGAAGGGCACTGTGGAATATTTTGTCGAGAATACCTTCAACTACCCGACGCTTGCCGAAGCCTACAAGATCGCCGGTCTCGATGCGTGGAACCGCATGGGCGACATAAAATCCGAACTATGAGAAAGCGAGGGAACGTCCTCGCCGTTTCAACAGCACTTAAGCCACGATCCCTAAATCTCATGGCATGGTAGGCGCCTCATTATACCCTATTGATGGCTACTCTCGTTCTGTGCCAACTGACTATATCCCATGCCAAAAGATATTGGTAAGGTCAGCCTGTTCGCGCCTTGCATTGTTCTATTGCGTTCTGCTTATCGCCTTCCCAAATACGAGGCACGGCTTTCGACAGCCTGAAACCACGTCTTAGACCGGCCTGCGGCGCCACCAAATCCAGCTGCGCAGACCCCAACGAGAGATAGATATTTTGCCCGATAATTCAGAGGCTGCTCGCAGACGGTTTCAGCTTATCCTGATAAAGCCGTCGCACTATGACGATGACGGCTACGTGATCCGATGGTGGCGGGCAATGATCCCCTCCAACTCGCTGGCGGCGATCTATGGGATTGCCGCTGAATGTGCGGAGCGGCAGGTACTTGGGGCCGACACCGCCATCGATATCACCGTCATCGATGAGACCAATACGCGGATCGATTTTGCGGCGCTGATTTCCCAGTTCAAACGTAACAATAATTTCGGGATGGTCGCGCTTATCGGTGTGCAATCCAATCAGTACCCCCGCGCACTCGATATTGCCCGCCCCTTCCGCGATGCCGGACTGCCGGTCTCGATGGGCGGCTTTCATATCTCGGGCTGCCTGTCGATGCTCGACGGCGACGCGATCGGCCTCGAGGAATGTCGCAAGATGGGTGTTTCGATGTTTGCAGGCGAGGCCGAAGGGCGGCTGGAGATGGTGCTGCGCGACGCAGCCGCCGGCGAGCTGAAGCCGCTCTACAATTTCATGAACGACCTTCCAGGCATCGGTGGCACGCCGGTGCCTTTTCTGCCGAAAGACAATATTCAGCGCACGCTTGGCCTCAGCACCAGTTTCGATGCGGGCCGCGGCTGCCCATATCAATGTTCCTTCTGCACGATCATCAACGTGCAGGGCCGCAAATCCCGCTTCCGCTCGGCGGACGATGTCGAGAAGCTGGTGCGTATGAACTGGGCGCAGGGCATCCATAAATTCTTCATCACCGATGACAATTTCGCCCGCAACAAGGATTGGGAAGCGATCTTCGACCGGCTGATCGAGCTCAGGGAAAAGGACGGCATTCCGCTCGGCCTGATGATCCAGGTGGACACGCTCTGCCACAAGATCCCGAACTTCATCGAAAAATCGAAACGCGCCGGCGTCACCCGTGTCTTCATCGGCCTTGAAAACGTCAATCCGGACAATCTTACCGCCGCCAAGAAAAACCAGAACAAGATCACCGAATATCGCAAGATGCTGCTGGCCTGGAAGGCACAGGGCATCATGACGCTTGCCGGCTATATTCTGGGCTTCCCGGCCGACACGCCGGACTCGATCCGCCGCGACATCAAGATCATTCAGGAAGAGTTGCCACTCGACGTCATCGAATTCTTCGTTCTGACACCGCTGCCCGGCTCAGAGGATCATCAGGTTCTCTGGAAGAAGGGTGTCGAGATGGATGCCGATCTCAACATCTACGATGTCGAGCACGTCTGCACAGCCCATCCAAAGATGGGCAAGAAGGAGTGGGAAGATATCTATCAAGAGGCCTGGTCGCTCTACTACTCGCCTGAGCATATGAAGACCCTGCTGCGCCGTGGCGCGGCAACCGGCATCAAGCTCTCCAGCCTTGTCAAGGTGCTGGTCTCGTTTGCGACCACCGTGCCGCTCGAAAACGTTCATCCCCTGCAGAGCGGCCTTTTGCGCCTGAAACATCCTTCGGAGCGCCGTCCGAGCCTCAAGCGCGAGCACCCGCTGCTCTTCTGGCCACGCTTTGCCTTCGATACCGCCCGCAAACATCTCTCGCTTGCCGGCACGATCATCAAGCTCAGTGTTTCAGCTTTCCTGATTGCACGCCAGGCCGATGCGAAGAGCTATATGGACAAGGCATTGACGCCGGTTGCCGATGATGACGAAGACGTTCTCGATCTTTTCACCAAGACCGCTGGTGGCACTGCCGCCGTCAGCCACATCAAAAAGGTCGCGGAACTGACCCACGCCCGAAAGGCCGTCTGACAGCCGAACGTAAGATCCGCCGATTTCGAAGGTTCAACAAAAAAGCCCTGCCGCAAGCGGCAGGGCTTTTGATTTCACTGCGGAAAAGCCGATTATTCGGCGCTATCCTCGGAAGTCTTCTTCTTCGGAGCAGCCTTTTTCTTCGGTGCAGCTTCTTCGCCTTCAGCAGCGTCTGCAGAAGCTTCAGCCTTGGCGGCAGCCTTCTTCTTCGGCGCAGCCTTCTTGGTTTCTGCCTTTTCAGAAGCTTCGCCTTCTTCGTCGGCAAGCAGCTCTTCCTTGGTCACCTTCTTGTCGGTGACGGCGATTTCGGTCAGCAGGTGGTCGATGACCTTTTCTTCGAAGATCGGAGCGCGGATCGAAGCGGCGGCACCCGGCTGGCTGCGGAAGAACTCGAGGATCTGCTTTTCCTGGCCCGGATACTGGCGCAGCTGTTCGTAGATCGCGCGCTGCATTTCGTCTTCACTGACTTCGACGCCGGCCTTTTCGCCGATTTCGGAGAGAACGAGGCCGAGGCGGACGCGGCGCTCGGCGAGCTTCTGGTATTCTTCGCGTGCCTGTTCTTCGGTCGTGTCTTCGTCTTCGAAGGTCTTGCCGGACTGGGCGAGGTCGTTGCTGACCTGGTTCCAGATGCCGTTATATTCGGCTTCGACGAGCTTGGACGGGGTTTCGAACTTGTACATCTCGTCGAGCTGGTCGAGGATCTGGCGCTTCAGCTTCTGGCGCGTCAGCGAACCGTACTGGGATTCGATCTGGCCGCGGACGATTTCCTTCAGACGATCGGCAGATTCGAGGCCGAGCTTCTTGGCAAGTTCGTCGTTGATCTCGACATCAGCCGGAGCAGCGACTTCCTTGACGGTAACGTCGAAGGTGGCTTCCTTGCCAGCGAGGTTCTTTGCCGGATAGTCGGCCGGGAAAGTCACGGTGATGGTCTTCTCGTCGCCAGCCTTGACGCCAACGAGCTGGTCTTCGAAGCCCGGGATGAAACGGCCGGAACCGAGAACCAGTTCAGCATCCTGATCGGTGCCGCCGTCGAAGGCAACGCCGTCGACCTTGCCGACATAGTCCATCTTGACGCGGTCGCCGTTGGCAGCCTTGCCCTTCTTTTCGGCATAGTCGCGGGCGCTTTCAGCGACCTTGAGAACCTGCTCGTTGACTTCATCGTCCGAGATATCGACAACTTCGCGCGTGACCTTGATGCCCTTGTTGGACTTCAGTTCGATCGGCGGAAGAACTTCATAGGACAGGGTGAATTCGAAGTCCTGCTGGGCAGCGAGGATCTTTTCCGCCTCGTCCTTGTCTTCCGTCATGTTGATTTCCGGCTGGGTAGCCGACTTTTCGCCACGGCTGGACAGGATCTGGGTCGGCTGGTCGCGAACGATCTCGTTGACGAGATCGGCCATGATGGACTTGCCATAGACCTTCTTAAGGTGAGCGGGCGGAACCTTGCCCGGACGGAAACCGTTGATGCGAACCTTGTCCTTCACATCGGCAAGGCGCTCGTTTAGTTTGCTTTCCATGTCCTTGGCCGGGATAACGACCTTGATTTCGCGCTTCAGCCCTTCAGCGAGCGTTTCGATAACCTGCATGTCTTCCTACCTTCATTTCCGTGGCGGCCGTGCCCAGACGCCGTTCGTTTCTGTGAGCACGACGCCGGCCAACTGCCGTGCGTGGCTTTTCTCAATTCCTGTTCGTTCCGCCCGAAGCGGAACAGCACTCGCTTTTCGGGTATCCGGGACAACTAAGTTCCAGTCCTCCCGCCCTGCAAGGCAGCTTGGTGCGGGTAGAGAGACTTGAACTCCCACGCCTTGCGGCACCAGAACCTAAATCTGGCGTGTCTACCAATTTCACCATACCCGCGTTCGCGAAACCGCATGCATATGCCTGCGCATGAGGCCTTCCGGAGCGCGGCGTCTCTATATCACCCGATTTAGAACAGGCAAAGGAAAAATGAACGGCAAATGACAGGGATTTGCGGGCAAAAGCGTACCGTTCCCGTCAGCCACCCCGACTCTCAATAGAGAGGCTCTTCATAGGCCGGCTTGCCGTTCACAACGAGGCTGCGGATCTGTGCGGCACCCGACGATGAAACGCTGGCAGCAATCGATACGACGCCCTCGTTACGGGCCTCCTCCAGCGGCTTTCCTTCGCCTTCCGGCACGTAATAGCGCTCTATCCCGTATTCGACCCGGATGGTTTCACCATCGTTGGGACCATAGCTATAGAAAGGCAGGCTGCGCAGGACGACTGTATCCGACGCAGCCGGCAGTTCCCTAAAGGACGATTCGACAATGCCCCAGAACCCATCCGGCTGACGCTTGAGGCGCACCCACAGGGTCTGTTCGCCGGCCTCCGCCGGAATGCCGCCGGTGACCGTCGAGACCGGGATCGACGATATATCGTAGTTCAGTACGACGTAGTCGCCACGCAGGAAATCGCGCGGATCAACCGGAGCCGTCTTCAGCAATATTTCGGTGCCGCTTGCCAGGATGGAAGCGCGGCTCTGGATGATGTAACCGAGGATCAGTGTCTGCAGGCCAGCGACGAGGAGCGCGGCAACAATATAGAAGCGACCAGTTAACGGTCTTGCGACGGCGAGCCTCATGCTCGTTCCTCCTTCGCTTCGGCTATTCCCGGTCCGGCCGCGAAGCGTCTTTCGAGACGGATGACGACCCAGGCAACGGCTGCGACCACCAGGCCCGAGAACAGGAAGAGGCTCGACGTGCCCAAGATCGTGCCGACCGTCACCGAGGCCAGATAGAGCATCTCGGCGGCGAAGCCGCCATAGGCCAGATAACGCACCGCTCCATTGTCCCGGCCATGCAGCGCGATCGCCGCAACGGCGGCAGCCAGCGTCAGCAGGCCAATCACCACCATACGCCCGCCTTCATCCATTTCGATATGGAGCAGGAACAATCCCATGAGGGCGACGAGGAAACTATAGAAGGCCGGAGCCGCACCCGCGGTTCTGACGAGCGTAGAAATCGGACGGATGGGCAAGGCTGTCAGCAGGAAAGCCACCATGCCGAGAACGGCGAAGGCGATCGCCACGGATATCTCCTCAGTCAGCACATAGAGCCAAGCGAGCCAGCCGACCACCAGCAAATAGGCGAGATGACGCGCCCGCTCGGCGCCGGTAAATCGCACGAGCCCTATGACGACAGCCGCCATGACAAGCGGCGCATAGGGGCCGGAGCCGAACCAGCGCGTATCGAAATTCTCGAGGTAGACGGCAAAGGAGGCCCAGGAGAGGAAGCCTGCGACAACGGTCACTGCAGCCGAGCGGAAAAGGATTGCTGAAACGGTTGCGACGGCAAACCAGAGATACATGACCGTCTGTTCGTCGCCCGAGAGGTGATACATCTGGCCGATGAGCGAGATGGCACCGCCGAAGCTCAACGCACCGATGATGAGCAGACCGCCGGCTGTGGCGACCGCACCACGCATAAGAAGAAGTGCAGCGCCGATGTGAACCGCCCAGATGAGCGCCAGCATCAGGCCGACGCGAACGAGGCGGGGCATATACTCCCAGTTCGAAGCGACGAGAAGCAGAAAGGCTGCCCCGAGCAGCACGGCCGCCAATCCCATCAGCACGCGGCCGACGCTGAAACTGGCCGGACGCGTGTCGTATTCGGCAAGCAGCGTCTTTGCCGTCACTTCCTCCAGAAGTCCCTTCTCCACCCAGAGCGAGAGATCCCGCCCCAATCTGCCGCGATACATGCCCCACCCCGTATTAATCCGCCATTTTTGGCTTCTGCATTTATAGCGCAAGACCGTCGTGCGGAAATGCCGACATTTAAAATACGCAAATTCCTCATTGGACTTAATTGGGTCAGCCATTAACCAAGCGCTAACCTCATCATTACTAATATAACCATGACGCCCACGGCATGCATTAACCGCATAGCCACCATGATTATATTGCACTGCAAAACAATCAAAAGTCATACTATTTACCTGCATATCGAAGCGCGGGGATGGCGCCCTGGCCCGGTTTTCCGGATGCCCGCGGACATATGTCCGTGACGAGATTCGCAGATGCGCACTCCTCCTCCCAGCGCCCTGCGATAGACTGGCAACACTCCTCCTCCCAGTTGCCAGTCACCATCATGACGCCCACCGGACCCTCCCCCGGTGGGCGTTTTTCTTAACAGGTGATTAAACGATTAGCATCCTACCTTTTCGGGCTTTCGCCTGAATCAGGGTAAAGCAATCGTTAAGCCGCGTCGGACAGTCAGCAGAGCGCTTCAGCGCGCGGAGGCCCGTCATTTTCCCGGAGATGCATTCGGAAATGCGGCTACAAAAAAGACCGCTCGCGGGCGCCGCTGCAGGCCGGATATCCCTTCTGAGAAAACGGCAGCCTAGGAAAAAATCACTCGGCCTATTCATTGATCAAAAAATGATCAAAGCGGGTAAATCACAATCTAAGCCTTGCGAATCACGCATAGGTGATTTGAAATCTTGGCTCTTTTAGTTCTTTGCAGCGCAACATATATTCTGGTCATCAAATAGAGGTCAGCGCCGAAGACGGGCTGCTGGCAGGATCAAGCCCTCGGAAAGGGGATTAACATGAACTTCTCTCGCTCTTTCAATAACTGGCGCAAGTATCGTCAGACCGTTACCGAACTCGGCCGCATGACCAACCGCGAATTGCATGACCTCGGCATCGACCGTTCGGACATCCATCGCGTTGCTCGCGAAGCTGCCGCCCGCTAAGTACAGGTAATCGCTGCTCCTCCCAAGCAGATTGCCTTCCCAAAACGCCTGCTGCCTCCGCAGCGGGCGTTTTCTTTTGCCTGCCGGTCAGATCGCCGTAAAGTTACGGAAGTTTTAATTCCCGGCCCGCTTAAAAATCGCGCTCTGCATAATTAGCGGGCACCAGAGTGCACAATTGCATAGCAGACGCCCTTTATTTGCACTGCACAATAGCGAGGACCTCGATTATATAAATGTCAACCGCAGAGACAGCGATCCCGCTGCCTGCACAAGACATCTGAGGAAGAGACCATGAACCCGATTCGCATTGCAAAGAGCTGGATTAGCTACCGCCGTACGCTCAACGAACTTGGCAACCTGTCCAACCAGACGCTCGCCGATATCGGCGTCAGCCGCTACGACATCCGCGGCATTGCGTCCCGCTCGTTCCGCTAATAGTAAGCGGACCATTCTCCAAAACGGCGCCATCAGGCGCCGTTTTCGTTTTTGAGCTTTACTCGTTGTTTATCGGAACCCGACAGCCTTCCGTCAGTTCTCCTTCACGAAAGGAGACCACCCCCATGTCAAACCAACTCAATGCCGGGTTTACCGGACAGCCGGTGAACAAGCCCGAAGGCATCAGAAAGACTGCGTCGAACACCGCCTCTGCGGTCAAACGCGAGGTGCAGGCCGTCGCAACGGGTGCGGCCGATCATCCCCATACCGCCAGCTCTGTCGTTGTCGGCATTGGCGTTCTCGCTTTCAGCATCGGCTATCTGCTGGGCCGCCAGTCCGTCGAGACGAACCGTTTCTGGAGGTAACATCATGGCGAGAACCATTTTAGAAAAAGCAACTGACGATGCACGGGCGGAAGATAGTCCGGCTGCCGATGCGCGTCGGCGCGAAATTGTGGACGAAACCTCACGGGCGCTGAATGCCCGACGTAAGGACGCTCCGTCCACAAATGGTGAAATAGACACGTTCAACGAACATACGGAAGAAACGACTCCCGACGATCTTCCGAACCTTGCTGCACAACGCGAAGCAGCACGCGAACATCGGGATGCCTACATTGTCGATGCCGATCTCGAAGATGTCGACCAGCGCGAAGCATCGCCTGGAACGCGAGAGCAGAGCTGATCACGTTGCGGCGCCAGCAGGCGCCGTTTTTGATTCTATTGTTGGATCGCATGTGCTGGCGTGATATCAGCCGCCAATGACCGATAATTCCTCCTACTCCCCTATTCATGTCATCGGCGGCGGACTCGCCGGCTCCGAAGCTGCGTGGCAAATCGCCAATGCCGGCGTTCCCGTAATCTTGCATGAAATGCGCGGCGTGCGCGGTACGGATGCGCACAAGACCGATGGCCTTGCCGAGCTCGTCTGCTCCAACTCCTTTCGCTCGGATGATGCTACCAGCAATGCCGTGGGCGTCATCCATGCGGAAATGCGCATGGCTGGCTCATTGATCATGGCGTCGGCCGACAAACATCAGGTGCCGGCAGGCGGCGCACTGGCCGTCGACCGCGATGGCTTTTCTGATGCCGTGACCGAGGCGATCCACGAGCATCCGCTGATCACGGTCGTGCGCGAGGAGATTTCCGGCCTGCCGCCGAAGGACTGGGATTTGGCCATTATCGCCACGGGTCCCCTGACCGCGCCGTCGCTGGCAGGCGCCATCCAGGCGGAAACGGGTGAGGATTCTCTTGCCTTTTTCGATGCCATCGCGCCGATCGTTTATCGTGACAGCATCGACATGGACATCTGCTGGTATCAGTCCCGCTACGACAAGGTCGGTCCCGGTGGCACGGGCAAGGACTATATCAACTGCCCGATGACGGAAGAGCAATACAATGCCTTCGTTGACGCGCTGATCGCCGGCGATACAGTCGGTTTCAAGGAGTGGGAAGGCACGCCCTATTTCGACGGGTGCCTGCCAATCGAAGTGATGGCCGAGCGCGGGCGCGAGACGCTGCGCCATGGGCCGATGAAGCCGATGGGCCTCACCAACGCGCATAACCCGACCGTGAAAGCCTATGCCGTCGTGCAGCTTCGCCAGGACAATGCGCTCGGCACCCTCTACAACATGGTCGGCTTCCAGACGAAGCTCAAATATGGCGCCCAGGCCGATATCTTCCGCATGATCCCAGGGCTTGAGAATGCCGAATTTGCCCGGCTCGGCGGTCTGCACCGCAACACCTACATCAATTCGCCCACCCTGCTCGATCCGTCGCTAACTTTGAAATCGCGGCCGGGCCTGCGCTTTGCCGGCCAGATCACCGGCTGCGAAGGTTATGTCGAAAGCGCAAGCGTGGGTCTGCTGGCCGGCCGCTTTGCCGCTGCGGAACGCAAGGGAGAACCAGTCTCGCTTCCCCCCGCAACAACGGCGCTCGGTTCGCTTCTTGGCCATATCACTGGCGGCCATCTGGTCACTGACGAGGAGCCGGGTAAACGCTCCTTCCAGCCAATGAATATCAATTTCGGGTTGTTTCCGGAGCTTCAGCCAGGTTCCATCGTCAAGCCTGAAGGCGTCAAGCGCTTTCGGGGCAAGGATAAGACGATCATGAAGCGTCAGCTGATCGCCAAGCGGGCGCTTTCAGATTGCGCCACCTGGCTCGCGCAGGATGTCGAACGCGCCGAAAGCGCCTGAGTTTAGTGGCCGTTCACCGCCGAGGTATTCGGCACAGGCAGTTCCTTGTCCTGCTCAGCAACATAGTTGCCGAGCAGCCAGAGCGAGACTTCTGACGCTTCCTTGGCAGAAGCGAACTCGTAGGTGCCGTTGTGATGGGGGGCGTTGGCAAATTCGATGCTCAGCCCCTTGCCCGTTTCAGACGCCAGAACGCGCACCGAGCCCGGCTCGATCAGATGGCAAGCGAAATGGCGCGACATGTTACGCATAAAGCCCGCCTTGTTGTCATGCAGACGCACGAAGATGGCCTGCCCATCGACTGTCGCCTGAAGCTGACGGATCGCCTCATTGGGGAATGCGCGGCCGAATTCGATGATCGCAAGGCCCGTGTCGTGCAGGCCATCTTCCTTGTTCTGAGCAGCCATGCGCGTCGCCACATAGGCGATGAAGATGACGATGGCGAAAAGAACGCACCAGACGATAATGCCCATGCGGATTCTCCCTTTAGAATGGGTTATGCCTGACATAACGCGCGAGACTTGCGCGAGTTTGACCGTCGTCAGATTTTCTTGCGCATACCGGCAAAAGCCATGCGCATCTGACGGCGCCATTGCGGCTCCTGCAGCGATACTTCCAGAACGGCTGCACCGCGCTTCTGCGCCTTCACCAGCACCGGTTCCGCGAGCGCAACCGGCAGGAAGGCGGGCAGCACCGATGGCGGCAGCGCAGACGCTCTCGCCTTGGCAAGGTGATCGCGACCGAGCCCGGCGAAAGCTTCGATGGCCGCAGAGATGCGCGGCCTATCCGCGCCAGCCAGGAAGCTCTCCCGGTCAAGGCCTGTCGCCGAGAGAATTTCGAGCGGGATATAGACCTGTCCGCGACGTTGATGGAGCGGCATCAGCAGTAACATCCCAGATATAGCCTGCGCCACGCCGGCATGACCGGCGGCATCCGCGGATTTCATCGCCTCTTGCGGGGAAAGGATGAGGCCGGCAAGCTGAATGAGTGCAGAGGCTGTTTCGCCCGCATAGCCTTCCAGCGCGGTTCGGCTTTCCATTGGGTCGTCGTAGAGATCGAAGATCCGCGCCTCGATCATGTTGACGAGCGTCTGGCGTGGAAGCCGATGCGTCTCGACCGCCGAAAGAAGGGCTGCCGCGAGTGGATTGGCATCAGTCGAGCCGTGCGCATTGCCTTCCAGGAGGTCGCGCCAGTACTGCATACGAATCTCGCCGGGCAACGGTTCGTGAACGAGATCGCGGATGCGGGCAAGCTCGGCATTGAAGGCATAAAGGGCGGCGAGCGCACCACGCTTGTCATCAGGTGATAGCAGGCAGGCGAGGTAGCGATCGCGATCGGTGTCGCGCAGCATTGCCAGGCTGATGTCCTGGTTCGTCGTTGGATCGGCCATAATCAGACCGCGATCAGGGCGGCGGCGACGGCACGCTGTTCGGAGAGCATGATGTTGAAGGTGCGCACGGCGGCACCCGTGCTCATTGGATCGGAGGAGATACCGCGCGCTTTGAGGGCGGCACGCAATTCTGCAGGCAGGCGGCGAAGTTCCGTGCCTGTGCCAACGAGCAGGACTTCGATATCGGCGGCTTCTTCGAGCACACGGCGAAAATTTTCCACCGACAACGGCTTCGTCATGTCCATCTCCCAGCCGTGGATGCCCGAGGGCAGGCAGAGGATGGAGCCGCGATGCGACATATCCGCAAACCGGAATCCTCCATTGCCATAGGTGTCTATGGGAGCGCGGCCCGGGAAATGGGCGTCGCGGATTTCAATGCCTTTTGCCATGTATCTACACCACCGGCTTGCCGGATTTCATGCTGATGTCGCCCTCGTCCTTGCCATCGGTCTCGCGGCGCAGCCGGAAAATGATGAGAACAGGCGCTGCTATATAGATGGAGGAGAATGTCCCAAGCGCAACGCCGAAGAGCATGGTGAAAGTAAAGGAGCGGATGACGGCGCCGCCGAAGATGTAAAGCGCAAGCAGCGCAAGCAAGGTCGTGGCGGCCGTCAGGATGGTACGCGAGAGCGTCTGGTTGATCGCTGCATCGATCAGGATCGGCAGCGGCATTTTCCTGTAGCGTTTCAGGTTTTCGCGCATGCGGTCATAGACGACGACGGTATCGTTCAGCGAATAGCCGACGGCGGTCAAAAGGGCCGCGACGCTCGTCAGATTGAATTCCATACCGGTCAGCACGAAGAGACCGAGCATGATGATGACGTCGTGCAATGTCGCGACGATCGCACCGACCGCAAACTGCCATTCGAAGCGTATCCAGATATAGACGAGGATGGCGAACAGGGAGGCAAGGATACCGACCGTTGCCAGCATCGTCAGCTCGCTGGAGACAGCTGCTCCGACGACCTCGACGCGGCGGAAGTCGTAGTCCTCGGCCAGTTCGCCGCGAATGAATGTTGCGACCGACTGCTCGGCATTTTCGCCGCCGTCCTGCGAGCCGACACGGATCAGGGCGTTGGCGGCATCGCCGATGCGATCGACACGCACCGGCCCGAGGTTCAGTTCGTTGAGACGGGCGCTCAGATCGGCAATATCGGCATTGCCCTGCTTCGCCTTGACCTCGATCAGCGAGCCGCCGGTAAAGTCGATGCCGAGCTGCAGACCGACCGTTGCGAAGGCGAGCATCGCGGCGATGCAAAGTGCTGCCGACGCCGTGAAAACGTAGCGGCGGATGCCCATGAAACGGATATTGGTGTGCTCGAACAGCCCGGTCAGCGCGCTCTTCGGCAGGTGGCGCGGATGTCGTCTTGCAAGCCAGGCAGTCACCAGCCCGCGCGTCAGCGTAAAAGCCATCAGAATGGTCGTGAGGATGCCAACAGCCAAAGTCACGGCAAAGCCGCGAATGGATTCACTGCCGACGAAAAACAGAATGACGGCAGCAATGAAGATGGTAACGTTAGCATCGACGATGGTGGCGAAGGCACGCGAGAAGCCGCGCTCCACCGCCTGGGCGAAGGTGGTATGCGGCACCCTCTCCTCTTCGCGGATGCGCTCATAGATTAGCACATTGGAATCCACGGCCATGCCGACGATCAGCACGAGGCCGGCAATGCCTGGGAGCGTCAGGGTCGCACCGGCAACGCTTAGGAATGCAACAATCAGCACCAGATTGAAGCCCAGCGAGACGACGGCGATAATGCCGAGCATGCGATAGAGCGCGGTCATCAGCGCCGCGACCAGCACGACCGCGACAATGCCGGCGACAAGACCGGAGAAGACGGATTCGGAGCCGAAGACCGGGCTGACAGTTCGCTCTTCCACCGATGTGAGTGTTGCAGGCAGCGCGCCGGCCCGTAGCATGACGGCCAGATCCTGAACGCCTTCTTCGGAGAAATTGGCTGATATCTCGCCGCTGCCGTCCGATATCGGCGCTTCGATGACCGGATCAGCCATGACCTGATCATCAAAGACGATGGCAAGGTGTTTTCCGACATTGGCGCTCGTCGCTTGCGCCAGACGCTTCGCCGCCTCGGCATTCAACCGATAGACAATGGCGCTGTCCTGCGTTTGCGGATCGGTCTTGGTATCGACTTCGGCAAAATCGGCGCCTGTCGCAATTACAGTGCGATCAACGAGATAGGGAACCGGCGGATCATCCAGCGAATAAAGCACCTGCGATGTCGCGGGCCAGCGGCCCGCAAGCGCCTGCTGGCCGGTCATGCTTTCGTCAATGAGGTGGAAGGAGAGTGCGGCGGGTTCGTTCAGCAGGTTCTTCAGCCGTTCGGCGTCGACGGAGCCCAGCACCTGCACGGCAATCCGATCGTTGCCGTCAGGACGAACGGTGAAATTCTCTTTGCCGAAACCAGCGATACGGCGGGCTACAATATCGAGCGAGCGGGTCTGCGCAGCAACCGTGTCCGCATCGATCGCCTTGTCAGAGATCTGCAGCGTCAGCTGGCCGTCGTTGCTCTGCTGCAGCGAGATATCGGTTGATGTCAGCGATTTCAGGAGATCGGCTGCGGTCTGCAGCTGGGCCATGTCGGTGACCTTGACCGTCACCGTCTGCGCGGTTCCGGCAAGCCCCGTATAACGGATGCCGGCGCCGCGAAGCTTTTCACGAACGCTGGCAACCGTTGCCTCGAGCCGATTCCTGATAATGTCGGAGCGTTCGAGGCGAAGCACGATATGAGAGCCGCCCTGAAGATCGAGACCGAGGGTGACGCGGTCCTGCCGGATCCAACTGGGCAGGGAGGAAAGCTGCGCCTGGCTCAGGAGATTGAGCGCAGCGATGATGATAGCGGCAATCGCAACCAACCAGATCAGAAGTGTTTTCAAGCGGGAAAAATGGTGCATTCTCTCGACTATCTTCCGATCCGGCGGGTGTTGCTATCGCATATTACGCAGCGTCGGCCTTAACCGGCTCGCCCTTCACGCGGACTTCGGAAATGCCCGTGCGGACGATGCGCACGCGCACGCCTTCGGCAATTTCGACTTCGACTTCCTTCTCGTCGACTACCTTCGTGACCTTGCCGACGAGGCCGCCGCCGGTCACGATCTGATCGCCGCGACGGATCGCCTTCAGGGTTTCCTCACGCTTCTTGGCTTGCGCGCGCTGCGGGCGGATGAGCAGGAAATACCAGACCACCATCAGCGGCACGAACAGGATGATCATTTCGAGGCCTGAGCCGCCGAAAGCGCTCGTGGCGTCGGTTGCGCTCTGGGCAAATGCCGGGGTGATAAACATGCTAAGCTCCTCAGGCTGTGGGCGGCGGAACCCCGCCTCTCTTTTCAAGTCGCCGGACTATAGTTGCAGCCTTGATGAATGCAACAAAAACAGCCGGAAAGCGTACCGATTCCGCTGCCTCATAACCTTTCCGCTGTGGAAAGGCCATGGTAGCCCGGCATCAAAAAGCGAAAGCGGATGATCGCTGCAATTTATGAAGGAGGCACCCGATGGCCGAAGAAATCAACAGCGTTCTGCTGCAGGAGCTGAAGAGGCTTGCAGATGCAGTCGAACGACTGGCCGGCGCCCCACCTGCTGCCAATGATTGGAACGCCGCCGACTGTTTCGTCTGGTCCCCTGCCCGCCAGTATCTGCAGCCCGTCAAGCGCCCCAATCGCGTGGCGCTGAAGCTCATCCGCGGCGTCGATCATGTGCGCGACATCCTGCATGAAAACACCGTACGTTTTGCCGAGGGCTATGCGGCCAACAACGTGCTGCTCTGGGGCGCGCGTGGCATGGGCAAGTCGTCGCTGGTCAAGGCCGTGCATGAAGATGTGCGCCGCGAGAGCGCCGTATCGCTGAAGCTGGTCGAAGTGCATCGAGAAGACATTGCCAGCCTACCGACGCTACTCGACCTCCTCAAGGACACGCCGCACCGTGTCATCGTCTTCTGTGACGACCTCTCGTTCGACCACGACGACACCGCGTATAAGTCGCTCAAGGCGGCGCTCGATGGTGGCGTAGAAGGGCGTCCGGATAATGTGCTGTTCTATGCCACGTCCAACCGGCGCCACCTGCTGCCGCGCCACATGATGGAAAACGAACAATCGACCGCGATCAATCCGTCGGAAGCCGTCGAGGAGAAGGTCTCACTCTCCGACCGGTTCGGCCTGTGGCTCGGCTTCCACAAATGCAGCCAGGAAGACTACCTGACGATGATCGATGGCTACGCCGATCATTTCAAGCTCGGTCTCGACCGTGAGAAGATGCATGCCGAGGCGCTGGAATGGGCAACGACCCGCGGCGCCCGCTCCGGCCGCGTCGCCTGGCAATATATCCAGGATCTGGCCGGCCGAATGCGCATCCATCTCGACCGCGCTTAAGCACTTCCGGCGCGCGCCGTTATCGAAACCCGCTGCAGAGTTTGCGCCACACGCTTTAAACGACAAAAGCCCGACTGCTGGCCGGGCTTTTGCACTTTCCTGAAACGCTCTACCTGCTCAGGAAATGTCCTCTATTCAAGGAATGTCATCGGGTTGACCGGGGACGCATCCTTGCGAACCTCGAAGTGCACCTGCGGCTGCTTGACGTTGCCGCTCATGCCCGACATGGCGACCGTCTGGCCACGCTGGATCTTCTGGCCGCGGGTGACGCTCAGCGTGTCGGCGTTGCCGTAGACGGTGACGGTCCCGTCGTCGTGACGAACAAGTACCGTGTTGCCGAGTTCCTTCAGGCCATTACCGGCATAGATGACCACGCCGTTTTCAGCAGCCTTGATCGCCGTGCCCTGCGGAACCGAGATATCGATGCCATCATTGCGGCTGCCGTTGACGTTGGCGCCATAAGCAGCGATCACCTGGCCGCGAACCGGCCAGCGATATTTGCCGATGCCGGTTGCTTCCGGAGCGGCAGCGCTGACATCGGACTTCTTCTCGACATCATCGACCGTCTGTGTCGCGGCAGGAGCCTTGTAAGGCGCCGGCTGCGCGGAGGCAGTCTGCACCGGGGCTGCGGCCGGCTGAGCGGGCTTGACCTGCTCGACCTTCTGCGCCGGGATGGAGGCCGTCTTGATAGTGTCGGCGGAAACTCCGCCGTTCGGGATCTTCAGTTCCTGGCCAATGCGGATCGAGCTTGCCGACAGATTGTTGGCTGCCTTGATATCGTCGATGTTGGCGCCCGTCGCCTTGGCGATCTTGGCAAGCGAGTCTCCCTGCTTGACTGTATAGGTGCCCGCAGCGCCATTCGGATTCTTGCCGCCTGCCGGTGGCGCCTTGCCTGTCGGGTCTGCGTTAGCGACGGTCTTGTCGCGAGCCGAATTGGCACCGGGAATGACAGCAACCTTCTGCTCCTGGCCCTTCGTCGGCTGCGGCAGGTTGCCGGGCTTGGAAAGATCAGCGGACTGGGCTGCGGCCTTGGCGGCATTGTTGCCGCCGTTAAAGGTCGGGATGAGGATCGCTTGGCCGGGCTGCGCCGCGGAAGCCGTCTTCAGATTGTTGACACGCAGGATTTCCTTTTCCGGAACGCCATAGCGGCGGGAAAGGACAGCGATGTTTTCACCCGGGCGCAGCGTCACCGACGGAGCATTGATCCCCGACCAGCCCGAAACCTTCGGCGTCGTGCCCGTCGTCAGCGTATCGGGAGCAACCTTCGGAGCATTCACACCTGCCGGAGCGATGCGATCAGGCTTCGGGGCGGACGGGAACGGTTGAGCGAGAGCGACATCCCTTTCCCGCTGCCGAGGAGAAACGGATCCTGCGCTCGGTGGCGCGAGTTCGGTGCGCTGAACGGAAACCGGTGCGGATGCCATCCGTGCGGGGGAGCCTGAGGAGGCGACCGGATCATAGCTCGGGCGGCCCGGATAGGGCTGGTTCATCGCCCCATTCTGAGCGTAGGACGGCTGCATGGCCGAACCACCGAGATCGGCACGCGGCACCGGGTCGCCCTGCGGCCCGTTGAAACTCCTGCGCGGGATCGAATTTGTCGTCATCTGATCCTGCCCGGAAGAGGAAAACAGACTGCCGAAACGTGTTACATCTGAGCTGCAGCCCGTTGCTGCACTCGCCAGCAAGGCGACGACCAGAAGATTGCCGGCCGATTTCCCGAACTTCGGCGAAAGACTGAAACGCATGACTCGACCCACTTAGAACGCAACCATTTGTGAATCTATTAAAGCGCGTTAGTGTTACCATGCGGTTAAGGCGCTGGAATCAGTGCTATATTTTTGAGAACTTGATAACCATAAGTTTGCGGGCGAAAAATCATAGCCGCCGGACCTTGCGCCCGCTGGTCTAAAGCTGTGAAGCAAGCCTTGGAACAATCGGCAGATAGGGAGCGTCGAAAAGCTCTTCCCGCTCAAAACGGCTGCCCGTCTTCGTCAGCCGCACCATGCGGCATTCATTCTCGGAGATGATCAGCGGCGCAATCATGGAACCGCCGGACACCAGCTGATCTGCATAGAAGCGCGGCATGGAATTGAAGGCGGCCGTAACGAGGATGCGATCGAAAGTACCCTCGCCCTGCATGCCGTTGCTGCCATCGGCCTGACGGATAATGACGCTGCGCAGACTGAGGGCTTCCATGCGGCGCTGGGCCGAAAGCGCCAGGGTCTTATAACGATCGACCGTCAACACGCGTTCCGCAATGCGACCGATGACCGCCGCAGTAAAGCCGCTGCCTGTGCCGATTTCGAGCACGCGCTGGCCAGGACGGACCTTCAGGTGATGCAGAAGTCGGACGGCGAAATCGACGCCCTCAAGAAAGGCCCCGCACTCGATTGGGATCGTGCGGCTGGAATATGCGTTCTCGGCAAATTGCGGCGGTACGAAAAGCGAGCGCGGCGTCTGCTCGACCGCCGTCAGCAGATCGATGTCGGAAATGCCTTCCGCGCGCAATCTCAAGACCAGCGCTGCGAAGCCTTCCTTCTCGGCCAGTTTTGCCGTCAACCCTTTACTCCGTGTCCGAGCGCCCGCGCTACGCGGTCCGTCACGGAATAATCGGTCAGATCAAGTTTCAAAGGTGTTACTGAAATCCTATTATGCTTGAGAGCGTGAATATCGCTGCCCTCGGTAAAGGCGCCGGCGCGCTCGCCGAATTTCAGCCAGTAATAGGGGAAGCCGCGGCCATCCGTGCGCGCATCGACCTGCAGATTGAAGGCAAGCTTGCCCTGCGCCGTCACTTCGACGCCCTCGACTTCATCAGGACGGCAGTTCGGGAAGTTGAGGTTCAGGAAGGTGCCTTCAGGAAGATCGACGGTCATCAGGCTTTCGAGCAGCGCGGGCGCGTGCGCCTCGCAGACCTCCCAGGGCAGGATGCGGGCACCGTCATCATAGCTATAGGCCTGGCTGAGCGCGAAGGAACGCACGCCCTGCATCGTGCCCTCGATGGCGCCGGCGATCGTGCCGGAATAGGTTACGTCGTCGGCGACGTTGGAGCCGGAGTTGACGCCGGACAGAATGAGGTCCGGCTTGAAATCCAGCACCTGCTTGACACCCATGATGACGCAATCGGTCGGCGTGCCGCGCAGCGCATAATGCTTGTCGGAAATCTTCCGGAGCCTGAGCGGCTCCGAAAGGCTGAGCGAATGCGCAAGGCCGCTCTGGTCGGTTTCGGGGGCGACGATCCAGACATCGTCGGAAAGCGCCCTTGCGATCCGTTCCAGCGCACCCAAGCCTTCGGCATGGATACCGTCGTCATTCGTCAGCAGGATGCGCATTGTCTCAAGCCGCCCGTTCGATCTTCGTCAAACCGCCCATATAGGGCAGCAAAACGTCCGGAATCGCGACGGAACCATCCTCGTTCAGATAATTTTCGAGAACCGCGATCAGGCAGCGGCCGACCGCCGTACCGGAGCCGTTCAGCGTGTGAACGAATTTCGTCGCTTTGTCGTCCTTGCCGCGATAGCGGGCGTTCATACGTCGCGCCTGGAAATCACCGCAAACGGAGCAGGACGAGATTTCACGGAAAGTGTTCTGGCCCGGCAGCCAGACTTCGAGGTCGTAGGTCTTGCGCGAACCGAAACCCATATCGCCGGTGCAGAGCGTCATGGTGCGGAAATGCAGTCCGAGGCGCTTCAGCACTTCTTCAGCACAGGCAGTCATGCGCTCATGCTCGGCAATCGAGCTTTCGGCATCCGTGATCGAGACCAGCTCGCACTTCCAGAACTGATGCTGGCGCAGCATGCCGCGCGTGTCGCGGCCGGCCGAACCCGCTTCCGAGCGGAAGGACGGGGTCAAGGCGGTGAAGCGCAGCGGCAGCTTTTCCTGGTCGAGGATTTCCTCGCGCACTAGATTGGTCAGCGTCACCTCAGCCGTCGGGATGAGATAGCGACCGTCCGTCGTCTTGAACAGATCCTCTTCGAACTTCGGCAGGCTGCCGGTGCCGAACACGGCTTCGGCGCGCACCATCAGCGGCGAGCTGACTTCGGTATAGCCGTGCTCGCTTGTGTGAAGGTCGATCATGAACTGGCCGAGCGCCCGTTCAAGTCTCGCGAGCGGCCCGGTCAGAACCGTGAAGCGCGAACCGGAGAGCTTGGCAGCACGGTCGAAATCCATATAGCCGAGCGCCTCGCCGATTTCGAAATGCTCCTTCGGCGTGTGGTTCCAACGCGGCTTTTCGCCGGCGATGCGGGTGACGACATTGTCGTGTTCGTCCTTGCCGACAGGTACGTCGTCAAACGGTACGTTCGGAATACGCGAGAGCTGATCGTTGAGTTCGGCGGAAAGCGCACGCTCTTCCTCTTCGGCAGCCGGCAGCGTTTCTTTGATCTCGGCGACCTCGGCCTTCAGCTTGTCGGCAAGCTCGGCATTCTTCTGCGCCATGGCAGCACCGATCTCCTTGGAGGCGGCGTTGCGGCGGGAGAGCAGGTCCTGCGCCTTCTGCACCGCGGAGCGGCGCTTTTCGTCAAGGGCGATGAGAGATTGCGACAGAGGTTCCGCGCCGCGCTTGGCAAGGGCGGCATCGAGAGCCTCGGGATTCTCACGGATCCATTTGATATCGAGCATCGTCGTTCCAGATCGTTTCAACAGACATGAACCGGTCGGAGAAACCCCCGACCGGATGGAAACGGCAGAACTCAAGGAAGTATCGCGAACCGCTCAGACGCTGTCCGTCTTGGAGACCTCAGAGGATTCGCTAGCCTCTTCAAGCGCCTGCTGGGAACGCTGACGCTCCACGAGTCGTGCCGCGTAGATGGAAATCTCGTAGAGAAGGATCGTCGGCAGCGCAAGACCGATCTGGGACATCGGATCAGGCGGCGTCAGGACAGCAGCCACCACGAAGGCGAGCACGATCGCGAACTTGCGCTTTTCGGCGAGCCACTGCGACGTCAGAAGGCCGACGCGGGCGAGAAGCGTGGTGATGACCGGCAGCTGAAAGACGAGGCCGAAGGAGAAGACCAGCGTCATGATGAGGCTCAGATATTCCGAGACCTTCGGCAAGAGCGAGATCGCCACCTCATCGTGGCCCGGCGCTTGCTGCATCGACAGGAAGAACCACATGACCATCGGCGTGAAGAAGAAATAGACCAGCGCGCCGCCCATGAGGAACAGGATGGGCGATGCGATCAGGAACGGCAGGAAAGCCTGTCGTTCGTTCTTGTAGAGGCCAGGAGCGACGAACTTGTAGATCTGTGCTGCGATGATCGGGAAGGCGATCACAAGCCCGCCGAACATGGCGACCTTGACCTGCGTGAAGAAGAACTCCTGCGGCGCCGTATAGATCAGCTGCGCTTTCTCGACATCGAGATTGGCCCAGCTGACGGCAAGCTTGTAGGGGTAGACGAGGTAATTGAAGATGTGCTTGGCGAAGATGAAGCACACGATGAAGGCGATGAAGAAGGCAGCGATCGACCAGATCAGCCGCGTGCGCAGCTCCATCAGGTGCTCGATCAAGGGCTGCGGCTTGTCTTGTATATCACCGCTCATGCCTCGTCCTTCTTCTTTTTAGCGGCCGGCTTTGCAACAGTGGTCGGCTTCTTTGTTGCAGCAGCGCGCTTCGGCTTCTCGACCGGTGATGCGACCAACGCGACCGCGTCAGCTTTGGCTGCAGCCTTCACACGCGGCTTACGCACCGCCTTCGGCTTTTCGGCCACGGCGACCGGAGCAACGGGGGCGGCAGCGACCGGCTGCGGCGCAGGAACGACCGGCGGCGTTTCCGGCAGGCTCATGGACGGCGCCGGCACGGAAACTTCCGCAGGCGGCACTTCCGTCGCAGTCTCGGCGCCATGCTCTAGCGGGCGCTGCTCTGCCGGCTTCTCGACCTTGGTCGAATTCTGCAGGTCGGCCTTGATCTCGTTGCCCATCTGGCGCAGCGGGTTCATCGCCTCGCGCAGGCTATTGACCGGGTTGAGCTTCTGAGCGTCGCTGATCGTGCTCCGCACGTCATCAAGTTCGGCTTCGCGCAGCGCTTCGTCGAACTGGGCACGAAACTCGCCCGCGACCTTGCGGGCACGTGCCGTCATCTTGCCGAAAGCGCGCAGCATCGGCGGCAAATCCTTGGGACCGACAACCACGATCAGAACGACCGCGATAACCAAGAGTTCGGTCCAGCCAATATCGAACATGCAAGGCTCCTGAACGGGCGGCGCGGGGGCTGCGCCCTTTCCCGTACGTAATTACTTCGTTTCGTCGGCCTTGTGATCGACGGTCTTTGCGGTTTCCGGCGCGTCTTCGTCCGTCATGCCCTTCTTGAAGCTCTTGATGCCTTTGGCAACGTCGCCCATCAGTTCGGGGATCTTGCCGCGGCCGAACAACAAAAGCACGATGGCCAGAACGATAAGCCAGTGCCACATGCTAAAAGAACCCATTACCATACTCCCTGTTGCGGTGTTCCCTCGATGTAAGAATTTCCGATCTGGTTTCCAACATCAATCCTTCTGGATTGAGCTTAATGTCACGGTATCGGCCTTTGTGACAAGCCATTCATCTATCGAAAAGTCGTGATTGACATTGTTTTGCGCGGGCGTGGCAAAAGCAAGACCAGCCGTCGCTATTCCTCAGAAGCGCCGCCGGGCGCCAGCAGCCCGAGTTCCTCGAGATCCATCTGAGTGATCGGATCCTCGTCCTCGGTCAGTTCGTCGTTCATGAGGGGCGAAGGAATGTTGAAATTGGCGGGGATGCGACCAGAGAGAAGGCCGGCACCCTTCAGCTCTTCGAGACCCGGCAGGTCGCGCAATTCCTCGAGGCCGAAATGGTCGAGAAAATCTCGCGTCGTGCCGAGCGTCACCGGCCGGCCCGGCGTGCGGCGGCGGCCACGGAACCGCACCCAGCCCGCTTCCATCAGCACGTCGAGCGTGCCGCGCGAGGTCTGTACGCCCCTGATATCCTCGATCTCGGCGCGCGTCACCGGCTGGTGATAAGCGATGATCGCCAGCACTTCCAGCGCTGCGCGGGAGAGCTTGCGGACCTCATTCTCATCGCGACGGATGAAGAAGGAGAGGTCAGCGGCAGTGCGGAAGGCCCAGGCATCATCGACCTGCACGAGATTGACGCCCCGCGGCGCGTAGTGGTCCTTCAGGCGCAGCATGATCTCGCGCGCATTAAAGCCCTTCGGCAGACGCTCGGTGATGAAGCCTTCGGATACCGGCTGGGCGGAGGCGAAGACCAGCGCTTCGGCTATACGCTCCGCTTCGATCTCCGCCTGCAGATTGCGGAAAGCGTCTTTGCCTTCCCCATCTTCACCTTCAAAGTCCTCGTCCTGCGCGCCGATCAATCCGACTGCTCCTGTTCGACCACCTGCAGGGTGGCATGTTTCGGGCCGCGGCGCATATAGATCGGCTGGAAGGCGCCATCCTGGCGGATTTCCAGCTTGCCCTCGCGCACCAGCTCCAGCGAGGCGGCGAAGGCACTGGCGACAGCGGTAACACGCTCGGCAGGGCTTGCGAGATAACGCAGCAGATATTGCTCGAGCGCCGTCCAGTCGACGATATCGCCGATCATCTGGGTCAGCAGTTCGCGGGCATCAGTCAGCGACCAGACGTTGCGGCGCTCGATCGTCACCTGTGTAATGGCGTGACGCTGCCGCAATGACGCATAAGCGCTCAGCAGATCGTAGAGATTGGCATCATAATCGGACTGATGGCGAGCGGGAATATGCTCCGGCGCGCCGCGGGCGAAGATATCCCGGCCGAGCCGGTTGCGATTGACGAGACCGTCGGCCACCTGGCGCATCGCTTCCAAACGCTTGAGACGGAAGGCGAGCGTTGCAGCCATCTCCTCACCCGAGGGGCCGTCGTCCTTGACCTGCTGCGGGATCAGCAGCCGCGACTTCAGGTAAGCGAGCCAGGCCGCCATGACGAGATAATCGGCAGCCAGCTCGATACGAATACGGCGCGCGGTTTCGATGAACTGCAGATATTGTTCCGCAAGGGCGAGAACGGAAATCCGCGACAGATCGACCTTCTGGTTGCGGGCCAGGTAAAGCAGCAGGTCGAGCGGGCCTTCGAAGCCCGCGACATCGATCACAAGGGCCGGCTCATGCGTAGCGCGCTCAGCGCCATTCTCCTGCCACAGCTTGTCCATCGGCGTCGATGCCACCTGGGACCGCTCTGTACCCTTGATCGTGTTCACCCTACCCTGCCTTTCCGGCCGTCCCTCATGCTATTGCGAAGATGGCGTCGAATTCCGCCCTTATCACCGCCTCTTCCGCAGAATCCGGCGTGGGGAAGCCTTCCTCGACGGCCTTCGCCCGTCCACGCGCAGGGCCTGCCAGCGGCGGTACATTTGCCACGACCTGACGCATCTCGTCCATATGACCGTTGCAGTGCAGCACGATATCGCAGCCGCCTGCAATGATATTCGCCGCTCGTTCACCGATCGTGCCGGCGAGCGCGTTCATCGAGGTATCGTCCGACAGCAACAGTCCCTTGAAGCCAATCTCTGTGCGGATCACCTCATCGATCATCTTGCGGGAGGTGGTCGCCGGATTATCGGGGTCGATGGCCGTGAAGACGACATGGCAGGTCATTGCCATCAACTCGTCCTTCATGGCGATGAAGGGCGGGAAGTCGTGCGCTTCCAGCTCCTCGCGCGACACCGTTACAACGGGCAGCTCCAGATGTGAATCCGCAAAACCGCGCCCATGCCCCGGCATGTGCTTCATGACGGGCAGCAGGCCGCCCGCTTTCAGCCCTTCGGCAGCAGCCCGGCCCATTTCCGTAACAGTGACGGGATCGCCGCCATAGGCCCTGTTGCCGATGACATTGCTGCTGCCTTCGACCGGCACGTCCAGCACCGGCAGGCAATCGACATTGATGCCGAACCTCTGGAGATCGAAGGCGTGCAGGCGCGACATCAGCCAAGCGGCGCGCAGCCCAAGCGCTCGATCGCGGCGATAAAGGTCGCCAAGCGCCTGCCCCGGCGGATAGTGCTGCAGGATTGGCGGGCGGATGCGCTGAACGCGACCGCCTTCCTGGTCGATCAGCACGGGCGCATGCCAGCCGACGCAATCGCGCAGCTCGGCAATGAGATCGCTGATCTGCTGGGCTTCGGAAATGTTACGTCCGAAGAGGATGAAGCCCCACGGGCGTTCTGCCCTATAAAAGGCCTTCTCTTCGTCGGTCAGCTTGAGGCCGCTGCAGCCAAGGATCGTTGCTTTTGATTCGGTCATGCTCGAATCATAAGGGCCGCCACGCGAATTGCGAGCAAGGTCAAGCGCCATCCCACAAAAAAGAACGGCGGGACAAGCCCGCCGTTGCGATAAAGAAAGCCAGAAAGCTTACTTGGAGATCAGGCAGCTTCCGCCGGCGGAGCGATACTGCTCGCAAAGGACGGCAGCTTCATCCTTGGAGCCGGCCGGGATGCGAACGCGGTAGAAGGTACCCTTTCCGGCAATATCGGCCTTGCGAATTTCGTAGGCGCGGCCACCGAGCACGCCGGCGAACTTCTTCGACAGGCTGGCGTAGGACTTCTTTGCCTCATCCTCAGACGGCAGCGATGCAATCTGGATACCGTAGCCACCGCTGGCGGCAGCCGGAGCCTGCTGTGCCGGCGGGGCAGCGGCTGCTGCAGATGCCGAAGCGACCTGCGTCGGCTTCTGCTGAGCCGTTGGGCGGACATTGCCGTTTTCGGTTACCGTGCCGACGACATTGACCGGCTGTTCGACCGGCCGGGCCGTCGGGACGGGTGCCGTATCCGTCGTCGCAGCCGATGCTGCATCGGTGACCGATGTCGTCTTGACCGCGCGAACCGGCGGGTCGACCTTATCGGCGTTGGCGGCGCTTACCTCAGCCACTTTCGCCGTCTGAGAGGGCTGGGCTGCAGGCGCTGCTCCGACGGGCGGAAGAGCGGCGGACGCAACCTGATTGCCGTTCTGATTCCCGGTGCTAGCCGGGAAGCTCGCGGCGGACGGTGTCGCGGCCGGCTGGGCTGCAGGCGTTGCCGATGCAACTTCTTTTGCCGGCGCGGACTGCTCGGCAGGTGCCGGCTCTTCGCGGGCAACGAGCGTGCCGTCCGGCTTGACGATCATCGTGCGGACCTTGCGTGGCGAGACGGAAGGCGTTGCATCATCATTGGCCGTGGAGGCATCCGCAGTCGCGTTGTGGTCCGGCAGCAGCCGCGGATCCTGCGTCTCGCCGACGGCAGTCGGCAGCACCGAATCGCCGTTGCCTTCATCGTCATCAGGCGAGACTTCAGGCGTCAGCGTACGCTGAACGACATCGACCGGCTGTTCGTCGGAGGAGACCAGAGCCTTCTGTTTCGGCTCTTCGGCAGCGCCCGCGACACGATCATAGACGGCCTTGTCCTGGTTTGGCACGGTCTTGCCGCCCGGATTTTCGGGAGCGACCTTTACCGGATCCTTATCGGCAGTGATGACGCGCGGTTCGCCGGAACCGGCGATGCCGAGGCCGGAACCGTTGGACACCCAACTGTAGACACCATATGCGCCCCCAGCAAAAACGACCAGCATAGCGGCTGCAGCCAGCAGGCGGCGCATGGAGCGGGCGCGGTTGAAATCCGCGGTCTGGCTTGCGGATTCGATATGGACTTCGGAAACGGTCTCGCGGCGTTCGACCGGCTCGCGCACGCTGCGGCGGAAGTCCTCTTCCAGCGCGCGTTCAAAATCATCAAGACCGTCGGCGAAGGCGGTGCTTGCCGGCTTGGCCGCAGCGACGGCCGTTGCAGCAGCGGCCGGGGGCGCCCAGGCAGGGGCGATCGGCGCCTTTTCGTGGCGCTTGGCGGGCTCGAAGAAGCTTGCGATCTCGGCATCGAGATCGAAATCGAAGTCGGCGGTCTTGGCGATCGGTTCCGGATGCTCGACAGGCGGCAGCGTCGGAACATGCATGTCCTCAACCGTCTCGGGACGATCTTCCGGATCGGAGATCATCGAGGGATCGAAGGGCAGATCCTCGGTGGATTCACTTGCCGGCACCGGCTTGGCGTAGCTCACCGGTGCTGGCTGCGGCTCCGGCACGAAAACCGGCGCGGCTTGTGGCTGCGAACGTGGCGTAGGTTGAGCTGCGACCAAGGGCGCTGCACGCACGGGCTCGGGTTTGGGCTGCGGAGCCGGCGGCTCTGAGAAATCGAGATCGGCGAGTTCCAGCTCGATGCCGGCGAGATCCAGCTCGAAATCGTGGCCGGCAAAGGGATCTTCGGCTTCCATTTCCGGCTGACGTGCGACCGGCGCGGGCGCGATAGGCTGCGAGACCGGCTCTGCTGGCTCCCGAACCGCCGACTTCGGCGCTTCGGGCTGGCGAAGAACGGGAGTCGCACGGCTCATCGGCACGGGCGCGATCACCGTCGGCTGCGCAGGTGCGCGAGCAACGGGCGCTTCGAAGACAGGAGCCTCAAAGACGGGAGCCTCGAAAACTGGCGCGGCAGTTGCCTCTACCGGCTGCGGCGCCACCGGCGCGGCAACAAGTTCGGGCGCCGCGCGCTGAGGCACCGGATAACGGGAGACATCCGCCAAGAGATCGTCGAGATCGAAGGCACCCGGATCGAAGGCTGGCTCCGGCGGCGCTTCCGTCAGGCCAGCATCGGCGTGAACGTCGCCTTCGGCTGTAGCGGCAATCAGATCGAACCCGGCATTGTCGGGTTCGCCAGGCCCTTCGAAGGCAGCGACATCTTCGGCCGTTGCGACAGGCTGGTCAGGAAGGGCGACTTCTTCGTGGCGATCGATCTCGGCCGGAAAACCAAAGGATGCCGCAACCGGCTCGAAATCCGCGGCTTCACCCCCCGCGACCGGTAGAGTCTCGTCGGCTACCTTAGGCGCACCCACTTCGGATTCGACCGTCAATTCCGGCTCGGCCGCAAATTCAGGCTCGACAGCGAGGGCATCAACCGAAGCCTGAGCCAGCTCAAGAACGGGTGAATCGACGATAGGCGCCTCGACGACGGGCTCGGAAAGAACCGGCTCTTCGCGACGCGGTGCGTGAAAATTAGCGATCGGCAGACGAATGCTGGCAGCCGACCACTGCGGCGCCTTCGCCGGTGGCTGAACGGCCGGAGCGACGGAGCCGCCGATCGAAAGCTCAAGCTCTTCGATCAGGTCGCGGGCGCCACCATAGGCCGTGAAGATAACAGGAGGTTCTCCGGGAACAGCGACCGGCTTCGACGGAGTGGGAGCCCGGTCGGTGGCGACAGGCGCTTCCCATTCGGCTGCGACCGGTTCAGGCGCAGCTACTTCGGGAGCTGCGGAAGCTTCCTCATAAAATTCTGGCTCGACGACAGGTGCCTCGAAATCGGACACAACCGACGGGGCAAGCTCTTCGCCGATGGAGGGCACGTCCTCGTGGACAGGCTCGACATAGTCGTAGATTTCGACTTCCTGAGCGATTGGCTCGGCCGGATGATCGAGAGCAGCCAAAGGACGCGGCGCGTCATAGCGCTCGAACTCACGGAGAAGCTCGTCCTCGAGATTGAGAGCCGGCTCCTGCCGTGCGGGTTCGCTTACGGTATTGGCCGCGACGCGAGGTTCAAAGCCAACAATACGAGCGAGTTCTGCCAACGGATCGTCGTCGGCAAACATATCGTCTTTACCACGCGTGTCATACGCAAGTCGTTTATCAGCCATGCCCATCCCACTCAGAAACGCAAACACTCAAATGCCAGCGCATTGTGGGGAAATGGTGACGTTATCGCATTTCGTCCGGTGCGGCAGTGCCTGTAATGGCAAGTCCCGACTTCAAAACCGACGCGACGGCGTACACCAGCCCAAGTCTGGCAATACTTGATTCTCGGTTCTTATCGTTAACAAATCGTAATTCCGTCTGATCTTTACCTTTGTTCCAGTGGGCGTGGAAGGCGCTGGCAAGATCATAGAGGTAAAAAGCGATGCGATGCGGCTCCTGAGACTGGGCTGCACTTTCGACGATACGCGGGAATTCTGCAGCCTTGGCAATCAGCTGCAATTCGGCGGAATCCGTAATTCCTGCAACGGATTGGGCCAAAAGCTCGGGCGTCGGAGCAAGATTGGGGAAGGCTTCCTTCGCCTGCCGGAAGACGGACATGCAGCGGGCATGCGCATACTGCACGTAAAAGACCGGATTATCTTTGGATTGTTCCGTTACTTTGGCAAAATCGAAGTCCAACGGCTCCGAGTTCTTGCGGTAAAGCATCATGAAGCGGACCGAATCACGCCCGACTTCGTCGACGACATCGCGCAATGTGACAAAATCGCCCGAACGCTTCGACATCTTAACCGGCTCACCATCACGGTAGAGCTTAACAAGTTGGCAGAGCAGCACCGTCAGCTTCGCCTTACCGTCGGAGACGCCACGTGCAACTGCCTCGAGGCGCTTGACGTAGCCGCCGTGGTCGGCGCCGAGCACATAGATCATTTCATTGAAGCCACGGTCGAACTTGTTCTTGAAGTAGGCGACGTCGGCAGCGAAATAGGTGTAGGAGCCGTCCGACTTGATCAGAGCACGATCGATATCGTCGCCGACTTCGGTCGAGCGGAAGAGAGTCTGTTCGCGGTCTTCCCAATCCTCAGGCAACTGGCCCTTCGGAGGCGGCAGCGTACCCTTGTAGACATAGCCCTTGAAGGTCAGGTCGTTGATGGCGGTGCGGATGGCAGCTGCGCCATTGGCATGCAGCATGCGTTCCGAGAAAAAGAGGTCATGATGGACGTTGAGGGCGGCAAGATCCTCGCGGATCATCACCATCATCATCTCGATGGCGCGATCCTTGACGATCGGCATCCACTGCTCTTCCGGCATGTTGTGCAGGCGCACGCCATATTCGGCAGCGAGCGATTCTCCGACCGGAACGAGATAGTCGCCGGGATAGAGACCGGATGGAATCTCGCCGATCTTCTCACCGAGCGCCTCGCGGTAACGCAGGAAGACGGAGCGCGCGAGCACATCGATCTGCGAGCCAGCGTCGTTGATGTAATATTCCTTGACGACATCGTAACCGGCAAAGGCGAGCAGGTTTGCCAGCGCATCGCCGACGACAGCGCCGCGGCAATGGCCGACATGCATGGGGCCGGTCGGATTTGCCGAGACATATTCGACGTTGACCTTCTTGCCCTGCCCCAGTGCCGAGCGGCCGTAGCCGGTGCCCGATTGGATCATCGAGGCAAGCAGGCGCTGCCAGTAGCCGACGGAGAGCCGGATATTGATGAAACCCGGGCCGGCGACCGAAACCTCGGCGACGTCGGTGTCTTCCTGCAGCTTGGCAATGATGATTTCGGCAAGCGCACGCGGATTGGTGCCGAGCGGCTTGGCAAGCACCATGGCAGCGTTGGTCGCCACATCGCCATGGCTCGCATCACGCGGCGGCTCTACGGCAATGCGACCGAAATCGAGCTCGGATCGCTTTTCCTTGACCAGATCGAGCTGTTCAAGGGCGTTTTTAATCCTGGCTTCGAAATCGGTAAAAAGATTCATCGCACTCTTCCATGCACAGGCTGTGCCAACAGGTTTGCCGGCGGCTGCCGGGCGCCCGCTGCCTATCGCAAATCCGGAGTGTGGTCAAACAATCGCCTGTGGGCACTGATGGCATAGGTATCCGTCATGCCGGCCAGATAGTCCCCAACATGGCGGGCTTTCGGCGCGTCGGAAAGACCGGCGATATGGTCGACCCAATAATGGCTCTGCATCTCCTTGGGATTGGCCATATAGGCACCGAAGAGATCCTTGACGATCTGAGCGGCACCGGCGCGGATGCGCATAATATCGGCATTCCGGTAGATGCGCTTGAAGAGCATCGCCTTGATCTGCCTGT
The DNA here is from genome assembly GCF_014193255.1 of Rhizobium sp. BK196. Classification (GTDB taxonomy): domain Bacteria; phylum Pseudomonadota; class Alphaproteobacteria; order Rhizobiales; family Rhizobiaceae; genus Rhizobium. Next base: position 66,938 of record NZ_JACHZB010000003.1, read on the forward strand.
CGGTCTCGGCCATCTCGTCCGAAAAAGTTGCCATTACGTGATCCGCATTGCGGATATCGTCGGCGCTTTGCGGGTTCAGCTCTGCCAGGCGCTTCTGCGCTACGCCGATAACATCCTCCACCATGCGCGTGATCTGACGGCGCATGATTTCATGCGTGAAGCGGCTCGGCTCGAGATGCGGATAACGCTCCCTGACCTCGGCCATCAGCCCGGCAAGAAACGGAATTTCCTCCAGCATCTCGAAATTCAGGTAGCCCGAGCGCAAGCCGTCATCGATGTCATGGGTGTTGTAAGCGATATCGTCGGCAATCGCTGCCGCCTGGGCTTCCAGGCTCGCATAGCTCGCAAGTTCCAGATCATGCAGTTCGCAATAGTCGAGTATCGGCTGCGGCACCGGCCCTCGCGTGCCGACACCATCGGCCGTCAGCAGCGGACCGTTGTGCTTGACGAGACCCTCCAGGCTTTCCCATGTCAGGTTGATGCCGTCGAATTCAGCATAACGCCGCTCGAGTTTGGTGACGATGCGCAAGGATTGGGCATTGTGGTCGAAGCCGCCATAGGGCAGCAGTTCTTCATGCAGCGCATCCTCGCCCGTATGGCCGAAAGGCGTATGGCCGAAATCGTGGACGAGCGCCACGCCCTCGGCCAGATCCTCATCAGCCTTCAGGGCGCGGGCAAGCGCGCGGGCGATCTGAGCCACCTCGATCGTATGCGTGAGGCGTGTTCGGTAGTGATCGCCATCCTGGGCGATGAAGACCTGCGTCTTATGTTTCAGGCGGCGGAAGGCCGTCGTATGGACGATGCGATCGCGGTCACGCTGGAAATCGGACCGTGTCGGGCTGCCGCTCTCCGGATAGAGACGCCCGCGCGACTTCCATGGATCTGCCGCATAGACCGCTCGTTCCCCGTAACCGAAACCCAATGCATGCCTGTCGAAGCTCATTCTTCACCGTCACTAACGCGTTGCGACCTTGCCCATTGACGCCGCTTTCCGCTCTTCATACCTATAGCTTACAGAAACGGCAAAGAGGCGCTTTGTCGACCGCTTCGCCAGATCCTGTCCTTTATGGAAGGATCATGATAAGTTTCTTTGATATCATGCGTTTGAACATCAAACGTCCAAATAGTATTCTCTCCGGATCTTGACCCCGGCAGGAGGAAAAATGACTGAAGCGAATGTAACCCTTTCCGATGCCGCGGCAAAGCGTATTGCCGCTATCGTCGGCAGCGATCCCGGCAAGAGCGCGTTGCGCGTCTCCGTCGAAGGGGGCGGCTGTTCCGGCTTTTCCTACAAATTCGATCTCGTGGACGGCGTGGCTGATGACGACATCGTCGTCGAGAAGAATGATGCCAAGGTATTGATCGACAGTCTCTCGCTGGTCTACATGGCCGGCTCCGAGATCGATTTCGTCGACAACCTGCTCGGGCAGTCCTTCCAGATCAAGAACCCGAATGCGGTGGCAAGCTGCGGCTGCGGCACCAGCTTCGCAATCTGATCCAAAACCGACTTTCCACGAATAACCGGCCGAAGATTTTCTTCCGGCCGGTTTCCTGTCTTGTCCGCCAACGTGGGAGCGCGATAAAAGAGCCGAAGCGAGTTAGCAGGATAAAGCCATGAAGATAGCGACCTGGAACATCAATGGCGTCAAGGCGCGTATCGACAACCTCACGCAATGGCTGAAGGATTCCAGTCCTGATATCGTCTGCCTGCAGGAAATCAAGACGATCGACGAAGGCTTCCCGCGGCTGGAAATCGAGGCGCTCGGCTACCATGTGGAAACGCATGGTCAGAAGGGCTTCAACGGCGTTGCCATTCTCTCCAAGGATTCGCCTTCCGAAGTCAATCGCGGCCTGCCGGGTGATCCGCTCGATGAGCAGGCACGATTCCTCGAAGCCGTCTTCTCCCTGCCTGGCAACAAGGTGGCGCGCGTTTGCTGCCTCTACCTGCCGAACGGCAACCCGCCGGAAACGGAAAAATACCCCTACAAGCTCGCCTGGATGGAGCGCCTGCGCAAATTCGCGGCCGAGCGCCTCGAATACGAGGAAATTTTCATTCTGGCCGGCGATTACAATGTCATCCCCGAGCCGCATGATTGCTTCGACCCGAAGGTCTGGGAAAGCGATGCACTCTTTCTGCCGCAGACACGCGAAGCCTTCCGCCGGCTGGAAAATCTCGGTCTCGTTGATGCGGTGCGTTCTGCAACCGATGCGACAGCACTCTATTCCTTCTGGGATTATCAGGCCGGCGCCTGGCCGAAGAACAACGGCATCCGTATCGACCATTTGATGCTGTCGCCGGAAGCAGCCGACTGCATGACGTCAACAGCCATCGAAAAGCATGTGCGTGCCTGGGAAAAGCCCTCCGATCACGTGCCCGTCGTTGCTTACTTCGATTTCGCTGCCTGAGATTTAAACCATTTTCGTTTTACGCGATTCCGGACGCAAAATCGCTGCGCACTTTTGCCGGAATTGCTCGAAAGCTTAGTTGTCCGAGCCGCTCGCAATCGTATGCGATAGGGATATGGCCGTACGCCGATCGGTTTCACTAGCGACCGAGAATGCATCCTCCTGAAGCGATTGCATCCAACTGCAATCCTTCGGCTTACAGCGGTCGAGAGCGGCCGTCATAAGCGCTAGACCGCGGGCAGACTGGCCTTCATCGAAGAGGATGTTGCCGAAGACCGCCATGGCACCGGGATGGCCGCTCTTGCGGGCCTGATTGAGCCATTTCTTGGCCTGGTTGATATTGGCGCTTCCGCCCTCACCCGCGAGCATCATCTGCGCAAGCTGGAACTGAGCCTCGGGAACACCGAAGGTGGAAGCGACCTGGAAATAGAGCTGCCGGGCCTGGTTGAGATCGATCTTCACCGGGCTGCCAGAAATGCCGTGCCTGTAATAATTGGCAAGCGACAGCAGCGCATTGATGAAGAAGCCGGTATCCTCCGAGCCGGGCTCTACGCCCTGCTGTGCAATCTCGCTGTAGATCTTGAAGGCTTCGAAATCATCCTGCGCCACGCCATCGCCATCGGCATACATGTTGGCGAGCGCCCAGCGAGAACCGGTATGTCCCTTCTCAGCGGCGTATTTATAGGCTTCTACCGCCTCTTCCTTCTGACCGTTTTTGTAAGCTTTGAAACCAAACTTGAAGAGATCGAAGGGTCCTGATTCCTTCGTCACGCCCGTCTTGATGTCGAATGCCAGGACCGGACAGGCCAAGGCCAGGGAAACGGCCATCGACATGCTGAGCAGCATGAATTTGAACAATCTGAACTCGGACGTTACCATCTTTACCGGTTTCTTTCGTTCATCCCAGACGCCTGGCGGCGGCTTTCTTCGCCGTTCTGCCCGCGTGGATGCATTCCTTCCAGGCGAGCGATCCCGCGGCGGGCTCCAAGGCTCCTTTACCCGCGTCGCTTCCAGCCCCATGCCCCTCTGTCAAAACCAGCACATCCTCGTGAACCATCCGGCTTCCGGCACGGCTCGCATGTGATGTCTGCGGTACTACCTTTGCGTTCCAGGACCCTGCCCGTCCGCCTCTGTCGTCTTCGTAAACAGCAAATGTGACCAAACCGGTATCGCTACCGTGCCCAGAGAACGAAGCTTCATGCCGAGGGAATGAAAATGATCGGAACGAGCAAATCTGCAACACTATCGAAAGGGGGGATTTTCTGCCGGAAATGCCTTTGGCGAAAAGCAAAACGGCCGTTGCCGCTGGCTTCTCGCCGCTGCTATCGCGATGTCTGGCGTTACCCGAAAAAATTCGACCCATGCTACTGCTTACGCACACCTACGCTTGTCATCTCCTCGCCCGCTAATAGCGCTGCGCCCTCTTTGTGGCGGGAAATGGACAAATTCGCCCCGCCGACATCATACGCGAACGGTCGTAAAAAAGTGTTGCTGAATCGTCACAAAACGAGACGAGAAGACGGGATGATTAATGACGGCAAATGAAGAAGAGCCCGGCACCGCCAGCCTCCTCAATTCTTCAAATCAGGGAATTAAAACTTGACCTTTAGGCTGGTCGATAGTGCGGCAACCAAGTCGTTGCCAAAGGAATAGGAGACATCATCTCCAAACGTGACGCCGTTCTGAGTGACGACGCCCGATGAACCGCTCGTTAGAATACCAACGGCACCAGCAACGCGCCACTCGATATGCTCGGTAGGCGTGAATGCAGCGCCGACACCGACTGTCCAGCTATCGGTCTGAGCGCCATAGCCCTGGCTGGTGCCACGGTCCCAGGTCAGGCTGACCGCGCCGGCCCATTGGTCGTTGAACTTGTGGCCGACGCCACCGGTGATGGTCCAGCCATCACGATAGAGGAGGTCAAGCGAAGTCAGTTCCGTCGCCCCACCGGAGGTGCAGGCGACCAGGCCCTTCGTCGAAGTCGGGCAGAAAGGCACGGACTGAAGGACGCTCCAGTTCGTCCACTTGACCGATCCGAAGGCGAGCCAATCCGGTGCGATGCCGCTCTGCAACTTCAACTCCAACGAATCCGGCGCTTCAGCAGAACCGAATACGGGGGTCACGACACCAAGAGCAGGATTGGCCGGATTTATGGCCTTGGGCACTTCGGTCAGGTCCACTGTGCCGGTCAAATTGTCGTATTTAACCCTGCTGTTGTAAACGAGGCTGGCACGAAAAGCATATTCAGGTATTTCGTAAGCAAGACCCGCACGCCATCCCCACGCCTCATCGCCAAGGTCCAGCCGACCAATGCCGCTGTAAATTGCTGAAGCCGGCGGTCCGATAGGAGCAACGAGGCGCTCCTTGAAGCCCTCGACCTCCTGATAGAAGCCACCGCCGATGACGCGAAGCTGTCCCGGGCCGACATCGAAACGATAGGAGCAGGTACCGCCGTAGTTGCGGGTCTTGATCTCGGTCTCGATGTTGTTGTTAGCACCGGCCCAGTTTAAGCCGGGATCGGAATGCCCACCGAAGGGTTCGGAATAGTCGACCAGGCAGTCGATCGCATCGCCGAAGCCGGCCTTGAAGCCAATATATGGGATCGTATAGTTCGCGGTATCATCGGCCGTACTCGAACGGTTGTTCAAATTCCCATCGGCGGGAGCCGTGTCACGCGCGTTCGTTAGCTTGCGCTGAGGCGTGACATAGATAATGCCCGACTGGAACGAGAAGGACGACGTATCGAACAACTGATCGATATTGTAGCCGCCACGCTCCAGACCACCTGCAAAGGACGGTGAAGCCAGTGCCGAAAATACGATGAGCGATGTTACGCCCCTGGAAAACATACGCGCTGCCATTGTGTCTCCCCCACTCAAGCAATTGATGTAATCACACTGTGCTAGTGAACTTAACAAATCGCAACGAGGCGCTCCGCTGCGACGCGAAGTTGCGTTATGACTAATTTACGTAACTGATTGACGGGCACGTCAAAAAATCAGATATATAAAATCCTATTCTTCTATCTGTCAGTTTTTAGGGTTCTATTAGATATTCATTCCACCAAGCGCGGTGGCTGTAACAAACTGACAACAGTGCTGGTTTTCGCGTGCGATGTCCCTCAAATGGGTTATATCCACAGGCAGAATCGGCAAAAGCGCCCAATTCCTTACGAATCGTCAGGCTCTTTAACGCAAGAGGCGCGCTCCAATGGAACGCGCCTTGAGAAAAATTATACTCGTTAGCCGCGATTATCCCGCTTCGCTAACTCGCGCGAGAGCAGTCTTCAGGCTTTCGAGCTGGCTCGTCAGTTCTGCATGACGTTCGCGTTCGGCCTCCACCACTTCCGGGTTGGCATTGGCGACGAACTTCTCATTCGAGAGCTTGCCATCAATGCGCGCGACTTCGCTCTCGGCCTTCGCAATCGCCTTTTCGAGGCGGTTCTTTTCCGCCGAGAGATCGATCAGATTGCCGAGCGGCAGGCAGGCGGTCGCTTCTGCGACGATGATCTGAGCGGCACCCTTCGGTGCAGATTCCGCCAGCGAAATACCCTCGACACGCGCCAGGCGCTTGATGGCCGCGTCATGACGGAACAGCCGTTCACGCGTCAGGCTGTTGGCCCCGACGACGACGAGTGGGGCGGTGGCCGACGGCGGCACGTTCATTTCCGAGCGCACCGAGCGGATGCCGGAAACAAGGTCGATCAGCCAGTTGATCTCATCGGCCGCTGCATTGTCGACATAAGACGGCGACGGCCATTCGGCGTGGCAGAGCAATCCGTCACGTTCCTGGCCCTCACCCGCCGTGTGTGCCCACAGTTCTTCGGTCATGAAGGGCATGAAGGGATGCAGCAGCTTGTAGATCTCTTCCAGAACATAAGCGCTGCAGGCTTGAGCTTCGGCCTTCGCGCCCTCGTCTTCACCGCCGAAGACCGGCTTCAGAAGTTCGAGATACCAATCGCAGAACTGGTTCCAGACGAAGCGATAGAGCGCGCCGGCGGCATCGTTGAAGCGGTAAGCTTCAAGAGCTTCCGTAACGTCACGTTCCGCACGGGCAAGCTCCGTCAGGATCCAGCGGTTGATGGTGAGTTCAGCCGCTTCCGGTACGAAATGCGGATCGCTCTTGGCGCCGTTCATTTCGGCAAAGCGCGTGGCGTTCCAGAGCTTGGTGCCGAAATTGCGGTAACCGGCGATGCGGGCCGGGTCGAGTTTCACGTCACGGCCCTGCGCAGCCATGATCGCCAGCGTGAAACGCAGCGCATCTGCACCATATTCGTCGATCAGTTCGAGCGGGTCGATGACGTTGCCTTTGGACTTCGACATCTTCTGCCCGTTCTTGTCGCGGACCAGGGCGTGAATATAGACGGTACGGAACGGCTCAACCGGGTTATCGTCCTCGTCCTTCATGAAATGCAGGCCCATCTGCATCATGCGGACAACCCAGAACGGTATGATATCGAAACCGGTGACAAGAACACTGGTCGGATAATATCGCTCCAGCTCGGGCGTCTTGTCCGGCCAGCCAAGCGTCGAGAACGGCCAGAGTGCCGAGGAGAACCATGTGTCGAGCACGTCTTCGTCACGCGTCAAAATCTCGCCCGGCCTGAAATTCTCAAGCAGGTCCTCGACATAGGCCTTCATCGGCCCTTCATGCGACAAATAGTGCTGGATGGCGGCCTGCAGCGCCTCTTCTTCGGTCTTTTCGACGAAAACCTGACCATCCGGGCCGTACCAGGCCGGAATCTGGTGCCCCCACCACAGCTGACGGGAGATGCACCACGGCTGGATATTCTCCATCCACTGGAAATAGGTGTTTTCCCAGTTCTTCGGCACGAACTTTGTCCGGCCTTCGCGAACGGAGGCAATGGCAGGCTTGGCAAGGGTTTTGTTATCGACCCACCATTGCTCGGTCAGACGCGGCTCGATCGGCACGCCACCGCGGTCGCCGTGCGGAACCATGTGCTTATGCGGCTCGATCTTGTCGAGCAGGCCGGCCTCTTCGAAGATCTCGACGATGATCTTGCGCGCATAGAAACGATCCTGACCTTCGAGGCGATCCCAGGCGCCGTGCAGGGCGGCCGGATGATCAAGCCCTTCGAGGAAATCCTCGTTGTCCTTGATCGTGATCGTGCCGTCGATGTTCATGATGTTGATCGCACGCAGGCCAGCCCGCTTGCCGACTTCAAAGTCGTTGAAATCGTGTGCGGGTGTGATCTTGACCGCGCCCGTTCCGGCTGTCGGATCGGCATAGTCGTCGGCCACGATCGGAATGCGACGGCCAACGATCGGCAGGATGACGTGTTTGCCGACGATCGACTTGTAGCGCTCGTCCTTGGGATTGACCGCAACGCCGGTATCGCCAAGCATCGTCTCCGGCCGCGTCGTCGCAACCACGAGGTAGTCGCGCGTTTCGAATTCGGTGGGCTTGCCCGCGTCATCAAAAGCGATTGGGTACTGATAGGTGACACCCTCTTCCAGCGGATAGCGAAGATGCCAGAGATTGCCTTTGATCTCGATCTGCTCGACTTCCATGTCGGAAATCGCCGTCAGCAATTTCGGATCCCAGTTGACGAGGCGCTTATCCTTGTAAATCAGGCCTTCCTTGTAGAGCGTGACGAAGACTTCGAGAACAGCCTGCGACAGGCCCTCGTCCATGGTGAAGCGCTCACGCGACCAGTCGCAGGAAGCGCCGAGGCGCTTCAGCTGATTAAAGATCAGGCCACCCGATTCACTCTTCCATTCCCAGACCTTTTCGATGAAGGCATCGCGGCCCATCTCGCGGCGGCCGGGAAGCTGCTGCTCCATCAGCTTGCGCTCGACAACCATCTGCGTGGCGATACCGGCATGGTCCATGCCCGGCTGCCAAAGCACATCCTTACCGCGCATGCGCTCGAACCGCACCATGACGTCCTGCAGCGTATTGTTCAACGCATGGCCCATGTGCAGCGAGCCGGTAACGTTCGGCGGCGGGATGACGATGGTGAAGCTCTCCGCACCCGGCTTTGCGTTGGCGCCGGCGCGGAAGGCATCCGCCTCATCCCATTTCGCGGCGATTTTCGGTTCTACGGCGGCGGAATCGTAGGTCTTTTCGAGCATTTTCTGACCAATTCGAGGTTCGAGGATGGGCGTTTTGTAAATAGGATGGCTACGGCCAAGTCAATAAAAAAGCCGCCCCGGAGACCGGAGCGGCTCTTGTCTGGAAAAGCGGTCCGATCAGCGGCGAGGGCCGCGCGCCACGCGTTCGATTTCTTCGCGCACGAGACGTTCGACGAGCGTCGGCAGGTTATCATCCAGCCACTCGCGCAGCATCGGCCGTAGCATGTCTTCGGCGATCTCATCCAGCGAGCGGCGCTCGGCGGCGCCATCGATGGCGGCGGCAAGCTCTTCGAAGGAACGGGCAACCTGCAGGCCCGTGTTCTGCGACAGAAGTGACGGCTGACCGTCTTCCGCTACGCGCTCGGACGCAACTTCGGCCGGCTGGAAGGCCAGCGGCTCGACGCGCTGCTCCACAGCGGGAAACACGGGCGCCTCTTCGTCGAGCGCAGGCTGCGGGACATCGGGCAGGCGCTGCTCGGCAAAGACCGGCGCAGGTTCGGGTGCATAATCGGCGACGGGGGCAACGCGGGGAGCCGGAGCCGGCTCGATCGGGCGCGGAGCAGCAGCTGCGCGCGGCGCGTTATAAGCCTGCTGCGACTGCAGTTCACGGAATTGTTGGGGCATATCACGGAGCGTTTGAGCGGGCTGAACAACGCTACGCTCGGAAGCGGCACGGACGCGGGCTGCGACATCGGCAAGCGACATGGCGCGGGCTGGCATTTCCGGTTCAGACGCCGTGCCGGCAGAATTTGCAGCGACGAAACGCGGATCGGGACGCAGCGCAGCCGGCTCGGGGAACTCGACACCGGCATAGGTATCGTCGACCGTCAGATGAATTTCGGAGTCGTTTTCTTCTTCCGCCCCGTAAACGGGAGGAAGCGAGGTGGAAATCGCCTTTCCGGCGCCTGGCTCATTGCTTTCTATGATCTGTCGAATGGAGGCCAGGATCTCTTCCATGGACGGTTCACGCACTACACCTGGCTGAGCCATATCTATCCCCGTTATCCCTTAACAACGACCGGATGGCGTGGAGCATGCACCCGAATCACCATGACCTTAGAATACCCCAAAGGGGAAAAAAATCAGCGCGAATCAAACAAATGCAGCCATGCACAGTTTTGTTACCCAAGTGTAAGCGAAGTCTGTGAAGGCTTTTAAGACAGCCGAAAACTAAAACGGGCGCCCATGGCGCCCGCTCAAAAAACAGCACTGAAACCGCCTTAGAACACGAATTCGCGAGCCTTGGCGAAACCAGGCAGAGGCTTGACCGAAGCATTGAAGAAGACGTTTTCGGAAACAGCGCCGCGCTCGCTGACGAAGACCTTCGCGCGGGCAGCATTGCCATAACCCTGAACGGCAACGAGACGACCGCCATCCCGCAGCTGGACGAGAAGTGCCGCAGGAACCTCTTCCACCGAACCGTTGATGAAGATCAGATCATAGGGAGCGCCGGCGGCATTGCCCTTCTCAAGCGGGCCGGTCGCCACCTGCACATTTGCGTACCCGGCGAGATTTGCCTTGGCTTCTGCAGCAAGGGTTTCGTCCGATTCGAGCGCCACGACGGAGCCGCCAATCAGCGATAGCAGCGCGGAGGCATACCCCGTGCCGGCGCCGACTTCGAGAACGGCATCATCCTTGGTGACTGCAGCAAGCTGCAGCAACTTGGCGAGCGGCGACGCTTCCATGAGGAAACGGGCCGGATTGCCAGCGGTTGCCGGAGCAATTTCGATATCATTGTCGATATAAGCCAGAACCTTCGCCCTCTCCGGCACGAATACTTCGCGCGGGACGGTGAGGAAGGCCGTCAGCACGGAATGCGAGGTAACGTCCGTGGTGCGGATCTGGTTGTCGACCATCTTTGCGCGTGCTGCTTCGAAATCCATCATATCCTCTCGCCGATGAAAGCGGTTCTGTCTTCCGTCTCTTAATCTCCGGCACGGATGCTTTCAAGGCTTGCCGGAGACCCGTTTGAAGAATCCCGGAAACCCCTCTCCGCATGCAACAGGTGAAAACGATAGCTGCAACTTCCGCGTGGAGCGAATTGCGATTTCGTGATACTGTGCCAACCGGAGGAAATGAGGAGGAGCAGGCCATGTCTGCCATTCTGGAATATTTTACGCTGTTCGACTTTTTCATCGGCGCAGCACTCGTCGGCATATTCTGCTGCGGGCTGCTGGACCGCGAAACGAACTGAACAGATCGTACTCTCCCAGTAAAAGTTTTCTGGCGACTTACTCGGCGCGCCGGAGAAATAGATTTCCGCGTCCAGTTGGATCAAGCCGGTACAGTCGATTGCGCCATTAACTCTATATCAACCATACTGTTGCACCAGCCGCGGCTTCCGCTAGTTTGGCCGCATGCAAACATTCGCCATCCAATCGCCAGACATCGAAACGCTTCATTACAATCCGGAAGCGCGGTTACTGCTTGTGAAATTCAAGAACGGCACCATCTGCAATTTCACACGCATCTCGGCGCAGGCGCTGCAGCGGCTGCTCGGCGCCGATGCGAGGATAGAGAACGAAATGGCTGTTGATGATGTCGACTATCTGGCGGGGCTGCGCAACGGCGGATTGCGGGCGCTTTATTCCCTGACCGGCATCAAGCCGGCGCAGTTCGATTTCAGCTCGGTTTCCCGCATCTGGTGATGCGACACGCGGAATCGATGCCGCTCATTTATGAGGCGGATCGGATTTCCATGTCGGTGAGAAATTTGGAGGCCTCGCCCGGAATTGAACCGGGGTACAAGGATTTGCAGTCCTCTGCGTCACCACTCCGCCACGAGGCCTCACGGGCTGTCATGCTAGCCGTGGCGAGCGTTTAGAATGATCGTAAGGAAATCGCAAGAGGGCTTTCCAAAAACATTTCCTGCAATTTCAAACTCTGGCCACATCTGGTTCGTACAGAACAAGCGTCGATCCGGCTGCGGAAGGCGGCGAGACATCCGCCCCGCGCCTGAAGATAAAAAGCTCGCTCCGCCAAGAAAGGGAGCCCTACTTGAACAACAATTAGGCTAACAGCTGCCCAAGCGGGCCTCCACGCGCTCCAAATCGCGCAATAGGGGAACTCAGCAGGCCTTTAGCCTGTCACCTATACTTATCCGATAGGCCTCATCTATAACGGCGGCGGCTCCTCGACTTTTATTATATTAGATAATATGGAAATTAGACGAGAATAATATTAAAAAAATCTTAACTTGACTTCCGGCGTCGGCGTTCCATCCTCTGTCCGGGAGGGAGAGATAGGAGCAGAAATGAATTGGGTGCCTTTGAATTCGAAGCAGATCCGCGCTGTATCCTACGATCCGGAGACCCAGGGCCTTCATGCCAAATTCGCCGGCGGTCGTGCAGTCCGGCATGCCGGGGTGCTGCCGCATATTTACGACAACCTCATCGAAACCAGCGATCCGGAATTTTACTATAAATATTATCTGGAGCCTTCGCGTATCCAGGCCGGCTGGTGGCAGAAAGCCAGCCTCAGCTCTCACACGGTGAAGCTGCTGATATTTTTCATCGGCGCACTCGTGATTACGGCAACGGCCCTTGAGGAAAATGGCGAGCTGCCAATTCACCTGTCGGAGATCGCCAAGTCGGGAACGATTGCTCCAGCCTCTGGCGAGAAGCCCGCCGTTTCGCCTCAATAGAGGTGCTACGGCCCATCGGAGCTTCGCGTCGTGTTGCGACGCTAAGCTCCGCTAGCGTACCAAGCGTAATTGCGAAGAAGAAGACGGCAAAAAATCCAAGGTTTATAACTTCGCCTGAGTTAGCCGAACCGGGCGCATATCGTGTGAGCCCGCTGATCTCGTCCAGCTTCGCGTCTATAGCGCGCTTGCCCTCTTTCTGGTTCGGGAATGGCCTGCGGCATCTTGTGGGTGGCGGCCCACATTGAGAACGTCGATTTGGCAATGCCAGTATGGTGGTGTGCGGTTTGGTAGGCCGCAGTTGGAAGCTATTAAGACAAGTTGGTACGGTCAACTGCTGTTCAGCGTCATAAATATGCACCAAAAGCCAAGAGAAGTACGCCTACCGCGATAATGGTAAGGGCTTGCCAGTTTTGGGATACTCCGAGAAACCTGATGCCCTGGTGCCGTGGTTCCAGCGTGCTGCCGCCTTGGGGCATTTGATGCGGATCACTCGATTTTCGACGAAGCGCCGATGAGAAGAAAAAAAGCAGTCCGCCAATTATAAGAGCGGCACCCATCAAGATAGCCCACATCGTAGCCTCCGCTAGAGACGAGTGTCTGAAGTAACCAGCTCCGGACTTATTAGTTCCGCCTTAGCTGAGGGCAGGTGGCGCGACTAATGCTGATAGCGCAGCTTCACTACGCCATCACCGCGCGTCTTCAAAGAATTCGACGCCGGCCGATTCCAGTGCGGATCGAATGGCGGCGAGCGTGCGTTGCGGATGAAGGAGGCGAGTAGAACCTACGGCAGATCCAGCGACTTGCCCCGCCTCGGTGCCCGGCTTCCTCAAGTGCGAAAGAGGCGTGAGAACATGTCCGCCGGCTATTTCGGGAAAGTGCCATGAATTGGAATTGCATCCTGCCGCGTAGACACGGCAGGCCAGTGGGCAGCGCGTAGACCGTTGCCCGCGGCCGGTGCGCGTTGCTTCACAACGGCGCACGCCGGGCGCGTCCATCGAGCTATCAACTCGGGGCAAATCGTTTCGCCAGTATGGTTATTCACCGGAGTCGAACCGCAGAAAACGCGTTTCAAATGTGGAGAAGAAAGCGCCTGCTTCGGAATTCTCAACGAAAACAGGCGCTTCTCTAAAACTGGCTCCCCGGGCCGGATTCGAACCGGCGACCTGTCGATTAACAGTCGAATGCTCTACCGCTGAGCTACCAGGGATCACCGCTTGGCCGCGGCGTGAGCGGGGTAATACAAATGCTTTCCCGATTTGCCAAGCGGTTTTTTCAAAAAAATGAAATCAGCTTGTATTTGCGTCGCTTGCGCCCATCTCTTGTGGATGACTGAAAAGAAAAATAGACCGAATAAGGCCGGAGAAAAGCGTTTCGGTATTGATCACAAGGACGGCAAGCTGGTTCTTGGCTCGTTGCGGATCCCAATGCCGCGCTCTCGCATCGCAAGAATGGCAACCGGCGCATTGCTTATCTTCGGTGGCATTCTCGGCTTTCTGCCAATTCTCGGCTTCTGGATGCTGCCGCTCGGCTTCCTCGTCCTTTCTCACGATCTTCCGGTCGCGCGCAGATGGCGCCGCCGCTTTGCAGTCTGGTGGCATCGCCGAAAGCGACCTGCGTAAATTCGACGTGTTCAGCAAGCTAGAAAAGAAAGACGCCCCGGACACCGGAGCGTCTTTTGAATCGATCACCAAGCCGGCAGATCAGGCAGACGGCTGCTTGGTCTTTCTCAGATAAGGCAGAACCGTGTCGAAGGAGCCGAAGCGGGCGATCGCGTCTTCATTGGAGACGGCCGCGGTGATGATGACGTCGTCGCCCTGGTTCCAGTTGGCCGGCGTCGCGACCTGGTGCTTGGCGGTGAGCTGGATGGAATCGATGGCGCGCAGGATCTCGTTGAAATTGCGGCCCGTCGTCATCGGGTAGGTCAGGATCAGCTTGATCTTCTTGTCCGGGCCGATGACGAAGACCGAGCGCACGGTGGCGTTGTCTGCGGGCGTGCGGCCTTCGGAACTTTCACCGGCACCGGCCGGCAGCATGTCATAGAGCTTGGCGACTTTGAGGTCCTTGTCGCCGATCAGCGGATATTCGACGTCAAAGCCGGTTGCCGTCTTGATGTCGTTCTTCCACTTGCCGTGGCTTTCGACCGGATCGACGGAAATGCCGATGATCTTGACGCCGCGCTTCTTGAACTCCCCTTCGAGGCCAGCCATGGTGCCGAGCTCGGTCGTGCAGACCGGTGTGAAATTCTTCGGATGGGAGAAGAGAACCGCCCAGCCGTTGCCGATCCAGTCATGGAACTGAACCGGCCCCTGGGTGGTGTCGGCGGTGAAATCGGGAGCAATATCGTTGATACGTAGACTCATGGTCGGCCCTCCAATTGCGGATCGTTAAATCTGGACACTCGCAGGCGTTTCTGCGTGCTGATGACTATCTACAGACCTGAGCCAAGCGCGGTCAAACCAAAGCCTTCCCCGAAAGAGGCAACGGCGGAATATTTATTTCCAGTGCGCAAAGATGGCCTGACATCGGACTAAGATATTATGCGCGCAAAAAGGCAGCGGCACGCGCGCAAATCGATGCTTTTCGCATGTCGCGTTATTCCCTACTCACTATCGAAGAATGACAACGAGGGAAGCAGCAATGGCAACACCATTCTACTGGAATGAACTGAACACTTATGATTTTGCCGCTCTCTCTGCCGACACGACCATTGCTATCCTGCCGATCGCTTCGACAGAGCAACACGGACCGCATCTGCCCATAGCAACCGATGTGGCGATCGCCAACGGCATGCTGGCGGAACTGCGCCGGCAACGGCCCGACGACCTCGATATCCTCGTCCTGCCGACCCAGGAAATCGGCAAGGCGAATGAGCACGTCTACGGTCCAGGCACGCTTTCCCTCGGCGCCGAGCTGCTGATCCTCGTCTGGACGGCGATCGGCGCGAAGGTGGCGGAGGCTGGTGTGTGCAAGCTCGTTATCGTCAATTCGCATGGCGGCAATGTCGATATCATGAGCATCGTCGCCCGTGAGCTGCGCGTGCGTTACCAGATGGCCGTGATTTCCACCCAATGGGGACGGTTCGGCAATCCTGACGGTATGATCAGCGAGCACGAGACACGTTACGGCATTCATGGCGGCGAGGTGGAGACATCGCTGATGCTGCATTTCCGGCCGGAACTGGTGCGGATGGAGAAGGCTGAGAATTTCGTTTCGAAGGCCGAATGGATGCGCGAGCAATCGCAGTATATCCAGCCGCTGCCACCGCATTCGCTGGCCTGGATCGCCCACGATCTCAATCCGAACGGCGTTGTCGGCGACGCCTCAAAGGGTACGGCCGAAAAGGGCGAGGCAATCTGCCGCCATCAGGTGAAGGGTTTTATCGAGCTACTTCATGACCTGAAGCGCTATCCGCTCTCCAATCTTTATTCGCAATAGTCAGGCGACGACAGGCCGCTCAAGCGGGATGTGTCCCTTGGCTTGCAGTTCCTGCACGAGGCCGGCAAGCTCGGCTAGCAAGTATTCGACGAAGAGGCTGGTGGCTGAATCGAGCGGCGCACGGGCGCGGGCGAAGAGTTTCATCGGCTGATGGCGGCTGTGCGGCTCGGCAATCGGGCGAAAAACCAGCTCGCCCTGGCGGCATTCGGTGATGACATCGAGCGGGTTCAGCATCGAGAGCCCTGCCCCGCATTTGACCAGTTTCTTCAGCATTTCCGAAGCGTTTGTCTCCAGAACCGGCTCGACAGGGATATCGAGCCTCGCCATTGCGAGGTTGATGACTTCGCGCAGGCTGGTGCCCTGCTGCGCAAGCACCAGCCGCTCCTGTACGACATCGGCAAGGCTGATCGGTCCGGGTCCGATCAGGGGATGGCCGGGCGGCAGGATGACACCGATCGGGATATCGAAATTGCCGAGCGTGCGGATGCCGGGCGTGGCTGGGATATTGAAGCCGAGGCCGATATCCACCTCACCTGACAGCACCGGATTGACCGTCATCGTGCCGGCATCGTTGCGCAGGTGGATGAAAACGCGTGGATGCTCCGACTGGAACCGAGCGATGATTTCCGGCAACGGCCCAGCGGCGAGGCCGACCGTCGTTACCAGCCGCACCTTCCCGGCCTGCTGCATTTTCAGGCTCCTGATGCGCCCCTCCAACCGCTCGTAATTCTTCAGAACCTCGCGAATATGCTCGATGCAGAGTTCGCCCGCGGCCGTCAGACGGAGGCCGCGCGGCAGGCGCTCGAAGAGCGGTGCGCCCATTTCCTCTTCGAGTGCCAGTATCTGCCGGTTGATCGCCGAAGAAGCGACGTTGAGACGCGCGGCAGCCTTCCGGATCGAGCCGGTGCGGGCGATCTCGTTGATGTACAGAAGCTTTCTGGAGTGCAGCATCGAGACCTCATTGCATCGTTTTTAAGCACAGCGCCCAAATTAGGCACAGACATCAGGTGAGATGCCAAAAAGGCATCATTGCGCACGAATTTTGATGCTTTTCAAAGAGCGAAGCAATCGCTCAAATGAAGAAAATCGGAGGCCGGAAACGAGCTTCCAAGGCACCAGAAGGGGAACGCCGTCATGTCCAACAGATTGAAAACATCAGTATTTTCTGCAGTTCTGGGGCTTGGCAGCATGCTTGCCGCCACTGCGCCCGGCTATGCGCTCGACAAGGTCAGCTATGGCACCAACTGGCTCGCACAGGCCGAGCATGGCGGCTTCTATCAGGCGGTCGCCGACGGAACCTATGCAAAATATGGCCTTGACGTTTCCATCGTGCAGGGCGGGCCGAATGCCGCCAACAACGCGCTGCTGATCTCCGGCAAGATCGACTTCTATATGGGCGGGCCGCAGGGCGAAATCTCCGCCGTTGAGCAGGGCATTCCGCTCGTCGATGTCGCCGCGATCTTTCAGAAAGACCCGCAGATCCTGATCGCTCATCCTGACGTCGGCGTCGACAAGTTCGGGGATCTTGCGAAGCTGAAGACCCTTTTCCTCAGCAAGGATGGCTACCTCACTTATTTCGAGTGGATGAAGGCAAATTTTCCAGGCTTCAAGGACGAGCAGTACAAGCCCTACAATTTCAACCCAGGCCCGTTTCTTGCCGACAAACAATCCGCCCAGCAGGGCTACCTGACTTCGGAACCTTACGAGATCCAGAAGCAGACCGGCTGGGAGCCGAAGGTCTTCCTGCTCGCCGACAACGGCTATTCGCCCTATTCGACGATGATCACCACGACCCAGCAGATGGTCGATGCCAAGCCTGAAGTCGTGCAGCGTTTCGTCGATGCCTCGATCGAGGGATGGTACAACTATCTCTACGGCGACAACAGCAAGGCCAATGCGCTGATCAAGAAGGACAATCCGGAAATGACGGATGGCCAGATCGCTTATTCGATCGCCAAGATGAAGGAATACGGCATCATCGAATCCGGCGAAGGTCTGGACAAGGGCATCGGCTGCATTACCGACGCTCACTACAAGAAGTTCTTCGATGAAATGGTGGCGATCAAGGTCTTCAAGCCTGAGACCGACTACACCAAGGCCTTTACGACGAAGTTCGTCTGCAAGGGTACCGGCATGTCTCTGAAGAAATAAGCCTCCCAGGCAGACCCGCCGCCTTTCGGCGGCGGGCCGCATCCCCTTCGATAAAAGAGCGAGAGAATGTCCCTAGCCGAAACCAAGGCGGCACCTTCGAAGGAAACACGCAAGCGGCCGCTGGTCGTCATGCAGTCGGTCTCGAAGGTCTTTTCCAGCGGCACGGTCGCGCTGTCGGGCATGTCGCTGACGGTCGAAAGCGGCGAATTCATCAGCCTTCTCGGCCCCTCCGGCTGCGGTAAATCAACGGCGTTACGCATCATCGCCGGTCTTGGCGACGCCACGTCGGGCAAGATCGACTGGCCGAGTTCGCGCATCAATTCGAAGGGCCTGCCGGAAGGCGATATCGGCTTCGTCTTCCAGGAGCCGACGCTGATGCCCTGGAAGACGGTTTTCGGCAATGTCTACCTGCCGCTGAAGCTGCGCGGCGTGTCCCAGGCGGAAGCAAGCAGTCGGATCACGGAAGCGCTCGCAACCGTCGGCCTGCAGGACTTCGCCAATGCCTATCCGCGTGAGCTCTCGGGCGGCATGAAGATGCGTGTGTCGATCGCCCGCGCCTTGGTGACCAAACCGAAACTGCTGCTGATGGATGAGCCCTTTGCAGCGCTCGACGAAATCACGCGCCAGAAGCTCAATGACGACGTCCTGCGGCTGTGGAAAGCGACGGGCATTACGGTGATCTTCGTGACGCACTCCGTCTTCGAGTCCGCCTATCTTTCCAACCGCATCGTGGTGATGAAGGCACGGCCGGGCCGCGTCCATGCGGACTTTCCGCTGACGACCAGTCTGGAACGGGATTCGCATTACCGAACTTCGGAAGAATACCGGCAAGCCTGTGAAACAGCGTCACGTTCGCTGATCGAGGCCATTGGCGGGGCGGAGGAACACTGATGAGCGTCGATAGTATCGAAGCGACCGAAGTCGCACCCCTGCCCCTTCCCAATCCGGTCAATGCCAACAGGCGCGATCTGGCGCTACGCATTGTCGTGCCCTTCCTGGTCATCGGCGTACTCATCGTCATCTGGGAGCTTTATGTGGTGCTCTCGGGCGTTCCGCCTTACATCCTGCCTGGTCCCGGCGCAGTCGCTGCGGCTTTCATCAACGACTGGGGGACACTTGCCCCTGCCCTCTGGGTCACGACCCAGATCACGTTCATCTCACTGATACTGGCGCTGATCGGCGGCGTCGGCTTTGCGATCTTCCTGGTGCAATCGCGCTGGATCGAAATCGCCTTCTATCCACTCGCGGTCATCCTGCAGGTGACCCCAATCGTAGCGATCTCGCCGCTGATCCTGATCTATGCGCCGTCAACTCAGGTGGCACTTCTGATCTGCGCCTTCCTCGTCGCCTTCTTCCCGATCCTGTCGAACATGGTGCAAGGCCTGAAGAGCGTCGATCATAATCTCATCAACCTCTTCGAACTCTACGGCGCCTCGCGCTGGCAGACGCTGATCTATCTGAAGATCCCGGCCGCCCAGCCCTATTTCATGACCGGGCTTCGCATCGGCGGCGGCCTAGCGCTGATTGCCGCCGTGGTTGCCGAATTCGCCGCAGGTTCGGCGGGTGCCGGTTCCGGCCTCGCCTTCCGTCTGCTGGAATCGCAATATCGCATGAACATTCCCCGCCTTTTTGCCGCGCTCTTCATGCTGTCCATGCTCGGCGTCGCGATTTTCGCCATTACCTCCTTCATTTCATGGCTCAGTCTGCATCGCTGGCATGAGAGCAGCCTGAAGCGGGAAAATTGATGACCTATTCCTTCATGTCCCCCCCGAATGCGGGCCGTTTCGTGCTCGCCAACGCAACACTTCCCGCTGTCGCCACCAGCGGCTTCTCGGCTCCGGCCAATGAAGGCCTTGTCAAGGCGGATATCGTGATTGCCGATGGTCTCATCTCGGCAATCCTGCCCTCCGGAACAGCACCGGCCGAATTTGCCAAGTCAGACATGCGGGAAGGCATGGTGTGGCCTTGCTTTGCCGATATCCATACACATCTGGACAAGGGCCATATCTGGCCGCGCAAGCCCAACCCCGACGGAACCTTCATGGGTGCGCTAGAGGCGGTCGGCCGGGACCGCGAGGCAAACTGGTCGGCGGCGGATGTGCGCAAGCGCATGGAATTTTCGCTGCGTTCAGCCTATGCGCACGGCACTGGGCTTATCCGCACGCATCTGGATTCGCTGGCACCCCAGCACCGTATCTCCTTCGAGGTCTTTGCCGAGATCCGGGAGGAATGGAGAGACAAGATTGCCTTGCAGGCGGTCGCTCTCTTCCCGCTGGACAACATGGTCGACGAGGCTTTTTTCGCTGATCTCGTTGCTGTCGTAAAGGACAAGGGTGGGCTGCTTGGCGGTGTCACCAAGATGGGACCAGCACTCGACTGGCAGCTCGATACGCTTTTGCGCGCGGCGGCGGAGAACGGCCTCGATGTCGATCTGCATGTCGACGAGACCGACGACCCTGGCGCAGAAACATTGAAGGCGATCGCCGAAGCCGTTCTGCGCAACCGGTTCGAAGGCAAGGTGACGGCAGGCCATTGCTGCTCGCTGGCGCGGCAGGATGACGATACCGCGCAACGGACGGTCGAACTGGTTCAAAAGGCCAGGGTTTCGGTCATCTCGCTGCCGATGTGCAACATGTACCTGCAGGATCGCTATCCCGGCCGCACACCGCGCTGGCGCGGCGTCACTCTGTTCAAGGAACTGGCGGCTGCCGGTGTCGAGACGGCCGTCTCCTCCGACAATACACGCGACCCCTTCTACGCCTATGGCGATCTCGATCCGGTCGAAGTGTTTCGTGAGGCAGTGCGCATCCTGCATCTCGATCATCCGCTCGACACCGCGGCACGCGTCGTCACGACGTCACCGGCCAAGATTGCCGGCAGGCCGCAGATGAGCCGCATTGCCGTCGGCAGTCCTGCGGATCTCGTGCTCTTCAGCGCCAGGCGCTGGAGCGAATTCCTTTCCCGTCCGCAGTCTGACCGCGTCGTGCTTCGTCGCGGCAAGGTGATCGACCGCAGCCTGCCGGATTACCGTGAACTCGATAGCGTCGTTGGAGCCTAACATGGCCGATTATCAGAAGATCAGACAAGAACTCGAAGGTATCGCGATCGAGGACAATCCGGCGCTCGTTCGCCAGAAGAGCCGGGACTTCTACTGGTATTCGCCGATCCTGAAGGCGCAGCTCGATAATGTGACGGCCGATATCGTCGTCACGCCGAAGAATGAAGCTGAAGTCATCCAGACGCTGAAGGTCGCTTTCGCCCATGGGGTGCCCGTCACGCCGCGCGGCGCCGGTACTGGCAATTACGGCCAGGCCATGCCGCTCTCAGGCGGTATCGTGCTCAACCTCGCCGCCATGGACAAGATCAAGGAAATCCATCCCGGTCGCGTCATCTGCGAACCCGGCATCGTGATCGCCCAGCTCGACAAGCAGACCAAGGCGCATTCCGGCCAGGAGTTGCGCTTCCATCCCTCGACCGCCCAAACGGCGACTGTCGGCGGTTTTATCGCGGGCGGTTCCGGCGGTGTCGGTTCGATCACCTGGGGGGGACTGCGCGACCTCGGCAATATCCTGCGCCTGCGTGTCGTGACCATGGAGGCGGAGCCGCGCGTGCTCGACCTGACCGGCTGGGATCTGCAGAAGGTCAGCCATGCCTACGGCACCAACGGCATCATCACGGAAATCGAGATGCCGCTCGCACCCGCTTATGACTGGGTGGATGTGCTGGTCGGCTACGATGACTTCATGGATGCGGTGCGCTTTTCCGATGCGCTGGCGAAGTGCAATGGCATTCTCGTCAAGGAAATCGCCCCGATCGCCGCACCCATCCCGCGTGAATATTTCACCCGTCACAAGCCCTATATCCGCCAGGGCCAGTCGATCGTCGTGCTGATGATCGCGCCGCATTCCATGGATGCTTTCCTTGCCTTCACGACGGCGCAGAAAGGCGAGATCATGTTCCGCTCCGACAAGGTCGAGAGCATGCGCGGCATTCCGCATGCCTACGAGCTTGCGTGGAACCATACGACGCTGCGGGCGCTCAAGGTCGATCCGAATTTCACCTATCTTCAGGTGCAGTATCCTGGGCCGGACCATGTCGCCAAGGTGAAGAAGATGGTGGAGATTTTCGGCGATGAGGTGCCGGGTCATCTCGAATTCATCAAGTTCGACGGACAGATCCAGTGCTCGGGCCTGCCGCTAGTACGCTATACGACAGAGGAGCGGCTGGAAGAGATCATCAAGATCCATCAGGATCATGGCTGCCCTATCTTCAACCCGCACCGCTATACGCTCGAAGAGGGCGGCATGAAGCGTACTGACAAGGTGCAGCTCGCCTTCAAACATGAGACCGACCCGAAGGGACTGCTCAATCCTGGCAAGATGATCGCCTGGGAGAATCCCAATTTCGATTTCGATGCCGGCAAGAACTACCTTTTCCCGGGCCTTGCCGCCGTCATGGAGGCTTCATGAGGGTTCTCGTCCTCCACTCGCACCCGGTCGAGGAAAGCTATGGCAAAGCGCTCTACAGACAAACCCTGGAGAGCCTCGCCAAGGCCGGGCACGATGTGGATGCCTGCGATCTCTATGCGGAGAATTTCGATCCCGTCCTGTCGCAACATGATCGGCTCGTCTACCACGACTATCCCGACAATACTTCGCTGGTGAAACCCTATGTCGACAGGCTGAAGCAGGCAGAGGCGCTGGTCATCTGCACACCGGTCTGGAATTTCGGCTTCCCGGCGATCCTGAAAGGTTATTTCGACCGGGTCTGGCTTCCCGGGGTTTCCTTCGCGCTCGTGAACGGCAAGGTCGAATCCCGCCTGCGGCATATCAAGAAGCTTGGGGCGGTGCTGACCTATGGCGCGACACCTTTCCGCGCCTTCGTTGCCGGCAATCCGCCGAAGAAGATCGTGAAGCGTGTCTTGCGGGCGCAGATCGACCCGTTCAAGCCGGTTACCTTTCTCGCCCATTACGACATGAACAACTGCACCCCGGAGACACGGGCAGCGTTCCTGGCGAAAGTGAAGGACGCGATGGAGCGATTCTAAGGGCGGCTTGCATCGTTACACTTAAGGGGCGCACCCGCATGGTCGTCGATCTCTTCGACGCCGATACTGGCCAGCATGCGCGCACCGCCCAATACGTTGCCGCCACGCCGTTAAGCCGCCCCGTCGTCATCGCCGCGGAGCTTGCGATCAAATCTCAGAAAACCTTCGCCGCCGTTACTTCCACTTCCACCAGGAATTCCGGCCGGGTAAAGCCGTTGATGATGATGAGCGTCGAAACCGGTTTCGGGTCGAGCGTGAAGCGGTCGCGCACCACCATATAGGCCGGGAAGTCTTCCCGCTTCGTCACGAAGCCGGAAATGCGGATGACATCAGCAAAGCTCATCTCGGCCTCGGCGAGGATCGCCTTGATCGCTTCGAAGCAGAGCTCGGCCTGGGCCGTCACATCCTCAGGAATCTTTTCATCGAGGCCGATGCCGAGCTGACCTGACGTGACAAGCAAGGATGCGTCCGGCGGTATGAGCAGACCGTGATTGTAATTTCCGAAGGGACGGCGGACGGATGGCGGGTTGAAAATCTTCTTCATGAAAAACCTCGCTATAGACAGAGATTTATAGCGAGGGTTTTAGGCACATTCCAACCACTTGCTCGCGGTTCGTCCTCAAAAATCGAGAGACTGCTGGGCAGGTGGCGGCGGGCCGACATGAACGCCCTCGAGTTCCAGCATGCGAAGCTTGGAGGTCGAACCGCCGGGCGCCGAAAAGCCGCCGATCTTTCCACCTGCCGCCAGCACGCGATGGCAGGGAATGATGAGCGCGACGGGGTTTTTCGCCATGGCCTGGCCGACATCGCGCGCTGCCTCCGGCCCTGCGCCAAGCTCCTTCGCCAGCGTGCCGTAGGTCGTCGTGCGACCCCAACTGACGCGGCGCGCGGCAGCATAGATATCGCGGAAGAACGCATCCTGGCCATCAAGGTCAACGGCGATGCTGGAGAAGTCGACTTCCTCCCCTTCGAAATAGCGTTTTACCGCGGCGACGGCGTCCAGAATCTGCGGCGTCGGCTTGCCAGGTTCGGCAACCGGCAAACGGCGCAGCAACAAGCGTTCTGTCGAATCCGCGCTCTTCGTCGGCAGCTGGAACCGCGTCACGCCGGCATCGCTCCAGGCAATGCCGCAAAAACCGCCGGCGGTTTCGAAGATCAGGTATTGATGCACTTTCTGAGCCATCGTGAAGCCTCGCATTCCGTTGGCTATTAGAATCGTACCGCGGAAGCTTAAGTTCAACCCGTTTCTTGCGCATGCCCGATAAAGCGTCACGCCGATGCGGTGGTCGCGGCAAGCGTGGATATTTGCGGTCTCTTTGCCTTCGCCTTGCCTTTGACCACATCAAACAGCGCATAGCCGCCGGTCCAACGGCCGAAACCGCTGGCGATATTGATATGGCCCGCGAGGCCTATGTTGCGAACCTCGGTTTTCCAGAGACGAGTGTAGAAGCTCAAACGGTCGAGCGACATATATTTGTCGTCGAGGCTGCCGACGGTGAGGCTCGGAAAGGGAAGCGGGTTTGTCGGCATGGGGCCGAAAGCGAGCGAACCGGAATGCAGCCTTTCCGTGGCCGGCAAATCGCAAGGGGCGATCAGAAGCGCTCCCTTGACCCGCCGGGCCATTGGCCGGTCAGCGAGCCTCGCCGTCAGAATGCAGCCGAGGCTATGGGCAACGATATAGGCTTCCCCCGCCTCCAGCAGCGCCTGTTCCAGCCGCTCCATCCAGCGGTCCAGACGAGCGTGGTTCCAGTCGTCCTGGCAGACCATCCGACTCTGTGGCACATCATCAAGCCAATAGTGCTGCCAATGCCCCTCGTCGGAACCGAACAGACCCGGCACGATCAGGATTTTTGTCATTGCTATCTCCTGGCGTATGCGCAGCAAACTGGTGCGACGCATCTTCGTCAGAATTATCCATAAAATTTATGGACTAAAGAAATGAAGCTCCAAAACTTCCTAGAAAGCAGGAAAAATCCATCGCCGGCATCAGAAACTGCTGCTCAGCGATATAGTCGGCAGCTGGCAGGATATGCGTACGTGCGTGATTGTCTCAACCACCCCGCTTAAATTCTGAAGCCTAATTTGGAACCAGGAGTTTTCTCGGGGGTTAGGAAAGGGTCACCGAAGATGAAAATCGAAGGAGGATAGCTCCCATGCGTAAATCCCTTATCGCCGCTTCGTTGCTTGCCATCGGCATGGCTTCGTCGGCATTTGCTCAGTCCAATCCCGATAGCATCGGCCCAACCAATGGCGGCTCTACGGACCCGGGCTCGGGTAACTATTCGTCAGACTATACGAATGACGATAATGGCATTCATCCGGTTCCCGTTGGCCCGGTAGATCCGATGACGACGCAGAGCATCGGCGGTCAGGCCATCGATTGCCCCGGAATGCCGCAGCAGAACACGGGTGTTGATACACGCGGCGGCCAAAGCGGCGCTTCGATCAGCGAAGCCTGCCGGGAATACGACAACTGACCGGCAAAGATGATTGAGAGAGGCCGGCTCGACCGGCCTTTTTCATGTGTATTTTATGAAACCGATGATTGCCCCGTACCTGCATAACAGACCCTCAGGCAAGACAATGGGCAGCCATTGGCAGGGTAACTCTATCTGTTCTATTACGAGGCAGGCTTCCGCGCCTACAACATCGATGTGCGGCAGGTGGTCTTTTCGCACCGCTGACTACTCGGCCGGATGCGGTGTCGCCGATCGGTGACTGTCATCAACGGGCCGCTCACGCCAACCGGTGACGCGGTTCACGAGCGCGAAATAGAGACCGTAGGGCAAGATCCGGAGGAACTTCAGCATATAGGTGAAGCGCTTCGGGAAGGTAATCTCGAAAGCCTGCGACTTGAGGCCCGCCGCAATACGCTCTGCCGCCGCCTCGGGCGAAACCAGTGCCTGCACGGGAAAAGTATCTTTGCGTGCCGGCGTATCGACGAAGCCCGGATTGATGAGCTGGATGCGGATGCCAATCTTGTCGAGATCGAATTTCAGGCTTTCGGCCATGTTGATCAGGGCAGCCTTGGTCGCGCCGTAAGCGGCGCTGGTCGGCAATCCCGTGTAGCCCGTCACTGAGGAAACGACGGCAATCTGCCCCTGCCCCTTCGCCTTCATGTGGCGGATCGCCGGCAGCAGGCAGTTGACGACGCCTGACAGGTTGACGGCAAAAGTCTTCTCGAAATCGGCCCGGTTCAAATCCTCGCCGTGGACGGGCTGATAGACGCTTGCACACAGGATCGCCATGGCGAGCGCACCATGCTCATATTCGATCGAGGCCATGATATGTTCCATGTCTTCGGCATCGGTCACATCGCCATCGAGCACGATAATGCTGCCAGACAATCCAGCCGCCTCGACCTGCAATTCCACCAGCTTATCGTGATTGCGGGCAGTGACGGCGACCTTGTATCCCTCGCCTGCGAGTTTCAGCGCAAGCGCCCGGCCTGTTCCGGAACTCGCACCGGAAATCCAGACAACACCATGTTCCGGGCGGGCAATGAAATTACGCATGACACTTCCTCCGGTCTGCCGATTTAATGCGAATGCAGGCCCGGAAGCTCCTCGTCTCTCCCGGGATAATGGCTCTATCACAGCATTGTGGCTGCTTTCAGCCGATGAGGTTACCCACGACCTGCCCGGAAGGAGCCGGTCAGCGCGATAGGCCCGCCCGAAGCAGCATAGGCGATGCAGGATATCCGCCACCGCTTTGAAGCATGGAAGGCGCCGGCGCCACCGCAACTGAGCGAAACGCCGGAAACGGAAGACTAATTTTGTCGTCGGCTTAAAAGGCATGGAATAGGATTTCTTGCCAATGCCGCCTTGTGAAGGGAAAAGACCGTTCCTAAACTATGCTGAAACGAGGCAGATTCCATGACCTTCCACCCCTCCGTCATCGAGGCTATCGGCCACACGCCCCTCATCAAGCTCAAGGGTGTTTCCGAGGCGACCGGCTGCACCATTCTCGGCAAGGCCGAATTCCTCAATCCCGGGCAATCGGTGAAGGACCGAGCGGCGCTCTACATCATCCGCGATGCCGAGAAGAAGGGGCTGCTGAAGCCCGGCGGCGTCATTGTCGAGGGCACGGCGGGTAATACCGGCATCGGCCTGACGCTCGTCGCCAAGGCGCTCGGTTACCGCACCGTCATCGTCATTCCGGAAACGCAGAGCCAGGAAAAGAAGGATGCGCTGCGCCTGCTCGGCGCCGAGCTCGTCGAAGTTCCGGCCGTCCCATACAAGAACCCAAACAATTATGTGAAGGTTTCCGGCCGCCTTGCCGAGCAGCTTGCCAAGAGCGAGCCGAACGGGGCGATCTGGGCGAACCAGTTCGACAATGTCGCGAACCGCCAGGCGCATATCGAAACGACCGCGCCCGAGATCTGGAAGGATACCGACGGCAAGATCGACGGCTTCATCTGCTCGGTCGGCTCCGGCGGCACGCTTGCTGGCGTTGCGGCAGGTCTCCGAGGCTTCAACAAGGACATCAAGATTGGCATAGCCGACCCTGAAGGTGCCGCACTCTACGAATTCTACGCGAACGGCACGTTGAAGTCCGAGGGCTCATCGATCACGGAAGGTATCGGCCAGGGGCGCATTACTGCCAATCTCGAAGGCTTCACGCCTGATTTCTCTTATCACATCACCGATGTCGAGGCGCTTCCCTACCTCTTCGATCTGGTCGAGCATGAGGGACTTTGCTTGGGCGGCTCCACGGCAATCAATATTGCCGGTGCGGTTCGCCTCGCCAGGAATCTCGGCCCTGGCCACACGGTCGTGACAATCCTCTGCGACTATGGCAACCGCTATCAGTCCAAACTCTTCAACCCGGATTTCCTGTCATCCAAGGGCCTTCCCATTCCCGCCTGGATGGTTGGCTCGACGGATATCAAAATACCCTACGAACCCGCTGCGTGAAAACAATGCCAGTCAATGCCCTCTACCGTGACGATTTCTATCTTTCTACATGCGAAGCAGTCGTCACGGCCGTTCATGAAGACGGGGGCATTGAACTGGACCAAACCTGCTTCTACGCGACATCAGGCGGGCAACCGGGCGACACCGGCTTCTTCGAACGTATCGATGGCTCCAGGATAGAACTTGGCCAGACAAAGCATGGCGCCACCAAGGACATTGTCATTCATGTGCCGCTGGAAGGCCAGCCGCGACCGGAGACCGGCGAAAAGCTGGTGTTGCACATCGACTGGCCGCGCCGCTACAGGTTGATGCGCATGCATACAGCTTGCCATCTCCTCTCCGTCGTCTGCTCCTATCCGATCACCGGCGCTGCCGTTGGCGAGGATGAAAGCCGCGTCGATTTCGACATGACTGACACGATTGACAAGGACGAAGTGACGGCGAAGTTGATGGACCTCGTCAACCAGAACCATCCGGTCTATGTTCAGTGGATTACGGACGAGGAGCTTGCTGCCAATCCCGGCATCGTCAAATCGAAGAACGTGCGCCCGCCTATCGGCCTCGGCCGTGTCAGCCTCGTCTGCATCGGTGAGAATTCTGCTGTCGACAGTCAGCCCTGCGGCGGCACGCATGTTTCGGAAACACAGGAAGTCGGCCAGATTCACATTGCCAAGATCGAGAAGAAAGGCAAAGAAAACCGGCGCTTCCGTATTCGCTTCGGCACACCCGGCGAACAAGCTTGATATCTGGGGAGATCATTATGAGCGAGACCAAGAGCCGTTTCGTCGTCGCGGCCGACTGGCTGCAAGCTGAACTCGGCAAGCCCGATCTGCGCGTGCTCGACGCATCCTTCTATCTTCCGGCCCAGAAGCGTGACGCCGATGCGGAATATGCCGCCGGTCATATTCCGGGCGCCATCCGTTTCGATCAAGACAAGATCGCCGACCACTCGACGAACCTGCCGCACACGATCCCCTCGCCCGATTATTTCGCCGCGGAAGTCGGCAAGCTCGGTATCGGCGAGAACGACCGGATCGTGGTCTATGACGGTATCGGCATGTTCGCCTCGCCGCGCGTCTGGTGGCTGTTCCGGGTGATGGGCGCCAAGAACGTCTTCGTGCTCGATGGCGGGTTGGACGGCTGGAAGGCTGAGGGACGGCCGCTCGAAACGGAAGTGCCGCACTATGCTCCAGCCACCTTCAAGACGAATTATGATGCGAGCCGCGTCGTCCATCTCGAGCAAATGCGCGATATCGTTTCCAGCGCTGCGCTCCAGATCGCCGATGCTCGCAGCGCGGGCCGTTTCGCAGCAACCGAGCCAGAACCGCGTGCCGGCATGCGCTCCGGCCATATGCCCGGCGCCCGCAGTCTGCCATCAGGCGTCTTTGCCAATCAAGGCCGCTTCAAATCGCTGCCGGAACTGAAGCAGACGATCGAGGATGCCGGTATCGACCTCTCCAAGCCGGTTGTCACCTCCTGCGGATCGGGCATTACCGCTGCCATCATCACGCTGGCGCTGGAATCGCTGGGGCATACCGACAACAAGCTCTATGACGGCTCCTGGAGCGAATGGGGCAGCCGTGAGGATACGCCCGTCGTCACCGGTCCGCCGGAACCGGTCAAAGCTTGATGCCCATGGGAAAGACGCCCGCCTCGCTCAAGGCCCATATCACGCGGCTTGAAATGGTTGCGCCGCCGAAGGCAAGCCTGCCAGTGCCCGTCAACATCCAGACGGCAATCATGCGCGCGCCTGGTATTCCCTTGGCCTTCTATCGCTATCTCTACCGTCAGGTCGGCGCGCGCTGGCAGTGGGTCGATCGGTTGAGGATGAGTGACGAGGAGCTTACGGCAGCGCTGCATGACAAGCGCAACAATATCAGCGTACTCTACGTCAACGGTGCGCCGGCCGGCTTCTACGAATATCTTTGCGAGGACGAAGATACGATCGAGCTTTCCCATTTCGGGCTCATCGAGCACGCGCTCGGCCTTGGCATCGGCAAATGGTTCCTGCTTCAGGCTCTCTACGCTATCTGGACGCTGAACCCGAAGAAGGTCACGACGACGACCAATAACCTCGACCATCCGCGGGCATTACAGCTCTATCAGATGTTCGGCTTCTCACCCGTCTCTACGGGAACCGGGATTGTTCGTCCGCTGAGCGACAAGGAATTGCTGGAGCTAGCCAGAAGAGGCTGATTGCGCTGGTCCCGAGCTCCGTCGGTTCAGGCAAGAATCGGGTGGTTTAGACGGCTTGAAGCGCAGACACTATGGCAAAGCTCACGAGGAGATTTGCCATGAACAGCATTCAATTTTCCGCCGTACCCACAGCAGAAGCGGAAGCACTCTGGAATGGCGGACGCGACGCCTATGATCGTTTGCCGGAAACGCTTGTTTCCGATGGCGAGGGTTATCCCTGCCGGCATTGCCTGAGGAATATCGACAACGGCGAAGAGCTTTTCGTCTTCGCCTACCGGCCTTTTCCGGAGCTGCAGCCTTATGCGGAAACCGGCCCGATCTTTCTGCACAAACAGCCCTGCCAACGCTATTCCGCTGACGAAATCCTACCTCCCGTCCTGACCACGAGCCGCGACTTCATTGTGCGAGGTTACAGTGAGAACGACAGGATCGTTTATGGCACTGGCGCGGTGACGGCGATCAACAAGATTCCGGCCTATGCGGAGGAACTGCTCGCTCGGTCCGATATCGCTTATGTGCATGTGCGCTCGGCGCGTAACAATTGCTACCAGTGTCGGGTCGACAAAGTAAAAGCGCCGGCCCTTGCGGAAGCCGGCGCCTTCATCTGACCTTGAGTCAGCTGGTTTACGCTACGTTCAACGCACTTTCCGTCGCCACAACTTCATACCCAAGCGCGTCAGCGACCGGCTTGTTGGTGATGCGACCCCTGTGGACGTTGAGGCCGTTGCGCAGGTGCTTGTCTTCGGCAATGGCGCGCAAGCCTCGATCGGCAAGCGCCAGACCATGGACGAGCGTTGCGTTGTTCAGTGCGTGAGCTGACGTGACGGGAACGGCGCCCGGCATGTTGGCGACGCAATAATGCACGACGCCGTCGACGACATAGGTCGGCTCGGAATGGGTCGTTGCATGCGAGGTCTCGAAGCAGCCGCCCTGGTCGATCGCGACGTCGACGATCACGGAGCCCTTCTTCATGCCAGAGAGCATTTCGCGGGTGACGAGCTTCGGTGCGGCAGCACCCGGAATCAGCACCGCGCCGATGACGAGATCGGCGGAGAAGACTTCTTCCTCCAGTGCCTGAATGCTGGAATAGCGCGTGTGGATACGGCCGTTAAAAATGTCGTCGAGCTGGCGCAGGCGCGGCAGCGACTTGTCGAGGATGCTGACATCGGCGCCGAGACCGGCAGCCATCTTGGCCGCGTGCAGGCCGACGACGCCGCCGCCGATGATCGCGACCTTTGCCGGGAGAACGCCGGGCACGCCACCGAGCAGGATGCCGAGGCCGCCATTGGCCTTCTGCAACGCGGTTGCGCCGGCCTGGATCGACAGACGGCCGGCGACTTCGGACATCGGTGCCAGGAGCGGCAAGCCGCCGCGATCGTCCGTCACGGTCTCATAGGCGATTGCCGTCACGCCGGAGGCGAGCAGACCCTTGGTCTGTTCCGGATCGGGCGCGAGATGCAGATAGGTGTAAAGAAGCTGACCGTCGCGAAGCTGCGCCCATTCCGGGGGCTGCGGCTCCTTGACTTTGACGATCATGTCACACTTTTCGAAGATATCCTTGGCAGAGGCGGCGATCTTCGCGCCAGCAGCCACGTAGGCGGCATCATCGGCACCAATGCCGGCGCCCGCCTTTGTTTCCACCCAGACTTCATGGCCGTGGGCGACATATTCTCTGACCGAAGCCGGCGTCAAACCGACGCGATATTCATGGTTCTTGATTTCCTTCGGGCAACCGACACGCATTCGCGTTCCTCTCATTTTATGTCCGCATTCCGCGGAGCGTTTTCTCGCCCCAAATCCAACCACCAAGGCCGCGAAATGTCCTTGCAAAGAGGATTTGCGTTTCAGCAAAGTTCCGGCGATTATTGCGCTAACCGTCCATTTTTCGAATGTTCTTCGAATGTCTGACCTCGATAGTATCGATCTTGCGATTCTGAGGGCGCTGCAAATCAACGCCCGCATCACCAATGCAGAGCTCGCCGACAAGGTGGGACTATCGCCTTCTGCCTGTTCGCGACGGCTCGATATTCTCGAAAAGAGCGGTGTCATCGGCGGCTATCATGCGCGGCTTTCGCGCAAGGCACTCGATTACAAGATGATCGCGATCGTGCACATCTCGCTGTCCGGCCAGTTCGCCAAGACGCTGTCGGAATTCGAGGCGGCAGTGAAACGTTGCCCGAACGTGCTCGTCTGCTACCTGATGTCCGGTGAGTACGACTATATCCTACGGGTCGCCGCCCGTGATCTGGAAGATTATGAGCGCATCCACCGCGACTGGCTTTCGGCGTTGCCGCATGTGGTGAAGATCAACTCTAGTTTTGCGCTGCGCGAAATTATCGACAGGCCGAATGTCGGCCTCTGAGCCCTTGCAAAGCCCTTGGAAACCTGCCCTAGCTTGGCGTAGCGGGTATCTCCCGCTTTAACGGCTAGACATGAAATCCAAAACCCACGGCTATATCTTCCTGCTCCTGGCACTGACGATCTTTTCGTTGCAGGACGCGATCTCAAAACATCTTGGTTCAGCCTATTCGCCTATCTTCGTGACGATGGTGCGCTATTGGGCCTTCGGCCTGTTCACCGTCGTTCTGGCCGCGAAAATGCGCGGTGGCATCGCCGCCACCGCCCGCACGAAACATCCCTTTCTGCAGATCTCACGCGGTGTTCTGCTTGCGGCGCAAGTGGTGCTGGCAATCACCTGTTTTGCGCTGATCGGGCTGGCGCATTCGCAGGCAATCTTTGCCGCCACCCCCATCATCGTCGCATTGCTTGCCATTCCACTGCTTGGCGAAAGGGTTGGCTGGCGCCGCTGGACGGCAATCGGTGTCGGACTTTGCGGCGTCTTGCTGATCCTCAAGCCGGAGGGCGGGTTCTTCGACGTGAACCTGCTTCTTGCCGTCGTCTCCTGCATCAACTTCGCGCTTTACGTGATCGCCACCCGCTACGTGAGCCGGCAGGATTCGGCGATGACGAGTTTTTTCTATACGGGGGTCGTCGGGGCTCTCGTCATGACGCTTGCAGGCCCTTTTTACTGGACGCCGGTTCAGGGCTGGGACTGGATGTGGATGCTGGCCGTCTGCCTGACCGGCACCTCGAGCCACTACTTTCTGATCCGCGCCTATGACAGTCTCGATGCCGCCGCTGTGCAGCCGCTCACCTATATCCAACTCGTCTACGCTTCGATCCTCGGGGTGCTGATCTACGGGGAGACGCTGACGCTGAACATGATCGCCGGTTCGATCATCGTAGTTGCGGCGGGCATCTTTACCGTTTGGCGCGAACATGTTGTGGCGCGGAGGGCCGTCGTCCCGAATTGAGACTTTCGCGCCAATTTTAAATAAGCGCCTAAAGGCATTTCAATCTTCGCTGCATATGCTCCTCCCGAATTCGTCACGGGGTAAGCATGATACGCAATCTCAAGATCACGGCCCGCAAGGCCGACCGCAGGAGTTGCCGCGTTTTTGGCAAGATCCGTTATCTGAACAACCAGGTAGATGCCCGCATCCTTGATATTTCCGCTACGGGTGCTGCACTCGAAGTCAAGGCGCCGCTTTATGCGGCTTCGGGCAGCAAGGTTCGCATCGAAGCTGAAAATCTCGGCCTGCTCGAAGGCGTCATCCGTTGGACACATAATGGTCGCGTCGGCATCCAGTTCGACGCCAATTCCAATGCACGCGCGCTCATTGCCTCCTATTTCCGCTTCTTCCATCGCGAAGTGCCACGCGTTCGGTAAAGCTCTCCAGCATGGTGCCGCTTTGGCGGCATCGTCTTTGCCATTCTGTCATTTTCGCGATGTACTCCTTTGCCAATCATCCTAAGTTCATCGAACCGGGTGATGCATGATGTCAAAAGGAGTGTTTCCATGCCTTCCATTTTCGATGTGCCTGCAATGAGCCGTCGTTCCCTGCTCGGCGGTCTTGCCGCCACTTCCGCTCTGGTGCTGCTGCACCCATTCAGTGCGCGAGCTGCGGCCAACCAGGCGCATCTGCGGCTGATGGAAACGACCGACATTCATGTCAACGTCTTCCCCTACGACTATTATGCCGACAAACCGAACGACACGATGGGCCTGTCGCGCACCGCAACGATCATCGACACGATCCGCGCGGAAGCCGTCAACTCGCTGCTGATCGATAATGGCGACGTGCTGCAGGGCAATCCCATGGGCGATTACGTGGCCTATCAGCATGGGATGAAGGATGGCGACGTGCATCCGGTCATCAAGGCGATGAACACGCTCGGCTATACGGTCGGCACGCTCGGGAACCACGAATTCAACTACGGCCTGGACTTCATGTTCAAGGTGCTGAACGGCGCGAACTTCCCGTTCGTCTGCGCCAACCTGACCAAGGGCCAGCTCGCCTCCGATCCGAAGCAGGATGATCTGTTCTTCAAGCCCTACATCATCGTCGAAAAGCGGATCAAGGACGGCGCCGGCAATGAAAGCCCTGTTAAAATCGGCTTCATTGGTTTCGTGCCGCCGCAGATCATGCTGTGGGACATCAAGAACCTCGAAGGCAAGGCGCAGACGCGCGATATCGTTCAGGCCGCCAAGGCCTGGGTGCCGGTCATGAAGGAAGCCGGCGCCGATATTGTCATTGCGCTTTCCCACTCCGGCATCGATGGCTCAGGCCCGTCTGAGAAAATGGAAAACGCCTCGCTCCATCTGGCAGCCGTCGAGGGTATCGACGCGATCTTCACCGGTCACCAGCATCTGGTCTTCCCCGGCCCGAAATCCTGGGATGGCATTGCCAATGCAGATCCGGTCAAAGGCACGCTGCATGGCAAGCCCGCAGTCATGGCCGGCTTCTGGGGTTCGCATCTCGGCCTGATCGACCTGCTGCTGGAGAAGGACGGCAACAGTTGGAAGATCGTCGCCTTCACCTCGGAAGCACGGCCGATCTACCATCGCGATGACAAGAAGAAAGTCGTTGCTGACGTCACCGACAAGAAGGAAGTGGTCGAGGCCGCCAAGGCAGAGCATGAGGCAACGCTTGCCTATGTCCGCACGCCTGTCGGCAAGACCTCCACGCCGCTTTATTCCTACTTTGCGCTCGTCGCCGACGATCCCTCCGTACAGATCGTTTCGCAGGCTCAGACCTGGTACATCAAGCAGATGCTCGCCGATACGCAGTTCAAAGATTTGCCGGTTCTCTCCGCCGCAGCCCCCTTCAAGGCCGGTGGCCGCGGCGGTGCGGACTATTATACGGATGTTCCAGCCGGCAATATCGCCATCAAGAATGTCGCCGACCTCTACCTCTATCCGAATACGGTTCAGGCCGTCGCCATTACCGGTGCGCAGGTGAAGGAGTGGCTTGAAATGTCCGCCGGCATGTTCAACCACATCCAGCCCGGCGCCAAAGACGCGCTTCTGCTGAACAATGACTTCCCGTCCTACAATTTCGACGTGATCGATGGCGTGACCTATCAGATCGACCTGTCGCAGCCGCCGAAATATGATCCCTCGGGCAAGGCCGTCAATCCGGACTCCAACCGAATCCAGAACTTGGCCTTCGAGGGCAAACCGATCGATCCGACGCAGAAGTTCGTTGTCGTTTCCAACAATTATCGTGCTGGCGGCGGTGGCAGCTTCCCGGAAATCGCTTCCGACAAGGTGATCTTCCGGGCACCGGACACTAACCGCGACGTCATCGTCCGCTACGTCCATGATCAGGGCACGATCAACCCCTCCGCCGATGGCAACTGGACCTTCAAGCCCCTGCCCGGCACGACCGTCGTGTTCGAAAGCGGCCCGAAAGCCAAACAGTACCTCGCCGACGTCAAGAGCGTGAAGATCGAGGATGCCGGCGAAGGTGCCGAGGGCTTCGCGAAGTTCAGGCTGGTTCTCTAAAACCGCAGGGGCGCGGTTCCTTCAACCGCGCCCTTTTTTGCTCACGCAATTTCTGCCTCGGCTTCGATGCGACGAAGAAGCAGCCCAAGTTCACCCGGCGGCTTCTTTTCGATCCGGCGATATTGCCTGCCATCGCGGGTGCGGTGGACAAGCCCGAAGTCGAAAAGCTCGCGGCGCAGCAGTGCGGCATCGCCGAAGAGATGCAGGCGACTTATCAAGTCGCTGATTTCACGCTCAGTCAGTTCCGCATCCGCTGGTATTTTCGACCACAAGAACCATAGGCAAAGCTCCTGCAGCCCCCTTCTGCCCGGCCAGCGGATCAGTCGACCGTTGCCGTCGAAATGGCGCGATGCCTTCTGCACACGCTCTTCGTCCGGCAAAGGCTGGGTATCCAGCTTCAGGCTCCAGTCCTTCAGGACTTCGGCGGAGTGCGCCACGCTGCGGAAATGCTGATAGTTGCGATAACCCGCCGCGCGAGTCAGCAGATTGAGCATCTCGACATGGCTCGGCTTGTCACCGAGCGCTTCGATCTGCTTGCGGAGAGATTTGGCAAAAGCCGAAAGATCGGCGATTTCCATTGGAAAGATAGATCTGGTCACGTCTTATCCTCAACGCGCCGTTCCCTCAAAAAAGGTGTCGGTGGTCGCCGGCTTTCGACTTCGGCACAGGACAAGTGCTGATGATCTTTCTGGAGCAGGTTTAGCTTCCCATGCGGGACGGCGACGCCTCGGTGAACTGCAGACCGCGACGCCGTTATAGCAAAGGCCGGAAACCCGTCAAGCTTGTGGCTACTCTGCAGCCTCCGGCATCGCATGCAGTTCGTCGATGCCGAGCATACTGACCATTTCTCCGTGGCTCGGGCACATGGCAAGCCGCCTGCGGAAGGCCTCGACCAGCCACCTGCCGGCAGGGCCTGGCGGGCTGGCGGCCTTGTGCATAGCGTAGACCGGATACTCGCCCTGCTCGTAGGCCTCCAGCTTGATGGCGACCAGATTGCCCTTCATGATGTCGTTACCAACCAGAGAGACCGGCAAGCCACCCCAGCCAAGACCACCCTTAATGAGCTGGTGCTTGGTCGCAATGTCGCTGACGCGCCATGTCCTATAGGACAGAACATTGAAATCCCGCCCCTTGGTAAGCCCGGAGGCATCGGAGACCACGAGCTGGGTCTCTTCGCGCACATCGGCCAGCGTCAAGGGCCTTTCGATACGCGCCAGCGGATGATCCGGCGCGACGACAGGAACCATGAAAGAATAGCCAATCTTCTCGGCTATCAGTGAATCTTCCTGCCTCACAAGCGCGCCGCCGACGCCGATATCAGCCTTGTCGTTCATCACCATGTCCATGACCATGCCGAGCTCACCGACGTTGAGGTTCAGCGCAACACCGGTGAATTTTTCGCGAAATTCGCGTAGCACCATCATGACGGCATCAGCAGGCACCATGACGCTGATCGCCAGAGAAAGCTCGGCCTCCAGCCCCTGCTTAATGCTTTTCACGCGGGCGCGCATCACCTCGAGGTCGGCCAGCATGCGACGGGCATCTTCCAGCATCGCCTTGCCGGCATCCGTCAGCTTCGGCTGGCGGGCGCCTGAACGCTCGAAGAGCAGTATTTCAAGCTGGGCTTCCAGATTGGCGATCGTGTAGCTGATGACCGACTGTGCCCGGTTCAGCATGCGCGAAGCGGCCGAAAAGCTGCCGGTTTCGGCGACGGTCAGGAAAACCTGCAATTGATCCAGAGTCGGGTTGGGAAGCATCTTCCATCCAATCCATCGATAATCTTGATCGACATTATCACAGTTTTTTCGATATCAGACCAGCCTTATTTCTCTCTCGAACACAGCGATTTGCCGCTCCCAATCGGTCGCTGAAACCAATTCGAGAGGAAATTCAACCATGTCTTCCATTCTTCTTCTGACGTCCAGCCCGCGTTCCGAGTCGCTTTCCACGTCGATCGCTGTCGAGCTTGCCGACAAGCTCAAGGCTCAGGCCCCGGGTAGCGTCGTCGTTCGCCGCGACCTTGCCGCAAATCCGCTTCCGCACATCGACGATTTATTTACGGCCGCTATTCGCAAGCCGCCGGAAGCCCGCACCGCCCAGGAAGCTGCTGCCGTCAAGACTTCCGACGAACTGGTCAATGAACTGCTCGCAGCCGACAGCATCGTCATCGGCACTGGCCTCATCAACTTCAATATCTATTCTTCGCTGAAGACCTGGATCGATAACGTGGCCCGCGCCGGCCTCACCTTCAAGTATACCGAAAGCGGCCCGGTCGGCCTCGCCACCGGCAAGAAGGTCTATGTCGTCCTTGCTTCGGGCGGCGTCTATTCCCAGGGTCCGGCCGCCGGCATGAACCATGCCGTGCCTTACCTGAAATCGGTTCTCGGCTTCCTCGGCATAACCGATATTGAAACCATCTATGTCGAAGGCCTCGCCTTTGGCCCGGAAGCTGCCGAAAAGGCCATCGGCGCTGCCAAGTCGCGCGTCGAAGAGCTTGCTCTTGCTGCCTAAGCTTTAAATTCAAAAAAGTTCTACTCGGGGTCGGCGCAAGCCGGCCCTTTCATTTTGCAGAGAAATCATTGACGAAGGAGCGGGCCGTTTCCAAAATTTCGTCGGAGAGTTTTTCATCGTCCGCGATGCGCGCAAGGCCGAGCGCGCCAGTCATCAGGCACGAGACGATGATTGCCTTGCGGCGCGCCTCAGCCTCGTCGGCGGCGCTCATACGGTCTGTCATATTTCCGAGATTCGTCTTCAGCTGCTCGGTCGCAAGCGACCGGCATTTCTCGCCGCTGCGGGCAAGATCGGCGGTCAGCGCAGCAAAAGGGCAGCCGCCGCTTACGTCATCGCGATGGACCTCGCTCAGGTAATTGGCGGAATATTCCGCGATCGGAATATCTGCCGGCGCCCTGCCCTCTGACCGCACTTTCGCTTCCCAGGACCCGAAAGCCAGCTTCATGGCTTCCGCCACCATCTCATCGCGTGATGCAAAATGCTTGTAGAAGCCGCCGACCGTGAGCCCGGCCTCCTTCATCAGGTCGGCGACGCCGATACCCTCAAGCCCCTTCTCCCGCAGACGCTTGGAAGCAATCTCGAGGATCCTATCGTGCGTCTTCTGCTTTTCCAGTTGCGAATGGCCCATTGAAAATCTCCCGACATACGGACTTGACTTATCTGGATTACAGTCATAATCCTTATGGATATCGATCATAATCCAGATCGAGACATTTTCCAATAGGAGCCATTCCCATGCGTCTTAAGAACAAGGTCGCACTCATTACCGGCGGCAACAGCGGCATCGGGCTTGCCACCGCCAAGGTCTTCGTTGCCGAAGGCGCGAAGGTCATCATTACCGGCCGTAACCCGGAAACGCTCGCAGCAGCCAAGAAAGCGCTTGGCGGCGATGTGCTGGCGCTGAAGATCGACCTCACCGATGTTGCGGCCGCGGAGAAGGTCTTCGCCGAAGCTGCTTCCGATGTCGGCAAATTCGATATCGTCTTTGCCAATGCCGGCATCGGCGGCGCAACGCCGCTCGGCCAGACCTCGCTGGAACAGTTCGAGAAGATCATCAGCACCAACCTGACCTCGGTCTTCTTCACGGTTCAGTCCGCACTGCCGCATCTGAATGATGGCGCCTCGGTCATTCTCAATGGTTCCGTTCACGCCGTTCTCGGTGCGCCGGGCTGGTCTGCCTACGCCGCCACGAAGGGTGCTGTGCGCTCCATGACCCGCAACCTCGCCTCTGAACTTGCACCGCGCGGCATCCGCGTCAACCAGGTAACGCCTGGCGGTACGCGCACGCCGATCTGGTCGCCCTACGCGCAGACGGAGGATGCAATGACGGCACTCGAAGAAAAGCTCGGGAATATGAGCGCGCTCGGCCGCATGAGCGAGGCAGACGAGATCGCAAAGGCTGCGCTTTATCTCGCCTCGGATGATTCCAGCAATGTCACGGGGATTGAGATCACTGTCGATGGCGGCATGACGAGCGCTCCCTCCGGCGCCAAGATCTTCCGAACCGCCTGAGCGAGACGGATTTGCGCTCTAGCTGATCTTGACCACTCCGGAGCGGCCGACGACACAATTGCGGCCGCTCTTCTTTGCATCGTAAAGGCGGCTATCTGCCGCAGACAGCACGGTCGTGAAGCTGATGCCATCTTCGTCGGCGGTCGCAACCCCTATGCTCACCGATACCGACGCCTCATCCGGCGTCTTCACACTGGTCTCGATCGTCCAGCGCAGGCGCTCCGCCAACAGCAAGCCTTCCTCATGGCCTGTGCCGGGGCAGACGGCGACGAACTCTTCACCGCCGAAGCGGAAGATGCGATCGCTGGAGCGGAGCGTCGTTCCGAGCCTCGAAGCAATGGCCTTCAGAACCTCATCGCCCTGAAGATGGCCGAAGCCGTCATTGACGTCCTTGAAATGGTCGGCATCGATGATGAGAACGGTCGCATACTGGCCCTGCCGAAGCGCCTCGCGTACCATCAGCGGCGCCTCCAGCTCCATGCGGCTGCGGTCATAGACGCCGGTCAAGATGTCGCGGCCGGTGCGCTCCAGAAGATCGTTGTAGCGCTCGCGAAATGTTAGATCGCCGAAGAGGTCGCTGATCGAGCGGGCCGAGGCGGCAACGCCGTCCCGGCGGACATAGTATTCGTAGACGGCAAACATCAGGGAATAGAGGCAGACAGCCAGCATTTTGGCTTCCCATCCCGCCCAGAAGGCAGCCATCGGAACGCCCACGAAATAATGAAGACCGCTGAAGAAACAGATCTGGTCAAAGGTCAAAAGCACGAGCCCGGAGATCATGAAGCGCAGCACCACGCGCCGGCGCATGAAATCGCCAAGTTTCTCGTAAAGCAGGATGATTCCGAGCGAGTCGAGATAGAGGATTGCCGTGCCCCAGACCATCAGCCAGCCCATCTCCTTGAGGAAGTCAACGTCAGCGGGATGACCGGGCGACAGCTCCAGCGGCTGATGAAGCTGCAGCACCCAGGCAATGGCGACGGTCAGAAGATTGCCGAGAAACAGACCATAGATCGGCTGGCGAACGGTCGCCGCGTCCTCCTGCAGGTAGAGCATAAGGATCATCATCAGCTTGCCGGAAAAGAATACTGAAGAACCCGGCGAGACGTTCCCAAACGGCAGGGAAACATAGAAAACTGCTGCGAGATACGTCTCCATGAAATGCATGACGCCGAGCGCCGTCAGGAAGACGCCCAATCCGAGGCGATGGCGAAAATGCAGGAGGCTGACCATCAGCACGAAATAGCCGATGGCTTCGAAGATGAAGAGCGCGGAGTTGAAAAGCTCCATCACAGTCCTCCACCCACAACAGGAGTGCAAGCCGCAGCCGCCGCGGCGGATCTTCTGTTCAATCGTCCGGAAAGCTCAAACACAAGCGGTGCCCTGCAAAACCTGCAGGCGCCACCTTCACCATAATCCTTTAAGATTAGGTGAGCAAAGCAGCAGTTTCCGTCACGGAAATGCTGTCATAGTTTTGAAAAACAACGGGAAATGTCAGTTCGGACTAAGCTTGCCGTTAGACCTGACGAAGCTTCTCGCCATCGCTGAAAAGCGAAGGCCCGTGCTGATCGATAATCTGTTGCGCCTTGCGCACCGTGCATTCAATCGCATCATCCGACGAGGAAAAGAGATCAGCGCGGATGAACTTGCGGACGAGAACGTCCTCACCGACCTTCTTTTCGATGCGGCCGGCCAGACGATATTGGCCACCTTCCTTCTGCGGCTCGGCATAGATGGTGCAATCGCCATAGAGCTGAGGCTCACCCGAAGGACCCGCAGCTGCCTCGCTCGAGGATTTGCCACCGCCGGAGAAGACCGAAAGAATGTTTGAAAGGAACGAAGCCATAATCCGCCTTTAGCACGCAGTGCAGTTGACGCAAAGTCAAATGATCAGGTTTGCGAGGATCTCGTTTTCGGTAATATCCTCAAAGCCCATGCCCGCGCTTTCGAAATTGGCAACCAGCGTTACGAAATTCTCCGGGGCCGTCGTCTCGATACCGATCAGGATCGAACCGAAATTGCGCGCCGATTTCTTGAGGTATTCGAAGCGGGCGATATCATCATGCGGCCCGAGAAGATTGAGGAAATCGCGCAGTGCGCCGGGGCGCT
This sequence comes from Rhizobium sp. BK196, assembly GCF_014193255.1. GTDB lineage: Bacteria > Pseudomonadota > Alphaproteobacteria > Rhizobiales > Rhizobiaceae > Rhizobium. The sequence goes on from NZ_JACHZB010000003.1 coordinate 108,804, forward strand.
GGGCAAGGCGCAGGATGAAATATTTCTTCAGGCCGGCATAGCGCATCGCCCTTTCCTTGACATCGGGCAGCCGCTCGAAATCGAAATTGCCACCGGAGACGACGGCGACGATCGTCTTGCCCTTGATGGCCTCGCGATCCATGGCGGCGATCGCCGTCAGCGACAGGGCGCCAGCCGGCTCCAGCACGACACCTTCGACGTTCAGCATCTCCTGGATGGTAACGCAGATGGCGTTTTCCGGCATCAGCCTGACCTGTTCGACCGAAAAGTCCTTCAGGGCCGCGAAATTCAGGTCACCGATGCGGGCGACGGCCGCGCCGTCGACGAAATTGTCGACCTTGGGAAGCGTCACCACCTGCCCGGCTTCGAGGCTGCGGCGCAAGCTCGGGGCGCCGGCAGGTTCGGTAAAGATAAAATCGGATTTCGCAACGATGCCGTCGAGATAACCGGTGATGCCGGCGGCAAGGCCACCGCCGCCGACCGGCAGGACAACCATGTCGGGCACCGTGCCTTCGGGAAGCTGCTGCATGATTTCTGCAGCAACGGTCGCCTGGCCCTCGATGATATCGACATGATCGAAAGGCGGCACCATGACGCCGCCGATCGCTTCGACGTGATCGCGGGCCGCCTGATAGCACTGGTCGAAGAAATCCCCGATGAGCTTGATGGTGATGAAGCCGGCGCCGAACATGCGGGTCTTGTCGATCTTCTGCTGCGGCGTGGTGACCGGCATGAAAACGACGCCCGGCACGCCGAAGTGGCGGCAGACGAAGGCGAAGCCCTGCGCGTGATTGCCGGCAGAAGCACAAACGAAAGTCTTGCCGCCCGCACCTTCGGCAATCGCCTTGCGGAAGAAATTGAACGCGCCGCGGATCTTGTAGGAGCGAACAGGCGAAAGATCCTCGCGCTTCAGCCAGATATCCGCGCCATAGCGGGCGGAGAGGTGGTCATTGAGCTGCAGCGGCGTAGCAGGGAAAAGGCTGCGCATTGCCTCTTCTGCGCCTTCGACATCGTGTCTTGTCACGGGCGTTCGTCCATTTTCAAAAATCCAGACGTCGCTATGACACAGGCAACCGACAGAAAGAAGCCCGTTTGCGCCATTTGCGGTTCGCTTGATGAAAGGCTTCCTTAAGCGCGTCTTCTAATTGCGCCCAATATCCGGGTCAGGTGGACGGCTTTTAACTTGATGTCGCGCAGCAATTACTAATATGACAGCAAGATGACACCCAAGATCACAAAGCTGCTGGCATGGCTTCTTTTCGCCTTCATCCTATTCGTCACAGTTTCGCCGATCGAATTGCGACCCCACACGATCGAAACACCTGACATCGACCGTGCCGCGGCTTACCTGACAGCAGGGCTGACTTTTGCTCTCGCCTATCCGAAACAATGGAAGGCGGTTGCCGTGCTGCTGATCTTCGGTGCGTTCGCGATCGAATATCTGCAGTACCTGTCGCCGACGCGGCATGCGCGCCTTCACGATGCAGGCATCAAGGCAGCAGGCGCAGCACTCGGCCTAATCGTCGGCTGGGTCTTCAACAAATGGCGTGAAACGAAAACCGGGGCGAACGCCCCCGCGTAATTTGCCGGGACGCTGACACGCGTCCGGCACGTCAAAGCCCGCGCAGTTGCAATGTCCAAAAGAACAGCGGCACCACCGCCATCGTCGTTCCCAACAATAGAAAGGCGCTCATCTTGAAGAGCCTGATGCGCCGCGTTCTTGCTCCATCCCAGTCGTAAACCATCGTCTTACTCCCACTAAGACAATACTTACTCAACCGCACAGTGCCCACATTTTTTGCACCGTTAAGGCCATAGACAAGCGCTGCCTATGGTTTATTCACATTATACAAGCATATTCGAACGGATTTATAAAGGTAGCGCGAGCGACGGGATCGAGCCCGTATAGGCTAAGGCCGATGGGTGTGCGTTGACGGAATCCGCTGCTTAATTACCGGAGTCAGCGCTCAGCATAAAGCTGCTGGCGCGTTTCGACGGCGCCGCCCTCAGTCGAGGACAACCCACTGTCGAGAGATCTGGAATTCAGCCAAGGGTCTTGCGTTTTTCTACGTCGCTGGCCGTTGAGACGAACTCGCCGGCACCGGCCTTGATCAGCCCGTCGCGGATATGCTGCGTATCGGATTCTTGGGTGTAGTGCAGCGTAGCGAGGAACGGCTCGATGCCGAATTCGGGCGCAAGCGCGTTGACCTGCCTCATATGTGCGGATGCCGCAATATCATCGCCGAGCCATCCATAGCAGGCCGCGACGAAAGCGTGCTGGACGTGGTCCATGGCGGAAAGATGCATGAAGGCCTCGATCGCCTCGCCATATTGCCGGGCGGTGAAATGGGCCTTTCCCAGGTGACTCCAAAAACGTGCCGGATGATGCGGGTTGAGCCGCATGGCCTTGCGGATCCACTCGACTCCTTCTTCCGGCCGGCCGAGCCAAGTCAGCAACTCGCCCTGCTGAACCACCACCAGGTCGTAATTGGGGTTGAGCGAGAGGGCGCGCTCCTGATGATAGCGTGCTGTCGTCAGCTGGTTGTTGTTGACATTGACCGCGGCGAGAATGCGATGCACGTCGGCGTCGTTATCGTCGAGCGCAAGCGCCCGCTCCAACTCGGAATTGACCTGCGCCCAAGCGGCATCCTTGTCACTGCACCAGCCGTTCACCCAGGCCTGCCCGAGGATGCAAGCGCGCCAGGCATGGGCATGCGCATAGCCTGGGTCGAGTTCGATGGCCCTGTCGATCAACGCCTGGGCTTGCGCATTGTCCGAGGGGCTGCTTCTGTGGTGCAGCACCTTGGCCGCGAGCGCGCATTCGTAGGCGGCCATGTTTGCCGGCTTCGTGCGGGCGAGTTGGTCTCGCTGGGCCGCCTCGACGCGCCCGGGAAGCGTGGCGGCGATCGCGGCCGTCACCTCGTCCTGGATGGCAAATATGTCGTCGAGTTTGCGGTCGTATTTGTCCGCCCAGACATGGGCATCGTTGACCGCGTCGATCAACTGGACCGTGACGCGCACCCTGTCGCCGATTTTCCGTACGCTGCCTTCGACCAGGTACTGGGCGCCGAGCTTCTCGGCCACCTCGCGCACATTGACGGGCTGGTTCTTATAGACGAAGCTGGAGTTGCGCGAGATGACGAACAGCTCGTGACGGCGCGACAACTCGGTGAGGATATCCTCGGTCAGACCGTCTGCGAAGAACTCCTGCTCGGGATCGCCGCTCATGTTGTTGAAGGGCAGAACGACGATCGTGGGTTTGGAAGCGGACCGCTTGGCGTCCGCGGCATCCGCTGTGGGCGCCAGGACGGCGGCGTCGACACCGACCCGGTAAAGGTGAACCGGACGGCTGATATTCTTTAGTGCCTTCTCGCCAAGGTCCTCGATGGCCACTTCTAGCCGGTCGGCAATCTGCGTCGCCACCGCGGCCGTGATGCAGATGCCTCCGACATCGGCTAGTTGTTCGACGCGCGCGGCAATGTTCACACCATCGCCGAAAATGTCATCGTCGTCGAAAATGATATCGCCGACATTGATGCCGATCCGGAATTCGATCCGTCGATCCTGCGGCACGTCGGAATTGCGCCGCTTCATGCGCTGCTGGATTTCCATGGCGCATCTCACAGCGTCGGTCACGCTTTGGAATTCGACCAGCATGCCGTCGCCCGTCGTCTTGATGATGCGGCCCTCGTTCTTGGCGATGGCAGGGTCGATCAACTCTATCCGATGCGTTCTGAGGCGGGCGAGCGTGCCTGCTTCGTCCGCCTCCATCAGCCGGCTATAACCTGCCATGTCGGCCGCCAGGACTGCTGCTAGTCTTTGTTTCATCGATTTGCCAACAACGGATTCGCCATGGCCAGACCGGAATTGGCGGCCTCTGCCCATTCTACCGCAGGCCGTTGCGAACGCCTATCTAAATTAGCGCCCACTGATAATGCGAGGCGGGCAAAGCAGCCAGCGCTTCGACATCCGTGAGCATAGATGAGGCCCATACGTTCTTTGCAAATCGACCATATCTGCAAGTCGACAAGCAGTCCGGGAGTTTGCTGGAAATCCATCCAACAACGTTATGGCCTGTTTGGCCCAGTCTCCGCGTCCGCGCCGCGGCTGCCCCTCCCCCAGGAAATGTCGGGATTTCTGTTCGAGGGAGGATAAGCTGCTTTTCAAACGATAATTCAATGTGGTGCGAGCGACGGGGATCGAACCCGTATAGCCTAAGGCCGAGGGATTTTAAGTCCCTTGCGTCTACCAATTTCGCCACGCTCGCGCGCCGTCCAGATCAACGACTTAGGCGGATTCGTCAAGTTTTGTTTGCAGGACACCCCCCGCGTTTTGCGAAACCTGCCGATAACTTTGTGCCAAAAATAAAACGGCGGTCCAAGGGACCGCCGTCTCAAAACTGATTTTGGCGAAGCTCAAGCCAGTTTCGCAGCAATCTTGGCGACGTGCGCGCCCTGGTACTTGGCGGCTTCGAGTTCGATTGCCGAGGGCTGGCGGGAGCCGTCGCCGTTGGTGATGGTGGATGCGCCGTATGGCGAGCCGCCCTTTACTTCTTCCGTGCCCATCTGACCCTGGAAGGCATAAGGAAGGCCGACGTAGGCCATGCCCTGATGGAGGAAGGTCGGGACGAAGCCGAGGATCGTCGATTCCTGGCCACCATGCTGGGTCGCGGACGAGGTGAACATCGAGCCGACCTTGCCGACAAGCTTGCCGGTGAACCACAGGCCGCCCGTCTGGTCCCAGAAGTTGCGCATCTGCGATGCCACCGTGCCGAAGCGCGTGCCGGCACCGACGATGATCGCATCGTAATCGGCCAGTTCGTCGACTGTGGCGATCGGGGCTGCCTGATCGAGCTTGTAGTGGGAAGCCTTGGCGACTTCTTCGGAAACCAGTTCCGGAACGCGCTTGACGACGACGTCAGCGCCGGCGGACTTCGCGCCTTCGGCTACGGCATAAGCCATGGTTTCGATGTGGCCATAAGCCGAATAGTAGAGGACGAGAATCTTCGCCATTGTTATCTCCAACGAGGACTGGTTGAATTTCGTGACCGCGACCGTTCTACCAGCGCACCCGGTTCAACATAGTCCTGCGCGCAAGAACTCACTGTTCACCGCCTGTAGACGAAATTTCACTTGCCGTTTCGTTTCGACACTTGAGCCGCGTCGCTTTGCCGTTTGCAAAGCGGCCAAACGACGCTACCTATTTCCAAGCTTCACCCCACGGAAATATCCCTATGAGCAATGAGACTGTCGTTACCGCCGCCATGCTAGCCATCGGCGACGAGCTTCTTTCCGGCCGGACCAAGGACAAGAATATCGGCCACCTCGCCGACATGCTGACCATTTCGGGGATCGACCTGAAAGAGGTTCGGATCGTCGCCGACGAGGAAGATGCGATCGTCGAAGCGTTGAATGCGCTTCGCGGCAAATACGACTACGTCTTCACGTCGGGCGGCATCGGGCCGACGCATGACGATATCACCGCGGATGCCGTAGCGAAGGCCTTCGGCGTTCCCTGCGAGCATGACGCTGCGGCGATGGTGCTGCTTGCCGAGATGTACAAGCGCCGGGAGATGGAATTCACCGAGGCTCGCCAGCGCATGGCCCGCATGCCGCGCGGGGCTGCCCATATCGCCAATCCGGTGTCGACCGCGCCCGGCTTCATCATCGGCAACGTCTATGTGATGGCAGGTGTTCCGCAGGTCTTCCAGGCCATGGTCGACAATGTGCTGCCGACGCTGAGGACCGGCACGCCCGTCCTCTCGCTCGCTATCGCCTGCCCCTATGGTGAAGGCGAGATCGGCACGCCGCTGACGGCGATCCAGAAGGCACATCCGGAAACCAGCATCGGTTCCTATCCGCGTTATGTGGGGCACAAATTTTCAACCGAGATCGTGGTGCGCGGCCGCTCGCAGGACGTGATCGAGGCTGCAGGTGCGCAGGTGCGAGCCATGATCGAGGACATCAGACGCGGGAAGGATCTTGCCGAAAACCATTCCGCGGAAGCGTGAGGACGGGATGGGGTCTTGACCGTGGTCAAGGAACTGCACCGCATTCCGGCGCATTCCTTTCCTGGCGGACCATCATTTCAGTCGCAAAGGAGAATTGATATGTCTTATAAAACCATTCTCGCCATTCTGGATACAACAGACAATAGCGCCGCCGTCGCCAATTTCGCCTTTGCCATTGCCGCAGAAAGCGGCGCCCATGTGATCGGCCTGCACGCCGAAACGATCGCCGCCGTGCCGCTTGTCGCACCGATGGAAATTCCCGATCCGGTCGCCGTGCAGGCGCTTCAGGACATGGCCCATTCAGAGACCATCGAGGTCGAGCGGATTTTCCGTGCCCGTGCGGAGGCGGCCGTCGCTTCCTTTGAATGGCGTGCCTTTGCGACGTCGACGGGATACGGCTCAGCGCCGCTGATCGAAAGCGCGCGCAGCGCCGACCTGCTGATCGCCTCGCAAGCAGATCCCGCAAGACCCTCCGACAGTCACGTGGATGTCGATGAATTCCTGTTCGAAAGCGGCCGCCCGGTACTGATGATCCCCTACATCATCCGCCAGCCGAAGCCGATCAAGCGCGTGCTGATTGCCTGGAACGGTTCAAAGGAAGCAACGCGCGCCACATTCGATGCGCTGCCGATCCTGAAGGCTGCCGAAGCCGTGGAAATCTTCTCCGTCGATCCGGCAGAAACCGCAACCCAATCGGCGACGACTGCAGGCGCCGAGATCGCTGCAACGCTTGCCCGCCACGGCGTGAATGTGACGCTTGCCACGGCCGAAAGCGGTGACAAGAACGCGTCGCACATTATCGAGAACCGGCTTTCGGACGATAGCATCGACCTTCTGGTCATGGGTGCCTATACACATTCCTGGCTCTGGCAGGCGATATTCGGTGGGACGACAAAGACGCTTCTGCAGTCCATGACCGCGCTGACATTGCTCTCGCGTTGAGGCTGCTCTTGCCTTTTGCCTCCAAATCCCGCTAATTGCGGCGACCGATGACATCAGGCTTCGGCATCCATCGCGCAGTTCCGGCTGCGCGATTTGCGTTTTGCCAGCCGATGTCCGCCCGGTCGCCGGCAAACGGCGTGTCGTTTCCTCATGCCGCGGAGCAGCCCGATGTCCCTTCCCGATAAAGCCTTTCCCGTTTCCTGGGATCAGTTCCACCGCGATGCGCGAGCGCTTGCCTGGCGGCTCGCCGGTCTCGGCCAGGAGTTCAAGGCGATCGTCTGTATCACTCGTGGCGGCCTCGTTCCGGCGGCAATCATTTCGCGCGAGTTGAACATCCGTCTCATCGAAACCGTCTGCATCGCCTCCTATCACGATTACGTCAACCAAGGCGACATGGTACTGCTGAAGGGCATAGCACCCGAGCTCGCAGAAAACGACGGTGAAGGCGTGCTCGTCGTCGACGACCTCACCGATACCGGCAAGACCGCGGCCCAGGTGCGCGGCATGCTGCCGAAGGCGCATTTCGCCTGCGTCTACGCCAAACCGAAGGGCGTACCAACGGTCGATACCTTCGTCACCGAAGTCAGCCAGGACACCTGGATCTACTTCCCCTGGGACATGGGCTTCACCTATCAGGAGCCGATCGCCAAAGGTCCACGCGACTAGGCATAATTCGGACGCGCATTCGAAAGAGCAATTTCCAATTTACAATTGGAAATTGTTCCAGATTTCGTCTTCCCGACAGCTATTTTCTGCCCCCAGCCGGTAACATCCATTTTATTTTATTAGCATAAGGTCAAGCAACTACCGGCCGCAGAAAGATCGGGCATCAAAATGCGGCTGAGTGGGTTGGGGAAGCTGATGGCACGCTTGGGCAGATTTCAAATGGCAACCGCCTCCGGGTTGGTCGGCTGCCTGTTTCTTTATACTCCTGCGGGGGCTGAGCCGGCTTATGTCGGCATTGTACGCGAATATGTCGAAAAACTCGTCCGGCCGACGGTCGAAATGCCGCTCGTCGTGAAAGCGATCGAAGAGCAGAATAGCAAATTCGGCGATGTCAGCGAAATGGATATGCGGGTGCTGGACGAGACCTACCGGGCGGAGGTCGCGCGGGGCGACCTGCAAATGGTCAAGGCACTGATGGCGAAGTCCGTCTCGCAATACCTCAAGTCGAAGCAGGACGATTCGCAGGGAACGATCCTCGAATTCTTCGTCACCGACTGCCACGGGCTCAATGTCGGCCAGAGCGGCATCACCACGGATTATTGGCAGGGTGACGAGGACAAGTTTTTGAAAACCTTCTCGCTCGCTTCGCAGGATATCTATATTGGCCGGGCGGAACGCGATGAATCAACGCAGCTTCTGGAGACTCAGGCAAGCTTCGTCGTCACCGACGAGAAGGGCATTCCGATCGGCACCGCAACCGTCACGATCGCCATCGACGCCCTCTAAACCGGGCTGACCTCCGTTGCCGAATCGGCATGCGCATTTACGCCGCAAAAGCCATCCTAACTTTTGCCTTAGTCGATTTTTCTAACAATTCGCCCGTTCCTTCACTAAATCGTCCTCGCAAGCCTTTGTATTTTCAGGTTTACCAGGATTTTCCCCAGTCTCCACAAGGACATCCACAAGATGTTGTGGTTAGCAAACGGTTACGTTCCACCCCTTGACGGAATCAGCTGTTTCAAACTTAATGTGTCAGATGTTGCGGCGGCGACTGAACCGGAAGTAACGAGCCCGGTTCTCCCAGGAAAATTGAACGCAAAGTCAGGGTGTTGTGCCGTCAAAGGCGGTAACGCCCGAGGAGAGTTTTGCGCCTTTTTCCAGCCTCAAAAAACGACATCGGGGACTGGTAAAAATAAGCTGTTAACACTATATTTAGCGTTTGCAGCCAGCCTCACCACAAGATACAGGAAAATCATCTCCGGATGACAATCCTGTCACAAGACGGAACGAGCACCGGCTGCACGACGGGACACCGTGTAGCCGGACGGGAATTTTGCGCCCTTTGGGTGCCAACAAGAGGTTAAGGACATGCGCATCGAACGTCGGTTTACGAAGGCTGGTCAAGGCGCCTATGCGGATATCGAATTCCGCAAGGCGACGAGCGAGATCAAGAACCCTGATGGCTCCATCGTCTTCCGCCTCGAAAACATCGACGTCCCCGCGCAGTTCTCGCAGGTCGCCACCGACGTTCTGGCCCAGAAATATTTCCGCAAGGCCGGCGTTCCTGCCCGCCTGAAGAAGGTCGAAGAGAACGATGTCCCCTCCTTCCTCTGGCGCTCCGTTGCCGACGACGCAGCGCTGAAGACCCTGCCGAAGGACGAACAGACCGGCTCTGAAATCGATGCGCGCCAAGTCTTCGACCGTCTCGCCGGCACCTGGACCTATTGGGGCTGGAAGGGCGGTTACTTTTCTTCGGAAGAAGATGCAGCCGCCTTCAAGGACGAGCTTGCCTATATGCTCGCCACGCAGCGCGTCGCCCCGAACTCCCCGCAGTGGTTCAACACCGGCCTGCACTGGGCCTACGGCATCGACGGTCCGGGCCAGGGCCACTTCTATGTCGATCCCTTCACCGGCAAGATCACCAAGTCCAAATCGGCCTACGAACATCCGCAGCCGCATGCCTGCTTCATTCAGTCCGTTGAGGACGACCTCGTCAACGAAGGCGGCATCATGGACCTCTGGGTGCGGGAAGCGCGCCTCTTCAAATATGGCTCCGGTACCGGCTCCAACTTCTCCATGCTGCGCGGCGAAGGCGAGAAGCTCTCCGGCGGCGGCCGGTCTTCCGGCCTGATGAGCTTCCTGAAGATCGGCGACCGCGCTGCCGGGGCCATCAAGTCTGGCGGGACGACGCGGCGTGCGGCCAAGATGGTGGTCGTTGACATCGACCATCCCGATATCGAGGAATATATCAACTGGAAGGTCAAGGAAGAGCAGAAGGTTGCCGCTCTCGTGACCGGCTCTAAGGTCGTCGCTCAGCATCTGAAGGCGATCATGAAGGCCTGCGTCAATTGCGAAGGCGACAATGGCGATTGCTTCGATCCGGCCAAGAACCCGGCGCTGAAGCGCGAAATCCGCGCTGCCAAGAAGGACCAGGTTCCGGAAAACTATGTCCAGCGCGTCATCCAGTTTGCCCGCCAGGGCTACAAGGACATGGAGTTCAAGACCTACGACACGGACTGGGATTCGGAAGCCTATCTCACCGTCTCGGGCCAGAACTCCAACAACTCCGTCTCGATCAAGGACGACTTCCTGCGCGCCGTCGAGGAAGATGGCGACTGGAACCTGACCGCCCGCAAGGACGGCCGGGTCATGAAGACGCTGAAGGCCCGCGGCCTCTGGGAAACGATCTCCTATGCTGCCTGGGCATCGGCCGATCCGGGCATCCACTTCAACACGACGATGAACGACTGGCACACCTCGCCGGCCGGCGGCCCGATCCGAGGCTCGAACCCGTGCTCAGAATACATGTTCCTCGACGACACGGCCTGCAATCTTGCTTCGCTGAACCTTCTGCAGTTCAAGGACAAGGCCACCAAGCGCATCAATATCGGCGACTACGAACATGCCGTTCGCCTGTGGACCGTCGTGCTCGAAATCTCGGTCATGATGGCGCAGTTCCCTTCCAAGCGCATCGCGGAACTCTCCTATGAATACCGCACGCTCGGCCTCGGCTACGCCAATATCGGCGGCCTGCTGATGTCGACGGGCATCCCCTATGACAGCGCCGAAGGCCGCGCCATTGCAGGCTCGCTGACGGCGATCATGACCGGTATCTGCTACGCAACTTCGGCCGAAATGGCTGCCGAACTCGGTCCGTTCCCGAACTACGAGCCGAACCGCGAACACATGCTGCGCGTCATCCGCAATCACCGCCGCGCCGCCCATGGCGAGAATGCGGGCTACGAGGCTCTCTCGGTCAACCCGGTCGCGCTGATCCATCAGGAAAACCCGGACCGGGATCTTGCCGCCCATGCAATGGCTGCCTGGGACAAGGCGCTCGAACTCGGCGAAAAGCATGGCTACCGCAACGCGCAGGTCTCGGTCATCGCACCGACCGGCACGATCGGCCTCGTCATGGATTGCGACACGACCGGCATCGAGCCTGACTTCGCACTCGTGAAGTTCAAGAAGCTTGCCGGCGGCGGCTATTTCAAGATCATCAACCGCGCCGTTCCGGATGCGCTGCGCACGCTCGGCTATTCCGAAAGTCAGATCGCCGAGATCGAAGCTTATGCTGTCGGCCACGGCAACCTCAACCAGGCACCGGCCATCAACCCCTCGACACTGAAGGCCAAGGGGTTCACCGACGAGAAGGTGGAAGCCGTCAATGCGGCTCTGAAGAGCGCCTTCGACATCAAGTTCGTCTTCAACCAGTGGACGCTCGGCGCCGACTTCCTGAAGACCACCCTGAAGGTCTCCGACGAACAGCTCAGCGACATGAGCTTCAGTCTGCTGGAGCATATCGGCTTCTCGAAGAAGGACATCGAGGCTGCCAATATCCACGTCTGCGGTGCGATGACGCTGGAAGGCGCGCCCTTCCTCAAGAAGGAACACCTGCCGGTCTTCGATTGCGCCAATCCGTGCGGCAAGATCGGCAAGCGCTACCTTTCAGTCGAAAGCCATATCCGCATGATGGCGGCAGCCCAGCCCTTCATCTCGGGTGCGATCTCGAAGACGATCAACATGCCGAACGAAGCGACCGTCGAGGATTGCAAAAACGCCTATATGCTCTCCTGGAAGCTCGGCCTGAAGGCGAATGCCCTCTACCGTGACGGCTCCAAGCTGTCGCAGCCGCTCAACGCTTCGCTGATCGAGGACGAGAGCGACGAGGATGCGCTTGAGGATCTGATCCAGCAGCCGCTCGCTGCCCAAGCCGTGACGGTCACCGAAAAGATCATCGAGAAGGTGATCGAGCGTGTGTCCCGCGAACGCGAGAAGCTGCCGAACCGCCGCCAGGGCTACACCCAGAAGGCTGCCGTCGGCGGTCACAAGGTTTACCTCCGCACCGGCGAATTCGGGGATGGCCGGCTCGGCGAAATCTTCATCGACATGCACAAGGAAGGGGCTGCCTTCCGCGCGATGATGAACAATTTCGCCATCGCCATCTCGCTCGGCCTGCAATATGGCGTGCCGCTGGAAGAATATGTGGAGGCCTTCACCTTCACCAAGTTCGAACCGGCCGGCATCGTCATCGGTAACGACGCGATCAAGAATGCCACGTCGATCCTCGACTACGTGTTCCGCGAACTTGCCGTTTCCTACCTCGGCCGTCACGATCTTGCCCATGTCGATACGTCGGACTTCTCTAACACCGCGCTTGGCAAGGGCATCCAGGAAGGCAAGACCAACCTGCTCTCCACCGGCTGGACCCGCGGCTATAAGCCGACGCTCGTTTCCGGCACCGGCGGCGAACGCCAGGCCGGCGAACCCAAGGGAGCGGCAACGGCAGCCCCTGCCCGCGCCTCTTCGACCGGCTCGGTAACCTCATTTGCGGGAGCCGCCGCCCGCAAGCTGGAGCCGACAGTCGCCATCTCCACCTCCGAAATCGTCGCCTTCAAGCGTGACTATGAAGAGCGCGCCAAGGAGCTGGCAGAAGAGATCGCCGAAGAAGTGCTCGAAGAAGCCGGCAGCGACGCAACCGCTCTCTTCTCCGACAAGGCCGCAGCCGACGCTGCAACCGCCAAGACGGAAGCCAAGAAGATGGAAGCCGAACGCCGCGCCCGCTCTATCATGCAGGGCTATACGGGCAACATGTGCTCCGAGTGCCAGAACTTCACGATGGTGCGCAACGGCACCTGCGAGAAGTGCGACACGTGTGGTGCGACCAGTGGCTGCAGCTGATTCCTTGGGAAATCTTGGCCGCCGTCACTCGTTTGAAGCGCGGCCATTGAAGTGAGCTAGAAATTGAAGTGGCCGGATCGGAATGGTCCGGCCATTTTCATATCGGTGTCGCGCCCACTCATGCGGGTGATGGTTTTCCTTGAATAATCCGGAGAAATCATCTTCCGCGCAAAGCAGACCGCGCCCGATGGATGTGCAATGCGCAAGCGGATGATGCCCACAGGCTAGAGTCCGGCGACCGAATGGCGGGCAGTGAAGGGAGAATTCATCCTGCACTGGTCCGGCATTGCCAAACGATCAGACATGCGCTTCGCCATGGGGAAAATCACCGTCATCCAACTTGCGGCGCAGGGTGCCGTAGAGAATGAGGGCATAGAAGACAACCACGGTCGTGATCACCGGCCAGCCGGGAATCGGTCCGAGTGCCGCATTGTCGACAATATAGCTCCACGAATGTGCCAGCTCTTGCGGCGCACCTTCCGCTTGCAGCTTTGGCGTCGAGATCTTCAAGATCCATGCCATCAGCAGGATCGCATACATCCAGCAATAATTCCGCCGCAGCCGTCGCTGCATAGCCTCGAAATAGCCGAGGAGAAGCCGCGGTGCACGCAGGCTCTTGGCAATCGATAGGGCCCAATCGGGATTGAGCTCGGCTTCGGGCATCAAAATCTGCGCAAAGTAGCTGCGCTCCATTTGCCGCACCCGCGCCCGATAAACATCGAAGAAGCGATAACGTCGCGCCTCGATCATCAGCAGCAATGTGATCAGCAACATGCCGAACAACAACACGCCATGATGGGACGTTGGTGTCGACAAGGACACGGAGAGCAGCGCCGCCACGACGGTGATCGCCCAGTTCGACGTCCGGTCAATGCGGTCCCGCCAACTGGTCATCCGCGCGAGCTCGCCGCGGTAATAATGGTTCAGCGTGTTGGTGATTTCCCCCGTCGTCGTGGGGAGCGGCGGCCGTTTAGGCGCCGTGGCGCTATCCAGAAGATGGGATGTCGTTAGCTCGGTGGCCATCGTTGTTTCCTCCTCGCATTTGCTCTTTCTCGCAACGGTCTTACGGTCCGCCGCTGCTGCGAAGGAATATTTTGCTCCTTCAACCCAGCCATCGCAAAAGCTATTCAAGGTTTAACAAGCAGCGCGGTTATCGAAGTGAGCTAGAAATAGAAATGGCCGGACCCGAAAGGTTCGGCCATTTTCATATCGGAATATTGATAGAAGCTATGAGGCTTGGGCCGGATAGGCTCCATCTGGTCCAGGAGGATCAGAAACGCCGCGGCGCTTCCGGCTTGTTGCCGACGATGCTGTCGATCCGCTCCATTACGTCGGCCGTCACCTTGCTCTTGTGCGAGAGAGCCGCGAGATTGTCCTGCAGCTGGCTTGCGCGCGATGCGCCGAGGATGACGGTCGAGACGTTCTTGTTGGCGAGGCACCAGAGAAGCGCGAGATGGGTTATCGAGAGGCCGATCTCGTCAGAGAGCTTTGCAAGCTGGCGAACCTGTTCGAGCTGGGTGCGGCCGGCGTCGGTGGACCATTTTTCCTTCAGCCATTCATAGCCGGGCAGGTTCATGCGGCTGTCGGCGGGTATGCCGTCATTGTATTTGCCGGTCAGAACGCCCGAGGCAAGCGGCGACCAAATCGTGGTACCGAGGCCGATGAGGTCGTAGAGCGGCAGGTAGTCGGCTTCGACCTTCTGGCGTTCGAAGATGTTGTATTGCGGCTGTTCCATGGTCGGCGGCGTGATGCGGAGATCGCGGGCGACGGCATAGGCTTCCGTCAATTGCTGCGCGGACCATTCCGACGTTCCCCAATAGAGCACCTTGCCCTGGGCAACGAGATGGTGCATTGCGCGGACCGTTTCCTCGATCGGCGTATCGATATCCGGACGGTGGCAGAAGTAGAGGTCGAGATAGTCGACTTGGAGCCGCTTGAGCGCTGCGTGGCAGGCATCCGTCACATGCTTGCGCGACAGGCCGCGCTGTGTCGGCTTCGGGCCGCCCCAAAATACTTTGCTGGAAACGACATAGCTGTCGCGGCTCCAAGCAAGCGACTTCAGCGCTTCGCCCATGACGATTTCGGATTTGCCGCTTTCGTATCCTTCCGCATTATCGAAGAAGTTTATCCCATTGTCATAGGCGAGCTTCATGAGGTCGACGGCATCGCCGCCATTGACCTGCTTCCCGAACGTGACCCACGATCCGAAGGAGAACTCGCTCACTTTCAGACCCGACTTCCCTAGACGACGATATTCCATCATGCAGCTCCCATAGGTTATAAAAAATGTGCTGACCCCTAAAAGGATCGGTTTTTCGCGGTCGAGCGATTAGCGATTTCGGACAATCTACGGCATCGGCGACAATATGGGAGGCTTCGCTTTCATCGGGAGCTACGTCCTTCATCACCTTGCCGGTCGTGAGCCGCTCTCAAATCCCGCATGAACGTTTGGCTTTTTTCCGTTTGTGCGGCTCACCTCCCCAGCCTCTGCTAGTAACTGCAAGGGCGATCGTTGCCAAATCCGCCGAGGCACGCCGGTCGGAGCCCAAAGTCAGCGCTTTCGGCTCCATACCCTATCGAACCGGTTTGTATCGAACTATCCGAGCTGGTCGTGCAGGACGAAGCGATGATCGCCATGATGACAGCTGAGCCAATGATCAGCAGTTTTCGAAATTGAGACATTTGATCTACCCCCATACCGACAATCGGCGACACCAGAAAGCAGCGCATATCAGCGTCGGCTAAGGAAGTAGGCCGGATCAGAGTTCCGAAAACTGCGCCGTCGATCAAGATTTCGTCATTTGCGCAGTCTGCTGAGATCGGCCGCTCAGCCTTGAGCTTCTGGCGACTGCGGGGAGGCGGCTGGCGTTTTTTGCAGCATCCAATACAACTTACGAAAAGTCAGCTCCTGAAACTCAATTGCGACCATCGATTTTCGCCGGGACTTTCATGCAAATTTTCAACGCATTGCGTACCCGCCGCCCGGACTGTGCTGCAGTCATCGGCTTGGTATTCGGCCCTGACGTCGTGATGGCCTATCTTGGCCGCGGCCTGACGGCGACCGCCTATTTCATCGGCGGCGCCTCGGTGTCCGCAGCACTGATCTGGCTGTTTATCAGGCTTTCAGTTCCAGGCGCCTACGCGTCTCTGGTCGTGCTTGCATGGCATTCGTTCGGCGCGGTCCTCGGCTATCGTGTCGCCGAGGCGCTTCCAAGCAGTACCGTATTTCCGTGGTATTCGCGCTGGTACAACATCATCCTGCTGTTTTCGGCCGCAATTTTTCCTCTGGCGATGCTTGCCGGACGTTTCGCCTTCTAGCGCCATCAAGCCGCTGCGATCGCCTTAAGCCAAACCGTAACCGCCACGGCCCCACCATCCGGATGGCCGATGGCGCGGTCGCCGAGATAGCTGGCGCGACCCAGTCTCGGGCGCATCGCCTTCGTGGCTTCCGCTCCCACAATTCCGGCAGTAATGGCCTCCTGCCATGCCTCGCGGGTTGGATTACCCTGGGCGAGGCTGGTGACGAAGGCATCTGCGGCCGGACGAAGAGCGTCGATCATCGTCCGGTCACCGGCCTTTGCGCCGCCGAGATCGGAGACGGCCTGGACGGCGGCGGAGAAGGCTCCGGCCATCTCGGCTGATGTCGGGGTCTCTATGCCTGCGAGCTGGCGTGAAGCGCGCAGCAGGGCAGTGGCATAGAACGGTCCGGAGCTGCCGGCGATGGCACGTCTGAGAGCATCGCCCATCGCCATCAGTCCGCTTGCGACATCCGCAAAGGCGGCGTCGGGAAGTGCCAGCACGGCTTCGGCACCGCGCTTCATGCTGGCGCCGAGATCGCCATCGCCGGTGATGCTGTCTAGTTCGGTCAGGTGGGCTTCTGCAGCGATCAATGCGATTGCTACAGCCTGCGCCGTCTTCTGAAGTCGCTTCCCGGAGGGGCTAATCGTTCGGGATTCGATTGGGCCTTCTGCTGATCCGAAGGATGGGAGCACGCGGTTGCGGTTGACCGCCCCGCCCCGTGGCCATGCATCCGCAGAGGTCGGTGCGTCGATCAGCTCGAGAGACCTGATATCGACATGCAGAATGGAGAGCGAGAAACCCGGCATATCCAGGGCTGACAGGAGGGTGCCGGCCCAAGCCCTTTCGACCGAGACACCTTTGCTTTCGAGTGCAGCGAGTGCGGAACGGGCGACGATCGACAGTTCCATCGGCGGGGTTGCGCCGAGACCATTCACCAACAGGACGACGCGATCGCCGCTCTTGAGCCTTCCGTCGGCCTCGATCGTTTCCAGGACGAGTGAGACGAGCTGGTCGACCGGTGCGATCGGAATGCGGCGAACGCCCTGTTCGCCATGGATGCCGAGACCGACCTCGATCTCCTGTTCACCGAGAGAGAAACCGGGTTTGCCGACTGCCGGCAGGGTGCAAGGCCCAAGCGAAATGCCCATGGATGAAAGCTGTTCGGATGCTGACCGGGCGATGCGGGCGACTTCCTGCAACGGCAGGCCTTGCTCGGCGGCAGCACCGGCGAGCTTGTGGATCAGAACCGTTCCGGCTATGCCGCGGCGGCGATCGGCAGGAACGGTCTCCCGGAGCGCAACGTCGTCGGCGACAACGATGATCTCGACGGGAATTCCTTCCGCACGCGCCAGCTCCGCCGCAAGGCCGAAATTCAGACGATCGCCCGTATAGTTTTTGACAATGAGCAGCGCACCGGCCGGGCCGCTTGCGGCCCTGATGCCGGCAAGAACGGCGTCGGTGCTCGGCGAGGTGAAGACATCGCCTGCAACGGCCGCCGTCAGCATGCCCCTGCCGACATAGCCGGCATGTGCAGGCTCGTGACCGCTGCCGCCGCCGGAGAGAACGGCGACTTTACGCTTGGCAGGTTCGGGAAGATCGGACTGGATGACGACGTTTTCGTCGGCCAGCAATATGGTTGCCGGGCTGAGTGCAACGACCCCTTCCAACATCTCCCGTACGACGATGGAAGGATCGTTGATCAGCTTTTTCATGGTTCTCTCCCAACAACCAGCCCAGCCTGAACGCAAACGTCGTTCGATCAGTGCCTAGCACGATTTCGCCAAAGGTGAATACAGGATCAAATGCGACCTGAAATTCAGCGACGGATCGTCGCCAAGCCAGTCGACTCAGAAGCGGGTTGCCGCAGCAAAAATCTCCGCCAAGCGCTCGATGCCTGCCTGGTCATCGGCATCGAAACGGGCGGGAAGCGGGCTGTCGAGGTCGATGACGCCGACGATCTCGTTCCCGCTTCTGATGGGAACAACGAGCTCGGAGCGGGATGCGTCATCGCAGGCGATATGGCCGGGAAACGCATGGACATCTTCCACGAGAATGGAGGCGCGCTCCTTGATCGCGGTGCCGCAAACACCCCGGCCGACGGGGATGCGCACACAGGCCGGCTTGCCCTGGAACGGGCCGAGCACGAGCTCCTCGCCCTTGAGCAGGTAGAAGCCTTCCCAATTCAGATCGGGCATCATATGGTACATCAGAGCGGACATGTTGGCGGCGTTGGCGATCAAATCCGGTTCGCCTGCGAGCATGCCCTGCAGCTGCTGGGCAAGCTCTCGATAGAACTCAGCCTTGTTGGCGGCTTCGATCGATGACGCCTGGAACATTGTCACATCCACTTCCTGTTTCCGAGCCGTTGATATAGGTGGTCAAGCGGGTTTCGACAAATTGCCGATCCGACTACGGCAGTTGAATTGCTGCAGCGAATCCGGTCAGATTTGTGCATGATGAAAACGATCAGAATATCGGCCGCCCTCCTGTTGCGGGGCGACGGCCACACGCTTCTGGTGCGCAAGCACGGCACTACGGCCTTCATGCAGCCGGGCGGCAAGATCGAGCCGGGAGAGACGCCCGAGCAAGCCTTGATGCGGGAACTCTCTGAAGAAATCAGCGTCGTCGCGACGGCTGTCGAACTCGAATTCCTGGGGCAATTTCAGGCGCCGGCGGCCAATGAGCCGGATCATCTCGTTGTCGCCGAGGTCTTCCTGCTGCACGTGACGGATGCCGAGATCAAAGCAACGGCGGAGATCGAGGAGGTCCGCTGGATATCGCCGTCTGAACCAGGCGAGATCATCATGGCGCCGCTGACGGAACGCCATATCCTGCCGTTCTACCGCCAGCGGCAGAGCCGGGTGGGCGGCTGAAGCATCAGGCACCCGTTTTGTGGAAAGCGATCGGCGAGCAGATTGATGTCGCCGGATGCCGCTCTATTCTCCCAGAGGATCAAGGGAGGATCGTGCCATGGCTTTCATTCGTACCCCAGATGCTTCCGCCAGCGAGAAGACGGCTTCGATGTACGCCTCGGCCGAAGCGAGCTACGGCTATCTGCCGAATATGTACCGGGCCTTCGGCCACCGGCCCGAGGTGATGGAGCACTGGGGGACGCTGCTTGCCAGCATTCGCGGCCATATGAGCCAGCGGCGTTATGAATTGGTAACGCTGGCGGCGGCCAGGGAGCTCAAGTCTTCCTATTGCATGCTGGCCCATGGTTCCGTGCTGCTGCGCGACGGCTTCACCAATGACAGTCTTTCGGCCGTCGCCGACGGCAGCGAAAAAGCGCCCATCGATGCCACCGAGCGGGCGATCATGGATTTTGCCGCCAAGGTGGCGCGTGACGCGACCTCGGTGACGCAGCAGGACATTGACGGCTTGAAGCGGCATGGGCTTGATGACGCGGAAATCTTCGATGTCACCGCAGCAGCGGCCGCGCGGTGTTTCTTCTCCAAGATGCTGGATGCGCTGGGCGCGGCCCCCGATCACGCTTATGCCGAGCGGCTCGATCCCAAACTCCGTCAGAACCTCGCCATAGGCCGGCCGATCGAAGGACTGAATTCGAACCACTCGTAGAAGCTCAGATCGCTCGGTTCTCGATTGACCTTACTGTGCCGGCGGGTCTGCAAAATGGGTAATCGCGAATTCGGCGATCCTCTGGCCGGCCTTGTCGGCATCACCGAGCAGAGATGGGAAAAGCTGCCAGTGATGCGGCATTCCCGGCCAGACCTCGGCCGTCACGTCGACGCCGGCCTTTTGCGCCTTGTCGGCAAGCCGCAGCGTGTCGTCGAGCAGCAGTTCACCGGAACCGACCTGCAGCAGCAAGGGCGGAAAACCGGCGAGGTTGGCGTAAAGCGGAGAAATGTCGGGATCAGTCGGGGAATTGTTGCCGAGATAGGCCTTGCGCAGCGCATCCAGCGCATCCTTGTCCAGCACCGGATCGTTGGTGGCGTTCGCTGTGACCGATGCACCTGAGGCGGACAGATCGGTGATGGGGCTGAGCGCCACGACAGCAGCGGGCAGCGGCTGGCGGGAACGCATCTGCCGCAGCACGGCCTCGAGCGCGAGATTGCCGCCAGCGCCATCGCCCACCACCACGATATTTCCGTTGCTGTAGCCGCTGTCGAGCAGATAGCGATAGGCGGTCAGCGCGTCATTGACTTGTGCCGGATAGCCATATTCCGGCGCCAGCCGGTAATCGATGAGCAGCACATCGCTTGACGCGGCCTTGGCAAGCGAGCCGGCAAGTAGGCTGTGGCTACGGATGGAGCCACCGTAGAAGCCGCCGCCATGGATGAAAAGGATAACACGCCGTCCGATTGGATGATGAAGGCGCGCCGGCCAGATAAGTTCGGCATCAACCCCATCGGCATCGACATGCCGGATCTGGATGCGTGTCGGCTCCGGCAGCGATTCCATGAAAACGCGGAAAGCAGTACGGCGGTCGCGCAGACTTACGGCGCCCTTGAAATGTTCCTGCCAGCGAGAAAGCAGTTTTTCGACCTGCTCATGCGAGGCCGGCGTCTGCGCCGGCATGTCCCGTGCTGGCTTTTCCTGCGCGGCCGCTGGAAAGGCAATTAGAACTGCAGCCGCAAAGGCCGACAGCATTGTCCGACGACATTCCACTTTCCACCAATTGCCAGCGGAAAAAACCGGCTTTCTCATTCGCCCCTCCGGCGCTGCTCTTCCTTCGTGCGGCGCATCTTCACCACTTCGCCACCGAGAGTCAAAAGGGAGTTTTGAGTGATCGCATAGGTTCGTAGTCCGTATTTTTAGCTGTGCTAAAATACGTCGAGGAGGGGAAGATCTTGGACAGAGCCGCCCTGCTCGGGACGTGGCGCATGATCTCGTGGACGCGAACCGTCGTTGCGACGGGAGAAGTCAGCGACGCCATGGGCACCGATCCCATTGGATATATCGCCTATCATGCCGATGGCCGGATGATGGCCTTCGTTACCAACCGACGCAGGCCGAGACCCAACGGCAAAGCCCCCAACGACAATGAAAAGGCCGCACTTTTCGATACGATGCTGGCTTATACGGCTGCCTATACTCTGGAGGGCGACAAAGTGATCCATCATGTCGAGGCCGCGTGGAATCCGACATGGGAACGCCCCCTGATCCGCCCGCTGCATATGGAGGGCGACATACTCGTCATCAGCGATGCACCCGGCACCGATCCCGTCACGGGAGAGGATGTCATCTATAGGCTGGAGTTTCGCAAGCTCTGAGGCTCAATCGCCTCTGATGGCTTCGATTACCGTCCGGAAGCCTGCCGAAATATGTCGCCGGCTGGGATAGTAGAGATAAAGCTGCTCCTCCGGCTGGCACCATTCGTCCAGTATCTGGACAAGCTGGCCGCTTGCGATCAGCGGGGCCACCCTGCCCTCCCAGACATAGGCGAGCGCCACACCGCTCAAGGCAGCCGCCGTCATCAATTCGTGGTCGTCGAGCGAGAGCGGACCGGTCGGGTGAAACGTGATGGTCTGCCCGTCCCTTTCAAAGTCCCAAGGGTAACGCGCGCCCGAGGGGAACATGTTCTGAATGCAGATATGGCGCTTCAGATCATGTGGGGTCTCGGGCTTCTGCCGTGTTTCAAAATAGGCGGGGGAGCCGACGACGACGAGGCGCATGCGCGGCTTGATGCGTACGGCGATCATGCCCTCCGTAACACGCTCGCCGAAGCGAATGCCGGCATCGAAGCCTTCCTCGACAATATCCACCAGCCGGTCAGTCGCCGCGATCTCGAGCTGCAGATTGGGATTCTTCATCAGGAGCGGCCCGATGACCTGGCCGACGACGAAGGGAGCAATGGAATTGCCGACATTGATACGAACGCGACCGAAAGGGGTATCGCGGAAACGGTTCAGCGCATCGAGCGCGGAATTGATCTCGCCGAAGGCCGGATCGAGATGGGAGCGAAGCAGTTCGCCGGCCTCCGTCAGCGAGACGCTGCGGGTCGTGCGGTTCAGCAACCGGATGCCGATGCGGTCCTCCAGGTTGAGGACAGCGTGGCTGATCGCAGAGGCGGTGACACCCCTCTCCTCTCCCGCCTTGCGGAAACTCTTGTGCCTGGCGACAGCGGCAAAGGCAGCCATTTCAGAGAGTTCGGTCGCTCGCATTAATGAACCTCATTCATCATAATCTATCAAATAACAAATCTTATACATGAGCCGGATTTGCGTCAAATTCCTCTCCGTCAGCAGCGCACTGCTGAAACAAACAGTCTCAAGGAAAGGAATTGTCATGAAAGTCTGGTTTATCACGGGTGCATCGCGTGGCTTTGGCGCGCTGATGACCAAGGACGCTCTTGCTGCCGGCGACGCTGTCGTTGCCACCGCCCGCAACCCTGGGAACATCACCGAACAGTTCGGCGATCATCCGAACCTGCTTGCCGTCGCTCTCGACGTCACCAATGAAGGTCAGGCAAAAGAGGCCGCCGCTGCCGCCGTTGCCCGCTTCGGTCGCATCGACATCCTCGCCAACAATGCCGGCTACGGCCTGCTCGGCGCCGTCGAGGAAGCAACGGCAGAGGAGATCGAGAAGATCTATGCCACCAACGTCTTCGGCCTCCTGAAGGTCACTCGCGCCGTGCTGCCCTATATGCGCCGCCAGCGCTCGGGCCATATCCTGAACTTCTCGTCGATCGGCGGCTATTACGGCTTTCCTGGCTGGGGCGTGTACGGCTCGACGAAGTTCGCCGTCGAAGGCCTGTCGGAATCGCTGGCGACCGAAGTAGAACCGTTCGGCATCAAGGTCACGATCATCGAGCCCGGCTTCTTCCGCACGGATTTCCTGCATGACAACTCGCTGGCGATCAGCCCGGCTTCCATCCCCGATTATGTTGGCACGCCGGCCGGCAACATGCGCGACTTTGCGGCGAGCGCCAACCACGCTCAACCGGGCGACCCGGCCAAGCTAACCGCCGGCATTATCGAAATGGTGAACGCAGCCAACCCGCCGCTGCGCATGCCTTTCGGCAGTGATACGGTCGCCAAGATTGAAGACGAACATGCCAACGTGGAGAAGGAACTGGCTCAGTGGCGTCAGCTCGCGGTCTCCACGGACTTCGAACGGACGGCCTAAGACGGTCTGACCTTTCACGACGACAACAACAAGCGCGCCGACTGCGCGCTTGTTTTCATTTCCACGTGAAGAGCGTTCGAAAAGGCGAGATTTTCATTCGTCCTGCCACTTCGATGGCCTATGTCTACCGCGTCATTAGCAATAGAAAGAGACAGGAATGGCGAGCACATCGATCTGTATTTACGGAGCAGGCGCTCTTGGAGGCGCGATTGCCGTCAAGCTTGCAAGCCGGCTCGGCGACAATGGCACCGTCTCCGTCGTCGCCCGTGGCGCGCACCTGGAAGCGATCCAGAAGAACGGCCTTTCCCTGCATGAAGCCGATGCAGACAAACCGATCAATGTGCGGATCACGGCAACCGACGATCCGACCACGCTGCCACCGCAGGATCTCATCATCACCGGCCTCAAGGGCCACCAGCTCGGACCGGCAGCTGAGGGCATGGCCACGCTCCTGAAGGGTAATACACGCGTTGTCATGGTGCTGAACGGAATTCCCTGGTGGTACTTTCATCGCGATACGCAAAGCGGCCATGCCGAGCTGCAGTTCGACGAACTGGATCCCGGCGGGAAACTATGGCGCCTGATCGGCCCGGAACGGGTGATCGGCTGCGTGGCGATGCAAGGGGCGGAAGTCGTCAATCCAGGCGAAATCCGCCTTTCCAACAAAGGCCGCTTCGTGCTCGGCGAACCTTCCGGCGAGATGTCGACCGATCTCGAATCCATTGCCGGCCTTTTTGCCGAGGCCGACCTCAATGTCTCCACCACGCCGCGCATTCGCGACGAGATCTGGAACAAACTGACGGGTAATGCGGCCTTCAACCCGATCAGCGCGCTGACACGAGCCTTAATGACCGACATCATGGCCGATCCCGCGCTTTTTGACATGGTTGGGAAGATCATGAACGAAGTGCGCGCGGTCGGCAGTGCGCTTGGCGCAAACTTCGGTATCACCATCGAGGAGAGACTGCAGCAATCGCGTCACATCGGCCCGGTGCGCACTTCGATGCTGCAGGATCTGCTCGCCGGCAAGGCGCTGGAAATCGTGCCACTCGTCGGTATGGTCGTGGCACTCGGGCGCACTGCCAACGTGCCGACACCTATCTCTGAAGTCGTACTGGCGCTGGTGACGCAACTCGATAAGGAAAACCAGCGCGGCGGCTGACGTCGCATCTTTATGTGATTCCTATATCTTCGATTTCCACTCCGAATGGATTTCCTATCGGAGCCGGCAGTAGCCTTTGCCACAACAGCAAAGGTTACCGCCATGCGAGATGTCATGTCCCCTCAATATCTGCCGCTTCGCCCGCATCGCATCACACGCGGCAATCGGCAGATGCGCGAGAAGCGCACGGCGCAGACGCTGATGATCTTCGGCATCGTGCTCGCCTGCGTGGAACTCTACGTCATCCTCGGCTCGCTCTGAGGCCCTATCATGGATAGTACCGGAAGACTGCGCCCGGGCGGCGCGATCACCGCGCTCGTTACGCCGTTCCACAACGGCGAGGTCGACGGCGCGGCACTGGAAGCTCTCGTTGAATGGCAGGTGCTGAGCGGCGTCGATGGACTCGCTCTTTGCACGGCGGCGGGTGAAGGGCTCAGCCTCTCACCGCAGGAACGCCGCATGGTGCTCGACATCTGCGTCCGGACCGCGGCGGACCGTATTCCGGTGATCGCCGCGGCCGGAACAAACTGCACCGAAAGCACGATCGCCCTGATACGGGACGCGGAAGAGTGCGGCGCCCGCGCTGCACTGGTCACCGTGCCCTATTATTCCAAGCCGGGGCAGAAGGGTATCCTCCATCACTTCCAGCAAATCGCCGCGGCAAGCAATCTGCCTGTTCTGATCGAGAATGCACCAGCCCGCACCGCTAGTGACCTGACAGTAGAAACGCTGGAGCGACTGGCCGAACTCGATGCGATTGTCGCCATCGTGGATGCGACCGGGGATATCGCCCGCTTCGCCAACATGCCACCGGCGCTGCGACATCGGTTCCGCTTCCTGTCCGGCCATGACGGCACGGCGCTTTCATTTCATCTTGCTGGTGGTGACGGCATCATATCGGCGGCTGCCAATATCCTCCCGCGCCTCGTCACCTCGCTGCAGCAGGCGGCGTATGGGAGCTATATCTCCGCGGCACTTGCGCTCAGCGACAGGCTGCATCTACTCCTCACGGCGCTGGGTTCGGAGAGTGATCCTGCCCGGCTGAAATACGCCCTGCAGGTGCTGCGCGGCACAGAGGCCGATCTTCGCCTGCCACTCGTACCGGCCGAGACCGAAAGCCGCTCTGCGATTGTAGCCGCGCTTTCTCCCTTTGTCGGTGGCGGCACCCATCGCATCGCGCTATCCCTATGAGATTTTAATGTTTTTACTTGCGGCGCCAAATGGAAACCCTATCCGCCGGCATCTATCTTGATCAGCGTGACACCGCCGCAACCATCTTACGGCGGTTGAGTTAGACTTCGAAAGGACAAACGATGTCACGCCTGACTGATACGCCTGCCAAGACTGACCTGCTGCAACGTAGCGAAAGCGCCTGTGCAGGCCCGGCTGATCCCTCTCATCCGCTGTTTGCCGGCCTGGTAGCCGTCGCACCGCGGCTCGGCGCCGTCATGGCTTTCGCCGGGCTCGTGCAGATAAGCTTCCAACTGATTTCCCAGTAAGCGCCGGGCAGAGGATCACGACCATGGCAAATGCACAGCAACGCCGGCAGATTTCGGCTCCCGTCACCGCTCGTCCGGCCCGCTTCACCGTCGGTCGCGACAGGGGCGGCCGCTGGATCGTCCAGGATCGCGAGGGGCTTGTCGGCGGTCTCTTCATCAACGAAGCCGCGGCCCTCCATTTCGCAGCGGAAGAGTGCAACCACAATCCTGATGAGATCTGCCGTGCCGCAGCGGGCGTAGTGCTCGATTTTGCACCTCTTACGCGCGGCGCCGGCAATATCCACTAAATACTGCGCCGTTCCTGCCATTTTGAAACAGCAGGAACGGCCCCAGGCCCCGGATTTCCAACTTTTCCTTAACTGCCACCCTGATAGAGTCCCGCATGCAGAGACTATTTGTGCCGCGAGACCAATGCCGAAACCGAACTTCCGCTTCACCCATTACGATATCAAGGAACAGCGCGCCGGAACGATCGTCGAGGTGTCGCTGAGCGCTGTGAATAATGTGCGGCTGATGACGGCTCCGAACTTCCAGCGGTTCACGGAAGTGCTCGATTTCAAGTATATCGGCGGTGTTGCGCGTAAGTCTCCGGTCAGGCTCGCCATTCCCGAGAGCGGCCACTGGCATATCGTCGTCGATATGGAAGGCCATCACGGACTGGCGGATTCTTCCGTCAAGCTGATCACCGCTCCGGCCGCACAGAAGCGCGCTTGAGATCAGCGCTGCCCGATTTCAGCGAGGATTGCGCTCCTTGCGAAGTTTTGCCCAC
This sequence comes from Rhizobium sp. BK196, assembly GCF_014193255.1. Classification (GTDB taxonomy): domain Bacteria; phylum Pseudomonadota; class Alphaproteobacteria; order Rhizobiales; family Rhizobiaceae; genus Rhizobium. The sequence continues at coordinate 135,419 of NZ_JACHZB010000003.1, forward strand.
CAATCCAGCCGTTTGCGAATCTCGCGTTCGAAACCGCGTTCCGGTGGATCGTAAAAGGTCTGGCGACCCATCTTTTCGGGAAAATAATCCTGGCCCGAGAAGGCATCCGGCTCGTCGTGGTCGTAGCGGTAGCCTTCGCCATATCCCTCGCCCTTCATCAGCTTCGTCGGCGCGTTGAGGATATGCTTCGGCGGCAGGAGCGAGCCGTTCTGCTTGGCGGCAATCGTCGCTGCCTTGAAGGCGGTATAAACGGCATTGGATTTCGGGGCGGTCGCGAGATAGACGCAGGCCTCCGCGAGCGCCAGTTCGCCTTCCGGCGAACCGAGGTAATCATAGGCATCCTTGGCAGCGTTGCAGATCACCAGCGCCTGCGGATCGGCTAGCCCGATATCCTCCACTGCCATGCGCACCAGTCGCCGGCCGAGATAGAGCGGATCCTCGCCGGCATCGAACATACGGGCAAGGTAATAGAGGGCGGCATCGGGATCGGAGCCGCGGACCGACTTGTGAAGCGCCGAGATCAGATTGTAGTGACCGTCCTGCGCCTTGTCGTAAACAGGCGCCCGGCGTTGGACGATGCGCGTCAGACCCTCGGTATCGAAGGTTTCGCCCTCGCGGGCGGCGCGCCAGACTTCTTCAGCCAGCGTCAGCACCGCGCGGCCGTCGCCATCCGCCATACGGATCAGACTGGCGCGCGCATCCTCGGTCAGCGGCAGTGGTCTGCTCTCGACCGTCTCGGCGCGTTTCAGCAGTTCCTCGAGGCTGTCTTCATCATGCGACTTGAAGGTCAGCACGCGGGCGCGCGACAGAAGAGCGGCATTGAGCTCGAAGGACGGGTTTTCCGTCGTGGCGCCAACGAGGATGACGGTGCCATCCTCCATGACCGGCAGGAAACTGTCCTGCTGGGCGCGATTGAAGCGATGGATCTCGTCGACGAAAAGCAGCGTCTGGCGGCCGTCCATGCGACGCATACGGGCAGCTTCAAAAACTTTCTTCAGATCGGCGACGCCGGAGAAAATTGCCGAGATCTGTTCGAAGGCCAGGCCCGCCTCGCCTGACAGCAGCCTCGCGACCGTCGTCTTGCCCGTTCCGGGAGGCCCCCAGAAGATCATGGAGCCGAGAGAGCCGCTCTGGATCATACGGCGCAGAACGCCATCCTCACCGGTCAGATGTTCCTGACCGGTGACTTCGCCAAGCGTCTTCGGCCGCAGACGATCGGCAAGCGGCCGCCGGCTGGCGACCTCTTCCGGAACACGCGGCGCGAAGAGGTCGTCACTCATCGGAAGAACTGCCTGATGCGCTGACCATCGCGTTCGATCTCGACCCGCCAGAGGCTGGGATCGGAATCGGCGATCTCCTGCAGGTCACGGCTGGTTTTCACTTCGGACCCGTTGATAGCGACGATTATGTCTTTCGGCTCGAAACCGAGCCGGGCAGCAGGAGAATCCGCAGCAACGTCGGAAATGACAACGCCCGTCGAATCAAGCGGCATCCGGAGCTCGTCGGCCACACGCGGCGAAAGGTTTTCCACGACCGCGCCGGTAAAGGGCGTACGCCCGCCGATGGTACGCTGGTCGCGCGGCTGGGTTTCCGGTGCGCGAGCAAGGGCGAGCGTTACCTGCTGCGCGCGCCCATTCTCCGTGACCGTCAGATTGACGGATTTGCCCAGGCCGGCCGTTGTCAGGCGGTAGAGAAGCGCATCCGGATGTTCCACGGAGATACCATCGACGGCGGTGATGACCTCGCCCACCTTGAGGCCGGCCTTGGCAGCCGGGCTATCCGCGGTGACCTTGGCGATCAGCGCGCCGCGCGCCTTATCAAGGCCAAGAGCGTCGGCAACCTCCGACGTCACCGGATCGAAGCTTGCGCCGATATAAGGACGCTCAAAGGATTTGACGCCGGAATCGGCCGAGGCGAGGAAGACCTTGACTAGGTTGGCGGGAATGGCAAAGCCGATACCATTCGAACCGCCGCCCCGCGAGAAGATCGCCGTGTTGATGCCGATCAGCTCGCCTTTCATGTTCATCAGCGCGCCGCCGGAATTGCCGGGATTGATCGAAGCATCCGTCTGGATGAAGAAGCCGAACTCGTTTTTGACCACCTGATTGCGGGCAAGCGCTGACACAATGCCGCTGGTGACGGTCTGGCCGACACCGAAGGGATTGCCGATCGCCAGTACGAGGTCGCCGACTTCCACGGCATCGGAATTGCCGATCGGCAGCGCCGGAAAATCAGCCTTGCTGTCGATCTTCAACACCGCGAGATCGACGCGGTCGTCCCGCAGAATGACCTTGCAGGGAAATTCTCGACCGTCCGACAGTGCGACCTTGATATCGTCGGCGCCATCGATGACGTGGTTGTTGGTGACAACAGTACCGTTCGCCTCGACGATGACGCCAGAGCCGAGCGAAGACTGCTTTTCGGAACGGTTCGGCATCTGCTGACCGAAGAACTGCTCGAAGAAGGGATCGCCGGCAAAGGGCGACTGCCGCTGAATGGTCTTTTCAGCATAGACATTCACGACGGCGCCCGAGGTCTGCTTGACCAGCGGCGCGAAGGAAAGCTGCATCTGCATCTGGCTTTCCGGCACTGTCTTGGTCTGCGCCTGCGCGTAGGCGGGCAGCAGGAGCGTTAGTGCAAGAAGCGAAACGGAGGCGTGCTTGAACAGGCCTTGCATGGGAATCCTTTTGAAATGCTCTCACGAAAAATGTTGTAGCGCCCGACGCTAGAAAGGAAAGAGGGCGGAAGCATGGAAGATAGAGGCATCGCGGATTTGGGAATTTGAATCAGCAAAATCAAGCAGGTTACTGATATCTAAGCTCAAATGCAGGACGCAGTCACCGAGCAGGGACATTAGCTTGAAGCGGCCGATGGGTTTGATCCTTGCCGTGAAACGGAGTTGCATCATCTTTGCCGTGAGGCCGAAACAGAGTGCCCTTACAATTGGAGAGATTATGAAGACCACCATCCCGTCCGCCGTCATCTGCGCCACACTCCTCGCTCTTGCACCGGAAGGCGCACGGGCGGCAAGCTTCAACTGCGATGCGAAGGAGCTACAGCCGGATGAGAAGGTGATCTGCGAGGACCGGTCGCTCAATGATGCAGATGTGAAGATGGTGACGACTTTTGAGCTGCTGTCGGGTCTGCTGGCCATGGGCGCGCGCGGTACGCTGCAGGATGAGCAGACCGCATGGCTGAAGAAGAGGCAGGCCTGTGGCGCGGATGCCGCCTGCATTGGTGCTGCCTATCAGGATCGGATGAAGCAGCTCGGCGAGACCTACAAGAACATCAATCGTCCGCTCTGAGGATGTTCAGCCCTGATCTCTTCCGCTCTGGAAATCGGCGATCATTTCGTTGATGAGGCCGGCTGCCTGGTGAAGCCGGTCCTTGCCGTAGATGGCGCCATGTGCGTTTGCCCAGACCGTCTGCCGCGCGGCGATATCAGTAAGAACGCTCTTGCCCGCCTCCGTCAGTTCCATGAGCTTGGCGCGCTGGTGGACGGGATTGGGGCGGTAGGCAATCAGCCCCTCGCCTTCCAGGAGATCGGCGATACGCTGCACACCCTGACGTGCGAGGCCAAGCGCACGCGCAGCATCGGCAACCGACATGGGCGCATGGTCGGCCGCGGCGAGCACCTGCCAGCGCGCGCTGGTCTGCCCTGCGGGCCTGGCAAGCGCATCGCCTTCCGTCTGCAGGTGGGCCGAGAGCCGGATCACGGCGATGGAAAGAGCGGCGAAGACATCGCCTTCAGGCGTTCGTTTCTTGATCATATTGACAACATGTTGTCATTCATCGATAATGACAATATGTTGTCACATCACATAACAATGCGCAAGGAGGAGCACATGAAGAAGACCTATCACGGAAGCTGCCACTGCGGCCGCATCCGCTATGAAGCCGATATCGATATTCAAGCAGGAACTGGAAAGTGCAATTGCTCGATCTGCTGGAAGCTCCGCTATTGGGGCACGAACATCAAGCCAGAGGATTTCCGCCTGTTGTGCGAGGAGACAGGCATCAGCGACTATCAGTTCGGAACCTTCTCGGGCCACCATCGCTTCTGCGCCAATTGCGGGGTGCCTGCGTATGGCGACGGTTACATTGAGGCAATGGGCGGCGCCTATGTCTCGATCAATCTTGCCTGCCTTGACGATCTTGATCCCGCCGAGCTTGTGGAGGCGCCGGTGCAATATTTCGACGGCAGGAACAACAGCTGGTGGACCGTACCGGCCGAAACGAGGCATCTCTGAAAATGAAAGAGCAGCCGACAGTTAATCAGCTGCTCCAACCAATCTGCGAAAAACCGGCTTATCGCGCGTTCAAATCGCGTACCGCGCCGCGATCGGCGCTGGTTGCGAAGGCTGCATAGGCCTTGAGCGCAGTAGAGACGTTGCGCTTGCGCGGCTCGGCCGGATGCCAGCCCTTCTGATCCTGCTCGGCGCGGCGGGCAGCAAGCTCCGCGTCGCTGACACGCAGACTGATCTTACGGTTCGGGATATCGATATCGATCATGTCACCCTGACGCACGAGGCCGATCGTGCCACCGTTTGCAGCTTCCGGCGAGGCATGGCCAATCGAGAGACCGGAGGTGCCGCCCGAGAAGCGGCCGTCGGTGATCAGCGCGCAAGCCTTGCCGAGGCCTTTCGACTTCAGATAGCTCGTCGGATAGAGCATTTCCTGCATGCCCGGGCCGCCCTTCGGACCTTCGTAGCGGATGACGACGACATCGCCGGCGACGACCTCATTGCCGAGGATGCCCTTGACGGCCGCGTCCTGGCTTTCGAAGACCTTGGCCGGGCCGGAGAACTTCAGGATCGATTCATCGACGCCGGCCGTCTTCACGATGCAGCCGTCAACCGCCAGATTGCCCTTGAGAACTGCCAAGCCACCATCCTTGGAGAAAGGATGCTCAACCGAACGAATGACGCCGCCGACGCGGTCGGTATCGAGCTCGTCCCAGCGGGCTTCCTGACTGAAGGCGACCTGGGTCGGGATGCCGCCGGGAGCCGCACGATAGAACTTGCGGACTGTTTCGCTGTTGGTGCGGGTGATGTCCCAGCGATCGATGGCGTCACCCAGCGTTTCGGCGTGAACGGTCGGGCAGTCGCGGTTGAGAAGGCCACCCTTATCGAGCTCACCGAGGATCGACATGATGCCGCCGGCGCGATGAACATCTTCCATGTGAACATCGGACTTGGCCGGCGCAACCTTGGAAAGGCAGGGAACACGGCGCGACAGCGCATCGATGTCGGCCATGGTGAAATCTACCTCACCTTCATGCGCAGCCGCCAGGATGTGCAGAACGGTGTTGGTGGAGCCGCCCATGGCGATATCGAGCGCCATGGCATTCTCAAAAGCCTGCTTGGAGGCAATCACGCGCGGCAGGGTCGTCTCATCCTCCTGCTCGTAATAACGACGAGCGAGATCGACGATCAGGTGGCCGGCCTCGACGAAGAGGCGCTTGCGATCGGCGTGCGTTGCAAGCGTCGAGCCGTTGCCGGGCAGCGACAGGCCGAGGGCTTCGGTCAGGCAGTTCATGGAATTTGCGGTAAACATGCCGGAGCATGAACCGCAGGTCGGACAGGCCGAACGTTCGATGACCTTGACGTCTTCATCGGAAATCTTGTCGTCGGCGGCAGCAACCATGGCATCGACGAGATCGAGCGCATGCGTCTTGCCATGCAGGACGACCTTGCCGGCCTCCATCGGGCCGCCGGAGACGAAGACCGTGGGTATGTTGAGGCGGAGCGACGCCATCAGCATACCGGGGGTGATCTTGTCGCAGTTGGAGATGCAGACCATCGCGTCGGCACAATGGGCGTTGACCATGTATTCGACGCTGTCGGCGATCAGCTCGCGCGAGGGCAGCGAATAGAGCATGCCGTCATGGCCCATGGCGATGCCGTCATCGACGGCAATTGTGTTAAACTCCTTGGCAACACCGCCGGCCGCTTCGATCTCACGGGCGACGAGCTGGCCGAGATCCTTGAGGTGCACGTGGCCGGGCACGAACTGGGTGAAGGAGTTGACCACGGCGATGATCGGCTTGCCGAAATCCGAATCCTTCATGCCCGTAGCGCGCCAAAGGCCGCGCGCGCCCGCCATGTTGCGGCCGTGGGTCGTGGTTCTGGAACGGTAAGCTGGCATCGGTGTCTTCCTCAAATATCCAGGAATTCTCTGGCGATGCGGGGCGGCAAGGGATTTGCGAAGGCCAGGCAGTCGCTGCTTTTTGGAATTGTCCTAATCCAATCGGCCTGAGCTGTCACTACCGGGAACGCCTAAAGCGGTACGGGCGGCACCATCAGGCTTATACGGATGCCAGGACACTTTTGTTACGGTCTATTCCATCACGGACGAACACAAAAAATTGGCTTTTCGTCCCTAAGATTCAAGGCATACACACAGATCAGAAACGCGCTATCTGCGTCCGAAGATTCACGGGTCGCCCCGCCCAGGAGGAATTCGATATGCCAGCCTATCGTCCGCCCAAAATCCGCTCCTCGGAGATCACGCCGCGCGAGGTTTACCTGAAGCGCCGGGAATTTCTCGGCGCTGCGACGTTCGGCGCGATGGCGCTCTACGGCGCCGGCAAGGCGAGTGCTGCGGCGCTTACGACCGTCAAGAGCAAGTACACGGTCGATGACAAGCTGACGCCGATCAAGGACGTCACCACCTACAACAACTTCTACGAATTCGGCCTCGACAAGGGTGATCCCGCAGCACTTTCCGGCAAGTTCAAGCCGCTGCCGTGGACTATCAAAGTCGACGGCATGGTCAACAAGGCCGGCACCTTCGATATCGAGGCGCTGATGAAGGAGTTCCCGATCGAGGAGCGCGTCTATCGCATGCGCTGCGTGGAAGCCTGGTCGATGGTCATTCCGTGGAACGGCTTTCCGCTCGCCTCGCTTCTCGACAAGGTGGAGCCGCAGGGCAGCGCCAAATATGTCGCCTTCGAGACTGTCGTGCGCCCCGAGGAGATGCCCGGCCAGGCCGGCCTCTTCCAGTCGCTGAACTGGCCCTATGTCGAGGGCCTGCGCATGGACGAAGCACGCCACCCCCTGACGCTGCTCGCCGTCGGGCTCTATGGTGAAACGCTGCCGAACCAGAATGGCGCGCCGGTGCGCCTCGTCGTGCCGTGGAAGTATGGTTTCAAGGGCATCAAGTCGATCGTGCGCATCACGCTCACCGATCAGCAGCCGAAGAACACCTGGCAGGTCACCAACCCGCAGGAATACGGCTTCTATGCCAACGTCAATCCTGCGGTCGACCATCCGCGCTGGAGCCAGGCGACCGAGCGGCGCATCGGCGAAAGCGGCTTTTTCGGTGCAAGTCGCCACCCGACCCTGCCCTTCAACGGCTATGCAGATGAAGTTGCCAGCCTCTACGGCGGCATGGATTTGAGGGTGAATTTCTGATGACGGGGTTTTCGCTCGCCATTCCGAAACGCTGGCTGCCGGCGTCCGTCTGGCTGCTCTATGTCGTCGGGCTCGTGCCCGCCGCCTGGTATTTCTATCTCGGCGCGACGGATCAACTCGGTGCCGATCCAGTAAAGACATTCGAGCTTTTTCTCGGCATTTGGACGATCCGTTTCCTGATCCTCACGCTTGCCGTCACCCCTGTCCGCGATCTCCTCGGCTGGAATTATCTCCGTTATCGCCGTGCGCTCGGCCTTCTGACCTTCTACTACGCACTGATGCATTTCACCGTCTACATGATACTCGATCAGGCGCTGGATATAGCAGCTGTCATCGACGACGTCGTGAAGCGCCCCTTCATTATGTTCGGCATGGGGGCACTGGCGATGCTGGTGCCGCTCGCCATCACCTCCAACAATTTCTCGATCCGCAGGCTCGGCAAGAACTGGATCTGGCTGCATCGCCTCATCTACATCATCGCCGCCTCAGCCGCGCTACACTTCGCACTGTCCACGAAGATCCTCGGCCTCGAACAGTATATCTATGTCGGGTTGATCGTCACGCTGATCCTCTATCGCTCCTACAAACCGATCGGGCGGAGCCGGAAGAAGGGGCCAGGACAAGCTCGCGGCGAGCCGTGCCGTGGCTTCATCGGCTTCGTAAAGCCGCGTTAAGGCTTCGAGGGCGATAATAGCCTGAACGCCGGGTCAAGCGCACAGGCGGCCGCTATTCCGAAAGCGTATGCGACAATATTCCAGAGCGAGAATATCCGTCCCAACAGCAAGGCGCCGGCGGTCGTCAATCTGAAGGCATCGAGCCAGGGGGTGTGGTAGAGCCGGAAGAGCTCAACGCATATGGCGATAGCGAACGCGATGATGGCAATTCCTGCAGGCCGAATTCTCGCGCTGAGGCCTCCAACAGCAAATGCCAGCAGGAAATACACCATCGATCCCCAAAGCAGCGAACCACCATATTTGACGATAAAGAAAGGCAGATCGATAGCATAGCCGAACCGCCTGAGTGCTAAACCCAGGACGATGATGACGATCAAAAGCATCAGACGAAGACCTTGCGTGCGTTGAATCATTTTGCGCAATTCAAATGTTTCCACCACAATCTCAACCGATTTGAGCTGCCTAATGCCGAGAGGTGGGATTATCAACTTCATATTGATTCCAGATCAGGTCAGAGGCTCTCGTCACGACATGCCTAAAGCTGCCGCGCTTCAAAGATTGTTTCCCCGCTTGGACCAGCATTTGATCGACCAGCCGACCGAGCATCAACGCGACGGCATAGAGCGCTTTTTCATCGAATTCTTTTATTTCGGCATCAAGGAAGCCCGGGCCTGCCTTTTCGCAGGCCTCTTTTTTCTAGCGATATTCATGGTTCCGCGTGCGGGTGTCATCGGTATCCCGCGCTATGATCTGCTACTGATCATCGCTCTCGCAATCCAGGCGTGGATGGTCTGGGCAAAGCTGGAGACCATCGACGAATTGAAGGCGATCTCGGTCTTTCATCTGGTTGGGTTTGCGCTCGAGGTCTTCAAAACTTCAGGCAGTATCCAGTCGTGGAGCTATCCGGATTTCGCCTATACCAAGCTATTTGGCGTCCCGCTTTTTTCAGGCTTCATGTATGCGGCTGTCGGCAGCTATGTCATTCAGGCCTGGCGCCTTTTCGATCTGCGCGTAAGGCATCATCCATCCTACTGGATGGCAGGGCTTATGGCATTGGCGATCTACGCCAACTTCTTCACCCACCACTATATTGGCGATTATCGCTGGTACATCGCAGCCTGCACGCTCGGACTTTATGCTCGCACCACCGTCATCTTCAGGCCCTACGACCAGGACCGCAAGATGCCCTTGCTCGCCGCCTTCGTCCTGATCGGCTTCTTCATCTGGCTTGCGGAGAACATCAGCACATTCTTCGGCGTATGGCGATATCCCAATCAACTCGGAGCATGGTCAACCGTCCATATCGGCAAGTGGAGTTCATGGTGCCTGCTGGTGATTATGACCTTTACGATCGTCGCCAATCTCAAGCACATCAAACGGAGCATTCACGTGCCTGATTGAACGATCGGCGATGAACGCTGATCCCGTGCCGGTTCACCGGAACATCACAAACGAAAAAGCCGGGCGCAAGACCCGGCTTTTCTGCTTTCCGAAACCGGAAAATCTTATGCAGCGACAGACTGCTCTTCAGCAGCGACGCGGGCCTTGTCGGCTGCGCCCTTCGCATAGGTGTCACGATCAACGAACTCGATGACCGCGAGAGCGGCGTTGTCGCCCTGGCGGAAGCCGGCCTTCATGATACGCAGGTAGCCGCCGTTGCGGGTGGCGTAACGCGAAGCGATCGTGTCGAAGAGCTTCGAAACGACAGCGGCGTCCTTGATCTGCGAGATCGCCTGACGACGAGCGTGCAGGTCGCCACGCTTGCCGAGGGTGACGAGTTTCTCCACGATCGGACGGATTTCCTTGGCCTTCGGCAGCGTCGTGACGATCTGCTCATGGGTGATGAGCGAAGCAGCCATGTTGGCAAACATCGCCTTGCGATGGCTTGCGGTTCTGTTCAGCTTGCGGCCGGCTTTTGCGTGGCGCATTGCTATTCTCCTTTAATGCAGTGCCCTTACTTTGCTACCGGGCCTGCCGTTTCCTGGCACATGCAGGCGATAGGCCTGCTGTTTGACGGGGAAAGGCAGCCGTGAAGAGCCTGCCTTTTTGGTTCTTAATATTGGTCTTCGTAGCGCTTGGCGAGATCTTCGATGTTCTCGGGCGGCCATGCCGGCACTTCCATGCCGAGGTGCAGGCCCATGGAAGCGAGAACTTCCTTGATTTCGTTCAGCGACTTGCGACCAAAGTTCGGGGTCCGGAGCATCTCTGCTTCGGTCTTCTGAATGAGGTCGCCGATGTAGACGATATTGTCGTTCTTCAGGCAGTTTGCCGAACGAACGGACAATTCGAGCTCGTCCACCTTCTTGAGGAGAGCCGGGTTGAAAGCGAGTTCGGTGACTGCTTCCTCTTCGGTTTCCTTCTGCGGTTCGTCGAAGTTGACGAAGACGCCAAGCTGGTCCTGCAGGATGCGTGCCGCGAAAGCGACGGCATCTTCGCCGGAAATAGAGCCATCGGTTTCGATGGACATGGTCAGCTTGTCGTAGTCGAGAACCTGTCCTTCGCGGGTATTTTCAACCTTGTAGGACACTTTCTTGACCGGCGAATAGAGGCTGTCCACCGGGATGAGGCCGATCGGAGCATCTTCCGCGCGATTGCGATCGGCCGGAACATAGCCCTTGCCGTTGTTGACGGTGAACTCCATGCGGATCTCGGCACCCTCGTCAAGCGTGCAGATGACATGCTCGGGGTTGAGGATTTCGATATCGCCGACCGTCTGGATGTCGCCAGCCGTTACAACACCCGGACCCTGCTTGCGCACGACCATGCGCTTGGCATCGTCGCCATCCATCTTGATGGCGATTTCCTTGATGTTGAGCACGATGTCCGTAACGTCCTCGCGAACGCCCGGGATCGAGGAAAATTCATGCAGCACGCCGTCGATCTGCACGGCCGTAACAGCGGCACCGCGCAGAGAGGAGAGCAGCACGCGGCGCAGCGCGTTGCCGAGAGTGAGGCCGAAACCGCGCTCAAGCGGCTCTGCAACGAGAGTCGCCTTGGTGCGCGAGCTCGAAGAGAACTCCACCTTGTTCGGCTTGATCAATTCCTGCCAGTTCTTCTGAATCATAATTTTGCCTTCCGTTCGTTGCCACCATCCAATCGTGGCAACCGAGCTTGAAAACCACCGGGAGCGCCGAGGCGCTCACCAGTGACGATAGCGATGATCAGACGCGGCGCTTCTTGCGCGGACGGCAGCCATTGTGCGGGATCGGGGTCACGTCGCGGATGGACGTGATCATGAAACCGGCAGCCTGGAGCGCGCGCAGAGCCGATTCACGGCCGGAACCCGGGCCGCAGACTTCGACTTCCAGCGACTTCATGCCATGTTCCTGAGCCTTCTTGGCACAGTCTTCGGCAGCGATCTGGGCAGCGAACGGGGTCGACTTGCGCGAGCCCTTGAAGCCCTTGGCGCCAGCAGACGACCAGGCAATCGCATTGCCCTGCGCGTCGGTGATGGTGATCATCGTGTTGTTGAAGGTCGAGTTGACGTGAGCGACACCCGACGAGATATTCTTACGCTCGCGACGGCGAACGCGGACGGCTTCCTTAGCCATGGTATTCCTTTCGTTGATCTCTTCACCGCCGTAATCCCAGCGGCTACACCGGAGCGGCGCCTATATGACTCCGCTCCAAACTCAAAAGAGGCCGGCGCAGACCGCCAGCCTCCTCACTCCGGTCTCCCGGAAATTACTTCTTCTTACCAGCGATCGCCTTTGCGGGACCCTTGCGGGTACGGGCATTGGTGTGCGTGCGCTGACCACGGACCGGAAGGCCACGACGGTGACGCAGGCCGCGGTAGCAGCCGAGGTCCATCAGACGCTTGATGTTCATCGCGGTTTCGCGACGAAGATCACCTTCGACCTGATAGTCACGGTCGATGGTTTCGCGGATCTGAAGGATCTCAGCATCCGTCAGCTGATGAACGCGGCGATCAGCCGGAATACCGACCTTCTCGACGATTTCCTGCGCGAATTTCGATCCAATCCCGTGAATGTAGGTCAGCGCGATGACGACGCGCTTTGCAGTCGGGATGTTGACGCCAGCGATACGTGCCACGCCTATTCTCCTTGCATTCCAGTTGCCATCCGGCAATAGGGCTTCGTTATGCAGCCAGAGGCCGCTCGATTAATTCAGGTTCGTAACATCACAAAACGATCGAACCCGGACTTCCTTCGGGAAATCCGCGCCGATCGCAGGGAATGTCGCGAGTTGGCGCGGTTTAGCGGAATCAGTGCAAAAAAGCAACCGCTCCCGCAAAGTTTATTTTCAAAGCTTTAAAGCTCGGAAAGAATGCGTTCGATCTCGGTCGTAACCTGATCGATTTCGGCCATGCCATCCACGGACTTCAGTTTGCCCTTGGCATAATAATAGCCGATCAGCGGTGAGGTTTCCTTGTAGTAGACCTCGAGACGCTTTGTCATGGTCTCGGCATTATCGTCGGGACGACGCTTGAAGTGGGTCGAACCGCACTTATCACAGACGCCTTCCTTGGCCGGGATCTTGTCCGAGTCGTGATAGACGGTGCCGCACTCGGCGCAGGAGTAACGACCTGCCACGCGGCGGACCAGCTCTTTGTCGTCGACACGGAATTCGATGACAACAGAGAGATCGAGACCCTTGGCCTTCAGCATCGCCTCTGTTGCATCTGCCTGCACGAGCGTGCGCGGGAAGCCGTCGAGGATGAAACCGTTGGCGCAATCGGGCTGATCGATTCGTTCGGAGACGATGGCATTGACAATCTCGTCCGAGACAAGATTTCCGGCGTCCATGACAGCCTTGGCGCGCTTGCCGACTTCAGTACCGGCCTGAACGGCGGCGCGCAGCATATCACCCGTGGAAAGCTGCGGAATGCCGTGCTTTTCCACGATCCGCTGGGCCTGGGTCCCCTTACCCGCGCCCGGCGGCCCCAAAAGTATAAGTCTCATCGCCCCCTCTTTCCTCCACGCAGCTTCGATTTTTTGATCAGGCCTTCGTACTGCTGTGCGATCAGGTGGCCCTGGATCTGTGCCACCGTATCAAGAGTTACGCTAACCACGATCAAAAGCGAAGTCCCACCAAGGGATAATGGGATGCCGGTTTGCGACACCAGAATCTCCGGCAGAATGCAGACGAAGACGAGATAGATAGCGCCGATCACTGTGATACGGGTCAGCACATAGTCGATATATTCAGCGGTACGGTCGCCCGGACGAATGCCGGGGATGAAGCCGCCGTGCTTCTTCAGATTGTCGGCAGTGTCCTTCGGATTGAAGACGATGGCCGTATAGAAGAAGGCGAAGAAAGCAATCAGAGCTGCATAAAGCACCATGTAGAGCGGCTGGCCATGGCCGAGCGCTGCAACGATGGAGGTCGCCCAGGCGGGCATCGCCGTCGTGCTGGCAAAGCCTGCGAGCGTCGCCGGCAGAAGCAGCAGCGACGATGCAAAGATAGCCGGGATGACGCCCGAGGTGTTCAGCTTCAGTGGCAGGTGCGAGGTATCGCCCTGGAACATGCGGTTGCCGACCTGGCGCTTCGGATACTGGATGAGCAGACGGCGCTGTGCACGTTCAACGAAGACGATGACGGCAATGACGGCGATTGCGACGACGATGACGGCCAGGATGAGCGTCGTCGACAGCGCGCCAGTACGGCCGAGTTCCAGAGTACCGGCAAGAGCGGTCGGAAGACCGGCGGCAATGCCTGCGAAGATGATTAGCGAAATGCCGTTGCCGATGCCGCGCGAGGTGATCTGCTCACCGAGCCACATCAGGAACATGGTACCGCCGAGTAGCGTCAGAACGGTCGAAATCTTGAAGAACCAGCCCGGATCGACGACAAGGCCATTGCCGCTCTCGAGACCGACGGCAATGCCGTAAGCCTGGAGCGCGCCGAGGATGACCGTGCCGTAACGGGTGTACTGGTTGATGATCTTGCGGCCCTGCTCACCTTCCTTCTTCAGGTTTTCGAGCGCCGGAACGACTGAGGTCATAAGCTGCACGATGATCGAAGCGGAGATGTAGGGCATGATGCCGAGGGCGAAGATCGCCATGCGCTGTACGGCGCCGCCCGAGAACATGTTGAAGAGGCCGAGAATGCCTCCTGCCTGGCCCTGGAAGGCCTGGGCGTATGCCTGCGGATTGAGGCCCGGAAGCGGAATATGGGTACCCAGCCGGTAGACAAGGAGAGCTGCCAGTGTGAACCACAGGCGCTTCTTAAGATCCTCGGCTTTGGCGAAGGTCGAAAAATTGAGGTTTGAAGCCAGTTGTTCCGCTGCAGAAGCCATGCGTTTCTCCGCGCTACCAATTCCGGGCGCTCTCGAGTCGGCCGGCACCGGAATCAGTATGAATTTCTTTTAAAAACCGGGCTTCGGACGGATCGCTGGCGCAACCCTATGCCTCACCCTCGTTTTCAGTCTTACTGTCTCGACGCGGATGCGTCCAAGCAGGTTTTTGTGAGGCTCACATATGGGAGCAAAATCGCCCGGTGTGAAGCACCCCGGGCGATATATCATGAGTTTATTATTCTGCCGCTGCGGCAGAAAGAAGCGTTACCTTGCCGCCAGCCTTTTCGATCTTCTCGATGGCTGACTTGGAAGCGCCTGCAACTTCGAGCGTGAGCTTGGCCTTGAGCTCGCCATCGGCGAGAACGCGAACGCCATCCTTGGCGCGGCGGATGACGCCAGCGGCCTTCAGAGCAGCTGCATCAACGGTTGACTTCGCGTCGAGCTTGCCGGCATCGACGGCAGCCTGGATGCGTGCCAGCGATACGACGACGTAGTCGGCCGCGAAGATGTTGGTGAAGCCGCGCTTCGGCAGGCGACGGTAGATGGGCATCTGACCGCCTTCGAAGCCGTTGATGGCGACGCCCGAACGGGACTTCTGACCCTTTACACCGCGACCACCGGTCTTGCCGGAGCCCGAGCCGATACCGCGGCCGAGGCGCTTGCGGCTGTGGGTAGAGCCTTCGTTGTCTTTGATTTCATTGAGTTTCATGAGCGTTACTCCGGGCTCACTTCTCGTCGACGACGCGAACGAGATGCTGGACTGCACGGATCATGCCACGAACGGCCGGAGTATCTTCCAGCGTGCGGCGACGGTGCATCTTGTTCAGTCCGAGACCGATCAGCGTGCGCTGCTGGACGTCCGGACGGCGAATCGGGCTGCCGATCTGTTCGATCGTAACAGTCTTCGCTTCAGCCTTCTTGGTAGCCTTGGCCATTGGTCAGCTCCTCTTATTCTTCAGAGGCGTTGCCAGAAGCGGCACGGCGAGCCTGGAGCGTAGCATACTTGATGCCGCGCTGGGCTGCGATGTCCTTCGGGTGAACCTGGTGCTTCAGAGCGTCGAAGGTAGCGCGAACCATGTTGTAGGGGTTCGACGAACCAGTCGACTTGGCGACGACGTCGTGGACGCCGAGCGTTTCGAAAACGGCGCGCATCGGACCACCGGCGATGATACCGGTACCGACCTTGGCCGAACGCAGCAGAACCTTGCCGGCGCCATGACGGCCATGAACGTCATGATGCAGCGTACGGCCGTCACGCAGCGGTACGAAAATCATGTCGCGCTTTGCGCTTTCGGTTGCCTTGCGGATAGCTTCCGGCACTTCGCGCGCCTTGCCATGACCGAAACCTACACGACCCTTCTGGTCGCCAACGACGACGAGAGCGGCGAAGCCGAAGCGACGGCCACCCTTAACAACCTTAGCGACGCGGTTGATCGCGACCAGCTTGTCGACGAATTCGCTATCGCGCTCTTCGCGGCTCTGGCGGTCTTCCCGCTGCGGCCTTCTTTCCTGTGCCATTGTCCTCTTCCTTTTTCTTTTCCGGGTGCAATCGGCAAACAAAATGAGGACCGCACCAGCTTCCCAAAGGGAACGATTTGCGGTCCAGTGACATCCGGCCGAAGACCAGAAAGGCTTCGGCCGGAAACTATTAGAAGGTCAGACCGCCTTCGCGGGCTGCATCTGCCAGGGCCTTGATACGGCCGTGATAGATGAAGGCGCCACGGTCGAATACGACCTCGGTAACGCCTGCCTTCGATGCGCGCTCTGCAACGAGCTTGCCAACGAGGGCAGCTGCTGCTGTGTCGGCACCGGTCTTCAGAGAACCGCGCAGATCCTTGTCGAGGGTCGATGCAGCGGCAAGCGTCTTGCCGGCAACATCGTCGATGATCTGTGCGTAGATGTTCTTCGACGAGCGATGAACCGACAGGCGCGGACGGCCATTGGCCACCGACTTGAGATGACGGCGCACGCGGTTGGCACGACGTGCAAGTGCTTCTTTCCTGCTAGCCATTTCGCGTGATCCTTACTTCTTCTTGCCTTCTTTGCGGACAATCCGCTCTTCGGCATACTTGACGCCCTTGCCCTTGTAGGGCTCCGGACCGCGGTATTCGCGGATCTCGGCGGCGACCTGACCGACCTGCTGCTTGTTGATGCCGGTGACGACGATTTCCGTCGGCTTCGGCACAGCGATCGTGATGCCCTGCGGCGGTTCATAGACCACGTCGTGGCTGAAACCGAGAGCCAGCTGCAGGTTCTTGCCCTGCAGCGAAGCGCGGTAACCAACGCCGTTGATTTCAAGCTTGCGCTCGAAGCCGTCCTTGACGCCCTTGAAGATGTTTTCGATCATCGTGCGGGACATGCCCCACTTCGAACGAGCTTCCTTCGTCTGGCTGATCGGCGCTACGACGACCGCATTGTTTTCGAGCTTCACGCTGATTTCGTCGTTTGCGACGAAAAACAACTCGCCCTTCGGGCCCTTAGCAGTAACCTTCTGGCCATCGACCGTAGCCGTGATCCCAGCAGGCACCTGAACGGGCTTCTTACCGATACGAGACATGTTTCAATCCTGTCTGTTCGCTATGGAGACCCTGCGCAGTCTTAGAAGACCGAGCAGAGAACCTCGCCACCAACGTTCTGTTCGCGAGCCTGGTGATCGGCCATCACGCCCTTCGGGGTCGAAAGGATGGTGATGCCGAGGCCGTTCGCGACCTGCGGAATGGACTTGACCGAGACATAAACCCGGCGGCCCGGCTTGGACACACGGCCGATCTCGCGGATCACCGATGCGCCTTCATAGTACTTGAGTTCGATATTGAGCTCGGACTTGCCGTTGCCGAAATCGACGACGGAATAGCCACGGATGTAACCTTCAGCCTGGAGCACATCGAGAACACGCGCACGGAGCTTGGAAGCAGGCGTCGAAACCGACGACTTGCGACGCGAAGCGCCGTTGCGGATACGGGTGAGCATATCGCCCAACGGATCAGTCATTGTCATCTAACCTGCTCCTTACCAGCTCGACTTGACGATGCCCGGCACCTTGCCGAGATTGCCCAGTTCGCGCAGCGCGATACGCGACATACGCAGTTTACGGTAGTAAGCGCGCGGACGACCGGACACTTCGCAACGGTTGCGAATGCGGGTCTTCGATCCGTCGCGCGGCAGGGATGCCAGCTTGATCGAGGCCTTGAACCGCTCTTCGATCGGAAGAGCCTGGTTCATGATGATCGCCTTCAGAGCTGCGCGCTTGGCAGCCTGGTTTGCGACCGTATTACGGCGGCGCTTGTTCTTTTCAACTGCGCTTGTCTTCGCCATGTCAGGTTCCTTTTCTACGCTCGTCGTTACGGTTACTGACGGAACGGGAAGCTGAACTCCGCGAGGAGCGCGCGAGCTTCGTCGTCGGTCGTTGCCGTCGTGCAAACGATGATGTCCATGCCCCACATCTGATCAACCTTGTCGTAGTTGATTTCTGGGAACACAATGTGCTCCTTGATGCCCATGGCGAAGTTGCCACGGCCGTCAAAGCTCTTCGGGTTCAGGCCGCGGAAGTCGCGAACGCGCGGAAGCGCGATGTTGACCAGGCGATCCAGGAACTCGTACATGCGGGCGCCGCGCAGGGTGACCTTCGCGCCGATCGGCATGTTTTCGCGGACCTTGAAGCCAGCGATAGAGTTACGTGCGCGGGTGATGACCGGCTTCTGGCCAGCGATGGCAGCCAGGTCGGCAGCAGCAACGGTCGGCTTCTTAGAATCAGCCGTCGCTTCGCCCACACCCATGTTGATAACGATCTTGTCGAGCTTCGGGATCATCATCTCGTTGGCGTAGGAGAACTTCTCCTGCATCGCCTTACGGATCCGCTCGACATATTCCTTCTTGAGCCGCGGCTCGTACTTTGCCTCAGCCATCGATCACTTCTCCCGAACGCTTAGCCACGCGGACCTTCTTGCCGTCAACAACCTTGAAGCCAACGCGGGTCGGCTTGCCGTCCTTGTCGACGATGGCGACGTTGGACAGATGGACCGAAGCTTCCTTCGAAATGATGCCGGCTTCCTGCGTCTGCGTCTGGCGCTGATGGCGCTTTACGACGTTTACGCCGCGCACCACGGCGCGATCTTCCTTCGGCAGGACCTGGAGGACTTCGCCAGTGCGGCCCTTGTCCTTACCTGCGAGCATGACGACCTTGTCGCCCTTACGAATCTTCTGCATCGTTCCCGCTCCTTACAGTACTTCGGGAGCCAGCGAGATGATCTTCATGTGGTTCTTTGCGCGAAGTTCGCGCGGAACCGGTCCGAAGATACGGGTGCCGATCGGCTCTTTCTTGTTGTCGATGAGGACTGCTGCGTTGGTATCGAAGCGGATGACAGAGCCATCCGGACGACGGATGTCTTTGGCGGTACGAACGACAACCGCCTTCATCACGTCACCCTTCTTTACACGGCCGCGCGGAATAGCTTCCTTGATCGAAACGACGATGACGTCGCCGATCGAGGCATACTTGCGCTTCGAGCCGCCCAGCACCTTGATGCACATGACACGACGTGCGCCGGAATTATCCGCGACGTCGAGGTTTGTTTGCATCTGAATCATATCAGGTCGCCTTCTTGTTCTTACCGGAATGGTTGGGCAAAGCCCCCTCTTCCGGCTTATGAAAATTGTCTACCGGCCGCTCGTCACAAGGACAGCGAAAACGCGGCAATAGCTTGAATAGCGCGGGGGTAGATCGTTGCCAGGGTGGTTTCCCAGATGGGACCTTCCGTGCGCTTAAAGCAAAAGAACGCCCGGCATTCGAGCGTTCCGACGCTGCTTCATACAGAAATTTCCGCGAGACGCAAGGCCTCGCGCAAAATTCTTACTTGGCTTGGGCGGCAACGACCGTCCAGCGCTTGTCCTTGGAGATCGGTGCGCACTCCTCGATGGAGACGATATCACCGATCTTGTACTGATTGTTTTCGTCGTGGGCCTTGTACTTCTTGGAACGACGAACGGTCTTCTGGAGCAGCGGGTGAGCGAAACGACGCTCAACGCGAACTACGACAGTCTTCTCGTTCTTGTCGCCAACGACGACGCCCTGCAAAATGCGCTTCGGCATGTTCTTCTTCCTTTACGCCTTTGCTTCCGCCGCCTTCTGGCGGGCAATGGTTTTCACGCGGGCGATATCCTTGCGGACTTCGTTGATGCGCGAGGTCTTTTCAAGCTGGTTCGTCGCCTTCTGGAAGCGCAGATTGAACTGCTCCTTCTTCAGGTCGGCGAGCTTGTCCTTGAGCTGGTCGGCCGTGAGGCCGCGTACTTCTTCGGCTTTCATCGTGCCTTCTCCTTACTCTGCGATGCGCTGTACAAAGCGCGTCTTGACCGAGAGCTTGGCCGAACCGAGACGAAGCGCTTCACGTGCGATTTCCTCGGAGAC
Source organism: Rhizobium sp. BK196 (assembly GCF_014193255.1). Classification (GTDB taxonomy): domain Bacteria; phylum Pseudomonadota; class Alphaproteobacteria; order Rhizobiales; family Rhizobiaceae; genus Rhizobium. Next base: position 155,171 of record NZ_JACHZB010000003.1, read on the forward strand.
ACCATCGATCTCGAACATCATACGACCAGGCTTGACCTTGCATGCCCAGTATTCCACGGAACCCTTACCCTTACCCATACGGACTTCGGTAGGCTTTGCGGTTACCGGAACGTCCGGGAACACGCGGATCCAAACACGGCCGGCGCGCTTCATGTAACGCGTGATCGCGCGGCGGGCCGCTTCAATCTCGCGAGCATTAACGCGGTTGGGCTCCTGAGCCTTCAGGCCGAATTCACCGAAGGCAAGGTCGGAACCGCCCTTGGCAACGCCCTTGATGCGGCCCTTGAACTGCTTGCGGTACTTAGTACGCTTTGGCTGCAACATTTTCTTACTTCTCCGAGCTTATCTTTCGCCAGCGCTAATTACGCGTTGTCGCGTTCGCGGCGACGATCGCCACGGTCGCGTTCGCGGCTTGCCGGGCCCTGTGCGTCGCCTTCCAGCGCGCGGCGTTCGGAAGCCATCGGATCGTGCTCAAGGATTTCGCCCTTGAAGATCCAGACCTTGATGCCGCAGATACCGAATGCGGTTTCGGCTTCAGCCGTACCGTAGTCGATGTCAGCGCGCAGGGTATGCAGCGGAACGCGGCCTTCGCGGTACCATTCCGTACGAGCGATTTCCGCACCGCCGAGACGGCCGGCGCAGGTGATCTTGATGCCTTCGGCGCCAAGACGCATCGCGGATTGAACGGCGCGCTTCATGGCGCGACGGAAAGCCACGCGGCGCTCGAGCTGCTGGGCGATCGACTGAGCAACGAGCGTTGCGTCGATTTCCGGCTTGCGCACTTCAACGATGTTGAGGTGCGTTTCGGAGTTCGTCATGTCCGACAGCTTCTTGCGGAGCTTGTCGATGTCGGCGCCCTTGCGGCCGATGATCAGGCCCGGGCGGGCCGAGTGGATCGTGACGCGGCACTTCTTGTGCGGACGCTCGATGACCACCTTGGAGATACCGGCCTGCTTCAGTTCGCTCATGACGAACTTACGCATCTTCAGGTCTTCGTGCAGGAGCTGGCCATACTCGGCATTGTCCGCAAACCAGCGGCTATCCCAGGTACGGTTGATGCCAAGACGGAAACCAATCGGATTGATTTTCTGACCCATTATGCGGCCTCCTCTTGTGCCTGCACTTCACGAACGACGATCGTCAGGTGAGCGAACGGACGTTCGATCCGCGATGCGCGGCCACGGCCGCGAGCGTGGAAGCGCTTCATGACGATCGACTTGCCGACATAGGCCTCGGCGACGACGAGAGCGTCGACGTCGAGGTCATGATTGTTCTCAGCGTTGGCGATCGCAGATTCGAGCGTCTTCTTGACGGCGCCAGCGATACGCTTGCGGGAGAATTCCAGCTCAGCGAGTGCACGCTCGACCTTCTTGCCGCGGATAGCCGCGGCAACCAGGTTGAGCTTCTGTGGGCTGACGCGGAGCGTACGGGCGACTGCTTGCGCCTCGTTGTCCTTCAGCCGGCGTTCGGCTTTAGCCTTACCCATCGTTACTTCCTCTTTGCCTTCTTGTCCGCGCCGTGACCGTAATAGGTACGCGTCGGAGAGAATTCACCGAATTTGTGACCGACCATGTCTTCATTGACACTGACCGGAACATGCTTGCTGCCGTTGTAGACGCCGAAGGTGAGACCAACGAACTGCGGCAGGATCGTGGAGCGACGGCTCCAGATCTTGATTACTTCTGCACGTCCGCCTTCACGAACCTTCTCAGCCTTCTTGAGAAGATAGCCGTCAACAAACGGACCTTTCCATACTGAACGAGCCATTGAGGACTTCCTCTCTTACTTCTTACGCTGATGACGCGAGCGCATGATCATCTTGTCGGTCGACTTGTTCGACCGGGTGCGCTTGCCCTTGGTCGGCTTGCCCCACGGCGAAACCGGATGACGGCCGCCCGAGGTGCGGCCTTCACCCCCGCCATGCGGATGGTCGACCGGGTTCATGACGACGCCGCGGTTATGCGGACGCTTGCCGCGCCAAACAGTACGACCGGCCTTACCGTCGTTGATGTTAGCATGGTCAGGGTTCGACACCGCACCGATCGAAGCAAGGCAGGTGCCGTGCACGAGGCGCTGTTCGCCCGAGTTCAGGCGAAGGATCGCCATGCCCTGGTCACGGCCGACGAGCTGCGCGTAGGAACCGGCAGAGCGGGCAATCTGGCCGCCCTTGCCCGGCTTCATTTCCACGTTGTGGATGATTGAGCCGACCGGGATGTACTGCAGCGGCATCGTATTGCCGGGCTTGACGTCGACAGCCTTGTCGGAAGCGATGACCTTGTCGCCAGCAGCAAGACGCTGCGGAGCGAGGATGTAGGCCTGTTCGCCGTCGGAGTAGCGGACGAGCGCGATGTAAGCCGTGCGGTTCGGATCGTATTCGATACGCTCAACCGTGCCTTCAACGTCGAATTTGCGACGCTTGAAGTCGATGATGCGATAGGTACGCTTGTGACCGCCGCCAATGAAGCGGGCAGTGATGCGGCCGAGGTTGTTACGACCGCCGCTCTTGGTCAGACCTTCCGTCAGCGCCTTGACCGGCTTGCCCTTGTAGAGGCCCGAACGGTCGACGATGACCAGCTGGCGCTGGCTCGGGGTCGTCGGATTGAAAGTTTTCAATGCCATCTTTTTATTCCTCAGAGACCGGTGGAGACGTCGATCGTCTGGCCTTCAGCCAACGTCACGACAGCCTTCTTCACGTCCTGCTGCTTGCCGACAAAACCGCGGAAACGACGGGTCTTGCCCTTGCGCAGCAGAGTGTTGACAGCCGTAACCTTGACGCCGAAGAGCGCCTCGACTGCAGCCTTGATTTCCGGCTTCGTCGCCTTCTTGGCGACATTGAAAACAACCTGGTTGTTTTCCGATACCAGCGTGGACTTTTCGGTGATCGCAGGAGAAACGATCACATCGTAGTGGCGGAGATCGGTCACTTGAATCGCTCCTCTAGCGCTTCAACGGCAGCCTTGGAAAGCACGAGCTTGCCGCGGCGGACGATGTCGTAAACGTTGATGCCCTGGATCGGCAGAACATCGATGTTGGGGATGTTCTGGGCAGCGAGCTTGAAGTTACCGTCGAGCTCGGCGCCGCCGATGAAGAGGGCGTTGGTGAGGCCCAGCGTTGCGAATACGCCGGCCAGAGCCTTGGTCTTTGCTTCGTTGGCGACCAGATCATCGATGATGATCAGTTCGTCTGCCTTGATCTTAGCGGACAGCGCATGACGCAGGCCAAGTGCACGAACCTTCTTGGGAAGGTCATGTTCGTGGCTGCGAGCAACCGGGCCGTGAGCCTTACCACCGCCGCGGAACTGCGGAGCACGAGCCGAATGGTGACGAGCGCGGCCCGTACCCTTCTGCTTGTACATCTTGGCGCCGGTGCGCCAGACGTCGGCGCGGCCCTTTGCCTGGTGCGTGCCCTGCTGCTTCTTGGCAAGCTGCCAGCGGATAACGCGGGCGAGAATATCTTCACGGGGCTCAAGGCCGAAAATCGCTTCCGAAAGGGAAACCTTCCCAGCGTCTTTTCCCTCGAGGGTCTTGACGTTCAATTCCATTGGTCTGGCTCCCTTACTTCGCTGCCGACTTGACGGCGTCGCGCACGATGATCCAGGCACCCTTGGAACCGGGTACTGCACCCTTAATCAGGATCAGACCGCGATCTTCATCGGTCGAAACCACTTCAAGGTTCTGCGTCGTCACGCGCGTCTGGCCCATGTGACCAGCCATCTTCTTATTCTTGAAAACCTTGCCCGGATCCTGGCGCGAACCCGTCGAACCATGCGAACGGTGCGAAACGGACACACCGTGCGTGGCGCGAAGACCGCCGAAACCATGGCGCTTCATGGCGCCGGCAAAACCCTTACCGATCGTCGTGCCGGTGACATCGACGAGCTGGCCCGCAGCAAAGTGGCCGGCCTTGAGTTCGGTACCAACATCAAGCAGATGGTCCTCCGAAACGCGGAATTCCTGAAGCTTGGCCTTGGGCTCAACATTAGCGACGGCAAAGTTGCCGCGCATGGCCTTAGACGTGTTCTTTACCTTGGCCTGGCCAGCACCGAGCTGAAGCGCGGTATAGCCATTCTTTTCTACGGTGCGCTGGGCCACAACCTGGCAGCCATCCAAACGCAGTACCGTTACAGGGACATGCTCGCCGGCGTCGTTGTAGACGCGGGTCATTCCCACCTTCTGTGCAATCACACCTGAACGCATCGGTTCAATCCTTCCAACTCAGCTCGAGCAAGCTCAGAGCTTGATCTCAACATCGACACCGGCGGCGAGATCGAGCTTCATCAGCGCGTCTACCGTCTGCGGGGTCGGGTCTACGATGTCGAGCAGGCGCTTATGCGTGCGCATCTCGAACTGTTCGCGGCTCTTCTTGTCGATGTGCGGGGACCGGTTAACCGTAAACTTCTCGATGCGGGTCGGAAGCGGAACGGGGCCCCGGACGCTTGCACCGGTGCGCTTCGCCGTCGACACGATCTCGCGCGTGGAAGCATCGAGAATCCGGTGATCGAACGCCTTCAGGCGAATGCGGATATTTTGGCCGTTCATTCGACGTTATCCTTGTGTTTGTTTTCCGCATGTCTTTGGACAAGACACGGGTTTTTCTTTCTTCCTAAGGCGGACCACCGGTTTCAAAGATCGAGAGCGACGCCGCATGCGGCATCCCTATCCATTCTTCAGGGCCTTTTAGCCCACCTTATTGTTTGTTTTAGTCGCCGCTTCGTTATCCAAAGCGGTACGCAAATCGCGCTCGCGCGCCATTTGCAACATTTCTGTGTAATAAGCAAGCGGCTTGCGCCGCTTGCATCATAATAATGTCATCGAATCGGCCACCCCGCCGGGGCAGCCGAATGAATTACTCGATGATGGAAGCGACGATGCCTGCACCGACGGTGCGGCCGCCTTCGCGGATCGCGAAGCGAAGCTTTTCTTCCATTGCGATCGGAACGATCAGCTCGACGTCAACGGTGACGTTGTCGCCAGGCATGACCATTTCCGTGCCTTCCGGAAGCGTCACGATGCCCGTCACGTCCGTCGTGCGGAAGTAGAACTGCGGACGGTAGTTCGTGAAGAACGGCGTATGACGGCCGCCTTCTTCCTTCGTCAGGATGTAGGCTTCGGCCTTGAACTTCTTGTGCGGCTTGACAGAGCCCGGCTTGCACAGGATCTGGCCACGCTCGACGCCGTCACGGTTCACGCCGCGAACCAGAGCGCCGATGTTGTCGCCAGCCTGGCCCTGGTCGAGCAGCTTGCGGAACATTTCAACGCCGGTCACCGTCGTCTTCGAGGTCGGGCGAATGCCGACGATCTCGACTTCTTCGCCAACCTTGACGATACCGCGCTCGACGCGGCCGGTCACAACCGTACCACGGCCCGAGATCGAGAACACGTCTTCGATCGGCATCAGGAACGGCTGGTCGATCGGACGCTCAGGCGTCGGAATGTAGGCGTCGACCTGAGCCATCAGCTCGCGGATCGCGTCTTCACCGATCTTCTTGTCAGAATCTTCAAGCGCAGCAAGCGCCGAACCCTTGACGACCGGGATGTCGTCGCCCGGGAAGTCGTAGGACGACAGAAGTTCGCGCACTTCCAGTTCGACAAGCTCGAGAAGCTCGGCATCGTCAACCTGGTCGACCTTGTTCAGGAACACGACGATTGCCGGAACGCCAACCTGGCGGGCGAGCAGGATGTGCTCGCGCGTCTGCGGCATCGGGCCGTCAGCGGCAGAGCAGACCAGGATCGCGCCGTCCATCTGCGCGGCACCGGTGATCATGTTCTTCACATAGTCGGCGTGGCCGGGGCAGTCGACGTGCGCATAGTGGCGGTTCGGCGTCTCATACTCGACGTGAGCCGTCGAAATGGTGATGCCGCGCGCCTTTTCTTCCGGTGCAGCGTCGATCTGGTCATACGCCTTGAACTCACCGAAGTACTTCGTGATCGCTGCCGTCAGAGACGTCTTGCCATGGTCAACGTGGCCGATCGTGCCAATGTTGACGTGCGGCTTGTTGCGCTCAAACTTACTCTTTGCCATTTTCGGCTCTCCATTCTTTGGCCCTGAGGGGCGCTAATTCTTGTTATCGGACAATTGGTATTCCGGTCACTTCTGACCGGAATACTTTGCCTGGATTTCGGTTGCGACGTTCGACGGGACCGGCGCGTAATGATCGAAAGTCATCGTGTACTGAGCACGGCCCTGCGACATGGAGCGCAGGTTGTCGACGTACTTGAACATGTTGGCCAGCGGTACATTGGCGTTGATGACAACGGCCACACCGCGGCTTTCCTGACCCTGGATCTGACCACGGCGGGAGTTGAGGTCGCCGATAACGTCGCCGACGTAATCTTCCGGGGTAACGACTTCGACCTTCATCATCGGCTCGAGGAGCTGAGCTCCAGCCTTCTTTGCCGCTTCACGGAAGCAGGCGCGGGAAGCAATTTCGAATGCCAAGACCGAGGAGTCGACGTCGTGGAAGGCACCGTCGATGAGCGTCGCCTTGACGCCGAGCATCGGGAAGCCAGCCAGCGGACCGGAAGACAGAACGCTTTCAATACCCTTCTGAACGCCCGGGATGTATTCCTTCGGAACAGCACCGCCGACGATCTTGGATTCGAACTTGAAGTCGTCGCCATCCGGATTCGGTTCGAAGACGATCTTGACGCGCGCGAACTGGCCGGTACCGCCGGACTGCTTCTTGTGCGTGTAGTCTTCTTCGTGCTGGCGCGTAATGGTTTCGCGGTAAGCAACCTGCGGCGCGCCGACGTTTGCTTCAACCTTAAACTCACGGCGCATACGGTCGACAATGATGTCGAGATGCAGTTCGCCCATGCCGGCAATGATCGTCTGACCGGATTCCTGGTCCGTCTTCACGCGGAAGGACGGATCTTCTGCTGCCAGGCGGTTGAGCGCAAGGCCCATCTTTTCCTGGTCGCCCTTGGACTTCGGCTCGATAGCGATCTGGATGACCGGCTCCGGGAACTCCATGCGCTCGAGGATAACCGGCTTCAACGGATCGCAGAGCGTGTCGCCCGTGGTGGTTTCCTTGAGACCTGCGAGAGCAACGATGTCACCGGCAAAGGCTTCTTCGATGTCTTCACGCGAGTTGGAGTGCATCTGCAGCATGCGGCCGACGCGCTCGCGCTTGTCCTTGACCGTGTTCATGACCGACGAGCCCTTTTCGAGCTTACCGGAGTAGATGCGGGCGAAGGTGAGCGAACCGACGAAGGGGTCGTTCATGATCTTGAATGCGAGCATGGAAAGCGGCTCGGCATCGTCTGCATGACGCTCGATTTCGGCCTCGGTCTTGAAGTCGATACCCTTGATCGCGGGAATGTCGAGCGGCGACGGCAGGTAATCGACAACAGCGTCGAGCAGCGGCTGAACGCCCTTGTTCTTGAATGCAGTGCCGCAGAACATCGGGTGGAACTTGACGTCGATCGTGCCGCGACGAACGAGTTCGCGGATCTTGTCGTTGTCAGGCATGTTGCCTTCGAGATAGGCTTCCATCGCGGCTTCATCAATCTCGACAACGGTCTCGATCAGCTTTTCGCGATATTCTTCAGCCTTGGCCTTCATGTCTTCCGGGATCTCGACGACGTCCCACTGGGCGCCGAGCGATTCGTCGCGCCAGATGAGAGCGTTCATCTCGACCAGGTCGATAACGCCCTTGAAGTCGCTTTCAGCGCCGATCGGCAGCTGCATGACGACAGCGATCGCACCCAGACGGGTCTTGATCATCTCGACCGAGCGATAGAAGTCCGCGCCGGTCTTGTCCATCTTGTTGCAGAAGATCATACGCGGAACATGATACTTCTCAGCCTGACGCCAGACGGTTTCGGTCTGCGGCTCAACACCAGCGTTGGCATCGAGCAGCGCGATGGCGCCGTCGAGAACGCGCAGCGAACGCTCGACTTCGATGGTGAAGTCGACGTGGCCGGGGGTGTCGATGATGTTGAAGCGGCGCATCTTGCCGTCACGGCCCTTCCAGAAGGTCGTGGTAGCAGCGGACGTGATCGTAATGCCGCGCTCCTGCTCCTGCTCCATCCAGTCCATCGTGGCTGCGCCATCGTGGACTTCACCGATCTTGTGCGACTTGCCGGTGTAGTAAAGAATACGCTCGGTGGTCGTGGTCTTGCCGGCGTCGATGTGCGCCATGATACCGAAATTGCGGTAGTCTTCGATCTTATATTCGCGAGCCATAATGGACTGCCTTTCGATATCGTTCGGGATTACCAGCGATAGTGCGAGAACGCGCGGTTGGCGTCAGCCATCTTGTGCGTGTCTTCGCGCTTCTTGACCGCGGAACCGCGGTTGTTGGAGGCATCGAGAAGTTCGCCCGAAAGACGATCGATCATGGTGGTCTCGTTGCGCTTGCGAGCAGCAGCGATCAGCCAGCGGATGGCGAGAGCCTGGCGGCGCTCCGGACGAACATCGACCGGAACCTGGTAGGTCGCACCACCGACGCGGCGCGAGCGGACTTCGACGTGCGGAGCAATGTTGTCGAGCGCGGAATGGAAGACCGTCAGCGGCTCCTGCTTCGACTTGTTCTGCACGGAGTCAAATGCGCCGTATACGATGCTTTCAGCGACGGACTTCTTGCCGTCCAGCATGATGGCATTCATGAACTTCGTAACTACGAGGTCACCGAACTTCGGGTCCGGATTGATCTCGCGCTTTTCTGCTTTATGACGTCGGGACATACTTCTCGTCTCTTTAACTGTTAAGGCGCTTCACCACGCGGAGGACCTCGCGCAGCGCCGGAAACTCACTTTCAAGCGTTCCGGGCGGCATCGCCCGGGGCGAAATTACTTCGGACGCTTCGCACCGTACTTGGAACGACGCTGCTTGCGGTTCTTGACACCCTGGGTATCGAGAACGCCGCGGATGATGTGGTAACGGACACCCGGAAGGTCCTTGACGCGGCCGCCACGGATCATGACGACAGAGTGTTCCTGAAGGTTGTGACCTTCGCCGGGAATGTAACCAATGACTTCGAAGCCGTTGGTGAGGCGGATCTTTGCGACCTTACGCAGAGCCGAGTTCGGCTTCTTCGGCGTCGTGGTGTAGACGCGGGTGCAAACGCCGCGCTTCTGCGGGTTCTCCTGAAGAGCGGGAACCTTATTACGCTTTACGTTCGCCTGGCGAGGCTTGCGGATCAGCTGGTTTACGGTAGGCATTCAACCATCCCTTACGTTTGTCTCAGTACCCTTGCGGGCTCGAACTTCGCCGTTTCCGGCATTGCCACACATATTTCCCCTCAATGCGCAAAATATGGCCCGATCCGCTTCCGCAGATGGACCACATAGAGCAGAGGACGCAAAAGAGATGCGTCATGCGTGCAGCATCATGACTTCAACGTGCGTATAGAACCTTGTTTGAGGCGATCTTCAGGGCGCGTCGCCCCAAACAGCCAAACCTCACATGGGATCTGATGGCGGGCGTACTACTGGTTTCCACCCTGTTCGTCAAGGCCGGTTAAGAAATAATCTCCGTCCCAACGACTTGAAAAGCCCTGTGCGCGCGCTGTTTACAGGCTCTTTAGGGCGATTAAGGATACCCGGCAAGATAAACTTGGGCATAGCAGCAAAAACAGATAGGAATCGGTATTGCAGACATCAAGCCCTGATATGGGGGTCTGCATATTGCGATTCTCATATAGCCGAAGGACAAAGGGATGATCGGGACACCGGACAACGACAACAATTTCGACGGACCGATGATCTTCATCATCATCGGCAAAGGCTACGAATCCGATACGAGCGAGGGCGTGGATCTGCATGTCATGCTGAAAGCCGCCGATGACGACAGCGCCGTACGCGAAGCCCTGAACGCACTTGCCGAGGAAGGCTTCATCGAGGCCGACCTCGACCAGATCGGCATGTTGACCGAAGTGCCCTCCGAAGAGCCTCATGCCTCCGCCTATCAAGGTGCGCTGGATGGCGAGGTTTCAATCATCCGCTTCAGCTGAGCCTATATACGAGAAATGGAGCCTGCACGCTGGTGGAGGCTTCGTCTTTCCCGCCGACACCCTTTCCGTTTTTGGCCGGCATTCAAACCGTCGTCGTCGCCATACTCCTCAACGGACCCTATATTTCTGACGATCTTGATAAGCAAAGCCGCCCGGATTTCTCCGGGCGGCTTTGAATGTCAAAGATGCATAACTGCCGATTACTCGGCAGCCGGAGCGCTTTCGTTCGCCAGGTCCTGTAGCATCGGCGTTGCGGCCCCTGCCCCGGAGCCCTTGCGGCGCTCTTCCAGGATCAGGTCGTCGCGAGCCGTCGCGATGCGGCGGATCTGGGTCATGGTGCCACCGGTACCGGCCGGGATCAGGCGGCCGACGATGACGTTTTCCTTCAGACCCTGCAGGCCGTCGGTCTTGCCGGCGATAGCAGCTTCCGTCAGCACCTTGGTCGTTTCCTGGAAGGAAGCGGCCGAGATGAAGGACGGAGTCTGCAGCGATGCCTTGGTGATACCGAGCAGAACCGGTTCGCCGCTGGCAGGCTTCTTGCCTTCCTCGATGAGCTGGTCGTTGACGTCCTCGAGCTCGATACGGTCGACGTTGTCGCCGACGATATAGGTCGAGTCGCCTGCATCGGTGATTTCCACCTTCTGCAGCATCTGGCGGACAATCACTTCGATGTGCTTGTCGTTGATGACAACGCCCTGCAGACGATAGACTTCCTGGATTTCGTTGACGAGGTAGGAAGCCAAGGCTTCCACGCCTTTGATCGCCAGAATGTCGTGCGGAGCCGGGTTACCGTCGAGGATGTAGTCACCCTTTTCGATATAGTCGCCTTCCTGAAGGTGGAAGGGCTTGCCCTTCGGGATCAGGTATTCGACAGGCTCGACACCGTCTTCCGCCGGCTCGATGATGACGCGACGCTTGTTCTTGTAGTCGCGGCCGAGGCGGATCGTACCATCGATCTCAGCGATGATGGCGTGGTCCTTCGGACGACGAGCTTCGAACAGTTCTGCGACGCGCGGCAGACCGCCGGTGATGTCCTTGGTCTTGGCGCTTTCCAGCGGCGAACGGGCAAGAACGTCACCCTGCGAGACCTTCTGGCCCGGCTCGACGGACAGGATCGCATCGACCGAGAGCAGGAAGCGAGCTTCGCCACCGCGCGACAGCTTCGCGACATTGCCGCTTGCGTCCTTGATAACGATGGCCGGCTTCAGGTCCGAACCGCGCGGGGTCGAACGCCAATCGATAACCTGACGCTTAGTGATACCCGTGGATTCGTCGGTCGCTTCCAGAACCGAGAGGCCGTCGACGACATCTTCGAACTGAACGGTACCGGCCACTTCCGTCATCATCGGACGGGTGTAGGGGTCCCACTCTGCCAGACGCTGACCGCGCTTGACCTTGTCGCCTTCATCGACATGCAGCTTCGAACCGTAGGCGACACGCTGCGAGGAGCGCTCCACGCCACGCTCGTCCAGGATCTGGACGGTCATGTTACGGCCCATCGCAACAAGGTTGCCTTCGGAGTTGCGCAGCACGTTGCGGTTCTTGATCTGCACCGTACCTTCGTACGAGGCTTCCAGGAACGACTGGTCGACCACGGTTGCCGTACCACCAAGATGGAACGTACGCATGGTGAGCTGCGTGCCCGGTTCACCGATCGACTGAGCGGCAATGACACCGACGGCTTCGCCCATGTTAACCGGCGTACCGCGAGCAAGGTCACGGCCATAGCAGACCGAGCAGACGCCCGTCTGGATTTCGCAGGTCAATGCCGAGCGAATGCGGATCGACTGGATGCCAGCCTTTTCGATTTCCGCGACATCGGGCTCGAGGATCATCTTGCCGGCATCGACGATACGCTCGCCGGTGACCGGATGGTCGATATTGTCGAGAGCCGTACGGCCGAGGATGCGGGCGCCGAGCGAAGCCACGACCTGACCGGCATCGACGATGGCGGTCATGGTAAGGCCGGTTTCGGTGCCGCAATCAACGTGCGTCACGATGCAATCCTGCGCGACGTCGACGAGACGGCGGGTCAGGTAACCGGAGTTTGCGGTCTTCAAGGCGGTGTCTGCCAGACCCTTACGGGCGCCGTGCGTCGAGTTGAAGTACTCGTTGACGGTCAGGCCTTCCTTGAAGTTCGAGATGATCGGCGTCTCGATGATTTCACCCGACGGCTTGGCCATAAGGCCGCGCATGCCGCCCAGCTGGCGCATCTGGTTTGGAGAACCACGAGCACCCGAGTGGGACATCATATAGATCGAGTTCATCGGCTTCTGACGACCAGTAGCCGGATCGAACTCGACAGCCTTAATGCGGGCCATCATCTCTTCGGCGACCTTTTCGGTTGCCTTGCCCCAGGCGTCGACAACCTTGTTGTACTTTTCGCCCTGCGTGATGAGACCGTCGTTGTACTGTTGCTCGTATTCCTTCACCAGATTTTCGGTGTCGTTAACGATCTTGGCCTTGGTGTCTGGGATGACCATGTCGTCCTTGCCGAACGAAATGCCGGCGCGGCAGGCATGGCTGAAGCCAAGCTGCATGATGCGGTCACAGAAAATGACCGTGTCCTTCTGGCCGCAATGACGGTAGACCGCGTCGATCATCCTGGAGATGTTCTTCTTGGTCATTTCCTGGTTGCAGATATCGAAGGTCACCTTGCCGTTCTTCGGCAGGAGTTCGCCGATAAGCAGGCGGCCCGGCGTCGTTTCATAAATCTTCGAGTAGGGCTTGCCGTCCTCGCCGATCGACTTGAAGCGGCCGCGGATCTTGGTGTGCAGCGTCACGACCTTGGTTTCGAGGGCGTGGTGCAGCTCGCCGAGATCGGAGAAGGCCATGCCTTCGCCCGGCTCGTTCTGGTTCATGATCGACAGGTAATACAGGCCGAGAACCATGTCCTGCGACGGAACGATGATCGGTGCACCGTTTGCCGGATGCAGGATGTTGTTCGTCGACATCATCAGAACGCGGGCTTCGAGCTGAGCTTCGAGCGACAGCGGCACGTGAACGGCCATCTGGTCACCGTCGAAGTCGGCGTTGAAGGCCGTGCAGACGAGCGGGTGCAGCTGGATGGCCTTGCCTTCGACCAGGGTAGGTTCGAAGGCCTGGATGCCCAGGCGGTGCAGCGTCGGTGCACGGTTCAGGAGAACCGGATGCTCGCGGATAACCTCATCGAGGATATCCCAGACTTCCGGCTTTTCCTTCTCAACCAGCTTCTTGGCCTGCTTGACGGTCGAGGAATACCCCTTGGCGTCGAGACGGGCGTAAATGAACGGCTTGAAGAGCTCGAGCGCCATCTTCTTCGGAAGGCCGCACTGGTGCAGCTTCAGTTCCGGACCGGTCACGATGACCGAACGGCCGGAATAGTCGACGCGCTTGCCGAGCAGGTTCTGACGGAAGCGGCCCTGCTTGCCCTTGAGCATGTCGGACAGCGACTTCAGCGGACGCTTGTTGGCGCCGGTGATGACGCGGCCACGGCGGCCGTTATCGAAGAGCGCGTCGACAGATTCCTGCAGCATGCGCTTTTCGTTGCGGATGATGATGCCCGGAGCGCGCAGTTCGATCAGGCGCTTCAGGCGGTTGTTACGGTTGATGACGCGACGGTAGAGATCGTTCAGATCCGACGTTGCGAAACGGCCGCCATCGAGCGGAACCAGCGGGCGCAGGTCCGGCGGGATCACCGGGACGACCTTCATGATCATCCATTCCGGACGGTTGCCGGATTCCATGAAGTTCTCGACGATCTTCAGGCGCTTCATCAGCTTCTTCTGCTTGAGATCCGACGTGGTGTCGGCAAGCTCCGAGCGCAGATCGCCAGCGATCTTTTCGAGGTTCATCGATGCCAGCATCTCATAGATGGCTTCTGCACCGATCATGGCCGTGAACTGGTCTTCGCCATATTCGTCGACGGCGAGCATGTATTCTTCTTCCGTCAGGAGCTGGTGCTCCTTGAGCGCGGTCAGGCCCGGCTCGGTGACGATGTAGTTTTCGAAGTAGAGGACGCGCTCGACATCCTTCAGCGTCATGTCGAGCAGCGTGGAAATGCGGCTCGGCAGCGACTTCAGGAACCAGATGTGGGCAACAGGAGCTGCGAGCTCGATATGGCCCATGCGCTCACGGCGAACGCGCGACAGCGTGACTTCGACGCCGCACTTTTCGCAGATGATGCCCTTGTACTTCATGCGCTTGTACTTGCCGCACAGGCACTCGTAGTCCTTGATCGGCCCGAAGATGCGCGCGCAGAAGAGACCGTCGCGTTCCGGCTTGAACGTGCGGTAATTGATGGTTTCCGGCTTCTTGATCTCACCGTAGGACCAGGAAAGAATCTTCTCCGGAGAAGCGATCGAAATCCGGATGGAATCGAAGTTCTGTGCAGGCACCTGCGGATTGAAAAGATTCATGACCTCTTGGTTCATGCCTGTCTCCTTCATGGGCGAAAGCGCCCTTAGCTTGCGAGGTTGGCGGCGAATTCCCGGGAGCCGCACCAGCGCTTAAACGACAATAACCGCAGAATGCGGCGAAAGCGTCCCTGCCCGGCCAACACGTTTTGGGGCCACGGCGGGAACGGTGTGCGCCCTATTAAGGCGCACACCCTATCAAGTGGTTACTCGGCGGCATCCGGCAGCTGGCTTGCAGCCTGCAGGTCCTCAACCTTGGAATTTTCGAGCTCCACCGAGAGACCCAGCGAGCGCATTTCCTTGACGAGAACGTTGAAGCTTTCCGGAATACCAGCCTCGAAGGTATCGTCGCCACGGACGATCGCTTCGTAGACCTTGGTACGGCCGGCAACGTCGTCCGACTTCACCGTCAGCATTTCCTGCAGCGTATAAGCTGCACCGTAAGCTTCGAGCGCCCAGACTTCCATTTCGCCGAAGCGCTGGCCGCCAAACTGCGCCTTACCGCCCAGCGGCTGCTGGGTGACGAGCGAGTACGGACCGATCGAACGAGCATGGATCTTGTCGTCGACCAGGTGGTTGAGCTTCAGCATATAGATGTAGCCAACCGTGACCTGGCGGTCGAACTGCTCGCCGGTGCGGCCGTCGTACAGCGTCGACTGACCCGTGTCTTTGAGACCTGCCAGACGCAGCATCTCATTGACGTTCTCTTCGTTCGCACCGTCGAAGACCGGGGTTGCGATGGACACGCCACGCTTCCACTGGTCGGCCAGACGCAGAACCGATTCATCGTCGAAATCCTTGACCTGCTCGGCCTTCGGACCGTCACCGACAACGTCACCGATCGTCTTGCGGAGCGGCTCAATGTTGCCGCCGGCCTTGTAGGCCTCCAGCATCTCGCCGATCTGACGACCCATGCCGGCGCAAGCCCAACCAAGGTGCGTCTCGAGAATCTGGCCGACGTTCATGCGCGAGGGCACGCCGAGCGGATTCAGAACGACGTCGACATGCGTGCCGTCTTCGAGGAACGGCATGTCTTCGACAGGCACGATGCGCGAAACGACACCCTTGTTGCCGTGACGGCCAGCCATCTTGTCGCCCGGCTGGATCTTGCGCTTAACAGCGACGAAGACCTTGACCATCTTCATGACGCCCGGAGGCATTTCGTCGCCGCGCTGGACCTTTTCGACCTTGTCCATGAAGCGCTGTTCGAGGCGCGACTTGGATTCGTCGTACTGGCCGCGGAGTGCTTCCAGCTCGCTCTGGACCTTTTCGTCTTCGACGGCGAACATCCACCACTGCGAGCGAGGATACTCGGAGATGACGGCGTTCGACAGCTCGGTGCCCTTCTTGAAGCCCTTGGGACCAGCAATGGAGGATTGGCCGCGCAGCATGTCGATCAGACGGCCGTAGACGTTACGGTCGAGGATCGCCTGCTCGTCGTCGCGGTCCTTTGCCAGACGCTCGATCTCTTCGCGCTCGATTGCCATTGCGCGTTCGTCTTTTTCAACGCCGTGGCGATTGAAGACGCGCACTTCGACGATCGTGCCGTAGGTGCCGGGCGGCATGCGCATGGACGTGTCGCGCACGTCGGATGCCTTTTCACCGAAGATGGCGCGCAGGAGCTTTTCCTCCGGCGTCATCGGGCTTTCGCCCTTCGGCGTGATCTTGCCGACCAGGATATCACCCGGCTGAACTTCGGCACCGATATAGACGATACCGGCTTCGTCGAGGTTCTTCAGCGCTTCTTCCGAAACGTTCGGGATATCGCGCGTGATTTCTTCCGGACCAAGCTTGGTGTCACGCGCCATCACTTCGAATTCTTCGATGTGGATGGAGGTGAACACGTCGTCGGCAACGATACGCTCGGAGAGCAGGATCGAGTCTTCGTAGTTGTAGCCGTTCCAGGGCATGAACGCGACGAGCGCGTTGCGGCCGAGAGCCAGATCACCCAGATCCGTGGACGGGCCATCGGCGAGAATGTCGCCGCGGTTGACCACGTCACCGACTGTAACCAGCGGACGCTGGTTGACGCAGGTGTTCTGGTTCGAACGCTGGAACTTCTGCAGGCGGTAGATATCGACGCCGGACTTGCCGGCTTCGAGGTCTTCCGTGGCGCGGATAACGATACGCGTCGCGTCCACCTGGTCGACCACGCCGCCGCGGCGTGCGCCGATGGCAGCACCGGAGTCGCGGGCGACGACCGGTTCCATGCCTGTGCCGACAAACGGCGCTTCAGCGCGCAGGAGCGGAACGGCCTGACGCTGCATGTTCGAGCCCATGAGAGCGCGGTTGGCGTCGTCGTTTTCCAGGAACGGGATGAGAGCGGCTGCGACCGAAACGACCTGCTTCGGCGAAACGTCCATCAGGTTCATGCTGTCGCGCGGGGCGAGCATAACTTCGCCGGCGTGACGGCAGACGACGAATTCATCGACGAAGGAACCGTCCGACGTCAGTTCGGCGTTGGCCTGGGCAACGTAGTACTTCGCCTCTTCCATGGCGGAGAGGTAAAGCACGTCATTGGTCACCTTGCCATCGACGATGCGACGGTACGGGCTTTCGATGAAGCCATACTTGTTGACGCGTGCGAAGGTCGCCAGCGAGTTGATGAGACCGATGTTCGGGCCTTCCGGCGTTTCGATCGGGCAAATACGGCCATAGTGCGTCGGATGAACGTCGCGGACTTCGAAGCCGGCGCGCTCGCGGGTCAGACCACCAGGGCCAAGTGCCGAGAGACGGCGCTTGTGGGTGATTTCCGAAAGCGGGTTCACCTGGTCCATGAACTGCGAGAGCTGCGAGGAACCGAAGAATTCGCGGACGGCTGCAGCAGCCGGCTTTGCGTTGATCAGGTCCTGCGGCATGACCGTATCGATTTCGATCGAGGACATACGTTCCTTGATCGCGCGCTCCATGCGCAGCAGGCCGAGACGGTACTGGTTCTCCATCAGCTCGCCGACCGAGCGGACGCGGCGGTTACCGAGGTTGTCGATATCGTCGATCTCGCCCTTGCCGTCGCGCAGCTCGACAAGCATCTTGACCACGGCCAGGATGTCGTCCTTGCGCAGGATGCGGACGGTGTCTTCGACGCTCAAGTCGAGACGCATGTTCATCTTCACGCGGCCCACGGCGGAGAGGTCGTAACGCTCCGCATCGAAGAACAGCGAGTTGAACATGGCTTCGGCCGATTCCATGGTCGGCGGTTCACCCGGACGCATGACACGGTAGATGTCGAACAGAGCGTCCTGACGGTTCTCGTTCTTGTCTGCTGCGAGCGTGTTGCGGATGTAGGCGCCGACATTGATGTGGTCGATGCCGAGAACCGGAATCTCGTCGAAGTGGTTCGCGAGGATGATGCCAAGCGTCTTTTCGTCGATTTCATCGCCGGCTTCGAGATAGATCTCACCCGTCGAGTAGTTGACGATGTCTTCGGCAAGGTAGTTGCCATAGAGATCGTCGTCCG
Organism: Rhizobium sp. BK196; assembly: GCF_014193255.1. Lineage (GTDB taxonomy): Bacteria > Pseudomonadota > Alphaproteobacteria > Rhizobiales > Rhizobiaceae > Rhizobium. The sequence goes on from NZ_JACHZB010000003.1 coordinate 172,977, forward strand.
TCGCCTTGAGGGCCTTCAGGCCCTTGTCGGAGAGCTGGCGGAGCAGACGCGGGGTCAGCTTCTTGCCAGCTTCGACGACGACTTCGCCGGTATCGGCGTCGACCATCTCGGTGATCGCCTTTGCACCCTTCAGCGTTTCCGGCTTGAAGGGAATGCGCCAGCCTTCGCCGTCGCGCTTGTAGAGCGACTTCGTGTAGAAAGTGTCGAGAATTTCCTCGCCGTCCATGCCGAGGGCCATCAGTAGCGACGTCACCGGAATCTTGCGGCGACGGTCGATACGGGCATAGACGATGTCCTTGGCGTCGAATTCGATATCGAGCCAGGAACCGCGATACGGGATCACGCGGGCAGCAAAGAGCAGCTTGCCGGAAGAATGGCTCTTGCCCTTGTCGTGGTCGAAGAAGACGCCCGGCGAGCGGTGCATCTGGGACACGATCACGCGTTCGGTGCCGTTCACGATGAACGTACCGTTGTTCGTCATGAGCGGCATGTCGCCCATGTAGACGGACTGCTCCTTGATGTCCTTGATCGACTTCGCGCCCGTATCCTCATCGATGTCGAACACGATGAGACGGAGAGTAACCTTCAGCGGCGCAGCATAGGTCAGGTCGCGCTGGCGGCATTCGTCGACGTCGAACTTCGGCGGCTCGAATTCATAGGACACGAACTCCAGCATGGAAGCGCCGGAGAAATCGGTGATCGGGAAAACGGACTTGAAGACAGCCTGGAGGCCTTCGTCGGGACGACCGCCTTTGGGCTCTTCAACCATCAGAAACTGGTCGTAGGACGCCTTCTGAACCTCGATGAGGTTCGGCATTTCTGCGACTTCGGGGATTTTACCAAAAAACTTGCGTACGCGCCTGCGACCATTGAACGAAAGGGTCTGAGCCATCGTCGCTCCTTCAAAAATTGCATCCGGGCCTGCAACGGACGGGAACCGATGGCCAGTCGATCCCGTCAACCAATGAGTAGTTCAACCTCGTCCCACCTCCCGAAACAGCCAGGCCGGATTGCCTTGGCGCCTCGGTTCGAGACCATGCTCTTGAAGAACCCATTACCCAAAAGCCGTTTTCACGCGGCTTTTGGGTAATTCGTTCATAAAAACGGCAAATGGGAGACGGCAAGCACCGCCTCCCAAAAGCAGTTCAAGATTACTTGACGTCAGCCTTTGCGCCAGCGTCTTCAAGCTTCTTCTTGATGTCAGCAGCTTCAGCCTTGGAAACGCCTTCCTTGACAGCCTTCGGAGCGCCTTCGACGAGGTCCTTGGCTTCCTTGAGGCCGAGGCCGGTGATGGCGCGGACTTCCTTGATGACGTTGATCTTGTTGGCGCCGGCATCCGTGAGGATGACGTCGAACTCAGTCTTTTCTTCTTCAGCCGGAGCAGCTGCACCGCCTGCACCACCAGCAACGGCAGCAACAGCTACCGGAGCAGCGGCGGAAACGCCCCACTTTTCTTCGAGCAGCTTGGAAAGCTCAGCGGCTTCCAGGACGGTCAGCGAGGAGAGGTCTTCAACGATCTTTGCGAGATCAGCCATTTTCTAGTTCCTTTTGTTCGGTTCGAACTGTTGAGTATGTACAGCGAAAAACCGCCTTAAGCGGCTTCGTCCTTCTTGGCGTAGGCCGAGAACACGCGAGCAAGCTGACTTGCCGGTGCTGCAACAACGCCTGCAATGCGGGTAGCCGGAGTCTGGATCATGCCCAGCAGCTTCGCACGCAGTTCGTCCAGCGAAGGCAGGGTCGCAAGCGACTTGACACCTTCGGCGTTCAGCGTTGTCGTGCCCATGGCGCCGCCGAGAACCACGATCTTGTCGTTGGTCTTGGCGAAATCCATGACGACCTTCGGAGCGGTGATCGGATCATTGCTGTAAGCAATGAGGGTCTGACCCTTGAAGAGATTGGAAATCCCTTCCGCTTCCGTACCCTGAAGGGCAATTTTGGCCAGGCGGTTCTTCGCGACTTTGACGGTGCCGCCAGCAGCGCGCATCTTCGAACGAAAATCGTTCATCTGTGCGACTGTAGCACCAGCATAGTGGGCCACGACAACCGAGCCCGATGCCTTGAAGACATCGTTCAGTTCCGTGACGAATTCGCGCTTTTCCGCTCTTTCCACTGCCTATCTCCAGTTGGCGGGACCGCTTGAACGGACCCACCGGGTTGCCTTTGCCTCCCGGGATCAAAAGAGACCCCAAGCGACGCTTGAGGATCCTGTCCCCTCGCGCTCCGCGCCACTTAAGGCAAGGAAGGCACAAGGCATCCAAGGCTCGAACCGATTTCCTAGAAGCAGAACTTCATGCAATTCGGGTCTTACCCGTCTCATGCAGGCAACAGTGATTAAGGGAAAACCACCTGCAATCTCGGACAGGATTCCGGATTTCTCCGGAATATCCCGGCCCCTTGCGAGGCCGGAATTCTTGCTATCGGACCAGAGCCCGATGAAACTTAAGCAGCCGGGGCTGCGGTGACCGAGGCCACTTCGATCTTGACGCCCGGACCCATGGTCGAGGAGAGCGCTACGCGCTTGACGTAGTTGCCCTTGGCGCCAGCCGGCTTTGCCTTGATGACGGCGTCAGCGAAGGCGCGGATGTTTTCTTCCAGAGCCTTGGCATCGAAAGATGCCTTGCCGATGCCGGCGTGAACGATACCAGCCTTTTCGACGCGGAACTCGACAGCGCCGCCCTTGGAAGCCTTGACGGCACCAGCGACATCCATCGTAACCGTACCGACCTTCGGGTTCGGCATCATGCCACGCGGGCCGAGAACCTTACCGAGGCGGCCGACGAGCGGCATCATGTCCGGGGTTGCGATGCAACGATCGAAATCGATCTTGCCGCCCTGGACGATTTCAACAAGCTCTTCTGCGCCAACGACGTCTGCGCCGGCGGCCTTGGCTTCGTCAGCCTTGACGCCACGGGCGAAAACAGCAACGCGAACCGTACGGCCGGTGCCATTCGGCAGGTTGACGACGCCGCGGACCATCTGGTCTGCGTGACGCGGGTCAACGCCGAGGTTCATCGAAATCTCAACGGTTTCGTCGAACTTGGCGACGGCACGTTCCTTGACCATGCCGATGGCGGTCGTCAGAGCGTAGAGCTTGGTCGGATCAACACCTTCGTTGATCTTCTGAGTGCGCTTGCCTGCCATGGTCTTAACCCACCACTTCCAGGCCCATGGCGCGGGCAGAGCCCTCGATCATCGCCATTGCACCTTCGATATCTGCTGCGTTCAGGTCCTTCATCTTGGCTTCGGCGATCGTCTTGATCTGAGCCTTGGTGAGCGAACCAGCCTTTGCGCCCTTGCCCGGGGTCTTGGAACCGGACTGGATCTTGGCTTCCTTCTTCAGGAAGTAGCTGACCGGCGGCTGCTTCATGACGAAGGTGAAGGACTTGTCCTGGTAATAGGTGATGACGACCGGGATCGGCATACCCTTTTCCATTTCCTGCGTAGCCGCATTGAACGACTTGCAGAATTCCATGATGTTAATACCACGCTGACCAAGCGCCGGGCCGATTGGCGGGGACGGGTTTGCCGATCCTGCCTTGACCTGCAGCTTGAGCTGGCCTGCAACTTTCTTAGCCATATCTCTCTGCCTTTCACTGATGGCCGGTCACCCGGCCCTGATGCCGGATCGCTCCGGCGGCTGCGGTTGCGTGGTTCGGATTCTTGAGGCCCGGCTAAGACCCCTCACCTTCCACGCGATGCGGCATTTGCCGCGCGAGGATCAGCCACAAACGACTGAGCCTCGATCTCAAAAATCAGACCTTCTCGACCTGAGCGTATTCCAGCTCGACCGGGGTCGCGCGACCGAAGATCGACACTTCCACCTTCAGGCGCGAACGCTCTTCGTCCACATCCTGAACCGTACCGTTGAACGAGGCGAACGGACCATCGGAAACACGAACCTGCTCGCCGATTTCGAAGGTAACAGAAGCCTTCGGCCGCTCGACACCTTCCTGAACCTGACCGAGGATGCGCTCGGCCTCAGAATCCGGAATCGGAACCGGCTTATTGTCCGAACCAAGGAAGCCCGTGACCTTCGGCGTATTCTTGATCAGGTGATAGGCCTCGTCCGTCAGGTTGGCACGAACCATGACATAGCCCGGGAAGAACTTGCGCTCGGAATCGACCTTGCGGCCGCGACGCACTTCCACCACCTTTTCGGTCGGCACGAGGATCTTCTCGAACAGGTGCTCAAGCCCCTTCTGGCGAGCCTTGTTCTCGATGTCCTCAGCCACCTTCTTTTCAAAATTGGAATATGCGTGGACGATGTACCAACGTGCCGCCATTTTCATCTCCACCCGTATCAGTTGCCGGCATTGAGCACGAAGCTCAGCACCCAGCCAATGAGCTGGTCAGCGGCAAAGAAAAACAGCGCGGCAAAAACAACCATAAACAGCACCATGACCGTCGAGATCATCGTCTCACGGCGCGACGGCCAGGTAACTTTAGACGTCTCCGTGCGAACCTGCTGCAGAAACGAAAACGGATTGGATTTGGATGCCATCGACTGCCCACGCAATTACGGCGCGTAAAGCTGAAACTATCAGCCCCACGCACCGCGTGTCTGTTGAACCCTAAATAAACATCGATTTCCGAATACACAAGAGGCAAAGCGATGTTTAACGAAATTTGTCGCCATGTGTTCAATCCTCGCCGAAAGCTGCGATACAGCGCGCTGTCCGTTCAAGGAAAATGGCAGGGGCAGAGGGGCTCGAACCCCCGACCTGCGGTTTTGGAGACCGCCGCTCTACCAGCTGAGCTATACCCCTTTACACTTTGCATTCAGCCTGTTGACCTTGCGGTCTTGAGCCGGGTGAAAAGCATGGCGCTCCCTTTAAGACGGCGGCTCGGGATATGCAAGAGCGATTTTCGATTTTCAGAACCATTCCTCCGCAGGCACCGGGAGAAGTGGTCGGCAGCATCGCATCCGACGGCCGGACACGAAATTAAATGCGCCCGACCGCAAGATTTTCCAACCGGAATCTCAGACTTTCACGTATTTGCGCCAGTCGTGTTCTTCCTTGAAGCCGAGTACCTCGCGAATCTTCCGGTTGGAAAGCAGGCCCTCATATTCGCCGATCTCACGGGTGAACGGCACATTCGGGTAGAATCGCTTGGCGAGTTCTCGCGACGGCGTATTGGCCGAAACGGTGTCATTGGCAGCATTGAAGACCTGAAAACCCAACCCGTCCTTCTCAATGCAGCGGTGGACGATCTGGCCGAGATCGCGCGCGTCGATATAACTCCAGGCGATGCGCTTGCGCATTTCCGGATTGGCGAAATAGGTCGGAAACTTCTCGTATTCATGCGGCTCAATGACGTTGCCGATGCGCAATGCGTAAATATCGAAACCGGACCGCTCAGCAAAAGCCCGGGCCGTCTTCTCGTTCAGGACCTTGGAGAGGCCGTAGGAATCCATCGGATTGACATCGTAGTCCTCATCCAGCGGGAACTGGTGAAAATCGCGATGGCCTTCGGCGAAGCAGACGCCATAGGTCGTTTCGCTCGACGCGACGATGATCTTCCTGACGCCGAGCTTCACCGCCGCCTCGATGACATTGTAGGTGCCCATCGTGTTGATGCGGAAGGTCTCGTTATCAGGCTTGATCAGGATACGTGGCACTGCAGCGAAATGCACGACGGCGTCGAAAGGCTGCACGCCTTTGCCTGCATCCAGATCCGGAAAGTCCCGATGCATGGAGAGCGCATTGAACATCTGGCCGCTATCGGTGATATCCGCAATGAGATTGGTGACACCAGGACTTTCGAGGGGCACGAGGTCGACATTATGGACCTCATAGCCAGCGTTGACGAGCCATGGCACAGCATGGCGTCCCGCTTTGCCCGACCCGCCGGTGAAGAGAATGCGCTTTTTCATGGAAAATCCTCCGCGTCATGAAATCGGAGGCATAGATAAACTCTTCCGCGCGAAGAGCAAGCGAGCGTCTCGTCAGCAGGTTCAAACCTACTCCGGCCAGGGGCTTCCAACTGGAAGCGCCTGCCCTGCCATTTTCAATCACCGCCGGACGCTCCGGCGGCTTGTTACGCAATTATTTGACGACGCTTAGTTCGTCGATCTGCACGCCAGCTGCCTGAACAACTTCTTGCGGAATTGCAGCGATGAAAAACATCGTGAAAACATACATCGCGAAAATCGTCGCAACGAATGTAGCCTTGTGAATCATCCTACTCTCCTTTCTACACAGGAGAGTCTGAACCAAAAAGTCCGGATCGCAAAACGCTTTCTGAACGTGAGATGAATAAAATACTGAATGAGCCAATCTTAACGATATTTTTACAACATCTCATGAACGGCCGGAAGGCTATTAAAAACGAAAAAACCCCGCCGTTTCCAGCGGGGTTCTTCCTAAAATCGGGGATAAATCCGATTACTCGATGATGGAAGCGACGATGCCTGCACCGACGGTGCGGCCGCCTTCGCGGATCGCGAAGCGAAGCTTTTCTTCCATTGCGATCGGAACGATCAGCTCGACGTCAACCGTGACGTTGTCGCCAGGCATGACCATTTCCGTGCCTTCCGGAAGCGTCACGATGCCGGTCACGTCCGTCGTGCGGAAGTAGAACTGCGGACGGTAGTTCGTGAAGAACGGCGTATGACGGCCGCCTTCTTCCTTCGTCAGGATGTAGGCTTCGGCCTTGAACTTCTTGTGCGGCTTGACAGAGCCCGGCTTGCACAGGATCTGGCCACGCTCGACGCCGTCACGGTTCACGCCGCGAACCAGAGCGCCGATGTTGTCGCCAGCCTGGCCCTGGTCGAGCAGCTTGCGGAACATTTCAACGCCGGTCACCGTCGTCTTCGAGGTCGGACGGATGCCGACGATCTCGACTTCTTCGCCAACCTTGACGATACCGCGCTCGACGCGGCCGGTCACAACCGTACCGCGGCCCGAGATCGAGAACACGTCTTCGATCGGCATCAGGAACGGCTGGTCGATCGGACGCTCAGGCGTCGGAATGTAGGCGTCGACCTGAGCCATCAGCTCGCGGATCGCGTCTTCACCGATCTTCTTGTCGGAATCTTCAAGCGCAGCAAGCGCCGAACCCTTGACGACCGGGATGTCGTCGCCCGGGAAGTCGTAGGACGACAGAAGTTCGCGCACTTCCAGTTCGACAAGCTCGAGAAGCTCGGCGTCGTCAACCTGGTCGACCTTGTTCAGGAACACGACGATTGCCGGAACGCCAACCTGGCGGGCGAGCAGGATGTGCTCGCGCGTCTGCGGCATCGGGCCGTCAGCGGCAGAGCAGACCAGGATCGCGCCGTCCATCTGCGCGGCACCGGTGATCATGTTCTTGACATAGTCGGCGTGGCCGGGGCAGTCGACGTGCGCATAGTGACGGTTCGGCGTCTCATACTCGACGTGAGCCGTCGAAATGGTGATGCCGCGCGCCTTTTCTTCCGGTGCAGCGTCGATCTGGTCATACGCCTTGAACTCACCGAAGTACTTCGTGATCGCTGCCGTCAGAGACGTCTTGCCATGGTCAACGTGGCCGATCGTGCCAATGTTGACGTGCGGCTTGTTGCGCTCAAACTTACTCTTTGCCATTTGAATGCTTCCTGTGGACGTAAATGGGTGACCCCGGCGAACCGGTTTAGTGCCGCCGTTTAAGGCTTTCGGCGAAATTGCGCAAGACCTAATTGCAGACGCCATTCTTGGCGTGTCACGACATATGGTGGAGGATTCGCCACTCGCAAGGTGATTCGCTCTTCCCCTCCCCAAAACATTTGAAATCTAAGTCAAAATCGGAAGAGGGCCGGCAATTGTCAAACGGCGAACCGGTGGCGGCAGCAATTTTTGCGGTTATCCGCAGATCGCCGCATCATGGTATCGGCGCAAAACCTTCCGATCGGATTACATTACATTTTACTAATTGATTTCACGGATGAGGAAAGTTTGCATGATAGATACCTAATATAGGGAGGAACACTCGATGCAATCAGATTACAACAACTACTATTCGGCTTTTGCAGAAGACCACCGCACATTCGGCTATCGCAGCGATGATGAGGCGGATGAGAGCGCCGGCAAGATCAAAGGCAGATCTTCGCTGTTCATCGCAGGCATAGCCGTCGGTGTGCTCGGCTATTGGCTGATCGGCAATATCATGAGCTTCGTTTCCGTGCTCTGAAACTGCCGTATATTGTCGATGGCGAAAGAGAGATGGAGCGGGTAGCGGGAATCGAACCCGCGTATTCAGCTTGGAAGGCTGCTGCTCTACCATTGAGCTATACCCGCGGGGTTGGTCCGATCCAATGACGAATGGTGGAGAGAGTTGGATTTGAACCAACGTAGGCTGAGCCAACGGATTTACAGTCCGTCCCCTTTAACCACTCGGGCATCTCTCCAGTTTTCGTCCGGATCGTGAAGACCAAGTTCGTCAGACTTTGAAGCGTTGTCGCCCCGTCGTCTGCGCCGCGTATATGACCGGACGATTTCAGTCTGTCAACACGATGACAATGGAAAAAACAGGAAAAATTTCATCGCCTGTTGAAAGCCGGCACATGAAAGAAAGCCTATGCGGCAACTGGCGCCATCGTTATAAAGCCGCATGAGCAAAGATAAGAAATCCGGCGGCACGCCCGTTACCGACAAGTCCGCAAAGGACACGCATTACGCAACGTTGAGGCGCGCGCACCGCGACGCCAAGCGCGAACGCGGTGAAATCCCGACACCCGCGCCACAGAAACGCAAGCGTGGCGGAGACGACTGGAAGCCGCCGGCACTCGCCCCCGACCAGGTTTTCCTCTACGGCCTTCATACCGTTCGTGCCGCGCTTGAAAACCCTGAACGCAAAAACATCAGACTATCGGTGACGCAGAACGCGCTTGCACGATTGGAGATCGATGCTGATACGATCGGCATTCCCGTTGACATGGTTTCGCCGCAGGATATCGACAAGGTGCTCGGTCCCGAAGCGATCCATCAGGGCGTGATGCTGGAAACGCGGCCCCTGCCCGTCCGGCGGCTGGAAGCACTGAAGGACAGTCCCTTGCTTCTCGTGCTCGATCAGGTCACCGATCCGCACAATGTCGGCGCCATCATGCGCTCGGCTGTCGCCTTCAATGCAGGCGCCGTCATCACCACGCAGAGACACAGCCCGACCGAATCGGGCGTACTCGCTAAATCGGCTTCCGGCGCGTTGGAACTCATACCTTACATACAGATCACAAATCTCTCGGATGCGCTCGGCGAATTGCACAGGCTCGGCTTCTTCACAATCGGACTCGATTCGGAAGGACCGGCAGCGCTCGAAGGCACATTCTCGGGCAGCAGAATTGCTCTGGTGCTCGGCTCTGAAGGCAAAGGCCTGCGGCAGAAGACGCGCGAGACCGTCAGTGCGCTCGCTCGGCTCGATATGCCCGGCGCCATCAAGTCGTTGAACGTATCGAATGCAGCGGCGATTGCCCTTTATGCGGCAAGGCTGCACCTGAAGGCATAGGCCATAGTCGGCAGATCACTCTTGATATGTCGTGTGGAACAGAAGGATGATCGCAATCGCGGTTGAACACCTTCTCCCATGGCCCATATTCCGCTATGGAAAGAGCTTGGCGGTCACTATCGTCGGCAACGCATCCATCCCTGGGGCGGCGACAAAAAGGAAATCCGCATTATGGCATTTCGACCGCTGATCTTCGGCGTTCTCTTTATCGCGGTCCTCGTCATGATCATTTTGAGCATCACTTGGGTGGACAAGTCTCACCCGATCCGCCAGCCGGATCCCCTGGCACCGTCGACGACGCCATCCAATCCACCTCCATCCGTGCAATAGCCGACCGAGCTTGACCGAACCCGCACGGAAGTGAGTGCAAATCGCTTCACCGGACGAGGCGCAGAACACTTTCTTCGATATTGCGAAGCAGTTCTGTTCGCTTGGCACTATCGTCGCCGATGGCATTCCGATTTACGACACCGTGCAGAGCGTTGAACAGGAATATGGCGGTGAATGCGGGCTCCTGCAGTGACCAGGCTCGCTCACGGCTTCCTGCTGCAAGCAATTGCTGGAGATTATCGATCAGGATGTTGTTCGTCAGCCCCTCGCGGCTGGGAGGCGGAGCAGCAGCAAAGACGAGATTGTGCAAGCGCGCTGCGTTCAGATAACCCATGGCGCAGGCTTTTGCCCAAGCCGTCAATTTGCCGTTCCAGTCATCAGTTTGCTGTTTACCTACTTCTTCCACGATGCCGTTCAGAAGCTTCTGAACGAAGCGGGTCCGCAATGCTTCGATGACATCCGCTTTCGAAGAGAAGTGAAGGTAAAAGGCTCCCTTTGAGACGCCAGCACCCTGGGTGACCTCCTCGATCGTCGTATGGTCAACCCCTTTCTCGAGAAAGAGGCGTTCGGCCACGAGCATGAGATCGTCCCGCCTTTCCTCGGCTGGTTTGGTCCTTGGCCTGCCGGGCGTGCGTGATGTCATCGGAAAGTCCGTCAATGCCAACGACGCCGAGGTTCCGCCCGGTGCAGGTAGCCTGCGAATACGTCGCGCATAGCAGTGTTTTCAATGTCGGGCAAAAGACGACCGACTTCGCCGCGGTGATAACCGCTGTGGGTAATGACATGAGTCAGCATTTCCTCCCGCGACATGCGGCCCTGCCCGCCATCGGTGAACGTGAAGTCGATCGTCTCTTCCAGTTCCTCGGGCGTTACCTGTACCATATAGTCCAGATACCACCTGTCGGTTTTCCTAATCGCGGAAGCGAGATCGCCAAAAGCTGGCGGCTCGCTTGTCCAACTCTCCGTATAGCCATGCGGCTCCTTCTGCAGGTTGGCGGCGAAGATCCGGTCGACGAGTTGAGCGTGATTGAGAACACGAAAAGCGGACTGGAGGTCTTCCGATGGGTCGTTTTCGGGAAAAGCAGCAAGCGCGGCCAGAAGCTCCTCGTCGACGCTGGCCTTATATTGAAAGAGAGAGGTCAGGAGTGTTTTTGCAGACATGGCGAACTCCATCGCGGCAATTGACGATGTATATCTTAATTTATTGACTGATAGTCAGTCAATAAAAGTGAATCCCGATCAAATAAAGATCCCGGCGCAAACTCGAAGGTTGCGACGGGTTTTATTAGGAGTTGGAAAATAGCTTGCCTCGGTCAGGGATCAGCTCCGGTAGAGCCAATAAGGTCCGTCATGGTGGCGACGCCAATAATGGCGCTCGCGCCAACGCTCTTCCCGCCACGGGCTCCAGCGGCGTTCATAGCCCCAGGCCGGACGCCAGTAGCGACGTTCGCGCCACTCGCGACGCTCGCGCCAGTCACGGCGATCACCCCAATCGCGGTCGCCCCAATCCCGATCACCGCCGCGGATCTGGATCACATCGCTCTGCTGCGAGGCTGCCGGACGGTCGAGAGGGATGGCCGCAGCCGGAGCAACGGCGGAAAACAAAGTACCGGCCGAAAGGGCGGCTGCTAGGAGAAGGCTGGAGATCCTCATGGCTCACTTCCTCGTTTCTGATGAAGCGAGGATGACCTGGTGCTCCTGAATCGCCGCTGAAGCGACCCTTCAGTCTCTGTTCATCTGATGGAACTACTGAGAAAATCTGGTGCCCCCGGCAGGGTTCGAACCCGCGACCCCCTGATTACAAATCAGGTGCTCTACCAACTGAGCTACAAGGGCAATGGCTGCGAAGTAGCAGATTCTGATCTTTTGTAAAGAAAATTTGCCTTTTCCGGCAGCCCGGCGAAGCTATCCACAGCGGGTTGTCGATCAACGCCGTGGTTGGGAAAGCCCGCTGGACTCCATGTGGACGTGTTCATTATCGAAATCACCGGCCGATCTGTCTGGGCGATAAGACCACCGAACTTGACCCGCAATGCAAAACGTCTTGTCGTACGAGCCCTTTATCCTTTAGCTAGAGCAGCATAACAAAGGGCATTGTATGGGCCGTTCATTTCAGACGCTTTCTTTCATCGCCTCGCCGACCACGGAAGCACTCGCCGCGCGAGACGAATTGATTCGCCTTTACGGCGACGTGCCCGCAAACCAGGCCGATGTCATCGTCGCACTCGGCGGCGACGGCTTCATGCTTCAGACACTGCACAGCACGATGAACAGCGGCAAGCTCGTCTACGGCATGAATTGCGGCTCGGTCGGCTTTCTGATGAACGATTACAAGACCACAGACCTGCATGACCGCATCTGCGCCGCTGTCGAGAATGCCTTTCATCCGCTGAAAATGACAACATCCAATGCCGACGGCAGCAAGTCGTCCGCGCTTGCAATCAACGAAGTCTATCTTTTCCGCCAGTCCTATCAGGCAGCCAAACTCAGGGTGGAGATCGACGGCCACGTACGGCTGGAGGAACTGATCTGCGACGGCCTCATGGTGGCAACGCCTGCAGGCTCGACCGCCTACAATCTTTCGGCCCACGGTCCGATCCTGCCGCTTGACGCCCCCCTGCTCGCCATGACGCCGGTCAGCGCCTTCCGCCCCCGGCGCTGGCGCGGAGCGCTGCTTCCCAACCGGGTCACGGTGGACATCCATATATTGGAAGCAGAGAAACGGCCGGTGAATGCGGTCGCCGACAATACGGAGATCAAATCGATACTGCATGTCCGCATCGCCCAGTCCGAGGACATGACCGCACGCATCCTTTCCGATCCTGACCGCTCCTGGTCAGACAGGATTCTGGCAGAACAATTCGAGGATTGAAATGATGGCGATGCGGCAAGCATTTATGACGGCCCTCCTTATTTCGGGGTTGGCGATCACCGCCGAAGCCCAGACCGTGCATGAGGATATTCTGCCGGCTTCGATCCTCTTCGCGACCAGCACCGGCTATTGGGAAGACGATGGCAATTCGATGCCGGTCGAGCGTGCCCCGACAACCACGCAGAGCGTCGGCACCCCAAATGTAAGCAAGGAGAATGCCAAGCAAGAGCAGCGGCACGGCTATTACAAGCTTTTCGCTGTCCGCCAGCCGGACAAGACCTCCAAGGTCTTTCTGCAGCAGATCGCGCAGAGTGATGCCGGTCCTGCCATCATCTCGACGGTCGAACTCCAGGAAATCAGCGATCTCAAACCCTATGTCACCGACATCAGACCCGAAAATTCGAGCGGACTCATCAAGGAACCGGGCCTTTTTGCCACGGTCTATCTGAAGCCCGATCCAGCTGCCGAACCCGATGGTTGGACAGTGCTGATCGACGAATTCGGGGACATTACCGTGGAGAAGGCGACCAACTGAGCGTCGCAGGTCCATTCATTGGGGCTAAGCCATGAAACTCGGCTTTCGCGAAGGCGTTCTCCACGACGAGACACGGCCGGACTGGAACGAGACCGGCCCAAGACCTGTCCGCTGGTCCGTCTGGTATCCGGCAGCCGAGGGATCGATCGAAACCGAAATCCCGGGACGAAGCTGGTTCCGAAGGCCCGCGGTCGCCCGCGATGCGCCCGTTCAGCCGGCGACGAAGCTCTACTCGCTGGTCCTGCTGTCGCACGGCACCGGCGGCTCAGCTGCAGGGCTGGAATGGCTCGCCCGCCGCCTGGTCGATCGTGGATTTATCGCGCTCGGCGTCGACCACCACGGCAATACCGGCGGCGAAGCCTATCGCGCCGAGGGCTTTGCCTGCCTTTGGGAGCGCGCGCCCGATCTCAGCCTCATGCTCGATCGCCAAAAAGACTGGCAAGGTGATCTTGCCGGGCATATCGATACCAGGAGCGTATTCGCCGCCGGCTTTTCAGCAGGAGCCTATACGGTGATGCTGCTTCTCGGCGCGGTCGCGCAATTCTCGCAGTTCGAACAATCCAGATTGAAGCCTGGGGGGCCGCGCGGCCCGAGGGAATTTCCTGACCTCGCCGATCATATTCCGTCGCTGCTTCGCACGAGCACGGCATTTCGCGATTCATGGTCACGGATGTCGCGATCCTATCGCGACGACAGGATCAAGGCGGCGCTGGTCTGCGCGCCGGGAAGATCGGTGCGTGGCTTCAGCGAAGAGAGCCTGAGAGCCATCGACAAGCCTGCGCTCATTCTGGTCGGCGACGCCGACGACACGGCCCCCGTCGAAGAGTGTTCAAAATGGCTGCATGCGCGGCTTGATCGAAGCACCTTTAAGATACTCCAGGGCGGTCTTGGGCATTATATCTTCCTGCCCGAGGGCACGGCGTTGGGGCTTTCCTTCGCAGAGCAGCTCTTCACCGACGCTGCAGGCGTAGAGCGTGCTGATGTCCACCAGGAAATCGCCGAACTATCGGATGTGTTCTTTCGCGGAATAGACGCTCCGGTGGACACCTGAAAAAGAAAAGCCCCGTTTCCGGGGCTTTCTATCTCAGGTCCGCCTTTACCGCTCAGTCGACGTCATCGACGACAGCGTCGGCCGCACCGCTGATGCGGTGAGCAAGTGCTGCTTCCATGAACTCGTTCAGGTCGCCGTCGAGCACTTCGTCAGGAGCCGTGCTCGCAACTCCGGTTCGCAGGTCCTTGACGAGCTGGTAGGGTTGCAGAACGTAGGAGCGGATCTGGTGTCCCCAGCCGATATCCGTCTTGGAAGCGGCTTCGGCGTTGGCGGCATCCTCGCGCTTCTTCAGCTCCGCTTCGTACATGCGGGCGCGCAGCATGTCCCAAGCCTTGGCGCGGTTCTTGTGCTGCGAACGCTCCTGTTGGCACTGCACGACGATTCCGGTCGGGATATGCGTGATGCGCACGGCCGAGTCCGTTGTATTGACGTGCTGGCCGCCGGCACCCGATGAACGGTAGGTGTCGATACGGCAGTCGCTTTCGTTGATCTCGATCTGGATCGAGTCATCAACGACAGGATAGACCCAAATCGACGAGAAGGACGTGTGGCGGCGCGCATTGCTGTCGTAGGGCGAGATACGCACCAAGCGGTGCACGCCCGATTCGGTCTTCAGCCAGCCATAGGCGTTGTGGCCCTTGACCAGCAGCGTTGCGGACTTGATGCCGGCTTCTTCGCCGTCATGGACTTCCAGAAGCTCGACCTTGAAGCGCTGGCGCTCGGCCCAGCGAGTGTACATGCGCAGAAGCATGTTCGCCCAGTCCTGGCTTTCGGTGCCGCCTGCGCCGGAATGGACTTCCAGATAGGTGTCGTTGCCATCGGCCTCGCCTGATAGCATGGCTTCGACCTGTCGACGGGCTGCCTCGGCCTGCAGGCTTTTCAGCGCGGCCTCAGCTTCCTTGACGATGCTTTCGTCGCCTTCTTCTTCCCCGAGATCGATGAGTTCGACATTGTCGGAAAGCTGCTGTTCCAGCGCCTTGACGCCATTGATGCCGTCATCAAGCTGCTGGCGCTCGCGCATCAGCTTCTGGGCTTCCTGCGCATCGTTCCAGAGGTTGGGGTCCTCTGCCTTGTTGTTCAACCAGTCCAGTCGTCTTACCGCCTGGTCCCAGTCAAAGATGCCTCCTCAGCAGGGTGATAGCCTGCTTGGTTTCATCGACTACGTTCTGGATTTCCGCTCGCATTTTCCTGCTTCTTTGCTTCGGTATTCTGTGAGTGCCGGGGTATTCTGCAAGGCTCGTGACATAGAGACGCCCGCCGTGGATGTAAAGAGCCGCGGCGGGCGCAGAGGAAATCGGTCTCGATCAGAACAGGCCGGGTGTGTTGGTCTGGACCGCCTGGTTTGCCTGTGGCGACGTGCGCAGGATTTCTTCCGGCGCCATCGTGCCGTCCATGCCGATGACAGAGAAGCTGTCAGCCGGCCCGGTGCCTGGCTTGAAGGCCTCGATGATGGTGCCCGGCTCGCCATCGACAGCAGCCATGCCGGTCTTGCGGTTGATCGCGATCATGTTCATGCCGGCCGGGACCACGAATTTGGATTCCGGCATATCCTTGACGGCCGCCTGCATGAATTCATTGAAGATCGGCGCGGAGAGAACGCCACCCGTGCCGCCGCGGCCGAGCGGGGCCGGCGTATCGAAGCCCAAGTAGAGGCCTGCAACCAGATCCGGCGTGAAGCCGACGAACCAGGCGTCCTTCTCATCGTTGGTCGTACCGGTCTTGCCGGCAACATCGCGGCCAGAGAGATCGACCTTACCGGCAGCCGTACCGCGCTGGATGACGCCCTGCATCATAGAGGTGATCTGGTAGGAGGTCATCGGATCGAGAACCTGTTCGCGGTTATCGACGATGTTGGGCTCTTCCTGGTTCTGCCAGTCGCCGGCGTTGCAGCCTTCGCAGAGACGCTCTTCATGCCTGAAGATTGTCTTGCCGTAACGGTCCTGGATACGGTCGATCAGCGTCGGCTTGATCTGCTTGCCGCCATTGGCGATGACCGAGTAAGCCGAAACCATACGCAGCACCGTTGTTTCGCCCGAGCCGAGCGACATGGCGAGCAGCGGCGGCATCTTGTCATAAATGCCGAAGCGTTCGGCATATTCGGCAACGATATTCATGCCGAGGTCATTGGCGAGGCGCACCGTCATCAGGTTGCGCGAATTTTCGATACCGGAGCGCAGCGTCGAGGGGCCGCCGACTTCGCCGCCGTAGTTTTCCGGCTTCCAGACCTGACCGCCCGAAACGATCTCGATCGGCGCGTCCATGATGACCGAGGCCGGCGTATAGCCGTTGTCCATCGCGGCGGCGTAAACGAAGGGCTTGAAGGAGGAGCCCGGCTGGCGCATCGCCTGCGTGGCGCGGTTGAATTCCGACTGGGCATAGGAGAAGCCCCCGACCATAGCGAGAACGCGGCCGGTCTTCGGGTCCATGGCGACGAGACCACCCTGTACCTTCGGCGGCTGGCGCAGACGATAGGAGGTCGAATTGTCGCCGCCGAGGCGCTCGACGTAGACGACATCTCCGGCCGAGACGGCGCCGACCGGTGACTTCGTCGTTTTGCGGTCGCCGGCGGCGGAGCGGAATGCCCACTGCATATCCTTGGCTGCAATCGAACCACGCTCACGTTCGGCTGCGACTTTGCCGCCTCCATCCTTGGGTGGCTGAAGGCCGATATCGACGCTGTCATTGGAAACGGCGAGCACGACCGCCAGTCGCCATTCCGGCACGTCCGAGAGAGCGGGTACTTCGGCGAGCGCCGGACCCCAGTCGCCAGACGTGCTGATCTGCTTAATAGGTCCGTGGAAACCACGGCGCTCGTCGTAATTGATCAGGCCATCCTGCAGCGCCTTGCGCGCAAAGAGCTGCATCTGCGGATCGAGCGAGGTGCGCACCGAAAGGCCGCCTTCATAAAGTGACTTCTCACCATACTGATCAATGAGCTGGCGACGGACAGCCTCGGCGAAATAATCAGACGCGAAAAGAGACGGTCCGCTGGTGCGGGCGGTGACGCCGAGCGGCTGCTTTTTGGCATCCTCGCCGTCGCTCTGGCTCACATAACCGTTCTCGACCATGCGGTCGATAACCCAATTGCGGCGCTCGAGCGCAGCCTCCGGATGACGGAAGGGATGGTAGTTGGCCGGGCCTTTCGGCAGCGATGCGAGATAGGCGGATTCGGCGACCGTCAGCTCGGTGACCGACTTGTTGAAATAAGTGAGCGAGGCACTGCCGATACCGTAGGAGTTCAGGCCGAAAAAGATCTCATTGAGGTAAAGCTCGAGGATCTTGTCCTTGCTGTAGGCCTGCTCGATACGGAAGGACAGGATTGCTTCCTTGATCTTGCGGTCAATCGTCTGGTCGGAGGTCAGAAGAAAATTCTTCGCCACCTGTTGGGTAATCGTCGATGCACCGACCGGCCGGCGTCCGGAGCCGAAATTCTGAAGATTGACGAGAATGGCGCGGCCAAGACCGGTCAGATCGACGCCGGGATGGTTGTAGAAATTCTTGTCTTCGGCCGAAAGGAAGGCAGCCTTCACGCGGTCCGGAATGGCCTGGATCGGCAGGAAGAGGCGCTTTTCCTTGGCGTATTCGGCCATGAGCGCACCGTTACCGGCGTGAACGCGGGTGGTAACCGGTGGCGCATAGCTGTTAAGCACCGCATAGTCAGGAAGATCCTTCGCGACATTAGCAAGATAGACGGCAATAACAGCCGCAGCGCCCAGGAACAGGACGCAGGCTATCCCGAAGAAATATCCAAGAAGTCTAACCATATTTTTTCAGCTACCGGTATTTCTAATCATTAGATCGGCGCGGCCGCACAATCGCACAGATCATGTCTCTTTGCACGCTGCGCGGCTTACTCCATGCGCGTGGGCGCTACAAGCCGATTTCGTCTCACTTACGCGAAACTTATAGAGCGGAGTAACGGCGCGAATGTGAGGAAAATAGGGCCTGGTCTGCTACTTTCCCCTCCCATTCGGCAGGGACGCGGGTTTCGGCCGAGGTGTCACTTCCGGGCAACGCCCTGAAGACGCAGAGCCTAACCGCCGTTCGCCATCACGCTCGCGCGATAACGCTTCACCGCATCGGTCAAGAGATCAGCCATCTTCAACCGCCAAGCATCATCAAGCAGACGCTTTTCGTCCTCGACATTGGAGAGGAACCCGAGTTCAAGCAGGATCGACGGAACGTCCGGCGCCTGCAATACGCGAAAACCGGCGTGACGATGCGGGTTGTTGATCGTGCCGATCTGATCTTTGAAGGATGCGAGTACGCTTTCGGCAAGCGAGATCGAGAACGCCTGCGTCTCACGCCGTGTCAGGTCGAGAAGGATATCTGCGACTTCAGGCGGCTCGGTTACCGTCTCCTTGCCGGCAATCTGGTCCGAAAGGTTCTCGCGTTCTGCGAGATCGGCGGCGAGCTTGTCCGAGGCCTTGTCGGAAATCGTATAGACCGTTGCGCCGCGAATATCTTTCTGCTTCAGCGTATCTGCGTGCAGGGAAATCAAGAGCCCAGCATGGTTCTGCCGGGCGATCAGCACACGCTGCGACAGCGACAGGAATTCGTCATCGTCGCGCGTCAGGAAGGCCTTGATGCCCGGCTCCTTGTTCAAGCGATCGGCCAGCGCCTTGGCGAAGGCGAGCGTCACCAGCTTTTCCTCGGTCTTAGTATCGACGCCGATGGCCCCCGTGTCGATACCACCGTGGCCGGCATCGACGGCAATGACGAAATCCCCGGGTGCTGCCTTTTCCGGCTGGGGAATGGCGCTCGTCGTCTCAGCCGCACCGGACTGGTCGTTCCAGGACTGGGTCTTCACCAATTCGGCGAACTTCTGCTTGTCGATCATCTCGGCATCGAGCACCAGCCGGTGGCCATTGCCGCTCTCATCCGTCTGCACCTTGGCAAGGGCGAGCTGGACAGGGCGCGCCGCCGTCAACACGATGCGGGCGCTTCCTTCGTCCATGGCGCCATAACGGATGTCCTTGAAGAGGCCGCGCGCCTCCAGGTCTTTGGCGGGAAAGCCGAAAGCAGTTGCGGGCAGGTCGACAACGATGCGCTCGGGATTGGCGATGTAGTGGACGGAAAAACGAGGCTCACGATCGAAATCGATGACGATGCGGGTTCTCGCTTCATCGCCGACTATACGCGCTCCGTAAGCCAGCAAGGAATTCTTTGTACCGGCTGCGCTGCCGGGAACCGCGCAAAGCGATGCAAAGGCGAAAAGCCACCCCACAAACCCCAGTTTTCGCCCTGCTGACAACTCCGCCGCGATTCGAAACCTCTTAAACAATAGCCCGCCACACCCTATTTATTCCTGCGATGGACCTTACATCGTCCCTGCGAACGCCCGCTAGAGGCGAGCGAGCGCACCGACCCGCGAATCGGGTTCGCTTATCCCCGATAAGTGTATGGGATTCGAAATCCATCAATATTATGGCACATTTGGCTTTTCCCTTGCTATTGTGACAGAGAAAACATACAACGAATTTTAGGGTAAAGTGTTGACGGGATAGAGTCGCCGCGAGGCAGCCAGCCGACCCCGGACCTGGCGCTACAACCGGTAATCGTCCGCCGTCTAATGCATTTTTACCCGAGAACTGGATCCTGATTTTCCGGCCTCATGCTGGGATTTCATCGGTGGATCAGCCACCACGCTCTCAGGGAGCAAACTCATCGGACCCGAAACGGGTCTTCGTCATTGTCGATCACGCTTGGTTGTTGATGGTTTCGCAGCAGGTTTTATCTGAAGTGTACAGGCCCCGGAACAAAACGGTTCCGGCTGCGGTCTGGCTGCTGCCCTCTCCCTCGCACCAATCGCGACTTTCATTATCCGGCGCGGCCACGGCGGACCGCATTCTTCCTGTGTCAATAGCAGTCGGGAATGCGCTCTCGCGGCCTCGCCGAGGAGCTCAGCTTACATGGCAGACAAAATGCTTATCGATGCGTCTCACGAGGAAGAGACGCGCGTCGTTGTCGTTCGCGGAAATCGTATAGAAGAATTTGACTTCGAATCGCAGCACAAGAAGCAGATTCGCGGCAACATCTATCTTGCAAAAGTAACGAGGGTCGAGCCCTCGCTGCAGGCCGCTTTCGTCGATTATGGCGGCAACCGGCACGGCTTCCTGGCCTTTGCCGAAATCCATCCCGATTATTACCAGATCCCGCTTGCCGATCGTCAGGCCCTGCTTCGCGCCGAAGCCGAGGAGCATCGCCGCGACGAGGATGTCGAGCATGTCGAGACCGCTCCGGTCGTCGATCTCTCGACACAGGAACAGCCCGATATCGGCATCGTTCCGGTCGAACAGCCCGCGGCAGCTGCTGCGGAAGATGTAACAGCACACACCGAAGAGGCTGCGCCCGTCGCTGAAGAAGCCCCGGCCAAGAAGCCTCGCGCCCGCCGCAGCCGCAAGAAGGCAGCCGAGCCGGTTGCTGAAGAAGCGTCGGCGCCGGAAGCATCGGTTGCCGACAACGATGACGAAGGTTCGACCGGCGGCGAGATGGCCGCGATGGTCGAAACCGACACCATCTCCGAGGATGTCGACGTTTCCAAGCGCCGTCAGGATGACGACGACGATGACGACGACCATGGCGAAGAAGAAGTCATCGAATCGGTCGGCGCCGAAGACGCGATGGAAGAGGTTCCGGACCGCGTGCAGCGCAAGCCGCGCAAGCAGTACCGCATCCAGGAGGTCATCAAGCGCCGCCAGATCCTGCTGGTGCAGGTCGCCAAGGAAGAACGCGGCAACAAGGGCGCTGCCCTCACCACCTATCTTTCGCTCGCAGGCCGCTATTCGGTTCTGATGCCGAACACGGCGCGCGGCGGCGGCATTTCCCGCAAGATCACCAACCCCCAGGACCGCAAGCGGCTGAAGGAAATCGCCCGCATGCTCGAGGTGCCGCAGGGCATGGGCGTGATCCTGCGCACGGCCGGTGCGAACCGCACCAAGGTCGAGGTCAAGCGCGACTTCGAATATCTGATGCGCCTGTGGGAGAACGTCCGCACGCTGACGCTCGCTTCGACGGCTCCCTGCCTCGTCTACGAGGAAGGCTCGCTCATCAAGCGTTCGATCCGCGACCTCTATAACAAGGATATCGGCGAGATCATCGTCTCCGGCGAAGAAGGCTACCGTGAAGCGAAAGACTTCATGAAGATGCTGATGCCAAGCCATGCCAAGGTGGTTCAGCCCTACCGCGACATCCATCCGATCTTCTCTCGCTCCGGCATCGAGGCGCAGCTCGATCGCATGCTGCAGCCGCAGGTAACGCTGAAGTCCGGCGGCTATCTGATCATGAACCAGACGGAGGCGCTGGTTTCGATCGACGTCAATTCCGGCCGCTCGACCCGCGAGCACTCGATCGAGGACACGGCTCTCCAGACTAACCTCGAGGCTGCAGACGAAGTCGCCCGTCAGCTCCGCCTGCGTGACCTTGCCGGGCTTATCGTCATCGACTTCATCGACATGGAAGAAAAGCGCAACAACCGCGCTGTCGAGAAGAAGCTGAAGGAATGCCTGAAGAACGACCGCGCCCGCATCCAGGTCGGCCGTATCTCACATTTCGGCCTTCTGGAAATGTCGCGCCAGCGCATCCGCGCTTCCGTTCTCGAATCGACGACGCAGGTCTGCTCGCATTGCGGCGGCACCGGCCATGTCCGTTCTCAATCCTCGGTCGCTCTGCATGTGCTGCGCGGCATCGAGGAATATCTGCTCAAGAACACGACGCACAATATCACCGTGCGCACGACGCCTGACATCGCGCTCTATCTGCTCAACCATAAGCGTCAGACGATCGTTGATTATGAAGCCCGCTTCGGTGTGGCGATCATCATCGATGCGGACGGCTCGGTGGGTGCTCAGCACTTCGCGATCGATCGCGGCGAGCCGGTCGAAAACCCGGTCAAGATCGAAAGCCTCTTCAACTTCGCCGCCATCCCCGACGACGATGATGACGATGTCGTCATCGAACATGACGAGGAGGAGGACGAAGAGCTGGAAGAAAAGCCCGCTGCCGCGGAGCGTCCGGCCGCCCGCGCAGAGGGCGAAGGCGAAGGTGGTCGCAAGCGCAAGCGCCGCCGCCGCCGCCGTGGCCGCAACGGCAATGCTGAGCAGCAGGTTGCCGCCGACGCAGTCTCCGGCGAGGCTGACGATGGCGATGAGGGCGAGGACGAAGGCAGCGAAGGCGACAACGATACCGCCGAGGCACCGGCCGAAGCCCGCGCCGACAGCGAAGACTCCCAGCGCCGCAAGCGCCGCCGTCGCGGCAAGCGTGGCGGTCGCCGCAACCGTGGTGATGAAGGCGCTGAGACCAGTGCAGCTGCGGAAGACGGTGAGGCGGATGAAGGCGATGATAGCGCCGACGGTGAAGCGCCCGAAACGGAAGCAGACGTGATCGAAGTTATCGCGGCGGAAACCGTCGAGAGCCAGTCTGCGATGGCTGCGATCGAAGGGAGCGAAAGCGTGGCCGAGGAGGTCAAACCCGCCCGCGGCCGTGGTCGTCGCAAGGCCACAGCACCCTCGCCCGTCGAGGAGCCAGTGATTGAAGTGCCCGTCACTGAGGCGCTTGTCGTCGATGCAGAGCCGGAAGCGGTGGAAGCTTCTGCGGATCTCGCGACGCCGGCACAGGAAGAGGCAAAGCCTGTTCGTGCCAACCGCGGCTCCAATATCTCATCCTCCGAACCGACGGTCACCTCCACCCGCACCGAAGGCGCGGAAGCCGAGGGCGAAGCCAAGCCGAAAAAGGCTGGCTGGTGGCAGCGTCGAGGCTTCTTCTGAAAGCTGATTTTCGGCGGTAAATGACATG
Source organism: Rhizobium sp. BK196 (assembly GCF_014193255.1). GTDB lineage: Bacteria > Pseudomonadota > Alphaproteobacteria > Rhizobiales > Rhizobiaceae > Rhizobium. The sequence continues at coordinate 196,014 of NZ_JACHZB010000003.1, forward strand.
ATCCGGCTGCGGCAACGCGGCCGGATTTTTTTGTGCCGTCGAATGAGGAATGCTCAGCCTGTGGCAGGCAGGGCTAGATTAGCGTGTGCGGCCGAACCAGACGGAGGTTTCCGCTTCCGGGACGAGAGGCGGGAGCAGGCGCTCGAAACCACGGGAGGACCAGAAGCACAGACCACCCTCGTTGTCGGCATTGACGCCGAGGTGAATGCCGCGCACACCTGCCTGACGCGCTTCAGATATTCAATGCTCCAGAAGACGGCTTCCAACACCCTGACCCTGCGGGCGTGGCATCAGGTTCATGTGGGTATGGGCCGGATGGGACTCAACGATCTTCCCACATGGTGTGCGGATGACGGATCGCAAAGCTGCGCGCTTGGGATCGCCAGCCGGATCGGCATATTGATCGCGCAGCGCTGGCCACCATTCGCGTTCAAGTCGAGCTTCGAGTGTGGCTGTATCGTAAGCGCCGACGATGTAGCCGACGATGCCCAGCTTATCCTCTGCAACGATCGTCATTTCTGGGTTGAGCACGACCTAGGGGCGCAGAATAGATATGGCCGACAAGGCGGCTATCGCCATAGAGGCGGCTCGCATCCCGACCGCCAGCGCCGGTCGCAAGCGAAATGCCGTAGATCTGATCGAGGTCGTCCCGCCGTGCGTTCCGAAACACCTGCATCAGGCAGCTGGCGGGTAAAGCAGGTCGACGATATAGCTGGCGTCGAAGCGGGAATCGAGCATGCCGTAGGTCGAACGCCAGCCGCCCGCAAGACGGGTCTCGATGAAGGCGTCGGCAATGCGCCCTGCCCCAAGCCGGTAAAGCTCGGCAGCACCGGCAACGAGCGCCAGCTGCTCAACGAGCAGGCGGGCAGCGCCCTCGTCCTGTTCGCAGAGCGCGATCGCGGCGCGCAGCACGTCGATCGTCTTCTTGCCGGCCGGCCCGAGATCGCGCGCAAAACCTGCAAACACGGTCTCGAACAAATCCTTGCCACGGTTCAGCACACGCAGCACATCGAGCGCCATGACGTTGCCAGAACCTTCCCAGATCGCATTGACGGGCGCCTCGCGATAATGGCGGGCGATCGGACGTTCTTCGATGTAACCGCTACCCCCGATGCACTCCATCGCCTCATAGATCAGCGACGGGGCGATCTTGCAGCACCAATATTTGGCGACCGGCGTCATCACGCGGGCATAGGCGGCATCTTCAGCGTTGCCACGGGCCTTGTCGAAGGCATCTGCCAAGCGGAAGGAGAGAGCCGTGGCGGCTGCCACATCGAGCGCCATATCTGCAAGCACCCGGGTCATGATCGGCTGGTTGACCAGCATCTTGCCGAAAACGCTGCGGCCGCGGGTGTGATGCACGGCTTCGGCGAGCGATGCGCGCATGATACCCGAGGAGGCGAGCGCGCAATCGAGCCGCGTCAGCGTCACCATATCGAGGATGGTGCGGATGCCGGCGTCGGGACCGCCGAGCAGGAAACCGAACGTATCGGTGAATTCCACTTCGGACGAAGCATTCGAGCGGTTGCCGACCTTGTCCTTCAGGCGCTGGAACTGCAGGCCATTGGCAGAACCATCCTCAAGCAGGCGCGGCACCAGGAAGCAGCCCATGCCCTCCTTGGTCTGTGCCAACATGATGAAGGCGTCGCTCATGGGCGCGGACATGAACCACTTGTGGCCGGACAGCCGGTAAATGCCTTCGCTGACTTTTTCCGCCACGGTCTTGTTGGCGCGGACATCCGTGCCGCCCTGCTTTTCCGTCATGCCCATACCGATCGTCACGGCCGATTTCTGCATGGCCGGGCGGTTGGACGAGTCATATTTGCGTGACAGGATCTTCGGCGCCCAGTCCTTCTGAACGGCCGGTGAAGCCGAGAGCGCGGCAACAGATGCGCTTGTCATCGTCAACGGGCAAAGATGGCCGGATTCGAGTTGCGCCGTCAGATAGAAGCGGGCGGCGCGAATATGGTGGGCCTGGTCCTTGGCCTCCGTATCCGCCTGCGGATCCCAGACGGAAGAATGCAGGCCGGACGCCATGGAACGGCGCATCAGCGCATGCCAGGCGGGATGGAATTCGACGATATCAAGACGTTCGCCGCGCGGGCCATGGGTGCGCAGCTGCGGCGTCCCCTGGTTTGCCATGCGCGCCAGTTCCTGCGCTTCCGGCGAGGTGACGAAGCGGCCCATGTTTTCAAGGTCTTCACGGATAGTGCGCGGCAGCGTTGCGGTCAGATCGACGATCAGCGGATCGGATCGATAGGCATTGATTCCCGACCAGAGGCTCGGCTGGTTGAGTTCGGCGAGTTTGTCTTCAGTCCGGTTTGCGGAGGTCATCGTTCGCTTCTATTTCATGAGCCCGGCAAGGGAAACCGGAAGTTAGTGATACGCAGATTTCTGCTCTACAGCGCCGCGCGTCTTTCAGAGGTGCAAAAGACGCTGTAGCACTTTTAATTGCTGCATAATTTTATCCTTAAATCGATTCCGATTTAATGAATCATGCAGTAGCGGGATTCGACGGAAAATGCATGGGGAACATAGAATTTGCGTGCAGCACAAGCTTGCCCCTTCCCCCCGCACTCTTTATAGACCCCGCGAAGACAATAAGAGGCAGGGTCATGGTCTTTTTCCCCCACCGCCACCTCATTGGCATCAAAGGCCTCACCGAGCAGGATATTACCTATCTTCTCGACAAGGCCGACGAAGCCGTCAAGATCAGCCGGCAGAGAGAGAAGAAGACGTCGACCCTTCGGGGACTGACGCAGATCAACCTCTTCTTCGAGGCATCGACACGAACGCAAGCCTCCTTCGAACTCGCCGGCAAGCGCCTCGGCGCAGACGTGATGAACATGTCGGTCGGCAACTCCTCGGTAAAGAAGGGCGAGACGCTGATCGACACAGCGATGACGCTGAACGCGATGCGACCGGACGTTCTGATCATCCGCCACTCCAGCGCCGGTGCCGCCGCACTTCTCGCCCAGAAGGTCTCCTGCTCCGTCGTCAATGCCGGCGACGGCCAGCATGAACATCCCACGCAAGCGCTGCTCGACGCGTTGACGATCCGCCGCGCCAAGGGCCGGCTCTCACGGATCGTCGTGGCGATCTGCGGCGACGTCCTGCATTCGCGTGTGGCGCGCTCGAACATCCTGCTTCTGAACGCCATGGGCGCAAGGGTGCGCGTTGTCGCTCCTGCCACGCTGCTGCCGGCCGGTATTGCCGAGATGGGCGTCGAGGTCTTCCATTCGATGAAGGAAGGGCTGAAGGACGCCGATGTGGTCATGATGCTACGGCTGCAGCGCGAGCGCATGTCCGGCGCCTTCGTGCCATCGGTGCGCGAATATTATCATTTCTACGGCCTCGACGCGGAAACGCTGAAGGCAGCGAAGGAAGATGCGCTCGTCATGCATCCGGGACCGATGAACCGCGGCGTGGAGATCGCCTCCGAGGTCGCCGACGGCCCGCAGAGCGTGATTGCCGAACAGGTGGAAATGGGGGTCGCCGTACGCATGGCCGTCATGGAGGCACTGCTCGTCTCCCAGAACCAGGGTCCCCGCACCGATGGAGTGGGCGCATGAGCAATCTCGTCCTCAAGAACGTCCGTATCATCGATCCTTCCCGCAATGTCGATGAGATCGGCACTGTTATTGTCAAGGACGGCCTCATCGTCGCGGCCGGCAAGGATGCACAGAACCAGGGCGCGCCCGAAGGTGCTACCGTGCGCGATTGCACCGGCCTCGTCGCAACGCCTGGCCTGGTGGATGCGCGCGTCCATATCGGCGAACCGGGCGGCGAGTATCGCGAGACCATCGCTTCGGCAAGCCGGGCCGCGGCAGCGGGCGGTGTGACTTCCATCATCATGATGCCGGATACGCATCCCGTCATCGACGACATCGCGCTCGTCGAGTTCGTCAAGAAGACGGCACGGGATACGGCCGTCATCAACGTCTATCCGGCAGCAGCAATCACCAAGGGGCTCGCCGGTGAGGAGATGACGGAAATCGGCCTCTTGATGCAGGCAGGCGCGGTTGCCTTCACCGACGCGCATTCCAGCATCTCCGATACGCAAGTGCTGCGCCGGGTGATGACCTATGCACGCGAATTCGGCGCCGTCATTTCCTGTGCCACGCGTGACAAATATCTTGGCGCCAATGGCGTCATGCATGAAGGACTGCTTGCAAGCTGGCTCGGCCTCTCCGGCATTCCCAAGGAAGCGGAGCTGATCCCGCTCGAACGCGACCTGCGCATCGCGCAGCTGACGCGCGGCAATTACCACGCGGCGATGATCTCAGTGCCGGAATCGGTCGAGGCGATCGAGCTTGCCCGCTCGCGCGGCGTGAGGGTCACCTGTGGCGTCTCGATCAACAATCTGGCGCTCAACGAGAACGACATCGGCGAATACCGCACTTTCTTCAAGCTCTATCCGCCATTGCGCTCAGAAGACGATCGGGTTGCAATGGTGGATGCACTGGCAAAAGGCGCGATCGATATCATCGTCTCCTCGCATGACCCGCAGGATGTCGATACGAAGCGCCTGCCCTTCGCCGAGGCCGAAGATGGTGCCGTCGGACTGGAGACGATGCTTGCGGCAGCGCTACGGCTTTATCACAGCGAGCAGGTCAGCCTGATGCGGCTCATAGATGCCATGTCGACGCGGCCGGCGCAGATCTTCGGCCTCGATGCCGGCACGTTGAAGCCCGGCGCCAAGGCCGATATCGCGCTGATCGATCTCGAAGAACCTTGGCTTGTCTCCAAGGACATGCTTCTCTCCCGCTCGAAGAACACGCCGTTCGAGGATGCGCGCTTCAGCGGGCGGGCCGTTGCGACCTATGTCGGGGGCAGGCTGGTTCACGCATTGCAGGACTGAGGACTGCCCTGCCCTTCCGGGCATTCTCTCGGCAAAAGACTTGGGGAACAAAAATGATATCTGATCTTGTCACCTGGCAGATTACCCTGCCTCTGGCGCTTGCCGCCGTCGTCGTTGGCTACCTGCTCGGCTCTATCCCGTTTGGCCTTATTCTTACGCGCGCCGCCGGCCTTGGCGACGTGCGCAGCATCGGCTCCGGCAATATCGGCGCGACCAATGTCCTGCGTACCGGCAACAAGAAGCTCGCTGCCGCAACCCTGCTGCTCGATGCGCTGAAAGCCGCTGCGGCCGCTTGGATCATGGCTTATTTCGCGGGAGAGGAAGCAGGCATCATCGCCGGTTTCTTTGCCTTCATCGGCCACCTGTTCCCGGTCTGGATCGGCTTCAAGGGCGGCAAGGGTGTTGCCACCTATATCGGCACGCTGCTTGGCGTCGCGCCGCTCATGGTGCTGCTCTTTGCAGCCGTTTGGCTGGGGACTGCCTTTATCAGTCGCTATTCCTCGCTTTCCGCTCTCGTTGCGATGCTTGTCATTCCGGTTGCATTGTGGATATTGGGCGACGAAAAGGTTGCGGCGACCATGGCGATCATGACCGTCATCTCGTACTGGAAGCACAAGGCCAATATCACTCGCCTGATAAGCGGGACGGAAAGCAAGATCGGGGCTAAGGGGTGATGGACGCGCTCAGCGCAAGGCCAAAAGGAACTGCGCTGACGGAGAGGCAGAGGATCGCCTGGCTGAGGCTGATCCGCTCCGACAATGTCGGCCCCGCGACCTTCCGCGATCTCATCAACCATTTCGGCTCGGCGGAGGCAGCACTCTCCATGCTGCCGGAATTATCGGCACGCGGTGGCGCCACCCGTTCGATCCGCATCGCCACCGAAGCCGAAGCGTACCGCGAACTCGAGGCGGCGCAGCGCTTCGGCGCCCGCTTCGTCGGCATCGGCGAGCCTGATTATCCGCAGGCGCTCCGCCAGATCGACGGCGCGCCGCCGTTGCTCGCGGTCAAAGGCGATCTTTCCGTGCTAAACAAGCCAGCGGTCGGCATCGTAGGCTCGCGCAATGCATCTGTCAGCGGCGCGAAATTCGCGGCGATGATTGCCCGAGACTGCGGCCGGGTCGGCTATGCCATCGTCTCCGGCCTTGCCCGTGGCATCGACACGGCCGCCCATCGAGCGAGCCTCGATACCGGCACGATTGCCGCAATGGCAGGAGGGCTGAACCAGCCCTACCCGCCTGAAAATGTCGGGCTGTTAGAGGAGATATGGAATGGCAACGGGCTCGCCGTCAGCGAGATGCCTTTCGGCTGGGAGCCGCGTGCACGTGATTTTCCCCGTCGCAACCGGTTGATTGCGGGCATCTCGCTTGGCGTTGTGGTCGTGGAGGCAGCAGTTCGTTCCGGTTCGCTTATCACGGCGCGGATGGCTGGCGAATTCGGTCGGCTTGTTTTTGCCGTGCCAGGTTCGCCGCTCGATCCGCGCTGCCACGGCACGAACGGCCTTCTAAAGGACGGGGCGATGATCGTCACTTCGCCCGAGGATGTCGTGGAAGCACTGGCGCCGCTCACCCAACCCGATCTCTTTTCGCTGCCGTCTGCCGAGGAACCGAAACGCGAAAGCGGCAGGATAGCGCTTCCGCCAGACGAAACGGACCGCACGCTCGTCATCGATGCGCTCGGTCCGACGCCGGTGGAGGTCGACGATATCATTCGTCACACCGCTCTTTCGGCTTCTGCTGTCTATCTTGTTCTTCTGGAGCTGGATATGGCCGGGCGGCTCCATCGCCATGCGGGCGGACAGGTTTCAATTTCCATGACCGACTGAGTTGTCATTGATGCGTGACTGCAGGTCTCCGGCTTCCACAAAGGCCATTTCGATGAGATAGCAGAGCATCTCCGCATTTTCGCGCTCGGCCACCTTCTGCAACTCTTGGAGCATCTGGCGAATGAAAGTAATGTTTTCAAGCGATGCGGAACGAGCGGTGTCTTTTCCTGCAACCTTAGGCGCCATAATTGTCTCTCTGAAAACGGAGAGGGCTGCCTTGCCAAGAGCCCGAACCACACTTCAAAAACGATAGCTCATTCATCGTGAATTGCAATATCATATAAATCTCGCAATGGTTGCAGCACCCGGCAAAGAGGTAAAATTGAAGCAAACCTCTTGACCGGAGCGAATTCCCTGTCCATGTCGGAGGGCCGGTATTCATGTTGCAGTGCGTGTTGCGCCTGCTTCTTCGCCGGATCGGCATCTTTTTTAGAGAATCATCATGAATGTTGTAGTGGTGGAATCGCCTGCCAAGGCCAAGACGATCAATAAGTATCTGGGTCCAGGATACAAAGTGCTCGCCTCCTTCGGCCATGTGCGCGATCTGCCTGCCAAGGATGGATCAGTTCTTCCGGATCAGGATTTCGAAATGCTGTGGGAGGTGGATGGCGCCTCTTCCAAGCGCATGAAGGATATTGCCGACGCGGTGAAATCCTCCGATGCCCTGTTCCTTGCGACTGACCCTGATCGCGAAGGTGAAGCTATCTCCTGGCATGTGCTCGATCTTCTGAACAAGAAGCGGGTCATCAACGGCAAGCCGGTCAAGCGCGTCGTCTTCAACGCCATTACCAAGAAGGCCGTGCTCGACGCGATGGCCGATCCGCGCGATATCGATGTCCCGTTGGTTGACGCCTATCTGGCACGCCGCGCCCTCGACTATCTCGTCGGTTTCAATCTGTCGCCAGTTCTCTGGCGCAAGCTGCCCGGCGCGCGTTCGGCCGGCCGCGTGCAATCAGTTGCGCTGCGCCTCGTCTGCGACCGTGAATCCGAGATCGAACGTTTCATCTCCGAGGAATACTGGAATCTTTCGGCGCTCTTGAAGACACCGCGCGGAGACGATTTCGAAGCAAGGCTCGTTACCGCCAATGGCAAGCGGCTGCAGCCGCGATCGATCGGCAACGCCGAGGAAGCCGGGAGGCTGAAGGCGCTGCTGGAAGAAGCAAGCTATGTCGTCGAAAGCGTCGAGGCAAAGCCCGTCAAGCGCAATCCGGCCCCGCCGTTTACGACTTCAACTTTGCAGCAGGCGGCCTCCTCCAAGCTTGGCTTCTCGGCATCACGCACCATGCAGATTGCACAGAAGCTTTACGAGGGTGTGGATATCGGCGGCGAGACCGTCGGTCTGATCACCTATATGCGTACGGACGGCGTCCAGATGGCGCCTGAAGCGATCGATGCGGCACGACGCGCCATCGGCGAGCAATTCGGTGACCGCTACCTGCCGGAAAAGGCGCGCTTCTACTCCACCAAGGCGAAAAACGCTCAGGAGGCACACGAAGCAATCCGCCCGACCGACTTCAACCGTTCGCCGGACCGCGTCCGCAAGTTTCTCGATGCCGACCAGATCCGCCTCTATGACCTGATCTGGAAGCGCGGCATTGCCAGCCAGATGGCGTCGGCTGAAATCGAACGCACCACGGCGGAAATCATCGCTGACAACAACGGCCAGAAGGCCGGCCTGCGTGCCGTCGGGTCCGTTATCCGCTTTGACGGCTTCATCGCCGCCTATACCGACCAGAAGGAAGATGGCGAGCAGAGCGACGACGCTGACGACGAGGATGGCCGCCTGCCGGAGATCAATGCGCGCGAGAATCTTGCCAAGCAGAAAATCAATTCCACGCAGCACTTTACCGAACCGCCGCCGCGTTACTCAGAAGCCTCGCTCATCAAGAAGATGGAAGAGCTTGGCATTGGCCGTCCGTCCACTTATGCCGCGACGCTGGCGACGCTGCGCGACCGCGACTATGTGACGATCGACAAGCGCAAGCTCATTCCGCAGGCGAAGGGGCGTCTCGTTACCGCCTTCCTCGAAAGCTTCTTCACCAAGTATGTCGAATATGATTTTACGGCCGATCTCGAAGAGAAGCTCGACCGGATTTCGGCCGGCGAACTGAACTGGAAGCAGGTACTTCGCGATTTCTGGAAGGATTTCTTCTCGCAGATCGAGGACACCAAGGAACTGCGCGTCACCAACGTTCTGGATTCGCTCAACGAGGCGCTGGCTCCGCTCGTCTTCCCCAAACGCGAAGACGGCAGTGATCCGCGCATCTGCCAGGTCTGCGGCACCGGCAACCTATCGCTGAAGCTCGGCAAATACGGCGCCTTCGTTGGCTGCTCGAATTATCCGGAATGCAACTATACCCGCCAGCTTTCCTCCGAAAACGGCGGCGAGGCCGAAGGTGCTGCGCTGAACGAGCCGAAGAGCCTTGGCACCGACCCGACCACCGGCGAAGAACTGACGCTGCGTTCGGGCCGTTTCGGGCCCTATATCCAGCGTGGCGATGGCAAGGATGCAAAGCGCTCCTCGCTGCCGAAGGGCTGGAAGCCCGAGGATATCGACTACGAGAAGGCGATGGCGCTGATCTCGCTGCCGCGCGATATCGGCAAACATCCGGAATCCGGCAAGATGATCTCTTCCGGGCTCGGTCGCTACGGACCGTTCCTGCTGCATGACGGTACCTACGCCAATCTGGAAAGCATCGAGGACGTCTTCTCGGTCGGCCTCAACCGCGCCGTGACGCTGATAGCTGAAAAGCAGGCCAAGGCGCCGGGCGCAGGTCGCGGCACGCCGGCAGCCCTGAAGGAACTGGGCGATCATCCTGATGGCGGTCCGATCACCGTCCGCGACGGACGCTACGGCCCCTATGTCAACTGGGGCAAGGTCAATGCGACGCTGCCGAAGGGCAAGGATCCGCAGGCCATCACCGTCGAAGAGGCGCTGGCGCTGATTGCGGAAAAGGCCGGCAAGGCTCCGGCCGGCAAGACCAAGGCCAAGACAGCTGCGAAGGCTAAGCCAGCCGCGAAGCCGAAGGCCGCGGCGGCCGAAGCAAAGACGACGAAGACCGCTGCAAAGCCCAAGGCAACCAAGGCAAAAGCGCCGGCGAAAACGAAAAAGAGCTGAGAGTGGCTAGAGAACCGCGCGAAACTACGAGAGCCATGGGCAAGCGCCCGGGAAAATTCGGACGCGCGAGCAGGGAGCCTGCGCCTGAGCCACTGAACATCGTGCACGGCATTCTGCCGCCGCGAGACGTCATCCTGCGCTTCATCGCCGAACATCCGCAGAAAGCCTCCAAGCGCGAGCTCGCCAAGGCCTTCGGGCTGAAGGGCGAAAGCCGCGTCGAGCTTAAGCACCTGCTGCAAGAGCTGGAGCAGGAAGGCATGCTGCAGAAGACCCGCAAGTCGTTGATCCGGCCCGGTGCGCTGCCGCCCGTCACCGTGCTCGACATCACTACGCGCGATAAGGATGGCGAGCTGATCGGCCGCCCGGCCGAATGGCCGGAGGATCAGGGCGTGGCCCCTGCCGTTTCCATTCGCCAGCAATCGCCGGCGGGCCGTCAGGGCAAGGGTAAGTCGCCGGTTGCGGGCATGGGTGACCGTATCCTTGCCAAGATATTCCCGGCAGTCGACCGCGGCGGGCCGGCCTATACCGCCCGCATCATCAAGGTGATCGACAAGCGTCGGGGTGCCACCATGGGTGTCTTCAAGGACGCGCCGGGTGGTGCCGGACGCCTGCTACCGATCGACCGGCGCGGCGAGGAAATGCTGATCGACCCCGATTATAAGGGCGATGCCAAGGACGGCGATCTCGTCGAAGTGGAGATTGCGCGTCTTGGCCGTTTCGGCCTAGCTCGTGCCAAAGTGCTTTCGGTCATCGGCTCCGTCGGTTCGGAAAAGGCGATCTCGATGATTGCCATTCATGCGCATGGCATTCCGCATGTCTTCCCGCCAGCCGCCGTCGCAGAGGCGGATGACGCCAAGCCGGCCACCATGTCGCATCGAGAAGACTGGCGTGACCTGCCGCTGATCACAATCGACCCGGCCGATGCCAAGGACCATGACGACGCCGTCTATGCCGAGGATGATCCGTCCGAGGACAATGCGGGCGGCGTTATCGTCACCGTCGCAATTGCCGACGTCTCCTGGTATGTGCGGCCGAATTCGCCGCTCGACAGGGAAGCGTTGAAGCGCGGCAACTCCGTCTATTTTCCGGATCGCGTCGTACCGATGCTGCCGGAACGCATCTCCAACGATCTCTGCTCGCTGAAGGAAGGCGTCGATCGCCCTGCCCTTGCCGTGCGCATGGTCTTCTCAAAGGACGGCCGCAAGATCGGCCACACCTTCCACCGCATCATGATGAAGAGCGCTGCCAAGCTGTCCTACCAGCAGGCGCAGGCGGCGATCGACGGCAAGCCCGACGACAAGACCGGGCCGATGCTGGAGCCGATCCTCAAGCCACTCTGGCACGCCTACGAGACGATGAAGCGCGGCCGCGACCGGCGCCAGCCGCTCGAGCTCGACATGCCCGAGCGCAAGATCCTGCTGAAGCCCGACGGCACCATCGACCGGGTCTTCGTGCCGCCGCGGCTCGATGCGCATAAACTGATCGAAGAAATGATGATCCAGGCGAACGTCTGCGCTGCCGAGACATTGGAAAAAAAGCGCCAGCCGCTGATCTACCGTATCCACGATATGCCGACGCTTGCCAAGCAGGAGGTGCTGCGCGAGTTCCTCGCTACACTCGGCATCTCGCTTGCCAAGGGCGGCAATATGCGAGCCAACAGCTTCAACGGCATCCTCGCCAAGGCGGACAACACGCCGCACCAGACGATGGTCAACGAGATGGTACTGCGCTCGCAGAGCCAAGCGATCTACAGTCCTGAAAATATCGGCCATTTCGGCCTGAACCTGATGAAGTATGCGCATTTTACCTCGCCGATCCGGCGTTATGCCGACCTTATCGTGCATCGTGCGCTGGTCGGTTCACTCGGCTTCGGCGAAGGCGGCATCACGCCGGACGAAGAAGCGACGCTCGACGACATCGCCGCCGAAATCTCTACTTTCGAGCGCCGAGCGATGGCTGCAGAACGCGAGACGGTCGATCGCCTCATCGCTCATCACCTTGCCGGGCGTGTCGGCCAGGAATTTGAGGGGCGCGTTTCAGGCGTTACCAAGGCCGGCCTGTTTATCCTGCTGCCGGACTATGGTGCAGACGGCTTCATCCCCATATCTACGCTCGGCACCGACTATTTCATCTATGACGAGGCGCATCAGGCACTGACTGGCGAAAAGACCGGTCTCGGTTATCGTCTCGGCGATGATGTAACGGTGCGGCTGGCCGAGGCGATCCCGCTTGCGGGCGCCTTGCGCTTCGAGATGCTGAGCGAGGCACGCAAGATGCCGACGGCAGTGCGTTCCTTCCACAAGGCGGGACGGCGTGACGCAGGCCGCGCTCGCAAGAAGGTAGGAACAAGGCCGCCGCGCGGGCGACGCTAGTTCCGAGAAGGGAAAGACTGATGAGCACATCGACAAGCGAGGTCGTCCGCTACGGGGATACGTCCGACGTCGAGCGCCCGCTCGGACGCTCCATCATGCGCGGCATGTTGAACCGCTGTCCGGCCTGCGGAAGCGGCAAGCTGTTTCGCGCATTCCTCAAGCCGGTCGACCATTGCGCCGCTTGCGGCGAGGCAATGTATCACCAGCGTGCCGACGATCTGCCGCCCTATCTCGTCATCCTCGTACTCGGCCACGTTGTGATCGGCGGCTTCATGCTGACTGATATGGTCTTCGTGTTGCCGGTCTGGGTGCATCTTGCCATCTGGGCACCGATCACCGTCATCACGGCGCTCGTCTCGATCCAGCCTATCAAAGGCGGCGTCATAGGCTTGCAGTGGGCGTTGAAGATGCATGGTTTCGGCGGCCATGATGATGAGCCCGACGACTACGACACACCCCGCCGCCAAGCTTGAACACCTTCACCTTCCAGACATATTTCGCGTGTAGTGGCAGCGGCCAAAGCGTCAGGGCTTGTAGCCGACTGTCGCAGAGGAAAGATACGCTCATCATTTCTTGTATGGGGAAAGCTTAGACTCAAGAAATCGCCGGCGGATGCCAGAACTATTGTGAAACCCTGCCCGTCACTTGGATTTGGCATGCCTATGTCTTTCTATGTGGCATCAGACGGACGATTCGTCCGCATACTTCTCTAAGGATGGATAAATGTCTCAGCCGAGGAACGGCACACCGGGCGATGTCGAGGAAATCCATTGGCCTTCTCTGGTGGCAGCCGTCTCGTCCATCTCCGCCGTGGGCATTGCGATCGGCCTGGGACTTCCTCTGCTCAGCATTATTCTCGAAAAGCGCGGCATTTCCTCCACCCTTATCGGCCTCAACACCGCGATGGCCGGTATCGCTGCGATGGTAGCGGCGCCGATCACCACCAAGCTTGCCCACAAATACGGTGTAGCGCCGACAATGATGTGGGCGGTGCTGATCTCGGCCCTCAGCGCACTCGGGTTTTACTATGCGCAGGACTTCTGGATGTGGTTCCCGCTGCGCTTCGCCTTCCACGGCGCGACGACCACGCTCTTCATCCTCTCCGAATTCTGGATCAACGCCGCTTCACCGCCATCAAAGCGCGGATTCGTGCTCGGCATCTATGCCACGGTCTTGTCCATCGGTTTTGCGGCAGGACCGCTGATCTTCTCATTGCTCGGCAGTGACGGCGTCCTTCCCTTTCTGGTCGGTGCCGGCGCGATCCTGCTTGCCGCCATCCCGATCTTCATCGCCCGCTATGAGAGCCCCGTTCTGGACGAGAAGCCGGAACTGCACTTCATGCGCTACGTCTTCCTGGTGCCAACCGCAACGGCAGCCGTCTTCATCTTCGGCGCGGTCGAGGCCGGCGGTCTCTCGCTCTTTCCTATCTTTGCGGTGCGCGCGCATTTCACCGAATCGCAAGCCGCTCTGCTCCTCACCATGATGGGTGTCGGCAATGTCATCTTCCAGATCCCGCTTGGCCTGCTTTCTGACCGCATCAAGGACAAGCGTCCCCTGCTGGCGCTGATGGCCCTCACCGGTTTCGTCGGCACGATGATGCTGCCGATCCTCGTCAACAACTGGCTTCTCATGGCCGGCATCCTGCTTTTCTGGGGCGGCTGCGTCTCGGGCCTCTACACTGTTGGACTCAGCCATCTCGGCTCGCGGCTGACCGGTTCGGACCTTGCGGCCGCCAATGCGGCCTTCGTTTTCTGTTATGCCGTCGGCACAGTTGCAGGTCCCCAGGTGATCGGTGCGGCCATCGACCTTGCCGGAAACAACGGTTTTGCCTATGCAATTGCCGGTTTCTTCGGGCTTTATGCCTTGCTCGCCGGCATAAGACTGCTTTTCCTGGGAAAGCGGGCTTGACTTTTCGGGCGAGATTCGTAGTTTCGCGCCAGAATTTGCCGTGGAGCCTATCCGGCTTTCCACGGCTTTCATTTTCTTAAAGGCAGGACGACCATGGCCAAGGCTACCACCATCAAGATCAAGCTTCTGTCGACGGCCGACACCGGTTTCTTCTACGTCACGACGAAGAACAGCCGTACGATGACGGACAAGATGACGAAGACCAAGTACGACCCGATTGCCAAGAAGCATGTCGAGTTCAAGGAAACCAAGATCAAGTAATTACCTGATCTCACGGCTCTTTCAAAAAGCGCGCGCCTCCGGTAGCGCGCTTTTTGTTTGCACTGGACCTGCTGATGACAATGTTGGCGCAAACAAAGAAAAACGCCGCCCTTCCATCTTCGGGAAGCGACGGCGTTTTTACGAAAAGGGGGTCGGCCAGCATGCAAAACGGCACGAGGAACCGTTTAAGATTGCGTACCAGCCGACCGACCCCACGACCCAGGAGATGCGGCGGACCTGAGCATCATGGGGTATCGACAGCTCCTCCACGGGAGCGTTTTCTGTTCTAAGCCGATAATTTGCGCAAAAATGAAAGAAAATCAACAAATTCTTAATGGTAGAATTTCTGAGTATGATTCTATGGTTAAAAGTCCAGTTTTGGCACGTGTAAAGGCACAACCAAACCTCTTTTACCAAAAGGACAATATTTGATATCAGCAAGAATTTCAGAAATATATTACAATAATACCTCAAATCCTCCCCTTACGTGAGGCCTCGCCGCTACGTTTTGCGAAATACGATTTACACAGGCCAGACAATCAGGATGCGACTATAGTCCGCTCTTCTTTTCGCGTTCGCCACCTCTAGCCTCCGGGAACAGGCGATACGTGTTATCCAAAGAAACACGCTTTAAAGTCCATTTTTCGGCTGTCGGGTTGAAAAACCGGCGCCTTCGTTGCAGCCAACAAAATTAAATATTCGTAAGGTTCAGCTATCCAGTGGATAACTGACAGCGACGCATTATGGAACGCTGTATCGTCAGGCAGCCGAGGCCACGACGCGGTTACGGCCGGTGTTCTTCGCCTCATAAAGCGCAAGGTCTGCCTGCTTCATGAGCTGGTCGGGCGTTAGGACTGAAGCGATGCGCGAGGATATGCCGAAAGAGGCGGTAATATTCAGCGTTTCGCCCGATGACTTCAGCAGGAACGGCGTGCTTTCAATGGCCGCGCGCAGGCGCTCGGCAACGGCCGCGGCAATTTCCGGCGAGGTGTCCGGCATGACGACGACGAACTCCTCCCCACCGTAGCGGCAAGCAAGATCAGCGCCACGGACGGTTGAGCGCACGCGGTTTGCGAATTCCTTCAGCACCTGGTCGCCGCCGTCATGGCCGTAGGTGTCGTTGACCTGCTTGAAGCGGTCGATATCGGTGATCAGCACGGAGAGCGGCCTGCCCCGCGCCATCGAGCGGTTGAAGAGCACGTTGAGATGGTTGTCGAGATAACGGCGATTATTAAGACCGGTCAGCGGATCGGTGACGGCGAGTTCGATCGTCTGCTTGACGCTGGCGCGCAGGCGGTCGTTGTAGCGCTTGCGGCGGATCTGCGTCAGACTGCGGGCGACCAGCTCGTTCGGATCGACAGGGCGCACGATATAGTCATTGACGCCTAGATCGAGCGCGCGGATGACCATCTCGTCGGCGCCCTGCTCGGTGACGATCAGGATCGGGAGGAAACGGGTCCGTTCCAGCGAGCGGAACTGCGAACAAAGTCTGAGCGGATCGTATTCATCAAAATTGGCGTTGACGATGACGAGTTCGAAGGCGTTCTCCGCGGCTTCGAAAAGAGCTGCCTGCGGATCGGAGATGGCGACCACGTCTGCCACGGGCTTCAGCGTCTTGATGATGCGTTCCTGTGAGTTGGCGCGGCTGTCAACCAGCAGCACCTGTCCCGCCTCGTCGACGCGTCCATCGCCGGCGCGCATCAACTCGTCCAAGCCCATCGTATGGGCGCTCTCGGCGCGCACGCGCAGTTCGTCACTCAGCGTCTTCAGGCGCAGGAGGCTTTTTACGCGGGAGATGAGCTGCAGGTCGTTGACGGGCTTCGTCAGGAAGTCATCGGCACCGGCCTTCAGGCCTCGCACGCGGTCGGCCGACTGATCGAGCGCCGTGACCATGATGACAGGAATATGGGCGGTCTTCGGATTGGCCTTCAGCCGCTCGCAGACTTCGAAACCGTCAATACCGGGCATCATGATGTCGAGCAGGATGAGATCGACCTGGTTGCGCTCGCAGATCGCCAATGCCTCGTAGCCGTCGGCAGAGGTCAGCACGTCGAAATATTCGGCCAGAAGCCGCGCTTCGAGCAGCTTCACATTTGCCGGAATATCATCAACAACCAATATTCGCGCAGTCATGAATCTTTTCCGATTCCTCAGGCGTCGCCCAAATAAGTCTTTATCGTCTCAATGAATTTCGGAACGGAGATCGGCTTCGAGACATAGGCCTCGCAACCGCCCTGCCTGATCCGCTCCTCGTCGCCCTTCATGGCAAAGGCCGTAACGGCGATGACCGGGATCACATGCAGTTCATCATCTTCCTTCAGCCACTTGGTGACTTCGAGGCCGGAAACTTCCGGAAGCTGAATATCCATAAGAATAAGATCGGGACGATGTTTGCGCGCAAGATCCAGCGCTTCCATGCCGTTGCGGGTCTGGATCGTGGTATAGCCTGAGGCCTCGATGAGGTCGCGAAAGAGCTTCATGTTGAGCTCGTTATCTTCTACAATCATCACCTGTTTGGGCATGATCAGCTGTCCCTACGTCCGCTCTTGAAGCCAAATGTCCATGATAAAGACATTAGCTGACAAATGGCTCCATGAAACCGATAGTGCAAGCTACCGGTATTTGGTTGAAGAAAAGGTAACTCGACCACCGCAATGCAAAGCAATTTCAAGACTTCGAAACAACTTGCGGCGACAGCAGATCCGCAAGAAACGGCCATCGCCGTCCTCGGCTGGCTTGCGAACGATCCGGATCTCTTCGGTCGCTTCCTGGCATTGACAGGGGTGGAACCGCAGCAGGTGCGCAATGCCATCAATGACCCCGGCTTTCTAGCCGGTATGCTGGATTTCCTGATGAACCATGAGCCGACGGCGATCGCTTTCTGTGAAGCGACGAACACGACGCCGGAAGCGCTGACCGCGGCATGGCGCCACTTCTCGCCGCCAGGCCTCGACTCCGGAGAATACTGATCGCGAGCGCCGAATTCGACATTTCGCATATCCGCCTTGGCGACAGGCCGCTCATCGTCTGCGATGTCGATGATGTGGTGCTGCAATTCATCGATCCTTTTCAGTTGTATCTCAAAGGTCTCGGCCACGAATTTCTGCCGCGCTCCTTCCGCCTTCATGGCAACATCGTCTCGCTGGCAGACGGGCTTGCGCTTGAGGATCAGCATGTCAGCCGGCTGATCCTGGAATTCTTCGAGGCCCAGGAGAGCTGGCAAAGGCCTATCGATCCCGTCGTTTCGACGCTCGAACGCTTGTCTGATGATGCCGACGTCCTGTTCCTCACCGCGATGCCGCCGCGTTTTTCCGCCCATCGTCGCCGCCTTCTCGACAGCGCCGGCCTCACCTTTCCGTTGCTCGCCAGCGAACAGCCGAAGGGACCGATCGTGCAGGCGCTGCATGGCAGTCGCGATCTTCCGGTCATCTTTATCGATGATATGGCGCGCAACCTGCATTCCGTTAGGGAACATGTGGCAGATTGCCTGCTCATCCATCTCATGCCTGACACACCCGTTCACCGGTTCGCGCCAGCCGCCGCCGAGGATATCGCGCGGGCAAGAGACTGGTCTCATGCCGCCGAACTCATCGACCAACATCTTGCGGCACACGCGATCAGGCGTGCAAATCCAGCCGCATGAGCGGTCGGCCATCCTTACGCCGCGCGATCGTCTCGAAACCGGCCTTATCGAAAATCGCCGTCGAGCCGATGCAAAGCGTGACGGATTTCGACTGCTTCACATGGTCGATAGGACAGGCTTCCAGCAGCCGCGCGCCCTGGCCGCGGGCATAGTCGATGGCGCCAGAAAGCAATCTATGGCTCAAGCCTTTTCCGCGCAGCTTCGGCAACAGGAAGAAGCAACTGACTGCCCAGATCGCGGGATCATGAGCGTCACCCTCCTCGAGTGGCCGCGAGACCGTTCGCGGCGAATTGAACTGCGGCACGTCGTGGCGCGGCCCCACTTGAACCCAGGCCACAGGCTCACCCTCGGTATAACAGAGAATGCCCGGCGGCGGTCCCGACGTAATGCGGTCCTGCATATGGGCCTTACGCTGAGAAGGCTCCATCTTTGTGCGGACGGCATGTGGAAGACGCAGCGCCACGCACCAGCAATGATAGAAGGCGCCCTGCGGGCCGAACAGCTTTTCAAAATCGCCCCAGCGCTCGGACGTGACAGGTTCGAAAAGAAGATCGATATCCACGGCCAAGCTCTCCTCCCTCTCTTGAGACTCGAAAGCTTAGGGCGTAATGTCGCAGTGTTCAACCTTTGTTCTCACCATGACGCCCGCATCTGACAAGACACCCGGCTTCTGTCGCGACTGCCTTGCCGAGCAGAGAGGAGACGCGCGCCGCTGCCATGCCTGCGGCAGCCCGCGTCTGGTGCGCCACAAAGAACTCTATGATCTGACACTCGCGCATATCGATTGTGACGCTTTTTATGCCGCCGTGGAGAAACGGGACAATCCGGAGCTTGCCGACAAGCCTGTGATCATCGGCGGCGGCAAGCGTGGGGTCGTCTCAACTGCCTGTTATATCGCCCGCATCCACGGCGTCCGCTCGGCCATGCCGATGTTCAAGGCGCTAGAAGCCTGCCCGCAGGCGGTCGTCATCCGCCCGGACATGGAGAAATATGTCAAGGTCGGGCGGCAGGTCCGCGCGCTGATGCAGGAGCTGACGCCGCTTGTGCAGCCGCTCTCCATCGACGAGGCCTTCCTGGAACTCGGCGGCACTGAACGGCTGCATCACGATCCGCCGTCCCGCACACTGGCGAAGTTCGCCCGCCGCGTCGAGAAGGAAATCGGCATTACCGTCTCGGTCGGTCTTTCCTATTGCAAATTCCTGGCGAAGGTCGCCTCCGATCTGCAAAAGCCGCGTGGTTTTTCCGTCATTGGGCAAGAAGAAGCAGTCGGGTTTCTGGCCCCTCGCGCGGTGACGACCATCTGGGGCGTCGGCAAGGCCCTTGCCGCAACGCTTGAGGCAGACGGCATCCACACGATCGGCCAGCTGCAGCAAATGGAGGAGAACGACCTGATGCGCCGTTACGGCAGCATCGGCCAGCGGCTTTCCCGCCTGTCACGCGGCATCGACGACCGGGAGGTGCATATCAACGATGCCGCCAAGAGCGTTTCGGCCGAAACTACCTTTTTCGATGATATTTCGCGTCACGACGATCTGGTGCCGATCCTGCGCAATCTCTCGGAAAAGGTCGCCTGGCGGCTGAAGAAGAGCGGCATTGCCGGCCAGACGGTCGTGCTGAAGATGAAGACGGCCGATTTCAAATCGCGCACCCGCAACCGGCGCCTTGAAGATCCGACACAACTGGCCGACAAGATCTTCCGCACTGGGCTCGATCTTCTGGGGAAGGAAACGGACGGCACGAAATTCCGGCTGATCGGCATCGGTGTCACCGATCTCGGAGACGCCCGCCGCGCCGACCCGCCCGATCTCATCGACCAGCAATCCGGCCGGCGCGCGGCGGCAGAAGCCGCCATGGACAAGTTGCGCGACAAGTTCGGCAAAGGCACGGTCGAAACCGGCTATACTTTTGGCGGCAAAGGGAACCGCTAACGCATGTCGCGCAAAAGTGTGCAGCGGTTTTGCGATAAAGACATGCGAAAAATAAAGACCTAAAGCGTGGCAAGCGAATCTGAAAGATCGCGACACGCTTAAGCGCATGGCATCGGCCCGAAAATCAGAATCGATTTTCGGAAAGGCTGATGTGTAGATTCAAAGAGTTAGAGCGTCCTTTGTGCGTCCGAATTTAGGCCGGCACCGTGGACACTTCCTGCAGCGCCGCTTCCCTGTTCTTCGCAGCCTGCGCATAACCGGGTTCGATCGCGATGGCACGATCATAGCTTTCCAGCGCCTCATCGCGGCGCCCCAATCGCCGTAAGACATTGCCGCGATTGTTGAGGGCGACGGCGTGGCGGGCATCGAGTGCGATTGCCCTATCGTAGCTTGCGAGCGCCTGATCGAAATTCGAAAGCCGCGCCTGGATATTGCCGCGATTGCAATAGGCCGAGGCAGATGTCGGTTTCGCCTCGATCGCCTTGTCGACGCAGACTGCTGCGCCACGCAGATCGCCCTTCTGCAAGAGCAGCAATGCCAGATGCTGCAGAGCATCGAAATGATCCGGCATGACTGAGATCACGTCGCGATAGCCAGCTTCCGCAGCAGCAAGATCGCCAGCCCGATGACGTTCGGCGGCGGCATTGAAATGGATTTCGGGATCACCGGTCAGCCTTGGCCGCTGCTCCGCCTCGATTTTCGCCAGCAATAACGTGGCTTGTGCATGTTTCTCGTCGACGGCCAGGATCTGCCGACAGCAGAGTTCGGCGGCGGTCGGGTTTCCATTCCTGAAGAAATGCACCCCCTGATGCATGGCGATGCCAAGCGAGCGCGGATCGAGACGGTCGCCTATATTGCGGCCTGACAGCGTAGAGATCTGCAGCTTCTCGACGAGATGATGCTCCGACCCGAGTAGATCCTTATAGCTGTAATTGCCGGTGCCCATGTCGTAGATGCGGTAGCCATTCTCGACCGCCCAGCGCAGATTGTAGCAATGGAGCATGAAGCCGGGGCTGATCGAGCGGCGGAAGGTCAGGTCCCGGCTTCCGAGGAAGCACATCATTGACTTGCGGTGGGGATCCAGGAAGATGATGAAGGTACCAACCGGCTTGTCCCGATGCCAGAGGATCGGCATGAAGACCGTGCCGTGCTCGATGCAGGCCGGCAGCATATGACGGCTGCTGTCAAGAATGAACTTTCCGTAGCGCGGTTGGCGCTCGCCCCATTGCAGGTTCCACATCTCATAGAAGAGCGCGAGGTCACGCTCCATCGTCTCGGCGGTGGCGTGGGTGATGCACAGTTCGTTCTGCGGGGCGACGAGATCGCGCAGCGCTTTTCGCGCATTGCGGCGGGTCTGCGGACCGAGACGCTCATCGAGGAAGGTCTCGAAATCATCGCTGAGCGGCACATAGACATAGACGTCGTGGTCGATATTTTCACCGATCGAGGTGATATGCGCCCGGCGAGCGACCTTCCTTCTTGAAAATTCGGAAGCCGGAAAAGCTTCAAGAAGCGCTCTCAGCCTCTCCTCTGACATATAGACATCGTCAAGGTCGAGATGTTTCCAGTTGAAGGTCTGCAAGCAATCGGCAAAGGCGCTGAGCGCCGCTTCGGCATCCTCGGGACGTGTCAGGAGGCCGTTGTAGCCGGCATAGGGTGTGCCGCCGAGCCGCAGGATATTGACGAGGCCCTGCCCTTCCTCGAATTCGATATGCAGTTGGATGGGCAGGAAAGCGACGTATCGCTCATCCTCCTCCTGCCGCTTGACTGCGAGAACGAACCACGAGGCGCGTCGCTCCAGCCACTTGGCGATCCAGTGCCAGGAGAGGAAGTAGTTCCCCTCCGGATCGGCAGCGTATACCTCGTTCCAATTATCTTTCAGGGCATGCAGATCATCGAACGCAGAAACAATATCGACATGCATTCCAAGTCTCCCCCAAGACTTCCGGTATTTTAGATTTGCATAAAATTGAATATCCCACAATCTCGTGATCGAAGCGCCGCCGTGTATTCAAGCCTTCGTTAAACTTCGCGTGCTTAACTCGCGTCGTTTTTGTGCATGTGGTGTATTGCGTCATGTCTGTGCGTGTAAGCGTCCTTATCGGGTTGCTGTCGGCAACCGCTCTTGTCCATCCGGCTTTTGCAGCAGACGCGCGCACGCTGCAGATTTTCGTGTCGAAGGATAAGCAGTCGCTGGCCGTCTATGACGGTGCGGAGGTCGTGGCGACCTCCAAGATCTCGAGCGGCAAGGACGGGCACACGACGCCGAGCGGCATCTTCTCCGTCATCGAAAAGCAGAAGTACCACGAATCCAACATTTATTCGAACGCGCCGATGCCCTTCATGCAGCGGCTGACATGGTCCGGCATCGCGCTGCACGAGTCTAATTCCGTGCCGCGCTATCCGGCCTCGCATGGCTGCGTGCGCATGCCGGGCGAATTTGCGAAATCGCTCTACAAGATGACTGAGATGGGCGTGCCCGTCATCATTACCGACAGTGAGCTGACACCAGAGCCGATTGAGCATCCGACCTTGTTCCGCCCCGACCGGCCCGAACCGGCGCCACTGCTATCGGACGTGGAACTGCGGCCTGCCATCAGTGACGCGAAGACGCAGGTGCAGGTCGCCATGAACGAGACGACGGCTGCCCTGCCGATGCCGCAGTTCCAGCTGCAGGCGCCCGCTTCGGATACCGCGCCGATCAGCATGCTGATGACGCGCCGGACGCTGCGTGAAAACGTCATCGATATCCAAACCCTGCTGAACCAGCTCGGCTTTGCCGCGGGCGCACCTGACGGGCTGGCCGGCCCTGCAACCGTTCAGGCCATCAATGCTTTCAAGGCACTGCGGCCAAAGGAATTTGCCCGCGACAAAGGTCTGATCACGGATACTCTCCTTAGGGAAGTTTACGCAGCGGCAGGCAAAGGCGAACCTCCGAATGGGGTCATCATGGTGCGGAAGGATTTCAAGCCGCTCTTCGAGGCCCCCATTGGCATCGCCGATCCAGGCCTTGCTCTCGGCACGCACTTTTTCTCGCTGCATTCAGTCGATGAGGCGGCCGGCACGGCGGATTGGCTGGGCGTAACGCTGGAAAACAACCTGTCCCGCGAGACGGTGAGGCGGCTCGGCATTGTCAATCAGGAAAGCTCCATCATCAGCGGCCGTCCAATCGCCAGAGCGCTCAGCCGCATCTCGATGTCTGAAGAAATCCGTCGCCGGATCGACGCACTGATCTCGCCCGGCTCGACTCTGACAATATCAGATACAGGGGTCGGCTCCGAAACCGGTGACGGCACGGAATTCATCACCATCACGCGCGAGAGCTAAGGCTTACCAAAGCTTCTCACCGGCGCGCTCGTCGTAGCTTCGGCGGGCAGTGATGATCTTCGCCTGGTTCGTCTCTGTCCAGACCACGAGCGCCTTGATCGTGTCATGCAGCGTGCAGCCGAGCTCGGTCAGAGCGTAATCAACCCTTGGCGGAACAATAGGATAGACTGTCCGCTCGATCAGCCCCGGCTTCATGCTCGAGCTGGCGCAATGTCGTCGTCAGCATGCGCTGGCTGATGCCATCGATCCTCTTGCGCAATTCGGTGAAACGCAGGGTGCGTTTTTCGAGCAGGGCAATGACCAGCAGCGACCATTTGTCGGCAATGCGATCGAGGATCTGGCGCACCTCGCACTCCTCCCGCGAATCCCACCGGTAGATATCGTAATCGCGATCGGTGCTGCAGCAGTCACTTGGGCTTCGGCAGAAGCCGCTGCGCGGATGCTTCCCGCCGCCTGCAGGCCGGCTGAAAAACAGCCGACCGGCGCACTGCCGGTCGCTCTTTTCGTTCAGACGAGTTCGACGTCGACGACACCAGGAGCGGCCCGCAAGGCGGCGGCGATCTCCGGCGTGATGCGGTATTTGTCCTGCAGCACGACTTCAACCTCGCGCTTGCCCTCCTCCTTGATCACGATGAAGGAGACCAAGCCATCGCCCTTGGCGTTCAGGTGCGCGGCAACGGCACGCAGCGGGCCGGAGTCGCGCACATAGACACGCAGCGCCTTCTGCATCTGCAGCGATTTTTCCTCCAGCGACTGGATGGTCTGCAGACGCAGGCTGACGCCTTCCGGTCGCTCTTCGCCGATCGCGGTGATAACGAAGGATTTTCCGGGCTCCAGTATGTCACGATACTGGTTCAGCATTTCGGAGAAGAGCACGGCTTCGTACTGGCCGGAGGAATCCGAGAAGACGATGATGCCCATCTTGTTACCGGTGCGTGTCTTGCGCTCCTGCTTCGAAATGACGGTGCCCGCCAGTCGCCCGTTCGCAGCACCCTGCTTCACCGCCGTCGAGAAATCCGCGAAAGTCTGCACGCGCATCTTCTGCAGGATGTTGTTGTAGCTGTCGAGCGGATGGGCGGTCAGGTAGAAGCCCAACACCTGGAATTCCTTGAGCAGCCGCTCGGAGGCAAGCCAGGGCGAGAACGGCGGCAGGGCGATCTTTTCCGGGCCAGAGGAAAGCGCTCCGCCGAAAATATCCGACTGGCCGCTGAGCTTGTTTTCCTGGGCGCGCTGCGCATAGCCGAGCACGCGGTCGAGACCTGCCGAAAGCTGGGCGCGATCCAGGTTGAAGCAATCGAAGGCCCCGGCATAGATCAGGCTTTCCAGCACGCGGCGGTTCACCTGGCGCGGATCGATGCGCAGGCAGAAATCCTCAATGCTGGCAAAGGGCTTATCGCCGCGCATTTCGACGATGTGGTCAACCGCGGATTCGCCAACGCCCTTGAGAGCTGCAAGCGCATAATAGATGCGGTTATCGCCGGTCTCGAAATGCCGGAACGAGGTCTGGACGGAAGGCGCAATGACCTCGATACCGAGGCGCTTAGCATCCTGGCGGAAGTCGTTGACCTTTTCGGTGTTCGACATGTCGAGCGTCATCGAAGCGGCCAGGAACTCGACCGGATAATGCGCCTTCATATAGGCCGTCTGGTAGGAGACGATGGCGTAGGCGGCCGCGTGCGACTTGTTGAAGCCGTAGTTTGCGAACTTCGCGAGCAGTTCAAAGATATTGTCGGCCTGCGGCTTCGACACGCCGTTCTTGACCGCACCGACGACGAAACGTTCGCGCTGCTGGTCCATTTCGGCCTTGATCTTCTTGCCCATGGCGCGGCGCAGAAGATCGGCTTCGCCAAGCGAGTAGCCCGACAGGACCTGGGCGATCTGCATCACCTGTTCCTGGTAGACGATAACGCCCTGCGTTTCCTTGAGCAGATGATCGATCATCGGGTGGATCGATTCGAGTTCCTCGTCGCCATGCTTGCGGGCGTTGTAGGTCGGGATGTTTTCCATCGGACCCGGACGATAAAGCGCGACCAGCGCGATAATGTCTTCGATGCAGTCCGGCTTCATGCCGATCAGCGCCTTGCGCATGCCCGCACTTTCCACCTGAAACACGCCGACCGTTTCACCGCGCGACAGCATCTCATAGGTCTTCTTGTCGTCGAGCGGGATCTTGGCGAGATCCACCTCGATGCCGCGCTTCTTGCAGAAATCGACGGCGACCTTGAGCACAGTCAGCGTCTTCAGGCCGAGGAAGTCGAACTTCACGAGACCGGCCTGTTCAACCCACTTCATGTTGAACTGAGTGACCGGCATGTCGGAACGCGGATCGCGATACATCGGCACGAGCTTCGACAGCGGGCGGTCGCCGATCACGATACCGGCGGCGTGAGTCGAAGCGTGGCGGTAGAGGCCTTCGATCTTCTGGGCGATATCCAGAAGGCGGGCGACGACCGGCTCCTTGGCCGCCTCTTCCTGGAGCTTCGGCTCTTCCTCGATCGCCTTGGAAAGCGGCGTCGGGTTTGCCGGGTTATTCGGCACCAGTTTGCAGATCTTGTCGACCTGACCGTAGGGCATTTCCAGGACGCGGCCGACGTCGCGCAGTGCGGCGCGCGCCTGGAGCGAACCGAAAGTAATGATCTGCGCCACCTGCTCGCGCCCATATTTACGCTGCACGTAACGGATCACCTCTTCACGGCGGTCCTGGCAGAAGTCGATATCGAAGTCCGGCATCGAGACGCGTTCCGGATTGAGGAAGCGTTCGAAGAGCAGCGAGAAACGCAGCGGATCGACGTCAGTGATGGTCAATGCATAGGCGACCAGCGAACCCGCACCCGAGCCGCGGCCAGGACCGACGGGAATGTCATTCTGCTTGGCCCACTTGATGAAGTCCGCAACGATCAGGAAGTAGCCGGGGAACTTCATGCGCTCGATGACGCTGAGCTCGAATTCCAGCCGCTCGCGGTAATCCTTCTCCTCGTAACCCGCCGACATGCCGAGCGTGGCCAAACGCATATCGAGCCCCTCCTGTGCCTGGCGGCGGAGTTCCAGCGCCTCGGCGCGTTCGGCCTCTTCAGGATCGTCCGTGGCGCCAGTGAAGCGCGGTAGGATCGGCTTGCGGGTCTTCAGAATGAAGGAGCAGCGTCGGGCGATCTCGACAGTATTTTCCAACGCCTCCGGGAGATCGGCGAAGAGCTTTTCCATCTCCGCACGGCTCTTCAGATAGTGATCGGGCGACAGGCGGAAACGGCTGTCGTCGGACACGATGGCGTTGTGGGCGACCGCCATCAGTGCGTCGTGAGCGTCATAATCGTCACGCGTCGGGAAGAAGGCTTCGTTGGTCGCGACCAGCGGCAGGTCGTGCTTGTAGGCAAGGCCGACGATCTTCTGTTCGTGCCGCTTGTCGTAAGTGCCGTGCCGCTGTAACTCGACATAAAGCCGGTCCCCGAAGATGCGCTTCAGCGTCAGGAGCCGGGTCTCCGCATGCGCGGCATGACCGTCCTTGAGCGGCATGTCGATCGGCCCGGTCGAGGCACCCGTCAACGCTATCAGGCCTTCCGTGCCGATCTCATCCAGCCACGAGGCGCGGATGTGAATTGTCGAGTTGCCCTCGCCGCCGAGATAGGCGCGGCTGACAAGATCGACCAGCCGCTCATAGCCTGCGTCGGTCGCGGACAGAAGTACGATGGAAGGCAGCTTGACCAGCGCCTGCTGACCTCCCCGCTTTTCGGTTTCGAGGCCGTCTTCCATATCGATCGATACCTGGCAGCCGATGATTGGCTGGAGCCCGTCATCCATCGCTTTCTGGGAAAACTCCAGGGCGACGAAGAGATTGTTGGTATCGGTGATGGCAATGGCTGGCTGATTGTCGCTCGCTGCCTTGTAGAGGATCTTTTTGAGAGGCAATGCGCCTTCAAGCAGCGAATAGGCGGAATGAACCCTCAGATGCACGAAGCCTGGCTTTCCGCCGATCGCACCCTGTTCCGCATCCGCCATGACGTGCCCTTCCAACTGCATCAATAAAGAATGCGCATTGTCGGCATCGGAGGCGATTCTGTCCAGAAAAAGTCCTGCTTCGGGACCGCATGGCTGCCATGCGATCCCCTGAATTCTTACATTGCCATCACGATCAGCGAGAAGCTGGCAACGAACATTGCGATGGAGGTGAATGCTGCGATATCACGGATCATGTCAGTCATCTGGCTCTCCTTTGCTCTTATGTTTTTAGTTTGTTCCATGTATGTTCTGTTGTCAACAGGATTCCACCCCGCTTCTGCGGGACATGGTTAACATCGGAGCAGAGGGACTATGGACGTTCTGGAACTCAACAGCTTCATTGTCGAAGCCAAATCGCAGACATATGTCGCCGGCGCCAAGTCGCAGCCGTCTTATCGGATCGGTGCCCACGATATCGGCTACAAGCGTGGCATCTGGCGGTATCTCGACAGCTATTTCGGCGGTACGGATTTTGCCGGTCAGGAAGTCGTGTGGCTGGAGGAAAAGCCGGTCTGGGCGATGAATTATTTCGGGCGGATCATCGAGCCCGATATCATCGACGGAACTGTCGCCGGCGCGATCATTAGCGCCGCGCTGTCACAGCTCTACAAGCAGGGCCGCTTCCTTGGCGGCATGGTCTTCGATCATTCGCTGGGGCGCTATGTCGATGCGAGCGAAGGCGACTGCACGCATTTCCGTGGCCACGAATTCATTCTCGTAGGTGGTCAAAAGGCCTATGAGCTCGATTATCGCGGCGGGCTGATTATCCCCTGATGATCAGAAATCCACGACCTTGCCGTCGGAGATCGTGACGCGCCGGTCCATGCGCCGGGCAAGCTCGTGGTTGTGTGTGGCGATCAGCGCGGCAAGGCCGGACTGACGCACCAGAGCCTCCAGAGCGTCGAAGACATAGCTCGCGGTTTCCGGGTCGAGATTGCCGGTCGGCTCGTCCGCCAGAAGCAGGCTCGGCGCATTGGCAACGGCGCGCGCAATGGCCACGCGCTGCTGCTCACCGCCGGAAAGCTCGCCTGGGCGATGCGTACCGCGGTGGCCGATGCGCATGTAATCCAGAAGCATCTTTGCCCGCTCGCTCGCTTCCTTCCATGAGAGGCCGGCGATGAGCTGCGGCATCATGATGTTCTCCTGCGCCGAGAATTCCGGCAGCAGGTGATGGAACTGATAAACAAAGCCGATCTCGCCGCGGCGGATGGCGGTGCGCTTGTCATCGGAGAGGCCATCACAGGGGCGGCCGTTGACCGTGACTTCTCCGCCATCAGGATGCTCCAGCAGGCCAGCCACATGCAAAAGCGTCGACTTGCCCGTGCCTGACGGTGCAACCAGCGCCACCATCTCACCGCTCGTCAGCGAGAAATCCGCGCCCTTGAGGATGGTCAGCAGCGTTTCGCCCTGTCCGTAATGGCGCTCGACGCCCGAAAGCTTGAGAACGACGTTCCGTTTCATGAATGCGGCATTCCTTGGATTTGGCCTTGGATCATGCATGACCTTGGATCCTGGCCTATTCGTAACGGAGGGCCTGGACGGGGTCGAGGCGGGAGGCGCGCCAGGCGGGGAAGATCGTCGCGATGAAAGAGAGCGTCAGCGCCATGATGACGACAGAAACTGTTTCGCTCACATCCATTTCCGCCGGCAACTGGCTCAGGAAATAGAGCTGCGGATCGAAAAGCACTGTGCCCGATACCCAGGAGAAGAACTGGCGGATGGATTCGATGTTGATGCAGACGAACACGCCGAGCAGCACGCCGGCGATCGTGCCGACGATGCCGATCGCAGCCCCCGTCATAAAGAAGATGCGCATGATGGCGCCGGAGCTTGCGCCCATGGTACGCAGGATCGCGATATCGCTGCCCTTGTCTTTCACCAGCATGATGAGACCGGAGATGATGTTAAGCGCAGCGACGAGCACGATCAGCGTCAGGATCATGAACATCACATTGCGCTCGACCTGCAGGGCGGAGAAGAAGGTCTGGTTGCGCTGGCGCCAGTCGGTGATGGCGATCTGCCGGCCGGCCGCCTCCTCCACCTTGGGCCTCAGATTGTCGATATCATCAGGGTTGTTGACGAAGAGTTCGATCGACTGCACCAGCCCGTCGGCATTGAAATAAAGCTGCGATTCCTCGAGTGGCATATAGATGATCGAGGCATCGTATTCCGACATGCCGATCTCGAAGAGGCCGGAAATTTTGTAGGACTTGATACGCGGATTGACACCCATCGGCGTTACGTCACCCTCCGGTGATGTCAGCGTAATCAGGTCGCCCGCCCGCAGTCCCAGCTGATCGGCCATGCGGCTTCCGACCAGAACGCCGTCGCCCGCGGCAAAACCCACCATATCGCCGGACTTGATGTTATCGGAAACCGTCTTGAGCTTGGTCAGGTCTTCGGCCCGAGTGCCGCGCACGAGCGCGCCAGTGCTGCCGCCCGTCTGCGAAGAGGCCAGCACCTGGCCCTCCACCAATGGCAGCGCCATCTTGATACCGGGCACCGCCTCGAATTTCTTCACGAGGTCCGCATAGTCGGTGAAGGGACCATCGACTGGCTGGATGATCATGTGGCCGTTGATGCCGAGGATGCGGGAGACGAGTTCCGTGCGGAACCCGTTCATCACGGCCATGACTATGATCAGCGTTGCAACACCCAGCATGATGCCGACGAAGGAGAAGCCGGCAATGACCGATATAAAAGCCTCCTTGCGGCGGGCGCGCAGATAACGCCACGCCACCAGACGTTCGAAGGTAGAGAATGGCTTGCCAGCCGGACCCAAGCCGGATTTGGAACTCCGGTCCACTGCTGCCTCTGCCATTTCGCCTCCGTCCTACTTTAAGCCACGAACCTGTTGATCGCCGCCTCGATGGTCATCGTTTCGCGGGCGCCAGTCTTGCGGTTCTTTACTTCCACTTCGCCGTTTGCGACCGCGCGCGGACCGGCGATGATCTGGTACGGCACGCCGATCAGATCGGCGGTCGCAAACTTGGTGCCGGCACGATCGTCCGTGTCGTCATAGAGCACGTCCTTGCCCGCCTTCGTCAGCGCTGCGTAGATCAGTTCGCAGGTGCCGTCACAGGCCTCGTCGCCCGCCTTCATGTTGATGACCACGACATCGAAGGGCGCGACCGACTCCGGCCAGATGATTCCGTTCTCATCATGCGATGCTTCGATGATGGCGGGAACAAGGCGCGTCGGTCCGATACCGTAGGAACCCATGTGAACGAAGTGTTCCTTGCCATCGGGTCCTTGGACTTTCGCACCCATCGGCTCGGAATACTTGGTACCGAAATAGAAAATATGGCCGACTTCGATACCGCGCGCAGAAAGACGCTCGCCCTCCGGAATGGCGTTGAAGGCGGCCTCGTCATGCATTTCGGAGGTCGCGGCGTAGAGCGACGTCCACTTGCTAAAGATCGACTTCAGACGGTCGACGCTGTCGAAATCGGTGTTTCCCGCGGGGATATCGAAGTTGACGAAATCCCTGTGGCAGAACACTTCCGACTCGCCGGTATCGGCGAGGATGATGAATTCATGGCTGAGATTGCCGCCGATCGGGCCGGTATCGGCGCGCATCGGAATGGCGCGCAGGCCGAGACGATCGAAGGTGCGCAGGTAGGCGGTGAACATCTTGTTGTAGGAATGTTCCGCACCTTCGCGCGTCAGATCGAAGGAATAGGCGTCCTTCATCAAGAATTCGCGCGAGCGCATGGTGCCGAAGCGCGGACGGACCTCGTCACGGAATTTCAGCTGGATGTGATAGAGATTGAGCGGCAGGTCCTTGTAGGACTTGACCGACGAACGGAAGATATCCGTGATCATTTCTTCATTGGTCGGGCCGTAGAGCATCGGGCGGTCCTGACGGTCCTTGATGCGCAGCATCTCCTTGCCGTAGGCATCGTAACGACCGCTCTCCTGCCAGAGCTCCGCGGACTGCAACGTCGGCATCAGGAGTTCTATCGCGCCCGCGCGGTTCTGCTCCTCACGGATGATGTTGTTGACCTTGTCCAGCACCTTCTTGCCGAGCGGCAGCCATGAATAGATACCCTGCGACTGCTGGCGGATCATGCCGGCGCGCAGCATCAGCCGATGGGAGACGATTTCCGCCTCCTTGGGATTTTCCTTAAGGATGGGTACGAAGAAGCGGGACAGACGCATGGCGGATTCCGGTATAGTTGAGACGCCGCTTACCCAAGCGGAATCGACGGTATTTATTAAAGATGGGAGCGTTCATAGCCGCTTCGCGGCAGGAAAGAAACCCGCGACCAGCGCAAGCTGACTCCCGCAGACGCATGTTAGCACCTACAAATTGAGCTGGCGCGAAAAAACGCGTATTTATAAGGGCTTGAAGGTAAATCTTGTCAACAGAAAAATTTTGCGTGACTGTAGCAAAAATGCAAAAAAAGCTGATGACAAAGCACATTCTTTGAGCTAGCTTTAGCCCACAAAACAGGCAGGAAGGTTAAATTCTTGCCGTACTCGCGGTCAAGTCTTGGGAGGATCAGATCTTAGGCGCGCTTGTCGCTGCCCCGGTAACGGTTAAGGATCACGCGATACTTAAAACAAGGCTTTTAGCCTTGTTTTTTTTTGCTTTTTCGGTTCCCAACAGACCCGAAAACCAGCCTCATCTTTCGTTAGGTAAAACTGCTTTCCGTTACGCAAGGTCATTGCCTCATTTGCATGACATGCGTGTGACGGTTTCGCGGCACCTTTACATCTGCTCAAAGATTGAGCAAAAGTCATTTCTAATAGAAGCTAGGCCCTATTTGCGGAAGTGCATCGAAGCCGAAACCGAAATAGGTCGAGCAGATGTACCAGATACCGTAGATGGCGCCGGAGATGAACGTCGTCAGCGAGAAGACGAAAAGCGGGCGGAAACGGGTCGGCGCGCTCGGCACGGTCCCCAGCACAACATCATTATCCTCCGCCTGCGTACGAAGACCAATCGGCAGGACAGCGAAAAGCGTGATCCACCAGATGATAAAATAGACTGCGAATCCTTGGAGGAAGGCCTGAAACATCTTGGTCTCGTCGGTATCGCGCCTTGGCGCTTCGTTTCGCGTGCTTATAAGCGGGAATGACGGCCAATTCAAAGGCTACGAATAATTTAGGTCACTCTGCCGCAGTGCGATCAGGCCTGTTCCAGCTCAATGAGCGTTCCGAAGAAGTCCTTCGGGTGGAGAAAGAGCACCGGCTTGCCGTGAGCGCCGATCTTCGGCTCACCATTGCCAAGCACCCTCGCCCCTGATGCCGCCAACCTGTCGCGCGCGACCAGAATATCGTCGACCTCATAGCAGATATGATGCATGCCGCCGGACGGGTTCTTCTCGAGGAAGGCCGCAATCGGCGAGGCTTCACCGAGCGGCTCCAGCAGTTCCACCTTGGTATTCGGCAGTTCCACGAAGACGACCATCACGCCATGCTCCGGCAAAGCTTGCGGCTCGGAGACCGCGGCGCCCAGCGTGTCGCGATAGCTTGCAGCCGCAGCAGTCAGATCAGGCACGGCGATGGCGATATGGTTCACCCGGCCAATCATCACTCAGACCCTGGTGATGAAAACGGTGACGACCGGCTTCTTGCCCCACGCGTTGTTGGCGGCGGAGCGAACGGCGCGGCGCAGGGCCTCCTGTACCATGTCGATATCCTTGCGGCGGGCGCGTGGAATGCTCTCGAACGCGCCAATCGCGGCATCGAACAGCATATCCTCCATATCCTCGCCTTCGTCATCATAGGCCGGCAGGCCGATCGCCACGAGATCGGGCTCCCCTATGATGTCGTAGCGGTTATCCAGCACAATGCTGACGGCGACATGACCGACATAAGCGAGCTTCTTGCGCTCGCCGATGCCCATTTCGTCAAAGTCACCGATCAGTGACCCGTCCTTGTAGATGCGACCGTGCGGCGCTTCATCGATCACCTCGACCGGTCCCGGCGCCAGCCTCAGCACATCCCCGTTGCGCACGCGCGGTACGGTCGGAATACCCGATTGTTCGGCAAGCTCCTTGTGCGCCGTCAGGTGCGTTGCCTCGCCATGCACCGGCACGACGACCTTCGGCCGCGTCCACTCGTACATCTTCTGCAGTTCGTTGCGACGCGGATGGCCGGAGACATGCACCAGCGCCTCCGTGTCGGTAATGATATGAACCCCCTGCTCGACGAGGCCATTCTTGATGTCCTGAATCGCCTTCTCGTTACCGGGGATGGCACGCGAGGAGAAGACTACGATATCGCCGGCGGCAAAGGCTACGTTGCGCATCTCATCGCGGGAAAGCTTGGCAAGGGCAGCGCGCGGCTCGCCCTGGCTGCCGGTGAGAATGACGACGACTTTGTCACGCGGGATGAAACCATAATCCTCTTCGGAGATGAACGGCTTTATGCCTTCCATCAGGCCGATATCCTGAGCGACGTCACATACCCGCTTGAGCGAGCTTCCCAGCAGCAGCACTTCGCGACCCGCAGCTTCGGCGGCTTCGGCGACAGTGCGGATACGGCCGACATTGGAGGAGAAGGTGGTGATCGCCACGCGACCTTCGGCATCTTCGATAATCTTGCGCAGGCTCTCCGAGACATCCTTTTCCGAGGGCGACACGCCGTCGCGCAGCGCATTAGTGGAATCGCAGAGAAGCGCCAGCACGCCTTCATCACCGAGCTGACGGAAACGGGTCTCGTCCGTCAGCGGCCCGAGCGACGGCTCGTGATCGATCTTCCAGTCGCCGGTGTGGATGACATTGCCGAGCGGTGTGCGGATCATCAGCGACATCGGCTCGGGGATAGAATGGTTGACGGCAACGCCCTCAATGCTGAAGGGCCCGGCATTGATCCTATCACCGGCTTTGAAAATGGTCACCGGCACTTCACCGATCGCATCCTTCTCGAAATTGCGCTTGGCTTCCAGGAGCCCAGCCGTGAAAGGTGAGGCGTAGACCGGCACATTGAGGCCCGGCCAGAGGTCGGCGAGCGCGCCGTAATGGTCCTCATGAGCGTGAGTGATGATGATCGCCTTGAGGTTCTTGCGCTCATTGGCAAGGAAACGGATGTCGGGCAGGACGAGATCCACACCCGGCAGATCCGGCCCCGGAAAGGTGACGCCGCAATCTACCATGATCCACTGGCGATGATCCGCCGGGCCGTAGCCGTACAGCGCGAGATTCATACCAATCTCGCCGACGCCGCCCAGGGGCAGAAATACCAGTTCGTCCTGTTTCGCCATAACGTTTGTTTTTTCCACTATCCAAAGAATACATCGCCGGCTGCAATCGGCATTATCCTGCCTTCGCCGGTATCGAGCATCAACAGGCCATTATCATCTATTCCGGCGAAAAACCCGGAAATCGACCTGTCGGGCAAATTCACGGTTATCTTTTCGCCAATGCCACAGGCAACCGCACGCCACCGCGCCGTGATCTCGCTGATACCCCGCCCTTCATCCCAGATATTCAGCGCCTCGGTCATGGAGGCGAAGAGATGAGCGAAGAGTTCTTCGGGTGAAGCCGCACTTCCCTGATCGCGCAGGCAGGTGACGGGATAGATCGGGTTATCGGGCATGACGGCTACGTTGATGCCGATGCCAATCACGACAGCGTGGCGCCCGTCAACCAGCCGCTCACCTTCTACCAAGATGCCGCAGGTCTTCTTGCGTCCAATCAGGATATCGTTCGGCCACTTCACCTCTACGGGCTGGGCGCCGGGCGGCAGAACGCTGCGAACTGCCTGATGAACCGCGACGGCGATTGCCAGCGGCAGGGAGGCGAGGCGCTCCATCGGTGCGGGGTCGATGAGCAGAAGGGAGGCGTAGAGATTGCCGCGCTCGGAAACCCAGGGACGGCCCCGGCGGCCCCGGCCGCCGGTTTGTCGTTCGGCGGTCACCCAGAGCAGACCGCCGTCCCCTGCCCGAGCCCGGGCAAGGCATTCCGTATTTGTTGAGGACGTTTCCGACAAGGCCTCGTGCCTGACATCGCCGAGCGATATCCGGCGCCGCTTGTCGGAAGCCATCAGAAGAGCGTCGCCGCAGCAAGCTCGGCCGCGCCGCCGATCGGACCACCGATGAGAACATAGGCCGCAACGAAGAGACCGGAAAGACCGAAGACGAGACGCAGCGAACCGGAGACTCGGGCAAATTCGCCGGACGCCTCATCGAACCACATCAGCTTGATGACGCGCAGGTAGTAGTAAGCACCGACGACCGATGCCAGAACACCGATGACGGCAAGCGTATAGAGCTTGGCCTCGATGGCGGCAACGAAGACGAAGTACTTCGCGAAGAAGCCGGCGAGCGGCGGGATACCGGCAAGCGAGAACATCAGTGCGGTCAGCACGACAGCCATAAAGGGGTTCGTCGTCGACAGGCCGGCAAGATCGCTGACATTCTCGACAACCGTACCATCCTTGCGGCGCATTGACATGATGATGGCGAAGGAGCCGAGGGTCATGACCATGTAGATCGCCATGTAAAGCATGACGCCGGCAACGCCCGTCTGGTTTCCGGCGGCGAGACCGACCAGCGCGTAACCCATGTGACCTATCGAGGAATAGGCCATCAGTCGTTTGATGTTCTTCTGGCCGATGGCCGCAAATGAACCGAGCAGCATGGAAGCGATCGAAATGAAGACGATGACCTGCTGCCAATCTGATAGCACCGGCTGGAAGGCGGTGATGACGATACGGGTCATCATCGCCATGGCGGCAACCTTCGGCGCGCTCGCGAGGAAGGCAGTGACCGGGGTCGGTGCGCCTTCATAAACGTCCGGCGTCCACATGTGGAACGGAACGGCCGAGATCTTGAAGGCAATGCCGGCGAGGATGAAGACGAGGCCGAAGATCAGGCCGAGCGAACGTGCTCCTTCGACCGTGAGCGCCTGCGCAACCTCGGCGAAATGCGTGTGCCCGGTGAAGCCGTATACCAGCGACATGCCATAGAGCAGCATGCCCGAGGAAAGCGCGCCAAGGACGAAATACTTCAGGCCGGCTTCGGTCGACTTCAGGCTATTGCGGTTGATCGCAGCGATGACGTAGATCGCCAGAGACTGCAGTTCAAGGCCGAGATAGAGCGCGATCAGGTCGTTGGCCGAGATCATCAGCATGATGCCGAGCGTACACAGCACCAGAAGAATCGGGAACTCGAACTTGTCGAGCTGATTTTCCCGAGCATGACCCATCGACATGAACAGCGCGACGAGGGAGCCGATCAGTGCCAGCACCTTCATGAAGCGTGCAAAGCCATCGGCGAGATAGACGCCGCCATAAGCAAGGCCGTCGCCGGGAACGAAGATCAGCCACAGGCCGGAGATGGCAATCACGATCATCGCCAGCGCGCTGACGAGCGGACCGGACCGCTCGCCCGAGAAAACGCCGATCATGAGCAGCAGAAGTGCACCGATCGCGAGGATGATTTCCGGCGCGGACAGGTACAGGCTCAGGGAGATTGTTTCAGCGGTCATGTCCTAAAGTCCCGTCATTTCATCGACAGCGCAACATTCTGCGCTGCCTGCACTGCGGCCGAATAGCTGTTGATCAGATGGTCTACCGAAGCTGCGGTCGCATCGAAGACCGGAGCCGGATAGACGCCGAAGAAGATGGTGAGCGCGATCAGCGGATAAAGGATGATCTGTTCTCGAGGCGAAAGGTCGAGCAGAGCCTTCAGCTTCTCCTTCTCCAGTGCGCCAAAGATCACCCGGCGATAGAGCCAGAGCGCGTAGGCGGCCGAGAGGATGACGCCGGTGGCGGCAAAAAGCGCAACCCAGGTGTTGGCGCGGAAGACGCCGATCAGCGTCAGGAATTCGCCGATGAAGCCCGAAGTGCCGGGCAGACCGACATTCGCCATGGTGAAGACCATGAAGGCGACCGCGTATTTCGGCATGTTGTTGACCAGGCCGCCATAGGCAGCGATCTCGCGCGTATGGGTGCGGTCATAGACGACGCCGACGCAGAGGAAGAGCGCGCCCGAGACGATGCCGTGCGACAGCATCTGGAAGATCGAACCCTGCAGACCCTGAGCGTTGGCAGCGAAAATGCCCATCGTCACGTAGCCCATGTGAGCCACCGAGGAATAGGCGATCAGCTTCTTGATGTCGTCCTGCATCATCGCGACCAGCGAGGTGTAGATGATAGCGATAACGGACATCGCGAAGACGAGCGGCGCGAAATAGTCCGACGCGACGGGGAACATGCCGATCGAGAAGCGGATCAGGCCGTAACCGCCGAGCTTCAGGAGCACGCCTGCCAGGATGACGGAACCAGCGGTCGGCGCCTGGACGTGCGCGTCAGGGAGCCAGGTGTGGACCGGCCACATCGGCATCTTCACCGCGAAGGAGGCGAAGAAGGCAAGCCACAGCCAGGTCTGCATTGCCGGCGGGAACTTGTAGTCCAGAAGCTGGGCGATATCGGTCGTGCCCGACTGCCAGTACATGGCCATGATGGCGAGCAGCATCAGCACCGAGCCGAGCAGCGTATAGAGGAAGAACTTGTAGCTCGCATAAACGCGGTTCGCACCGCCCCAGACGCCGATGATCAGGAACATCGGAATGAGGCCGCCTTCGAAGAAGACGTAGAAGAGAACGATATCAAGCGAGACGAAGACACCGACCATCATCACTTCGAGGATGAGGAAGGCGATCATGTATTCCTTCAGGCGCTTCTCGATCGAGAGCCAGCTTGCGAGCACGCAGAAGGGCATCAGGAAGGTCGAGAGGATAATGAACAGCATGGAGATGCCGTCTACACCGACATGGTAACCGATGCCGGTGCCGAGCCAGCTATGCTGCTCGATCATCTGGAAGCCCGGATTGGCGTTGTCGAAGCCGATCCAGATGAAGAGCGAGAGAATGAAAGTGAAGACCGTGGTGATCAAGGAGATCCACAGCACGTTCTTGCGGCCATTCT
Source organism: Rhizobium sp. BK196 (assembly GCF_014193255.1). Classification (GTDB taxonomy): domain Bacteria; phylum Pseudomonadota; class Alphaproteobacteria; order Rhizobiales; family Rhizobiaceae; genus Rhizobium. The sequence goes on from NZ_JACHZB010000003.1 coordinate 234,128, forward strand.
CGGTTTCGCCGTTCATCAGCAACAGAAGCACCACGCCGACGAGCGGCAGGAAGGTGACCGTTGAAAGAATAGGCCAATCGGTCATCAGAAGGAACTCCCGAGCATCATCCAGGTAACGAGCGCCGCAACGCCGATCAGCATCGCGAAGGCATAGTGATAGAGGTAACCGGTCTGCAGGCGTACGACACGGTCGGTGACGTTGACGACGCGGGCGGCAATGCCGTTCGGACCGTAGGTATCGATGACGCCGACATCACCCTTCTTCCACAGGAAGTTGCCGAGCGCCTTGGCGCTGCGGACAAAGAGGAAATCGTAGAGTTCGTCGAAGTACCACTTGTTGAGCAGGAACTGGTAGAGCACACGGTGCTGCTGGGCGAGCTTGCGCGGCGTCGAGGGCGACCTGATGTACATGTACCAGGCGGTGACGAAGCCAAGCAGCATGGCAATGAAGGGGCTAAGGCCAACCCAGGCCGGGACGTGATGGAACTCTTCCACCAGCTCGTTTTCGGCACCGGTGAAGAGCGCCCCCTTCCAGAACTCGGCATATTCCTCGCCGTAGAAGCGGCCTTCGAAGAGCACGCCCGCCAAGACCGCACCGATCGCAAGGATGTAGAGCGGCACCAGCATGACCTGCGGCGATTCATGGACATGATGCATGACCTCATGCGAAGCGCGCGGCTTGCCGTAGAAGGTCATGAAGATCAGACGCCAGGAATAGAAGCTCGTGAAGAGAGCGGCAATGACCAGCAATGTGAAGGCGAAACCTGCAACCGGCGAATGCGCTGCATAGGCAGCCTCGATGATGACATCCTTCGAGAAGAAGCCTGCGAAGCCGACCGGGGTGAAGGGGATGCCGACACCGGTGATCGCCAGCGTGCCGATGATCATCATCCAGAACGTCATCTTGATATGCGGACGCAGGCCACCCATGTAGCGCATGTCCTGCTCGCCATCGACGGCGTGGATGACCGAGCCGGCGCATAGGAAGAGCAGTGCCTTGAAGAAGGCGTGCGTGAAGAGGTGGAAGATTGCCGCGCCGTAAGCACCGACGCCAAGAGCAACGAACATGTAGCCGAGCTGCGAGCAGGTCGAGTAGGCGATGACGCGCTTAATGTCGTTCTGCACGAGGCCGACGGTCGCCGCGAAGAAAGCGGTGATCGCACCGATCACTGTCACGACGACGAGCGCATCATGCGAGAGTTCGAAGATCGGCGACATGCGGGCGACGAGGAAGACGCCGGCGGTCACCATGGTTGCGGCATGGATGAGTGCGGACACCGGGGTTGGGCCTTCCATGGCGTCCGGCAGCCAGGTGTGCAGCAGGAACTGCGCCGACTTACCCATTGCGCCCATGAAGAGCAGCAGGCAGGCACCGGTCAGTGCGTGCGCCTTGTCGAGATGCATGCCGAAAAGGTTCAGGATCACTTCACCGGCTTCACCGCCGCCTTCCGCCGGAGCGAAGGTCGAAGCATTGGCGAAGATCGTGTCGAAATTGATCGAGCCGAACAGCACGAAGACGGTGGCAATGCCGAGCACGAAGCCGAAGTCGCCGACGCGGTTGACGATGAAGGCCTTTATCGCAGCCGCCGAGGCCGAGGGCTTTTTGTACCAGAAACCGATCAGCAGATACGAGGCCAGACCTACGCCTTCCCAGCCGAAGAACATCTGGGCGAGGTTGTCGGAGGTCACCAGCATCAGCATGGCGAAGGTGAAGAGCGACAGATAGGCGAAGAAGCGCGGCCGGTGCGGATCGGTGTGCATGTAACCAATCGAATAGACGTGCACCAGCGTCGAGACCGTATTGACGACGATCAGCATGACCGAGGTCAGTGTATCGACACGCAGCGACCAGGAGACATCGATACCACCAGATTGGATCCAGCGGAGAACCTCGACCTTGATCGCACCTTCCGGATGGCCGAGCGCAACCGTGAAGAAGACGACCCAGGATAGGATGGCGGCGATGATCATCAGGCCGCTGGTGACATATTCCGACGCCTTGGCGCCGATCGCGCGGCCGAAGAGGCCCGCGATGATCGCGCCGATCAGGGGAAGGAAGACGATAGCCTTATAGAGGAACATGAGCCGCTCAGCCCTTCATCATATTAACGTCTTCGACCGCGATCGAACCGCGGTTGCGGTAGAAGACAACGAGAATTGCAAGACCGATCGCCGCTTCAGCAGCAGCAACAGTCAGAATGAACAGTGCGAACACTTGGCCGACGATGTCGTTAAGAAACGACGAGAAGGCGACCATGTTGATGTTGACCGACAGCAGGATCAGTTCGACCGACATCAGGATGACGATGATGTTCTTCCGGTTCAGGAAGATCCCGAAGATGCCGATCGTGAAGAGGATGGCGCTGACCGTGAGATAATGGGAAAGTCCGATGACCATGTTCTTTGTTCCTTGACCTCTCGGTTCAGCTCACGCCCTGACCCGGCTTGACCTTGACCACCTCTACGGCGGTCGCGGGCGTGCGGGCAACCTGGCGGGAAATATTCTGCCGCTTGATGTTGGTGCGATGCTTCAGCGTCAGCACGATCGCGCCGATCATGGCGACCAGCAGGATCAGACCAGCGATCTGGAAGAAGTAGACGTAATTCGTGTAGAGCACGTCGCCGAGCGCGGCCGTATTGGTGCGTTCGGTGAGCGCCGGGATCGGCATGGCGACCGTCTTGGCGATCTCCGGCGAGATCGCGCTGCCGCCGATGACGACGATCAGTTCGGCTGCGAGGATGAGACCGATGAGCGCGCCGATCGGCGCATATTCGAGAACACCGGCGCGAAGCTCGGTGAAGTCGATGTCGAGCATCATCACCACGAAGAGGAAGAGAACAGCGACCGCGCCCACATAGACGACAAGCAGGATCATCGCCAGGAATTCGGCACCCAGCAGCAGGAAGAGACCCGCCGCATTGAAGAACACCAGGATCAGGAACAGAACCGAGTGAACCGGGTTCTTCGCCCAGATGACCATGAACGCCGACGCTATCGCGACAAAGGCGAAAAGATAGAAAAATAGAGCCTGCAGACCCATGTTGGTGCCTTTTTCATCTTCCCCCGGGCAGCCGGGAGTTTCCCTGCCCGATAGGACTTCGCGCAGCTTCCGCCGACAAAGCCCCGGTGCATGTTAACCGCAGTGGACGAGAGCGTCCGATCAGCGGCATTTCAAATTTCAATCAACGATACGGCGCATCCATCGCCATGTTGCGGGCGATTTCACGCTCCCACCGGTCACCGTTGTCGAGCAGCCTCTGCTTGTCGAAGTAGAGCTCTTCGCGGGTCTCGGTGGCGAATTCGAAATTCGGGCCTTCGACGATCGCATCGACCGGGCAAGCTTCCTGGCAGAAGCCGCAATAGATGCATTTCACCATATCGATGTCGTAACGCACCGTGCGGCGCGTGCCGTCATTGCGGCGCGGGCCGGCTTCGATGGTGATCGCCTGAGCGGGACAGATCGCTTCGCACAGCTTGCAGGCGATGCAGCGCTCTTCGCCGTTGGGATAACGGCGCAGCGCATGTTCGCCACGAAAGCGCGGGCTGACCGGACCCTTTTCGAAGGGATAGTTGATCGTCGCCTTCTGTTTGAAGAAATAGCGCATCGACAGGAAGAAGGCGCCGACGAATTCCTTGAGGAAAAGCGAGTTGATGGAGGCGGACAGGCTTCCCATCTTCAATCTCCAATTTTGCCGGAAACGAGGTTGGACATCAGCCGGCCCATCCCGTCAGTTTCAGCACGAATGCAACGATGACGACCATGGCGAGCGACAGCGGAAGGAAAACCTTCCAGCCGAGGCGCATGAGCTGGTCGTAGCGGTAGCGGGGCACAAAAGCCTTGACCATGGCGAACATGAAGAACACCAGGCACGCCTTCAGCATGAACCAGATGATGCCCGGTACCCAGTTAATGAGCCAGAAATCAACCGGCGGCAGCCAGCCCCCCAGGAAGAGGATCGTCGTCAGCGAGCACATCAGGACGACGGCCGCATATTCACCGAGCATGAACATCATGTACGGAGCAGAACCGTATTCGACCATGAAACCGGCGACGAGTTCGGATTCTGCTTCCGGAAGGTCGAAGGGCGGGCGGTTGGTCTCGGCGAGCGCCGAGATGAAGAAGACGACGAACATCGGGAACAGCGACAGCCAATGCCAGTCGAGGAACGAGTTCGGCAGTCCGAGCATGGTGCCAAGGCCCGTATGCTGCGCATTGACGATATCGGTCAGGTTCAGCGAACCGACGCAGAGAAGGACGGTGACGATAACGAAGCCGATCGAAACCTCATAGGACACCATCTGCGCTGCCGAGCGCAGCGCGCCGAGAAATGGATACTTCGAGTTCGAAGCCCACCCACCCATGATGATGCCGTAGACCTCGAGCGATGAGATCGCGAAGATATACAGAATGCCGACATTGATGTTGGCGATCACCCAGCCGTCGGCCAGCGGCACAACCGCCCAGGTCGACAGCGCAAGAAGCACGGTGACGAGCGGAGCAAGCAGGAAGACCGCCTTGTTGGCGCCAGCGGGGATGACCGGCTCTTTGAAGACGAACTTCAGAAGGTCTGCGAAGGACTGGAACAGGCCGAAGGGGCCGACGACGTTCGGACCGCGGCGGAGCTGGACGGCAGCCCAGATCTTGCGGTCGGCAAGCAGGACGTAAGCGATGAAGACCAGCAGGCAGACGAGCAGCAGCAGCGACTGACCGATCATGATGATCGCCGGCCAGACATAGGTCGAGAAGAAAGAATCCATGAGTTCCTGCCCTTACTCTGCCGCGACTTTGAAATTGTTGCGGGCCAATGCCGAGCACTCGGCCATGACAGCCGAGGCGCGCGCTATCGGGTTCGTCAAATAGAAGTCTTTGACCGGCGACGCAAACCCGGATTTGTTCATCTTACCGGCTTTTTTCGCCAGTGCGGCAATTTGGGCGCTGTCACCTTCGGCGATCTCGTCGATGGCAGCAAAATGCGGGAATGCTGCGTAGAGCTTGCCGCGCAATTCACCAAGCGAATCAAAAGGAAGCTTCTTGCCCAGCACGTCGGACAGGGCACGGATGATCGCCCAGTCTTCGCGGGCATCGCCCGGTGCGAAACCGGCGCGGTTGCCCATCTGGACGCGGCCTTCGGTGTTGACCCAGGTGCCGGACTTTTCCGTGTAGGCGGCGGCCGGCAGGATGACATCGGCGCCATGCGCACCATTGTCGCCATGCGAGCCGATATAGACCGTGAACTTCGCCGTCTTTGCCGAGACATCAAACTCATCGGCGCCGAGCAGGAAGAGCACGTCCATGGTCTTCAGCATCTCAGCGGCATTGACGCCCTTAGCGCCCGGCACGAAGCCGAGGTCTAGGCCGCCGACCCGCGATGCGGCGGTGTGCAGCACCGCAAAGCCGTTCCAGCCTTCCGCGATTGCGCCGACATTGACGGCGAGTTTGGCGGCGGTGGCCAGAACGCCTGCGCCATCCGTGCGCGTGAGAGCGCCCTGACCGATGATGATCATCGGCTTGGAGGCCTTGGAGAGGACTTCGGCGAAGGCGTGGCCGCCGTCGAGAATGTCCTTCAGCGTATCAGGGCCTGCGCCGAGGTAATCATACTTGTAACGCATCTCGCCGCCCTCGCCGATCACACCGATCGGGAAGCCGCCTCGACGGTAACGCTTGCGGATGCGGGCGTTGAGGATAGCCGCTTCGAAGCGCGGGTTGGCGCCGATGATAAGGAGCGCATCAGCCTGTTCGATGCCCGCGATGGTCGGATTGAAGAGGTAGCTTGCGCGGCCGAGCGACGGATCAAGTGCCGCCCCATCCTGGCGACAGTCGAGGTTCTCGGAACCGAGCGACTTGACCAGTTCGGAAAGGGCATACATTTCTTCGACCGAAGCGAGGTCGCCGGCAATCGCGCCGATCTTATCGCCAGAGGTTGCCGAAACGGCAGCCTTGATGGCGCCGAAGGCTTCGCTCCAGCTCGCCGGCTGCAGGCGACCGCCCTTGCGGACGTAAGGCCGGTCGAGGCGCTGCGTCTTCAGGCCGTCCCAGACGTGGCGGGTCTTGTCCGAAATCCACTCTTCGTTCACGGCCTCGTTGACGCGCGGCAGGATGCGCATGACTTCGCGGCCCCGCGTATCGACGCGGATTGCAGAGCCGACGGCGTCCATGACGTCGATCGATTCCGTCTTGTTCAGTTCCCACGGGCGGGCCGTGAAGGCGAAGGGCTTCGAAGTCAGTGCGCCGACCGGGCAGAGGTCAACGACGTTGCCCTGCAGCTCGGAGGTCATGGCCTGCTCGAGATAGGTGGTGATTTCGGCGTCTTCGCCGCGGCCGATCAGGCCGAGCTCGGAAATGCCTGCCACTTCCGTCGTGAAACGGACGCAACGCGTGCAGTGAATGCAGCGGTTCATAACCGTCTTGACGAGCGGCCCAATATACTTGTCTTCGACGGCGCGCTTGTCTTCCTGATAGCGCGAGGTGTCGATACCGAAGGCCATGGCCTGGTCCTGCAGATCGCATTCGCCGCCCTGGTCGCATATCGGGCAATCGAGCGGATGGTTGATCAGCAGGAATTCCATCACGCCTTCGCGGGCCTTCTTGACCATCGGCGTGTTGGTGAAGACTTCAGGCAGTTCGCCGTTCGGACCGCCTCGAATATCGCGCACGCCCATGGCGCAGGAAGCCTGCGGCTTCGGCGGACCGCCCTTGACCTCGACGAGGCACATACGGCAATTGCCGGCAACCGACAGACGCTCATGGAAGCAGAAGCGCGGAACTTCAGCACCGGCCTCTTCGCACGCCTGAATCAGCGTGTAATGATCCGGAACTTCGATCTCGTTACCGTCAATCTTCAGTTTTGCCATCGTCACTCAGTCCTGTTTCCCATTCGCCGGGCACCGGCAAACAAACCTATTTTTGCAACATCCATATTGCCAAGACAGACCTTTCGTCCGTCCTGGCGCCGGAATTGCCCAAATTCTCTTTCGCTGGTTCCGAGACCCGAAACCCGCCATCGGCACCACGATCCGGAGCCCCCTGCCCCGTCGCTCGGATGCCATTCCTCCGACCATCGCCTGTGGCCGGAAACTACTTCTTCCTGCGACCCCGTGTCGCCAGCACCTTCGCCTGGCCAACCCAGTCATCGCGCAGGATGCGACCGTCGAAACCGAGTTCGGCGTCCAGGCTCACAACGTCGCCGTCGCTCCATGCCGCAATATCGGCAAAAGTGCGGATGCCTCTTTTGTTCAGCACCTGCTCCAGCTTCGGACCGATGCCGGCGATCAGCTTCAGGTCGTCAACCTTCCTGGACCTTGTGCCGGGCTTCGCCTTGGCAACCGTAGGCTTCGCGGCTTCCGCTGCCGGGGCCTTGCTGGAAACCACCGTCAGCTTCGGCTTTGCCGCCTTACGAACCGGCGCAACCGTTTCAGCCGGGCGAATATTTTCCGGACGGATATCCATCTCGGGTGTTTCTTCGTCAGGCGGCGTTTCATCGAGCGCTGCGGCCGCCATGTTCGCCGTCTCGAACGCGCCCTGCAGCGCGCCGAAGAAAACGCCGGCCATCTGCGTGGAAATGCCAAAACCGATCGCTGTGGCTGCGGCAAATGCCGCAGCTGGATGCGCCATCAGCGGATGAACGGGCATCGCGCGCGCATTTTCCAGCATGCCGGCAGCAAGACGGCCGAAGTCAGCCGCGAAATCGGATGCCCCTTCTCCCACCTTGCTGTCGGGTGCCTTGATCGTCATGTACTTACTCGGCCGCCTCCAGAACCGCACCGTGATCGAGCGCATTGGCCGTATACTGGTCGATGCGGGCTTCGATCTCTGGACGGAAGTTACGGATCAGACCCTGCACCGGCCATGCGGCGGCGTCGCCGAGCGCACAGATGGTGTGGCCTTCTATCTGCTTGGTGACCTGGAACAGCATGTCGATTTCGCGCTTCTGGGCGTTGCCGCGCGCCATGCGCTCCATCACGCGCCACATCCAGCCCGTGCCTTCGCGGCACGGCGTGCACTGGCCGCAGCTCTCATGCTTGAAGAAGGCGGAGATACGGGCGATGGCCTTGATGACGTCGGTGGACTTGTCCATGACGATCGAGGCGGCCGTACCGAAGGAGGAACCGACAGCGCGCAGACCGTCGAAGTCCATCGGGCAGTCGATGATGTCCTTGGCCGGAACGATCGGGCACGATGCACCGCCCGGAATGACGGCAAGCAGATTGTCCCAGCCCCCACGAATGCCGCCGGCGTGCTTGTCCACCAGTTCGCGGAAGGTGATGCCCATGCTCTCTTCAACGGTGCACGGCTTGTTGACGTGACCGGAGAGCATGAAGAGCTTGGTTCCAACGTTGTTCGGACGGCCGATGGACGAGAACCAGCCCGCACCACGGCGCAGGATGGTTGGGGCGACGGCGATCGATTCAACATTGTTGACCGTCGTCGGGCAGCCGTAGAGACCCATATTGGCCGGGAACGGCGGCTTCAGGCGCGGCTGGCCCTTCTTGCCTTCAAGGCTTTCGAGCAGCGCGGTTTCTTCGCCGCAGATATAAGCACCGGCGCCATGATGGACATAGATGTCCATGTCCCAACCGAGCTTGTTGTTCTTGCCGAGAAGGCCGGCATCGTAGCATTCGTCGATTGCGGCCTGCAGGGCTTCGCGCTCACGGATATATTCGCCGCGCACATAGATATAGGCGGCGTTGGCGCCCATGGCGAAGCTTGCGACCACACAGCCTTCGATCAGCGTATGCGGATCGTTGCGCATGATGTCGCGGTCCTTGCAGGTGCCGGGCTCGGATTCGTCGGCGTTGACGACGAGGTAATGCGGACGGCCGTCGCTCTGCTTGGGCATGAACGACCATTTGAGGCCTGTCGGGAAGCCTGCGCCGCCACGACCGCGAAGGCCGGAAGCCTTCATCTCGTCGACGATCCAGTCACGGCCCTTTTCGAGGATCTGCTTGGTGCCGTCCCAGTGGCCGCGGCTCATCGCCCCCTTCAGGGATTTGTCCTTGAGGCCGTAGATGTTGGTAAAGATGCGGTCCTTATCTTCTAACATGCTTCACACCTCTTACCGCGGCTTCTTGCCGAAGACCTTGATATATTCCGCTTCGCCGCCCTTGGCGAGCGCCTTGGCCTGCTTGACCCAGTCGTCGCGCTCGATGCGGCCGCGGAAATTCAGGAAACCATCGACCCATTCGCGTTCGGCCTTCTTCCAGCCCGCGATCTGCGAGAAGGTGAAGATGCCGATTTCATTCAACGTTGCTTCGATCTTCGGACCGACGCCGGAAATCATCTTGAGATCATCGGGAGCGGCGGGCTTCTCGATGCCGGCCGGACGATTCTTGTCGGTCAGCGCGGGCTTGGCAGCAACCTCAGGGGCAGCCTTCGGCGCCGGCTCGGAAGCGGCGGTGCCAGAGAGCGGCTGAACTTCGGCAGCCTTCGCATTCTTCGCCGATGCTTTGGGAGACGTTGCCGGCGTCTTCAGCGACGCATTGGTCTCGGCGTCGGTGCTCTTCGGACGTGCCGCCTCGGAAGGCGGAACCGGCGCGCCGTCTGCCGGTGCAGTCGCTGGAGCCTTGTCAACCCAGGTGCGGCTAACGGCAACATCGCCCAGCAGGGTCGTCGGGCCACCTTCGGGCGAGGACAGGTGACGGTCGATCTGCGGGCCAACCTTGACGCTCGCCCCATTGCCGGCCGCGAACGTATCGATGATCTCTTCCAGGCGCTCCGGCGTCAGGTCCTCGTAGGTATCCTTGCCGATCATCACCATCGGAGCGTTGACGCAAGCCCCGAGACATTCGACCTCTTCCCAGGAGAGCGTGCCCTCGGCGTTGCGCTCGAACGGGTGCTGATGGATCTTGCTGCGGCAGACGCCCATCAACTTTTCCGAGCCACGCAGCATGCAGGGCGTCGTGCCGCAGACCTGCACGTGAGCGCGGGTACCGACGGGATGAAGCTGGAACTGGGTGTAGAAGGTCGCGACCTCGAGAACGCGGATATAGGCCATGTCCAGCATGTCGGCAATCTTTTCGATCGCCGGGCGGGTGACCCAACCATCCTGCTCTTGCGCACGCATCAACAGCGGAATGACCGCGGACTGCTGACGGCCTGCGGGATATTTCTGAATCGTCTTTTCCGCCCAGACCGCATTTTCATCGCTGAAAGCGAATGCGGCCGGCTGGAATTGATCTTCGGCTAATCGACGAACGGACATTCTTCCTCACGCCTTGTCAGTTTAGCGTTCCACACCGCGAAGCAGTCAGAGACTGCATTTCACAGGCATAGGCCGACTGGTCTTTTTGCATAAATACCACGAACTTGCCGCCATTCGGCACGGCGGCCTTGATTTGATAGCCCATGGACAAAAGCTCACCCATGGACGATTGCTCTGCCGGCGGCTGCGCCTCTTCATGGCCCAGCGGTGTGCCGAGCTTTCCGGCATCCTGTGCAAAGGCAGCGGAGGCCGAAAGAAGAAAGGCTGTCGCGAGCGGCAGAGCCTGCATTAGCGGTCCACCTCACCGAAGACGATGTCGAGCGAGCCGAGAACGGCCGCGACGTCGGCAAGCTGGTGACCACGGCACATGAAGTCCATCGCCTGCAGATGCGCATAACCCGGAGCGCGGATCTTGCAGCGATAGGGCTTATTGGTGCCGTCGGAGACGAGATAGACGCCAAATTCGCCCTTCGGCGCTTCGACAGCAGCGTAAACCTCACCGGCCGGAACGTGATAGCCTTCGGTATAGAGCTTGAAGTGGTGGATCAGCGCTTCCATCGAACGCTTCATCTCGCCGCGCTTCGGCGGAACGACCTTGCCATCGATCGAGGAGAACGGTCCCGCCTTGGCATCACCGAGCAGACGATTGACGCACTGCTTCATGATCTTCACCGATTCGCGCATCTCGATCATGCGGATCAGGTAACGATCGTAGTTGTCGCCGTTCTTGCCGACCGGAATGTCGAACTCAAGATCCGAATAGCATTCATAGGGCTGCGCGCGACGCAGGTCCCAGGCAGCACCCGAACCGCGCACCATGACGCCCGAGAAGCCCCAGGCCCAGCAATCCTCCAGCGAGACAACGCCGATATCGACGTTGCGCTGCTTGAAGATGCGGTTGCCGGTCAGAAGATCGTCGATATCGTCGAGCTTGCCCGGAAATTCGTCGCACCATTTGCCGATATCCTGCACGAGCTGTTCCGGCAGGTCCTGATGAACGCCACCCGGACGGAAATAAGCGGCATGCATGCGGGAGCCACTGGCGCGCTCATAGAACACCATCAGCTTTTCGCGCTCTTCGAAACCCCAGAGCGGCGGCGTCAGCGCGCCGACGTCCATGGCCTGCGTCGTGACGTTCAAAAGATGCGACAGGATACGGCCGATTTCCGAGTAGAGGACGCGGATCAGCTGGCCGCGAATCGGGATCTCAATGCCGAGCAGCCTTTCCACAGCCAGAGCATAGGCATGCTCCTGGTTCATCGGCGCCACGTAGTCGAGGCGATCGAAGTAGGGAACAGCCTGCAGGTAGGTCTTGGTTTCGATCAGCTTTTCTGTGCCGCGGTGCAGCAGGCCGATATGCGGATCGACGCGTTCCACGATTTCGCCGTCAAGCTCAAGGACAAGACGCAGAACGCCGTGCGCTGCCGGATGCTGCGGCCCGAAATTGATGTTGAAGTTACGGACGTTATGTTCGGTCATGGCGATGGGCTCGCTTTTTCAGGTAGTCAGTGAACAACGGGCTCTCGGCCCGCCACACGCCTCAAACTTACTGTTTCGCCTTTTCGTCGCCGGGCAGCACGTATTCCGTGCCTTCCCAAGGGGACAAGAAATCGAAATTACGGAATTCCTGCTTCAGTTCCACCGGCTCGTAAACGACGCGCTTTGCCGCATCGTCGTAGCGAACTTCGACGAAACCGGTCGTCGGGAAATCTTTGCGCAGCGGATGACCTTCGAAACCGTAATCGGTCAGGATACGGCGCAGGTCCGGGTGGCCGGTGAAGAGCACGCCGTACATGTCCCAGGTCTCCCGCTCGAACCAGTCGGCGCCCGGATAGACGGCGCAGGCGGATGGAACCGGCGTATCTTCGTCTGTCGCCACCTTCACGCGGATGCGCAGGTTCTGCTTCGGAGACAGGAGATGATAGACGACATCGAAGCGCAGTTCGCGCTGCGGCCAGTCCACACCACAGACGTCCGTCAGGTTGACGAAGCCGCACTTGGCGTCGTCGCGCAGGAAGGTCAGCAGCGGGATCAGATTGTCGCCAGTCGTCGTCAGCGTCAGCTCGCCATATTTGAGCTGCGAGGCGGCAATCAGGTTGCCGCGCGCTTGCGAAAGGTACGACGAAAGCTCAGTGAGGGCTTCGCTCATAATTTTCTGTCCTTGCCCTTAGCGTTCGATCGTGCCGGTGCGGCGGATCTTCTTCTGCAGCAGCAGCACGCCGTAAAGCAATGCTTCCGCCGTGGGGGGACAGCCCGGCACGTAGATGTCGATCGGTACGACGCGATCACAGCCGCGAACGACCGAATAGGAATAGTGATAGTAGCCGCCGCCGTTGGCGCAGGAGCCCATCGAGATGACGTAGCGCGGCTCGGGCATCTGGTCATAGACCTTGCGAAGCGCAGGCGCCATCTTGTTGGTCAGCGTGCCGGCGACAATCATGACGTCGGACTGGCGCGGCGAAGCGCGCGGCGCAAAGCCGAAGCGTTCGACGTCGTAGCGCGGCATCGAGAGCTGCATCATCTCCACAGCGCAGCAGGCAAGACCGAAGGTCATCCACATCAGCGAGCCGGTACGAGCCCAGTTGATCAGCTCATCGGTCGAGGTGACAAGAAAACCCTTGTCGGCGAGCTCGTTGTTGATCTCACCGAAGAACGCGTCATTGCTGCCGATCGGCTTGCCGGTCGAGGGATCGATAATCCCCTTCGGCTGCTGCGCTACCAGCGGCTGATTGCTAGCGGGGGCTACTCCCATTCCAGGGCTCCCTTCTTCCATTCATAGATAAAGCCGATGGTCAGCACGAGAAGGAAGACCATCATGGACCAGAAGCCGAACCAGCCGATGGCGCCGAAGGAAACGGCCCATGGGAAGAGGAAGGCGACTTCAAGGTCGAAGATGATGAAGAGAATCGACACGAGGTAGAAGCGGATGTCGAACTTCATACGTGCGTCGTCGAATGCGTTGAAGCCGCATTCGTAAGCCGAAAGCTTTTCGGAATCGGGCGCCTTGAAGGCAACGGCAAACGGCGCAATGAGAAGCGCCAGGCCAATTACGAGCGCGATGCCGATGAAAATAGCGATCGGAATATAGGAACTGAGTAGTTCAGTCATCATGTTCATCCCTGCTTGCGGGCGGCGCCTGGCGGCGCAACTGGGCAAATGCCCGGCAAGCGAACGTGCGTTGCAACAAGCCGTGGTTAGCGCAGCCGGAGCCCCGGCGCAAGACTTTTACAGAAGCTATTCGAACAGCGTCAGACGGACGTTATCAAGCAGATGCAACGATGTCGCGACAAATCCGCAAATGTCGCGGAAGGCCGCATGGCTGACCCTCGGAAACTGCATGGCTTTTTGAAGAAAAATGGCGCGAGTGACGGGGCTCGAACCCGCGACCTCCGGCGTGACAGGCCGGCACTCTAACCGACTGAGCTACACCCGCGCATTGGACCTTTCGGACCTTGAGGATATCACGAACCGGACAGACGGCGTCAATTTGACGCCTGCTTGAAATGGCGCGAGTGACGGGGCTCGAACCCGCGACCTCCGGCGTGACAGGCCGGCACTCTAACCGACTGAGCTACACCCGCATTCTTTCAAGCAATCCGGTGCTGAGCACCTCATCCGAACGGGCTGGCCGCTTGGATGAGCGGCTAACTAAGGGGTTCGCCTTTTAGTGTCAAGCAGGTTTGGAGACAAAACCATGACAGTCCTGAAATTGTTTCGGAAGGCCTTCCCGATCCTCCCGACAAATCGGCGATTCTGCTTTGCCTGCGGACCTGAGATCCACTGCGTCAGGTTTTTCCACAAGCAGCCCGCACGAAGCGGCGGGATGCCTGAAACGCCCGCGACAGAGCTTCGCAACGGAAGCCCGAATAGCATGCGCCCTCTCAGAGTCTGAAGTCCGTTGCTGCCGCCTCAGGCCTTGCCGGCATATTGCTCGTCACTGACCTGCTCCAGCCAGTCCGCCACGCTGCCGTCCAATGCTTCCTGGATGGCGATGTGGCTCATGGCGGTCTCGGGGCTCGCCCCATGCCAGTGCTTCTCGCCCGGTGGGAACCAGACGACATCACCCGAGCGGATTTCCCTGATTTCGCCGCCCCATGTCTGAACGAAGCCTCTGCCTGAGGTAACGATCAGCGTCTGCCCCAGGGGATGCGTATGCCAGGAGGTTCGGGCGCCCGGCTCGAAGGTTACGTGAGCGGCCCGCACACGCGCAGGCTCCGGCGCCTCGACAAGCGGATCGAGACGAACGGAGCCGGTGAAATAATCGGCCTGGCCCTTCGTGGAAGGGCGCGAGCCTGCAGTCTTGATATCCATGATCTTTCCTGTTCTTCCGTCGGCTGCGGTTGAATCGTCACCGACAAGGATATTTGATCGCAGCAGACGATCCAAGCGCGATCGGCGATTGTCGCCCTACCCGGCGCCTGCTACTTCGAGAACCTTTCATCACCATCGGAGAAATTTCCATGAAACATCATGCTTTTGGCCGCCTGCCCTTTACCATCACCAATATCGGCTTCGGCGCCTGGCAGATCGGCGGCTCCTGGGGCGATGTCAGCGAAGCGGACGGCCGCGCTGCCTTGAATGCCGCACTCGACGCCGGCATGACCTTCATCGACACCGCCGACGTTTATGGTGACGGCCGTTCCGAAAAGATCATTGCCGATGTGCTGAAGGCGCGTGGCGGCGAACGCCCGATGGTCGCGACCAAGGCCGGCCGCCGTCTGAACCCGCATGTCACTGAGGGCTACACCAAGGCCAATCTGGAAGGTTTCATCGACCGCAGCCTCAAGAATCTGCAGGTGGACAGCCTCGACCTCGTACAGCTTCACTGCCCGCCGACGGAGGTGCTCTATCGACCGGAAGTCTTTGGGGGTCTGGACGAGTTGCAGAAGGCCGGCAAGATCAAGGGCTATGGCGTCAGCGTCGAGAAGGTCGAGGAAGCTCTGAAAGCGATCGGATATCCCGGTGTCGTCAGCATCCAGATCATCTACAACATCTTCCGTCAGCGTCCCGATCATCTGTTCTTCAGCGAAGCCCGGCGCAAGAACGTGGCGATCATCGCTCGCGTGCCGCTTGCCAGCGGCCTCCTCTCCGGCAAGATCACCGGCGACACGACGTTCGCAAGCGACGACCACCGCAATTTCAACCGCAATGGCGAGGCCTTCGATGTCGGCGAGACCTTCGCAGGCGTGCCCTTCGAGGTCGGCCTGCAGGCCGTCGAGGAAGTGCGCAAGCTCGTTCCAGCCGGCACCAGCATGGCGGCCTTTGCGCTTCGCTGGATCCTGATGGCGGAAGCAGTCACGGTAGTCATCCCCGGCGCACGCAATGTCGAGCAGGCCAAGGCCAATGCGGCCGCCGCCGATCTCGCGCCGCTGTCGGCCGACGTCATGGCCGCAACGCGTGAAATCTACGGGCGACTGATTGCGCCGCATGTGCATCAGCGCTGGTAGCTCTGACAAGAATCAATGGAAAGGCCGGGCAAGAGTCCGGCCTTTCCATTTCATGGGACTACGAACTCAGTTCGTGGCGGCCATGTTGACCGGGAAGAACAGGGTTTCGCCCGAAGAGTCACTCACACCGTCATTGTCGGTCACGGCATAGGCCTTGCCCGACGCGTCGAAGGCAAAACCTTCCAGCTTGTCGAGAACGTAGCCGTTGGTGGCCGACTTCAGATCGCCGATGAAATCATGGGCTTCCGTCTTCTTGACCACGGGCAGATCGGCCCCGAGCTTGCCCGGCTTCAGGTCGGAGAGTGCAACCTTGTAGAGCTTCTTCAGCTTGGCTGCATCGCCGACGAGATTGTCGCGTTCGATTATGTAGACGCTGTCGCCCTGAGCGGTGATTTCGGAGAGACCGACCCAGCCGCTCTCGGTCTTGTCGAGCGGGTAGCGCACGCCGCCCCATTCCTTCTTCTTCGGATTATAGGAGACGAGCTTCACGAAGCCTTTCTCATCGTCGTTCCACTCGCGCTGAACGGCCATCCACAGCGTCGCGTCATCGCCGGTGCCGACGATCGTGACACCTTCGAAGCCGAAGCGGATTTCGTTGGCGAGCAGTTCCTTCGGCAGGGCGATCTCGGTCTTGATGTCGCCCTTTGCGGTGACGTTGTAGAGAGCATGCGGCACCAGGCGCTCGGTATACCCCTCCGAGGCCAGCCAGAAGGAGCCGTCGGCAGCAACAGCGACGCCTTCAATGTCGAGCTTCTGAGCCGGAGCACCGTCACGCTTGACGACGAGCGCATCGGTGATGACGGCCGGCTTCCTGGTGGCGTCGATCGTGTAGATCGTCGGCTGTGAGGCGAGGAAGCTGTCGCTGACGGCATAGAGCATGCCCGGCTTGCCCGGAACGGCGGCGAGACCAGAAAGAGCTGCAAAGCCGATGGGATTGCCGTCCTTCTCGGCGGAAACGATCTGCGGATAAGCCTTCTCGCCTTCGCCGCGTTCATAGATCATGACGTGCGAACGCGCGCCGCCCTCCTTGCCAAGGTCGAGTTCGTTGGCGGTGGCAAGCAGGTTACGCTGCGGAATGGCGACCGCGCCTTCCGGAGAAACGCCCGAGGGCAGGATCTGCAGCAGTTCCGGATCGGCGCCGGTGTCCTTGTACACGCCCACGACGGAAGCGCGTTCAGCGAGCAGGAAGAACAGGTCGTCGTTCCCGAATTTCGCGGCTTCCAGCCCTTCCGGCTCGACGCCCTTCGACGAGGAGCGGCTTTCCGGATAGTGGCCGAGCGCGGCGACGGCCCGCTCGAGGGAACTGCCGGATTCGAACAGGACCTTGCCGGTCTTGTCGAAGATGGTGAAGCCGCGCGAGCCGCCTTCATAGTCGCCTTCGTTGGCGACAACGAGCCGGTTGTCGTCCAGCCACTTGACGGCATCAGGCTCGCGCAGGACGCCCTTCTTCTCGCTGGTGAACTTCAGGGCGCCGTCACGCTTGGTGTCGATGCCCGTGAGATCGACGCTGCCGGCAGAGAAATGCGTCTTCACCGTGCCGGTCGCGCCGTCGAGAATGATGATCTCGTTGTTTTCCTGCAGCGTGAGCGCAATTTCGTTCTGGCTGTTGAAGGAAACGAATTCCGGTTCCGGATCGTCAGGAGCGACGCCGGCAAGGCCGGTCAGGGCGATATGCTTGATGGTGCCGCAATCGACGCTGCCATCGGTCTTGAGCTGGAAGACGACGAGGTCGCCTGCCGGCATCTGCGGTAGTTTGCCGTCATTGACCTCTTCGTCACGCTCGTTTTCGATCGCGATCGCGCCGAGCGTCCTGTCCTTGTTGAGGGCGATCGAATCGGGCTGGCCGCCGAGATCGCAGGTCGCGTCGATCTTCTTGGTAGCGATATCGACGATCGCCAGACGGCCCGACGGTTTCTGCTTGCTTTCGCCGGTATTGACGGCGACGAGCGCCTTGCCGGCCGCTGTCGTCACCGAGGTCGGCTCGCCGTCCATCATCAGCGCGCCGCCGGCCTTGGGCGCCTTGGCATCGGTAATGTCGATGAAGCCGATCGCGCCGAGCGGGCTGTCGCTATAGATCAGCGTGTTGCCATCCTGCGAAGCGGTGATGATTTCGGCCGAGGTAGCCGAAAGCTTGTCCTTATCGGCCGGCAGGTTGGTCGCGACCGGGAAAGAGGCGATGCGGTTGAAAACCGGCTCAGCCACTGCCGGGAAGGCAACGGATGCGAAAAGCACGGCAGCAAGCGCCGCCTTGTGCGCAGACAATGTCATTGAAAATCCCCCAATATCGAACAATCGAACAAAGGTTTTCTGCGGGACTGCCATGACAGACACATGACAACCTGCGACATTTTGTACGGTTTGCGTCAGGCCGCCTGCCATTCGCGATGCATCTCGCTGCGCTCGCAGGCTCGAGCCGAAGCCCTTACCGCTGGTGGGGCTTTTGCCCCGGCTCGAAAGCATCACCGTCGTAAGACGAAGCGCGGCATACGGCAAGCGCTGAAAGCAAAAAGGGGTCCGGCATTACCGAACCCCCTCAAAATCCTGCGCGGCCGTTCTCGTTTGCGGCCGGCGGACAATCTCGTATCAGCCGTTGACGGCGTCCTTCAGGCCCTTGCCGGGCGTGAACTTCGGCACGTTGCGTGCCGGGATGTCGACTTCGGCGCCGGTCGACGGGTTGCGACCCTTCGTGGCAGCGCGATGAGAAACCGTGAAGCTGCCGAAGCCTGCGAGGCGAACATCGCCCTTGCCCTTCAGTTCGGTCTGCACAACGTCAAAAACGGCGTCGACGGCAGATGCTGCGTCAGACTTCGTCAGTCCAGCCTTTTCGGCTACTGCGGACACGAGTTCATTCTTGTTCATGTTTCCACCCCTTTCTAAATGGTTTGAAACAACTCAATCTGGAAGCTAGGCGCAGAAATCGCTTTCATCAGGCCCGCCGAGAACCCAAAAACCCTGCAAATCAAGGAAAAGCAAGCGCCTACATGACGTTTTCACAAAAAAGGCCGGCGTTTCCGCCGGCCTTTTTCACGATTTGCAACAATTGGGCGTAAATGTGGCCGCCAAGTCTCAATGAGCTATGGCAACGCCTGCGTCATCTAGCCCTTCGACGGTCGCGATGACCGGCGTTTCAACCGTGCCATCCCATTCGATCGGCTCGGGACGACGGACAAGCGCGTGCTTGATCACTTCGCCCATACGTGAGACCGGAATGATCTCCATGTTGTTCTTTACGTTGTCAGGAATCTCGGCCAGATCCTTGGCGTTCTCTTCCGGAATCAGCACCTTCTTGATACCGCCGCGCAGTGCGGCAAGCAGCTTTTCCTTCAGGCCACCGATCGGCAGGACACGGCCGCGCAGGGTGATTTCACCCGTCATTGCCACATCCTTGCTGACCGGAATGCCGGTCATGATCGAGACAATCGCGGTTGCCATCGCGACACCGGCAGACGGACCATCCTTCGGCGTCGCGCCTTCCGGCACGTGCACGTGAATGTCGCTCTTGTCGAAGCGCGGCGGCTCGATACCGAAATCGACGGCACGCGAGCGGACATAGGAGGCCGCCGCAGAGATCGATTCCTTCATCACTTCCTTCAGGTTGCCGGTGACGGTCATGCGGCCCTTGCCGGGCATCATGACGCCTTCGATCGTCAGCAGCTCGCCGCCGACTTCCGTCCAGGCAAGACCCGTGACCACGCCGACCTGATCCTCGCGCTCGGCTTCGCCGTGGCGGAAGCGCGGAACGCCAAGATAATCGTCGATGTTCTCTGCCGTAACGTGAACCGACTTCGTCTTGCCCTTGATGATCTCGGTGACCGCCTTGCGGGCAAGCTTCATCAATTCGCGTTCGAAGTTACGGACACCGGCTTCGCGGGTGTACTGCTGGCTGATTGCCATCAGGGCGTCGTCGCTGACCGAGAATTCACTCGGCTGCAGCGCATGTTCCTTGATGGCCTTCGGCAGCAGGTGCCGCTTGGCGATTTCGCGCTTCTCGTCTTCGGTGTAGCCGGCGATACGGATGACCTCCATGCGGTCCATCAGCGGAGCCGGAATGTTCAGCGTATTCGCCGTGGTGATGAACATCACGTCCGACAGATCGTATTCGACTTCCAGGTAGTGGTCCATGAAGGTCGAGTTCTGGGCCGGATCAAGCACCTCGAGTAGAGCCGAAGACGGATCGCCGCGGTAGTCCTGGCCGAGCTTGTCGATTTCGTCGAGCAGGAAGAGCGGGTTGGACTTCTTCGCTTTCTTCATCGACTGGATGACCTTGCCGGGCATCGAACCGATATAGGTGCGGCGGTGACCGCGGATTTCGGCCTCGTCACGAACGCCACCGAGAGCCATACGGACATATTCACGGCCGGTGGCCTTGGCGATCGACTGGGCGAGCGAGGTCTTGCCGACGCCCGGAGGGCCGACGAGGCACAGGATCGGACCCTTGATCTTGGTGGCGCGGGCCTGGACCGCCAGATACTCGACGATGCGCTCCTTGACCTTCTCGAGACCGAAATGATCGGCTTCGAGAATCTTCTCGGCATTGTTGAGATCGGCCTTGATCTTCGACTTCTTGCCCCAGGGGATACCGAGCAGCCAGTCCAGATAATTGCGCACGACGGTGGCTTCAGCCGACATCGGGCTCATCTGGCGTAGCTTCTTCAGCTCCGCGTCGGCCTTTTCACGGGCCTCCTTGGAGAGCTTCGTCTTGGCGATGCGCTCTTCCAGTTCGCTCATCTCGTCGCGGCCTTCCTCGCCGTCGCCGAGCTCCTTCTGGATCGCCTTCATCTGTTCATTCAGGTAGTATTCGCGCTGGGTCTTCTCCATCTGGCGCTTGACGCGCGAGCGGATGCGCTTTTCGACCTGCAGGACCGAGATCTCGCCTTCCATGAAGCCGAGCGCCTTTTCGAGGCGAGCCTTGACGCTGGTGGTTTCCAGCATCTCCTGCTTCTCGGTGATCTTGATAGAGAGATGCGAGGCGACCGTATCGGCGAGCTTGGAATAGTCGTCGATCTGGCTGGCCGCACCGACAACCTCGGGCGAAATCTTCTTGTTGAGCTTCACGTAGCTCTCGAATTCCGACACGACCGAACGCGACAGAGCTTCCAGTTCGACCGGATCGTCATGCGGCTCTTCGAGCACGTGACCGAGAGCTTCGTAGAAATCTTCGCGGCTCGTATAGGTATCGATTTCGGCGCGGGCGCGTCCTTCGACCAGAACCTTCACGGTGCCGTCAGGCAGCTTCAAAAGCTGGAGGACGTTCGCGACCGTACCGACACGGTGGATCGCAGAAGGGTCCGGATCGTCGTCGCTGGCGTTGATCTGGGTGACCAGCATGATCTGCTTGTCGGAACCCATGACCTCTTCGAGCGCACGGATCGACTTTTCCCGCCCGACGAACAGCGGCACGATCATATGGGGGAACACCACGATGTCGCGCAGGGGGAGAACAGGATAAGCGGTGCTGCTCGCTACAGACGTTTTCTTCGTCATTTTTATTCCTTTCCATCGTCCCGTTACCGGGCTCTCTGGCGCGGCCGCTTGGGATCCGGCCGGCACTCTCACTTGTTGCTACAAGTGGAGGTTCTGACTACGCTTTTCAAGCCACGTTAACGCCCGCGTTCCACGGTTGTGACAGCTTTATTACATGGAACGCCAACACAATGAAGCGCCTATCTGGAGCGACGCTTACCATTTCCGAACCGCCTAAAATAGCAACGCCAGCAACAGGCTACGGAATCACAGCATCATTGCCAAGGGTCATCGTTTGCGCAATATCGGCCAAGGCTGTTTTCAACCTTGCCCGCAACTATTATCAGCGCCCGGCACCCGTTTTCAAATAGAAAGGGGCCCGCACAAGGCAAGCCCCTTGAAATAACGGTTCCCAACGCAAGTCAGGCCGAGACGTTTGCCTTCTCGTCCTGGCGGTCCGCATAGATATACAGCGGACGGGCCGAGCCCCGTGCGACCTCTTCCGAGATGACGACTTCGCGCACGCCTTCCAGCGCCGGCAGTTCGAACATCGTGTCGAGCAGGATCTTTTCCATGATCGAGCGGAGGCCTCGGGCGCCGGTCTTGCGGATGATCGCCTTGCGGGCGATTTCGCGCAGCGCGTCCTCGTGGAAGCTCAATTCCACGTCTTCCATCTCGAACAGGCGCTGGTACTGCTTGATCAGCGCGTTCTTCGGCTCGGACAGGATCTGGATCAGTGCGTCCTCATCAAGGTCCTCAAGCGTCGCCAGAACCGGCAGACGGCCGATAAATTCTGGGATGAGGCCGAACTTGACCAGATCTTCGGGCTCAAGTTCGCGCAGCACTTCGCCGACGCGGCGGTCGTCCGGCGCCTTGACGGTCGCGCCAAAGCCGATCGAGGTCTTTTCGCCGCGAGCGGAGATGATCTTGTCGAGGCCTGCAAAGGCGCCACCGCAGATGAACAGGATATTCGTCGTGTCGACCTGCAGGAATTCCTGCTGCGGGTGCTTGCGGCCGCCTTGCGGTGGAACCGAGGCAACCGTGCCTTCCATGATCTTCAGAAGCGCCTGCTGCACGCCCTCGCCCGATACGTCGCGAGTGATGGACGGGTTGTCGGACTTGCGGGAAATCTTGTCGACTTCGTCGATGTAGACGATGCCGCGCTGGGCGCGCTCGACATTGTAGTCCGCAGCCTGCAGAAGCTTCAGGATGATGTTTTCGACGTCTTCACCGACATAGCCGGCTTCCGTCAGCGTGGTCGCGTCGGCCATCGTGAAGGGAACGTCAATGATGCGGGCCAGCGTCTGGGCAAGATAGGTCTTGCCGCAACCGGTCGGGCCGACCAGCATGATGTTCGACTTCGCCAGTTCCACATCGCCGTTCTTGGAGGCGTGCGCGAGGCGCTTGTAGTGGTTGTGAACGGCAACCGACAGGATCTTCTTCGCCTGACGCTGGCCGATGACATATTCGTCGAGAACCTTGATGATGTCCTGGGGCGTGGGAACGCCGTCACGGGACTTGACCATCGAGGACTTGTTCTCCTCGCGGATGATGTCCATGCACAATTCGACGCATTCATCGCAGATGAACACGGTCGGTCCGGCAATAAGCTTCCGGACTTCATGCTGGCTCTTTCCGCAGAAAGAACAATAGAGGGTGTTCTTGCTGTCGCCGCCGTTGCTGCCGCTGACCTTGCTCATATCACTTTCCTTCCAGCACGCCGCATTTCCAACACGAAATCGCGGTCCACTCAATCAGCTCCCTGACGGCGCCCCTACCCGGAGCTTCTGCCGACAAAGGCTTCAGGGGGTACGAACCGGGCCGAATCAATCATGTCCGGGTGCCGGCGGCAACGAATTCCCCTTCGAATGCCGAATGCTATGTCATAAAAATTCAACATAGCATTAATAGCTACTATTAGCGTCTCCGCCGCCAGTTGAAACCCCTTGTTCAATCACAAATGGGATAGAACTGTGGCAGCGAAAACACCATCCCTATTAATTACTAGGCCTGATCGCCTTCGATTTCCACGCGCGATGTCAGAACCTTGTCGATGACGCCCCAGGTCTGGGCCTCGTCCGCATCCATGAAATGGTCGCGATCGAGGGTCTTTTCGACTTCCTCATAGGTACGGCCCGTGTGCTTCACGTAGACTTCGTTGAGGCGACGCTTCATCTTCAAGATGTCACGGGCGTGACGCTCGATGTCCGATGCCTGGCCCTGGAAACCGCCCGAGGGCTGATGGACCATGATGCGGGAGTTCGGCGTGGCGAAACGCATGTCCTTATGACCAGCAGCCAGAAGGAGCGACCCCATGGAAGCAGCCTGACCGATGCATAGCGTCGAGACGGCCGGCTTGATGAACTGCATGGTATCATAAATCGCCATACCGGCAGTGACGACGCCACCCGGCGAATTGATATAGAGCGCGATTTCCTTCTTGGGGTTTTCGGCCTCGAGGAAGAGAAGCTGGGCGCAGACGAGTGTCGCCATATGGTCCTCGACAGGACCCGTCAGGAAGATGATGCGTTCCTTGAGCAGGCGAGAATAGATGTCGTAGGAGCGTTCACCGCGGTTGGTCTGTTCCACAACCATCGGCACGAGGGCCATAGCGGTATCGACTGGGTTTCTCATGTGCGTCCTTTTAACGTCTTTCCGGCGAATGCCGGGAATCAAAGAAAAATGCCTTGTTCCTACATAGAGTGTCCCCGCCCCCCTCTTCAAGACACGCATAAGGATAACGTTAAGAAGCAGGCGCGGCATATGGCTTTGGCATTTCCCTATCCCGTCTGTTCCAAACGCCTGTTAACGGCGAGGCCAGACCTTTCCGTCCCACAGCTTTTGTCGGTGACAGGATGAAGAAAGGCTTACCACATTCGACAGATCTTACGAACATTTACCGGGCGGAAAGCTTACCGGCAGATAACGCCGAAATCTCGGCCCGAGGTTCGCGCCATTAATCAAACAGCGAGCTTCTTCGGCCAGAATGCGCCAACACTCAAGGGGTTGCTGCCGTGTTCAATGTCGCTACAGGTCTGTCCATCTGGTGCTCTGAGGCCCTTACGCTGGCGCTGGTTTTGTTCGTGGCCTGGCGCCACAACCAGAAAAGCGCCGCCTACCTTTTTTGGGGACTAGGCTTCCTGTTCAGCGGCATCGGCTTTGCACTGGTCGCCGCCCGCGGCGAAATTCCCAACCTGCTTTCCATCGAAATCGGCAATGCCATCGCCTTGCTCGGACAGAGCGCCTGGGTTGCCGGCTTCCTTGCCCTCGACCGCAAGAAAATGGAATGGTGGGCGCTGCTGCCGCCGGTAATCTGGCTCGCGGGCGTCTTCCTGCCTTGGATCAACGAAGATTATTCCAACCGGGTCATTCTTTACAATCTCGCTTCGGCGACCGGCGCCACTGCGCTCGGCATGGCGGTTGCCGCGGGCGATATCCGCCGTGAACGCACGCGCGTCTTCCTGATGGTCGTCTTCGTGCTGCAGGCCTTCCTCTGCTTCGGCGTGGCCATCACAATGGCGCTGATCCTGCCTTCGGATGCTCAGGCAACGAATTTCAGCGGCGCGGCCGCCATGGCGAGCGCCTTCCTGCTCACCATCGCCTTCGCGCTTACCTGCCGCCTCATCATGGAACGGTCGGAACGCCATCTGCGCGTGCTGACACTGACAGATGCGCTGACCGGCGTGCTGAACCGCCGCGGCCTGCTCGGCTATTTCGATAAAATCCAGGAAAAGGCACATAACGAGCAGCATCAGGTCGCTGTCATCCTTTTCGACCTCGATCATTTCAAGCGCGTCAACGACCGCTTCGGCCATCAATCCGGCGATGCCGTCCTGACCGCCTTTGCCCGCCTTGCCCGTCAGTATATCCCCAACAACATTTTCGGCCGCATGGGCGGCGAGGAATTCGCAGCCTTCGTGACCGTCCGCGACCAAACGGAAGCGGAAGCACTGGCGGAATCGATCCGCGCCGAATTCTGCCGCCTGCCAGTCAGCACGGGCGAGGCACTGATCCCCGCCACCGTCAGCGTTGGCATCGCGCTTTCCTCGGCGATCGACGCTAATATCGACCGGCTGGTCTCGGCTGCCGACCGGGCGCTCTATTCGGCCAAAGCTGCCGGCCGCAACTGCACGGTCGTCTTTGGCGAGGAAGAAGCAGCGGCACCCGCGCCCACCGAGCCCAGCTCCAATGCCGGCGAGCTCGTGGCGACCGTCGACGATCAGGTGGAAGCATTGCGCCGCATGGGCGAGCTCTCCCGCGCAAGTTAAGCGTCCGTCTTTTCGAGGCGTGGCAAATCCGCTAAGCCTCTGGCCATGATGATACCGCCCTTCCTCAAGATCGATCCAGCCACCCGCCATGTGTCGCTCGATGGCAACGACCCTGCCTTCTACGGCAATCCAAACGCAGTCTATGCCGCGCTCCATGCCCATTGCCCCACCTTCTATTGGGAGGAGCAGAAGCAGTGGTTCGTGACCAACTACGATCATGTGAACGGGCTGCTGCGTGACCGCCGCTTCGGCCGGCAGATCCTGCATATTGCCAGCCGCGAGGAGCTCGGCCTCCCCGAGCCGGAGCCGCACATCGCCGCCTTCGATCTCGCCGAGCGCTATTCGCTGCTGGAGCTCGAGCCGCCAGAACACACGCGACTGCGCACGCTCGTCAACCGCGCCTTCGTCTCGCGCCATGTCGAGAGGATGAAGCCGGAAATCGAAGAGCTCGCCCACAGACTGATCGACGGCTTCGCCGACAGAGGCGAGGTCGAGCTGCTCTCGGCCTTTGCCGATGTCATCCCCGTGACAATGATCGCCCGCATGATCGGCATCCCCGAAGAAATGGGGCCGCAGCTCCTCAAGTGGTCGCATGCCTATGTGCGCATGTATATGTTCGGGCGCACCCGCGCGGACGAAGATGCTGCGGAACAGGCGGCACGAGAATTTTCCGACTATGTGAAGACAGTCATTGCCGAGCGCCGGGTCGAGCCGCGTGACGACCTGCTGACGCATATGATCCATACCGAGCACAAGGGCCAGTACCTAACGGAAGACGAGCTCGTTTCGACGACCATCGTGCTGCTCAATGCTGGCCACGAAGCGACGGTCCACCAGATCGGCAATTCGGTGCGCATCATCCTGGACAGCGGCTACGACCCGGCAGAGCTTTTCCGCGACGAGGCCGCCACCGAACGCACCGTCGAGGAGTCGCTGCGCATCTGCGCGCCCGTCCATATCTTCCAGCGCTGGGCGCTCGAACACGCAGAGATCGATGGGGTGGAGTTCAAGCGTGGCGACAAGGTGAGCATGATCCTGGCCGCCGCCAATCTCGATCCGGCCAAGTTCCGCGATCCCCTTACCTTCAAGCCCGACCGCAACGAGGCGCCCAACCTCTCTTTCGGCGCCGGCATCCACTTTTGCATCGGCGCGCCGCTGGCGCGGCTGGAGCTCAACGTCGTGCTGCCGATACTGTTCGAGCGGCTGCCGGGGCTCAAGCTTATGAGGACACCCGTCGTCAAGGATGTCTATCATTTCCACGGCCTCGATCGCCTGGATCTCGTCTGGTAGGCCACCACACTGCTCAAAGACAGGACGACCGCCACAGAGCGTGCAGTCGCAATCCGTGCGGCATCACGCGGCTTGCTCTTGAAGCTTGCTGGATATGTCGACTGCCGACATTGGTTTTCCGATGAGATAACCTTGCAGCTGATCGCAGCCGGCCTCTCGCAGGATCGCCGCCTGGCGCGTATTCTCAATGCCTTCAGCGGTAACGGGAATTTGCAGAGCGGTCGCCAGAGAGATGGTTGCTCTGAGGACATCGGCACCATTCGAGGCTTGATCGAGAGCAGACACGAGCGAGCGGTCTATCTTCATTCGATCGAACCCGAACTGCCGCAATGCACCAATGCTCGCATAGCCGCAGCCAAAGTCATCGAGGGCGAATTTTATACCCACCTGTTTGAGATGATCTATCGAGCGGCGGGCCTGTTCCGGATTTGTCATGAGAACGCCTTCGGTGATCTCCAGTGTCAGGCGCTTCGGATCGAAATCGAGTTCCTGCAGTAGCGAAATCACTACGGCGGCGAATTCCGGATTGCAGAGTTGGACCGGCGAAACATTCACCGACAATGCCAGACCGGGCCAGTTCCTGGCATGCTCGATCGATGTTTTCAGCATATGAACGCCGAGCGCATCAATGAGGCCGCACCTTTCGGCAAGCGGGATGAAAATCTCCGGGCTGATGTTTCCTGTTGGAGCTCGCCAACGTGCAAGTGCTTCAAGACCAGTGACAGCACCTGTCGTGGCAGAGACAAGAGGCTGGAAAAAGGCTTCGATCGCACCATTGCTGATGGCGCTCTTCAACAGAGCTTCCATTTCGGCGACTCTCAGGCGTTCCCGATCCAGCTCCGGATCGTATTCGACCGCTCGGCCTCTGCCGTTGGCCTTGGCGCGGTAGAGTGCCATGTCTGCCCTGCGGAGAAGCTCCAAAGACGGTATGTCTCCCTCACGTCCCGCCGCCCCAATGCTTGCCCCGACTTCGATCGTCCGACCATCGATCTTGAAGGGTTCGGCAAACAGCGCCAGAATAGTGTCTTGTATTTCCGCACGCGTGGCGGTTCCAATCTGCACCAGCGCGAACTCGTCGCCTCCCAGCCGGGCCGCCGCAACGACTTCCGGGTGGCAGGCGGTCAGGGCGTTCGATACGATCCGGATCAGATCATCCCCTACGGCGTGCCCCCAGGCGTCGTTGACGGCCTTGAACCCATCGAGATCGACCAGATAGAGCCGGGGCGACGAAAAATCGGCGCCGTCCAACTCTTCCAGCAGTGCGAGAAGCCCATGCCTGTTCAACAGGCCACTCAGGCTATCGTGGTTTGCTTCGAAAATCGCTGCCTGCGCCAGCTGACGCAGGCGCCGGGCCTCGAATGCGCCCACCAGCAAAACGCCCCCAAGGAACATCACAAGGATGATGACGGCAGCAGCAACGTAAGGATAGACCTGGTCAAACACGGCTTTTCCGGGCGCTTTGCTGGGCCAGACAAGATGGCCGATGATGCCCCCTTTGATGTCCGTGATCGGGGTGCTCAGCAGGCCCGGCTCGGGCGCGGCCGCAAGGCGCAACCCTTCGAGTTCGTGCTCGTTCGAAAGAGTATTGAGAACTTCCGACGTGAGCTCCTTGTAGAGGCTCAGCACATTCAGCTTCGGAAGCTCGCCTTCGGCGGTGAAAGGCTGGATTGCCTGCGACACGATCAGCGCGATGCCTTTTTCCGTCTTTATGAAATTGACGACCGGCGCCTGTCCGGAGTCGGCAGCTTTGTCGATTTGCCGGTAAAAGGCGGCGCCGAAAAAAACACCTGGTTGGAAGGGTTTGCCTTTGGCATATGCGGAGACGATCGACGAGCGGTCGGGGGCGATCACGACCGCTCCGTCATAGAGGGGATAATCCGCGCTGGTTTTACCCCAATTCTCGTAGGCCCAATCCGCGGCATCAGCGGATGACATCGCTTTATAGGCATCGTCCCAAACGGCATTGTCCGTGGTTGTCGCGCTTAAGCGGCCGACAAAGGCTGCAATTGCCGCACGGGCGGCGCGCGTGGCTCTGGCATCATCGATCTCGTTTGCAGATCGGGTCATCTTGACCACGACATGAGCCATGAGGCCTGTCAGCACGAGAGCGACGACAAGGAAGCAAACGGTTGTCGCAATGATGGAAGATGTTTGGGTGCGAACGTGTCTACCCGCAAGGTTCGACGACATGCCAATCCCGAAAAGATGAATTGCAAGGCCATGTCTATGGTGACGGCAGAAGACATCATGTCCGCAATGCGCTGCAGATAAGGGTCTATCATTTGATGATGTAGGCATCCTTAATTAGGATAATCAAAAACACCCTATCCGGCCGATATTCAAATTTTGATCACGTAATCCTTGCGAGTCGTTTCAACGACTTCCCAGGTTCCCCTGAAGCCTGGTCTGAGGATCATCCGGTCGCCTGCCCTTAGATGCACCGGCTCACCGCCATCCTCGGTCACGATCGAATGGCCGGAAAGCAGGCTGAAATATTCCCATTCCTCGTAGACGATGCGCCACTTGCCAGGCGTCGCCTCCCAGATGCCGGCATAGAGGCCGCCCTCGGCCTCCTCCAGATTCCAGGTGCGGAATTGCGGATTGCCGGAAATGATGCGCTCGGCGTCGGGAGCACCGACTTCCGGTTCGACGTCGTCAATATCGAAGGGGATCGCGTTTGCCATGGTCACCCTTTTCCTCAGTATCCTTCGCGGCAAAGATTAAGCACAAAAAGAGCGACATCGGCAGATGTCAAAAACTAGCCGACCATCGTGACAATCAAAAATTCCTAAACAGGCGTGTGCCCGGCGGGTCGGCTTCGTACCTTCGTCGCAGCGAAGACAGAGACAGCCATTTCAACGTTGCGATGCAGGCTAGATGCGTATTAGCACAAATTGATATATGTCCGAGAGCGTTGCCCTATGTGAAAATGCCTCCCTTCACACTACAAGGGAGGCATCCATGAAGCCTTTTTGTGCCGCATTGACGATTTGCCTTGTGTTCGGCATGTCGGCAAGTCGCTACATCTCCCTTCCAGGTTATGCGTTCAGGACAGACCCGACTTGCCACCGCACCGTCTCTAAACTCCAGTTCGACAGGAAATGCGATTGGCCAAGGGTCGGGATAAAGGACTTTTCGCCGCCGAACCAGTTTGGCCTCAGGCTCTAAATGGCCCAGTCAAGCAAAGTCTATCGCCGTCTTGCGATAGTTCTGGTCCACCTGCAGCGACGATCAGAGCCAGGTTCGGATTGAGGCGGTCGAATTCAATTATCAAATAGCGGAAAAACTGTTCAATGGGTCACCCAGGAAGCTTTCATGCTAGATTGGCGTTCCAGAAATCCACCATCTCGAGCGAAACAGCCATGGCAGCAGGAAACAAATCGTCCGAGGCGAGAGCCTCACAGAAACGTCGTCATAAATTCAATCCCAAGCGGGACCCGAAGCCACAGGTCCTCGCCCAGGCTAATCGCACGGTCTTACGGATTGCTTCCGCGGTGATAGTTGCTTTTCTCGTCGTCGTCGCCATTCAGGCACTGTGGTAGCCGCCTGTTGTGAAAAAAAGCCCACAGGGCCGGCAATCTCGAGTTTTTCTTGTCCACTATTTTCGTCGATCGCATGAAAGCTGCGCCCGAGTCTAATCCACTCGGACGCTGATCCCATGGGCCTATCCCGACAAACCAGCCTGCGAAAATACAAGCGATGCTGCGAGGGACGCTTAGATCTTCGATAGCGACTGCTCGAGATCGGCAATGATGTCTTTCACATCCTCGATGCCGACAGAAAGGCGCACCACGTCCGGCCCGGCGCCTGCGGAGATCTTCTGCTCATCCGTCAACTGTCGGTGCGTGGTGGAGGCCGGATGGATCACCAGGGAGCGCGTATCGCCGATATTGGCGAGATGTGAGAAGAGTTCCAGGCCCTCGACCAGCGCCTTGCCGGCCTCATAGCCGCCCTTGACACCGAAGGTGAAGACCGAGCCTGCACCCTTCGGTGAGTAGCGCTGCTGCAGGGCGTGGTTCGGGTCGTCTTCCAAGCCGGCATAATTCACCCAGGCGATCTTGGAATGGGCCTTCAGCCATTTGGCGACATCAATCGCATTGTCGCTGTGGCGCTGCATGCGCAGCGGCAGCGTCTCGATGCCGGTCAGGATCAGGAAGGAATTGAAGGGCGAGATCGCGGGGCCGAGGTCACGCAGGCCGAGCACACGGCAAGCGATCGCGAAGGCGAAATTGCCGAAGGTCTGGTGCAGGACGATGCCGTTATATTCCGGCCGCGGGCTGGAAAGCATCGGATAGTTACCGGTCTTCGACCAGTCGAAGGTGCCGCCATCGACGATGATGCCGCCCATGGAATTGCCGTGGCCGCCTAGGAACTTGGTCAGCGAATGCACGACAATATCCGCACCGTGCTCGATTGGCCGGATGAGATACGGCGTCGCCATGGTGTTGTCGACGACCAGCGGCAGGTCGTGACGATGGGCGATTTCGGCGATCGCGGCGATATCGACGAATGTGCCGCCTGGATTGGCAAGGCTCTCAATGAAGATCGCCCGGGTCTTGTCGTCGATCCTGCTCTCGAAATCACCGGGATTATCAGGGTCAGCCCAGCGCACCTGCCAGCCGAAATTCTCGAAGGCGTGGCCGAACTGGTTGATCGAGCCACCATAGAGACGGCGAGCGGCGACGAAATTCTCGCCCGGGCGCATCAGCGTATGGAAGACGATCATCTGCGCCGCATGGCCGGAGGCGACCGCGAGCGCTGCCGTGCCGCCTTCAAGGGCTGCGACGCGCTCTTCCAGAACCGCCTGCGTCGGGTTCATGATACGGGTGTAGATATTGCCGAATTGCTGCAGGCCGAAGAGGGCTGCGGCATGGTCGGAATCGTTAAAGACGAAGGCCGTTGTCTGGTAGATCGGTGTTATCCGCGCGCCGGTCGCCGGATCGGGCTGCGCACCCGCATGGATCGCCAGCGTATTGAATCCCGGATCGTTTTTGGCCATTTCGTCCTCCCGTGCAATTGTTGACGGGCGCGATCATAGCCACTCGACTGCGAAAGTTAACCGCGATCTTTTTCAACCGCAGCACGTTCCGAAGAAAATCCGTCCTACCTGATGGCGTCAGCCGAAAAGGCGCGGATATTCGATTGCCGGACAGCGGTTCATGACGACCTTGATACCGCCGGCTTCGGCCTTGGCGGCGGCCGCACCATCGCTCACGCCAAGCTGGGCCCACACGACCTGCGGGCGGGGATCGAGTGCGAGTGCTTCGTCCACCACACCATCAAGG
The DNA here is from genome assembly GCF_014193255.1 of Rhizobium sp. BK196. GTDB lineage: Bacteria > Pseudomonadota > Alphaproteobacteria > Rhizobiales > Rhizobiaceae > Rhizobium. Next base: position 266,081 of record NZ_JACHZB010000003.1, read on the forward strand.
TATTCGGATGCGCGGAAGACATCGACCATGTCGACGGGTTCGGGAATGTCGGCAAGACGAGCATAAACGGTCTGCCCGTGGATCTGCTTGCCCGCCTGCCCCGGATTGACGGGAATGACCTTGTAGCCGCGCGACAGGAGATAACCCATGACACCATTGCTCGGCCGGGCCGGATTGGGCGAAGCCCCCGTTAGCGCGATGGTTTTCACGAATTTCAAAATGCCGGAGAGATAGTCGTCAGAGTAGACATAATGGTTCATGTCAGGGGTCTCCAGTCTGGTGTCACCTGGGGCGGATTTCAGAGTCGGGGTTCATTGAAACCGTTGGTCTGTTTGAGCGTATATATAGGTGCCGGAAAATATCAGGGAGAAATCGTGCCATGAAAAAAATCGCCCTTGCTCTTGCGCTCGTGCTGACCGCCTCGCCGGCGCTTGCGATCTCGCGCTACAATCCGCTTGCCATGAGCTGCCAGAGCGTGCGGGCGGCGATCCACAATGAAGGCGCTGTCATCTTTCGCTACACCTCACCGCGCGGCCTTCCTCTCTACGACCGCTATGTCCGCAACAGCAACTATTGCGACGCGACCGATTATGCGGAATGGACGAGTATTCCCTCCAAGGACAATCCCAGGTGCCGGGTGCTGAACTGCCAGAATATAGACAACCTGGACGGGATGCTACTCATTCCACACTATAGTCTCTAAGTCGGCATTCATTGGGAACTATGAATATTATCGGTTCTTTCGCACCTGCGAGAGGACCTGGGCGTCAATCTGAGGCTACAAATTGTAGTCACAACATCCTTTGGTTGCTAGTTTATAATCGTTTCAAAGTTATAGAATAATGTCTATATTTCAGCATCATAGGATCGTTGACACCCTCCTTCAAAGAAGAATTTCACCTTTCATACATAATTTGATCACGAGATGTTCACGTGTCCATTAGAGGCATCTCATAGTTGAGTCGGATGAAGGTAATTGAACGCATTTCGAGCGCACGTAAAAATTGCTTCAGTGCTGGGCAATTGTTCATCTGAACAATCCATGCTATTGAAAACTGGACCGCGCGGAATACACCCTTCAACTTAAATCACGCAAATACAGGTTGTTATTTCAGGGCGGGTCCAAGCGGGAAAGCTGTGGTGTTTCCCTGTATTTTGTTGCACTGCGTCCGGACCGTCCACCTTGCCCCTCGACGTTATTCTTTTCGTCCTTTTCGGTGCTCTTCTGCACGCGACATGGAATGCCATCGTCAAAGCCGGCAAGGACAAGTCGCTCGATGCGGCACTGATCTCTGCAGGCGGCGCGGTCGCCTCGCTGCCTTTCCTACCTTTGCTTCCACTGCCGCAGCCGCAGGCCTGGCCCTTCATTGGCGCTTCCGCAATCCTGCAATTTGCCTATTTCCAGCTGGTTGCCGCCGCCTATAGAGCCGGCGATATCGGCTTGGTCTATCCGCTGATGCGCGGCGGCGCACCCCTGCTCATCGTCGCCACCAGCGGCTTCATCCTGGGAGAGCAACTGACGGGTGGAGCGCTTGCCGGAACCTTGACCATCTGCATCGGCATCTTCACGCTCGCCTTCGAAGCGCGCCACGGCAGCCGCCATGCGATCATGCTGGCGCTCATCAACGCCTGCGTCATCGCGACCTACACCTATGTTGACGGCATCGGCGCCCGGCTTTCCGGCAACGCTGTCTCCTATACGTTGTGGATGTCGCTTCTGCCGCCGGTCCTGCTCTTTACCTGGGCGCTGTCGCAGCGCGGTCTGATGACTGTCGCCACTCACATCAGGCGCAACTGGTGGCGCGGATTGATTGGTGGCGCGGGCTCGATCGCTTCTTACGGGCTGGCGCTCTGGGCCATGACAAAGGCGCCGGTCGCGACGGTGGCGGCGCTGCGGGAAACCGCCATCCTGTTTGCACTCGTCATCTCGGTCACGGTCCTGAAGGAAAAGGCCAGCGTCTGGCGTTACCTCGCCGGCATCGTTATCGCGCTTGGCGGGCTGATCCTGAAGCTTGCCTGATCACTCGCCCTTCCATTCGGGCGTGCGCTTTGCGAGAAAGGCGCCGATGCCCTCTTGCGCATCGCCGGTCAGCATGCTGTCGACCATTACGCTTGCGGCATAGCCATAGGCCTCAGCTATGGGCATTTCGAGCTGCGTATAAAAGGATTCCTTGCCGATCCTCAGGGCCTCCGGCGATTTTGAGGCAATGACGGAAGCGTATTTGCTGACCACCTGGGTCAGGTACTGCCTCGGCACGATACGGTTGACCAGACCGAAATCCTTTGCTGTTGAGGCATCGATCGTCTCGCCTGTCAGCAACATCTCCATCGCCTGCTTACGGTGGGCGGCGCGCGAAACGGCGACAGCCGGCGTCGAGCAGAAAAGCCCGATATTGACGCCTGGCGTGCAGAAGGTGGACGTATCTGTACAGATCGCGAGATCGCAGCTTGCTACAAGTTGGCAGCCCGCTGCGGTCGCGAGCCCGTCGACCTCGGCGATGACCGGCTTCGGCAAACGACTGATCTCGAGCATCAGATCCGCGGCCAGCGCAAAGGTTTCTTCGAAGAAGGCGACGCCGTCGTCCTCGTCGGCGCGGTGCGCAGTCAATTCCTTCAGGTCATGACCGGCGGAAAAGACATTGCCGGTCGAGGCGATGACGACGATGCGTACGTCCTGGTCATCTGCAGCACCCTGCAACTCGCCCATCAACGTTTCCATGACTGATATAGAGAGAGCATTGGCCGGTGGATTGTTGAGCGTCAGGCGCAATATGCCGCCGGAAAGCTGGCGAAGCACGAGGGCGCCCTCGCCCGAATTGTTGTTGTCCTTGCGGAAGGATACGATCTCGGCCATGGCATGTTCCTGTGCTGTCTGTATCCGCCTTGTGCCACAAGGGTGGGGCGATTTCGAGCCGAATACGACAATACATGGCTTCTCGGATGCGAAACTTCCTGTTTCTGGGCGCAATAAGGTGAGGTATCACTATACCTCACATTTAACATATTGTTTTTTCTAAGCTATTTTTCCGGAAGCCAGAATGGCTTGTATTGACCAACTAATCGATTGCCGCTATAAGCCGCGCCGGAAATGCAGCCTCTCGGGGCTGTTTTCTTTTTGGGCGTCTTTACAGTCATCCAACCAAGCAACAAGAAACGCCCCTCGCCCTCGGGCATGGGGATCCAAAAGAGAGTAACTACTATGGCAACCTTCTCCCAGAAGCCTGCAGAGGTGGAGAAGAAGTGGGTCGTCATCGACGCCGAAGGGCTCGTCGTTGGCCGTCTCGCTTCCGTTATCGCTATGCGTCTGCGTGGCAAGCACAAGGCAACTTTCACGCCTCACGTTGACGACGGCGACAATGTTATCGTCATCAACGCTGAAAAGGTCGTTTTCACCGGCAAGAAGTATTCCGACAAGGTTTACTACTGGCATACCGGTTATGCCGGCGGCATCAAGGAGCGTACCGCTCGCCAGATCATCGAAGGCCGCTTCCCGGAGCGCGTTCTCGAGAAGGCTGTTGAGCGCATGGTTCCGCGCGGCCCGCTCGGTCGTCGCCAGATGAAGAACCTGCGCGTTTACGCCGGCCCGAACCATCCCCACGAAGCACAGCAGCCGACCGTCCTCGACGTCGCAACGCTGAACAAGAAGAACGTAAGGAGCGCCTGATAAATGGCTGACCTCTCCTCCCTGAAGGATCTCGGCACGTCGTCTGAAGTAGCAGCTGCTGCTCCGGCTCACGTCCGCAAGGTCGACTCGCTTGGCCGCTCCTACGCAACCGGCAAGCGCAAGAACGCCGTTGCCCGCGTCTGGGTCAAGCCGGGCTCCGGCAAGATCATCGTCAACGGCAAGGAATTCGCGGAATATTTCGCTCGTCCGGTTCTGCAGATGATCCTGCGCCAGCCGATCGTAGCTGCTGCCCGTGACGGCCAGTTCGACATCGTCGCAACCGTTGCCGGCGGCGGCCTCTCCGGCCAGGCCGGTGCCGTTCGCCACGGTCTGTCCAAGGCCCTCACCTACTTCGAACCGGGCCTGCGCTCGGTCCTGAAGAAGGGTGGCTTCCTGACCCGCGACAGCCGCGTCGTCGAACGTAAGAAGTACGGTAAGGCCAAGGCCCGCCGTTCGTTCCAGTTCTCGAAGCGCTAATTGCTTTCTGGATATGCTTTCATGGAAAGGCCGGGTTTTCGCCCGGCCTTTTTTTATTCCGGCTTGTTGTAGAAGGCTTCCAGCCGATATCCATCGGGATCGATGATGAAGGCGGCGTAATAGAACTGGCTGTAATCCGGGCGGATGCCCGGAGGGCCGTTATCCTCGCCGCCACTGGCCAATGCGGCCGCATAGAAGGCGTTGACGGCTTCCTCGCTCGTCGCGACGAAGCAGAAATGCAGCCCCGAGCCGCGATCGGCCGGCACCGGACGCTCCACTTCACTCACCCAGAAGGCAGGCCTATCGGCGCCGTACCCCATCGTTCCCTCGAAATTCGACAGCCGCTCATAGCCGAGCGGCGCCAGTGCCGCATCGTAGAACTGGCGCGATCTATCGAGGCTTTTTACCCCGATTGAAATGTGGTCGAACATTGCCCGTGGCTCCTTCTGGTTTAGTCGGCGCAGCTTCTTGGAAGCGGTTTGCGAAGTCAACGCGCCACATTCACCTATTGCCGCCGGTACTGCTGGCTGCTAAGGCCACGTCGTGTTTCAGACCGGACAAGACAGGACCTGACATGGGAGCCACCCCGTCCGCAGACAGATAGGCCGCAGCAACCTTTTGAAGTTGTTGCGGCATCTGTCCAATCGATCCAGACTGCGATGAGAAGGCAGATTGCCGCCCGATGAACTCATTCGAGCGGATGAATACCTATGCCTTCCCAAAACAGGAACTGGACTTGCTCCTTGCCGGCAGCGCTGCTGCTTCTGGCGCCCTTCGATATCCTGGCCTCGCTTGCCATGGACATCTACCTCCCCGTCGTTCCGACGATGCCCGAAGCACTCGGCACATCGGCGACGGTCGTTCAACTGACCCTCAGTCTCTACATGCTCATCCTCGGCGCCGGACAGATGCTCTTCGGACCCCTGTCGGACCGGATCGGCCGGCGCCCGGTGCTGCTTGGTGGCGCGCTACTGTTTGCGATCTCTTCGCTTGTGCTCGCAGCCACTTCGTCGGCCGCACTGTTCGTCGTGCTGCGTCTGCTTCAGGCGGTCGGGGCGTCGGCGGCCCTTGTGGCGACCTTCGCAACGGTGCGCGATGTCTATGCCGCGAGGCCGGAAGGCGCCGTCATCTACAGCCTGCTTGGCGCGATCCTCTCCTTCGTGCCGGCGCTCGGACCGATCGCCGGCGCCGTGATTGCCGATCATGCCGGGTGGCGCGCCATCTTCCTGCTGCTCGGCGGACTGATGCTTGCGGCCATCTTCAATGCCCTGAAGGGTTGGCACGAAACGATGCCTGCGGCATCAGTCGCGGCAACGATCAGCATCCGTTCAATCCTGACGAATGCGCATTTCTGGACCTACACGACGGGCTTCAGCGCGGCGATGGGCGCCTTCTTCGTGTTCTTTTCCACTGCACCTCGCGTGCTGATCGACCATGCCGGCTTTTCGGGTCTCGCATTCAGCCTTTCCTTCGCCACGGCGGCAGCGGTGATGATCCTATCCGCACGCTTCGCCGGCCGCTTCGTCGCACGGTGGGGAATGGCCAGCAGCCTTGCCCGCGGCATGGGCCTGCTTCTTGTCGGCGCGTTGTTCCTCGGCCTCGGCGAAGTGTTGCTTGCTCCCTCATTCGCCAGCTTCGTCCTGCCGATGTGGGTGATCGCCGTCGGCATCGTGCTCACGACCGCGGTTACGGCAAACGGGGCGCTGGCGGCCTTTGGCCAAACAGCCGGAACGGCAGTCGCACTGTACTTCTGTGTCGAGAGCCTGATCGTCGGCTGCATCGGCACGCTCTTCGTGCTGCTGTTGGATGGCAATACCGCATGGCCACTCGCCGGCTATTGCACGGTAATGGGTATTATCACCCTGTTTACTCTATGGCGCATCCGCGCTCGCGGCTGATGCCAAAAGGCGGCGGAGAAGATCCGCTGCCCGGCTTGAAATGTGATTCCTTGAAATCTGCAGGAAGCTTGCCTACCCCTTCCTGCAGAGACAAGGAATCCGACTATGCCCTCTGCCAAACCCTCACCCTTCGCCGCCACTCCCGAGCCACCCTATTACGTCGTGACCTTCTCGTCCGTTCGTACCGAGGGCGACAATGGCTATGGCGCAATGGCAGACCGGATGGCCGAGCTCGCGCTGCAGCAGCCGGGCTGTCTGGGGGCCGAAAGCGCGCGGGATGCCGATGGCTTCGGCATCATCAATTCCTACTGGGCTGACGAGGAAAGCCTGAAGGCCTGGAAGCAGGTCGCGAGCCACCTCGCCGCCCAGCGCCTCGGTCGTGAGCGCTGGTACAAGCAATATAAGGTTCGCATTGCGCGGGTAGAACGCGCTTACGAATTTATCGCAGAGGAAGGAGCCTCCCATGGCGAATAAGACCATCGACCATGCCTTCACGGCACAGAGCCTGACATCGGCTGCCTCCGATCCGACCTTTGCCGGCGCGCTTTCCTTCATGCGCCGCCGCTTCACCAAGGATCTGACAGGAGCCGATGCCGTCGTCTGGGGCATTCCCTTCGATGCCGCAACCTCCAACCGGCCGGGCACGCGTTTCGGGCCGCAGGCGATCCGCCGGGCGTCGGCGATCTTCGACAACGATCCGCAATATCCGTTTCAGCGCGATCTCTTCGCCGAAATGGCCGTCATCGACTACGGCGACTGCCTGCTCGACTACGGCAATCATCAGGATACGCCTGCAGCCATAGAGCGGCAGGCGAGCGCCATTCTCGACAGCGGCGCCTTCCTGCTCACCCTCGGCGGCGATCATTACGTCACCTGGCCGCTGCTGAAGGCGCATGTCGATCGCCACGGCCCGCTGGCGCTCGTGCAGTTCGACGCGCATCAGGACACGTGGCTGGACGACGAGCGCCGTATCGACCACGGCTCCTTCGTCGCCCGTGCGGCCCGCGCCGGCCTCATCGATCCTGACCGCTCGATCCAGATCGGCATCCGTACGCATGCGCCAGAAGATTTCGGCATCCACCTGGTTTACGGCCATCAAGTTGAAGAGATGAGCGCATCGGATATCGCGTCGATGATCATTTCGCACACGAAGGGTTCGCCCGCCTATCTAACCTTCGATATCGACTGCCTGGACCCGGCCTTTGCGCCCGGCACCGGCACGCCTGTTGCCGGCGGCCCGTCCAGCGCGAAGATCCTCTCCGTGCTGCAGCGGCTGAAACAGCTCGATATCCGCGGCGCCGACGTCGTCGAAGTCTCTCCGCCCTATGACCATGCCGATATCACCGCCATTGCAGGGGCGACGGTCGCAATGTATATGCTGGGCCTCCACGCCGAACGGCGCGCGACGGTGGGATAACCGCTGTTATCAAATTGATTCAACTTCATGGCAAATTGATTCCGGAAACAATCCGAACCCAGTGAAAGTGCAGGATAATCATGGCAGCAAAGATCTTCATCGATGGCGAGGCTGGAACGACGGGTCTGCAGATCCGCGAGCGTCTGGCGGAGCGCCGCGATCTTGAGCTGCTGTCGATCCCGACCGAAAGCCGCAAGGACAAGGCGGTGCGTGGTGCCTTGCTCAACGAGGCCGATATTGCCATCCTCTGCCTGCCTGACGACGCCGCCAAGGAAAGCGTCAGCCTGATCGAGAACGACCGGACGAAGGTGATCGACGCTTCGACCGCGCATCGCGTCGCCGAAGGCTGGGCCTATGGCTTCCCGGAAATGAGCAAGGAGCAGGCTGCTATCATCGCCTCGGCCAAGCGTGTCGCCAATCCCGGCTGCTGGCCGCAAGGCCCGATCGCCACGCTGCGCCCGCTGATCGAAGCCGGCCTCATACCGGCCGATTTTCCGGTCACGGTCAACGGCATTTCCGGTTATACTGGCGGCGGCCGTACGATGATCGAGGATTACGTCGCCAAGGGCGAGGATGCGCCCAAATACATGCCCTATGGCCTGAGCTTCAAGCACAAGCACCTTCCCGAACTGCAACGCTATGCCAAGCTCGGACGCGTACCGTTCTTTCAGCCGGTCGTCGGCAATTTCGCGCAGGGCATGGTGGTCACCGTTCCGCTGCAGCTGTCGCATCTGCCCAAAGTGCCGAAAGGTGCTGACCTGCATGCCGCTATCGCCGACTATTATGCCGGCATCAAGGGTTTCGTGGTGGTCGCCCCCTTGGAGGCGTCGGAGCGCACGCCGGAACTCAACCCGGAAATCTACAACAATACCAATCGCATGCGCCTGCACGTTTTTGCCAATGACGACATCGCGCAGGCGCTGCTTGTCGCCGTCTACGACAATCTCGGCAAGGGCGCCTCGGGTGCCGCTGTGCAGAACATGGATTTGATGCTGGGCGTGTAACGCCCGGCAATTGCCTGATGTCTTGCGGCATGCCTGTCTTCAACACTGTTCTTCGCTAGCCCCGATACGATTGCCCGCCTGTTGTGAAAGCCGTACACTCCCTTCCGGGGGGAGACAAATGGCGTCGGTTCTGATCGGCATTGCCATTATTGGAGGCACGACCGCAACAGTGCTTGCGGCCTATTACTTCATGTATCTGCTCATGGGCGGTGACCCGGGCGGGCGCGACAGGGAGCTGGCGAGTTCAGTCATTACCCGCATCGCCAGCCTGCATGCCCTCATTCTTGCCCTCGTTTTCGCGCAGGAGATGATCGAATACCAGGCGCTGCGGACGGAAAGCGCAGTGGAAAGCAATGCGGTCGGCGATGTCTTCTATGATGCCGAGCGCTATGGGCCGGAAGCGCAGGCGCCAATCCAGAAGGCGCTGAAAGACTATGTCCGCATCGTCATCGAGCAGGAATGGAACGAGCTCGGGCGCACCGGCGAGCTCTCTTCGGCGGCCTGGGATCAATGGAACATCGCTTATCTGAAAATTCTCGAACTGGCTCCCGTCAACGCCAAGCAGGAGAGCCTGCGCAGCCACATGCTCGAGGAAATCCATATGATCTCGGAATCCCGTGACCGGCGGGAAAACAGCGGCACCGACTCTATCAGCCTGATCTTCTGGTTTGCCGCGGTTTCGGGTGTGATCTTCACCGCCATCGGCTACTACCCTTACGCACCCGACAGCCGAAACCTGCTGCTGCTATCGATCTTCGGCATCTTTACCGGCATCATCCTCTTCTTCATTTACGCCTTCTCCAATCCCTACAGCCCGCCCGCCACGTTGTTTCCGACGGCTTTCGAGCGCTTGCAGGAGGAAATCAGCGGGCCGGATCCGTAAGGGGAATGCTCCGAAGACCAGACCTGAGCCTATCGGCCATCATACGTCATAGCAAAAGACTATCGCCTTTCGCGGCGTTTTGCGGTAAAAGCGCCATGCTACCAGCAAGGCCGTGCTGCTCGAAAGGCACAGCCCCTGTTCCACGCCGATGGGAGGCACTGATGAAAACGATCCTGAGCAACCAGAAAAACAAGATCAACACTCAGGATATTCGTGTTCATGTCCAGTTTGCTTTCACGCGCGAGGAAAAACCCGCCGCATCTTAACCGTAGCACCCCAACAGCATCGCAATCCTACAACAGGCGCCAATTGCGCCTGCGCAAATTCTTGTCCTATTTCCGGCCGCATCTCCCGCTGCTTATGGCCGATATTGCCTGCGCCATCGTCGTCGCCGCCGCCGCGGTAGCCTTGCCTCTCTGCGCCAACATCATCATGCGTCATCTCATAGCGCTCACCGATACGGCTTCGGCTTATTGGCAGATCCTCGGCATGGGCGGCGTCATGCTAGCCATCGTGGCGATCGAGACCGCGGCCATCTTCTTCGTCGATTATCGCGGCCACATGATGGGCGCGCATATCGAGGCGCATATCCGACAGGAACTGTTCGACCACTGCCAGAAGCTCTCCTTCGGCTTCTACGACCGGCACCGCACCGGCCAGTTGATGAGCCGTATCGTCGGCGATTCCTTCTGGCTCGGCGAACTTTTCCATCACGGGCCGGAAGACCTGCTGATCGCCGTTCTCAAATATAGCGGGGCGATGGCAGTCCTGTTCTTCATCGATCCGCAGCTTGCCCTTCTGATCCTCCTGCTGACACCTTTTGCCGTGACTTATGCGCTGCATTTCAACCGGCGCATGAGTCGCGCCCTCGAAGCGAGCAAACAGGAGATCGCCGCCGTCAACGAAAGGGTCGAGGATGCCTTGGCCGGCATCCGTGTCGTCCAATCGTTCGCCAACGAGGATCTGGAGCGGAAGCGCTTTGCTGTCCTGAACAGGCGTTTCCTTCGGAGCCGCGCTGATGGCTACCGCAGCGAAGCCTGGTTCTCCGCCGGCGCCGAGACTTTCGCCCAGATCATCACGCTTCTGGTCGTCATCCTCGGCGGGTTGCGTATCCTTGCTGCGGAGCTCACCATTGCCGATCTCCTGACCTTCCTGCTCTGCGTCGGGGTCCTCGTCGATCCAGTCAAGCGTATGGCCAATCTCGCCCGGCTTTGGCAGGAAGGCTATACGGGTTTCGTGCGGGCGATGGAGATCCTGGAAATCGATCCTGACGTGGTGGATCGTCCCTCGGCCCGGCTAATGAGTAACCCGAAAGGAGAGATCCGGCTTTCGAACGTCGATTTCAGTTATGAGGACGGGGCGGAGGTGCTCAGCAATCTGTCGCTGACGATCCGGCCTGGTGAATTCGTCGCGCTCGTCGGCCCGTCCGGTGTGGGCAAAAGCACGCTCTGCGCGCTGCTTCCCCGCTTCTATGACGTCACCGGCGGTTCGATCGAAATCGATGGCACCGATATCCGCGACGTGACGCTCGCCTCGCTGCGCCGGCACCTCGGCGTGGTGCAGCAGGATGTCTATCTCTTCGCCGGGACCGTGGCGGACAACCTGCGCTACGGCCGACCGGATGCGACAGACGAAGAGGTAGAAGCCGCCGCCCGCGCCGCCCATGCCCATGATTTCATCATGGCATTGCCGCAGGGCTACCAGACCGATATCGGCCAACGCGGCGTAAAGCTGTCGGGCGGGCAGCGCCAGCGGCTAACGATCGCTCGCGCCTTCCTCAAGAACCCTGCCATCCTCATCTTCGATGAGGCGACGAGCGCGCTCGACAATGAAAGCGAGCGCGCCGTGCAGCAGGCATTCGTGACGCTTGCCAAGGGGCGAACGACACTCGTCATCGCGCATCGCCTTTCAACGATCCGACACGCCGACCGTATTCTGGTGCTTACTGGCGACGGTATCGTCGAAGAAGGCAATCATGACAAGCTGATGGAGAGCGGCGGTATCTATGCCAGCCTCTATGGACTGCAGGCGAGCATCTGAGGTCAGATGAACTACGACATGCGGAACAGTTCCCCAGACAGAGCCTGAACTGTTCCGCAGATCGACCAAGTCTTATTCTTTTCCAGGGAGGAACATCCATGACGGTGTTGCGCATCGTCCCGAATATCGCCGCCGCTTCCATTGAAGAGGTGCGCAACTTCTATGCCGAGCTGTTCGATCTCGACATCGTAATGGATCATGGCTGGATCGTCACTCTTGCATCCGACAGGCGAGCAATCGCCCAGATCGGAATCGCGACGGAGGGCGGATCGGGAACCGCAGTGCCCGACCTTTCGATCGAGGTCGACGATGTGGACGAGGTCCATCAGCGCGCTATGACGGGCGGGCACCAGATCGTCTACGGGCCGGCCGACGAGCCCTGGGGGGTGCGACGCTTCTTTATTCGCGACCCCACCGGCAAGCTGCTGAACATCCTCTCTCACGCAGGCTAATCGGCTCCGTCAGCCGCAGGGACGACCATTGCAGCGGCTGCGAAAACCTCTACTCTGCGAAATAATTGCTTTCATTGAAAATTTTCGAAAATAAGCGGATCACGCCATGAGCACGTTAGACCGCCCGGATTTGAGCGATATTCATCAGGGTGACTGGGTGGACCGGCTGTTGCCGGGCCCATGGCGACCTTATACGAGGCTCGCGCGGCTCGATCGTCCGGTCGGAATATGGCTGACGCTGTTTCCATGCTGGGCGGCGCTGTTTCAGGCCGCACATGGCCTGCCCGATATCCGGCAGCTCGCCGTCTTCACGCTCGGCGCCCTGCTGATGCGAAGCGCCGGCTCCACGATCAACGATATCGGCGACCGGAAATTTGACGGCCATGTCGAGCGAACCCGTTTTCGGCCTCTGGCGAGCGGCCAGATCGGCGTGGGTCAGGCAATGACCTTTTTGGCCATCGAGCTCACCCTGGCGGCGTCTCTTCTCTTGTTTCTGTCACCCTATACGCGGCTGGTTGCCCTATTCGTTCTGCCGCTTGTCTTCGTCTACCCGCTCTGCAAGCGCTTCACTCATTGGCCGCAAGCAGTGCTTGGCGCAGCGTTCAACTGGGGCATGCTCATGGCCTGGGCCGAAATTGGCGGCCACATTCCTGCCGGAGCCGTGCTTATGTGGGCTGGAGCTATCGCGTGGCAGATTGGCTACGATACAGTCTATGCCTATGTCGACGTGAAAGACGACAGAAGCCTCGGTCTGAAATCGACCGCGATCCTGTTCGGCCGGCATGGCAAGCTCATGATTGGCCTGTTCTACGCTTTGACGATCGCCGCATGGTCGCTCGGAGGCTGGCTGTCGGGCATGTCCCTGCCCTATGCGTTCGGAATGCTAGTCATCGTCGCGCACCTTATCTGGCAGACTTGGCGGATAGACCTTGCACGACCGGAAGTGAATTACCGCCTGTTCCTGGCAAACATCCTGACCGGGGTATTGCTGGCGGCCTAGGCCTTTGCCAGAACCTGGTGAGCCATATTGGCTCAATAAGAGCAGGGCCGATTATCACTGGGACGGAAACCACCGGCGCAAGCCGGGTTCAGGGAGGTATCCTCACCATAGTCGTAGCTCCCCGTTGATGTGCAGCCCGAAGCGATCGCGGAAAGCGTGATCAGAGCGCCGGCCATCACGAATGCGCGAAATCCTTTCATGTGAACATCCCCCTTCATAGGATCGCCCGCCAAGCTGGCAATCTAGCATGTCACGGCAAATCCATGCGAGGGCTTATCGCATTGATCCCATTCACTCTTCCGCGAGTCGGGGTAGAAGGACGCCGCTGCCCTACTCAATCGCGCTCGGCGATAATAGTGGCACGGGGATATTCGCCGTAATAGCCGCGCCAGTTGGCGACGGCGAAACCGAAGACCACCAACGCACCGGCCTGATGCAGCAGGCCCCAGTGCAGCGGCACCTCGAGCAACAGCGTAGTGATGCCGATCGCCGCCTGGATCGTGACGAGCGCGAAGAGCACCACGGCCCGGCGCGCATGGGTGGTCGAGGCGGCGGCGCGCAGTGCGATCACCATATTGATGAGCGTGATTGCAAAGAGCGTGTAGGCGCCGAGGCGATGGACGAACTGCACCGTCTTCGGGTTCTCGAAGAGGTTGATCCAGAAGGGCTGCTGGATGAAGAGATCGCCAGGCAGGACGGCGCCATCCATCAGAGGCCAGGTATTGTAGGTGAAGCCGGCATCGAGGCCGGCGACCAGTGCGCCGAGGTAGATCTGGAAGAGCGAGAAGATGGCGATCGCCGCCGCCCAGCGGTTGGAATTCTTTGTCGGGGCCAGATCGCCGGAATGCGGTGAGAGCCCGCGCATGATCCACATGCAGGAGGCGAAGATCAGGCAGGCCATGACAAGATGGGTCGCAAGCCGGTACTGGCTGACATCCGTGCGCATAGAAAGGCCGGAGGAGACCATCCACCAGCCGATGAAGCCCTGCAGGCCGCCGAGCGCCAGGATGCCTGTAAGCGGCCAGCGCAGGCGTTTCTCGATCCTGCCCGTCACCCAGAAAAAGATGAGCGGCAGCGCGAAGATCACACCGATGCCGCGTGCGATCAGCCGGTGCGCCCACTCCCACCAAAAGATGTTCTTGAATTGATCGACCGTCATGTCACTGTTCAGCTGCTGGAACTCGGGAATCCGCTGGTAGAGCTTGAATTCCTCTTCCCATTCGGCAGCATTCAGCGGCGGGATGACGCCATGGATCGGCTTCCATTCGGTGATGGATAGGCCGGAATTGGTGAGCCGCGTAGCACCCCCCACAAGCACCAGACAGAAGAGCGCCAAGAGCACGAAGCCCAGCCAGATGCGAACGGCGCGGCGATTGTTGTCCTGCCTGCGCACTTCAGTGCGGATCGCCTGCTCCGGGCTGAGGTTCGCGACGGCCATGATCTCTCCTTTTATCCGGCAGTTGATTTGCCCCACCGGCTGATGCAAAACAAGCCCCGAACCTTTGCGGCATGCCGTCGCGCCGGTTCAATCCCATTCGTTCGAAAGCTATACGATGCCCATCCGCCTTCGCAAATTCATTGGCACGATCCTGATCATCATCCTCGTGCTTTTCTATGCGATTGTGGCGAATACCATCGCAGTCGCTACACTCGGCAACGCGCCTTGGTGGGGGCATCTGCTTTACTTCGCACTGACCGGCCTGCTCTGGGTGCTGCCGGCCATGGTCATCATCAAGTGGATGGCAGGTCCGAAGCAGCAATAGTCGATTAACGGCGGAATAACCCTGATCTGCGGAAAACCCCAACCGCCGGCTGCAGTTAAACCAATTATATGTCTTTGGCGCTCTAGCTTCCCCTTCAGAAACTTCCTGACTGGAGAAGCTCCGTGCAGACGCAGAGGCACGATATTCCTGAGCAATCGTTCAACGCTGCAGCGCAAGCCGAAGCCGACATTTCGCGGCTGCGACAGCTGAGCGTGAAACTCGCCATGGCCGAACTCGAGATCGAGCTTTTCGATGCGATGGAGCCTCTCGAGGCAGAATGGCGCATGCTGGAACGCGACAATATTTCCTCGTTGCATCAGAGCTACGACTGGTGCACGGCTTGGGTGACAGCCTTCCGCCGGCCGCTCGCCATCCTGCGCGGCAGGTGCGGCGGCGATACCGCCTTCATTCTGCCGGTAGAGATCGTAAGCTTCCACGGCATGCGGATCGCCAAATTCATCGGCGCCGATCACAGCAACATCAACACCGGCCTCTTCTCACAAGACTTTGTCGAAGACAGCGGCTCGCTGGACGGGCACCAGCTTGCCGCTCGTCTTCGTACCGCACTCGCCGGCAAGGCCGACCTGCTTCTTTTACAGAATATTCCGCTGGAATGGCGTAGCCGCCGCAACATCCTTGCCGGCCTGCCGACGGTGCAGAACCAGAACCACGCCTATCAGCTGCCGCTCCTCGATACGTTCGACAAGACGCTGCAACAGTTGAACGCCAAGAGCCGGCGTAAGAAATTCCGCGCGCAGAGCCGGCGGCTGGAGGCGGTTGGCGGCTTCGACTATGTCGTGCCGGAAGCGTCCTCGGAGCAACACGAACTGCTCGACACGTTCTTCCGCCTGAAGAGCGCCCGCTTCGCTTCCCTCGGTCTGCCGGACGTCTTTGCCGATACGCAAACCAAGGCCTTCCTACACGGCCTGCTCGACAAGCGGAACGGCGGCGATTTCGGCCTGCAGATGCGCGCCCTGCGCCTGAAGGGCGATTATGAGGGACGCATTGCCGCGCTGTCGGGAATTTCCCGCAAGGGCGACCACGTCATCTGCCAGTTCGGCGCGATCGACGAGGATCTGGCTGTCGATATGAGCCCCGGCGAATTCCTCTTCTGGCAAATGATATCGAGCCTGCACGGCAAGGGAGTGGCACTCTTCGATTTCGGCCTAGGCGATCAGACCTATAAGCGCTCCTGGGCACCGGTCGAAACCGACCATTACGATATGGTTCTGCCGATCTCCGGCATCGGCATCGCAGCCGGCACGGTGCACCGGGCGATCACCCGTGGCAAGGCCTTCATCAAGGCCCGCCCCGGTCTTTACAAATTCGCCCAGAACATCCGGGCGAAGGTCGGGTAAGCATGTCACGCAAAAGTGTGCAGCGGTTTTGCGACAATGACATGCGTAAAACAAAGATTTAAAGATCAGGCGGCGTGACGTGCGGGGCTGCGCATGACAGCCTCCTCGCCGCCCGACATCAGGACGACGCGTTCGTAGCCGGCGCTCTGGAAATCCTGCATCAGACCAACGAAAGCAGCCTCATCGATTTCGGGGAGCGACAGGACGATCTCGATTTCCTTGCTGCGCGTCAGCCGCGAAACCCCGGCGACATCGGCCGCACCGCATTCGACAATGACAATATCATAGGCCGAAGTCAGCGCATCGAGCAGCAGCGAAAGCCTGTCGACGCCCCGCATGGCCTGGCGCACATCGCTCACACCTTGCGGGATCAGATGCGCATCGGACATCCGGTCGCCATGGATCGTCTCGCCGAAGGCTGCCTCGCCGCAGAGAAGATCGGTAACGCCCAGCGCTTCGGGATTCTCCGCCATCAGTTCGCTCGGATAACCGCTGCCGGTCATGTCGATCAGGATCACGCGGCGTCCGGTATCGGCGAGCACACGCGCCAGGGCAACGGTTGCGGCTGAGCCATTGTCACCGCTTGGAGATATTGAAACGGCAAGCGGAGCGCGGCAATCGGTCAGATAACTCGCGACGGACGAAACGGAGAAGTCGTTGTCGTCAGCAGGCGTCTCCTCTATCGGCGCGGCTTTCGGCTCCTCCTCATCATCCACGACGGCAGTCAGCATGCTCGGCTTGGCGAGTTTCGAAGCGAGAGCGGGCGCTGCTTCGCCCTGCCCTTCCTCCTCGACCATCTCCTCTATATTCGTGGCCTCGACATTGGTGGCCCCGACAGGGCGCAGCGCACGACCGCTGAAGAGTTCGGAGAGCATGATGACGATCGCGCTCATGATGAGCGTCGCGACGGCAGCGACCACGACGATCGGCACGACTTTCGGGAAATAAGGATCGACCTGCTCGATCGCCTTCGAAACAATGCGCGCGTCCGCCGGGCTGGAATTGCGATCGGCACGGGAAGCAGCCTCGCG
Source organism: Rhizobium sp. BK196 (assembly GCF_014193255.1). Taxonomy (GTDB): domain Bacteria; phylum Pseudomonadota; class Alphaproteobacteria; order Rhizobiales; family Rhizobiaceae; genus Rhizobium. Next base: position 283,068 of record NZ_JACHZB010000003.1, read on the forward strand.
GTAACGAACGAGGTAAGTTTCGAGCAGCTGGCGCTGCGCATTCGCCTCCCGCTCCAGCGCGTTGAGACCCACTGCGTCCTCGCCCGCCCTGGCGCTGTTGGCTTGCAGCATATCGGACTGCTGCTCCAGCTCCTTGGCGCGCAGATCGGCGACCTTCGTTTCGTTCTCGATGCTGGCGAGAATCTTCTGTGTTTCCTGGCGGATCTGCGTACGTATATCGGCAAGCTGGGCACGCAGGCTCTTCAGCCGCGGATGATTGTTGAGCAGGCTCGTCTGCAGGTCCGATATCTGCGACTGCAGGCCGGATTCGGTTGCCTTCAGCCGCTGGATCGACTGCGACGACATGATATCACCAAGCGTATCGGAGGCTTCGCCTGAGGACAGCGCATTGCGCACGGCCTGCGCCCTCGCCTCGGCATTCGCCCTGTCGGTGCGCACGCGGGTCAGCTCGACGGAGATATCGTTGAGCTGCTGGGCCGTAAAGGTCGTGGTGCCGTTGGTCTGCAGCAGACCATGGGTGGTGCGGTAATCGGCGACCTTCTTCTCGGCCTCGCTCACCTTCTGGCGCAGGCTTTCGATCTCCGGCTCGAGCCAGCGGGTGGCCTCCGTGTTGGAAGCGAGTTTGGCGCCGCTCTGGATTGCCAGATAGACCTGCGCCATGGCGTTCGGAATGCTGGCGGCGAGCTTCGGATCCTTGGAAGTAAAGGTGATACCGATGACGCGCGAGCCCGGCACTTGATAGACTTGCAGGCGCTGAGTGAAGGCGTCGATGACACGCTCTTCCGGCGGATTTTCCAGTGGGTTTTTCTTCAGGTGCAGCGCCACGAGAATATCACCGAGCGCGGACCCATTCGCAGCCGCATCGAATTCTGGCAGATTATAGAGCTTCAGATTGTTGATGACCTGCTTGATGAGGTCCGCCGACTGCAGGATCTGCACCTGGCTCGAGATATTCAACTCGTCGAGCAGTGGTCCGGCACTGGCGTCGTTCGTTTGTGTACTGGCGAATGCGGGAGCGCGCGGCTCGATGAGGAGGCGCGTCTCGCTGCGATATTGCGGCGAAACTATCTTGGCGCCGGCAAAAGCGACAGCCGCACCCAATGCGGTGATCGTCAATATTCTCAGTCGGCGGGCCCAGACCGCGCGCGCAAGCTGGCCGAGGTCGATGTCCACATCCTGATCACTCGCTACGCGGGACATACTTGTTACTCCAATACGAACTGCCGCAAGCGTAAACGACCATGGTAACTCAACGGTTAATGGCAATTCCCTCGCAAACGAGGTGCATTTGACAAAAGGATTTGCGGAAATCGGCTGATTTTTACCGGGCATTAACCCTAATAGATCGATAACGGCTCGACCGAATTATCTTCCTGTGAGCAAGCGGATGCCCTTCGTCCAGCCCAAGACCTTAATGGCTATGAGCCTCGCCGCCATGATGGCTGCATTGGGCGGCTGCACCACCTATCGGCCAGCACCGAAGGCCTTCAACCAGGCGACGATCCAGCCCTATTCGCTCGATAGTGGCGACCGCCTGCGCATCACCGTCTTCGACCAGCCGACGCTGACCAATACCTATACGGTGGATCAGGCGGGCTATATCGCATTCCCCCTTATCGGCCAGGTCCCTGCCCGCGGCCGCACCTTGCAGCAGCTTTCCGGCCAGATCGCGCAGAAGCTGCAGCAAGGGTATCTTCGGGATCCCGATGTCACGATCGATGTCGACCGCTATCGCTCCGTCTACATCATGGGCGAGGTCGGCCAGCCCGGCCAATATGCCTATGTCCCCGGCATGACCGTGCAGAACGCCATCGCAGTTGCCGGCGGCTTCACCAGCCGCGCCAACCAGAGCATGGTCGACGTCACGCGCAAGATCAACGGACAGGTGCTGACCGGCCGCGTCAATATTTCCGGCCCGATCATCGCCGGTGACACGATCTATGTTCGTGAACGGCTCTTCTAGCCGATGGCAGAGCAGAGGCCCCTCCGCATTCTTCACTGCTTCCGGTCGCCGGTCGGCGGAATTTTCCGCCATGTTCGCGACCTGGTGGAGGAGCACAGCCGGGCGGGCCACGAAATCGGCATCATCTGCGACAGCTCGACCGGCGGCGAATATGAAGATCGTCTCTTCGACGATATCCGTCCTTTTCTTTCACTCGGACTGACGCGCATTCCGATCCGGCGCTCCATCAGTCCGGCTGATGCCAAAGTACTCTGGAATACATTCAAGGAAATCAGGAGCTTGCGGCCGGATGTGCTGCATGGGCACGGCGCCAAGGGCGGTGTGCTTGCGCGGCTTGCCGGCTCAGCCCTGCGGGTCAACAGGTATCGCGTAGCCCGCCTCTATACCGCCCATGGCGGAAGCCTGCATTATTCCCGCGCCTCCATGCTCGGCCAGTTCGTGCTGCGCATGGAGCGGCTGCAGGAATATTTTACCGATGCGCTGGTCTTCATCTGTGAATACGAGCGACAAACCTATGCGACCAAGGTGGGCCGGCCCCGGGTCACGAACCGGCTGATCTATAACGGCATCGGGGCGCGGGATTTTTCCGATATTCCGACCCGCTCCGATGCCGTGCATTTCATCTATGTCGGCATGCTGCGCGACCTGAAGGGTCCCGATATCTTCATCGATGCGTTCGCCAAGACCGAGCGCCTGCTCGGTCGGCCGCTTTCGGCACTGATGATCGGTGACGGACCCGAACGCGACCGCTATCGCGAGATGATGGTGGAGCGCGGTCTCGGCAAACGGATCGGCATGCTGCCGGCCATGCGCGTGAAGGATGCCTTCTCCATGGCGCAGAACCTCGTCGTTCCCTCCCGCGCCGAAGCCATGCCCTATATCGTGCTGGAAGGGCTCGGCGCCGGAAAGACCGTCATCGCCTCGCGCGTTGGCGGCATTCCGGAGGTGCTCGGGGCGGACAGTCCCGCACTGGTGACACCGGGAGATTCCGATGATCTGGCGCGGGTGATGGCGGAAGCGCTTACGGTGCCCGGCTGGCACGAAAAGGTCATGCCCTCTCCTGATGCGGTCAAATCGATCTTTTCCGCGTCGGTCATGGCAGGCGAAGTGCTGAAACTCTACGGCGAACTCGTCAATCCCGCTGCGGCACAGGCGATCCCGGCCGCCTCGTAAATGTTTCTTAGGGGCTTTCTGTTATCCCGCTCACATCAACGAGCGATGAAGCCCCATGAACAAGCTGGAAAAGAGCGGACAGTTCGACGTGGAAGCCCTGCGCAAGCAGGTCTCTGATACAGAGACGCGCAGCGGTGCCTCCACGCATGCAGCCGGCGAGACGCCTGGTATCAATCCCTATGCCCGCCAGATCGCCGAGCAGTTTCGTGACGGAACCTATTCGCCTGTCATCATCATCGGCCAGTTGCGGTTGCTGGAATTCCTGACACAGCTCGTCATCGGCCTTGCCGCCTTCTATTTCGCACCTGGCGACGGCAGCGACAGCATCCTGATGCGGGCCGTCATGGCGGCGATCGTTTCGGCATTGACCGTGGTAGCGCTTCAGCTTGCAGATACCTATTCCATTCCGGCTCTCAGAGCCCGCGTGCGGTATCTGCCGCGTGCCTTCGCAGCATTCGCCATCGTCTTCGTGCTGACAACAGGTGCTTTCTCGCTCCTGCGCGGTGTCAGCGCCGCGACCGCGCAATCCTACGCCATCTGGTTTGTTGCAGGCGCGCTCTTCCTCGTAATCGACCGCTTCCTCGTGGCGCAGGGCGTTCGCCGCTGGGCGCGCAACGGCATCATGGAGCGCCGCGCCGTCATTGTCGGCGGCGGCGAGCCGGCCAAGGAACTGATCCGTATGCTGGAGCAGCAGGCGGATAACGACATCCGCATCTGCGGTATCTTCGACGACCGCGGCGAAAAGCGCTCGCCGATCATGGTCGCGGGCTATCCGAAGCTCGGCACGGTCAGCGAACTCGTGGAATTCGTTCGCATAACCCGGATCGACATGCTGATCATCGCGCTGCCGCTGTCTGCCGAGGCGCGTATCTTCGGACTTTTGAAAAAACTCTGGGTGCTACCGGTCGACATTCGCCTCGCCGCACATGCCAATCGACTGCGTTTCCGCCCGCGCGCCTATTCTCATGTCGGCGCGGTGCCGATGCTCGACATCTTCAAGAAGCCAATCCGCGACTGGGATTCCGTCGCCAAACGCGCTTTCGATATCTTCTTCACCATCGTCGCGCTCTGCTTGCTCTGGCCCATCATGGTGGCGACAGCGATTGCAGTGAAGGCGACTTCGGAAGGACCTGTTTTCTTCATGCAGAAGCGCCATGGCTTCAACAATGAAGTCATCAATGTCTTCAAGTTCCGCTCAATGTACGCCAACATGGGCGATCCGACGGCAAAGGCCGCCGTCACCAAGGGCGATCCACGCGTCACCCGTGTCGGCCGCTTCATCCGTAAGACCTCGATCGACGAACTGCCGCAGCTTTTCAACGTACTGAAAGGCGAACTTTCGCTGGTAGGCCCGCGTCCACACGCCGTGCTTGCCCAGGCGCACGACCGCGCTTTCGCCGATATCGTCGATGGCTATTTTGCGCGCCACCGCGTCAAGCCCGGCGTTACCGGCTGGGCTCAGATCAATGGCTGGCGTGGCGAAGTGGACAATGACGACAAAATCAAGTTCCGCACGGCCTACGACCTCTATTACATCGAAAACTGGTCGCTCTGGTTCGACCTCAAGATCCTGTTCCTGACACCCGTCCGGCTGCTCAACACGGAAAACGCCTATTGAGCGCGATCGACGCCTCCCCTGCGCGCGTGGCGCAGCCGCAAAGGCTGACGCTGCGGCTCATCGGTTCGGCAGCGGTCGCCTTCGGTGTCGTTCTCTCGGGCTTCGTCATTGACGAGCCGGCGCCCTACGAGCTCTGGATGGCGGGGCTGATCGGTCTCTGGTTCATTCTCGGCCTGAAGATCTCCCGCACCACCGCTCCGCTTCTGGCGCTGCTGCTCACCTTCAATATTGGCGGCATGTTATCGCTCACCCAGATGCGGGACCTGGCGACCGGCCCGATGTATGTTGCCGTCTCCACCTTCCTTGCGCTGACCTCGATCTTCTATGCCGCGATCATCGAGGACAGCCACAAGCGGCTGCCGCTGATCTTCAATGCCTGGAGCTTTGCGGCTGTTATCACTTCTCTGCTCGGCATTCTCGGCTATTTCCACGCCTTTCCGGGGTCGCAAGTTTTCACACTTTACGACCGCGCCAAGGGCGCCTTTCAGGATCCGAACGTTTTCGGTCCCTTTCTCGTGCCGCCGGCGCTTTACCTCGTCCACAGCATTCTCGCCGGGAATCTCAGAACATCGCCGTTCAAGGCCGGAGCGCTGCTCATCCTGGCGCTCGGCATCTTCCTCTCCTTCTCGCGTGCGGCCTGGGGTCTTTTCGCCGTCACCGTGTTGATACTGATCTTCATCATGCTGCTGAAGGAGCGCAGCGGCGCCTTCCGGCTCAGAGTGCTGATCCTGTCACTTGGCGCCATCATCCTGATGGCGGCCTCGCTACTGATTGCTCTGCAGGTTCCTAAGGTCAGCGAGCTTTTCTCTGCGCGCGCGCAGCTCGTGCAGCAATATGATGGTGAGCACCTCGGCCGTTTTGACCGCCACCGCATCGGCTTCCAGATGATGATGGAACGGCCACTCGGTATCGGGCCGCTTGTCTTCGGCACTATGTTTCCGGAGGACGAGCACAATATCTGGCTGAAGTCGCTGACCACTTATGGCTGGCTGGGTTTCGTCAGCTATGTCGGCCTGCTGTGCTGGACGCTCACTCTCGGCTTCCGCAGCATATTACTCGACCGGCCATGGCAGCCTTTCCTCATGGTCGCATGGATCTCAGTTCTAGGCCACGCGGCGATCGGAAACGTCATCGACATCGACCACTGGCGCCACGTTTACCTGTTGTTCGGCATAGTCTGGGGCTGTGCCGCACTGGAAGCTCGTCATAAGCGCTCGAGCCGTTCACAAACACTTGAGAAGTTCGGCAAAGGCGCTAGATTTCCGGCATGATTACAGGAGCACAGATACGCGGCGCGCGCGCCATGATCGGCATGAGCATCGAGGACCTCGCGGCTCATGCAGGACTTTCCGTTGAAACGGTTACTGCGCTGGAAAACGGCGAATGGGCGGGCGAGACCCGCGCCATGATCGATGTGCGCAACACGCTGGAGGCCTACGGCATCATCTTCATCGCCAGTGGCAATCAGGATGAGGGCGGCCCTGGCATACGTCTGCGCACCCGCAGTTCCACCGATGACGGCATCCGGCCCGAAAACCTCAACGCAGCCAACGACGACTGACGCAACCAAGCGCCGTCGCCGCGGTCGTCGGCTTGGTGCCTACATCTATCACGAGGAGAGCAAGCCTCGGGGCATCGAGATGAACTTCGGCAAGGACGATGTGTCGATCGAGCAGAACTGAGCTCAGCACCTTTTCTGCACAGCTTAAGTATTCTAACTGGGAAGCTTTAGAGATAGGTCTTGGCGAGAGTGGTCAGCTTGCCGCTATCCTTCACGCCTTGCTTGTAAAGCTGGATGAGGGCCGCGCCGATCCTATCGGCTTCTGGCGTGCGCGGAGCGATGCCGCTCTCATCGCAAACCTGAGTCAGGACCTGGGACAGCAGGTCGATATCTTCCGAAAAGAGCGGTAAATCCTGGGGATGAACTGACGATTTCAACATCGCGCCGCATTTCCCTCGAAGGGCATAACGCATCATTCTGCGTAGCCGACGCCCTCCCTGCCAGCCTTGTCCATATTATGCGCGTGGCACAAAACTTTAGCAACTACGCAAATCAGAATCGGGAACAATCTCTTGTCTCGTGCGTTGCAGGCCGTTCGAAATTCCATCTGGAATGACAGAGCCGTGAGCGAAAAACGCTTTCCCTCGCCCGTGAGGGTCAAATCTCCAAGCAGCAGCTTCATCGTTTCAACTGCCTGGGAAGCTGTCGAATATCTTAGGCGCTGGCCGGCCAAGCGCAGACGTGAATACCAGAGTGGCTTCCAGCACTGTCTCGATGCAATGGATGGGCTGAGAAGTCCTCCCGCGGCACGGGCGTCTTTCATGACGGCTGCTAGGGCAGCCGGGCTGCTGCTATGAGGATCGACGGACTGATCAGAATTCGCCTCGGAATTTCAGCCGGCCGCTCGCCGGATAAAGCTGCGACTGGTTGAAGCCTTCAACGATTACCTTGGCGCCGATCGCGGCCACATGCTCTTCGGCAAGATCCGCCAGCGCAAGGGCAACCTCCCCTTCCGGCCAGCCGGCTTTGACGGCCTCGTCGGAAAGAGCTTTAAATGCAGCGGCAAGCGTCTGCCGGCAGTCCTGTCCGTTATTGTCAATCGTCATGAGCCCGAAACTATGCTTTTCACGATTTCTCTTCCTTATACGCCCGGCAGCAAAATTGCGAATAAATTTTAATTTCAAGAACTCAAAACCGACGACACCGCAGGCACAAGCTTTAATCACGTGTATATCTCAAGTTAGTGCAAATAAATCACCTCTTATAAACAGAGGCATCGGGTGGAAATTCTATAGAAATATTGCACCATAAATTTATCACCTTAAAAACTACAACTGAAAATCTATGCAATCTGCGTAAACCTGACCTGACGCGAATTGCTCGCGAGTGGAAGGATTTCCATGCTGTTCCGGCGTAGGCAGACTATTGCCGCAGACTTTTCCGACGGTCGTCAGTGGGGTACGATAATATCAAACCGCACTAAAGGGGCAGGAAAAAGCCTCGCTGCAGACATCCTCCTGGACAAGTTCCGTTTTATGATCATGGCGACATTTTTCCCTTGCGTCCAAAAACCGAAGAGTCTAACAGAAGCAAGCCGTTTCGGCAGGTCGGGGCGTAGCGCAGCCCGGTAGCGCACTTGACTGGGGGTCAAGGGGTCGCTGGTTCAAGTCCAGTCGCCCCGACCATTTAATCCCTTGAAATCTCAGTCCAAATAACCACCATAGCTTGACAGCCAACCGAGGCTTAGGTGGCGGCCCTTGCCGTCTAGGCATGACTGGCGAATTGAGCCCGGCTCTTCCTTGTGCCCTAGCAGCCGGCGATGTTCGCCGTTCAAGCAGCGCGTAAGAGAGCGGGATTCAGTGGACGGTGTGGGGCAACCCGTCCCAGGAGGATGTCAGGTCTTCGAGTATGACGAGGAGTTTTTCGAATTCGGAAAGAACCGAATGGAATTCCTCGTTGTCCAACGAGGCGATCTGTGGAGCCTTGATCGAAAGGGATCCGATAAGTCGCTCGATCCACACGCATCGGTCTGCAGGCACATGACCGAGAATATCTTCCCGGTATTCCTGCAGGTAGTTTTGGATGCGCGCCACGAGAACACGGCGGTCGGGTGCTCCAAGCGTTGCAAGATTGCTTCGAGCCGTCTGCAGTTCAGCGATGATCGATGCCTGCATCTTTTTTCCCCTCGGTTTCTTCAGCCATCCCTGTGGCGGCCGAATACCACAGTCGCCAAGCTTTCGACACGGACCAAGGTCTGAAGTGACCGATGTGTGCAATCCGAGTCTCCCGGGTACTCGGCGATCTCGGCGGAAGAACGTCCGGAGGATGCACGCGGTTGGGCATCGCGAATGCGCCTAGTGCAGCGTACCCCAGCGCGCATCCCATTCGACGCCTTCGCACAGTTCGATGAGGATTTCGCTGGCTCCGTGCAAATGGCTGCGGGCAATCTGAAGCGCGGCTGCCGGTTCCATCTCCTCGCCCGGAAATACACTGTCGTCCTTACCCTGGCCGGTCACCTTGCGCACGAATCCGCGTATCTCGTCGCCGGAATGATAGAGCTTGACAACCATGTCGCCCTGCTTTTCCTGACCTTCTTGGAAGTGCTTATAAATAGTCAACATATCCTCCGCACGGCTATCACCGAGCAAGATGGACCCCGGCTGCCGATTACCTTTGTTCAAAGGTGCCGGTGAGCGAGGCCTCAGCGATCATATGCTTCTGTGCCTCTCGCCACATAGCCTGGATGCCGGCCGATGCCGGCATTGACAGAGCCGGGACGTCGAGTGCCGCCAACTTGAAGTGATAGTGATGTATGCCGTGGCCTTTGGGCGGCTGCGGGCCGTCATAGCGGCCATTGCCAAAATCATTGTCGCAGAAACGCAGCCCTCCGTTCGGTGCCGTGTCGCTGCTTTCCGGCAATGCATTGCGATCACCCGGTATATTGAAGACGCCCCAATGACTGAAGATTCCGTTTGGCGCATCCGGGTCTTCGACGATGAGAGCAAAGCTCCGTGTCGCGTCCGGCGCTCCGGCCCATTCAAGGCGCGGCGCGATGTTTTCGCCGAGCCGCGTGTACTTGCTTGGAATTGCGGAGCCGTCCGCGAAAGCGGAACTCTTGAGTGTGAATGACACGAAGACCTCCTTCTGCTGCCGGAACCGGCAATGCCTGTTCACCGGACGATAATCCGAGGATCGCTACATGCGCGTCCCAACGTGGCCTAAGCGCCAAAGTTCCCGCCTTCACCGCGTTTGCTCGACGAATAGGGAACCTTTTCCGGCAGCTGTTGTTCGAATGACGAGAAGGTTGCCTTTGCCCGCGACATCAAAGGAAAAATGCGATGCGGTCGGCATTCATCGCGTCGGCGGTCACGAAGTCCTGAAATCGAGGCGATCGACAAGAACCATATGCTCGCGGAAAGATCGTTCTTCTCGTGCTTGGGTGATCATTCGTGCCTAGATGGTCGAAGCTTCGTGTCGGATTGCAGCTGCGGCATCTGACGATCCCATGCAGACTTGCCCGGCAAGAGAGGTCTCTCATGAACCTAATCCGCAATCGCGACCGCATGGTGGAGCAGCACATTGTCCGCCGCGGCATTCAGGACAAAACCGTCGCCCGCGCAATGCGCACCGTACCGCGCGAGATGTTCGTCGATCCGGGCTTCGAAGAATTCGCCTATGAGGACGCGCCGCTTTCCATCGGCCAGGGCCAAACGATCTCGCAGCCTTTCATTGTAGCGCTGATGATCGAGAAGGCCGATCTCGAAGCCGGGGACAAGGTGCTCGAAGTCGGCACCGGCTCCGGCTATGCGGCCGCAGTCGTCAGCCGCATAGCAAGACATGTCTACACGGTCGAACGCCATGGAGCGCTGGCACAGCAAGCACGCGAACGCTTTGGCCGGCTCGGTTACAGCAATATCGACGTCCGCATCGGCGACGGCAGCAAGGGGTGGGCCAAGGCCGCTCCTTTCGACGCCATCATCGTCTCGGCCGGTGCACCGGAAGTACCGCCCTCTCTGAAAGAACAGCTCGATCTTGGGGGACGATTGATCATCCCCGTCGGCCACGACGACGGACAGCGTCTCAAGCGCATCATCCGCACCGGTGCGGACGCGTTCGAAGAGGAAGATCTCGGCGGCGTATTCTTCGTTCCGTTGATCGGTGAGGATGCCTGGACCGCAACGCATCCGCTCTACACCTCTGCCGCCCAACCCGAAAGAACACCCGCGCAAATGATCTCGGACGCGGCCGAGACATTTTCGTCTGTCGACGACGAAAGCTTCACACATCTGTTCGATCGCTTTGCCGACAGCCGGATCGTTCTTCTCGGTGAATCCACCCACGGCACGGCCGAATTCTACCGCGCACGCGCCGCCATCAGCCGGTATTTGATCGAGCGCCACGGCTTCAATCTGATCGCGGTCGAAGCCGACTGGCCCGATGCAGCCGCCATCGATCGGTTGATCGCCGGCCGAAGCCTTTCGCAAGCCCACCCCTTCGAGCGTTTTCCCGTCTGGATGTGGCACAATGAGGAATTTATCGAGTTCATCCGGTGGATGCGTGCGGAAAATATCAGGCGCCAGGCCTCGCGCATGGGTCCCATCCGTTTCTACGGGCTCGACCTCTACAACATGGCAGGGTCCATTCGCATGGTGATCGATTATCTCGAGCGCGTCAGCCCTGACGCTGCCGTGGTCGCCCGCGAACGCTACGGCTGCCTCAGCCCCTGGCAAAACAACCCTGCGACCTATGGGCGCGCGATCCTCAGCGACGCCTATAAATCCTGTGAGGACGCCGTATCGCAACAATGCCAGGAGCTCTTGGCTCGATCTTTCAGCGAGAATGATGGCAGTGACGATGGCTTTCTTGACGCCACACAGTCGGCGAGGCTCCTGGCAGCGGCAGAGCGATATTATCGCATCATGTACTACGGCGGCTCGAAAGCCTGGAATCTGCGTGACAGCTATATGGCCGAAACGGTCGAACATCTCCTAGATTTCCACGGGCCGGCCGCTAAAATGATCGTATGGGCGCATAATTCCCACATCGGTGACGCACGCTTTGCCGAGATGGCCGCCGCTCGTGATGAACTCAATCTCGGCCAGCTCTGCCGACAGCGTTTCGACGGCATGACCAGCCTCATCGGCTGCGGGACGCATTCCGGCGAAGTTCTAGCGGCAAGCGACTGGGACGGGCAGGCTGAGAAGAAGAGGATCAATCCGGCTCTTGCAGAAAGTTACGAGCATCTGTGTCATCAAGCCGGAAAGAAATGGTTCCTCCTCGATTTCGAGCGCAACCAGGATCTGCATGCCGAGCTCATAGACCAACGGCTTCAACGTTTTATAGGTGTCATCTACAGGCCGGAAACCGAACGGATGAGCCACTACATGCTGACCTCCCTGCCCCAGCAATACGACGCTTTCGTGTGGTTCGACGAAACACATGCGTTGACGCCGCTCTACCAGCAGCAAGCAGCGGGAGGCGGTCAGGAAACCTTTCCTTTCGGCCTTTGAGGAGTGGTAATGGCAAGCAGATGCGAGTCACGATCGATTGCCTTGCAGAGCGTGCGACGGGTCCTCAGCGTGATTCATCCGTCCATATGCGGCGCTCGCCGCGGTAGATGTACTTGCCCGAGCCTTGGCGGGTGTTGTCGCGGTAGTAATCTCGGCGATTGCGGTTGCGGTCGTCACCGGCGCAACGCTCGGGAAAGCGGCGGCAATCCTGGTAGTTTTGCTCGCTGACACGCGGATTTCTGGGATCGACAGCCATTGCATTACCGGCGGGCATTGCTAAAGCTAAGGCAAGGACGACCCTGATCATTTCATTCTCTTCAATTGCTTGCATACCAGCTGCCGGAGTTTATCACATGCTGCCCAGCCGCACACTTCTCATCGGCGTGATCGCGACGCTGGCCTCCTCGCATATGGCATTGGCAGAAAACGTCCGGTTCCGGAACGCCAAGGAAAACGAAATTCGTCAGCTTCTGAAGGGTGCCAGCGACCTGCGGAAGGCATCGAACGGCTATGAGTACCGTCAAGGCAATAAGAACGGCTACAAAATTTCTGACGGTCAGATCTGCGTTCTTTTCCCCAATAAGCAGACTGACTGCATTTCGATCAAGACGGACGGCAACGTGCTGCAGATGATCGACAACAAGGGCAATCGCATCAAGTTCTAGGGCTTGCCGGCTTCTGTCCTGCCAAGCAGATCGGATCCATCCAGTCGGGCCGTCCCCTTCCTCGGAACCATTACCCAAAAACCGCGTTAGAAACCCATGATTTTGCGGGTGGCTTACCCGCGGCCGCGATGCGCCATGCGGTCTTTGTCCGAGGCAGTCGGATCTCAAACGAGTTTTCAGCCGGATTTTCCGGAAGGGGGAAATCATGAAATGTCACTTCGTATCCACCGCCGTCGCCAGCTTCCTCGTCAGCGGCCTCGTCGCCGGCTCGGCCATGGCGGCTGATGCCATCGATGAGATACCGGCCGCACCGGCAGCCGAGATCGCGCCGGTCTTCACGTGGAGGGGTTTCTATGCCGGTCTGGGCGGCGGGCCGACCTGGGCCAATGGCGATTTCGACGTCTTTTCCGAAGACATGAATGGTGGCCTGATCACCGGCTTCGTCGGCTATAACTGGCAGCTCGACAATAATTTCGTCTTCGGCATCGAAGGCGACATTTCCTATAACTGGGACAAGTCCGATGTCGGCCCGTTTGAAGTCGGCCTCGAAACTGCCGGCTCCGTCCGCGCCCGGCTCGGCTATGCGATCGATCGCGCTTTGATCTATGGCGCGGCCGGCTGGACGGGTGCACAGGTGCATATCGACGGTCCCGCCGGCGACGACAGGGATACGCTATCGGGCTGGACGATTGGCGCGGGAGTCGACTACGCCTTCACCAATAATGTCTTCGGCCGGCTGGAATATCGCTACAATGATTACGGCAGCGCCGATCTGCTCGGACTCGACGGCGACATCGACCAGCATGTGGTAATGATCGGCGTGGGCTATAAATTCTGAAGCCTTCTGCCTTAGACTATTCGGGCTGCCAGACTAAGCGGCGGACAGCGCGAGCTTGCCATCCGCCGTCACAAGCGGCTTCCAGGCGGCATAGTTGGCGATCGTGAAATGCGGCGTCTCGAAGGGCGTTGTATGGGTTTCGGTGATGACAGTGACATCGGCTCCGGCACCCTCGCCAGCGAGAATGCCCGCAACCGCATCCTCGAACACCAGGCAGCGAGCGGGATCGACGCCAAGGCGGCTTGCGCCAAGCAAATAACATTCCGGGCTCGGCTTGCCTGACGAGACTTCTTCACCGCTGACAATCATCTTAGGCATGGGAATGCGTGCGGCGGCCATGCGGCGGAGGGCCAGTTCGATCGGCGCGGAGGTGACAATCCCCCAGCGGTCCAGGGGCAGCGCATTCAGAAAGCGGATGGAACCCGGGATTTCGGCGATGCCCTCGAAATCCTCCATCTCCTCCTTCAGAAGCAGCTTTGCCTCCGCAATCGGATCGACGCCGGGAAGGCTGAGCTGGCGGATGGAGTCGGATGCACGAACGCCATGGATGGTCTTCAGAAGAACCTCAGGCTCGAAACCATGGCGAAGCGCCCATTCGCTCCAGACGCGCTCGACGACGGCGATGGAGTTCAGCACGGTGCCGTCCATATCGAAGAGGAAAGCATCGTAGGTCTTATCGAGAACGCGATGAGAAGCGGACAAAGGAAGGTTCCTTGCGAAGCGGAAAGCTGTCAGGCCTTCCGCGACTAGCCGAGCGTAGGGGCGACGTCAATCTAAAGCATGTCGCGAAGATCGCGACGCGCTTAGTCATTGACCTCGGGGTGGGTAATGTTCTTCACATCCGCGAGGCCGCGTGTGGCATCACGATTGCCGGTAGCCGCGGCAGCCTCGAAAACGCGCGTAGCGTCGCCATACATCTTCAGATTCATGTAGCTGTAGCCACGCAGCACCATGAGATCGACGCGCTCCTGCTGCAGCTGGGCGCGCTGGTCGAGATAAATGAGCGTTTCGCGATATCGGCCGCCTTCGAAGGCGGCGAGCGCGCGATCGGCAAGGATCGCCACCTGCAGTTCGGAGGCGCGGTCGCGGTTTTGCGGCGCCTTGGTAGCCGCGACCGCTGCCCTATTGGAAAGGCCGGCGCGCAGATAGGCGAGGCTCTGACCGTAGGCGGCATCCTCACGCTCCTTGCGCACAGGACTTGCGAGCGCCGCCTCGAAAGCCTTCACCGCTTCCATAGGCCTGTTGATGTCCATCAGGCACCAGCCGCGTGTCAGCGCATCGCCGGGGCTGAGGCGGGCGGGATCTATTGTGGTGGAGCAGCCGCGAATCTGGCGCGGACCGCGCTCGACCGCGACCGCCTGCATGACCCGCGCGGGCCTTCCTGGCACAACGGACTGGGCCGGCGCAATGGGCTGGGGCTGCACTTGCGACTGCTGGGATTGAAATTGCGCCGGGGACTGAGGCTCCGGCTGGAAGGCCGCGCTGCGTTCGGTCGGCGCTGATTGGACTTGCGGTGCTGCGGGCTGAACTACCGGCTGCGACTCGGACGCAGAGCCGGGGGCCGGCAATGGAGCGTTGGTTCGGGAGCCGGCAGACTTATCGTTCAATGTGGCAATGCGGACCGAACGACCGGCCCAGAGACGCTGGATCTCGGCAACGCCGGCATGGTCGTTCAACTGCTGGCGGGTGACGGCAAGGCCATAGGCTGAGGGTTCGTCATCCGGATTCCAGCGCAATCCCGTCTCGAACCAGCGGGCGGCCGTTTGGAACTGGTTCAACGAACGGGCATACCAGCCGAACTGCTGGGCCGTCGGCACGTATTTCTGCTGGATGATGGTGGCGGCGATGCGGCCGAGCACCTCCTCGCTCAGATCGGCCGGCGGCTGCAAGGCCATCAGATTGGCGGTCGCGGCAAGATAGGTGGCGGTCGCTTCCTTGGAATCGTCACGCCATTTATACATGACATCCTCCGCTTCCTGCGGCGACTTGCGGGCAATCAGCGCCAGCGCCAGGCCCTGCGAGGCAACAGCGGAATCCTGTTTGGCGTGGGCGATGCGGAACCACTTCTCGGCATCCGCCTCGTTGTTCCGGCGAAGCTGATACCAGCCGAGCAGCAAGGCGTCGGAGGGCAGCCCCTGCTCTTCGGCAAGCCTCTCGACACGGGAGATATACTCGGAAGCGACATCGAGCTTGGCATCGTCGTTGCCATCGGCAACAAAGCGGCGGGCAAGATCATCGCGAAGGCTGTCGAATTCTCTGACACCGTTGGCATCTGCAGGTCTTTCGAGAGAAAGCAGCGCCTGCATCGGTCCGTAGGGCAGAAGAGCGGCAGCCTTCTGGATCGTCGCCACGCGTTCGGCCGGCTCGGTGCAGTTCTTCAGGATGTAGGTATAGGCATCCTGCCCGCGCTGCTGCCTGTTCGTCTCAATGAATGCCTCTGCGACGCGCCAGAGCACATCTATCTCAGCGCAGGTCAGCAGGCTCGGCGTCTCGGCTGCGATGTCTATGACCGTCGCATACTGCTTGAGATCGGAGGCATTGACCAGCCGAGTCCGGGACTCGGCAACGTCCAGTCGGTCGAGCAGATCGGCTGGCGGTTGCCAGTTTTCGGCCGCCTGACGATCGGCGATCGCCTTGCGCAGTTCGGCATAACGCCCCTCCGAATAAAGCTGCCACATATTTTCGAGTTGCCGGTCGCCGTTTTGTGGAATGGCGAGCGGATCGGCGGGCGGCACCCAATTCGGGTAGAGCGCCTGAAGGCGGGAGATTTCCGCCTGCAGACGAACCTTGTCGCCGCGGCTTGCGAAATAACGAAGGGCGCTTACATCGACAACCGGCTGCTGGCTTGCTGCCATGCCTGCCGGGGCCGGATTGGCCGGCGCTGTGGCGACACCGGCAGGGGCCGCGGGTGGCACGGTCAGCGGGACGACCGGAACCGGGGCCAACTGCTGAGACGGAGCGGTTTTCTCAGCTTGGCCTGTCTGGGGTTGGCTCGTCTGAGCTTGGCTTGTCTGGGGCAGATCCGTCTGGGCCGGGTTCCGGGGCTGATCGGCGGTATCATCCTGTGTCGCGGCCTGAATTCGTTCCGCCACGGTCTGCACATCGATCGACTGACTGGACGTGCTATCCGGCCCCTTGATGCGGCCCATCATCATGAGTTCGGGGGTCCCGCCACCGAAGCCGAAACGTTGCTGCAATGCCTCGCGGTCCTTCAGTCCGGCGATGAGGGTCGCCACCAGGACTGCTGCCGTGATCGCCACGAAAGAAGATTTCACAGGCACTCTGGATGCTTCTCCCCGACATAAGCCAGCCCCAGAAGCTGAAGCGTTGATGGATAATAATAGACAGGCGCAAATTGCAGCGCTTCGGCTGGAAGCTTCGTTCCGTCTAATACACAGGCCACAACGTGGTTAACAATTTCATAACCAGGGTCGGAAAGCTCCGTCTTCGACCGCCCGGTAGTCAGATCGATAGTGGCGGTTACGCCGTTTGCGGTCATGCCTTCCTTGAGACGCGTCAGCAGCGCCCTGTCGGTCACGCCGCCCCGCACCAGATAGAGCGGGATGCGGATCGCGTTGTAGCCGAACTCGGCTTCGAAACCCCAGGCCGGTTGCGGCTGACGCTTCAGACTCACCCATTCGGCGGGCAGCTTGCGCGGACCAAACTGCATGGCTTTGAGCAGCGAGTGGCCATCGTCCGTCAGTTTCTGCCACAGATCGGACGGTGCAAGTGCTGCCATGACGGGTAGCGCTTCATAGACCCAGTAGGACGGGTTGATAACGGGGCCATCGTCGCGATCCGCGCCGGAGAAGCCTTCCGTACCGGGCATCAACAGGGTGCGGCCGCCGAAACTGGCCACAGTTTCCGAGAGTGTCGACTGCGCCATGCGGGTGGCCGCGGTGATATAGTCGGCGCGGTTCCAGGCGGATCCCGCCAGCGCAAGCGCATAGGCAATCAATATATCGCCATCAGATGCATTGTTCGTATCGGTTACATGCGGGGTGGCGGAGGGATCCCATTTCCACACGGCAAGGCCGTCATTGCGCAGCAACAGTTCGGTGCGGGTAAAATACCAGATCTGCTCAAAATCCGCCGGCCTTGCGGCGAGATAGGCAAGCAGCAGGCCGTAGCCCTGGCCCTCACTATGGCTGATATTGCCGTTGCCGTTATCGATGATGCGGCCGCTCGGATCGAGAAACTTTGCCTTATAGGCGGCCCACGCCTCGCCGCTGATCCGCGGCTGCTGGGCAGAGGCAGGCTTACCGGCAAACGAAAGCATCATCGTGCCTGCCAGCACTGCGGCGATCCAGGCCTTCATTTCGACCTGCCAAGCCTTGAGAGCATTCTGGACGTAGCCAGACCGATGAGCAGCGACAGCGCGACCAAAAGGAAGGAATAGGAGAGGATATTCGTCGACAGCCAGTTGGCGGCGATCAGGCGATAGTTGGCGATCGATAAGCCGGCGGTGGGTACGAAATCGAAGCGCGTGACCGGCACACTCTCGATCTTGCCGGTACGGCTGGAATAGGTGGTGACATGACCCGCAATCTGCGGCCAGTTCGCCTGGGAGGCCAGGGAACTTAGTCCCTCGCGCAAATCCTTGGCCGAAGGCGCGGTCACGACGGTCCATGTGCCACCACCATCCGGGCTCTTGCCCTGGGCGACCATCAGAGAGGTCACATTCGAAGGCGTGAAGACCTGCTCGGCATTGGGAACGAATTGCAGCGAGGCGCCGGTAATATCGAAGTTTCGGCGCAGCCATTCGCGGAACGCCGCGATGCGGCTTTGCAGCGCGCCCCCGCTGATGCGCGAGCGCCATTCTTCCAGTGCCTTGCCGTTGTCGATCTCTGTCGGCTGCGAATCCGTCACCGGACGCCAGGAAGCCTGGCTGGCAGTTGCGACATTGACCTGGGTGAGCGCCGTTGCCGGCATCTGCGAAATCGAGCCGATAAAAATCGCACTGCGATCGCCGATCACGCTCGGCGAGGCGACGGTATCGATTGCGATCGGATGGCCGGCCGCAATCGCTAATTGGCCAAGCAGGGTCGCGGTGGCCGAAAGTGTATCGGCATCGGTACGGTCGATGAACAGCGGTGTCGGATCTGGACTGCGTCCGTAAGGGTAGGATGTACCGGCCATGGCCGCGAGGTTTGGTCGCTGCCCGACACGGGCGAAATCGGGCATGTGAAATTCGGACGTGTCAAAAAGTGCAAAACGTGGCGCCTGCGACGCCGTTGCCCCGGGGGCGCAGGCCGCATCGTCCTCAGTCATCAGGACTGCCTCGATGGCGATCGAATTCAGGCCCGGCTTGAAGTGCCGCATGGTCACGCGGATCGGAAGCTGGCGAAAAATACCGCCGTTGGTCGTGGCGATCGGCACTGTGGAGGCGATGTTGCCATTCACATAGACGTCGATGTGGCTGCCGGGAAGCACTTTGCTGGAATAGGCGGCATCGAGCAAGACTTTCGCCTCGCCATAGGCATTGGCATAGAAATCGGCCGGCACGGCGACATTGAAGCCTGTGCGAAAGCGGCGACCTGAGAAATCGACGGTGCGTATGCCGAGTTGCGAAAGCGGGATGCGCGTATCGCCGAAGAGAAGCGGCGCGTCAGGCGCCGTCCAGCGCTGCGTGGTCAGCACGTCGCGGCGTATTTCAGGGGCACGATCGGTCGGAGACACGATAGTATCGATCGCTGTCGAAACCGCCTGCCAGGACGGACCGCTAATCAAAAGGACGGGCGAACCACTGCGCGGGTCAGTGACAAAGGCGGCAAGTGGTGCGCTTTCAGCCCCCTGAGGAAGGCTCGGGAAGATCGGCCGCAGCTCGGCCGCGGTACCGACGAGTACCGCCATCTTGCCGGGACCACCTGCCGGCAGGGAGCCGGTCCCGAAGGCAAAAACCTGGTTCGGCATGCCGCTCAAGAGTGACAGGCCCTGCGCCAGACGCAGAAGCGGCTTAGTGGTGCCAGGTTGTTCCATCGCCGGAACGACCAGATCGAATTCCGTCTTGCCGGTGCCGTCGACGCCGATGGCGCGGATCGCATCCGTGCCGGAAAGCTGGCCGGCATCGCGGCCGGCAAAGCTCAGATAGGTGCCGGCCGGATCGATGTTCGACCATAGCTCATAGGTGGAGTCGATGCTGCAATCAGTGCGGTGGCGCTGATTGGCTTCGAAGGTGATGAGGTTAGCACCGGGTTGCAGGAGACCCGGAGGAACGTCGAAGCTGACCGCCGACGGGCTGTCGGGTGAACCGACCTGCTGCTGGCCGATTGCACGGTTGTTGATGAACACGGTCAGCTGCGACACTTCGGGAGCGACGACGACGGCGTTCTGATAGGTGAAAGTGAACCGTGCCTTCGCCGCCGCCTGCTCCGTCGTCAGATAGATCGACCATGACCTACGGTCATATTCACCACCGAGGCCTAGTTCGGAGAAGGGCACGATATAGCGCCTGAAATCACCGATCTGCGGAGCGACCGCGACGGAACGGACGGCAGGCTGCGCGGCCTGCTGTGGCTGGGCCTGTGCCGGGGCAGAAGGCGTTGCCGGCGCCGGTGCAGATGTTGGAGGAATGGCGCTGACCGGCGGCGCTGCAGGCGCGGGAGGCGGCATCGGCTGCGGGGCAACCGTCTGCGGCACGACGGGAACAGGAGCCGGCGCGGGCTGGACGGGCAGTCTCAGGCGCGGAGCAACCGGCGCACCCGCCGGACGTTCGCCGGACATGTCGAAAGGGCTGATCTGCGCATAAGCAAAAACGGATGTGCCGACCAGAAGAAGGGAAGCGACGAAGAGCTTTCTCATCCGGCGTTCGCCTTTGCGGCCTGCTGCTGTCGATGCGCCTCGCGCTCCGGCCGCATGCTGCGGAAGAAATAAACCAGGCCACGGCTCGTCTGATAGAGCGATAGGCCGAGGAACCAGACGGTGCCCTTGATGAGACCGGGATTGCGGCGGCGCGAAGCCTGGAACTGGCTCCACTGATCGGAATTGGCGAAGATCAGGTCGGCGATGAGACGGTGATCGAGCGCGCTTTTCGGCTGATACTGGCAGCCAACATTGGTAATATCGCCCGATGGTTCGATGTTGCGGACGATAAGCGGCAGAGTTTCGAGATCGGCGCCGCTATAGGGCCGGAAGCGGATTTCCCCGAGCGCGCCGACTTGCACCGCATCGAAATGCTTGCTGAAGACGTGCAAACGCGCGCCGTGGACGGAGACATCCTCGATAGAGGCCGTGTACCACTGATCGCCGATGCAGAATTCGCAACGGCGGTTGACGCGCACGCGCCGGGAGGACGCCCTCTCCCCGCGCTCGGAGACGACGCCGAGCGCACAACCGGCAAGGATGAGGTTAATGACGTTCCAGCCGCCGACAACTAGGGTGACGTCCGCCTTATAGGGTTCGGCATAGATCTTGTAGATGGTGATCGCGACGGCGATGATCTGCACTGCGAAGATCACAAAGAAAGGTCTGCTGATTTCCGACAGGCGGCTGACTGAAATGGATTCATCCTTGGCGGTGACCTTGAAGGTCGGCTTGCGCGGATTGAGCATGACCGAGATGACAGCCGGCAACAGGTGCACCGTCTGCACATATTCATAAAGTTCGGAAATCCAAGGCCAGCGGAACGATCCATAGAGATAGTTCTGCATCATCAGGTTCACGATCATATAGGCAAGCGTATAGGCCAGGAACTCGCCGCCGGAGGCCGTGAATATCTGCAGATCGAAAAAGAGATAGAAGAGCGGCGCGAAGAGGAAGATCGTGCGCGGGAACGGAAACAACCAGAACAGCGACGAGGACATGTAGCAGAGGCGCTGCGGCAGCGTGAGGCCGCGTTTGAGCAGCGGAAAGCGAAAGCGCAGAATCTGCATCATACCCTGCGCCCAGCGGCTGCGCTGGCCGATGAAACTTGCGAAGGTTGCAGGCTGCAGGCCCGCGATCAGCGGCTTGTCGAGATAGATGCTGTTCCAGCCGGCGCCGTGAAGGGCGAGCGCGGTCTCGCAATCCTCGGTGATGCTGACACCGCTGAAACCGTTGGTGGATTGCAGTGCGCGGCGGCTCAGCACCGCCGCCGAGCCGCAAAAGAAGGCGGCATTCCATTTGTCGAGACCGCGCTGGATGATGCCGTAGAACATTTCGTTCTCGCTCGGCATCTTGTCGAAGGTGCGCAGGTTGCGTTCCAGCGGATCCGGATTGATGAAGAAGTGCGGCGTCTGGACGAGGAAAAGCTTCGGGTCGTCGTCGAAATAGCCGACCGTCTCCAGAAGAAAGTCGCGCGCCGGCGCATGGTCAGCGTCGAAAACGGCGATCAATTCGCCCCTCGAATGCTGCATGCCGTTGTTGAGATTGCCTGCCTTGGCATGTTCGTTGCGATCGCGCGTCAGGTAGTTGACATCGAGATCGACGCAGAGCTGCTTCAGCTCGGCATGGCGGGCGGCGGCGGCCTGCGCTTCGATCAGCTTGCCGGAATTGCGCTTCTGCAATGTACCGCCGTCGTCCAGCAGCCAGACGTGCAGCTTGTCGGCCGGATAATCCATCGCCTTGGCCGCGGCGAGCGTATTGGCAAGCAGGCCGGCATCTTCGTTGTAGGACGGCACGAAGACATCAACATGCGGGAAGCGCTCGAGCTTGCCGGCGCGCGAGGGGCGCGGCGGCAGCGGGGTCGCGACAATGAAGAGCGACAGCGCCAGCATCATCACGCTATACATTTCAGCGAGATAGAGCAGCAGGCCAGGAATGAAGTTTGCAAGCTGGTTAACCGGCGGCAGCGTATTGGTCGTGCGCCAGTAGACGTAGCGCAGCACGATGGACGTACCGAAGGCGAGCGCCACGAGACGCCATGTGCCCTCGCCCTTCAGCACCTTGATGAGCGCCATGATCGTGACGACGGTGATGCTGGCGATGAGTTGGGTCTGCAGATTGACGGGCAGCGTGATCAGGGCGATCACACAAAGCGACACCACAGCCCATATGAGAACACTGCCAGCCTTACGCATGAACGTCCCTTCGAAATGGCTCAACCGCTGCGCATCCGTGCATTGGGATATTTGCTATTTCTGGCAGGCGGCCGTCATGGCCGCGTCCCCTATGCAATCAGGCGAAGGCACGGTCACACCGATCGGCCTTGCCGGTTGTTGGATCGGCGCTGGCGTTTCTGCCGGCGGCTCTATCGCATTCGTCTGTATGTCGTCATTCGGCAACGGCACGCGAGGGCCGACGGGCGGCTGCAGGACCGGTGCGGCATATGACGGCTGCGTCCGCACCCGGCGCACGGCCACGGTCCTCGGCTGGCGTACCGCCGGAGCGGGTTCGTAACCGATCGGCATGGTATTCGGGCGATAACCGCCCTCATCCGGATAGATCGGCGCGCCGGTCTGGCCAAGCGCTGGATTGGCCGGCGGCGGTGCGCCATAGGGGTTCCAGATATCACCGTCGAAAGTGCCGGTGACGGTGTACCCGTAGACAATACCGAGAAGCTGGCGCTCGGCGGCGCGGGCATCGCAAAGGCGCAGGCGGATCTGGATCATGCCGAAATTGCGCGCCTGCGTGTGCGCGGACTGGCTGGAGCGGATCTGCTGCCAGGCGTAAATGCAGGTATCGCCGGCGCGGCTGCGGCCCGACGCATAGCCGAAGGGACCGTAACTGTTCTGCAGGAAGGTGGCTGAGGTCGCCATTGGAACGCCGGGAACCGCGCGCGCCATCTCCCGGGCGATATCCCCTTGCCGGATCATCCTGTAGGAATCGCTGCTGGCGCCCGAATTGACGCCGGACGCGCCGAGGAACTGCGCTTTGAGGAAATTCTGGCCGGGGACCGATGAGGAGGTAAACAGCGATATCGTCTGTTCCACGCCGTTTCCGCGCTTTCGCTCAATGACGCTGACGATCGACGGACCGCCCGGAGGTGGCAGCACAAGGGCCTTTTCGGGCTCTACGCTCTCAGGTCCGGCCGGCTGGCGCACTTCACCTGTCGACGTGCAGCCGGCTATCATGGCCGAAATGGCCACCACCGATATCGTCTTCGGAAAATGCATATCCTGGCCGTTGCTACCGTTTATTAATCTTTGTCTGAGGGACAAAGCGCGACGAATTTCCGAATCAACAACCCCTATCTCATTCATAGGCATAAACGATGCCCATGGTTAACAAATGGTCAATATCTCGCCCACAGTTGCACCGGGTAAAGCGAGCGCACGCTCCACCTTTGAGGGCGCAACAAAAAAATAATCGACAGCTGGCAAAGGACGCCCCGGAGGCTCTCAACCTCGCTCGACTCGTTCTCCGCCTTCATCTCAAAGATATGGGATGCGAGGCGCCGTCTCCGGGACGGCAGGGTCGAACTCAACGACCAATCAAACCGATTCCGACCGACCGCCTGCGCTTTGCCGGCGGAACCATGAAGCATGGCTGGCGTTTTCCCGGTGGCTGGGTAGGAAGAGGAGAATATCCATGCGCAAGACCATGCTGGCCACGGCCGCCCTCATGCTGACCGTCAGCTCTGCCGCCTTCGCGCAGAGCAGCGTCATCGTAACCGATCCGGCGCCGACCGCTTCGACCGTCGTGCTTCCGGGGGAAGTACGCACCTATGTGATGGAGCAGAGCGCGCCTTCCGTCGTCTATGACGGCGACATCACTGTCGGCGCAACTCTTCCCGACACCGTGGAAATCCATAGCGTCCCCAACGCGGACGGCTATGGCTATACCGTCATCAACGAGCGCCGCGTGATCGTCGAGCCACAGACACACCGCATCATTCAGGTTCTCGAATAGGCTTTCGACAGGATGATGAGGTCTTGCCAGGCCTCACGCCTGTCCCGCGGGAGGCTTGCTGTTCAGCACCTCGCGAACCTTATGAGCGAGCTGCTCCAGGCTGAAGGGTTTGGCAAGGAGCGAGACGCCGTGGTCCAGTACGCCATTGTGAACGATGGCATTGCGGGTATAGCCGGTCGTGTAGAGTATCCGTATTTCCGGCCACTTCTCCATGACGGCATCAGCAAGCTGGCGGCCGTTCATCTGCGGCATAACGATATCGGTGAAGATGAGATCCACGCGTTCTCTCTGCATAACATCCAGCGCTTCGGGACCGCCTCCGGCCTGCAGCACGCTGTAGCCGAGTTCACGCAGGCTCTCGGCCGTCATTTCCCGTACACTCTGGTCATCCTCCACCACGAGGATGGTATCATCGACGCTGCCCTGCGGGATCGGCCTCATGGACGGCTCCGTAAAACGTGCGTCGCCGGAACCGACACGGCGCGGGAGATAGATTTTGACCGTCGTTCCGCGGTCGATCTCGGAGTAGATCTTGATGTGTCCCCTGCTCTGCTTGACGTAGCCATAGACCTGGCTGAGGCCGAGGCCCGTGCCCTTGCCGGGACCTTTCGTAGTATAAAAAGGATCGAAAGCGCGTTCCAGAACCTCGGGCGACATGCCGATGCCGGTATCCGTGATGCTGATCATCACATATTGGCCGGCCTCCACTTCCTGGTGCATGCGCGCGTAACGGTCGTCCAGTTCGGTATTGGCCGTCTCGATGGTCAGATGCCCGCCATCGGGCATGGCGTCGCGCGCGTTGACAGAGAGGTTGAGGATGGCGTTTTCAAGCTGGCTCAAATCGGCGAAGGTCGGCCACAGGCCGCCGGCCAGAACCGTTTCGATCCTGATCTGCTCGCCCAGCGTCCGGCGCAGCAGTTCCGACATGCCGCCGACCAGCTTGTTTGCATCTATGATTTCCGGTGACAGTGGCTGCTGGCGTGAAAAGGCGAGCAGGCGCGCAGTCAACACCGCAGCTCGCTGCGCTCCGTCCCTGGCGCTCTGGATCGAGTTCAGGAGGCGTGGATCCTCCCTGCCGTTCAGCCGCCTCTGGGCAAGATCGAGGCTGCCGATGATGATCGCCAGCATGTTGTTGAAGTCGTGAGCGACGCCGCCAGTCAACTGGCCGATGGTTTCCATCTTCTGCAACTGGCGCACCTGGGCCTGGGCGGCGGCATGCTCTTCCATCTCCCGCTTGAGTTCGTCGGTGCGCTCAGCGACAGTCTCCTCTAGCTTCCTGTTGAAATCGTTGAGCGCTTCGCGCAGATGCGATTGCCGGCCGTGCGAGACGATGATCGCCTGCATCAGACCGACGATGATGAATGCATTGACGACGAAGGTCGAAAGGCCGATCCATTGGCCGAAGGTGACGGGCCAGAAGATGTCGTGCGGCTCGACGAAGAACTGCTGGACGACAAAGCCCGACAAGATGGCGGCGGCCGCCCCTGGCCCGGCACCGCCGATGAAGCTTGCGATCAGCACTGCGGGCAAGAAGCTCAGAAAGGGAAAGCCGGAGAGATAATCGCCGGCCGCAACACGCAGCAGGAAGGTGAGCGCAACGGCGGCGACAGCGAGCGGATAGGTCAAAACCGGCCTATGACGCAGCCAGTCCGTGGCGCTCAACAAATCCATTTCCCAGCCTCTTCCCTTCCGTTACGAAAACGGGCCTCAAGCTTTTGCACATCGAAACCGGCCGGGCAATATGCCGTTTTCGCATTGCGGCGTTCCAGCCTTGACGAGTAGCCGGCTCGCGACAGATAAGCCGTAATGCCGAGCAAAGGGCCTGACGCGGGTCCACGCGAGGGTAAAGGGCGGACGGAACTATGAAGGATATATTCGTCGTCGAAGACGATGCACTGATCGCCATGCTGCTCGAGGAAATGCTCGAGGATCTCGGCTACCGCGTCAGTGCCAGCGTTCCGGATCTGGAGCAGGCACTCGATGCGGCCCGGAACAAGGAGTTCGACGCGGCTATCCTCGACGTATCGTTGGCTGGAAAGAGCTCGTTGCCGGTCGCAAAGCTTCTCGAGGCGCTCGGCAAACCCTATGTCTTTGCGACGGGATATGGCAGCGCGCCGGAAGGCAGCAGTTCCAGCCAGCCTGTCCTCAGAAAACCGTTCCAGCTCTCCGATCTCGAAAAAGCGCTGAAAGGCATGCAGGTCTGAGGTGAATCGCGACCTTTCAGATTCGTCCGCCGCGCTTTAAATTCTTGTCTCACGTATGTCGTCACTACAACCGCTACGCACGTTTGCGCGACGTATTTAGCGCACCTGATCGAGCAGACGCTTGCATTCCAGGAGATCGTAGAGTGCTTCCTGGAGAAGCGCTCGATCCTCTTTGCCGACACTCGACTTGCCGACCGAGATTTCCGGCTGATCGTCCTCACCGCTGACGAAATTGAAGAAGCGGCGCGTGATCGGGGGCTTGGCGCGGCCAACGATCTGGTCCTCCTCCGCCATGGCGATGCGCGGTTCACCCGCGACGGTGTCGTTCACGCTGGCCGAGAGTGCTTCGACGCTTGCAAGATCACCGTGACCAACCGCGACGACAAACTTGTTGCCGTTTGTCTTCAAGAGCTTCTGTACGCCCTTGATCGTATAACCGTGATCGTAGAGTAGATGGCGGATGCCTTTTAAAAGGTCGACATCCTCCGGCCGGTAATAACGCCGGCCCCCACCACGCTTCATCGGCTTTATCTGCGGAAAGCGGGTTTCCCAAAAACGCAGCACATGCTGCGGCAGGTCGAGATCATCAGCAACTTCGCTGATGGTGCGAAACGCATCCGGGCTCTTGTCCAACGTCATACTGCTACGCGACCTCGCGGATCGATCCAAACGGCGACTCACCATATTTCAACGGTTTGGAGCCACGAATTCAAGTCACGTCTTCGCGTTCCGCACAGCCAGAGTAGCTATGCGGCAAAAAACTTTTCCGTCCAGCGGAGAGAAAGATGATCAGGCAGCCGGATTTTGCGGCTTAGTTTTGCCCTTCCGGGCAATATGAGACTTGAGAATGCGCGTCTTGAGCACATTCGATGCTTTAAAGGTCATGACGCGGCGGGGCGAGATCGGAACTTCTTCACCGGTCTTCGGATTGCGGCCGATACGCTCGTTCTTGTCACGCACCTGGAAGGTCGCGAAGGAGGAAAGTTTGACGGTTTCGCCACGCACGATCGCGTTGCAAATCTCGTCGATAACCGTTTCGACCAGTTCAGCAGATTCGGTCCGGGAGAGACCGACCTTTCGAAAAACGGATTCCGCCAGGTCTGCTCGCGTCACTGTCTTTCCGGTCATGGTTTCCCCGCCCAATAGAAATATTTTGTGAAAGTGGGCAAAGATTATTTGTCTTGTGCCTCACGGTCAAGCTCTTGTTCGCCGCCAGTTTTTTAGGATTTGCGCCTACCAGCGCAGCAAAACCGCGCCCCAGGTGAAGCCGCCACCCATGGCTTCCAGCATCACGAGGTCGCCCTTCTTGATGCGTCCGTCGCCTGCTGCCGTCGCAAGTGCCAGCGGAATGGAGGCAGCGGACGTATTGCCGTGCAGGTCCACGGTGACGACCACCTTTTCCGGGGCAATGTTCAGCTTCTTGGCCGAACCGTCGATGATGCGGCGATTGGCCTGGTGAGGGACCAGCCAGTCGAGATCCTCAGAGGTCGTTCCGGTCGAATCGAAAGCGGCCTGGATGACGTCGGTAATCATGCCCACGGCATATTTGAAGACCTCGCGGCCTTCCATGCGCAGTTTGCCGACCGTACCCGTCGAGGACGGACCGCCGTCGACGTAGAGTTTTTCCTTGTGCGAGCCGTCGGAGCGCAAATGCGCGGTCAGCACGCCACGGTCTGCCGCCGTCCCCTCGCCTTCGGCCGCTTCCAGTACGACCGCGCCGGCGCCGTCGCCGAAAAGCACGCATGTGGTGCGATCATTCCAGTCAAGGATGCGGGAGAAGGTCTCGGCACCAATGACGAGCACACGCTTGGCAAGTCCGCCACGGATATAGGCGTCCGCCGTCGTCACAGCGTAGACGAAGCCGGTGCAGACGGCCTGAACGTCAAAGGCGAAGCCATGCGCCATGCCGAGGCGATTCTGGATGTTGACTGCCGTCGCTGGGAAGGTGTTGTCAGGCGTGGAGGTGGCACAGATTATGACGTCGATATCGTCGGGCGTCAGGCCACCATTTGCGAGCGCCGCACGCGCTGCCGCTTCGCCTAGCGACGCCGTCGTTTCGCCATCGCCGGCTATGTAGCGCTGCCGGATACCGGTACGCTGGACGATCCATTCGTCCGACGTGTCGACGACACCTTCCATTTCACGGTTGGTCATCACGCGTTTCGGCAGCGCAGCCCCGAAACCACGAACCACTGATCGGATCATATTGCTTTGAACCCCGTCGCTCACGCGGCCTCGGGCCCCAAAGGGGGCAGCCGCTTGGCATGATATTTTTTAAGATCGTTTTCTATTTTCTGGGTCAGGCCATTCTTGGACATGTCATAACCGACTTCGATGGCCGCGGCTATGCCTTCGGCATTCGCCCCGCCGTGGCTCTTGATGACGATGCCATTCAGGCCGAGGAATACGCCGCCATTGACCTTGCTCGGATCGAGCTTCTCACGCAGCATGTCGAAGGCGCTCTTGGCGAAGAGGTAGCCGATTCGGGCAAGCAGAGTGCGCGACATGGCGGCGCGCAGATAGGCCGCGATCTGCCGGGCCGTGCCTTCGGCCGCCTTCAGCGCGATATTGCCGGAAAAGCCTTCCGTCACCACCACATCGACCGTACCCTTGCCGAGATCGTCGCCTTCGACGAAGCCGGAATATTCGAGCGAATCGAGATTGGCCTCGCGCAGCAGGCGACCGGCCTCCTTGACCTCTTCCTGGCCTTTGATTTCCTCGACGCCAACGTTCAGCAGACCGACGGTCGGACGCTCCAGCTCGAAGAGCGCGCGCGCCATGGCGCCGCCCATGAGAGCAAAATCCATCAGCTGCTGCGAATCGGCGCCGATCGTGGCGCCGACATCGAGCACGATGCTTTCGCCCTTCATCGTCGGCCAGATGGCGGCGATCGCCGGGCGTTCGATATTGGCCATCGTGCGCAGACAGAACTTGGCCATTGCCATGAGCGCGCCGGTGTTGCCGGCGGAAACGGCAACATCGGCCTCGCCCGACTTCACCGCTTCGATCGTGCGCCACATGGTAGAGACATAGCGGCCGCGGCGCAGCGCCTGGCTCGGCTTCTCTTCCATGCTGACGGCAAGTTCGCAATCGTGAAAGGTCGACTTTTCCCTGAGCTTGGGAAACTTCGCCAGAACCGGGTCGCACTGTTCCTTGATGCCGTAAAAGACGAAGGAAATATCCGGGTGCCTGTCCAGCGCCTTGGCAGCACCGGGGATGACAACCTGGGGACCAAAGTCGCCACCCATGAGGTCGAGAGATATTCTGATCACGCGTCCCTGATCCTTCTCTTTCGCCTCAAGGACGAAATTTCGGCCAAAATACCGGTTTTGGCGTCGCTTACAACTGAATTGTGGCAAATGCCGGAGATGCTTCAGTCCTTTTTCCAGTCCTTGAGCACGGCGAATGCAGAGGGCTTCCGGTCATTTTCGCCCGTATCCTCGATATGGGCCGCGAACTCTGCACCTTCCTTGCGCGGATAAGGATCGATGGCAAGTGCTGCGAATTCTGCGACGATCTCGCCGGCATCGATCGTATCGCCGGTAAAGGTCTCCGGCAGGTCGGGACCATCAGGATCGAGCACCATTTCGCCGGCATCATTGGCAGGATGACGGGCGAGCTTGGAATTTTCCGGCACGAAGATCTGCTCGAATGTCTCATCGATGTCGGATTCGACCGGCTCGAGCGTGACGACACAGGCCTGGACGATCTTCGCCTGCACGCGCCCTTTGACGCGTATGCCGTCGCGCTTCCACCTGTTGATCTGCAGATCGGCATGGAGATTGCCCACCGACACGACGTTCCAGCTTTCGGCCAGCGCCTTCAGCTCTTCCTTGTCCGCGGCTACGCGCACTTCCACGGGATTGGCGGAAATATGGCCAACTTTGATGGGATAGGAAAAGGGAATCTCGCTCAGATCTTTCTTCATGATTCTTCTCCTCAGGCGACCTCGGGAATCGTCGCCGAACCGGTGGCGATCGTCTCTTCGGGAATGGCCGAAAGATGGGATTCCGCCGCCATCATCCAGTGCGCCAGGCCGCTCATATCTGCAGGCTCGGCGGCTTCGGGATAAATATTGCGCTGAAGGGCCGCGGAAAGGGCGGCAACGTCACCGGCATCCAGCGCCTTCGAATAGGCTTCCAGCCGGCCGTAAAACATCCCAGCCAGCTTCTTCATGCGCTTCGGCACGCTGTTGTCGCCGATGCCGAGTTCGCGAATCGAATAATCGATATCCTCAAAAAAGGCGTCAACGATCTCCTGGGCGATCTCCTGGCCGCTCGTCCCGGACGTGCGGGTGCGGCGGAAAAATAGGATCATGGCTATCGACAGCATCTCGAAGCGGCCCATGACGGTATCGGGCACGTCAAGGCGCTCGTAGAGCTCCGGCATGCGGGCAGCGGCCGTAAGAGCCGCATATTGCCGCTCGACGATGGTCTGGTTGCTGTTTCTCTTACCGAAGAGCCCGAAGATCATTTGTTTTTTCCGGAAATGCCACATTCTTAGCGCCAAGCGGCACCGGGCCTTGTTGCATGATTTCGAAAGCTGGTTTACCGAAGCAGGCGCGAATTGCAATGCTGTTCGTGGCCGGTTTCGGGACAGGTGCGCTCCGGTGCACAACGAGGCGGATCGGGAGAATTCGACCCCGGAATGGCCACAATGGTTTTGCAGGAGGAAGCACGCAGTATTTGGAATGGCTGCTATCGATACTCAAGGGAGTAGATGTCGTTGAAGAAACGGTATTTCAAGTCAGACATGAAATTCTTCAGCAATGCGGCCATTGCCATCATAATCGCCTCCACCACTGCCCTTTCAGGCTGCCAGACGAGCACCGTGCTGAACGGCGGTTATATCGTCGACCAACAGTCGCTGGCGCTGGTGCCCGAGGGTTCCAGCCGCGAGCAGGTGCTGCTGTCGCTCGGCACACCGTCCACGACGGCAACCTTCGACGGCGAAGTCTTCTATTACATCTCGCAGCGCCGCCAGCGCTCGATGGCCTACCAGAAGCTGCGCGTCACCGACCAGAGCATTCTCGCCATCTATTTCGACAAGGATGGCGTCGTGACGCGCCGCGCCAATTATACCCTCCAGGACGGCAAGGTATTCGACACGATTTCGCGCGTTACGCCGACCGGCGGCCGCGAACTCACCTTCCTGCAGCAGATGCTGTCCGGCGGCAGCGCGGCGAATGCGGCCCGCAGCCTGTTCGGTGGCGGTGCCGGCGGCACGCCGCAGAACCCGTCCAGCCTGCGTTAAGGCAAGCTGTCCCATACAGAAAAACCCGCCGGAGCGATCCGGCGGGTTTCTCGTATCGTTGGCTAGCGCATCTTAATGCGCGAGAATCGCCAGCAGCAGCAATGCCACGATGTTGGTGATCTTGATCGCCGGGTTGACCGCGGGTCCGGCCGTATCCTTGTAGGGGTCGCCGACGGTATCACCGGTCACCGATGCCTTGTGAGCATCCGAGCCCTTCATATGGCGGACACCATCCTTGTCGACAAAGCCGTCTTCGAAGCTCTTCTTGGCATTGTCCCATGCACCGCCACCCGAGGTCATCGAAATTGCGACGAAGAGGCCGTTGATGATGACGCCAAGCAGCGATGCGCCAAGTGCTGCAAAGGCCGACGCCTTGGAGCCGGAGATGATAAGTACGCCGAAATAGACGATAACGGGCGCCAGCACCGGCAGCAGCGACGGAATGATCATTTCGCGGATCGCGGCCTTGGTCAGAAGATCGACGGCGCGGCCATAATCCGGCTTTTCCGTGCCCTGCATGATGCCCGGCTTTTCACGGAACTGCTTACGCACTTCCTCGACGATCGCGCCGGCGGCACGGCCGACAGCGGTCATGGCGATGCCGCCGAAAAGATAGGGAATAAGGCCGCCGAACAGCAGACCGGCGACGACATAGGGGTTGGACAGATCGAAGGAGATCGAGCCGATATTCTGGAAATACGGATATTGATCCGGATGCGCGGCAAAATATTGCAGGTCGTTCGCATAGGCCGCAAAGAGCACCAGAGCGCCGAGGCCGGCCGAACCGATCGCATAACCCTTGGTGACGGCCTTCGTCGTGTTGCCGACGGCATCGAGCGCGTCGGTGGACTTGCGCACTTCCGGCGGCAGGTGGGACATTTCGGCGATGCCGCCGGCATTGTCGGTGACCGGGCCGAAAGCATCGAGCGCAACGATCATGCCGGCAAGGCCGAGCATGGCGGTGACCGCGATGCCGGTGCCGAAGAGGCCGCCGAGCTGATAGGTCGCAAGAATGCCACCGACGATAACGATTGCCGGCAGCGCCGTCGATTCCAGGGATACTGCGAGGCCCTGGATGACGTTGGTGCCATGGCCGGTTACCGATGCTTGAGCGATCGAGACGACCGGGCGTTTGCCTGTGCCGGTATAATATTCCGTGATGACGACGATCAGCGCGGTGACGACCAGACCGACGAGACCGCATACGAAGAGCTTCGTGCCCGTTACCTCAAAGCCGGCGACCTGCCCGAGCGAACCCCAGCCAACCGTCAGCGAAGTCGCGGCACCGAGACCGACGATCGACAGAAGGCCTGTCACGATGAGGCCCTTGTAGAGGGCGCCCATGATCGAGCCGTTCGGGCCGAGCTTGACGAAGAAGGTGCCGACGATCGAGGTAATGATGCAGGCGCCGCAGATTGCCAGCGGATAGATCATCGCAGACTGCAGAACGGGTGCGCCGGCAAAGAAGATTGCCGCCAGAACCATCGTTGCGACCACGGACACCGCGTAGGTTTCGAAGAGGTCGGCTGCCATGCCGGCGCAATCGCCGACATTGTCGCCGACGTTGTCGGCAATGGTTGCCGGGTTGCGCGGGTCGTCTTCCGGAATGCCGGCCTCTACCTTGCCGACGAGGTCGCCGCCGACATCGGCACCCTTCGTAAAGATGCCGCCGCCGAGACGGGCGAAGATCGAGATCAGCGATGCGCCGAAGCCGAGCGCCACGAGGGAGTCGATGACCTCACGCGAGCCGGGCTCGTGTCCGAGCACTATCGTCAGCACGTAATAATAGATGGAGACGCCGAGCAGCGCGAGACCGGCAACCAGCATGCCGGTGATCGCGCCCGACTTGAAGGCAATATCCAGGCCGGCCTTGAGGCTGGCGGATGCTGCCTGGGCGGTGCGCACATTGGCGCGGACGGAGACGTGCATACCGATGAAGCCGGCAGCACCTGAGAGGACGGCGCCGATCAGGAACCCGATCGCGGCCGTGGCGGAAAGAAGCAGCCATGCTGCAATGAAAACAACAATGCCTACGATGGCAATGGTTCTATACTGACGCGTCAGATAGGCCTGGGCGCCCTCGCGGATATAGCCCGCGATCTCCTGCATGCGGCTGTTGCCCTGATCGGCTGCAAGCACCGACCGGGTTGCCCAGATGGCATAGACCACCGAGAGCAGGCCACATGCGATTACCAATAAAAGAATGGTCATTCGCTCTTTCCTCCCATAAGCCGGAACTCACTCCTTCTCCGGCGACGAATGCCGTTGAATCGACTCCTCTCCACAGAAACGCTCAACAGGCGAGCGGAGATTGCGTGGTCGATAACGTCGCGTCAAGACTGCAAAACTTCAAAAGCCTTGCAGTACCGCAGAAAGAACGGGAGGGATTGTTTGGGGGCTAAGTGCCTACTTCTTCTGGTCGCCGCGCACTTGCTTGGCGATGCGGTCCAGAACGGCGTTGACGAGCTTGGGCTCATCGTCGTCGAAGAAGGCACGAGCGATCTCGACATATTCGGTAACGATGACGGCGACCGGCACGTCCTTGCGGTCGACGAGTTCGAAAACGCCGGCGCGCAGGATGGCGCGTACGGTGCTATCGAGACGCGACAAGGCCCAGTCGTCCTGCAGGGCAGAGGCGATCAGCGGGTCGAGGCGGAGCTGGTCGCGCACGACGCCCGAGACGATCGAGCGGAACCAGCCGGCATCGGCCTTCAGATAGGTTTCGCCGTCAAGTTCCTGGCCGAGGCGATGCGCCTCGTATTCCGCTACGATTTCCAGAACGCCGGTGCCGCCGATATCCATCTGATAGAGCGCCTGCACAGCCGCGAGGCGTGCAGCGCCCCGCTGGTTGGCAGCCTTGACCAGTCGTTCGGTATTTTCGTCAGTCATTCTTTATGCACCCAGCTTCTTCTTCAGCTCGATCATGGTGAGAGCTGCACGGGCGGCGAAACCGCCCTTGTCCTTGTCCGAACGGCGCGCGCGCGCCCATGCCTGTTCATCGTTCTCGACCGTCAGGATGCCGTTGCCGATGGCAAGTGACTCGCTGACGGCGAGATCCATCAGAGCGCGCGAGGACTCGTTCGACACGATGTCGAAATGATAGGTCTCGCCGCGGATGACCATGCCGAGCGCGACAAAACCGTCATACTGCGTGCCATCATTATCCGCGCCATCGAGCGCCATGGCAATCGTCGCCGGAATTTCCAGCGCACCGGGCACGGTAACGACGTCATACGTAGCACCCGCTTCTTTCAGCGCGAAGGTCGCGCCTTCCAGAAGAGCATCGGCCATGTCGTCATAGAAGCGCGCTTCGACGATCAAAATATGGGGAGCGGTCTCTTTCGGCATGGTTCACCTTCGGTTGGAGGGGCGTTTTCCACTCGGGCAGGCCGCGGTCAAAACATGCCTTCGAGCGAATGGCAAGCAAATTCGGGCGGCGCCCCAAGAGGAAAGATAAAATATCTGCAATGAGATAGCGGAGTCCGGTTTTGCCAAGAGCAACGGCGCAAAAAACATGCTTAGCCGAGTGACGTGAAAACGGCGAATCAAAGGCGGCCTTCGTGAATAATTTGTAATTTGTTTTCAGTGGCTTATGCCATTGAAACGATGATGCTGCAGCGCCAAATCTCAGTCGTAACGCCAACGATCCCCTGCAACGACAGCCGACCGTCACAGCAGACGAAAGGATACACTTATGAACCGCGTTTCCAAAATCGCTTTTGCCGCCGCTTTCTCCTCCCTTGCATTTGCCGGCGTCAGCCGGGCCGAAAGTCTTGGCATGAATACCGCACAGGGTATCGAGCAGACGCTTCGCACCTTCCAGGGCGACTTAGACGTCCGGCCCGTCTATGACTGGCACAATCTCGACGACGAAAACACCGGTCCGCGCTCCGTCCTCCAGCGCCCGCAAAGCGCCGTACATGCCATCCAGGCCTCCATCGACGCCAACAGGTCGCTGGCACACAAGCTCAACAATGAAGGCGTCAATATCCGCAATGTCGTGAATGCCGAACAGGCAGCCGATGGCAGCATTACGTTCTACGTTCGCTGAGGCCGCCGACTTGGAAGGCGGGTATGGACGGCTGATTCCTCGCCGCCCATACCCGACTTTTCTCGAAATCACTGTTGCATTTTCCGCCGGATAAGAGTGTCTTCTCGTCAAAACGAAGAACTCTATGCCGACAAATGTTAAGCCGGTCATCAACACGGCCGATCTCTCCCTTGAACACTGGACGAAGGGAACGTTCTTCGAAAGCCACGATACGTCTTTCGGAAAAGACCTTGGACTTTCCAATCTCGGCATCAGCTACAGCGAAGTACCACCAGGCAAATCCGGCTGCCCTTTTCACAACCATCATGTGGAAGACGAGCTCTTCTATATCATAGAGGGTACGGGCGAATATCGGTTCGGCAACCATCGCTATCCGATCAAGAAGGGCGACGTGCTGGGTGCCCCTTCGGGCGGGGCGGAAACAGCTCATCAGATCATCAATACCGGATCGACGCCGCTGATCTATCTGGGCCTATCGACCAAGGCGAAGACCGAGATCTGCGAATATCCCGATTCCGGCAAGTTTCTCGCCAAGACCAACCGCGACGGCAGTTCCTTCGGCCATATCGGCCGAGGCGAGAACACGCTCGATTACTGGGATGGCGAACCGGGCCTCTGATATCCGCTCCGTCATCGCAACTCCATTTCAGAGCAGATTTTCATGATCGATATTCCGACACTGGAAACCCGGCGGCTCATTCTGCGCGCACATCGGCGCGACGATTTCGACGCGCATTTCGAGCTCTGGCGTGACGAGAATGTCGTGCGCTTCATCACAGGCGTGCCCTCCACCCGTGAGCAGAGTTGGGCACGGCTGCTGCGGATTGCCGGCATGTGGCATCACGTGGGCTTCGGGTTCTTCGCGCTCGAAGAAAAAGAAAGCGGCCGTTTCATCGGCGAAGCAGGTTTCCTCGAAGCCAAGCGTGACATGGAGCCGTCGATCGAAGGCACGATGGAGGTAGGCTGGGCCTTGCTGCCTTCCACCCACGGCAAAGGTTACGCCACAGAAGCCCTGAAGGCGATCATCGGCTGGGGTGAAACGCAGTTTCCAGGACGGCCAATGACTTGCATCATCAGCCCGGACAATGCGCCGTCACTGAAGCTCGCCGAAAAGCTTGGCTTCCGAGAAACGGCGCGAACTGACTATAACGGCCCGATCATTCAGTTTTCGCGCTAGGAAACTCCGCGAGGCGGGCGGCATACCGCGCCATCGTGTCGACCTCGAAGTTGACGAAGTCGCCGGCCTTGCGTTCGCCCCAGGTCGTGACCTCCAGCGTGTGGCGGATCAAGAGCACGTCGAAATCCGTGCCATCGACGGCGTTGACGGTTAGCGACGTGCCGTCGAGCGCAATCGAACCCTTAGGTGCCACGAACTTCGCGAGATGAGCTGGTGCGCGCAGGCGGAAACGAGTGGCATCGCCTTCTTCCGTCACAGACAGGATCTCGGCCTTGCCATCGACATGGCCGGAGACGATATGGCCGCCAAGCTCGTCACCGATTTTCAGCGAACGTTCGAGATTGATATGGCTGCCCGCCTCCCAGGTGGAAATAGTGGTGAGGCGTAGAGCCTCCTCCCATGCCTCCACCTCAAACCAGCGGCCGTTGCTGCCCTCCTGCGGCAAGCCGGTCACGGTCAGGCAGATGCCGGAATGAGAGATGGAAGCGCCCATATCGATGGTCGCCGGGTCGTAATTCGTCGTGACGCGAAGCTTGATGCCTTCTTTCAAAGGCGCAACGGATTCGATCGTGCCGATATCAGTGATAATTCCGGTAAACATCAATTCTCTCTTTCGTATTCGTCCAGGCGATCCGCGCCAAATATGTAAGTGCCCCTGTGGGCGAAACCGGATGGTATGTCGGTTGGCTGCAGCGGGGATTCAATACCACCGTCACCGATGACGACAGGGCCCTGATAAAGCTGGATGCGATCGACGAGGCCGGCTTCGAGGAAAAGTTTCGCGGTTTTCGCACCGCCTTCGACGAGGAGTGAAGAGATGCCGCGTGTGGCAAGCGCCAGCAGCAGGACTTCAGGATGATAGGGATTGCAGTAGAGGACTTCGACGCCGGCGGCTTCGAGAGCGGCGTGGCGGGAGTCGATCGCGGCGGGTTCGGTGGGTGTGTTACCCCCCTCTGTCCCCAACGGCGATCCATCTTCACTTGCCACCACAATAACGGGCACTTCCCGCGCCGTCTCGACGAGCTTGCTCGTCAGCGGTAGCGCCAGCATCGGATCGAGCACGATGCGAACAGGCGATTGCACCTCGAGACCCGGTGTCCGCACCGTCAGCAGCGGATCGTCTGATATCGCCGTGCCGATGCCGACAAGGATGGCATCGGTTTCGGCCCGCAGCGCCTGGACCTGGGCGCGGGCTTCCGGACCAGTTATCGCCACCTGCCCTACTCCCTTGCGGCCGATCATGCCATCGGCGGAAACGGCAAGCTTGAGAGTCACATAGGGGCGGTTCTTCGTCTGGCGGGTGAGGTATCCAGCGAGCGATTGCCTTCCTTGTTCCTCCAGCACGCCTGTCGTGACTTCGATGCCGGCATCGCGCAGCATGGAAATGCCGCGGCCGGATACCCTGATATCGGGATCGGTCACGCTAATGACGACGCGCCCGACGCCGTAGGCGATCAGGGCTTCGGCGCAAGGCGGTGTCTTGCCGTGATGCGAGCAGGGTTCGAGCGTGACATAGGCGGTTGCACCGCGGGCAAGTTCACCGGCTTCGGCGAGCGCCTGCGGCTCGGCATGCGGGCGACCGCCGTGTGCCGTCACGGCCCGACCGACGATCACGCCATCGCGAACGATGACACAGCCGACGGATGGATTGGTGGACGTCTGGCCCGTGTGCCATCGCGACAGGCGGATCGCGGCTGCCATGAAGCGTTCGTCCTCAGGCCGCGCGATCCCCTCGCCCATGGTCATACGTCCAGCGGATCGCCGGCGATTTTGGCGTTGAGCTCGGCGATCAGTTTTTCGAAATCCTCGGCATGCGAAAAATCACGATAGACCGACGCGTAGCGCACGAAGCCGACATCATCGAGGCCCTTTAATGCTTCCAGAACCTGCAGGCCGATCTGTTCGGAGGAGATTTCCGTCTCGCCCGAACTCTCCAGTCGCCGCACGATACCGGAGACAGCGCGCTCGATACGGTCGCGATCGACGGGCCGCTTGCGCAATGCCACATCGAAGGACCTGACCAGCTTATCGCGGTCGAAGGGAACCTTTCTGCCGGTCTTCTTCGTGACCATCAGTTCGCGCAGCTGCACGCGCTCGAAGGTCGTAAAGCGACCGCCGCAATCAGGACAGATGCGGCGCCGGCGGATGGAGGTGTTATCCTCCGCCGGGCGTGAATCCTTGACCTGCGTATCTTCCGAACCGCAATAGGGGCAGCGCATGCCTTCTCCTTCAGCATCGGCCCGAAAATCGGAACCGATTTTCGGAAAGCCTGATGCGTCGACTTAAAGAGTTAGAGCGACCTTTGTGCGCTCTAGCCCATGTAATCATACATGGGGAAGCGGTCGGTCAGATTCACCACCTTGCCGCGGACGGCAGCTTCGACGGCAGCATTGCCCTCATCGGAATTAGCAACCTTCAAGCCATCGAGAACCTCGACGATGAGGTTACCGATTTCGCGGAATTCCGCTTCCTTGAAGCCGCGTGTCGTGCCGGCCGGGGCGCCAAGGCGCACGCCCGAGGTGACGAAGGGCTTTTCAGGATCGAACGGGATTCCGTTCTTGTTGCAGGTGATGTAGGCGCGGCCGAGCGCGGCTTCTGCGCGCTTGCCGGTGGCATTCTTCTTGCGCAGGTCGACCAGCATCAGGTGGTTGTCCGTACCGCCGGAGACGACGTCGAGGCCGCCGGCGACAAGTGTTTCGGCCAGCGCCTTGGCGTTCTTGACGACCTGGGCGGCATATTCCTTGAAGGAGGGCTGCAGGGCTTCCCCGAAGGCAACGGCCTTGGCGGCGATGATGTGCATCAGCGGACCACCCTGGAGACCAGGGAAGACGGCCGAGTTGAACTTCTTGGCCAGATCCTCGTCATTCGTCAGGATAACGCCGCCGCGCGGACCGCGGAGCGACTTGTGGGTCGTGGTCGTCGCAACATGGCAGTGCGGGAACGGCGACGGATGCACGCCACCAGCGACGAGACCGGCGATGTGGGCCATGTCGACCATCAGGTAGGCGCCGACCGAGTCAGCGATCTCGCGGAAACGCTTCCAGTCCCAGATACGGGAATAGGCCGTGCCGCCGGCGATGATCAGTTTCGGCTTGTGTTCTTTGGCCTTACGCTCGACGTCGTCCATATCGAGCAGGTTATCGCCCTCGCGCACGCCGTAGGACACGACGTTGAACCATTTGCCGGACATGTTGACCGGCGAACCGTGCGTCAAGTGACCGCCGGAATTCAGGTCGAGACCCATGAAGGTGTCGCCCGGCTGCAGCAGCGCAAGAAACACGGCCTGGTTCATCTGCGAACCGGAATTCGGCTGAACGTTGGCGAAGTTGACGCCGAAGAGCTTCTTGGCGCGCTCGATGGCGAGTTCCTCGGCGATATCGACGAACTGGCAGCCACCGTAGTAGCGCTTGCCGGGATAGCCCTCGGCATATTTGTTTGTCATGATGGAGCCCTGGGCTTCCAGAACGGCGCGGGAAACGATGTTCTCGGATGCGATCAGTTCGATCTCATGCCGTTGACGACCGAGTTCCTTTCCGATCGCGCCAAAGATTTCCGGATCGACGTCCGCAAGCGAGCGATTGAAGAAGGATTCGGTGGAAGCATTGGTCATGGGCTGGCTCCTTCACTGGGATGCGGCAAGGTATTAGCCTTCCACCGATGCGAGGGCAATACGAAGAACGACATTTGCTGGGCTAAGCGCGCGGGCCGAACAGTTTGCGTCTGATATCGCCTTGCGGCAATGAAAAAAGCCGCGCACATGGCGCGGCTTTGCGTGAACTCCATACGCCGGACTTATTGTACCGGCTGCTCCATGCCTGCGGTGGTGTCGAGCGCCAGTTCGGCATTGCCGTCCATCTGGTAGATGTCGTCGCGGAACTGGACGACGCCGTCAGGCATGCCCCAGGCCGAGATATAAACGAAATAAACGGGAACTTCGACGGCAAGCTTGATCGGCGTGTTGACGCCGCTTGCGATCACCTGCTCCATCTGCTGACGACTCCAGCCAGGGGTCTCGCGCAGCAGCCATGTCGACAGGTCGCGGACATTCTGGACGCGCACGCAGCCTGAAGATTCGAAGCGCATGAGCTTGTTGAACAGGCC
The DNA here is from genome assembly GCF_014193255.1 of Rhizobium sp. BK196. GTDB lineage: Bacteria > Pseudomonadota > Alphaproteobacteria > Rhizobiales > Rhizobiaceae > Rhizobium. The sequence continues at coordinate 323,889 of NZ_JACHZB010000003.1, forward strand.
CTGCTGCGGCGTGTCGTGCATGTACTCGCCGTTCTTGTTGTAGAAGTTGATCTTCGTGGAGGCCATGGCGTTGATCTTGCCCGGATCCTGACGGAACATCAGGTTCGGCGCCTCGCCGTTCCAGTCTACTGTCTCAGGGGCGACTTCGTTGCCCTTGCCGTCGATCAGGCGGATTGCGTTCTTTTCGAGATAGGTCGGATCCTTGCGCATCAGCGGCATGATGTCCTTCTCGACGATCGAGCGCGGCGCCGTCCAATACGGGTTCAGGATGACTTCATAGACCTTGGAGTTGACGATATGCGTCGGGCGGCTGAGGCGGCCGACGACCGCGGTATGGCGGGTCGCAACGCTGCCATCTTCAACGGCTTCCACATAGGCGGCCGGAATGTTGACCATCAGGTGACGGCGGCCCATGTCTTCCGGGAAAGTCTGAATGCGGATCAGGTTGGTGTTCAGCTGCTGCAGGCGCACATCGGCCGGGATGTTCATCGCTTTCAGCGTGAATTCGCCGAGCACACCATCGGCCGGCAGGCCGTGACGGGCCTGGAAACGCTTGACGGCGCCGTCGACATAGGAATCGAAGGCGTTGGAGAGGCCCGCCTCACGCGGCAGGTCGCCGGTGATCGCCAGACGCTGGCGCAGCGCCTGGACGGTGGGGGAACTGACACCGAGCTGCAGGCGCTGGTCACCCGGATTGACCTCCGGCCAGCCGCCGGCGGACGCGATCTGCTGATATTGCATGATCGCCTGCTGGGTGCTCGGCACTGATTGCGGGCTGAGGATCGGCGTATTGGAGAGAACGGCAGTCGCAGTGCGCGAGGCAGCCTTGGCGTCGAACTGGTCATCCCAGTTGCCGCGTTTCGGGGCATTCAGGAGCCCATCGAGCGCCGATTGCGCGAATGCGGGTGCGGCAAGCGCGCCGGCACCGACCGTTGCCGCCGACGCCAGAAAGGCGCGGCGCGAGAGAGCTTCAATTCCGTTCTTTTTAGACATTCGTCCCAACCACTCAATGCCACGGTGGAGGAAGCCGCGGCCCTTTGCGATATCCTGCGCTTTAACGCAGATCCCTATCTGTTCGTTCTTCCGGCGCACCTGGAAATTCCGCCAGTCCCATCACAAGATCGCGAGCAACCTGGATGGCGCCAATGGTCCATCGAGGACGCCGGCTATCGAATATTCCGCTGTCACATCAATATGGCCAATTCGTGTTGCCGGGCCGGAAGACAGACTGCCGGTTGCCGGAAACCGCATGCACCGAACCATATAACGGGTAAACCGTGCCGGTTAATAACGACTAAAAAACGGCTTGAATACCGGGCTTTGTGGTTGGCTGGCTTGCGTTGCAAAGATGCCACGCAGAGGCGAGCGGTGAAAGCGAGGCGTGGATTTTCGTCAACCCTGAAGTCTCGGACCCAGAGGCGGTACAGGATCTGATCGTTCCAGAAGTGGCTGCTCGGCCAAGGCCCCAATGGCGACCTACGGAATTACTCATGGGATAACGGCGGCCTGCCTCTCGAATCTCGGCTACCACTTCTGGTATTCGTCTGGCATGGAACATTCGACCTCCCGCTTCAAACTCAGAATTGTCCGGAATCGCTATCGCGAGTGGCTGGAGCGGTCGAATGACGTAAACGCGCTGACACTCATATGGGCCGTGAACGCGCTCCAGTCTGGAAAAGCCAAGCTCGCTGCCAGATACATAACGTTCCCCAAGGAAGCAGTGATCGGAAAGCGAAGGTTCGACGAGTACGCCATCCACCCATGGGAGCTTGAAACAATCGTTACGTCACTTCTTTCGACTCCAAAGGATCGACCACGTACCGGCCGCTATAAATATACGAACCTCACTCGGTTTGAGTCGCTCGGCGTATTGGTCAACTTGCTGCGGGAGTTGGAAAACGGCGAGTACGGGATGACGGGAACAGCCGACAACATCTGGGAGGAAATGTATCGGATTGGCCAGAGGCAATTTGCATGGCAGCGCGGATACAACACCGAGCAGCTTTACCGCTACGCCTATGTCTATGGGCAGGGCGAGTGCGGAGAGTTTTTCGAAGAGAAGAACGGCATCTCAGTTTCGAATTTCTTGTACTTAAGCGTTGCCCTGTTCGGACTCCTCCTAGAAAAGCCTTGGCTCACTGAACCTGATACCTCCGCGCTTGGTTTGTCGCAGGACGATATGGCAAGAACGCTTGCTTTACACAGTATCGGGCTTATCGAGGCTCGCGCGAAGGCGACTAAGATGAACGCAGATTCGGTGAGAAGTCTCGGGACGCCAATGCGAACGGCATATATGCCAAGCGTTTTACGCCAACATCCGATCATCCGCGTTAGCCACCGAAGTTTAATTTACACTGCGCCTTTGCCGCCACTTATCATGAACCGGGCTACCGCCGGGCTCTACTACGACATCAAGCGAGGCCCAACTCGCTTGATGACTGAGGCCAACGCCCGTTTTGAGGACTACGTGAGAAAGCTTGTAGAAGCTTACCATTCGCGCTTTCAGGCTCTGAAAGGCAAGCCATACGGACGGAGTAAGGCGACGTTTGTAGATCCCCCGGACTGCCTTATCAGAGACGGCGATCAGATCACGATAGCGATCGAATGCAAGGCAACCAAGCTCACCTTCGAAGCCCAATTTTCGGATAATCCGGCGATTGCGGCGAAGCAAGGATTCGAGCAGGTCGTCAAAGGAATCTTTCAGCTATGGCGGTTTTTCTCGCACGCGCGTCAGGGAGTCTACTCCGCCAACACAGTATCTGCCACCGCATACGGAATCGTCCTTACGATGGACAGCTGGATGCAGATGGCCACCAAACTTCGACGATCAGCGCTTGAACGGGCTAGGCAGCTAGCTGCTTCCGATCCCGATATTATCGAAGCAGATATGCGGTTGGTTGTTTTTGCGTCGATACAAGAACTGAACGACAGTTTCGCTCAGACAGAAACAGACGGCTTTATGGAGGTTTTAGGCCATGCCGTTACAGAAAAATACGAAGGTTACGGGTTGTCTGAGCTAACGAGGGATTGCGGCGTAGTGCTTACGCGCAAGCCGTTCCCCATAGATGTCACCCAGATCCTACCTTGGTGGTCCAAGATGAAAGGTCCGAACGACCGCCCACTCCTCTAACTACGGCGACTTATATGAATATAGCCGGGCCTGAACGATACGAGCTAGCCTATACGCCGGAAGCGTTCACCGTCCAATGTTTGCAGGGCTCCTCTCGCTTTTCCGGAATAGCTAAATCCCTGCAACCGAAGCTTTATATCGCCAGTATCGACAATAAGCCGATCTACGTCGGGATCACCAAGAGGAGCATGCGGCAGCGGCTCTCCTACGGTTGGAAAGCCGCCGGAAGTCATGGCTATTACGGATACGCTTGGCGTCATCACGGTGCATATGCGGTGTTGGATGTTTGGGAACATGTAGACGCTGAGGGCCGGAACGAGCGAGAAATCGAGACGGTCGAGGCCGAAGTAGTATTTCTGATACGACAAGCGGGCCAGTGGCCCGCCTTTCAGACCGAAATCCATTTCTACCAATCAACCGAAGAGCATCGGCGTCTGGCTGAGGAAATCGTCAGCCGGTACGATCTCTAAGCGTCCGAGGCGCGCGTTGCCAACGGCGGCGCTCAAAAGGGGACAGAGCGGCGCGTGGCCGTGTCAGAAAGTGATCGGGGTACAGCAGCAGAAAAGCGCGTCGCGGAGGGAAAGCCGCGCGCGCTCTAAGTGCCGATGGAGGTCGGTTTACTGGCACGCAATTGTAACGCAGCTAGCTGCGATCGCGTGCTTCTTGGTACTATTTGATGCCTGCCGCGCGCTTTAGTCCCACTGCCAAGCAAGCATTGCCACTCGATTAAACCATTACAATCTATACAAAATCTGATCGTTCCAGAAACGGTCAAGACGCTGAAGCAGCTTGTTCATCTGCGTAAACTCATCCGTGCCGATGCCACCAACCTTGTCGATCGAGGCGATGTGGCGTTCGTAGAGCCGGGCCACCGTTTCGGCGATGTCCTGGCCGGTTTCGGTCAGGCTGATACGGACCGAGCGGCGGTCGATGCGCGAGCGCTGGTGGTTGATGAAGCCGAGGTCGACCAGCTTCTTGACGTTGTAGGAAACGTTCGAGCCGAGATAGTAGCCGCGGGAGCGCAGCTCGCCGGCGGTCAGTTCGGAGTTGCCGATGTTGAAGAGGAGCAGCGCCTGGATGGCGTTGACGTCACTGCGGCCCTGACGGTCGAACTCGTCCTTGATGACGTCGAGCAGACGACGGTGAAGACGTTCGACAAGATGAAGGGATTCCATGTAAAGATCACGGATGCCCTGTTCGTGTGCATGGAAAGTCGATGCCGCCTGCGGCTTGATTTTCGTGTTCATTTGACTGCCTCACTGTTTTGTTTGGCGGTGTCGTTTTCTTCCCGCCTTGAGTGAGACCCTATCGAATACATATAAAATTCGACTTAAACCGCAGGCTTAACAGAGGCTTACGAAATCCCCTTGATGTATCAGGGTAAATCAACGCTTACCTGACGGCGCTGCCGGCGTCGCTCCAGCCACAGGGAAAGCCTGAAAATCCAGTAGATGACGGCGACGATCACATGGAGCAGGATGATCAGGTGGTTGGGGCCGAAGATCTGCGGAAGCAGGCCGTACATGAGGATTTGGCCGCCGGCGGCCAGCACCCAGATGACCGGCCCCCAGGAGACCGTGAGCCAGAGGCCGAGCGAGGCGACCGGGAAAAGAACGGCAAGCGAGGTGCTTGCGACCTTCCATGGCAGGCTCAACAGATCGAAGCGGCCGGCGCCGACAAGCGAGTAGCCGACGAGCATCGCCCAATATTGCAGGCCGAACCAGAAGCAGGAGACGGCAACGAGCCGCAGGAAGAAGATGAAGAGGATATCCGTCAGCGTCCGTTTCGGTATCGTCGGAGAATCGGTTTCCATGGCGGGACATCACACTCGAGTTGCGGCTTCAGTTATTCGGCTTTCATCCGCCGCGGCCAATCGTCCGGTTTGGATTTTCCGGGGCGCATGATAATGACCGCTTCGATAAATGGAATGGCCCAGGGACAGATATCATGCAGGACAAGACGCATCTCGTCGATGAAATCACCGGTCACCGCCGCATGCGGCGCAACCGCAAGGCCGACTGGACGCGCCGGCTTGTGCAGGAAAATCGCCTGACGGTCGACGATCTGATCTGGCCAATCTTCATCGTTCCGGGAACCGGCATCGTCGATCCGATCGCGGCCATGCCCGGCGTCAACCGGATGAGCGTCGACAAGGCGGTCGAGGCGGCGAAGGAAGCGGCCGATCTCGGTATCCCTGCCCTTGCTACCTTCCCCGATATAGAGATGGAATTGCGCGACGAGACAGGCTCGAACAGCCTCGTCGCCAATAACCTCATCAATCAGACGACGGCTGCCATCAAAAAGGCAGTGCCCAATATCGGCATTATTACCGATGTGGCGCTCGACCCCTTCACCAGCCACGGGCATGACGGCATCCTGCGCGATGGCGAGATCGTCAATGACGAGACGGTCGACCAGGTGGTCAAGGCGGCGATCCTGCAAGCCGATGCCGGCGCCGACATCATCGCCCCCTCGGAAATGATGGACGGGCGCATCGGCGCGATCCGCCGTGGGCTCGATGCCGCCGGGCATCAGAATGTCGGCATCATGTCCTACGCAACGAAGTTTTCTTCCGGCTTCTACGGGCCCTATCGCGAGGCGATCAATACCAAGGGCCTGCTGAAGGGCGACAAGAACAGCTATTACATCAATCCGGCAAACGGCACGGAAGCGATCCGCGATGCCGCCCTCGATGTCGACGAAGGCGCCGACATGCTGATGGTGAAGCCGGGGCTTGCCTATATCGACATCTGCTGGCGAGTGAAGGAGGCCTTCGGCCTGCCGACTTTCGCCTATCAGGTCTCCGGCGAATATTCGCAGATCAAGGCTGCGGCGATGAATGGCTGGATCGACGGCGAGCGGGTCATGATGGAAACGCTGCTTGCCTTCAAACGCGCCGGCTGCGACGGCGTCCTCACCTATTTTGCGCCGGAAGTGGCGAAAATCCTCGCAAAAAGGTGATTTTCGGGCGAATTATTGTATTTCCCCCTGACGATACCATATCAGCGGCATCGTCTTTCGAAGGGAGATATGGATGAGCTACAATCCCAACCCGGTCTATGCCGCACCGGAGGACTGGCGCGCCTATAGCGGTGTACTCAGCCGTCGCGTCTTCGCCTTCATCCTCGACTACATCATCGTGGCCCTGCTCTGCATTCCGGCGGCGATCGTTGTGTTCTTCCTGGGGATCGTCACGCTGGGGCTCGGCTTCATTCTTTATCCGGCCCTCTTTGTCATCGTCGCAGGTCTTTATTTCGGCATGACCGTCGGCGGCCCTGCACAGGCTTCGCTGGGCATGCGCGCGATGGGTATCGCGATCGTGCGCGTTGATGGAAGGCCAATGGACTTCATCCTGGCGATTGCGCATCTGGCGCTGTTCTGGATCCTGAATTCGGTACTGACACCGCTGATTCTTCTGGTTGGCTTATTTACGGAGCGCTCGCGCCTGCTGCATGATTTCCTCGTCGGCACGGCGACGGTTCGCACCAACTGATCCATCCCGGCGGAGGCGAAATAAAGTCTCCACCGGCCCTTTGACGGCCACAAAAGAGCGCCATATCCAAGAAATCGAATATTCGATTGCGCGGCACTGAATGTCGCGCGGTTGACGTTTTTTATTCTTGCGTCATGCTGTCTGAATTGACACGCGCTTGAAAGGAAATCTCCGCGAGAGATGAATACGCAGACCACGCCATCCCCGCAGTTTTATCTGACGGCTCCGGCTACCTGTCCGTATCTGCCGCATGAGATGGAGCGTAAGGTCTTCACCCATCTCGTCGGCCCGCGTGCGGCGGAGATGAACGACATCCTGACCCAGGGCGGCTTTCGCCGTTCGCAGAACATTGCCTACCGACCTGCCTGCGAGGCTTGCCGCGCTTGTGTCTCCGTGCGCATCCTGGCGCAGGAGTTCGAACCCACCAAATCGATGAAGCGGGTGCTGACGAACAATTCCGATATCATCGCCACGGAATTTCCGGCTCAGCCGTCTAGCGAGCAATATTCTCTCTTCCGACGTTACCTCGATTATCGCCACCAACAGGGCGGCATGTCCGATATGACCGTGCTCGATTATGCGATCATGGTGGAAGACACGCATGTGAACACCAAAATCATCGAATACCGCCGGCGCGAGGAAGGCTCCGGGCTGGAAACGCGGCCGAAGGGCGAGTTGCTCGCCGCCGCACTGACCGATACGATGAGCGACGGTCTCTCCATGGTCTATTCCTACTTCAATCCTGATCTCGATCGGCGCTCGCTCGGCACTTTCATGATCCTCGATCATGTGCGCCGCACAAGAGCGCTCGGCCTGCCGCATGTCTATCTCGGCTACTGGGTTCAAGGATCGCGGAAGATGGATTACAAGACACGCTTTCAGCCACAGGAACATCTGACGCCGCGCGGTTGGGAACGTTTCGATCCCTCTTCTCTCGAGGACGATCCGCAGGACTGATGCCCCTTCCCCACCTTTCCGATCACCGGAAGGGCCTGCTGCTGACGGCGATCGGCGGATTGGCACTTTCCATGGATATTCCGCTCGTTCGCCTTGCTGACGGCGATATCTGGTCGATCCTCAGTGTGCGAAGCGTGGCGGCGGTTCTTGCCACGCTCGTCATCCTGATTGCGATGCGCCTTTTCTCCGGCAGGTGGCCGCTGCTCGTTCCAGGTCGTCCTGGCCTGCTGGCCGGGCTGCTTTACGGGCTTTCTTCCGTCACCTTCGTATTGGCAGTCTTCAACACGGCCACCGCCAATGTTGTCTTCATCGTCGCCTTCAACCCGATGTTCGGGGCGCTGCTGTCCTGGCTGTTTCTCAAGGAGAAGCCGCAGCCGGCGACGCTGATCGCCATGCTGTTCATGATCTTCGGCGTCGGACTGATCGTACGCGAGGGACTTTCGAGCGGCCATGTCTTCGGCGACGCCATGGCGCTTTTGAGCGCGCTGGTACTTGCTGCCGCCATCACAGTCGGGCGCGCCTCGCGCCGGGAAATGGGTTTCGTGCCGCTGCTTGCCGCAATCCTGCCGGCGGCACTCGGCCTGGTGCAGGTCCTCCCTTCGGCATTGTCAATCGCTCACCCCGGCTGGATCGTCTTCAACGGCGCCATCGTGATGCCGGTCGCCTTCTGGTGCCTGGCGACGGGACCGCGTTATCTCTCTGCGCCCGAGGTCGGCATGTTCTACCTGCTGGAGACGATGCTTGCGCCGATCTGGATCTGGATGATCTTTGCCGAAACGCCAGCCACCATGACACTCGTCGGCGGTGCGATACTGGTTGCGGCAATCGCCAGCCATTCCATCTGGATAGCGAAAGGCAAGAGCGTTCAGCCCGCTTGATCGGCGAGTGATGATGACCTATTTTCTGTTATAACCTTGTTATCACAGGAGGCGCTGATGAACGTCACCATTCGCAAGATCGGCAATTCTGAAGGCGTGATTATTCCGAAGGAAGTGTTGGACCGTTTTGGCCTGAAAGCTGGGGACTCCCTTGAGCTTCACGCCGAGGACGGGCGTTTTTATATGCAGCCTGTTGAGGACGATATCTCCGAAGAACTGGATGCAGCCCGTTTCTTCATGGATAAGTATAAGGTCGCACTCAAGAAGCTTGCGGAATAATGGCGTTCAAATTTCTAAGCCGGCGGCTGGTCGAGCAACTGCATGCGATGCAAATCGACCGGTTTGGCGGACTCGCTGGCCTTCGGGACGAAGGTTCACTGGAATCTGCATTGGGACGTCCAGTCAACAAGGCAAACTATGGCTGCGACGACATCATTGAACTTGCTGCCGCATATCTCTTCGGCCTTGCGCGCAATCACGCCTTTCTTGACGGCAACAAGCGGATAGCCATCGTTAGCTGCGGTGTCTTCCTGCTTCGGCATGGCTATTCGATAGAAACGACAGACGCCCGCCTCTATACCTTCGTTATGGGTGTCGCGGCAGGAGAAATCGACGAGGACGGCGCGACGCGCTTCCTGCGTGATCACACGATCCCGCTTACGCCATAGCGCCGGCGGACTGGCCTGCTTCGGGATTCGACCGTTTCGAACTTGCGGAGAGTTCCAGTTCCCGATCCAGCCCTTCGACGATATGCGTCCAGCCCTGACGGGTCTTTTCCTCGTATTCCGCCCATTCCGCGCACATTTCGTGCGTGAGGGTCAGGCGGCTGCCGCTGCCAAGCGGTTCGATATCGATTTCGACGCGATCGCAATTGTGGTCGTGCTCCTCGACCGAAAAGCAAAAGACAATGCGTCTGGGGCGTTTCAATTCCAGGAATACGCCGTGATGAAAGGCGTCGCCGGTCGGGCGGCGGTCAACGATGATGAAGCGGCCGCCGACGCGCGGATCGACATCGGCGCGGACGACATGGCCGTCATCGGTTGCGAATAAAAAGCGGCGGGCGATTTCGGGATTGAGCCACGCATCGTAAATCGTAGCGGGCGGCGCCCTGTAGCTGTGGGCGACATGCAGCTTGATGGTATTGGCGGGCATCGGCATTCCTCCGTTGGCGGGCCTCCGTTGTCGGGGCCTCCATTGTTCGCGCGCGCTCTCAAGCGCACGGCTGACGGCCATCCCGCCCGCCCGCGGAACGACATTGCCCTTCTTTTTGGTGACAGGACAGAGATAGAGGAATTGCTCCGCCCGCCAAGGGCGGAGCTTCAAAATTCCCGGATCAGCCGGCGAATTTGCCGCTGCGCGGGAAGCCCTTCGGCACCGTGCGGCCGGCGGTGGCGCGGTCGGCCAGCCATTCGGCAAGCTCGTCCTTGTTCTTCGTGAAAGTACGGCCGGCACTGTCTTCCCAGCTCAAGCCATCGGTGATGGCAAAGCAGCGAACGTCGGAAATGCCGCCATCCTTGTAGCGCTGCAGGCGCACGCCCTTGCCGCGCGTCATTTCCGGCACTTGGCTGAGCGGGAAGACCAGCATCTTGCGGTTCTCGCCGACAACGGCGATGTGATCGCCGGACACAGGCACGAGAAGCTTGGTCTCGTCGGGCATGGAGACATTCATGATCTGCTTGCCCTTGCGGGTATTGGCGACCATTTCCGCTTCCGGCACCACGAAACCGTTGCCGACAGTCGAGACGATCAGCATCTTGCGCGCCGCATCGTGGACGAAGGCGGTCAGCACGTCCTGATCGTTTTCCATGTCGATCATGATGCGCAGCGGCTCGCCGTGGCCGCGGCCGCCGGGCAGCTTGTCGCCACCGAGCGTGAAGACCTTGCCGCCGGTCGTGACAATCAGGATCTTGTCGGTCGTCTGCGCCGGGAAGGCGACCTTCAGACCGTCGCCTTCCTTGAAGGCCAGTGTCGACGTATCGGAAATGTGGCCCTTGAGAGCTCGGATCCAGCCCTTTTCGGAGACGACGACGGTGATCGGCTCTTTCTCGATCATCGCGTGCTGGATGGCTTCCTCGTCGGCCTCGGGGGCTTCGGCGAACTGCGTGCGGCGACGGCCGACCTCGGTGGCTTTGGCGAATTTCTTCTTCACCTCGCCGATTTCCCAGGCAACCGTCTGCCACTGTTTCTCGTCGGAGGCGAGCAGCGCTTCGATATCGGCCTTTTCCTTGGTGAGTTCGTCGTGTTCCTTACGGATCTCGAATTCTTCGAGCTTGCGCAGAGCGCGCAGCCGCATGTTGAGGATCGCCTCGACCTGAATGTCAGTCAGATCCCAGCGCGCCATCATGACCGGCTTCGGCTCGTCCTCTTCGCGGATGATGCGGATCACCTCATCGATGTTCAGGTAGGCGATCAGCAAACCGCCGAGGATTTCCAGGCGCCTCTCGATGGCCGCCAGACGGAAGCGCGAGCGGCGCTGCAGGACTTCGCGGCGGTGCGCCAGCCATTCCTTCAGCACCTCGTTCAGCGCCATGACGCGGGGTATGACGCCCATAGACAGGACGTTCATGTTCAGCGGGAAACGGCTTTCGAGCTCCGTCAGCTTGAACATCGATTCCATGAGGATGGTTGGATCGACGGTGCGGCTCTTCGGCACCAGGACGATTCGGATATCCTCGGCCGACTCGTCCCTGATGTCTTCCAGCAGCGGCAGCTTGCGGGCGATCAGGAGTTCGGCGATCTTTTCGATCAGGCGCGACTTCTGCACCTGGAAGGGGATCTCGGTAACGATGATCTGGTAGCCGCCGCGGCCGAGATCTTCCGTCTCCCATTTCGCACGCACGCGAAAACCGCCGCGGCCGGTGCGGTAGCTTTCGATGATGCTTTCTTTGTTATCGATGATGATGCCGCCCGTCGGAAAATCCGGGCCGGGAATGAACTCGACGAGCTTCTCGACGGTAGCATCGGGATGTTTGATCAGATGCAGCGCGGCGTCGCAGACCTCGTGCACATTGTGCGAGGGAATGGACGTCGCCATGCCGACTGCAATGCCCGAGGAACCGTTCGCCAGAAGGTTCGGGAAGGCGCCGGGAAGAACGACCGGCTCGGAATTGGATTCGTCGTAGGTGTCGCGGAAATCGACGGCATCCTGGTCGATACCTTCGAGTAGCAGCTCGGAAACCGCGGTCATCTTCGATTCGGTGTATCGCATGGCGGCGGGACTGTCGCCGTCGATATTGCCGAAATTGCCCTGCCCGTTCACCAGCGTGTAGCGCTGCGAGAAATCCTGCGCGAGGCGTGCCAACGCGTCATAGATCGACTGGTCGCCATGCGGATGATAATTACCCATCACCTCGCCGACGATCTTGGCGCATTTCCGGAAGGCCGCATTCGGCCGCAGGCCCATATCGTTCATCGCATAGACGATACGGCGATGGACCGGTTTCAAACCATCGCGCACGTCAGGCAGTGCGCGGTGCATGATAGTCGACAGCGCATAGCGAAGGTAGCGCTCTTCGAGCGCCGCCTTCAGGTCGACCGGATGAATATTGTCGCCGTCTCCGCCGGAAGGCGGTAAAATCTCTTGTCCCATGGAATCCTGACTAGCTCAGAAGTGCCTGTGGGGCAAGGAATCCGGGCGTTCCGGCTGTGGATGACGTCTTCGTGCCGACACGAAAGACGGAAAAAGTATCACCTGAATTTGGACTTCGTTTGCCGATCCTCTCAACAGAAATTTAGAGGTCTGCAAATATAAAGGCGGACCGTTCCGCAGTAGCTTCATTGCAATAGTCAACGGCACTTGCCATCCAGGGGACTTTCTCATGACCTTTTACCGCACAACGCGGCTGATGCTTTCGAGCGCAGCCATTCTTTCGTTCGCCGGCTCCGCTTTCGCGCTCGACGGACAGGACCTCCTGAAGAAGATCAATGCCGCCTACAGCCAGCAGGGCGGGATGGTCGTCGCTGCCGATAGCGTTGATATCGACGGCACGACCGTCACACTCAAGAACGTCAGCTTCAAGCCGGCGGGCGGCGAAGCTGTCTCCATCGGCGAGGTCACCCTCTCCGGGGTCGAGGAGCAGGACGGCGGCAGCTATTATATTGAAGAGGCCGCATTTCCGGATATCAACTCATCCAAGGACGGCGTAACCATCAGCGCCTCGGACCTGACGCTCGGCGGCATTTCCGTTCCCGCACAACCGGGCGACAGCATCGATGCCATGTTGTTCGCCGAGAGCGCCCATACCGGTGCGATCAAGGTGACCAAAGATGGTATGGAAACGTTCTCCGTCCTCGAAAGCGACATGAACGCCACGCTGCGCGAAGATGCGTCCGGCTTCGATTTCGACGGGGCGTTCAAGAGCTTGAAGGCCGATCTCAGTCAGGCGGGTGATACTCCGGAAAGCAATGAAGCGATCGAGAAACTGGCGCTTCAGCATATCCAAGGCGACATTTCCATGAAGGGTGGTTGGGATCTTGAGCCCGGCACAGTCGATCTTTCCGAGATTTCCTTCGACTTTACCAATATTGGCAAGCTGAATTTCGGCTTCAAAATCTCCGGCTACACGCTGGCCTTCATCAAGTCGATGCAGGACGCGATTACCCAGTCGGAAGCCAACCCGAACAAGGAAGAAGCGCAGCAGGCGTTTGGTTTCGCCATGCTCGGCCTTGCCCAGCAACTTAACTTCGAAGCCGCGCAGATCCGCTTTGAGGATGCATCGATCACCAAGCGTGCACTGGAATATGCTGGCTCGAAGCAGAACGTCTCCGGACAGCAGATGGCGAATTCGCTGAAGGCCATGACGCCGATCATGCTCGCGCAGCTCAACATTCCGGAACTGCAGAATGCCATCTCGGCTGCGGTCAGCACCTTCCTCGACAATCCGAAGAGCCTCACCGTGAAGGCCACGCCTGATAAGCCGGTCGCCTTCCCAATGATCATCGGTGCCGCCATGGGTGCGCCGAACACAGTGCCGCAGATGCTCGGCGTGAAGGTTTCGGCGAACGACTGAGCCTGTTCTGGGCCCAACAAAAAATCCCGGCGATGATCTCGCCAGGCTTTTTTGTTGAAGAGCTTGCGTCTCAGTCTTTCTTTTGCGGCGGGATCGGGCGGATCGCCAGTTCGCGGAGCTGGGTGGGCGTTGCCGGGGTCGGCGCGCCCATCAAGAGGTCCTGAGCCTGCTGGTTCATCGGGAAGAGCGAGATTTCGCGCAGGTTCTTGGCGCCGACGAGCAGCATGACGATGCGGTCGATACCGAAAGCAGCACCACCATGCGGAGGCGCGCCGTACTGGAAGGCGCGATAGAGGCCGCCGAAACGATCCTCGACATCCTGCTGGCTCAAGCCCACCTTTTCGAAGGCGGCGACCATGGTTTCCGGTGACTGGTTACGGATCGAACCCGACGCGATTTCGAAGCCGTTGCAGACGGCGTCGTATTGGAACGCCTTAATCGTCAACGGGTCCTGGTTGGTCAGTGCATCGAGGCCGCCCTGCGGCATCGAGAACGGATTATGGGCGAAATCGACCTTCTTTTCTTCTTCGTTCCATTCGAAGAACGGGAAGTCGACGATCCAGCACAGTTCGAAGCGGTCGCGGTCGACAAGGTTCAGTTCCTCACCCGCCTTGGTGCGGGCTTCGCCGGCAAACTTGTAGAACTTGGCGGGGTCACCGGCGACGAAGAAGCAGGCGTCGCCGTCACCGAGGCCGAGCTGCGTGCGGATCGCGTCGGTGCGCTCCTCGCCAATGTTCTTGGCAAGCGGACCTGCGCCCTCGAGCTTTTCGCCTTCCTTGCGCCAGAAGATGTAGCCGAGGCCCGGCTGGCCGGTCGACTGCGCCCAGGCGTTCATGCGGTCGCAGAAGGCTCTGGAGCCGCCGGTCTTGGCCGGGATCGCCCAGACCTGAACCTTCGGGTTAGAGGCGATCATATTGGCGAAGACCTTGAAGCCGGAGCCGGCGAAATGGTCGGTCACCGCTTCCATGACGATCGGGTTGCGCAGGTCCGGCTTGTCGGAGCCGTATTTGCGGATCGCTTCGTCATAAGGGATACGCGGCCATTCCTTGGTGACCGGCTTGCCTTCGGCGAACTCCTCGAAGATCTTGGTCATTAGCGGACCCATCGTGTTCCAGACGTCTTCCTGGGTCACGAAGCTCATTTCGAGGTCGAGCTGGTAGAATTCGCCCGGCAGGCGGTCGGCGCGCGGGTCTTCGTCGCGGAAGCAGGGCGCGATCTGGAAGTAACGGTCGAAACCTGCAACCATCAAGAGCTGCTTGTACTGCTGAGGGGCCTGCGGAAGTGCGTAAAAGGTGCCGGGATGGATGCGGCTCGGCACGAGGAAGTCGCGCGCGCCTTCCGGCGAGGAGGCGGTTAGGATCGGCGTCGTATATTCGGTGAAGCCGACATTGCCCATTTCACGGCGCATGGCGGAGATCACCTGCGTGCGCTTGACGATGTTCTTGTGCAGCGTCTCGCGGCGCAGGTCGAGGAAGCGGTATTTCAGGCGAACGTCTTCCGGATAGTCCGGCTCGCCGAAGACCGGCAGCGGCAGCTCCTTGGCAGCAGAGAGCACTTCGATCTCCTGCGCGTAGAGTTCGATCTCGCCGGTCGGCATGTTCTTGTTGACGGTATCTTCGGTACGGGCCTTGACGAGGCCGTCGACGCGGATGACCCATTCGCCGCGAACGGTTTCCGCCTGCTTGAAGGCAGGCGAATCCGGGTCGGCAACGATCTGCGTCGTGCCGTAATGATCGCGAAGGTCGATGAACAGCACGCCGCCATGATCTCGGACACGATGGACCCAGCCGGAAATACGGACAGTCGAGCCGACGTCCGATTTACGAAGAGCGGCGCATGTGTGGCTGCGGTAGCGGTGCATGATCTCAATTCCTGGTATTTGGCTTAAGACGGCGGCATGGTCCGCAGACCTGCAGCGCCGACAAGAAAATCGGGCGGACAAGCGCATGGACGCTCTGATTTGTCAAGGCTTGGCGGGGCAAACGAGCCGTTTACGTCAGCGTTTCCGAGGGAGTTGCGGTGCTCGCGCTGCGGCAGTTTGGCCGAAGCCAGCATATTGATGAAGGCGGCAGTCAACTTTAAAAGGAAGCATCGTCAAAGACGGAGTTTCCGATGCCCCTGCTCACACGCCGCAACCTCATCAAGGCTTCCGCCGTCGCCGGCGCCTATGGTGCGGGCATGGCCATTGCGGGACGGTTCGGGCTGGCGGAAGCCGCACCCGAGCCGCGTGTGCTGACGGCGCGAAAGACCGAAGCGCAAATCATCGATGGTTCACCGACGCGAGACATCATGACATGGGGTGACGAGGGCTTGCCGCCCGTTCTCAGGATGTCGCGGGGGAAACCCTACGCCGCGCGGCTGAGCAACAACCTCGACGAGCCGACGACGATCCATTGGCATGGGCTGCGTATCGACAACAAGATGGACGGCGTGCCCTTCATCACGCAGCCCTATGTCTATACGGGGGACAATTTCGACTATCTCTTCACACCGCCGGATGCCGGCACCTTCTGGTATCATCCCCACTGCAACACACTGACCCAGATGGGTCATGGCATGACGGGCGTGCTCGTGGTGGAAGATCCGTCCGATCCTGCCTTCGACGCGGAAGTCGTGCTCAACTTGCGCGACTGGCGGCTCGGCGGTGACGGACAGTTCATCGCGCCCTTCCGCCCGCGCGATGCAGCCAAGGCCGGCACTTATGGCACGATCCGCACCGCAAACTGGCATCAGGAGCCAACATATGATGCGCCCGCCGGCGGGCTGATCCGCCTGCGTATCGCCGTCACCGACGTGACCCGCATCTTCTCGCTGAAGATGGAAGGTGCCGATGCGACGGTCATTGCCATCGATGGCAATACGGTGCCGAAGCGTTTCCTGCTAGACCTGCTGCAGGTCGGACCGGGGCAACGGCTCGACCTTGCCGTTCGCATGCCCGACAGCGAAGGTACGGTTGCAGCGCTGGAAGATATTCGCGGCACGACACCCAAGGTGATCGCGAGACTGCGCGCCACCGGGCAATCGTTGAAGCGCGATATCGGCGATCTCGGCGCGCTCGCAGAAAATCCGGTGCCGAAGGCCGATCTCTCTTCGGCGGAAACGATTCCGCTCGTGCTGTCCGCAACCGCAGAGAACGCCGCCGTCGACAGTATTTGCGGCACGCTCGGCTACAGCTTCTGGGCCATCAACAAGGTCCCGTGGCCGGGCGACACGTCCGATCCGACCGCGCCGCTCGCCGAGCTGAAGCTTGGCAAGAGCTACATCTTCAATCTGGAAAATGTCACGCCGCACACTCACCCGATCCACCTGCACGGCATGAGCTTTACCGTCATCTCATCCTCGACGCGCGAGGTGATACCACTCATCTCCGATACCTACCTCGTGCAGCCGGATGAGAAGGTGCAGCTTGCTTTTGTCGCAGACAGCCCCGGCGACTGGGTGCTGCATTGCCATATCATCGAGCATCAGAAGACGGGCATGACAAGCTATCTTCGCGTGGTTTGATATTATGCCTCGGTTGTCGTCCTGGTGACTCAACGGCAGAAAATATCGCCTATATCCCGGCGAATAAGACTTCGCGAAGGTGAAGCCCGCTCCCCGTATTGACATATCTCTTCGAAAGGGGAAGGAAGGTTCAACTGACCTCTTCCTTGTGAATGAATTGATATGATCGAAACCACCGCCGATCTGGCGGCCGCCTGCAAAGAGCTGGCCAAGTCCGATTTCATTACCATCGATACCGAATTTCTGCGTGAGACGACATTCTGGCCTGAACTGTGCCTGATCCAGATGGCGAGCCCGACGGTCGAGGTGCTGGTCGATCCTCTGGCGAAAGGCATCGATCTTTCGCCCTTCTTCGAGTTGATGGCCAATCCAAACGTGCTGAAGGTATTTCATGCGGCGCGGCAGGATATTGAAATCATTTTCAATCGTGGCAACCTGATCCCTCACCCTATCTTTGATACACAGGTCGCCGCCATGGTCTGCGGCTTTGGCGACAGTGTTTCCTACGACCAGCTCATCAGCCGCACCAAGAATGTTCATATCGACAAGTCCTCGCGCTTTACTGACTGGAGCCGACGGCCGCTGTCCGACAAGCAGCTTGAATATGCGCTGGCCGACGTCACGCATCTGCGCGACGCCTATCTCTACCTGAAGGCCGAACTGGAGCGCGAAGGCCGCGCTTCCTGGCTGCGCGAGGAAATGGACATTCTGGAATCGCGCGAGACTTACGATATCCATCCCGATGACGCCTGGCAGCGGCTGAAGCTGCGCCTGCGCAAGCCGCAGGAACTGGCCATTCTGAAATATGTCGCCGCCTGGCGCGAGCGCGAGGCGCGGTCGCGTAACGTGCCGCGGTCGCGCGTGCTGAAGGACGACGCGATCTACGAAATCGCGCAGCAGCAGCCGAAGGACGCCGAAGCTCTCGGCCGCCTGCGCACGATTCCGAAGGGCTGGGAGCGCTCGGCCACGGGGGCCGCGGTGCTCGAAGCGGTCAATACTGCGCTTGCGCTGCCACGCTCCGAAATGCCGCATGTGCCGCGCCAGGCGCAGCCGCCGGAAGGTGCGGCAGCAGCCGTCGAGCTTCTGAAGGTGTTGCTCAAGCTGATTTCCGAAAAGCACGGCGTGGCGCCCAAGGTGATCGCCAATAGCGACGACCTGGACAGGATAGCGGCTGAGGGCGAAACGGCCGATGTCGCGGCCATGCATGGCTGGCGGCGCGATCTTTTCGGCGAGCCGGCGCTGCAGCTCATCCGCGGCGAGATCGCCTTGCGCTTCGCCGGCCGCAAGGTCGAGACAGTCGTTCTACCTGAGTAAATTCAAAATCGCTTGACCACCGCCAAACGCAGGAAACAATAGCCGAATGAAGTGCTTCGGCGAAAGGGCGGCATGAGAGAGATATCCCCGACGCAGAACTGGATCCTGATTGCGCTCGTCCTGGCACTCAGCGGCGTGGTCTACGACCTATACTTCTTTGCCGGCCAAACGCCGGTCATCGGCGCGATCTTCGCGCTCTTCATTGGCATGCCGATCCTCGCCTTCGAGCGGAAGGTATTTCTGCGCAGCCTCTACCGGCGCATTCAGAAACTACCAACCCTGCTCTTTATCATCTCCGAGCTCGTCATCTACGAAATCCTGATGAGCATCGGCTTTGCGGCAGCCGGCTTCCTCCTCGCGCTGCTGGGCGCTCTGACGCCACCGAAGATGATCGACGTGCTGATCATGCCGTTCGACGTCTTTCTCTATGCACTCGCGGTCTGCGCTACGTTGATCTTCCTGCTCAGGGTGCGCGAACTGCTGGGGCGCGAAGTTTTCATCAGCATGCTGATCAGCCGCTATCGAAACCCGATCAAAGAAGAGCGGGTCTTTCTGTTCATCGATCTCGCCGAATCTACCGCCTTTGCCGAAAAGCATGGTGACCTGCGTGCACAGCAGCTTCTGAGTTCGCTGTTTGCCGCCTTCGCAGAGCCGGTACGGCGTCACAAGGGCCTGATCAACGACTATGTCGGCGATGCGGCGATCATCACATGGCCTCTGGCGCGCGGCGTCAAAGATGCGCGCTGCGTACGCTGCCTCTTCGATATCCTCGCCGATATCGACGCCAATGCCGCGAGCTGGAAGAAAAGCTACGGCCATGTGCCGAAGCTCAGGGCCGCCCTTCACGGAGGCAGCGTCATTACGGCCGAGGTCGGCGTAGACCATCACAAGATCAGCTTCTTCGGCGATACGGTGAACACTACCTCGCGGCTGGAGTCGCTCTGCCGGACACTCAACCGGCCGGTGCTGATGTCCGCCGAGCTTGCCCAGCGCATCACGCTGCCGGAGGAGATTATCGGCGAAAATCTTGGCAATCACGCCGTGCGCGGCCGTGGCCAGGGGCTCGATGTCATCGCACTTTCTTCACGCGCCGTGACTGTCCTCAATCAACCAGCGACTCTCAGGCGCGGTTGAAACGAGGCTTTATCCACCCGTCACCAAAGCTTCACCCAATCGTCAATGTGCCGACATGAATGCCCTGCTAAGCGGATGGCGCTTTTGCACTCCGTTCTATGGGGACATCATGAAGAACGTTCTTTTCGCTTCCGTATCCATTTTCATGCTCGTCGCAGGCTCCGTCTCCGCCGACCAGCAGCTCTTCCCGGCGAAGCTCGCCGGCCAGGCCATTCTGCCTGCCAACACGTTGACCCCGGCTCCGGCCGATGCGCCGGCTTTTCTCAAGACCTCGGGCAAGTTCACGACCCCTGACCGCAAGCGCACTGAGCAGCTCGGCACCATCGACGGCAAGGATGGCGCCCGCGTCACCGACCTTAAGCTGCCGCTCGACGGCCAGCCGATCCAGGGTTTTTCCGGCATCAAGACCATGCCCGACGGCACCTTCTGGACGCTCTCCGACAACGGCTTCGGCTCGAAGTTCACCTCGTCCGACTCCATGCTGTTCCTGCATCAGCTGAAGTTCGACTGGAACGCCAACAAGGTTGACGTCGTCAGGAACCTCTTCCTGTCCGACCCGAACAAGATCGCTCCGTTCCCGATCGTTACGGAAGCCTCCGACACCCGTTATCTCACCGGCGCCGACTTCGACATCGAATCCGTGCAGCCGGTTGCCGACGGCTTCTGGCTCGGCGACGAATTCGGTCCTTACCTCCTGAAAATCGACACCGAAGGCCGCCTGACGGACGTCATCCCGACGACACTCGACGGCAAGCCGGTCCTGTCCCCTGACAACCCGCTGATCCAGCTGCCAGCCAACCCTGCCGCCAAGATGCCGGCCTTCAATCTGAAGCGCTCCGGCGGCTTCGAGGGCCTCGCCATGTCGAAGGACGGCTCAAAGCTCTACGGGCTGCTGGAAGGCGCGATCTACAATGATGGTCAGATAGAAACGGTTGACGGCCACACCGCCATCCGCGTCATCGAATTCGACGTCGCTTCCAAGAAGTGGACCGGCCGCAGCTGGCTCTATCCGTTCGAAGACAAGGGCGCTTCGATTGGCGACTTCAACATGCTTGACGAGACCACCGCTCTCGTCATCGAGCGCGACAATGGCGCCGGCACGAAGGACAAGGCTTGCGCCGACCCCAAGCAGCCGAAGCGGGACTGCTTCGAAGCTCCGGCCGAGCTGAAGCGCGTTTACAAGATCGAGTTCAACGATGCCAACGTCGGCAAGGCTGTCCGCAAGATCGGCTATATCGATCTTCTGAACATCCAGGATCCTGATAACAAGAAGAAAGCCGGCGATATCCCCGGCGTCTACAACATGCCCTTCGTGACGATCGAAAACGTCGACCGCGTCGACGCGACCCACATCATCGTCGGCAATGACAACAACCTGCCTTTCTCGGCCGGCCGTGCTGTCGACAAGGCCGACAATAACGAGTTCAGCATCCTCGAAGTCGGCGAGTTCCTGAACGCGAAGTAATTCGGGCTTGGTGTGAGATCGAGAGGGCGGTGCGAGAGCGCCGCCCTTGTTGTTTGATCCTATTGAGTCGTCTATTCGAAGCGGAATGCCAACCGCTTGTTCGTAAGCCGCGACAATTGCTGGAGGCGGCCATCCAGCCGCTCGCCGGCGAAGTCGTGATATTCGTGCGGCACGACGAATTCCAGATCGAGATCGGGGGACGCGGACTTGCGGAAAGTCAGGTTGCGCACGATCCCCGGCATGGAGGCCGAGAACAGGTAGACGACGCGCAGTATGCCGCCGAGCAGCTTGGCGCGATCGACGAATTGCGGACCGGCGATCGAAGAGAGCGGCGCCGTGGAGCCGTCGTCGTGCAGGCCTTCGAAGCGGTAGTAATTGGTCAGGGCAATGAAGGCACGGCCGGGGTGGCTGATGCCGACGAAGGACGAGTGAGCAATGACGTTCAGCGCCTGGGCACCGCGATAGTCGGGATGGGCGCGCCAACTGATATCGGCCAGCAGGCAGGCTGCCTGACGATAACGGCTTTCCTCGTCGGTTTCCTGAATGCCGAAGAAGGGCATCATTCGGCCGGTCCAATCGGCCAACTCGCGCGCGTGTTCCGGCGAACGGGCTCGCAGGATGGCAAGTTCGCCAGCAGCGGCAAGCAGCGGGTCCGACCGGCGCTCGGATTCAGACAGCAGCGAGTAGAGATAACCTTCGCGCACACCCTGGGCGGAAAAAGAAATCACTGAAGGCTTCATGGCGTTCAGCACTTCCTTCATGGCGATAGCACCAAAGGGCAGCAGAGAACGACGGTGCTTGGATACCGCCTGCAGAGCCGGCTCTTTGGAATCCTTGGCCGTAACGACCTGATCGAGGAACTGCATCATGCCTTCGAGAGACACCTCGTAACCCTGCATCATGTGCAGTGGATAACGGGTGATCTCCATGTGCAGCTTGGCAATGTTTCGCCAGGTGCCGCCGACGGCGTAGAAGGTGCGCCCCTGCCCCCTGGAGAGAAGCTTGGCGGTCTTGACCTGCTTGCGGGCAAAGGCACGCGCTTTGGCGAGCGAGCCGCCAGCATATTCGGAGAGACGCAGACCGCCGAGCGGCAGGGTAATACCGCCACTGACATCCTTGCCCCTGATATCGATCAGTTCCAGAGAACCACCGCCAAGATCGCCGGCGATGCCATCAGGATTGTAAAAGCCGCTGATGATGCCGAGCGATGCGAAGCGCGCCTCTTCCTCGCCCGAGAGTATGCGGACATGGCGCTGCAGGATCGTCTCGGCCTGATGGATGAAATCGGGGCCGTTGCTTGCCTCACGCGCGGCCGCCGTCGCCAGCACATACATGGTGGCGGCGCGCGCCTGATCGGAGAGCGCCTTGAAGCGATGAAGGGCCTGAAGCGCGCGTGCGACGCTTTCCTCATCCATCTTGCCGGTCAGGGCTATGCCCTTGCCGAGGCCGCAGAGAACCTTTTCGTTGAAGAGGATGGTGGGCGAACGCGACAAGCCTTCGTAGACGACCAGACGGATGGAATTCGATCCGATATCGACAACGGAGACCGGGGCGATACCCGGAAGTCGCCCCTGGGCTTCAGATTCAACCATTAGGTCCAGTTTACTTGTTGTTCCGGCCGGCAAGCAGACCGGCGATCAGCTTCGGCGCACTCGATTTCAGAGCTTCACCGCGGCCCGACAGGCTGGGATTGGTCATGAAATAATGCTGCGCATTAAACGGTTCCTCGCCCTTACGCACTTCCATGCGCCGTGACGTACCATCGGGCAATATCTCGTAGCTTTGTTGATTGTCAATCACGTTGCCGAGCATAATCTGTGACAAAACCTGCTCGTGAACGGTCGGATTTGTCAGCGGAACGAGCGTTTCGACGCGGCGATCGAGGTTTCTCGGCATCATGTCGGCCGAGCCGATATAGACAAGGGCCTTGTCGGACGGCAAGCCATAACCATTGCCGAAGCAGAAGATGCGGCTGTGTTCGAGGAAACGGCCGACGATCGATTTGACGCGGATATTATCGGACAGGCCCGGCACCTGCGGACGCAGGCAGCAGATGCCACGCACGACGAGATCGATCTCGACGCCGGCACGGCTCGCCGTATAGAGCGCGTCGATGATGTCGGGGTCGACCAGCGAGTTCATCTTCATCCAGATCGCCGCCGGGCGGCCTGCGCGGGCATGCTCGATCTCTTCGTTGATGTGGCGAAGGATGCGGGGGCGCAGTGTGTACGGCGAAACGGCAAGCTGCATCCCTTCTTCCGGCTCACCGTAACCTGTGATGAAGTTGAAGATGTTCGCCATGTCGTGGGCGATCACAGGGTTGCAGGTGAAGAAGGACAGGTCCGTATAGATCTTCGCTGTGATCGGATGGTAGTTGCCGGTGCCGAGATGGCAGTAGGTGCGCAGCTTGCCTTCCTCACGACGGACGACGAGCGACATCTTGGCGTGGGTCTTGAGCTCGATGAAACCGAAGACGACCTGCACGCCGGCGCGTTCCAGATCGCGCGCCCAGCGGATATTGGCTTCTTCGTCGAAGCGGGCCTTGAGCTCGACCAGCGCCGTCACCGACTTGCCGGCCTCGGCGGCATCGACCAGAGCACGTACGATCGGGCTGTCGTTCGATGTACGGTAGAGCGTCTGCTTTATCGCCAGAACATCAGGATCGTGCGCAGCCTGGAGAAGGAACTGCACCACCACGTCGAAAGACTCGTAAGGGTGGTGGACCACCATGTCCTTTTCTCTGATGGCGGCGAAGCAATCACCGGCGTGTTCACGGACACGTTCCGGAAATCGCGCATTGTAGGGCGGAAAGCGCAGGTCGTCGCGCGGCGCCTTGGTAATTTCGGAGAGCGTGTTGAGCGCCAGAAGGCCTGGCAAAACCGCAACGCGATTGTCCGGAATGCTGAGTGCCTGGACCACAAATTGGCGCAGCGAAACCGGCATTTCGGAATCCGTCTCGATACGGATAACCTTGCCGCGGCGCCGCCGCTTCAGCGCGGTTTCGAAGAAGCGCACGAGATCCTCGGCCTCTTCCTCGACTTCGATATCGCTGTCTCTGATGACACGGAAGGTGCCTGAACCCTGCACCTCGTAGCCGGGATAAAGCCGGTGAATGAAGATGTTGGCGACGTCTTCCAGAGTGATGTAACGGATCGTATTGCGGTCGTCAGGCAGGCGAATGAAGCGGTCGAGCGCCGGCGGCAGGCGCAGCAAGGCCGTCATCGGCTCGCGGCCATTGCGGCTAACGAGCTGCAGGCCAATGGAGAAACCGAGGTTCGGAATGAACGGGAACGGATGGGCAGGATCGATGGACAGCGGCGTCAGCACAGGGAAGATCGCCTGCTCGAACTCGTTTGCCAGCCATTGGCGATCGGCATCGCTCAGCGCACCCGGACGCACGATCAGGATGTCTTCCTTGGCGAGGTACTGCTGCAGGACGGCAAGCGACGCCTGCTGTTCCATCTGCAGATGATCGATCTCGCTCAGGATCGAATCGAGCTGTTCGGCGGGTGTGCGGCCATCCGGGCTCTTGATCACGATGCTTTGGCGCACCTGGCCTTCGAGGCCGGCGACACGCACCATGAAGAATTCGTCGAGGTTGGCAGCCGAGATCGACAGGAAGCGCACGCGCTCCAAGAGCGGATGCTCGGTGTTCAGCGTCTCCTCAAGGACACGGCGATTGAATTGCAGCCAGGAGAATTCACGGTTTATGAAACGCTCAGGGCTCGACAGCAGCTGCTCCAGCGGCGGCAGATCGACATTGTTGTCCGGGGTGGCTTCCTGATGTTCCTGATAAGCACTATCCATGGTCCACTCACCCTGCTTTTACCCGCTCGGCGAATATATCAGTTTCACGACGGAACTGTGACAGTCAATCGCCCGAGCCGGAATTGCCCAATTCATTCAATACTTCGGCGGCAAGCGAACGGGTAATCCCTGTACTTCTGGAAAGCGCCAGCCGATCGAGCCTTTCGACAATCGTCTGGGCGGCGCTCAGCGACCGTTCCATGCGATTAACGATATAAAGGACGAGTTTGTCATCTATATAAAGCTGCCGGTCGGCAAAGAGCTTGACGATGACCTGCGACAGCAATCCCTCATCGGGTTCGCCGATCTCGACGATCGTCGCGGCCTTCAGGCGCGAACGCAGATCAGGGAGCGTGACCGGCCAGGACATGGGCCAGAGACGGCTCGTCATCAGCAGGCTGGTGCCATTTTCCCGCACGCTGTTGATGACATGAAAGAGCTTGACGTCATCGAAGCCCGCGCGGTCCACATCTTCAAAAAGGACGGGACCATTCGCAGCCGTAATCGCAGCATCGGAACCGGCGAGGGGATGGATGACCTTCGCTCCGCTCAATTCCTTCCAGATGCCCGCGAGATGCGATTTGCCGGATCCAACGGGACCGGCAAGGATGACGACCGGCGACGGCCAGCTCGGCCAGGCATCGACGATCGAAACGGCAGCGGCCAGCCGCTCCGAGACCAGGAGGTCATCGCGCCCGGTCGCGGCGTCATGCGAAAAGGCCAGGGGAAGCTGTTCTCCGGCCTTGCGCTTCGGATCAGCGTTCTTCACGTCATTCATCGGAAACAGATTTCGTCTTCCCGGCCCGGCCGCCCGGCGACCCGCCATAGTAGAGATCGCTCTGAAGGTAGCGCGAAAGCGCGAAGCGGACAAGGACGCCGACCGCAGCAGCGGCCGGCACCGCGATCAGCAGACCGACGAAACCAAAGAGTGCGCCGAAGGCAAAGAGCGCGAACATCAGCCAGACGGGATGCAGGCCGACGCTGGAGCCAACGAGCTTCGGCTGCAGGATGTTGCCTTCGAGAAACTGGCCGCTGAAGAAGACGGCAAGAACAGTGACGATCCATATATAATCGGGCCAGAACTGGACGATCGCCACACCGATTGCAAGCACAAGCCCGACCATCGAGCCGACATAGGGGATGAAGCTGATCATGCCGGCGAAAAGCCCGATGAGCAGGCCGAAATTCAGGCCTACGATCGAGAGGCCAACAGCATAATAAATGCCGAGGATGAGGCAAAGCGAACCCTGCCCTCTGATAAAGCCGGCAATTGCCTGATCCATCTCTCTGGCAATCTGGCGGACGTCGTCCACGTAATCGCGCGGCACCCACTGATCGACCTTGGCAACCATGCGGTCCCAGTCGAGCAGAATATAGAAGGCGACAACCGGGGTGATGACGAGCAGCGAGATGACGTCGACAATCGCCTTGCCGGAGTTCCAGATCTGGGCAAAGAGCCCCGTCAGGAAACCCATGCCTTCCGACAGGATGCTGGAGAAATTACTCTTGATGGTGCCGAGCTGGCTTTTGATCCAGCCAGGCAGCACGGAATCCTGGTAGTCGGCGATGAATTGCTGCAGCAGGGTAATATAGCCCGGCACGCGCTGGGCAAAATCGTTGAACTGGTTGATGAGAACTGGGATCAGGATCACCAGCGCCAGGGCGAAGACGATGACGAAGGCCACCAGGATGACGATGGTCGCCATCAGGCGGCTCAAGCCCAGCCGCTCCAGCCTGTCGGCCACCGGATCGAGAAAATAGGCGATCGTCATGCCGGCAATGAAGGGCAGCAGGATTGAACTGAAGATGTAAAGGAAAGCGACGAAGACGAGCAGAACCGTCGCCCAGAAGATGACCTGGCGCTTCAAAATCGTTCCGCTGACCTGTTGTAGCATCGCTTCCCCGCTGATCGCTCGCCCCTGCCCACGCCGCTTTAGAACGACCCTGGCCGCTCCAGCACATAGGATGGAGGCGCAAAGATGGTCAACCCAGTTGCACCGAATCCGGAAAGCGCACAGGGATTAGCTGGAAAATGGGGGCTTTTCCCTTGCAACGCTTGCATAAAGCGCACTCTCATGCAATTGCGACCGGCATGTGACGCGGTCCCTTGTCCGCAGCTTTAAATCCTCCGGAGATCAGCATGAGCCAGTCTGGAAAAAACGGCCTGACCTATAGCGATGCAGGCGTCGACATCGATGCCGGTAACCTGATGGTGGAGAAGATCAAGCCGGTCGTGCGCTCGACGCGCCGTCCGGGTGCCGACGGCGAGATCGGCGGCTTCGGCGGCCTCTTCGATCTCAAGGCCGCCGGCTTCACGGATCCCGTGCTCGTCGCCGCCAATGATGGCGTCGGCACCAAGCTGAAGATCGCGATCGATGCCGACTATCATGACACCGTTGGCATCGACCTCGTCGCCATGTGCGTCAACGACCTGGTGGTCCAGGGCGCAGAGCCCCTGTTCTTCCTCGACTATTTCGCGACCGGCAAGCTCGATCCGGATCAGGGTGCAGCGATCGTCGGCGGTATCGCTGCAGGCTGCCGCGAGGCGGGTTGCGCGCTGATCGGCGGTGAAACCGCGGAAATGCCAGGCATGTATTCCTCTGGCGATTACGATCTCGCCGGTTTTGCGGTGGGTGCAGCCGAACGTGGCAAGCTGCTGCCATCGGGCGATATTGCCGAAGGCGATGTCATTCTCGGCCTCTCCTCGTCCGGCGTCCACTCCAACGGCTTCTCGTTGGTGCGCAAGATCGTCTCGCTTTCCGGCCTCGACTGGGATGCGCCGGCACCCTTTGCCGAGGGCAAGAAGCTCGGCGAGGCGCTGCTGACGCCAACACGTATCTATGTGAAACCGCTTCTGAAGGCGATCCGCGAGACGAGCGCGCTGAAGGCGCTCGCCCATATCACCGGCGGCGGTTTCCCTGAAAATATTCCGCGGGTACTGCCCAAGCATCTCGCCGCCGAGATCGATCTTGCCGCCGTCGAGGCGCCAGCCGTTTTCTCGTGGCTTGCCAAGACGGGCGGCGTCGAAGCCAAGGAAATGCTGCGCACCTTCAACTGCGGCATCGGCATGATTGTCGTCGTCGCCGAGGAGAATGTCGCAGCAGTCTCCCAAGCGCTTGAAGCCGAAGGTGAGAAGGTCGTGACGCTCGGCCGCATGGTCGCCCGCGCCGAGGGCGATGCCGGCGTTATCTACAAGGGCACGCTTGCTCTATGAATTCGCCGCGTAAACGCACTGTCGTCTTCATTTCCGGCGGCGGCTCCAACATGATGGCGTTGGTGCAGGCGGCAAAGGCTGAGGATTATCCGGCCGAGATCGTCGGCGTGATTTCCGACAAGGCCGATGCAGGCGGGCTTGCCAAGGCGGCGGCCGAGGGCATTCCGACTTTCGCGTTCGTGCGCAAAGACTATGTCAGCAAGGACGCTCACGAGGCGGCGATCCTTGCCGCGCTTGATGAGCTTTCGCCTGATATTATCTGCCTTGCGGGCTATATGCGGCTGCTCTCGGGCGCCTTCATCCAGCGCCATGAAGGCCGGATCCTCAACATCCACCCTTCCCTGCTGCCGCTCTTTCCAGGGCTGCACACGCATCAGCGGGCGATCGACGCCGGCATGCGGATCGCCGGCTGCACGGTTCATTTCGTCACCGAAGGCATGGATGAAGGCCCTGTTATCGGCCAGGCCGCCGTGCCTGTGCTTTCAGGCGACACCGCCGATGCGCTGGCAGGACGTGTGCTGGCCATCGAGCACCAGCTTTATCCGCAAGCTCTCCGTCTCTTTGCGGAAGGCAAGGTGAAGATGGAAGGCGGTAAAGCGGTCGGGGCGACAGCTTCCGCCACCGCCCCGAAATCCCAGCTTATTTCGTTGATCGGCGACTGAAGCAATTCCAGCAAAAGCGCTAAGCGGTTTTGCGTCCGCAATTGCGTGAAAACCCGTAGCCAGGGCAGTTCCGTCGTTCGAAGAGAAACGGAAGTGCTCTGCCTTCAGCCACAAGGGTCTGAAGCGGATGCAGCGTGCATGGCTATAGACGAACTGGCCGCCGCCGCAGGTGGCGCGGATTCGATGCACATCGCCCGGCAGAACGGACGGCGTTCGACGTGGCCATCGCTCCGGCAGCGGGAGACGCTCCCCACCATTTCCGACAACCTAGCCGTTCTCAATCCGCACAGAACCTTCGCCCATCTGCCTCGCCGACAGATTTGTGGTCACCGATCCTGCCCAGTATTTGCGTCGGAGCCGGAGGCGGCCATCGTATTGACTAGTTATAATCTTACTAGTAATAATATGACTATGACATCGATCAAACGCTCTCCAATCGCTCTCGCCGTCCTTGCAATGCTCATGGAAGAGCCGCTGCACCCTTACCGAATGCAGCAGCTCATCAAGGAGCGGGGCAAGGACGAGGTGATCAATGTCACGCAGAGGGCGAGCCTTTATCAGACGATCCAGCGGCTTGAACGCGAGGCTTTGATCACCCCACGGAAAACAATCCGGGATGACAAGCGTCCCGAGCGGACGGTGTACGAGATAACCAGGAAAGGCCGCGACGTCGCGCTGGACTGGATGCGGGCCATATTGTCGACCCCAACGCGGGAATATCCGGAATTCCCCGCAGCCATATCGTTTCTTCCGCTGCTTTCGCCTGATGATGTGGCAAGCCAGCTTGAGCTCAGAGCAAAAGCCATGGAGGCGGAGCTTCGCCGGATCGACGAGACTCTGCACGAAGCGCAGGCCGTCCCAAGGCTCTTCCTGCTCGAGATGGAATATCTCCGAGCGCTTCACGCAACCGAATTGTCCTGGGTCACCAGCGTTGTCGCGAACCTGCGCGCCCAGCGCATCACCTGGACGGAAGAGTGGCTGAGGCAGATCGCCACCCAATTCACCATCGAACCTAAACTCGACCAGGACTAGAACCATGAAGGTTTTGATTATCGGCGCCGGGACTGGCGGTCTGGCGCTCGCTCATCTGCTCAAGGGGGCCGGCATCAGCGTTGCGGTGTATGAGCGCGACCGCGCGCCGAACGCCGACATCGGCGGGTATCGCGTCGGAATCAGCCCAGCTGGAAGCCGCGCGCTGAAAGCCTGTGTCCCCGACGAACTCTACGACCTCTATGTCGCCACCTGCGCCAGGTCACCGCGCTATTTCAACATGCTGACCGAACAGCTTGGCGAAGTGCTGAGCTTCGATATCGAAGATGCAGGCCCGAATGCTCTGGATGGCGAACGGAACGTCATTCGAAAGACGCTGAGGCGGGTTCTGCTCAGGGGACTTGAAGCAGAGGTATTCTTCGAGAAGACGTTTCAAGCCTACACAAATAACGCCGACGGATCAGTCACTGCTCGTTTTCAGGATGGAAGCCTCGCGACAGGTGATGTCCTTGTGGGGGCGGACGGCACGAGTTCGACTTTGCGTAAGCAACGTCTGCCGGAAGCGCGCCTCGAAGACACGGGGATCGTGTCGCTCGGGGGTAAAATTCCCATGACGGCCGAAACGAAGGCTCTGCTGTCGGACAAAATGTTCAAGGGCATGTCGCTGATTATGGCGCCGATGGGCTTTGGCGCCATCATTCACTCGCTCGAGTTCGCCCATAGCAGAAACGACCCTGGCTTTGCTGCCCGTTGGCCGGATTTCGTCGAAGCCCTCGACGAAGATAGTATCGGCTGGGGCATATGGGGCGCTCGGCAGAACTTCCCGCAGGATCCCGCCGGCCTGAGCGGCGAACAATTGCGAGAGCTTGGCTTGGAGATCGCTTGGGACTGGCATCCGCACTTGCGGACGATCATCCGTATGACGGAACCCGCGACGATCCATGATGTGAAGATGAGGACCTCGGTACCGCTGAGGCCCTGGACGAGTTCAAATGTCACCCTGGTCGGCGACGCCGTCCACACGATGACACCCGGGCGAGGCGCAGGTGCCAATACGGCGCTTCGCGATGCCGCTCTGCTTGGACGCATGCTGATCGAAGCTGACCAGGGACGAAAGTCGCTCCTCGAAGCCATACGAGCCTACGAGATCGAGATGCTTCGCTATAGTACCGAAGCTGTCCGAGAATCGAAAAAGCAGATGGATGCCGGCGATCTGGCTCATCGGCCGATTATCGGCAGGCTTCAGCTCGGTGTCGCGCGTGGCGTCATGCGCACCGTCAACGCAATACCTGCGCTTAGGCGGCGCACCTTTCGGCAAATGATGCGCGTTCGCGGGGAAAACTGACCTTGTCGCGGATCATCTCGATCCGCCCCATCGATCGGCTTGCCCGTTATCGAACTTCGCCTTTGTTCAACAATACCCACTGCAGCAGCGTGATCGTCTTGAGATCGATGATCTCTCCCCTTTCGACCATCACGAAGGCTTCCTGCAGCGGGACTTCCAGCACCTCGATATCCTCGTGCTCTTCTGCAAGGCCGCCGCCGTCGGATATGCGATCGTCGGCGTCGATCGTTGCGGCAAAGAAATGTACGACTTCGGTAATGGAGCCGGGCGCCGTATAGGACTTGAAGAGGAAACGGACGTCGCGGACCGTATAACCCGTTTCCTCCATCGCCTCGCGACGGATGGCGGCTTCGGGTTCGTCGCCGTCGAGCAGGCCAGCCGGGACTTCGATCATCCAGGCGGGGTCGCCGTTCAGATACACCGGCAGGCGGAACTGCTTCACCAGTACGACGACATCGCGCTTGGGATCGTAAAGCAGGATGCAGGCGGCCGGGGTGCGGTGGTAGACCTCGCGTGGCAGGCGATGGGTCTCGCCCTTTCGGTCGGTATAATCGAGCTGATAACCGACCAGCTTCGTCCATCCGTCGGACAGGGTTGCCTTGCCGACGATTTCCACTTTTGCTTTCGATTGCGTCATAAGGCTTCCTTGGCGGCATCCTTGCGGAGCCAGACCTTATTGTCATGGACGGCGGCGCCGCCATAGGGCGCCACGGGATCGGCGCCGGTGAGTACGTTGATGCCTTCGCCGTCAACATGCGCCTTGTTGGGCCAGAGACCTTCGGCAATCAGAACGCCTGGCTTGACCTCGATCGTCACGCGGGCGTGGATGCGCAGGTCACCGCGTACATTGCCGATGCGGACGAGATCGCCATCGCCGACGCCATTGGCCTCGGCATCAACAGGGTTGATCATCACTTCCGGACGGCCTTCCTTTTGGCGCGAAGTTCTGGTTTCCGTGAAGCTCGAATTCAGGAAGTTACGCGCCGGCGAAGTCGCCAGGCGGAACGGATGTTCAGGGTCGGCAAGTTCGATGACGTCGACCTGATCCGGGAATGGCGGCAGTTCGGCATAGGGGCCGAGCGTGCCGACGGAAGCTGGCGGTTTGTTCGGTGAGGCGCCGTTTATCCAGTCCGGCCGAAAGTGGAACTTGCCGTCGGCATGGGCGAAACCATTGAGATAGTGCGCGTCCTCAAAAGCCGGCTGGCGGTCGAACCATTTGTGCTCGAGGAAATGGTCGTAGTCCGGCAGATTGCTCGCCGCCAGAACGCGATCGACCATTTCGCGGGCCGTGAAGCCGAAGCCGGGGCGGTCGGAGACACCGAGGCGTTTTGCCAGTTCCTCGATGACGAAGAGGTTGGTGCGTACGGTCTCCGGCGGCTCGACGAGCTTGGGGCCAAGCAGAATGTGGTTCTGGCCGCCGGCGCGATAGATATCCTCGTGCTCGACGAACATGGTGGCGGGAATGACGATATCGGCCATTTCGGCCGTCTCGGTCATGAACTGTTCATGCACGGCAACGAAGAGGTCGTCTCGCGCAAAGCCTTGTTTCACCAGCCTCTGTTCCGGGGCGATATTCACCGGATTGGTGTTCTGGATCAGCATGGCCGTAACAGGGCCGCGATCGCGCAACGCCACGGCATCGCCGGTCAGCGCTCGGCCGATCTGCGACTGGTCGATCATGCGGATGCCATCATCCTTCATCGACTTGCCGGTCAGCTCCGCATTGTTCATGCGGAAGATATCGCTGTTGGAATGGAAGGCACCGCCGCCCTCATATTGCCAGGAGCCGAGCACGGTGGCGACCGAAGCCGCCGCATGCATTGCGACCGCGCCATTGCGCTGGCGGGTGAAGCCGTAGCCGAGGCGGAAGAATGTCTTTTTCGTCGTGCCGACGAGTTTGCCGAAGGCTTCGATCTCCTCGACCGAAAGGCCGGTGATTGCGGCGGCCCATTCCGGCGTCTTTGCCTTCAGATGCGCTTCGAGACCGGCGGGGTCGTCGGCATATTTCGCCATGTAGTCGCGGTCGGCATAACCGTCGCGGAAGGCGATATGCATGACGGCGCAGGCAAGGGCCGCATCGGTGCCGGGCTTGACGATGAGCGCCATGTCGGCCTGTTTCATCGTCGGATTGTCGTAGATGTCGACGACGACGATCTTGGCGCCGCGTTCCTTGCGCGACTTGATCGCGTGGGTCATCACATTGACCTGCGTGGCGACCGCATTGGTGCCCCAGATGACAACGCAGTCTGTGCGCGCCATCTCGCGCGGATCGGGCCCGCGCAGCATGCCGGTTGCCATGGTGAAGCCGGTCCAGGCAGGATTGGTGCAGATCGAGGAGAAGAAGCCCGAATAACGCTTGGCATGGCGCAGGCGCTCGATCGAGTCGCGCTGCACCCAGCCCATGGTGCCAGCGTAGAAATAAGGCCAGATGGCCTCACTGCCATCCTTGGCCTCGGCCTTCACGAAGGCTTCGGCAATCTCGTCCAGCGCGTCATCCCACGAAATCTGCTGCCACTGCCCTGCCCCCTTGGCGCCGGTGCGGCGCAGCGGGTGCATGAGACGGTCCGGATGATAGAGGCGCTCGGCATAGCGGGCGACCTTGGCGCAGATGACGCCCGACGTGTAGGAATGGTCGTTCGCACCCCTGATACGGCCGATGCGGCCGTCTTCCGTAATATCCACCTCCAGCGCGCAGGTGGAGGGACAGTCATGTGGGCAGGCCGTATGGCCGATCCGGGATTTGGCGTGGATGGGGGTCGCAATGTTCATGCGATTTCTATATGCCAAGGCTCGACCGCTCAAAAGGCACAAAAACGCCCAATGATCCGAATTCATAACAGGCATCAGCGAAAATGAACTATCGCCACATCTATCATGCAGGCAATTTCGCCGATGTCCTGAAGCATGCGGTGCTGGCGCGGCTGATCCGTTATATGCAGAAGAAGGACGCCGGTTTCCGCGTGCTCGACACGCATGCCGGCATCGGCCTCTACGATCTTTCCTCCGAGGAAGCCCAGAAGACCGGGGAATGGCAAGACGGCATCGGCAAACTGCTCGACACCGATCTCGGACAACAGGTTTCCGAACTGCTGGAGCCCTATATCTCACCCATCCGCGAACTGAACCCGCAGGGCGGCTTGCGCTTCTATCCCGGCTCGCCCAAATTAGCCCGCATGCTCTTCCGCCCGCAGGACCGGCTTTCGGCGATGGAACTGCATCCGGAGGATTTTGTCCGCCTGCATCGCGTCTTCGAAGGCGACCATCATGCGCGCATCACCGAGCTCGACGGCTGGCTGGCACTCGGCGCGCATCTGCCGCCGAAGGAAAAGCGTGGCATCGTGCTCGTCGATCCGCCTTTCGAAGAGGACGGCGAATATGAACGGCTGGTGGATGGCCTCGCCAAGGCTTACAGGCGTTTTCCTGGTGGTACCTACTGCCTCTGGTATCCGTTGAAGAAAGGCGCACCGATCAAGGAATTCCATGAGGCGCTGCAGGCAACCGATATTCCGAAGATGCTCTGCGCCGAACTTGCCGTGCGCAGCGACCGCGAGACGACGGGGCTGACGGGTTCAGGTCTCATCATCGTCAATCCGCCCTTTACGCTGAAGGACGAACTGCATCAGCTGCTGCCGGCCCTGAAGGACCATCTGGCGCAGGACCGGTTCGCCTCGCAACGGGCCTTCTGGCTGCGCGCAGAAACGAAGCCAGCCAAGGCCGATTGACCGACTCTCGGTGCTCGGGAATAGTCCGGCACCAACAGCATATCCAAAAGGTGCCCCATGAAGCTTCTCTGCTCCCCGACCTCCCCTTTCTCCAGCAAGGTGAGCATGGCTGCCCACCATCTCGGCCTGGAGATCACGGAAATCCGGGTCGATACGAATGCGGGGCCGGCGATCCTCGTGGACAACAACCCACTCGGCAAGATCCCGACGCTGCTGACGAATGGCGGCGTTTCCATCTTCGACAGCGTTGCCATCATGCATTATTTCGACCGGCAGACGAAGGGCGCTCTCTATCCTTCCAAGAAGAGCAAGCGCACCGATGCCGAAGTGCTGGAAGCGCTGTGCGACGGCGTCTGCGACTGCCTGCTCGCGATCGTCTACGAGCGCCGCTTCCGGGACGAAGAAAAGGTGCATCAGCCCTGGATCGACCGGCAGTGGAAGAAGGTCGAGACCGCGCTGAACTATCTGGCCGCCAATACGCCTAAGCTCGGCAAGAGGCTGCATGGCGGGCATTTCGCACTCGCCGCCACGATCGGCTACCTCGACCTGCGCTTCAAGGGCCAGTGGGAAGAAGACCATGCCGAGCTGATCGGCTGGCTCAGAGTATTCGAGAAAAAGTTCGACGGCTACGAGCAACTGAAGCCGCAGGCCTGAGACGCAAGAAGACAATAAAAAGCCGGGCACAAGGTCCGGCTTTTTTATGTCATATGCAATCAGGATCAGAACTTGACGCCGATACCGACCTTGACGCTGTTTTCGTCGAACCCGCGCGAGACACTGCCGGAGTCGAGGTTGTAATCCTTGCTCTGGTAGTCGGTGTAGCGGTATTCAAGACGCGTCGTGACGTTGTTGGTCACGAAAGCTTCGACACCAGCGCCGACCGTGTAACCATAGGCGGTCTTGCTGTCGGAAGACGTGCCGTCGGAGACCTTGGTGTCGGCGAGCGCCAGACCTGCGGTACCGTAGAGCAGGAAGGGGTTCAGATCGTAGCCGACGCGGCCGCGGACGGAGCCGTTCCAGCCGGTCTTGTTCTTGATGCCGCCTTCGGTAACGTCTGCATTGCCATAACCAAGATCGGCTTCAGCGCCGTAAACGATCTGGCCCTGCTGGAAATTGTAGCCGGTGAAGAGCTGGCCGCCCCAATCATAGGTGTCACGATCGTGACCGAAGCTGCCCATGTTGTAGGTGGCGGCACCACCGAGATAGAAGCCCTGCCAGTTGTTGACCGGAGCCGGGGTTTCCTCAGCGACCGGAGCCTGTGGAACCTGATCCACGGCGTCGGCTGCCTGTGCGACCGAGAAACCGCCAACGGCAAGAGCGGAAGCCATGAGGCCAGCAAAGAGTATACGCATACTTGTCTCCTTTCAGTCCCGCGCGCTCGTCAACTTAAACTCGGCGAAGCATTCACGGGGGATTACTAAATGTCCCTTCCGGATCGAGAGTGAAATTGGAATGCAAATGCGGATTTGAAAGAGCCAAATTGTGATATCATTGTGGCTCCGCGGCGGCAGAAATTCGATGTTGCTTGGTTGCAACATACCGTTTATTAAGGATAATAAACAGTTAAACTTACAATACTTATTTTAACAAATCGCGACCGCAAATAATACATAGAATATCCGGTCCACACAGGCAATCGTTTCCGCCTATTTATATAATCAAAGGCTGCCCTTATATAGTCAGCGAACGGACTCGCAGGACCAGAAGGCAGCATCTTGACCAAGAAAAGACTTCGCGCGGCGCTGGTGACGGGTGCTGCCAAGAGAATAGGCCGGGCAATCGCCGAAGACCTTGTTGCTGATGGATTTTCGATCGCAATCCATGCGAATGGCTCGCTCGACGAGGCCGAGGAGTTTGCGGCGGAATTGCGGCAAAGAGGGCGCCGGGCGGTTGCGATCCAGGCCGATCTTGCCCAAATCAGTGAGACCGCAGGTCTTGTCGAGAAGGCATGCGAGGCGCTCGGGCCGATCGATCTTCTCGTCAACAATGCATCGATTTTTCTTGAGGATTCGCTCCGCAAATTCGATGCGCAGGTGTGGGACGAGCACTTCGCCCTGCATGTTCGCGCACCGTCGATCCTTGCTGCCAAATTCGCCGAGCAGCTGCCGGAGGCGCATGAGGGGTTGATCGTCAACGTTATCGATCAGCGTGTCTGGGCACTGCGGCCAAGCTTCTACTCCTATACGCTGTCGAAATCGGCGCTGTGGACGGCGACGCAGACCATGGCGCAGGCGCTCGCGCCGCGCATCCGCGTCAATGCGATCGGTCCCGGCCCGTCGATACCGAGCGAGCGGCAATTGCAGGAAGACTTCCAAGCGCAGGTTTCAGCCCTTATCTTGAAGCGTGGACCTGAGCTTGCGGAATTCGGCCGAACGATTCGTTTTCTGTTCGAGACCCCCTCGATCACGGGTCAGATGATTGCACTCGACGGCGGCCAGCATCTCGCATGGCAGACGCCTGACGTGCTGGAGATCAAGGAATGAATGCCAAGAAGCTGCCCGATGGCGGTGTTCTTTACGACGAAACCGATGAAAACGACGACGACATCATCGAGGTGGAAGGCGACGCCTCTGCCTCGCCGATTTCGGCGTCGATCGACTGGAATGCTGGCAGCATCAACGAAACCGGCCTTCTCGGCGCCGATCTGATCGCCGAATTCGTCAAGCGCCTGCCGAACAGTCCCGGCGTCTACCGCATGTTCAACGAGGCGGGCGACGTACTCTATGTCGGCAAGGCCCGCAGCCTGAAGAAGCGCGTCGGCAACTACGCGATGGGGCGCGTGCATTCCAACCGCATCGCCCAGATGGTGCGCCAGACTGCCAATATGGAATTCGTCACGACGCGGACGGAGACCGAGGCCCTGCTGCTGGAAGCGAATCTGATCAAGCGCCTGCGGCCGCGCTTTAACGTGCTGCTGCGTGATGACAAGTCGTTTCCCTATATCCTGATAACCGGCGATCACCGCGCGCCCGCCATCTTTAAGCATCGTGGCGCCCGCGCCCGCAAGGGCGACTATTTCGGCCCCTTCGCCTCGGCAGGCGCCGTCGGCCGCACGATCAATTCACTGCAGCGCGCCTTCCTGATCCGCACCTGTACGGACAGCGTCTTCGAGACGCGCACCCGGCCCTGTCTGCTTTACCAGATCAAACGCTGTTCCGGTCCCTGCACCCGTGAGGTCAGCGACGAGGGCTATGCGGAGCTGGTGCAGGAAGCCAAGGACTTCCTATCCGGCAAGAGCCAGAAGGTGAAAGAGCATATAGCGGAGGCGATGAATGCCGCGGCCGAGGATCTCGATTTCGAGCGGGCTGCCATTTATCGTGACCGTCTTGCAGCACTCTCGCATGTGCAGAGCCACCAGGGCATCAATCCTGCCGGCGTCGAGGAGGCTGACGTATTCGCCATCCATCACGAAGGCGGGATTTCCTGTATCCAGGTGTTCTTCTTCCGCACCGGGCAGAACTGGGGCAACCGCGCCTATTTCCCGAAGGCCGACCCGCAACTGTCAGGCGCCGAGGTATTGAACGCGTTCCTCGCGCAGTTCTACGATGACAAGCCGGTGCCGCGGCAGATCATGCTGTCGGAAACAGTGGAGGAACTGGAATTGCTGGCCGCCGCACTCAGCGAAAAGGCCGGGCACAAGGTCTCGATCCTCGTTCCGCAGCGCGGCGAAAAGCGCGATCTCGTCGAGCATGTCATTGCCAATGCCCGCGAGGCGCACGGGCGAAAGCTTGCCGAAACGGCCTCGCAATCGCGGCTGCTGGAAGGCTTCAAGGAAACCTTCGGGCTGCCCTACGTGCCGCAGCGCGTCGAGATCTACGACAACTCGCATATCATGGGAACGAATGCGGTCGGCGGCATGGTGGTCGCCGGACCGGAAGGCTTCGTGAAGAGCCAGTATCGCAAGTTCAACATCAAATCGACCGAGATCACCCCCGGCGACGACTTCGGCATGATGCGGGAGGTGATGACGCGGCGCTTCTCCCGCCTGCTCAAGGAAGAGGGCATTCCCGATCGCAGCGCGCAGGTTTCCGCAGCCGATGCGGCCGACTTGCCCTTCCCCGCCTGGCCCGATGTCATCCTCATCGACGGCGGTCAGGGGCAGATGACGGCGGTGCGCGCGATCCTCGAAGAGCTCGGCATTACCGACAGCGTGATCGCCATCGGCGTCGCCAAGGGTGTGGATCGTGAAGCCGGACGCGAGCGCTTCTTTGCCCCCGGCAAGGGAAGCTTCACGCTGCCGCCGCGCGATCCGGTACTCTACTTCATCCAGCGCATGCGCGACGAGGCGCACCGTTTCGCAATCGGTTCCCACCGTGCAAGGCGCAAGAAGGAGATGGTCAAGAACCCGCTCGACGAGATCGGCGGCATCGGGCCTTCGCGCAAGAGGGCACTGCTGCAACACTTCGGCACTGCAAAGGCGGTGTCGCGCGCCGCCCTTTCCGATCTCATGGCGGTGGAAGGAATTTCCGAGACCGTCGCAAAGCAGGTCTACAATCATTTTCACGACGACGCCGCGAAATAAGCGGCGCCGGTCGCAAATTCCACGCAAAGGCAGCGAAAAAACAGAAAGAATGTTGACGGTCGAGGGCCAAAGCCGTCATCTACCGCCGCATTATCAAAGAGAACCGCTCATGGCATCGCGTGCGTATAACATTCCCAATCTCCTGACATACGGCCGCATCCTCGCTGTGCCGCTGATCGTTCTCTGCTTCTTCATCGAGGGCAAACTTTCGATCAGCAACACCGCGCGTTGGGTGGCGCTCTGGATATTCATCACCGCCTCGATCACCGATTTCCTTGACGGTTACCTCGCGCGCATCTGGAACCAGACATCGAATATCGGCCGCATGCTGGATCCGATCGCCGACAAGCTGCTGGTCGCCTCGATCCTTCTCCTGGTCGCGGCCGACCAGACCATTGCCGGCTGGTCGATCTGGGCGGCGATCACCATTCTCTGCCGCGAAATCCTGGTTTCGGGCCTGCGGGAATATCTGGCTGCGTTGAAGGTGAGCGTGCCGGTGACCCGCATCGCCAAATGGAAAACGACTCTGCAGCTTGTCGCTATCGCTTTCCTGCTGGCCGGCCCCGCCGGAGACGAGATTTTCCCTTATACGACACAGGCCGGCATCGGGCTTCTATGGATCGCCGCGCTGCTGACCATCTATACCGGCTACGACTATTTCCGGGCGGGGCTCAAACATATCGTGGATGACGAAGAATGACGCGGCTTATTTATTTCGCCTGGGTGCGCGAACGCATCGGCAAGGGAGAAGAGGAGATCGAACTTCCTTCCTCCGTCGTCAGCGTTGCGGATCTTCTGAATCATTTGAAAGGCTTGGGCGAAGAATATCAAATGGCTCTTCAATATCCTGATGTAATCCGGGTGGCGATCGACCAGGAACATGTGGAGCATGACGAGCCGATCGCCGGGGCGAAAGAGATCGGTATTTTCCCGCCGATGACGGGCGGGTGAGAACGGCCGTGCCGCCGGGGCCGAGGAGCGTGCTGTGACCATTACTCCCACCATCCGCGTCCAGCGCGAGGATTTCGACCTGCAGGCGGAAGTCGACCGGCTTTCCAAAGGCAAGCCCGGCATCGGCGCAGTCGTCACCTTCTCCGGCCTCTGCCGCGATGAAGGCGGCACACTCTCCGCACTCGAACTCGAACACTATCCCGGTATGGCCGAAGCGGAGATGACCCGCATAGGGGAGCTTGCCATCGAGCGGTTCGGGCTCAACGGCCTCACCGCCATCCACCGCTTCGGCAAGATTGCGGCCGGCGAGAATATCGTGCTGGTCGTCGCGTCGGCACCGCACCGGCAGGCCGCCTTCGACGGCGCGAGCTTCGTCATGGATTTCCTGAAAACATCTGCACCCTTCTGGAAGAAGGAGCACGGCAAGGATGGACATTCGGGCGAATGGGTCTCGGCAAGGGACGCCGACAACAAGGCGCGAGACCGCTGGAAATAATCAGAGTACGACGCGTTCGCGGCGACTCATCACCAGCAGGAGTACCAGCAGCGAGAAAATGGCGAGATCGCGCCAGATGAAGGAGCCGTAGGCGCCCCAAAGCGTCTCGACCAGTGCGAGGCCGGCCGCACCGGCCGCCGAGCGTAGCGGA
The DNA here is from genome assembly GCF_014193255.1 of Rhizobium sp. BK196. GTDB lineage: Bacteria > Pseudomonadota > Alphaproteobacteria > Rhizobiales > Rhizobiaceae > Rhizobium. The sequence continues at coordinate 364,633 of NZ_JACHZB010000003.1, forward strand.
TCGGAATAGCCGCCGACGGCTGCGATCAGCAGCACCTTGAGGCCGAACATCAGCCCTGCGCCGAAATCCATCGATCCATAATAGAAGGTCGCAAGAATGCCGCAACAGGTGGCGACCAGCGCTGCGGCCCCATAGGACACCAGGAAGACACGGCTGGCGCTGGTGCCGCAGAGTTCGGCAGCAAGCGGATCATCAATAACGGCCCGCCATAGACGGCCCCAGGCGGTACACTTCAGAATCAACGTACCTATTACAATGATCGCGCACATCAGGACCGTATCCAGAAGCTGGATATAGGTGAGCGTTACCCGGAAAACACCGTCGCTCCAGAAGGTGACGTTATCGTTCAGCAGCGGCGGCAGCCAGATAGCGCGGGTATTGGCCGCAAGACGCGCCGTCTCCATCAGCACGATCATCATGCCGAGTGCCGCAACCATGACCGTGTTTGGCGACTTGCTGACGAGCGGCTGCATGATGGATCGGCCGATCCAGATCCCCGCCCCCACTGAATAGATCAGCGAGGCGCAGACGCCGATCGATATCGCCGCCGGCAGCACCAGCCACAGGCGATTGTAGGCCATGTCTGTGAAGAGCAGCAGGATCTGACCGGCAAAGGCGATGATCGCCCCATAGGTGATGTCGGCGCGCTTTGTGACACCGAAGGCGATCGAATAACCGAAGGCAAGCGTGGCGTAGAGTGCCGCGAGCGGCACCGCATTCGCCAGTTGCTGCAGAAGATAGGCCATTCCCGAAACTCCGGATCGCTTTAAAATAATAACTGGCAAAATGTGTTTTACCAGTTATATTTTTCTCATGAGCTTTTCCTGGACCCCTCACCGCTTTTCGGGCGGCGCGCTGGCGCTCGATGTCGCCAACAGCGTCATCCTTCGCCACGACACGGCGCGCCGTATCGATCGCTTCGAGGCTGAGGGACAACTGGAGCGTTTCCCCGAGGCAGCGCAGGAATTCTGCGCCGAACGGGCGCTTTTTGGCGACATAGCGCCGGTAGGAGCGCAGAATAGAGCGAACTTCATCGAGCTGCGCGAGGCAACGGACAGATATTTCCGGCAGCGCGTGCTTGAGGGAAATGACGACCGGCTGCTTGCCGAATTGCTGGAGGCGCTGGCGCGCACGCTGCGCGGGGCAGCGGAGAAGGGTCTCGATACCGCGACGGCGCATTCGGTCCTGCGACTGATCGCCATGCCCGATCCTGAGCGGATGAAGATCTGCGGCAATTGCGGCTGGCTGTTCATCGACCGCAGCAAGAACAAAAGCCGCACCTGGTGCGATATGGCCGTCTGCGGCAACCGCGCCAAGGCGATCAGGCATTACCGGAGGAAAAAGAAGGAGGAGACGCCATGAAACGGCGCTCAATCATCACGGCTCTTGCGGCAGCGGCACTCTTGCTTGCCGCCTGCCAGCGCCAGGCCGAAAGCATGCTGGAAGTGACGGGGCATCTCTTCGTCTTCAACTATCGAAACGCCAGCGCCACCTATCTGCTAACAATGAAGAAGACGGCCCCCATCCCCGATGGCTCCGCCATCGTTGCCGAATTCGAAAACCCGCAGGGCGGTGCGCCGCTGGTGCTGAACCAGAAGGTTTTTCCGATGGATGACAAGATTTCGGTCCAGAGCGAAAACCTGCACTGCGTGGTTAAGGACCGGCCTTATTCAGTGACCGTCAAGCTGGTCGATAAGGATGGCAAGATCTTGCAGGAGCTGAAGGCACAGTTCAAATCCAATCTCGACCAGACGGTGCTGCCGAGTAAACCGCTGGTGGTCGGCGCGTTATACGAGAAGAACCCCGAGGTTTTCAAGCCGGATGGGACGACGGATTTTTCCAATACGGACAAGTGTCCGGCCTGAGCCGTAAAGCAAAAAAGCCGGGACGAGCCCGGCTTTTCTCAGTCAATTCAATGCATCCGCGCTGATCAGCCGACGATCTCGGTATCGGAGAACCAGTACTTGATTTCCTGGGCAGCCGTTTCCGGAGCGTCGGAACCATGAACCGAGTTTTCGCCGATCGACAGAGCGTGAACCTTGCGGATCGTGCCTTCGGCAGCGTTTGCCGGGTTGGTTGCGCCCATGATTTCGCGGTTCTTCAGGATGGCGCCTTCGCCTTCCAAAACCTGAACGATGGTCGGGCCGGAGGTCATGCCTTCGACGAGTTCGCCGAAGAACGGACGTTCCTTGTGAACGGCGTAGAAGCCTTCTGCTTCGCGCTTGCTCATCCAGACGCGCTTGGAGGCGACGACGCGCAGGCCGGCATCTTCGAGCATCTTGGTGATAGCGCCCGTCAGGTTGCGCTTCGTTGCATCCGGCTTGATCATCGAGAAGGTGCGTTCAATCGCCATATTCGGATCCTCATACTCAGGGAAAAGTGGGCGGTCTTTACCCGCCTCACCGCCCGAAAACAAGGGGGCTCCGGCAATTTCACGCTGCTGTCACAGTCCGGCCCCGGCTTTCATGAAGATCGAGGCAGCGTTCGAACCAGGCCATGACGGGGTCATCCGGGGCCAGCATGGCGAGGCCGGCGGCGATGCGCAGCCATTGCAGGGCACCAAAGACGATGTAGTCTGCAAAAAGCGGGCTTTCGCCGCCGATGAAGGGCTGGAAGCGCAGCATGTGGCGCATCGGCTCCAGCTTGGCGGCAAAGGCTTCCCTCTCCGCCTCACGTCCGGCGGCGAAATCCTCCAGCGGCTTGCCGAGACGGCTTTCGCGGCTGGCACGGAAATAGGCCTTGTCGCCCTCATCGAGAATGGAATGAATATCGAGAAGCGCGATCCGCATGATCGCCGGATGGATGATCATCTGCGAATAACCCTCGACCATGCGCGACAGGGCCTTGCCGCCCTCGCCACCAAACAGCGACGGACGGTCCGGATAGGTATCTTCCAGGTAAAGAGCGATCTCGAAACTGTCCGATATCAGCCGGCCATTGTCGTCCAGGACAGGCACGGTCTTGGAAAAGCCGCCGCCGATATCAACAATGCGGCTGTAGGTCGTCGGAACCTCTTCGAAGTCGAGCCCCTTATGGGCGAGCGCCATCACCGCTTTCCAGCAATGCGGCGAAAAAAGGTGACGCTCGTCGGCGCCGCACAGGGAGTAGAGAGCTCTGGTCATGGCCATCCTTTCGCAATCGCAACGGGTTCATTCCACGCCAGAAAGCCGGTGCGATCAAATCAGGAATTTTCATGGGCCCATCGCGTCTGCTGCTGAGACGGATGCTGCCATTCCCGATCGGGACGCGGCAAGGGTGCATTAACCGGTTTTGCGGCTTCCCGCCCCGCAAACCTTGCAAATTCAATGTCTCTTAAAAGCTTGCCTGCATAGCGGAAGCAGAAGAGTCGATGGCCCAAGAGAACCAATGGCAATGAGGGGATCGTCATGCCGACTGCCGCTGCAAATGCATTGAATACGCGCGAGGCGACCCGGCCGGCGCCGGCAACCGACGTGCAGAAAGTCGCTCAGCACATGATGCGGCTGAACGTGGCAGGCCTGCCACGCAACTATGAACTGTTCCATGAGGCACTGATCGGCCTGAATGCCGGGCTGGCACAGGATATAGCGGCCCTCGGCCCGCATCCGCATCAGGAAGCTCTGGACGAGCTCGGCCTGCGCTACAGGCTCGTCGGCCATTATGGGCTGGCGGACGACCGCTCGCGCAACGAAACGAGCCGCGTGCTTAAGGAGACGGCGGAGCGGCTCGCCGAAGGTCGCCTGCATCACCAGGCATTCACACGCGCTTGCGAGACAATCCTCAAATCCGTCTCGGGCCAGCAGGACCAGCAGAGCCTTGCCGATTTCATGGCGGAGGTCGAGTATCTCGCCGCTTCCCTTTCAGCCGTTCTCGCAGCGGACCGGACGATCGGCACGAGGCTGGAAGAGGAAATCGAGCGGTTGACGGTGCTGGAGCGGGGCGTTTCCGCCGTGCAGGCGGCTGCTGTCACCGACAAGATCACCGGCCTGCCCAACCGTATCGGGCTCAATCGTGCGCTCGACGATCTGTACCATCAGGAAGAGGGTGCGGCCGGCAGCGCGCTGATCATGATCGACATCGATGATTTCAAGGAGCTTACCGCCCGATACGGCGCGCAGACCGGCAACAAGCTCCTGAAGAAGCTTGCCGGCCTCTTCCGCAAGACGGTGAAGAAGAACGATTTCGTTGCGCGCCTGGAAGGCGACGAATTCGCCCTCCTCTTTGCCAATGTCGGCATGCAGGACGCGCTGGCGATCGCCGAGCGGCTGCGCAGTTCCGTCGAGGACAATCTCGTTTTCGCCGCCTCCGATACATCTGAAGCAAGCGGCCTGACGATTTCTGTCGGCGTGGCACTGAGCGGCCATGCGGCCACGTCGGGTCAGCTTCAGGCCAATGCCCGCGTAGCGCTGCTTGCCGCCAAATCCAATCCGCGCTTGCCGGTGCAAGCCTTCGGCCGCTGAGGCCTTCGGCTATGAGCTATTGATGGCAAACAGTGGCAAACACGCCGCTGAGCCATCTTGCCTTGGCGGCGGCTTTCGGCCAAAACCGCGCGCATGATCACGATATCAGATATTTCCGCCCGCATTGCCGGTCGTCTGCTTCTCGACCATGCCAGCGTCTCGCTGCCGTCAGGCACGAAGGCCGGGCTCGTGGGACGCAACGGCGCCGGCAAATCCACCCTCTTCCGCGTTATAACCGGTGATCTGGGAGCCGAAAGCGGGACAATATCGATCCCCAAGAATGCGCGCATGGGCCAGGTGAAGCAGGAAGCGCCGGGCACCGAGGATTCGCTGATCACGATCGTGCTTTCCGCCGACAAGGAGCGCGCGGCGCTGCTTGCCGAGGCGGAAACCGCAACCGATCCGCATCGTATCGCCGAAATCCAGATGCGCCTCGTCGATATCGACGCCCATTCGGCCGAAGCCCGCGCCGCCAGCATCCTCTCGGGCCTCGGCTTCAATCAGGAAGCGCAGGCCCGGCCCGCATCTTCCTTTTCGGGCGGCTGGCGTATGCGCGTGGCGCTCGCATCCGTGCTCTTTACCGAGCCGGACCTGCTCTTGCTCGACGAGCCGACCAACTATCTCGACCTCGAAGGCACGATGTGGCTGGAGGATTATATCCGCCGCTATCCGCACACGGTCATCATCATCAGCCATGATCGCGATCTGCTGAACAACGCAGTCAATTCCATCGTTCATCTTGATCAAAAGAAGCTCACCTTCTACCGCGGCAATTACGACCAGTTCGAGCGGCAGAAAGCGGAAGCCGACGAACTGCAGATGAAGGCCAAAGCGAAGAACGATGCGGCGCGCAAGCATCTGCAGAGCTTCATCGACCGCTTCAAGGCCAAGGCCTCCAAGGCCAAGCAGGCCCAATCGCGCGTCAAGGCGCTGGAGCGTATGGGCACGGTCGCGGCCGTGATCGAGGATCACGTTCAGCCGATCACCTTCCCGGAGCCTGAAAAACAGCCGGCCTCGCCGATCGTCGCAATCAGCGGCGGCGCCGTCGGCTACGAGCCAGGCAAGCCGATCCTCAAGGGGCTCAATCTGCGCATCGACAATGACGACCGCATCGCGCTGCTCGGCTCGAACGGCAACGGCAAATCGACCTTCGCGAAGTTCATTTCGGGGCGGCTGGCGCCGGAAAGCGGCGATCTGCGCCTGGCGCCCAGCCTGAAGATCGGCTTTTTCGCCCAGCATCAACTCGACGATCTCGTGCCGAACGAGACACCCGTCGAGCATGTGCGCCGGCTGATGCCGACCGAGTCGGAAGCCAAGGTGCGTTCCCGCGTGGCGCAGATGGGCCTTGCGACCGAAAAGATGGCGACGGCGGCCAAAGACCTCTCGGGTGGCGAAAAGGCACGCCTGCTGATGGGGCTTGCCGCCTTTCATGCACCGAACCTCTTGATCCTTGATGAGCCGACGAACCATCTCGACATCGACAGCCGCCGCGCCCTGATCGAGGCGCTGAACGATTATGACGGTGCCGTCATCCTGATTTCGCACGACCGGCACCTGATCGAAGCGACGGTCGATCGCCTCTGGCTCGTCAACAATGGTACGGTAACGAGCTTCGAAGGCGATATGGATGAATATCGCGACCTGATCGTTGCTTCCGGCAAAAAAAAAGACGACGAAAAGCAGAAGCAGTCTGAAGACCAGGCATCGAAGGCCGATCAACGCAAGCTGAACGCCGACAAGCGCGCCTCGCTCGCCCCTCTCAAGAAAAAGATCAATGAAATCGAATCCTTGACGGGCAAGCTGGAGAAACTGATTCAGGCACTTGATGCGGAACTTGCGGATCCTGCGCTCTATGAAAAGGCGCCCGCCAAAGCCGCTGACAAAGCCAAGCAGCGTGGCGAAGCAGCCGCCAAACTCGCTGCCGCCGAAGAGCAATGGCTGGAACTCTCCGCTGAATATGAAGGAGCCATGGCGAGTTGAGGCGAACCATCGCGCTCTTCAAGAGCTAGACAATTGCTCAAAAATCGCGTCGTCTGTTCCCAAAGACCAGACTTGCCCGCGGACCGCTTTCTGATAAAACGGCGCGCAATAAGTCATACTTTTAGCGAAACACCGAACGCGAGCTTTACAATGTCAGCCATCAACCTCGCCATCGTCGGCGTCGGCAAGATCGTCCGCGACCAGCACCTTCCCTCCATCGCCGCCAATACCGATTTTAAGCTGGTGGCGACGGCAAGCCGCCACGGCACAGTCGATGGCGTAACCGCCTATACGTCGATCGACGATATGCTCGACGCCGAACCTTCGATCGATGCCGTTTCGCTCTGCATGCCGCCGCAGTATCGCTATGAAGCGGCTTACAAGGCGCTGGCCGCCGGCAAGCACGTTTTCCTTGAAAAACCGCCGGGTGCGACGCTGAGCGAAGTGGAAGATCTGGAAGATCTCGCCAACAAGCAGGGTGCGACCCTGTTTGCAAGCTGGCATTCGCGTTATGCGGCAGCAGTCGAAGCCGCCAAATCGTTTCTTTCCTCGACCGAAATGAAGAGCATGCACGTCATCTGGAAGGAAGACGTGCGCCACTGGCATCCGAACCAGGAATGGATCTGGCAGGCCGGCGGTCTCGGCGTTTTCGATCCGGGTATCAACGCGCTTTCGATCGTCACGCATATCCTGCCGAAGGCGATGTTCCTCAGCGCCGGCACGCTGGAGTTCCCTGAAAACCGTGACTCCCCAATTGCTGCCGACCTGCATTTCCGCAATGTCGACTACGTTCCCGTTCACGCAGAATTCGACTGGCGCCAGACGGGCAAGCAGAGCTGGGACATCATCGCTGAGACGGCAGCCGGGCAGATGGTTCTGTCCGAAGGCGGTTCGAAGCTCTCGGTCGATGGCGAACTGAAGTTCTCTGCGCCGGAAGCCGAATATCCGTCCCTTTATCGCCGCTTTGCCGAACTCATCAAGGCCGGCAAGTCGGATGTCGATCTGGCGCCCCTGCGCCATGTCGCCGACGCCTTCATGCTCGGCAAGCGCAAATTCGTCGAGGCGTTCTACGACTGATCGGCCTTGCGTGCAGATGCCATTGTGCCTGCAGAATGCTAGAATAGGAAAACGAAACGTGAGGGACGTTTTCCATGCAGCAGGAGCAGGATGAATCGTTTGGATTGGGCGTCCCACATCTGGCGGTGAGGCTCGCCAACCCAAATGCCAAGTGGCGGGAGGCCTATCTGCTGGAAGAGGCCAGGATCCGCAACGCGCTTGGCCCTCTTGCAATCGACATACAGCACTTCGGTAGCACCGCCATTCCAGGCATTAAGGCGAAACCGATCATCGATATCCTGATCGGCGTCCGCCGCCTTGATGACGGACTTGCCTGCATCAAGCCTATGGAGGCGATCGGCTACGACTATGCCGGTGCCGACATCGTGCCCGACGATCATCTCTTCGGCCGCGGTGTCATGGGGGAGACGCGCACGCATCTCGCTCATGTCGTTGAATATCAGGGCTTCAACTGGAGGCGGGATATCTTTTTCCGCGACAGGCTGCGAAACGATCCGGCTCTTGCAATCGCCTATGAGGGACTGAAGATCGGCCTCGCGGAAAAATATGCCGAGAGTCGTGCGGCCTATACCGGCGCGAAGAAGGATTTCATCGACAGGGTTCTGGCCGAGGCCGGTCTGGCCTGACGTTCCCGTCAGGCCTTCTTCTCCCACCGTCCCTCCGGCGTCTGCTGCCAATAGGTGAGGCTGTGCCCCTCGCCTTTCAGCTTCTTCCATTGGGCGCGCGCGCCTTCAAGCTGCTCCTGATCGTAACCGTCGAACATGAAGACGATCCGCTCATAATCCGCGACGGTCGGCGGCTCGGCGCCATCGACGATGAAGCGGACGGTCGCAGCATTGGCATTGTCAGCCGAAACCGTCAGGAGAACGGGCTGATCCGCTGCGAAATCTCCCTCATCCGTGCCATGCGGCAGAAAGCTGTCCTCTCGATAGGTCCACAGATGCTGATCCAGCGCATCGCGCCGCGCAGCCTCCTTCATCTGGACGGCGACGCGCCAGCCACGCTCAATACTCTTGTCGAGCAACGGCGGAAGCGCGTCTTCCAGCTTCGATTCCGTCAGGTGGTAGAAGAGGATTTCCGTCATCGTGTTTCGTAATTCGAGCGGACCAGCTCATCGAGCAGGCGCACGCCGAAACCGGAGCCCCAAGATTGGTTGATCTCGTCCTGCACCGAGCCCATGGCCGTGCCAGCGATATCGAGATGCGCCCAGGGCGTATCCTGCACGAAGCGCTTGAGGAAATGGGCCGCAGTGATGGAACCGGCGAGGCGGCCGCCGGTATTCTTCATGTCGGCGAACTTGCTGTCGATCATCTTGTCATATTCCTTGCCGAGCGGCATGCGCCACAGTTTCTCGTTCGTGACGAGACCGGCGGTCGTCAGCTGCGCAGACAGGGGATCGTCATTCGAGAAGAGACCGGCATGACTATTGCCGAGCGCGACCATGATGGCGCCTGTCAGTGTTGCAAGATTGATCATGAACCGCGGCTTGAAGCGGTCGTTGCAATACCAGAGCGCATCGCAGAGCACGAGGCGGCCTTCCGCGTCCGTATTGATGATCTCGATCGTCTGGCCGGACATGGAGGTGACGATGTCGCCCGGACGCTGGGCGTTGCCATCAGGCATGTTTTCCACAAGGCCGATGATACCCACGGCATTGACCTCCGCCTTACGCGCGGCGAGCGTGTGCATGAGGCCGGTGACGGCTGCCGCACCGCCCATGTCGCCCTTCATGTCCTCCATGTTGGCAGCCGGCTTGATCGAGATGCCGCCGGTATCGAAGACCACACCTTTGCCGACGAAGGCGATGGGCCGGTCCTTGCTCTTGCCACCCTTCCACTGCATAACCGCAAGGCGCGGCGGACGAACGGAGCCTTGGGCAACGCCGAGCAACGCGCCCATGCCAAGGCGTCGCATCTCGCGCTCGGTGAGGATTTCCACCTCAACGCCCAGCTTTTCCAGTTCTTTGGCCTTGGCGGCAAATTCCACCGGGCCGAGCACATTCGGCGGCTCGTTGACGAGATCACGGGCGAGATTGACGCCGTCGGCAACCGCTTCGGCATCGGCAAAGGCTTTCTTGGCAGCGGCCGCATCGGCCGTGACGATCGTCACCTTGACCGACTTCGCCTGTTTCTCCTCGTCGTCATTCTTCTTCGTCTTATAGGTATCGAAGCTGTAAGCGCGCAGCAGCATGCCGAGAGCGAAATCGGCCGCAGCCTTGGCGCTGACATCTGCGCCCGGCGCATCGATGAAGATCGTCGCTTTCTCAGTATTCTTGATCCGCGAGGCAGCGCTGCCGCCGGCCTTCAGCCAGTCGTGGACGGTCAGGTCTGCCGGCTTGCCGAGGCCAAGGACGATGATGCGCTCCGCAGGCGCGCCTTCCGGCGCCACCAGGTCGAGAACAGCCAACGACTTTGCCGAGAAGCGCGCAATCTTCGACGCCTTGGCGATCACCCCCGCCGGATCGGCAATGTCGGCCCCAGCCGCGGTGTCGGCCCCGGATGTCTTCAGAAGGATCGCAAGGCCGCCGCTGAGCTTTGCCGATTTTGAGAATGAAATTTCGAATTTTGCAGACATGTCTTCTCCGATGGGATTCATGAAATCCGTGCCAGGGGGATAATTTCGCGTTCGACAGGTCTGTCAATGGCCGGCGACTGTTGTTATGTTCCGCGCGGCCGCCCGGCCAATAGAGTTTTTGTCAGTTTCGTAGATGTTTGCGTTGACAGTTTTTTTGAAAAATCGATGGCGGGGTCCGGCAATTCGCCTGCCGCAAACGGCATTCGGCGTGTTCGTGCTGCTCTTCTGGATGTGGTGGCTACTGCTTGCGCTCTTCCGCGCCTTTCCTGAGATAGACATTTATTTCTCCCAGCTTTTTTTCGTGCAGACGGCCTGCGATGCGTCGACCGCGGCAACTGAGATCTGCGGCTCCTTCCCCTATCGGAGCGAGGCGATCCTCGGTCTCTTACGCACGCTCTTCTTCTACGTTCCCTATGTCGTGACCGCGGTCATGTTGTGGAAGCTCGCCCAATGTTATCAGCAGCATGGCGCGACATTCAACGCGCCGCGCGCCCGCGATCTGAAGGTTGCGCTCGGCACGCTGCTGATCGGTCCTGTTCTTCTCGTCAATGTAATCCTCAAGGAACATTGGGGTCGGCCGCGGCCGATCCAGACGGATCTCTTCGGCGGCACGCTGCATTTCGCCGAGGCCGGTTCATTGGCCGGCAAGTGCGTTTCCAACTGCTCCTTCATTTCCGGAGAGGCGGCGAGCGCGGGCTGGCTGTTCTGCCTGCTGATCTTCGTTCCGAAGTCGCTACGCTATGCGCTTGTTGGACCCGTTGCCGCCGTCTCCATCCTGACGCCCGCGATGCGGCTTTCCTTCGGTGCACATTATCTATCCGACGTTGTGCTGGGATGGCTGTCTTCGGTCGTCATATTCGCGGCGCTGATGGCACTTGCTGAGTCGCCACGGCAACAAAAAAATTCTGAAATTTGAATGAATTTTTGACACTGACTTGTCGCAAAACCGAGACAAAGAGCGTAGAGGGAATCTCCTGCTGATCATATCGACCTGCAGGCGCGTTCAAGGGCGAGCATGAAACTACTCGAGACATATATATTGCGGCGTGTTGGCCAGATGTTTCTCGTGGCCTTGCTCCCGGTGCTCGCGATCATCTGGACCACCCAGGTCCTGCAGCGCATCAACCTGGTGACCGACAGCGGCCAGTCGATCGGCTCCTTCGCCATGCTTGCGACGCTGATCCTGCCGTCGATCATTCCTGTCGTGCTGCCCTTTGCACTCGTCATCGGCATTACCCAGACGCTGACGACGATGAACAACGATTCCGAACTGACCGTGATCGATGCTGCCGGCGCCCGTCGCACCATCCTGGCTCGGCCGATCCTGCTGCTTGCGATCCTTGTCAGCGTTTTCTCGTTCTTCGTCGACAATGTCGTCGAGCCGCGTGCGAAGACGGTCGTGCGGCAGATGATCGCCGCCACCTATGCCGACCTTCTTTCGTCGGTGATCGAGGAAAAGACCTTCCGCAAGATCGACGAAGGCCTCTATGTGCAGATCTCGCAGCGGCTCGCCGGTCGCATGCTGAAGGGCCTCTTCGTCGCCGACGAGCGCGAGCCGAATAACGAGCTCATCTATTATGCTCGTGAGGGCGCAGTGGATGACGTCGGCACGTCGCTGATCATGCATGACGGCGAAGTCCATCGCAAAACGCCCGATGGAAACGTCTCGGTCATCAAGTTCGATTCCTATTCCTTCGACCTTTCCGACATGACGGAAAATAACGGACAGGCGACGCTGCGCGCGAGCGACCGCGATCTTGGCTTTCTGCTCCATCCCGATCCGAAAGATCCTGATTATATCGCCAAGCCCGGCACCTATACCGCCGAACTGCATCGCCGCCTGACGGACTGGGCGCTTCCCTTCGTTTTCGCACTCTTTTCCCTTGCCATCGCAGGTGACGCACGCTCACACCGCGAGGCGCGCATGCATCCGATGATCGGCGCACTCGGCCTCGCTTTCACATTGCGCTGGGCGGCATTTTACGTTGCCAACCAGATCGACAACGATCCGATTTATATCCCCATCCTTTACGCGATCCCTGTCGTCACCGGCATCGCGTCGATCATCTTCCTCAATCTGCATAAACGGCTTTCCGTGCCGCTTGCGCTCCGCAATCGAACCTCAACGGTTTGGAAGCGCGCGCAGGACCGAGTCCTTGCCGCAACGGACCGGAGCGGCGGAGGCGCAGCACGATGATTTTCGGGACATTGTCGCGGTATTTTTTTCGCCGATATGTCGTGACCACCATGTGGTTCCTGATCGGCATGAGCGCTATCACCTTTCTGCTCGACTTCAGCGAGACGGCAAGCCGTATCTCCAATTTCCCCGGCTATACACTGGGTGGCGCTGTGCTTCTCACCGCCGTTCGCCTGCCATTGATCCTGCAGCAGACCATTCCCTTCGTGGCGCTGTTCGTCGGCATCACCGTGCTGATCGGCCTCAATCGGAAATATGAACTCGTTGTCACCCGTGCCGCAGGCATCTCGGTCTGGCAGTTCATGCTGCCTTTTATCGCCGGGTCTCTGATTCTCGGCGTGCTGACGGTGGTGGCGCTCAATCCGCTCGCCGCCTGGGGCCAGAGGCAGGCAACGCAATTCGAAACGGCCTGGCGCGGTCAGGACAATGCCATGATCCGGGCGCTGCAGGTTCCGTGGCTGCGTCAGATCAGTGGCCGGGACGATGTCATCATCGGCGCCAAGACCGTGCTGGAGAACGGCACGTTGCTCATGGACGCCGTGCTTGTCCACTTCGATTCCGCCGGTCAGGTCATTCTGAGGCAGGATGCCTCATCGGCCAAATTGGAAGATGGTTACTGGCAGCTTAACAACGTCGTCGAACGCAAGCCTGGGGAAATCCCAGTGCGTAAGGCTACGGAACAGCTTCGTACCAATCTGAAGCAAGACTTCATCAAGGAGCGGCTGACAGCGCCGGAAACAATTGGTTTCTTTGACCTTTCCAACCGTATCGCTGCCGCCAAGTCCTTCGGAATCTCCACGAAGGCGCTTGAGACTCAATTCAACTCTCTGCTGTCGCAGCCGCTGCTCTTGGTGGCCATGACTCTCATTGCTGCAACAGTGTCTCTAAAATTTAGCCGGTTCAACCAATCACGCTCTGTGATTCTGGGTGGAATCCTTTCAGGCTTCATGCTTTATGTCGTCACCGTGCTTGTAAAAGCATTCGGAAGCAGCGGTGTCGTGCCGCCGTTTGTGGCGACTTGGATACCCGTGGTCGTGGCGCTCGCTTTAGGCGCAACGATTCTGCTTCATCAGGAGGATGGCTAGTGGCGGTAGGCGACCGCAAGAATTTTAGTAAACAGTTGGTTGCCCTGCTCCTAGGTGCGGCTCTGTGTTCCTATTTTGAGAGCGCTCCTCTGGCGTATGCCCAGGAGAACACTACAGGCATGCCTGCGATCGGCCAGAATATCTCGCCGGACGCAAAACTGATGCTGTCGGCAAACGAACTGGTCTATGACAAGGACCAGGAGATCGTCTCCGTGATCGGCGGCGTGCAGATCAATTACGGCGGCTACAGGATGGTCGCCCAGAAGGTCGACTATAACCAGAAGACCGGTCGCATGATGGCGACCGGCAACATCGAACTGGCGACTCCTGACGGCAACCGTATTTATGCCGACAGCCTCGATGTGACCGACAATTTCGCAGACGGCTTCATGAACGCGCTGCGAATCGAGACGAGCGACAATACTCGCCTCGTTGCCGAGACCGGCCAGAGGGTCGGCGGCACGCAGATGATTCTGAACAAAGGGGTCTATACCGCCTGTTTGCCTTGCGCCGAAAAACCCGATCGCGCGCCCTTCTGGCAGGTCAAGGCACAACGCGTCATTCAAGACGGCCAAAAACACACGATCCGGCTGGAGCACGCCCGTTTCGAGCTGCTTGGCCAGCCGATCGCCTACGTTCCGTGGATCACGGTCCCCGACAATACCGTCAAGCGCAAGTCGGGCTTTTTGTTCCCGTCGATGAGCGTGTCGCAAAATCTCGGCTACGGTCTTTCCGTTCCCTACTATTACGTCATTTCTCCAAGCTCGGATTTCACCGTTACGGGCACCGGCTATACGTCCCAGGGCTTCATGCTCGAAGGGGAATATCGCCGCCGCTTTGAAAACGGCACGCTGACCATGCACATTGCCGGCATCGACCAGATGAACCCCGGCAACTTCAGCACCGGCACAAGTGATGCCGAAGTCGAACAGCGCGGCATGGTCGCCTCGAGAGCAAACTTCAGGATCAATCCCCGCTGGACATTCGGCTGGGATGTGATGGTGCAGAGCGACAACAACTTCTCGCGCACCTACAAGATCCAGGGTTATTCCGGGACACCCTACGCGAACAACGTTTACCTCACGGGTCTTGGCAAGCGGAATTACTTCGACCTGCGCGCCTTCTACTTCGACGTCCAGGATGCCGACCGCCATGACACGGCGGAAAAGCAGCAGGCGATCGTCTACCCGACGCTTGACTATCACTATGTCGCGCCGCAGCCTCTTGCAGGCGGCGAGCTTTCTGCAGATGTCAATCTCACCAATATTTCGCGCACCCACGACGACTTTTACAATGTCGCAGGTTTCGACCGCTTCCGCGGCCTGGAGGGTCAAACGACCCGTTTGACCACGGAAGTGCAGTGGAAGCGCACCTACGTGACGCCGACCGGCCTGGTGATTACACCGTTGCTCGCAGCGCGCGGCGATGCCTTCGCGCTCAACATGGACAGTCCTGTCAACGCCAACGGCGTTCCGTATGCCGGCAACTATCTCGACGATAGTGCGGCAACGCGCGGAATGGTCACGGCTGGGCTGGAAATGCGCTATCCGATCCTATTCACGACCAGCAATAGCACGCATGTTCTGGAGCCGATCGCCCAGATCTATGCGCGACCGGATGAACCGCTCGCCGGTCGCCTGCCGAATGAAGATGCGCAGAGCTTCGTTTTCGATGCGACCAACCTTTTCGACCGCGACCGGTTCTCCGGCTACGACCGCATCGAAGGCGGGACGCGCGCAAACGTTGGCTTCCAGTACACCGGCACCTTCGACAGCGGCTACAAGCTGCACGGCATCTTCGGACAGTCCTATCAGCTCGCGGGTCAGAACTCGTTTGCGACCGACGACCTCGTGAATGTCGGCGCCGATTCGGGCCTTGAGACCGACCGATCCGACTATGTTGGCCTCGGCGGTATCGAAATGCCTTTCGGTCTTTCCGTTGCGGCTTCCTACCGTCTGGACGAACAGGATTTCGCCTTCAATCGCGGCGATCTGACCACGGCCTATCAGAACGATACCTTCTCGGGCCAGGTCACCTATACGCACGTTACCGCCCAGCCGGAATACGGCTTTGCCGAAGACCAAGACGAGATTCAGACGAGTAGCAGAATCAAGTTCAAGGACTATTGGTCGATCTTCGGCGGCATTGCCTGGGATCTGAACAATAGTGTCGTCACCAGGCGCACGCTCGGCATTTCCTATGAAGACGAGTGCACGATTTTCACCATCGCCTATACGGATGCCCGCGATACGACGGACCAAACGGCAAGCGACTGGACGATTGCTGCCCGCCTGACCTTCCGCACGCTCGGCGACATCAGGCTGGGCACGGGTGACGCCGCGAATAATCTCTGATGACAAATGGACGGCCGGAAATCTCCGGCCGGGCCATTCTTTCGCCGTAAGCCTGTGCAGGACATTGCGAGCAGTCGTTATGTGAGGCATGGGGTATCGCGGAGATGCGATTTCCGCTCGTCTCAGTCTATGGTAAGGAACGCCGCGCGCTGGATCGTGCGGCGCTATCGGGAGGTCAACAGATGATTGACGCGAAGAAAACCGTAACCACGCTTGTTGCAGGCGCAGCCTTCATGCTTGCCGCCTTCAGCAGCCCTGTCTTCGCTGCGAGCGAGGTCAAGGCCGTGGTAAACGGTACCGCGATTACGAGCGGGGATGTCGCCAAGCGACAGGCCTTCATGCGGCTGCAGCGCCAGAAGGGTGATCCGAAAGCCGCCGAAGAGCAGCTTATCGACGAGGCGCTGAAGCGGCAGGAGGTTTCCCGCGTGCGTATGTCGGTCTCGCAGGAGGACGTCAACGCCTCCTTCGCCCGGTTTGCCGCCAGCAACAAGCTTTCCGTCGAGCAGATGGGACAGATCCTCGATCGCGCCGGCGTCGGTGTCGACCACTTCAAGAACTTCATTGCCGTGCAGATGAGCTGGCCGCGTGTCGTCAATGCGCGTTACGGTTCCACCGCGCGAATATCGAATTACGATCTGGTCAACCGCATGATGCAGAACAACAAGCAGAAGCCGGTGACGACAGAATATATGTTGCAGCAGGTCATCTTCGTTGTTCCGGCATCCAAGCGCAACGCGATCACCGGCAAGCGCAAGAGCGAGGCTGAGGCATCGCGCTCCAAATATCCGGGCTGCGATCAGGCCAAGACTTTCGCCGCCACAATGCGGGACGTTTCGATCCGCGATCTCGGCCGCATGCTGGCCCCGGAAATTCCGGCGGACTGGAAGGATCTGGTCATAGGGGCCAAGGGCAATACCACGGCCACGCGCGTGACCGACAAGGGCGTAGAGTATCTTGCGATCTGCAGCCAGCGCCAGGTCTCGGATGACCAGGCGGCCGAAATGGTGTTCCGTCAGGAGGACCTGGACAAGAACAAGGCAAATAAATCGGCAGCGCCGGAAAACGAAAACAGCACCAAATATCTGGATGAACTGCGCAAGCGTGCGCAGATCGTCTATCGCTGATTTCTCCATGGGGACACCGTTTTCGAGACCGCTTGCACTGACCCAGGGCGACCCGGCCGGCGTTGGGCCAGATATCACCCTGATGGCCTGGCTTCGCAGGCGCGAGCTTGGACTGCCGCCATTCTTCCTGATCGGCGATCCCGATGTGCTCGCTGTGCGGGCACGAAAGCTCGGCCTGGATATTCCCCTTCACACCATCGGCAATGCAGCCGAAAGTCCCGGTGTATTTGCGGACGCGCTGCCGATCATGTCGATACCGGCCGGCATCGATGTTGCGGCAGGAGAGCCGCATATCGCGACAGCAAAAGGTACGATCGCCTCAATCGAGGCGGCAGTAGCGCTCGTCATGCAAGGCGAAGCGCTTGCGGTCGTCACCAACCCGATCGCCAAGTCGGTGCTCTACGAGGCGGGGTTCAAGTTTCCAGGTCATACGGAATTCCTGGCCGACCTCGCAATGCATGCGACCGGTCAGACTGTCATGCCCGTCATGATGCTCGCGGGACCGAAGCTGCGCGCCATCCCCGTCACCATTCACATTCCGCTCAAGGATGTGCCGCAGGCGCTGACGCTCGGTCTGATCATCGAAACCTGCCGGATCGCAGACAGGGATCTGAAGCAGCGGTTCGGGATCGCCTCTCCTCGGCTCGCCATTGCAGGGCTCAATCCGCATGCGGGCGAAGGCGGCGCGATCGGCGAGGAGGACGAGAGTATCATCCATCCGGCGGTCCAGATCCTTCGTGACGAGGGTATCGATGCGATCGGTCCCCTTCCCGCCGATACGATGTTTCATGACGAAGCGCGCGCCCGTTATGACGTTGCCGTCTGCATGTATCACGATCAGGCGCTGATCCCGGCCAAGGCGCTCGGCTTCGACGATTCCGTCAATGTGACGCTTGGTCTTCCTTTCGTACGCACCTCCCCCGATCACGGCACCGCCTTCGGCATTGCCGGCAAGGGACTTGCCCGCGAGACGAGCCTCGTTGCCGCGCTGAAGCTCGGCGCGCAGCTTGGCCGGACTGCGGAAAGTCATCGTTAATGGCTGCACTCGACGGTCTGCCGCCGCTTCGCGAGGTTATCCAGCGTCACGGGCTCGATGCGCGCAAGGCCCTCGGGCAGAACTTCCTTCTCGATCTCAACCTGACGCAGAAGGTTGCCCGCACGGCCGGCGCGCTTGACGACGTGACGGTCTTTGAAGTCGGTCCAGGTCCCGGCGGCTTGACGCGAGCGATCCTCGCCCTCGGTGCGAGGAAGGTCATCGCCGTCGAACGCGATGCACGCTGTCTGCCGGCTCTTGCCGAGATCGCCGACCATTATCCCGGACGGCTGGACGTCATCGAGGGCGATGCGCTGAAGACCGATTTCGAGGCGCTGGCGTCGGGCCGCCCCGTCAAGATCATCGCCAACCTGCCCTATAATGTCGGCACTCAGCTTCTCGTGAACTGGCTGCTGCCGAAGGCATGGCCGCCCTTCTGGCAATCGCTGACGCTGATGTTCCAGAAGGAAGTCGGCGAGCGGATCGTCGCCTCCGAAGACGACGATCACTATGGCCGCCTCGGCGTGCTGGCGGGATGGCGCACACATTCCCGCATGGCATTCGATATTTCGCCGCAGGCTTTCACGCCGCCGCCGAAGGTCACCTCGACAGTAGTCCACCTGACGCCGAACGAAACCCCGATCCCCTGCTCTGTCGCCAATCTGGAAAGGGTCACGCAGGCTGCGTTCGGCCAGCGCCGCAAGATGCTGCGCCAGAGCCTGAAGCCAATCGGCGGCGAGAACCTGCTCGTCAAAGCCGGCATTGATCCGGCCAGACGTGCGGAGACCCTGTCGGTAGAGGAATTCTGCCGGCTGGCGAACAGCCTCTAAAAGCATTTCCGTTTTCTTCGAATCACGGAAATGCTTTATCGTTTTGTTTCCACGCAATTCCGCACGCAAAACCGCTGAACGCTTTTGCTGGAATTGCTTTAAAGAACCGGCGTTTCTTCGAGCAATTCCCGGACGAAATCGAACATGCCGTGGCGGCGGTCGCGGCGCAGGCGCTCGGCCTTGACGATCGACTGCACCGCATCAAAGGCGGCGTTCAGGTCATCATTGATGATGACGTAATCGTACTCGCGCCAGTGCGCGATCTCGGCGCGGGAATTGGCGAGGCGCGTCTGGATGACTTCCTCAGAATCCTCGGCACGGCGGTGAAGACGGGACTGCAGCTCGGTCATGGTCGGCGGCAGAACAAAGATCGAAACCACATCGGCCTGCATCTTTTGCTGCAATTGCTGGGCGCCCTGCCAGTCGATATCGAACAGCATGTCGCGGCCTTCGGACATGGCCTGCTCAACCGGTTCGCGAGGTGTGCCGTAAAAATTGCCGTGAACCTCTGCCCATTCCAGCAGGGCATCGGAATCGCGCAGCCGCTCGAATTCCCGGACCGTCTTGAAATGATAGTGTACGCCCTCCACTTCGCTCGGTCGGCGCTGGCGCGTCGTGACGCTGACGGAAAGGCCGATGTGTTTGTCCGTTTCCAAAAGCGTACGCGCGATGGTGGATTTACCGGCGCCAGAGGGCGACGAGATAACCAGCATCAGACCGCGACGGGCGATCTGGACGGGCAAGATTTTCGCCGGGCTCATGTCCTACTCCAAATTCTGGACCTGCTCACGGAACTGATCGATCACCACCTTCAGCTCGATGCCGGCTGCGGTGACGGCCGAAGCGTTCGATTTCGAGCAGATTGTATTCGATTCCCGGTTAAATTCCTGTGCAAGAAAATCGAGCTTTCGGCCAACCGGTCCACCTTTTGTCACGAGATCGCGGGCGGCGGCGACATGGGCCTTCAGCCGGTCGATCTCTTCGCGCATATCCGCCTTGGTGGCCAGCAGTGCGGCTTCCGCGTGCAGCCGATCACGGTCGAGCGCACCGGCTCCTTCCATGAGGAGCGAGACCTGCGCGGAGAGCTTCGCTGCAATCTCCTGCGGGGAGCGCGAGGGATCGGACTCGATCGCACCTGTCAGAGCTTCGATCGCAGCAACATGGCCGAGAAGCACACGCGCCAGTGCGGCACCCTCCTGTTCACGCATGGCCTTGAGATCGGACAGTGCCGCCGTCAGTCCCGACAGGATATCGGCATCGCGCGCGGCGACAGTCTCTTCGCTGTCCTGCGTCTCGCGGAAGTCGACGAGGCCTCGGATGGAAAGCAGGGTATCAAGCCTTAGCGGCGCCGGATCGATAAGACCTTCCAGCTTGTCGCGCATGGTGAGGACGGCAGCAAAGGCATCCTGATTGAGCACAGCTTCAAGCTGGCTTTCGCCTGTCGTCAGCGCCAGTGTGGCCTGCAGATTGCCACGACTGAAATTCTCGCCGGCAATGCGGCGAACATCCGTTTCGAGGCGCTCCAGACCGGGTGGCAGACGGAGGCGAAGATCGAGGCCCTTGCCGTTGACCGAACGCAGTTCCCATGCCCAGCGCCAGCGGCCGGTCGTTCCTTCGCGCCGCGCAAAACCAGTCATGGACTGCAATGCCATCAAAGGCCTCCGATATCAGTTGATCTTCTTTTTCTTCGGCGGAACCGCGGATGTATTGTCCGCAGGCTGATCTTCCGGCTGTCCGTCGACGGCAATTTCGGGATCCGCGCCCTTGTCGGCTTCCAGCTTGCGCCAGCGCTTGACGTTAGCGTTGTGCTCCTCGAGCGTTGCCGCAAAGACGTGGCCGCCGGTGCCATCGGCGACGAAATAGAGGTCCTGCGTCTTCCAGGGATTGGCGACAGCTTCCAGCGCGTCCTTGCCGGGATTGGCGATCGGCGTGGGCGGCAGGCCCTTGACGACGTAGGTGTTGAAGGGCGTCTCTTTCTTCAGGTCCGACTGGTAGATCGGCCGGTCGGCTGGTTTGCCCTCGCCGCCGAAGAGACCGTAGATGATGGTCGGATCGGACTGCAGGCGCATACCTTTGCCGAGACGGTTCAGGAAGACTGAGGCGACATGAGCGCGCTCATCCGGCACGCCCGTCTCCTTCTCGACGATTGAGGCGAGGGTGACGAACTCTTCCTTGCTCTTCAAGAGCAGCGAAGGATCACGCCGTTCCCAGATCTGGTCGACCAGCTTCTGCTGGGCGGCAGCCATCTGGTCGATGATCTCAGACCGCTTGGTGCCACGCGAGAACTTGTAGGTATCCGGCCGCAGGCTGCCTTCCGCTGGCAGAGCGGCCGGCAGGTCGCCCTCAAGAACCGGATCGTCCAGCAAACGGTCGAACATCTGCCGCACCGTCAGCCCTTCGGGGAAGGAGACGGAATAGAGGATGGACTTGCCGGATTTCAGGAGTTCCATGATCTCGTTCATGGAGGCATGCGCCTTGATCTCGTATTCACCTGCCTTGAGGCTTTCGCCTGCGCTCAGATGCGTCGCGGTCAGATAGCGGAAGACGCGGGCATCCGAGATGATGAGATTGCGCTCGAGGTTCGTCGCTATTTCCGCAAGGCCTGCACCATTGCGGACGATGAAATTGGTGTTCGTCTGCAGCGGGCCGGGGTTTTGGTAGGCGGTGATAGCGTAGTAGAAGCCGATGAGACCGGCGATGCAGACGACCACCGCCATGGTCATAACGAAATTCAGGAAGAGGACCACCTGGCTGCGGGCATTCCTGGAGCGCTTCGGCGGCTCGGGAACACGTTCCGGACGCAGGGCTTCGCTCGGCGATTTCGGGATGATCGGTCCCTTCTGCGCCGGCTGACCGTTCTGGCCGTTATCGCTGCTCTGGTTGGTCGTGTCGCTCACCGGCAATCCTTTAAAACTAAGCCCGCTTCGCTATTTCGCGAAGTAATGCGGCAAAAAACAGGTTCTGCCGCGCATCATGGCGCCGTTTGACGTTCGCCCGCCCTCGGAAACCGCCTGTTACGCGACGTAACGGCGCAGCACGAGCGATGCATTCGTGCCGCCGAATCCGAACGAGTTGGATAGCGCCACATTGATTTCTCGCTCACGAGCCTTGTGCGGAACAAGATCGATTGCGGTTTCCCGCTCAGGGTTATCGAGATTGAGCGTTGGAGGGGCGACGTTGTCGCGGATCGCGAGGGTCGTGAAGATCGCCTCGATGGCGCCGGCAGCACCCAGCAGGTGACCGGTCGCGGATTTGGTCGACGACATGGAAATCTTCGACGCCGCATTGCCGACGAGGCGCTCGACGGCACCGAGCTCGATCGTGTCGGCCATGGTCGACGTGCCATGAGCGTTGATGTAGTCGACATCGGCAGACGTCAGGCCGGCGCGCTTCAGCGCCATGGTCATGCAGCGGAACGCGCCGTCGCCGTCTTCGGACGGAGCGGTGATGTGGAAGGCGTCGCCGGAGAGGCCGTAACCGACCACTTCCGCATAGATCTTCGCACCGCGTGCCAGCGCATGGTCCAGTTCTTCGAGAACCACGATGCCGGCGCCCTCGCCCATGACGAAACCATCTCGGTCCCTGTCATAAGGGCGCGAGGCCTTTTGAGGATCGTCGTTATGCTGCGTCGACAACGCCTTGCAGGCGGCAAAGCCGGCGAGCGAAATGCGGCTGACCGGGGATTCCGTGCCGCCGGCAACCATGACATCGGCATCGCCGAGCGCGATGAGGCGGGCAGCATCGCCAATGGCGTGCGCACCGGTGGAGCAGGCGGTGACGACCGAATGGTTCGGGCCGCGCAGCTTGTGGCGAATGGAGACCTGGCCGGAGACGAGATTGATCAAGCGGCCGGGAATGAAGAAAGGAGAGATGCGGCGCGGGCCTTTGTCGCGCAGCGTATAGCCGGCCTCGACAATGCCCTCGATACCGCCAATGCCGGAGCCGATCAGAACGCCTGTCGCGATCTGATCCTCATCGGTCTCGGGATGCCAGTCGGCATCCTCGAGCGCCATATCGGCGGCGGCCATGCCATAGATGATGAAGGGATCTACCTTGCGCTGTTCCTTCGGCTCCATCCAGTCGTCCGGATTGAAGGTGCCGTCCGAACCATCGCCGACGGGGATGCGGCAAGCGATCTTGGCAGGGAGATCGTCGACCTCGAATTCAGTCACGAGGCGGGCGCCGTTTGCTCCCGCAAGCAGCCGAGACCAGGTAATTTCCGTTCCGCATCCCAACGGCGATACCATGCCGGTACCTGTAATGACGACCCTTCTCATCGACTGCTTTCCCCCGTCTGTTATGTTTTATGGAGAAACATGCTCAAAAGAAAAGGGCGGACTCTTGGCCCGCCCTTTCTCGAATGCGCAGAATCAGGCCTGAGCCTTTTCAATGAACTTCACGGCATCGCCAACCGTCAGGATCGAGTCAGCGGCATCGTCGGGGATTTCAACGCCGAATTCTTCTTCGAAAGCCATGACCAGTTCGACCGTGTCGAGCGAGTCGGCGCCCAGATCGTCGATAAAGCTGGCGCTCTCGACGACCTTGTCGGCATCGACGCCAAGATGATCAATAACAATTTTCTTTACGCGTTCTGCGATATCGCTCATGTCGGTTTCCTCGACCTTATGTCCTGATCGGAATGTCCTTCTGACACCCCTACCCTGTTTCAGCCTGCGATGCTTTCAGACATCCTCGGCAAACTCGTTTACCCGGCTTTAGAGAAGTCCCAGGCTTGCGAAAAGCCCGCCGGTCCGTCTGCTTTTTTCGGGACGACTGTTGACAGTCATGGCCCGCTTAACATGCTTTAAGTCTGCCGCAAAGCCAGAAAATCAACCGTTCGTGATTGCTCAACACGCTATTGAGTGAAATTGGCGGCCGCGGCAGCTAATCGTTTCAGATCATGGCCATGCCGCCGTTTACGTGCAGGGTCTGACCCGTCATATAGGCCGCTTCCGAGGAGGCCAGATAGACGACGGCAGAGGCCACTTCGGCGCCGGTGCCCATGCGCTTCATGGGGATCGCGCCCATGATCGTTTCCTTCTGCTTTTCGTTCAGCTTGCCGGTCATGGCGCTTTCGATGAAGCCCGGAGCGATGCAGTTGACCGTCACGTTGCGGGTGGCGATTTCCTGCGCAAGCGATTTCGAGAAGCCGATCATGCCGGCCTTGGAGGCGCAGTAGTTGGCCTGTCCCGGATTGCCGGTCACGCCGACAATCGAGGTGATGTTGATGATGCGGCCATAACGGCGGCGCATCATCGGATGGGTGAGCTCTCGCGTCAGGCGGAAGGTCGCCGTCAGGTTCACTTCGAGAACGGCATCCCAGTCCTCGTCGCTCATGCGCACGAAGAGACCGTCCTTGGTGATGCCGGCGTTGTTGACCAGGATATCGACGCCTTCGAGATCGGCTTCCGCCTTCTGGCCGAGAGCCTTCACCTCATCGCGATCCGACAGGTTCGCCGGGAAGATCTTCACGCGGTCGCCGAGCTCATTTGCCAGGGCTTCGAGCTTTTCGACACGGGTGCCGTGCAGGCCGACGATGGCGCCCTGCTTGTGGAGAAGGTGGGCGATTTCCTCGCCGATACCGCCCGATGCGCCGGTGACGAGAGCCTTGCGGCCGGAAAGATCGAACATGAGAGCGTTCCTTATATAACGTGGGGCAATCAGGCCGTGAGAGCGGCAATGGCAGCGTCGATATCGGCCGGACCGTTGACCGCGATACCATTGATATTCTTGTCGATGCGGCGTGCAAGACCGGTCAGTACCTTGCCGGCGCCGAGTTCGTAAAGCGTGGTCACGCCATTTGCTGCAAACCATTCCACCGTCTCGCGCCAGCGCACCTGTCCGATGACCTGTTCGACGAGAAGCCTGGCGATTTCTTCGGCATCCGTGACGGGTGCGGCGCGGACATTGGCGATGACGGGGACGACCGGATTGGCCTTCTTCACGCCGGCGAGTGCCTCGCGCATCGCGTCCGCGGCCGGCGCCATCAGCTTTGAATGGAAGGGAGCGGAAACCGGCAGCAGGATGGCACGCTTAGCACCCTTGTCGGTCGCAAGGCCAGCGGCCTTCTCGACGGCCGACTTCTCGCCTGAAATGACGAGCTGGCCGCCGCCATTATCATTGGCGATCTGGCAGGAGCCGGTGGCTGCAGCTTCTTCGCATACCGCCTGCACATCGGCATGTTCGAGGCCGATAATGGCGGCCATGGCGCCGACACCGACCGGAACTGCGGCCTGCATGGCATTGCCGCGGATGCGCAGGAGACGGGCTGTGTCGGCGATGGAGAAGGTGCCGGCGGCACAGAGGGCGGAATATTCGCCGAGTGAATGACCGGCGACATAGGCAACCTTGGACTTCAGGTCGAGGCCCTTGGCTTCCAGAACGCGAATGACGGCCATGGAAACGGCCATCAGCGCCGGCTGGGCGTTCGCCGTCAGCGTCAGCTTGTCCTCGGGACCGTTGAACATGACATCCGAAAGCTTTTCACCGAGCGCTTCATCGACCTCTTCGAAAACGGCGCGGGCCTCCGCAAAATTCTCTGCGAGATCCTTGCCCATGCCGACGGCCTGGCTGCCCTGGCCGGGAAAAGTGAAAGCAATGGTCATATTCAGTCCCTCGATAGTGCCCATCGGGCCATTTCGCCTCCAATTGACATTCTTTCTTTCAGAGTCAAGTGGCGGGAGATTCTCTCCAAAGCCTTTCGCCCCAGCGGGAACACCCGGTTTTTCCCCTTGCGCTTGCGCAAATCCGGCCTAGATTTGCGCGGCTCTTCCCAAGCTCTTTCTTTCCCAGACCACGTCCAAGGTTTCCGATGAAATACAATAAATTAGGCCGCACAGATATTTCCGTTTCCGAGATTTGCCTTGGCACGATGACCTGGGGCACACAGAACAGCGAGGCGGAAGCCCACGAACAGATGGACTACGCCGTAAGGGAAGGTATCAATTTCTTCGATACTGCCGAGCTTTACCCGACTACGCCGGTTTCTGCCGAAACGCAGGGCCGCACGGAAGAGTATATCGGCAGCTGGTTCGAAAAGACCGGCAAGCGCAAGGATATCATCCTTGCCACCAAGGTTGCCGGCACGGGTCGCTCTTATATCCGCAACGGCGAAGGTGCCGATGCCAAGAATATCCGCCTTGCGCTCGAGGCCAGCCTGAAGCGGCTGAAGACGGATTATATCGACCTCTACCAGATCCATTGGCCGAACCGCGGCCATTTCCATTTCCGCCAGAGCTGGCACTACGATCCCTTCAAGCAGGATCGCGCCAAAGCCATCGCCAACATGACCGATATCCTGGAAACGGCGGGCGAACTGGTAAAGGAAGGCAAGATCCGTGCCTTCGGCCTCTCCAATGAAACGACCTGGGGTATCCAGAAGTATGTGACGCTGTCCGAGCAGCTGAACCTGCCGCGCGTCGCCAGCGTCCAGAACGAATACAATCTTCTCTACCGCCACTTCGATCTCGACATGGCAGAACTTTCGCACCACGAGGATGTCGGCCTGCTCGCCTACTCTCCCCTTGCGGCAGGCATTCTCACCGGTAAATACGTCAATGGCGAGAAGCCCGTCGGCAGCCGCGCTGCGATCAACGGCGACCTTGGCGGCCGCTTGCAGCCGCTGCAGGAGGCGCCGACGAAGGCATATTTCGGTATCGCCGCCCGCCATGGTCTCGACCCGGCGCAGATGGCGCTCGCCTTCTGCCTAACCCGCCGCTTCATGACATCAGTCATTATCGGCGCGACCACGATGGCGCAGTTGAAGACGGATATCGGCTCGGCGAACGTGGAGCTCAGCAGCGATGTGCTTGCTGATATCGAGAAGGTTCATCGGCAGTATCCGATGCCGCTTTAAGGGCCTCATCAAGCGGGCGCTTTGTGTCCTGCCGCTTCTGGCTTGCAAGCACACGACAGGCTTTTCGGCCATATGCGCTTGCCTTTCGCGCAAAAACCCGTATAAGCGCGCCTGTTCGTTAACCCGGTCTTCTGGCTGGTGGCTGAACGGAGGGCCGGTTTGCATTTTGCAAACCGTTCGGAACGGAAGCGTTCCAGCCTCCCGTGTCTCCGCTCTCGACCGTCTCGGAAACGCTTTTCTTGCTTGGTGCTAGCCGCCTCTCAGGAGCAGTCGTTGAGGCTTAGCCGCCGAATGCCGGGTTCTGATCAACGCAAGAAAGGCAAAGCTGTCATGGCTCTTTATGAACATGTATTCCTTGCCCGACAGGATATCACGTCGCAGCAGGTCGATGCCCTCGTAGAACAGTACAAGGGCGTGATCGAAGCAAACGGCGGTAAAGTCGGGCGTATCGAAAACTGGGGCCTCAAGTCCCTCACCTACCGCATCAAGAAGAACCGCAAGGCTCACTACGCCCTGATGGACATTGATGCACCGGCCGCTGCGATCCAGGAAATGGAACGTCAGATGCGCATCAGCGAAGACGTTCTTCGCTACATGACGATTGCTGTCGAAAAGCACGAAGACGGCCCGTCTGCCATGATGCAGAAGCGCGACCGCGACGACCGCGGCCCGCGTGAAGGCGGCGACCGTGGCCCGCGCCGCGAATTCGGCGACCGTCCGCCGCGCCGTGACGGCGAGTTCCAGCGTGGCCCGCGTCCTGATCGCGCTCCCCGCGAAGACCGTGCATAAGGAGAAATAAGAATGTCTGAATCTTCCTCCGCTCCGGTCCGCCGTCCGTTCCATCGTCGTCGCAAGACCTGCCCGTTCTCCGGTGCAAACGCTCCGCGCATCGACTACAAGGACGTCCGTCTGCTGCAGCGCTACATTTCCGAGCGCGGCAAGATCGTTCCGTCCCGCATCACGGCCGTTTCCCAGAAGAAGCAGCGCGAACTCGCCCAGGCGATCAAGCGCGCCCGCTTCCTCGGCCTGCTGCCGTACGTCGTCGCCTAATGAAGCTTGAAGCTCCGGATTTCGATCCGGGGCTTCCCCCTTCCGCGATGGGCGCGGATCGGAACCTTAAAACCCATGTTGAGGCATCTCCCGAACTCTTTCAGGGAAATCCTCTAACTGCTTGTTAAGCAGGACAGCGAAGTGACACGACCTGACCCGAAAACGCTTGCGATCGGCGCACTCGCCGGATTGACCGCCGCCTTGCTGGTGCTTGGCGCGAGCATGCAGCCGTCTTTCAGTGCCGTGCTCTATGCCGCTTCAGCACTTCCGATCCTGCTCGTCGGCCTCGGCTGGGGCAATCTCGCCGCCATTTCCGCCGTCGTCACCGCTGCTGTGCTCGGCGCGATCGCTATTTCCCCGTCCTTCGCGCTCGTCATGACGCTGGTGACGCTGCTGCCGGCGGGGTGGCTGAGCCACCTTGCGAACCTTGCGCGCCCGGCCTCCGAACTCGGCGGCCCCGACAATCTGCTCGCCTGGTATCCGCTTTCGGATATCCTGCTGCATCTCTGCGGTCTCGTCACCTTCGCCGTCATCGTGACCGGCATCATGATCGGCTACGGGCCTGAAATCACCGACCAGATGGTCGATGTGCTGATGGCCTCGCTGCAGGAGCAGCAGCCGACATTCGTCCCCGATCCGGCCGCGACTGCGCAGACGAAGTCGCTCGTCGTCCTCATGCTGCCCGCGCTGCAGGGTGGCATCTGGGTGGTGATGCTGTTTGCCGCCTATTACATCGCAACACGCATCGTTGCCGCTTCCGGCAGGAGCTTGCGTCCGCGCGAGGATATCCCTTCGTCGCTGCGCATGAACCGCAATTCGATCTTCATCTTCCTCGCCGGTCTTGCCGCCACTTTCATAGGCGGAGTTCCTGCGATGATCGGCGCCACGGTCGTCGGAGCCTTCGGCGCCGGCTTCCTGATGTCCGGCTTCGCCGCGCTGCATTTCCGCACGCGCGGCAAGGACTGGCGCTTGCCGGCCCTTATCCTGAGCTACCTGGCGTCCACCATGATGCTGCCAGCTCTTTTCATCCTCGTGCTTGGTCTCGCCGATACCCGCAAGGCGATCGCCCTGACCCCGGCCAAGGATGCCCATGCCCCCAAACAAAACGATACCGAAATCTGAGAACAAGAAAGGAAAAACACCATGGACGTCATTCTCCTCGAACGCATCTCCAAGCTCGGCCAGATGGGCGAAACCGTAAAGGTTCGCGACGGCTTTGCGCGCAACTACCTCCTGCCGCTCGGCAAGGCACTGCGCGCCAACGCTGCCAATAAGGCCCGTTTCGAAGCCGAGCGCGCAACGCTCGAAGCCCGCAACCTCGAGCGCAAGACCGAAGCCCAGAAGGTCGCCGACGTTCTCGACGGCAAGTCCTTCATCGTCGTCCGCTCTGCCGGCGAAACCGGCCAGCTCTACGGCTCGGTCGCTGCCCGTGACGTCGTCGACATCCTGGCCGCCGAAGGCTTCAACATCGCCCGGAACCAGGTTCACCTCAACACGCCGATCAAGGCGATCGGCCTGCACAAGGTCGAGCTGCAGCTCCATGCTGAAGTTGAGATCAGCATCGAGCTGAACGTGGCCCGTTCTGCGGAAGAAGCCGAGCGTCAGTCCAAGGGCGAAGAGCTCACCTCTGTGGATGCCATCTACGGCGTTGACGAAGACGCCCTGCGTCCGGAAGACTTCTTCGATCCGGAAGCCGACGGCATCGACGAAGACGAGGCATAACTTCTGTTTCCCAGGGGATACAGACCGAAAAGCCCGGCTCGCGCCGGGCTTTTTTGCTGCGCCCTGCAGCCGGGAACGTTAAAATGAAAAAATGCAGAAGTGAGTCGCCAAAGGCGGCGTGTCCTACAGGTGACAGTTCGGATATTTTCTATCCACTGGCCCTCCGACTGTGGAGAAGTCGAACAACGGGCACAGTACCACCGATTTGATGACCGCTTGAAAGCTGTTGCTGCGAAGCACTTGATTTTACGTAGACGGCCCTGCAAATCCGGGTTTTGGAAAAAGACAGTACGGATGACGATGAACGAAGCTGCACGAAAGATTGCCGCCGGTGCTCCCGCAGAGCAGCACTATCGAGAAGCGCCGAACAACATCGAGGCCGAACAGGCGCTGCTCGGCGCCATCCTGATGAACAACGACGCCTACTACCGCGTCTCGGACTTCCTCAAACCTATCCATCTTTATGAGCCGCTGCATCGGAAGATCTTCGAGGTCGCCGGCGACATCATCCGCATGGGCAAGATCGCCAACCCGGTCACGGTCAAGACCTTCCTGCCGGCCGACGAGAAGGTCGGGGACATCACCGTTTCCAAGTATCTCGCAAGCCTCGTCACCGGCGCCGTCACCATCATCAACGCCGAAGACTATGGAAGGGCGATCTACGATCTGGCCATCCGCCGCGCGCTGATCACCATCGGCGAGGATGTCGTCAACATCGCCTATGACGCGCCGCTCGACATGCCGCCGCAAGCGCAGATCGAGGACACCGAACGCCGTCTGTTCGAGCTTGCCGAAAATGGCCGCTATGACGGCGGCTTCCAGGCCTTCAACGATGCCGTAGCGCTCGCCATCGACATGGCAGCCGTTGCCAAGGAGCGAGACGGCGGTCTCTCCGGCATTTCCACCGGCATTCACTCACTCGATTCCAAGATGGGCGGGTTGCAGCGCTCGGACTTGATCGTGCTCGCCGGCCGTCCCGGTATGGGCAAGACCTCACTCGCGACCAATATCGCCTACAATATCGCAGCCGCCTATGAAGGCGAAGTGCAGCCGGACGGCAGCATGAAGGCCAAGAACGGCGGCGTCGTCGGCTTCTACTCGCTCGAAATGTCGTCCGAACAGCTCGCCACGCGTATCATCTCCGAGCAGACGGAAGTCTCCTCCTCGAAGATCCGCCGCGGCGACATCAACGATGCCGATTTCGAAAAACTCGTCGCCTGCTCGATGATGATGCAGAAGGTGCCGCTCTATATCGACCAGACCGGCGGTATCTCGATCGCCCAGCTTTCGGCACGCGCCCGCCGCCTCAAGCGCCAGCGCGGGCTCGACGTGCTTGTCGTCGACTACGTGCAGCTAATGACCGGCTCCGGCAAATCCAGCGATAACCGCGTTCAGGAAATCACCCAGATCACAACGGGTCTCAAGGCACTCGGCAAGGAATTGAACGTGCCGATCATCGCGCTCTCCCAGCTCTCGCGTGCCGTCGAAAGCCGCGAAGACAAGCGCCCGCAGCTTTCCGACCTTCGTGAATCGGGCTCGATCGAGCAGGACGCCGACGTCGTGCTGTTCGTGTTCCGCGAGGAATATTACGTCAAGAACATGGAACCGCGCGATATCCACGATCCAAAATATCCGGAATGGGAAGCGCTGTTCGACAAGGTCAAGGGCACGGCCGATGTCATCATCGCCAAGCAGCGTCACGGACCGACCGGCACGGTAAAACTTGCCTTCCAGTCGGAATTCACACGCTTTGCCGATCTCGCCGATCCGTCCTTCACGCAGTATGAGGAACATTGACGCGGGCTTTCCGCGTCAATGTTCTTTCAGAAACCAGCTGCCCGCAACAAGGCCACTGTCGCGACGCCGATGACGACGCTTGCCAGCATCGGTAGGCGTCTGGCAACGATTGCCGTTACCGCACAGGCCAACGTTTCCGCCCAACCGGCCGCAAAGGCGGTCGGGGCGATCACAGCCATCAATACCGCGGGTGGAATGGCTTCGATCGCCGTTTTCCGGCGTTCGTCAATCTCCACATAGCGGATCAGCACGAGGCCGCTGATGCGGGTGAAAATGGTCGCCGCGGCCATAGCAAGAATGGCGAGTAAAGTACTGAAATCGAGCGTCATGCCGCCTGCTCCCGCATTCTGCCTCTCCAGACAGCCATTGCAAGTCCTGCCAGCGCGCCGGCTGCGATATACCAGACCCCCGGCACGAGCTGGTGGACGGCAACCGCAGCAATTCCGCTTGCGGCAAGCACCGCGCCGGTTTCCGCCCCCTTCCAGAAGCCCATCACCAGCACGACGAAGACGGCCGGAAAGGCGAAGTCGAGGCCGATGACGGCGGGATCGCCGAGAAAGGCGCCGAGCAACGCTCCTGCAAGCGATGAACCGACCCAGGTCAGGTAAAAGGGCGTGACGATACCGGCATACCAGGCGGGTGTGAGCCGTGTCGTTCCGGCGCGGAATTCCGCCATGGCCCAGAGCTCATCGGCCAGGAACAGCATGGCAATATAGCGCTTGATGCCGGAGAAGGACTGCATCTTCGTGCCGATCGAGGCGCTCATCAGTACATGGCGGATATTGACGAGCAGGGCCGCGAAGCCGACGCCGATCCAGCTTGCCGGATGCGTCCAGATATCCATCGCCACGAATTGTGAACCGCCGGCAAAGACGAGCGCACTCATCAGCGTCGTTTCCAGTGTCGAAAGCCCTTTGGTGGCCGAGACCGCGCCGAAGACCAGGCCAATCGGCAGGACTGCGACGATCAGGGGAAGAATGGCGCGCACTCCGCCAAGAAATTCGCGGATCAGACTTTTGCCGACTGGCTTACTCTGTTGCAACATCGGCAACCTCCACATCAAGACGGCGGAGAGGTAGCCGAGGCCGCTAAGGGCTGTATTGAACGAAAGTGATCAACCGACACGGAACTGGCCGGGAGTAACGCCAGTGCGGGATTTGAAGTGGCGTGTGAAATGTGCCTGATCGGCGAAGCCGCACTGAAGCGCAACATCGGCGGGCATGTGTCCCTCCCTCAGCAGCCGCCTTGCGACAAGAACACGGCGGTCCGTCAGGAAGGCGTGCGGGGTGATGTGATACTCTCTGCGGAAAGCGCGAATTAAATGGGCGCGACTGAGCCCCGCCACCTTGGCCAGTTCTTCCAGTCCCACATCAATTTCGAAATTCTCGATCAGGTAGTCGCGGGCGCGGGCGACAGCACTGCGCTCCTTGGTATCGATGGGCACGACGATGGTGCTGCCATAGCGGGCGAAGATCGCAGCCAGCACCGAAAACATGTTTTCATCGGATTCCAGCGCGCCTGCTCTGCTTTCAAGCGTACGGTGGGCGATATGGAAGGCTTTGGCGAGCTGCGGATCGCGCGGCAGAGGCCCGGCGAAGGACGGAGTGGCGTTGAAAGCCTTGCCGGTGACGTCTTCGAGAATGTCGATGAACAGCTTGGTGTCCGGATAGATCATCCGGTAGCGATACCCTTCCCCACCCGGAGCGCCGTCGTGCACGACGCCGGGATCGATCAGATAGAGGTCTCCGGGTCCGGTTTCTTCCCGCTTTCCGCTCAGGGTCGCGATCTGGCTGCCGCTTTCGATCGCGCCGATGCTGAAGGTGTCATGGGCGTGCGGCGCGTATTCATGCGTAAGAAAACTGGCGCTCAGACACTCCATGTCGCGAAAACGGCTGTCCCGCCAGAAGCGGGCCGATTCCACCTTGGCAAGCGGCATGGCGTCTGCCGCCTCTTTTTGCGAAACGTTCTGCATCCCGTCAGATTAGCGCGCCGCCAGTTGTCCGTCTTGAACAAAAGTGATCGCATGTGGGAAAGGCTGGTATGTCGCCTCTCATGCTTTCTCTTTGCCACAATGCTCTTTAGAGTGTTTGCAGCGATTTTCCTTTCCCTTTCAGCGCGGCGATTCATGACAGATTTTTCCATTCCCTTTGAAGACGACGACCTTTTCGCCTCCGCCGGCCTGCGGCTGACCGTCGACTTGACGGCGCTGACCGACAACTGGCGGGAAATGGCCCGACGCTCGGGAAAGGCGCGTACGGCTGCCGTCGTCAAGGCCGATGCCTATGGGATGGGGATCGAGGATGCCGGCGAAGCGCTCTATCTTGCCGGCGCGCGGGATTTCTTCGTCGCGACCGTCGATGAAGGTGTCACCCTGCGCATGTTTGCGCCTGAGGCACGCATCTTCGTGCTGGCGGGCATCTGGCCAGGCACCGAGCGGCGCTTCTTCGAAAACGATCTCGTGCCGATCATCTCCTCGGAAGAGCAGCTTGCATTCTGGATGGCGGTGCTTGCCGATTACGGCGACTACCCATGCGCACTCCACGTCGATACCGGCTTCAACCGGCTGGGCCTGACGGTAGACGAGGCGCTCGCTCTTGCCGACGACGTGTCGCGGCCCGCGAGTTTCGCGCCTGCTCTCGTCATGAGCCATCTGGCCTGCGGCGACGACCACTCCTCTGCGATGAACAAGCAGCAGCTTGGATCATTCCGTAGGGTTAGCGCTGCTTATGAAGGTATCGATTCAAGCCTGGCGGCGTCCGCCGGCATCTTCCTCGGGGATGACTATCACTTCGATCTCACCCGGCCGGGCATCGCGCTCTATGGCGGGCAGGCCGTCAATGGCATGGCGAACCCGATGCGACCGGTGGCGACGGCCGAAGCGCGCATCATCCAGATCCGCACGGTCAAGGCCGGTGAATCCGTCAGCTACGGGCGAGCACTGCAGCTCAAGCGCGACAGCCGGCTGGCGATCGTTTCGGCCGGTTATGCCGATGGCTATATGCGCAGCCAGTCGAGCGACGGCGTGCCGCTGCGCCAGGCCGTGCCGCAGGGCGGACAGGGCTTCGTTGCCGGCCAAAAGGTGTCGGTCGCCGGTCGCATCACCATGGACCAGACGATTTTCGACGTGACCGACCTGCCGGAAGGTGCCATTCGCGCCGGCGACTATATCGAACTCTTCGGCAAGAACATCCTCGTCGACGATGCGGCAAAGGCCGCAGGTACGATCGGTTACGAGATGCTGACGAGCATCGGCCTGCGCCACGAGCGCAAGTACGAGATGGACGAGGAATAGGGACTTAGCGTGTCGTGAACGCGAGGCGAACGCCGAGCGCCACGAACAGCACGCCGAGGCCGCGGTCTAGCCACAGGCCAATCTTTGCATTCCGTTTGAAGGCATTAGCAAGGCGCCCTCCCGCAAGGATCAGCGGCGACTCAATAAAGACGGCTACGACAATGATCAGACCGCCATGGACTGCAAGCTGCAGCCAGGCCGGACCTGCGCCCTCGACGACGAATTGTGGCAGGAAGGCGAGGAAGAAGATCGCTACCTTCGGATTGAGCAGCGAGACGAGCATGCCCTGCCGATAGATGCGCCGCCAGCCGAGTGTTTCGCCTGCCGCCCGCACGAAGCCGCCCTCGCCTTTCGAGCGCAACGCCTGGATACCGAGCCAGACGAGATAGATCGCGCCCACCCATTTGACGGTGGAGAAGGCGATTGCCGAGGCGGCAAGGATCGCCGACAGGCCGAAGGCGGCGAGAAGCACGTGGATGCAGGCGCCGGTCCAGATGCCGAAGACGGCAGAGAAGCCGGCGCGCGTGCCGCTCTTCATCGTATGGCCGAGAATGAAGGCCATGTCCGGACCGGGCGAGATGTTTAGAAGAACCGCCGCGGTCAAAAAACCGATCCAGTGAGCGAGCGAATAATCGAGCATGGCCTATCCCTTGAGAGCCCTCCGATGCTGCCAGCCCGGCCACTGATAGGAAAATCATTAGTTTTGATCGGTGCAGGAAGCCATTATCTAGGGCGAAACCGATTCGGCCGCCCAGGCGGCTCTACGTGAAAGCAGTCATTGATGGCCAAGGCCAGGACACAATTCATCTGCCAGAGCTGCGGCGCGGTGCATAACCGCTGGGCGGGCAAATGCGACAATTGCGGCGAGTGGAATACGATCGTCGAAGAAGACCCGATGGGCGGCATCGGCGGCGGCCCCGCCAAGACGCCGAAGAAGGGCCGTCCGGTCGCATTGACGGCTCTCTCCGGTGAAATCGAGGAAGCGCCGCGCATCCATACAGGCATTTCCGAACTCGACCGCGTCACCGGCGGCGGCTTCGTGCGCGGTTCGGCCGTGCTCGTCGGCGGTGACCCCGGCATCGGCAAGTCCACGCTGCTCATGCAGGGAGCGGCTGCCCTTTCGCGGCGTGGGCACCGGATCATCTATGTCTCGGGCGAAGAGGCGGTAGCGCAGGTGCGGCTGCGGGCGCAGCGGCTGGCGGCAGCCGATACCGATGTGCTGCTTGCTGCTGAAACCAATGTCGAGGATATTCTCGCGACGCTCGCGGAAGGCAAGCGCCCCGACCTCGTCATTATCGACTCCATCCAGACGCTCTGGAGCGAGCTCGCCGAATCCGCACCGGGTACGGTCACACAGGTGCGCACCGGCGTGCAGTCGATGATCCGCTTTGCCAAACAGACGGGTGCGGCCATGGTGCTCGTCGGTCATGTGACCAAGGACGGCCAGATCGCCGGCCCGCGCGTGGTCGAGCATATGGTCGATGCGGTGCTCTATTTCGAGGGCGACCGCGGCCATCACTACCGCATCCTGCGTACGGTCAAGAACCGCTTCGGACCGACGGACGAGATCGGCGTCTTCGAAATGTCGGACAAGGGCCTGCGCGAAGTCGCTAACCCCTCGGAACTCTTCCTCGGCGAGCGCAACGAGAAATCACCGGGTGCAGCGGTTTTTGCCGGCATGGAGGGCACGCGGCC
Source organism: Rhizobium sp. BK196 (assembly GCF_014193255.1). GTDB lineage: Bacteria > Pseudomonadota > Alphaproteobacteria > Rhizobiales > Rhizobiaceae > Rhizobium. The sequence continues at coordinate 400,737 of NZ_JACHZB010000003.1, forward strand.
TGTTCTCGTCGAAGTGCAGGCGCTGGTTGCCCCCACTTCACTCGGCACGCCTCGGCGTGCGGTCGTCGGCTGGGACTCAGCCCGCCTGTCGATGATCCTTGCGGTTCTGGAGGCCCATTGCGGCGTGCGGCTCGGCCAGCATGACGTCTATCTCAACATTGCCGGCGGCTTCCGCATCTCCGAACCGGCAGCCGATCTGGCCGTCGCATCGGCTCTCGTTTCCTCGCTGGCCGGTATTGCCCTTCCGGCAGATTGCGTCTATTTCGGCGAAGTCAGTCTGTCGGGCGCCGTCCGGCCGGTTGCGCAAACCGCCCAGCGCCTTAAAGAAGCCGAAAAGCTGGGGTTTTCGGCAGCTCTGCTACCGTCCGGCTCCGCCGAACTGCCGAGGGGCAGCGGTCGCTGGAGCGAGATCGAGAGCCTGCCGGATCTGGTCGCGCGCATTGCCGGCTCGAAAGGGGCGCTGCAGCGTGTGGAAGAAGACGTTTGATCCTTCATCACCGATAGCGGGGATGCTATAGGATCTGCCAAACAAGGCGCGACGCGGCCCGCAAGGCGGCAGTCTGGAGTGGAATTTATATGCCCATTACGATTTTCGACGGTATTGTCATCGGCGTCGTGCTCTTCTCCGCCGTATTGGCAATGGTCCGCGGCTTCTCGCGCGAAATTCTCTCGATCGCGAGCTGGGGCGGCTCGGCGGCTGCCGCCTATTATCTCTACCCCTATCTCGTGCCTTATGCGAAGAAATATACTGACGATGACCGTATCGCGATCGTCGGTTCGGCTGCCGTCGTCTTCCTCATCGCGCTGATCGTCATCTCCTTCATCACGATGAAGATCGCCGATTTCATCATCGACAGCCGTATCGGCGCGCTCGACCGCACTTTGGGTTTCCTCTTCGGTGCGGCGCGCGGCATACTTCTGCTCGTCGTCGCCGTTGCCTTCTGGAACTGGCTGGTCGATGCAGATCATCGCCCGGCCTGGGTCAACAATGCCAAGTCGAAGCCATTCCTGGATTCCCTCGTCGTTCGCCTGCAGGCAGTCCTGCCTGAAGAATTTTCTCAAATGATCCAGAAGAGCATTACCGAGAAGCTTGGTGGCGCGCGGACCACGGATGAAAATGCGCCAGCCAACGATCAGGCTCCGGCAGAAGACGCAGCACCCGCGCCTAACAATGGCGCACAGCAGCCATCGAATTGACGCAGTGTTCACTAGCTTGACCCGCGGCCTGGCAGTTGCCATTTGAGCGGGACGTAAGAACAAAGGTCCGGCCGGGCATTCCGCTCTGCCGGACCTCAGCTGTTTCAGAGCCGGCGGGCTTTGAAACAGACGTCGTTCAGCATGAAACTATCGGAAAGCTGCAAGATTTCCGATATCATACTACTGGAAATGCCGATCCATTCTTGTGAGAGCAAAGGCCCGCAGAAATGAACCAGTCCCATTCCTTCCCGACCGACGATCCGCTCGACGGAGACACGCTGCATGAAGAATGCGGTGTTTTCGGAATTCTGGGACATGCCGATGCCGCAGCACTGACGGCGCTCGGCCTGCACGCCCTTCAGCATCGCGGGCAGGAGGCAGCCGGTATCGTTTCCTTCGATGGCAAGCGCTTCCATCAGGAACGGCATATGGGCCTGGTCGGCGACCACTACACCAATCCGATGACGCTTGCCCGCCTGCCCGGCACCATCTCGATCGGCCATACGCGCTATTCCACAACAGGCGAAGTGGCGATGCGCAACGTGCAGCCGCTCTTTGCCGAACTGGAAGAGGGCGGCATCGCCATTGCCCATAACGGCAATTTCACCAACGGCCTGACGCTGCGCCGCCAGATCATCGCGACTGGCGCGATCTGTCAGTCGACATCCGACACCGAAGTTGTTCTCCACCTCATCGCCCGCTCCCGCCATACATCCACGGCCGATCGCTTCATCGACGCCATCCGCCAGATGGAAGGCGGCTATTCGATGCTCGCCATGACGCGCACCAAGCTGATCGCAGCGCGCGACCCCACCGGCATCCGCCCGCTGGTCATGGGCGAACTGGACGGCAAGCCGATCTTCTGCTCGGAAACCTGCGCGCTTGACATTATCGGCGCGAAGTTCATCCGCGACGTGGAGAATGGCGAAGTCGTCATCTGCGAAATCCAGCCCGACGGTTCGATCAGCATCGATGCGCGCAAGCCGAGCAAGCAGCAGCCCGAACGCCTCTGCCTGTTCGAATATGTCTATTTCGCTCGTCCGGACTCAGTCGTCGGCGGCCGCAACGTCTATACGACGCGCAAAAACATGGGGATGAACCTCGCCAAGGAATCGCCTGTCGATGCCGACGTGATTGTGCCCGTTCCCGATGGCGGCACGCCGGCCGCGCTCGGCTATGCACAGGAAAGCGGCATTCCGTTCGAATATGGCATCATCCGCAACCACTACGTCGGCCGCACCTTCATCGAGCCGACGCAGCAGATCCGCGCCTTCGGTGTGAAGCTCAAGCATTCCGCGAACCGGGCGATGATCGAAGGCAAGCGCGTGGTGCTGGTCGACGATTCCATCGTGCGCGGCACCACTTCGCTGAAGATCGTGCAGATGATCCGCGAGGCCGGCGCCAGGGAAGTGCATATCCGCGTTGCCAGCCCGATGATCTTCTTCCCGGATTTCTACGGCATCGACACTCCCGATGCCGACAAGCTGCTCGCCAACCAGTATGCTGATGTCGAAGCCATGGCGAAGTATATCGGCGCGGATTCGCTGGCCTTCCTGTCGATTAACGGCCTCTATCGCGCCGTCGGCGGCGAGGACCGCAACCCGGCCCGGCCGCAGTTTACCGACCACTACTTTACCGGTGACTATCCGACCCGCCTTCTCGATAAGAACGGCGAGTCCATGGGCAACAAGATTTCCATGCTCGCCAGCAACGGCTAATCCGCTTCGACTTTGACTTTCCGATCAGGGGCGCTTATTGCGCCCCTTACCTTTTCAAGCATATCCGGAGCCGCGGCAGATGAACATCAATCTTGAAGGCAGGATCGCGCTGGTGACCGGCGCATCGCGCGGCATCGGCTACTTCACGGCACTCGAACTCGCCAAGGCCGGCGCGCATGTGATCGCCTGCGCCCGCACGGTCGGCGGCCTGGAAGAACTCGACGACGCCATCAAGGCCGTTGGCGGCTCCGCGACCCTCGTCCCCTTCGATCTCGCCGATATGGAAGCGATCGACCGTCTCGGCGGCTCGATCTTCGAGCGCTGGGGCAAGCTCGACATCCTCGTCGCCAATGCCGGCGTGCTCGGCGTCATCTCGCCGATCGGCCATATCGAAGCGAAGATCTTCGAAAAGGTGATGAACATCAACGTCAACGCCACCTGGCGGCTGATCCGTTCGGTCGATCCGCTGCTGAACCGCTCGGATGCCGGCCGCGCCGTCATCATGTCCTCGGGCGCGGCCCATAAGTGCCGCCCCTTCTGGAGCGCCTATTCGGCATCGAAGGCAGCCGTCGAGGCTCTGACGCGCACATGGGCTGGCGAGACGCAGACAACGCCACTGCGCATCACCAGCGTCGATCCGGGCGCAACCCGCACTGCCATGCGCGCGCAGGCCGTCCCCGGCGAAGATCCGATGAGCCTGCCGCATCCCTCCGAAGTGGCGAAGGCGATCCTGCCGCTGCTCGGGCCTGGTGTGACCGAAACGGGCAAACTGTTCATCGTGCGCGAGAACAAGCTGGTGGATTACCGGCTGCCGGGATAGGCTGAGTTCTCAGTTTGTAGCAACGGCTGGGAAGAGACGTGCAAAGCCCGTTTCTGATGGGCACAGTGCATTAAGGTCCACTGCCCCCTTAATGCCGTCCACCGTACCATTGTCGGCAAATTGCCAGATCGACCAACGACTGCAGCTTTCCTGCGCAGGCTCCCTGAATATGCTTCGCAGCCAGAGGTAATGATCGGGAAAGCGGCTTTCATTACCTTTCAGATATTGGTCAAAGAATTCCTGTGTGACGTAAAAAATCGGCTTTTCCGGAAAACCACTCTTCAGCTCGGCAACGAAGGCGTTCACTTCCATCGCCATTTCATCGAGCGTCGGTATTTTGTCGCAGTTACCGACAAATTCCAGGTCGATGGCGATGGGCAAGGCATCCGGCGTTTTCGGCACGGCTGCCAGGACATTCTGCGCCTGATCCCTGCCCGGGCGGCAGAAGGTGAAAAAGTGATAAGCGCCCCTCACCAGCCCCGCATCTCCGGCACGCTGCCAGTTCTCTGCGAACCGGGAATCCCGGTGATCGCCGCCTTCGGTCGCCTTTATGATTGCGAAACGCACGTTCGGCTGGGCAGCCACGGTCTTCCAATCAACGACACCCTGGTGATGACTGACATCGATGCCTTGGATCGGATAACGGGCCAGTGACGGATTGTTGAAGCGAAGCATTCCAAAATCGTATGCGAAATATGCAGCGAATGCGACTATCAGAATTGCAGCCGCTCCGATCGCCCACCGGACCAATCTTCCCACTCGTTCCCCCAACAATTTATAGCAGCGTCCGCTGGTTAACTGCGATTTGCGCCGCGAGAATGGCGGAAGCCTCAGAGCATGCACTATATTTTCGCCGGACATTGCCCCCTGTGGTCAGCACATCACGGGCGCCGAGCGAACTCCCTCCGGATGGGTCCTTGCCCTCTTGACCAAACTCCGATCCCGCGCCATAAAACGCGTCATGAAAACGGTTACCTGCATTATTTGCCGGAAGATTATTCGCTAGCCCAAAGCTGGCCTGGCCGTTTTCGTCTCCCAAATGTCCAAGATGCGAAACGCCCCGGCCTGCCGGTGGCAGTATTTTGTGCTTATGCATATCGGGAGAGTGAAATGGGCGGTACGCCGGAACTGAAGCTGTACAACACGCTGACGCGGGAGAAATCGGTTTTCAAGCCGATCGATGCCGAAAACGTCCGCATGTACGTGTGCGGCCCGACGGTCTATGATTTCGCCCATATCGGCAATGCGCGGCCGGTCATCGTCTTCGACGTGCTGTTCCGCCTGTTGCGCCATGTCTATGGCGAAAGCCACGTCACCTATGCGCGCAACATCACCGACGTCGACGACAAGATCAACGCGCGGGCGCTGCGCGACTATCCGGGCCTGCCGCTGAACGCGGCGATCCGGGCGGTGACGGAAAAGACCGAGAAACAGTTTCTCGACGATGCCTTGGCACTAGGGTCGCTCGAGCCGACAGTGCAGCCGCGTGCGACCGACAATATCGCTGAGATGATCGAGATCATCGAGCGGCTGATTGCGCGCGGCCATGCCTATCAGGCATCAGGCGAAGTGTTGTTCGACACGAAGTCGATGGCCGATTACGGCCGGCTTTCGAAGCGCAATCTCGATGAGCAGCAGGCGGGCGCCCGCGTCGCCGTTGATGCGCACAAGAAGAGCCCTGGCGACTTCGTGCTCTGGAAGCTCTCAGACGAAAACGAACCCGGCTGGGAAAGCCCCTGGGGCCGCGGCCGTCCGGGCTGGCATATCGAGTGCTCGGCAATGAGCGGGCGTTATCTCGGCGACGTCTTCGATATCCATGGCGGTGGGCTGGACCTGATCTTCCCGCACCACGAGAACGAGATCGCCCAGTCGCGTTGCGCCCATGGCACTGACGTGATGGCGAATGTCTGGATGCATAACGGCTTCCTGCAGGTCGAAGGCCGCAAGATGTCGAAGTCCGAAGGCAATTTCGTTACCATCTACGAATTGCTGCACACGGAGACTTTCGCTGGCCGTCAGTGGCCGGGCGAAGTGCTTCGCCTTGCTATGCTGATGACGCATTACCGCGAGCCGATCGACTTTTCGGTCAAGCGGCTGGAGGAAGCCGAACGTCTGCTAGCCAAATGGCCGGCGGCCGAACCTGGTGATGCCAAGCCGGATGAGACCGTGCTGAACGCGCTCGCCGACGATCTCAATACGGTCGCAGCTGTCCAGGCGCTGCATGCGCTCGCCCAATCCGGCAACGACGCGGTCTTTGCGGCCAGTGCGGCCCTGCTCGGCGTGCTGCCGAAGAAGACGGAAATTGATGAGGCGGTGGCGGCCGAGATCGATGCGCGCGTCAGGGCTCGACTGGAGTTGCTCAAGGCAAAGAACTTCGCCGAAGCCGACAAGATCCGCGATTCGCTTGCTGCCGAGGGTATCCAGCTCAAAGATGGCAAGGATCCGGCAACGGGCGAACGCGTGACGACGTGGGAGGTGAAGAAATGAACACCTATACCGGTGGATGCCAATGCGGAGCGATCCGGTTCCGGGTGCGGGGTACGCTCCCGAGCTCCTCGATCTGCCATTGCCGCATGTGCCAAAAGGCGTTCGGCGCCTACTACGCGCCGCTGGTTTCCGTACGCGGGATGGAATTCGAGTGGACCAGAGGGCAGCGAAAGACCTTCCGATCCTCGAATTTCGTCAGTCGCGGCTTCTGCGGCGATTGCGGTACGCCGCTGACCTACGAGGCGCCTGACGGTATGGCCGTCGCGGCTGGCGCGTTCGATGATCCTTCTCTGCTGCCGCCGACTATTCAGTGGGGCGTGGAAGGCAAGATCGGCTTCGTCGATCATCTGCATGAACTGCCGGGCGAACGGACCGAGGCGGATGTCGCCGCAGGCTCCTTCCTCCGCGAGATCATCTCCTATCAGCATCCGGACCACGATACGCCGGTCTGGCCGCCGGAGGATCACGCCTGATGGAAACGGTGGAGCAAACTGGGGGTTGCCAGTGCGGCGCAGTTCGCTATCGGGCGCGTGGCGAACTCGGCTATCCGCATATTTGCCACTGCCGCATGTGCCAGAAGGCCGCCGGCAATTATTTCCTGCCGCTTGCTGCGGCCATGCGTGAAGGTTTCGAGCTGACGCGCGGAGAGCCGAAATGGTTCCACTCTTCCGGTCTCGTGCGGCGCGGCTTTTGCGGCGATTGCGGCACGCCGCTTTTCTACGACAGTCCCGATGCCGACTCCATCAACATCACGCTCGGATCGCTCGATGATCCGCAGACGGTAAAGCCGGTCATGCAGTCCAATCTCGACAGCAAAATGGTCTGGTTTCATGCGCTCGATGGCTTGCCTGTCGAGCCGGAACCGGAAACAAACGATCGCGAGAACAGGATTGCGGCGAGCAACCGTCAGCATCCCGACCACGATACATCCCATTGGCCTTGAGGAGCTTCTCCATGACAGAGACGACGAGAACAGGCGGTTGCCAGTGCGGCGCCGTGCGCTTCCGTATCACAGGCAAGCTCGGACGCCCATCCATCTGCCATTGCCGCATGTGCCAGAAGCAGTTCGGCGGTTTCTTTTCCGCGCTGGTGACGGCGCCGGAAGAAGGCATGGAGTGGAGCCGCGGCGAGCCCGCCTATTTCCAGTCCTCGGTCAATATCGAGCGCGGCTTCTGCCGGGATTGTGGCACGCCGATGACCTATCGACATCCGGGCGGACTGGAACTTGCGATCGGCACATTCGATGACCGCAGTGATCTCGCCCCGCAGATCCAGGTTAATTACGATGCACGCCTGCCCTGGGTCGAGACGATCTTTGAAGCGCCCGTGCATAGGGATCCGGATTTCTATGCACGGCAGGAAGCGATCATCTCCTTCCAGCACCCCGACCATGATACCGCCGTCTGGCCCGCGAAAGGCGTGAAGATATGACCGAAGTGCTGCGCACGCTCTATCCCGAAATCGAACCCTATGCGTCCGGCCATCTCGATGTCGGCGATGGCCATGTGATCTATTGGGAACGCTGCGGTACATCAGGCGCCAAGCCGGCAGTCTTCCTGCATGGTGGTCCCGGCGGCGGCATCTCGCCCGTTCATCGCCGCCTGTTCGATCCAAAGCTCTATGATGTGATGCTTTTCGACCAGCGTGGCTGCGGCAAGTCGACCCCGCATGCGAGCCTTGAAGCCAACACCACCTGGCACCTCGTTGCCGATATCGAGCGGCTACGGGAAATGGTTGGCGTCGATAAATGGCAGGTCTTCGGCGGCTCCTGGGGCTCGACGCTGGCACTTGCCTATGCCGAGAAGCACCCGGAGCGCGTCTCCGAACTCATCGTGCGCGGCATCTACACGCTGACGCGGGCCGAGCTCGACTGGTATTATCAGTTCGGTGTCTCCGAGATGTTCCCGGACAAGTGGGAGCGCTTCGTGGCACCCATTCCTGCGCAAGAGCGCCACGAGATGATGCTCGCCTATAACCGCCGCCTGACCGGCTCGGACCGCGCCGTTGCTCTCGAAGCCGCGCGAGCCTGGAGCATCTGGGAGGGCGAGACGATCACGCTGCTGCCGGAAAAATCGACCAGCGGCAAGTTCGAGGAAGCCGAGTTCGCCTATGCCTTTGCGCGCATCGAAAATCATTTCTTCGTCCATGCCGGCTGGATGGATGAAGGCCAACTGCTGCGCGATGCCTATAAGCTAAGGGACATTCCCGGCGTAATCGTCCACGGGCGCTATGATATGCCCTGCCCGGCCAAATATGCCTGGCTGCTGCACAAGGCATGGCCAAGGGCCGAGTTCCACCTGATCGAAGGGGCCGGGCATGCCTTTTCGGAACCCGGCATTCTCGACCAGCTGATCCGGGCGACGGACCGGTTTGCAGGCAAACAATAAAGCCGCAAGCGGCGACAGGAAACATCACTATGGCACGCGAAAGAATCTACCTCTTCGATACGACGCTCCGGGACGGGCAACAGACGCCCGGCATCGACTTTTCCGTCGAGGACAAGATTGCGATTGCGAGCATGCTGGACGAATTCGGGCTCGATTATGTCGAGGGCGGCTATCCGGGCGCAAATCCGACCGACACCGCCTTCTTCGCCGAGAAGCGCACCAGCCAGGCCTCCTTCGTCGCCTTCGGCATGACGAAGCGGCCGGGTGTTTCCGCCTCCAACGATCCGGGCATCGCAGGCCTCCTGCAGGCGCGCAGCGACGCCGTCTGTTTCGTCGCCAAGAGCTGGGATTACCACGTGCAGGTGGCGCTCGGCTGCACCAACGAGGAAAACCTTGAATGCATCGCCGAAAGCGTCAAAGCCGCTGTTGCCGCCGGCAAGGAAGCGCTTGTTGATTGCGAGCATTTCTTCGACGGCTACAAGGCCAATCCGGAATATGCGCTCGCCTGTGCGAAGACCGCCTATGAGAACGGCGCGCGCTGGGTGGTGCTCTGCGATACCAATGGCGGCACGCAGCCGCCGGAAGTGCGCGCCATCGTCGAAGCCGTGATCGCCTTCGGCGTGCCGGGCCACTGTCTCGGCATCCACGCGCATAACGATACAGGCCAGGCGGTCGCCAATTCGCTCGTCGCGGTCGAGGCAGGCGTGCGCCAGATCCAGGGTACGCTGAACGGCGTCGGCGAACGTTGCGGCAATGCCAATCTGGTGACGTTGATCCCGACACTTGCGCTGAAGAGCGCCTACAACACGCGTTTCGAAACGGCGATCGACGCAGAGCGGCTGACTAACCTCACCCGCCTGTCGCACGCCTTCGACGAACTCCTGAACCGCTCGCCGGATCATCAGATGCCCTATGTCGGCGCGTCTGCCTTCGCTACCAAAGCCGGCATCCATGCTTCGGCGCTTGTAAAAGATCCGCGCACCTACGAGCACGTGCCGCCGGAAAGTGTCGGCAATTTCCGCAAGGTCATGGTCTCGGATCAGGGCGGCAAGGCGAACTTCATCAATGCACTGAGGCGACGTGGCATCGACGTCGCCAAGGACGATCCGAAGCTCGATCTCCTGATTTCGATCGTGAAGGAGCGCGAGGCGTCCGGCTATGCCTATGAGGGTGCCGATGCGAGCTTCGAGCTTCTGGCGCGCCGCACCATGGGCACCATCCCGGACTTCTTCTCGATCGACGGCTTCCGGGTGATGATCGAACGGCGCTTCGATTCCCACGGGCGTATAAAGATCGTCTCCGAAGCCGTCGTGAAGATCGCCATCGACGGGCAGACGCTGATGTCGGTCGCGGAAGCCGAAGGCCCGGTCAATGCGCTTGACCTCGCGTTGCGCAAGGATTTCGGCAAGTATCAGCATGAGATCGACGATCTCGTGCTCGCCGATTTTAAAGTGCGTATCCTCAATGGCGGCACCGAGGCCATCACCCGCGTTCTCATCGAATCCACTGATTCCAGCGGCGTGCGCTGGTGGACGGTCGGCGTTTCCGAAAACATCATCGACGCGTCCTTCCAGGCGTTGATGGATTCGGTCATCTACAAGCTGATGAAGAACCGGCAGCTTGCTGGCAAGATCGCAGCCGAATGAGTGCTGTTACGTCCGGAATCGCGTGAAAACAAAGAGATAGAGCATTTCCATGCGAAAAAACGGAAAATGCTCTATCGGAGGCCCCAGTCCTGCTCCGAATACCATTCGTCCTCATCTCTTGGCGTCTTCCAGCGCAGCCGAGTGACCTTTTCCATGCCGCCATGCCGGAATGCGGATTCCAGCGCCTTATAGGTCTCGAGCGTGCCTGATGCGGCATGACCCCAGACGAAGAAGGTGGGGCTGAGATAGCGGGCGCGATAGTGGTTGAGCATGCGCTGGATCAGGAAGAAACCGCCGCGGGCGCTGCGTGGCCGCAGATTTTCGTTGCCGTCACGGGAGGGTGCGCAGAGTGGAAAGATCAGCCTGCCGCCAACGGCGAGATTGTCGATCCAGGCTTCGGCGGGCCTATGGACCGCGAAATTGACATAGACCGCATCCGCCGGCGATTGCGGCCATTCCAGGCCATTACCACAGATCACCTCGACATTGCCGTAGGAAGCCAGGTTAACGGTGGCGCGGGCGGCAAGCGCCCGGTCATATTCGATCGCCACGACATGACCGGCGCTTCCGACTAGATGCGACAGCATGGCGGTGTAATAACCGCCGCCGGCACCGATATGGCAGGCCGTTTCTCCCGGCTGCGGCGCAAGCCAGTGGAGGCCGAGCGCATGCAGCGAAGGGCTGCCATTGTTGACCTGCCGTTCCTCCTGCAGCGCAATAAGGACATCCTGATAGAGGATGACGGGGTCGGTGGATGGCATGTCCTGATAGCCGGACCCGTTTGGCATACGCCACGGCGGCGGGCCCAGGAAATCCTCCCGCGGCACCGTCGCAAAGGCCTGCCGCAGCCGCTCGTCATCAGCGACACCCATCTTTGCCAGCATCTGGGCGGCATAGGCTTGCCGGCAGACCGCCAGTTCGGTTTCGTCCATGCTTGCCTCTCTTCGCGGCAGTGCAGGTGCGGTTCCATTCAATGAAATGAATTGGCCTATTCACGCCGCTTAAGCTAATGCGGATCAGAAACAGAACAAAGATGGAAACACCCGATGTCTGCCGATGCAAGCGCCTCCTTTATCAAGAACGAAGACAGTCCGCGCGGCTTTGCCTTCGCGCTGACGGCCTATCTTCTGTGGGGCTTTCTGCCGATCTACATGAAGGCGGTCGCGCATATTTCGCCTGCCGAAGTCATCGCCCATCGCATTTTATGGTCGCTGCCGCTTGCCGGCATCGTGCTTCTGGTGCTCGGACGCACGCAGGATATCAAGGTCGCGCTGCGCTCTCCGCGCATGCTCGCCATGGCAATGATGACCGCGGCACTGATCACCGTGAACTGGGGCACCTATGTCTGGGCGATCGGTGCCGGCCATTCGCTCGATGCGGCCATGGGCTATTTCATCAATCCGCTCTTCAGCATCTTCCTCGGCGCCGTGCTCCTGAAAGAAAAACTGCAGCCGTTGCAGATTGCGGCGATCTGCCTTGCCGGCCTTGCGGTCGTCGTCCTCGCCTTCGACAGCGGCGGCATTCCATGGGTGGCGCTGACGCTGGCGTTCAGCTGGGGCTTCTATGCCCTGTTTCGCAAGACGCTGCCGCTCGGGCCGAACCAGGGCTTCTTCCTGGAAGTGCTGATCCTCAGCCTGCCCGCCCTGCTCTACATCCTCTACCTGGAATTCGTCAGCGGCGAAGGACATTTCTACCGCACGGGCTTTAGCGATACCGCTCTGCTGCTTGGCTGCGGACTGATTACCGCCGTACCGCTGATGATCTACGCTAACGGCGCCAAGCTGCTCCGGCTCTCGACCATCGGCATCATGCAGTACATCGCGCCGACGATGATCTTCCTCATCGCCGTTTTCGTGTTTCACGAAGAGATGGGTACGGCACGTATGATCGCATTCCCGCTCATCTGGGCAGGCCTGTTCTTCTACAGCTGGTCGATGTTGAGGACGACGCGCGGACGTTAGAGCCGGCGTGTTTCCTACGCAATTCCGGACGCAAACCGCCGCACGCTTTGCTGGAATCGCATGAAGCCTACATCTTCGAAATGACCTCATCCTCGCCGTCACGGTCGGCGGCAAGCTCTGCCGCCTGCGCCATGATGGCCGGGATGACGCCGGAGATCTCGTCGATGACGAGCGGCTGGACGCGATGGGCGGTATGCACGAAACCCTCGCCCGTCATGTGGCGCAAGAGCTCCATCATCGGATCCCAGAAGCCGTTGATGTTGGCAAAGACCATCGGCTTTTCGTGACGGCCAAGCTGCGCCCAGGTCATGATCTCGACGATCTCTTCTAGCGTGCCGATACCGCCCGGCAGGGCCACAAAGGCGTCCGAACGCTCGAACATCGTGTGTTTGCGCGCATGCATGTCAGGAGTTACAATAAGCTCGTTGAGCTGGCCGAGCGAATGGCGAGTCGCTTCCATGTCGATCAGGAACTCGGGAATGATGCCCGTCACCTGGCCGCCGTTGGATAAGGTCCCGCTGGCCACAGCGCCCATGATGCCCTTTGTGCCGCCGCCATAAATCAGGCGAAGGCCATATTCCGCAATCTCTTTTCCGAGCGCGCGGCCGGCAGCCATATGGGAAGGATCGCGTCCCGGCCGAGAGCCGCAGTAAACGCAAATGGATCGAATCGGTACAGATTGTTCGGTCATAAGGGAAAAACAACTATTCCATTTCAATGCAGTCAAGAAAATTGACTGAAAAGCGACGTCCGGAGCTTGAGTATTTGCTTTGAATGCTTGTGCAAAGCAACGGGAATCGCTAGCAATTTCTGAATACTACGGCAATTTGCCGCCTTTGGAGACGCAATGATGAAAAACCGTGCCGGCTTGCTGGCCCTAGCAGTGCTCGTAATCGCAATCATACTGATGGTGTTTTTCGTCATGCCCCGGCTCGGTTCTGATGTGGCGAAGGTCGGTGACGCCATCAACCAGGCTGGCACCGAGGTCAACAATACGGTTAACGAAACATCCAAGACTTCCCGTTCCGCTGTCGCGGATGCCGCAGAAGCCGCCCAGAAGATCGGAAGCCTCACTGCCGATGCCGTCCGGTCCCTCTCCGGCCTGAAGGCGCTGTTTGCCGACGGCAAGGTGCCCGCCGCCGATGCGCTTGCGGGCGCAAAGACCGCAGCCGTGAACACGTTGACCGCGATCGTCGATTTCGCTGCCCCTGAAGGTCTCGACACGACCACTGCCGGCCTCGTCTCCAAGGCCAAGGATGGTGCCGGCAAGGCCCGCGACATCATCCAGAATCTTCCTGAAAATACCGCCGATGCTTTGGCCGCCCTCGCACGCGCCGAAGCCGCGCTGACTGGTGCGTCGGAGCCAGCCGGCCAGCCGGCCGCAGCCAATGGCCAGACTGCTGCCGATACCGCGTCCAACAGCGGTCCAAAGATCCCGGCATTCGACGTGCTTCGCGTCGAGCCAGACGGTTCGACCGTCATCGCCGGTTCGGCCGAGCCGAATGGCAAGCTGGAAGTGCTCGACGGCGACAAAGTGGTCGTGACGACCGATGTCGACGGCACCGGCGATTTTGCAGCCGTTCTCGACAACCCGCTTCCGGCCGGCGATCACCAGCTCGTGCTGAAGGTAACCGGGAAGGATGGCAAGACCACGCTGTCTGAAGAAGTTGCGACCGTTTCCGTGCCGAAGGACGGGAGCGGCAGCGAGTTGCTCGCCATGGTTTCCAAGCCCGGCACGGCCAGCCGCATCATTACCGCGCCGAAGGCCGAGGTCGCCGACGCCCAGACGCCAACTGCCAATGACGCGGCCGTGGCAGCCGCCGGCAACCAGACGACCGACAACACGCAGCCTGCCCCAAATGGCGCTCCGAATGACCAGGTCGCGATGCAGACGCCGAACACGCCCGCAACATCGAACAATGCGATCGTTCCCGGCACCCAGCAGGGCAACGCGGCTGCCGCCGATGTGATGATCAATGCAGTCGAGATCGAGGGCAACAAGATCTTCGTGGCCGGCACGGCTCGTGGCAATGCCAAGGTCGTCGGCTACGCCGACGATGCGCTGATCGGCCAGGATACGGCGGAGCCGGACGGTCACTTCGTTATCAGCGGCGCAATGAATCTCTCGGTCGGCGATCACAAGATCCGTGTCGATGTCGTCGATGGCTCGGGCAAGGTCCTCATTCGCGCGACCGTCAATTTCAACCGTCCGGAAGGCAATCAGGTGACGGTTGCCGCGCAGTCGGGCAATAATGCCAATCAGGCGATGGTGCCGCTCGACGAGGGCCAGCTCGGCAAGCTCGAGGGCGATGCGACGAAAGCCTTCAGCCTGCTGAAGGGCCTGTTCGCGGACGGCAAGCTACCGGGTGCGGAGCAGCTCGCAGCAGCCCGCTCGGCCACCGAGTTCGCGCTGCGCGCGCTCGTCGACTTCCGTCCGGGCATCGAAGCGACCGACGCCTTCAAGCAGGCATCGGCTTCGGCCTCTCAGGTTGCGGCGAACGCGCTGACGATGCTGCAGAGCCTGCCGAAGGATGCCAAGTCGGTCGGCGCGGCGCTCGACAAGCTCGGCGCGATCATTGCCGAACTGACGGTTCCCGGCGCCAATGTCGCGCCGATGCCGTCAAACGAGGCATCGGCGGCCGGCCAGCCGAAGACGATCGAGCAGGCGCCGCTGACGGCAAACAACAACGCTGTCATCATTCGCCGTGGCGATACGCTCTGGCAGATCTCCCGGCGTACCTATGGCCTTGGTGTGCGCTATACGACGATCTACATCGCCAACGAGGACAAGATCCTCAATCCGGACCGCATCCGTCCGGGTCAGGTCTTCGGCCTGCCGAAGGATGCGCTTCCGAATGCGGAGGAGCTGCACCGCAAGCGGCTCTCGGGCGGACACCTCTGATTCAAAAAAACGGCGGCCCATCGGCCGCCGTTTTCGTTAGGACCGCGCGCAATACCTCGCCGATAAAATCCCTATCAATGTTGTAATCCGCCAGCCGGTGGCATATCTCGCGGGGGCGGCGACAGGCCGCGGCGACAGCGGCCCGCCGGGCTGGAGACAAGCATGGCAAACGGCAAGACAGTTTCAGACTCCAACCTATTGGGAACGCTCTACAATCTTTGGCCCTATATGTGGCCGAAGGACAGGCCGGATCTGAGGATGCGGGTCGTCTGGGCCTCGGTCTACCTGCTCATCTCGAAATTCGTGCTGCTGCTGGTGCCCTATTTCTTCAAGTGGTCGACCGATGCGCTGAACGGCAGGATGGACCTGCAGGGCACGCTGCCGCCTCTGCTGATTGGTGCCACCGCTCTCGTCATCGCGTATAACCTAACCCGTCTCATCCAACTCGGCCTCAACCAGCTCAGGGACTCGCTCTTTGCCAGCGTCGGTCAATATGCGGTGCGTCAGCTTGCCTACCGCACCTTCGTGCACATGCACGAGCTTTCCCTGCGCTTCCATCTGGAGCGCAAGACGGGCGGACTTTCGCGCATCATCGAGCGCGGCACCAAGGGTATCGAAACGATCGTGCGTTTCACGATCCTGAACTCGATCCCGACAGTCATCGAATTCCTGCTGACGGCGGCGATCTTCTGGTGGGGCTATGGCTTCTCCTATCTCGCCGTCACCGCCTTCACCGTCTGGGCCTATATCTGGTTCACCATCCGCGCTTCCGACTGGCGCATTTCCATCCGCCGGGCGATGAACGACAGCGATACGGATGCCAATACCAAGGCAATAGACTCGCTCCTCAACTTCGAGACCGTGAAATATTTCGGGAATGAGGAGATGGAGGCCAAGCGCTTCGATAAGTCGATGGAGCGCTATGAAAAGGCGGCGACAGATGTGTGGACCTCCCTCGGCTGGCTGAACTTCGGCCAGGGCGTGATCTTCGGCATCGGCACGACGATCATGCTCGTCCTCTCGGCCTGGTCGGTCCAGCGCGGCGAGCACACGGTCGGCGATTTCGTCTTTGTCAATTCCATGCTGCTGCAGCTTTCCGTGCCGCTGAACTTCATCGGCTTCGTCTACCGTGAAATCCGCCAGGGCTTGATCGATATCGAGCAGATGTTCGATCTTCTGGAAGTGAAGGCCGAGGTTCTGGACGCGCCCGGCGCGACGGCGCTCGCCATCGGCCAGGGCGCCATCTCCTTCAAGGACGTGCATTTCGCCTATGATCCGGCCCGGCCGATCCTGAAAGGCATTTCTTTCGAGGTGCCCGCGGGCAAGACGGTTGCCGTCGTCGGTCCGTCGGGAGCCGGTAAATCGACGCTGTCGCGCCTGCTCTATCGCTTCTACGATATCCAGAGCGGTTCCATCACCGTCGACGGGCAGGACATCCGCACGGTCACCCAGAAGAGCCTGCGTTCGGTGATCGGCATGGTGCCGCAGGATACGGTGCTGTTCAACGACACCGTCGCCTATAACATCCGCTACGGCCGGCCCTCGGCCAGCGAAGCCGAGGTGAAGCAGGCGGCTGAAATCGCCCAGATCGGGCATTTCATCGAAATGCTGCCGGAGGGGTTCGAAACCAAGGTCGGCGAACGCGGACTGAAGCTTTCCGGTGGCGAGAAGCAGCGCGTGGCAATCGCCCGCACCATCCTGAAAGCCCCGCCGATCCTGATCCTCGATGAGGCGACCTCGGCGCTCGATACGACGACGGAGCGGGAAATCCAGACCGCACTCGATGTCGTTTCCAAGAACCGCACGACGCTGGTCATCGCCCACCGCCTGTCCACCGTCATCGGCGCGGACGAGATCATCGTGTTGAAGAGCGGCGAGATCGCCGAACGCGGCACGCATGCCGTCCTTCTGGAACAGAACGGGCTCTACGCGTCGATGTGGAACCGTCAGCGCGAGGCTACGCAGGCCGAAGAACATCTCAAGCAGGTCCGCGAGAGTGACGAACTCGGCATCGTCAACCGGCTGGCGCCGGCAAGCTAGTGCTGCAGACAGGCGGAACTGTCTGTTTTATTGTTTAGAACCGATGCAACGAAAGCGGCCTGAGATCCGCGCCATTGCTCATCAGGTCGTTTTTCTGTAACCAGCGGATACGAAAAACGACAGGAGACCGGCATTCATGAGCTTGTTCGATACGGTTCGCAACACGATCGTACCGGTGCACAAGGAGGGGTACCCCTTCGTCGCCGCCTTCTTCGTCGCGTCGCTCGTATTGGGCTGGCTCTTCAAGCCACTCTTCTGGGTCGGGCTTATCCTCACTCTCTGGTGCGCCTATTTCTTCCGTGATCCGGAGCGGGTGACGCCGCAGGACGATGATCTCGTCATTTCGCCTGCCGATGGCAAGGTTTCTTCGATACAGGTAGTCACGCCCCCTGCCGAGCTCAACCTCGGCAACGAGCCTATGCTGCGCATCTCCGTCTTCATGAACGTCTTCAACTGCCATGTGAACCGCGCGCCGATGCGGGGCCGCATCGTCAGCATCAATTACCGCCCCGGCACCTTCGTGAATGCCGAACTCGACAAGGCGAGCGAAGAGAACGAGCGCAACGGTCTTGTGATCGAGACCAGCCACGGCCAGATCGGCGTGGTGCAGATCGCCGGCCTCGTCGCACGGCGCATCCTCTGCTTCTCGCACGTCAATGAACCCGTCGATGCCGGCGAACGTTTCGGTCTTATCCGCTTCGGCTCGCGCCTCGATGTCTTCCTGCCGGCTAGTGCCGCACCACGCGTCTCGCTCGGCCAGACAGCGGTTGCCGGCGAGACGGTTATCGCCGAATTCGCCTCGGCAAAAGGCCCGGTCATCAGCCGTCGCAGCTAACTTTCAGGAGAGCGCGATATGGAACCACCCTTTCCGCCCTTCGAACCGAACGGCCCGAAGGACGATTCCGCCCGCGGGCCGCGCCTGCGCGAGATTCCGATCCGGCTCGTCGTTCCGAACCTCATCACCATCCTTGCCATCTGCGCCGGCCTGACCGGCATCCGGCTTGCTTTCGAAGGCCGGTATGAGCTGGCTGTCGCCATGGTGCTCGTCGCCGCTTTCCTCGACGGCATCGACGGGCGTGTGGCGCGACTGATGAAGGCCACGTCGAAATTCGGCGCGCAGATGGATTCGCTCGCCGACATCGTCAATTTTGGCGTCGCCCCCGCCCTCGTGGTCTATGTCTACGCGCTCGACGAGGCGCGTTCGCTGGGCTGGATCGCCGCGCTCATCTACACGATCGCTGCCGGCCTCAGATTGGCGCGCTTCAACGTGATGTCGGAGCGCGAGAACCGGGCGCCCTGGCAATCGGAATATTTCGTCGGCGTGCCGGCCCCGGCCGGCGCGATGCTCGTGCTTCTACCTGTCTATCTCGGCTTTCTCGGCCTCACCACCGACCGGATCTTCGCCTTTCTCTCCTCGGGCTACACGGTCCTCATCGCCTTCCTGCTCATCAGCCGCCTGCCTGTTTGGTCCGGTAAATCCGAAAGCCGGATGCGGCGCGATCTCGTGCTACCGGCGATGCTCGGCGTCGTGCTCTATGTCGCGATGCTGATGAGCTTTACCTGGGAAGTGATGGTCTTCACCGTCTGCGCCTACCTCGTTTCGCTGCCCTTCGGCGCGCGAAAGTGGAAGCGCAAATATGGCACGCTGACCATCGAGGAACCCGGTATCGGCGAGGACGACATCGGTCGTCACATCTGAGCATCCACTTTATTAAGTAAGTATTAACGAACGCAGGCTTCGGTTAAGCCTCGCGAATTATGGTTCGTGTTTACATTTCCTGATCGGCAATGCCTCTCTTTTGTCGCTATTAAAGACAAAAGAACAGGACAGATAAAATTCTAGGAAAACACGTAAGGAGAGTATCGTGACCTCGAAGAAGACAACGGAACAGCAGCAGACAGCCAAGCCGGATCTCGCGACCAACTACCGCCCGCTCGGACTCAAAGCGGTCGCTGCGGCCTCGATGATGGCAAAGCCGGCACCGGTCAAGAAGTCAGCCTAAGCGGGCGCGAAAAACCCGACGAGGAGGCTGATCGCCTGCAAGCTCCTGACGATGCCGATCATGACATCGGACCTTGCCATGCGGCGTATCTCGCGAAAGGGCTGCAAGCGACACATCTGTTAGCCAAAACTGGGGCCAGCAGACATCACCCGATTCCATTTAGCGTGACAGTGGAGCTGGGTTTCAAAAGAAGCTGAGCTGGCCGTCATCTGGTGTTTTTTTCTGCGGCGGCTTCGGCGCCTTTTCAAGCGGCACTGGATCCTGCAGGTCCGGCCCCATGTTGGCGACCTTATTGACCCTGTCGGAAACCGGAATCGCCTCGAAGAAATCCTCCTGAACCGGCTGCATCAGGCCCGCAACCTCGCGCGGCTCCTGCGTCTTGCAATCCAGCCATCGGGAAAAATCTTCCGGCTGGATGACGACGGGCATGCGGTCATGGATCGAGGAGATCGCGCCGTTTGCCTTCGTCGTCAGGATGGCGCCGGTGTCGACCTCAGAACCATCGGCCGAGGACCATGTTTCCATCAAGCCGGCAAAGGCGATAACACCGCCGCGGCGAGGCCGGATCCAATAGGCCTGTGCCTTCTCGCCGCTTTCTTTCGAAGGGCGATGCCATTCATAGAAGCCGGAGGCTGGGATGAGGATGCGGCGATGGCGCATGGCGGCGCGGAAGGAGGCCTTGCCGATCGCGGTTTCGGCGCGCGCGTTGATCAGCAGTGGAAATTCCTTGGGATCCTTGACCCAGCCCGGGGTGAAACCCCAGCGCACCAGAAGAGCGCGGCGATCAGGCAGGTTGCTGCCCGGCTCCTGCCCCTCGCCGGCGATGACGACCAGAATCGGCTGTGTCGGCGCGATGTTGTAGCGCGCCGGAAAGCCTTCCAACTCGGCAAGGCTGAAAGCTTCGGCGATATCCTTGACTACCTCTGTCAGGGCAAAACGTCCACACATAAAGGTTTCTTTGCATCCTGCCCCGGATGGGTCAAGGCGGTTTGCCGTCGTGCAATTGCAAATGGCAGGCGCTGCACATCTTTTGCGGAATGTTCTAACCGCGCGGCCCAAAGAGGATGATCGCCGTGCCGGCAAGGCAGACCAGCGCACCGCCGACGTCCCAGTGGTCGGGAACGCGATTCTCCACCAACCAGAGCCACAGCAGCGAGGCGACGATGTAAATGCCGCCATAGGCCGCGAAGGTGCGGCCTGCCGCTTCGCTCGGCACCAGCGTCAGCAGCCACGCAAAGAGCGCCAGCGATACCACGCCCGGCGCCAGCCACCAGACGGGCTTTGCCAGTCGAAGCCAAGCCCAGAAGGCGAAGCAGCCGGCAATTTCGAAGAGGGCGGCAAAGGTGTAGATCAGGTAGGTCAAGGGCGTCTCGCAGGAATCATGAGCCATATTCCACGCAATGCCGACGGTTGCGCAAGGTGAGCCGCCCGTGGGATAAGGCGGCATCACAGCAAAGCGTGCGAAGCGATGATCTCCCAAGCCAAACCCGCCTCTTCCGCCATTCTTGAACGTGATGGCCGATTCCTTCTCGTGCTTCGGCGAAACCCGCCTTCTGCCGACATGTATGCTTTTCCGGGAGGGCGCGGCGAACCCGGAGAGACACCTGAGGAAACGGCATTGCGCGAATTTCTGGAGGAGACCGGCATTCAGGCGCGAAACCCGCTTCTGTTTTCCACCTATGACCTGAAAACGCATGCGCCCGATGGCAGCATCAGCAGCCATTTCTTCCTTTCCGTCTTCCGCGTCGAAGCGGACCGCCATCTGGTGGCCGAAGCCGCCGACGATGCGGCAGCGATCGGCTGGTACAGTGTGGAGGAGATCCGACGCATGCCGGTGCCGCAAAGCGTGCTCGAATGCGCCGAGCGGCTCGCGGCCGGCGAATAAAAGTACTGCTGGAATAGTTTGCGGAATAGAAGTGGAAACTGCCGCATGCGCCTTGTTCCGGTCATGCTCCATGTATCAACTGGAAGCATGATTCCCGTTCGACGCGTCGTCTTGTCATCTCTTGTTTTTGGCGGGCTCGTCTGGGCCGGTGCCACAATGGCGCAAGGGGGCGCGCAAAGTGGGGTGCAGGGCGGTAAGAATGCGCCTCCGCCACCGGAGGAAATAGTGCCGCAGGTTGCGATCGTCCCCTATGACGACAAGCTGGCGCGGTTGGCTGAGGTTCTAGGTTCGGTGCATTATCTGCGCACGCTCTGCAAGGCGCCAGGGGCGGACGAATGGCGGGCCGACATGCAGCAACTGCTTGATTCCGAAACGGATGGAGAACCGCAGCGCAAGGAAAAACTGACCGCAGCCTTCAATCGCGGCTACCGGGCGTTCGCTTCGGTTTACACGGTTTGCACGCAGGCGGCCATCGTGGCGGAAGAGCGCTACCGTAACGAAGGTGCAACACTTGCCACAGAAATTACTTCGCGCTTTGGAAATTAACGTTTAATTAACCTGTTTTCGCATGCGCACGTGTCGTTTTGGGAAAAGGCTGTTAGTGTTGTTAACGTAGCGGTAAGACATGAGAAGTTCTGAGGAAAAGATAATGGAACCAAGCCTCAACGACATCGACGACATGATCGTCCACGAAAAGATGCAGGCGGCTCTGGAATACCAGAACGAGGCTTGGGCCGATGGCATGGCCGATGGCATCGAGCCTGAAATCATTGCCGATGCTGCAATTGCACATGCACTGCGCGAGACGATCAGACTGCATGGAGAAGGTAGCGCCGAGGCCTTGCTCGATTCGCTTCGCGACCGCATGCTGGCAGGTGAGTTTTCCACCAACAGGACCCTGCAATAAGGGCAATAAAGAGAGTCTCATGCGTACCGGTAAAGATCTTTCCCCGCGAATCCCGCTCGCGCCGGTCCTGCTTGCCATTGGCATCGCCGCAGGCAGCATGCTGTCTGCTTCTTCCGCCTACGCGCTTTCCGAACTTCAGAAAATCCCGGGGCAGCCCGATGCGCGGGCCACGGCGCAGCAGAGCCCGCAGCCGCCGGCTGCACCGCAGAACGGCTCTTCCGGCGTTCCCCAACCGGATCCGCTCGTCAACAAAGAGAGCGGCCAGAGCGTCGACAAGACGCCAGGTGCATCCGACGATTCCAAGCCCGTCGAAGTGATCTACGACATCAGCAAGGCGCCGGAACCAGTGCGCAAGATGCGCGAACAGATCGTCGAGGCCGCCGCTTCAGGCGATCTCGAACGCCTGCGCCCGCTGATGGGAACCGGCACCGGCCAGACCCAGGTGACTGTCGGCGAACCCACGGACGATCCGATCGGCACACTGAAAGATCTCTCGGGCGATCCCGATGGCGACGAGATCCTCGCTATCATGCTCGACGTCATCTCGACCGGCTTCGTGCATGTCGGCCAGGGCACGCCCGACGAAATGTACGTCTGGCCTTATTTTGCCGAAAAAGACCTGAAAACGCTGACGCCGCCGGAACGCGTGGAGCTGCTGCGCATCGTGACCGCGGGCGATCTCTCGGATATGCAGGAATTCGGCGGCTATAATTTCTATCGCGTCGGCATCGCGCCTGACGGTAAATGGAAGTTCTTCACGGCCGGCGACTGACGTCGCAGCGCTTGCACCTTCAGCGTCAAAGACCTACCTCTGAGCGACCATCAACGCGACAGGTTTCGCCATGCCAGCCGTATTCCTGAAAGACCGCTCGCTCATTGCCGTCGGCGGCACGGAAGCAGAAGCTTTTCTACAGAATCTCATTACCACCGACATCGTTTCGCTGGGTGCGGACGAGGCGAGGCCGGGCGCGCTTTTGACGCCGCAGGGCAAGATCCTGTTCGACTTCATGATCTGGCGCGACGGCGACGGCTTCATCATCGAAACGGATGCGGCCCAGCGAGAAGCCCTCTTGAAGCGGCTGATCATGTATCGCCTGCGTGCGCCGGTGACGCTGACGCCGGTTGCCGAGGACGGCGTGACCGTTTCCTGGGGCGAGGATGCCAAAGATGGCGTCAAGGACAGTCGCTTTGCCAAAGCCAATGTCACTGTTTTGCGTCGTATCGGTCATCATGGCAGCGACGATGCTGCGCTCTACGATGCGCTGCGCATCGAAAATGGCATCGTCACGTCAGGGCCTGATTATGCGCTGCAGGACGCTTTTCCGCATGACGTACTGATGGATTTCAACGGCGGCCTTTCCTTCAAGAAAGGCTGCTATGTCGGCCAGGAAGTGGTATCCCGCATGCAGCATCGCGGCACGGCACGGCGTCGCGTCGTGACCGTTTCGGCGGGCGCCGCGCTGCCTGCCAGCGGCACCGAAATCACCGCCAATGGCAAGCCGGTCGGCACGCTCGGATCCGTCGAGGGGACGAGCGGACTGGCAATCGTGCGCATCGACCGCGCCGGCGAAGCCATGGCATCCGGCACGCCTCTGCTTGCCGGCGATGTTTCGGTGACGCTCAGCCTGCCTTCCTGGTCCGGGCTGAGCTTTCCGACTTCCTCGGACGAGGCCAGCGCGTGACGAATGCGAAGGCTCCACGTGCCTGGCAACGCATGCTGTCCGGCCGGCGGCTCGATCTGCTAGACCCCTCGCCGCTCGACGTCGAATTGAGCGATATCGCCCACGGACTTGCACGCGTCGCCCGCTGGAATGGCCAGACGTCGGGTGACCACGCCTTTTCCGTGGCGCAACACTGCCTTGTCGTCGAATCCATTTTCCGGCATTTCAATGAAGCCACACCCGCCGATTGCCTGATGGCGCTGCTGCACGACGCGCCCGAATATGTGATCGGCGACATGATCTCCCCCTTCAAGGCGGTCGTCGGCGGTGGGTACAAGACCGTCGAGAAACGGCTGGAGGCGGCTGTGCATCTGCGCTTCGGCCTGCCGCCGCACCCCTCCCGCGAGCTCAAGGACAAGATCAAGAAGGCCGATACGATCGCCGCCTATTTCGAGGCGACTGTTCTTGCCGGCTTCACGCCGGCCGAAGCGCAGAAATTCTTCGGCCAGCCGCGCGGGATCACGCGAGACATGCTCGCGATCGACCCCGTCCCCGCGCTCGAAGCGCAGCGGCTCTTCTGCAAGCGCTTTGCCGAGATCGAGGCGAAGCGGAGCGCTGGCGCGTGACCGTGATCGTGGTTTCTCCCCTGGCGCGTATCGGCGAAATGGCCGTGCGGTACAAGGCGCGCGAGATGATCAGCCTGATGGCGAAGGAGCAGGCCTTTCACCGGCCGGGCGTCATCCAGGCCGACCGGCATCTGCTACTCAACATGAACGATATTGTCTTCAAGGGTACGGGTGATCTCGTGGCGCCTGACGAAAAGCACGTGCGGGCGATCATCGATTTTGCCGCCGGCTGGCAACAGGAGGCACCACTGCTCGTCCATTGCTGGATGGGTGTATCGCG
This sequence comes from Rhizobium sp. BK196, assembly GCF_014193255.1. GTDB lineage: Bacteria > Pseudomonadota > Alphaproteobacteria > Rhizobiales > Rhizobiaceae > Rhizobium. The sequence goes on from NZ_JACHZB010000003.1 coordinate 425,257, forward strand.
CTCGCCTGCCGCGGCGCTGATCGCGGCTCTCTCGCTCGCGCCCGAGCAGGAGGATATGGCGCTTGCCCATCGGCTGCGAACCGCTTCGCCCTATGCGACACCAAATGCGCGGATCGTCGAAATCGGCGATGCGCTGCTTAACCGGCGCGGCCGGCTCGTCGATGCCGTGAGAGCCATCGGCCGTGGTGCGGAGGCTAATGGCAACGCACCTTTCGTGCTGCCCGTCAGGGACAATTCAAACGGTTGATGCTCCTCGCCCCCTCCTCCATCCGGCTTGGACGAGCACGCGGAACAGCCGGTCTGGGTGATGGCGAGCCCCATCAGCCGCTCGGCCTAATCCGGTACGGCCGCCGGCGCCGACCAGACGCAGCCAGAACCTATTTGATCACGCCGCAGGCGATCCTGTCGCCGGCGCCGCCGGATGGCTGGCTTCGATAATCATCAGAATCGGCATGCACCATCAGCGCCCGGCCACGCACGCCATCCTCCTTGCCATCGAGCGAGATCATGGTGTCGAAGATCTGTGCGCGCAGGATGCCGTCCTGACCGACAAACTGGTTCGGCATGTCGCCTGCATGCGGTCCCTTGGCCGCCAGGAAACCATGCTCGGCCTTGGTCGGATTGAAATGGCCGCCAGCTGATTCATGATGGGATGCCGCGTCACAGCGGCCCGTTTCGTGGATATGAAAGGCAACCCACTTATTGGCCGGCAGGCCGGAAATTTCCGCCTCGATGAAAACGCCGCCATTGGCGGCAGCGGTCAGCGTGGCGCGGCCTGCCTCCTTGCCGTCGGGGCCGATAAAATTCGCCGTCGCCGTCTGCTTGTCCTGGGCAAAACCTTGGGAAGCCGCCCCAAGCATGCCGAGGACAGCGATGATGCCTATGATTTTCATCGGGATTCCTTCCGTTTCGGGGACTGAGTCCCAACGCCTCACAAAGGAAGGTGTTCCGGTCTGCATAAAAGGCAAGAAAAAGCCGGCCGCGAGGCCGGCTGACCAAGCATGCTGACGAAACGGTCAGGCGGCAGCACCGAGATCGAACTCGCCGTAGGTATTGCGATAGATCTGCATCGCCTGGTCATCGGCATCAGGGGCAAGCTGCTGCAGCGCATAGGGAACGGCCGTTCCGCTCGCCGAGCCGGTGTCACTGTATTCCATCATGAGCGCGACGAGTCTGCTCGGATATTTCGGCGCCGAATTGTCGACATCACCGTCTTCGAGAAATTCCCTGATGATGCCGGGCTTTTCATCTGCCGCGCGCTCGGTGCGGCTCAACACGCCGTCGCCATTGGCATCGAGGCGCGAGAGCGTTGCCAAATATGCATAAGAGATGTCTGGAACTGATGAAAGAGCAGTCATACAAATCTCCATTCACCGCTTCCTACGGTGAGGGTCTGTACGCAGTACGCCGGTGGAAAATATCAAAGACTGACTTGCTGGTTAAACTGATTTGCAGCCTCGGTCAATAAGCTGTTAACTCTCGATTAACCATAGTTGACAAAGCGTAACTGCCTGCCGCGACGGCAGTTTCATTTTAGCTCGATAAGCCAGGTTTCTTCGTCATTTCAGTAGTTTGTGAGATACGAGCAAATTGCCGGCCAGGTATAAAGAGCCGCCCGGTTGCAACCGATTATTAATCGGAGCGGTAGAAGATGCCGCATGCAGGTTGCCGTAAATGGCCATTTGCAGGCTACAAAAAATTGATTCTCATATTCATTTTAGAAAGGTCTTTTTTATGCCAGGCGCGATATGGCACCTTTGCCAATCGAAGACGTCTTCGCCTTTTGCCATGCTTCCATCGCAACCGTCCCGCGAGGGGACCTGTGCGCATGAAAGCTGAGGCGCTTTTCTGGCAACAGTGCACGCAGGCCGTCAATGAGGACGGATCTATCGATGCAGAGCATCTGATGGAGCTCGTCATCGCGACCTATCGCAGCCATGAAAGCGGATATGATGAGATCGAGCGCAGCGCCGAGATGCTGCTTACCGAAAATCGCGAACTTCGGGACACCATCAGTTCCACTGCCCAGGCGCTTGCAGAACAGCACAAGCTCTTCGAAATCGTCCTGAACAATCTGCCGCTCGGGCTCAGCGTGTTCGATGCGGACCAGCGGCTGACCCTTTCCAACCTGCGCTTCCGCCAGCTCTTCGGCTTTAGCGACGGCGATGTTGCGCCCGGCACGAGGATTGCCGACCTGATGCACAAGACGCACGGCACTGAGCAAACCAGTGCCAGGACACGCAGCAGGAAGGAAGGCCAGGATGCCTCCTCGAAGACCAGGCGCATTCGCCGGCGCGAATGGCTGATGGATGACGGCCGCATCATCCAGAGCGTCGTCACCATTCTTGCCGACGGCAGCAATATCGCCATTCATGCCGACATTACCGAAGACCGCAAGGCTGCCGAACGCATTACCTATCTCGCCCACCACGATCCGCTGACGGGCCTGCCGAACCGCATTCGCTTCCGCGAACAGCTCGATGCGGCTCTTGCCGAGCGCAGGCAAGACGAGCAGATCGCCCTTGTGCATCTCAATCTCGACCGGTTCAAGTCGATCAACAATACGCTGGGCGTCTCGGCCGGCGACAAGATCCTGCAGCAGGTCGCAGAGCGCATTCGCGCCTCGGCCGGCTCGGAGAATATTCTTGCCCGTCTCGGCTCGGACGAATTCGCGATCCTGCAGACACACCGCCAGCAGCCGTGGAATATCACGGCACTCGCCGATCAGATCCGACGAGAGCTCAGCGAACCCTTCTTCCGCGGCGACAAGCAGGTGGAACTCAGTGTTTCCATGGGCATTTCGATCGCTCCAGACGATGCTGCCGAAAGCGATAAGCTGCTGCGCAACGCGGCGGTCGCTCTTTCCCACGCCAAGGCGGACGGACGCCGGCACCAGCGCTTCTTCACCGACGAGATGGACGAAAAGATGCAGGCCCGCCATGCGCTGGAGGCCGATCTGCGCGCCGCCGTGCAGAACGAGGAATTCGAGCTTCACTACCAGCCGCTCTACGATCTGGCGCAGCATCGCATCTGCGGCTTCGAGGCGCTGATCCGCTGGAATCATCCGGTGCGCGGTCGCGTCCCGCCGATGGAGTTCATCCCGCTTGCGGAGGAGGTCGGCCTCGTGGTCGATATCGGCCGCTGGGTTTTGCACCGCGCCTGTAACGATGCAGCGCGATGGCCCGAAGATGTCAAGATCGCGGTGAATGTCTCGGCCATCCAGTTCAGCAGCAGCGACCTGCTGCAGGATGTCAACAAGGCGCTTGCAGCCGCAGAACTCTCGCCGTCACGTCTGGAACTGGAAATCACCGAGAGCGTGCTGATGGAAAATCGCGATGAGGCATTGCCGATCCTGCATGCGCTCAAGGAGCGCGGCATCCGCATTTCCATGGACGATTTCGGAACGGGCTATTCGTCGCTGAGCTATCTATCGAGCTTCCCCTTCGACAAGATCAAGATCGACAAGTCCTTCGTGAACGATATCGTCGATCATAAGGAAGCGCATGCGATCATGCGCGCGATCATCCTGCTCGGCGATGCGCTCGGTATGCGCGTGACCGTGGAGGGCGTGGAGACCGCAGAACAGATGGCACTACTCGAACGCGAGGCATGCGACGAGATCCAGGGCTATCATATCAGCCCCCCAAAACCGTTCGGCGATGCGGCGCACATGCTGTCCATGCCGGCAAAGAAGAATGGCACTACGCCGTTCGCCAAGCGCCGGCACTGATCTCGGCACGTTGCGACTCGCCGGCCAAGCCGTTATCGACTGTATGCGAACCCTTTGAAAACCGGTGACGACGATGTTCAAGGCCGAAGCCTTCTTTCCCCACGAGTCTCTGGCGGTCGAGCTCATTCCGCATGCGACCGAGGGTGACGACGGGTCTCATGACCTTGCCCATATCCTGCGTGTCTTCCGCAACGCCATGCGTATCCACGCTGCGGAAGGCGGCAAAGGCCACGTGCTCGCGGCTGCCGTACTGCTGCATGATTGCGTCGCCGTCGAGAAGAACTCGCCGCTGCGCGCCCATGCCTCGGCGCTCGCCGCCGAGAAGGCTTCGCGAATATTGAAAGAGTTTGGATGGGACGCCGAGGATATCGCCTATGTCGCCCATGCGGTGACTGCGCATAGCTTCTCGGCGAACGTGCCACCGGAAACGCTGGAGGCGAAAATCCTGCAGGATGCGGACAGGCTGGATGCCATCGGCATGGTCGGCGCGGCGCGCTGTTTCTATATAGCGGGACGGCTCGGATCGGGCCTCTACGATCCGTTCGATCCTTCTGCCAAGGATCGGGCGCTCGATGACAAGCGTTATGCGGTTGACCACTTCCAGACGAAGCTGTTCAAACTGGCCGATGGTTTCCAGACCCGCACTGGCCGCGAACTGGCCGCCGCCCGTGACAGGAGCCTGCGCGACTTCCTCGCGGCATTTATGGACGAAATCTAGGAGCCTATGATGCGTGTCAGCGATCTCTTCATCTATCCACTCAAGAGTGCCCGCGGCATCGCCCTGGCCTCTACCGAGATCGATGCCTATGGCCTGCCCGGCGACCGGCGCGCCATGGTGACGGACGCGGACGGACATTTTATCACGCAACGCGAGCTCCAAGCCCTTGCCCGCATCGACGTACGGCCCGAAGCCGGCGCCTTCCGGCTGCTGATGCAGGGCAAGTCCGACATCGCCGTACCGCCGCCACATCCGGACCGGCGGCTCGATGTCACGGTCTGGAAATCGGTCGTCAACGCTGCCGTTGCCGATGATGACAGCAACGGCAGGCTTTCGGAATGGCTCGGCCGCGAGGTAAAGCTCGTCTTCTTCGACGGTCAGGCTCAACGAACGGCCAATGCCGAATGGGCGGGCGAAGGCACGCCGGTGACCTTTTCCGACGGCTACCAAATCCTGGTGACAACGACTGGATCGCTGAAGGCACTCAACGCCGATCTCGCAGCCCATGCCGAAGGCGGCGTTGGGATGGAGCGCTTCCGGCCGAATATTGTCATCGACACGGACGAGGCCTGGGCAGAGGACCGTTGGGCTGCGATCGAGATCGCTGGCATCCGCTTCGACCTCGTCAAGCCCTGCGCCCGCTGCATCATGACGACGCAGGACCAGTTGACGGGGTCGCGCGATGTCGCGAACCCCATGCCCGCCATGGGCCGCATCCGCATGTCGGGCGACCGGCGTGTGCCCGGCCCGCTTTTCGGTTGGAACGTAACCCCGCGCGGGACAGGCAGGGTCGCAATCGGCGACGAGGTGAAGATCATCGACGCGCGGCCGGAAGGCTGGACCTTCAAGGTGCGCGCCCGAGCCTAAACGCTGTCTTAGACGCGAGCCAGCGCCGCATCGATCTCCGTCATCACATCGGCCGGCAATGGTCCCTTTTCCAACGCGCCGGCATTTTCCTCGACCTGCGCCACCGTCCGGAAACCGGGAATAGGCAAGGTGCGAGGCGAACGCGCCCAGAGCCAGGCGAGCGCACCCTGCGTCAGCGTACGTCCGCCAGAGGTCAGCAGGCTGCGCACTGCGTCCAGCCTTGCGGCAAATTCCGGCGCCATGCGTCCATCCTTGAAATAAACCATCCATTCGAGCGCTGCACCACGCACGTCCTTGGCGCCGACGGCCTTGTCCGGCGTGAATTTACCTGTCAGCAGGCCCATGGCAAGCGGACCGCGATTGATGGAGATGAGGCCGTTCTTTTCGACGATATCGATCATTTGAGGCACGGGCTCGAAGACGTTCATCGTATGCTGGATCGAGACGAAACCCGGCCGGCCGGCATGGCGGGCGGCGCGATCGGGGAAATCCGTGCTCCAGCCAAAGGCATCGATCTTGCCCTCAATTCGCATAGCCTCCAGCGAATCGAAAACTGCGTCGGACTGTTCCAGCGGAAAATCGTTGATGTGGAATTGCAGGAGATCGAGACGCTCACGCTTCAGACGGCGGAGAGAGGTCTCGACGGACTGGCGGATGAATGCCGGATCGGCAAAAGCGCCGGTCGCCTGCTTCGTTTCCGAATTGGTGGCAAAACCGAATTTTGTGGCGATGACGATATCGGCGCGATTACCAATCGCCTGTCCCAGAACCTCTTCCGAATGGCCGGCACCGTAATTCGAGGCCGTATCGAAAAAGCGAATGCCAAGGTCAATCGCGCGATTGATCGCGGCGATGGATTCATTGTCGTCCACCTCACCCCAGCCGAGCGGCGTGTCGCCGGCGAAGAACGGACCGCCGATCGCCCAGCAGCCCATGCCGAGGCGGGGAATCTCCTGTCCGTTCCAGAGCGTGATAGTGGTCGATGTATCGGGCCTGGTCAGCATGGCTTCCTCCTTGAGCGCTAGGGACTTCCTGATCGACGGAGAGATAGGGGTGCGGCGCATAAGGGTAAACCGCCAAAACTGAAGACTATTTTGCAGGAATGAAAAGCCCTCAGGCAGAAAGTTCATCCGGCCGCAAAAGCGCCCGCGCAGCCGGATTCAGCGCCTTGAGTGCTGCCTGAACAAAGCCCTCGCGCGCTGCCGAAACCTCCAGACCACGCGGTTCATAGACATGTCGATGCAGAAAGAATCCTGTCAGACGGAATGCTGCCGCGAGGCTTTCGAAATCGGCCGCGTGGTTTTCCCCTGCATTCAGGAAAGCTGGCAAAAGCAGCATCTTGTCGGCCCAAGGCTCTCCGGCACCGCGGCTCACGGCGCGGCCGGATTTCGGCGAGACATAGGCGAGATCGGTGCGGGTTCCGGTCGCCGCGCATTCGGTAAGATCGAGCCCGAAGCCGAGGTCGTTCAACACTGCAAGCTCGAAGCGTACGAAAAGCTCGCCGGCATCGGTGGGGTTGTGAAGATGATCGAGGATGACTTCCAGCGCCTCGAAGAGATGCGGATGCGGATCGCGTTCGGGGAGCAGGCGCAGAAGGGCACCCATGGCCTGCACACCGTAGACGGCGGTTGCCGTCTCCATCAGCCGCGCGGCACGCAGCTTTACCGGTTCAAGGCGGAACTCACCGAGATGTTCATCCAGCCGGGCACGCCAGGTGATCTCCACCTCATTGCCGGGCTGCAGCATCGGCTGCATTGTGCGCGAACGGCCGGAGCGGACGAGACCGAGATGACGGCCGCGCTCACGCGTCATCACCTCGGCGATGACGCTCGTCTCGCCATGGCGCTTGACGCCAAGAATGATCGCCTGATCCTGCCATTGCATCGGAAAACCGTCCTTCAGCCTGCCGATTCATTTTAAAGCACGGTTCGAGCTATGTCATTCCGCCGGCGACGGGAAAAGCTTCTGGAGGAAGTCGCGCATCGCATTCTCGTCGAAAGGTTTGACGAGAAGGGGCACATCCTGAAGATCGGTCGGGAAATCCTGCGTATCGGAATAGCCGCTGACGAAGCCGAACGGAATATTCGCCAGCGACAGATCCCGCGCGAAATCGAAGCTCATCGCCTCTCCCAGATTCACGTCGAGAAGCGCGAAATCGTAATCTGCGACCCGGATTGCGTCCCTGGCCTGATCGACGCTATTGGCAATATCGATAGTATCGGCACCAACGAGACGCAGGATATCCTCCGCCTCCATTGCGATGATAAGACTGTCTTCAAGGACCAGAACACGGGTTCTTGCGTTCATGATCTCCATGCCCCTCGTGAAGCGCAGACTATGCGGCGCTTCGGCCTTTTTGCAAACATCATTCCGCCGTTGCCCCACCTCGACCGTTGACGGCGATTGCTCACCACAACTGAATAGCCACATTTTCGCCTCCGGTCGATAAAAACGAAAGTCGTCGGAAAAGATGACGCGACTCTATTTTTTCCGAAGTCAGTTTGCATTTAAAAAAGACATCAAGGCTGAGCAATCCGAACAGGAGAGATTCTACAGTATCGGCTCGAGAATCGGAATCGATTTTCGGAAAGCCAGTTGGGAGATTCAATGAGTTGGAGCGTCTTTTGTGCGTCCGAATGGCGCACAGCGCTCTAAAAGCGCATGCGATCCTGATCCCCACCACGCTTTAAGTTTTGGTTGAGGCATGTCGTTATCGCAAAATAACTGCTGCACGCTTTTGCGGGCATGCTTCAGATGAAAGGACGCTTTCCTTCGCGCATTCCTTCCCAGCCAGCCACCTGCATCAGTCCCTCTCCGTCCAGCACGTCGCAGCCGCGTTCCTGCCAGCGGATCAGATTGCGCCCCGCAAGCTTTTTCAGCGTCTTGTTGGTGTGAACGATCGAGAGACCGAGCGTGTCGGCAATATGCTGCTGCGTTATCGGGATGACATTGCGGCCGTTGAAAAGGCTTAGCTTCCTTGCGCGCTCAAAAAGGAAGGCGATGAGATATGCGGCTCTTTCGAGCGCCGTGCGACGGCCGATGCTCAACAGGTGTTCATCGAGAATGCGCTCCTCCTGCGCCGCGATCCAGGTAATATCGAAAGCGAGCGAAGGGTGCCTGTTATAAAGGGTCATCAGTTTGTCGCGCTCGAAGACGCAGAGCGTTACCGGCGACAAAGCCTCCACCGAATGTTGCATCTCGCCCATGATCGTGCCCTGCAGACCGATCAGATCGCCGGGCATGATGTAGTTCAGGATCTGCCGGCGGCCATCCTCCAGCATCTTATAGCGAAAGCCCCAGCCTGAGAGCACCGTGAAGAGATGGGCGCTGTGCGCAGCTTCGACCAGGATAGTCGCACCCGCATCGACGGCCAGTTCGCCCCTCTTGAATCTGGACACGAAGTCCAGCTCATCGCGGCTGAACTCCCGGAAATGCGGCAATGGCCGCAGCGGACACTGCTCACAGGGCGTCTTGAAGGAATGGGTGGGTTTTGCCGTCGCCATCTTGCCCCCGCCGTCGCAAAAATCGGCGCTGCAGGGTGCAGCGCCGTTGCCATATCAATGCGCCAGCAGGCCGATTTGTTCCTTCGAACAGGCAGCGATTTTTATAAAAAAACAAAGGGCTGAGTGCGCCTTGTCAATTTTCTTGCCAAACCAAAGCGCGTCGCGATTTTTTAAAACGCTGCGCACTTTTGCGCGACATGCCTTAGCGCGGAAATTCGAGGCCCATTTCACGGAAGCGCTCAGGATCATCGCCCCAGTTCTCGCGTACCTTGACGAACAGGAAGAGGTGGACCGGCTGCTCGAGGATTTCAGAGAGTTCGCGGCGCGACGCCGACGAGATCGCCTTGATCGTTTCGCCGCCCTTGCCAAGCGTTATCTTCTTCTGGCTATCGCGCTCGACATAAATGACCTGTTCGATGCGCACGGAGCCATCCTTGCGCTCTTCCCACTTTTCCGTCTCGACATGCGAGGAATAGGGAAGCTCCTGATGCAGGCGAAGGAAGAGCTTCTCGCGGGTGATTTCGGCGGCCAGCTGGCGCATCGGCAGATCGGAGATCTGATCCTCCGGATAGTACCACGGGCCTTCCGGCAGGGTTTTTGCCAAATAGTCCATCACGTCGTCGCAGCCCGAACCGTTCTCCGCCGAGATCATGAAGGTCTGGTCGAAGTCGACCTTCTGGTTCGCAGTGGCAGCGATCGCCAGAAGCAATTCGCGGTTGACGCGGTCGATCTTGTTGAGAACCAAGATCTTCCTCTGGGGAACGTCCTTCAAGCCTTCGAGGATGGCTTCCGCGTCGCCGCGCAGGCCACGCTCGCTGTCGATCAGCAGCATGATGAGATCGGCATCCTTGGCGCCACCCCAGGCGGATGTGACCATGGCGCGATCGAGGCGGCGGCGCGGCTTGAAGATGCCGGGCGTGTCCATGAAGACGATCTGCGCATTGTTATGAATGGCGATGCCGCGCACGATGGCGCGCGTGGTCTGCACCTTGTGGCTGACGATAGACACCTTGGCGCCCACGAGGCGGTTGACCAGCGTCGACTTGCCGGCATTGGTGGGGCCGATCAAGGCGACGAAGCCGGAATGCGTCGGATTGCTTTCGGCGGCGTTCTCGGCCGCCATTTCGTTTTCTTCTGTCATTGATCCCGTCAATTTCCGGCAGATGCTGCCTGCCAAATGCCTTCGCGCTCGAGCATTTTCGTCGCGGCGACCTGTTCTGCGGCGCGCTTGGAGCGCTCTATGCCTGTTTCCGGTGCGACGCCAGCGACTTCTACAGTCACCTTGAAGCGCGGATCATGATCCGGTCCGCTGCGTTCTTCAACCCGGTAGACGGGCGTGACGCCATATTTGGCATGCGACCATTCCTGCAACTCGGTCTTTGCATCACGGCGAGCACCATCGGCGCGCACCGCCCTGCCCTCCCAATAGCGCAAGATGAAGCGGCGGGCGACCTCCAGGCCGCCATCGAGATAAAGCGCAGCGATCAGGCTTTCGACGACATCGGCGCGCACGTTCATCATGCGCTTGTCGGTGAGCTTCTTCACGTCGGCGCCAGTGCGGATATAGAGATGGAGATTGAGTTCGTCGGCAACTGCCGCGCAAGTTTCGGCGCTGACGAGTTGGTTCAGGCGCACTGAAAGTTCGCCTTCCGCCGCAGTCCCGAAGGTACGGAACAGCAAGTCGGCGATGCAGAGGCCGAGAACCCTGTCACCGAGAAATTCAAGCCGCTCGTAATTGCCCTTGTCGGTACGCGCGCTGGCATGGGTCAGCGCGCGGTCCAGACGTTCCTTCTCGGTAAATTCATGCCCGATCAGGGTTTCAAGCTTTGCGCGGTCCGCCGCTGAGAGCGCCTGCGCCTTGCTCATTCAACAACCTTGAAGAGGCGATCCCAGCGCATGTTGGTCGGCCATTTCCAGATTTCGCGGAAGGAAGTGTCGTTGCCGAGCGAGAAGAAGATGACGCTAGCGCGGCCGACAAGATTTTCCGCCGGGACGAAGCCGACATCGAAGCGGCTGTCGAGCGAGTTGTCGCGGTTATCGCCCATCATGAAGTAATGGCCTTCCGGAACGATGAACTCACGGGTGTTGTCACCGCGAGAGACGGGCGACTGGTCGAGCGTATCATAGGTCTTGCCATCATCAAGCGTCTCGCGGAACACAGGCACGTCCTGGCCCGGGTCGAGCTTGTAGTCGGAATTGAAGGCACCATCAGGCACCTTCGGAACCGGCTTGCCGTTGATGTAGAGAATACCGTCGGTTACCTGGATATGATCGCCCGGCAGGCCGACGACGCGCTTGATGTAGTCGACATCGGGATTCGGCGGGAAGCGGAAAACGACGATATCCCCGCGCTTCGGATCGGAACCGAAAATGCGACCGCTGAAAATGTCGGGCGAGAAAGGCAGCGAATATTTCGAATAGCCGTAAGCAAACTTGTTGACGAAGATATAGTCACCGACCAGCAAGGTCGGCATCATCGAGCCCGAGGGAATGGTAAAGGGCTGGAACAGTACGGTCCTGATGACCATCGCCAGGACAAGAGCCTGGATGATGACCTTGATATTTTCCCAGAGGGCATTCGGCTTGGCTTGGACTTTTTCGGACACGCAGTCTTATTCCTTCAAAACGCCATCAAGGCGCATTTCTTTCTGATGTTCTCTCTAGCGGCTTCGGCCGATGGCGGCAATAACGACCGCATGAAAAGCGACGAGAGGCCGCTATCATACGACATCCGGCAGCGCTTCGATGATCACAAAAGCCTGAGCCAAGGGATAATCATCGGTTATTGTCAAATGAATGGCGGCCCTATGGCCGGTCGGCAGCATGGCCTGAAGAACGGCTGCGGCACCGCCCGTCAGCTGCATCGTCGGCTTGCCGCTCGGCAGGTTGACGACGCCCATATCCTTCCAGAAGACGCCCTGCGAAAGTCCGGTGCCGAGCGCCTTGGAGCAGGCCTCCTTGGCGGCGAAGCGCTTGGCGTAGGATTCAGCCCGGTTGGCGCGGCGATCCGAGCGAGCGCGCTCGATCTCGGTGAAACAGCGATGCGTGAACCGATCACCGAAGCGCTCAATAGATTTCTCCACGCGCCTGATGTCGATGAGGTCGCTGCCAATGCCGATGATCATGCAAGAGGCCTTTCGGGAAAGAACTGCTTCGGGCTCAGACGGTCGGCATCTCAGCAGCCGGATCGGCGAGCCGTAGCCGCGCACGCTCCACCAACCGGGCGCGACGGCGCGCCTGAAAGCCCCTGACGGTGTAGAATGTCAGTACATAAAGCGCAACCGAGGTGACGGCTGCCGGCGGGATGGCACCGATCAGCATCGGCTCCAGCACCGGCTTCCAGAGTTCGGTGAAATGCAGCTTATGGAAGAGTTCGGCGAGATCGATCGTCTGCCCCGCCATCTGGTCCTGCCGGCTGAGCAGCAGGTGGCCGACTTCCCAGGTGATGCCCCAGATGAAAGGATAGGTCAGCGGATTGCCGAAGGCCGCACAGCCAAGCGCTGCCGCCACCATATTCCCCGACAGGAAATAGGTGATGACGAAGGCCATGACGAAATGCACGCCGATAAAGGGTGTCCACGAAACGAAGACACCCGCAGCGACGCCCACCGCGACGGCATGCGGCGAGGCAGTCAGGCGCAGGATGCGCATCATCAGATATTTTGGCGGGCGCAGAAAACCTTTACGAGGCCATACGAGCTCTCGCAGCTTTTCCCTAAAACCCGCGGGTTTGCGACGGCGAAACAACATGGCGCGTATTTAGTGCAGCGCACATGACCATGACAAGAGCGGCAAATGGAACCGCTTCACAAACAGGCCGTCTATTTTCTTTTTTCCAAGGGGCATAAATCATGCATAACGCCCCCTTCCTTACTTCAAGTATATCTCAGCGATTAGCGATTGCGGAAGATACCGCGATCGACCTGACGCTGACGATATTCAAGATCAATACGATCCTGCGAGCCATTGAGATATGCCATTTCACGTTCCTGAGCGGTCGGAGCGCGAAGGGCGCGGGCGAACTTCCTGATCGGTTCAAACATTGCTTTGCCTCATCTTCGTTTCATTTTTCGATGACCAGAAGATAGTCCCGGCAATGATTAATTACCACCGCTGTAACCTGAGCACAGCCATGCACATTGCGCATGGCTTGCCATTTCAATATGCCTTTTTGGCCGTGAAATGATCACAAAATATGCAAAACGCAATTCGCAGTCCGCAAGACTTTAATAGAATCCTAATCGTAAAGGCGCCGGACCGTCGCGATGCAGTCCAGATCCTTGAGTTGGGCGAGAAGTTGGTTCAGCTGCCGCAGGTCCCAGACCTCCACCTCCAGGACCATTTCGGTGAAGTCGGTCGCCGCACGCACCGTATTCAGCATGCGGATGTTGACATCCAGGCTTGCGACCGTCTGCGCCACCTTGGCGAGCGTGCCGGGCTCGTTCAGCGCGTTGACCATGATCCGGGCCATGAAGCGGGATTTGTTGGCCTCGTCGAGATCCCAGCGCACGTCGATCCAGCGGTCCGGCTGATCATCGAAGCGCTGCAGCGCCGGCGACTGGATGGGGTAGATGGTGATGCCCTTGCCCTTTTCCATGATGCCGACGATGCGATCGCCGGGCACGGCGCCGGCCGGCGAGAACTTGACGTCGACATTGCCGGAGAGGCCGCGGATCGGCACGATATCGGGATCGCTCTCGGTGGAGGCGCGCCCGCCGTCGAGATCGGCCTTGGTCTTGCCGGGGATCTTGAAGATCATGCCTGCGGCGCTGCGGACGTTGAACCAGCCTTCGTCGCCGGCCGGCTTGACCGTGACGCGCTCGTCCTGATGATCGGGGTAGACGGCGCGCAGCACGTCGAGCGAGGACATCTCGCCGCGGCCGACGGCCGCGATCGCATCTTCCACATCCTTCTGCCCCAGACGATGCAGGGCAGGCTTCATGGCATCACGCGAGAAGATCTTGCCGGCGCGCTCGAAAGTGCGCTCCAGGATGCGGTGGCCGAGACCGGCATATTGCTTACGGATCGCCATTCGCGTCGCACGCCTGATGGCGGCGCGCGCCTTGCCTGTCACGACGATCTCTTCCCAGGCGGCCGGCGGCACCTGCACGCCGGAGCGGATGATCTCCACTTCATCGCCATTGTTGAGACGGGTCACCAGCGGCATGATGCGGCCGTTGATCTTTGCGCCGACAGTGGTGTCCCCGATATTCGTGTGGACGGCGTAGGCGAAATCGATGGGTGTGGCGCCGCGCGGCAGGGCGATCAGCTTGCCCTTCGGCGTGAAACAGAAGACCTGATCCTGAAACAGCTCGAGCTTGGTGTGCTCAAGGAATTCTTCGGGGCTGTCGCCTTCGGCGAGCGCTTCGATCGTGTGTCGGAGCCAGGAATAGGCGTTGCTTTCGCGCGAGAGGATATCGCCGTCGGCATTGGTGGCGCCATCCTTATAGAGCGTATGAGCGGCGATACCGAATTCGGCGATCTCATGCATGCGCTTAGTGCGGATCTGCAGTTCGATACGCTGCATCGACGGGCCAACGATGGTGGTGTGCAGCGACCGGTAATCGTTCTGCTTCGGCGTCGAGATGTAATCCTTGAAGCGGCCGGGCACGACGCGCCAGCGCGTATGCACGATACCGAGCGCACGGTAGCAGGAAGGAATATCCTCGACGATGAGGCGAAAACCGTAGACATCGGAAAGCTGCTCAAAGGAGAGCGACTTCGACTGCATCTTGCGGAACACCGAATAGGGCTTTTTCTGCCGCCCCTTGACATAGGCACTCGTCAATCCATTGGCGATCAGCAGGTCGCGCAGTTCGGCCTCGATCTTCTTGACCAAGCCTTCGTTGCGCTTCGACAGTTCCTCGAGGCGTTTGGTGACGGTCTCGTAGGCCTCCGGGTTCATATGCCGGAAGGAGAGCTCCTCCAACTCCTCGCGCATGTCCTGCATACCCATACGGCCGGCGAGCGGCGCATAGATTTCCATCGTTTCTTCGGAAATGCGGGCGCGCTTTTCCTGCGACATATGGTCGAGAGTGCGCATGTTGTGGAGACGATCGGCGAGCTTGACCAGCAGGACGCGCACATCGTCGGAAATCGCAAGCAACAGCTTACGCAGATTTTCCGCCTGCTTGGCTTTCTTGGTGACGAGGTCAAGCTTCTTGATCTTCGTCAGGCCCTCGACGAGGCGTCCGATATCTTCGCCGAAGAGTTCGTCGATCTCGGCGCGCGTCGCCGTCGTATCCTCGATCGTGTCATGCAGGAGGGCGACCGCAATCGTCGATTCATCGAGATGCATGTCGGTCAGGATGGCGGCCACTTCGAGCGGATGCGAGATGTAAGGGTCGCCGCTCGCCCGCTTCTGCTGCCCATGCTTCTGCATGGCGTAGACATAGGCTTTGTTCAGCAGAGCTTCGTTGGCATCGGGCTTGTATTTCTGAACCCGTTCCACGAGCTCGTACTGCCGCATCATTCCAAGGCCACTCCAATAAAATAAAAGCGCGCCAATCGTAGATTGGCGCACACATGGGCAATATTATGCCTAAGCTTTACAGGCGCAAGATTGATGATTGGTAATCGTCGATCTTTCGCCGCGCAGGAAAACCCCGACCGCTCAAAGGCCGGGGATGCGCTTAGTAATCGTCGCTCTTTTCCGGCGGGACAAGACCTTCGATACCGGCCAGAAGCTCTTCTTCCGACATCTGGTCAAAGGTGATTGTTTCCGGCAGGTCGTCCTGCTCTTCGCTGTCGGCAGATGCTGCAGCGCCGGCAGCGATCAGGCTCGCCGGATCGGGCTCGGGCTCGTCCACTTCCACATGCTTCTGCAGCGAGTGGATCAGATCTTCCTTCAGATCATCGGGGGACAGGGTCTCATCGGCGATTTCGCGCAGAGCCACAACCGGGTTCTTGTCGTTGTCGCGATCGATGGTGATCGACGCACCCTGAGAAATCAGCCGGGCGCGATGGCTGGCGAGCAGAACCAGCTCGAAGCGGTTCTCTACCTTGTCAATGCAATCTTCTACTGTGACACGGGCCATTGCCTGTCCTTTGCGGTCGTCTTTTCGGGATTAGAACGCCCGATACAATTAAAACCGGGCAAATTCAAGTTTTTCGTTCGTGTTCCCTCGCCTTTATCCGCGGCTGGTCTAAATTTCCATGCACAAGATGACATTTCCACCGAAGGTTGCTTGGAATATCCCGAATCGTGCCCTAAATCTTTCATATATGAATAATTCATAAAGTACGGAACAGCTCGACACCACATCCACAAGCCGCTGTTTTTATTGGGCTTAGTGGCTTATGGATTTCGATTACTCTCTTTGGATTGGTAAGCGATGTTTGACCCACGCGAAAAAATTGCACTCTTCATAGACGGCGCCAACCTTTACGCTGCATCCAAGAGTCTGGGCTTTGATATCGACTACCGCAAACTCTTGAAAGCATTTCAGAAACGTGGATACCTGCTGCGCGCATACTACTATACCGCGCTTATCGAAGACCAGGAATATTCCTCGATCCGTCCGCTCATCGACTGGCTTGATTATAACGGCTACAAGGTCGTGACGAAGCCCGCCAAGGAATTTACCGACTCCATGGGGCGGCGCAAGATCAAGGGCAATATGGATATCGAGCTCGCAATCGATGCCATGGAACAGTCCGAAACGGTCGACCATCTCGTCATCTTCTCCGGCGACGGCGATTTCACCAATCTGGTCGAAGCGCTGCAACGCAAAGGGCGCAAGGTTTCGGTCATTTCGACCATGTCGACCCAGCCGCCAATGATCGCCGACGACCTGCGCCGCCAGGCCGATCACTTCATCGATCTTCTGTCGTTGAAAGCCGAGATCGGCCGGGATCCTTCCGAACGTCCGCCGCGTCCCGCCGAAGTGGCACCTGCCAGCGATTTCGAAGATTGAGCCTTTAACCGCGAATATCGGCCTTTTATTTACCGATAGCGGCAAATGGTCAGCCGTTGTCTTTCAACAGACGGCTCTTCTGCCTGTTCCAATCGCGCTCCTTCTCGGATTCACGCTTGTCATGCAGCTTCTTGCCCTTCGCGAGCGCCAGCTCGAGCTTGGCGCGGCCTTGATCATTGAAGTAGACCTTCATCGGGATCAGCGTCATGCCCTCACGATTGATGCCCGCACGTAATCGGTTGATCTCACGCGCGGACAAGAGCAGCTTGCGGCGGCGGCGCGGCTCGTGGTTGAAGCGGTTCGCCTGCAGATATTCCGGCAGATAGGAATTGATCAGCCAGATTTCGCCATCCTCATCCGAAGCGTAGGATTCGGCGATATTGGCCTTGCCTTCGCGCAATGACTTGACCTCAGTGCCCATCAGCACCAAGCCCGCCTCATAGGTATCGATGATCTCGTAGTTGAAGCGAGCCTTGCGGTTTTCCGCAACAACCTTCTTCACGATGCGCTGGCTGCCTTTGGGGGCCATGATGATAATTCCATTAGAGGGGCGCGATGCCGCGCCCTCATTTCCTGTCATCTATGTAAGAGAACGGCCCGGTCTTGTGAAGACACGAGCGCCGGTTTGCAGCCTCAGTTCAGCAAGCCAGCGTGACGCATTGCGGCGTCGATTGCCGCTTCCGTCGAGGGCTCCAGCGAGGACATCAGCGGTGAGCGCACGGTGCGGCTCATGCGGCCGAGCTTCGCCAGGCCGTATTTCGCGCCGCAGACGCCAGGCTCCATGAAGACTGCCTTGTGCAGCGGCATCAGCCGGTCCTGCAATTCCAGCGCCTTGGCGTAGTTTCCTGCGGCCGTCGCCGCCTGGAATTCTGCACAGAGGCGCGGGGCGATATTGGCAGTGACCGAAATGCAGCCAACACCGCCATGGGCGTTGAAGCCAAGCGCCGTCGCATCTTCGCCGGAAAGCTGCTGAAACTCCTTGCCGCAGGTGATGCGCTGCTCGGAGACACGCTCGATCTTGCCGGTCGCATCCTTGACGCCGACGATGTTCTTGTGCGCCTTGGCAAGCGCGCCCATCGTCTCCGGCGTCATGTCAATGACCGAACGGCCGGGGATATTGTAGATGTAGATCGGCAGGTCAACGGCTTCGGCGATCGCCGAATAATGAGCGATCAGGCCCTTCTGTGTCGGCTTGTTGTAATAAGGCGTGACGACCAGAACCGCGTCCGCGCCGACCTTCTCGGCATGCTGGGCAAGCTCGATCGCTTCGCGCGTGTTGTTCGAGCCGGCGCCGGCCATGACGGGCACACGCTTGGCCGCCACTTCGATGCACAGTTCCACCACCCGTTTGTGCTCGGCATGCGACAGCGTCGGCGACTCGCCGGTCGTGCCGACCGGCACGAGGCCGCTGCTGCCCTCCCCGATCTGCCAGACGACATGAGCGGCGAAGCTGTCTTCATCGACCAGGCCTGCATCGGTGAAGGGGGTTACGAGCGCGGGGATGGACCCATTGAACATGCAAAGCTCCTCACGGCCGATATCCTTGCTTCAGCCGCATTCCATAAATAAGAGTTGCGCACCATAGAGCGGCAATATGGCCGCGACAAGCGCGCATAGATCGGTTTAGGGCAAAATCCGATAGCAAATGTGAATGAATTTTACCTGGTTTGGTAAGGTTTCGTTAATGTGCCTGCAGCCAAATGGAAGGGCGTATTTTCGTTGCGAGTCATCCGGATGAAGAGAGCCGTTCTGATCCTGTCCGTCTTCGGTCTGGTGGCCGCGGCCTGGGGCAGTGCTGCATCGCAGCTGCCCGGCGAAGGCGCGCCCCTCCCCGCCGTCAAGCCGCTGGCTTTCGTACCGGAGACCGCATCCTTCCCTGAGTCGATCACGACCGGCGCCATCCCGCGCAATCCAGTGATCGCACCTGTCAACAGCGATCTGAAGGCTGGTCTCGACGCGCTCTCCGACAAGGATCCGCAACAGGCGCTGGCCATCCGCAACACCATGGCAGCGGGAACGCTCGATCGCCACATCCTGACCTGGGCAATCGCGACCTCCGGCCTGAAGGGCGTGCCCTCCTATGAGATCGCCAGTGCTTCAGACGAACTGAAGGGCTGGCCGGGTCTGGAGCGTCTGCGCAGCAATTCCGAGCGCGCGCTCTATGACGAGAACCCTGCTCCTGCCGCCGTGCTGAACGCCTTCGGAGATACGGCGCCCGAGACGCCGCAGGGTGCGATGATTGTGTCACGTGCGCTCGTGGCGACCGGCAAGTCTGCGCAGGCGACGAAATATATCGGCGGAATCTGGCGCGGACAGGTGCTCGACAAGGCAACCGAAGACAAGATCCTCGCCGAATTTGCCGGCCTGCTAACCGCAGCCGACCATAAGACGCGGATGGATTACCTGATGTATCGCGGTCGCGTGGCACAGGCCAAGCGCTTCGGCGATATGGGTCAGGCGCAGTCGCTCTACAAGGCATGGGCCGCCGTCGACGCCAGTGCGGATAACGCCGGCGCACTGCTGAATGCGGTCGATGCCAAGTGGCGCAGCGATCCGGGCTTTCTCTTCGCGCGCATCGAATATCTGCGCAAGCAGGACAAGTATCTCGAAGCTGCCAAGCTCTTGCAGCAGATACCGCGCGACCGCAGCGAACTGATGAATTCCGGCGAATGGTGGAACGAGCAGCGGATCATCAGCCGAGGCCTCGTCGACCAGGGACAATTCAAGGCGGCCTATCAGATCGTCGCCGCCTCCGTTGCAACAGTGCCGACGGATATCGTCGAAGCACAGTTCCATGCCGGCTGGTATGCGTTGCGCGGACTGCAGGATCCGACGACGGCCGAGTCGCATTTCCGCAAGATCCTGCAGGTTTCGAACGGGCCGCTTTCCGTTTCCCGCGCCTGGTACTGGCTCGGGCGTTCGGCGGAAGCCGGCGGGCCGGGCAAGGCCAGCGAATTTTTCGCCAAGGCCGCAAATTTTCCGGGCACCTTTTACGGACAACTGGCGGCCGAGCGACTTGGACGGAAGATCTTGAACGTCACCTATCCATCGCCCACAACAGCCGACCGTCAGAACCTCCAGCAGCGCGAAGCCGTGCAGGCGATCGGACGGTTGGAGGCCGCAGGTCATGGCTGGCGCGCGACAGCCCTCTATCTGGCGCTCGCCGACCAGCTCCAGAGCCCCGGCGAGCTTGCGATCCTGACGGCCAAGGCCGAGCAGGCGGGCGACCATCATCTTTCACTGCAGATCGGCAAAATCGCCTATGGACGCGGCATCGATGTCGCAGCCCTTGCCTTCCCGGTCGGCGTCATTCCTGCGAACGCCAATATTTCCGGCTCGGGCAAGGCCCTTGCCTACGCGATTGCCCGACAGGAAAGCGCTTTCAACCCGGCTGCCGTCTCCGCAGCCAATGCCCGAGGACTCCTGCAGCTCCTGCCGGGCACGGCTCAGGCCGTCGCCAAGCGGCATGCCATTACCTATTCCAAGGAAAAGCTGACGGCCGATGCCGGCTACAATGCGACGCTCGGCGCGCATTATCTCGGCGAGCAGATCGAAGCCTTCGGCGGCTCCTATATCTTGACCTTCATCGCCTATAATGCCGGCCCAAAGCGCGTGCCGGAATGGATCGGCCGCTATGGCGATCCACGCGGCAAGCCGGTTGACGAGATCGTCGACTGGATCGAGCGTATTCCCTTTCCCGAGACGCGCAACTACGTTCAGCGGGTGATGGAGAATTATGAGGTCTATAAGGCCCGTCTGGGGCAGACGCCCGACATCGAGCGCGACCTCATCGGGGGTCGCAGCGCGACCTGAGCCCGGCTGGCAGACCTACCGAAAGCACGCTACATCTCATTTTGACAGACGAGATGGGGATGTCATGGGCGAGGCGGTCACGAACGGGTTTACCGAAAAATTCTATGGATCGACCGATGGGCTGAAGCTCTACGCCCGCCATTACCAGCCGACCGGCGGAGACGCCGGTCGGCTGCCGATCGTCTGCCTGCCGGGCCTTACGCGCAATGCCCGCGATTTCCACGAAATCGCATTGCTTCTGGCACGGGACGCAGCTTTCCCGCGGCGTGTCATTGCATTGGACTATCGCGGACGCGGCCTGTCTGATCGGGATGATAACAAAGGAAATTACAATCTCGCTGTCGAATGCGGCGATGTGATTGCCGCCTGCGCTGCGTTCGGCATCGACCGAGCCATCTTCATCGGGACTTCGCGCGGCGGGCTGATCCTGCATCTGCTGGCGGCAATAAAGCCGGAGCGGCTTGCAGGCGTCATCTTAAACGATATCGGCCCGGTCATCGAGGCAGCCGGGCTTATGGCGATCAGGGACTACCTCAATCGTGCCCGCAGACCTCAGAGCTGGAGTGAGGCGGTCGATATCCTCAAGGAAAATCACGGCGCTTACTTTCCCGCACTTGGTTTCACCGATTGGGAGGGCATGGCGAATGCCATCTATCGGGAACAGAATGGCGTACCTGTCGCCGATTATGACCCCGCCATTGCCGAGCAGCTGAAAGCAGTCGATTTCAGCAACCCTCTCCCTGACCTCTGGCCGCAATTCGAAAGTCTGCGCTCCATACCGCTACTGGTTATCAGGGGAGAGAATTCCAATCTGCTATCGCGGCAGACGACCGACGAGATGACGAAGCGGCATCCGCGGATAGTGCAGATCACGGCGAAAGGCCAAGGTCACGCGCCGCTTCTGCATTTAGGAGACATTCCGGAGACGATCGGCAGGTTTGTCAGCAAACTCGGCTGATCCTGCGGCTGAAATCGTTCGCGTCTGACTTCACCTATTTTCAGATTGCCAATATGCATCGGCCCTCCGGTATAAAAATGAAAAAGCCCGGCTCGAAAGCCGGGCTTCTCTGAATGACCGAAGTCAGATCAGATTAGAATGCACGCTGCAGGCGGAAGAAGCCCGACGTTACGTCGTCAGCGTGATCCGGATCGAGGTACTGAACCGAAACCTTAGCGGAGAGGTTGTCAACGATCTGGTAGTCAACCGTTACACCAACCTTCCAGGCGTCGTTGTCCGAGAAGTCTGCGTCGGTCGTGGGGGTAACTACGCCATAGTTGCCGTAGTACTGAACAGCCGGGGTGATCTTCAGCTTGTCGGTCGCCTTGATCGCGTATTCAGCAGCGATAGCCCACTCAGACTTGTTGTAGTAGGCGTTCGGGTTAGTGGAGTAGACAGCTGCGAGGCCGAGCGTGCCCGGACCGATAGCAACGGTACCCATAGCGCGAACAGCGCCTTCTTCGTTATCAGTGTCGTAACCAGCGGTGATCTGGTAGGTGAAGGCGCCAGCCTTGCCACCGAGGCCAACAGCTACACCGAAGTTGTTAGGTTCTTCGCCATTGTAGAACGGACCGTCCTCCAGTTCGTCGACGCTGATGCCAGCGTAGAAGTCGCCGGTTTCGTACTGATAACGGATGGAGTTATGCAGGGTAACCGGGGAGCCGATGTCGTCCGTTTCGCCGGAGAGACCATCGTCCCACCAGGAGTAGAACAGACCAGCGCGGAAGCCGGCGATGTCCAGGTAAGCAGAGTCAAGCTGCGTCTTCTGGTTCGTAGCGTTGTCGGCGTTCGCCTGGATAACGATCACGCCTGTGAGCGGGCCGTATTCGGTGTCGCTCTTGGCCGTAAACTGAACCTGACCACGCGTACGGGCGTCCCAGCTCGAGTCGTTATCAACGAAACCACCGCCGCTGGCGCTGATCGAGCTAGCGCTCGGACCAGCATCAACCTGGAAACGGATGTAGCCGTTGATCTTGAGGCAGGTTTCCGTGCCAGGGATGTAGAAGTAGCCGGTGCCGTAAGCGTCGCAGACGCGAACGTATTCGACCGGTTCCGGTTCAGCTGCAACAATAGCGTCAGCAGCCTGAGCGCCGGAAACTACTGCCATAGCGGCAGCAGAGCCAAGAAGAAGGCTCTTGATGTTCATAATGACCTCCAATTCAAGTTTCGATCGGAGGTAAGATCACGCCTTACGGCGTTTCCCTGCCTTACCCCCGGTGTGAAGAAGTCGGGCGGTCAAGCCCTTGCTTCCGAGGCTGAAAATACAAGACGGCGGCTGTCACGCAATCACCAACTTGTGTTCGAGAGGGGTTTACGAAAGCCTTACCCAAACCCTGTTGCTGAAAGGCCACAAATTGGGCAGCGGGGTCGCAGCGTGTTTAGGCTTTATTAAGAAAGTGCTTATTTTCCCGATATTTATTGCGCTTTCATGAGAGGGCAGCGCGTTCCTCTGTGCCAGATCGGCACCATTTTTCTGCCCGATTCCACTTTTTTGAGAAACCGGCCAGCGACCGGTGGAGCTCGCCAATCAGAAAATCGAAACCGCATTCAGCGTTAGCGGACGAGCGGCGATCGGTTTCCGTATGCGATTCGCCCGGCAATCATCGCGATTCGAGAACGAGGCATGTGGCCGGCTGGAGGGCAATTCCAGGCGATTCGATCGATGACGCTGTTCATCGGAGGTTCACGCCTGGGGGCTCAAGCTGAAGACCTGAGAGGATACGTCGATGAGAAAGCTATTACCAGCACTCGCAGCCGTCGTCCTGGCTGCATCTTTCGTCCCACCGCTGAACGCGGCGCCGATCTTCGTGCCGAGAGCAGAGCAAGTGCAGATTGGCAACGTCGAGCAGATCAGACATCGGAGCCATCGGCATTGGCGCGCGGATCGCCACTGGAACCACCGGTACGCCTACCGTTCCTGCAGATACTATGGCAGATGCTACGGATATCCGCGCTACGGTTACAGATACCCGCGGTATTACGATCGCGATTATTACGGCTATCGCGATTATTACGGTTACCGTCCGCGGTCAGGAGTGACCTTGTATTTTCGGTTCTAACCGGTGACACTTGTCCGCCATGTCGCAGGGTGCGGCAAGCCCCGTTGAGGCAGGCGAAATTCTGCTGTGGCAAGTGGTATGGCTGGATCGATATCGGCTGGCATTCATCTGACTCTATTAGACAGATGGCGGAGAAGATGTCCGACATACTCTCGTCCAAGCCGGTCTGCCGCCGTCCATCGCCACATTCTGAATCGCCTGCTCTGCTCGATGTTCCGGGGGCTCGCGTCCACGCTTGTCCATTCGGAGTTTACATCAGTCCACGAATAGCGCATGGGTCGCTGCATGGGTCTACAGGTAAAAGGCGGGCGAAATGGCAAATCCGATCGGTACGATGTCAGAGAAGGAAGTGGCCGCGAAAGTGAAGGCGGGCCGGTATGGCGACGGCGGCAACCTCGCGCTCGTGGTCAAGGAAACAGGCTCGCGATCCTGGGCATTCATCTATCGGCAGAAACAGCCGAACGGGAAACCGTCGAAGACGGTCGAGCTGGGCCTCGGGCCTTACATCGGCGTCAAAGACCAGAAGGAAGGCGTTAAGGTCGCGTTCGTCACCCTGAAACAAGCGCGCGCGCTCGCGGCGGAATGTCGCGACTGGCTGGCGATGGGCAAAGACCCCAAAGCGGAGCGCGCGGCCGCTCGCGCTCGTGTCGAGGTTGTCGAGCCGATTATTCCCACTTTCGGCGAATTCGTGGACGACTGGGTAGCTGAGACGATCAAGCCGGACCTGAAAAATGCCAAGCATGCTGCGCAGTGGGAAACCACCATGTCGGACACATACATACCGTCATTGCGCAAGATCCGCATTGATTGCGTCACAGATGACGACGTGATTGCGGCGGTTAAGCCCATGTGGGAGGAGACGCGCGAAACGGCATCCCGCATTCTCGGCCGGATCGCTCGCGCCCTCACTGAAGCGAAGGCTCGTAAGCTGAGGACTGGAGACAATCCCGCCGAGTGGGATTTGGTCAAGGGGCGGCTCGGCGGCGGGAAACAGAAACGTGGGCACCACAGCGCTATCCCCTACCGCGATATGCCCGCTTTCATGACGGCGCTGCGGGGCCGCGTTGGAACTGCGGCACGATGCCTTGAATTTACGATTCTCACGGCGGCCCGATCTGGCGAGGCGTTCGGCGCGGTCTGGTCTGAGATCGACTTTGACACAGCGACGTGGACCGTTCCCGCCGAAAGAATGAAGATGGGAATAGAGCATACCGTTCCTCTTTCCGACCCAGCAATTGAACTGCTACAGAAAATGAAGCCGAAGCAATGCAAAAAAACGGATTTCATCTTTCCCGGAACGAAGGAAGGAAAGCCGCTTTCGCCCATGTCCATGGACATGACTATTCGCCGTTTGGAAACGGCGGGCCATTGCGGCGACATTACAACGCACGGCATGAGGTCGGCGTTTCGCGATTGGTCGGGCAATCAAACCCATTACCCGCGCGATTTGTGCGAGGAAGCGTTGGCCCACGCTGTGGGCGATACAACGGAGAGGGCATATCGACGCGAGCAGGCCGTTGAAAAGCGCCGCCCGATGATGGCCGATTGGGCAAATTACTGCTCTGGTGTTGGCAGCAACGTCATTCCCTTGGCGGCTCGCCGGGCCTGAAGCCCGCCGCGCCTGCGCGTATCGGGCGGCGAAGCTATCGACATCATCGTAAACCCATTGACGAATGGTAGACGGCTTGGGGGCTGGCTCGAATGCCTTGCCCTTTTCCATCTCACATATGCGGCGGAGGGAGGTTCCGTCAGCCAGCTCGGCAAGAACGAAGTCTGCCTCCTCCCGTATACACCCTGAGGGCGTTTATCTACGAAGGGGGTAACGGGACATTCACCCTTAGACGATGGCGCACCCTAGAAACTCTGGCAAGAGATTAAGGCGCCCCAACGTGTGCCGGAGTTCCCTTACGGCGCATAGGTTTTCTCCACCTCACCCATCACATCGAGTGTCTTCACTATGGTCGCTATGATCTTTTGGTAGTGTTTGATATCGGCCAGCACGAGGTTCCGTCCCCGACGATCTTTCAACCACTTCTGCGCGGGAGAGTATCCACCGATCGTGAATTCCCACGCTTCCTCTGGCACGTTGTCAAAATACTGGTCGTCATTAATCAGGACCTTCGCGCCATCCAGCACGGCCTTCTCAACTAAATGATCGCCGTCAACCGGATAGGATGCGTGACCGACTGGCAGTTCTTTCGCATCCGCTTTCAAATTGTGAAGCAAGCGAAGCAGCTCACCATGCTTGGCCATTGCTGAGAAGAATTCCGGGCTCTTGGGATACGGTATCGTCGGGAAATGGCTCCGCAAGAAGGTTGCATAGGCCGAACGATAGGATGGTGCGAACAACACTGCGTAGATGTAGTCGAATACCGCCAATTCGCTTTCAGCGGCCTTGCCACCCGCAGCTTTGATCTTCTTCCAGATCTTAGGGTCGAAGTTAACCTGCTTGGCGAGAAGCCCGCCTTCCTCCTCAATGTAGAGGGGGAAGAACACCGATCCGGTGCTGCTCTCGCCACTTTTCACCTCCGAGAACGTATCCGAGGCGAAGAAGTGGTCCATGACTTTCGACTTGTTGCTCCGTCCAACAATGAGCGAGTGGTTATCCCCAATGGCCATGTGTTTGGAGATATCGTACCGCGATCGGTACGACAGCGGGACATCGATCCCCAATTTCTTCGCGGCGCCGTGTGTCTCGAAGAAGCCCATCCAGCGCGTATCGAACGCCTTATGGAGATAAGGCGCCACAGCATCTGCACCGGCATGGGTAGCGCCCTGCTGGGTGAGCTTCCGCTGCAATTCAGCCTTGGTAAACGCAGTGAGGCGCTCCTCACTGCCGGTCTGCACCCCGGTGGTGTAGATCGGCAGCAAATCGGTCAAGCTGAAGCCCTTTCGGTATTCGTCTTCGCCGGTGTTGTCCTGGCTTTTGAAAAAGTAGAACGGCGCGCCGTATTTTACTTCTTTCCATGGCACGCTGCGGAAGTCATTGCCTTCCAGATAGGTGTACTTGCTATCCCGTGTGCCCCAGATTTCGGCGGTACTGACTTTCGCCAGGGTCTTTTTCTTCCCGGCATGCTTTTTCCGGACGCACAGCAAAATGGAAACGCCCATGCGAATATCAAAAACATTGTTATCAGGTGATCCGTCCGGTGACACCTCCCTGCGATTGGCGTTGCCGTGCAGGTCGAGAACATAGATCTCGTCGAACGTTCGCAGCAGGTGCCAGCGCATTCCCCTGAAGGTCGGGTTATCTAGGTAGCTATGGTTGGTGATGTAGCCCATCACCCCTTCTCCGTTCTTCTCGACGAAGTGTTCACCCAGCCTGATAAACTTTACATAGTCGTCGTGTAACCAGTGCTTCTTTTCACCAAAGTGCTCGCCATCGACGTATTTGTAATCCTCAATATCAACAATGAGGTCGCCCATGTTGCTGGAAATACCGCTGTACGGCGGATTGCCGATCGCAACCATGATCGGCGCATTCTTTTTGATGTAGCTAGCTTCGTTGCTTTCGCGGCTAAACCACTCGATGAGAGGGAGCTTGTCCACCTCTTCGTCTGGCTTCTGAAGGCTGTTTGTGAGGTAGACGTTGAGGCGCGGGGCCGTCTTCGACTTAGATTTGTAGCCCGTTTCGTCCAGAAGGATTTCGAGCTTCATGTGGCACATCGCATAACTTGCCATCAAAAGCTCGAAGCCGTGGAGGCGAGGAATCAAATGCTCCTCGACATAGCTGCTCCACATGCCCTGCTGATTTTTGTACTTTTCGTGGATTTGCGAGATGACTTCGGCCAAGAACGTCCCGGTGCCGGTGGCAACGTCAAGCACTTGCACCCGGTGGACGACTTTGTCCACCTTCACTACGGGCGCCTTACCGCGTCGAGATCCCCGCTGCGCGTCTACCTTGATCGTGGTTGTGCTAATGTCCGCAAGCCCGTCTTCAAGCTTAAACTTGTCCTGAAGGATCTGGTCTACAGAACGGACGATGAAGCCGACGACAGACTCCGGCGTGTACCAGACGCCACGAGCTTTTTTCTTCTGCGGGTTATATTGGCCAAGGAACGTTTCA
The DNA here is from genome assembly GCF_014193255.1 of Rhizobium sp. BK196. Lineage (GTDB taxonomy): Bacteria > Pseudomonadota > Alphaproteobacteria > Rhizobiales > Rhizobiaceae > Rhizobium. Next base: position 452,927 of record NZ_JACHZB010000003.1, read on the forward strand.
TAGAAATGCAGATAGGGATCGCTGCGCCCGGTCCCCTTATTGAAGGTCCCAAGCATCTTTTTGACGTCAGTTGCTCGGAAAACGTCGCAGAGTTCGTCCACAATCCACTCAGCACGCTCGTCGAGCTTTGTGCCCACGTAAGCGAACAACTCGCGGAGGAACGGGTTGCTACGCGGGATAAGGTTGTACGCTTCACCGCGAGAAAACGTGTCCAGCGTCTTGTCATGCAGACGTGCCGTAAAAAGACCGTATGCAAGGGTCTCGGCGTAAATGTCGGCGAATTCTTCCCGCGTTACATCGTGAAGCAGAACCTGGCGGAAAGCGTCGAACTGGTCATGGAGGCTAGACTGCTCTTCGCTTGCAAGAATTCGCCGGAAGACGTCTTTTACCAATACAGCTTTCTTTGCCATCATCTCGGCCAGCTGTAGTGAGTTCTTTATGCTCTGCGTGCGGTAGGTAGAAAACTCAATATAATAGGCGCAGAAGGCTTCAATTTCGGCTGGAACCGGAACGATTTTTCCGCCCTTCACCTCGCCGATCCGGGCCGTGTTGACAAGTATCCCCTTCCTGTAGAAACGGAATTCCAGATAATCGGTCAGGATGAGGTTATCGAGGCTGTGCAGATAGCGCTGCATTTGGTCGGACTTTTCGGTCCGATCAAGAGGCACGCCGACATCTTTGGCCTCGATGTAACCAATCGGCACGTCCCCATCTTCGAGAATGTAGTCCGGCGCTCCACATGCCTGTCTTTTCGGCTCGTTGGTCAGCTCGAATTTATCTTTGAGAAGCGCGTCGGACAGCGCAACCAACGATTCCCGGTACGTGTGTTCCGTAGCGTTGCCCTTGGCAAATTTCCGCGCCACGTCTTTGAGATAGTCTTGAACCGCCTGCATCCGCCCCACTCGAATAAAATGCCCACCCGATATGCAAGGGGCTTCATTGAGCGCGAAAGCTAAGCTCGATTGGTTACTTTTTGTTGAGCATCGCTCGACCATTAATTGCGTAATTTTTATCACGCTGACTTTCGTCATTGCTAAGGCGCTGCCCTGCGCGCGCAGCAAGCCGCCTCCCGCCCAGCTTCACTGCGTTGCAGCCGGCTCCCCGCGAAAGGACTTGCCGCTTGCCACCTGCTGTTCGCCACGAGGCGGGGATACTGAGGCATCCCGTGTCCTACTTTTTAACGGGCCGCCTTTCGCGGCAGTCCAGCACCCACTCGGCGCCCGCGCAGGTGACGATGCAGACTGCGTGCATCCGACCATCAGCCAGCCAGTACACGGACCTCGCAGCGTTCAACCCGGCGTACTGACAGTCAATCAGGTACGTTTGAGTGAAGACTGACAATCGCCAATGCCCGTCGCGTCCTTCCGGATGAGGCCCACCAGTCCTCTCTCACTTTCTACATGTGCGCTCGGGTCCGCCTTCATCTGCTGGCTTTCTCGTTTCAGGTGGTCGATCTGGCGCGGCGCTCTGCACGATCTTCCACGCTGCCGGGGTCAACAACCGGTCGGCCACAAGCTGGCGCTCGCTGGTGTGGCTCCCTGCCCGATTTCCTTGCGATCTGGTCGACGGTTCTCGGCCGCTCGCAATTTCCAAATCCTCGCTTCGGCGTGTTCGTGGCGCTGGTTGTCCCGGCAGTCGGTCGAGGGGCTCGGATTGGTCTGCGCTCGATCCTGGGTCGCTGAGGATCAGGCAGCGGTGTGCGCTGACGCGGCGCACGAATCATCCGCAAGTTCTGAACGTCAATGACCGGCCTGCTGGCTTGCTCTGCCATGTATGGCCACCGTGTCGCTCGTGACAACCATTGACCGGCATTCTGTGTTTCACCGGGGCGGTTGCTTCGGATCGAAACCGAAAAGGAAACCACAGCGATGCACGCTGAAAAACTAGCGCTCCCCCGCCCCGCAACTCCTGACGCCCTTCTCACGGTCAACGAAGCCGCTGCCGTCTTCGGCGTCTGCCGCGCGACCTTCTGGACGATGGTCGGCGACGGCCGCGCCCCAAAGCAAATCAAGATCGGCTCGGCGTCTCGCTGGTCCGTCTGCGATCTCATGGATGCAATCGCGCGCCTGAAGGCAACGGCGCGGGCCGCGTAGCATTCCATTTTGAGAGGGCAGGACAATGAATATTGAAACTACCAAGAAAGCTGACACCACGTCTTACACGTTCGCCGACTGGGAGCGCGGCGACGCTCGCCCGGCTGGCTTCACGATTGCTGACGCTATGCGCTTCGGCTGGACCGAAAAAGAGCGCGAAGACTTCGCTATGTCGGAAGCCAGCACGGATCGCATGTACGGCTTCTTCATGCCGCAACCGGCGCGGCACTTGCTCGATATCCTGGCGCCGGGATTGACCAAATTCGTTTACGGCAAGTTTCTGGCGACTGAAGCCGTTTCCGTCGCCGTCTCGCTGCCCGGCGTTGATCCGACTGCGGTCATGATTAGTGACGGCTTCGCTATGGCGATGGGCAACGACCTTTGCTCTGACGGCTCTATGCGGCCGGTGAGCAGGCTTAAAGTCGTGCTCTGGTCTGAAGTAATCGGCGAAAAAGAATTCGTCGGCCGCCTTCAAGTGACCGCTTCGGCGTGCGGCTACGACATCGAAGCAATCGAATCAGATCTGGCCAAATGGCTGTTCTTCATGAAGCCCGGCGCGGGTCCACTCAAGGGCAAGGGCGACAAGCGCATTCGCGGCTATGCAATCGCCGATCTGATTTACTCCCTGCGCGACCTGGGCATTGCGCCTGACGTTGTCGTGATCGATAGCGCCAGCATCACGGCCCGCGATCTTCTCGCGCTCGGCCGTGTTGCCTATCAAATGGATTGGGCGATCATGGTCGTTGACCGGGGCGGCGATCCTGCTGCCATGCGGTATGCCTCTTTCGTCACCCGAACCGCTCGGATGATGACGAGCCAAGAAGCGGAACAGGCTGGCATTCCAAAAGAGAGCGGGGACAGGTGCATGGCGTTCGCCCTGCATTAACCGGGCTCGGGCTTTCCCTCGATCTTCAATTATGCCGGGCCAAGTAGCTCGTCCACACACTCGGCGGCCAGAAACAGAAACGCCGTCGCAGGGGACAGGAACCCCGCGACGGCAATAACCAATCAACAGCCGTTCCAAAACCCCTGCTTGCGGACGATGCAAGAGACGCACGGCGCAACATGAAAGATGCTTTCCTTGGCTCCCGTCATAAATCCACCATCGCCGCTCTTCGGTATCGACACTGTTAAGCCCTCGGGCTCCGTCGTCGTTGTCGAGGGTAGAGAGAACCGCGACGTGCTGGCTGCAAATACCGGCTGGAATGTCGTTTCCCATGACCGCGATGTGAATGTCTTCAACTGGTCGGCGCTGGCCGGTCGCGACGTTATTGTCTGGCCTACCTACAGCAAGGATCGGGCGGCGGTGCTGCTCGGCTTGGACGTCTGCGGCAAGCTCCATGGATTGGCGGCTGACGTGCGGCGCGTCGATCTCACCCGCTGGAGCAATGACGGCAAGGTGCCCTCGACACTTCGGGACGGCTGGGGCGCGATTGACGCACTTGCGTCGCCGGGAATTTCCCGCGACCTTGTCGCGTTCATCAGCCATATGGCCCCGAAAACGGTCGCCAGCACGCCCGCGCCTGTCGAGCGAGTGAATGCTCCATCTGAGCCGGTCGAGGCGTCTGGCGAGGTCCCTGGCCCTGTTTCCGATCGGGTCGTGTCGTCACCTGCCGCTGCCGATGCTGAACCGGCAGAACGGAATCCCGAAAATCCGGCAGCGGGTTCCGATCCGGTGCCGTGCCCGGTCGATGCCGTCGAAGGTTCGGACCGGTCGGAATACCTTGCTCACGATGTCGATATCAGTGAAATGCCTGCCTATCTGGACGATGCCCGGCCGCGTACAGATGCCGAATGGGAAGAGGCGGCAAGGGAGGCAATGGAAGAAGGCGAGGCAAGGCTCGCCCGCGATCCCAGCGCAGCACTGGCCCAAGCACGGGCTGACACGCTGGCCGATATGAGAGCCGGGTTGTGGGTGGAAACCGCCGTTTATTCCCTGCTCGGCGACAAGGACGAACTGGAGCGCAAAGCGAAGTGCCCAAAGATAGAGTATCAGGAAAGCCAGCTCGGCGCGGTTATCCAGTCTGCGGCGGCGGCGGCAATGGAGGGCGGCGCGCCGATCTATAAGCGCGGCTCCATGCTTGTCCAACCGGTAGCAGAACGGAACATTAATGCATCCGACAAGGAGCCGCACAAATTCCGTGAAGTGACGGCCAAGCTAAAGCCTTGGGGGAAGCTACGCCTTCGGGAACGCCTGACGCACCACGCGCAATGGGAGAAGTATGACGGGCGATCCGGCAGTAATAAGCCGATTGCCTGCCCTCCCGTGGTCGCTGAAACCATGCTTGACCGTGATGGCGATGGGCTCCCGTTTTATGACATTGCCGGGATTGTCACCGCGCCGACGATGCGGCCGGACGGCTCGATTTTGAGCGCTCCGGGGTACGACACCGAAACGGGCCTACTGTTCGTAAGCTATACCAACTGGCCAAGCGTGCCGGAGCGCCCGACGATGGAAGACGCAAAAGCCGGGCTCGATAAGCTGTTTAGCCTTGTAAGAGAATTTCCGTTCGTCTCGGCCGTCGATAAGTCGGCAGGTCTGGCGCTTATCTTGACCGCTATCGTCCGCCCATGTCTGCCGTCTTCGCCGATCTTCGGCATTAATGCGCCGACACCCGGAACCGGGAAAGGCAAGTTTGTGGATACTGTCTGCATCCTTGCTACAGGTCGCCATGCCGTCGCGACGACGTACCCCGCAAATGAAGAGGAAATTCAGAAGCAAATCGGCTCTTCGCTGATGGCTGGTGATCAATTTATCTCCCTCGATAACGTCACTCGCCCCGTTGCCGGTAACTTCATGTGCAGCGTGTTGACGCAACCGAAGATGTCTATGCGTGTCCTTGGGGCAAGCAAGAACGTTGATCTGCCGACAAACGTCACATTCTGCGCGAACGGCAACAATCTGAAATTCGATGGCGACATGACGCGGCGGGCCGTTCAAATCAATCTCAATGCCAACTGCGAAAGGCCAGAAGAGCGCACATTTGCATTCGACGTGATCGCGGTCGCCAAATCCCGACGCCCTGAGTTGGTCATTGCGGCGCTAACCGTGCTGCGGGCTTTCGTGGTGCAGGGTGGGCCAAAAATCCGTCCAGCGCTCGGCTCGTTTGAAGCGTGGTCGGATTTGGTTCGCTCGGCAATCATCTGGTGCGGCTGGGCTGATCCTCTTGGCAACAGCAAGGAAATCGAGGCGAATGACAGCGAGCGCGACAAGCTGCAAACGCTCTTGACCACGATGCATAAGTGGCAGGGTAGCAGAGAGTGGACCGTTAGCGATATTGGCAAGGCGCTGGAAAGTGATCTTCAGAAGGCGGACAAAGACAAGCAATCTGTCGGCTTGGCTGAAGCTGTTATCACGTTCATGGATCGGCAGGGCAGGCTTGAGAGCGGCAAGCTGGGGAAGTACCTCAAGCGCGTTGACGGCCGCATTCTCGGCGACCTTTGTTTTAAGGCTGGCAAGAAGGACAATTTCAATCGGGTTCGTTGGTATATCGAAAGCTTCGCCAAACCGGACGCGGAACCGGAGCGAATTGAAGACGTGTTTTGACTGGATCCAAGGGCGCTGCGTTAGCGCCCTTTTTTACATGCGCCTCGCCGCCGCCGATGTGCGCCGCATACCCCACCGCTCGGAACCGGGATCACGAGCGACATCTGGTTGCCGTAGTTCAGTCCACCCTCTTCGAAGAGGTCATAGAGCGCGATCTTGAAGTACCATTTGCCGACGTCGAGTGGGATCGCGATGTGGTTGTTTTGGTCCCTTGTAGACAACATTGTCGTCGTCAGGCTCAAAACCATCTTCAAGCAAGGCGTGGACTATGACCCCGCGGAAGTCCCGGATCGGCGGCACCTGTAGTGGACAACCGCAGCTTCGTAGAGAAGCTCGACATTCTGCGTCGTCGGCGCGACGGGCGCCGGGTTGCTGACCGACACCTCGACGAAGTCCGACACGAATTGATCCTTGGTCCCGACGGCGGCTTTGAAGGCACGGCGTGGCGGTGCCGCCGCCATCCACCTTGTTGTTAGAATATTCGTAGATGTAGTAGGTGCGGTCCAGGTGCTCTTCCCGGATCAGAACATCGTCCAAAGTGCGGATCTGCAGCACGTATTCGTCAAAATAGGCATGTCACTCTTCGCCGGCGATATCCTTGACCGCATATAAGGCCGATACGCCGCTCGCCGCTAGAGCTCCGAGTAGGGCGTGGGCGGGGTCCGGTGGCGTACCTTCGATCTTTGCGTATGCTGGATTTTTTTTGTTAGCAGTGTCGTGAACGGCCTTAAGTTTCAAGTTATACCGGACGCCGATCTGCTTAACCTTGCCTACATTCAAGACGACCATGAAGTCTGTCGACGCGATTGGAAAGGCTGAGGCTTTTATGCAGCCTTTTAGGCATTCAGCGCGATCACCCTGAAAATACTCCATGTAAGAAGCCGAGAGATAAGTCTCCCTCTTACGAGTCGGAGTGGCTTCTCTTAGCTTGTAGAGCTGTGGGTGGACGCCTACAGCGCTCCCTTCCCTATCTCTAATAACGCGATTCCTAGGACACACTCGGGCAACATGATGAGGGTCCGGGATCGTTGGCATTAGATTCTCTCGAGAAGAAGCGCAGCCGTCGTCACGAAAGATCGCAGCGGGGATTGCCCCGCCGAAAGCTCGACCCCGTCTTCGGTCGTTAGGTTGCTGGTCCAATGGACTATCGGTGTCTGCTGGAATGCGGCGGTGACTACTCCTTTTTTGCCTACGTAGGCACATAGTAGGTTTCCATCCGCATCCAAACCAAGCGACGACCAATCAAGGCGTTTCGCCTCAAGAAGCCACTTTAGAAAATTTACGTAGGGCTCCGGTAGTGGAATTGCGTCGTCCTCGGCCCATCCATCTGGATTCAACAGGTAATCGATTTCCGCGAACAATCGCGCCCTATCCTCGGAGGATAAGTACATCGCATAGTTGCCTGTGGCAGCTTTCAAGTCCATCGCGCGACTAGGAAGCATGGTTTCAGGGTTGTAGGCCGCTGATCCCCGCATAGTGCTATGGGAACCGTTGGTGGATCCACTCAAGTAATTTCGACCGCTTGGGCCGACAACGTGGTCGACTGAGGCCTCGATCATGTGAATAGCGCTCTTCCCTCTTCTGTAATCAAGGCTTCGAAAAGCTGATTCTTTTTATCGCGCAGCTTATCGTACAAGTTTAGGACGGAATCAACCTTTAAGGGAAGATCCTCGAGAACAAAAACATCGATGTCTAGTAACAATGAGGTGTGATTTATCAGAACCGGATCCGCCAAACCTGCCCGAATGATTACATTCGTGCCTTCGCGGTCACGAAATTCAACCGAGGAAAAGCTCCCATCAAAGACTGGATAATCAGAGAAAGGAAGATTCGGGTAAATATTGATAAAGCGTCGCGAATCTACGCGAGCAGATTTAGGCGATGGAACATCAATACGATTGATATAACGGGCGCCGATACGTGTCGCACGTTTGAAGCCGAACAGTTTCCGGAGCACGTCAAAATCTTTGACGAAGGAGTCAAATAAAAGCTCCCAGGAGTAATAGGGGGCTGTCCTTGCCGTGACCAAACTTGTGGGACGGATCACCAAGATGTCTGCAGCATCCTGTCCGACGCATCTGAACCATTCTTGCCGTAAAGTTCCCGGCAGCCCCCTTGCTTGACCACCGCTGAACTCAAAGCCCACATTGTAGTCCTGCATAAGTTGATTGTGCGGATACTTGCGGTCGACTTTTTTTACAAACCGTTCCATATCCCGTTTGGTCAAGGGTGAGTCAGCGAACTGCACCTCGATGACAGCTTCGACAATAGGGGCTCTAGGATATGTTGGCATTCTCAGCTCACTTTTGATGGTGCAGAAGCGCTACGCTACCAGTATTGCCTCGTCAACGGAGAGCGCAGATACACCCTTACCGCGGGCAGTAAACACCTCGAGGCTTGTCCCGCGCTAGCTATGTCTCCAGCCAAAAGTTGCATCAATCATATAGATCCGCCTATCCCGATCGCCAATGGCTGATTACGCGGCCAAGTTCCAGGCTAGCCTCGGGCTCATCACGATTTTGCGCACAATAGGCGCCCCGATCTTGGCAACTCCGATGCCCCCGGTATTGCAGAGGTGGCGCAGCACCACGAGATTGTCGAGCCGGATGTTCGTCACCGTAAGCCCGGTCGGCAGCCAGAGTTTCGAGCCGCAGATGAGTGAGCGGTCGGCGGCCGACAACAACTCGGTTCGTCACTTCCTCACCTCGACAGGCACGGGTCTGAAGTGGGGTGCCGAGCACAGTATCGCTCTCGCGGATCTGCACACCCAGTATTGGCAGTTCTCGATCGCGACGGGCAATGCGATTCGCGTCAACGTGACGAAATTCACGAAACTGATGAAGGAGCTGTCGGGTACATTCCCGTTCGAGCTCGATATCCGAGGCAAAAACGAGGTTTATTACCTCGGATTGGGGATCTGATCGTGACCGGTCGATTTCTCTACTTCTTGATCATCGCGGCACTCATTGGCATATTTTAGCGCGATAGGTGGATCATGGCTGATTTATTAGCTTCTGACACACATTTCAGCGACGATATCGTAATCGTCCGCGTTAAAAATCCCCGCCCCAGGGCGGCAGTTCCGAGAATAAGAAACGGCTCTCGGCCCCTGATTTTCCGGATTTTGCGACGAACTGGGGCGCTTTAGGCGCCCTTTTTCTTTGCTCTTGGATGTGTTTTGATCCGACAGGGGGACCGAACATGACCTTTATACTTTTGATTATCGGGATGCTTATCTGGCTGACGGTTGTCGGATTCTTCTTTTCGATCGGGTGGGAAGCCTGGGAGGCTAACAAACCAGCGCGGGCCTTTTTGTGGACAGCGATTGGGTGGCTTCTTTTGGTCGTTCCCTATGATTACGCATATGTTCATGGAGGCATAGCAGCTGGCGGTATGTGGCTCGTCGGATTTCTCCATTTCCCGCTCGTTTGCACGATTTTGGGCGCAATCTACTTTGGACTGCGCCCCGCTCGTGACCTGGCCTAGCCTCGGCCGGGCGTCGCGAGGCGGCTGCGTCGGAGCGGCCGGCGGCTCCGAATCCCCTAGGTTCATAGGTAGTTTGGTCGGTTTCAGAAACTTTCGAACAAACCAGTCATTAAGGTTGTATTTTGTGTTTTCGCTATCGTAATTTTCTACATAGAAAGCATAGGAAACATAGACTGTCTCCTATCTACGTGAGAAACTGTCAGATTAGATATATCTGATATATTGAGAACTGACAGTTCTCTAGGAAGCTCTGGCGCGCCCTATGCTCACTATGCTTTCTATGTTTCCTTAAAGTTGTGTGCTTGCCCTTCACTATCTAATCCGCAACGTCGTTTCAGTCTCTGCGGGCGGTGCCTCTCGCGGTTATCATGGCGGTTCATTTTCCCATCAGCGTTAGGGCTAACGGATCGGCTAATTTTGGTCCTGAGTAGGCAGGAGAAGCGAGAACATCACAAAACCATATTTGGAAACGATCTTTTCCTAAATAGATGATAGGCGGAGATTGCGGGAAGGAAATCCCGGCAGATGGTCGAGGGCTCGGAACCGTTCAGACCGAAACGCAAGAATGGCGGGTAAGTGGCAACGGTCATGGCATGCGGCGCACCTTCGTCCCTTTCCCGCGCCGCTGCGGCTTCCATCTTTCTGTCGCTGTTGCTCCTCATGGACAGATCGATTAACCTAATCTCACTCGGAGACGTTCCGGACGTAGAGGCAAGGCTGGCGTCATTGCTGGATTTGGCCGCCGAGGATTTCCCAAAACCAACTTTTTGCGCACTGAGGATTAATATCCTCTATGCTGTGGGCTATGTCGCCTGTCGTGCAAAGGCTCCTTGGGGGCGCTTTGCTGATCCCAGCTCCAGTCCTGTATTTTGCTGCATGATAGGCCGATTTTACACATTAAGAACCCGCCACAATTGGGCGGGTTTTTGTCTTGGTGTGTCGCGATTTCTTTCCCTCGGCCTATTGCCGGGAAAATCCTAGTGGAAAAACACGGCGTCCGGGCGTCTCTCCAGCGTGGCAGCTTTCGCTGCATCGCGGTTGGGCGCTCTCAGGTACCAGCCTTCAAAGTTGCCCGGTGCATCTACTTGTACGCACCAAAGAGGTTCGCCTGCCCCCCAGTGGACGCCAGATTTAGCGTACCCTCCAGCGTTCAAGGGGATGCGATGCAGGTAAGTGTTCGGATCTTTTCGCACGTAGCGGCTCATAGTTCTGCCTCCAAAGGTCGCGTTTTATGTGTGGTGAGCGATCTTGCCCGATATCCCGGCCACATGCCGGGATACCGTGAAAGATCAAGCCTTCCCGCCGTCGATGACCTAGGCGGCGACAGCTAGGCATGCATCGCGAATAACTTTCGTGGGGTGGCTTGCCGGGAATTCGCCATGTTCCTTGACATGGGTCGGCCACATTACATCGCAAGACATGTGGTCGCAGGAGCGGCCATTAAGAAATCCGCCCGCTGGGTTCTGAATCGCGGCCTGGGCGAGGAGGAGGGCAAGGACGAAGGCTGGACCGAATACCTCGCGAAGGAAACGGCATTTGCGGCGCTCGGCAATCTGCCCTTCTTCCGCGATATGTCTGGCGGCTTCCAGGGCTACGGCGACGGCGGCGCTTATGGCTCCGTCCTGTCTGGCGGTGTTCGCGGCATCAAGGGCGTCTGGAATGTCGCTACCAGCGAGTTCACCGGCCGGAAGATAAAAAATTCCGATTGGGAAACCATCATTGCTGGCATCGGCATGGTTTCCGGCCTGCCGTCCGTTGCCTTGAACCGTATCCTTGACGCGGAATTGCGCTACCTACAAGGCGGCAAGGTTTCCACTGCCGATGTGCTGATGGGTAAAAACGTCAAGTGGTGAGGGGCAACTAAGCTGTGCCTAAGTTCGGGAAAACTTAGGCACAGAAACAAGCATGACCATTTCGAGCGAAGTATAACCCGGCGTCCTACCAAGGAGGCCGGGTTTACCACGCCAAGCGGTTTCAGGACGGCTTTTTGATGATCAAGGGGAAAAGGCCGCTGGGATAGTCGTGGAAAAGGTGAGCCATGGCGCGACTGCCGGCATGTCGCATAGACGGCTGCGGCGCTCCGTCCTCGACTTCCTGCCACGGTCTTGGAATGGCCCAACTCCAAGGCTCTGAAAAGAGTCGCCGCAGTTGGACTGATACGAGTGGAGGCAGCACGAACTCTCAGGCGGGGCGATACCGACCAGAGTGGCCTAGAACCCGGCGCAGAAGCGAACGAAGACTTCTGAGGACATTGGACGGCACAAGCAGGGCTGCGGGCTTCTGGCGGCGGGTGACTGAGGACTTGCGATCATCCGGTCCAGATCGATTACTTAATATCACCTTCTGCCCACTTCGGCTCCCCTGACATCAGAAGTTGAAACTGGTCTGTCCATACAGTGCCCGACGCGGAAACCAATCCAATTCGCATTCTCCAACCGAGTCCGAGATCTGGATACGAACTATGCAACTTCAACAAGAATGAGCCCACTTTGCCTCCGGGAACCACGAAAGCAGGCTCGAGGTTCTGCTCGAATGAACCGACTGAATAAGGAAGGTCGAAGTCATATGTATAGAGGGGTACAACCACACCCGGCTCGCCTCCCCTATATCCGCCGATCGACTGCACATCATAACTTAATTTTGTAATGATCACATCAACGTCTTTTGATTGATTTTGTACAATAAATTCAAACGTTGGATAACGAATTCCCACGCAGTATTTAATCCAGTTCAATAGTATCTTTGCAGTACGTGTACCATCGGGACCTTGCGCTTTAAGCTCTTTCCATTCGGCCTCGCTTGGAATCATCTTACGGACAATATCCGGTCGCTTTCCGACAAATCCATGATTTACCGAGATGTCTATGTACGGTAGGAGCGTTTGCTTTCCACTTGTCTCTAAAAACTTTTTCCAAGCACGCGCCGTGTGTACATCCGCGTCAGCCATATCGCCATCGAACATCGAGTCGACCTGCTCCATGCACTCGCCTCCTTTTCGTTCCGTGAACCAGCGGCGATCCATCATGAAAGTCTTGATAAATCCGGGTTCGAATTCTTTCGTAGAGAAGCTCTTTTGCTCGCTGGTCTCAACAAACGTCGTTCTTGCGGACGCAAGTCCAAAACGGACAAGTGTCAACTGAGGCTGTTCGGCCATATCTCCTGCCAAAGCCGGAGTAATCAATCCACCAATTTCTTGGCTTGGAGATGGATAAGGCCATGCTCCTGGCACAACACGGTATTTTGTCTCCCAAAAGAAATAAATCATTACTACAAGATAGGTTAACGCTAATATAATTACGAATCTGTACCTTCGACGTAGTCCGGCCGTTTGAACTCGCCGATTAAATCCGACAGGTTGTTGGGTTCTCGTTTGTGGCCATACGCCGATTATTGCAAGACCTGATGCTATAGTGAACACAGTGGCAAAATGACCTTGAATGAAACCGCTCACAGTTACGAAATTATTGATGGTGGTGGCAAATGCTGTGACAAAGCCGAATATCGCCAGCGCTAACTGCAACGGTTTAGTTTCCATCGGTGATCACCTCCCGATGTTATTTAGCATTACCTTATATTGTCTACAACTTCTTACGACTGCAAGCTCTCGCATTGATAGTCGCTGCCCGAAACGATGATCGGCGGTCGTTCTTGATGACGACTGACGGCTTTCACTAAGTTTGGGATTAGCCGGGGGCGTTCCCCTACAGCAGGTTCTCGCACCCGCTTCTCGTGATTGGCGTCATTGAGCAGTCGTCGGGCCACTGACGAGCAACCGATGGGGTATCTGCGGGCTGTTTATGGCTGTCAATCGGCGTCCAAAATTGGACGCCGATTACCCCGCCAAGGGGGTCAAATAAATTTGCACGCCGGAACACAGACAGACGACCCGAAATCATAAGCGCCACGGCCTACGCCGGATGGATACCTTCCTGCCGGTGGCCTTGCGGTATCTTCCGCCGATCTGTGGCGGCGATCCTCGGCTTATTGCCGGGAATAGCTCTACCCTCGATCCTGGGCGGTGCCGATGCTGGCTTGCTCTGCCCTGTATGGCCGACGTGTCGTTCGTGCCAACTGTTGGCCCGTATGAGTAGATTCACCGGGGCGATTACCTCGGATCGAGATCGAAAGGAAACCCCTCGCAATGACTTCCCGACTTATTGACTTGGCGGCCGTCCTGGCCCGCGTTCCTGTCAGCAAGCGCACGCTCGGCCGCTGGTGCGCGGATGGCACATTCCCACGCCCTATCCGTTGCGGCCGTCGTGTCGTCTGGCATAATGGCGACGTGTCGGCGTGGATTGAAAGGATGCGCGCTGCTGATGCTGCCGATTTGGCGGCGCACGGCCTGCCCGTTTACGCCCATGGCGACGGCGGCGATATCGTTCGCGCGGCCAAGGCAACCGCCACCAAGGAGGCTCGCGCAAATGGCTAAGCTCGATGCCGCTGCGATCAATGCCCGCGTTGAAGGCGTTCGCAAGAACGTTATGAGCGTCCCAATATATTCGACAAAGCAGCCTGACGTTAGCGGCGCTCTCACGGCGCTATCCGACATTCTCGGAACTATCGCAGTCTCTTTCGAATTGCTCGGCCATGCCGAAACCGGCGCTGCAATGTTCTCCCGCTGGTCTGGCGAGTTGCGGGCGCTCGTGCCAATCGAGAGCCGGCCATTGACGCGGGCCGATCTGGCGGAGCGCCTGGACATGGTGGAATTGGACATTCCGGGTCTTGTCGCTCGGGGCATCATTCCGGCCGCCAGTATCGCAATTGGCAATTCGGTCGGCTGGCCGGATCTTCCGGGCTGGACTGACAATATCCAAGCCAAACTGGAAGGGCTGCGTATCGCGCACGTTGACGCTGGCGTGAAGGTTCCGACGTGGTTGCAGCGCCGGGCGGCTCCAATGTCGGTGCTGGTGCCCATTTCTGCCGCAGTCGATGACAACGACATTTGATGGCCTGACATGCCGTTGATGCTTGATGACTGGAAGCGCGGCGCGGAACTGCCCAACGGGGTGGGACTGCGCCGATGCAATTGCCGATAGCTGGGACAGGGCCAGGCTTGATGCATTTGTGCACGCCACTGTGTGGGACTTCCCTCCGAAGCTGTGGCCGACTCCTGGCCCACGCGCTCGGCGGTCATTAGCCGGGCTAGGCGCAATCCTCGGCCGCCAGCCTTGCCGTTCCTATCCCCTCCATCTCCGGGCACTCGCGCAAAGCTAGTTTTCAGCTTCGGCCTTGGCGTCAGCAACAATGCTCGCCAGAGCGCGCCGAATGCGGATTATCTTGGAAAGCACTTTCACGACCGTGCGGCGCGCTAGGCCGTTCGGCCCGTGTCAGAAGTGAGTACGCCGGTAATGCAAGTAAGCACGAACGGGAAGCAGGTAAGTGCCCCCAGCTTATAGAACATCGGCAGTTCGCTTTTATTCGGAACGCCGTAGATCATGAAAGCGACGCCGAAGAAGCCAACGACAGATAACAGCAAAGTGGCAGATAGATGAGTGAGCAATCTCGAATCGTTTTTAGCTTCAACAAGAAAATATCGGCATCGCTGACGCTAAGGGTGCGACATTTAGTCAATGTCGTCCACAGTAGCCTACTGTCGTCCATTGGACCGCATGGGACAGCGCATGGGTCTGAAGGGTTTTTCAAACGTAAGGCATCACTAATATGCCAGTGTTTCCAGGGTCTGTAAGGGAATTATAATGGCGGAGAAGATGGGATTCGAACCCACGATACCCTCTCGGGTATACTCCCTTAGCAGGGGAGCGCCTTCGACCACTCGGCCACCTCTCCGGTGGGAGCCCTGATATGGGTATTCACCGGCACGATCAAGCTTTTTTTGCAGTTTTCACACGTCCTTTATTTAGGTGGCAAACGCGATTGTGACGGTTCAAAACTGAAACTGCCTGCAGAGCCAAGCGAGCTGGCTCCGCCTTAGCCCAGCAATTGCTTCAGATCGACGGAGGGATCAGCGAGCATCGCCCGATCCGGATTAATGCCTGATTCCAACATCTTCTTGCCCGTCACATAGGCTTTTGCATCGTTGATGGCGTCGACGGCGATCAGCTTGCCCTCGCGGAAATACCAGACGGAGCTTGCTCCTTCGCGGGCGCCGGGGCGCAGCAGCGTGTCGTCGTAGCCCATATTGAAGCCGGCGATCTGCAGTTTCACATCATACTGGTCAGACCAGAACCAGGGTTTCGGGTCATAGGGTTCGTTTCCGCCGGCGATGACGGCGGCGGCGGCGTCCGCCTGATCGACGGCGTTCTGGACCGATTCGAGCCGTATTCGACCGCCCTGCCACGGCAGACTTGCGCAGTCTCCCGCCGCATAAATCGACGGATCAGACGTGCGGGCGAATTCATCGACGATGATTCCATTGCCGACTTCGAGCCCTGCCTCCTTGGCGAGGAGATCGTTCGGCACCACGCCGATGCCGACGATGACGAAATCCACATCGATGATGCTGCCATCGGAAAGCTCGGCGCCGGTTACCCGGCCATTCTTGCCTACAAGATGCTTCAGGCCAGTCTTTTCGCGAATCGTCACGTCGTGGCTCTTATGGATCGCGCGCATGATGTCGGCCGTTTCCCTGGCGGCGACACGCTGCAGGATACGGTCGGCCATCTCGATAACGGTCACTTCAAGACCGAGATGGCGGGCGACGGCGGCAGCCTCAAGACCGATATAACCGCCGCCGATGATGAGGACACGGCGGCCGGGGCGCATTTCCCCTGCCAGCAGATCGGCATCACGCTTATCGCGGGCGACATAGACGCCTTCGAGATCGCCGCCGATGGCCGCAGGCAGGCGGCGGGGCGTCGAGCCCGTCACGATTGCCAGCGTGCCATAGTCGAGAGTGGAGCCATCCTGCAGCAGAACCTGCTTCGCATCGCGCTTGATCTGCTCGGCCCAGGTCGAAAGGCGGATCTCGACATTATTGTCTGGATACCAATGCTCGGGGCGGAACAGCAGGCGGTCGAAGGCCATTTCGCCGAGCAGATACTTCTTCGACAGAGGCGGGCGCTGGTAAGGAAGCACGTCTTCGGCGCCAATCAGCGTAATCGGACGCTCATCCTTCAGCGCACGCAGCTTGGCTGCCAATGCGAAGCCTGCCTGCCCCGCGCCGATGATCACCAGTCTGTCCGTCACGATACCACTCCCGAATATCAGCCATTCAACAGGGATAAGGCCTATCCCCTGCCCCAAACGCCGTCAACGGAAGCGAAGGCTTGCTTCAGCCGATCTCGATCCAACGGCGCTCATGGAAGGACTGTGCCATGGCGTGAACCGACTTCTCTATCCTGAGACCGTCTTCGAATGTCACGATCGACGCCGGCTCCCCGGAAATCGTCCGGATCAGCTCGCGGCATTCGATGATCTTGAGATCGTTGAAGCCGAGGCCGTGGCCGGGGGCCGGGATGAAGCGATCATAGGGATGATGGGCGGGTGCCGCCAGTATCTTGCGGAAGCCCCGCTCCGAGCCCCGTCCTTCGGCCTGATAGAGTTCGAATTCGTTCATCCGCTCCTGATCATAGAGGAGCGACCCCTTCGAGCCGTAGATCTGCAGCGCGATGCGGCCCTTGCGGCCCCATGCGGCGCGGTTTGCCATCAGCACCGCCGAGATACCGCCGCCGAGGCGCATCAGGACATTGGCCGCATCGTGATTCTCGACCGCGCGTCTGCCGCCTTCCTTCAGAGGACGGTCGGCATAGGGTTTGACCATATCCGTGGTGACGGCTTCGACATGGCCGAATAGATACCAGAGCAGCGACAGCGGATGGACGGCGAAATCGTCGAGTGCGCCGTAACCGGCCGACAATTCGCTCTTCCAATAGAAGAGACCGTCCGGATCGGCCATGAAATCCTCGTCCATTTCGATGCGGATATGATTGACGGAGCCGATCGCGCCTTCGCCGATCAGCGTCTTGATATGCCGCATGATCGGGTTCTGGATATAGTTGTAGCCGAGCACGGCGACCTTGCCGGATTGCCTGGCAATCTGAAGCATGCGCTCGGCATCGGCATAGGCGGGCGCCATCGGCTTTTCGCACCAGACATGCTTGCCCGCCTCGAGGGCGGCGATCGCCATTTCGGCGTGGAACTGGTTGGGTGTCGTGACGGAGACGACATCCACATCGGGATCGGCAATCAGCGCCCGCCAGTCGGCCGTCGCCTTCTCGAAGCCAAATTCGGCAGCGCGGGCGCTTGCGAGGTCCGCATTCGCCTCTGCAAGATGCACGAGGCGCGGCCGCTCGACATCGCCAAAGACGGTTTTTACCGCATTCCATGCCAGCGCGTGGCACTTGCCCATATAACCGGTGCCGATCAAACCGATGCCGAGTGGCTTCATTGCAGGGTCTCCTCCTCAACTCCGGAGGAATTTTTGGAATATTTGGATCATTTTGACAAGCATGTCCCGCCGCATCAATTCGGCCCGGCCTTCTCTAAACTGTCCAAAACCCTTGATTTTCAGCCTATTAAAAACAATTAGGCGCCTTCATCGAAATCGTTTATGCTCCGAAATATGGAATATTTGTTTCATCTTCTGAGCCGTCAGCATGGATAATGATCCCCAAAGAGCGCGCGTGCCACGCGATTTCGAAAGCCTGCGCAGTACCATTATCGAGCGCAAGGCGAACATGCCGAAGCGGCTGGCGCAGGTGGCCGCCTTTGCGCTCGGCAATCCCGATGAAATCGCCTTCGGCACAACGGCCAGCATTGCCGCGGCCTCCGATGTGCAGCCCTCCACGCTGGTGCGCCTTGCCCATCACCTCGGCTATGAAGGCTTTTCCGATCTCCAGAGCATTTTTCGCGAGCGGCTGCGTGACCGGACGCTGAGCTATGAGGAACGCCTCGTTACGCTGGAGCAGTCCGGCGGGGATGATGAGGATGCAACGCTGCTGACAGGCTTTA
The DNA here is from genome assembly GCF_014193255.1 of Rhizobium sp. BK196. Lineage (GTDB taxonomy): Bacteria > Pseudomonadota > Alphaproteobacteria > Rhizobiales > Rhizobiaceae > Rhizobium. The sequence continues at coordinate 470,963 of NZ_JACHZB010000003.1, forward strand.
TTTCCGCTGCGAGTCAGTCGGTGAACCGGCTTGCGGCGACGGTGCAGACGGACACTTTTGCGAAGGCCGTCGATATCCTGGCGGCGGCGGAGACCATCTATCTCATCGCCAAGCGGCGCTCCTATCCGCTGACGGCGCACATGACCTACGCCTTTTCCAAGCTGAACATCCGCCATCAGATCGTCGCCTCGCCAAACGGCGTCGATCCGGAGATGGTACAATTCGCCACGCCGCGCGATGCGGCGATTGCGGCGAGCTTTTCTCCCTATGCGGCCGACAGCCTTATCCAGAGCCAGGAGCTTGCCGATCGCGGTGTGCCGGTTATTGCGATCACCGATTCGGCCTTCTCGCCGCTCGCTGCCTGCGCCACGCACTGGTTCGAAGTAGCGGAGGCCGATTTCGCCGGCTTCCGTTCATTGTCGGCCTCCATGGCGCTCACCATGGCGCTGCCGGTTGCCATTGCGGAGCGGCGACGCAAATTACAGCACTCAAAACCCGTGAAGACCAAAATGGAATAAACATTCCGAATTGACAAAGAGACGGAACCAATGTTTCATTATTCAAAATTCGCGGACGGTCCAGGCCGCGTAAAAATCTAGCGGGAGGACATCATGGCACAATCGAATCCGGGCTCACAGCCGGAGCCGACACTCGACGTGATCACCATCGGCCGTTCGTCCGTCGACCTTTACGGTCAGCAAATCGGTTCGCGGCTGGAAGATATCGGTTCGTTTGCGAAATCCGTCGGCGGCTGCCCTGCCAATATCGCGATCGGCACGGCGCGGCTCGGGCTGAAATCGGCATTGATTACCCGCGTCGGCGACGAGCAGATGGGCCGCTTCATCATCGAGCAGTCGGCGCGCGAAGGCGTCGAGACGAAAGGCATCAAGACGGACAAGGACCGGCTGACGGCGCTGGTGCTGCTGGCGGTCGAGGCCGAAGGCGTTTCGCCGATGATTTTCTACCGGTCCGACTGCGCCGACATGGCGCTCGATGAAGGCGATATCGACGAGGATTTCATCAAGTCCTCGCGGGCGGTGCTGGTTTCGGGCACACATTTCTCCCGCCCGAATACGGAGGCCGCGCAGCGCAAGGCGATCCGCCTTGCCAAGGCGAACGGCCGCAAGGTGATTTTCGATATCGACTACCGGCCGAACCTCTGGGGCCTTGCCGGCCATGCCGAGGGCTTCGAGCGTTATGTGAAATCGGACCGCGTCTCATCGAAGATGAAGGAGACGCTGCCGGATTGCGATCTGATCGTCGGTACGGAAGAAGAGATCCTGATTGCATCGGGTGCCGATGATGTTCTCGGTGCGTTGAAGGAGATCAGACGCCTCTCGCCTGCGACCATCGTTCTAAAGCGCGGAGCCATGGGCTGTATCGTCTATGACGGCCCGATCAGCGACAATCTGGAAGACGGCATTGTCGGCCAGGGCTTTCCGATCGAGGTGTTCAACGTGCTCGGCGCGGGCGATGCGTTCATGTCCGGCCTGTTGCGTGGCTGGCTGAAGGATGAACCGCTGAAGACCTGCGCCACCTGGGCGAATGCCTGCGGCGCCTTTGCCGTTTCCCGCCTGCTCTGCTCACCAGAATATCCGACCTGGGCGGAGCTCGACTTCTTCCTGAAGAACGGCAGCAAACACCGCGCGCTGCGCAAGGACGAGGCGATCAACCACATCCATTGGGCCTCGACCCGCAAGGGCGAGATCCCGCTACTGATGGCGCTCGCCATCGACCACCGTTCGCAGCTAACCGCTGTCTGCGACGAGCTCAACATCGATTACAAGCAGATCGTCGCCTTCAAGCGACTGGCGGTGGAAGCCGCTGCCCGCGTTGCCAATGGCCGGACGGGCTATGGCATGCTGATCGACGAGCGCTTCGGCCGTGACGCCTTCTTCGACGCGGCCAAGAAGGATTTCACCTGGATCGGCCGGCCGGTCGAGCTTCCGGGCTCCAAGCCGCTGCGTTTCGAATTCAGCCAGGATATCGGCTCACAGCTGGTGGAATGGCCGCTCGACCATTGCATCAAGTGCCTGTGTTTCTACCATCCCGACGATCCGGCCGACTTGAAGACGGAACAGCAGGAGAAGCTGCGCACGCTCTTTGAAGCCGCGCGCAAGGTTGGCCGCGAGCTGCTGGTGGAGATCATCTCCAGCAAGAACGGGCCGCTGACCGACGATACTGTCTCGACGGCGCTCGAAGAGCTCTACGCGCTCGGCATCAAGCCGGACTGGTGGAAGCTGGAGCCGCAGGCCTCAACCGGCGCCTGGAAGAAGATCGATGCCGTGATTGCCAAAAATGATCCATTGTGCCGCGGTATCGTGCTGCTGGGGCTTGAGGCTCCCGCCGACGAACTGGTGAAGGGTTTCGAGGCGACATTGGCGGCGCCCTCGGTCAAGGGCTTTGCGGTTGGCCGCACGATCTTTGCCGATGCGGCGCGCGGCTGGCTTTCGGGCAAGCTCAACGACGAGGAAGCGATTGCCGATATGGCCGGCCGCTTCAAGCAATTGACAGAGGCCTGGCTGAAAACGCGCGGTCTCAATTAAGTAGAGTGAATTTGGGAGGCGCCCGATGGGCAAGACGGTAAGACTGACGATGGCGCAGGCCGTCGCGCATTTCCTTAGAGTGCAGATGACCATCGTGGACGGCAAGAAAGTGCCGATCTTCGGCGGTGTCTGGGCGATCTTCGGCCACGGCAATGTCGCCGGCATGGGCGAAGCGCTCTATCAGGTCCGCCAGGAACTGCCGACCTATCGCGCGCATAACGAACAGGGCATGGCCCATGCTGCAATCGCTTACGCCAAGGCGAGCTTCCGCCAGCGTTTCATGGCCTGCACGACCTCCATCGGCCCCGGCGCGCTGAACATGGTGACGGCCGCTGGCGTGGCACATGTCAACCGCATCCCGGTACTCTTCCTGCCCGGCGATATCTTCGCCAACCGCGCGCCCGATCCGGTGCTGCAGCAGATCGAGGATTTCGGCGACGGCACGGTTTCGGCCAATGATGCTTTCCGCCCGGTCTCGCGCTATTTCGACCGTATCACCCGGCCGGAACAGATCATCACGGCGCTGAAGCGCGCCATGCAGGTTCTGACCGATCCGCTCGATTGCGGCCCGGTGACGCTGTCGCTCTGCCAGGACGTTCAGGCGGAAGCCTTCGACTATCCGGAAAGCCTGTTCGAAGAGAAGGTCTGGACGGTGCGCCGTCCGCAGCCGGATGCCGATGAACTTGCCAATGCCATTGCGCTGATCAAGGCCTCGCAGAAGCCGGTCATCGTTGCCGGCGGTGGCGTTCTCTATTCGCAGGCGACGAAGGAACTTGCCGCCTTTGCGGAAGCGCATGGCGTTCCCGTCGTCGTCACCCAGGCCGGCAAGTCGGCGATCGACGAAAGTCATCCGCTGGCGCTCGGCTCCGTCGGCGTGACCGGCACCTCGGCTGCCAATGCGATTGCCGAGGAAACCGACCTGGTGATTGCCGTCGGCACGCGCTGCCAGGACTTTACAACAGGCTCCTGGGCGCTCTTCAAGAATGAGAACTTCAAGCTGCTCAGCCTGAATATCGCGGCCTATGACGCGCTGAAACATGATAGCCATCCGCTGGTTGCCGATGCGCGCGAGGGTCTGAAGGCACTCTCGGCTGGGCTCTCCGGCTGGAAGGCACCGGCTGCCCTTGCCGAAAAGGCAACAAAGGAAAAGAACGTTTGGATGGAAGCCGCCGCCAAGGCGATGGGCACCACCAATGCCGCCCTGCCTTCCGATGCGCAGGTCATCGGCGCAGTCGCCCGGTCGATCGGCGGCGAGAAGACGGTGCTGCTGTGCGCTGCCGGCGGTCTGCCGGGTGAGCTGCACAAGCTGTGGCCGGCGACCGTCCCCGGCAGCTACCACATGGAATACGGCTTCTCCTGCATGGGCTATGAAATCGCCGGCGGTCTCGGCACCAAGATGGCGCATCCGGAAAAGGATGTCGTCGTCATGGTCGGCGATGGTTCCTACATGATGCTGAATTCGGAGCTTGCGACGTCGGTCATGCTGGGTCTCAAACTCAATATCGTGCTGCTCGATAACCGCGGCTATGGCTGCATCAACCGCCTGCAGATGGCCACCGGCGGCGCCAACTTCAACAATCTCTTGAAGGACGCCTATCACGAGGTCATGCCCGAGATCGATTTCCGGGCGCATGCCGAAGCGATGGGAGCGATCGCGGTCAAGGTTTCCTCCATCGCCGAACTGGAACAGGCGATCGCCGATTCGAAGAAGAATGACCGCACCTCGGTCTTCGTGATCGACACCGATCCGCTTGTTACCACCGACGCCGGCGGCCACTGGTGGGATGTCGCGGTGCCGGAAGTCAGCCCGCGCGGCGAGGTCAACAAGGCGCATGAGGCCTATGTCAAAGCGCGCGCTGCCCAGCGCGTCGGCTGATCGATTGCTATGATTTTCTGGAGGAGCGGAAGCGCTCCTCCACGCTATTTTCAAGGAGACCATTCATGAAGGCCAAACTCGGCATGTCGCCCATCGCATGGTGGAATGACGACCTTCCCGAACTCAGCGACGACGTTTCCCTCGAGGAATGCCTGCGCCAGTCCCGCACCGCCGGCTTTACCGGCATGGAGCAGGGCCGCCGTTTCCCGAGCAACCCGCAAGAAATGCTGCCCATCCTGCGCGCTGCCGACGTGACACTGTGCGGCGGCTGGTTCTCCGGCACGCTGGTCAACGAGGAACTTGCGGCCAATAAGGACCGTATCGCGCCGATGATCGAGCTGTTCAAAGCGGTCAATGCCCCCTGCATCGTCTATGGCGAAGTCGGCCGCTCGATCCAGGGTGATCGCTCCAAGCCGCTCGCGACCAAGCCGCGGCTTGGCGATGACGAGATGAAGGCCTATGGACGCCGCGTCACCGAATTCGGCGAATGGTGTGCCGACCAGGGCATACCGCTTTCCTACCACCATCATATGGCAGCTGTCGTCGAGACCGAGCCGGAGCTCGATGCCTTCATGAAGAATTCGGGCGCGGGCATTCCGCTGCTGCTCGATGCCGGGCATCTGGCCTTTGCCGGCGGTGACGTGCTGCGCGCGATCGACAATCACCACGCCCGTATCAACCATGTGCACGTCAAGGATATCCGGAAGTCCGTCGTCGATGGCCTGGATCGCAGCAAGCAATCCTTCCTCGACGCGGTGGCGCTCGGCGCCTTCACCGTGCCGGGCGACGGCTCGCTCGATTTCGGCGCGATCGTCAAGCGGTTTGCTGATTATGGTTATGAAGGCTGGTTCGTCGTCGAAGCCGAACAGGATCCGCGTAAGGCGCCGCCGCAGAAGATGGCCGAGATCGGTCATGCCGAATTGATGCGGGTTATGACGGCTGCTGGTTATACGGTGGAGACGGAAGGGTTTCCGGAGGGGTAACGGAAGAGAAAAACCCCTCCCCAGTGGGGAGAGATTGAAGCTAGCGTCGGAGCGCGGAGCCCCCTCATCCGCCCTCCGGGCACCTTCTCCCCAGCGGGGAGAAGGTGGCGGCAGCCGGATGAGGGGGCCGCACGCACCAATTCAGGAGGAGAATACCAATGCCAAACCTCAAGGTAAAACCGTCAGGCACGCATGGCCGCGTCACGCATGTGACACCCGAAAGCGCCGGCTGGACCTATGTCGGCTTCGACATGTACTGCCTGAAGCCGGGCGAGACGGTATCGGGCGAGACCGGCGAACGCGAGGTCTGCCTCGTCTGGGTGAGCGGCAAGGGCAAGGCTTCGGCCGGCACCAGGGATTTTGGTACGCTCGGCGAGCGCATGAGCCCTTTCGACGGCGCACCGCACGCTCTCTATATCCCGATGGAATCGACATGGTCGGTGACGGCCGAGACTGATCTGGAGCTGGCCGTCTGCTCTGCCCCCGGCGGCGGCACCTATGAGGCGAAGGCCATTCCGCCGGGCACCCACCCGCCGCTGACGCGCGGCAAGGGCACGAATGTGCGCTACGTCAACAATATCATGCCTGAGGACGACAGCTCGGCGCATTCGCTGCTCGTCGTCGAGGTCATCACGCCCGGCGGGCACACCTCGTCCTATCCACCGCACAAGCATGACCGGGACGATCTTCCGCATGAAAGCATGCTGGAAGAGACCTATTATCACCGCCTCAACCCGCCCCAGGGCTTCGGCTTCCAGCGCGTCTATACCGATGACCGCTCACTTGACGAGGCCATGGTCGTGGAAGACGGTGACGTGACGCTGGTGCCTAAGGGATATCACCCTTGCGCGGCGACGCATGGCTACGATCTCTATTATCTCAATGTCATGGCGGGGCCTAAGCGTGTCTGGAAGTTCTACAATGCGCCGGAACATGAGTGGCTGCTGAAAGCCTGACGCAGCTGCAGATCGCTAAATAATCTGACAGCGGGCAAGCCGCACAAATGGTTCAATCCTCCCATTCCAACGCACTGGATGGAGGAAACACCATGCGCGGCTCTAGCCTTACAATTTATGCCCAGACCACCCGCCGGACGGAAACCAGACAGTCCCGGCTTCTTGCAGGTATCGTGACGGGCTTTCGTTTGATGGCACGCAAGCTCGCCGAACGGCGCAGTCGCAGCGCCGTCATGGAGCTGTCCGACGATCAGTTGAAGGATATCGGTCTTTCCCGCGGCCAGATCGAAAGCGACGTGCATATCTCAAGCCACTACTGGAGCAACAAGGGATTGTGATAAGGTGCCGCGGCGGGCACTGCTCGCCGCGCAAAAATCCGGAAACACCGATGTCGCAATTTTCGACCGCATTGCTCTTGAAGACGAAGACTGTCGCGATCCGCGACATTGTCTGCAATGGGGAATGCCGTCACAAGAGCGACGAGGAATGCGCCCACAAGACGAGCCTCGTCTATCCCTATCGCGGTGTCTTCATGCGCCATGTCGGGCGCGCCGACACGGTGGCGGAAGCCAATCAGATGCTCTTCTTCAATGTCGGGCAAGGCTACCGCATCAGCCATCCCGTCGAGGGCGGCGATGCCTGCATCGATCTTTCCATCGAAGAATCCCTTTTGGCCGAGCTTGCGCCCAAGGATCAGGTGCAGGCCGGCGAGTTGTTCGGTTTCAAACGCCAGCGCAGGCGTATCGATCCGCGCGCACAGGCGCTTGTCGCGCTTCTTCGCCACGGGTTGCGCCGGGGTGTTGCCGAGACGCTGGAAGCGGAAACGCTGGCGCTCACTCTCGTGCGCCGTTCGCTTGGCGAACGCACCTCGCATGCAGCGGGTGCGAGTGCCGGAAGGCAGAAACTTGTCGACCGGGCAAAGCTCGTGCTCTCCTCCGATCTCGCGCGACGCTGGACGCTCGCCGAGATCGCAACGGAAGTCGGCGTTTCGCCTGTCTATCTCACGCAGGTCTTCCAGCAGGTGGAGGCGACGCCACTTTACCGCTATCAGCTTCGACTTCGCCTTGCCCGCGCGCTCGATCTTCTTGGCGAGTATGAGGATCTGACGGCGCTCGGCCTCGATCTCGGTTTTTCCAGCCACAGCCATTTCACCGCATCCTTCCGCCAGGCCTATGGCCAGACGCCGGCGGAATTTCAGCGCGCGACACGGCTTCGGGCGTAAAGTCGCTAAAGAATTCGACAGCGGCGAAAGGCGAGCAGTGGTCTCATGATCCTGCCCCAAACGGGGCCCAACCGGAGGATGACAAGATGAAGAAGACCACATGCGCTGCCTGCGACTGCGAACTCGGGCCGGATGCCATCAGCGTGAAGCTTGGCGGCAAGACCGTTGAAGTCTGTTGCGAGGAATGTGCGCAGGCGCTCGGAGAAGCGGAGGCTGCTGCGGCATCCGCACCCGCAGCCAGCAAGGATTGAAAAAGGGCCGCGCCGGCAAGGTGCGGCCCTTTCTTGCTTTTCTTTTCAAGCGGGCAGCAGACCATAGCGCCAGCCGAGCCGCCTTGCATTGCGCGCAAGCACAGTGAAGGCCAGCAGGAACATGCAGGCCTCGGCAAAGACCGGCACCATCCAGATGCCCATCTCCCCGAACGCACGCGGCAGCAGGAAAGTCAGCGGCAGCGTGAAGAGATAGGCGCGCGACAGGCCGAAGATCGCTGCGCGTCTGGCATCGCCGATCGCCTGGAAATAGCCAGACAGCACCATCATCTGGCCGAACAGAAAATAGGCGCCGATCGTCCATGGCAGGATGCGCGAGACCTCGGCAATGACGACGGGGTCGGCAACGAAGACATGGCCGAGGCGACTAGCCAGCAATTCCACCGTGATCTCTACGCCGGTGCAGTAGACGAGGGCTGTGATCAGGGCAACTTGCAGGCTGCGACCGACACGCTCGGAAAGGCCGGCTCCATAATTGTTGCCGCAGATCGTCTGGAAGGCGATGTTGAGGCCGAGCAGCGGCAGATAGGCGACGGTCATCACACGGGTGATGATGCCGTACGCCCCGACGGTTGCGGCGTAATCGCCCTCGCCCCAGATTGACAGGTTGAAGATCACGGCTGCCGAGCAGAGCGAGATGCCGATGAAGCCGAGGCTCATCGGCGCGCCAAGTGCCATGATCGGCCGCCAGTCCGAAAGTGGAAAGCGGGTGGCCGGGCGGAGCGCGCGCTCGTTGCGCCAGCGGTAGATCAGCACGGCAACCAGGCAGATCGCCTGGGCGAGCACCGAGCCCACCGCCGAGCCGGCCACACCCCATCCAAGGATCGCCATGAAGAACCAATTGGCGGCGATGTTGAGTGCCGTGGCGGCAAGCATCACCATGGTCATGAAGCCGATCCGGCCTTCGCTGCGCAAGGCATCGATATTGAGCGACAGGAAGAAGGCGATGGGCGCGGCACCGGCCATGATACCCATGAAGGTGCGGGCATTTTCGGCAACTGCGAGGTCACCACTTGCCGCATTTGCGACGATGGTCCAGCCGACCGTCCAGTAGATCACGTTGATAACAAGCACCACCACGATTGCCAGCACATGGGCAGCCGCGAACGTGCGCCGGGCAGCATCGCGATTGCCTGCGCCGAGTTCACGGGCAAGGATGCTCGCCATACCGTTCGAGACGAGCGACTGGAGGGCGACCAGCATCATCAGGCCGGGGAAGATCAGTGTGACGGCGGAAAGTGCGCCAGCCCCGACATAGGCACCGAGGAAATAGGCGTCCACCACGGCGAACAGGCCGTTGATAGTGGTGATGAGAATGATCGGCAGCGCAGTGCGGACAAAAACCGCAGGCAGCGGACCGGTCAGAAAGGCATTGGTTTCAGAGCGTGAGGTCATGGACGGAATCCGGGTGCTACGGGCAGCAATTTGGCGATCAGATATCGAGAACGAGATGCGGCAGACCGTTGGAGGTCTTGCGCGGCGAAACGCCATTCTCGTCGATCTGGGCGTGGATGCGCTGTCGGAAGGCCGAGAAGCTCTCGAAGGTCACGACATCAACAGGCTCATCGAAATGGATGGTGATCCTGTAGAATTCGCTGCCCGGGACGGCCGCAAGCGCCAGAACCTTGCCGGTGAAGGGCTGGTTCAGATAACGCCCGCTGACATGGGCGCCGACGAAAATCGGCGAGGCGGGTTTGTCATTGGGCTTGGCAGCGAGGGCAGAGAGCGTATTCCAGTCGCGGGCGCCATATTGGCGGGCGATCAGTTCGAGAGCGGCGGCATGGCTCATCTCGCTGCCGCGCTCGGTCATGGCCTGGCGCAAGCGCTTTGCCTGGGCCTTCAGCTCGTCGATCGGTGGATAGGTCATAGTCATAGTGGTACGAGTCACGGGTTCAGCCTTTCAAAGGCATGCCATTCGACTGTCAGGGGGGGCTCGCATTGCCGTCAGTCAGCATGCATTGGGGCTGTGACCATGATCGCGAGGGCTTCACCATGGATGTTTCATCCGCGAGCAGCAGGTGCCTCGAACCGGCTTCTCTATGCGCGACCACGGACGCCAAGTCAATGATGGCGCAGGCTTAACTGAAGATTGGGCGGATTCTGAACAGTATAGCCTGCAATAAAAGCGTTATGCCGTTAGGTTTTGCACAAGCTTTCAATTTTAAGATGGTTGTTCAGCAGATGTAAGTATTCACGCGTTAAAATCTGATCGTACAACAAGCGGAGGCTGATATGGCCTTTCAGATGCACCTCGACACAGAACATCCCAAGCCCGAAGAGGCTTACAGGGAGTTCAACCTCGACCGGCCCGGCAACATCATCTTCGTCGGCCACCATCTCAGCACCGGCACGCAAGTGCGCTGCCTGATCCGCACCATCACGCTCGCCGGCGCGCTGCTGGAAGTCAGCCCCAGCCTGGAAATGCCGCAGAATTTCTTCCTGGAAATCCTCGGCATCCATGACGAGATCGGCGCGACCGTGGTCAAGCGCGAAGACGAGTTCGTGACCATCAGCTTCAACATGCTGCTGAACCCCGAATTCCTGCATCACGTGCTGCGGCTGAGTTTCGAAACCAGCCTGTGATTCCCTCATTTTCGGCCATATAAAAAGCGCGGGCCGTTTGACCCGCGCTGGAAGAGCGATAGCTTGCGGCGATCAGGCGGCAAGATACCGCTCGATCTGATCGACGGGAAGGTTGGTATAATCCTTCGCCACCTCGGCTGAGATCGCTGCCTGCGTATCGGCGCTGAGATTGGGACGCAGCGTGCCGAGCGCACGCGGAGGCGCCACCAGAACGATGCGCCTTGCCTCCTTCTCATGCACGAGTTCATCGAGTTTTACCGCAACTTCTCTCAGGAAGTCGGCTTCGGCCTGGTCCTGCCAATCGGTCTCTTCCATGGCGCTGCCGCTGAGCCCGTCCGGGGCATAGGCGCGGCCCGGCTTGTCGGTACCAAGCTCACGGGTCGGCTGATTGGGCTGTGTGAGAGTTTCACGGACCTGAAGGTTCATCAGCTCGGCGTCACCTGCATTCTGCAGGATCAAGGCTTTTGCCCCATCGCACACGACGACCCAGGATTCCCAGGGAACTTTGACATCTGTCATTTCAGTTTCCTCGCTTTCATCATTGGAAGCAGCGCATCGTTAAGAGAAAACGCCCGGCAATTGAAAGAGTTCGGGAAAAATCTGCCCAAAGAGAATCAACCGCGATCCGGAAGGCAGGACATAGCGCAGAAGGGACAAAGCGGGAGATCGAAGACGATGATGATAGCGCTCACTGCCTGCGCCGGCTGCCTCGACGCCCGCACGTCCTACGGCGATCAATTAGGCAAAGGGATGCCTCCCTGGCGCTTCTCCATGGTGCCATTTTGGGACTCGCGGCTTACGGCCCCTGCAACATCCCTCGTTTGTCGACACGAAAGGACTGGCCGCTCGCCATGAGCCTCTGGTGGATATTGTTTAGGCGAACCTTTCCGGTTGCGCCCGATGCCTGCTGAGGGCCATTGCTCGCATGCCGGCCTAACGTCCGCCGGTTTATTCCCAAGAGGGTACAATAGATGTGCCGCTACCGCACAAATCTCAAACTCGTTAAAACTGTAATTTTATATTTGACGAATGTGAAAAGCATTCGTGTGAGCCTCTCCGTCGAACAGCCCGAAATTTGAACTGTCTGACGGAGAATGCGAAATGGAAATGCTCCGCGCAACGCACCTCGCCACGGTGAAGTCGGCTGTCTACGACATTCGCTGGGAGGAGTTCAACGTCAAGCGGCCGGCCCGTATCGTCGCCGTTCGTCCCTGCCTGACCGGAATTTCGATACGCAGCGCCGAAATTCTCGAGATTTCCCAGGGCGGCGCGACCTTCGTCGTGTCCACCACGGCCGGCCTGCCCAAGCATTATTACCTGAACATCCTGGGGCTTGCCTATCGCATCGGCTGTGCCGAGGTCTACCGCCATCACGAACGCATCGGTGTTCGCTTCATCAACCTCATCGAACTGGATGTCCTGCGCAAGGTAGTGCGCGCCGACTTCATGATCGGCAATACCGAAGCGATCGACGCGCGCCGCAACGGCAAGCGCGTCTGAGCAGTCGCGAGCGTGAAATAATCTTGCTTGCCTTGGCAAAGCGAGAGCCTATTGTTGCGCGGCTTTTTCAACAGTTTCGGGAAATTACCCTCGCATGTCTGCCTTCTCGCGCTTCACGCCACTCGCCAGCGCCCTGCCCTCCACCGTTCCTTTCGTCGGCCCCGAGGCCATCGAGCGCCAGCGTGGCCTGAAGGTCAAAGCGCGCATCGGCGCCAATGAAAACGGTTTCGGCCCGGCTCCCTCGGTCATTGCCGCAATGCGGGAACAGGTCGGCGGTATCTGGAAGTACAACGATCCGGAAAACTACGCTCTGCGCGAGGCGCTCGCCGCCCATCTCGGCGTGACACCGGCCAATATCGCCATCGGCGGCGGCATCGATGAATTGCTCGGGCAGATCGTGCGGCTGGTGATCGAGCCCGACGGCACCGTCGTCACCTCGCTCGGCGCCTACCCCACCTTCAATTTCCACGTGAACGGTTTCGGTGGCCGGCTGGTCACCGTTCCCTATGCCGGCGACCGCGAGGATCTCGACGCGCTGCTCGATGCGGTCAAGCGCGAGAACGCACCGCTCGTCTATTTCGCCAATCCCGACAATCCGATGGGAAGCTGGTGGGATGCCCAAGAGATCGTCGCCTTTGCGCACGCCCTGCCGAAAACTTGCCTGATGATCCTCGATGAAGCCTATAGCGAGACCGGCCCGGCCTCAGCGCTGCCGTCGATCCAGTCCCTCGTCGACCTGCCGAATATCGTGCGCACCCGCACCTTCTCCAAGGCTTACGGACTTGCCGGCGCCCGCATCGGTTATGCTATTTCGACGCCGGGTACGGCGCAGGCCTTCGACAAGATCCGCAACCATTTCGGCATGAACCGGCTTGCGACGGTCGCAGCGCTCGCAGCCCTTAAGGATCAGGCCTATCTTTCCGAAGTGATCGGGAAAATCCATGCCGCGCGCGACCGGATCGCTGATATTGCCAGGACGAATGGCTTGCAGCCGCTGGTATCCGCCACCAATTTCGTGGCCGTTGATGCCGGGCGCGATGGCGCTTACGCGCGGGCGATCGTCGACGGATTGATGGAACACGGTGTCTTCATCCGCATGCCGGGTGTGGCGCCACTCAACCGCTGCATTCGTGTCAGCGTCGGGCCTGAAGCGGACATGGCGCTGCTCGAAGAGGCGCTGCCGCTGGTGCTGAAGAAGCTCGGCTGAAAACGAGTAAGCCAGAACGGTAAACCGCGGCCGGCAGAGGACAAGCCGGTCGCGGTTTCCTTCTCCTGGCATCGGCCCCGTCCAAGGTGCCCCGCCAGCTCCCCTCTTTTGAGGTTGTTATTTTGCTCTTGTCGATTTGTTACCGGAGGGGACGATTTTTAGTGGATCGTCATCCATTCGCGGGCGGCGCGCAGCGCTTCGGCAAGCTGCATCTTGCTCATCGTCGCAGCGACATCGGCGCGCAGCTCGGCTGCGCGGTCGTTGCCCTTGATTGCAGCGATGTTCAGCCACTTGTGAGCGGAGACGAGATCGATCGCGCAACCACGGCCGGTCGCATACATCAGACCCATTTCGCAGAAGACATCGGCGCTGTTGTTGTCGCCACCCATGGTGGCCATTTCAGCATTGTGCATTTCAAAGCGTGCCATCGGTTCTATCCCTGTTTAGCCTGTTAAGACGTACCCTGTTTTACCTTCGGGCCTTGCCATCTTCTGTAGCTTCCGGCCTTTCCGGTCCGGCGGGCTTACCCCGCTCGTTTGATGGGTTCACTATGCCAAACGGCTTTCAAAAAACGCCTAAAATGCATGCTTAATTTGACGCAAACAAAGTGCAAACGCTTGGTAAAATTGGATTTTTGTTAAACATCGGAATCCCCGCGAATTAAGGATTTTCGCATGCCTTTTACGAAAAATTCAGACTTGGAAATTGAGGATTTGTTCACCATGAAATCAGCGTCGATCAGGCGATCAGCAGGAAAACCCTGTCCGGAGGCCGGATTTTCGGCCCTTCCCCCGCGTATTTACCTTTACGTTCGCGTCAGTTATTTTCGCGCCATTCATATCTCATGGAGGAAGAGATGATCCGTACCCTCGTTTTCGCCGGCACGCTGGCACTTGTTGCAGGCCTTGCACAGGCGGATGAGCCGATTGTCGGCAATTGGAAGACGCGCGCCGGCGATACGGCGGCAATTGCGCCCTGCGGCGGCGCATACTGCATCACGTTGAAGACGGGCAAATATGCCGGCAAGAAGATCGGCAGGCTGTCCGGCACCGGCGGCAGCTATAGCGGTGAAATCACCGATCCGGCCGACGACAAGACTTATAGCGGCTCGGGCAGCATCTCCGGCAGCTCGCTGAAGATGCAGGGCTGCGTGATGCAGGTCTTCTGCAAAACGCAGACCTGGACTCGCCTCTGAAACGTTCAGTCTCTGAGAACCTTAGCCGGCCTCAGAAACTGAACGCAAAATGAACCGCCATCTCAGCACCCGTTCAGCCGCATCATGGCAAAACAGCACCATGAAGGGCGTATATCGGGGTAAGGACGTGGACGTGTTCATTCTGGCGAGACGGTTTACAATCATAACGCTGTTTGCGGCGATCTTCGCGATTTCGTTTTCGGCAGTCGTCGTGCGTACCGGCGGCGGCGGCGCACAGCAGTCGCATTTCGGCGCGAACTATACCTGCCTGAAAAGCAGCGGCGGTTACTGCACTGCCATCCGCTGAGACCTGGAAGCATATCTGAAAAATCCGGGTCTCAGCCTCCGCGCGTCGTTTGCTTGTTAAAAATGACTCTCTATAATGCCTCATGAGCAAACGAATCTATCCCCTGTCCGTTTTTGACATTTCGTCCCCTCCCCCTTTCGAGCCGCAAGCCTTCGATGATCCGGCAAAAGCCGTCGAAGCTTTGACCGAGCTCTACGAGCGCAATACCTCCTTCCTGATCGACAGCTTCACTAAGCTTGCGCAAGGGGCGCCGATCACCTGCCGCTATCGCGCCTTCTATCCCCAGGTCAGCATCGAGACGACGAGCTTCGGTCATGTCGACTCCCGCCTCTCCTATGGTCATGTTACGGCACCGGGCGTCTATACGACGACCGTCACGCGGCCGAGGCTCTTCAAGCATTATCTGAAGGAGCAGTTGCTGCTCCTGATGAAGAGCCACAACGTGCCTGTCGTCGTGTCCGAATCCTCGACGCCGATCCCGCTGCATTTTGCTTTCGGCGAAGGCGCCCACGTGGAAGCGTCTGCGGCGGCTTTCGTCGATATTCCGCTGCGCGATCTCTTCGATACGCCCGACCTCAATACGACCGACGATGAGATCGCCAATGGCGAGTATCTGCCGCCTCCAGGCGAGCCCTCACCGCTGGCGCCATTCACCGCACAGCGCATCGACTATTCGCTCGCCCGCCTGTCGCACTATACGGCGACGGGTGCCGAGCACTTCCAGAACTTCGTGCTGTTTACGAACTACCAGTTCTATATCGACGAGTTCTGCACTTGGGCACGCAAGCTGATGGCAGAAGGTGGCGAAGGCTACACGGCCTTCGTGGAGCCCGGCAACATCGTCACGCTGGCAGGAGCAAGCGTTCCGGAAACGGATGCCACACTTGCCCGCCTGCCGCAGATGCCGGCCTATCATCTCAAGAAGAAGGGCCATGCCGGGATCACCATGATCAATATCGGCGTCGGCCCGTCCAACGCCAAGACGATCACCGACCACGTGGCCGTGCTTCGCCCGCATGCCTGGCTGATGCTCGGCCATTGCGCCGGCCTGCGCAACAGCCAGCGGCTCGGCGATTACGTTCTGGCGCATGCCTATATGCGCGAAGACCATGTACTCGACGACGACCTGCCGGTCTGGGTGCCGATCCCGGCACTTGCCGAAGTGCAGGTGGCGCTCGAGGCTGCCGTTGCCGAGATCACCGGCTACGAAGGCTTCGAGCTGAAGCGCATCATGCGCACCGGCACGGTCGGCACGATCGACAACCGCAACTGGGAACTGCGCGATCAGGCCGGCCCGGTGAAGCGCCTGTCGCAGGCCCGCGCCATCGCGCTCGACATGGAATCGGCAACGATTGCCGCCAACGGCTTCCGCTTCCGCGTGCCCTATGGAACGCTGCTCTGCGTTTCCGATAAGCCGCTGCATGGCGAATTGAAGCTGCCGGGCATGGCGACCGCCTTCTACCGCACGCAGGTTAACCAGCATCTGCAGATCGGCATAAGAGCAATTCAGAAGCTTGCCGCCATGCCGCCGGAAGCCCTGCATTCGCGTAAGCTGCGCAGCTTCTTCGAAACGGCATTCCAGTAAGATATCGAGGGCAGCCCAGCAGCCGGGCTGCCTTTTATCTAGGCGCTTGCGGCGAGCTGCAGCGCCTGGACAAGGCCGGCAAGCGCGGCGAGCGCGATCACGGTCCTGACCAGCACCTTCATCACCTCGGCATTCTCGAGCGGCGGCATCTTGCGTGCACCGCGTGTGACGATCAGATGTGCTATTCCGAATTCAAGCATGCTCATTGCTCCATCTCCTCGATGTGTTTCGACGGAGCCTTGTCGAGTGTTGTCTCGATCTTTCGACACGCAGGCCGCTAAAAAGATATTTTTCTTCCCTGTCGAAAAGCGCTTACGCTGTTCGTCCAAGGGCTGTGAAAGCACTGCGTGGAGGATAAGCAATGAAATATCTTTGCCAGGTCTGGTTCGACGGCACGGCGCTGTCGGCCATGTCTCCGGAAGAGAAGAACAAGCTCGATCGGGATTCGCTTGCCTATGACCGCGATCTTGCCGAGAGCGGTCACATGATCGTTGCCCAGGCGCTGCAGTCGCCGCAATCAGCGGTCACGGTCAGGGTGCGCAGCGGCGAGATGTCGGTCACCGACGGCCCCTTCATCGAGACGAAGGAAGCGCTCGGCGGCTTCATCCTGATCGACGCCAAGGACCTCAATGATGCGATCCGTATTGCCGCCGGCATTCCGCTGGCAAAGCTCGGCGCGATCGAGGTTCGCCCTATCCACGAATTCGGCTGAGGAGGTCATATCATGAAGTTTCTGGGTCAGATCTGGTTCGATACCGAGAAGAGCAAACGCGTCCCCCGCGAGGAGTGGGATGCACTCACGCAGGAATGCATCGTCAGCGATGATCACTGGCGCGCCAGTGGCCATATGCTGAGCGCGCTGGCGCTTTACGAGCCGGAACAGGCAGTGACGCTCAGGATTCGCAACGGCACCGTTGTCGCGACAGACGGTCCCTTCGCCGAAATCAAGGAGCATCTCGGCGGCTTCGTGGTGATCGAGGCCGAGGATATGGCGGAAGCACAGTCGATCATTTCCACCTTCCCGATCCTCAAATATGCATCGGTCGAAATCCGGCCGGCCTATTCAATAAGGGATGGGAGATAGCCATGCGCTTCGTCTGCCTCATCTATAATTCCGCCGATGTGGACGGCACGCTCACGCAGGCCGAAGGCGATGAACTTGTGAGGGCGCATTTCCACTATGACGAGGAGCTTGAGCGCGAGGGCATCATGATTCACTCCGATGCATTGGAAGGTCCGGACAGTGCCTCGGTGCTGAGAGTGCGCCAAGGCATTCTGTCTTCGACCGATGGCCCCTATGTCGAGACGAAGGAACATCTGGCCGGTATCTACATCATCGAGGCGGCCGATCTCCAACAGGCGCGCAAAGTCGTCGCGGGCATTCCAAGCGTCCGGGTCGGGTCGATCGAATTGCGGCCGGTAAGAACGCTCACCCTGCCGCAGTGAGGGCTGGCCGTTGGAACAGGTGATCGAAGATATCTACCGGCAGCATTCGCGCCGGATATTGGCAACGCTGATCCGCCTGCTCGGCGATTTCGACCGGGCGGAGGAAGCGCTGCACGACGCCTTTGCGGCGGCTGCGCGGACATGGCCGGTCGATGGCATGCCAAACAACCCGGTCGCCTGGCTGGTGTCAACCGGCCGCTTCAAGACGATCGATCATCTCAGGCGGCGGGCGCGCTTCAATGCCTCGCTGCAGCATATCGAGGACGGGCTTTATCCTGGTGGCACGGAAACGGAGATCGGCGACATGGAACCGATCGAGGACGACATGCTGCGGCTGATCTTCATCTGCTGCCACCCGGCGCTTCCGGCGGACGCGCAGACCGCCATGGCGCTGCGTGAGGTCTGCGGGCTGACGACCGAAGAGATCGCGCGCGCTTTCCTCGTGCCGGCGCCGACCGTCGCACAGCGCATCGTGCGCGCCAAGAACCGGATCAAGACCGAGAAAATCCCTTATGAAGTGCCTGTCGGGGCGGAGCTGCCGGAGCGGCTCGACCGGGTGCTGCATGTGATCTACCTCGTCTTCAACGAGGGCTATTCGGCATCCTCGGGCAACACGATCGTGCGCGCCGACCTGACGGCCGAGGCAATCCGGCTGGCGCGGCTACTGGCAACCCTGCTGCCGCATCCGGATGTCGCAGGTCTGCTGTCCCTATTGCTCCTGCAGGAGTCGCGCCGCGCTGCCCGGCAGGATGTCGATGGCGCATTGGTGTTGCTTGCCGATCAGGATCGCTCACGCTGGGATCGAAGCAAGATTTCAGAGGGGCTTTCGCTGCTCGCAAGCGCCATGCGCGCGCCTGAGATCGGCATCTATACGGTCCAGGCGGCCATCGCGGCGGAGCACGCGAAGACCAGCAGATCAGAGGAAACGGACTGGCGGCGCATCGCCTTCTATTACGACCTGCTGATTGCCGCCCATCCCTCTGATATCGCCGAGCTCAACCGCGCTGTGGCGATCGCCATGTCCGAAGGGCCGAAAAAAGGACTGGAGCTCGTCGATGCCATCATCGGCAAGGGGGAACTGACGACCTATCACCTCGCGCATTCGGCGCGGGCAGATTTT
Organism: Rhizobium sp. BK196; assembly: GCF_014193255.1. Classification (GTDB taxonomy): domain Bacteria; phylum Pseudomonadota; class Alphaproteobacteria; order Rhizobiales; family Rhizobiaceae; genus Rhizobium. The sequence continues at coordinate 489,758 of NZ_JACHZB010000003.1, forward strand.
CTGCGGCGGCTCGGACGACGCGACGAAGCGATCGAAGCTTACGAGACGGCGCTGAGCTTCTGTCGGCAGGAACCCGAGCGGGTTTTTCTGCTCAGGCGTATCGAAGAGCTCGTGGCTTCCTTATGACGAACGCGTGCGCCGCGGCCGCGCCCTGCCCGCCCGGCCTCTGCCTGATGATGTTCCGGAGCGTGCCGGCTCCAGATCAGCGGGGTCGAGGGTGATCGCCGGTGTGGCTGCCCGACCGGCGCAAATATCGGCGGTGCGAAGCTGATCGCCGAAATCGAGCTTCGTCAATGCCTCGATCTCCTCGACGCTCGACAGGAATTCGGAAACGCGCGCCAGTTCTTCCTCATCGCCAAAGGCTTCCGGTCCGAGGGCTTCGGCGGAGATCGCCTCCGGCATGATCTGCAGAACCGGCTTCTGATCGGCAAGCAGAGCGATCGCGCGCAAGCTGTCGCGATCGCTCCAGACGGCGATCTTCCAGAAGCGCAGCGGCACCTTGCTGGCGAAGCGATATGGCGGATCGGCTTCGTCGAAGACCGGACCGGCAAATACGCTCACACGCTGCTTCATGGTCACGGCGTTTCGCAGCACATATGTTTCCACGGCCCTCCAGCGCAGCTTGCCCTTGGAACCTGGCCGGTCGAGCGCGCTGCCCTGATTGAAGAAGCCAACCTGCGGAGCTGCATTCGTATAGAAGAACGTGTCGCGTTCCGCGGCCAACGCTTCTGTCTCCGAACCCCATGCCGGGTCGCCGCGCAGAACGATATGTCCTTTCTGGAAGATGCGCGCCGTGCGCTCCGGCGATTTCGTATCGAGAAAGCCCTTCACGATCTGCTTCTCGTAGAATGGGCGGTTCATCTGTTCCTCAAGCAGGACGCGACGGTCCGGGCGGAAGTCGTCGCTTGCCTCTGCGCCATCCGCGCCGATGGATTCGACGCCAAGATCCTTCAGCGAAGGCTCGTCGATGACGGTCTTGTCCTCGCGATTGATCGCCTTGATGCGTCCGCCATCGATATTGACGGCAGTGAAACCGCAGAGACGACGGTCGGCATTCATGACGATAGAGAAATGGTGATAGGGCAGTTCGTTCGGATCGCCGCCAGCCGGCGGGATCTGGTTCTTGGCGGGGCGCCATCCCGTGCCGCTGAAATCGGGGAGCGGAATGCTGTGTCCCGGGACGAAGCCCGGCTCGTAGCCACCGCGATCGCTGAAATCCTCCGTCTCCCAGCTGGCGGCTTCGGCCGCACCACCCGTCAAAGGACCAGTCTTCAGGCGAGGTTGGCCGCCACCCGTCCGCTCCACGACAGGCGGGGCGGCCAGCGGCGCACGCACGCTGATTTCGATCGGAAAGGTCCAGGTTACCGAGCCGTCCGGATTGTGTCGTGGATTGGGTGCTTCCGGCTTTGGGATGGAACCCGCCTGCGGACCCTCCGGGATCCTCTCTTCCGTCAACTTCAGCGGCGCACCTATCGCATTGGTTTCCGGGCGCCGCGCACTGTCCCATGCAGCGAGCGCGCGGCGCACAGCCTCTGCTGCGGCGCCGGCAAGCCTTGCTTCGCGCAAATACCTGACGATGGCGCTGATGCGAATGCCTTCGTTGATCTCGCGCGCCAACGGCTTGCCATCTGTGCCCATCACCTCCAGCCAGGGGCCACCCCAGTGATGAAGGGCGATCGGCTCCCATTCATTGTTGAAGACCGGCGAACCGGAAGAGCCCTGTTCGGTATCGGCGACATAATGCAGAACCTGCTGGGTCTCGTCGCGGGCGACGAGATGGTTCTCGCGCAGCACCAGTTCCTTGAACCGCCCATCGGGATGCTGGATGACGTTGGCGATCTCCCCGAGCATATGCTTGTCGCTGGCATCGGAGAGCGGAATGAAGCCGAACTCTTCGAGGCGGCGGGTGCCTGATCGTCGTTCGCCGATGCCGATCAGCGTAAAATCCAACCCCTCGATACCGTCGGTCACGAAACAAAGCGCGGGATCGAACAGGAAAGACGTCGGATTGCGCGCCCGGCCGGCAACGTCATACTCGTAATCGAACTGAATCTGAAACTTGCCGGAAGCGGCGGCCGATTCAATCACATGATGATTGGTCAGCAGAAGGTTGGGCGCGACCAGAAAGCCGGTTCCCTGCGGTCCTTCGTTCAGGAAGGCGATACGGCCGACCGCATCAGCGGCCCGGCGGCCCCGCTCCAGAAAGGAAACGCCGACGAAATCGAGCGTCGATCCAAGAATGGCTTCCGGCCCCGGCATTTTTTCGGCGCGAACACCCTTATCCCTGGCGATCATGTCGATCGCCGACGATATCAATCCCGCTTCTTCGCGGCTGAGACCGGCCTTGACCTGCAGTCTGTCGATGCGCCTCGTCGTCTGGGTCTCGGCTGCAAGCGGGTTGCCCTCGGCGATCTGCGTCAGCGAACGCTCGATCTCCGGCTTCATCCGTCGCAGGCGGCTGCGGACGACATTCTCAACTTCTCCGAAAGTCCGCAGATCCACCATGAAGCCCCTCCCTCGTCATGGAATTCCAGCGAAATCAGAAACTATCGCAATCTCACGTTGTTAATATGACAGAATTTGCGGAGATGTCGTCAGGCTTTTCGGCGGCCGAGCGGAAGCGAGATGGCGGTCCCGGTCAGGGCCGAGACTATGATGAGCAGATGTGCGTTGACGCTTGCCTGGGCCAGCGCATCCAGCGCCATGCGTTCGCTCGATGCGCCGAAGGCGACCGCACCGGCGGTGATACCGGCGGGATAGGTGCCGACGCCACCGGGCGCGTGGACCGGAAGGACGGAGGAAAGCTCACCGCCCAGCGCGCCCCCAAAACTTGCGGCCATCGGCATGACACCCATCAGACCGAGTGCCCAGGCGAGCACCAGCACCTTCACCAGCCAGTTGACGATTGTCATCGCCCAGGCGCGGCTGAAGGCAACGGCATCGAAAGGCAGCCCATTCTCGATTTCGTGAAGCAGCACCTGCGCCTTGCGCGGCAGAAGTTTCGCACCGAGGCGCAGCAGCGGCTTGCGGGCAGCGAAGGCAAGGACCGGCAGGAAGAGGAATATGACCCAGACGAGCCAGGCAAGCGCGGCATTGGAGGCGGCCACAGCAAAGCCGAGGCCGGCGGCAGCGAGCAGCGCATGCAGGTCCAGCAGCCGCATGACCAGCAAGGCGGAAGTGCCGCGCGTCAGGGGAATGCCGAATTCCGTGCGCATCAGCACCGGAAAGCTGGTCTCGCCGGCGCGGAAGGGCAGCATGATGTTCAGAAGGTTGTGGATCTGGGTGACGCGGAAGAGCGTTGCAAAACGGCCCGCCGTCTCCCGTGGAAAATAATCGTAGATGCGCCATGTACGCAGGAAATAGGTGCTGGTCAGGAGTATCAGTGCGCCGATGACCGGACGCGGGCCGACAGCGGCCCATTGTTCCAGTATGACCGGCCAGCCCCAGAACCATTCGATGAAAAACGCATAGGCTGCGACGATTGCGACCGTCAGAAGGCTCATGCGATTGCGCAGAAACCAGGATTGCCCGCTTTCAACACTCGGGGTCTTCATGTATCAGGCTTCCTAAGTTTGGCTGCGGCGGCTGGTTTTCATCGGTCTTCCATTGCCGCGCCTTTTAGGAGAAATGAAAGTTGCAGACAACGGTAGAGTCCATTCGCGGTGCGAATGATCAGGTACAACCGCTCGAACTATCGCTGGTCGTTCCTGTCTTCAACGAAGAAGACAGCATCGGCCCGCTCGTCGAGCGTATAGCCGCGGCCATGACCGATTATCCGCATCGCTGGGAACTGATCCTCGTCGACGACGGCAGCACGGACGCAACGCTCGTCAATGCCCGCAAGTTCGTCAACCGCGAAGGGCTGGCGCTGCGCATCGTCGAGCTGCAGCGCAATTTCGGCCAGACCGCCGCCATGCAGGCCGGCATCGATACCGCGCAGGGACGGCTGATCGCCACCATGGACGGCGACCTGCAGAACGATCCGAAGGATATCCCTTCGATGGTCTCCGAACTGGAACGGCGCGAACTCGACCTGCTCGTCGGCTGGCGCAAGAACCGCCAGGACGGGCTGCTGCTGCGCAAAATCCCCTCCTGGTGCGCGAACTACCTCATCGGCCGCATCACCGGTGTGAAGCTGCATGATTATGGCTGCAGCCTGAAGATCTACCGCGCCTCGATCATCAAACAGGTTAAGCTGATGGGCGAAATGCACCGCTTCATCCCAGCCTGGGTTGCCGGAGTGGTGCCGAGCTCGCGCATCGGCGAAATGGCCGTCACCCATCATGCGCGGCAGCACGGCACCTCGAAATACGGCATCTCACGCACCTTCCGCGTGATCCTCGACCTGCTGTCTGTGATGTTCTTCATGCGCTACAAGGCGCGTCCGGGCCATTTCTTCGGCTCGCTCGGCCTTGGCCTCGGCGGCCTCGCAGCGCTGATCCTCCTCTATCTCGGCTTCGACAAGTTCATCATGGGCAACGATATCGGCACACGACCGATGCTGATGGTCGGCGTCGTGCTGCTCTTGTCCTCGGTGCAGATGATCACCACCGGCATTCTGTCTGAAATGATCGCCCGGACCTATTACCGCGACGATGCCTCGCCGAATTACATCGTGCGCCAGATCTTCTCCCGAGAAAGCTGAACGTGAAGAGCCTTTTCAGCCGCCGGCCACATCTGATCCTGGCGGTACTCGGAGCCTATTTTCTGCTCCACCTGATCGTGCGGCTCAGCATTCCCAATGCGCTGGAGCTCGACGAGGCGGAGCAGATGCTGCTCTCGCAATGGTTCGCTTTCGGCTATAATTCGCAGCCGCCCTTCTACAACTGGATGCAGTACGGCATGACATCGCTCGTCGGTGTGTCGCTGTTTTCGCTGTCGTTCCTCAAATGCACCATGCTGTTCCTCTCCTACGTCTTCTACTGGCTGACGGCGCGGTTGACATTGAAGAACAGCAGCCTGGTGGTGGTGGCGACGCTCGGCCTGCTCACCGTGCCGCAGGTCGTCTTCGAGGCGCAGCGCGATCTGACGCATTCGGTGGCGACGATCTTTGCCGGCTCGCTGTTCCTCTACGGCTTTTTCCGAACGCTGAAGACGCCCTCGGCAATCTCCTATGCCATCGTCGGCATCGCGACCGGCATCGGCATCATATCGAAGTATAATTTCGCGCTTCTCCCCGCCGCCGCTCTGGTCGCCGCCCTCGTCGACACCGATTTCCGCAAGCGGCTCTTCGACTGGCGGCTAATCCTGACAATCGTCTTGTCAATCGCGATCGTTCTGCCGCATGCGCTCTGGTTCCTGCAACATCTCGACCTTGCCGTCGATCGCACGCTGCACAAGATGACCGGTGAAGAAGATGGCTTTTTGTCACAGGTAGCGACCGGCTTTTTCCGCTTCATCTCCGCGATGATCGGCATCGCCGGCCTCTCGGTCGTCATCTTTCTGGCGCTCTTTGCCAAATCGCTGCCGGCAATGTGGCGTGCGTCCAGCCACTGGACAAGAATTGCAGGTCGCATCCTGCTGATCGAGATCGGCGCCATTGCGCTGATGATCCTGCTTGCAGGCGTCGACAACGTCGCCGACCGATGGCTGACGCCGCTGTTCCTCATCCTGCCGCTCTATATCTGCATGAAGGCCGAAAGTGCCGAAGTCGATGCAGGGGCGCCGCTGCGCAAATCGATCGCTGTCGGTGGTGTCATCATGGGTGCAGTGCTGGCCGTGCTCGCCATGCGCGCCTATTATGGCCCGCTCTTCGGCAAGTATCAGCGGCTGAACATCCCGTACGCGAGCTTCGCCGAGACGATCCGGAAGGACATCGGCGGCGAGCCGGGGCTCATCGTCGGATACGATCCGCATTTGGACGGCAATATGCGGCTGCAGATGCCCGGCACCCCGGTGCAGTCCTATTTCTATCCGGACTTCAAGCCGACGTTCCAGCTCGATGCGAAACACCCCGTCGTTTTCGTCTGGCGAGATGACAAGGGCAAAACGCCCCCTGCCTGGCCAGATTACTATTTCAAGGACGTCATCGCGCAAAATGGCTTGAAGCAGCCGGAAATCCACGTCGTCAGCCTGCCCTATATCTACGGTCGGCCTGGCGACACCTATCAGTTCGCTTACGCCGTCGCCTATCCCTAGGCTCGCAACTCCTTCCAGGCAGCATCCAACGCAATCCTGGCGATACGCGCCAACTCGTCGACCTCCTCATGGCTGATGACGAGCGGCGGGGAGGCCAGCATGCGGTCGCCGGTGGCGCGCAGAACGAGGCCGTTTGCGAGAGCATGATTGCGCACCAGCGCGCCGATCTGATCGGCCTTTTCGAAGCGGGTGCGGGTCTTCTTGTCAGCGGCGAGCTGCAGGCCACCCATCAAGCCGATGCTTTGCGCCTCGCCGACGAAATCGTGCTCGGCAAGGGCGCCCCATTTCTTGGCGAAATAGGGGCCGATATCGTCGCGCACACGCTCGACCAGCTTCTCCTCCTCCAGGATGCGCAGGTTTTCAAGCGCTGCGGCAGCGCAGACCGGGTGGCCGGAATAGGTGAAGCCGTGATTGAAATCGCCGACCTCGTTGATCAGCACGTCGGCAATGCGATCGCTGACGAGCACGCCGCCGATCGGCAGGTAACCCGAGGAAAGTCCCTTGGCGATCGGCGCGAAATCCGGCTCGACGCCGAAATATTGATGGCCGAACCATTCGCCGAGGCGACCGAAGCCGCAGATGACTTCGTCAGTAACCAGCAGGATGTTGCGCGCCTTGCAGATGCGATCGATCTCCGGCCAGTAGGTCTCCGGCGGAATGATGACACCGGCCGCACCCTGGATTGGCTCGGCGACGAAGGCTGCGATATTCTCCTCGCCCAGCTCATCGATCTTGGCGTCCAGCTCACGGGCAACCTTCAGGCCGAATTCGGCAGGCGAGAGATCGCCACCCTCGCCATACCAATAGGGCTGGCCGATATGGACGATGCCAGGAATCGGCAGGTCGCCCTGCTCGTGCATGTATTTCATGCCGCCGAGGCTGGCGCCGGCAACCGTCGAGCCGTGATAGCCGTTGCGCCGTGCAATGACCGTCTTCTTCTGGGGCTTGCCGACGGCTGCCCAATAGACGCGGGCCATGCGGAACCAGGTGTCGTTCGCCTCCGAGCCTGAGCCGGTGAAGAAGATGTGGTTGAAGTGCGGCCCGGCCTTGGACGTCACCTTCTGAGCCAGCAGGGTCGCCGGCGGCGAAGTCGTGCCGAAGAAAGTGTTGTAATAGGGAAGCTCGTTCATCTGGCGGGCCACGGCATCGGCAATTTCCCTGCGGCCATAGCCGATATTGACGCACCAGAGGCCGGCGAAGCCATCGAGATACTTTCTGCCGTGGTTATCGAAAATATGCACACCCTCGCCGCGCTGGATGATGCGCGTGCCTTCGGCATTCAGCTTCCTCATGTCGGAGAAGGGATGCAGATGATGAGCGGCATCGATCGCAGCAAGATTGGACAGCGGGTAAGTATCGGACATGATTAGACCTTCGGATTGAAAGGCTTTGACTGATGGTTTACGACCTTGGCCTTCTGCGAGAGGATTTTCAAGGTCATGGCGAGCAACGGCAAAGAGGCTGAAGCGGGCGATCCGCGTTTCGAGATTTTGATTGTCGGCATGAATGGCGATCTGCGCGGCAAGCAGCTTCCGCTCTCGGCCGAAAAGAAGGTCTGGGCGGGCGATATCCGCCTGCCGACCTCCACGCAGTCTCTCGATATCTGGGGTGACGACAATGACGACATCACCGGCCTGTCGCTGACGATCGGCGATCCCGACGGCAATGCCATCCCCGACAAGCGCAGCCTGACTCCGGTGCCCTGGGCGCCCGAAGGATCCATGCAGGTGCTCGCCACCATGCACGAATTCGACGGCAGCCGCAGCTTCATGGATCCGCGCGGCATTCTCGCTTCCGTGCTTGAACGCTATGCCGAACGCGGGCTGACGCCCGTCGTCGCGACCGAGCTGGAATTCTATGTGATCGAGGAGAACTGGCGTGAGACGGGCATTCCCTCCCCGCCTGCAAGCCTTACCTATCGCGGCGATCCGAACGGTTTCCAGCTGTATGACATGAGCGCTGTCGATGCACTCGACAGCTATCTTCAGACGCTGCGTGCCTATGCCAAGGCGATGAACCTGCCGGCGGAGGCGACGACGGCGGAGTTCGGCCCCGGCCAGTTCGAAGTGAACCTGCTGCACCGGCCCGATGCGCTGGCTGCGGCCGACGACTGCCTTTACCTGAAGCGCATTGCCGAGCAGGCGGCGCGCAAGCACGGTCTGAAATCCACCTGCATGGCCAAGCCCTATTCGGACCATGCCGGATCGGGTCTGCATGTGCATGCGAGCATCATCGACAGGGATGGAAACAATATTCTCGATGCCAAAGGCGACGAGCCCAAGCTTTTAAAATCGGTGACGGCAGGAATGCTACAGACCATGCAGGAGGCGCAGCTTGTCTTCGCGCCCTTTGCCAATTCCTATCGCCGTTTCCAGCCGGGATCCTTCGCGCCGACCGACCTCACCTGGGGCAGCGGGCATCGCGGCACGGCAATCCGCATTCCTGACAGCAACGGGCCGGCGGCGCGCATCGAACACCGCGTGGCGGGTGCCGATGCCAATCCGTATCTTCTGCTCGCAGCCATTCTCGGCGGCATGCTGCTCGGCATCGACGGAGATCTCGATCCCGGCGAGGAAACGACGCCCGCCTATGCACCACCGGGCGCGAAGCGTCTGACCCATGATTTTCTGACGGCGGTAGACGCCTTCCGGCAGTCGGCCTTCATCGCCAATATCTTCGGCGATAAGTATCGGAAGCTGTATGGCGATACGAAGTACAAGGAAGCAATAGCGTACCTGCGCACGGTGTCGGATTTCGACTATCGCACCTATCTTGCGCGCCTCTAGGGTCGGGCCTCTGGCATCAACTGCCAAGAGCCGCACCTTGCCGAAGAACTCCGCAACCGCATTCAGACACATGTCATTCGCCGGCGTCGCTCTCTCTGAGGGTCAGGCCGCCGGCTCGCGCCGCTCTCCCTCGCCTTCCTGTACGGCCAATCCCTGCTTGACAAGGACCTTCAATTCGCCGGGATGCAACTTGACGGTGACATCACGCTCCAGCGGCAGAAGCTCGCCGTCCATCACGCAATTCGCCTTGGCGCGCAGCTTCGGGAAGTGCAGATGCACCTCGGCCGGGTGCAGGACCATGACCGCATCGTTTTCCCGGAACTTGCCGCGCAGCATGTCGATCGCCAATCGTGCGACGCCGAGCGGTTTCAGCGGTTTTGCCGTGTAGAAGCCGAGTTCGCCGCTGCGCAGATTGTCGGCATAGAGCAGTGCGTTCTCGCCGAAGGGATTGTTCGAGACTGAGATCGCCGAGACGCGTCGGGTTTCTCGCATACCGGCGGCCTCGAAACTCACCTCGAATTCCGGCGGGTTGAACACGACGCCGAAGGCGGCGCGGGTGCTGGCGCGCATTTTTCCAAGACGGGAGCGGTAGCTGTAGGAATTGCGGTAGCGCACCATGCGCGCATGCAAACCGGCGGAAAACTGGTGGATGAACGGCCTTCCGTTGGCGCTGGCGATATCGACATTGTCCAGTTCACCGAAAGCGAGCACATCGAGGGCCTGCCAGATATCGAGCGGCACTTTCAGCGAGCGGGCAAAGAGATTCATGGTGCCGGCCGGCACGACGCCAAGCGCCACCCCGTTCTTCCAGGCGATGGATGCAGCGGCTGAGATCGTGCCGTCCCCGCCGCCGGCTACGATACCGTCGATATCGTCGCGCCGTGCGGCACGCTCCATGGCGGGAACGATCTCGCTGCCGGAAAAGACGATCGCCTCGAAATCATGCCCGGCATCGCGGAAGACCTCCTCCGCGCGCTTCTCATAGGCCTGCATGTCCGTCGTTCTGAAGGTACCGCCGTCGCGATTGAAAAAGCCGACGAGCCTCATGAGGTGATTGTTTCCTATCCTCTCTGTCCCTGCCCTCAAGAGATGGTTGATGCACCTGCGATTTCAAGCCGGACGGTTTGCCCCGTCACATCGCCGAAACGTAAATATTGCAATGGACGTATGCGGATAGCAGGACGCTGCACTGCAAAAAAAGCACTCGACGCGTTCAGCTTTGCGTTCAATAAATGGAAAACTGGAGGTCACAGGACCTCCACCTCCCGCCATTTCTGCCTGCCAATTCCAAATGACCGGTTCTGCGCTCAACGCCAGCGGCCATTGCCAAGCTTAGACCCTCCGAGGACCGCCCGTGAGCCAGGTTGCCGTCAACGATTCCGTCGATTCCGAACCGGAGGCAGCCCTGCCCTCGGCCATGACCGTCGCACTGGTGCAGCTGGCGCTCGCCGCCGGCGGCTTCGGCATCGGTACCGGCGAATTCGCGATCATGGGCCTGCTGCCAAACGTCGCCGATACTTTTTCGGTCACGACCCCGCAGGCCGGTTATGTCATCAGCGCCTATGCCCTTGGCGTCGTCATCGGCGCGCCCGTCATTGCCGTGCTTGCCGCCAAGATGGCACGGCGCACGCTGCTGCTTTGCCTCATGATGCTCTTTGCTGTCGGCAACATCCTGAGCGCCGTCGCGCCGACATTCGAAAGCTTCGCAGTGTTGCGTTTCGTCACCGGCCTGCCGCATGGCGCCTATTTCGGTGTCGCAGCGCTCGTCGCCGCTTCCATGGTGCCGGTTCATCGCCGCGCGCGGGCTGTCGGCCGCGTCATGCTCGGCCTGACGGTCGCAACCCTGCTCGGCACGCCGCTGACCACCTTTTTCGGCCAGGTGCTCGACTGGCAGGTGGCCTTTCTCACTGTCGGCATCATCGGTCTCGTGACGGTCGCCCTCATCTGGTTCTACGTACCGCATGACAAGGTTGCCGAAGGGGCAAGCGCATTGCGTGAACTCGGCGCGTTCCGCCGTCCGCAGATCCTTCTGACGCTTGGCATCGCCGCAGTCGGCTATGGCGGCATGTTCGCGATGTTCAGCTATATCGCCTCGACGACGACGCAGGTGGCGATGCTGCCGGAAACGGCCGTTGCGCTCATGCTCGTGCTCTTCGGCGTCGGCATGAATGCCGGCAATGTCATCGGTTCATGGCTTGCCGATAAGTCGCTGCTCGGCACGATCGGCGGCTCGCTGGTCTATAATATCGTTGTGCTGACGATGTTTTCTCTAACGGCTTCCAACCCCTACATGCTCGGGCTTTGCGTCTTCCTCGTCGGCTGCGGCTTTGCCGCCGGCCCTGCGCTGCAGACGCGGTTGATGGATGTCGCAGCCGATGCGCAGACACTGGCCGCCGCCTCCAATCACTCGGCCTTCAACATCGCCAACGCGCTCGGCGCATGGCTCGGCGGTCTTGTCATTGCAGCTGGCTATGGCTTTGCGGCGACCGGCTATGTCGGCGCCGTCCTGTCCTTCCTCGGCCTCTTCGTTTTCGCGGCCTCGCTACGCCTGGAGCTCCGCAGCCGGCTCGTTTAGAGCCTTTGCGATACGCAGTTCCCGGCCTTCCGGGCTGCAGAAAACGAATTCATCACCCCAGGCGGCAAGCGCCCGGATGACGGGTTTCAGCGTGGCGCCGAGCGGCGTCATCGCGTATTCGACGCGCGGCGGAACGACCGGGTAAACTGTTCGTGAGATCAGACCGGAGTCTTCGAGCTCGCGCAGCTGTTTCGTCAGCATGCGCTGGGTGATGGCAGGCAGGTGGCGTCTCAGCTCGTTGAAGCGCAAAGTCCTGTCCATCAGGTGGAAAAGGATCACTCCTTTCCACTTTCCATCGAGATAAGTCAGCGTCGCCTCGACCGGGCAACCAGGGAAATTCGTGACCAGCTTGGCGCGCGGCAGCGACATTTACAGTATCCTTTTTGGTACTACGTACAGAATTTGTGCATTCTTGCGTTGCCGGAACATAGGTCGCATCTAGCTCTCGTGCAATGAACACAGGAGTTTCAAAAGATGCGTGCCGTCGCCTATAAGATTCCACAGCCGATCACCGCCGAAACCTCGCTGATCGATGTCGAACTGCCCACACCCGAGGCCAAGGGCCATGATCTGCTCATTGAAATCAAGGCCGTCTCCGTCAACCCCGTCGACGTGAAGGTCCGCGCCAGCACGGCGCCGTCCGCCGACCAGTTGAAAGTGCTGGGCTTCGATGCTGCCGGTATCGTCAAGGCAGTCGGCTCGGATGTGACACTGTTCAAGCCGGGCGACGAGGTCTTCCATTCCGGCATCATCAATCGCCCCGGCTCGAATGCCGAATTCCAGCTCGTGGACGAGCGTATTGTTGGCCGCAAACCCAAAAGCCTCGACTTCGCAGCGGCGGCCGCGCTGCCGCTGACCTCGATCACCGCCTACGAAATGCTGTTCGACCGGCTGCGCGTGTCTGATCCGGTCTCGGGCGCGGCCCCTGCCCTGCTCATTATCGGAGGTGCGGGCGGTGTCGGCTCGATCGCCATCCAGATCGCCCGCGCGCTGACGGACCTCACGGTCATCGCCACGGCCTCGCGTCCGGAAACGCAAGCCTGGGTCAGGGAACTCGGCGCCCATCACGTTATCGACCACTCGCAGCCGATCGCGCCGCAAGTTGCAGCGCTCGGAGCCGGCGCGCCGGGCTTCATCTTCTCGACCACGAATACGGACAAGCATGTCGCCGATATTGTCGAGGTGCTCGCCCCGCAAGGCCGTTTCGGGCTGATCGACGATCCCAAGACCTTCGATATCGTTCCCTTCAAGCGCAAGGCGGCTTCGGTTCACTGGGAGCTGATGTTCACCCGTCCGCTCTTTGGCACGCCTGACATGATCGAACAGCATAAGATCCTGAACAGGATTTCCGAGCTGGTCGACAATGGCAAGATCCGCACGACGCTGTCGGAGACCGTCGGTACGATCAACGCCGCGAACCTGAAAAAGGCACATGCGATGGTCGAAAGCGGCAAGATGAAGGGCAAGGCGGTTCTCGCCGGATTCTGACGCCGAAAACCGGCCTTTTCCGACGCTCGAAATATTGCGTAAAGGATGCTGACTTATAATGCCGCGCCGAGGGTGCGGCATTCTGGCGTTAAGCATTTAAGCAACTTGACTTTTTCCGCATTCGGGACCACCTAGTGTGACACGTGGATGACGCATGTCGTGCACGGATATCAACGGAGCCATCATCACGATGCCAAGCGACAGTAGCAGTCGATTGCCTTTGCCGTACGCGGCCGTCGTGCGCTGACCTGGACGCTCCAGGCTCGCCCGTTCGGACGCTACGGCGGATCGACGGAAAGGCGAGCCAATGAATATCAATCGCTTCCCCCTGCGGGCCGGCTATGCCGCCCGTGCCTTCATGAATAACAGCCGTGTCGCGACCATCGCCGAGCGCGTGGAATCGCTGAACGGGCTCGCCCCGGCAGAAGCAGGCCGCATCCTTTCGCGGATGCCGCAGGACTATGCCGTCAACATTCTCGACCGCCCTGAGCTGCGCAATGCGCCTGCCATTCTGGCGCTGATGGACAGCACGGATTCGGCCCGCCTGCTGCACGGCATGTCGAACGACCGCGTCGCCGACGTCCTGCTGGAGCTCGACGTCAATGACCGCGTGCGCCTGTTCTCCAGCCTAGAAGAACCCGTCCGCGTTGCCATCCAGCATCTGATGGGCTATCCGCCGCGCACGGCCGGCAGCATCATGACGACGGAATTCGTCAGCGTGCCCGACGACTGGACCGTTGCCCAGACGCTGGACCATGTGCGGCAGGTCGAGCGCTCGCGCGAAACCGTCTATGCCATCTATGTCCTTGACCATAACTCCGGCACGCTGATGCATGTGGTGACGCTGCGCCGCCTCATCACCGGCGAGCCCGATGCCTCGATCCTGTCCGTTGCTCAGAAGGGCACGCCGGTTTCGGCCAATGCACTGATGAAGCAGGAGGATGTCGCACGGCTGATCCGTAAGCACGACCTCCTGGCGCTGCCCGTCGTCGATGACCATGGCATGGTGCTCGGCATCGTCACGGTCGATGACGTCATCGACACGATGATTGCTGATACGACCGAAGCTGCTCAGAAGTTCGGCGGCATGGAAGCGCTCGGCAAGCCCTATATGAAGATCACCTTCGGCGGCATGATCCGCAAGCGGGCGGGCTGGCTTTGCGCCCTCTTCCTCGGCGAAATGCTGACGGCAAGCGCCATGCAGCATTTCGAAGGCGAGCTGGAAAAAGCCGTCGTGCTGACGCTCTTCATTCCACTGATCATGAGCTCCGGCGGCAATTCCGGCTCGCAAGCGACCTCGCTCATCATCCGGGCGCTCGCCGTCGGCGAACTGAAGCTCTCCGACTGGTGGCGGGTGCTGCTGCGCGAACTGCCGACGGGCGTCACGCTCGGTGCCATCCTCGGGCTCGTTGGCATGATCCGCGTTATCTTCTGGCAGACGGCCGGGCTCTACGATTACGGCCCGCACTGGCAATTGGTCAGCCTGACGGTCTTTGCCGCACTTGTCGGCATCGTCACCTTCGGCTCCATGTCGGGTTCGATGCTGCCGTTCCTGTTGCAGAAACTCAGGCTCGATCCGGCAACGGCCTCGGCTCCGTTCGTTGCCACGCTGGTCGATGTCACCGGGCTCGTCATCTACTTCTCGGTGGCGCTGCTGATCCTCAGCGGGACACTGCTGTAGACCCGGCTTCAGATTTCAGGCCGGCCGGCCTGAAATCCTCCGCATCGAGAGCTTTGTTCTGATGCAATTCGGACGAGGTCTTCAATGCCTGCATAGGATGCATAGGATGCATAGGCAGTTTTACACGCTCTATAGGAAATGTCGGATACACATCTGTCATGTCATCATCTGACATTTCCCACACGGCGTACAAAAAATCCTATGCATCCTATGCATCCTATGCAGAGAGCCATTGATCCGGTTCGTTCTGTGCAAGATCAGCTCCATCTCATCGCTTCAACGCATAGCGACGGCGTCGATGCCGATGTGGTCGGCATATTCGGCGGCGTGATCGAGATCGTGGAAGACCATGATGGTGGTGCGTCGACTTTCGGGGGCATCAACTGCCTTCGGGCAGCTTCAGCGGTCCATGTGTCTTGATGCTGCGGATAGCGAAATTCGACCTGATATCCGTGACGTTCGGCAGAGTCAGCAGCGTCTCCGTCAGCAACCGCTCGTAGGCGGAGAGATCTTCGACCACCACTTCCGCCAGGAAGTCCGCCGTGCCTGAAATCAGGAAGCAGGAGACGATCTCGGGAATGGCGAGCAGTGCTGCCTGCTGCGCCTCGGAATTCTCCTTGCTGTGACGGGCGACCTTGAACTCGACGAAGACGGTGAGACCAAGGCCGACCTCCTTGCGGTCGATATCGGCCGTATAGCGGCGGATGACGCCGAGCTTTTCAAGGTTGCGGATGCGGCGCAGGCAAGGTGACGGCGAGAGGTTCACCTTCTCGGCGATTTCGACATTGGTGGCACGCGCATCCTCCTGCAGGCACTTCAGGATGGCGATATCGAATTTATCGAGATTTGGCATAATTGCGAAACTCGCCGGCATGAATTGGCAGAACATTGCGCGTATCATGTTTTTCGAGCCATAGATAGCAAGGACATGCTTCGGCGCTTGGCGCTAATGTTCTTTTCAACCGGACGACATCCGGAACGGAGGAAAGGACAGAACGATGAGCACGATCGCATTTTCCAATGAGAAGTCACCTTCGCAGGGACTGGGTTATGCCGCCGGCACCGTGACGGTGCTGATCTGGTCGACATGGTTTCTGGCGACGCGCCACAGCGCTGCGACGCCGCTCGGCTCGCTCGATATCGGCCTCATCCGCTTCGGCATTCCGGCACTCGCACTTTCGCCTGTCTGGATGAAAACCGGCTTGTTGCCGAAGGGCCTGCCGCTGCATCTGCTGGCGATCATGGTCGCCGGCTGCGGCGCGATCTTCTTCCTGGTGACGACGCTTGCCATTCATTCCACACCGGCCGCCTCGTCAGGCATCCTGCTCGGCGGCTCCATGCCGCTCGCCACCGCCTTGATCGGCATTCTGCTCTTCGGCGAACGGCCGGATGCCACGCGGATTGCCGGGCTAATAGCGATCGTCGCCGGTGTGCTGATCCTGCTGGTGCGCAGCCTTGCCGATGCTTCCCTGCCCTGGACGAGCTTCGTGCTGCTGCCGGCAGGCGCCGTTCTCTGGGCAAGCTATACCCATGCCTTCCGCCGCTCGGGTCTGACGGCCATTCAGGCGAGCGCGCTGATCGCGGTCTGGTCCTTCCTGATCATGGCTGCGCTGGCACTGGTCTTCGGCATCTCGCTGCCGCAAGCCTCGCTTCCGGACGTCGGCTTGCAGGTGCTGAGCCAGGGCATTCTTTCCGGTCTCGTTGCCATGGTCGCCTATGGCACGGCGGTGCGCACCCTGGGCGGAACACAGGCTGCCGCCTTTACAGCACTGACGCCGGTGCTGGCCACGCTCGGCGGCGGCTTCCTGCTCGGCGAGCAGATGGGCCTTGCCGAAATCAGTGCCGCCGTGATCACCGGCATCGGTGTCGCACTTTCGACCGGCATCGCTGCCAAGCGCCGCTGAGCATTCGCCCAAAACAAAGCCGCCGACAGCGATCCGCTGCGGCGGCTTTTTGTATACCTGTTCGGGCCTAAGCCTCAGGCTGCCGCCTGGATGACGACGACCCTGGCGCCAACTTCGACGCGGCTGTAGAGGTCGATCACATCGTGGTTCATCATGCGGATGCAGCCGCTCGACATGGCAAGGCCGATTGATTGCGGCTGGTTGGTGCCGTGGATCCGAAAATGCGTGTCGTTACCGCCGCGATAGAGATACATGGCGCGCGCACCGAGCGGATTGTTCGGGCCGCCCGGCATGCCGGCGGCAAGCTTGCGATAACGCTCCTCGCGACGCTGCATGTTTTCCGTTGGCGTCCAGCTCGGCCATTCCGCCTTGCGGCCGACATAGGCATTGCCGGCGAAGGCAAGACCCTCGCGGCCGACACCGACGCCGTAACGCATCGCGCGGCCATCCCCGATAATGTAATAGGCCCGCCGCGCCGGCGTATCGACGATGATAGTGCCCGGCGCATAGTCGCCCTCATAGGCGACTTCGGTGCGACGCAGCTCCGGCTTGATCTGATCGATGGGCACCTGCCTCAGCGGGAATTTCTCATCCGGAAGGGCGGCATAATTCGTCTGGCTGTTCAGAGTGGTCGAAGAGCAACCGGCGACAAAGAGGGGCAGAGCGATCAGGAAGCCCCGGCGCGAGATCGTCATGAACGTGTCCTTAGTGCGTCAAGAAGATGTCGCAAGCTAAGGAGATTATGGTTAATGAAATGATAAATGAGCGGAACGAAAAGAGATAACGAATGCGTTATCAGGTATAAGCAGCGCACTACTCGACGATTGCCTGAGAGTTACTCGACAGCGCAGGAAAATTCTCATCACCTTTTCGGCGCCGGATTTACGGCGCCGAAAACCACGCGACCTTACATATTCGGATAGACCGGCCCTTCGCCACCTTGCGGGGGCACCCAGTTGATGTTCTGGTTGGGGTCCTTGATGTCGCAGGTCTTGCAGTGGACGCAGTTCTGGGCGTTGATGACGAAGGTCTCTTCGCCGTCATTTTCCACCCATTCGTAGACCCCGGCCGGACAGTAGCGGGTCGACGGGCCGGCATAGACGCCGAGCTCGGAAGATTTCTGCAGCGCCATGTCCTTCACCTGAAGATGGACCGGCTGGTCCTCTTCATGGTTGGTGTTCGACAGGAAGACGGAGGACAGGCGGTCGAAGGTCAGCACACCATCCGGCTTCGGATAGTCGATCTTCCTGTGCTGCGAGGCAGGCTCCAGCGAGGCGGCGTCGGTCTTGCCATGACCAAGGGTGCCGAAGAAGGAGAAGCCGAAGAGCTGGTTCGTCCACATGTCGAGACCGCCGAGAGCCACGCCGACGGCCGTGCCGAACTTCGACCAGAGCGGCTTGACGTTGCGCACGCGCTTCAGGTCCTTGCCGATATCGCTCTTGCGCCAGTCGTTTTCGATCTCGACCACTTCGTCATTGGCACGGCCCGATGCAATCGCTGCGGCGATACGGTCAGCCGCCATCATGCCTGAGAGCACGGCATTGTGGCTGCCCTTGATGCGCGGCACGTTGACGAAACCCGCCGAACAGCCGATCAGCGCACCGCCAGGGAAGGAAAGCTTCGGCACCGACTGATAGCCGCCTTCGGTGATGGCGCGCGCACCATAGGAGAGGCGCTTGCCGCCCTCGAAGGTACCGCGGATCGCCGGATGCGTCTTGAAGCGCTGGAATTCCTCGAAGGGGTAGAGATAGGGGTTCTTGTAGTTCAGGTGGACGACGAAGCCGACGGCGACGAGATTGTCTTCCAGGTGATAGAGGAACGAGCCGCCACCCGTCGACATGCCGAGAGGCCAGCCGAAGGAATGCTGCACGAGGCCTCGGCTGTGGTTCTCGGGCTTCACCTCCCAGAGCTCTTTGATGCCGATGCCGAATTTCTGCGGCTCGCGATCCTTCTGCAAGTCGAACTTGGCGATCAGCTGCTTGGCGAGTGAACCGCGCACACCCTCTCCAACAAGCACATATTTGCCCATGAGCGCCATGCCACGCGCATAGTTCGGGCCGGGCTCGCCATTTTTCTCGATGCCCATGTCGCCCGTCGCAACACCGATGACGGCGCCCTCATCGTTGTAGAGCACTTCGGTGGCGGCAAAGCCGGGATAGATCTCGACGCCGAGTTCCTCCGCCTTCGTCGCCAGCCAGCGACAGACAAGCCCAAGCGATACGATGTAATTGCCATGATTGCTCATCAGCGGCGGCATCATGATGTTCGGCAGACGGATGGAACCGGCCGGGCCGAGCAGCAGGAAATGATCGTCCTTGACTTCGGTCTTGAAGGGATGGTCGCTTTCGCTGCGCCAGCCGGGCAGCAGGCGGTCGATACCGATGGGGTCGACGACGGCGCCGGAGAGGATATGGGCGCCGACTTCAGCGCCCTTTTCCAGGACGACGACGGAAAGTTCCGGATTGACCTGCTTCAGGCGGATGGCGGCCGAAAGGCCGGCCGGACCGGCGCCGACGATCACCACGTCGAATTCCATGCTCTCGCGTTCCGGCAGCTCAGTCATTTCAGTCATCAATCCGTCTCCGCTCGGCCTTCTCAAGGCCGTTCATCCCCATTCTAAGCTATTCTCTTGTCAAAACCGGAAAACATTGTCGAGCCGGGAAGCGACAGCCAATCCTCCAATTCGCACAATGATATTCCCTAACACAAAAGATTATATAACGCTTACGTTAACGTCAATTATTTGAGGGCCGTGAAAGCGCCTCTTCGAGCTTTTCTTTCACGGGACTTGCGCCTTATAGAGAGGCGACAGGAAATGGAGGAAGTCATGGATCTCGGCATCAAAGGCAAACGCGCACTCGTACTGGCTTCCTCGCGCGGCCTCGGGCTCGGCATTGCGAAGGCGCTGGCGCAGGAAGGGGCAAACGTTCTCCTTTGCGGCCGCAGCGGCGAGCAGCTCGAAACCAATTGCAAGGCGATCAACGCCGAAGGCAAAGGCAAGGCCGACTGGATTTGGGCCGACCTTTCCGATGATAATTTCGTCCAGACCGTCACGGCTGCCGTCCAGGAGAAGTTCGGCGGGCTCGATATCCTCGTCAACAATACCGGTGGCCCGACGCCCGGCACGACCGAGGACATGACGCCGGAAAAGCTCGAAACCTATTTCCTTTCGATGGTGGCGCGCGTCATCACGCTCACCAACGCGCTTCTTCCCGGCATGAAGGCGCAGGGCTGGGGTCGCATTTTGACGGTCGCCTCTTCAGGCGTGATCGAGCCGATCGCCAATCTGGCGCTGTCGAACACGCTGCGCCCGGCCCTTGCCGGCTGGAGCAAGACGCTGGCATCGGAAGTGGCCGGCCATGGCGTCACCACCAACCTGCTGCTGCCCGGCAGCATCCTCACCGCGCGGCTCGACGATCTCGATGGTGCCGCCGCAAAGCGGACCGGCAAGAGCGTCGAAGACATCCGCACAGAGAAGAAAGCGCGCATTCCGGTCGGGCGGTACGGCAAGGTCGAGGAATTCGCCGCAACGGCCGCCTTCCTCTGCAGCCAGCCGGCAAGTTACATCACCGGCTCGCTGATCCGTTGCGACGGCGGTGCGGCGCGTTCCGTCTGACTGATTGCATTATCCGGCATGGGCCGAAGCAGCGGCCCATGCCGTGACGCTATCGATCTTTGCGCCGATATAGGCGGGATCATCCGCAAGTTCGGCGAGTTCGGACAGGCGATGGAAGCCGGTCAGAATGGCGATGCGCCGACGGTCGAGCCGGCGACCTGTCAGCGTCTCATAGGCCGAGACGATACGCGCCGTCAGATCGGGTGAGATGAAGTTCGAATAGATGAATTCCTGATGCAGCGGCCCGAAGCCGGAATCGGCGAAGTCATAGAGACCGTTCAGCCTGCCCGCAGCATGATCGAAGGCCATATTCCAGCCGTGACCGTCGAAGAAGCCGTAGGTGTTGCCGTAAGGATCAGGAGGCAATGCCTGGAAATCCCAGATGATCTTTTCCGCATAGCTTGCCAATTCAGAGGATAACAGCGGCAGGGCCTTGTCCCTGACGGTCTCGGGCGATTGCCACGGCAGGATCGGCCCGGCACCAAGCGCACGCATGCGGTCGTCATCGAGATCATGCAGTTCGGCATAGAAGCGGGCGAGATCGTCGCCGAGACGCTGGCGGGCCGCGTTCGGCAGAGCCTCATAATCGTCGGTGATGAGATGTTCGCCTTGGATCTTGGCGTGGCTGGAGAAGATCGGCGGGCCGTCATGGATGCGCATATCGGGGACCGCGATCGACAGCGACGGCCCAAGGATGCCGAGAAGGGCGGCCTCCTTCAGCAGCGCCCGTTCGGCGGCCGGATTGCGCGGAAACTTGAAGATCAGGCGGTCATCTACATCGATGGCTATCGAGTCCCAGCCCTTCGTCGCGAGCCTGAAAACGGAAGCCGTAAGCTCCGGAAAGATGTTGGTGATGAGTGAGCGAAATTCACCGGCATTCAACTCAGCCATGACTGCCTGCCTCTGCGTTTTCCAGGTTCCATCCCGCGCGAGATCTGCAGTGCAGCTCAAAAGTGGTTCGCCAATGCAGTCTGCGCTTGGCAGGTCACCAGGTGGACGACGCTGCCTACCCAAATATATATTAGTATAGCTTGAATATTACAGGATGTTCATTACGAAAATTTAAGCCGTTATAACTGGTTAGTGATCACCGCGGGGGTGATTATGTCTTTTTTGCGCCGCAATATAGGCGGCTCAATCAGCGTAGAAAATCATGCAATCTGCCCAAGACAAAACCGGTCTCGCCCATGAAGAAATTTTTCTGGATCACCGTCAGCATTATAGCCGTGGCCGCAGTTGGCTTCTGGCAGTTCGGGGATAAAATCCCCTATGCGTCCGATATCCCCTATCTGTCACAGCTCATCGACAAACCTGAGGGCGGGCAGCATAGCGGCCATCAGCAGGCGCAGGCCGATCAGGCCCAAAGCGGCGGCGGGCAGCAGGGTGGTCAACAGCAGGGTGGCGGGCGCAGGCGCGGTGCCGGTGGCCCCACTATGGTCAAGACCGTGGCAGCCGTGAAGGCCGCTCTGCCCATGGATGTGACGGCGACCGGCTGGGCCGATGCCGAGAATAATACGACGATTGCCGCGCAGGAACAGGGCCTCGTCGTCAGCATCGAAGCCGAAGACGGTGCGACGGTCAAGGAAGGCGACCTGATCGCCAAGCTGGACGACCGCACGGCAAAGGCCGCCGTCGACAAGGACAATGCGATGATCGTGCGCGATACGGCAACGCTCGCAGAATCCGAGACGGCGCTGACCCGGGCGCAGGACCTCTTCAACCAGAAGGCCGGAACCCAGCAGAGCCTCGATCAGGCCAAGGCTGCCCGTGATACTGCGGCCGCAACCGTCGAAGCCGACAAGGCTACGCTCGCCTCGGACCAGGTCATCCTCGAGCATACCGATATTCGTGCGCCTTTCGACGGCAGGCTCGGCGATATCGCCCTCAGCAAGGGCGCTTTCGTCAATGCCGGTGCGGCCATCGTCACCATTGCCAAATACGATCCGATCTATGTGAAGTTCCACCTGCAGGAACGTTACCTGCGTGAACTGAAGAAAGCGCTGGCCGTCGGTCCGGTCGAAGTCAGCACGGCACCCAATTCCACCAAGGGAAAGGTGCGCAAGGGCGAGATCAGCTTCTACGACAACACTGTCGACACCGCATCAGGCACGATCCTTGCCAAAGCGAAGTTCGAAAATGCCTCCGGCGCTCTGTGGCCCGGCCAGTCGGTCAATATCGTCGTGCATTTCAACAATGACGAGCAGCAGGTGGTCGTGCCGACGGTTGCCGTCAGCCCCGGCCCCGACGGTTTCTTTGCCTTCGTGGCCAAGGACGGCAAATCGCATCTGACGCCTGTGACCGTCGCCCGCGCCAATGGGGGCTTCACGGCCATCGCGTCAGGCCTTTCGGAGGGCGACCACGTGGTCGTCGAAGGCCAGGGCCAGCTCAACGACCAGCAGGCGGTCAGCGAGCAATTCGACGACAAGACGCTTGATGTCGCTTCCGCTGACGTGCCTCAGCAACAGCAGCAGGCCGAGACGATCGCGGTGGGGGCTCAGCAATGATCCCGAATTTCTGTATTCAGCGCCCGGTCGCAACAACGCTGCTTGCGATCGGCGTCATTCTGGCAGGTCTTGCGGGCTATCGGCTCGTGCCGGTCGCGGCTCTGCCGCAGGTCGACTTTCCGACTATCAACGTCTCGGCGCAGCTGAGCGGCGCCTCGCCGCAGACGATGGCGACTTCGGTCGCGACACCCTTGATCAAGCAGTTCGAAACGATCCCCGGCATCAGCGAGATCAGCGCGTCGAGTTCGCTCGGCAGCACCAGTATCGTGCTGCAATTCGACCTGAACCGCGATATCGATGCGGCCGCCGCCGACGTGCAGGCGGCCATTTCGCATGCGACGCGGCAGCTGCCCGACAACATGACGACGCCGCCGAGTTACCGCAAGACCAACCCGGCCGATGCGCCGATCATGCTGCTTTCGGTGCAAAGCAATACCATGCCGCGCAGCAAGCTCGACGAGATCGCCGAAGACATCATCTCGCCATCGCTGTCGACGCTTCCGGGCGTCGCCCAGGTCAGCGTCTTCGGCGCGCAGACCTATGCCGTGCGCGTCGAGGTCGACCCCAACAAGCTGCTCACCCGCGGTATCGGCATCGATACCGTCAACAAGGCGCTTGCCGCTGCCAACAGCCAACAGCCCGTGGGCACGCTGCAGAACAATTCGCAGGCCATGACCATCACGGCCAATACGCAGCGCACCAACGCCGAGCAGTTCCGTTCTCTGGTCATCGCCAATCCGAATGGCGCGCCGATCCATCTCGGCGATATTGCCGATGTCCAGGACAGCGTCGAGAACCAGTATACGGGCAGCTGGTATGACGGCCAGCGCGGCATCATCCTGGCCATCCAGCGCCAGCCGGATGCCAATACTGTCGACGTCGTCGACGCGATCAACGCCAAGCTGCCGCAGCTTCACGCCGAGATCCCGCCCTCGGTCAACACGGTCATCATGAACGATGCCGCAAAGCCGATCCGCGATGCCATCGCCGACGTGAAGTTCACGCTGCTTCTGACGATCGGCCTCGTCGTTCTTGTCATCTATCTCTTCACCGGTCATGCAACGGCTACGATCATTCCGGGCCTTGCCGTTCCGCTGTCGCTGATCTCGACCTTCGGCATGATGTACGTGCTCGGCTACAGCATCGACAACATATCGCTGCTGGGTTTGACGCTCGCGGTGGGTCTCGTCGTCGACGACGCGATCGTCATGCTGGAAAACATCTTGCGCCATGTCGAGGAAGGCATGCCGGTGCGGGAGGCGGCGATCAAGGGTGCCGGCGAAGTCAGCTACACCATCATTTCCATGTCGGTGTCGCTGATCGCGGTCTTCATCCCGATCCTGCTGATGGGCGGTGTCGTCGGCCGCGTGTTCAACGAATTCGGCATGGTGGTGGCGATTGCCATCATCGCTTCGGCGATCGTGTCGCTGACGGTGACGCCGATGCTCGGCTCGCGCCTTTCCAACAACCACAGTCGCCCGCCGCTGCTCATCCGCATCTTCGATGCCGGTTTCGAGCGGACGCTGCGCGGCTATGACAATGCAGTCGGCTGGTGCCTTCGCCATCGTCCTTTCATCCTCGGGATCTTCCTCGCGTCCGTCGCGCTGACCGTCTATTTCTTCATGACGCTGCCGACGAGCTTCTTCCCGCAGGAAGATATCGGGCGCCTGACGATCAGCACGCAGGCGCGACAAGATATTTCCTATTCGGCGATGGAGGCCCTGCAGCAGCAGGCGGCGGCGGTCGTCAAGGCGAACCCGGCCGTCAACCACGTGATGTCGACGATCGGCGGCAACCCCAACAAACCCCAGAACAACGGCTCGATGTTCGTCGAACTGAAGGAAAAGGATCAGCGTGAACCGCTTGACCGGACACTGCGCGAGCTGCGCACTGATATCAACAAGATCCCCGGCCTGCAGGCCTTCGTGACACCGAACCAGAGCCTGCGCTTCGGCGGCCGTCAGACTGCCAGCCAATATCAGCTGGTCATCCAGGCGCTGAACGCCGACCAGACCAACCTATGGGCCGGCAAGATCCAGCAGGCGATGCGCGCCGACCGCCTGTTCACGGACGTGACCTCGGATGCGCAGAACAATGCGCTGCAGGCGAGCATTGTCATCGATACCGAGCGGGCAGCAGCCTACGGGATCGACAACGACACGCTGCGCACGACGCTGCAGGAATCCTTCAGTGGCTTTGCGGCCGCGGAGATCCAGTCGACGGGCGACAGCTACGATGTCATCGTCGAATATGACACGAGCAAGCCCTGGGATGATCAGAAGCTCTCGGAAATTCGGGTCGCTTCTTCCAATGGCAGCCTGGTGCCGCTTTCGAACTTTGCGCATGTCGAGCGCACGGTCGGACCCGTCACCATCAACCAGACGGGCCAGCTCGTCTCGACCACCGTTTCCTTCAACCTGCCGGAAGGCGTATCGCTCAGCGACGCGACGGCGAGGATCGATCAGATCAAGAAGGACCTCGACATGCCGGCCGACGTCTTCACCTCCTACGGCGGCACGGCAGAGATCTTCCAGCAGTCGCAGGGCAATACGCCCTATCTGATCCTGGCGGCGGTGCTGACCATCTATGTCGTGCTCGGCGTGCTCTATGAAAGCTTCATCCACCCGCTGACCATCCTGTCCGGCCTGCCGGCGGCGGCCTTCGGTGCGCTTCTGGCGCTCAAGATCATGGGCTTCGACCTGTCGATCATAGCGCTCATCGGCCTCCTGATGCTGATCGGCATCGTCAAGAAGAACGCGATCATGATGATCGACGTGGCTGTGGAAACCATGCGAACGACGGGCGAGAAGGCGACGGCAGCGATCCACGAAGCCTGCGTGCGACGCTTCCGCCCGATCATGATGACGACTTTCTGCGCCCTGCTCGGTGCCCTGCCGATCGCACTCGGCACGGGTGCGAGCTCGGAACTGCGCCAGCCGCTCGGTATCGCCGTCGTCGGCGGCCTGATCGTGTCGCAGCTTCTGACGCTGTTCATCACACCCGTCATCTTCGTCGAAATGGACCGCTTCGGGAATTTCCTCCACCGCATGCTCAGCGGCCAGAAGAAGGAGGAAGAGCATGTGGCAGCGGAAACGAGGGCGATCGCCGCGGAGTAAACAGACAAAAGGGCGCCTTCCGGCGCCCTTTTCGCATCAGCGGCCTTCGACCAGCTTTGGCAAATCCGTAACCAGTGAATCCCGTGTCTCGAAACTGACGGGATTGTCACTGTAGCGGTGATTGGCGATATAGAGCCTTGCAAAGATCAGCCGCCGGTCACCCTTCGTCGCCCAGCCGACAAACCAGCCGAGCGGCCGTTCATAATTGGTCTTGCCGGCCGCGTTGCGCAGCCAGCCGGCGCCGGTCTTGCCCTGGATATCCCAGCCGTCGGCCGCTTGGAAATGCGGCACGATGGCCTCCGTCATCTGCCGCGCGCGCTGCGAGATCGGCAGGCTGCCGGTGCGGAAGCGGCGCAGGAAGCGCACCTGATCCTCGGCGGAGATCCTGAGCGACGACATCAGCCAGGATTCGGTCAGCCCATCCGTGTTATCAGGACCGCCCGAGACATCCTCATTGCCGTAGCCGAAGCGCCTGACGTAATCGGCAAAGGCGCGCTTGCCGAGCTTGCGGGTCAGCGCCTGTGAGAACCAGACGATGGAATCCCGCTCCCAGATGGTCGGGTCAGTGTCCTTCTGCTCGCGCTGCGGTCGCTTGAGCTTCGGATCGTATGTCCAGAGCGGATTATGCTCATCGACCAAAATGCCGGCATCATAGCCCATCATGGCCAAAGGCAGTTTGAAGGTCGATTGCGGGTAGAAGCCCTGATCGCAATTGCCCTGACGGTAAATCGTCTCGCCGGTCTTCTCATCGATGATGACGGTGCAGCGGATCGGATCAGCGGCATCGGCCGACGATACATTCATGGAAAATGCTGTAATACTTATGGAAATTGCCAGAAGAAGAAGTCTTTCGAAGGCCACTTTCGTTCTCCATATGGTTCGACCTCAGCTTTCTAGGCCGGCCTGGAAGGCCCGATCAAACGATGATATTTCCGGTCAGGCATAAATCAGATTAGGCCATTGCCATGGTTCGACCATATTTGCCGCTGAACTCGCTGCGCGCCTTCGAGGCGGCGGCGCGGCATCTTTCATTCACTCGGGCGGCGATCGAACTCTGCGTTACGCAGGCGGCCGTCAGCCATCAGGTGAAGCTCCTGGAACAGCGCCTCGGGGTGAGCCTGTTCCGCCGCTTGCCGCGTGGGCTGATGATCACGGAGGAAGGGCTGGCGCTCCTGCCTGCCCTGCAGGATTCCTTCGACCGCATGGCCGACATGCTGGAGCGTTTCGAGGGCGGCCATGTGCGCGAGGTGCTGAAGCTCGGCGCCGTCGGCACGCTCGCCGTCGGCTGGCTGTTGCCGCGGCTTGCCGATTTTCGCGAGCAATATCCCTTTATCGATCTCAGGCTTTCGACCAACAACAACCGCGTCGATATTGCCGCTGAAGGGCTCGACTATACGATCAAGTTCGGCAATGGCGCCTGGCACGACATAGAGGCCGAACCGCTGTTCGAAGCGCCGCTCTCGGTGCTCTGCACTCCCGCAATCGCCCGCCAGCTTTCCTCCCCTGACGATGTCGCCCATCAGACACTGCTGCGCTCCTACCGCGCCGACGAATGGCCTGGTTGGTTCGAGACGGCAGGCGTCACACCGCCGCCGATCCGGGGCATGGTCTTCGATTCCTCCGTGCTGATGATCGAGGCGGCGCTCCAGGGTGCGGGGGTTGCGCTGGCGCCACCCTTGATGTTTTCCCGCCAGCTTGCAGCGGGGGAGCTGGAGCAGCCCTTCCCGATCTGGATTTCCAAGGGCAGCTACTGGCTGATGCGGCTCAAATCCCGCTCCGTCACGCCCGCCATGGAGATGTTCCGCAAGTGGATCGGCAGGATGGCCGAGGAGACGCGCGCACACGTCGGAAAGTAATTTGGTCGGGTTGCTTTCCACCCTCTCCTGTGCGATCACGCGCCTCTCACAACATGTCAGGGGCGCACCATAAGGCGCCCTTTCGTATTTCGGGGCACCTGCCCCGGTTTAATGATTTTCGACAGATCTGATAGGGAGCACGGCCATGGCACGGGCGCTCGGGCTTGACTTCGGCACGACCAATACTGTTCTGGCGCTGGCAGATGGCGGCGCAGACACGCATTCCATATCGCTGACCAGCAGCGCCGGCACGGCCGACAGCATGCGCACCGCGCTCTCCTTCATGAAGGATCCGCAACTCGGTGCTTCGGCGCTGAAGGTCGAGGCCGGGCACGCGGCAATCCAGCAGTTCATCGACAATCCCGGCGACTGTCGTTTCCTGCAGTCGATCAAAACCTTTGCGGCAAGCGCGCTTTTCCAGGGCACGATCATCTTCGGCAAGCGCCAGAGCTTCGAAGACCTGATGGAAATCTTCATCCGGCGCCTGCGCCATTACGCAGGCGAGAACTGGCCCGATGATACCAGCCGCATCATCGCCGGCCGCCCGGTGCATTTTGCCGGCGCCAGTCCGGATCCGGTGCTGGCGGTGCAGCGCTACAACGAGGCGCTGACGCGCTTCGGCTTTCCGGAAATTCACTATGTCTACGAGCCTGTTGCGGCTGCTTTCTACTTCGCGCAGAACCTGAAGTCCGATGCGACCGTTCTCGTCGCCGACTTTGGCGGCGGTACGACCGACTATTCCCTGATCCGCTTCGAGACCAAGGCAGGTAAACTGACGGCAACGCCGATCGGCCATTCCGGTGTCGGCGTGGCAGGCGATCATTTCGACGCCCGCATGATCGACAATATCGTCGCGCCGCTGATCGGCAAGGGCAGCCATTTCAAGAGCTTTGACAAAATCCTTGAGGTTCCCTCGAACTACTATGCGAGCTTCAGCCGCTGGAACCAGCTGTCAATCTTCAAGACCTCCAGGGAATTCGAGGATCTGAAGAAGCTGGTGCGCACGGCGCTGGAACCGGAGAAGCTGGAAACCTTTGTCGATCTCATCGACCATGACGAAGGCTATCCGCTCTATCAGGCGGTCTCGGCAACGAAGATGGCGCTTTCCTCCGCAGAGGAAGCCCCCTTCGATTTTGCTCCGCTTGGGCGCGGCGGCCACCGCACGATCAAGCGCAGCGATTTCGAAAGCTGGATCGTCGACGACCTCGCCCGCATCGAAGGCGCGCTCGACGAGGTGCTGGAAAAGACCAATACGGATGCATCCGGCATCGACAAGGTATTCCTGACCGGCGGGACGTCGTTCGTGCCGGCCGTGCGGCGCATCTTCACCGAGCGCTTCGACAGGGACAAGATCGAGACCGGCGGCGAATTGTTGTCGATCGCCCATGGTCTGGCGCTGATCGGCGAACGCAGCGATATCGACCAATGGACTGTGCAATAACGGGCGAAAGGGCGTGGGCTGCTCTGCCCGCCCTTTCATTGCCGTTTTCGCTCCGCTAAAGTCGCACCATGATCTCCGCCAACGACCTGAGTCCGGCCGAACTTGCAGCGCTTCTGCATTTCCATGCGGAAGCGGGTGTGGATTGGCTGCTGGAGGAAGAGCCCGTCGACCGTTTCGCCGAATTCGAGGCGATGAAGGCGGCACGCCGTTCGGCAGCTCCGGCCACACAGCCGCAGCCGGAACGGCAAATACCCGCCCGCCCTGCACCAGAGCAGCGCGCGGCCGCACCAGCTCCTGCCTCGCGGCCGCAACCGGCAATCCCTGACGGCGACGCGGTGCAGCAGGCGCGGTTCGCGGCCGCGAGCGCCCGCTCGCTTGCAGAACTCAAGACGGCGCTCGAAGCCTTCAATGGCTGTAATCTGAAAAACAGCGCCCGCTCGACCATCTTCGCGAGCGGCAATCCGGCAAGCGGTATCATGGTGATCGGTCCGGCGCCGGGTGCGGACGACGAGCGCGAAGGCACGGCCTTCGCCGGCCGGCAGGGCCAGTTGCTGGACCGGATGCTGGCCTCGATCGGCCTTGAGCGGTCAGCCATTCTCCTGACGCAGATCATTCCCTGGCGTCCGCCGGGCAACCGCATGCCGTCGGCGGCCGAAACTGAAATCTGCCGTCCCTTCATCGAGCGGCAGATCGCGCTTGCCGAACCGCGCGCCATTTTGCTACTCGGCAATTACACGGCGCGCTTCTTCTTCGGCGAGAATGACACGATTCACGGGCTTCGCGGCCGGTGGAAGGAGATCGCTGTCGCAGATCAGATCATTCCGGCCATCGCCAGCCTGCATCCGCAGGACCTGTTAACCGCGCCGGTCAATAAGCGGCTGGCCTGGAGCGATCTGCTGGCCTTTCAGGCTAGACTTAAAGAGCTGTCTCTGCTTACAAATTAGCCAAGTTTAAAAATATTATGAATTTGTCCATGCAATATACGCATGGCTGCATCCTGCAAGGGTGCATTGAAGAATCAATGCTGCACTGCAATATAGAAGGCGTGTCTTGGGAGGAACGAACAGGAACCAAGGCCATGAGCAAGCGTTTTCGTCCTATACATTGCGGGTTTGAAACCCTGCGCCAAGCAAGCGATCAGGTTCGCACTACCCAGGGCTACAGCCGTTTCGGCTTTGCCACAAACGAACAGATGATCGCCCGCGGCACCGGCATCAGCAGCCGTACCTCGCGTCCGGCCGCGATTTTCGCCGATTTCCAGGAATATTGAAGATTCCGGAATGATGATCCGGCAGGCGGTTCGCCTGCCTTTTCGTATTTCCGAAAGTAACGACAGATGTCCACAATTCTGATTTCACTGCTGCGCAATATACACTCCTTCGAGCATATCCGTGCTGCCGTCTGTGCTGCTCACGAATATCGTCGCGAGCTTTCCGACACACCGCCAGAGGCCATGACCCCGGCTTCCGCGATCGCGCTCTGAGAGCACAGTTTGCTGGAATTACTTCAGCAGTTTTCGGCCTCGAATCTCGCCTTTGCCCATTCGAAGGCTTCGTCCACATAGGCGAACTTGATCGCCTGCCAGCCGACATATTCCCTCAGGAAATCGCGCGACAGCCACAGTTGCGACTTCCTCGGCTCGTCGTGCCAGCCGAGACAGCCGCGCTGGGCACCCTTGGCGAGCAGCCGCTGGAGATGCGTGCGCGACATCATGAAATCACCGGCGAGCGGGCGGGTCTCCACCCTGCCGATCGAGAGCCGTGCCGGATCGCTTCCCTCGAGATCGAGCCGGGACATGAAATGATCGATGACCATACCGCCCGCTTCCGTCCAGAGGAATAGCGCCACCTGTTCAGGCGGTTCGCGCCATCTGCTATCTTCGAGGCAGTTATAGGCGACACGCGGTTGGATCCGGCGGAAAAGCACAGGATTTTCATGTAGAAACGTCGCCCGGTTTCCGCCATCGATGAGGTCAAGCGCCCCGAGGTTGGAGTGCAACCAGCCGAACATTGCCTGATGGCTGACTTCGGCCGGCTCGAAATGGCGCGGGCGGCGGCGTTCGTCACCGGGCGTATGGGTAATGAAGCGGTAGGTAAAGAGCTCTTCGATGAAGGCCAGCACCGTGTTGCGGCTGGCAATCTTGTGTGCCGTGATCTTGCCGGTCAGCCGAACGGCAGTGAAACCTGAAGTCGGGTCCTGCGGATTATATTCCAGATGCAGCGCATAGGCCGTCTGCGTCAGCAGCCAGCGTTGATGCGAGGCCAGCAGGCGCGCCAGCCGCGGCCCCGCATCGAACAAGCCGCGCATTTGCCCGGCCAGGAAACGAATGCTCACCACAAAGGAAGGGTTCTGCGCCAGTTGCTCTGCCGTGAACGCCATATGCTTTTCCTCACCCTCGCTCGCAAGCCAGCGTTCGGAGCAGCGATACCGAAACTCCCCCGGCATCTATGGCCTATCGATTATGCATAGCTTTGAATAAATGAAAGTAATTCACTTTCATATCCATATTTTCGGGCGAAGCGATATCCTAAGATTTTGCCAGTTCTGCTCTTTTTTGAGGATAGGTGGGCATAATTTTTCAATCACTACGATATTAATTCGACGTATAATATGGGTTCAGCCGCTCAGGATTGCTGTGCGCCGGCTTTTCGCGCTTCCCGACGCTCGAGGCCAAGCTGATGCTCGCGATAGATGATGAAGATGCCGGCGGCGATGACGATGACGGTGCCGAACAGCATGGTGCTGCTCGGAATGTCGCCGAAAACGAAATAAGCGACGATACCGCCAAGCAGGATCGAACTGTATTCGAACGGAGCGATGGTGGACACGTCCGCATGCCGGTAGCTCTCGGTCAAAAGGATCTGCGCCACACCGCCGCAAAAACCGGCTGCGATGAGGAAAAGTGCCGAGGGCCAGTCGAGGAGAAGCCAGCCGAAGGGGATCGTCGCCAACGAGAAGACAGAAGCAGTGATCGAAAAGTAGAGCACGATCGTCGCCGTCTTCTCGTCCTCGACAAGGCGGCGAACCTGGATCATCGCCATGCCGCCAAGCACGGCCGACAAGAGTACGCAGAGTGCCCCGACTGCCTGTTCGGTCGCCATGCCGCCTTCGCGGAACAGCGTGAGCTTCGGCCAGGAGATGATGGCGACACCGATGATGCCGAAGCAAACGGCGCTCCAGCGGTAGACGCGCACCGTCTCTCCCAGGAAGACGGCCGCGAAAATGACGGCGATGAGCGGCGTGGCGTAACCGAGCGCAATCGCTTCGGGGAGCGGCAGATGCAAAAGCCCGTAGAAGCCCAGTCCCATCGAGATGATGCCGAGCGTGCCCCGCTTCAGATGGCCGATCGGATTAGCGGTGTAGAAGGCAGAGCGCAGTTGATGTCGGTAGCCGAGATAGGCCATGATCGGAAACAGCGCGAAGAAGGAGCGGCAGAAGGTCACCTGCCCCGGCGGGATGTCCGACCCTGCCAGCTTGATGAATGTCTGCATGGCCAGGAAGACCACGACCGACGAGACTTTCAGCGCAATGCCTCTCATCGGGTTTCTGAGAACCGATTCCATGATTCAGGCTCTTATGCGGGCATGCCGAGCGGGGAGACGCGTTCGACTCGAACGCAGCGGACGAGTTTCTCATCGTAACCGAAGAAATGTGCCGATGGGGAAAAATCTGCGCGCACTCGAGCTCCGTGGGTCCATTCGGACGCACACATGACGCTCCAACTCCTGGAATCTACGTATCAGGCTTTCCGAAAATTTTCGAACCGACGCTGTAGCCAGCAAGTATTAGCCGCTTTTCATCTGCCGCTTTTCTGTGCAAGTCCGTTTTCTAATCAAAAAACTTCGCGTTTTACGTTCATTCCCCCGAAAATGTTCAGATTCGGACCCTTTGCGTTAACCGGTTGCAAACCATGCCACCGCATCGTTCTCAACTAATTATCATACAAAAGAATCGCATTCGTTCCGCAGCCAGTCACGTCACATTTTTTAGGATCCTTTTGATGAAGCCGCTCAGCGCAGAGATCATATCCCAGTCACAAAACGCAACGCCCCGCTCGATGCGTGTCGTGACCGATGGCATCAGCACCGATCTGGAGCGTTTCAGCACCGACAACACCAGTATCGTCAAACAGATCAAGCTGCTTGCCATCAACGCGCTGATCGAAGCGGCACGCGCAGGTGAAACCGGCAAGGGCTTTGCCGTCGTCGCCAATGAAGTGCAGCGTCTGGCGCAGATCGCGACCGAAATCACCAGCAAATTCGAAAGCAACGTACTCGGGCGCATCGGGCTCAGCCGTGTGATGGCGGATTCGCTGGTGACCGAAATGGAAGGTGTGCGGCTGACCGATCTCGCGCAGACACTGGTTCAGCTTATCGTGCGCAACCTGTTCGAACGCACCGCCGACGTGCGCTGGTGGGCGACGGATCCGGCGCTCTGGCAGGCGTTGCAGGAGCCGGACAAGGATCGGATCGCCTTCGCAGCCGAGCGTCTCGGCGTCATCAACCGCTTCTATACCGTCTATCTCGACCTCGTCATGACCGATCTCTCCGGCCGGGTGATCGCATCGGCCAACCCGACTTTCCAGCGCAAGATATCAGGTTCATCGCTTGCGGGAGATCCCTGGTTCAGGGCCGCCGCAGGCTGCGCTTCCGGCGACGACTATATCGTCGATGAGGTAAAACCGAGCCTTCTGCACGACCAGCGGCATGCGCTTGTCTACGCGACCGGCATCCGGGAAGGCGGCAAGCTCGACGGCAAGCTGCTCGGCACGCTCGGCGTCTATTTCGACTGGCAGAACCAGGGCCAGTCGATCGTCGAGAAGGAAGCGAACCTGCCGCCGCAGCTTGCGGAGAAGACCACTGTCATGCTGCTCGACGGCGCAAGCCGGGTGATTGCCAGCACCAATCCAGCCATGCTGTTTGCCCATTTCGCGCTCGCCAATCAGACCAGCCAGTCGAAGGGCAGCTATTACGACAATAACGGCTCGATCGTCGCCTTCGCCCGCACGCTCGGCTACGAGGATTATGACGGGCTCGGCTGGTATGGTGTCGTGGTGCAGCAGACGGAAAGCGATGTTGCGATCAAGAACGCCCTCAATCTCAAATAGCAATCTTCTTCTGCTGCATGCACGATAATTCGACCATAATAATTTGGCTGTGAACTTCTCGTTCACTGCCAATTTGCTTTAAGTTTAGTTCAGACTTTAATGTAATCATGGCCGCCAATTTCAGCAGAGCGCGCCCCGCCTCTGCATTCGGCCATTGTCTAAAAAAGGTCTTCAGGCAACATGCGAACAGATACCGGTCAGGTCGTCAATCTGGCAGATTACCGCCCAACAGATTTCGTGCTGGAACGCGTCGACCTGACCCTCGAACTGGATCCGACGGAAACAAAGGTGGAAGCCCGGCTGATCTTCCATCGCCGCGAAGGTGCCGATGTCTCCGCTCCCCTTGTTCTCGACGGCGACGAACTCAATCTTTCCAGCCTTCTCTTCGACCAGAACGAATTGGCGCCGGAGCGCTACACGGTAACGGCCGAAAGCCTCACCATCCGCGACCTGCCGGAAACAGCGCCTTTCGAAGTGACCGTCACCACGATCATCAATCCGGAAGCCAATACCCAGCTGATGGGTCTTTACCGCACGAGCGGCATCTATTGCACGCAATGCGAGGCCGAAGGCTTCCGCCGCATCACCTATTTCCCCGACCGGCCGGATGTGCTGGCGCCCTATACGGTCAACATTATCGCCGACAAGGATGCCAATCCGCTGCTCCTGTCGAACGGCAATTTCCTTGGCGGCGCCGGCTATGGTCCGGGCAAGCATTTCGCCGCCTGGTTCGACCCGCATCCGAAGCCGAGCTATCTCTTCGCGCTGGTTGCCGGTGATCTAGGCGTCGTCGAAGACACGTTCACCACGATGTCCGGCCGCGAGGTCGTGCTGAAGATCTATGTCGAACATGGCAAGGAGCCGCGCGCAGCCTATGCCATGGACGCGCTGAAGCGTTCGATGAAGTGGGATGAAGACGTGTTCGGGCGCGAATACGATCTCGATATCTTCATGATCGTTGCCGTGTCCGACTTCAACATGGGGGCCATGGAGAACAAGGGCCTCAACATCTTCAACGACAAATACGTGCTCGCCGACCCTGAAACGGCGACCGATGCCGATTACGCCAATATCGAAGCGATCATCGCGCATGAATATTTCCATAACTGGACAGGCAATCGCATTACCTGCCGCGACTGGTTCCAGCTCTGCCTCAAGGAAGGCCTGACCGTTTATCGCGACCACGAATTCTCGTCGGATCAGCGCTCGCGCCCGGTCAAGCGCATCGCCGAAGTTCGCCACCTGAAATCCGAGCAGTTCCCGGAAGACGGTGGCCCGCTCGCCCATCCGGTGCGCCCGACCAAGTATCGCGAGATCAACAACTTCTATACGACGACGGTCTACGAGAAGGGCAGCGAAGTCACGCGCATGATCGCGACCTTGCTCGGCCGCGAGACCTTCAAGAAGGGCATGGACCTCTATTTCGATCGCCATGACGGGCAGGCCGTCACGATCGAGGATTTCGTCAAATGCTTCGAGGATGCGAGCGGCCGCGACCTTTCGCAGTTCTCGCTCTGGTACCACCAGGCAGGTACGCCGCTGGTCACCGCCTCCGGCACCTATGATGCAGGCGCCAAGACTTTCAGCCTGTCGCTGGAACAGATGATCCCCGCTACCCCCGGCCAGCCGACCAAGGAGCCGATGCACATTCCGCTGAGCCTCGCGCTCTTTGCCGAGGACGGCTCCAAGATCGAGCCTGCTACCGTCGACGGCGCCGAATATGCCGGCGAGGTGCTGCATTTGACGGAACGGACTCAGACGGCCGTCTTCCACGGCGTTGCCTCGCGTCCTGTTGTTTCGATCAACCGCAGCTTCTCCGCACCGATCAACCTGCATTTCGACCAGAGCCCGGCTGATCTCGCCCTGCTCGCCCGCAACGAGACGGATCATTTCGCCCGCTGGCAGGCGCTGACGGATCTGGCGCTCCCGAACCTCCTGAAGGCCGCCCGCGATGCCCGCGAGGGTGCGCCGATCGTCTGCGAACAGACCTTCGCCGATACGCTGATTGCGGCCGCCGCCGATGAGAGCCTCGAGCCCGCCTTCCGCGCCCAGGCGCTGGCCTTGCCGAGCGAGTCCGACATTGCCCGCGAACTCGGCAGCAACATCGATCCCGATGCCGTACATGCGGGCCGCCAGGCGATCCTGAAGCAGATCGCCGAAGCCGGCAAAGCCACCTTCGCGGCCCTCTATGACGCGATGATCACATCAGGCGAATTCAGCCCGGATGCCAAAAGCGCCGGTCGCCGCGCGCTGCGCAATACTGCCCTTACCTATCTCTCCTATGCCGAGAGCAGCCCGGCTCGTGCCAAGGCCGCCTTCGACGGCGCCAACAACATGACCGATCTCAGCCATGCGCTGACGATCCTCGCCCATCGCTTCCCCGACAGTGCAGAGGAAAAGGCGGCACTCGAAGCCTTCCGCAGCCGTTTCCAGGAAAATGCGCTCGTCGTCGACAAGTGGTTTGCGATCCAGGCCGGCATTCCCGGACAGGGCGCAGTCGATCGCGTCAAGGCACTGATGGAAAACCCGCTCTTCAAGCGGACCAACCCGAACCGCATGCGCTCGCTGGTCGGCACCTTCGCCTTCGGCAATCCGACCGGCTTCGGCCGCGCCGATGGCGAAGGCTATCGCTTTCTGGCCAGCCAGATCCTCGATATCGACCAGCGCAACCCTCAGCTTGCCGCACGCCTGCTGACCTCGATGCGCTCCTGGCGATCGCTGGAATCGGTTCGTGCCGATCATGCACGCTCGGCATTGCTCGAGATCGAAGGGGCAGCCAACCTTTCGACCGATATCCGCGATATCGTCGAGCGCACCCTCAAGGGGTGATTTGCCGCAATGATTTGCCGCCTGGCTGTCTTGAGTTCTTCAGGCAGCCAGGCCGGCCATTGACGAATCCCTGTGAAAAACCAGCAATCACAAATGGTTAACAAATTTTTACCGTCAGCTCTGGACAAGGCGAA
This sequence comes from Rhizobium sp. BK196, assembly GCF_014193255.1. Lineage (GTDB taxonomy): Bacteria > Pseudomonadota > Alphaproteobacteria > Rhizobiales > Rhizobiaceae > Rhizobium. The sequence continues at coordinate 526,933 of NZ_JACHZB010000003.1, forward strand.
TCACGCATGATTCTCTGTATGTAGTTCGAGCGAGCGGCGCGCGAATCACACGAGGGATCAGGTTCAGAGATGATGGACGTGCGGCGGGCAACCGCGGCCGAAGGACGGCTGCGTGTCGATTTTGGCGGGCTCAAAGCCTGGCGCGACAGCCTGTCCGGAAATGCTGCGAAAGCTCCTGAACCATTGCTGCGCCACCTGCCGAAGGCAGAGCTTCTCCTGAAGCGCACGATCCCCGTTCTGATCGTCGCCTTCCTTGCCGTCGTGGCGGCCTCGCATTTCTTCGGCATGGTCAGCGAATATAGCCGCATGGAAGCCTCCGCGCGCCATGCGACGGCGCTCTCGGCTGCAACGGCGGCCGCCGTCTTTGCCGATGCGACCGATCTCTTCGATGGCGGCAGCGCGGCAGAGGCGCAGGCGCGCCTTGTGAAATTCCTGCCGCAGGACCGGCTGGAAAACGGCGCCTTCGTGCTGCTGGTGGAGGCGAGCGGCAAGGTGTTTGCAGCAACGACGGCCGGCGCCGCCTATGTCGGCGCCGATGTCTCCGCCCTCTTCCCCGAGATATCCGCCATCCGCCGCTTCGGCGACCGCTCCGATGTCATCGAAACCAGCATCGGCGGCGAGCTGCACTATGCCGAGATTTCCCTGGTGGGCACGGCCGGCGGCTATATCGTTTCCGCCACCTCGCTCAACGACATCAACCGTCTCTGGCGCGAGGAACTGACCCTCAACGTCACGCTGTTTGCCGGCATTTCCTCCATCCTGCTCGTCGTCCTTTACGCCTATTACATGCAGGTGAAGCGGGCACGCGATGCCGACGACATCTTCCTGGAATCCAATCTCAGGGTCGAGACGGCGCTGTCGCGCGGCCGCTGCGGCCTCTGGGATTTCGATTTCCACAATCGCGAATTCTTCTGGTCACGCTCGATGTACGACATGCTCGGGCTTGCCGGCTCCGACAAGACGATGAGCTTTGCCGATGCGGCACGGCTCATGCACCCGGAGGATAACGGGTTGCACGAGATCGCCCGCGCCGTCGCCAAGGGTGATTCCGGCCAGGTCGATCAGATCTTCCGCATGCGCCACGCGAGCGGTCACTATGTCTGGATGCGCGCCCGCGCCCAGGTGATCCGCGGCCATTCCGGCCGCGTGCACATGATCGGCATCGCCATGGACGTGACCGAGCAGCATCGGCTTGCTCAACGCTACGCCGAGGCCGACCAGCGTCTGGCCGATGCTATCGAGTGCACTTCAGAAGCCTTCGTGCTATGGGACAAGAACGACCGGCTCGTCATGTGCAACGCGCATTTCCAGCAGGCCTACGGTCTTCCCGACAGCGTGCTCGTGCCTGGCACCGAGCGCACGGTCGTCCACGCCGCAGCGGCACGCCCGGTGATCGAGCGGCGCATCGCCGATGCGGACGGCTCCGGCTATTCGCGAACCACGGAAGTGCAGCTGGCCGACGAGCGCTGGCTGCAGATCAACGAGCGCCGCACCCGCGACGGCGGCCGCGTATCCGTCGGCACCGACATCACGCCCTTGAAGCGCCATCAGGAGCGCCTGCGCGATTCCGAGCGCCGGCTGATGGCGACGATCAACGACCTCTCCGCCTCGCGCCAGACGCTGGAACTGCAGAAGGCCGAGCTTTCGACCGCCAATTCCAACTATCTCGCGGAGAAAGAGCGTGCGGAAGCGGCCAACAAGGCGAAGTCGGAATTCCTGGCCAATATGTCGCACGAGCTGCGCACGCCGCTCAACGCCATCCTCGGCTTCTCAGAAATCCTGCAGAACCAGATGTTCGGACCGCTCGGCTCAGCCAAGTACAATGAATATGCCCGCGATATCCATGACAGCGGCAAGCATCTGCTCAACGTCATCAACGATATCCTTGACATGTCGAAGATCGAAGCAGGTCATATGCTGTTGTCGCGCGAGCCAACCGACCTTGCGCCGCTGATCGAGGAAAGCCTGCGCTTTACCGCCATTCCGGCAGCCGAAAAGAACATCGTCATCGAACAGCGCATCTCCTCGGGCATGACGCTGATGGCCGACCGCCGTGCCATGAAGCAGGTGCTGCTGAACCTGCTCTCCAATGCCGTGAAGTTCACCAATGAGGGCGGGCGCATCGCTGTACGCACCCGCCGTGTCGCCGATGGCGTCATGGTCACTATCGCCGATACCGGCATCGGCATTCCCCAGACGGCGTTGAACAAGATCGGCCAGCCTTTCGAGCAGGTGCAGAGCCAATATGCCAAGAGCAAGGGCGGCTCCGGCCTCGGTCTCGCCATCTCGCGCTCGCTGACCAATCTGCATGGCGGCAGCATGAAGATTCGCTCCCGCGAATCTATCGGTACGGTGATCTCGCTGCGCATTCCCGATCACGGCTGACGCGGATAGGCTTAAGCCCTTACAACCGTCTGGAAGACCTTGCGGACGGCTTTGGAGAGCCGCTTCACTTCACCCTCCAAAGTCTTGATGTCAGGGCAGTCTCCAGCCCGGCAGACGAGCTCGGTCAGGCCGGCGGGTGCCTCCTTCGGATCGAAGAGGCCGTCAATGCAGAGACGGATCAGTTGCGAAAGCTCGGTATAGAGCGCGAAAGCTTCGAGGCAGGTATCGAGGTCGCCCGAGCCCATCAGCTTCTCGCCGAGAGCCTTCAGGGCAGCACCTGTCGTGAGGCCGTTGATCTTTATTTCGACGCCTTTTTCCGGCGCAATCAGGGCAAGATATTGAGCGATGAATTCGATATCGACGACGCCGCCCGGAATGAGCTTGAGGTCCCAGGCGTTATCAGGCGCTTTCTCTTTCTCGATCAGGTCGCGCATCTCGGCCACGTCATGGGCGACTTTGGCGATGTCCCGCTTTGTCCGGAGCACATCTGTGATGATGGCTTCCGCCTCGCCGATCAGGCTTTGATCGCCGCAGATCAGCCGGGCGCGCGACAGCGCCATATGTTCCCAGGTCCAGGCCTCCTCGCGCTGGTATTTGCCGAAGGCATTGATGCGGGTTGCGACCGGCCCCTTGTTGCCGGAGGGGCGAAGCCGCATGTCGACTTCATAAAGTACGCCTTCGGCCGTGGGGGCCGAGAGGGCGGCAATCAGACGCTGGGTGATGCGGGTGAAGTACCGTGTCGCATCGAGCGGCTTTGCACCGTCGGATTCGCCGGCGGCATCGTCGTAGTCGTAAAGCAGGATGAGGTCGATATCGGAACCCGCCGTCAGTTCGAAGCTGCCGAGTTTGCCCATGCCGGCAATCGCAATCCGTCCGCCGGGATAATTGCCGTGTGCGAGGCGGATCTCGTTCGTGACCGCGTCCAGAGCGGCTTCAATGATGAGATCGGCGAGATGGGTGAAGGCACGAGCCGCCATGTCGCCGTTGATCGAGCCCGTGAGCAGGCGGATACCGATCAGGAAGCGCTGCTCGGACGCGAAGATACGCAGCCTGTCCAGTATCTCTTCATAGTGCCGCGCCTGCACCAGCGAGGCCTTCAGCCGCTCGCCGAGATAATCGCGCGTCGGCAGTTCCGCCATCAATCCGGGGTCGAGCATGCCGTCGAAGACATGCGGTCTGGCGGCGATGACTTCCGCGAGCTTCGGCGCAGAGGACATGATGTTGACAATGAGCGAGAGCAGCGCCGGATTGCTGCCAAGCAGCGAGAAAAGCTGGATGCCTGACGGCAGGCCGGAAATAAAGCTGTCGAAACGCAGCAGCGCCTCGTCCGCCCGCTTGCTTTCACCGAAGACGCGCAGGAGCTCGGGCGTCAGCTCCGTCAGGCGCTCGCGCGCCTCGACCGATTGGGTGGCGCGGTAGCGGCCGTAATGCCAGGTGCGGATGATGCGGGAAATATCCGAAGGACGCTCGAAGCCGAGTTTCCTCAGCGTTTCCAGCGTATCGGGATCGTCCCCCTGGCCGGTAAAGACGAGATTGCCGGTGCCCACAGAGAGTTTGGTTTCCTGTTCGAAGAGGTCTGCATAACGCCGCTCGACCGCCTTCAGCACCTCCACCAGGCGTTCGGAAAAACTCGGCGTATCATTGAAGCCCATCAAGAAGGCGATGCGCTTCAGTTCCGCGTCCGTCTCCGGAAGAAGATGGGTCTGCTCGTCGCGCACCATCTGGATGCGGTGCTCGACGTCCCTAAGGAACCAATAGGCTTCCGTGAGCTCATCGCGGGTTTCTGCATCGATCCATTTTGCCCTCGTGAGTTCGCAGAGCGTCTCCTCCGTCACGCGGGAGCGAAGAGTGGGCATGCGGCCGCCGGCAATTAGTTGCTGGGTCTGCACGAAGAACTCGATCTCGCGGATGCCGCCACGGCCGAGCTTGACGTTGTGGCCTTTCACGGCAATCGCACCATGGCCCTTGTGGGCGTGGATCTGCCGCTTGATGGAATGGATATCGGCAATCGCCGCATAATCGAGATATTTGCGGAAGACGAAGGGAGCGAGGCCGCGCAGGAACTGCTTGCCGGCCGCGATATCGCCGGCAACCGCACGGGCCTTGATGAAGGCGGCCCGCTCCCAGTTCTGCCCCCTGCCCTCGTAATAGATCATGGCCGCATCGACGGGGATTGCGAGCGGCGTGGAGCCGGGATCGGGCCGCAGCCTGAGATCGGTGCGGAAGACATAACCATCCGCGGTGCGTTCCTGCAGGATACGCACCAGCCGCCGCATCATGCGCGGAAAGATCTCGATCGCGTCGTCAGGGTCGGGCACGATGCCGGCCTCTTCGTCAAAGAAGACGACGAGGTCGATATCGGAGGAATAGTTGAGTTCGGAAGCGCCCAGCTTGCCCATGCCGAGAACGATCAGGCCGGAGCCTTCGCTCGGTGCAGCGATATTTTTCAGCTTCAGCTTGCCACTCTGGTGGGTAGACAGCAGCAGGTGATCGACGGCGGCCGTGACCGAGGCCTCGGCAAGTTCGCTGAGCCAGGCCGTCGTCATCCGGCCGTCAAAGATGCGTGAGAGATCGGCAAGGGCAATGAGGAAGGCCACTCTGCGCTTGATGATACGCAGCCTCGTCATCACCTGGCTTTCGCTCGGCGCGCTTCCATCACTGTCCGACTTCCAGCAATCGCGCGCCTCAGAAATCAGCGCCTCGATCTGCGGCTCCAGCGGATCGCTGATCGCAGAGGCAAGGATTGCCGGATCGAGATTGGCGATTTCGCGCAGGTAAGGGGAGAGCGTCAGGACAGCGGAGATAAAGTCCCGGAGCGGCCCCTCGGCCTTCAGCATATCGGCGACGACAGGCTCGCTCTTGCCGATATCCTGCAGATCGGCAAGAGCCGATTTCAGCTCCGACTGGCTCAGCGGTCGCAGGAGCCCTCCAGTGACATCCTTCAGGCCGTGGTTCGATTTCGTCAGCATTCGCTCTCCCTGCCATGCTGCAATGCGACTTTAAACTAGGGTGTCAAAACGAAAGCGCCAATATGAAAATGATCAGGAAAATCAGGTTGGCTTAGCAGGGAAAACCATGCTGACGGTGAGGCCGGGGCGATCGGCATGACCGGGCTCGGTATCGGACAGTTCCAGCGTGCCGCCATGCAGCTCCATGATAGCCTCGACCAGCGAGAGACCGAGGCCGGTGCCCGGTTTCGAGCGACTCTCGTCCAGGCGCACGAAGCGCTTCAGCACGTCCTCGCGCCGGTCGGGCGGGACGCCCGGGCCGTGATCGGCAACGGAGAGGCAGATGCCGTCGGGACGGCGGCTCAGCTTCACCGAGACGGAGCCTGCCCCTTCGGTATCGGCGGAATATTTGATCGCGTTGTCGAGCAGGTTGAAGATCGCCTGGCCGATCAGTTCGCGGTTGCCCAGGATCTCAAGGCCGGGCTCGATTTCCGAGATCAGCGTCATGCCGGCTTCGTCGGCGACCGGCTCATAGAGTTCGGCGCTGTCGGCGACGATGGCCGACAGTTCGATCGGCGACATTTCGGCGGCTACGGAGCCGGCCTCTACGCGAGAGATCATCAGCAGCGCATTGAAGGTGCGGATCAGCTGATCGGATTCGGAGATGATGCCTTCCAACGCGCTGCGTCGCACCTGACCGTCCTCGATGTCGAGCGCATCGGCGGCCTTGTTGCGCAGCCGCGTCAGCGGCGTCTTCAGGTCGTGGGCGATATTGTCCGATACCTGCCGCAAGCCTTCGTTCAGCTTTTCGATGCGTTCCAGCATGTTGTTCAGCGAAACGGAGAGTCGGTCGAACTCGTCGCCCGAACCGCCGACCGGCAGACGCTGCGAGAGATCGCCGGCCATGATCTTCTTGCCGGCGTCCGACATGCGATCGATGCGCTTCAGTGCGTTGCGGCCGATGCCGAACCAGATGATGATGGCGCCGAGACCCATGATGGCGAGCGCGATCATCAGCGCCTGGCGCACCAACTTGCGGAAACGTTCCGGCTCGCCGAGGTCGCGCCCGATCAGCACCCGCAGGCCGTTGTCGAGAACGAAGATGTTGGCGATCGCCGTATGCCCGACCACTCCGCTATCGGTGTAGCGCTGATACGTGAAGGGCACCGAAGTCCAGCCCTGTTCCTCGAAGACGCCCGGCTGCACGGAAGCGACGTTGCCGGCCAGTATGTCACCCGAGGGGCCGGCGATGAGATAGAGATTGGCGCCCGGCTGGCGGGCGCGCCGCTCCATCGTGCGCAGAAGCAGGTTCATTCCCCCGGCGTCATAGGCGCGCTGCACCTGCGTCACCTCCTGGGCAACCGCATCGCGGATCTGGCCGGACAGCAGCCGCTCCGACATCGCCGTCACATAGACGACGAGCGTTGCGGCGCAGATGGCGAAGAGCAGAATATAAAGGGCCGAAAGGCGGACTGCTGTGGACTTGAAGAGAACCCAGAAACGGCTCATCCCTCGTCCTTGATCATATAACCCGCGCCGCGGATCGTCTTCAGCAGCGGCTGGCTGAAGTCCTTTTCGATCTTTGAGCGCAGGCGCGAGACATGCACGTCGATGACGTTGGTCTGCGGATCGAAATGGTAATCCCAGACATTCTCCAGCAGCATGGTGCGGGTTACCACCTGACCGGCATTCTTCATGAGATATTCCAGCAGGCGGAATTCGCGCGGCTGCAGCGGGATTTCCTTGCCGCCGCGGCGGACCTCATGGGAAAGGCGGTCGAGCTCGAGATCGCCAACGCGGTAGACCACGTCCTGATCGGGCGTGCCCTTGCGGCGGCCGAGCACTTCGACGCGGGCAAGCAGCTCACTGAAAGCGTAGGGCTTCGGAAGATAGTCGTCGCCGCCGGCGCGCAGGCCGGTCACCCGGTCGTCGACCTGGCCGAGGGCGGAAAGAATGAGAACGGGCGTATGGACGCCCTTGCGTCGCAGCTCGCTGATGACGGAGAGACCATCGCGACGCGGCAGCATGCGGTCAATGACGATCACGTCGTAGGTATTTTCCGAGCCCATGAACAGGCCGCTCTCGCCGTCGCTTGCATGGTCGGCAACGATGCCTGCCTCGCGAAACGCTTTCGTGAGATAGACCGCCGCTTCCAGATCGTCTTCGATGATGAGAATCTTCATGCGGCCGACATTACCCGCCGGTTGCGTTTCGGCAAGGTTCAAAGCGTCTTCCTGTTGTGCGGTGGGCATCGCGGTCGTCCTTCGGATGTGAAGAATTTGGCAGATCTGGAGAATTTGGAACCGCGCAGCCTTTACGCCTGCGCGGTTCCCGCCTTCTGAGGGCGGAGATCAGCCCTGACCGTTGATCGGAAGGGCGACGAAACGGCTGCCGTCCTTCGACTGGATCTGGAACAGCGCGCGGGTGCGGCCGTCCTTCTTGGCCTGGTTGATGACGCGGACGACATCGTCGGCGCTGGAGACCTCCTGGTTGTTGACCGAGGTGATCGTTTCGCCTTCCTTGATGCCCTTGTCGGCAGCATCCGAATTCGGATCGATGCCGGTGATGGCGAGGCCCTTGCCGTCATCCGACGGGCCGACCGTCAGGCCGAGATCGGCAAGCGCCTTCTCGGAAGCCGGCGGCTGAGCCTGCTGCTGATCGTTCTCGTCTTCTGCAGAAGCCTGCTGGTCGGCCGGCAGCGTGCCGAGCTCGACAGTCACGGACTGAGCCTTGCCGGAACGCCATACCGAAAGCTCGACCTTGCTGCCGGGCGTCATCGCGCCGATGCGGCGGCTGAGATCGCGGGCATCCTTGACCGGTTCACCATTGACGGCGGTGACGACGTCACCGGTCTTCATGCCGGCCTTCTGGCCCGGCGTGCCTTCCTGTGCGGAGACGACCAGAGCGCCATTGGCTTCGGAGAGGCCGAGGGAGTCGGCAATATCCTTGGTGACGGGCTGGATCTGAACGCCGAGGTAGCCGCGCGAAACCGTGCCGTCCTTCATCAGGTCGGCAACGACATCCTTGGCGGTGGAGGCCGGGATTGCGAAGGCGATGCCGACGCTGCCGCCCGACGGCGAGAAGATCGCCGTGTTGATGCCGACGACCTGGCCGTTGAGGTTGAAGGTCGGTCCGCCAGAGTTGCCGCGGTTCACGGCTGCGTCGACCTGCAGGTAATCGTCATAGGGGCCGGAGCCGATATCACGACCGCGGGCCGAAACGATGCCGGCCGTGACCGTGCCGCCGAGACCGAAGGGATTGCCGACGGCGACGACCCAGTCACCAACGCGGACCTTGTTGTCATCGGCCCAGTTCACGTAGGTGAATTTGCGGCCCTTGCCATCGACCTTCAGCACAGCGAGGTCGGTGCGCGGGTCCTTGCCGATCAGCTTGGCGTCAAGCTCGGTCCCGTCATTCATGACGGCAACGAAAGCCGAGCCGTCGGAAACGACGTGGTTGTTGGTGACGATATAGCCGTCTTCGCTAATGAAGAAGCCTGACCCTTGAGCGACCGGACGCAGGCGGCCCGGACCGCCCGGCTGGCCGAAGCGGCGCTGCTGGTTCTGGCCCTGGTGGCCCTGTTCACCGAATTGGCGGAAGAATGGCTTCAGAGCGTCGGGCAGATCATCGAAGCCGCGGCCGTTGAAATCGAAGGTGAAACCGTCGCCATCGTCGGAGGCCGGCTTGACGCGGCTTTCGACGCGGACGGAAACAACGGCCGGGGAAACGGCGTCAACGACATTGGCGAAGCTCGGAACCGAAGGAGACTGGACATTGACAGCCTCGGCATAGGAACGGGAGATCTCGACAGGGATACCGGTTGCGAGCACGGCGGCTGCCAGACCGGCAACGGTGGACGCCTGGAGCACCGTTTTGAGGGACGGACGTCCGCGGAAATTTTTCAGCATTAGAGCACCTTCTCTTCTTGTTCAGACCTTCGTTCCGGCGATGCCGGATCAGTGATGGACCGAGATATAGGACGCCGCACCTTACTGCGAACTGTCCGGTCCATGAAAAATTCGTAATGTCCCGACATTCTTTTGGTTGCACGCGGGATGTGAGAGATCGTATTTAACCGATTGGTTGACAATCCAGCTCCCAGCCTTTATTTAACCGTAAAGTTACATACGAGGCCATCATGCAGACCGACATTCTGAGCGCCGTTTTCGCAGCCCTCGCAGACCCCACGCGCCGGGCAATCATTGCGCGGCTTGCCGAAGGCGAGGCTTCGGTCAACGAACTCGCCGCCCCCTTCGACATGACCCTTCCGGCAGTCTCGAAACATCTGAAAGTGCTGGAAAAGGCAGGCCTCATCAGCCGGGGCAAGGAGGCGCAATGGCGGCCGGCCAAGCTGGAGCCGATGGCGATGAAGAGCATTGCCGACTGGCTGGAGCAATACAGGCGCTTCTGGGAATCGAGCTTCGACCGGTTGGATGGCTATCTTCAAAAGATCCAGAAAGCGGACGACAGCAGCTCCCGCAACTGAACATCGACGCACATCTTAATCAAACAGGGAAGAGAAGCATGGCCGATCAGCTATCGCGCCCCACATTGCATATGCAGCGGATATTCGATGCACCGCGTGCGCTGTTATGGGCCGCCTGGACGCGGCCGGAAATGGTCGTCGCCTGGCTTGGCCCGGTGGAATGGCCGGCGGTCAGCGTCGTGCAGGACCTGCGTGTGGGTGGCTCCTACAGGGCATGCTTAAAGAATGCGGAGGATGGCCGCCTGCTATGGCAGAGCGGCGTTTACAGGGAGATCGAGGAGCCCTCGCGCCTGTCCTTCACCTTCCAGTGGGAGGGATCGCATGAGGATGGCGGACCGGTAGTAACCCTCGTGACCGTCGTCTTCGAGGAATTGGCCGATGGCCGTACGCGGATGGATTTCACCCATGCGGACCTGAAATCCGAGGAGAGTCTTGCTGGACACAGATATGGCTGGGAGAGCAGCTTCGGCAGGCTGGAAGGCTGGATTGCAACGCAGGGAAATCAAAGGGAGTGAGGACCATGAAACTCGTGACTAATCTCGTCTTCAAAGGCGAATGCCGGCAGGCCTTTGAATTCTACGCCAAAGTGCTCGGCGGCAAGCTGACGGGCATGCATACGTTCGGGGAGGCGCCCGGCGACATGCCGATCGATCCGTCCTTCAAGGACAAGATCATGCATGCCTGGCTCGATGTCGGTGACCAGTCGCTGATGGGCTGTGACGCTCCTCCCGGATATCAGGAGGATATGGGCGGCTTCAGCGCCACCTATCACAGTGAGGATGCGGCAGAGACCAGGCGGGTCTTCGACGCGCTCTCGGAGGGAGGCAAGGTGACCATGCCCTTCAACGCGACCTTCTGGTCGCCAGGTTTCGGCATGTTCACCGATCGCTTCGGCACACCCTGGATGGTCAACACGCTCCCGGCGGGTCAGCCATGAACGAAAAGGCCATGATCTGGACCGGTCGCGTGCTCACCGTGCTTTTTGCGCTCTTCATGCTCGGCGCATCGATTGCGCCCAAGCTTCTGGGCCTGCCGATTGCCGAGGAAACGATGACCCAGCTCGGATGGCCGAACGGATATGTGCTGATGATCGGCCTGATCGAGCTGACCTGCCTCCTGCTCTACCTCATCCCCCAGACGAGCGTCCTTGGGGCGGTGCTGATGATGGGGCTGCTCGGCGGCGCGATGGCGACGCAGATCCGGGCCGGAAGCCCGCTCTTCAGCCATATATTGTTCAGCATCTATCTCGGGCTGTTCATGTGGGGTGGGTTGTGGCTACGTGATCCTGCCATACGGGCGCTGTTTCCCTATCGGAAAGCTTGAAGATCAGCCGCTCCGCGGCCTATGCGGCGGAATGGTTTTTACTTTTCCAGCAACTCGTCGAGCCTTGCCTGTTCTTCGGCCGTCAGCTTGCTGCCGGTGGGTTTGCCGGCCCGTTTGCGGGCGAAGACGATGAGCGAAGCCCCGCCGGCGAGGATCAGCAGCACGGGGGCACCCCAGAGCAGCAATGTGCGCACACTGAAACGCGGCTTCAAGAGCACGAACTCGCCGTAACGCGAGACGATGTAGTTCAGCACCTCGTCGTCGCTGTCGCCATCGGTGATGCGCTCGCGCACCAACAGGCGCAGGTCCTTGGCGAGATCGGCATTGGAATCGTCGATCGACTGGTTCTGGCAGACCATGCAGCGCAGTTCCGCCGACAGTGTTCGCGCCCGGGCCTCAAGGGCGGGATCGGCGAGCATCTCGTCGGGGTTGACGGCGAAGGCTGGTGCCGCCGAGAGGATCAGGGTCAGAGCAAGCAGGAAACGCTTGATCATTCCGCCGGCTCCATGGCGGGTGCTGCCGGCTTGGCTGGCTTTGCCTTACGGCTCGGCGCTCCGACCCGCAGGCGCCGGTCGGTCAGCGACACGAAGCCGCCTGTCGCCATGATGAGCGCTCCACCCCAGATGCACAGGATGAACGGCTTCCACCAGATGCGCACGACGATGCCGCCATCCTTCGTCGCGTCGCCGAGCGACACATAGAGCTGGCTGAGCCCGAAGGTGAGAATACCGGCTTCCGTCGTCGGCATCTGGCGGGCGGTATAGAGCCGCTTGGCCGACCAGACATCGGCAATCTCTGCCCCGCCCCGGCGGATCGAGAAGTGGCCGCGGTCCTCGCTATAGTTCGGGCCGGTCGCCGGCTCAATGCCATCGAAGACGATGCTGTAGCCGCCGGCTTCGGTCCACTGGCCCTGCTTCATCTCGACCACATGTTCGGTCTGGAAGGTGGTGACCGCGACGATGCCGAGCACGGTGACGCCAAGCCCGGCATGGGCAAGGGCGGTGCCGAAGGCCGAGCGCGGCAGGCCGGTCAACCGTCGCCAGGCGATATCCGCCTTCACCTTGCCGATGCCGGCGCGATACCAGAGATCGGCGATAGCGCCTAAGATCAGGAACAGGCCGGCGGCAAGGCCGAGCACGGCCATGACCGGACCGCCGTGCTGGATGTAGAAGAAGACGAGCGCTGCGGCGAACGCGAGGCCGGCCACGACATAGAGCCGCTGCAGCGCGCCGAGCAGATCGCCGCGCTTCCAGGCAAGCAGTGGCCCGAAGGGCACGATGATCAAAAGCGGCGCCATCAGCAGGCCGAAGGTCAGGTTGAAGAAGGGCGGGCCGACGGAGATCTTGTCGCCGGTCAGCGTTTCCAGGACCAGCGGATAGAGCGTGCCTGTTAGCACCGTGCCGCAGGCAACCGTCAGGATCAGGTTGTTGACGACGAGCGCGCCCTCGCGCGAGATCGGCGCAAACAACCCGCCGGCCGAGAGCAGCGGCGCGCGCAAGGCAAACAGCGACAGCGCCCCGCCGATGAAGATCAGGAGGATGCAGAGGATGAAGACGCCTCTACTCGGGTCGCTGGCAAAGGCATGCACCGAGGTCAGGACACCGGAGCGCACCAGGAAGGTGCCCATCAGCGACAGCGAGAAGGTGAGGATGGCCAGCAGCACCGTCCAGATCTTCAAGGCCTCGCGCTTTTCCATGACGAGCGCCGAGTGCAACAGGGCCGTGCCGGCAAGCCAGGGCATGAAGGAGGCGTTCTCCACCGGATCCCAGAACCACCAGCCGCCCCAGCCGAGTTCGTAATAGGCCCAGTAGGAGCCCATGGCGATGCCAAGCGTCAGGAAGGTCCAGGCCGCCAGCGTCCAGGGCCGCACCCAGCGCGCCCAGGCAGCGTCGATGCGGCCGTCGAGAAGGGCGGCAACCGCAAAGGAGAAGCAGACGGAGAAGCCGACATAGCCGAGATAGAGCAGCGGCGGATGGATGGCCAGCCCGACATCCTGCAGCACCGGGTTGAGATCCCTGCCCTCGGCGGGGGCCGGATCGAGGCGGACGAAGGGATTGGAGGTTAGAAGGATGAAGAGGATGAAGGCGACCGAGATCCAGGCCTGGACCGAGAGCACATTGGCCTTCAGCGTCTCCGGCAGATTGCGCCCGAAGATCGCCACCAGCGCGCTGAACAGGGCCAGGATCAAGAGCCAGAGCATCATCGAGCCCTCGTGATTGCCCCAGACGCCGGAATATTTGTAGATCAGCGGCACCAGCGAATGCGAGTTCTCCCAGACGTTCTGAACGGAGAAGTCGGAGACGACATGCGCATAGGTGAGCACGCCGAAGGAGAAGGCGACGAGGGCAAAGAGCAGAACGGAGCCCAAGGGCGCCACATCCATCATCGCCTGATCGCCGCGCCTGGCACCGATCACAGGCACGAGCGACAGGACGATTGCCGTTGCGAGCGCCAGAACCAGCGCATAGTGGCCGATCTCGATGATCATGGTGTTGCCTTCGTTGCCTGGGCCTTCGTTGCCTGGGCCTTTGTCTGTTGCGCCTTTGCTTCCTGGCTCTTTGCTTCCGGACCCTTGGCTTCAGCACCTTGCGGCTCACCCTGCGGTGCGGCTCCCTTGCCCTCTTCCCACAGGCCCTGCGCCTTCAGCCTGTCGGCCACGTCCTTCGGCATATAGGTCTCGTCATGCTTGGCAAGCACGGTATCGGCGGTAAAGACGTTGCTGCCGGTCTCGAAGGTGCCTTCGGTCACCACCCCCTGCCCTTCGCGGAACAGGTCCGGCAGGATGCCCTGGTAGCGGACATTGACGATCTCACCGCTCGGGTCGGTCACCGCAAAGCGTACCACCGAGCCCTCGCCGCGCAGGACGCTGCCCGCTCCCACCAGCCCGCCGAGGCGGATGCGGGTGCCCGGTGCCACCGGCGTCTTGGCGAGATCGCCGGGCATATAGAAATAGGCGACCGACTGGCTGAAGGCGAACATGACGAGCAGCACCGCGACAAGGATGAAGCTCATGCCGCCGGCAATCACCGCCAGGCGTTTCTGCTTGCGCGTCATCTGCTCTTTCCTTCCGTGGCGCTGTTTCCTTCCGGGGCCACCGATCCTTCCGTGGCGATGCCGAGTTCTTTTGCCAGCGCCAGCAACTGCCTGCCCTGATCGCCCGATGCCGGGAAGGCGGCAAGCCCGCGCTTTACGGCAGCCGCGGCGCGATCTTTATCGTCTAAAACGGCGTAAGAGCGGACAAGACGCATCCAGCCCTCGAAATTATCAGGATCGGCAGACAGTTTGGCATCCAGGCTTTCCACCATGGCGCGGATCATCTGCTGCCGATCGCCGCTACTCATCGTCTCAGCTGCCGCCACATCCTCGGAAGTCGGGCCGCCCGGAACGGACGGTGGGGTCGCAGGCGGTACTTGCCCTGCTACCGCCGTGCCGCCGTTCTTGGCGATGTGCTCGTTGACCAGCGGCAGCCAGGGGGCATCGGCAGGCGATTGCTTGGCCAGCGCCTCGAAGGCGCCACGCGCCTCTTCCGGCCGCCCCGCCTGCTCCATGCTCAGGGCAACGTAAAAACGGGCACGCGGGTTGTTCGGCTCAAGGGAGAGCGACTGTTCGAGCACCTTGCGTGCATCTTCCGTCACCACACCTTCGGAGATCGCCATCAGCGTTTCGGCAAGACCGTCGAGGCGAGCGGGGTTTGGACCAAGTAAGCGAATGGCGTTACGATAGGCGGTCTCGGCATCGGAAACGCGCATGGTGCTGAAATAGATCGGTGCCAGCACATCCCAGCCCTTGCCGTCGTCGGGATTCTGCGCCAGATGCCGCTCCGCCTTGGCGACGAGAACGGCCATGTCGCTGCCGGGATTGGCAAGCCGCGCCTCAAGCGGCTGGGACGGCAGATCTGGCCTGCCGGTATTCATGTAAAGACAGAGCCCGATGACGGGCAGGAGCAGCACTATGAAGGCTTCGGTCGCGCGGTGATGCCGCGCCGGCTTGCGTGCCTCGGCCGGAGCAGCACCTGAAACGGCGATCAGCCGCCGGCCGATCTCGGCCCGCGCATATTCGGCCTCGTCGGCACTGATCAAGCCGCCGGAGAGATCCCTGTCGAGTTCGCGCAACTGATCGCGATAGACGGCCGCCTCACCGGCGCGCGTATCCTCGACCGCCTTCGCTCCACGCAAAAGAGGGTAAAGCAGAATGGCGGCAACGGCCGCCGTCAGGACGGCCACGAGAATCCAGAACAGCATATCGGCTCAATTACTTGAAGCGCGCTCTCATTCCAACCGGCAATGCCGAGATGACGAAGATTTGAGGCTTTTGGCCGCAAGGATAACGAGCAAGAGAGTTCAGCCGAGTGGCGACCAGGTACCGTTTTCGTTGCGACAGGCGGCACCGCGCGCCAGCGTATCCTTGCCGTCGACCGTCACCGTATGGGTGTATTGTCGGCAGTTCTGCGAGCCGACCTGATAGGGTGCTGCCGCCACGACACTGCCCTTGGCGCTGTGTCCGGTCCAGGTGACCGGCTGGCCGACGGCAGCGCCTTCGAGCGCCCGGTATTCCGCTTCCAGTGCCCGCTGCTTGTCACTGTCACCAAGCTCCACGCCGGTGCGGGCGACGATGCCGCCCTGCAATGCCGCGATGAACGCAGCCGAAGCCGGGGGTTTGCCGCCGCCAAAAAGACCGCGCGTAGCGGCGCCCTTCGTCGTCGTGCAGCCAGAGAGCGCAATGGCGACAACCAGGGAAGAAACGATCATGCCTTGCCAACGTAGAGTCATTGCAATCGAACCACGATCAGGGGTGTCAGTTGAGCCGATCGAAGTGCAGTGTCCCCGTGTCAGCATTAAGGCAATGCATGCTATACATTTGCCACTATCTTTGTGACATCAAGCAGTTGCTCATGCAACATCCTTTGTCACACCCGGCAGGATAAGCTTGGCTTTCAGCCCGCCCCACTCCCCGCGCGTGAGCTCCAGACGGCCCTGGTACTCGTTGGAAATCTCCGTTACGATCGAGAGGCCGAGGCCGGTACCGGGCTTGCTCTCGTCCAGCCGACGCCCGCGCTTCAGCGCCTCGCGGATCTGGTCGGGTTCCAGTCCGGGGCCGTCGTCCTCGACGGCAAGTTCCACCCAATGCTTGCGGGGACTTGCCTCTATTCCCTTCACGTCATCACCGGCTTCGACGGCCGAGAGACGCACCTTGCTCTTGGCAAAACGGGCGGCGTTTTCCAGAAGATTGCCGACCGTCTCCTCGAGGTCCTGCTGCTCCATGGCGACGGCCAGATGCGGCGGCTGGACGATCAGCTCGAATTCGGTTTCGACGTTTAGGCGGCGCATGACGCGCACCAATCGTTCCAGTGCCGGTTCGGCATCGGTACGCGCAAGCACGGATTCACGCTGGGCGGCAATGCGCGCGCGGTTGAGGTAGGATTGCACCTGGCCCTGCATGGCCTCGGCCTGATTGCGCACGAGATCGCCATGCGACCTTTCGAGCACGCGCGCTTCATTGAGCAGCACGGCAATCGGCGTCTTCAGGGAGTGGGCAAGATTGCCAACCTGCATGCGCGCCCGCTCGACGATGCGGCGATTGCTGTCGATCAGCGCGTTGACCTCGTTGGCAAGCGGCAGGATTTCACGGGGGAAATCGCCCTTCAGCTGCTCGCTTTCGCCGGCGCGGATACGCTCAAGGGCTGCGCGGGCCTTATCCAGCGGTCTGAGGCCATAGAGAATGGCGAGCGCATTGACGATGAGACTGCCGACACCGAAGCCTGCGAGCGCCAGATAGAGCCGGTGAGAGAAGTTGCGGACATCGTCTTCCACGACATCGACATTGCCTGTCACACGGACGCGGGCGGCACGGCCATCGGTGTCGAGCACGACTTCCGTTTCTGCCACTTGCACGCGGTTACCGGAGGCATCCATCACTTGATAATAGCGCTCGTAGTTCTTGTCGAAGGGCGCCTCGACGACCGACAGCACGGGGATAGTCGCGGAACCCAACGACGGCGAGACGAGCGGCGCTGTCGTATAGGTGCCGAGCGGCTCGACCACCCAGTACCACCCTGTCTTCGGCTGGGCGAAGCGCAGGTCGCCGAGCTGGGGACTGCCGGACAGCGCGCCCTGATCGCCGATCGTCACGGAATTGATAACGTTGTAGAGCTGCGCACGCAGCAGGTCCTGAAAGCCGCGTTCGGCGCTGCGTCTATAGAGTGTCGAGATCAAAAGGCCGATCACCACCAGCGCCACTGTCGACCAGACCGTGGTCAGAAGCAGCACGCGTGCGGTGAGCGACTTAATTCGCATTGGTCGGCGCTTGGATGCGGTAACCGAGCCCGCGCACCGTTTCGATCAGATCGACACCCATCTTCTTGCGCAGGCGGCCGACGAAGACTTCGATCGTATTGGAATCGCGGTCGAAATCCTGATCGTACATATGCTCGACGAGCTCCGTGCGAGAAACAACCTCGCCCATGTGATGCATGAGATAGGCAAGCAGCCGGTATTCGTGCGAGGTGAGCTTCAGCGCCACGCCGTTGACGATTGCCTTCGAGCTCTTTGTGTCGAGCCGCACCGGGCCGCAGACGATTTCCGAGGAGGCGTGGCCGGCGGCGCGGCGGATGAGCGCGCGGATGCGGGCGAGCACTTCTTCGACATGGAAGGGCTTGGTCACATAGTCGTCGGCGCCGGCATCGATACCGGCAACCTTGTCGCTCCACCTGTCGCGGGCAGTCAGGATCAGAACCGGCATCGTGCGGCCGGCGCCGCGCCATTTTTCGAGCACCGTGACGCCGTCCAATTCGGGCAGGCCAATGTCGAGGATGATGGCGTCATAGGGTTCGGTATCGCCGAGGAAGTGTCCCTCCTCACCGTCGAACGCCTGATCGACGACGTATCCCGCCTCTTTCAGCGTGTCGCTCAGCTGCCGGTTCAGATTGACGTCGTCTTCGACTACCAGAATGCGCATCGCTTGGCCTTCTTCCGCTGCAAATCACTGGAACCATGAATAAGCCGATTCCGCTTACATCGGAACCTTTACCGTCACCTTGCGCGGACGCTGGCCATTACCCTGAACGAGAACGGTTATGATGCAGGTATTGCCAACCGGCTGCACGGAAAGAAGCTGGCCGCCCGTCTCGTCCACGACCTGCTGGGCTGCGGCGCTGCAATCGCCCGCCACACGCAGGACAAGCGTGTGTGTATCGTCCGGTGAGGGCGCCGAAACCGCCAGGCCGGCGGCCAATACTGCGACGCTCAGAGGAGAGGCCATGTGCTGTGCTTTCAATGTAATGCCAACTTGCCCCAAATATGTACTCACGTGACCTGAATGGCAAATGAATGCACGGTAACACAGGGTTTTTAGAACAATTCTCGACTATTGCGCGAAATATATCTGATTTCCGAACGATGGACGGAAAATGCCGTCAACGCCTTCCATTGCCGCGAAAATCCCACCCTCTGTTAAATCTGCACCGGACTTGTTCGACCGAGCCTTTCACCATTAGGTTGAAACTGCTATCGCTCGGCTACCTTCATTGGCTGCGTATCCAGAATCAATGCAAAAATCATTTTCGCTCCGTACGGCACAGACGGTTGGTGTGCTCGCCGTCACCCAGCTTATCGGCTGGGGCACCACCTTCGATATGCTCGGTGTCATGGGCCGGGTGATCGCGCCTTCGCTCGGGCTTCCAAATGAAGCGATCTTTGCCGGGCTGACCATCATGATGGTGGTCAGCGCCTTCGCCGGTCCCACCACCGGGCGCTGGCTCGGCCGCTACGGCGCAGCCAAGGTGCTGGCCGCGTCGTCGGTCACCTTTGCGACTGGCTTGCTGCTGCTTGCCGCCACGACCAACATCATCGTCTATGCCATTGCCTGGGTCGTTATCGGGATCGGCGGCGCGCTCGGCCTTTCTGCGCCCTGCTATACCGCCGTTGTCGAACGCGAGGGCGTGAACGGCAAGCGCGTCATCGCCATCCTGATGCTGTTTACGGGTCTTTCGGCGACCATCTTCTGGCCGATCCTGACGCTGCTCAATGAAAGTTTCGGCTGGCGCATCACTTTTGTCGTCAGTGCCGGCCTGCAATTCTTCGTCTGCCTGCCGCTGCACCTCTTCGGTCTGCCGAAACCGGTGGCCAGCCATACGCAGGGGGCTGCCGCCGAAACGCCGCCAGTGGCGCTATCGCCGGCCGACCGCCGTAAGGCCTTTCTGCTGATTGCCGTCTCCACCACGCTCTGCACCTTCATCACCTTCGGCGTTTCACCATCGCTGCTCGAAATCTTCCGTCAGACCGGCGCATCGCCAGCGCTTGCGCTGCAGCTCGGTTCGGCCCGCGGCGTTATCGGCATTTCGGCGCGCGCACTCGACATGCTGCTCGGCAGGCGCGGCAATCCGATCCTGACATCGATTATGGGCGTCAGCCTGATGCTGTTCAGCTTCCTGATGCTCTTCCTCGTTTCGCCGTCGATGCCGTTGCTCATCACCTTCGTGCTGCTCTATGGTTTCGGCTCCGGGGTGCTGGCGGTTGCCCGGGCGCTGCTGCCGCTCGCCCTCTTTTCGGCCAAGGAATATGGGCTGCAGGCTGCCCGCCTGTCGATGCCGCAGAACCTCGCCAATGCCATCGCACCCGTCATCTTCACCGCCATCCTCGACCGTGCCGGCGCCGGCCCGACGATCATCACCTGCGCAGTGCTTGCGGCCATTGCAATGGTTTTCGTACTGATGCTGATGGCGCTGGTGCGCGGCGCAAGGCCGAGCGTGCAGCCAGCCTGAACGGGAGCGGACCGAGCGCTGCCAGTCCGTTAAACTTTTGAATCATTTGCAGCTTTTTTCTAAAGGGCTGCTTCCGGTCCTTCACAGATAGATTCATCTGGTACCGGCGTCGTTTCCAGGCTTTTCGGTATCTATTTGAACCTGAATAAGAATTTTCAAACTGAGCCTTTAATGCCGTGTTTTTGTGGCTAAGTCATTGATCCTGAATAAGTGTTTCACTTATCCTCAAATCTTCGCGTAAAGAATTTCGAAAACAGAAAGCGACTTTGCCGAGCTCGAATTATTTGAGATTTTTGTCGCCAGGTGAAACACTTATTCAGGATCAATGAGTTAGCGAGGCACTGGTGGCGCGCCACCGGCTATGGCGGACCGCCTCGCTGCTGTGCCATACCAGCCGCCAGCCGCATCACCGGACGCTCACCCCTCCAGCCGGCCCTGTTGAAAACTTGTCGCTGCAAGCAATTTGGCGCGCGATCAATCTTCCGGGTGTATCGGCAGGGGACCGGGTAACGATGGGACTGAACGCCGCTCCAGCGCAGCGAGGACGGCGGCAATCTGATCCCGGATCCAGGCACTTCCCGGATCGCGGTCGAAGCGGCGAAGCCAATACATGGTCACGTCCATTTTCGGCGAATCCATCGGTGGCATGAAGACGTCGATCCTGAGCCGGTCGGTCAACATGCCGGCGAAGTGAACCGGAATGCTTCCAAGCATTTCGCTCGCTTCCACAGCAAGGGCGACCGCCTGGAAATGCGGCACCGTGATCATAACACGTCGAGACAGGCCAAGGCGCGCGAGTGCTGGATCGATCGTGCCGACATTGCTGCCATCGGCTGAGCGCAGAACGTGAGGGAGGTCGCAAAAGACATCAACCGGTATTGCGTCTCCTGGACGAATACCGCGACGGGCGAGATGCGAGTGCCCCCGTTTTGCGATGCATACCAGCCAAGATCGGAGGACCTTGCGGCTCCCGACCCAATCGGGTGGTTCGAGCGATCGATCGATAACGATGTCCGCTCTTCCATCACGCAGCATTTCGAAAACCTCAGATGAGGGATGATCTATCATCTGGAGAGTGATGGAGGGTGCCGCTTCGGCAACACGGGCAGCAAGGGGTGGCATCAGCAGCGTGGAGAAATAATCCGAACCAACCAACATGAACGACCGGGTCGACGTGGCGGGATCAAAAGCAATGGTCGTCACCAATGCCGCTTCCATTCCTGCCAGTGCTTGCCGGATGGGTTCGCTCAGCTCGAACGCGCGGGCGGTTGGCTTCATCTGATTGCCCTCGCGCACGAACAATTCGTCATCCAACAGGGCGCGCAGTCTTCCGAGCGCCGAGCTCACGGCCGGCTGGGACAAGCCGACACGCTCGCCGGCTCTCACTGTCGAAAGTTCGGCCATCATGGCGTCGAATACACGCAGCAGGTTTAGATCGAGGGCGGCGAAATTCACGGGATCAATATCCCCTATATGATCATTAGATTTCCTTAGGGCGACGCCCTGGGATAATGATCGACAGCAGCACAGAATTCTAGTCAATAACCCTTTGGAGGGAAATGACGATGAGCGTCGCTGCGGAAAACATACGCACTGTTACTTGGATGGGCACAACTTACACCATCAATGTCGGAAGGTTCGAAAGCGGCGGAATCGTCGGAGTTTTTGAAAGTACCGTGCCTGCAGGCGGCGGGCCGCCTGTCCACATTCATCACAATGAGGACGAAGTGATCCATGTGATCGAGGGCGACTATGAATTTTGGATGAATGGCGAAGTCATCCTGGTACGTCCCGGCAACTCTATCTTCCTGCCCCGCGGTGTCGCACATACTTTTCGGGTCGCCAGCACCTCTCCGGGACGTAACCTGACAATCTTGACACCCGGCGGCATGGAGGAATTCTTCGTCGAGGCGGCTGCACAGGCCCCACGGCTACCCGAGCACATGGATCGGTTACTGCAACTGAGCGACCGATATGGCATCGAATTTCGCGGGCCGGCGAACTGGGTAGTCGACCAGGCGCATTGAGAACAGCATTGAGCTACAGCTGATTGAGGCAGTAATTGCTACGGATGAATGGCGGGCACAATAGCCATCGTCAGTCCTGCAGGGGCTTGGTGACTGCCTGTTCGCTGTCGAAATCGGCGGCGATCCTGGTATCGCGGAGCGGCTTCACCGTGCGAGTGGAAAGGTCATAATCGGGATGCGCCTTGTAGGCGGCGAGCGCTTCTTCGCTTTCGAATTCTCCGTAGACGACAAAATCGATCGCATTGCCCCACTGGTCCACCTTGACGTTTTCGCCGATTTCCAACTTCAGCGCGTGCGGTATGCCCGTCAGTATCGAGAGCCCCTTGCGCACCGCATCGCGGTTTTCTTCCGGCACGGTGAAGAAGACGATATGGCGGATCACGCGGGACACTCCTGTGGCAGTTCTCTGGATTGAGCTTTACAAGCCTGAACCGGGCGATAACACGCGCCGCCCGGGCCATCAACCGGGCCACAATGCCGCGGTCAAGCCTATGCCCTACGTTCAAAGAGCTGGATGGGGGCGGATCGCCGCGAGGAAAGCCCGTCCATATTCGGCAAGCTTTTCCGCCCTGTCGGTGCCGTTGACGATGCGGCGGGCATTGACCCAGTCTTCCCGCTCTTCATTAAGGTGATCACAAAGCCGATGACCGGTGAAGCTGCCGCGCAGCATGCCCTCGATCAGGATCGCCACGGCCGGCGCCATTTCCATGGCACGATCGGGCTCAGCGACGAGATCGATGCCGGTCACGTCGCTCATCGCCTCGTAGTTTCGCTTATGGGTAAGCTGCACCAGCCCGCGGCCGAGCCAGCACTTGCCGTCCTCGTCCGCTCGCCAGTAAGGCGACTTCACCCAGGAGAGCCGGCCGGACGCGAAGGCGGTTTCGAGGATCTCGACGGCACGCGAATCGCTCGTTGCCAATGTCTCGCGCACAGGCTGCATCGTGAAAGCGGTCTCATGAAAGGCGGTGGCCAATATATAGGCCAGCCAGCGCCGATCAGCACTGGTCAAATTCGCGTCCCAGTAGTCGAGGATCGCATTCATGCCTTCGATCTGGGCCGGCGCGAGACTGCCCTTGAACAGCGCATGCTGCACCATGTCGAAGAAGAATTGCCGATCGAGTGAGGCAGTCATGATACGCTTCTCTAAGGTCCGCTGTGGTTAATGCCGGCTTAATCGATTGAAATTTTTTTAATCGTTTCAAGTGTGACCGAGGTCGATTTACACGCAGTTTTTGTTGTGCAATGCATCAATCCGTAAGCACACCCTTGCTGAGGAACAGAGGTATACGATGCAGACCACCGCAGAAACTCCGACCAAGATCCCCCAGCACGTCGTCGACCAGATGGAAAGCGAGTGGCGCCAGGTACGCACGCAGCGCGAGAATCCGCGCCCGGTCCGCCTGCCCTCCCAGAACGACGCTTGAACACAATCATGACGGGTGAGGACGTCCTGGACCCCTCACCCGCTGCTCCCCGCGTTGCCGGCACTCGTGCTCCTGCCATCGCAGCGGCCACGACTTATCCCCCACGCTTCGTCGCAGCCAGCCTGTCAGCCAGCCGGTCCAGGGTTCTGCGGAACATTTCCTTGTCATCCAGCGCCCGCGAGAGCACCAGCGCGCCCTGAATGCCGGATACCGCCTCTTCGGCCGCGGCGAGTGCGTCATCCTCGGCGCAGCCGGCGCGGACCAGCGCCTGGCGCAGCGCCTCGATCCAGCGGACGAAATAATCCCTGATGACCGGCGAGAAGCGCTGGCGCGTTTCGTCCAGAGCAAAGGCTCCGACGAGGCAGACACGGCTGCCGGAGCGGAAATAGTCCATCACATTCGCCCACATCGCATCGATCGCCGCCCTGGGATCGTCATGGCGCAATGGCTCGTAGATAGCGCGTTCGAACCAGCCGTCGACATCGGCAAGGACGGCGGCCGCCATCTCCTCTTTCCCGCCGGGGAAGAAGTGATAGAGACTGCCCTTGCCGATGCCGGTGCGCTCGGTGATGCGGCTCAATGTCGTGCCCTCGTAGCCGAGCTCGCGGAAGATTTCGGCCAGCAGCGGCACGACATCGGCACGTTCATAAACGGTCTTCACACGTCACCTTACCTTCGCGCCTCAAAGGCCGAGGTCGGAAAGGCCCGGATGATTATCGGGCCGCCGGCCGAGCGGCCAGTGGAACTTGCGATCCGATTCCTTGATCGGCAGATCGTTGATGCAGGCGAAACGGCGCTGCATCAAGCCCTCTGCATCGAATTCCCAGTTCTCATTGCCATAGGAGCGGAACCAGTTCCCGCTGTCATCATGCCATTCATAGGCAAATCGCACCGCGATGCGGTTTTCAGTGAAGGCCCAGAGCTCCTTGATCAGCCGGTAATCCAGCTCCTTCGCCCACTTGCGGGTCAGAAAAGCGACAATCTCGGTGCGGCCGGTGACGAATTCGGCGCGGTTCCGCCACTGGCTGTCTGGCGTGTAGACGAGCGAGACGCGCTGCGGATCGCGGCTGTTCCAGCCGTCTTCGGCAAGGCGGACCTTCTGGGTTGCGGTTTCATGGGTAAAGGGGGGAAGCGGTGCAGGCATGTCTTGTCTCCTTTGTTTAATTGTACCTTTCGTTTTGTATTGTACCGATCAGTACAACTGGCGCAAGCGGTTTCGGCGGATGCCGTCTGCGACATGATGACTTGAGGGCGGCATGCGTACAGCAAAAAAGGCCGTTCGAGGAGTTCGAACGGCCCTGGCACTCTCACATCAAGCGCTTTTCAGAGCGCGGCACTTCCAATGGACGTCAGGCGAGCTTGCCTTCTTCCGCCTTATAGAAATACTGGCTTGCCACCAGCCATCCCTTCAGCGGCCTCAGCGGCGGAATACAGGTGGCGAACATGAAGGGGCCGGTGACCAGCAGCTGGACCCAGAGCGGCGCCGAGAAGGCGACTTCCAGCCAGACGCCAAGCAGCACACTCGGCACGCAGGCGAAACAGATCACGAAGAAGGCCGGGCCGTCGGCCGGGTCGGCGAAGGAATAATCCAGCCCGCAGACTTCGCATTCCTTCTGCAGCGTGAGGAAACCCTTGAACATATGCCCCTGTCCGCAGCGCGGGCAGCGGCCCCGGATGCCGGTCTGCATCGGAGGAAGAGGAGGATATTCGGTGTCCATGGCGATCTCGCTTCTCGACGTTGCGGGGCATCGGTTAATCCATTCAATGCTCCATAATGTATGCATACAATATAATTACATTGAAAGCGGATTGCCAGTCTATTCGTCAGAATGACGCAGGGATTTGCGCGTTGGGTTTGCGACGTGTGACGGCGGGAGAATTGCGGCTGCTGGGCGCATTTGCGCGCTCGTCAAAACCCCTCCCCCGGGGCTAACCCGTGGCACCGTATCGCCCAGCTTGAAACATTGAGGAAGTGAGAAGCGGCCGCAGCAAGTTAAGCCCCTCCCCTTGTGGAGAGCGGTTTGGGGCGGAGTCTTTATTGAATTGAAGCCGTCAGTTCAGAAAAACGAAGCCGACATTTCCGGCGGCCCCTCAAGCGCATGCGCCATGAAGTCCAGCGCGCCCTTCAGCCTCTCGCGACCGATCGGCCCGCCGAGGCAGACGCGCACGGCTTCGGGGGCAGCACCTTCGACCGTGAAAACGTCACTTGCGACCACACCAATGCCGGAGGAGCGCATGTGGCTGCCGAAGGTCGAGCGGGTCCAGCCGTTTGTCAGCGGCAGCCAGATGTTGAAGCTGATCGGATCGGCCCTGTAGCTGCCCTCGGGCAGAATATTCGCCACCATCTGCTGGCGCGCGGACGTTTCCGCCCGGATGAAGCGCAGGATCGTGTCCGCGGTGCCGTCCTCGATCCAGCGGGTGGCCAGCGCCACCGTCATCGGCGAGGCCATGACATTGTTGGTGCGCATGGCGCTGACGAAGGGCCAGATTGCCTTGGTGTCAGGCGCCACTACGTAGGCAAGGCGAAGGCCGGCACCGATGCATTTGGCGAGACCGCCGATATGCCAGGTCAGGTCGGGCGCGATCGCAGCCAGCGGCGGCGGACCGTGCAGCGGGATGAAGCCATAGGCATCGTCCTCGACGACAGGCACATGATATTTGCGGGCGACGGCGGCAATCTCCTCGCGGCGCTTTTCCGGAATGGTCAGCGTCAGGGGGTTCTGCAGGGTCGGATTGAGATAGAGGGCCTTCGGGGCCAGGCGCTCGCAGGCCTCGGCGAAGTCATCGGGCAGGATGCCCTCCTCATCCATCGGCAGACCGGAGAGATTGAGGCGCAACTGGGCAGCGATCGAGCGCATACCGGGATAGGTGATGTTTTCCGACAGCACGGTCTCGCCAGGCTTGGCCAGCAGGCCGAAGATCGCGAGCAGCGCCGGATGGGCGCCGGGTGTCACGAAGATGCGCTCCTGCGAGAGCACCAGCCCGCGGCGGCTCAGCCAGGCGGCAGCCGCCTCCTTGTCCATGCCCGAGCCTCCAAAACCCTGGTAGCGTAGCAGCGGGATGAGATTGGTTGCCACCGCCGACATGCCCTCGCGCATACGGGCGATCAGATCCTGATCATCCGGCTCGGGCGGCAGGTTCATGGAGAAATCGACGACGGAGGCGCGGCGCGGATCGGGCGCGGCATCGGAGGCGAAGCCGCGGCGCTCCCTGTCCTGCCTGCCGGTGACGAAGGTGCCGCGGCCGACATGCGAATCCACCAGGCCGCGCTTGTGCGCCTCCACATAACCGCGCGCCACCGTGGTGAAATCGATGTTCAGGCGCTTGGCGAGCTCGCGCTGCGGCGGCAGCCGGTCCCCCACCGCGAGCACGCCGCTTCGCAGATCCATTTCGATCAGATCGGCAATTGCCATGTAACGGGGGCTTGATGAGCGGGTAAGGTCGGGATGCCAGTTTTTCACGTGTGATCCAAAATCCATTCTCAAGGCCGGCAGGATCTGGCCTGGATTGACTGTATATTGTTGTGTAGCGATCCTGTCATCCCAAAACATTCGGCATGCGACAGCGTATCACTCAGCTGACCGTTCCGCCTGCCTGAGCGAGT
The DNA here is from genome assembly GCF_014193255.1 of Rhizobium sp. BK196. GTDB lineage: Bacteria > Pseudomonadota > Alphaproteobacteria > Rhizobiales > Rhizobiaceae > Rhizobium. The sequence continues at coordinate 553,888 of NZ_JACHZB010000003.1, forward strand.
CCCGCAGCACCACAAACACCCTGTCATCCAGCGTCTGCGAGACATTGAAGCGCATGAAGCCTGTTGCCGATTGCGACAGGCTGAAGGCGTTGCCCGGGGCGAGGACAACATTCCGGGCAAGTGCGGCACGCGCGACTGCCGCGGCATCCAGGCCATCCGGCAGGTGACACCAGAGGAACATGCCGGCCTGCGGCTCCAGCCAGGGGCGAATCCCCAGAGGCTTCAGGCGGGCCGTCACTTCGAACATCACCTTGGCAAGACGGCTGCGCAGGCCCTCGGCATGTTTGCGATAGCTGCCGTCGCTGAGCACACCAAGCACCAGCTCGGCATTCAGCCTGGCGCCGCCGAAGGAGGTGGCGATCTTGAGGTCGATCAGGCCCTCGATCCATTGCGGTCGCGCCGCGATGAAGCCGCAGCGCGCGGCAGCCGAGAGCGTCTTTGAAAAGCTGCCGATATGGATGACGCGATCGAGGCCGTCAAAGGCGGCAAGGCGCGGAGCCGGCGTCAGTTCGAAATCGGCGAAGATATCGTCCTCGATGATGGTGAGGCCGTGTTGCTCGGCAAGCTTGAGCAGCCGGTGGGCCGTGACCGGCGAGAGCGTGGCCCCGGTTGGATTGTGGATAGCCGAATTGGTGATGTAGAGGCGCGGCCGATGCTCGGTAAGCGCTGCGGCGAAGAGCTCGATATCGGGGCCTGAGGGCGTATAGGGGACGCTGACGACCTTGGCGCGGTGGGCTCTGAGCAATGCATGGAAGTTGAAGTAACAGGGATCGTCGACCAGCACGGTATCGCCCGGCTCGATGAGGAAACGGCAAAGAAAATCGATCGCCTGCGTGCCGGATTCGGTGAGCATGACCTGATCCGGCGATGCCTCGATGCCGCGCTCCGCCGCGCGGCGTGCAATCAGCTGACGCAGCGGCTTGAGGCCGAGGGGCGAGCCGTAATCGGAAAGGCTTGCGGCATCGGCGCGCGATAGTGATCGCAATGCCCGGCGGATCGCGTCTTCGGGAAGCCATGCGGGCGGCAGCCAGCCGCAGCCCGGTTTGAGGTCGCTTTCCTGCGCCTCCAGCGATTGTCGCGATACCCAGAAGGGATCGACGGCGCGGTCGAGCTTCGGGCCGATATTGGCGAGCGAGAGCGGAGCTGTCTGGCTGGCGACATAGAAGCCGGAACCGGGGCGGGAGAGGATCGCGCCTTCGGCGACCAGCCGCTCATAGGCATCGACCACGGTCGAGGCCGAGACTTTCAAGGTTCCCGACAGGCTGCGGATCGAAGGCAGCCTGGCGCCGGGCGTGAGGCTGCGGCCGGCAATACGCTGGCGGATCGTCGTCATGACCATGCCGACCCGGCTGCCTGCTTGTATCTGTTCGTCCATCCGTACTGCTTCCTTCACCATAACAGTTTCGGCAAATTGTATCGAACCGTGGCTGGCAGCGCCAGTGCGAACGGCGGATAAGCATGGGGCAAACAAAGGAGTGCCTACATGGATCGCACAACGACCGGATGGATCAATGGTTTTATCGGCGTGCTCATCTTCAGCGGATCGCTGCCGGCCACGCGTGTGGCCGTGATGCAGCTCGATCCAGTGTTCATCACGGTGGCGCGAGCGGCGATTGCCGGTATCCTGGCGCTCTGCCTGCTGATCGCCTTCCGGGAAAGGCGGCCTTCGCGGCAGGATCTCACTTCGCTCGTTGTCATCGCGCTCGGCGTCGTAGTCGGCTTTCCGCTGCTGACGGCGCTGGCTCTGCAGCATGTGACCTCGGCGCATTCGATCGTCTTCATCGGCCTGCTGCCGCTGGCGACGGCGATCTTCGGCGTTATCAGGGGCGGTGAGCGCCCGAAGCCGGCTTTCTGGCTCTTCTCGCTGCTCGGCAGCGCGCTGGTCGCGGGCTTTGCGCTGATGCAGGGGCTTACCGCCTCGCCCATCGGCGATGCGCTGATGCTCGGCGCCGTTATCGTCTGCGGGCTTGGCTATGCAGAAGGAGCACGACTGTCACGCCAGCTCGGCGGCTGGCAGGTGATCTCCTGGGCACTGGTGGTTTCGCTGCCGGTGATGATCGTTCTAGCAATCGCCTACCGGCCGCCGAGCTTTGCCGAGATCCAGACGCCGGCCATGCTGGGGCTCGCCTATGTCTCGCTCTTCAGCATGCTGATCGGCTTCATCTTCTGGTATCGCGGCCTCGCGCAGGGCGGTATCGCCGCCGTCGGTCAGCTGCAGCTGCTGCAGCCCTTTTTCGGCCTGGCGCTTGCTGCAACGCTGCTGCGCGAAACGGTGAGCTGGTCGATGCTCGCAGTGACGGTGGCCATCATCCTCTGTGTGGCGGGAGCGCGCAGGTTCGCGAAATAGGCCGGCAAATTGACAGGCCGGGTGTCATGTAATAACAAAAGCTACATGATGCAGATTGACGATCACCCCAGTCCGCCCGCCTCTCGCAGGACGGCATCTGCCTTTACCGGCGATGCCGTCAAATCCTATCTCAAAGGGCCGCCGCGGCAGGTACCTGGCTTTTCAAGCCTGCATCGGATGGCGGCAATGCTGATGGCGGAGCGGATGCCTGACAATGGTCGCGTGCTCGTGCTCGGCGCCGGTGGCGGGCTTGAACTCAAGGCCTTTGCCGAGGCGCGTGCGGGCTGGACTTTTGATGGCGTCGACCCCTCCGCCGACATGCTGCAATTGGCGCGGGAGGTTGCCGACGAACATAGCAGCCGTATCGGCTTTCACCAGGGCGGCATCGATGCCGCGCCTGAAGGCCCTTTCGACGCCGCCGTTTGCCTGCTGACTTTCCATCATATCCCCGTAGAGCAGAGGCTTGAAATACTTTTGCAAATTCGCCGCCGACTGAGAGCCGGCGCCCCCTTTGTTGTTGCGCATATGAGCTTCCCGCAAACCGAGCCGGAGCGATCGCTGTGGATCGATCGCCATATCGCCTATGGCGCGCCTGACGGAACAGACCCTTTCCGACAGGAGAATGCACGCAAGGCGGTGCGGGAAAGGCTGCATATTCTCGCCCCCGACGAAGAGGAGGCCATGTTGCGCACGGCAGGCTTTTCAGATGTCAGCCTGTTCTACGCCGCCTTCAGCTTCAGGGGATGGGTCACTTATGCTTAGGCAGCCTGCTCCGGCGGCCTTTAGACCTGCCTGATCCGGTCGCGGTGTGCGGCCTGCTTGGCGCGGTTGCCGCAGAGCGCCATGCTGCACCAGCGCCTGCGGTGACCGCGCGTGTGGTCGGCAAACAGCAGGGTGCAGGACTGTCCCTCGCAGGCTTTTACATTGGAAAAATCCTCGGTGCAGACGAAGCGGCCGAGCGCCTCGCCGACCGGCAGCAGCAATGCTTCCGGCGAGCGCCATTTGCGCATCGGCTGGAATTCGAAAGCCTCGCCTTCGTCGGTCTGCCGCACCACGACGCGGCTATAGCCTTCGTCGCGCTCCAGCAGGCGGTTCAGCGGTTCGAGTTCGGCCAGGGCGCCGGGCTTCAACCGTTTTCCCTTGTGCTCGCGGACGAAGGTCCGGAACCACTCGCGGAGGTTCCTCGCTTGATCGGCGACCTTGTCCAATTCTCCCGGCAGCGCCTGAGCCCGCATGGCTTCCAGCGTTTCCGGCGAGACAAGCTTTGCCTGCTCGAGCCAGCACAGCAACCCCTCCCCATCCTCGATCCAATCGACAGGCGCATCGGCGCCTGTTGCCACCGAGTTCAGAAAATCCAGCGCTAGCGCGTCGCCCAGGAAAAGGGCGGGAGAGGGGTTAGCCATCACAGGTCCTATTCCGGCTGCCGGTTGCAATCAAAAGCAGCCTCTTTCGAAACGTGATTAATACGTAACCACTCAAAAGGTTGTTGACAAGTTACTTTATTCGAGAGTAACCGTTCTATATCGATTTAAACAGTTACAAGCTGAAAACGAAGAAGAAGGTCATCCGCGAGGCGGCGGCAACAGTGGCCGCAGCCCGAACGACCGACATATCGCCCCTCATCTCAACCGAAGGAAACATGATCATGACCAAGATCAGCTACCGCAACACCACCGTCGACGGCATCAAGATCGCCTATCGCGAGGCCGGCCCCAAAGGCGCGCAAAAGCTCCTGCTGCTGCATGGCTTCCCGACCTCCGGCCACATGTTTCGCGATCTGATCCCGCTGCTGGCCGATCGTTACCATATTATCGCACCCGACCTTCCAGGCTTCGGCCAGTCGGACGATCCCGCGGTCAACAGCTTCGACAGCATTGCAGACACGATCGACCGCTTCACAGAGATCGTCGGCTTCGATCGCTACGCAGTCTATGTCTTCGACTATGGCGCTCCGACCGGCTTCCGCCTGGCTGTGAAGCACCCAGAGCGGATCACGGGCATCATCTCGCAGAATGGCAATGCCTATGTCGATGGCCTCAGCGATGCATGGAACCCGGTGCAGGCCTATTGGCAGGACGCCAGCGCAGAAAACCGCGCCGTGCTGAAGGCGTTCCTCGGGCCGGAAACGACGATCTGGCAGTATACGCATGGCGTTGCCGATACGACCAGGAATTCGCCCGACGGTTACTCGCTCGACAATTTCTACCTCTCGCGACCAGGCGCGGAAGACGTACAGCTCGATTTGATGGGCGACTACAAGAGCAATGTGGCGCTCTACCCGACCTTCCAGAACTATTTCCGGACCCACAGGCCGCGCTTCCTCGCCGTTTGGGGCAAGAACGATCCCTTCTTCCTGCCGCCGGGCGCGGAAGCCTTCGCCCGCGATATTCCTGACGCCACGATCAAGTTCTTCGATACGGGCCATTTCGCGCTCGAAACACATGCGGACGAGATTGCCGCTGCGATCCGCGATTTCCTCGGCTGAGGTTGACTGATTAGTCGGAAGTGACACAGAAATTGTTGCCTTCTGGATCGTTTAGCACCGTGTAATCAGCCGTCTCCCGCACGAAGGTCGCGCCCAGGGATATCAGGCGCGCGACCTCTTTTACCCGGTCGTCGGCAGCGATATCGAGATGAACGCGGTTGCGGGCCGGCCGCTCTCCCCGGCGAAGATGGAAGCAGAGGCGCGTTCCTGGGCCTGCGACCATCACCACCGGGTCGGTTTCGGGTGTCAGGCCGAGCACTGCCAGGCGTGCGATTTCCTCGTCGTCGTAAGGCAGAACTGCATAGCCATCGAGCGCTTCGGCCCAGAAGCGGGCGACGCGCGAGGGCACATCGCAATCGATGACGATTTCCTTCAAACGACCCATCGGTTCTCACGAATTGCCGGAGCGGCGCTGGACGACACGTTCAGCGACCGCGCCGCCGGCTGCGGGAAGCAGGGCGAAAAGGATCAGCTGCGGCGTTCCCGTCAGCGTCAACAGGCTGGACAGGAGGATGGCGACGAGCATTCCCGCCATCGGGCGTCAATGGAAATGAGTTCATAAGGCTCCACATGGGATGCTCTGCGGTATCGGCAATGAGCGATTGGGCGGGACCGCCTTTGGTCCGCCGAATTAAGCGCTCACTTTCTTCGATGCCGGTTTGCGCGCAGTGTTCAGCGCCACCGCCGCCTGCACCAACGCCGTCAGGGCCGCCTCGTCGATTTTCTCCCCTTCGTGAATATCGATCGCGCGGCGCGTATTGCCTTCGAGGCTGGAATTAAAGAGGTTGGACGGGTCTTCCACGGAAGCGCCCTTGGCGAAGGTCAGCTTGACGACCGCCTTATAGGTTTCGCCGGTGCAGATGATGCCGGCATGTTCCCAAACGGGGACGCCGCGCCATTTCCACGTTTCCTCTACCTCCGGGTCAGCCTCGCGGATGATGGCCCTGATGCGGGCGAGCGTTTGGCCGCGCCAGTCGCCGAGCTCCTCGATCTTCGCATCGATGCGCTCGGAGGGAGAGGCTTCCTTCTTCTCGGTTTCCTTTTTCGTCGTCGCGGCTTTCATCAGACTCTCTTCCTTACATTTTCTCGCCGGGCAGCAGGCTTGCCTGTTTCACCCATGATGTAAACTGCGCCTCGTCAATCTCATCCTGTTCGTGGATGTGGAAATAGCGTGTTTGCGCTGTCCTGGATTCTTCTGGCGGTACAGGCTGCAAGGCAGCGCCGCGGAAGAAGGCGACCTTCATGTATTTGTTGTAGCAATGGATGCCGAGGAACCAGCCGTCGCCCTTCACGCCGTAGAACGGCGAGTTCCATTTGACGGCCTTGTGGGCATCGGGAACGGTTTGCATGATCAACGCATCGAGGCGTCGGCCGACATCACTTTTCCAGCCGGGCATGGCGGCGATATAGGCCTGCACCGGGCCATCGCCCTCGCCTTTGACGATCTGCGGATTGCCGCCGGATAGCAGCTTGGGCTCTGCCGGTTTGGCGGATATCTTGTTGGTCATAGGCACCTCCCCTTGGTGATAATAAGAAAGGATGTCTCGATTTCCAGTCGTGCGTAATGGACACAGGCTGCAAAGATCACAGCTTGATGACGCGGAAAACCTGCGACACGGCGGCGAACCCGTGGCATAAGGACGCCAAAATTCTCCCAAGCTTCCGCGTTAGACATGATCCGTATCGAAAATATCAGCAAGCAGAACAGCCACCGCATCCTCTTCATTGAAGCCACAGCCGCCCTCAATCGCGGCGAAAAGATCGGTCTCGTCGGTCCGAACGGCGCCGGCAAGACGACGCTTTTCCGCATGATCAACGGCGAAGAGCTGCCGGATGAAGGCCAGGTCTCGGTCGAAAAGCACGTCACGATCGGCTATTTCAACCAGGATGTCGGTGAAATGGCCGGCCGCAGCGCGGTTGCCGAAGTCATGGAGGGCGCCGGCCCGGTCAGCATCGTTGCCGCCGCGTTGCGCGAGTTGGAAGCGGCCATGTCCGATCCTGATCGCATGGACGAGATGGAAGAGATCATCGAGCGCTACGGCGAGGTGCAGGCACGCTACGAGGAACTGGACGGCTATGCGCTGGAAGGCCGCGCCCGCGAAGTTCTGGACGGCTTGAGCTTCAGCCAGGAAATGATGGACGGCGATGTCGGCGCGCTCTCGGGCGGCTGGAAGATGCGCGTGGCGCTCGCCCGCATCCTGCTGATGCGCCCGGACGTCATGCTGCTCGACGAACCGAGCAACCATCTGGATCTCGAGAGCCTGATCTGGCTCGAGGAATTCCTGAAGACCTACGAGGGCGCGCTCTTGATGACCTCGCACGACCGCGAGTTCATGAACCGTATCGTCACCAAGATCATCGAGATCGATGCCGGCTCCCTCAACAGCTATTCCGGCGACTACGGCTTCTACGAACAACAGCGGGCACAGAACGAAAAGCAGCAGCAGGCGCAGTTCGAGCGCCAGCAGGCGATGCTTGCCAAGGAAATCAAGTTCATCGAGCGCTTCAAGGCGCGGGCCAGCCATGCCTCGCAGGTGCAGAGCCGCGTCAAGAAGCTGGAAAAGATCGAGCGCGTCGAGCCGCCGAAGCGCCGCCAGACGGTGGCTTTCGAATTCCAGCCGGCGCCGCGCTCGGGCGAAGATGTCGTCAATCTCAAGAATGTGCACAAGAAATACGGCAGCCGCACCATCTATGAAGGGCTGGACTTCATGGTGCGACGAAAGGAGCGCTGGTGCATCATGGGTGTCAATGGCGCCGGCAAGTCCACGCTTCTGAAGCTGGTGACCGGTACGGCCGAACCGGATGCCGGCAGCGTGGCGCTAGGCGCCAGCGTCAAGCTCGGCTATTTCGCTCAGCATGCCATGGATCTGCTGGACGGCGAGCGCACCGTGTTGGAATGGCTTGAAGATTCCTTTCCGCTTGCCGGCCAGGCGCCACTGAGGGCGCTTGCCGGCTGCTTCGGCTTTTCGGGTGATGATGTCGACAAGCGCTGCCGCGTGCTGTCCGGCGGCGAGAAGGCGCGCCTCGTCATGGCCCACATGCTGTTCGACCCGCCGAACTTCCTCGTGCTCGACGAGCCGACCAACCACCTCGACCTCGACACCAAGGAAATGCTCATCAAGGCGCTCGCTGACTTCGAGGGCACGATGCTCTTCGTCTCGCACGATCGCCATTTCCTGGCAGCACTTTCCAACCGGGTGCTGGAACTGACACCCGATGGCATTCACCAGTATGGCGGCGGCTACACGGAATATGTCGAGCGCACCGGCTACGAGGCACCCGGCATCCACGCCTAGGATCTAGCGAAGGCGTCTACACCGGTCAGTTCCGCCGAGAGCGCCCAGAGCCGGGCCGCCTCATCCGGATCGACGGCATAGGCGCGCACGCGGGTTTCCGCACCGTCATCGGAGATGACGGAGACATCGCAGTCTGCGCAATAGAGGCCGCCGAGCCCTTCGAGCTGCGGCGAGGTTGCAGCCCAGACCTGTGTGGCGGCACCCTGTTCTGGGGTCTTGAAACTCGGGTCGGCGGCATTGCCTTCGGCATCGATCCAGCCGGCGGCGACCATGTCCTCTTTCTGCAAATGGCGCTGCAGCGGCGTCAGGATCTTGCCGGGATGCAGCGAGAAGGCGCGTATGCCGGCATCCCTGCCCATCCTGTCGAGATGCACTGCAAAGAGCGCGTTCGCGGTCTTCGACTGTCCATAGGCCTGCCACCGGTCATAACCCTCCGAGAACTGGATGTCGTTCCAGCGGATAGGCGTAATGCCATGCGCACCGGAGGAGACGGCAACCACACGGGCTCCGCTTGCAATCGCCAGCCAGATACGGTTGATGAGCGCGAAATGGCCGAGATGATTGGTGGCGAACTGCGCCTCCCAGCCTGGACCCACCCTTGTCTCAGGGCAGGCCATGATGCCGGCGTTGTTGATGATAATGTCGGCCTTGCGGCCGGAAGCGACGAAACGCTCGGCAAACTGCCGCACACTTTCGAGATCGGAAAGATCGAGCCTGTCGACCTCGACATTGGCGACGCCGGAGAGCGCCTTGGCCGCCGCTTCCGGCTGACGCGCGCCGACCAGCACATGGGCGCCCGCCCGCGACAACGCTTTCGTGGTCTCCAGCCCAAGGCCGGAATGGCCGCCGGTGACGATTGCCAGTTTGCCCGTGAGGTCGATGCCGGCGAGCACGTCGTCGGCCGTCGAACGGGCGCCGAACCCGGAGCCGATCGGGTGTTGCGCGTTTTCCATTGATGTCTCCTTTTGCTTTCTGTCGGAGACTAATGCGGTGACGGCCATACGATCTATGCGTTAAAGTCCATGAGATGTTTGCGATCGTCCGGATTTCCGCATGAGTTCCGTTTCCATGGATCCCCTCTCCGATGTGCTGGCGCTGTTAAAGCTCAAGAGTTATGTCTCGGTCGGGCTCGACGCCGGTCGCGACTGGGCGATCGATTTTCCGCCGCCGCAGGGCATCAAGTTCAATGCCGTGCTGTCGGGCAGTTGCTGGCTGGAGATGGATGGTATCGCTGAACCTATCCGGCTGGAGGAAGGCGATTGTTTTCTGCTGACGCAAAGCCGGCCCTTCCGGATGATGAGCGATCGCGGCCTGCCGACGATCCCGGCCCATGACATCTATGCGCATGCGAAGGACGGGATTGCCACCTGCAACGGCGGCGGCGCCTTCTTCCTGGTCGGCAGCCGCTTCGGCTTTGCCGGCGTCGGCGCGGACCTGCTTGTCGGCATGTTGCCGCCGCTTGTCCATATCAGCCAGCATTCGGAGCAAGCCTCGGTCTTGCGTTTTGCCATCGACCAGATGGCACGGGAACTGCGCGGCCGGCATCCCGGGGGCTTCCTGATGACCGAACATCTTGCGCATATCATGCTGATGCAGATCCTGCGGCTCTATCTTTCAGCACCTGAGACGGAGGGCACGGGCTGGCTCTTCGCGCTCGCCGACCGGCAGATCGGCATGGCGATCGGCGCCATGCATGCCGAGCCGGCGCGGCGCTGGACGCTGCGGCAGCTTGCTGCCCTGACCGGCATGTCGCGCTCCTCCTTCGCCGAGCGTTTCAAGGAAAAAGTCGGCAGCGCGCCAATGGATTATCTCACACGCTGGCGTATGATGCTGGCGGGTGAGCGGCTGGCAAACAGTCGCGAGCCGATCGGAACGATTGCGCTTTCGCTGGGCTATGAGTCGGAAAGTGCCTTCAGTACCGCCTTCAAGCGTGTGATGGCGCGCTCGCCGCGGCAATACGGCCGAGACGCAGCAGGATAAAAGACGCAAGCCGCGGTCTTGCAGAAACGGCAGTCGTTTCATACCTATAGAAGGAATGGTATGCGTCCGGCCCTTGCCGGCCCTCGCAGCATTCCAGGCCTTTGTGCCGCGCCTTACGAGGATGAAACCATGAATATCGACAGGATCCTGCGGTCAGTTGTGGCCGTTCGCGCCTCCATCCCCGAAGATGCCTTCACCGCGAATACGCTAGGCACCCGCCGGGAAGGCAGCGGCGTCGTCATCAGGGAAAACGGGCTGGTGCTCACCATCGGCTATCTGATCACCGAAGCAGACGAAATCTGGCTGACGCGCCATGACGGCAAGGTCGTACCCGGCCATGCTCTGGCCTATGACCAGGAAACCGGCTTCGGCCTCATTCAGGCTCTCGCCCCTCTCGAGCTGCCGGCCATCGAAATCGGCGACAAGGTGAGGACCACCGTCGGCGATGCAGTCGTCTTTGCCGATGGTCTCGGCGAATTCGTGCAGGCCCATATCGTCGCCAAGCAGGAATTTGCGGGCTACTGGGAATATCTGCTCGACGAAGCGATCTTCATCGCGCCCGCCCATCCCTCCTGGGGCGGGGCAGCACTCATCAGCGATGAAGGCAAGCTGCTCGGCATCGGCTCGCTGCGCCTGCAGATGGTGCAGGACGATGAAGTCGCCGACATCAACATGGTCGTGCCGATCAACCTCCTGCCGCCGATCCTCGACGATGTGCTCAACCGCGGCCAGATCGACCGGCCGCCGCGACCCTGGCTCGGTGCTTTTTCGGCCGAAAGCAATGGCGAAGTGGTGGTCATGAGCGTTGCTCAGGGCAGCCCGGCCGCACAGGCCGGCCTACAGCAGGGCGACGTGATCTCGGAAATTCGCGATGGCGAAGTGGACGGGCTTGCCGATTTCTACCGCAAGGTCTGGAAGAGCGGCCCGGCAGGGTCGGAAATTCCCATGCGTGTGCTGAGGAACGGCCGCGAAGCCTGGCTGCGCATCAAATCAGCCGATCGCAACAGCTTCCTCAAAAAGCCGCTGATGCAATAAATCAGATACAGAGCGGCGCCATTCGGCAGCGTTTAGATATAAAGCGGCGCCATCGGCGGCGTTTAAATATAAAGCGGCGCCATTCGGCGCCAGGCACCGGCGCGGTGCGCCCTACCATCCCAGAAATGCAGCCGATGGCCGACACCCTTGCCCGCAAGCAGGCGGCTGAGATAGCGGTTATTGTCGAGGAAGGGATCCTCGTTGCCGATCGTCAGGACGATCTCGACCTGCCGCAGCTTCTCTAGCCGCCAGTCAAAGGAAAGACCCGGCAGGAAATGGGTCGGCATGTGGAAATAGACCGTCTCGTCATAATAGCCATCGAAAAGATCGCCGAAGGACTCGACCTTCATCGTCAGGTCATAGCGCCCGGAAAAGGCCACGAGCTTGCGGAAGAGATGCGGGTGGCGGAAGACCAGGCTGGCGGCCTGGAAGGCGCCGAGGCTGCAGCCGTGGACGATGGTGCATTCGTGGCCGTTGCGGCTCTGCATCAGCGGCAGAACCTCGTTCAGCACATATTCCTCGAAAGCGATATGGCGGCGGATGCGATCGGCCGGATGGCGGCCGAAATCGTAGAAGCTCTCGCCGGCCAGACCCTCTATGCAGAAAAGTTGCAGATGACCGGCCTCGAGCTTTTCGGCGAGGCTGGCGACGATCCCGAGATGTTCATATTCCCAAAAGCGCCCTTCCCGCGTTGGGAATACCAAGACTTTGGCGCCGGCATGCCCGAACACCAGAAGCTCCATGTCACGATGGAGCCGATCGCTGTACCAGCGCAGATATTCCCGGTTCATAGATTCCTGAAAAACCGCCCGACTCGCTCCTGCAGTGCAGCCTGTTGCACTGCACTGTCAGCATAGTCGAAATGCCCGGCATCCAGGATGAAGATTTCATTAAATTTTGATTTCGGAAGAGCGTTCGCCACCGCGAACTGACAGGGGGGTGCCACCGCCGGATCGAAGAGCGCAACAGCGGCCAGCATCGGCACGGTGATGCGGGCCGCAGCCGTTGCGGCATCGAAAAGGCGCAGCTTTTCAAAGACATCCGGATGAACCTTCGCATATTCCTGCACCGAATGGGCGCTGCCCACCGTCGGCAATGTCAGCCAGAGCTCTCGGGCGCCGAAAGTCGGTACGGTCAGATGGCCGCGTTTGATCCTGATATCGAAGGGAATGCCGAGCGCGCCGATGCCGCCGCCGAAGCTGATGCCGCTATAGCCGATGTGGCCATCAAGCACGGGATAGAGCGACAGCAGTGTGGAAACGGCAACCCAGAGATCCTCGACGCAGCCACCGATCACGTAATGGTCGGGATCATCAATATCATGCAGAACATGGAAGGGGGCGTCAGGCGAAATCGGCGGATGAGCGCTGCGCGACATGCCGCGGAAACAGGGAAAGAGAATTGCGGCCTCCTCGACAGGAATATCGAAGTCCGGCTGATCGCGCCCGCCATAACCATGGCCGACGACGAGACCACGCTTGACCTCGCCCTTGCGGGGCGTAAGCAGCCAGCCGCCGATGCTGATATCGTCCATGGACGTGTAGACGATATCGCATACCTGCCAGTTTGGATGGGTATGCTTGCTTGGGCTCAGGCGCGGCTCGGGCTTCACCGCCAGAGCCCTGGCATAGCGTTTCTGCCAGAAGAGATCGAATCCGGGGGGCGATTCCGGCGGGCGGATCGCCTGCAGGTCTGCAAGCGTCATGCCGTAGGTGGGATCGAAGTCGAAAGGATAGTCCGTCGGGATGCTCATGCAATGCTTGTTGCCGTGAAACCAGCCAGGGAGCAAGGCCTGCGGCCAGCTCCAGCCCACAATCAAACCGCCCTCTCCTTGAAATTGCGTGACAGCCCTGCTCGGCAGGTTTTAACTATGATGCGCCGTCCATGCCGACTCGGGCGGCGCTCATTCGTTTTGCGTTCACTTCATCGGTCGGAGGAACCGCTTCAAATGAAAATCTCTGTCAACGGCGCGGCCGCGATGATCGGCCGGAAACTCGTCCGTGCCTCGTGCGGGCACGGGATCCGCGTCCATATCGAGCATGAATTGAGCAACAGACCACCGGAGCGCACCTGACATGCTGCTTGGAGCCATTGCCGACGATTTTACCGGCGCCAGCGATCTTGCCAATACCCTTGCCCGCGGCGGCATGGCGACGATGCAGTTCGTCGGCCCCGGCCGCGGCAAAGTCAATTGCGAAGCCGGCGTGGTGGCGCTGAAGACGCGCTCGGCATCGGTCGAGGACGCGGTGTTGCAATCCATGGATGCGGCGCGCTGGCTGCTGGATCAGGGCTGCGAGCAGATCTTCTTCAAATATTGTTCGACCTTCGATTCCACACGTGAAGGCAATATCGGCCCGGTGGCAGAAGCGCTGCAGCGGCTGACGGGCGCCGATGTCACCGTCGTCTGCCCGGCCTTTCCGGCAACCGGAAGGCGGGTGTTCATGGGCCACCTCTTCGTCAAGGACAAGCTGCTCAGCGAATCCGGTATGGAAAACCATCCGCTGACGCCGATGACCGACCCTGATATCCGCCGCTGGCTGCGGTACCAGACGCGCGGCGGCGTCGGCAGCATCACGCTCGATACGGTGCGCGAAGGTTCGGGCGCCATCCGCAGCCGGTTGCGCGACGAGCTCACCGATGGCAACCGCCTCGTCGTCGTCGATGCGATCGAGGATGAAGATCTCATGACGATCGGAGAGGCCGTCGCCGACCATGCGCTTGTGACCGGCGGGTCGGGGCTGGCGCAAGGGCTGGTCGGCAATTTCGCCAAGCGCGGCAAGCTTTCCGGCATTCCTGCCGACGTGCCTGTCGTCACCGGACCGGGCGTCGTCCTCTGCGGCTCCTGCTCGCTGGCCTCGCAGAACCAGGTCGCCTGCCATCTGCAGAACCATCCCGGTCTTTCGATCGACCCGGCCGCCATCGTGCGCGGCACCATGTCGGTGGAGATCGCCGCCCGCTGGGTCGCTTCCAATGCGGCCGACAATCCGATCGTCTATTCCACCACTTCGCCCGATGTTGTGAGCTTCGTGCAGCAGCGCTTCGGCCGCGAAGAATCGGCAAAGATCCTCGAAGATTTCTTCGGCAGCCTCGCCAAACGGCTTGCCGATTCCGGTACGCGCCAGATCGTCGTCGGCGGCGGGGAAACATCCGGCGCGGTCGTGGAGGCACTCGGCCTCAAGCATATGACCATCGGTGCGGAGATCGATCCCGGCGTGCCGGTTCTGGTGTCGGAGCACAGCCGGCCGATGCGCCCGATCGGGCTTGCGCTGAAGAGCGGCAATTTCGGTTCACCCGATTTCTTCGCCAAGGCTCTCGACAGGATTGCCGGCCATGAATGAGACGGCACTGCGCCAAGCCATCGTCCGCTGGGGAAAATCGCTCTTCGAGCGCGGCCTGACGGCCGGGTCCTCCGGCAATATCTCGGTGAAGACCACAGACGGCTACCTTGCGACGCCCACCAATTCCTGCCTCGGCTTCCTCGATGCCAACAGGCTTTCGAAGCTCGACAGCGACGGCGAGCATCTCTCCGGCGATGCGCCGACCAAGGAACTGCCGCTGCATTTCTCCTTTTATGAGAAGCGGCCGCAAACGGGTGCCGTGGTGCATCTGCACTCCACCTATGCAACGGCCCTTTCCTGCCTTGCCGATACCGATCCGAAGGATGCCATTCCGCCGCTGACGCCCTATGTGGTGATGCGGGTCGGCAAGGTTCCGATCGTACCCTATACCCGGCCGGGTTCGACAGAGGTGAAGCCGGTGATTGCCGAAATCGCCGGCCAGCACAGCGCCGTGCTTCTGGAAAACCACGGGCCGATCGTATCAGCCGCCACGCTCGATTCCGCCGTCTTCGCGATCGAAGAGTTGGAAGAGGCAGCAAAGCTTTCGATCATCACCCGCGGCATGAACGTCAGACAGCTCAATGCCGAGCAGATCGGTGACCTCGAACGGCATTTCAAGCTGCGCTAAGCGAGGTCAATCAAGAGAGCCCGGTGATCGGAAACTTCGGGCTGCTCCACCACCTCGAAACGCTGCACCACGATATCAGGCGTCACCAGCATATAATCGGCAAAGCGTCCCTCCTTCGGATAGAGCGAAGTGCGGGTATCGGAAAAACCCTTGCCGGTGACGAGATCGTTGAGGCCGAGGCGACCGAGCTTTTCGAAGGTGATACTGTCAGGCAGCACGTTGAAATCGCCGCAGACGACGAGGTGTTCGTCACCAGGCCAGACGCGTTCGATCAGCTCGACCAGCGCATCCGCCTGCGCATGGCGAGCTGGGATATCGCCCTTGCCGGCGGGATCACGCAAACCGTGGAGTTGGGCGATGGTGACCGAAAAGCCGCCGGTATAATCGAACAGACGGACGCAATGGGCGTTGCGGGAGCGCGGATGCTCGCCCCAGCCATTGGGCGAAAAGCGGCCATGAATAAAATCCACCGCCTGGCCGATGACCGGATACGACTTGCGAACAAAAGTGGCGATGCCGAATTCGGTGGCAAACACCCTCCCGCCGTGAAAGAGATCGCCCCGCGCAAACGGGCAGAAGAAGCCGTCATGATCGGGCAGAACGGCGGCGATCTCGTCATAAAGATGGGCGCGCTGCGGCAGCACGACGTTCCCATCGCGGTATTCCAGCCATTCCGGCGCATTGGCGGCCGATCGCACCACCTCCTGCAGGCATAAAACATCGGCCTCGGCGCCCGCGAGGTAAGTGATCAGCGGCGCATGGATGCTCCCGCCCCAGACATTCAGTGAAATAATCCGCAAACCCGTGCCAGCCCCTTTCCGGTGGGAAACTAGCAGATTCTTGCGAGGAACAAATGCCGGTCCTGCCCTGTTGTTGCCTTTGGACAGCAAGGAGAAACATCATGGCATCGAACAGCCCCAAGGATGGTGCACCCGGCACCACGGATCAGTCGCCGCGTTGGGAAGGGCCTCAGGGCACAAAGCCATCAGGCTATCTGCCTGCGAAGGATGATCCGGAAAAGGCCCGCGACGCGCATGGCGAGAACCTCAACCACCCCAAGGTGAAGAAGGTTTCCGACGCCATGAAGACGAAGGAAGACGAGTAGAAAAAACGGGCTGCGGTCAACCGGCAACCTTTCATGACACCCGGAGACGGTGCCCCGCTCATCACCCTTCAAGCGGGGCCCGCGAGGCGGTGGATGTGTAACCTCAACAGCTCGATCAGCGATAGCCGGTCTCATCAGCCGGCCTGCCGGGCTCTTGCACCTCGGCCAGGTAGCGCCAGCAATCCGGCCGCGTGCCGTCGAGATCTGTCAAGTCGTAGGCTTCGGCGAGTTGGAAGCTTGAAAGCGACTGGCCGTTCCATCTGCTGCGATCGGGATCGGCGGCAAGGGCAGCTACCCCCCGGCCGGTGAAACGCGGCGTTTCGGAGATAGCGAAATGCGGCTGGACTTTCGTGGCGTCGCGCCAATTTTCTTCCTTCACGCCATAGTGATCCAGCATCATTTCCGATCGCATCCAGCCGGGAGAAACCGAGACTGACGTCGCGCCGTGGGGCGCAAGATCCCTGGCGTGCGCCCAGGCCATGCGGTTCGTGCCCGTCTTGACGAGATCGTAGTAGGGGCAGAGCCGGTAATGCGTGGCATTGTATTGTGCCGTGCCATCGGTCATCTCCACCAGCAAGCCGCCCGGCCGCTCGATCATCAGTGCCAGAGCGTAATGGGCGGTGATGAAATGGGTGTCGATCGCAAGCCGCAGCATATGCAAGCCCTTGTCGAGGGAATGCTCCCAGACCGGCTTGTCCCACTCCGTCAGGTGCTCGCCGCCCCAGATATCGTTGACGAGGATATCGAGCTTGCCCTCCTCCGCGCGGATGCGGGCAACCAGCGCTTCGACTTGCTCGGGCACCAGATGATCCACCTGCACGGCAATGCCACGACCGCCCGCCGCGCTCACCAGCTCGCCTGTTTCCTCGATGGTCTCAGGCCGGCGATATTCGGATTGCTGCGCGCGGGTCGTGCGGCCGGTCACATAGACCGTCGCGCCTGCCGCGCCCAGCTCCACCGCGATGCCGCGACCGGCGCCGCGCGTCCCGCCGGCAACAAGCGCCACCTTTCCCTTTAAGTTCGCTGTCACTTCGCTGTCCTCCCCGCTACAAACAATCAACCGGCCTGGTAGGCTTACTTGTATATAAACGAATGTTCGTTCATAAATATGGCGAGCGCAAGGGAAAAATTTCATGCCGCGTCCGCGCACGCTTTCAGATGAACAGCTACTTTCGATGGTTCTCGATGTGATCCAGTCCGAGGGGCCGGATGCGGCGACCTTTGCGGCGGTCGCCAAGGCGAGCGGGCTTTCCGGTTCGACGCTGGTGCAGCGCTTCGCCACCAAGGCCGGCATGTTGCGCGCCGCGCTGCTCCACGCCTGGGATCGGCTGGACGCGGAAACGGCGCGGCTTGCCGAAACCCTCCCGAAGACCGCGGAGGGTGCGATCGCGCTGCTGACTGGTCTTTCCCAGGACTATGGCGACAATCCCGTTTCATACGCGGAAGGCCTGCTCCTGCTACGCGAAGATTTCCGCGATCCGGTGCTGCGCGCTCGCGGCGGGGCCTGGGGGTCCGTGCTTATCTCGGCACTTGCCGAGCGCTTCGAGGGGCACAGTCAAGCACAGACCATTGCCCGGCTGATGCTCTCGCAATGGCAGGGATCGCTGCTCTGGTGGGGGTTCTCGTCCGATGGCGCGGTCGCCGACTACGTGGAGCGGGAACTGCGGCTCTTTCTTGCCGCTCTCGAGCCCAAATTAAACTAGGGTCTCCTGCGAGTTCTTATCGTTTGTGGAGGGGCAAAGGGCCAAGCTATCGAGCGTGTGTCGGCGGTATCGCCGGATGCGCTAGGAGGAACTACCCATGAACACAAGATATTGCCTTATCGCCCTCGCCTTGTCGGCAAGCCCGCTTCACGCGGCAGACCTGACGGACAAGGCGTTCCAGGAGATGGCAGATCGCGCTTTTCAGCCGGTGATCAGGGAATACGACATCCCGGGACTAGCCGTCGGCGTGACGATCAATGGCTCGGAATTCTATTATACCCGAGGGGAAGCCTCGCGCGAAACGAAGGCGCCTGTGACTAGCGACACGATCTTCGAACTCGGCTCCGTCAGCAAAATTTTTAATGTCACGCTTGCCGCCGTTGCCGAACAACGCGGCCTGCTGTCGCTCAATCAGCCGGTTTCGACCTACCTGCCGGAGCTTAGGGGCAGCGCCTTCGATCAGATCACCCTCGTCAATCTCGCCACCCATACATCGGGCGGCCTGCCGCTGCAGGTTCCTGATAGCGTGACTGATGATGGCGAGCTGATGACCTACCTGAAGAGCTGGAAGCCGGCCTACAAGGCTGGCACCATGCGCTCCTATTCCAATGTCAGCATCGGCCTTCTCGGGCGCATTGCCGGAGAGCGTTTCGGCGGCACCTACAGGCAGGCCGCCGAAGGCCGGCTGTTTCCTGCCCTCGGTCTCAAAAGCACCTTCATTGCGGTTCCGCCTCATGCCATGGATCGCTACGCGTTCGGTTATGGCAAGGCCAACAAGCCGATCCGAGTTGGAGCCGGCGTCCTCGATGACGAGGCTTACGGCGTCAAATCCACGGCTCGCGACATGGTCCATCTGCTGGCGCTCAATTTGAAGCCGGATGCTCTGGCGCCCGAGTTCAAGGTGGCGATCGAGAAGACGCATACGGGCTATTTCGATACGGCCTATTACACGCAGGACATGGTCTGGGAGCAATATGCCTGGCCCGTCGCGCTCAAGCAGCTTCTCGACGGCAATTCCGCAAAGATGAGCCTGGAAAGCCAACCCGTGAAGAAGCAGGCGAAGCCGCTTGCGCCGCAGAGGGCGGTGCTGATGAACAAGACCGGATCGACGAACGGATTCGGCGCCTATGTCGTGCTGGTGCCGAAAATGCAGATCGGGCTGACGGTGCTGGCGAACCGGAACTATCCGAACACGGTCCGTGCCGAAGCAGGGCTGAAGCTCGTCCAGGCACTCGAGGCCTACGCCGCGAAATAGCCGTCACGTCGGCCGGTCGCAGCAGCGGTTGCGGCCGGCCGACGTCACCGGTGGCGATACCCTATCCATTCGTGTCAGAGGACAGAACTTCTTCATCCGTGATATAGGGTCGAACGCCCCAACCAGGATGCAATGCATGTCATGGACTATGCTGGACGATCCGCTGTATCAGTTTATCGCTCTCGTTCTGCTCAGCGCCGTGGCACGGTTCATCTTCGGACGAAACCCGACCTTCCGGCTGATTGCCAATTTCGTCTTCTTTGCACTGCTGACGCTGCTGCTCGTTGAGAACGAGATTGCGCCCTATACATCAGACATGGGCAAAGCGACGGATCTTTTCCGGCGCACTTTCGTCGGGGTCGCAAAGGCGGTCTGGTGGATCGGCGGCGCGATGGTGCTGGCAAGCTCGGTGCGGCTCTTCCTAATCTTCGAGCGCAAGCCGCGCGAGGCGCGTCTGCTGCAGGATCTCGTCGTCGCCATCATCTATGTCGGCGCAGCACTTTCAGTCGTAGCCTATGTCTTCGGTGTGCCCGTTGCCACGTTGATCGCCACCTCGGGCGTCTTCGCCATCGTGCTCGGCCTGGCGCTGCAGAGCACGCTGAACGACGTCTTCTCGGGTATCGCACTCAATCTCGGCAGGCATTACAGCGTTGGCGACTGGATCGTCCTCGATGACGGCGTTCAAGGCCGCGTGGTGGAGACGAACTGGCGTTCAACCCACCTTTTGAACGGCACGAACGACCTCGTCATCGTCCCCAACAGCGCGCTTGCCAAGGCGCGGCTGACGAACCTGACGAGCCCTGAAGAAGCCCATGGCGTGTCGCTGAAGATCCGGGTCATGCCCTCAAGCCCGCCGGCGACCATCGAAGAGACGATGCGCACGGTGCTGCTCAGCAGCAACGCCATCCTGAAATCCCCAGCCCCCGTCGTCAGCATCACAGGGCTGGACAGCAGTGCCATCGAATTCGAACTCTCCTTCCGCGTCTCCGGATTGGGCGAAGCGACCGCCGCCCGCAACGAAGTCTACGATCTCGTCTATCGTCACATCAGGGCGGCCGGCCTGCAGCTTGCCACATCCGCGGGCTCGCCGGCCGTACCGGTTGCCGATCCGCCGGAGGAAACCGGGAAACATCCGAACTCGGCCTGGCGTCTGCTCAATGCCATCCCGCTCTTTTCGACGCTGACGGAAGACGAGAAGGAGTCGCTCGCCGCCGACATGAAACGGCTGACCTTCCGCAAGGATGCATTGATCGCGACACAGGATTCGTCGCTGACATCGCTGATGATCGTCAGGCGCGGGGTGGCCGTCGTCGAACGCAAGGAAGGCGAGGAGACGATCGAACTTGCGAGAATTGCACCGGGCGATCTGTTCGGCGAACGCGGTGTGCTGATGGGGGCGCCGGAGCCAGCCAATATCCGTGCGCTCACATCCGTCGTTGTTTATGAGATCGCCAAGGATCATCTTGCCGCCATCATGCAAGAGCGGCCGGCACTTGCCGAAGAGCTCGGCCTGCTGCTGTCGCGCCGGATCGAATCCGAGAAACATCGTTTCAGCGCCGGTGTGTCGGCCGACGCCAGTCATCCGACGACGCTGACGACACGTATAAGGCATCTGTTCCAGATCCCTCACAGCACCTGGTCGTGACGCTCAGCCGGCCTTTCCCGCAGGTTCTTCGGCGCCTTCGCCGACCGTCAGCGGCCAGTCGACGACGTAATCCTCGAAATCATCGATATCGACGTCGTTTTCGCTGATGGTGCGGCCGCGGGCCGAGATGCCGGCAGCGTGGACGGTTTCCGGATCCCCTGATACCAGCGGGTGCCACCAGTAGAGATCGCGACCCTCATTGACGAGGCGATAGCCGCAGGTCGGCGGCAGCCATGCGATCTCGGAGACGTTCTCCTTGGTGAGCTGAACGCAGTCAGGCACGAAATCCCAGCGGTTCGGATAGCTCGAACAGCGGCAGCTTTCGCTGTCGAGCAGCTTGCAGCGAACCGAGGTGAAATAGACGTCGCCGCTATCCCATTCCTCGATTTTGTTGAGGCAACAGAGGCCGCAGCCGTCGCAGAGGCTTTCCCACTCCTCGGCATTCATTTCGGCAAGCGTCTTGCGCTTCCAGAAGGGCAGATCGTTCATCGCTCGTTTCTTGCAACAGCCGCCCGCAAATTCGCGTGACGACCGTTCAACTCTCTTGTTCTTGTGCGCAAAATCAACCAATTATTCAACTTGCTCCGGCTATCCGGAGAGTGAGGCGGCCCATTCAGGCCCGCTCCGGCGTCCGGAATCCGACGGCGGCAAGCGTGTTCAAGCGGGAATACAGGACGTGCAGGATCCGGACAACCCCGAAAGCGGGCCAGATAAACCCGAAAGCGGGCAAGGCAAGACGCCAGATAAGCGGGAAGCCAGGAACCGCCACCTGCTGCTGCGCATCGATTCGTGGATCGACTCGACCGTCTGGAACGCCGGCTTCCGCGCCGCCGAAATCTGGGAAGACACCACCATCTTCTTCCGCCGCTTCCGTGTTCGCGGCTGGAAACGTATGGTTTTCGAACTCGCTGGCGAGGGATTGACGCTCGGTTCCGTCGGCATGGTGCTGATGCTGGCGCTCGCCCAGCCGGCTTTCGAGGCCACCAAGGAAGACTGGCGCAATCGCGGCGACTTCGCCGTCACCTTCCTCGACCGCTATGGAAACACCATCGGCCATCGCGGCGTCATCCATCAGAATTCCGTGCCAATCGACGAACTGCCGGATTCCCTGATCAAGTCCGTTATCGCGACCGAAGACCGCCGCTTCTTCGACCATTTCGGCATCGACGTCATCGGCCTCTTTCGCGCCATGGTCACCAATGCCCAAGCCGGCGAAGTCGTCCAGGGCGGCTCGACGCTGACGCAGCAACTCGCCAAGAACCTGTTCCTGTCCAACGAGCGCTCGATCGACCGCAAGATCACCGAAGCCTTCCTGGCGCTTTGGCTGGAAGCCAACCTCTCCAAGAAAGAGATCCTCGCGACCTATCTTGACCGCGCCTATATGGGCGGCGGCACCTTCGGCGCTGCGGCCGCGGCGCAATTCTATTTCGGCAAGAACATCACCGACGTGAACCTTGCCGAATCCGCCATGCTCGCCGGCCTCTTCAAGGCGCCGGCCAAATATGCGCCGCATGTGAATCTGCCGGCGGCGCGCGCGCGCGCCAACGAGGTGCTGACCAACCTCGTCCAGAGCGGACTGATGACCGAGGGACAGGTGATCGCCGCGCGGCGGAATCCCGCAACCGTTGTTGACCGCAACGAGGTGGAGTCACCCGATTTCTTCCTCGACTGGGCCTTCGACGAGGTGCAGCGCCTTTCACCGCGCTTCCATCAGCGCTCGCTGATCGTGCGCACCACGATCGACATGGGCATCCAGCAGGCGGCGGACGATTCCATCGAGACGTCGCTGCGCGAATATGGCGAGGCTTATCACGCCAAGCAGGGCGCGATGGTGATGATCGAAAATGGCGGCGCCGTGCGCGCCATGGTTGGCGGACGCGACTATGGCGAGAGCCAGTTCAACCGCGCCACCAAGGCGCTACGCCAGCCGGGCTCCTCCTTCAAGGTCTATACCTATTCGGTGGCCATGGAGAGCGGGATGACGCCGAAGACGACGATCATCGATGCGCCGATCTCCTGGGGCAACTGGAGCCCGCACAATTACGCAAACCGCTATGCCGGGCGCATCACACTGGAAACGGCGATCGCCCAATCGATCAATACTATTCCGGTCCGCCTTGCCAAGGAAAAGCTCGGCATTCAGCCGATCCGCGCCATGGCGAAGGCCATGGGTGTCGAAACGCCGATCCGCGACGACGTGACGATCCCGATCGGCACGTCCGAGGTGACGGTGCTCGACCAGGCGACCGCCTATGCCGTTTTCCCGGCCGGCGGCTTCCAGTCGCGCCGTCACGGCATCACCCAGGTCCTCGATTACGACGGGGACGTTCTCTACGATTTCGATCGTGACGAGCCACCCGCCCAGCGGGTGCTTTCCGAACAAGCCGACAGCTATATGAACCAGATGCTGTCGCGGGTGCCCTATGTCGGGACGGCGCGCAAGGCCGCGCTGGACAACGGCGTCGTCACCGCCGGCAAGACGGGAACGACGCAGGCCTATCGCGATGCCTGGTTCGTCGGCTTCACCGGCAATTACACCTGCGCCGTCTGGTTCGGGAACGACGACTATACCTCGACCAACAACATGACCGGCGGCTCGCTGCCCGCCATGACCTTCAAGCGCGCCATGGACTATGCCCATCAGGGCGTCACGCTGCGCCCCATCCCCGGTATCGAAAACCCGCTGCCGTCCGAACAGGATGTCGCAAAAGCCCAGGCCAACAAGCCGAAGGACGGCACGCCGGCCCTCATTCGCCCGCGCATGCTCTCGGTGCAATCGACAAACACCCTCAAGCGCATCGGCGAGAAGCTGAAGGATGCCGCACCGCTTGAAGTGCAGAAGGTCGCGAGCGCGGAGTGATGTTTCACCTGTTCTAGCAAAACCGGCATGGCTGGTTCCTCAAGACAGGGGGACACATCGCCTCATGGCATTCCACCCTGCCAGAATCAGTGGTAACCCTTTCAACTGATTTGATCTTCAAGTTTGATCTTCAGGGCGCAAGGTGTTTCGGTTCCCCCTTTTCATCCTAATCACGCTGATCGTCGCCTTCGGCGGCGGGATCATGATTTCGCTTTATGCGCTGGATGCGACGCAGGGGTTCGGGGCGATCAAGCTCGGTGCCTGGGAGGCTTTTCCGGAACTCCAGACCGTCGACGCTGATCCCTATGCGAAGTCGCATCGTGCGCGTGCAGGCAAGCTGCTCTATGGCAGCGCGGAAGGGCTGATATTTATAGCAGGTGTGGACGATAGCGGCGAGCGGCTGAACGCCGCCTGCCACTACCGTATCACCGGCCAGACGCCGCCGGCGCGGCTGTGGACGCTGTTTACTGCAGACAATGCCGGCAACCCCGTTTCCCTGCAGGCGAGCCTGCCGGCGGCGCTGAATTCATGGACGGTGCTGCGACAGCCCGACAGCAGCTTCGCCATCGACATCGCCGCACGGGCTCAGCCCGGCAACTGGCTGGCGCTGCCGCAGGCCGGCTCGTTCCGGCTGGTGCTGACCCTGTTCGACACGCCTACGGCCGGCAGCTCCGGCGTGATTGACCTTTCCATGCCGAAGCTGACCAAGATCGGATGCGGCAATGCTTAGGGTGTTCTTCGCCCTCCTCGCCGGGCTTTTCGGCGCAGCGCTTCTGCACCTCGTCATCATTCTCGCGCTGCCACACTTCACCGGCCGTGATGCGGCGACGCGCGTGGAGGCGGAAGGCGATCCGAACAATTTCTATCTGCTCAGCAGCCGATATGACGAGGCGGAGCTCGCCAATGGCGATCCCTTCGTGCGCACCGCCGTCTGCTCCTTCGATGTGGGCGAGGCTCCGGTGCATTTCACCGCCAAGGGCAATGTGCCTTTCTGGTCGATCGCGATCTACGACCGCGCCTCGAACGAGGTCTTCAGCATGAACGACCGCACCTCCGTCGGCGGCGCGCTCGACGTTCTCGCAGCAAGTCCCATCCAATTGACGGATCTCCGCAAGAACCTGCCGCAGGCGCTGGAGCAGACGATCATGGTGGAGATGGCGCATCCCGAGGGTTATGCGGTGCTGCGTACGTTGGCGCCGCGGTCAAGCTTCGACGAAGCGGCTCGGGCTTTTCTGACGGAAGCGGGCTGCGATGAACTCGATGCCCGCTAGGGTTGTTTTCGTGGGTTACTTGTTGTTGACGCGCGGCGCAGAATGCGTCGGGCTTTTATCAGGGGTTTCGACGATCCGTTCATAGCGGACGCCGGTGAACCAGAGGATTTTTGCTTCGTGGGGCTCCTTGCCCGTGCGGCGCGGCTCCTCACGCAGCCGGTCCGCCAATGCGACTACAATTGCCATTCTCGTCTCCTTGCACTGCCCGAGACGGATGAACTTGCGATGGATTTCACCCTGCCCGCCATGTTGCGGGCCAGCGCGTCCTCAAGCGCCGGATGAACCGGATCGAGGGCATTCGCGCCTTTCTCACGGCACCTGACTGAAATACCGTGATGTTGCGGAGCTTCCACGATCGATATTCCCAAATCGCGTCGTTCCTGTCCGAATTGAGACACACGACAGTTAACAGATTACTAATATTCTGCCATTGCTTGAGCAGTCTGCTCGGCACCGAGATAACGCGCAGAATGGTTGTTTGGTTGCAGCCGCGGAAAAGAAAAGCCAAGCCGACATCTATCCGATAAAGTTGAAGGCAATTCAAATGGTTAGGGGTCAAAGCCGCAAGCGGGGGGCATGTGTTGCAAATATGCGTCATGAAAATATTAATTGCAGCAGGGTTGGATCGGTGTATCCTCCTCCCATCGGCCAAAAGGGTTAAGGCGACGGCCGCTCGGGAGATCATACGTGCTCTTGCTGTCATTCGGAGCGCAGCCCATGTCCTTTCTCTATAATTCGGCCTTCACGTCAGAAGACCTGGATGTGTTGCGCGATGCACTGGATGCTTGGTGCGCGGAAAAGCGTATCGACATCAGAAGTGTCGAAGCACAATTCGCCGCTTCCACGGCGCTCGACCTTTACCAGTCCGGCCATGACGATCACGACAAACTTCTGTCGGCGCTCAGAAGCCGCAAGAGCCTTTAGATTATTGCCGGCTATTTACCTCCATCTTTAAATGCTGAGGATTGCCTCACCTCCGGCGCGGTAGATTTTATTTTGCCGGCTCATCAAGCTGCAACACGCAAAACGTGTACATTTCTGTTGCATTTTAATAAAATCTTCAGCATGCATTAACCGTACCGGTGTAGGATTTGTTCATAACCGTATGGTCCGACATGCGTTCCGCCAGCGCTTGTCAGCCCACGGTCTCCCGCTTGTTCTGCGTTTTCAGGGTGTGCTTGTGCGTGACCGGTTTCGAGACCTAGAAGGCCCCATGGCCGTCAGGAAGAAGGACGTGGTGTTAATGGCGACTGTCAGCAGTTTCGAGAACCTGTCATATCCGACACGCTCCGAACTGCGCCAGTTTGCCGAACTCTTCATGCCGCTGTTTCAGGCCTCCTCCGAAGAGGCAAGGCGTCAGGCCGTGGCAGCCCTTTCCCAGTGCGAGAACATGCCGGCAGCAGTCGCACTCTTCATCGGCAACCAGCCGATCGAAGTCTCCGCCCCTTTTCTCACCGCCTCCAAGGCGATCAGCGACGACACGCTAATCACCATTGCCCGCACACAAGGTGCTGCACATGTAAAGGCTATCGTCAGCAGGGATTCCCTCTCGCCTGCAGTCATCGATGCGCTGGTGGCCTTGCGCCAGGCAGAGCTGCGGCCGGTCGCCGCCGCACCTGCCGA
Organism: Rhizobium sp. BK196; assembly: GCF_014193255.1. GTDB lineage: Bacteria > Pseudomonadota > Alphaproteobacteria > Rhizobiales > Rhizobiaceae > Rhizobium. Next base: position 580,459 of record NZ_JACHZB010000003.1, read on the forward strand.
GCAGCCGGCGATGCCGCTTTCGCCGATGCCTGCCCCGCCCGAAGTGAACCGGGAGGAAGCGCGGCGTCTTGCCGATGAAGCGGCGCTGCGCGAGCGCATCCGCAGCCTTGCAGGCCATCTCCGCCGCAATGATGAGGACCGGCTCGGCCTTCGCTCGTTGTCCGACATTCAGGAGGCGCTGCTGGTGCGCTTTGCCCGCTCGCGCGAGGGCACGCATTTCGCCACCGCACTTGCCGATGCGCTGTCGGCCAGCCGATGGCTTGCCGAGCGCATCATGCTCGACCTCTCGGGCCAGCAGCTCGCCATCACGCTGACCAGCCTCGGCATGAGCTTTCTCGATTCCGTCTTCGTGCTGGAAAAGCTCTATCCGCATCTTGCCGAGGTACAGCACAATGTCAGCCGCGCCTTTCTCGTACTCGATGCGCTGGACCCGGAAGAGTGCCATGCACGCGTTGAGGCCTGGTGTCGGGCCGACAGCTACACCTATAATCCGGTCAAGCCGGCCGCAGCACAGCCGGTTCCCGCGGCCCAGGCGCAGGCTCCATCCTATCGCTTCATCCGGCAGGCGCCGCTGCGCGACCTCAAGAGCGTCAACCGGGCGCGCTAGCCGTTTAGCAATGAGCGCTGGCTGCGCGACGAGCCCCAGCTCGACGTCATGACGCCCATCGCGAGGTCTGCGACATTGCCGAGCTACTGTCTGCCGAGAGTTAGCTCGGCATCTCCTTCGCGTAATTATCTTGCCGGCAATTCCAGCCGGCGCGTGATGCCGACCATCTCCAGGAACACCTCGTCATGGCTGACGATCAGCAGTGCGCCGTCATAAGCCCCGAGACCTGCTTCGACGGCAGCGACGGAATCGATGTCGAGGTGGTTCGTCGGCTCGTCGAGGATCAGCAGCGACGGCGGTGTCGCGCCGCCGAGAACGCAGGCAAGGCCAGCGCGCAGAAGCTGGCCGCCAGACAAAGTGGAGACGATCTGCAGCGCCGCATCTGCCCGGAACATGAAGCGGGCAAGTGCTGCGCGGCAGGCATTCTCATCCGATTGCGGATTCAGGCGCCGGAAATTGTCGCGGATCGAGGTTTCGGGGTCGAGCAGGCTGACGCGCTGGTCGAGCATCGAAAAAGAGGTCAGCACTCGGACCGTTCCTTCCCGCGGCTGCAGATCGCCTGAAATCAGCGCCAGCAAAGTCGTCTTGCCCGAGCCGTTGGGGCCGGTCACAGCGATACGTTCGGGACCTGTAATCTCGAAGGACAGTTTGCGGATGACGGGCTCATCCGCCTCGTAACCGGCCGTGACCGCATCGATCTTCAGCACCGATCTGCCCGGCGGCAGGCCGGTCGAAGGCAGTTTGACGGAGAGCGGCTGCAGGATCTCGATGCGTTTGCGCGCCTCCTCGGCATCCGCAAGCGCCTCCGCGCGACGCCGTTCGGCGAGGCGGGCATTCTCGCCGCTGGTATTCTCCGCCTGCCGTTTCAGGCCGCCGGCAACGATACGGGGCATGTCGCCCCTGGCCGCTTTCTTCTGGCCGGCGCTGTCCTTGCGGGCCTTGCGCTCGGCCGTTTCCTGCGCGCTGCGGGAAACCTCGGCCACGCGTTTTTTGGCGTCCGCCAGATCGTGCTCGGCGGCGGCAAGTTCAAGCGCTTTGCGGGCGCGATAATCGCTCCAGTTTCCGCCGTAGCGGGTGGCGCCTAAGGTCGTCAGCTCGACGATGGTGTCCATCGTCTCCAGCAGTTCGCGGTCATGGCTGACGACCAGAGCGCCGTGGCGCCAGCCACCGAGAAGCGAGAGCACTGCCTCACGCCCGTCCCGATCCAAATTGTTGGTCGGTTCGTCGAGGATCAGAAAATCCGGATCTTCGAAGATCAGGGCGGCGAGTGCTGCGCGGGTGCGCTGGCCGCCGGAGAGCGCAGCCAGCAGCGTCTGCGGCGCGGCGGCGAGGCCGGCACGTTCCAGCGCGGCTTCGATGCGGGCTTCGAGCGTCCAGTCGGCAACGGCAAGTTCATCGGCACTCGCTTCGCCGCCTTCGGCACGACCGAGAATGGCAAGCGCCTGCGTTGCGCCGAAGAGGTCGGCGACCGTTTCATCCGGCCCGACCTGCACACTCTGGCGCAAGATGCCGATAGTGCCGGATACGGTGACGGAGCCGGTCTGCGGCTGCAACTCGCCGGCCACCAGCTTCATAAGCGTCGTCTTGCCGACGCCGTTGCGACCGACAAGACCGGCGCGCTCAGCGTTGAAGCTCAGATCGATATTGGAAAGAAGCGGCCGGCCGTCAGGCGTGGACCACGAAAGATTGGCAAGTGTGATAAATGCAGGCATGGAAATCCCCGATGGCAAGGCGAATTGGCATTGCGATCAGGTTGGAATCCATTTTGCACCGTCCTGTTGGTATTGCGGATGGCGGTAAACTAGGCGGCAATTGGCGTAAATTCAAGGCAGACCATCAGCCCGTCATCGGAATGAGTTCCGAGGCCTTGTCTGTCTCCAGCTCGACAATCCAGAGATCGGGGTCGAACTTGCGCTCGCGCTCCAGCATTTCCTGCACCTCGTGCGGCTCGGCGCGCTCCAGCCTGATTTCGAACAGGCGGTCGCCGCTGCTCTCCTCGTCGAAGAAGCTTTGGGGGGCCGGCGCATAGAGGGTTTCGAGCCCGTCGCGGAAGCGCTGGCGAATGAAGATGGCACCCGCCTCCTCCGCGCCCTTCTTCTCCACCGCAGCAAAATCGCCGGCGGAAAAGACCCTGCGGACGAGTGCGGAAACGTAGATATCTGCGCGCAATCTCATGGGCGCGGTATAGACCGCCCAGCTGGTGGCGGCAACGCTATACCTTAACCGCCAGCCGCAGCCCGCCCCAATGCCTGCCGCGGACGGTGATCGGCGCGGAAATATCCTTCATCATCACGAAATTGCCGCCGCCCATGTCTCGTCGATAGGTCTGAACGAGGAAGGGCGCGGTGCTTCTGCCGGCAGCAAGGCCGACACGATCGTTGAAGATGCGGCGGTTGCGGCAGTTGGCGGTATTCCAGACGGTGTCGCCTGGCCGCTGCGGCTGCGAGAACTTCTTGTTATGGGTCGGCAGGTAGCCATTTTCGTCGACGGCGGCGCAGAAGGCGATGCGCTCATCCGAACCGGCAACCGGTTCCTGGATCGGCGGCAGCAGGCGGTCGGCGAGGCCTGTGAAGGGAGCCATCATCTGCACCGGGTCGGTGCCGGGAATGGGCTGATACTGTCGATTGAACAGGCTTTCCATACCGATTGCGCCTTCGGCCACCGCACGCTCCAGAGCATGCGATATCTGGGCAGCGACGGATTGCGCCTGTTCGATCCAGCGGCGGTCGGCGGTTTCCACACCGGCGCTCGCGGTCAACTGGATCAACGTTTCCGACAGGCCGACGACGCTGTCGACGCGTTTGGCCGCCTGCTGCAGCCGGCCGTTGGAATCCAGCACCTCCGCAGACATTTCGCCGAGCTGAGCGACGAAGCCGGCGCAGTCGCGATCCACGGCCTCGGTCGTATTGGCCATGACGGCGGATGAATCGAGGATGCGGGTAATGACATGCTCCATGCTTTCGAAGGCGCCGCGCATAGCCTCGGACTTTTCGCTGACGCCGGCAGCACTCTTGCGGGCCCCGCCGCCGACAGTCGAGAGACGATCGATCTTGACGCGAAGCTGCTCCAGCGTTTCCTGAATGGAGCCCGTCGCCTTGGACGTCTGCAGCGATAAAGCCCGAATCTCAGAGGCGACGACGGCGAAGCCCTTGCCCGCCTCGCCGGCGCGGGCGGCCTCGATCGCGGCATTGAGTGCCAGAAGGTTAGTCTGGCGAGCGATGGTGCTGATTTCGGCGGCCACCTTGTCCACGTCGGTGAGCGAGCGGGAGAAGCCGGAGATTTCAGTGCTGATCTCTTCCGAGGACTGGACCATATGGCGGATTTCCTGGACCGAGCCGGACAGGCGATCGGCCGATTCCTTCAGCATGTGACGCGCCTGGGTGGCGGTGCTGTCCGTCTCGCGCAGCGAAACGGCAACGGAGCGGTTGGTCTCGGCGATGGAAAGGGCTGTGCGGGTGACATCGTCGAAGGCGGCGGCATGGCGGGCGGACATCGCCGCCATGTCCTGAATGGCGCCGGCTATATCGACGAGGTCTACTCCAAGCGTGGAGGCTTCTTCGGCGAGGCGCGAGAGAATATGGCGCAGGGTGTCGCGATCCGGTCCATCCGGCGCATGGGCTGGACCTCCCGCATTATCCTCTACGGCCTTCAGCGCCTGCATGATCGAGCTCCCCCAAGCTATATTAGAGAAGCTTCAAGCAACATGGTTAACAATTGCCTAAGAATATGGCAGCTTATACTTAGGTCTTACGTGGCCTTCAACTCGGCGTCAGGCCCGTCAGCCTTTCGCTCATCTGCCAGAGGCGTTCGGCAAGTTCCGGATCGGTCGCCCAAGGGCGCACGCCGAGCAGCTCCTGGGAATCGGCGGGTACAGCCTTTGCGATGTCGCAGTTCTCGCAATAAACGCCGCCCATGCCTTCCAATTCATCGCTGACGGCGCACCAGACGGTAGTTGCTGCGCCCTGGGCAATGGTTTTCTTGTTATTTTCGGGGTCGATGACCGGATTACCGCCCGCATCTACATAGCCGCTCGCCTGCAGATATTCGCGCGACTGGTGGCGGACGAGATCGGTCGTGACGATGCCGCCCGGATGCAGTGAGAAAGCGCGTACGCCCTCCCTTGCACCCAAAGCATCCAGCGAGACGGCAAAAAGTGCGTTGGCCGTCTTCGACTGGCCGTAGGCGATATAAGGCTGATATTCGCGGTTCTCAAACATCGGATCTTCGAAATCGACGCCGGAGCGGACATGGCCGCGCGAGGAAACGGCAACGACACGCGCGCCCTCCGCCTTCGCCAGCGCCGGCCAGAGGCGGGCGGCGAGCTGGAAGTGGCCGAGGTGATTGGTGGAGAACTGCGATTCATAGCCGCGGCTGTCGCGCGTCAGCGGGTTGGCCATGACGGCAGCGTTATTGATGAGGAAATGCAGCGGCTCACCGTCATCGAGGAAGCGATCGGCGAAATCGTCGATGGAGTCGGGATCCATCAGATCCATGTAATCGAGCTTCAGGCCGGGGACGATTTCGCCGGCGGCTCTGGCCTTTTCGATATTGCGGGCGGGCACGATGACCTTGGCGCCGGCGGCCGCCAGCACGCGAGCGGTCTCAAGGCCGAGACCCGCATAGCCGCCGGTGACGATCGCCACCTTGCCCGTGAGATCATGGCCGGCAGCCACCTCTTCGGCCGTAGACGCCGCGCCGAAACCGGAGCCGATAGGAGCTTGTGGAGTGGACATCGAATGTTCCTTTCTGGTCGGGGAACATTTATCTCCGGCCTGCGGGATTTTGAATGCTTGTAAATCCCAATTTCTTGCGCCATCGTACAAGAATGATCAGCGACCCCCTCTCCGAAATGCTCAGTCTGCTCGATGCCCGCTGTCTGATTGCCGGCGGGCTGATTGCCGGTGGCGCCTGGGCACTTGCCTTTCCGCAGCCGAACCGCATCAAGATCAGCGCCGTCGCGAAAGGCCGCTGCTGGCTGGCGCTCGATAACGGCAGCGCACCGATCCTGCTCGAAGCCGGCGACGTCGTCCTGCTCAACGGCAAGCATTCCTTCGTGCTGACAACCGATCTTGCGGTGAAGCCGGCCGATGCCGTCACGGCTTTCAAGGAGAGGAAGGTCAACGGTATGGCGCGATACGGCCTGGGCGAAGATTTCCTCTATATCGGAGGGCATATTGCGCTTGGAACGACCGGTACGGCGCTGTTGCTCGACGTGCTGCCGCCGGTCATCCATGTGCGGGCGACCCTTGCCGAGGCTGGTGTGCTGCGCTGGCTGCTGGATCAGTTGGTGCGGGAAATGGCCGCCGGCAAGCCGGGCGCGTTGCTTGCCTCGGCCCAGCTTTCGCAGCTCATCTTCGTGCAGGTGCTGCGCGCCCATATCATGACGTCGGAACCGCTGACGGTCGGCTGGCTGCGTGCCTTCGGCGACGAAAAGATCGCGCCGGCGCTGCGACTGATGCATTCGGAGCCGGCACATGACTGGCAACTTGGAGAGCTCGCGAAAGCGGCCGGCATGTCGCGCACCAGCTTCGCGCTGCGCTTCAAGACGGTCGCGGGCGTCGCCCCACTCACCTATCTCACGGCCTGGCGCATGCGGCTCGCCGAACGGGCGCTGCGGGAGGGCTCGATACCGGTTTCTGCACTGGCGCTTTCACTCGGCTACACCTCCGAAAGCGCCTTCAGCAATGCGTTCAAGCGCGTGACCGGCATCGCGCCGAAGCGCTACCGGACGTCGGCAGCCATGAATGCCGGGCCGATCGAAGAGGTGGTCGATGTCGAAGGACGGGTGCCGGTGGACTACCGGCTCCTGCGGCTGGCGAACCGGCCGTCAAGCGTGACACGGCAAGCTTAAAGACGGTCGGCAGCATGCCGGACTGGGGCTCATCGTCTGCAATTCGACGGCAACGGAAAGCAGAGACGACCTGTTTTCCTCAGGGCGCGGTCAGAGCGCGCCGATTTCCTTGAGTTTCTTCAACACGGCTTCGCTCGGTTCACCGTTTTCCGGAAGATTATAGTGCTTCTGGAAGTGCCGGATAGCAGCGCGGGTCTGTTCCCCGGCGACACCGTCGACGCCGACATTGGCGTAGGCCATGTTGACCAGGCCCTTCTGGATCTTCAGCACCAGATCGACATTGGAGATGCCTGACAGCGGTACCTGTTTCGGCCCTGATGGAGCCGTCTTGACGGTCTTTTCGGCGCTGCGGATGGCAGCTGCAACCGGGTCTTCCTCCGTCGCCTTCGACGTCACATCCTCCCGCGGCTTCTCGACAGGAACGGTCGAAGGGCCGGCGGCATCGGTTTTGAGCGCTGCGAGCACATCGGGCGTCGCTTCGCCGTTTTGTGCCATGCCGACAGTTTCCTCGAAGAAGAGGATTGCCGCACTGGTACGCGGTCCGATAACGCCGTCTGCATTGCCGTTATAAAGACCGCGGCGGATCAACTCCTTCTGGATATCCATCACGAGCTGGCTCGGCTGTGGGGCGGCCACGGCAGGCGGCGGCGTGGTTTGCGTCGTTGCAGTGGAGTCGTCCGGCCGCTCGATGCGGAACGTGGTGACATTGCCCTGCAGCTCGGCCTGCGGATGGAAGCCGATGGCGTTCGGCGCACCCGGATCGCGCGTTCGGAAGATCGGATGGGGATGCGCGCCCGGCTGATACCAGAGCGCATTGGCGGCGACGAAGGAGAAGATGACGACGAAGGCAATCGTACCTCCGGCAACAGAGGGATTGCGGCCGATGACACCGCCAAGCGCACCGGCGCCCTGAAGACCCAGGCCGCCGAGCGCGGCCGCGCCTTGCAGGCCGACGCCGCCGAGCGCCGCCGCACCGGTCATCAAAAGGCCCGGCTGCTGCCGCCCCTTCCTGCCCTTAGGCGATTTTCGCTTGCGCGCGGCCATCGAAAAGCCCCTCTTCCAGTTCTGCGGTACCCACCGCGCCCTTCAGCCGCGGCGGGAATTCGACCGTTTCCGCCTGGCCGACATCTTCAACAGCCGATGCTCCGGAACCATCCGCCGCGATCTCGATGGTGATGATCGTGCCCTCGCCCGGCTGGCTGGCGATGGCGAAATGGCCACCATGCAGGGCGACGAGGCCTTTGACCAGCGAGAGGCCAAGACCCGTGCCCTCGAATCGGCGGGTATAATCATTCTGGATCTGGACGAAAGGTTGGCCGAGTGTGGCGAGCCTGTCGGCGGGAATGCCGATGCCGGTATCGCTGACCGTCAGCTTGAGAATACCGTCGCGCATGGCCGCATCGACGGTCACCACGCCGCCGGCTTCGGTGAATTTCACGGCATTGCCGACGAGATTGATGAGAACCTGCTGCAGCGCGCGCTGGTCGGCCACGACCTCTCCGATACCGCGCTGGACACGGCTCGTGAGCGTGACGCCTTTGCTCTTGGCCTGCAGGGCCAGCATCGATTCGCAGGAGCGGATCGATGCGCCGATATCGAAAGGCTCGAGCATCAGTTCGTAGCGGCCGGCCTCGATCTTGCTCATGTCCAGCATCGTGTTGACGACGGAGAGCAGGTGCGCGCCGGACTCACGGATGAGGCCGACATATTCACGCTGACGCTCGTTTTCGAACTTGCCGAAATATTCGCCGATGAGGATATCAGAAAAGCCGAGAATGGCGTTCAGCGGCGTGCGCAGTTCGTGGCTGACGGCAGCAAGAAAACGGGATTTGGCATCGTTTGCCGATTCCGCATCGGCCGCGCGGGTCTGCGCCTCGGCGCGAAGCCGCTGTTCTACCGACACGTCATGCAACTGGGCGATGACGGCCGAAAGCACGCCGTCGACATCGCGCCGCGCGGTCATATCCATGCGCAGGTAAGCGAACTGCCTGTTATTACGCGAGACCGAGGGTCGCTCCAATCTCAGATCGACGATTGCCTTTTCCTCGCCCTGGCGCAGCGCATCGAGCGCCTGCAGGAAAAGGATGCGATCGGAAACATGCACCTGCTCGAAGAAGCCACGGCCCTTCAGGTCGCGCATCCAGGCGAGATAATCGCGCTTGTCGCGGCCGCCCGTCATCGTCACGCTGCCGTGCGGGTCGAGGAAGAGCACCAGGCCCGGGCTCATCTCAAGAAAGAGATCGTCGGCACTGGCTGCCGTCGTGTGCTGCGGGATAGCCTGGCGGGCCAGCGCGATGCTGCCGACGGCGGAAAAGAGAAAGGCGGCGCAGACGGTGGCGACGCCGGCCGGCAGCGCAACGGCGGGGCTGGTGACGATGGAGAGGCCGACAGGAGCGGCGATGAGAGCGGCAGAGGACAGGAAGACGAGGCGGCGCAGAATGGCGAGTTCGCTCCCGCGCACGGCTTCGCCGCCGTTCGTCCGGGAGAGCCAGCCTGCCGCTGCCCGGTCTACGAGGGCTGTCGCCCGGCCGCCAATGTCACTCAATACACGCACGCAATACCTGCCCGAAAAGGCCTTTCGTTGACCTGGACAATAGGCCCCGGCGGCTTAAGGAAAGGATAAGGCAAAGTCGCCTTCCACAGCGCAAAAACGCCAAAAGTCCCGTTTTGGGCCATCTGTGCTGCTCTTTGAATTTCGTGGTTAATAGCAGGTAAGCGACGGATTTTCCTCATATTTCGGCATTGCGTTAACTCTTGTGGCAGAGCGGCGGGCCAAAAGCCCAGCAATTGCAGGCGGCGGCTGCCACCATGCTTAACGACATCAGGTAGAATTTGACTGAAATGTTCCGAAAATACCGATCATTACAATTTGAGACAAATTTGCCGCAAATGCCGGTGAGTTTCGAAAAGCGGCATTCGCAACTTATCGGTAGGGTGCAGACATACCGGACAACCGGCCCGATTCGGCGACAAGACCGGACGGGAAAACAGGATGGGCAAGACAATGTGGTTTCTGATCAAAGGATCATTCTGGTTTGGCCTCGTGCTCGTCGCTCTCTCCGTTTTCAGCTCGGAGAGTTCCGACAATGGCGGCCACCCGCAATTGCAGCTTTCAGACGCCTTTACGGCGGCAAGCGGCGCCTATGACTATATGACCGGCATGTGCTCCGAAAAGCCCGAGGTCTGCACCAAAGGCGGGGAGACGCTGACGGCTCTCGGCTATCGGGCTCGCGAAGGCGCCCGTGTCGCCTATGAACTGCTCGACAGCCAGTTCAGGGATGACAGCACCAAAGTGGCTTCCGCAAAGACGGCGGTGCAGCCTGTGGGGCTCGCCGCGCCTTCCCTGCCGGAAGCGGTCACCAATACGATGCGCGAGGCAGAGACTGCACTGAACCAGCCGATGCCGCACCTGCCGCAGCCCTACCGCGCGCCTGTCGATGACGACGCCTCGGCCGAACAGGTCGTAACTGGTACCATTCCGGCCGGGTCGATCCCGCTGCCGACGCCGAAACCGGCAATCTGACGAATTTCGCGGGCACCTTGCCCGTGCCCAAGCTTGCATCGGCGGTCCGCATGACGCGGAAATGCCCCATGCCTGACGTGCCTGCCCTGTTTATTTCAGCACTTTGCTGCGCCGTGAGGATGCTCATCCCTCACGGCGTTTCTTTTTGACGGGTTCAAATCTGCGGTCATTTCACCTATATCATCCGGTAACAGTGAAAGGCCTGACAGCATGGCGACCCTCGACCAGATCATCGACGACTTCTCCTTCCTGGACGATTGGGAAGACCGCTACCGATACGTCATCGAACTCGGCAAGGCGCTGCCTGATTTGGCAGACGAGAAGAAGACTTCCCAGAACAAGGTGATGGGCTGCGCCAGCCAGGTGTGGCTGGTAACGCATACGTCAGGCGATCCCGACGATCCGGTCATGACATTCGAAGGCGATTCCGATGCGCATATCGTGCGTGGCCTGGTCGCCATCGTGCTTGCCACCTATTCCGGCAAGACGGCGTTGGAAATCGCTTCGCTGGATGCCTTCGAGATCTTTTCCAGGATCGGGCTCACCGAAAACCTCTCCTCGCAGCGCTCCAACGGGCTGCGTTCGATGGTGAACCGCATCCGCGAGGAAGCACGTGTCCACGCTGCAGCCTGAAAGGCGTGAGCGGCATATTCCAGAGCTGCAATGACATTCGGCCGAGCGCCCGGAGGACATCCGCCGGGCGCCGAAGGATGATATTCCTGAATTATTTGCCGTCGGCCATCTTTTCGCGCAGGCGTTCTTCCTGTTCGGCAAGCTCCGGCGTGAAAGCCTCACCGAAATCGGCAGCTTCGAAGACCTGGCGGATCTCGATCTCGCTTGGGCCAGGCATCGGATTGGGGCAGCGCCTGACCCATTCCAGCGCCTCATCCATATCCTTGACCTGCCACAGCCAGTAGCCGGCGATGAGTTCCTTGGTTTCGGCGAAGGGGCCGTCGATGACGAGCCGCCTAGGGCCATCAAAGGCGACGCGCTTTCCCTTGGAAGACGGATGCAGGCCCTCGCCCGCCAGCATGATGCCGGCATTGACGAGATCCTCGTTATACTTGCCCATGGCCTCCAGAAGCTCGGTCGAGGGCATGACGCCCGCTTCACTGTCTGCAGTCGCCTTGACGATAACCATTACACGCATGTCTCTTCTCCTCTTATCAGCGGCGGCATGAGCGCCTGCCTGTCTTGAGATCTTCGTTTTATTCGAACACGAAGATGCTCGATCTTTTTGCTTTCACGCAATTCCGGACGCAAACTGCTACGCACTTTTGCTGGAATTGCTTTAGAGACGGATGAGCAATCGCCGGGCCGACATTTTTTGCCGCACTTTTTGAACATAGCTGACAGAGGTTGGAAGTCATTCGAAGAGGCAACGCCACTTTGAGGACGAATAAAAAAAGCCGGGTCCCAGGCCCGGCTTTTTGTTATCCAGCGGCGCTTGAAGCTCAGCCGCGACCGCGCTTGCGACGCTGCCCCAGGCCCATTTCCTTTGCGAGGCGCGATCGCGCTTCGGCGTAGGCCGGGGCCACCATCGGGTAGTCGGCAGGCAGGTCCCACTTCTCGCGATATTCTTCCGGCGCGAGATTGTGATGCGTCATCAGGTGGCGCTTCAAGGACTTGAAGTTACCGCCGCATTCCAGGCACGTAATCTGCTCGTCCTGTACGGACTTGCGGACAGAGACTGCGGGCTTCTGCTTTTCGACGACCGCTGCCACCGGCTGCGGTACGGATGTGTTGCTCAATGCCGAGTGTACGTCGGAAATCAGATTGGCCAGATCACTGACCGGGACAACGTGGTTGCTGACATAGGCCGCGACGATATCGGCCGTCAGTTCCACAAGCAGCTCCGGCGCATTGCCGGTCGCCATATCCGTCATATTCTTTCTCCTGTTAGCATGCTCAAACGGTCCTTCTCTCAAGAGACAAAGAACCCTCGTCGTAGAGCAAAACAGCAAAAGAGCAGGTGGCAGCCTTTTGTTTCGAAAAACCGGAAATCCACCCCTAGATTCCGAAGACCGTATTCTGCACCAATACTGCCTGAAGGTGGGTTACTACGTATTCTTCCAGGCCGTTACCCAGTTAGACATTGGCAATCAAGGCAAAGGGACTTAGAAGCAGTACGATTCTAATTCACAATCAGAACTCTACTTGATTTTTCAAATAGCATCGTTTTCGCAAAAGGCCAATTATTAATTGTGATTTTCCTAGAAAAAAAATCCCTCACAAAGAATTGGTCAGCAGTTCAGCAAGCTTTACTCGTGCTTCCGGTGCATAAGTTTGGGTAAAATTGCTTAAAATTCTGAGTAGGCTCGTCCTCAGCGCATTCGCATATCGTCACGTACTGAGATATCGGCCGGAAAATGCCCGGTTTTATGCGCAGCTTTCGCAAGAAGGTGTGCAGAAACAGGTGCCGTCAGGATGAAAAAGAGGAAACCGGCCAGCGCTCTTGCAAGCACGGCAAGTTCACCCGAGTAAAGCCCGGCGGCAAGCAGCAACAAGCCGGAACCGACCGTGCCGGCCTTGGAAGCGGCGTGCATGCGCGTGTAGAGATCCGGCAAGCGCAGGATACCGATCGCTGCCACCAGCGCGAAGAAGGCGCCTGCCAACAGCAGCACGGCGGTGACTATGGCGAGTGCATAGTCCATCATCATTCGCTCCTCCTTTGCGCCCCAGGCCCGGTATCTCCCACCTGTCCGCGCGAGAGCACGAAGCGAGCGAAGGCGACGGTTGCCAGGAAGCCGACGAGACCGAGCGCAATGGCAATATCGATGTAAAGCGAGAAGCCGGTACGCACCGCGACGACAGCGATGAAGCCGATGGCGATACCCGTCAGCATGTCGAGCGCCAGGATGCGATCCGGCAGGCTGGGGCCGGCAATGACCCGCCAGACCGTTATCAAGAGCGCTACGCAGAGGATGCCAAGCGCTGCGATTGCGGCAGTGGAAACGATTGCGGCGGGCGTTATCATCCGAAGGCCTCCATGATACGGCGCTCGAATCCGTCAGCAATATCGCGTCTGATAGCCAGCGGATTGGCACAGTGCAGCGCGTGCACATAGAGCGTGCGCCGATCTGCGGAAACATCGACCGAGAGTGTGCCGGGCGTGAGCGTGATGAGGTTGGCAAGCAGAGTGATCTGGAAATCATCCCTCACCGTCAACGGGAATGCGAGAATGCCGGGAGTAAGCTGCATACGCGGCGAAAGCACCGTCAGCGCCACCCGCCAGGCCGAAAGCGCCAGCTCCTTCAGGAAAAGGCCGGCAAGGAGGAGGATATGCAGCGGGCGGATACGGCGCGGCGGGGAACGGTGGGCAAAAGCCTCGCGCACGACGGCGAGCGACAGCAGCGACAGGGCCAGGCCGAAAACGAAATTATGCGGCGAGGCGCTGCCGGTCACGGCGACCCAAGCAATGGCGAGCGGCAGACTGAGGAACAGGACGCTCATCGTATAGTCCCTTCCGGAAAGACGGAGAAGATATAGGCGGAGGGATCGGCAAGCCCATCGGCGGCGGAGCGCGCGAGTTGCAGCAATTGCTCCGGCAGGACGCCGAAGCCGACGACCAGGATCGTCAATGCAGCAAGCGGCAGACCGGCCGTCCAGCCGGTCCGCACCGCCGGGAGCGCGATGAGCGCGGGACGCCAGTATGCAAGCAGGAAGACGCGGCCACAGGCGATCGTCAGCAGGAAGCCGCCAAGCAGGATCGCGCCTGCCAGCCACCAGGCGCCGACATCGAGTGAGGCCTTGACCAGCAGCACCTTCGGCCAAAAGCCGGAAAAGGGCGGCAGGCCGCAGGCGGCCAGAAGCAGCATCAGCGAAATCGCCGCGAACCAGCCGTTCTGGCGATAGAGGCCGGCGAGCGCAGCAATCGAGAAGGAGCCGCCCCGCCTGCCCGCTTCGCCGGCCAGAAGATAGAGCGCCGTCATCAGCACCACCGAATGCAGTGCATAGAAGACAGCACCGGAGAGACCGTCGGCGGTGCCGAGTGCCGCACCGACCATCATGTTGCCGATGCCCGAGATCACCACGTAGCCGAGCAGACGGCGCAGGTCGGTTTCTGCAAGCGCGCCCAATGCGCCGACGATAACGGTCAGGACACCGACGATCGCGATCAGCAGGCTGAGTTCATCGCGCTCGGCCGGTAGCAGCATGACAAGAACACGCAGCAGCGCATAGATGCCGACCTTGGTCAGCAGGCCGGCAAAGAGCGCGGAAACAGCGATGCGCGGCGTGTGATAGGAGGCCGGCAGCCAGAAATTCACCGGAAAGGCCGCGGCCTTCATGGCGAAAGCAAGCAGGAAGAGACAGGCGAGCGTCATCAGCGGCGCCGTGCCGCTCAAACCTGCTGCCCGCTCGGCGATATCGGCCATGTTGAGTGTGCCGAAGCTCGCATAGAGGATGCCGATCGATATCAGGAACAACGTCGTGGCGATGAGGTTCAGCACCGCATATTTCAATGCGCCATCGATCTGCGCCCGCTCGGAGCCAAGGATCAGCAGGCCGAACGAGGAGATGAGCAGCACCTCGAACCAGACATAGAGGTTGAAGATATCGCCAGTCAGGAATGCGCCGGTGACGCCTGCTATCAACAGCATCAACAGCGGAAAGAAACCGTAACGCCGGCCGCTTTCAGTGGTATCAGAGAGCGCATAGATGCCGGCCGAGAGGGCAGCGACCGCTGCGGCGAGCGCCATCAGCGCGCTGAAGACATCGACCGTGAAAGCAATGCCGAAGGGCGGCAGCCAGCGGCCCATGACCATGGTGAGCGGGCCGTGTTCGACGACCTGCCGCAGGAGCGCGGCGTCGAGAAACAGCAGGACGGCAAGGCCGGCGATGGCGATCCATGCCTGCAGGCGGGGAAGGCTGCGCAGCATCAGGAGCAGCGCGCCGAGGCTGATGCAAAGCGCGACCGGCAGGATCGCCAGCCAGTGGGCCGGCGGGATCGGGGTGGTGACCATAGCGGTGGCAAGATTGGAGACGGGCGCGGCCATTTAGTGGGTGCCTCCCGTGAGGGTCAGTGGATGGGTGAGCATACGCATCTTACTCACCATCAATACCCCAACGGCGGCAGCGGCCGGTCGTCGGGTTCGGCATCGTGCATGCGAGTCGTATCGTCGGTGCCGAGCTCCTGATAGGCGCGATAGGTCAGCACCAGCAGGAAGGCAAGGAAAGAAAATGAGATGACGATCGCCGTCAGGATCAGCGCCTGCGGCAACGGATTGGCGGCACCTGATGGCAGCATGTCGGCCTCGGTGGGTATGATCGGCGGCACCTCCCGCGTCACCCGTCCTGCCGTGAAAATCAGCAGGTTCACGGCGTTCCCGAGAATGGCGATGCCGAGCATGATGCGGATCGAGAAGCGCGACAGGATCAGATAGACGGCTGCCGAAAAGAACAGGCCGACGAGAATGGCAAAGAGCGCTTCCATCAATCCATCTCTCTTTCTTCCAGCGCCAGCGCAATCGAGGCGACGGCGCCGAGCACGACGAAATAGACGCCGAGATCAAAGAGCATGACGCTGGAAAGCGGCACCTCCACGCCAAAGACGACAGGATAGATCCAGAGGCCGGTCATGAAGGGCACGGCAAAGAGGATCGAGGCCAAGCCGGCAATGCAGGAAAGCAGCAGACCGAAACCGGCAATGGCCAGGGGGTGGAAGCGGATTGCCCGGCGCACCGCTCCCACGCCAAAGGCAATGCCGTAGATCGCCAAAGCCGAAGCGGCGATCAGCCCACCGATGAAGCCGCCACCCGGCTCATTGTGGCCGCGCAGCAGGATGAAGACGGAAAAGAGCAGCATCAGCGCGGTGATAAAGGGCGCGACCGTGCGGAAGATGACTGTGTTCATGGGGCGCCCCTGCTTATCGGTGTGGCCGGGCGGGCAGACACAGGAAGGCGGACGCTGGTCGATCTGACTTGCCGAAACCTATTCCCTCTCATCAAGTCAAAAAGCAGTGCTCGTGGCCCCCTCACCCTAACCCTCTCCCCGGTGGGTAGAGGGGACGTGCCCCACGATGCCCTTGAGAGTGCGCCGACGGTGCCGAAACTCCCCTTCTCCCCGCAGGGAGAAGGTGCCGGCAGGCGGATGAGGGGGCGGAACCGCGGTACGTCAACTACTGTGCTCATGCCTCCTCCGCATCCGGATCGTTCGTTGCCAGCCGGCGCTCCGAATTGCCGCGGATGCGGATAAGCGCGAGGATGGCGAGGCCTGTTACCGCGACGACGGCGATTTCGCCGAGCGTGTCGGTGCCGCGGAAATCGACGATGATGACGTTGACGACATTGGCGCCGTGGGCGATCAACTTCGAATGAGCGTTGAAGAAATCGGTGAGCGCCGTGTTGAACGGTGCGTCGGTGGCGCGCATCAAAAGCAGCGCAAAGCCGAGGCCGCAGGCCAGCGAAAGGGCGATGTCGAAAAGGCGGCGGGTGCCATGGCGCGGATCGGTCGGCGACAGGCGCAGACGGGTCATGACGAGAGCGAGGATAACGACTGCGAGCGTTTCGACCATGAACTGGGTGAAGGCCAGGTCCGGAGCGCCGAAGAGCAGAAAGATCAGCGCGACAGCAAAACCCTGAATCCCGAGCGAGACGATCGCGGTGAGCCGGTCGCGGGCGATCAGCACGGCGGCAAGGCCGAACATGGCGATCAGCATGATCCCCGCTTCGTGCAGGCGCAGATCTGCAGGCCAGACAAAGCCCAGCGGCAGTTCGTCATGGCTGATCAGCGGGACGAACAGGATCGCGGCGACACAGAGGAAGGTGCAGGCGACGTAGACATCCAGCCGTTTTGGCTGGACGATTCCGATGACATGGTACGCGAAACGGACAAGCCCGGCGATGACATGATCGAAACCACGATCCGGGCCACGAACGGAGTGCAGCAAGTACGCGACAAGAGTGCGGGCACGGTCGAGCTGCCAGTAGACAGCGATGCCGAGCAGTATCGTCAGCAGCGACAAGGCAAGCGGCACGCCGATATGCGGGACAAGCGAAATGGAGACAGCCTTGTGAGTGCCGGCAACGGCGGAGGCCATGGGTGAGGAAATCGCGCCATGAATGACCCCGGAAAAGAGGGCGGCAAGCAGGCCTGCCAGAGCAAGAACGGCAGGTCCGAGCCAGAGCAAGACCGGCGCTTCGTGCGGAGGTTTCGGCGTTTCCACCGGCCGGCCGAGAAACGGCCTCAACGCCACGGCAAAGGCGATCGCGAACATCAAGGCATTGCCGAAAACGGCGATGGTCGTGGCGAGGATGGAATAGAGATCGTCGCCGACGAGAGCCGTGTAGATTTCCTCTTTGGCGAGGAAACCGAAGAAGGACGGCAGGCCGGCCATGGAAAAGGCGGCAGCCATGGCGATCGCAAAGGTTAGCGGCATGGCCTTTCGCAAGCCCCGTAGCCGCGTGATATTGCGCGTGCCGGTCTCATGGTCGATGATGCCGGCGACCATGAAAAGCGCACCTTTGAAGAGCGAATGCGCTACCAGATAGAGTACCGCCGCTTCGATGGCATAATCCGAACCGAAGCCGGTCAGCAGCACCAGCAGGCCGAGAGAAGAGACTGTCGTATAGGCAAGCTTCAGCTTCAGATCCGTCTGGCGGATCGCAAGCACCGAACCGGTAACGAGCGTCAGGCCCCCGAAAATGGGCAGCAGGACCTCCCATGCGGGCGTCGCGCCCATGACCGGGTTCAGCCGCATCAGCAGATAGACGCCGGCCTTTACCATGGTGGCGGAATGCAGATAGGCCGAAACGGGTGTGGGCGCCTCCATCGCGTTCGGCAGCCAGAAGTGGAATGGAAACTGAGCCGATTTGGTGAAGGCGCCGCCGAGCACCAGCAACAGGGTGGCGAAATAGAGCGGGCTGCCCCTGATAACATCGCCGAACTGCAGCAGCTCGGATAGCTGCGCAACGCCTGCCTGCCCCCAAAGCAGGAGCAAGCCGGCAAGCAGCAGCAGCCCTCCTCCGCCTGTGACGACGAGGGCCTGCAAAGCGGCGCGACGCGCCGCCTCGCGTTCATGGTCGAAGCCGATCAGCAGGAAGGAGGTGATCGAGGTGAGCTCCCAGAAGATGAAGAGCATCAGAAAGCTGTCCGACACCACGACGCCGAGCATCGCGCCCATGAAGAGGAAGATGAAGGAGAAGAACCGGCCCTGATCCGGATGGCCCTTCAGATACCCGCCGGTATAAAGCACGATCAGCGTTCCGATGCCGGTAATGAGCAGGGCGAAGGTGAGCGACAGCCCGTCGAGGAACCAGGAAAAACGCAGGCCCAGGCCCGCCACCCAGTCATAACCGCCGGTTATGATTTCCCCATGAGCGATCTGCGGCAGGAGACGCAGGAAATGCAGGAAGGCGAGCAAAGGGGCGACGGCGAGCAGCCAGGCGCCGCCTGCACCGAAGGCGCGAATGACGAGGGGAGCCGCAAGAGCGCCGATCAACGGCAGGCACAAGGCCAGAAATGTCAGAGCCGTGACATCGGCCATGTCTCCTCCCCGTGAGCACGGATGAAAGCCGGCAATCAGCCTTTTCCAAGGCTTAGGTGAATCGGCTGTAAGCCTCAAGCAATTTCGGCAACCCGCAATGGATGCAGGCGGCGGTTTTCACAGGCTTGACGTTCAGGAAAGGCGTGTGGCGAGACGGGAAATGGAACCGTGCAGGATGAAGAAAGCAAGCGGCAAAGGCCAGAGAATGCAGGCGATCAGCCCGCCAACGCGATGCACCGTCCAGCGGTCATGGTTGACCCAGCCTTCCAGCAGGGTGATGCCCAGGGCAATCGCGGCTACTGCGCCGTACAGAACAATCATCAGAGTATGAAACACCGTTTGTCCCCGAAACACGCAGCATTAAGCTTAATGGCACACTAAAGATAAAGCACGGGTGATTCGCCGTCTTCCCCCGAATTGGGTAGATGGCAATTGGGGCGTTGAAGCGGCGGGTTTGATCGTGAAGCCCGATCACAGACTTGATCAATCGTGCTCAACGCACCACATTTGCGCACGAAAAGAGATTGCCCCATCGGCGAAAGGAGCACTCCATGGCCGAAACGACCGCTACCCCGAAAGTTCACAAAACCGATGCCGAATGGAAGGAACTGCTGACTCCCGAGCAGTATCGCATCACGCGCCAGCACGGCACCGAACGCGCTTTTACCGGTCCCTACTGGGATTCCTTCGAGACCGGTCTTTACCGCTGCGTCGGCTGCAATGCGCCGCTCTTCCGCTCCGACACGAAGTTCGATGCAGGATGCGGCTGGCCGAGCTATTTCGAGGCGGTTTCTCCAGAAGCCGTGACCGAACACCGCGACACGACCTACGGCATCGTGCGCACAGAAATCCGCTGCGGTACCTGCGAGGCCCATCTCGGTCACGTCTTCCCCGACGGACCGCCGCCGACCGGCCTGCGCTACTGCATCAACGGGCACGCAATGGTTTTCGAGCCCGGCAAGTAAAGGCTTGTAAGTAAAAGGAAAGCGGATCCCAGCCGATCCGCTTTTTTTTCATATCAGGCCAGCCGATGGGATGAGTGGCGAGCGCCGGTCTTCCAGTATGTGCTCGGCGGCGAGCCGTCCAAGCAGCGGTGCGAGAATGACGCCGGGATGACCGACGGCGACATAGGCGCCCTCGATGCCGGGCAGGAAACCGAGCCGAGGCATTTCATCGGGGAAGAATGGCCGGTAACCGGCAGCAGCCTCGACCAATGAGACGCCTTCGGGCAGGCGCAGGCGCTCATGCATGATCTTCAAGATCCGCTCACCAACTCTTTCCGGTGCGTTCTCCTCGCGATCGTCGATATAGCCCTTGGCGACGTGCAACATGTTGTCCGCCGACTGGCGAATTTCCAGGCCAGGGCCGCGGAGGATGCGGTTCGCGATAGGCTCTGCGCAACCATAGCGCAGGATGATCGAGGGCGAGGCTTCGACGCCGGTTCGGAAGCCCAGGCTTTCCGTTAGGCGGTCGACTGCTGTTCCGCCGCCGAGGATCACGAGATCGGCCTCGATCGTGTCGTCGGCCAGGCGCACGCCACGCACCCGGTCACCCGAAAGGATGAGGCTTTCGACCGTCCGGCCGAAGGTGACAGTCACGCCGGCGGCATCGATCAGGTCCCGCGCCAGCCTTGCAGGATCGAGCGCGAGATCGCGTGGCGAGACGATCGCGCAGGCAGGGGGCTCAAGCAGATTGGGCTCCCATCTCGCGATCCTTGCGGCATCGACCAGTTCGACATCCGTCCCTTCGGCGCGATGGGCTGCCGCGAAGGCTTCGGTTTCCGCAATACTCTTGAGCCAGAACAGGGAGCCCGGACGCGCGGAGAGAAATGCATCCGGCAGATCGGCCTGCAGGCGGGTATAGTCGGCGAGCGCCTGCTGCACGAGACCGTAATTTGCGGCTCCCGGTATGACGTTGATGATGTTCACCCAGCCGAAGGCACGCGCCGTCACGCCGCTGCCGGCCTGCACATTTTCATCCACCACATGGACAGTGACTCCACGCCGGGCGAAATGGAAAGCCAGCGAAGCGCCGACAATGCCGGCACCAACGATGATGACCCGTATCTTTGCAGGTGCCATGGCGGGAACGCTCGTATAAAGGGAGAAAGAGTGGACGCGGCTTAGGCCCGCTCCATGACAGAGGGATGAAACAATGTCCATCGTCCGGGAGATCCTGCGCAGCGACCGGCTGGTGTTGCGCGAAATCACCGTCGCGGACGTGCCGGCGCTCGAGCGCATCTTCGGCGATCCCTTGTGCATGCGGTATTACCCTTCCGTGAAGGATGCCGCAGCAACGCGCGATTTCTTCGACAGGCTCGCCTTCGGAAGCTATGAGAAAAATGGCTTCGGCCTCTGGGCCGTGATCGATCGCGAGAGCGGCGATCTGCTCGGCGACTGCGGGATCACGCTGCAGGACACATCGCGCAGAATGGAGCCGGAGCTCGGCTACCATCGCTGGCCGGACTACTGGGGCAAGGGCTACGCCACCGAGGCCGCGCTTGCCTGCCGCGACCATGCCTTCTCAGTCATGGGACTGTCGCGCCTCGTCAGTATCGTCAGCCTGGAAAATCTTCCCTCGCAGAAGGTTGCCGGGCGGGTGCATCAGCGACGGGAGGTCTTCAGCAAGAAGAATGCGGCCGGCGAGACGGTGGAACGCTATCTCTACATCAGCGAGAAGAATTCAGGCGCATGAGCACGATCAGCCACCCCGAAGGATCGGGCATCTTTCCCGCAGGATCGAACGCGATCGGCTCGGACGTAGCGAGGGGTATGCTCTTCTGCGTCAGCCTTTGCCCTGACAAAAACCTGCTTCGGCAGAATGCTGCAATCTAACCAGGGAAGCCTCTAATCCTGCTCCTGCGGGCAAGGCCAGTTCGAAGGGACAGAAAGCCCCGAAGGCAGCTTAGTGGAGGAATCGCCGCAGGCAAGGTCGATCTGCGCCTGCTGCAAGCCGGTGGTGGCGGACAGATCCAGCCCCTCGATGCGGGTCAGAAACATGAAGGCTCGGTCGAAGCTGATCGGACCTTCAAAACTTGCGCCCGTCAGATCGGCGCGGGAGAGATTGGCAAGCGCGAAGCTGACGCCTGTCAGCACCGCCTTGTCGAAATTGGCCCGGCCCAGTTCGGCCTTCTCGAAATTGGCCCTGGTCAGCTGCGCGCCGGTAAAATCAGCCCGCTGCAACTCTGCACCGACAAAACTTGCGCCGTCAGCGATGGCGCCCGCAAAGGTGGAGCGGTAGGCTTCGATCTTGCCGAAGTTGGCGCCCTGAACGCTTGCCCCGGCCAGCGAGGCGCGTACGAGGGTTGCCTTTTCGGCATTGGCGGATTTGAGGTTGGCGCCCCCGAGGTCGGTCAGCGAGAAATCGGTGCCGGCCAGATTGGCGCCCTGGAGGTCGCTGCCCTGAAGCATCAGGTTCTTCTTGTTGCACTCCTGCCAGTCGAGCTCCGGCGAAGCCGTGCTGCCGCAACTGGCCGCCATCACCGGCAGCGAATAGGCTGCCATGGCCAGGAAAGCCGAAAGACCGAGCACCGAGCGTCCAAACATCAACCTCTCCTCTGCGAGTCGCGCCACCAGAGATTTCTACAAGGCGCAGACTACGATAAAAATATGGTTAGCCCCGGCCGGCAATCAATCTGGAGATGGCCCTGTCAGACTTTTGGTACGCGCAATTCCATGCAGGTAAGATCCAGCCAGCGGCCGAATTTGATGCCGACTTCGGAAAATGTGCCGGCGATGCGGAAACCGAGTTTCTCGTGCAGTCTGATGGAAGCGGTATTTTCGGCCTCGATGCCGGCGATCATGACGTGAACATTGCCGGCGCTCGCACGCTCGATCAATGCGCGCATCAGCTTTTCGCCGATGCCGGCGCCACGGCAATTCTTGTCGACATAGACGGAATGCTCGACCGTATGGCGGTAGCCATCGAAGGCGCGCCAATCGCCATAGGAGGCGTAGCCGGCGACCTTGCCGTCCATTTCGGCGACGATGACCGGGAAGCCCCTGCCCCTGCGCGCCTTGAACCATTCCAGCCGGTTGTCGAGATCGACGAGCGTCTCGTTCCAGATCGCCGTCGTATGCTCGACCGCGTGATTGTAGATATCCCTGATGGCTGGAAGGTCGGCTTCGGCAGCGTCCCGGATGAGAACGGTATCGGTCATGTGGCAGGCCCGGTTCGGAATGGTCTTGTTCGAATTAAGCTGGTTGGCGGGGCATACGCCGGGCGCGGGCCGATGTAAACGCCAGAGATCAGAAGCTGGGAACCGACAGGCTGAAGCAGGTCAGCACGGCCAAATAATGCACGGCGGCGGCGGCGACCACGAAGCCGTGCCAGATGGCGTTCTGGAAGCGCAGTCTCTCCCAGACATGGAAGATGACGCCCAACGAATAGATGATGCCGCCGATGACGATCAGCAGCATGGAAGCATAGGGAATGCGCGAGGCGACGGGCTCGGCCACCAATACGCCGCTCCAGCCCATGGCGAGATAAAGCAGGATCGCCAGCCGGTCATATTTGCCGGGGAAAACACATTTGACGAAGATGCCGAAGGCGGCAATCAGCCAGATGACGATCAACATGCCAGACAGCAGCGGATCGTCGGCGCCGCGCTCCAGGAAGGGGGTGTAGGTGGCGGCGATGAGGATGAAGATCGCCGAATGATCGAGCCGGCGCAGATACCATTTGGTGCGCGAAACCGGCCAGATATTGTAGGAAAAGGAAATGCCCAGTGTGAGCACCAGTCCGACACCGTAAACCCAGGCGGCAATCAGCGCGCCGGCGGGGCTCCAGAGGGTAGCGTAGAAGATCAGCACGGTCACGCCGATCAGGGCAAAGAACAGCCCGACACCGTGGACGATGCCGTCGGCGATCAGCTCATATCTGTCGTAGGCCCAGCGAATGCCGTTGATTTCGCCCATGCGCGCACCCCTACTCAGAGTGAGAAGATCGTCGCATTGAATTGGCCAAGGCGCAACCGGACGCCTGGTGGCGTCAGGTTAAATCTTTGTGACGAGCCATGCTCGTTTTTGATGACGCACCTAATTGCCCGCCGCGCAATCCTCGCAGAGCGGCGTCTGCGGCAGCACAGCGAGGCGAGCTTCCGATATCTTGGCGCCACAGCGGGCGCAGGTGCCGTAAGTGCCCTTGGCGATGCGTTCGAGAGCGGCGTCGATGGCGCGCAACTCATCCTCGCCAGCCTGGCCGAGACCTTCCAGCACTTCGTCATTCTCGTTCTCGATGGCGCGGTCGTCGTCATCGGCAGTCTTGGTGCGGCTAAGGTCCGTGTCGATCTTTCGCAGGCGCGCTGTCAGTTCGTGCCAGCGATCGCGCAGAATCTTTTCCTGAAGTTTCGTGTCCATGGCTTCACATCCTACCGATCCACCAGCACCGAGCACTTGGCGTGGCGCACCACGCGATCGGCGGTCGCACCGATGAAATAATTATAGATATCGGGAATGTGCGAGGCGATGATGATGAGGTCGGCGCGACGCTCTTCGGCCGCAGCGATGATTGCCGTAGCAGGCGAACCGTTGCGGACTTCGACGGCGGCCGGAATGCCGGTCTTGGCAACGAGGCCACCCAGCCGCTCGCGGCTTTCCTTCATGGCATCCTCGACGATGTTTCCTGGCAATTCGATGGCGACATAAGTCGGAATATCCTCCACGACATTGAGGAGGATGATCTCGCCGCCGTTGTCGAGCAACTCTGCCGCCTTGCGGAAAATCTTCTCACCTTTTTCGATGCTGCCGATTTCAATCGGAACGATGATTTTCTTGTACATGCGATCCTCCTTGAGGTGTTGCCCTTCACGGTCAACTTCCTCCTCGGATAGATAAAGCGCATTGACTGATATCAAGTGGGGCACGAGCCATCGTCAATGTTTACAGAACGCTTCATCATCAAAAACGGGTCTTCTGTGAACAATGCGAATGGGCCATATAGAGATCAAGTACAGCAGCCGAGGGGAGTTTACAGGCGAATGGACCGGCGAAAATTCCTCGCGCTCGCTACGGGCGGCACATTTGCCGCCACCGCCGGTACGCCTTTCGATTCAAGGGCAGGAGAACATTTCATGACGTCATCTGAAACATCCTATGCGCTGACGCGCCCTGCCTATATCGACCAGTCGCATCTCGTCGTGAAGGACCTGTCAGCTGTTTCCGGTTTCTATCAGAAGATGCTCGGCCTTTCGGTGCTCGAAGAGAACGCAAGCGGCGAAGTTCTTGGGGTCGCCGGCCTGCCGCTGCTGACGCTGACGACCGACCGCACCGCGCGCGAGGCGCCCCGCAACGCCGCCGGCCTGTTCCACACCGCCTTCCTCATGCCCAACCGCACCGAGCTTGCACGCTGGCTGCGCCATGCCGCTCACAATAATGTCACCCTCGAAGGCGCGTCCGACCATCTGGTCAGCGAGGCGATCTATCTTTCCGATCCTGAGGGCAACGGCATCGAAATCTACGCCGACCGGCCGCATGAAAGCTGGAAATTCCATCCGGACGGCATGGTGGAAATGGCGACGCAGCGGCTCGACCTGCAGGCGCTCTACAACAGCGCACCAGAGGATACCTGGACCGGGATGGCTGACGGTACCGCGATTGGTCACATCCATCTGCAGGTCGGCGAGATTCCGCAGGCGGATGCCTTCTATCGCGACGTGCTGGGTCTCAAGCTGATGGCGCAGCGGCCGGGCGCGAGCTTCTTTGCCAGCGGCGGCTATCACCATCATGTCGCCGCCAATATCTGGAACAGCCGTGGCGCCGGCACGCGCGCCGAGCACATGACCGGCCTCTCCGACTATAAGATCCGCTTCAACGACAAAGAAACGCTCGACAAGGCCGTTGCCAAGCTCGATGAACTGGAGATCGAGAGCGAAAAGCGCGACGGCGGCGTCTTCCTGAGAGATCCCTGGGGTATTGGGCTCACGCTTTCGGCCTGAAGGAATATTCCGAGACATCGAAAAGGGCCGTTTGGTTTCACCGAAACGGTCCTTACTTACGCATCCAGACGACAATGGCGCCGTTTCCGCCGCCATTCGCATTTTCAGACTCATGATTTAACGACGGGGCTCGATGGTCACCTCGCCGAACATGACGCCGCGCGTCAGTGGCTTGGCAAGGAAATCATGCGGGAAGCCGAGAACGATGGCGCTTGCCTCGGCCAGCCGGGCACGATGCTCGTCCGACAGGACAACGTCGAGCGCACCGAGATTGTCTTCGAGCTGGGCCATCGTCTTCACACCCATGATCGGCGACGTGATGGCCGGATTGGTCAGTGTCCAGGCAATCGCCACCTGTGCCGGCGTCTTGCCGATTTCGGCAGCGATCTCTTTCACGACATCGGCAATGCCGAGATTGCGTTCGGTCAGCGAACCGTTGCCGGCAGCGACATTCTTGCGAGTACCGACCGCGCTTGCGGTGCCGGCACCGATATCGAGATCGGAGCGGCTGTATTTGCCGGTCAAGACGCCCATGCCAAGCGGCGACCAGGGAATGACGCCGAGGCCGAGTTCAGCGGCCATCGGGATCAGTTCGCGCTCAACCGTGCGCTCGATCAGGCTGTATTCGATCTGCAGCGCCACAAGCGGCGCCCAGCCGCGCAGGTCGGCCAGCGTCTGCATGCGCGCCACCTGCCAGGCCGGCGTATCGGAAATGCCGGCATAGACGATCTTGCCAGCGCGCACGAGGTCGTCCATGCCGCGCATCACCTCCTCGACGGAGGTCGTGAAGTCCCAGGCGTGCAGGTAGAAGAGGTCGACGTAATCGGTGTTCAGCCGCTTCAGACTATCTTCCACCGAACGGACCATGCTGCGGCGGTGATTGCCGCCGGAGTTCGGATCCTTCGGGCGCGAGGTGATGGTATATTTGGTGGCGATGACAAGTTCGTCGCGGCGGCCTTCGGCAAAGCGGCCGACGAGTCTTTCCGAAGTGCCGCCCGTATATTGATTGGCAGTATCGATAAAATTGCCGCCGCGATCGACATAGGCGTCGAACATGCGGCGAGACTCCTGCTCATCGGCGCCCCAGCCCCAGTCTGTTCCGAAGGTCATGGCGCCGAGCGACAGCGGCGAAACACGCAGGCCGGAACGGCCGAGGAGACGGTAGCGGTCAAGGGACAATGTATTGGTCATGGATGATCTCCTGTGTTGCAGACAGAAGATGCGCCTTGCCGATACTGACAACAATGCTACATTATCAGCATGGCTTCTTTAGAAAATAGAACATAATGCGCGGCAGCGACTATGCAGAACTCAGGGCCTTTGCAGCAGTCGCCGAGCACGGCAATTTTGCCCGTGCGGCCGCCCGGCTCGGCATGTCGGCCTCCGCACTCAGCCAGACGATCCGCACACTCGAAGAACGGATGGGTATCCGGCTGCTCAACCGCACGACGCGCAGCGTAGCGCCGAGCGAGGCGGGCCAGCGGTTGCTCGCGCGGCTTCTGCCGGCACTTGCCGATCTCGACCGGGCGGTGGCCGATGTCGCCGCATTGCGCGATACGCCCGCCGGGCTGTTGCGCATCAACGCGCCGCGGGTCGCAATCGTCCACAGGCTGGCGCCGCTGATTGCGCCCTTTCATGCCGCCTATCCTGACATCGTCATGGATGTCGTGGTCGATGACAAACTGACCGATATCGTCGCCGGCCGTTTCGATGCCGGCATCCGGCTGGGTGAGATGGTGGAAAAGGACATGGTAAGCGTGAAGCTCGGCAGCGAGATGCGGCTCGTCGTCATTGCCTCGCCCGATTACATCGCGCGCCACGGCGTGCCGGAAACGCCGCGCGACCTGCGCGACCACTCTTGCGTCGTCTCCCGCTGGCCGACGGATGGCAGCCTCTATCACTGGGAATTCGAGCGTGGGGACGAAAAGCTCGAAGTGGCCGTCTCAGGACCGCTCAGCACCACCGACAACGACCTGATGCTGCGGGCCGTGCTCGATGGCGTGGGCATCGGCTATCTCTTCGATTATCACGTGGCGGACCATCTCGTCGCCGGCCGGCTGGTCAGCATGCTCGACGACTGGACACCCCCCTTTCCCGGCTTCCACCTCTATTATCCCAGCCGGCGCCAGATGCCGCCGCCGCTGCGTGCCTTCGTGGATTTCATCGGGCGGCAGCGAGCGGCCTAGATGCCTTTATCCTCCCGGGGAACCGGCGGCACCCCCTACGCGTTGATTGGCGAGGCAATGGGGCTTCGGGGACATATCGCACATGGGCATCGCCAACGGCATCCGAAAACAGGCAAACAATCTCCGCCTCGGCGAACGCCATACCAGCGCATGGGCACGAACGCTTCAGGAAGCTGCCGAAGAGCTTCCACAGGCACCGATGCGGCGTGTCGAGAAGGACGGGCTCGATGTCAGCATGGCATGGGCCATCATCGGCATTTTCGGCATCCTTGGCCTGGCGGCGGTCTATCTGATGTCGCTGATCCTGATCCCCATCACGCTCGCCGTGGTCGTGGGCATGATCCTCGGCATGGCGGCGGAAAAGCTCTCGAAGATGGGCGTCCCGCGGCTCGCGAATGCGGTGATCCTCTCTACCGGCGTCGCGCTCGTCATCGCCCTGCTGATCAATTCGCTTGCTGGACCGCTGGCGATGCTTGCCAATGAGGCGCCTGACTTCATCGGGCACACCACCCAGCGCATCATGCCTTATCTGGAGCGAATCGAATGGCTGCACATCACGCCCGCGACCTTCCAGAGCGGGCCGATGTCCATCGATGCGCTGCTGGAAAACACCGGCAACGTGCTGCATGTCGTGACGACGAACCTGACGCCGGCGCTGGTGCAGGGGCTGATCTTCTTTGCGGCGCTGCTGCTCTTTCTGGCAAGCCGCGTTAGCCTGCGCAAGACGATCATCATGACCTTTCGCACCCGTGCGCAGCGGCTTGCGGCCATCCGCGTCATCAACGCGGTGGAGCAGGCGCTCGGCTTCTATTTCGCCACGGCTTCGCTGATCTATGTGGCGCTCGGCTTCATGATGACCGTTATCGCCTATGCGGGCGGGCTATCCATGCCCATCCTTTGGGGTTTCTTCGCCTTTCTTTCGAGTTTCATTCCCTATCTCGGCATAACGATGATGACCCTTGCGGTAGCCATTGCCGGCGTTATTACCCATGATGCCATCATTATCGGCCTTATGCCGGCTGCAGCCTTCTTCACTGTCCACCTCGTGATGGAAAACCTGATCTTTCCCGCTGTCATGGGCAGGCGGCTGGAGATCAACCCATTCATCGTCTTCCTGGCGATCATCTTCTGGACATGGATGTGGGGGGCAGTCGGCGCGATGCTGGCACTACCGCTCTCGCTCATCGTCATGACCATCATCGAGGAGCTGGTAATCGAGGAAAGACCGCAGCCGCAACTGCCGAAGTAACGACGGCGACCGGGGACCGGAGACCAGTTGAGGTAACCCCGCCCCATTCTGGTTTCACGCGATTCCGATGTAAAGCCGCTGCACGCTGCTGCTGGAATTACCCTATTCGGTCGTCTTGTCGTCACCCGTATCGGCAACATCCTGCAGCCGGACGAATTCCGTACCCTTGGCCTTGAGATCGACAAGCGCCCTGGCAACGCCCGCACCGGCCGCGTGGGTCGGTTGGTTGATGTGGGAAATGACGACATCGCCGTCCTTGGCCGAGGAAATGCGCTTTTCGGTGATCGCAGCACCGAGCAGTGAACCGCCGTCGCCATTCACGGAATAGCCGGCGATACGATAACCCATGGCGCGGATCTGGCCGATGGCCGAGAGGTCATACTTGGCGGTCGAGCCACGGAACCAGTGAGGCGCCGGAATGCCCGACGCGACCATCGCGGCAGCACCGCCTTCCACTTCCTGCCTGACGGCATCGGGCGAGCCGGCAGCTGCGATGCCATAGACCAGCACCGGCGTGTCGACGGCCGGGATATGCTTCTCGCCGTGATTTTCCAGTTCGAAGAGATCGGGATTCTGCAGGAAGATGGCAACCGCCTTCGGATTGCGCTTCAGCCAGCGCGCCGTGACGAAAATGGTCGCGGGAATGCGCTCATTCACCAGCGTCGAGAGAATGCGCTCATCGGCCTCGCCCATGCAGGCATCGAAGGTGAGCGCAACGCGGGCATGGCCCGTGACGTTCGAGCGGGCGATATGCAAATGCGGTTCCACGAGCTTCGGGCCGGCGGTCACGAACGGAGGGGCGAGCACAGCAGGTGGAACTTCCGCGGCAAGCGCCGAAGAGGCAGCAGCAAGCAGCAGTGCAGATCCAAGGAGAAGTCGGTTCATGAAGAATCAGATTCAGTTGATGTCTTAGCTGATGTTAAGGCAAACCCATGAACCGATCCATGCGGCCTGATGCCGCCCGCCAAGGACGGCGCATGTCTCAATCTGCCCGCATTGCTTTGCCTGGCACAGGGAATGCGAAAGAGCGGGAAAAGAGCGAGGACTCAATCGTAGAGGAAATATTTGGTCCACTTATCCTTCGGCACCTTGTCGCCGATCTTGTACTTCAGGTCGCGTACATTGATGTGCTGCGGACCGGTGATGCAGGTATAGGACAGATGATACCAGTCGCCCTTGCTGCGGAAGACGGCGCCGGGCGCTTCGAGGCGATCGTCGCTCGGTATCGGATCCTTGAACGTATAGGCGATGACCTTGTCCGGCCGGAAGCCGGTGCCGTCCTGGTTGATGCGGCTCATCGCTTCGGTATCGCAGCTTTGCTCGAGGCGGGTGGCCGGGTCCAGTTTTTCGAGCTGCTTCTTGATCGTGGGGTCGACCGCAAGGGCGGACGAGGCGGCAAGGCCTGCGAGCGACATAAACAGGACCAGACGTTTCGGCATGGTGGAGAAACCTTTACTGTTATGTATTCGTCATACCGCCGCCGGCAGCTTGCCGGGGCCTGATGCGGGTGCAATTTTCGCGCGGGGCTAGCGGACATTCTTAAACAATGTGGTGACATCAAGGCGACGCGCCGGCCATTTGTCCCACGAAGGTTCACCGACGCTTGATCATGACCTGCAGCACCTCTATCTCTTGCCCACCGACACCGCCCTTACGGAGCCTTCCTTGACCCCTTTCAAGAACCTGCCTACCCCGCCCGCCGCCGAAAAAAGACCCGTCTCCGACACGCGCCACGGCATCACGCGGACTGACGACTACGCCTGGCTGCGCGCCGACAACTGGCAGGCGATGTTCAAGGATCCTTCTATCCTCGATCCTGACATCCGCGCCCACCTGGAAGCCGAAAACGGCTACATGAATGCGGCCATGGAAGACACCAAGCCGCTGCAGAAGACGTTGTTTGCGGAGATGCGCGGCCGCATCAAGGAAGACGACAGTTCCGTACCGGTTAAGGATGGTCCGTATGCCTACGGCACTTCCTTCGTCACTGGGGGTGAGCAGCCACGCTATTTCCGCATCCCCCGCGACGGCGGGGTGATGGACGAGAGGATCCGCACCATCCTGCTCGATGGCGACAAGGAGGCTGCCGGCAAGGCCTATTTCCGCCTCGCCGGGCTCGATCATTGCACCGACCACAGCCGCGGCATCTGGGGCTATGACGACAAGGGTTCCGAGTTCTTCACGCTGAGGGTTCGCGACCTCTCGACGGGTGCGGATCTGCCCGATCTCATCGAGAATACGGGCGGCGGCGGCGTCTGGGCGCCTGACGGCAAGAGCTTCTTCTATTCGGCGCTCGATGAGAACCACCGTCCGTCGAAAGTTTTCCACCATATTCTCGGCACGCCGCAGAGCGAGGACCGCCTTGTCTACGAGGAAGCGGATGCCGGCTTCTTCATGGGCGTCGGCGGTTCACTGCTCGACGATTTCATTTACATCGACATCCACGACCACGAAACGAGCGAGTATCGC
Organism: Rhizobium sp. BK196; assembly: GCF_014193255.1. Taxonomy (GTDB): domain Bacteria; phylum Pseudomonadota; class Alphaproteobacteria; order Rhizobiales; family Rhizobiaceae; genus Rhizobium. The sequence continues at coordinate 611,763 of NZ_JACHZB010000003.1, forward strand.
CTGCTCTCGACCAAAGACCTGACAGCCGAGCCGACGCTAGTGGCCGCGCGTGAGGAAGGCATCGAATATTCGCTAGCGGAGGGCGGCGATGTTTTCTATATCCTGACCAACGACAGCGGCGCCAAGGATTTCAAGATCATGGAAGCGCCGGTTGACAAGCCGGGCAAGGAAAACTGGCGCGAGGTCGTGCCGCACAAGCCCGGCACGCTCATCATCAGCCATATGGCCTATGCCCGTCACCTGCTGTGGCTGGAGCGCAAGGACGGCCTGCCGCAGATCATGATCCGCGACCGCCGCACCGGCGAAGAGCATGCGATCGCCTTCGATGAGGAAGCCTATTCGCTCGGCCTTTCGGGTGCCGCCGAATACGACACCGACGTCATCCGCTTCTCCTATTCGTCGATGACGACGCCCTCGCAGCTTTACGACTACAATATGCTCACGCGTGAGCGCACGCTCCTGAAGACCCAGGAAGTCCCGTCGGGCCACAATCCCGACGATTACGTCACCCGCCGCGTCTTCGCGCCGGCATGGGACGGCGAGAAAGTGCCGGTCACACTGCTCTACCGCAAGGATACGCCGCTTGACGGTTCCGCGCCCTGCCTGCTCTACGGCTACGGCGCCTATGGCATCACCATTCCGGCCGGCTTCAACACCAACTGCCTGTCGCTTGCCGATCGCGGCTTCGTCTATGCCATCGCTCATATCCGCGGCGGCAAGGACAAGGGCTTTGCCTGGTACGAAGACGGCAAGATGGACAAGAAGACCAATACCTTCAAGGACTTCATCGCTGCCGCTGACTATCTGAATCAGGAGAAGTTCACGTCCTACGCGAACATCATTGCCGAGGGCGGATCGGCCGGCGGCATGCTGATGGGCGCAGTCGCCAATATGGCGCCGGAAAAATTCGCCGGCTTCATCGCTGCCGTCCCCTTCGTCGACGTGCTCAATACCATGCTCGACGATACGCTGCCCCTCACTCCGCCGGAATGGCCGGAATGGGGCAACCCGATCGAAAGCCGCGAAGAGTACGAGCAGATCGCCGCCTATTCGCCCTATGACAATGTCGGCGCCAAGCCCTATCCGCCGATCCTGGCGCTCGGTGGCCTGACCGACCCACGGGTCACCTACTGGGAGCCGGCGAAATGGGTCGCGAAGCTGCGCGACAAGACGACGGGTGCCGCGCCCATTCTGCTCAAAACCAACATGGATGCCGGCCACGGCGGCGCTTCCGGCCGCTTCCAGCGGCTCGAAGAGATCGCATTCGAATATGCGTTTGCGGTCAAGGTGGCGGGCAAGATGTGAGATTGGATGCGGCGTGTTCTCTGCACGCCACTCAATCAACGGAGGGAGAAATGGCTGTCTATATCGCGCTGCTGAGAGCCGTGAATGTCGGCGGCACAGGCTCCCTGCCGATGGCGGAGCTGAAGGCGATCTGCGAGGAGCTCGGTTTCACCGACGTGAAGACCTACATCCAGAGCGGTAATGTGCTGTTTCGCTCGGATGAGGCCGAAAAAGCGATTGAAGAACAGCTCGACGAAGCGCTGGGCAAGAAGATGGGAAAGCGGCCGGGCGTGATGGTGCGTAGCCGTAAGGAACTCGATGGCATCGTCGCCCACGCTCCCTTCCTCGACGCCAAGCCGAATTTTCTGCTGGTCTATTTCCTGCCAGAAGCGGCACCCAAAGATGCCCTGGAAAAGATGGTGGCGCCCGATGGCGAGGAAGCGAAGCTCGCCGGGCGTGAGATTTATGTGCACTATCCCATCGGCTCAGGTCGGTCGAAGCTGAAGCTGCCGGCGCTGAAGGCGGGGACCTCCCGCAACCTGAACACCGTACGCAAGCTCGCCGACCTGGCGGCCGAGATGGAAGACGGCGAGGTTTAAAGCTGGCTGCTCCGGCTCATCGCCCCATAGACCGTGCCTGACGGCGACGAGCGGCGGCTGGATGACTGCTGAAGAGCATCCTCACCAAGAGAACGCCTACTTGGCCTTGTAGCCGCTGATCTCTTCGCCTGCGGTCGGCGAGAAGCGGAGGTTCCAAATGGTGGCGGTGATTGAGATGATCGCAACCACGATGAAGGCGGTGGAGAAATCGCCAAGCTCAGGCGTTTCGACACCGTTGAAGGCCATCGAAGCATGCAGCGCCAGCGCACCGATGCAGATGCCGAGCGAGAGCATCAGCTGCTGGAAGGTGGTGTAGAAGCTTGTAGCCGAGCTCATGCGTTCCTGGCCGATCTCGTCATAGGCGATGGTATTGTAAGCCGTGAACTGGAACGACATGAAAAAGGCGCTGAGCACCAATGCGATGAAGATCAGCGGCATCGGCCAGTCCGGCCGGAAGGCGGCGCAGAGGCCGTAGCCGATGGTGCCGAGAATACCATTGATAATCAGGCTTCTGCGGAAGCCGACACGGCGGAAGACGGCACGCGCCAGCGGCTTCATGAACAGCGCGCCAAGCGCGGTGGAAATGACGATCTGCCCAGCGGCGGCCGCCGAAAGGCCGAAGCCGATCTGGAAGAGCAGCGGCAGCAGGAAGGGCTGCGCGCCCTGCGTGATGCGGGTCAGCGAACCGGCAATGACCGAAGTGCCGAAGCTCGGCACTTTCATCAGTGAGAAATCCATGATCGGCGCCGGATGCTTGCGGGCATGGCGCAGATAAGCGATGCCGAAGAGCAGACCGATCGCGATGAGGAAGATCGAAAACGAGCCCTGCCCTTGATGGCTTGACAGTTCGAAGCCGAAGAGCAGCGAGCCGAGCGAGATGCCCGACAGGATGAAGCCGATAGTATCGAAAGGACCGGCCGCCTTGCCCTTCACTTCGTCGATGTAGATCGAGACGAAGATCATGCCGATGATGCCGATCGGCACGTTGATGTAGAAGATCCAGCGCCAGTCGAGATAGGTGACGATGAAGCCGCCGAGCGGCGGGCCGACGATCGGGCCGATCAACGCCGGCACCAAAAGCCAGGACATGGCGCTGACCATATCCTTGCGGTCGACGCTACGCATCAGCACCAGACGGCCGACGGGCATCATCATGGCGCCGCCTATGCCCTGCAGCAGGCGGGCAAGCACGAGGAACGGCAAGGTCGGCGCGAAGGCACAGAGGATGGAGCCGACCACGAAAACGGCGATCGCCGAGCGGAAGACGGTGCGCGAGCCGAAACTATCCGCCACACGGCCGCTGGCGGGGATGAAGATCGCCAGACTGAGCAGGTAGGAGGTCAGGGCGATCGACATGGCCGGGGCGTCGACGCCGAAATCGCGGGCCATTGTCGGCAGCGCGGTCGCCAGCACCGTTGCGTCGACATTTTCCATGAGCATGGCGCTCGCGACAATCATCGCGATCACCCGGAAATTGGGTGCTGCACGCCGAGCCAACGGCGCATGGTAAATCTGATCCGACATCGTCAGGGATCACTCGCAGTGGCGCAGCGGAGCACACGGGGCGACAGGGCCGCGGGAGAAGACATGGCAAAAATGCCAAGGGGAGATGATTTTGCTATACGCCGGCAATCATGGCGGCGCTATGTCTTTTATGGCAAATCTGCTTTGACGAAAGGGAAAGGCAGATCACCATTCCTTGCACTTTTTTGCCCTTCGTGAAGCGAGTAGTTTGGCGCCAAGATCGGCTTGCGTGATCGCACCTGCGGCCCTACCTATTAGCCATGACCTCCGCCCTGCAGAAAAACCGGCCGGACACGGCCTTCGGCTTCGACAATAGCTACGTGCGGCTGCCGCAGAACTTCTTCGCCTTACAGGCGCCGACGCAGGTGGCCGAGCCATGGCTCATCAAGCTCAACGAGCCGCTGGCCAGAGAATTGGGACTTAATGTCGACATTCTGAAGCGCGACGGGGCTGCGATCTTTTCCGGCAACCTCATCCCCGAAGGGGCCGAGCCGCTGGCGATGGCTTATTCCGGCCACCAGTTCGGACATTTCGTCCCGCTGCTCGGCGACGGGCGCGCGATCCTGCTCGGGGAGGTGATCGACCACAACGGGCAGCGCCGCGATATCCAACTCAAGGGTGCAGGGCAGACGCCCTTTTCCCGCCGGGGAGACGGTCGGGCAGCCCTCGGCCCGGTGCTACGCGAGTATATCATCAGCGAGGCGATGTTTGCACTCGGCATTCCCGCCACGCGAGCGCTTGCCGCCGTGCTGACCGGTGAAAGCGTTCGGCGTGAGGATGTCTTGCCGGGTGCCGTCTTCACGCGCGTTGCTGCAAGCCATATCCGCGTCGGCACCTTCCAGTATCTTGCCGCTGGTGGTGACGAGGATGGCATCAAGGCGCTTGCCGACTATGTGATCGAACGGCATTATCCCGAGTTGCAGGCGGCAGAGAATCCTTATCTTGCGCTCTACGAGGCTGTCTGCGACCGGCAGGCGGCGCTGATCGCCCGCTGGCTGCAGGTCGGCTTCATCCATGGGGTGATGAATACTGACAATATGACGATCTCGGGCGAGACGATCGATTTCGGTCCCTGTGCCTTCATGGACGCCTATGATCCGATGACGGTCTTCTCCTCCATCGATCAGCACGGGCGTTATGCCTATGCTAACCAGCCGGGCATCGGGCAATGGAACCTGGCGCGCCTCGGCGAGGCGCTGCTGCCACTGATCGATGTTGACAGAGACAAGGCGATCGAACACGCCAACGCCATCATCAAGGCCTATGGCGAGCGGTTTCATGCCCATTGGCTGCAGGGTATGCGCGGCAAGATCGGCCTTGTTTCCGCCGAAGACGGCGATCTTGAACTCATTCAGTCGCTGCTGGCGCTGATGCAGGCACAGGCTGCAGACTTCACACTGACATTCCGGCGGCTTTCGGCCCTTGCAGGCGATCCGGAGGCAGAGAGCGCTTTCGCATCGACATTCCGCGAACCGGCTGCCACCGCCGATTGGCTCGCACAATGGCGCGAGCGGTTATCGCGCGATCCGCAGATGCCCGCAGATCGGGCCGCTGCCATGAAACGGATCAACCCCGCCTTCATTCCGCGCAATCACCGCGTCGAGCAGGCAATCGAGGCTGCCGCTCAGGATGGCGATTTCTCGTTGTTCGAGGCGCTGCTGGCTGTTCTTTCGCGCCCCTATGATGAGCAGCCGGCATTTGCCGCCTATATGGAGCCGCCGAAACCCGAAGAGCGGGTGCTCCAGACCTTCTGCGGAACCTGATTTCAGACAAGTCGATATCAACTGGGTCATACTAAAGGGAGATAATGATGACTGATCTTCTCGATATTCCCGTCAAGACCGTTCAGGGCCGCGAGACGACGCTCAACGAATATCGCGGCCAGGTGCTACTCATCGTCAACGTCGCCTCCAAATGCGGCCTGACGGTGCAGTATGAAGGGCTTGAAAAGCTCTATGCCGACAAGCGCGAACGCGGCTTCGTCATCGCCGGCTTCCCGGCGAATGACTTCAAAGGCCAGGAGCCAGGCACAGATGCGGAAATCCTGGATTTCTGCACCAGTACCTTCGGCGTCGATTTCCCGATGTACTCCAAGATTTCCGTCAAAGGGCCGGACAAACATCCGCTCTATCAGAACCTGACCAGCGCAGACGTAGAAACGACGGGCGAAGGACCGATGCGCGAACGGCTGAAGAGCGCCGGCCTTGCCTCCGACGACAAGGAAATCCTCTGGAACTTCGAGAAATTCCTCGTCGGTCGCAACGGCAAGGTCGTTGCCCGTTTCGCCCCCGACGTGACGGCTGACGACAGTCGTCTGGTCTCGGCGATCGACCGCGAGCTTGCAAAAGCGAATTAGTGCGACAGTTTCAACCGCCGCGAATTGCGGCGGTTGAAAGGCAGCCCTTCCGCTCTACCTGCCTGATCGGCGTATGTTTTTCGCCATCCTTCGATCCGGCTAACCAGCGGGAGACTGCCGTATGGCAATCGTCATTACCTCCATCCTTTTCATCATTTTCGGACTGGCCCTAGGCGCCGGCGGGCTCTGGCTCGTCACGCTCGGCGGCAGCGTCTTCTATCTCTTCGCCGGACTGATGTTCCTGCTGACGGCAGGCCTGCTTCTCATGCGCAAGGCAGTGGCGCTCTGGGTCTATGCCGTGCTTGTGATCGTGGCCCTTGCCTGGGCGATCTGGGAGGTGGGATTCGACTGGTGGCAGCTCGGTCCACGCGGCGGGCTCATCATCCTCTTCGGGCTCTGGCTGCTGACACCGTGGATCCGCCGGCCGCTCGGCTTCCGCAGCCCGACCGGTACCTACTACGGCGCCAATCCCTGGCCGCTCGCCATTCCTGTTATCGCCGCCATCATCGTCGCTGTCTATTCGATGACGACGGATCCGCACGACCTCGCGGGCGACCTGCCGACGCAGGCGGTTACCGCCACGCCGACCTTCGGCGGCAATGTGCCTGATGGCGAATGGCACCAATATGGCCGTACGCCCTACGGCCAGCGCTATTCGCCGCTCGACCAGATTACCGTTCAGAATGTCTCCTCCCTTAAGGAGGCCTGGCGCTATCAGACCGGCGACGTGAAACGGCCCGACGACGTCGGCGAGACGACCTATCAGGTGACGCCGCTGAAGGTCGGCAACACGCTCTATCTCTGCACTCCGCACAATTGGGCGATCGCGCTCGATGCCAAGACCGGCCAGCAGAAATGGAAATATGACGCCAATTCCGGCATGAACCCGGACCGGCAGCACCAGACCTGCCGGGGAGTGACCTATTACAGCGACGAGGCAACGCCGGCAGGCCAGCCCTGCAAGGAGCGCGTCTACCTGCCGACTTCGGATGCGCGGCTGATCGCGCTCGATGCCACCAATGGACAGGTCTGCACGGGCTTTGCGGAACAGGGCGTGCTGCAGCTACAGGCCGGCATGCAGTACAATCCGGCCGGTTATTATTACTCCACCTCACCGCCAGTTGCCGTTGCGGGAAAAATCATCATCGGCGGGGCGGTCAACGACAACTATTCAACAAAAGAACAGTCCGGCGTCATCCGCGCCTATGACATCAACAGCGGCGCACTGATCTGGAACTGGGATTCCGGCAATCCGGACCAGACGACGCCATTGCCGGAGGGACAGCATTACACGACGAATTCACCGAACAGCTGGTCGGTCTTCAGCGTCGATGACCAGCTCGGCATGGTATATATCCCACTCGGCAACCAGGTGCCGGACCAGCTCGGCATGAACCGCAGCGAGAATGTCGAGAAGTTCTCCTCCTCCGTCGTGGCGCTCGACATCAATACGGGCCGGCTGCGCTGGGTGCAGCAGTTCGTCCACCACGATCTCTGGGACATGGACGTGCCGGCCCAGCCGGTGCTGCTTGATCTGACGAAACAGGACGGAACGGCGGTGCCGGCGCTGGTGGCATCCACCAAGCAGGGCGATATTTACGTGCTCGACCGGCGCACCGGCCAGCCGATCATTCCCTTCAAGGAAATCCCGGCACCTGACGGAGCGATCCCGGAAGATCACACCGCGCCAACGCAGCCGATCTCCGATCTTACCTTCTCGCCGGAGCCACTGCAGGAAAAGGATATGTGGGGTGTCTCGCTGTTTGACCAGCTTGTCTGCCGCATCGATTTCAACCGCTACAAATATGAGGGCCGATATACGCCGCCCTCGCTGCAGGGGACCATCGTCTATCCCGGTAATTTCGGCACCTTCAACTGGGGCTCGGTCGCCGTCGATCCGGAGCGCCAGGTGATGTTCGGCATGCCAACCTACCTCGCCTTCACCTCGCGCCTGGTGCCATCAGCCGATATTCCGCCGCGCGGGCAGGATGAGAAAGGCAGCGAACAGGGCCTCAACCGCAATGATGGCGCGCCCTACGGCGTGTTCATGGGACCCTTCCTCGGACCGCTGCAGATCCCCTGCCAGGCGCCGCCATGGGGCTATGTCGCCGGCGTCGACCTGCGTAGCGGCCGTATCGCTTACATGCACAAGAATGGCACGGTCCATGACATGACGCCGTTGCCTCTTCCCTTCAAAGTGGGCGTGCCCGGCATCGGCGGGCCGATGGTGACCAAGGGCGGCGTTGCTTTCTTGGGCGCAGCCGTCGACAACTATCTGCGCGCCTATGACGTGACGAACGGCCGCCAGCTCTGGGAGGCGCGTCTTCCGGCCGGCGGACAGGCAACGCCGATGACCTATACGGCCGATGACAACAAACAATATGTTGTCATGGTCGCCGGCGGGCATGGGTCTGTTGGCACCAAGCCCGGCGACTATGTCATCGCCTACACGCTGCCGTAGTACGGCAGCGGAGAGACACAAGCTCCGGGCAGGTTTGCCCGATCATGCTGCTGCCGTTTTTCAGGGGGATTTTTTCATGGAAATCGGTAGCAGCCTTTCAATTTATTCCGGCCTTGGTGCGCTTTTCGAGCAGGGCAAATCCAAGAACAAACAGACCGACGAATTTGGCGGCAGTGCGCGCAATCAATCCGGCGCGGGCCTAGAGCCGAGCACGACGCCTCCGTCCATCGCCAATACGATGTGGGCGGTGCAGGCCGGCAACGAAACCTACATCAATCCGCCCTCCGATGAGGAGGCAACGATCAAGGAGGCAAATAAACGCGTCGCTGCTGAATTCAGCGAGTGGAGCAGCATGACGCCCGAAGAATTCATCCGTGCGCGTTATCTCGCGGCACACAATCTCACCGAGGACGACCTCAAGGCGATGTCCGCGGACGAGCGCGCCGCAATCGAGAAGGAAATCGCTGAACAGATCAAGCGCGAACTTGCAGGTATCGAGGATGACGGAGACGGCAACAAAAAACCCGCCGCTGCGCAATCGACGAGCACGCAGGGCGAAGAAAATTCAGCCACCTGATCGCTACGCAAGTTCAAAAAGCCGCGAGTATGCTGCGCCGCGGCTTTTCAATGATCGACGTCCGGCCTGCTCCGATCCGCCAGCCCCGGCTGAAGATCGTAGAAAATCAGGCGGCCTCTCCTACACCATCTCGGTGATCATCTTGCCGATTTCGGCGAAGACGGGATTGAATTCGTCCATCTTCACGGTTGTTTCCCCGATGTAGACGGCGGCGACGATCGGGCCGCGTTTGGGCGGCCAGATGATGGCAATATCTCCGGCGGAACCATTGTCGCCCGTGCCGGTCTTATCGCCGATCTTCCAGTCGCTTGGCAAGCCTGCGCGCAGGCGCGCGCCGCCGGTCGTGTTCGCAATCATCCAGTCGATCAGCTGATTTGCAGAGCTTTCTGCCAGAACCGAGCCGAGGGCGATATTGCCGAGAGAATCGAGCATTGCGTCCGGCGTCGTGGTGTCGCGCGGATCGCCTTTCGCGGCCTCGTTCAGCGCGGTTTCCATGCGGTCGAGCCTTGTCGTGCCGTCGCCGACGGAGCGCAGCCAGTCGGTGAGTGCAGCCGGACCGCCAAAGCTTTCCAGCATCAGGTTGCCGGCGGTGTTGTCGCTCAGCGTAATGGCTGCCTTGCAGATCTCGGCCATCGTCATGCCGTCGCCGCCCGCGTGCTTTTCGGTCTCGGGCGAATAGGTGACGAGCTTGTCCTTGCCGTAGGTGACGCGCCGGTCAAGGCTCTCATCGCCCTTGTCGACACGAGCAAGAACGAGGCCTGCGGCCAGAACCTTGAAGGTGCTGCACATGGCGAAGGGCTCGCTGCCGCGATAGCCGAAGGAGACATTCGTGTCGCTGTCGAGAACGGAAACCCCGAGGCGCCCGCCAATGCGCGCTTCAAGCGCTGCGAGCCGCTTGTCGATATCGTCATTCTGCTGCTCGGCGCGCAAGCGAGGTGCAAAGCCCAGCGCAGGCAGCAGCAAGGCAGAGCCAATAAAGCTGCGGCGGGTGAGGCTGTGATTCATGAAGACCTCCGGGGAATCAGGATCACAGGCGTAAGGCTTGATTGCGGCGGCATCTCGGCTTTTTGGCGGGATCAGGCAGCGCGCGTGACCTCCACCGTCACATGCGACAACTCGCCCAGGCTCGCCAGCCTCTCCTTGTAGAAGGCGGTATCGCGCGGCTCCGGCGTCAGCACCGCGACGATCGCTGCATGGTGACCGGGGCCAACCTGCCAGACATGCAGATCGGTGATGCGGTCGCCATCGCCTTCGATCACGTCCCGAATCTCGTCCGGCAGTGTTTCCCCTTCCGAGAGCACATCAAGCAGCACGGCGCCTGACGATTTCATCAGCCCCCAGGCCCATTGCGCGATGATCAGAGCGCCGACAATGCCCATCAGCGGATCAAGCCAGAGCCAGCCATAGAGGCTGCCGAAGGTGAGCGCGGCGATTGCAAGCACCGAGGTCAGCGCGTCGGCGATGACGTGCATATAGGCGGAGCGGATATTGTTGTCCGCATGACCATGGTGATCATGGCCATGGGCATGATGATGATCGTGATGGTGATCATGCCCGTGACCGTGATGGTGGTGGTCGTGGCCGCCACCACTGAGGAGCCAGGCACTGACGAGGTTGACGGCAAGGCCAATGACGGCCACGGCAATCGCCTGGCTGAAGCTGATCGGCACCGGCGACGTGATGCGCAGGAAGCTTTCCCACCCCATCAGCAGGGCAATCATCGCCAGAATGATGGCACTCGCGAACCCGGCGAGATCGCCGAGTTTGCCGGTGCCGAACGTGAAGCGCGGATTGCGGGCCTGCTTACGGGCGAAGAGATAGGCGAGCGCAGAAATGAGCAACGCGCTGGCATGGGTGGACATGTGCCAGCCGTCGGCCACCAGAGCCATCGAGCCATAGATCGTGCCGGCGCCGATTTCGACCACCATCATGACTGCCGTCAGCGCGATTACAAGCCAGATGCGGCGTTCGTTGCGGGCATGGTCCTGCCCCAGGAAGACATGCTCATGTCCGTAGCTATTCGTTCCTGATATCATTGCCAACTCCTTACCGATATCGATCCGGCTCAGCGGATATAGGTTCGCAATACTTCCGATATTTCCTCGACCGCCTCCGCCCTCGCCTTCTCGTCGGCTGCATGCAGCACGTGTTCGTGCAGATGGTCGTCCAGCACCTCGCCCGTGAGACCCGTCAGCGCGCCGCGCACGGAGGCAAGAAGCTGGAGGATTTCGCCGCAGGGGCGCTCGCCCTCCAGCGCACGTTCGACCGCCTCGAGCTGCCCGCGAATACGGCTGACGCGGGCAATGAGTTTCTTCTTCTGATGGGTCGTATGGGACATGACAGTCTCTGATGTAGTATAGGGGGGTACCCTATACTATTCCTCGAAAAACGAAAGCGGCAATACATCGCAGCGGCTCTTGAATTTACATAGGACTCCTATATATTGACCCTATGGAAACGCCAAAAGACCCGACATCGATCGACAATCGCATCAGCGAAGGCCTGACCCGCATCGCGATCGCGATGCGCAGCGACGAATGGTCGAAGGCCGAAAAGGCCGGACTGAAGCCGACGCAGCTTGCGATCCTCGAATTTCTCGCCGGCCGCGACAGTGCGCGGGTGAAGGAGATTGCGGCGCATCTCGGCGTCTCGCAGCCGACGGCGACGGATTCGATTGCGGCACTGGAGCGCAAGGGGCTCGTCGTCAAGGCGAGCGCTCAAGGCGACAAACGTGCCACCGCGATCCGCATCACGGCGGAGGGAAAGGCGGCGTTCGGCTTCGTTTCGCCGATCGAAACGGCAGCGATGGAAGCAGCCCGATCGCTTTCCCCAGGCGAGCAGGAAGGCCTGCTGCTGTCGCTCGTCAAGATGATCCGGCATCTGCAGGAGGCAGATGCCATACCGATCCAGCGGATGTGCACGAGCTGTCGTTACTTCCGTCCCTACCAGCATTCCGGTGCGGCCAAACCGCACCACTGCAATTTCGTGAACGCGGCCTTCGGCAGCAATGAGCTGCGCATCGACTGCCGCGACCATGAAACCGCCGATCCGGCAACCCGGGCTGCCACCTGGGATGCCTTCGAAAAAGGATAGGCGCACTCTCCAGGCAACCTAGAAAGAGAAGGAAATCAAAATGTTGAGAAAATTGATAACTGGCGCGGCCATCGCCGGAGCGCTATCCCTTTGGCTCGGCTCAGCCATGGCGCATCCCGTCAAGGCCGAACCGTCCGAAGGCGTGAAAGCCTCGTTCGACATCATCGAAACCAAAATCGTCACCAAGGGCGACAAGGCGGTCTTCTCGACCCGCGTACGCGGCGAGGCCGGCGCAGAAAAGCCCCCTGCGACAGGCAAGTTCGAAGGCTCCGGTGTCTATGCCTATGTCTGGCCGACCTCGCTCAACAGCGGCGATATCGGCTTCGAAAGGGATCAGGGCATCGTGGCACTTGCCGTGACTTTCCATCCTGACTTCGACGATGCCGCCAATAAGGGCAAAAACCGCGATGTCTGGCATCCGCACTGGGTCGTGCTCAATGAGGATAAGGCATGCGCCGGCGGATTGAAGGTGACCGACATCCCTGACGGCGCCAAGCCGAAGCTTCCCGCCACATGGCCGGGCGTTCCGCTGCTGATCGACAGCCCGAATTATCCGACGGTGCTGAAGGGCGACCGTGTCGATGTCGCCATCCCGCTGTCGCTGCTCGGCGGCATCACAGGCGCTTCCTATGACGGCGTGACCGCAGGGCTGAAGGTCAACGGCAACCTGCATGCGCCGCTGCTTTGCGTGGACAATGTCTTCAAGGTCGCCTCCGGCAATCTCAGCCTGCCGGGCAAGGTCATGCCTGCAAAGTGAGCGGGTCGCCGGTCCGGCGACTGCCATCGCCGGACGGGCTCTTTCCTCTCTCCAGGCAAATAGAGAAGAGAAAACACCAGGCAGGTTTAATCCTTTGCGCCCCGGATGCAACTGATGACGCAAGCACCTGCCCAAAGAGCAAGGATTTCGCCATGTCCGACCTGACACTCGCAGCGGAACTTTCCGTCAGCGATTGGTTCAACACACCGCAGCCGCTCTCCATCGCCGGACTGCGCGGCAAGGTGGTCTTCCTGCACAGTTTCCAATTGCTCTGCCCCGGCTGCGTGGCTGAAAGCCTGCCGCGGGTGCGCCGCATCGAGCGCATCTTCGCCAACACGGATCTCCAGGTCATCGGCCTGCACACGGTCTTCGAACATCACGAGGCGATGACGCCAACCGTGCTCAAGGCTTTCATTCACGAATACCGGCTGACCTCGCCCATCGGTGTCGATCAGGCCGAGCAGCGCTCCGACATACCGGTGACGATGCGCCGCTATGGTTTCAGGGGAACACCCTCATCCGTCCTGATCGGCCGCGATGGTGCGATCCTGCATCATGCATTCGGCGTCGAGGATGATATCGCACTCGGCGCTCGCATCGGCATGGCGCTTGCAGCATCCGTTCGGGCGGCGACATCAGATGAAAATGCAGAGGGCTGTGTGGCAGGTATCTGTGCTGCGCCAGCAGGTGCCGCCTAATCGCCTCCGATCTGAGGCCAAACTGCCATTGACAATCAGGCGGTTTCGGAGAATCTATGGCGCATGATCGAGAACGCACACCATAACCGCTCGTATTTTTGGCTGTACCTGTAAAGGGCGGCCGAGACAGATCATAATGTCAACAAGCCGCCGTCAGGCGGCTTTGTTGTATCAGCAGCGTCCTGGCGGCATAAACGTAAAAAGGACGCGAAGGCCATGCTTGAAATCGAAGACAGCGAAATATCGCTCATGCGCCCGCCGGTGGTGACGATCCGCACCGCCAAACCCCGCGACATCTGCGAACTCCATGAAATGATCGGCCTGCTTGCCGCCCATCATGGCGACATATCGGCCTCGACGCCGGAACAGCTCGAGCGCGACCTCTTCGGCCCGACGCCCTGGATTTCTGCCATTGTCGCCGAAGGCAGCGAGGGACTGATCGGTTACGCGATCCTCGTTCCGCTCTACAGGGCGCAGGAAGGCAAGCGCGGAATGGACCTGCATCACCTTTTCGTGCGCGACGGCCATCGCGGTCATGGCACCGGCCAGCTTCTCGTCGACCGCGCCCGCGAAACGGCGCGCATTGCCGGCTGCGATTACCTCTCCGTCAGCGCTGCGACCGGCAATCTCAAGGCTCACCGCTTCTACGAACAGATGGACTTCACCCCTCGCCCGGTCACCGGCATGCGCTATATGCAGGCTCTGTCGTGAGTGGCTCCAGCCGCTCGGCCATCTTGCAAGGGAGGAAGGCATGACCCGACTGGCGGTGGTTCTGACCGAAGGCTTCGCGGACTGGGAAGTGGGGCAGCTTGCTGCCTCCGCCCGCACTCATTTTGGCTTCGATGTGGTGACGGCAAGTCCCGGCGGCGCGGAAATCCGCTCCATGGGCGGCATGCGGGTGGCGGCCGATACTGTGGCCGAGAACCTGCATGGCGACGCTTTCGATGCGCTTGTTATCTGCGGGGGCACGATCTGGGAAACCGAAAGGGCGCCGGATCTTTCACCGGTCATCGATGATTTCATCTCGCGTGGCAAGGTCACTGCTGCGATCTGCGGCGGGACGCTCGCCCTGGCGCGCACGGGCGCGCTGAACAATATTCCGCATACCAGCAACGCGCCCGACTTTATTGCCAGTGCTGAGGGCTATCGCGGCCAGGCGCATTATCGCGACGGTCCGCAGGCCGTAAGATCGGGCATGATCGTGACTGCGCCAGGTTCGGCGCCGATTACTTTTACGGCTGAAATCTACCGGGCGCTCGGCTTCGGCAGTGAAGAACTCGACACCTATGTGCAGATTCTTGGCGCGGAGCATCAGCCGAAGGCGGCCTGACGCCCCAAGCATGCCAATCATTTGAGCCGTCGAACCTCTTTCGGCAGGCTGTCTCCGGGCGCCACCTCATGCACCGGGCGGGTCGCCCATTGGTGCAGTGCTCTCCTCACGAACAGGAAGGCTGCGGCCCTCGCCTGTGCCAGATCGCGGGGATCATCGAGACGGCTGGCAATCTTTGCCTCCATCACGGCGAGCGTATCGGTGAACCAGCGCGCAAGAACCGCGTTGCGCGCGGCGAGCCGTTCACGCACGCGGGCAATTGCGGCGTCTGTTTCCTCAAGGGTCGGGTGCTTCATTGTGCCAGTGTGGCCAGCTGTGCTTGTGCCAAACAGACGCTACTTGCTCGGAACCGCCTTCAGATAGGCGGAAATCGCCTCGATGTCGGACTGCGGCAGATGGGCGATGTTCCGCTGCACGTCGACCATCTGGCCGCCGGCAGAGTCGAAATCGGGGGTGAAGCCGGTCTGCAGGTAGTTGGTGATATCGGCCTCGCTCCAGGAGCCGACGCTCTTCGAGCCCGGCGTGATGTCTGGTATGCGACCCTTGCCTTCCGGGTTCGGCGCCCCGGAAAGCCACTGGTCACGGACGAAGCCACCGAGGGAATCGCGCGGGGTGTGGCATTCGCCGCAATGGCCGAGACCTTCGACCAGATACTGGCCACGCTTCAACTTGTCGTCGGCATTGGCAAGCACGACGCGGGGTTGATCATTGAAATAGAGGAGTTTCCAGCCGCCGAGCGCCAGGCGGATGTTGAAGGGGAACGGCAATTCGTGCGGCGGAGTGACATTGCTGCTCTTCGGCAAGGTTTTCAAATAGGCGAAAAGGTCGTTGACGTCCTTGTCGCTCATGCGCGTATAGGAGCCGTAGGGGAAGGACGGATAGAGATGCTGCCCGTCGGGGCCGACGCCGCGCTTCATGGCGTTGCCGAACTGAGCGAGCGTCCAGCGGCCGATGCCGGCCTGCTCATCCGGGGAAATATTCGGAATATAGAAGGTGCCGAAGGGGCTTTTGAGTGCAAGGCCGCCGGCAAGGATCAGCTTCGCATCGCCTTCCGCTCCGGGCGTGGCATGACAGCTGACGCAGCCGCCGGTCCAGAAAACCTTCTCGCCATTCGCAACGTCGGTAGCGCCGAGATTGGCCCAGTGGCTTTCCGGCAGCGCATCGGGCGCCGTGACGAAATAGAAGGCCGCGCCGCCGAGCACCACCACGCCGATGAGACAGAGCAGAATGCGGATGAACCTGCGGACCATGCGCCGCCTCTCCTTACGGTCGATATCAAGGGCTTGCCGGCCCGGCAGCCGGAAGAATAAGGCAATCCGCACCAGCGGCAAGACCAGTGCGGATCATGGGATCATGCGAGAAGCGCTCTATCGCTTAGTCTTTTTTGATGCGATAGAGCTGATGACAGCCACCACAATTGCCGCCGACCGCGTTCAGCGCAGCGCCGACGCCGGCAGCATCGGCCGGAAGCTGAGCGAGAACGGTTTCGGTGTCGGCAGACAGCTTCGCGGCGCGTGCCTTGAAGTCGTCCATGTTTTCCCAGATCTTCGGACTGGCTTCGCTGTCGCCCGTCTCGGTACCCGGCTTGAACTGGTCCGGAAAAGCCTTCGCCGTTTCGGCGATCGTCTTCAGAGCCGTCTTCACGGCTTCGGCATCATAGGGCTTGGTGCCCTTGGCGATGGCAGCGAGAGAACCTGCTGCGCCGCCGATCTGCTTCATCATTCCAATGCGTGCGTCGTGCGTGCCGTCGGCGGCCACAACCGGGCCAAGGGCGATGCCGGCGAACGCCATGGCCGCAGCCACTGCTTTCCAATTCATATTCTCTCTCTCCATTGTTCCGCCGGCGACGCCGGCCGAGGGCAATCTGCACCGTGATCATGACAAAATCCATGTCGCCGAATAGTCACGTTTAGCCGGATCCTCATAAAAACAATGTGATAAGAAGAGGCAGGATCAGGCCGCCTTCCACCCTTGCCATAGACTGACCGCGGAGATGACAACCAGCAGCAGGCCAGCGAGGCGGCCGATGACGGCCGTCGTCTTCGGGTTGGACACCAGGAGATCGCGGCTGCGGCCGGCCGTCATCGCAAGCGTGCCGTAGACGGCAAACTGTGTGAGCACAGTCATAATGCCCATGATCAGCCCCTGCAGCCAGATCGGGCCATATTCCGGCTTTATGAATTGCGGATAGACAGCGAGCACGAAGATATAGGCCTTGGGATTGACGAGGCAGGTGACCGCACCCTGCCGGAACGCCTTCCAGGTGGAGCGAGCCGTGCTGGGGCCGACCGTTTCGACCTTGACCGAGCTACGCATCAGCGAGATGCCGATCCAGATCATATAGGCGACGCCGGCAAAGAGCAGCACGTTGAAGACACCAGGCAGCATGGCGACGAGAATGCCGACGCCCGCCGCACCATAGGCCGAATGCACCGCCCCGCCGAGCATGATGCCGCTGGTGGCGGCCAGACCCCGCCTGGTGCCGCCCGTCAGCGAATTGGCGAGCACGAAGAGCATGTCCATACCGGGCACGATGATGATGCCGAAGAGAAGGGTGAAGTAGAGCCAGAGGCTTTCGTGGTAGTCCATGTCAGTTGCCCATCTTCCTTTCAGGCACGCTTCTGACGAAGCGCGTTGAATTTCAATTCGATAGACGACTCTATACGGCAAGCCAACTGACAGTGTATTGTCAGGAGCGTGGGAGAAAGGGCGGCAAATGCGCAAGGCCTCCAGGCTTTTCGAGATCATCCAGATATTGCGGCTGGCGAAGAAGCCGATGACCGCCGCGGTCATGGCTGAAAAGCTGGAAGTGACCGTACGCTCGATCTACCGCGATATCGCCGCGCTGCAGGCGATGCGGGTGCCGATCGAGGGCGGGCGGGGCATCGGCTATATCATGCGGCCGGGCTTCGACCTCCCGCCGTTGATGTTTTCGATCGAGGAGACGGAGGCGATCGTGCTGTCGCTGGCGTTGCTGGAGCGCACCGGTGACGAGGAGTTGAAGCTCGCGGCCCGACGTGTCAACCAGAAGCTTGCCGGCGCCGTGCCGCCGCCGTTGCGGCAGGCGATGGAGACCAAGGCGCTGTATGCCTGGGGCACGGTCGCACCGGCACCTGCAGGAGTGGACCTTGCCATTGTGCGCCGGGCGATCCGCGACGAACGCAAACTCAAGCTCAACTATCGCGACGAAATGGGACGCGCGACTGAGCGGATGATCCGCCCCATCGCGCTGATCTATTATTCCCAGACCGCCAATATCGTCGCCTGGTGCGAACTCAGGCAGGCGATCCGCAATTTCCGCGGCGACCGGGTGGAGGTCTGCTCGGAGGCCGACACCTTTTTCAAGGGCGAAGGTGACGGGCTGCGCTCGCTCTGGACGCAGAGCTGGATGGAGAAGCCGCTGGCCGCGAATGCTTGAGTACGCGATACCCTGCAAATAGGCGTTCACCACCGAGGGCGGAAGCGCCGGAGCAGCGAGCACAGAAACCGACGCTTGCGCCAGGAGGACGGAAGGCCGCCGAATTCAGTAAACCAACGTGCGGCTATCCTCGCGGCCGAAACCGCGAATCTCCATCCGGTTCGCATACACATCGACGATGGCGAAGGTGTTTTCGCTCTCGGTATCGACCACGCCCTTGAAATTGACGAAGTGGCAGCCACCGACCTTGCCGTAATTGCCGACATGGTTGTGACCGTTGAGATAAGCGACGACGTTTTGCTGCGGGGACAGGAGTGCGATGATGCGCTCGCGGTCCCACATATCATGTTCACAGGGTGGATAGACGGGGAAGT
Source organism: Rhizobium sp. BK196 (assembly GCF_014193255.1). Classification (GTDB taxonomy): domain Bacteria; phylum Pseudomonadota; class Alphaproteobacteria; order Rhizobiales; family Rhizobiaceae; genus Rhizobium. Next base: position 630,234 of record NZ_JACHZB010000003.1, read on the forward strand.
GATTCATCACAATCACCTTCTCGCCCGCGACCTTCGCCGCTTCGATTTCGCCAGCCAGCCAGGCGAACTGTCCGTCACTCAGCGACGCGTTCCATTCATGGGCGTTATTGGCGCCGGCTGCCAGCAGAGCCGCCAGACGCTCGCGACCAAGCGCACGATGGGGATGGTCTTCCGGCGGCGCGAAGGTGCTCACCTCATTGCCGTTGAGCACGATGAAGCGGAAACTATGGCGCTGGAAGCTGTAATAAGGTGCTGGCATCCCGACCCGTTCCGCGACCTTCTCCAGATGCTCAGGAGCGACTCCGAAGTCGTGATTGCCGAGCAGGAAGTGCGCCTCGTGCCGCAGCTTTTCATAGACCGGGAGGATATCGTCGAAGCTATTGAAATCGCGGTCGATGATATCGCCGAGCGTCATAACGAAGCTCAGTTTCTCGCCATTGAAAGTTTCGATCGCAGCCGCGACCTTGGCGAGGCTGTTGGCGTAATAGCGGCCCATCTCGACTTGCGGTTCGATGGCAGCATATTGCGGATCGGCGATGATGCCGAAGCGGAAAAGGGGAAGATCGGCGGAAGACATGCGGCGTGATGTAGAGACGGCGGATGACAGCGATGTGACGGCGCTGCCAGCCGCGGCCTCTTAACAAAAAGCCGCGCGATGTCTCAGCTCGCGACCGATGCCTGGTCACGCCGGTCCGTAAAGTAGGGCAATGCAAACATGTAAAGGCCACTGAACAAAAGCAGGAAAAGCGGCGGCAGTGGCGAATAGACCACCCATGCGGGCGGTGTTCCGAGTGCCATCGCGGCGAAATTGGCAATGACTGTCACCGTGAAGATGATCGACAGCCAACGGTGGAGCTGGCGGATAGACTTGTTCCAATTCATTGGTATTCCTCCTCAAACAGGCCGATGTTACTGATCAGTCGGCGCGCGCCAGAACCTGCTGCAGATTTTCGAAGAAGCGCTGCCATCCGAACTTGGCGCCCTGGTAGGCCTGTTCCTGATCCGGGCGGAAGCCCGCCTGCTCCATGCGCAGATGGGTGCCCGAACCGGCGGGCGTCAGTGTCCAGGTGACTGTGCTTTCGAGACCGTAGGCATCCCAGGTATAGGCAAGCGTCCTGTTCGGTTCGATCTCCAGCACCCGGCAATCGACTGAACCCCATTCGGCAGTCAGCTTGAAGCGGTGGTCCGGAACGAGCTTGAAGTCGTTCTTCATCAGCCATTCCCCGATCAGATGTGGCTGGGTCAGCGCGCGCCAGATCTTTTCGGGCGGGAAAGCGATCTCCCGCTCGACGATGACGGAGCGGATTTCAGGCGAGGTCTCGTTCATTGGTCCATCCTTTTGAGCAGATCTTCGAGATCGTCGAACCGCTTCTCCCAGAAGCCGGCCATCTCCGTCGTCCATTCCGCCAGAGGGGCAAGGGCCTTGATCTCGGCGGTATAGTGAGTCTGGCGGCCTTCGTGGCGGTCGCGCACGAGGCCGGCGGTTTTGAGCACCGCCAGATGTTTCGAGACGACCGGTTGGGAAACGCCGGCTCGTGCCGTCAGGGCACCGACTGTCTTCTCGCCCTCGCGGCACAGGCGCTCGAAGATGCCTCGACGGGTAGGATCGGAAAGCGCCCTGAAAAGCGCATCATCGGCGTTCGACATATGGATTCATATCCGATTGGCTATGAATAAACCAATAGCCAAACAGGTATGAGTAAGTCAAGCGTCTTCGAAGGATTTTCAGCCGCGGAAACGAAAACACCCGGCGCTTGCGGCGCCGGGTGCGGAAAATCAGACGCTCAGAAGAACTTACTTCGTGGCGGCTTCGTAACGTTCCAGGACGTAGTCCCAGTTGATCAGGCTGTCGATGAAGGCTTCGAGATACTTCGGACGAGCGTTGCGGTAGTCGATGTAATAGGAATGTTCCCAGACATCGACGCCGAGGATCGGTGTCGCGCCGTGCACGAGCGGGTTTTCGCCGTTCGGGGTCTTGGAGATTTCGAGCTTGCCGTTCTTGACGGAAACCCAGGCCCAGCCGGAGCCGAACTGGGTGGCGCCGGCATTCGCGAAATCGGCCTTGAACTTGTCGTAGCCGCCGAGGTCGGAATTGAAGGCTGCTTCGAGCTTGCCCGGCAGCTTGTTGCCGCCGCCGCCCTTCTTCATCCACTTCCAGAAATGGATGTGGTTGTAGTGCTGGGCAGCATTGTTGAAGAGGCCGGCATTGGTGCCGAAAGACTTCTTGACGACCTCTTCCAGGGAGAGATCGGCAAGGCCGGCTTCCGCTGCAAGCTTGTTGCCGTTGTCGACGTAAGCTTTGTGGTGCTTGTCGTGGTGGAACTCCAGCGTCTCCTTCGACATGAAGGGAGCAAGGGCTTCGTAGTCATAGGGAAGTTCAGGCAATTCGAAAGCCATATCAGATCTCCTCTTGGCAATAGATTGCGTCATCGGCAGGTGAGGCGGAACATAGGAGGGGAAGCACAGACAGGCAACCGGCGAATTATCAAAAAACAACGACTTCGAGGAAAAAACACCTCTCGCCACAGGCTCTCTTCGAAAGCGCAAACCGCGGGGAGTATCGCGCTTTGCGGGACATGAAAGCGGCGTGGCCACAAGGAATTGCAATGCCGCCGGAACCGGAGCCTGCCTTCATGAGTTTGAAGGCAGGGTCTGGAGGAGGCGCGCACGTGGGACAAGTTCACAATCAGGCGGAAGACCAGCAGAAAATTTATCAGCGCTGGGCGCCGGTCTATGACCGGCTCTATCGGGGTCTCCTGCGCGACGGGCATCGCACGCTGGCGCAGCTTGCAGCTAGGGCCGGTACGGACATTCTGGAAATCGGCGTCGGCACCGGGCTGGTTCTTTCCCACTATCCCCGGCGCTCCAGGGTGACGGGCATCGACATTTCCGAGCATATGATCGCCAAGGCGCGGGAAAAAATCGCCCGCGACAAGCTTTTCCATGTGCGGCAATTGCAGGTGATGGACGCGCACGCGCTGGCTTTTGAAGATAAATCTTTCGATGCTGTCTGCCTGCCTTTCGTCATTACGCTTATTCCCGAGCCGGAACGGGCGCTGGACGAATGCGCCCGTGTTTTGAGGCCGGGCGGCGAGATCATCCTGGCCAGCAAGCTCGGCGACGGTGCAGGACTTCAGGGCGCGATCGAGGAGGCGGTGGCGCCGCTTGCCCGGCGGATCGGCTGGAGCTCGTCTTTCCGGATCAGCCGGATCACCGACTGGGCACGCAGGAGCGGTTTCGATGCAATTGAAATATTGCCGGTTTTCCCGAACGGCTTCTTCAAGGTCATGCGCCTCAAGCAGCGCTTTCCAAACGTCTGAGACGGAACCTTTTCGTGCTCGACATGTTTGCGGCCAAGCCTTCGCTCGTCAGGGATTTTCATGAGCACGGATTTCTTCCTCTTCGTCATCGTCGGTTTCTGCGCGCAGATCGTTGATGGCGCCCTCGGCATGGCCTTCGGTGTGCTGTCCACGACCAGCCTGCTGACGCTCGGCGTGCCTGCTGCCAACGCCAGCGCCATGACGCATGTGACGGAACTGTTCACGACGGCGGCGTCGGGCATCTCCCATGTCTGGCATCGCAATGTCGACTGGAAGCTAGTGGCGCGGCTGGCGCCGGCCGGCATGATTGGCGGGGCGGTTGGCGCCTTCCTGCTTGCCAGTGTCGACGGCAAGGTGATCGAGCCCTTCGTCTCGGCCTATCTGATCGCAATCGGCCTCCTCATTCTCTGGAAGGCCTTCCACCCGACGCCGAAGCGCGATGTCCGCGACTGGATGGTGCCGCCAGTCGGGCTTTGCGGCGGCGTGCTGGACGCTATCGGCGGCGGCGGATGGGGGCCGGTCGTCACCAGCTCGCTCGTCGGCGTTGGTCACGATCCGAAGCGGGTGATCGGCTCGACCAATTTCACAGAATTCGCCGTGACGCTGATCATCTCGATCACCTTCGCGCTGGCGCTCGGCTGGTCGGAACTCGGCTCGGCGGCGGGCCTGATCATCGGCGGGGTTATCGCCGCGCCGTTCGGAGCGATCCTCGTCAAGCGGCTGCCGGTGAAACCGCTGATGATCGCAGTTTCCATCGTCATTATCGCGACATCGGCCGTGCGGCTCTTCTAGGCGTGTTGCGGCCGAAATAGACATCGACCGAGGCTATCCTGTCACCGTCGAAACGGAAACTTTCCATGTTGCGGAAGGCCTTGCCATCAGTCATTTCGGCACGGTAACGGACGACCGCCTCATCACCCTGAACCGTGAGGAACTCGATGTCGAAGGCCTTCAACGCCGGCTCGTTCGGCCAGCATCGCTCGAAATAAGCGGTGCGGTCGATATGATTGTCCTGCGGACTGGAGAAAGTGAAATCCTCAGCCAGCATCGCGCCGACGAGATCCTTGCGGTGAGCGATATAGGCTGCGTAGAGATCGCGCAGCATCTGTGCGCGGTGTTGATCGCTATTAATCATGTCTGCTCCTTCACATTACTGATTGCATATTGCAATCAGTAAGCGGCGAAATCATGACATTCAAACTGCCGTCCCCTTGCCGACAGGTCTGATCGGGGGGAATTCGTCCTTGGCAGGATTCCGGTCGGTGCGTAAAGTGAGGATCGCTTCATCTTGGCCGCGCCAGACTGTACCGAAGAAGATCCGCAATGACAGACACTCAATGGGACGCCGCGAAGGTGGTGCCCGGATCCGCCTACTGGAAACGCAATCTCGTCATCTCATTGCTTGGTTCGTTCACGACCATCGTGGCGATGACGCTGCTGCTTCCGTTTCTTCCGCTTTATGTGGAAGAACTTGGCGTGAGCGATCATGCGGCGATCGTGCAGTGGTCGGGCATCGCCTATGGCGCGACCTTCTTTGCTGCCGCCTGTGTGGCGCCGCTCTGGGGCCGGCTGGGGGACATCTACGGGCGCAAGCTGATGCTGGTGCGCGCCAGCCTCGGCATGACCATCGCCATCTCGCTGATGGGAATGGCCGGCAGCGTCTGGCAGTTGGTGGCGCTGCGCCTCTTCGTGGGCCTGGCGGGCGGTTATGCCTCCGGCTCGACGGTGCTGGTGGCGACGCAGACGCCGAAGGACCGGTCTGCCTGGGCGCTCGGCGTGCTCTCGTCCGGCATCATGGCCGGCAATCTCGTCGGGCCGCTGATCGGCGGGGCACTGCCGCCCATCATCGGCATCCGCGGCACGTTTCTGGCCGCAGGCGGCATGATCTTCATTGCCTTCCTGGCAACCACGTTCCTGATCAAGGAGGAGAAATCGGCAGCCCGAAAGCAGGCGGCCAAGGCCTCCGGCGACTGGAAATCCATTCCAGACAAGGGGCCGGTGGTCGCCATGCTCGCGACCGGCCTGCTGCTGATGCTCGCCAACATGTCGATCGAGCCGATCATCACCGTCTATGTGGCGCAACTCGTCCCTGATCAGGATCAGGTGACGATGGTGGCCGGCATCGTGATGTCGGCGGCAGCGCTCGGCAGCATTCTCTCGGCCTCGCGGCTCGGGAAGCTTGCCGACCGGATCGGCCACTGGCCGGTCATTGCCGGCGCGCTCGCAATCGCGGGACTGCTGCTCATTCCGCAGGCCTTCGTGACCGCCTCATGGCAGCTGATCGGCCTGCGCTTCCTGATGGGCTTGGCGCTCGGCGGGCTGCTGCCGTGCATCACTGCCGTCATCCGGCACAATGTGCCGGATAGTGCCGCCGGCAGCATTCTCGGACTGTCCATTTCTTCGCAATATGTGGGACAGGTCACCGGGCCCATCCTTGGTGGCTTCGTCGGCGGGCATATCGGCATGCCGGCTGTCTTTCTCGGTACCAGCGTCCTGCTGCTGGCGGGCGCGGCCTTCACATGGCTGGTGCGGACGAAGGAGGAAGCCTGAACCTCAGGCTTTGCCGCAGATCATATCTACGCCGGACTGTGCCAAAGCCTCCAGCGTCTTCCGGCTGTCGCCGGCCCGGGCGCGCACGGCGAGGGAATGCATGACGGCCGAGGCAAGCCTCGCAAGCATGTGGACATCGCTGCCGTCAGGCAGTTCGCCGCGTTCGACGGCGAGCGCCATGCGCTGTTCGATCGCACTGTCAAAATCCTCGAGACTGCGGCGCAGGAGCTCTCGAACACGCTCGTGCTGGATTGCCTCAGCCGTCGCGGTGCTGATGAGAAAACAGCCGCGCGCAGCGGTTTCGCCATGAAGATAAATCTTCAGAGCGCCCTTATAGACGTTCGCGAGATTGTCGCGCAGCGGCAGTGACAGATCGAGTGCATCCGCCAGCACATCCATGCTTTCGGCCCGATACGCCTCCATGACATCGAGATAGAGAGCCTCCTTGTCGCCGAACGCACCGTAGAGGCTCGGACGATTGAGCTGGGTGGCAGCGCTCAGCGTATCCAGCGACGTGCCGGCAAAACCGCGGTCCCAGAATACGTCCCTCGCCTTTTCCAGGGTCACTTTAGCATCGAAGGCTCTCGGGCGGCCACGCTTCTTCTCGCTCATTTTGTACCGTTTCGCATAAAATAATTGACCGAGGAAATTTTATGCGAAATAGTACAAATGTCCAACGGATTGATGCGGCCGGTCGCGAACCGCCGCAGGAGGAGAAGCCATGAAGCTTTATATGCATGCAGCCGCCTGTTCGCTGTCGCCGCACATTATCTGCCGCGAACTCGATATCGATATCGAGCTCATCACGGTCGATCGAAAGACGCACAGGACCAGCGAGGGAGACGACTATTTTTTGATCAACGGCAACGGCTATGTTCCGGCGCTGGTACTTGACGATGGCAAGGTGCTGACGGAGGGACCGGCGATCGCCCAATTTCTCGCCGACAGTTCCCCTGATGGACGAAGGATGCTGCCGGAATTCGGCAACTTTGCCCGTAACCAGGTGCAGTCTCTGCTGAACTTTATCACGTCGGAATTGCACAAGCCGATGGCGATGCTTTTCAACGCCGACTATGCGACGGCACATGACGCGATGCGGGAGGTCGTCCACAAGCGTCTCGATTGGATCAACGGAAAGCTTGCCGGCCCCTATCTCACCGGCGAGGATTTCACGGTCGCGGATGCTTATCTTTTCGTCTGCCTTAACTGGTCGCCATGGATCAAAATCGATCTCGACCGGTTTCCGGCGCTTCCCGCTTTCATGAAGCGTGTCGGGTCGCGGCCGGCAGTGCAGACGGCATTGAGCGAGGAAGGGCTGATGGCCTTCGATGCTGGCGGGAATTTCTTTGCACCGATCGCCTATATCCAGTCCGCCGGTTACATCGGCTCGCCGGTCCGGCCGTGATAGAGTGCCGATCCGGCAGCGCCGTCGATTGCCGGACCGGCCAAGCGGCGCCTGGCCCTTCGCGTGGCTCAGGGCGTTCGAGCCTGCAATCGATCCACTGGATCGATTGCTGCCGCTACGCGGCACCGGCTCTCACCACCACCACTATTCATCGCTCGCAGAGCGGCCGTAGGCCCAGTCCATGTAGAGTTCCAGCGCCTTGCGTGTGACCGGGCCTTCCTGGAAATGACGGCCGTCGAGCCTGTTGACGCCGACCACCTTGGAATAGTTGCCACTCGTAAAGACCTCGTCGGCACCCATGAAATCCTCGACCGACAGCGTTGCCTCGCGCATCTCAAAGCCTGCCTTGCGTAAAAGGCCCATGACGCGCAGCCGCGTGATGCCGGCGAGGAAGGTGCGGTTGGCGATCGGCGTGAAGACCACGCCGTCCTTGACCATGAAGACGTTCGAGGAAGCGGTTTCGGCCACATTGCCGTTCATGTCGCGCATCAGGGCATTGTCGAAGCCGCGGCTTTTCGCTTCGGCGATGGCGCGGCCGCTATTCGGATAGAGCGAACCTGCCTTGGCGTCCGTCATCGCCGTTTCCGGGGTCGGGCGACGGTAGGGAGAGACAGTGAGGGAGGAGCCGCCGTGTCCGCCCATGGCCGCCTCGAACAGGCAGAGCGCAAAACGGGTGGATTCGCCGTCGACGGTCACGACGCTGCCCGCCGAACCGTGCTCGCCCCAATACATCGGCTTGATATAGATTGGCGTCTTGCCGTCGAACTTCTCGACACCTTCCCAGGCAAGCGCTTCGATCTCCTCAGCCGTCTTGACCGGTTTCAGGCCCATGGCGACGGCGGAGCGGTTGATGCGCTGACAGTGCAGGTGGAGATCGGGCGCGATGCCATTAAACCAGCGGGCGCCGTCGAAGACGGTAGAGCCCAGCCACATGGCATGCGAAGTCGGCCCGATCAGCGACGGGTTGCCGGCAATCCACTCTCCGTCGACATAAGTCCAGGTGGTCGTGCGGGGTGATGTATCGACGGGCATTTTGGGCTCTCCTCTGAAGTCGGCAAAGCAAAATCCTCCGTACGCGGACCGGTCAAGCGCAAATTGACGGTTGAAACATCGAAGCAACAAAATGCCGGAGACCGCGCTGCGATTGAAATATTGATGCGCGTGTCACGGTACCAAAGCGATGGGTCCATAACGGAAAATGATGGAAGGACGACTGGATGAAAACCCTCACCGCATGGCATCATGGATGAAGACAGCCCCGTGCCGCCCGAGGAGAAGAACAAATGAAAGCCATGTACTATGAAGCCTTCGAGCAGGCGCCTGATATCCGCACCGTGCCGGATCCGACACCGACTGAAGATGGTGTGGTGATCAAGGTCGGCGCGACCGGGCTTTGCCGCAGCGACTGGCACGGCTGGATGGGCCATGACCCGGATATCCGGCTGCCGCATGTGCCGGGGCACGAGCTTGCCGGCAAGATCGTCGCTGCCGGCAAGGGCGTGGTACGCTTCAAGGTCGGCGACCGGGTGACGGTGCCCTTCGTTTCCGGCTGCGGCCATTGCAGCGAATGCCATTCCGGCAATCAGCAGGTCTGCCCCAACCAGTTCCAGCCGGGCTTCACCCACTGGGGCTCGTTCGCCGAATATGTCGGCATCGATTATGCCGATACCAATCTGGTGCATCTGCCGGAGAGCGTGGACGATGCCACCGCGGCGAGCCTCGGCTGCCGCTTCGCCACCTCCTTTCGCGCTGTCGCCGACCAGGCCCGCACCGGCCCCGGCGAATGGATCGCCGTGCACGGCTGCGGCGGTGTCGGGCTTTCGGCGATCATGATCGCGAGCGCACTTGGGGCCAATGCGATCGCCATCGATATCTCCGAGGAGAAGCTTGCCTTCGCGCGCGAATGCGGAGCGGTGGCGACGATCAATGCCTCCGCAGTCGCCGACGTGGCAGAAGCCGTGCGCGAGCTCACAAAGGGCGGCGCGCATGTTTCCATCGATGCACTCGGCCATCCCGTCACCTGCTTCAATTCGATCAAGAACCTGCGCCGGCGCGGCCGGCACGTGCAGGTGGGGTTAATGCTCGGCGAGCATTCCACGCCGCAGATCCCGATGGCGCAGGTGATCGGCCACGAGCTGGAAATCTACGGCAGCCATGGCATGCAGGCCTGGCGCTACGACGCCATGCTTTCGATGCTCGCATCCGGCAAGATCGCGCCGCAGAAACTAATCGGCCGGCGCATCAGCCTTGCCGAGGCCGTGCCGGCGCTGATGGCGCTCGACAGGGCCGAGGGCACCGGTATCAGCGTGATTACGCAGTTCTAGGATCGTGGGATGGGTTTGAAACGAACTACCGGGCTAAAGATTGCGATCCCACCTATGGTAGATGAGGCCGCGGGTTCGCCGGCGGCATGGGGGATTTCATGAGCGAGACGCAACGCAAGCTGACGACGATTTTTGCAGCCGACGTGCAGGACTATACGCGCATGATGGGCGAGGACGAGGAAGGGACGCTCGCGATGCTGAAGCATTACCGCGATGCCATGTCCCGCCTGATTGCCTCGCATGGCGGACGGGTGATCAATACGTGGGGTGACGGGCTGCTTGCCGATTTCCCGAGTGTGGTCGAAGCCGTCCGGGCAGCGATCGACGTGCAGAACGAGCTTGCCGGCAAGAATGCGGCGCGGCCCACGGATGGACGGATGCTCTTCCGCATCGGCATCAATCTCGGCGACGTCATCGTCGAAGGTGAGGATATATATGGCGACGGCGTCAATATCGCGGCCCGCCTGCAGGCCTCCGCGCCGGCCGGAGGGATCGTGATCTCGAACACTGTCTACGATCAGGTGCGAAACAAGGTCGCTGTGGGGTTCGACTTTCTGGGGCCGCTGGAGATGAAGAATGTTTCCGATGCCGTGCCGAGCTATGCCGTGCGCATCGGCGATATCAGCCCGGAGCCGCGGAAGCCGGCAGCCGCTCCCGAACGGTCCCTCGAAACGCCGGCGTCAAAACCCGGCCCGGCGCTGCGCCCGCGCGGCAGGCTGCGCAAGCTCGGTGGCATTCTCGCTCTTATCGGCGCGGTACTCATCTTCATAAACATTGTCACTTGGGAAGGCGAGTTTTGGGCGGTTTGGCCGCTGCTTGCCTTCGCCTTCGTGGCGGCAATGATATGGGTGCGGAGGCAGGACCGGTTCGATCAGCGCGTCGCCGCGCTTGCCGTCAGCGGGGTTGGCATCGTGGCCATCAACATGCTGACATGGCACGGGACATTCTGGGCAATATGGCCGTTGCTGGGGCTGTCTGTCGCCGCCGGCATTCGCTGGGCGATGCGCGACTGAGCCTCAGGCGCGTTCTGCGAGCCGCCGTTCAGCGCCATCGATTATCATCTGCAAACCGGCTTCGAAAAAGGCTTCGTGGCCCGATTTTCGGTAATGCGCAATAGCCCGGCGGGTCAGCGGGAAATCGGCTGCGGCAGCGTCGAGCTTTTCCTGCTCCGGCGGCGGTTCGGCCTGTTCCTCGATGACGCAGCCGACAGTGTAGCGGGCGACAGCGACGAGCAGCTCCATGGCGAATTCCGCTTCGATGCCAGCTCCAACAAGGACGGCGATATGGGCTTCGACATTGGGAAGATCCTGCGGGCTGGTTTCGGTGCCGGCGTGGACGCGGGCGCCATCGCGATAGCTCAAGAGCGTGCGACGGAAGTCACGGGCGTTTTCGAGCATGAATTCCCGCCAATTCTCAGGTACGACCGACCAGTCGTGGGTGTGACCTCGCGCCATGATCTCCTCGGCCATGGCCTCCACCAGCGCTCGTTTGCTCTTGAAATGCCAGTAAAGGGCGGGCTGGCGCACATCCAGTCGCTCGGCGAGCATTCGTGTGGAGAGCGCATCGATGCCCACCTCGTTCAAGAGCTTCAGCGCTTCGTCGACGATTTGCGCGCGGTCTACCTTCATCCCGGTTCCATTCCCTGTTGCCATTTCGATTTATCAGCGATAAGGAACTTATCAGTGATAAATTTTCAGACGATCCTATGAAAAAAGCGCTCGCAGTCGTCTATGCCACCGTGATCCTCGATGCCGCCGGCATTGGGCTGACCCTGCCGATCTTTCCGCGGCTGCTGCAGGATGTCGGCCATACTGACGATCTCGGATGGCGGTTCGGTGCCTTTCTGGCACTTTATGCGCTGATGCAATTCATCTTCTCCCCGGTGCTGGGTTCACTGTCGGACCGGTTCGGCCGCAAGCCGGTGTTGATGGTGTCACTCGCCGGCGCCGCAGTCGACTATGTCTTCATGGCCGCAGCACCATCGCTGTGGCTGCTCTTCGTCGGCCGGGCGATTGCCGGTATTACCGGCGCCAGCAACGCGGTGGCCGCAGCCTGCGTGACCGACCTCACCGAGGATGCCGAGCGCACCCGCCGCTTCGGCCAACTCAGCGCCTGCTTCGGCATCGGCTTCATTGCCGGCCCGGCGATCGGCGGCGTTCTGGGTGAATTCTCGGTGAGGCTGCCCTTCATTGCTGCTGCTGCACTCAATGCTGCCAATCTGCTGATGGCGCTCTTCATGCTGCCGGAGACGCGCATGACCGGTGCGAAAGCCGAGAAACAGGAGTTTTCACCGCTCGCGCATTTCCGCTGGCTGATGGGCTACCGGCTGCTGCTGCCGCTTGCCGGCGCCTATTTCATCCTTGCCCTTGTCGGCGAGGTTGGCGGCACGATCTGGGTTCTCTACGGTCAGGACAAATTCTCCTGGTCGCCGATGATGGTCGGCCTTTCACTTGCCGCCTTCGGCTTTTTCCATGCGGTCGTGCAGGCCTTCATCGCCGGGCCGATCAGCGAAAGATGGGGAGAGCACCGGACGCTGCTGATTGGCATCGTCGCCGACAGCGCGGCCTATATCACCATCGCGCTGGTGACGCAGGGCTGGATGGCCTTCCTGCTCATGCCGCTCTTCTGCCTCGGCGGCATCGGGGCGCCGGCCCTCCAGTCTCTGGTGACAGGGCGGGTCAATGGCGATCATCAGGGACGCGCACAGGGGCTGCTGGCGAGCATGACGAGCCTTGCCTCGATCGTCGGGCCACTGGCGATCAGCACGGTCTATTTTGCCTCACGCGATGTCTTTCCGGGGTTGGTCTGGGTGTTGGGCGCAGGTCTCTATGTACTCTGCCTGCCGGTCGCGTTCGCGCAGCGGCCGAAAGATGCCGCGGCCTGAAGGGCGGCGGCGAGACATCACTCGCCGCCAATCGTGATTTACTGCGCTACGCCGATCGAAGCCAGATATTCGGCCGAAGCGATGATCTTCGACTTGTCCTTGATCTCGATGATCAGGCGCGGTTTGCTTTCAACCTTGGCAAGGGCCGCAAATACCGCACGCCAGTTGACGGTGCCTTGGCCGAGCGGCCAGTGGCGATCGGCATAACCATCGGCGTCCTGCAGATGAACATGGCCGAGGCGGTTGCCGGCGGCATGGACGTAATAATCGACCGGCGGGGCGCCGGTGGAGCCGTGAGCGTAGTGCGCATGGCCGGTGTCTATGGAGACGGCGACGGTCGGCGAATTGAAACTCTCAGCCAGCGCCACACGGATATGCGGATCCTTATCCTCGATGTTTTCGATGACGAGAGTGCAGCCGATTTCCTCGGCACGCTTCACGGCTTCCCGCATCGTCTGATGGCAATAATCGATGATACTCTCGCGCTCGCCGGGATTGTTGTCGAGATTGTTATAGCCCCAGGTCGTGTAAGGGCTGTGGATGACCATATGCGTGCCGCCGATCGCAGCGCAGACATCGAGGCCCTGCAGCATGCGGCGGGAGACAACCGCGCGGATATCCGGATCCTGCGAGGCGATGACAAAGCCCCAGAACGGGCCATGGATGCCGACGCGACCCTTGAAGCCATCGAGCAGTTTCCTGGCGCGATCTGCGCGCGGCGTCCAGTCGCCATTCAGAACGTCGGCATCGATGAAGCTCTGCAATTCGAGGTCGCGGGACTTTTCGAAGAGCCAGTCACGATGGTTTACGAGTTCGTCGATCGTCATGGCGGCGCCGACGACGGGAAGAGAAGACATGGGGTTGCTCCGCTGGTGGTATGCCGGATTGGCGGGAAGGATCGGCGCGTTCTATGCGCCTCTTCTGTGTCGCCGATATTACAGGAATGGTGGTGGCCAACCTGTCGCACTTGCGAAGAGAAGAAGCCATACCGATATGATCGCGGTCGGTTTCAGGGCCTGAAAGCACGCAAAAGCCGCTCTTTCCTTCCCTCCCCGATTTTGCGGCGGTTGCCAAAACCGCCGCGAAGGTCTATCGGACCGCCCCGCAAGAACAAGAAAGAGACATCATGTCCAACTCATTTGTGAAAACAAATGCCCGGACGGAGGCAAAAAGCTTCTTCGTGCTGGGTGACAAGGTCGAGCGACGGGCTCGCCTCACAGGCAACTGGCTCAACATCTTCGACGTGACGGTCGAGCCCGGTGGCAGGACGCCGCGCCACACCCATGCAAGCCCGGAAGTCTTTCGGATCATCGAAGGTACACTGACGATCTGGCGGCTCACCGATACAGGGCCGGAAGAGATCGAGGCGAGCGAAGGCGATATCGTCACTATCGCGCCCTTCATGGTGCACGGCTATTCCAACAATGGAACCGTCCCCACAGTCTTTTCCGCCATCGTCGATCGCGACATGGCCGAATTCATCGAAACCGAGGGTGTTACCGAGCAGCCGCCTGGCAGCCCGTCACCGGAAACCGTGGCCCGTATGCGGGCCGCTGCAAACGCCCACGGGATCACCATACTGGCGGCGTAAGCGCCGTCAGTTTCTCCCGATGCTACGGAGCGACCAGCGAAGAGGTCGTCCTCAAGGCGTCGCCCGCGTTGAACACATTCGCTATTTGACTGCCTAAGCACCGCTTTCAGTATTGTGCGCAGCAGTTGATCCGTTAGCATGTATTTTGCGGTGTCTGGGGATTTGATCGTGTTTCTGCGTACTGTCGTTTTAGGGGTCTTGACGTCCACATCCTGGTTCGGAACTGCATGCGCAGACATCGCACTACAGCGCGTGCCCGCCGCAGTGTCTCCCGCAATCACGGTCGAGCGGCCAAACGCAACCGACTTTCCGGTTCAAGGCCGGTTTACCGGAAAGACGGTGTTGCCGGATTTCAAAAGGCGTGACCGTGACTTCAATAGTTTCAGAACGCGCATCCGCGAGGGAATGCGTCAAGGACCGAATTTCGCTGGACACTATACGCTTATCCAGATTGGTTGCGGTGCCGGGTGTTCTTTCGCCATAGTCGCCGACAACCAGACAGGTCGTCCGGCATCTTTCCCCCGTGGTGGCGAAGACAATATGTATCTGGACCTCGATTATAGCCCGGACAGCCGGCTCGTTGCCGCCCAGTGGCTGAGCTACGAGGTCAACAAGTGTTTCATCGAGTTCTTCGACTTCGATCGGAATACATGGAAGCCCATCAGCAAGACCGAGATCGGCGACACCGATGCCTGCTACAAGCCGATAAAAGAAAATCTTCGCTGACCCCGCCGACATTCGTCGAGATCTGAAATGTGCAGGTGTTGGTGCGGCGGTCCTGGTCGCCTGAATCGGTCGGCCTGCGCGGCCGATCCTCTTGCGCCGACGGATGCACGGTCCAACGTTCACGGGGAGATAGGACCTACGCTCTGAATACCCTCAGAGATAACCACCATCATCGCGTTCGGAAGGATGCCGACGCTTTGCGGACGCCGTAGCTCCCGCAGGTCTCAGCGCGCCCAGAGGATTGGACCCGCCTTCCCGGCCGATAGTAACATCGGGCAGCGCTTAAAAGGCAATGGACTCTACGCGCCGTGATTGCAGCCTGTGGCAACAGAGTCTAGTCGCAGACGGTCCTGTATCGTACCACGCGGTGGTGATGCCTATATCCGTAGTATCTCTGTGTCCAGCACCGGTCGCGATGGCGATACCTCGGGCGGTCATAGTCGTCATCGTAGGCGTAGCGTGGCGGATAGCGATAGTACCGTGGTTCTGGGCGATCGTAATAGCGAGGGCCGGTCCCATACTCGAAGTAGATCTGAGAGAATGCCGGCGACGCTGTTAACGCCGTCGCTAAGGCCAGAGCTGCGATAATGAGCTTTTTCATGTCTTCTTCCAATTCCGATTCATGCGCACTCCGTTGAAGGCAATCTCCCCACGCCTGAATCTTAATATGTCGTCTGCACTATGTCTGGACACTGGACCTAGGTCCCGCTCGAACAAGGACTTAGGTCCGATGACATAAAGCGGGGATCCTCGGCGAACGCATTACGCGTCCGTTTTGCGATGGATCATTTGGCATTGCCGCGTTATAAGCGCGCGCTATTTTCGGGAAGAGCCTTTTAGCGGTAACCGATGCCAAGTCCTCCCAAATCCCCAACGCAAAGTGCCGGTGGCCCAAGCACGGGTGCCGATCAATCGGCAAATATGGGGCTTCCGACTGACGATGCTGGGGCGCAGGCGCCCGCCACGGACCCATTGGACGGAACCAGTTCACCCCCCCAGACCGACCAACCGCAACAACCCGTCAAGTCCTTCGGCCAAAGCAAACAGGCGGCGTACAATTTACTGCATGCCCTGGCTCATGATTTGCGGGTGAGTTCAACCTGGGCCAAGGCCAAGACAGTCGCAGCCGCTTCGTATTTGAGGACGAAATTCAAGGGATCAATCCGGCCGGAAACCACAACGACGATCGGCAATCTTGGCAAGTGGTTTGCGACTGCTCTGGCTAAAGCAGGACGCGGTATCCGTGCGATGCCCTTCAAAAATCGCCGACGCGGCTCGCATGCAGGATGGTGGAAAATCGCTCTGGGATCGGCCTTTCTTGTCTGCCTCCTCCTGACGGGAAGCCTGCTGGTGTGGGCGCTAAAGGACGTTCCCTGGGGCGAGATCCGCGATGGAACCTTGAAGCCTGTCGTGGTGCTGGAAACCGCTGACGGTGCACCGTTGGTCAGGCAGGGGCCGTATCAAGGAGCCTATGCGCAATACAGCCAGTTTCCGCCGTATCTGATCGGCGCCGTCCTCTCAATCGAGGATCGGCGGTTCATGCATCACTTTGGCATCGACGTCAGAGGGATCGGAAGAGCGCTCCTGCGGAATTTCCAAGCCGGCTCGGTGGTAGAGGGCGGCAGCACGATCACCCAGCAGCTTATCAAGCTGCAGTATCTCGACAGCGATCGGACAATAAAACGAAAGATACAGGAGGTCGTCATCGCCCTCTGGCTGGAGTGGAAACTCGGCAAGCAAGAAATCCTGACACGCTATCTCAACAGCGCTTATCTCGGCGCCGGCGCGACCGGCATGCCTGCGGCCGCACGGATCTACTTCAACAAGGATATCGTCGCCCTGGATCTGCCGGAATCGGCAATGCTGGCGGGATTGCTGCGGGCACCGAGCCAGTGGAATCCGATCGATAATTTCGAAGGCGCCCGGCAACGCACCGCCGTTGTTCTTGACGCGATGGTGGCCAATGGCAAGATCACCGGACCGGAGGCGGAGAAAGCCAAGACGAGTTTCGCCAAGCTGCATCCCACGACACCGACACCGCGCTCCGGAAGCTGGTTTGCTGACTGGATTTCGCCGCAGGCGAGCGAGATCGCCGGCTCCTCGCCAGGATCGACGACGGTGCGCACCACCCTCGTGCCGCATCTGCAACAGATCGCTGAAAGCGTCGTAAAAAGAGCCTTAGACAAGGAAGGAACGGCTGCTGGAGTATCGCAGGCAGCGTTGGTTGCGATGACACCGGACGGCGCTGTCGTTGCCATGGTCGGCGGCCGCGACTACAAGGCAAGCCAGTTCAACCGCGCCGCCACGGCGATGCGGCAGCCGGGCTCCACCTTCAAGCTGTTCGTCTATTACGCCGCCCTGAAGGCTGGGCTCACCTTGTCTGATTGGGTTCTCGACGCGCCGATCGACATCGACGGCTGGTCGCCGGAAAATTCCGGCGGCCGTTATCACGGCTGGGTAACACTCGCCGAGGCTTTCGCCCGGTCGCTCAATGCCGCGACTGTCAGGCTTGCCGAACAGGTGGGGCTCGACAATGTGATTGCCGCCGCACGCGAGCTCGGCATCGATGCGCCGCTTGCCAATACACCATCCCTGGCACTCGGCACATCCGAAGTGAACCTGCTTGACCTGACCAGTGCCTACGCATCTGTCCTTTTTGGCAAGGCGCCCGTAAGGCCCTGGGGTATCATCGACTTTCAGGCGGCGGGGCAGCCAAAGGCGTTTCGGGTTGGTTCACAAGCCAGGCCGAATATCGACCTTTCTCCCTATCAATCCGATCTTCTCGGGCTCTTGCAGTTGGTGGTCGAGCGCGGCACCGGAAGGGGCGCCGACCCCGGGACGTTCGCGGCCGGCAAGACCGGCACCAGCCAGAACAACCGCGATGCCTGGTTCGTCGGCTTCACGAAACCGCTCGTCGCCGGCGTCTGGGTGGGCAATGACGACGACGCACCGATGAACGGCGTCACGGGCGGCGCCTTGCCGGCACGGATTTGGCGTGACTTCATGCGGGAGGCTATGACCGAGCCTGCCCCGAATGCGGCGAAGTCGCCAGGAACAATGACTGACGGTCAAGGCGCACCGCAGTCCTGCAACATCATCGCCTGCTCCCGCAGCTACCGTTCCTTCCGGCCGTCGGACTGTACTTACCAACCCTACTCTGGCGAGCGCCTGCTTTGCGAAAAGTGATCTTCGCCTCGACGCAGGAACTCTGCTGGACGGCCCATTCGAACCGAATGGCAGCAAGTGAAATTATCGGAAATAGGTCGTTCGAGTTCGAAATAGTTAAACTCGATGGCTGCAATCGACAAGGTTCGCATTCGCCTCGTCCCAAGACGTGGCCCGACATCAGGAGAAAAATGATGGCATGGTCAGCAGGCCAATATGTGAAATTCGAGGATGAACGCACCCGCCCGGCGCGCGACCTGCTGGCGCAGGTGCCGCTGACGGAATTGCGCCACGCGGTCGATCTCGGCTGCGGGCCGGGAAATTCAACAGAACTGATCATCGACCGCTATGGCGCCGCCAATGTGTCCGGTCTCGACAGCGACCTCAACATGCTGGAGGCGGCCCGCAAGCGTCTGCCGGGCACGGCTTTCGTGGAGGCCGACCTTTCCACCTGGCAGCCTTCCGAGCCGGCCGACCTGCTCTTTGCCAATGCAGTGTTCCAGTGGCTGCCCAATCATCTCGACATTTTCGACAGGCTGATGGACGGGCTGGCGCCGGGCGGCGTGCTCGCAGTGCAGATGCCCGACAATCTTGGCGAGCAGAGCCATCTGATGATGGAGGAGACGGCGCATGCCGGCCCTTGGAGGGCGGCCTTCGAGACGAAGAGCGTGCGGCGCAATGGGCTTGCGCCGCCATCCACCTATTACAGCCGGCTGACCGCCAAATCCTCCCGCGTCGACATCTGGCATACGATCTATAATCATCCGATGGACAATGCCGCTGCGATCGTCGAGTGGGTGAAGGGAACGGGCCTGCGTCCCTATCTCGATCATGCCGGCGAAGAGCATCGCGAGGCATTTCTGGCCGACTATCTCGAACGCATCGAGCGAGTCTATCCGAAGACTGCCGACGGCAAGCTTCTGCTCAAGTTCCCGCGGCTCTTCATGGTGGCCGTAAAGGCCTGATCGCACAGTCCCGGTTTATTGCCCTGAATGCCGGCGGCGGTCCTTGTGGTTACTGCCGTCGCAGCTTTGCCGCCATCGGCAAGCCACACGCAAAGTTTGAAGTGTAGTGATCAGCCCTGTGTTTCTCCATCCAGACGTGCTTTTGCTGGCGTCATCGATGCCAATCCCTATCCGTTAAACGCCTTTGCGCCGCCATGTGCGAGGCCTGATAAAGAGATTTTGAGATGGTTTCTTCTGTTTCGAACATGAAGCTCATGACGGCGCAGATCGCGTTGCAGACGATCAAAGGCAATTCTTCTGACGGCGGCTCCAGCAGCCCGAGCGATCACGACTATTCCAGCCTTCCCTCGCAGTCCCGTTCGGCTCTGTCGGTCATGCTCGACAGGATCAATGCCGGCAAGGCAGGATCGACAGACGCATCCGGCAACACCACCGCCAGCACCGATATCACCACCGCCTCTTTCATGGCGCTGCTGCGGCAGAACATGACGGCTGCGGCAGACGCCAAGGGCGAAGGCAGCCAGGAAGCCGCCATGCTTGCCGCCTTCAAGAAGGGCAAGCTGACGGTAACCGATCCGACCCAGGGCGTTTCGATCAAGGCCTGGGACGTGACCGACCCCAAGGAAGCCGATATCGACCAGAAGAAGGGCACTGATATCAAGACCGACGACTGGAACGACTTCCTGCGCGACCATCTCCAGCGCGATTCGCACGGACGCCTGGTCCGAAGCGAAAATGGCAGCTTCATCGAGAAAGGCACCGGCAATGAGGTCTACTTCGGACAGGTGGGCACGCAGAATTATTACATTACCTGGCCGGTAAAGACCGAAACGAAGCCGGCCACCGGTACGACAACGGACAAGTCCTCCTCCAAGGCGTAAATTGTCATCACCTAAAAACGGCCATTACGGAAAGCTCTTCCGCAATGGCTTATTGTCTCAGGTGCCGACAAGTTCGACCAGCGACACTATCGCAGTCGCGAGAATGACGAGGCCAAAGCAGATGTTGAGCGCCCGCTCGCTCGATTGTTCCAGCTTCGCCTTGCCCAAAGCAACGCCCAGCCATAGCCAGAAAATATCGACCACGATCATGACGAGGACGCAGAGCGCCCATTTGGCCTGCATGTCCAGCGCGCCATCCTGCGAAAGCCGGTAAGCAGCAAAAAGCGAGGCGAAAGCAATATAGGCCTTGGGGTTTGTGAGGCCCAGCACGACACCGCCGGCAAGGGTCGGAGACGTCTCGCGCCGAGCAACGGATAGATCGGCACCGACTGGCGCCGAGGCAATCTTCCAGGACAACCAAACGAGATAGAGGGAGGCGGCAACCGTCATCACCAGCATTGCCAGAGGGATTGCCTCGATCAACGACAGCAGGCCGGCCGCAGCCGCTGCGGCCGCAATCGCGAGGCCGATCTGCAAACCGAGATAAAAGCGCAGGCCGGTCGCCATGCCGTGCAGGCGGCCTGTTGCGAGAAGGGCGGCGATCGCAGGCCCCGGCGAGCCGAGAAGTGCGAGAGCGGCCATGACGAAGAAGCCGGCGCTGACAATGTCGATCAATGGCTACCCCCTGAATGACATAATGACATCTTTATGTCTTTATATATTTGGCTCACCATGTCAAACGCTTGTTATCGTTGAACCGCAAGGTGCTTGCGACAAAGCCGGAGCGCTTTATATTCGGCCGGGACAATTCAGCAGGAGATGGCACGTATGGACGCACACCCCACCCCGCCCGTCACTCTCGTCATCTTCGGCGCCACCGGTGACCTGACACGGCGATTGCTGGTTCCGGCCATCATCAATCTCACCCGTAGCCGCCTCGTCGGCCAGGATCTGAACATCCTCGGCGTCGGCATCGAGCCCGGCGACGATGAATTCCTGCGCCAGCGGCTGGATGCTTTTCTTGCCCATCTCGAAGGCGAGGAGGCGAGCGCGAAGGATGAAGCCTGGGAGAGCCTGCGAGCGCGCATCTCCTATCTGCAAGGCGATTTCACCAAGGACGATATCTTTCTCGAAATCGGCAAGCGCCTTGGCACGACCTGCAATGCAGCCTTCTATCTCGCCGTGCCGCCGAGCTTCTTCGGCCCGATCGTCGAGAAACTCTCCGATCTCGGGCTGATGGACGAAAGCGGCGGCTGCTTCCGCCGTGTGGCGATCGAAAAGCCCTTCGGCACCGACCTTGCCTCGGCCCGGGCCTTGAACGCGCGCATCCTCGCACGCGTGGACGAAAGCCAAGTTTACCGGCTCGACCATTTCCTCGGCAAGGAAACGGTGCAGAACCTGATGACGGCGCGTTTCGCCAACATGATGATCGAGTCGCTATGGAACAATCGCTATATCGATCACGTGCAGATCACCGCCTCGGAGATCGTTGATGTCGGCACGCGCGGGAAGTTCTACGATGCAACCGGCGCGCTGCGTGACATGATCCCCAACCACCTCTTCCAGCTTCTGGCGATGATCGCCATGGAGCCGCCGAACAGCTTCGACGCGGAGGCGATCCGCAACGAGAAGAGCAAGGTGCTGAAGGCGCTGCGCATCTATACGCCGGAAGAAGCCAAGGCGAATGGCGTGCGCGGGGCTTACACCGCCGGTCCGCTTAACGGCACCAGCTTGCCCGCTTATCGCGATACGAAGGATGTTTCACCCACCAGCAAGACCGAGACATATGTGGCGTTGAAACTCTATGCCGATACCTGGCGCTGGGCAGGCGTTCCCTTCTATTTGCGCACCGGCAAGGCGATGACGGCGCGCGATACCGAAATCGTCATCACCTTTCAACCCGTTCCTTTCGCGCAGTTCCGCGAGACGGAGGTTAACCGACGGCTGCCGCCGAACAGGCTCGTCATCCAGGTGCAGCCCGATGAGGGCATGAGCATGGAGATTTCCATCAAGTCACCGGGGCAATCCGTCGACACCGTACCGGTCTCGCTCGATTTCCGCTATGCCGACAAATTCGATATCAGCAAGACAACCGGCTATGAATCCCTGCTCTACGACCTCTTCATCGGCGACCAGACGCTCTTCCAGCGCGCCGACGGCATCGAGGCCGGCTGGGCGGCGGTGCAGCCCTTCCTGGACGAGTGGGCAAAAGATGACCGCATTCCTGATCCCTATGTTCCGGGCAGCATGGGACCTGCCTGTGCCGACGAACTGATTCAGCGCGACGGCCGCGAGTGGCATGAACTGGGCGTGATCCTGCACAGGAACGGGAAATAGCCGTTCCTGCTCTATCTAACCTGAACTTATTCCGTCAGCGGCAGGCGGCTGCCAGCGTGCCATCGCGCTCGGCCACGCGATATGCCCGCGTGCCATGCTTCGGGCAAACCGTCCGATCGGACGGAACGACGACGGTGATGTTCTCGCTTTCGACCGGGTCGAGCGGAATGGAGATGCCGCCGCCGCTGGCGTCAGCATCAGGCACGGTTCCAGGCGGCATGCCGCCGAAACGACCGGAATAGTCCATATCGCCAAGGGTTTGGGAGAAGACCGGTGCGGCGAAACCGAGGAGAATGATCGAGGCTGCTGCAATGACCGTACGCATGACCATATTCCTTCTTATCTGGCCGGTATAAAACGGGATCTGGGCATCCATCGTTCCAGCCGATCCGGCCGTCGGTGAAAAAATCCGGCATGCACTTATCTAGGAAGAGTCGGTGCGGATTTCCATCCGGCGACTGACGCCGCCGGATGGTTTGCTTTGATCTCAAAAAAACAACCGACCATTGGCGAATAAGGTGCTCTCATCACCGGCGAAGATCGATCATTCGTGTTCATCGAGACAAAAACCGCCCTGCGCCTCTCAACCTGCAATACTCAGCCTCAGGCTCTCGCCCATTAACGGGCGGTCGCGCTTACCTTTCTGACCATGGCCGACACTCCAGCAAGACGGCCAGACGAGGCGTTCAAGCCCTGCCGAGGCGATCGCCTCCAAGGAGGACCAGGCCCCGCTGCCGTCGCATCGCCAGAGTACGCCGCCCGGTCCCATGCCGCCATGCAGGAGGATGTGGAGATCGAAATCCTCGCCCGGCGGCAGGTCCGGACCGAAGAAATAATAGGGGCTGCGACCGGGATCGCGACCGAGGATGAGCGTCAATTGCTGCCGCCTGCCGCGCAGGCCAAGCCATAGGGGCGCCAAGCCTTCATCGCCGAAAGCCGAGAAGATCGTCTGCGGAGGGGTCCGGGCGTCCGATGCCATGCGGCCGCTCAGGCGCAGTTCGATGATCCGGTCGGCACCCATCGGCCCAGTCCAGAGAGCGTCGCCCACGCCATGGGGAAGGCTAAGCCATCTATCCTCGCGCGCAAGGACAGGCGGCCATTGCAGGCTTTCCCGCGCAATGCCTTCGGTATCGAGAACCTGATAGCAAAGGCGCTCTTCATCGAGGGCTGCCTGGATGCAATGGAGATATTCGACGCCCTCGGGCATTCTGTGCGCGGTTCCGGCCCCTGCCGTGCATATCTGCAGCACGCCGCGATGGACCTGCACATCGAAAGCCAGGATATGGCTGCAACAATAGGCAAGAACACCAGCCTCCACGAGAATATCCCAGAAGCGCTCGGCATATTCATGGCCGATCTCGCGCTGATAGGTGCCGGCGTAGCCATTGACCGGAAAGACCGGATGATGGCCGAGCACAAGCTTATAGCGAGCATCAGCATGGTCCTTCAGCGTCGCCTCCAGCCACTCCGTTTCGACGTGACCTTCCCCGCCAAGACCGCTCCAGAGGGTATGTACGAAAACCATAAGCAGATCGCCGCGGCGAACCCAATAGGCGAGCCCCTCCTGCCCCGCCGGCCCGTTTGCCGGAAGGCCGAGCACGTCGCGGAAGACGGCCTCGCTCATCTCGTCATAGGTCGTATGATTGCCGGTCGTGTGCCACATCGGAATGCTCGCCCGGTCGAGCCAGGCCATCTCGACATCGAACCAATGC
Organism: Rhizobium sp. BK196; assembly: GCF_014193255.1. Taxonomy (GTDB): domain Bacteria; phylum Pseudomonadota; class Alphaproteobacteria; order Rhizobiales; family Rhizobiaceae; genus Rhizobium. The sequence goes on from NZ_JACHZB010000003.1 coordinate 654,094, forward strand.
CGCCACTGGGCGCGCAGCGATGCTTCATCCGTCGTCAGGCCGATGATCTCATCGCCCGGAAAGAGAATGAACTGCGGCTGGGGTTCAAGCCTGCGCAAGACAGCATTAACGGATGCAATAGTACGCTCGTGCAGAGCGTCGGCAACGCCCGAGCAGGAATCGCCATAGAGCACGAATTGGTGGCCGCCCGACTTGGGCAGCAAAGCTTTGATCGGGAATGTGTCGGCCATGAAAAACATACAGAGAAAAGAGGGAAAGGCTTTAAAAACAAAGCCCCCGGACGATGCCGGGGGCCCCAGGAAATGATGAGTCGCCTCAGACGAACTGGCTGAGGCCGGGTACGGAGGCGACGACCTGATCGACCACCTCTTCGCCGGCATGTTGCTTAGCGATGGCTATGGTTTCCTTGGCGAGCGAGGTGATTTCGCTCATGCCGAGGCCTTCGCTCATCAGCTGCTGGCCGAGGCCCATGATGCCGCCACCACCGAGCGCGCTCATCAGGCCGCCGAGCAGGCCACCGCCACCGCTGGAACCTTCGCCATTGAACTGGGCGACGAGTTCGGTGGCGCCGGGGATCTTCTCGATCATCTCGGCAACCGGGCCGTCGGCCGCTTCGCACTGCAGGAAGCCGAGCATCATGCCGAGCGCTTTTTCGGCCAGATCAGGCGCAATGCCCACACGATTGGCGATTTCAGTCACAATCTCATTCATCGTCTGCCTCCTATTTGACGTTAACGTCAACGTAATCGAATCAAGGCGGCAACTCAAGCGGCTCCGTTGGAGAGTGCCCGCTCCTGCTTTTCCTTTTGACACAGACAGTTGTCCGTCTCCCGTCGCCTGCTTATAACAGAGAAACGATATTTGCATGACTGTGCGGAAAGAGCATCCCGCATATTCTGGAATTGAGCGGCGGCATCGACCGAGGGAGACATTCTACATGCTCGAGGACGGCAAGATTTTCATCGGCGCAAGCCGCAATCCCGACGACAGCATCAACAAGGGCGAATATCTCGACCTCAAATTCGGCAACCGGCACGGCCTGGTGACCGGCGCAACCGGTACCGGAAAGACGGTGACCCTGCAGGTGCTGGCGGAGGGTTTTGCAAGAGCCGGCGTGCCGGTTTTCGCTGCCGATATCAAGGGCGACCTTTCGGGCATCGCCGCCAAGGGCGAGCCGAAGGATTTCCTCACCAAACGGGCCGAGCAGATCGGCTTTACCGATTACGAATTCGACCAGTTTCCAGTCATTTTCTGGGACCTCTTCGGCGAGAAGGGTCACCGGGTGCGTACGACAGTCGCCGAGATGGGGCCGCTGCTGCTGGCCCGCCTGATGGATGCTTCCGAGCCGCAGGAAGGCGTCATCAATATCGCCTTCAAGATCGCCGACAAGGCCGGCCTGCCGCTGCTCGACCTCAAGGACTTCACGGCGCTGCTCAACTATATGGGCGAGAATGCGTCAGAGCTTTCCAGCCAGTTCGGGCTGATTTCCAAAGCCTCGGTCGGTTCCATCCAGCGTGCGCTGCTGGTGCTGGAACAGCAGGGGGCGGAACATTTCTTCGGCGAACCGGCCCTTAAGATCACCGACATTATGCGCACGTCGAACAATGGCTACGGGCAGATCTCCGTGCTTGCCGCCGACAAGCTGATGATGAACCCGCGCCTTTACGCCACCTTCCTGCTGTGGCTGCTCTCCGAGCTCTTCGAGGAACTGCCTGAGGTCGGCGACCCCGACAAGCCGAAGCTGGTGTTCTTCTTCGACGAAGCGCATCTGCTCTTCAACGATGCGCCGAAGGTGCTAGTCGAGCGTGTTGAGCAGGTGGTGCGCCTCATCCGCTCCAAGGGCGTCGGAGTCTATTTCGTGACGCAGAACCCGCTCGACGTGCCGGAAACGGTACTCGCCCAGCTCGGCAACCGCCTGCAGCATGCGCTTCGCGCCTATTCGCCGCGCGAGCAGAAGGCGGTGAAGACGGCCGCCGATACGTTCCGCCCCAACCCGGCTTTCGATTGCGCCACGGTCATCACCACTCTCGGCACCGGGGAAGCGTTGGTCTCGACGCTCGAAGCCAAGGGTGCGCCTTCGATCGTCGAACGCACGCTGGTCCGCCCGCCATCCGGCCGCGTCGGACCGGTGAGCGATGCCGAGCGCCAGCAAGTGATGGACCATAGCCCCGTTCTCGGCGTCTATGACGAGGATATCGACCGCGAATCCGCTTTTGAAATGCTCGCCGCACGTGCCAAGAAGGCGGCTGATTCCGAAGCCGCCAAGCGGGCGCAGGAAGAGGCCCCGGCGCCACAGGAGGGCGGCACGACGTCCGGCTGGACGCTGCCGGGCTTTGGCGGCGCCGACGACGACCAGCCCGCCCGCGGCCAGTCTCGCGGCCGCGCCGGCTACCAGCGTGAAACCGTCGTGGAAGCGGCGATGAAGAGCGTTGCGCGCACGGTGGCGACCCAGGTTGGGCGGGCGCTGGTGCGTGGCATCCTCGGCAGCCTAAAGCGCTAAGACTAAAGCGTGGGGCAATCTTTCAGATTCGCTTGCCACGCTTTAAATCCCTGTTTGACGCATATTGCGCAAAATCGCTGCACGCTTTGCGCAACATGCCTTGATCAGCGCTTACGGACAAATTCCGTGCGCAGCACGAGGCCCTTGATCGTATCGTGACGGCAGTCGATCTCTTCCGGATTGTCCGTCAGACGGATCGAGCGGATGACCGTGCCCTGCTTCAGTGTCTGGTTGGCGCCCTTCACCTTCAGATCCTTGATCAGCGTGACGGAGTCACCGTCCTTCAACACATTTCCCGAGGCGTCACGAACCTCGGACGCGGCCTGTGCGGCTGCCGCCATCTCGGAGGCAGGGCGCCATTCGCCTGTCGCCTCGTCGTAAACATATTCGTCGTCACCGCCTGCCATCGCTTCGTCCTCGATCAGGAATTTCCTCAGTCCATCGACGGCCGCTTACAACGATCACAGGGTGTTGTGCAACTATAGTGCAGATGCGCGATGAGCATGCGGTGCCTTCCCGTGATGCCTGACATCGCTAAGAAGCGATTGTGTCGGGATCAAAGCAATCGCGACATGAAGACTTCGGTGTGGCTGATTTCAGCCGGCACGGTGTGAAAAGGCGGGCAATGGGTAAAGCCGAAGGCTTCGTAGAGCGAGAGCGCACTTTTCAGATAGGCAGCGGTATTGACGAGCATAGTGGGACGGCCGCTCTTTTTTGCCTCCTCGAACACCCGCCGCATCAGCACATTGCCGATGCCCCGGCCGCGAAAGGCGGGGTCTACGTAGAATTTATGGATCTCCATGGCATCGGTCTCGAAGGGTGCGAGCGCGATGCAGCCCGCCGGTGCTCCCTCCCATCTGGCGAGGAACATCATCGCTTCGTCGGAGGTGTATTTCCGGGCGAGGCTTTCATGATTTTCGCCGTGAAAAAGCGTCATGACAATCTCGGCAGGAACGCCATGATCACGTCCCATCGCCACATCCAGGGCACCGAGCGCCTCGCAGAAGCCAGCGGCGATGACGAAATCCTCTGTGCTGCCTGCCCTTGAAACGGAAATCATCCCCACGCCCCCGGATGACGAAGGCCCTTTATACCATCTGAGCGTGTTTACTGCCATCGTGATCCCTTGTTTCCAGACGCAAGCAATGGTATTTCCCTCGTGTAACCGAGAAAGAAAGGAGGGCTGCGCGTGAATATCTATTTCCGGCATCATCGCCAGCGTGGCCCAGTCAACGCCCTGCAGATGCGTTTGCAGGGCTGACCAGAGACCGTTTCTCGTAAATCTCTTCCTGGTCTGCCCCCAGTGGCACTGCTGCACCTGAATGCCCGCCGTTCAAGCTGCAGCATTTCATAATCCGCCAAGCATAACGCGCTTTCCGTCGATGGCTGCAAGCCCCGGATAGGCGCGATCGCTTGGCAAGACCAGGATCCGATCATGACCCTCATCAATATCCGCAATCTCGGCATCGTTCTGTCCGCCCCGCTGTTTTCGAAACTCAATCTCGTCGTCAATGCCGGCGACCGGATCGGCCTCGTGGCGGCGAACGGGCGCGGCAAATCCACGCTGCTCCACCTCATGACGGGCAAGCTGGAACCGACCGAAGGCGAGATTACGCGGGCGCGCGGGCTCACCATCGGCCATGTGGAGCAGAATATGTCACCGGCACTTCTCGACGCCAGCTTCCGTGACGCCGTGCTTCTCGCCCTTCCTCCTGACCAGGCTGACGGCGAAAGCTGGCGTGCAGATGTCGTGCTGGAATCGCTCGAAGTGCCCGAGGAATTGCGCGAGCGGCCGCTCCGACAGCTCAGCGGCGGCTGGCAGCGGCTGGCACTGATTGCCCGCACATGGGTGAACGAACCTGATGTGCTGCTGCTCGACGAGCCGACCAACCATCTCGACCTCGAAAAGATCGCGCAGGTGGAAAACTGGCTGAACGCATTGCCCCGCGATACGCCCGTGATCATCTCCAGCCACGACCGCGCCTTCCTCGATGCGACGACCAACCGGACGCTCTTCCTGCGGCCGGAGCAATCGCCGGTCTTCTCCCTGCCCTATAGCCGGGCGAGAGCGGCACTCGACGAGGCTGACGCCTCCGATGCGCGGCGCTACGAGAAGGACATGAAGACGGTCGAGCAGTTGCGGAAGCAAGCGGCCAAGCTCAACAATATCGGCATCAATTCCGGCAGCGACCTGCTGGTGGTCAAGACAAAGCAGTTGAAACAGCGCGCCGAAAAGCTGGAGGAAACGGCAAAGCCTGCGCATCTGGAGCGTTCAGCAGGCGCGATCCGCCTCGCCAATCGCGGCACGCATGCCAAGGTGTTGGTCACGCTTGAGGATGCAGAAGTCACCACGCCTGACGGCATGCTGCTCTTCCGAACGGGAAAGCAGTTCATCTGCCAAGGCGACCGCATCGTGCTGCTCGGCCTCAATGGTGCCGGCAAGTCGCGGCTCGTCTCCATGCTGCGCGCGGCGATCGCCGAGCCTGAAACGGCAAAGGCCGGCATCAAGGCGACACCCTCGCTGGTGCTCGGCTATGGCGACCAGTTGCTTGCCGATCTCAGCGATGCCGACACGCCGCTGCAAACGATCATCCGCCGCTTCGATGTCGGCGACCAGCGGGCGCGCTCACTGCTTGCCGGTGCCGGCATGACGATCGAGATGCAGAGCAAGCCGGTCAAACTGCTGTCGGGCGGGCAGAAGGCACGGCTCGGCATGCTGGTGCTCAGGCTGACGCAGCCGAACTTCTACCTGCTCGATGAGCCCACCAACCATCTCGACATCGAGGGGCAGGAAGCACTGGAAAGCGAGTTGCTGGCCCATGAGGCAAGCTGCCTGCTCGTCTCCCACGACCGCAGCTTCGTGCGCGCGGTCGGCAATCGCTTCTGGCTGATCGAGCGGAAAAAGCTGGTGGAGGTGGAGAGCCCGGAAGGCTTCTTTGCGAGCGTTGGCGGGGCTGGGTAACAGGGTTTGAAGGCTACAATTCGTCGTCAGCCGCGTCGTGTGCCCTCTCATCCGCCCTTCGGGCACCTTCTCCCCAATGGGTAGAGGGGAGTTGCGGCAATAGCCTATTCTTGCCGCCGCCATTTGTGATGAGAGGCAGTGCGGCATATCCCTTCTCCCCAGCGGGGAGAAGATGCCGGCAGGCAGATGAGGGGGGCCACACGGCACATGTTCCAAGTCTTCGTTCCTGCCGTTTTCAGGAACGAAGAAGCGCGAGATGCATGCGCCCTATTTTGCGGCTATCGCTTGCCCGCCGAAAGGCAGAAATAGGCGCCTTGCGGGTCCACTGCCTGGCAGACCCAGCCGCCGGGGACTTCCATGGGGCCGTTGACGACCTTGCCTCCGCCGGCATTGGTGCGCTCGATCGCGGCATCGAGCGCCGGCACGGTGAAATAGTAGGACCAGAAGGCCATCTTGACTTCGGGTGGGCGGGTCATCATGCCGCCGGTCTGTTTTCCATGTTCGGCGAAGATGTGGTAGACGCCCATCGGCCCCATGTCGAAGTCCTGATCCTTCGTCCAGCCGAAGAGCTTGGAATAGAAGTCGAACGCCTTCGCCCCGTCATTGGCGTAGAGCTCGCGCCAGCCGACATGGCCGGGCGTGTCGAAGGGCAGTTCCGGCGGCGGATTTTCCATCGGCAGCGGCGTCATGATGCAGAGCACAGCTCCGTCAGGATCGGCTACCACGGCAAAGCGTCCTATGCCTGGAATATCCGCCGGCTGGCGGCGGACGGTACCGCCGTTTGCCGCGAAGTCGCGTGCCGACTGATCGACATTGTCGACGGCGACATAGCCGGTCCAATTCGGCGGAATGCCCTGCCCTTCCAACTCTGCGGGAAAAGGCATCATGCCGGCCACTCTGACGCCGTTCGCTTCGAAGATCACGTATTCCGGCTGGTCTTCGGCCGGCATTTTACTGGACGTCCAGCCAACCACCGAGCCATAGAATTTCGCCGCCGCGTCCGGATCCGGCGTCATCAGTTCGCACCATATGAACTTGCCATGCGTATTGGACATCGTGTTCTCCTCGGTCCACGCTTGAGTTCTGTCTCCTGGCTTTCATGCAATTTCAGCCCTTGCGGGTATATCTGGCTTCCATGCACTGCTTCCAGGTGCCATCAGGCTCCCTGGTGCTCGATGTGAAGGTTCTGACGTCGTGGTCGAGGAAGGTGATCTGCTCGCGATAGTCAGCAAGGCCGCTGCCGTCGAAGGCCGGCCCCCTCGTATACAGCGACAGCACGTTGCCCGACGGCTCGACCTCGCCCTCATAGGTCCACATGTAATCCATCATGGAGCCGATCCAGCTGCCGACGTACTTGCCTTTGCTCGGGTCGTAGCCGAGGGTCAGGATCGTCGTCGCTTGCTTGCCGTCAGTCATTTCGCCGCTGCCTTCAGCGACAAACCAGATACCCTGCAGGGAACGAACGGTCTCCTCCCAAGGCTTCTGACCGGTCATGTCTGGAGCGTTGACGGTCCATTGACCGACCATTCTCTCCAGAAAACTATGCTCCTTCAGCACTTCTGCGGTCTTCATCGTCCTTCTCCTGCGGATGATGGATGGCTGGCTAGAGCATTTCCGTGTTACTTCGAGTCCCGAAACTGCTCTGTCTCACTGCTTTGACGCAATTCCGGATGCAAGACCGCCGCCTACTTTAGGTTGAATCGCGTTAGTGGCAGCTGGATGAGGCCTTGGGGGCTTCCTCATATTCGTCATGGCGCTTTACGAAATCCATGGTCGAATCTTCGTTGCGACCCTTGGGGGCGTGATCCAGGATCATCAACGTACCGAGCAATTCTTCCGCACCTCGGGCATAGCTCGAATAGGTATGAAACACTTCGCCCTTATCATTTTTGTAGAAGGCGGAAAGTCCCGGCAGTTCGTCATTGGCATCAGAGGGCGCTATCGGAGAGAAATTATAAAAGACCTTGTCCTTGGCAAGGTCCTCAGGCGTGAAAGATACGTGATAATCGAAGTTGAAGTCGCTGCCGAAGGACGAAACCCAGGGAAACTTCCATCCCATGCGCTGCTTGTAGGCCCGGATCTTGGCGAGCGGCGCGCGGGCGACGCCAACGAGAGTGACGTCGTGGTGGTTGAGGTGAGGCAGTGTGCCATCGAGGTGATCGGCTAGGAACGAGCAGCCAGGGCAGCCGGCTTCCCATTCGGGGCCGAACATGAAGTGATAGACCATCAGCTGGCTGCGGCCGTCAAAAAGATCGGCGAGCGATTTCGGGCCGTCGAGGGTGTCGAACGTATAGTCCTTGTCCACCTTCACCCAGGGCAAAGCCATGCGCTCGGCATTCAGCTTGTCCCTGAGATGGGTTGCCTCCTTCTCCTTCAGGAGAAAGGCGCGGCGGGCTTCGAGCCACTCCTCGCGGGAAACGACGGGATTTTGAATCACCTTGTTCAACATGGTCTGCGCCCTCCTCCGGCGCGGCCGGACTTTTCCGACGGACAGTCTCCTCGTCTTGACTAAATACATTGATATCAATAGAAATAGGCCATGTCAAACGTGACGATTCCTTTCTCTACGACGCTTCTGGTGCGGGATACGTGTCTGTGCCTGCATGTGCAGCGTGCCGCCCGTGCGCTCGCAAGGCTGTTCGACGATGCGCTGCGGCCTGTCGGCCTTACCAACGGCCAATTCTCCCTGCTGATGTCCCTGAACCGGCCGGAGCCACCGCCCATGGGGCCGGTGGCGAACCTGCTCGCCATGGACCAGACCACGCTGACGGCGGCGCTGAAGCCGCTGCAGCGCAAGGGTTTCGTCGATATCGTGGCCAACCCGAGAGACCGGCGCGGCCGCCTACTCCGCCTGACAGATGACGGGCGAGCGGCACTGCAGAAGGCCTTGCCGATATGGGAAAGCACACATGCTGCTCTGGAAACGAAGCTGCCGAACGGCAATGCGGATGAGCTGAGGCGGGACCTGCAGTACCTGGCTTGATCCTGCAAACCGGAATCTGACGACCGCAAAATAAGCAACAAAAGCCTCTTGACTTAGAGTGCGCTCGAAGCCGTAGCTTCGTTGGCGTCGTGACGAGAACAGGTGTCTCATGAAGATCAGTGACCTCGCGAAACGGTGCGGTTTGTCGGCTCATACGCTGCGTTATTACGAGCGTATCGGCCTGCTACCCTATGCCGACCGCGACCGATCCGGACAACGCGACTACGACGCTTCCATCCTTTCCTGGATCGAATTTCTCGGCCGTCTGAAGACGACCGGCATGCCGATCCGCGACATGCTGCTTTATGCAAAGCTTGCCGACAGCGGGAAAGCCACTTTCAGCGAGCGTCGCCAGATGCTCGAGGAGCATCGCGAGCGTGTCCGGGCCCATGTGGCCGATCTCGAAGCCTGCCTTCGCGTCCTCGACGGCAAAATCGCCTCCTATGCGGAGGCGGAAGAAAGGACGAGAGATGAGAAACGAAACATTGCAGACACGCCGGCTCGGGCACGGACTTGAGGTCGGATCGATCGGCCTCGGCTGCATGGGCATGAGCTGGGCCTATGGCGCGACGAAAGCGGACAGGGGCGAGGCGATTGCGACAATCCATCATGCGCTCGATCGCGGCGTAACCCTGCTCGATACGGCCGATGTCTACGGCCCGCATACCAACGAAGAGCTCGTGGGTGAAGCGATCAGAGGCCGGCGAGAGCAGGTGGTGCTGGCAACCAAATTCGGCATCGTACGCGGATTGGAAGCAATACCTGGCACCCAGACGGTCAACGGGCGGCCCGACTATGCCAAAGCTTCCTGCGAAGGGTCCTTGCGGCGCCTCGGCGTCGACCACATCGACCTCTATTATCTCCATCGCGTCGACCCCCACACACCGATCGAGGAAACGGTCGGCGCGATGAAGGAGCTCGTCGAAGCAGGCAAGGTCAGGTATATCGGCCTGTCGGAAGCCAGCCCTGAAACGATCCGCCGAGCGCATGCCGTGCATCCCGTCACGGCTGTTCAAAGCGAATATTCGCTGTGGTCCCGCGACCCTGAAGGTGGCGTGCTGCAGACATTGCGTGAACTCGGGATCGGGCTCGTCGCCTATTCGCCGCTCGGGCGCGGCTTCCTGTCGGGCGCCATCCGATCCATCGACGATCTTGCGCCTGACGATTACAGGCGGACCTCGCCCCGGTTCATGGGTGACAATTTTGAGCGTAACCTCGAACTGGTCGCTGTGGTCGAAGAGATTGCGCATCGCAAGGGCGTAACACCGGCGCAGCTGGCGCTTGCCTGGGTGATGGCGCAGGACGAGAACATCGTTCCGATCCCCGGCACCCGCCGCCGCAGCCGGCTGGACGAGAATCTCGGTGCGGCCGCCCTTGATCTGACGGCGCAGGATCTCGAGGAAATCGCCAGTGCCCTGCCCCGCGCGGTCGGAGATCGCTACGGCGAAATGGGCATGCGCGAAGTCAACGGCTGAATTCCGAAACAAAGGAACAGCAGGCGGCGTATTGAATTCAAACGAAAAGGCCGGAGCGCTGCCCCGGCCCTTCTCAATCGATATTACAGAATAATCAGGCGACCGTGACCGGAACTTCGGTCGAAGTGCGCATCGCGTGGCTGTAAGGGCAGACAATATGGGCGGCCGCCGCAAGCTTTTCGGCGGTTTCGCGGTCGACACCCGGGATGTTGACGGTCAGGGCCACTTCGATGCCGAAGCCGCCGCCATCTTCACGCGGACCGATGCCGACGGTTGCGGAGACGGTGGTTTCCTCGGGAATCTTGACCTTTTCCTTGCCGGCCACAAATTTCAAGGCACCGAGGAAGCAGGCGGAATAACCGGCCGCAAAGAGCTGTTCGGGATTGGTGCCGGTTGCGCCGTCGCCGCCGAGTTCCTTCGGCACGGTCAGCGTGACGTCGAGAACGCCGTTTTCGGAAACGGCGCGGCCGGCGCGGCCACCGGTGGCGGAAGCTTTGGTCGTATAGAGAATAGGCATGACAATCTCCTTTGGTTGGCCCCGTTCGTTCGGGTTGAGTTTTTAATAACGTCCAATTAAATTGCACGCAAGTGAATTTTGCAAATTGCATTCAGAATTGAAAAGAGGACAATGAGACCTCTAGGGATGGCAGCGATGAAAGCGAGAACGGCGAAAGTGATGGAAATACCGGAAGAGGAAAAGCGGCTGGAGAAGCAGCTCTGTTTCGCGGTCTATGCGACGGCGCATGCCTTCACCCGCGCCTACAAGCCCATACTCGACAGGGTGGGCCTCACCTATCCGCAATATCTCGTCATGCTGGTTCTATGGGAAAAGGCCGAACTGCCGGTCAAGACGATCGGGGAGCAGCTCGATCTCGATTCCGGCACGCTCTCCCCTCTCCTCAAGCGGCTGGAGCAGAATGGCCTCATCAAGCGCACCCGCGATTCCCGCGACGAGCGGCAGGTCATCGTGTCACTGACGCCGAAAGGTCAGGCGATGAGGGGTGAGGTCAATACGATCATGTCTTCAATCGGCGAGGCGATCGGCTGCACGCTGGAGGAAATGGCGGTCATGCGTGACATGCTGACCCGGCTGCGCGGAAACCTCAACGCAAGCATATAGGCCGAGACTGAACACGGCCTGAAAGAGGATGCCCGCGCAAGGGCGGCGCGGGCACTTTGCATTATTCCGCTGCCTGATAGGCCTGCGGGCGAAGCGTGGCGCTCTTCGGACCGACAGCGGCAAGCAGGGTGATCAGGATCGCCAGCAGCGCCACGAAGACGATGCCGCCGACATAGGGATCCCAGCCGAAGTGCGGGGCTGCGGCGAAGATGGCGGAAGCGGCCGCAAGCACGATGCCGCCGCCGATCTGGAAGGAAGCGAAGAGCAGGCCGGAGGCAAGGCCGGACTTGTCTTCCTCGACGTCAGACAGTGCTGCAACCTGGATTGCCGGATAGGTCATGGCATAACCGACGCCGAGCGGGATCTGGTTCAAGGCAACCAGGATGATCGGATCGATGTGACCGACCAGAGCAACCCAGAGGATATAGCTCGTCGCCTGCAGCCCGACGCCAACCGCCATCAGGCCCGTCGTGCCGCGGATCTGCGCGACAGTGGCAAAACGCGGTGCAAGGAACATCACGCAGACACCGCCGAAAGCGAAACAGAAGCCGGTGGCAAAGGCCGACCAGCCGATCACATCCTGATAGTAGAGCGTCGCGATGAACTGGAAGCCGACATAGGCGCCCTGGAACAAAGCGGCGATGGCATTGGCATGGCTGAGCTTTGCCCGGCGGAAGATATGCAGCGGCACCATGGGATCGGCATGGCGCGATTCGACGATCAGGAAGAGTGCGATCAGCACCACGGAGGCAACGAGCGAGCCCCAGGTGAAGAAGTCATTCCAGCCGGCTGCGGCAGCGTTGGTAATGCCGAAGACGAAGAGCAGCAGGCCGGGGGTGATCGTCAAGGCACCCGCCCAGTCGAAATGCTTGCGTCCCTCGCCGCGCCGAGCATCCGGAGGCAGGACAAAGGGAGCGATCGCCAGCGTGAGGATCGCGACCGGAGCGCCCATGACGAGCGTTGCCCGCCAGCTCACGAGGGTGGCGGCACCGCCGAGCACCATACCGAGCACAAAGCCGGTGGCACCCGTCGAGGCGAAGACGCCGAGCGCCTTGGCCCGCTTTTCGCCCTCGCCGAAGACGGAGAGCAGCAGGGCAAGCGCCGCCGGGGCGGTGAAGGCGGCAGCGATTCCCTTCACCAGGCGGGCAGCGATCAGCGTCGGCCCGCTATCCACGAAGCCGCCGGCAATGCTGGCGGCCGCGAAGATGCCAAGCGACCAGAGAAAGACGCGGCGGTGGCCGAAGAGGTCGGCGACGCGGCCGCCAAGCAGCAGGAATCCGCCGTAACCTAGCACATAGGCGCTGACGGCCCATTGAAGCGAGGTTGCCGGCATACCAAGTTCGGTCTGGATGGCAGGCAGGGCGACCCCGATGGTGGAAACATCCATGGCGTCAAGGAAGTTCGCAGCGCAGAGCAGCAGCAACGCCAGGCCGGCTCCGCGTGGAGATGGGGAATTGGTCATCGATCTCGGTTCCTTCTTTGCTGCCGCCTTCGCCGGGAGGCTGGCGGGCGGCAGGGAACGAGAAAATGTACAGCTTCAAACCCCATTGCAAATTGATAGTAGCTATGTCAGGTATTACTCATAATGATGAATGATGCTGTGCTTCGCAAAATTGATCTGAACCTTCTGCTTGCCTTTTCAGTGCTGATGCAGGAGCGCAACGTCAGCCGTGCAGCCGAAAGGCTGTTGCTCGGCCAGCCCGGACTTTCCGCCGCGCTCAAGCGGCTGCGCGAAGCGCTGGACGACGAGTTGTTCGTACGCGTCGGCCGCGGCCTGCAGCCGACCGCGCGGGCGTTGGCCATCGCACCGGCGATCGAGGATGCGCTTTCCGGCATCGAACGGGCGATCCGCCCGCCCAAGGGTTTCGACCCATCGACCTGGCAGGGCGAATTCCGCGTCGGCATGTGCGACAATCTGGAAACCGCTTTCTTCGGCCCGCTGGTTGCGCGGCTGCGCCAGCTTGCGCCGGGCGCGCGGCTCGTGGGCGTGGCAGCCGACAAACGCGATGCGGCGCAGATGCTTGATGACGGCGCCTACGAATTCAGCATTTCCGTGCATGGCGAACCCGCCTCCTGGCATATCCGCAAGCCGCTGTTCGAGCAGTGTTCGATCGCCATTTATGACCCGCAGCAATTGAAGCTGAAGCCGCCGATCAGCGTCGCGGATTTCGTCGCTGCACCGCATATCGCCATCTCCTTCGTCGGCAGTGCGACGACGGCGGTCGACGCTGCGCTCGACAAGGTAGGCTTGAGCCGCAATGTGGTGGCGACCGTTCCCCGTTATTCGGCCGTGCCGCCGGCGCTGAGAGCCATGCCGTCGATCGCCATCGTGCCGGAATCGCTCGGACGCTGCATGGCGCAGCTTCACAATCTCGAGGTCTCGATGCCGCCGATCGAGCTGCCGGCCGATCCCGTGTCGATGCTGTATCGGCGGGTGGACAGGGCGGATGAGCGGGCGTCGTGGTTTCGGCAGTTGTTTGTCGACGTGGCGGATAAGGCGCTACTTGCTTCGGGGTGCAAGGCTGGGATTTGCGCCGAGGCGGCATAATTTGATTTCGAAGCCAAACAAAAAGCCGCCCGTTTGACGAGCGGCTTTTTTGTTTTTGGTCGGGCACCCTTCCAGCCCTTCGCTTGGGCTCAGGGCGTTCGTCGTTACAATCGATTCACTGGATCGATTGTTGCCGCTCCGCGGCATCACTCCTCACTGCCAAACAACGATCGGGGTTTTGTTGGGGACGCGATCGTAGAGGTCGATGATGTCTTGGTTAAGCAGGCGCACGCAGCCCGATGAGACGGCCTTGCCGATGGAGCGCCATTCGGGATTGCCGTGCAGGCGGTAGAGCGTATCTTCACCGTCGGAGAAGATGTAGAGCGCGCGCGCACCGAGCGGATTCAAGAGCCCTGGCTCCATGCCGCCACGCTCGATCGAGTATTTCGCAAGCTCCGGCTGGCGGGCAACCATCTCATTCGGCGGCTTCCAGCGCGGCCATTTCTGCTTCCACTGGATCACGCCATTACCCGACCAGGCAAAGCCTTCGCGGCCGATGCCGACGCCGTAGCGCATGGCCATGCCGCCAGGCTGGACGAGATAAAGGAAGCGCGAGGGCGTATCGACGACGATGGTGCCGGGCGGTTGGCCGGTCGGATCCACGACCTGTTGGCGATAGTAGCGCGGGTCGATCTGCTGGTAGGGAACGGCGGGGATGAGGAAACCGCCGTCTTCGATTGGGCCGTACATGACGGCAAGTTCTGCTTCGCTGGGTACGCTCGTCGTCTGGAACGCGCGGAAGGGCGAACGGTAGCTGATCGACATGCCGCCATTTTCGACCGTGTTCGAAGTGGAGGCACAGCCTGCCAGCGCGGAAGCCGCTGTCAAAGCCGAAAAGGAAAGGAAGCTACGACGGGAGAGGGGTTTATCGAGGCTCATGACGCGGGACTGATTTCCTTCGTGATGCGGGGCTTGCCATAAACGCAGCTCACCCCTGATTCGTCCAATGCGAAATCGACAAGGAAAGATCTATCGGCTTATGCTGAATAAACCATAGCATCACGCAGACGTGTGCGGCTTCAGGCAGACGATCTCGCCCGCTCTGTTGCAGCCCTACATCACCACGATCTCGGACTTGGCCGGCACGCGGTCATAGAGGTCGATTACATCCTGATTGAGCATGCGTACGCAGCCGGAGGAAACCGCCTTGCCGATCGACTGCCAGTCGGGCGTACCGTGGATGCGATAGAGCGTGTCCTGGCCGTCCTTGAAAATATACATGGCGCGGGCGCCGAGGGGATTTGCAAGGCCCGGATTCATGCCGCCATTTTCCGCAGAGAAGGGGCGAACTTCCGGCTGGCGGGAGACCATTTCGATCGGCGGCGTCCAGCGCGGCCACTTCTGCTTCCATTGGATGACGCCACGGCCTTTCCACGCGAAGCCCTCCCGGCCGAGGCCGACGCCGTAGCGCATCGCCTTGCCGTTGCCTTCGACGAAATAGAGGAAGCGGTCCTTGGTATCGACAACAATCGTGCCCGGTCGCTCGTTGGTCTGGTAATCGACCTCCTGGCGTAGATATTCCGGACGGATGCGAGTGGCGGGGATGGCCGGCAGCGTGAAATCGCCGTCCCTGACCTGGCCGTACATGCCCATATCCAGGTTCAGCGGGTTGCTGACCGGCAGGCCGTAAGTCTGATGGAACTGCGTCTTGTAGAGTTCGCGCGTCTGCGGCACCGGCTGATCGGGGATCGGCTTGACGCGGCGCGGGTCGACGCCGGGCGGCTCGTAAAAGACCGGCGAGATTTCCTGGACGAAGCGCGCAGGCGAATCGGCTGCGACATCGGGAACGAGAATGTTGCAGCCGCTGAGCGTCATTGCGGCAGCCGCGAGCCCGGCAAAGGGGAAAGCCCGGCGCAGAAAATTCATCTAACCACCCTCATCAGCGATAACAGAGACAGCATAATCTGCTCGCAGGATGGCATTCGCGGCTGGCGCGAGGCTGGTGGCCGACGCTAAAAGCCGGCTGAAAAAGCATGATGATGCGGGGCCTTGCCGGACCCGCACCCGACAGCCATCAGGCCGCCACACCGTGGAAGAACTGGATGCTCTGAGCGATCTCGGCCGGCAGCGCCGAGGTATGGTTGCCGACGACAGTATTGGCTTCGATATGCGTGCCCGCCGCGCGAGCGCGGACGACAAGCAGATCGGCGCGATCGTTGAAGTGAGACTCTTCCGTGCCGTGCAGCACCCGCACCGGGCATTTGAAGCTGTGCGCGTAGCAAAGCGCCGTGCGCACCTCGAATTCATGTGCGTTGGAATCGTCGAAGCGGATGTCCTCAGGGTAGCGGTTGAAGAAGCGGAAGGCATCTGCGTTGCCCGAGATTGGCACCGCAGCCCGGAACTGGCGGGTACTCATCGCTGTCAGCATGGTCAGCGTGCCGCCGATGCTGTGACCTGCGATGAAGAGGCGCTCGGGATCGACGCCCGGCAGATGGCGCAGGCGCTCGGTCGCGGCGAGCACGTCGTCTACCTCGTCATAGAAGCCTGAGAAATTTCCCATCTGGCCGTTTTCGCCGCGCAAGGACGGCATCATCACGACATAACCGGCATCGATGTAAGGTTTCACGAGCTGCCAATGGCCGATACCCATGGCATTGCCGCCATGAAGAAAAAGAATACCGGGCTTTGCCTTGTGCTCACGCTTGTATTTGGACACCCAGGCGGTCAGCTCCAGCTCCCCGCCATAGCCGGAGCGGTAAAAGATCCGGTCGGCATCGGCGGGTGCTGCCAGCGGCTCGTATTTGTCCGGCGCCGGCCCCTTCTGCAGCAGCTTCGTGCGGAAGTGACGACGAACACTGGCATAGTCATGCTTAGCGAGCCTCGGGACGTCGGGCACATCGAAGGCTTTCGCAAGGTTTGGCAGCAGAAGAGAGCCGGCCATGCCTGCAAGCAGGCCGCGGCGTTGACGGAAAAAGGCATTTCGTTCTTGCGAGCTCATACGCGGCACCCATCGTTTCCCCGGCTCAAAAAACCTGCACCGGAAGAGCGTTGCCGCCAATACACATGCTGTTGAAAACATGGTGTCTGCGTCATTTTTGCGCAGGCAGATAATATCAGCCCGCTTTGGCGTCGATCATGGCAATGAGCGTGCGCAGGCGATCGGCCTCGTAGGACGGCTTGTCGGGACGCAATCTCGCGATGCGGGGGAAGCGCATGGCGACGCCTGACTTGTGGCGGGTGGAGCGATTGATCCCCTCGAAGGCGACTTCCACCACGAAGCCGAACTCCTTGTCCGCACGCACTGCCCTGACTGGGCCGAAGCGTTCGGTCGTATTATTGCGCACGAACTTGTCCAGCACTTCGAGCTCGGCATCGGTGAAGCCGAAATACGCCTTGCCAACCGGGACGAGCTGTTCCCCATCCTCGTCCTCCGCCCAAACGCCGAAGGTGAAATCCGAATAATAGCTGGAACGCTTGCCGTGGCCGCGCTGGGCATACATCAGCACGGCGTCGACATTATAGGGGTTGCGCTTCCACTTGAACCACGGCCCCTTCATGCGACCGGCCTGATAGATGCTGTCGCGGCGCTTGATCATTACGCCTTCGATGACGGGATCGGGCGGCGCGGCCCGCAGATCGTCCAGCTGCTCCCAGGTCGAGAAAGGCACGAGCGGTGAAAGATCGAAGCGATCGTGGGGCGCGTGCTCGATGATTTCGGAGAGACGGTCGCGGCGCTCGACATAATTCCTGCCGCGCACATCCTCCTCGCCGTCGAAGAGCATGTCATAGGCGCGGATGAAGGCTGGGTATTCGTCCAGCATCTTTGCCGTCACCGTCTTCCGGTTCAGGCGCTGCTGCAGATCGGAAAAAGTGCGGGTCGGACTATTGGAGCGCGCCGTGCCGCCGACCAGAAGCTCGCCATCGATGACACCGGAAAAGCTGATCGATTCCAGAATGTCCGGGAAGGCACCGGAGATATCGTCGCCGGAACGGGAGTAAATCTTGCGTGTCTCTCCAGCGCGCGACAGCTGGACGCGGATGCCGTCCCATTTCCACTCGGCAGCGTAATCGGCAGGGTCGAGTGCACTCAGATCACCCTCCTCCACCGGATTGGCAAGCATGACGGAATGGAAGATGGCGGGCGTTGCGAGCACCGGCTTTCCTTCTCTGCCCTCAAGCCATTTGAAGAGCGATTCATAAGGCGGCTGCAGGCCGTGCCAGAGGGTCTCGATCTCCGTGACATCCTTGTCGCCAAGATCGGCGAGCGCCTGCTTGGCAAGCCGGGCGGAAACGCCAATGCGCAGCGCTCCGGTCGTGAGTTTGATGAAGGCGAAGCGACCGGAGGAATCGAGGCGGTCGAGCAGGTCGCGCACGAAGCCGCGCACCTCGGTGCGGCCGAGCGAATTCATCCTGACGACTACTTCCCCGAGGCGCGGCTGGGCAAATGCGGAGCGGTCGATATCGCGCTCGTTGTCCCAGACCAGCGAGATGGTTTCGGCGAGGTCGCCGACATAATCATAGGAATAGTGGAAGAGCACCTCGTCCATGCGCTCCAGCACCAGATCGCGCAGCATGGCGGGCTTGACGTCGCGCACTTCGAGCGTGCCGGCGATGGCGGCAAGGCCGTAACCGCGGTCAGGGTCCGGCGTATCGCGGAAATAGTCGGTCAGAAGCTTCAGCTTGCCGTTGCGGCTGGGGGTGAGAACCAGGCGGTCGAGGAGATCGGCGAAAGCCTTCATGTTGAGCCTCCGACCAAGGGAAAAGTCCCCTCCCCAACCCCTCCCCACAAGGGGGAGGGACTAGACTGCCGATGCCACCGGATCGCTTCAAAGGGAGCACCGAGGTTGAGGCGAAGGAGCCCCTCCCCCTTGTGGGGAGGGGTTGGGGAGGGGGTTTCAGCCACGAACTCCATCCTCAATCCCCCTCATCCTCATAGCCGACCAGATGCAGCGGCTTGGCCTTGATGCCCTGCAGCTCGCACCAGCGCACCAGAGCCTCCTCACGGCCGTGGGTGACCCAGACCTCCTGCGGGGCAAGTTCGGTGATCGTCTCGATCAGTTCCGGCCAATCGCAATGGTCCGAAATGACGAGCGGCAGTTCAACGCCGAGCTGCTTGGCGCGCTGGCGCACCATCATCCAGCCGGAGGCGAAGGACGGCAGCGGATCGTTGAAGCGGCGCGCCCAGCGGTCAGCAAAGGCCGAGGACGGCCCGATGACAACGGCACCCTTGAAGATAGACTTGTCACGACTTTCGATGGTTGCCGGCAATAGTTCGCCGAGATCGATACCTTGGCTCACGTAATAATCGCAGAGCCGTTCCATGGCGCCGTGGATATAGATCGGCTCGCGATAACCGGCATCGCGCAGCAGGCGGATGACGCGCTGCGCTTTGCCGAGCGCGTAGGCGCCCACGAGGTGCGTGCGTTCCGGGAACTGGCGCAGCGATGCGAGAAGCTTGCCGGTCTCGTCGATCGGATCGGGATGGTGGAAGACCGGCAGGCCGAAGGTCGCCTCGGTGATGAAGACATCGCAGGGCACCGGCACATAGGCTTCGCAGGTCGGGTCGGGGCGGCGCTTGTAATCGCCCGATACGACGATGCGTGTGCCGTTCTTCTCGATGGCGATCTGCGCCGAGCCGAGTACATGGCCGGCAGGATGGAAACTTACGTTCACGCCGTTGACGACGAGTTCCTCCCCGAAAGCGACAGGCTGTTCGCTGGCTGAAAAACCGTCGCCGTAGCGGATGCGCATGATATCAAGCGTCTGGGCGGTGGCGAGCACGTTCACGTGGCCCGGACGGGCATGGTCGGAATGGCCATGGGTAATGAGCGCCCGCTCCACCGGCCGCACCGGATCGACATAGAAGCCGCCTTCCGGGCAATAGAGCCCTTCGGGGGCGGGATAGAGCAGCGCGTCTGGTCTCATGACAGCAAAGATAGTGGGAAATGTGTTTTGCGCCAGAGGGATGGCGCGTGTCGCCTTTTCCTTCGTTGCATCAACCCATCAGTCTCGCTAGCTTCGCCCGCGCTGCAACAAGGAAGCGATCGAGGCGCATGCGGACTGTTTTCGGATTTGGACTACTGGCGCTCGGGCTGATGCTGCCTGCCGTGGCCTCGGCAACCGACTGGCAGCCGAGCGAAGAAGTGAAGGCCTATGCGATCACCGGCCGCACCGGCATGGAACTTTACCGGTCCATCGGCGAACACGGGCCGCAGGCTGGGCCAGGACGGGTGATCGCGCATACGACTTTCAAACTGACCTGGACGCGCAAATACGAACAGCAGGGCAGCGCCTGCACTCTTACCTATGCGAAGCCGAAGCTCATCATCATCTACACATTGCCGAAAGCGCCAAGCGACCTCCCGGCCGCAACCAAGGCAAGCTGGGAGAGCTTCATCTCCGGTGTGCGCACCCATGAGCGCTGGCATGGCGAGACGATCATCGAAATGGTCAAGGAGATCGAGACGCTGAGCAACGGCTTCTCCGTGCCCGACGATCCCGGCTGCAAGAAGATCAGGCCGGAGCTGACGGTGCGGCTCGGAGAGCTCTCCAACAGGCAGCGGCAGCGCGGCCGGGATTTCGACCGCGTGGAAATGAGCGAGGGCGGCAATATCCAGCAGCTCATCCTGAAGCTGGTGAACGGTCCCTGACCGGTTCAGAGCGCGGCGAGGAAAGCGTCGACGCGGCTCCATGTAGCTTCCGCCGCCTTTGCGTCATAGTCAGGCAGCGACGGATCGGTATAGAGATGACCGACGCCGGGATAGAGGAAGACCTCAAGGGCGATATTGGCTCTTGCGGCATGCGCGCGCCACGGAGCCACCTCGTCCGCCGGCGCGAACTCGTCGGGCTCTGCCAGGTGGACCTGAAGCGGAATGCCTTCGCGCGCATTGGCAGGAATTTCTGCGATACCGTGCAGCAAGAGAATGCCGGCCGCTTGCGGTCGGCCTGGCCAGAGGCTTGCCGCTACGCCTGCTCCCATGGAGAAGCCGCCGAGGACGGCCGAGGACGGCAAGTCGGTGACCGCTTTTTCAGCACGCTTGCAAAGTTCGGGCCAGCCAATCTCTTTCTTGAAGGCGAAGCCTTCTTCGAGGGTGCGCCCTACCCTGCCCTCATAGAGATCGGGCGCGATCACCTGATGGCCCGCCGCGCGCAGGCGCTCAGCCGCGTCCCGCTCAAGCGACCGAAACCCGTAGACCGAATGAAAAAGGACAATCGCCGCCATCGCTACCTCCCTGTTTTGCGGGCTAAACATAGGGTTTCTGCAACGTGAAGGCGAGCCTTTACCCACAAAAGCCCTGAATGAGCCCAAGAACCACCGGAATCACTTTTTAGCCATTTGCCGAGCAGGAGCGGAGGGGATGATGAGACGCAAGCTCAAATATACCGGCATGGCGGTTCTTATCTTTGCCGCCGCAGTTTATGTCAACAATACCAGCTTTTTAGCCGAACATCGCGAGGGTAAGCCATTGCTTCTGGCGCATCGCGGCATCGCCCAGCGTTTCGACGAAACGGACCTCAAGAACGACACCTGCACTGCCGCGCGCATGCTGCCGCCGAAACATGACTATCTGGAAAATACCATCCGCTCCATGCAGGCGGGATTCGATGCCGGCGCCGACGTTGTGGAGATCGACGTGCATCCGACGACGGACGGACAATTTGCCGTCTTCCACGACTGGACGCTCGATTGCCGCACGAACGGTCATGGCGTCACGCGCGAACATTCCATGGCTGAGATGAAGACACTCGATATCGGTTACGGCTATACGGCCGATGGCGGCAAGAGTTTCCCGTTCCGCGGCAAAGGCGTCGGCCTGATGCCCGCCCTTGACGAGGTTCTTTCCACCTTCCCGGACAAACATCTGCTCATCAATGTCAAAAGCCGCGATCCCTTGGAGGGCGAAAAACTCGCGGCCGTGCTGAATGGCCTGCCGGCTGAGCGGCGCGCCAGGATCATCGTTTATGGCGGCAACGAGCCGATCGGTCGGCTCCGGCAATTGGCGCCCGATATCCGCACCGCCTCACGCGCCAGCCTGATGGGCTGCCTTACCGGCTATATCGGCTACGGCTGGACGGGTATTCTGCCTGGCGATTGCAAGAATGCGATGATGCTGGTTCCAATCAACTACGCGCCATGGCTGTGGGGCTGGCCGGACAGGTTCCTCAACCGGATGCAGGGTGCCAATACCCAGGTCTTCGTCATCGGCCCCTATCACGGCGGCGGTTTTTCGACAGGTATCGACAATGCCGAACGCTTCGCGCAACTGCCTGCCAGTTATTCCGGCGGCATATGGACGAACGAGATCGAGACAATCGCCGATCTGATGAGTGATCAGGTGCCTCGCGCCAGCAGCATGACGACGATATCTTCCGGTGCGACAGGCCTGGAGAAGCGATAGCCCTGCGCCTCTTCGCATCCGGCATGACGCAGGAACTCCAGCTGCGCATCGGTTTCCACGCCTTCGGCGAGCACCGAGAGTTTGAGCGTCTGGGCGAGCGAAATGACGGCCGAGGCAATGGCGACGGCGGTCTTGTCCGCAGGCAGAGCCTCGACCAGCGAGCGGTCCATCTTCAGCCGGTCGAAGGGGAAGGTCTTCAGCGCCGCAAGCGAGGAATAGCCGGAACCGAAATCATCAATCGACAGGCGCACGCCGAGAGCACGCAACGACAGCATCATGGAGAGCGCGCGCGCAGCATCCTGCATGATAACGCTCTCGGTCACCTCCAGCTCGAGCCAGTGCGCGCTCAGGCGGTGGCTGTCGATCGCCTCGGCGACGTGAGAGGCGAAATCCGGATCGGCAAACTGCTTGGGCGAAACATTGACTGCAATAGTCAGCGGCGTCAGGCCCATATCCTGCCAGGCGCGAGCCTGACGACAGGCCTCGTTCAGTACCCAGAGACCGAGCGGCACGATGAGACCGGTTTCTTCGGCAAGGGGAATGAAATTGACGGGCGGTATCACACCCTTCGCCGGATGGTTCCAGCGCACCAGAGCTTCGAGGCCGGTGATGCGGCCGGTCGCGACATCGACCTGCGGCTGATAGAGCAGGAAAAGCTGGTTGGAAACGATCGCTTGGCGCAACTCCTCCTGCTCGCTGAGCGGCAGGTCGACGGGATTGCTCACGACGCCGTCGTGATATTGCAACGTATTCCCCCCAAGCTGCTTGGCGCGGTACATGGCGCGGTCGGCATTGGTGAGCAATTCTTCCGGTGTTGCGCCATCCCATGGGAAGGCGGCGATGCCGATGCTGGATGTGACAGCGATTTCCCCCGCCTCGGAGCGGACCGGCTTGGAAATCGCCTTCTGCAGCTCGCGCAGGCGCCGCATGATGCCAGCATCATGGCCGGACTGGTGGACGAGCACGACGAGGAATTCATCGCCGCCGAGACGCACGACCATATCGGAGGCGCGCACGCAGTTTGCCATGCGGGCAGCGGTCTCCTTGAGCACCTCGTCGCCGACGGTGTGCCCGCTCGTGTCATTGATTTCCTTGAAATTGTCGAGATCGATGTAGGCAACCGTGACCTTGCGGTTGTTGCGCCGGGCCTGATCGAGGATCTTCGCCATGCGCTCCTTCAGGAAGGCGCGGTTCGGCAGACCCGTCAGATCGTCATGATGGGCCATGAAATGGATGCGGTCATCGACGCGCTTGCGCTCGATAGCAATGCCGGCGATATGGGTGGCGAGCGCCACCAGCGTCATTTCGTGTTCGGTCGGGCGGCGCGTCTCTTTCGAATAAAGCGCGAAGGTGCCGAGCACATTCTTCTGCGAAGTGCAGATCGGCGTGGACCAGCAGGAGCGGAAGCCGAACTGGCTGACCATCGCCCGGAAATCTTCCCAGAGCGGATCGGCCATGACGTCCTCAACGATGATGGTTTCGCCACGCCAGGCTGCCGTGCCACAAGAGCCCACCTTCGGGCCGATGGCAACGCCGTCGATCATACGGCTGTAGGCGCCGGGCAAATTGGGAGCCGCGCCGTGGTAGAGCCGTGTGCCCTCGCTGTCGAGCAGCAGCACGGAGCCGGAAATGCCGGTCATCTGCCGTTCGATCATCAACACCAGCGCCTCGAGTATCATCGGCAGCGGCTCATTGCGGGCGATCATTTCCAGTAGGTTCGCCTGACCGCGATAGAGCTCCTCCTGTCGCTTGCGCTCGGTGATGTCACGGGACACGCCAATCAGGCCAACCACCTCGCCGTTATCGTTGCGCAACGGTATCTTCGAGGTCAGGCGACACACGGTGCCGCCACCTGGCAGGGGCACGAGTTCTTCCATGTCGATGCGGGGCTCGCCGCTCGACATGATTTCCTGCTCGATATCGAAATACCGGCGGGCCGTTTCAAAATCGAACATATCGAAATCGCGTTTGCCAGCGATCTCGGCAGCGTTCTCCAGCCCGTGGCTGCGCGCCACGACGGCATTGGCGAAGACGAAGCGGCTGTCGCGGTCCTTGACGTAAAGAAAATCGGGAAGCTCGTGGACGATCGCCTTGAGGCGGAGGTTTTCTATGCCTTCGGAAATATGATGGGCAGTCGCCGCCATCAAGGCTTCGGTGGCAGCCACGATACGCTGTGTCTCGGCACTGAAGCTGTCACCAGATTCCCAACGCCGGGCACCCATTTCATTCATGACGCTGTTCTCCCGGTAACCGCAGCTGTCCACAATAGTCATAATTGAAACCGCTTTCTAAAATAACGGGCATTTCCTTCGGGGTGCTTAAATGGAAAGGTGAACAAGACGACAATATCGGAACGGTTTGGTTTGCTACTCGACCGATGATTATTCTTCCCCTGCGGATATGCGTCAAAAAGAGACACTTCTGCTGGCATGAATCCTGCGTGGACACCGCTATGAAGAAGGATTTCACCGAATTCTCCCGACGGGATATACTTGGCATGGCAGCAGCCACCGCAGCAGCCATGCTGGCGCCGCGCGCTTTTGCTGCTCCGCTCGGTGCGGAACAGTCTGACCTGCGCGGTGCGATCGATACGGTGCAGTATCGCGCCATTCCCGAAAGCGGCGAACAGACGAACCGTAACCTGCAGCAAATGATCGGGAAAGCGGCGCGCGAGAACGTGCCGGTCTTCCTGCCGCCAGGCACCTACCGCATCTCCAACCTGACGTTGCCGGACAATACGCGCATCATTGGCGTGCCCGGTGCGACGCGGATCGTCTATACCGGAGAAGGACACCTCTTCGCCGCTGAAAATAGCGGCCGTATCGAACTTTCCAATCTGGTCATCGACGGATCGAACCGCTGGCTCGCGGACTATGCCGGCGCTCTCATCCAGTTCACCGGCATCAGTGAGGTGC
The DNA here is from genome assembly GCF_014193255.1 of Rhizobium sp. BK196. Lineage (GTDB taxonomy): Bacteria > Pseudomonadota > Alphaproteobacteria > Rhizobiales > Rhizobiaceae > Rhizobium. Next base: position 678,936 of record NZ_JACHZB010000003.1, read on the forward strand.
TGATCGACAATTGCGAGATCGTCGGCAGCCGGAAGCATGCGCTGCAGCTCGAGCGCTGCAGCGGGCGGATCGAGCGCAGTAGGATCTCCGGCGCAGGGCAGTCTGGCATCTATGCCGTGGAATCTTCGGGGCTTTCGATATCAGGCAATACGGTTTCGGACTGCGGCAATGGCGGCATTCTGGTCCATCGCTGGAAGAAGGCCGAGGATGGTACGATCGTTTCTGGCAACCGTGTTTTCAACATCCGAGCCAATGACGGCGGCACCGGCGAAAACGGCAATGGCATCAATATCTTCCGCGCCGATGGCGTGACGGTGACTGATAACCAGATTTCCGATTGCGCCTTCACCGCGATCCGGGCCAATTCCGGCTCCAACATCCTCATCAGCAACAACCAGTGCCGGCGCTCCGGCGAGACGGCGATCTATGTGGAATTCGAGTTCGTCGGCGCCGTCGTTTCAGGCAACATGATCGACGGGGCGGCAAACGGCATCTCCATTGCAAATTTCGACCAGGGAGGCCGGTTGGCGAGCGTGACGGGAAATGTTATCCGCAATCTGACGCTCAAAGGCCCCTACAAGCACGAGGTCGGCTTCGGTATCGGCATTGCGGCGGAGGCTGATACGCTCGTATCAGGCAATGTCATCGAGGATGCGCCGCGCTGGGGGTTGCAGATCGGCTGGGGGCCTTATCTGCGCAATGTCGTCGTCAGCGGCAATGTGGTGCGCAAGTCGCCGGTCGGTTGCGCGGTCTCCGTTGCTGAAGGCGCGGGTTCGGCCGTCATCTGCGACAATATTTTTCAGGAGATGGGCAAGGGCGCCGTCATGGGGTTCGAATGGGACAAGCAGGTTTCGGACGAGCTTGCCGACAACAGCTCCCGCTATAAGCAGCTGACAGTCGAACGAAACCGGACTTCCTGAGCGCTATCAAAAGCTTTCATCGACATATCATCCGCAGGCGCTTTGTTCGCGGCGGTGCTGGCTTTAGGGTCTGCGCATCGAGGAGAGGACATGCCATGCTGACAGTCTATGGGGTTTATCGCTCGCGTTCCGCACGCGTTTACTGGATGCTCGAGGAACTGAGGATCGAATTCCGTTCCGTGCCGGTGCTGCAGGCCAAGCGGCTTGCCAATCCGCTATCCCCGGATGCACCCATCAACACGCTCTCACCGGAATTCCTGGCCATCAATCCGATGGCGATGATCCCTGCCATTAAGGATGGCGACCTCGTCATGAACGAGTCGCTGGCGATCAATCTCTACCTCGCGCGCAAGTACGGTGGCGGTCTCGGCGGAAAAACCGTCGAGGAGGACGGTTTGATGACGATGTGGACGACATGGGCCGTTTCCGAACTCGATTCAAACACAGGTAAAATCGTTTCGACCTACGACGACGGCAAGGAAAACACTGAAGCGGGACGCGCCGTAATCGATGTCGCCTGCCGTGCGATGAAGCGTCCGCTTTTGGTTCTCGAAAAGCATCTCGACGGCAAGGAATGGATCGTCGGCGGGCGCTTCACCGTCGTCGACCTCAATATCGCGGAGGTGCTGCGTTACGCCCAGAGCGAAACCGCTCTCTTTGAGGCGCATCCGAATATCAATGCCTGGATCACGCGCTGCCAATCGCGCCCGGCCTACCTGGAAATGCAGCGCAAGCGTTCGCTGGAGCCAATCGAAGTCTAGTGGTCAGCCGAAGATCGCGGCGGTTGCGGCCATTTCCTCGCGGATCCAGGCCTTGAAGTCGCGCACCTTCTTCGGCTCGCGGCTGCCTTCGGCGGTGACGAAGTAATAGCCATCGCCGGTACTGGCGCGGATGCCGAAAGGCGCGACCAGCCGCCCTTCCTGCAGCGAAAAGCCCGCGAGCGTCTGCCAGGCGAGCATCACGCCCTGTCCGGCAATTGCTGCATCGAGACAGAGCGAGGCGTCGTTGAACACGTGACGCACGGTTGGCGGCGGGCCCGAAAGGCCGGCGGCTCTCATCCAGACATCCCATGTGAACATGGCATGGGCATCGATGACGGCGGGGAGTTTCGTGATATCGGCCGGCTCCTTCAGCTTTGCGGCCATTTCGGGAGAGCAGACCGGAAACACCTCCTGTTCCAGGAGATGCTCGACCTTGACGCCCGGCCAATGGCCTTTGCCGACACGGATCGCGACATCGATGTCGGAGGCGGCCAGATTGACGAGCCTGGTGGTCGCATCGAGACGCAGGTTGATTTCCGGGTGACGCTCCATGAAACGGTCCAGCCGGCAGACCAGCCAGCGGGCGGCGAGAACAGGCGCCACCGAAATGGTCAGGATGCATTCGTCCTTGCGTTGTGCCATCGCGACGGCTTCAGAAAGCCGAAGGAAGCCTTCGTTCAGCGCGGCAAGAACAGGGGTGCCGGCTTCCGTTACCAGCATGCCCTTCGATGTGCGCTCAAAGAGCAACCGGCCGAGTTGGGCTTCAGCCTTTATGACCTGCTGGCTGACGGCGCCGACGGAAACGCCGAGCTCATCCGCGGCCGCCTGAAGCGAGCCCAGCCGACCGACCGCTTCCACGGCGCGAAGGCCGTTGAGATGTACGGAACTGAGGTTTCTCATATAGCTTTTCTATAGCATGAAATCGGTAATCTCAATTGAAAACCAACCCAGCCGCCGCCAATATTGATATCACAAGAGTGGTGCAAGCAGTTCAGAATCTATAAACGAGCCGGCGAAGTATGTCTCTACGCCGCGAGCCGAACACGACCCTCAGAAAGCGAGAGCAAGATGTCGCTACTGAAGTTTTTCTGGAGCCAATCGACCCCTAGCTGGGTCGCTCAACGCAAATATGACGAGGACGAAGATTTCCTCGATCATCCTGATATCGCCACGATGTCGCAGCGGGAGCTTGCGGACCTGCCTTTGCCGATACCTGCGCCAAAATGCTCGACGCAACCGCAATCAGGCTCAGGATCTATCGGTTGACGGCTTATGGCCCGCTCTTTTTTGCCATCTCTTGCGGCGGAAGTCTAATCGCCGCACCCGTCAGGACGTTATTGAGTTCCTGCGCCATCCGGAGGTGATCCAGCACCTTCGGAAGAAGGGCCGCCGCCAGCCGCTGCATATCCGCATCCTCGCCCATAGAGATCTCCCATGAAAGCAGTTGCGCGGTTTTCTGATGGTCGACAATCTGGGATTTGACGTAGGCGGCGTCAAAGTCGTCGCCATTCAGCTTCTGAAGCCGGTCGCGCAGGATTGAGTGCTCCGCGTCAAGCTGGTCTGGGACAGGGATTTTGGCGGCGTCAGCCAAATCCTTCAGCTTGGCGTTGGCATCGGAATGATCCCGGACCATCATCTCGGCGAAGCGCTGTACGGCGTCTGCCTTCGCCTTTTCACCGGCCAGTTTTCCAAAATCGACTTCAGCGACGCCGCCGGCTATCGCGAGCTGCGCGAACAGCCTGTCCTGGTTGTTGGTCTGATGCGGTGCGGGAAATCCCGGCTTCGTCATGCGGGTATCGACGCCCATGCCGGCCGGGTTGCCCATTTGCGCCGCGGCGGCGAGCGGCATGACGCAGAGCGCGGCGCTTAGAATTGTCGTGCGGATTTTCATCGCGTTCTCCTATAGCGTCAGCATGTAAGCGACGAGGTCCTGCTTTTCCTGCTCCTCCAGCTTGGTGCCGAGAACGAGGTTGAAGAACTCGACGGTGTCGGCAAGCGTCATCAGGCGGCCGTCGTGCAGGTATGGTGGCGAGTCTTTGATGCCGCGCAGCGTGAAGGTCTTGATCGGGCCATCGGGGAGTGTGACGAGGTCGTTGAAGACTTGGCCGACCTTATAGAAACGCTCGAGCTTCAGATCGTGCATGTTGTTGTCCATGAACTCCGTCTGCGGCACGTGGCATTCGGAACAACGCCCCTTGCCCATAAAGATCTTTTCGCCTGCCAACTCCTGTGGAGTGGCAAGTGAAGGATCAAGCCGATTGAACGGGTCGAGCTTGGGCGCCGGGGGAAAGTCGATAATGTTTTGCATCTGCGCCATCATCGCGACCTGGTTCGTCCGGTCCGGCAGGTTGGGGCCTTTGCGAGTGGCGCTGACATGGTCGCCATTAAAGTAGGCCGTCCGCTGTTCAAATTCACTGAAATCTTCGACGGACCGCAAGGAGCGCTTTGATCCATGGATCTGCTGGTTGAACAGACCTCTTATGCTTGTCGTATCGAGACGGAAGCGGTCTGCCTGCGGCCTTACATCTGGCGTCAGATGAAAGGCCGCGTTGGTGTGAAAATTCGAATGACAGTCGAGACAGGCGACGCCGGTGCTCTGATCAGCCACCTTCCGGTCTTCCGTCTGGTTGAACTCCTCTTGCGGGAACGGCGTCAGCAGCAGGCGCAGTCCTTCCATCTGCACCGGCGTCACAATCCCGTTCATGATCTCGTAGAAGTTCTTGATGGTGAGGAGCTGCCCTCGGGACACGTCGCCGAGTTCTGGATGAGTGGTCAGGAAGATCGGCGGCGGAAATTCCGGCGTGAGATTGTCGGGCAGATCGAAATCGACGTCGAAACGACGAAGATCGCGCATCTCCTGCGTATGAATCTCGTCTATCTGCCGGTTAGGGAACACCTGGCCGCCAGTCGCCTGCTTGACGTGAGGCAGGGGCAGGAAGCCTTCGGGCAGGAGGTTTTTGTTCCTGATCTCGAGCGGCTTCATCGTTGCGAGGTCAGTCCAGCTCGTACCAGGGGCGAGTTTGACGCGGACGCCGTCTTGAACCGGTTTCAGTCCGCCGGACATCATTACGCCTGCCATCGGCCTGTCGGAAAGATCGTAGCGCCTTTCGAGCAGGTCGCGCTGGCGCTTCATGACCTCGGGCTTCTGGGCCTCGTCGATTTGACGAGCCTGGGAAAACGGCATCGTCGGTAACGGCCGGTATGTCGTGTCGGGAGGCAGCGGATCGGAAAAGGCTCCGACCGCAAAAATAGAGACCCCTACTGACAGAGATCCAGCAATGAGCGTCATAAAGATTCGTGAATTGGACATGATTTCCCCCTGCGTCGAGCGCACGTCCAACTCCGAAGAATTCAAAATGTTCCCGTTAAGGCATCTTGATCCAGCGCCGCAGGCTGAAGGGCGCATGCGCAAGCGGCGGCGAGACAAAAGCCAATCCTGAACGTGTAAGGTAGCTGAAGACGTGATAGATTTTTGCGGGGGACAATCGGCGGACACCGTGACCGAAAGCGTGGAATGCATTCTGGCGCGACTGAAGCGGCTGGCAAAGGAGGCTGGCCTGCCCGGCATCGAGGAAAGTACGTCCTATGGCAGCCTGGCGCTGAAGGTCGGCGGCAAAAGCTTCGTCGCGGTCAAGAACGACGAAACGGTGGTGATCTCGATCCCGATCGACCACAAGGAACATCTGCTGACCATGGCGCCTGACATTTATTTTCAAACGAACCATTATGTCGGCTGGCCACACCTGCCCGTCCGGATCGCCGTCATCGGCGACGACGAACTCAAGCAGCGGCTGATCGACGCCTGGACTTACCGGGCGCCGAAGAAGCTGATTTCGGCCTACCGCGCTTAGGCTTTTTCGCGTGCCAATGCTCGCTGGACGGCCGGGCGCTCCAGCATGCGGGCGTAATGCCCACTGACCTTGGAGAAGCGCGCGGGATCGACGCCATCGGATGGCAGCCAGCCGGTCATGACAAAGAGATAGGGATCGGCGACCGTATAGTTGTCACCCATCACCCATGGTCCCTTAAACATGGTCGCCTCGATCAGCTCGAAGCTTTCGCCCATGGTCTGCGGCACCTTGGCCTTCATGGATTCCAGAGCAGCTTCATCATCGGCCCAGCGGGAACCGCGCGGGCGGTGGGCATGGTTCACATGGACGGTCGAAGATATGTATCCGTTGAACGCCTGGAGGCGGGCAAACTCGAACGGGTCGTCGAGCGGGGCAAGCTTCGCCGCTGGCGCCGTCTGAGCGATGTAGGCGAGGATCGCCGTCGATTCCGTCAGCACGCCGCGATCGGTGGCAAGTGCCGGAACGCGGCCCTTCGGATTGATCTTCAGATAGGCTTCCGAGCGCTGCTCGTTCTCCCGCGTATTGACCTTCTTCGTATCGAAAGAAAGGCCAGATTCCTCGAGGGCAATAAGGCTTGCAAGAGCGCAGGTACCCGGTGCGAAATAGAGTGTGATCATGGTGAGACTCCCCTTTCGGGGAGCCTTATAACGCGAGTTTCAGGACTGGCGAAAGACGCCGGGGGCGCTTTCTCTTCTCCCTATCGGGAAGAAGAGGCAGAGCCTCAAGCGCAACCCGGCACGTCGTCCAGCCGGTACCAGACGGGAATGCCACGCTCGGTGGCGATGCGCACGTCATTATCGGCACCCTTGGAGTCGCCCGGCAAGCGCAGCACGCCTTCGCAAAGCTGCAGCAGCCGGCCAGCGACCGGATGAAAGATCTCCTCGTAGAGATCGTCACCCACCTGCTTGCCGCCGGCTGCATGCCAGACCGGCAAGGCCACCCATTCGCCGATCATCGGCACATGGCCTGCCTTGAAGAGCGCGTGCGACGGCGCCTCGAGGCGCTTGAGGTTGGCAGCCATCTTTGCCGGGTCATCGCCCGTTCCGGACCTGTAAGGGCCGGCAATCAAAATCAACATGATCTACTCCATCAACTCCCGGCGTCATGCAGGGGATTTCGCGAAAATGCACGATATTTCTTGAATGTCGAGTCAATTCATGCATATTCACGATGTTTCGTAAATTTTCGTGCAGGCGCATTCATGCTGACCAGCCAACGCAAGGCCCTTATCCTCGATATCCTGCGCCGCGACGGGCAGGTGATCGCCAAGCGCGTGGCGGAGGATTTCGAGCTCTCGGAGGATACGATCCGCCGCGATCTGCGGGAGATGGCCGCGGAAGGGCTGCTGAAGCGCGTGCATGGCGGGGCCTTGCCCATTGCCCCTGAGCTTCCCGACTTCACGGCCCGCCGCGACGTCGCTTCCGACATCAAGGCGCGGCTCGGCGCGAGGGCGGCGCAGATGGTGAAGGCCGGGCAGATGGTATTTCTCGACGGCGGCACGACCACGGCGGAAGTTGCCCGTCACCTGCCGCGCGACATTGCCTTCACGATCGCCACCCACAGCCCGACGATCGCCGCCGAGCTGGAGCATCACCCAACCGCCGAGGTGATCCTCTGCGGCGGCAGGCTCTACAAGCATTCCATGGTGGCGATCGGCGCGGCCGCGATGGCGGCAATTTCGGCCCTCCGGCCGGACATCTTCTTCCTCGGGGTGACTGCCGTTCATCCCGTGCACGGATTTTCGACCGGGGATTTCGAGGAAGCGGCGATCAAGCGGCATATCGCCCGGTGTTCGGCGGAGACGCAGGTGCTGCTGACGGCAGAGAAATTCGACCTCGTGTCGCCCTGCCCGGTGCTTGCCGTAAGCGACGTGGCGGGGTTGATCGTGCCTGCAGAAACGCCGGCTGAACGGCTTCAGCCTTACGCCGAGCTCAATGTCGCAATTACCGCAGCTTGACCTGCATTCGGCGCAGCGAAGGAACGAGGCCTGGTGGCAAATGCTTGATTGGGGCAGCGATCAGGCGAAGGCCTCGGTTACCCTGATATCGCCGACATGGATGCCGTTCCAGTTGCGCATTGATTTATTCGCCATCGCCGTCAGCGCAACCTCTTCCTTTCCGCCCTTCTCGAAGAAGCGGGCAAGCGTGGCAGCAACCATGGCTTCGGCGGCGCGGGTGGTGCCGTCATCACATTTAAGCGCAATCGCAATGCCCTGTTCTGGTATCGCGGCGCAGAAGACGCCTTCCGCACCCGTCTTGCAGAAGATCTGGCCGGGGGCGATCTGCATCAGCACCGTGCAGGCGCGGCCTGAGCCGGCAACATAGAAAGGCTCTGCCATGCAGGCTTCGACGAGCCGGCGCGAAGCTTTCGCACGCTCGCGGCCAAGGCCGTTGCCCGTCGCCATTTTCGCAAAGCCATGCGCAAGTGCTTTCAGCGGCACGGCATAGGTCGGAATGGAGCAGCCGTCAGTGCCGCAATTATCATGTCCGAGTACGGCACCCGTGAGGCTTCCCATAACGTCGCGGATCTGCTGCTGCAGAGGATGGTCGTAGCCGACATAACCCTTGGTATCGATACCCTGATGACAGCAAGCACAGATGAAGCCGGCATGTTTGCCGGAGCAATTGTTGTGAAGCGCCGTCGGCCTCTCCAGCGTGCGGGCCTGGTGGATCAGCGTCTTCTGGTCCGAAGACCAATGCGCGCCGCATTCCAGCGCTTCCATATTACGGCCGGCCCGCGACAGCATGGAAGCGGCAAGCGCCACATGTTCGTCCTCGCCGCTATGCGAGGAACAGGCGAGCGCAAGCTCCTTGTCACCGAACCCATAGGCATCCGCCGCACCGCTTTCAATCAATGGCAGCCCCTGCATGGCCTTGCAGGCCGAGCGCGGGAAGACATTTGCCTCGATATCGCCGAGCGAAAAGGCGACACGGCCGTCGCCATCCACGACCGCAACCGAACCGCTGTGGCGGCTTTCGACGAGCGAGCCCCTGGTGACTTCGACGAGGACAGGATTGAACATGGGCAAGAATCCGGATTGTGGGCAAGGATGCTGCAGGCATAGCCCCTCCATCTCTGAAAGCCAATGGAGTTTGCGCCGAATGACGGCCGATCACAGCATCTAAACAGCCATCACATGAAGTGACTGCCGGTGCGGCAAACTATCGTTTTGCGTGTAGGCGCGAGGCGGCTAAAGGTTTGACGTCAGGACTCATTCTCATGACATCCTTATTTTCTTCCATCATCCGCGACAGCCGCATCCGCATTCCAACCGTCACGCTGGTTGCGCTCGCCTTCACCTATGCCTCCACGGTTCCCTACCAGTCGATCATCGGCATCAGCGAACTCGGTATGAGTGACGGCGCCTATTCGGCGCTGGTCTTCTTTGCTGCTATCGTCAATGTCGCGATCAGCTTGACGCTCGGCATATGGTCGGACAGGCTGACGGAAAGACGGCCACTGGTGCTGGCGCTTTCCATTGCCGGCATAATCGGCTTCGGATCGATCGCGCTCATTCATAGCCCTGCCGTCTTCATCTTCTCGGTGCTCTTCCTCGTACCGATGAGCAACTCCACCTATTCGCTGCTCTTTGCGAGTGTCAGGGCGCGCACCAATCAGCTGGCCCGCAGCGAAGCGGTCGCCATCACCTCGACGGTGCGGGCGCTCTATTCCGGCTCCTGAGCGGTGGCGCCGGGACTGGTCGGGCTTGCCCTCGTCACTTCGCCATCGATGACGCCGGCCTATGGGGTGGCGGCGATGGCGAGCCTTATCTGCTTCTGCCTCTATTTCTTCTTCGCGCCCGGCAACGGCCCGGTGCGCGAGACGATCCCGAACCAGCCGGGATTCTTCGCCTCCCTGAAACGCGTCTTTGCCCCCGATGTCTTCATCCGCGTCTTCGTCATGTCCTTGCTGCTCGGCCTGCAGCGGCTGAACGGAATGGTGTCGCCGCTCATCGTCGTGCATAAGATCGGCGGCAGCGTCGTCGATGTTGGCTTTCTCTCAGGCCTGACGGCCTTCCTCGAAATGCCCTTCATGATGATGTGGGGGCTGGTGCAGCGGCGCTTCCAAATCGCGCACGTGCTGGCATCAGGCACGGTGCTCTACTGCCTCTATCTGGTGCTGCTCGGCCTTGCCACCGCGCCCTGGCAGCTCTATGCGCTGCTCGGTCTCAACGCCTGCGGGGCAGCAGCCATCCTCAGCCTGCCGATCACCTATCTGCAAGACCTCATCGCCGACCGACCGGGCCTCGGCAGCTCGCTGATCTCTCTCAACACCTTCATCGGCATCGGTGTAGCAGCAGGACTTTTTGCGCTGGGAACAGCCGTGACGGATTATTCCGGTACGGCCTTCGTGGGTGCTGCTGTCGGCACCATAACCATCGTGATCCTGCTCTATCTGGAAAGCGGCAGTCGTGTGCGCCAGCCCGCTTAAATTACCTTGGTCTAATCCGATAAGCACAGCGGCGCGCGCCGAGCAGGATATGCTCGCTGCGCTCGACATTCGCCGAAAGCACACTGCGGAAGGTTTCGATTTCCGAACGGCAGAAGCCGGCGCAGACCGCCGCCGCCGCACAGATCGGACAATGGTTTTCGACAAGCATCAATGATCCATCCTCCTCCTGCCAGCTATCAGCCATATAGCCCTCACGGCTTCGGATGGCGGCCAGCCCCTCGACGCGGGCGGCAAGATCCGCCCTGCCAGTCAGTTCGTCGCGATAGCGCTGCAGCGTTTCGTTTTCGCGAGCGGCAATGACAGTATCGAGCGCGGCGGGACCGAGCTGCGCGGCAACGGTCGTCAGCAGGTTCGCCGTCAGTTCGGCATGACCGTCCGGGAAATGGCTGTTACCTTCGACCGTCAGGTGCCAGAGCTGCTTCGGACGTCCCCTACCCTTTGCCGCGACCGTCACAGGTTCCACCAGCCCCTCTTCCGCCATTTTGGCAAGTTGCTGGCGGGCGGCCTCGCCTGATATGCCGAGTGCATCACCGACCGCAGCGGCGAGCTGCGGCCCCTCGGTCTTCAACAGGATTAGGATGCGGTTGACAGGAGACTGGCGCATATTTTTCCAAGTTATCTCTTGTTTTAATTCGATGCCCATGTAATTTTCCAGTTCATAACTTGGAAAATAATCATGGGTCGGGAAAAACGCAAGGATTTCATTATGTCCGAGACCGCATTGGAGCCACCCCGCTCGTCAACCTCCGCCTTCCAGCTCTTTTCTCCATCGCTGCTGCCGGCGACATTGATGCTTGGCGGCGGCATGACGATCTCTGCCGTCGAAAGTTACATTACGGCGACGATAGCGCCGAGCATCGTGCGCGATGTCGGCGGGCTGGAACTGTTTTCGCTGGTAACGACGCTATATATCGCCGCCACCATACTGGGTTCGATCTTCATGGCGATGCGGCCGAGAGGTATAGCGCTGCGCAGCGTCTATGTGCTGGCGGCCGTAGTCTTTGGCGTCGGCAGCCTACTTTGCGCGGTGGCACCGTCGATGCCGGTCGTGCTGATCGGACGAACGGTGCAAGGGTTCGGCACCGGCGCGCTTGCCGCCCTCTGTTACGCCTTCATCCGCTTTGTCTATCCCGAGCCGCTCTGGCCGAAGGCTTCGACCCTCTATGCGGCGATCTGGGGTGTTTCGACCGTCATAGGCCCGACGCTCGGCGGCTTCTTCGCGCATGACAGCGCCTGGCGTTACGCCTTTGCCGTGCTCGTTCCTCTCAGTGTGCTGATGGCGGTGCTGGCGCCGCGGCTCTTGCCGCAGGCCGAAGATAACCGCGAACAGACGAAAATGCCCGCCGTACAGATCTGCCTGCTGCTTGCGGCGGTGCTGCTGGTCAGCACAGCAGGGACAACCGAGATGGCGGCGGCCAAGATCGGGCTGATCGCCGTTTCGGTCGTCGCCGTCGGCGCCATGCTCGTTGTGGAGCGCAAAGGCAACAACCGGCTGCTGCCATCAGGCGCGGTGACGCTAAGCCAGCCGATATCACGGGTCTATCTGACGATGCTCGGCCTCAACTTCGTTCTCGTCAGCGATATTTTCATTCCCTATTTCCTGCAGGTTCTGCACGGGGTAACGCCGCTGATTTCAGGCTATCTGGTGGCTCTCGTCGCCCTCGGCTGGACGGTGGCCGCCTTCCTCAGCGGCTCCTTCTCCGGCAGGAAAGCCAACGCCGCGATCGTTGCGGGCTGCTCAACCGAAGCCGCAGCGACGGCCTTGCTCGCCATCTTCCTTGCCCGCGAGAATCCCGAGGCACATCTAATTATCCTCGGGCCGGCGGCAGTCGCCATGTTCATGATGGGTTTTGGCGTAGGCCTCGGCTGGGCACATCTCGTCGCCAAGGTGCTGAAGCTGGTAGCCGACAGCGAGCAGGACAAGGCTTCAGCCGCTATCCCGACCATAAGCTCGCTCGGCAGCGCCTTCGGCGCGGCTTTCGCCGGCGTCATTGCCAATGGCGCTGGACTGGTCGAGCCGGGCGGCATTGCAGGCGCGCTATCGGCGGCGAGCTGGCTCTATCTCGTCATGGCACTGCCGGGCGTGATCGCCATCGGCGCGGCGCTGTCTCTCAACCGAGCTTCAGCATGATCTTGCCGATATGGTTGCTGGTTTCCATCAGCCGATGGGCAGCGGCCACGTCCTCGAATGCAAAGGTCCTGTAGATGACGGGCGCGACCGTGCCGGCTTCCAGAAGCGGCCAGACCTCGGAGAGAAGATCATCGCGGATCGCCCGCTTCTCCTCTGCCGTGCGCGGGCGCATGGTGGAGCCGGTCACCGTCAGGCGCTTGACCATGATCGGCGCCAGATTGACCTTTTCGGCAACCGCACCCTGCAGGAAGGCGATGATGGACAGGCAGCCGTCCTTCGCCAAGGAGGCGATGTTCTTTTCGAAATAGGCTGCGCCGATCATGTCGAGCACGATATCGACGCCTTGGCTGGTCTCTTGCCTGATGACGGCGGCGAAATCCTCTTCCCGGTAGTTGATGGCCCTCGTGGCTCCGAGCTTCTGACAGGCCTCGCACTTCTCCTTGGAGCCGGCGGTCGCATACACCTCGGCGCCGAAAGCTTTGGCGAGCTGAATGGCGGTTGTGCCGATGCCGCTGGAGCCGCCATGGATCAGCACTTTCTCGCCTTCTGTCAGGCCGGCCATCTGGAAGAGATTTGCCCAGACGGTGAAGAAAGTCTCCGGAAGGGCCGCCGCCTTCACTGCATCGTAGCCCTTGGGGAAAGGCAGCGCCTGACCGGCCGGCAGAAGGCAATATTCTGCATAGGCGCCGCCATTGGCGAGCCCGCAGACCTTGTCGCCTAGCGAATAATCGGTCACGCCGGGACCGATCGCGACCACCTCACCGGCGAGTTCCAGGCCGAGAATGGGGCTTGCATCCTTTGGCGGCGGATAGCTGCCCTCGCGCTGGGAAATATCAGGACGGTTGATGCCGACCGCTTCGGTACGGACGAGGATCTGGCCTTCTGAGGGCACCGGCACCGGTCCACTTGCAATGACCATTGCCTCCGGCCCGCCGAAAGACGGCAGATCGACGAAACGCATTTGCGACGGCAAAGACATGGCTCGGCTCTCCCTATTCCGAAGCAAAGGAGATAAATCAGGGTCCCGAGCTTGGGAAGGCCGGAAGTGCCAGAGGCGTCAATTCGCCTCGCCTAGCGTATGGAATACGAGGCCTTCGTCGCTTTCCTTGGCGCTCGACTTCACCTGAGCGATCTCGGCGCTGACGCGATTGATGTCGTCGATAACGAGACCTTCCGGCAGTTCGAGAACGCCGATCGAGCAGCGCATCAGCGGGAAGAAGGTTTCCGCGCCGGTGCGATCGTGCCCACGGATCCGGCCGGCGGCGCGGTCCTCATCCGAATAGAGGTCGAGCACGTCGTCGTGGAAATCGCTGATGAGACGATCGAGGATTTCCGTCAGTTCCTCCTTCGTCCAGCCGACGACACCAATGAAGAAGTCGTCACCGCCGACATGGCCGAGAAAGTGGCGCTCGGCGAAGAAGTAACGGCGCATCAGCGCGGCAAAGAGCGAGATCGCATGGTCGCCGAGATGGAAGCCGTAAGCATCGTTGAAGGGCTTGAAGTTATCGAAGTCGCAATAGCAGAAATGGCGCACGTCATCGCCGTCGCGGCCGGAATGGCGCATGAAATCGCGGATGGCGCGATTGCCCGGCAAGCCGGTCAGCGGATTCTGGTCCTGCGCCGTCTTCAATTGCTTCTCGTTTATGACCTTGATCAGCGAGGCAGCGGAGACGACGCCGGCGTAGCGCATGTTGTCGGTGAGGATCAGGCAGTTGCTGCCTTCCATATTGGCGAAGATCACCATGAGCTGATCGGCATCGCTGTCGAGGCCGACAATCGGCGCACGCTCGACGAAATGCGAAATGGTGCGCTCGTAGTCCTTGTTCTTCAGAAGGTCGCGGCCGAAGGGCTGATAGATGTATTCCTTGAGGTGATGCTCGTGGATGATGCCGCGCGGCTCGCCATTGGCATTGAGAACAGGGAAATAAGCCTGACGCGGATTGCGGCGGAAGAGTTCGAAGACCGTATCGATCCCATCGCTCTCATAGACGGTCGGCAGCATTTCGATCTGCTTGCGGATGAGGATTTCGTCGAGCGACTGGCTGTTGCCTTTGTTCTTGCCGAGTTCCTGCAGGTGCGGGAAGGCAGGCACGAGTTCGGAGAGATGTGTGGACGGACGCGAGATGAACCAACCCTGTACGAGGTCCACGCCATAATCGCGGCACACGATGAATTCGGCTTCCGTCTCGATGCCCTCGGCGATCACGCGGGTGCCGAGCACATGAGCCATGTTGACGATGCTCTTCAGCAGGTGGCGCTTGCGCGGACTGCGATCGATATCCTCAACGAAATGGCGGTCGATCTTCAGGTAATCGACGGAATAATCGCAGAGCAGTTTCATTTCGCCGTGGCCGACCCCGAAATCGTCGATCGCCAGCTTGAAACCCGCCCGGCGCAAACGCGAAACGAGTTCGGCGAATTCGGGCACGCTGGTATTGTCGAAGCGTTCGGAAAATTCGAAGCAGACGGAGGATGGCGGGATATTCGCCGTTTTCAGCTGCAGCAGCAGGCTCTCGACCAGACGATTGCCATGTGGGATGAGGCGGACGTCGAGATTGAGAAACAGCGTTGCGGTTGCGAAGTTCGACAGCGTGGCGAATTTGGCGAGCGCGCGGTTGGCGACCATCTGCTCGAGTTGCAGGAGCTGGCCGTGCTCATGAGCTTCGTCGAGGATTTCGATCGGCGTTTCAAAACCGATGCGCTCCTGTCCACGCATGAGGGATTCATAACCAAAGACCGTGCCGGTGCCGGCTTCGACGATCGGCTGAAACGCATTTTCGATGACGAGTTTGGCGAGGGTAACGATCTGATCGCTGGCGTAACGACGCACGACACCCGGTTCGACGCTGGCAGCCAAAGACATGCCAATCTCCACTGTGACCTTTTCTTTTTCGGCCGGACAATGGAACAGAAGGGTCAACGAACCCTTTCGTCAATGTGAAACTTTTATGAACGCGCAAGCGCTCATGCACGCCGAGCGCTTATTAGATTTTCGATTTTTCAATCAACAGCTTATTCAGGCCGACCGGCGATGCTCGGCTTCATGATCGGCGAACATATCGGCGACGCATCTGCCACCGCTCGGTGCGCTTTCATCGGCCGGGACTTCGCTGCGATATTCGCCCAGTTTGCGGGCCGCATCCCACAGGCGCAGTGCCTCGCGCACGACTTCGCTGCTCGATGCATATCCGCCTTGATCGACAGCATCGCGGATGCCGGCTGCCTGAAGCGGTGAGATGGAAACGGTGACCATCGGCATGGAATTCTCCTCCCATTCTATTTCGGCAGAGACTGCCTCGGGGGTCCATTTTCGGCTTCTCAAGGCGACATGCGCCAATGCCGAAGTGCCTGAGCACAGGAGGCGGCCCTTCTCCGGAGCCGGCCTTCAATCGCGGAATTTTAGTACCCAGTCATGTTCTTGTCAAAAAAGAACGGCCGAAACGGACCATCCGGCAGCCTCTCTCCACAGTTTCAAGAACGGATACCTAGGCCGAAAGCGAGCATTGTCCAGCCCTGAACAATGAGATCGACCGCCAGAAAGAGGCCGAGAATCCAGAGGCTGTTGACCGGCCAGCCGAGGGCGATCACGAAGCCTGCAAGGGCGGTGATGACACCGCTTGCGACGATCCAGCCCCAACCTTTGAGCGGTCGCATGCGCCTGCCGACGAAGACGCGGAAGACACCGGCAACGAGCAACGCGATGGCCAGAAACAGGGTCAAGGCAGCCGAGGTGAGGATGGGATTAATGAAGGCGCAGATGCCAGCGAGCACATACAGCACACCGCTCAACGCCCAGAAGAGCACATGATCCAGCCGCGCACCTGGAAGGCGTGGATCAGATAGATGACACCGCCTGCCAGCATCAGCATGCCGACATAAAAGACCGAAGCGACGGTTGCCATCAGCAGATTGCTGAGGGCGATGAGGCCGCAGATGAGAAGCAACACGCCGAGACCGACGAACCATACCCATTTCGACCGCAATGGGGATTCGGGCATTCCGTCGTAAATATTGGCCATTGGCGCACCTCCTGATTGCTGGAGATATGCTGCAGCAATTTCTCGTGAAAAGAGGTGATCCGGATCAATCCGGCGAAAGATTTTTGTTGATTGATCAGTCAATCAAAAATACGCTTCAATCCATTCTCGGGAGAACTGAGCTTGCCGAAGGTCGGAATGGAACCGGTGCGCCGCAAGGCGCTTGTGGATGCAGCACTGCGGGTGATCGGTGATCACGGCTCGCTGACCGTCACCATGTCCGACATCGCCCGCCGGGCCGGGGTCTCGCCCGCCCTTGCGCACCACTACTTCGGCAGCAAGGAACAGTTGCTGATCGAGTCGGTTCGTTTCCTTTTACGCCAGTTGCGCGACGACGCTGTGGCGGCACTGGGGCAAGCGGCGACACCGCGGGAGCGGGTCTCCGCTATCATCCGCGTCAGCTTTAACGCCGACCAATTCGCGCCGCAGACGATTGCCGCCTGGCTTGCCTTCTATGCCGACGCACAGCGATCGGAGGAGACACGGCGTTTCCTCGTGATCTACGCGCGACGCCTGCGCTCCAACCTGCTTGGGGCGCTCAAGGCGCTTTGCCCTGACGATGCCGCAGAACGCATCGCCGAGGGCGCGGCCGCGATGATCGACGGGCTCTATCTCCGGCAAAGTCTAAAATCGGCACCGATCGGCATTAAAGCCTCGATCGCGCTGACGGAGGATTATGTGACGATGCAGCTTGCCCGCATCGTCAAATGAACAACACCAAAACAACCAGCTAGGGACCAGCGACATGAAAGCCCAGCCGAAAGCATCGCACTTCATCGACGGGGAATATGTCGAGGATGACAGCGGCACCCTCATCGAAAGCATCTATCCGGCAACCGGCGAAGTGATCGCCCGGCTCCATGCCGCAACGCCTGCTATCATCGAGAAGGCGATCGCGGCTGCCAAACGCGCGCAGCCGGAATGGGCGGCACTGAGCCCGATGGCACGCGGGCGCATCCTGAAGCGCGCGGCCGAGATCATGCGCGAGCGCAACCGCGAGCTTTCGGAGCTGGAAACGCTCGATACCGGCAAGCCGATCCAGGAAACCATTGTAGCCGACCCGACCTCGGGCGCCGATGCCTTCGAATTCTTCGGCGGCGTGGCACCCGCGGGACTGAATGGCTCGCATATCCCGCTCGGCCAGGATTTTGCCTATACGAAACGCGTGCCGCTTGGCGTCTGCGTCGGCATCGGCGCCTGGAACTACCCGCAGCAGATCGCCTGCTGGAAAGGCGCGCCGGCCCTGGTCGCCGGCAATGCCATGGTCTTCAAGCCCTCGGAAACCACGCCGCTCGGTGCGCTTGCCATTGCCGAGATCCTGCATGAGGCCGGCCTGCCGAAGGG
Source organism: Rhizobium sp. BK196 (assembly GCF_014193255.1). Lineage (GTDB taxonomy): Bacteria > Pseudomonadota > Alphaproteobacteria > Rhizobiales > Rhizobiaceae > Rhizobium. The sequence continues at coordinate 696,432 of NZ_JACHZB010000003.1, forward strand.
GCTTTACAACGTCATCCAGGGCGACCGGGACACCGGGCCGCTGCTCGTCAACCACCGAGATGTCGCCAAAGTGTCGCTGACCGGCTCGGTCCCGACCGGGCGCAAGGTGGCTGCGGCGGCTGCAGGCCAGCTTAAGCACGTGACGATGGAGCTTGGCGGCAAGTCGCCGCTGATCGTCTTTGACGACGCCGATCTCGACAGCGCCGTCGGTGGCGCGATGCTAGGCAACTTCTATTCCACGGGTCAGGTCTGCTCCAACGGCACGCGCGTCTTCGTGCAGAGGAAGATCAAGAGCGAATTCCTGAAGCGATTGAAGACGCGGACTGAGGCGATCCTCATTGGCGACCCGATGGATGAGACCACGCAGCTCGGCCCCATGGTTTCCTGGGCGCAGCGCGAAAAGGTGTTGTCCTATATCGAGAAGGGCAAGGCCGAGGGTGCGACACTGGTAACCGGCGGCGGCATTCCGAACCATGTGACGGGCGAAGGCTATTATGTGCAGCCGACTGTCTTTGCCGATGTCAATGACGGCATGACGATCGCGCGCGAAGAGATCTTCGGCCCGGTCATGTGTGTACTCGATTTCGACGATGAAGCCGAAGTCATTAAGCGCGCCAATACGACGGAATTCGGCCTTTCCGGCGGCGTCTTCACCGCCGACCTGACGCGCGCACACCGCGTCGTCGACCAACTGGAAGCCGGCACGCTCTGGATCAATACCTACAATCTCTGCCCGGTGGAAATTCCGTTCGGGGGCTCGAAGCAATCAGGCTTCGGGCGGGAGAATTCGCTGGCAGCGCTTGAGCACTATAGCGAGCTGAAGACGGTTTATGTCGGCATGGGGCCGGTCTCCTCGCCTTACTGACCTCATCAGAAGTCGACACGGCAGTTGCACACGACAATCCAAAGGGAACAGCATGCAACAGGCAGATTTCGTCATCGTCGGCTCCGGCTCGGCAGGCTCGGCACTGGCTTACCGGCTTTCGGAAGACGGCAAGAATACCGTCATCGTCATCGAGGCGGGTGGTTCGGATTTCGGGCCGTTCATCCAGATGCCGGCGGCCCTTGCTTGGCCCATGAGCATGAAGCGCTATAACTGGGGCTATCTGTCGGAGCCTGAGCCCCACCTCAACAACCGGCGCATTACAGCCCCGCGCGGCAAGGTGATCGGCGGCTCTTCCTCCATCAACGGCATGGTATATGTGCGTGGCCACGCGGAAGACTACAACCGATGGGAAGAGCTCGGCGCCAACGGCTGGGCCTATGCGGACGTGCTGCCCTATTTCAAGCGCATGGAGCATTCGCACGGCGGCGAGGAAGGCTGGCGGGGCACGGACGGGCCGCTGCATGTGCAGCGCGGCGTACTGAAGAACCCGCTGTTTCACGCCTTCATCGATGCCGGAAAACAGGCCGGCTTCGAGACGACCGAGGATTATAACGGCTCGAAACAGGAAGGCTTTGGGCTGATGGAACAGACCATCCATCGCGGCCGGCGCTGGTCGGCTGCAAGCGCCTATCTGAAGCCGGCGCTGAAGCGGCCGAACGTTGATCTCGTTAAGGGCTTTGCGCGCAGGATCATCATCGAGAACGGCCGCGCGACCGGCGTGGAAATCGAGCGCGGCGGCGCAACCGAGATCGTCAGAGCCAGTCGCGAAGTGATCGTCTCGGCCTCCGCCTTCAACTCTCCGAAGCTCTTGATGCTGTCAGGCATCGGCCCGGGCGGGCATCTGCAGGACATGGGCATCGAGGTAAAAGTCGACCGGCCGGGCGTCGGCGGCAATCTGCAGGACCATATGGAATTCTATTTCCAGCAGATCTCGACCAAGCCGGTGTCGCTCTATTCCTGGCTGCCGTGGTTCTGGCAGGGCGTGGCCGGCGCGCAATGGCTGCTTTCCAAGGGGGGGCTCGGCGCTTCCAACCAGTTCGAGGCCTGCGCCTTCCTGCGTTCGGCACCCGGCCTGAAACAACCCGATATCCAATATCATTTCCTGCCGGTCGCCATCAGCTATGACGGCAAGGCGGCGGCCAATACACACGGCTTCCAGGTGCATGTCGGCTACAATCTGTCGAAATCACGGGGCAATGTCACGCTGCGCTCCGCCGATCCGAAGGCCGATCCCGTGCTGCGCTTCAACTATATGAGCCATGCCGAAGACTGGAAGAAATTCCGCCATTGCGTGCGCCTGACGCGCGAAATCTTCCGCCAGAAGGCCTTCGACCATTACCGCGGCCCGGAGATCCAGCCGGGCGAGAAGGTTCAGACGGATGATGAGATCGACGCTTTCCTGCGCGAGCATCTGGAGAGTGCCTATCACCCTTGCGGCACCTGCCGCATGGGCGCGAAGGACGATCCGATGGCTGTGGTCGATCCCGATACACGGGTGATCGGCGTCGATGGCCTGCGCGTTGCCGACAGCTCGATCTTCCCGCATGTCACCTACGGCAATCTGAATGGTCCGTCGATCATGACGGGCGAGAAAGCCGCAGACCATATTCTTGGCAAACAGCTGATGGCACGATCCAATCAGGAGCCGTGGATCAATCCGCGCGCGGCGGTGAGCGACCGGTAGTCAGTGGTGGTCGTCTTCGCGGTGGTACGGACGGCGAGCACGATGACGGTCGCTTTGAAAGAGCGATGACATACCCGGCCGAGCCGAATGGTAAAAAACTAGAGCGGGATGCCAGAAAGTGTGCGCGGTTTTCGGCATCCCGCTCTTATCTTTATTGAGAGACAGGTTCAGATTTCAGGTCTATTCGACTTTAAGTCATCAGGCCGCGCGGGATACCTTTCGGCCTTGCTCTCTCTGCGTTCGCATCTGGAACTGGGCCAGCAGTTCGGAAAGACGACCGCTTTCTTCCGCGAGACCTGCTCCTGCGGCGTTCATCTCTTCGACCATCGCGGCGTTCTGCTGCGTAACCTGATCCATATGGTTCACGGATGTATTGATTTCGGAAAGACCGGATGCCTGTTCCTTGGCGGCAACTGCGATCGCTTCCATATGCTGGTTTATCGCCACAACCAGTTGCGCGATTTCCTTCAAACCGTCGCCGGTATTGTTGACCAGAGTAACACCCTGATTGACCGCAGCCTCGGAGTTGCCGATCAGCGTCTTGATTTCCTTGGCCGCCTGGGCCGAACGCTGGGCAAGCTCACGAACCTCCTGAGCCACAACCGCAAAGCCCTTACCGGCTTCGCCCGCCCGGGCTGCCTCGACACCTGCGTTCAGCGCAAGAAGGTTGGTCTGGAATGCGATTTCATCGATGACACCGATGATGTTGCTGATCTGGTTGGATGCGGTTTCGATCTTCTGCATGGCATCGACAGCGTTCGATACCACTTCCCTGGAGGTTTCCGCACGAGCGCTCGCATGACGGACCATCTCGCGTGCTTCGCTGGCGCGTTCCGATGTCTGCTTGACGTTGGTCGTGACTTGCTCCAGCGCGGCGGCCGTTTCTTCCAGCGACGCAGCCTGCTGTTCGGTGCGCTTGGAAAGCTGGTCCGAGGCGGTCGAAATTTCGCCGCTGCCGCTGCGAACGCTGCGCGCGGTATGGCTGACACTTTCAAGCGTAGTACGCAACTGGCGCACGGAATCGTTGAAGTCGTGGCGAAGCGTCTCGAATTGTTCGCTGAAGACCTCGTCGATTTCGCACAACATATCGCCGGAGGCGAGACGCTTGAGACCGTCGGCAAGTCCCGATGTCGCCTGCGTCAAACGCTCTTCCGCCTCGCGTTCCACCTTTTGCTGGATGGCAATCCGCTCGATCTCTGACTCTTGGCGCGAACGCTCCGCTTCTGCTTCCAGGTTCTTGTTGTGAAGCGCGGCCTGCTTGAACACTTCGACCGCGCGGGCCATCTCGCCGATCTCGTCCGTTCTGTTGGCGCCGGAGACGACAACCGAAAGGTCTCCGCTTGCGAGCTTGCGCATGACCGCCGTCAGCATGCTGATCGGATTGGCGACACGAAAAACTACCGTCATGATTCCGGCGATCGATAGAGCAAATGTCAGGAGTGTGGCGACACCGTAAATAATGATCGATTGCGTTGCGGCGGAAACATTTTCAGACGTTGCGTTCGTCATCTCCGTCAGCGCCGCTGCTGCGATGTCTGCGAGCGAAGCCTGCGCAGGGGCAGCAGGTTTGCGCCATTCGTCGACAGCGATATTCATCGGCTGACCGGCCTGGAAAGATTTGATCGCTGCTATCCGCTGATCCGCAAAGGGTCCGGCAAAGTAGGTCGTCTGCGCGGTGTCGTACAATTTCACGAGCCGCGCAGGCGTTGCCGGGCTGCGTACTATCTGCGTAATGACACTCCATGCAAAATTGACCTTCGCATCCAGGAGAGCGACTTCCGCAAGCTTGCCGGCGGGCAAAGCTTCTTTGGCGATAATCGCACCCACAAATGTCGAGTTTGCCGATCCGGCGTTGGTGCGGGCCGACCATGCAAGCGAGCGAAGCTGCGTGAACATCATCATTCCAGGCTCGCGCGCATTGATGGCAGCCTCGACGTCGTTGGCGGCCTTTTCGAGGTCGCCCAGCATCTTATCCGCGAGTGGCAGAACCTGTGCGGCCAGGGCGGGGTCACGATTAGCGACCGGCATTTTCAGAGCCGCGTCGATCTGTTGACGGAAGGACATCCATTGACTGTACCCCTGAAGGACAGGGGAAAGCGAGGTCCGCAGCGCGGTCGGCTCGCTATCGTCATTCAGGTCTTTGATCGCTGCAAACGCGGGATCGACACTCTTTCGCCCCGCTTCGAGGTTGACCAGGCTGGATTGCGTTTCAGAGGGCTCGAGTTTGATGGCCGATGAAATAGCGCCGCGCTCGCCGCGCAACCCAAGCAGTGCATCGAACAGCCTCGCGTCGAGCTCAGCGAGCTCCGAAAGCCGTGCGGAATTCTGATAGACGTGAACTTCCCGCTGCAACATGCTGCCGACAAGCCCAATGACTGCAAGACTTAATCCCACCAAAGTTAGAACCAAAGTGTGCTTGATCGAAATTTTCACTTTAATTACCCCAAAAAGATAGCAATTACGGCCTGAATTATGCTTCGTCGAAGCCCAACAAATGCTTCCTGCAGCAACCGAATTGCCTACCCGCAACCCGTTGCGTTCAAAGATATTATGAGCCTGCGCGAAAACGATAAAAATTGAATTAAACGCTTGCAGGCTACAATATGACTGGCTGGCAGCTCTGAGTTTTTTCGCCAGATGCCATACGCAGGGACCGACGCAACTTTTCCCCAAGACGGCGCAGCTGAGCGACATCAGGCGGACCGCCGCGTCAGAGAAAACCGATCCACCTGCCGGCGACGACGGCAGCGATCCATATCATCGCCGAAAGAGTCGCGGAGAACCGCATGGCGGGACGGACGATGCCGATCGTCATCGCCGCTCGCCACCCCTTACCGGTATGAATCAGGAGCACATTGAGCACACCGAGGCCGATCAGCCCAAGCTTGGCGAGAAAGGCAGGATTTACGGCATATTCAGTCGGGCGGACACTGAACAGGCAAAAGCCGGTGAGCAAAGCCAGGGCGAGACCGATGCCGGCCAAACGGGACAGGAATGGCGCAGCGACCTCCACCGGCACCTTGCCGAACAAACCTGCAAGCCTGAGATCGAGCGGCAGAATGGCACCTATCAGAAGGCCGATCGCCAGGATGTGGGCGGCGTTGACGAACATGTAGAGCGTCGCGGAGCGCCTGAGCCCGACCGCAAGCGTGGTGGCCGACAGCCATTCGAGAAACTCCATAACGGGGCGTCAGTTCGTCTGGATGCGTTCCGGATAAATGTCGTAACGCTTTTCACCGATCGTGATGCGCACGGCCTTCAACCGTTTCTCATTGCGGTCCTGCGAGCGGTTTCCGAGTGCTGTGACCTGATCGCCGGGCTTTGCGACGCCCTCCACGAAGCCGGAGCGCTCCGTCTGGCGCGGATTGCCGAGCTCGACGCGCCACATGCCGTCATCAACGGTTGCGACATCGAGCGTCGGATGCGGCCCGCCCATGGATATCTGCTGGATGACACCGCGGAGCTCGATCTGGTGGGCTTCCGCCCATGACCAGCCATGATGCGCCGCTGCACCCGTTGCGAATGCGGCCGAGAGCATGGCAGCCGCCAGCACTCGCTTGCCTGAAAGTGCAAACATGATCTTCTCCCTACCCGAATGCACGGGCAAGTGGAGTATGGACGACATAGAGAAAAGAGCACTCACCGAATCTTGAAGACCGGTGAGTGGGAGGAAAACGGATCAGGCGAGCAGGCGCGTGACCTCGGCACCCTGCTTGGTTCCCACAGCATCGGCGATGGTCGTGGAGAAGAGCACCTTGCGGGTGGCGTCGGCTACCTTGGCGAAGACGTGGCGGATTTCGCAGGTCTGTTCGCCGTCGCAATCGTCGCACTTGCGGTAAGCGGTGATCGACAGGCACGGCAGCGGCGCGATGGGACCGTCAATGATGCGCAGAACCTCGCCGAAGGTGATGCTGTGGGCCGGCTTCAGCAGCAGGTAGCCGCCCTGCTTGCCGCGACGACTGACGACGATGCCATGATGTTTGAGGTCGAGCAGTATCTGTTCCAGAAACTTCTTCGGGATCTTCTGCTGTACGGCAATGTCGGAAATCATGACGGGTTCGTCGGCCGTAGCTTCCGCCAGAACCGTCAGCGCCCGCAGCGCATATTTTGCCTTTTGCGTAATCATCTTGGACCGTCGACACACACAAAGCGATCCCGAATCCGGACATCGCACGAAAGCTATTCGCCTCTATTGCACAGCCAGCATGAACGGAATTTGAACGCGCCGGAAAAAGCCTTGAGAGACAAGTGTTTTGGCCCTGTTTTTTACCCTCGGCCAACGCTTGATAATTTACGTCATAAGACGGCAATTTTCATCCTCCCTGCCATCAATTCAGATTTCCAATTGACAGGCGCCGTGTAACACTACTATTTCTATAGACATTAAATCGAGGCGTCATTTCTGCGCCGGCGGCTGCTTTTCTGCATTGCGGCAGGATGAGAGAGATATTTGCTCCGCTAAGCAGCCCTTTCGAAATCCCTTTTTCTGTCCGATCCGTCCTTCAGCTGTAATACTCCGGCCAATATCAAGGACAGGATCCCCCATGACTGTTATCAATCCGATCGAAGAAGCCGAGGCTTTGGCTGACAAGCTCTCGGGCCTCGACCTCGCCGGCCGGCTTTCGTTCGTCGCAGGCCTTGGCGGACGTGTGGTCTTCACTACTTCACTCGGCATCGAAGACCAGGTCATCACGGCAGAAATCGGAACGCATCGCCTCCCGATCGATGTCGTGACGCTGCAGACAGGCCGGCTTTTCAAGGAAACGCTTGATCTGATCGGCGAGACCGAGACCCAGTACGACATTCACATCACCCGCTACGAACCGGAACAGGCCGATATCGACGCCTATGCAGCTAGATATGGCATGAACGGTTTCTATGAGAGCGTCGAAGCTAGGCATGCCTGTTGTGGCGTGCGCAAGCTGAAGCCGCTTGCGCGAGCGCTGGCAGGCGCCACGATCTGGATCACCGGCCTGCGCCGCGGGCAGTCGGCCAACCGCGCCGAGACGCCGTTCGCCGAATATGATGCCGAGCGGCACCTGCTGAAGGTCAATCCGCTCGCAGACTGGGACATCGACAAGATTAAGGCCTTCGTCGCCGACAACGGTGTGCCAATCAATCCGCTGCACGCCCGCGGCTACCCCTCGATCGGCTGCGAGCCTTGCACCCGCGCCATCAAGCCCGGCGAATCGGAACGTGCCGGCCGTTGGTGGTGGGAACAGGATGAGAAGCGCGAATGCGGCCTGCATGTCGCCGAAGAGGCGGCTGCGATCGCCGTGCAGCAATAAGAAGTCTGGAGTACGAAATGCCCGATACCCGTCAGGATACGGAACTGACCAATCCGCAGAGCGCCAAACCGCCGCTCGACCCGCATCTGAAAGCCCTGGAAAACGAAGCGATCCACATCTTCCGCGAAGTCGCCGCCGAATTCGAGCGTCCGGTGATGCTCTATTCAATCGGTAAGGATTCTTCGGTGCTGCTGCACTTGGCACGCAAGGCCTTCTACCCCGGCCGCGTGCCCTTCCCGCTGCTGCATGTGAATACCGGTTGGAAGTTCGCGGAGATGATTACCTTTCGCGACGAGATCGTGAAGAAGTGCGATCTCGACCTGATCGAGTACATCAATCCACGCGGCGCGGCTGAAAACATCACGCCGTTTACCTACGGCTCTGCCCGCTACACCGACATCATGAAGACGGAGGCGCTGCGCAATGCACTTGATGCCGGCCAGTTCGACGCGGCCTTCGGCGGCGCACGGCGCGACGAGGAGGCCTCGCGCGCCAAGGAGCGCATCTATTCCTTCCGCACACCCGACCATCGCTGGGACCCGCGCAACCAGCGCCCGGAACTCTGGAACGTCTATAACGGCCAGATCCGCAAGGGAGAGAGCGTTCGCGTGTTCCCGCTGTCGAACTGGACCGAGGTCGATATCTGGCGCTATATCCAGGCCGAGGAAATCCCGATTGTGCCGCTCTATTTCGCGGCCAAGCGCCCCTATGTCGAGCGTGACGGCATGATGATCGCCGCATCCGATCCGCGTCTGGAACTGCTGTCCGGCGAAAGGAAGCAGGAAGATTTCATCCGTTTCCGCACGCTCGGCTGCTTCCCGCTGACCGGCGCGATCCGCTCGACCGCCACCACCCTTGAAGACATCATCGCGGAGCTCGAAATCGCCACGGTTTCCGAGCGCCAGGGCCGCGCCATCGACCGTGACCAGTCCGGCTCCATGGAAAAGAAGAAGCGTGAAGGATATTTCTGAGATGACTGCAGCAGTTCCCGCAAACGCCGTCGCCGTGCCCGCCGCCGAGCCCCTGAAGGCCGTGCGCGACTCGCGCCCGTTGCGCCTCATCACCTGCGGCAGCGTCGATGACGGCAAGTCCACCCTGATCGGCCGCCTGCTGTGGGACACCAAGGCAGTCAAGGAAGACCAGGCTGCAACGCTTCGCCGCGATTCCACCGGCAAGCAGAACGATCTCGGCCTGCCCGATTTCGCGCTGCTGCTCGACGGGTTGCAGGCCGAGCGCGAACAGGGCATCACCATCGATGTCGCCTATCGCTATTTCTCGACCGACAAGCGCTCCTTCATCGTGGCCGACACGCCCGGCCACGAGCAGTATACCCGTAACATGGCGACCGGCGCTTCGACCGCCGATCTTGCCGTGCTGCTGGTCGATGCCCGCGCCGGCATTCTCGAGCAGACGCGCCGTCATGCTACGATCGCCTCGTTGCTCGGCATCAAGCAGTTCGTGCTCGCCGTCAACAAGATCGACCTGACGAACTATGACCGTGCCGGCTTCGACAAGATCACCCACGAGTTCAAGGAATTTGCGCTGTCGCTCGGCGTCAAGCAGATCACCGCGATCCCGATGTCGGCATTGAAGGGCGAGAACGTCGTCTATTCCGGCCAGGCAGCCATGCCGTGGTATAACGGCCCGACGCTGGTCGAGACGCTGGAGCACGCAACCGTCCGTTCCGGTCAGTCGACCGGCTTTCGCCTCTCTGTCCAGCGCGTCTCGCGCCCCGGCGAAAGCTTTCGCGGCTACCAGGGCACGGTTGCCGGCGGTTCGGTGAAGCCTGGCGACAGCGTCATGATCCTGCCGTCCGGCATGGTTGCCAATGTCAGCAAGATCGTCACCTTCGACCTGGTGCGCAATGCGGCTGTTGCCGGTGACGCGATCACGCTCGTTCTCGACCGCCAGGTAGATGTGGCGCGCGGCGACATGATCGTGTCGATCGACAGCCAGCCGCAGACCGGCCTTTCCTTTGATGCGCAGGTCGTTGCCCTGCAGCCTGAAGGCATTGAAGCCGGCAAGCGCTACTGGCTGAAGAGCGGCTCGCGCCGCCAGCGTGTTCAGGTTGAGCCTGTCAGCCAGCTCGAATTGAAGACCGGCAGCTGGAATTCCGCCCAGCGGCTTTACATGAACGCCATCGGCAAGGTGCGTCTCATATTCGACGAAGCGGCGATCTTCGACCCCTACGAGCAGAACCGCGCCACCGGCTCCTTCATCCTGATCGACCCGGAAACGAACAACACCATCGCCGGCGGCATGGTGACCGGCAAGCGTGCGGATGTCAGCGGTCTCCATGGCAATGATGCTCGCGTCATTCTTTCGCTCCCGGCCGATCTCGCAGAGCAGATCATGGCGAGCGAGATTTTCGCCAACCGACGCCACGAAGCGGAGGTGCGACGCATGACGGCGTCAGAAGCGGCCGAGCTCTGGTCAAGCGCGGCAAGCGATATCTAAGGAAAAGGGGCCGAATAGCCCCTTTTTGTTGCGTTGGCTTTGAGCGCCTCGAATCACGCCCACTCGGGAAACGTCCCGAGTCGTTCTTGCGTTTATGCAGCGGCAGGCCGGCAGATCATCACGGGAAAATTAAACATATTTTAGCATTCGGGGACGCCCGCGGTGCGGCAACAGCGGGCGCCGGAAGAATTACGGCGATGCTTGGCCACGCAAGATTAAATTATAGTAATGTCTTACGATACCGTAATATAAACATGATCAATGTTTAATTTGTAAACCCCGCGGAACGTGCCATATAGATATTAAGCGCCATTTCTTCTATTGCGTAGTATTTTCCACACCATATATGGCGGGATACAGGCAATAGTCAGCTATAATTGGCGGCAATACTCGCTGACGCCAAGGTCCACGGCATGGAACCAAGACGCCATTCAATGCCAACGCTCTCGCAAGGGACTTCCACATGTCAAACATTCTTCGCAAGCATCGGGCCGCAGCACTTGTCGGAGCGGCCATCGTTCTCGGCGCGGCTTCCATGCCCTTCGCCCTCTCCTCTTCCTCGACGGCTCTTGCTGCACCGGCTGAGACTGGCGGCATTCTCGCCTCCAGCGGCTCGTTTGCTTCCGTCGTCGATGCCGACAAGCCGGCCGTGGTGACCATCACCACCACGATGAAGGCGACCAATGCCAGCGCCGACAACTCGCCGATGGACGAGCAGTTCCGCCAGTTTTTCGAACAGCAGGGCATTCCTCTGCCGCACCAGGCACCGCAGCAGCACGGGTCGCAGCATGCCATGGCGCTCGGCTCCGGCTTCGTCATCAGCCCCGACGGCGTGATCGTCACCAACAACCACGTTATCGACAATGCCATCGACATCAAGGTCACGCTCGATGATGGTACCGAGCTGCCCGCCAAGCTGCTTGGCGCCGATGCCAAGTCGGACCTGGCCGTTCTGAAGGTTCAGGCTCCGCATCCGCTTTCGACCATCGCCTGGGGCGATTCAGACAAGCTGAAGCTCGGCGACCAGATCCTTGCCATCGGCAACCCGTTCGGCATCGGCACGACGGTGACGGCCGGCATCGTCTCGGCCCGCGGCCGCGACCTGCATAGCGGTCCCTATGACGACTTCATCCAGATCGATGCACCGATCAACCACGGCAATTCCGGCGGCCCGCTCGTCGATCGTGACGGCAATGTCGTCGGCATCAATACCGCCATCTACTCGCCGAACGGCGGCAGCGTCGGCGTGGGCTTTGCCATTCCCTCGGATGAAGCCAAGACGATCGTCGCCAAGCTGCAGAAGGACGGTTCGATCGATCACGGCTATCTCGGCGTGCAGATCCAGCCGGTTACGCAGGATGTCGCCGATGCTGTCGGCCTCTCCAAGCCTGAAGGCGCGCTGGTAGCCGCCGTCTCCGACGGAACGCCTGCCGCTCATGCCGGCGTAAAGATCGGGGATATCGTGACTGCCGTCGGCAGCGAAAACGTCAAAACGCCGAAGGATCTCTCGCGCCTCGTTGCCGACCTGTCCCCAGGTGCGAAGGAAACGGTAACCGTTTGGCGCGGCGGCAAGACGGTCGATGTCAACGTCACCGTCGGCGGCAATGAAGACACCCAGAAGCAGGCCGCCGTCGAAAGCAGCGGCGACCTGGGCCAGGCCGCCGGCCAGCCGAGCCTCGGCATCGGCCTTGCCGACCTGACGCCTGATATCCGCCAGCAGCTCAACCTGCCCCACGGCGTCGCCGGCGCCCTCGTTGCCAACGTCAAGCCCGACAAGTCTGCCGCTGCTGCCGGCATCCAGCCCGGCGACGTCATCGTCTCGGTCAACGACAAGCCGGTGCATGACGCCCGCGATGTCAAGACTGCCGTTGCCGACGCCGGCAAGTCAGGCCGCAAGTCGGTGCTGCTCCTGATCGAACGCGGCGGTAACAAGACCTTCGTGGCCGTGCCCTTCGCCGCCGCTTGAAGCGCACCCACGTGAGCGCTGCGCCCGGACCCGCTCCCGGCGCATGCGTTTCTAACCCAGCACCAGTCTGAGATCGGCGGCCAGTCTTTCGACGGCCACGGTTTCCGCCCGGGAGATACCGAAGAGGATGCCCGGAGCGGACCTTCCGATAAAGAAATCCGACATCGGCATCAGGCCATATCCTGATGCATTTACCTTCGCGACGACCGCCCGGTCATCCGCCGTCTCATCGCAAAACCAGGCCGCAAGCTGCAGACCGCCATTGCCGCCGGAAATGACAAGCCTTCCGCCAAAATGGCTCTGTAGCATTTCGATCGTACGGCCCATACGCTCGGCATATTGCTGGTTCATGCGCCTCAAATAGGCACGCAGACGGCCCTCGTTAATGAAATCGGCAAGTGCTGCCTGGATATGGGTGGAGACGGCGACGCCCCTGCGATGCAGCGCCTCCGAAGCCTCCGATACCAGCCAGCGCGGCACGATGGCATAGGCGACACGCAGGCCGGGTGCCAGTACCTTCGAGAAGGTCCCTACATAGGCCACAACCTCCGCCCTGTCGATGCCCTGCAAGGCGGCAATCGGCCGCGACCCGTATTGAAAATCGCTGTCATAGTCGTCCTCGACGATAAGGCTTTCATGACCGCGCGCTGCCTCCAGCAGCGCCAACCGCCGCGGCAGGCTCAGCGTGGCGCCGGTCGGATATTGATGGGATGGCGTCACGTAGATCAATGCTGGAATCAGCGCCGGCTCCCCGCCGTCCACCCTGGAAACATCGATACCCTGATCATCGCAAGGGACCGGCACGACCTCGGCGCCTGCATCGCCGAGCAGCAAGCGCGCGGCGGGATAGCCGGGGTCTTCCATCCATGCCGTCTTGCGCCCGTTTCTTCTCAACATGGTTCTCGCCAGCATGTCGATCGCCGCGCGTGTGGAGGGCATGATCATGACCTGCTCCGGCTCGGCGATGACGCCGCGCGTCACAGAAATATGCTCAAGGATGGCTTCGCGCAGCTCGCGGATACCGGTCGGGTTCTCATAGCCGAGGTGATGGATGCGTAGCGAGCGGCTGCGTGCGGCAAGATGACGGCTCCAGGCGGCATGCGGGAAATCCGATACATCGGGCACACCGGGCCGGAACAGGCCGCGGTAGGAAGGCTGATCCGATCTCTTTTCCTCCACGGGAGCACGGCCGTTCCTTTGGTGCTCGGGCCGCATTCGCTCGAGCGCGGCAACCCGCGTCGCGGCACCGGCAGACGCCTCGATATAACCTTCGGATCTCAGGCGGTCATAAGCCTCTACTGCCGTGGAGCGTGCAACACCTAGCGAAGCCGCAAAGGCACGGGTCGATGGCAGCTTGTGGCCGGCTGGAAGCTGGCCGAGCAGGATACGGTCACGCAGGCTTCGGTAGATCTGCCCGGTCAGGTCACCACCGTTTCGATCGAGGCTCAGCCACGTAGGTGCCGATGTCATGCGTCAACTGGTCTGCCATAAAGTTCAAAACTGGACTTTTACTCCAGTCCATTCACAAGGCAAGAGCAGTCGGAGTTCAATGCATAAGTTCAATGGAATGACGGATATGACAAAGGATCTTGCCGACTGGAAGGGCGTTGCCCGCCCCGACCGCGCCCCGATCGAAGGCCGATATACCCGCCTGGAACCGCTGGACGCCGCAAAACACGGCGCCGATCTGCTCCGCTCGGCGCAGCAGCCGGGCGCGGAAGACCGCTTCCGCTATCTCTTCGAAGTGGCGCCCGCCGACATGGCAGCCTTCACGCCCTGGCTGGAAAGGTCCGTCGCAAGCGAAGACCCACTGTTCTTTGCCGTCATCGACAAGGCAACGGGACGCGCTGAAGGCCGGCAGGGGCTGATGCGCATCGATACCGCCAACGGCGTCATCGAGATCGGCAATATCCTCTGGGGACCGGAGATCGCCCGCAAGCGTGTTGCGACCGAAGCGCTCTATCTCTGCGCGGCTTATGTCTTCGACACGCTCGGCTACCGGCGCTTCGAATGGAAGTGCAACAATCTCAACGAACCGTCAAAGCGCGCCGCACAGCGCTTCGGCTTCGCCTTCGAGGGCGTTTTCCGTCAGCATATGGTGCAGAAGGGCCGCAACCGGGACACCGCCTGGTTTGCCATGATCGACAGCGACTGGCCGAAGCTGAAGGCCGGATATGAGGGATGGCTTTCGCCTGAGAACTTCGATGCCGACGGCCAGCAGAAGAGCAAGCTCAGCTTCTGAATCGCGGCGCACTTTTGCGCGGCACGCTGAAAGCGGCAGCGATTAAAAAGCCGCTGCCCCGATGACAAGAACTTCATTGCTACCAATATGTTCATGGATCCCAATTGAGGTTAAGGATTGGGGCCTTCATTCAAAGCACGAAGTTATTCTGTCAGGAGCTCACATGACCAGTTCGTCCGAATATACGCCCCCAAAGATCTGGACCTGGGACAAGGAAAACGGCGGCCAATTCGCCAACATCAATCGACCGATCGCCGGGCCGACCCATGACAAGGAACTGCCGGTCGGCCGCCATCCGCTGCAGCTTTATTCGCTGGGAACACCGAATGGCGTGAAAATCACCATCATGCTCGAAGAGTTGCTGGCGCTTGGCCATAGCGGCGCGGAATACGATGCCTGGCTGATCAGGATCGGCGATGGCGACCAATTCGGCAGCGGCTTTGTCGAAGTCAATCCGAACTCCAAGATCCCGGCCCTGATGGACCGCAGCGGTGAGAAGCCGGTGCGCATTTTCGAATCCGGCGCGATTCTCACCTATCTCGCCGAAAAATTCGGCGCCTTCCTGCCGACCGATCCGGCAAAGCGCGCCGAATGTTTCTCCTGGCTGTTCTGGCAGGTGGGCAGCGCGCCCTATCTCGGCGGCGGCTTCGGCCATTTCTATGCCTATGCGCCGACGAAGATCGAATATGCGATCAACCGCTTCGCCATGGAAACCAAGCGCCAGCTCGACGTGCTCGACCGGCGTCTGGCCGAGAGCGAATATATCGCCGGTGGCGAGTTCACCATCGCCGACATGGCGATCTGGCCCTGGTATGGCGGCCTTGTGAAGGGCTGGATGTATGGCGATTCCGCCGAATTCCTGCAGGTGCAGGAATACAGGAACATGAAGCGCTGGGCCGACCTGATCGGCAACCGCCCCGCCGTCCAGCGCGGCCGCATGGTCAACCGCGTCAGCGGCGAGCCCTCCAGCCAGCTCCACGAACGCCATGACGCCAGCGACTTCGAGACGAAGACGCAGGACAAGCTGCAGGCCGTCGGCTGACATCGGAAAGGCAGGCGCGCCGTTCCGACGGTGTGCCTCAGCTCCAAGAAAAACGGTGCCGGGCGGGAATCGCAAATTTTCCCACTAAAAATTATGGGTTTTTAAGCGAACTGTACCGAATCCAGCAAAAGTGCCCTCGCCTCATCCTTTCAGTCTTGCTGAAATGCAAAAGCTCTCCTGCCACCTTTCGGAGAGCTTTCCCCATCTACCCCGCCGAATGCCACCGGCGGGGCTTTTTTATCTCAGGCATATGGGGAATCATAAAGCTCTCAGCTGCACCAGAGCGGACCGGCGCCGACGATCATGGCAAAGCTTTGGTGAGAACAGCTTCCAGTTAGCGCCACTTCGGCTGAGGCGTCGGAGCATTCGCCTGGATCTCATGGAGCGGCGCCCGATGGCCAAGGAGCTTCTTCAGCTTTTTCTCCTCGGCGGGGCCAATCCCGAATTTTCGGCAATGCTCGGTGATATCCTGATCTTTCGGGCCGGGAATTCGAACCTGTCGATTGTCCATCTTCTTCATTGACGTTTCCTCCTCCGAAGAAAACCATCGTAGCGTCTGTTTGTTCGTTAGAAAATTCTAAAATTTAGATGTTTGAGTGTTTCAACCGATGTGTTGATGGAACACAGTCCCCGAGCGGCGGCTAGCGATTGCCACCAGAGGGATAAACTGACGTGTAAAGAACGGAGAAAGCCACAAAAGAAAAAAGTCCGCTTCCGCGGGCTTTTCGGCTGGTCGGAGTGGAGTGATTCGAACACTCGACCCCCACGTCCCGAACGTGGTGCGCTACCAGACTGCGCTACACTCCGTGACCAGCGGCGCCTCTATAGACCGGCCTATCATGTTGCGCAAGCGCCAAAATTCAAAAAGTCGTCTGATTTTTTGACAGGCTCGTGACAGCGCCTTCCAGCCGGCCATGCAGCAAAAAGCCACACCTCCGGCAAATTCTTCACAAGCGCCAAACAGGCAATTTTCTTTTGCCGGGTTACAGGCTAAAGGGCTTGGCGGGACAGGCGAAACCGTCGCGAAGGCGGCTTCGCAGCCACTGGCTAGATATCAGGAACGACACGATGAAACTCCGCACCATGACCGGGGCCGCCGCGCTTGCGATTGCGCTTGCCGGATGCACCACCATACCTTCTGCCGGCAACCCGATCGAGGCACGCTGGGTCGGCCAATCGGCCGGCAAGTTCTTTGCCGCCTATGGCCCGCCGCTCAGCGACCGCGACGAAGGTTCATCGACGATCTACACCTGGAAGGGCGGTTACAAGACGGTGCGCGTACCTGCAAAATATGCCGAAGGTGCTGACGGTAAGCGCGGCAAGCAGATTGCGAGCGCCCGCACCCTCTACCTGCGCTGCCAGGCCGAAATCACCACCAATTCCGACTACACGATCCGTGATATCCGAACCGTGACCGATATCCCGGGTGTGAATGGTCCTTCCTACTGCGCCGAATTCCTGGCGCCGGAACAGAAGTAAGTCCGGCTGTCTGAATTTTATGAGTTGCGGCCTGCCGGTGAAAATCGGCAGGCTTTTATTTGAAGCCATTCGCGGTAAAACTATTTTCGAAAGGCCTTGGCCGGAGCGCTGGATTGATAAAGTATTCGCACTCGTCATAAGTGTCCGGTCCAAATAGGACGTTATCATCCTCATCCACGACCACGTAATATCCAGCTTTATTTGATTGAACTATTCGCAATGTATGCCCCATCAGTTGCTTTCGGACAGTCCATAGCAGTCAACTGTAAATTATGGCTTGGGACGGATCCTAAAATGCCTTCGAAGCACCGAGCCTTGATATCCCTCGGACAAGGCTTCAATTATCAGCAAAAGAATATTGAAATGTGTAGTTGGGGCGGTGATTATGATGTCATGACGATTAAGTAGATGTTGAAACAGTCCAGCGAGCGATAGCGAGCAGGGCAAGGCCGAAGGCCGCGCAGGGAGGGAGCGAAGCGACCGAGTGGCTGACTATCTCGAATTCCAGCTTATGGACCATTCGCTTACTTCCCAACTCCCCCTGACCGGCGATTGATCAATAACAGCCCACGCCCATGAACGGTGGCTGTCTAGGATTGTTCTTCCTTCAAGGTGTAGCGCTCGCCTTCGGTGCTCCTTTATCCACACGGGTATTCGAAAAGCGATGCATTCCGCTAGCTCACACGACGACATGATTCCATGCGTCTGTAGTCCGGTCTCGTCTTCAATCACGCAGTCATAAAGCGTCATAGTCATCCCAGAGCTGTTCGCTCATCATCTTATGCGCTCGGATCACGATCCCGCTATAAGTCAATTATCAGCCGGTCATATTTTCCGGTTGGCGGATTGGGAAACAAGAACGCCGGTCGCAAGGGCTACCATCTATTGAGACCGGCCACAGGGCGCTTGCTGACACTTTCGCCCTGTGGGGCACCCCTCGTAAGCATCGCGAGGGGTGCCTATTGATCGCAAAGTAGTAAGTAAGTATTTACTTATTATAATGTGAATTCAACAACTTAAAATTATTCACGCTTGCCAAATCGCCAACGTTGAATCATTCCTTTTGCTGTCAGCAAGCAAAAGGAAATCAACCGTGCCCGACAATACATCAACGATGCTCTCTATTTTCTCGCCGTGAGCCGCCTTGAGACCGTCGCCCGAAACTTCGATCCGGCAGCACCCGACGATCTCCGCACGCAAATCATTGAGGCCCTCGGGGATTTTGGGGTGTGGCCAGCTTATTGTTTTTGTCCAGAATTGAAGGAAGTAGCCTAATGTCGATCAATCACGCAACCTACGGCAAGCTTGAAGCGACACGGGAACGTAAGGGCCGGATGATTGTCATCCGCTACGGGCACCACGAAAGGCGCGCAACAGCAAGCGCCGATGATAGCGTCAACGAATTTGTTGCTCGCGACGTTCTCAAGCAAATAGTTGCCGAGGAACTGAAAGATTGAAATCAGGCCCGCCAGCTACGGCGGGCCTTTGCTTTTCAGGAGAAACAATGTCCAGCCGATACGAAGGAATGTCCGCGAAGGATGCTAACGACCTTATGGTTGGCATCATCGGTCTGCTCGTTGCCGACGCGATGGACGAAGCCAGGGCCATGACGGAAGAAGAATGGGATGTGCGCGATGCAGCCTTTCTGCCGCACTATTTCGCCAGCGCCATCTTCTACATCGTGCAGAACCGGCTTCGAGATGCACCACGATAGTTCGCGATGCCCAGTTTCAACGAAAAAAAGTTCGAGCACATTTGCGCTGGAATTATCCCGGCTGCCCGGATTTCGCCGTGGCGCATTTCGTCAGCGAGATCATGCAGAGGGATTGGACCAATATTTCGATAGCTAGGGCCGTCGAACTCACCATCTACAAGTCGCTTCGCCACACGATGACCGATTACGACCAGATACTTCTGGTTGGCGTGGATCGTAACGAAGCCCGACGGCGAGTGCAACCGAAGATTGACACGATGATCGCTACTTGGAGGAGCGTTCCAGAGGCAAAATACCGGGGAATTTCGGCAAACCAGAAGATTTGATCGTCGGCCGTAATTTCCTAATTGTCGGTCGGCGAAGAGGGCACAGAGGCGACCTTGGGCTGATGTTTAGCTGACAATTTTGATCCGAATGGGTCGCTGTTCTGATTGCAACATCATGCGCAGAGAACCTATCGCGGACCCGGAATTAGTAACGAAGCAGCTCTGAGTATTTGACCATCGTCCTAGCATAATACATCCAACTGTATCACGTGGACTATTTCCAATGTGGATTTGAATATTATCTCGGGCAAGAGCGCCCGCGAGTTCAATACGCCAGCGTAAATGACCATCTTTCCGGATTCTGCCATCGTAGGCGCCGGGTTTGCAGCAACTGATCTCATTTAGATTGCTACGCCAAGGAAGTTCGAGTGTGTTACACAGTTCCAATCCAGGAACTGCGACATTCGGCGAACTATAGTAATTTTCGCCAATAAATAGCCGCCCCTTCACACAGTCGTTCAGCGACGTGACTGTAGCAAAATTGGTTTCTCGCTTGATCGTCAGATAGAATGGCGCGAGCTGAGAAAACGCTTGCGAAGCGAATGTGCTAGAAGCAGCACTAGCAAGGATAAACGAACGCCTACTCAGCATTAGTCAAACCCAAACCCACCAGAAAAGTCGGAAAAATTGTCCGAAGATCCCAACGAAAAACTAGATCCCGAATTGTCTTGAGACGACGAACTCGAGCCATTATCCGACGACGATGAATCTTGCCCTGGATCGGTGGGCGGTTGAGGCGAATTGTCCGCACCCTGATCCACGGACGATGACGACCCATCGTCGTATGAAGCGCTTTGGTCGGAGCCTCCGTCGTCGACGTCAACTAACTCAGTGTTGTCGTCAAGGGCTTGGTCAAAATTCATATACATTCCGTGGGGTCCGCTCTGCGTAGCCGGTTGATTATCGCCAGGCCCCATCCAGTTACTTCCGTCGGAGTTTTCCGTGCTCCATACGTCGGGTCGCGAACTTGTATCGCCGGCTCCATCGTAAGGATCAACGGGAGGTTGCGAGTTGGACGAGTGAGCGTCGCTGCCACGAAGAGACCCGTTATCGTAGAAAAACCCAGCGACTGTGTATAGAGATATCGGCATCACCCCACCTCGATAGCGACAGAAATACACTTTAAGTTAGAATATTTATTCTGTCTATGTTTACTTGTGCACTCCCGCGCTTTTATGCCAATAACGAACGTACGATAAAAACCCATCAGGAAGTGGCATTTGAAACGCGCAATACTTACTGCAATTATGTTCGTATTATATTCCTCAGCGGGCGCTGAAGATCTTTGTCCAAAATACGGAGCATGCGTGCCGTCAGGTCAATTCACTTGCCATGACATCGACCGCAGCAGCCTAATTCAGCGCGTCTGCTATAATAAGGCGCACTCCTACATGATTGTCCGCTTGAATAAGGCGTATTATCAAGATGGGTCCGAGGGGCGGCAAGGTCGACTGCCGGACGCATCCTATTCCGACCTGTTGAGGCATACTATTCCCGTTTAAACGGCGCATTCAGTGTTTCGTAGATCGTAGCGGCCTGTTCGTTCAGCCATGTGACATAGCGCATCGGCTTGTTCACGGCCCCGACATCAGCCGAATAACTTATATTCATGTTCGCGATATCGGCGTTAGCCTCATCCCAGCGGATCGGATCATTACCCAGCTTCGACTTGAGAATCTTGTCGATCCTAATAAAGCAGACAAGATCAGTGCTCGTCTGCCCATTGAAAGACCACTTCCCGGTAGCTAACCATGTACTCCCGGCGCGCTGACATGGCGCATTGACGGTGGCGACAAGTTGAGTGCCATCCATCACATTGCCTTTGACGCGGATTGTAGACACGCGCTTGTCGTTACTCGGCTGAGACCAACTCACCTGAATGAACAGTTGTCCATTCTCCATTGGCTGATAGTCGGCCTGAGAGTCAAAGTAGAGTCCCCATGGGTTGATGACGCGCGCGCGAAGATCGGCGTTGTTTACTCGCTTCTCTGAATTCGCATCCCAGTAACCATAGACGATCGCGGCAATAATAATACCGATGATGGACGGTATGAGCTTTTCCATGTCTGCGACTCACCAAAGGCCATGCGTTCTCAGAACTAAACACTAGCAACGCCGTCACGGCGATAGAAAATCTACTTGCCTTCATCTGATTTCCCCCTATGCCACTCACGAATTGAGCATAGTCCGCATTGTCAGGGAAGAGCGCACTCGTGCTACGGCTAAATGTGGCGGAAAACTGTTACGGCCAGCCTTCTCTAATGCAATCTAAGTGATTGAAATATAACAGAAAAAAATATAGATGGCTGGGGCGCCTGGATTCGAACCAGGGAATGGCGGTACCAAAAACCGCTGCCTTACCGCTTGGCTACGCCCCACCAGAGCTGAAGCGAATGCCGCTTCGCCAAAACGTGGCCTGATTAGCAAAGGTCTGTCTGCGCCACAATCACTAAGTTCACTGCGACGTCATATTTGTATGCGCCGCCATGCCGGCATGGTAGGACTTCAAGCATCGACACAGCCAATGGAGACACCGTTGAGCCAATATCGCGCCCGTCCGCCAGCGCTTGCGACGCTGATCCTCGATGATGCCGTCGTGCGCATCACCCAGTGGGATTTCGAGCCGGGTGCCGATACCGGCGTTCATACGCATGAGTTTGGCTATGTGGTCGTGCCGATGACCGACTGCCAGTTCCTGATCGAGGATGCCGAGGGAAGCCGGCGGGTGGATGTTGCCAAGGGCGCTGCCTATCGCCGCGAGGCCGGCACCGAACATAATGTCGTCAATGCAGGCGACCAGCCCATGTCCTTCATCGAGATCGAATATAAATAGACATGTCCGGCGCGAACTTCGATCTTTTCTTCGATCCGGCTTACGGGCGGGCGGTTCCGGTTACAGCTGGCATCCAGCGCCTGACGGCGAATAATCCGAGCCCTTTCACCTTCCGCGGCACCAACAGTTATATCGTCGGCGGTGCATCGGTCGCCGTCATCGATCCGGGGCCGGAGGACCAGGCGCATTTCGAAGCGCTGATGGCAGCGCTTTCCGGCCGGCAGGTGACACATATTTTCGTCAGCCACACCCATCGGGACCACTCGTCGCTTGCAAAACGGCTGAAGGAAAAAACGGGAGCACTGACGGTTGGCGAAGGACCGCACCGCCCCTCGCGGCCGCTGCGCGAAGGCGAGATCAATCCCTTTGCCGAAAGCTCGGATACGGATTTCGTGCCCGATATCGCTATTCGTGACGGGCAGACGATTTCCGGCGACGGCTGGGCACTGACGGGCGTGCTGACGCCTGGCCACACCGCCAATCATGCGGCCTTCGCGCTTGAGGGCAGCGGCATCCTGTTTTCGGCCGACCACGTGATGGCCTGGGCAACGACGATCGTGGCGCCGCCGGATGGCTCCATGGCGGACTATATGGCATCGCTCGACAAGCTGATTGCCCGTGAGGACAACCTGCTGCTGCCCGGCCATGGAGGGCCGGTGACGTCGCCTGCGCCTTTCCTGCGCGGGTTGAAGACACACCGGCGCCTGCGGGGGCGCTCTATCATCGAGCGTATCCGGGCGGGAGACGGCACCATCCCCAAGATGGTCGAGGTGATCTACCGCGATACCGATAAACGGCTGCATGGTGCGGCAGCCCTTTCGGTGCTGGCGCATATCGAGGAACTAATGGAGCGCGGCGAGGTAACAGCCGACAGGCCGCCTTCCCTTGTTGCGCATTATCGATTGGCACGGGGCTGAGGATGGCGGCGCATTCGGATTACAGCTATCGCGACGACCCTTCAGTGCCGGCTTTTGCGGATGACAAGCCGCTGATCCTCTTCGATGGCGAATGTGTCTTCTGCTCCGGCTGGGTACAGTTCCTGCTGAAGCGGGATAGGGAAAAACGCTACCGGTTCATCGTCGCCCAGACGCCGCTCGGCGAAGCGCTCTACCGGCATTACGGGCTGGAGACGCGGGACTATGAAACCAATCTGCTGCTCGACAAGGGTCACGCCTATTACAAATCGGACGCGACGATCCGGATGCTGGAGGGGCTCGGCATGCCGTGGGCTCTGGCCGGTGTGCTGCGGATCGTGCCGCGGCGGATTGCGGATGCGGCTTATAGGTTGGTTGCGCGCAACAGGTTCAGGATTGCCGGGCGGCGGGAGAGCTGTACGGTGCCGACGGTTGAGGTGCGGGAGAGGTTTTTGGGGTGAGGCTTGCGCCGCACGGGGGTTTCTGGCTCGTCGTATACCAGTAAAGGTTTGTGGTAAGGCGTTTTGATATGTCTCACCGTATCCCGGCCCTTCGCATGGCTCAGGGCGTTCGCCCCTGTAATCGATCCACTGGATCGATTACTGCCGCTTTGCGGCACCGGGGCTCACCCACCCGCGATCCCCAGTAGTTCGGAGTCGAGGGCACCAAGATACTGCTCGGCCACTTCGGCGCTGAAGCCGAGGTCGTGCTGGCCGTAACGGGAGGCGACGCGCACGTCGACAAAGGTGGTTTCGGCCTCTTCGCGCAGGCGGATGACGAAGTCGAAACGCAGGCCAAGGATGAAGGTGCGGGTCGTGCCCTGCAGAACCACGCCATTGGCGCCGCGGATCAGCTTTGCCACATCATCCACATAAGGGCGCGGTGTCGGCACGGGGATGACATCGGGCGAATCGGCGACACCGCTTTCCGGCTGGTTCGGAACGGGCTTGTCTTCCAGTTCGCGGCCGGGCGTCGTGTCGCCTTCACTCCTGGTGATGGTGATGCCGTTCTGCTTGGCGACCTTCTTGACTGCTTCGAGAACACGGTCGAGCGCGCCATCGTAGCGGCGGCCGGTAAGCTCCGGATAGGCGGCAAGCTGCCGCTCGCGATCGCCTGATGTCACGACGGGATCACGCGGCAGCCAGATCTGGTCGGCCTGCGGCTGCGACAGCCAGTCGGGTATGGAGGCCGTATCCGTAGTCACGTCATAGATTGCCGGCAGGGTGACATAACGCTCCGCCGCAAAAACGCCGATACCGAGCGGAAAGGCGGCATAGATGAGGGCCGCCAGTGCGTTCAGCCCGCCTTCGGCACCCGTCATCCAGAGGCTGCGCAGGCCGATAGCAGCAAGCAGGACGGCGAGAATCGCACAGCCGATGGAAACGAGCAGCACCAGGACGAGATAGGGTGTCGCCAATCCGCCGAAGCGATGGGCAATCAGCACCGCCACCGAAAGCACAAGCGCAAACGCCCCGAAGTGTCGCGAAAAGCGGGCAGCGCTGGAAACGGGACGATCGAAACGGATGGCCATCAAAACTACCGGTTGGTCGGCGACGACGCATCGAATGGCGCCTGCTGCCAATGACTTTCCTACCGCATAATTCCTTAAATCGGAATCGATTTAAGGATGAAATCATGCGGTAATTCAAAGTGCTACAGTGTCCTTTACGCATCTGAAAAGACGCGCGGCGCTGTAGTGCAAAATTTGTCTAAATTGAAACTCTTGTCTGAGCATTGCCGACGCAATTCACGTTAAAGGTCCATGCCAAACGCTGGGCCACTTCCATAAGCTGTTGCTCATACGCCGTAAAAAGGCCATTCTGCCGGGGTTTCATGCATGTCCCACGAAACAGGAGAGACAAATGATCTCGTCCGAGACGATGGAAAGGCAGCAGACATCCTCGCTTGGCGGAATTGAGCGCGGCGAACCCCTCTTACCGCTAGAGCTTCTCGAACTCGAACTCTCGCTGGAAGGCTATGCGGGCGGCGAGGCCGGCTTTTGTGAAGTTGTGCGCAAAGCGGCGATCGAAACCGGCGGCGAATTTCTCTTCGACCTGCCGGCGGCGGGCCTTGTGGAGGATTGCCGGCGAATCGCGGTCCTGCGCATCCCGACTTCGGACAAGAAGATGCGGGTGGTTCTGGCCCTGCTCGACCAGAACGGCACGGAGATCCGCATGCAGGCGCCCGATGAAAACAGCGAACATCTGGTGCGTTTCGCCGATGCCTTTGTCGAGGTCCTCGAACGGATCTGAATTCTAAAGCGTGACGCGATCTTACAGGTTCGCTTGCCCACGCTTCAGATCTTTGTTTTACGCATGTCGTTACCTCAAAAACCGCTGCACACTTTTGCGCGACATCCTAAAGCGCGTCGCGATCTTTCAGATCCGCTCGCTCCGCTTTAGGTCTTTGTTTTTACGCATGTCGTTGTCGCAAAACCGCTGCACACTTTTGCGCGACATGCTTTAGTTGCGCCCGGCTGCGGCTTCCGCCAGCGAGCGGAAGGGAAACTTGCGTCCGCATTCGCATTTCAACATGAACGTTTCCTGATGGACCGAGGGGCGCTGCACGAAGAAGCCGCGCGGCAGCTGATCCACCTTGAAGTCCGGATTTCTGCGTTTGGCGTCGTCGATCTCGGAAGCTTCGGCAAAGCCGCTATTGCCGCATTGCGGACAGGTGAGTTTCTTCGAGAATCGGTCGCGGATCGCCATGGTGCTCTTTCCAGTGCTGCTATCTTTGCTCTTACATAGGAACGCAAGGCGGCGAAAGTGGAACCAAGCCTGCATCCTGCCGTTCCTTTCCTAACGAAGGAGGCAATCATGCCGAACAGAGATCCAGTTCCCACACCAAGCGCCGAACCGCCGGTTGGTCCGCAGCCGACCCCTGATATTCCCTATCGAATTCAGAAAAAGCCGCCGGTGGATCCGGCGCAGCACCCGAGAGAGCCGAAGAACCCGGAAGGCCGGCCGCTTGATCCGGCGCTGCTGCCGATTGGCGACCCGGCGGGAGCGGCCTGATATAGGTCGGTTGACGACAGCAGGCAGATGGATTTTCTTGGCGAGAGGTTCATGCTCAAGGAATAGACCGATGCGACCCTATGTTCTGCCGCTTCTTGCCGTCCTGGCCGCCGGGCTTGCCGCCTGCCAGACCCTGACGCCCGAGGAGCGCCGGGCACGTGATGAACAGACCTGCCTCGGCTATGGCTTCAAGCGCGGAACGGACGGCTTTGCCAACTGCCTGCAGCGCATCGATCTCGACCGCCGCGCCCAGGCCCGTTACGATAGCGACTGGGTTATGGCGGACATGGCTTATAATCTGAACGGTCCCTACGTTTATCCGCGCTATTATCGCTACCGTCACTGAGCGCCCGAGATCACGGCCTGGGCTGCTGCAAGCCGCGCAATCGGCACGCGGAAGGGTGAGCAGGAGACATAGTCCAGGCCGATCGTCTCACAGAAACGGATCGAAGCGGGATCGCCCCCATGTTCGCCGCAGATGCCGAGCTTCATATCGTTGCGCGTGCGGCGGCCGCGCTCGGCTGCGATGCGGATCAGCTCTCCTACTCCATCGAAATCCAGAGATATGAAGGGATCGTGCTCGATGATGCCCTTACGCTGGTACGTGGGGATGAAGGCGGAGGCATCATCGCGTGAAATGCCGAAAGTGGTCTGCGTCAGGTCGTTAGTGCCGAAGGAGAAGAATTCGGCGGCCTCGGCGATAACGTGGGCACGCAATGCGGCACGCGGCAGCTCGATCATCGTGCCGACCAGATAATCGATGCGCATGCCGGCTTCCGACATGACGTCCCCTGCCACGGCATCGATCTTCGCCTTCACGTAATCGAGCTCGGAGCGTAGGCCGACGAGCGGGACCATGATTTCGGGAACGACGGCGGCCCCAGTTTCCTGTGCTGCGGCAACCGCCGCCTCGAAGATGGCGCGGGCCTGCATCTCGACGATTTCAGGATAGGAGATGGCGAGGCGGCAGCCGCGATGGCCGAGCATGGGATTGAACTCGTGCAGCGCATCGACACGCTGGCGGAGTGCTGCAGGTTCCATCCCCATGGCATAGGCGACTTCGGCCACCTCCTCATCCGTCTTCGGCAAGAATTCGTGCAATGGCGGATCGAGCAGGCGAATCGTCACCGGCAGGCCGTGCATGACGTTGAACAGGCCGGTGAAATCGCTCCGCTGCATGGGCAGGAGCTTGTCGAGCGCTACCCGCCTGCCCTGCTCATTGTCGGCCAGGATCATCTCACGCATGACATGGATGCGCTCGCCCTCGAAAAACATATGTTCGGTGCGGCAAAGGCCGATGCCTTCGGCGCCGAAGGAGCGGGCAGCGCGGGCATCTGCCGGCGTGTCGGCGTTGGTGCGCACGGTCATGCGCCGCGCGCCATCCGCCCAGGCCATGATGCGGCCGAAATCGCCTGACAGTTCCGGCTGGATCATCGGCACTTCGCCCTTCAGCACCTGGCCGGCGGAGCCGTCGATGGTGATGATATCACCTTTCTTCAGCGTCACGCCAATGCCGATCAGCCGCTCGTTGCGGGCATCGATACGCATGGTGCCGGCGCCAACGACGCAAGGGATGCCCATTCCGCGCGCAACGACGGCTGCATGGCTGGTCATGCCACCGCGCGTCGTCAGAATGCCTTCAGCCGCATGCATGCCGTGGATGTCTTCGGGGCTGGTCTCGACGCGCAGCAGGATCACTTTGCGACCTTCCGCCTCTGCCTCGACGGCCTCCTCCGCCGTGAAGACGATCTCGCCGGTGGCCGCCCCCGGCGAGGCCGGCAGGCCCGAGCCGATCACTTGGCGGCTGACGCGCGGATCGATAGTCGGATGCAGGAGTTGATCGAGCGTCGACGGCTCGATTCTCAGGACGGCCTCGTCCTCGGTAATGACACCTTCATCCACCATGTCGACGGCGATCTTCATGGCAGCCCGTGTCGAGCGCTTTCCCGAACGCGTCTGCAGCATCCAGAGCTTGCCGCGCTCGATGGTAAACTCGATGTCCTGCATGTCGCGGTAATGGGATTCGAGTTCGGCGCAGATACGGCCGAATTCGGCAAAGGCCTCAGGCATCAGCTTTTCCATCGAGGGCTTCTCGGAACCTGAGGCGATCCGCCCCTCCTCTGTGATGCTTTGGGGGGTGCGGATGCCGGCGACCACGTCTTCGCCCTGCGCATTCACCAGGAATTCACCGTAGAGGATCTTCTCGCCTGTCGAAGGATTGCGGGTGAAGGCAACACCAGTCGCAGAGGCATTGCCGAGATTGCCGAAGACCATGGCCTGGATATTGACGGCCGTGCCCCAAGCTTCCGGAATATTGTGAAGCTGGCGATAGGTGACGGCACGTGCGCTCATCCAGCTTGCAAACACCGCGCCGACTGCGCCCCAGAGCTGCACCGCAGGGTCCTGCGGGAAGGCCTCGCCGAGTTCTTCCTCGATCAGCGCCTTGTAGAGCGAAACGACATGCTGCCATTCCGTCGCGCTGAGCTCAGTATCGAATTCGTGGCCAAGGCGCGCCTTCTCGTCTTCGAGAATTTCTTCGAAGAGATCGTTGCCGAGTCCCATGACGACATCGGCATACATCTGGATGAAGCGGCGATAGCTGTCCCAGGCAAAGCGTGCGTCGCCGGCATCATGACCGAGCGCCTGCACCGTCTCGTCATTTAGGCCGAGGTTAAGCACCGTATCCATCATGCCCGGCATGGAGACGCGCGCGCCTGAGCGAACGGAGAGCAAAAGAGGTCGGTTGCCCGCGCCGAAACGTCGGTCGGTTATCTCCTCGATACCGGCAATGCCTGCGAGCACCTGCTTTTTCAGATCAGGGTCGATCTTGCGGCCGTTCTTGTAATAGGTGGTGCAGGCTTCGCTGACGATGGTGAGGCCGGGAGGAACGGGGAGGCCGAGGCTGCACATTTCGGCGAGATTGGCGCCCTTGCCGCCAAGTATCTCCTTATCTCGCGCCCGGCCTTCAGCCTGCCCGTTGCCGAACGTATAGACCCACTTGGTCATCTTCCCCCCAACACCATTTCGGGAACCAGCTTAATCCCCTGGTGCTGAAATGAAAATCGACAAATGCGGCGAAATGTTGCGCTGCACAATAAATCCTGGCAGGCTATGAAATCAAACGATTGAAACTCATGAGGCGCAGCGAATGCGCACAAAAAAAGCTTTGCGGGACTGCAACAACGGTCCCGCAAAGCCTTGTTTCCGTCCGGCCAGGAAAACCGGACGGGGGGTCCAATATGGATTTGTGACTTCGGTCCCCACCCCAGCCCGAAGACAGCGTTGCAAATTCCACAGTACGCAACGACCGATTGCTACTTCTCCGCAACGGCCCGGTTGCGATAAAACAACTTCTAATGCAATGCGCACAAAAGAGCATCACCCAAATGGGGTACGTACCCTATGTCAGGGTGACCTTTTTTGGTCTTTAATTAAAATGCCGCGTCAAGCCGTTTCGCGGAGACGCTCTGCAGTCTGCAAGTCGACCGAGACGAGCTGAGAAACACCCTGCTCAGCCATCGTGACGCCAAAGAGGCGATTCATGCGGGCCATGGTGATGGGGTTGTGGGTGATGATGACGAATCGCGTCTCGGTCGAGGCCGCCATCTCGTCCATCAGATTGCAATAGCGCTCGACGTTGTGATCGTCGAGCGGCGCGTCGACCTCGTCCAGCACGCAGATCGGCGCGGGATTAGTGAGGAAGACGGCAAAGATCAGCGCCATGGCCGTCAGCGCCTGTTCGCCGCCTGACAGCAGCGTCATGGTTTGCGGCTTCTTGCCCGGCGGACGGGCGAGAATTTCGAGACCGGCTTCAAGCGGATCGTCGGATTCGATCAGTTGCAGTTCTGCCGTGCCACCGCCGAAGAGGTGGGTGAAGAGGCGCTGGAACTGAGCATTGACGACATCAAAGGCGGCGATCAGGCGTTCACGGCCTTCGCGGTTCAGGCTCTGGATCGCACCGCGCAGCTTTCTGATGGCGTCGATGACGTCATCACGTTCCCTGATGAGCGCTTCCAGCTTCTCGCTGAGTTCCTTCTGCTCCTCGTCGGCGCGAAGGTTGACGGCGCCCAAGCGCTCCCGCTCGATCCGCAGCCGCTCAACCTCGCGTTCGACCTCGCGCGGATCCGGCAACGTCTGCAGTCCCGGCCGGTCGGCAAGGCGCATCGCCTCATGGGGCTGGACGTTCAGTGTCTCACGAATGCGCTGCTCGCTCTCCTGCCGTTTCTCGCGTGCGGAGACGAGGCGCTCCTCGGCCCGGCCGCGGCGCTCGCGGCTTTCGGCAAGTTCAGAGAGCGCGGTTGCCGCCTGGTGGTCGGCATCGCGCTGCAGCAGTTCGGCTTGCGCAAGGAGATCGGCAGCATGGCGGCGGGCTTCGTCGGCCTTCTGCAGCTCTGTCAGCAAGGCGCGGCGCTTGTCGTCAAATTCATCAGGCGCCATTTCGAGTTCGGCAGCCTCCTCTCGGGCCTCCTCCTCGCGCTCACGCAGCGTGGCGATGTGGTCCTCGGCGCTGGCTGCACGCTGGCGCCACGTCTCACGCTCCTGGCCAATGGCGGCGATGCGGCGCTGGCGGGCCTCGTTTTCACGGTTCAGGCTCTCGTGGCGGGCGCGGGCTTCAGCGAGCGCGCCGCGATCCGTTGCGACCTCGGCTTGCTGGAAGCGCAGCCGGTCGTCGAGCGCGGTCAGATCAGGTGCATCTTCCAGCTCGATGCGGGCATTTTCCTCCCGAACGGCGACATCCTCAAGCTGCGCCTGCAACTGGCTGACGGCTTCGGCGATGACATCGCGGCGGCGAATGAGATCGCCAGAGGCACGCTCGGCAACAGCCAGCGCCTCTCGCGCCTCGGCCAGATGGCGGGCGGACAAGCGGCTCATATCGCGGGCTTCGGTAAGCCTGCGCTCCTGCTCGCGAATGGTATCGGCGGCAGCGGCAAGACGCTCCTCAGCCTCCGTCAGAACGTCGCGGGCAACCTCCACCTCGCCTTCCAACTCGGCAAGACGATTCTTCTGGGCAAGGCGCAAGGCTGCAGCGCTCGGCGCGTCCGCGCCGGCGACGTGACCATCCCAGCGATAGACGGCGCCGTCCTTGGTCACCAGGCGCTGGCCGGCCTTGAGTTCCTTCACCAGACGCGGCGCGTCGGCATCAGCCACCAGACCGATCTGGCGCAGGCGGCGGATCAGCGCGGCGGGCGCGCGGACATGGTTCAGCAGCGGCTCGGCGCCAGTGGGAAGCGCTGGATCGCCAGAGCCATCGCCGTTCTCCGACCAGTGGGCAGGCGCATTCGGATCAAGCGGGGATTCGAGATCGTCTCCGAGAGCGGCACCAAGTGCCGTCTCGAATCCGCGATCGACCTTCAGCTCCTCGGCGACGGGCGGAAACTCGCCTGCTGCAGCGCCGGCCAGCATGCGCTGGATGGTGCGGGCCTCCGTTTCCAGCGCGTTGAGCTTGCCGCGCGCCTGCTCGACCGGAGCGCGGGAGAGCGCTTCCGTCTCGCGTGCCATGGCAAGTGCCTGCTCGACGGAGTGGATTGTCGTCTCGGCCTCGGCTAGGGCCACTTCGCCCGCCTCGACCATCGCTCGCTTCTCGTCCGGGTCCGGCAGAACTGCGATCTTCTGCTCGATGCCGGCAAGTTCGCGGTTTGCTTCGTCCATCTGGCGCTCAAGTCGCAACTTGCGATCGGCGAGATCACGGATGGCGCGCTCCAGCTGATTGCGGCCGGCAGCGGCTTCAGCACGTTCTGCCGTCAGGCTGGTGAAGAGGCGTTCGCTGTCGGCGAGCTTTGCGGCCGCCTCTTCGAAAGCCTGCCGCGTCTCTTCGGCATAACGGCCGGAATCGGCGAGGATTTCGACGATATCGGCCTCTTCGGCATCGAGTCTTGCCAGGATGGCGGCATTGTCGACAACGAGCCGTTCCTCGCGCCTGATGTCTTCGGAAAGCTGCGCGAGACGGCGCGTAAGCTCGTCGCGACGGCGCAGGATGCGGTTGGCATCCTCTTCGAGCTGACTGCGGGCGATCTGCAGGCGCTGGAGTGCGGCAGCCGCCCTCGCCTCGCCTTCGCGCAATTCGGGCAGCTTCAGGGCGGCGATGCCCTGATTCTTTGCCGCATCCATCTGGATCTGCGCCTTTTCGGCGACGGCCACGGTTGCCTGACTGAGCGCGCTATCGGCCTCGGCTTCAGCCTCCTTCGCCTGCATCCAGCGGATATGCAATAGCATTGCCTCGCGGGCGCGGATATCGGCAGAGAGCGTCTTGAAGCGGTTTGCCTGGCGGGCCTGCCGCTTCAGGCTCTCGATCTGGCTTTCGAGCTGCGAGGTGACATCGTCGAGACGCTCGAGATTGCTTTCGGCGGCACGCAGACGAAGCTCGGCCTCGTGACGGCGGGAATGCAGGCCGGAGATGCCCGCCGCTTCTTCCAGGAGCTGGCGACGAGCCTGTGGCTTTGCAGCGATCAACTCGCCGATGCGCCCCTGTCCAACCATGGAAGGAGAGCGGGCGCCGGTGGAGGCATCGGCAAAGAGCAGCTGCACATCCTTGGCGCGGCTTTCCTTGCCATTGATGCGGTAGATCGACCCCTGCTCGCGCTCAATACGGCGGGTGACCTGAATTTCATCGCTGTCGTTGAAGGCCGCAGGCGCGGTGCGCTCGCCATTGTCGAGATAGAGGCCGACTTCAGCGGTGTTGCGCGCCGGCCGGTTTCCCGAGCCGGAGAAGATCACGTCGTCCATGCCTGACGCGCGCATGTTCTTGTAGGAATTCTCGCCCATGACCCAGCGCAGGGCCTCGACGAGATTGGATTTGCCGCAACCGTTCGGGCCAACGACGCCCGTCAGGCCGCGCTCGATGATGAATTCAGTCGGTTCGACGAAGGATTTGAAGCCGACAAGGCGGAGCTTGTTGAACTTCATGCTACGGCCTCACCAAACGAAAAAGCGGGCGCACGGCTTTCGCCGTCGCCCGCCTTCGCAAAACGGCACGGATCAGAGGAGGCTGTCGATGAGGGCCGACATGGTGTCAACCGGCATGTCTCCAGAATAGCGCTTGCCATTGATGAGGAACGTCGGCGTGGCGTTGACGCCAAAATCCTTGGAACCCCGTTCCCGCGTGGCATTCACTTCATCCAGCAGCTTCTGGTTCGTCAAGCACTTCGTGAAGCTATCCTCAGTAAATCCGGCAAGCTTCGACATCTGCAGCAGCGCGGCGCGGCCATCATCGGCGGCAGCCCAGACCTGCTGCTGCTTGAAGAGCATTGCGACCATCGGGAAATACTGTTCCGGCGTTGCGAGCTCTTCAGGCTTCTGCGGATTGCAGCGGGCGAGCATGAAGGCGGCGGCAGCGCGCGGATCGAAGGGGAATTCGCGCAGGACGAACTCGACCTTGCCGGTGTCGACGTATTTCTGCTTGATCGTATCGAAGGTGGTGTTGTGGAAGTGGGCGCAGTGCGGGCAGGTCATCGACATATATTCGACGATCTTGACCGGAGCATCGGTCTTGCCCAGCGCCATTTCCGGTAGCGCGCCAGGGGTCATGACCTTGGCCATGTCGACATCGCCATCCGGCTTCGGGATTTCGGCGGCTGCCTGCGCCGTACCGTATACCGCCATGGACGCGGTTGCGGCGGCGACACCGCCCAGAAGCTGGCGTTTCGTCAGTTGCATTTCAGAGATGCGCATGGGTTCCCCATAAACAAGTGTGGCAGCTAGTTGTGCGATATAACGGCCAGAAGCCACGAACAAGGCACGCTTCGCCAACTTTCTTCAAAGAATTGTGACCTGCGCAAGACGAAACCGCAGATCAGTGGACAACTCAATCATTCCCGGAAGGCATATTTCGCCCCGCCTCGACGCTTTTCTGCTGGTAGCCCGAGGTGACCGTCATGGGCTTGCTACGGCTTTTTACCGAGAACCGCCGTCCCGAGGCGAGCAATCGCCTGTCTGATTTTTTCGTCCTCCAAGCCCTGCATCATATTCTCCAGCTTCCGGGCAGCCTCACCCCTCAGTGGCGGCGGTGTTCGGGAGCGCTTAACCGGCTGATAGACCGGCTTCTGGACGATGCGGAGCTGGTGGACGGCGGCGAAGCCGAAGAAGCTGTTGATGCGCTGAATGAGCTCGCCCTGCGCATGGGTCAGAAAAAGGGCGCGTGCGCCTTCGCAGGCGACGGTCAGCACGCCGGGGCGGAAGCTGCCGTCATCGCCGCCGCGCGCCCAGGCGATTTTTTCGGGTCGGGTGCAATCGGCGAAATCCTCGCCGGCGATTTCGTCCCAGGAACCGAGGAGCGCGCTGTTGATGCCGGCACGACGGGCGAGAACGGGATCGATGATGCCGTTCGTCAGCTCGGAAATCTGCTTCCCATCTTTGCGTGGATTACTCATTGAAACCTTGGTAAACGGCATCCAGTCGCGGTGGCCGGCTTGATCCCATCGCGTTGCTTCGCCAAGTATAGAGCACTTCCCCCGATCGCGGCAAATAATGACGATACGCACACCGGACGCGCCGACCGCCTCCCCTCTTCTCGAATGGTACGACCGCCATCATCGCGACCTGCCCTGGCGGGTTTCGCCGCCGATGGCCAAGCGCGGCGTCAAGGCCGATCCCTATCACGTGTGGCTGTCCGAGGTGATGCTACAGCAGACGACGGTGCAGGCGGTAAAACCCTACTTCGCCAATTTCCTGGCGAAATGGCCGTCGGTGACGGATCTCGCCGATGCGCCTGTTGAAGCGGTGATGGCCGCCTGGGCGGGGCTTGGCTATTATGCGCGTGCGCGCAACTTGAAGAAATGCGCCGAAGCCGTTGCGAGCCAGCATAGTGGCGTCTTTCCCGATACCGAAGAGGGCCTGAAAGCCTTGCCCGGCATCGGCGATTATACGGCGGCGGCAGTGGCGGCGATTGCCTTCAACCGGCAGGCGGCCGTGATGGACGGCAATGTGGAGCGGGTGATCTCGCGGCTCTATGCCATCGCCACGCCGCTTCCAGCCGCCAAGCCGCTGATGCGCCAGAAAGTGGCTCTGTTGACGCCAGCCGACCGGCCCGGCGATTTCGCCCAGGCGATGATGGATCTCGGCGCCACGATCTGCACGCCGAAGCGACCGGCCTGTTCGCTCTGTCCCTTCAACGGATCGTGCGAGGCGCTCAGGCTGCATGATCCTGAGCAGTTTCCGGTCAA
This sequence comes from Rhizobium sp. BK196, assembly GCF_014193255.1. Classification (GTDB taxonomy): domain Bacteria; phylum Pseudomonadota; class Alphaproteobacteria; order Rhizobiales; family Rhizobiaceae; genus Rhizobium. Next base: position 731,435 of record NZ_JACHZB010000003.1, read on the forward strand.
GGCTGCCAAGAGGGAAAAGCCGATCCGGCGGGGTGCGGCCTTCGTGGCGGTCACCTCCGATGGCGATATCCTGCTTCGGCGGCGGATCGAAAGCGGCTTGCTGGGCGGCATGACGGAAATTCCGACGACGGCATGGACTGCGCGGCAGGACGGCGAGACCTCAGCCGAAGCGGCGCCCTTCAAGGCCGATTGGGAGAGCGCCGGCAGCGTCACCCACGTCTTCACGCATTTCGAGCTCAGGCTTTCGATCTTCCGCGTAACAGTCCTTGCGCCCGTGCAGACCAATAACGGATGGTGGGAGCCGGTTATAAATCTTGAAGCTCAGGCGCTGCCAACCATCATGAAAAAAGCGATCGCAGCGGCTATTCCTCTCGCGTTCAAAACAGCCAAGGGATGACTATGGCAAACGACATCAAGCATATCGTTTTCGATATTGGCAAAGTTCTCATTCATTACGATCCGCATATTCCCTTCAGCCGCCTTATTCCCGATGAGGCCGAGCGCAACTGGTTTTTTGCCAATGTCTGCACGCATGACTGGAACATCGAGCAGGACCGCGGCCGCACCTGGGCCGACGCCGAGGCATTGCTGATCGAACAGCATCCGGCCCGCGAAGAGCATATCCGCGCCTTCCGCAAGAAGTGGCACGAGATGGTGCCGCATGCCTATGAAGACAGCGTTTCGATCATGGAAGGTTTTATCAACGAGGGCCGGGACGTGACGATGCTGACGAACTTTGCCTCCGACACGTTCCGCGAGGCGCAGGAACGCTTCCCCTTCCTCAAGAAGCCGCGCGGCGTGACCGTTTCCGGCGATGTCGGCCTCATCAAGCCCGATATCGCGATCTATGAGACGCATGTGAAGAGCTTCGATCTCGATCCGGCCGCGACGATCTTCATCGATGACGCACCTGCCAATGTCGAGGGTGCCAAGGCTGCCGGCTGGAACGCAGTGCTTTTTACCGGCGCCGACAAACTGCGCGCCGATCTCGCCACCTATGGACTGAAGGCCTGAGCCATGTCTTTCGATCCCGCTAAGGCCATCGACCGTTTCCACGCGGCGATCAACGATCTCGATTTTCCCGAGATTGAGAACTGGTTTGCCGAAGACGCGACCTACGTCTCCAACGGTGTCGGCAGCCTTGCCGGCCGGGCCGAGATCATGGCCGCCTTCCGCCGCTACTTCGATGATTATCCTGATCAGACCGCGGAGAATTCGCTGGTTGAGACGTTGACGCCGCTTTCGGGCCGGGCCGTGTGGTCCGTTCGGGCAACGCACAGCAAAACCGGAAAGCCGTTGATCCGCGAAGGCGAGGAGACGATCACCTTCAACGAGGACGGTAAGGTCACGCGCGTCGACGTGACTGATTACCAGGAGTTTTGAAGCGGCAAGAGCCTGGAAACAGGAGGCCCGGGGTTTTTACTGCCCCGGGCCTCTTATTGCCTCTTCCGTAACTGGAGGTACAAACCGGAAGAAGAGGTCGTTCGGCCTTGCAAGGATGCCGCTCAACCCACCTTTGCTATGTCACTGCGGATGACGGACCTGAGATCATCGATCGGGCGCAGCGATTGCCCGTCGTCGAAGTGCCAGAAAGTCCATCCGTTGCATGCGTCAAGGCCTTGCACTTTCGCGCCAAGGCGATGAATTGAGCCTGCCTCGCCGCCGGCGGCGACCGTGCCATCGGCGCGCACCACGGCGCTATAGCGCCGCTTGGCATCCGTCAGCACCTGGCCGGGCTTGATGAGGCCGCTTTCGACCAGCACGTTAAAGGCGACGCGCGCCTCGGCCTTCTTGCCGGTCATCACAGTCAGTTCTGCCTTGCCGAGCGGCTCGACGGCGGCGATGCGGGCGGAGGCCGCGTCGATATAATCCTGCTCGCGCTCGATTCCGACGAAGTGGCGCCCGAGACGCTTGGCGACGGCGCCCGTCGTTCCCGAACCGAAGAAGGGATCGAGGATGATATCACCAGGCTTGGATGAAGCCATGATGACGCGGGCGAGCAAGGCTTCCGGCTTCTGTGTCGGGTGGACTTTCTTACCGTTGTCGCCCTTCAGGCGCTCGTTGCCGCTGCAGATCGGAAAGAGCCAGTCGGAACGCATCTGCACGTCGTCATTGGCAGCCTTCATGGCATCGTAATTGAAGGTGTAGCCCTTGGCCTTGGCGTTCGGGCTTGCCCATATCATCGTCTCATGGGCATTCTGGAAGCGGCGGCCCTTGAAATTCGGCATCGGGTTGGTCTTGCGCCAGACGATGTCGTTGAGGATCCAGAAGTTCAGATCCTGCAGCGTGGCACCGACGCGGAAGATGTTGTGATAGGATCCGATGACCCAGATCGTGCCCGTCGGCTTCAGCACGCGGCGGCAGGCGAGCAGCCAAGCACGGGTAAAGGCGTCGTAGGCCTCGAAGGAGGCGAACTGATCCCAGTCGTCATCGACGGCATCGACCAACGACTGGTCCGGCCGGTGCAGCGTGCCGCCGAGCTGGAGGTTGTATGGCGGATCGGCGAAGATGACGTCGACGGACTGGCTTGGAAGAGCCTCAAGGGCTGCAACGCAATCACCCTTGATGATCGTGTCGATCCAAGAGCCCGGTTTGACGGAAGTCTTGAGGTCGGCAAGCGGAAATACAGACGCCATGTGGATACTCACTCATACGCTTTACGCTTAACTGTCCGTTATGGTTACGCAAGTTGGTTACCAAAGCCTGAAGCACCGCCCCGTTTCGGGAAAAAACTATTCCACTTGGCTAAAAGTGAGAGGCGGACTGACGGATCGGCCCGCTTCGAATTCATTCCGCCGCCTGCTGCATGTGAAACTGGCTGCTATCGTCAGGGGCCTCCGTGCGATCGCTCATGCCGTAGTCCCTGACGACATGGGCGATGCGCAAGCGATAGTCGGCGAAAATGCCGTTGCGGCCGGCTTTTTGCGCCGCCCGATGGGCTTCGCGGTTGCGCCACTTCTGCACCGCCTCTTCATCCCGGAAGAAGGAAAGCGAGAGGATCTTGCCGCGCATGGTCAGGCTCTCGAAGCGCTCGATCGAGATGAAGCCGTCGATCTTTTCGAGTTCGGATCTGAGCTCGCCGGCGAGATCAAGATATTTGTGGCGCTCGCCGAGATAGGGGATGACTTCGAAGATGACGGCGATCATGGCAGCACCAGCATCGCATGCGGGGCCGAGACGTTCTTCAGAAAGATACGGTCCTCCTTCAGGATGAAGCGTTCGCGGCGGGCGAATTCATAGTTCTCCTTGCCGAGCGGATCGGCTGTAAGCCGTGCGCGATAGGCCTCGTAGGCGGCGAGGTTTTCGATGTTGTAGACACCGTAAGCCGTTGTTGCCGAGCCCTCATGCGGGCCGTAGTAGCCGATCAGATCGGCGCCGTTTTTCGGAATCGCCTGCCCCCAGTTGCGGGCATATTCGGCAAAGGCATCCTTGCGGAAGGGGTCGATCTCGTAGCGGATGAAGCAGGTGATCATCAGTTTTCTCCTTTCGTATGAGAGGAGTTTCGCATATTGCCGTACGAGAATGCTTCGGTTACGATCGAAGTATGAAAGAAGGACCCGACATAGCGCAGATCGGCGCGCTCATCGGCGATCCGGCACGCGCCAATATGCTCGCGGCGCTGACCGGTGGTCGTGCGCTGACGGCAACCGAGCTTGCGGCAGCCGGCGGCATAACGCTGCAGACTGCAAGCACTCATCTTTCGAAGCTCGAAACCGGCGGGCTGCTGACTCAGCGTAAACAGGGGCGGCACCGCTACTTCACGCTTGCCGATGAGGCCGTAGCGCGGCTGATCGAAAGCATGATGGGATTTGCGGCTAGCCGGGGGCATCTGCGCCACCAGCCCGGCCCTAAGGATCCGGCGCTGCGCAAGGCGCGCATCTGCTATGACCATCTCGCCGGCGACTTTGGCGTGCGCATGCTGGACAGCCTGGTTGCGTCGGGATCGATCGATGCCATCGGCGACGGGCTCGCGGTGACGGCCAAGGGCGAGAGCGATCTGCAGTGCATCGGCATCGATGTCGGCAGCCTCAAATCCTCGCGCCGGCCGCTCTGCCGCTCCTGCCTCGACTGGAGCGAACGCCGCGCCCACCTCGCCGGCAGTCTCGGCAAGGCGTTGCTTTCGAATTTCATGGAAAAGGGTTGGGCGCGGCGAATGCCGGAAAGCCGCTCGGTAGTCTTTTCACCGGAAGGCGAGCGTCAGTTTCTGAAGTTGTTTCCGCTGGAAAACTAGCAGGGCGCAACCAACGTGTTCCTGAAGTGATTGCGCGCGACGGTGCCGCAGAGCTCGCTCCATTCGCAATCTTCGCAAGCATTACGGATAGTATCGGCAGCGAAGGCGCGGCGTAATCTTTTCAGCAGCGCTTCATCCGGAATAAGGCGACTTCCCTGCTCTATCCGGACGCCTAGAAGTTTGCCTACGGCCTCGGCGGCAGCTTCATCCCTGGCCTTCGGACCAGGCAGGAGGCAATGCGCAGAAGCCTCGGACAGCAGGGGCGCGCAGATATCGTCTGGGCCGGAGAGGATTTCGATCTCCTCTCCGGCCGAGAGGCGCTCTGCGATGCGGCGGTAGTTGGCGGTGAAGGCCGGAGTGTAGCCTTCGCCGACGAACGTCAGCATGCAGAGCAGATGATGGGCGCGCAGCCTGACGGTCAATGCAGTTCTGTCCGGCCGCCGTACATGCGGATGCCTTTGAGCACCGCCGCAGCGAGTGCGGACTTCAGCACGCCGCCGAGGATGAAGGGCGCAACGCCGAGCAGCCAGCCTTTTTCCGCGCCGATCAGAGAGGCGAGATAGAGGCCGCCGAGGGCGAGGCAGAAGATGTTTGCGGCAAGATGCGCGGTGAAGCTGCGCACGACGTTGTCACCGGTCCAGCCGCGCTCGGCGAGCCAGCCGACCGTCAGCGCCATCAGCGGAAAGGCGGCGAGATAACCGGCGGTCGGGCCGGCAAAGGGCGCAAGACCGCTGGAGCCGTTTGCCAGTACCGGTGCGCCGAGCATGGCTTCGCCGAGCCAGGCGAGGACGGTGAGCGCACCGAGACGCCAGCCATAGAGCGCACCGATCATGGTGACGGCAAAGGTCTGCATGGTGATCGGCACCGGCACCATCGGCACCGAGATCTGCGAGGCAAGGGCCAGCACCAGCGTGCCGGCGAGAACGAAGAGATATTTGACGACAATCGACCGTGCGGACAGGCGCAACGGATCGAAAGCGATTGTACGGGACTGGTCAGAGAGGGACATGAATTCTCCTTTTCAAAATTATAGATAATTTTTGATTCCCATCTATTTGATGACGGAGATTCTTACGCGGCGCAAGAGCAGGCGTGCGGATTCGAATGCGGCCGACGCATAGACGAGCGCAGCAGCGCCGAAACGGCCGTAAAATGAGCACATCTCGACCGTTGTGAAATTATCTATAATTTTGGAATTCAGCCGACGATAGCAAAGGCTTCCCGCTCGCCGCCCCTCTGGGCGGGCTGCGGAGCGCGTCCGATCCATTGCACATGCTTCTGCAGGATGACGGCAGCCTCATCGGCTTTGCCCTGGCGAAGTGCGGCAAGGATAGCACGATGGTCGTGATCGGTCCGCTTTTCCCAACCCGAACGCCAGGCTGAAAACAGGAAGCGGGCGCTTGCCGCATGCAGGTCGTCGATCGAAGCCAGCAGGCGCGGCATGGCGCAAGGGGTGAGGATCAGGCGGTGGAAGCGGCGGTTTGCGTCTTCCCAGGCATGGACATCGGCAGCGGCATCCCCCTCGCGTGTCGCCTCCTCTGCGGCATCGAGGATAGCGGGCGTCAGGTGGCGGCCGGCGTGCTTCAGGGCAAGAACTTCGAGGGCGGCGCGCATTTCCGCCACTTCGCGCACTTCGGCGAGATCGAAGGAGGCGACGCGCACACCTCGGCGCGGCTCGCTGATCGCCAGGCCCTGCGCTTCGAGCCGGCGAAAGGCCTCGCGCACCGGCACATGGCTGGTCTCGAATTCCTCGGCGATGTGGTCCTGCCGGAGACGGGCGCCGGGAGCGAGTTCACCATGCACGATACGATCTGCAAGCACGCGGGCAATACGCGCGGCGATGGTGTTGTCTTCGGGTTCGCTGCTCATTGTCATCCAGTAGCGAGCCCTGCAAGGCTTGTCGAGGTGGCATGAAAGCTGCTCCCCGCAAAGCTGCCCGCGCCGCGCAATCCAGCCATGCCCCGTCGCCGGTTGAGCTTTCGGCTACCATCGTGTAAAGCCGCATCATCCCCGAATAAGGCACGAGTACATGGACGGCTTCGACCTCATCATCTTCGACTGCGACGGCGTTCTGGTCGATTCCGAAATCATCGCAGCGGATGTCGAATCCAAGCTGCTGACGGAGGCGGGCTATCCGATCAGCGTCGAGGAGATGAACGAACGTTTTGCTGGCCTCACCTGGCAAGACATCCTCTTCCAGATCGAACGGGAAGCCAGCATCCCACTCTCTGCATCGCTCATCGATCAGTCGCAGAAGCTTCTGGACATCCGGCTCGAACAGGAGGTCCAGGCCATTCCCGGCGTCGAATTTGCTGTCAGCCGCCTGTCGATGAAGCGCTGCATCTGCTCGAACTCCTCGAGCCGGCGGCTCGACATGATGCTGAGCAAGGTCGGCCTGAAGAAGCTCTTCGCGCCCAATATCTTCTCAGCAAAGGATCTCGGCCCCGACCGCGCCAAGCCGAAGCCGGATATCTATCTCCACGGCGCCAGCCAGATGGGCGTTCCACCCTCCAAAACGGTCGTCGTCGAAGATTCCACCCATGGCGTCCATGCCGCGCGCGCTGCGGGCATGCGAGTGATCGGGTTCACCGGCGGCTCGCATACTTACCTCTCGCATGCCGACAAGCTGACGGATGCGGGTGCGGAGACGGTCATCTCGCGGATGAACGATCTGCCGGGCGTGGTCGCCGCGCTGGCGGAATGGGAAGGCGTGCTTTAGGGCACAGCCTTCTAGTCTTTACACAAGCTGAACGTCGAGCTCGTAGACCTACGGGGCTCTTTCACATCCGAATGATCGCTAGTCACGCAGCCGCACATCCCGCGTCGCCACGGTGTCTCCAACTGCATTAGGTCGCGAGCAACCGATTGCTTAGCTGCTCTTCTTTTTGGAATTTTTGGCGTTCTTGGCTGGCTGGGTATCGAAGCCAACGTTGACGCGAACCAGCGCGCCGGAGCCGACCGGCATCTTGACGCCTTCGTGGCGGAAGATGACCTGAGCTGCCGGCGCGCCCGGCGGAATTTCGGTCGGGAAATTGATGACTTCCGACGACAGCACGTCCTGGCCGTCCAGCACGGAGATGCGGATCGGCAGGGTAACCGGACCCGGAGTACCGCCCGGACCGGCGACGAGGCGAAGCTTGGCCACGACAGTCATCGAAAGCGCTGTATCGTTCAGGGTGCACTGGCGGGTGTAGTCGCTAAAGGACGCCTGGAAGACGACCTGCTGCGGATCGCCGGTCTTTGCGCCCTTGGCATAGGTGCGATAGATCGCGTCCTGGTCACGCATGAATATCTGCGGGCAGGCGCCTTGCACGACGGGGGCGACGTTGCCTCGTGCGGTGACGCCGGTGCCGATCGGTGCCTGATTCGACGAAGGGTTGGTCGGCGCGACCGGCATGATCTGGGCATTGCCGTTCGGTTGAAGCGGAGCGGGGCCGCTGCTCGCAGTTGCAGCTTCAGGCTTGCTGTCGCCGCCGAGGCCGAGCGAATTGCAGCCGGCAAGAGCCGCAAGAAGCGATGCGGAAACGATGAGACGAGAGACCTTGCCGAGCACGATATTCCACCCCTTGCAAACGCTTTTCTTCTAGGTTCCTGCAGGTTCTTGCGACTTTCGCGCAAGGCCTTTCATGACAGTTGGCGATGGTCTATATCAGCGGCGCAAAGAAAAATCGATTGGGTAAGCACCGTTTTGATGCACTTTTCGGCGCCGGATGCGGGCAACTTCAATAGGATACCTGCGACACTGCCCCGACAGGCCGTTAAGCCTCCACTTTTCGGCGGAACGGCAGCGTCCCGTTTGCGCGCCGAATTTCTCCAGCCATAGATCAAGGATGACGACCGTGGACTATATCTCGACCCGTGGCGAGGCCCCTTCCCTCGGCTTTTGCGACGCCCTTCTGACGGGTCTGGCGCGCGACGGCGGGCTCTACGTTCCCCGCAAATGGCCGAGCTTTTCCAAAAAGGAAATCCGGGCGCTGCGCGGCAAGAGCTACCAGGAGATCGCCTTCACCATCCTTTCGCCCTTCACCAATGGCGAAATTCCGGACGAAACCTTCCGGTCGATGATCGATGATGCCTACGGCACCTTCCGCCATCCGGCGATCGCGCCATTGGTGCAGACTGGCCCGAACAGCTTCGTCATGGAACTGTTCCACGGCACGACGCTCGCCTTCAAGGACGTGGCGATGCAGCTTCTCGCCCGCCTGATGGATTATGCGCTGGAAAAGCGCGGCGAGCGGGCAACCATCGTCGGCGCCACTTCAGGCGATACGGGCGGCGCTGCGATCGATGCCTTCGCTGGCCGCGAACGCACCGATATCTTCATCCTCTTCCCGCACGGCAAGGTCTCGCCGGTGCAGCAGCGGCAGATGACGACGTCGACATCAGGCAACGTGCATGCGCTTGCCGTCGAGGGGAATTTCGACGATTGCCAGACCCTCGTCAAAGCCATGTTCAATGACGCGGCCTTCCGCGACAGGGTGAAGCTTTCGGGCGTCAACTCGATCAACTGGGCGCGCATCATGGCCCAGATCGTCTATTATTTCACGACGGCGGTGGCGCTCGGGGGACCGGACCGGAAGATCTCCTTCACAGTGCCAACAGGCAATTTCGGCGACATCTTCGCCGGCTACTGCGCCAAGCGCATGGGCCTGCCGATCGACAAGCTCGTCATCGCCACCAATGAGAACGATATCCTGGCGCGGACGCTGAAGACCGGCCGTTATGACATGAAGGCGGTAAAGGCCACCACCTCGCCTTCCATGGATATCCAGATATCCTCCAACTTCGAGCGGCTGCTGTTCGAAGCCTATGACCGCGACGCCTCCAAGGTTCGCGCCGCAATGGAAAGCCTCAAGCAATCCAATGGTTTCGAAATTTCGCCCGAAGCACTGAAATTCATCAGGAAGGATTTCCGGGCCGGCCGCGCGAGCGAACGCCAAGTGGCGGAAACGATCCGCAAGACCTATGCTGAAACCGGCTATCTGCTCGATCCGCATTCAGCGATCGGCGTCTTCGTTGCCGCCAAGCGCGAAAAACCTAATACGCCGATGGTGACGCTTGCGACCGCCCATCCGGCGAAATTCCCGGCTGCCGTAAAATCCGCCTCCGGTATTGACCCGGCGCTTCCGACGTGGCTTGCTGATGTGATGCACAGGGAGGAGCGCTTCCAGATAATCGAGCCCGAGCTCAAAGCGGTTGAAACCTTTATCGGCAAGCATGCCCGCAGCTAGATCAAGGCGCAGAAAGATAGCACATGACAGTTGAGTGCACCCGGCTCAAATCCGGGCTGACAGTAGTCACACAGACCATGCCGCACCTTGAAAGCGCTGCGCTCGGAGTCTGGATCAAATCAGGTTCGCGCAACGAAACAGAAGACGAGCATGGCATCGCCCACCTGCTCGAACACATGGCCTTCAAGGGAACGGCACGCCGTTCCGCCCGTGAGATCGCCGAGGAGATCGAGGATGTCGGCGGCGAAGTGAATGCTGCGACCTCCACCGAGACGACCTCGTATTATGCCCGCGTTCTGAAGGATCACGTGCCGCTCGCCATCGATATCCTCGCCGATATCCTGACGGAATCCGCGTTCGAGGAAGAAGAGCTGGAGCGCGAGAAGCAGGTCATCCTGCAGGAGATCAACGCGGCCAACGACACGCCCGACGACGTCGTCTTCGACCGCTTCTCCGAGGTCGCCTATCGTGGCCAGACGCTTGGGCGACCGATCCTGGGCACGCCGGAAACCGTCCTTTCCTTCACTCCGCAGCAGATCCGCACCTATCTCGGCCGCAACTATACGACCGACCGGATGTTCGTCGTGGCGACCGGCGCCGTCGAGCATGACGAATTCGTGCGCATGGTCGAAGACCGCTTTGCGAGCCTGCCGAGCGAGCCCAATGCGCCGCCGGTCATGGAGCCGGCGCGCTATATCGGCGGTAATGTGCGCGAACCGCGCGACCTCATGGACGCGCAGATCCTGCTCGGCTTCGAGGGCAAGGCCTACCACGCCCGCGATTTCTACTGCTCGCAGATCCTCGCCAATATCCTCGGCGGCGGCATGTCCTCCCGCCTCTTCCAGGAAGTGCGCGAGTTTCGCGGCCTCTGTTACTCTGTCTACGCCTTCCACTGGGGCTTTTCCGATACCGGTATTTTCGGCATCCATGCCGCGACCGGCGGCGAGAACCTGCCGGAATTGGTGCCTGTCATCATCGACGAGCTGCACAAGTCGGCAGACAGTATCCACCAGAAGGAAATCGAGCGCGCCCGCGCGCAGATCCGCGCCCAGTTGCTCATGGGCCAGGAAAGCCCCGCCGCCCGCGCCGGCCAGATTGCCCGGCAGATGATGCTCTATGGCCGTCCGATCTCCAATCCGGAGATGATGGAACGGCTGGAGGGTATCACCATCGAGCGCCTGACCGATCTTGCCGGCCGCCTCTTCTATGATACCGTCCCGACGCTTTCGGCGATCGGCCCTCTCGATCAGCTTGCCCCGATGGAAGACATCACCGCCTCGCTTTCGGTTCCGGCACCGAAGACGATGCAGGCAAGCCGCTGACCGACACATACGTTGCGCCGGAGGGTATCGATGCCAAAATCGGTTTTTCGGTTCCTGTCGCGACAGCCTGAAGCGGTCGAACTCGAAAATGACAAATATCTCCTGCGCCTGCCGCGCTACCAGGATTTCAACCAATGGCACCGGCTTCGTGCCGACAGCCGCCGTTTTCTGGAGCCCTGGGAGCCGACATGGCGGCGCGACGAGCTGACCGAGGGATCGTTTCGCGCCCGGGTGATCCGCGGCAAACAGGAATATGCTTCGGGACAGGCGGTCCCGCTCTTCATTTTTCTAAGGAAGGACATGACGCTCGTTGGCGGCGTCACCATCGGCTATATCCGCCGGGGTGCGGCCCAAAGCTGCATGATCGGCTATTGGATGGGCGAGCGTTTTGCCGGCCAGGGCCATATGTTTGCCGCACTTCAACTGGTTATTCCTTATATCTTCGCCGGGCTTGAGTTGCACCGTATTGAAGCAGCCTGTATTCCAGACAATGCACGGAGCATTCGCCTGCTTGAGAAAGCCGGGTTCCAGCGGGAAGGCTACCTGCGCGGATATTTGAAGATCAACGGTCAGTGGCATGATCACGTGATGTTTTCACGTCTGGCCAGTGACGCGGATACAGGCAGGAAACCCAACAGCCGATGAACAAAGACCGCATGCTGCTGACGTCACCGTCCGGACGAGTGATCACGGTGATCGCAGCCCTTCTCCTGTCGGTATTCGCCCTTGCGGCGGGAACCGTGCAGGCGGCCGAACCGGTAAAGATTTCCCGCGACGATACTGCGCTGGACCTGACTGCCACGACCGAAATCTACGCCAACCAGGGCGAAGCCTTCCAGGTTTCCACCGCGGCCGGCGCCGATGGTATCCGCCGGCGTATCGAGGTGCGCGCAAGTTCGGAAAACCATCAGGGCGACTGGGCAGTCTTTGCGCTTGCCAATGTCTCGGAAGAGCAGCTTGAGCGCGTCATCGTCGCGCCGCACTTCCGTCTCGTCAATTCCAAGCTGTTCTGGCCCGATCTCGGCTCGCAACGCATTATTGCGATCACGCCGAGCGAGGGTTTTGCGCTCGATCGCCAGCCGAGCGATGAGGCGGACGTTTTCCGCATCACGCTGAACCCGGGCGCCGTCATCACTTTCGTTGCCGAGCTTGCCACACCCGATCTGCCGCAGATCTATCTATGGGAGCCGGACGCCTACAAGGATACGATCAACGCCTTCACGCTCTATCGCGGCATCGTGCTCGGCATTGCCGGCCTGCTCGCCGTCTTCCTGACGATCCTCTTCGTCGTCAAGGGAACCTCGATGCTGCCGGCGACGGCGGCACTCGCCTGGGCGGTGCTCGGCTATATCTGCGTCGACTTCGGCTTTCTCGGAAAGCTGATCAGCGTCGCTTCGGCGGATCAACGAATATGGCGCGCCTGTGCGGAGGTGGCGCTCGCCTCCAGTTTCGTCATCTTCCTGTTCACCTATCTCAATCTCAACCGATGGCATGTGCATCTCGGCTATGCCACGCTCGCCTGGGTTCTGGGCCTTGCTCTGCTGTTCGGCGTTGCGATCTACGACCCGTCGATTGCGGCGGGCATTGCGCGGCTATCCTTCGCGCTGACGGCGGCGACCGGGCTGCTGCTCATCATCTATCTCGGCTTCAACCGTTATGACCGCGCCATCCTGCTCGTGCCTGCCTGGGCGCTGACGCTCGTCTGGCTGTTCGGTGCGTGGATGACGATCACCGGCCGGCTCGACAACGATATCATCCAGCCGGCACTCGGCGGTGGCCTCGTCCTCATCGTCCTCTTGATCGGCTTCACGGTCATGCAGCATGCTTTTGCCGGCGGCGCCTTCCAGCAGGGACTGTTTTCCGATCTCGAGCGCCAGTCGCTGGCGCTAACGGGCTCGGGCGATATGGTCTGGGATTGGGACGTGGCACGCGACCGCGTCGTCACCATTCCCGATGTTTCCGTAAAACTCGGTCTTTCCCCTGGCACGATGCATGGCGCGGCGCGCAACTGGCTGCCGAGGCTGCATCCTGACGATCGCGACCGTTTCCGCGCGACGCTGGACGTGCTGCTCGAGCATCGCCGCGGGCGGCTGAACCATGAGTTCCGCATCCGCGCCGAAGACGGGCATTTTCACTGGCTCCTCATCCGCGCGCGCCCGGTTCTCGGCTCCAACGGCGAGATCATCCGCTGCGTCGGCACGATCGTCGATGTGACCGAGCAGAAGAATTCCGTCGAGCGGCTGCTGCACGATCCGCTGCACGACAACCTGACCGGCCTGCCGAACCGGCAGGTGTTCATCGACCGCCTGCAGTCGGTGCTGACGCTGGCACCGGGCGGCGAGACGCTGCGCCCGACCGTGATGGTGATCGACATCGACCGCTACAAGCTGGTCAACGATTCGCTCGGTGTCGCCGCCGGTGATAATATCCTGATCGCGCTCACCCGCCGCCTGCGCCGTCTTCTGAAGCCGCAGGATACGCTGGCGCGCCTATCCGGCGACCAGTTCGGCCTCATCCTTGTGTCCGAGCACGACCCGGCCAAGGTTGCCGATTTCGCCGATGCGATGAGCAAGGCGATCATGGTGCCGATCAACTTCTCCAACCGCGAGATCATCCTGACCGCCTCCATCGGCCTCACCTCCTGGGTAGATCAGCAGGAGAGCGCATCGGGCCTGCTCAGCGACGCCGAACTTGCCATGTATCGGGCCAAGCGCGCCGGCGGCAATCGCGTGGAACCGTTCCAGCCGGCCTTCCGCGATTTCGGCACCGATCGCCTGCAGCTCGAATCGGACTTGCGCCGCGCCATCGAGCGCAAGGAGCTTTCGATGGTCTACCAGCCGATCGCGCGATTGGAGGATGTCGAGATTGCCGGTTTCGAGGCGCTGATGCGCTGGGAACATCCCAAGCGCGGCAATATCCCACCGTCCGAGTTCATCCCGATCGCCGAGGCCTCCGACATCATCGGCGCGCTCGGCATCTTCGCGCTGGAACAGGCGACCAACGATCTCATGGCGTGGCAGAACCAGACCGGCGAACTGCCGATCTTCGTCTCCGTCAATCTGTCCAGCGTGCAGCTTCTGAACAACGAGCTTTACGACGACGTTCGCTCTGTGCTGGCGAAAACCCATTGCGATCCGTCACGGCTGAAGCTGGAACTGACAGAATCCATGGTGATGGAAAATCCTGAACAGGCCCGTCTCGTGCTGCAGAAACTGAAGGAAGCTGGGCTTGGCCTGGCCCTCGACGACTTCGGCACGGGCTATTCTTCGCTCGCATACCTCACCCGCTTCCCCTTCGACACGATCAAGCTCGACAGGGCGATGGTGCGCGACAACAGCGACAAGAAGACAACCGTGCTGAGATCGGTCATATCAATGGCCCGCGAGCTGGAGATGAAGGTGGTCGCCGAAGGCATCGAATCCAACGAGGACGCGATCGAGCTCGCCAAAATGGGCTGCAGCTACGGCCAGAGTTACCTCTTCGGTCCGCCGATGCCCTCAGAATCAGTGCTTCGGCTGCTGAAGGAACGGTTTCCGCTGACAAAGCGAGCCTAGCGACGGCGGAAACGAAACATCGTTGCCCTTGCCGTTTTCCTCGTTATTCTGCGCGAAAACATAATCGGGAGGTACCTTATGATCCTGCACTGCGTATTCATGCGGCTGAAGAGCGCTATGACACCTGACGATAAGCAGGCGCTGTTCGACGCCATCGTGGCGCTGAAGCAGGTGATCCCGGGAATTCTCGACATCAAATACGGGCCGAATGTTTCGCCCGAGGGGCTGCATGGCGGTTTCGTCGACGGTTTTGCCGTGACCTTTGAGAGCCCGGAGGCTCGCGATACCTATCTCGTGCATCCCGAGCATGTGGCCGTCGGCGAGCGCATCGTCTCGTCGACAGATGGAGGCCTGGCCGGCCTCCTGGTTTTCGATCTGGTTATCTAAAATCCGGTCAGCTCAGCTCGATTTCGCCATAGCTGCGGAGAGCTGGTCGACATTATAACGGAACATCTTTTCGTAGGTCGGGGCCGGGCCTTTCGAGTCCGAGAGAGATTCGACGTAGAGCTCACCGCCAGGCTCGGCACCGGTTGCGGTGGCAACCTGCTTGACGAGGCGCGGATCGTTGGAGTTCTCGAAGAAATAGCTCTTCACGTGTTCCTGCTTGATCTGCTCGATCAGCTTGGAAACGTCGGCCGCCGATGCTTCGCTTTCGGTCGAAAGGCCGAGTGGTGCCAAGAGCCTAACATTGTATTCCCGGCCGAAATAGCCGAAGGCATCGTGGCTGGTTAGTACCTTGCGTCTGTTATCGGCGATCTTGTCGAACTTGGAATGTGCATAGGCATCCAGTTCGTCAAGCTTCCTGGTGTAATTCTCGGCATTTGCCTTATACGCTGCCGCATCGTCCGCATCGGCTGCAGAAAGCGCTTTCTCGATATTGGCGACCCAGACCTTTACGTTGACAGGGCTGTTCCAGACATGCGGATCGGTGACCGTTTTACCGTCCTCTTCCATCGTGCGGGTGTTGATGCCCTCTGACACCGTGATCGGCCTGCCCTTGTAGCCGGAGGCAGTGATAAGGCGGTCCATCCAGCCTTCCAGCCCCTCGCCGCTCACGAAGACGACCTCGGCCGCATTCAGAGCCTTGGCATCAGCCGGTGACGGCTCGAATTCGTGGGGATCGCCGTTCGGGCCGACAAGGCTCGTGACCTTGACGTGGTCGCCGCCGACCTGTCGGACGACATCGGCAAGCACTGTGAAGGAGGCCACGACCTTCAGCGTTTCGGCCGAAGCCGGCACCGCCGAAAGCGTCATCAGGACGGGCAAGGCGGCGGAGAGAAGCAGTCTGCGGGATATCATTGATGGCTCCTGTAATCAGCCCTTCAGATGCGGGCGGGGGAAGACGCGCCGGGCAAGGCCCGACGGTGCGAAGAAGATGGAGAGGCCGTAGAGCAGCGCCGCCGTCATGATGATCGTCGGGCCGGAGGCAAGCTCGAGGTGATAGGAGGCGATGAGGCCGAGATAGCCGGAGGCCGCTGCACTTGCCGCCGCTGTCGTCATCATGGCCGGGAGGTTCCGGGACCAGAGCTGGGCGATCGCAGCCGGCAGCATCATCAGGCCGACGGCCATCAGTGTGCCAAGCGCCTGGAAGCTCGCGACAAGGTTCAGCACCACCAAAAGCAGGAAGAGAAAATGATAGACCGGCCCGCGCCCGCCGACGGCGCGCAGGAAGCCCGGATCAAAACATTCCGCGACCAGCGGGCGATAGACGATCGCGAGCGCCAGCAACGTAACCGACGTGATGGCGCCGATCTGCGTCAGCGCCGGCGCGTCGATGGCGAGGATGGTGCCGAAAAGTACATGCAGCAGATCGATGTTCGAACCGTGCAACGAGACGATGAGGACACCCAAGGCCAGTGACGCCAGATAGAAGCTTGCGAAACTCACATCCTCCTGCAGCACGGTCATGCGGCTGACGACACCCGAGAGTAGTGCGACAGAGAGGCCGGCAACGAGACCACCGATACCCATTGCCGTCAGCGACAGAGAACCGGCAATGAGATAGCCAATTGCCGCTCCCGGCAGCACGGCATGGCTCATTGCGTCTCCCATCAGGCTCATGCGGCGAAGCATGAGGAAGACGCCGATGGGACCGGAGCCGAGGCCGAGACATAGGCAGGCGACGAGCGCGCGGCGCATGAAGCCATAATCGGCAAAGGGTGCGAAGAAGATATCGTAGGCCGTCATGCCGCCGGCTCGCAAGCTTCGGCATCCTCATCCCAGCGTCCGGTCATGGCGCGGGCCTGCAGAAGATTGGCAGACGACATGACCTCCTGCGTCGGCCCCCAGCCGATCAGCCGGCGGGCGAGCAGTAGGGATTCCGGGAAATGCGCCCGCACCTGTTCGAAATCATGGAGCACGGCAATCACCGTCCGGCCATCGCCGTGCCAGCGGGCGATGATATCGAGTAGATCCCTGGTCGTGCGGGCGTCGATGGCAGTGAAGGGTTCATCGAGCAGAATGACGCGAGCATCCTGCAACAGCAGGCGGGCGAAGAGAACGCGCTGGAACTGGCCAGCCGAGAGCGAGCCGATGTGACGCGCCTCGAAACCTTCCAGTCCGACGATGCGGAGTGCGGCGCGAGCGCGCATACCGTCCTGTTTCGCAACGCTGCCGAAAGCGCCGGCCGACCGCCAGCTTCCGAGCAGTACCGTATCCAGAACGGAGATCGGAAAGCGCCTGTTGATGTCAGCTGCCTGTGGAAGATAGCCGAAATCGGCACGTTGCAGCCGGTGCTCCACTCGCCCCTCGGCCGGGCGCAGTTCCCCCATGATCGCCTTTAGCAGCGTGGATTTCCCCGCCCCGTTCGGCCCGGCGATTGCCGTCAGGCTGCCGGGCTGGAATGCGCCGGAGAGATGATGGACCGCCGGGTGGCGATTATAGGAGACTGTCAGGTTGTCGAGGCGGATGACCGGCGCGCTCATGGCAGCAGGATCGCCCAATGGATCGCAAGCCACAGGAGCGCAACGACAACGATTGCGCCGCCGGCACGCTGAAGCGCCGATTGTCCAAGCAGGCTGATGGCGAAACGTTGGGGGGCAGTCGGCATTGTTCATTCCTTTTATGTAATAACATAACCGTTATGTTATAACAATTATGGCAAGAATGAGGCAAAGACGACCGCCGGCGCCATATTCCATCTGTCTCAACGACGAATAAAAAAGGCGCCCGAAGGCGCCTTTCACGTAAGCGTCAATGGGTCCGACTCAGAGTTGCTCAAGCATCGCCGCCGCGCCAGAAACCGTTGCCTGGCCGGGCGTTTCTTCGACGTTGAGCGACTTTACCACACCGTCCTCAATCAGCATCGAATAGCGCTTGGAACGCACGCCAAGGCCACCAGCCGAGAGATCAGCATCGAGGCCGACTGCCTTGGTGAAGCCGGCATCCCAGTCAGCAAGGAAATGGATCTTGCCAAGGCCGCCCGAAGACTGCGCCCAGGCGCCCATGACATGCCAGTCGTTGACGGCGAGAACGGCGATGTCGTCAACGCCCTTGGCGAGGATGGCATCGCGGTTTTCCAGATAGCCAGGCAGGTGGTTCAGCGAACAGGTGGGTGTAAAGGCGCCGGGTACGGCGAAGAGCACGACGCGCTTGCCGGCAAACAGCTGCTCGGTGGTGGTTTCGACCGGGCCGTCGGCTGTCTTTTCCTTGAAGGTGGCGGCAGGAAGCTTGTCGCCAATCGCGATGGTCATGGATTTTCTCCTCGGTTCTGGCTGGTTGCGGCAAGACCGCGTGGGGATTGAGAGGGACTATAAGATGCGGTCAATCAAAGGCAAGCGTGGTTTCCATGGCACGGGCGCCGTCAACGACGAGCACTCCCCATTGCTTGCCCTTGATATCGTAATTGTTCGGGAGCTTTCCGATGGCAATATCGGCGGAATAGGCCCTGCCGCTGCGCCCCACATTCATCTGCTTGGTGAAGGCATAGCCGCTCGGGCCAGTAACGATGATTTCGGGCGTTCCATTCCCCGCTTCCGGCAGAGTAACTTTCAGCGAAAGTTGCTTCAGGTCGGCTGACATCGCGTGCGCCACGACCCCGAAATCGGCAGACGGCGCTTCTGGAAGGCGGGCAGCCGCACTCTGAAGGATCGTCTGCTCCTGCGGGCGCGACTGAGCGGCAGCACCGAGACTCAGCGAAAAATGAGCCTGGAAAGGGATGCAGATATCCTTGCAAATGCCGATGAACGCCGTGGCATCTATTACGACCGGCCCTGCCTTCCAAGAAGTAAGCGATAATGGGAGGGTCACCGCCGCCGCATAGCCGATATCCTCCACCTTACCGCTGAAGATACGTTTCGGGACGGGATAGGAAATGGCGTCAAGCGTCACACCACTTTGCGGTGCGATGGTGATCTGCGGCGGGATGCCGTTATTGCCCGGTTCACGCCAATAGGTAATCCAGCCAGGTTTCGGCTCGATCTGCAAGCCAGCCCTTATATGACCGGCAGCGTCCGGCGGCAGCACCACGAGACGCATGCGGCCGCCCTCGTTCTCCGCCCAGCCGCTCATTTCCGCATGCCCCTGACGCAACAATACGAGTATGGACGCAGCCGAAATGGCTGCAAACAACAGGGGCCGCGCAAGCGATGAAATAATTCTCATGGAACAAGGGTTTACCGAAACTTGCCAATCGCCGCCAGAAGTCCTGGCCATTTAAATCTTCATTTTCGGTTGATTGATTTGTGACATTGCCCCATGTTTCTCTTGTCGGAGCCTTTGTGCGGTCTGGCGGCAGGAGGAACCATGTCCCTAGCAACGCTGAAGAACAGACGGGAACGCGGATTTTTCGATGGTCAGTTCTTGATCGCCATGCCCGGCATGGAGGATCTTAACTTCGCACGCACAGTGATCTACATTTGCGCCCACTCCGATGCTGGGGCCATGGGCTTCGTCATCAATCGCCCGCAGAGCCTCACCTTCACCGATGTCCTGCTGCATCTCGATATGATCAAGCAGGAAGATTCCATCGTGCTGCCGAAAGATGCGCGGGAGTTTCCGATCCAGACAGGTGGGCCGGTCGAGAGCGGTCGTGGTTTCGTGCTGCATTCCGACGATTATGTCAGCGACTCCTCCATCCCCGTCAGCGACGATATCTGCTTGACGGCGACGCTCGACATCGTCCGCGCCATCTCCAAGGGCGGTGGGCCGAAGCGGGCCACCATGCTGCTCGGCTATTCCTCATGGGGTGCGGGGCAGCTCGAAAACGAAGTGGCCGCCAATGGCTGGCTCAATTGCGCGGCCAATGAGGAGCTGATTTTCGACCGCTACCTCGACGACAAGTACGAGCGGGCGCTTGCCAGCATGGGTGTCACGCCGGCCATGCTTTCCGCCGAAGCCGGCCACGCCTGACGACCGCATTGGGTCCGGAACGAAACGCGTTCATCAGCGTTTCCTGTCGGCAAACGCGGACGTTCCGTCCGCCGTCCGAGAGGAGACACGAATATGGGTAGCACCGGCGACAAGATTTCCGGCAAGGTCAACGAGATGGCCGGCAAGGCGAAAAAGACTGCCGGCAAGGCCACCGGCGACCGCGAAATGCAGGCCAAGGGCAATATCCAGGAAGCCAAGGGCAAGGTGCAGGTTGCGACCGGCAAGGCCAAGGACAAGCTGAAAGGTGCTGCCGATCGGCTCTGACGCCCTCCCCGTTTCAATACATATGCAATGCCTGTCGCATCCGCGTGCGCCGGGCATTTTCCGTCATATGCTGCCTGTGAGACTGCCATGAGGCTATTTACCTGCGACAATTGCGATCAGGGCATCCACTTCGACAACAGGCAGTGCGTGCGCTGCAACCATCGCCTCGGTTTTTTTGCTGGCGATCTTTCCATGCACGCACTGGAATCGCGCGACGAGGCGAACTGGCAATTTGTCTCCGATCCGAACCGGCTTGTGCGGTTTTGTGCCAATGCGGGCCTCGATATCTGCAATTGGCTGGTGGATGACGGCAATGATTTCTGCATTGCCTGCCGGCACAATCGATTGGTGCCGAATACCGATACGCCTGACGGTATCGCGCGCTGGCGGCGCATCAGTCAGGCACAGCGCCACCTCTTCTATTCGCTGCTGCGCTGGAACCTGCCGCATCCCGACCGGCGGGAAGATCCGCAAGGCGGCCTAGTCTTCGACTTTCTTGAGGACACCGTGCAGAATGACGGCAATGTCTTGCCGGCCATGACGGGTCATGAGGAAGGGCTGATCGCTATCCGTGCGGCAGAGGCTGACGATGTCACGCGCGAGCGGGCACGCGCGGCGATGGATGAGCCCTATCGCACCCTGCTCGGCCATTTCCGTCACGAAACCGGGCATTTCATCTGGAATAAACTGGTACGCGACCGCAATGGCTTCGACGAATTCCGCGCCGTCTTCGGCGACGAGCGGCAGGATTACGGAACGGCACTGCAGGAGCGCTATGCGAATGGACCCGCTCCGGGCTGGCAGGAGAGTTTCATCAGCGCCTATGCCTCCGTCCATCCCTGGGAGGATTTTGCAGAATGTTTCGCGCATTATCTGCATATCGTCGATACGCTGGAGACGGCACGCAGCTTCGGCATGGCGATCGATCCGCGCGGGCATGAAGAGATTGCAGCGGAAGTAGATTTCAATCCCTACCGTGCGCAGAGTGCGGAACAGCTCATCAGCGCCTGGGTGCCGCTCAGCCTTGCGATCAATGCTATCCAGCGCAGCATGGGCCAGCCGGATTCCTATCCCTTCGTGCTGTCCCCGCCGGTCGTGGCTAAGCTGGAATACCTGCACCGACTGATACAGAATGCCGCCAACGAGAAACAGCAGGCGGCATGATCAGCCGACCTTCTTGCTTCTTTTGAAAGGCTCCATGCCCTTGCGGGCAAGCTCATCGGCACGTTCGTTCTCGGGATGGCCGGCGTGACCCTTGACCCAATGGAGCGTCACCTTATGCCTGTTGCGGGCCTCCTCGAGCGCCTGCCAGAGTTCGGCATTCTTCACCGGCTTATTGTCCGATGTTCTCCAGCCGTTCTTCTTCCAGCCGAAGATCCATTTGGAAATGCCATCTTTCACATAGGCGCTGTCGGTGTAGAGATCGACCTCGCAGGGCTCCTTCAGGGCGCTGAGCGCGGAGATGGCAGCCAGGAGTTCCATGCGGTTGTTGGTGGTGTCCGCCTCGCCGCCGGAGAGTTCCTTTTCCACCTCGCCAAAACGAAGCACCGCCCCCCAGCCACCGGGACCGGGGTTGCCGGAGCACGCGCCATCGGTGAAGATATCGATGTGCTTCATAAACTCAGTCCATATTCTGCCGGCGAGGTAATCCGGCGGTGGAAGCGCAGCTTGCGCAGATATTCCAGCGGATCCTTTTTTGTCACCATCGCCCCCTGAGGCGTCGTCAGCCAGTCGTAAAGACGGGTCAGGAAGAAACGCAAGGCCGAGCCGCGGGAGAGAATCGGCAGGGCAGCGATTTCCTCATCACTCAACGGCCGTACGCTCTGATACCCTTCCAGCATCTGCATGCCCTTGGTGATGTTGTAGGCACCGTCCTTCTCGAAGCACCAGGCATTGAGGCAAATCGAGACGTCATAGGCGAGAAGATCGTTGCAGGCGAAATAGAAATCGATGAGACCCGACAGTTCGTCACCGAGGAAGAAGACGTTGTCCGGGAAAAGATCGGCGTGGATGATGCCATCAGGCAAATCCTTCGGCCAATAGGCCCGCAGGAAATTGAGCTCGCTGCGGATCTCGTTCTGCAGCCCGGGCTCAACTTCGTCGGCGCGTGATGCCGACTTATCCCATAGTGTCTGCCAGCCTTCCAGCGACAGGGCATTCGGCCGCGTCAGTGCAAAACCTTCGCCAGCGACATGCATCTGCGCCAGCGCCTTGCCGACTTCACGGCAATGTTTGGCTTCCGGCTTTCTGAGCCACATGCCTTCTAGAAAGGATATAAGCGCGGCCGGCCGGCCCGACAGCGTGCCAAGCAGCGCGCCATCCTTGCGCGGCAACGGCAGCGGGCAGGACAGGCCGCCGGCCGACAAATGCTGCATCAGGCCGAGGAAGAAGGGCAGATCGCTCTTTTCCACCCGCTTTTCGTAAAGCGTCAGGATGAGCGGCGCCTTGGATGTGTGCAGCAGGAAATTGGAATTCTCCACGCCTTCCGCGATGCCCTTATAGGAGAGCAGCTGGCCGGCATCATATTCAGTGAGAAACCATTTCAGCTCGTCTTCGGCGATATCGGTATAAACTGCCAAGGTGGGTATCTCACTGTAGTAGCGGTGTTATCGGGTAGGCAGGGCAGAGAGGGCAGCCCCTCACCTCATTCCCCGTTCACGAATGCCATGTCCGCCGTCGTCAATTCAAGGCTGCGCAGTTCGCGATTAACGAGGAAATGCTCGTTTTCCTGCACGGTTTCGGCAAGCTCGACGCGGGCATCGAAGCGGGTGCGGAAGGCCTCGATGATCTCGTTGACGATCACTTCAGGGGCGGAAGCACCGGCGGACAGACCGAGCGTGGCAATCGGGCCGATCTCATCCCAGTCGAGCTCGGAAGCGCGCTGCACGAGGATCGACTTCGTCGCGCCGGCCCGGAGCGCCACTTCGACGAGCCGCTTGGAATTGGAGGAATTCGGCGCGCCGACAATGATGAACAGATCGCAGCCGGGGGCTGCTTCCTTCACCACCTCCTGGCGGTTGGTCGTGGCATAGCAGATGGAATCAGCAGCCGGCGCCTGCAGCTTGGGGAAGCGCTCTTCCAGCCGTTTGATGACCCCGGCGGTATCGTCGACCGAGAGCGTCGTCTGCGTGACATAGCCGAGATTATCGGGATCATCGGGCTGATAAACGTCTGCATCCTCGACAGTTTCGATGAGCGAAACAGCGCCTTCGGGCAACTGCCCCATGGTGCCGATCACTTCGGGATGACCGGCGTGGCCGATCAGGACGACATGGCGACCGAGGCGATTATGGCGCATCGCCTGCTTGTGGACCTTGGAGACCAGCGGACAGGTTGCGTCGAGATAAAAGAGGTTGCGGGCATTTGCATCCGCGGGCACGGATTTCGGCACGCCATGGGCGGAAAAGACGACCGGCTGGGCACGATGTTCTGCCGGGATCTCGTCAAGCTCCTCGACGAAGACGGCTCCCTTGGCTTCCAACCCTTCCACGACATAACGGTTATGGACGATCTCGTGGCGGACATAGACAGGCGCGCCATAGGCCTTCAGCGCCAGCACGACGATCTGGATGGCCCGATCAACGCCGGCACAGAAGCCGCGCGGACCGCAGAGCCTGATCGTCAACGGAGGTTTTGCCGCAGTGTTCATAACATATCCAGGTTAAGCTTCAGGGACCTCTAACCCAATATGGGTCGGAATTGAAGCGATACTATTGCGCCGCACCTTTGCGGGGACGAAACCAGGAGATGGCAACGACAACGACCAGCACCGCAGCCAGCCCGTACCAGGTGAAGGCATATTGCAGATGGTCGTTCGGCAGATCGACCTGCGTCACGCCGCCGATCGGAAAGCCCGCCGGGTTGGGCGTGGAATCGGCATCGACGAAGAAGGGCACGACATCAGCCTTGTTGAGATCCACGCTCGATGCCATTACATCGAGATCTTTCCAATAGAAGATGTTCTTCGCCACGTCATTGTCAGGCACGAGCGAGGAGGGTTTGCCGGGGAGTTTGGCACGCGCGAGGCCGGTAACCGTCTGCTGGCCGGTCAACTGGCCCTGCATACGCATTTCCGGCTCCTTGTTCTCATAGGGAACGAAGCCTCTGTTGACGAAGAGGTACCGCCCGTTCGCAAGCTGCAGCGGTGTATAGATGTAATAGCCGGTCTGGCCGTGCCAGGTGGCGAAGAAATGGCGTTCCTTGTTATTGATGTAGCGGCCAGTGGCAGTGACCGCGCGGTATTCGATATCGCCGCCCTGAGCGGCCATCGTCTCGATATCGGCAAGCGGAACCGGAGCTGAGGCTCGGCGCTCGGCAATATCTGCGAGCAGCCCCTCCTTCCAATGAAGACGCTCTACCTGCCAGGTACCGAGCGAGATCAGGATAGCGAATGCGATGAGAACGGCAGCGCCGGTAAACACCGGCAACTTGCGACGCGGGACCGGACTCTCGATGTCAGTCACTCAGGCGTCCCTCCCGAGCATTATGGCGATATTGCATGGCGATGAGAATGCCTTTGCACCAGCGCAGCGCCAGCAGGGAAAGTATGATTGTGAGCGGGGCAAAGAGCAGAATGTGAACCCAGATCGGCGGAGCATAATTGACCTGCAGCCAGAGCACCGAACCGATAATGATGAAGCCGACGATGAGGATGACGAAGACGGCGGGGCCATCGCCTGCATCGGCGAAGGAATAGTCGAGCCCGCAGGCTGAGCAGTGCGGCTTGAGGCTCAGCACGCCATCGAAAAGCTGCCCATGACCGCAGCGCGGACAGCATCCCCTGATGCCGGTCTTGACCGGATCGAGCGGTGGAAATTGCACGTTGTCTTCACTCATGCCCGTCTCCCATGCCGACGCTTTTGCCGTCTGCCTTAACTCTCCCATAAAGTATTCGCATCCCGAATGGAAATGCCTGCGCGGTTTCGCCGCCGCATAATTCCTCAGATCGAAATCGATTCAGGGAATTATGTAGCAATTCAAAGTGTTACAGCGTCCTTTGCTCGTCTGGAAAGACGAGCGGCGCTGTAATGATTCGCGCCAAACAGAAGAAGGAGACTGATGACCAACGATAGCCATGCCGGACAGATCATTATCCTGAACGGCGCGCCGCGAAGCGGCAAATCCAGCATTGCGCGCGCAATCCAGGAAGAATTCGAGGGGCCGTGGATCAACCTCGGCGTTGATACCTATAATGCCATGACACCGAAGCGCTACCTGCCCGGCATCGGATTGAGGCCCGGCGGAGAGCGGCCGGATCTCGAAGAACTGGTGCCGTTCTTCTATGCAGCGCTTTATGAATCGATCGCCATCCATGCCGGTTTCGGGCTCAACGTGGTCGCCGATCTTGGCCATCACGACAGCTATTCGCAGCCACTCGGCATTCTCGGCGACTGCGCCCGCCGCCTGGAAGGCTTTTCCGTGCTGTTCGTCGGCGTCAGATGCCCGATCGAAACGATCATGCAGCGGCGCGAGATCAACCAGGAAGGGCGCGAGGCCCTCTACCTGCGTGCTACCGAGGAGACACCTGTGCCGGAACCGGTGCAGCGCTGGCAGGACGAGGTGCACCGCCCCGGCCTCTACGACATGGAGGTCGATACATCAGTGCTGACGGCGCTCGAATGCGCCGAGGCCATCCGCCACCAGCTCGATCTCGGCGTTCCCGAGCCTTCGGCCTTCGAGAGCCTGGTCGCCCAGCGATAAGCCGAGAACCATTTAAGTAAAGAAAAAGGCGGGGCCGATGGCGCCCGCCTTTTCTGATTTCTATCCGGCCTCGATCAGCCCGCAGCGACCGGAGCACCCCAGCCGCCCCAGACATAGATGCAGAAGAACAGGAACAGCCAGACGACGTCGACGAAGTGCCAGTACCAGGCAGCCGCTTCGAAGCCGAAGTGCTGCTTTGGCGTAAAGTCGCCGCGCAACGCCCTGATGAGGCAGACCAGCAGGAAGATGGTGCCGACCAGAACGTGGAAGCCGTGGAAACCGGTCGCCATGAAGAAGGTCGCGCCGTAGATCGAGTTGCGGAACTCGAACGGAGCGTGAGCATATTCATAGGCCTGGACGGAGGAGAAGAGAACGCCGAGCAGGACCGTCAACGTCAGGCCCTGAATAAGGCCCTTGCGGTCGTTGTGCAGGAGAGCGTGGTGAGCCCAGGTCACGGTCGTGCCCGACAGCAGCAGGATGACGGTGTTATAGATCGGCAGGTGCCATGGATCGAGAACTTCGATGCCCTTCGGCGGCCAGACACCACCGGTATAGGCTAGGCGCGAAGCCTGGATGGCTTCATGCGGATAGAGGCTGGCGTCGAAATAGGCCCAGAACCAGGCTACGAAGAACATCACTTCCGAAGCGATGAACATGATCATGCCGTAACGCAGGTGCAGCGATACGACGCGCGTATGAGCACCCTCATGAGCTTCCTTCACGGTGTCGGACCACCAGCCGTACATGACGTAGAAAACGACAGCCAGGCCGATGAAGAAGACCCACGGCTGAGCCCATTCGATACCGAAAACATGCAGCGAGCCGCCGTTCAGGTAGCGCATGTAGCCGACGCCGCCAAAGGCCATCAGGAATGCGCCGAGCGAGGCCAGTATCGGCCATGGGCTCGGAGCTATGATGTGATAGTCGTGATTCTTCTGATGAGCATCGGCCATGTCAGATCCCCGGTGTCTTCCTTCTCCGCTTCCGGCAATGCCGGAAACACTCCTCAATCAAAGTTTCTTTTCAGTCTTTTCCGTTCCACCTTCATTCGAAGCCACCGGCTTCGGACCGTCTTTGGGGTAGAACGTATACGAAAGCGTGACCGTGCGAATGCTTTTCGATTCAGCGGCCTTGGTAATTTCCGGATCGATGTAGAATACGACCGGCATTTCAAGCTTTTCGCCCGGCTTCAGGTCTGTCTCATTAAAGCAGAAACATTGCACCTTGTTGAAATAGGCGCCCGCCTCGCCCGGCGTCACGTTGAAGACCGCCTGGCCGCGCTGGGTTTCGTTGGAACGGTTTTCGGCGATGAAATTGACCTGGATGGTCTCGCCGATCTTCGGATTGACCTCGCGCTCCACCGGCTTGAATTCCCATTGCAGGCCGGGAGCGACGTTGGCGTCGAAGGTGACGCGCATCGTCCGGTCAAGAATGACGCTCGAGACCTGATCCACACGCTGCGTCGTGCCGTTATAGCCGGTCACCTGACAGAAGAGCCGGTAGAGCGGCACGGCAGCATAGCTCATGGCGCCCATACCGACGACGAAGCTCAGGCACATGAAGACGACGGCAGCATTGTTGCGCGGCTTCTTCGGTGCGTTGACGGCGTCGCTCATTCCGTCACCCCGCATGTCCCAGGAACTTGACGATGGTGATGGTGTAGAAAAGAATCACCAGACCGGCGAGCGCGACACCCAGTGCGATGTTGCGATTGCGGCGCGACTTGCGCTGCGCTTCGGTAAGCTTGACCAGCTCCATCAGAATGAGCCTCCTGCATACGAAACCAGCATGGCCACCAGCCGGTCGAGCAACAGCGCGGAGAACACGGCGAAGAGGTAGAAGATCGAGAATCCGAACAGCTTCTTCGCCGGGATCATCTTCAGATCGCCGTCGGGCATACGCCAGACGGCGATGGAACAGTATATGAAGACCACACCGAGTGCTGCGGCGACGACCCCATAGCCGACGCTGGCAAAGCCGAGGAAGGTCGGCAGCACCGCGCAGACAGCAGTTAGCATGGCATAGGCGACGATCTGATGCTTGGTGGTGCGCTCACCCGATACGTTCGGAAGCATCGGCACACCGACGGCTTCGTAATCCCGCATCTTGAAGAGCGCGAGCGCCCAGAAATGGGCCGGCGTCCACAGGAAGATGATGAGGAAGAGGACCGTGCTTTCGATCGTGATGGAATTGGTTACACAGGCCCAGCCGATCATCGGCGGGAAAGCGCCGGCCGCGCCACCGATGACGATGTTCTGCGGCGTCGAGCGCTTCAGCCACATCGTGTAGATGACGACATAGAAGAAGATCGTGAACGCGAGGATAAAGGCCGACAGCCAGTTGACCGCAAGGCCGAGGATCGCCACCGAGAAACAGGAGAGAACGAGGCCGAAGGCCAGCGCTTCCTTGGGCAGGATGCGTCCGGCCGGGATCGGGCGCTTGGCGGTGCGGCTCATGACGGCGTCGATGTCGGCGTCATACCACATGTTCAAAGCACCGGACGCCCCTGCGCCAACGGCAATGCAGAGGATGGCGGTCAGGCCGAGGATCGGATTGATGTGACCCGGCGCCAGCACCAGGCCGGCAAAGGCCGTGAAGACCACGAGCGACATGACTCGCGGTTTCAGAAGCTCGAAATAATCGCGCGCGCTAGCTTCCGACAAGCGAAAATCCCCGTCGTTTGCAAGAGCCTCGTGATTGTCGAAAACCGTCATCATTCAGTCCTGAATTCCTCAATCGCCAGACGCCGCAGAAGCCTGCAGCGTCTGGATCCGGCATTTTACTTGATCCGCGGGAGCTGTTCCCACTGATGGTAGGGCGGCGGCGAAGGCAGCTGCCATTCCAGCGTCGTTGCGCCCTCACCCCACGGATTATCGCCGGCAATGCGCTTCCTGGCGAAGGCTTCCCAGACGCCGATGAGGAAAATGATTACGCCGACGAATGATATGTAGGAGCCGATCGAGGAAACGTAGTTCCAGCCGGCGAATGCATCCGGATAGTCGATGTAGCGGCGCGGCATGCCGGCGAGGCCGAGGAAGTGCTGCGGGAAGAACACGAGGTTCACACCGATGAACATGACCCAGAAGTGCAGCTTGCCAAGGAACTCGTTGTACATATAGCCGGTCATCTTCGGGAACCAGTAGTACCAGGCAGCGAAGATGGCGAAGACGGCGCCGAGCGACAGAACGTAGTGGAAGTGAGCCACGACGTAATAGGTGTCATGCAGCGAGCGGTCAAGGCCGGCGTTGGCGAGTTGGACACCCGTCACACCACCGACGGTGAAGAGGAAGATGAAGCCGATCGCCCAGATCATCGGCGTGCGGAAGGTGATAGAGCCACCCCACATCGTTGCGATCCAGGAGAAGATCTTCACACCCGTCGGGACAGCGATGACCATCGTCGCGAAGACGAAGTAGCGCTGGGCGTCGAGCGACAGTCCAACCGTGTACATGTGGTGAGCCCAGACCACGAAGCCGACGGCACCGATGGCGACCATGGCGTAGGCCATGCCGAGGTAACCGAAGACCGGCTTCTTCGAGAAGGTCGACACGATGTGGCTGATGATGCCGAAGCCCGGCAGGATCAGGATGTAGACTTCCGGGTGGCCGAAGAACCAGAACAGGTGCTGGTAGAGGATCGGGTCACCGCCGCCTTCCGGCGCGAAGAAGGCCGTGCCGAAGTTACGGTCCGTGAGGAGCATGGTGATGGCGCCGGCCAGAACCGGCAGCGACAGCAGCAGCAGGAAGGCGGTGATCAGCACGGCCCAGGCAAAGAGCGGCATCTTGTGCAGCGTCATGCCCGGAGCGCGCATGTTGAGGATCGTGGTGATGAAGTTGATCGCACCGAGGATCGACGATGCGCCGGCAATGTGCAGCGCGAAGATCGCAAGGTCGACCGCCGGGCCAGGGTGACCGCCGACTGCGAGCGGCGGATACATGGTCCAGCCGCCGCCTGCGCCATATGCGCCGGCTGGGCCTTCGACGAACATCGAGATGACCAGGAGCAGGAAGGCCGGAACGATCAGCCAGAAAGAGATGTTGTTCAGGCGCGGAAAGGCCATATCCGGTGCGCCGATCATGATCGGCACCATCCAGTTGGCGAAACCGCCGATCATCGCCGGCATGACCATGAAGAAGATCATGATCAGTGCGTGAGCGGTGGTGAAGACGTTGAACATGTGCTTGGCGCCATCGATGGCGGCATCACCTTCGAAGCCATAGACCATGGAGGCCAGGCCGTGGAAGATCTGGATGCCCGGCTCCTGCAGCTCCATGCGCATGGCGACGGAGAGAAGGCCGCCGACGATACCGGCGAAGATCGCGAAGATCAGGTAGAGCGTGCCGATATCCTTGTGGTTCGTGGAGAAGAACCAGCGGTCGGCAAAGCTCGGCGCATGAGAGTGATCGTGATGGTCGTCATGCGCGTGAGCGTCATGAGCGTGGTGATCATGAGAATGATCGTCGTGAGCGGAAGGTCCAGCCATTGTCCCGATCCCCTATCTTACTTTGCGACGTTTTCAGCGACATCGACGGTCTTTGCAGGACCATCGGCAGCGGCGATCAGTGTCTTGTAGGCGCCGGGCAAGTCGCTGGCGGCCGTGGTCAGCCACTGCTTGTACTTGTCCTCGGAGACGACGCGGATAGCGATCGGCATGAACGCATGGTCCTTGCCGCAAAGCTCGGAACACTGGCCGTAGAAGAGGCCTTCGCGCTCGGCGCGGAACCAGGTTTCGTTGAGACGGCCCGGAACCGCGTCGATCTTGATGCCGAAGGACGGCATGGCAAAAGCGTGGATAACGTCGGTCGGCGCGGCAGTGACGAGAACACGAACGGTCTTGTTGACCGGCAACACCAGCTCATTGTCGACGGCCAGAAGACGCGGATAGACAGCAAGATCGGCCTTGCCCGCAGCAGCGCGATCCGGTTCCTTCAGAAGATAGGAGTCGAAGGCGACAGGCGTTTCGCCCGAGCCTTCATATTCATAGTTCCACTGCCACTGGGTCGCGGTCGCCTTGATGGTCACGTCAGGGTTTTCCGGCAGCGTCAGCTGCGCAGTGAGCAGGTTGAAAGAGGGAACGGCGAGAAAGAGAAGCACGAGGACCGGTCCCACAGTCCAGATGACTTCGATCAGCGTGTTATGGCTCGTCCTGGAGGGAACCGGGTTTGCAGAAGCCCGGAACTTGAAACAGACGACCAGGATGAGAACGAGAACGAACAGCGTGATCGGAACGATGAACCACAGCGTGTATTGTTCGAACCAGTGGATCTCCCGCATGATCGGCGTCGCTGCCGGCTGCAGGGTGGCCTGCCACGGCGTCGGCTGATCGGCATATGTGCCGGAAGCAAAAAGCAGACAGA
Organism: Rhizobium sp. BK196; assembly: GCF_014193255.1. Classification (GTDB taxonomy): domain Bacteria; phylum Pseudomonadota; class Alphaproteobacteria; order Rhizobiales; family Rhizobiaceae; genus Rhizobium. The sequence goes on from NZ_JACHZB010000003.1 coordinate 762,464, forward strand.
CCAGCGCGGTCAGAGCTGCAAAAGCCTTCTTAATCACCTTGTAATCTCCCTCGAGCGCTGATCTACATCAAATCGGACGCAGAATCCTTGCCATCTTCTGCGCTTCAAACCACAGTTTGGCATCCGCCGCAACAGGCAGAAGCAATTGTCTATGCGGCATTTTTGCTTAAAGACTGCCTGCTCGGCGGCGGCAAAACATTGCAAGCTTTTCATCAGCATACGAAAAACGCGCTTCAGGGCCAATCCGCCTGCCGCACATTCTTTTGGCGAGGTCCTATTTCTGCCGCAGTCCCCCGGTTTTCACGGGTTGGGGCTTTTCATTTTCCGTGGGCAGCTTCAACAATAGCGGCAATGATTCGATATCCAGAGGTTTTCATGGGTTTCCGTTCCCTCGCGCGGTCTTTTGTTCTGACCGCAGGCATCGCGGCCGCCGCGACGAGCCCCGTTTTCGCTCAACAGACGCCGACGCCCGCGCAGTCGCGTCCTGCCGCGCCTGCTCCGAAGCCCGCCCCGGCACAGCAGCCCGCACCGTCTACGACGCCGAACGTCGAGCAGGTGACGCCCGGCCAGACCCAGCCGGCGGCTCCCGGCACGGTCCGTTCCAACCATGGCGCATGGTCGGTCGTCTGCGACAAGCCGGCAGGCGCTTCGACCGAGCAGTGTGCGCTGATGCAGAATGTCATCGCCGAAGACCGTCCGGAAGTGGGCCTGTCCGTCGTCGTCCTGAAGACGGCCGACCGCAAGTCCAAGATCCTGCGTGTGCTGGCGCCGCTTGGCGTGCTGCTGCCGAACGGCCTCGGCCTCAATGTCGACGGCAAGGATATCGGCCGCGCCTATTTCGTGCGCTGCTTCGCCGATGGCTGCTACGCCGAAGTCGTTCTCGAAGACGAACTGCTCAAGACCTTCCGCAGCGGCGCCCAGGCAACCTTCATCGTTTTCCAGACGCCGGAAGAAGGCATCGGCATCCCCGTAGACCTAAAGGGGTTCGCGGAAGGCTATGACGCCCTGCCCTGATTTGGCGGGGCTTGCTCGCGCAGCACAACAGACCTACATCGGCTATTGAGCATTCCCGCTCTCCTTGCGGAGCAAAAGACCATGACCAACGATCTCCTGACGCTTTTCGATGCCGATGAAGCGACGATGCGCAAGCATGTCGCTGAAGCGCTTTCCGGCGCCGATGACGGCGAACTCTTCATCGAGCACGCGCAGGCGGAATCGCTGACCTTTGACAACGGTCGCCTCAAGGGCGGCAGCTTCAACACCGAACAGGGTTTTGGCCTGCGAGCAGTCGCGGGCGAGGCTGTCGGCTACGCGCATGCGGGCGATCTTTCCATCTCGGCGCTGAAGCGGGCAGCCGACGCGGTCAGCGCCGTGACACGTGGTTATTCCGGCTCTTACGCGGCAGCGCCGCAGCGCACTAACCGCAAGCTCTACACCGACGAGAACCCGATCGGCTCGCCGACCTTCGAGGAGAAGGTGAAGGTGCTGACGGATATCGACGCCTATCTGCGCGGCAAGAATGACAAGGTGCGGCAGGTCACGGCATCGGTCGCGGCAAGCTGGCAGGTGGTCGATATCCTGCGCGCCGATGGCCACCGCGTGCAGGACATCCGGCCGATGACACGTATCAACATCTCCGTCATGGTGGGCGAAGGCGACCGGCAGGAGAGCGGCTCCTATGGTCAGGGCGGACGCATCGGTTTCGGCGATTTCATCGCAACCGGAAACTGGCAGCACGGGGCCGATGAGGCGCTGCGGCAGGCACTTGTCAATCTCGAAGCGATCGATGCGCCGGCGGGCACGATGGATGTGGTGCTCGGCTCCGGCTGGCCGGGCGTCATGCTGCACGAAGCCGTGGGCCATGGCCTCGAAGGTGACTTCAACCGCAAGAAGACGTCCGCATTTGCGGGCCTCCTGGGCCAGATGGTAGCGGCACCGGGCGTGACCGTCGTTGACGACGGCACGATCGACAGCCGCCGCGGCTCGATCACCATAGACGACGAAGGCACACCCTCCGCCTACAACGTGTTGATCGAAAACGGCAAGCTCGTCGGTTACATGCAGGACCGGCAGAACGCCCGGCTGATGGGCATGGCGGCGACTGGCAACGGCCGCCGCCAAGGCTATGCGCATGTGCCGATGCCGCGCATGACCAACACCTATATGCTCGGCGGCGACAAGTCGCCGGAAGAGATCATCGCTTCGGTCAAGAAGGGCGTCTACGCTGTCTCCTTCGGCGGCGGTCAGGTGGATATCACCTCAGGCAAGTTCGTGTTCGGCTGCACCGAGGCCTATCTCATCGAAAACGGCAAGATCGGCGCGCCGATCAAAGGCGCCATGCTGATCGGCAACGGCCCGGATGCGATGAAGCGCGTATCGATGATCGGCAACGATATGAAGCTCGACACCGGCATCGGCAATTGCGGCAAGGCAGGCCAGTGGGTGCCAGTCGGGGTCGGCCAGCCGCATCTGCGCATGGATCAGGTGACCGTCGGCGGCACACAGACCTGAGGCGGTGCGACCATGGCCGAGATCGAGATCAGAACCTTCGCCCCTGACGATGCCGATGGCGTGATCTCGGTCATCCTGCCGATCCAGCGCGAAGAATTCGGCATCGACATCACCGCCGATACCCAGCCCGACCTGCGCGTCATTCCCGACTTCTATCAGTCGGGCAAGGGCCAGTTCTGGGTCGCAGTGAAAGATGGCGTGATTGTCGGCACGGTCGGCCTCAAAGATATCCGCAACAATCAGGCAGCCCTTCGGAAGATGTTCGTCGCCGCTGAGGTGCGGGGCCGCGAACATGGTGTAGCCACCCGGCTGCTCGAGGCGCTCCTTGCCCATGCCGGCGAAGTCGGCGTGACCGATATCTTCCTCGGCACGACCGAGAAGTTTTTTGCCGCACACCGGTTCTATGAAAAGAACGGCTTTTCCGAGATCCCCACTGAGGACCTACCACGAACCTTCCCGCGCATGGCCGTCGATAGCAAATTCTACCGGCGCAAAGTCTCTGCCCTCTGACCATCAAATGGCTCAGGCGCCGGCCTGAACTTCCATTTCCGTTCAATAGCGGCCACCAAATCAATGTCATGACGCCGAGCGAAGAGCAGCACGTGACCGAGGATATCGGCAGCCTCGTCTGCGAGGTCGCGCTCCATCTCCTCGGGTGACCGTCCCTTGGCCCGGCCGCGGCCGGTCAGACGGTTCCAGGCCTGGGTTAGCTCACCCATCTCCTCCTGCAATTTCAGCAGGAACCAGTCGGCATCACGCTCGATGTCGTTGGCGGCGGCGTAGGTGGACGATGAGGTCTCGAACTGATCGGCGAGCCGTTGCAGCATGACGTTCTCCTTTTGTTTATGAGGAGAGCGCCGATTCCCGGAAATTGTCCAGAGTGTGGAAATCAACCCTGGTTCGGCAGGAGCATGCAGTCATAGGAGCGCTTCTTCAGGGCATCGCAGGCAGACGTCGCATCTTCCTTGCTCCTGAAGCCGACGAAACGGGCGCGATAAACCGCATTGGCGCCCTTGCCGACAGCTTCCGTGTAAGGCGAGGCGGAAACGAGCGGCGCGCCGGCCTCGGACTGGGCCTGCGCAAGAAGTGCGCGGGCAGCATCGGCGCTCGGGGCGGCCGAGATCTGGATCTGCCAGCCACCTGCCTTGTCGGCTGGTGCCTTGCCGACTGGCGCTTTCGGCGCCTTGCCGGCATTCATGATCTCGTCCATTGCCGCCGGGCGCTCCAGCGGGATAACGCCATCGTCGGCATAACCGAGCGTCTTCGGTGCCGGTGCTGCTGCCTCATCCACAACGCGCGGCGCGCCTGCCGGCACGGGAACATCGGCGTCATCCGCGGCCGATGCGACCTCGACCTGCTGCTTCGCATTGATGCTGGCGGTCAGCTTGGCGGCGCCGGAGGCGGCACGTTCCATATAGCGGTCGAACAATCCGGCCATCTTGGCATCACGGCTGCGGGCGGTGCGGCCGCCGAGCACTACGCCGACCACGCGGCGGTTGCCGTCTTTCACGGCGCTGACGATGTTGAAGCCGGAGGCATTGGTGTAACCGGTCTTAATGCCATCCATGCCCTGGTAGCGATACATGAGATTGTTGTGGCCGCGGATGGTCCGGCCGCGGAAATTGAAGCTCGCAGTGGAGAAGAGCCGATATTCGCTAGGATAGTTCTTCATCAGCGCCACGGCGAGTGTGGACATGTCACGCGCCGTGGTAACCTGGCGATTGTCCGGCAGGCCGGAAGCATTGACGAATACCGTGCGGCTCATGCCGAGCTGGCGAGCCTTCTGAGTCATGAGCCTTGCGAAATTACTTTCCGAGCCGCCGAGCTTTTCACCGATGGCGGCAGCAGCATCATTGGCCGATTTGACGATCATGCCATAGACCGCCTCACGCACGGTGATGGTACCGCCCGCCTTTACGCCGAGCTTCGTCGGCGGACGGGAGGCCGCATATTTCGACATCGTGATCGGCGTATCCCAGGTGAGCTTTCCACGGTTCAATGCCTCGAAGGTGAGATAAAGGGTCATCATCTTCGTGAGCGAAGCCGGATGGTTCAGCGTATCGCCGTTTTCGGACGCCAGGACCTTACCGGTGCGGGCATCGAGCACGAGGGACGCACTGCCGGCGAAGGCCGCAACGGGTGTGGAAAGAGCCAGCGTCGCAGTCAGAATGGCAACCAAAAGCGTCTTCATGCACGTCCCCTCGAATGTTCCGGCAGTTCAACACGACCGGCATTTTGTCCCGTATTGTGACACATGCCCATAATCTGGCGCGACTTTGAGGCAACGGCCAAGAGTTTTCCAAGCTTTTGTGCCGCTCGGTTAACGGGCGGTAAAAGCATCCTTTTTCCGAGCAGGATTCAGCAAGGTTTAACGGCGGTATTGATAACCTCTGTGACACGAATACCGAGCGGGGTCACGGAAAAAATGGGGCAGTGGAAGCGGCGTCTGAAGCGCATCGCGATCGGCGGCGGTCTGGAAGGGGCGTGGCTGGCGAACGCCGCCGGGCTCATGAAAGAAGCCCGCGGACGCGGTGTCATCTTCACCCTCCACCATGTGCGCCCGCATATCGCCCAGACGTTCGAGCCCAACCGCCATCTCGAAATCACTCCTGAATTTCTGGACGCCGCGCTCCGGCGGCTGAAGCGGATCGGCTATCGTTTCGTACCGCTCGATGCGGTGCCTTTCCTCTTGTCAGACCCGCGGGACGATCGCCTGTTCGCCGCTTTCACGCTGGATGACGGATACCGCAACAATCTGGTCCACGCCCTGCCCGTTTTCGAACGGCATGGCGCACCCTTTACCGTTTTCATAACGCAGGGCTTTGCCGAGGGCTCGCACAGCATCTGGTGGGAAACGCTGGCACTGCTGCTGCGCAGAGAAAACAGCATCGAGTTCAACTTCGGCCGCGGCAGAGAGAGACTGCCGCTTGATACGCCCGTCCGCCAATGGGAAGCCTTCGACCGGTTCGCCGCATTCGTCCACAGCCACGATGAAGCCCGCGCCGTTTCCAACGTGGACGCGATGGCGCGACATTATGGCATCGAACCGACGGATATTACCCGCGATCTGGTGATGGGGCCGAAGGACTTGCGGGCGCTTGCGGCAAGTCCGCTTGCCACCCTCGGCGCCCACACGATCAGCCACCGGGCGCTTGCCCGCCTGCCCTGGGCCGAGGCCAGGATCGAGATGGAAATTTCGGCTGATTATATCGAATCGATTACAGGAACTCGTCCCCGGACAATCGCCTATCCCTATGGCTTGCCGGCGACCGCGACCGCCCGCGAAGCGGGCATTGCAGCCAATCTCGGCTTTGCCGTCGCCGTGACGACGCAGCCGGGTTTGCCGGCGGCAGGACAGCCCACTTATATGCCGCGCATTTCGCTCAATGGCTTTTACCAGAAGCCGCGCTATGTCTCGGCGCTGGCTTCCGGCATTCCCTTGAAACTACTCGGGAAATAAGCCCTTTACGGGTACATCCGCACCTTGCCCCAGGCCCCCTCTGGCGTCGGCCGGTGAAACTCGATCCGGTCGTGCAGCCTGAATTTCTGGTCTTTCCAGAACTCGATCGAGGTCGGGCGGATCCGGAAACCGGACCAGTAAGATGGGCGTGGAATCTCGCCGACAGCATAGCGCGCCGTATATTCGGCAACGGCTTTTTCCAGTGCGAAGCGGCTTTCGAGCGGCCGCGACTGCTTGGAAGCCCAGGCACCGATACGGCTGCCGCGGGGACGGGTCGCAAAATACGCGTCGGCCTCGGCATCGGTTACAATTTCGACAGGACCGCGAACGCGCACTTGACGGCGCAGCGTTTTCCAGTGGAAACACATGGCGGCTTTCTTCTGTCCCAAGATTTCGCGACCTTTCCGGCTCTCGAAATTCGTGTAGAAGACGAATCCGTCGGTATCGAAACCTTTCAGGAGAACCATGCGGACATTGGGCAGCCCATCTTCATCGACCGTCGCGAGTGCGACAGCATTGGGGTCGTTGACTTCGGAAGCCTCCGCCTCCTTCAGCCATTCCCCGAAGAGCTTGAAGGGCTCTTCACTTTCGGTAAAGTCACGACCTGTTAACCCGTTTGCCGACATATTAATTCAAATCCCGCGGTTTATGAAAACTGACCCGGCCTCCAGGACTGGGGAAGGACACAGGGTGGAAGTCATAGCAAAGACACATCTCCATACAAAGGGTTCGCTGCGCCGCAGTTGCAGACTCTCCATCGTCGGTATGGCGATCCTGTCACTCTCCGGCTGCGTGTCGGGAGGGTTCGATTTCCTGAGCTCAGCAAAAGTGGATCGTTCGGTGGCGACAGGAACCGTTCCGCAGCCAGCACCCAGCACCGATACGCTGTCCGACGAAATGACGGTGCGCAACGCCGTGACCTCTGCCGATATCCAGAAGCTCGAGGGACAGCCGCTTCCCTGGGCCAATGCGTCTACCGGCAGCGCCGGCATCATCGATACGATCGTCGAAAATAATGATGCCGGCCAGGTTTGCCGCCAGTTCCGCACCACGCGGCATTCCTATGTCGGCATCGCCAAATTCTACGGTAAGACCTGCCTTGTCGGCGGCGGCAACTGGCAGCTTCTGAGCTTCCAGCCGGAAAGCTGATCCCAGCCGTCCACCTGTTTCGGCACGATGCGTCCCTGACACGTCAGGGTTAATGCGCCTTGCCGATTCGCCTCAATGTTTAGCGAAAGGCTAACCATTCACGGTAAAACATCCCATATCCAGCTTCGGAAATAAGAAGTGATTAGCAACTCTCCCGCACGATCGCCCAACGAGCGGGCTTTCCTGTCGCGAGAGCGGACCGGACGGCGCGCCGTGAATTGAGATTCGGTTTTCGGGAACGGCCACGAGGAACATGCCTCCCGGATTGCGGCAGCGGCGGTGCGAACTAATGCGTGATCCATACAAGATCCTGGGCGTCAAGCGCGACGCGGATGCGGACGAAATCAAAGCGGCCTGGCGCAACATGGCCAAGGCCGTGCATCCCGATCACAATCAGGGTGACCCGACGGCGACCGCACGTTTTGCCGAGATCGGCCGCGCCTATGAAACGCTGAAAGATCCGAAGAAGCGTAATCTCTTCGACAGCGCCGCGCGCATGGCGGAAGCCAAGAAGCGGGAACAGACGATCATGCAGCAGCGCCAGGCTGCCCGTGAGGCCGCCGCTCGGGCCAAGGCCGCACAGGCCAATGCCGAGCGCGTGATGGAAGAGCTTGCACGCGCCAATGCCAATGCGCAGAAGGCCGCTGCGGCAGCAGGTGCCAAACAGCAGCAGCCAGGCGCAACCGAAGCTGCAGAAGAGATGGTCGAGCGCATTTTTGGCGCGCAGGCAACCCGCGCCGCCGGCCCACAGCAACCACACGCCCCGCAGGCGCATTCTCAACAAGCACATTCCCAGCAGGCGCAAGCCAAGCCACATGCAGCCGAAGCGGCCAGGCAACCGGAACAGGAAACAGCTGAATCAGAGGCCGCCAAGGCGGAGGACGAGCAGACGGAGGCCACTGCCGGCGCTGGCGCCAACATGTCGCTGCCGCTCAGCCTACTGACCTCGCTCGTGCGCCGCTTCACCGGCGCAGGCCAGCCTGGTCTTGAGAAGGCCCCGGATGAAGTGGCAACCGCGACCGTGACGATCGAAGATATCATGAAGGGAAGCTGGACGACGGTTTCCCTGCCGGAGGGCCGCGAAGTCGGCTTTGCCCTTCCGGCCGGCACGACTGAAGGCCATCAGATCCGGCTCAAGGGCCAGGGATTCAAGCTGCCGGGCATGCAGCGCGGCGATGCCGTCATCAATATCCACATCGCACCCGATCCGCGCTTCGCCGTCGATGGTTTCGACGTGCATACTGTGCTGCCGCTCAACATCGAAAACGCGGTGCTCGGCACCGAGGCGCGTGTTGACGGTCCGCAGGGACCACTCAATGTAACGGTTCCGGCCTGGTCAGGCTCCGACAAGACGATCCGCATTCCCGACCAGGGTCTGCCCAACGACAGCGGCGGAAAAGGCGATCTCGTCGTTGAGTTGCGTATTATGTTGTGGGAAAAACCCGACGCCAAAGTCACTGATCTCATGCGCAGCATGCGTGAAGGGCTGTTTTTATGAAATTTTAGTGACAATCGCACCCTTTGTTACGATCCCTAACAGTTGATGATCTTGGGCCTGCTTGAACCGATTAACGGCCTATGCCATAGGCAGGATCATCAGAATTCCTAGGGAAGCGAAATATGGCTCAAGCATCCGGCCTCATGGCAGGCAAACGCGGCGTCATCATGGGTGTGGCCAACAATCGTTCGATTGCGTGGGGTATTGCCAAGGCCATTCATGCGCAGGGCGGAGAAGTTGCATTCACCTACCAGGGCGATGCCCTGAAGAAGCGCGTGGAGCCGCTGGCCGCCGAAATCGGCGCCGTCATGGTCGGCCATTGTGACGTGAGCGACGAATCCACGATCGACGCCGTTTTCGAGAATGTCGAGAAGCTGTGGGGCAAGATCGATTTCATCGTGCACGCCATCGGCTTTTCCGACAAGGACGAGTTGACCGGCCGTTACGTCGATACGACGCCTGACAATTTCGCGAAGACCATGCAGATCTCCGTCTACTCCTTCACCTCGGTCGCTCGCCGCGCCGAGAAGCTGATGACGGAAGGCGGCTCGATGCTCACCCTCACCTATTACGGTGCAGAAAAAGTGATGCCGAACTACAACGTCATGGGCGTCGCCAAGGCTGCGCTCGAAGCCAGCGTCAAGTATCTCGCCGTCGACCTCGGGCCGAAGAACATTCGCGTCAACGCCGTTTCGGCGGGCCCGATCAAGACGCTTGCCGCCTCCGGCATCGGCGACTTCCGCTACATCCTCAAGTGGAACGAGTACAATGCACCGCTGCGCCGCACCGTCACCATCGAGGAAGTGGGCGATGTCGGCCTCTACCTTCTTTCGGACCTGTCTCGTTCGGTGACCGGCGAAGTGCATCACGCCGACAGCGGCTATCATGTCATCGGCATGAAGGCTGTGGACGCGCCTGATATTTCCGTCATCAAGGACTGATCCGTCCTCCCCGAAGCGGAGCCGATACCCGTGCTCATCTATGTGATCAGACACGGCCAGACCGACTGGAATGCGGAGCGCCGCCTGCAGGGGCAGAAGGATATTCCGATCAACGCGATCGGACGCGAACAGGCAAGACAGAACGGGATCGCCCTTGCGGCGATCCTGGAATCTCAAGTCATGGAATTCGATTTCGTCGCAAGCCCGCTCGGGCGCACGCGGGAGACCATGGAGATCATGCGGTCAGCCATGGGGCTTGCGCCCAACGATTACCGAACCGACGAACGTCTGGTCGAAGTCTCCTTCGGCGACTGGGAAGGCCATACGCTGAAACAGCTCAGGGCATCGCAGGCCGACCGGGTAACGGAACGCAACATCAACAAGTGGGATTTCATTCCGCCGGGCGAGGATGCGGAAAGCTACGAGATCATGTCGTGGCGAACCGGCGCATGGCTGAATTCGGTCGACCGGCCGACCGTCTGCGTCACGCACGGCGGCGTCATCAGAAGCTTGTTCAAGATCATCTCCAACCTGCCGAAGGACGTCGCCTCCGAAGGCGAAATCCCGCAGGATCGGATTTTGAAGATCGAGACGTCGCAGAACCTGATCGGCTGGATCTAGGCAAATCGGCTTGCTTGACGATCCTACTTAACGATATCCAGATCGTTGATGACGCGCTTGCCGTCGACTTCCGTGTAGAAGATCACAACCTTGACCCCGGCTTTGAGGCCTTCGAAATCGAATTCCTCGGGCGCCTGATAGGTCTTGCCGTCATCGAGCGTCAGGACGAGATTGGTCGTGTCGACCTTCTTGATCGTCGCTTCGACATCGGCGCTCTCGGCAAAACTGCTCATCGGCGAAAGAAAATTTGCCGTGGCCAGAAGCGTAGCAATAACGAAACGCATATCGGCAATTCCTTTGAAACGCTGCCGTTGATATCGAGTGGCCACAGATAAACTCCTGAATATGGCGAAAATTGCCCGGAAGAATGGCTTTCGGCGCCCAATTGATGAATAGGATTTTACGGATAATCAAGAGGCTCGATTAACCGTATTTTTTTCTCTGTTTACGCGATTTAGCAGGCGCGAATGCGCGCAATCGTAAATTAACCCCTGCCCCCTAAAGTCAGCGTGAAGGTAGGGGTGTGTGATTTGCAATTCCGGCTGAGCAACAGCAAACAGCTGCGGCGAGTTTTGAAGAATACGCGTGTCTCGCTGCTGGTTTCCGCCCTCGTGGCCATCGTCGTTATTGCCGTCGGCTTTGCACTCGACAGTGCGAATACTGCTGCCTATCTGCGCGAGCTGCACATCCGTACTGAAAACGAGACCAACCTGATCCGTGCCCGCGTGATGGCGCAGATCAATATGGATATTACCGCTGTCCGCGACCTTTCCAACCTGATCTCGCTCAGCACGCAGACGAACGAGGCGGAGATGGAGCGGCAGATCAACTGGCTGCTGATTCAGAACCCGCATTTCATCAATATTGCGCTCGCGCCTGATTTCATCGTCAAATCGGTCTATCCGGCACAATCCGACAAGGACCGAATCGGCAAGGATGTGCGCGAGCGGCTGATGGAGCGCATGTCGATCAGCCGCAATGCCGGCGACCAGTCGGCACGCTTCTACGGCCCCTTCAAGACGACGGATGCAGAAAACGCCTTCGCGATCTTCTTTCCGGTTTTCGTCAAACAGAACGGCCAGCGCCGCATCTGGGGCGCGGTCGAGGTGGTCATCGACCAGAACATGTTCTACGAGGCGACGGGCCTGAAGCCCGCACGCAACAGCGAAAACCAGGAGCGCTATCCGCATCTCGACCATCTCTCGATCGCGGTGCGCGACATCGGCATTCCGGACGAAACCGCGGCGCCCTTTTTCGGCCCTTCCAATATCTACGAGAAGGATCCGCTCCGCCGCAAAATCAGTTTCGCGGGCGGCCGGTGGGAACTGGCGGCCGTGCCGAACAGCGGCTGGAACGCCATTCCTGACAATCAGCCGGAACTGCGGCTGATCATCGTTGCTGCGGGTTGCGTGATCATCATACCGATTTTCTTCGCCACATGGCTGCTCGGTGAACGCAACCGCAACATCGCGCAGCTCGAGACCCGCGGGGGCAAGCTCCTGGAACTGTCGCAGCGCCTCAACCTGGCACTCGAATCCTCCCGGATCGGGATATGGGAGCTCCAGGAAAACGCCACCAGCCTTGTCTGGGATTCACGCGCATCCACCCTTCACGGCCTCAAAGCGATCGAAGGCAGCCAGCCACTGGATGTGTTGCTTTCGACGATCGTGCCCGAAGACCGAGAAATCGCCGAGGTTCACTTCTTCGGTTGCAGCATCGCCGGAGAAGCCTGCACCACGCAATACAGGGTCATGCGGGAAGATGGTCGCATCCGCCATCTGCGCTCCATCGGCGCCTTCTATACGGATGCCGGCGGCACGGGAAAGACGATCGGCATCGTCTGGGATGTCACGGCCGACGTGGAACTCACCAATACGCTTCGTCTCGCCAAGGAAACGAGCGAGCTCAAGAATGCCGAGCTGGAACTCGCGCTGGCAGAACTTTCGAGCCGCGAGGCGGAGCTTGCCGAACTCTCTGGCAAGCTCGACCTGGCGCTCGATTCCTATCAATGCGGCATCTGGGAGGCAATTCTCGGCAAGCGCGGTTCGATCTGGGACGAGCGCATGCACGAGCTCTACGGATTGAAGCAGAGCAATGCCTTCGTGACCGAAGAGGCCTGGCTCTCGCGCATTCATCCCGATGATCGCAAACTGGCGCTCGAAAGCGCCCGGCATTTCAAGCAGCTCGGAGACACGCATACGCTGGTCTGCCGCGTGCCGAACGAAAATGGCGGTCTGCGCTACGTGCGCTCCGTCGGCAAGGTGCACCGCACGCCGACCGGCGAGATGAAGATCATTGGCATCGCCTTCGATTCGACCGAGGATGCGTTGATGACGCTGCGCCTCAAGGCCGCGAAGGATGAGGCGATTACCAAGAATATCGAGCTCGAGCTCGCCAAGAGCAGGATCGAGCACAACTCCCTGCACGACCCGCTCACCTCGCTCGCCAACCGCCGCAAGCTCGATATCGCGCTGGAAAACCTTACCGATGCCGGCCGCGGTGAGCCGCAGACGTTCGCGATCCTGCATATCGATCTCGACCGGTTCAAGGAAATCAACGATACGCTGGGACATGCCGCCGGCGATGCGATGCTGGTGCATGCTTCACGCGTGCTTTCCAGAAACCTACGCGACAGCGATGTCGTTGCGCGTATCGGCGGCGACGAGTTCGTCATCCTCTCCTTCGACGTAGGCGACAAGGAAATGGCGGAGCTCGCCGGCCGCGTCGTCGAGGAAATGCGCCAACCGATCGATTTCCAGGGCTTCTCCTGCCGCTGCGGCGTATCGATCGGGATTGCGCTGGCGAGCGGCATTCACGTCGATGCGCGCAAAGTGCTGATCAATGCCGACATCGCGCTCTATCGCGCCAAGAGCCTCGGCCGCAACCGCTTCGAATTCTTCAACCATAATCTCCAGGCCGACATCATCAACAACAAACGCACGGCCGATGAGATCCTTGCCGGCATTGACAATGGCGAGTTCACGGCCTGGTACCAGCCGCAGTTTTGTGCACGCTCGATGAAGCTGACGGGGGTCGAGGCTCTGGTGCGCTGGCGCCACCCCTCCAGGGGTTTGCTCACGCCGGACAAATTCCTGCGCATTGCCGATGAAATCAATGTCGTGCAGACGCTCGACCGTATCGTCCTGGAGACCGCGCTGCGCGACAAGATGCGCTGGGCGGCACAGGGTGTCTTCGTACCGAAAGTCTCCGTCAACGTTTCGGCGCGGCGCCTGCATGATGGCAGCCTCGTGGAATCGTTGACCGACCTGCATATCCGCCCCGGCGAAATTTCCTTCGAACTGGTGGAATCGATCTTTCTCGACGAAAGCGAGGACGGGGTCTCGCAGAACCTCGAACGGATCAAGGCGCTTGGTATCGATATCGAAATCGACGATTTCGGCACCGGCCACACCTCGATCGTGTCGTTGCTGAAGCTCAAGCCGAAAAGGCTCAAGATCGACCGGCAGCTTGTCCAGCCGATCGTCACCTCCTCACAGGAGCGCGCGCTCGTCAGCTCGATCATCGAAATCGCCCGTTCGCTCGGCGTGGAGACGGTGGCCGAGGGCGTCGAGACGCTTGATCATGCCGAACTGCTGCGCGATCTCGGCTGCGATCTCCTGCAAGGCTATGCCTTTGCACGCCCCCTCTCCTTCGACGATTTCGCCATCGAGGCGCGCGGAACCGCATGGCTGCTGGCATCGTAGCTAAAGGCGAGCCTATCGTCGTTCGTGAATACGGAAATACCATTTCCCCGATCGCACCATCCGGCGCAAAGAAAGGCTTTTGCCTGAACTGTTTTTTGGCCTATGAGTGTCGCGCCTTTTGAGTAATGGCGCGGCCGACGACACCGGTGCGCGCATCCGGCGGGAACACATGTCGCATAATACATTCGGTCATCTCTTCCGTGTAACCACCTGGGGCGAAAGCCACGGGCCAGCACTCGGCGCCGTCGTCGACGGCTGTCCTCCCGGGCTGCGCTTCAAGCTTGAGGACCTGCAGGTCTGGCTCGACAAGCGCAAACCCGGCCAGAGCCGTTTCGTCACCCAGCGGCGCGAAGACGACCTAGTGAAAATTCTCTCCGGCGTAATGATGGACGCCGACGGCGAGACGATGGTCACGACGGGAACGCCGATCTCTATGCTGATCGAAAATACCGACCAGCGCTCCAAGGATTATGGCGAGATCGCCCGGCAATATCGCCCCGGCCATGCCGACTATAGCTATGACGTGAAATACGGCATCCGCGACTATCGCGGCGGCGGCCGTTCCTCGGCGCGCGAGACGGCGGCGCGGGTTGCGGCCGGGGGCATCGCCCGGCTCGTCGTGCCCGGTGTCACCATCCGCGGCGCGCTGGTGCAGATCGGAAAGTACAAGATCAATCGCGCCAACTGGGATTGGGATCAGGTCGGGCAAAACCCGTTCTTCTCTCCCGATGCCGAGATCGTGCCGGTCTGGGAAGAATATCTCGACGGCATCCGCAAGGCCGGCTCGTCCATCGGCGCCGTCATCGAGGTGATTGCCGATGGTGTCCCGGCGGGCCTCGGCGCGCCGATCTACAGCAAGCTCGACCAGGATATCGCTTCGCTGCTGATGTCGATCAACGCAGTCAAGGGCGTCGAGATCGGCAACGGCTTTGCGGCCGCCGAGACGAGCGGCGAAGACAATGCCGACGAGATGCGCATGGGCAATGACGGCGAGCCCATCTTCCTGTCCAACAATGCCGGCGGCATCCTTGGTGGCATTTCTACCGGCCAGCCGGTGGTCGCCCGCTTCGCCGTCAAGCCGACCTCTTCCATTCTCACCGAACGGCAGTCGATCGATGCCGACGGCAAGAATGTCGATATCCGCACCAAAGGCCGTCATGACCCTTGCGTCGGCATCCGCGCCGTGCCGATCGGCGAGGCGATGATCGCCTGCGCCATTGCCGACCACTATCTTCGCGACCGCGGCCAGACCGGCCGGCTGAAATAGGAATTGTCTCATGTCGTATGATCAAAAGCGCGTTGTCGATGCTATCAGGGCTTTCGAAGCCGGCGAGATCGTTGTCGTCATGGATGACAACGATCGTGAAAACGAGGGCGACCTGATCGTCGCCGCCGTGCATGCGACCCCCGAAAAGATGGCCTTCATCGTGCGCCACACCTCAGGCATCGTCTGCGCGCCGATGCCGAGGGAAGAGGCGAAGCGCCTGAACCTCAACGCCATGGTGGCGGAAAACGATTCCGCCCATACGACCGCCTTCACCGTTTCCGTCGACTTCAAGCACGGCACGACCACGGGCATTTCCGCCGACGACCGCACGTTGACGGTGCGCAATCTTGCCAATCCGAATGTCGGCGCGTCGGATTTCGTTCGCCCCGGCCATATCTTCCCGCTGGTCTCCCGCGAAGGCGGCGTGCTGATGCGTTCCGGCCATACGGAAGCGGCGGTCGATCTCAAGCTTGCCGGCCTCCCGCCGATCGGCGTCATCTCCGAACTCGTCAATGACGACGGCACGGTGACGCGCGGCCCGCAGGTCGTGGACTTTGCCGAACAGCACGGGCTGAAGCTTCTTTCGGTCGCCGACCTCATCGCCTATCGCCAGCGCAAGGAAACGCTGATCGAGCTCGGCTCGAGCTTCGATATCGAGACACCGTTCGGCAAGGCCAAGGCCCATACCTACTCCCTGCCCTGGGATCCGATGCAGCATCTCGCCGTCGTCTTTGGCGATATCAGGGACGGTGTCGATATTCCGGTGCGCCTGCATCCGGAAAACGTAGCCGACGACCTCTTCGGCAAGCGCAAGCCGGTCGACTTTTATATGAAGAAGATCGCCGAAGAGGGCCGCGGCATCATCGTCTATCTGCGCGAAGGCTCTGTCGGAGTCGGCCATTACGACAATGGCCGCAAGGCGCGCGGGCAGGGCCGTGAGGCCCATGCCGAAGCACAAACGCGCGACAGTGAGTGGCTGGAGATCGGCCTCGGTGCGCAGATCCTTAGGGATCTCGGCGTCGGCTCGATCAAGCTCCTGACCAGTCGCGAGCGGCATTATGTCGGCCTGGAAGGCTTCGGGATCAAGATTTCCAGAACCGAGATCTGCTGACCAGCTAGCCGTCTCCCGCCGGAAAAGGATTATCCTTTCCAACCGTCCAAATAGACGACTTTTTCCACACCGACGAAACGCGCCAAGCGTTCGAGCTCGGCTTCGAGCTTTTCGAGCCGCCCAGCAGATGCCTTGACGCGCGGCTCCAGCCATAGCCTTTTGACATCCAGCGTACCCTTTTTGCGGTCGGCCTTCATGTCGATGCGGCCTATGAGCCTGTCGCCTTCCAGGAGCGGGAAGACATAATAACCATATTCGCGCTTCGGCTCCGGCACGAAGACTTCGATGCGATAGAAGAAACCGAAAAGACGTTCTGTCCTGTTTCTGTCGCGAATCATCGGATCAAACGGGCTGAGCACCCGGATTCGCGGCGGCGCTTGGGGAAAATTATCCATCACGCCAAAAAAATCGGCGAAAGCCCATGAGGCACGCGGCTTGCCGCCAAGCGCGGATTCGATCATCACTTCGATTAGTTCATCTCTGTTTTCGGCAACCCAGGTCTTGGCTTCGTCCGGCGACAGCAGATCCCAGAAGGCGGCAATTTCGCCATGTGTCGCAAAACCCAGACGAGTGAGCGCGCTGCGGCAGGCCCAGTCGACGAATTCCTCGCGGCTCACCTCCGGCTCGCGGAATTCGGTCGGAATGACGCGCTCGACGAGATCGTAGATCTTCTGGAAGTTGGAGCGGCCTGCGATGGCGAACTTGCCGGTGCGCCAGAAATATTCGAGCGCCGTTTTGTTCGGGTGCCAGTTCCACCAGCCGCCGGAAACGTGGCCATCCGCCTTCATGTCGCGCGCCAGGATCGCGCCGTCCTTGACCACGCGATCATAGGTCTCCTCGAAGGAGGCTTCGAAACCCTCGCCGCGCCATTTGCGCCAGCGCTCGACGATTGCCTTCTCCTCGTCGAGGAACTTGTGCTTCCAGTATTTGAAGAAGGCGCTCGGCAGGATGGAGGCATCATGCGTCCAATGTTCGAAGAGCGTACCTTCCTTTTCCAAAAGTGCGGTCAGGTGTTCGCGCCGGTATGTTTGGTTGCGGGAAAAGAGGATCTGATGATGGGCGCGCTCCACCGTCTGGATGCTGTCTACCTGTACGAAGCCGAGATCGTGGATGAGGTCCAGCAGGCCGGCTTTGGTCAGCGCGCGGTTCGGCGGGGCGCTCAGGCCCTGCTTGGCGAGAAAGATACGGCGGGCATCGGAATTGGAGAGCAGATTCGTCATGTCGCCATCATAGCGCGGAAAATCTTCCTAGCCACCCGATACCATATTCCAACCGATCTGATTTTGATCCTTTATCGCACAGCCGCAGCCTTATAGAAGCAGGAACTCAAACAAGGGGACCCGTACTTGGATATTCGTTTCGACAGCGCAGGCGCCAGTTTCGGAGCAAGGGTCGCGGTCGAGCCGCTCACATTGTCTCTCACCGAAAACCGCCTCGGCGTCATCGGCCTCAACGGTTCGGGCAAGACGACCTTCGCACGGATGATCAATGGGCTGACCAAACCCACCACCGGCAAGGTCACCGTCAACGGGCGGGACACACGCGACGAAAAGACGGCGCTTGCCGATGTCGGCTTCATCTTCCAGTCGCCGCAGAACCAGATCATCCTGCCGATCGTCAAGGACGACATCGCTTTCGGGCTGAAGGGCCGTGGCTTTACCAAGGCGGAAATCGATCGAAAGGTCGAGATGGTGCTCGCCCGCTTCAATGCCGGGGAACTCGCCAATCGCCGTGCGCATGAGCTTTCGGGTGGCGAGCTCCAGATCGCGGCGCTCTGCTCCGTGCTGGCGACCGGTCCCGATATCCTTATCCTCGACGAGCCGACCAATCAGCTTGACCTGCGCAACCGCGCGCTGGTGCAGAAGATCATCCACGGGCTCGAAGAAAATGTCGTCGTCATCACCCATGATCTCGAATTGATTTCAGGTTTCGAGCGGGTGCTGCTCTTCCATGAAGGCCGGCTGGCCGCCGATGCACCGGCGGCGCAGGCGATCGCCCGCTACAGGGAGCTCGCCGCCTGATGCAGTCGCTCTATGTCGAAGGCGATAGTGTCCTGCACCGGCTTTCGCCGCGGGCAAAAATCTTTTCGCTCTTCCTACTCGGCTTGGTGCTGTTCATCAGCAACAATATTCCGTTGCTTGCAGTCGTCATGCTGCTGACCGTGCTCGCCTATCGCACCGTCGGCATGCCGATGAAGGAATCAGCTGCTCGGCTGAAACCGATCTTCCTGACAATCGCGTTCGTAGCGCTTATCACCCTTATTGTTAATCCGTGGCATCAAGCTTTGGCAACGTTGCTACGGCTGACCGCGCTAATGCTGTTTGCCGCTGCCGTGACGGCCACAACGACGATCGCCCAGTTCATGGACGAGATCACGACGCTTGTGCGGCCACTGGAACGCACCGGCTGGGTGAGCGCTGACGATGTTGGCCTGGCGGTCGGCCTCGTGCTGCGTTTCGTGCCCGAGATCATTGCCCGCTACCATGCAATCAGCGAGGCGCATGCAGCGCGGGGGTTGAAACTACGACCGACCACGATCCTTACCCCGCTCATCATTCTGACGCTCAGGGATGCGGATAACGTTGCTGCGGCGATTGACGCGCGCGGCATTCGGCGGCATGTCAGTTAACGTCTTGTGAACTGGAGATCACAATGAGCACCCGAGACCTCGTTCTTACCGCTCTTTTCGCCGCGATCATCGTGGCCCTTGGCTTGCTGCCGCCAATCTATGTCGGCATTGTTGCAGTTCCGATCACGGCGCAATCGCTCGGCGTGATGATGGCAGGTGTCGTCCTTGGCGCGAAACGCGGCTCGATCGCGGTGCTCATCGTGATTGCACTTGTCGCGATGAACCTGCCAGTGCTTTCGGGCGGCCGCGGTGGAATGACGGCCCTTGTCGCTCCTACGTCAGGCTTCCTGTATGGGTGGGTGGTCGCTGCTTTTGTTACAGGCTTCCTCAGCGAGCGGCTGGTCAACGCTGGACAGTCAGGCCTCGTGCAGACGGTGAGCTTTTTCCTTGCTGCCGTCATCGGCGGCATCTTCGTGCTCTATCCATTTGGCATTGTCTTTGCGGCTATCGTGGCCGATGTCACCTTACAGAAGGCCTTCCTCGGCAGCCTTTTCTACATCCCTGGAGACGTCATCAAGGCCTTCGTAGCGGCCCTTGTTGGCCGGGCTGTTATGGTCGGCTATCCGTTGCTGCCGGTTCGCGCTTAATCCAGAAAGCCGTAGAGCCAGTCGCGCGTCTCTTCGGGAAGCGCGGCCGGCGAGCCGTCCTCACGGCTGCGTGCCTGCCAGGTGATCTCAACCTCGGCTGCACGCTCTTCTTCGATCTCGGCAGCGATAAGGAAGCCTATGGAACGGACGCCGATCTTATCGACGCCGGCTGTGAAGGTTACCGTCTCGTGATAGTGCAGTGGCCGGTGAAGAATGCAGGATACCTTGGCGGGAGTGTAAACAGGCTCGTCCTCCACGCCGGGTCTCAATGACCAGAAACCTGCAAGTACGGATTCCGCATAAGAAATATAGGAGGCCAGAAACATCTGGCCGTTCATATCTACATCGCGAAACGGCACACGCAATTCCACCATGTCCGGGCGGTTCGTCTTACTCATTTACAGGTCTGCCTTGCAGGTTATCACTTAGACCCTAACACGGGGTCCGACGAAGTAAATGAAACAATTAAAATAGCGTAAACGACGGCAAGCAGAGCGTTAACCGCGATGATGCGGCTTGTTGAAATCGACTGGCAGTGCCCCATCTGCTGTGGATCATGACATTTACGATCGATAGAGTGCCTGCATGAGCACCCGTCTTTACGAACATCCTGTTTTCCTCGAACACGTGACGCCGTCAGGGCATCCCGAACGTTCCGACCGTATCCGCGCGCTCAATGTGGCGCTGGAACATCCGAATTTCGAGCGCCTGGACCGCAAGCAGGCGCCACAGGCGAATGAAGACGCCGTGCTGCTCGCCCATCCGGAAGAACATCTGATCGCCGTCATGCGGCAGATCCCGGAAGAGGAAGAGCAGATCAACCAGCTCGAGGCCGACACCTATGCCAGCCAGAAGAGCTTGCAGGCGGCGCTGACCGGCATCGGCGGGGCGATGGCCGCCGTTGACGACGTCTTCAGAGGTAAGGCTGACAATGTCTTCGTCGCCGCGCGTCCGCCGGGTCACCATGCCGAGAAAATGACGGCGATGGGCTTCTGCTTCTTCAACAATGCGGCGATCGCCGCCCGCCACGCGCAGAAGGTCCATGGCGCCGAACGTGTCGCGATCGTCGACTGGGACGTGCATCACGGCAACGGCACGCAGGATATTTTCTGGGACGATCCTTCCGTGCTCTTCTGTTCCACCCATCAGATGCCGCTTTATCCCGGGAGCGGGGCCAAGGACGAGAGCGGGGCGCATGGGACGATCGTCAACGCGCCGCTTTCGCCCAATGTCGGCAGCGACCATTTCCGTGAAGCCTTCAAATCCCGCGTGCTGCCTGCGCTTAACGATTTCCGGCCGGATCTCATCATTATCTCCGCCGGCTTCGACGCCCATCACCGCGATCCGCTGGCACAGATCAACCTGACGGGCGAGGATTTCGACTGGGCGACGGGCCGGCTTCTCGAAGTTGCCGACCGCAGTGCCAATAACCGGGTCGTCAGCCTGCTCGAAGGCGGGTATGATTTGGAAGGACTCGCCGAGTCGGCGGGCATGCATATCCTCAGAATGATGAAGGGTTGAGAATGACTGACAGCGCCAAGCCGGAGGTTTCCGGCCTTTCCTTCGAAAAGGCGGTTGCCGAACTCGAAAGCATCGTTGCACGCCTCGAACGCGGCGACGTGGCGCTGGATGAATCCATCGAGATCTATGAGCGCGGCGAAGCGCTAAAGAAGCATTGCGAGACACTGCTTTCGGCCGCCGAAAACCGCATCGAGAAGATCCGCCTCGACCGCGCCGGCAAACCGCAGGGCGTGGAACCGCTCGACGGCGCTTGAAGCGCGTACCGAAACTCCCTTTCAAGACACTTGGCGACCGGCTTCCGGCCGATCTATGATCCCTCGATAAACATCAAGGGAACAGCAAGATGACGGACAGATTGAAGAGCAAGGTTGCTATTGTCTCGGGTGGTGCGACCGGCATGGGGGGTGCTGCCTCGAAGCTCTTTGCGGCCGAGGGTGCGCGTGTCGCCATTATCGATCGCAATGGCGAGGCGGCGGCGAAAACCGTCGATGAGATCCGTGCTGCCGGCGGCGAGGCCGACTACTGGACAGCCGATGTTTCCGAAGAAGGAGCCGTCAACGAAGCGGTTGCCGGCGTTGAAGAGCGCTATGGCCCGGTCACGGTGCTTTTCAATCATGCCGGCACGATCGTCATCAAGCCTTTCCTGGAAACCACGCTGCAGGAATGGGACTGGTTGCACGCCGTCAACGTACGCTCGATGTTCCTGATGACCAAGGCAGTGCTGCCGAAGATGATCGAAGCCGGCGGCGGATCGATCGTCTGCACCTCGTCGATCTCGGCGGTTGCCGCCACGCCGATGGAAGTGCTCTACGACACGACGAAGGGCGCAGTGCATATGTTTGCGCGCGCCATCGCGGTCGAATTCCGGGACCGCAATATCCGCTGCAATGCCGTCTGCCCCGGCTTTATCCGCACACCGCATGGCTTGCGCGAGGTGAAGGAATTGCAGGCGCATGGTGTCGATGTGTCGGATGCGGCAATTGCCGCCCAGCAGGGCCGGATCGGTGAACCTGAGGATGTCGCCCGTGCGGCGCTCTATCTTGCCAGCGATGAATCGATCTTCGTCAATGGGGCGCATCTTTTCGTGGATAATGGCTTCACGGCGATCTGAGCGCTCGCCGCTATCTGACAAACTGGCCCTTTCGCCACAGACCGGCAGACGCTATCTGTGGCTCCAGGCCGTTGTGATCGGAGACCCGCCATGTCATTTTTCCCCGGTAAAGATCCCCTCCCCGGCGATGCCTTCGCCTGCGACGCGATCGAAAACCTGATCATTCCACGCACCAGCGATATCGGCGGTTTCCAGGTGCGGCGCGCCCTGCCGACGCGTCAGCGCCGTCTCGTCGGGCCTTTCATCTTCTTCGACCGCATGGGGCCGGCCATCCTGAAACCGGATGAGGCGCTCGACGTGAAGCCGCATCCGCATATCGGACTTTCGACCGTCACCTATCTCTTCGACGGGGAAATCCGCCATCGCGACAGTCTCGGCACGGAAAAGGTCATCCGCCCTGGTGATATAAACCTGATGACAGCCGGCCGCGGCATCGTGCATTCGGAGCGCACGCCGGACAATCTGCGCGGCCATCCGCTCTCCATGTCCGGCCTGCAGACGTGGCTGGCGCTGCCCGACGACAAGGAGGAGATCGATCCTTCCTTTGCCCATACCGAAAAGACTGATATGCCGCTGATCGACGATGGCGGGGTGACCGGCCGTGTCGTCATCGGTTCGTTCGAAGGACTGAATTCGCCGGTCAAGGTCTTCACCGATACGCTTTACGCCGATATTTCCCTGCAGCCGGGCTCGAAATTTCCCTTCGGTGCGGCGCATGAGGAGCGCGCCGTCTACGTGCTTGCGGGCGAGGTCGTCGTTGCCGGCGACAGGTTCGCGGCGGACCAGCTTCTCGTCTTCCGGCCAGGCGATGCGATCACGCTCGAAGCCGGCACCGAGGGCTGCCATCTCATGCTGTTCGGAGGTGCTGCCCTCAACTCGAAACGCTACATATGGTGGAATTTCGTATCTTCCTCGAAAGAGCGGATCGAGAAGGCCAAGGAGGAGTGGCGCACCGGCCGCTTCGATATCGTTCCCGGTGACGAAGAGGAATTCGTGCCTTTGCCGGAGGGCTGAAGTGCTCTAAGGTGAAAAACTTGCGGTTATGCAAATGCAGTTGTTCTGCCGCAATTCAATCGAATAAAGCAAAGCCGATCAGTCAAAGAAGAGCGCCCGCCCGTGACACAATCCCCGAAGACCCCGCTGCTCGATCAGGTCACCTATCCGGCCGACCTGCGCAAGCTCGAGGATCGCGATCTGCCACAGCTTGCACGCGAAGTGAGGGACGAGATGATCGATGCCGTTTCCCGCACCGGCGGGCATCTCGGCGCCGGTCTCGGCGTGGTGGAGCTGACGATCGCCATTCACAGCGTCTTCAATACGCCTGACGACCGGCTGATCTTCGATGTCGGTCACCAATGTTATCCGCACAAGATCCTGACTGGGCGCCGCGACCGGATTCGGACGCTGCGCCAGGAAAACGGCCTGTCTGGCTTCACCCGCCGGGCCGAAAGCGAATACGACCCCTTTGGCGCCGCACATTCCTCGACCTCGATTTCGGCCGGCCTGGGCATGGCGGTCGCTGCCGATATCGACAAGACGGATCGCCGCGTGATCGCCGTTATCGGTGACGGGGCGCTCTCGGCCGGCATGGCCTATGAGGCCCTGAACAATGCCGGCGCGCTCGATGCCCGCCTGATCGTCATTCTCAACGATAATGACATGTCGATCGCCCCTCCGACCGGGGCGATGAGCGCCTATCTCGCCCGCCTTGCTTCCGGGCGCACCTACATGGGCTTCCGCGATTTCGGCAAGAAACTGACGGCTTATCTCGGCAAGAACGTCGACCGCGCGATCACCCGCGCCGTCGAGCATGCCCGCGGTTATGTCACCGGCGGAACGATGTTCGAAGAGATGGGCTTTTACCATATCGGGCCGATCGACGGTCATTCCTTCGATCACCTTCTGCCGGTGCTGCGCAACGTGCGCGACAACGCCAACGGCCCAGTGCTGATCCATGTCGTGACGCAGAAGGGCAAGGGGTATCCGCCGGCGGAAGCCGCCGCCGACAAGTATCACGGCGTCAACAAGTTCGACGTCATCACCGGCGCGCAGGCGAAGGTGAAGCCGAATGCGCCGAGCTATACCAATGTCTTTGCCGAGACGCTGATCCACGAAGCCACGCTCGACGACCGCGTCGTCGGCATCACGGCCGCCATGCCGACTGGCACCGGCCTCGACAAATTCGCCGAGATCTTCCCGTTACGCTGTTTCGATGTCGGCATCGCCGAACAGCATGCCGTGACCTTCGCGGCCGGTCTTGCCACCGAAGGTTTCAAACCGTTTGCAGCGCTCTATTCCACCTTTCTGCAGCGCGCCTACGACCAGGTGGTGCATGACGTGGCGATCCAGGGCCTGCCCGTGCGCTTCCCGATCGACCGTGCCGGCTTCGTCGGTGCCGACGGGCCGACGCATGCCGGCTCCTTCGATACGGCCTTCCTAGCCACCCTGCCCGGATTCGTCGTCATGGCAGCGGCCGACGAAGCGGAGTTGAAGCATATGGTGCGCACGGCAGTCGCCTATGATGCCGGCCCGATTTCGTTCCGCTATCCGCGCGGCGAAGGTATTGGCGTCGACATGCCGGAGCGCGGCGAGATCCTTGAAATCGGCAAGGGCCGCATCGTCAAGGAAGGCACGAAAGTCGCGCTTCTCTCCTTCGGCACACGGCTTGCCGACTGTCTGCTGGCGGCCGAGGATCTCGATGCCGCAGGTCTGTCAACCACGGTTGCCGACGCCCGCTTCGCAAAGCCGCTCGACCACGCCCTGATCCGCCAGCTTGCGCGCCATCACGAAATCCTCATCACCGTAGAAGAAGGTTCCGTCGGCGGTTTTGGCAGCCAGGTCATGCAGTTCATGGCGATGGATGGTCTTCTTGACCGCGGGCTGAAGGTGCGCACGCTCGTCATGCCCGATATATGGATGGAGCAGGCAAAGCCGGAAGCGATGATCGCCCATGCCGGGCTCGACCGCGCCGGCATCGTTTCGACCGTCTTCAACGCGCTCGGACGCGGTGTTGCGGTCGGTGTTGCCGGCTAAGGCACATACCGACCCCGCCTCTCTCTAATCCGGCTTCCTGCCGTCACGGTAGAAGATCATGCCGCCGTGATGCAGCACGCCGTCGATGAAATCGCCGTCGGCGGTGAAGCCGGTATCGTCCCAGTATTCGATATGGTCGCCGGTGACTTGATAGCGGCCTTGATAGGCACTTTTTCGTGCGCCACGCGCTTCGTCATAACGGCCGTTCGACAGGAGTTCCTGGCGGATATGGCCGTCGCCAGTGATCCACATGCCGAGATAGGGATGGTTCTGCATGGTCGTTTCCTCTGAAAAAGCGGATGAGGCGGCAAGCGAAAAGACCGCCCCGACAAGGACCGAGCGGATCGCCATGGTCACATTCCCACGCTCAAGGTCGGGCGGACGGTGATGTCATTCACATCGACGTCCTCGGGCTGCTCGATGGCGAAGCGGATCGCACGGGCGATGGCATCGGGCTTGAGGGCAATCTCCCGGAAGGAGACCATGGCCTCTGCCGAGAAGGGTTCGGTGATCGTCTCGGCCAGTTCGGATTCGACGACGCCGGGATAGATGCAGGTCACGCGCAGCTTCTTGTTTTCCTGGCGCAACCCATCGGAAATGGCCCGCACCGCATATTTCGTCGCGCAATAGACGGCAGCGGTCGGCACGACCGAAAGACCTCCGATCGAGGAGATGTTGATGATCTGCCCGCGCTCCTGCGCGTTCATGATCGGCAGCACGGCGGCGATACCGTAGAGGACGCCTTTGATATTGACGTCGATCATGCGATCCCATTCCCCGACCTTGAGCGAGGATATCAGCGACAACGGCATGACGCCGGCATTGTTGACCAGCACGTCGATGCTGCCGAAAGCGTCCACTGCTGCCTTTGCGAAGGCCTCGACATCGGCCCGGTCGGTCACATCGAGCGCCCGGAATTTCACCGTGCCGCCGCCCTCGCGAATTTCCTCCGCCAGCTGTTCCAACCGGTCGGTGCGACGCGCGCCGATCATCAGCTTTGCGCCGGCGGCACCCAGTTCGCGTGCAGTACCGGCACCAATGCCGCTGCTGGCGCCCGTGATCAGAACCGTTTTATCCTTGATACTAGTCATGTCTTTTCCCTGTGCCTCCATGATGATCGGAGCCGGATGCTGCCGACCCATGTGCATGAGATTGGGCCTGAGGGGCGGAAACCGGTAGCAAGCTTCTCCGGATTTCTTGCACGATCTTCCGAAAGCAGCCGAGAGTACTTGGCATTTGCCACGTCCCGGTTCATGCTGCCTGCATGGAAAAGATCGCCGAACTAGCAGAATTGATCGATCGCCACACAGGCACGGACGGCAGCTTCGACACAGCGCTGCCGCGTGTCGGCATCATACGATCCTCCGCCCGCACAGAGCCGATCCACACGCTCTACGAGCCCTCCTGCTGCATTGTGGCGCAGGGGCGAAAACGCGCGCTCATCGGCGACATCGCGCATGTCTATGATGCCGCGCATTATCTCGTGGTCGGCGTCGACCTGCCCGTTATCGGTGCGGTCGTCGAGGCGAGCGCCAACCGGCCCTATCTGTGTCTGAGGCTGCAGCTCGACCGCAGGCTGCTGGCCGAGATGCTTCCTGCCGTCCACGGAAGACTGCCGGAAAGCCCGGCGGCGGGGGTCAGCGCGACGACGCCTGAACTGATCGATGCAGCCGCGCGCATGCTGCGGCTGCTCGATACGCCTGACGATGCCGAGATTTTGGCACCGCTGATCGAGCGGGAAATCCTCTATCGTCTCATCCGGGGGCCGCAGGGCGCACTCTTGCGGCAGATCGCCAATGGCGAAAGCAGGCTCAACCAGATCGGCCGGGCGATCGATTTCGTGCGGAAGCACTTCAGCGAGCCCTTCGCGATCGAGCATCTGGCTTCCGTCGCAGGGATGAGCGCCTCATCCTTCTATGAGCATTTCAAGATGGTGATGGCGATGAGCCCGCTGCAGTTTCGCACCCAGCTTCGCCTGCAGGAGGCGCGGCGGCTGATGGTGACCGAGGGGTTGAGCGCTGCCGAGGCGGGTTTCCGCGTTGGGTATGAGAGCCCATCGCAGTTCAGCCGCGATTATGTCCGCGTGCATAGTATCCCGCCACGGCGGGATATCGAGCGGCTGCGCGCCTCCGCCGGGTAAGCGCAAAGAGAAAGGGCGGCACTGAATGCCGCCCTGCCCTTTTTCGTTTCCTAAGAGATCGTTCTCAGAACTCGGTCCAGTCTTCCTGGACGACGGCAGCAGCTGCGGCTGCCGGCTTGCCACCGAACGCCTTGCTAATCTTGCCGGCGAGCGCGCGGGCCGGAGAAGCGACCGGGCGGGACGCGGTGGTTGCTGCGACGGTTCTCTGGACCGGAGCGGCAGCCTGGACGCCGAGCTTGAACTGGCGCAACAGGTTGTCGAGAGCCGAGGCCTCCTGGGCGAGCGCATGGCTTGCAGCCGTCTGCTCTTCGACCATGGCGGCGTTCTGCTGAGTGCCCTGATCCATGTTGTTGACGGCGGTATTGATCTCCTGCAGGCCGATCGATTGTTCGCGGGTGGCCGTGACAATCGCCCCGACGTGACGGTTGATTTCCTGGACTTCGGCAACGATCGCTTCCAGCGCCTTGCCGGTTTCGCCGACGAGACCGACACCGGAATTGACCTGTTCGCTCGACGTGTTGATCAGCGCCTTGATCTCCTTGGCGGCGTTTGCCGAGCGCTGGGCGAGTTCACGCACTTCCTGGGCGACGACCGCAAAGCCCTTGCCGGCTTCACCGGCGCGGGCGGCTTCGACGCCGGCGTTCAGAGCAAGAAGATTGGTCTGGAAGGCTATATCGTCGATGACGCCGATGATATTGGAGATCTCGCCTGAGGACTTTTCGATCTGCTGCATGGCCGCAACCGCCCTGCGGACGACTTCGCCGGACCTCTCGGCGCCGAGGCGCGTGCGTTCGACGAGATTGCCGACGTCTTCGGCGCGTTTAGCGGAGTCACGCACCGTGGTCGTGACCTCTTCGAGAGCGGCTGCGGTTTCTTCAACGGCAGCGGCCTGCTGTTCGGTACGGTGGGCTAGATCGTCGGCGGCGGAGCGGATTTCACCGGCGCCGGCGTTGATCGCCGAAGCGTTGCGGCCGACGGACTGCAGGGCAGCCTGCAGCTTTTCGACGGCATTGTTGAAGTCGTTGCGCAGGCTGTCGTACTGCGGCGCGAACGGGGTGTGGATGCGGGCTGCGACATCGCCAATGGCAAGGCCTGCAAGTCCACCGGCCAGCGCTTCGACGGCGAAGCGAATCTCGCCTTCTTCGCGGGCTTTCTGCTCGTCGCTCATCTGGCGCTGACGCTCGGCTTCGCCGCGCATGCGGTCGGTTTCTCCGGCAAGCCGCTGCTTTTCGATCGCAGCTTCCTTAAAGACCAGCACGGACTGCGCCATGCGCCCGACTTCGTCCTGGCGGCCGGTTGCCGGGACTTCGATATTGTGGTCGCCGCCGGCCAGCCGGTCCATGGCGGTCGTCATGCCGACGATCGGGCGAACGATGGTGCGCGACAGAGCCCAGGCCAGAGCGGCGGCGGCAACGGCGGCGGCAATGCCGCCGGCCAGAAGCGTGGTCTTGAGATCGCTGTTGGCTTCAAGCCGAGCGGCAGCAAGTGCAATGGACTTGTCGCGGGCGAGAGACTTGATCTTGGCGGAAGCGGCGCGGAAGCCGTCGAGCTGGCCCTTGGTGGCGTTGACGCCGATCTTTACGACGTCTGCTATCGGGGTCTCGGTTTCCTTGCGGGCCTTAGCCTGCGGCTCGGCGAGCTCGTGAAAATAGAGGTCTGCGGCCTTCTGCATGTCATCGATCATCGAGACCAGCTCGGGCTGGGAGGCGGCAGTCTGCTTGGCTGCGGCAATCGCCTTCAGCATGCGCTCGCGATTGGCAAAAATATCGCCATAGGTGCTGTCGCTGCGGAAGAGGATGAAGCCGCGCAGGTTGACGGCCTGTTCGAGCATGGCCTGCAGAGCGTCGTCGATCTGGTTGACCAGAAGCTCGGATTTTTCCTGTTCGGCGGAAGCGCCCGCCGAGGTGGTTGCCTTGGAATAGACGAAAGCGGAAACGGATACGAAAATAAGAATGAGTGCTGCGAACGTGGCCGCAAGCTTACCGTTCAAAGATATGTTTCGAGCGAACATCGGTCATTTCTCCTGGCGACATCAGGCGCGACAAGGGCGACCACGCAAGTGCGCAGCCACAAGACTTCTTGATGAGGAACATGATCGGCGGGAGGACGCGGGAGCCTTCATGGCACCAAGCGATTCAATAGCGAACCGCTGCAATCAAACGGAACCTATGCGGGTGGGATTTAAAATTGTTTAAATTTGTGCGCCGCAGCGCAGGTTGGGTTAGATAATTGCGGCTCCAATGAGGAGGAGCCGTGCCGGCATGTCCGCGATGCTAATAAAATGCTTGCAACCGGCGGCTTTGCCGGTCATTCACAGCCAATGTCCGATCAGAACAGCCAGCGCCTCGACCAGCTTCTCGTCACCCTCGGCCTATTTGCGAGCCGTTCGCGGGCACGGGATGCCGTATCGCGCGGCACCGTCAAGGTCGCCGGCAAGGTGGTGACGAAGGCCGGCGCCGTCTTCGGCGCCGATGCGACAATCGAGATCGACGACCCGGCGCAGGATTATGTTTCGCGCGCAGCATTGAAGCTGGTGGCGGCATTCGATCACTTCGGGCTCGATCCGTCGGGACGGCACTGTCTGGATGTGGGCGCCTCGACCGGCGGCTTCACGGAAGTGTTGCTGGAACGGGGTGCTGCGCATGTGACGGCAATCGATGTCGGCCACGGGCAGATGCATCCGAGAATATCGGCCGATCCGCGCGTGACGAACGTAGAGGGGCTGAACGCCCGCAACCTGACGGCTGAAGATATCGGCCACGCGGTGGATTTCATCGTCTCCGACGTTTCCTTCATCTCGCTAAAGCTCGCGCTTGCCCCGGCACTCGATATCGCAGAGCCCGGCGCCCTTGCCGCAATTCTCGTCAAGCCGCAGTTCGAGGCAGGACGCGAGGCGATCGGCAAAGGCGGGCTCTTGAAGGACCCCGCTTCCGGACCGGATGTGGCAGCAGAGCTGGCGCGATGGTTCACCGAGGATATGGGCTGGAAGAGTTTCGGGCTCATCCCCTCGCCTATTTCGGGCGGAGACGGCAATCAGGAATTTCTATTGGCAGGGACGAAAGCGTGAGCACGGAAACGATCACCATCGACAGGCTTGGCGCACAGGGCGACGGCATTGCCAACGGCAATAACGGACCAGTCTATGTGCCCTTCACGCTGCCGGGCGAGACGGTCGCGATCGCCCGCGTCAAGGACCAGGGCACGGTGATGTCGATCGCCTCTGCCTCCCCCGACAGGCAGGAGCCGCCTTGTCGGCATTTCGGGCCTGACGGCGTCAACGGTACATGCGGCGGCTGTACGCTTCAGCATATTGCGGATGCGCCCTACCGCGCCTTCAAACGGCACCTCGTCATCGATGCGCTGAGGTCCAAGGGGTTGACGCCCGAGGTCAGCGAGATCGTCGCTGCCCATCCCGGCGAGCGGCGGCGGGTGGTCTTTGCGGCGCGAAAGACCGAAAAAGACATGCTTGTCGGATTCAACCAGGCCGAAAGCCATCACATCGTCGCCATCGAGGAATGTCCGATCTCGTCGGCAGGGATCATCTCCCGGCTGCCGGCGATCAAGGCTGTCGGGGCGGCAGTCGCGACCAATGCCGATGCCTTCCGGATTGCGGTTCTGGAAACGCTCTCCGGTCTCGATATTGCGGTAGAAGGCGTGAAAAAGCTTTCCGACCAGCAGCGCCGCAAGGCGGTCGAGATCGTGCTCGGCCTTCGGGGTATCGCCCGCGTTTCGCTCGATGGCGAAATTCTCATCGAGCCTGCGAAACCGATCGTCGAATTCGGCGGCGTTCAGGTTTCCCCGCCCGCCGGCGGCTTCACGCAGGCGACGAAATCGGCTGAAGAGGCGATGGCGAAGCTCGTGCTTGCCCATGTCGGCAAAGCCAAGCGGATCGCCGATCTCTTCGCGGGCGCGGGCACATTTTCGCTGCAGCTTGCCCGTCTCGGCCGCGTGCATGCCGTCGAGGGCGACGGCAAGGCGATTGCGGCGCTCGACCATGCAGCTCGCAACACTCAGGGGCTGAAGCCCGTGACAGTCGAAAAGCGCGATCTCTTCCGCCGCCCGCTGATGACCTCGGAGCTCAAGGCCTATGACGCGGTCGCCTTCGATCCGCCGCGGGCGGGCGCAGAATTTCAGTGCAAGGAATTGGCACGTTCGATCGTGAAGAAGGTTGTTGCGGTAAGCTGCAATCCGGTCACGCTTGCCCGCGACCTCGCGCTCCTCGTCGAGGGCGGATACCGGATCACCTCGGTCACGCCGATCGACCAGTTCCTCTGGACCTCGCATGTCGAGGTGGTGGCGACGCTGGAGAAATAGCCACCTCGGGACTCGCGACCGTGAACGGTTTCGCAGCGCGGGGGTTAAGCGCGCTGCGAACTGCGAGGCTGTGGGTAAATTTCGGACAGGGGGTTCGTACGAAACACGTCCCGCGTCCGGACGGTTGGGGGATCCGTCCTCGGTTCAATAATTAGATTATGCTTAAGAGAGGCTTAAATTGGCATATGATAATAACCACTGATTTTTAGGGGCTCAGCGACGCATGAAAGCCTCGAAGGCGGCGCGAGCTTCTGCGCTTTTAAGGCGTGCGGCGAAATGGCGAGCCTCTTCATCGATACGCGTGATGACCTCTTCCCGCGGGCCGCGAATGAGGTCACGGGCGAGCCTCAGCGCTTCCGGCGGTTTGGCGGCAAGCTTCGCGGCCGTAGCCAGCGTCTGGCTTTCCACCTCTTCCGGCGCCGTCACCTTCCAGATAAGGCCGGCTTGCCTCGCATCCTCGGCCGTGAAGGCCTCACCAGCAGCGAGCATGGCAAAGGCGCGCTGATAGCCCATGATGCGCGGGGCGATTAGGCTGGAACCCGCTTCCGGGACCAGCGCCAGATCGACGAAGGGCGTGCGGAACTGGCTGCGATCGGAGGCAATCGTCAGGTCGCAATGCAGGTTGAGCGTCGTACCGATGCCGATTGCGAGACCGTCTACGCCCGAGACGAGCGGCTTTCCGGCATTGGCGAGGGCGTAGAGGAAATCGATCAGTTCCTGGCCCATGCCGCCGCCCATTGCCGCGGCGAGGAAATCGCCGATGTCGTTTCCGGCAGAAAAGCAGCCTTCGCCGCCGAGAAAGACCGTTACCCTGATGCCGGCATCGCTGTTTGCGGCATTCAGGGCATCCGTCATCGTACGATACATGGCGCGGGTAAAGGCATTCTTCTTTTCCATCCGATTGAAGCGGATGATCTGGACGGCCGGATGTTCTGCGGATCGCGCGATGATGATGGAATCGCTCATTGTCAGCTCCTCAGGCAAGGGCGGTGCGGGCAGCGGCGAGGCTATCGGCGCCGTTGACGACACGGTCTTTCAGCGCCGCCGTTTCGGACAGAAGGTTTTCCGCAGTAAAGCGGCAGAGCGCGATGCGGCTCTCGCCTACCCCGTCTTCGGTCCGGGCAAGGCCCCCCTTGGCAAGATAGCAGCCGGTCAGCGCAAGGCCGAAAAGACGCTGAAAGGGCGTCGCGCCCGACAGGGCCTCGGCGGACCTGCCCTCGGCAAGGCGGGCAAGAAGCCAGCTAGTCGCCTCCTCCAGATCGGCAAGGGCGGAATCCAGCCTATCGGCCGTCGCGCCGAAACTGTCGAGGTTTGAACTGCGGACAGCCTCAGTGATCGCCTTCAGCTCGACGATGAAGCCCTTGACCTGATTGCCATCAGACAAAGGCAGCTTGCGGGTGACGAGGTCGATCGCCTGAATGCCGTTCGTGCCTTCGTAGATCGGGGCGATGCGGGCATCGCGCAGATAGCGGGCGGCACCCGTCTCCTCGATGAAGCCCATGCCGCCGTGCACCTGTATACCGAGGGAGGCGACGTCGACGCCGGCATCCGTCGCGAAGGACTTGGCGATCGGCGTCAGCAATGCAGCGCGCTCCTGCCAATGTTCGCGCCGCTCATTGGCGCGATGGGCCATGTCGATCGCGTGCGCGCAGGCATAGGTGATGGCGCGCGAACCCTGCGTCAGCGCCTTCATGGTGAGCAGCATCCTGGTAACATCGGGATGTTGGATGATCGGGCTCATGCCGGAGCCGCTCCAGCCGGGCGCCTTGCCCTGCATACGCTCCTTCGCATAGGCGATCGCTTTCTGCGTCGCCGCCTCGCAGATTGCCACGCCCTGCATGCCGACAGCGAGGCGGGCGTTATTCATCATTGTGAACATGCAGGCGAGGCCCTTGTTCTCCTCGCCGATCAACCAGCCGACAGCGCCCTTTCCGCCGAATTTGCCGTCGCCATAGATCATGGTGCAGGTGGGCGAGCCATGAATGCCGAGCTTGTGTTCAAGCGAATGACAGTGGAGATCGTTGCGGGCGCCGAGAGAGCCGTCGTCGTTGACGAGGAATTTCGGCACGAGAAAGAGCGAGATGCCGCGCGTACCATCAGGCGCATCCGGCAGACGCGCGAGTACGAGATGGATGATGTTTTCGGCTGCGTCGTGCTCACCCCATGTGATGAAGATTTTCTGGCCGAAGATACGGTAGCTGCCATCTTCGCGGCGTTCGGCGCGCGCCTTCAGCACCCCGAGATCGGAGCCTGCATGCGGTTCGGTCAAGTTCATGGTACCGGTCCATTCGCCAGAGACCATGCGCGCAAGATATTTTTCCTTGAGAGCGGCACTGCCATGAACGTTCAGCGCTTCGATGGCGCCCATGGTCAGCGTCGGGCAGAGGGCGAAGGCCATGGAACCGGAATTCCACATTTCCAGCGCTGCGACATTCAGCATATGCGGCAGGGCCTGGCCACCGAATTCTTCCGCCGCCGTCAGGCCGTTCCAGCCGCCTGCTGCCCAGTTGCGGTAGAGATCGCGCCATCCGTCTGGCGTTTTCACCTCACCGTTGGAAAGACGGGCGCCTTGGCGATCGCCGATGTCGGCGAGAGGGGCGATTTCCTCCGTGGCAAATCGTCCCGCCTCGGCAAGGATGGCTTCGACGAGATCCTCGCCGAGATCGCCCAGTAGACCGTCGTCGATCGCCTCCGCCATGCCGGCAACATGCTTCAGCGTGAACGCGATCTCCTCGACGGGCGCCTTATACATCTTATTTCCTCCGCATTCAGCTCACGCACGGCAAAGCCGGTGCATAAGCGCCTCCAACCGAAGAGCTAATTGATTTTTACGTAAACGTCAATTTGATTTCCGTCGATTACCTATCGAGAGCGCCTTTTCGCTTGTGCACTTGCACAAACAAACGTCATGGAGAATCTCTAAGCGTGTCGCGATCGTTCAGATCCGCCGCCGGCAGCAGGTTTTTGTTTTAAGGCATGCCGTTATCGCAAACCCGCTGCACAGTTTGCGCGACATGCTCTAGTAGGATTGATCGCTTTCGCGAGAGGATCGACAATAATGGATACCTTGCCTGCCAACATACCCGGCCTCGTTTGGGCCTATCGTTTCTCGCCGGAAAGCAAGAAGGCCACGCGGCTGCAAAACAGCGCGACGGCCGCGGAGCTGACTGCAGACCAGGGTTTCTATTGGCTGCATCTCAACCTTGCCGATGCCCGAGTGCCCGCCCTGCTCGACACGCTCGGCGTGATGGATGACGCCAAGTCGGCGCTGACCACGCGCGACACGCACGCGGTCCTGACTGTCGACGAACAGATGCTCTACGGTACGCTGGTGGACTGCCAGCGCGAATTCGATCAGGACACGGCCGATCTCGGCTGGCTGCATTTCGCCATCTCCGACCGTTTCATCATCACCACGCGCCTGCAGCCGCTGAGAAGTGTGGAACGAACGCGTGTCATGATCGAGAAGAATCCCGCCAAGTTCACCCGGCCCGTCGACCTCTTCGAGCTGCTTGTGACCGAGTTCCAGCGCACGCTGATCTCCGTCGTCATGGAGCTCACGGAAGAGCTCAACCTGATCGAGGACTTCGTCTACGACAACGCGCCGCGTGACGAACGCCGCAGGCTTGCTCCCGTCCGTCGCACGATCGTGCGCTTGCATCGCCACCTGCGCACGGTCCTTGCGCTGATGCGGCGAGCGGCAGCCTCCGACGAAGACGAAATGCCTTTCGGCTTCGACGATATTGCCGGACGACTGACAAGCCGGCTGGAGACAGTCGATCACGATGTCTATGCGCTGCAGGACCGGGCAAGGCTGCTGCACGAAGAAATCGATTCCAAGCTCTCCTCGGAGACGAACCGCCACCTCTACATCCTGTCGATCATGACGGCCTTCCTGCTGCCGCCGACGCTGGTGACCGGCTTTTTCGGCATGAACACAGCCAACCTGCCCTTCGCCGTCGGAGACTACGGTACGGAATATGCTGTGGGGCTCATCCTCGCCTCCATCGCCTTGGCCTGGTGGCTCTTGAAGCGGGTGGATATCCTCTAAATAAAAACGCCCGGCTGGATGGCCGGGCGCTTTATCTCAATCTCTGGTTTCCCCTCAGTAATAGGGCGAATAGCACTGCTGACGCGGACCGTTATAGGGCTGGAACGTATTGTCGTAGACCCTGTAGGAGCGGTAGCGATTTTCGCACCATGCGATGTGGCTCGGCGTCATGCCCGAGGGAGCCGGTGCAGGCGCATAGTAGCGCGGCTGAGCGACGACGGCGCCGCCGACGATGGCACCGGCACCGAAGGCGGC
Organism: Rhizobium sp. BK196; assembly: GCF_014193255.1. GTDB lineage: Bacteria > Pseudomonadota > Alphaproteobacteria > Rhizobiales > Rhizobiaceae > Rhizobium. The sequence goes on from NZ_JACHZB010000003.1 coordinate 798,367, forward strand.
CAGCGGATACCAGTAGCCGTTATAGCGGCGATAGCCCGGACGATAATAGGAATAGCCGCGATAGCCGCCGTACCAGCCGGGACGGTAGGCACGAGGATAGTAGCCGGGGCGATAATAACGGCGGTACTGGACGGTTTCGACAGGCGATGATTTTTCCACCTGCGGGGCGGCCGGCATCTGAATTGCCTGCGACGGCACGAAGCTCGTCGCAACGACGGCGGCGGCCATAACCGCAGTCGCGACCTTCTTACTCAGCCCAAACATTGCGTATCTCCGATCAAGAGCGAAAAAAGCATGCCGGACAACGGATAATATGGGAAATTGTTCCCAAAAGACCCGAAAACGGCATCTACGCTCCGCTTTTACCGGAGGCGAAATGAACCGGGCATTAACCGCTGGCGATCGCCCTCAGGCAACGACCGAGAGCTTTGCCTGATCACCCTGCAGCCGATTGACCATGAAGCTAGAATACCACTCGAGGAACTGCATGACGCCGCCTTCGTGAGCGGCAGAATAGGGACCGGGCTCATAGGCCGGCGAGTGGATGCCGAAGGCGTTCTCTTCGACGATGCGGCGATCCTGATCGTTGGTTTCGGTCCAGACGTGGGTCAGTTCCTCGAGATTGTAGTCTACTCCTTCGACTGCATCCTTGTGGACAATCCATTTAGTCGTCACCGCCGTCTCGTTGGCACTCAGCGGCAGCACGCGGAAGGAGATGGCGTGGTCGCCAAGCAGATGGTTCCATGTGGTCGGATAGTGGAACAGTAGCATAGTGCCGATGTGGCTGATCTTGACATCGTCGGAGAGCGGGCGTTTGACGGCGGGCTTTCCTGACATGGTGTAGCTTTCGGCGTCCTCGATCAGCGGCATCCGGGCAGTACGGAACTGTCCGTCCGGCGAGATCTGGAACTTGCTCGGCAGGCCGGCCGCTTCGCAACGCGCCCAGTGGCCGGCAATCTCCGGATCGTCGGCGCCTCCGTCCGTGCCTGTCACGCTCGGTGCTTCCGGATAGGTGCGGCAGAGCTCCGGGTGATTGGCGGCGCAGTGGTAGCACTCGCGATTGTTTTCCCAGACAAGCTTCCAGTTGCCCTTCTCAATGATGGTGCTCTGAAAGGCGATCTTGGCCTCGCCGATGTGATGAGGCGCCATATAGGGCTCGATCTTATCGCGCACCGTCTGGAAGTCCGGCGCAACATTGGCGAGGCAGATGAAGACGTAGCCGGCGACGATTTCGCAATGGACCGGCTTCAGTCCGTAGCCGCTCTTATCGAAATCATCGCCCATATGGCGCGCGAAGGCGAGCTTGCCGTCGAGATCGTAGGTCCACTGATGATAGGGGCAGACGAGCCGTACCGACGAGCCGTGCTCCTTGGTGCAGACGCGCGAGCCGCGGTGGCGACAGCTATTGTGGAAGGCCCGAATGACATTGTCGCGTCCGCGCACGATGACGACGGGATAGTCGCCGATCTGAACGGTAAAATAGGCGCCCGGCTTCGGCAGTTCGCAGTCATGGCCGATGAACAGCCAGTCGCGATAGTAGATCATCTCCATGTCCAGATGGAAATAATCCTCATCGATGTAGAAGGGTTGCTCGAGGCTGAAACCCTCGCGGCGGCCCTTGAGCTGGCGCAAAACGTTGCTGCGAATATCCATCTGCCTATCCTCGTGCATGTTGCTGCCACTCCTTTAGAGCACGACAGCGGAAGCGCGCCCGTTTCCCTCTCTCTCCGGAGAGCTGGTCATGGCGTCATTTAAGCACCGAGCATGCCAGTCGCTTGGTTGTAAAGCGACATCCGCTTCGAAATTGACGACAGTGAGCCGGGTGTCCTCAGAAACAATCACTCACCGTTGACCGTTGTCAATTACGACATTCACGGCGCTTCAGAAATAAGCGAATCCAATGCTGCGGGCCGATTTTATCGCATTTGCGACATCCCGCTCTCAAACCCGGCACCCGCGCCTTCTTCCCGTTATTTTAACAGGACGTTAAGCACGAAATCCTATCCTGCGCAGTGACCGACACAGCGAAGACTGCGAAAGCCATGGCCAAACTTCGATATTTCGACGCGCGGGAACAGATCAAGCCCGCCGAATCGCGGCTTCCTACCAAGCACTCAGAATTCCTGCGCACCGGCCGCATCAGCCGCCGCCGCGAAGACTGGCTTCCGGAAGAGCGCCGCTATCTCACCCATGAGGAAGTGGCTGAAAGGACGGCACGGAAGCTGCAGGCCGCCGGCGAAAAAACCCACCAGAATATCAACGGCTTCCACCATTCGATCCAGTTTCCGAAGATGATCTTCCACCGGACGCTAGCCGACAGCCCGCATCTCGGCTACTGCCACGTCACGGCCGCACGTACCAAGTTCGCCCGCTACGACGAAGTGGCATGGGCCTTCTATATCGCCAACTTCTATTCCGACATCGGCGACAACGACAATTTCTTCGACAATATCGCAGTGCAGAATTCCCGCATGTATTTCGCCGTGGCGATCAAACCGGGCGACAGCACGCCAGAGAGGATGGTGGTCGACCGCTCGGTGCGGGGCAACGGCCTGCTCTTCCGCACCGACGATCCGCAGATCGCCATCCGCAACATCCTCCTACTTGGCGCCCGCAACGAACAGCTGCGCCAAATCATTCGCCAACTGTAGGTTCGCCGATCCACCAGCTCCGGGCGGGATTGATCGCGCCGCAAGGAAGGCCTAATGACTGCCGCAGTAAAACCGGGCAGGACATGGCAAGAATAATCGACATCAAGGCGGACAGACAGACGGCGCTCGAAGCCGGCTGCGCGGCACTTGCCGAAGGCTTCGCGATCGCCATTCCGACCGAGACGGTCTATGGCCTTGCCGCCGACGCCACCAATCCGACCGCTATCACCCGCATCTACGAGACCAAGGGACGGCCGCGCTTCAATCCGCTGATCTGCCACATGGCGGATCTTGCGATGGCAGAGGCCTATGCAGAATTCGATCCGATCTCACGCGCACTCGCAGAAGCCTTCTGGCCCGGCCCGCTGACGCTGGTACTGCCTCTCCAGACCGGCACCGCGATCCATGCGCTCGCCACGGCGGGCCTCGACAGCGTCGGCATCCGCATACCGAAAGGTTTTACCGGCGATTTGATCCGTGCGTTCGGGCGGCCGCTTGCGGCTCCGAGCGCCAATACGTCAGGCAAGGTGAGCGCCACGAGCGCGGCCCATGTCGAAGCTGACCTCGGGGCAAAGATACCTCTCATCCTGGACGCTGGCGCGAGTACCGTCGGCGTGGAATCGACGATCGTGAAGGTCGAGAACGGCGAACTTCGGTTGCTGCGGCCAGGCGGCCTGCCGACGAGGGAGATCGAACGGGTGGCCGGCAAGCGCTTGCTGCGCTCGATGAAGGCAACCGCGGCGATCGAAGCGCCGGGCATGCTCGCTTCGCATTACGCGCCGGGCGCGGCCGTCCGGCTGGAGGCCACGGCACTGAGACCCGGTGAAGCACTGATTGCCTTCGGTCCAGACAGAGTGGCGGGTGCAGAGCACGCGGCGATCACGCTGAACCTCAGCCCACGCGGCGATCTCTCGGAAGCGGCCGCCAATCTTTTCGACTACATGAAGAAGGCGGATGCCAGCGGCGCGGCCGTGATCGCCTTTTCGCCAATCCCCGACGAAGGGCTTGGAGAGGCGATCAACGACCGGCTGCGGCGCGCGGCAGCACCGCGCGAGTGAGGAAAGAGGAACCCGGCTCCATGGGCAGCACAAGCATTTCTCCAGACGTTATCGAACGTTTCACCGCCATCGTCGGCGAAAAATATGCGCTGCGCAGCGAAGCCGATCTCGCGCCGCACCTCATCGAAAACCGCGGCCTCTATCACGGCTCCTCCCCTCTCCTGCTGAAACCCGGTACGGTCGAGGAAGTCTCCGCAATCATGAAGCTTGCGACAGAGACCGGCACGGCGATCGTGCCGCAAACCGGCAATACCGGCCTTGTTGGCGGGCAGACGCCGCGCGAGGGCAAGGCCGACGTCATCCTTTCGCTCGAACGCATGAGCAAGATCCGCGATGTCGATCCGGTCGCAAACGTGCTGGTCGCCGATGGCGGCGCGATCCTCGCCGAGGTGCAGAAGGCCGCCGAGGCGCATGGGCGTCTGTTTCCGCTGTCGCTCGGCTCGGAAGGATCCTGCCGCATCGGCGGCAACCTTTCCACCAATGCCGGCGGAACCGCGGTTCTCGCTTATGGCAACATGCGCCAGCTCTGCCTCGGCCTCGAAGTCGTACTGCCGACGGGCGAGATTTGGGACGGGCTCCGCCGCCTCAAAAAGGACAATACGGGCTATGATCTGCGCGATCTCTTCATCGGCGCTGAAGGCACGCTCGGCATCGTCACCGGTGCGGTGCTGAAGCTTTTCCCGCAGCCGCTCGGCCATCAGGTGGCCTTTGCCGGGCTTTCTTCGGTCGACGACGCGCTCGCCTTCTTTAATCTCGCTTCCAGCCTCTGCGGCACGTCACTGACGGGCTTTGAACTGATGCCGCGCTTCGGCGTCGAGATCACCGTGCGCAATATCGACGGCGTGCGCGATCCGCTCGAAACGCCGCATGACTGGTATGTGCTCATTGATATCTCCACCTCCGATTCCGCCGAGACGGCCGAGCGGATGATGAATGCCGTTCTCGAACAGGGTTTCGAAGCGGGGCTTGTGCAGGATGCGGCAATCGCCTCCTCCGTCGCGCAGCAGAAGGCGCTCTGGCACATGCGCGAGAGCATGTCGGATGCCCAGAAGCCGGAGGGCGGCTCGATCAAGCACGATGTTTCCGTGCCGGTTTCGAAGATACCGCACTTCATGAACGAGGCTGCGGAGGCGGTGACGGCCGCCATGCCCGGTGCGCGCATCTGCGCCTTCGGCCATATGGGCGACGGCAATATCCACTATAACATCTCGCAGCCCGTCGGCGCCGACAAGGATGCCTTCATCGCCCGCTGGCATGAGATGAACCATATCGTGCACGGACTGGTACTTGCCCATGGCGGTTCGATTTCCGCCGAGCATGGCATAGGCCAGCTGAAGCGTGACGAGCTCGCGTCGATCCGGCCGGCGATCGAGATGGAACTGATGCGCCGCATCAAGCGCGCCTTCGATCCGGCCGGCATCATGAATCCCGACAAGGTGGTGAGCCTCTAGGCGCAATTCCAAATGCAAAACCGATGCACAGTTTTGCTGGAATTGCTTTAGAGGCTCACGCCAATCAGAGCAGCGATGCCGCCTGGCCGGTGCCACCGGTCAGGAGTTGGAGCGCCGGCGACTGCTGGGTGTTGTTCTGGATGTCGTACATGGCGGTGAAGCGCTTGACGAGCTTATCGACCTTCTTCGGATCCTGCAGGTCCTCGAGCTTCACGAAGCGGCCGAGCAGATCGACCTGCTTGGCCACGTCCATCGACGACATCTGCTGCGGCAGGCTATAGGCCGTCTGGACGACCTGATAGAGCGCCTTGTCGCCGAGGATGCCATAGAGCGAGGTGATGTCGCCTGCCTTGCGCTTGAAGTAGAGCGCCAGCCGAACGCCGTCATTCTTTTCGCCCTCCTGGGTTTCCAGGGTCATCTGCACATACTGCTGCTGCGTATTCGCTTCGGCCTGCTTATCCTGGATCTTGCCCATTTTGGCACGGGTGAGGTTGCCGTCCTTATCGAAATTGAAGGAGGCGACGATCTCTTTGAAGCGCGCGTCAGCCGTGGTGTTGAGATAGCTCTTCTTGTCATCAGGATCGGAAGTGAAGATCTTCTTCAGCGTATCCTTGTCGTATTTCTTTGGATCGAGGCCATTTGCTTTCAGAACAAGATCCGTCAAGCGCTTGTCGGCCAGGAAATCGTCGAGCGATGTTATACCTGGAATGGTCTTGCCGAAATAATCTACTTCCTTGGTGGCATCCTTGGAAGCGCGATCCTTTGCGGGACCATCTTTCATCAGCATGGTCACGTGCGACTTATAATCGGTCGCATATTTCGCCATAGTCGCGGCAGAAAGAGCCGACATGGGCTCGGCAGCCTTGCCATCGGGTCCGAAGTTGAAAGCGCGCACCATCTTGGTGATGCGATCGTCCTTGAAGGATGCGACATATCCCTTGGGATCATAGGGATCGCTGACGAGCAGCTTGCGCATGGTGGAGCGCGAGACGTCATCTGACGTGAGGCCGTAAGCCTGCAGCGCCATCTCATACAGGTCCGGATAGGAGTTGTTGCTGAGAAGCGTATCGGCGGTGGCGTTGGTCTTCATGAAATCATTGACATTCTTCACGCCCTTGGCGTCGTCCATTCGCGACTTGTAGTTCGCGACGATACGGTCAATGAGATCCTCGCCCTGGTTGTTGACGCGAGCGCCGTAATTGTCTGACGTGTTGGTCGTCTGCTCACCAGTCTGGGCGCCTGTCGAAGTCGGCAGCGATCCATCCGCGGCGAAATTGAAGGCAGCATTGAGATCGCTCTGGCCGACGGAAGCGGCATGAGCCGGATCGGTGAGAATATTTCTGAGTTCGGCATCGCTCGTGTCGTAGGCCAGCCCGTAGGCCATTTTCAGATAGTCCGTCAGGGACGAGTCGGCCAGCAACTGATCGACATCGTTGACGTCGCCCATCCGGTCCAGGACGCCTTGTTCACGAGCAGAAGCGGCCGAATTCATCGTAGCTTTCTGTGTGGACGTCTGTGCCCAGCCGGGGGTGACCGTGCCGTCGGCCTGAAAATTGAACGCCGCGGTCACATTGGCATAGGGGCCCGTGCCGCTTTGATCGGTGAGAATATTACGCAGATCGGCATTCGAAACGCTCGTCGGAATGCTAAAAGCGTAACGGACGTAGCTGTTCAGCTTCTGGTCGCCCAGCAACTGATCCACGCTGCTGATCGAGAGTATTGTGTTTGCATAATAGGTGGCTGCGTCGTCCGCCTTCTTGGTCATCGCCGCAACCTGAGTGGCGCTCTGCGAGAGGGTATTTTGCGCGACCGTGCCGTCCTGACGGAATTTGAAGAGCTGATAAACGTCGCTGTATCCCTGGGCCGCCGCGACGGCCGGATCAGTCAGAATACCTCGAAGCGTGGTATCGCTGATGTCGTTGCCGATCTGCATGCTGGCACGCAGGAAGCTGACCAGCTTGTCGTCTGCAAGGAATACGTCGACTGCGGCAGTCGAGCCATTATTGGAGAGATCGCCGAGCTTTGTCTGGTAATTCGAGGAGTTGTTTGAAACGAGCTGATTTATGGCTTGAAGCTGCGTGACGCTCTGCGCGCCGACAACGCTCCCATCCGGCTGCGTCTGGAATGTGACCGAGCCATCCCCGTTGAAATTGAAGGCATCGTGGACGTCCTGATGGCCTGCAGTCGCGGCATAGGTGGAATCCGTGAGAATGTTCTTCAGCTCGGCATTGCTGAAATCCTGACCGAGGCCGTAGGCATCCTTAATGTAGGAGGTCAGCATCTTGTCGGAAAGCAATTCATCGACGTTGTCGATCGGGCTGACGCCACCTGGCGGCATCATCATGTTCGAAAAATAGCTCGACACGTTCGTCGCGTTATTCACTATACCCGTCAACTGGTCATAGGACTGCGCGCGCTCCGTGGGAGAAACGGTGCCGTCGGACCTGAAATTGAAGGCCTCGTAGGCATCCCCCAAATTGACCGAACGGGCATAGGCCGGATCGGTCAGAACACTTTTCAGCTGCGTAAAGCCCGGATCCATGTTGAAGGCGGAACGGACGTAATCTGCAAGCCGCTTGTCACTGACCAATTGATCGACATTGGTGATCGTGCCGATCTTGGACAGATAGTAGCTCTTGTTAAGATCCGACATCGCCTGGCTGGTATAGTACACATCACTGGCCGTGCCGTCGCGGTCGACGATCTGCGGTGCAGTCTTGATATTGTACTGTTCAATGACGTTGTTCTTCTGTGTCGCGGTCTGCGCAGCGCCGCCGACTATGGGAGCGCGGAAGGCGTAAAGCGACGCGACGGTTTGGGTCTGACCAGCGTTCTGCGCAGAACCAGTCACCGAACCATCGGCATTGAAGTTGAAATAGGACCGCAGCTCCTTGTACTTGTCACCGACATAGTTGAGCGACGGATTGGGATTGTTGAGGGGCGCGTCGCCGCCGAGCGTTGAGGGATCGCTCGTCAACACCATCTTGATGAAAGCGTCGTCGGCCGTTGCCGGATCGATACCGACGGACTGTAGCGCCACCGTGCGCAGGCGCGGGTCGGCGAGAAGGTCGTCGACCGACTGTACTGAACCGATATTGTCGCGGAAATACTGGGCATCGCCATTATCGGGCTTGAAATTGAACTGCTGGGCGAGCGCATAGAGCTTGTCGCCGACATATGTTTTGGTCGGGTCGAAGCTCGGATCGCTCGGGTCCGGCGCGTTGCCGCCGAGCTTGCTGATATCGGTCGTCAGGACACCGGCAATATAATCTTTCGACATGTAAGTCGGGTCGATGCCGACGCTCTTCAGCGCGTAGTTCAGGAGACGCGGATCGCTGACAAAGTCCTGAACGGTCTTCACACCGTCGATCTGCGCGCTGTAATATTTCGTTTCGGTGGCGGCCTGCTGTGCCGCATCGGCAAAAGACTGTTTGTAGAGGCCGATCAGATCGTCTTCCTGCGCGTCCGTCTGTATATCCTTGGGCGGCGCATTGAAATTGAAGGCGGCGGCGAACTCTCTGTAACGCGTGTCGGAGAGCTTATTGGCAAAGCTGTTCGCGTCCGTGAGATCGCTCTGCAAGACCTTCTTCATGAAGGCCTTGGCATAGATCATATCGTCGAGACCGTAAGCTTTCATGGCGTAGCTATAGAGCTTGTAATCGCCAAGAAAGTCGTCGACGTCCTTCACCTTGTTGATGTTGTCGGCGTAATATTGGGCGTCTTTCTTGACCTGCGTCTCATTAGCGACGCGATCCAGGCTCTTGGGCATATCGCGAGAGAGAATAACGTACGCCAGGGATGCCGTGATCATAAGTGCGCCCTTTTCGGCAAAGTCTTCAAAGAATGACGAACCATTAGCGCGAGCATTTTGCCACGCAAAACTTACCCGAGACTTACTTGAAGCTGTCCTGCTTTGGCACAGGCCGCGTTCACCATCCGGAAACCCTGCCATATTCGTTTTTGATAACCATCCCTGGAGGCAGGATTTTCTTAACCGCGATTTTTAAGCTGTACGGAACGGGGGCCGCCTATTGTCGGGCCATAGAGGACGAAAAGTCCCGAGGAGAAGACCGGAAATCGGCTCTCAGGTAAGACAAGGGTAGAAATGAAATGAAGAATACCGTTCTGAAGCCCGTCTGGGCTGGCACGACATTGCGTGTTGATCCGTCTCGCTTTCCGCAGCAGGTAAGCTATGCCATCCACGACCATGCCAGTGACGTCAGCATAACGATCGACGAACGCGGCGCGGTCCTGCGCAAGATTCTCCCCTCCAGCGGCCTGCCGCTCTCCATCGCCCTGCCGCGGCGGGTCTTCAAGGGCGTTGCAGCCCGCGCCATCGATCACGGCAATGGCGAGGTCACGGTGACCCTCGAGCTGCATCACGAAGATCCGGAACTCTGCGTTCCGCTTCTCGTCGCTCACGATCTCGGCGATATCGCCGCCGACTGGCGCAGCTGGTCGGAAGCCTTCGGCATTCCGATGCTGATGGTGGAGGCCGATGGCATCGCCCGCCCGCTCGAAGAACATCTGGGCGGACTGCGCACCGGCGAAATGAAGCCGCGCCGCCGTCACTCCTATTTCGCAAATCGCCGCCCACGCTTCCTCGTGCGCCGCACGACCGGCAAGCTCGGCGTCATCATGAAGATCGAAGGCAAGGAAATCATCGCCCGCAGCTGAGCGATACGTTCCGAACCGCTTTCAAAACCCGGCATCACGCCGGGTTTTTCATTTCGGGGTCATTTTCCGTTTCCGATTAGAGCAATTCCAGCAAAAGTGCGCAGGGGTTTGGCGTCCGGAATTGCATGAAACCAGAGATAGAGGCATTTCCTTGACTCTGAGAAAAACGGAAATGCTCTAGGGAATGGCGAAAAGCAGCGACACAAACAGGCCGAGAAAGATGATCAATCCGACGCGGGTGTTCGATTTGAAGAGCGCGAGGCACTGCGCGCCGTCGTTGATATCGAGCGTCCTGATCTGCCACGCGAACATTCCGGCCGCAATCAGCAGGCCGATGAAGGCCAGAAGGTTGACGTCGGCAAGCGCAAAGGACAGGAACATCAGCACCAGGGTCAGCCCGTAGAGGCCGACAAGTGCCAGACGCGTGCGCTCACCGAACAACCGCGCGGTGGAGCGAACGCCGATCAGCTCGTCGTCCTCCTTGTCCTGATGCGCATAGATCGTGTCGTAGCCGATCGTCCAGACGACGGAAGCGAGGTAAAGCAGGAAAGCAGAGAAGGACAGGCTACCGAAAATCCCCGCCCAGCCCATGAGCGCGCCCCAGGAAAAGGCAAGGCCGAGGAAGAATTGCGGCCAGTCGGTAAAACGCTTGGCGAAAGGATAGAGCGCAACGACGCCGAGCGAGAGCATGCCGAGCAGCACGGCAAACCAGTTAAACTGCAACAGCACGAACAGGCCGACCAGCGCCTGCAGTGCGATGAAAATCTTGGCCTGCCGGCGTGTTACGCGACCCGACGGCAGCGGCCGCGAGCGGGTGCGCGCCACCTGCATGTCGATCTCCTGATCGACGAGATCATTGTAGGTGCAGCCGGCGCCGCGCATGGCGACGGAACCTATAAAATAAAGGAAGAGATGGTAAAGCAGCAGAGCGCCGGAAAACACGCGAGGTTCGATTGCCGCATTGGCGGCAAGCGTGGCCGACCAGAAGCACGGCCACATGAGGAGCTGCCAGCCGATCGGCCTGTCCCAGCGCGCAAGCTGCGCATAGGGCCACAGCCACGGCGGCAGGATGCGGTAAACCCAATTATCCGAAGGCGCATCGGCAACGCGCCCTTTAAGACCATCAATCTGTTGCATGCGGTCATGTAGCGACGGGCAGCGCCCATGGTCAAGGCTTCATCGCCGACGAGTTCGCCCTCTGCGGCTCGATGGAATTCGCTTCGTCTCGCAAGGCTCCTGCTCTGCGCAACGAAGGAAAGTTCATCGCATCGACGGCAGGCTAATTTAGACGATTAGAATAGCCGATCAGTTCAGCGTGAAATTGAACTTGTAGCTCGCAGACAAGCCGATCAGGAACTGGTTCTTCGAACCTTTCTCGCGCACCAGGCTGCTGTCGGCGGCCGGACCGGCAAGACGCTTATATTCCGCAAAGGCGCTCGTCGACAGGTTCTCCGTTGCGTTCCAGGTGAGCGCAGTACCGGCGCCGTAAGACTGGACGCCACCCGAGGGATCATATGACTTCAACCCGCTTGCGGCTGACTGCGCTTCGTTGACGCCGTAATAGGAATGGAAGTATCCGCTGGTCGCAAAGGTGGCGCGCGGGCCACCGGAAAGCTGCAGATCGGGCGCGATATCGGTGAAGGCGTCAAGCGCCACGTCGGCCACGAGGCCGTCATGGGAGCGGATACCCTGGCGTAGTTCGGCGCGGGCACGCAACCAGTCGGTCGGATAGACTTCGGCAAAACCGCCGATTTCCGCACCCCACTTGACCTTCTTCAGGCCGCGCAGATCGCTGTCGTCATCTTGGTCACGCTGCGGCACATAGCGGCCGACGATACCGGCGCGGAAGCCGCCGTTGTCGACGAGCGCGAAGGAGGGGTTATCATTGCGCGAGGAAAACCGTGGACCGGCTCCCTGGCGGCCGATCGAGATCAACGGGCTGAACTTGAATTCGTTGCTCGACGCACCCTCGAACTTCGGGGCGGAAAAGCCTGATACACCGACCTTCAGATACCAGTCACCGGACCACCAGTGGCCGCCTTCCTGAGCAGAGGCAGTGCCGAAAGACGCAAAAACAATAGCTAAAGAGATCGATACGACTGATCGATTGAACACAATCCGCACTCCAGAAAACGCAATACAAGAACGGCCGCGGACGACGGCAAACGCTACATTTATAGCGAGGGTGTTACCTCATTCTTAACCACGTGGCTGAGATCGAGGGGGATCGGAATTACTTCTGGTTCCAGCGTCGGATCACCGGCTCTGTGAGATCGTGCTCGTAGCCGAGGACGCTGATGCTCGTCGTATCCAGAATGAAACGCGAGCCATCCTGTGGTGGCAGGCCGAGCCAGCGGGCGCCGAGCACACGCAGGAAATGTGAGCTCGAAAAGATCAGGACCGGCGCATTGATCTGGCGAAGCTCCGCGATGATGCGATCGGCACGGGCGCCGACGTCGCTTGCCGTCTCGCCATCCGGGCAACCATCACGGAAGAGCCGCCAGCCGGGACGTTTCGACAGGATTTCCTTGGTGGTGATACCTTCGTAGGCACCGTAATCCCATTCGGCGAGATCGGGCTTGATGACGGCCCTCTCCCCGAAACCTGCGAGTGCACAGGTGTTGCGCGCCCGCTGCGAGGGGCTGGACCAGACAGCGGAGACGGAAAGACCTGCGAGCCGTGGAGCGAGCGCGCGGGCCGCAGCCTCGCCATTGGCGGTGAGCGGAATATCGCTGCGGCCAGTGTGCTGGCCGGATAGCGACCATGCTGTCTCACCGTGGCGTACAAGAATGATTTCGGGAAATGCGCTCATATCCGTCTCTCTAAAAAGAAAAAGCGCGGTTGGGCCGCGCTTTCGATATCAGAAGGTGAACTTCTCCAGGGGCGGACGCGTCGCCTCGAATTCCCGAAGCTTCGCCTCGTTCGCCGGGATATAGTTCCTGTTGTCGGGCGTCGCGAACTGGTTCTTGGTGATCTGGATCTGCTCGATGAAGAGCTCATCCCAGCGGAAGCCCATTTCGGAGCCGGCCAGATAGAACTCCCACATCCGGAAGAACTTCTCGTCGTAAAGCGCCACCGCCTCTTCCTTGCGGGCCACGAAGCGCTCACGCCAGTGGCGCAGCGTATAGGCATAGTGAAGAGGCAGCACTTCAACGTCGCGGGTGAGCAGGCCAGCCTTTTCAAGCGGAACCAGCGTTTCGGCGATCGAGGGAATATAGCCCTGCGGGAAAATATATTTCTCGATGAATGCGTTGGTAGCGAAGCTCGGCTTCGGACGCGCGATCGAATGCAGCAGCATGACGCCGTTGTCATCCAAAAGCTCATAAATCTTCTTGAAGAAGTTGCCGTAATTGCCGATGCCGACATGTTCGAACATGCCGACCGAGACGATGCGGTCGAACTTCTTGCCCGTCAGGTGACGATAGTCCTGCAGCTCGAAGCGGACACGATCGGCAAGGCCACGTTTCTGAGCCCGTTCGCGGGAAATCTTCAGCTGCTCTTCGCTGAGCGTGATACCGGTCACATCGAGGCCGGGCGTCGATTCCGCCAGATACATGGCCATACCGCCCCAGCCCGAGCCGATTTCCAGCACGCGCTGGTTGGGCTGTGGCATGAGCTTGGCCGCGATGTGGCGCTTCTTGGCGACTTGCGCCTCCTCTAGGCCGATGCCGGGCGGATCGAAATAGGCGCAGGAATATTGCCAGTCTTCGTCGAGGAAGAGTTCGAAGAGCTTTTCGGACAGGTCGTAATGGTGGGCGACATTACGCTTGTTGTGGTTAACAGGCATGCGGCTCTTGAGCTGCTGCATGGCAATGCGGCCGATCAGCAGGGCTGCCATCTTGAAATCGAAGATTTCATTGGTGGTATTCTGCTTCACCAGAGCGAGAAAGTCGTAGATGTTGCCCTGTTCGAGAATGAACCGGCCTTCCATATACATTTCGCCGAGCTTCAGCGTCGGATCACGACGGATCGCATCCTCGGCTTCCTGATCGGCAAGACGAATGGCAACCGGTTCCCCGGTGCCGTCGCCAATCGTGTGGGTCTCGCCATTGGCAAGAGTAAGGGTCAAAGAACCCTTTCGGACAATTTTCTGAACAATCGATAAGAATGCCGACGCCATGGACGCCTCGCAAATGTGACAGGATGGTCACATCAACTTAATCGCTCTCGTCTGCCTTACAAGCGCCGGAATTAGCACTCCGCAAATTCAATTGCCAAAGTGTGACATTTTTGCAAATCTGGGAACTAACCCCTTATTTTCGCTTCATGGCTTCCGCGAGTGCCGCGCCGAAGGCGCCCTGGCTTTGCGGCTTGGACTGTTCCGGCTTGCGGTCCTGTTGCGGGCGCTGGCCGGCATTTCCGCGCGACTCACCGCGTGGCGAACCCGAGGGAACGCCATCTTCCTTGCGCATCGAGAGGCCGATGCGCTTGCGCTTCACGTCGACTTCGACCACCCGCACTTTAACCACGTCGCCTGCCTTCACGATTTCGTGAGGATCCTTGATGAAGCGGTCAGCGAGCTGCGAAACATGAACCAGCCCATCCTGGTGCACGCCGATATCGACGAAGGCGCCGAAGGCCGCAACGTTGGTGACGGTGCCTTCCAGCACCATGCCCGGCTTCAGATCGCTGATTTCATCGATGCCTTCGGCGAAGGTCGCGGTCTTAAAGCTCGGGCGCGGGTCGCGACCGGGCTTGTCCAGTTCAGCGATAATATCCTTGACCGTCGGCAGGCCGAACTTCTCGTCGATGAACTTGCGCGGGTCGAGCGCCTTCAAGGTGACGCTGTCGCCCATCAGCGAGCGCAGATCACGGCCACAGGCGGCGACGATCTTCTTTGCCACACCGTAGGCTTCCGGATGCACCGAGGAGGCATCGAGGGGCTCCTTGCCATTGGGGATGCGCAGGAAGCCGGCCGCCTGTTCGAAGGTGCGCTGGCCGAGACGAGCCACCTTCAGGAGATCCTTGCGGCTCTCGAAAGCACCATTCTGGTCGCGGTGCAGGACGATCGCGTCGGCGATCGAACGGCCGAGGCCGGAGACGCGCGACAGGAGCGGCGCAGACGCGGTATTGAGATCGACGCCGACGGCATTCACGGCATCTTCGACGACGGCATCGAGCGAGCGGGAGAGCTTCGTCTGGTCGACATCGTGCTGATACTGGCCGACGCCGATCGACTTCGGCTCGATCTTGACGAGCTCGGCGAGCGGGTCCTGCAGACGGCGCGCGATAGAAACGGCACCGCGCAGCGACACATCCAACTGCGGGAATTCGGCGGCAGCGGTTTCCGAAGCCGAGTAGACGGAAGCGCCGGCTTCCGAGACGATGACCTTGGTGGGTTTGGGAGCCGGAAGGGCCGCGAGCATATCGGCCACCAGCTTTTCCGTCTCACGGCTGCCGGTGCCGTTGCCGATGGCGATCAGCTCGACATTGTACTTGCGGATGAGGGCGACGAGCTCGGCCTGGGTGCCGCGCACGTCATTCTTCGGCGGGAACGGATAGACAGTTGTCGTATCGAGCAACTTGCCGGTGCCATCGATGATCGCGACTTTGACGCCGGTGCGAATGCCCGGATCGAGCCCCATCGTGGCGCGCGAGCCGGCAGGGGCCGCCAACAGCAGATCCTTGAGATTGCGCGCAAAGACGTGGATCGCCTCTTCCTCCGCCCTTTCGCGTAACTCGCGCATCAGATCGAGTGATAGCGACATGGAGAGCTTCACGCGCCAGGTCCAGCTTGCGACATCCATCAGCCAGCGATCGCCGGGACCGGCTGCACCGATTTCGTAGGCGGTGGCGATCATGCGCTCGACCGGCTTGTTCGGCGAGGCGATCTCGGCATCAGCCTCGATCGTCAGGGTCAGGACTTCCTCGTTCCAGCCGCGCAGCATGGCAAGCGCGCGGTGGCCGGGAACGGTCGCCCAGCGTTCGGAATGATCGAAATAATCGGAGAACTTTTCGCCGGTCGCTTCCTTGCCTTCGACCACCTTCGCCTTCAAAAGCGCGGCATTGCGCATATGGGCACGCAGCTTGCCGAGCAGATCGGCATTTTCGGCAAAACCTTCGGCGACGATGTCGCGGGCACCTTCGAGGGCCGTTTTCATATCCGGAACGTCGGCGGTGATATAGGCCTCTGCCAGCGCGACCGGATCCTTGCTGCGATCGGCGAGGATCGCTTCGGCTAGCGGGCCAAGGCCACGCTCGCGGGCAATCTCTGCGCGGGTGCGGCGCTTCGGCTTGTAAGGCAGATAGAGGTCTTCCAATTCGGCCTTGGTGGCGGCACCCGAGAGCTTTGCCATCAGCTCGTCACTCATCTTGCCCTGGCTGGTGATGGATTCGATGATCGAATCGCGGCGGGATTCGAGCTCGCGCAGATAGACAAGCCGCTCGGCCAGCGTACGTAGCTGCGTATCATCCAGCCCGCCCGTCACTTCCTTGCGGTAGCGCGCGATGAATGGCACCGTTGCACCCTCGTCCAGCAGCTCGATCGCCGCCTTGGCCTGGTCGGGCCGGGCATTGATTTCAGCGGAGATGCTTGCTGCGAGCGAACGAAGGTCAGCGGCCATGGGATTTCCTGCAGTTCATTAGGGTTGGCGGACCATAGCGACGAAAAGCGGCAAGGCAATGCCTCCCGCCGCTTTCCACAGTTGAAGGCAGCGCTCCCAGCGATTTAAGAGGCATGACTGAGGCGCAATTGAGCCTTCTTCTTCCTGTTTTTGCGGTTGTGCAGATGCGGCATTCTTTGGTAGCAGAGGCGACCATTTTTGATTGCCCCTGCCCTGCAGGCGCCAGGAAAAGAGTACTATGCCGAACCTGCTTCTCGAACTTCGCTCCGAAGAGATCCCCGCCCGCATGCAGCGCAAGGCCGCCGGCGATCTCAAGAAGCTCCTGACCGATGCACTGGTGGAAGCAGGACTGACCTATGAAGGCGCGCGCGAATACTGGACGCCGCGCCGCCTCACGCTCGATATCCACGGACTGACCGCCCGCTCCGCCGATATCCGAGAGGAACGCAAGGGGCCGCGCACCGACGCCAATGAAAAGGCGATCGAAGGCTTTCTGCGCGGCGCCGGCCTTTCCTCGACTTCCCAAGCGCAGGTCGTCAGCGACCCGAAGAAGGGCGATTTCTACGTCGCCGTCATCTCCAAGCCCGGCCGTGCTGCCGAGGAGATCATCGCCGAAGTAATGCCCGGCATCATCAAGGACTTCCCATGGCCGAAGTCGATGCGCTGGGGCAAGGCGTCCTCGCAGCCCGGCTCGCTGCGCTGGGTGCGCCCGCTGCAGTCGATCGTCTGCACCTTCGGCAGCGAGCATGAAGAAACCGTCGTCATCCCCTTCGAGATCGACGGCCTCGTCGCCTCCAACGTGACCTACGGCCATCGCTTCCATGCGCCAGAGGCCATTACCGTCAAGCGCTTCGACGACTACGTCGCGAGCCTTGAAAAGGCGAAGGTCATTCTCGATGCCGAGCGGCGCAAGGACATCATCCTGCATGATGCCCGCGACATCGCCTTTGCAAGCGGGCTGGAACTGGTCGAGGATGAGGGCCTGCTGGAAGAGGTTTCCGGCCTCGTCGAATGGCCGCAGGTGCTGATGGGCTCCTTCGAGGAGGATTACCTTTCCATCCCCTCCGAGATCATCCGCCTGACCATCAAGACGAACCAGAAGTGCTTTGTCACCCGCAAACAGGGCGAAGAGACGCTTTCGAACAAGTTCATTCTCGTCTCCAATATCCAGGCGACTGACGGTGGCAAGGAAATCATTCACGGCAACGGCAAGGTCGTGCGTGCCCGCCTGTCGGACGCGCTGCATTTCTGGAAACGCGACCAGGGCAATCTGCCGGACCTTGAGACGCTGGAAGCCTCCGCCAAGAAATTCAGCCTCGACCTTGCCAAGCCGCTCGACCAGCGCATGGCGAAGCTCGATGCGCTTCATGTCACCTTTCATGCTAAGCTCGGCACCCAGGGCGATCGCGTCGAACGCATCCGCGCGATGGCTGCCAAGATCGCCATGCCCGTCGGCGCCGATTACAAGATGGTGGACCGCGCCGCGGTTCTCTGCAAGGCAGACCTGCGCACCGAAGCCGTCGGCGAATTCCCGGAACTGCAGGGTGTCATGGGCCGCAAATATGCGGCGCTGCAGGGCGAAGACGTTTCCGTTTCCACCGCCATCGAAGACCATTACAAGCCACAGGGTCCGTCCGACCGCGTGCCTGACGACAAGGTGGCGATAACAGTGGCGCTCGCAGACAAGCTCGATACGCTCATCGGTTTCTGGGCGATCGACGAGAAGCCGACCGGCTCGAAGGACCCGTTTGCGCTTCGCCGTGCGGCGCTCGGCATCATCCGCATCCTGCTTGAAAAGCGCGCTCGCGTGACGCTCTTGCCGCGCATCGTCTCGCATATGCAGCGCATCGATATGGATATCGGCGCCAGCGTTGATACAGACGACCTGACGCGGCAATTCGATCTGCTCTCCTTCTTCCACGACCGCCTGAAGGTCTATCTGCGCGAACAGGGTGCCCGCCACGACCTCATCGATGCCGTGCTGACGACTGAATCCGACGACCTCTTGATGGTCGCCCGCCGCGTGGAGGCGCTGACGGCTTTCATCACCTCGGAAGACGGCATCAACCTGCTTGCCGGCACCAAGCGTGCCACGCAGCTTCTGGCCGCCGAGGAGAAGAAGGGCACGGTTGTCGCCGACGGCGTTTCCGAGGCGTTGCTGCAACTTGACGCCGAGAAGGAACTGTTCGCCGCCATTACCAAGGCTTCGTCGGAAGCTGCCGGCGCCGTTGCGCATGAAGACTTCCGCTCGGCCATGGAAGCGCTGTCGAAGCTGCGTGCTCCCGTCGACCGCTTCTTCACCGATGTGCTGGTCAATGATGAGGATGCCGCGATCCGCGCCAACCGCCTCGCCCTCTTGCGGATGATCCGTGCGGCGACGGGGACAGTCGCGGACTTTTCGAAGATCGCCGGCTAAACGGCCGACAAAAAATGGGGCCGTTCGGCCCCATTTTGCTTTTCTCCCTCATCGTCCCTTTTGCATCTTGGCGATGGTCAGCGTTTCGCCTGCGCGGCCATAACCTCCGTCGACGACCTCATCGACGAGAACCATCGTGTAGGGGCGCACACCCTCGCCGAAAAAGTCAACGAACATGGCGGTCGTGCGGAGGATGATGTCCTCTTTCTGCTCTGCACTCAGAGTACCCTCGGGAAATTTGTAGTTTGCGAATGGCATGATGAGCTCCTGCCTGGTTTGCGTTGTGACCCGGCAAGCCTAGCGGCAACAGCAACATGCTTGAAATTGATATGAAGTATATGCATTCATCCATGCCATGGATTTGCACGGTATTGATCTCAACCTGCTCGTCGCCTTCGATGCGCTGATGAAGGAACGGAGCGTGACGAAGGCCGGCATTCGCATCGGCCGCACGCAGCCCGCCATGAGCGCTGCCCTGGCACGGTTGCGCAGCCTTCTCAAGGATGAGCTCTTGATACGGGGACCGCAGGGCCTGCAGCCGACGCCGAGAGCGCTCGATCTCGCCGAGCCATTGTCGCGTGCTCTTGCCGATATCCAGCGCACACTCGATTTCAGCCAGGCGTTCGATCCCGCGACCTCGTCTGCCACCTTCACAATCGGTCTCTCCGATCATCCGACTTTCGCACTTTTGCCGCAACTCGCTGCGCATCTTGCCAAGGCGGCTCCGGATGCGACATTGCAGGTCCGGAATTTCAGCGCGCGTGACGATGCCATCGATCTCCTGGATGCCGGAGAGGTCGATGTGACGGTGGGCGTGCCGGCAACGAAAACGGGACGCATTCTGACCCAGCCCCTATTTGAGGAGCGTTTCGTCTGCATCGTCAGGAGGGATCATCCGACTGCACCACGCACGCTCGATCTCGACGCCTTTCTGGCTCTTCCCCACCTGCTCGTCTCGCCTGAGAATGAGCGTTTCGGCCATGTCGATACGGCTCTTGCCAAGGAGGGGCTTCAGCGGCGGCTCGCGCTCACGCTTCCGAATATGTATGCCGCGCCGCTCTTGATTGCCCGTTCCGACATGATCGCCACCTTGATGGCCGGTGTCGTGGCAGCCTCCGGCCATGCGCACGAACTTGCCCTGTTGAAGCCACCGCTCATGCTGGAGCCCATCCCCTTCGTCATGTCATGGCATCGACGCAACGACGCCCATCCGGCGCAGCGCTGGTTTCGGAATTGCGTTGCCGAGGCTGTGCCTGACGTCAGGCGGTGACGCCTGCATGAATATCCATTAAAGCTCCCTCCATGATGTCCAAGATCCTCGTCAGTGCCTGTCTCATGGGCCACGCCGTTCGATATGACGGGCGCGCGAAGCCGCTCGTCCATCCGGCAATCGAACGCTGGATGCAGGAAGGCCTGATCGTGACAATCTGTCCGGAAATGTCGGCCGGCATGCCGGTGCCGCGGCCACCTGCCGAAATCGGCGATGCGGCTGATGGCGAGGATGTGCTGGCAGGGGTTGCCCGCGTCGTGGAACTGACCGGTGGCGATGTGACCGAGGAATTCCTGCGGGCGGCGGAAAATGCCGTGCGGCTTGCGACCGATAATGGCTGCCGCTATGCGCTGTTGATCGACGGCAGCCCCTCCTGCGGTTCCGGCTTCATCTATGACGGCTCCTTCTCGGGCAGCCGGCGGGCCGGCAACGGCGTTACCGCGGCGGCGCTGAAGCAGGCAGGCATCGAAGTTTTTTCTGACCGAGAGATCGATCGGCTGATCGAACGCATCGGCGTCAACGGCACGGCCGCCGGGGATGCCGGCGGCCGCTAACTTCTTTCGTGATAAAATAGCTTGCAGTCGCCCGCTTTTAAGCGGCGCGGCGACCGTGATGCATGGCGGGCGCTGCTGCGGCGTTGCCGACGCGGAAGCCGCGGATGAGGCCGAGCAGTTCATCGGTATCGGCAGCCAGCGTTTCGGCCGAGGCCGTCGTCTCTTCGGCCATGGCGGCGTTCTGCTGGGTGGCGGCGTCGAGCTGGTTCATCGAGGACGAGATCGAGCGCAGCGTCGTATCCTGTTCGGACGCGCTGTGGGCGATCTTGGCGACGATCTCGTTGGCGGCCTTGATCTGATCGGAGATGCGCTTCAGCGCTTCGCCTGCCTCGCCGACGAGGCGGACACCATGGTCGACCTGGCTGGAGGAGCGGGCGATCTGATCCTTGATCTCCTTGGCGGCAGCAGCCGAGCGCTGGGCAAGCTCGCG
>NZ_JACHZB010000004.1 GCF_014193255.1 Rhizobium sp. BK196
CCATAACCTGAAGGCCGCAGGTTCAAATCCTGACCCCGCAACCACCGACACCTGAATATTTTGCCATTCAAGTCGCTTCAACAAAAGCTCCTCCGCGTAAGCGTCGAGGAGCTTCTTGCGTCTCTCCCCAGTATTAGGTAGCACAAAACCGTACAGCGGTTTTTGCGATAACGACATGCATAAAACAAAGCTCTAATGCATACGGGGGCGACGTTTCTCGCCGCCGCGCTTTCCGGGCGATCCCATCATGCCTTCAGGGATCTGTTCATCGGCTGCCAGTGCCGCATTATGCTGGCGTATACGTTCCAGTGCCACGGAAGCAAGCTGGATATAGGGAATGGCCGCCGGATCGTCGGTATGGATATCCTGGATCGCCGCAAGAACTGTCTCGGCCTGCGTGAGACGGCGTGTTGCGATGAGAGCGACACCTTCTTTGTAACGGGCCTGCACCACATGGGGCGCCTGCTCGCCGATGCGACGGAAGGTTTCGGCCGCGTCCCCATAGAGTTTCAGGGCCAGTTGCGTATCTCCAAGGCGAAGTGCAACCGGCAGTGGTTCGGCGGTGCGCTCCAGCAGCGACTGGTAGGAGGCAAGGGCTTCGATCAGCTTTCCTCGGTCGAAGAGCAGGTTGGCAAGGCCGAATTCGGCACCGACATGACCTGGAGAGGATTGCAGAACCTGGGTGAAGACGATCTCGGCTTTTCCTCTCTCGCCCTTTCGATACATTTCGAGTGCCTGCTGATAGACGTAGCTGACGCTGCGGGGATGTAGAACGCCGCCGAGATTGCGTCCGTCGCGAGTCCTGAAGAGCGTATAGCTGATCCGACGCTCGTCAGCACCGAAAACATATTTGTAAGGTTCGTTTCCGCGCAGGAAATCATAGAACCGGAAGCCGTCTTCGATCGCCCGGCGAATGCAGTATCCATGCAGCACCAGACCGGAAGACGGCGTCTTCCAGCTCTCGTCACGACCGGTAATATAGAAGAGGATCGTCTTTTTCGGATGGTCGATGATGTTGGCGAGGGCGCCGAGCGGCCTTTCGCCGAACCAGAAGACTGGGACATCGAGTGTGCCGCTCTTGAAGCAGTCCATCAGCATCTCACGGGTGGAATTGATAAGCCGCTCCGTCCGCTCCGGCCCTTTGCGCTCCGTCCATCGCGTGCGCCAGAAATCGAACAGAATGGCGAGATCTCGGTCAATGGTCTCAGGCGTTGCCATGGTGATCCGGTAGCCTTCGTCGCCATCCAGCTTGCGCATAAAGCGGCGCAGCTTCCGACGTGTCTGGCTGCTCATTTTCTGCTCCAGGTAGTCGTCCCAACTTGCAGGTAGAGAGACGACCGGACAGATCGTATTGTCGATATTGTCATGGGTGGTCGGGGCGCTGTCGCGGAACATGACGAGCGGCCCCTGCAGCGCCAGGATCATCTTCTCCCGCCGTTCCGGCGGCCCGCTGAAATGGTCCAGCCGGAGATGTGTCCAGTTCTGCTGTCTGAGGTAAGCCGCAAAGCCGTGGATCGCCTTTTGTTCGTAGCCGGGCATGACGATGAGGCCGGTATAGTCGGCCGAATAATTCCCGCCCATGACGATTTCATCGTAGAAAAGCCCGCTCTGCTCATCGAATTTCGTGAGCAATCTCAGCGGCAAAAAGGCGACATAGGAAGCACCCGGTTTCCGATCGCGCAGCGCCAGGACGAACCAGCGGCCGCGATGCCCAAGAAAGTCCTTGAGCCAGGTCCAGGAGAGAAAATGTTGGGCGTCTGGATCGTCCCGATAAACCTGATCCCAATTGTCGCGAACCGCGTCGAAGCCGGCGACGGTATCAATGATATCGATGTGCATGCCCCCTCCCAATACTCCGTACGCAATTCGGGAGATTCGAGTTTAGTGGGAAACATCGATCTTCAAATAAACCGTGCGGGTGATTCCTTGAGACGAAATGGGATTAGCCCACGGCAGCCGTTTTCGGCCCGCAATATTAGAGTGCTACAATCCGTGGGCTTGCATGGATGAAAGCCCAGAGCGCCTTGCTGATATTGACGATTTCGCCAATCGATTTGTCCAGAAGCTCCATTTCCCGATCGTCCATCTGTTCGATCTTGCCGTAGCGGATTTCCTTATCGTCCTCGACGAGGCGCATGAGCTGCGTGCTTGAGATTTCGCCCTTCTCATCGAAGGAATAGATGCAATGATTGTATTTGTTGCGCATCTTTGATTCCTTCTTCAGGCGCGACATGGCGGAGAGAACTGCCTTGCGGTCCGCAGCTGGCGTCGAAGGAAGCTTTGCGAGGCGCTCGACGAGATCTATGCGCGCGCGCGTCGTATTAAGCGTCAGGAAAACCACGATCGCCGCATCCTTCTCCACCTTGAGAAGGTGGGCGATAATATAGATCAGAAGGCTTTCTGTATTCGTCCAGACATAGTTTAGCCGGCCAACACTCAATAAGACATCTGACATGGCCGGCATGCTGAACTCCTTCAGATCAAGGCCGATAATACATGAACTATATCAGATCATTTCGTTGAACGCTTCGGAAATTTCTGAACTTAACGCTCCTTGAAGGCGCGCGACATGCTGTCGACAACCGGCTTGCTCAGATATTCGAAGAAGGTGCGTTCCGAGGTCTGGAGCAGCACTTCGGCCGGCATGCCGGGAACCGGGTGGAAGTTGTGAACACGGGCGATTTCCGAGTCCGGAATCTGCACGCGCACGATGTACACGTCCTTTACGGATAAGCCGGCATTTTCCTCGACGGAATCTGCCGAAACATAGAAGACCTTTCCTTCCAGAACCGGTGTGGTGCGTCTATTGAGGGCGGTCAGGCGGATCGCGGCCGTCTGTCCCTCGTGCAACTGATCGATGGAAGTACGCAATACCTGCGCCTCCAGGATCAGCGGCACATGCGCCGGCAGGATCTCCATGATTGGCTTTCCAGTGGTGATGACGCCGCCGGCCGTATGATAGTAGGAGCGCACCACAGTACCTGTGACAGGCGAGCGGATGGTTGTGCGTTCCAGAACGCCGGATGCCTCCCGTGCTTGTTCGCGAACGCCGTCGAGGTCGGATTCAGCCGTCTCCAGTGCATCGAGTGCCGCTTGCTTGTTGGAGTTGACGGCGATGACCGCTTCCTGGCGGAACTTGGCGATTTCCGCCTCGCTCTCATTCAGCTCGCCGTTCAGGCGGGAAATGTCGCCCATAGCATCGGCAATGGCGCGTTCGATTGCTAGAAGATCGGTCTTGCGCATATAGCCGACCTTGACGAGCCGCTCCTTGGAATCGCGCTCGTCCGACAGGAGTGCCAATTGCCGTTCGAAAGATTCGCGCTGACCCTTGTAGCCCTCGAAGCGGTATTCCAGCGACTTGATGTTCTTCTCGATGAGGTTGAGTTGCTCTTCGAGCTTGACACGCTTGCTATGGAAAACAACGTTCTGGCTTTGGATGATGGCGTTGACGTCGGGATCACTTGCCTGTTCCATCACGGTATCAGGGAGTTTGAGCTCATGCGTTCCCTGGGCTTCGGCTCTCAGCCGCGCCACGACAGCTTCCAGGCGCAGGCGCCTTAAGTTCAGCATACGTTCGTTGGTCAGGGCAGCCGTCTGGTCGAGCGTCAGCAGCACATCGCCCTCCTTGACGCTTGCTCCCTCGCCGACCATCATTTCCTTGATGATGCCGCCTTCAAGATGCTGGACGACCTTATTGTTGCCGGTCGCAACGAAGCTGCCCTGGGCGATGATTGCCGAGGCAAGCGGCGCGGTTGCCGCCCAATATCCGAAACCGCCGAATGAAGCGAAAAGTACTGTCAGGCCAACAAGGCTGTGGGAACGGATGGAGCGTGGGACGTCGTCATACCATTCGAGCTGTCCCGGGCCGGCTCCTTCCTGTTTCTTTTTTCGCATTGCCGTCACCTTTCGATATGCGATGTCTGCTGTTCGTTGCGACCGTTACCCTTGGAGAGCGCCTGCAGGACTTCCATGCGCTCGCCGAACATCGCGACCGTGCCGTCCTTGAGAACCATGATCTTGTCCACGCATTGCAGAAGTGCCGGGCGCTGTGTGATCGTGACAGTCGTGATTCCCTGTTTCTTGGCGTGGATTAGCGCTTTAGCCAGCGCGGCTTCGCCCTGAGTGTCGAGGTTGGAATTGGGCTCGTCGAGCACGACGAATTTCGGATCGCCGAAGAAGGCGCGGGCCAATGCGATGCGCTGCTTCTGGCCGCCCGAAAGCGGCGCGCCATCGGCTGCGACGACGGTCTCGTAGCCCTGGGGAAAGCCTGCGATCAGTTCATGCACGTCGGCCAGGACGGCTGCCTCGTATATCTGCCGGTCTTCGACGTCATCGCGCATTCGGCAGATATTGGCCTTGATGGTACCTGGAAAGAGCTGCACATCTTGCGGCAGATAGCCGATGCTTTCGCCGAACTGTCGCTGGTCCCAGTTGCGCAGATCCATGAGGTCCAAGCGCACATTGCCGGAGGTCGGCAGGATCGAGCCTACCAGCATCTTGCCGAGCGTCGTCTTTCCGGAACCGGAATTGCCGATGATCGCCAGCGATTCACCCTTCCTCAGCGAGAAGGAGATACCGTTCAGGATCACTTTCTTCTGCGGCGGCGGAACGAAAAGGACCCGCTCCACATCGAGCCGCCCTTCCGGATTGGGAAGGCGCAGACGCGGGAAGTTGAGCGGCGAGGTAAGCAGCAGGTTCTTGATGCGACCATAGGCGGCGGCCGACCGGTTGAACTGATGCCAGCCTTCGATTGCCCCTTCGATCGGCGCCAGCGCGCGGCCGGAAATGATCGAAGCTGCGATGACCATGCCGCCGGTCAGCTCTCCTGAGAGTGACAGATGCGCGCCCCAGCCGAGAAGTCCGACCTGAGTGATCATGCGGCAGGCTTTGGAAACGCCCGTGAACATGATGTTGCGATCCTGCGCCTGTACGTGGGATTTCAGCGAGCCGGCGGTTTCCCTGCCCCACATCTTCACCGCCTCGGGAATCATGGCGAGCGCGTTGATGATCTGCGAGTTACGCGACATGGAATCGAGATGGAAGTTCGCGCGGCTGAGATAGCTGTTGGACTCGGCAAACTGTTTGGCCGTGAACTTCTGGTTCAGGAAAGCGATCATAAATAGCACCGCACAGCAGGTCATGATGATGATGCCGAGATGCGGATGCACCAGATAGACCACGATCACGAAGAGCGGCATCAACGGTGCATCGAGAAAGGCAATCAGCGTGCCTGACGTCAGGAAGCTTCGCAGAAGCTGAAGGTCCTGCAGGATTTGGTAATCCTTGCCGCTTCCATGCAGCGAGGCGCGTGCGGCCGCACTGAGGATCGGGGCGCCCAGCTGGACTTCCAGTTCGACGGCAGTCCGCATCAGAACGAAGCGCCGGACGGAATCGAGGAAGGCCTGTAAGAGAACGGCTCCCACCACCACGATTGAAAGCATAACCAGCGTATCGATCGAACGGCTCGTCAGCACACGGTCGGAAATCTGGAAGAGGTAGAGCGGGATTGCCAGCAGGAGCACGTTGATCGCGATGGTGAAGACCATGACGATTGCGAGGTTGCGCCTTATGACGGCGATACCGTGCGAAAGGCTCAACGCAAAATTCACCGGCTCGCTGCGTTTGTGAAAGCCGCTGCTTCCGCCACCACCGCCCCCGCCACCACCGGCGAAATCCGGATCCTTGCTGCCACCGTCACCGCCGGAACGCAGGCGGCGCTCATTCTCCTTCACGGGGCCGCTGTCGCCATCGATCGTCTTGGCGAAAGGAATATCAGGATTGACCTTGAGTTCGGTAGTGTCTTCGGGCGTGCGCCGTGCTTCGATTTCCGGCCCCGCCGGTGCCCGCATTTCTTCAATGGGCTGCGATTTTGCTTTTCGCTCTATCGGATCGACGAGGGGTATTGCCACCGCCGCCGGCTTCGGTTCGGGCTGTGTGACAGGCATGACGGCTTGCGCTCCATCTATTTTCTCCGCGTCAACAACCTCGACCTCTTGAGAATCGGTCTTCGGCTTGCCCGACAATCTGCGAAGACGGCCGACCGCATCGTCGATCACCGAAATGCAGGTTTGCGTCAGAAAGTCCTCGGCAGCCGGCTCCCTTGAGGAAGGCTTGTTTGCGCGCAGGTCGAGTACGCTGCCATCGGCAAAAGTTTGCTTTGAATTTGAGATCTGGTTCATCGCGGCCTCTCCCAGGATACGTCGGTCACGCGACCACGGCTTGCATGACGTCAGACGGGTGGGCGGAAGACCATGAAAGGTCGTGCCCGCCGTTGATGATGCCGTCGCCGCTGTCCGCACTGTCGTGGGCGTCATCGTCATTGAGGAAGGCGATGACTTCATTGGCCAGTTTCTGGCCCGCCATTTCGGGCTGGGTGGTATCGTGTTCGATGATCCCACCCTGAATGAGAATAGCGTCGGAATAGAGCTGACCGGCAACATAGGTGGTACTGCCGAAGCTGTCGTAGTCGATGATTTCAGCGATATTGGCGATGGTATTGCTTCCCGTATCGATCGTGACCACGGCGTCCCGGTTATCCTTAAGAAGCTCGGCTGCGGCCTGGGTTACGTCGTCGGAATCTCCAAGGACT
Organism: Rhizobium sp. BK196; assembly: GCF_014193255.1. GTDB lineage: Bacteria > Pseudomonadota > Alphaproteobacteria > Rhizobiales > Rhizobiaceae > Rhizobium. Next base: position 6,590 of record NZ_JACHZB010000004.1, read on the forward strand.
GCGACCTGCTTAATGATCGTCATGTCGAAAAGATTGCCGGTGATGTAGAGAACATTCAGGCCGATGTAGCCCTGGAAGTTGAGATCGTTGGACAAGCCTTCGGGCATTGTCGGATCACGCTCCTGGATTCCCTTCTCCGCCTCGTGCATATAGTCCGGCATGGTTTCGAACCGGTCGGCAGCCCCGACATTGTGGATCGCGGCAAAATTCCAGATGAGATTGTTGCCGGACTGGATGGTGGCATTGCCGTCCACGCCGTCTTCGGCGCGAGCCCAGTCGTTGTCGTAGAGAAGCGAAATCTGTGTGATGCTGTTGATGTCGTAGACACTGCCACCGACGATCACCAGATCGTACTGCGAACTCATCTGGAAAAACGACGAAAAGTTCAGTGTCGTATTGCCACCGGTCAGAACCGTCGTCTCCGAACCGCTCGTCGTGACGATCATCGTGTCGTTGTCGCTGACGAAATGATATTGCTCGACCCAGTTTACGAAGGAGATGTCACCATCGATGACGCTGACACGCCAGGCCGTTGGAAAGATGGGATCGCCTTGAGCATCGACGATTGTCAGGGATTGGTCGTGTTGGAAAGTGCTGCGTTCGAAGCTTGCAATATTATAGGCGGAGACACCGGCACTCTCTGCGCCATCGGCCGAGGAATGGAATACGGAGGCGATGTCGTCGTTGTCGCTGTAGACATAGACCTGTGTGATGGCGTCGATCTGGTGATGGTCACCCATGACAGCCGTGACGGGGGAGATTACTGCAGTGGTGACGACGGAAGCTATGTTCGCGAGCAGGTTCGCGCCAGCGGTGACCTCCAGGCTATTTGAAGCTGGGTCATGCTGCTCGACGGATGCCTGGCTTTCGTCTGGATCTTCGGGCGGTTTGGCAAGATCACGGTCCGGCAGCAAGTCATTGAGCGCCGAAACCTCGGAAACAAGCTTGCTGTTCATATAGGTTCCGGAGATCTCGTCACCCGCCAGCACGAAATCATGGGCCTGATTATTTGGATTGTCTGCCGGCGGTTCGGTCGTTCCGATCGAGGCTCGCCCGGAATCCTTTACCGCCCGAATATAGGCTTCCATCTCATCGGCAGTTTGCTTGACACCTTCGAAAGTGTCGGTCCGTTGCAGGCTGGCAAAGGGAGTGAAGATTTCGGCATCTGCACTGAACTCGGCCAGCCGTTCGGTGACGAAGCTCGTATCACGGGAGGCATGGTGGCCATTCGTCATGTCGAGGAAATCACCGTCATCGAGCATGTTTATTTGCGTGGCGTATCCGCTCGCCGAGCCGGGACCATTGAAAACTTCCAGCTTTTCCTCGGCTTCGACATCAATGTCCTGCGGGCTGCCGAACCGGGGCAGCGGCACGTCGCGGTGGGCGATTTCGGAGAGCTTTTCGAGGCTTTCCTCGAAGGGACGGCCGAACCGATGGGGACTGCCGTAGAGGATATCATAGCTCACACTTCTGTAGTCGACGTCGGGATCGTAGTCTTTGAGCATGAGATCGGAAGCGAAGGCGGGAGTGCTGTTGACCAGATCGTCTAGCGCCGGATCATTTTCCGCAGGACCCGTGCCCTCGGTCAGCTCCGCGCGCAGCCTCATTTCTTCGGTCGTCGTTTCGAATATACCGATGAAATGGGCGATGATTTCTGAGAATTTCTCGATTTGCATTGCCTTGGCCCTCCCTATCGAAGAAACGACCGGCCATGCGGCGTCTTTCTGGGCGAGCCGCGCTGTTCGTCAATTCGCACGCAAGCATTCAAACTGCACCGGCCGAGGCCGGTGCAGTCCTTTCTTGGTCTAGGAGGTTAGTGTCCGCTGCTGTCGTCGCCGACATCGGAAACATGCGAGTTGCCGCCGATGACACTGGAGTCGACTGTATTGCTGAGCATGTTGGCGCCCTGCACGAGCTCCAGATGGAAGCCCGAGTTGGCAAGGATCGCGGAAGCATCTGCCGTCGAAGTGCCTGCGACGTCGTCGCCTGTCTTGAGATCCCAGCTCTTGCCGTCCATATCGACGCCGTCAGCACCATGAGCGGTGCCGGCATCCGCATTCAGATGATTCTGAGCACCGGCGTTGTCCATCCTGACATTCCAGGCCTGATCCTGATCTGCGAGATGGTTCGCCTGGACGATGCTGAAACCGGTGTCGTTGCCCTCGCCGTTCAGCGAATTGTTGAGAATGCTGTCGACATCGAGGGTGAAGGAGAAGTCATCGCCGATGTCAAAGGTAAGGTCGTGGCCGGCAACGCCGAGGTTTCCGAAGTCCTTGACATCATCGACGACGGCAAAATCCGTGTCCGTCTTGTTGAAGCTGTCGCTGGTCGTCTTGGTATCCGTGACCGTCTTAATGTCAGTGTCGGTCTTGGTGAACGTGTCGTTGTCGCTGATCGTTGTAGTATCGTTGTCACTGTAAGACTTGGAATCGTAGCTCCAGTCGTAGTCCGACTTCGTGGTGGTGGTTGTGTCGTTGTCATTTATGGTGGTCGTCTTGGTGTCGTCGTCCGACTTGTAGGACCAGTCGTATTCATTGTCGCGGTTGTCGCCGTTGTCGGCCTTCACGTCCACGTCGGCATTGACGTTGACGTCCGTGCTGTTGTCGGTGTTATTGCGATTGTCGCCATTGGCGATACCGCCGACGTAACCTGTGGAATCGTCATCGATTTCGGTCGAGTTTATGGCGCTGGAAAAGCCATCGGCCAAAGCGCCCACCTTGACGGTGTCGTCATCCGAACCCTTGGAATCATAAGGCATTACAGTTCCCTCCAGAAAAAAACTGGAGCAGCTTTCGAAGTCCCTCTCATCTCAAATGGGATCTTTGCTCGCGCTTGCTCCATTGCGCTAATATGGGCAGATGTACTTGGTACCTTTTCACCTGCAGATTATCGCGATTTGTTGGCCAAATTCTGTATTGGGATAGTGCCTACTCAGTACAAAGACGCACAGATCCGGTCCCGGACTCGATATGAGCGCGAGCAAGACAGTCGAACTTCTTTTTGAGTTTCCTCGAAAGAAGACCAAGTATCAAAAACACATGCCGATACTTGATTTTCACGTCACCGCTTGGGCGACTATCGCAGACTGATGGAAAAAAATGGGTCCCGATAGATATCAATTCGGGCTAAGGCATCCGAGAGGCGGCTTCAGCACACTGATTAAGCCGCGCCGGATCGCAGACCCGGTGAAGCTGTGTACGAATTCGGGACAGCACTTCGTACCTCGGAATCAGGCTGCTTCGAATGATAGCGATATAGCGAAGTTAAGCCCGTAAGGTTCTCTCTCTTATTTTGAAATATCATCTGTCCATTACGACGTTGCTTTCGTATGTCTCGAACTAATACACGCGGCTTTATATCGTGATTTAGTTGAAATACCGCCCGCTGGTATGTTTCTTGTCTGAAATACAACCATAAAGTGGCAAAAAATAAATATAACTTTGTGACAACTAACCCATTTGGGCCATTTCTTTCCTTCGTAATTCATATTACCATAATTAAGAAATGCCTAAAAGATAAGGCGGTCACATGCCTAGGGGCAATGTTCGTCGGCATGTAATACCCGCCATCGCGCCAATGGGAGTAGATGCTCCGAGTTTTGTAAAGTGTAGCGCTAGGGGAGGCGTATATGTTCATGGTTGGGTCGGAAGTAGGAAATTCGGATCAGGCAAGAAGACTGAGCCCGAACGGAGAAACAGTCCTGGTAATCGCTAAGGCGGACTTGTTCTCCGAATGCATGGTTGAGGCATTGGCAAAGAAATTCCCGAATTTCGATGTCGTAAGCGTATCGAGCGCGCAGTCCATATCCGAGAAGGATATTCAAGACATGCGGCTTGTTCTTTTCTATCATGTCGCCGGCGCCGAGTTGCACGATGCGCTGCAGGTCGTTCGTGAAAGCCGTCCGGACGCATCCATCGGCCTTGTCGTCGAAGCTATCGACATGATGGAACCCTATATCAGCCGTCTTGTCGAAGCGCGCGTCGTCGATGGCGTCCTTCCGCTCAATCTGCGGCTGGATGTCTTCATGGCGGCAATCGACCTGCTGATGAAGGGCGGCGAGCATTTTCCATCCGCACTTCTAGGTCGCCTGTCCAATCGCGCGACGGCACAACTTGAGCCCTCGCTATACCAGACGAAGTCCGTCGACGCAGCGCGTGCCAATGCGCTGAAGCTTCGCCGCAACAGCATGGCGGCTCTGACCACGCGCGAGGTGCAGATCCTCGACCTCATCTGCAAGGGCACGCAGAACAAGATCATTGCCGACAAGCTTCACCTGTCCGAAAACACGGTTAAGGTCCACGTCCGCAATATCTATAAGAAGATGAATGTGAGAAATCGCACGGAAGCGGCCTCACGTTTCTTCAACGATACGTCGGACAGCGGCGATCTCTCCGGCAGGTGGCCGCACTAGACCATCAATCCATCCGGGACGAGCGAGCAAAGCAGCGTGATTTCTGGCCGAAACCGCTCGGTGAGCAGATGTATGGCCCGGAACCGGGATAGACCGCGGCGGTCACTCTAGCCGAGGCGGTCTTCGGTTCGGAGGAATAGGCGAAGTCCTTCGCGGCATGCGGCACGCTTGCTACAAGGACACTCTTCTCCGTGCTTCCCACGATCGCCGTATCGACGACCGCGCATGACATCGGTCCTATGGCTGAAAGAACAATCGTCGCAGCCGAAGCCAGAGAGCTGAAACTGCATGGCACTCGACCATGCATGCGGTCACGAGTCGTCATTGAAGAACCCCTCTATCGTCAGGGCAATAGCGACGCGCCCTCGAACACAAATGTCCGACAAACTCCATACATCGGCTTCATTGACTGAAGCTGGAGCGGCCGGACGGAAAGCATGGCACCATAGTCATAGAGAAGGATTAATCAAGCGAATTCCTAAGTTTAATACTGTAGCTATTTAGAATTGCTCCCGTGTTTTGAAGTTGACCTTCCCTGATATCCTCCTATCATTTCGACCATAGGTGCAATTTTTCGAAGAATAACTGGGATGGTTATTCGTTAACGCCACTTCACGTTGAAGTTATGGAGGCGGAAGAAGAGGGAGCCTAAAGTATAGAAGGGTCTAAGAAAGACCACACGACTTGGGAAGGAGTTTGTAATGCGTAGTTTCATTCCCACAGAAGGATATTCAGGATCTGCATTCGGATCACCACGGCAGCGGTCAGAAACCGTGCTGGTCAACGGAGGCGCCGGCTTCTTGGGTTCCCATCTTTGCGAGCGACTTCTCGAGCGCGGCCATCAGGTCATCTGTCTCGACAATTTCTACACCGGCCGCCATTTCAATATCGAGCATCTGCTGCAGAACGTCCGCTTTCGGCTTTTGGAACATGACGTGCGCCAGCCCTATGACGTCGAGGCTTCCATCATCTTCAACTTTGCCTCGCCAGCCTCGCCGCCGGACTATCAGCGTGATCCCGTCGGCACCTTACTGACCAATGTGCTTGGAGCCGTCAATACGCTTGATGCAGCGCGTCGCTGCGGCGCAACGGTCGTCCAGTCCTCGACTTCGGAAGTCTATGGGGATCCGCACGAGAACCCGCAGCGCGAAACCTATTTCGGCAATGTCAACCCAATCGGCCCGCGCGGCTGCTATGACGAGGGCAAGCGGTCAGCCGAAACCCTGTTTTTCGATTACCACCGCAAGTATGGCGTCGATATCAAGGTTGGCCGGATCTTCAACACCTATGGGCCGCGTATGCGCCTTGATGACGGACGCGTCGTATCCAATTTCATCGTCCAGGCGCTCTCCAACACCGACATAACGATCTACGGTGATGGCCGGCAGACCCGCTCCTTCTGCTATGTCGACGATCTCGTCGCTGGTTTCCTGCGTTTCGCCGATGCCGGCGAACACTGCGTCGGTCCGATCAATCTCGGCAATCCGGTGGAGATCACTGTGCGGGATTTGGCCGAAATCGTCCTTGATCTGACCAATTCGCGCTCGCGCATTGTTTACCTGCCGGCCGTGGCGGACGATCCGCAGCAGCGCCGTCCGGATATTTCCAAAGCGAGAGAAGAGTTGAATTGGTGGCCGACGACGGAGCTGAAGACCGGGCTCAAGCGTACGATAGCCTATTTCGATGCGCTGCTTGCCGGCAAGGAAGTGGCGGAGGCCGTATGAGATGCCCCGCTACATCCTGGTTACGGGTGGCGCCGGCTTCATCGGCAGCCACATCTGCAAGGCGCTTGCGCGTGCCGGCATGGTTCCGGTCACCTATGACAATCTTTCCACCGGACATATCGACAGCGTCCGGTGGGGACCGCTAATCCAGGCAGATATCGGCGACGGGGCAAGGCTGCGCCACGTCATGGCCGAGTATGCGCCGGATTGTATCATCCATTGCGGCGCTAACGCCTATGTCGGTGAGTCCGTCGAAAAGCCGAGCATCTATTACCGCAACAATGTCATCGGCAGCCTGTCACTGCTGGACGCCTGTCTCGATTGCAATATCGACAGGATCGTCTTTTCCAGCAGCTGCGCGACCTACGGCATTCCGGAAATGCTGCCGATCGGCGAGAAAACGCCGCAACAGCCGGTCAACCCCTATGGCAGGACCAAGCTGATCTTCGAAATGGCCTTGGAGGATTATGCCGCCGCTTATGGCATCCGCTTCGCCGCACTTCGCTATTTCAATGCGGCCGGCGCCGATTCGGAAGGCCAGCTTGCCGAGCGGCACTATCCTGAAACCCATCTGATCCCGCGCGCGCTTCTCGCCGCAAGCGGGCGGATCGAGAGCCTCGACATTTTCGGCACCGACTATTCGACGGAAGACGGCACCTGCGTCAGGGATTACATCCATGTCAGCGATCTTGCCGAAGCGCATCTTGCCGCCGTTCGCCATCTTCTCGTTGGCGGCAATTCCTTGAGCCTCAATCTGGGCTCCGGCCGCGGCACGTCGGTCGGCGAGATCCTCAATGCTGTCAAACGAAAGACCGGCCGCAGGGTGCCGATCCGTTGTCAGCCGCGCCGCGCGGGTGATCCGCCTGCGCTTTTCGCCGATACGAAAAAGGCTCGCCTGGAGCTGGATTTCATGCCTGTGCTTTCGGATATCGACACAATCATCCGCACGGCCGGCCCGACTTTCGGACTGGAGGTGATCGCATGAACACCAGAGCCGAAATCACCCGCATACCTCAGTCTTCTGCCGCCAAACCCGAGATGTTCGAGCCCGTCTTTGCCGGTTGGAATCGAGCTGCCTATGGTCTTGGCATCGCCTCCTGGCTGGCAGCGCTCGCCTACTTCTGGCTCTGGTGGGCTCAGCCCGCGCACGTTGTTTCATGGCCGGCATTTCTGCTCGTCACCCTCATCCTTGCCTGGGTCACCCTGATTCCGGCCTATTTCATACTGATCTTCCTCGATGCAAAGCAGGTCAGATCGTCCGCCGACCTGCCGAGGGGACGGGTCGCCATGGTGGTCACCAAAGCGCCGTCGGAACCTTTCGCCGTCGTGCGCAAAACGCTTCTTGCGATGCTCGATCAGAAGGGCGTCGAGTTCGATATCTGGCTCGCCGACGAAGATCCGTCCGAGGAGACGAGGAGATGGTGCGGGCAGCATGGCATCATGATCTCATCCCGCAAAGGCGTGAGCGAATATCACCGCTCCACCTGGCCGCGCCGCACGCGCTGCAAGGAAGGCAATCTCGCCTATTTCTATGATCACTTCGGCTATGACCGTTATGATTTCGTCGCCCAGTTCGATGCCGATCATGTGCCGACGCCGACCTATCTTCGCGAAGTCCTGCGACCCTTCTCAGATCCCGAAGTCGGCTATGTCTCGGCGCCCAGCATCTGCGATGCCAATGCCGCCGAAAGCTGGGCCGCCCGTGGCAGGCTCTATGCGGAAGCGAGCCTGCATGGTTCACTGCAGGCCGGATACAACAACGGCTGGGCACCGCTCTGCATCGGCTCGCACTATGCCGTTCGAACGGCAGCCCTGAGAAAGATCGGCGGGCTCGGCCCCGAGCTTGCAGAAGACCATTCGACCACGCTGATGATGAATGCAGGCGGCTGGCGCGGGGTCCACGCGGTCAATGCCATCGCCCATGGCGACGGGCCGGCGACCTTTGCCGATCTGGCGGTGCAGGAGTTCCAGTGGTCGCGGAGCCTGGTCACCATCCTCCTGCAGCATTCTGGCCGGCATGTCGCCCGGCTGCCGCTGAAGTTGAAGTTTCAGTTCCTGTTTTCGCAGCTCTGGTATCCGCTGTTTTCGACTTTCATGGCAGTGATGTTCCTGCTGCCGGTCGCAGCACTGCTCACGGGCCATGTTTTCGCCAACGTCACCTATCCGGCATTCTTGCTGCATTCTCTGCCGCTTTCGATCGTACTGACGGTCTTCGCCATCTTCTGGCGTGCGTCTGGCACGTTCCGGCCGTACGATGCAAAGCTCTTCGGCTGGGAAGGGGTGGTCTTCATCCTGTTGCGCTGGCCTTGGTCGCTTGCGGGCAGCCTCGCCGCCGCGCGTGATCACGTGACCGGTTCGTTCGTGGATTTCCGCATCACTCCGAAGGGTGATCAGGGGCAGCGCAAACTGCCGGTGCAGATTATCGCACCCTACGTCGCCCTGGCAGGTATTTGTGCCGCGGCCATGGTTTTTGCCGCCGAGGGCGACCGTGCGCGTGGCTTCCAGATCTTCGCGGCGATCAACCTGCTGATCTATGTATCGCTAGCAACCCTGGTTATCGCCCGCCATGCCGTCGAGAACGGTCAGCCCTTTTTGCCGCAGGCGTATAGCCTGCGATTTGCGGCCGTCGCCGCTCTCGTCGCCTGCCTGGTCGGCGGGGCGCAACTCGGCAACCATGGGCTAACCGCCATGGAAGCGCTTTCGCACGGCCAGCCCTTCGTCACCTTTACCCAGTCGCAATTTGCTGTGGCAGGTGCGGGCCTCGGCGGCGGCAAGACCAGGATCGTGAAATTCCATCTCAGATGGCACGGCTTTGCCGAAGCCGGCCATAGGGGCAGGGGTATTTGGGAGAGCAGAAATGCGTGAGGAGGAAAAAATGAGCATGGCAGCACGATTGACGGGAGGAGCGCTGGCTCTGTGCCTCAGCCTTATCCTCCCGATAGGCGCACGCGCAGCGGAACAGAAGAAGGCGCCGACACCAATACCGCTCAGCGCGGGCGAACTGTATGCGATCTACGCCGACAAAACCTGGACCTGGAATACCGGCGGCGGTCGTTTTATTGGCGAGGGCAGGCGCCTCGTCGCTTGGGTTGACAATGACGGCAAGCAGTCTTTCGCCGAAGGCCGCTGGGTCGTCGACGATTTCGGCCAGATGTGCATGCGTGCGACCTGGACCAATAATGAGGGGGCGGCACGTGCCAGTACCTGCTTCGGCCACCGCAGGATCGGCAACACGATCTACCAGCGGCGTCAGCCGAGCGGGGACTGGTACGTGTTCCGGCACGCTTCAACGAAAGCCGACGACGAGTTTCGAAAGCTGGTGCCGGCAGACACGGTGAGCCTGAAAGCCAAAGAGCTGAAGCAGGTTCTCGCGACCAATAAATAGCCGAAAGGGAGGACAAGACGATGAAAACCCTGGCGAAGAAAATCTCGGCAGCAACAATCGCGATCCTTATGCTCGGTGTTGCCGACATTTCGCACCGAAGCGAGGCGCAAAACGCCACCGCCGTCATGAATGCGGCGGGTGCGCAGACGATCACAGACAAGCGGCCCGCCATTCATGCCGATGGCGTCAAATTCGGTGCCTACGATCCGCATGGCGATTTCGGCGCGCAGCAGAGCGTGGCGACGGAGCACCTCTTCCTTCCATGGGAAGATGTCGATCTCGAAACGCTTCGTGTAGCGGATGCCTATGCGCTGGCAAGAGGCCGCAACCTGCTGATCACGGTGGAACCTTGGTCATGGGATGTAGACTGGCGGCTGACCTCCGATGAACTGCGCTGGAAGCTGTTCCGCGGCGATTACGATGTGAATATGCGGGCGATCGCCAGTATGATCGCCCAGTTGAAAAGCCCGGTCATCGTCCGCTGGGGGCAGGAAATGGAAGACAAATCCGGCCGCTTTTCGTGGTCCGGCTGGAATCCTTCAGATTATATAGCTGCCTATAGGCGGATGATGGACATCGTGCGGGAGGAAGCGCCCGGTACGAAACTCATGTGGTCGCCGAAAGGACTGCCTGGTCTCGATGCCTATTACCCGGGCGACACCTATGTCGACTTCGTCGGCCTCTCGGTCTTCGGTCTGGAGCCTTATGACCGGATCGTTCACAATGGTCCACGGACTTTCAACGAGGCTTTAAAGCCTGGCTACGACCTTGTCGCGCAGTATCATAAGCCGGTCTGGGTGGCCGAACTCGGCTATGAGGGTAGTGACGGGTACATCAAGCCATGGATGGAAACAGTGACGCTCAGGCAGAGCGATTTTCCCGAGCTGCAGGAAGTCGTCTACTTCAATGATCGCGACGTACACGCATGGCCGTTCAATCTCGGTCGACCCGACTGGCGGGTTATCGATGACGCCAGCAACTGAGCCGATAGCGCCAATGGAAAAGGCCCGCTTGCGGCGGGCCTTAACCTGTTCATGCGGGGGTATGATTAACCCTTGAGCGTAGCCTTGCCGATTTCGACGAGCTTGGCTGCCGCATCGGCGACAGAGACGCGTTCGAAGGCGAGCTCATCGCAGGTCGGACGGAGAACACGCTGGTCGAATTCGGTCGCGCCCATCGGTACCGGCCGCGGATATTCGCCGACCTGATCCTTGAGCAGATTGACGTATTTGACCGTTTCCTGCTCCGTCGGGTTGAGCTGTGGCAGGATCGCTTCGCGAACCACCGGCGACATCGGCACGCCGCGTTCGACGCCGAGGATCTTGCCGGCTTCCGGATCGTTGACGAAGAAACTGATGAACTTTGCGGCGGCTTCGCCCTGCTTGGTCGTAGCACCCACACTCCAGATCAGAGCCGGACGATAGTAATGGCCTGACGGGCCGCCCTTCTTCTCGCGCGGCAGCATGGTGATGCCGAGCTTGTTCTTGATGATCAGCTGATAGCCGATCATCTGGTTGGAATAGGCCATGCCGATAACCGATTTGCCGAGACCAAGGCAATTGGTGTCGATCGTGTTCTGGTCCAGCGTCTGCACGTCAGCGGCAACCGTGCCGCCCGCCTTGCGCAGCTTCTCCCAATAGTCGAACCATTCCTTGGCGTCGTCGACCGTAAAGCCGAGGCCTACGGTCTCCTTGGCGAAGACGCTCTTGCCGCGCTGGCGCAGCCAGGCGTCGAAGACATAATTGTAACGCGCCGCGTAGGGGCCGCCACCCTTGCCGGAGGCTTTCGCGAGTTCCACGGCGAGCTTGGCATACTCATCCCAGGTGAGATCGGGTGTAGGAAGCGGAATACCGGCCTTTTCGAATTCGACGGTGTCGAAGAACATCGCGAAGGAGTTGAGGCCGAGGCCGACGCCATAGAGCTTCCCGTCAACCGTGGTCAGTTTCAGCATATCGGCGCCGAAGCTGTCGACCTTCAGCGTCGAGGGAACGAATTCATCGAGCGGCAGGCAGGCGCCGCGTTTGGAATAGTCGGAGATCGTGCCCGGCTCGAGCTGGAAGACATCGGCAATCGAGCGGCCGGCCATCTGCGTTGCGAGCTTGGTCCAGTAGCCGTCGCCCGAAAGGGATTCACCGACGATGGTGACGCCGGGCGTCTTCGACTGGTAGAGCTTGGCAACATCGAGCGTGCGCTTGGCGCGGTCGTTGGAGCCCCACCACATGGCGCGAAGCGAAGCCTCCTCGGCAAATGCGGGGATCGAGCTGCCGGCGCCAAAAGCAAGGCCGGCCGCGGCACCCGCGGTTCCCATCAAGAATGAACGGCGATTGACCTGCATCATTTCCTCCTTTGTCTGATGCCCGATGCCATCCTCCAATGGTCTTTTCGAGCGTTCGGCAGGTAGAGTACGCAAAAAATTTCTGTTTGCAAGAATTATAGTTTGCTTGCAAATTTGCATAATTTGCATAATCTCTGCTGCATGAATGAGGTCAGGATGAACGAGACTAGGACCAGAAAGCCACGTCAGGCCGACATTGCCAGTCTGGCGGGCGTTTCCGTTTCCACGGTCTCACGGGTGCTCGCCAACGAGCCTGGTATCAGCGAAAACGTGCGGCGGCACATTTTGAAGGTTGCCGCCGAACATGGCTATCCGGTGAAGACTATTTCGGAAAGCGTTCCGGGCGGACTTGCTCTGATTGCCAGCGACGGGGCGACCGGCGGCCTCAGCGTCTTCTACGAATCGATCGTGGAGGGCCTTCGTGCCGGCGCCGCCGATGCTGGCATGCCTTTCGAGGTGCGGCTCGTGCGTGAAGACCGCACGATGCCCGATGTCGTCGGCGAATATATGCAGACGGCGGAAGCCGAAGGGCTTTTCCTCGTCGGCATCGATCCCGGCGATGCGCTGCGGGCTTGGCTGGAAGAGACGGGAACGCCGACCGTTCTCGTCAACGGTACCGATCCGCGCCTGCGCCTCGATGGCGTCTCACCCTCCAATTTCTTTGGCGCCTACGAGGCGACGAGCCGGCTCACGAAAGCCGGCCATCGCCGCATCCTGCATCTCACCGGCTCCCATCGTCACACGATCCGCGAGCGTGTGCGTGGCTTCGAAGCGGCGATTGCCGCGATTCCCGGTGCCGAGGGCCGGCTTGTTCCGCTCACCTTCCAGGGGAGCGCCAGCCGCGAAGCGCACGAGCGCACGGTCGCGATGCTCGCCGAGGATCCAGGTTATACGGCGGCCTTCTGCATGAACGATTTCATTGCCGTAGGTGTGCTCGAAGCCGTCACCGAAGCAGGCCTTCGCGTTCCTCAGGATTTCGCGATCGTCGGCTTCGATGACCTGCCCTGTGCCGTCATGACCAATCCCAGGCTTTCCACCATGCGCGTCGACCGCGTAGCGCTTGGCCGCGAGGCCATTTCCCTGATGATTTCCCGCTACCGCGACAGGGTTGCTCCCGCCCGCCACATCTGCCAGGCGGTTGTCCCCGTTGCTGGAGGCACCGTTCCCGATACCGACAAGCTGTGAGTGATGCCGATGACCTATGATCCCGCCAGCGCCAATCCGCTTGCAGGCAATCCGCTGAAGAACCGCGCCGATATGATCCGTGCTGTCAACGATCTCTTCAACCCGCTGCTGCCCTTCTTCTCCGATGGCAATGCCCGTGTTCGCCTCGACGGCGCCGGCGCCCATTTCGACCGGGCCGCTGCCGATCTCGAAGGCTTCGCGCGTCCGCTCTGGGGTCTTGCACCGCTCGGCGCCGGCAAGACCGCTTTCGACCACTGGCACCGCTTTGCTGAGGGCCTTGCGAACGGCTGCGATCCGGCCCATCCCGAATATTGGGGCACCGTCAATGCCCGCGATCAGCGTATGGTGGAGCTCGCCGCCCTCGGTTTTGCCCTGGCGCTGGTGCCCGACAAGATCTGGGAGCCACTCGACAAGCGCGCCCGCGACAACATCATCGCCTATTTCAAGCATGTCCGGCAGTTCGACTATGCCGACAATAACTGGAAATTCTTCCGCATCTTCGTCGATATAGCCCTCGACCGCCTCGGCGCCGATTTCGACCGCAGCCTGACCAGGCGATATCTCGAGGAACTCGAAGGCTTTTACATCGGCGACGGCTGGTACCGTGACGGTAATATCCGCCGCATCGACCATTACATTCCCTTCGCCATGCATTTCTACGGCTTGATCTATTCCAAGCTGGTCGATGACGACTATGCCAAGCGCTACCGTGAGCGAGCCATTCTCTTCGCCAAGGATTTCCGCCACTGGTTTGCGCCCGATGGCGCAACGATCCCCTTCGGCCGCAGCCTGACCTATCGTTTCGCCTGTGCCGGTTTCTGGTCGGCGCTTGCCTTTGCCGATCTGGAGGCATTGCCCTGGGGCGAGGTCAAGCATCTTTGCCTCGAGCATCTGCGCTGGTGGCGGGATAAGCCGATCGCCAGCCACGACGGCGTTCTCTCCATCGGCTTCGGCTATCCGAACCTCTTGATGTCGGAGAGCTATAATTCTGCCGGCTCACCCTATTGGGCCTTCAAGGCCTTCCTGCCGCTCGCCATTGCTGAGGATCATCCCTTCTGGACCGCAGAGGAAAAGGCGCCTGAACACCCCCCCGAGGTCGTTCCGCAACGTCATCCAGGCATGGTGGTCATGCGTGCCGGAAATGATGTCGTGGCGCTGTCTTCAGGCCAGGAAAACCTGCAGATGCGCTTCGGCACGGAGAAATACGCAAAGTTCGCCTATTCCGCTCGCTACGGTTTCAGCGTCGAAGCCGATGAGCGTGCCTTCGCACTTGGCGCCTTCGATTCCGCGCTCGCCTTCAGTGACGACGGCCTGCATTACCGCGTCCGCGAAACCAATGAAGAGGCAAAGATCGCCGGCAACATCCTTTATTCCAGATGGTCGGCCTTCAAGGATGTGAAGGTCGAAACCTGGCTCGTACCATCGGCCCCATGGCATGTCCGCGTTCACCGCATCACGACACCACGTCCACTGCAGACCGCGGAAGGCGGCTTCGCGATTGCCAAACGTGATCTCGATGCGGATACGCTTTCGGCCGCCGAAGGCTCGGCCCATGCGATCGGCGAAGTGGATTTCACCGGCATCGTCGACTTGGGCTCGTCGATCAAGCGAAACGGCCTTGCCCAGAAAGCGCTGCCGAATACGAACATGATCGTTTCCAAGACGCTCGTGCCGCAGCTGCGCGGTGAAATTTCTGCCGGCGAAACAATTCTGATCACGGCTGCGTTGGCGTTGAACGATCCGGCTGCCGTATCGGGAGCATGGATGACGCCACCGAAAGCACCCGATATTGCTGCGCTCCAGAAGCTGATCAGCGAGGAGGGCATGACCGTTAGCGCCATCGAAGCGCCAGGACATATGCCATGAACCGGGCTGCCATCGTCCTTGCCATGGAGCCTTCCCGCACCGAGCATGTGCTGCCCGAGGCGGTCCTTCGCCGGCTGGATGGCATCGGGCGCCTGCTCGACGCCGAACCGCTTCAGCACTTCGACGACGAACGGGCAAAGCTTCTGCTCTCCGAGGCGGAAATCCTGATCACCGGCTGGGGTGCGCCCTATGTTGGCCGGGAGGTTCTAGCGCTTGCGCCAAAGTTGAAGCTCGTCGTTCACGCGGCGGGAACGGTAAAGGGCATCGTCGATGCCTGCGTTTTCGAGGCCGGCATTCCCGTCAGCCATGCGGCCGAGGCCAATGCCGTACCGGTTGCGGAATTCACGCTTGCTGCAATCATCTTTGCCGGCAAACATGTCTTCCGTTTCCGCGACATCTATGTTGGTGACCGCGATCGCGATCGCACCCATCCGATGCAGCGCGAGGCCATCGGCAACTATCGCCGCACGGTTGGAATTATCGGCGCCTCGCGCATTGGTCGCCGCGTCATCGATCTGCTGAAGCCTTTCCAATACAAGATATTGCTCTCAGATCCGACTGTCGATGCCAACCAGGCGCGCATAATGGGTGTGCACAAGGTCGAACTCGACGATCTCATGCGTCAGTCGGATATCGTATCCGTCCACGCGCCATCACTGCCGTCCACCTACCACATGATCGATGCGGCAAAATTGGCGCTGATGAAGGATGGGGCAACATTGATCAACACAGCCCGAGGTGCGCTGATCGATGAACATGCTCTGCTGGCCGTTCTGAAGACCGGCCGCATCGACGCCATCATCGACGTGACCGATCCCGAAATACCGGGACCGGAATCGGCCTTCTACGATCTGCCCAACGTCTTCCTGACGCCACATGTCGCCGGTGCGATCGGTCTCGAGCGCACCCGCCTTGGTGAAATGGCAGCGGATGAGACCGAACGCTTTATAAAGGGCGAGCCGCTGCTTTACAGGCTCACCCTCGAAAGCCTGGAAAATACCGCCTGAGCGTTTACCACGCCTTCCGCGAGTTGGGCGAACCGTCATTGGCAAGCTCCGGCATGAGGTCGGAGATATTGACGACCTTGCCGGTACGCGAGCTTGTCAGCGCAGCGATGCCACACAGCACGGACATGGCGCCGGCGCGGGTGCCGGCCCGTTGCGCGAGTCTGTCCTGCATATCGGGCTTGAAAATCATGTTGCGCATTCGGTCGTCGCCACCGTAATGGCCGCCTGAAAAATGCGGCACCATGATGCGCTCGACGGCCTCCTTGCCGTGCGGGAAGTTGCGGATCAGCAGGATCGTGTCTTCCTTTGGCTCTTCCCACGGCTGCGCCTCATATTGGCGGATTTCGATACGCCCCTTGGTACCGTTGAAGGCGAGGTGATGGCCTTCGATCGGCTGGAACGTGTTCAGTGAATAAGAGACATGGACATTGTTTCGGTAGCGGATTGAAACGACCATCGTATCGGGAATGTCGATATCCTCGCGAAAAACGCAGCCGTCGCGGAAATAGCCGTCGATCTTCGAGGGATCCTCGTAGAGCGTATCGAGGAAGGGATCCTTTTCGAGATCGAGATAGTAGTCGCATTCTTGTGTGTGCGGACAGAGCTTGCAGCGCGGGCCGCGGAAAGGTCCCTTGCGGCCGTAATTCTGCAGGTCGGCAAAGGAGGTGACGGCATCGGGGTCGCTGTCCAGATACCAGTTCAGAAGGTCGAAATGGTGTGTCGCCTTGTGAACGAAGAGGCTGCCGGAATTTTCCGTATAGGCGTGCCAGCGGCGGAAATAGTCGGCACCATGCTTGGTGTTGAGATACCAGTGGAAGTCGACCGAGGTAACGCGGCCGATCTCGCCGGAATTCAGGAGTTCCTTGATCTTTGCCGCGGTCGGCGCATAGCGATAGTTGAAGGAAACGTCGACCCGGCGACCGGTGCGCTTTTCGGCATCCAGAATCCGGCGAATCTTTTCCACCGAAGTCGTCATCGGCTTTTCGGTGATGACGTCGATGCCTGATTCCAGGGCACGCACGATGATATCGTCATGCGTATGGTCGGGCGTGCAAACGATCGCCAGATCCGGCTTCTGCTCTGCCAGCATCGCATCGATGTTTTCATAGAGCGGCGCGTTGCTGCCGATCATGGTGCGGGCGCGCTCGCCGCGCAGCGAATTCTTCTCGACGATCGCAGTCAGGTCGACATGCTCGCGCCAGCCGGAAAGCAGATCCTTGCCCCACATCGTGGTGCCGCGGTTACCGGTGCCGATTAGGGCAAAACGGCGTTTCTCCATCGAATGATTCCTCCTTCATACGTGATGAAACGATTGGATTTTAAAACTAGACTTGGCAGCAGCTCCTGAAGCGCTCGACGCAGGTGGCGATCACCTCATCGGCCGGACGCTTCCACCAGTTTTCAGCCGAGAAGATTTCGACCTCCTGCGCGCCGAGGAAGCCGGCGGCTTCCACCATCCGTCTTATGCCTTTGAGATCGATGACGCCATCGCCCATCATGCCGCGGTCGAGCAGCATGTCCTTGGTCGGCACCAGCCAATCGCAGATGTGGTGGGCAAAGATGCGCTTCATGCGTCCTGCGCGAGCAATCTGGTTGGCAAGATCGGGATCCCACCAGACGTGGTAGACATCGACGGCAACGCCGACGTCCTCGCCAAGTTGCTCGCACATATCGAGCGCCTGGCCGAGCGTGTTCACGCAAGCCCGATCGGCGGCATACATTGGATGCAATGGCTCGATCGCGAGTTTCACGCCTGCGGCCTGGGCATGCGGCAGCATGGCGGCAATGCCGTCGAACACCATCTGCCGGGCCGCGACGATATCCTTCGAGCTGCCCGGCAGGCCGCCAACCACAAGCACCAGGCAATCGGCAGAAAAGGCTGCCGTCTCGTCGATGGCGCGCCTGTTGTCGTCGAGGTTCTTCTGCCAGTCGGCCTCGTTTGCGGCCGGAAAAAAGCCACCACGGCAAAGCCCGGTCAGCTTGATGCCGTTCGACTTGACGATCCTCACCGCCTCGTCGAGACCGGCTTTGGCGACCTGATCCCGCCATGGCGCGATCGAGGTGATACCGTGCTTCAGGCAGATATCCACGGCTTCGGCAAAGCCGCATTGCTCGCGGATCGTCGCGAGATTGATCGAAAGCCCTTCGACCTGCATGTCATTCTCCTCCCATTGCCGTGCCGGCGATCAGTGAACGCCATGAACGGCAAGCACCTGCTTCATGCGATCAGTCGCCAGTTCCGGATCGGCGAGAACCCGGGCCTTGTCGGCCAGGCGGAAAAGTTCCGCCAGATGCGTCAGCGAACGCGTGCTCTGTTGGCCGCCGATCATCGTGAAATGGTCCTGTAACCCGTTGAGATAGGCGAGGAAAACGACGCCGGTCTTGTAGAAGCGGGTGGGCGCCTTGAAGATATGGCGTGACAGCGGAACCGTCGGCTCGAGCAAGTCGAAGAACTCGTGGTTGCTCTTGCGGCCAAGTGCGTCAAGTGCGGCCGAAGCCGCCGGTGCGATGGCGTCGAAGATGCCGAGCAGCGCATCGGAATGGCCCTGCTCGTCGCCGGCGATCAATTCGGCATAGTTGAAGTCGTCGCCGGTGTACATGCGCACAGTCTTCGGCAGTTGCCGGCGCATGGTCACTTCCTTCTCCTTGGAAAGAAGCGAGATCTTGATGCCATCGACCTTCGCGGCATTGGCTTCGATCACCTGCAGGCAGGTTTCCATTGCCTTCAGATGGTCGCCGTTGCCCCAGTACCCGGCCAGAGCCGGGTCGAACATTTCGCCGAGCCAGTGGATGATGACGGGTTCCTTTACCTGGCGAAGGATCCGGTCATAGACCCTGACATAATCGTCCGGCCCCTTGGCTGCGGCGGCAAGGGCGCGGCTTGCCATGAGGATGATGCGACCGCCCGCGGCCTCGACCGTCTCGATCTGTTCCTCGTAGGCTTTGATGATCGTGTCGACTGTTACGTCGGGGCCTGGCGTCAGATGATCGGTCCCGGCGCCGCAGGCGATCAGCGCGTCTTTACGACCAGCTGCCTCGGCGAGTGCGCGGCGAATGAGATCGCGGGCTTCCGGCCAGCCGAGGCCCATGCCGCGTTGTGCCGTATCCATTGCTTCGGCGACGCCGAGGCCGAGGTCCCAAAGGCGGTGACGGAAGGCGAGCGTTCGTTCCCAGTCGATCGCCGGCGTCAACCAGGGATCGTTGTCGGCCAGCGGCTCGGCGACGACATGGGCGGCGGCAAAGGCGATGCGCGGGAAGCTCTTGGCGTCCCGCTTCTTGAGTTCGATCGGCGCGCCGGTCAGCCTATAAGGAGCGATCTTGCCGTCGAGAGGAAGATTGATCGTCGTCACGGCTCAAAACTCCAGGGCGGGGACATCGAGCCAGCGGCGCTCGGCCCAGGATTTCAGGCCGAGTTCTGCAAGCTGCACGCCCTTGGCGCCGGCTTCCAGGCCATAGGGCCAGGGAGCGTCTTCGACCACGTGACGGATGAACATTTCCCACTGCGCCTTGAAGCCGTTGTCGAAGACCTGCGTATCGGGCACTTCGTCCCAGGTCTTGTAGAAGTCGATCGTCTGCGGCTGGTCGGGGTTCCAGACAGGCTTTGGCGTATTGACGCGATGCTGGCTCCAGCATTTCGTCAGCCCGGCAACGGCCGAGCCATGCGTGCCGTCCACCTGGAAGGTGACGAGGTCGTCGCGACGAACACGCACGGCCCAGGATGAATTGACCTGCGCGATCGCGCCGCCTTCCAGCTCGAAGGTCGCATAGGCTGCATCATCGGTGTCGCAGTTGTAGGGCTTGCCCTGTTCATCGATACGGGTGGGAATATGGGTTGCACCCAGGCAGGAAACGGCCTTCACCTCACCGAAGAGATTGTCGAGCACATAGCGCCAGTGGCATAGCATATCGAGGATGATGCCGCCGCCATCGGCCTTGCGGTAGTTCCAGGACGGGCGCTGGGCCGGCACGCCCCAGTCGCCTTCGAAGACCCAGTAGCCGAATTCACCGCGCACCGAGAGGATCTTGCCGAAGAAGCCGGAATCGCGCAGCAGCGCAAGCTTGCGCAGGCCGGGCAGGAAGAGTTTGTCCTGCACCACGCCGTGCTTGAGGCCGGAGGCACGCGCCTTGCGGGCCAGGTCGATCGCAACCTGCAAGTCGTCGGAGATAGGCTTTTCGCAATAGACGTGCTTGCCGGCATCGAGCGCCTTGGACAGCAGCTCTGCGCGCATCAGCGTGGTTCCGGCATCGAAGAAGATGGCGTCATCGGGATTGGCGAGCGCAGCATCAAGATCGGTCGACCAGCGCTTGATGTTATGCTTGCGGGCAAGCTCCTCCATCTTCGCGCCGTTGCGGCCGACGATGATCGGATCGATTTCCAGTTTCTCGCCGGATTTCAGCGTAATGCCGCCCTGGTCGCGAAAGGCGAGGATCGAGCGAACGAGGTGCTGGTTGTAGCCCATACGGCCGGTAACGCCGTGCAAAATGATCCCCAAACGTGCCACTTTTCCCTCCCTGGAAGCTTTTATGCGTCGGGAGCGGGCAGCCAGGCCCGGCCCTCCCGAGCCGGTAACTAAACAGTTACTTGATGGCAGAAGAGGAATATTGCTGTCAATAGCCAATTCGGTTTTTTGAAAATCAGCGCTTTATCGAGGCGAGCGTGACGTGAACGATGTGCCGTTCCCAGGCTTCGAGACTGGCAGGTGTGATGAGATCGCGGCCGAAGATCGTCGAAAGCGTGTACTGGTTGGACAGGTAGAAATAGCCGAGCGACGCGATTGTCAGATAGACATGCAGGGGATCGGCAGTCTCGATGAAGACACCTGTTTTCTTACCTTCTTCCAGCACCTGCGAAAGCTCGCCGATCAGGTGCGAATGCAGCTCCTTGAGCCGCACGGACTGGCGCAGCCAGCGCGCGCGGTGCAGATTTTCCGTACCGAGCAGGCTCAAGAATTCCGGATGCTGCAGGAAGTAGCGCCAGGTGAAGAGGGCAAGTTCTCCAATGCCCTCCTCGGGGCTGCGGGTGCTGATGTTGAGCGCGCGTTCGGCGGTGCGGATGCTGACGTAGGCCTCCTCCAGCACGCGTAGATAGAGCTGCTCCTTGTCGCCGAAATAGTGGTAGAGCATGCGTTTGTTGGTACCGGCGCGCTCTGCGATGGAGTCGACTCGCGCGCCGCCCATGCCGTTTTCGGCAAATTCCCGTGTGGCCGCCTCAAGAATGGCCGCGCGGGTGCGCTCCGGATCGCGTTGGGCGGTTCGCTCAGCGGACGGGCGCTTGGTCTTCTTTTTTGCGCTCTCCCCAATGTCGTTCATGCGATTTCCCCTACTTCCCATGTTGCGCTCATAAGGCTTAAGCGGAAGAATGTAAAAAGCCGATTTGGTCAGAGCAACCGGGCCAGCAACACCGCTTGACAGCCCGGAGGCTTTGAACATAACTTGTAACCAATTAGTTATTTGTTGCAAGGCGGCTAATTCGGAAGCGTGTGGAGGCGCTTCCTGTTGGGAGGAGGAAAACCAATATGACTTTTCGTGTAAGCAGACGTAATTTCATGGCGGGTGGAGCAACGCTTCTTTCGCTTTCGGCGCTCGGAAACAGCGCTTTTGCCCAGGAAAACCGCCTGCGTCTCATCTGGTGGGGTTCTCAGCCGCGCGCTGACCGCACCAACAAGGTCTCCGACCTTTTCAAGGCGCAGCACAGCGGCGTTTCGATCACCGGCGAATTCCTCGGATGGGCCGATTACTGGCCGCGTCTCGCCACACAGGTGGCCGGCCGCAACGCCCCCGACGTCATCCAGATGGATTATCGCTACATCGTCGAATATGCCCGGCGCGGCGCTCTTGCTCCGCTGGAATCCTATATGCCCTCGAAGCTGCAGCTCGATGATTTTGACCCGGCGCAGATCGAAGGCGGCAAGGTCGATGGCCATTTCTATGGTGTCAGCCTCGGCGCAAACTCGGCAGCGACCGTCATCAACACAGTCGCCTTCAAGGAAGCCGGCATCGACGTGCCGACCAACAAGACGACTTGGGAAGAATTCGGCAAGATCGGTGCTGAAATCACCAAGGCCGGCAAGCGCAAGGGCTATTTCGGCTTTGCCGATGGCAGTGGCGGCGAACCACTCTTCGAAAACTATCTTCGCCAGCGCGGCAAGGCGCTTTACACGGCGGATTCGAAGATTGCTTTCGGTGCCGAGGATGCGTCCGAATGGTTCGACATGTGGGCCAAGTTCCGTGAGGCCGGCGCCTGCGTAACGCCCGACATTCAGGCGCTCTACAAGGATACGATTGATACCAGCCCGCTGACTGTCGGGAAGGCCGCCTGCGACTACGCCCACTCCAACCAGTTTGTTGGCTATCAGGCGATGGTCAAGGACAAGCTGATGCTCAGCAATTACATGCGCATCAAGCCGGACTCCAAGGGCGGCCACTACCGCAAGCCTTCGATGTTCTTCTCGGTTTCCGCACAATCCAAGGCGATCGACCAGGCTGTCGATTACGTGAACTTCTTCGTCAAGAACCCCGATGCCGCCAAGATCCTCGATGTCGAGCGCGGTATTCCGGAATCGAAGGCGATGCGCGACGTCGTTGCCGGCACGCTCGATGAAACCGGCAAAGTCCCGCTCGAATATGTCAGCGGTCTCGGCGATCTCGCAGGCCCGCTTCCGCCCCCGCCGCCGACCGGTGCCGGCGAAGGCCAGGTTGTCCTGCGCACTATCTCGGAGCAGGTCGCTTTCGGCCAGCTTACTCCGGCTGATGCCGGCAAGCAGCTCGTGGATGAAATCACGCGAATTCTCGCGCGGGGTTGATCTTATATGACCAATGCGATGCGCACGTCCGCAGGGACGGTAACCGTGGAAAGATATCAGGGAGTACGGGCTGACGGACGCTTCCGGCGGCTGTGGAATGCCAATGCTCCCGGCTATCTCTTTCTGCTTCCGTGGCTGGTAGGCTTTTTCGGCCTGACACTCGGCCCGGCCCTGATCTCGCTCTACCTTTCCTTCACCGACTTCGACATGTTGAGGGCGCCGGGTTGGGTGGGAGCTGCAAATTACGTGCGCATCGCTACGGCCGATCCGAAATTTGCGTCGGCCATGTCCGTCACATTGACCTATGTCGTCTTGTCGGTTCCCTTCAAGCTGACCTTTGCGCTTCTTGTCGCACTTGCTTTGAACCGAGGCTTGCGCGGCCTGCCAATCTACCGCGCGATTTTCTACCTTCCGTCGCTTCTCGGCGGCAGTGTGGCGATTGCTGTACTGTGGCGCCAGCTTTTCGCCAGCGATGGTCTCGTCAATGCGGCACTTTCGCATTTCGGAATTGTCGGCCCGAGCTGGATTTCGCATCCGAGCTATTCGATCTACACGCTGGTCGCACTCTCCGTCTGGCAGTTCGGTTCGCCGATGATCATCTTCCTGGCCGGCCTGCGACAGATCCCGCAGGATATGTATGAGGCCGCCAGCCTCGACGGTGCGTCGAAATTCCGCCAGTTCTACAAGATCACCCTGCCGCTGCTGACGCCGGTGATTTTCTTCAACGCCGTCGTTCAGACGATCGACGCCTTCAAGGCCTTTACACCGGCCTTCATCATCTCCGGCGGCACGGGCGGCCCGATCAATTCGACGCTCTTCTACACGCTCTATCTCTATCAGGAAGCCTTCGGCAATTTCCGCATGGGCTATGCCTCGGCGCTCGCCTGGATCCTCGTGGTGATCATCGCGATCTTCACCGCCTTCTCCTTCCTGACCTCGCGCTATTGGGTACACTACGATGACTGAGATGACCGCTTCCGTCACCGCGCCCCGGCCGCCATCGGATATCACCAAACGCAGCCTGCCGGCTTCGATCGTCATCCATGCGCTGCTGATCGCCGCATCGCTCCTGATGCTCTATCCGCTCTTGTGGATGGTGTCCGCGTCGGTCAGGCCGGAAAACGAGATCTTCTCCTCGACTTCGCTCATTCCGTCGTCAGTCGATTTTTCCTCCTATGTGCGCGGCTGGACCGGTCTCGACATCAGCTTCGGCCGCTTCTTCTGGAATTCGCTCGTCATCTCGCTGCTGGTGGTCGCCGGCAACGTCATTGCCTGCTCGCTGACGGCATTCGCCTTCGCGCGGCTGCGTTTTGCCGGTCGGAATTTCTGGTTCGCGATCATGCTCGGCACGCTGATGATCCCCTATCACGTGACGCTCATCCCGCAATATGTGCTCTTCCTCGATCTCGGCTGGGTCAACACCATCCTGCCGCTCGTCGTGCCGAAGTTCCTGGCAAGCGACGCCTTCTTCATCTTCCTCATGGTGCAGTTTTTCCGCGGCATCCCGCGCGAACTCGATGAGGCCGCAATGATGGATGGCTGCAGCGCCTGGCGCATCTATTGGAAGATCATGTTGCCGCTGTCGCTGCCGGTTCTGGCCACAGCCGCCATCTTCTCCTTCATCTGGACCTGGGACGATTTCTTCGGTCCGCTGATATACCTCAACGACATGAACACTTACACGATCCAGCTCGGCCTGCGCACTTTCGTGGACTCTACCAGCGCATCGGACTGGGGCGGATTGTTCGCCATGTCGACGCTCACCCTCGTGCCCGTATTCTTCTTCTTCCTGTTCTTCCAGCGCCTGCTGATCGAGGGCATCGCCACGACCGGCATGAAGCGTTGATGGATCGGGCGGGAAAGCCAGACAGGATAAAGTGACATGAGCATCAAGACAGTCGCGATCATCGGCTGCGGTATCGGCCGCTCCCATATCGTCGAGGGGTATCTGCCGCATCCGGACAAGTTCAAGGTTGTAGCGATTTGCGACCTGAACGAAGATCGCCTGAAGACGATCGGCGATGAATTCGGCATCGAACGGCGCGCGACCTCCTTCGATGAGCTGCTTGCCGATGACAGCATCGACATCATCGATATCTGCACGCCGCCCGGTATCCACAAGGAACAAGTCATTGCCGCACTTGCCGCCGGCAAGCATGTCGTTTGCGAAAAGCCTCTCACCGGTTCGCTTGCCGGTGCCGACGAAATCATCAAGGCCGAAAAGACCGCCACGGGCACGCTGATGCCGATCTTCCAGTATCGGTATGGCGACGGCGTCGAAAAGGCCAAGCGCATCATCGATGCCGGTCTTGCCGGCAAGTTCTACATGGGCTCCGTCGAAACCTTCTGGCGCCGCAAGCCTGAATACTACGCCGTTCCCTGGCGTGGCAAATGGGCAACTGAGCTCGGCGGCGTACTCGTCACCCATGCGCTGCATCTGCACGACATGCTCTTCTATCTTGCCGGTCCTGCTGCCCGCGTCTTCGGCCGCGTGGCGACTCGCGTCAACGAGATCGAGGTCGAAGATTGCGCTTCGGTCAGCCTGCAGATGCAGAACGGCGCCTTCGTTTCGTTGTCCTGTACGCTCGGCTCGCAGAACGAGATCAGCCGGCTCAGGCTTCACTTCGAAAACATTACATTCGAGAGCAATCACGAGGCCTATGCGCCCGGCCAGGATCCTTGGCAGATTATTGCTGCCGATGACGAAGTTCAGGCGAAGATCGATGCCGTCATCGCTGACTGGCAACCCGTACCTCTGCGCTTCAACACGCAGATGCTGCGCTTCCACGATTATCTGATGGGCAAGGGACCGCTTCCGGTGACGAGCGCCGATGCAAGGCGCGCGCTGGAACTGGTCACGGCCATCTACCAATCCTCCGATAGCGGCGCCGATGTTGCCCTGCCGATCGGTCCTGACAGCCCGAAATACGCCGACTGGCGTGCAAGAACCAAATAAGAGGGGATTTCGGAACATGGCAACGAGTGTCGTTCTTCAGAAGGTCGAGAAGCGCTATGGCCAGCTCGACGTCATCCACGGCATCGACCTGACGATCGATCCCGGTGAGTTCGCGGTCTTTGTCGGCCCGTCTGGCTGCGGCAAGTCCACGCTGCTGCGCATGATCGCCGGCCTCGAGGAAATCTCCGGTGGTGCGCTGCTGCTCGACAATGAGCGCATGAACGAAGTGACGCCCGCCAAGCGCGGCATCGCCATGGTCTTCCAGTCCTATGCGCTCTATCCGCATATGTCCGTCTATAAGAACCTTGCCTTCGGTCTCGAAACCGCAGGCTACAAGCGGGCGGAAATCGAACCGAAAGTACGCCGCGCCGCGCAGATCCTGCAGATCGAGAAGCTGCTGGAGCGCAAGCCGAAGGCACTCTCGGGTGGCCAGCGCCAGCGTGTTGCAATCGGCCGTGCCATCGTTCGTGAGCCGCGCATCTTCCTCTTCGACGAGCCGCTGTCCAACCTCGATGCTGAACTACGCGTCCAGATGCGCGTGGAGATTTCCCGCCTGCACCGCAGCCTCGGCAACACGATGATCTACGTTACCCACGACCAGGTGGAAGCCATGACGATGGCCGACAAGATTGTCGTCCTGAATTCCGGTCGCATTGAACAGGTCGGCGCTCCGCTCGACCTTTACAACAATCCCGCCAACCGTTTCGTCGCCGGTTTCATCGGCAGCCCGAAGATGAACTTCCTCAATGCCAGGATCGAGAGCGTCACTGACACTGGCTCGACGCTCAATGTCTGCGGCAACGCCATTCAGCTCGGCCGCCGGCTTGCCGGACAGGCGGGGCAGGACGTCACCTTCGGCATCCGCCCTGAACATCTTGCGTTGACGGAAGGCGGCACGGTTCTTTCGACCGTCAATGTCGATCTCGTCGAAAATCTCGGCGGCGCCACGATGCTCTACGCAACGACGCCGGACAATCAGGCGCTTACCATTGCGCTCGATGGCCAGCAGAAGGTCGAGCGCGGCACCAACGTGAAGGCGTCCTTCGATCCGGCGCGCTGTCACGTTTTCGACGCCACCGGCAAGACGATCTGAAATAGCCGCGGCTTGACAGCCGATCCCTCTCAAGCCCATCATTTCCTTGAGGGCTACGAGGGGGATACGCGTGACGCCTGAAGAGAGGATTCATGCGCTTGGCATCTGGCAAGGTCCGATCGACATATCTCCGATCACCGGCGGTCTAACCAACCGGAACTACTTGGTGAGGGATGGCGCGCTGCGGCGCGTCGTTCGCCTGGGCGAAGATATTCCGGTTCATCATATCAACAGGCAGAACGAGCTTGCGGCAAGCCGCGCCGCCCATGCGGCCGGCATCTCGCCTGCCGTTATCCATCATGCGCCGGGTGTGCTGGTTCTCGATTTCATCGACGCAGCGCCGCTATCGCCCGATGATGTCAGAAAACCGGAAACGCTTGCCCGTCTCATCCCCTTGATCCGCGCCTGCCACCACGACATGGCCCGCCATTTTCGCGGTCAGGCGCTGATCTTTTGGGTTTTTCATGTGATCCGCGATTACATCGCAAACCTGAAGGCTGCCGGCAGTCCTCATGCGCCATTGCTGGACGACCTGCTCGCGAAAGCCGAATGTCTCGAAGAAGCCGCAGGTCCTTTCGAGATCGCCTTCGGCCATAACGACCTGCTAGCAGCCAATTTCCTCGATGACGGCAGGCGGCTTTGGCTGATCGATTGGGATTATGCAGGTTTCAACACGCCGCTCTTCGATCTCGGCGGCCTTGCCTCCAACAGCGAGTTTTCGGAAGAGGTGGAGCGCCTGATGCTGGAGACCTATTTCGATCGGCCGCTGACGGATGATCTCAACCGCCGCTACCAGGCCATGAAATGCGCCTCGCTGCTGCGCGAGACGCTCTGGAGCATGATCTCCGAGATCCATTCGACCATCGATTTCGACTACGCTGCCTATACTGCCGAAAACCTTGCCCGCTTCGAGCGCGCCTATCGGGCATTTGAACAGGATCATTGAATGACGAAGGAATTACCGAAAACGGCAAAGGCCGTGGTCATCGGCGGCGGCATCATCGGCTGCTCGACCGCCTATCATCTGGCCAAGCTTGGCTGGACCGATACGGTGCTGCTGGAGCGTAAGAAGCTGACGTCAGGCACGACATTCCACGCCGCCGGCCTCGTCGGGCAATTGCGTACCAGCGCCAACATCACCCAGCTTCTGGGATATTCCGTCGATCTCTACAAGAAGCTTGAAGCCGAGACCGGTCTTGGCACTGGCTGGAAGATGAATGGCGGCTTGCGGCTTGCCTGCAATGAGGAACGCTGGACCGAAGTTAAGCGCCAGGCGACGACGGCGCAGTCATTCGGCCTCGAAATGCATCTTCTGAATCCGCAGGAGGCCTTTGATCTCTGGCCGCTGATGACGACAGACGATCTCGTCGGTGCCGCCTATCTGCCGACGGATGGCCAGGCCAATCCCTCTGACATTACCCAGGCGCTGGCAAAAGGCGCTCGCATGGCCGGTGTCTCGATCTTCGAGGACACGGAAGTGCTCGATCTCGAAATCGACAAGGGCAGGATCCGCGCCGTCATCACGGCACAAGGCCGCATCGAATGCGAACGGGTCGTGGTCTGCGCCGGCCAATGGACCCGCAGCTTTGCCACTCGCTTCGGAGTCAACGTGCCGCTCGTCTCCGTCGAACATCAGTATATCATCACCGAATCCTTCGGCGTGCCCTCCAATCTCCCGACCCTGCGCGATCCCGATCGGCTGACCTATTACAAGGAGGAGGTCGGTGGCATGGTCATGGGCGGCTACGAGCCGAACCCTATTGGCTGGGCTCTGGACGGCATTCCCGAGGGCTTCCACTATACGCTGCTCGACAGCAACTTCGATCATTTCGAACAGATCATGGAGCAGGCGCTCGGCCGTGTCCCGGCGCTTGAAAATGCCGGCATCAAACAGCTTCTGAACGGGCCTGAGAGTTTTACGCCCGACGGCAACTTCATTCTTGGCGAGGCACCGGAACTGAAGAATTTCTTCGTCGGTGCCGGTTTCAACGCCTTCGGCATCGCATCTGCCGGTGGCGCCGGCATGGCGCTTGCCGAATGGGTGACGAAGGGCGAGCCGCCCTACGATCTCTGGCCGGTCGATATCCGCCGCTTCGGCCGCCCGCATTTCGATACGGATTGGGTTCGCACGAGAACGCTGGAGGCCTACGGCAAACACTACACGCTGGCTTTCCCCTTCGAGGAATACTCGAGCGGCCGTCCATGCCGCAAGTCGCCGCTTTATGAACGGCTGAAGGCGCAGGGCGCCTGCTTCGGCGAAAAACTCGGCTGGGAGCGGCCGAACTGGTTTGCCGATCTCTTCGCCAATGAAGAGCCGAAGGATATCTACACATATGGCCGCCAGAACTGGTTCGGGGCCGTCGGCCGTGAGCACAAGGCGGTGCGTGAGGCAGCCGTCATCTTCGACCAGACCTCCTTTGCTAAATTCGTGCTGAAGGGTAGGGATGCCGAGACTGCCTTGTCATGGATTGCCGCCAACGATGTCGCAAAACCTGTGGGGTCGCTGATCTACACGCAAATGCTGAACGACAAGGGCGGCATCGAATGTGATGTCACCTGCGCACGCACCGCCGAAAACGAATATTACATCGTCACCGGCACCGGCTTTGCCACGCATGATTTCGACTGGATCTCGCGCAGCATTCCCGACGGCCTCCATGCCGAACTCGTGGATGTCACCTCGGCCTATACTGTGCTCGCGCTGATGGGCCCGAATTCCCGCGCGATCCTGGAGAAGGTCACGACAAGCGACGTCTCCAACGCGGCCTTCCCCTTCGGCCGGGTCAAGACCATCGGCATCGCCGGCTGCCCCGTGCGAGCGCTGCGCATCACCTATGTCGGCGAACTCGGCTACGAACTTCATGTGCCGATCGAATATGCGACGACTGTCTATGATGCGCTGATGGCCGCGGACGGGCAGTTCGGCCTCGTCAACGCCGGTTACCGCGCGATCGAGAGCTGCCGTCTGGAAAAGGGCTACCGCGCCTGGGGTTCTGATATCGGTCCTGATCATACGCCCATCGAAGCCGGACTCGGCTGGGCGCTGAAGACACGCAAGATCACGCCCTTCAAGGGGCGGGCGGCGATCGAGCGGCAGCTCGAAAGCGGCGTGAAGAAGATGCTCGCCTGCTTCGTGCCCGATGATCCTGATATCGTACTGCTCGGCCGTGAAACCATCTACCGTGACGGGAATCGCGTCGGCTGGCTTTCCAGCGGCGGCTTCGGTTACACCATCGGCAAGCCGATCGGCTACGGCTATGTCCGTAACCCCGACGGTGTAACGGAGGATTTTGTTCTCTCCGGCGCCTATGAGCTCGATGTGGCCTGCGAACGCGTGCCTTGCAAGGTTTCGCTAAAACCGCTCTATGACCCTGAAATGAAGCGGATCAAAGCCTAGACGATTGCGGTGAGAACCGGTTCCCCTTGACGCTTCCTCATCCCATGGCGGCCACGGGATGAGAACGGCGCGCAGCGCGCTTCAATAAAGGGGCAGCCTGTTGTCCTGGATAAGAATCTCCAGCTTGTTCGCCACGTCCTCCGTCCAGGCGATGTTCTCGGTCAATGCCTTTGGAAACAGCCCCGGCAGCTTGAACAGCGCAGCCGACACCGCCGCGCCATTGCGCGGCACATCGGCGATCAAGGCCGCAATCTCCCCGGCGCGAGGGTCACGCAGCTCATAGCGTTCGCCATTGCGATCGATGCCCGTCGCGTAGCGCATCCAGGCCGCAACGGCGATCGCATAGGTCTCCGCCTTGCTGCCATTGGCAAGTGCTTCCGTTGCCGGCTCCAGCAGGCGCTGCGGCAGTTTCTGTGTGCCGTCCATAGCGATCTGGTAGGTGCGGTGGGCGATCGCCTTGTTTGCAAAGCGTGCTATCAACTCGTCAGCATAGGCGTCGAGATCGATGCCGGGAACAGGATCCAGCGTAGCCGCCGCTGCATTCATGTGCCGGCGCGCAAGCGCTGCCAGTCCTGCATCATCCATGACATCGCGAATAAATTCATAGCCTGCTATATAGCCGAGATAGGCGAGCAGAGAATGCGCGCCATTCAACATGCGCAGCTTCATCTTTTCATAGGCCGAGACCTCCTCGACCATCAGCGCACCGTGAACTTTTTCCCAGGCCGGACGACCGTTGACGAAATGGTCCTCAATCACCCATTGGGTAAAGGGTTCTGTCTCGATTGCCGCCATGTCCGTGCGGCCCGTCAGCCGCTTGGCATCGGCATAGGTCACATCAGTGCTTGCCGGCGTAATGCGGTC
Source organism: Rhizobium sp. BK196 (assembly GCF_014193255.1). Taxonomy (GTDB): domain Bacteria; phylum Pseudomonadota; class Alphaproteobacteria; order Rhizobiales; family Rhizobiaceae; genus Rhizobium. The sequence continues at coordinate 37,616 of NZ_JACHZB010000004.1, forward strand.
GACCATCGTCGAAGGGAAGGGTACATTCGCCTCGATCCAGCAGTGCAGCTCCACATCGATGCGGGCGGTATATTCCAGCACCAGACGCCTCAGCACCGCGCCATTGCTCGGTAGGTTGTCGCAGCTGAGCGGCGTAAAGGGCGCGATACCCTTCTGCCGGCGCCGTGTCAGACCCTCTACGAGATAGCCGATGACACCGCGCGGTGCATGCCGGTTGGCCAGGTCGGCGACGATATCGGGATGCTTGAGGTCAAGCCCGCCTGTAGCCGGATCGAAACCATAGGCCTTTTCCGTTACCGTCATGCTGACAATGCGGATATTAGGATCTTCAAGCCGCGCCAGAAGGCCCGCCGGATCACGTGGCGCGACGTGCGTTTTCAGGATTGAGCCGATGACGTGAGCCGTCGTGCCCGATGTATCGCGGATCAGCACGGTATAGAGCCCGTTCTGGGCGGAGAGGTTATCCGCAACATCGGGGGTGCGCAGGCTTGCCACCTCGATGCCCCAGTCGCCGCCGGCGGCTGCCAGCGCGTCGTCCGTGAACGGTGCGAAATGTGCACGGAAGAAGGCGCCGGGACCGAGATGCAGGATGCCGGCCTTCAACGCATTTCGGTCATAGGCAGGAAGCTTCGCCGTCGGCGCAAGGCCGGTCACGTTCTGTAATCTGTCGCTCACAGCTTGTAGGCCTTCTTCGCATTGTCATAGGAAAGTTCGCGCGCGACAATCTCAGCTTCCTTCTTGGAAATCCGATGCTCGGCCGCCAGCTGCGCCAGGAAGCGGCAGACCTCGCGGCGCCAGACGTCGTGGCGTGCGGGGATCGACAGCAGGGCACGCGTATCGTCGTTGAAGCCGGCGAGATTGGCGAAACCTGCCGTCTCCACGACCTGGTCGAGATAACGGCGGATGCCGAGCGGACTGTCGTGGAACCACCAGGGCGGGCCGATCATCAAGCAGGCCCAATGGCCGGCCATCGGCGCTAGCTCGCGAGCATACGTCGTCTCGTCAAGCGTAAAGAGCAGGATGCGCAGATCAGGCGCATGACCGTATTTCGACAGCAGGGCGTTAAGGCCTCCGACCCAGTCGGTCCGTGTCGGAATATCGGCGCCCATATTCGGTCCGCGCGTTTCGAAAAGCGTGCGGTCGGTATTGCGGCGCGAGCCGGCATGGATCTGCATTACCATGCCGTCTTCGGCAGAAAGGCCAGCCATTTCCGTCATCATCTGCCCACGGAAAAGTTCCGCATCGGCGGCTGAAAGCGGCCCCTTCAGCGCCTTATCGAGCAGCGCCTGCTTGTCGGCAAGCGGCAGATCCGCGGTAAAGGCGCTCGGCACGCCGTGGTCGGTCGCCGTCGCCCCGAATTGACGGAAATAGGCGCGCCGCTTGCGATGCGCCTCAATGAGACCATCCCATTTGGCGACGTCGCAGGCGGTGATCTCTCCGAACTTGACCAGATTGTCGCGGAAGCCGACGGCATCGGGATCGGTGACGCTGTCAGGCCGGTAGGTCGTGCGCACTTTGCCGATCCAGCCGTCCGCCGCCATCTTCTGGTGATGTGGCAGCGGATCGAGTGCACCTTCCGTCGTGGCGATGGTTTCGATGCCGAAGCGCTGGTGCAGCGCCCGCGGCCGGAACTCCGGAAGCTTGAGCTGCGCATTGATGTGATCGTAGAGCGCATCGGCATTCTCCGCCGTCAGCGGCTCGGTGCATCCGAGCACGGCCGACATGGCATGATCGACCCAAAGGCTCGAAGGTGTTCCGCGGAAAAGGTAATATTGCGCGGCAAAAGCACGCCAGATATCGCGACCGCTGGAAACCCGCTTGCCGTCGAGACGCGGCACGCCAAGCTGGTCGAGTTTTGTGCCGGTGCTGTGCAGCATACGGAAGAGATAATGGTCGGGAATAACGAGCAGCGACGAGGCGTCTTCGAAGGCCTTGTCGTCAGCAAACCAGGACGGTTCGGTATGTCCGTGCGGGCTGACGATCGGAAGTGCGCGCACCGTCTCGTAGAGATCGCGCGCTATTGTCCGCGTGGCCGGATCGGCGGGAAAGAGCCGGTCCGGATGAAGAAAGCCATTGTCAACATCCATCAGTTTTCCTCCCAGATGGATAGTGGCCTACCCCACATCATCAGATGCGGCAAGGGCTTTTGGTAACCAGACGGTCCACTTTCGGAATCGTTTCGTAGGGACTCGAACCCATTGACGCTCCGGCCTATTTCGGCTTTGGAATTCCACCTGATTTCAGGGGAGAAAACCGATGTCCGATGAGGCAACCCGTATCACAAGACTCGAGGAAATGCTGGCCTATCAGGCAAAGACGATCGATGAGCTTTCCGATCAGCTTGCCGAACAATGGAAGGTAATGGACCAGACCCGCGCCAAGCTTGACAGGTTGACGGAGCGTTTCCTCAGTCTCGAGGAACAATCGCTGGAAGCACCGGCAATCACCAAGCCACCGCACTATTGAGCATTTAGCGGCGCTTAAGGCCGCCTGCAGCAGGAAAGCGGTTTCGCGTTTTCGCCCTTTGCGATATAGCCCGGAAAGATAAGCTGAACGAGAGACATCCCATGGCGGCCACCATCCGTTATCACCAGGGCGATATTTCCGCGGCGGATGCCGCCCGTTACACCGGTGCGATCGCGATCGACACTGAAACGCTGGGCCTCGTTCCGCGCAGGGACCGTCTCTGCGTCGTTCAGCTTTCACCGGGCGACGGCTCTGCCGATGTGATCCGCATAGCGGCCGGTCAGAAGGAAGCGCCGAACCTCACCGCGCTGCTTGCCGATCCGTCGCGCCAGAAGATCTTTCACTACGGCCGCTTCGATATCGCCGTGCTCTTCCATACGTTCGGTGTCACCACGACACCGGTCTTCTGCACGAAGATCGCTTCGCGCCTCATCCGTACCTACACGGATCGCCACGGCTTGAAGGACAATCTCAAGGAGATGCTCGACGTCGATATTTCCAAAGCGCAGCAATCCTCAGACTGGGCTGCCGAAACACTCTCGCAGGCGCAGCTCGAATATGCCGCCTCCGACGTCCTTTACCTGCATGCGCTGCGCGACAAGCTGAATGAGCGCCTGATTCGCGACGGCCGCCTGGAACACGCGACAGCCTGCTTCGAATTCCTGCCGACGCGCGCCAAGCTCGATCTTCTCGGCTGGGAAGAGGCAGATATCTTCGCCCATAGCTGAGGCGCATTTTATCCGACATACCAGCACGGCCGCGGACATCGTCTGCGGCCGTTAGCTATTCATTAAGACGTCTTCGTTAAGATTATTGTTAATTTTTATGCACTCGACGGCACAAAAAGTGCCGATGCGGACAGGAGGATCTGCCGGGATGCAAGAGACCGGATGAGCGCGGTCTCTTTGTAGAACCTGCTTTCATAGCCACTTAGCGAAAGGAGCGTGCCTGTGTTGTCTCCCATTCGTTCAGCGTCCAATGCAAGCCTTTCTTCTCAGGGCCAGACGGCGGCAATCGTTGCCGGTGGCCTCGGCCGTTCGGTGGTCGCCCCCACCCCGGTGAATGCAGTTGAAGCTGCCGATCTCAATGCAGCGATTGCCGGCAAGCTCAATATTCTGCTCATTGCCGCGCGCCAGCGCATGATTGAAGCGCTTCTCGACATCATCAATGCGACTGGACGCAACATCGCACTACAACGCGGTGAGGGCGAATCCGATCAGGCCTTTGCCGCCCGTGTCGCTGATGCCATCCGTCGCATGCCCGATGCCGAGATCGATGCGGTCGAGCGTCAGCTTTCCGACGACGGACATAGCCTGCCGCTGAGAGTGATCGCCGCTGCCCTCAAGGACCCGACCGGGCCGGAGGCCACCCGTGTCATCGCCTATTTCGAGATTATCAGTTACAAAGACAGGGATCTCGCAGCCCGCGCCGTTGTCCGCTCTTATCGTCAGAATGATGCCGCGCCGCTGCCGCGCACCGAGCCGCGGCCGGAAATCAAGCTTCAGGGAGAAAACCTGTCCGCTGCACGTCAGTCCGCCGCAAAACCGGTTGAAAGTGCGGCGATGTCCGCTGCCGAAGAAATCGTTTCGGCCGAAGCAGTTGTTGTCATGACGACCGATCCAACCGTCGAGGACCAGCAGACCGGCAGTCAGCCCGCCACAGCGGCGCATGAAGCTTCATCGCAGGCGACCACCTTGAGAGAGACAGAAGAGGTCCAGGCTGCGCCGGTAGAACAGGAAGCGGTCGAGCCGGAACAGGCCGGGCCTGCTCTCGAACAGCAGACGATCTCCCCTAAGTCTGATCCGGTTATCCCGCGCAACTGGACCGGCATCGCCAGCTCCATGACCGAACAGGTTTCGCAAATGATCGCAACGATCATCCGCGAGCAGGAAGCAACTGTTCTGTTGACGGATACGCCCGTCGAAGCCGCCGTCGAAATCGATGTTATGCTGGACGAGGCCGTCATCAGCGAGGCGACGGAGAGCCTGGTTCGCACAACCCCGGAAGATGTGATCGAGCCTGCATCTGCCCAGGCCGCCCAGGCTTCTCGCCCATCTCAGGCAGAAGTCGCTGCGGCTGCCCAGACAGCGCGCCCCATCAGGGAAACCGCTGCACAGCCGCAGCCGGTTCCCATCCCGGTCGTCGAGACGCCTTCCTATGTTCCACTCGCAGCCCGCATGCCGGAAGGGCTTCCCTACGCGCAAACGCCTTACCAGTTCGCCCGCGATGAATATAAGGCGACCAAGGCCGATGACCCCCCTCGTCGCCATCACGAAAACGGCGGCTCGCAGGATCAGCAGCAACAGCAGCAGGCGCAATCCGGTCAGGGCGGCGATGAGCAGCAGGCCGGGGAGGGCGAAGCCCCGCGGGAGGAGCGGCGCCAGCCGAAAATGTTCGATCCCGATCCGTCGACTGCTCGGGCAACAGTCGCCGACCCGGTCTATGCCCTCTACCAGCGCATGGTCGGCTGGGAATAATCCAACCGGAATTTCAGACAATCTCCTAAAACAAAAGAACCCGCCGGATCGCTCCGGCGGGTTCTTCATTTCAAAGGATCAGCGAAAATTATTCGCCGCCGCGGTTCTTCAGAGCAGCACCCAGGATGTCGCCGAGCGAAGCGCCCGAGTCGGACGAACCGAACTGAGCGACGGCTTCCTTCTCTTCTGCGATTTCCAGAGCCTTGATGGACAGCATGATCTTGCGGTCCTTCTTGGAGAAGTTGGTAACGCGGGCGTCAACGGTCTGGCCGACCGAGAAGCGTTCCGGACGCTGCTCGTCGCGATCGCGGGCGAGGTCGGCGCGACGGATAAAGGAAGTGATGTCCTCGTGGTTGACGAGCTTCACTTCGATACCGCCGTCGTTGATCGCGATGACTTCGCAGGAAACGACTGCATTCTTGCGAAGGTCGCCGGAAGCTGCCGCTTCGCCGACTGCATCCTTGCCAAGCTGCTTGATGCCGAGCGAAATACGCTCCTTCTCGACGTCGACGTCAAGAACGACTGCCTTGACGACGTCGCCCTTGTTGAACTCCTCGATGACCTGTTCGCCTGGACGGTTCCAATCGAGGTCGGAGAGGTGAACCATGCCGTCGACATCGCCGTCGAGGCCGATGAACAGGCCGAATTCGGTCTTGTTCTTGACTTCGCCTTCGACTTCAGTGCCGGCCGGATGGCTGCGGGCGAATGCTGCCCACGGGTTTTCCAGCGTCTGCTTGAGGCCGAGCGAAATACGGCGCTTGGACGGATCGACTTCGAGAACGACGACTTCGACTTCCTGGCTCGTGGACAGGATCTTGCCGGGGTGAACGTTCTTCTTGGTCCAGGACATTTCCGAGATGTGGATCAGGCCTTCGATGCCCGGCTCCAGCTCGACGAACGCACCGTAGTCGGTGATGTTCGTGACGGTACCGGAAATCTTCTTGCCTTCCGGATACTTGGCCTGGATACCATCCCACGGATCGGACTCGAGCTGTTTCATGCCGAGCGAGATGCGGTGGGTTTCCTGGTTGATGCGGATGATCTGAACCTTGACCTGCTGGCCGATGTTCAGGATTTCCGACGGATGGTTCACACGGCGCCATGCCATGTCGGTGACGTGCAGCAGGCCGTCGATGCCGCCGAGGTCAACGAACGCACCGTAATCGGTGATGTTCTTGACGACGCCGTCAACAACCTGGCCTTCTTCGAGGTTCTGAACGATTTCAGAACGCTGCTCGGCACGGGACTCTTCCAGAACCGTACGGCGCGAAACCACGATGTTGCCGCGGCGCTTGTCCATCTTGAGGATTTCGAAGGGCTGCGGGTTGTGCATCAGCGGAGTAACGTCGCGGATCGGGCGGATGTCGACCTGAGAACGCGGCAGGAAGGCGATCGCACCGTCGAGGTCGACCGTGAAGCCGCCCTTGACCTGGTTGAAGATAACGCCTTCGACGCGCTCGCCAGCTTCGAACTTGGCTTCGAGCTTGATCCAGCTTTCTTCGCGGCGAGCCTTCTCGCGCGACAAAACAGCTTCGCCAAGCGCGTTTTCGATGCGCTCGACGTAAACTTCGACTTCGTCGCCGACCTTCAGCGAACCGTCCTTGGCACGTGCGCCGAATTCCTTGAGCGCGATGCGGCCTTCGACCTTCAGGCCAACGTCAACAACGGCGACATCCTTTTCGATGCCCGTGACGATACCCTTGGTAACATAGCCTTCAGCCAGATCGTTCTTGGCAAAGGACTCTTCGAGAAGGGCCGCGAAATCCTCGCGAGAGGGAGTAGCTACTGACATAAAATCTCCTGCGTGGCCTTCGATAGCTTCAAGGCTCACGTATGCGCCGGTTGGTTCGAGTTGAATGGGCCTGAACCCAGTCCGCCTTTTTTCAAGAAGGCAATCCGGCGCGTGGACGGAATTTCAGGCTTGCTTTCGCACGAGCGTCCCGCGCATGAAACGCGGAAAGCGCTTGATTAGGCATTTCGGCTCAAGGCGGCGTCGATAAACGACTTAGCAGCTTGAAACGCGGCCTCTATACTCATTTCCGACGTGTCAAGCAAGTGCGCATCGACTGCCGGTTTCATCGGGCTGTCCGCCCGGTTCATGTCGCGATCGTCGCGCCGTTTGACGTCTTCGAAGATCGCTTCGAAATCTGCTGATCCACCCTTGCCGATAATCTCGTCGTAACGGCGCTTCGCACGGACTTCCGGCGATGCCGTCACATAGAGTTTTACCGGTGCGTCGGGGCAAACTACGGTGCCGATATCGCGCCCGTCGAGAACCGCCCCCGGCGCTTTCTCGGAAAACCGCCGCTGCGCCTCAACCAGCGCCCGGCGAACCGCCGGCATCACGGCAATTTTCGAGGCGGCTTCGCCGATCTCGTGTTTCGACAATATATCGCGATCGAGGCCTGCGAGTTCAACCTCCCGCGCCATCTTTTCAGCGACAGTCTCGTCGTCGAGCGGCAGTCCGGCATCTATGAGTGCCTTTGCCGTCGCCCGGTAGGTGAGGCCGGTGTCGAGATGGTGAAAGCCGTACTCCTCCGCGATCCGGCGCGAGAGCGTGCCTTTGCCCGCTGCGGCCGGACCGTCGATGGCGATGATGAAGCTGTCGGTCATAGAGTCATTCCGTACAAAGGCTGCCATAACGGCATACCAATTCCTGAATTTCGGCTCGCTTTGCCATCTCGGTAAGGTCCTTGGCAATATCCGTGCAGCCCGCAACCTGCCGCTTCCGGATGACCTTCGTGCTCGAGTGGATGGGCACGGATCAGCGCATGCTGCACATTGAGATCGTCTTCGCGGCAACGGTATGGCTGGTACATATCAGGCCTGCTCGATCTTCGCCCCGAGGCTCTCCATCAGGTCCATGAACTGAGGAAAGCTGGTTGCAATCACACTGCCGTCGTCGATCCCGACAGGATGCTCTGAAGCCAGCCCCATGACAAGGAAACTCATGGCGATACGATGGTCGAGATGCGTGATGACCTGCTCGCCGCCAGCATTGCCGAGCCCCTTGCCATCCGGCCGGCCGGTAACGGAAAGCCAGTCCTTGCCTTCTTCGCATTCGACGCCGTTGAGCTTCAGCCCTTCCACCACAGTCGTGAGCCGGTCCGATTCCTTGACCCGCAGTTCCTGTAGCCCGTTCATGACCGTTCGGCCCTTGGCAAAGGCGGCGGCGACGGCAAGTACCGGATATTCATCGATCATCGACGGTGCCCGCTCGGTCGGAACGCTGATACCGGTCAATTCCGAATGGCGCACGCGCAGGTCCGCGATATCCTCGCCGCCCGCAAGCCGCGGATCGAGGATCTCGATATCGGCGCCCATCTCCTGCAGCGTCAGGATTAACCCAGTTCTCGTCTGGTTCATCAGCACATTGGAAATAGTGATGTCCGAGCCCGGCACCAGCAAAGCCGCCACCAGCGGGAAAGCCGCGGAGGAGGGATCGCCAGGCACGTCGATGATCTGGCCGGTTAGCTTGCCGCGGCCCTGTAGACGGATCGTCCGCGTGCCGTCCTTGTCGGTCTTGATCGAAAGTTCCGCGCCGAAACCAGCCAGCATCTTTTCCGTATGGTCACGCGTGATCGCTGGTTCGATAACCGTTGTCACGCCCGGTATGTTGAGACCGGCCAGCAGCACCGCCGATTTCACCTGTGCCGAGGCGACGGGCAGGGTATAGCGGATCGGTGCCGGCGTTTCAGGCCCGCGCAGCATGACCGGCAGGCGGTCGCCCTCCACGGCCTTCACCTGCACGCCCATGCGGCGTAATGGATCAAGCACGCGGCCCATCGTTCGCCGGGAAAGCGAGGCATCGCCGGTAAAGACGGTGTCGAAATCATAGACGCCGGCAAGGCCCATGATCAGGCGTGCGTCGGTGCCGGAATTGCCAAAATCGAGCGGAACCTCCGGCGCAAGCAATGCGCCGTTGCCCGTTCCGTTGACGGTCCACGCGTCGTCTTCCTTACGGATCACGGCACCCATGGCCTGCATAGCCTTGCCGGTATTGAGCACATCCTCGCCTTCGAGGAGCCCGGTAATGCGCGTTTCCCCCGATGCCAGCCCGCCGAGTATCAGTGCACGATGCGAGATCGACTTGTCGCCGGGAATGCGGACGGTTCCGGAAAGCCCAGCGGATTTGTGGGCGATGGCCGGCTTCGATGCGGAACCCTGCGACATGGGTTAATCCCTTGCTAAGGCGACATATTCGCGCCGCTCACAGCTCGCTGCCGGCATGTTTTCTCGGTTGATTCTGCGGCAATCGCGGCTGGTTAGCACAAACTTGCCGAGCGGTCATCCGCGATGCTGGCGAAAAGCCTGGAGTGTCCGTGAACTTTAGCTTTGACACGGGAAGCCGTACCGATTAAGGGGACCGGCTTATAAATTCCGAATAGAACGCCGGTTTGACGGCATTTGCCGAATCTCGCATTCGGCCATTCTCACGAGGCTTATAGTGGCGAAAGCGGAACTTGGAACCAAGCGCACCGATCCGGAAACCGGCAAGAAGTTCTACGATCTGAACCGGGACCCGATCGTTTCTCCTTACACCGGTAAATCCTACCCCCTGTCCTTCTTCGAAGAAACCTCGGCAATTGCCGAAGTTCAGGACGAAGATGAGGTTGCAGAAGTCGATACCGAAAACACCGAAGTCGAATTGGTTTCGCTTGAGGACGCCGATGACAATTCCGGCGGCGACGACATCCCGGATATGGGCGACGACGATGTCGAAATCGAAGGCGATGACGACGATACCTTCCTCGAAGCCGATGAAGATGACGAAGATGACGACATGAGCGACATCATCGGCGTCACCGGCGACGAAGACGAAGTCTGATCGAACGAATACCGGCCCGGACGACAAAAATTTCCCGGGCCGGATTTTTTAGGCTTGCCATCTGCGAAAACCGCAAGTAATAAGCCGCCACTCCAGAGGGAACGCCTTCCGGAGCATCCCAGGACCGGCGCAAGCCGGACCACCCTGATGGGGCTATAGCTCAGCTGGGAGAGCGCTTGCATGGCATGCAAGAGGTCAGCGGTTCGATCCCGCTTAGCTCCACCAAATTATCCCGAATGCAGTTCCATAGGCAATTCAGGTCAACGTAACTGACATTTTTCAGCAATTGCCCGGTTGTCAGCCTTGTCGAAGGCTGAAAGCGAGTTCTTATATCGGTTGAGGCCAGCCGATTCGGCGCCTGCCGGACCCAGACCATGACACGAGCAAGACGCCGCCGCATTATCAGAACCCGCAGGACCGCGACCGGACTGGCGCTGGTTGGCTCGATTTCCTTTCTTGCGGGAATGACAGATGCGACCGGCCTGCTTCTGACCGGCGACTTCGTATCCTTCATGACCGGCAACACGACGCGGGCGGCACTGGCCCTGAGCAGCGGCGATATCAGGCATGCTGCAGTGCTGCTGTCGGCTATCATCGTCTTCGTGCTTGGCAATGCCGCTGGTATTGTCGTCGCGCACCGGGCCGAAAGGCGCATCTTCGTCGTGCTCTGCTGCGTCAGCCTCATGCTTGCGCTCGCTTCGATGATGACGCTGCAGGATCTGCTGATGGCGCGTTTCTTTCTGATCGTTTTCGCAATGGGCATGGTGAATGCGGCGGTTGAGCATATTGAAGGGCTGCCGATCGGTCTGACCTATGTGACCGGCGCACTGTCGCGCTTTGGCCGCGGCATAGGCCGCTGGATCATTGGCGACCGGCGCCTCGATTGGACCATTCAGGTTGTGCCGTGGGGCGGCATGGTGCTCGGGGCCATCAGCGGGGCGCTCATGACGCGCCTTGTGGGCGCGCAGGCGCTGTGGCTGGTCTCCGTCTTCGCGATGGCACTCGCGATTGTCGCTTTGTTTATTCCACGCCCGCTGCAGCGCCGGTTCAATCAAAAGATCGGAGCCTCCGGCCCCCATTCGGCGCGTGCCAGATAACCGTCCCATGACACCCAGCCGAGCCTGAACGCTGAGAATCTGGGGACTGCCCTTCGCGAATGGTACAGCTCGTCGGCTACTATGTCGCCGGCCGCACTCCGGCGCTCTTTCCGAATTGAGGCCTATTTCTTGGAGATGGTGACGAATTTCGTACCCCGCACGCGGGTGGTGACGAGGCAAGGGTCGCCGCCGGTGCGATCGCAGAAACGGGGATTCATTTTCATTGCGAGTACCATATTGCCGAAACGCTTGATGAAGTCGTAACCGTAGATCTGCGCGGTCGCGATCATGAAATAACCGCCTTCGGCCACCTGCAGATAAAAATTATAGGTGCAGCCGTCTTCATTGCATTGCGGACCCTTCTGGCCGTCGCAGGTGAGTTCGCCCTCGTTGATGACCACGTCCATCAGCCCGTCATTGTTGATATCCTGGCGGGTGAGGAAGCCATTACCGAAGGATGCCTCCGTGCATTGTTCCTGGAAATGCTTCTTTTCGTAGATCTCCGGGTCGGAGATCAGCGACTGCTGTGCGAAGGCCGCGACTGGCATGACCAGCAGCAAAACGACGTTCAGGAGTACGGGCAACAGCGTCTTCACGGCTTTCCTCTTATGGATAAAGGCTCTCTGGCCTTCCATTCTGGGCGCGCCGCCTTGCGCCGCCCTTGCCGCGATGATTCAGTGGGTCTCGTTCCGCCGGTCTGGAGGCCCTGATGTCATTGCTCGTCTATCTCGATTATGCCGGCATTGCCCTCTTTGCCGCAACCGGCGCGCTGGCCGCCTCGCGCAAGCAGCTCGACCTGATAGGCTTTCTGTTTTTCGCGATCGTGACGGGGACGGGCGGTGGTACCGTGCGCGACATCATCCTCGGCCGCGTGCCGGTCTTCTGGGTGTTGAACCCGTTCTATATTGTCATCTGCTGCATCGCGGGCATTGTCGTTTTCTTTACGGCCCATCTCCTGGAATCGCGCTATCGCCTGCTGATCTGGCTCGATGCGGTCGGTCTTGCCGCCTATTGCGTGCTCGGCGCCGCCAAGGGATTGGCCGCGACCGGCTCGCCGACGATCGCCATCGTGACCGGCGCGTTGACGGCGACCTTCGGCGGCATCCTGCGCGATCTCCTGGCAAACGAACCATCCGTGCTGTTGCGCCCGGAAATCTACGTGACGGCGGCCCTGGTGGGATCTGGCGTCTTTACCGGTGCCAATGCGCTTGGCGCCGAGCTCTACATCGCATCGGCCTGCGGTGTCGCGGCAGCCTTCGCAGTACGTGGCGGCGCCCTGTGGTTCGGCTGGACATTCCCGACCTACAAGCACATGCCTGGCCGGCACCCCGACGACGTGATGTGATGTCAGATCTGCTTGTGCCGCAGGCGGATGACGACATCGACGTGGGCAATTTCCATGCCCTCGGGCGGCGGCGGCAGATTGTCGATCGTCAGTTTGCTGATCGGAATATCGAGCACTTCGTTTTCGCCTTCGACGAAAAAGTGATGGTGATCGGAGACATTGGTGTCGAAATAGGTCTTGGCGCTCTCGACGGCGAGAACGCGGATCAGACCAGCTTCCGTGAACTGATGCAGCGTGTTGTAGACCGTCGCGAGCGACACCGGTACACCAGCGGCAACCGCTTCCTCGTGCAGTTCCTCGACGGTCAAGTGCCGGTCGCCCTTCGCAAACAGGAGGTCGCCAAGCGCGACGCGCTGGCGTGTGGGACGCAGGCCTGCGCTGCGCAGCCTGACCTCAATGGCGATCGGGGTTTCACCCGTCATTAACACCAACTCCGGTTATTCTGGCGAAAAGCAATCATGTTTGTTCCAAGCGATATAACTTTTGCGCAAAAGCCTTTCAATAGTTCAATGGGGACAAGAGCCTTCGAAAGGCCGCAAAAACGGGCTTCTGAAGCAATTAGGTCTGGTCCCGGCCCTGGCCTTCCTGTATGCGACCACCAAATACTGGCTCAGGCCCAGTCCGGAACCAAAAAATGAAGCCGCCACGCTTGCGCTTCATTTTCTGAAGAACTTGGACTAAAGACACACATCCATCGCCAAGAACGCGGGGGGAAACAGAGATTTATGACGACCAGACAGTCCAGCTACTCCTATGAAGAACTCATCGCCTGCGCACATGGCGAGCTGTTCGGGCCTGGCAATGCGCAACTGCCTTTGCCGCCTATGCTGATGGTTCATCGGATCACGGATATCTCTGAAACGGGCGGCGCCTTCGACAAGGGCTACCTGCGGGCCGAATACGATGTTCGCCCTGACGACTGGTATTTCCCCTGCCATTTCGAAGGCAACCCGATCATGCCCGGCTGCCTCGGCCTTGACGGCATGTGGCAGCTGACCGGCTTCTATCTGGGTTGGCTCGGCGAACAAGGCCGCGGCATGGCGCTCTCGACCGGCGAAGTGAAGTTCAAGGGCATGGTCCGTCCGCACACGAAGCTGATTGAATATGGTATCGATTTCAAGCGCGTCATGCGCGGCCGTCTGGTGCTCGGCACTGCCGATGGCTGGCTGAAGGCGGATGGCGAAACCATTTATCAAGCGACCGATCTTCGCGTCGGTCTCTCGAAAGACAAGACGGCCTGAAAACCGCATTTCAAGCGGCTCACGAAAACAACAAGGGTTTGATCAGATGAGACGGGTAGTTGTCACGGGTCTAGGTGTCGTGTCTTCGATCGGAAACGACGCGGCCGAAGTTACCGAATCCTTGCGCCAGGCAAAGTCCGGTATTTCCTTCTCCAGCGATTTTGCCGAACACGGCTTCAAGTGCCAGGTCTGGGGAAGCCCCAAACTCGGCGCCGACAAGCTCGCCGAACTGGTCGACCGCCGGGCCATGCGCTTCCTCTCGCAGGGCGGCGCCTGGAACCATGTCGCCATGAAACAGGCGATCGCCGATTCTGGTCTGGAAGAGAAGGAATACAGCGAAAACGAACGCGTCGGCATCATCATGGGTTCCGGCGGTCCGTCCACGCGCACGCTCATCGAAGCAGCCGAGATCACTGTCAAGAACAACAGCCCGAAGCGCATCGGTCCCTTCGCCGTGCCGAAGGCCATGTCGTCCACCGCGTCAGCAACGCTCGCCACCTGGTTCAAGATCCACGGTGTCAATTACTCGATCTCTTCGGCCTGCTCCACGTCAGCGCATTGCATCGGCAATGCCGTCGAGATGATTCAGTGGGGCAAGCAGGACATGATGTTTGCCGGCGGCCACGAAGATCTCGACTGGACCATGTCGAACCTCTTCGACGCCATGGGGGCCATGTCCTCCAAGTATAACGACACGCCGGAATCGGCTTCTCGCGCCTATGACGTCAGCCGTGATGGCTTCGTCATCGCCGGCGGCGCTGGCGTGCTCGTCCTCGAGGAGCTGGAACATGCCAAGGCGCGCGGCGCCAAGATCTACGCCGAAATCATCGGCTACGGCGCAACCTCCGATGGCTATGACATGGTCGCTCCCTCGGGCGAAGGTGCTATCCGTTGCATGCGCCAGGCGCTGGCGACCGTGAAGGGTGATGTCGACTACATCAACACGCACGGCACTTCGACACCGGTCGGCGACAGCAAGGAAATCGGCGCCATCCGCGACGTTTTCGGCGAAAAGCTGCCGCATATCCAGTCTACCAAGTCGCTGACGGGCCATTCGCTCGGCGCAGCCGGTGTGCAGGAATCGATCTATTCCCTGCTGATGATGCAGGAAGGTTTCATCGGCGAAAGCGCGCACATTAGGGAACTCGATCCGGAATTCGAAGGTGTGCCGATCGTCCGCAAGCGCATCGACAACGCCAAGATCGATATTGCTCTTTCCAATTCTTTCGGCTTCGGCGGCACGAACGCCACGCTCGTGTTCCAGCGCTTCAACGGATAATAACAATGACCGGAATCATGCAGGGTAAGCGCGGCCTCATCATGGGCGTCGCAAACAACCACTCGATCGCGTGGGGAATCTCGAAGGCGCTCGCTGCACAGGGCGCAGAACTCGCTTTCACCTTCCAGGGCGATGCACTTGGAAAGCGCGTCAAGCCACTTGCAGCCGAACTCGGCTCCGATTTTCTGCTCCCCTGCGATGTCGAGGATATCGCTTCGGTCGATACGGTCATCGACACGATCAAGGAGCGCTGGGGCAAACTGGATTTCATCGTCCATGCCATCGGCTTTTCCGACAAGAACGAGCTGAAGGGCCTCTACGCCGATACGACGCGCGAGAATTTCAGCCGTACTATGGTCATCTCCTGTTTCTCCTTCACGGAGATCGCCAAGCGCTGTGCGCCGCTGATGGAGGATGGCGGCACCATGCTGACGCTGACCTATAACGGCTCGACGCGCGTCATTCCGAACTACAACGTCATGGGCGTCGCCAAGGCCGCTCTGGAAGCCTCCGTGCGCTATCTGGCGGCCGATTACGGCCCGCGCGGCATCCGCGTCAACGCCATTTCCGCCGGCCCGATCCGCACGCTCGCCGGCGCCGGCATTTCCGATGCCCGCGCCATCCTGTCGTGGAACCAGCGCAATGCCCCGCTGCGCAAGACCGTCACCATCGATCAGGTCGGCAGTTCCGCGCTCTACCTGCTTTCAGATCTCTCGACGGGCGTGACCGGCGAAATCCACTTCGTCGATGCGGGCTACAACATCACGTCCATGCCGACACTGGAGACGCTGCGCAAGGCAGACGTCGAGTAGGGCCGGACAGGCTTAAAAAGAAAAGGCGACACCGGCCGCCTTTTTTCATTTCCGTGCCCACAACACCTTGAAGCGGGCATTGCGGCAGGTCTCGCCGCTATCCTTGAAATGCTCCGCGAGCACCGGCTCATACGGCAGGCCGCGATTGGCCACAAGCATCAGGCGTCCACCGCCGCGCAGCGAAGAGGCGGCCGTCTTGATCATCGCTTGTCCAAGTGAAGGTTCAGCGGCATGGCCCTCATGGAAGGGCGGATTCATAATGACGAGATCGTACTTATCCCGCACCGGCTCGCCCGCCAGATCGTGCCAGAAGAAGCGCGCAGGCGCGTTCGGGCAGTTCTCCGCCAGATTGGCCTTGGCGGCCTCCAGGGCCTCGTAGTTGGCTTCGTAGAGGTCAAGGCGGGCAAGGTTCGGAGACTTCTGCGCCAGTTCGATGGAGAGATAGCCCCAGCCGGCACCGAAATCGGCCGCATCGCCAATGAAATCGGTGGGCAGGCGCGAGGCGAGAAGCTGCGAACCTGCGTCGAGCCTGTCATGCGAGAACATGCCGGGCGAGGCGATGAAGCGGCCGTCGACGCGCACCGGCGACTTGCCGAACTTCGAAACGATTTCGCTGACATCGGCCGGCCGGCCGAACCAGAAGGCGACGCCATGATATTTCGGCATATGTTCGGTATCGAGGCCGAAACTTTCCACACGTTTGCGCAGTGGCTGGATACCGTCTTCCTTGCCGCCGGCAACGACGATCAGCCCACCTGCCTTCACGCGGGAAAGGGCGGCGGCGATATTGGATTCGTTTTCACCCTTGTGTTTGGTGCAGAGCACCAGGCCCGCATCGTAGTCTTCACCGTGGATCTCCGGATTGGCTTCGATACGTTGTGCCAGAAGCTGCCTGTAGAGCGGTTTGAAGCCCTGCACGGCCGCAAGCGACGCGGTAAAACCCGCAGGCAACCCAAAGCCCGCCTCTGCCCCAAGAAAGAGCACACGCTCGCCTTCGCCGGGCGATGCTACTGTTTCGCTGACAAAGGGGTGGAAGAGAGTTTTTAGCGTTTCGCGGCTCATGGTCTGGTCCCGTCGTCTGGAGCAATTCCAGAAAAAGTGCGCAGCGGTTTTTTCGTCCGCGATTGCGCAAAGGTCGAATACAAAAAGGGCGCGGAAACAGTCCCGCGCCCGGATATCAGTTCAGAAGGCGCGGCTTATTCGGCCGCTTCATCCTTCTTCTTGTCGCCCTTTTCTGCGGCCGGGATTTCCTGGCCGGTGGCCTGATCGACAACCTTCATGGAGAGGCGAACCTTGCCGCGCTCGTCGAAGCCGAGCAGCTTGACCCAGACCTTGTCGCCTTCCTTGACGATATCCTGGGTCTTTGCGACGCGCTCGGAAGCGAGCTGCGAAATGTGAACGAGGCCATCACGGGCGCCGAAGAAGTTGACGAAAGCCCCGAAGTCGGCGGTCTTGACAACAGTGCCTTCGTAGATCTGGCCGACTTCCGGCTCGGCGACGATCGAGTGGATCCACTTGCGGGCCGCTTCGATTTCCTTGCCCGAGGAAGAGGCGATCTTGACGGTGCCGTCGTCTTCGATGTTGATCTTGGCGCCGGTCTTCTCGACGATTTCGCGGATGACCTTGCCGCCGGAGCCGATGACTTCGCGGATCTTGTCGACCGGAATGTTCATGACTTCGATGCGCGGAGCAAATTCCCCGAGCTGGCCACGGCTTTCGGTGATGGCCTTCGCCATTTCGCCGAGAATGTGAGCGCGACCACCCTGGGCCTGGGCAAGAGCGACCCTCATTATCTCTTCGGTGATACCGGCGATCTTGATGTCCATCTGCAGCGAGGTGATGCCGTCGGCAGTACCTGCGACCTTGAAATCCATGTCGCCGAGGTGATCTTCGTCACCGAGAATGTCGGAGAGGACGGCGAAGCGATCGCCTTCCAGGATCAGACCCATGGCGATACCGGCCACCGGCTTTGCGAGCGGTACGCCCGCGTCCATCAGAGCAAGCGAGGTACCGCAGACGGTGGCCATCGAGGACGAGCCATTCGACTCGGTGATCTCGGAGACGACGCGCAGCGTGTAGGGGAATTGTTCGGCGGACGGCAGCATCGGGCGAATTGCACGCCATGCAAGCTTGCCATGACCGATTTCACGACGGCCCGGGGAGCCCATGCGGCCGGTTTCGCCAACCGAGTAGGGAGGGAAGTTGTAATGGAGCAGGAAGCGCTCCTTGTACATGCCCGTCAGGCTATCGACATACTGCTCGTCTTCGCCGGTGCCGAGGGTGGCAACCACGATCGCCTGCGTTTCACCGCGGGTGAAGAGCGCCGAACCATGCGTGCGCGGCAGAAGGCCGACTTCCGATACGATCGGACGAACGGTTTCGAGGTCGCGGCCGTCGATGCGGCTCTTGGTGTCGAGAATGTTCCAGCGGACGATCTTGGCCTGCAGATGCTTGAAGATCGCGCCGACTTCCTCAGCCGTGTACCGGGCTTCGCCTTCCTCGGGGAGGAAGTGCGCCTTCACCTTCGCCTTGACAGCGTCGACGGCGGCGTAGCGATCGGCTTTCTGGGTGATCTTATAGGCTTCGCGAAGCTCACCTTCGGCAATGCCGAGCATTTCGGTTTCGAGAGCGGAATAGTCTTCCGGCTGGAAGTCACGCGGCTCCTTGGCGGCAACTTCGGCGAGCTTGATAATCGCGTCGAGAACCGGCTGGAAGCCCTTGTGGCCGAACATGACGGCGCCGAGCATGACGTCTTCCGGAAGCTCCTTGGCTTCGGATTCGACCATCAGGACGGCATCGTAGGTGCCGGCAACGACGAGGTCGAGGCTCGATTCATCCATCTCGTCGAGATGCGGGTTGAGAACGTATTCGCCGTTGATGTAGCCGACGCGTGCGCCGCCGACCGGCCCCATGAAGGGAACGCCTGATAGCGTCAGCGCAGCCGAGGTCGCAACCATGGACAGGATGTCCGGGTTGTTCTCGAGATCGTGCTGGATGACGGTGACGACGACCTGCGTGTCGTTCTTGTAGCCTTCCGGGAAGAGCGGGCGGATCGGGCGGTCGATGAGACGGGAAACGAGGGTTTCGTTTTCGCTCGGGCGACCTTCGCGCTTGAAGTAGCCGCCGGGGATCTTGCCGGCCGCATAGGTCTTTTCTTGATAGTTAACCGTCAGCGGAAAGAAGTCCTGGCCAGGCTTCGGCGCCTTGGCGGAAACGACCGTCGCGAGAACGACGGTTTCGCCGTAGGTGGCGAGTACGGCGCCGTCAGCCTGGCGGGCGATCTTGCCGGTCTCAAGCTTGAGCGGGCGGCCTGCCCACTCGATTTCTACTTTATGTGTATCGAACATGTCCTGTCCTTCAATGCGGCCGGCGCGCCTCGTCCATCAGGAGCAGCGCAGGGTCGACCGCAATCAGTGCGACGTATCACGGGCAAGACAACGGGAAGCTTTGAGCGGACGATTTCCTTGGGAAATCGGGCCAAAGCTCCTGCGAAACTTTGGCCGAAAGCATCCGGCAATCCTGCCCCATGACAGGTCAGCGGTTGGTCTGGCAGATCCGGCCCATCCGGGCCTGCCGTCTTTCCATTCACGCAGATAGCGCGCACCTGGAAAATGTCACCGGGAGACGCACTCCCGAAAAACATTCGGCGGGCGAAAAGCTTCGCCCGCCGAAAAATCATTAGCGGCGGATACCCAGGCCGTTGATCAGCTTGGTGTAGCGGCCTTCGTCCTTCTTCTTGAGATAGTCAAGAAGCGAGCGGCGGCTGGAAACGAGCGTCAGCAGACCACGGCGGGAATGGTTGTCCTTCTTGTGGTCCTTGAAGTGTTCCGTCAGGTTGTTGATGCGCTCGGTGAGGATCGCAACCTGTACTTCCGGCGAACCGGTGTCGCCTTCGGCGGTCGCATATTCCTTGATCAGCGCAGCCTTGCGCTCAGCAGTGATCGACATCGGACAATCCTTTCGTTGAGAGGAGCTTAAGTCGCCAAAAGCCGGGATGTCGTCCAGCCTTGGCCGCGAATGCAATCGGGAATACCCTGATGCTGGCGCTGCCTATAAACCAAATAAGCAGCGATGGAAAGAGGGGGCACCCGCCGCGGTTTCAGCGCCCCGCCATAGCGTCCCGGATCATCGCATCGTATCCCTGTGGATCCTGCAGCATGGCGAAATGGCTGGCATCCTTCAAGATGACGAGTTTTGCGCCTGGAATTTCCTTCGCCATCATTTCCGTATGATCGAGCTTTACCGCTTCGTCATGATCGCCGATGGCCAGTGTGATGGGTATCGTGATCTTTCCGAGATCCGCCGCCGTCCAGGCAGGCTGTGTCGCCCACATTTCGGAGATCTGGGTGACGAAGGCGTCGTATTCGTTCGGCGTCGGCGACAGCTTCTTGTAATATTCGCCGGCGACATTGATATAGTCGTTGAAAGTCTTGTTGTTCATCACGTCGGCTTTCACGCCGTCGGTCGTGACATTTGCTGCTTGGGCGATGACGCGCGTAAGCTTCTCCGGATGTTTCATTGCCATGTCGATGCCGATGATGCCGCCATCCGACCATCCGACCAACGTCACCTTGCCGATTTTCAGATAGTCGAGAAGTGCCGCATAATCCGATGTCATCAGATCGTAGCCGAAAGGCTGCTGGCTGCGCGTGGAGCGCCCATGGCCGCGGCTGTCGGCAACGATGACGAGGTGATCCTTGGCGAAATCGGCGACCTGATGGCCCCAGACGTCGGCATTTCCAAGCCCGCCATGGATGAAGAGGATCGGGTCGCCCTCGCCATATTCGGCGTAATACATCGTGATATCGTTGACGTCGGCCATGCCGCTTGCCTTCGGCTCCGGCATGGGAGGAAAGGCCGGAAGTTCGGCCCAGCGCTCGCCAGATTGAGCGATCGAAACCGTAAGAAACAGCGAAAAGAATGTCAGTATTCCCAATGCAATTCTGCGCATATTCTTCCCCTTTGACGGGCCGTTATGGCCCGTCGGAAACATATCGCATCACTGAGTTCTGACAATTGCCGCTGGTTGTAACCGTCAGCCGAAAACGCGCTTCGGCCGGAATTCACCCTGTCCGATCTCCCCGATCGCGATCAGCCTGCCGCGGGCAGTCGCATAGGCCTCGCTTTCGGCGACCGGCGCGTCGCGGCCGCGCACCAGGATCGGGTTACCCATCTTCAGGCGGTGCGCCTGGTCATCGCTGATAATAAGGTGGGGCAGTGCCGACAGTGCCTCGCAGGTATCGATCAGCAGTGCGTCGAGAGTAGCAAGACGCTCATCCATGTCCTCGATCTCTTCGAGCGCCGTGAGTTTTGCAAGCGGCACCATAGTTTCTTCGGCGAAGGGTGCGACGAAGGTACGGCGCAGGCCGGAAATATGACCGAAGCAACCGAGCTCGCGGCCAAAATCGCGGGCAAGCGCCCGCACATAGGTGCCCTTGCCGCATTCCACTTCGAAATGCGCCGTATTGGCATCCGGACAGGCGAGAAGCGTCAGACGATGAACCTCGACTTCACGCGAGGGGATCTCGACCGCCTCGCCATCGCGTGCCAGATCGTAGGCACGTTCGCCGGCGATCTTGATGGCGGAAAACTGCGGCGGAACCTGGCTGATCGTGCCGATATATGTCGGCAGGATATCGCGGATCTGCTGCTCGCTCGGGCGCTGGTCGGAGCGCTGCGTAACCTCGCCCTCCAGGTCGTCGGTTGTCCGCTCCTCGCCCCAGCTGACGGTGAATTCGTATATCTTGCGGCCGTCCATCACATATGGAACGGTCTTGGTGGCATCGCCGAGCGCGATCGGCAGCATGCCCGAAGCAAGCGGGTCGAGCGTGCCAGCATGGCCGCACTTCTGCGCCTTGAAGAGCCACTTGATCTTGGAAACGGCTTCCGTCGAGCCGAAATCCACCGGCTTGTCGAGGATCAGCCAGCCGGAAATCGGGCGGCCCTTGGGTTTGCGTGGTTTGGACATCGGTGTCTTCTGTTATTCGTCGTCACTGTCGAGATCGCGGCTCACCTCGGGTGAGCGCAGCAGATCATCGATCTTCTTGTAATTGTCGAAGCTGGTATCATCGCGGAAGCGCACTTCCGGCATGTACTTCATCTGCCTCAGCTGCGGTCCGAGCCGGCCACGGATGAACTTCGCGTTGCGGTTCAGCGCATCGATGATGATGGTGTGGTCGGAGACGCCGAGCGGCGTCACATAGGCCGTTGCGATCTTCAGGTCAGGTGACATGCGCACTTCGGAAATCGAGATTACGGTCGCTTCGATGATGTCGTCGCGGACTTCGCCACGCTGCAGCACCTGAGTGATCGCTGCGCGAACCTGTTCGCCGACGCGCAGCATGCGCTGCGAAGGTGCCGAGGTTGTGGGTCTTGTTGCCATTGTTCTGTATCCCAAAAGGATCGGGCGCCGGACTGGATCATCCGGCGCCCGTCCAAGATTTCAATCGTGGTCCGATCAGAGCGTGCGCGTGATATGCTCGACGCGGAAGCACTCGATGACGTCGCCCACACGCATATCCTCGTAGTTCTCGAAGGCCATGCCGCACTCCTGGCCCATCGGCACTTCGGAGACTTCGTCCTTGAAGCGCTTGAGGGTCTTGAGTTTGCCTTCGTGCACGACAACGTTGTCGCGGATGAGGCGGACGCCCGCGCCACGCTCGACCTTGCCTTCGACGACGCGGCAACCTGCCACCTTGCCGACCTTGGTAATGTTGAACACTTCCAGGATTTCGGCATTGCCGATGAAGGTTTCGCGACGCTCCGGCGAAAGCAGACCCGACATCGCTGCCTTCACGTCATCAACGAGGTCGTAGATGATGTTGTAGTAGCGGATCTCGATCCCCTCGCGCTCGGCGAACTGGCGTGCCTGCGCATTCGCACGAACGTTGAAGCCGATGATGGCAGCGTTCGATGCTTCTGCAAGCGAGATGTCGGATTCGGTGATGCCCCCTGCGCCCGAATGAACGATGCGGGCACGAACCTCGTCGGTGCCGAGCTTTTCCAGCGCGCCGGCAATGGCTTCGATCGAGCCTTGCACGTCGCCCTTGATCACCAGCGGGAATTCCTTGACGCCCGTGGCCTGGAGCTGCGTCATCATCTGTTCCAGCGAACCGCGCTGTCCCGACAGGCGGGCAGCCGCCTTGTCGCGGGCAAGACGCTGACGATATTCCGAGATTTCGCGGGCGCGGCTTTCGTTTTCGACGACGGCGAACTTGTCGCCCGCCTGCGGCGTGCCGGAAAGACCGAGAACCTCGACCGGGGTCGCCGGGCTGGCTTCCTTCACATGGTCGCCCTTGTCCGTCACCAGGGCGCGCACGCGGCCCCAGACGTCGCCGGCAACGATGATCTGACCCGGACGCAGCGTGCCCTTCTGGACAAGCACCGTCGCAACCGCACCGCGACCGCGGTCTAGTTGGGCTTCGATAACCGTGCCTTCGGCCGTCCGGTTCGGATTGGCCTTGAGGTCGAGAATTTCGGCCTGCAGCAGGATCGCCTCAAGCAGCTTGTCGAGGTTCTTGCCGGTTTTGGCCGAAACTTCGACGTCAAGCACTTCACCGCCCATGGATTCCACAAAGACTTCGTGCTGGAGAAGCTGGTTGCGAACTTTCTGCGGATCCGCCTCGTGCTTGTCGACCTTGTTGATCGCCACGATGATCGGCACACCGGCCGCCTTGGCATGGTTGATCGATTCAATCGTCTGCGGCATCACGCTGTCGTCGGCCGCGACCACCAGGATCGCGATGTCGGTAGCCTGCGCACCGCGGGCACGCATCGCCGTAAAGGCGGCGTGGCCGGGGGTGTCAATGAAGGTGATCTTTTGGCCGTTCTGTTCCACCTGATAGGCGCCGATATGCTGCGTGATGCCACCGGCTTCACCGGAGACCACGTTGGCATGGCGGATGGCATCGAGCAGCGAGGTCTTGCCGTGGTCGACGTGGCCCATGATGGTGACGACAGGCGGGCGCGAAACCAGTTCGCCCTGCTCGTCGGACACGTTAAAGATGCCGAGTTCGACGTCGGACTCGGAGACGCGCCGGACCGTATGACCGAATTCACCAGCGATGAGTTCAGCCAGATCGGCGTCGATGACGTCGCCGGGCTTCATCATCTGGCCTTCCTTCATCAGGTACTTGATGACGTCAACGGCACGTTCCGACATGCGCTGCGACAGTTCCTGGATGGTGATGGTCTCAGGCAGAACGACTTCGCGGGAGATTTTCTCGCGCGTTTCCTGCATCTGACTGCGGCGGAATTTCTCCTGCCGGCGGCGCATGGCCGAAAGCGAACGCCCGCGTGCATTGCCGTCGTCATCGACGTTCGCGGTGGTCACGGTCAGCTTGCCGCGGCGGCGGTCTTCCTCACTCTTCGGGCGGGTTGTGACCGGCTTCGCGGGCTCGGGACGAACCGGGCGGCCGCGGACCGGACCGCTGCGCGAAGCACCGCGGTCTTCATCTTCGCCTTCGCCACGGCGACCGCGTACGCCTGCCGGTGCGCCTGACGCGGGACGGGCGGTTGAAGGCGACGGAGCGGCTTCCGTGCGGCGAGCGGCAGGGGTGGATGCCGGTGCCGGCTGCTGCTGACGCACAGTTTCGGCACGTGCTTCCGTTACCGGAGCTGCAGGTGGTTCGGCCACGGCTGCAGCAGCGGCCTCCGCCTGGCGGACGGCCTCTTCAGCAGCGCGCAGCTTGGCTTCTTCCGCTTCGGCGGCTTGGCGTACGGCTTCTTCAGCGGCGCGGCGCTTTTCATCTTCAGCGCGACGGATGGCGTCCTGCGCGTCACGGGCCTGCGCTTCGGCAAGCGCGCGGCGACGGGCATCCATTTCATCGGGCGAAAGGTGGTTCAGCACCACGGGGCGCGGACGATCCTGCTGGCGCTGCGGCTGGTAGGATTGCTGCGGACGCTGGTTGGCCTGCTGCGGGCGCTGGCTGTTCTGGCCGCCGGGCTGGTGGATGCGCGGGGCTGGAGCCGGCTGCTGAGTGCGAGCCTGCACGGGCGCTGGTTCCGGTTCGGGCGCCCGAACCGGAGCTGCAGGAGCAGGCGTCATCGGCTTTTCGTCTTCGGGGCGCATCGGGCGCCGCTTGCGGGTCTCGACGACGACCGCCTTGGTGCGACCGCGACCCATATCCTGGCGAACGGTACCCTGGCTCATCCCTGATGGTTTCAGGGTGAGGGTCTTCTTCCCCGTTACGCTGATTGTCTTGTCGTCGTTGCTGTCGGTCATTCGTTCCCGTTCCTTCGGACAGGGAACGATGAAGCCATCAGACCCTGTCAATCACATACAATCGATCAATGATATTGCGGCCGGCTTCCGCCGGTGACCGCATCATTGTTTTTGCTGGCCAGCGCCGCCCGGTGCCCGGGACTGACCGCCGTTACGGTACTGTTCGAGCATCTTTGCGCGCTTCACTACACCCTCACCCGCCTGCCCTGCAAGCACTGCGGCATGGATAAAAGCATTCTGGCCCATCACTCCTTCCATTTCGCTCTCCGAGAAGAGACGGAAGGAAGGTATTTCTTCCTCGGTTTCCATTCCGAGGTGCCAGGCCTTGCGGGCCTGGTCTATCTTTCTTACGCCATCGGCGGCGGCATCCGTAGAATGGAACACCGCAAGCGCAGCTCCACTGCGGATTGCGGCATCCACCTTGGCCGAGCCGGTGACGAGCTGGCCCGCCTTGCGCGCCATGTTCATCATCTGCAGGAGCTGTTGCAGAAACAACCGCTCCACGCGCTCACCGAGGTCTTCGGCGGCCTTCACATCGGCCTTGAGCGCGCGGGCGAAGAGCTTCTTCGCCACCGCCCTTTCGACCAGCGACCGGTCGATCTTAACCCAGCAGCCACGTCCCGGCAGCTCGCGTTTCAGATCCGGCACCACCGTCCCGTCAGGGGCGGCCACGAAGCGGATCAGCTCGTCCGGCAATCCGCTTTCGCGTGTCACAATGCACATGCGGCCGTTCACGTCGTAACCTGCAAGATCGTCGTCCTCAGGGGATGTGTCCGGCTTCGCCGTCATTATGCGTCCTGCTCGGCTGCGTCGGCTTCAACAGCCTCAGCGTCCTTCGCCAGATCTTCCTCGGTGATCCAGCCGGCGATCAGGCGAGCCTGCACGACCATCTGTTCGGCTTCCACACGGGAAATGTCGAACTTCGAGAACAGGCCCTCGAATTTCTTCGTCTCACCGTTCTTGCGTTCGGTCCAGCCGACGAGGTCGTCGGCTGCGCAACCTGCGAAGTCCTCGATCGTCTTGATGCTGTCCTCGCCGAGTGCCACCATCATCTGGGCGGTCATGCCGTCGATCTGGCGCAGCTCGTCGGAAACGCCGAGTGCCTTACGCTTCTCGTCCATTTCCGCTTCGAGCTTCTCGAGGAATTCGCGGGCGCGGGTCTGGATTTCCTGCGCGGTATCTTCGTCGAAACCGTCGATCGAGGAGATTTCGTCGAGATCGACATAAGCCAGCTCCTCGACGGCGGCGAAGCCTTCCGAAGCCAGAACCTGGCCAACCATCTCGTCGACGTCGAGCGCGTCCATGAAGAGATTGGTGCGCTCGTTGAATTCCTTCTGACGGCGCTCGGACTCTTCGGCTTCCGTCATGATGTCGATGTCCCAGCCCGTCAGCTGTGAAGCGAGGCGGACGTTCTGGCCGCGGCGGCCGATGGCGAGCGAAAGCTGCTCGTCTGGAACGACCACTTCGATGCGTTCCGCATCTTCGTCGAGAACGACCTTGGCGACTTCAGCCGGCTGCAGGGCGTTGACGACGAAGGTCGCCGGATCCTGCGACCAGGGAATGATGTCGATCTTCTCGCCCTGGAGCTCGCCGACTACGGCCTGGACGCGTGAACCGCGCATGCCGACGCAGGCACCGACCGGATCGATCGAGCTGTCGTTCGAGATCACGGCGATCTTGGCGCGCGAACCCGGATCGCGGGCAACCGACTTCACCTGGATGATGCCGTCATAAATTTCCGGCACCTCCATGGTGAAGAGCTTCACCATGAACTGCGGATGCGTACGCGACAGGAAGATCTGCGGGCCGCGCTGTTCGCGACGGACATCATATACGTATGCACGAACGCGATCGCCATAGCGGACGTTCTCGCGCGGGATCATTTCGTCGCGGCGGATGATGCCTTCGCCACGGCCGAGGTCGACGATGACGTTACCATATTCGACCCGCTTGACCGTACCGTTGACGATTTCGCCGACGCGATCCTTGAATTCGTCGAACTGGCGGTCACGCTCGGCTTCGCGCACCTTCTGCACGATGACCTGCTTGGCCGACTGCGCGGCGATACGGCCGAAATCCATCGGCGGCAGCGGATCGGCAATGAAGTCGCCGATGGCGGCGTCGGGGTTGCGGTCGCGGGCCAGTTCCAGCGGGATCTGCGTGGAATAATCCTCGGCCTTCTCGACGACTTCGAGCAGGCGCTGCAGACGGATTTCACCGGTCTTCGGATTGATGTCGGCGCGGATATTGGATTCGGTACCGTAACGGGAACGCGCTGCTTTCTGGATGGCATCGGCCATCGCGGCAAGCACGATTTCGCGGTCGATGACCTTTTCGCGCGCCACTGCATCTGCGATCTGCAGAAGTTCGAGCCGGTTTGCACTGACTGCCATTGTTGTGTTTCTCCGTCCTTGACTACCCGGGTTCCCGTCCCTGGAGCTTGCGTTGATCGGTTATTCTTTGTCGTCCGCTTCGTTCTGGTTCGCAGCCTGCGCCTTTGCCAGCTTGTCGGCGCGCAGTGCATCGCGGATCAGATCGTCGGTCAGAATGAGTTTGGCATCGCTGAGCGCGGTGAAGGGAATGACGACCTTCTGCTCCTCACCGTAGGCAACCTGATCGCGTTCGATCGTAAACCCGTCGGCATCCGCTTCGACGATCTTGCCGCGGAAGCGTTTGCGATTGCCGATCATGATCGACGTTTCGCACTTTACGAGGTGGCCCTGCCAGCGAACGAAATCGGATTTCCGCACCAGAGGGCGGTCGATACCCGGCGAAGACACTTCGAGATGATACTCCTTATCGATCGGATCTTCCACATCGAGCACTGGAGAAATCGCCATGGAGACCTGCTCGCAGTCCTCGACGGTCATCGTGCCATCGTTCTTTTCGGCCATGACCTGCATCGTCATGCCATTTTGGTTGAGCATGCGAACACGGATGAGGCGGAAGCCGATGTCGACAAGTACCGGTTCGATGATGTCGGCGAGACGCTGGTCAAGCCCGGTCTCGGTAATCAGCCGCGACTCATGTTGATTGTCTGCGTTTGTCAGATCCGACAAGCGGTGCGCTCCCTGCGATTTCTGGCATTCGGGGTGATCGCGCTAATAAAAAAGAGCGGGTCCTTGCGGCCCACTCTTCATCGTACGATCAAGAATTTGAGTGCCATATAGTCCCGTTTTTCAGAAATTGCAAGGTCGGCGCTGATTTCGTCTCCTTCATCTTAGCAGGTATGAGCTAAGCTATGGCGAGCGCTTCTCTTCCGCATATATTGGCCACTGAACCATAAGGGTAAAAGCGGGAGGAAACGTGGCCTATAGGTCTTCGACATTTGCGCCTTTGCGGCATGAAACCTACCGTAACATCTGGTTTGCGAGCCTCGCCTCGAATTTCGGCGGTCTGGTCCAGGCCGTCGGTGCTGCCTGGATGATGACGGTCATCACCTCGTCGGAGGATATGGTTGCGCTGGTGCAGACCTCGACGGCGCTGCCGATCATGCTGTTCTCGCTGGTCTCGGGTGCTCTCGCCGACAATTATGATCGACGCAGGATCATGCTGACGGCGCAATCCATGATGCTCGCGGTTTCGATCCTGTTGACAGCCTGCGCCATTCTCGGCTGGATTACACCCGGACTGCTTCTTTTCTTCACGTTTCTTATCGGCTGCGGCACGGCACTCAACAATCCCGCCTGGCAGGCCTCTGTCGGCGACATGGTGCCGCGCGCCGATTTGCCGGGGGCTGTTACACTGAACAGCATGGGGTTTAATATTACCCGCAGCGTCGGTCCGGCGATCGGGGGTGCCATCGTCGCGGCTGCTGGTGCAGCCGCGGCCTTTGCGGTGAACGCGTTGAGCTATATTGCTCTCATCTACGCATTGCTTCGCTGGCGGCCGGGTACGTCCGCCTCGACACTGCCACGCGAAACACTTGGCAGCGCCATCTTTGCCGGCATGCGCTATGTCTCCATGTCGCCCAACCTTGAAAAAATCCTTCTGAGAGGATTGGTGTTTGGCGTCGGCGCGAGTTCTATTCAGGCGCTGTTGCCGGTCGTAGCGCTCGATCTCGTTTCTGGCGGGCCGCTGACTTACGGTTTCATGCTCGGCGCCTTCGGTATAGGCGCGATTGGCGGCGCGATGCTCAGCGCCAGACTGCGCGAAATGTTTTCCAGCGAAACGATCATCCGCCTAGCCTTCCTCGGTTTTGCGCTCAGCGCGGTGATCGCCGCTCTGAGCCAAAGCGCCGTGCTCACCTCCGCCGGATTGCTGATTGCCGGTGCCTGCTGGGTTTCGGCGCTCTCGCTCTTCAACACCATCGTCCAGCTATCCACGCCGCGCTGGGTGGTGGGCCGCTCACTGTCGCTCTACCAGACCGTCACCTTCGGCGGCATTGCCGGCGGCAGCTGGCTCTGGGGCATTATTGCTAACAATTACGGTCTTTCCGACGCATTGTTGATGTCGGCCGCGGTCCTGTTGCTTGGTGTCGTCATTGGCCTGCGCTTTTCCATGCCGGCCTCTGCCTCGCTCAATCTCGATCCGCTGAATCGCTTCATAGAGCCGGCTCTCGGTCTGGATATCACACCACGGAGCGGCCCGATCGTCATTCAGGTCGGTTACCAGATCGCCGATGACGACTTGGCCGAATTCATGACGCTGATGGTAGAACGTCGTCGCATCCGCATTCGCGATGGCGCCCGCAACTGGGCACTGATGCGCGATCTTGAAAATCCCGGCCTCTGGACGGAAACTTATCACACGCCGACCTGGGTCGAATATATCAGGCACAACCAGCGCCGCACCCAGGCCGATGCCGAAAATACCGATCGGCTTCGCGCGCTGCATCGTGGCGAGGGCCTGCCGCATGTTCACCGCATGATCGAACGACAAGCCATTCCGCCAGTCGATGACATCTTCCACAAGACGCCGATCGATCTGCATCATTGAGATTAGCCATGCACATTTTCCGAAACGCACGACAATCCGATCTCGCTGACATCATCCGGCTGCTCGCCGATGATGATCTCGGCAGCACGCGGGAGGTCGTCTCGGATCCCGTCGATATACGCTATCTCGCAGCCTTCGCCGCAATCGAGGCAGATCCCAACCAGTTGCTGGCTGTTGCAATCGACGAGACTGATCGGATCGTCGGCTGCTTGCAGCTGAGCTTTCTTCCCGGCCTTTCGCGAACGGGCATGTGGCGAGGCCAGATCGAAAGCGTGCGTATTGCAAAGGGCCATCGTGGCTCCGGCCTCGGCTCACAATTCATCGAATGGGCAATTGCTCGCTGCGCCGAGCGCGGTTGCGGTCTCGTGCAGCTCACATCCGACAAGATGCGTGTGGATTCGATCCGCTTCTATGAAAAGCTCGGTTTTGTCGCGAGCCATGAAGGGCTGAAGCGCAGCCTGTAAAGCATCCGCAGAGGCGGAGGGTTCTTACTTCAGCTTGCCCTTCATCGATGCCTCTGGGAAGCATGTGGGCTTTATGCCGTTCTCTTCCTGCCATTGGCCGATTGAGCGTCGCGTCTTGTAGCCCGGCAATCCATCCGATCCGCCGACATCGTAGCCCTGCCGCTCAAGCGCCTTCTGCATGGCGGCGACATCCGAGCGCAGCATCTTGCCGACATCGCCCCATTGTCGCTGGAAGGCACCGGAACCGGAGGCGATGCGGTCGGCAAGGTTGCCGATATAGAGGGCATAAAGGTCGGAGTTGTTATATTCCTTGATGATATAGAAGTTCGGCGTGACGATGAATTCCGGCCCGTCGCGCCCTGCCGGCACCAGCATCATGCCCTGTGCTTTCAGCTCGCCGGATGGAAAATCTTTGCCGGAAATACGTTTGATGCCGAGTGACGCCCAGTGGGAGAGCGGCTTGGCAAGATCAGGCCCTTCCTGCGCGCAGGAGATGGCGTCGGGGATCGTCACTTCGAAGCCCCAGTCGCGGTCGCGCTGCCAGCCCTTTTTTACGAGGAAATTGGCAATCGAGGCGAGCGTATCGGGAACCGAGCTCCAGATATTGCGGTGCCCGTCGCCGTCGAAATCGACGGCATATTTCAGATAGCTCGTCGGCATGAACTGCGGCTGACCGAGCGCGCCTGCCGACGATCCCTTGAAATCGGCAGGGGTAACATCGCCGCCGTCGAGTATATGCAGCGCAGCGATCAGTTCCATGCGGAACATGTCCTTGCGGGTCGACATGAAGGCCTTGGTTGCCAGTACATCGACAGCGGAATTCGGGATCTTCGCCGCGCCGAAGCCGGTCTCGCGTCCCCAGATTGCCAGCACGATCGAACTCGGTACGCCATAGGTTTTTTCAATGCGGCTGAGCGTCGAGGCATATTGCGAGGCAAAGCCGCGTCCCGTCATCGCAAGCCGTTTCAGCCGGTCCTCGTTGAAATAGGGAGCTGGCGAGGAAAACTCTGCCTGGGTCTGCTTCTGCTCCTTCGGCGGCGGAAAGCCGGGCGGCGCGAGATCGGTCAAAGTCCAGTCGAGTTCGACCCCCGAAAAGGCGGCGCGGAAGGTTTTTTCCGATATGCCGTTCTTCTTCGCGTCCGGCCAGAGATCGCCCTGCACCCATTTTTCGAATTGCGCTTCGACATCGGCTTTCGAAGGGGCGGCGTAAGAAGGCGCTACCGAAAGCGTGAGCCAGACGGCGCCCGTGAGAAGTAGCCGGCCGAAGAAACCCGTCCCCATGTACCCCCCTAAATTACCGTCCGCGCTCGAAGCGCTGCGGACAGCGTACCCTCGTCGAGATAGTCCAACTCGCCACCGACTGGCACGCCATGCGCCAGCCGCGTGATCTTCACATCGAGATCGGCAAGCTGATCGGTGATGTAATGCGCCGTCGTCTGTCCCTCGACGGTCGCATTCACAGCGATGATGATTTCCTTGATGCCGCCTTCGCCGACACGGTTGATCAGCCCGCGGATATTGAGATCGTCAGGGCCGACTCCGTCAAGCGGCGAGAGCGTGCCGCCAAGCACATGATAGGCGGCGTTCAGCGCACCGGCGCGCTCCAGCGCCCAGAGATCCGAGACATCCTCGACGACGATGATGACGGACTGGTCGCGCTGCGCATCGGTGCAGACCGTGCAGGGATCGACCGTATCGACATTGCCGCAGCGCGAGCAGATTTTCACCTTGTCATAAGCTTCGCCCAGCGCATGTGACAGCGGGCCAAGCAGCTGGTCTTTCTTCTTGATCAGATGCAGCGCCGCCCGCCGCGCCGAGCGCGGCCCAAGGCCCGGCACTTTCGCCAGAAGCTGGATCAGTTTTTCAATTTCGGGGCCGGTGACTCGCTTTGCCATGTGCCGTTCTTAACTGATATGGAACGAAAACGGAATCACGGAAGAATCGCTGAAACCATGAAAATCCTCGCCGTCTGCCGCGGCTCTGCAGAAAGGCTGCCGGGCAAGAGCTACAAGACCGGTATCTTCAAGCATGCCGTCACCGGCGGCGTCATGATCGATGCCGAAGGCCTCGTCGGCGATGCCATTTGCAACAGGAAACATCACGGTGGTGTCGATCAAGCTGTTTACCTGGAGGGTTCGCTTAGCCTCGACTGGTGGGCAAACGAACTCGGCCGCCCTGTCGACCCCGGCACCTTCGGCGAGAACCTCGTCATAGAGGGGCTGGATAACCGCGATGTCACGGTCGGGGACCGCTTCATCGTCGGCGAACTGATCCTTGAGGTGACGTCCTGCCGCATCCCTTGCGCTACGTTCGCCGCCAGGATGAACGATCCGAAATTCGTCAAACGCTATACCAAGGCGGCACGTCCCGGCATCTATTGCCGCGTGATCGCCAATGGGATCGTGGAAGCCGGAATGCAGGTCGGGTACAAGCCATTTCCGGGCACCCCAGTCACGATGCCGGAAATGATGGAAACCTTCGGACGCCGGCTTTCAGCCGCAGACCGCGAGCGTTATCTGGCAGCGCCCGTTCATCACAAGCTGCGAGCCGAGCTGGAAGCACAGCAATAGTTCAGCGCATCGCGATCGTGACGGCGGCCCCTGCCATCGTTCCCGCACTCACCCGATTGGCGATCTGTACCGCGCGCCGGCTTTTCAGGAAACCGCGCGCTTTTGCGGCAAGGAACATCCAGCTGAAATCGACGACAGCCAGGACGACGAACAGCGTAATGATGAGTTCGGCCCAGCCGGCAATCGACACCGAGGGAATGTCGATGATCGATGGCAGAAGCGCCACATAAAACATCATGATCTTGGGATTTCCGAGCGCAATCGCCAGGCCGGTCAGAAACATCCGGCCGCGCGAACGCTCCTGCGGCAGTTCCTCTTCCTCGACATCTGCTTTGGCGAACCACATTCGCCAGGCGAGATAAAGAAGATAGAGCACGCCGAGCCATTTGATGACGACGAAGACATGGTAGAAGCTTTCGGCGATCGCCGAGAGGCCGGCAATCGCGCAAGTGAGCCAGATCGCATCTCCTGCCCACATGCCAAAGAGGAAGGGTAGAACGTCACGCGCGCCTTTCGAAATGACGCGGGCCACGAGCGCCGCAACGCTTGGTCCGGGTGTCCCGGCGGCAATGAAAAGAGCGCCGGCAAAAACCAGCAATGTCGTGAGCGTCGTCATTACCCGTCTCCTCTCCCGGGGCCAGTCGAATACCGGACTGGTCGGTAAAAATCAGAAAGGCAGCTTGAAGCCGGGCGGGATCGGCAGGCCGGCCGTGAGCGCCTTTGTCTTTTCGGCGGCGATGGCTTCCGCCTTGTCCTTGGCGTCCTTATGGGCGGCAACGATCAGGTCTTCGAGGATCTCGACATCGTCTTCCTTGAAGAGGGAAGGGTCGATCTTCAGGCTCTTGAGCTCGCCCTTGCCGGAGATGATGACGGTGACCAGCCCGCCGCCGGCCTTGCCTTCGGCAGTCAGCTCGGCGATTTCCGCCTGCATCTGCTCCATCTTGGCCTGCATTTCCTTGACTTTGCCCATCATGCCCATGATGTCGCGCATCGTCTTCTCCTTCTTGAAACTAGAATTCTATGTCGTCGCCCGGCAAGATGTCGCCCTCTTCGGATTCGGCTGCGGCAGGTGGTTTGACCTCCTCCGCCTCTTCCTCCGGCATCGGCGCCCGTACGCGTACGTCGATGATCTTGGCGCCCGGAAACTGCGCCAGGATCGCTGCAACGTCGGGATCCTGACGGGCATCGCTGACGCGCTGTTCCTGCGCCTTGGCTTCCGCCTCCACCATCGTCGGCCCGCCTTCTTCGCGGCTGGTGCTGACGATCCAGTGGATGCCGGTCCATTCCTTGAGCTTGACGGCAAGCTCGTTAAGCAATGTGCCCGGTGCGCCCTCGGTGAGGTTCACATCCAGCCGGCCGGGCTCGATACGCACCGGCCGCACGAAGTTGCGCACCAATGCCTTGAGTTTGACGTCCCGTTTTTCGCCAGCGAGATCAACGATATCGCCGATCGAATTGACCGGCACGACCGGCTTCGGCACCTCTGACGGCTTGGTTTCAACGCGGCCGATACTCTGCGGCTCCGGATTGGGTACGGCCCGCAGCATCGCTGTCGGCCCCGAGGGCTGTGGCCGCGGTGCCGGCTCCGCAGACCGCGCCGTCACATTCGTCTGGTAGGGAACGCGTGTGCCGCCGCCATTACCCGAAGGCGCAGGTGAGGACGGACGTGGCGCGCCCCCTTCATTGGAAAATTCCGCAAGCCGCCGTGCCGCATCCTCCGGCGCCGGCAGATGTGCTGCGTGCGCGAGCCGGATAAGCACCATCTCGGCCGCACCCGCCGTACGCGAAGAGTTTTCCGTCTCCGGAATGCCCTTCAGCAGCATCTGCCAAATGCGCGAAAGGGTGGTAACCGCGACACCTTGCGCAAATTCCGACGCCTTGGTGCGCTCCACTTCGCTGAGCGAGGGGTCGTTTGCGGCATCAGGCACATATTTCAGCCGCGTCACCAGATGCGTGAAATCGGCGAGATCCGTCAGTACCACGACAGGGTTGGCGCCGGCTTGGTACTGGCTCTGGAATTCATTGAGCGCGCTTGCGACATCGCCGCGCACGATATGTTGGAAGAGATCGACGATGCGGGCGCGATCCGCAAGGCCGAGCATGCCGCGTACGGCTTCCGCCTGCACCACGCCGCCGCCATGGGCGATCGCCTGATCCATCAGCGACAGACCGTCGCGCGCCGAACCTTCCGCAGCGCGCGCAATCATCGCAAGCGCATCGGGCTCCGCTTCGATGCCCTCCTTGGCAGCGATCGTCGAAAACAGGCCGACGAGATCGGAAGCACTGATACGCCGCAGGTCGAAGCGCTGGCAGCGCGAGAGAACGGTGATTGGAACCTTGCGGATTTCCGTCGTCGCAAAGATGAACTTCACATGCTCCGGCGGCTCCTCGAGGGTCTTCAACAAACCGTTGAAGGCCTGCGTCGACAGCATGTGCACTTCGTCGATGATATAGACCTTGTAACGCGCCGAAACCGGCCGGTAGCGCACCTGCTCGATGATTTCTCTGATGTCGTCGATACCGGTATGCGAGGCGGCGTCCATCTCGATCACGTCGACATGGCGGCCTTCCATGATCGCTTGGCAATGCTCGCCAGGCACACGAAGGTCGATCGTCGGCTTGTCGATTTCGGCCGTCTTGTAGTTCAGCGCCCGCGCCAGAATGCGCGCCGTCGTCGTCTTGCCCACGCCGCGAACACCGGTCAACATGTAAGCCTGCGCGATGCGGCCCGTTTCGAAGGCGTTGGTGAGCGTGCGGACCATCGGCTCCTGGCCGACCATCAGGTCCGTGAAATCCTTGGGGCGGTATTTGCGTGCCAGCACCCGGTATCCGGTGCCTGTCGAGGCGGCATCCTGTGATTGTCGCTCGGTGTCGCTCATCGCCCTGCTAGCGCCCGAAAGCCCGGGCTTCTTGGAAGAGAAGGTGGGAGGCTGGCACGATGACCCGTGCCGGGCTCGTTAGGGCTGCTTCCTTCCGGACCTGACCCGGTTGGCGAGTGGCTCGTCCACCACCAACCTCCCGGATGCACATATCGGCAAAATCGTCATCAAAAGCAAGCCAAGCTCCGAAAAAACTGCTAGTCCATTGGAAAACATGAGGAGAATGTCCTTGAGCAATTTCGTGCTCGACCGCAGGCTCGAAAGCGACAGCACCAGTATTATGGTCGCTGGCCTGTGCGACGTCAGGTTATCGAAGGATGCCCGCTGGCCTTGGCTGATCCTGGTGCCGCGCCGGGCGGATGTCACAGAGATCTTCGAGCTGACGCCGCTTGATCAGGTGCTGCTGACCTTCGAAATCGAGCTTGTCTCCGCAACACTCAAGAAGGTCACCGGTGCTACAAAAATCAATGTCGGGGCTCTTGGCAATATCGTCCGCCAGCTTCATGTTCATGTCATTGCGCGTTCTGAAGGTGATGCGAATTGGCCGGGGCCTGTCTGGGGCTTCGGCAAGGCTGAGCCGTATGAGGACGCAACCAGAGACGAATTCATAGCAAAGCTGCGGGAAGCCCTTTCATCATGAGTCATTCGCTTTTCGATTCGGATGCGCCACATCCGGAACCCAGCAATCTCACCGCCTTTGCCGCAAACGACCTGAGCCGCGACAGCGAACATCGCGATGAAGGCTCGGTCGAAAAGGCGCTTGCCCGCGAAGGCACGCATATCTTCGCCTTCGCGAAGGACAAACTGGTGCTGAAACATGACGGTCAGGTACTCGATCCGCTCTTTGCCCGCTATGAGCTGCAGGAGCTGAAGCCGAATTGGGACGAGACCGTGCTGCTCGGCTATCGCAAGACCGGCGAACCACGCCTTGCCGTGCCCGTCGGCATCGACATCGAGGATATGACGAGCCAATATAAACCGGTCGACGGCCGTTCGCTCTTTCGCGACGAGCTGGTCGATGAAATGTTGCTCGGCGAATTCGCGCAGGCTGCAAGTCTCATTCGTTGGAACAGCGACAACCAGTTTTGCGGCCGCTGCGGCTCGGTCATGGAAATCCACATCGGCGGTTACAAGCGCGTCTGTACTGCCTGCGAGCACATGATCTTCCCGCGCACCGACCCCGTCGTCATCATGCTGACGGTCGACGAAGAGCGCGATCTCTGCCTGCTCGGCCGCAGTCCTCATTTTGCCCCGGGCATGTATTCCTGTCTGGCGGGCTTCCTGGAGCCCGGTGAGACGATCGAAAATGCCGTTCGCCGTGAGACGCTGGAGGAATCCGGCATCAGGACCGGCCGTATCCGCTATCATGCCTCCCAGCCGTGGCCGATGCCGCATTCGCTGATGATCGGCTGTTATGCCGAGGCGAGGTCGCGCGATATCCATCGCGACGAAGCTGAACTTGAGGATTGCCGCTGGTTCACCCGCGAGGAAACCATTGAAATGCTGGAACGTCCCGGCGTCAACGGTAAGGCGCCGCCGCCGCGGGGCGCGATTGCCCATCGACTGATGCGCGATTGGGTCGAGTGGAAACGGTGAGCAAGAAACCGGAGCGCACGGATGATCGTCACCCGTGCCCGTTTGTCTGCATGAGGACGTAATCATGGTCGCCCGCTCCGAACGGCTGCTGACCCTGCTTCAGACGCTCAGGCGCTATCGGCGGCCGGTCACCGGCACCGTCTTGGCCGAAGAAACCGGTGTCAGCCTGCGCACGCTCTATCGCGATATTGCCAGCCTCCAGGCGCAAGGCGCCATGATCGAGGGTGAGGCCGGCATAGGCTATGTGCTGAAACCCGGCTTCATGCTGCCGCCGATGATGTTTTCTGAGGAAGAGCTGGAAGCATTGGTGCTTGGGTCCCGTTGGGTGGCGCGCGCCGCCGAACCGCGGCTGGCCAATGCCGGCGCTGACGCGCTGGCAAAGATCGCCGCCGTGCTACCGCCCGACATGCGCGATATGGTTGATTCGGCCACGCTTTTTGTCGGCCGCAAACGGCAGGATGAGGACAAGGCGGATGTTTCGGCCATCCGCAAGGCGATCCGCCTGGAACGTATCCTTGAACTGCATTATGGCGACGAACAGGGGCGTATCTCCCGCCGCCGTATCTGGCCTTTCGCGCTCGGATATTTCGAGCACGTGCGCATCATCATGGCCTGGTGCGAGCTGCGCCAGGATTTCCGTCATTTCCGCACCGATCGTATCATCGATATGACGATCCATGACGCGCGGTATCCGCGTCGTCGCACCGTTCTCCTGAAGGAATGGCGGGACACGCAGGATACTCCGATCGAGCACTAACACTACTGCCATAAACTGTCAGCAGGTGGCGCTATTATCAGTACCAGTCCAGCAGGAAGGAGTACTGATCATGGGAATGCCTCACGTCGTTCAATATGCCGGCCGTCGTACTTCAGTCGGAGCCGGAAAAACCCTTCGTTCGCGTCTGGTGCGTCTGTTTGCTGAGAGGTTCACAGGAGCATCATCACGCCGTCCACGCCTCGATCTCGATACGATGCCGCAATGGCGCAAGCGCGATCTCGGCTTCACGGACGGACAGGACTGGCGCGTCGGCGACGATCTCTTCCGTTAGGGCCGCAAGGCCCCCTCATTGATATTCCTCCCGGGAACGAAGCGGCGCTGTCTGCAGCGCTGCATTCGGCAAGCTGCTGCCATAAAATAGCAGCAGCTTGCGGCCGGGCATCTTTCAACCCAATGGAGAACTGAAATGGCTAGCCCCAATCTTATTATCCTCTATGTCAAGGATCCCGCCGAAAGTGCAGCCTTCTATCGCAATATTCTGAGTCGCGAGCCGGCCGTGGAGGCCCCGAATTTCGTCGCCTTCCCGCTCGATGGCGGCTTCACTCTCGGCCTCTGGCGCCGCAGCAGCGTCGAACCGCAACCCTCTGCCATCGGCAACCGCGGTGAGGTCGCCTTCATGGTCGATGGAGAAAATGCCGTCGCAAGGCACTATGAAGACTGGCGCGGCCGCGGCCTGCCGTTCGCTCAGGATCTGACTGAACTCGATTTCGGTCCGACCTTCGTCGTGCTGGATCCGGACGGGCATCGCTTGCGTGTTTGCGAGCCGGACAAATAAATTCGAATATGCACAAAGCCTCTTCGGTCAGCTACCGGAGAGGCTTTGAGTAATCCTCACAGAAGTCCCCGCATCGGATGGCCCTTGTAGACGCCGAGGATGCGCACCTTCTCGGAGAAGAAACGCAGTTCCTCCAGTGCCCGCCGCACATGTGCGTCGTTCGGGTGGCCCTCGATATCGGCGTAGAACTGCGTCGCTACGAACTTGCCGCCGAGTTGGTAACTTTCGAGCTTCGTCATGTTGATGTTATTCGTCGCAAAACCGCCGAGCGCCTTATAGAGCGCTGCCGGAATATTGCGGACATTGAAGACAAAGGTGGTGACGATTTTCTCGTCACTGGCAGCGCGTTCTGCCCATTCCTCATCACGCGACAGCACAACGAAACGCGTCACGTTGTTTTCCGTATCCTCGACGTTCTCGGCGATGATATCGAGGCCGTAGAGATCGGCGGCAAGGCGCGGCGCGAGCGCCGCCATCGAGCGGTCGCCGGTTTCCTTGACGAGCTTGGCGGCCCCTGCCGTATCGCCGGCGATCACAGGCTTCCAGCCGTTGGCGCGCACGATCTTGCGGCACTGGCCAAGCGCATGGATATGGCTGTGCACGGTGCGGATTTCATCCTTCGTCACACCTGGAAGCACCATGAGCTGAAAGCGGATCGGCATGAAATATTCGCCGATAATGTGCAGGCGCGATTCCGGCAGCAGGTGGTGGATATCGGCCACGCGTCCCGCGATCGTGTTCTCGATCGGGATCATGCCAATGTCTGCGTCGCCATTGTCGACCGCCGTAAAGGCATCCTCGAAGGTCTGACAGGGCAGCGGTTCCATGGTCGGAAACATGTCGCGGCTCGCCATGTCGGAATTGGCGCCGAATTCGCCCTGGAAGGCGATCCTGTTGGTCTTGATATTCATGAAGAAATCCGTCAGTTGGCCTTCGCGGAGAGAATGTGCCGCGCCTTTTCGAGGTCGGCTGGAGTATCGACACCGAGCGGAACCGTGTCAACGATCTCGACATCGATGCGCATACCGGCTTCGAGCGCCCGCAACTGCTCCAGTGATTCGCGCTTTTCAAGCGTCGACGGGCCAAGCGAGACGAAACGCTCGAGCGCAGCGCGTCGGTAGGCATAGAGCCCGATATGGTGATAGAGCGGCCCGTTGCCGTAAGGTGCGGTCGTGCGGGTGAAGTAAAGCGCACGCAGACGGCTGTCGGAGAGCGGTGAACCAACGATTTTCACAATGTGCGGCGCGGTCTTGTCTTCCTCGTTGTCGATTTCGGTCGTCAGGGTTCCAATATCGACGGCCTCGTTATCGAGCGGGCGCAACGCCGCACGCATGGTTTCGGGATCGATCGTCGGCAGGTCACCCTGAACGTTCACGACAATTTTCGCTTTCCTATCCGGATCGATCTTTGTCAGCGCCTCGAAAATGCGGTCGGAACCGGACTGGTGGTCCCGGCGTGTCATAACCACTTCAAAGCCCGCGGCGGAAACGGTGTCGAACACCTGCTGGTCGTCGACGGCAACGACCACCCGCCCGATCGTCGCTTCCTTTGCCCGTTTCGCTACCTGTACGATCATCGGCAAACCGCAAATATCGGCCAGTGGCTTGCCCGGAAGGCGGGTGGAAGCCATGCGTGCAGGGATCAGCACCAGCACGTCATCCAATTTTGAATCAGTCATTGTTCGGGCCTTCTAATCCGGGCTGAAAAGTGGCAAAAAGTCTCACGCACAAGACCATTTAGACAGTTGCAACGGATAGCCAAAAGACATAGGTTCCGCGCAATTTCAAGATGGTCCGGTTTCTGGTCTGCCGGCTGCAAGGGGAGCATTGCAGATGAATTCATACGTCAATACGGCCGTGGGGGCGCTGCTGGGAACGGTCTTCGTTCTGATGTCGGTCTCCATCGCGTCCGAGGGGATCTTCCATTCCGAGGCGCCGGAGAAGGAGGGTTTTGCCATCGTCGCCGAGGAGGCACCTGCCGCCGGCGGTGAAGGTGCGCCTGCTGCCGTTGCCGTTCCGATCGCGCAGCTTCTTGCCAGCGCCGACGCCAAGGCCGGC
Organism: Rhizobium sp. BK196; assembly: GCF_014193255.1. GTDB lineage: Bacteria > Pseudomonadota > Alphaproteobacteria > Rhizobiales > Rhizobiaceae > Rhizobium. The sequence continues at coordinate 78,441 of NZ_JACHZB010000004.1, forward strand.
GAAACCGTATTCAAGAAGTGTCAGGCCTGTCATGACGGCACCAAAGGCGGACCCAATAAAGTCGGTCCGAATCTCTTTGGTGTCGTAGATCGCCCGATCGCCTCGCATGAAGGCTTCGCATATTCCTCCGCCATGAAGGATTTCTCCAAGGGCGGCAGCGAACATTGGACCTTCGAAAACCTCAACAAATTCCTGGCGGCGCCGAAGAAAGACGTTCCGGGCACGGCCATGGGCTTTGCCGGTCTGCCGAAGGATCAGGACCGTGCCAACGTCATCCTCTATCTGCACACACTGGCAGATTCACCCGCTCCGCTGCCGGATCCGAATGCTCCGGCTGCAACGCAGTAAGAAGCGGCGAATTTTCAATAAGAAGCCCGGTCTCAAGCTGGGCTTTTTTATTGCCTCAGGCGCCGAGAATATAGGCCCAGAAGGAAACGGTGATTGCGCCCAGCGCCGTAGTCACTGTGATCGTCGAGGCGGCAAGGCTGTGACCGACGCCGAAGCGATTGGCGATCAGCCAGGCATTCACCCCTGTCGGCACCGACGAAGTCAGCACCAGCGCCGCTGCCCACTCGTTGCTAAGGCCGAAAAGATGGCTTGCTGCCCACACGCAGCCAGGCAGCAGCAGCAGCTTGAAGGCTGAGGTCACGCTGGCAATCCCGACATTGCCCGAGACTCCGTATTTCTGCAGCGCCATACCGAGCGAAATCAATGCCGCCGGACCGGCCGTGCCGGCGATCTGCCCGACGACAGTGCTGATTGTTGACGGCATGGTCAGGCCCGAGACATGGAAGACGGCGCCTGCCGCGATGCCGATAACCAGCGGGTTGTGCAGCAGGTTCAGGCCAATCTGCTTCAGCACCAGGATCATGCTGCGGTCGCTCTTGCCGGAAATTTTGCGTTCGGCATGTTCCATCATGATCGTACCTGCCACCATCATGATCGGCAGATGCACGGCAAGCAGGATGGAAAGGGCAACAAGCCCTTCGCTGCCCACGGTGCGCTCGACCAGCGGCAGGCCAATGAAGATGTTGTTGGCGAAAGCGGAGGACACGCCGGCAAGCACGCCGATCCGCTCATCACGCCCGAAGAAACGCGTAGCGACGAAGTGCCCGGCGGTCCATGTCACCGCGACCCCGGAGAAATAGACGCCCCAGAGCCGGAACGGTGACGCGCCGTGGAAATCGGCCTCGGCGATGGTGCGGAAAAGCAGCAGAGGCACGGCGATTTTGAAGACGAACTCGCTCAAGGCATCGCCGACACTTGCGGTCAGCAATCCGACGCGGACGATCAGCCAGCCGATGAGAATGAGAAGGAAGATCGGGAGAACGTCGAAGATGATGGCTGACATTAACTGCTGCTCTGCGCGGGGATTGCCGAGGTCTAACAGCAAATCGCCAGCCATGACAAATGCCATGGGTGCAATTTCTTCCGCGTCGCAACAAAAAAAGCGGGCTCGGCCCGCTTTTCCGCATCCGGTCCTGCCGGATACCCGGGTCCGGCACTGCCAGTTCATCCGTGGTCAGCGCCGTTCCGGTAAGACTGAAGAGATCATCTCTCCCGTAGCCCAGCTCTACGAAATACTGCATGCCGGTCTTTCTAATGCCATTTTTAGACAGGGGAAATGACAGAGGCATGACGAGCAAACGGCAGTTTTGCGAAGAGTTGGAAGGCGGTATGCTGTTTATCCTTTCAATAATGGCAAATTTCGCTAAGACCCATTACCGGCTATCACAAATCCGGGACTTCCCACTTCATGACCAAATTCGATGTTCTGACAGTCGGCAATGCAATCGTCGATATTATCGCTCGTTGCGACGACCAGTTCCTCATTGACAACAAGATCACCAAGGCGGCGATGAACCTCATCGATGCCGAACGCGCCGAACTGCTCTATTCCCGCATGGGTCCGGCTCTTGAGGCTTCCGGCGGCAGTGCCGGCAATACGGCTGCAGGCATTGCCAGCCTTGGCGGCAAGGCCGCTTATTTCGGCAAGGTCGCGGAGGACCAGCTCGGTGAGATATTCGTGCATGATATCCGTGCCCAGGGCGTCCACTATCAGACCAAGGCCAGGGGCACATTTCCGCCGACTGCGCGCTCGATGATCTTCGTGACCGATGACGGCGAGCGCTCGATGAACACCTATCTTGGCGCCTGCGTCGAGCTCGGACCTGAGGATGTCGAAGCAGATGTCGTGGCGCAGGCCAAGGTGACCTATTTCGAAGGTTATCTCTGGGATCCGCCGCGTGCCAAGGAAGCGATTCTCGATTGTGCCCGCATCGCCCACGAGAACGGCCGCGAAATGTCGATGACACTCTCCGATAGCTTCTGCGTCGATCGTTACCGCGGCGAATTCCTGGATCTGATGCGCTCGGGCAAGGTCGATATCGTCTTCGCCAACCGCCAGGAAGTCCTTTCGCTTTACGAAACCGACGATTTCGAGGAAGCACTGAACAAGATCGCCAAGGATTGCAAGATCGCAGCCGTGACCGTCAGCGAGGACGGCGCCGTGATTCTGAGGGGCAACGAGCGCCATTACGTCGATGCGATCAAGATCAACGAATTGGTCGATACGACCGGCGCCGGCGATCTCTTCGCCTCAGGCTTCCTCTACGGTTATACGCAGGGCCGTACGCTGGAGGATTGCGGCAAGCTCGGCTGCCTTGCCGCGGGCATCGTCATCCAGCAGATCGGCCCGCGGCCGATGAAGTCACTGTCCGAAGCCGCAAAAGAGGCGGGCCTTATTTAAAGGCCTCGCCCGGATAGGCGCCCCAGATTTCCGACTGCGCTACCCAGCCTTCGGCGCCGTCGGTCTTTGCGAAGCACCACTCTCCGCTGCATTCACCGATCGTGATCATCACGCCCGGCTCCAGCTTGGCGACGATGCTGGAAGACGGCTGTGCTTCACGGCGGAGGTTGACATAGACGCCTTTGCCCTTGCCCTTCATCCACGGCGCGGCGATAGCGGCACGCTGGCCTGACAGCAGCGACTGGTTGACCCAGCCTTCCGTCCCGTCGGCATCGCGGATACGACGCCAGTTGTCGTATTCCTGGATGATTTCGACCGGTAAGCCCGTCTTCAGATACATCCAGGAAACCGCATAATCCGTTCCCGGCCCGATGCGAAGGTTCACGCGCTTGGACTTCAGCGTCACGAAGCGCGGCAGCGGCAGGCCGCTCGGCCCCTTGGCCGCCTGGGCTTGCGCAAATTCGATGGTTCCCGCCGATACGGCAAAGGCAACCGTCAGGACGAGACAGGACTTCATAACTGTGCGACGCATAGAAGCTTCCGTTGGGTCGAATTCGCAGCAGGCCGCGCCTGCTCGCTTTCCGGGATTCCCCGGCCGCCACACGAGTTTTGTTTGTCTTCGCGTGCGGGTCTGGTAGAAAATGCCCGGAACGGGAAAATGATCGCCCATCTTGGTTAAAGACCTCTAAACAAGGCACTGTAAGCCGCTATGACGACGAAGAAAAAACCGAAGGTCTACATAACCCGCAAGCTGCCCGATGTCGTCGAAACCCGCATGCGCGAGCTCTTCGATGCCGAGCTGAATATCGACGATACGCCGCGATCCGTTCCCGAACTCGTCGAAGCCGTCAGAACCTGCGATGTGCTGGTTCCGACCGTGACCGACCGCATCGATGCGGCTCTCATCGAACAGGCTGGGCCGCAGATGAAGCTGATCGCCAGCTTTTCAAACGGCACCGATCATATCGATGTCGAAGCCGCCGCGCGCCGCGGCATCACTGTCACCAACACCCCGAACGTGCTGACCGATGATACCGCCGATATGACCATGGCGCTGATCCTCGCCGTACCTCGGCGGATCGGCGAAGGTGCGCGCGTGCTGACCGACAGGCCCGGCGAATGGGCCGGCTGGTCTCCGACCTGGATGCTCGGCCGACGTATCCACGGAAAGCGAATCGGCATCGTCGGCATGGGCCGTATCGGCACGGCCGTTGCGCGCCGTGCCAAGGCCTTCGGCTTGTCGATCCATTATCACAACCGCAAGCGCGTCAATCCTGCGACTGAGGACGAGCTGGAGGCAACCTATTGGGAAAGCCTCGACCAGATGCTTGCCCGCGTCGACATCGTCTCGGTCAATTGCCCCTCGACACCCGCGACCTTTCATCTCTTGTCGGCAAGGCGCCTGGCGTTGCTTCAGCCGACCGCCTATCTCGTCAACACCGCCCGCGGCGACGTGATCGACGAGGCGGCGCTTATCAAATGCCTGCGGGAAGGAAAGATCGCTGGCGCCGGGCTCGATGTTTTCGAGAACGAGCCCATGGTCAATCCGAAGCTGGTGAAGCTTGCCAATGAGGGTAAGGTCGTGCTGCTGCCGCATATGAGCTCTGCAACGATCGAGGGACGTGCGGAGATGGGCGACAAGGTCGTCATCAATATCCGCGCCTTCATCGATGGCCATCGACCACCGAATCGGGTGCTGCCGGGCCGGTGACCGCCGGACGCACTTATCTTCAGCCGGCGAGAGCCTTCCGCATCTCGATAAACGTCACCCGCGTAAAACCCGGATGAGATTTCTCCGCGGTTTTCTCAAAGCCCCAGGCCGCGAAGGTCGCGTGATTGCCCAAGAGCTCTATCCGCGTCTCGAGGCGCAAAGCCTGAAGGCCGCGTTCGCGCGCCGTCTCTTCCGCGATCTCAAGTAGACGCCGGCCAATGCCCTTGCCTTGCGCAGATGGCAGAACTGCGAGTTTTCCGACATAGAGGCAATCTTTCTCCGGGCGCAGGAATATGCAGCCGGTGAGCTGCCCCTTGTTCTCTATGGCATAGACGATTTCTGCCTTTGCCTTCTCCGCCAGCGATTCCATTGTCAGGCGAGTTGCCGAGGAGGGCGGATCGATCCGGCCTTCCATATAGGCAAAGGATACGAGAATGAGGTCGAGCAACTTGCTCCAGCGGGTAAAGCTCTCATCGATGCGAAAAGGCATCATGCGGTATTGCTCTGCTTCGCGCGTCGGCGCTTGTAGCGGATCGTATCGAAACGAGCGGACAAGGCGTCATAGAGCAGCAGGCGGCCGATCAGCGGCTTACCGGCGCCGGTAATGATCTTGATCGCCTCCATGGCCATCATCGTGCCGATCACGCCTGTCAGAGCGCCGATGATCCCGGCCTCCGCGCAGGCGGGTATCAATCCGGCCGGCGGTGCTTCGGGAAAGAGATCACGATATCCGGGATTCTGCGTACCGTCCTCGGCAGCCTCATAGGGTTTCAGCACCGTCAGCGATCCGTCGAAACGGCCGACGGCACCTGTCACAAGCGGGATACGCGCGTCTTCTGCCGCATCAGCGGCCATATAGCGCGTATCGAAATTGTCCGAACCGTCGATCAGGAGATCGAACCCGGAAAGGTGCAAACGCGCCCTATCGGCGGAAAGGCGCTCAGTGAAACGGATGACCTTGATATGTGGGTTCAGCCGAGCGATCGCAATGGCAGCACTTTCCGTCTTCATTTCGCCGATCGTGCCGGAATCGTGGATCACCTGCCGCTGCAGGTTGGAGAGCGAAACACGATCGTCATCGGCAATGCCGAGCGTGCCGACGCCTGCGGCCGCCAGATATTGCAGGATCGGCGCGCCGAGCCCTCCGGCGCCTATGACAAGTACCCGCGCGGCCTTCAGTTTCTGTTGGCCCGCGCCGCCGATTTCCGGCAGCAGGATGTGGCGATGATAGCGTGCGATTTCGTCCGGGCTGAGGGGTTCCATGGACGCAATGCTATCACGCCGTAAACCGTCAGGAGAAGCGCGATCGCTCATTCGAAAACCCGTCCGTCCGCAACCGTGAAAAACTGCGCCCGCTCGCCAAGCGCCGCAAACATCTGACAGTCCGTTCCCGTCATGAAGGCCTGGCCGCCAAGCCCGTCTATGAGATCGAACAATGCGGCGCGACGTCCCTCGTCGAGATGGGCAGCAATTTCGTCCAGAAGCAGAACCGGCGCATGGCCGGTAAGATTGCCGACGAGCCGCGCATGGGCAAGCACAAGGCCCACCAGCAGGGCCTTCTGCTCGCCGGTGGAGCAGCGTGCGGCTTCCATCTGCTTCTCACGATGATGCGCGATGAGATCGGCACGATGCGGCCCCTCCAGCGTGCGCCCGGCGCCGGCATCGCGGTAACGGTTGGCGGCGAGCGTTGCCGCATACTCATCTTCCAGATCGACCGAGGGCCGGGAGAATTGACCATCCATGAAACCCGAGAGCTGCAGCGATGCTGATGGGAAGGGGGAGGTCTCGCGGCTTTCCTCGATGAGGCGGGTCAGCAGGCCGAGCATTTCCTGCCGGGCGAGCGCCATGGCAATGCCGAGGCTTGCCATCTGCTCCTCGATGCCGGAAAGCCAGGACGGGTCGAAGCGGCCTTCGTCGAGCAGCTTGTTGCGGCTGCGCATGGCACGCTCGAAGTCACTTGCCCGCCTGGCATGCTCAGGGTCGAGCGAGAGCACGAGCCGGTCGAGGAACCGCCTGCGATCGGATGAGCCACCGGTAAAGAGCCCGTCCATTGCCGGCGTCAGCCAGAGCACGCGAAGGTGGTCCGTCAGCTCGTCAACCGTCTTTGCCGTTGTTCCGTTGATGCGCAGCCGGCGCGCCGTCGTCTCGTCGCTGGCATCAATCCCCGTGCCGATCTCGACAACGCCTTCCATACCGTCGAGTTCGGCAAAGATCGAAAATCCGCCCGCAGCACCGACGCGGGTGATATCGCCATAGGCGGCGCGGCGCAGCCCGCGTCCCGGCGACAGGAAGGAAACCGCCTCCATCAGGTTGGTCTTGCCGGCGCCGTTGTCCCCGGTCAGCACCACATGCCGCCCGTCAAGGGCAAGCGATGCCGACGCATAATTGCGGAAGTCGGTCAGTTTCAGACGGGTAAGGGCAACCTTGTGCGGCATCGGATATCCGGAAACATCAAGGCTGACAGTCGGAGCCTTTCCTGGTCAGAATGAATCAATCTGACCAGGAAAGGCTCTAAGCCGAAGCGCCAGGGATATCAAGGCTGAGAGCCGTTTCGGCTGTCAATGCCTGCAAGGGGTGGGCGGCTCGAGCTGTGCCTCGGCCTCCGCAATCGCCTTTTCTATCCAATAGCGGAGGTCCGGCCGGTCTTCGATCGAGCCGCGCAGGGATTTCAATGAATCGATCATCATCGTCAATTTCTGGCGGCGCATATCGATGACGATACTGTCGTCACCAGATTTCCCGGAGAATGCGGATGTCATGCAGAACTCGAAGCCTCTTGTCTGACTGGTGATAGGGGTTCCGGCGCTGGTAACTATCGTCATATGGAGCGAAATCAACTACAGGCTGTTCAACTTTTCGCAATATCGCCGGCAAGTCCTCAAGCACTAATTAGAAGTTGTAGATCCGCTAGGCGAACAGTTATTGAGGCGACATAATACCCAAAAAAAGTCGGTTGAAATTTGCAACTTGTGGATTGAGATATTCAGCTGACGCTATATGGTAAATAAGGGTTTACCGGGAGAGAGTGCAGCAGTGCCAGATCCGATTGATATCATTGTCGGCCGCAACGTGAGACAGCTTCGCGCCCGCCGACGTGTTTCTCAGCTGGAGCTCGGCGAAGCGCTTGGCCTTACATTCCAGCAGATCCAAAAATACGAGAAGGGCACGAACCGCGTCTCTGCCAGCAAGCTGCATCAGATAGCAGTCTTCTTGGGGGTCGATATTTCCGAGCTATTTGAGGGTACGGGAATTTCCCAGTTTACCAACCGCGTCGAGCTGAGCCCCGAGGCCTATGAACTGGCGGTCAGCTTTGACAGGTTAAGCTCGATTGCGGGCAAGCAGGCGGTCAAGACAATCCTCAACCTCATGTGCGGTCAGGCATCCGAAAACGCCGCTTGATGCGTCGCACTTATCTTTGAAATCGACGGGATTTCAGTGAAGCTCGCGCTCGTGCAAAGCGACGAGCAGGGCGTCCTGCGTCTGATGGCCGGCGTGGTAGAGGTCGATCGCGATGCTGGCGATCGAAAGACCCTGCTGGCTGCGAAGCTTGATGTTGTGTTCGGCACACCATGAATAGAGCGCACCTGCCAGTGCATCGACATCTTCGGACAGACTATTTGAAAAACTCGTTGCCGACATGGAGATACCCTCTGTTGTCCCGGACTGCGGGCCAAAGACAGTATGGATTTCAGGAACTTGCAAGCGCCATCGGATCTGTGCGTTAACACAAGACATCTGCGTTTCGATCTACGTCCCGACCCGAGACAGCTGTCCCGAATTGAAGCATGCATGAAAAAAGCCGCAGGCGGCACCTCCGGCTTTTGTAAGCTTGACGGATATCGAACTCAGCCCTCGAAGAATTCCTTCATCCGGGCAAAGAAGCCCGTCGATTCCGGATTGTTCTCCTTCGAGGAGAGCTGCTCGAATTCCTGTAGAAGCTCGCGCTGGCGCTTAGAAAGCTTCTGCGGCGTCTCGATCTGGATCTGGATATAGAGATCGCCCGTCTGGCTGGAGCGCAGTACCGGCATGCCCTTGCCCTTCAGACGGAATTGCTTGCCGGCCTGCGTGCCCTCGGGAACGGTGACACGCGACTTGGTGCCGTCGAGTGTCGCGACATCGAAGGTGCCCCCGAGCGCTGCCGTCGTCATGGAGATCGGCACGGCGCAATAGAGGTCGGCTCCGTCGCGCTGATAGAACTCATGCGGCTTCACCGACAGGAAGATATAGAGATCGCCCGCCGGGCCGCCGCGCGTGCCGGCTTCGCCTTCGCCCTGCAGGCGAATACGGGTACCATCCTCGATACCGGCAGGGATGTTGACGGAGAGCGAACGCTCTTCGGTCACACGGCCCTGGCCGTGACACTTCGGACACGGATCGGGAATGATCTGGCCGCGGCCGTGGCAGGTCGGGCAGGTGCGTTCAATCGAGAAGAAACCTTGCGCTGCGCGCACGCGGCCCGAGCCCTGGCAGGTGCCGCAGGTCTTCGGCTGCGTGCCCGGCTTGGCGCCGGAGCCGGAACAGACGTCGCAGGTAATCGAGGTCGGCACGCGGATCTGCGCCGTTTTCCCGGAAAAGGCCTCTTCCAGCGAGATTTCCATGTTGTAGCGAAGGTCGGCGCCGCGTTCGCGGCCGCCCGAAGAGCGCTGCCGTCCGCGGCCGCCGCCCATCATCTCGCCGAAAATATCCTCGAAGATATCGGAGAAGCCGCCGCCGGCAAAACCGCCGCCGCCGAAGCCGCCGGGACCACCCATACCGCCATGTTCGAAAGCCGCATGGCCGTAACGGTCGTAGGCCGCGCGCTTCTGCGGGTCCTTCAGCGTTTCGTAGGCTTCGTTGATTTCCTTGAATTTGCGTTCGGCGTCTTTGTCATCCGGGTTCTTGTCCGGATGGTATTTCATTGCCAGCTTGCGGAAGGCGCTTTTCAGCTCTTTCTCATCCGCCGTCTTGGCTACACCCAGAGTTTCGTAAAAGTCCGCTTTTGCCAATTTAAGCCCCGGAAATGGATTTCCGGCTGCCATGGTGAGCAGCCGGATGTCTATCGTCTAGCGTTGACCGACAGCCCGCTGATTATGCGGATTTCTTGCGGTCGTCGTCCTTGACTTCTTCGTAGTCGGCATCGACGACGTTGTCATCCTCAGCCGAAGCCTCGGCTGCACCGCCTTCCGCCTGCTGGGCTTCATAGATCGCCTGGCCGAGCTTCATGGAAACCTCCATGAGGGTCTGGGTCTTGGCCTTGATGTCTTCGGCGTCGGCTTCAGTTGCTTCGGTCGCGGACTTCAGAGCGGCAATCGCATCGGAAATTGCGGTGCGGTCGGCTTCGGAAACCTTGTCACCGTAATCCTTGAGCGACTTTTCCGTGGAGTGGATCAGGCTTTCGGCCTGGTTCTTGGCTTCCACACCTTCGCGGCGCTTCTTGTCTTCGGCAGCATGCGATTCGGCATCCTTGACCATCTTTTCAATGTCGGCGTCGGAAAGACCGCCGGAGGCCTGGATGCGGATCTGCTGTTCCTTGCCGGTGCCCTTGTCCTTGGCCGAAACCTGCACGATGCCGTTCGCGTCGATGTCGAAGGTGACTTCGATCTGCGGAACGCCGCGCGGTGCCGGTGGCAGGCCGACGAGGTCGAACTGGCCGAGCAGCTTGTTGTCGGCAGCCATTTCACGCTCGCCCTGCGAGACGCGGATGGTGACGGCCTGCTGGTTGTCGTCGGCGGTCGAGAAGGTCTGGCTCTTCTTCGTCGGGATCGTCGTGTTGCGTTCGATCAGACGGGTGAAGACGCCACCGAGCGTTTCGATACCGAGAGACAGCGGGGTTACGTCGAGAAGCAGAACGTCCTTGACGTCGCCCTGGAGAACGCCGGCCTGGATGGCAGCGCCGAGAGCCACGACTTCATCCGGGTTGACACCCTTGTGCGGTTCCTTGCCGAACAGCTGCTTGACGACTTCCTGGACCTTCGGCATGCGGCTCATACCACCGACGAGAACGACTTCGTCGATTTCGGCAGCGGTGACGCCGGCATCCTTGAGGGCGGCCTTGCACGGAGCGATCGTGCGCTGAACGAGATCGTCGACCAGGCTTTCGAGCTTGGCGCGGGTCAGCTTCAGCGTCAGGTGCTTCGGGCCGGAGGCGTCAGCCGTGATGAACGGCAGGTTGATTTCGGTCTGCTGCGAAGAGGACAGCTCGATCTTTGCCTTTTCGGCAGCTTCCTTGAGGCGCTGCAGGGCGAGCTTGTCGTTCTTCAGGTCGATGCCGTTGTCCTTCTTGAACTCGGCAACGAGATATTCGACGAGGCGCATGTCGAAGTCTTCACCGCCGAGGAACGTATCGCCGTTGGTGGACTTCACTTCGAAGACGCCGTCGCCGATCTCGAGGATCGAAATGTCGAAGGTGCCGCCGCCAAGGTCGTAGACAGCGATCGTCTTGCCATCCTTCTTGTCGAGGCCATAGGCGAGAGCGGCAGCGGTCGGCTCGTTGATGATGCGGAGCACTTCAAGACCAGCGATCTTGCCGGCATCCTTGGTTGCCTGGCGCTGTGCGTCGTTGAAGTAAGCGGGAACAGTGATGACGGCCTTTTCGACCTTTTCACCGAGATAGGATTCGGCGGTTTCCTTCATCTTCTGAAGGATCATTGCGGAAATCTGTGCGGGCGAGTAGCCTTTGCCGTTGGCTTCGACCCAGGCGTCGCCATTGTCGCCCTTGACGATAGAGAACGGAACGAGGTGCTTGTCCTTCTCGACGGTCGGATCTTCGTAGCGGCGGCCGATGAGGCGCTTTACGGCGAAGAGCGTGTTCGTGGGGTTGGTGACCGCCTGGCGCTTGGCAGGCTGACCGACGAGGCGTTCGCCGTCATCGGAAAATGCCACCATGGAAGGGGTCGTGCGGGCGCCTTCCGCATTCTCGATGACCTTTGCGTCCTTGCCGTCCATGACTGCGACGCAGGAATTTGTCGTTCCAAGGTCGATACCAATTACTTTTGCCATGTCATTCTCTCCTTGAAGCAAGCTGTCGGAACCCCGGTAAGGCATTTCGCTGACAGCCCCTTACGGGATGGGTCTACTAAGATTACGCAATCGTGATTGCGGTGATGCGGCGTATATAAGGAGCGGTTTTCTGGACTGCAAGGCGAGAAATGGCTTGGAATCCAGCAAAACGAATGTGTTGCATTCAATTTTTACAGTAGACGGAAAAGGGTCTGCTTTGCACCTTCAAACTGCGCAAATCTTGCATGCCAGGCCTTGCACGGGACATGCTACCGCATGGGGTCTTATCCCGTCTCAATATGTCTGCTGTCCCCTATTGCCCCATGATGAGATCGAGCAGGGTCGTGCGACGTTGCTGCGCCCCTGATGTTGCCTGCGGTCCGCCGACATCGCCGGGCGGCACCATGTCGTCATAACCGCCGGCAACATCGGCGGGCGGCACAGGTCCGCCATTCACCGGCATCGCCGCCTGCGGCTGTCCGGGCGCCGGCGGATAGCGGTTCAGGTCGGTATTGCCACCGAAGACACCGGAAATGATGCTTCCAACGGTAGAGGGCTGCTCGGGTGCCGGCTGCGCCTGCGCCATCGGCTGGCCGCTGGCGGGATCGGAGCCAGGGTCGGGGAGTGTCTGGCCCATGCCGAAAAGCGGCGCCGGCGAAAGCCCCTTATGCGCGGCGACCATGAATTCCTTCCAGGCCTTGGCCGGGAGCCCGCCGCCGGTCACCTTTTTCATCGGCGTACCGTCGTCATTGCCGAACCACACGCCGGTCGTCAGGTTGCTGGTGAAGCCGACAAACAGCGCATCGCGCGAATTCTGTGTGGTACCGGTCTTGCCCGCTGCCTGCCAGCCGGTAAGCTTGGCGCTCGAGCCCGTGCCGCCGTTGATGACGCCCATCATCATCATGTTCATCTCGGCGACGATCTGCTCGGACAGCACGCGCGGCGGATTGTCGTAGGTATTCTCGTAAAGCACCTTGCCGTCGGTGGTGGTCACCCGGCGGATAACATGTGGGGTCGCCTTATAGCCACCGTTCATGAAGGCGGCATAGGAGGCCGTCAGCTCCATGAGGGAGACTTCCGAGGTGCCGAGCGCAATCGAGGCATTGGGCTGCAATTCGGATTCGATGCCAAGGCGGTGGGCGAGCTTGATCACCTGATCCGGCCCGTCATACATCACGAGCTGGGCGGCCACCGTATTGAGCGACTTGGCGAGCGCGGTGCGGAGCGTCACTTCGCCATTGTATTTCTTCTCGTAATTCTCCGGCGTCCAGTTGCCGATACGGATCGGAGCGTCGTTAAAGACGGAATCTGGTGTCAGGCCTTTTTCGAGCGCGGCAGCATAAACGAATGGCTTAAAGGAGGAGCCCGGCTGGCGCTTTGCCTTGACGGCGCGGTTGAACTGGCTCGACGCATAATCCCTTCCGCCGACAAGCGCACGGATCGCGCCAGTACCATCAATCGAGACGAGGGCGGCCTGCGACGCATCGAACTTGCCGCCTTCCTTGTCCAGCACATCGACGAGAGACTGCTCGGCCTTCTTTTCGAGGTTCTTGTCGATGGTCGTATCGACGATGACGTCTTCCTTCACCTCGCCGACCAGACCCTGCAGCTCGTCCATCACCATATCGGCGACATATTGTCCGGCGCCCGACCAGTAGCTGCGGGCGGAAGCCGGCGTCTGCGACATCGCCGTCTTGATCTCGTCGGCGCTGATATAGCCCTGGTCGCGCATCGCCTGCAGCACGACCTGCGCGCGGGCATTTGCGGCATCCGGATCACGGGCCGGCGAAAGGCGGGACGGTGCTTTCACGAGGCCTGCAAGCAATGCTGCTTCGCCGAGGTTCACATCGCGCGCCGACTTGTTGAAATAGCGCCGTGCCGCCGCTTCCACGCCGTAGGCATTCGAGCCGAAATAGACGCGGTTCAAATACATCGCAAGAATCTGGTCCTTGGTGTATTTCTGTTCCAGCCAGAAGGAGAGCAACACTTCCTGCACCTTGCGCTCCAGCGTGCGGTCGGGCGAGAGGAACAGGTTCTTGGCGAGCTGCTGCGTCAGCGTCGAGCCACCCTGGATCGGCTGGCCGGTCGCATTATTGACGAAAGCGCGCGCGAGGCCGAACGGATCGACGCCGAAATGCGAATAAAAGCGCCGGTCTTCGATGGCGATGATCGCTTCCGGAATATAAGGCGACATATTATCCAGCGACAGCGCTTCTCCGCCGGTCGCGCCACGATTGGCGATCGCGCTGCCGTCCACGGCGGTGATCTTGACGTTCGGCGGCCGCTCCGGGATTGCCCATGTGCTGGCGCTCGGCATGCGCGAACCATAATAGAACACAAGCCCGGCAACACCGATGCCGGCCCAGATGCCAAGCACGATGCACCAGTAGACAACCCTGCGCAGAAACGCGAACAGACCGCCCCCTTCGCGTTCGCGCGGTTCGGGACGGCGCTTTGGCGGTGTCCGGCGGGAGGCGGACGATCTCGAAAGGCGTTTGGAGCCGTGCCGCCCATCGATGCGATCGTCGGCGTCGAGCGCGAATTCGTCATCCTCCTCACGGCCACCGCGGCCGTTGAAGGACGGTTCGATCCTGTCGTCTGATCTGCGTCTGGCTACCATCGTGGAGCGGCTGAACCCTTGCTCAAAGACCGCGCCCCCGGCGACGGTTTTATTCGGTTGAACTGTAAATGCGGCGAATTAACGGGCTGTTAAGAACAACGTCAATATGGCAAGTCCTCTCCCTGCCTGCACTTTTCTCGTCAGCCCGCCCCGACTTTCCACATGGCTGCCAGTCACTGCTTGGCCCTTATGCGGAGATGCGTGACCTGCCGGCGACCCAGCGTCACACATCTTCCGGCTGGTGAGGGAACCAATAGGCTCTGCAGCAGTTTTATCGAAAGCGGGACATACCCCTCACGTCCCGCTCAGATCGGCCGTCTCCCCTCAACACGCGCCGATCGATATCAGGCCCGGCGTATCACGAGATACGTCGGGTCCTTTTCTTTAGGGGCGATAGGGCCGGTGACCAAAGTTTCTCACGGAGCCTTGAAATGTGAAAGGCGGCTTCCGATATAGGGTTTCAGAAATCGCAGCCCGGAAATGTTGTGCGCATTATTTGTCGTATCGTTTCCGCGATCTGGTTCAACTAGCCGTTTACCGGCAGTAAACCTTTCGGGATCACTCTGGCTGTGCACTATCCGCTTCTCCTTTGACCACGGATGTACTGGCACTGAGATGAGGCGGATAACGGAAGGCCGGTTCGAACCGGCCTTTTTGTTTGCAGATTTCGGATGGCGTGCCGCGCGAGAGCGCGGGCACGCTTTTTTTGTTTCAAGCCTTCAGTGCAGCAAGGATGCGCACCCAGGAGCGGATACCCTTGTGGTAGGAGGCGAGCTCGTACTTTTCGTTCGGCGAATGGATACGGTCGTCGGAAAGACCGAAGCCGACGAGCAGGGATTCCATGCCGAGCATCTTCTGAAAATCTCCGACGATAGGAATCGAGCCGCCCATGCCGATGACAACGGCAGGCTTCGGCCATTCATCGGAAAGCGCATTGCGCGCCTTGGTCAGAACAGGCGAGTCATAGGAAAGATGAATGGCCGGGGAGGCGCCATGCGGATGGAACTCGACCGAGCAGTCGGCCGGGATCTTCGAGCGGACGTAGCTGCGGAAGCTCTCACGGATCGCTGCCGGATCCTGCGTGCCGACGAGGCGGAAGGAAACTTTCGCCGATGCCTTTGCGGCAATGACCGTCTTGAAGCCTTCACCGGTATAGCCGCCCCAGATGCCGTTGACCTCGGCCGTCGGGCGCGCCCAGGTAAGCTCCAGGACCGAGCGGCCCTTTTCGCCTGAGGGAATGGAGAGGCCGACTTCGCCGAGGAAGTTTTCCGCAGATTTGCCGAGCGCTTCCCACGATGCCTTGATATTGGCAGGCGTTTCCTCCACACCGTCGTAGAAACCTTTAAGCGTAATGCGGCCGGTCTCGTCATGCAGGCCGGCAAGCGCCTCCACGAGAATATGGATTGGGTTCGCGGCGGCACCGCCGAACAGGCCGGAATGCAGGTCGCGATCGGCGGCGGTTACCACGATTTCTTCGCCGACAAGGCCGCGAAGAGCGGCCGCGATTGCCGGCGTATCGCGATCCCACATGCTGGTGTCACAGACGAGGGCGTAATCGGCCTTGAGTTCGGCGGCATTGGCTTCGAGGAACGGCTTCAGCGACGGCGAGCCGGACTCTTCTTCGCCCTCGAAAAGAATGGTGACGCGGCAGGGGAGCGCGCCGTTGATCTCCTTATAGGCGCGGCAGGCTTCGACGAAGGTCATCAGCTGGCCCTTGTCGTCGGCAGTGCCGCGGCCGGTGAGGATCTTGCGGCCGTTGCCAGAATCCTTGATGGCGGGCTCGAAAGGGTCGTTTTCCCAGAGCTCAATCGGATCGACCGGCTGCACGTCGTAGTGACCGTAGAATAGGACGTGCGGGGCATCGGCCGAGGCGGCCTCGTGATGGGCGACCACCATCGGGTGGCCGGGTGTGTCGCGAACCGAGGCATCAAAGCCAAGCGACTTGAGATAAGCGACCAGCCACTCGGCTGCCTTGCGGCATTCGGCCTTATAGGCCGGATCGGTCGAGATCGACTTGATGCGCAAGAGCTCGAACAGCTTTTCGAGGCTTGAATCGAGATTCCCGTCGGCACGCGCAAGGATGGGATTTAGTTCGGTCATTTCCGACTCCTTCTGAAATTCGGCCGGACGATAGACCCAATCGGCTGCCGTTTCGAGCGTCAAATTTTCGGCCTCGCGTTGACGATAAAATGAATCGGAGGCCGCCACTGTTGTTGCGAGCTCCGCGATTGTCGCTGAGGAAGGATATGTTCAGGTGAAAGATTCAAGCGCCCCGGAGCGATTCAGAGCGCCTTGGCGTTGTTGATGAGGCGTCGGATATATTCAAGCATCAGCTCCCGCTCGAAGACCCGAAAGCCCTTGAATAGCGCAAGATCGGCCTCGCGCGCCGTGTCGATGGCCTCGGCCTCCATCGCCTTGGCTTTCCCGGTGAGGAAGATCAGTTGCGCGCGTTTGTCGGTTGGGTGCGGGCGCCGCTCGATCAGCCCGTCGCGCACCATGCGGGAGAGCGTATTGGCCATCGTCGCCTGTTCGATATCGACGCGCTCCAGAAGCTGCTTCTGGGTGAGCCCGTCTTCGGCCCAAAGTTCCAGAAGTATGGGGAACTGGCCGGGAGAAAAACCGAGCCCCGCCGCGCGCTGATGCAGCGAGCGGGCAAAGCCCTTGGCCAGCTGACTGGCAAGGTAGGCGCCGGAATCCATTCGATTAAATCCCATGATTGTAAAGTAGGCTCAAAATCGTGCAGTAGACAATGCAACAAATCGCATACGATCCATCAAAACATATGCGGCAAGCTCTTAAATTTACGAGAGGTGGGCGCTTGGCTGAAAAACAAAGCCGCCACGGCCTGGAGGATGGCCATGGCGGCTTTTAAAATGGGGACAAAGGCCCGGAGAGGGGGATGAGGCCTTTGTCCAAGCCTGACGCGGCGGGGGACAAGCCGGCTATCAGACCCGCGGCGCGATCAAACGCCGGTAGACGTGATTTGTGATGGAGAATGTGGTTTTTCAAGGGAAAGAGAAAAAACCGACTATTACAAATTGGTAACAGTTTGGTGAGGCGGAATCTTTTTGCGCACCCAAGTTTATATGGACCTTGTCTGAACGCCGCGCTATCCATGCTGCCATGAAAACAGGCGATCACCTCTTCCTTGTCGACGGTTCGGGTTTCATCTTCCGGGCCTTTCACGCACTGCCCCCGCTGACACGCAAATCCGACGGCCTGCCGGTCGGCGCCGTCTCGGGTTTCTGCAACATGCTGTGGAAACTGTTGAGGGATGCGCGAAATACCGATGTGGGTGTCACGCCTTCTCATCTCGCCGTCATTTTCGACTATTCGTCGAAGACCTTCCGCAAGGATCTCTACGACGCCTATAAGGCGAACCGTTCGGCGCCGCCGGAAGAGCTTGTGCCGCAGTTTGGACTGATCCGCGAGGCGACGCGCGCCTTTAATCTGCCCTGCATCGAGACGGAAGGTTTCGAGGCTGACGACATCATCGCCACCTATGCCCGCCAGGCCGAAGCCGTCGGTGCCGATGTGACGATCGTTTCCTCCGATAAGGATCTGATGCAGCTCGTCACGCCGAATGTCCACATGTACGACAGCATGAAGGATAAGCAGATCGGCATCCCAGACGTCATCGAGAAATGGGGCGTGCCGCCGGAAAAGATGATCGACCTGCAGGCGATGACCGGCGATTCCGTCGACAATGTGCCGGGCATTCCCGGCATCGGTCCGAAGACGGCTGCCCAGCTCCTTGCGGAATATGGTGACCTCGATACGCTCCTCGAGCGTGCCCATGAGATCAAGCAGGAAAAGCGCCGGCTGACGATCCTCGAAAACATCGATAAGGCGAAGCTGTCCCGCGAGCTGGTGCGTTTGCGAACCGACGTGCCGCTGGAACTTGACCTCGACGCGCTCATGCTGGAGCCGCAGAACGGCCCCAAGCTGATCGGCTTCCTGAAAACCATGGAATTCACGACGCTGACGCGCCGTGTCGCGGAATTCTGCAATTGCGATGCCAGCGAAATCGAGCCCGCCTTCGTGAAGATCGAATGGGGTGCGGATGCGCATGGCCCCGATCTTGATGTGGCCGAGCCGGAGCCCGTCGCGGGTGCTGTGCCCGAGGTGGGTGGCGAAGCCGTCGCGATTCCGCCGCGCACAAAAGCGAAGACTGCGGTCGAAGGCACGTTTGCGCCTGCCGATCTTGCTAAGGCGCGCGCCGAGGCATTCGCAACCCTGCCATTCGATCATTCCTCTTATGTGACGATCCGCGACCTTGCGACCCTCGATCAATGGATCGCCGATGCGCGTGATACCGGCCTCGTTGCCTTCGATACGGAAACGACCTCGATCGACGCGATGCAGGCCGAGCTCGTCGGTTTCTCCTTGGCGATTGCCGATAATGCCGCCGACCCGACCGGCACGCGCATCCGCGCCGCCTATATACCTGTTGGACACAAGACGGGCGTTGGTGACCTGCTCGGCGGCGGCCTTGCCGACAACCAAATCCCAATGGGCGATGCGCTGTCGCGGCTGAAGGCGCTGCTGGAGGATGAATCGATCCTCAAGGTGGCGCAGAACCTGAAATATGACTACCTGCTGATGAAGCGTTACGGCATCGAGACCAAGAGTTTCGACGACACGATGCTGATATCCTACGTGCTCGATGCGGGCACCGGCGCGCATGGCATGGACCCGCTATCGGAGAAGTTCCTCGGCCACACGCCGATCGCCTACAAGGACGTCGCCGGCTCCGGCAAGTCGAACGTCACCTTCGACCTTGTCGATATCGAGCGCGCGACACACTATGCCGCCGAAGATGCCGAAGTGACGCTGCGCCTCTGGATGGTGCTGAAGCCGCGCCTTGCCGCCACCCAGCTGACGCGCGTCTATGAGCGCCTGGAACGTCCGCTCGTGCCGGTTTTGGCGCGGATGGAAGCGCGCGGCATCACGGTCGACCGTCAGATCCTGTCGCGCCTTTCCGGCGAACTGGCCCAGGGTGCAGCCAGGTACGAGGATGAAATCTATCAGCTCGCCGGCGAAAGGTTCAATATCGGCTCTCCCAAGCAGCTTGGCGACATCCTGTTCGGGAAGATGGGTCTTGCCGGCGGCACCAAGACCAAGACCGGCCAGTGGTCGACCTCGGCAAGCGTATTGGAAGACCTGGCGGCAGCAGGCTTCGAACTGCCGCGCAAGATCGTCGACTGGCGCCAGCTCACCAAACTGAAGTCGACCTACACGGATGCCCTTCCGGGTTACATCCATCCGGAAACGAAGCGGGTGCATACCTCCTATTCGTTGGCATCGACGACGACAGGCCGTCTTTCCTCTTCGGAGCCGAACCTTCAGAACATTCCGGTGCGCACCGCCGAAGGCCGCAAGATCCGCACCGCCTTCATTTCGTCGCCGGGTCACAAACTGATCTCGGCCGATTACAGCCAGATCGAGCTGCGGGTGCTCGCCCATGTCGCCGAAATCCCACAGCTCGTTCGCGCTTTCGAAGACGGCATCGACATCCATGCGATGACCGCCTCCGAAATGTTCGGTGTGCCGGTCGAAGGCATGCCGGGCGAGGTGCGCCGCCGCGCCAAGGCCATCAACTTCGGCATCATCTACGGCATTTCCGCCTTCGGCCTGGCCAACCAGCTTTCAATCGAGCGTTCTGAAGCCGGCGACTATATCAAGAAATATTTCGAGCGCTTCCCCGGCATCCGCGATTACATGGAAAGCCGCAAGCAGATGGCTCGCGACAAGGGCTATGTCGAGACGATCTTCGGCCGGCGAATCAACTATCCTGACATTCGCTCGTCCAATCCTTCGGTGCGCGCCTTCAATGAACGTGCCGCCATCAACGCGCCGATCCAGGGGTCGGCCGCCGATGTCATCCGCAGAGCCATGATCAAGATCGAGCCGGCCCTCGCCGAGGCCGGTCTTGCCGATCGGGTGCGTATGCTCTTGCAGGTGCACGACGAATTGATCTTCGAGGCCGAAGACGAGGATGTCGAAAAGGCGATGCCGATCATCGTCTCGGTCATGGAAAACGCCACCTCTCCGGCGCTTGAAATGCGTGTGCCGCTTCGAGTCGACGCACGCGCGGCTACCAATTGGGACGAAGCGCATTAAGGCGCTTCGTCCGATGACCCCAAAGATTTTTCCCTTCGACTCAAGCCTCTGAAATTGATGATGTTTCATCTTTTTGGCCGTCTTACATCGAGACGGCTGGAAGGAACTTATTAACCTTCATTTTCTATCCGGAAGGATGTCAGAAATTACCAAGCGTGAGTGAGTAGCTGTCGCATGCGTTTTCCCAGAACCAATTTGACGGATGCCGGAGATTTCTCCTCCGGACTGGAAGCTGAACATCCCGTGGAAAATGCACCCGTGGAATATGAAGGCGAAAAACCGGTGCCGCCGCTCTGGCAGAGCAATTTCTCGCTCGCCCCGAACGTCCGCTTCACCCGTACGCCGGAAACGTTGATTAGCAAGCGCCGCGCCCCGGAAGAGCTTGTTCGCGAGGAAATCGTCCTCGTTGCTCCTCTCGCGCCGCAACCTGCGCCCCCACCGCAATCCCCGGCGGCACAGCAACCGATGCCGCTGCGAGTGCCGATCACGGTCAACGTGCCCTTCGATATCTATCTTCCCGAAGTGGTCGAGCCGGACGTCACCCAGCAGACGGAAGCGCAATCGCAGCCGGTTATAGCCGCACCCGTGGAAACCACGCTGCGCGCCGCATCCGAGCTCTGCTCGATCTCGGATTTCGCCTTCTGGGAGGTCATGGCTTTTGAGGAGGCTGACGCCGAGCCGTCGCGTACCCCGGTCATCGCATTGCAGCAAGCCGAACCCGAATCGATCACCTCGCGCTTCCGCATCATGGAATGGCGCCCGGGCCGGCATAATCCGGCGCCGGTGGCGCCGCGCGCGACGCTGCCCATTACGTCAGCGCCAGTCCGCCCCGCACGTCCTCCGGCAGTTCGCGTTGCTCAGGCTCCGGTCGCCCCAACTCCGGTCGCCGAGGCTCCGATAGTTCAGGCCCCGGCAGTTAAGGCTCCAATGGTTCAGGCGCCTGTGGTTCAATCGAACCAGGCACCGGCAGAAGCCCCGCCCGCATCGCGTGTCGAGATCACCGCACCTGCACTGTCCCCCGTTCGCTCCGCCCGCATGATCGTCGAGAAGGTCGATGCATCGGGCTACGAATTCCCGCCGCGCGCCTTGTTGCAGGAGCCGCCGGAGCGGCTTGGCGAGATCATGTCACAGGAAACGCTGGAGCAGAATGCCGGGCTCCTGGAAAGCGTGCTGGAGGATTTCGGCGTCAAGGGCGAGATCATTCATGTCCGCCCCGGTCCGGTCGTCACACTCTATGAATTCGAGCCGGCCCCGGGCGTGAAGTCGTCCCGCGTCATCGGCCTTGCCGATGATATCGCCCGCTCCATGTCGGCGCTATCAGCCCGCGTGGCTGTCGTCCCCGGCCGCAACGTCATCGGCATCGAACTGCCGAATGCGACGCGCGAAACCGTCTATTTCCGCGAGATGATCGAGAGCGAGGATTTCGATAAGAGCGGTTACAAGCTGGCGCTCGGCCTCGGCAAGACGATCGGCGGCGAACCCGTGATTGCCGAACTCGCGAAGATGCCGCATCTGCTCGTTGCCGGTACCACCGGCTCGGGCAAGTCTGTCGCCATCAACACGATGATCCTGTCGCTGCTCTACCGCATGACGCCGGAACAGTGCCGCCTGATCATGGTCGATCCCAAGATGCTGGAACTCTCCGTCTATGACGGTATCCCGCATCTGCTGACGCCCGTCGTCACCGACCCCAAGAAAGCCGTCATGGCGCTGAAATGGGCGGTACGCGAGATGGAAGAGCGCTATCGCAAGATGTCGCGCCTCGGCGTGCGCAATATCGACGGTTACAACGGCCGCGTCAGCCAGGCCCGCGAAAAGGGCGAGACCATCCATATCATGGTCCAGGTCGGCTTCGACCGGCAGACCGGTGCGCCGATCGAGGAGCAGCAGGAGCTGGACCTTGCGCCGATGCCCTATATCGTCGTCATCGTCGACGAGATGGCCGACCTGATGATGGTCGCTGGCAAGGAGATCGAAGGGGCGATCCAGCGTCTGGCGCAGATGGCGCGTGCGGCCGGCATCCATCTCATCATGGCAACCCAGCGTCCGTCCGTCGACGTCATCACCGGCACGATCAAGGCGAACTTCCCGACCCGCATCTCCTTCCAGGTCACCTCGAAGATCGACAGCCGCACGATCCTCGGCGAACAGGGCGCTGAACAGCTGCTCGGCCAGGGCGACATGCTGCATATGCAGGGCGGCGGCCGCATCTCCCGTGTCCATGGTCCCTTCGTTTCCGACGCGGAAGTCGAGAAGGTCGTCGCACACCTGAAGACGCAGGGCCGGCCGGAATATCTCGATACGGTCACGGCCGGCGAGGAAGAGGAAGGCGAGGATGACGAGGACGGCGCCGTCTTCGACAAGAGCGCCATGGGCGCTGAGGATGGCGACGAGCTTTACCAGCAGGCCGTCAAGGTCGTCATGCGCGACAAGAAGTGCTCGACCTCCTATATCCAGCGCCGTCTCGGCATCGGTTATAACAGAGCCGCTTCGCTCGTCGAGCGCATGGAGAAGGAAGGGCTGGTCGGCCCGGCAAACCACGTCGGCAAACGCGAGATCGTCTCAGGGCGTGGTGACAACGAATAATCGGAGCGCGGCTGGTTACCCTTCCTCGGAGGCCAGCCGCAGCGTCTCGAGCACGAAGTCACGCTTGCCGCCGGTATAATAATCCCAGTCGTCGTTAGCCTCGCCCACAAGCTTCAGCTTGAGGGCGGCATAAGCGTTTGCTCTTTCCGGATGTGAGCGCAGATAATCGCGAAATGCGATCCGATCCCGCAAAACGGCATTATCCGTAGAGCATATATAGAGCCGCGCACCGTACGAGCCCTTGCCGCTGGTGAAGGTCCAGGTCTGCTGCTGGTACTTGTCACCATGGAAAGTGTAGGCGTCTAGCGATTGCGCACGTTCGATCGCTGCGGGCAACACGTCCGCATCCGCAAAGGCGGCGTGCAGATCGATCTTCGGCTTGGCTGCCAGTCCGGGGACGGATGTGCTGCCGACGTGATGAAAGACGGGGGTGAGATCGGCGAGAAACGGCTCAAGCTCGCCGACGATCCGGCGGAAGAGAGACGGCCATTCCGGGTCATAGTGGACGACACGAATGGCCATTCTCATGTCCTGTCGTTCAGACGATTTCCTTCAGGAAACCGTCCAGGATGTCGATCATCTTGCGCTCGGCCTCTTCCAGCGAGCCGCTGTTATCGAGCTCCACCACATCGTAATCACCGCGCACCGTCAACGGGCCGCGTGCAAGGCGAGCCATGATATCCTCGTGCGTCTCGCGGCCGCGCGCTTCCAGGCGGCTTGCCAGCACTTCCGGGCGGGCCGTCACATTGATGACCTTCAGGCGCGGGAAGGCAGCCTGGAAACGGTGCAGCGCCGAACGCGAACCGTTTGCGACGACAATGTGGCCCCTGGAGAGTGCGACGGAAACCTCCGCCGGAATGGCGTATTTGAGACCATGCGCCTCCCACCACACGGCAAAGGCACCGGACTGCTCCATCGATGCGAATCCCGCATCCGAAACGGCGAGGTGATCCTCCCCGCCGGCATCGCCTTCACGAGTGATGACGCGGCGGGCAAAATGCACATCCTCCCGGCGATCGAAATGCCGGGCCGCAAGGTTCATCAGCGTGTCCTTGCCCGCCCCGCTCGGGCCGACGACGACGACCATGATGCCGTGTTCGGCGCCGGCGCCCGGATGGGGTTCGTGTGACATCATCATGCGACACGGCGTCCTTCACGCCAGACGGAACGCGTCACCGGCACGCCGTGCGAGCGGTGAACGCGGACGAGATCGGCACGCAGGCCGGTTTCGATGCGGCCGCGATCGTTGAGGCTGACGGTGCGTGCCGGCGTTGCCGTCACCATTGCAATCGCCTTCGGCAAAGTAATGCCTTCGACCTCGTCGGCAAGAATGAAGGGCGCATGCAGCAGGCTGAGCGGCACGTAGTCGGACGAAAGCACGTCGAGAACGCCGAGCTGCGCCAGATCACGCGCGGCGATATTGCCGGAATGCGACTTGCCGCGCACGATGTTCGGTGCACCCATCAGGACGCTCATGCCGTTTTCGTGCGACAGCCGGGCTGCGTCGATGCTGGTCGGGAATTCGGCCAGGCGAACGCCGTTTTCGATCGCCTCATCGACATGGGCAGATGTGGCATCGTCATGGCTTGCGACGGTGATGCCGCGTTCGGCGCAGACCTTGGAGATCGCTTCGCGATTTGGCGTCGAATTGCGATCGGACTCGGCGATGCGTCTGGCGCAGAAGCGGGCAAACTCCTCATCGGAAAGACCGCGCTTCTTCTGATAGTAAAAGACGTACTGATCCATCGTCTGGAACTGGCGCTGACCGGGCGCGTGGTCCATCAGCGAGACGAGACGCACATACGGATCGTTCTCGAAATCGGCGAAGTGCTGCAGCACGTTGTCGGCCGAAACCTCGCAACGCAGATGGAGGAGATGTTGGGCGCGCAGGCGCCCTTCCTTTTCAGCGGACTGGATGGCATCGGCCATCTCGCGCATCTCGCCGTGCTCGAAGCCGCCGTCTTCGTCAGCACCCATGCGCAGGCAGTCGAAGACCGTGGTGATGCCTGAGGTGACGATCTGCGCGTCATGGGCCTGGATCGCCGCCGTCTTGTTCCAGCGGATGCCCGGACGCGGCGAATAGTGGCCTTCCAGATGATCCGTGTGCAGCTCGACGAGGCCGGGAATGATGTAGTCGCCCTCGAAATCCTCGCCGGCTACCGAACGGCCTTCCGAAATATCGGTGATCTTGCCGTCGCGGATCAGGATAGAGCCCGAAATGATATCGTCCTCGAGAACGATACGGGCATTTGAAAGAACGGTTTCTTTGCTCATGTCAGAGATCTTTCAGCTTTTGGCGCCAGCAAGAGGCAGCCATGTGTGGACTTTGAAAGGGGCGCCGCGCGCCTCTTCGCTAAAAACGGCAAGACCGGAAATATGAAGCGGCCTGCCTGTGAATTCCGCGAAACGCTCCGTCAGGATTGTTTTCATCACCTCGGCACGCTCTTCCGGCACTTGGCCAGTCAGTGTCATGTGGAAGCCGAAATCGTCCATGACATAGGGATAGCCCCAGCGCATGAGATTGGCGTGCTGGCTTTCGCTCAGCCTTTCCGGTCTGCGCCTCGCGATATCGGCTTCGGAGAGTGCCGCCCGGAATGGCTCGAAGGACTTTACCACCTTTGCAGCAAAATCCTGAAGCGGCTGGTGCAGCGAACCTGGTACAAGCGCGAAGAAGCGACCAAGCTGGCCTAGCACCAGTTCCGGGATTTCAAAGGCCGGTGTGTTGGCGGTGAAATCTTCGACAACCGCCATCAGGTCCCTTTCGGTCACGGAGGAGGCAAGCTCGAAGGGCGCCTTGATCGTCGCATGGAAGCCGTAGCGGCGTGGGTCGGCCGTCAGTTCGAATTGTTCCGCCGCCGGTAGCGTCTCATGGTCGGGCGCAGGATAGGTCTCGCCGGTAAAGGCATTGCGACCGAGCCAGACGGAGGCCGCATCCGTCAAGGGATCATCCTTGGACGGCGAAAAATAGAGAGCGTAGCGCAAGGCGTTTATCCTGGAGATCGTCCGAATGGGGAGCGCAATGTGCAGTGATTTGGCGGCGAACCGCAAGCACGCTCCGGCTAAAAGATTTCCATGACAGAATGATGATGACGGCCGGGCCGTCATCATATTTTGATCGGCTTAGTGGCCGGCCTTGGTGCCCATCAGGCGATGGCGCAGCGCGTTCGATGCGGTATCGAACAGGAAGACGACAATCAGGATCAGGATGACCATGTATGCGACATTTTCCCAGTTGGAATTGGTGCGCATGGCTTCCCAGAGCTTGAGGCCGATACCACCGGCGCCAACGGCGCCGATGATCGTCGCGCCGCGTACGTTCGATTCCCACTGATAGAGCGTCTGGCTGACGATAACGGGGACGATCTGCGGCATGATGCCGTAGCGATGCACCAGCACGGTCGATGCGCCCGTCGACTTCACACCTTCGCGCGGTTTATTGTCGATGTTTTCGAGACCTTCCGAATAGAGTTTGCCGAGCGTGCCGGTCTCCGTGAGGAAGATGGCGCCGGAACCGGCGAGCGGGCCGGGACCGAAGGCGCGTGTCAGGAAAAGCGCCCAGATCAGCATGTCGACCGAGCGCAGGAAATCAAAGAAGCGCTTCAGGGCCTGGTTCAGGAACCTGTTTGGCGTGATGTTGCGCGCTGCCATGAAGGCGAGCGGGAAGGCCGCGAGCGAACCGAGCAACGTGCCGAGGAAGGCCATCACGATGGTCTGGAACAGTTTGGTCCAGACATCGCCATGCTGCCATTCGCTGTTGTTCCAGATATTGTCGAAAGCGAGCGACAGGTTCGACTGGTCAGGATGGATGCGCGGGCCGGAGACGATGAGACTGATGACCTCGCTTGCCGGCTTGTCGAAGAAGGGCGACTGGGTATCGAAGATGAAATTCGCCCAGCCGATGAAGCGCTTGCGCACCTTCACGCGATCGACGGAAATGCTGACATCCCCTGCAAAACCAAGATTGGCGAGCACGTTGTCGTCATAGACGGTCATCCAGCTCGGTACCGGGCCGACGACCTTCGGCGCGCCGCTGCTGACGTCGACCGGCACCGTCATGCCATGGGCAACGATCGTCGTCTGGCTCTTGCTGACGGTCACCGTGCGGCCGCTGCCGCCGACGAGGACCGTGATGCTGCCATCCGTGTTGGTTTTCAGCCAATCCGGATGCGGATCGTCGCCAAGCGGCGAGAAGCGCGGATAGCGCGTCTGGATCGTGCCATCGTCCTGGATACGGAATTCCGGCTGCACGTCATAGCTGATCCATTGGCTCATATAGATGCCGAAGCGTTCCCAATGGGCTTCGGCGATAAGCTTCGGCAGGTCGAAAAACCAGACGGCGTAGATGCCGTAGAGGATCGTGGCGAGCACAATGAGGAGACCGCCAAAACGCTGGCGGAAGGACCGGTGGAAATACTCCGGATAGCGCGTTTCGATCTCATGCATGCGGTTTGCGTCGATGACCGTCATAGCAGCCTCAATGTTGCAGGAGGAAGGCGTGTTCGCCAACGAGTCGGCGGCGCAGCCAGGCAGAGAACTGGTCGACAGCGACAATCGTCACGAAGAGCAGCAGCACCAGCGCCACGGTCTTCGCGCCGAAACCGCGCGAAATGGAAAGCTTGAGCTCTTCACCGATACCGCCGCCGCCGACCGCGCCGATGATGGTCGATGCGCGCACGTTGATCTCGAGGCGCAGCAACGCATAGGACGCATAATTCGGCATGACCTGCGGCAGAGCGGCGAAGCGCACGCGTTCCAGCCAGTTGGCGCCGACGGCCCGCATGCCTTCGTCCGGTTTCATGTCGATGTTTTCGGCGACTTCGTAGAAGAGCTTGCCGAGCGCGCCGATCGTATGGAGCGTGATCGCGATAATGGCCGCCACCGGACCGATTGATAGGATCGCCGAAAACAGGCCGGCGATAACGATTTCCGGAAAGGCGCGCAGGAATTCCATGATGCGCTTGGTAAAGATGCGCAACGGCCAGTTCTTCGTCAGATTGCGCGCCGCAAAGAAGCTGAGCGGAACGGCAAAGACGAAGGCGATGATGGTCGAGACGAGCGCGATATTGATCGTGATGATCATCAGCTCGAAATATTCGGGGATATAGAAACTGCCCCAGACATAGACGCGGCCATTGGCGAAATTGAACTCTTCGCCACCCTTGTCGTTCGGGCTCGCAACATCGAAAAGCGCGCGCCAGACATCGGTCCAGTCTTTCGGGATAAGCCAGCTCAGGAAGTCGAAGAGGTGCGGAAGACGCTCGAAGAAATGACCGGCATTGCTCTCGTCGGCAAAACGCACGGAGCTGACGAAGGCAATGAGCAGGATCACCAGACCGAGAACCGTATAGAACCGGCGCTTGGCGACCATACGGTCCCAGGCCTTGCCGATGTCACTCGTATTCTGGATATGCGGTTGGGTATCGGCAATGGTCATCGGTGTCGCGCCCGCTCACAAGAAAAAGGGCGGCCGTCGTCGGCCGCCCCGTACTTACAGATCCGATCAGCCGCCGATAGCAGCCTTACGAACCTCTACAACGGCGTTGTAGAAGTCATGCTTGACCGGGACGTAGCCCTTGTAATCACCGCCTTCGACGGCAGCGAAGCACTTGTGGTCCTTCTCCGGCAGGGCGGTGAAGAAGGCGGTGAGCTTCTTCTGCCACTCTTCGCCGAGAGCGTTGCGAACGACGAGCGGGCCGTTCGGGATCAGCGGCGAACGCCATACTTCAACGAGCTTGTTCGGGTCGACGGCGCCCTTGTCGACTTCCTTGCGGAAGGTACCGGAGGTGTAGCCGTCCTTGAAGTCGCCGATGCCCGAGCTATCGTCAACGGCAACGTCGACCTTGCCGTCATAGGCAGCGAGCAGGTTATTCTCATGACCACCGTTGAACTGGGTGGAAGCGAAGAACTTGTCGTTCGGCATGCCCGTGTCCTTCGGGATCTGCGTCAGCGGAACGAGATAGCCCGAGGTGGAGTCCGGATCGGCGTAGCCGAGCTTCTTGCCTTTGGCGTCCTTGATCGTCTTGATGCCTGATGATTTCAGGGCGAGACCGATCGAGTAGTAACCCGTAGAGCCGTCCTTCTGCTGCGTCGTCAGGATCGGCGTAACAGCCTTCGGGTCCTTGATGTAAACGGATGCGTAGCCGGAAGCGCCGAGTTCGGCGAAGTCGAGTGTGCCGCCGAGGAGGCCCTGGATAACGCCGTCATAGTCGGCGGCCGGGAAGAGCGAAACCTTCTCGAAGCCGAATTCCTGCTTCAGGTGATCTGCAAGGCAGGCGTAGTTGCGCAGGCGGTCGGTTTCGTTTTCGCCGCCAAGGATGCCGACGCGGAATTCCTTGAGGTCAGCGGCATTGGCAGCGCCGGCTGCGAGCGACAGGATCGCCGTAGCCGCAAAAAGTGCTTTCTTCAACATGGGTTCTCTCCTGATTGACCGGGGGCCCGGTCGTTTTGTTACGAAGAAATCTGCCCTTGACGCGGGCATTCGATCGCGGCCGTCCCTCTCACAGACCAGCCAGCGCCAGCGGTTGCGTGCCAGCGGATTGGTTTTCGGCTCCTTCCGGAGGGATATTGATTGCGGTCGAGGTCATCGTCTCGTCGATGCCCGCGCCGTCCTTGTCCGTGCCGTAGATTTCCTTCACGGCCTCGGTGGTGAGTTCGGAGGGCTTGCCGTCGAAAACGACGCGGCCCCCCGCCATACCGACGATGCGTTCGCAGTAGTTGCGGGCCGTATCGAGCGTATGCAGGTTGGTGATGACCGTGATGCCTTCGCGCTCGTTGATGTCGCGCAGAGCATCCATAACGATCTTGGCGTTCAGCGGGTCCAGCGAGGCGATCGGCTCGTCGGCCAGAACCATCTTCGGGTTCTGCATCAGCGCGCGGGCAATGGCCACACGCTGCTGCTGGCCGCCCGAAAGCGTGCCGGCGGCCTGCAGCGCCGTTTGCTCGATGCCGAGGCGTTCCAGTGCAGCAATCGCGTGGATGCGCTCTGCGCGGGTGAAGACGTTGAGCAGGCTAAGGATCGTCGAGCGATGGTTCAGGCGGCCAAGCATGACGTTGGTTAGCACGTCGAGGCGCGGCACGAGATTGAACTGCTGGAAGATCATTGCGCAGTCGCGCTGCCAGTTGCGCAACGCCTGGCCGCGAAGGCCGGAAACCTCGACACCGCCGAAGTGAATGGTGCCGGAGGAAGGTTCCTGCAGGCGGTTGATCATGCGCAGGAGCGTGGACTTGCCGGCGCCCGAACGGCCGATGATGCCGACCATCTGGCCCTGCGGAATGTCTAGCGTTACGGAATCGACAGCGAGCTTCTTTCCGAACCGGCGTGTGACATTCTTCAGCTCGAACATCATGCTCATCCTTCGCATTTCAGGCTTGCTTCTGGGATCGCATTAGTCCCGCTTCATGAACCTCGCGTGTCAGTTTTGTGTAAGTCCTGTCACAAAACTCTGCCCCGCAATATTCAGCTCAACCGCCGTAGCGCGAGAGGAAGTCTTCAGCGCCAAGAGCCCGAAAATCGGGCAGTGCATCGCGCAGGCGGGCATGGTCCCAGTTCCACCAGGCAAGCCTGTCCATGCGCTCGCCGATCTCTTTCGGAAAGCGTTCGCGGATGAGCTTGGCCGGCACGCCGCCGACAATCGTGTAGGGAGCGACGTCCTTCGAAACGACTGCGCCGGCGCCGATGACGGCTCCGTTGCCGACGGTCACTCCCGGCAGGATCGTCGCACCATGGCCGATCCAGACATCATTGCCGATCACCACGCGGCTCGAGCGGCGCCACTCGAAGAATTCGCTCTCCATGTCGGCATCCGGCCAATAGTCGACAGCGCGATAGGTGAAGTGATGCAGCGTTGCGCGCCAGGTCGGGTGGTTGGTGG
This sequence comes from Rhizobium sp. BK196, assembly GCF_014193255.1. Classification (GTDB taxonomy): domain Bacteria; phylum Pseudomonadota; class Alphaproteobacteria; order Rhizobiales; family Rhizobiaceae; genus Rhizobium. Next base: position 109,079 of record NZ_JACHZB010000004.1, read on the forward strand.
CATTAATGCGCACAGCGGCGGCGATGTTGACGAACTTGCCGATCGTCGCGCACCAGATGGAGCCGTCCTGCATGATGTAGGAATAGTCGCCGAACTCAGCTTCGCTGATGCGGCAGCGCTCGGAGACTTCCGTATAGCGGCCGAAGCTCGAGTCGGAGACGGAGGCGGTCTCGTGAAAATAGGGCTCGAGCCCGAGATTGCGGCTCATGCTGCGATCGCCTTTCGCGGGGAGAATTGCTGAACGTCGAGAATGCGGTCGGCGGCCGCCTCACGCACTTCCTCGTCGTGGAAGATGCCGAGCAGCGCGACGCCCGCCTTCTTCTTTTCCTCGATCATGCCGACGACGACGGCGCGGTTCTTCGCATCGAGCGAGGCGGTCGGCTCGTCGAGCAGCAGGACCGTATGCTCGGTGATGAAGCCGCGGGCGATGTTGACGCGCTGCTGCTCGCCGCCGGAGAAGGTGGCTGGCGGCAGCTGCCAGAGCGCTTCCGGCAGGTTGAGCTTTTCGAGCAGTGCTGCGGCCTTTTCCCTGGCGCTCGCAGCATTTTCTCCACGAGCGAGCAAGGGTTCGGCAACCACATCGAGTGCCGCAACACGCGGCACGGTGCGCAGGAACTGGCTGACATAGCCGAGTGTGTGGCGCCGCACGTCGAGAATGGTGCGCGGGTCCGTTGCGGCAAGATCGACGACCTTGCCGTTGTGGTTGATGAGGATCTGCCCCGTATCGACGGCATAATTGCCGTAGATCATCTTGAGCAGCGAGCTTTTGCCGATGCCCGAGGGGCCGCCGAGTACGACGCATTCGCCCGAAGCCACCGAGAAGGAGACATCGGAGACAACAGGCAGCTTGATGCCGTCGCGCAGGTGCATAGTGAAGCTCTTGGCGACTTCCGAAACGACGAGAGGTGTTGCCATGGTTCTTAAACCTGCAGGATCGAGGAAACGAGGAGCTGGGTGTAGGGCTCGCGCGGGTCATCGAGCACACGGTCGGTCAGACCCTGCTCGATGACGAAGCCGTCCTTCATTACCATCATACGGTGGGAGAGGAGACGAGCGACGGCGAGATCGTGGGTGACGATGATGGCCGACAGGCCGAGATCGTTGACGAGGCCGCGCACCAGATCGAGCAGACGCGCCTGAACCGAGACGTCGAGGCCGCCGGTCGGCTCATCCATGAACACGAGGCGCGGGCCGGTGACGAGGTTGCGGGCGATCTGCAGGCGCTGTCGCATGCCGCCGGAAAAGGCGCGCGGCTGGTCGTCGATGCGGTCGGCGTCGATCTCGACGCGTTCCAGCCAGTCGATGGCGGTGGAGCGGATCTTGCCATAGTGACGATCACCGATCGCCATCAGGCGTTCGCCGACATTGGCGCCGGCAGAGACCGTCATGCGCAGCCCGTCAGCCGGGTTCTGGTGCACGAAGCCCCAGTCCGTGCGCATCAGGAAGCGGCGCTCGGCCTCGTTCATATGGTAGAGGTCGCGGTAGCTGCCGTCGCGCATGTGGTACTCGACACTGCCGGTGGTCGGCATCAGCCGGGTGGAGATGCAGTTGAGCAGCGTCGTCTTGCCCGAACCGGATTCGCCGACGATGGCGAGCACTTCACCGGGCCAGAGCTCGAAGGAGACGTTCCGGCAGCCGATGCGGTTGCCGTAGAACTTCGAGAGGTCGTTGACTTTCAGAAGTGGTATCTCGGTCATTCTGCAGCCTCCCGGGCCAGCATTTCGCCGGCATGTCCATGCGCCCGGCGGTCTTCGCAATGGTCGGTATCGGAGCAGACGAACATGCGCCCGCCCTTGTCGTCGAGAATGACTTCGTCGAGATAAACCTCTTCCGCGCCGCACAGCGCGCAGGGCTTGCCGAAGCGCTGGATTTCGAAAGGATGGTCTTCAAAGTCCAGGCTGACGACATCGGTATAGGGCGGCACGGCATAGATGCGCTTTTCGCGGCCGGCGCCGAAAAGCTGCAGTGCCTCCGACTTGTGCATCTTCGGATTATCGAATTTCGGGGTCGGCGAGGGATCCATTACGTAGCGGCCATGAACCTTGACCGGATAGGCATAGGTCGTGGCGATGCGGCCGTTGCGGGCGATGTCCTCGTAGAGCTTCACATGCATGAGGCCGTATTCCTCGAGCGCATGCATCTTGCGCGTTTCGGTCTCACGCGGTTCGAGGAAGCGCAGCGGTTCCGGGATCGGCACCTGATAGACGAGCACCTGGCCCGGCCCGAGTTTCTCCTCGGGGATGCGGTGGCGTGTCTGGATGATCGTCGCGTCCTTGGTATGCGTCGTCACAGCGACATTGGCGACCTTCTGGAAGAAGGCGCGGATGGAGACGGCGTTCGTCGTATCGTCGGCGCCCTGGTCGATGACCTTGAGAACGTCGTCGGGTCCGATGATCGATGCCGTCACCTGCACGCCGCCCGTGCCCCAGCCGTAGGGCATCGGCATTTCTCTTGACGCAAATGGAACCTGATAGCCGGGGATGGCGATCGCCTTCAGGATGGCGCGGCGGATCATGCGCTTAGTCTGTTCGTCGAGATAGGCGAAATTGTAGGTGGCGAGATCACTCATTCGGCGGCCTCCTTTTGGGTCTCGCCGCTCGCGCGGGCGGCTTCGAATTCGCGGCGCATGCGGCGGACGAGGTCGAGTTCGGCCTGGAAGTCCACGTAGTGCGGAAGTTTCAGGTGCTCGACGAAGCCCGTCGCCTGCACATTGTCGGAATGGGAAATGACGAATTCCTCGTCCTGCGCCGGCGCGGTGATGTCCTCACCGAGCTCTTCGGCCCGCAATGCGCGGTCGACCAGCGACATGGCCATCGCCTTGCGCTCGCTCTGTCCGAAGACGAGGCCATAGCCGCGGGTGAACTGCGGCGGGGCCTTGGCCGAACCCTTGAACTGGTTGACCATCTGGCATTCGGTGAGCTGGATCGGTCCAAGCGAAACGGCAAAGCCGAGCTCCGGCACGTCGAATTCCACTTCGACCTCGCCGATGCGGATTTCACCGGTGAAGGGGTGGTTGCGGCCGTAACCGCGCTGGGTGGAATAGCCGAGCGCCAGCAGGAAGCCTTCGTCGCCGCGGGCAAGCGCCTGCAGTCGAAGATCCCTGGTCATCGGGAATTCCATCGGCTCGCGCGTCAGGTCGCCTGTCTCGTGGTCTTCAGGAAGCTCCCCGTCGTTTTCGATCAGGCCTTCCTGTCCCAAGATTTCGGAAACGCGCATGACGCAGCCGCTCTCCGCCTCGCGTTGGGCGGGCTCTTCCACGGCCTCGTCCGTCAGAAGGGTCGGGTCGAGCAGGCGGTGCGTGTAGTCGAAGGTGGGTCCAAGCAGCTGACCGCCCGGGAGATCCTTGTAGGTGGCGGAGATGCGGCGCTCGATCTGCATATTGGCCGTATCGAGCGGCTTCGAATAGCCGAAGCGCGGCAGCGTCGTGCGATAGGCGCGCAGCAGGAAGATCGCCTCGATCATGTCGCCGCGCGACTGGCGCACGGCAAGGGCTGCGAGCGTCCGGTCATAGAGCGAAGCTTCGGCCATGACGCGGTCGACGGCGAGAGCGAGCTGTTCGACGATCTGCGCGATCCCGATCGCAGGCACGGAGCGATCGCCGCGGCGGCGATCGGCGAGCAGGCGATGGGCATTGGCGATGGCGGCCTCGCCACCCTTGACGGCAACATACATGAGCTCAGATCTCCGTTGCTGTGATCTTGGTGGTGCGCGGCAGGCAGAGGAAACGCCTGCCCGCCGTCAGCACGATGTCGACGCCGCGTGGGAAGAGGGCGCGGTTTTCCGTCCACAGACGCAGGAACGTCTCCGGCAGGCCGACAGGCGCGATCTCGGTCACGCTCTGAATGCCCGGGCCCATCAGTGCGAGCCGGCGGCCGCCCTCAAGACCGGTAAGTTCGATCACGACAGTCGTGGAACGATCAGGGTATTCTTGCGTGCCCGATGCAAACAAGCCGAACGTGGAAAGCGTCATGCCGGCCTCGACGAAGGCAAAGCGCGCTTCTGCCTTTTCGGTGGTCAGAGGTGCGCCGGCATGAAAGCCGAGCCATTCCGGAACGCCCGACTTGGCAAGCCCTGCGGAAAGCCAGACTGGGGTGTCATGGTCGCAAAGCGTCAGGCCGACCGCGCCGGCAGCAATGCCGAGCGGCGCGGGCGGCATCACATCAGGAATGACGGTCTGAATCGTGCCGGGCCGGGCCATGCCGTCCATCAGCATCTTGAAAACGCTCTGGGCATGGAAGACCGGCTCGGCAAAGCCGCCGGTCAGAACGTCGGTCTTAAGGCTCATCAGTCTTCTCCCCGGACCATGGTGAAGAAATCGACGCGGGTCGCAGCCGCTTCTTCTGCCTTGCGGTTGATGTCGTCGGCGATCCGCCGGGCAATCGGCGACAGCAGCTTGTCCTCGACGAAGTCCCTGGTCGCCTCTTCCTGCCAGAGCGCATCGAAGATGGCGGAAAGCCTGGCCTTCTCACGGTCGGTACCGAGTGCCTGCGCATGGCCGACTGAACCGGAAGCAAGGCGCACAGTCGCGCGCGTCACCGTCACTTCGCCGAGATTGAAAGGCGCACCGCCGCCGCCGATGCGGCCGCGAACCATGACGAGGCCGGTCTCCGGGCCGCGCACCGGCTGCACACCCGGCTGTACGGCAAGCGCGTCCCAAGCCGCCAGCAATTCCTGTGTTTCGGCGCGCGCCAGAAGGTCGACGGTGCGTTTACGCCCGCCTTCCGTTCGCGCCGCAGCTTCCGTCTTCTCCGCTGCCGTCATCATCTTTTCCTCGGAAAATGTCTATTGATATAGACAACCATACAAGCTATACCTATCCCTAAATCGGCGAGGTGACAAGCGTGTGACACGCCACACCTGAATTTGGCTGGGCCGAAAATGAGCTGGCAGGGGTGAATGGCAGGAATAAAGCAGGTACAGCGTCAGACGGGCGTGGCGCTCTGGCGCCAGATCGCAGACCGGATACGCGAGGCGATCAGCCGTGGCGCTTACGACGAGACGGGCATGGTGCCTCCGGAAACCGTTCTGGCGCTGCAATTCGGCGTCAACAGGCACACGGTTCGCAGCGCACTTGCAGCACTTGCGCAGGAGGGTATCGTTCGCGCGGTGCAGGGTCGCGGAACGCTGATCGAGCGCAAGGAGCGCCTGAACTTTCCGATCAGCCGCCGCACCCGCTTCACCGACGGTATCCGGGATCAGGCGCGGGAGACGCGTGCGCTGCTCCTCGGCCATGCGGAGGAGGAGGCCGATGCAGAGGTGGCACGTTGGCTGCATCTCAAGCCGGGCACGCCGGTGATCCGGCTGGAGACGGTTCGCGAGGCGGACAAGCGTCCGGTCTCGCGAGCGACGAGCTGGTTTCCGGCGCCGCGCTTCGCCGGCATCGGGGAAGCCTATCGGATGGCGGGATCCATCACCAAAGCCTTCGCCGCCCTCGGCCTATCGGATTATGTGCGCGCCACGACGGAGATTACCGCTGCCCACGCCGATTCCGCCGATATTGCCGATCTGGGCCTGACGCCGGGCGCCATCCTCTTGATCACCAAGGCGATGAACACCGATCTGGACGGCGAACCGGTTCAATACTCGATCAGCCGCTTTGCCGCTGATCGGGTTCAGTTCACCATCGAAAGCTAAAATGACGAAAACTGAAAACGAAAAGGCCGGGCGACAGCCCGGCCTTGAACCTTATCGATGCCTGATCGCGCTCAGTGCGCGCCAGACATGTCGCCAAGTACTTCCTTGGAATCGACGGTGGAATCGGCCTTCAGCTTGTAGACCATGGGCACGCCGGTCGCGAGATTGAGCGACAGAACCTGTTCGCGGGTGAGGCGGTCGAGAACCATGACGAGCGAACGCAGCGAATTGCCGTGGGCGGCAACCAACACCTTTTCGCCGCGCAGGACGCGTGGAAGGATTTCCGTCAGGTAGTAGGGCCAGACGCGGGCGCCGGTGTCGCGCAGGCTCTCGCCGCCCGGAGGCGGAACGTCATAGGAGCGGCGCCAGATATGCACCTGCTCTTCGCCCCACTTGGCGCGCGCGTCGTCTTTGTTGAGGCCGGAGAGGTCGCCATAGTCGCGCTCGTTCAGCGCCTGGTCGCGGATCGTCTCGAGGTTCGGCTGGCCGACTTTGTCGAGGACGAGCTTCAGCGTGTGCTGCGCGCGCACCAGTGCGGAGGTGAAGGCGATATCGAACTTGATGCCGTAATCGGCAAGCGCCTGGCCGCCGGTCGTGGCCTCCTGGATACCGAGCTCGGTCAGATCGGGGTCTTTCCAGCCGGTGAAGAGATTCTTGAGATTCCAGTCGCTCTGGCCGTGGCGAACGAGGACGAGGGTACCGCTCATGAAAAATGCCTCCGAGAAATGGTCAATGGGAAGAAAGCCCGAGAACGTCGAGCATGGAATAGAGCCCCGGCTTCTTGTCGCGCGCCCAGAGGGCTGCCTTGATAGCGCCACGCGCAAAGATCGAACGGTCGGTCGCGCTGTGCGACAGGGTAACGGTCTCGCCTTCGCCGGCGAAAAGTACGGAATGCTCGCCGATCACGGAGCCGCCGCGCAGCGTCGCAAAGCCGATCGTGCCGGCTTCCCGCGCCCCCGTATGGCCGTCACGCACGCGCACGGACTTCGCACCAAGATCGATATTGCGGCCCTTCGCCGCCGCCTCGCCGAGCAAAAGGGCCGTACCCGACGGCGCGTCGACCTTGCGCTTATGATGCATTTCGAGAACTTCGATATCCCAGTCGGCTGGATCGAGCGCCTGGGCTGCCTGCTGCACGAGGACGCTGAGCAGGTTGACGCCGAGGCTCATATTGCCCGACTTGACGATACGGGCATGGCGCGAAGCCGCCGCAATCTTCGCATCGTCCTCTTGCGAGCAGCCGGTCGTGCCGACGACATGAACGATGCGGGCCTGCGCGGCGAGACCGGCAAATTCAATGGACCCGGCAGGCGAGGTGAAGTCCAGCACGCCCTCGGCATGCAGGAATGCTGCCAGCGGATCGTCGCCGATGATGACGCCGCTGGTACCGAGCCCGGAGATTTCGCCGGCATCCTTGCCGATGAAGGGCGAGCCGGGACGCTCGATCGCTGCATGCAGCGTAACACCGTCGATGGAATGGATGAGACGGATGAGCGTCTGCCCCATGCGCCCCGCCGCTCCGACCACAACCAGTTTCATCGCAGCGTCGCTCATGTCAGTCCATCATCCCGATCAGTATGAATCAGAAGCCGAAGGCCTCTGCAGATTGTTGAGGCGAGCGTAAAGTCCGTCGCTGACCTTCGCAAGCGTCTCGTGATTGCCTTCTTCCACGACGCGGCCCTGTTGCATGACGATGATCTTGTCGGCCCGCACCACGGTGGAGAGCCGGTGGGCGATGACGACGACAGTGCGACCGGTCATGGCTTCGTCGAGCGCCTTCTGCACGGCTGCTTCCGATTCCGTATCGAGCGCCGAGGTCGCCTCGTCGAGCAGCAGGATCGGTGCGTTGCGCACCAGCGCGCGGGCGATCGACAGCCGCTGGCGCTGGCCGCCTGACAGCGTCACGCCGTTTTCGCCGACGGGCGTGTCATAGCCCTGGGGCTGGGAAACGATGAAGTCGTGTGCATAGGCAAGCCGTGCCGCCTTTTCGATCTCTTCATCCGTCGCTTCCGGACGGCCGTAACGGATATTATCGCGGATCGTGCCTTCGAAGAGGTAGGGCTGCTGCGAGACATAGGCGAGCTGCCGGCGCAGCGACTGCTTGGTCACATGCGCAATATCCTGCCCGTCGATCAGGATCTGGCCCTCCCGCGGATCATAGAAGCGCGGAATGAGGTTGATGACGGTGGATTTGCCCGCACCCGAGGGGCCGACGAGTGCGGTGGTCTTGCCGCCTTCGGCCGTCAGCGTCACGTGATCGAGCACGCTTTCGTTGCCATAGGCGAAGGAGACATTGCGTAGCTCGATCTTTGCCTCGGTCACGACAAGCGGCTTTGCATCCGGCAATTCGCGCTGGCGCGGCTCCATGTCGAGCAGCTCATAGATCATCCGGGCGTTGACGACGGCGCGCTCCATCTGAACCTGCAGGCGGGCAAGACGACGGGCCGGATCGTAAGCGAGGAGCAGGGCGGTAACGAAGGAGAAGAAGGCGCCGGGCGGCACGCCCTGATAGATCGAGCGATAGGCGGCATAGGCCAACACGCTCGCAACGGCAAAGCCGGCAAAGCTCTCCGTCAGCGGCGATGTGCGCTCGGAAAGCCGCGCGATGCGGTTTGCCCTGCCTTCGGCAGCGCCGATCAGCTTGTTTACCTTGTTTTCCAGCGCCTCCTCCATCGTGAAGGCCTTGACGATGGAAATGCCCTGGATCGTTTCCTGCATGGCGCCGAGAACGTGGCTGTTGAGGTTGACCGCCTCGCGGGTTGCCGAGCGCAGACGCTTGGAAACGTAGCGCAGCGCATAAAGCAGCGGCGGCGCCAGAATGAAAACGGCAAGGCTCAGCAGCGGATCCTGAACGACCATGACGCCGATCAGCGAGACGAAGGTCAGGAAGTCGCGTACTGTCGAGGTTATGGTGAGGTTCAAAACGTCGCGGATGCCGGTGACGTTCTGGCTGACCTGAGCGGCGATATGGGCCGAACGCGCCTCGTTATAATAGCCGACAGAGAGCGTCATCAGGTGCGAATAGATCCGCCGCTGATAGCGCGCGACGATATCGTTGCCGATCCTTGAAAGGGCGACCCCCTGCCCGTAGCTCGCAAAACCGCGCAGCATGAAGGCGATGAAGATCGACAGACAGATGATCCAGACGACGTCCGCGCGCCGGTTGGCGAAGGCCTCGTCGATGATTGCCCGCATGATCCAGGCGGTAAAGGCTGTCGAAAGCGCCACGACGATCAGGCAGGCGATTGCAAAGACATAGCCCCAGAAATGGTCCCGGCCGTTTTCCGCAATGATGCGTTTCAGGATGCCGGTCACGGTATCGCTGTTGGCATGTGGTTGTCTGCTGTCGGCGGCTTCCAAAAAAGATTTCCTGTCTCGGGGCTGCGTGCCGCAGGCGCGGCACGCATATGCGCGGGCTCTATAAAGAGTTGGAGTGGCTTTGGCTAGAGCGCCGTGCGTCCCATCGGGGCGCACAAAGGCCGCTCTAACGCCTTGAAACTATGCTTCGGGCTCAGGCCCGCCAGCGCCGTCCATCCGTCGAAACGCCGAAGTTTGCGGGCATCCGCGCATAGGAAGAAAGCCCGGCAAGAGCAGCCAACGGATGCGTCACGACATAGGTCGGGATCGTGCGCAGCAGGGCCGAATGCGGCGCCTTGTCTTCGAAGGCGGCCCGGAATTCCGGCTTTCTCAGGGCCGGAAGGATCTTCTGAGAGATGCCGCCCGAGAGATAGACGCCGCCGCGGGCCATGAACACCAGAGCCATGTCGCCCGCCACGCGGCCGAGATAGGTGGCAAACAGCGAAACCGTTTCGACCGCGACCTTGTCACTGCCGACGAGCGCATGCGACGTGATGTCCGCCGGGTCGCTCATTGCAGGCGTGGCACCGTCGGCTGCGCAGATGGCGCGGTAAAGATTGACGATGCCGCGACCGCAGAGGATCTGTTCGGCCGAAACGCGGCCCTCAATGGTCTCGATATGCGGAAAGATCTCATAGTCTCGTTTGCTGCGCGGCCCGAGATCGACATGCCCGCCTTCGCCCGGAACCGGAATCCAGGTCGATTGGGTATGGACCAGACCGCCGACGCCGAGGCCGGTGCCGGGTCCGAGCACGACGCGGGACGCCACCATGTCGCCAGCAGCATTGCCGATGCGTTCCCGGTTCTCGTCGGAAAGGGCTGCAATCGCCAGCGCCTGTGCTTCGAAATCATTGACGATGAGCACATCGACGAGGCCGAGGCCCTCGATCATCGTCTTCGGCCGCACCACCCAAGGGCAATTGGTCAGCGGGATTTCATCGGCCTTGATCGGGCCGGCAACGGCAAGGATCGCCGCGCGCGGCTGGACGGACGTCTTGTCCAGCACACCCTTCTGGATCGCCTCGTCGATCGTCTCGTAATCGGCCGTGCGCACATTGGGAAACTGCTTCGGCTCCGCATAGGCATCCGTCAGGATTGAGAAGCGGGCATTCGTGCCACCGATGTCTCCGATCAGGATCGGAAAGGGCAAGGGAGTAGAGGATGCAGTCATGGCCGGTTCCGTGCTGGTGCCCGAAGGATCAGGCGTTAAGGGTAGGGAGAAGCTTTTCGGCTGTCGACTCGTTCAGCGCCATCGGGATGTCGTAGACGATCGCAAGCCGCATCAGCGCCTTCACATCCACATCATGCGGCATCGGCGTCAGCGGGTCCACGAAGAAGATCAGGGCGCTGACCTCGCCGGTAGAGATCAAGGCGCCGATCTGCTGGTCGCCGCCGAGCGGACCGCTCTTCAACCGTGTGACATCAAGATCGGGAGCGGCATCGAGAACACGCCCGCCGGTTGTGCCGGTGGCGACGATTTTCCAGGGGGCCAGGAGGTCTCTGTTGCGGCGGGCAAATGCCGCCATCTCGTCCTTCTTCTGGTCATGCGCAATCAATGCTAGGCATTTGCCGCCGGCCATGAACGGAACCTCCGCGAGCGTAATTCAATCGATTTGGCCGCTTCTACACCAGGCGTTTGCGATTTGAAAGACAGTCGCCCGCCCGCCTGTTTAGCCTATCGAGCTTATTGCACGACCGGCTTGTCGTTCGGAACCGGGCCTAGCGAAGGAAGCGCGCTGCCGGTATCGACAGGCGGTGCGGCCGCCGGGGCTGCCGTCAGGGCACTCGCTGCGGAAGGGCCGCCATAGGTGCCAGCTTCCGTAGAGGCGATGGACGGAGCATCGACAACGGCGGAGCAGGCCTTCGGCAGGTCGGAGACCATGACTTCACGCGGCGGCTTCGGCGGCTTTGTGCTGGGCTTGGGCGCCGCCCAAGGCTCCTTGGTGAACCACCAGGCAAGCGACTTGTCGCAGCCGTCGCCGGCAGCCACCGGCGGCTGTGGCGTACAGCCGTTGGCGCCCGGCGGGCATTTGATGCGGATATGGAAATGCGAATCGTGCCCATATTCGGGCCTGAGCTTGCCGAGATTGGTGCGGTCGCCCGTCCAGGTGTCGCACAATTTCTTCTTGATCGCCGGGTTGACGAAGATGCGCTGGACCTGCGGATAGCTTGCCGCCAACATCAAAAGTTCCGCCCGCTGCTCGCTCCACACTTTCGGGTCGAGGGTCAGGAACTTGTCCTTCTGCAGCATCGAGATGAAGGGCAGGTCTTCCCGTTCTTCGTAACTCATGCGATGCGAGGGCATCGGCGTCAGCCAGACATCGGCATCGAGGCCGATCTGGTGTGAGGCATGGCCGTTCGGCATCGGCCCGCCGCGCGGCTGGGCGATATCGCCGACGAGGATACCGGGCCAGCCAATCCTGGTGCGCGCATCCTGCGAGAATTTTTCCAGAAGCGAAATCATCGCCGGATTGCCCCAGCGCCGGTTGCGCGACAGACGCATCGCCTGCCAGGTCGGCCCGTCAACCGGCAGTGCCTCCGCACCGGTCATGCAGCCCTTGGCGTAGAAACCGATCGGCTGCGCCGGACCCTGCGTCGGCAATTTTTCTGCACCGAAAATCGCCTTGGCGCTGCCGGGGCTCGGCGTCTTCTGCTGTGCGCCGACATCACCGGCAACAAGGCTTGCGCCTATTACGCCGGCAAGCGTCAGCTTGCCAAACGTCCTGAAACCGAAGGTCAGTTTGCCGAAAGTCCTGAAAGCCTGAGCCTTGAAAGCCATGCCGTTCCCTTGCCGCATTTACCAAAGTGATTTGCAATCGAATCTACCGTGAAAAGCAATTTTGGTGAATCGATGATTTGGCAGGCGGCGCGGGGACGGATCGCCGCGCCGTCACACGTTGGCTAGAACCTCTGCGGTTTTGCGCACGCACGAAAGGCGCGGCAGGATGCGCTCGCAGGAAAGCGAATGCATTTCGGCGGTGAAGGTGCTCATCGCGTCCTCGACGGCGATCACAGCGTAATTATGCGCAAACGCATCGCGGATTGTCGCCTCGACGCCGAAATTCGTGGCGATACCCGTCAGGATCACGGTCCTGATGCCGCGGCGGCGAAGCTGGAGATCCAGTTCCGTGCCGTAGAAGGCGCTCCATTGATGCTTGACGATATGGACGTCGGCCGCGAGCGCAGCGATTTCCGCTGGTGCCGCAAGGGCGGCCGCCGGAAGGCCGCCTTCGGGGAAAACCGCCGGCTCGTCCACCGGCTGGTTGACAGCATCGGCATAGTCCGGGGAGAATCCGACCGTGACCAGGATCACCGTCCCGCCTTCGGTCTTCAGCTTGGTAGCGATGGCGGCTGTATTCTCGATCACCTGCTGGGCGGAATGGGGCGCAAGCTGCCGGCTGACGATGAAGCCTTGCAGGTCGATGGAAATGAGTGCGGTAGTCTTCGGATCGTAAAGGGACATCGGGAGTCTCCGGGAAAGAAAATATGAGGATATCCTCACAATGACAAATACGAGGATTGCCTCACAAAAATCAAGCCCGGAACCGCAAACCCGTGTGCCGAAACGCCAGCGCGGCCACGAGCGCGTCGCGATCTTGCTGGAAGCGGCAGCCAGGGTCTTTCTCGAAAAGGGCTATGACGCCGCGACCATGACGGAGATCGCCGCGGCCGCGAATTCTTCCATCGGTTCGCTCTACCAGTTCTTCCCGACCAAGCTCCTGCTTGCCGAGGCGCTGCATATCGATCGCCTGCAGCGTCTGAACGGCGGGCTCGCCGAACTCGCGGAGAAGACGAGGGGGAAAAGTGCTGCCGAAATCGGCGATGCGATCTTCACGCGGTTCGGCCGGTTCATCGAGAATCATCCGGAGTTCCCGGTTCTCGCAGCACGGCGCGATGTACCCAAGGAGCGCAAGGCGAAATCGCGTGCGGAGCTTCGCGCCAGCATCACCGCACTCCTGAAGAATGCCGAGCCGTCGGTCGAGCGCGATGTCGATCTCTTGGGTGCCCTTGTCCTGGAGCTTCTGCGCATCGTCGTCGCCGCCGCCAACGACCCCGATGGCTCGGGCGATCCCCGCCTGGTCGGGGAGTTGCGTCGCATGCTCCGCAAGCGCCTCGAGGAAGTGGCGCCCTGCACGTGAGCGATCGGGTAAAAATTTCGCGAGCCCGGGAAAAAACAAAGTCTTTCCTGTTTTTCGCCTGCATTTCTCGTATTGTCGGCGAAACTAATAACTGGGGAAGAATGTATAGTGGCTTCGTGGTCGAAAATCGGTGTTCTGGTAGCATTTCTGGGTTCGCTTATGCCTGCGGCTGTATTTGCTCAGGATCAGCAGTTCCAGATTGGCAGTTCGGTCATCAGCGAGATGAAGTACAAGCCGGGCTTTACCCATTTCGACTACGTCAATCCCGATGCCCCGAAAGGCGGCGACCTGCGTCTGTCTTCAAGCGGCACTTTCGATACTTTCAATCCTTTGCTGGCAAAAGGCCAGACAGCGGTGGGTCTGTCGCTTGTCTACGACACCCTGCTGAAGCAAGCTGATGACGAACTCCTCGTCTCCTATGGCCTGCTTGCCGAGGGCCTTTCCTATCCTCCCGACGTAGCGACCACAACCTTTCGCCTTCGCAAGGAGGCCAAATGGGCAGATGGTCAGCCGGTCACGCCCGAAGACGTGATTTTCAGCTTCTACAAGACCAAGGAGCTGAACCCGCTTGCCGGAAACTACTACCATCACGTGGTCAAGGCTGAGAAGACGGGCGAGCGGGACGTTACATTCACCTTCGACGAGAGGAACAACCGCGAGCTGCCGAACATTCTCGGCCAGTTGGTGATCGTGCCGAAACACTGGTGGGAGTCACCGGGACCGGACGGTAAGCCGCGCGACATTTCGAAGACGACGCTCGAGCCGGTGATGGGCTCGGGACCCTACAAGATTGCCGCCTTCTCTCCCGGCGCCACGATCCGCTACGAATTGCGGGATGACTATTGGGGCAAGGACCTCAATGTGAACGTCGGTCAGAACAATTTCCGTAACATTCTCTACACCTATTATGGCGATCGGGATGTCGAGTTCGAAGCTTTTCGTGCCGGCAACAGCGATTACTGGCAGGAGACTTTTGCAGCGCGTTGGGCAACGGGATATGATTTCCCCGCAGTGAAGGAAGGGCGCATCAAGAAAGAAGATGTCACCAATCCCCTGCGCTCCACTGGCATCATGCAGGCGCTCGTGCCGAATATGCGGCGCGACATCTTTAAGGATGAGCGGGTGCGCGAGGCGTTGAACTACGGTTTCGATTTCGAGGAATTGAACCGCACGATCGCCTTCAACAGCTACAAGCGCATCGACAGCTATTTCTGGAACACCGATCTTGCCTCGTCCGGCCTTCCGCAGGGCAGAGAGCTGGAAATTCTTCAGGGCCTGAAGGATCAGGTTCCGGCGGAGATCTTCACGACCCCCTACAGCAATCCCGTCGGCGGGGATCCGCAGAAGAGCCGCGACAACCTTCGCAAGGCGATCTCTCTTCTGAAGGAAGCCGGCTGGGAGCTGAAGGGCAATCGGATGGTCAATGCCAAGAGCGGCCAGCCGATGAGCTTCGAAATATTGTTGTCGAGCCCCCTGCTCGAGCGCTGGGCGGTGCCCTATGCCACCAATCTGAAGAAGATCGGCATCGATGCGCGGGTCCGCACGGTCGATGCCGCGCAATATACCAACCGCGCGCGCAGTTTCGATTTCGATATGATCTGGAATGTCTGGGCTCAAACCGTGAACCCGGGCAATGAACAGGCCGACTACTGGGGATCGGCTTCCGCCAACCAGCAAGGCTCGCGCAACTATGCCGGCATCGCCAATCCGGCCATCGATGCGCTCGTTCGCATGATTATCTTTGCTCCCAACCGGGAAGAGCAGATCGCTGCCATCAAGGCCATGGACCGTGTGCTGCTCGCCAATCACTATGTCATTCCGCTGTTCTACCGCGATACTTATTCGATCGCCTATTGGAACACGATCACCCGTCCGGCAGAGTTTCCGGCATACAGCCTCGGCTTCCCCGATGCCTGGTGGTCCACCTCGGCGAAATGAGCAGACTTGCAATGCGAGGATGCCTGGGCTCCAAATGGCGCGAGCGAATCAGGAACTAGCCGGCGTAAGCGGCAAAGGAAGGCTGGCAGATTGAACGGCAATCGATTGGATGGCGTGCAGGCGACGATATTCCCGGAGGCTCGTGACTGATGGGTGCCTATATTCTCCGCCGCCTGCTTTTGATGATTCCGACCATCGTTGGCATCATGGCGATTTCTTTCATCGTCGTTCAATTCGCCCCCGGCGGCCCGGTCGAGCAGGTGATCGCCCAGCTGACCGGCCAGGCCGATAGCGCCGATCAGCGCATCTCCGGCGGCGGTGATCTTCTCGGCGGCGGCGGCAGCGAGGAAAGCTCCAAATATCGCGGCGCCCAGGGCCTCGATCCCGAACTGATCGCCAAGCTCGAAAAGCAGTTCGGCTTCGACAAACCGCCTCTGACCCGCTTCGGCGAAATGATGTGGAACTACATCCGCTTCGATTTCGGCGAGAGCTTCTTCCGCAATACGACCGTGCTCGATCTCATCAAGGAAAAGCTGCCGGTCTCGGTCTCGCTCGGCATCTGGATCCTGATCTTTTCCTACGCCATTTCCATTCCGCTCGGCATCCGCAAGGCAGTTAAGGACGGCTCCTCCTTCGATGTCTGGACATCAGGCGTCATCATCGTCGGTTATGCCGTGCCGAGCTTCCTGTTCGGCATCCTGCTGATCGTGCTCTTCGCCGGCGGTTCCTTCTATGACTGGTTCCCGCTGCGCGGCCTGGTATCGGATAATTTCGATCAGCTTGCCTGGTGGCAGAAACCGCTCGATTATTTCTGGCACCTCACCCTGCCGCTGATCTCGTTGTCGCTGGCATCCTTCGCCACGACCACGCTTCTGACCAAGAATTCCTTCATCGACGAGATCAAGAAACAATATGTCATCACCGCTCGCGCCAAGGGCCTGAACGAACGGCAGGTGCTTTACGGCCATGTTTTCCGCAATGCCATGCTGATCGTCATCGCAAGCTTCCCGAGCGCCTTCATCTCCGCCTTCTTCACCGGCTCGCTCCTGATCGAGAACATCTTCTCGCTCGACGGCCTTGGCCGCCTCGGCTACCTCTCGGTCGTCAACCGCGACTACCCGATCGTCTTTGCGACACTCTATATCTTCTCGCTGCTTGGCCTCTTCGTCGGCCTGATCTCGGACCTGATCTATACCTGGATCGATCCGCGCATCGATTTCGAGCGGAGGGACGTCTGATGGATGTCGCCGCAAACCCAACGACATCAGCGCCCGTCCGCCCGCCCCGCAGAGGCCTGCTGTCACCGACCAATGTTCGCCGCTGGCGGAATTTCAAGGCCAATAAGCGCGGCTACTGGTCGCTCTGGCTCTTCCTCGTCCTCTTCGTGCTTAGCCTCTTTGCCGAGTTCATTGCCAACGACAGGCCGATCATCGCCTCCTATAAGGGCGAGATCCTTTTCCCTGTCATCATCAATTATCCCGAGGAGAAGTTCGGCGGCTTCCTGGCCGAGACGGACTATCGCTCCTCCGTCATATCTGACGAGATCGATGCCAATGGCTGGATGATCTGGCCGCCGATCCGCTATTCCTACCAGTCGGTCAATTCCAATATCCCGCATTCCGCCCCGACGCCGCCTTTCTGGCTGATGTCGCCGGAGGAACGCTGCAAGGCCTATCCGCAGGGCGTCAACGATCCCGGCTGCAGACTCGGCAATCTCAACTGGCTCGGCACGGATGATCAGGCGCGCGACGTGCTCGCCCGCGTCATCTATGGTTTCCGCATTTCCGTTCTCTTCGGCCTCGTGCTCACCATCTGCTCGGCTGTCATCGGCGTGACGGCCGGCGCCGTCCAAGGTTATTTCGGCGGCTGGACGGACCTGTTTTTCCAGCGTTTCATCGAGATTTGGTCCTCGATGCCGGTGCTGTACATCTTGCTGATCATCGCCGCCATCCTGCCGCCCGGTTTCTTCGTGCTGCTTGGCATCATGCTGCTCTTTTCCTGGGTCGGCTTCGTCGGCGTCGTGCGCGCCGAATTCCTGCGCGCCCGCAATTTCGAATATGTGCGGGCTGCCCGCGCGCTCGGCGTCAACAACCGCACCATCATGTGGCGGCATATGCTGCCCAATGCGATGGTCGCGACCCTGACCTTCCTGCCCTTCATCCTCTCCGGCTCCATCACCACGCTGACCTCGCTCGACTTCCTGGGCTTCGGCATGCCGCCGGGCTCTCCCTCGCTCGGTGAACTGATCGCCCAGGGCAAGGCCAATCTCCAGGCACCATGGCTCGGGCTGACGGCCTTCTTCACCATGTCGATCATGCTGTCGCTGCTGATCTTCATCGGCGAGGCGGTGCGCGATGCCTTCGATCCGAGAAAGACGTTCCAATGAGTGAAGCGCTGCTCTCCGTCCGCGATCTCTCTGTCGCCTTCCATCAGGGTAGCGAAACCTCGCTTGCCGTGGATCGAATCTCCTTCGATATCGGCAAGGGCGAGGTTGTGGCACTTGTCGGTGAATCCGGTTCCGGCAAGTCGGTCTCGGCAAACTCCATCCTGCGGCTTCTGCCCTATCCCTCGGCCAGCCATCCGGGTGGCGAGATCTTTTTCAAGGGCAAGGATCTCTTGAAGGCTTCGGACCGTGAAATGCGCGAAGTTCGCGGTAACGACATCACCATGATCTTCCAGGAGCCGATGACATCGCTCAATCCGCTCCATACGATCGAAAAGCAGATTGCCGAAATCCTGGCGCTGCATCAGGGCATAACCGGGCAGGCGGCGCGCACCCGCGTGCTGGAACTCTTGAACCAGGTCGGCATCCGCGAGCCGGAAAAGCGGCTGAAGGCCTATCCGCATGAGCTCTCGGGCGGCCAGCGTCAGCGTGTGATGATCGCCATGGCGCTCGCCAATCGGCCGGAATTGCTGATCGCCGACGAACCGACCACGGCGCTCGACGTCACGGTCCAGGCGCAGATCCTCGAGCTCCTGCGAAAATTGAAGGGCGAGCACGGCATGTCCATGCTCTTCATCACCCACGATCTCGGCATCGTGCGCAAATTCGCCGATCGTGTCTGTGTGATGACCAAGGGCAAGATCGTCGAGACGGGGCCGGTCGAAGAGGTCTTCACCAATCCGAAGCACGATTACACCCGTCATCTGCTCGCCTCCGAGCCGCGCGGCGAACCGCCGCTGACCGACCCTTCCAAGCCCGTTGTCATGGAAGGCAGCGACATCAAGGTCTGGTTCCCGATCAAGGCCGGCCTCATGCGCAAGGTTGTCGATCACGTGAAGGCCGTCGATGGTATCGACCTCAAGCTAAGAGCCGGGCAGACGCTCGGTGTCGTCGGCGAATCCGGCTCCGGCAAGACTACGCTGGGGCTGGCGCTGACCCGCCTCATCTCCTCGAAAGGCCGCATTTCCTTCGTCGGAAAAGATATAGCAAGCTATTCATTTACGGAGATGCGGCCGCTGCGCAACCAGCTCCAGGTCGTCTTCCAGGATCCCTATGGTTCGCTGAGCCCGCGCATGTCGGTCGGCGATATCGTCGCAGAAGGCCTGAAGGTGCATGAGCGTTCGCTCTCGGCCGAAGAGCGCGACCAGCGCGTCTGCTGGGCGCTCGAAGAAGTCGGCCTCGATCCGCTGACCCGCTGGCGCTTCCCGCATGAATTCTCCGGCGGCCAGCGTCAGCGCATCGCGATCGCCCGCGCCATGGTGCTGAAGCCGCGTTTCGTCATGCTCGACGAGCCGACATCGGCACTCGACATGAGCGTGCAGGCACAGGTCGTGGACCTGCTGCGCGACCTGCAGAAGAAGCATGATCTCGCCTATCTCTTCATCAGCCACGACCTGAAGGTGGTCAAGGCGCTCGCCAACGATGTCATCGTCATGCGCTTCGGCAAGGTGGTGGAGCAGGGGCCGTCAGCGGAGATCTTCCAGGCGCCGAAGGATGATTATACCAAGGCATTGATGGCCGCCGCCTTCAATATCGAGGCGGTACCCACTCCGGCCATTCAGCAGTAGAAGACGGGCAGCAGTAAAGAAGACCATGTCAGCAAGACCTCCCATCCTCGTCGATCTCAAATTCGACCCCGAAACCGTTGCCCGCATCCTGAAGACCGCCTTTGCCGATCGCGGCAGCATCAATTCAGCCGATCCAGCCAGCAAGGAGCTCGACCTGACCGGTATCGATTACGCGCTGCTCTGGAAACCGGATGCCGATATCTTTGAGCGCGCGCCGAACCTGAAGGTGCTCTTTTCCGGTGGCGCCGGGGTGGATAGCATTCTCTCCATTCCTGATTTGCCTGACGTCCCGATCGTCCGCTTCGTCGATCGCAGCCTGACGACGCGCATGAGCGAATGGGTGGTCATGCAGTGCCTCATGCATCTGCGCCTGCAGCGTGAGCACGACCGGGACCAGCGCGACCGCGTCTGGGGCAAGCTTGTGCCGCCGGAAGCCGCCGAAATCACCGTCGGCGTCATGGGCCTCGGCATTCTTGGCCAGGATGCGGTCGCGAAGCTCAAGGTCATGGGCTTCAACGTCATCGGCTGGTCGCGCTCGAAGAGGGAAGTTGAAGGCATCGAAACCTTCGACGGGCCGCAGCTCGACACCTTCCTGTCGAAGACCGATATCGTCGTCGGCCTGCTGCCTCTGACGCCGGATACGACCGGCCTCTACAACAAGGCCTTCTTCTCCAGGCTCCGCCAGGGCGGTGCGCTCGGCAAACCGGTCTTCATCAATGCGGGCCGCGGCAAGAGCCAGGTCCAGGCGGATATCGTCGCGGCGATCGAGGGCGGTGTGCTCGGCGGCGCCTCGCTCGACGTCTTCGAGGTCGAGCCGCTGCCGGCGGACGATCCGCTCTGGCATCTGGAGACTGTCTTCATTACCCCGCATGACGCTGCGATCTCCGAAGAGAACGCGCTTTTCCGCCATGTCGAGACCCAGATCGCTCGTTTCGAGCGTGGCGAGCCGCTGCAATTCGTCGTCGATCGCACCGCAGGCTACTGACGGCATCAGGGAACTTCCCCTGCCGCTTGTCGTTTTCTTCGCACAAGCTCTGCAGGTCCGGCCTGCGGATGAGCGAAAGGAGACGATCATGACGCATACGGAAACGCGTTGGGAAAAGTCCGATCAAAAGCTTCATGCCGAAGAGCAGATCTCGCCTGTCAAGGCCAAGCAGGGCCGCACCGGCTATCGCATCCTGACCGTACTGGTTGCTGCACTGGTGCTGGCTTTCCTTGTCTGGATCCCCGTCGAGATCTGGGGTCAGAAGGAAGCCGATGACGTCGCCCCGCAGCAGCCCGGTCAGCAGATGCAGTCTCAAGTTCCGGCGGCTCCGCCGCAGAATGGCGGCACTGCGCCGGCCCAGCCCGCTGCACCCGTACAATAACGAGCTGATATCAAACGTTTAAAACCATGCCCCGCAGCAAAAATGGCTGCGGGGTATCGCTGTTGTTTTTTCTGGACTTTGTTTATCGATTTTTCGATAAGAAGGCGCACGGGCCGGTTTCGTGCGCTGGCCGTCACAAGGCCGCACCTGACCGGATTGACGGACAGGCAGGAGCTTCATGGCCAGGACCGATATAGCAAGGCGCGTCTACAATCACACCTGGAAACTCGATCCGATCGTGCGAAGTCTGATCGATACGGATTTCTACAAGCTCCTGATGCTGCAGATGATCTGGAAGCTCTATCCTGACGTCAGCGCCTCCTTCACCCTCATCAACCGTACCAAGCGCGTGCGTCTGGCGGAACAGATCGACGAGGGTGAACTGCGGGAGCAGCTTGACCATGCGCGTACGCTGAGGCTCGCCAAGAAGGAGATGATCTGGCTTGCCGGTAACAGCTTCTATGGCCGCGCCCAGATTTTCGAGCCGGAATTCCTCGCCTGGCTCTCCAATTTCCAGCTGCCGGAATACGAGCTTTCCAAGAAGGACGGGCAGTATGTGCTCGATTTTCACGGGTCGTGGAAGGAAACGACCATGTGGGAAATCCCGGCTCTTGCCATCATCAACGAGTTACGCTCGCGCGCCGCCATGAAGGCGATGGGTCCCTTCACGCTGGATGTTCTCTATGCCCGCGCCAAGGCCAAGATGTGGGCCAAGGTGGAGAAACTGCGTGAATTGCCGGGCCTCAGGATCTCCGATTTCGGCACCCGCCGCCGCCACAGCTTCCTCTGGCAGCGCTGGTGCGTGGAAGCGCTGAAGGAAGGAATCGGCCCGGCCTTCACCGGCACCAGCAATGTATTGCTGGCTATGGATTCCGATCTCGAAGCCGTTGGCACCAATGCGCACGAGCTGCCGATGGTCGCCGCCGCCCTTGCCGAGACCGACGAGCAGCTCAGGAACGCGCCCTACAAGGTGCTGCGCGACTGGAACAAGCTCTATGGCGGCAACCTCTTGATCGTCCTGCCGGACGCCTTCGGAACGGCCGCCTTCCTGCGCGATGCGCCGGACTGGGTGGCCGACTGGACCGGCTTCCGCCCGGATAGCGCTCCGCCGATCGAAGGCGGCGAGAAGATCATCGACTGGTGGAAGAAGATGGGCCGCGACCCGCGCCAGAAGCTCCTGATCTTCTCCGATGGCCTCGATGTCGATGCCATCATCGATACCTATAAACATTTCGAAGGCCGCGTGCGCATGAGCTTCGGCTGGGGCACGAACCTCACGAATGATTTTGCCGGCTGCGCGCCGAACGACAGTTCCGACTTCATGCCGATTTCCATCGTCTGCAAGGTGAGCGACGCCAACGGCCGCCCGGCGGTCAAGCTTTCGGACAATCCGCAGAAGGCGACCGGCGAACCGGCCGAGGTGGAGCGCTATCTGAAATTCTTCGGCACCGAGGACCGGACCGATCAGGCTGTGCTGGTTTAAATCGTCGACCGCAGTGCCGGCCAATGCTGGCGCGGCTCCTGGGTGACAGGCTTTCCGCCACGGCGTTTCGGCTTGACGACCAGGCTGTCATCAGGCGGCAGAGCGACACCGAGCTTTTCGGCAAGCGAGCGCGCATCCGCCGGCGCGCGTACCTTCACGTCATTGTCGAAATAGACATAGACATCGCGCCCTTTCGCGGATCGTTTCAGCGGCGGCTCGACACGGTTCGCATCATCGGGCTCGATCCCATGTGTCCAGGCATCGATGCGCCCGGCCCAGCGATCGAGCGCTTCGTCATCATAACCGCTGACATAAAGCTGCTCGGACCCATGCAGCCGGCAATAGATGAAATCAGCCGTCACATCCATCAGCAGCGGCCATTCCACCGTGTCGGCAACCACCAGCCCGACCTTGTGTTTGCGCAGCAGTTCGATGAATTCGGGCGCGCAGAAACTGTCGTGGCGGATTTCCAGCGCATGGCGCATCGGCAGCACCCTCTCGCTCTTCGTCCAGGCGCGGCCGTCGAGCCGTTCGTCATGCCGCTTCGCCATATCGGCCGCAGCTTCCGTATCCCTAGGCAGCAATGCCAGAAAATGGTCGAAGAGCTCGGCATCGAATTTCTGTCTTGGCGGAAATTGCCATAGGATCGGCCCGAGTTTCGGCCCCAGGCGCAACAGGCCCGAGGCGAGGAAATTGGCAAGCGGCTTTTCGATGTCGCGCAGGCGCTTGAGATGGGTGATGTAGCGCGAGCCCTTGACGGAAAAGACGAAGCCGTCAGGCGTTTCATCGCGCCAGCTGGCGAAAGCGTCCGGCTTCTGCAGCCCGTAAAATGTGCCGTTGATCTCGATGGAGGGAAATTGCCGCGAGGCATAGGCAAGCTCGCGCTTTTGCGTCAACCCCTTCGGATAGAAGACACCGCGCCAGGGCGCATAGGTCCATCCCGAAATACCGATGCGGATCGTGCCGGTCTTTGCCTTTGCTTTTGCCATACAAAGGGAACTGTGCCGGCGCGCGCTTGTTCCAATGCAAGGCGACGCGATGCCGGCAGCGCCTTGCATCGTCTCAAGATCAGCCGGCCGGCTTCAGCGAACTGATGATGGCGATCAACTCGTCGTCATGGGCGTCCTGCTTGCCCTTGGTGCCCCAATAGGTGATCAAAAGCAGCTTGTCTTCACTGGGCGAGAGCACGGCGACGCCGATATTGACGGGGCCTTCCTTGTCGGTGCCGTCCCAGTCGAAGGTCTTCATCGTCATGCCGTTGATCTCGGAATCGGACTCCTTCTGGGTCTTCTCGTCGATGGCAACGCCGTTCTTCTGCAGGAAGGCGAAGGCCTCGTCGATGACCTTGTCGCTCGTCTTTGCATCGGCAACGTCGATCGAAAGATAGATCGCCGAATCGTCCGACGTTGCGTCGATGCCGGTCTCCGTTTCCTTCGGCCCCCAGCTGTCGGGAATGGTGACGGTCGCGACCGGATCGTCGCTTGGAAATTCCAGCGTTTCCGCCTGGGCAATCACAGGCAGGAATGCCGCGAAGGCGGCGGCGATGATGAGTGTCTTCATGTCAGGTCCCCGGATGGTCGCGTCCCGGCGGGCAGCAGCCCTTGCCACCCCTCTCGCTCCCGATCGCGCCACATCGGATCGTAACCGCATTTTGCTTTGCCAAACCTTACCGGGAGCGGGGGCAAGCGCGCGCCATCGCGATCCATTTTTGGTGTCTTCGGGAGGATGGCGGGCATGGGGCTGCCTCGGGCAACCGCCGATGTGCGCTGTGCCAAAGGAGATCCCCTGCCGCATCGGCGCGACTTCATCCCGGCAACCATCTGCCTCTACGGATACGGTCAGAGACGTCAGGACGTGGAGAGAAACCATGGAAGTCATCCCGAGAATTTTGCTGAACATCAGGCAAGTCACGCAGGCGACCGGCATCAGCCGCGCCAGCATTTACCGGCAAATGAAGGCCGGCCGGCTTCCCTTCGTGAAACTCGGTTCCCGCACGCTGTTCCGCCCCGCCGATATCAAGCATTTCGTCGACCGGAACGTCCGGGTTTCGGACTAGGGCCCATGGCGGCGCCGTGCTGCTCGCTGGCGCCACCGAGGAGCCCGAGATCGTGTTTCGATGGCTGGCCTTGCTTCTGTGGCCCCCTCATCCGCCCTTCGGGCACCTTCTCCCCGAGGGGAGAAGGGGGAAACAGGCGTCGCGGCTCGTCCCCTTCTCCCCAGCGGGGAGAAGGTGGCCCGAAGGGTCGGATGAGGGGGCCACGGGCGACGCATCAAACGCCCCCGGCAAAAGAATCAAGCGTTTAGCTCACACGGAAAATTTCATGTCACGAACACATCCACACCCATCCTCGGGCGAAACGAACGATATCGCACGTCTGCGGCGGGACGTGTCGCTGTCTTCCACCGTCACGCAGTACGGCCACAAGCTCAGCCGCAACGGACGAGAACTCGAAACCTGCTGCCCCTTCCATGCCGAAGACAAGCCATCCTTCAAGATTTTCATAGCGCACGATGGAGTGGAGCGTTTCCACTGCTTCGGCTGCGGCAAGCAAGGCGATGTCCTTGATTTCGTGCGGGAGGTGAAGGGTGTCGATCTGCCCGAAGCGATCCGCATCCTCGGCGGCATCGGCAGCCGGCCGAATGCTCGGCCGGAGCCGGTCAAGGCGCCGGATGTCTATGAGGGCATAACGGCCCTGCCGCAGCCGGCGGATTTGTTGCAGGCCGGCCGGCCTGTCAGGCTCTACAATCCCAAGCGCAGGGGCGGGCGCTCCGAATGGGGCTCCTTTGCGCCGTCGATGGTGTTTCCCTATCGCAAGGCGGACGGTTCTCTCTTTGGTTACGTGCTGCGCCATGATCTCGTCGATGGGGCTAAGGAAACGCCGATGGTCATGTTCGCCCGCCTGCCGGACGGGACGCAAACATGGTGCCGCTTGCCGTTTCCGAAGCCGCGGCCGCTCTACGGTTTGCAGGATATCGGCGAGAAAGAAGTGATCGTCGTCGAGGGCGAGAAGTGCCGCGACAGGCTCAGCATGGCGAGCGGGCGGGCGGTCGTTTCCTGGGCGGGCGGGACGCAGGGCGTCAAGCACACCGATTGGTCGCCGCTCTCGGGCCGCGACGTGCTGATATGGCCGGATTTCGATCGCCCGGGCATGGCGGCGGCGAATGAAATCGCAAGGCAGCTGACGAGCCTTGGAGCGCGCATCCGGCTTGCCGGCTTCGCCGATCCCGATGCCGCAAGCGCGCCCGAATGCTATCGTTTCGAAGACTGGCGCGCCGGCCTTTTTCCAGGCCGCGGCTGGGATTGCGCCGATGCGCTCGATGACGGATGGACGCAAGCGGAGATCGAGGCCTTCATGCAGGAAACGATACGCCCCTTCGCTCTGCCGGGTACTGAGGACGAAAAGCCTGTAACGGCCGAGGGTGCGGGTTGCGCATCGCGGCGCAAGGCGGTCGTCGGTGAGATGCCCTCACAAACCAGGGAGGGAGACGGCCGGCCGAGGCTCATCTTCCACGAAGCCGACCTTTCGGAAGTGGTGACGAGTGCCTGCCGCCTGGTGGTCGATGCAGGCGCACGGCTCTACGCCCGCGATACGGCCCTATTTCAGGCCGTCCGGGTTGCGGGGAAGGAAAAGACGGTGCTGGTTCCTGCCGATGAGGCTGCATTGATCGACATCCTGTCGAAACACGTGCTCTGGCTGAAGCCCGACGAGAGAAAGAAGCTCGGCTACAGGGATATATCCTGCCCGGCGCTGGTCGCGAGATCCATCATTGCGCGACACGGCGACTGGCCTTTCCCGCAGATCAGGGCGATCGTTTCCCTGCCGATGATGCGCAGCGACGGCACCATCATCAATGCACAGGGCTTCGACCGGCAATCCGGCATACTCTTCGAATCGGACAAGATATGGCCCGAAATCCCCGAATGCCCCGACAGGGCTGCGGCGGTAACAGCGCTGGAAAGCATCAGGAAGCTCGTCGCGAGCTTCCCCTTCGTCAGCGGCGTCGATGAATCGGCAGCGCTCGCCATGATCCTGACGGCGATCATCCGCCCCAGCCTGAAGACCGCGCCGCTCTTCGGGTTGAATGCGACGGCGCCCGGCACCGGCAAATCCAAGCTGGTGGACGTTGCCGCCATTCTCGCGACCGGCCGGCTCGCGGCGGTCAACTCCCATGCGGGAGACGACAGCGAGCTGCGCAAGGTGCTCGAGTCGCGTCTCCTGCACGGCGACAGCTTCATCAATCTCGATAATCTGTCGGTGCCGCTGCGCTCCGATCACCTTTGCCAGGTCCTGTCCCAGGAGGAAGTCAATATCCGCCCGCTCGGCCACACCCTCTCGCTGGATTCGGCAACGGCGGCCATGTTCTGCGCCACAGGCAACGGGCTGCGCTTTGCCGGCGACCTGACGCGGCGCGTGGTGCTGATCAATCTCGATGCCGGCGTCGAGCGGCCGGAAGAGCGGGTCTTTGCGAGCGACGTCGTCGAGGACACGCGCCGTCAGCGGGTGGAGATCGTCACATCAGCCCTGACGCTCCTGCGGGCCTTCGTCGCCAGTGAAGCAGACAAGGTCTCGCCGGCGCTCGGCTCCTTCGAGCAATGGTCGAACCTCGTCCGCTCCGCGCTCGTCTGGCTCGGTCTGCCCGATCCGCTCGGCAATGCGGCCAAGATCCGGGACAACGACCCAGAGAAGGAGCGCACCTCGGCGATCATCGCGGCCCTGCCGGCCGGCAAGCCTTGGGCCGCGGCCGATATCGCCAGGATGGTGGACGAAGGAGCCTTCGATCCTGTTGGTAACCGCCGGCATGAGGGGCTGATGGAGGCGCTTGGCGAATTCATCGAGTACGGCAAGCTGAATACGACGCGGTTCAGCGGGTTCTTACGCAAGAACTGTGGGCGGATTGTCGATGGACAAATGATCGTCGGTGCGGGAAAGAACCGCGCCAATGCGGTTCTATGGCAAGTCCAAACTGCGGGCAAAAGTTGAGGCAAAGACGTTGCCTACACGACGAAGCCAAGTTGCGCGGATGCTTTCGTCGAAATCTTCACGGGGGTCAACCAAAAACCCGGTCCCAATGAGGGGTTTTCAGATGCCTCTCTGCATAGGATGCATAGGATGCATAGGATTTTTAATACGCCGTGTGGAAATTGTCAGATTGTGACATGACAGGAACTGAATCTGACAATTTCTATAAAGCGCCGAAAACTGCCCCTGCATCCTATGCATCCTATGCACCCGGCGGAGATTATCTACTTAGACAGCCAGCTTTCGAAATAGTGGCGCACAGCCGCACCCGCCCCGAAATGATCGGTCGTATCGAGCCTCGCAACCGCGCCGCGCACGACGTCAGCCATGACGGCCGCAGGCACGATGCCGGACTTGACCAAGCTTTGAAACAGCTCCTCCACCAGGATGATCGTTCCGATTGCTTCGTCTTCAGCCTTGAAATTCGTCATTGCTGGTCTCCCCTCTGCGTTGTTGGCAATGAAGTGGTGATGTGGTGAAAGTCCGGAGCATCTTGGTGACTTCGCGACAGACTCACAAGGGGTTGCCCAAGTGATACTCATGGAGGGGACGGCGGTATGGCCCCTTCCCAAACTGAGGGATACGGCCGAGTCGTCGGATGAGGTCGGACCGCAATGCGGGGGACATGGTCCGGTCGAAATGGGGCAACGCACCACCGGCCGGTACCGGGGAAAGTCGCGCGGTTACTGGCACGTAGATCACCTCTTAGGTGCGTGACCCCTAAATTCAAAAGGGACTTCTCACTGCGACTATTGCTGAAGCATTAAGTAGTATGAGTTCAGCAACTCAGCGCAGCCCATGCCCACTTCGACCGTGGTTGAGCCCTGCCACTGGTTTCCATTAGGATTCGCGAAGAGGTCTGAAATCTTACCTTTCAGCGACGGCACAACTTGCTCATAGACACCTACGCCCGTGGTTAGCATTGTGTGTTTATGGCGAGGATACAGCATCGTCTCTGTCGTAGAGAGAAGCTTCATATTTTCCGTAGTGAAACCAAAGCCAAGGAACACCAGATGCCGGCTGTCGGCCATTGCAGTGTGTATGCGGCTCAGAGCTTCTCCTTCTTCCACCCGCTCAGTGTACGTCTTTATGCCCGCAATCAGGCTCCAGGCGTCGAACCTATCGTCTACATCTGGGCCGAAATTCGGATGGCTAGCGTCATGCATCAACTCCTGATCCGGGAGCGGACCGAGGGTGCCATACGGGTGCAGGATGTTCATCTTGCCGACTATTTGCCGAGCTTCTGAGTAGTCGATGCGGTACCGCCTGCGTAGAGCTTCGATTAGGTAAAACTCAATGCACCGATCGTAGTTGAAGCAGATGATGGAGACCCCATTCCCCACCTCGCGAGGGTCACGCACGTTGTCCATCAGAATGCGTGCGAAGGGTTCAAGCCAGGAGTTCTTCAGTCGCCTTATATCGAAGCTGTAGGAAGATTTCTCAGGGTCGGGTGCCATCAGGCATCTGCGCTCGGCCCGTGCGATCTGGACTGCAATAGCAGCCTTCCCCATCTCCGCTACACAGTTGTCCTCGTCAGCGTAGTGGTCAATGAACGCATCAATAGAAGGAAACATGTACAGGTGGTCTTTGATCAGTAGCGAGGCGGCAAGACGCTTCTGATAGTTTTCTGTCTGCACGCTATAGCGACGCTTTATGGCATTGAAGAGCCCTTTGTCGCCGCCATCCGTAGTTCCCCAATTGAGACGGCCGGTGAAGTTAAATCCCTCCTCAATGCGAGTCCGCAGGCCCCCACCCACGGGGAGACTTTCTCGCCGTATTCCGTGCTGGCACCAGCGCCAACCACAAAGGTTATTTTATCAAGGAACATCCTTTAACTCCCGGCGGCTCGCTCACTCGGCATCCATCGTGGGAGCCAGCGGCCACTCAGGCGGAGCGCGCAACACGCTACCTTCGAGATGAAGGGTGTCAAAGGCGTCCCCCTCTTTGCCGCTGATGCGAACCCCGTTGGCAAGTCGCCGGTACTCGAAGCTAAATCGGTGGTCACTGAGCGGATGCCTCGCCCACTCGTTGATAGTGGAAAAGTTGTATTCGGCGAAAAAGCTGCGAAATTCCTGAAGGAGCCGAAGTGAACGCTTGTATTCTTTGCCCGCTGCGAGGAGCAGCCTCGCGGCTTTCTTGAGCTCATCGCCGCTCGCGTAACTAGACGTAATAAGCTGCAGCGCGGCTTCGGGACTCTCTTCGCAAATCAGGGCCTCAACTCTCGATCGGGCAACACGGAGGTCCTTGACTGGATGAAACCCCGAGCCTAACGCACCAGCACCGAATAGGTGCCCTATCGTTACCGTGTGGGTATTCAAGCGGCCCAGCCCGCGTGGTCCGACCTCATCAAACTGATCCTTAATCTTCTCCGTATGGCCCAGCATGCCGCCCGACTTACTGACACCCTTCAGTGCTTGCACAGCCGCTGGGAATTTCCTTGAGAACGCAGCCTTAATGCGTTCGGCTTCCACTGCTGCGGCCAGCGCTTGTTCAATCGCCGCAAGGGCTGCCTTGGTAAGCGGAAGGGACGCCAGCAGGAAGTCCTCGGCGCGTGTCCGTTCCATGCGCTCAAGGTATTCCTCTTCGGCACGGCGTTGGTTTTCCTTGTCGGCACAGCAGTGACCGATCAGCGCGATAGTCTGGCGGCCCTCAATCCAAACGAGGGAACCCTCTAGGAACTTCTCCTTGAAACCGCACATTGCGCAGGGAATCATTCCTCGATCAATGCGCTTTTCCCGAGAGACATGAAAATCGGCTATTTTGCGAAATGGCAGGGTCTTCAGGACAGGACCAAAGTCGAGGCCGGGGAAGTCATCCGGCTGCCCTCCGGCCTTCAAAAAGTTGATAAATGCGCTGCGTTCATAACCCGGAAAATCTTTGTAAACGCGAGAAGCCTTCGCGCTATCCGTTTTGGGAGCTTCAGCCCGTGCAACCATACACCACCCTTACAACTTATGAGTCGGCATGGACTGTAGTGTGAGTACCAAAGCGCGATTCGGCAAGACCTTAGGTTGCGAACTACAACAGAGGCGAGAAGAGAGCTGCTCAGCGTTTCCATGGCAGCATGGACACGCGACAAACTGCAAGCCTGTCTTACCCGACTGTTTTTAAAAACAAGTAATGAATGATAAGAGATTTGAGCTAATGGATCGGAACGTTCTGATTTAATAATATCGCCACAAAAGCAAATAGATAGGCGAATTAAATGGCGGACAGAGAGGGATTCGAACCCTCGGTACGCTTTCACGTACACACGCGTTCCAGGCGTGCGCCTTCAACCACTCGGCCACCTGTCCATTTTGCGTTTCGCACCGGAGAGGAGCAAATCGTCGGAACGGCGCGATATATACCGATGAATTTTTGCCGATCAACCCAAATCTAACAGTTTTTTGACTTCTTCCGATAAAACTGCGCGCATGCCGTCCATTGCGCCGTGCTCGCTCCCAGCCTATCTCTAGTCTGGGAAGAAAATGGCGCGGCTCGCCGGATACTAGGGCATACCCGTCGTCGGAGGATTTGATGCGTTTCTTGTTGCGTCTTGCCAGTTTGTTTGCGCTGGCAGTTGCCGTCATTGCCGGAACCATCGATTCCATTCAGTCCGTCGCATCCTCGCAAGTGGTCATAACCCCGATCTCGGACGCATGGGAGGAGGTCAGCCCCTCGACGCTCTCTGCGCTCCAGTCGGCCGTCTCCTATTATGTCCATCCGCGTTTCTATGCTTTCATCTTTCAATGGCTCATGCTGCAGCCGGCCTTTGCCGTGCTTCTGGTGGTCTCGCTCATCCTGTGGATGATCGGCTACAAGAAGCCGCCGGTGGCAGGCCGTTTTACCGCGTAGCAGGCGGACGGGAGCCGGGGATGAGCGCAACCGGCAGCTGCCGGAACGGCAGGATAAGCACCCGGATGCCGCGACGACATTGGTCAGAAAATCCGCATTTTCGCGGCCGATTTGCCCAGAATTCAGCACCCGTGGATCGATTTTCGGCAATAACCGCAAATCTTTACCAACCGAAAAATTTCTCGTGAATTTTTCGTTGAGCCATGCAAGGATGCGCGCAGCCAGGCCTCCGGGGGGAGGTCGGTGGTTCCGCAGACATGCCAGAAAAAGGCTTGCGGGAGGACCCCAAACAAATATTTAACAACAGGGCTGCAAACTCATGAAAAAATCCCTTCTCACCCTCCTTGCCGTGGCAGCGATGTCGACGACGGCGCTTGCCGCCGACATCAAGCCGGCTCTCGTTTACGGCACCGGCGGGAAGTTCGATAAGTCCTTCAACGAAGCAGCCTTCAACGGCGCTGAAAAGTTCAAGAAGGAAACCGGCATCGCCTACCGCGATTTCGAGCCGACCGGCGACACCCAGGGCGAGCAGGCCATCCGCAACTTCGCAAGCCGCGGCTTCAACCCGGTTGTGGCCGTTTCCTTCGCCTGGACCTCGGCTGTCGAGAAGGTTGCCGCTGAATTCCCCGATACCAAGTTCATCATCGTCGACTCCGTCGTCGATAAGCCGAATGTCCGCTCCGTTCTCTACAAGGAAGAGGAAGGCTCCTATCTCGTCGGCATTCTCGCCGGCATGGCGTCGAAGACCGGCAAGGTCGGCTTCGTCGGCGGCATGGACATTCCGCTGATCCGCAAGTTCGAATGCGGCTATGAGCAGGGCGCACGCGCGGCCAAGGCCGATATTGAAGTCTTCCAGAACATGACCGGCACGACCGGTGCTGCCTGGAACGACCCGGTTCGCGGCGGCGAGCTCACCAAGAACCAGATCGACCAGGGTGCCGATGTCGTTTACGCGGCAGCCGGTGCCACCGGTCTCGGCGTGCTGCAGACGGCAGCCGACAACAAGAAGCTGTCGATCGGCGTCGACTCCAACCAGAACCATTTGCATCCCGGTTCCGTCCTGACTTCGATGGTCAAGCGCGTCGATCTCGCCGTCTACAACGCCTATAACGACACCAAGAACGACAAGTTCACGGCCGGCGTCCAGTCTCTCGGCGTCAAGGAAGACGGTGTTGCCGCCGCCATGGACGACAACAACAAGCCGCTGATCACGCCGGAGATGCAGGCTGCCGTCGACAAGGCCAAGGCCGACATCATTGCGGGCACCGTCAAGGTCCACGATTACACCACGGACAATGCCTGCCCGAAGTGAGTCGTAACTGAGATCGGGCGTATGGCGGACAAGGATTTTCGCCATACGCCCTTTTCTTATTTGGAGCCTGCTGTGACAGACCAGCCTGCTATCGAACTTGTCGGCATCGACAAGAAATTCGGCGCCGTTCACGCCAACAAGGACATCAACCTGACCGTCGCCAAGGGCTCGATCCATGGCATTATCGGGGAAAACGGCGCTGGCAAATCGACCCTGATGTCCATCATCTACGGTTTTTACCAGGCCGATAGCGGCGAGATCCGCGTCAACGGCCAGCCCATCACCATCAAGGACAGCCAGGCCGCCATCGCCGCCGGCATCGGCATGGTGCACCAGCATTTCATGCTGGTCGATAATTTCACGGTGCTGGAAAACGTCATGCTCGGCGCCGAAGGCGGCGCATTGCTGGCACGGGGCGTTGCTTCCTCCCGCGCCGAACTCAAGCGGCTGGAAACCGAGTATGGCCTGGAGGTCAACCCGGACGCGCTGATCGAGCAGCTCCCGGTCGGCCTGCAGCAGCGCGTGGAAATCCTGAAAGCCATGTATCGCGGCGCCGAGATCCTGATCCTCGACGAGCCGACGGGCGTGCTGACCCCGGCCGAAGCCGATCACCTCTTCCGTATCCTTGGCGTGCTGCGCGACCAGGGCAAGACGGTCATTTTCATCACCCACAAGCTGCGCGAAATCATGGCGATCACCGATACGGTGTCCGTCATGCGCCGCGGCGAGATGGTCGCCACCCGCAAGACCAGCGAGACCACGGTCGAAGAGCTCGCCGAACTCATGGTCGGCCGCCGCGTGCTCCTGCGCGTCCAGAAGGGCGAGGCGAAACCCGCCGATGTCGTGCTCTCCGTCCGCAACCTGACGGTCAAGGACAACAGGGGCGTGACGATGGTCGACAACGTCTCCTTCGATGTCCGCGCCGGCGAGATCGTCGGCATTGCCGGTGTCGCCGGCAACGGCCAGTCGGAACTGCTGGAGGCGATCGCCGGTATCCGCAAGCCGGCATCAGGCGAAATCCTGCTCGACGGCCAGCCGATCGACAAGGCCGATCCGGCCCGTCTTCGCGAGCTCGGCCTGGCGCATATTCCCGAAGACCGCCACCATATGGGCCTGGTCCTGAAATTCGAGGAATATGAAAATGCCGTGCTCGGCTATCACCACCGTCCTGAATACAGCCGCGGCCCCCTGCTCGATCTCGATGCGATCCGCAAGGACGCGATGGAGAAGATCGAGAAATACGACATCCGCCCGCCGAACCCGCGCCTGAAGACGGCGAATTTTTCCGGCGGCAACCAGCAGAAGATCGTCGTCGCCCGCGAAATCGAGCGCGACCCGAAGATGCTGATCATCGGCCAGCCGACCCGCGGCGTCGACATCGGCGCCATCGAATTCATCCATCGGCGGATCATCGAGATGCGCGATGCGGGCAAGGCCATCCTGCTCGTCTCCGTCGAACTCGACGAAATCCGCGCCCTTTCCGACCGTATCCTTGTCATGTTCGCCGGCCATGTCGTCGGCGAGAAGGCGCCCGATGCCGGTGAACAGACCCTCGGCCTGATGATGGCCGGCATTGCCGCGTGAGGCCTGAATGAGCACTGCTTCCGTAACCCTGCCGAGATGGATCAATTACGGTCTGATCCCTCTTTTGAACCTGGTCGTCGCCTTTCTGATATCAGGCTTCGTCGTCTGGCTGATCGGCGAAAGCCCGCTTGCCGCCCTCTCGCTGCTCATCGAAGGCGCCTTCGGCAGCGGCGAAGGCATCGGCTTCACGCTCTACTATGCGACGAGCTTCATCTTTACCGGCCTTTCGGTCGCCGTCGCCATCCATGCCGGCCTCTTCAACATCGGCTCGGAAGGCCAGGCCTATATTGGCGGCCTCGGCTGTGCGCTGGTGGCGCTGGCGCTCGACAAATATGTGCCCTGGTATGTGACCATGCCGATCGCCGTCATCGGCGCCGGTCTCTTCGGGGCGGCCTGGGCTTTCATCCCCGCCTTCCTGCAGGCCAAGCGCGGCAGCCATATCGTCATCACGACGATCATGTTCAACTATATCGCCGCCGCCCTCATGGTTTATCTGCTGGTGCATGTGCTGATCGTACCGGGCAAGATGGCGCCGGAAACCCGCACCTTCCTCGAAGGCGGACAGCTTCCGAAGCTCGGCTGGATCATGAGCCTGTTCGGGGCCAAGCTCGGTGCAGCGCCCTTCAACGTCTCCTTCATCATCGCCCTGTTGGCCGCCTGGTTCGTCTGGGTGCTGGTCTGGCGCAGCAAGCTCGGCTTCGATATGCGCACGCTGGGCATCAGCCCGACGGCTGCCGATTACGCCGGCACGCCCCGTGCGCGCATCATCATCATCGCCATGCTGCTGTCAGGCGCGCTCGCCGGCATGATGGCGCTGAACCCCGTCATGGGCTCGTCGGCACGCCTGCAGGTGGAATTCGTCGGCGGCGCCGGCTTCGTCGGCATCGCCGTGTCACTGATGGGACGAAACCATCCGCTTGGCATCATCTTTGCGGGGATCCTCTTCGGCGTCCTCTATCAGGGCGGTGACTGGATCTCCTTCGAAATGCCCAACATCACCCGCGAGATGATCCTCGTCATTCAGGGTCTGGTGATCCTGTTTGCCGGCGCTCTGGAGTATATGTTCCGCCCGGCGATGGTGCGCATCTACCAGCAGTTCAAGCGACCCTGAGGAACAGACGATGGAATATTATGAGATTTTCATCAACGTTCTGAGCTCGACGATCCGGCTCTCCATTCCGCTGATCTTCACCGCTCTTGCCGGCCTGTTTTCCGAACGCGCCGGCATCTTCGATATCGGTCTCGAAGGCAAGATGCTGGGCTCGGCCTTCGCCGCCGCCTGCATCGCCTATCTCACCGGCTCGGCCTGGGCCGGCCTCGGCGCCGGCGTGGTCTGCTCGGTGGCGCTCAGCCTCGTGCATGGCTTTGCCTCGATCACCAATCGCGGCAACCAGATCATCTCGGGTGTCGCCATCAACTTCTTCATCGCCGGTATCACCATCGTGCTCGGCCAGGCCTGGTTCGGGCAGGGCGGCCGCACGCCGCAGTTGCTGCCGGAGGCACGCTTCGCACCGATCATCCTGCCGGGCGCCGATGCTGTCAGGAACGTGCCGATCGTCGGCCCGCTCTATGCCGGCGTGATCTCCGGCAACAATATCCTGACCTACCTTGCCTTCCTCGCCGTGCCATTCTCCTGGTGGGTCCTCTATCGCACGCGTTTCGGCCTGCGCCTTCGCGCTGTCGGCGAAAATCCGGGTGCGGTCGATACGGCAGGCATTTCGGTCTCCTGGCTGCGCTACCGCGCCGTCATGTGCGCCGGCATCCTCTGCGGCTTTTCCGGCACCTATCTGGCAATCGCCCAGTCGGCTGCCTTCATCAAGGACATGTCGGCCGGCAAGGGCTATATCGCGCTTGCCGCTCTCGTCTTCGCCAAGTGGAAGCCCGTGCCGGTCATGTTCGCCTGCCTGCTCTTCGGCTTCCTCGATGCTCTCGCGAATTTCATGCAGGGCAAGCACGTGCCGCTGATCGGCGAGGTGCCGGTTCAGGTTTTCCAGGCTCTGCCCTATATCCTGACCTGTGTTCTGCTCGCCGGCTTCATCGGCGTCGCAATCCCGCCGAAGGCCGGCGGCGTGCCCTATGTGAAGGAGCGTTGAGATGTCTCACGACCTGTTCGAAGCTGCTCGCGGCGCCATGGCCTTCGCGCACGCTCCTTATTCCAAGTTCCCGGTGGGTGCTGCGATCCGCGCCGAGGACGGCAAGGTCTATACCGGCGCCAATATCGAGAACCTCTCCTTCCCTCAAGGCTGGTGCGCGGAGCCTACGGCGATCGGCGCCATGATCATGGGCGGCGCGAAGAAGATCGTCGAAATGGCCGTCATCGCCGAAAAACTGCCGCTCTGCCCGCCCTGCGGCGGCTGCCGGCAGAAGATCTCGGAATTCGCCGGCAAGGACACCAGGATCTACCTTTGCGACGAAACCGGCGTGAAGAAGACCATGACCATGGAAGAGCTTCTGCCCTTCAGCTTCGAAACGGAACTCGGATGATCGCGACCGTCGAACTGCTCGCAGCACTGCTCGGTGGGCTCAAGCCGCGATACGGGATCGTACTCGGCTCCGGCCTCGGCTCGCTCGTCAGCGAGCTTACCGATGCGGTCTGCATCCCCTACAAGGACCTGCCGGGCTTTCCGGTCAGCGCCGTCTCCGGTCATGCCGGAGAGGTCGTCGCCGGCCATCTCGGCTCGGTGCCGGTCATCATGCTCTCGGGCCGCGTCCACTATTACGAAAAGGGCGATGCCAATGCCATGCGGCTGCCGATCGAGGTTCTGCATGCGCTCGGCGTCGAGGCGCTGATCCTCACCAATTCGGCCGGTTCGCTGAAAGAGGACATGCCGCCGGGCTCGGTCATGCAGATCGCCGATCACATCAATTATTCCGGCATGAATCCGCTGATCGGCGAAGAGAGCGACAATCGCTTCGTCGGCATGACCAATGCCTATGACGCCGATCTTGCGGCTGCCATGCGAGATGCGGCAAAGACGCTTGATATCCCGCTCGCAAGCGGCGTCTACATGTGGTTCTCCGGCCCAAGTTTCGAGACGCCGGCCGAGATCCGCATGGCTCGCATTCTCGGCGCAGATGCGGTCGGCATGTCGACCGTGCCTGAAGTCATCATCGCAAGAATGCTGGGCTTAAGGGTTGCGGCAGCCTCGGTAATCACCAACTATGGGGCTGGCATGACCGGAAACGAGCTCAGCCACGAGGAAACCAAGGATATGGCGCCGGTTGGCGGTGCCCGTCTCGCCGCCATACTCAAAGAAATGATTGCCGGTCACTGATTGCCGGTGGAGGAAGCGAAAATGTACAGCCATTCCAACCGGGAAACGGCCGCCGTCGCCCTTTCCCTTCTCGATCTCACCAACCTGAAAGACGATTGCACCCAGGAGCAGATCGACACGCTTTGCGCCCGCGCGCAGACACCCTATGGCAGCAGTGCCGCAATCTGCATCTGGCCGCGTTTCGTCGCCCATGCCCGTATCGTACTCGGCAAGGGCCACCCGGTTCGCATCGCGACCGTCGTCAATTTTCCCTCCGGTGATATGGAAATCGCCGATGTCGCCGCCGAAACGCGTGAGGCGATCGCCGATGGTGCCGATGAGATCGATCTCGTCATCCCTTATCGCAAGCTGATGGCAGGCAACGAGAAGGCCGTTACCGACATGGTTGCGGCCGTGCGCGCCGAGTGCGTTGCGCCTGTCCTTCTCAAGGTCATCATCGAGACCGGTGAGCTGAAGGATGCCGCTCTTATCCGCCGCGCCTCGGAACTGGCGATCGAAGCCGGCGCCGATTTCATCAAGACCTCGACCGGCAAGGTCGCCGTCAACGCGACGCTCGAAGCGGCCGACATCATGATCCGCGCGATCAGAGAGAGCGGCCGCAAGGTGGGCTTCAAGCCGGCCGGCGGCATATCGACAGTTGCCGATGCTGCCCTTTATCTCAGCCTCGCCGAAACCATCATGACGCCGGACTGGGCGATGCCCTCCACCTTCCGTTTCGGCGCGTCCGGGCTGCTCGACAATATCCTTTCGGTCCTCAGCGGCACGGAACCGAAGCCGGCGGCCGCCTCGAGCTATTGAGATGATCCCGCAGGAGATCATCCGCCAGAAGCGCAACGGCGCTGAACTGCCGACCGATGATATCGACGCCTTTATCGCAGCCCTTGCCGCTGGCAATCTGTCGGAAGGCCAGATCGGCGCCTTCGCCATGGCGGTCTGGTTCAAGGGCATGTCGCGCACCGAAACCGTTGCACTGACGCTTGCCATGGCCCGCTCCGGGGACATGCTCTCCTGGGACGGTATCGACCGCCCCGTCGCAGACAAACACTCGACCGGCGGCGTGGGCGACAACGTCTCGCTGATGCTCGCCCCGATCGCCGCCGCCTGCGGCCTGGCCGTGCCAATGATCTCAGGCCGCGGCCTCGGCCACACCGGCGGCACGCTGGACAAGCTCGAATCCATTCCAGGCTATACGATCAATCCGGATGCCGCTCTCTTCCGCAAAGTGGTTAAAGAGGTCGGCTGCGCCATCATCGGCCCGACGGGTGCCTTGGCCCCGGCCGATGGCAGGCTCTATGCCGTGCGCGATGTGACGGCGACCGTCGATTCCATCCCGCTGATCACAGCCTCGATCCTGTCGAAGAAACTTGCCGCCGGCCTGCAGACCCTGGTGCTCGACGTCAAAACCGGCAACGGTGCCTTCATGGCCGATCCCGAGCAGGCGATCGCGCTGGCGCATTCGCTGGTCGAAGTCGCAAATGGTGCGGGCGTGAAAACCTCTGCGCTCATCACCGACATGAACCAGCCGCTTGCCGATAGCGCCGGCAATGCCGTGGAAGTGCGCAACTGCCTTGATTTTCTGGCAGGCCGAAAGACCGGTACCCGCCTTGAAACCATAGTGCTTGCCTTTGCCGCCGAAATGCTCGTGCAGTCAGGTCTTGCCGGCTCCCTCATCGAGGCGGAGAGCAAGGCGCAGGATGCGCTCTCTTCCGGCAAGGCTGCGGAGATCTTCGCGCGCATGGTGCATATGCTCGGGGCCCCCGCCGATCTTCTGGAACGGCCCGACGCCTATCTGCGCAGGGCGCCTGTCGAGCGGCATGTTCCGGCCTCGCGTAGCGGCTGGCTCGCGGCCTGCGACGCCCGCGATCTCGGCGTGAGCGTTATCGATCTCGGTGGCGGGCGACGCCACCCTGCCGACAGGATCGACCACAGCGTCGGCTTCACCGGCCTGCTGCCGCTTGGAACGCATGTGCATGAGGGCGATCCGATAGCGCTCGTTCACGCTGCCGACGAGGCTTCGGCCGAAAGAGCCGTCGTCGCACTTGCCGCAAACTATCGCATTGCCGACGAGAAACCGGAACCGCTTCCGGTCATCGCCGGCCGGATCTGATGGGCTCTACTCCTTGAGACTGAGCGAGCCATCGGCAACGGAGTAGGAGGCAAGCTTCCGCAGGAAGCTCATACCAACAAGCGTGTTGCTCAGCGCTTCGTCTTTCAGCACGAAGGCTTCGACGCTGCGAACACGAATGCCGCCGATTTCCACGCGGTCGAGCATCACATGCGCCGCCTTGGTCTGGCCGTTCGCCGTATTGACGGCATAACGGAAATCGAGCTGGTTGCCGGAAAAGCCGAGCCTGCGGGCGAGGCTTTCGTTCAGCGCGACATAGGTGGCACCGGTATCGATCAGCCCCTGCACAGGCTTGCCGTTGATCCTGAAATTGCCGGTATAATGGCCCTGGGAATCGGCCTGAAGGCGGATCATGCCGCCATTGGCGATCGTAGCAGGCGCATCGGGCGCGCTACCCTCGGCCGAAACGAAATTTGCGGAGATCGTATTGCCGGGCTGGGTCGTGCCGGTGAGCAGAGAAGGCACCTGTGTCGCCAGTGCCGCCGCGATGCTGGCAAATATGACGGTACGCATGAGCATGAAACAGAAATCCTTCCTGTATAAACCCCGCCTCATGCGGGACCTCATGTTTCAAGCAGCTAAGCCATAAGTGCTGAAAAGTTGCTAACGGCGACATAAGAAAGGCCCGGAACGAACCGCCCAGGCCTTGAAGTGCTTTCGAATTGGTAAAGGACGCTGAAATTATTTGGTACCGTACATCCGGTCGCCGGCATCGCCGAGACCGGGCACGATGTAACCCTTCTCGTTCAGATGGCTGTCGATCGCCGCCGTGAAGACCGGAACGTCGGGATGCGCGGCACGAAAGTTCTTGAGGCCCTCGGGGGCGGCCAGCAGGCAGAGGAAGCGGATATTGTGCGCGCCGCGCTCCTTCAGCTTGTCGATCGCGGCAATCGAGGAGTTGCCGGTCGCAAGCATCGGGTCGACGACGATGATCAGGCGCTCGGCGACATCCTCAGGCGCCTTGAAGTAATATTCGACCGGCTGCAGCGTTTCGTGGTCGCGATAGACGCCGATATGGGAAACGCGGGCGGAGGGTACCAGATCGAGCATGCCTTCGAGAAGCCCGTTGCCGGCGCGCAGGATGGAGGCAAAGACCAGCTTCTTGCCTTCGAGGATCGGCGCCTGCATCTCCTGGATCGGTGTTTCGATCGTCTCCATCGTCAGCTCCAGATCGCGCGTCACCTCATAGCAGAGCAGTGTCGAAATTTCGCGCAACAGCCGGCGGAAGCTGCCTGTCGAGGTTTCCTTGCGCCGCATGATGGTGAGTTTGTGCTGCACGAGCGGGTGATCGATGACTGTGACGCCGTCCATAGGGAAACCTTCCAATTCTTTGTTCTTATCGGCTGTTTCTTCCATGGAAATCGCCTCCACTGCAAGAGCGGAGGCGAATTTGCCATTAATAACTCCGCGCCGTTAAAGACGGGCGAGCAACGCTTTGCGCGTCTCTTCGTCGACGAAGGCCGCCTCGATGGCCGTTTGCGTCATGGCGTTGATGTCAGCATCGCTGAAGCCGAAGGCCTGCGAGGCAAGCTCGTATTCCCGCTTGAGCGATGTGTGGAAGAACGGCGGATCGTCGGAGCTGATCGTCACCTTCACGCCCGCATCCCTCAGCCTGCGCAATGGGTGCGAGTCGAAATCCGGAAAGACCTTGAGCGCGATATTCGAGCCGGGGCAAACCTCCAGCACCGTGCCGAGGTCGGCGAGCCGCTTGACGAGGTCGGCATCTTCGATTGCCCGCACACCGTGGCCGATACGCGAAGGGCGCACCGCATCCAATGCGTCCGAAACGCTGAAGGCGCCGCAAACTTCGCCGGCATGGATGGTGAGGCCAAGCCCTGCATCGCGGGCAATGTCGAAGGCGCGCGCATAGTCGGCAACGCGACCCATCCGCTCCTCGCCGGCGAGATTGAAGCCTGTTATCAGCGGATTAGCGGCCTTTGCCGCATATTCCGCAGCGCCGATCACGCTTTCCGGGCCGAAATGCCGCTCCCCGGTCACGATCAGCCGCGCCTCGATGCTGCTTTTTGCCTTCGCCCGGCGGATGCCTTCGCAAACACCTGATATATAGGCGTCCGCACCGAGGCCGATGCGCTTGCCATGGTCGGGCGAAACGATGAGCTCGCTGTAGATCGTGCCGATGCCGGCAAGTTCTTCCAGATAGGTTTCCGTCAGCAGCGCATAGTCTTCCTCGGTCTTGTAGACCTCGGAAACCTTGTCATAACATTCGAGAAAGCTCGCGAAATCATGCCAGACATAGACGCCGTCTTGCAGATGGGCGCTGATGTCGATCCCGTATTTACGCGCCTGAGCCTCAGTCAGATCAGGGGGAGCGGCACCCTCCAGATGGCAGTGCAGCTCGACCTTCTTCAAATCCGATCTCACAGAAAATTCCTCCCATGCGTCCCTGCGGGAATGCCGAGATGCCGCGCAACGCTTTCGCCGACATCGGCATAGGTCCGGCGTATGCCGACCGAGCGCGACCGGATGCCGGGACCGTAAGCGATGACAGGCACGCGCTCGCGCGTATGGTCGGTGCCGCGCCAGGTCGGGTCGCAACCGTGATCGGCGGTCAGGATCACGAGATCACCGGGCTGCAGCTTCCGGTGAACTTCAGTGAGGCGTTCGTCGAAGGCTTCGAGGGCAGCCGCATAACCGGCCACGTCGCGGCGATGGCCATACAGCATGTCGAAATCGACGAAATTGGTGAAGACGAGATCGCCATCCTCCGCCTCGTCTATTGCCGCAAGCGACGCATCCATCAGGGCATCGTTGCCGTTTGCCTTGATGACCCGCGAAACGCCCTGATGGGCGAAGATATCGCCGATCTTGCCGACCGCATGCACATTGCGGCCATGCTGGACGAGCCGGTCGAGCAGCGTCGGTTCCGGCGGCGGCACCGAAAAGTCGCGGCGGTTGCCCGTTCTCTGGAAGGTCGCAGCACTCTGGCCGATGAAGGGGCGCGCGATGACGCGGCCAATATTGTAGGGATCAAGCAGGCCGCGGGCGATCTGGCAGAAGTTGAGCAGCCGGTCGAGGCCGAAATAGACTTCATGAGCGGCCACCTGGAACACGGAATCCGAGGACGTGTAGCAGATCGGCTTGCCGCTGCGCATATGCTCTTCGCCGTAGCGCGCGATGATCTCGGTTCCCGAGGCATGGCAGTTGCCGAGAATGCCCGGCACGTTAGCTGCGCGGCAGAGCGCGTCGATCAGTTCCGGCGGAAAGGCATCGTCCTTGTCAGGAAAATACCCCCAATCGAAGGTAACAGGCGTTCCGGCGATTTCCCAATGACCTGACGGGGTGTCCTTGCCGCGCGAGGTTTCGCTGGCGGCGCCATAGACGCCGTAGATCTTGTCCGGCAGCGGCATCCCGGCCGGAAACTGTCCTGAAGCGGCCCGTGCAATATGCAATAGCCCAAGCGCCGACATGTTCGGAAGCGAAAGCGGGCCGGAACGCAGGCCGACTCGGTCGGCAGCGCCGGCCGCACAGAATTCGGCGATATGGCCGAGCGTGTCGGCGCCCTCGTCGCCATAGGCTGCCGCATCCGGCGCCCCGCCGACACCGAAGGAATCCAAAACGAAGAGAAAGGCACGCGCCATTTTTCACCCGTATTATCTGCTGTCATCAGCCTATAGCTGGAGCGATCTGACTCCAGCGCCACGCTTCTTCAGACGCGCAAAGGACGCTGCAGCACTTTAAATTGCTGCATAATTTATCCTCAAAGCGATTTCGATATAAGGAATTATGCAGGAGCGCCCAGCCATATAATGACGGGAACCGCTTGGCAAATTTGAGGTGTGGAAGCGCAGAGCACGTTCTTCAAAAGGGTGCGTCGGTTTTACGAAGGACCGAAAGCGTAGCGTGCGGATCGCGATACGCTTTAGCAGTCGCCGCAAGGGATATCGTCGTTTTGCCGCTGGCGATAGAAATAGCTGCGGCTGATCGTGATGGTGCGCGTATCCGCCGGCATGAAGTTGGGGGCAAAGACCAGCAGCGTATAGGGTGTGCTGACCTCGGCGCGGATGAGGAAGCTGTTTGCCTTCTTCATATCCGTCGGCACATCGGAAACCGTGCTGTTCTTGGCGTAGGGCGCCGCACCGCTCGGTGCCCAGGACCAGAGAACTTTGGGATTGGCGCCGCCGTCGATCTGGATTGCGGTGACCTTCAACGAGAGACCGGAACTGTCATAAGGCGCGAAGATCGCCGGTGCGGCTTTGGCGATATCTGTGAGCGAGCTTTTGGTGACGCTCTGCTGCTGGGTGATGATATCGGCGATCGAGCCGGCGGCACGTGTCGTGCGCTTGCTGACGCTGAGCCCGATCGTGATCTCGAATGCGCCGAGATAGAGCATGATCAGAACCGGGAAGATGATTGCAAACTCGATGGCGCCCACGCCTTTCCGGTCGCGTGCAAAGCGCCGCGCCGTCGAAGCCAGCCATATCGGAAGTCCCCGGCGCGCCATCATGGA
Source organism: Rhizobium sp. BK196 (assembly GCF_014193255.1). Taxonomy (GTDB): domain Bacteria; phylum Pseudomonadota; class Alphaproteobacteria; order Rhizobiales; family Rhizobiaceae; genus Rhizobium. Next base: position 152,630 of record NZ_JACHZB010000004.1, read on the forward strand.
TACTGTTCGTTCTGGAAGGCCGCCGTCGCGACGATAAGATATTCGCTGGGCATGGAGCTACCGACAGGGCGAAGGCCGGTGACATAGGGACGAACGAGATCGACGATGATGGACCAGCGATAATAGGCGCGCACCATGTTGATCGAGCCGGGGCCGCCGGGCGTGAATTTGAAATCCGAGACCTTCAGGTCTGAATACTTGTCCGAAGACACGCGCGGGATCGTCGTAGGGACCGAGGCAAAGGTAGTGAAGCTCCGCACATCCAGATAGAGCTTACCGGGTGTCGCCGCCTCCGTCGCCGAGCAGCGGATGATGATCGAGATTTCGTCGCAGAAGGCCTGCCGGAACTGGGTCTGCGTCTTATAGGTCGGACGCGCGGGATCTATGAAGGTGATCTGCCCGGTTCGCATCTGGCGGCTCAGCGTATCCACGGCGTTCGAGACGAGCTCTTCCGCCGTAAAGGCGATGAAGGTTTCCAGGATGGCGAATATGACGACGAAATAAGGAATGGCCAGCAACGCGAATTCGATCGCGGCAGAGCCGTCGCGCGAGCGTGCCAGGGCGCGAAGTCTGGATAAACGCAGCGACGCACGCACCTTGCCCGTCTCCTGCTCACGGATTGCCATAGTCTGGCCTCGAAAATGTTCTTCGGGTGCCACACTAGGGCGTGTTCGTTGATTTTCCGTTTCAGGCCGGAGCAGCTATTTTAACGAATGGGCGTGAGCTTCATGGATATCGCTTAGTTTGCGGAAGCGGCTTCGCCCTGCTGCGAATGCTGCTCGCAATTGGGCGTGCAGGAAAGAACCGAGCGTTCCGTCTGGCGATAGACGCGCACCGTATTGCCTTCATCGATAGAGACGAGGATGCGTTCGTCCAGAATGGCGTTGCCGGCGCCGTCGAGCAGCACGATATTGGTCGTGCCGAAGGCCCGGCCCGTCAGCACGATCGTTTTGGGGTCGGCAACCGTCGCATCGGCGACCTTGGCGTTGCCGACGATGACCTTGCTGACCGGACGGTCCAATTTCAGAACGCGCGCGTGATCCATATAGACGCGCAGCATGTCTTCCTGGGCGGAAGCTGTGGATGCCGTAAGAGCCGCAATCGCCCAGGCAAAGAAAACGGTCTTGCCGTTCGATGGCATTTTGGCCCTCTTTCACGATCGCAATGCAGATTGCAGACAGAATGGAAAAAAATGGTGAATTAAGCTTTAAGCCTCCCATGCCATGTTCATCATGAAACGTATTGGGTCGTTTCGGTACGCGCCGATGAGGCGTAAAATCGCCGGATAGCAGAAATTCGTATTATTTCTGGACGACTGGAAGCTATTGTCCCGGATTTCTTCCGGAAAATCACTAAGAACGTAAGCAATGCAGCAATGAACTACTTACCTCGACTGGGACGGGTTGTCCCATTTACACCTCGTTAACGTATTTCATTAAGTCGATGGAAACGGCCATTCGGTAGGTTGCGGCCATCCGATCAACGGCAAACAGTTGGCGGACGTGCTGAACATCAACTGGAGTTAGAGGTAACCATGACCAAGCTTTTTAGCCGTTTTCTGAAGGATGAATCCGGCGCGACCGCAATCGAATACGGCCTGATCGCCGCCCTGATTTCCGTAGCCCTCATCGCTGGTGCGACGACGCTTGGCGGCAAGATCGGCGACACGTTCAACAATCTTGGCAATCAGATGGATAAGGCCAAGACCGCTTCTGCGACGACGCCGTAATCTAAGCTATCTATAGTATCGGCCGGAGATGATCAGGCCGCTCAATGATTGGGCTCGCAGCTTAATAGCCGTGAGCCTTTTTATTATGTTCCGATCGGGCACATAGACATGATCGCAGCTGCAATCTTCGTGATACTGCCACTCTGCTTGGCTTTTGCGGCCATATCCGATCTGTTGACGATGACGATCCCGAACAGGATATCGTTGATCCTGATAATTTCATTCGCCGTGCTGGCGCCCCTGAGTGGTTTAGCTCTTGCGGCGATTGGAATGCATGCATTGGGTGCCGCCATCGTGTTCGGCATCTGCTTTGCTCTCTTTGCGCTCAATGTCATGGGCGGCGGAGATGCGAAACTCTTGAGCGCGGCCGCGATCTGGTTCGGTTACAATCCCGCTCTGGTGTCTTTTCTGACCTATGTCGGGATCATCGGCGGTCTGTTAACGTTGGCGATCCTAATGATCCGCTCGCAGGCAAATACAATATTGGCCATCGGCCTGCCCATTCCCAATTCACTCCTGCTCGCCAAGAAAATACCCTACGGTATCGCCATCGCGATCGGCGGCTTCCTGGCCTTCCCGTCTTCGCCACTGTTCCTTGCAGCGCTGGAAAGCCTGAAATGACGGCGTTTTAATCGGCCGTTAACTTAAAATGTAAGTGTTCCATTAACCATAATTATACCAATTCCTGAGCATTCTGCGGGGCGAACGCGTTGCGCCCTGAGGAATGATCGATGAAACCGGCCCGCCTTATTATTCTAGCTGTCGCCGTGGTGGCAGCCGGCCTTGCCGGTGTTCTTGCGATGAACATGGCCGGTAGTGGCGGGGTCGTGACGAGAGTCCAATCCGTTATCGAGAAGGAGCCGACCGTCAACGTGCTGGTCTCCAGCGCCAATCTTCCGGTTGGCGCGCGGCTGGACGAGAAAGCCGTTCACTGGATGGCCTGGCCTCAGAGTGGCGTTGTCCAGGGTTTCATTACCGAGGCCGACCGGCCGGATGCCATCAAGGATCTGCAGGGCGCCGTCGTGCGCTTGCCCGTCTTCGAAGGAGAGCCGATCCGTCCGGAAAAGGTCGCCGACTCCAACAGCCGCATCCTGTCCTCGCTGCTGCCTGCCGGCAAGCGCGCCGTCGCGACCGAAATCTCCGTTGCGACCGGCGCCGGCGGCTTCATCCTCCCCAATGACCGCGTCGATGTCATTATGGTGCGCAAAGGGCAGAACACGGACAAATACATAACCGAAACCGTGCTGAGCAATATCCGCGTCCTTGCGATCGACCAGCAGATCGAGGAAAAGGAAGACGGCACCAAGGCGGCAGTCGGCACAACTGCGACGCTGGAGCTGACCCCCGACCAGACCAAGGTCCTAGCCGTCGCCCAGCAGATGGCCGATCGCCTCTCGCTCGCCCTGCGCTCCGTCGCCGATGCCCAGGAGCAGGACACCAGCGCGGCAGACTATCTGCTCAGCGGCGATAACGGCAGTGCAATCGTCCAGGTCATCAAGTCCGGCTCCATCGTCACGGATGCCACCGGCTCAGTGAAGCCGGAGTAAGGGAAATGCAGATGGGCAACTTGAAACAGCGCACCAGGCTTTTCCTGACCGGCTGCCTTTCCCTGGCAATGGCTGCGGCGGGCATTACGCCGCTTTCCTTTCACGCGCCCTTTGATGTGAAGCAGGCCAATGCCGGCTCGGAAAGCCTCATCCGCATTTCCCAAAGCGGTCCCGGCGCACATCGCCGCCTGAAGCTCGGCCTCAACAAGGCTGTTGTCGTCGACCTGCCGGAAGACGCTCATGACATTCTCGTTTCCGATCCCAGCATGGCCGATGCGGTGACCCGCACCTCGCGGCGCATCTATTTATTCGGCAAGAAGGTCGGGCAGACCAATATCTTCGTTTTCGGCGCCAGCGGTGAGGAGGTCGTCAGCCTCGATATCGAGGTCGAGCGCGATGTCTCCGGTCTCGAGGCCAATCTGCGCCGCTTCATTCCCGACTCCGCCATCAAGGTCGAAATCGTCTCCGACAATATCGTTCTGACAGGCACCGTCCGCACGCCGCAGGATGCCACCCAGGCAGCGTCGCTTGCCGAAGCCTTCCTGAAAGGCGGCGAAGCCACGACGCGCACTGAGACTGCCTCCGGTACAGGCGGCGACAGTGCGGTTGCGCTGTTTGCCGAAAGCCGCCAGGTCTCCCAGGTCGTCAACCTCCTGCAGATTCAGGGCGAAGACCAGGTCACGCTCAAGGTCACGATCGCCGAAGTTCGTCGTGAAATCCTGAAACAGCTTGGCTTCGACAATCTCGTTAGCAATTCCTCCGGCATGACGGTCGCCCAACTCGGCAGCCCATCGGCGGATACCGCTACATCCGTCGTCGGCGGGGGGCTTGCCGCGCTCTTCAAGAACTCGATCGGCAAATACGATATTTCGACCTATCTGAATGCACTGGAACAGGGCAAGGTCGTCCGCACGCTGGCCGAACCGACATTGACGGCGATCTCCGGCCAGGCCGCAACCTTCAATTCCGGCGGCCAGGTTCTCTACTCGACGACGGACAACCAGGGCAACGTCACCGTCGTCCCTTATAATTACGGTATCAATCTCGCCTTCAAGCCGGTGGTCCTTTCGTCTGGCCGCATCGCCCTCGAGATCAAGACCAATGTCTCGGAGCCGGCGCCGTCGGTATCGGGTTCGTCGCCGACCTATCAACGCCGCTCCGCCGAGACCTCGGTCGAGCTTCCCTCCGGTGGATCGATCGCACTGGCCGGCCTCATCCGCGACAACATCTCCCAGACGATGAACGGCACGCCTGGCGTCTCGAAGATCCCGCTTCTTGGCACGCTGTTCCGCCAGAAGGGGGTCGAGCGCCAGGAAACGGAACTCGTCATCATCGCGACGCCTTATCTGGTGCGTCCGGTGGCGCGCAATCAGCTCAATCGGCCGGATGACAATTTCAGCCCGACCAATGATGCGTCCGCTTTCTTCATGAACCGCGTCAACAAGGTCTACGGCAGCAACCAGGCGCCGGTCGCCGATGCGCAGTTCCACGGTTCCATCGGGTTTATCTACAAATGAGCGGGGCACGGTCTGGACCGATGAAAAAGAACAGAGATCGGGCGATGGCCCATTCCAATCCGCGGTCCCGCACCGCAAAGCCTCTGCTCGTGGCTGCATCACTCGCCGTTGCAATTCTTTCCGGCTGCGCCGGCCCGCGTGATCAGCTGACGACCGGTGGCATTCCCGATGATTACCGGGAGCGCCATCCCATCGTCGTCACGGAAACCGAGCAGACGGTAGACATCCCGGTCGCCTCTACGGATCGCCGCCTGACGATCGCCCAGCGCGAGCTTATCCGTGGCTTTGCAACCAATTACGTGTCGCGTGCCTCCGGCCCGGTCTATATCCTGTCTCCCGAAGGTTCGGCAAATGCAGGAGCAGCACGCGCCTTGCGCGGCCAGGTTCGCGCCGAACTTGCTTCGCGCGGCATTGCCAGCAACAAGATCATTAACACGACTTACGCGGCAACCGGCCTTCTCGATGCCGCGCCGATACGCCTGAGCTTCACCGGCATGACGGCGGTAACGACCCGGTGCGGTCAGTGGCCGAAGGATATCTCGGCCGACTTCACGAACCAGAATTACTACAATTTCGGCTGCGCCTCGCAGAACAATCTCGCCGCCCAGGTCGCCAATCCGGAAGATTTCGTCGCTCCGCGCGGCATGACCCCGATCGATGCGGAGCGGCGCAACGAGGCGATCAAGGAATACCGGACGACGACGTCCACGATCGAGGAAATCGATTCCGGCCAGACCGGTTTCTGATCAGGCGGAATGGAACGATGAGCACCGTCGACTACGAGATCAAGAATACCAGCGAACTCCGCCACGCTGAAGAGGCGATGCGCATGGGCGAGCTGGAAAACATGCGGCCGCTGCCGCGCATCTCCGTTCATGCCTTCTGCGAAAGCGAAGAACTGCAGCGGGTGATGGAGCGTTGCGCCAACGACAGGCGCATGTCGAAAGTCAGTCTGCGCATCACCAGCGGCGGCACGGCTGCGGCTGCAAACATGTTCTCAGGCGCACCGACGCCGAACCTCATCATCCTCGAAACCAGGGCGAATCCCGCCAGCCTGCTTGCTGAGCTCGCGCCGCTCGCTGCCGTCTGCGATCCCTCGACCAAGGTCGTCATCGTCGGCTACCACAACGATATCGGTCTCTACCGCGATCTGATCCGCAACGGCATTTCCGAATATATTGTCCAACCCGTCGCCATGCCCGATATCATGGGCGCAATGGCGGCGATCTTCGTCGATCCGGAAGCTGAGCCGCTTGGCCGCAGCATCGCCTTTATCGGCGCCAAGGGCGGGGTCGGCGCATCGACCGTCGCGCACAATTGCGCCTTTGGCATCTCGAACCTCTTCTCGACCGAAACGATCCTTGCTGATCTCGACCTGCCCTACGGCACGGCGAATATAGACTTCGATCAGGATCCGGCCCAGGGCATCGCCGAGGCGGTCTTTGCGCCGGAGCGGCTTGACGAGGTCTTTCTCGACCGCCTGCTAACCAAATGCTCCGAGCACCTTTCGCTGCTGGCCGCCCCCTCGCTTCTTGACCGCGCCTATGATTTCGAGGGTCACGCTTTCCAGCCGGTGATGGATGTACTGCAGCGCAGCGCGCCCGTAACGGTGCTCGACGTTCCGCATGCCTGGTCGGACTGGACCCGTTCGGTGCTGTCAAATGCCGACGAAGTGGTTATTTGCGCGGTTCCCGATCTCGCCAACCTGCGCAACGCCAAGAATATGCTCGATGCGCTGCGCAAGATGCGCCCGAACGACAAGGTACCGCATCTCATTCTCAATCAGGTCGGCATGCCGAAGCGGCCGGAGATCTCGGTATCCGATTTCTGTGAGCCGCTGGAAGTCGAACCGATTGCCATCATTCCCTTCGATATCGGCCTCTTCGGCAGCGCCGCCAACAGTGGGCGGATGATTTCCGAGGTCGATCCGAAGTCTCCGACCTCGGAGACATTCTCGCAGATCTCGCACATTGTCACCGGCCGCGTGGCGATCAGGAAGTCCAGGAAGGGCGGCCTTCTCGCCCTTCTGAAACGCAAGTGAACGAGTAGAATTGGATCGGATCAATGTTCGGAAAACGCGGGAATGAAGGTTTCGGAAAGGCCGGTGCCGGCGGTATCGCCGCCCCTGCGCCGCCGATGCCGGCTGCCGTTGCGCCCGCCTCATCCGGTCCCGCGGTGCTTGTCGAGCCGTCGCGCGAGCCTGTCCGCCGGCAGGTGCCGCCGCCGCCGATGCAGACGCCACAGCGCAAGCGCCCCGCCCGCACGGACGAATATTACGATACCAAGGCGCAGGTTTTTTCCGCGCTGATCGATACGATCGACCTCTCGCAGCTGTCCAAGCTGGACGGCGAAAGCGCGCGTGAGGAAATCCGCGATATCGTCAACGATATCATCACCATCAAGAATTTCGCGATGTCGATCTCCGAGCAGGAGGAACTGCTTGAGGATATCTGCAACGACGTCTTGGGCTATGGTCCGCTGGAGCCGCTGCTGGCGCGCGACGACATTGCCGATATCATGGTCAACGGCGCTGGCCAGACCTTCATCGAAGTCGGCGGTAAGACGATCGAATCCGAAATCCGCTTCCGCGATAATTCGCAGCTCCTGTCGATCTGCCAGCGCATCGTCAGCCAGGTCGGCCGCCGTGTCGACGAATCAAGCCCGATCTGCGACGCGCGCCTGCCCGACGGCTCGCGTGTCAACGTCATCGCGCCGCCGCTTGCCATCGATGGCCCCGCGCTCACCATCCGAAAATTCAAGAAGGACAAGCTGACGCTCGATCAGCTCGTGCGTTTCGGCGCCATCACCCCGGAAGGGGCAACTGTGTTGCAGATCATCGGCCGCGTCCGCTGCAACATCATCATCTCCGGCGGTACGGGCTCGGGAAAAACCACGCTTCTGAACTGCCTGACGAACTATATTGACCGCGACGAACGCGTCATCACCTGCGAAGATACGGCCGAACTGCAGCTCCAGCAGCCGCATGTCGTGCGCCTCGAAACACGCCCGCCGAACATTGAAGGCGAGGGCGAGATCACCATGCGTGACCTCGTCAAGAACTGCCTGCGCATGCGTCCCGAACGCATCATCGTCGGCGAAGTGCGCGGACCGGAGGTATTCGACCTCCTGCAGGCCATGAATACCGGTCACGACGGTTCCATGGGCACGATCCACGCCAACAACCCCCGTGAATGCCTGAGCCGTATGGAATCCATGATCGCCATGGGTGGCTTCAGCTTGCCGGCAAAGACCGTGCGCGAGATCATCTCCTCCTCGATCGACGTCATCATCCAGGCGCAGCGCCTGCGCGACGGTTCGCGCCGCATCACCCAGATCACTGAGGTGGTCGGCATGGAAGGTGACGTCATCATCACTCAGGACCTGATGCGTTACGAGATCGAAGGCGAGGACGCGAGCGGCCGCCTGATCGGCCGACATATGTCTACAGGCATCGGCAAGCCGCATTTCTGGGATCGCGCCCGCTATTACAACGAAGAAAAACGCCTCGCCGCCGCGCTCGACGAGATGGAATCGAAAACGAAGGATTGAGATGTTCGGCATCGATCCGACAGTGCTGGCAATTATCGTTCTCGCAGCCGTTGCGGCGGCCGCGGCAAGCTATGCCCTGTTGTTCTCGCGTATCGAGCGCGACAAGAAATCGGCAAGCCGCATCAACCGCGTAAAATCGGCAGAAGTCGATCGCACCAAGGTCAAGGCCGCTCGCGACCGTGTGCAGGAACTGTCGAAACGCCGCAAATCGGTGCAGGACAGCCTGAAGGATCTCGAAAAGCGGCAGCACGAAAAGACCAAGAAGACATTATCGCTGAAATCCCGCCTGGCGCAGGCCGGGCTGCCGATCACGCCCGCCCGCTTCTATCTTTTCAGCGCGCTCCTTGCGTTCATGCTGCTGATCTTGCTTTTCATCGCCGGTGCATCGCTGCCGTTTGTGTTCGGTATTCCCCTGGTCGCAGGCCTTGGTCTGCCACGCTGGGTACTCGGCTTCCTCGTTTCGCGCCGTCAAAACAAGTTCCTCGAGGAATTTCCGAATGCGCTCGACGTCATCGTCCGCTCCATCCGTTCCGGCCTCCCGCTGAACGATGCGATCCGCCTCGTTGCGACCGAAGGGGTCGAGCCGGTCAAGAGCGAATTCCGCCGTATCGTCGAATCGCAGCAGGTCGGCCTCAGCGTACCCGAAGCCTGTGCCCGAATGACCAATCAGATGCCGCTGCAGGAAGTCAATTTCTTCGCGATCGTCATCGCCATCCAGTCGCAGGCCGGCGGCAACCTGTCGGAAGCGATCGGCAACCTTTCCAAAGTGCTGCGCGACCGCAAGAAGATGAAGGCCAAAGTCAAGGCACTGTCGATGGAAGCCAAGGCATCTGCCGTCATCATCGGCGCCCTTCCATTCATCGTCGCCACGCTCGTTTACCTGACGTCGCCGCAATATATGATGGTCCTGTTCACGGATCCGCGCGGCCATTTCATCATGGGCTTTTCCGCGGTCTGGATGTCGATCGGCATCTTCGTGATGCGCAACATGATCAACTTCGATATCTAGCGGGAGCAAGGCAACATGTCGCAGGAACTCGCCGCAACATTGACAGATCCTGCCACGATCGTGGCGGTGCTCGTCGCCATCGCCGTCTTCGCCACCTTCTATACGCTTGCCATTCCTTTTTTTGAACGCGGTGACCTCAACAAGCGCATGAAGGCCGTCTCGACCGAGCGCGAGCAAATTCGCGCCCGCGAGCGCGCCCGCCTGAATGCCGATACCGGCAGCAGGGCCACGCTCAGAAGCCAGAACAGCAGGCCTGTCCGCCAGATCGTCGAGCGTTTCAACCTGCGCAAGGCACTTGTCGACGACAACACGATGAACAAGCTGCGCGCCGCTGGTTTTCGTTCGGAAAACGCGTTGAACACCTTCCTCGTCGCGCGCTTTCTTCTGCCGTTTCTCTTCCTGGCCGTTGCAGCATTCTGGATGTTCGGCCTCGGCAACCTTGTCGACAAGGGCCTGCCGATACGGGTCTTCATCGTCATCGGCATTGCCTATATCGGCTTCTATGCACCGAACATCTATATCTCCAACCGTATGGGCAAGCGTCAGCTGTCCATCAAGCGCGCCTGGCCGGACGCGCTGGACATGATGCTGATCTGCGTGGAATCGGGCATTTCCATCGAAGCGGCCATGCGTCGCGTCTCCGAAGAGCTCGGCGAACAATCGCCGCCGCTTGCCGAAGAGATGGTGCTGACGACTGCGGAGCTTTCCTTCCTGCCGGATCGCCGCGTCGCGCTCGACAACCTCGCAGCCCGCACCCAGATCGATCTCGTCCGCTCTGTAACCCAGGCGCTCATTCAGGCAGACCGTTACGGCACGCCGGTTGCGACAGCACTGCGCGTGCTTGCGCAGGAAGGCCGCGACGAACGCATGAACGACGCGGAAAAGAAGGCCGCCGCCCTGCCGCCCAAGCTGACAGTGCCGATGATCCTCTTCTTCCTGCCGGTCCTGGTCGCCGTCATTCTCGGTCCCGCCGGAATCCAGGTCGCCGACAGGTTCTGATGCTTGCCGCTGTTGAGGAATCCGGTTAGCGTGCAGCCCGCGTAACTGGCGAATGAGATGGGGCCGCGATCGGGAAGCACGGACTTCCTGCCGTTCAAGTGGCCATCTTAGATCGACGTAAAAACGGGGCTTTGCCATGTCTTCTCTCGGCATCTTTATCAGCATCATCAGCGCTTTGATGATCGGCGCCATGAGTCCCGGTCCGAGCTTCGTCGTCGTCTCGCGCATTGCGATTTCCCGCTCTCGCTTTGACGGGCTTGCCGCGGCACTCGGTATGGGCATGGGCGGCGTGACCTTCGCTATTCTCGCGCTTGCCGGCTTGACGGCGCTGCTCTCGCAATTCGAATGGCTCTATCTGGTGTTGAAGATCGCGGGCGGCGCCTACCTGATTTATATCGCCTTGGCGATTTGGAAGGGCGCGAGCGAGCCGCTGGCACTGTCGGGCGATGTCGCCGGTAAGAGCATGCCGGCGCGCAGTTTTACCGCTGCCCTGCTGACGCAGTTGAGCAATCCGAAGGCGATCGTTGTCTATGCCAGCATCTTTGCGGCGCTGCTGCCCAAGACCGTGCCGGCAGAGCTTTTGCTGGCGTTGCCGGTCGGCGTCTTCCTGGTGGAGGCGGGATGGTACGCGATTGTCGCGCTCGCTTTTTCGGCTCGGCGTCCACGCAAGGTTTATATTGCCGCCAAGGCCTGGATCGACAGGGCCGCAGGCGCGGTCATGGCTGGTCTCGGCCTTCGTCTCATCCTATCCGGATTGAACGGCAAATAACTCAGTTGGTATTGCTGGCGATAGATGGCGTCGCGTCTTTCGCCGCCAGCTTCTGCCAGGAATTCTGTTGGGAAAGCATGCCGCGCAAATAGGCGACGTTGGCATCGGCCTGTTGCGGCGAAAGCTCGCGCCGCGCAATCTGCTCGGCCTCCGGAAAACGACCCTGCAGGCCGACGACGAGAGCGAGGTTCTGGCGCACGCGGCTGTCGGCCGAAGGCTGGGCCGCGGCCGAACGCAGATAGGTTTCTGCCGTGCGCAGATCGCCCGTCAGAAGATAGGACATGCCGAGATTGGAAAGGATAGAAGGTTCGTTCGGCTGGACGTCGAGCGCATCGCGGTAGCGCTGGCGTGCATCGTTCGGCTTACCCATCTGATCGAGGATCGCGCCTTCCGCCGAGATCAACCGCCAGTCGGGGCGGTCGGGCGTCTGCGCTCTGCCGATCGTGTCCAGCGCCTGCTGAAGCTGCCCGGCGGCGGCCTGTGCCTTGCCATAGGCGGCAAGCACGTTTCGGTTGCCGGGGTTGGCGATGGCCACCTGCTGCATGACGGCAAGCGCTTGCGCATCGCGTCCGTTCATGCGCAGCAGATTGGCATAGTTTACGCCGTTGACGGGGTCGCGGGGGTTCTTTTCATAAGCCTGGCCGACCCGGTCGGTGGCGGCCCGCAATTCGTTGGCATCCATCTGCTCGACCGGCTTTTCGAGCTTTGGAACGGAACCCGTCGTCATCCGATCCTTTGCCGTCGTCGAGCAACCGGCAAGCGCCAGTATGACGAGAGCAGCCGCGGTTCCCCGCAAAATACGCTTGTCGAGAGGAATGAGGGCCGAGACGGGCATTGCGCGTTCCTGAATGAAATCAGCGCCTGACCTCAAAGCGGAACAGGGAAAGGTTTTGACGCAATCTTCACTCCAGCAATAGTCTGTTAACCCTAACAGATCGTTAAGAAGTGATTCTGCCCCGCCTCTAAGGACAAACATGGCCCCCTTCCAGTTCATCGAGCGACCCACGCCTTTCAACACCAAGGGTGGGTCGACGCTGCCGATTTTTGCTGTCACACCCGCCCATATCGAAACCGGCACCATCGATCCGATCGCGCTCGATTGGGCTCGCAAAGCCGGCTACAAGGCGGAGAGTGGTTCGCTGCTTCTGATCCCGACGGCTGACGGCCATCTCGGCGGCGCGCTCTTCGGGCTCGGCATCAATCCGTCGGAACAGCCCTACATCACCGGCAAGCTCGCCCGCGCACTGCCCGCCGGCGACTGGCACATCGAGACCGCGCCTCTGACGGCAAACCGCCTGGCGCTCGGATTCGGCCTCGGCAGCTACCGCTTCGACCGTTACAAGTCCGAAAAATCCCCGGCCGCGACGCTGATGATCCCGCGCGATGCCGACGCCAACGAAATCAAGCGCCAACTCGCCGGCGTCTTCCTCGCCCGCGACCTCATCAATACGCCGACCAACGACATGGGACCGGAGCAGCTCGAAGCCGCTTTCCGGGATCTTGCCGCCCACTACAAGGCCGAGATGTCGGTCATCATTGGGGACGACCTGCTGAAGGAAAACTTCCCGCTGGTCCATACCGTCGGCCGCGCCAGCGCCGATGCGCCGCGCCTGCTGGAGCTGCGCTGGGGCAAGAAGGGCCACCGCAAGGTTACACTGGTCGGCAAGGGCGTCTGCTTCGATACAGGCGGCCTCGACATCAAGCCGGCTTCCTCCATGCTGTTGATGAAGAAGGACATGGGGGGTGCTGCAAATGTCATGGGCCTGGCGCTCATGATCATGGATGCCAAGCTGAAGGTGGATCTGCGCGTCATCGTCCCCGTCGTCGAAAACTCCATCTCGTCGAATGCCTTCCGCCCCGGCGACATCTACAAGAGCCGCAAGGGGCTGACGGTCCAGATCGACAATACCGATGCCGAAGGCCGCCTGATTCTGGCCGATGCGCTCGCCTATGCCGACGAGGAAGAGCCGGATCTGCTGATCGATATGGCGACCCTGACCGGTGCCGCCCGCGTCGCTCTCGGCCCCGATCTGCCGCCCTTCTTCACCGATGACGCGAACCTTGCCCACGATCTGGCGGAAGCAAGCCTCGAGACGGACGATCCGCTCTGGCGGCTGCCGCTCTACGCCGGCTACGAAAAGGACATCCGCGCCAAGTTCGCCGATATCACCAACGCTCCGGCTGGCGGCATGGCAGGCGCCATCACCGCAGCACTCTTCCTGAAGCGCTTCGTCGGCAAGGCGAAAAGCTGGGCGCATTTCGATATCTACGGCTGGGCGCCGAACGAGCGTGCACACTCGCCGGGCGGCGGCGAGGCGCAGGCAATCCGCGCGCTCTACCACCATATTCGCCACAGTACCCGCTGAGCGATCGTTAGAATTTTATTCACCTTGCGAGGCGGCATTCCGTGCCGCCTCTTGCTTGCGCGCCATAACTACGGAAAATGAAAACGTCAGCGTAACGATTTCCGGAGGGGCCGTGCCGATTGAACTGACCGCCTCGCAGGCGCTTGGCCTCTGGCACGGCGTGGCGCTCGACCAGGTTCGTCACGACAACAGAGATTTGACGTTGCGCCAGATGGCGATCCTGCTGCATATCTATCTGGTGCCGCCGCCGCATACCGTCCGCGGACTAGCCGCGACGCTGAACGTGACGAAGCCGGTCATTACCCGGGCGCTGGATACGATGGGGGAAATGGGCCTCGTCGATCGCGTTCGCGACGATGACGACCGACGCAACGTCATCATCAAGCGCACCGTCGGCGGCGCGCTCTATCTCGAAAAGCTCGGCGACCTCGTGCGCGAGCAGGGCCGGAAGCTTCCGGTCTGAAAGGCCCCCGGCTGAAAGGCCCTCGGCTGAAAGGCCATCTGAAAGGAATGTCATGACGATGCTCGATCGCCGCCTCCACGCCTATCGCCCGGATCTCGCGGAAGCCGGCCTTGAGGGCAAGGTCGAAGCGACGCGTTTCGTCAGCGGCATGCCGGCCCGTGTCTGCGTCCCCGTCATTGCCTTGCGGACTCAACCGGACCTTGCCCGCGGCATCGACACGGAACTGCTTTATGGCGAGGATGTCACGATATTCGATCGCGCCAACGGCTGGTGCTGGGTCAAGGCCGCGTCCGATGGCTATGTCGGCTACCTCCCCGAAAGCGCAGTTGCAGAAGCAGCCAGCGCCCCGACCCACATCGTCGTCCCGCAGCGCACCTTCCTTTATCCGGAACCGGAATTGCGTAGACCCTATAAGGCAGTGCTTTCCATGGGCAGCCGCGTCCGCATATCAGGCGAGGCTGAAGCGCGCGGCAATCACTATCTGGTCCTTGACGATGGCACTGCGATCTTCTCGAAACATCTGCAGCCCATCGGGGCGCTGGACGGTGAGGATTATGTCGATATCGCCGCCCGCTTTCTGGAAACACCCTATCTCTGGGGCGGGCGCTCCGGCCTCGGCATCGATTGCTCCGGCCTCGTCCAGCTTGCATTGCAGATGACCGGCAGAAGTGCACCGCGCGATACCGATATGCAGGCGGAAGGCCTCGGCGAGCCGATCGAGCGCTCAGATGTGCGGCGCGGCGACCTGGTCTTCTGGAAGGGACATGTCGCCATTTTCGAGAATTCCGAAACAATCATCCATGCCAATGGCCATACGATGACGGTCGCACGAGAGAATTTCGAGGCGGCTGTCGAGCGCATCGGCTGGCTCTACGAGCAGCCGACCGGCTATCGCCGCCCGTTCTGACGCTCCCTGCGATCGTCAGGCCAATGGCGGCTTCGGCCAGTCTTTCACGCCACCCGTCCAGTCTTGGAAGGCTTTCGAGAGCCTGAGAACCCGCATGTCGTCGAAGCGCGGTCCGACGATCTGCAGGCCGATCGGCATGCCCTTCGAGAAACCGCAATTGATGGAGGAGGCCGGCTGTTCCGACATGTTCCACGGCACCGTGAAGGCGATATGTTCGAAGGGCAGCTTCGGATCGTTGGTCGGAGAGGCCCATTCGGCCGGATAGGAGACGATCGGATTGGTCGGCGACAGCACCGCATCGACCTCGGCGAACAGCCGGCCGCAGGTCTTTCGCATCTCGATCGTCTGATTGAAGCCCTTGACGGCATCCACGCCGCTGATATCGGCACCGCCCTTCGCCCATTCGTAAATATAAGGAAGGATGCTGTCGCGGCGTTCGTCGCTCAGCCCGGCAATGTCCCCCCAGAAACGCGCGCGCCAGAAAGCGTCGAGCCCGTCCAGCATGGCGCGCGTCAGCACCGGCCCGGCCGGAATGATCTTGGCGCCAGCCTTCTCGAAGAGTTTCGCCGCTTCTTCGACCGCGACCTTCACGTCTTCATCGACGGCCAGGCCACAGCCGGCATCCAGCATCAGTCCGATCCGCATGCCGCTCAAATCGATATCGAGATCCATCCAGTCGAAATCATTGGGCGGAAGGCTGGTGCCGTCGCGCCAATCGGGGCGGGAAAGGGTCGCCATCGAATAGGCGGCATCCTCCACCGTGCGGGTCATCGGTCCCGCAGAGCGGCCGACATAATAGGGATCGACCGGGATGCGCCCATGGCTCGGCTTGAAGCCGAAGACGCCTGTCCAGCCCGCCGGCAGGCGCACGGAGCCGCCAATATCCGTACCGACATGCAACGGCCCGTAGCCGGCAGCGGTTGCCGCCGAAGCCCCGGCGCTCGAACCGCCGGGGTTTTGCGTGATGTCCCAGGGATTGCGGCTCAGATGATGGAAGCTGGAAAGGCCCGACGACAGCATCCCGTAGTCGGGGCAGGTCGTCTTGGCGAAGATGATTGCACCGTCCTCCCGCAAACGAGCGGCCGCCGGCGCATCCGCTTCCGCTGGCTTCAGCTCGACCGCCCTCGTGCCGAGCGGCACCGGCTGGCCCTTGGTGGCGATCAGCTCTTTCAGCGTGACCGGGATGCCGTCCAGCGGACCGAGTGTTCCGCCCTTCATCCAGCGTTCGCTGGATGCCTTCGCCTGCTTACGCGCTGCCTGCGGATCGTAGAGATAAAGTGCTGCGATCGAAGGCTCCCAGGCGTCGATATGCCGTTCGAGGGCAAGCCAGTATTCGAGCGGCGAGAGGCTTTTGTCAGCAAAACGCCGCCTGAGTTCGCGGATTGTGAAATCGGTATCTAGCATGGTCTGGTCTTTCGGGCATTTTGTCTTGGGAGGACATCAGCGGCTCGCTTCGCGCGGGTCGAAAAGGTCGCGCAGCCCGTCGCCCAGCATGTTGAAGCCGAAGACGGTGAGCGCGATGGCAAGGCCGGGCAGGATCGCCAACCACGGGGCCAGTGCAAGAAAGGTCTGGGCGTCTGCCAGCATGCGCCCCCAGGTCGGTGCCGGCGGCGCCATGCCGAGACCGAGGAAGGAAAGGCCGGCTTCGGTCAGGATCGCAAGACCGAGTTGGATCGCCGCATGCACGATGATCTGGCTCACGATGTTCGGCAGCACGTGGCGGACCGAGATCGTGAAACGGCTGTTGCCGATCGCCTGCGCTGCCAGAACATAATCGCGGCTCCACGCCTGCAAGGAGGTGGCGAGCGTCACGCGCGCAAAGACCGGTATCATGAAGACGGCGATAGCCGTGATGGCGGTAAAGCGCCCCGGCCCGAGAAATGCGCCAAGTATCATGGCGGAAAGGATGGGCGGCAGGGCGAAGATCACGTCGCAGGCGCGCATCAGCAGCGTTTCATAGGGGCCGCGGATGGCAGCCGCAGAAATCCCGGCAATGGAACCGAGCGTGCCGCCGATGAAGACCGCGCTGACGGCGATCGACAGCGAATTCCAGCACCCGACCATCAGCATGGAGAGCACGTCGCGGCCGAACTGGTCCGTGCCGAGCAGGCCGAAGGCAAGCGGCGGCTGCAGCTTGTGAATGATCTGCATCTTGGCCGGCGGCAGCGGTGTCCAGAAGAGCGATAAAAGGGCAATGGCGGCCAAGGCACCGATGACGACCGTACCGGTGATTAGTTTCTTTCGCCGGCTAAGCCTGAGGCTTCGGCGTCGCGTAAGGATGGCGGAAGAGACGATGGATGCCATCATGCCGCCTTTCGCATGCGCGGGTCGATCACCAGATAGGAGAGATCGACGATGAAGTTCATGACGATGACGAGGGCCGCGAAGAACAGCACGACATCCTGCATCACGATGATGTCACGCTGCGACAAGGCCTGAAAGGCAAGCCTGCCGAGCCCGGGCAGGTTGAAGACGTTTTCGACCAGAACCGCGCCAGCGACGAGAAAGGTGAATTGCAACCCGAGGATAGTCAGGATGGGTACCAGCGCATTCGGCACGATATGCCGCCAGAGTACGGTGCTGCGCGACAACCCCTTGGCGACGGCGGTACGCGCGAAATCCTCATGCATGGTGTCGAGCACCGCAGACCGAGCGACGCGCGTGAGAACGCCAGCCTGTGGCAGCGCCAGCGCCACGGCCGGCATCACCAGCGCCTGCAATGCCGGCAGAGGCCCGGCGTCCCATCCGGGAAAACCACCTGCCGGCATCAGACCGAGGGTTGTGGAAAACAGGATGATGAGCAGCAGCGCTACCCAGAAGGCCGGCACGGCGATGCTCACCTGCGAGAAGACGGTGGCGGTTGCATCCACGATACCGCCCCGGCGCGCTGCCGCGAGCACACCGAGCGGCAATGCGATCAGCACTGAGAGCACGATGGCGATCAGCGCGAGCGGCAGCGTCACGGCTAGCCGCTCGACGATCAGCCCGACGACCGGGACGCCATAGGTGTAGGACTGTCCGAGATTGCCGGAGAAGACGCCGGCAAGCCATTGGCCGTAGCGCAGGATGAGCGGCTGGTCGAGACCGAGCTCATGCCGCAGCGCGGCCAGCGTTTCGGGACTGGCGGAAGTGCCGAGCATGATCGAAGCGGGATCGCCCGGCAGCAGATCCATGACGGCAAAGATCACTAGTGAGACGACAAGAAGGGTAATGACAAGGCCTGCAAGGCGGCGGGCAAGCAGTGCGATCATGTTCTGTGCATCACTCTGTCAGCCGTCGCCCGCATTGGATGTCTACTCGTCCCAGGAAACGTTGCTGAGAACGTTGGAGGGGATCGGCTCGTTTTCCCACAGTCCCTTCAGCTTCTTGTCCCAGATGCCGAGCTTAGGCATGACAAAGAGGTAGAGCGCCGGCACGTCCTCGGCGAGGATCTTTTGGGCTTCGCCGTAGATCTTTGCCTGTTCTGCCGGATTGGCAGTTTCCTGCACCTTCTTCATCAGGTCGTTGAAGGCGGGGTTCTTGTAGTTGAAGTAATAAGGATCGCGCGAATAGATGTCGATGTCCATCGGCTCCGCGTGGGCGACGATCGTCATGTCGTAATCGCGGCCGGTCAGGACGTCCTTCACCCATTTTGCCGGGAATTCCGTAGGCTCGATATTCATCGTCACGCCGATTTCGGCAAACATCGCCTGCATCACCTGCGCACTACGCGGCGCGTAAGCCATCTGCGGTGATTTGATCGTGAAGGTAAAGCCGTTGGGATAGCCAGCCTCTGTCAGCAGCGCCTTTGCCTTTTCGATATTGTAAGGCAGGACGCCGGTCATGTCCTGATAGCCGGGATCGTTCGGCGTATAGTGGCTGCCGATCGTCGTGCCGAGGCCGGACCAGGCGCCGTCGATCACCGTCTGACGGTCGATCGCCATCATCAACGCCTGGCGTACGCGCTTGTCGTCGAACGGCTTGCGCGCATTGTTCATGCCGGCCACGACCTTGAGTTCGGTATTGCCGATCTTGGTCGCAAGACGCGCATCACCATCGAAGGAGCTCATCAGCTCCGGTGCGGCAAATTCCGGAAAGGCGTCGAGATCGCCGGATTTCAGTGCCGCGGCCTGTGCCTGCGGATCGTTGATGAAACGGAAGGTGACCTTGTCGAGCTTTGCCGCGCCATCCTTGTTCCAGTATTCGGCATTCTTCACCAGTTCCACATGGTCGCCCTTGGCCCAGGTGGAGAACTTGAACGGCCCGGTGCCGACAGGCGTCGTCTTGTCGTTATCGGCAGACTTCGGCCCGACCATGACGGAAGCAGGCCAGCCGAGCCAGTAGATCAGGCTGCCGGTCGGATTGGAAAGATGCAGCACCAGCGTTTCGGCATCCGGCGTGTCGATCGACGCGATCGACGCGAAGAAACGCTTCTGCGGATTGACGGAATCCTTGCCGCGGGCGCGGTCGAGGGCGAACTTGGCGGCAGCCGAATCAAAGACCTCGCCATCGTGGAATTTGACACCGGTCTGCAGTTTAAACGTATAGATCAGCCCATCGGGGGAAATCTCCCAGCTCTTGGCGAGCTGCGGCTGCACCTTGCCAGTCTCGTCGACGCTGACCAGCCCTTCGAAAATGTTCTGCCAGGTCACCTGGCCGATCGCGACAGGAGCGGCAATCGTCGGGTCGAGTCCGGCAGGCTCGACGCTCATGCCCAGATTGAGTGTCGTTTTGGCGGCTTCGGCGGGCGTCAGCGCCAGCATCATGGTGCCGGCCGACAGCGCCACGCCTATGGAAAGACGTAATAAGAGACGCGCCGACGGCGCGAGCGAAACCTTGATCATCCTGTTCCCCTGTCTGGTTCCGCAGCTGGGCGGATCCTTTTTGCGAATAGAGTGACACCACGCCAGTGCACACACAATGACGATTTTGTGTGCTCGGTGTAGCCGAAAAAGCTACACAGCAATTTATGACCTAATGCAAGTGGACCTTACTCTCTGCGGTCTGCCTTGCGGTCCGATCGCTCGCGCATGAAGCGCTCGATGAAATCGAGAAGCTTCGTTGCGGCAAAGGAAAGCTGCCGATCGGGCGCCACGCAGAGATCAACATGGGTGCGGATGCTGGTCTTGCCGGCAAGGGGAATGGCGCGGAGCTGCCCGGCCTCGATCTCGCGGCGAACGGTGAGCGCCGGCAGCAGCGTTACCGCTGCGTCGCTCAACACCAGTTCCTTGAGCATCTCCAGCGAACTTGTCTCAAAAACCGGATCGAAGCTCAGCCCTTCCTTTTCGAACAGCGCGTCGAAGGCCTGGCGAAAGCCGAAGGATTGATCGGGCAGAGCCAGCGCGTAATCGGCCAATTCCTTCACGGGAATATCCGGACGTGTCGCTGCTGGGTGGCTCGGCGAGGTGATGAGGTCATAGGCGATCTCCGAACGCAGCCGCACCTTGGTGCCGGACATCGGCGGTGCAAACAGGGTCACCGCAATATCGGCTTCTGCGCTGTTGACGGCTTCGATTGCCGCCCGGGCGCTGGTAATCGTCACGGTAAAGCGGAGCTTGGGATATTTCAGGCTGAATTCGGCCAGCGCAGGCGCAAGCAGATTGGCAACGGTCGCGCCGTTTGCGTAGATGTTGACACGGCCGCGCTGCAAGCCCTTCAGGTCCTCAATCAGCTGCTGCACATGGTCGAGCTCACGCAGCGTCCGGCCTGCGCGTGCTGCCAAGAGCTCGCCGGCAGCCGTCAGCTTCACACCGCGGGCGCTGCGTTCGACCAGGGGTGCGCCGAAATGGTATTCAAGGTTCTCGATCTGCCGGCTGATCGCCGTCGGTGCGACATTCAGGTTTTCAGCCGCCTGGCGCATGGAGTTGGTTCGCACCAGTTCGTCGAAATACACCAGCGCCCGAATCTGCATTCACCCGTTCTCCGCCATCAGGCAATCTTCGGAATAGTCTAAGCAATCAGCGTCCGGCCGCATAGCGGTCGCGCCATGCCATAAGCGCACCCGGCACCGGAAGCGCCGTCGCCTCGTAGACGCCGCGCGCGATTGCCCGCGCCATGACGATCCCGGCGAGATGGCACAATTCCATCAGGCTTGCCATGTCGTTGCGCTTGTGTTTGCCGGTGGACGCCGCAAAAATCGTATCGCCGTCGAGCGGCAGGTGGGCAGGCAGCACCGCCCGCGCCAGCCCGTCGTGAGCGGAGATGGAAAGCCGGTGCGCCTCCGCCTTGATCAGCGACGCGTCGGTGACGATGGCGCCGATCGTGGTGGCCGTCGTCTTCACGCCCTTCAGCCGCAGGCTGTGGTCCATCAGGCTGGGCAGGCCGAGCCCGCCGAATTCTGCATTCTGCTCGAACGGTGCGGCCCAAAAATGGGGGCCTTCGCCAATTGTCACAGAGCCGACGGCGTTGACGGCGACGATGGCCGCGATGCGGTGCCCGGCGCTGCTGACGGCACTGGCCGAGCCGAGCCCGCCTTTGAAGGTTGCGGTCGTCGCGCCGGTGCCGGCTCCGATCGTACCGAGACCGAAAGCACCCTTGCGGGCAGCCCTGACGGCTTCATATCCCATCTCGCGATAAGGTGAATGCACGCCCCAATCTTTGTCGCCGCCATTCAGCAGGTCCATCAGGATCGCCTCTGGTACGATCGGGATCCGCACCGGGCCGACTTGGAATCCGCGTCCCATCTCCCGCAATCCGGCTTGCACGCCGCCTGCCGCGTCGAGACCGAAGGCCGATCCGCCTGACAGCACGAAGGCGTCGACGGCATCGACGACCATCGAGGGGTCGAGCAACGCTGTATCGCGCCCGCCCGGCGCACCGCCGAGCACGCTGCCGGAGGCGACTGCCGCTTCATCGAAAACGATGGCGGTGACGCCGGAACCAAGCGAGAGATCGGTTACATGGCCGACGGAGACGCCTTCGATATCGGTAAGGAGATTGAGAAGATCGGACAAGCACGGGTTCCAGTCGTGAAGAGTGGCGTGCCGATAGGAAGTCAAATAGCTTCAAAAAACAAGACCGGCCCGTTTTGCCGGGCCGGTCGAAAATCCTCGGGTCGAACCAAAACCGCGTTCCGCCTCAGGCATGAAGCGGCTTCGGGTGGCGACGGGTCATAAGATCGTGAATGGCAAGCTTCACCTCGGCGGGTGAACTGAAATGCTGCTCGTCGAGATCATGGACATGGAATTTGACGGCGATGAACTTCAGCCGATCTTCATCAGGAATGACGATCCCGACAGGGACGCCTGCATATTCGATAACTTCTTTTTTCATACATAGAACTCCTGCCGCGCGGATGCGCAGGCTATGGCGAATTGACTTGTCTGGTACCGTTGAAAGGAAGGACGAATGTCACATTCGACAGTTCGGGCGGGAGAGGGCGCCCGGACGGTCATTGCCAAGCACAGATCGCCCAAGGACTTTGGCGAGAATTTCGATATCAATCATGTCTCGATCCTTATGTTGGCGTTGCACTTGCATTGATCCCGGCAGAACCCGGGACCGGTTAAGGAGCATCTCTATAATCTACAAACTTAGTAGAAAATAGTCGATGACCTGTAAGAAACATATTCCGAAACGTGTCAAAATCTCGGCGATCCGGAAAATTTCATTCCATCACATTTGCGTTTGCAGAAAGAATTCTATCACGCCTTCGTGCAATCCATGTGACGGTTCGAGATGCTCTCGTCATCGCCGAGGCAGACATAGGAAGTTCATTTGATTCCGGCAATGGGCACTTCGCTAAAAATCGAAAAGCCTCGAAAAGACCGAATTGGTTAACGGCGAAAACCGCCATCTACCAGCCTTCGCGCAACACCTTTTCCAGCATGTCGACGAAGAAATCAGCACTTTGTTCGCTCAGGCAGAGCGGTGGCTTGATCTTCAGCACATTCAGGTGATCGCCCGTCGGCTGCATGATGACACCGAGTTCTAAGAGCCGGTCGCAGATCGCCGCCGTCTCTTCGGTCGCCGGCTCCAGCGTCACTCTGTCGCGCACGAATTCGAGGCCGAGATAAAGCCCCATGCCATGCACGGCGCCGACAATCGGGTAGCTGTCGATCAGTGCCGCCAGCCGCGCCTTCAAATGGTCGCCCACCTCCCGGGCATTGTCCTGCAAACGCTCCTCGGCCATGACGTCGAGAACCGTCATGCCGGCTACGCAACTGACCGGGCTGCCGCCGGCCGAGGAGAAGAAATAACCCTCCTTCTCCAGCGACGCGGCGATCTCCTTCGTGGTGATGACGGCGCCGAGCGGGTGGCCATCGCCCATTCCCTTGGCGATGGTGATGATATCGGGCACGACGCCTTGCTGCTCGAAGCCCCAGAAATAATGGCCGAGCCGCCCGTAGCCGACTTGCACCTCGTCGGCAATGCAGAGGCCGCCGCGCTCCCGCACCTGCCGGTAGACCTCCGTCAGATAGCCGTCGGGCAGCGGAATACCGCCGGCATTGCCATAGACCGATTCGGCGATGAAGCCAGCGAGCCCCTCTCCCTTGGCATCGATGGCCTCCAGCACCGGCATCACGCTGCCGAGGTAGTCCGCAGTCGATTCCGGCCCGCGGAACTGGCCGCGATAGGTGTTGGGGGAAACGACGGCATGAACCCAGTCCGGCCGTGTCGTCAACGCCTGCGGATTGTCGGCGATCGAAGTGGAGACCGCGTCGCTTGCCACCGACCAGCCGTGATAGCCCTCCAGCAGGCAGAGCATGTTACGCCTGCCGCTATGCGCCCAGGCAAGCCGCAGCGCCAGATCGTTGGCTTCCGAGCCGCTGTTGACGAGGAACACGGCATCCAGGCCGTCGGGCGCCAGAGACGCGAGGCTCTCTGAAAATTCGGCGACGGCGGCATAGTGGAAGCGGGAATTCGTATTCAGCATCAGCCATTGCTGACCGATCGCTTCGGCTATGCGCGGATGGCCATGGCCGAGGATCGTGACATTGTTGACCATGTCGAGATAAGTACGCGCCTCGACATCGAAGAGATGCTCTTTCCAGCCGCGCTCGATCTGCGGCGGGCGCTCGTAGTAATTCTTCTGCGGACTGGCAAAATGCGCCTGCCGCAGCTTGAGAAGCGCTGCCGTTTCAGGTTTTGGTGCATCGGCATCCGGCCCGAGGAGCATTGAAGGCGAGGGGCAGAGCGCGGACCACGCTCCGGCTTGCTGCGGCGTCGCAAAGAGCGGCGGCTCGAAGCCGGCGATGCTGCAAAGCTGCAGGCGCAACCCGCCGAGTGAGGACGTCTCGCCGGAAACCGTGCCAAGCAGCTGACCGGCATCGACCTCGCTGCCATCAGCGACGGAAAGTTCGATACCGTCGATATGCAGCTTTATATCGGCGCCTGTGAGAACCAGATGCTGGTCGTACCAGGTGATACGGCCGGCAAAGGGTGCTGCAACGATGCTGCCCGCTGCAAGGCAGATATCCGTGTGCAAGGCATAGGTCGCCTGGGCTTTTGCATGGTGCAGGCCGGCGCGGGACAGGCGATATTCGCCGTAACGCGTCGCCGCAGCCCCCGTTTCCGCCGCCGCGCGGGCAAGAAGCCGCCAGTCCATATCGGTCGCCAGCCAGTTTCCATCGGAAAAATGCGGGCTGCGCACCCCGAGATCGACATAGGCAACGGATGCAGGATCGATTTCCGGCAGGAGCGGCTGCCAGTCCGTCGTATCGATACCGGCAATATCGATACCCGCCGCTTTCAGGATGGCCGCTTCCATCAGTTCGAACGGCACGGATATCGCCGTATCGAAGATTCGCCGGTCACCCTCCAGGTTTCCTCGGACATAGTCATTGTCAGGATCGATCGCGATCTGCTGCTCACCGCTGGCGACGAGGATCACCGCGCGCGCCACGATAAGCGGCCAGAGTGCCTTCAGCTCGTCCTCGATCAGCGGATAAATCTCGTGATAGGCCTTTACCGCCGGCAGGATGTAAAAGGGATCGCCATCTGCCTGACGCAGCAGAGAGGCACAGGTCACGGCAAGGTCGCCGACCAGCCAGCCGCGGATGATGTCGCCGAAATCGATCACTCCGTCGGGAACAGGCCGCCCGTGCGCATCAGGACGGCTGACGACATTGTCGCCCGTTACGTCATGATGAACCGCCTGCAGTCTCAGCGACGGCGCAAGCGGCTGAATCCGGCGCACGGCCATGACCATCGTCTTGGCGATCCTGTCGCGCGCGGCGCTGTCGGTAATGGAGGAAAGCAGTTGCACGGCCACAGGTCCGGCGCGGCGCAGGTCCCATTGCAGGCTGCGATCGAGACCGGGATGGGTAAAATCGGCGAGCGCCTCGGCCAGCCGCGCGCAAAGCGCGCCGAGCGCTGCGATCGAAGTCGGCGCCAGATAGGTGCGGTGCGTCAGGCCTTCGCCTTCGAGATATTCCAGCAAACGGACCTGATAATCCTGCTCCCGCACGTTGACGGAAACGATCTCCTGCCCCTCGGTGGATGTCATGACGTTTGGAACACGCGGCGCACTCGCCTTGGCGCGCAAATGATGGATCGCCGCATTCTGCGCGTTGAGTTCCTCGGTCTCGTAGGCGGCATGGCAGATCTTCAGCACATAGCGGCCGTCTTCCGTGTCGAGCCGGTAGTTGCGGTCCTGCTGGCTGCCGAGCTCGGACAGCGAGCCGGAAAGCCCGTAATGGGAAAGGAGAATATCAGCGGCTTCGGACGCCGTCACATCGGGGCGCGGCAGCGCCATGCGGTCCACAAGCGCTTCCTCGGACATGGCACCCCCCGCGGCATGATTCGACTACCTAACAAAAAGATAATCAAGCACTTGCCGACAGGCAACGGAAGATTGCGGCTGCCAGGAGTTTGGTTGGAGGCAGATTGCCTGTCTAGCCCATGCGCTCGGAAGCATAGCTTCCGGGGCTCGCGGGAAAGACGATGGTGCGGTTGCCGTTGAGGAAGACGCGGCGGTGGATATGCGCATGGATGGCGCGCGCCAGCACCTGGCTTTCGACATCGCGGCCGATCGAGACATAGTCGTCGGCACTCTGCGCATGAGTGATGCGCGCAGTATCCTGCTCGATGATCGGGCCTTCGTCGAGATCGGCCGTCACATAGTGTGCCGTAGCACCGATCAGCTTCACGCCGCGCTCATAGGCCTGCTTGTAGGGGTTGGCGCCCTTGAAGCTCGGCAGGAAGGAATGGTGGATGTTGATGATGCGGCCGGACATCTTCCGGCACATGGCGTCCGACAGCACCTGCATGTAGCGGGCGAGAACGACGAGTTCCGTGCCGGTCTGCTCGACGAGATCCATCAGCTGGGCCTCGGCCTGCGGCTTGTTTTCCTTCGTCACCTTGATGTGGTGGAAGGGAATGTCGTGGTTCACGACTACCTTCTGGTAATCGAAATGGTTGGAGACGACGCCGACGATATCGATCGGCAAGGCGCCGATCTTCCAGCGGTAGAGCAAGTCGTTGAGACAGTGGCCGAAGCGGGAGACCATCAACAGCACTTTCAGCCGCTCGCTCCCGTCATGCACTTCGGCCTCCATGCCGAACTTCTCGTAGATCGGCTTGAAACCCTCCTTGATCTCCGCAAGGGTAGCGCCCTCTTCGGAGATGAAGCTGACACGCATGAAGAATTTGCCGGTATCGAGATCGTCGAATTGCGAGCTGTCGATGATGTTGCAACCCTTTTCGGCGAGATAGGTCGAAATCGCCGCCACGACGCCGCGCGTCGACTTGCAGGAGACCGTCAATACGTAGTCCGTCATATCCTCTTCCCTCTTCTCAGCCGCCGGCCGTGCATAGATCAAAGCCGCGGCCGCGAACAGGCCGGCAAACTTTCATTTCTGCAACAAATCGCAAGGCGAACTTTCATGCCTGCGGCATTTGCTTTCATGGCCGCAAGCTTATGACAGGCCGCAGGGAATTCCGTTCTGCCTGCGCCGTTCGAAATCCCGTCCTCGCCTTCCGATATTTTCAGGTCAGGTGGCTGGCCGGCCGGCAATCCGCACTTTTCTGCGCGGCGTGATGATTTCGTGAATGATTGCCCCCACGATGGAAGAGAGGACGAGGCAGAGGATCACGAAGATGACGGGCTGCTGAAGCGCGCCGACGGGGAAACGGTTGGCGATGATCCTGAGGAAGGCCAGTGTGAAGGCGTGAGTAATATAGATCTCGTAGGAGGCATCGCCGAGATAGTTGAGCCATCCTACGAAGGGCAGTTTTGAAAAATCGATGGAAATAGCGCTGTAGACGATGAAGATCGCCGGTATGCCCCAGGCATAATACCGGCCGTCGGGCCGCACCAGATCCTCGTTGATGAAGAGGAAGGCGAAGCCGACGGCGAGCAGAACCCAGGCCCATCGCTGCGGCAGCAGAAGT
This sequence comes from Rhizobium sp. BK196, assembly GCF_014193255.1. Taxonomy (GTDB): domain Bacteria; phylum Pseudomonadota; class Alphaproteobacteria; order Rhizobiales; family Rhizobiaceae; genus Rhizobium. The sequence continues at coordinate 179,797 of NZ_JACHZB010000004.1, forward strand.
TTCTGGCCATAGAGCCAGCCGAGCGCCACGCCGGCCAGGAATTCGAAAATGATGGGTTGGCCGTAGAATTTGGTGGCCGTCGTTTCCGGCAGCAGGTGGCAGATGATCAGGATGGCTGCGAAGGCACCGAACAGGGCGGGCAGGCGATAATCCTCACGGATCGGCAACAGCAGCGCGAAGATGAAGTAGAAGAACATTTCATAGTTCAGTGTCCAGCCGGGCACGATGACAGGCGCGATCATCGTCGGGTCGACCGGGTTGATCCACGGGACGAAAAGCAGCGATGCCATCAGATGCGGCAGATCGAAGGCTGTCGACTTGAGAAGCGACGGTGCAATAAGCGCCACAGCCGCGGAAAACAGCGTCGCTAGCCAGTAGAGCGGCACGATTCTTTTGATGCGCTTGCGTGCGAAATCGGCCGGCGTCATGGCACGCCCGCTGGTGGTCAGCCACATCACGAAGCCGCTGAGCACGAAGAAGATATCGACACCCGTTTCGCCATAGATGAACGAAGTCGCGTCGATGGCGGGATTGACCTTGGCAAGCTGCAGGATCGCGTGAAAATAGACGACCATCAGCGCCGCGATGGCACGCAGATATTGCAGCTGGACAAGCATCTGATGTCTGCTCCCACGGGCTCCCGCGGATCGCCCCAGGCGCCCCGCTTCGTCAACTCAGTACATTTGCCGGACGACCCTGCCGGATGCGTGGCGTGTCGCGGAAACGCATGAACCCGATAACAAGCCAGAGGAGGCCGGCGATTTTCATCGAGAAGATTGCCGTTCCCCCGATCATCATATTCAGAAAAATGAAAAGAGAAAGTGAATGGGCGCAGCGCCTTTGTGCCGGGCTCGTGCCCGCCGGAAACAGGCAGACGAAGAGCCAGAAGGCGATGACGCCGAAGATCGTCGCGCCATAGACGAGATACACATAGCCGCTGTCGGCGAATTCGGCGACTTTATCGACAGATAGACCGAGGATCGCCAACGGATCGAGATCCATCAGTTTCTTCATCGTCAGATTGATGCGCCCGGTGAAATTGTCGCCGATCGCATTGGGATCCTTCATGTAGACGAGGAAGCCCGCGCAGACGATGAGCGGCATCAGCGCCAGATTGAAGGCCTTGGGAATTTTCGGAAAGACGAAATAACCGGCGATGCAGCAGATGCAGAAGATCAGCATCGTGCGGGTGTCGTTGGTCGTCAGGATCAGCAGCGCTGTCGCAATGGCCAGCGCCCGGTCGATCCGCGTCAGCCGGTCCCACATCGAAATGAGGTAGATCGCGATCACGCCGCAGAAATTGGCAAGCGACACCTGCTCAAGAAAGATCGAGGACGAGCGATGGTCGATGATGCCGAAGGAGAAGCGGCCGGGAAAGCCGAGCGCATTCTGGAAAAGACCGGTCGTGTTGAAGCTGAGCGGCTTCAGCCCGCGCGTGTTGGCGAAATAGTCCGAGGGATGCACGATACTGACATAGAAGGGCACGCTGATGATCTCGAAGATCAGGAAGAGCAGCACCATGAAGCAGGCCACCCGGAAGATCAGCTTCAGCGTCCGCTCGTTGCACCAGCCTCCAAGACCCGTGAAGCAGAAGATGATCAGCACGTTGCGGAAATGATCGATGAAGGCCATGCGATTGAGCGCGCTGACATAGACCGTCACGATCAGCGTAAAGAGCATGAACAGCAAGGCCGGAAGGTCTTCCTCATAGATCCCTTTGCGCAGGATGTAGATGATTGCGCTCGCCATGATCAGGCCTTCGCTGGCCGCCACATGCGTCATCGAAAGCGGCATGACGTTGTGGTTTATAAAGGCAAGAATTCCATTGTAGAGAACCGACAGCAGCCCGAGGATCAGGACCGGGTAATCGAGACGCGAAGCCGGGCTGGCGGCACCAGCAACCGTTTCAAATCTCGCGCCTGTCTCTCCAATTGCTGCCACGTCACTTCCCCGCAGGCTTTACCGCTGTGCAGACGGGCGCATGGCTGGCCACCATCTGCTCAAGCAGGCGCATTTGCGGGCGCTCGGGCGTGTCACGCGGCTGTACGTTGAAGGGTTCGCTGGCCGGCCACCATTCGCCGGCGGCCCAGTAAGAGAAGCCGATCCACACATCGCTATTGTCGGACATGGTGGCGAGCATGGTCTTCAGGCCATCGAGGCAATCCGCATTTGCAGATCCGCCGAATTCGCCGAGGAAGCCGCGTTTGCCGTTCTTCGTCAGCCAGGCAGTCACATTGGCGATAGCATCGGTCGCAGCCTTCGCGCCCTCGCAGGTCTCATGGGTGCCGGAGGAATCCGCATCGAGATACTGATGGAACTCGTAGGCGTAAAAATCGAGCGGATCACGCACACCGAGCATAATGGTTCCGTTGGCGCCGCCGATCACATCCGTTTCCCACGTTGCCGCTCCGCTCCAGGCCGTGCCGGGAACGAGGATGAGATTACGCGCGCCGACCGCTCGAATGCCGCGGATCGCGGCATTGGCCGCTTTCAGCCAGTCGGTCGCGGGAATGTCATGCGGTTCGTTCATCAGCCCGAAGAGCACGCCGTCCTGATTGGCGAATTCGACGGAAAGCCGAGCCCAGAAATCGGCAAAGGCCGCATTCGTTGCGGGCGACTTGCCGACCTGGCCTTTGTCGTAATAGCCGAAATTGTGCGGATCGAGCAGCACGTTCATCTTGTGCTTGCGAACCAGCGCGACCGTATCCTTCAAACGCTGCAGTTCATCATCGTCGAGCCGTGCGCCAAGCCTCGGCTGCAGCCGCTCCCAGCGGAAAGGCAGGCGAATGATCGTCATGCGCTTCCTGGCGAAATAGCTGATCGTTTCTTCGGTCGGATAGGTGTAGTTCGTGCCGTAGACGCCGCCGCGCTCGCCATACTCGGCACCGGACAGATTGACGCCGTAATAGCAAAGTGACGCGTCTGCGGCGTGGGTGGTGGACGAAATGGTCATGACGGCGGCAACCAGCAGCCTGTGCAGCAGTCTCTTCCGTTTCATGGGCCATCCTCGCGGGTCGCGGCAGGGTCGCCACGTCGGCTTCGATCCCTCCATCTTAACGGTCCGTTAGCTAAGAATTTCTAAAGTCGCTCCTGCTTGGCCATGCTTTCTCGCCGGGCGGATGCGGTGTTATGAAACAGTATGACGGGAACAGGGTGAGCCGCCTGCCTGCCTGGCGCAGTTTTGAGTCGTCTCAGCCTGCGCCTGAAGGGAGCCGTGCGCGCAGCCCGATCATCCGGCCGACCGATTTCGTTTCGTCTCCACCGCCCGAGCCCGATCCCCTTCCGATTCGCCCGACAGCCTCGGAAAGCCGTCCAGCCGAACCGCCTCGCCGCGATATTCCTGCCCCCTCCGCCCCCCCGTCAGCGCCCGAACCCGTAGTCGAGCAGGCTCCGGCCGCCGCCGGACCATTGCTGGATATCAGGTCTGCGGTCTCTGCCGTCTGGAGCCGGCGCCTAATCATTGCCGGTCTTTGCCTCGCCGGTGCCGCCGCCGGCGCCGTGATCGCGCCCCGTATTCCGCAGAAATTCACCGCCGTTGCCGCGCTCTATTTCGATCCGCGTCAGATCGGTCTTGCCGACAGCGGCTCGCAGAATGCGGCCCCGTCGCCGGAAATGATTTCGACACTGATCGATAGTCAGGTTCAGCTCCTGACCTCGGGCAATGTATTGCGCCGCGTAGCCGACGCTATGAAGCTCGACCAGGATCCGGAATTCACCGGCGGCAGGACAGATGGCGCCGCCATCATCGGCACCCTTCAGAAGGCTCTGCTGATCACCCGCGAGAATAACACCTACGTGGTCTCGCTCGCCGCGACGACGCGTGATCCGGAAAAATCTGCAAAGCTTGCAAACCAGGTCGTCACCTCCTTCATGCAGGAGGAAAGCAGCGCATCATCCGGCCTTTACGAGACCACCTCGTCGGCACTCGACGGACGCCTCGACGATCTGCGACAGAAGGTGCAGGAAGCAGAGCAGGCGGTCGAAACTTTCCGGGCCGACAACGACATGGCGGCGACCGAGGGCAACCTGATCTCCGACCAGCGCCTTTCCTCCCTGAATACGCTGCTCGTCACCGCCCAGGAAAAGACCATTCAGGCCAAGGCCCGCGCCGATGCCGCCGCAAATCTTCGTGTCGAAGATGTCGTAGCCGGCAGTCAGACGGATGGTGCCACAGGCACATCGCCGCTCGTCAGCCTGCGGCAGCAATATGCCGCCCAAGCCGCAGTCGTCGGCAGCCTGCAGAGCCAGATGGGTTCGCGTCATCCGCGCCTTCAGGCAGCCCGCTCATCGCTTGACAGCATCGGGGCGGAGATCAAGGGCGAACTCCAGCGGGTCGCGACCTCGGCAAGAGCTGAATACGAACAGGCCAAGAAGGCCGAAGACGATATCGCCAAGGAACTGGCGGTCCAGAAAGCCCTCCAAGCCACGACCTCGGACAAGCAGGTGCAGCTGAACGAGCTGCAGCGCAAAGCGACTGCCGCACGTGAGCTTTACGAGGCCGTGCTGAAACGCTCCGGTGAGACCAGCGAAGAGCAGAACCTGAGCCAAAGCAATATCCGCGTCGTCTCGCCCGCCGAAGTTCCCGTCAAGGCGGATGGGCCGAGCAAGAAAGTCATCATGATCGCAGGCCTGATCGGCGGTCTGCTTGCCGGTTTTGCTGTCGGCGCAGGTTTTGCGATCCTTGCCGGCCTCTTTTCTCATCCGATCATCAGAAGCTATTTCCGCAAACCCGGCCGCGCTTCTGCTTGATGGCAGGCTTCGATCTTCCTACATCCTGAAAATGGGCACCGAAAGAAGGATGTCCGTGAAAGAGGTTGTGATGCGGTTCGCTGCGCTTCTCCTGCTGTCGCTTGTTGCCGGTGCTTCGGCTGCTCCCGCGTCTGCCATAGACTGGCAGACTTCCGGCAAGCAGGCCGTACAGCCGCTCTATCCCTACAAGGATCTTCCGGGCGTGAAGGCCCAGCCGGACAAGAAGGTGGAGGAGTCGTACGACTGCCACACCGAAACCGTGCAGATCCGCCGCAGGTATGACCAGATCTTCCGCTCCGGAGGCATGCCGACACTGATGTATGTTTGCGAACGTGATGGTTTCGTATCCATGGACAGCCGCGTGCCGCTGCGCGGCCATTACCAGCCGGTGCGGTAGAAGCCGGAGGCGCAATACGCCGCCGGCTGTCTGATTTCAGGCTTCCAGCCAGATAAGTTCGAGACCTGGCTTGTGCAGGTAGGGCATATTGCCGATCGCGGCCCGCGCCTTCAGCGGATTGAGTCCGACGAAGAGTGCTTCCGCATCGTCGGCGATCGCCGTCGGTGCGATGACAGGATGCCCGAAATGCACGGCGTTCTGCATGTTCGGGTTCTGGTCGAGGAAGGCGGTCACCTCAACGTCTTTGCCGATGCGGCTGAAGATCCAGCTTCCATAAAAACCGGCGCCATAGATTGCCGCCTTGCGTCCGCGAAGGTCGTCGGCACGCTTTTCAAGGGCGGTGGCCGAAGTCCGCCAGAACTCGCAGATTTCCAGCCCGCGCTCGACGGCCTGTCGGACGAGGGTCGCATCCTGCTCTTGCTTAACCGGAGTTTCGCTGCGGATAGCGACGACGAAGAAGGCGCCGGGGAAGGATGTGGCGTCAAGGGTCGCCACCTCGAAGCCGCCCGCTGCAAGCGCCCGGCGCAGCGAAGATTCGCTGAAATGATTGACGTGATCCGCTACGGTCATGTCGCCCGGATTGGCTGAAACGTCGGGCATCGAAAGCAGCAGCGCGCCGCCCGGCTTCAATAGCTTGTGGATTCCACGAATAAAACCGATCGGATCGGCGACGTGCTCGATCACGAAATGGCTCATCGCCGCATCGAAACGGCCGCTCCACGCCTCTGGGACCTCGTAGGTCGCCTGCGCATCAGGCGCAATCCAGCCGTCCCAGGCTGGTGCGTAGTCGGCAGAGACATCGAAGACATGCGGTTCGATATCCGGACGCGCGGCGAAAACCTTGCGCAAAGTGTCGGCTTTTGCTGCCCCATAATCCAGAAGTTTGGCGCCATGTGGAAGGTCAAGCAGATTGCGGGAAAGCTCGGCCTGATGATCCGTACGATAGACGATCGTGCCGTCGGCCTTGACCGCAAAGATCTGGTCATGGTCCTTACTGTTGAGCGAAATGCGATAGCCGGTATCGTAAAAGGCTTCGATATCGGGAATCTCGTCGCATTGTGCGTGGCCGCATCCGTCGCAGACGTAAACGCGCGTCGAAATGTCGATCAGGGTCATGATGGAGGTGAGGGCCGGCGCCGGCGTTTCATAGGCCGGCGACACAATCTCCTTGCTGCAAACGCGGCAGGGCGTCATTCTGCTGCCTCGCGCTGTACGGAAAGCTCCGGAAGCACATCGGCGAACTTCACGCCAGCGGCAAAGGAACCCTTCCAGCCGATGCGGATGCCGACTGGCTCAAGGTAGTTGAAATAGCGGAACTGGATGCTCCAGCGCGGCGTGGTCGAGACGTTGTGGCCCGACTGATGCAGCGTCAGGAAATCCATCAGCACGAGGTCGCCAGGGTTCGTCAGCGGTGCGACGTGCTTGTAGCGGGCCAGACGCTCTTCGGCGCGATCGAGATGCAGCGCGTAAGCGCCCGTCTTGCCGGCGCCGGCATCGTCTTCATAGACTGGAACGAGGCCTTCGGCATGCGAACCGTGGGCGATCTGCACCGGCCCCATGTCCTGCGTGACCGGCAGAAGAGGTGTCCAGAAGACAACGCCGTCGACACTGCGCAGCTGCGATGGGAATTCCTGATGCCACTGGGCACGGAACTTTTCCTCGCCCGGATTGTCGATCCGGATACCGTAGCCGCCGGCTGCAATGCCCGGAACACTGTCCGGACGCAGTCCCCTGAAGGCTTCGTCATTGGTTGCGTTGGTAACGAGCCGCATGAAGGCCGGGATCTGCTTGACGGCGTCATAGACTTCGCCGCCCCATGCGCGGTTCTTGGCGATAAGCATCGGATAGGCGATCGTCATCGCCTCATGGGTCGTTTCGGTCGGGGCATCGATGCCGTATTTCCTGCAGATCACTTCAAGGATCTGGCGGATGCCTTCCTGGATCGGCGCGATGTCTGCAGCGGGATCGTAAAAGCCGCGCATGACGAGATACCCGTTGCTGTTGAATTCGGCACGCAGGCCGTCGGTGATCTTTGCGTTGGTCATGATGTTACCGTTTCCTCCTTCAGGAAGTCTTGCCACGCCACGGTGGCCGGGATGAGACAGCTACGCGCCTCCGGACCCATTCGGGCGATGAGATCGAGTACAGAAACATGAGGGGTGAACGTGCCGACCGGCTGGGGCCAGGGTGTGCGGCTGTAGTTCATATACTCGACCTGCACACCGGCCCGCTCGAAAGCCGCATGGTCGAGATAGTTCGCTGCCCCGTGACCGGTCAGGTAGCGGGTGCCGTCGGCCTTCAGAACGATGTCGAGCACCCGCTGCCACGACGTGCCTTCGATGCCCATCTCACTTGTTTTCTCGATCTTCCGATTGGCACCGATGCCGAGATAGCGGGCAGGCTCCTCGATACTGGCGATTAGCAGATCCAGCAGAGTGGAATGACTGTAAACGCTGTCGAAGATCGAAAGCGCATCGTCAATGTAGGGCGCGCCCAGCAGCGATTGCCGCAGCAGCGCGCGGTGGCTTGCCTTCCAGTCGTCGCCCGCCGCCGTGAGCTCCGAGATCATCTGAAAGCTGCCCTTGCCAGCAAGCGGGATCGTCATCCAGCAGCGATCGTTACCACGCAGAAGCTGGATGCGGTTCGTGAAGCTGCCCTTCGAGAACTGCGTATCATCAAGATAGATATAACTGTCGGCAAGCATCAACTGCTCGAAGAAGCCGGGCCATGGAAACAGCATCGGTTGGGTAATGACAACGGCGGTCATGGGACCAGATACCCTTCGAGAGCTGATCGTGTCTTTTGAAAATCGGAGAATGCCGAGAGGAGAGACGGTGTTTGAATCGCAGGCGCGGCAGACGCCGTAACGCGCAGTCCTTCGGACAGGACCACAGTTTCGGAGGCCGGCTTGATGACAAGCAAGTCATTGGCAACAAGATCGATCGCGCAAAGCGTTAGATAGACCTTGTGTAGAAACGACAATGGCCCAAGTTCGTCGGCAGTGAAGGTTCCGAGCGCGGGCGTTGCAACCTGCGCCACAATGGAGCCGTCGTCGACGCCGGCACTGACGGCATGCAGTGTCGAACCGATAATCGGAACTGGATACTGCACTGCCTGTTTGAGTGCGTTTATTCCGGCAAAAGCCGGAAGAAGCGACGGGTGCACGTTCAGCGAAGGGATGACTGAAAAAAGTTCGGCGCTGATGAGCCTTGCGAAGTAGAGGAGGACCAGATCCACGCCGCGTTCCTTGAGAATCGTGCACGCTTTCGTGCTGAATTGGACGCGATCCTTTTCCTCCAGTCGCTGTCTATAGACAGATCGGCTGTCGGCTTCGGCTTCTGCGCCGCACGGCCGATCGGTGATCAATGTCAGGTCAGCGTAATCGAGAAAGGACGTCCGCACCGCCAGGTCGGCGGCCGTGAAAAACGGCGCCCCGCCAGCAGAGCAAATCGCCCCAATCCTCAGCCTGCGCTTGTCAGCCACGGACACACCTTATGTAGCCGCCCGGCGAACTGGAAAGCACCAGCTTGCCGTTCAGCGCTTCGTCAGTTTCGAAGCGGTCGGTTTCCTTGAGATAGGCATTGAGCGCCGCGTAAGGCTCGTCACCCGGATACCAGATCTTCGAACGCTTCGTCGGCGTCTGCGACATGTCTCCACGGCCGAGCAGCGTATCGGCGACGACGATATACTGGCCTTCGGTCACCAGCGGGCCGTAGCAGCGCAGCTCGTCGAGAACGTGATCGCGGCTGTGGTCGCTGTCGAGAACCACCATGACCGAAGCGCCGGCCGGGATTTCGGCCTTAACCTTGGCAAGCGTCTCGACAGTGGTCGACGGTCCCTCGATCAGCGTAATCAGCGAAGAAAGCGGGTGCTTCTCGATGGAATCGCGGTTGTGGGCGCGGATGTCGATATCGACGCCGATCACCTTGCCCTTGCCGATCACCTTCAGCAACGACGCCATGAAGATCATCGAGCCACCGCGCGCCACGCCGGTTTCGATGATGACGTCGGGTTTGGTGTTCCAGATCACTTCCTGGGTGGCCATGATGTCGGCCGGCATCTGGATGATCGGCACGCCCATCCAGGACCAGAGATAAGCGTAATCATACTTGTCCAGCGCTACCAGCGTATTGAGCGCATGCTGGAAGGCTTCCTCGTCCTTGCCGAGCGCGAGTGACATTTCGCGCTTGTGGGCTTCGAATTCGAGGCGATCGTCCTTGGTGGTCATAATTCTCTGGAACCTTCTGTATTCTGCGCTCAGGCCGACTGGCGGAGGTGAACGGCGCTTTTGTCCTGATGGCTGCGGACGATCGAAATCAGTGTCTCCGCTACGCGGTCGATGTCGGCCTCGCTCATGTCGTGGTAACTCGGCAGGTTGATCGCACGCTCCGGAATGCTCCAGGCGTTGATGTTGGCCGGCTTTTCCACAAACATCGAAAGGCTGGAAAGCGGGTGGAAGAAGACGCGTGCATCGATATTGGCGGCTTCGAAGGCCTGTTGCAGCACTTCGCGGGTGATACCGGTGGCAGGGTGGAAGACGGCTGTCGGCATCCAGGCACCGTTGATCGTGCCGGTATATTCCGGGTTCATGCTAATGCCGTTGAGCGTCGAGAGCCGCACCATATAGGCGGCCAGGATATCCCGCTTGCGGGAGACGAGCTCCTCGATGCGCTCCAGCTGGGCGCAGCCGATCGCCGCCTGGATGTTGGACATCTTGTATTTGAAGCCGATCGCATCGGGCCAGAACTGTTTGCTCTGCCCACGCGCACGGCCGTGGTTGCTGAGCGTCAGCACCTTTTCATGGAGGTCGGCATCACCAGTCACGAACATGCCGCCTTCGCCCGTCGTCAGCGTCTTGGTGCCGTGGAAGGAGAAGGTGCCGAAAATGCCCATGGAGCCGGCGCGCCGGCCGTGCCACGCGGAACCGATCGCCTCGGCTGCATCCTCGATGACGGGGATGCCCGTACGGCGGCTGATGTCCAGCAGGGCATCCATGTCGCAGAGATTGCCGTAAATGTGGGTGGCGATAATGGCGCGGGTGCGCGGCGTGATGTGGCGTTCGACCTCCAGGGGATCGATACACCAGGTATCCGGCAGCACGTCGACGAAGACAGGCTCGGCGCCCAGATGCTTGATCGGTGCGGCGGTTGCGATCCAATTCGTGTCGGCGAGGATCACTTCGTCGCCGGCCCCGATGCCGAGCGCCGCAAGCCCCATATGCATGGCGCCGGTGCAGCTCGACGTCGCAATCGCGTGGCTGGTGCCGAGATAGGCTGCGAATTCCTTCTCGAAACGGATGATATAGTCGTAGCAGCGGGCGCCCCAGCCGTTCGCCGCGGCATCGGCTGCGTAGCCCGTCTCAAGCTCGGTGATGGACGGTTTGGTATAGAATATCCTGTTGGTCATGCCTTAATTCTTTGTGACAGGGCTGAGACTCACGCGATCGGGGCACACTGAACTCTGCAAAAACTAGGGGGTGAAACTGGCGCGAGGCTTTGCAGCGTCCGACGCAGCTTCACGCATCAGACGAGCACGTGCTGCGTCAGGTCGGTTTCGATGAAGATGAGGTTAGGCTTGTAGCCGAGCTTCAGGAAGTTCTCGCGCCGCGGCATATCGGCGGCAAAGATCGCCGTTTTCTCCAGACGCGCCGGATCGTGCGTCTGCGGGTCAGCGACGATCTCGATCTCCGGCAGCAGGCCCATGTTGCGCAGCATCTCCCCGATCGATTTGGGATCGGCCATGCCGCTGAGGATGAGGCGGTCGATACCGGCGGTCGCGTTGACCTGATAGGTGAGCGTCTGGATCGCCACCATCATCGGGAGGCTATGGCGAAGCTCAGCGACCTCAGGATGTTCGCCGAGGCCGCCGAGCGCCATGCGGGTATAGAGCTCATAGGCCTTGATGAAGTCCTTCCGCGCCACCCAGAAACGGATGGCGACCGACATGCGGTTCAGCGTGAAGATCTTGCACATCTCATCGTAGATGGCGCGCGCCTCGCGGCTGGTGTTCAGTTTGCCGCGCTTGGCGGCGATGTAGAGGTAGTATTCCAAGCCACCGCGATATTTGTCCCAGGAGGTCATGACGTCGTCGTTGCCGGCCTGTTGGCGCGCAGGCGCGATCTTGGAGACCGCCACCGAGCGATAGAACGGCTGTTTCAGGAAAGTGACGGCACCCTGATCGACGAAATGCGCGAGATAGGAAAAAGCCCAGAAGCAGAAATCGCGCGGCACCCAGGCGGAGCGCAGGGCGGAGGAACGGTAGATGCCAATCTCAGGGAAGATGTGGCCGTTAAAGATGAACTGGAAGAGCTCGATGAAGCTCTGCTGCGGAAACTTGATGTCTTCGGCGATATCGTAGAATTGTGAGAGGTCCCGATCGTGGACTTCATCATAGAGATACCAGGGTGCCTGGCAGGCAACGACATCGGGATTGGCATCCAGATAGGCCATTGCCGCTTCAACGCCGGCTGGCATCAGGAAATCGTCATCGGCAAGGTAGATCGAATATTCGCCGACCGCGTGATGGAAGGCGCAGGCAAGGTTCGGCCCCGAGCCACCGTTGACGGCGCGGCGGTGATAATGGATCGGCAGCCCCTTGGCGATGAATTCCTCGACAACCTGCGTCGTGTTGTCGGTCGAGGCGTTGTCGGAGATCACGATCTCGTAGGGGAAGCTGAAATTGTAGCTCTCGCAATGCTCCAGCGCGTTTCGGAGATAGGCTTCGCGATTGTAGGTCGGAATGCAGATGCTGAGTTTCATACCGCTCAAAGGCTTGTCTCCTGGCTGTAGCTTTCAAGCGCGGCATCGCGCTCGTTGATGACACCAGGCATAAACGGCCAGGCGATGGAAAAGGCGGGATCGTCCCAGCGGACGCCGCGGGCAAGCTCCGGCACATAGACTTCCGACATCTGGTAGAAGAGCTCGCAGTCGTCCTCGAGCGTCAGGAAGCCGTGGGCGCAGCCGGCAGGTATGTAGAAGGCGTTGTAGCTGGCAGCATCGAGCTCGACGGAGGCCCATTTGCAATAGGTCGGCGAATCCCGTCTCAGATCGAGCGCCACGTCGAAGACCCTGCCGCGCGTGGCACGTACCAGCTTGATCTCTGGACGCGGCTCTGCCTGGTAATGCATGCCGCGCAGGGTGCCGCGCTTGTGGTTCTGCGAGACGTTGCATTGCGGGTAGACCGGGACGAGACCGCGATCGGCAAAGCTTTTGGCGTCGAAAGTCCGCGCGAACAGTCCGCGCTCGTCGGAGCGCGGCTCGACTTCGACGACAAAAGCACCCGAAACCGCGGTCGGAATGAATTTCATCCGATTACCGTCAATTCCGGTACGGCGACGGCAAAGCGCCCGCCCCAGGCGCCGACCCTGCCATTGGCTGCCACGACTTCGTTCTTGATGTTCCACGGCAGGATGAGGACGTAGTCCGGCTTCGTCTCGTCCATCTTTTCCGGCGCGTAGATAGGCAGCTTGCTGCCCGGCAGAAAATGGCCCTGTTTGTGCGGATTGCGGTCGACCACATAGTCGATGAGATTGGTGCCGATGCCGCAGAAATTCAAAAGCGTGTTGCCCTTGGCGGCAGCGCCATAGGCTGCGACCTTTTTGCCGTCCCGTTTGGCTTCGTTGAGGAAGGCGAGCAGCCCATCCTTGATCGGTGCTACGCGGCTCTGGAAGGCCTCGTAGGTTTCGACCTTATCGAAGCCTGCGGCTGCTTCGTCGGCACGCACCTTGGCAACGCCGGGGCCGGTCGGATGAGCGGTCGATGCCGTGCGGCAGGCGAGCACGCGCAGGCTGCCGCCATGGGTAGGCAGTTCTTCGACGTCGAAGACCTTCAGGCCGTGAGCCGCGAAGGCCTTCTCGACTGCGAGCAGCGACAGATAATAGAAATGCTCATGATAGACGGTGTCGAACTGGATGTTTTCCATCAGCCGCAGCAGATGCGGGAACTCGACGCTGACGACGCCATCCTCCTTCAGGACGTCCGAGAGCCCGCCGACGAAATCGTTGATATCGGGCACATGTGCCAGCACGTTGTTGCCGATGACGATATCGGCGGCAAGGCCGCGGGAGACGAGATCGGCAGCCGTTTCCTTGCCGAAGAAGCGCGCTTCCGTCGGAACGCCGATCTGCCGGGCCACCTCCGCGACGTTCTCGGCCGGCTCGATGCCGAGCACCGGCACGCCGGCCTCGACGAAGTGTTTCAGCAAATAGCCATCATTGCTCGCCACCTCGATGACTTGCGATGTCTCGTTCAGGCCGAAGCGCTTGCGCGCCATGACCGTGAACTGGCGGGCATGCTCCACCCAGCTGTCGCTGTAGGAAGAGAAATAGGCGTAGTGGCTGAAGATGTCTTCCGGCGGCACGAAGGCATCGGCTTGTACAAGCCAGCAATCGGAGCAGACGAAGGCGCGCAGTGGATAGGACGGCTCCGGTTGCTTGAGCTGTTCTTCCGTCAGATAGGCGTTGGCAAGCGGTGTCGAGCCGAGATCGACGAAACGATGTTTCAAGGGAGCGCCGCAGAACCGGCAATTATGCGCTGTCATGATATTGCTTCCTCATAGGCCGCGATCTGGCCAAGCGAGAAGGCACGCATGTCGGCTCCTTCGCGGTTGGCCTTGTACCAGGCGGCTGTCCAGTCGATTGTCTGTTGCAGGCTCAGGCGCGGGCGCCAGCCGATGGTGGAAAGCGCCAGGGCCGAGCTCAGCGTAAGCGCGGGCGCCTCCGGCAGGTGTGCTCCGGGTGCCTGTTTCCAGACGTCGTTCACGCCGTGGGCGAGGCCGAGGGCTTCGGCGAGGTCCGCAACGGTTGCGAAACTCTGCGGATCCGGACCGAAATTGAGCGCGTCGGGTAACTCCGCCTCATCCGAAACCGTCAGGGCTTCGGCAAAGGCAAGATAACCGCCGAGTGGCTCCAGCACATGCTGCCAGGGACGGATCGCTTGCGGGTAGCGGAGCTGGATCGGCTGGCTACTTTCAAAAGCACGGATGAAATCCGGGATCAGCCGATCCTTCGACCAGTCGCCGCCGCCGATGACATTGCCGGCGCGCACGGTGGCAACACTGATATCGCGCCCCTTGAAGAAGCTGTCGCGATAGCTCTGGACCACGAGCTCGGTGCAGGCTTTGGAATTGGAGTAGGGGTCCTTGCCGCCGAGCGTATCGCTTTCGATAAAGGGAACGCCGCTGCCATTGTTGGCATAAACCTTGTCGGAGGTGACGACGAGAACCGTCCTGACCGAGGGCGTGTCGCGTACTGCATCCAGAACGTTTGCAGTTCCCATCACATTGGTCGCGAAGGTCTCGGTCGGATTTTCATAGGAGCGCCGCACCAGCGCCTGTGCTGCCATGTGGATGACGATTTCGGGTTCGAAATCGATGAGGCGCTGCTTGAACGCTGCTGCATCTCTGATGTCGGCTATGTGGTGGCCCTGCCCATTCCAGGGCGAAAGCCGCGCATAAAGGGAGGGGCTGGTTTCGGGTTCCAGCGAAACCGCCGCAACCTCCGCGCCGAGCTTTTCCAGCCACAGCGAAAGCCATGATCCTTTGAACCCCGTATGTCCCGTCAGGAACACGCGCCTGCCATTCCAGAAGTCGGTCAGGCCCATATCTTCCACGGCGCCTTTCCGGAACTCCAGAGCTCCTCGAGCTGGTTGCGCTCGCGCAGCGTATCCATCGGCTGCCAGAAGCCGTCGTGGCGGAAGGCGGCCAGCTGCTTATTGGCCGTCAGCCACTGCATCGGACCGGCTTCCCAGATCGTGTCGTCGTCTTCGATAAGGTCGATGACGGAAGGATGCAGCACGAAGAAGCCGCCGTTGATGCGCTGGCCGTCGCCCTTCGGTTTCTCGATGAAGGCAGTCACCACATCGTTCTCGATGTTCGTCGCGCCGAAGCGGCCCGGGGGCGTCACCGCACACATCGTTGCCTTCAGGCCGTGGCTGCGGTGGAAGGCGATTTCCGAGGTGATGTCGATATCGGCGACACCGTCGCCATAGGTCAGGCAAAAGGGCTCGTCTGGGCTCAGGTGGTCGCGAATGCGTCGGATACGACCGCCCGTCATGGAGTTCATGCCGGTATCGACAATGGTCACCTTCCAGCTGGGCTTCGAACCCTTGTGATATTCGATCGCGTTGGTGGCGAGGTCGACGGTGATGTCGCTGTGATGCAGGAACAGGTTTACGAAATATTCCTTGAGCATGTAGCCCTTGTAACCGGCGCAGATGATGAAATCATTCAGGCCGTGATGGGCATAGATGTTCATGATGTGCCAGAGGATCGGCTTTTCACCGATCTCGACCAGAGGCTTGGGCCGCACGCTGGTCTCTTCGGCGAGGCGCGAACCCAGACCACCTGCCAGAATTACGACTTTCATCCCAGGCGAACTCCAAAGGGTCTGATAATATTCATTGCCGCCGGCAGGCACCTGGCGAGTATGTCCGGTATGCGGGCAAGGATCTCTGCGGAGCGCAACGGCAGTAACTTCATCGTGATGCCGGTATCCGACTTCGTTCTTGTGCGAGGCTTGCCTTAGCTGACGCGAAAATAACCGGCAGCCGCGTGGCGTCCGCTCGCCCGGCTGAGTGGCTTGCCGGTAGTCTGCTGGAATTATTTGCTATTTTCGCAGCGCCGCGCGCATCGGCGCTGCATGCCTATGATTTTTAAGGGGTAAGAAAAGCACTCTGCGGGAACGGGGCGTTCAGAGAATGCGATCGAGCTTATGCTGGATATGCAGATTGGGCATTAACCCGGCCGTATGGGCGGCGCGATAGGCGTTGCGTGCGGCATCGAAGGTCACGCCCCACATGATGGCGCTCAGAAGAAAGGCGATGATGTAGACCTGAATCCGCATGAGGCCATCGAAATGGAGTATGTTGGCATTAATGTGGCAATGTTGAAGCGGCCCCGTGACGGGGCGGCGTCTCGACTGAAATTATTGGAAAATAAGCTCTTTCGAGAAGGAATGGTGCCCAGAAGAGGACTCGAACCTCCACGCCTCGCGGCACAGGTACCTGAAACCTGCGCGTCTACCAATTCCGCCATCTGGGCGACGGAGAGCCATGTACGGGCGTGGCCCTTTGCTGTCAACGGGGTTTTTGAAGTTTTCCTGACAGTATGCAAAAAAAGCGTCATGAAGCCGTGATTTCACCGCACAGGTCGTGGATGGCATGGTGTGTTTCTTCACCCTATATGAGGGATAGTGAAAAGGAACCGCCATGTTCGACCTTCGCCTCGCTCTTCTTGCCGGTCTGCTTGCCGCGGCGCCGCTGGCCGAGGCCGTTGCGGGCTCGCCGTCGATTGGGCCTGTCAATACGCAGTCTACGATCTGTGACTACCGCGGCTGCTTCGGGTTCGGCCCGCAACAGTGGCATCGCCCGGCCTATGTCCAACCGAACTATCGCCCGCCCTATGCCGCCGGTCCAAAATATTACCAGCCGCCCGGCGCCCTGCCGCCAAGGTTGACCTATGATCCGCCGCCGGTGCAGCGGGTGCGGCCCTCGGCGGACGATCGCAGCCGTCATGTGGAATGGTGCAGGAACGAATACCGCTCTTACAATCCGCGCACCGATCGTTTCGTGACTTACGAGGGCATCTACAAGACCTGCCGCTCGCCTTATCGCTGAGTATCAGCTTTCCAGCGAGGCCCGGTCGGTATGGCCGAGATCGCGGTCGGGCTCGATGATGTCGCGCACTCGTTGCTTGAGTTCTTTTGGTCCGGGAAAACCGCCGTCGCGCTTGCGCTCCCAGATCAGATCGCCATTGATGCGGATTTCGAAATTGCCGCCAGTGCCGGGAATGAGCGCCACTTCTCCAAGACTGTCCGTAAAGGTTTGCAGCAGTTCCTGTGCCATCCAGGCGGCACGCAGCAGCCAGTTGCACTGGGTGCAGTAGAGGATCGTCACGCGGGCTTTCTCGGTCATGGGAGACTCCTTTTATCCGTGGGATCTAAGGACTTCTAAAAGGCGCTGCAATGGACCGCCGCCGAATCGGCACGCCGAAAGTTCGGATTCAGTCTTTTTTGATAATTTTCCGTTAGCTATTCCAAACTGGTGTTCTTCGCGGATGAATGAAGCACCTTCAGTTTTGTTTTGCGTAACGGTGCTCATGCGTTCCACGGCTGTCCCAGCGATCCTTCTTGCTTGCCTTGCTCTGGCGGGCTGCTCGTCGGCTTCCGGTCCGGAAACTCTTTCGGCCGGCGCCACTCCGAAACCGTCGAAGGAAATCACCGCTTCCGTCACCCCGCCGCCGGCGTCTGTGCCGCAGACCACAGGCCCGGCAGCCGAAACGGACGATGCGATACCCCAGGCAAGCCTTGCCTGGGAAGCACCTGCGCCTGCGCCGCGCGCCTTCTCGGCGATGACGCCTTCAGCCGTTTCACAGCCGGGGATGCCGGTTCCGAGCGAACGCCCCGTCGAATTCGCCATGGCGGCGGCACCCGCCATCGAGCCGCCGACCCGCGGTCGCTCGCGCGTCTATGGCTATGGTTTCCGCGATGCCAAGCCGATCAACTTCGGCAGGATTTCGCCGCGCAAGCTCCCGGTCCACGGTGTCGACGTTTCCCGCTGGCAGGGCGACATTGATTGGGAAACCTTGCGGACCCGCGGCGCGAATTTCGCCTTCATCAAAGCGACGGATGGCGGCGACCATTTGGATCCGATGTTCAAGACCAATTGGCGGCGCGCCAAGGAGGCCGGCATCAAGCGCGGCGCCTATCACTTCTTCTATTGGTGCCGCACGGCCGGCGAACAGGCCGACTGGTTTATCCGCAACGTGCCGCGTGACCCGGATGCACTGCCGCCGGTCATCGATGTGGAATGGAACGGCGAATCGAGCTGCAAGGTGAAGCTCTCCCGCGCTCGCGTGCAGGAAAAGATGCAGGTCTTCATGGAGAAGATCGAGCGGCACTATGGCAAGCGCCCGATCATCTACACCGCCCCGGATTTCTACGCCGACAATCTCGAAGGCGCCTTCCAGAACTATCACTTCTGGCTGCGTGCGGTCGCGGAACATCCCTCCAAGGTCTATCCGAACCGGAAGTGGCTCTTCTGGCAATATTCCGGCTCCGGCCTGTCGCATGGCGTCGAAGGCCGTATCGACCTCAACGTGTTCCGCGGGAGCGAGGAAGAGTGGCATCGCTGGGTGGCGGGGCTTTAAAAGCAAAAGGCTGGCACAGGGCCAGCCTCCGATTTCGTGTTGGGCCTGAAGGGGGGCACCGAAACTCGGATAGTCCCCTTACTCGTCGCCCATCTTTAGCGCGGCAATAAACGCTTCCTGCGGAATTTCCACCTTGCCGAACTGGCGCATGCGCTTCTTGCCGGCCTTCTGCTTGTCGAGCAGCTTGCGCTTGCGGGTGGCGTCGCCGCCATAGCACTTCGCGGTCACGTCCTTGCGCAGCGCCGAGATCGTTTCGCGGGCGATCACGTTACCGCCGATCGCAGCCTGGATCGGGATCTTGAACATGTGCTTCGGAATCAGCTCCTTGAGCTTTTCGCACATGTCGCGGCCGCGCTTTTCGGCGGCCGTGCGATGCACCATCATCGATAGCGCGTCGACAGGCTCGCCGTTGACGAGGATCGACATCTTCACGAGGTTGCCCTCGCGATGGTCGGTGAGTGTATAGTCGAAGGAGGCATAACCTTTCGAGATCGACTTCAGCCGGTCGTAGAAATCGAAGACGACTTCGTTGAGCGGCAGGTCATAGGTCAGCATCGCGCGCGTGCCGACATAGGTGAGCTCGATCTGGATGCCGCGCCGGTCCTGGCAGAGCTTCAGGATACCGCCGAGATAGTCGTCCGGTGTCAGGATCGTTGCGCGGATCCACGGCTCGTGGATTTCCGAGATCTTGACGACATCGGGCATGTCGGCCGGGTTGTGCAGCTCGCGCTCAGTGCCATCTGTCATGTACATCTTGTAGACAACGGACGGTGCGGTGGCGATAAGGTCAAGATCGAACTCGCGCTCCAGCCGCTCCTGGATGATTTCGAGATGCAGGAGGCCCAGGAAACCGCAGCGGAAACCGAAGCCGAGTGCAGCAGACGATTCCATTTCGAAGGAGAAGGAAGCGTCGTTGAGGCGAAGCTTGCCCATGGCGGCGCGCAGATCTTCGAAATCGGCCGCATCGACCGGGAAGAGACCGCAGAACACGACGGGCTGCGCCGGCTTGAAGCCCGGCAGCGCTTCGGCGGTTGGGCGCTTGTCTTCGGTAATGGTATCGCCGACGCGGGTATCGGCCACTTCCTTGATCGAAGCGGTGATGAAGCCGATCTCGCCGGGGCCGAGGCTGTCGACATTGACCATCTTGGGCGTCAGCACACCGACGCGCTCCACCTGGTATTTCGCATCCGTGCCCATCATCCGCACGGTCTGGCCCTTGGTCAGCACGCCGTCGATGACGCGCACAAGGACCATGACGCCGAGATAGGTATCGTACCAGCTGTCAACGAGCAGTGCCTTCAGCGGCGCCTTCTCGCCGCCGGGGCTCTTCGGTGCCGGCAGCTTATGAACGATCGCTTCGAGCACGTCGGGAATGCCGAGGCCGGTTTTCGCCGAAATCAGCACGGCCTCGGAAGCGTCGATGCCGATCACTTCCTCGATCTGTTCCTTGATGCGCTCCGGCTCGGCAGCCGGAAGGTCGATCTTGTTGAGGACGGTGACGATCTCATGATTGTTGTCGATCGCCTGGTAGACGTTGGCGAGCGTCTGGGCTTCCACGCCTTGGCTGGCATCGACGACGAGCAGCGAACCCTCGCATGCCGACAGCGACCGGGAAACTTCATAGGCGAAGTCGACATGGCCGGGCGTGTCGATCAGGTTGAGGACATATTTCTCGCCGTTGTTCGCCTGGTAGTGCAGGCGCACGGTCTGTGCCTTGATGGTGATGCCGCGCTCGCGCTCGATATCCATATTATCGAGCACCTGCTCGGACATTTCGCGCTCGGCAAGGCCGCCGGTCGTCTGGATGAGGCGGTCAGCAAGCGTCGATTTGCCGTGGTCGATGTGGGCCACGATCGAGAAGTTGCGGATATGGGATAGCGGGGTGGTCGAATTGGTGCTCATGCGCGCCATATAGCAGCGCGCAGATCGCCCGCAAAGCGGTAATTATCCCGCCGTTTACGCTATTTTGCTATCCGGGGAGCGTGCCTCAGACGGGCCACTTCTCCAGCCGCCAGGCCGAATCCCAGAACATCCATTCATATTGCGAGGCGCGCACGAAGACGTCCATCATCTGCTGGCGTTCCACCAGGGAGGCAGCGCGCCCGGCAATATCAGTCAAAGCGATGACCTCACGAGCGCCGGCCGCGAACTGCGGATCCCCATAGGTATTGATCCAGGCCTGAAAGACGTTGCCCTCGATCGCCGGCCTGCTCTTGATGCCTTCGCCGACATGCCAGTAGATCCAGAAGCACGGAAGGATGGCCGACAGCGCAACGGCATAAGAGCTGTGATAGGCCGTTGCCAGCAGGAAATTCGTATAAGCGAAGCAGGATGGCGAGGGCTCGGCCGCCGTCACATCCGCGCTCGAAATACCGAACTGGGTTAGGAAACCGGCATGCAGACCCTGCTCGACCGTGATCGCTTTCTGAGCCGACCCGAGAAAGCGCAGCACCTGGGCATTGTCGGGCGCCTTTGCGGCGACGATCGCAAGGCAGCGGGCATAGTGCTTCAGATAGATCGCATCCTGCAGGATGTAATGGCGGAACACCTCCGGCGGCAGCGTGCCGTCGGAAAGCCGTTCCAGCAACGGCAATCGCTCGATCTCGGCCATGATTGGCTTGATCCGCTCCCAGGCGGCAGCCGTGAAGCTTCCCGCCGTCTCAGTGCCTTGCGCAATACCGTCCATCTTGCTCTCCGCTTTTGAATGCCGCTGCCATTTATCGACGGCGCTATGGTGAAAGCAAGGCCACTGATGAGGAGTTGATTCCATCATTGGATCATGTATTTCTCTTATAGTGGAATCATGGATCGGAAGATGGAACAGGAACTCCAACAGGCGATCGGCGTTCGCATCCGTACGTTGCGGCTGGAAAAAAGCCTCACTTTGGATGATCTCGCCAATGCCTCAGGGGTGAGCCGCGCCATGATCTCCCGTATCGAGCGTGCAGAGGCGAGTCCAACAGCCTCGCTTCTGGCGAGGGTCTGTGCTGCTCTTGGCCTCTCATTATCCGAATTCTTTGCCGACGAAGCGCAGGCGGCATCGCCGCTCTCGCGCCGTCAGGATCAGCAGGTCTGGCGCGATCCCGAAACCGGCTATATGCGCCGCGCCGTTTCGCCGTCGGGTACGGCCTCGGATATCGATATCGTCGATGTTGAGTTTCCCGCCGGTGCACGGGTCGCCTTCCCGCCGCACGCAGCGAGCCGCGGCATGACCCAGCATGTCTGGCTCTTTGACGGCGAGCTGGAAATGACCGTCGGCGAAACCGTTCACCGCCTCAAGCCTGGCGACTGCCTCTTCATGCCGGTCGGTGACGGCCATGTCTTTCACAATCCGGGTCACGCGCCGGCACGGTATTGCGTCGTGCTGGACCACGGCACCCGCTAACTCACGCGCTCATTGACCAGGAACCATCATGTCGACCATCCGCTTTCTCTCCGCCGCCGAAGCCTATGCAGCCATTCCCGATCTTTGCGAGGTGCTTGCCGACTGCGTCAATGGCGGCGCTTCGGTCGGCTTCATGCAGCCCTATACGCCGGCTGATGCAGAACCCTATTGGCGGGGCGTCGCCGAAGCAGTGGCTGATGGCGCTACTCTCCTCTTCGGCGCCGAAATGGATGGCAAAATAGTCGGCACCGTGCAGGTCGGCGCTGCCCAGATGCCGAACCAGCCGCATCGCGGCGACCTGAAGAAGCTGCTTGTTCATCGCTCCGCTCGCGGTCACGGCCTGGCGCGCCTCCTGATGGAGATGGCCGAGCAGGAAGCGGCCCGTCGCGGCAAGACGATCCTCGTTCTCGACACGGCAACCGGCAGCGATGCCGAAGCGATTTATCCGCGTCTCGGCTGGGAGCGCGTCGGCGTCATCCCCGATTATGCGCTTTGGCCGGAAGGCGGGTTTTGCGCCACGACGCTTTTCTACAAGCGGGTGGGCTGAGGGTTCTGCGTAAAGGCGGCGATGGCATCTGCGAGCGCCGATGCGGGCGTCCAATGCAATGCCTTCCAGCCGAATTGCGCCGCAGCCGCAATATTCTCCTCGACATCGTCGATGAAGCCGATGTCTTCAGGCGCCACACCGACGCCATCGGTCACGAGGCGGAAAAAAGCACTTTCGGGCTTTCGAGCACCAAGGGCGGCGGAATAGAAGATGCCGTCGAAAAGCCCGCCGAGTTCGAGCACGTCGCGCAGGTAAGCCGCCCGCCTGTGCTCCTGATTCGTGGCAAGATAAAGAGGCGTGCCTTCGTCCTTCAGGCGGGCGAGGTCAGCAAGCAACTGCCGGTCCAGCCGGGAATCATTTTCAAACCAGTAATCGAGCAGTTTCTCGGCGGTAAGATGGGGAGCGATCCGGCCGAGAATTTCCGTCAGACGGGGTTCTATCGGCTCTTGGCCCGTAATGATCCCCGGCCAGTGCGGCATGAAGAACTCCCGCTGAAGCAAGGACGGCGACAGGCCGAGGTCGCGCTCGAGGTAAGTAAAAAGCGGCAGACCGTCCGCTGGCCGTCCGTGAACCAGCACGCCATCGACATCGACCATCAGGATTTTCATGGGGCTTAATCTCTTGAGGAAAAGGAACGCATTCTGAAATCGGCTTGAACGTGGCGTCATCTTTCGTGGCGATCAAGACGTGTTCAACGGCTTTTTTCTTGGGGCGGGCCTGTGTAAGGCTTGAGTCTGACAGACTGATTTGCGGAGGAACTCGTGCGCGTCATCTATTCCGAAGACCACAAGCTGCGCGATGCGAAGACGGAGCTGCACGACGGCCAGCTCGTGACGCCCTTCGAGGCACCGTTCCGGGCGGAATGGATTCTCGCCGCGGTGAAGAAGGCGGGCTTCTCGGATGTTGTTGCGCCGGAAGCTCACGGTCTCGAAACGGCGCGCAAGGTCCATGATCCGGCCTATCTGGAGTTTCTGGCGATCGTCTGGGACCGCTGGGTGGCCGCGGGATATACGGGCGAGGCGATTGCCAACTCCTTCCCCGTCCGCCGCACCAGCCAGCGCATACCGGAAAACATTGTCGGCGCGATCGGCCATTATGCCAATGCGGCCGACACGTCCATCACCAAGGGCTCTTACGAGGCAGCCGTTGCCTCCATGCGCTGCGCGATATCGGGCGCGGACTGGCTGAATGCCGGCAACCGTTTCGCCTTCGCGCTCTGCCGCCCGCCGGGCCATCACGCCGGCATCGACCTTTTCGGCGGCTATTGCTTCATCAACAATTCCGGCGTCGCGGCCCAGCGTCTGCTCGATCACGGAGCAAAGAAGGTCGCCGTGCTCGACGTCGATTTCCATCACGGCAATGGCACGCAGGATCTCTTTTATCGCCGCAGTGATGTCTTCACCGCCTCGCTGCATGGCGATCCCATCCACGCCTTTCCCTATTTCCTCGGCCATGCCGATGAAGCAGGCGAAGGGGAAGGCGACGGCACCAACCGTAATTACCCGATGGCACCCGGCACCACATTCGATGTTTGGTCATCGGCATTGTCCGATGCGCTCTCACGTATCAAGGGCTTTGGCGCCGAAGCAATCGTTGTCGCCCTCGGCGTGGACACGTTCGAGCGCGACCCGATCTCCTTCTTCAAGCTGAAATCGGAGGATTTCATCCGTATGGGCGAGATGATCTCCGCTGCCGGTTTGCCCGTCGTCACCTGCATGGAGGGCGGTTACGGCCTGCCGGAAATTGGCCTCAACGTCGCCAATGTGCTCAAGGGATTGGAAGCCTGATCGCTGCCCATGACCGAGGAGACCATTCCATCCGATGTTCCGACGCCGCGTATGCTGAGCTGGGCGCGCAACTCGACCATCTACCGCCTCGAACGGCGCATGATGACCGAGAAGCAGCTCTTTGACGCCATTACGCGCAAGGCGAAGGAGAAATTCGAGGATATCAGCGCCGCCCAGCTGAAGGCCGTTGCCGATTTCGCTGTCAACTTCGCCTATGACAACAAGGCGATCGACGATAGCGCCTATGCCAAGATCAGTACGCGTTCTGCCGTGCGCAGCGGCAAGTCGAAGCGCGCCATCGCCCGGAAGCTTGCAGTCAAGGGCATCTCCAGCGACAGGGTTGAGGCAGCGCTTGAAGAGGCTGACGATCTCTATGCCGCGGCGATATTCGCCCGCAAGCGTGCCTTCGGGCCTTTCCGTCGCGAGGAACTCGACGAAAAACGGAAGGTAAAAGAGCTCTCCGCCTTCGCCCGCAACGGCTTCAGCTTCGAGATCGGCAGGAAGGTCTTCGACATGAGTTTCGAAGACGCAGAAGAGATCATCCTCTCAGGCCGCCTCTGACATCGCATCAAGCCTTTTGCTACCCCGATCAGAAGTTTGAATTTGTCGCTCATGCGCTGTCCTCATATGAAGAGCGCAATCGGAGAAGCATATGGAAGAAAGAACGAACGTCGGAACGAGCACCCTGACGGCGCAGACGCCCGCAGCGTTTGGCGGTGTGGCCGCCGGCGGGATGATGTGTCTCATGTCCATGTCCTCTGTGCAGTTCGGCGCGGCCTTGTCCTCCTCAGCCATCGCCACTTATGGGCCGATCGGCGCCACCTGGCTGCGCCTTGCCTTTGCGGCCATTATCCTCGCGATCGCCGTGCGTCCGCGCATGTCAAGCTACAGCCGCGCTCAATGGACGAGTGCCCTGGTCCTCGGCACCACGACGGCGCTGATGACGATGAGCTTTTTCTCGTCGATCGAACGCATTCCGCTCGGTCTCGCCGTAGCGATCGATTTTCTCGGGCCGCTTTCGGTCGCGACGATTGGTTACGGATTGAACTGGCGCCTCATCTGGCCGCTTGTCGCCGCTTTCGGCGTTCTGGCTCTCGCCCATGACGGCGAAGGTTGGGTTGGAGATCCCCTCGGTGTCCTCTTTGCATTCGGCGCTGGAACCGGCTGGGCGATCTATATCGTGCTCACGAAGAAGATCGGCGCAAGCTTCAGGGGGCTGGAAGGACTTTCCATGTCGCTCATGGTCGCCGCTCTGGTGGCGACACCCTTCGGCTTCTCGGGTGCCGTGCCGAAGCTCGATGCTTTCGGTCTGGTCGAAATGGTGGGCCTTGCCATTCTCGTGCCGCTGCTGCCCTACACGCTGGAGCTGATCGCGCTGCGTCGCATGCCGACCGCCTCCTTCGGCATCCTCATGAGCCTCGAGCCGGCCATTGCAGCCCTCGCAGGCTTCGTCATTCTGGCCCAGCCGATGACGTTTCTGCAAATGGCCGGGACGGCTCTGGTCGTTGCCGCAAGTGCGGGTGCGACCTTTTCGGCAAGGCAGTAAAGGGTCAGCCCGTCTTCTTTGCGGGATCGTCGAGTGCCGGATTGTAGAAGAGCGACAGCGTCAGGCTCTTTGCGATCCGTTCCGCTGTCGCCATGAACCAGTCCCTGGCTTCCGGTGTCGGGGCCACGTCTTCGAGCGTTTGCGAAAACAGCGAAAGCCATTTCGGGAAAAGATCGGGCGTCATGTTCGCCACGCCGAGATGCGCCTGCACCGGCTTGCCGCCATAGGCGCCGCTGCGGAAAGCAACAGAGGACCAAAAGCTCTTCATCTTTTGCATATGTTCGGGCCAGCGGCCGGAAAGCCGCGCATCGAAGACCGGTCCGAGCTCGGGATGCGCGAGTACCCGCCCGTAGAAAGTCTCCACCAGCTTCGAAATGAAGGCCTCGTCCACGCCGATCACCTTCATCTCGGCTTCGGCCTTTTCACGGATGGCGGCAATATGCGCGGCCCGTCCCTGTATCTCGCTATTCATCTTTAACCCCGGTGCTGCTTGTGGCCTCCATATAGGTTGGCGCGCCGCGTCGGCAAAGCGCGATCGGCCGATCGCGTCAATCTGTCAATCTCGCGGGGTTTCGATCTTGACCCACGTGTCGCGTCCCTCTAAGTTTAGAATAATTCTAAATTATTGGAGACTAGCGATGCTCGCCCCGTTTTTCAGATCACCGAAACGTTCCTTCCGCTCTCTCTCCGAGCAGGAAATCCTGGCGCTTGCTATCGCCTCGGAAGAGGATGACGCTCGCATCTACCTCGCTTATGCCGAACATCTGCGACAGGAATTTCCGGCCTCCGCCAAGGTGTTCGAGGATATGGCCGAGGTGGAGGACACGCACCGCAGGTCGCTGATCGAAATGCACCGCCAGCGCTTTGGCGAGCGTATTCCCCTCATACGCCGCGAGCATGTCGAAGGCTTTTATGAGCGCAAACCCGACTGGCTGCGCGCCAATCTCTCCCTCGATGCGATCAGGCAGGAGGCCGAAGCGATGGAGGAGCAGGCCTATCGCTTCTATGTCGAAGCGATCAAGCAGACCTCTGACGCCTCTACCCGCCAGCTTCTCGGCGATCTTGCACTGGCAGAGCAAGGCCACGAGGATATTGCCCGCATGCTCGGCGACAAGCACACGCCGGAAGACGTGAAGAGGGAAGAGGATGAGACAGCACGCCGACAGTTCGTGTTGACCTATGTACAACCGGGTCTCGCCGGTCTCATGGACGGCTCGGTCTCCACGCTGGCACCAATCTTTGCCGCGGCCTTTGCCACGCAGGATACCTGGCAGACCTTCCTCGTCGGCCTGTCGGCCTCTGTTGGTGCCGGCATTTCGATGGGCTTCACGGAAGCCGCCCATGACGACGGCAAGATCTCCGGCCGCGGCTCGCCGATCAAGCGCGGCCTTGCCTGCGGTATCATGACGGCGCTCGGCGGCCTTGGCCACGCGCTGCCCTATCTCATTCCGCAATTCTGGACCGCGACCGTCACCGCCGCCATCATCGTTTTCTTCGAACTCTGGGCGATCGCCTTCATCCAGAACAAATATATGGAGACGCCGTTCCTGCGCGCCGCCTTCCAGGTCGTCGTCGGCGGTGGCCTCGTCCTCGCAGCCGGTATTTTTATCGGGAATGCGTGAACGGCGCTCGAGCGTAGCCGAGCGAAACACGGATGGCAGCGCGAGAGCATCCTGGAATGAAAAAGGCCGGCTTTCGCCGGCCTCTCCCACAGTCCCCTCGAAACGTCTTACTTGAGAGCGCCGACCAGAACGTCGCGGCCATTCTCAATGGTTACCCAGCGGCCGGCATTGAAGCTCGACTGGCGCTTGATGAACGTATAGGGCGTCGAAAACCACGGCTTGACGTCGGAAGCGAGGTTGTCGAGCACGAAATCGCCTTCGGCAGTACGCAGCGTCAGCACGGCATGACCTTCGCCATCGGGCTTGCGCACGACGGTCATCAGCAGATCGGCAGGCGAGAAGCCGCGCTGGATGAGGATACGGCGCTTCAGAAGCGCGAAATCCTCGCAGTCACCGGCCGTGGTCGGATAGGCCCAGACCTCGTCCTTGCCGTAGATTTCCTTGTCGGTCATTGGCGTGATCGTGCGGTTGACGGTCGTGTTGACCGAACGGACCGTTGCCCACCTGGCGCCCGTCATCGCGACCGGGCCGGTATTGCGGTCGGCACCGCATTCGCTGCGGTGCGTTTGACAGAAGTCGTAATGACCAACCGGCTGCGATGTCGCATTGCCGGTCACCATGGAGGCATTCTTGCTCGGAGCCGGAATAGCGGCCGGCGCCATTGCAAACACGGCCATCATGGCCACGAGGAAACCCTTGATCCGCACGCCCTACTTCCCTGCATCGCCCTTTATTTATTAACAAAGAGTTAACGGAGAGGGCCGAAAGGAGTCAATCGTTACTTCTTGGGAGGGCCGTACAACTCGCAGACATGGTTAAAATGCAACATAACCTTTGGATGATCGAACAGATCTTGTTCAACCGTGACCTTCTATTTGGGCAGTTGCGTATGCTTTGATGGGGGACCGGCTTCCGCTCAGCGGATCATCCCTTTGACGGCGGTGCGCAGCCGTTCGATGTCCTGCGGGCGCGAAAGCCGGTGATCGCCATCGCGAATGAAGGTCAGCAGCACGTCGTCCGCCGGAAGATGTTCCACGAGCTTCATCGCATGCAGATAGGGGATATCGGCATCTTTCATACCCTGCAGGATATGGATCGGGCAGCCCGTTTCGATGATCCCGGTCAGCACCCGGTTCCGGCGGCCATCCTCGATCAGCGCGCGCGTATAGATGTTGGGCTCCGGGCTATACTGCGAGCGTTCCTCGAAATAGCCGCGCTCCTCCAGCGAGGCGCGCTCCTTCTTCTTGAGGTTCGGCTCGATCAGATCGGAGGTGAAATCCGGCGCCGGCGCGATCAGCACAATGCCGTCAAGCTTTGGCCCGCCGCCCTTCGCAAGCTCCTGTGCAACCCGCAACGCGATCCAGCCGCCCATCGAAGACCCGATGAGGATCATTCGTTCCGGGGCGGTATTGCGGATCACCGCGAGCGCCTCCTCCAGCCAGCGCGAGATCGTGCCGTCGGTGAAGGCGCCGCCGGAAAGCCCGTGGCCGGAATAGTCGAGGCGGATGCAGGCGGCACCCAGTTCCTCCGCCAGCCGGTCGATTTCGACAGCCTTGCTGCCGCTCATGTCCGATCGGTAGCCGGATAGCCAAATGAGAGCGGGAAGATCGGTGTTGGCCTTCGCCGGGCGTATCAGCATGGCGATCTGCCGCGCCGCCGCGCCTTCGCCGACATCAAGGAACTTGGGCTCAAGAACGGACATCTGGTCGGACATCGGGCGAAACTCCTGTTGTTTTGGCCTATAAAACAGATTCTTGACGGGCTGACAGCAGGTGATTTTTCCGCTAAAGGATGTTATTGAATCCGTTGCAGCGATGGTGTGACCCGTTTGTGCCCCTTTTCGAACTGGGACACGAAGCTGCAACGTTCCGAACAACGCGAGGAGAATACGACCATTCGCAGACCCTTCAAAACCGACGCGCCCGTGAAGGATGGACCGCGCTCGAATCGGGATATCCGCATTCCCAAAGTTCAGCTGATTGCTGCTGACGGACAGAATATGGGCGTCGTGCCCACCGACCAGGCCTTGAGAATGGCGGAAGAAGCCGGCCTCGACCTCGTCGAAATTTCCCCCAATGCCGAACCGCCTGTGTGCAAGATCCTCGATCTGGGCAAGCTGAAATATGCCAACCAGAAGAAGGCTGCCGAGGCGCGTAAGAAGCAGAAGATTGTCGAAGTCAAAGAAATCAAGATGCGCCCGAACATCGACACCCATGACTATGAGGTGAAGATGAAGGCGATGGGTCGCTTCTTTGACGAAGGTGACAAAGTGAAGGTGACGCTGAAGTTCCGCGGCCGCGAAATGGCCCACCAGGAACTCGGTATGAGGCTTCTCCAACAAGTTAAGGCCGACACGCTCGAGATTGCCAAGGTCGAGGCCGAGCCCAAGCTCGAAGGCCGCCAGATGATGATGGTGCTGGCGCCGAAGTGACCGGTGCCGCATCCTTTCGCTCAAAGCCGTCCGACAGGGCGGCTTTTGTGTTTCTTGCGGGTGCAAGAATCCTCTTCTGCCCCGTTGCACTTTCATGACGCTGCGGTTATAAGCGCGCGTCCGAACTGACCGGCAGGGCATGCCGTGGCAGTTTCGAATGCTTGCGGGCAGGTTTCGTCACTGGACCCGCAGATCAACAACAAACGCTCCCGCGCCTTTGGCGAAGACGGTAAAGCCGGCTTTCGCAGAAGGGCTTCTTTGATGAAGCATGTGAGGAGCTCTCAGAACGGAGTAGCAAAATGCCCAAGATGAAGACGAAGTCCTCTGCCAAGAAGCGGTTCAAGATCACCGCGACCGGCAAGGTCAAGGCGGCTGCCGCTGGCAAGCGCCATGGCATGATCAAGCGCACGAACAAGTTCATTCGCGATGCACGTGGCACGATGGTTCTGGCAGAACCCGATGGCCGTAAGGTCGTGAAGAACTATCTGCCGAACGGTCTCTGAGACTATTCCGGTAACGCGTTAGATTAAGGAGATCATGAAATGGCACGTGTAAAAAGAGGCGTCACCGCCCACGCCAAGCATAAGAAGGTTCTGAAGCAGGCCAAAGGTTTCTACGGCCGCCGCAAGAACACCATCCGTACCGCCAAGGCCGCCGTCGATCGCGCCAAGCAGTACGCATATCGCGACCGCAAGGTTAACAAGCGCAACTTCCGCGCCCTCTGGATCCAGCGTATCAACGCTGCCGTCCGCGAATTCGGCCTGACCTATGGCCGCTTCATCGACGGCCTGAACAAGGCTGGCATCGAAGTCGACCGTAAGGTTCTGTCCGACATGGCAATCCATGAGCCGGAAGCATTCGGCGCGCTGGTTGCTGCCGCCAAGAAGGCCCTTGAGTACCTCAAGGAAACTGGCACGGCTAACGAGTTTGAAGGCGCGGTTCGTTAACCAGCGCTTCCCAAGCTTGACGCTTTTTTGAATTTTGGGAAACCCGCGCTGGTTTGGGCTAGCGCGGGTTTTTCTTTCTTTGTACTGCTGGCGCCGGCCGCTCGGCCCGCCTTTCGAACGCCGCCTGATCTGGACGGAAAGAAGACAATGTCAGATATCGACCAGCTTAAATCCTCTCTGCTTGCCGAAATTGCCGCCGCCAATGACGAACAGACGCTCGAAGCCGTCCGTGTTTCGGCACTCGGCAAGAAGGGCTCCGTCTCCGAGCTTCTGAAGACGCTCGGCGCGATGACGCCGGAGGAGCGCCAGACGCGCGGCGCTGTCATCAATGCTCTGAAGAACGAGGTGACCGACGCTCTCACCGATCGTAAGACGGTGCTGAAGGAAGCGGCGATCAATGCCCGTCTGAAAGCCGAAACGGTCGATGTCAGCCTGCCGGTACGTTCATCGCCCGCCGAGCGCGGCCGTATCCATCCGATCAGCCAGATCGTCGACGAAATCACTGCGATCTTCGCCGACATGGGCTTCTCGATCGCCGAAGGTCCAGACATCGAGAGCGACTATTACAATTTCACGGCTCTGAATTTTCCCGAGGGACACCCGGCCCGCGAGATGCACGACACCTTCTTTTTCAATCCGGATGAGAAGGGCGAGCGCAAGGTTCTGCGTACACATACCTCGCCGGTGCAGGTGCGCACCATGGAAGCGCAGAAGCCGCCGATCCGCATCATCATCCCCGGCAAGACCTACCGCCAGGATTCCGACGCTACCCATTCGCCGATGTTCCATCAGGTCGAGGGTCTGGTCGTCGACAAGAAGGCCAATGTTGCCAACCTTCGCTGGGTGCTGGAGGAATTCTGCAAGACCTTCTTCGAGGTCGACGGCGTGACAATGCGCTTTCGCCCGTCCTTCTTCCCCTTCACCGAGCCCTCCTTCGAGGTCGATATCCAGTGCGACCGGTCCGGCCCGATCGTCAAGTTCGGCGAAGGCACCGACTGGATGGAAATCCTCGGCTGCGGCATGGTCCACCCGAACGTACTGCGCTACGGCGGACTCGATCCGGACGAATATCAGGGCTTTGCCTGGGGCATGGGCCTAGACCGCATCGCCATGCTGAAATACGGCATGCCAGACCTGCGCGACTTCTTCAACGCCGACGTCCGTTGGATAAACCATTACGGCTTCCGCCCGCTCGACATGCCGACGCTGTTCGGCGGCCTGAGCGTTTAAGGGAGGATTGGACCTATGAAATTCACGCTCTCCTGGCTGAAAGATCATCTGGAAACGGATGCTACGCTCGATGAAATCTGCGCCCGCCTGACTGAGATCGGGCTGGAAGTGGAAGATGTCGACGATAAGGCAGCCTTCAAGCCCTTCGTTATCGCCAAGGTTCTCTCCGCCGAAAAGCATCCGCAGGCCGACCGCCTCAAGGTACTGATGGTCGATACCGGTCAGGGCGCTCCGGTACAGGTCGTCTGCGGCGCGCCGAATGCGCGTGCGGGTCTCATCGGCGCCTTTGCCGCTCCCGGCACCTATGTTCCCGGCATCGACGTAACGCTGTCGGTCGGCAATATCCGCGGTGTGGAAAGCCGCGGCATGATGTGCTCGGAAAAGGAACTGCAGATCTCCGACAATCACGACGGCATTATCGACCTTCCTGATGATGCGCCCATCGGCACGAGCTACGCCGCCTATGCCCATCTCGACGATCCGGTCATCGAGATCAACCTGACGCCGAACCGCCCGGACTGCACCTCGATCTACGGCATTGCCCGCGATCTTGCCGCCTCCGGCCTCGGCACGCTGAAGACGCGTCCCGCGCCATCCTTCGCTGTCGAAGGAAAAACGCCGGTAACGCTGACGCTCGATCTCGACGATGCCAAGCTCTGCCCGGGCTTCAGCCTGCGGCTCGTCCGTGGTGTCAAGAATGGCCCGAGCCCGCGCTGGATGCAGCAGCGGCTGCTCGCGATCGGCCTGCGCCCGATCAATGCACTTGTCGATATCACCAACTACATGACCTTCGATCAAGGCCGGCCGATGCACGTCTTCGACGCCGCCAAGGTCACGGGTAACCTGACTGTGCGCCGCGCCAGGGAAGGCGAAACCGTGCTGGCGCTCGATCAGCGCGAATACAAGCTCGGCCCGAACAACGTCGTCATCGCCGATGAAGACGGCATCGAATCGATCGGCGGCATCATGGGCGGCGAACATTCCGGCTGCGATGAGAATACCGTCGATGTCCTGATCGAATCCGCTCTCTGGGATCCGATGAACATCGCCAAGTCAGGTCGCGCGCTCGGCATCATCACCGATGCCCGCTACCGTTTCGAACGCGGCGTCGATCCGGAGTATATGATTCCGGGTCTGGAACGCACGACGGAACTGGTGCTTGAACTTTGCGGCGGCACGCCCGCCAGGGCCGAAATCGTCGGCTACAAGGGTTACGAGCCAAAGATCGTCGACTTCCCCTATTCGGAGGTCAAGCGC
Source organism: Rhizobium sp. BK196 (assembly GCF_014193255.1). GTDB lineage: Bacteria > Pseudomonadota > Alphaproteobacteria > Rhizobiales > Rhizobiaceae > Rhizobium. The sequence goes on from NZ_JACHZB010000004.1 coordinate 212,838, forward strand.
CTGACCGGCCTGGAGGTTTCGACCGAAGAAAGCAATAGGATTCTGAGCCGTCTCGGTTTCAAGGTTTCGGGCTCCGGAGAACGTGTCTCCGTCGCCGTTCCATCCTGGCGTCCCGATGTCGATGGCAAGGCCGATCTGGTGGAAGAGGTCATGCGCATTCACGGCGTCGACAACATCAAGCCGGCGCCGCTCGAAAGCCATGCTGCCGTCAACGGTAAAATCCTGACGGTGCTGCAGATCCGCACGCGCATCGCCAAGCGCGCTCTCGCCTCGCGCGGCATGCTGGAAGCCGTCACCTGGTCTTTCATTTCCGAAGATCAGGCAAAGCTCTTCGGCGGCGGCTCGGCAGCCCTCAAGCTCGCCAACCCGATCGCGGCCGAAATGTCGGATATGCGCCCCTCGCTGCTGCCTGGCCTGCTGACGGCTGCCCAGCGTAATGCAGACAAAGGCTATGGCGACGTGGCGATCTTCGAAGTCTCCGGTACCTACGAAAACGACACGCCGGAAGGCCAGCGCCGCGTAGCCGGCGGCATCCGCCGCGGCACGGCCTCGCTTGCCGGTGTCGGCCGCATGTGGTCGAATGCCTCAAAGGGTGGCGGCAAGCCGGTCGATGTCTTCGATGCCAAGGCCGATGCGCTCGCCGTCATCGAAGCCTGCGGCCTGCCGACGGGGAATATTCAGATCGAGCAGGGCGGTCCCGAATGGTATCACCCCGGCCGCTCAGGCACGATCAAGATGGGTCCGAAGGTGATCCTCGGTTATTTCGGCGAGTTCCATCCGACCATGCTCGAAAGGCTCGATGTTTCCGGCGCGCTCTGCGGGTTTGAAGTCTATCTCGATGCCATGGCCGAGCCGAAGAAGAAGGCGACCCGTACCAAGCCGGCGCTTGACCTCTCGCCCTTCCAGGCCGTCAAGCGCGACTTCGCCTTCGTCGTCGATAAGACCGTGGAAGCTGGAGCGATCATCAAGGCTGCCACCGGTGTCGATCGCAAGCTGATAACGGGCGTCAATGTTTTCGATATTTTCGAAGGCGCCTCGGTCGGCGAAGGCAAGAAATCCGTTGCGATCGAAGTCCAGATCCAGCCGGCCGAGCGCACGCTGACGGACGAGGATTTCGAAGCGCTGACCCAGAAGATCGTCGCAAGCGTTGCCAAGTTCACCGGCGGCGTTTTGCGAGGCTGAGCCGGCTAAGTCGATCTCAAGCAAAACTGGTTTCGCGTCCAGAATTGCGTTGAGCAAAAGATAAAGCGCCCTTTGTGCGTCTGATCAGCGCGCAAAGGGCGCTCTGATTTTATGGACCTGTTTTTCCGAACTTGAGGCGATGCGGGGCCTGCATAGGATGCATAGAATGCATAGGGCGATGATTTGCGGTCTGTTGCAGACGGAAGGTACAGGACCCTACACATGGAGATGATAAAGCTTGCTGACAATCGTCCAGCGGCCTTCGATCTTCAGCAGCGAGAGATAATCAGTGAAGCGCATGCCGGCGAATTCGTCGGTGACTTTCACGGTCGCAGCATCGCCCGATATATCGATGCTGCCGATATCCATGTAAGGCTGGGTGCCCGGTGGCGCTGCCCCTTCCTCGATGATGGCGGCAATGAATTCATCCCGCGAGAGCCATTCCACCGCATTTTCATAGTGCCCGATGATCGAGCTCTTGGGATGGAAAGCTTTCTTTAAGGCTGCCTCGTTGGCGAAGGCCATGCCCTCGACATAGAGATGAACCGTTGCCTCGATTGCCTGCCTGTCAGCCATATCGACACCTCGCCTCGTATTCTGAAGGAAATGATAGAGGGGTCGTCGGCGAAGACAAGGCTGAAAGAAGGAGAGCGGCCGGCGCCGGCCGCTCTCCTTGCGGATGCGAGTATCAGGCTGCGCGTGCCTTCTGGTTTGCGGCAGTCGTTGCAAGCTTCGTCAGAAGCTGGTCGGTCTTGCCTTCTTCCTGCAAAGTCTGATCGAGGAGCATGACGGCGTCCTTGAAGCCCAGCGTCTGCGCCCACGTTTTCAACGTGCCGTAGCGGGCGATTTCATAATGCTCGACGGCCTGGGCCGCGGAAATCAGGCCGGCATCGACGGCCGATGTGCCTTTGAATTCCTCCATGATTTCCTCGCCCTCGGCGATGATGCCCTGGATCGCTTCGCAGGTTTTGCCCTGGGCGCGCTTGCCGATGATCTCGAAAACTTGCTGCAGTCGCTCGACATGGCCTTCGGTTTCTTCACGGTGCTTTTCGAAACCTGCCTTCAATTCCGTCGACTGGGCAGCGCGTGCCATCTTCGGCAAAGCACGCAATATCTGCCGTTCGGCGAAATAGATATCCTTGAGCGTATCGTAAAACAGATCTTCCAGTGTCTTTTCCTTGGCCATGGTTCCGTTCCTTTGTTGAGAGATTTGCGCCCTTGGGCGACATTTCTTAGAAGTTGGCACCGGGCTAATTGTTCCCGCGCATTTCGGGTGGAACGACTGCATTGCCCGGGCAATGATGTCGGGAGCACTCGGGAGGACCGCGCATGAAGAAACCAGGATCGATGAAGGGGCTCGAGGATCTCGGCCGAGTGCGCCTGTCGACGAATTTCTTCTTCCGCGATTTCCTCCACTCCGAGATCGCCGATTTCTATCGCATCCCGAACATTCCCGACGATCCCGATCTGGCAATCGAAACGGGCAGCCGCCTTTGCGAGGAATTGTTGGAGCCATTGGAAGCGAGTTTCGGGCGCCTGCACATTCGCTCCGGCTATCGCTCGCCCGCAGTCAATCGCTTCGGCAACGAGAACAAGCTGAATTGTTCGACTAACGCCGCCACTGCTGCCCATCATATCTGGGATGTCAGAGATTTTGACGGCTGCATGGGCGCCGCCGCCTGCATTGCCATCCCGTGGATGGTCGATCACTATACTGATGAAAGCGACTGGCTGAGGCTTGCCTGGTGGATCCATGACCACCTGCCTTATGCCTCGCTCTGTTTCTTCCCGAAGCTATGGGCTTTCAACATCCAGTGGCACGAGCGGCCGAAGCGTGTGATCCAGAGCTATGTACGCCCGCGCGGTATCCTGACCAAGCCGGGGATGGCCAATTGGGAGGGCGATCATTCTGAATGGTATGAGGGCTTTCCGCAGTTCAGAAATTGATGCGGTAGCGGATATGGCCGTCACTCTTGACGTAAGTGTCGTAGAGCGCCTGGGCCGTCTTGTTCTGCTCGCTCGTATGCCAATAGAGTCGCGACCAGCCATTCTTCTTGCAGAGGGTAACGAGGTCGTCCATCAGTGCCCGGCCGACACCCCTGCCGCGCACATTCCCGGAAACGAACAGGTCTTCGAGATAGCAGTCCTTACCTCGAATCCAGGTACCCTCATGCGTCAGGCAGAGCGTGAAGCCCACGACTTCGCCGTCGAGTTCCGCCACCCGCATGAAGATTGCCGACGCCGGATCGAAGATCCGGCGCCAGGTGGAATCGGTGATGTCGGCGTCGACGGTGACCTCGTAAAAAGCGAGATAATCCGCCCAGAGCAGGCGCCAGCGCGCCTCGTCTTCAGGTTTCGCGTCGCGGATCGTCACGGCCATGCCACCACCTCGTTTCATGCGCCCGCCTTATCCAGCAGCGCCATCGCCTCGTCGGAGAGTTTGAGCGTCGTTGCTTTCACCAGGCTGTCAAGCTGGGAAAGGCTCGTAGCACTGGCAATCGGCGCCGTCACGCTCTTCTTGCGCAACAGCCATGCAAGCGAGATTTCCGCAGGCTTTGCGCCCGTTTCGACCGAGACTTTGTCGAGTGCCGCAAGAATGCGCATGCCCTTGTCGTCGAGATATTGGGAAACGCGGCCTTCGCGGGCGCGGCCCTCTGTATCCGCCTTGCTGCGGTACTTGCCCGAAAGGAAGCCGGCTGCAAGGCTGAAATAGGTGATGACGCCGATATCTTCTTTGATGCAGAGATCGGCAAGCGGGCCTTCGAAGCTCGAACGCTCATAGAGGTTATATTCGGGCTGCAGCGCCTGATAGCGCGGCAGGCCTGCTTTGTCGGCGGCATCGAAGGAAGCTTGCAGCTGGCTCGCATCATAGTTGGAGCAGCCGAAGGAGCGGATCTTGCCCTGTTCCTGAAGCTTGGCATAAGCGCCAAGTGACTCTTCATGCGGCGTATCGGTGTCCGGCCAATGTGACAGATAGAGGTCGAGATAGTCGGTCTGCAGCCGGCGCAGAGAATCTTCGATTGCCCTGAGAATGTAATTTGCCTTCAGCGTCCTGCCTTGGCCCATATCCGAGCCGACCTTGGTGATGATGACAACCTTGTCGCGGGAAACCTTTGACCTTTTCAGCCACCTGCCGATGATCTCTTCGGAATCGCCGCCCTTGTTGCCCGGCACCCAGGCTGAATAGACATCTGCGGTATCAATCGTATTGAGGCCGGCACCGAAAAAGCCGTCCAGAATATCAAAGGACGTTTTCTCGTCGGTTGTCCAGCCGAATACATTGCCGCCGAAGACAATCGGCGAGACCGAAAGCCCTGTTTTCCCAAGCCGGCGCATTTCCATGGCGCTCTCCAAAAATGCTGAGGTGATTGAATGTGAGGAAGCGGCAGAACGCCGTTCGTCAGTACCCTAGCGCGGAGTCTTCCCGAAGGAAACCAAACTTCCGTGATCTCCCCCGCGCGCCATTGCACCGCATGACAGGGCTGCATAAGGTGCGCCCGATCGATTTCAGGAGGACCTTTCATGTTGCGTTTCGGTATACTCTCGACGGCCAAGATCGGCCGCGACAATGTCGTTCCCGCCATCCAGGACGCGGAAAACTGCGTCATTACCGCGATTGCCAGCCGTGATTTTGCACGTGCCCGGGAAATGGCGGACCGTTTTTCCGTGCCGCATGCCTTCGGCTCCTACGAGGAAATGCTGGCGTCCGATGTGATCGACGCCGTCTATATACCGCTGCCGACCTCCCAGCATGTCGAATGGTCGATCAAGGCCGCGGATGCCGGCAAGCACGTGCTCTGCGAAAAGCCGATTGCGCTGAAAGCTTCCGAGATCGACAATCTCATTGCTGCGCGCGATCGCAACAAGGTCATCATCAGCGAAGCCTTCATGATCACCTATTCGCCGGTCTGGCGGAAGGTTCGCTCGCTGCTGCAGGAGGGTGTGATCGGCGAGCTTCGCCATGTCCAGGGCGCCTTCACCTATTACAACCGCGACCCCGGCAACATGCGCAACATTCCCGAGCTTGGCGGCGGCGGCCTGCCGGATATCGGCGTCTATCCAGTCATCAGCACCCGCTTCTCCACCGGCAAGGAACCGTCCTGGGTCCAGGCAATCACCGAGCGTGATGGGGAATTTGGCACGGATATATACTCCAGCGTGAAGGCCGATTTCGGCGATTTTGAACTGAGCTTCTACATCTCCACCCAAATGGCCGGCCGTCAGATCATGGTTTTCCACGGCACCGACGGCTATATCGAAGTGAAGTCGCCCTTCAACGCCAATCGTTGGGGCCCGGAGGAGATTGAGGTGACTGATCGCGGCCACAATGAAGCCCGGATCATCCGCTTCCAGGATAGCCGCCAGTATAAGTGCCAGGCTGAAGCCTTTGCCCGCGCTGCGGCAGGCGAAAAGGAAGAAATCGTCACGTTGGAAGATTCCAAGCTTAACCAGAAGGTCATCGACGCCATCTACCGCGCCAGTGAGCAGGATGGCTGGGAAGCGGTCTGATACTTATTCGGCTTTGTCCCGGAACACGAAGCGGGAATAGCCGAAGAAGCTGAAGAACATCGACGCTGCCGTCGCGAGCACCATTGCGACAAGCGGCTGCAGCGTTGGTAATGACAGAAGCAGCGCCGAATAGAGCCCGTAGTTGACGAGGGCGGCCGTCACGCCGACCGAGCCGTAGCGGAAGCCTTCCACTGCCAACGATCGGCCTGACCGGTCGAAAGTGAAAGTCCGGTTGAAGGCCCACGTCGTCGCCATCGCGAGTGCAATGGCAATCAGCCGGGCAATGAAGGGACCGAGCGGAGTCAGGTGCAGAAGGGCAGCAAGCACGCCCGCATCGACGATGAAGCCCAGCCCACCGGCGATCGCAAAACGAACGAGCTTCTTCATGCGGCATCCGCTTTCTTGTCATCAGGCGTTATGGCCGACGTTTTACCCTTTACCGAAACCGGCGCTGCGAGGCTCATATAATGGATGCGCAACTGCTCTGCCCGAGCCCGCGCAACGGAATCGAGGATCACGCCGGCAGTAAACAACATAATAGAAATCATCGCCAGCGCCGTCGAAAGCACCCAGGTCGGCATGCGGCTGACGAGGCCGGTCGCAAAATATTCCGCCAGTACCGGCCCCATGAATCCGAGGCTTGCCAGCATGAAGAGGGCGCTGATCGTGCCGAAGAAAGCGAAAGGCCGCGTCTCCTTCATCAGCATGGCAAACATCCAGAGGATCTTGCCGCCATCGCGGAAGGTCGAGAGCTTCGAATGCGAGCCCTCTGGGCGCCTGCCGTAATGCAGTTCCAGTTCACTGACAGGCAGTTTCAGCCGCGACGCATGCACCGACATTTCCGTTTCAATCTCGAAACCGCCGGAAACCGCGGGGAAGCTTTTGACGAAACGGCGCGAGAAGGCCCGGTAGCCGGAGAAGATATCGGTGAAGTCAGGCCCGAAAATTGCGCGATAGAGGATGTTGAAGAGCCGGTTGCCGAAAGCATGTCCCTGCCGGCCGGCATCATCATGCACGCCGCGTCGCGTACCGACCACCATATCGGCCCGCTCCGTCAACAGCGTCCGCACTAGTTCTTCAGCATCCTCGGGCGCATAGGTCCCGTCGCCATCGGCGATGATGTAGATGTCGGCATCGATATCGGCGAACATACGCCGCACCACATGGCCCTTGCCCTGGCGCCGTTCACGCACAACATGTGCGCCGGCGAGCATGGCATGCAGCGCCGTGCCGTCGGTGGAATTGTTGTCGTAGACATGGATATGCGCATCGGGCAGGGCCGCCCGGAAACCCCTGACGACAGAGCCGACGGTCGCCGCTTCGTTGTAGCAGGGAAGCAGAACGGCAATATCGGGACTGTCGCTGAACGATCGCGCCATAGGTTACACTCGTAACAAAGAAACCGCGTCGAATTTACGCCATGCAGCGTTAACAAGCCGCTATGAGAAACAAAAGCTGTCACGCCGCGTGGTTTACACTTTCTTGATAAGCCAAGGCTAAGGTTTGCCCATCACGCAACGACCTGGCTATCATGATGAACGCAGTGCAGCCGATCACCAAGGCGCAATCCGCATCAGCCAGGACTGGATTTATCGGCAGTATTCGGCAGATGCTGACGCGTCTCCTGCCATCCGCCCTCATCTACTCCCTTATTCTGATCGGCATTATCGTCGTAATGAAATATGCCGGGGGTCCGGTCGATTATGTCGGCCCCGACAATGACGACGGCATGCGCCTCGTGGAGGTCAGGGACTTCCTGAACGGGCAGGGCTGGTTCGATTTGATGCAGTATCGGCTCGGCGTCGGCGAAGGCACGCTCATGCACTGGTCACGACTGATCGACCTGCCGATCGCTGTGCTCATCCGCTTCTTCGGCCTCTTCTTCGGTCATGATGCCGCGGAAGCTGCCGCACTCGTGGTCTGGCCCCTGTCGCTCGTTTTTCCTGCCCTGATTGCCATGGGCCTTGCCGGCCAGCGCGTTGGCGGCCTTGCCGGCATGCACTTGTCCTTCTGTCTGGCCGGCATGGCGATCTATACCGGCAATCGCTTTGCGCCCGGCGCCATCGATCATCACAATGTCCAGCTCGCGCTCGTCGCAACCATGGTGGCGATGCTTCTCGATGAAAAGCAGCGCGCGTGGAACTACGCCGTCGCTGGCGCGTCGGCCGCATTGGCGATCGCGATCGGCGCGGAAACCACGCCTTTTGTTGCCATCTATTGCTTGGTCGTGGCATTTCTTTGGGTCTGGGAAGGCGAGCCGTTTGCCGCCGCCACGAGGGCTTTCGGCCTTAGCCTCGCTGTTGCGATCAGCATCCTCTTCTTTGCGACCGTGCCGCCACAGCGCTATTCGGTAGTGACGTGCGACAATCTCTCGCTCGGCTTCTACAGCCTGGCGACCATCGGTGGCAGCCTGCTGCTTGCCTCCGCGCTCTTTGCCAGCCGTCTCGGCCGCGGCTTGCGTTTCGCAGTGCTTGCGGCGGTCGGCGCCGCCGTTTTCGGTTCGGCTATGGTCATTGCGCCTGAATGCCTGCGCAATCCGCTTGCCGATCTCGATCCTATGCTGGTCGAGCTCTGGCTGCGCAATGTCTCGGAAGCGCAATCCATTCTCGCGCTCGGCCGGACGGATCCCTTTTCCCTTGGCGCATTCTATGCGCCTGGCCTGCTCGCGATCGCCGTCTGCATTTTCCGCTCCGTTCAGGGCGATCGCATGCAGGTCCATCTTATCCTTCTGGCACTCTTGAGCGTCAGTTGGGCCGTCGCTCTGGTCCAGGTGCGAGGCGCCGTCTTCGCAAACTTGCTTTCTATCCTGCCGTTGGCCCTGTTGATCATCGACATCAGGCGCGTGTCGAACGGCGATAGCGAGAATGCGGCGGCGGCTCTCGTCTATATCATCACGGTTCTGGCAAGCGTGCCGGCCGTATGGGCCGTCGGCGGCGCGCTCGTCGAAATGCAGATCAATAAGACAAAGACTGTTGACGAGCCGGGGGGCTCCTCATGTTCCTCCAGGCAGGCGCTCGCGCCGCTTGGCGGCTTGCCTGCCGGTCTCGTTTCGGCGCCCTCGGAAATGGGTGTGCCGATCCTGCGTTATACCGCCGACCGTGTTTTGTCGGCGCCCTATCATCGCAATCAGGGTGGCATGCTGACCGAGATGCATATCGGTCTGGCCGAGCCGCAGGAGGCGGAAGCATTTCTGAAGGGAACGGGCGTCACCGTGCTTGCCTTCTGCCCGGATGATCTGCAGACACGTGAAATCGCCAGATTGAAGCCAGAGGGGTTTTATGCGCAGCTTGGCAAGGGCAATATTCCAGCCTATCTCGACCCGCTGCCGAGAGCGGCTGATAGCGGCGTCCAGTTCTTTCGCTATCTGAGGACGTCGGACTGACGTCCTCTCTTTCAGGAGTGGACGAGCACGGCCCGCAGACGATCGGTGGTGAACAGGCCGCCGAGATAAAGCAGCAGGCCGGCATTGTAGCCGATGATGGTGTAGAGAAGCGCCAGGAATGATACCGCGCCACCGGCAGCAATGGCGGCGAACGCAAAGGTGACGCCGATCAACATGGCGACAAGCGCGATGACGCTGGCCGAGCGCATGAGACCGACGGTGAGGCCTAGCGTTATTGCTGTCAGGATGATCATGTTGTCACCTCTTCTTCAGGTCGTTTGCGAGGAACCTAGGGGCCCTCCGCTAACAAAAGTTTATTGGTCACCCTTAATGAAAGCTGCAATTGCAGCCATGGTTACGGATGCGTTCACCTGACGGCATTTCCTCCGACTTGCGCCGGGTATGTGTTTCGATCTAAATCAACTCTGTTACAGGCTGAAAAGTTCCGTTACTTTTTTCACTTACGTAAACGGAAGTTTCCAGGTGCAACCACGGCGTTGAACGAAGCAGCACGACGCTGACAATTCGATCCCGTCTGATCAGCCGATTGTCCAGAAAGAGCGCGAGCCGATTCCTATGAGGTCGAGCATAGCGAGGATGAGAAAGGCGATCGCTCCCGCGTCGGTCATCGACGGAGAATTTTCACTGTCATCAGCATGCTCATTTTCGGGTCGGTGTTCGCCACTCCCTACGAACATGAGTGATACTAAGTTTTTTTTCGGAGTAGCGATATCCCTATTTCTTGGGTCCCCCACCAATTTTTGGATAAAAATTCGCCCTTCACCTACCCCGATCTTTCCGTTTGGAGGCGATCAAAATAGAAAGGGGAGATGAGCAATGTCTTTGATGGCGATTCGCCTACCAATCTTGCAGAGTATTCGGTGTCGGAACTCTCCGGTTCCATCAAGCGGACCGTCGAAACAGCCTTCGATCAGGTACGTGTGCGCGGCGAGATTTCAGGTTATCGCGGCCCGCATTCCTCGGGCCATGCTTATTTCTCGCTGAAGGACGACCGTGCGCGTATCGATGCGGTCATCTGGAAGGGCACTTTTTCCCGTCTGAAGTTCCGGCCGGAAGAGGGGATGGAGGTCATCGCGACCGGCAAGGTCACAACCTTCCCCGGCTCCTCCAAATATCAGATCGTCATCGAGACGCTGGAGCCAGCCGGCGCCGGCGCATTGATGGCGCTGATCGAGGAGCGCAAGCGCCGCCTCGGCGCCGAGGGCCTTTTCGACCCGTCACGCAAGAAGCGCCTGCCTTTCATGCCCAAGGTGATCGGCGTCGTGACCTCGCCGACGGGCGCCGTCATCCGCGATATCCTGCATCGCATCTCCGATCGTTTCCCCGTCCATGTCATCGTCTGGCCGGTCAAGGTGCAGGGGGAGGGCTCCGGCGAGGAGGTGGCAAATGCCATCAACGGCTTTAATGCCCTGGAGCCTGGCGGCGAGATTCCGCGCCCTGACGTGCTGATCGTCGCCCGCGGCGGCGGCAGCCTGGAAGATCTCTGGAGCTTCAACGACGAAATCGTCGTCCGCGCCGCAGCCGGTAGCCGGATTCCGTTGATTTCCGCCGTCGGCCACGAGACCGACTGGACGCTGATCGATTACGCAGCCGATGTCCGCGCCCCGACGCCAACCGGAGCTGCCGAAATGGCGGTGCCCGTCAAGGCCGAGCTCGAGGCCCAGGTCGCAGGTCTCACTGCCCGCCTGCAGGGCTGCATGAGCCGCCAGATGGATCAGCGCCGCCAGTCCGTCCGCGCCTTGATGCGAGCCCTGCCGTCGCTCGATCAGCTGCTGGCGCTGCCCCGACGCCGCTTCGATGAGGCCGCTGCCGGTCTCGGGCGCGGGCTGGAGCTCAACACCATCAACAAACGCCGCGGTTTCGAGCGTGTCGCCTCGCATCTGCGGCCCGACGTGCTCTCCAACCGCATCACCGAGCGCCGTCAACTTCTGAACGAGCGCATGGCACGCGCCGAGCGTGTCGTCGAACGCCGCATCGACAATCTGAAAGCCCGTGTCGAACGCTTCGGTGTCGTTCTGTCGTCCGTGCCGGCTAGATTGACCACGCAGACGGGTCGCGCTCGCGACCGCCTTGCCAATTTCTCCCGCCATGCCGACAGCGCTATTGGTCATCAACTCGCTCGCGCCCGCGCAGCTCTGGCAGCGCAGGACCGCGTTCTTCAGTCTCTCTCCTACAAGAACGTGCTGAAGCGCGGTTATGCCGTCATTCGTGATGAAGACAACAAGCCGGTCTCGCAGGCATCGGCACTCTCCGCCGGCATGGGCATCGCCATTGAGTTCGCCGACGGCCGCGTCGGCGCCATGACGACGGAAAGCAGCGCTGCGCCATCAGGCGCCAGAAAGCGCACGGTCAAGGCCGGCGAGCCACCGAAACAGGGAAGCCTGTTTTAGCGATGCACATTCTGCTGGTGCTCGCCCATCCGCTGCCGGAAAGTTATGCCGCTTCTGTGGCGCGGACCGCTGGCGAGACACTCGAAACCTCCGGTCATACTGTCGATCTCCTGGATCTCTATGCGGAGGATTTCGACCCGCGACTGTCCAAGGCAGAGCGTGGCGGCTATTTCGATGTGCCCTACGATACATCGGCCGTTTCCAGTATCGTCGCAAGGCTGAAAGCGGCTGACGGCCTCATTCTGGTTTTTCCGCAATGGTGGTTCAACTTCCCGGCCATATTGAAGGGCTTCATCGATCGCGTCTTTGCGCCTGATGTCGCCTTTGCCCATGATGCTGCCGGCGGCCGTATCGTGCCGCAACTGACCAATATCAAGCTGCTCTACGCGCTGACGACAACTGGTTCGCCCTGGTGGCTGGTGCACGTCTATATGGGCAATCCCGTCCGCCGTCTGCTGAAGCGCGGGATCGCCAATTTCTGCGCCAAGCGAGTGAAGTTCCGGATGCTGAGCCTGCACGACATGGACCGCGCGACGGACGCCAAGCGGAAGACGCATCTGGAGCGCGTCCGAAAGGCACTCGCCGCCGTCTGACTATTCGAAATCCGACAGAAATTTTTTGAGCAACCGGTCGAGCTCGGCTTTGTCTTCTGCCGTCAGGTTGCGCGTCAACCGCTGCTGGTTGGCGACATGCGCGCCGACCGCTTCTTCCACTGTCGCCAGACCCTTTTCGGTCAGCGCAATCAATGCTGCGGGCGCTGCCGGCGGGGCTGCTTCTGCTGCTGATTGTCCGGAAGCTGCCTACGGGCATCTGGTGGAGCCGCGTCTTCATTCTCGGCGCGCTGAATTTCTCGTTCTTTTGGGCCATGCTATTCGTTTCGGCCTATCGCCTGCCCGGCGGCGTGGCCGCGACGGTCGGCGCCGTGCAGCCGCTGATCGTCATTGCGCTCTCGCGCCTCTTGCTCGGCAAGCCGATCCGTTTCATTGCCGTTATGGCCGGCTTGATTGGTATCGCAGGTGTCGCACTTCTGGTGCTGACGCCGAAAGCGGCACTCGATCCCGTTGGCGTCGTTGCAGGTCTCGCCGGTGCGGTCTCCATGGCCTTCGGTACGGTGCTGACCCGCCATTGGCAGCCGCCCGTCTCGAGCCTCACCTTTACCTCTTGGCAATTGACCGCAGGAGGGATTCTGCTCGTGCCCGTGGTCTTTGTCTTGGAACCGACGCTTCCTGTGCCGACGACGGCCAATATCCTCGGCATTGCGTGGCTTGGCCTCGTCGGTGCTGCCTTCACCTATCTACTATGGTTCCGCGGCCTCTCGCGCATAGAGCCTTCGGCCGCGGCGTCGCTCGGCTTCCTGAGCCCGGTTGTCGCGACCATGCTCGGTTGGCTGGCGCTCGGCCAGAGCCTGACACCGATCCAGCTTTCAGGTTTTGCCATGGTGCTGGTCAGCGTCTGGCTCAGTCAGCGCAGCCTGATGCCGAAGGCCGGTACTATGCCCACTCGCCCTGGCGCATCACCGGTACCCGCGAGCCATCGGGCTTGATGCCGTCAATATCGACCTTGTCGGAGCCGATCATCCAGTCGATATGAATCAGGCTGGAATTGCCGCCCTGCGCCTTGATCTGCTCCTGGCTGAGCGATGCGCCGTCGAGGAAGCATTTCGAATAGCACTGGCCGAGTGCGATATGGCAGGAAGCGTTTTCGTCGAACAGCGTATTGTAGAAGAGGATGCCGCTCGCTGAAATCGGCGAGGAATGCGGTACCAATGCCACTTCGCCCAGCCGGCGGGCGCCTTCATCCGTGTCGAGCACCTTGTTCAGCACTTCCTCCCCGCGTGAGGCCTTGGCCTCGACGATGCGGCCGCCTTCGAAGTGAACCCGGATATTGTCAATCAGCGTGCCCTGATGTGAGAGCGGCTTGGTGCTGGACACGTGGCCTTCCACGCGCAGCGCATGCGGCGTGGTGAAGACTTCCTCGGTTGGAATATTCGGATTGCAGGTAACGCCGTTCTTCGCCGTGGAGGCGCCGCCGTGCCACTCATGGCCGTCCGCGAGGCCGACGGTCAGGTCCGTGCCCGGCCCGGTGAAATGTAGTGAAGCGAAACGCTCGCCGTTCAGCCAGGAAGAACGCTTGCGCAGATTGGCATTGTGCTCGGCCCAGGCTGTGATCGGATCAGGCACGTCGACGCGCGACGCCGCAAAGATCGCCTTTGCGAGTTTGGCGACCGCAATTGCTTCCGGATCGTCGGGGAAGACGACCTTCGCCCAGGAAGGGTTAGGGTAGGAGACGATGTTCCAGTTGATGTCGAAGTTGGAGATCTTCTCAAGTGCTGGCTTGTAAGCCGTGGAATTGGCGCGGTTGGCGCGGCCGACCTTGCCCGGATCCTGTTCCGACAGCAGCATCGGATTGTCGCCGGCAATAGCCAAACGGGCGGAGCCCTTCTCATAGGCCTTGGCCATGCCGTCATAAAGCCAGCCGGAAGCCCGGTCGAAGCTCTCGTCGCTGCCATACTGGTAGCGGGCAAGCGTCGTCTCTTCATCGGAATAGAAGGTCGAAACCAGGCCAGCGCCGGCGAGATAGGCATGTTTGGTGATCAGCCGCACCAGCGGCAGCGCCACGACCGGGGCGGTGATGACGAGATCCTGCCCTTGTTCAAGCTGCAGGCCGACCTTGATGGCGACTTCCGCAAGTTTCTCAAGTTTGCCGGGATCAACGGAGCTGTGGCTCTGGGGCATGAACGTCATAGGATCAACCTGCCTTCTGATGTCTGCGACGGGAGGTGAAAGACTTAGACCCCTTTACGGCGAAAATGAAGCGCGCCGCATCGATTTCAAGGCGGCCGGATTTATGTCCGGCCGCTTTTGGGTAGGCCTCAAGCGGCGGCGGGCAGCCTGAGCAGGATTGAGTTATGTTTATCGAGGAACTCCATCAGGCGCTGCGGATAGTCTTCGCCAACGGCGCCCCGGACGCTTCCTCGCTCCGACAATGCCTTGCGCCAACGCTTGACCCGTTCGAGCCCGTCGAAGATGGGACTGTCGCCGAGCGTATCGAACAGATCGAAGTACCGAAAGATCGGCCCGAAGACCGTGTCGACGAGGCTGAAGTTAACCCCGGCGAAATAGGGTCCGTCCGCCAGCACCCGCTCGACAGTCGCGAATTTGGCGACAAGCGCCTTGTGCTTGGCCTCCAATTGCGCGGCATCCTGCGCCGTCTCATAGCCCCAGAGATCGGAAAGCACGGAAGAGCCGAATTCCATCCATCCGCGGTGGTGGGCGCGGGCCAGCGCGTCGGTCGGATGCAGGGCGATACCCGCCTGCGTTTCCTCCAGATATTCGCAGATGACGCTGCTTTCGAATAACACCTCTTCGCGGCCATCGTCCTCTTGTATCCGGAGCAGTGGCACCTTGCCGAGGGGTGAGATCTTCAGGAACCAATCCGGCTTGTCGGCAAGATCGATGTCGATGCGCTCAAATGGCACGCCCTTTTCGAGGAGCGCGATCGCGGCGCGCTGCACATAGGGGCAGAGATGATGGCTGATGAGGGTAAGCTTGCTCATGAAAATCTCCCGGGGTTTGGCAAGGGATCGTTGGCTTTGCATGCATGCAGATGCATCTAATATCGCTTGCGCTGAGTTTCAAGATAGATGTAATTACATTTATGTCTGAGAATATGCCAAAGCCGAACGAAGCCGTGGTTTCTGCCTGGACGCGCCTCATGCGCGCCCGCGAGCGGCTGCTGGGCTTGATCGAAGCCGATTTGAAGACAGCCGGTATGCCGCCGCTTGCCTGGTATGACGTGCTTTGGGAGTTGGCGCGCTCACAATCAGACAGGCTGCGCCCCTATGAGCTGGAGGAGCGGACACTGCTGGCGCAGTACAATCTTTCCCGTTTGATCGATCGGCTGGAAAAGGAGGGTCTGGTTGCTCGCGAGGTCTTCGCAGAGGATGGTCGCGGCCGCTGGGTGGTGATCACTGATGCCGGCCGTCAGCTTCGGGAGCGCATGTGGACCGTCTACGGCAAAGCGATCGAAACTCATATCGGCGGCAAGCTTGCAGAAAGCGAGGCGAGGACGATCGCCGGCCTGCTGGACCGCTTTCTCTGATCAGGCGATCAGCGGTGCGGCGGCCGCCTTCAGTACCTTCAATGCCTCTTTCGGATCGAGCCGCACCTGCAGCCCGCGTTGCCCGCCATTGATATAGACGAGCGGTTCGGCAAGAGCGGTTTCCTCGATCGCCGTCGGCACGATCTTCTTCTGCCCGAAAGGGCTGATGCCGCCGACATGGTATCCCGTTAACCGCTCCGCATCGGCCGGTTTCATCATATTGCCCGACTTACCATGGAAGGCGCTCGCGAGCTTCTTCATGTTCACTTCGCGGTCGGAAGGCACGACCACGCAGACCGGCTTGCCGTCCACCTCTGCCATCAGCGTCTTCAGCACGCGATGAGGCTCCTCGCCGAGCGCTTCAGCTGCCTGCAGCCCGACGCGCTCGGCATTCGGATCATAGTCATAGGTATGAACCGTGAAGGCGACGCCGGCTTGTGTGAGGACCTGTGTGGCGCGAGTGGTTTTGGACATGGCTCAGCCCTTGAGCGCCTGCGCGTAGATATCCGGCTTGAAGCCGATCAGCAGCTTGCCGCCAGTTTCGAGTACTGGCCGCTTGATCATCGACGGCTGGTCGAGCATCAGGGCAATGGCTTTATCGCGGTCGAGATTTTCGCGCGCGGCGTCAGGCAGGTTGCGGAAGGTCGTGCCGGCGCGATTCAGCACCGTCTCCCAGCCTGCCTCGTCGATCCATCGTTCCAGATGCCTACGATCGATGCCGACTGCTTTGTAATCATGAAAATCATAGGCGACGCCATGGTCGTCCAGCCAGCCGCGGGCCTTCTTCATTGTGTCGCAGTTCTTGATACCGTAGATGGTGACGGCCATGCGGGTTCGATCTCCCTGATTCATAAGGGAGATACCACGCTGTATCAGCGCTGCAAACGCCGTTGGTCCTTTATCCCTCAAGCTCTTCGATAAGGGCAGGCAGGTCTGCCACCGTTTCAACAACATAGTCGGCGCCGGCGGCAATCAGCTTCTCGCCGATCCGCTTGTGCAACGCAGCTCGCGCCTCTGGCGAAAGTGCATCCAGCTCTGCAGGTGTCAGCCCCGCCTCGTTGCCCGAGAGCGTCACGCCAACAGTCACGCAGCCTGCGGCAGCACCCTCGGCAATGCCGGGTTCGGTATCATCGACCTTCAGAACGGCAGAGGCCGGATAGACCATCAGGTCGAGGAAGCACTTATACATGCCGATCGGCGTCGGTCGGCCAAGCGGCAGATCGTCAGCACAGATTAGATTGTCGGGCGCATAACCCTGTTCGGCGGCAAGCGGCAGCACGCGCTCCATGATCGAGCGTGTATAGCCTGTGGTCGAGCCGATCTTCATCTGCCGCTCGCGCAGGTATTGGATCGTCTTGATCGCGCCCGGCACCAGAGCGCAGTAATCAGTCACGACAGCTTCGTTCAGCGGAACGAAGAGCTCGTAAACCTTGTCGATTGCAGCCTCGTCCGGAAGCGCTCCTTGTACAGCCTTCCAGCGCGCGGCGATATGCGGCTCGGCCAGCATCGCGGCGATATGGGCACGCTTCGGGAGCCCCATGGGCTTGCGGGCATCGGCGATGGTTACCTCGACGCCGAGTTTGCCGAAGGTTTCCACAAAGGCCCCCATCGGCGCGAAAGAGCCGAAGTCAATCATTGTGCCGGCCCAGTCGAAGACCACTGCCTTGAATTGCGTCATGCTGCGCTCCCGTAGAGATCCTCGATGGTTTCTTCGCCGATACCGAAGGCGGTCGAAGCACCGCAGCCCGCGGTGACGACGACGATGCGCAGCGCGTCGGAGGGCTTGTCGGTAAACCGCCAGCGGTCTGGAGCGGAGGCATAGGTGCCGATCCAGCGCTCGGTAATGAAGCGACCCGGCAGGTTGAGCACGGCATCCATTTCGTCGAGTATCAGTCGGTCGACCCGCTCCAGTCCAAACGGATCGGGTGTTTCGGAGTAATGGTGGCTGTCGCCGACGATCAGCGATCCGTCCTCCGACTGCGTGACGATCAGGTGGATGCCGTTTTCCCGCTCCGGCTTGAATTCGCGGTCAAGCCGCGCCTTCAGGGCGGTCGCCTCCGGCAATTCCGCATAACCGAGATAACGCCCGAGCCCGAGATCGGACATAACCGCAGCGCTGAGGGAAACCCGCTGGGCCGGCACAACACGCATCATCTGCAGCTTGCAGCGTGTGACGTTATAGGCAGCGATCCGATCCGCAAACAGGCTCTTGAAATCGTCGCCGGGACAAACAACCACCGTCTCCGCCTCGATCAAGCCGGTTGACGTTTCGATTCGCGGCGGCTCGACGGCGCTCACTGCTGTCGAGCGGCGGAACTCTATGCCATATTTGACTTCGAGATAGCGGGCGAGCAGCGGAATGGCTGTGCTGGATTCGACCCGCACCTCATGTGGGCTATAGAGTGTGAAGCGCCCCGATTCCGGTCGCAGTGCCGGCACAAGCCGCCGTGCTTCATCGAGCGTCAGCCTTTCGCAGCCCTCGCCCATCTCTGTGCGCAGGAAGGCGTCGATCACGGCTTCGGATTCGTCGAGCCTTGCGGCAAGGAGCAGCCCGCGCTGCAGGACGTCTATGCCGGCGTCATCGACAATCCCGGCCCAGATATCGCGGGCCTGGCGCGCCTTGTTCCAGCAGTCGCCGGCCTGCTGGCCGGTCACCGTCACAAAGCCAAAATTGCGCACCGAAGCGCCATTTGCCTGTGCGTCACGGTCAACAACGACGACCCGTTTGCCACGCTTTGCCGCCGCCAGCGCATGCGCCAGCCCGACAATTCCCGCGCCGACGATCGCAATGTCGTAATGCGGCATGAAAGCTCCTTCGCAACATGTCTGCCACGGCTTGGCGGATTTTCTTGAAGCCTGTGTGACAGTTGCGCGGAGCCTTACATTCGCGCGTGGAAAAGAATGCGGTTCAGTCTTCCAGGGTGCCGGCCTTTCGCGTTGCTTTGCTCGGCTTGTCGGCGACGATCTTCATCAGGTCGCCGCGTCGGCGCACCAGCCGGTCGGACGTGCGGGTCAGCAACAGCCCGTCCTGCGGCGCCCGGATCTTGATATCGCCCTCGGCAAAACCGGGTCGGGTGACGATCGTCGCCAGAAGCTCCCCTTCCGAGACACGCTCGCCGATATTGCGGTGGAAGAGGACCGTACCGCCCTGCGGCGCGCGCACGATCTCAACATTGTCGAGCGGCACGGCTGGTCCGGAGAAGGTCTTGTCTACGGTCGCTCCGCCGCTGACGACACCGCGCCCGATCAGGAATTGCAGCATGCCTTCGGCGTCTTTTGCGGCCATACCGGGATCGACGTCGCGCAGGCCGCGCAGTTCCACCGTCACTGAAAGCTTGCCCGGAAGTTTCGCCTTGCGCTCGCCCGGCACCTCATACTTCCAGGCAAAACCGACCGCTTCTTCGAAGGCGCTGCTTTCGCCATCTGAAAGCAGCACTGCTTCCATGCCGAGCGCATTGGCAAGGTCCGCCGCCTCCGGCCAGAAGGCTTCGTCGATATAGGCATATTGCAGCGATTCATCATCGCAATGCAGATCGAGCACCAGATCGGCGCCGAGCGCCATATGGATGAGCTCCCGTTTCAATCGATCAGCTGCCGGGTAGTTGTCGAGCCCGTCAATCAGCTCTGGCCGATCACGAACGGAGATCAGCGGAAAGTCTCGGTTGAAATTGGTCCGCGATCCCAGATCGAACCGGCCTTGCAGCTCGCCGAAATGCGATTGTGCGGCACCGATCGGATTTGCCTGTGGCACAAGCGTGATATCGCCGGCGATCCGTCCTTCGCCTTCGGCCTGCCTGAGTTGTAGGCAGAGAAAATGCGCCAGCGCCGTTCCCGGTAGTTCGTTCGCGTGCAATGCGGCCTGGATATAGACCTTCGGGGCGGCGGGATCGTTTCCCTCGAAACGGATGACCGGCAACCCCCATTCGATGCCGGGCGTATCGCCGGGGATGATGATCTCTGAAACGTCCACTGTCCTGCTCCGCCTGTGCCTATTGGGTGGGGAGTTGTATGCGAATCCCCACCCGCGGTGCAAGCTTGGCTCAGCCGAGCAGAGGCCAACGGCCAATGACATTATGCTCGCTCTTTCCATAGATGCTGTGGATCAGCAGGAACTCCCGGACGGTCCACCGCACCGGCCGATTAAGCTCTTCAGGCAGAACTGTCTTGCGATCGTAGAGCAGCGTCATATGCGGTGTCAGATGGCCACCGAGGTTATAGGGCAGTCCCGCCTCATACAGACCTTCCTGGATTTGGTGGCGAAGATCCAGCAGCGCTTCGTTTTCCTGCCTGGTGCAGATGACGAAGGCCTGGGGTTCGCCCGGATGGCGGAAGCTCATGACCTCATCAAGCACCAATTCGAACGGTCGGACGCGTATTGTCGCAGCCATCTGTTCCGCAGCGAACGCGATATCCTGCGGCAGCCTGCGATAGGCGCCCACACCATTCAGCGTGATATGAAGCAGCTCAAGGGGTCGCGAAGGCCCCGTCAATGCATGGGCGTTGCGATAAGTCTGGGCGATCTCCATCGCTTCGGATGCTGCCTCAGCGGTCGGGCGGAGCATGAAGAACAACCTGTGGTGACGTCCCCCGCTGTAGCCGGCTTTCTTCCGGGGGTCGGAGCCATTCGGGTCGAGCGGAAAATGAGGCATCTGAACTACGGACTACATCGTCCGCCTCCTTGTTTTACAAGGAGGAGCTTATCAGAGGTGCTCTTTTCGTCAAGAACAAAACAAGAACAATGAAGGTGAAACTATATTGGAGACAAAAACGGCTGCCGAGCGGCGGCCGTTTGCCGATGTCGAATTGAACAGTGAATGAGTGCCTCAGGCGGCGTCCTTGACCGCCGCAGACACTTTTTTGGCAGACTTGGTGCGTGCTGCCTTCGGCCGCACGAGACGAAGAATGTCATCGGTGCTTGGCGTATTATCAGAAATTCTCTGGAAGACGAGGCAAAAACGGGAATCCGTGCCGGGTTTCCCAGATCTTCATTCCCACTCGATCGTGCCCGGCGGCTTACTGGTCACATCGTAAACCACGCGGTTGATACCACGGACTTCGTTGATGATGCGGGTCGCGGCGCGGCCCAGGAATTCCATATCGTAGTGATAGAAATCCGCCGTCATGCCGTCGACCGAGGTGACGGCGCGCAGCGCGCAGACAAATTCGTAGGTGCGGCCGTCGCCCATGACGCCGACGGTCTGGACGGGCAACAGCACGGCGAAAGCCTGCCAGATCGCGTCATAGAGGCCGGCCTTTCGGATCTCATCGAGATAGATCGCATCGGCTTCGCGCAGGATATCAAGCTTCTCGCGCGTGATGCCGCCTGGGCAGCGGATGGCGAGGCCCGGACCCGGGAAGGGATGGCGGCCGATGAAGCTGTCTGGCAGGCCGAGTTCCTTGCCAAGCACGCGAACCTCGTCCTTGAAGAGTTCGCGCAACGGCTCGACGAGCTGCATCTTCATGCGCTCCGGCAGGCCTCCGACATTGTGGTGCGACTTGATGGTGACGGAAGGGCCGCCGGTGAAGGAAACGGACTCGATCACATCTGGATAAAGCGTGCCCTGGCCGAGGAAATCCGCGCCGCCAAGCTTCTTGGCTTCGTCCTCGAAGGTCTCGATGAACAGGCGGCCGATGATCTTGCGCTTCGTTTCCGGGTCGGAAACGCCTTCGAGCTCGCCGATGAAGCGATCGGAAGCGTCGACATGGATCAGGTGCAGATTGTAGTGCTCGCGGAACATGGCAACGACGCCTGCGGCCTCGTCCTTGCGCATCAGGCCGTGGTCGACGAGGATGCAGGTCAGCTGGTCGCCGACAGCTTCGTGGATGAGAAGGGCTGCGACCGACGAATCCACGCCACCGGAAAGCGCGCAGATGACGCGCTTGTCGCCGACTTGGCGGCGGATGTCTTCGACAGCCTTTTGGCGGTAGGCGGACATGGTCCAGTCGCCTTGGATGCCAGCGATGTTGTGGATGAAGTTCGCGATCAGCTTGGCGCCATCAGGTGTATGCACGACCTCAGGATGGAACTGCACGCCGTAATATTTGCGTTTCTCGTCGGCGATAAAGGCGTAAGGCGCGTTGGACGAAGTGGCGACGACCTCGAAACCTTCGGGCAGTTTCGTCACGCGGTCGCCGTGGCTCATCCAGACCTGATGACGCGAGCCCTTGGACCAAAGACCTTCGAAGAGGGCGCATTCCTCGTCGACTTCGAGGAAGGCACGGCCGAATTCGCGGTGATGGCCGCTTTCCACCATACCGCCGAGCTGCATGCACATCGTCTGCTGTCCGTAGCAGATGCCGAACACCGGAAGGCCGCTGTCGAAGATGATCTGCGGCGCCCGGGGCGATCCTTCATCGACCGTCGAGGCCGGGCTGCCGGACAGGATCACCGCTTTCGGCTGAAGGCGCTTGAAGCCTTCTTCGGCGGACTGGAAGGGAACGATCTCGCAATAGACACCGGCTTCACGCACGCGTCGTGCGATGAGCTGGGTCACCTGGCTGCCGAAATCGACGATGAGAACGCTGTCGGGATGTGCTGTCTGGGTCATGGCGAGCCTTTAATGAAAAGCGCCTCTGCTTGCAATCCGGGAATTCGGCCGTATCGGGGTTTTATTGTCCCGATTGTCCCTGTTTTCAGCGCTTGCAGCGTGTCGCGATCCTTCATATTCGCTGCCACGGTTCAAGCTTTTGTCTTCGCATGTCGTTATTGCAAAACCGCTGCACACTTTTGCGCGACATGCTTTAGAACCAGAAAACGCCATCTTCCAGAGCAGTAAACAGACTATCGACGGCATAAGAAAGCTTGCGGTCGACGATATGCAGATATTCGGTCCAGCCGGAAATATGCTGCAGCTCGACTGCGCCATCCGAAATGCCGCGAAGGCCGATCAGCGGCAGTTTGTAGCCCTGGCAAGCGCGCAGCACCGCATAGGTCTCCATGTCGACCATGTCGGCTGCGATATTGGCATAGGCGGCACCGGAAACGACGTTGCCGCCGGTTGAAAGGGTGGCCTCGGGAATGCCGGGAATGCGCAGCGGCAGGTCGAGATCGGCCGGCAGGTCGAGAAAGGGAGTCTTGCCCTTTTCGAAGCCGAGCGGCGAGGCATCCATGTCACGATAGGAAACGGACGTGACCTGATAGACTTCGGTCTGCTGCAGGCGCGCCGAACCGGCCGAGCCGAGCGAAACCACGAGATCGGGCAGATCGTCGGAAGCATCGAGACTGGAGAGCGACTTGGAGATCGCGATCGCCGCCTCGACAGGGCCGACGCCTGTCATCAGCGGTTCGATACGCGAGCGCAGGAACGGCCCGTATTCGGCCTCGGCGGCCATGACGAACAGGATGGACTTGCCTGCGACGGACTTCAGTTCGAATTTCATCCCGTAATTCCCTCTCTTCCGCGAATGACCATCATCGTCCCGGTCATGGACGCGATGAGCTTGGCAGGCCCGTCGCTGATCGCATAACCTCGCCCGTCGGCAACGATGATGTTGGAGCCGGGCTTGGTGATCTCGCCCCTGAAGAGGAAGCGTTCGCCACGCCCCGGCGACATGAGGTTGACCTTGAACTCGATCGTCAGGATCGAGGCTTCGGCATCGATAACGCTGTAGGCTGCAAAACCGCAGGCCGAATCGAGCGCTGCGGAAATGACACCCGCGTGCAAAATGCCGTGCTGCTGTGTCAGTTTGACGTCGAAGGGAAGCTCGATTTCCACCACGCCGTGCTCGACACGCGTCAACTCCGCGCCGATGGTGTGCATGGCCGCCTGACGGGAAAAGCTCTGGCGGATCCGTTCGCGGAAATCGCCCCTGTCGGTATCGTTCATCATGGTTCCTCTTGCGATCGCGAAAGTGGCATGGCCGGCCGGATTCGACAAGGTTTCAAACAGGCTCACGACGGTTTTGTCTTTTCGATACGAGTTTTCGATCACGCAGCCCCGAGCTGTGTCGCTTGCGGGTCCGGCCGGGCAGGCCGATGAATTGCAGGCGCTTGTCGCCGGCATGGTCAACTCCAGCAGTACAGGCCACACTCGACGAGGTGGTCCCAGGTGATCTCTGGCGGGAGCTTCGCAAGGCGGATCTCGTAAACGCCGAAGCTCCGCTTCCCGTATGATCAGATAGGTCGGCGCGGTTCATCTCAGCACGGTGAGCTGCGTCGCATCTATCTTGGGATCATGCCGAAACCTCTTCTGAATAAAGCCCCGCAGGATTATGATCGATCAAACCTGAGGGCGAGCCGATGAAGACCTTTTCTCAATCTTTGAGCGATTACGAGGCGTGGCTGGCATACGAGCTGCAGGGCGAGCTTGTGCAGGAGGATATTGACGAGAAACACCGGAAGATGTGCGGTGAAGCTTTCGCCTTTCTGCGCGCTACCTACTGGCGCTGGGCGGAGATCATCTACGAGGTCAGACCGGAGCTTGCCGACATGCCGCAAGTGCTGTCGATCGGCGATACGCATTTGGAGAATTTCGGCACATGGCGGGATATCGAGGGGCGGCTCGTATGGGGCGCCAATGATTTCGACGACGCGGCGATCATGCCCTACCGGCTGGATCTCGTGCGGCTGGTGGCTAGCGCCATTCTGGCGCAGCCGGATGCCGGGATTTCCGGCAGGGCGATCGCCGAGCTCATTCTCGCTGGATATGCGCGCGGCCTTGAGCATGCAAATCCCATCGTACTGGAGCGCGATCATCCTTGGCTCCGCGACAAGTTGCTGCTTTCGGAAGATGAGCGGAAGGAATTCTGGAAGAAATGGGACACGCGTAAGCCTGCCAAAAGACCAGCCTCCAGACGTTTTGTCGAGGCCTTAAATGCTGTGCCGAAGGGCGCGGCAAGCGCCACACCCTACCGGTGACGAAGGGGGCGGGAAGTCTCGGCCGGCCGCGTTTCGTTGCCTATGTGAACGAGTGGCGCGGCGGACCCGTGCTGCGTGAAGCCAAGGCCCTTGTGCCCTCCGCCTGGTCCCTGGCAAGATCAGGAGATCACGTCATCAGAACCGGCGTCATTGCCGCCGGAAAGATGCGCAGCCCCGATCCTCATTTTGTCGTGTCGGGCCGCATTCTCGTTCGAAGACTTTCGCCGAACAGCCGCAAGATCGGGATCAAGACTGTTGTGAAAACCCTGTTGAACGGCTCGATGCTTGAGCTGATGGGATTCGAGATCGCCAACTGCCATTCAGATGACCCGGCAGGTGCTGCGGCAATTCGCAATGATCTGCGCTCGCGCGGTAAGGACTGGCTCTACGAGGCGGCGCGCTCAGCCGCCGAAGCCGTTAAAAAGGAATGGAAAGACTACCGCATCCGCGCCGGCTGAGTGATGCGCACGATATGCTGATCCCAGGCGACATCGCTATGAGCCGACAGGAAATCGCCATCATAGGAGGAAACGGCAAAGCCGCCGGGAGCAGGCGCGATTCCCGCGGCGTCGCGAACCCTGTCCTCGCGCAGCACCTTGCCCGTTTTCGCGTCAATGGCGACGGACGCGCCGCCGATCGGCGAGGTGATGCCGATCAGACCTTCCTTTCGGTTGACTGCAATCGCCCCGACATAATTGGCAAGTCGTCGCGTCGTCTCCTCGGGCAAGTCGATGAAAGCAAGATCCTCGCCCTTGGCGAAATGACCGACAAGCGGCGGCAGGTCCTTCCGATGGCCTTCATATTGGCAGGCGAACCAGATACGGCCACCCGCGTCGACGTCGACATGGCGTGTCGAGACGGACGACCATTGCGGCGGCAGGATATGTTTTTCGATCAGCGCGCCGGTTGTCGCCTCGATGAGCGCCAGTGACGGCTGCATATTTCCAAGATTGAGCTTTGTGCGACCGAAATCCGGATGTGTCTCGATGCCGCCATTGGCAACAACAAGCATGCGGCCGTCATCGGAGACGGTCATATCATGCGGGCCGACGCCATAGGTCTCATATTCGCCGATGCGGACAAAGCGGTTCGTTGCATCGTAAAGGCCGATCATGCCCCTGTTATTGTCGAAGTCGTTCTCGCTGGCATAGAGCAGCCGGCCATCCGGCGAAAACGCGCCGTGGCCGTAGAAATGCCGGCCCTCCGGCGAGGTGACGACGATGGGTTCGCCCTTGTTCCAGGGGTCGAAGATCATCGCGAAGGTGCCCGGCCGGCGGGCGAAGGCGACGGTGCGGCCGGTGGCAATGCTATGGGCCATACCATGGGCACGGGCGGGCAGCGTCACCTGATCGACAATCTCTCCGCGTTCGGTGACCGTCGCCACGGCAAAGGAACCGTTGGCGGCGCGGATACCGGAGGCATAGACGGCATCGGCACGGGTGAGCGCCAGCAGCGCTTCAGGTTTTAGCGCAGCCAGAAAACCGATACCGGCGGCCTTGATGAAGCCGCGTCGGTCAATGGCAGCACTGCGCCACATCGGCTCAGTCTCCGTCCGAGAAGGAAAAGCCGGCCGAAAGGCCGATTGCCGCTCCATACTGGTCGCTGATCGTGGTGATGAGGTCGCGGCTTTCGGTCAGCAGTGTATCGAGCTTGGCCTTCTCCGCATCGCTGACCGCGACTTCGATATCCGGGTTCAGCTTTGAGACGCTGTCGATGATCGTCTTCAGCTTGGCGTCGATCGAATCGGCAACCGCCTTCTTCTCCGGCGGCAGCAGTTCCGCCATTCCGGCCTTCTGCCAGAGTGTGCGGATGCCCTCGAGATTGGCGGCCATCGACTTCCATGTATTCTTCGAACGCCAGTAGATCGCCATGCGCGGGCGGGCGGGCGTATCCTTGCCCTTGTAGAACTGCTCCAGCCGCTGGTCGCGAACGTTTTCCGCAGCATGGACGAGGATGCCGAGGAGGGCGGTGACGGCCTCCTTGTTGTCCATGAAATCGTCGCTCTGCGGGCCGGGGTGCTTCCAGCTCGCCTGCACGCCGTCAGGCTTCTCCCAAGCGGCGACCACCTCGCCGGCTTCACGCTGGATATTGCCGGCGACCGCCTGGCCGTAGAGGCAGCGGAAGCCACCCTTCTGCTTGAGGAGGTCATCGGAGCCGTTGCCATAGAGGACATATTCGAGTGCGGTCAGGCCCTGCAGCGCCACGCTCTTGCCGGCAATGGCATCGACGGTCGCGTCCTTCGGATCGGCCTTGGCGAGCAGCGCCTGAACCTGCTTGAGGCCGACGCCCTTGCGGTCGGGATAGAAGAGGATGTGCTCAAAGAGATTGTCCTGGATAACAGGGCCGGTCTGCACGATCTCGATCGTCGACCAGTAGCGGATCGCATCGTCGAATGCTGACTTGGCGCGATCGAGCGTCTGCTGCGTACCTGAGGCACAGAGATCGTTCATGGCTGTCGTCAGGCGCGCGGATGATTGCTGCATATTGCGATAGCCGGGGCGGATAACCTCGTCGACAGCGCGCTCCATGACTGAAGGCACAGCATCCTCGTTGAAGCCCGAAGTGGGCGGTGCGGCGCTTTGGGCGGCAGCCGATGCGGCAAGGCCGGTCAAAGCGAGGCAAAACAGGGTGTGCCAGGGGCGCATCAGAGTGACTCCAGGAATGTAATCAGGGCCTCTCTATCGTCTTTTGATAGCGAGGAGAATGCGTTACGGGCTTTTTCAGCTTCGCCGCCATGCCAGAGAATTGCTTCGGTGAGATTTCTGGCGCGGCCGTCATGCAGGAAGAAGCTGTGTCCGCTGACAGTCCGGGTCAGTCCTATACCCCATAGCGGTGGCGTGCGCCATTCACGTCCGTTCGCAAGTCCCACTTGCTGTCCATCCGCAAGACCCTCGCCCATGTCATGCAGCAGAAAATCGGAATAAGGCCAGATGAGCTGGAAGGATTGCGCCTTCTCGGCGGTATCGCGGCGGGTGACGAACTTCGGAACATGGCAGGAAATGCAGCCGGAATCGTAGAAAAGCTGCTTGCCGCGCAACGTCCCGGCAAAGCTCGCCTTGCGGCGTGCTGGCACCGCGAGGTTCTCCGAATAGAAGGTGACGAGATCGAGCACAGGGCCGGGCGCCTCCTCGTTGCCAAGGCGTTTTTGTACCCCGTCCGGCATGGCGAGGCACTTTGTCTCGGCAACGGTGCAGTCGCCATTGGCATTGGGTTTGTCCGGCGTCGAGATGCCGATATCGTTGGCGAAGGCATCGGCGCTTTGATCGCGCACAGTGGCGTTCTGCGCCTTCCAGCCAAAGCGGCCGAGGGCGATCTCGCCGGTGCGATGGTCGCGGATGATCGCCGCCTTGCCGGAGATGCCGTCGTGATCGATGTCGTCAGGATCGGCATGCGCGAGAATATCCGGCTCGGGAATTGCCTGTATGAGACCGAGGCCGATCATAGGCGGAGCGACGCGCGCAGAGATCGTCGTCGCCGGGTCGAGCGCCCCGTAGGCGAGGTCCTTGACGGAATAGGCAGGCTTGCGCAGGCGCACCGTCTCGCCATCGGCAAGCGTGACCGTCTCCTCGCTGTAGGTGATCGCGACCTTGCCTTCGGCGGCAAGTCCGGGAACGGCGAGATCCTGAAGCTGATGGCCGTAAACCGGATCGGGGAAAGTGACGACGTCACCGTCGGTGAATGCCTTTTCCTCCTCTGGCGTTTTCGCGGCGCGGGCAAGGCGCAGGAACATCGAAGTGGCGCTCGGTCCGCCCTCGGGAGGTTTGCCACGGCCGTCGTTGAGGTGGCAGCTCATGCAGGAGCGGGCGTTGAAGAGTGGGCCGAGCCCGTCGGACGCCTGTGTCGAAGAGGGCGCGGAGACCCAGAGCTTGCGAAAAAGCGCATTGCCGAGCCGGAAATTCTGCTCTTCCTCGAAGGGGATATTGGCCGAGATATGCGAGAAACTGTCTTCGGTGACCGGATCGATTGAGGTCGCCGCACCCGCCTGCATGGCTTCGTATTGCTCGGCCTTGCTGAAATCCTGCGTCGGTTTGATGATATCGGCGACGCGCTTGAGGTCGGCGTCAGAAAGATCGGTACGTCCAGTCGGAAGATCGAAGGTACCGGCGATGGCAACGGGAAGCCCGGCGAGCAGAGCGCAGAAAGCTGCGCTGACAGAAAAACGTCTGGCCGGGTTATGCGACATTTCAAGGGTCCGGGCCGCTCCCGGTTCGGAGCGGCCCGCCTTTTGCTTATTTGAAGACAGCGTTAGGATTATCCAGGCTGTCGGAACCTTCAAGCTCGACGGTGCCGAGGTCAAGTGCGGCAATAACGCGCTGGACCGATTTGGTCTGGTCGATAAGATCGTCGATCGCGGCTTGGACGACGGCGTTGCCTTCCTTGTTACCCTCACCGATCATCTGGTCGTATTTCTCGACCGTCTCGCCGCGCTTGGCCATGGCGTGCATGGCATCTAGTGTCTTGTTGAGCTTGCCGGTCATCTCGGCATCCAGAGCCTTGTCCTTGGCTGCGACGAGGTCGTGCAGCGACGGGCCGGTCATCTTGGTGCCATCGACGCGGGTATATTCGCCCGTATAGGCGGCCGCGATGCCGATCGCGTCGTTCAGATGCGAGTTGTAAGTGTTGTCGGAGAAGCAATCATGCTCTTCTTCCGGATCGTGCAGCAGCAGGCCGAGCTTCATGCGTTCGCCGGCAAGCTCGCCGTAGGAGAGCGAACCCATGCCTGTCAGGATGGCGACGAGGCCAGCCTTCGGATCGGCTTCGACATGCTTGGTCGCTTCGCCATCCGCCGCCCAATTGTCGGTCATTTCCTGGAGATCGGAAACGAGCAGGGTGGAAGCCGATTTCAGATATTCGGCGCGGCGGTCGCAATTGCCGTGTGTGCAATTCTTCAGATCGTAATCGCTGGCGGGACGCTCGCCGGCGCCAGGTCCGGTGCCGTGCAGATCCTGGCCCCAGAGCAGGAATTCGATGGCGTGATAGCCGGTCGCGACATTGGCCTCGATACCGCCGGCTTCAGCAAGCGTGCCCGAGAGGAATTCCGGCGTCAGCTTGGAGGCGTCCACATCCTTGCCGTCGATCTTGATCGTCTTGTTGGCAACGACATTAGCGACATAGAGCGAGTTCTCGTCGCTTTCCGTGCCGTAGGAAGGATCGACGTAATCAATAAGCCCTTCATCGAGCGGCCATGCGTTGACCTTGCCTTCCCAGTCATCGACAACAGGGTTGCCGAAGCGGTAGACTTCAGTCTGCTGATAGGGGGCACGCGCCTTGATCCAGGCATCCCGGGCAGCCTTCAACGTCGTATCGTTGGGCGTCTTCAGGAATATATCGATGGCCGCGTCGAGCGCCTTCGCAGTCGTCAGCGAGTCCTCGTACTTGGCATGGGCGACTTCGGCATAGTGTTTCACGACTGCAGCAGCATCGGGCGCCGCATGTGCGGGAAGGGCGAGCAGGGCGGCGGGGGCGATCGCCAGCGCGGCTGCGCGGAATGTGCGGTTGAGCTTCATAATCCTCTCCTGTGACGGATTTCCGTCTGAATCCGGCAATCGTCTCTTCGCGCAAAAGCAAACTGGTGTCAAACACTCTAGTTTGGAATGGTTTTAAGGATGGATTGCCTGGATTTAACTGGTCGTTTGAAGAATATCTGACCCCAGATTTCGGATCACCTGCACAAACGGATCGCGCCTTCTGTCTACTCGTCACGTGATGAATGCGGATGATCCAGTGTTTTCAATTTCCGCTGCGAGCGCTTCTCAGCCGTCCCTTCTCAGGCGGCAGAAGAAGAAGCCATCCGTATCCGTCGACGCTGGCGTCAGCGTGATCGTCTTGCCGTCGGAAGATCGTGGGCGTGCGCTGTCCTTGCCGAACAGGCTGTCCCAGGCGGGCAGCGCGCTGTCAATCTTGAAATCGCCGTTCTCGGCAGCAAAGCGCCGGACCTGCTCTTCGTTCTCCTGCGGCAGCACCGAGCAGGTGACGTAGATCAGTTCGCCGCCTGGGCGCACGAAGCTGCTCGCCTGCGTCAGCGCATCCTGCTGCTGGGCGGTGCGTTCGTCGAGATTCTTGGCTGTCAGCCGCCATTTCGTATCCGGGCGGCGGCGCCACGTACCCGTGCCGGTGCAGGGCGCATCGACCAGCACCTTGTCGCAGCGGCCACGCAGGCTGGACAGGCCCCTGACATCGTCGTGGACTTGGACATTGCGC
Source organism: Rhizobium sp. BK196 (assembly GCF_014193255.1). GTDB lineage: Bacteria > Pseudomonadota > Alphaproteobacteria > Rhizobiales > Rhizobiaceae > Rhizobium. The sequence continues at coordinate 243,481 of NZ_JACHZB010000004.1, forward strand.
GTTCCGGCGCGCTTCAGCCGCTCGATGATCGGCGCAAGCCGCTTGCGGTCGGCATCATAGGCGTGGATCTGACCCTTATTATGCATGGCAGCAGCCATGGCGAGCGTCTTACCACCGCCACCGGCGCAATAATCCAGCACCTGCTCGCCATCCCCAGGCAGGACGAGATCGGCGACGATCTGCGATCCCTCGTCCTGAACCTCGAACCAGCCCTTCTGGAACGAAAGCTCGGCCGTGACGTTAGGGAGACGTGAGGCGCCTTCGCCGGCGGGAATCCGGATGCCGTAGCGTGCGATCTTCGCCTCATTCGCGCCGGCCCGTTCCAGCGCCTTCACGGCCTTCTCACGGGTGGCCTTCAGGATATTGGCGCGCAGATCAAGCGTCGGGCGCCCGGCAAGCGCCTGCGCCTCGGAAAGCCATTCGCCGCCGAAAGCCTGTTCGAAGGAGGGCTGTACCCATTCCGGAATATCGCCCTGCACATGTGGGGAAGCATCGGAAAGAGAACGGCTCGCAAACGCTGCGAGCGCTTCTGCGGAAAGCGGCGTCGGCGCGAACTTGTCATCTGCAAGTTCCGCAGCCAGTGTTTCCGGCGTAAAACCCCACTGGCGGAACATGACGGCGTGCGCGATGGCAACGGCACTGTCATCGTCCATCAGATAGGCATGGGACAATCGCATGCGCAGCGCGTCGTAGACGATGTTGCCGATCGCCGCCCGGTCGCCGGAGCCGGCGAAACGGTGGGCGAGGCCCCAGTCCTTCAGTGCATCGGCGACAGGCCTTTTGCGGGCATCGATATCAGCCAGAACCGAAATCGCCCCTTCGAGGCGGCCGCCCAAACGCATTCAAACTTCTCCTGTTGCCTTGGCTGGTGAACGATCCGCACAAGAGAGTCCGCAGCAAACCTGATAGGCAGGGCGGATTGTTCACAAGTCCCAATCGCGTGGTTACTCGCGATTGGCGGCAAGAGCAAGCGCCGCATCCGGCGCAGGGATTGTGCGGAGGGCTTGGCCTCAGCTGATGACCTGGTAGCAGACCTTCGCGGTGCCCGAGGAGACCATGCCGATATTCTGTGCGGCAGCGCGCGATAGATCGAGCACGCGACCGCGGATGAACGGGCCACGATCATTGATGCGAACGACGACGCTGCGGCCGTTGTTGCGGTTGGTGACCTTCACCTTGGTGCCGAATGCCAGAGAACGATGTGCGGCGGTGTAGATGGCCGGGTTCATGCGTTCCCCGGAAGCAGTTTTGGAGCGAAGTGCGTACCACGAAGCACCGCCACATCCGTTACCAGCAAATCCTTCTGCCGGAAGGGCGAAGGAACAGGCTGCAATCGCTGCGGTAGTGATTAGAGAACGGCAGATTTTCTTCAAAACGGATTGTCCCTCAACTGTTGAACTTGCGCCTTCGCAGGCGGTGGGGCTTCAATCCGGGGAAAAGTGGCGAAAAAGTGCCGCTTCTGATCACGGAACGTTACAGTCTGTAACATTTGTGATTCCACTAACATTGCGGTAGCAGGACACCGCTTTGGCAATTCTTGGAAAAAGCCTAATGAAATCAGCTAAAATCCGAACGATTTTTTCGTATAAACGCTAAACATTTGATGGCCGTTGGAAATCACAAATTTTTTTTTCTCAGGGTGCCATATTCGCTGCCACATTTGCGCAAATTTGGAGGCCGTTAACCATAATACGGAGCGAAATTCAGTTCGTAAAAATCAGAAAGTAGGAAATTTCTACTCTTTATGGATTATAACCCTATCACCCGAATGAGAGGGGTTTGGTCAGCCGCGCCAACCGTCATTTTGCAATAGCTGGGCGAGCGACATCGGATAGTTCGGGAAGGCAAACCGGAAGCCTGCAGCCTTCAACTTGGCATTGGAAACGCGCTTGTTCTCTCCATAGAAGGAACGGGCCATCGGCGTCATCTCGGCGGTCTCGAATGGCTGCTCCGGCGGCGGGGTGATGCCCATCAGGCGGGCGGCCTCGACTATCACATCCTGCGGCGGACCAGGTTGGTCGTCGGTGACATTGTAGATGCCGCCGAGCGCATGCTCTGCCAGAAACCGGGTGGAAGCGCCGATGTCCTCCACGCGGATGCGATTGAACACCTGGTCCTTTTTGATGATGCGGCGCGCTGTGCCACGGTCCAGATTGACGAAGGCGTTGCGTCCCGGTCCATAGATGCCGGAAAGCCGCAATATGGCGGCCGGCGTTTCGCGGGAACGGCCGAGCGCAAGCCAGGCATCCTCGGCGTCGAGACGTTCCTTGGAGCGGCCCGAGACTGGTATACATGGCGTTTCTTCAGTCACCCAGGAACCCTTGTGGTCACCATAGACGCCGACCGTGGAGAGATAGCCGATCCACTGCAGGTCAGGCAGAAGCACCGTGCTGTCCTTCCCAAGTAATGCAAGCAGCGGGTCGGCATCGCGCGGAGCGATCGACTGAACGAGATGCGTGACGGTGGCCATCGCCGCACGCAGGTCGTCGCTCAAGGCCTCTCCGTTGAAGATGAAGGCTTCGATGCCAATCTTGCGCAACTCTTCGGCTTTCTCTTCCGAACGGGTCGTACCGGAGACGCGAATGCCGCTATCGCCAAACGCCTTGGCGATAGCCGTGCCGGAATAACCGCAGCCAAAGATCATAACATGCATCAGCTCACCCCTGCCAATCGCCATTCGTTGAGGACATCTTCATCCGACTCATTTTCCTTTTGTGCGGCAAAGGCTTTGAATTCGCCAGCCTCCATGAGCCGCGACAGTGCCCAAATCGCCGTGCCGCGCACGACCGGCGAGGCATCAGTGGCGAGCGCACGACATCGCTCGATCAAGCTGCGCTCGCCGGAATTGCCGGCGGCGATCAACACGTTACGAATAAAGCGGTCACGGCCGATGCGCTTGACCGGCGAGCCGCTGAAGAAGGTGCGAAAGGTCGGATCGTCGAGCGCCAGAAGGAACACGATCGAAGGTCCCTTCAGATCCTCACGCGCCTTCAGCTTCATTTCCGATGCTTCGTTTGCGAACTTGTTCCAAGGGCATGCGGCGAGGCAATCGTCGCAGCCGTAAATGCGGTTGCCGATCAGCGGCCTGAATTCGGGATCGATCGGCCCCTTATGCTCGATCGTCAGATACGAGATGCAGCGGCGCGCATCGATCTGGTAGGGCGCCGGAAAGGCAGCGGTTGGGCAGACATCGAGGCAGGCGCGGCAGGAGCCGCAATGATCGGTCTCCAAGGTATCTGTATTGAGATCGGCGGTCGTAAACATCGATCCAAGGAAAAGCCAGGAACCGTGCTCGCGGCTGACGAGATTGGTGTGTTTGCCCTGCCAGCCGAGACCGGCGGCCGCAGCCAGCGGCTTTTCCATGACCGGGGCAGTATCGACGAAGACCTTCACATCCGCGCCAGCCTTGGCCGCGAAGCGCGTGGCGATCTCCTTCAGTCGGCCCTTGATGACGTCATGATAGTCGCGGTTGCGGGCGTAGACGGAGATTGCCGCCTTATCTTTCTCTCCGAGAATGCCGCGCGGATCCTCGTCCGGCCCATAATTTAGCCCGAAGACGGCGACCGAGCGCACATCGCTCCAAAGCGTGCGTGGATCGCTGCGGCGCTCGCGCGTTTCCGCCATCCATTCCATCGTCCCATGCCGGCCGGCATCGAGGAATTGGCTGAGCCGCTCTTTTGCCTCAGGGATCGAATCCGGGCGGGTCACGCGGCAGAGATCGAAGCCGAGAGTGACCGCTTCCGCTTTCAGGAAGGCGGTCAAATTGTCGCGGCGCTTGCGCTCCTTGATATCTTCGGCTTTCGGTTCGGGCATCGAACGCCCTCGTTAGAAATCCAGGTCGGCGTAATGGGAAACCGGCGTCAAGCCGCGTACGCGCTCGGTCAGAAGCGGGCGAAAAGACGGGCGCGATTTCAGCCGCTGGTACCAGTCCTTGGCGAGGGGCGATTCCGACCAGTCGATCTCGCCGAGATAATCGAGAATGGAGATCGAGGCTGCGGCGGCAAGATCGGCATAACTCATTCGCTCGCCGGCAAGCCATTGGCGCGAGCCGGCTAGCCAGGTGAGATAACGCATATGTTGGCGGATATTGGCGCGTGCCGTGCGCAACACCTTGGAATCCGGGGCGCCACCGCCCTGGTCGGCCGTCATCTGCAGCTTGTAGACGCGCTCGCGTGCCAGCGGCTTGGTGACGTCGTTTTCCATTTTTTGCATGAACCATTCCGTCAAACGGCGGATTTCCGCGCGCTGGAACGGGTCCTCGGCGAGCAACCGGCGGTCGCGTTTCAGCACGCCATGCGTCTCGTCGAGATATTCCGAGATGACGGTTGCGCCACAGAGCGCGCGCATGCTGTCATCGACATAAACCGGCAGCGTACCGGCTGGGTTGAGCGCCAAGAAGTCGCGGCGTTTCTCCCAGGTCTGTTCTTCGATCAGTTCCACCTGATAGCCATATTCCGCCAGAATGAGCCTGACGAAGCGGGATGCGGACGACATGGGATGATGATAAAGCGTGGGCATCGATACTCGGACTTTTGATTGTGGTGCATGGGCTCAGGGGCGCGCCGATTATACCGCCCTAGTCATGACTCATTAGTTGAAGCTATAGGAGTTTGACCCCTCCAATACAAGCGAATCGGGCTAGACCGCCTGACAAGGGACAAAACATGGCTGCCTGAACGATCGCAACTCCCCGCTCGTCTTTCTTGCCTCCCGCTCTGGCGGACGATGATTGTGCAGTGCAATATAGCCTGGCCACCATTCCAGTCCGACCGAACCCCCAAACCGGAGACACTTTATGGACTACATAAACTCTATAATTCTGGGCATTATAGAAGGGATCACAGAGTTCCTGCCGATTTCCAGCACTGGCCATCTGATCATTGCGGAACAGTGGCTTGGTGCACGCAGCGAGACATTCAACATCGTCATTCAGGCAGGAGCGATCCTTGCCGTCACGATCATCTATTGGCGCCGCCTGCTCGATCTGCTGCTCGGCTGGCGCGATCCGCAAAACCGTGACTACGCTTTTAAACTGATCGGCGCCTTTCTGATCACCGCCGTCCTCGGACTGTTGGTCAAGAAGCTTGGCTTCGAACTGCCTGAGAACGCAACCCCGGTTGCCTGGGCGCTTATCATCGGCGGTATCTGGATGATCTTCGCCGAATGGGCCGCCGCCCGCCGCCCGCCGAGCTCCCACATCACCTGGCTCGTGGCCATCCTGGTTGGTATCGCCCAGGTCGTTGCCGGGGTCTTCCCCGGGACGTCCCGCTCCGGCGCCACGATTTTCGTCGCCATGCTGGCCGGCGCGGCTAACCGCGCGGCTGCAACCGAATTTGCCTTCCTCGTCGGCATTCCGACCATGTATGCCGCAAGCGCCTTTTCGCTGCTGAAAACCGTCAAGGATGGCGGTGCGGCAAACGAGGACTGGACCGCGCTCGGCATCGCCTTCGTCGTTTCGACCGTCGTCGCCTTCGTCGCCGTCAAATGGCTGCTGGCCTATATCAGAAGTAACCGCTTCACGGTCTTTGCGATCTATCGCATCATTCTGGGTGTTGTGCTGCTCGGCATGGCGATGGCAGGCATGATCAGCTGAGTCATCACGCGGGCGAGCGAATATGCGTCGCGCGCGCCGGGATAAAAATTAAAGCCGGTTCGAAAGGACCGGCTTTTTATTAGTGGGTAATGGAGGCCGTCGAGCAGGGATCGACGCCGTAAGCCGGCGAGCAACCGCCCTTCACCGCTGCGACGGAGCCCGGCGCAATGAAGGAGCCTGCGAGGATTACCAGTGCCGCACACGCAAAAAGAAGCGCGATTGACTTACCCATCAGAAATAGCCTTTCACGTGATGCCGCACGCCTGCGAGGCGCTTGAGTCTGTCTGGAGACGCGCGGGGGTGTTTAGTCAGTGGAATAGCAAATAGCAATAAATGTTCCTGCTAAATTTGGTGTTAATTCCACTAAATTTCCTATGCGTCTTTTATGCAACGTCACACAACATGAGATGCATCTTAACACGCAAGGCTTGCGCCGGATTCGCGCCTCGCCAAAATGGAAACGCCGCCCGCGAAAGCTCGCGAACGGCGCTTGAATTGCCGGGTCGGATTGATCAGGCAGCCTTGCCGGAGCCTGTGTACTGGCCGTGCGGGCGATACTGCACGAGGTAGGAATCGAGCACCGAAGTCGCCATCGTCGGCGTGATGCCAAGGCCCCTCAGCGTGCGGCCCTCGGCTTCGGCTTCTTTCGAAACGACGTTGTCATGCTTGAGAAGCTTGACCTGGTCCGGCGTGATCGGCGGCGCGATGAATGGCACCAGCGAGGCGATGCTGCCGATCAGCGATGCGATGCTGAAGGGCAGGGAAACGAGCGGATTCTTGCGAACTGTGACCTTGAGTATGGTTTCGAGACAGTCGCGGAAGGTCAGGACCTCAGGACCGCCAAGTTCATAAATCTTGCCGGTTTCGACCTTACCGTCGACGGCACGGGCAACGGCCTCGGCGACATCCTCGACGTAAACGGGTTGGAACTTCGTCTTGCCGCCGCCGACGAGTGGCAGGACAGGGAACATGCGCGCCATGTCGGCGAACTTGTTGAAGAAGCTGTCTTCCGGACCGAAGACGACAGATGGGCGAAAGATTACCGCATCCGGCTTGATCGACAGGATAGCGGCTTCGGCACGGCCTTTGGTGCGGCCGTAGTTTGAGTTCGAACCGGCGTTGGCGCCGATGGCGGAAATGTGCGTCAACGTTGCACCGGCGTTGCGGGCGGCTTCCGCCACGGCGCGGCCACCGAATTCCTGCACGGCATCGAATGTGTTGCGGCCGCTCTCGAAAAGGATGCCGACACAGTTGATGACATGGTCGGCGCCTTCGACAGCTCGGTCGATCGAGTTGCGGTAGCGCAAGTTGGCCTGGACGAAGGAGATCTGGCCGACATTGCCGAGCGGCTGCAGGAAACCGGCAAGGTCGGGGCGGCGCACGGCAACGCGGATGCGATAGCCGCGTTTGGCCAGCACGCGCACGATATGTCTGCCGATGAAGCCGGACCCTCCGAACACGGTGACGAGTGGCGGCAGGTTGGCAAGGGTCATGGCAGGCTCCTCGAAAGGCTTTGAAATGCTGTGATTGCTTTCGTCTTAGCCGAATACCGACGCGACGAAAAGGGCCATCGCGCCGCAGTTTCTACCCGTTCGAAACTGGCTCAGACGCCCTCGACTACGACCATTTCCGCGTCGGCCACCTCATGGCGGATTTTTGCAGCAGCCTGGTATTCGGGCGAATTATAGCAGTCGACGGCATGCTGCATCGAGGGAAACTCGATGACGACGTTGCGGGCGCGCGCCTTGCCTTCAAGCTCGGTCATTGCACCGCCGCGGGCGAGGAAGTTCGCGCCGTATTTCTCGAAGGCAGGCTTTGCTGTCGCGACGTAATCCTTGTAGCGCTCGAGGTCGCGCACATCGACGCGGGCGATCCAGTATCCCTTGGGCATTTTTGTCTCCTCGTTCGGCGGACGTGTCAGCGGTTCGCCGGCCAAAGCGCGGCAACCATTTCATTGAGGATTGCACGCGCCGCTTCCCGCGGCTCCGGTGCCTTGACGATCGGGCGGGCGACGACGAGATGGGTGGACCCTGCCTTCAGTGCATCCTTAGGCGTCATCACCCGCTTCTGGTCGCCCTTCTCGGCACCCGTCGGGCGGATGCCGGGTGTCACGATCGCCATATCAGGCCCGACGATCTCGCTGACAGCAGCGGATTCCTCGGCTGAGCAGACGATGCCGCCCATGCCGGCAGCACGCGCCTGTTCGGCACGACGCGCGACAAGCGTCTTCGGATCATATTGATAACCTGCCTCGACGAGATCATCGGCGTCCATCGAGGTCAGCACGGTAACGCCAAGCAGGCATAGGCTGGAGCCTTTCGCCGCCTCGACGGCCGCCTTCATCGCTTTCGGATAGGCATGCAGCGTCAGCATCGACATGCCCATCTTGGCGATGTTCTCGACACCGGATGCGACCGTGTTGTCGATGTCGAGGAGTTTCATGTCGAGGAAAATCTTTTTGCCGCTGGCGGCAAGGTCGCGGGCAAATTCCAGCCCGCCGGCAAAGACAAGCTGATAGCCGATCTTGTAGAAGAGAATGTCGTCGCCGAGCGTGGAAACAATTTTTTCCGCTTCGCCAATCGTTGGAACATCCAGCCCGACGATCAACCGCTCGCGTGCGCCCATCTCAAATCATCCCCGCCAGTCTTCGATGGGTGTCCAGTCGCATGATAAGCGCCGATCCGCAAGGCCGAAAGCGTAGAGATTACCGCCACCGCCTGGCTGGTCGCGATCACGCGCAATCGGCAAACCCATCAGATGGCATTTGAGCAGCGTTCCGACGCCGCCATGGCCGACAAAGGCGATCGGCGCATTCGCATCATGCGAAGACAAGATGGTCTCGACGGCGGAGACGATGCGGTTCTGCGCGTCGGCGGCCCGCTCCCAGCCCCTGAAGCTCTCTTGCGGGTGAGCGAAGAACCAGTTGGCCGCCTCTTCGAATTTGTCGGGCGGCAGGAAACCGGTGGCGGAGCGATCGTTCTCGTGCATGCCATGCACGATCTCGATTTTCCCGCCTGAGGCCGCAGCAAGGATTTCCGCTGTCTCGATCGCCTTGGTCTCATCGCTGGAGACAATGCGGGTCAGCCGCTTCGCCCAATCGCTCGAGGCGGCCTTGCGGGCGCGCTCCGCGCCGATATCGGAGAGACCCCATTGGGGAACGGGAACCGCAGGATCGATCTTGACCTGAGGGTGGGTGATATAAAGTCCGAACATTTATCCGCGCCGATAAATCCAGAGTTGAGCCGGAGGAATATTGCGCACGATGAAATCAAAATGATGAATGCTGTAGCGATCGGCATTGGCGACGATCGGCGAAACTGCGCCATAGGAGATCTGCACCATCGGCCGGCCAGCCGGCATGCGATCGAGCAGGCTTTCCAGGAGCGCGATGCGCGCCTGCATCGGGAAATTCAGCAGCGGTATGCCTGAGATAACGGAATCGAATTTCTGATCCTTGAGAGAGCCGAGCGTTTTGTCGAGATCGAAGGCATCGCCGTTGATGAAGGTCACATCAGGATAAAGCTGCACGAGATGTTGGTAGAAATCCGTCGAATATTCGATGGCGACAAGTTTTTCCGGTTTCACGCCATGAGCGAGAATCGCCTTGGTGATGGCGCCGGTGCCGGGGCCAAGTTCGAGTACAGGCAGATCCGAATGCGGATTTGCGACACTCGCCATCTTACGGGCGGTGATTGAAGAGGTCGGCACAATGGAGCCGACAGTTTTCGGCCCCTGCATCATGCCCTTGAAGAAGCGGATCTCCTCGTCGAATTTCCTGCCGAGCCGTTCCTTGAGTCGCAATGCCATGCCGTCCTCCCATGCCTGCTGTTCGTCCCGCCCTTAATTGCAGGAGGGTGAAGCAAAAACAAGAGGCGATGTCGCAATCAGGAAGGTTTAAGACAGGAAGGCGACGCGCGTTTACACGCGCATCGGCATTAGCACGTAGAGAGCATCGTCGCCGGCGGTGTCACGCACGAGTGTCGGCGAACCGGCATCGGCCAGAAGGAAGATCGCCTCGTCGCCGGAAAGCTGCGCAGTGATGTCGAGCAGGTACTTGGCATTGAAGCCGATTTCCATCGGATCCGTATCATAGCCGACGGCGACTTCTTCCGTAGCACTGCCGGAATCCGGATTGTTGACGGTGAGCAGCAGCTGGCCGTCGGAAAGCGCGAGCTTCACGGCGCGGCCGCGCTCGGACGAAATGGTGGAGACGCGGTCGACGGCCTGGGCAAAGCTCGTGCAATCGACTCGCATTTCCTTGTCATTATTGGTGGGGATGACGCGCTGATAATCCGGGAAGGTGCCGTCGATCAGCTTCGAAGTCATGACGATGGAGCCGATGGTAAGGCGGATTTTGGCATCGGAGACTTCGACGGTGACGATCGCATCCGGGGCATCGACGAGCTTCTGCAATTCACCGACCGTCTTGCGCGGAATGATGATGCCTGGCATGCCTTCGGAGCCAGAGGGCGCATCCACATCGGCACGGGCCAGACGGTGGCCGTCGGTCGCAACGGCGCGCAGCTTCAGGCTGCCCTCGCTTTCGATCGTATGGAAGAAGATGCCGTTCAGATAATAGCGGGTTTCTTCCGTCGAAATCGCAAACTGCGTGCGATCGATCAACATCTTCAGATCGCTTGCCTTCAGCTTGAAGGAATGCGTGAAGGTGCCGGCGGTCAGATCGGGGAAGTCGGATTCCGGCAGGCACTGCAGCGAGAACTTCGAGCGGCCGGATTGAACGGTCATCGAGCCGCCATCCTGGGAAGTGGCAAGAAGCACTTCCGCGCCATCGGCAAGCTTGCGCACGATGTCGTAAAGAAGATGCGCTGGAACGGTAGTGGCGCCGGCCTGCTCGACATTGGCAGGCGTGGCTTCGGTGATTTCGAGATCGAGGTCAGTAGCCTTCATGTCGAGGTTTTGCCCGTCGGCCTTTAGGAGCACGTTGGACAGGATCGGGATCGTGTTGCGGCGTTCGACCACGCGATGCACGTGGTTCAGCGACTTCAAAAGGTTTGACCGCTCAATAGTAATACGCATGGGATGCTACCGCTTTCGACCTTTATTGTCCGGGCGCCCGGAAGCGCCGCGTCACTGCTTTCCCCTTTGGGAGAGGGGAGTGGACGGGCAAAATGGCAGAACTTTGCCGGCGATTGCAAGAGGCATGGTTGCCCGCAGGCCCGCAAATGCCGTTTTGCAGTGCAATGCTCACAGAAATTGCGGCCCTTGTCGAAGCCACACTGCTCGCCCATAAAGGGAAGAGGCTGGCGGAACGAAGGCGAATGGCATGACGGAAGAGACGACAGCGGAAACTGGCGCCCGGCGCGGTTTTCGTCTCCATAATATTGCGGTGCCGGCGCGCCCGCTCGAACCGGCACTCTATCTCGTCGCAACGCCGATCGGCAATCTCGGCGACATTACGCTGCGGGCGCTGGAAACGCTTGCTGGTGCCGACGTCCTGGCCTGCGAGGATACACGCGTCACCCGCGTCCTGCTCGATCGGTATGGTATCCAGAACCGCCCCTTCCCCTATCATGAGCACAATGCTAACGAGGCCGGACCGCGGCTCCTGCAGGCACTCGAAGCCGGCAAGTCGGTGGCACTCGTTTCCGATGCGGGAACGCCGTTGGTATCCGATCCCGGCTATCGCCTGGCCCAGCAGGCGATCGAGGTAGGTTACCGCATCATTCCAATTCCCGGCGCTTCCGCGCCGCTTGCCGCCCTCGTCGGATCGGGCCTGCCGAACGACGCCTTTCTCTTTGCCGGTTTCCTCCCGACCAAGGACAAGGCGCGCCGCGACCGGCTCGCGGAATTCGCGAACGCACCGGCCACATTGATCTTCTTTGAATCACCCCATCGCATTGGCGCGACCCTGCTGGCCGCCGCTGATGTGCTCGGCGCTGAACGCGAGGCGTCCGTCTGCCGCGAACTGACGAAAACCTATGAGGAATTCCGCCGCGGCACGCTTGCCGAACTCGCGGCCCATTATGAAGAGCATGACAATGTGAAGGGCGAAATCGTGCTGGTGATCGGCCCCTCGAACGAACAGCCCGCCACCGAAGCCGATATCGACGCGGTTCTCGCCGATCTCGCAAAATCCCTACCGACGGCCAAGGCCGCGACCGAGGCCGCCCGCCTGACGGGCCTGCCGCGCAAGGTGCTCTACCAGAAGCTTCTCGACATGAAGGCGGCGAATGGCTGACGGCGAAGCAACGCTACGCAGGAGAAAGGCGCTGCGCCGCGGCGCGGCGGCGGAATATATTGCCGCCATTTTCCTGATGCTGAAAGGCTATCGCGTCCTCGCCATGCGCTACAAAACGAAGCTCGGCGAGATCGATATCATCGCCCGCAAGGGGGATCTGGCCGTCTTCGTCGAGGTCAAGGCGCGCTCTGACGAAATGGGCGCGATAGATGCTGTGTCCTACGCCTCGCAAAAACGCATCCGGGCTGCGAGTGATTTCTGGCTCGCCCGCCAGCGGGACTACGCACGGCTCTCACAGCGCTATGATATCGTTGCGATATTGCCTGGCAAACTGCCCCGTCATTTCCCGGATGCTTTCTAACGTTCGATAAATTCCGCAGGCGGCTAAACCTGACGAATAGCTTTCGGTAAAATTTTAGCGTCTGCTTGAACGGGCTTTTACGACTCTTCTGTTATCCACGGCTCAGCTAGGGGTAGCAAACTGGGGGTAAGTCATGGCCTTGAAGATGATGCTTGCAACCGCCGTCGCCATGGCTGCGCGGTCCGTGCCTTACGCCACGTTGAAGTCATCAGGCAGGTCTTTCGTTGCGCAGGCAAGCGACGGCATGGTCCTGAAATCAACGCCGATCAATCCGGACTGGATCATCAGCGGCAATCCGCAGGCGCGCACGGCAGAACATTCCCGTGGCCATGACGAGGCATCGCTGACGGCGATCTGGGATTGCACATCAGGCGAATTCCGCTGGCGTTTCGGTTGGGACGAGACGGTCATGATCCTTGAAGGCGAGGTGCACGTCACCACTGAAGACGGCGTGGAGCGCACACTGCAGACGGGCGATGTCGCTTTCTTTGCCGGCGGCACCTGGGCGAACTGGCGGGTGGACAATTACGTTCGCAAGGTCGCCTTCCTGCGCAAGCCTTTCCCAAAGCCGCTCGCCATTGCCTATCGCCTGCGCAACCTCTTGCGCAACGGTGGCGGCACCGGCATAGCGGCCTGAAAATTGCGCCGGCGGAGGCGCCAGAAGCCATTGATTGCCGTTGCGTTTGATGCCTGACCGACCTACATCTGGGCGGCATCAGCGCAAGGGACGGAAATGGCCAAGATCAAGAACGTAGCGGTCCAGATGGACCATGTCTCCGGCATCAATATAGCGGGCGATTCCACCTTCGCCATGAGCCTTGAGGCGCAGGCGCGTGGCTACAAGCTCTTCCATTACACGCCCGACCGCCTGAGTTTGCGCGATGACAAGCTCTATGCCACCGTCGAGCCGATGGTACTGCGCGACGTCAAGGGCGATCATTATGAACTCGGAGCGCTTGAGCGCATCGACCTGTCGACCATGGATGTCGTCCTGCTGCGCCAGGACCCGCCTTTCGACATGTCCTACATCACCTCGACGCATCTGCTGGAGCGCATCCATCCGAAGACGCTCGTCGTCAATGATCCCGCCTGGGTGCGCAACTCTCCGGAAAAGATCTTCGTCACTGAATTTTCCGACCTGATGCCGAAGACGCTGATCACCAAGGATCCGGGCGAGATCCGCCGATTCCGCGACGAGATGGGCGACATCATCCTGAAGCCGCTCTACGGCAATGGCGGCGCCGGCGTTTTCCATTCCACCAAGGACGATCGCAACCTGTCCTCGCTGCTCGAAATGTTCGGCCAGCTCTTCCGCGAGCCTTTCATCGCTCAGCAGTACCTGCCTGACGTGCGTAGGGGCGACAAGCGCATCATCCTCGTCGACGGTGAATTTGCCGGCGCCATAAATCGCGTCCCGGCGGAACACGATAGCCGCTCCAACATGCATGTCGGCGGTCGTGCCGAGCCGACCGAACTGACGGCACGCGAAAAGGAAATCTGCGAGCGCATCGGCCCGGCTCTGCGCGAACGCGGCTTCCTGCTCGTCGGCATCGACGTGATCGGCGATTATATGACCGAGATCAACGTGACCTCGCCGACCGGCATCCGCGAAGTGAAGAAGTTCGGCGGCGCCGATATCGCAAGCCTGTTGTGGGATGCGATCGAGCGCAAGCGCGGCTAAAGCAAAGCCAAGAACAGACCACAAAAATTGTTCTTGTCGTTCCGCCTTTGATCCCTTCCGTTCCAGGATTACAACCCGCCGCAATTTGATTGCAGCGGATAGCTGAATTCGTTCGCTTATCGTTCTTGTTTTATTCCGGCTTCCATGCCAGATTGTGACCGGCTTCATAGGTTGGGTTCAGGGTCACGAGGCAGGGCATGGTCGCGCGCGTCAGTACGGTTGCATTTCAGGGCATTGAAGGTGTTCCGGTCGAGGTCCAGGTCATGGTCGCTCCCGGGAAAATGGGGATCCAGATCGTCGGGCTTCCGGATAAAGCGGTTGCGGAAAGCCGAGAGCGGGTGCAGGCCGCCCTGCACGCTTCCGGTCTGGCGCTGCCATCCAAGCGCGTGACCGTCAACCTTGCGCCTGCGGATCTTCCCAAAGAAGGCAGTCACTTCGACCTTCCGATCGCGCTCGGTTTGATGGCAGCTCTCGGCGCCATCCCGGCGGATGCCTTGTCCGACTATGTCGTCGTCGGCGAACTCAATCTCGATGGTACGATTGCAGCAATCGCCGGCGCTCTGCCGGCGGCAATCGGTGCCAACGCGAGTGGGAAAGGCCTGATCTGTCCGGCCGAAAGCGGATCCGAGGCCGCCTGGGCCGGGTCAGACGTCGACATTCTGGCGCCGCGGAGCCTGATAGCACTCGCCAATCATTTCCGCGGCACACAGATCCTTTCGCGCCCGGAACCGTCCATTCGCCCGAACGCCGCCAATCTGCCCGATCTCGCCGAGATCAAGGGACAGGAAAGCGCCAAGCGGGCGCTGGAAGTGGCCGCCGCCGGCGGCCATAACCTATTGATGGTTGGGCCGCCGGGCTCCGGCAAGTCGATGCTGGCTTCGAGACTGCCATCCATCCTGCCGCCGCTCTCGGCCGCCGAATTGCTTGAAGTCTCGATGATCCATTCCATCGCCGGCCAGCTCTCCGGCGGCAAGCTTTCCGACCGCAGGCCCTACCGCACGCCGCACCATTCGGCGACGATGGCCGCCCTCATCGGCGGCGGCCTGCGCGCCAGGCCAGGCGAGGCTTCGCTTGCCCATCACGGCGTGCTTTTCCTCGACGAGTTTCCGGAATTCGCACCGCAGGTGCTCGACGCCTTGCGCCAGCCGCTGGAAAGCGGCGAATGCGTCATCGCGCGCGCCAATCACCGCGTCTCCTATCCGGCGCGGATCCAGCTCATTGCCGCCATGAATCCCTGCCGCTGTGGCATGGCGGGCGAGCCCGGCCACACCTGTGCCCGAGGGCCGCGCTGCATGACCGATTATCAAGCCCGCATTTCCGGCCCGCTGATGGACCGCATCGATATCCGCATCGACGTGCCGGCCGTTTCCGCCGCCGACCTCATCCGGCCGACGGTCGCCGAAGCGAGTGCCGATGTTGCCCGGCGCGTTGCGCGTGCGCGCGACATTCAGCGCGAACGTTATGCTGCTGCAGGCGCTGTGGGCATTTCCACCAATGCAGGATGCTCGACGGCAATGATCGAGAAGTTCGCCGAGCCGGATGCTGCGGGATTGCAGTTGTTGCGAGATGCCGCGGACAAGATGAAGTTTTCGGCGCGCGGTTACCACCGCGTCCTGAAGGTCGCCCGCACGCTTGCCGATCTCGACGGCAATGAAATGGTCGGACGTATTCACCTCGCGGAGGCGATTTCCTACCGCGTTGCCGGTGCGCGGCTAACGGCAGCGGCATAAGGTTGAGTGACTGGTGAGCAGTGATAAGTGAGTAGCGGCTCGCAATAATCGGCAAACCAAAGCGATTTGCGGCAGGCACCGAAAGCAGCCTCAGTCACTACTCGCTACCCACTAATTTCCTTCAGCTTCCGAGGCCTTCAAACAACGCCGTCGAAAGATAGCGCTCGGCAAAGGACGGGATGATGACGACAATGTTCTTGCCAGCATTTTCCGGACGGCGGCCGACCTCGATTGCCGCCGTCAGCGCCGCACCAGAGGAGATGCCGACAGGCACGCCTTCGAGCCTGGCGACGAGCCGTGCCTGCTGGAATGCGTCGTCATTGCTGACGGTGACGACCTCGTCATAGATGCTGGTATCGAGGATCTTCGGCGCGAAGCCTGCACCGATGCCCTGGATCTTGTGCGGGCCGGGCGTACCGCCTGACAGTACGGGCGAATCCGCCGGTTCGACGGCCACGATCCGGATATCCGGTTTGCGGCTCTTCAACACCTGGCCGACGCCGGTGATCGTGCCGCCGGTGCCGATGCCGGCAACGAAGATATCGACCGTGCCGTCGGTGTCGTTCCAGATTTCCTCGGCGGTCGTCTTGCGGTGAATTTCGGGGTTGGCCGGGTTTTCGAATTGCTGCGGAATGACGGCGTCGGGGAGCGAAGCGGCGAGTTCCTCGGCCTTGGCGATAGCCCCCTTCATGCCCTTCGGCCCTTCTGTCAGCACCAGTTCGGCGCCGAGCAGCGCCAGCATCTTACGGCGTTCGACGGACATCGTCTCCGGCATAGTGAGGATCAGCCGATAACCTTTGGCGGCGGCCGCAAAGGCAAGCGCGATGCCGGTATTGCCCGAGGTCGGTTCGATCAGCACCGTCTTGCCGGGAGAAATCTTGCCCTGCGTTTCCAGGCTCTCGATCATGGCAACGCCGATACGGTCCTTCACCGAGGCGATCGGATTGAAGAATTCCAGCTTGGCGAGAATGCTGGCCACTACGCCCTTTTCTTTGGCGAGTTTGTCGAGGCGAACGAGCGGCGTATCGCCGATCGTATCCGTTATCGAGGAATAGATGCGGCCGCGGCCCGGTTTGTGCGACATGGTGCTCTCCCTTTGAAATCCATTCTGAAATCTGAGGAGAGAATAGGGTCAAAGTGGCGGTGAGACCAGAGTGGCTTCATCCGCCACCCACGCAAGCCAGAGAAAAAATCCTTTGAAAACCGTCCGTTGCCGAATGTTTATTTCAGGCAGCACGCGTGGCGATGAAGGCTGCCGTGCCCGCCAGGATGCTGGCGGCGACGCGATTCAGCACCTGCAATGCGCGTGGCTGTTTCAGCATCGTGCGGGCGCGCGACGCAAGCAGCATATAGGGAACGAGCACGATCATCAGCACCACGAAGGTGACGGCGAGCAGGATGAGATACTCGCGCATGCCGATGCTGTTCAAATCGATCAACGTCGGCACCAGCGCCACATAGAAGAGCATCGTCTTCGGGTTTCCGAGCGTCACCAGCAGGCCGGACAGGAACGACATGCCCGCACTGCTCGATTTCTTCGCGGCGATATCCTGCGGCAGCAGGCCGGCAGTCCAGAGCTTCCAAGCGATGTAGCCGAGATATAGGGCTCCGGCGATCTTGATGATGAGGAATATCTCGGTGAAAGTCTGCGCCACGAAGGCGAGGCCGAGGATGACGGCGGTGAGGTAAGTCATGTCTCCGAGCACCAGGCCGAGGCCCATGAAGAAGGTCTCGCGGAAATTCGAGCCTAGGGCACGCGCCACGATCGCCGTGATCCCTGGGCCGGGAATGGCGGCGGCGATGAATAGGGCTCCGGCATAGGCGATCAGGACGGTAAGGCTCATCTTCATATCCACTGACTTGCGGACCCTTCTATAGGCGGGTGAGGCAGGCCTCATCAAGCGTCTGGCGCTGATCTGTCCATAACCATAAAGAATAGGTCGGCTGAACCATGATCTACTTGGAAACCGATCACGCCTTGCTATTTTTCCTGTCGCAAGCGGCCGCTGACACGGCCCGCCGCGGCTTCCCAAGGCTGCCGGCGCAGACGGTTTTCATCACCAAGGAGAGAATACATGTCGCCTACCTCAGCCGAAGCCCGCGGACGTTCGCCGCTCAAGACCCCGTCCGACCTGCCGACCAACGCTATCACCGATATTTCGGCCGCGTTGACCGCGCTGCTCGCCGATGTCTTCACGCTCTATGTGAAGACCAAGAACTTCCACTGGCACATGTCCGGCCCGCATTTCCGTGATTACCACCTGATGCTCGACGAGCAGGCGGAACAGATCTTCGATATGACGGACGAGGTTGCCGAACGTGCCCGAAAGATCGGCGGCACGACGCTGCGTTCGATCGGTCAGATCGCCCGCCAGCAGCGCATTCCGGACAATGATGCTGACTATGTCACCCCCGAGGACATGCTCTCCGAGCTGCGTGAAGACAATCTTCACCTCGTCTCAATCCTGCGCGAAGTGCATGAAGTCTGCGACGAGCACAACGACGTTGCGACCGCGAGCCTGATCGAGAACTGGATCGACCAGAGCGAACGCCGCACCTGGTTCCTGTTCGAAACGACGCGCCAAGCGAAGTAACACGTGAGCCGAACCTCAGTGTCAGGCTGCCGGCAGGCGAATAAGTCTCGCCGGCGACCAGCCCAGATTCATGCCGGCGGCGGCGAGCAGAATAACTGCCGCCCCGGCAATCTGCATCGGCTGCAATGCATGGCCGAAAGCGAAGCGGTCGACCAGGATGGCAGCGACCGGATAGATGAAAGACAAGGCGCCGGTCAGATGCGTCGGCAGTTTCTGGATCGCGCCATAGAGCAGTACGTACATGAGACCGGTGTGGACGACCCCGACCGCGATCAGGATCATCCAGGAACTGATATCGGCGGGGAGGTTCGAAAAATCGGTCATCGGCGCCAGCATGACGATACCGGTCGAAACCTGGATCAGCGCGATCAGATGCGGCGGCGTGCCGCGCAGCCATTTGGCGGCAAGCGCGGCAAGAGCATAGAAGAAGGCGGCACCCAGCGCCATTAGGATGCCGAGACCGTAGCTGCCGGAGACGGCATCGCTATTTGGTTTCGCCTCGACGATAGCAGCCATGCCGGCAAAGGAAAGCCCGAGCCAGAAGAGCTTGGTGCCTGTGATCTTCTCCCCGAGAAAGAGTGCGCCGAGCGCAAGCAGCATGAAAGGCTGAGTGTTGTAGACAGTCGTCGCGATCGAGATCGACGCGTGCGAATAGGAGGCGAACAACAGCAGCCAGTTGGAGACGATGGCGATACCGCCGAAGACAGCGATGCCGAGCGACCGCAGGCTGATGATACCAGGCCTCAGCAGGCCGAGCGCAGTGCAGACCATCAGCAGGGTCAGCGCGCCGAAGAAGCAGCGCCAGAAGACCACGCCGCTGACCGGTTGACCCGACATGACGACGAACCAGCCGATTGTTCCCGATATCAGCATCGCTGCCGTCATCTCTGCTGTGCCTCTTTTGATCTCACCCTGCATCGCCATCTCCATTCGTTAGCGGGAAATTGTATTGCGGCATCGCAGCATTTTCTATAAGCTGAGAAAGGGAAAGGCTGGATAAACCTAATCTTGTTAGGAGTTTTTGCCATGTTGGCTAACGAGATGCAGGCAGTCGACGATATTGACCGCGCGATGATAGAGGCGCTGGCCGGAAATTCGCGTATTTCCCTAAAGGAGCTCGCCCAAGCTGTAGGACTTTCTTCGCCGAGCGCGGCAGAGCGTCTGCGTCGGCTCGAGGATCGCGGCGTCGTGACGCTCTTCACCATCGATCTCGATCCGGCGGCGATTGGCTACCCGCTTCAGGCGATCGTGCGGGTGCGCCCGCTGCCCGGTCAGCTCCATATCGTCGAGCGCATTATCCAGGACACGCCCGAATTCATCGAATGCGACAAGGTGACGGGAGACGATTGCTTCATCGCCCGCCTCGTCGTCCGCTCCATGGGAGAGCTCGACAGCATTCTCGACAAGGTGGCCGAGCGGGCGGAGACTAATACGTCGATGATCAAGTCTTCGCCGGTCAAGCGGCGCCTGCCGCCCCTGATACGAAAAAAATAGCTTCAGAAATCCGCCATTGGCGACAGCATGGCGGGATGATCGAGGCTTGTCTCCTCAAGTCCACGCAGCATCAGGCATGTTCCGCCTCCGTAAGGCATCGCCTCGCCGGACCAGCCGAGCCTGTCAGGGCGGAAGAGCGCTTCGACTGTCGTTGCCCGGATGCCTAGACCGGAAAGGATTGCGGAGAGTGAGGGGATCTCCGCCGCGACCACGTCGAGAAGAACGACGTGGTCGGGTACCGGCATCTTCCATGCAATAACGGCCTTGCTCTCTTCCAGATAGCTCAAGCGGACGTTCGGATCGAGCTGTGTGTTGATGAGGAACATCGCGGAATTGCTGGCGACGGCGAGCGTCTCCGAAACTGGCTTGCGGTTCCTCAGCAGACCTTGAAGCAGGGCGAGATCATCTGCATCGCGCGGCTGAAGAGGCCGTGATGCGGCGGCACCTTCAGACATTGGTGCGGCGCCGACATACTTGTGAAGCGGAAGCGAACGGAAACCGTAGGGCTCATAAAGATCAGACTTGTCCGTGCAGAGGATAATGGCCTCGAAATCCCGCGCCTCACACCAGGCAAGCGCCTTGACCGTCACATCCCGGTAGAGGCCGCGACCGCGCCATGGCGGGCGGACCGCGCCGGACTGAAAGGCGGCGGCATCGACGAGCCGGCCGTTGAGGACGAAAGGCATGGCGAAGGCGGAGAGATTGGCAGCGAGCAGACCTTCATCCGTAAACCAGCCGAACGGCATGCTGGTCGGGTCCGGACCGCCAAGTTCGCGCAGCGGATCGATATCGATGCCAAACGTATCATCGAGCAGAGAGACGAGAGCGGCCCAGGCCGCCGGATCGCTGAAATAATCCTGCCGGAAGGTAAGCTCGTCGGAATCGGTAACGCTCATACCCCGGTCGAGCCGAAGCCGCCGGCGCCGCGTGCAGTTTCGGTCGTCTCCGAGACATCGGCAATGCGGGTCTGGACGAATGGTGCAATCACCATCTGCGCGATGCGCATGCCACGCGTGATGGTGAAATCCTCCTCGCCATGATTGACGAGAATGACCTTCACTTCGCCACGATAATCACAGTCGACGGTACCGGGCGCATTGAGGCAGGTGACACCATTCTTGGCTGCAAGACCGGAACGCGGGCGCACCTGGCCCTCGAAACCCTCAGGAATTTCAAAGACGAAGCCCGTCGGAATGAGTGCGCGTTTGCCGGGCGCCAGCACCAGCGGCTTGTCCTCGTCGATGGCCGCGCGCAGGTCCATGCCGGCTGCACCACGCGTTTCATAGGAAGGCAGCTCCAGGCCCTGGCCGTTCGGCAGGCGGATCAGATTGAGGGTCGGGCGGGTGTCTGTGTGAATGGTCATGCGGCATTACTTCGTGCCTCGTGCCGCAAGGTCAATTGCAATGGCGCGCTTTAATCGCTAGATACGCCGCAATTCCACAGGATTCACATCATGGCCGAAAGTCTCGCCGAGGCGGTCTCCCGCCGCCGCACATTCGCTATTATCGCTCACCCGGATGCGGGTAAGACGACGCTCACGGAAAAGCTGCTGCTTTTCGGCGGCGCTATCCAGCTCGCCGGTGAAGTGAAGGCGAAGAAGGATCGCATGCAGACCCGCTCGGACTGGATGAAGATCGAGCGCGAGCGCGGCATCTCGGTTGTCACCTCAGTCATGACCTTCGAATATGAAGGCAATGTCTTCAACATTCTCGACACGCCCGGTCACGAAGACTTTGCTGACGATACCTACCGCACGCTGACGGCAGTCGACGCCGCCGTCATGGTCATCGATGCAGCCAAGGGTATCGAGCCGCGTACGCTGAAGCTGTTCGAAGTCTGCCGCATGCGCGACATTCCGATCATCACCTTCATCAATAAGATGGACCGTGAGAGCCGCGATCCCTTCGAGATCCTGGATGAGGTCGAGGAGAAGTTGGCGCTGGACACGGCCCCGGTCACCTGGCCGATCGGCCGCTCCAAGACCTTCTGCGGTTCCTATCATCTCAAGGAAAACACGGTGCGCGGCTCCGATACGGAAGTCGACGTTACTGCCGTCAACGGACCGCAGAGCGTTGCCGACCGGCTGCCGGAAAATGAACGCGATGCCTTCATCGAGGAGGTGGAACTGGCGATCGAAGCCTGCCGCCCCTTCGATCGGGAATCCTTCCTCGAAGGTCATATGACGCCGGTTTTCTTCGGCTCCGCCCTGCGCAACTTCGGTGTTCGCGATCTCATCAATGCGCTTGGCGACTTCGCTCCGCCGCCGCGTGACCAGGTCGCCGATGTCAGAACCGTGCATGCCGCCGAAGACAGGATGACGGCTTTCGTCTTCAAGATTCAGGCGAACATGGACCCGAACCATCGTGACCGTATCGCCTTTGCCCGTATCTGCTCCGGCAAGCTGGAGCGCGGCATGAAGGCCCGCCTGGCACGCACCGGCAAGCAGCTTGGCCTCACCGCGCCGCAGTTCTTCTTCGCCTCGCAGCGCCAGCTCGCCGATACGGCTTTCGCCGGCGATGTCGTCGGCATCCCGAACCACGGCACGCTGCGCATCGGCGACACGCTGACGGAAGGTGAAAGCCTGGTATTCCAGGGTGTGCCGAACTTCTCGCCTGAAATCCTGCGCCGCGTCCGCCTGGAAGACGCCATGAAGGCCAAGAAGCTGAAGGAAGCCCTGCAGCAGATGGCCGAAGAAGGCGTCGTCCAGCTCTTCCAGCCGGAAGATGGCTCGCCGGCCATCGTCGGCGTCGTGGGCGCGCTGCAGCTCGATGTCCTGAAGGAGCGCCTGATGGCGGAATATGGCCTGCCCGTCTCCTTCGAAATGTCGCGCTTCTCCGTCTGCCGCTGGATTTCGTCTGACCAGCCTGCTGAACTCGACAAGTTCCTCACCGTCAAGCGCGGCGATATCGCCCGTGATCTCGACGGCGACCCGGTCTTCCTGGCGCAGGATGGTTTCTCGCTGCGCTACGAGGCGGAACGCTATCCGGCGATCAAGATGGTGGCAATCAAGGAATATCACGCGGCCAAGGCCGCCTGATTACCTTGCCAGCCGTTCGACAAGGAACTCGACGACCGCGCGCATGGACGGCAATTGCCCGATCTGGAAGAAGCCCTCCGCCTGCTGCGCCAGGCTGCTTGAACATCCCATGGTGCCGCCTTGTCCAGACAGGGCGGCATTTCACGCGGCAGCGATAATTTCGATTTCCACCAGCCAGTCTTTCTGAAGCGTTCGAACGACGATGGCGGTGGTCGGTACGATATGATCGCCGAGTGCGGCCAGCCGCGCATTCTGGTTTGCTTCGGCATAGTCGGGGTCCCGCAGATAGCTGGTCAACCGCACAATGTTGCTGACGTCCATATCGGCATCCGCAAGAATCGCCCGCAGGTTCGACCAGATGAGGTCTAGTTGGACCGAGAGATCTCTGCCCGGCACGCATTCCGCGTCGAGCCCCATTGTGCCGCTCACGAACAGAAAGCGGACAGGATGCCTGACCTCAATCGCGTGAATATAATCGGATGTTGCCGCATAGATGCCGCGGCTCGGATTGTGCTTCACCAGTTCCATTTGAGAGTTCCTCCCTCGAATATCTGAAAGCTTGGCTCTATTATTGCCGAATATTTTTCGGCGATAAGGCAGATTTTCCGAATGAAAAAAGAACCGAATGGTATTCGACGTAGCAGGCGAGAGCCCGAACAACTGGACCTTTTCGACCGAAAGATATTAGGCGCGCTTACAGAGGATGCCCTGCAGAGCTATACTGCCCTTGGCAAAGCCGTCAATCTGTCGCCGCATGCCGTGCATGAGCGCGTCAAGCGGCTGCGCCGGTCCGGCGTCATGAAAGGGGCGCACGCTGCGCTCGATGGCACGGCGCTCGGCAAGCCGCTGCTGGCCTTCGTGCATGTCGAGGCTGCGGGTTGGGGCAAAAGCGAAAGGCTGATGCAGCTTTGCCGCTTTCCCGAGGTGGAGGAGATGCATTCGGTTGCAGGCGACGCCAGTGTCATTTTCAAAGTGCGCACCGAAAGCCCGCGCGCGCTTGAAGCCTTTCTCTCGCAAATTCATGCTGTTCCCGGCGTGACGGCCACGAAAAGCTATGTGGTGCTTTCCACCTATCTCGAGCGGCCAGTCCAGGCGAACATGACCGCGGACTGGCAGGAAAACCCGCTGCCGGCCTGAAGTGGCGCAGCGCTACATTCCAACTCATAGTACTGTTCTTGCAGAGGGGCGACTTATGGTGCCGCCCCGGCAAACTGTTCAGGCGGCGAGGTCGCCCAGGAAGTTATCGCACCAGCGCGAGACATCGTGCTCCAGCAGATGATCCATCATTCGCCGCCAGCGGTCGCGGCGCTCGTCGAGCGGCATATTGAGGCCGCGCGCCAGCGCATTGGATGTACCGACGATGTCGTAGGGATTGACAAGCAGAGCGCCATTCAATTCGCGTGCCGCACCGGCAAAACGAGAGAGGACCAGCACGCCCGGATCATCTGGATCCTGCGCGGCAACATATTCCTTGGCGACGAGGTTCATGCCGTCGCGTAATGGCGTAACGAGGCCGACTTTGGCGAGCCGATAAAGGCCGGCAAGCACCGGTCGGCTCACGGAGCGGTTGATATAGCGGATCGGCACCCAATCGACCGTGCCGAGTGCGCCGTTCACGCGGCCGGCCTGTTCGGCGACCATCCGCTGCATCGCTTCGTATTCAGGCACTTCCGAACGGGATTTCGGCGTAATCTGCAGATAGGTCACCTTGCGCTGATGCGCCGGGTTGTTGGTGACGAAATGTTCGAATGCGTCGATGCGCTGGGTGATACCCTTGGAATAATCCAGCCGGTCGACGCCGATGATGAGACTGCGGTCTTCGATGCTCTGCTGTGCCTTCAAGACCATGCTGTGACTGCCGGCCCTCCTGGCAAATTCAGCGAACGCGGCCGTCTCGATGGCGATCGGATAGGCGCCGCCGCGGAACATGCGCTCGCCGGCGATGAAACGCCCTTCGTCGATCATGTCACCCATCTCCTCGCGGCGCAGGCAGCCCGCGAAGTTTTCGAGGTCATGATCGGTCTGGAAGCCGACGAGATCGTAGGCGGCAAGCCCCCGCATGATTTCCTCATGGACGGGCATGGCGAAGAGTACGTCGGCCGGTGGCCAGGGGATGTGCAGGAAGAAGCCGATCTTGTTCTTGATGCCCATCTGCCGCAGCTCGGCAGCGAGCGGGATCAGATGATAATCGTGGACCCAGATGATGTCGTCAGGCTTGATCAGAGGCGCCAGCCGATGGGCAAAGAAGCGGTTGACACGGAAATAGCCGGCCATTTCCGTGCGCCCATATTCTGCGAGATCCAGCCGGTAATGACAGATCGGCCAGAGCATGCGATTGGCGAAACCGAAGTAATATTCGTCGACATCCTTGGATGTCAGGTCGGTTAGTGCATAGGTGATGTTGCCCCGCTGCTCGATCGAAAGCGGGCCGGGTTCGCCTTCTTCGTTGATCCTTCCCGACCAACCCATCCAGATGCCGCCGCGCTTTTCGAGGGCGGCTTCCAGCGCCACGGCAAGCCCGCCGGCGGACGCGGCCCCCTTTTTTTCCTGGACGGGGACGCGGTTGGAAACGACGACAAGTCGGCTCATGAAAAATTCCTTTCATTAGAAATAACTGCAAAAATGCAATCAGCCGGCAAAACGCGCGACGATCTCGCGGACCGCTTCCGCGGAAGGCAGAGTGCCGCGAGCGGCGGTCTCGGCAGACGGCGGGCCGACGCGGATGGAGTAACCGCCGAGCCGGTTCGCCATGCTGAACATCGCCTCGTCGGTGACATCGTCACCGATGGCGATCGGATGACGACCGCGGAAGGCTGGAGTTGCGAGAAAACTCTCCAACGCATCGCCCTTGTTGGCTCTGGCTGGCCGGATTTCGAGAACCATCTTGCCATGCTGCAGGGTCCAATCCGGTCCTGCACGGTTCACGAAACGCTGCATCAGTTCCGTCAGTTCCGCCTGCCGCGCCGGCGCAAGGCGGAAATGTGCAGCGACAGCCGCGCCCTTATCCTCGATGACGATGCCGGTCCAGCCCGCCGTTTCTGCACGAAGCTCGATCTTCAATCTCTCGAACTCGCCTGTCGGCTCCACCTTGAAGATGCTGCCGTCAGGGCTGCGGCGCTCTGCTCCATGCAGTCCGGCGGTGGGAAACTGGTATGGAGCGAAGAGGCGGTCGGCATAGGTAAGACCTCGCCCCGTCACCAGAGCCAGCGCCCTGCCCAGCCTCTGCGACAGCACGTCGAGCTGCGCAGGAAGTGCCGGCGGCACGAATATCTCATCCGGCGTCGGCGCAAGATCGAGGAGCGTGCCGTCGATATCGAGGAAGAGTGCGCCGTTTTGAAGATAAGAAGAGAGTGTGGAGAGGGTTTCTTCCTGCCGGGAAGCGCTGCCGGATGGCCGAGCTTCTGATAACTGATTGCTGTTTGCCATGCCGGGGAAATTAGGTCAGCAAGGCCCTCCGGCAACCCTCGATAGTCTTCAATCTGCCGGCGGGCTGGCGGGATGCGCGGCATAAAAGGCCTTTGCATCCGCCGTGAATGCGGCGCGCTGGCCGGCGGTCGTGTAGAACATATGCCCTCCGCGATAGAGTTTCAGCGATATACGATTTTCCGCAAGGGACGGCGGCAAGTGATCCACCACATAGCGGCTGACGCCGTAAGGCGTCACGAGATCGCTGTAGCCATGGGCGATCAGCAGGTGGAAGGATGGGTTGGAAGCGAGCATCTGCCTGATGTCGTCGGTGGCGCTCGCCTGCAAACGTGAACCGCGGCCGCTGCCCCACTCCCAGCGTCGGCTGATGTCATTTTCGAGCAGCGTGTAGGTCATCTCGGTCTTGAAGCCGAGTTCGTTGCGGGCATAGTCGGCAAAGGCTCCCCCATAGGCCCTGGTAAAGCCGTCGAGGATCGCATCGTCGCCTCGGTCGTAATCGGATTCGGGATAGGGGTCGGGTGTTGCAAAGGCAGCATCGTATGGGCTCATGACCTCGCCCGGCTGCTTGCCGGAGTGCTTCGCGTAGGCATCGCCGAGAAAGCCGCGATTGCGGGTGACAACTTCAAGCGGAATGCCCGTAAGATCGGAGACCCTCTTGTAGAAGATTGTTGCCGCGTCACCTGTCGGTGCAGCGCCGGCGAGCGTGGTGAGGTAGTCTCCAAGCGCGAAACTCTCGGCATCACGCTGGCCGGATTCGCTGAAGCTCTTGCGCCGGTCGGCTTCGGCGGCTGCCAGTGAGGGGAATTCCAGCGCAGCACCCAGCGCGAACTGGTCCGCGTCGAACATCAGCTGACCTTCGAGCAGCGGCGAAAGCATGACGGTGCCGGCGATGATGATGCCCTGGCTCTGCTGCAGGGCCGACGCAACCTTGGCGGCGCGGAAGCCGCCATAGCTTTCGCCGAGCAGATATTTCGGAGAATTGCCGCGGTTATTGTGCGCGACGTAGAGGGCGATCACCTTCGCCATCGTCTGCGCGTCGGTGCCGACATTATAGTAGTTCGAGGCGTCGTCCGCCTTTACCGTACGGCTCCATCCGGTACCGATGGGGTCGATCAGCACAAGATCGGTGAAATCGAGCCAGCTATGCGGGTTGTCGACGAGCTTCGCATTTGCGCCGTCACGGCCGCCAGGCCCAAAATCAAGTATACGCGGGCCGACAAGTCCAAGATGCAGGAAGGCGGAAGCCGCGCCCGGGCCTCCGTTGAAGGCAAAGGTGAGCGGCCGGTCCGGCCCGGCATCCTTGGCTACATAAGCGGTATAGAAGATTGCAGCGTTCTGTCCGCCATCCTGGCCGAAGAGATCAAGTGTGCCTGCCGTGGCCGTATAGGCTGTCTTGCGCCCATCGGCCGTCGTGAACTCGTGCTCGGTAACGGAATCGCCAGGCAGCAGCTTGAGGACACCTTCGCGTGGAGAGCCCTGTGCTGCAGGAGCGCGTCCGCCAGCCTCTTGCGCAAACGAGAAGGCGGGCGCGAGCGCAACAGTCAGCGCGGCGACCAGAAGCACGGATCGGAAGCGCAAAGATTTTCCTCCGGTGGGTCAGAATGCAGCTGAGATAGGGTAGCAGCCGTATTCCTTCGATGGAGATCAAGAGATGGTGATAAGAAGGTGAGCCCGGCCTATTCGACCTTCTCGATCGTGCGCGCATTCACATGCAGAGCCCGGCCGGCCCGCCACCCATTGAAGGCGGCGCCAAGGCCGAGTGCGATGAAAAGCACCGCGCACCAAGCGAAATTTCCAGTCGAGCCGCGGATCAGACCGACAATGAACGGGCCGATGGCCGCAAGCAGGTAACCCACACATTGCGCCATGCCGGAAAGGTGAGCGGCGACATGCGGATCGCGCGAACGCAGCACGATGGCTGTCATCGCCGCGGCGATCAGCCCGCCCTGACCGATGCCCTGCAGCACGGCCCAGACCCAGACGGTGGAAAGCGGCGCAAAGAGCAGGCCGAGAAGTGCGACGACGGCGAAGGCGCAGAGCGTCACGTTGATGAGGCGCTGATCCCTGCCTCGTACCGCGATGTGCGGCACGACGAGACAGGCGGCAGCTTGGACCATGACTGAAATCGAGACGATGCCGCCGGCCACAACACCGTCAAGACCGCGTTCGCGCAGGATCGGCACCAGCCAGCCGAAGACGCAATAGGCAAGCGCCGATTGGAGCCCCATGAAAAGCGTGACCTGCCAGGCAAGCTTGTCCCGCCACAGACCTTCAACGCGAAAACCGCTGCGCCGAGCCTGTCGGCTGCTCGCAAAGACCTGCGGCAGCCATATGAGCCCGACAAAGAGCGCAGGCAGCGCCCAGACAGAGAGCGCGCCTTGCAGCGAGCCGCCGAGCGCGTGTTCGATCGGTAGCGTCAGGCCGGCCGCACCGGCGGCGCCCGCGCAGAGCGCCATCGTATAGAGGCCGGTCATCAGAGCCGTATTCGCGGCGAAGTCGCGTTTCACAAGCCCGGGCAGCAGCACGTTGCCGATGGCGATCGCAGCACCGGCAAGCGCGGTGCCGAAAAAGAGCAGGGGGACGGAGGAAAGACCGCGCAGCGCCGTACCGAGCGTCAGCAGCAGGAGTACACCGAGCAGTGTCCGCTCCGAGCCGATGCGCTGGGCAAGCCGCGGCGCCAGCGGCGAGAAGGCGCCGAGGCAAACGACGGGCAAGGTCGTCAGCAGACTGGTCCCCAGAGGCGACAGGCCGAGTTCGGTGCGGATTTCCGGCAGCAGGGCGGAAGCGCTGGAAAACACCGGCCGCAGATTGAAGGCGATCAACACAAGGCTGGCACCGAGCAGGAAGCGCGCCGTCATGCTCTGCTTCTGCGGCGGCAGCGGTGAAGGCACGCTGTCGATTTCGGCATCGATCATCGCCTCGTCGACTGCGTCGAACGAGGATGTGGCATTCTGTATGGGCATTGTCATGAAAGAAGCATTCGATCGAGGGCGGAAAGGATGGGTGCCATGAAATCGCGCACGGCTGCATCGGCCTTGTCGGGACTGCCGGTTTCGATGGCGTCGACAATCAACTGGTGTGACTGCATGTCAGGCTCTGGAATCGCCTTGTCGAGTGTTGCGGCAATCGTCTCGGCGATCGAGAGGGAGAAGAAATCATAGATCTCGATCATCGCCCGGTTGTTGGACGCGGCAATGACGGCCTTGTGGAAGGCAAGGTCGCGTTCGATGAAACCTGCCGGATCGCCGCCTTCATAATTGCCGCGTTCGGCAAGCAATGCGCGAAGCCCGGCGATGATGCCGGGTGTCTTGCGGATGGCGACGAGCCGTGCGCCTTCGACATCAAGTGCGCAGCGCGCCTCGAACTGGTCGCGCAGGCTGGCGCGTCAAGCCATGCTAAGCGCTCGGCTGTTATCGGTGGTCGAAAGCACATAAGTGCCGGAACCCTGCCGCGTTTCCAAAAGGCCCTGCGACACGAGGACACGCACGGCCTCGCGCACTGTGCCGCGACTGACCGAAAGCATGGCCGAAAGTGAACTCTCGTTCGGCAGTTTCTCGCCGACAGCCCAGCGTTTGGCGAGTATCTCGGTGCGGATCGCTTCAGTGGCGGTGTCGGCAAGGTTGGTCTTGTTGAGAGGTTGCATGCGCTTTATTCGTAAAGTCATCTGATGATTATATGAATAAAGCCACTCCGCTTGAGCGTCAACGGGCAATGAAGACAATAAAAAGGGCCGCTTTCGCGACCCTTTCCATGAGGTTTGGCCTGTAACCGGCCCGGACCGTCTGATGCGGCCCTAGGAAGGTGGGGTTTAGAGCGAGGGCTGCCTCGCTTTCATCACCACTTCCATGCCTGTTACGAGGTCCGAAAACTCATTAGACATTGGATCACCTTCCTTTCGTTACGTTGATAATGATCTAAAAGTAGGCTGATTCCTTCGCGATGCAAGAGGAAAATGCATGGCTGTTTTTTAGCCGGCGTCTGGTTATGTCGTTCAACTGCCTGATCTTCCACCGCCGCAATCACGCAATTTCACATCGTTTTTGCGGAAAGTGATCTCCGACAGCGTCAGGAATTTGTCATCCTTGCCTTGCAAATTAGGTGCCTGTTAAGTCCTTATTAGCCATAGCGTCGGACAATCCAAGACGTTTTTCAGCATTCCTGCCGTAGCAGCGGCGGGACGGAGCAAGAGCATGTGTCGCTGGGCAGCCTATCGTGGAGACCCCCTCTATCTGGAGGAACTGGTATCCTCACCCGCCCATTCCCTGATCGAGCAATCCCATTGCGCCACCCGCGCCAAAACGGCGACGAATGGCGATGGTTTCGGCATCGCCTGGTATGGTGACCGGCCTGAACCTGGCCGCTATCGCGATATTCTGCCGGCATGGTCCGACTGCAATCTGAAGAGCCTGGCGCGGCAGATCCGCTCGCCGCTGTTCCTCGCCCATGTGAGGGCCGCGACCGGCGGCGGCACACGGCGCGACAACTGCCATCCCTTCACGTATGAAACCTGGTCGTTCATGCATAATGGGCAGATTTCCGGTTTCGAGCGCCTGCGTCGGCCGATGGAAACCATGCTCGACGACGAGCTCTTTAATGCCCGCAGCGGCACAACGGATTCCGAGCTCCTGTTCCTGCTCGCTCTGCAATTCGGTCTCCGGGATGCGCCGGTCGCCGCTGTGGCCCAGACCATCGCCTTCGTCGAAGGCCTGGCGGAAAATATCCTTGGCTCCGTTCTGTTGCGCTTCACAGCGGCCTTCTCGGACGGGAAGTCTCTTTATGCGGTGCGCTATGCCAGCGACTGCAAGGCGCCGACGCTCTATGCCGCGCCCCTTGCCAATGGCCACTGCCTCGTGTCCGAGCCTCTGAATGACGATGGTGATGCCTGGCAGGAAATCCCTAACGGGAGTGCGGTGATCGTCGGTGCCGATGGTCTCCAGATTACGGCTTTCCAGCCGGAAAAGCCTGCGGCCAAACGGCTGGAACCTCTTTCTATCTCTGCATAAGCTGTTCCGCGATCAACGCGGCCAGCCGTTCCGCCACCTCGTCCTTGGATAGATCCGGCCATTGCTCGATACCGTCGCGGCGGATGAGTTTTACGCTGTTGCGCGTCCCCCCCATGATGCCGGTCGACGGCGAGACGTCATTGGCGACGATCAGGTCCGCGCCTTTGCGCTCCAGCTTCAGCCTGGCATTGGCTTCGACATCCTGTGTCTCTGCAGCAAACCCGATCACCAGCTTCGGCCGCGTCGTGTGATGACCGACGGTCTTGAGAATGTCCGGGTTCTCCGTCAGCGCCAGCGTCGGAATGGATTCGCCCGGATGCTTCTTGAGCTTCTGGTCGGCAGCTGACGCGACGCGCCAGTCGGCAACCGCAGCCACCATCACTGCGACATCGGCGGGAAGGGCAGCGAGAACGGCATCGCGCATCTCTTCGGCCCGCTCGACATGCACCATTCGGACGCCGACGGGATCGGGAATGGTGACCGGACCGGACACCAGCGTCACATCCGCCCCGAGCCGCGCAAGCGCCGCGGCAATGGCATGGCCTTGCCGGCCGGAGGAGCGATTGGCGATGTAGCGCACCGGATCGATCGGCTCGTGCGTCGGGCCTGAAGTGACGATTGCTTTTTTGCCGGCAAGCGGCTTCGGACCATCATCGAGCAGGGCCTCGGCAGCGGCCACGATTTCCAGCGGCTCGGCCATGCGGCCCGTGCCGGTCTCTCGGCTTTCCGCCATCTCGCCGGCAGCAGGGCCGATGAAACGGATGCCATCGCGCCGCAATGTCTCGATATTGCGTTTCGTCGCCGGATGCGCCCACATCTTCGGGTTCATCGCGGGTGCTACGAGAACCGGCCGATCGCTGGCGAGCAGCACCGTGGTGGCGAGGTCATCAGCAAGCCCGCTAGCCATCTTCGCCATGAGATCGGCTGTTGCGGGCGCGACCAGCACCAGATCGCAATCGCGCGCCAGCCGGATATGGCCGACATCCTGCTCGTCCTGTCGGGAAAAGAGATCGGTAAAGACATGGTCTGCAGCAAGCGCGCCGACGGCAAGCGAGGTCACGAATTCCTGCGCACCCTTCGTCATGATCGGCCGCACGGAGGCGCCGCGTTCGCGCAGGCGACGGATGAGATCGAGGCTCTTGTAGGCCGCGATGCCGCCCGAGATGATGAGGAGGATGCGTTTGCCGCTGAGAGCCATGGTCTTTTCCCGTCGCTTCTTTGACCGAACAAACCCTAAGCCTTTGGCGGAAAACATGCAATCGCAGCGCGCAGGCTTTGGTCTGCTTCGGCGCAACGATCGCAATCGCCATGCCGACGCCGATCGCATGTGAAACTCCAAAGACGTCGGGTCGGGCAGGAAAAGGACGAGCAGCGGTCGCAAAGGGATGTTGCTGAGCCGATATGTCCTATCGCGCGCCGGAACAAGAACCTGCCTGCATCACGACGAAGGTCGATTTGGCAAGTCGCAGCAATTGCTGCGCAGAAGTCACTGATAATGTGACATAAGCGCACTTAAATCACATATCGCGTGGCGGCATAGTGGGGCCAACCTATAAAGGAGTTGCTCTATGTTTGCTGTAACCGGAATGACTGGCAAGGTCGGCGCCGCTGTTGCCGATCATCTGCTGAAGGATGGCGCAAAGGTCCGCGCCGTCGTGAGAAATCCCGAAAAGGCTGCAGGCTGGAAAGAACGCGGCTGCGAGCTGGCTGTCGCCGACATGAACGACACTATAGCGCTGACGTTGGCGTTCGGAGGCGCGGAAGCCGTTTTTCTCGTCATCCCTCCGCTTTTCGATCCCGCATCGGGTTTCCCGGAGGTGAAAGGTATGCTGGCAACGCTGAAGACAGCGCTTGAGGCGGCAAGGCCCGGAAAGCTCATCTGCCTGTCGACGGTCGGCGCGCAGGCGACACAGCCGAACCTGTTGAGCCAGCTCGGCATTGTCGAGAAGGAGCTTTCGACACTCTCCATTCCGGTCGCTTTCCTGCGCGCTGCGTGGTTCATGGAAAATGCCGCGTGGGATGTGGCGCCGGCCCGCGAAAGCGGCGTCATTTCGAGCTTCCTTCAGCCGCTCGATCATGCTGTACCGATGATTGCTGTCGATGATATTGGCCTGCTTGGTGCGAAGATGCTTCGCGAGGACTGGCAGGGCTTACGTGTCGCGGAACTGGAAGCGCAGGAACGTGTCAGCCCGATCATGATCGCAGCCGCCTTCGCCAAGGCGCTCGGCAAGCCGGTGACGGCGGAAGTCGTGCCGCGGGAAAGCTGGGAGGAGCTGTTCCGCGCCCAGGGTATGAAGAACCCGGAACCGCGCATACGCATGCTCGAGGGCTTCAACGACGGCTGGATCGACTTTGAAGGCGGCCGCGAAAAATCGTTGAAGGGTGCGACCAACATCGAAACCGCGATCCGCCGCCTCGTTGCCGGCGCATGAACGAAAAGCCGCGATGAGAGGAGCCGCGGCTTTCGCATGTTATGCATCATGCTCAGGTGCGAGTGATCGATACACCGCCATCGACCAGCGAAGCCGTGCCCGTGACGAAACTCGCGTCGTCGGAGGCGAGATAAAGCACCGAGCGGGCAAGCTCTTCCGGCGCTGCGACGCGCTTTAGCGCATGCAGGTTTGTAATGAAGGACTGCTTGTCCGAAGTGTCGTTCATTTCGCGATACATGTCCGTATCGACAGCACCAGGCAGGATGGCATTGACGCGGATATTCTGCGGACCGTATTCGGCAGCGAGCGCCTGCGTGAGCCCGATGAGGCCAGACTTGCTGGCGGCATAGGCTGCCACGCCCGGGAAGGAGAAGCTGTAGCCGACAAAGGTCGAGGTGAAGATCACCGAGCCGCTGCCATGCTTGATCATTTCGGCGATCTGATGCTTGGCAGCGAGGAAGGAGGCCGTCAGGTTGATTGCCAGCGTTTCGGCAAAGCCTGCTTCTGAAACTTCGGTGCTCGGACCCGCTTCGCCGATCGTTCCGGCATTGTTGAAGGCGATATCGAGCTTGCCGTAATTTTTGACGGCGGCTGTGACCAGCGCCTTGTGATAGTCTTCCGAGCGGACATCGCCGGCAATGGCCACAGCATCGCCGCCGGCAGCCTTGATTTCTGCAACCAGGTTTTCAAGCTCGGCCTGGCGACGCGCACCAACGACGACCTTGGCGCCTTCGGCGGCGAAAAGCTTGGCGGTTACGCGACCGATACCCGAGCTTGCGCCGGTGACGATTGCGACTTTGTCGATCAAACGATTCATTGTTCCATCTCCTGACTTTGGGTTGGATCGGCATTGCCGTCCCGTTTCGATGGCTGGAAGATGGCACTTTTCCTTCGTTCGGATTAGTCTCCCAAATGCGGAGCTCGAATTCGGGAAAGCCGAACGATGATGAAGATTGAAGGGATTGCGACTTTTGTCGCCGTGGT
Source organism: Rhizobium sp. BK196 (assembly GCF_014193255.1). Lineage (GTDB taxonomy): Bacteria > Pseudomonadota > Alphaproteobacteria > Rhizobiales > Rhizobiaceae > Rhizobium. Next base: position 278,015 of record NZ_JACHZB010000004.1, read on the forward strand.
GGAGGCCGGATCGGTCAGCGAGGCCGCCCGGCGGCTGCGTTTGTCCAAGTCGGTTGTCAGCGAAAGACTGGCGGAACTGGAGAAGACACTGGGCGCCATGCTCGTCCACCGCACCACGCGCAAACTGACACTGACGGAAGATGGAGCAGCGTTTCTGGAGCGCGCCGGGCGCATCGTTCGCGAGATGGAAGACGCCGCGGCCGATATGGCCGAGCGCCGAGGCACGCTTTCTGGGCCACTGCGCATCGCGGCCCCCGTCAGCTTTGGCCGCCTGCATATCGGCCCGGCCCTCTATCCATTTTTGAAGGCGCATCCGCAGATCGCACTGACGCTCGATATGGATGACAGGCGCGTGGATCCGGCCTCGGATGGCTATGATGCCATCATCCGCCACGGCGCTATCGCCGATACGAGGCTGGTCGCCTGGAAGCTCGCCCGTAGCCGTCGGCTGCTCGTCGCCTCGCCCGATTATATCGAGCGTCACGGCAAGCCCGGCTCGCTGTCCGATCTCAATGATCATCGCGGTGTCTTCTATACCAACCGCGGTGCCGCCGATTGGCGCTTCCAGACGGAGGAGGGCGCGGTCGTCATCCGCGCCACGCTCGGTCTCGGCATCAACAATGGTGACATGCTGCATGATGCCGCGATCGAAGGCCTCGGCATTGCGCTGTTGCCAACCTTTATCGCCGGTCCGACAATTCGGGACGGTCGGCTGATAGAGATCGATGTCGGCGCCAAGCCCGAACCGGAATTCATCTACATGGCCCATCCCGAAGGCCGAAACCCCTCGGCCAAACTGCGCGCCATCGCAGATCATTTGAAGAAGACCTTCGGTGATCCGCCCTATTGGGATCCAGATTTCTAATTCAGAAGGCTCATCAGATTTTCGGTCACGGGAGATCGCTGGCTGCGCAGCACGGCCAGCGCCAGCCGTGCCACAGCGGGCGGTCCGTCGATCGGCCGGTAGACGACGCCGGCAAGTTTGATCTGCGAAATCGAGGCCGGCACGATGGAGACGCCGAGATCGGCCGCGACGAGATTGACGACCGAGGAAATTTGCGGCGCCTCCTGCGCCACCGTCAGTTCGAAGCCCGCCTCGTGGCAGGCACGCACCACATCGTCATAAAGGCTGAGACCGACCAACCGCGGGAAGAGGATGAAAGGCTCTCTCGCCAGCAAGGCAAGCGCCAGCGTCTTCCGCTTCGCCAGCGGATGGCTTGCTGGCAGGGCGACGACCATCGGTTCGTCCGGCAAGCGCTTCAGCCTGACGCCATCGGGATCGTCGAGCCCCGGCCGCATAAAGGCCGCATCCACTTCGCCGCGTTCGAGCTTCTGCATCAGGCCGAGCGTGTTCATTTCCGTCAGTGAAAGCTGCACTTCCGGCCAGCGAGCCTGAAAACGGCGGATCGTCGTGCTGACAATGGGGTTGAAGGCGGAAGAAGCAGTGAAACCGAGCGACAGCCGGCCGGTCTCGCCGCGATTGGCGCTCTGCGCCGCCAGCCGTGCTTTCTCGGCTGCCGCGAGTGACGCTTTCGCTTCCGACAGGAAGGCGGCGCCGGCTGCGGTCAGTTCCGCCCCATGCGGCACGCGATGGAAGAGCACCGCACCGATTTCCGTTTCAAGATCGCGGATTTGCTGGCTGAGCGGCGGCTGGCCGATGCCGATGCGTGCGGCTGCCCGCGTGAAATTACCCTCCTCAGCCACCGCCAGAAAATACCTTAGATGCCGCAGCTCCATCGCTATCTCCAAAACATATCAAGATCGCCTCTTTCATATATTGGACAAATGGAGGCGGTCTGACTAGATCGGTGGCAGGAAGGAATTGATATGTCCGACTCCGCAATCCAAGACGTCGCCGGCCTGCAAACGGCCGATGAAGACCATCAGAAACTCTATCTGACACGCGGTACCGGCGCCTATCGCCGCGCCAGCCTGGCGCTCTTCCTCTCAGGCTTTGCCACCTTCTCGTTGCTCTATTGCGTGCAGCCGCTATTGCCGATTTTTTCGCAGGAATTCGCCGTCAGCCCGGCCGAAAGCTCACTGGCGCTGTCGCTCTCTACGGGCTTCCTGGCGATCGCGATCGTCTGCGCCGCAGCAGTCTCGGAAGGGTTAGGCCGGCGCAGCCTCATGTCGATCTCACTGGTTGGTGCTGCCCTACTGACGATCGCCACCGCCTTTGCGCCGAACTGGCATCTGATCCTGGTCATCCGGACAGTCCAGGGCTTCGTGCTCGGCGGTGTTCCGGCCGTTGCCATGGCCTATCTCGCGGAGGAGATCGACCCGCGCGGCCTTAGCACCACCATGGGCCTTTATGTCGGCGGCACGGCTTTCGGCGGCATGTCGGGCCGGGTGCTGACGGGTATCTTGGCCGAATATCTATCCTGGCGACCCGCCTTGTTCCTGATCGGCGCCATCGGCCTTGCCGCCGCGATCGGCTTCATTGCGCTGCTGCCGCCCTCGCGCAATTTCGTGCGCCGCGCGGGCTTCGACCCGCAGTTTCATCTGAAGGCGTGGTCCGGACATCTCAGCAACCCGGCATTGCCCTTCATCTTCATGATCGCCTTTTTCGCGATGGGTTCCTTCGTAACGATCTACAACTATGCCGGCTTCCGCCTCGTCGCACCGCCCTATGATATGAACCAGACCGAACTCGGCTTGATCTTCACGGTCTACCTCTTCGGTATCGGCGCGTCCACGGTCGGCGGCATCCTTGGCGACAGGCTCGGCCATTTTACCGTGCTGCTGGCGGGCATCGTCATCATTGCAGCAGGCTGTGCTCTGACCCTTTCGGCCTCACTGTCGCTGATCATCACCGGCATCATCGTGCTGACAAGCGGCTTCTTCATGACGCATTCGGTGGCAAGCGGCCTGGTGGGCAAACTTGCTGCCGGCACCAAGGGTCACGCCTCCTCGCTCTACATGCTCGCCTATTACATCGGCTCGAGCGTCATGGGCTCTGCCGGCGGATGGTTCTGGGCTGTGGAGGGATGGTCTGCGATCGTGATTTTCACGCTGACGATGATGGCGCTCGCGTTTCTGTCCGCGCTGACCGCGCGCCGTCTCGCCCGTCTCCTCCCTTGACTTCTGGCGTGCAACGACTAATTAACTGAAAGGTTAAATACAAGTCGGAGAACCACGTTGAAGAAAATCTATCATGGAAGCTGCCATTGTGGCGCCGTTGCCTATGAAGCCGGGCTTGACCTTTCAGCGGGCACCTTCAAGTGCAATTGTTCGATCTGCCGCAAGAAGCGCAGCTGGCTAGCTGTCGTGCAGCCCGATGACTTCCGGCTGGTCTCGGGCGAGGATCGGCTGCGCAAATATCAGTTCGCTTCCGGCTCGATCCAGCATCTCTTCTGCGAAAATTGCGGCGTCGCTTCCTTTGCCCGCAACGACAATGAAACAATCGGCCCCTTAGTTGTCGTCGCCGTCAGTTGCCTTGACGATGCCAGCACCGAAGAACTTGCCGCGGCACCGGTTGCATATTTCGATGGCCTGCATGACCGCTACGACGCCGAGCCTGCGGAAAAGCGGCTTCTATGACAATGGCTTTCAGCCAAGCCGGATATAGGGCACGTCCTTCTTCGCCACCTCGTCGAGCGCCTCGTCATAACCGGCATCGGCATAGCGCATGACGCCGAGTGCCGTATCGTTGGTCAGCGCATGGTCGAGCCGTTCGTCGGCGGCCTCGGAGCCGTCGGCAACGACGGTGACGCCGCAGCTCGTCATATAACCGGCATAGCCGCCGCCGCCGGAGTGGACGACGACAAGGTCGGCCATCGACGAGCAGAGCATCATTGCGTCGAGGAGCGGCCAGTCAGCAATGGCGTCTGAGCCGTCCTTCATACGCTCGGTCATGATGTTCGGATGCGCCATTGCGCCGGCATCGAGATGGTCGCGCGAGAAGGCGACAGGGCCGTTGATCTCGCCATTCGCGACCAGTTCGTTGACCCGCCGCGCCAGCGCCGTGCGCTCACCATGACCCAGCCAGGCGATACGGGCCGGCAGCCCCTCGAACGGGATGTGTTCACGCGCCAACCGGATCCAGTTGGTGATGATCTTGTTGTCGGGGAACATCTCCAAGAGCAGATCGTCGATGCGGGCGATATCGCTTTCTTCGCCCGAGAGCGCCATCCAGCGGAACGGGCCGATGGCGCGGGCAAAGAGGGGGCGGAGATAGGCTTCGGTAAAGATCGGAATGTCGAAGGCATTGGCAACGCCACCCTCGCGGGCCTGCGTGCGGATGAGATTGCCATTGTCGAAGACTTCCGCACCCCGCTTCTGGAATTCCAGCATTGCGGTGACGTGCTCGACGATCGAGGCACGGCTGGCAGCCATGAGCTGGCCCTGGCCATCGTCGCGCAGACCCTTCACCTGATCGACGCTCATGCCCTTCGGCACATAGCCATAGACAAGGTCATGCGCCGAGGTCTGGTCGGTGACGACATCGGGCAATATGCCGCGCCGGGCAATTTCCGGATAGATCTCAGCGGCATTGCCAACGAGGCCGACGGAGAGCGCACGCTTTTCCCTGACCGCGGCATCGATCATCGCGAGCGCGCTGTCGAGGTCGGGCGCGATCTCCTGCAGGTAGCCGATCTGCTGGCGCTTGCGGGCGCGTTCCGGATCGATGTCGATGCAGAGGATGGCAGCGCCGGCCATGCGGCCCGCCAGCGGCTGCGCTCCACCCATGCCGCCAAGCCCTGCCGTCAGCACGAAGCGCCCATGGAGATCGCCGCCGAATCGACGCTCGGCAATGCGCATGAAGATTTCGTAGGTGCCCTGAATGACGCCCTGGCTGCCGATATATTGCCAGGCGCCGGCCGTCAGCCCGCCCCAGCAGATCAGCCCCTTGCGCTGCAGCTCGTAGAAGACCTCGGCCTTCGCCCATTGGCCGACGATGTTGCAATTCGCCATGATCACGAGCGGCGCCTTGGCATGCGTCTTCACCAGCCCGATCGGCTTGCCGGACTGAATGAGCAGCGTCTGGTCCTCCTCCATCTCGATCAGCGCCTTGACGATGCCCCGATGCGCCGCCCAGTTGCGCGCCGCCTTTCCGAGAGCGGCATAGACCACCAGGTTGTCGGGGTCTTCGCCGACCGAGAGCACATTTTCCAGAAGCCGCAGCAGCGCTTCCTGCCGCCAGCCTTTGGCGCGCAGCTCCGGTCCGCCGGGGATCGGAAATTTCGGATGGCGTGGATTGGCCTTCGGCATCTTGGGTTCCTCGTCGTTTCGTCAGCGGCGCCTTGAAGGGCACTGGTTCATTTGGCAGGCATCGGTTCCACATAGGCAAGCGCCGCGTCGATGAGACGTCGCCGCATGGCATCGTCGCCATAGACATCGGCATTGGCCCGCACCCAGCCATGCATGATCCGCTCGCCTGACAGCATCTGAATCACGCCAGGCAGAGCCAGCGCCCAGCCGTCATTACCCTTGCCGAGACGCAGCAACATGCCATCCTGGCGCGCGCAGCAGAGCAGGTTGCCGTTGAGCATGAAGGCCCAGCCGCCGAACATGGATTTTTCGGTCAGCCCCGACCGATCGCCGAGTTCCTCGCGCATCAGTTCTTCCAGGCCGAGATCGCGTGCCATGGCTCAAGCCCTCGTCTCCAGTGCATAGCGTGCTATCTCGATACCCATCGCCTTTTCGACAGGCGGATAGACGGTCGGATCGAGCACGCTGGCCGACAGCGGAATGATGTCCTTCGGCACGTGCAGGATAAAGACATGCATGCCGCCCTTGAGCTGCCCCACGGAGAGCGGCTCGCCCTCCTCGGAGAGCGTGGTTATGACGGCCGGGAAGGTTGCGACGCGCCTGCCGTCGGCATCGTCGACGGCCATATATTCGTTCATCACATGCAGCGTCACGGCCTTGTCGCCGGCGCCGACCGTGATCGTGCCGATGTCGAAGGCTTCCTTGGTGTAGACGACATCCTTCTTGGTGATCGTACCCTCGGCGAGGATATGGCCGCCTGTCGTCTTGCAGATCGCATCGATTATCGCCGAACCACCGCGCTTTTCCGCTTCGATGATCGCCTCGCCGAGCTTCAGCGCCATGGAGATGCCGCCGAGTGCGGCATTCCTGCGGACATAGGAGGCGCGCAGCGGATTGCGGCAGCTGGCGATGAAGCCGCCGGACTGGTCCGCCGCCGCCCGCAGCACCGGCGAAATCTTCGCCGTCGCGCCTTTGACGACGAGTTCGATGTAGCGGTTCTCCGAACGATTGCCACCGACTGCCGTCTGGATCATCTGTTCCGGCGAACCCGCCATACCGATCGATCCCATGTCGCCTGTCGGATGGGCGCGGATATCGCCGACCGCATCAATGACCTTGGTGCCGAGGATCGCCGAAGGCAGCCAGCCGTTCAGCGTCGAGGACTTGCCGTTCTGGCCGATGATGAGCCCTGACAGCTTTTCGCCGAGCGCCTCCTGGAGAAGCTGCACGGCCTTCACATAGTCTATGCCTTGCATTTCCCAGGGTGTGGTGGACGCCGGTGCGCCGATCGCTGCCGCCGTGGCGATCCAGTCGTTGTCGCCGAGTTCCTCGATGGAGACGAGTTCCGGTTTGCCGACATTGACGGCAGCATAACCGAGCATGCGGCCATGATCGGCCCAGCCGCCGCCGCCGGCCGCATAGACGGAACCGCCCTTGACGGCGGCCTCCACGTCCTTCTCAACCAGTATGCGTCCCATTATCCTTCTCCGTCGTAAGTGTCCTGTCCATCTCGCGCACCGCCTCGAAAAGCACGGCGGCGCCGAGCGCTATATCGTCATTTTCAGCCCATTCATCCGGCGAGTGGCTGCGGCCTTCCCTGCAAGGCACGAAGATCATCGCAGCCGGCGCAACGCGGGCGATCCAGGCCGTGTCGTGGCCCGCACCCGAGGCCATGAAGCGGTGTTTGGCACCGACGGTCTCGCAGGCCCGTTCCAAAATCGAGAGCAGGCCCCCATCGCTCGGTGTGGGGGAATTGTCGGAGATGCGGTTGGGCGGTGCGATCGTCACACCAAAGGCCAAAGCGAGTTTTTCCGTATGGCCGTCCAGCCAGCGGCAGAAGGCCTCCATGTCCGCGCGGATTTCGGCGCGCGCGTCGATCAGCAATACAACACGCGACGGCACGACATTGGCGGCATTCGGCTCGATGCGAAACTCGCCGACGGTCGCTGCAAAATGGCCGGGCGTCTTGGCAAGCTCGCTTGCGGCATTGCGGATGTCGAGCACGATCTGCGCAGCGGCAACCAGCGCATCGGCACGCGAATCCATCGGCGTCGTGCCGGCGTGATCGGCGCGACCCTCGACGGTGATTTCAATGCGGGTGATGCCCGAGATCGCGGTGACGATGCCGATATCCTTGCGCTCGTTTTCGAGAACAGGACCCTGCTCGATATGCAGTTCGAGGAAACCGGCAATATCCGGCTTGTTCTCATGGGTCAGGACGCCTGGTGATCCCCCGACCTCGGCTATCGCCTCTCCAAGCTCCCGGCCATCGACGCTGCGAGACAGCCATGCCTGCGGCAATTGCCCGGTCATCCCGCGGCTGCCGATGCAGGAAACGCCGAAGATGCTGACTTCCTCGGCCAGAAAATCGACAATCTCCAGATCATGGTCGAGATGGATCTCTTGTTCACGCAGCGCCCGCGCAACTTCGAGCGCCGCAGCGACGCCGGCAACGCCGTCGAAGCGCCCACCGTCGGGCACAGTGTCGGAATGGGAGCCGAGCATGATAATGCCCGAGCCAGGCTTTGCGCCTTCGCGTCGGCCGATGAGATTGCCCGATGCGTCGATACGGGTATCGAGGCCGATCGCCCGCATGCGCCCCTCAAGATAGGCGCGGCCTTCGAGGAAAAGCGGTGAAAAGGCCCGTCGCGTCCACGGATACCCCGGCTCGGTGATGGCGGAAAGAGCTTCGATATCGGCGGAAATCCGGCCGGGATTGACGCGCAGGTTGCGGCTCATGCCAGCACCTTTCGTGGAAGCGGGCGCACGAAACGACCGGCGCCGGGTTCGGCCAGGACCTTCGATCCTTCGGTAATCTTTTCACCGCGCAGCCAGGCTGCCGAAATCGTCCACGGCAGGCGGATACCGTTATAAGGGCTCCAGCCGACGACATTGTTGCCGCTGGACGAGGCGTCGTAGACGGCTTCCTTCGGCTCCAGCACGACGATATCGGCATCCTTGCCAGGTGTGAGCGCGCCCTTGATATGGTCGAGACGAAAATGTTTAGCCGGGTTTTCGGCCATCAGCTTTGCCGCCCAGGTCAGGGGAATGCCTCGCTCCAAGGCGCCCTTGACGAAGAGCGGTACCATAACCTCGAGTCCGGGGACGCCAGACGCATTCGCAAGCATGTCGGGATTGGTCTTGCGATTTTCCGACCAGCTCACGTGATCGGTCGAAACCAGCCAGACATTGCCCTCGGCGACCTTGCGCCAGAGCGTCTCGACTTCGGCGCGCGGTCGCACCGGCGGATTGATCTTCGCCTTACCGCCAAGCCGCTTTACGTCGTTTTCGTCATCGAGCGTCAGGTAATGAATGCAACATTCCACCGTCGCTTCGAAGCCGTCGCGGCGATAGGCCCGCGCGATGTCGTAACCGCGTCCGAGCGAGCAATGCACGACATGGGACGGGCAGCCGGTATTGGCGCCGGTCTCGAAGATCGTGTGCATGGCAAGCAGCTCGGTGATCGGCGGGCGCGACAGGCCATGGGCGCGCCAGTCGGTAATGCCGCTTGCCTTCACCTGCTCCATATAGGTGCGGACCGCCTCGTCATCCTCGTTGTGCACACCGGCCGTCAGCCCAGTTGGGGCGATGGCCGCAAAACAGGCTTCGAGAAGGGCGGGCGGAATGCGCGGGAAACGTTTGGGATCGGTGCCGAAGGTAGAAAACTTGAAGGCGGCAACACCTGCCGCCACCATCTCGGCGATGCGGGCAGCGCCCTCCGCGGGATCGACCGTGCCGTAGAGGGCAAAATCGACGCGCGCCTGCGGGCCGGCATGATCGACCTTCTTCTTCACCGCTTCGGCTGAGCAGACGAGATTGCCTTCGTCATAAGGCATGTCGACGATGGTGGTGACGCCGCCGGCAGCGGCCGAGCGCGTCGACCAGATGAAATCCTCCTGGTCCTTCTGGGAAAGCGAGTGGACCTGCGCATCGATAGCGCCCGGCAGGATCAGTGCCTTGCCGAGCAGGTGCCGTTCTTTGGCCGCCGGCGGCACGCCGATGCCAACTTCGCCGATCTTTCCGTCGTAAACGGCGACATAGCCGCCCTCGACAATACGCTCCGGCAGCACCACTATGCCCTGCAGAACGAGATCGAAATCCATGCCGCGTCTCCCTCGGTAGGTTCGAAATTCAGATGATGACTGTTTCCTGCGTCAGTCGCTCCTCGATGCGCTCGAGCGACCCGAGCGCGAAGAAATCGTCAAAAGAGGCGATCGGCACCTGCTCGATCAGCTTGGAGAGGAACGCGTCAGAGCCGAGTTCCTCTTCGATCGCCTCGACCTCGGCCGAAAGCGGCCGATCGACCGTGTAGAAGTCCGCATGTTTACGCACGACCTCATAGAGCATGCCGGCAACGCCCTTCGGCGTGTCGCCGATAATATCGATCGCCTGTGCCGAAAGCAGGGCTTCCAATGCGGCGAGACGCTTCAGCGCTCGCATCTGCCGGTCGAAACGTTCGATGACGAGCGGCAGAAAGGCTGCCTCGTCCTCGAGACCGGCCGCAACGACGAGCGATTGCGCCGAAACCGGATTTGACATGGAGAGTACGCGCGAGAAGATCTCGCCTGCGAGCTTGATGATCGGTCCGAAGCCGGTCGCGATGCGGCCGGGAGGCACGAGATTAACCGGCAGGCCGCGCCGCTGGCCGTTGCCGAGCAGGACGCAGCGGTTGAAGGCGTTTCGCGCCGCATGTGCCATGCAGAGTGCCGCCGATTCCAGCAGAATGGTCACGTCGAGCGGCAGGGAGCCTCCCGATGTCATCACCCGTCCCTCGACGACGACGGGATTGTCGTCGGAACGACCCGTCGCGGCGAGGATCTTGTGGCCCGTCGAAAGCAGGTTTTCGATAACGGCACCGAATACCTGGGCGATCATGCGCAGGCTGAGCGCATCCTGCACATGCGTTGCGACCGGCCATTCCCATTCGTCCGAGGCATTGCACAGCCAGGCGCCGATCAGCGCTTCCCGTGCCGTGCCGACATGACGCACGGCCCGCCAGGGATCGCGCGAAGCGCCAAGCGCGCCAGACGCCATCATGCCTGTGGCAAGCAGAATGCGGATGGAGGCCGCGGCATTGCGCGTCGTCTCGGCGGCAGCGGCAAAACTGACGGCATTGACACTGAGCGAGGCGAGGCTGTCGCGTGGCGCCATCTTCACTGGCTCCATGCCGGCGGCCTGGAAGGCTTCGGCCGCCTGCATACGGTTGCCGCGATAGATCGCCTCGCCGACGCCCGTCAGCACCGCGCCGATCTGGCCCATCAGTCCGATATCGGCGCAGCCGATCGAGCCAGTGCGGCGCACGACTGGAATGATGTCCGCCTTCAGCATCCGCATATACGCGTCGATGAGGTCAGGGGTGCAGCCGACCTGGCCCGTCAGCGCCGTGTTGACGCGCATCGCCATCGCATTGCGCACGACATTGCAGGAAAAAGGTGTGCCGGTTCCGAAGTGGTGGGCGCGCACGAGACCGAGGTTGAAAGCGTCAAGATCTTCCGGTGACCATTCGACATCCTTCATGGCGCCGACGCCTGTCGTCGCCCCGTAGACCGGCATACCGGATTCGATGGCATCCTCGACAATCGTGCGCGCGATCTTCACGCGCTGCATGCCGATATCAGAGGCTGAAAGCGCAACCTTGCCGGACCCGATCCGCACCATCTCGGCAAAGCTGAATGGCTGGCCGCTCAGTTCTATTCCCGGCCGTTCGTGCTTCATGTGCTCATCTCCATAGAGGCGAGACTAAGCGAGCCTCATGCCTGACGGGATATCCCAAATGCCGAACACATCATGCTTTTGTTGGCGTCCCATCAACTCAGTATCCAGGCAATATAGAGAAGCGTGAGCGCAATGATCCAGAGTGCCACTTTCGCAGAGCGGTTATGGCGTGCTTCCGCCTTGCCTATGGCCTCGGCGGTCTGTTCGTCGAAGCGCAACCCGTGCTCGCTCATATGCAGAAGCTGATGGTGGAATTTTTCGGTCTGAGCGGCAATTTCGGGCGCGGCTTCGGCAAGCTTCACGGCGGCCTTCAGCCCGTCTTTGAGATCGGTGACGATGCGCTTCGGACCGAGATTGTTCTTGATCCAGTCGCCGACAACGGGCTCGGAGGCCTTCCACATATTGAAACGCGGATTGAGCATACGCGAGACGCCTTCGACGACGACCATCGTCTTCTGCAGCATCACGAGCTCGGGCCGCGTCTGCATGTCGAAAAGCTCAGTCACCTCGAAAAGCAGCGTCAGGAGTTTGCCCATGGAGATGGTTTCGGCCGGCTGGCCATGGATCGGCTCGCCGATCGCGCGGATCGCCTGGGCAAAGCTCTCGACATTGTGGTGGCCAGGTACATAACCTGCCTCGAAATGCACTTCCGCCACCCGGACATAGTCGCGGGTAATGAAGCCGTAGAGGATCTCGGCAAGGAAGCGGCGCTCCTTCTTCCCGAGACGCCCGACAATGCCCATGTCGACGGCAACGATCATGCCGTCGGAATCGACGAAGAGGTTGCCCGGATGCATGTCGGCATGGAAGAAGCCGTCGCGCAGCGTATGGCGCAGGAATGACTGGATCAGCGTGTCCGCAAGCTGGTTGAGATCGTGGCCGGCAGCCCGCAGCCCTTCGACATCGGACATTTTGACGCCGTCGATCCACTCCATGGTAATGACGTCGCGGCCGGTGCGTTCCCAGTCCACCTTCGGCACGCGGAAGCCCGGATCCTTTTCGGTATTCTCGGCAATCTCTGAAAGGGCGGCGGCCTCAAGGCGCAGGTCCATCTCCACCTTTGTGGTCTGTTCCAGCGTTTTTGTCACCTCCACCGGCCGCAGGCGTCGGCTGGCCGGCATCAAGCGTTCCTGCATATGGGCGACGAGATACATCGCCTCGATATCATGGGCAAACCGCGCCCGGACACCGGGCCGCACGACCTTCACGGCAACCTTCTTGGGTCCTGTCGGCGTATCGACCTCCGCCGGATGCACCTGCGCAATGGAAGCCGCTGCAATCGGATCGCCGAAGCTCGCGTAGAGGTCGGCCATCGATCGTCCGAGCGAGCCTTCGATATTCGCCTTGGCCGCTGCCGCCGGGAAGAAGGCCATCCGGTCCTGAAGCTGCGACAGGTCGTCGGCGAACTCGACGCCGACGACATCAGGACGCGTCGCGAGGAATTGACCAATCTTTACATAGGACGGCCCGAGCCGCTCGACGGCTTTCGCCAATCGGTCGCTGCGCTTCTGATATTTGCTGCGACTGCGGGCGAACATGCCGACGAAGGATTTCGCCAGGCTGACGGATGGCGGTAGGCCCTCCGAAGGCAGCGCCGAAATAACGCCCTCGCGCACGAGAATCCAGCCGACCCTTGCGAGCCTGAAATATGCCCCGAAAGCGCTCATGCGGATCAGAGCTTCCAGCCGGAATGCAGCGCTGCGATGCCGCCGGTATAATTCGTGTATGTCACGCGCGAGAAGCCGGCTGTCCGGATCATTGCCGCGAAATTCTCCTGGTTCGGGAATTTGCGGATCGATTCCACCAGATACTGGTAAGGCTCGGCATCACCGGTGATCGCCTTGCCGAATTTTGGAATGGCGTTGAACGACCAGGCATCATAGACCTTATCGAGAACCGGTAGCTCCACTTCCGAAAATTCGAGCACCAGCAGACGGCCGCCCCGCTTCAGCACGCGATAGGCCTCCGAGAGAGCGACCTCGATCCGCGGCACGTTGCGGATGCCGAAGGCGATCGTATAGGCATCGAAACTGTTCGCCTCGAAAGGAAGGTCCTCGGCATTAGCTTCCACGAAGGTGATATTGTCCGAAAGCTTCTTCTTTTCCGCCCGCTCGGCGCCGACACCGAGCATCGAGCCGTTGATGTCGAGCACGGTCGCATGCGCTTGGCGGTTCGATGCTTCGACGATACGAAAGGCGATATCACCCGTGCCGCCGGCAACGTCGAGCACCTTGTAGCCGGGCTCCTTGCGCGGGTTCAGAGCGGCAATCATGGCGTCTTTCCAGACGCGGTGCATGCCCATGGACATGACGTCGTTCATGATGTCATAGCGCTTGGCGACCTTGTGGAAGACCTCGTTGACGAGGCCCTGCTTCTCACCGGTCGGCACCTCGCGGAAGCCGTAGGATGTTTCCATGCCGCCATCGGCGGAGGTCCGGCTGTCTGGCATCAAGCTACTCCGTTCACATCAAGAATTCGGCGCGGCGACCATAGCGAAAGTGTGGCGGCAGCGCTATCTGTGGGCCACGGTCCGCCCGCGGCACGTTGGCGCTATAGCGCACATCGCTAGCGGTTGAAACACGTTAGATATAGATGGGTTAAGATGCCGGAATTGCCAGAAGTCGAAACAGTCAAGCGCGGCCTGACGCCGGCAATGGAAGGCGCGCATATCGAAAGACTGGAATTGCGCCGGGGCGACCTGCGCTTTCCTTTCCCGGACGATTTCGAGAGCCAGGTGTCCGGCCGCACGATCATCGGCCTCGGACGGCGGGCCAAGTATCTGCTGTTCGATCTCGACAGCGGCAGGACGATCATCTCCCATCTCGGCATGTCCGGCTCCTTTCGCATCGAACAGGGGCCGGTGACGGCCACGCCTGGCGATTTCCACCACGAGCGCTCCAAGGATGAGAAGCACGATCACGCTATCTTCCATCTGCAAGGGGAGGGCGGCCCGCGCCGCGTCATCTATAATGACCCGCGCCGCTTCGGCTTCATGGACATCGCCGACCGCTCCGAACTCGATGCCAATCCCTTTCTGTTCGGCCTAGGGCCGGAACCGACCGGCAACGAACTGTCGGCCGACTATCTGGCTGAGCGTTTCGACGGCAAGGCACAGCCGCTGAAAAGCGCGTTGCTCGATCAGAAGAACATCGCCGGGCTCGGCAATATATATGTCTGCGAGGCGCTCTGGCGGGCGCATCTGTTGCCGACGCGCGCAGCCGGCACGCTGGTGACCAAGGCAGGTAAGCCGAAAGAGGCGCTGAACCTGCTGGTCAGCTCTATTCGCGATGTCATCGCCGATGCGATCGCTGCGGGCGGATCGTCGCTGCGTGACCATATCCAGACGGACGGCTCGCTCGGCTACTTCCAGCATTCCTTTTCCGTCTATGATCGCGAAGGTCTTGCTTGCCGCACACCGGGCTGTGGCGGTACGGTCTCGCGCATCGTGCAGGCCGGCCGTTCCACCTTCTATTGTGTCGCCTGCCAGAAATAGGAGAGCGCCATGGCCTATGAAACACTTCTTGTCGAAACCCGCGGTAATGTCGGCCTCATCACGTTGAACCGGCCGCAGGCGCTGAATGCGCTGAATTCGACCGTGCTCAAGGAATTGAAGCAGGCCTATGCGGCCTTTCATGCCGATGAGGCTATCGGCGCGATCGTGCTGACCGGCTCCGAGCGGGCCTTTGCCGCCGGCGCCGATATCAAGGAAATGCAGCCGCTCGAATTCGCCGAAGTCTATAAGAGCGATTTCATCAGCGGCTGGGACGAGATCGCCAAGGCCCGCAAGCCGATCATCGCCGCCGTCAGCGGTTTTGCGCTCGGTGGCGGCTGTGAGCTTGCCATGCTTTGCGACTTTATCATTGCCTCTGAAACCGCAAAGTTCGGACAGCCGGAGATCACCCTCGGTGTCATTCCCGGCATCGGTGGTTCGCAGCGCCTGACGCGGGCGGTCGGCAAGGCCAAGGCGATGGACCTCATCCTGACCGGCCGGATGATGGATGCGGCGGAAGCCGAGCGCGCGGGACTCGTTTCACGTGTGGTGGCGCCCGAGAGGCTGCTGGATGAGGCGCTGGAGGCAGCAACCAAGGTCGCATCGCTGTCGCATCCTTCAGTGCTGATGGCGAAGGAGGCAGTCAGCCGCGCCTTTGAGACGACGCTGGAGGAGGGCCTACGTTTCGAGCGCCGCCTCTTCCAGAGCCTCTTTGCGACCGAGGACCAGAAAGAGGGCATGGCCGCCTTCATCGAAAAGCGCAAACCGGCCTTCAAGAACAGGTGAGCGGATGCTGCCGGGAAAGGCGCGTTTCCTTGAAAATGCGCGTTGACGCGGGTGAGCTTTAGCGTTATATGCCCGCCCACGGTTCGGAAAGCCGCGCAGGTTTTCCGCTAATGCTCCCGTATTGCTGAATTGAGTGGCCGCAGGGCCAGCGCGGCAATGGCGGAGTTTTGTTCGAATTCTTGAGAGAGGCATCCATGGCCAATACAACTTCGGCGAAAAAGGCGACCCGCAAGATCGCACGCCGCACCGCAGTCAACAAGGCTCGCCGTTCGCGCGTTCGCACCTACGTTCGCCAGGTCGAAGAGGCACTCGCCGCTGGTGATGCCGCCAAGGCAAAAGAAGCCTTCATCGCCGCTGAGCCCGAGTTGGCGCGCGCCGCGAGCAAGGGCGTTCTGCACGCCAATACTGCATCCCGTAAGGTTTCACGCCTCGCTGCTCGTGTGAAGGCTCTTTCGGCTTCCGCGAACGCCTAAATATCTCATTAACGAATTGCTCGTTATGATTAGCCCGGTAATTTTACCGGGCTTTTTCGATTCAACCACGTGGCTCGGGTATGGTTAATCCGGAGACGATTTCGTGTCAGGGGAATGACAGGAAAAATTGTTTCAAAACAATGGTTTACGCAAGGATCTTTTTAAGGCTTGCGACTCTGGTCACCCAGCCCGTGGCCCCAAATGAGTCAAGCAGATTTTTTCTTTTTTCTTTTTATGCGTGTCCAAAATACCCCACTTGGGGAATCTCCTTGATTCAAAAGCGATTCTTTTTTGACGGTGGTGTGACGCCCTAAAAGGGCCGCCGGAGTCAATGGCCGCCTGTAAATTTTGCGTAAAATTCATCGTTGATCTTGCCTTTTGATCCTGCCTAAATGGCGTCCAGCAAAGGGCGCGGACATCACCTGCAGAAGTCAGTCCAAACTGCCACGTCGGCAGGATGATGGTACTGTGTCACTTGCGACGGAGCAGACAGCTTCCGTTTTCTCACGCACTCGACGGCATTGTACCGTGACGTGGCTGTCACGGGGCGGGGACGTTTTGTGCGCTCCGCGGCCGCACGTATTGCGCGAGGCCAGGAGAAGGGCAGGGGAAAGTGTAACATTGCGTTCGGGCTTGCGGGCGAAAAACGAGGATCGGCCGCCAGCCTGACATAGAGCGTTTAACGGTTGTCGCATGACCGCGACCGCCGCAGGGGCTCTGTGTCAGTCTCGAAAGAGACAGTGTTTGAGTGAACCGGCATGCCGGGCGGATCATGAGGATGCCGCCGGCTTTGTCAAAGCGGGGAATGATCGGGCGGCTGTCAACGAATGACCGCCCGAGGAAATGAAAGGCGGCATTATGCAGATGAATTCGATGACCACGGGTGCGCTGGATAACGGGGAAGCTGCACCGCAGTCTTTCGGTTCCATTGACCTGAGCGCAACGGAAGAAAAGGGCGAGATGAAGCATGGCGTTCTCTTCGACCGCGTCAGCGCGCGTCTGAAGGCACAAGTCGGCCCCGACGTCTACGCAAGCTGGTTCGCACGGCTCAAGCTTCATTCGGTCTCCAAGAGTGTCGTTCGTCTCACCGTTCCCACGACCTTTCTGAAATCGTGGATCAACAATCGCTATCTCGATCTCATTGTTGGCCTCTTCCAGGTTGAAGATCCCGAAATCCTGAAGGTCGAGATCCTTGTGCGCACGGCAACGCGCACTGGCGTGAAGGCGCTGGACGAGGCAGTTGCCGTCGAGCCGGTGGCCCAGCCCACCCAGCTTCGCCGGCCGGCATCCGCCCAGCCGGCGGGGCAGATCGTTCAGCAGGCGGTTTCGGCCGCCGCTGCGGCGCGCCCGGCAAGTGTCGGTTCGCCGCTCTTCGGCTCGCCGCTGGATTCCCGCTTCACCTTTGACACCTTCGTTGAGGGCAGCTCCAACCGTGTGGCGCTCGCCGCCGCAAAGACCATTGCGGAAGCAGGTCAGGGCGCCGTGCGCTTCAACCCGCTCTTCCTTCATGCGACAGTCGGCCTCGGCAAGACCCATCTGCTGCAGGCGATCGCCAATGCTGCGGTACAGAACCCGCGTGGCCTGCGCGTCGTCTATCTGACGGCCGAATACTTCATGTGGCGCTTCGCGACAGCGATCCGCGACAACGACGCGCTGACGCTGAAGGACTCGCTGCGCAACATCGATCTTCTGATTATCGACGACATGCAGTTCCTGCAGGGCAAGATGATCCAGCATGAGTTCTGCCACCTGTTGAACATGCTGCTCGACAGCGCCAAGCAGGTCGTCGTCGCAGCCGACCGTGCGCCGTGGGAACTGGAATCGCTCGATCCGCGCGTTCGTTCGCGTTTGCAGGGCGGCGTGGCGATCGAGCTCGATGCCCCGGATTATGAGATGCGTCTTGAAATCCTCAAGCGTCGTCTGACGGCCGCACGCCTGGAGGATCCGTCACTGGAAATCCCGGCCGAGCTGCTGCAGCATGTCGCCCGCAACATCACTGCGAGCGGCCGCGAACTGGAAGGTGCCTTCAACCAGCTGATCTTCCGTCGCTCTTTCGAGCCGAACCTGTCGATCGAGCGCGTGGACGAGCTGCTGGCTCATCTCGTCGGTTCCGGCGAGCCGCGTCGTGTACGTATTGAGGACATCCAGCGTATCGTCGCGCGTCACTACAACGTTTCGCGCCAGGAACTGGTCTCGAATCGCCGCACGCGCGTCATCGTCAAGCCGCGCCAGATCGCCATGTATCTGGCGAAGACGCTAACGCCACGCTCCTTCCCGGAGATCGGCCGCCGCTTCGGCGGACGCGATCACACAACGGTTTTGCACGCCGTGCGCAAGATCGAGGAACTGATCACGGGAGATACGAAGCTTTCACATGAGATCGAGCTTCTGAAGCGCCTCATCAACGAATAAGCGGTGTACAATCATCGCGTTCCGGCAGCCGGGAGAAGTCCCGGCTGTTTTCTTTTATAAGCGTTTTATTCTATACAGCCCTCACGTGAAAAATACGCCGGCAACGAACGTCGGCATTCGGGAGGACATCAATGAGTTTTGAACGGATTGCCGTGATCGGCCTGGGCAAGGTCGGGCGGCTGGCGGCAACGCTTTTGCATGAGGGTGGCTTCGAGGTTATTGGTGTCGATGCGCAACTGCCCGTGGGTGACCTGCCGTTCAAATGCCGGGCTGGCGATATCACCGACGGCTCGGTGGTCGGCGAGCTGCTGTCGAGCGTCGAGGCGGTTCTTTCCTGCCTACCCTATCATTTGAATATCGAGCTGGCGCGGGCTGCCCATCTTGCAGGCATCCACTACTTCGATCTGACCGAGGATGTACCGACCACCAATTTCATCATCGAGCTTTCCAAGACTGCCCGCGGACTGATGGCGCCGCAATGCGGCCTGGCGCCAGGATTCGTTGGCATCGTCGGCGCAAGCCTTGCCGATGGCTTCGATCGCTGCCGCTCTATCCGCATGCGCGTCGGCGCTCTGCCGCAACATCCGACCGGCCTTCTGGGCTATGCCTTCAACTGGTCGCCGGAGGGCGTGGTCAATGAATATCTGAACGATTGCGAGGTTATCGAGGGGGGCGTGCGCAAGCTTGTCTCGCCGATGGAATGGCACGAGACGATCTATGTTGGCGGCGTCAAGCTAGAGGCCTTCACGACCTCCGGCGGCCTCGGGACCATGTGCGACACCATGCTCGGTAAGGTCGACAACCTCGACTACAAGACGATGCGTTATCCCGGCCACATGGAGCTGATGAATTTCTTCTTCCATGAGCTCCTGATGCGCGACCGCCGTCAGCTCGCCGGCGAGATTCTGACCAACGCCAAGCCGCCGGTTGATGACGACGTCGTCTATGTGCATGTCGCGGCTGAAGGCACGGTCAATGGCGCCCTGCGCCGTAAAGAGTTCGTGCGCGCGTATCACCCGATCGAAATTGCCGGAGCCCGACGTACGGCAATCGCCTGGACGACCTCGGCATCGGTGGTTGCGGTCATCGAAATGGTCCGCGACGGCCTGCTGCCGGCTGCTGGCTTCCTGCATCAGGAACACATTCCGCTGGACATGTTCCTGAAGACACCGACGGGCAGCTTGTTCAAGGCAGGTGCCGCAAGCAGAGGCTAGGCTTTCGCTTCTGAAAGCAGCCAGCGACGGAAGGCTGCGACCGCCGGGCGCTCCAGTGCTGTGCCCGGATAAACCAGATGGTAGGCAAGCTTGCTCGTGAGTCCCAGTGGGAACGGCGCGACGAGTCGTCCTTCGGCAAGCTCCTTCTCGATGAAGGAACGGCGCATCAGTGCCACGCCGAAACCCGATTTCATCGCCTCGAAGGCGCCGTTGCCGTCACTGAAGATCGGGCCACGGGCGGCGTCCACCTTGGTGGCGCCCGCTGCAGCCAGCCAGAGCTGCCAGTCGCGGCGGTAGACGTCGTGGATGAGCTGATATCCCGCAAGCAGATCGGGCGAAGGATCGGCGCCAAGGGCCGCCGCAAGCGCGGGCGTGCAGACCGGTACCAGCTCATCATCCACCAGCCGCTCGCTGATCAATCCTTCATAACCGCCGAGCCCGTGGCGGATGGCGAGGTCGATGCCATCGCGCTCGAAATCGAACATGCGATGGGAGGCGCTGATACGAACATCGATATCAGGATGCGTGTCCTCGAAGCGCTGAAGCCGCGGCAATAGCCAGTGCGTTGCGAAGCCTGCCGTACAGGTGAGCGTCAGCGCATTGCCGCGCCGCCGCGCAGTCAGCGAGGCCGTCGCCTCGCGCACGAGCTGGAAGGCGGTCCGCAGGGTGGCGAAATAATCCCTGCCCTCCGCCGTCAGCAGAATTTGCCGGGTCCGCCGTTCGAACAGCGAAACGCCAAGTGAAGCCTCGAGATCGCGAATCTGCAGGCTGACGGCACCGGGTGTGACGTGCAGTTCGTGCGCGGCCTGCGTCATGCTGAGATGACGTGCGGTCGCCTCGAAGGCGCGCAGAGCCGATAGCGACGGCAGTGGATCGATCATGGTTTAGTTCAGCTCAATCATGCCAGGAGAAATGCTCGTTTGTCAGACGGCAAGGAATACTAATAAAAGTTGATATGTCTGGCAAATCCATAGAGGCGAGCCGGAGGGAACGCTTTAGCAAAACTCGACGAAGGAGCTGTCATGTCCATTCAGAAGTCCATGGGAGCAGCAGAATGGGTCATGCTGCTTGTGTTGTCGCTTCTCTGGGGCGGCTCCTTCTTCTTCAACGGCATTCTCGTAAAGGCGCTGCCACCTTTCACCATCGTGACCGGCCGTGTATTGCTTGCCGCTATCGCACTCAATCTGATTGTGCGCGCCATGGGCCACACGATGCCGCGCGACAGGCAGAGCTGGATCGCTTTCTTCGGCATGGGGTTCCTCAACAATATGATTCCCTTCTGTCTGATCGTCTGGGGTCAGACCCATATTGCGAGCGGTCTCGCCTCTATCCTCAACGCCACGACGCCGCTATTTGCCGTGGTTGTCGCCCATGTGCTGACAGCGGATGAAAAGCTGACGGCCAACCGTCTCTTCGGCGTGATCGTGGGGTTCGCCGGTGTGGCCTATATGATTGGTTTCGACGCCTTGAAGGATCTCGGCTCGAATGTGCTTGCCCAGCTCGCGGTCCTTGGTGCGGCCTTCTCTTATTCGCTGGCCGGCATCTGGGGACGGCGGTTCCGCCGGATGGGCCTTGCTCCGCTCATTCCGGCCGCCGGGCAGGTGACCGCTTCCACGGTGCTGATGCTGCCGATCGCGCTGATCGTTGATCGGCCCTGGACGCTCGATATACCCTCTGGCGAAACCTGGCTGGCGCTGCTCGGCCTCGCGATCCT
The DNA here is from genome assembly GCF_014193255.1 of Rhizobium sp. BK196. Taxonomy (GTDB): domain Bacteria; phylum Pseudomonadota; class Alphaproteobacteria; order Rhizobiales; family Rhizobiaceae; genus Rhizobium. Next base: position 299,030 of record NZ_JACHZB010000004.1, read on the forward strand.
CTCCACCGCGGTGGCCTATGTGCTCTTCTTCCGTATTCTGGCGACGGCGGGCGCTACGAATCTGATGCTGGTGACCTTTCTGATCCCCGTCAGTGCGATCCTGCTTGGCGCCGCAGCACTCGGCGAGCAAATGCAGATCAAGCATCTGATCGGCATGGCACTGATTGCGGCCGGGCTTGCGGCGATCGATGGACGGCTCGTCAATTTCAGAAAGAGGCACGCTGCCTGACGCGGAAAGAGCACTTCCAGCTTAAGTGGGCGGCGATTTTGCACCTGGAATTGTGTAAAAGCAAAGGGAATAGATCATTCCCGCGTTTCGAAATTTAAGGGGTGCTCTAGCAGGCGAGGTCAGCGACGACGGAATCGAGGATCAGCATGCCTGCCGGCGTACAGCGCAGGCGGGAATTGCCGATCCGCTCGATGAAGCCGTGTTCCAGTAAAAATTCTTCGCGCTTCGGATCGAGATCGCGGCCGGAAAGCTGCTGCCACCGGGCAAGATCGACGCCTTCCTTCAGGCGCAGTCCCATCAGCAGCAATTCATCGGCCTGCTCATCGAAACCGAGACGCTCTTGCTCGATGAGACCGTGCCCATCGCGTTCGACGAGTTCTAGCCAGGTTTCCGGCTTGCGTTCCGTTGCCGTCGCAATCTTTTCTGGCCCGCGCGTCAGGCGCCCATGCGCGCCGGGGCCGATGCCGGCATAATCGCCGTAGCGCCAGTAAGTGAGGTTGTGGCGGCTCTCGGCGCCGGGCCGGGCATGATTTGACACCTCATAGGCAGGCAATCCTTCCCGCTCGGTGATCTCCTGCGTGACCTCATAGAGTGCGGCGGACTGGTCCCCATCAGGTACGATCAGCTTTCCCGCCTTGTGGAGGCCGTAGAAGGGCGTGCCCTCCTCGATGGTGAGCTGGTAGAGCGAAAGATGATCGACGGCATAAGAGATCGCTTCCTTCAATTCGCGTTCCCATTCCTCCACCGTCTGGTTCGGCCTGGCGTAGATCAGGTCGAAGGACATGCGCGGGAAAATGTCGCGGGCCAGCCTGATCGCCTTCAGTGCGTCGGCAACGTCATGCAGTCGTCCGAGGAATTTGAGATCGTGATCGTTCAGTGCCTGCACGCCGAGCGAGACGCGGTTGACGCCGGCAGCGCGATAGCCGCGGAAGCGGTCAGCCTCGACGCTGGAGGGGTTGGCCTCCATGGTGATCTCGATACCTTCAGGCACATGCCAATGCCGTGAAATGCCGTTCATGATCGCGGCGACCGTTTCCGGCTTCATCAACGAAGGCGTGCCACCACCGAAGAAGATGCTGGTGACCGTCTTTGGCCCGCTCATGATCCGGGCAGCCATGATCTCCTTCAGGAACGCCGCGACATAGCGCTCCTGATCGACCGGCTGACGGCGGACATGGCTGTTGAAATCGCAATAGGGACATTTTGCCGCGCAGAAAGGCCAATGCACATAGACCCCGAAACCGGGCTCGCCGGTATCGGGCAGAAGCTTTGCATCGGGCATCAGCGCAGGCGGTTCGATCATGTTCAAAGCTTGGCCTTATGCTTCCAGGCAGGTTTCGACAAAGAGCTTGAAGGCCCGGGCGCGGTGCGACAGCGCCTGCGGCTTGCCGATACTCCAGCCGTGCTTTTCCTCCGCACTCATCTCGCCGAAAGTCTCATCATAACCTTCCGGCTGGAAGATTGGATCATAGCCGAAACCTTGCGTCCCGCGCGGCGGCCAGACGACGGCGCCTTCCACCTCGCCGCGGAAAAGCTCCGTGTGACCATCCGGCCAGGCAAGGCAGAGCACGCTGACGAAACGCGCTGTGCGCTGCTCGGGCTTCGTGGCGCCGGCCTTTTCCAATGCGTTTTCGATTTTCTCCATAGCCATGGCGAAATCGCGGGTGCCATTGCCGGTCTCTGCCCAGTCGGCAGTGTAGACGCCGGGATCACCGCCGAGTGCATCGACAACGAGGCCGGAATCGTCTGATAGTGCGGGCATGCCGGAGGCTTGAGCCGAGGCAAGCGCCTTGATCGTGGCATTCTCCTCGAAGGTGGTCCCGGTTTCCTTAGGCTCGATGAAATTCAGTTCGGCGGCCGATTTCGCGGTGAAGCCGAGCGGCCCGATCAGATCCTGGATCTCGCGGATCTTGCCCTGATTATGGCTGGCGACGACGATAGTCTTGGTTTCAAGCTTACGCATAAAATATCCTTATCCCATGCCCCAGATTTTCGCCTCCGCGCATTCCAGGCTATTGCCCGAGGGATCGCGGAAATAAATCGATCGGCCGCCTTGCGGCCAGTGAACCTCGGATTCGATGCCGATGCCGGCGGCTTTCAGCTTCTCCGCCATCGCATCGAGACTGTCTCCCGGAACCCTGAAGCAGACATGACCTTTTCCGGTGGTGCCATGTGGCGGAACCTGCAGGCTGTCGGGTGCCGGTGGCTTCACCGTTTCCTCCGGGTTGAAGATCAGGAGCACGCCTGGTCCGCAACGGAAGAAGACATGGCGGTTGCCTGAACGTGCGATCTTCTCGAGGTCGAGCACAGTCCCGTAGAAGGCCTCGGCCGCATCGAGATCGGTTGCGTAGAGCGCAGTTTCAAGAATGCCTTCGATGGGGTGCGCCATTACCCGCCCTTTGTCCGGCCTTGCCCCCGGAAGCAGGGACGAGGAAATTCACTAGCAAGGCTTGAAGAAAGCCTCAGGCGATCGCCTGCTTCTGCAAGTCGACCAGTTCGGAAATGCCTGCCTTGGCAAGGCCCATCAGTGAGGAGAATTCTTCCTCGCTGAAAGGCGTGCCTTCTGCCGTGCCCTGAATCTCCACGATGCCGCCGGCGCCCGTCATGACGAAATTGGCATCGGTCTCGGCCGAGGAATCTTCGAGATAATCGAGGTCGATCACCGGCTGCTTGGCGAAGATCCCGCAGGAGATCGCTGCGACATGATCCTTCAGTACGCGGTCGGCCTTGATCATGTTGCGCGTTTCCATCCAGCGCAGGCAGTCATAAAGCGCAATCCAGCCACCGGTGATCGAGGCCGTGCGCGTGCCGCCATCCGCCTGGATGACATCGCAGTCGAGCGTGATCTGGCGTTCGCCAAGCGCGGCCAAGTCGACAACGGCCCGCAGCGAGCGGCCGATGAGGCGTTGGATTTCCTGCGTGCGGCCGCCCTGCTTGCCGGCGGCGGCTTCGCGCTTCATGCGTTCGCCGGTCGCGCGCGGCAGCATGCCATATTCGGCGGTGACCCAGCCCTTGCCGGTGTTGCGCAGCCACGGAGGAGTCTTGTCTTCCAAGCTCGCCGTGCAGAGCACATGCGTGTCACCGAACTTCACCAGACAGGAGCCTTCCGCGTGCTTGGAAAAATTGCGCTCGAAGGAGACCTTGCGCATCTGGTCGGTTTTTCTGCCTGAAGGCCGCATTCTTTTCTCCTGAAACATCATGCCGAAAAGCGTGAGCGCTTCTCGGGCGGTGTCATGCATGCATGTATCGTCGCCAGCTTCTACGATTGGCTGCGAGCATTTGCAAATTCCCTTTTGCCACGGGGGCAGATTGGCTATATTTCCCTCACATCATTCAGTGCGGGTGCGAAAGTTCATGAGCTACAGGTCGACATCAATTTCGGATGCCGTGGCCGCGCTGGATGAACGATCGAAGGAAATCTTCCGGCGCATCGTCGAAGGCTATCTGGAGCATGGCGAGCCGCTCGGCTCTCGCAATCTCTCGCGTCTTCTTCCCATGTCGCTGTCGCCTGCCTCCGTTCGCAATGTCATGAGCGATTTGGAGGAGCTCGGGCTTATCTATTCTCCGCATGTCAGCGCCGGCCGCCTGCCGACCCAGGTTGGACTGCGCTTCTTCGTCGATGCCTTCATGCAGGTCGGCGATCTCTCAGTCGAGGAGCGGGCCAGCATCGACCGCCAGGTTCGGGCTGGAAGCCGCGACAATCCGGTAGAATCGATGATGAACGAGGCAAGCCGCATGCTCTCGGGCATCTCGCGCGGTGCCGGCCTCGTCATCACTTCCAAGAGCGATCCGGTCTTGAAACATGTCGAGTTCATCCGTCTGGAACCGACCAAGGCGCTGGCTGTTCTTGTCGGCGATCACGACCAGGTGGAAAACCGCATTATCGAGCTGCCTGCGGGCGTCACCTCTTCGCAACTTACCGAAGCTGCCAATTTTCTCAATGCGCACATGACCGGGCAGACGTTGCCGGAATTGCGTCTGCAATTGAGCCGCCTGAAAGACGAAGTTCGCCATGAACTTGATGCGCTGTCGCGGGATCTCGTGGAACGCGGCATTGCCGTATGGGCCGGCAGTTCGGACGAGACCAAACCGGCACAGCTCATCATCCGTGGCCGCGCAAACCTTCTGGAAGGCGTGGGTGCGGAAGATCTCGACCGGCTGCGCCTGCTCTTCGACGACCTGGAGAAGAAGGACAGCTTGATCGAACTCCTGAACCTAGCTGAAAGCGGGCCGGGGGTGCGCATCTTCATCGGCTCGGAAAACAAGCTGTTCTCGCTGTCGGGCTCTTCATTAATCGTCGCACCTTATCGCGATGATGATGACCGCATCGTCGGCGCTGTCGGTGTCATAGGCCCGACCCGGCTCAATTATTCCCGTATCGTCCCGATGGTGGACTATACCGCCCAGCTCGTTTCGCGCCTTTCGCGCGGTTCTCTCTGAAATACTTCGCAAAACCGCTCGAATCTTCGCTTCTTCGTCACGCAGACTTGATTTTTTCCGGCCAAACATCGATATCGGGCGCATCTGAGAAGACACTAACCGGAGACCGTCATGACCGATGAAACGACGCAGAACGGACCTGACGCAACTGCGGCAGAAGCCGCAGCCGACGCTGCCGCAAACGTCGAAAATGAAGCCGTGAAAGAAGCTGCCGCAAGCGAGCCCGATCCGCTTGAGCTTCTGAAGGCCGAAAATACCGAGCTGCGCGACCGCTACCTGCGGCTCGCTGCCGAAATGGACAATCTGCGCCGCCGCACAGAGCGCGAGGTCAAAGACGCCAAGTCTTATTCCGTCGCAGGCTTCGCCCGCGACATGCTGGCCGTCTCGGACAACCTGCGCCGTGCGCTCGATGCCATTCCTGCTGAGGTGAAGGAAACGGCTGATGCCGGTCTGACGACGCTGATCGAAGGTGTCGAAATGACCGAGCGTTCCATGCTCTCGGCTCTGGAGCGCCACGGCGTTCGCAAGCTGGAGCCGGTCGGCCAGAAGTTCGACCCGAACTTCCATCAGGCGATGTTCGAGGTGCCGAATACCGAAGTGCCGAACAACACGGTCGTGCAGGTCGTACAGGCCGGCTTCTCCATCGGCGAGCGCGTGCTGCGCCCGGCCATGGTCGGCGTCGCCAAGGGCGGTCCGAAACTCGTGGAAGCCGAGGCCAACTCGGTGCTGGACGAGAAGGACGCCTGAAACAAAGAGAATGCCTGACAATTGAAAAAGGCCGCATCGGCGGCCTTTTTCACATCAGTCTTCGTTTGCAGGCTATATTCGCGCAAAGCGCTCGATCAGCAGATCGAAGAAGCCGTCGGCATCCACGTAGCGCATGACCTTCGCATTGCGCTTGCGGTCTGTCACATGCCACCAGTCGACGACGGTCATGCCGACAGTCAGCTCCGACGCGACCTCGATCTCGACGTTACAGTCCCGGCCCTTGAAGAGCTCAGGTTTCAGGAGGTAGGCGACCGTGGTCGGATCGTGCAGCGGACCGCCGTCCGAGCCGTATTTTTCTATGTCGAAGCGCTCGAAAAATTCCAGCATCTCCACCATCGCCTTGGCAGGCGCGGTGCTGATTTCGGCCATGCGCTTGACGCGGTCCTTGCGGGTCAGGAGCTGGTGTGTCACGTCGAGCGGCATCATGACGACGGGCACGCCCGAGCGGAATACGATATCGGCGGCTTCCGGATCGACATAGATGTTGAATTCAGCAGCTGGCGTAATGTTGCCGCCCTCAAAGAATCCGCCGCCCATCATCACGAGTTCGCGGATCCGCGGCACGATGTCGGGCGCTTTCTGAAAGGCGAGGCCGATATTGGTCAGCGGCCCGAGCGTGCAGAGCGTGATTGTGCCTGCCGGCTCGCGTCGCAGCGTTTCGATGATGAAATCGACGGAATGCTGAGCCTGCAGCGGCATCGTCGGTTCAGGAAGCGTCGGGCCATCGAGGCCCGTCTTGCCGTGCACGTGCTCGGCGGTGACCAGCTTTCGGGCGATCGGCCGGTCGGCGCCGGCAAAGACCTTGATGTCGGCGCGCTGGCAAAGCTCGCAGATGATGCGCGCGTTGCGGCTTGTCAAAGACAGCGGCACATTGCCCGCGACGGTGGTGATGCCCAGCACGTCAATCTCTTCAGTGCTGCCGAAGGCCAGCATGATCGCGGCAGCGTCGTCTTGGCCAGGGTCCGTGTCGATGATGATTTTTCTCGGTTCAGCCATCCGAATCGTTCCATTATCTGGTGCACGTCGTTCCAGCATGCACCTTCTCATTGTTTTCACGCACTCGTCGCAAATCAGCACGGTGCGCCGGGGCATGTTTTGATGCGGGGCGCTGCGTCCTTTGTCAAGGAAGCGGCCTCGTGCGGCTTTACATTAAAAGTGCGGGAGGCCCGGCCAGCGGTCATCACGCCTTGCAGCAGACAACGGTCGTCCCCATATTGGCGGTATCCGGATGCTGCATATGAGGTCCGGGAAGGTCGCTTGCATCAAGGACTTTGGAAGATGAGCCGTATCACCCCTTTCGCCAGCCCGCTGCTTTTGGGCTTTGATGCCATGGAAAAGACGCTCGAGCGGATTTCGAAGGCGAGCGACGGTTATCCGCCCTATAATATCGAACGTATCGCCGCAGGCCAGGAAGCGCCTGAGCGGCTTCGCATCACGCTTGCGGTTGCCGGTTTCACCGAGGAAGAGCTCGATGTATCCATCGAGGAAAACCAACTCATGATCCGCGGCCGCCAGGTCGATCACGGCGAGCGCGATTATCTCTACCGCGGTATCGCGGCGAGACAATTCCAGCGCACCTTCGTTCTCGCCGACGGCATGCAGGTTTTAGGTGCGAGCCTCAAGAACGGCCTGCTCTCTGTTGATCTAATTCGCCCGGAACCGGCGCGGATGGTCAAGAAAATTAACATTTCGGTTTCACAGTAGCACAACGGTTTGTTGAACCGTTGGTCCCTTCTCTCGGAGGAACAGGAATGTTGATGAAAGAAGCCACGTCGCGTCTGACCAAGTCTGAACTTGCCGGCATCGGCAATGGCGAGGTCGCCTATATCCGCAAAATCCGCAACGAAGAGGTTGCCAAGTGCTTCCCTGAGGCGCCGGATATCGATCCAAGCGTCGATCTCTGGGCACTGTTCGGCGCCGATGGTACGCCGATCCTGCTGACCGACAATCGCTCCAGCACCTTCTTCAAGGCCGCCGAAGACGAACTGAAGACGGTTAGCCTGCATTGATCGAAACCGGCCTGTCGAGCACGCTGGCCGCCGAACGCATGTGTGAGGATCGTAATGGGCGATGCAAGGGACTGACGTCAGTCCCTTGCCCATACGCTAGCTGCCTTGCGGCATTTCCCTATTCTCGAAAAATTCCAGTCGACGGCAACGCCGTCGAAATTGACTCGTCTATGCGGGTCAGACGCGTTTGAACGTGAGATAGGCCGAAGAGCGGCCCTCACGACGGGCCTTGGCTTCATAGCGGGTGCTCGGCCAGCCCTCATAGGGCGTCAGCCAGTCGGTGGCATTCTGCGCCATCCATTCGAAGCCGCCATGGTCGCGGCATTTCAGGAGCGTCCAGTTCACATAGGTGTCGATGTCGGAGGCGAAGCAGAACAGCCCGCCCGGCTTCAGCACCCGGTGGAAACGGTCGAGATTGGTCTTGGAGACGAAGCGCCGCTTCCAATGCTTGCGCTTCGGCCAGGGATCCGGATAGAGCAGATCGATCTGATCGAGACAGTGATCGGGAAGCCAGTCGAGAAGCTGCGTCGCGTCATCATCATAGACACGCACGTTGCGAGCACCCGTTTCATCGACGCGGGCAAGCAGCTTCTGCATGGAGTTCACAAAGGGTTCGACGCCGATAAAGCCCGTCGAAGGCATTTCCAGCGCACGGTGGATGAGATGCTCGCCACCGCCGAAGCCGATCTCCAGCCGCAATCTCTCGACCGTATCAGGGAAGAGCTTCTTCAGCGGCTCTGGGGGAGCCGCCGAAAGATCGATGATGAATGCCGGAAGCAGCGTAGCGAGTCGGTCGGCCTGCTGTTCACGCAGGGCTTTTCCCTTGCGGCGACCGAAGAAGGCTTCGGTCGCACGGCCCCGCCGTTCCATGTCCGTCATGCAGCAGCCTTGGTCCTGACGGCGTCCTTGAGCGCCTTCACGAGGTCCGTGCGCTCCCAGGAGAACGAGCCGTCGCGGCCGGCCTTGCGGCCGAAATGGCCGTAAGCCGAGGTCTTGGCATAGATCGGCTTGTTGAGATCGAGATGACGGCGGATCCCCGACGGCGACAGGTCCATGTTCTGGCGGATCGCGGCTTCGACCTGATCCTCGGAAACACCCTTGCCGGTGCCGTGCAGGTCGACATAGATCGACAGCGGCTGAGCAACACCGATGGCGTAGGAGAGCTGGATCGTGCAACGGTCGGCAAGGCCGGCAGCTACGACGTTCTTGGCGAGGTAGCGGGCAGCATAGGCAGCCGAACGGTCGACCTTGGTCGTGTCCTTGCCGGAGAATGCGCCACCGCCGTGCGGAGCAGCACCGCCATATGTGTCGACGATGATCTTGCGGCCGGTGAGGCCGGCGTCACCATCCGGGCCGCCGATGACGAACTTGCCGGTGGGATTGATGTACCACTTGCAATCGGCGGCAATCTTCAGATCGCCGAGAGCTTCGCGGATATAGGGTTCGACGACGCTGCGGACCTTCTTTGAATCCCAGCTGTCGTCCAGATGCTGGGTGGAAAGAACGATCGACGTAACTTCCGCCGGCTTGCCGTCCACATAGCGTACGGTCACCTGGCTCTTGGCGTCAGGGCCGAGCTTGGCGACTTCGCCTTCACCCTTCTTGCGGGCGACAGCGAGCAGCTGAAGGATCTTGTGGGAATAGTAGATGGGCGCCGGCATGAGATCGGGCGTTTCCTTGCAGGCGTAGCCGAACATGATGCCCTGGTCGCCGGCGCCTTCATCGCCCTGCTGGTCGGCGGCGCTGTCCACGCCCTGGGCGATGTCCGCCGACTGCGAATGCAGCAGCACGTCGATCTTGGCCTTCTTCCAGTGGAAGCCGTCCTGCTCGTAACCGATGTCCTTGATGGCGCGACGAGCCGCAGCCTTGAACTTCGACGGGTTGATGACGTCGTTGCCGTCCTTGTCTTTTTTCATCAGGCTGGGCGGCAGACGAACTTCGCCGGCGATGATGACACGGTTGGTCGTCGCGAGGGTTTCGCAGGCAATGCGCACGCCCCACGGATTGATGCCGGTCTTTGCCGCTTCGCGGTAGACCAGATCGACGATCTCGTCGGAGATGCGGTCACACACCTTGTCCGGGTGACCTTCGGCAACAGATTCGCTGGTAAAGAGATAGTTCGCGCGCATTCCGGGATTCCCCTCAAAGAACAAAAGCAGTTAGTAGGTACTCAGTTCGCATTCGAATGACAAGCACAGAAGGACATAAATATATCTTTATATCTGCGGCGAAATGACAAATTTTGCCTCAAAAACGCAAAAAAGCGGCCTTTTGAGCCGCCTTAAGCTTCCGAGCGTGGCAACGCTCAGTCGGAGTCTGCTTCCGCCGCGAGCGCCTTCACCAGTTCGACGACTTTACGTCGAACCTTGGGATCGGTGATCTTCACAAATGCGCGGTTGAGCTGGAGTCCTTCCGAAGAGGAGAGGAAATCAACGACGTAGTTCGAGCTGGAGGTTTCCGACATGCCGGTCAAGGCGGCGGAATGCTCGCCGGGAGCATCTTCGAAGAAGAAAGAAACGGGAACGTTGAGGATGCTTGAGATGTTTTGGAGGCGGCTTGCACCAACGCGGTTGGTACCCTTCTCATATTTCTGGATTTGCTGGAAGGTGATGCCGAGGCTTTCGCCGAGCTTCTCCTGGCTCATGCCCAACATGGTACGGCGAAGTCGAATGCGGCTACCGACATGGATGTCGATAGGATTCGGCTTCTTCTTATTTTCAATCATGGTCGTGCCCTAGCAAAGAAAAATTCAACTCTGTTCTAACCGGCATGCCCTGACCTCATTCCGTAACGCCACGTTGCAAGTCGCGATAACCCAGCTTGAAACATACGTTACTAACGCCGATTGTTGCCACTATGCAATTTTAGGGGTTTTCGGTCAATTCAACCTGAAAATTAAACCCTTGCGAGAAATTAGCGCAATGCCTATCAGCAACGTTTCAGTCAACCAGAAGTACGTTTGGTGAGGATATGGACTTCCTGGGTTTTTCCCCCATCCATCGAGGGTTGCATCAATATACCCCATTTCATCCAATCTCAGACCTGCAACGATTTCGCCGCGTGCATCTACAACCGCTGAAATTCCACTATTTGCATCGCGAATCAGCGGCAAACCCGTCTCGACCGCTCGTACGCGTGCCTGCTGGAAATGTTGGTAGGGACCAGGTGTCGAGCCGAACCAGCTGTCATTCGTGATGTTGAGAATGGCATTCGCTTGGGTGATGTCGCCAGTCATTTCGTCCGGGAAGATGATCTCGTAGCAGACGAGGGGATAGAATTTCAGCCCGTTCGGAAGCTCGAGCAGATGACGGCTGGCGGCCGCCGAAAAGCCACCGGGCATCTCCACTACATTCTGGACACCGAGCTCGTTGAACATGTCCTCGAAGGGAAGATATTCGCCGAAGGGAACGAGGTGTACCTTGTCTGAGGCGGCGACGATCTGCCCCCGCCCGTCTATCACATAGATCGAATTATAATAGCGGGTGGGATTGCCGGGGCCGAGTTCTTCAGCGCGCACGGCGCCTGCGATCAGGATCTGGTCGTCGTCGAGCGTATCGGCAATCCGCGTCAGCGCATCCTTGTTGTCGGTGAGGATGAAGGGTATCGAGGTTTCCGGCCAGACGATGATATCGGGCTTCTTGCCGCCTTCCTTGGGCGGTTCCGTCGAAAGTTTGAGATGTGTCTCGAAGATAGCATCGCGGTCCGCGTCATTGTCCATCTTGGCGGTCTGTTCGATTGCAGGCTGGACCAGGCGGACCACGGGCCGCTTGTCTTCGGGTAACGCCTCGGGCTTCGGTGTGAAATAGAGGATATAGGCGCCGTAACCGAGATGCGCCGCAAAGAGGACCGCCGCAAGGCTGACGCCGAGTTTTGCTCCCTGCCGGGTTCCGATGAGAGCAGGGGCAGCAAAGACGAAGACCGAAAGAGCCGTCACCCCCATCGTGCCGATCACATGCGCGGACTGCATCATGACAGGCATGGGCATCATGCCATAGCCGATGGCGTTCCACGGAAAACCGGTGAAGATGAAGCTGCGTAGCCACTCAAACAGGCCGAAGCTGGCAGCAAGTGCTGCAATCCGCCCCATGCCATCGGACCAGAAGATACGGGCGAGAGCCGCAGCCAGCCCGTAAAAGATGGCAAGACAGGCCGGAAGCCCGAGGATCGCGAGCGGCAAAGCCCAGGCGAACTCCTCTGAATCGATCATTAGTGCGTGCCCAAGCCACCAGAGCCCGGCAACGAAGTAACCGAAACCGAACAACCAGCCCGCGACAAAGGCCGGCCAGAGCCTGCCGAGAAAGCTGCTTTCCGGCGAGGCGGCTGCCCCGTCGATCAGCCAGACGAGCAGCGTGAAGGAAATAAACATCGCGGCGAAGAAGCCGACGGGAGGCAGCGCCAGGACGCCGAAGGCACCTGCTGCGATCGCAAGTAGTGACCGTTTGAAACCCCAGACGAGGATAATCCTGTCCGCAAGCCGCTCCATACGCACTCCCATCAAAGCCGCGAATCAATCCAATCGCAGTCTTTCAAAAAAGCGCGCGCTTGTCGTCTTACGGAAAGGTCAGTTTGCAGTCGATTCCGCCGGCCGATCATCGTTTCCGTCGCCAATAAGCGATGCGTCACCGTCCGCCTTGGCACGGCGGCGGATTGCCTGGCGCTTGCGGGTGATGCGCACCCGCTTGATGCGGCGCGGATCGGCATCGAGAATGTGAAATTCGAAATCCGGCAGGGCCTGAACGACTTCTCCGCGCACGGGAATGCGTCCCAGTGCCGAGAAGATCAGGCCGCCGAGCGTATCGACCTCGTCGATCTGCTCATTGATGTCGAAATCGGGACCGATGGCTTCGGCAATCTCCTCGAGTTCGACGCGTGCGTCGGCAACGAAGACGTCTTCCGAAACACGTTTGAACATGACTTCCTCATCGTCATGTTCATCATCGATATCGCCGATGACCATCTCCACAATGTCTTCATGCGAGGCGAGGCCGTCAGTGCCGCCATATTCGTCAATGACCAGTGCCATCTGTGTGCGGTTCACCTGCATGCGGCGCAGAAGATCGGACGCCAGCATCGAAGGCGGCACGAAGAGGATCTGCCTGATAATGCCAGTCTCGGCGAGCGTCTTCTGAAGGTCGACTCGTCCGAGATCGAAATTCGGTTTAGCCGAACGCGGCGCCTTCTGGATATTCTCCGGCGAAACCTCGATAGCCGGTGCGCCCGCCGCAGGCTTCGTGCCGCTGCGGCGCTTGTTGCGCGCTTGCTTGGCAACGTAGGAAAGAAGGTCGCGGATATGCACCATGCCGCGCGGGTCGTCGAGCGTTTCGGCATAGACCGGCATGCGCGAACGGCCGCTTTCCTCGAACAGGATCATCAGTTCGCCGATGGTGATGTTCTGGTCGACCGCCTCGATATCGGCACGTGGCACCATCACGTCGGCAACGCGCACTTCGCGGAAGCGCAGGATGTTATGAAGCATTGCTCGCTCATCGGGCGAAAAGGCATCGGCTGCAGCCGGATCGGTCATCAGCGCGTCTATGTCTTCGCGCAGGCGTGAGCCCTGTTGCGGTCGCAGCATGCGTGCGGCGCGTGACCAGAAGGATTGCGGTCGGTGTCGACTACTGCCACCCTCGTCGGAAGAGGAGGATTGGTCGGAGTCCCTGGCGTCTGACGCCGGCTTCGTTGAAAAGTCGCTCATGGTTCCATTTTAAGGTCTTGACCCTCGTAGGGGTCAGATAGGCCGAGTACTGCCAAAATGCGAGTCTCCAGCCCCTCCATAATTTCGGCTTCGTCATTTTTCATATGGTCGTAGCCGAGCAGATGCAAGAAACCGTGCACCATAAGATGGGTCAGATGATCGTAAACGCTCTTTTCGAGCTCTTGCGCCTCTCGCTCCACCGTTTCCCTGGCAATGATGATATCGCCGAGCATCGGGCCGGGCATCTGGCCGGGCTTCACCGGAAAAGCCGGGAATGACAGCACGTTGGTCGGCTTGTCCTTGCCGCGCCATTCCGCATTGATGTCCTGGATCGAGGCATCGTCAGTGAAGACGAGCGAAACTTCCGGTGGCATCTTCGGGAAGGGCTGCTGTTCTTCTTCCCGCAGGTAAGTGACCGCCGCACCCAGCACCCGTTCGCCAAGGGCATGCAACACATCTTCGGCGGGCCAGCCCGTGTCCTCGATGCTGATCTGTATGTCGAGATCGGCCATCAGTCCTGCTGGCTAGCCTCTTCGTTTGCCGCTATATAGGTCGCATCATAAGCCTTGACGATGCGGCCGACCAGCGGATGGCGCACGACGTCGATATCCTTGAAGCGCGTGATTGAGATGCCCTCGACTTCGTTCAGCAGGTGGAGCGCTTCCACGAGGCCGGATTTGACGCCGCGCGGCAGGTCGATTTGGCTCGGGTCGCCGGTGATGATCATACGCGAATTCTCGCCAAGACGCGTGAGGAACATCTTCATCTGCATCGCCGTGGTGTTTTGCGCCTCGTCGAGGATGATAGCGGCATTGGCAAGTGTACGGCCGCGCATGAAGGCGAGCGGCGCGATTTCGATGACGCCGGCAGTGATTGCCCGTTCGACCTTGTCGCCCGGGATCATGTCGTAAAGCGCGTCATAAAGCGGGCGGAGATAAGGATCGACCTTTTCCTTCATATCACCCGGCAGAAAGCCCAGGCGTTCGCCGGCTTCCACGGCCGGTCGTGAAAGGATGATTTTCTCAACCGCGCCGCGCTCCAGAAGCTGGGCGGCATGAGCGACGGCGAGGTAGGTCTTGCCTGTACCAGCCGGCCCGACGCCGAACACCATCTCCGAGCGCTCGAGCGCCCGCATATAGGCATCTTGTGTCGGCGTGCGCGCGATGATCGTCTTCTTGCGCGTCGAAATCTGCGCCATCGTCAATTTGGCTTTTTTCTCCATCGTCGGCAGCGTGAGCTGATCGTCCGCGGCAACCGCCATGCGAATTGCGCCTTCAACGTCTGAACGCTCCACACTGCCGCCTTTCTGGAGTTTTTCATAGAGGTAATCGAGTGTGCGCCGCGCCTGATTGGTCGCCAGCACATCGCCGGTGATGACAACGGAGTTACCGCGCGCTCGCGCATCGATATGAAGCCGCTGCTCCAAGAGCTTCAGATTCTGATCGAACTGTCCGAAAAGTTCGCTGGCGAACCGGTTGTTCTCGAACGTCAGGACGAAGTGATTGGCGTCGCTCGCTATGCGTGGGTGGCGCGGTGAAGAAGAAACCAATTCTTGTCCGTTCAAGCGGTCGAGCTCCCTGGGTTAGACCTCAGCCTTTGCGCGTTCGGCAAACAGGCTGTTGGTTCCGGTTCCTGTGATTCGCACTTTAATAATGTCACCGATTTGCGATGCTTTTGCATCAACATTCACGGACTGCAGCCACGGTGACCGGCCGATAAGCTGGCCAGGCATACGGCCGGGCTTTTCCAGGAGAAGATCGATTTCCTTGCCGATACAGGACTCGTTGAATTCCTGCGTCTGCTTGAGAAGCAGCGCCTGCAGGCGTTCCAGCCGTTCTGCCTTGATATTTTCCGGCACCTGGTCCTTCAATTCCGCTCCGGGCGTACCCGGCCGCGTTGAATATTTGAACGAGAAGGCCTGTGCATAACGGACCTCCTCAACGAGTTTTAGTGTATCCTCAAATTCCCGGTCTGTCTCCCCCGGAAAGCCGGTAATGAAGTCGCCCGAGAGCGCGATATCGGGACGGGCCTTGCGGATGCGCTCGATGAGGGAAAGATATTCGGCCGCCGTGTGACGGCGGTTCATGGCTTTTAGAATGCGGTCCGAACCGGATTGAACCGGAAGGTGTAGATAAGGCATGAGCGTGCGAAGGTCGCGATGCGCTTCGATCAGCCGATCGTCCATGTCGCGCGGATGACTGGTCGTGTAGCGAAGACGTGCAAGACCAGGGATATCGGCAAGCCTGTAGAGCAAGTCGCCAAGGCTCCACTCTTCGCCTTTCGGGCCGACGCCGTGCCAGGCATTGACGTTCTGGCCGAGCAGGGTGATTTCGCGCACGCCGCAGGCAACCAGCTTCATTGCCTCCTCGACGATCTGCGAAACCGGCCGCGAGATCTCCGAGCCGCGCGTATAGGGTACGACGCAGAAGGTGCAGAACTTGTCGCAGCCTTCCTGCACGGTCAGGAACGAGGTGACGCCACGAGCGCGGATTTTCTGTGTCTCGGCGAGCGGCAGATGCTCGAACTTGTCCTCGATCGCATATTCCGTGTCGACGACGCGGTGACCTTCTTTGGCGCGGCGCAGCGCCTCCGGCAGCCGGTGATAAGTCTGGGGGCCGATAACGACATCGACAGCCGGGGCCCGGCGCAGGATTTCCTCTCCTTCAGCCTGCGCGACACAGCCGGTAACGCCGATCATCATCTCGCGGCCGTCGGCAGCCTTGCGCTTTTTCATCTCGCGCAGGCGCCCGAGCGCGGAATAGACCTTCTCGGCCGCCTTCTCACGAATATGGCAGGTGTTGAGCAGAACGAGGTCCGCCTCTTCCATGTCCTCGGTGGCCTCGTAGCCGTCGCGGGCAAGAGCATCGCTCATGCGCGTCGAGTCATAAACGTTCATCTGGCAGCCATAGGTCTTGATGAAAACCTTGCGGCTGTTGGAGCCATCGCGGAGGGAAACCTCCGGGGCCTGGAGAATGGCGATGTCCTGGGTCATGGCCCGTTATCTAGTGGTTTTTGACGCGCGAGAAAAGGGTATCTCGCTCAGGCGATATCGCGGCCGCGCAGGCTGCTGTTCAGCAGGTTGCGGACGCGGGCAGCGATCGTCGCGCTGACATCCTTGCGATTGGTCTTTTCGCCATATTCGATCGCCTCGCCGAAGGAAACCTCGGCATCGATCGCGCCGCATTTCAAGATGTCGATCAGATGCGGCAGAAGCTCGATATCGCCGGGCCAGGCTGCGAGCGGGCGGTGATAGCGGCCCATGGCGATACCGTGCACCTGCGTATAGGCGATGGAAACCGGCTGGACCATGACGGTGCCGGTCGGGGAATGGGGCACGGCCATTGCGGCCGCTCCAAAGAGCGACGATTTGACCTCCAGCAAGCGGTTGCCGTCGGACGTCGTTCCCTCGGGAAAAAGCACGACGATTTCGCCGTCCACCATGCGCGCGGCGATCTCGCTCGCCTGGTGTCCGGTGCGGCGTTTTTCCTCCCGCACCACGAAGACACTCTTCTGCAGCTTGGCAAGCGTGCCGAAAATCGGCCAGTCCTGCACTTCGATCTTAGCGATAAAGGCGACGTCGGCCACGGCGGACATGACCATGATGTCCATCCATGAGGAATGGTTCGAGCAGAGCATCAGCGGCCGGCGACTCTCAAGCGTGCCGCGCACCCGGATGCGAATGCCGAGACAGTAGCAGACGATACGATGCCAGCGCCGGGGCAGGGTGCGCCTGAGTTTCCAGTCGAAGCGCAGCGCCAGCACCTGTAGCGGCATGAGCAGGACGCTGACGACGATGATGACGGTCAGCGCGAAGGCAATGCGCAGCCAGACGATCAAATACGGCGCTCCCGGACTGCCATGATATCAGAGTTCGTCTTTCTTCAGCGGAATCCCGTAGAGTTCCAGGCGGTGATCCACCAGCTTGAAGCCGTGCTCGCGAGCGATCCGCTCCTGCAGCGCCTCGATTTCCGGCGAGCGGAATTCGATGACGACGCCGGTCTTCAGGTCGATCAGATGGTCATGGTGTTCTTCTGGCACCGTCTCGTAGCGCGAGCGGCCGTCACGGAAATCGTGGCGGGCGATAATGCCGGCATCCTCGAACAGCTTCACCGTGCGATAGACCGTCGAGATGGAAATCTTGGCGTCGACCTTGACCGACCGGCGATAAAGCTCTTCGACATCGGGATGATCTGCAGAATCCTCGAGAATGCGCGCGATCACCCGGCGCTGCTCGGTCATGCGCATGCCGCGTTCAGCGCAAAGCTCCTCGAGGGTCTTGGCTACCTCAGTCATGGCTGCCTTCTCATTATCCTGTCGAGAGGGGAACTACCGAAGAACGCGCTTCATGACAAGCGCCGTAGAGGTCTCCCCATTGGCGTCCTTGTAATAGCCCTTGCGCTCGCCAGCCTGCTCGAAGCCAAGTTTGCGATAGAGCGCAAGGGCGGCGATATTGCCGTTGTCGACTTCCAGGAACATGCTTTCGCCGCCGCGAAGACGTGCCTCGCGCATGGCGGCCTGCATCAGCCGCCAGCCGAGGCCGGAACGCGCGACCTTCGCCTGCACGGCGAGCGTCAGGATTTCCGCCTCGCCCGCCACCTGGCGTGCGAGAATGAAGCCCGGCAGGGTCTTTTTCAGGATAGCATTGGTCTGGCGGGCGACGAAGCCAAAGACGGTATTTTGTGACAGGAGGCTGTGGAATTCGCCGTCACCCCAAGGGCGGGCGAAGCGTTCGCCATGCAGGATGGAAACGTCGGAGCAATCCTCCGGCTCCATGGCAACGATTTCGAATTCCGGTTTCAGCGTCAGATAGGCTTCCAGCATCGTCACACTCTTGCAATCGCATACCCGGCCTGCGGCTTGGCGTCGGGTCCGCGCAGATAAAGGGGCTTCGGCTTTCCGGCATTTGGGTTCGCGGCAGCACCGAGGCGTGCCACGATTGAGATCGGGAAGGAGTTGGCATATTCGCCCGTTACACCGGGTTTCAGCAACGGAGTCGCCGAACCGGTGATCTCGCCGTCGAAACCGGCAGCGAAGACCTGCGCTTCGGCAATGCTGACCGCGCGGGCTTCATCAAGTGGTGAGCCGTCGGCAGCAAAAGACTGAAGGTAGATTTCTTCCCGCTTGGCATCCATCGCCGCGAGTACCGCGCGGCCAGGCGTCTTCTCGCGCTGGGCAGCGGCCATGACTTCGAGCGTCGTGATGCCGACTGCGGGAATATGGAGGGAAAGCGCAAAGCCGCGGGCTGCAGCAACTCCGACGCGGATACCGGTAAAGGAGCCGGGGCCGACGGTGACGGCAAGGCGCCCGACATCCGATAGTGCGACGCCCGCCTGATCCAGCGCGCGGTCGACGATACCCATCAGATGTTCAGCATGCCCCTTGCCGATCATGTCCGATGCCTCCCCCAGCATCGTATCCCTGCCGCTGTCATAGATAGCGGCAGCGCAATCCACACCTGCCGTGTCGAGCGCCAGAACGATCATGCCATCAATTTCCGAATAAACTATTGTCGCCTATCCATAAATCCGTCTGGCCGAACCTTGGATGAACGGCCGGACGCATCAGAGATTTTTAAGCGGCAATCACTTCCTGCACTTCCGGAACGAAATGGCGCAGCAGGTTCTGGACGCCGTGCTTCAGCGTTGCCGTGGAAGACGGGCAGCCGGCGCAGGAACCTTTCATATTGAGGTAAACCTTGCCGTCCTTGAATCCACGGAAGGTGATGTCGCCGCCATCCTGGGCAACAGCCGGACGTACACGGGTCTCCAGCAGTTCCTTGATAGTCAGCACGATCGACTCGTCGCCTTCATCGAAGAATTCATCGCCGGCATCGACCTCTTCCGACAGGATCGACGCATCGCCCATGACCGGCTTGCCGGACATGAAATGCTCCATGATCGAGCCGAGAATAGCCGGCTTCAGATGCTGCCATTCGGCATTATCCTTGGAGACGGAGATGAAATCGTAGCCGAAATAGACGCCGGTCACGCCCGGAATTTCGAAGAGACGGGCAGCGAGCGGCGAAGCCTGAGCTTCATCGGCATTGCGGAATTCGGCCGTGCCGTTTTCCATCACCACCTTACCGGGAAGGAATTTCTGCGTGGCAGGATTTGGCGTGGCTTCGGTCTGAATGAACATCTCGCTCTCCATGCGGCGGGCCATGACCTCAACCGTCTTTAGAATTCTTCAAAAGAAAATAAGCCTATTGTCGGGCCGATTCAAGAGACTGGTACTCAAGAAATGGCTTAACAGAGGGCATCGATTTCCTCGTTGGTCAGCGTGTCCGGAAGCACGGTGACGGGAATGGGAAAGGCAGCTCCGCGTCCTGCGACGGACGAAACCAGCGGTCCCGGTCCCTCCTTGGCGGAGCTTGCGGCAAGCACGAGGATTGCGACGTCCCGGTCTTCCTCGATGACGGCATTGATCTGCTCGGCCGAGTTGCCCTCGCGGATGACAATTTCAGGCTCGATGCCGATCGTCTCGCGCACGATCTGTGCTGCCTTGGCGACGGTGGCTTCCGCCTCCTCGCGGGCTTCCGCCCGCATGATCTCCTCGACGCCGAGCCATTGCTGGAAATCGCCTTCCGGGATCACGTAGAGAAGGATGAGGCCGCCATTGGAATTCTTGGCGCGCCGTCCGGCATAGTGGACGGCGCGTTGGCATTCTGGTGTCCCGTCTATCACCGCCATGAATTTGCGGCGGTGACCTTCGAGCCGTGAGAGTCGCTTTGATACCATGACGCGAACTCTGACACCTGTGACCAAAAATTTGCAAGCCCCCCGTTTTGCGTGGGAGCTCTGCATGTCGATCGGACTAGTATAGGAAGCCGATGATCTCGCGAAGTTCGCGCATCGTCACGTCGGCGCGTGCTTTTGCACGCTCGTTGCCATTGCGCAGGATCGCGTCGATATGGCTCGTATCGTTCATCAACCGGCGCATTTCGCCTGTTATCGGCGACAGGACCTGCACAGCCAGATCGATCAGCGCCGGCTTGAAGACGGAGAACTGCTGGCCGCCAAATTCGGCGAGCACCTGTTCCCTCGTCTTGTCGGCGAGTGCGGCATAGATCGAGACGAGGTTTTCAGCTTCCGGCCGGTTTTCAAGGCCGGCCACTTCGCTCGGCAAGCCATCCGGATCGGTCTTGGCCTTGCGGATCTTCTTGGAGATCGCGTCTTCGTCGTCCATCAGGTTGATGCGCGAAAGGTCCGACGGATCGGACTTCGACATTTTCTTCGTGCCATCGCGCAGCGACATGACGCGCGGCGCCGGCCCCCCGATCAGCGGTTCGACCATCGGAAAATAGGCATGCACTGGCTCGTCGCCAACGGTGATGTCGATCCCGTAGTTGGTCGTGCGGATATGCGAGGCATAATCAAGGTTGAATTTCATCGCGATGTCACGCGTCAGCTCGAGGTGTTGCTTCTGGTCCTCGCCGACGGGCACATGCGTGGCGCGGTAGACGAGAATGTCGGCAGCCATCAGGCTCGGATAGGCATAGAGACCGAGCGAGGCCTGCTCGCGGTCCTTGCCGGCCTTGTCCTTGAACTGCGTCATGCGGTTCATCCAGCCGAGGCGGGCGACACAGTTGAAGATCCAGGCGAGTTCGGCGTGCTGCGGTACGGCGGACTGATTGAAGACGATATGCTTTTCGGCATCGATGCCGGAAGCGATGAAGGCGGCTGCGATCGAACGCGTCTGCGACAGCATGTCCTCGTGGACGAGCTGCGCGGTTAGCGCATGCAGATCGACGACGCAATAGATGCAGTCGTTACCGTCCTGGAGCTGCACGAAGCGGCGGATCGCGCCGAGATAGTTGCCGAGATGCAGGTTGCCCGTCGGCTGAACGCCGGAGAATACGAGCTTCTTGAATTCGCCCATGATGTTGTCCTCGATTAGGCTGGTGGAGGGCCCCAGGGCCAAAGACCCATGTTGCTAACGCGGGCGCTTATGCACGTGCTCAGGATTGCAATCAAGAGGTTCAGCCCGCGGCATGTTCGATCAAGTCGAAGGTGTTGCCGTAAGGGTCCGCAAAGACCGCGACGGTGCCGTAAACCTCGTGTCGCGGCTCCTCCAGGAAACGAATGCCAGCGGCAAGCATCGCGGCATAGTCGCGTGTGAAATCGTCGGTCTTCAGAAAGAAGCCGACGCGTCCGCCGTTCTGATTTCCGATGACGGCCCGCTGCGTCTCGTTTGCCGCTTGTGCCAACAGAAAGGCCGCCCCATCGCCGCCCTTCGGTTTCACGACGACCCAGCGCTTGCCTTCCGGCTGCAATTCATCCTGAAGGCATTCGAAGCCGAGAGCCTCACAATAGAAGGCTTTGGCACGGTCATAGTCATCGACGACGAGGGTGACGAGGAACAGGGATTGGGTCATGCGATCTCCAGATTTGGATGTTTATTCCATTTATGTGCAGAAAAGTGCCCGATTTTACGCCAAATTGATCAGTACGTTTAGCTAGAATTGAGTATAAAATTTCACAGAAAAGCTTTCTTTGAACTGAAAATCCTCTCGCCCGGCTGCGGCCCAACGGGCCGTCGGAATAATCGATCGGAGGTACCATGCAGAACGCTAGTTTGCTCGCCATGGCAGGCCTTTTCGCCCTACAATCAGCAACGACAGCTGTCGGTCAAGATAATCGACGGCAGACCACCCAACTTCCCAAATACGAAACGCGTATAGCTTACACGATGCAGACCGTCAGTGTTCGCGCCGGCTGTTTCCCGGCGCGATTGCGGGCGGTCTTATCGCATATCGCGGCAAAGACTGGACGTCGGCCGATGATAACGTCGGGCTTCCGGCCACATCCCCGCCGCCACGGCTCACTACACGGAAAGTGTATGGCAGCCGATATCAGGATTCCTGGACTGTCGGAGCGAACGATTATCGCGGCCGCGAAAACCGCGCCCTGGATAGGTGGGATCGGCAGCTACTGCAACGGCATCATCCATGTCGATGTCGGGCCGCAGCGACGATGGGTCGATTGCTAGGAAAATTCCAGTGGTTTTGCGCGCGAATTGCGTGAAAACTAAAAGTTAGAGTCTCCCTCTCCTTTGAAGGAACCGGAGATAATCTAGTCTCAGGCGTCCTTCGCGGGTGCCGGTTTGCGGTTAAGATTGCGCCGTATCATGCCGAGGTCCGCCCCACCGATCAGAAAGGCGGTCGCGAAATAGACGACCATCGAAATCGCAATCAGCAGACCAAGCGTGCCGACCTTGGTCAGAAGCGGCGCACCCGAGGCAAGCCAGGGCGCCCAGTGCTGCTTGAGATAGAAGATGACGGCGCCCATGACCGCAGAGGCGACGATCAGCAACGCGGCGCGTTTGGCAAGCGCCCATTCCCATGTCAGATGGCCGCGGCGTAGAAGCGTGGTGAAGAGCAGCACGGTGCTGATCCAGCCTGCTGTCGCTTCCGCCACCGCAATGCCCGGTGCGCCCATATAGGGAAAGAGCGTCAGCGCGGTCGCGCAGTTGGTGGCGACCGCGATTGCCGAAAACCGCATCGGCGTCTTGGTATCCTCGCGGGCATAAAAGCCTGGCTGCAGCGCCTTAATGAGCACGAAGGCCGGCAGCCCGATACCGTAGATCGCAAGGATCGAACCAACGATCAGGGTGTTTTGCTCATGGAAGGCGCCGCGCTCGTAGAGCACGCGGATGATCTCATCCGACAGGATCCACAGCGCGAAACCGGCGGGGATCGTTAGGAACATCACGAATTCGATCGATCTGTTCTGTAGGAAGGCGGCCTCGCGTAACGCGCCGCCTTTCAGCGCGCGGGCGAGTTCGGGCAGCAGTACCACGCCGACGGCGACACCGACGACGCCGAGCGGAAGCTGGTAGATGCGGTCGGCATATTGCAGGGCGGCGATGGCGCCTTCGCGTGAAGAGGCGATCGCCTGGCCGATAAGCTGGTTGATCTGCGTAATACCGCCGGTGACGGCCGCTGGGACGGCGAGAATCAGCAGCCGCTTGACGTTGGGCGTCATCTTCGGAAAGCGGAAGCCGATGCTCATGCCGGCATGCAGGACTCCGAGATAGACGACGGCCAGCTGCAGGACGCCCGCTGCCAGCACGCCCCAGGAAAGATACCAGGCCGTCGCCAATGGTTCGGCGCCGGTATAGAGCGCATAGAACAGCGCGCCGATCATCACCACATTGAGGAAGATAGGTGCGACGGCCGCGGCGAAGAAATGATGCAGCGAATTCAGCATGCCGCTCATCATCGCCGTCAGAGACATGCACATGAGATAAGGGAACATCACTGCCGCCATGCGGATGGTGATCCCGAATTTCTCGGGATCATCAGCAAAGCCAGGCGCGATGACGAAGCGCACCAGCAGCGGCATGCAAAGCTCCATCACGATGGTGATGAGCAGCAGGACGGAGAACAGAACCCCGAAGACTTCTTCCGAAAAACGCTTGGCGCCCTCAATGCCGTTCGCTTCGATCTCCTTGGCGAAGAGCGGCACGAAGGCTGCATTGAAAGCGCCCTCGGCAAAGAGCCGGCGGAAGAGGTTCGGGAAGCGGAAGGCGGCATAGAAGACGTCGGCCATCGGCCCGGTGCCGAGCGCCGCTGCCATCAGCGTTTCGCGGGCAAAACCAAAGATGCGGCTTCCGAGCGTGGCGCCGCCGACCGTGGCGAATTTCTTGACGAGGCTCATACGGGGGAACCGGCTTTCTTTTCGGCGGCAGTCGCGGCAGGGGCGATGATGCCTGACGGCATGCGTTCGCGCAGTTCGTCCTGCTCCTCGGCCATGACCGCTTTCATGCGGGCAGTGATATTGGAACGCTTGCTGTCGCCGGAGATCTTCTGGCCGACGAGATCGGTGACATAGAACGTATCAATGACCTTCTCACCGAAGGTGGTGATGCGCGCCGACTGGATGTCGAGCGACAAATCGGACAGAACGGCTGTCATTTCCGACAGCAGGCCCGGCCGGTCGAGGCATTCCACCTCGATGACGGTGAACTTGTTCGACAGGCTGTTGGTGATGGTCACCGACGGTGGAATGACGAAGGCCTTGCTCTTCTTCCGGTTCTTCGTGCGGGTCGCGATCACCTCGGGCAGGCGTTTGCGGCCGGAAAGCACGTCCTCGATCATGCGGCCGATCGTGCCGGCGCGTCGAAGCTCGTCCTCGTCGTTCGGAAATTCGCGGCTGACATGGATCGTATCGAGCGCCCGTCCATCAGAGGTCGTGAAGATCTGCGCATCGACGATGTTGGCCCCGGCTGCCGCACATGCGCCGGCAATGACGGCGAGCAGGCGCGGATGGTCGGGTGAGAGAACGGTGATTTCGGTGATCGCGTGGAAGCTGTCGGTGCGCACTGTGGTTGCCAGCGCCTGGCCGGCCTTGTCCGCCTGGCGGATAAAATGCGCATGGCGGATCTGGTCTTCCAGCGGCACGGAAAGCAGATAGGGCTGGTAGTGCAGCTTGGAATAGGTGCGGCGATCCTTCTGGCTCCAATCGGAAAGCGCGGCGTTGAGCGCTTCGGCCGCGGCCTGGGCGCGCTCCTTGCGCGATACTTCCGAAAAGCCGCCGGCAAGCAGCAGTTCCGTCTCGTAATACAGCGTGCGCAGCAGCTGGCCTTTCCAGCCGTTCCAGACACCCGGACCGACAGCGCGGATGTCGCAGATCGTCAGGATGATCAGCATCTTCAGGCGGTCGAGAGACTGAACACGGTCGGCGAAATCGGTGATCGTCTTGCGGTCCGTCAGGTCGCGCGTCTGAGCGACCATCGACATGGTCAGATGTTCCTCGATCAACCAGACGACGATCTCGGTCTGCTTTTGCGACAGGCCAAAGCGGGCACTGAGCTTGCGGGCGACACGTGCGCCGGCGATCGAATGGTCTTCCTGCCGGCCCTTGGCAATATCGTGCAGCAGCACGGCAACATAAAGCGCCTCGCGGTCCTCGATATGCGGCATCAGCTTGTTGGCGAGCGGATGCAGCTCCTCCGCCTTGCCCTTGTCGATTTCCGAGAGAACATCGATGGCGCGGATCAGGTGCTCGTCGACCGTGTAGTGATGATACATGTTGAACTGCATCATCGCGACGATCTTGCCGAATTCGGGAATGAAGCGGCCAAGCACGCCGGCCTCGTTCATGCGCCGCAGGATGAGTGCGGGATCGCGCCTGGAGGTGAGGATCGACAGGAAAAGCCGGTTTGCCTCGTCATTCTCGCGCAGGTCGTTGTTGATGAGGCCGAGCGAACGGTTGACGCGCTTCAGCGCATCGGGATGGAATTCCAGTCCGTTGATATCGGCCACATGGAACAGGCGGATGATGCTGACCGGATCGCGCTTGAACACATCGGAATTGGCGAGCGTGATGCGGCCGCGATCCTCCACGAACTCGACGCTGCCGGGGATCTTGCGATTGCGATGGGTGAAGCGGCTGATGACGCCCGTCAGTCCCGGGATCGATTTCGCCTGCTGGTCTTCGAGTGCCGCGCAGAGGATGCGAGTGAGATCGCCCACATCTTTAGCGACCAGGAAATAGTGCTTCATGAAACGCTCGACGGCCGAAAGGCCAGGGCGGGAATGATAGCCGAGCGCCTCGGCGATCTCGCGCTGGATATCGAAGGAAAGACGCTCCTCCGCTTTGCCGGTCAGAAAATGCATATGGCAACGCACGGCCCAGAGAAAATCGTCGGCCTTTTTGAGAAGCCGGTACTCCTGCTTCGACAGCACGCCGAGCGGTACCAGATCGGCCGGATCACGGACGTGATAATAATATTTCGAAATCCAGAAGAGCGTATGGAGATCACGAAGGCCGCCCTTGCCTTCCTTGACGTTCGGCTCAACGAGATAACGCGTATCGCCGGCCTTGCGGTGGCGTTCGTCGCGTTCGGCAAGTTTGGCAGCGATAAATTCCGGTCCTGTTCCGGTGACGATTTCCTTGTCGAAGCGGGTTTCCAGCTCCGTTTCCAACGACTGCAGCCCGCAAATAAAACGCATTTCCAGAATGGCGGTGCGGATGGTCATGTCGGACTTGGAAAGCGCGATACATTCATCGACGGTGCGGGTCGCGTGGCCGACCTTGAAGCCCATATCCCACAGCATATAGAGCATGAACTCGACGGCCTTGTGCGTCTCTTCCGCCGGCTTGGGCAGGAAGAGGAAGAGCAGATCGATATCCGAGCCTGGCGCGAGCGTGTCGCGACCGTAGCCGCCGACTGCCGTGACCGCAAACTTGTCCCTCTGCTTCGGGAAGACATGGGCGGTGGCGAAATTATAGAGAGCGGTGATGATCTGATCCTGCAGCCAGGAAATGCGATGAGCGCAATCAAGCCCGCCGCCTTGGGCGTCGAGAAGTTCCCGCGCCTTCCTGCGTCCTTCGACGCTGGCTTTCTTCAGAACGGCAAGAAGATCGTTCCGCAGCACGTCGGGACGATTGCGGTTGGCATCGGCAATGGCGTTGCATTGCCCCTGCAGCAGTTCCACATCGAGGATCTCGGAGAAGTCGATGTCGTGCGTCACCATCGGCCGGGCGGTTATCTCTTCGGTCCGAGCCGCTTGCTCATGGCGCGCCTCTTGTTTGATCTGCATGCGCTATAGCCTCTTTACCCGCGGATTGACACGGGCCTTCATATTCCATGAACCTTTAAATTTGGCGAAATGGTGTTGGCAAGCCGCAGGTGACGGACGCTTTGCCGCAAGCCCTCAAGCTGCAGTCTGCGTCAGCAGCGTATCGAGAACCTGCCGCGTTTCGCTCATGATGCCGTTAAGCGTCGCCTTGTCGCATTCACGGTAGCCGGCATCGACGATCGCGCCGCAGAACTCGCCGATCTTCAGGCAGGAACCGGTGATCTTCGCCATACCGATTGGCGTATTCCAGCCGCGCGCCTCCAGATTACCATCAGATTGTTTCATGATTTCGAGCATCGAGACGATGACGGAGAGGCGCTGCGTTTCCTGAAGCAGTTTTTCCATGAACACGGGGGTGCTGCTCCTATTTCATCTTCTTTTTAAGGTCGTAAAGCGCATCGAGCGCCTCGCGCGGCGTCATGTCGTCGAGGCTCATTGCCTTAAGGGCTTCTTCGACCTTGGAAGGCCCGCGGGATGTTTCCTCGCGGCGCACCGCGACCTGGAAAAGCGGCAGGTCGTCGATCAGCTGGCTCGCTGGGTTCTTGCGATCGGCATCTTCAAGCCGGGTCAGCACATCACGCGCGCGAGCCACGACAGAGGCAGGCAGGCCGGCAAGCCGCGCGACCTGAATGCCGTAGGAGCGGTCGGCCGCACCCGGACCGACCTCGTGCAGGAAGATGACATCACCATCCCACTCCTTCACGCGCATCGTTGCGTTCGATAGCCTGGCAAGCTTTTCCGAAAGCACGGTCAGCTCATGGAAATGCGTGGCGAAAAGCCCGCGGCAGCGATTGGCTTCGTGCAGATGCTCGACAGCGGCCCAGGCGATGGAAAGGCCGTCGAAGGTCGCGGTGCCACGGCCGATCTCGTCGAGAATGACGAGGGAACGATCGGTTGCCTGGTTGAGGATCGCAGCCGTCTCGACCATTTCCACCATGAAGGTGGAACGCCCGCGCGCCAGATCGTCGGAGGCGCCGACACGCGAAAACAGCCGGTCGACGATACCGATATGGGCCGACGTTGCCGGCACGAAGGAACCCATCTGGGCGAGAATGGCGATCAACGCGTTCTGCCGCAGGAAGGTCGATTTACCGCCCATGTTCGGCCCGGTCAGCAGCCAAATCGCGCCATCCTTGCCGTCGGAGACCGGCGACAGATCGCAATTATTGGCGACAAAGGGACCGATGGACTGCCGCCGCAGTGCCTGTTCGACGACGGGATGGCGCCCGCCCTCGATCGCAAACATCTTCGAGCCGTCGACCAGCGGCCTGCAATAGGCCTGCTCTTCTGCAAGCAGCGCCAAACCTGCCGCAACATCGATGACGGCAAGGGCCAGCGCGCCAGCCTTGATCGATTCTGCCTCTGCAACAGTCGCTTCCGTCATCCGGGCGAAAGCCTCGAGCTCGATCTGCAGCGCGCGGTCGGCGGCATTGGCGATGCGGCTTTCGAGGTCGGCAAGCTCAGTCGTGGTGAAACGCATGGCATTTGCCATCGTCTGCCGGTGGATGAAGCGAGCCTTCGCCTCTGCTGTATCGGTCATCGGTCCGGCATTGCCGGCGGTGACTTCGATGAAGTAACCGAGGATATTGTTGTGCTTTATCTTCAGCGACTTGATGCCGGTCTCTTCGGCATATTGCAGCTGCAGGCCTGCGATCACCCGGCGCGATTGGTCGCGTAGCGCCCGAACATCGTCGAGATCGGCATTGGCACCGTCTCGCAGGAAGCCACCATCGCGTTTCAGAAGCGGCAATTCCTCTGCGAGATTTTCGGCAAGCAGGGCTTCGAGCTCGGACGGGAGAGCCTGCAGCCCCATGCGCGCCTGTTCCAGCTCCTCTGGCAGCATCGCGCTTCCCAATAGATCGGCGATATGCGCGGCAGCGGCGAGCCCTTGGCGAATGGCCCAGAGATCCCGCGGACCGCCCCGATCAAGCGCTAGGCGGGAGAGCGCCCGCGGCATGTCGGGTACGTGTTTCAGCGCGTCGCGCAGGTCGCCGCAGAGTGAAGGTTCCTGCATCAGGAAACCAATTGAATCCAGGCGCTCGTTGACGCGGGCAGGATCGGTGAGCGGCGACATCAGCCGTTCGGCAAGCAGCCGTGCCCCACCGCCGGTGGTCGTGCGGTCGATCGCCTTCAGCAGCGCACCATTGCGATCACCGGAGAGCGTGCGCACTAGTTCCAGATTGGCGCGTGTGGCCGGATCGATGAACAGCGTCGAGGCGCCGCTTTCCCGTTCCGGCCTGCCGAGCGGCGGCCGTTCGGCAATCTGCGTCTTCTCCACATAGGCGATGGCTGCTGCCGCGGCCGCCAGTTCTGCGCGCGAGAAACTTCCGAAGCCGTCGAGCGTCGAAACGTCGAAATAACGCGCTATGCGGGTCTCTGCCGTCGCGCTGTCGAAAAGCACAGCCGGCTGCGGGACGGCGGTGCGGCCGAGCACGTCGAAGACCGATTTTAGTTCGCCGTCATAAAACATCGTATCGGGAACGATGAGCTCGCGCGGATCGATGCGCAGGATATCGGCGAGCAATCGCGATGCTTCCGTTTCCGCCAACCGGAAAACGCCGGTGGAGATATCGATCCAGGCAAGCGCCAGCACCGGCTCGGAAGCACCGCGGATACGCGACAGCGTCATCAGATAGTTCGATTCCGAGGGCGAGAGCAGCTTTTCCTCGGTGATGGTGCCTGGCGTGACGAGGCGTACGACATCGCGCTTGACGACGGATTTCGAGCCGCGTTTCTTGGCTTCTGCCGGATCTTCCACCTGCTCGCAAACGGCGACGCGGTAACCGAGCCCGATGAGCTTCTGCAGGTAGTCATCGGCCGCATGCACAGGCACGCCGCACATTGCAATATCCTGCCCCATGTGCTGACCACGCTTGGTGAGCGTGATGCCGAGCGCGCGTGAAGCCTCAAGTGCGTCCTCGAAGAACAGCTCGTAAAAATCGCCCATGCGATAGAAGAGCAGCGAATCCGGATTGTTCGCCTTGATCTCGATATATTGTTCCATCATCGGCGTCGCCGAGGCGCGGCTTTCCTCAGTGGCGAGCTCGGCTGCCGAGAAGGCTTCGTTTCTGCTGTCTATTCGTGCGTTCACGGAGGTGCAGTTTTTCCCAAAAAAACAGGTGCCAACCCTATCCGCGCGCCGCTATAGATGACAACAGCAATTGGGAAAGAGGAAAACGTCACCCACAGACGTTTGGAGGAGGCATGTCGCAGATGGAGAAGAAAGAACGGCCGGTGACCTCTGTTACCGACAAGGAAGCGCTCGAATTTCACGCGATGGGCCGGCCCGGCAAGCTGGAGATCAACCCGACCAAGCCGATGGCGACGCAGCGCGACCTCTCGCTGGCCTATTCTCCCGGTGTCGCTGTGCCGGTCAAAGCCATCGCCACCGATCCTGCTACTGCCTACGACTACACGACCCGCGGCAATATGGTTGCCGTCATTTCCAACGGCACGGCTATTCTCGGTCTCGGCAATCTCGGCGCGCTTGCCTCCAAGCCGGTCATGGAAGGCAAGTCGGTACTCTTCAAGCGTTTTGCCGATGTCGATTCCATTGACCTTGAAGTCGATACGGAAAATGTCGACGAATTCATCAATTGCGTGCGTTTCCTCGGTCCGTCCTTCGGTGGCATCAATCTGGAAGACATCAAGGCGCCGGACTGTTTCGTCATCGAAAGCCGTCTGCGCGAGCTGATGGATATTCCCGTATTCCATGACGACCAGCATGGCACTGCGATCATTGCCGCCGCCGGCCTTATCAACGCGCTGGAACTAACCGGCCGCGATCTCAAGACCACCAAGCTCGTCTGCAACGGCGCGGGCGCTGCCGCCATCGCCTGTGTCGAGCTCATCAAGTCGATGGGTTTTGCGCCTGAGAACATCATCCTCTGCGATACCAAGGGCGTTATCTATCAGGGTCGTACCGAAGGCATGAACCAGTGGAAATCGGCGCATGCGGCAAAGACCGATACCCGCACGTTGGAGGAGGCGATGAAAGGCGCCGATGTGGTGTTCGGCCTGTCGCAGAAGGGCGCCTTCTCCGAAGAGATGATCCGCTCCATGGCCGACCGGCCCATCATCTTTGCCATGGCCAATCCCGATCCGGAAATCACGCCGGAAGAAGTTGCCCGCATCCGTGATGACGCCATCATGGCGACCGGCCGTTCGGACTATCCGAACCAGGTCAACAACGTGCTGGGCTTTCCTTATATCTTCCGGGGCGCGCTGGATGTTCGTGCCTCGACCATCAATGATGCGATGAAGATCGCAGCCGTCAAGGCGCTGGCCAGCCTGGCGCGCGAAGACGTGCCCGACGATGTCGCCGCCGCCTATCAGGGCAACCGCCCGCGTTTTGGCGCTCAATACATCATTCCGGTTCCCTTCGATCCGCGCCTGATATCTGCCATTCCGGCCGCGGTTGCCGAGGCGGCGATCGAAAGCGGCGTCGCCCGCAAGACCATCACCGACATGGCTGGCTACAAGCGAGAGCTGTCGGCCCGCCGCGATCCGATCGCCTCCACGCTCGCCAGCCTTTATGAGCGTGTGCGCCGTCACCCGAAGCGGGTGGTTTTCGCCGAGGCTGAAGAGGAGCAGGTGCTCCGCGCCGCCATGTCATACGCCAATCAGCAGCTTGGCACCGCCATATTGCTCGGCCGTGAGGACCTGATCCATGCAACGGCAGAGCGCGCCGGCATCGACCTCAATCGTCCGGGTCTTCAAATCGTCAACGCTCGTATCTCGACCCGCGTCGAGGCCTATATCGATTATCTCTACGCCCGTCTGCAGCGCAAAGGCTACCTTCACCGCGACGCGCAGCGCCTGATCCATAATGACCGCAACCATTTCGCCGCCACCATGGTGGCGCTTGGCGATGCTGACGGCATGGTGACGGGCATCACCCGCAACTATTCGACGGCGCTGGACGATGTGCGCCGCTGCATCGATCAGAAGCCCGGCCACCGCGTCATTGGCGTGTCGATCGCTCTTTGCCGCGGCCGTACGGTCTTCGTTGCCGACACCGCGGTTCACGACATGCCGACGGCCGAGGAGCTTGCCGATATTGCCGAGGAGGCCGCAGGTCTGGCGCGCCGCATGGGCTACCAGCCGCGAGTCGCTTTGCTCGCCTATTCCACCTTCGGCCATCCCTCGGGGGAACGCTCCGAACGTGTGCGCGAAGCAGTGAAGATCCTCGACAAGCGACGCGTCGATTTCGAGTATGATGGCGAAATGGCCGCCGACGTTGCCCTGAACCGCAAAGTGATGGAGCAATATCCCTTCTGCCGCCTCTCCGGACCGGCCAACGTCCTCGTCATGCCGGCATTCCACTCGGCATCGATTTCGACCAAGATGCTGCAGGAACTCGGCGGCTCGACAGTCATTGGCCCGATCCTCGTCGGCCTCGACAAGGCAGTGCAGATCACCGCGATGGGCGCCAAGGACAGCGATATCGTCAACATGGCTGCCATCGCGGCCTACGCCGCCGGTTCGTGACAACAGGAAGGGCGGACCGCGTGCGTGGTCCGCCTTAGGGCGGCCTGACCTGCAGAAGCGATCAGATTATCATCTGGACCGCAAACGATGAATATTCGCGCGCCCCAGGTCTCCGGCCGCCGCGGCTTATGAAACGAAGCGCCGTTTGCAGTGTATTCAAGAAAAGCGCCTTCACGTCATCAAGCGTAATCGTCGCCGAGAGAATATCCCTCTCGCGCTGGCGAAGCTTGCCAGCCTTCTTCTTGAGATTTCCGACATTCGATATGGCGCATGGTGTTAATGTTGTAGGCGGGGCATAGCCCAGCTGGCATTGCCGATGCGCCTTACTCAAAACGCCGAACAGAATGAATTAACGAGACAGTCGTCAGGCAGTCGCCTCAGCTTGAGAAACGGCCTGCATCCGCGCCGTAATAGTTCAGGTACCGGTCGGAAATGCTCGATATCGGCAGCACGATCAGCACGTCGGTCGTGTTGAAAGCCTGATCGACGACGGCGCTGGAGCCGACCATCGCGCCGAGGCGCAGGTAACCCTTGATAAGTGGCGGCAACGCCATCAGCGCCTTCTTCGGATTGACGCCTTCGGGCGGCATCAGGTCCATGTCGCGGGCCAGATGCGGCAGGGCGCCAACAGCCCATTCGCCTTTGGCGAGCACGCTGTGATAGAGGAAGGATAGCGCCAAAGCGTGGCGTTCGGGGTGAACGCCCGGGAAGGAGGCGCAGCCGAACATGGCGCTCATGCCATGTTTCAGCGCATAGGCCCAATTACCCTGCCAGAGCAGTTCGACGATCCGCTTGGTTCGGTATTCCGGCAACACGCAGGAGCGCCCGAGTTCCATGAAGCGCTTGTCGGGATGACGGGCAATGAGCTCGTCGATCGCAAATTCCGAAGCCGAGTAAAAACCGCCATTTGCCATGGCGACGTCCTGCCTGAGCAGACGGTAGGTGCCAACGATCTGATCTTCGGCATCGCCTTCGATCGATCGGTCGAGAACGAGAAGGTGGTCGCAGAAGGCGTCATAGGCATCGAAATCCCGCTCACGGCGCATCGCGTCGGCCGGCAGCTGAGCCTTCATTTCCTCGACGAAAACGCGATAGCGCACAGCCTGCGCGGCATCGATCTCCCGCGCGCTGCGGGCAAGGCGAGTCTCCAGATTGCCGATGCGGCCGAGAACATCGCCTTCCTTTGGCGCAGCTGCCGTCGATGGCCGAGCGGCCTCGGCAGTGGCGTCACAATTAAGGATGTCAACAGACATAGCGATTCTCCCGTCTCCGGCTTATCACACGCCATAAAACACTTATGTACGACAGGAAAGTGACATACCGAATTTATGCACGCAAGAAGCGTGCCGATCTTCTCAGCTTCAGCGCACCTCAGCCCGACGGGCTGAAAGAGCAACAACTGCCTGTACTTCGGTGAGCAGCCTGACCGGATCCACCGGTTTTACCATGACGCGATTGGCGCCGTTGAGCAAGACCTGCCGCCGTGATTCGTCGCTCTTGTCCGCTGTCAGAACGATCACCGGTACGGGCTGGAGATCGAGCCGCCGTTCGTGTCCCCGCAGGCGTCCGAGCATGTCGATGCCGTTGCCGCCGGGCATGGAGAGATCGCTGATGATGATATCAGGCCTGTCGTCACCCAGCGCATAATCGAGCAGAGTTTCGAAATCATCCACATGCCTGACGGAGTGGCCGCCTTTTTCCAGCATGACGCGCACCAGCATGGCGTTGATCGGATCGTCCTCGCCGAGGAGAACGGAAAGACCGCCACCCATTGCCGTCCGTTCTGCAATGGATGGGCCGAGGCCGGGCTGATTGTCGTTCAGCGCATCACGCTTTTCCATGCCGCGCATGCGTCCGCGCAGCACGTCGATCAGCGACTGCTCGCGCAACGGCCGGATCAGCCACGCATCGAAGAGGTCGAGCGAATAGGAGTTACGCTCTTCCGGATTGACGAGCAGCACCTTGCGCAGGCCGAGCGCCGCGATCTCCGTGCGATCGGCAATATGCAGCGAGAATTCTTCGGACATGCGGTGATCGACGATGATATCGGTCGGCTGCTCGCCGCTGCGGGCGAGTGACAGCAGGCTCTCGCGCGCTGCGTCGCCGCCGGCGACAAGGTGGCAGCGCCCGCCGAGCGTCGTGATCGTCTCGGCGATCGCCGTGCGCGCTGCACCAGCCGGGGCAAGCAGCACGATGCTGTTTCCCGCCAGCAACGCGCTCCGGCTGGCTTTATCCTCTTCCGAAAGTTCAACAGGGAAGCGGATGGTAAATTGGCTACCCTTGCCCCTCTCGCTTGCAACTGTCAGCGAGCCGCCGAATTCCCGCATGATCCGGGCGGAGATTGCAAGGCCAAGGCCGGTGCCGTTGCTCTTCTGGGCAAGCGAACCGCCTTGTTCGAACTCCCCGAAAATGCGCGCCTGCTCCTCTGCCGCCATGCCAGGGCCGGTATCGGTCACTGATATCAGCAGCTCGCCGGCGCCTCTCGAAACGCGGATGAAGACGCCGCCTGCCTGCGTGAACTTGACGGCATTGCCGATGACGTTGAAGAGCACCTGCCGCAGCCGTGCCGGATCGAAGCTCATCAGCTCCGGCACGTCGGAGGAAACCGTCGCGCCGATCTCGATACCCTTCTCATGGGCGCGATGGGCGAGCATCTCCACGACGCTTTCGACGAGCTTGCGCAGCGATTCCGAGCGCGGATGGAGCTGGAAACGGCCAACCTCGATGGTGGAGAAGTCGAGCAGATCCTCGACCAGCTGCGTCAGCGCATGACCGGACTGGCGGATGCTGGTCAGATAATTCTGCTGTTCCTGCGTCAACTTCGTTTCGGAAATCAGATGGGCCATGCCGAGAATGCCTGACAGAGGCGTGCGGATTTCATGGCTGACGGTTGCGAGCAGCCGCGATTTGGCAGCGCTGTTATATTCGGCCTTCTGCAGCGCCTCCTCGCGGCGCTCTGCTGCAAGCCGCTCTTCGGTCACATCCCGTGCGATGCTCTGCAGAAGCAGGCGCCCGTTTGCCGGATCGCGGGTCACGACATCGTGCCAGAGATAGATGCGTTGCCCGGTCGGTGTCGAAATCTCCACATCGTAACGGTGCGGCTGCGGTCCGGGACGGAAGGCGAGGCCGATCTCTTCGCAGGTCTGGCCTTCGGGTGTGGCGCGTCCGGTGAGATTACGGAACGTCTCATTTGCGCCGATGATCCGCCGGTCCATCATACGGGTGACGACGATATCGCCGAGCACGTCATGGACTGTACCGAGCAGGCCGGTCACATCGATGCGTTCTGATGTTTCCCGGCCGCCGCCGCCCGGTCTCTGTCTATTCTTGAAAAGAACGGCGAGGTAGCCGACGATGGCGGCAAGCAGGACAAAGCCGAGACCGGCCAGAAGTGAATCACCCCAATGGAAGAGAAGCAATAATAGGATCGCCGTCAGCAAGCCCACTCCGCCGAGCCAGTAGAAGAGCAAGGGCTGATGGGGGCGAACAGGAGGGGGCGACACGAATTGGCCCGCTGTTCGGCCTCGATCAGACCTAACGGCGGCTCCGCCGAATGTAGCGGACAATCGTTCCTGAAACTGCGCCAGACTCTGCATGCAGATCAGCTAACATATTGCCCGTTCCGAATGTTTTCAGGAATCCGCTAAAAGTTTAATGGTCCGTGTTTTTCGGCTTCGGCAGCATCTCATCGAGAATGACGCAGCCGGCGCCGACGGTGATGAAGCTGTCCGCAAGGTTAAACACGGCGAAGGACCAGGTTTCCGTGTGAAAGAGGATGTAGTCGATGACATGCCCATAGGTGAAACGGTCGACGAGGTTGCCGATCGCTCCGGCAATGATGAGTGCATAGCCGAGATGGGCCAGCCAGCGGTCCTTGGCGGTGCGGCGCCAGAGATAAAGCACGAAGGCGACGATGGCCAAACGCATGCCGACAATGAACCAGCCATCCATGCCGGAAAGCATCGAGAAGGCGACGCCGAGATTGTAGGTGCGGTAAAGGGCCAGCATCGGAATGACGGGCACGGCTTCCTGCAGCGGCAGATAGCGATCGACGGCGATCTTGACGATCTGGTCGAGGATAACGGCGATCACGATGAAGATCAGTATTGGCAGGGGGCGCGAGAAGAGCGCCGGGCGTGCGATCGTCTGGTTGGTCATTTGCCCTCGGTCAGTGAGAGGAGATGGCGGCGTGCTTCAAAAAGCATGACGGCTGTGGCAACCGCGAGATTGAGAGAATCGGCGCGGCCTTGCTGCGGAATGCGGGCAAGCGCATCCGCTTGCCCGGCAAGCTGATCCGGCAGCCCGGATTGTTCGTTGCCCATCAGCAGCACGACCGGCTTCTTCTTGTAGTCGATCGTACGATAATCGACAGAGCCCGCAAGATGGGTCGCGACGATCGAAACGCCAGCCTGCTTCTTCCAGGCGATGAATTCCTCCGCCGTTGCGCGGGAAACCGGAACCGCAAAAATCGAGCCCATCGTAGCGCGCACCGTTTCCAGCGAAAAGGGATCGGTAGTTTCGCCGACGAGGATGATACCGGAGGCGCCGGCAGCATCGGCAGTGCGGATGATCGTTCCGAGATTGCCGGGATCGCGCACACGGTCGAGCGCCACCCAGGTCTCGCCCTCCTTCGGCCTGATATCCTTCAGGGCCCTCCAGCGGCTTTCGAAGATGCCGACCACCATCTGCGGATTGTCACGACGTGTGATCGAGGAGATCACTTTCTCGTTGACTTCGAGCACGAGCCCGCCCGAAGCGACGGTCTTTGCCGCCATCTGCTCGACGAGTGACTTGCCCTTGGCGGCCTTGGCGTAGACGAGCGTGCGGATCGTCCAGCCGAGCTCGATCGCATCGATGACGAGCTTCAGACCTTCGGCGATGAAGGTGCCGCTCTCCTCGCGCGACTTTTTGTTCGTCAGCGCTTTGATGTCTTTAATGATCGGATTGGCAAGCGAGGTGACTTCCTTCACCTGCCCGACCCTGCGGGGGCCACGATCATGGAATTCGGTCATTTCGGCACCCAGCGGGAAAAGAGAGAGGTCGAGAGCGCCCGGCCCGGTGTTTTGCCGTCCAGCCCCGCTTCACGAATGACAAGTTCGCCGGATTCGACGACGCCGCCGGCGCCGCGCATCGTCTCGCGCATCAGTTCATGGATGGAGTAGAAGCTTGCCCGGATCGAATAGGCCGTCAGCACGAGACCAACCGCCTTCGGCGACAGGATTTCCCGGCAGATGTCCAGCATCAGCGGCAAATGTTCGAAGAGATGCCAGACTTCGCCGTTCGGTCCGCGGCCGAATTTCGGCGGATCGGTAAGGATGATGTCGTACTGGCTGCCGCGGCGTTCTTCGCGCAGGATGAATTTCATCGCGTCCTCGCAGATCCAGCGGATCGGCAGCTTTTCCATGCGCCCCAGCGCCTGGTTTTCGCGCGCCCAGCCGATCGCCTTCTTCGAGGCATCGACATGGGTGACTTCCGCGCCGGCAGCGGCGGCGACCAGAGAGGCGACGCCGGTATAGCCGAAGAGGTTCAGCACCTTCAGCGGGCGTCCGGCGCTTTCTGCCTGGCTCTTCATCCAGCTCCAGTGAACAATCTGCTCCGGGAAGACGCCGACATGCCGGAAGGAGGTGAAACGGCCGAAGAAATCTACACCGAGCAGGTTGAGCGGCCAGGTTTCGCCAAGGGCTTGCTTCGGAAAACGCCAGCGGCCGGTGCCTTCTTCATCAGTATCGCCGGTGAAGGCAGCATCGGCCTTCTCCCAGACATGGGTGGGCAGCGATGGCTGCCAAAGCGCCTGTCCCTCAGGCCGCACGACCCTATAGGGGCCATATTGTTCAAGCTTCTGGCCGTTGCCGCTGTCGATCAGATGGAAATCGCCCGCACCCGTCGATTCCAGGATGACAGGCACGCGCTCCGCCGGCCGTTCGCCGTGGCGCGCCATAAGCGGGCGTTCGATTATCGCTGGAACGGCTGCCGGCGGGCGCTGTTCGCGCGCCGGTGCCGCCTTAATTGCTGTCTTTTCCGGCTTTGCAGGCCGCACATCGGAGCGGCGCCCGCCGGAAGGGCCTGTCGCTATCTTCGCGCCAAGCCGGCGTTCTCTTTGTTTCAACGTGGTCTTCCGCGTCTTGAATTCACTTGAGCCAGTGCAAATAGCATCCCGCCCGACCTTGGCAAAGCGCTTTCCCGTTATGATATGCTCCGGCCATGGAAACGGGGAATTGCTGATGGACCTGATCGGGGAGGAACGCATTGCTGCACCGCGGGACGTAGTATGGGCTGCCATGAACGATCCCGATATCATCAGGCGGTGCATTCCAGGCTGCCAGAGCGTGGAAAAGCTGTCACCCACGCAATTCCTGGCAACGGTGAAAGTTGGCTTCGGCCTGTTTTCGGTGACGTTTAACGGTGAGATCAGGCTTTCGAATGTCGATGCGCCGCGCAGGTACACCATCGCCGCGGAAGGGCGGGGCGGCATCGCCGGCTTTGCCAGGGGCCAAGCCGATGTCGCCCTGGAGGACGAGGGTCTGCATACCCTGTTGCGTTATAAAGCTGATGGGGACACGGGCGGCCGGCTCGCCGAACTCGGCGGCAGATTGATCCGCGCAACATTGGAAAAGCTCGCCCGCCGCTTTTGGGGAAATTTCAATGCGGCGATTATTGAAAAGGCTGCAAGCTAGACACCATGCATAACTCGTTTCACGCAAGATCCATGAACTGGAAAATCCGGCCGAACCGCCCCGAAGACACGATAAAGCTTGCGGAACTCTATCTGACCGTTCGGCGGCAGACTTTCACTTGGGTCGACCCCGGCAAATTTCACAGAGAGGACTTTGCGGCCCATACCAATGGCGAAGTCGTTTCCGTCTGCGAGGCGCCTGACGGGAGGATAGCCGGTTTCATCTCGATCTGGGCGGCGGATGACTTCATCCATATGCTCTATGTCTTGCCCGAATTTCAGGGCAAAGGCGCGGGAGCCGCCTTGCTGCAATCGCTTCCCGCCTGGCCGAAACACACATATCGGCTGAAATGCCTCGTCAACAACAGCCACGCAAAGACCTTCTATCTGGCGCACGGCTTCCAGGTCACCGGCAGGGGCGCCTCGACGGAAGGCGATTATGAAGAGCTGAGTTTCACTCCCGCAACGACGGAATAACGGCAATCACCGCGAGGGTAACTGCCCGGCGATCTCTTCCGCCCGCGTCTTGTGGCGGTCAGCTTCGCCCTGCCAGCGGATTGCTTCCTTAGCTTCTACGCGTGCGCGTCTGCGGTGTTTGCCTTGATTGAACCAGGTCGCAGCAGAGCCCACCAGCATGCCGATGATGAAGGCAATCAGCAGGAAAACGAAGAAGGGCGCGGCCAGGGAAAGAACCTGATCTTCCGGCCGGAACGGATTGAAGGCGAGCGTCACACTCTGCCGGTTGGCGACGCAGAAGATGATCAGGATGACACCAAGCGGCAGCAAAATCAAAAGGTTGATAATCTTCTTGGTCATATCGTTCTCCGCGCCGGTTTGGCGAAGGCAAGCTTCATGGACGCCAGAATAGAAGTGCGGCGGCGAAGTTCAAGTGCGGCGTGATGCGCGGTGCCGAGGATCAATCCTCTTCGTCGGCCTGTCCGGGGTTCAGGCGCTCGCGCAGTTCCTTGCCAGTCTTGAAGAAAGGAACCCACTTCTCCTCGACGAAGACCGTATCGCCGGTGCGCGGATTGCGACCGGAGCGGGAAGGGCGGTTCTTTACGGAAAATGCGCCGAAGCCGCGCAGTTCGACACGGTTGCCGGCGGCAAGCGCATCAGTGATCTCGTCGAGGACCGCGTTGACGATATTTTCCACATCCCGATGGTAGAGATGCGGATTGCGTGCCGCAACTATCTGCACCAATTCGGACTTGATCACGGTCGCCCCCTTAAATTATTGATTTCTTATTCAATCCTGGCCAACCTGCCAAACTGAAAGCAGCCCGTCAAGGAGCAACTTTGGGGGCAGGATGCCGTTCAGATCCTGGCCTTTGACAAGATCGCCATAACCAAGGATCGTAATCAACCGAGAAACAGCTCCAGCGAGCAGAAAGGGCGTGTTGCTCTTCTTGTCCCAGTCGACGACCGGCAGTTTGGCGCTGACGTTTCGCGAGGTCAGATAGGCGCGGATTTCCGGCTCTCCGCCGATGGCGTCAATGAGCTTCACTTTGAGCGCTTGTCGGCCTGTGTAGATAGTTCCATCGGCAAGCTTCAGCACCTCATCGTGCGGCAATTTGCGCCGGTCCGCTACGAGGTTGACGAACCAATCGTAGCTGTCGAGAACCATGTTGCGGATCATGGCCTTGGCTTCCTCGCTGGTATCGTGGAACGGCGAGGGTTCGGCCTTGAGCGGAGAGGATTTGATCTCCTGCAGCGAGACGCCGAGCTTGTCGAGAAGTGGCTGGACCTGCGGATACTGGAAGATGACGCCGATAGAGCCGGTGATCGAACTTTCGCCGGCGATGATCGTATCGCCTGCCGTCGCGATCATGTAGCCGGCGGAAGCTGCAAGCGTCCTGACGTCGGAGACGACGGGCTTCTTCTCTGCAATAGCCCGGATCGCCTTGAAAATCTTTTCGCCGCCATAAGTCGTGCCTCCGGGCGAGGAAATCGAGATCACGACTGCCTTGACCTGATCATTGTCCTTGATCTTTTCCAGCCGCTCGAGCAGCTCGTCATCGTCGGTGATCAGCCCAGAGACAGTCACATGGGCGACATGCGGCCGCGCGGTGCTGCCTTCGCTGAAGGTAAAATTATAAAGCGCAAAGCCGAGCGCAACGAGCAGCACGACCGCGGTAAGGCGCCAGAAGCCAACCCTGCGGCGCAGCAGCCGGCGGTCTGCGATGATCGAGCTGTCCATTTCAACCTCCAGAGATGCAACCCAGCGGTCGCCGCTGAGGAAATAAGGCGCAAGCTGCCGCGAGAAAATGCCCGGAAACCCGCTATTTTCGGTTTAGTTGCTTGTTGCAGAAAAAAATCCATATTGGCAAGCCAATGTAATAATGCGAAACGAACTGTGATTGACGCCGGCATCGCTATATAAGCGGCGCAATCATCACACACGGACCAGGCATATGCTCGATACCCTCAGGAATAACGGGAAGCCCGCATACGCAGGGCCAAAGGACAGCGCCTATGGCCTTGCCCGGTTCCATTCCACGCGTGTCCGTCGCCTGAAGTTCTTGCTGCCGGTCGCAGCTCTCATTATTTCCTTCATCTTCATTGCGGTCTCGGTGATCCGCACGTACCTCCCGGAAACCATCAAGATCGAGGGCGCCAAGATCGAAAATGGCAAGGTGGTGATGGAAAAGCCGGCGATCGCCGGACGTAACTCCGACGGCATCAACTATTCGATGCTCGCCGAACGCGCTCTTCAGGACATCCGCAATCCCGACCTCATCACGCTCGAGACGATCAAGGCCGCCGTACCGATGAATGACGGTCTGATGGCTCGCGTTACTGCCGCAACGGCAGATTTCAATCGCGCGACCGACAACCTTCACATGACGGCGCCGTTCACGCTCGTCTTGAGCAGCGGTCTGGTTGCGAATTTTCAGTCCGCCCATCTCGATATCAAGGGCGGAAACATGTCGACCGAGGATCCCGTCAGAATTACCAAGGACAATACTTCGATTGTTGCGCGCACCATGAATATAACGGATAAGGGGCGCGCGATCACATTCGAGGGGAATGTTCGCATGAATGTTGAATCATCCACCATCCATAAACAGGGCACCTAAAGAGCCGGGTCACATGACAAAAGATTGTCGCATTTCAACTTGCAAGACTGGCGTAGCTTTCATCACCGGCGCGCTTGCCTTCGTTCTGTCGGTCGCGGGGGCGGCCGCCCAGTCGACGACGATGCCAGGTATGAAACTTTCCAGTGATCAGCCGATCCAGATTGAAAGCAACAAACTGGAAATCCATGACCAGGAGCACACGGCGCTCTTTACCGGCGACGTCAAGGTCGTTCAGGGTACGACGACGCTACAGGCCGGCAAGATGACGGTCTATTACAAGGATAAGGCGAAGCAGCCCCAAACGGGCGGCGCCGCCCAGCCGGCACCTGCTGCCCAGCCGGCACAGGCTGCTGCCGAACAATCGAACTCGCTTGCTTCGGGCAGTGCGGATATCGACAAGATTCTGGTGACCGATAAGGTTTACCTGACCTCGGGAACGCAGACCGCAACAGCCGATGATGGCAATTTCGACATGACCTCGCAGGTCTTTATCCTTACCGGCAAGAAGGTCGTGCTCACCGACGGACCGAACGTCTTTACTGGCTGCCAGCTCACGGTTCACATGGCGACCGGTCAGGCAGAGCTTGAAAGCTGCGGTGGTCGTGTCCAGATTCAGCTCGACCCGAAATCGCAGCCGAGTCAGCAGCCAAAGCAGAACTGAGAAGTCGGCCTTTCACGTGAAGCTATTCTCCTTATCCACCAAGTCCGGCAGAGCCGCGACGGAAGCCGTGGCTCCTGTTGACAAGGCCCGTTATCAGGGAACGCTGATCGCACGCGGTCTGACCAAGACCTATGCGACGCGCCGTGTCGTCAATGGCGTTTCGCTGGTCGTGCGGCGTGGTGAGGCCGTGGGTCTTCTGGGACCGAACGGCGCTGGTAAGACCACTTGTTTCTACATGATCACCGGTCTCGTGCCGGTCGATGAGGGAACGATTGAAATCGACGGCAACGACGTGACGACGATGCCCATGTATCGCCGCTCCCGCCTCGGTGTCGGCTACCTGCCGCAGGAAGCCTCGATCTTCCGTGGGCTGACGGTGGAGGAGAATATCCGCGCCGTCCTCGAGGTGCATGAAAAGGACAAGGCGGCGCGCGAGCGCAAGCTCGACGAATTGCTCGAGGAGTTTCACATCGCGAAGCTCCGCAAGAGCGCGGCTGTGGCTCTCTCGGGCGGTGAGCGCCGGCGCCTGGAAATTGCCCGCGCGCTTGCGACCGACCCGACCTTCATGCTGCTCGACGAGCCCTTTGCCGGTGTCGACCCGATCTCGGTTGCCGATATTCAGAACCTTGTGCATCATTTGACGGCACGCGGCATCGGTGTTTTGATCACCGATCACAATGTGCGTGAAACGTTGGGGCTGATCGACCGCGCTTATATTATTCATGCCGGCGAAGTGCTGACCCATGGGCGTGCGAACGATATCGTCAACAATCCGGAAGTGCGCCGGCTTTACTTGGGCGACAATTTCAGTCTCTGAACCAGTCCCGGACGACAGAAAATTGCGGCTGCGGCATAGTTCTGCTTGACCAAATAGGATAAAAAAGCAATTTTTGGGCCAACTCGGATTTCCGTGGCCCGAAGC
The DNA here is from genome assembly GCF_014193255.1 of Rhizobium sp. BK196. GTDB lineage: Bacteria > Pseudomonadota > Alphaproteobacteria > Rhizobiales > Rhizobiaceae > Rhizobium. The sequence goes on from NZ_JACHZB010000004.1 coordinate 342,579, forward strand.
CTTGATCGGACGCGGTTTCCTGGAGGAGTCGAGGGAGTTTCGCGTCCGCCATGGCCCTGTCTGCCAATCTTTTTCTGAGACAGAACCAGTCCCTGGTGATGACACCGCAACTGATGCAATCCATCCAGTTGCTGCAGATGACGCATGTCGAACTCACTCAGTTCATCGCCCAGGAAGTGGAGAAGAACCCGCTCCTGGAATTTCCGTCGGGCGAAGGCGAGGGCGGCGAACGCGGCGAGGCTGCGGACGAACCACACACTCCGCAAACGGATGATGCGGGTGACGGAGAATATGAGGACCCTAGCGAAACGCTGTCCGGCGACTGGTACGATAATGGCAGCTCAAGCCGGCTGAGCGACGAGCTGGATTCCAATTACACCAATGTCTTCCCTGATGACGGCGCGCCGCAGCGTCTCGACGCACCGGAACTCATCAGCCAGTGGAAATCGATGCCGGGCAGCGCCGAAGGTGCTGACAATTACGATCTCGACGATTTCGTCGCAGGCCAGGTTTCCTTACGTGATCATCTCGCCCAGCAGATACCCTTCATACTGCCCGATATGGCCGATCGCCTAATTGCCCAGAATCTCGTCGATCAGCTCGACGATACCGGCTATCTGCAGGCAGATGTCGCGGAAGCCGGCGAGCGTCTCGGTACCGACGCAGCAGACATCGAGCGCGTGCTCTTAGCGCTGCAGACGCTCGATCCGCCAGGCGTCTTTGCCCGCAGCCTTGCCGAATGTCTGGCGATCCAGCTTCGCCAGAAGGATCGTTTCGATCCCGCCATGCAGGCGCTGGTCGAAAATCTCGAACTGCTGGCACGGCGTGACTTCATCACCCTGAAGCGCCTCTGCGGCGTCGATGAGGAAGACCTGCTCGAGATGCTCGCCGAAATTCGCCAGCTCAATCCGAAGCCAGGCAGCGGTTTTGAGGCTGGCGTTTCAGAGGCGATCATGCCTGACGTCGTCGTTCGCCCTTCCTCGGATGGCGCCTGGCTGGTCGAGCTCAATCCGGATACGTTGCCGCGGGTTCTCGTCAATCAGTCTTATTTCTCGCACGTAGCGAAGAACGGCGAGGATCATGCCTTCCTCTCCGAATGTCTGCAGAGCGCCAACTGGCTGACGCGCAGCCTCGACCAGCGCGCCAAGACCATCATGAAGGTCGCAAGCGAGATCGTGCGCCAGCAGGATGCCTTCCTCTTGCATGGAGTGGATCATCTGCGGCCACTGAACCTGAAGACGGTGGCCGAGGCGATCAAGATGCATGAATCGACGGTCAGCCGCGTCACCTCGAATAAATACATGCTGACGCCACGCGGCCTCTTCGAGCTGAAGTATTTTTTCACGGTTTCGATTAGCTCAGTCGAGGGCGGCGACAGCCATTCTGCCGAAGCCGTTCGCCACAAGATTCGCGCGCTGATCCTGCAGGAAAGTCCAGATGCGGTGCTCTCCGACGACGACATCGTCGATATGCTCAAGAAGGGTGGGATCGATCTCGCCCGTCGGACGGTCGCCAAATACCGAGAGGCGATGAACATCGCCTCCTCCGTCCAGCGCCGCAGGGAAAAACGCGCGCTGGCGAAGGTCGCCGGCTTCTGAGTTGCAACGCAAGGATGAGCTTTATGGCCGCCGCCAGGGATCGTTTATGTTGGAGACCCTCCCATTTCAGGGATTTCCGCTGCACGTTTTCCGTGTGTGCTGGGTTTCGTCGCGCCAGACTATTGACTTTCCGGAAAGCTGTCGCTAGAAGCCCGCCGCAATCGGAGCAGCGAAGGGCATCCGGGCATTATCCCCATCATCCTCATGGCACCAGGGACACGCAGACTTGAGCTCATCTTGCTTGAGATTGCGCGAAGTGCTTGGATGAGGTTAAGGCTTGGCGTAAACTGATACTCGCAAACGACCATAAGAAGGGAAACTCCATGAGTGTGCGTGTATCCGGTAAACATATGGAAATTGGTGACTCGTTCCGTCAAAAGATTGAGGACCAAATTGGTTTGGCCGTCACGAAATACTTCGACGGGGGATATTCCGGCCAAGTGATCGTGGAAAAGTCGAATTCTCGTTTTTCCGCCGATTGTAAGCTTCATCTCGATAGTGGCGTCGTGCTGCATGCCGCAGGCGAGGCCATGGATCCGCAGATTGCCTTCGATGCGGCATCCGAGCGTATCGAGAAGCGCCTGCGCCGCTACAAGCGGAAGCTCAAGGATCACCACGCCGGAAATCATCTGAACGGCAACGGCTTTGCAGAAGTCGCCTATACCGTCATGGATGCGGTTCCCGATCATGAAGACGAGGTCCCGGACGATTTCGCTCCGGCCATCGTCGCCGAAAGCACGAAGCAGCTCAAGACGATGTCTGTCGCAACCGCCGTCATGGCGCTTGACATGACCGACGAGCCGCTTCTCCTGTTCCGCAGCCCCGGCAAGGAACAAATCAACATCGTTTACCGTCGTCACGACGGAAATATTGGCTGGATCGATTCGGCCAATATCAAAGGCTGAGATCAGGACGAGGGAGCGGCGCAAGGTGCTGCTCTCTCAAATCCTGATTTCGGCGACAGAAGGAAAAAGAAATGGCATTGGCAGATTTGCTGCACCAGGATGCGATCATTCCCGCCCTCAGGGTAAATTCCAAGAAACAGTTGCTTCAGGAATTGGCAGCAAAAGCCTCCAAAACGACGGGGCTTTCCGAGCGGGAAATCTTCGATGTGATCCTACAGCGCGAACGTCTGGGCTCGACCGGCGTCGGCAACGGCATCGCCATTCCCCACGGCAAGCTCGTCAATATCCACTCCATCGTCGGTATTTTCGCTCGGCTGGAACAGCCCGTTGACTTCGAAGCGTTGGACGACCAGCCCGTCGATTTGGTGTTTCTGCTTCTGGCGCCTGAAGGTGCGGGCGCCGATCATCTGAAGGCGCTTTCACGCATCGCCCGTGTCCTGCGCGACCATGATCTGGTCGCCAAGTTACGCGCGACCGATTCCGCATCCGCGATTTATGCCTTCCTCAACGAAGAGCAGACGTCGAACGCTGCCTGATGTCTGACGATCTACCCTGAATGCAAAAAGGCGCCCGAGGGATCAGGCGCCTTTTTCTTGTCATGCGCTCAGCAATCAGAACTCTTCCCAATTGTCCTGAGCGACAGCGGTCGAGCCGAGCGACATGGCAGCGGCCCGGCGCGGTGCCGGAGCAGCCGCGCGTTGTGCCGGAGCAGCCGGCGCACGCATCTGCTGCGCGGTGGAGCGCAGTGCTGCTGCATTACTCTGCCCGGAGACGCGGAAGCGAGTGACCAGTTCCTTCAGCGTCTGAGCCTCGTCGTTCAGCGTCACGCTGGCTGCGGTGGTTTCTTCCACCATCGCGGCGTTCTGCTGCGTGACCTGATCCATCTGGTTCACGGCTTGGTTGATTTCCTTGAGGCCGACGGCCTGTTCGCTTGCCGATGCCGAGATCTGGCGGATGAGGCCGTTTATGCCCATCACCTGTTCGGCGATCTTGTGCAGCGTATCGCCGGCGCGGCCGACGAGGTCGACGCCTTCCTTGACCTGCACGGCCGAGGTGTTGATGAGTGTCTTGATCTCCTTGGCGGCATTTGCCGAACGCTGAGCGAGTTCCCTGACTTCCTGTGCCACGACCGCGAAGCCCTTGCCTGCTTCGCCGGCGCGGGCCGCTTCGACACCCGCATTCAGAGCCAGGAGATTCGTCTGGAAAGCGATCTCGTCGATGACGCCGATGATGCGCGAAACTTCCGTCGAGGACTGTTCGATGCCGTGCATGGAGGCAATCGCCTTCTTGACGACTTCACCTGACTTCTCGGCGTCTTCGCAGGCGAGATTGACATTGTCGGCCGCCGTACGGGCATTCTCGGCGCTGGAATTGACCTGGGCAGTCAGCTCGTTGAGCGCCGCTGCCGTCTCTTCGAGGCTCGCCGCCTGCTGCTCGGTACGCTTGGCAAGATCAGAGGCGCTGTTGCTGATTTCACCTGTGCCGGAGCCGATGTTGACGACGCTGAGGTTCATCGTGTTGATGGTTTCCTCAAGGCTTGCAAGAGCGGCATTGAAGTCCTGCTTGAGCTTGCCGTATTCGCCGGGGAATTCCTCTGTGATGCGGTGGCCGAGATTGCCCTGTGACAGTTCGGAAAGGCCCGCGCCGACGATCGAGACGATGTGACGCTGCAGGTTGACCGATTGTTGGCGTTCCGATTCCGAGCGGCCGCGTTCGGTTTCGGCCGCAAGGCGCTGGCTGTCCGCCTCGGCTTCGAGGCGCCGCGTATCCGCAAGCGCGAAGCGGAAGCCTTCGAGAGCCTTGGCGACCGAGCCGATTTCGTCGGCACGGTTCTGGCCGGCGACCGTCTCGTCGTATTTTCCGTCGCTCAGCCCCTTGACGCTGGAAACGAGACCGGCGAGCGGACGCTGAACAAGCGTGCGGACGGCGAAATAGAGCGCGAGCAGCACGGCTCCGAGCACGATGATGCCGTTGATGACCATCATGAAGGTCTGGTCCTGAACCGGCGCATTCATTGCCGTGTGCGGGACGTCGACCAGCACGACCCAGTTGGCGTTCAGGCCGGGTACGGCGAAGGGATAGACAACGCGGTCGAATGGATCGAGGCCGTCGAAGCTCAGGTTCTTGACGAGGCCGACCTTCATGGACGAAAGCGCAGCCTTTACGTCAGCCGAGCCGGGATTGTCGCCATAGGGCTTGGACATCAGGTTGGGCAGCGGAGCAACGATCCAGTTGCCGTTCTGGGCGATCAGCGTCACGCGGCCGGAGCCGAAGGGTCGCAGTGCCTGCACCTTGTCAGTGAGCGACTTCAGCGAAATATCGACGCCTTCCACACCGATCATCTTGCCGCCGGACATCACCGGATAGGCAATCGAGGTCAGCAGGGTCGGAACGTCGGTGCCCTCGGCGAGGTAGGGCGCCGTGATTGCGCCCTTACCGCTATCGGCAGCAAGCTTCCACCATTCGGCAGTGTAATCGTTTTCGAAGGTCGAGAACTGGATGTCGCCGGTCCTGTTCTTCGACCAGTAAGGCGTGAAGGCGCCAACCTTGTTGGTGCCTTCGTCGTTGTTGTTGGCGATTTCCGTAGTCTTGCCATCGAATGCGCCGAGCTGTTCGCAGAACCAGCTGCCGAAGGCGAAAGCGTTCTGTTCGAGGTTGGATTTCAGAATGCTGATGATGCCCTTGCGGTCGAGGATCTTGCCTTCATGTCCGCGCCCGACGACGCCCGACATGGTACGGGCAGCGCTCGCCAGCTCGCCGACATTAGCGGCAATCTCGTTGGCGATCGACTTGGCTTCCGAGTTTGCCTGATCCAATGTAAGGGTTTGAACGCGATTACGAGTCTGATCGATGAGGAAGAGGTTTGAAGCGACAAGCACCAGCGCGATGGCGACACCGGTAATGACGATGAGTTTCGCCGCAAGCGATTTCATTCTGAAAATGAACATGTGTTCCTCGGGCAAGGACGCGCCGAAGGGCCATTCTTCGGCACAGCGGGTAAGGCGTCGCTCCATCATGGAGCAGCCATAAATAGAGGCGAACCACTATCGCGGATGGACGAGGTTCGATCACCGGAATGATCGCCAGAAATCTCTTAAATTTGAATGAAATTCGCTGTATTTCGGCCGCAAAACCAGGGCGCCACCCCAAATGAGGGTGCCGTTTCATCGACTGTTCGTGGTTAGATCAGATTATAGTCTGTCTGCGACTTCGGCGGCGAGCGGTATGGAGGGTTGTGCTCCCGCCTTCAGGCAGGCGAGCGAGCCGGCGACCGCTGCACGACGGAGAGCCGAGTTGAAATCCAGCCCTTCATCGAGGCTTGCTGCGAAGTAGCCGCAGAACGTATCGCCGGCGCCGACCGTGTCGACGGGTTCGATGACGAGGCCCTGTGCACGCGCGATCTGACCATCCCGGATCGCGATGACGCCATCGCCGCCGAGCGTGACGATCAGGGTCTGGGCGGTCTCGGCATGCAGGCGCTCCAACGCCGCCTCACGATCGCCGGCACTCATGTTCTCCTGTCCCGCCAGCCGCTCGAATTCGGTCTCGTTGGCAATGACGATATCGGCCAGCCGGCCGAGGCGCGGCGCATCCGGAATGAGCGGGGCAAGATTGAGAATGCTGGTGATGCCCTTGGCGCGAGAGGCGGCAAGCGCCCGCTCGACCGCCACGACCGGAACCTCGAGCTGCAGCATCAGAATATCGCCCTCGTTCATGGCATCGACGGCAGCCTCGGCATTGTCGCCGTTCACCTCGCCGTTCGCGCCGGGAATGACCGCGATCATGTTCTCGCCGTCGCCGCCGACGAGAATGAGGGCTGTGCCGGTCGGTCCGTCGACATGGCTGACGCGGGAAAGATCGGTGCCGGCGCCGTCGAGCAGTTCGAGCGCACCTTCGGCAAATGTATCCTTGCCGACAGCGCCTGCCATATGGACATAACGGCCTGCCCGCCGTGCGGCGAGTGCCTGATTTGCGCCCTTGCCGCCGGCAGCCGTTGCGAAGCTGTTACCGGCAACTGTCTCGCCGGGCTTCGGCAGGCGCTCGGTGGTGGCGATAAGGTCCATGTTGATGGAGCCGAAAACTGTGATCATGGCATGTCCGTCCTTGCTTCGGGTCGCGACACTGCCGAAGCGATCACTCCTCGTCAACTACCCTGAGCTTGAGCAGTCCGGTCCTGCTTTCGACTGACTTCGCCGGCGGCTCGCTCACCTGCGCTTGCTTGCCGTCGCCGCCTGCTTCGAATTCCAGTGCCTCGATCTTCGCCCCGCGCTTGGTGAGTTTGTCCGCCGAGGTGATGATCTGGTCCACATCGCGCTGCGTCTGCGAGAAGTGCCCCTGCAACTTGCGCACCCGCTCGTCCAGCCGGCCGAGATCATCCATCAAGAGGGCGACTTCGCCTTGGATGACATGCGCCTGCGCCCGCATGCGCTGGTCTTTCAGCACGGCCTGAATGACTTGGATCGACAGCATCAGGAGCGAAGGCGAGACGATAACGACGCGCGCGCGGTGAGCCTTCTGCACGATCGCCTCGAAATTTTCGTGAATTTCAGCAAAGATCGATTCCGAGGGAACGAATAGAAAAGCCGTGTCCTGCGTCTCGCCCTGGATCAGATATTTCTCTGAAATATCCTTGATGTGAACTTCCATATCACGGCGAAACTGCTGACCGGCAAGTTTACCGGCATCCGTACTGCCTGCATCGCGGATCGCGTTCCACGCCTCGAGCGGAAACTTCGCGTCGATCACCAGCGGCGGTGCACCGTTCGGCATCCTGATCGTGCAGTCCGGTCGCGAGCCATTCGAAAGCGTCTGCTGGAAAGCATAGGCGCCCATGGGCAGGCCGTCTGCGACGATCGTCTCCATACGCGACTGGCCGAAAGCGCCACGCGTCTGCTTGTTGGAAAGAATGGCCTGCAGCCCGACGACATCCTTGGCGAGCGTTTGAATATTATTCTGGGCAATATCGATCACCGCCAGGCGCTCCTGCAGCTTCTGCAGGTTGTCATGCGTCGATTTGGTCTGCTCGGTCAGCGTCGAATTCATGCGCTGTGACATGCCGTCGAGGCGCTGGTTGATCGCATGGTTGAGCTCGGCCTGCCGTGCACCGAAGACTTCCGTCATGGTCGAGATGCGTCCCTGCATCTCCGCCTGTATTTTCAGAAGTTCTGCCATGCGCGCCTCGCTTTCGGCGGCGCGAAGATTGGCCTCTTCCGCTTCCTCGCGCCGGATGCCCGCATTGCGCAAGGCAAACACGATTGTCACGAGGATGAGAACGGCGAGTGCGCCTCCAGCAAGTGCAAGCACGCCGGGGCTCAGCATCGGCAAGGAAATGGTGAGTGAGTCGGATGTCGCGGTCATGCTGCACCATAACAAAATAAACGACAATATCCAGATCAAAACGTGAACAATCCACGCCGTATCACCGGTGGGAATGACGCTAATTAACTGGAGCGGAAGAAAAATTGGTCGCACATTTAACGATTGCTAAACCATATTCGCCAAATCTGACGCTGCAATTTCCCTCCGCATCCGCGCCAGATAGAGATCCCCATGACTTCCCAGCAGACCAATAATGCCCTCAGGCAGCGCCTTGACTTCATTGAGCTTGACGATGAGGCACGCAAGAACCTGCGGGAGCTGCGGCCGGCGATCTCGGAACTTCTCGGCGACGCGCTCGACAAGTTCTACGGCAAACTTGCAAAGACGCCGGCGGTAGCAGGCTTCTTCTCCAATAAGGCCCATATGGGCCACGCCAAAAAGCGCCAGCAGGAGCATTGGGGCAATCTTTCGGGCGGCAATTTCGACGAGAGTTACGTGAATGGTGTTGCGGCCGTCGGTCGCACCCATGCCCGCATTGGTCTGGAGCCGCGCTGGTATATCGGCGGTTATGCGCTTGTCATGTCGGAACTCGTCCGTGGCCTGATGGAAAAGCAGTGGCCATCGCTCTTTGCCCGCCAGCAGGGAAAGGCGCTCGCCGAAAAGCTGACCGCCGTCATCAAGGCGGCAATGCTCGATATGGACTATTCCATCTCGGTTTACCTGGAAGCGCTTGATGAAAAGCGCCGCGCGCTGGAAGAAGAGCGCGCCCGGGCCGAAGCCGATCAGGCGCTGGCGCTGGAACATCTGCGCCGCGGCCTCGAAGCATTGTCGCGCGGTGACCTGGAAGCAACGCTACCCTCCGATCTGCCCGGCGATTTCCGCGGAATGGCAGAGGACTACAACAGGGCGGTCGGCGCGCTGCGTGATTCCTTTGCGTCGGTCCGCACGACGTCCGGCCACATTCTTGAAGGCGCCGATGTGATGTCCAAGGCCACCGACGATCTCGCCTTGCGCACCGCGCAGCAGGCAGCTGGCGTCGAAGAAAGCTCGGCGGCGCTGCAGCAGCTCTCCGTCAGCGTCAGCCAGACCGCTGCCAATGCCGAGAAGGCGTCAAGCGCCGTGCGGGAAACGCAGGAGAAGGCCAAGAATTCCGGCGAACTCGTCACCAGCGCCGTTTCGGCCATGGCGGGTATCGAGAAGTCCTCTACCGAAATCGCCAAGATCATCGGCGTCATCGACGAGATCGCTTTCCAGACCAACCTGCTGGCACTGAATGCCGGCGTCGAAGCTGCGCGCGCCGGCGATGCCGGTAAGGGCTTTGCGGTCGTCGCGCAGGAAGTACGTCAGCTTGCCCAGCGCACCGCCGATGCCGCCAAGGAAATCAAGAATCTGATCTCCCAAAGCTCGACGCAGGTGAACGAGGGCGTCAACATCGTCAGCAGCACGGGTGAAGCGCTGAGCGATATGATCAGCCGCATCGACATCATCAACAGCTTCGTCGCCGATATCGCCGCAGCCGCCCGCGATCAGGCGACGGGAGTGAACGAGGTCAGCGTCGCAATCCGCAATATGGACACCATCACTCAGCAGAACTCCGGCATGGTGGAGCGTACGTCCGCCGAAACCCGAAGGCTGAAGGATGAGGTCGAAAACCTCATAGAGCTTCTGCAGCGTTTCCGCGCACGCGCTGAAAGCCGGCAGGCAGCCGGTGCCGCCCGCCGCGCGGCCTGAACAATCGAGGCAGAAACCCGGGCGGGCGTTGCAAAAAACCGCAATCCTTGCCCGGCGGATAATTCCCTAGTGTGAAAAGATGGGTTATGGGAACGCCATGACCATCAAGCCACTCATCATTCTTCCCGATCCCGTTCTCCGTCAGGTTTCCAAGCCGATCGAGCGAGTCGACACCGATCTCCAGCGCCTTTCCGACGACATGCTGGAGACAATGTATGATGCGCCGGGCATCGGCCTTGCCGCAATCCAGATTGGCGTTCCGCGCCGCATGCTCGTTATCGATCTTTCGAAGGAAGGCGAAGAAAAGCAGCCGCTCGTCTTCATCAATCCGGAGATCGTCAGCTCCTCGGATGACCGTTCTGTCTATGAGGAAGGTTGTCTTTCTATTCCCGACTACTATGCAGAAGTGGAGCGGCCGGCGAAGGTGACGGTTAAATATCTGGACCGCGAAGGCAAGGAAGAAAGCGTCGAGGCCGACGGACTTCTGGCGACCTGTCTCCAGCACGAGATCGACCACCTGAACGGCGTGCTCTTCATCGATCATATTTCGCGGCTGAAGCGCGAAATGGTGATCAAGAAGTTCACCAAGGCTGCCAAATCCAAGGTGCTCTGAACGGGCTGGCCGCCGCGCATACGAAAGATTTCGAGCGGGCTTGCTTATGAGCTCGAAAACCCGTTTGAAGACGGTTGATCCTCAATTGGCGAGATAGAATGTCTCTTCGTATCGTTTTCATGGGAACGCCTGACTTCTCCGTCCCGACGCTGCGCCTGCTCGTCGACGCCGGCCACCGGATCGTTGCCGTCTATACGCAGCCGCCTCGGCCGGGTGGACGGCGCGGGCTCGATCTTCAGAAATCGCCGGTACACCAGGCCGCCGAGCTGCTCGGCCTGCCGGTCTTTACGCCGGTCAATTTCAAGGACCCTGAAGAGCGTGAGCGCTTTCGCGCGCTCGGTGCCGATGTCGGCGTCGTCGTCGCCTATGGACTGCTGTTGCCCGAGGCGATCCTGACCGGCACGCGCTACGGCTGCTATAACGGACATGCCTCGCTGCTACCGCGCTGGCGCGGCGCTGCCCCCATCCAGCGGGCGATTATGGCCGGTGACGAAAAGACCGGCATGATGGTCATGAAGATGGACAAGGGCCTCGATACCGGCGACGTGGCGCTGACGCGCGAAGTCGAGATCGGCCCCAACATGACGGCCGGCGAACTGCATGACAGGCTGATGCAAACGGGCGCAAAGGCGATGGCTGAGGCCATGGTCAAGCTGGAGATGGACGATCTTCCGCTGACCCCGCAGGCGGCCGAAGGCGTGCTCTATGCCGCCAAGATCGACAAGGCGGAAACGCGTATCGATTTCAGCCGCGATGCCAGGGATGTTCACAATCATATCCGTGGCCTCGCACCTTTCCCGGGCGCTTGGTTCGAGCTTGAGAGCAATGGCAAGGCGGAGCGCGTCAAGGTGCTTGGCTCCGAGCATGCAACGGGTGCGGGCATAGCCGGCACGCTCCTGACCGATGACCTCGTGGTTGCCTGCGGCACCGCCGCCGTTCGACTTACGAAGCTTCAGAAAGCCGGCGGCAAACCGCTCGCCGCTGCCGACTTCCTGCGTGGCACGCCGCTTGCTGCGGGCACGAGGCTCGCCTGATGCCGAGATACCGCATGATCGTCGAATATGACGGCGGGCCCTACGTCGGGTGGCAGCGGCAGGATAACGGACCTTCGGTGCAGGGCGCGATCGAAAGGGCGATCTTCTCGGCAAGCGGCGACACCGCGTCCGTCCGCGGCGCGGGACGCACCGATTCCGGCGTCCATGCCATGGGGCAGGTTATCCATGCCGATCTTTCAAAGGACTGGTCTCCCTTCAAGCTGCAGAACGCGCTGAATGCCCATCTGAAACTCGCGGGTGAGAAAGTGGCGATCCTTGATGTGGAAATGGCGAGCGAATTCTTTGACGCCCGCTTCTCTGCGCTCCGCCGGCATTATCTCTACCGCATCATCAGCCGCCGCGCGCCGCTGGCGCTAGAGGCGGGCAAGGCATGGTGGGTGCCGAAGACGCTCGATCATGAAGTCATGCATGCCGCAGCCCAGACGCTCGTCGGCAGGCACGATTTCTCGACTTTCCGTTCGGCTCACTGTCAGGCAAACAGCCCCGTGCGCACACTCGACCGGCTCGATGTGACCCGTAATGGCGAACTGATCGAGATCCGCGCTACTGCCCAGAGCTTCCTGCACAATCAGATCCGCTCCTTCGCGGGAACTCTGAAGCTTGCAGGCGAGGGCAAGTGGACACCTGAGGATGTGCGTGCGGCGTTGGACGCGCATGACCGCAAGGCCTGCGGTCCCGTGGCGCCGCCGGACGGGCTCTATTTCATGCAGGTGGATTATCCCGAGGTGATCGCCGATCGCCGCAAACAAGCGGATGAAAACGATGATGGTGAGGATCTGTCCTAATCCAGCCTGCGGCACGCCAAGCAACAACCGAGCTGATCACGCCGGAGAAATGCCGAGGAAGTTGAATAAATAGTCCGACACCATCATCGGCGGCACCATCAGCGCCAGAGTCAGGGCGCTGACCATAAGGAGGTGCCCGTGGCAGATCATCCGCAGAACGCGCGCCAGCACGAAAATTTGCGCCAGCACAAAAACGAGCAGCAGCAATCGTACGATGTCGATAGAACCCGGCAGGAAGAAGACAAGCGACAGCAACAACCCGTTGATGTAGGCGAGCGGCACATTGAGCCAGTTGACGCCGACGACGACAGGCGCGAAACGCTCGCCCATGCGCAAGGCAAGCAGGACAAGTCCGGCAAAGATCAGCGGAACGATCCAGTTGCTAAGCTCGACGAGCCCCAACCGGAAATAGAAGGGATAGCCGACATCAGCTTCCGGTGGCATCGATCTGAGATAGCCGTTGCGCAACGTAAGCCAGGAAATACCCGTCGGCGGCAGGCACCAGAGGATCGCCCAGAAGGAGCGGTTGACGCCGCGATCCGATAGATCCAGGAACCGGAAACCGCGCGGGTCGAGCTTGATCAGCAGCCAGATGCCGGCGAGATAATATTGAACCTCTCTAAACCCCGGCATTCTCAAACCAACGTTCGATGAAGGTCTCGTAGATCGCCGTCAGTGTCTCCAGATCGGCAACCGCGACCCGTTCGTCGACCATGTGCATGGTCTGGCCGACAAGGCCGAATTCCACGACCGGGCAATAATCCTTGATGAACCGCGCATCCGACGTGCCGCCCGTGGTCGACAGCGCCGGCGATGCGCCGGTGACGCTTTCGACCGCCGAGGACAGCGAGGCGATCAGCGCATTGTTGCGGGTCAGAAAAACATGGCTCGGGCGGTCGGCCCAGATGATCTCGTATTTCACTGGCGTGCGGCCCGGCCGCAACACCCCTTCCGCCGCTGCCGCATCGAGGCGCCGGATGATTTCAGCCCGCAGCGTATCTGCCGTCCAGATGTCGTTGAAGCGGATGTTGAAGCTCGCAGAAGCCTTTGCCGGAATGACGTTCGTCGCCGGATTGCCGACATCGACAGTCGTCACTTCGAGATTGGACGGTTGGAAATTGTCCGTTCCGCCGTCAAAGGGCGGCTCCATCAGCGCCTGGGTGAGTTGCAGGATGCCGCGCACCGGATTGTCGGCAAGATGCGGATAGGCCGCATGCCCCTGCACACCATGCACGACGATCTTGCCGGACAGCGAACCGCGCCTGCCGATCTTGATCATGTCGCCGAGCTTGTTCGGATTGGTCGGCTCGCCGACGACGCAGGCATCCCATGTCTCTCCGCGCTCCGTCGCCCACCGCAACAGCTTGATCGTCCCGTTGATCGACGGGCCTTCCTCATCACCGGTGATCAAGAAGGAGATCGAGCCCTTCGGTGCGCCATGCTTTTCGACATGCCTGGCAACGGCAGCGGCAAAACAGGCAATGCCGCCCTTCATGTCGACTGCGCCGCGGCCGAAAAGCTCGCCATTGGCGATGTCAGCTGCAAAGGGCGGGTGAGTCCAGGCGTCGGCGTCACCGACAGGCACGACATCGGTATGGCCTGCAAACATCAGATGCGGCCCCTCGGTGCCGAGACGGGCATAGAGGTTTTCGACATCGGGCGTGCCGGTTTCTTTCGCAATCATTCGATCGACCTTGAATCCGAGCGGCGAAAGCATGGCTTCCAACGCGGAAAGCGCGCCGCCTTCTGCCGGCGTCACGGATGGGCAGCGGATCAACGTCTGAAGATTGGCAACAGGATTCGTGACGGTCATAGCGGTCGAATTATCCGGTGGGAATGGCAAAGACGTGGCAAGGCGCGATACCCCCTTGCCGAAAAAGACGCCGATTGTTTACCGAATCAACGCTGAGCTGTCATCAATCTCGGAGCAGTTCGTTGATGCCCGTCTTGGAACGGGTCTGCTCGTCGACGCGCTTGACGATCACGGCGCAATAGAGGTTCGGCGCCTGCTGGCCGTTTGCCATCGTCTTGTCGGATGGCAGCGAACCCGCAACGACGACCGAATAGGGCGGTACTTCGCCATAGCTGATCTCGCCGGTGGCGCGGTCGACGATCTTGGTCGACTTGCCGATGAAGACGCCCATGCCGAGCACCGAGCCTTCACGCACGATGCAGCCTTCGACGACTTCCGAACGCGCGCCGATGAAGCAATTGTCCTCGATGATCGTCGGGCCGGCCTGCATCGGCTCCAGAACGCCGCCGATGCCGACGCCGCCGGAGAGGTGCACATGCTTGCCGATTTGCGCACAGGAACCGACGGTTGCCCAGGTGTCGACCATCGTGCCATCGCCGACATAGGCCCCGAGATTGACGAAGGACGGCATCAGAATGGCATTCGGAGCAATATAGGCTGAGCGGCGCACGACAGCGCTCGGCACGGCACGGAAGCCGGCAGCGCGGAATTGGTTCTCGCCCCAGCCTTCGAACTTCGAAGGCACCTTATCCCACCAGGTTGCCTGACCGGGACCGCCTTTGACGACTTCCATGTCGTTGAGGCGGAAAGACAGCAGCACGGCCTTCTTAAGCCACTGATTGACCTTCCAGGCGCCATCGGCGCCGCGTTCGGCCACACGTGCCTTGCCTTCATCGAGCAGGTTCAGAGCCGCCTCGACCGCATCGCGCACTTCACCCTTCGTCGACGTGTTCACATTATCGCGATTGTCGAAGGCAGTTTCGACGGTCTTTTCGAGGGATGCGAGGTCGATGGCGCTCATGGGAATTCCTTAAACTTCGATCATTATCGTGGAGACAGCGGAGTCTCCGGAATTGCGGTTGGCGGGTTGTCACCCGATCTACAGCATGCACCCGTAAAATGGAATGATTTTTCGGACAAGATCATATCTGGATTCAAGGCGTTATAGCGACATATCCGGTCACTTGTGACCGGTGATACTGAAAGGCATTTCGAAATGGCAAAGGCAAGAAACGGCGGCGGACGGCGCAGGGACGGGGTCTGGGATCCGTTAAAGAGCAGTTCGAGCGACAGGCAGCGCGCGGAAGCGGTTCCGAAGACGCCTCAGACGCTCTCGCCGGCCTATCGCCTTGCCTATGTGGACGAGGATTTCCTCTGCCGCGAGGAGTTGCGCCCGATCCGCCTGCAGCTCGAACTCCTGAAGGTCGAGATGATGATGGCCGAGCGCGGCATCGCGTCGACCGTCGTCATGTTCGGCGGCGCCCGTATTCCGGCGCCAGGCCAGAGCGCTTGGGCCGCCCGCAACGAGACGCAACGTGCAAACCTCGAAGCCGCATCGGTCTATTACGATGAAGCGCGCAAATTCGCCCGCCTCTGCTCGCGTTATGCGGCCGGCTTCGACTTCCACGAATATGTCGTCGTCACCGGCGGCGGACCTGGCGTCATGGAAGCAGGAAACCGCGGTGCGGCGGATGAGGGAGCTCCTTCGATCGGTCTCAACATCGTGCTGCCGCATGAGCAGGCGCCCAATGCCTATGTAACGCCCGAGCTCAGCTTCAATTTCCACTATTTCGCAATCCGCAAGATGCATTTCATGGTGCGCGCCAAGGCCGTCGCCGTCTTCCCCGGCGGCTTCGGCACGCTCGACGAATTCTTCGAATGCCTGACGCTGATCCAGACCGGCCGCATGGAACGCATCCCGCTGCTGCTCTTCGGTTCGAAGTTCTGGCACAGCATCGTCAATTTCGATGCACTGGCCGAATTCGGCACGATCGCGCCCGAAGACGTCAACCTGATCAGCTTCGTCGATACCGCAGACGAGGCCTGGAAGATCGTACAGGACTTCTACGAACACCGCGAATAGCAACTCCAACGCGGCAGCAAAAACCCTCTCCCCGCAAGCGGGAAGAGGGTTCCGGGTGAGAGGCACCCCTCGCGATATCTTGGAAAGAACAGTCGTCCCCTCTTAAAGGAAGGGCCGGTCCGGCATGTCGTCGATCGAGATCACGCCGTCCTTGTTGCTGTCCATACGATCGAAGAATTTGCTGAAAGCGTTCTCCGCCTCCTGCTTGCTGATCTGGCCGTTCTGATCGGTATCGATGCGGTGCATCATCAGCGAGGCGCCCATGATGCGGGCGCGCGTCCCGTGACGACCGTCGCGGTCGGGGCGGCGATGATCATTGTTGTCGGCCATGTCAGGCGCGGCATTGTCATTCGCGTCGTCCTGTTTGGCCGAGGCGGTTTCACGGCGGGCCCTGAACTGTGCCTCGCGGTATTCGCGGATTTCGCCGGGGGTCAAAGAGCCGTCATGGTTGGTATCAATAGCGGCGAAGATCTTTTCCATGCCGTCGGTCGCTTCCTGCTTGGAAACCTGTCCGTCCTTGTTGGCGTCGAACTGCTTCAGCATACGCACAAAAGCGATTTCGCGGAAGGCTGCGCCACGCGGACCGCCCATCATGCCATGCCCCATTTTTCCGTGGTGGCCCGGACGATCGGGCCGGTCGCTAGGTGCTGCGAAGCTCGCCCCGGCGGCTGCGCCGAGAAGAAGAACAGAGGAAAGCGCCGTCAGGATAAGCTTGTTGCGGTACATATCAGTGTGTCCTTTCGTAGGATGTCCCTTGCTACGAAAGGTAGGACCGAACCGCGCTGCGGCCCAGTTAAACATCTGTAAGACAGATGAAACTTTGGTAAGTTAGCCGGTAATCTTCTTCAGGAAATCAGCAAGATCGTCGGTGACGAAATCGATGTGATCGTCCTCGCCGCTCGTTTTCTCCCACCATTCCACGACCGTCTCTTCCAGATTGCGCGGGACGAGCAGAACCGTCTGCATGCCGAGAGCCTTCGGCACGGTGAGATTACGCGGCAGGTCCTCGAACATCGCAGCCTTGCCTGTCTCGACCTGCTTCAGCGCCGTGAACTTGTCATAGGTCGCCTGCGCCGGCTTCGGCAGGTAATCGGCCGCAACAATATCGAAAATGTCGTCGAAATGGTCGAGAATGCCGAGTGCGCCTGCCGTCGCCTGTGCATGCCGGACGCTGCCGTTGGTGAAGATGAACTTGCGCCCAGGAAGGGCCTTGATGGCTTCCGCGAGTTCCGGCTGCGGGGTCAGCGCCGAATAGTCGATCGCATGCGCCTTTTCGAGGAAGTCGTTGGGATCCACCCCATGATGGATCATCAGCCCCTGCAGCGTCGTGCCGTGATCGAGATAATATTGCTTCTGCAGCTTGCGGGCCTCGCCATGCTCCATCTGCAGGAGCGTCGAGACATAGGCCGTCATGTTCTTGTCGATCTGCGCGAAGAGATTGACGTGATGCGGGTAGAGCGTGTTGTCGAGGTCGAAGACCCACTCGATCACATGCTCGAAATCGTTTTTGGTAGGCGTGCGGTCGATCTTTGTCATAGCAGCCTTTATGGCATGGTCGCGGCGTCGAGAAAATCACCAAGAGAAAATAGACGCCCGATTTTCGGCGGACGGCTGATGCGCGAGGTGCTAGAAAGCGGACATGTTTTTCGAACGCCCCAACGACGACACGCTCTATGATGCCCTGATCGCGCGCAGTGCGGATTATGAGGGCCAGGCCTATGTATGCGTAAAGACGACGGGCATCTTCTGCCGTCTGACCTGTCCGGCGCGTAAACCGAAGCGTGAAAACACCATCTTCTTCGATACGATCGCCGCTTGCATGCATTCCGGTTTCCGACCGTGCCAGCGCTGCAAGCCGCTGGAGCAGCCCGGTCGCGAACCAATCGTCGACATGTTGCTGGCGCGGCTCGACAGCGAACCGGAAGTCCGTTGGACCGAAGATGAACTTGTGCGCCGGGGATATGATCCATCGACCGTCCGCCGCGCTTTCAAACGAGCGCTCGGCATGACCTTCCACGATATCGTCCGCTATCGCCGGCTTGGCGAGGCCGCGCGGCAGATCGCCGATGGTGCGCGTGTCATCGATGCGCAGCTCGACGCGGGATATGAATCGCCAAGCGGTTTCCGGGCGGCCTTCCAGCGGCTGGTCGGCAAAGCGCCGGCGCTCTCTCAGAACCGCGAACTGCTCTTTGCCGATTGGTTCGATACGCCGCTCGGGCCGATGGTGGCAGTCGCCGACAAGGCGCATCTGCATCTCCTCGAATTTCACGACCGCAAGGCTTTGCCGACCGAACTCGAAGCCCTGCAGAAGCGTGTCCGTTCCTCGGTCGCGATCGGCCGCACGCCGGTTATCGACCAGATCGAGGCGGAAATCAGGGACTATTTCGAAGGGCGGCTAACCACCTTCAAGACGCCGCTGGCGCTTGGCGGCACGCCTTTCGAAAAACATGTCTGGGCAAAGCTCGTTGACATTCCGATTGGCCAGACGCGCGCCTATGGCGATCTCGCAAGAGAGATGGAAAGGCCGGAGGTGGTGCGTGCCGTCGGCCGCGCCAACGGCGCCAATCAGCTCGCGATCATCGTGCCCTGCCATCGCATCCTCGGCGCGGACGGGTCGCTGACGGGTTACGGGGGCGGGCTTTGGCGCAAGCAATGGCTGCTTCGGCACGAGGAAAAGATGAGTGCACAGAAGATGGAGAGGACAGCATGAACCAGATTGAGAAAGCCGAGCTTTTCGGCAAGCTGCATCGCAAGGGCACACCTGTCATTCTGTACAATATCTGGGATGCCGGAACGGCCAGGGCTGTGACGGAGGCCGGAGCAAAGGCCCTTGCGACCGGAAGTTGGTCCGTCGCGGCCGCCCATGGTTATGGCGATGGCCAAAAGCTGCCGATGGACGTGCTGATCGAGACCGCCCGCTCGATCACCACAGTCAACGACTTGCCGCTTTCGGTGGATTTCGAAGGCGGCTATTCGACGGAACCGTCCGGTGCCGCGGCCAATGTCGCAAAGCTGATCGATGCAGGCGCTGTCGGGATCAATTTCGAGGATCAAAAGGTAGGCGAAGCTGGCCTCCATCCCATCGAAGCGCAGGCAGCACGCATCCGCGCCATCAGGGAAATGGCCGAGGGAAAGGGCATCAACTTCTTCATCAATGCCCGCACTGACCTCTTCCTGCAGGAAGGCGACGGCTCCAAGCATGCAGGGCTGGTCGATGCAGCGATCGAGCGCGGCAGGGCCTATGCGGCGGCAGGCGCCAGCGGCTTCTTCGTCCCCGGCCTCATCGAGCCGGCTTTGATCGAGAAGGTCTGCGCGGCATCCACGCTGCCGGTCAACATCATGATGAAGACTGGTGCGCCGGATCCGGCGGCTCTTGCAAGGCTCGGCGTCTCGCGCATCAGCTATGGTCCCGGACCCTATCGGGTCATGATGGAAAAGCTGAAGGAAGCCGCGGCCGCGATCTATTCGGCGGTCTGATTGTTGTTGGCCAAGCTTTTCTGCGTGGCGATGGCCTGAGCTGTGAAATTTCGAATGATGGAAGAGCGCTCGTCGCGTCGGGTGGCGAGCGCCAGCCGTGCCGCAGGTGCTTCGCCCGCAATTGCAATGTAGCGAACGCCGGGGACATTGATCTTCGCCATTTCCGTCGGCACGATCGAGACGCCGAGACCAACTGCGACAAAGCTCGCGATCGAGGTGATCTGCGGCGCCGACTGGGCCAGCTGCGGTTCAAATCCCGCTCGCCGGCATGCGGCGATTATGTCGTCGAAGAAGCCGGCACCTGCCTCGCGTGGAAAAAGGACGAAGCTCTCGCCGGCCAGCGCGTCGAGGCGCAATGTCTGCGCCTCCGACAGCGGATGTCTTTCCGGCAGCACGATGATCATCGGATCTTCGGCCCGCAGCCGACATCGAACCTGAAGCCCATCGCCGCTGCCCGGACGGATAAAGACTGCGTCGAGTTCGTCCCTTTCGAGCCTCTCCAGCAGTTGCGCAGTGGGCGCTTCCTCAAGGCTGAATTCGACGGCCGCATATTTCTCGCGGAAGGCATTCACGATGGCTGGTACGACCGGATTGAAGACTGCTGAGCTGGTGTAGCCGACCCGGATCCGCCCGCTCTGGCCGCGCGCCGCGCGGATAGCGGATTGTTTGGCCTGTTCCGCCTGAAGCAAAATCGCCCGGGCCTCCGGCAGAAAAGCCTTGCCTGCCTCCGTCAGTTCCGCACCGTTCGACAGGCGGCGGAAAAGGGCCGCACCAATCTCGTTTTCAAGATCACGTATCTGATTGCTGAGCGGCGGCTGGCCGATGCCAACTTTCCGTGCGGCGCGCGTGAAATTGAGCTCTTCTGCGACGGCCATGAAATAACGAAGATGACGAAGCTCCATGTGATACTTTTAAGATATCGCCTTCACCTGCGCAATATATTGGAACTATCGCTTCTGGCCGCCACATGACGAGGAGAGCCGTTTTGCATGTTGCAGCGGCATCAGGACGGGAGTTCACGATGAGTTCGATGGAAAAGCAGTTTCTCATTACCGGTGTCAGTTCAGGCTTTGGTCGTGCCTTTGCGCAGGCTGCGTTGGAAAAGGGCCACCGCGTGGTGGGAACCGTGAGGAATGCGGAAGCCGCAGCTCTGTTCGAGAGCCTGGCTCCCGGTCGCACAACGGCGGTTCGCCTCGACGTTACCGATATCGAGGCAATCGGACCGGCCGTTGCTGGTATCGAAGAAACAATCGGTTCGGTGGACGTCCTCATCAACAATGCCGGTTATGGGCATGAAGGGACTTTGGAGGAATCGCCGATTGAGGAAATGCGCCGGCAATTCGAGGTCAATGTCTTTGGCGCCGTTGGAATGATGAAGGCCGTTCTGCCGTTCATGCGCCGGCGGCGGGCCGGCCACATCATCAACATCACATCGATGGGCGGGTTCATCACCATGCCGGGCATCGCCTATTATTGCGGCAGCAAATTTGCGCTCGAAGGCATCAGCGAGGTTCTGGCAAAGGAAGTGAAGGCGTTTGGCATCGCAGTCACCGCGGTGGCTCCTGGCTCATTCCGCACCGACTGGGCGGGACGATCGATGATCCGCTCCGACAGGAGCATTTCCGACTATGATGCGATCTTCGATCCCATCCGCAGGGCACGCCAGGAAAAGAGCGGCAAACAGGCAGGTGATCCTCGCAAGGCAGCCGCCGCCGTGCTGGCACTGGTCGAGGCTGAAGATCCGCCGGTCCATCTCTTGCTCGGCGCCGATGCGCTGGCGCTTGTTCGCGACAAGCTGAAGAGCCTGAATTCGGAAATTGTTGCCTGGGAAGATCTGACGCTCTCGACAAACTTTGTCGAAACATAAGAAAGGCGCCCGCAAGGGCGCCTTTTCGATCAGGGAACGATCAGTGTGCCGACGCCGTGCTCGGTGAAGATTTCGAGCAACACCGAATGGGCCGTCTTGCCGTTGAGGATAACAACACCCTGCACGCCGGCCTTTATGGCATCGATGCAGGTCTCGACCTTCGGGATCATGCCGCCGGAAATCGTGCCATCGGCAATCAGCGCATGCGCTTCGGCAACAGAAAGCTCCTTTATGAGCTTGCCCTGCTTATCGAGAACGCCGGGCACATCCGTCAGAAATAGCAGGCGCGTGGCGTTCAGCGCGCCGGCGATCGCGCCAGCGAAGGTGTCGGCGTTGATGTTGTAGGTCGCGCCGTCGCGGCCCGGAGCGACCGGCGCAATGACCGGGATCATCTCGGAGCGGGCAAGAAGGTCGAGCAGCGTACGGTCGACTTCGACCACTTCGCCCACGAAACCGAGATCGAGAACGCGCTCGATGTTGGAATCCGGATCCTTGACGGTCTTGCGCGCCTTTTCGGCGAAGACCATGTTACCGTCCTTGCCGCAGAGGCCGATCGCCCATTCGCCGGTCTGGTTGATCAGCGCGACGATTTCCTTGTTGATCGAGCCGGCGAGTACCATCTCGACGATCTCGACCGTCTTCTGGTCGGTAACGCGCAACCCGCCTTCGAATTTGGATTCGATACCCATCTTCGTCAGCATCGCGCCGATCTGTGGGCCGCCGCCATGGACGACGATCGGGTTGACGCCGGACTGCTTCAATAGTGCGATATCGCTGGCGAAGGCCTTGCCGAGCTCGGGATTGCCCATGGCATGGCCACCATACTTCACGACGACCGTCTTGTTTTCGTAGCGCTGCATGAAGGGCAGCGCCTGTGCGAGAAGACGTGCTTGGATTTCGCTTTCGGACTCGTTCATGGGGGACCCCGCAGAATTGATCGCGGCCTTTTATCTCAAGTTTTTGACAGATGGAATAATCCGGCACGCAATAGTTTTTCGTATCTAAGGCCGACCTGGGACCTGCCAGTTCATATTGAAACGTTTGAGCTCGAAATCGTTCACTCGAGGCGACATGACTGGCGATTTGCAGATTTAACCGGCCGCGTGGTGCGCGGCGACCGCAAGGCGCTCGATTTTTCCAATGACGGTTCCGATCCTGAAGCGCAAGTCGTGATTAATGATGAGGAAAGGCGGATTGACACCTGCATGGAAGAGTTGGAAGCTGGTCGTGCGGTCGCGGTGAAACGGGCTTATGTCGAAGGACTAAGCTCTCAGGAACTGGCCGATCAGTTTGGTGTCCCGCTGAATACGATGCGGACATGGCTAAGAGCAGCCTGCTGAAACTGAGAGAGTGCATGGAACGATGACATCGCCCGACAAAAGCAAGGGAGACCGCTCCCGGGATGAGGTTCTTGCCGGCGAATATGTGCTGGGCGTCCTCTCCCTTCAGGATCGCAGGATCGTTGAGGAGCGCATGCGCCGTGACCGGCCGTTTGCCGCCATCGTCAGTCGCTGGGAGGTCAACCTCTCCAGCTTCAACGACGAATATGGCACGGCTGCTTCGAACCGCGAGACCTTCAAGCAGATCGAGGCGCGCCTCTTCGCCGATGCAGAAAGTGCGCCGCGCCTTTCGTACGGGCTATGGAATTCCGCCGTTTTCTGGCGCTCGCTGACATTTGCCTCGCTCGCGGTCACCCTGGGCGTCATCGCCTTTGCTTCCGGTCTCGTGCCCCAGCCTCCGGCATCGCCGCCGCTGGTGGCGAACCTCTCGGGACAGAACAGTCAGGTCAATCTGACGGCTTTCTACGAAATCCAGAGTGGCCGATTGAAGATCGTGCCGGTTGCGGCCGGCAAGCCGGAGGAGAAATCCCTGGAGCTCTGGCTCGTGCCGGGTAGCGGAACGCCCCGTTCTCTCGGCGTTTTCCAACCGGGCATGAATGGTGAACTGATCATCCCGACCGGTATGCGCAGCCAGATTTCCGATGGCGCGACGCTGGCCGTCAGCCTGGAGCCGTTCGGTGGTTCGCTCACACACCAGCCGTCAGGCCCGATCATCGCCAGCGGGCCGATCCACAGGCCGTAAACGAAGATCTGTTCCTAAAACTCTTCTGCAGCGCCTCCGCGATTGCCGATATCCGGGCAGACCAGCGGCTTCGAAGCGCCTCTTTACTTCCAGTTGCTGACGCCGACTGTTTCGGCAATCGCCTGCCGCAGTTCGTCCAATCCTTCGTTCTTCTCCGAGGAGGTCGAAAGCACGGCCGGATAGGCGGCAGGGCGCTTGCGGATCTTTTCCGATGTTTCGGCAACCAGCTTCGGCACCGCAGGCGCCTTGATCTTGTCCGTCTTCGTCAGCACGATTTGGTAGGAGACGGCCGCCTTGTCGAGCAGCGTCAGCACGTCGTCATCATTCTTCTTGATGCCGTGGCGGCTGTCGATCAGCACATAGACACGCTTCAGCGTCGAGCGGCCGCGCAGATAGTCGAAGACGAGCTTCGTCCAGTTGTCCACCTGCTCCTTCGGCGCCTGTGCATAGCCATAGCCAGGCATGTCGACCAGCGCCATCGGCGGCAGGTCGTCGCCCTCGCCGGAATAGCCGTCGGGAACGAAGTAGTTGAGCTCTTGCGTCCGGCCCGGCGTATTGGAGGTGCGCGCCAGACCTTTCTGGCCGACGAGCGCATTGATCAGCGATGATTTGCCGACGTTCGAACGGCCGGCGAAAGCGACTTCCAAGGGGCCTTCCGGCGGAAGGAACTTCATGGAAGGCACGCCGCGGATGAAGATCCAGGGGTGGCCGAAGAGCGGCTTTGCGATTTCAGTCATGCGAGTTCTGCAATCTCCGGGTCAGGAATGAAACCGGCTTCGTGTTTTTGAGGTGGGTTGTCAAGGTTTCGTCTGGCTCGGCCTTCTCGCAGCCCGAAACAAAAAGCCCCGCCGGAGCGGGGCTTCTCGACTATTTGGATGGTGCCGGTTTTCGCTTGAACAGGCTCTTCAGATTGGCGAAGAGCTCTACTTTCACGCCGTGACGCTTCATGATGACCGACTGCTGGATGACCGAAAGCGTGTTGTTCCAGGCCCAGTAGATCACGAGGCCCGCCGGGAAGCTTGCTAGCATGAACGTGAAGACAAGCGGCATCCAGTTGAAGATCATGGCCTGCGTCGGATCGGGCGGGGTCGGGTTCATGCGCATCTGGAAGAACATGGTGACACCCATGATCAGCGGCCAGACGCCGAGATGGAGGAAGGTCGGAGCTTCGAACGGCAGCAGGCCGAAAAGGTTGACGATCGTCGTCGGATCCGGCGCTGAAAGATCCTTGATCCAGCCGAAGAACGGAGCGTGGCGCATTTCGATGGTGATGTAAATCACCTTGTAGAGCGAGAAGAAGATCGGGATTTGCAGGGCCACCGGCCAGCAGCCGGCGATCGGATTGATCTTCTCTTCCTTGTAGAGCTGCATCGTCGCCTGCTGCAGGCCCATGCGGTCGTCGCCGAATTTCGCCTTCAGCTCTTCCATCTTCGGCTGCATGCGCTTCATGTTCGCCATCGAAGCATACTGCTTGCTGGCGAGCGGGAAGAACAACGCCTTGACGACGATGGTCGTGCAGAGGATTGCGACACCGAAATTGCCGAAGTAGCGGAAGAAGAAATCCATCAGCTTGAACATCGGCTTGGTGATGAAATAGAACCAGCCCCAGTCGATCAGGCGGTCGAAGCGCGGGATGCTGTAGCTCGCTTCGTAACCGTCGATGACCGGAACTTCCTTCGCACCGGCAAATACCAGGTTCTTGAGCTCGACCGATTGGCCGGGCGCCACCGTGACGGCGTCTTGCTTATAGTCCGCCTGGTAGCGCGGCTGCCCGTCGGTGAAATGTGAGAAGCGTGCGTCATAGGCTGCCTGCTGCGGCGGGACGATTGTAGCGGCCCAATATTTGTCAGTAATACCGAGCCAGCCGCCGGTGGATTTTGCCGGAGTAACGGCTTCCTTCTCAACCGCCGTATATTTGCTCTCGATCAGACCGTCGTCACCGATGACGCCGATGAAGCCTTCATGCAGAACGTAGACGGACGGCGTCGTCGGCTTGTTGTAGCGCGTCACGCGACCATAGGAGGAGAGCGAAACAGGCGCCTGGCCGGCATTCTGGATCTTGTCCGTGACCGTGAACATATAGCGCTCGTCGACGGAGATCGTGCGGGCAAAGGTAATGCCCTTGTCATTGGTGTAGGTCAGCGTGACAGGAGTCTTTTCGGTAAGCTTGGCGCCCTCCGGTGCGGTCCAGACGGTGGCTGGGCCGGGAACGGCGCCTGTCGTGTCGCTGCCGATATAACCGAGTTCGGTGAAGTAGCCGTCCTTGGTGTCGGCCGGCGAGAAAAGCGTGATGATCGGGCTCGAGTCGTCTACCGTCTCGTGATAGCCCTTGAGTTTCAGATCGTCGAGGCGGGCCCCGGCGAGGTTGATGGAGCCGGAGAGCGCCGCGGTGTCGATGACGACACGCGGGGTCTTTGCAAGTGCTTCTTCGCGGGTCGCGGTCGCTGCGGCCTGACCCGACGGGGCGGCACCGTTCGTCTGGGCGCCCTGGCCGGTTGCTGCCGGTTGCTGCGTCTGCTCGGTCTGCTGTTGTGCCTTCTGGGCTTCCTGAGCCTTGCGCTGAGCTTCGATGCGCGGGTTCATATAGAGGAACTGCCAGCCAAGGACGATCAGCACCGAGAGAGCGATCGCAATGAAGTAATTGCGGTTGTTTTGCATCATACGTTCCTGGGGCGCTCGTCTTTCGGGCGCCGGTGTTTCGGCCTGGTTTCCACGCGGGCTTTCAGTTCCGCGGCCAGTTCATGAAAGGACGCCGTCAATACGTCCCTGCGGGCGACAACCACATAGTCGTGTCCGGCCTGCATTGCAAACCCTGCATGAAGCCGCACCGCCTCTTTCAGGCGTCGCCGCATGCGGTTTCGTTCAACCGAGTTGCCATGTTTTTTGGTGACTGTGAAGCCGACACGGGCTTCGCTGTCTTCTTCCTTGCGGTTCAGGACCTCGAGAAGGAAGAGACCGCCGCGGCGCTTTTCGCCCTCGCGGACCGCAAGAAATTGCGGGCGGCTCTTGAGCCGCCCGACAATCTTTTTGTTTTCTTTGGTCTTCAAGTCGCCCGCCATGTTCTATCGGGCAAATCCGGCCTTAGGCCGAAAGACGCTTGCGGCCGCGAGCGCGGCGAGCAACGATGACCTTGCGGCCGCCCTTAGTGGCCATACGCGCACGGAAACCGTGGCGGCGCTTGCGAACAAGCTTCGAGGGCTGATAGGTACGCTTCATTTATTTAAAACACCGCGGAGTGCGGCCCTTCTTGGATTTGCATAATGCAAGGAGCGTGGTTTTTCGAACGGGCGAGGTCATGAAAGACCTTAAATGACCGAACGTGCGGCGGCTTATACGGATGAAGTCTGCCAAAGTCAATTATCCAGGCGGATTCCCTGAATGCGCTCGGCGGATAGCAACATTTCGCACTACGGTATTAACCAATGCGGCGGCTCACTATATAGTTGTATATTCGGCCTGAAACACCGGAAAACTTCCAGGCGCAGCGTTTCTTCGTTGAATTTGTTCGATTATGGACGCTGGCTAATCCGCACAACGGTAAATGTAGGTAATTTCTTGTAGTCGATATTGTTAATATTCGAAATACAACATTAACGAATTTATCCGATCTTTCAGTGCATGGCTGGAATTTGCTTCCAGGCGCTGTGTAAGGTGAGGGAGCGTTCGTTGAAAATCCGCGGCAAAATCAATCTTCTTGTTTCCGTTATGGGCGGCGTTGCGCTTTTGATCGGTGCCACCGCGCTGTCGGCGATGAGCGAGTACAGCGCGAACTTGACGGCTTACGAGCATGCGGCGGCTCGCGCCTATGCCGGAGAACGCCTTAACCGCTTTGTCACCGCTGTCGTCATGGAATCGCGGGGTCTTTATGCTGCAAAGAGCCTTGAACAGACGCCGGCCTTCGGCAAAGGACTGATGGCTGACTTGGACGAGATCGACAAGGTCATCGCTGGCTGGGCGCCGCTGGTGCCTGACAGTCAGAAGGATTCCTTCGCCAAGCTTGTGGACCGTGCCAATGAATTCCGCACTTTCCGCACGGAAACAGCTCGCCTCGGCACGCAGGTAAGCCCCCAGGCAGCCAACGAGCAGGGCAACAACGATGCCAACCGGGCCAACCGCAAGGCCTTCCAGGCGGAGATCGACGCCATCGTCAA
The DNA here is from genome assembly GCF_014193255.1 of Rhizobium sp. BK196. Classification (GTDB taxonomy): domain Bacteria; phylum Pseudomonadota; class Alphaproteobacteria; order Rhizobiales; family Rhizobiaceae; genus Rhizobium. Next base: position 369,998 of record NZ_JACHZB010000004.1, read on the forward strand.
CACCGATAAGGCAGAGCTGACGCGGGTCAACGATGAGATCGAGGCCTTCCGCAGCTGGATCCTGATGCTGGTCTTGAGCATCACCGGTATCGGCATCGCAGCCGGCGTCGGTATGGGCTTCTATATCGGTACCAGCCATCTCAGCCGGCCCATCAAGAAAGTCACGCACGCGATCAAGGAAGTCGCCAACGGCAATTTCCAGGCCGATGTGCCTTTTGCCGGCCGCAAGGACGAGATCGGCGAAATGGCGGCCGCTGTCGCCGTCTTCAAGGAAAACGGCCTCGTCATCCAGCGCATGAACGCCCAGGAAGCGGCCATGCGTGCAAAGAGTGACGATCTGCAGTCCAGCATGTCCGTCGTCGTGGCGGCCGCTGCCGCGGGTGATTTCAGCCAGCGCATCGATAAGGACTATGAAGACGAAAGCCTCAACCAGTTCGCGGGCAATATCAACAAGCTGCTGTCGAGCGTCGATGCCGGCGTCGACGAAACCCGCCGTGTCATCGCAAGCCTTGCTGAAGGCGACTTGACGCAGACCATGCGCGGTCAGTTCCAGGGCGCCTTTGCCGAACTGCAGAAAAACGTCAACAGCACGTTCGTCACGCTGCAGACGACCATGCGCGAGGTACGCGAGACGACGGAAGCGATCAACGGCAATACCAGCGAACTCCGGAACGCCAGCGACGATCTTTCCAAGCGTACGGAACAGCAGGCTGCCGCACTGGAGGAAACCTCCGCTGCTCTCGATGAGATCACTGCCGTTGTTCAGAATTCGACCGAACGTGCGCATGAAGCGACGATCATGGTTTCCGAGGCGAAGGACAATGCCGGCCGCTCCGGTGTCGTGGTCCGCAACGCCGTCGATGCCATGGGCCGTATCGAGCAGGCTTCCCGAGAAATCAGTCAGATCATCAACGTCATCGATGAAATCGCCTTCCAGACCAACCTGCTGGCGTTGAATGCCGGCGTCGAGGCCGCCCGCGCCGGAGAAGCCGGTAAGGGCTTCGCCGTGGTGGCGCAGGAAGTGCGCGAACTCGCCCAGCGCTCCGCAACCGCCGCAAAGGACATCAAGGCGCTCATCACCAAGTCAGGCGACGAAGTGCAGGTCGGCGTCAAGCTGGTTCAGGCGACGGGCGAAGCTCTCTCGGAGATCGAGACCCGGGTCATAGCCATCAACGATCATATCCATTCGATCGCGACCGCGGCGAAGGAACAGTCGACCGGCCTCAAGGAAGTCAATACTGCCGTCAACCAAATGGATCAGGTGACCCAGCAGAACGCCGCGATGGTGGAAGAGACCTCGGCTGCGACCCACAAGCTGTCAGCAGAAGCCGACGGCCTCGTACGCCTCATCGCCCGCTTCAAGGTCTCCAACGAGGCACCCGTTGCCGTTGCCCGCCAGCAGCATCACCAGCCGGTCGCCTCTCCGGCGCGCCGCGCGATTGGCCGCGTTGCGCGCGCCTTCAGCGGCAATGCCGCAGTTGCCGAGCAGAACTGGGAAGAGTTCTGATAGCCTCCATGAACGGAATCGGGACGCCGCTTTCGGGCGGCGTCTTCGTTTTGTGACGACTTGCCGCTCCTCGCAAAGATTTGAAAGCGGACTATTCTCGTCTATATAAGAGCTCATTCGGATGGCGGCCTTTCGCCGCACGGACAAGACGAGATGCCTGTTCAAGACCAGGGCGAGAGTTCCAAAGCAGAAAACATAGCGGCCGGCGAAACTGCCAGGAGTTTTTATCCGCGTGCCGGCATGTTTAGCCGCCTGTCGGGCAAGCTGCTCTGGCTAACCGTCTTTTTCATTATGCTGGCGGAAATCCTGATCTTCTTTCCCTCGATCGCGAGCATGCGCGTGCGCTGGCTGGAAGATCGGCTGAATACCGCCGCCGCTGCGGCAATCGTCATCGATGGCCTGCAGCCCGTGGAGCTGCCGCGCGCGCTGCAGAAAGAGACGCTGGAAGCGACTGGCACCAAGGCGATCGTGTTGCGCAAGGACGGCACTTCCCGCCTGCTCGCTATGAGCGAGATGCCGACCTCCGTCGATGAATCCTACGACCTCACCGATATCCCGCCATTGACCGCTATGCGCGATGCGCTGGACACTTTGATCTTCGGCGGCAATCGCATGATCCGCGTCTACGGACCGGTGGGCGAGACGAATACCGGCGTTGAAGTGGTGATGAAAGACCGGCCGTTGCGCAAGGCAATGCTCGTCTATGCCCGCAACGTGCTGCTGCTGTCGATCCTGATCTCGCTCTTTACTGCGACACTGATCTTCTTCGCCATCAACCGCATTCTGATCCGCCCGATCCGCAGGCTGACGGGCAGCATGCAGCAATTCGCCTCCGATCCGGAAAATCCGTCGCATGTCTATATCGGCGATGGCGGCCGTGATGAACTGGCCGTTGCCGGGCGCAATCTCACCTCCATGCAGCTCGAACTGCAGAAGACGCTGAAGCAGCAGAGGAACCTTGCAGCTCTCGGCCTCGCGGTCTCGAAGATCAATCACGACATGCGCAACATCCTGGCGTCCGCCCAACTCATGTCCGACCGCCTCGTCGATGTCGACGATCCCATGGTGAAGAGTTTCGCGCCGAAGCTGCTGCGCACGATCGATCGTGCCGTGGGCTACACGACCGAAGTCCTCTCTTACGGCAAGGCGACCGAATCGGCGCCGCACCGCCGCCGTATCCGGCTTTATGAGCTGATCCAGGAGGTGAAGGATATCCTTGCCATCGAGCCGCAGAGCGGTGTCGAGTTTATCGAACAGATGGGGCCGGATCTGGAAGTGGACGCCGATAGCGAGCAGTTGTTCCGGATCATCCACAATCTCTGCCGCAACGCGCTGCAGGCGCTGACTTCGCCGGGCGAGCAGGGGCCTGGGATGGTCAGGCGCATCACGGTCGCCGCCCAACGCGTCGGCAGCGTCGTCAGCATCACCATAGACGATACAGGTCCCGGCATGCCGCTGAAGGCGCGCCAGAATCTGTTTGCGGCCTTCCGCGGTTCGGCCCGCTCCGGCGGCACTGGGCTCGGCCTCACCATCGCCCGCGAGCTGGTGCTGGCCCATGGCGGCACCATCGCACTTGTGGAAAAGCCTTCGGTCGGCACGCAGTTCCGTATCGAAATTCCGGATCGCCCGGTTTCGTTGGAAGATTACCGCAGCCGGTCGCACGCCGAAAAGTGATGCAATTTCCGCAAGCGAGTCTTGCCGGACCAAAGTCGCGATTTTTTTCGAATTGCTCTTGCATTGCCCGAAAAGACCCTTTAGAGAACCGCCCACGCAAGCGGCATGGCCGCCACTGCAGACGCACCCGTAGCTCAGCTGGATAGAGCACCAGACTACGAATCTGGGGGTCAGGAGTTCGAATCTCTTCGGGTGCGCCATCTCCCAAATTTATGACTTCATGCGAGTGGCTACGCCATTACGTGGCGCCGTCAAAGGCGATTCGCGTCGATTTCGATCGATCCTTCCCCTACTATATCGGCGTCCGGCGCGAAACCGGGCACGGGTCAACGGCTGATCGGTTTTGCCGCCAGTCAGTTGTCTGACCGTCGCCTTCCCGCGGACTTCTTGGTCCGATGAAGTGCGCGCATCGACGAACAGGCCCAATTTGGTTCGGCAGGTCATCGACGTGCCCCGTCGCGATGGCCGACACGCACACCAATTTCGTCCAGAACTTGGACGAGCCGACCTTCGATGCCGGTCTCCGCGCTTGGCGCACGCCACGCCACGAAGCCGTCGGGGCGAATCAGAACGGCGCCGCCATCGCCCACGCCGTAGGCGCTAGGCCAACGTCCTTCCGGGGCATCGAGATCGCCGGATGAGCCAAAGACATGGCAAGCAAGTGGAACGCCAGCGCTTTCGCGCAGGCGATCCGCCGCGGCATGCCAGTTCGCATCGTCTGCAAGCAGCACGAAGTCGCGCCCGAACAGATCCAGCGTCGAGAGCTTTTCGCCCTCGCGCTCGATGACGAGATGCGGCGCGCGGGTGCCGGGAAGGCCGGCGAGTTCCGCGACCGGTTCGAACGACCGGTCGGGAGCAGCGGCTTCAGGCATCAATGCGCCGGTATCGTAGCGTTGCCCGAACACGACATCGTAGTCATCCACGATGTCGACGGCAGGTGGCAACCGCCCTGCAGGATCCTTGAACCACTGCTGCAAGCGCGCGAGCGCCTGCGCCAGCGTCGAGGCGATCACCGGCCGGCGCTCCGCATCATAAGAGTCGAGTAGGCTGGCATTCGCCTCACTGCGAACGACCATGGCGAGCTTCCAGGCTAGGTTATGTGCATCGTGTATGCCCGAATTGCCACCGAATGCCCCGGTCGGTGGCATGAGATGCGCAGCATCGCCGATCAGAAAGCAGCGGCCCGCGCGGAAACGGTCGGCAACGAATGCCGCCATCTCCCAGGACCGCGCATCGACCAGCTCAGCCTTGATGCCCGATCGTCCGGCCGCCTGTTCGACGAGATCCCGGCAACGGTCGCGGTCGAAGTCCTCCGGTCGCTCACCCCTTTCCGGAAAATATTGCTGCGCCAGCAGCCAACGTCCGCCAGGACGCGGCGTGATAGTGGCGTTGAGGTCGCTGACGAAGCAGGATGTAAAAGGTCTGCCGCCGATCTCGGGAGACAAGTCGGTGTCGAAGATGATGCTCATCCAGTGCTGCAACACGCCCGGTCCTTTCCTGTCGATACCGAGCTTTTCGCGCAGCGTGCCGTTGGCGCCATCAGCGGCAATCAGATAGTCGGCGACGACTGTTTCCTCCTTTCCTGTTTCGCGATTGCGGATGACGGCGTGAACAGTGGCGGGGTCCTGCTCCAAGGACGAAAACTCGGTGTTGAAGCGAATGTCCGCACCGCCCCTCTCCGCGTAATGACGCAGGATGGCTTCCAGCACATGCTGGTCGCAGGTTGCGGGTTGTGTGGGACTATAGGGGCTGGCGTCGCACCATGCCGGACCGGCCCATCGAATATCCGGATCGGCAAGGTTTCTTGCCCGTGCAATGCCGCCCCCTTGCTGGTCGCCGGTGCGTTTAGCGCGAATTTCGTTCTCCAGACCGAGACAACGGAATATCTCCATGCTGCGCGGCGAGATGCCGGCGAACTTGTACTGGATCGAAGTGTCAGCATGGCGCTCCACCACCATGCAGCCCATACCCTGATGGGCGAGGAGCGCGGCGGCCGTAAGGCCGTTCAGGCCGCCGCCGATAATCAGAACCGGGATATGCGTGCTCATGCGTTTCTCCTATGTTTGGGATACGACAGGTCCGTTCCCGGCTAAGCTAGGTTGCAAATGGAGGTTTATTAGTTTGATTGACAAAAATATTTGATGAATCAAAATATGTCAAGAAAGCAGCCCTGGAGCCGAGACATGACACCCCCTCGCGATGCGTCCAACCGTGCCAATGAAGCCTGGCGCTTGATGTTCAGCTTTCTGATGAGTTCGGCGCCGCAGCGTCTGGCGGCGCAGCAGAGGCTTGGGCTGACGCCGAACGATTCCCGCGCTCTTTTTTCGCTTGGAGCGGACGGCAAGCCGATCGGAGAATTAGCACGCGAATGGGGCTGCGACCCCTCGACCGCAACCTGGCTGGTAGACCGGCTGGAGCGATCCGGCCTGGCCGATCGTATCCCATCGTCAAGCGATCGACGTGTGAAGCTCGTGCGGGCAACCGAAAAGGGGGCTGAAACGAAAACCGAATTGCTGGCTGCCTATCATCAGCCGCCACCAGAGTTGGCAAGCCTGTCGGAGAGTGATCTGGACGCACTCGTCAGGATTTTCGGGAAACTGCATGTCGAAGGCGCTTGATCGCACTGCCCACTTCTAGCTTGACAGAAAGAGGATGCGGCGGCGCAAATCGACTGCCTGCATGAAATGCTCCTGACCATCACGGCCCTTTCCAGCCGCGAGTTCAACCACGACGTCAGCAGTGCAAGGAAATCTGCGAGAAACGGTGGCACCTCCTGCCTAGTTTCGCGCAACCTTCGGCGTCTATCTGCGGAAGCGATGGATTATGTCAGGCGAAGTGGCGGAGGATTGCATGAAGACGAGAATTGTTAGCATGGCTGGTCTCGTCGCGATGATGGCTGCTCTGGCAGGCTGTATCGATCGCGCCAATGCGCCGGTGCTCGTGCCGGTCGCCTCACCCGTCAATCCGCCCGGTGTCACTCACAGCCTGTGTATGTCCGATGCCAATGCCATGTATGATGAGGCGAACAAGCAGTACGACCTGCGTGCGCAGATGACCGGCCATCGCGATGCCGTGGAACGGGAAACCAATGCGAGCGGCGCCGCCCATCGGCAATACCTCTCGTGCGTCGCAAGCCAAGGCTACCGTCCTTTATACGCGAATTGAGAACAGTGAATTCACGCACCCGATGAATTGTCGCCGGCGATTGCTCTCGGGGCTTTTGCAATCGCACTTTTTTGATTTTTTGTGTCTTCCAGTCACCCCCGATCGCGTGCAATCACAAGTGCAGGAAACTGCGTGTGATGGCGGAACTCCACCCGCGCAGAACGCATTTTTCATAGGTAAATCCAGTAAGGAGGATTTATCATGGAAATGCTCAATATGGCTCCGTCCGCCTTTGCGCTCAGCGCTCTTCTCGCCCTCTCGTCTACAGCTCCCGCGCTGGCGGCGCCCGTTCAGCAAGCCCGGATTCCGGTCCCGACGAATGTGGAAATGGCGCAATATAAAGCACATACCGCTTATTGGCATGGCTATCGCGGCTCCGCTACGGAACGCCCTGGTACCCGCCGTCATTCAGATGGCTTCTGGTATCCGCTTGCTGCGTTCGGCGTCGAAGCCGGCACCACGGGTTCGATTGTCCGTAACCCCGAGAACCGATCCACACATAAAACGATGTGCAACCCCACGTTTGGTGGCTCCGTCGGTCCCGGCAGCATGCCGTGCGACAACGGCTATTGAGCCGGCAAAGGAAAGGGCGGCTGCGAGCCGCCGTTTTCTTGCGCGCTGCCGAATCTCACGTATCCGTGATCGCTGTTGCAGCGCGGTAGAATATGACAAATCCGCTTCCTAGCTCCTTGGCGTAAATTCCAACGATCCTCCCAAGGAGATATGAAATGATCAATGTGGTGAAGAATGGTTTCGTGGCCGTGGCCTTTGGCGCAATCATCAGCGCTTCGGCATTCGCATCTGCCAACGCAGCTCCGGCTCAACAGCAACAGGTCGTGAAGCAGCACAAAAACACCAACGCTCGCAACGAGCCCCGCACGACCGGTTCGATCAACGGCGTATCCAGCGGCTCGGCGCCTTATCAGTATAGCCCGAAGAAGCCGCTCAACATGGCTTGCGGCCTGCGCTTCAATCCAACCAGCAGGTCGGGGTGCAACTACTGAGGCGGTTTGCAGGCACAATGCAGAGGAGAAGGGGACCGACGTCCCTGCAGCGAAAGAGGGCAGCCTTCGCGGCTGCCTTTTTCGTTCCAGCTCATGGTGTCGGAGGAAAGACTGGTGACATCTTCAACTATCTGCCACAGCTTCGCCAGACGCCTTGAAAGGGGGCAGTGGCGTTCAGGTTTTGGAATTATTGCATTAACTGCAAATATGCATTAGATATGAAAATACACGAAATGTTGTTGGAAACAGGCACCCACCAAGACGATGGGTTGACGGGGCTGCCTTCAAATCGCCATGCTGCAGACGATCGTCGCATCGATAGTCAATCGCATTTCAGACAGGTGGGATAATCATGATCGCAAACGGTGCATTCTCAGATTTCCTGCATTTTTTCCGTTCCTGGCTGAGCAACCCGCTGAGGGTGGCCGCCATCGCGCCCTCTGGCGACTCGCTTGCGCGCATCATGACCAGCGAGATCGCTGCTCTGGATGGTCCGATCATCGAGCTTGGCCCGGGCACCGGCGTCTTTACTCGCGCGCTGCTTACGCGTGGCATCAGCGAGTGCGACCTGACGCTCATCGAATACGGTCCTGAGTTCATCGGGTCGCTTCAGAAGCGCTTCCCCGACGCGCGTATCCTGCAGATGGATGCCAGCCATCTGGCGCAGGCCAATATTTTCGAGGGTGAACCCGTTGGTGCGGTCGTCAGCGGTCTGCCGCTGCTTTCCATGTCGCCGCGCAAGATCGCCTCGATCCTTGCCGGCGCCTTCGTCTATATGCGGGCCGGCGGCGCCTTTTACCAGTTCACCTATGGACCGCGCTGTCCCGTGCCGCGTCCGATCCTCGACCGCCTGGGCCTGAAGGCCACGCGTATCGGCGGTACGGTTCGCAACCTGCCGCCGGCCTCCGTCTATCGGATTTCACGCCGCAGGCCGCTTGAGCTCTCGCGTGAGCGTTTCAAATATCGTAGCGGCGGAGTGGATATGGAGATCGCCGCTGAAGCGGACGACTGAATGACAGCTGATGGAAATGACCGAGAAGAGACAGCCTGAAGCCGTCGAGGGCAGGCGTGAGCGCAAGCGTCGTCAGACCCGCGAGCGCATCGAACAGGCAGCGATTACCCTCTTTATGGAGCGCGGCTTCGACGCGACCACCATCGAGGAGATTACCGAGGCAGCTGATGTCTCGAAGCGCAGTTTCTTCGATTATTTCCCGTCGAAGGAAGAGGTTGTCTTCGCCTGGCAGGATTCCTTCGCTGATCGCCTGATGACGGCGATTGCCGCACGTCCGGCCGGCGAATCCCCCATCAAGGCCGTTGAAGAAGCCCTTATTGCCACTGTAATCACCTCGGCTGACGAGCGCGCTCTGGCGCTCAGCGAACTGATCCATTGCACGCCAACCCTCAAAGCCCGTGATCAGCTCAAATATGCCAAGCTGGAGCAGAAGCTGACCGAGGCGCTGGTCACCCGCAGGGGCGGTGATCCGGATGCACGGGTGCACATGCGCTTGCTTTCGGCCGTTGTTATCGGCGCGCTGCGCGTTGGCGGTGAGCTCTGGCAGCAGCGTGCGCCGGATACTGCGACCGAAAGCGCCTCTATGGAAGTCTTCGCACGCGGGATCTTTGACGAGCTCTGGAAGATGCTGGCCGAATTCGGCGAAGAAGCAAAACCCGGTTCTAGGGAATTCCACGCCTAGACGATCACTTTCTGTTGCGATGCTTTCGATCGGTACTTTCGTAGGAAGTCGATAAGGCGCGTCGAAGATCGGCGATGAACGAACTGCGCCGCCAGTTTGAGATCAACATTTCCGGTCCGGTGGCTGTCATGGAGGTAGTCCCGCCCTATATGCGCACTGTTGCTTGGGCGTGGTGCGATCAGCCCCGTTCGCGAGAAGCTCGGCTTTCTCAAGACCGAATCCGACGCCTGGGAGCAGGTTTTCAGCTCCACCGATTTTGAATGATTTATTGACCAAGAGAGGAAGAGACGATGAGCGATTACAATGCAGCGAAATCCGGTACCTTCAAGATTGGTGGCGATATGGAGGTCAACCGTCTCGGCTTCGGCGCCATGCGCGTCACCGGCGACGGTATTTGGGGCAATCCTGCCGACCGCGATGAATCGATCCGCACCCTGAAGCGTCTGCCGGAACTCGGCATCAACTTCATCGATACGGCCGATTCCTATGGCCCTGACGTTTCCGAATGGCTGATCAAGGAGGCGCTTTACCCCTACAAGAAGGGCCTCGTCGTCGCCACCAAGGGCGGCCTCACGCGCCATGGCCCAAACATCTGGCTGCCGGTCGGCCGCCCGGAATATCTGGTCCAACAGGTGCATAAGAGCCTGCGCAACCTCGGTGTCGAGCAGATCGATCTCTGGCAGCTTCACCGTATCGACCCGAAAGTGCCGGCCAAGGAGCAGTTCGACACCATCAAGTCGCTGCTCGATTCCGGCTTGATCCGACATGCCGGCCTCAGCGAAGTCTCGGTCGCCGATATCGAAGCCGCCTCCAAGGTCTTCAAGGTCGCGACGGTTCAGAACCGTTACAATCTCGTCGACCGCACCAGCGAGGATGTGCTCGACTATTGCGCCAAGCACAATATCGGCTTCATCCCCTGGTATCCGCTGGCGGCCGGCGATCTCGCAAAGCCCGGCTCGCTGCTCGATACCATCGCCAGGAAGCACAATGCGGCGCCGAGCCAGATCGCGCTGGACTGGGTGCTGAAGCGCAGCCCCGTCATGCTGCCGATCCCTGGCACGTCGAAGGTCAAGCATCTGGAAGAAAACGTCGCTGCCGTTGATATCACGCTGTCCGATGAGGAGTTCACTGCCCTCGATGCCGAAGGCAAGAAGCTCTTCAAGGCCGCTTGATTAAACATAAAGTCAGCGATGAAACGGCCGCGGTTTCAGCCACGGCCGTTTTCGTTTCGCGCCCTCGTTTCGCATGCGACATCGGGAAAGGCACGCAATCTGTGGGATTCATGCATGGACAATGTGCGGAATATTTTGATCAGTTGATCAAAGATGCCGCAAAATGAGGCGCACGTGTGATACCAGGGAGGCAAGCATTGCGCCCAATGCATTGCTGCATTGCGGTAATTTCGCTGTTCTCCATCGAGTGAATTGAGTATTGATAATCACGAAGGCAGCGCACTCCTCCTCCCAGCGCTCCTTCATCGGACTGGCAACACTCCTCCTCCCAGTTGTCAGTCAGGATCAAGAGCCCGACGCACCTCCTCCCGCGTCGGGCTCTTTCTTTTTCCCGGATTATCGTTCTCCCAAACCTTCGTAAAATTGACTCCGCCCTTGGCCTGGGCCTATCTGAAGGCGCGCAGCAAGCGCATGTTGGTGGTTTGGCGCGATGACGCCTGAACCTGCGGAGATGTCATGATCGGCAGATGCAGTGTTTTGGGCAAAGCTCTCGCAGCCCTGCTCGTCCTGGGCCTCCTTGTTTCCTGCGGCCGGCCGATCGGCGTCATGCAGGCGGCTGGCACGGTTCCGCCGGGCACGTCGCGCGTCGATTTGCTGGTAGCGACCACGCGCGCTGCCGATGAAAATCCGGCCATACTCTTCTCCGGAGAGCGCGGCACCGGGTTGATGGTCGATGCAGTCGATGTCTCCATTCCTCCGGAAGCCAATCGGAAGGTCGGGCAAGTGCAATGGCCCCGCCGTCTACCTGCCGATCCGCTCAAGGATTTCGTCACTGTCGCAGTCGATCCGCTTAATGGAGAGAAGGCGGGCGAGAACTGGTTGAGAACGCATATGCCGAAGAGCAAGCGTGTCCTCATCTTCGTACATGGCTTCAATAACCGTTATGAGGATGCGGTCTATCGCTTCGCACAGATCGTCCATGATTCGCATGCCGACGTGGCGCCCGCCGTTTTCACATGGCCATCGCGCGCCAGCATCTTCGATTACAACTACGACAAAGAGAGTACCAACTATTCGCGCGATGCGCTGGAAGAGCTGCTGCGGCGCACGGCCAACAATCCGTCGGTGGGTGATATCACTATCATGGCCCACTCCATGGGGACCTGGCTGACGGTCGAGGCGCTGCGCCAGATGGCGATCCGCGACGGCCACGTCGCCTCCAAGATCAACAATGTCATCCTTGCCTCGCCGGATCTCGATGTCGACGTGTTCGGCCGCCAGTTTCAGAGTCTCGGCAAGGACAGGCCGCATTTCACCATCTTCGTTTCCCGGGATGACCGCGCTCTCGCGCTCTCGCGGCGCATCTCCGGCAATGTCGATCGCCTCGGCCAGATCGATCCGTCCGCCGAGCCCTATCGCAGCAAGCTGGAGGCGGCCGGTATCACCGTGCTCGACCTCACCAAGCTGAAAACCGGCGATCGCCTGAATCATGGCAAATTCGCCGAAAGTCCGGAAGTGGTGAAGCTCATCGGCGACCGGCTGATTGCCGGTCAGACGATTACCGATTCCGAAGTCGGGCTCGGCGAAGCGGTCGGCGCTGTCGCCATTGGTGCCGCCCAGACGGCCGGCAGCGCAGTCAGCCTCGCAGTCAGCACGCCGATCGCCATCTTCGATCCCCGCACCCGCCGCAACTACGATGCTCAGGTGCGCCGTCTCGGCCAGTCGATGAACAATACCGTGGGTTCAGTGGGCGACAGCGTCGGAGCGGGGCTGCCGGAAGACACTCAGTAAAAAATCATAGGCATCCGCTTCGTTGTGATATATCACGTCTCCGGCGGCAATCGACTCTGCCGTGCGGTGGACAAGACATGGCGAATGAAACGAATAGGACGGTGGCCGTTGTCGGCGCCGGTGTGATCGGCGCTTCGATTGCTTTCGAATTGCAGCGGCGGGGTTTTCAGGTAACGCTGATCGACAAGGGGGAACCGGGCAGGGGAACCTCTTACGGCAATATGGCGAGCATCGCGCTTGACTTCGCAGCTGGTTCTGGTCCGTCGACCTGGAAGAAGCTGCCGCGCTGGCTGATCGATCCGGAAGGCCCGGTCTGGCTGCGACCGGGCTACGCGCCGAAAATCCTGCCCTGGTTCCTGCGGTTTCTCGCAGCCGGCCGTCCGGCCCGTCTCAGGGAGATCGAGGATGCGGGCATGAGCCTTTCCAAGGCCGCTCTCGGCAATTTCCGCACCATGCTCGATGCCATCCGCGCGCCCGATCTGATGACCGAGGAGGGCTGTCTTGCGATCTACGAAACCGAGGCCGAATTCGATGCGGACCGTGGCCATCTCGAATTGATGCGGCGCTATGGCCTGGAATTCGAGGTGCTGAGCAACGGCGCGATCCAGTATTACGAACCGACCCTTTCGCCGAAAATCGCCAAGGCAGTGTTGCTGCCGGACAACAAGTCGATCCGCGATCCGTATGAACTTGTCGTCAAGCTCACTGATGCCGCGAGAGCCGCTGGCGCCGACTTCGTATTCGGCCAGGCAAAAGGTGTCGAACGCAGCAGTGACGGCAAGGTTGCAGTTCTTTTCGAAAACAGTAGCCGCATCGAAGCCGACAAGGTCGTCCTGGCGGCCGGCGTTCATACGCGGTTCCTGGCCGAGGCCCTCGGCGAGCCGATCCCGCTTGAAACCGAGCGCGGTTACCATACGCAGATCATGCAGCCCGGAATTTCCATGCGCTATTCGGTGATCTGGCCGCATCGCGCCTTCATGGTCACGCCGACGGCCGGCGGTATCCGCATTGGAGGCAATGTCGAGCTGGCCGGTCTGACGGCTCCCCCCGACTTCCGCCGTCCGCGTGTGCTCGTGCGCCATGCGCAGCGTATCCTGCCCGATCTCAGGGTTCAGGACACCCGCGAATGGATGGGCCATCGCCCGGCGCTGCCGGATACGATCCCGATTATCTCGCCCTCTTCGAAAATACCTGGCGTCTTCTATGCCACTGGCCACGGCCATCTCGGCCTGACCTATTCGGCAACGACAGCACGGTTGATTGCGGATATGGTGGCAGGCGTCAAAACATCAGTTGATATCAAGCCATTCCGCATCGACAGGTACTAGGACTGGTCATGGCCGGAACCTTCGTCACCCGTAACAATATCCGCGTCGATGGAGGCATCGCGCGGGGTCACGTCTGATTTGGAGTTTGAAGGATGAGATGGAAGCGCACGATCCAGCTTCTGGATGTTCATGCCGAAGGTGAAATCGGCAAGGTGGCGATCGGCGGCGTGCCGAAGATTCCGGGCGAGACGGTTGCGGCCCAGCTTCACTGGCTGAACACCGACCCCAAGGGGCAGGAGCTTCGTCGCTTCCTCTGCCTCGAGCCGCGCGGCGCACCGATCGGCTCGGTCAACCTCTTGCTGCCGCCGAAGCATCCGGACGCAGATGCGGCCTTCATCATCCTGCAGCCTGATCAGGCGCATGCCAGTTCGGGCTCGAATTCCATCTGCGTGACGACCGCTCTTCTGGAATCCGGCATCGTCGAGATGAAGGAGCCGGAAACTGTCGTTACGCTGGAAACCGCAGCCGGACTGGTCAAGGCCACGGCCACCTGCCGCGACGGTCGCTGCGAAAAGGTGAAACTGACCATGGTGCCGTCCTTCGTCCATGAACTGGATGTCGAGATCGACACGCCGCATTGGGGAAAGATCAGGGCGGACATCTGCTACGGCGGCATCTTCTACGCACTGGTCGATGTCGGTCAGATCAATCTGACGATCGAGAAGGCGAATGCCGCAGGATTGGTGCAGGCCGGCATGATCCTCAAAGACCTGATCAACCGCAATATCAAAGTCGTGCATCCGGAAATCCCGGCAATCTCGGGCGTAGCCTATGTCATGTTCCGCGATACCGAGGCGGATGGCACCGTGCGCACCTGCACCACCATGTGGCCGGGGCGCGCCGATCGCTCGCCCTGCGGCACGGGCAACTCGGCTAATCTCGCGACGCTTCATGCGCGCGGAAAGGCAAAGGTCGGTGATGTTTTCAAGTCGAAATCGATCATCGGCTCGGAATTCGAAGTCGGCCTGCAGGCGGTGACGGAAGTGGCCGGAAAACCGGCCGTCATCCCGACGATATCGGGCCGCGGCTTTACCTTCGGCCTGTCTCAGGTCGCACTCGATCCCTTCGATCCGCATCCCCTCGGTTTTGCGCTGACGGATGTTTGGGGACCATCGGCCGGCGAAATCTGACGGCCGACATCAATAGACGAAGGGATCGACCTCGGCCTTGGCGGGCTCGTCACCGGCCGAAGGATAGATCACGCCCTTGCGCAGGATGATATTGGCATAAAGCCTCGGCTCGCTGGTCTGGATGACGGCGTGGGCCGCGCGAACGCGGCCATAAAAATCCTGCCCTACCAGCGGAACGACCTGTCGCTCCGGCTCGTGGCGGGCGCAGCAGGCGATCATTTCCTCATGCACGGGATCGAGCTTGTCACGCTCGGTCTTCACCGTCGAACGGAAGATCGCTTCCTCCACGAAGTCGTCGATCGGCAGCACGCTCAAAACGGCGTCGAGAACCGGAATGAGATGATGTCCGTCGAGCCTGATCAGCCGCCGCCCATGTTCGACGCCCGGATAATTGCCGTCGACGATGGCGATTTCGTCACCGTGGCCCATGGCCCGAAGTGTCGAAAGCAACTCCGGGCTCAATAGCGGATCAAGTCCTTTCAGCATGGTCTACCTCCTTGAAGAGAACGTTCTGGTCGGTGAGGTAACGCGCGAAAATCGGCAGGCTGGCGCCGCCGATGGCGCGTGCCTGCGCTCCGACCGCGCCCTCGATGATTTCGGGCATGACGACGCCCTGCAGGTCAAGCTTGGCTGCTTCGTCGATCGTGGCCTGCACCACACGGCTGCGCACCCAGGCGGGAAAACCGCCGTCGATGACGGCCGCGCTGAAATCGACGATCGAAGCGGCAGCGACGATCGCCTGCGCCAGCGCCTTGGCGGTATCCTGGATCCAGCTTTCCATGGGCTCACCGAAATCCACCCAATCGTCGGCGGAATACCAGAGCGGCTCGGGATCGATGCCTCGCTCGCGCAGCATATTCTCGAGCACGAAGATCGAGGCGATTTCGAGCAGCTGCTTCGTCTCGCCGTTCTTGCCGCGCACCGGCAGCGGCCCGATCGCGCCCGCCGTGCCGGTGCGGCCGGAAAAGATCGCCGAGTTCAGCACAATGCCGCCGCCGATGAAGGAGCCGATGAAGAAATAAACGAAATCCGGATAGGAAGGCCCGACGCCGAAGACCAATTCCGCCCCGCAGGCGCTGGTCGCATCGTTCTGCAGGAATACCGGATGGGGAACGCGCGCGGCGATATCGGTCTGCAGGTCGACATCGCGCCACACCTCCATCGCGCCCGCCGGCGCTCCCACCTCTTCGGCCCAGTTCCAGAGCTCGAAAGGTGCGGCGATGCCGAGGCCGGCAATGCGGCTGCGCTGCTTTTCGTCGAGCCGGCTTTCGAGCTCCTGGATGCCCGAGGTGACGAAGGCGAGGATTTCGTGCGGCAACGGATAGGCATAGGTCCGGTGCAGCTGCATGCGGATGCGGCCGACGAAATCCATCAGCACCAGATCGGCGCTGCGCCGTCCCATCTTCAAGCCGAAGGAATAGACGGCGTCGGGATTGAGATGCATGGGGATCGATGGCTGGCCGACGCGACCGCGTACGGGATCCCCGCGCAAAAGCAGGCCTTCCTTTTCCAAGACCCGCATGATGACTGAGACGGTCTGCGCCGAGAGCCCGCTGCGTCGCGCGATATCGGCCTTCGACAGTGCGCCGTAGAGGCGCACCAGCGACAGCACGAGCCGTTCGTTATAGGCGCGCACCCTGACCTGGTTCGCACCCCCGGCCGGATTGAGAATTGGTGGCGGGGCCGGCATGTTTTCCGGTCCATCCAAGGATGACATGGCCGCTCCTCCCGATCGTTGGCCTATGCCCGATTTTCGCCGAGCATGCCACATCGAATTAATAATTCAATTGGATTTATTTATTGACAAGCCGATTTCTTTCGCTCTTAATTGCCATCGTCAAGGGCACAGGAAGGCTTTAGAGGCCTCCGAGTGCCGCCTTTAATTCCGGCTCCGCAGGGGCGGCGCCGGCAAACTCTGGGAGGAGTCCATGAAGAAATCCGTTCTCGCTTTCAGCGCGCTCGCGCTCGGTGTCGCCTTTTCCGCTCCGGCCATGGCGGCCGACGTTTCCGCCTGCCTCATCACCAAGACCGACACCAACCCCTTCTTCGTCAAGATGAAGGAAGGTGCGACCGCCAAGGCCAAGGAACTTGGCGTTTCGCTGAAGTCCTATGCCGGCAAGATCGATGGTGACAGCGAAAGCCAGGTTGCGGCGATCGAAAGCTGCATCGCCGACGGCGCAAAGGGCATCCTGCTGACGGCTTCCGACACCAAGGGCATCGTGCCTGCGGTCAAGAAGGCCCGCGACGCCGGCCTGCTGGTCATCGCGCTCGACACGCCGCTGGAACCGGCCGATGCCGCCGACGCCACCTTCGCCACCGACAACCTGCTCGCCGGCAAGCTGATCGGCCAGTGGGCCAAGGAAACGCTCGGCGACAAGGCCAAGGACGCCAAGGTCGGCTTCCTCGACCTGACGCCGTCGCAGCCGACAGTCGACGTTTTGCGCGACCAGGGCTTCATGATGGGCTTTGGCATCGATCCGAAGAACCCGGACAAGATCGGCGACGAAGACGACAAGCGCATCGTCGGCCACGACGTGACTAACGGCAACGAGGAAGGCGGCCGCAAGGCCATGGAAAACCTTCTGCAGAAGGATCCGAGCATCAACGTCATTCACACGATCAACGAGCCGGCCGCTGTCGGCGCCTACCAGGCGCTGAAGGCTGTCGGTATGGAAAAGAACGTGCTGATCGTGTCGGTCGACGGTGGTTGCCCGGGCGTCAAGTCGGTCAAGGAAGGCGTCATCGGCGCCACCTCGCAGCAATATCCGCTGTTGATGGCTTCGCTCGGCATCGAGGCGATCAAGAAGTTCGCCGACTCGGGTGAAAAGCCGAAGCCGACCGAAGGCAAGTCCTTCTTCGACACCGGCGTCTCGCTCGTCACCGACAAGCCGGTCTCCGGCGTCAAGTCGATCGACACCAAGGAAGGCACGGACAAGTGCTGGGGCTAAGCCCGATCTATTGAAAGAGAAAACGGCCGGGGCTTGATCCCCGGCCGTTTTGGACGGACGATGTGCCGTCGCTCCACCGGCTAAGCAACAACGGATGAACAGGAGTGACGGCCTCCGCGCGGTTCGGCGCGCGGATGCGGAGGAGGAACAATGACCGGAGCACAGGAATTCGAACGCGTCCTCGACGGCAGCGACAAGAACGTCGCCTCCTTCGAGCACCAGGATGTCTCGCTGATCAAGCGCGCGCAGCATTTTCTGCACTCGACGCCGGCCGCCGTGCCGCTGATCGTGCTGGTGCTGGCGATCGTGATTTTCGGGATAGCGATCGGGGGACGGTTCTTCTCGTCCTATACGCTGACGCTGATCCTGCAGCAGATCGCCATCGTCGGCATTCTCGGCGCCGCCCAGACGCTGGTCATCCTGACGGCCGGCATCGATCTTTCGATCGGCGTCATCATGGTGATCTCGGCTGTTATCATGGGTAACGTCGCGATTACCTACGGCATACCGACGCCGATCGCGGTCGCAGCCGGCCTCCTTGTCGGCGGCCTGTGCGGATTGCTGAACGGCTTCCTTGTCGCCTTCATGAAACTGCCGCCCTTCATCGTCACGCTCGGCACCTGGAATATCGTCATGGCGACGAATTTCATCTATTCCGCCAACGAGACGATCCGCGACGCCGACGTCGACGAACAGGCGCCGCTGCTTCATCTTTTCGCCGCGAGCTTCAGGCTCGGCAGTGCCGTGCTCACCCTTGGGGTCATCGCCATGGTGTTGCTCGTCCTGCTGCTCTGGTATGTTCTCAATCACACCGCCTGGGGCCGACATGTTTATGCCGTCGGCGACGATCCCGAGGCCTCAAAGCTGTCCGGCATCCAGACCAAGCAGGTGCTGCTGACCGTCTATACGATATCGGGCATCATCGCTGCCTTCGCTGCCTGGGTCTCGATCGGCCGCAACGGCTCGATCTCACCGTCTTCGGCTGTCACCGATTATAATCTTCAAGCGATCACCGCGACTGTGATCGGCGGTATCTCGCTGTTCGGCGGCCGCGGCTCCATTCTTGGCACTCTCTTCGGCGCCATGATCGTCGGCGTCGTGTCGATGGGGCTCAACATGCTCGGTGCCGATCCGCAATGGAAAGTCCTGCTGACGGGCGTGCTGATCATCGCCGCCGTCGCCATCGATCAGTGGATCAGAAAGGTTTCGGTGTAATCATGGTTCGCGAACCCCTTCTCACCGCCCGTGGTCTCGTCAAGCGTTATGGACGCGTGACCGCGCTCGACAATGCCGATTTCGACTTGTATCCGGGGGAAATCCTCGCCGTCATTGGCGATAACGGTGCCGGCAAGTCCTCGCTCATCAAGGCGATTTCAGGCGCCGTCACGCCCGACGAGGGGGTGATCACGCTGGAAGGCCGGCAGGTGCAGTTCAGGTCGCCGATGGAGGCGCGTGAGGCCGGCATCGAGACGGTCTATCAGAACCTCGCGCTGTCGCCGGCACTGTCGATCGCCGACAATATGTTCCTCGGCCGCGAGATCCGTAAACGCGGCCCGCTCGGCTCGGTGTTCCGCATGCTCGACCGGCCGGCGATGGAAAAGCTGGCACGCAACAAGCTGTCGGAACTGGGCCTGATGACGATCCAGAACATCAACCAGGCGGTCGAGACGCTCTCCGGCGGCCAGCGTCAGGGCGTCGCTGTCGCCCGCGCCGCCGCCTTCGGCTCGAAGGTCATCATCATGGACGAACCGACAGCGGCTCTCGGCGTCAAGGAAAGCCGCCGCGTGCTGGAGCTGATCCTCGACGTACGCGCCCGCGGCCTGCCAATCGTGCTGATCTCCCACAACATGCCGCATGTCTTCGAGGTGGCCGACCGGATCCATATCCACCGTCTCGGCCGGCGGCTGACAGTGATCGATCCGAAGGAATATACAATGTCCGACGCCGTCGCGTTCATGACCGGCGCCAAGGCGGCGCCGACGGAGCCTGTCGCGGCATGAGCACACGTATCGATGACATTGTCGGCGAGGTTCTCGTCCGCGCCGGCGATGCCAAACGTTTCCTGATCGCCGTCGCCGGGCCGCCGGGTGCGGGAAAGTCGACGATGGCCGACAATCTGGCCGTCGCGCTGAAGGCCAGAGGCGAAAGCGCCGAAGTGCTGCCGATGGATGGCTTCCACATGGACAATGCCATCCTGATCGAACGCGGCCTCCTGGCGCGCAAAGGTATTCCCGAAACCTTCGATGTTCGCGGGTTTCTCGATATCATCCGCGCTGTCAGGCGGGCCGACCAGGAGGTTCTGGTGCCGGTCTTTGATCGCTCGCGCGAACTCGCCATCGCGTCGGCCCGCGCCATTTCCCCCGATCATCGCTTCATCATCGTCGAAGGCAATTACCTGCTGTTTTCGCTGGGCAAATGGGCCGAACTCGAAGGCGTGTTCGATTTTTCGGTGATGCTGGCACCGCCGATCGATGTGCTGGAAGAGCGGCTCTGGGATCGCTGGCGCGGCTATAAGCTGACCGAGGAAGAAGCAAGCGCCAAAGTCTACGGCAACGACCTGCCGAACGGCCGTCTCATTCTCGAAAATCGTCGGCCTGCCGACATCACATTGGAAATCGCGCTGGCCTGAACAGTTGTTTCCGCACCGGTGTTGATGCTATCGAGGCGAAACCCGCATCGCTTCGGAGGCTCCCATGCAATCGATCACCATCCGCCGTCCTGACGACTGGCATCTGCATCTGCGCGACGGCGCCATGCTGGAAGGTGTGATCGGAGATACGAGCAGCACCTTCGCCCGCGCCATCATCATGCCGAACCTGGTGCCGCCCGTCGTCACGACCGCTGATGCGGCCGCCTATCGCGACCGTATCATGAAGGCGCTTCCGGCTGGCCATCGCTTCCAGCCGCTGATGACGCTCTATCTGACCGAGCATACGAGCCCCGACGACGTGGAAGAGGGAAAGAAGAGCGGGCTCATCACCGCCGTCAAGCTTTACCCGGCCGGCGCCACCACCAATTCGCATGGCGGCGTGCGTGACATGGAAAAGGCGATGCCGGTGCTGGAGCGCATGGCGAAGATCGGCCTGCCGCTCTGCGTCCACGGTGAGGTGACGACGCCTGATGTCGATATCTTCGATCGCGAGGCCGTCTTCATCGAGACCGTGCTCGATCCGCTGCGCCGGCGCTTGCCCGAGCTGAAGGTGACGATGGAGCACGTGACGACATCTGATGGTATCGACTACATCAAGGCGGCCAAAGGCAATCTCGCCGGCTCGATCACTACGCATCATCTGATCATCAACCGCAATGCCATCCTCGTCGGCGGCATCCGGCCTCATTATTACTGCCTGCCAGTCGCCAAACGCGAGACCCACCGGCTGGCCCTGCGCGCGGCCGCCACCGGGGCCGATCCGCGCTTCTTCCTCGGCACGGATTCCGCCCCGCATGTCGATCCGCTGAAGGAATGCGCCTGCGGCTGTGCCGGCATCTACACCTCGATCAATACGATGAGCTGCCTTGCTCATGTGTTCGAGGAGGAGGGTGCTCTGGAACGCCTCGAAGCTTTCGCGTCGCTGAACGGCCCCGCTTGGTACGGCTTGCCGCCGAACGAGGAACGCATCACCCTGTCCCGGCATGCCGAGCCAATCTTCTTTCCCGCCAAGGTAGAAACAGGCGCCGGCTCGGTGACCGTCTTCGATCCGATGTTTCCGCTTCATTGGCAGGTGATGGCGTAGGTGCTACGTCAGTATTTTCTATTTTAAATCGAATATTCGTTTTAAATTCCGGCGCGACGTTAGACGCGTAACATTTTTATTGTGCGATGCATCATTTGTTAACGGATGCATAAGACATTCCTCATCGCAAAGCCCATCAGCTGCCAATATCCTCTGGCGCGACAATAGCTGCGGAGACTGAAAGCATGATGCTTGACTACAACTCCCTCCTGCTGGCGCTGGGTGTGTCGGCGGCATGTCTCGCCGTGACATTGATGGGCAGTTGGCTCGTCCGTCGGGCCGAAACCGTGCTGCTCACTGCCACCATCGGTCTCGTCCTCGTCGTCAGCGGCATTTTTGCTTACAGCGCCTATGTGAGTAAGCCGGAGCTATCGTTCGGCATCGCCAATTTCGTGCTGTTTCATGCCGGGTTTGCCACCATATGGGGTGCAGGCAAGCAGTTTCTTACCGGGCGCCTGGTGATACCGGCCATCGCAGTCCGGGCTTTGGCGGCGATGGTCTTCTCCACTGTGCCGATGCTATTAGGTTATGACGGCCTGGCCTTCATCGCCGACAATCTTGCCATCGCCCTGCTGCTCTTTGCTACCGCCAGGCAATATTGGCTCGCGCGCGCCGAAGCGCCGGCGCCGCTCCTCGGGATTGCTGCGCTCTATACGCTGACGGCCATCTCCTTCGTTCTCTGCGCCGCCGTGCTGATCTCCGAAGGAAAGCTCGTGCTCGGAAAGGCGCCCAGCAATTGGGCGGAAGATCTGAGCCTCGCCGTCTGTATCGCGGGCATGACAGGGATTGGCGCGCTGTCGCTGGCATTGCATCAGTGGCGGCTCGCCGCCCGTCATCGGCTCGAGGCGATTACCGACCCGCTGACCGGTTTGCTCAACCGCCGCGCGCTGTTCGATCAATACGGCACGCGTCCCATGGACCCGACCACCGCCGTCATCGTCTTCGATATAGATCATTTCAAATCCGTCAACGACCGTTATGGCCATGCCACGGGCGATCGCGTGCTCAAGATCTTCGCCGACGAACTTTCGGCCAATTGCCACACCGACGATACCGTCGCGCGGCTCGGTGGCGAAGAATTTGCGCTGGTGCTGAAGGAGAGCATGCCCGGCCGGGCGGAAGTCGCCGCCGAACGTATCCGCAAGGCCTTCGAGGCGCGCGAGATCCCCACCGACGACGAGGTGCTCAAATGCACTGTCAGCGTCGGCGTCGCGCCCTGCCGCGCCAAGCCGCTGGACTTTGACTCCATGCTGAGTGCTGCCGACAAGGCGCTCTACGTCGCCAAGCGCGCCGGCCGCAATCGCGTCGAACTCGCCGGCCACCTGCATTCGGTACCGTCAGGCTTCGCGCGATCGGCCTCTTGATCGTTCTCTCAACCTTTCATAAGCTGATAGCCGGTCGGATGCAGCCAGCCGCCCCGCGATGCGCAAGCATTATGGTGAATGCATCCAAATCCACCTTCACATCCTTGCTCTCGGCAATCGATGGCGAACGGGTCAGCAGATGCGGGCACTGATCTTCCTGTTTGCCGCCGACGGAAGGATGAACAATGCGCGATTTTCGCGATGCCAAGCTTATGGCAAAAACACTTCGGCAGGCGCTTGCCGATCGTGATATTTCCCTCACCCACAGTGAAACCCTGGAGATCGTCGCCAGACAATTCGGCTTCGACCAGTGGAACATTCTTTCCGCAAAGCTGGACGAGGCCGAAGGTGTGAAATCGGCTGCAGGCATCGAGCCGCCGGTACCGATCTTCCGCATTTTCTCGGTCGAGAAAGCCATGGAATTTTATTGCGGCTTTCTGGGTTTCGCCTTGGATTGGGAGCATCGTTTCGGCGAGAATTTTCCGCTGTATTGCCAGGTTTCGCGCGAGAAAATGCAATTGCATTTGAGCGAGCATTCCGGCGATGCAAGCCCCGGCGCCCGGGCCTTCGTGCGGGTGAAGAATATCAGCGCCTATCAGGCCGAACTCACCGCCAGGAACTACCGCTACATGAAACCGGGTGTCGAGGAAGCGCCCTGGGGCCTGGAAATGACCGTCATCGACCCCTTCAGCAACCGCATCACCTTCTGCCAGCAGATATAGTCTACAGCTCCGCGCGGGCGCCGGAATGCGGATCGAGGCTATAGGGATAGACCGGATAGCCGGGGCCGATGGCATCTCGAACGCGATCGCACCAGGCAGCAAACGCCGGATAGGCTGCGAGAGGAAAGCCGCAATCCCCAGCCCGATGGCTGTAGGCATAGACCGCAATATCGGCGATGGTCAGCTCCTCGCCGACAAGAAACCGGCTGTCGGCGAGGCCGCGTTCGAGTGCGGCGAGAGCGCGGGTTGCGGCTTCGCGCTTCCCCGTAATCATGCTCTGGTTACGCTCCAGCCGTCCCGTCAACGTCCAGAAGCGCAGCGAGCCGATGACAGGCTCGACATGATATTGTTCGAAGAACAGCCATTGCATGACCTTCGCGCGTTCGTAGCTGTCAGATGGCAGAAAGCGTGTGCCCTCGGCGAGATAGGTGAGGATTGCATTGGATTCGGCGATCGCGCGCCCATCATCGAGTTCGAGAACCGGGATGGCGCCGACCGGATTGAGCTTCAGGAACGCCTCGGTACGGCTCTCACCCTCAAAGATCGAGACATTCCGGCTGCTGTAGGGCATTTCGAGCAGGCCGAGCAAAACCCTTACCTTCCAGCCATTTTGCGACGGCAGATAATCATGAAGTGTGAGCATGGCGGTCCCCTCCGCTCCAACCGGCTGATGTTCGCATACTGGCTCGAAGCCGGCCACCCGATTCCTGACGGTGCGTTGGATCGTTCGGCAAGCAGTCACTCAGACGAGCATCAGTGCGCGCACGAAGGCGATGGAGGCAAGCAGCGAGGCGATGGTCCTCACGTGGTTCCACCAGGTCCAGTCCCTGAGATAGGCGGTCCAGAGTTCGACTGCATCCGGCCCGTTGCCGCTGACCTTGTCCAGCGCATCGTTCATCGGCACGTTGAAAACGATGGTCGAGACGAAGGATGCGAGGACATAAAGGGCGGAGCCCGCGAGCATCATCGAGGAAGCGCCGGCGCGCCAGTTCACGAAAGCGAGCACTGCGATCACGACGCAGAGGATCGCGGTCGGCACGAAGAGCAGCATGAAGGGCGAGCGCACGATGGTGACATTGATCGAGTTCATCGCCGCGATGCCTTGTTCCGCTGGAATGCGCGAGAATGCCGTCATGATGAAGGTCGAAAACGCGAAGAAGATACCGGCGACAAGGCCGCTGCCGATCGCGGCGGCAACAAGCGACAGGACGAGAACAATCTGCATGTCGAAACTCCTCCTTCGTTTAAAATAAGAGAAACTCTCTCATTTGCAAAATGAGATAATCTCTCTTATTTTCATTGTCAATGACCGAAGGAATCGAAAGATGGCGGAAGAGATGGTTGCAGGACGCAGGCGCCATCAGGAGCCGATCGGCCAACCGCGCCGCATCCCGAGCCAGCAGCGTGGCCGCGAACGCTTCGAAAAGATCCTGACGGTTGCCTCCGAGCTCATCGAAAAGAACGGCAGCGATGCTCTGAAGATGAGCGAAATTGTTGAAAAGGCTGGGCTTTCCTTCGGTGCCCTCTACCAATACTTTCCGGACAAGACGTCGATCATCCGCACGCTCGCCGAACGCTTCAACGAGGAAGGCCGTCGATGCGTGGCTGGCGAACTGGCCAAGGTGACGGATGCGGACAATCTGCGCATTGCGCTCTCAGTCATCGCCGATGAATATTACGCCTTCTTCCGCCGCGAGCCGGTCATGCGCGATATCTGGCATGCGACCCACACGGACAAGCTTCTTCAGGAAGTCGATGCCGAAGACATGGAATTCCATGCGCAGGCCTTGCTTTCAGTGTTACAACACCTGTGGCCGGCGCGGCCCGAGGCCGAGCTTCTCGCCATCGCCCGGCTGACGATGCAGCTTCTTGCTGCTGCCGTCCGTTATGCGGTTTCGCTGGATGAGGAAGAGGGTGCGCAGGCGATCGCTCTCTTCAAGAAGATGCAGGTTGCGGATATCGGCCGGCTGCTTGGCTGACGGTCTTCTTCCGTCTGGAAACCGGCCGCTCTTGCTGCTATTGCCGCTGGAACGTCAGCCGAAGGAGAGAGCCGCATGATCCAGACCACATTCCCCGATCGCGCCGTGATGGCAGAGCTGCTGGCAAAGATGCTCTGGGAGATCAAGGCTGTGCATTTCAATGCCGAGACGCCCTATAAGTACGCCTCGGGCATCATGAGCCCCGTCTATATCGATTGCCGCAAGCTCCTGTCCTTCCCGCGTGTCCGCTCGACCGTGATGGATTTTGCCGCCAGCACCCTGTTGCGCGATGCCGGTTTCGAGCAGTTCGATTGCATCGCCGGCGGCGAGACCGCGGGCATTCCCTTTGCCGCACTGCTTGCCGATCGTCTCGGCCTGCCGATGATCTATGTCCGCAAGAAGCCGAAGGGTCATGGCCGTAATGCGCAGATCGAAGGCGAGATGAAGGAAGGCGTCCGCGTTCTCGTCATCGAGGATCTGACGACGGCCGGCGGCAGCATGTTCACCTTCATCGATGCTGTCAGAGCCGCCGGCGGTGTCGTCGATCATGGCATTGCGCTCTTTTTCTACGGCATCTTCCCGGAGGCACATCAGCGCTTTGCCAATGGCAAGGTCCAGCTCCATTATATCGCCACCTGGCGCGAGGTTCTGGCAATCGCCAGGCAGCAGAAGCTCTTCGACGACAGGACGCTGCAGGAGGTCGAGTCCTTCCTCGATGCGCCGCTCGCGTGGTCGGCAAGGAATGGTGGCGTGAGTGAGCTTTCGCTCTAGCCTTTTGACAAAAGCTCGCTTAATCGATTGAAGAACGTGCAAGTTCTGTTGGGAGGAATTCGATGATTTTGTGCTGCGGCGAGGCCCTGATCGACATGCTGCCGAGGGATACGACCCTTGGCGAAAAGGGCTTTGCGCCCTATGCCGGCGGCGCGATCTTCAACACGGCGATTGCGCTCGGTCGTCTCGGTATCCCGACAGCCTTCTTCACTGGCATTGCCGATGACATGATGGGCGAAATCCTGCTCGATACGCTGAAGGCGAGCAATGTCGATTACAGCCCTTGCGCCATCACGCAGCGCCCCTCGACGATCGCTTTCGTCAAGCTCGTCAACGGCCAGGCGACCTATGCCTTTTACGACGAGGGCACGGCCGGCCGCATGATCACCACAGATGATCTGCCCACCCTCGGTGATGATTGCGAAGCCCTGCATTTCGGCGCAATCAGCCTGATCCCGAGCCCCTGCGGCGAAACCTACGAAGCGCTGCTCGACCGCGAAGCTGCAAAGCGCGTCATCTCACTCGACCCGAACATCCGTCCCGGCTTCATCAAGGACAAGGCCGCGCATATGGCCCGCATCAAGCGCATGGCGGCCAAGTCCGATATCGTGAAATTCTCCGACGAAGATCTCGAATGGTTCGGCCTCGAAGGCGACCATGATGCGCTGGCCGCCCACTGGCTGAACCACGGCGTCAAGCTCGTCGTCATCACCAAGGGTGCGGAAGGCGCCACCGGCTACACCAATGCGCGCAAGGTCACCGTGCCGAGCGAGCGCGTCACTGTCGTCGATACGGTCGGCGCAGGCGACACGTTCGATGCCGGTGTCCTCGCCTCGCTGAAGATGGACAACCTGCTGACCAAGGCGCAGGTCGCCAATCTCGACGAGCAGGCCCTGCGCAATGCGCTGGCCCTCGGCGCCAAGGCTGCGGCTGTCACCGTCTCCCGCGCCGGCGCAAACCCGCCCTGGGCGCACGAAATCGGGCTCTGAGCTTATTCGATCCGATCAAGAAAAGCCCTGACCTCGTGATTGAAGAGGTCCGGCTGCTGCAGCGGTGCGAAATGGCTGACACCGAGCATGAGCACGAATTCCGCATCCGGAATCGTCCTTGCCAGATAATCGGCATGCTCAGGCTTGATGAATTCGTCATGCTCGCCGAGCACGATGGAAACCGGCACCTTGATGCCGGCCAGCTGCTCCGCCGAATAATTGGGCTCCGTCGCCATCATCTTCGAGACATCGGCGACGAAGGCCTCGAAATGGTCGGGCGTTGCCGATAGCGCCTGATAGTCTTTCTTGTGACGGTTGAAGCAGCGGTCGATGACCGGCGTCGCCTTGAATTCCTTGGTGCCGCCGGGGTCCATGTTGCAGGCGAAGAAGAAGACGCCGCAGACGCGGTCCGGGTGACGGTCGGCAAGGATCAGCGACGTGCAGGCGCCGTCGCTCCAGCCGACGAAGGCCGCTTCCTCGATCCCGGCATGATCCATCACGGCCAGCACATCTGATGCCATCAGGTGATAGGTATAGGGACGGTCGTCACGCGTGCTGCGGCCATGACCGCGGCTGTCGATCACCACGACCCGGTGGCCGGCCTCGACGAGATCGGGAACCTGATAACCCCAGTTGCCGCTATTGCCGAGCCCGCCATGCAGAAGGATGACGGCCGGACCGGCGCCGTAACTCGCATACCAAATGCGCGCGCCTTCATTCTCGATGAAGCCCTCTTCGTTCGAGAGCGGTAATGGCAGCGCCCCCTCCGCTTCGAATTTCAGCAGCTCATCATCCGTTGCAGTCATGAGCTTCTCCTCTGTCACTCTCTCTATAGACGACGAGATGCACTGCAATTCGACAGGGTCAAATAAAAAAGCCCACCCGCATGGCGGATGGGCTTCGATAACAGCGTTCGCCAGGATTACTTGGCGAGTTTTGCCAGCGCAGCGACCAACCCCTGCGTAGAAGAATCGTGCCCGGCAGCACTTTCCTTGCCTTCGACGACGGGCAGCAGCCCGGTCGCCAGTTCCTTGCCGAGTTCCACACCCCACTGGTCGAAGGAGTTGATGCGGAAGAGCACGCCTTCGACGAAGACGCGGTGCTCGTAGAGCGCGATCAGGCGGCCAAGAGCGTAAGGCGTCAGCTTATCATAGACGAAGGTGATCGACGGGCGGTTGCCGGTGAAGACGCGGTGCGGGGCGATGAAATCGGCCTTCTTGTCGTCCATGCCCTTGTCGGTCAGCTGCTTCTTGGCTTCCGCGAAGGTGCGGCCCTTCATCAGCGCTTCCGACTGCGCGAGAACGTTGGACATCAGAAGCTGATGCTGGTGGCGCAGTTCCGGCTCGAAACCGTTTGCGGCGATCATGAACTCTGCCGGGATAATGCTCGTGCCCTGATGGATGAGCTGATAGAAAGCATGCTGGCCGTTGGTGCCGGGTTCGCCCCAGACGACAGGGCCGGAATTGCCTTCGACCGGCGTGCCGTCGATCGTCACGCCCTTGCCGTTCGATTCCATGTCGAGCTGCTGCAGATAAGCCGGGAAGCGCGACAGGCGCTGGTCATAGGGCAGCACGGCGCGCGTCGGATAACCCAGTACATTGCGGTGATAGAAGCCGATCAGGCCGAGCAGCATCGGCAGGTTTTCTGCAATCGGCGCCTTACGGAAATGGTTATCGACGGCATGGGCGCCATCGAGGAACTTGCCGAAATTCTCGGGGCCGACAGCGATCATCAGCGGCAGGCCAATCGCCGACCAGATCGAATAACGGCCGCCGACCCAATCCCAGAAGCCGAAGACACGTTCGCTTTCGATTCCGAAGGCGGCGACCTTGTCGAGCGCCGTCGAAACGGCGGCGAAGTGGTGCTGAACGGCCGCTTCGCCAAGCGCGCCGGCGATGAACTTGCGCGCCGTCTGCGCATTGGTCATCGTCTCGACGGTGGTGAACGTCTTGGAAGCGACGATGAACAGCGTCGTCTCGGGCTGCACCAGCTTCAGGATATCGGCAATATGGGCGCCGTCGATATTGGAGACGAAATGGGCGCGCGGGCCGTCGTGGAACGGGGCGAGCGCCAGCGTCGCCATGACCGGGCCAAGATCCGAGCCTCCGATGCCGATATTGATGACATCGGTGATCTTTTTGCCGGTCGCGCCCTTCAGCGCGCCGGAGCGCACGCCGTCGGCAAACTTGCCCATGGCGGCGAGCACGGCGTTGACGTCAGGCATGACATCCTTGCCATCGACCAGCACAGGCGTATTGGAACGGTTGCGCAGCGCCGTGTGCAGCACGGCGCGATCTTCGGTGAAGTTGATCGCCTTGCCGGAGAACATCTCCTCCCGTTTCTTCTCGACGCCGCCTTCTTCGGCGAGCCTGACCAGAAGCTTCAGGATGTCATCGTTCACTGCCGTCTTGGAAAAATCCATCAGCAGGTCGTCAAGCGATACGGAAAAGCGCGAAAAGCGCTGTGGATCATCAGCGAATGCGGCGCGCAGATCGGTGGCATTGGTGGCAGCCGCAGTGCTCTTCAGTTGTTCGACGATGGCATTCATGGAAGGCTCCTTTGGAGGCGGAGGGGTCGCGGAAACTATTCCCTTTCCCGCAGCCAAATCAAGTTCGGCCGTCTGACGAAATATGAAAAAAGCCACCCGCGACAAGCGGATGGCTCTCAATATCACGAGACCGTCAAATTTAGCCGCGCAGGTCCTTGCGCAGGATCTTGCCGACAGGGCTCTTCGGCAGCTCGGTGCGGAACTCGATGAAACGCGGGCGTTTGTAATTGGTGAGATTGGCCGCACAATGGGCTCTCACATCGGCTTCGGCCAGGTTCGGATCCTTGCGCACGATAAAGAGTTTCACAGCCTCCCCGGAATGCCCGTCCGGCACGCCGATCGCCGCCGCTTCCAGGATGCCGGGATGCATGGCGGCCACTTCCTCGATCTCGTTCGGATAGACGTTGAAGCCGGAGACGAGGATCATGTCCTTCTTGCGGTCGACGATCTTGGTATAGCCGCGCTCGTCCATGAAGCCCATGTCGCCGGTGCGGAAATAGCCATCCGGCGTCATTACCCGGGCCGTCTCCTCCGGCTTGTTCCAGTATCCGGCCATGACCTGCGGGCCACGAATGCAGATCTCGCCGATCTCTCCAAGCGGCAGCGAATTGCCGGCCTCGTCCCTGATATCGAGTTCCGTCGAGGGAATGGGAAGGCCTATCGAGCCCGTGAATTCGGGTGAATCGAAGCGGTTGGCGGTCGCAACGGGTGACGTCTCGGACAGACCATAGCCCTCGGTGACATGCGAGCCGGTCACCTTCAGCCAGCGTTCCGCCACCGGCCGCTGCACGGCCATGCCGCCGCCGAGAGACATGACGAGAGAAGAGAAATCGAGTTTGGCGAAATCGGCATTGTTCAGCAGCGCATTGAACAGCGTGTTAAGGCCGGGGAAGATATGAATGTTCGATTTCTGGAATTCCTTCACCAGCCCTGGAATGTCGCGCGGATTGGCAATCAGCACATTATGGGCGCCGAGCGACATGCCCATCAGGGAATTCACCGTCAGCGCGAAGATGTGATAGAGCGGCAGCGCGCAGAGGAAGTTCAGGACATCAGGCTGCTTCTTCTTGTCGAAGGCGGATTTCAGCCAGAGCTGCAGCTGCGTCTTATTGGCAAGCAGGTTCTGATGCGTCAGCATCGCGCCCTTGGCAATGCCAGTTGTTCCACCTGTATATTGCAGGAAGGCAATGTCGCTACGGGTCAACGCGACCGGCGCAAGCGTCCTGTTTGCCCCCTCGGACAGCACTTGCCGGAAGCTCTTGTGTCGCGGGATGGACCAGGACGGGACGAGCTTCTTCACCCGGCGGACGACGAAATTGACGATATGCCCCTTTGGGCCGAGCATTTCACCGAGAGAGCTGACGACGACATGGCGCAGGTCCGTTTTGTTGATGACCTGTTCGACCGTGCGTGCGAAATTTTCCAGAACGAAGATCGCCTTGGCGCCGGAATCATTGAGCTGGTGCTCGAGTTCGCGCGGCGTGTAGAGTGGGTTGACGTTCACGACGACGAGCCCGGCGCGCAGGATGCCGTAGACCGCGATCGGGTTCTGCAACACGTTCGGCATCATCACGGCGACGCGGTCGCCCTTCTGCAGGCCGACGCTCTGCAGCCAGGCAGCCACCTTGCGTGTTTGCACCTCGAGCTCGCGATAGGTCATGACCTTGCCCATGCTGGAAAAGGCTTTGCGATCGGCAAAACGGGCGCAGTTCTGTTCCAGGAGGTCGGGAAGCGAAGCGAATTCCAGCGGCGGAATCTGGGCCGGAACGACGTCCGGATAGGTGGCAAGCCATGGTTTTTCCGGTTTCGCACCACCGGGGTGCACGGAAATGCTGTTCATCGTGTCTCTCTCCCATTCGGCCGCCGAAACCGGATACACCCGTCGATCGGAAGATCCTCCATCCTCCGTCAGGGCAGCTTAGGCCATTGCTTGAGCGGTTCAAGCGGATTGAGGTTACAATAACCTTAACGTAAACGTCAATATCGCGCGTACCGCATATGAATGGCACGGAACTTTGAGGCATAGGGCACGTTTTCTCAGTGTGGAAGATCCACGAGGAAACGACAAAGGAGGTGCACATGCTCAATCAGGATACTGACGCCACCCGCCGTGACCCGGATGTGAAGGATACGCCGACGCTGATCGCCAGCGACCGCGTCGAAGGCACCCGCGTCTATGGCGCCGATGGCAAACACATCGGCTCCATCGAGCGCCTCATCCTCGGGAAGCAGGACGGCCGTGTCGCGTACGCCGTTCTGAGTTTTGGCGGCTTCCTCGGCATCGGTCATGATCACTACCCGCTGCCTTGGGAAAAGCTGACCTACGATACCCAGCTGGACGGCTACCGCATCGATCTCACCAAGGAGCAGATCGAGGGAGCGCCAAGCTACGCGGATGATGATGACACCTGGTACAATGAGAATGGCCGCCGCGTTTATGACTACTACGGCGTGCCGCCCTACTGGATGTAACGTCACCCGTGAGGACGAGCCGGATGAGGCCCCGCGAGAGCGGGGCCTTTCATCGTGGGGTCACAAGATCATTGGCGCATCGCAATACCGTGCCGATCACGATATCCTCAACAGAAAGCTGCTTCTCGGACGTCAAACGGAAGACATGGCTGTCACCGGGCAGCAGTGTCACCAGCATGGAATCCACCACCGCCGTGGGGTCGAGCCGATCCGCCATCAGGCAGAGATCTCTGAGGAAGCTCTTTGCTGTGACCCTGACCTCATAGCCGCCAGCCATTCTTGCCAGCGAAATGTCGAGCGCTGGCGCAGGAAGTTTCAGGTCGATATCCTCCACAAAATAGTGGAAGGCGCGCTTGTCGAGCATCTGGACGACGATGACTTCCTCATCTGCCGCGCCGGCTTTCGCGATCTCCTCGGGCAGAGGAAATTCCTTGGCTTCGAACCGGTCGCAGAGCAGCCGCCAGAATTCGAATTCCGCCAGCACCGTTCCATCCAGCCGTAGACGCTTGCCGCTGATCTTCGAGCGCCAGAACAGCGTCTGCTCATTCACGGCGATTGCCGAAAGGCCTTGGCCACGCGGCTGGATCGTCAGCAGACGAGGGTGGAATGCCTGCTGCATCGCGTACCAGAGCGGCTTGCGCCGGCCGGCGGAATCAAGCGCTGCCCATGACGTGACCGGCCAGCAATCGTTGAACTGCCAGACGACTGCTCCCTTGCAGATGTCGCGATGGGAGCGCATGTGCTCGACGGCAAAGCGGATGGCGCGCGCCTGATTGAGCTGTGTCGCGAAATGCCAGTCATCCATCGTCTGCGGCACGGGCAGATGCCCGGCAAGGCCCTTGATCAGCTTGTCATTGCCTTGCGTCGCCTTCTGATGATGGAAGACGCCGCGCGATTCCGGCGTCAGCGGCTCGTCATGCACGCTCTCCTGCAACGTCGCCCAGTTCGGCGGGGCCTGCCAGCCGAATTCCGAGCAGAAGCGCGGGATGTAATTGCGGTAGACCTCGTAACCGACGTCGTTCCACACGTCCCAGATATGCTTGCAGCCATGCCGGTCGTCATTCGGCTCGATATCCATGGAGCCCGAATAGGGGCTGCCGGGATAGTAGGGCCTGATGGGATCGAGTTCGGCGCAAAGCTTCGGCAGAACATCGAGATAATAACCGAGCCCCCAGCTGACACCGTCCTTGATGATCGGCCGCCAGCCCCATTCGTCAAAGCCCCAGATATTCTCGTTATTGCCGTTCCAGATGACGAGCGATGCATGCGGCATCAGCCGCACGACATTGTCGCGAACCTCGGCGATCACCTCGCTGCGCAACGGTTCTTCCTCCGGGTAGGAGGCGCAGGCAAAAAGGAAATCCTGCCAGACGAGCATGCCGGCCCGGTCGCAGGCCTCGTAAAACTCGTCCCGCTCGAAGATACCGCCGCCCCAGACGCGCAACAGATTGATATTGGCAGCCTTCGCCTCGTCGATCCGCGCCGCATAGCGCTCCGCAGTCACGCGCGAGGGGAAGCAATCGTCCGGTATCCAGTTTGCACCGCAGGCAAAGATCGCCACGTCGTTGATGACGAAGGTGAAGGCCGAGCCATGCGCATCCGGTGACGTATCGAGCCGCAGCGAACGGAAGCCAATCTCTTTCGAATAGCGGTCAAGTAAGTTGCCGTTGGCATCTTCCAGCCGGATGTCGAGAGGATAAAGTGGCTGCGCCCCGAGATGATGCGGCCACCAGAGCTGCGGCGAGGGGATGCGAACTTCAAATGAAAGCTCCTCTGCATCCGCTTCGACGACGACCGCCTGCGTCGCGCCACCGATCTCGGCCGTGAGCCTCGCCGGCAGGTCCTCGCCATGCCTCGCCAGCCGCACATGCACCTTGACCAGGCCATCACCACCGGCAAGCGTGGCCGAAACACGTGTTTCGGCAAGCCGCAACCGATCCCAGCTCTCCAGCCGCACCGGCTTCCAGAGCCCTGCCGTGACAAGCGTCGGACCCCAGTCCCAGCCGAAATTGCAGGCCATCTTCCGCATCAGATTGCCCGGCCCGGGATAGTTGTTCGGGCGGTAGCCGTAATGCTTCTCCATCTCCGCGCCATAAGCGTAGGCGGAATGGAAGGTGACGCTCAGTTCGTTTGCGCCTGCCCGCAGCAGCGACGATACGTCGAAGCGATAGGTGCGGTGCATGTTGAAGGTGCGGCCGATCTCTTCGCCATTCAGGCTGATCGTCGCAATTGTATCGACGCCGTCGAAGACCAGTTCCTGCACTTGGGTCCCATCAGGCTCGGCCTCGAAATCCAGCCGGTAGACCCATTCCGTCTTGCCGATCCAGTCATTGGTGATCTCGTTGATATCGAGATAGGGATCGGGGATCAGCCTTTCGGCAAGCAGGTCGAGATGCACGCAGCCGGGCACCGTTGCCGGAATGGACGCCGGCAGACTGGTTCTTCCTGTATCGTTACAGGAAAGCGTCCAGCCGCTATGAAGGTCTCTCCTCCCAATCATGTCAGCCTCTTATCTTTTATTGAAAACGGCCGTGACGCTGCAGCACTTCGATCTTGTAGCCGTCGGGATCGGTGATGAAGAAAAATAGCCCGAACAGCTTGCCGTCGCGGTTGAGTTCCACGAGCTTGCCGGGGTTGAGACCGAGATCGGTCAGCCGCTTGTGCTCGACCTGCACTTCCTGAACGGAAACAGCCAGATGCCCATAGGCATCGCCGAGATTATAGGGCTCAATACGGCCCTTATTGACCGTCAGTTCCAGCTCGAAGCCGGTCTCGTCATTGCTCATATATATCAGCGTGAAGGTCTCGAAATCGACACGGTCGGCAACCTTGAGCCCGAAGACCTTGCTGTAGAATTCGACCGAGCGGACCTCGTCCAACACGCGGATCATGGAATGGATCATTTTGGCCAAGGCGGGTCTCCCATGACTACTGTCTCCGCTGCCTTGGTAGCCGTCCTCTCAAGCCGGACGCAAGCCCATTCTGCGCGTGATCGCACCTTCGAGCATGCCGACGACATCATAGATCAGCACCGCCATCAGGCCGACGATCAAGCCGCCCTGCAGGATGAAGGCCGTATTGTCGGAAATCAGGCCGGCGATGATGACCTCGCCGAGGCCCTTTGCCGCAACCGTCGAGCCGATCGTCGCCGTGCCGATATTGATGACGGTCGCGACCTTCAGCCCTTCAAGGATCAGCGGCAGTGCCAGCGGCAGCTCCACCTGGAAAAGGCGCTGCCTTCCGTTCATGCCCATTCCGTCCGCGGCATCCAGCACCTGCGGCGACACCTGCTTGAGGCCGGCGACGGTATTCTCGAAGATCGGCAACAGGCCATAGAGAAAGAGCGCAATCAGCGTCGGCGCAGCACCGAAGCCGGTGGCGGGAACGGCAAGCGCCAGCACCGCGACAGGGGGAAAGGTCTGGCCGGCATTGGCAATGGCGCGTGACAACGGCAGGAAGTCGGCGCCGCTTGGCCGGGTAACGAAAATGCCGCCGAGAACAGCAAGCACGGCGCTGCCGATGATCGAAATGAAAACCAGCTCCAGGTGCCCCAGCGCCAGAAAAGCGAGGCTGTTCTGCGTATAGACCGGCGATGCATTGTTGTTTGTCAGCGGTACCAGCATGAAGGAGAGCCACTCCGTCCTGAAGATCAGGATGAGCAGCATCACCAATGCCAGCGCGCGAAAGAGATTGGCGACGATGAATTTCATGCCTTGCGGCCCAGTTCGAGCAGCCGTTCCATCGAGATCGAACCGACTGGCGCCTTGTTGGCATCCTGCACGGCTGCCTCGTCGACGCCCTGCCAGATCATTTCGGCAAGTGCATCCCGAAGGCTGAGCGACTGTGCCAGCGAATAGGGCAGGCCGGGTTTGGCAGGCTGCATGCTGTCCTTCAGCGGCGTCAGCGACATCAGCTTCAGCGCCCGGTCCGACGTGCCGGTCAATTGCTGCACGAAGGGATCGGCAGGCTCAGTCAGGATCTTCTCCGGCGTCGAGCACTGCAGGAGTTTGCCGCCGCTCATGACCGCGATCTGGTTACCCAGATGGAAGGCCTCGTCCATGTCATGCGTCACGAGCACGACCGTCGTGCCGAACTGTTTCTGGATCGCCAGGAGATCATCCTGCGCCTTGCCGCGGATGACAGGATCGAGCGCGCCGAAGGGCTCATCCATCAACAGCAGTTCCGGTTCGGCGGCCAGTGCCCGGGCAACGCCGACGCGCTGCTGCTGGCCGCCCGAAAGCTGGTGTGGATATTTCTCGGCAAAACTTGCCGGGTCGAGATTGAAGAGGCCGAGCAGTTCCGTCACCCGGCTGGCGATGCGGGCCGTATCCCAGCCGAGAAGTTCCGGCACGGTCGCGATATTCTGCGCCACCGTACGGTGCGGAAAGAGGCCGTGCCCTTGGATGGCATAACCGATCTTGCGGCGAAGCTCGGTCGCCGGCACATCCATGATATCCTGTCCGCCGACGAAGATCTGTCCCTCGGTGATCGGCACCAGCCGGTTGATCATCCGCATCAGTGTCGATTTGCCGGAACCCGACGTGCCGACGATGACGGTGATCGAGCCCTTCTCGACGCTCATGGAGACATTGTCGACGACGGTTGCAGAGCCGTAGCGTTTGGTGACGTTCCTGATCTCGATCATGCTCATGCGGCTGGCCCCTGGATGCTTTCGATGACCGCATCGAGGATGACGGCCGAGGAGAAGGCGAAGAAAACGGTCGGCACGGCGCCGAGCAGAACGAGGTCCATGGCCGTCTGGCCGAGCCCCTGGAAGATGAAGATGCCGAAACCGCCACCGCCGATCAGCGCGGCGATCGTCACCATGCCGATTGCCTGCACGAGAACGATGCGGATGCCGGTGAGGATGACCGGGAAGGCGAGCGGCAGGTCGATCCCGGCAAGGATCTGCCGGCGTGTCAGCCCCATGCCGGCCGCCGCATCGCGCACCGAGGGGTCGACACCTTCGAGCCCGACGACCGTATTGGCAACGATCGGCAGCAGCGAATAGAGCACGAGCGCAATCAGCGCCGGAGCCGTCCCGATGCCGCGAATGCCGATGTCGGCCGCAAGCGGCACATGTGTCGCGAGATAACCGAGCGGCAGCATCAATATGCCGAAGAGCGCAAGGCTCGGGATGGTCTGGATCAGGCTCAACGTCTGCAGCACGATCGCGCGCAGCTTTGGCACCCAGAAACACAGGATGCCGAGCGGCAGCCCGAGAACGATGGCGATGGCAAGCGATCCGAAGGCGAGAAGCAGATGGGAATAGGCTTCGGTCCAGAACTGGGCCGAACGCGTGGAGAATTCCCTGAGGATCGACAGACTGTCGAGCAGGCCGGAGGAGAGGCAGATGCCAAGCAGGGCCGTATAGGCGATAAGGGCCGCGACCCGCATCCAGGGCGTCAGCCGGATCTTCACCAGCGCGTCGGAGATGATGAGGCCAATGACACCGAACAGTACCCAGAAGCTACCGCCAGGCGTCATGCGCGCCACAGTGCTGCCGGGCGGTGTCGCAGCCGTCGCCACCAGCCCGATTGCAGCAATCAGTGCGGCAAGGCAGAGCGTGCCGAGCCCGAGCCGGATGAAAGCATGGCGTAGGAAGACCGCTGCCAAGGCAGTGGCAACAAGGAGAATCATCAGGATGACGATTGAAGTCTGGGGAAGAAGCTGCGTCAGCAGCATCGGCTTGCCGGCGGCGATCCGGTTGGCCTTCACATAGATGAAAGGCAGAAGGGCCGTTGCCGCAATGCCGCCTGCCACCAGTACCACGCCGAGCCGGTCCAGCTTGCGGACCGCTAAGGTTTCTTCCATCGATCCAACCCTGTCCGGAAAGTGCCCCGCCCGGATACCGGACGGGGCGTCAAGCGATTACTTCAAGAAGCCTTTTTCCTTCAGGTAGCCTTCGGCAACGGATTTCGCGGGCTCACCATCGACCTGGATCTTGGCGTTGAGCTTGCGCAACTCGTCTGCCGTCAGGCTCTGGAAGATCGGAGCAAGGATTTCCTGGATCTTCGGGTTTGCCTGCAGCACCGCCTCGCGGATGATCGGGGTCGGCGCATAGACCTGCTGCACGTTCTTGTCGTCTTCGAGAACCGTCAGCTCGGCCGCTTCGATAGCACCATCGGTGCCGTAGACCATCGCGGTATTGACGCCGTTGGTCTGGTCGGCCGCGGCCTTGATCGTCGCCGCCGTGTCGCCGCCCGAAAGCACGACTTCCTGATCCGGCTTCAGCGTGAAGCCATAGGTCGTCTGGAAGGCGGGCAGGGCGCCGGCGGAGTTCACGAATTCGGCTGATGCCGCAAGCTTGGCGGCGCCGCCGCCGGAAACCCACTTGCCGAAATCAGACATGGTCTTGAGCTTGTTCGGGCCGGCGACATCGTTGCGTACTGCGAGCGCCCAGGTGTTGTTGGCGGGCGACGGCGTCAGCCAGACGATTTTGTTGGCGTCATAGTCGAGCTTCTTGGCCATCTGGTAGCCCTGGTCGAGGTTCTTCCAGGCGGCGTCATCGGCCTTGTTGAAGAAGAAGCCGGCATTGCCGGTATATTCCGGGTAGATGTCGATTTCACCCGCGGTGATCGCCTTGCGTACGACTGGTGTTGCACCCAGCGCGATGCGGTCCTGCGTCTTGATGCCGTTGGCTTCCAGCGCGAGCGCGATGACGTTGCCGAGCAACGTGCCTTCGGTGTCGATCTTCGACGAAACGACGACGTCTGCGGCGTGGACCGCGCCAGCCGCAAAGGCGGAAAGCGAAACGGCAAGTGCGATTTTCTTCAGCATGATTGTCCCCTTGGTTGAACACCGTTAAATGTCGCGAAAGCCCCAGGCGCGAAGCCTGCGCGCATGAAATCCTGCCGGCAGGTCAGCCACAAGGCCATCATGCCGGAAATACGTGCGTCATGGAAATAGTGTGCATGCCCGAAAAATCGATGCCCGATGATCGAAGCAGCCCTCTCCAGTATTCGCTGTCGCGGCGCGATTATGGCGGCGAATGCAGACCGTTGCGCGGAATTGCATTCCCTTTTCCAAGGCCGGCGCGATTTGTTTTTGTCCCCTTGCGTGTTTCCACGATGTTCCGGTGCTTTTGATCGGTTCTTTCGCCGCCGGATTTCTTATTGAGCGAACGATAGCCCGCACGTTTGCAGGCAGGGATATCTTTTTTCACGAACACGTCATATCCTACGCTTTTTCAGTATCTTCGGGAGAAAATCTTGCATCTCGGCGCCCTCTTTGTCGCAAGCCATGTCCTGTCTTCCGGCTCCATGCGCGAGACGGCGCGCCGCTTCAACGTCTCCGTCTCGACCGTGTCGGCGGCGATCGACAATCTGGAGACGGAGCTTGCCCTGACGCTCGCCGAACGGTCCTCGGGCGAACTGGTCATTCTGCTCGCCGGCGGCAGGGTCCAGGAAGGATTGGCGCCGATTCTTGCTGCGACGGAGCAGCTTGGCAACCTGCTCGGCCATCATGAGCCGGAGGCTTACGGACGATGGGCCGCGCGCATCCCCGTAAAACTCGTCACCATGGAGCGTTATCTGGAGGTCGCCGATCAGGGCAGCATCAATCGTGCGGCTCGCCGTCTGCGTCTTGGTCAGCCTCAGCTTTCATTGCAGATTGCAAATCTTGAGAAATTCTTCGGGAGCAGGCTTTTCGAGCGGCAGGCTCAAGGCTCGGCGCTGACCGAAGAAGGCCGCTTCGCTTATACGGTCTTTTCGACCATCAGCCTCGCCTGGAACGAACTGAAATCCGCTGCGGACGAGCGCTACCAGCGCACCGCCCGCTCGCTGCGCATCGGTGCCATTATCCCTACGGGCTCGGAAAGCTGGGTGGCGCGCTGCCTGGGAAGCCTCGTTGCCGAGTGGAATACCCTGCGCAACAAGAATGCTCTGTCGCTCGTCTCGATGACCGCGGACGATCTGCGCGAGGCGCTGAAATCCGGGCGCATCGATGTCGCGATCCTCGATTCCGTCTTTGGCCTGGACAGCTTCCGCCATCGCGAATTGCTACGCACCGACATGGTGGCGATCGCCTCCCTCGACAGCGAGGAAATGACGGCGGCCGATCTTGTCGCCAGCCATCCGATCTGCACACCAAGTCCGCGCACCGGGATCGGCCATGCCGCCATGACCTTCGGCTATGACCGCACCGTGCATCGCCGCCTCCGCGACCGGGATATCACGGCGGCGGATTCGCTGCCCGTCATCGTCGATCTCGTCGCCAATCACGGTTACGTCTCCTTCCTCGGCCGTGTCAGCGCCATCCCGATCGCCGACCGGGTGCGCATCGTCGAACTCGAAGAGCCGATGCCCATGTCCTATCACGTGGCCTTCAATCATCGGAAAGCCGCGGCTGACGCTTGCGACCTGCTGATCGCGACGGTGGCAAAAATTGCCCCGGCGCCTGTCGCGAAAGATGCCGCCTTCGCATAAATAAGCTGCGATGGAAGAAGAGGGATTCGCACGATGACGGTTTTGCTGGAAGTCTGCGTCGATAGCGCTCAGGGCCTTGCGGCGGCAATCGAAGGCGGCGCTGGCCGCATCGAGCTGTGCTCAGCACTCGAGCTTGGCGGGCTGACGCCGCTACCGAGCCTGATGCGGATCGCGGCGCAGGCGCCGATCCCGGTCTATGCAATGATCCGCCCGCATGCCGGTCCCTTCATATTTGATGCCACGGATGAAAAGGCAATGCTAGCCGATATCGATGCTGTCAGGGCCGCAGGTCTTGCCGGCGTCGTCATTGGCGCCAATCGCCCGGACGGCACGCTCGACATGCCGCTCATTCATCGTTTGAAGGCGCATGCCGCCGGCCTCGGCTCGACACTGCATCGCGCTTTCGATCTCGTGCCCGATCCGGATGTGGCACTGGAGCAGGCGGTCGAACTCGGCTGTGAGCGCATCCTCACTTCAGGCTGTGTGCCGAAAGCGATGGACGGGCTCGAAATGCTGAAGCGCATTTCCGCCAAGGCAGCCGGTCGCATCTCGATCATGCCTGGCAGCGGCGTGCGCCCGACCAATGCCGTCGAAATCCTGCGGGCGACGGGTGCTCACGAAATCCACGGCTCCTGCAGTTCACCCGTGGCCAGCGCCGATCCGCGCGCCGTCTCCTTCGGCTTCGATGTGCCGACCTCGAACCGGACGGATGTCGAGGTCGTCAGGCTGATGCGCGCCGCAATCGATACGCTTTAATCAGCGACCTTGATCACGGCCTTGATGAGGCCGCTCTTCTCATGCGCCCAGCGGGCAAGATCGCGCGGCGCATCGGCAAGCGTCGTGCGGTGGGTGATCAGCTTGTCGACCGGCACGAGGCCCTTGGCGATCGAATCCGCGACATGTTCGAAGTCGACACGCGTTGCATTGCGGCTGCCGATGACCATCATCTCCCGCTTGTGGAACTCCGGGTCGGAGAAGCGGATATCGTCTTTCACCACACTGACGAGGACAAGCGCGCCGCCATGGGCGACAAAGCTGAAGGCCTTCTCTATGGACGGTCCAAAGCCTGTCGCGTCAAAGACGACATCAAAGCCATCGCCGTCCGTCCTGGCCTTCACGGCGTCTGCGGTCCCATCGTTGGCGACGATGCCTGACGTAAAGCCGAAGCGCTCCGAGGCCATCTGCAGCCGTTCCGCACTCGTATCGAGCAGCGTCACATCGTGACCGGCAATACGCGAGAAGATCGCCGCTCCAAGGCCGATCGGGCCTGCCCCGATGACGAGCGAGCGGGAGCCTGCAGGCGCCATGGATCGGCGTACCGCATGCGCCCCGATGGCCAGGAATTCGACGGTCGCGGCAGCTTCCAGGCTGAGACCCTTGGCGGCGTAGAGATTGCCTGCGGGCACCACGATCTCCTCGCAAAAGGCGCCGTCGGTATGAACCCCGAGTACCCTAATATTGGTGCAGCAGTTCGGCTTGCCCTGCCGGCAGGCAACACAATTGCCGCAGGAAAGGTAAGGATTGACGATCACAGGCGTGCCCGTCGCCATCGCCACGCCGTCGCCTGCTTCCAGCACGGTCGCCGAGATCTCGTGACCCATGACGCGCGGATATTCGAGAAACGGGTGCTTGCCTTCGAAGATGTGATAATCCGTGCCGCAGATGCCGACATGGCTGACGGCGAGCCGTACCCAGCCGGGTGCTGGTTTTTCGGGGGAGGGGCGCTCGACGAGATCGAGGACACCGGGTTCGCGGCAGAGGACTGCTTTCATGATGGTTCTCGCATTTCTGGAATGGAGAAAGCCGGCCTTTGGGCCGGCTTCGCTTTGCTGTTGGCTCAGCCCGCCCGGCGCCGGCGAAGCTGGTCGAAGTAGACGATGACGATGATCAGCAGGCCGGTGATGATGCGCTGCCAGAACGAGTTGACGTTCAGGAGATTGGCGCCGTTATTGATGGTCGCCAGAATGAACGCACCAATCAGCGGGCCATGCACGGAGCCGACGGCTCCGAAGAGAGACGTGCCGCCGATGACCGAGGAGGCGATTGCCTGCAGTTCCCAGCCGTCTGCCTGTGTCGCGTTGCCGATTGCGATACGCGAGGCAAGCAGCACGCCGACGAAAGCTGCAAACGAAGCCGAAAGAATATAGGCCAGATAGATCATCTTCTTGACGTTGACGCCGGAAAGGCGCGCGGCCTCCGCATTCGAACCGACGGCGAAGAGATAGCGGCCCCAGCGGCTCAGATGCAGGAAGACGAAGGAGGGGATCGCCACGAGGATGACCATCCAGAACAGGCTTGGAACGCCAAGGAAATCGGCGCGGGCGAAATTGCTGAAGCTCTCGTCGGTGATGCTGATCGTCGAGCCGTTGGTGATCAAGAGGCCGATGCCGCGCAGCGATGTCAGCGTCGCCAGCGTGATGATGAAGGGCGGCAGGCCCATATGCACGATGCCGAAGCCATGGAAGGCGCCGATCGCAATGCCGATGGCGAGCGTCAGCACGATCGCTGCCCAGAGCGGCACGCCCGTCTGCAAGAGCCAGGCGATGATGACGGTGCAGAAGCCGACGATCGCGCCGACCGACAGGTCGATGCCGGCGGTGATGATGACGAAGGTCTGGCCGAGTGCCAGGATCGCCGTCATCGCGCCTTGGCGCAGCAGGTTGGAAATGTTGAGTGGCGTCCAGAAGCTCTCGGTGACGAAGCCGAGCACGATCCAGAGGAAGATCAGCAAGCCGATCAGCGTCAGGCCGAACAGGATGTTCATCTTCCGGCGCGGCGGCGGCGCGACGATTTCGGTGGGGGTGACAGTCATGAATTTTCTCCCTCTTATTCTTTTGGCTCAGACGCCGATCGCTTCGCTGAGCACTTCTTCATGCGTCGCCGCGTGGAAATCATGGCTTGCAACGAGCCTGCCGCTGCGGAAGACGTGCAGCCGGTCGGCCAGTTCGTAGACCTCGGGCAGGTAGGAGGAGATCAGGATGATGCCTGCCCCCTCTTTCAGCAGCTTGGCGAAGAGCCGGTAGATTTCCGCCTTGGTGCCGACGTCGACACCGACGGTCGGTTCGTCGAAAATGAAAAGCCGGGCGCCATGGCTCAGCCACTTGCCGATAACGATCTTCTGCTGATTGCCGCCCGACATGCTGGAGGCCGGAACGCGCCGGCTCGGCGTCTTGATGCTGAGATTGCGGATCTGGCTGTCGGCA
The DNA here is from genome assembly GCF_014193255.1 of Rhizobium sp. BK196. Taxonomy (GTDB): domain Bacteria; phylum Pseudomonadota; class Alphaproteobacteria; order Rhizobiales; family Rhizobiaceae; genus Rhizobium. The sequence goes on from NZ_JACHZB010000004.1 coordinate 413,619, forward strand.
TTGGCCGATTCGCGCGCATGGTTGATAACGGGTCCGTGGCTGAGACGCCCGAAAACCGGCAGGTTGATGTTGAGGCCGATCGGCAGGTTGAGGCAAAGCCCCTGGTCGCGCCGGCTTTCCGGCGCCAGCGCAATGCCGAGCTCCATCGCGGTGCGCTCGTTCCTGATATCGACGCGCTTGCCCATCCAGTGGATTTCGCCCGCACTTGTCGGCTGGCGCCCATAGAGACCGAGCGCGAATTCGCTGCGCCCGGCGCCGATGAGGCCATAGAGCCCGACGATCTGTCCTGCCTTGACGGAGAGTGTCACGTCCTCGAAGCCCGGACCCGAAAGGCCCCTGACATCGAGGATCGTCTGGCCGATCGGAATGTCTTCCTTATGATAGATCTGCTCGATCGAGCGGTTGATCATCAGCGCGATCAGCTCGGCCTCGTTGGTCTCGCCGATCAGACGTGTGCCGACATGCGTGCCGTCGCGCAGCACTGAGACGCGGTCGGCAAGCTCGAAGACTTCTTCCATGCGGTGGCTGATATAGACGATGGTGACGCCTTCGCTCTGCAGGCGGCGGATCAGCTTGAAGAGCTGCGCGGATTCCTGGCGGGTGAGATAGGCGGTCGGCTCGTCGAAGATCAGGAACTGCGTGCCGCGCATGGCCGCGCGCGCGGTGGCGACGAGCTGCTGCTGACCGATCGTCAGAGAGCTCAGAAGCGCACCGGCCGGCAGGCCGAAGCCGAGATCGTCGAGGACGGACTGCGCCATCTTCTCCATCTGCTTCCTGCGCATCAGCCCGTAACGGTTGACCTCGTCGCCGAGGAAGAGATTGGCAGCCACGGTCAGGTGCCGGCAGAGCACGACTTCCTGGTGGACGGCGTTGATGCCGCGGGCGATCGCCTCGTTCGGCGTCGACAGTCCCACCGGATGACCGCACCACAGCACCTCGCCGGCCGTGCGGGTGATGACGCCGGTGAGCAACTTGATGAGGGTGGATTTGCCGGCGCCGTTTTCGCCGACGATGGCGTGGATTTCACCGGCCAGGAAGGTCAGCGTCGCCGGCTTCAGCGCCTGCACGTGACCATAGTTCTTCTGCAGGCCTTTCAGTTCGAGGATAGGCGATCCGGCGGGAATTCGATTGGCTTCTTTCAGCGTCGCGCTGTCATCGTGGCGATGACTGACCTCTTCCAGTCCGACCATGGACCTCTCCTCCTTTTGTCACGTCTGCTCTCCATCCTAAACATACCATGGATGGAAAAAGCCGCGCCGGTTTTGAAGCCGGCGCGGCGGTCTGTCGTTTTACTTGATCTTCGGGTTCAGGAGCGCGTCGATCTTCGGCTCTTTCATGTTCGCCTTGGTGACGAGGTTCGCGCCGGTGTCGACATTTTCCGGGACCTTCTCGCCCTTGGAGACGGCAAGAGCGGTCTTGATGCCGTCATAACCCATGCGATAGGGATCCTGAACGACGAGGCCGGCAATCGCGCCATCCTTGAGGAAGCCAACCGTCTTGTCGTCGCTGTCGAAGCCGATGACCTTGATCTTGTCGCCGAGCTTGTTTTCGGCGATCGCCTGGCCCACGCCCTGCGCCATGATGAGGTTCGAGGCGAAGACGCCGACGAGCTTCGGGTTTGCCGTGATCAGGTCGGTCATCATGTTGAGGCCGGTCGTTGCCTGGCCGTCGCCATACTTGTCGGCGATTACCTTCAGGCCAGGATGCTTGGTCTTGATCTGGTCCAGGAAGCCTTCGCGGCGCTGTTCCAGCGAGCCGACGCCGGGAAGGTTGGTCAGGATGACGACGTCACCCTCTTCCTTGCCGGTGGCTTCCTTGATCGCGGCGGCAAGACCATCGGCGGCGATGCGGCCGCCCTGGACGTTGTCGGTCGTCAGGAACGACTTGAATGCCTTGGAGTCGGCGCCGGAGTCGATGCCGATGATCGGAACCGACTTGGCGGCTTCATCGATCGGCTTGCCGAGCGCCTTGAACTCGGTCGGCGAGATCACGATGGCGGCCGGCTTGCCGGCAACGGCGTTTTCCAGGATCGAGATCTGGCCATTGATGTCCGATTCAGCCTGGGCGCCGAGTTCCGGCACCTTGACGCCGAGATCCTTACCGGCCTTGCGGGCGCCGGCCAGGACGATCTGCCAGTAGAAGGACGTCGTGTCCTTGACGATGATCGGGATCGTCACTTCGGCGGCAAAGGACGTGGCCGGCATTGCCGTAGCGATGACGGCAGCGCCTGCCAGTGCCGTAAAGGCGCGGCGAGACAGAATGGATTTCACGATATTCATAAGGGTTCTCCTCTCAGGTGCGTTCTCCTCCAATGAAACCGGACCGCTGAACGCAGGCGGACGATTTTTATCGATAAAAAACATTTACAGTGAGAAGCTAGCCGAGGTCCAGGCAAATTGCAAGAGCGCTGATCTCGCCTTCATGATTCATTGAATCGCCTCCCAACCGATTGTTTTTATTTTAAATACACAAAGACCTAAAATAAGGTCTTTAGTTGAATTGCACCTCATGCGGATGCACGACACCCTTCTTCAAAATGAGGTTGCCGTACAGCCGGAATTCGGTGGTCGCCACGATATAGGCCGCCTTCCGCGCCATTTCGTAGAAGGCGAAGCGTTCGACGGATGCGATGGGAAAATCACCCGCGCGCCGGGTGACGATCTCCTGGAATTCGGCGCAGACCTCGGGCACGGCCTTGGGATCGCCGACCACTTCCATCCGCCATGCCGATTGCGGCACGAACGTATCGAGCGGCATATGCGTGAGGATCGCCTCGGCCATGGCTGTGGCGCTGACGCCGTCGGCGCGGATGACATCAGGTCCCATGCTGCTTGCCGGGAAATTGGCGTCGGCAATGACGATATCGTCGCCATGCCCCATGCTCTTCAGTGCATAGAGCAGGTCGGGGCCGAGAAGCGGATGAATACCTTTGAGCATGTTGTTTCCTCAGACGCGGACAGCTTCTTCGCCGAGCGGTGGGGCGACCAGTGTGTAGGGATCGAATTCGGGATAGATATCCGCCGGAATTTGCGGCTCGAAATTTTCCATGTTGCGCGTAAGGCTCGAAGGCTTCGCCGTCCCGATCAGCACCGACGAGACGACGGGGTCGCGCAACGGAAACTGCAGAGCGGGTGCAGCCAGCGGCAGGCCGTGGCGCTTGGCCACCTCTTCCATCGCTCCGACCTTGCCGAGCACCTCGTCGGTCGCGGGCATGTAATCGAAATGCGAACCAGGCACCGGGCCGGTTGCAAGGATGCCGGAATTGAAAACGCCGCCGACGACGAGCGATGTGCCCTTTTGCCGGCAGAGGGGCATGAGCTCGGAAACCGCCGAACGGTCGAGCAGTGTGTAGCGGCCGGCCAGCAGGATCGCGTCTATATCGGCATTGCGCATGACGTCGAGGCAGACAGGCACCTCGTTGACGCCGAGGCCGAAAGCCTTGATCGCGCCTGAAGACTTCAGCTTTTCCAGCGCCTTGATGCCGGTATCGAGGAAGTTCTTCAGGTGCACGGCATTCTTCGCGGCGCCATGCGTATAGGAGCCGATATCGTGGACGAAGAGCATATCGATGCGGTTGAGGCCGAGACGCGCATAGCTGAAATCGACCGACCGCATGATGCCGTCATAAGAATAATCGTAGTCGGCATCGAAGGAGAGAGCATCCACATAGCCGTAACCGGGAACGGCACCCGTCGGCACCGGGCGCAGCAGGCGGCCGACCTTGGTGGACAGCACGTAATCGTTTTCCGGCTTGTCGCGCAGGAAATCGCCGACCCTTCGTTCACCGAGTCCCAGGCCATACCACGGCGCCACATCGTAATAGCGGATGCCGTGGTTCCACGCCGTCTCCAGCGTTTCCATCGCCTGCTCGCGCGGGCAGGCGCGATAAAGGCCGCCGAGCGCTGCTGCACCGAAGCTGATTTCGGTGACCTCCAGCGCCGTCTTGCCAATTCTCCTCGTCTTCATCATTCCTCCTCGTGAAGACCCGAAATTCGATAAATACTATTCAGAGTGTGGCGCCGAGATGCCACGGAACGAACTCGTTGTCGCCATAGCCGAAAATTTCGCTTTTCGTCTTTTTGCCCGAGGCCGTTTCCACGATCAGATCGAAGATCTCCCGGCCCTTGCCGCTGATGGTCGCGTCACCGGTGACGATCGTGCCGCAATCGATGTCCATGTCCTCTTCCATCGAAGCGTAAAGCGCCGAATTGCTGGCGAGCTTCAATGATGGCGCCGGACGACAGCCGAAGCAGCTGCCGCGGCCGGTCGTAAACGCGATCATGTTGGCACCGCCGGCCACCTGACCGGTCGCCGACACCGGATCGTAGCCGGGCGTATCCATGAACACGAGGCCGGGGGCCGTGACGCGCTCGGCATAACCATAGACGGCAGTCAGCGGCGAGCGGCCGCCCTTGGCAACGGCGCCGAGCGACTTTTCCAGAATGGTCGTCAGGCCGCCGCGCTTGTTGCCCGGAGACGGGTTGTTATCGAGCGAGGCGCCATGCAGGGCGACATAGTCTTCCCACCAGGCGATCTTCTCATCGAGCTTCCTGGCGACCTCGTCGCTGACGGCGCGGCTGCGCAGCAGATGCTCCGCGCCGTAGATCTCGGAGGTTTCCGAAAGGATTGCGGTGCCGCCGGCTGCGGCCAGCAGATCGGCCGCGACACCGAGCGCCGGATTGGCGGTAATGCCCGAAAAGCCGTCGGAGCCGCCGCATTGCAGGCCGATGATGATCTCGCCGACGGATATCGGCACACGCTTTTCACGGCCGACATCGGCTGCGATCTCGCGCAGCACGCCCATGGCGCGTTCGACCGCGCGGCGCGAGCCGCCGGCATCCTGAATGTTGAAATGCCGCTTGGAGGCCCCCGCACCGCTCTGGCCGTAGAGCGTCAGCTGGTTGACCTCGCAGCCGAGGCCGATCATCAGCACGCCGCCGAAATTCACGTGGCGGGTATAACCGGCAAGTGTCCTGTGCAGCACGTTCATGCCGTCACCGGTCGAGCTCATGCCGCAACCCTGGTCGTGAACGATCGGCACGAAGCCGTCGATCCCGTCATAATGCGGCAGGATGGTGCGGTTGGCCTCGTCGGCAATCGCCCGGCAGACCGTGGTGGAACAGTTCACGCTGGCGATGATGCCGATATAGTTGCGCGTCGCAGCGCGTCCGTCGGCACGGCGATAGCCCATGAAGGTGCGCGCCTTGTCATCAACACTTGCTTCCTCGGGAGCGGAATTGGCCGTCGCGGCAAGCCGGTCGTTTTCGAAATGGAGATTATGGCTGTGAACGTGATCGCCGGCTTTTACGTCCGCAGTCGTGCGGCCGATCGCCTGGCCGTATTTGACGACCGGTGTTCCGAGCGGAATGTCCGTGATGGCGATCTTGTGGCCGGCGTCGATCTTCTGCCGCGTCTTCACATTGGCGACATCAGATCCTTCAGCGATCGGTGCCGTTGCGACCGCGACATTGTCTCCGGCCGACAGGATGATCCAATTCTGTCTGTCCAATTTCTTCTCCCTGGGGAAGCGTCCGCTACATCGGCGAAATGCGCATTGATTTTGTTTTTTATCTACAATAAACATTTTCAAGTCAACGGGAATATTGATCCTGTGGACGAGGGAGGCAAACAGCCGCATGCGACTGAAAATAAGATAAAAGTCGCTTGAAGAGGCTCCTGGTCCGGCTATGCCCGTTCTCAGCGGCGGGCATCATCGCCGTGTCGCAGGACCGTCGGGTTGGGCGGAAAGCAGGGTCTGATGGCAAGACAGAATACGGTCTTCAAGGAAGCGTATAATCGGTATGCGGCAGCGTTGCGCCTGGACACAGCGCTGCCTTCGGAGCCCGAGATTGCCGCCCAGCTCGGCGTTAGCCGCAGCACCGCGCGCGCCATCCTGACCCGCCTCAGCGAAGAGGGCATCATCCGCTGGAACAAGCGCCAGAAGATCGTGCTGCGCCAGCCTGTTGACCGCGACTTCTTCCCCTCGGAAGAAACGGATTCACTGCACGACATCATCGAGCGCAGCTTCATGCAGCGCATCCTGTCGGATGAGGCAGCCCCCGGCATGCAGATCAACGAGCTGGAGCTTGCCCGCGAGATCGGCACGGGCACGACCAGCGTGCGCGAATTCCTGATCCGTTTCTCCCGCTTCGGGCTGATCGAAAAACGTCCGAACAGCCATTGGACACTGAAGGGTTTTACCCGCGAATTCGCCTTGGAACTCGCCGATGTGCGCGAAATGTTCGAGCTGCATTCGGCAGCCGAATTCGGCAAGCTTCCTGCCGGAAATCAAGCCTGGGCCGATCTTGCTGTTATCAAGGAAGATCACCTCTCGATGCTCTCCGATATCAATAACCGCTTCAAGGAATTCTCGGTACTCGACGAGCGCTTTCACCTCTTGATCCACCGCGCCTCGAAGAACCGCTTCATCGCCGATTTCTACGACGCGATCGCCATCATCTTTCACTATCACTATCAGTGGAACAAGACGGCTGCCCGGGAACGCAACGAGCGCGCGATCCACGAACACCTCGATTATATAGCAGCACTGGAAGCCCGCGATCAGGCAAAGATCGAGGCCGCCTGCCGCATCCACCTTCGCTCGGCCCGCCAGACGCTGCTGCAATCGCTGCCGCAGGGCGCCACGGAAGGTGTCTGAATTATCACCTGAAGGGTGTGCCGCGTGGCCCCCTCATCCGCCCTTCAGCCCACCCTAATGCGACGCCGCCTCGCTGGCCCTGCTGCTCGCGCCCCCGGTCTTCACGCCGCGACCAATCGGAATAAGCCAGGTCGTCGCAAAGGTCAGCACCGCCACGACCACGACACCCCAGAAGCTCCAGTGCAGTGCCGCATCGAAGACCGCGCGAGTCGCCGGATCGGCGGCGAGTGCCGAGAGCCCGGTCGGCTGGTTCAGCGCCTCACGCAGGCTGCTGGCCGCCTCACCCGTCGCATAGTGGTCGATGCCGGCATTGAGGACGGCGCCGAGCACCGTGGCGCCGAGCGTATTGCCGAGGCTGCGGGAAAAGATGTTCGAGGCAGTGGCGCTTCCGCGCATCGACCACTCCACGCTGTCCTGCACCAGCGCAATGCTGGTGAGATTGATGAGACCCATGCCGAAGCCCATGAAGAAGGAGCCGGCGCCGGCCACTGCCGGATGGCTTTCCGGCGTGAGGAACAGCAGGAAGGCCGCGCCGAAGGGGAACATGAAGCTGCCGACGCGCAGCGTGTTGCGGATGCCGAATGCCCTGAAGAACCGGCTGGAAAGCATCACCGACAGTGGCCAACCGACCACCAGCATGGTCAGCGTGAAACCGGCAACGATCGGCGAGCGGCCGAGCACGCCCTGCACATACATCGGCAGGATCGTCGAAAGGCCGATCAGCGCCATGCCGGCAAGCAGCATGCAGGCATTGCTGGTCGCCACCAGCCGGCGGCTCCAGAGCGCAATCGAAATGATCGGCTCCGGCGTGCGCTTCTCCTGCAGCACGAAAAGAATGCCGGTCACGACGAAGACGATGGCAAGCGAGATGAGAATCCAGGCCGGCGCAGTCGTTTCCGTCAGGATCGTCAGGAGCGCGACGATGGAAATCGAAAACAGGATGGCGCCGAGATAATCGATCTTGGCTTGCCTGTGCGCCACGTCCTCCTTCAGGAAGATCAGAAAGGCGGCGATCGACAGGACGCCGATCGGCAGGTTGATCCAGAAGATCCAGGCCCAGGAGATCGTATCGACAATGATGCCGCCGGCGAGCGGTCCGACGACGGCCGAAGTCGCCCAGACGGTCGCCATCACGCCCTGCACCTTGCCGCGCTCCTCCAGCTTGAACAGGTCGCCGATGATCGTCATCGTCACCGGCTGGATCGCCCCGGCGCCAAGGCCCTGCACCAGCCGGAAGATAATGAGCGAGGCCATCGACCAGGCAAGGCCGCAGAAGAGCGAGCCGACGAGGAAAATCAGGATGCCGCCGATCAGCACCGGCTTGCGCCCGAAAATATCCGAAAGCTTGCCGTAGATGACCGTTGTCGTGGACTGCGCCAGCAGGAAGGCGGAGAAGACCCAGCTGTAATAGGTGAAGCCGCCGAGCTGGCCGACGATGCGGGGCATCGCGGTCGCCACGATCGTGGCTTCGATCGCCACCATGAAGGTCGCGAGCATGATCGTGGCGACGACGAGCGTGCGGTTGGATTGCTGGGCGGTGGCTGACATGATGAACCTCTCGGGGCGCCTTCTCCGTGATACGGAAAAGCCGCTGCCGGCTGGTGGGCTAGTGCAACGCGAAGTGTCGGCAGTCTTTTATGCTCCTGCTGATAGCAGGTAAAGCGTAAGTGAGATGCTTTCTCCGATGCCGACGCTTCAAACCGCTTCCGGCCCAGGAGAATTTCAAATACAACACATCTTGCGAAGGATGCTTCGGCGGGTACCCGCCGGAAAAAGAGATCTGGCACGCCAGGGCTCTTGGATGTCAGGATTGCATTTCCGCCAGGTTATCCCAACTGAAAACCTGATGCAGGCCTGTGAACCGCTCCATCGCGGATGCGAAAAGGTTCGGATCCGGGCACGGAAATGGCGAGTGATGATGGCGCATGTTTTGGCTGCGAGCGGCGGCGTTAAACAGGTAATTTGCATCAATTGGGGTACAAGATACGGGCCGACTTTCATCAACCGGCTCTACGCGATGGTGGCGCGCAACATCACGCCGCCCTTCACCTTCACATGCTTCACCGACTGCCGGGACAATCTCCATCCCAGTATCCTGTGCGAGGATCTGCCGCCTCTCGATGTCGAGATGCCCGTCAATACCAGGGGCATCTGGCCGAAGGCGAGGCTTTGGGGCCCGAAGCTCGGCAGCCTGAGCGGGCCGGTCCTCTATCTGGACCTCGACCTCGTCATCGTCGCCTCCCTCGATGCGTTTTTCGAAGTCGGAGGACCCGATGACGTCGTCATGGCCCGCAACCAGACGACGCCTTTCGAAAGGCTCGGGCAGAGCTCGCTCTTTCGCTTTCCGGTCGGCAAGCTCCTGCCGCTGCAGGAAGAGTTCAGGGCCAACCCGCAGAAAGTGGCCGATGAATATGAGTATGAGCAGCGTTTCGTCACCCGCAAGGCGCCCGGCGGCGTGAAATTCTTCCCGCGAAACTGGGTTCTGCATTTCCGGCAGGACTGCCACTGGGCCTTTCCGCTGAACTATTTTCTCGCGCCGCGCCTGCCATCCAGCGCCCGCGTCGTCCTCTTCCCGCGCGGCTTCCACCCGCAGAACGCCATCGAAGGCAAATTCGGCCCGCGGGGCCGGGGCGAAACCAGGCTCGCTCATATCAAGGGCGTCTTCGATGCCAGCAAACGCGACGGCAAGCAGCCCTTCCGCTACCTGCGCCATTATATATTGCCGACGCCCTGGGTGGCCGAGCATTGGCACGAGTGAGAACGGGCGGCGGCGGAACAATTTCCAATTTCGATTGTTGTCGGCTGAGGAAAACTGCGGGGTGCTCCCATGCGTCCTCTTTTCTTTGCGACAATGCTCACGCTCACAGGTTTAGCTGCCGGCGCGAACGCGTCCGAGGCGGATTTCCTCAATTCGCTCGAGGGTGACTGGAGCGGAAGCGGAATGGTCCTGACCAGGATCGGCGGAGCGAAGGTCAACGTCTCCTGCAATCTGAAATCCGACGCGGGCGCCTCGACCGTTGCGATGAACGGCAGCTGCCGCGGTCTCGCCGTCATCACGAGAAGCTTTTCGGCAAATGTGAAGGCCGCCGGGCAACGTTACATCGGCAACTACACCGGGCCATCGGGCCAGCCGTCCAAGCTCGTCGGCAGCCGGAAAGGCGATGCCCTCACCTTCAACGTCACCTGGGCGCGCGTCACCAATGGCGACCGGAGCGCAAACATGATGATCGAAAAGGTCGGCCAGAACGGCCTTCGCCTGCAGACTGTCGATCGTGACCCCGCATCGGGCCGGTCGGTGGTGACGAGCCGTATCGATCTGCAGCGGCAGTGACTGATGTCTCAACAGCGGCGAGATCGCCGGATCGGGATATCGGATTCTGTGATGCCCCGATCCGGCGAAGGGTTACGACCGCTTTCTGATGGTGGCGTAAATGATGTTGCGGTTGGCACCGAACCAGACCGTCTTTTCGCCCGTGCCCTCAGGCGCACTGTTGTTGGCAATGCGCCACATGTCCGCCTCGGAACGCTGGAGGAGCTCCCAGTTCATGTAGGATTCCATGTATCCGTCGTCGGCCATCTCGTCGGAGAAGTTGGCGAAGAGAAAGACGCCGCCCGGCTTCAGCATGTCCATGCAGATCTGGGTGAGCCGGATTGCGACTTTATCGGTGAGGTAATCGTACAATCCCGCTGCATAGATCAGATCGAATGTGCCAATCTGATGCTTTCGCGCCAGCAGGCCGCGCACGGATCCATTGACAGGCTCGACGGCAGTTCCATGGAATTGGCTGGAGATCGTGCCAATGCTTTCGGGGTCCTGATCGAGAGCAACCCAACGTTTAAGGCGGCCTTCTGCAAGCGCTTTTGATGCCTCCGCTTCGCGAAGGTGACCGGCGGCGACGGCCAGCACCTCGGTATCCGGACCCGTTCGCGCCGCGGTCTCGTCGACGAAGCGGGTCAGGATGTCGCGACGTTCCCTCACGGCGACCGGGCCGGGGGCGTTTATCGTGTATTCGAAGATATCAAGACCGAGAGGCGTGGATCTGGCCACTTCTTCGGCCACCGCCCGATGCCCATAAATAAAGTCTATGAGACTGGCATCCCCGGAATAGCCGCGAGGTTTTTCAAAGGACCAGCGAGTGAACGGGCACTGCTGCAGAATTTCTGCCGAAGGATGGGCCTGAATAATCGGGATGAGCCTCTGCCACACAGCAGCGCCGAATTTGTGACGGACGTCATGGAGCTGGCCGATCAGCCACCTGACTGCATCAGGCAGGTTCCTGCCCGCGGCAAGCCGCTGCATCGCAATGCTGATGACGACAGCGAACTCGGCCTCCGCCGTGCGCAGAAGGTCTGGTTCATTATCCTGGTTGGGTGAAGGGAAGTTATTGCTGACGGACTGCGGTGTGATCAGGCTTTGGCCATCAAGAGCAAAAAGGGGCTGAGCCACGGAACCTCACTGGTTAATATAAACTTAATACATTGTATAAAATCACCAATACTCGCATAAAGGTCAAGCGTTAAGGTTGGCGGCGGCGGACAAATGCACGTCTTAGCTTTAGAAAATATTAGTGAACCCAACAGATACTCCGCCCGCTTGGGGATCGTTCGAGCGTTATTGGTTGATGTGGAATTGGCGTAAGGTTATCCAGCGTCAGCTAGCAGTCTGCGGAGGGCAGCTGCTGCAAGAAGTTTGGTAGCAGGGGCATGATGCACGTGTTAGCCGAGACCGCAGCCGCTACCGTGCAGCCGACGCTGTCGCCAGAACAGTTGCGGTGCCTTTACAAGCAGGAGAGCGAGAGCGGCCGAAAAAGCGCGACGCGCAAAGGCCTCTGGACTGCGGTCGCAGCTTACCTTGCATATTCCTTCACGGACTATCTTTTTATCGGCGACGTCGTCCAATACACGGTCGCCGGCCGGCTGGCGGTTGGCGTCAGTGCGCTATGCGTGCTGGAATTCCTGCTCTACCGCAAGGCAAAAGCCGATACGGTCGACATGGCCGCCGCGCTGTCCGTGCTCGCAGCCTATCTTGTCTGGCTTCTCACCGCCCAGATGACCGCGGTCAGGGAGGCGTTCTCCTATTATATGGTGTTTGGCGCGATCTTCATGATGAGCGTCAACCTGTTCTTCAGTTTCCGGTTTCCGGTTGCTCTTGCGGCCTCCGCAACCAACGTGCTCATCTTCATCGGCGCCCTCTTTTTGTTCGCGCCGATGTTGCTTCTTCACAAGCTCATCCTCGGCGCCTTCTGTATTTCCTGCTTTGTTTTCACCTCTTACGTGAACCTTCAGCTCAACAGGGAGCGCTACAAAGTCTTCCTCAATGCATTTGAAGCCAGTTTGCAGCAGGCTGCCGCCGACGAAAGGGGCAGGGCGCTCTTGCACCTCTCGAACACGGACTCGTTGACCGGCCTGGAAAATCGCCGGGCAATCGATCAACGCCTGCGTGATTGTTGGCAACGCTGGCAGCACGACAGGGTGCCTTTTGCCGTCCTGCTTATCGATGTCGATTATTTCAAGCGCTATAACGACTGCTACGGCCACCAGGAAGGTGACCGGTGCCTCGTCGCGGTCGCCCAACTTCTTCAAAGCGTGGCCGCATCCTGGGATTCGATGATCGGGCGATACGGCGGTGAGGAATTCATCGTCATCACACCAATGCCGAATTCGGAAAGGGCGACCGAACTCGCAGAAGCCATGTGTGCCGCTGTCAGGGACTTGGCCTGGCCACACGAGCACAGGCGAGACGGGACCGCTATCATCACCGTCAGCGTCGGCGTGTCGCGTACGCGCGACCAGACCAGGCAGGTCGACAAGATCATTCACGAAGCCGATCGCGCGCTTTACGCCGCCAAGGCTGCGGGCCGCAATACGCTCGTGGTCTTCGATCCTGATGATCCGGAGAGCAGCGATGACAGCGAGGACATTGCCGCGACCCTGAAGATCGCGCTCGAGCACGGCCTTGTCTCCCTCGTCTATCAGCCGATCCGCAACGTTCAGACGGGCAAGACGGACGCCGTTGAAGCTCTGATGCGTTTGAACATGCTGGACGGAACGCCCGTACCGCCTGTCAAATTTATCCCGGTTGCGGAACGGACAGGGTCGATCATCCAGCTTGGCCGATGGGCAATCCGCACTGTCTGCCGAGACTTGCTGGCAGCCGACATGGTCCAGGTTGCCAGTGTCAACGTTTCGCCGATCGAACTGAAGATGCCGGGTTTTGCCACCTATGTGGCGGCAACGCTGGCAGAATTCGGGGTGGCGGGCGCGAGGCTCGCGTTCGAGATCACCGAAGGCGTGGAGCTGGAAATCGACCAGGATGTGGTTCGCTGCATCAGCGACCTCAGAAAGCTCGGCGCTCAAGTCTGGCTCGACGATTTCGGCACGGGCTTTGCGGGCCTCTCGTGGCTTCGCCTCATAGAATTCGACACCGTCAAGATCGACCGGTCCTTCCTCCATGACTGCAACACCGAGAGAGGCAAGAGGATGTTGCTCGACATCATCAGCCTGTTGCGCAATCGCGGCGTGAAGATCCTCATCGAAGGTGTGGAGACGATCGAGCAGCAGCGGCTGATGCAGCAGTACGGAATCAATCAGATCCAGGGATATTTCATTGCCCGGCCCGCGCCGGCAGCCCAGCTTGAAGCTGATAACGTCTTGCCGTTCAGCAGGGTCAGGAACCACGATTCAAAACGTCTGTTTGGGAATGGCGCATAGGTTCGCGCGCCTGCGGCCCGCATCGCCTTTGCCGGTGACGTGCCGCATCGATCTGCAGCGGCAGGCAACACAGCTCGCGTTACCGGCGTGTATCGTGTTGAACTGCATCGCATGAATTAGAAACAACCATCGTCGCGCATTCTGCCTCTGATCGGAAGTTCAGAGGAACGAGCATGACCGGCAAGCCAATCTCCTACACACTTTTAAGCACGAGCGACGTTCAGAAGATCGCTCCGGTTTCCAACGTGACGCTCTGGCGCTGGGTGCGGAACGGCAAGTTTCCTGCGCCGATAAGGGTCGCGAAAAACAATTTCTGGAGGTCCGACGAAGTCGGCGCCTGGATGGATGAAATGTCCTCGAGGCGCGCCGCGCCGGATCGCAAAGCCCCTTCGCAGGCACGCAAATAGCGCCGGCCCTCCAGTTTCATCGGAAAATCCATGGATAGAATCTCGCAATACGCGCCATCGCCGGCAGCGGGCGTCTCAGGCTATGTCGGACGGCTGCGCCGCGACGTGTCCCTGTCTTCGACAGCAGCGCAATACGGCTGCAGGCTCATCCGCAGCGGGCAGGAGTTTTCCGCCTGCTGCCCCTTCCACGCCGAAGACACCCCGTCATTCACGATCTTCGCCGGCCAGGATGGGGTCGAGCGTTTCCATTGCTTCGGCTGCGGCAGGAAAGGCGATGTTCTCGATTTCGTGCAGCAGGTCAGAGGCGTCGATCTTCAGGGAGCGATCCGCATTCTCGGCGGCCGCGACATCAGGCCGAACGTCCCTCCGGCGCACAACCTCTATGAGGGGATCGTGCCCGTTCCGCCGCCGGCCGGTTTGCTTAAGGCCGGCGCCCGCATCCGGCTCTACAACCCGAAGCGCAGGGGCGAACGATCCGAGTGGGGCCTGTTCACGCCGTCGATGGTGTTTCCCTATCGCAATGCCGACGGCTCCCTCTTCGGCTATGTCCTGCGCCGGGACCTGCCCGACGGGGCTAAGGAAACGCCGATGGTCATGTTCGTTCGCCTGGCGGACGGGACGCAAACCTGGTCGCGTTTCCCGTTCCCCAAGCCGCGGCCGCTCTACGGCCTGGAAACGATCGGCGACCGGAGCCAAGTGGTGATTGTCGAGGGCGAGAAATGCCGCGACCGGCTCGGCCAGGCGAGCGGCCGAACCATCGTCTCCTGGCCGGGCGGAACCCAAGGCGCAAAGCACACGGACTGGTCGCCGCTCTCGGGTCGGCACGTGCTGATCTGGCCGGATTTCGACGGCCCGGGCCTGACGGCTGCCGATGATATCGCCGCCCGCCTGACCGCGGTCGGCGCGCGTGTCCAATGCGTCGGCTTCACGGATGCGGCGCACGCATCCGATATCGAGCGCTACGGTTTCGCAGACTGGCAGTCAGGCCTTTTTCCACGCCGCGGCTGGGACAGCGCCGATGCCGTCGATGCCGGATGGACGCAAGGCCAGCTCGACGCCTTCATGAGCGCCACGCTTTACGACTGGAGGCCGGAGCCCGCTGCCGAGAAGGAAGAGGGACGCGTCGTGCCGTTCAATCGGGCAGTTTCCATGCAGATCTCCGAACCGGTCCCGGATGCGTTCGAAGGCCCAGATGCCTTCGTCCAGGAAGATGAGCCGGCGTGGGCGATCACGCCTGCCGGGGATGCGCCCCGGCATTCCGGGCGCCTGATGGGCATCGCGCGCTTCGATATCGAACTCGAACAATGGCTGGTCGATCGCCAATGGCTCATCAAGCTCAACCTGCTTTCGGGCGAGCTGGAGATTCATCGCAACAGCGGCATCGTTGCCATGAGCGACGCGCGGCTGGCGGAAATTCGCTTCGAACTCGCCCGCGCGCAGGGCAGGGAGCCGTCCAAGGACAACATTTTCGATGCCCTGGTGCTGATCGGCGAGCGGCGGGCCTATCATCCGGTCCACGACTATCTCGCCCGTCTACAATGGGATGGAAAGCCGCGCATCGACACCTGGCTCGTCGATTATTTCGGCGCCGAGGATACGCCGCTCAACCGCGCCTTCGGCCGCAAGATCCTCTGCGCTGCCGTTCGCCGCGTCAGGGATCCGGGCTGCAAATTCGATCACATGCTCGTCGTCGAAGGCCCCCAGGGCATCGGCAAATCCTCGGCGATCCTGGCGCTGTGCCATGACAGCGGCTGGTTCACCGACCAGCTCGAAATCGGCGCCGACGCCAAGGTGACCATCGAAAAGACCGCCGGCCACTGGATCCTGGAAATGCCCGAACTCGACGGCCTGAGCCGCCGCGACACCAACCGCGTCAAATCCTTCATCCCCGCGCGGAAAGATGTCGCCAGGCTCTCCTATGGCCGCTTTGCGACCAAACGCCCACGGCAATTCGTCCTCTTCGGCACCACCAACGAAAGCCGCTACCTGACCGACACCACCGGCAACCGCCGCTTCTGGATCGTCCGCGCCACGTCTGCCGATCCCGCCGGCATTGCGGCGGTGCGAGACCAGCTATGGGCCGAGGCTGCCGAGAGGGAGGCGGGTGAGGATATTTCGCTGGATGACCAGGCATTGCGGAAGGCAGCGGCCGGCGTTGCGCATGAATCGTCGGATTTCGGGCCGTGGCTGGAGATCCTTGGCGAGCGCATCCCGGACGGTCCGCTGAAGATCAAGGCCACGGATGTCTGGAAGCTGGTCGGCTTCGACGGACCGGAAACCATCAACAAGCTGACGAAGGCCCATCACGCCCATATGCGCGCGGCGATGGTCGGCCTCGGGTTCGAGAAGAAGGACAAAGGCGTCCGCTTTCGCGACGGCGAGAAAAAGACGGCCTATGTTCGCGGCGATCCGGACGACGCTCGGGAGTGGAGCCCTGACAGGCATGAGCCGGCGTATGGCGACGATGACCCTTTCTGACGCGCACCGACCCTGACAACCCGGCCATCGAGCCGGGTTTTTTGTTTCCCAGGCAATGGCGAACCTCCTCCAGGCAACCTCCTCCAGGCATGGAACCTCCGCCAGCGAAGGCAGGTTTTGGCGGAGGTTCGTAACGCTGGAGGAGGTTATGGAGGAGGTAACCTCCGCCGGGGTAAGTTCTTGATTCTAAGGTTTTATCCGTTGCTGGAGGAGGTGGAGGAGGTTGTTTGCTGAAAGGTGGTGGAAGAGGGTTTTACCGGCTTGTACAGGGCGAAATACAGGGTGTTTTCGGCTAGTCTTGGAAAATGCGTTCTAACCTCCGCCACCTCCTCCGGGGGGATGCTAGCTCTCCGTCCCGGCCGGAAAAACACGGGAGCAACAAAATCGCGCTGTTGCATCGAGATCATGCGATAAGAATACGGAAGAACGACTACACATTAGGAAGGGATCATGCCAATCATGCCGCTAGGGCGAGTGTCTGTGGCAAATTAATCGTCATCAGAGCAAGGCGCCAAAAACCGGAGATTAAGGTGCTTGCCTGCGGAAGTGCTGTACGACCAACCGAAATTCTTCGTGAAATTGAGCATTTCACATCCAGCACGAGTCCCGCGAGGGTCGCGACCGATGCGGGCGATGGCTTCATAAAGTCCTTGGGTAATCCTATGGGATCGGCTGCTTTGGTGTCAGAGCTCGTCGCGGCCGAGTTGGCAACGTGGTTTGGCCTGAATGTCCCCGCATTCTCGATCATAGACACATGCGCTATCGAAATACTAATGAAGAAGAACGGGATGCCGATGGTCCCACCGATGTTCTTCTCCAGCGCGGTCGATGGGACTCCTCGCGACGGCTCGGGGACATTCCTTTCCAAGTTGATCCATTCAGAAGACGTGGCGAAGTTGGTGGTGTTTGATACCTGGATCCGCAACTGGGATCGCTACTTCAACGGAGAAGCCAATTCCGAAAATTTGCTTTTCGTCAGGTCAACCAAATTGAAATACTCTCTCGTACCAATTGATCATTCGAATTGCTTCATAGGATCTGACCCGGATTTCCCAACGATGCCTGCACCAGATATTTGGGTGAACGATCCTGCGGTCTATGGTAAGTTTCCGGAATTCGATGACTATATAACTGCAAAAGCAACGAATGGCGCGCTGCTAAAACTGTCGACATTGGAGAAGCCCTTCGTGGTCGAAGTTGTTAATTCTGTCCCGGTAGAATGGGAGCTAAATGACGCGGCCAGAAGCAGTCTCGTAGATTTCATTTGCAATCGCGCTACTTATGTTGTGGACACGCTTGCAGCACGATTGGTAGACGAACCCGAACTGCCGGGGATGTAATGATGAGTGGAAGCCAAGGATATTTTTCTCTCGTTCAGTACGCTGAACTTCCCGAGCGGGCCGAGTATGTCAATATCGGCATCGTGGTTTTCGTGTGCGCGGCTCCATACGTTTTTGCCAAATTCAGTCAACGGCCTCGTCGGGTGCAGGCGGCATTCAATGTAAATTTGGGCGTTCATTTCGAACTTCTGCAGGCATCACTTTCGAACAGATTGCGAAACGAATTTGGGAACGGCTGGAGTAAAGATTCTCTCGAAAATTTTGTTCAGCAACGGTCTGGAAAGGTCAGACTTTCTCCAATTCGTTCACTGCTGATAAAAGATCCCGCACAATCTTTGGATGAGTTATTTTCTCAACTCGTCGGAGAGGTTAAGCCTATCGCAAGGCCAGTGAGAGCTAGAACCAAACTGGCTTCCGCCTTAAAGGAGGCGGGCGTCGATACCTTGTTGGAGCGCCCGGAGCCCGTTCAGCTTTCGAGTGGAGTGAGGATCGATGCACAATACGGTTACCAGAATGGCGCCTTCAATTTAATCGACGCCATTTCTTTAGCAGGTGACCCTGACAAAGCACTTAATAAAGCCAGTCCGCGGATGATCGAAGGAAGCCTCCTTTATCGGGAATCGTTGCAACAAAAGCGATTAGTGGTCATCGCAGACGAGTCTGAGGCTCATGATGCAAGCTTCGTTGATATGGTATCGAGCCAGATGGAGCAGCATAAGGTCCGTTTTTATACCCTCAGAGACCTGAGCCCGTTGGTACTCGACATTCGAAAAAACTACGCGTTGCACCATTAATTCCGCTCTCTGCCATCAGGCGACCTTGGCACTTGCAAGTGCCAAGGGTCCAGCGAAATCCACCGATTAAATTAATAAAATCAATATACTTGGCGCTCGCGGGATTTGATTCGTATGCCGCGTTAATCGCCGAACCTATCCATATCGTCGCGCCACCGCCGCAACAGTCGGATTTTTACAGTTTGCTCAGCAAGCGCCCCGAAGACATTGATGAAGAGTGGTGGGCGGGGGCGTAGGTATTGGCGTCACGGTATATTGGATAGTGAAAAAATGGTGCCGCTTACGTGACTCGAACACGTGACCCCATCATTACGAATGATGTGCTCTACCGACTGAGCTAAAGCGGCAATCCGGCGGGCGAAGCATGCGGCCCGCGATTTGCATGGGGCTGATACAGGCATTGTCGGGAGATTTCAAGCACCCTCTTATGCCCCGTGGCAAAAAAGCTGAAGCTTGTGGAAAGGCTTGCCCTTCAGAGGGAGAGCTGGGTGCGGGCGGCCTGATATTCCGCTTCCAGCCGGTCGACCAGCTTTGCGACCGGTTCCACGGCCTTGATCGCGCCGATGCCCTGGCCGCTGCCCCAGATGTCCTTCCAGGCCTTTGCGCCGCCGGTTGCCTGTTCGAAATCCATCTTCGAAGGGTCGGCATCAGGCAGGTTATCAGGGTCGAGGCCGGCGGCGCGGATGGAGGGTTTCAGGTAGTTGCCGTGCACGCCGGTGAAATAGTTGGAGTAGACGATATCGGCCGCCGCTCCCTCGACGATCGCCTGCTTGTAGGCATCGGCGGCGCGAGCTTCCTCCGTCGCGATGAAGGGGGTGCCGATATAGGCCATGTCGGCGCCCATCGCCTGTGCGGCGAGGATAGCGCCGCCGGTCGCAATCGAGCCGGCGAGCAGAAGCGGGCCGTCGAACCAGGAGCGGATCTCCTGCACCAGTGCGAAGGGAGAAAGCGTGCCCGCATGGCCGCCCGCACCCGCCGCAACCGCAATCAGCCCGTCCGCCCCCTTGCGGATCGCCGAATTGGCGTGGCGGTTGTTGATGATGTCGTGCAGCACGATGCCGCCATAGGAATGCACGGCCGCATTCACCTCCGGCACGGCGCCGAGCGAGGAAATGACAACAGGCACCTTGTATTTCACGCAGAGCATCAGATCATGCTCCAGCCGCTTGTTCGACATATGGACGATCTGGTTGACGGCGAAGGGGGCGGCCGGCCGTTCCGGATGCCTGGCATTGTAGTTGGCCAGATCTTCGGTGATCATCGCCAGCCACTCGTCGAGCTGGCTTTCCGGCCGCGCGTTGAGCGCCGGAAAGGCGCCGATCACGCCGGCCTTGCATTGCGCCAGCGTCAGCGCCGGATGGGAGATGATGAAGAGCGGCGAGCCGATGACCGGCAGTCTCAGATTATCCCTAAGTATCGCGGGCAGGGCCATGTTTCACCAGTTTTGACGTTTACGAAAACGTCAATTGATTAGCAGAGCCGTCGCCTGAGGAAAAGAGTGAGCTTGAGGAAAACAGCGAGAAGGAGAGCCGCGCTCTTTCCATGATCCTGCCCATTTCCGGATTATCTAATGAAGCTTGACGGCGCCGCGCGGCATCGCTTATCCCCCGCCGATCCGCTCCCGAAAGGCCGCAAGGCTTGCGGTTTGCCGCGCTTGCCGTTACCGAATCTTGACAGGCGTTCAATCTCTAAAGCATGTCGCGCAAAAGTGTGCAGCGGTTTTGCGGTAACGACATGCGAAAAGAAGAGCCTGAAGCGTGGCACGCGATCTGAAAGATCGCGACGCGCTTTAGGGGTCGATGCCGGCACGAAACGCGAAGGACCTGACGTGAGCGGACTAGAAACGGCCATCAGAACTGCGCTCGATAATTCCGACCGCGACAATCCGGAAGTTCGCGCCCGCATCTATCAGTCCGCGCGCCAGGCGCTGGAAGCCGGCCTGCGCAAGCAGGATATCACCGATGCTGACGTGGTGGCCCATCACCGCCATCGTCTCGAAACCACGATCCACACCATCGAGAGCGAAGAGCGCGCCCGCCTCCACCCGCGCCAGGGGCCTCCGGAAGTTCCGGTCCCGCCCGTTGTGGAGATGCCCGAGCCCGCGCATCACGTGGTAGAGCCTACCTATCCTGAGCAAGAGCCCATTCATCGCGAGGGCATTCATCGCGAGGGCGGGGATGACCACCTGTCTGTTACGGGCGAAACGCGCGGCTATGAGCCCACCTCCCGGCGCACGGACGATGCGGGCCTGGATGATATCAGGGCCAGCAGCGCCGATCAGCTGGGGGCTGCGTCAGATGGAGAGATGCGTGGCGAAGTGCGCGGGGCGCCGGAAAAGCGCGGCGGCATGGATTTTCGCCCGGAGCGGGCCGCTGTGCGCCGCAAGCCGCGCAAGTTCTTCTCGCGCCTGCTCGTCTGGTGCGTGGTTCTCGCCTTCATCGGCACGGGTGCCTGGTGGGTCTATAGTTCCGGCCTGCTGATGACGGCGGCCGAGCGCGACACCAGCGTCGCCAATCCGCCCGCGAGCACCCAGCCGGAAGATTTCAACGGCGAGGATAGCGCCGGGAACGGCACGCCCGCCAATGGCGACCAGCCGGTGACGATCGACCCGCAAAACAGCTTCTCTTCAGACTGGATCGAGATCTTCAAGCCTTCCGATGCCGACAAGATCCAGGCCGGCCCACGTGCCCGCACAGAAAATGTCACGGAAACCGAAGGCCCGGCCGTCCGCCTGACGTCGCAGAGCGGCAATACGGATGGCAATGTCTCCGTCAGCATTCCGGCCAACGTCCTGCAGCAGCTCGCCGGCAAGTCCTCCACCATCGCGCTGACCCTGCAGTCCACCACGGACGAACCCACGCAGATCACCGTCGAGTGCGATTTCCAGTCGCTCGGCAATTGCGCCCGCCATCGTTTCAGCGTCACGCGTGAAAAATCGGACGCGCTGCTGCAGGTTCGCTTCGATCGCTCGCTCGCGCCGAATTCTCCCGGCAAGCTGATGATCAACAGCGATGTCGACGGCAAGGCCCGCGGCATCAATCTCTTCGCGGTACGCATCCTGCCGGGCCAGTAAGCGCCCGGCTATCCCAACACGGTTATTTCAGGAAGCCGGGTCCCGAGCCGATGATCTTGTCGTCGAGCGCGCCGATCGCACCCTTGTCCTTGCCGTCATAGTCGATGGTGTCAAGCATGTGGCGGATGAGGTTGAGCCGCGCCCGGCGTTTGTCGTTGGCGCGGATCACCGTCCAGGGCGCAAATTCCGTGTGGGTTTCCTTCAGCATGCGGTCGCGCTTCTCGCTGTAATCGTCCCATTTGGTCAAGGCGGCGATGTCCATGGAGGAGAGTTTCCAGACGGCGAGCGGATCGTGCCGCCGGTCGTGGAACCGCTTGATCTGCATTTCCCGGCCGATATCGAGATAGAACTTGAAGAAGAAAATGCCTTCGTGGGCGATGATCTTTTCGAGCTGCGGCGCCTGGTGCAGGAAATCCTCATATTGCTTCGGCGTGCAGAAGCCCATGACCGGCTCGACCCCGGCGCGGTTGTACCAGGAGCGGTCGAACAGCACGAATTCGCCCGATGTCGGAAACTGCGCGATATAACGCTGGAAATACCATTGGCCCTGTTCCCGCTCGGTCGGCTTGGCGAGCGCCACCACGCGGGCAAGGCGCGGGTTCATATGGGCTGAAGACGCCTGGATCGCGCCGCCCTTGCCGGCCGCATCGCGCCCTTCGAAGAGCGCCATCACCCGTTTGCCCGTCGCCTGCAGCCAGAACTGCACTTTTACGAGCTCGCCCTGCAGCTTTGTAAGCTCTTCGGCGTATTCGTCTTCCTTGAGTTTCTTCTTGTAGGGGTAGTCGCCGGATTCCAGCGCATGGTCGTCCACCCAGTCGGGCAGCACGGGATCGTCGATGTCGAAGACGCGCCTCTTGCCCCTGATCTCCAGCTCCACGGCTCTGCTTTCGACGTCCTCGGCCATCGTCTCCCCCTGCGCTTGGATAATGTCGTTT
This sequence comes from Rhizobium sp. BK196, assembly GCF_014193255.1. Classification (GTDB taxonomy): domain Bacteria; phylum Pseudomonadota; class Alphaproteobacteria; order Rhizobiales; family Rhizobiaceae; genus Rhizobium. The sequence goes on from NZ_JACHZB010000004.1 coordinate 436,015, forward strand.
TCAGCAGGCGAACATATTTATCATTGAAAATCAAATCCTCTGCGGAAGCAAAGCGCAATTCGGTGTCGGGCGCGCCAGCTTTTCGCGGAAGTTTCCGAAACGGAAAACTTCTGTCATGAAACGCGGCTATCAGGCAGAGTTTAAATATGAAGAAAAACGAATCGATGCCATGAGGGGGCGCTTTGGAAGACGAGATGCCGTGGACGAAAAGCCTGTTGGCGCGCATCCGGCGCGAGCGCCCGGTCTTGCTGGCGACGCTCTTGAGCGCGCTGGTGGCGCTTGCCGCGGGCATGAACAAGTGGATCGTGCTCGCCCTGCTGCTCGTCATGATCGTGACCTCGCTCTTCAACGAAGCGCCGGTCATCGCACCTGATGTCGTCGAGCCGGCCGAACCCGAGCCGCAGGCGCCCCCGAGCCGTCTGCCGGAAGTTTCCGCCACGCTCGCCGGCCTCGATATCCCGGCCATGGTGCTCTCGGAAGATGCCTCGGTGCTGTTTCAGAACCGTGCTGCCGAAAAGGCTTTCGGCGAGGTGGCGCTCGGCTCCCATATATCGGCGAGGCTGCGTTCGCCCGGTGTGCTCGACATGGTGCGCGAAACCATCGCCACCAACGCCCCGAACCAGATCGAGCATTCCGAGCGCCTGCCTTCGGAGCGCGTCTACATCGTTCGCAGCGCCCCCGTCGAATTCAAGGACGACGACGGCCGCGACGAGCGCTATTACATCCTCTCCTTCCGGGACATTTCCGAGGTGCGCCGCATCGATCGCATGCGCTCGGATTTCGTCGCCAATGCCAGCCATGAGCTGCGCACGCCGCTCGCCTCGCTGCGCGGTTTCATCGAGACGATTCAAGGCCCGGCCAAGAACGATCCGAAGGCGCAGGCCCGCTTCCTCGCCATCATGCTCGATCAGGCGACGCGCATGAGCAGGCTCGTCGACGATCTTCTGTCTCTATCAAGGCTGGAGCTGAAATCGCATATCGCACCCGATGAAAAGGTGGATCTCGTGCCGCTTCTCGGACACGTCAGGGATTCTCTCGTGCCGCTCGCGCGCGATGTCGGCGTTTCGATCAACCTGCATCTGCCCGATGGCAAGGTCGAGGTGCTGGGCGATCGCGACGAGCTCGTGCAGGTCTTCGAAAACCTGATGGAAAATGCCTGCAAATACGGCCAGGAAGGCAAGACCGTCGATGTCTGGCTGAAGAACGGGCCGGATCAGCCGGTGGAAGTCAGCGTCGTCGACAACGGGCCCGGCATTCCGGCCGAACACGTGCCGCGCCTGACGGAGCGCTTCTACCGCGTCAGCATCGAGGACAGCCGTTCCAAGAAGGGCACCGGCCTCGGGCTTGCCATCGTCAAGCATATCCTGACGCGCCATCGTGCACGTCTGATCGTCAAATCCGAGGTTGGCAAGGGCACGGACTTTACCGTGCGTTTCTGACGCCATATGTTACGCCTAATTTAGGCAGTTATATTTTTGCTTTTGAAATCAATATCTTGAGTTGTCATAAATGTTTCATCGATCTGACATAAAAGGACGGTGCTTAAGGCGCTAAGAGAGTCCTGCCGATGAAAAAAGGCATGCGAGGGCCTCTTCGAGGCCGCACTCACACAAGCCCAAATGCCCGGGAGATTTCTAATGAACACCTTTAAACTCACTGTTGCCGCGCTCGCTGCAACCGCCGCTTTCGCTGGCGTTGCCGTCGCCCGCGACCAGATCCAGGTTGCCGGTTCGTCCACCGTCCTGCCCTACGCCAAGATCGTCGCCGAGTCCTTCGGCGAGACCTTCAGCAACTTCAAGACGCCGGTCGTCGAATCCGGCGGCACGGGCGCTGGCCTGAAGGAATTCTGCAAGGGCGTCGGTGAAGACACGATCGACGTTGCCAACGCTTCGCGCCCGATCAACAAGAGCGAGCTGGAAGCCTGCAAGGCTGCCGGCGTAACCGACATCCAGGAAGTCAAGATCGGCTACGACGGCATCGTCTTCGCAACCGACTCTTCCAACCCTGACGTCGCCTACGTTCCGGCCGACATCTACAAGGCCCTCGCTGCCCAGGTCGTCGTCGACGGCAAGCTCGTCGCCAACCCTTACAAGAAGTGGTCTGAAGTCAACCCGAAGCTCCCGGCCGTTGATATCGCCGCCTACATCCCGGGCGAAAAGCACGGCACGCGCGAAGTCTTCGAACAGAACGTTCTGGCCGCCGGCTGCAAGGCTTCCGGCGCTCTTGACGTCATCGCCAAGGAAATCACCGACAAGGCTGCCCAGACCAAGGCCTGCGTCGCAGTCCGCAAGGACGGCGCTGCCGTCGACATCGACGGCGACTATCCGGAAACGCTGGCACGTATCGCTGCCAACAAGACCGGCGTTGGCGTCTTCGGTCTCTCCTTCTACGAAAACAACGCCGACAAGCTCAAGGTCGCGACCATGAGCGGCATCGTTCCGTCGACGGAAACGATCGCTAACGGCACCTACCCGGTTTCCCGTCCGCTGTTCTTCTACGTCAAGAAGGCACATCTCGGCGCCGTTCCGGGCCTGAAGGAATATGTCAACTTCTTCGTATCCGACCAGATGATCGGCCCTGACGGCCCGCTCGCTGAATACGGCCTCGTTGCCGCTCCGGATGCAGAGCGCGACGCGATCCGCAAGGACGTAGAGGCTGGCAAGACCATGTAATGACTTTGCCGGCGCAGCGCTTTCGGGCGCCGCGCCGGCATCGCCTTATCCGCCCGGTGCAGTTGGCGTCGGGCGGATCATTCTTCTCCATGATATCGAAGCCGACGGCACGCTCCTGGAGATGCCGGGCTTTTTGGGGGCTGTGGGCCTGGGGACGTAACGAATGAGCACATCCATCATACTCTTGTGCCTGCTGGTGATCGGCGCCGTTGCCTATTTGGCCGCGCGCAGCCGTGCCGCAGCACTTTCCGGAGGCAGGTCCGCTGCCATGCATTCGCGGTCGGCCTATTACGGCTCCTATGCCGCGATCTGGGCTGTCCTGCCGTCTTTGATCGTTCTGTTTGTCTGGCTGGCCGTCAGCCCCGGCATCGTCTCCTCTTCCGTACGCGGCACCTTTCCTGCCGACGTGAAGGCGCAGCCGGCCGTCCAGCAGGATCTCGCTTACAGCATGGTCGCCACCGTTGCGCGCGGCATGAACATGCTGACCTCGAGCGAGCTTTCGTCCCTTTCCAGCGATCCCGCCGCCCTGCAGGCAAAGCTCAGCGAAAAGGGCGTACCGCTTGCCGGCGAACCGCAGCCTTACATGATCGATGCCGCAAAGACGCTCAACTCCGAGAGCATGACGAGCCGCGTCATCATGACGGCGGTCGTCCTGCTTATCTCCGTTGCGGGCGCCTTCTACGCGCTTCGCTCGGTTGCCCCGCGTTTCCGCGCCCGTAACCGCGTCGAGCGGGTCATGCTCTGGGCGCTTCTCGTCGCCTCCTCCATCGCCATTCTGACGACGATCGGCATCGTGCTTTCCATGCTGACGGAAGCGGCTCGCTTCTTTTCGGTCGTCCCCTTCACCGACTTCTTCTTCGGCACCGTCTGGGATCCGCGCTTTGCCGGCGCCGGCAATTCGTCCTTCGGCCAGTTCGGCCTCATCCCGCTGCTGCTCGGCACGCTCTATATCGGCCTGGTCGCCATGCTGGTCGCCGTTCCGGTCGGCCTCTTTGCCGCCATCTACATGGCTGAGTACGCTTCCTCCAAGGTGCGTTCGGTTGCCAAGCCGCTTCTCGAAGTGCTCGCCGGCATTCCGACGATCGTCTACGGCTTCTTCGCCCTCGTCACAGTCGGTCCGTTCCTGCGCGATTTCTCGGCGCAGATCAGCGGTCTTCTGACCGGCAGCTATACGAACTTCATCCAGGCGCAGAGCGTCATCACGGCGGGTATCGTCATGGGCATCATGCTGATCCCTTACGTCTCCTCGCTTTCGGATGACATTATCACCGCCGTGCCGCGCGCGCTTCGCGATGGCTCGCTCGGCCTTGGCGCCACCCGTTCCGAGACCATCAAGAAGGTCGTCCTGCCGGCAGCACTTCCCGGTATCGTCGGCGCCTTGCTGATGACGGCTTCCCGCGCCATCGGCGAAACCATGATCGTGGTTCTGGCGGCCGGTGTCGCCGCCCGCATCCAGATCAATCCCTTCGAGCCGATGACGACCGTGACCGTCAAGATCGTCAACCAGCTGACCGGCGACCTCGAGTTCACCTCGCCGCAGACGCTGGTTGCCTTCGCGCTCGGCATCACGCTGTTCTTCATCACGCTTTGCCTCAATATCTACGCGCTCTACATCGTGCGCAAATACCGGGAGCAGTACGAATGACGAATATTGTTTCCCCCGTAGCCGGCGTCACCGTTTCCAAGGCGCCCGCGCGCCGCGACATCGGCATCAAGCGCCGCTATGCCGCCGAGCGCCGCTTCCAGGCCTATGGTATCGCCGCTATCGCATTCGGCCTGATCTTTCTGTTCATCCTGCTGTGGACGGTGATCGGCAAAGGCTACACCGCGTTCCAGCAGACCGCGATCACGCTGCCGATCGAGTTTTCCGAAAAGACAATCGATCCCGACAACAAGCGTGCGACCGATCCCTCGGTTCTGGTCGCCGCCAACTATCCGGTTCTGTTGCGTGACGCGATCGTCAAGCAGCTCGGCGTTAATCCTTCGAGCCGTCCGGATGTGCGCGACGCGTCCGCCATGATTTCGAAGAGTGCGCCGATCCAGCTGCGCGACATGGTCGTGGCCGACCCCTCCATCATCGGCAAGACGGTCGATGTTACGGTACTTGCCGATGCCAATGTCGACAGCGCCAACAAAGGCCAGATCGATCTCTCGGTCGATGAGAAGAACCGCAAGGTCAATGACAAGCAGGTTACCTGGATGAACGAGCTGAAGGCGAGCGGCGCTCTCCACAAGCAGTTCAACACCGGCCTCTTCGTCAACGGCAATTCCAGCCGTCCGGAAGCTGCAGGCCTCGGCGTCGCTCTGATCGGCTCGCTCTATTTGATGCTGATCGTTCTCGTCCTTTCGTTGCCGATCGGCGTTGCCGCCTCGATCTACCTCGAGGAGTTCGCGCCGAAGAACAAGCTGACGGACCTGATCGAGGTCAACATCAACAACCTCGCCGCCGTCCCGTCGATCGTCTACGGTCTGCTCGGCCTGTCGGTCTTCATCAACTTCGCCGGCCTGCCGCGTTCGGCATCGCTGGTCGGCGGCCTGGTGCTGACCCTGATGACGCTGCCGACGATCATCATCGCCACCCGCGCTGCTCTGCGCGCCGTGCCGCCGTCGATCCGCTCGGCAGCCCTCGGTCTCGGCGCTTCGAAGATGCAGATGGTGTTCCACCATGTGCTGCCGCTCGCCATGCCCGGTATCCTGACCGGCACGATCATCGGCCTTGCCCACGCACTCGGCGAAACCGCGCCGCTGCTCCTGATCGGCATGGTCGCCTTCGTCGCCCAGGCGCCGACCACGCCGCTCGATCCTTCCACCGCACTTCCGGTTCAGGTCTACATGTGGGCCAATGAAGCCGAGCGTGCATTCGTGGAGAGAACCTCGGGTGCCATTATCGTCCTGCTCCTGTTCCTCATCGTCATGAATATCGGAGCCATCCTCTTGCGTCGTCGCTTTGAGCGCCGCTGGTAAACGGAGTAAAGATCATGAACATGTTGACGGAAGCAGCAGTTGAGAAGGCGCTGGACCAGAAAATGAGCAACGTCCCGTATAAGATGATCGGTCAGGATGTCTCCGTTTATTACGGTGACAAGCGCGCGCTTTTCGATGTCAATCTGAACATCCGGGAAAACACCGTGACTGCCTTGATCGGCCCGTCCGGCTGCGGCAAGTCCACCTTCCTGCGGTCGCTGAACCGTATGAACGACACGATCGACGGCTGCCGCGTCACCGGCAAGATCTCGCTCGACGGTGAGGACATCTACGATCCTGACATCGACGTCGTCGAGCTCCGCGCCCGTGTCGGCATGGTGTTCCAGAAGCCGAACCCGTTCCCGAAGTCGATCTATGAAAACGTCTCCTACGGCCCGCGCATCCATGGCCTGGCCAAGTCGAAGGCCGACCTCGACCAGATCGTCGAGTCGAGCCTGCAGCGCGCCGGCCTCTGGAATGAGGTCAAGGATCGCGTGCACGAATCCGGCACCGGCCTTTCCGGCGGTCAGCAGCAGCGTCTGTGCATCGCACGCGCCGTTGCCGTCAGCCCCGAAGTCATCCTGATGGACGAGCCCTGCTCGGCGCTCGATCCGATCGCGACCGCCAAGGTCGAAGAGCTGATCCACGAGCTGCGTGAAAACTACACAATCGTCATCGTGACGCATTCCATGCAACAGGCCGCACGCGTGTCGCAGCGCACGGCCATGTTCCACCTCGGCAACCTGGTCGAGGAGAACGATACCGACAAGATGTTCACCAATCCGGACGATTCGCGCACCCAGGACTATATCATGGGCCGGTTCGGCTGATTTTGGCGGTGTGAAGCCTTTCCGATTTTCGAGGACAAAGCCCCATGGCATCGACACATATTTTTTCCGCCTATGACGACGATCTGAAATTCCTCTCCCGGCGCATCTCCGAGATGGGTGGCCTTGCCGAACAGATGGTCGGCGAGGCCGTCCGCGCGCTGGTCAACGGTGACACCGCGCTCGCTCAAAAGGTCATTTCCGACGATGTGATCCTCGATCACACCGAGCGCGAGATCAACGACAAGGCGATCGTGACGATCGCCCGCCGTCAGCCGATGGCCTCCGACCTTCGCGAGATCATGGGCTCGATCCGCATCGCCGCCGACCTCGAGCGCGTCGGCGATCTCGGCAAGAACACGGCAAAGCGCGTCATCGCGGTCCAGAGCACCGGCGTTCCGCGCAAGCTCGCCCGCGGTCTCGAGCATCTGTCCGAACTGGCGCTGGTCCAGCTCAAGGAAGTGCTCGACGTCTATACGACGCGCTCCGCTGACAAGGCCAAGTCCATCCGCGAGCGCGACGACGAGATCGACGCCATGTACACCTCGCTGTTCCGCGAACTCCTGACCTACATGATGGAAGATCCGCGCAACATCACGAGCTGCACGCACCTGCTCTTCTGCGCCAAGAACATCGAACGTATCGGCGACCATGCGACCAACATCGCCGAGACGATCTATTACATGGCTACCGGCGCCCAGCCGGAGGGCGAGCGTCCGAAGGACGACAGCTCCAACACCGTTGGTGCGGTGACGGAGTAATTCTGAACTGCCGATGCTTGCGCGCCCGCGCTGGGGCGCGCAAGGGTCGCAGCCAATTCCGAGTTCCTGCATGATCCCTTGCTTAAATCACCCCCGGTTTAAGGATCGTGCATTAGGAGACTGACACGCATGATCCCAAGAGTTGCAGTTGTTGAAGATGAGGAGGCGCTGAGCGTGCTTCTCCGCTACAACCTCGAAGCCGAAGGTTTCGAGGTGGACACGATCCTCCGTGGCGACGAGGCCGAAATCCGGCTTCAGGAACGCACGCCGGACCTGCTCATCCTGGATTGGATGCTGCCGGGCGTTTCCGGTATCGAGCTTTGCCGCCGGCTGCGCATGCGGCCGGAAACCGAGCGTCTGCCGATCATCATGCTGACGGCGCGCGGTGAAGAGAGCGAGCGTGTTCGCGGTCTTTCGACCGGCGCGGACGATTATGTCGTCAAGCCCTTCTCCACGCCGGAACTCGTTGCCCGCGTCAGAGCGATGCTGCGCCGCGCCCGCCCGGAGGTTCTCTCCACGGTTCTGAAGTGTGGCGATATCGAGCTCGACCGCGAAACGCATCGCGTTCATCGCAAGAGCCGCGAAGTCCGCCTCGGCCCGACCGAGTTCCGCCTGCTGGAATTCCTGATGTCGTCGCCGGGCAGGGTCTTTTCTCGTTCGCAGCTGCTTGACGGCGTCTGGGGCCACGATATCTACGTGGACGAACGCACCGTCGACGTCCATGTCGGTCGCCTGCGCAAGGCGCTGAACTTCTCCAACATGCAGGATGTCATCCGTACCGTCCGCGGCGCAGGATATTCCATGGAAGCTTAATCCGAGTGATCGGAGGTCCAGACGGGTCGCTCGCTTGCCGGGCGGCCCGTTTGCTTATCTGGTGCCCTACTCAAGATACGGCGGTGAGTAGGCTCGCCCTGTCCGTCGAACTTGAAGTGACCTGTCTCGACGAAGCCCAGCTTCTCATGAAGAGCCGACACCAGTCGCCGGAAAGCGAACTTCGAGAGGATCTGCCTTCTACAGACGGATGCGTGCAAGAATCCGATCAAGAGCCTTCTGCAGAGCCGCCGTGCCGCCGAACTCGCGAAAGTCTTCGAGCACCTGTTCATTCAATCCGCCCTTGGTCGAATGCTCGCCGATGAGTTCATCGAAACTCGCGACAGGTTTTAAGCGGGCAGCATGGGCGAGGCCGGAAAACAATTGACGGAGGTAGGCGTCGCCAGCTGGTCTCGAGAGCCCCTGGCTCTGCAGCCAGCTCGACGTCGCGTCCAGCATGCCGAAATAGGTGGCCATCAGGCAGCTGGCCACCGCGAGAAGTTCGAACTCCTGCTTGTCTTCAACCTGGATCGCCGTTCCGAGCGCCGAAAAGAGGGTGTGGGAAACCTCGTCGGGCGGGTAGATCGCGGTCGCCCCTTGGAGATCTGCGACGAACGGAAGTGGAATTGCCAGGCTTAGGTGGTGAACGGGCTGATCGATCCACGCCAGCAGTTGATCGATTGGCGTGGCCGCGACAAAGCTGATGACATGGTGGTCCGGCCGAAATCGGAGCGAGCGGATGACCTCCTCGGCAATTTGCGGCCTCACGGCCATGAATACGAGATCGGATCGGTCGAGAACATCCTGGTTGCCCAAAGCGATCGACACATTCCGGTTTGCCGCCGCGAGGCGGCCTGCGACGCTTGCGCTACGCGGGGACAGCACGATCGGCGTGTCGCAAAAAGCTGTCTTGCCCAGTCCGGTGACGACGGCCTCGGTAATCGTGCCCGTCCCAACGAACCCCATTGTCATCCGCTTTGGATCGATTTTCATTGGGACCCCTGACCGACTGTTGCGCCGCGCTGCTCGACGAGAATACCGCATCTGTATCAGAAAATCGCGTTACAGCGCCATCATCACCATTCCATGCCTGTTGAGGGCTGAAACGCATTCGCGGCGTTGGCCGCATAACTTTCGCATCTTCCGGCATGGTGTACGGCCGGCAAGGATCAGCCTCTGGCAGACAGTCTTGGCCACGAGCCGTTTCCAGCCCTATGCCGGCAAAAAATCACCCCTCCGCGCATCGGCGAGGAGGGGCAATAGTACGTTGAGTCTGTTGGAAGATCGCGGGTCAGCCGACCCGGACAGCCTTGCGGCGCTCGCTCACCGGCTGGTATGCGAGGCGCTGATGGTAGCTGCAGTAGGGCGACGAGTCCGTAGAGTCGCAACCGCAAAAATAGAAGTCATCCTTCATCGGATCGCCGACCGGCCACTTGCAGGTGCGCTCCGTCAGTTCCGTCAGGCCGAGGCGACGCGAAATCGGCACGACCACATTTTTGGCCGGCACATATTCCATTTCCTCGGCGGTTTCGATCTCGATCTCTTCCTTCAGCATCGTCGCGCCCTGCTGGCGCGTTACGGTGCGGGTAGCGATGCGAGATGCATAGTTCGGGGCGCGGGGCGCCGAGGTCGGGCGCTTCGGCGCGCGCGCCGCGGTTGCCGTGCCGCCGGCCTTGGCGCGGCCGGGAAGACTGAGCCGGTGAACCTTGCCGATAACGGCGTTTCTACTCACACCGCCAAGCTGCGCTGCGATCTGGCTGGCGCTCAACCCCTCCGACCAAAGCTTCTTGAGCTTCTCGACACGCTCGTCTGTCCAGTTCATTGCCCTGTCTCCACCTTTCGCGTTGGTGATGGCAGAATCCCTCACCGTTGCCTCGAAAGTTTCCGAAGCAAGAAACGCCTGATCAATTTTGGTGACTAGTTCCGCCGCATGCAGTCTAGTAATTGAACTTTAACCTAGTGTGAGCCTGACTCTGTGACAAGAGTCGCACGAATCCGATGAATCCGAATTCGAGGTTTTCCCCAACTTGCTTCCCGGTAGAGTCATTTCTGCAACATTAGCTGTTGATAGACCTGTAAAGCCGATTTGAGGCTTGACGCATGCGCTAAATCCTCAGTTTTGTTGACATTGCAGTGCGGAAAGTAAATAGTGCTCCCTGCCGCCGCGAGGCGGCATTTTTAATTTTTCGGACCTGGTTTTCTTAGCCGGAGTCCATTGTCTCAGAGCCTGACCAGGAGATTGCGCCATGGCTGAAGCCTCGCCGCTTTATGATACCTATTCTCGTGCCCCATTGCGGTTCGAGCGAGGTGAAGGCGTCTGGCTGATCACCGAAACCGGCGAGCGATATCTGGATTTCGGCGCGGGCGTTGCGGTCACCTCCGTGGGGCATGGCAATCCCCATGTCGTGGCTGCCCTCAAGGATCAGGCCGACAAGGTCTGGCATCTCTCCAATATCTATGAGGTGCCGGGACAGGAGAAGCTTGCCAAGCGCCTGACGGATGCTACTTTCGCCGACAAGGTGTTTTTCACCAATTCCGGCGCCGAGGCTCTCGAATGCGCCATCAAGACGGCGCGCCGCTACCAGTTCTCCAAGGGCCACCCGGAGCGCTTCCACATCATTACTTTCGAAGGCGCCTTCCACGGCCGCACGCTTGCAACCATCGCCGCCGGCGGTCAGGAGAAGTATCTCGAAGGTTTCGGCCCGAAGACCCCGGGCTTCGATCAGGTTCCCTTCGGCGATATCGAGGCCGTGCGCGCCGCGATTACCGACAAGACGGCCGGCATCCTCATCGAGCCTGTGCAGGGTGAGGGTGGTGTCCGCCCGGCGACGCCTGAATTCATGAGGGCGCTCCGCCAGCTCTGCGACGAGCACGGCCTGCTCCTCATCCTCGACGAAGTCCAGACCGGCGTCGGCCGTACCGGCAAGCTCTTCGCCCATGAATGGTCGGGTATAACGCCCGACATCATGGCCGTTGCCAAGGGCATCGGCGGCGGCTTCCCGCTTGGCGCCTGCCTGGCGACGGCAGAAGCAGCCTCGGGCATGAAGGCCGGCACGCATGGCTCCACCTATGGCGGCAATCCGCTGGCCATGGCTGTCGGCAACGCGGTCCTCGATGTCATACTGGCTGACGGCTTCCTGCAGCACGTGCGCGATGTCACCCTCGTCTTCCGCCAGGGCCTTGCCTCGCTCAAGGATCGCTATCCCGATGTGATCGAAGACATCAGGGGCGAAGGCCTGCTGCTCGGCATCAAGGCTGCCATTCCCTCGGCCGAGCTGCTGAAGGAAATTCGCGCTGCACACCTTCTGGCGATCCCGGCAGGCGATAATGTCATCCGTCTGCTGCCGCCGCTGGTCGTAACCGCGGAGGAGGCGCGCGAGGGGATTTCCCGTCTCGAACGCGCCGCCGAAAGCATCCGTGCCGCCAAGGTCAAGAAGACCGCTTGATAGGACAATGCCCCGCCCGCTGGCGGGTGTAGCAGGTAACGAACAATGGCTTCCCCCAAACACTTCCTCGATCTCTCCGCAGTCACCGCATCCGACCTCAGAACCATCATGGAGGATGCCAAGCTGCGAAAGCAGGCTTTCAAGGCGGGTTCCGCCGACAAGCCGCTCGCCGGCAAGATGCTCGCCATGATCTTCGAGAAGCCGTCCACGCGAACCCGCGTCTCCTTCGATGTCGGCATGCGCCAGCTCGGCGGCGAGACGCTGTTCCTGTCGGGTACGGAAATGCAGCTCGGGCGCGCCGAGACGATCGGCGACACCGCCAAGGTTTTGTCCCGCTATGTCGATGCGATCATGATCCGCACGACCGAGCACAGCCGGATGCTGGAGCTCGCCGAGCATGCCACGGTGCCTGTCATCAATGCGCTGACGGACGATACCCATCCCTGCCAGATCATGGCCGATATCATGACCTTCGAAGAGCATCGCGGCCCGATCAAGGGCAAGACGATCGCCTGGACGGGCGACGGCAACAACGTGCTGCATTCGCTGGTCGAAGGGGCTGCCCGCTTCGGCTATCGCATGAACATGGCCGTACCCCTTGGTTCCGAGCCGAAGGATCACTATCTGAACTGGGCCCGCAATGAGGGCGCCGAAATCATGCTTTACCATGATGCCGACCGTGCGGTCGCCGGCGTCGATTGCGTGGTGACCGATACCTGGGTCTCCATGAATCAGGAACATCGGGCTCGCGGTCACAATGTCTTCCAGCCTTATCAGGTCAATGCGCATTTGATGGCGCAGGCCGGCAAAGACGCATTGTTCATGCATTGCCTTCCCGCTCATCGCGGTGAGGAGGTGACGGACGAGGTGATCGATGGCCCGCAGTCCGTGGTCTTCGATGAAGCGGAAAACCGTCTTCATGCGCAGAAGTCGATTCTTGCTTGGTGCCTGGGCGCGATCTGAACCATAATCGGATGTCGCGAGTCCAAAACTCGCGGCTGCGCAAGCAGCCGGTACGCTGGCCGGCTGCTCTGACAAAACAGGAGTGAAAGCCATGGCAGAAGCTGCCGCCGCTCTCGGCGAGTTCGATTTCGCCGGCGATGATCACGTCGTCCCCTTCCAGGTGGAAGGGCTGGATGTGCGCGGTCGCGCCGTCCAGCTCGGCCCGATGCTGGATTCAATCCTCGAACGCCATCATTACCCCACGCCCGTCGCCCGCCTTCTGGCGGAGGTGGTCGTGCTCACGGTGCTTCTCGGCACCTCGCTGAAGTTCGAGGGCAAATTCACGGTCCAGACCAAAAGCGACGGTCCCGTCGATCTCCTGGTCGCCGATTTTTCGACGCCGGAAAATGTCCGGGCCTACGCCCGCTTCGATCAGGCCTTGCTCGACAGGGCGATTGCTGCAGGCGAAACCGAGCCGGAACAGCTTCTCGGCAAGGGCGTGCTCGCCTTCACCATCGATCAGGGCAAGTTCAGCCAGCCTTATCAGGGCATTGTCGCGCTTGACGGTACCTCGCTGGAAGATATTGCCGGTGTCTATTTCCGTCAGTCGGAGCAGATCCCGACACGTGTGCGCCTCGCCGCCGCCGAACTCTTCGACCGCGACGAGAACGGCAAGCCGCGTCACCGCTGGCGGGCAGGGGGCCTCGTCGCCCAGTTCCTGCCGGAAGCGCCGGAGCGCATGCGTCAGCCCGATCTTCACGGCGGCGATGGCGATACGCGTGAAGGCGCGCATGTTGAGGATGATGCCTGGACGGAAGCCCGTTCGCTCGTTGAAACGGTCGATGCCGACGAACTGACCGATCCGCAGGTCGGCACGGAACGCCTGCTCTTCCGCCTCTTCCACGAGCGCGGCGTGCGTGTCTACGATCCGCGTGCCGTCTATGATCGCTGCAGCTGTTCGAGGGAAAAGATCGGCGGCGTGTTGAAAGGCTTCAGCGCCGAGGAGATCGAGGAGAGCCAGGAAAACGGCGAGATCGCCGTGACCTGCGAATTCTGCTCCACGACCTATCGTTTCCCGGTGCAGGAAGTTGCGGCGGCGGAGTGATCAAGGCCCTAATTGAGTACGCGCAGCAGGCCGGGTGAATCCAAGGAGAAGGCGGGTATCTCGACATCGAACATCTCGCCTTCGTCCGTTTCCATCTGATAGTGGCCGAACATCAGGCCGGATGGCGTATCCAGCGGGCAGCCCGATGAATATTCGTAGGTGTCTCCCGGCTGCAGCCGCGGCTGCTCGCCGACGACACCCGGGCCGCTGACCTCATCAATCTGCCCGTTCTGGTCGGTAATATTCCAGTAGCGGTTGACGAGACGCACGGCTATGTCGGAGTTGTTGGCGATGACGACGCGATAACCCCAGACATAACGATCGTCGTCTGGATCGGATTGCTCCTCCAGATAAAAGGGTTCGACAACCACTTCGATGTCTCGTGTGAGGGCGCGATACATGCCTTACACCTTAGTCAAGATAAGTTACCCGTATCTTATAAGTGGCCCCATCCGTCAAGAAACGGCACAGTGATCACCGCTCCGCCACTCCCAGCTGCGCGGCCTTTCGTTCATTAAGCCTAACTCTCGGTGTTAATTTCAAGGCAAATGCCGCGGTCGCGGCATGATCCTTGGCGCTTTACACTTGAAGCGCACGCATCGGCTCTGAAAATCGATCTCGATTTTCAGAGCCGATATTGAGAAGATCAGGCCGAAACCTTCGACAGCGCGCGGGCAAAATCCTCGACGAGATCATCCGTGTCTTCGATGCCGGCCGAGAAACGTACCGTACCCGGCGAAATGCCGAGTTCGGCGCGTGCCTCGTCCGTCAGGTTCTTGTGCGTGGTCGTCGCCGGGTGGGTGATCAGGCTCTTGGAGTCACCGAGATTGTTGGAGATCTTCACGATATCGAGCGCGTTCTGCAGCGCGAAGGCCGCTTCCTTGCCCCCCTTCAGCTCGAAACAGACAAGCGTCGAGCCGCCCGACATCTGCTTGGCGATGATATCGGCCTGCGGATGGTCCTTGCGGCCGGGGTAGATGACCTTGGCCACCTTGCCCTGATCGGCCAGGAAATCGGCGATCTTCGCTGCGTTCTGCGTCTGTTGCTTGACGCGCAGCGGCAGCGTCTCGATACCCTTCAACAGTGTCCAGGCATTGAACGGCGACATGGCCGGGCCGGTATGGCGGAAATAGTCGTGCAGGTTCTCGTCGATCCATTCCTTGTCGGAGAGAACCACGCCGCCGAGGCAGCGGCCCTGGCCGTCAATATGCTTGGTCGCGGAATAGACGACGATATGGGCGCCGAGCTCCAGCGGCTTCTGGAAGAGCGGCGTCGCAAACACATTGTCGACGACGACCTTTGCGCCGATCTGGTTGGCGAGCTTGGCGACACCGGCGATATCGATCACTTCCAGCGTCGGATTGGTCGGGCTTTCCAGGAAGAATACCTTAGTCTTCGGCGTGATCGCCTTCTCCCAGTTTTCCAGAGTGCGGCCGTCGACCAGCGTGCAGTCGATGCCGTATTTCGGCGCCAGTGTTTCGACCACCCAGCGGCAGGAGCCGAAGAGGGCGCGCGCAGCAACGATATGATCGCCGGCCTTCAACTGGCAGAGGATCGCAGCGGTAACAGCGGCCATGCCGGAGGCGGTGGCGCGGGCGTCCTCAGCGCCTTCCAGCATGCACATGCGCTTTTCGAACATGTCATTGGTGGGGCTGCCATAGCGCGCATAGATGAAACCATCAGTCTCGCCCTTGAAGCGCGCTTCGGCGGCTTCCGACGTCTCGTAGACGAAGCCCTGCGTGAGATAGATTGCTTCCGAAGTCTCGCCGTACTGCGAGCGCAGCGTTCCGCCGTGGACGAGTTGGGTTGCCGGGCGCCAGGTCTTGCTCATGCCATCACCACTTTCAAACAACAAAAAAACCGGCCGCAAATGCAGACCGGTTTCAACCCGGTCTTTTTAGCCACTTGTTTAACGTGGCTGCAAGCCGACCGGCCAAATCACCACGGGATAAATTTGCAATACTGCCGTTCTGCGCTTGCGTCAATTCCCCGACTTTGGTTTTGTCGGCAGCAAATTATGGATGGAGCATGATGGCTCGCGAAACTGGAATTTTGGCCGACCGCGCGATAGCCGCGCTGTTTGAAACGGGGCGTCTTCAAAGCGAACGCGAGCTGGATCGCGACCAGATCCAGCCGGCAAGCCTGGATCTGCGGCTGGGCGCCAAGGCTTTCCGGGTGCGCGCGAGCTTCATGCCCGGCCCATCGCATCTCGTCTCCGACAAGCTCGACCGGCTGAGCCTTCATGTCATCGACCTCAGCGAAGGCGCAGTGCTGGAAACCGGCTGCGTCTACATCGTGCCGCTGATGGAGCATCTCGATCTGCCGGCCAATATGTCGGCTTCGGCCAATCCGAAGAGCTCGACAGGCCGGCTCGATATCTTTACCCGCGTCATCACTGATTACGCGCAGGAATTCGATAAGATCCCGGCAGGCTATTCCGGGCCGCTCTATCTCGAAATCAGCCCGCGCACCTTCCCGATCGTCGTGCGCCGCGGCTCGCGCCTGTCGCAGATACGCTTCCGCGTCGGCCATTCGGTTCTGAGCGAGCCGGATCTTCTGAAGCTGCACGAAACGGAAACGCTGGTCGCTGCCAAGCAGCCGAACGTCTCCGGCGGCGGCATCGCGCTGTCGATTGATCTGACGGGCGACAAGGACGGCCTGATCGGCTACCGCGGCAAGCACCACACCGCCGTCGTCGATGTCGATAAGAAGGATCAGCACGATATCTACGATTTTTGGGAGCCGCTCTACAGCCGCGGCCGCAACGAGTTGATCCTCGATCCGGATGAGTTCTACATTCTCGTCTCACGCGAGGCCGTGCATGTCCCGCCTGACTACGCGGCGGAAATGACGCCCTTCGACCCGCTCGTCGGTGAATTCCGCGTCCACTATGCCGGCTTCTTCGACCCCGGCTTCGGTCACGCCCCGGCCGGCGGGCGCGGCAGCCGCGCCGTGCTGGAGGTGCGCAGCCACGAAGTCCCCTTCATCCTCGAAGACGGCCAGATCGTCGGCCGCCTGATCTACGAACACATGCAGGAGCAGCCCTCGAGCCTCTACGGCTCAGGCCTCGGGTCCAACTATCAGGCCCAGGGCCTGAAGCTGTCGAAGCATTTCCGCATCTGATCTGCGGTGATGCCGCGACTTGACAGCGGCGGCCATCTGTTGGAAGTCTCAAGCGGTTGGCGGGTGTAGCTCAATGGTAGAGCAGCAGCTTCCCAAGCTGAATACGAGGGTTCGATTCCCTTCACCCGCTCCAGTTTCTCGATGTCCATACCGAAGACATAGGTAACAGAACGTACCTAAGACATGGGTGACAACCTCGTGCCGAACGGGTTGTCGATGGTTTGCAAGGTTCTCTGC
>NZ_JACHZB010000005.1 GCF_014193255.1 Rhizobium sp. BK196
TACGCTGGTCTGAGCGTCGACGAACTCGAAGACGGCGTCTTCAAGGCTGATGAAGCTCCGAACAATGTCGGCGTTGCCTTCGGCATCGGCGGCACAGCTGGCGCCTTCAGCTACCAGGTCACCGGCGGCTGGGACTTCGACAACGAAGACGGCGCAATCCGCGCCATGGGTACGGCTGAACTCGGCCCGGGCACGCTCGGCCTCGCTGCTGTCTACTCCAGCGGCCCGAACTCCTACTACTCGGCTGCTGAATGGGCAGTTGCTGCCGAATACGCCATCAAGGCAACGGACAAGCTGAAGATCACCCCCGGTGTTCAGTACTACGGCAACTACTTCGGCGGCGACAAGGCTGTTCCGGATGACTTCGACGGTCTCGGCGATGCCTGGAAGGTCGGTCTGACGGTCGATTACCAGATCGTCGACAACTTCTACGCCAAGGCTTCCGTTCAGTACCTGGATCCGGAAGATGGCGACGACGTAACCACCGGTTACTTCCGTCTGCAGCGCTCGTTCTAATCTGAACGACGGAACCCCCGGCCTCGTGCCGGGGGTCTCCCAACCCACGAGTTTCTGATCAGAATGACCTCCGATCAGTAACGAGGGACTGGTCCGGTTTTCCCTGCTGGGCCAGTCCTTTGCAGTTGAAAGCCGATATGAAACCCGGAGCGCCGCCACGCTTGCCGGCTCACCTTCAGCAGCTTTTGCGGAATTTTCCCCGACACCTGCATATTTAGCGAGTATCAGCGGATTCGCTGACTCTGATTGATCGTTTCCAATCTATGGGCGACATGCGCCTTTTTCGTTGCGCGACTTCATCCTTCAAATCGCGCCGCTGATGGTTTTCTCCTTCGGATTGATGCCGCGACAGCATTGGTCCGAAAATCGGAATCGATTTTCGGAAAGCCTGATGCGCAGATTCAAAGAGTTACAGTGTCCTCCGTGCATCGTATGGACGCACGGCGCTCAATGGGGCTGCAACGTGAGAGGTGAGGCGCTATGAGCATTTTCAGAGGCTGGCATTCATTACCGCTCTCAGGTAGGCTTCGATAATGGACGATCTCAACGACTACTTCTATTTTGCAGCCGTCGTCTCCAGCGGCGGCTTTGCTTCCGCCAGCCGAACCTTAAAAATCCCCCGATCCAAGCTGAGCAGACGCGTCAGCCGTCTGGAAGATTGCCTGGGGACGCGGCTGATCGAGCGTTCCACACGTCACTTCCGGGTGACGGAGATCGGTCAGGCCTTCTATGAGCAGTGCCAGACAATTCTGAGAGAGACCGATCGCGCCAAATCGATCGTTACGGAGGCCCAGTCCGATCCGCAAGGCATCGTGCGCATGGGCTGCCCGCTCGGCCTCATCGATATTTCGCTCGGGGCTGTGTTGCCCGAGTTCCTGGAACGCTACCCCAAGATCAAGCTGCAGATCATCGGCTCTGACCGGCGCACCGACCTCATCAACGAGCGCATCGATGTCGAAGTCCGCGCGGCGAGCGAGCCGGAAACACAGACGAGCCTGACGATGCGCAAGCTCGACCGGGCGCGTCGCATCCTCGTCGCCAGCCCCTCGCTCGTCGAGCGCATGGGCGAACTCGGCAGCGTCGATGACCTCGGCAATGCGCCGACACTCGCCATGACCACATGGATGTCCTTCCATACCTGGGAGTTGGTCGGTCCTGATGGCGAGAAGAAGGTCGTGCGGCATCAGCCGCGACTCACCTGCCGCAGCATGACGGCTATCCTCGATGCCGCACGCGCTGGTGTGGGGTATGGGCTCATCCTGGAGCATGCCTGCGCGCAAGATATCCAGTCCGGCCGGCTGGTTCGTGTGCTGCCGGAGTGGCAGACGGTCGAGAGCCAGTTCTACCTGGTCTTCACGACCGCCAAAGGCATGCCGCCGGCGGTGCGGGCGCTGATCGATTTCCTCGTCGAGAAGTCCAGGCAGAATCAGATCGTCGCGGCAGGGGCTGCGATCGCGGCACAGTAAGGCTTTCGTCAGCCGAGTCGCGCCAGCAGCTTTTCGCTCGTCAGTTCCCTGACCGCATCCTTGCCGATCCAGCGAGCCGTCTTATCGGTGCTTGAGGCGAGGCGTTCGGCAAGGGCGAGAGCAGGCTGACGGCAGGCGTGGCTGCGCTTGCCGATGTTGCGGAGCGCCCAGTTGACGGCCTTGCGGACGAAGTTTCTGTTATCGGCGGAATGAATTTCGATCAGCGGCAGGTAGGCAAGCAGGCTTTCATCTGGGTCCTTCTTCCGGTGAACCGCCGCACCGGCGATCATGGCGAAGGCGGTCCGCCTGACGAACTCTCTGATATCGGCGGCAAAGTCCGGGATCAGCGCGTCGAGATCAGCCTCGATAAAGAGGTCGGCGGCACAGTCAACGATTTCCCAGGAGTTGAAGCCGTCGGCAAGTGTGCGGGCGTCGGCTTCCGTCAGGCTTTTCGGATCGAACGTATAGAGCGCCAGCAATCGCGCTTCGCGGATGCCGCTTGCCCAGAGCGCCTTCGCTCTGATGTGATCCTTCTTTGCGAGCCGGGCGATTCTCTGCAGATCAGGATTGGAAATGCCGATGGCGGTTTCGGTAACGATGCCGAAACGCGCCATGCCGGCAATATTGTCTTCGGAGCGCAGCGTCTGAAGATGCGCTATCAGTTCTGCTGCACTCGAAGATGGGGAGATCATTGACAGTGCTTTTTCATTTTTCGAGGCGCGCGAGCAGGGAAGACGTATCCCACCTGTTGCCACCGAGCGCCTGGACATCGCCGTAGAACTGATCGACGAGGGCCGTCAGCGGCAGCTTGGCGCCGTTGCTGCGGGCTTCCGCCAGCACAATGCCAAGATCCTTGCGCATCCAGTCGACGGCAAAGCCGAAATCATATTTGCCCTGGTTCATGGTCTTGTGGCGGTTTTCCATCTGCCAGGAACCGGCGGCACCCTTGGAGATGACATCGACCACCTTTTCGATCTCGAGACCGGCGCGCTTGCCGAAATGCACAGCTTCGGCAAGCCCCTGGACGATGCCGGCGATGCAGATCTGGTTCATCATCTTGGTGAGCTGGCCGGAGCCTGCCGGACCCATCAGGCCGACCATGCGGGCATAGGCGTCGATGACGGGCCTCGCCTTTTCGTAGGCGGCCTCATCGCCGCCGCACATGACGGTCAGCACGCCGTTTTCAGCGCCCGCCTGGCCGCCGGAGACGGGGGCATCGATGAAGTCGACGCCCTTTGCCTTGGCCGCTTCATAGAGCTCGCGGGCGACTTCGGCGCTGGCCGTGGTGTTGTCGATCAGCACAGAGCCAGGCTTCATGCTCTTGAGCACGCCGTTCTCACCTGAGGTCACCTGGCGGAGATCGTCGTCATTGCCGACGCAGACGAAGACGAAATCGCAGCCCTCGGCGGCTTCCGCCGGGGTGGGGGCGGATTTGCCGGAAAATTTTTCCACCCAGGCGGCGGCCTTCTCAGCCGTGCGGTTATAGACGGTGACATCGTGGCCGCCTTTTGTCTTCAGATGTCCCGCCATCGGGAAACCCATGACGCCGAGACCGATGAAAGCGACTTTCGCCATATGCTGTCCTCCATAACCGCTTGCAAACTGGGTCAGAGGATTAGCGGAAACGGCTGATGACGGAAAGCCACTGACAAAGGAGAAGCGACCGCTCCTGGAACAAAATTTCTCCGCGCCCGACAAAACGGGGTCGGGAAAGTTTCAGATATCGCGAATATGATAAATTTAGTTGTCGATCTAATTTATAGACTAAATCATGATCACTCTATCGAAACGAACCGGCGGGCGCAGCAGGAGCGCCAGCCTGCCAGAAAAGGGGATAAAGATGATCACACGTCGACAGACGCTCGGGCTTTTCGGTGCCGCAGCCGCCACCGCCATTCTGCCATCGGTCCGGCCGGCACGAGCCGCATCAACGGAGTTCCGCATCGGCTGGCAGAAGAACGGCGTGCTCGCGCTCGCCAAGAGCCGCGGCGCCTTGGAAAAGCGGCTTGCTGATCAGGGGATCACGGTGAACTGGTCGGAATTCACCTCAGGCCCGCCGCTGCTGGAGGCGCTTGGCGCCGGTGCGCTCGATTTTGGCGCGACTGGCGATGTGCCGCCACTCTTTGCGCAGGCAGCAGGGCGTGCGCTCTATTATGTCGGCGTCTACAGGGGCAGCCCGGCGGGCTCCGCCATTCTGGTGCGCAAGGATTCACCGATCAAGACGCTCGAGGATCTGAAGGGCAAGAAGGTTGTCTTCAAGCGCGGCTCCAGCGCCCATAACGTAACGGTCAAAGCCCTGCGCAAGGCGGGGCTGAAGCCTGACGATGTGCAGCAGGTCGATCTTGCGCCGCCGGATGCGGCGGCGGCTTTCAAGAATGGCAGCATCGATGCCTGGTCGATCTGGGATCCCTATCTGGCCATCGCGGAAGCCGATCCCGATACGCGCGTCCTGACGACGGCGGAAGGCATCGTCGACTCCTACAGTTTCTTCCTCGCCAACAAGGATTTTGCCGACGCTAACAGTACCGTCATCGTCAATGTGCTGGATGAACTCGGCAAGGTCGGCCGCGCGGCGCAGGACGATCTCGACGCGACGATCAAGGAGCTCTCGGCAATAACAGGCGTTCCCGCCGACGTGACACGGGTGACGCTGCAGCGTCCCGGCGCCGATCTTGGCAGCGTGACAACTGTGACGGACGCGGCCGCCGCCTATCAGCAGGCGCTGGCCGACGAGTTCTACAATCTCGGTATCGTGCCGAAGAAGCTGATCACCGGCGATATCGTCTGGCATCCAAGGGCGAGCTAGTCCCACAGCTTAGGGTGGACACTGGGGCAGGGTGATACGAACTGCGGCATGGGAACGTCCTCATGCCGCGGAACCGGGCAAAATTATTCTCCAGATTACGTTAGAATAGCAAATTGATATTGTCGATCTAATTAGTAGTCTATGTCAGTATCTCCGCATGATCAGGCGCGCCGGTTCGCGACATTGGTTTGCAATAGGGAATGGCCGAAAACCACCGGAACGAGAAGAGATTTCATGTTCACACGCAGACAGACGCTCGGCCTTTTCGGTGCTGCGGCTGCCACCGCCATCCTGCCGCAGGTTCGCTCTGCAAAGGCTGCGGCCACGACACTTCGCATAGGCTGGCAGAAATTCGGCGTGCTGCCGCTTGCCAAGGCCTCGGGCGCGCTGGAAAAGCGGCTTGAGGCCAAAGGGGTTTCCGTCGAGTGGAACGAATTCACTTCCGGCCCGCCGTTGCTCGAAGCGGTCGGCGCCGGCGCACTCGATTTCGGCGTATCCGGCGATGTGCCGCCGCTCTTTGCGCAGGCCGCCGGTGGCGATCTTCTTTATGTCGGCGCCTATCGCGGCCCGGCCGCTTTCCACGGCCTGCTGGTGCAAAAGGATTCGCCGATCCAGAAGCTGGAAGATATCAAGGGCAAGAAAGTCGCCTACAAGCGTGGTTCCAGCGCCCACAATTTCGCGCTCAAGGTTCTCGCCAAGGCAGGGCTTTCTCTATCGGATATTACCGAAGTCGATCTGCCGCCGGCGGATGCGGGTGCCGCTTTCAAAAGCGGCAGCATCGATGCCTGGGCGATCTGGGATCCGTTCTTCGCGGTGACCGAAGCCGACCCGCAGACGCGGGTGCTGACGACCTCGGAAGGCCTGCTCGACAATTGGGGCTATTTCCTCGGCAACGGCACCTTTACCAGCGCTAATCCGGAAGTGATCGTCGATGTGATCGATGAGCTCGCCAAAGTCGGCGCGGCCGCGCAGACCAACCTCGACGACACCGTGAAAGCGCTCGCCCAGATCACCGGCGTCCCCGCCGATATCACCCGCGTCACGCTCACCCGCAGCCAGGCCGACCTCGGCAAGGTTTCGCTGGTTCCGGATGCCGCGCTCACCTACCAGCAGGCGCTCGCCGACGATTTCTACAAGCTCAAGATCGTGCCGAAGCAGCTCAAGGTCAGCGATATCGTTTGGCACCCGAAGGCGAGCTAACAGCCGCCAATCGGGCCATCCCGCCGATTTCAGACAGTTATAAGAAAGGAACGCGCTCATGACCGCTTCATCCGACCCGATCAATTTCCTCTGGTTCATCCCGACATCCGGTGACGGCACCTATCTCGGCTCCACAGATCTCAACCGCGCGCCTGAGATCGGCTATCTGACGCAGATCGCTCAGGCGGTCGACCGTCTCGGTTATTCTGGGGTATTGCTGCCCACCGGCGTTGCCTGCGAAGAATCCTTCGTGATGGCTTCGGCTCTCGCCGCCAAAACCGAGAAGCTGCAGTTCCTGGTGGCAATCCGCCCCGGCACGGCGTCTCCGGCCTATTACGCCCGCCTTGCCACAACGCTCGACCGCATTTCCAACGGCCGCCTGCTTCTCAATATCGTGGTCGGCGGCAGTCCTGCCGAGCTTGCCGGCGACGGCATCCATCTGGAGCATGACGAGCGTTATGCTCATGCCGACGAGTTCTTCCATGTCTTCGAAGAGCTGCTCGAAAAGGGTGTCGCGAGCTACGACGGCAAGTATATCAAGGCGACCGATGCCCGCCTCGGCTTCCCCTCGGTGCAGACGCCGCGCCCGCCGCTCTATTTCGGCGGTTCGTCTGACGCCGGCATCGATTTCGCCGTCGGCCGTGTCGACAAATATCTGACCTGGGGCGAGCCGCCGGTACAGGTTGCCGAAAAGGTGCAGAAGGTGCGCGCCGCCGCCGCCGGCAAGGGCCGTGACGTCTCCTTCGGCATCCGCCTGCACTTCATCGTGCGCGAGACGGACGAAGAAGCATGGGAAGCGGCTGACCGCCTCATCCGCCATCTCGATGACGAGACGATCGCCGAGGCGCAAGAGCGCTTCGTCAAGGAATCCGACTCTGTCGGCCAGAAGCGTATGGCAGCTCTTCACGGCGGCCGCCGCGACAAGCTCGAAGTCTCGCCGAACCTCTGGGCCGGTATCGGCCTGGTGCGCGCCGGTGCGGGCACCGCGCTCGTCGGCTCGCCGAAGACGGTAGCCGCGCGCCTGAGGGAATATCAGGAAGTCGGTATCGATACGGTCATCGGCTCCGGCTATCCGCATCTGGAAGAGGCCTATCGCGTTGCCGAACTGCTTTTCCCAGAACTCGGTATCGAGAGGGATGAACAGCGCCTCAGCTTCAACAACGAGTTCGGCCGCAGGAAGGTCTTCGCCGGCGGCAGCCACGGCGGCAACCTGAAGGTCGTTTCCGGCTCCTGATCGGGACCGGTTTCCCAACGCAATTCCGGGCGGGAACCGCATATCTCCCGCCGGCATTGGCCTAAAGCAAAGCGTGAGGAACATATCCATGTCGACTTTCGATACGCCGTTTGCGCGGGTTGCCGGAGAGGCCGGTAAGGGCAGGACGGGTTTCCGCCTGCCGCTGCCCGGACGCGACGAGCTGCTGCCCTATCTGGCGCCGGTTGCGATCATCGCGCTCTGGCAGTTCGGCTGCTCCGCTGGCTGGATTTCCTCGCGCATCATGCCATCTCCGGCCGATGTCGCCACGGCCTTCTGGACGGCGACGGTTTCCGGGCAATTGCCCGAGGATGTGTTGGTCAGTGCAGCGCGCGCCTTTGCCGGACTTCTCGTGGGCGGTTCGATCGGATTCCTGCTCGGTATTGCCAACGGCGTCTCCAAGCTTTCGGAACAGTTGACGGATACGACATTGCAGATGCTGCGCACCATCCCGCACCTGGCGATGATCCCGCTCGTCATTCTTTGGTTCGGGATCGGCGAGGAATCGAAGCTGTTCCTGACTTCGCTCGGCGTGCTCTTTCCTATCTATCTCAACACCTATCACGGCGTGCGCAATGTCGACCGCGACTTGATCGAGATGGGCAAGGTCTATGGTATGAGCGGCTGGACCTTGTTCCGAAAGGTGATTTTCCCCGGCGCGCTGCCATCGATCTTCGTCGGCCTGCGTTATGCGCTCGGAATCATGTGGCTGACACTGATCGTCTCGGAATCGATCGCCGCTTCCTCGGGCATCGGCCATATGGCCAACAATGCACGCGAATTCATGATGACCGATGTGGTGGTGTTGTCGCTCGTCATCTACGCGGTGCTCGGCAAGCTCGCCGATGTCATCGCCCGCGCGCTGGAGCGCCAGACGCTCAAGTGGAACCCGGTCTACACGAAATAGGACAGATATCATGACCGTCATCACGCATGAGCGTTTCCACCCTGTCGAAGCGGCTGAGTACATTGAGCATCGGCCGACCACAGCCGGCGAGGGCGCCGCGGCCATTACCCTTTCCGGCCTCGAAAAGAGCTTCGGCGTCAATCGGGTGCTGCGCGGCATCAACCTGCATATTCCTGCCGGCCAGTTCGTCGCCGTCATCGGCAAAAGCGGCTGCGGCAAGAGCACGCTTTTGCGCATCCTCATGGGTCTCGACGAGCCGACGGCGGGCGAACTGCGTTTCGAAGGTGCCGATGGCAGCGAGACAGAGCCCAATGCCCGCATAGTGTTTCAGGAGCCGCGCCTTCTGCCCTGGCTCAACGTCGCCGACAATGTTGCGGTCGGTCTCGGCGAAGGCATCGACAAAAAACGCGCGCTGGAGGAGGCGAAGGCCGTTCTCGGCGAAGTGCAACTCGCCGAAAAGACCGGCGAATGGCCGGCGCGCCTCTCCGGCGGCCAGCGGCAGCGTGTGGCGCTCGCCCGCGCCCTCGTCAGCAAACCCGGCATTCTTGCGCTCGACGAGCCGCTCGGCGCGCTCGATGCCTTGACCCGCATCAGCATGCAGCAATTGCTGAACCGCGTTTGGCGCGAACTCGGCTGCACCACCGTGCTCGTCACCCATGATGTCAGCGAGGCCGTGCATCTCGCCGACCGGGTGATCGTGCTGGAGGAGGGCCGCATCGCGCTCGATCTCGCCATTCCCTATCCGCATCCGCGCCGTCACGGCAATCCGGCTCTGGCGGAACTGGAAGGCAGGCTGCTGTCCGCAATCCTCGGCAGCGATGGCGGGCATTAGGCAGCCGTCGTCTTCTCCACAAGTCGCTTGATTTCCGTAGGTCAATTGTCCTAGAACCACCTGGGACAATTGACCTAGAACTGATGGGGATCACGATGAGCGCTGAGAATACCCGCGAGCAGATCGTGCAGGCTGCGGATCGGCTTTTTTACGAGTGCGGATTCGAGGCGACGTCATTCGCGCATATCGCAAGCGCCGTTGGCCTGTCGCGGGGCAATTTCTATTATCATTTCAAAACCAAGGACGAGATTCTTGATGCCGTCATTGCGCTGCGGATGGCGAATACGCAGGTCATGCTTGACGCTTGGGAAACCGAAGATGGGACGCCTGCCGATCGTATCCGCAGCTTTTTCAATATCCTCATCATGAACCGCGCCAAGATCATGGCTTATGGCTGTCCGGTAGGCACGCTCTGCAACGAGCTTGCCAAGCTCGATCATGCGGCCCAAGCCGATGCGGCGAAACTCTTCATGCTCTTTCGCAACTGGCTGACGCGCCAGTTTGCTGCGCTCGGCAGGGGGGCAGACGCCGATTCGCTTTCGATGCATGTGCTGATGCGAAGCCAGGGCGTCGCGTCGCTTGCGACGGCCTTTCGCGACGAAAATTTCATACGCCGCGAGGTCGCGGATATGAACGTCTGGCTGGAGGCGCAAATTGCCGGTAGCGCACGCGCCGCCTGATCTTCTTTCATCATAATCACACAATCCGAGGGATATTCAGATGTTTATCATCACGCTCAAATTCGCCGATAAGAGCAAAGCGCCGCGGCACGTGGAAGGGCATAATGCCTGGATCAAGCGCGGTTTCGATGACGGTGTATTTCAGCTGGTGGGCAGTCTTCAGCCGAATGCAGGCGGTGCCATTCTTGCCCACGGCATTGCGCGCGAGGAGCTTGAAATGCGTGTGAATGACGACCCTTTCGTTGCCGAAGGTATCGTGAGCGCTGAAATCCTGGAGATCGCTCCAGGCCGTGTCGATGAGCGGCTTGCCTTTTTGAAGGCCTAATCCGCCCGCCGCTCAGGTCTACGGCCGAAACTCTTCGGGCAGCTCTTCCTTATAGGGATAGAACTTGAAATAGGGCAGCGCCTCTTTCAGTGCGCGGGCGAAGGAGGGGCGCTCCAGCAAGCGTCTGTAATAGGCTTCGAGGCCCGGCCGTTTTTCCGTAAAGGGCACCAGCGTTCTCGCATAAAAGAGGGCGGGAGCGGCGGCGCAGTCGGCCATGGTGAAAGCGTCGCCTGTGATCCAGGCTTTGCCCTCGATCTGCTTCTCCACCATGTCATAGGCGAGGGACAGCAGACCACGCGCTTCATTGACGCCGTGCGGATCGGCCGAGCCTTGCGGGCGTATCCGGTCTATGACGATCTTCTGCATCGGCACCTGCACGTAGAGATCGAAGAAGCGATCCCAGAGGCGGACCTGAAGGGCGGCATTGGTTTCCTCGGGCACGAGCGGCACCGGGCCTGGATAGTGGCTATCAAGATATTCGACGATGATGCTGGTTTCAGGAACCGTGCTGTCGCGCGTCTCGTCGCGCAGGATGGGAATCTTGCCGACCGGCCAGAAGCGCAGGAGATCGGCGCTCGACTGTTCGTCGGCGAGATCGACGAAGCGGCTTTCAAAGGGCGTCCCGTTCTCGTAGAGCGCGATCAGCACCTTGTGGCAGAAGGAAGCAAGCGGATGCTGGTAGAGAACGAGCGCCATGCGATGACCTTTCGTGCTGAACGAACGCCGCGTGCCGGTTGCACGCGCTAAGGACGCTCTATAATTAGCAGCACGAAAGACAAATGCCAGATGGCGCGTTCAGCCGTTATACCGCGCCGTCACCAGATGGCCGGGGCTCGGGTGGCCTTCCTGCATGCGCACGTTGATCTCCATGATCTCGATCAGCTCGAAGCCTGTAGCAGCCAGCCGCTCGCGGATATAGGTCTCGGTGTGGATGAAGCGCTGGTGCGGACCGACCATATAGGGGCGGCCGTCGGCCAGCTTTTCGGGCAGGGTTTCCGAGGAAAAGATGAAGATGCCGCCGGCATTCATGTTTTCGGCAGCGCCGAAGAACAGCGGCTCCAGCGCGCCGAGATAGGGCAGCACGTCGGTCGCAGTGATCAGATCGAAGGGCTCTTCATCATTGTCGTCGAGGAAATCCTCGACCTCGGCGACGAAGAGCGTCTCATAGACTTCCTTCTCATCGGCGATGACGACCATGTTTTCCGAAATGTCGATACCGATCATCTCTTCGCAGAGGTCATTGAGCGCGCTGCCGGTGAGTCCCGTGCCGCAGCCGAGATCGAGCATGCGCTTGAAGGGACCGAGCTTCAGATCCTGCAGGCGCTGGCGCACGAGCATCGGCACGTGGTAACCGAGCTGCTCCACCAGCACATCCTCGAAGACTTCGGCGTGCTGGTCGAAGAGGGTTTCGACATAGGCGTCCGGCGCGCGAACAGGCGTCTCGCCGCGGCCCATGGAGGCGATACGAACGGCAGCGCCGCCGTGGTCGTCGGGATCGATTGCCAGGACGTCCTGATAGGCCTCGACGGCCGCGTCGATATCACCGGCTTTTTCAAGCGCGAGAGCGCGGTTATAAGCTTCCGCGAGAGCCTCTTCGTCGATCTTCTTTTTGTTCATGCGGGCGTTTTAGAGCCCACAGCTTACCATCGCAACTGCAATTTCAGTGCAATATGAATTCGCCCTTAAGGGAGCGCCATTCCGTTGCCGAAATGAGCCTGCGGTGAATGTAACGCACCGAATGCAGCGGCCCGTCCAGTTTCTCCTGCCAGAACTTCAGGAACCTGCGCATTTCTGGAAAGTCCGGGGCGAGGTCGTAGTCCTGCCAGATATAGGTCTGGAGCAAGGCCGGATGATCCGGCATGCGGTAGAGGATCTGGGCGGTCGTCAGCCCGTAACCCCGAAGCTGCTTTTCCATGTCCTTGTGCATTGTGTGTCGCTTCTTCTCGTTCCCACTCCGCGCTTATTAGCGCTGCATGATATGAGACCACGCAGTGGTTAACGGAAGCTTTACAGTTACTGCAGCAAAGAGCTATTCAATTTAATTTCAATCAGTTGGCAGCGACATCAGGTGAGTGCTGCCAAATCTCTCAGCGCTTCAGATGGCGTGTGAGGCGGCGCTCGATCCAGTTCCAGAGATGGCGCAGCGCCTCTACGATGGCAAGGTAGAAGATCGCCGCCCAAAGGTAGGTCTGGTAATCGAACGTGCGCGAGAAGGCGTAGCGCGTTTCGCCCATCAGATCGAGGACGGTGATGATGGCGACGACCGCCGAGCCCTTGATGAGCAGGATGATCTCGTTGCCATAGGGGCGCAGCGCCACGATGAAGGCCTGCGGCAGGATGATCTTGCGGAAGGCGATGACCTTGTGGATGCCGAGGGCCGCAGCGGCTTCATGCTGGCCGTGCGGCACGCTTTCGATTGCGCCACGCAGGATTTCCGCCTGATAGGCCGCGGTATTGATGGTCATGGCAAAGAGGCCGCAATACCAGGCATCGCGGAAGAACCACCAGAGACCGACGGCTTCCATCTGCGGCCGGAACGCGCCGAGGCCGTAATAGACCAGGAAGAGTTGTGCGAGCAGCGGCGTGCCTCGGAAGAAATAGATGTAACAGTAGGCAAGCCAATTCACCGCCCGGTATTTCGACAGGCGTGCCATGGCAAGCGGCAGCGAGAGGACGGCGCCGCAGATGACGGAGATGAAGACCAGGCTCAGCGTTATCCAGAGGCCATGGAGGTAACGCGGCCCGTAATGGGTGAATTTGTCCGGATCCCAGCCCGCGACGACGGTGAAGATCAGCAGCGCGGCTAGGAGCGCCCAAAAGGCGACGAGCAGGTAACCGATCAGCCTTGATGCCGTCACCGGCTTTGCCACCGCGCGGGGTGCCGGCTGCGGCGGGATGAGCGTCTCGGCATAACTCATCGGCGGACCTCCGAACGCCTGGCCCAACGATCGATATGGGCGAGGACGAAGGAGGAGAGGATTGCGAGCACGAGATAGAGACAGCAGGCGATGCCGTAGAAAAAGAATGGTTCCTTAGTGACGCGCACGGCGACGTTCGTCTGGCGCAGGATATCGGCGAGGCTGATGATCGAAACGTAGGACGTGTCCTTCAGCAGTACCATCCAGAGATTCATCAGGCCGGGGAGCGCGATGCGCACGAGTTGCGGCAGGACGATAAGGCGCAGTGTGCGGCCCCAATGCAGGCCGAGCGAGTCTCCCGCCTCATATTGGCCTTTGGGAATGGCGCGGAAGGCCGAGAGCAGCACTTCAGAGCAATAGGCGGAAAAGACGACCGAGAGCGCAATCACGCCGGCAAGGAAGGCGTTGATTTCGACCGGCGGGCCGTTGTAGCCGGCGAGATCCAGCAGATACTGGATGAGGATCTGCATGCCGTAATAGATGATGAAGAGCGTGAGAAGCTCCGGCAGGCCGCGGAAGATCGTGGTGTAGACGCCGGCGGCAAGCCGCAGCGACTTTTCTTCCGACTGCTGGCCGAGCGCCACGAGGAAACCGATGACGAGGCCGATCGGCAAGGTGACGACCGCCACCGAAACGGTGACCTGCAGGCCCAGCGCTATTTCATCGCCCCATCCGGTGTCGCCACAGGCAAGAATCGTCGACTGACCAAACCAGGTGAAGATGCCAACCGGTCCGCAGAGCGGATCGAAAATGTGCACAAGTAAGCTCCAGAAGGAGCCGAGCGCGGAAAATAATCCGCCCATGCCAGAATTCCCCTCACGGCTTTTGCCGTTTTGATCTTGCCACCTTTGTCAAACAAAAATGGCGGAAGAGCAAGCCTTCCGCCATTTCCTTCATCGGCCAGATAGCGAATTTATCATTCGCCGTAAACGTCGAAATCGAAGTACTTGTCCTGGATCTTCTTGTACTCGCCGCTGGCGCGGATCGCAGCGATCGCAGTGTTCAGCTTTTCCTTCAGCGGGTCGCCCTTGCGGATGGCGATACCGGCGCCGTTGCCGTTGATTTCCTTGTCGACCGGCAGCGTCGTCAGGATTTTGCAGCAGGAGCCGGCGTCCGACTTGACCCATTCGGAGAGAACGACGACGTCGTCGATGACAGCATCCACACGACCGCTGGAAACGTCGAGCTTGTACTCGTCAGCCGTGGGGTAGAGCTTCAGCTCGGTATCGGCGAGGTGCTTCTCGGCATAGTTGGCATGCGTCGTGGAGGTCTGCGCGCCGATCACCTTGCCCTTGAGACCGGCAACATCGGTGATCTTGGAGTCCTTCGGCACGGCAATTGCCGGCGGGGTGTTGTAGTACTTGTTGGAGAAGTCGACCAGCTTCAGGCGCTCCGGCGTGATCGACATGGACGAGACGATCATGTCGAACTTCTTGGCGTTCAGCGCCGGGATGATGCCGTCCCAGTCAGTGCTGACGAAAGAGCATTCGGCCTTCATCTGAGCGCAGAGCGCCTTGGTGATATCGATGTCGAAGCCCTGAATGGTGCCACTGGCGTCGACGAATTCGAACGGCGGGTAGGTCGAGTCCGTGCCGATCACGTATTTTTCACCGTCGGCGAGAGCCGCGCCGGCGAAAAGAGACATTGCTGCGAGCGAGGCTGCAGCAAGGAGCTTGGTGGAAATGCGCATGAGGATCCTCTCTGTTGGTGGCTCCGGGTCTTTTTGTTGTTCGCCGGCCGCCGGATACTTAGACGGTGCCACCACCGTCTTGCCGCGATAATCAAACCTTTTTTCGCAAAATTGCAACAGGAATCCCGCCCGCTATTGTGCGGTGCAACCAGCAGCCGGCATGGCGGCGTGTATGAACCAAGGCGGAATACCGCGTTCAGGCGAGGTTAATGCGGATCTTCCTAGCTTCCGGAACAAATCGGCATTTTGGCGATTGTGGTTTCGCGCAATGCACAAAAAGCCGTGTTTGCGGGGCAGTGAGCTCCGGTCGAAGTCAGAATAAGGACGAGGAAACCCCCGATGGGCATGAAATCCAGATTGTTTGCCAGTGCGGCTTTTCCGCTGCTTTCCCTTGCCTTCGTGGTGCCTCCGGCAGGCGCCTACGCCGCGGTCAGCGGAACCCAGCACGGTGCTGCAGGCGCCGTCGCCGGAGGTAGCTACCAGGTGGCGCAGGACGCACCTTCGGAAGAGGAACTTCTGAAAAAGAAGAGGAAGCAGGCCGAAGAGCAGCAACAGCAGCAGGAGGCGCCAGCCGAGAAGCCGCAGCGGCGCGAAGCACCTGCCGAGGCTGCTCCGGAACCTGAACAGAAGCCGAAGCGTCAGCGCGAACCCGAACCTCAGGCCGCTCCGGAAGCCCAGGCACCGGCCGCTGAAGAGCCCGCCCGGCCACGCCGCCAGCGTGAGGCCCAGCCCGAACAGGCGGCACCTGACCAGCAGGCGCCAGCCACCGAGGAGCCGCAGCGTCCGCGCCGCCAGCGTCAGGCACAGCCCGAGCAGCCGGCTGCGCCGCAGGCCGAGCAGCCTAAAGCCGAACAGCCCCAGGCAGCGGAACCAGAGCAGCCGAAGCGCCAACGCGACCGTAAGCAGAATGCCGAGCAGTCAGCGCCCGAGGCTCAGCAGCCCGCGGCTGAGGTCCCGGCTGCCGGCGAGGCTACTCAGCCCGCGGAAAAGCCGCGCCAGCGCCCGCAGCGCCAGAAACCTGAAACGACGGAGCAGCCCGCCGAGCAGAACACGGAACAGCCGGCAGAGCAGCAGGGCGGCAAGCGTCCGGCCGGCGGCAAACGGCCCGCAGCCACCGAGCAGCAGGCGGCGCCATCCGGCGAGGCGCCCCTGCCGGCAGAGAAGCCCGCAACGACCGAACAGCCGGCAGGCGAGAAGCCCGTTCCGACGGAGAAGCCCGCCACGGCTGAAAAGCCCGCTGCAGCCGAAGGGACTGCGCCCGCGGAAAAGCCTGCCGCCGAGCAGCCCGCAGCCGGTCAGCCGCAACCCGAACAGCCCGCCGCCATCGTGCCGCAATCCGGTGAACAGCCGGCAGCCGGTGCGCCGCAGCAGGCCGAACAGGCTATCCCCGCACCTGAAAAGGTTACACCGCAGGAACTGGAGCGCCGCAAGGAGATCGCCCAGGATCCGGCCAAGAGCAATGAGACGATCGTTCTGCCTGTCCAAAACGGGGCTGCCGTCCTCGACAGCGACAAGGATGCCGATCGCAGCCAGGGCAGGCAGAGCCGTCGCGACCGCGACCGCCAACGCGCCGAGAGCCAGGATTTCAAGCTGCCGACATCGGATGCCGAGGCCCAGTCGCTCAGCGCCACCCAACAGCGTGCGCCGGTGCAGATCGAGGCCATTACGCGTGAAGAAGGCCGGCGCCTCGACCGCCGTCCTCAGTTCGCCCAGCCGGATGGCGTGCGCTACGGCGAACGTACGGACGACAGCCGCGTCATCATCCAGTTCGGCGACCGCACCATCGTCCGCAGTGATGACGACCGCCGGTTCCTGCGGGATGGCGAACGGCCGAGTTATGAGGAACTTTCGAACGACCGCTACCGCGAAACGATCATCCGGCCCGAAGGCTATCGCATCGTGACGATCCGCAACCGCTACGGCGACATTATCCAGCGCTCGCGCGTCGATGCCCGCGGCCGGGAAGAGGTGCTCTATTATTCGCCCGAACTCTATGAGGATCCGGATCGCGACTACTTCGAGGACCCGGGCGCCGACCTGCCGCCGATGCGCCTGCGCGTGCCGCTGAACGAGTATATCATCGATACCAGCACCGATCCGGACCGTGACTATTACGAGTTCCTGAGCGAGCCGCCGGTGGAACCCGTCGAGCGTGTCTATTCGCTGAATGAGGTGAAATATTCAGCCCGTATCCGCGACAAGGTGCGCCGTATCGACCTGGATACTGTGACCTTTGCGACCGGCAGCGCGGAAATTCCGATGAGCCAGGCTCGTACGCTGCGCAAGGTGGCCGATGCGATCAACGAAGTGCTCGACAAGGACAAGAGCGAGACCTTCCTGATCGAGGGCCATACGGATGCCGTCGGCTCCGACCAGAGCAACCTGATCCTTTCGGACCAGCGCGCGGAATCGGTCGCCAATGTCCTGACGGATGTCTATGGCATTCCGCCGGAAAACCTTGCGACGCAGGGTTATGGCGAGCGCTATCTGAAGGTGAATACGGATGGACCGAACCAGGAGAACCGGCGCGTGACCATCAGGCGTGTGACGCCGCTGGTGCGGCCGGTGGCGCAGAACCGGTAAGTGAGTGCCGGAGTGTCATGAAGGGGGCGGGGCCGCGAGGCCTCGCCTTTTTTATTTTGTGGGTTCGGCGGCGCGGCTTCTTCCCTTCTTTCCAGCAAGGAGAAGGTGGCCCGAAGGGTCGGATGAGGGGGCCGCACAGAAAAACAGATACCGTCTTCGCTATCCGCTCAGACCTTCCCTCCTTTGTCGCTCAACCCCTCATCTGTCCTATCAGGCATCACCAGGGTCGAGCCGCGGGTCTCGACCCGTCCTCAGGACTCCCGCTGGGGAGAAGGCGGAGCAAGCCCAACCGTTTGCGCCACGAAATCCGCAATCGCGACGGTATCATCGAGATCGAATACCGCCAGTCTGCCGGCATCCTCCACCGCATGATCCGCCGCAATCGCCACGATATGCGGATCGTCAGGCGCAAGCGGATCCCGCCTTGCCGCCTCCAGCCGCCGGGCCTCGATCTTCGGGATCGGCTCGCGCTTGTAGCCCTCGATGAGCACGAGATCGCAGGGCGCCAGCCGCGCCAATATCTCTTCGAAGCTCGGTTCCGGCTCTCCGCGCAGCTCGTGCATGATGGCGTAGCGCGTGCCCGACACGATCGTCACCTCATGCGCTCCGGCCTGCCGGTGGCGGTAGCTGTCGGCGCCGACCTTGTCGATGTCGAAATCGTGGTGGGCGTGTTTGACAGTGGAAATGCGGTAGCCGCGGCGAGTGAATTCCTCGACGAGGCGAACCGCGAGCCCAGTCTTGCCGGAATTCTTCCAGCCGGCGATGCCGAAGATTTTCTGTGTCATCCGCCTTCTTTCATCCACCGATCTTGTTCATGCACGAAGGGCCTCCAGCCAGCGTTCGGCCTCCATTAAATCATCAGGCGTGTTGATGTTGAAGAAGGGATCGAGGACACTGGCGCGGGTCGGATGCAGCGGGAAGGCCACTTCCGTTACGTCATGACGCAAGAGGAAGTCGCGAACACGGCGTTTCTCGTCGATCCTGACCCATTGTTCCAGATCGCCGGCGAGCGCGGTCGGCCAGAGACCGAAGACCGGATGGCTGCGGCCTTGCGAGGCGGCGATGGCGATCTGTTCGGAGTGGCTTACAGCACCGGCAAGCCGGCTAACGAGATCGGTCGGAAAGAAGGGGCAATCGACGGAGACGGTGACGACATGGGTGGCGCGCAAGCCGGTGCCATGGATCATGGCCGCATGAATGCCGGCCATCGGCCCCGCCTTGCCGGGAATGCGGTCGGGAACGATGGGCAGGTTGTGCCCGTCGGCCGCGTCGGCATTGATGGCGATCTCAGCCGTCTGCGGCGAGAGGCGGGACAGGACATGATCGAGCAGGCTGCGGCCGCCGAGCGTGACGCCCGCCTTGTCGCGGCCCATGCGCGACGAGCGTCCGCCAGCAAGAATGACGCCCGGAATGGTCGATGGGTCGAGCACGAAATCAGTCATGGCGATACCTCGGACTATCACACGGGCGAACTCTTACACGGGTGAACGGGGCGCCGATTCCTGCGCGACCGGCGGCACGTGGCGCTTGGCCTCACGATAGAACGTATAGAGGCCGGACGCGATAACGATGGCAGCCCCGACGAGCGTCCAGAAATCAGGCACTTCGGCAAAGAAGACGAAGCCGAGCACGGAGGAGAAGATCAGGCTCGTATAGCGGAAGGGCGCCACGAAGGAGATTTCGCCGGTACGCATGGCGAGGATGACCGACTGGTAGCCGACCAGAACAAGCACGGAGGCGAGCAGCAGATGCGAGAGCGAGGTGACGCTGACCGGTTTCCAGCCGCCGAGGAAGGGGATCATCAGCGCGCCGAAGATTGCCACCGAGATTGCCGTCACCGTCGTGATCATCAGCGAGGGAATGTCCTTGCTGATGCCGCGGGTGGCGAGATCGCGCCCCGCGGTGGAGGCAACACTGGCCACGCAGAGCAGGGCGGCGGCGGTGAAGCCTTCCGGACCGGGGCGGATGATGACCATGACGCCGGCAAGGCCGACAAGGATCGCCATCCAGCGCCGCCAGCCAACCGGCTCCTTGAAGAAGAGTGCTGCGCCGAAGGTCACGACCAGCGGCAGGGATTGCAGGATTGCCGAAGCATTGGCGATGGGCATCATGCCAAGGGCGGTAATGTAAGTGACGGCAGCGATGATCTCGCAGGCGATGCGCAGCGCAATGACGGACTTGAGCATGACGCGCCAGGGCCGCAGTGCACCCAGCTTCCAGGCGATCAGGTACACGAGAATGCTGGTGAAGAGGCCGCGCAGAAACATGATCTCGCCGGCATTCATGTAGGCTATAACGGATTTGGAGAGTGCGTCGCTTGCGGAAAAGCCCGCCATCGCCATGCTCATATAGATGGCGCCTTCGGTATTGCGTGATCGCGGCATGCTGGAGATTCCCTTCCCTTGCAAGCCCTTTTAGAAGGGAAAGGCCGGAAAGGGTATCGAAGGAATGTCACACCCAAGGATAATTCGACGCTGCAGTGCGCCACAACCTGCCGTTAGGTAAAGCAAATCCTTTTGCAGCTGCGGCAAATATTAGAAATATAAGGATAATTCCCAAATCTTCCGGTTACCGATTAAGGTTGTATCAACCGATTCGGCGAAAGATGCGGCCACTCTCCATGATGGAGGATGCCGCCGAACCATCCGGAATGATTGCGGAGTGGACGGTTCCATCAGTTCAAGGCGCCGCTTCCCATGCACTTCATCGACCGACTTCTGCAAAGCCGTCGTATCGTCACCAAGGTCCTGCTGTTCGTCATCCCGCTTGTGGTGCTGATCGCCGGCGTCGGCATCCTCGGCTACCACACGGCCAACATCCTGAACGGTCACATGACGGTGACGCGCGCGACGATCGAGAACATCTCCGATTTCGAGAATCTGCAGGCCGCACTTCAGGAGTTCGTCTCCGATCCGTCGGATGCGAGCAAGGCCGGTTTCGGCAAGGCGATCGATGCGCAGGAGAGCGGCGTCCTGCGCCTCAACGGGCTGCTGAAGACGGACGACCAGCGCAGCCAGCTAGCCGAGGTCAGCGGCCTTGCCGCCGCCATGCGCAAGCAGCAGGAGACGCTGTGGGGTCTGCGCCAGAGCGAAGATGCAAGCGTCGCGGCCATTAACAAAACGGTGCAGGCGATTTCGGCTGCTGCAGATGAAGCCGGCGGCCAGACCGATCTGGTGCGCAAGGATTTCACCGACAAGGAAGTCTTCGCCAAGGCGCTTCTCTACAATTCCGCAGCCTTCAAGTCGCTGACCGACATAATGGGCGCGATGCGCGTCGACATCCAGATGGGCTTTACGCCCGAGGAGCAGATCGAGGCCGCCCAGCAGCATATTGCCGAAATCCTAAAACAACTCGATATCGCCAAGACCATGGTCTCCAAGGATGGCCAGCCGCTGATCGCGCAGGTCGCCGAAACAGCCGGCAAGCTCGATGCGCTCTTGAAGGGCAACGGCACACCGGATGAGAAAGCCTCCGGCATGGCGCCGCTGCTCACCGGCTTCGTCAATACCGAGGGCCAGATGACGCTGCAATCGGCCAAAAACAGCGATACGGCGTCCGCTCGCTTCGTCAGCCTCGACAAGAGCATTGCCGAACAGCGCGAGCTTCTGACCTCCGTCGACCAGGTGCGCGACGGTGCCGACCGGTTGCAGGTGCATGTGAGCCAGATGCTCAGCGCACGTGATGCCGCCGCCCGGGATGTGGTTCTTGCCGACCTCAAGGCTCTGACCGAAACCGCCGGAAAGATCTCGGCGCTCGGCGCAAATGATGCGGTGATGAAGGCTTTTGCGGACAAGATTGCCCCGGCTGCGGCTTCGCTGACCTCTGGTTCGGCTGACATGCTGAAGGTTGCGGCGGACTGGAAGGCGGCCCGCCAGCAATCTTCGGAAATCCTTTCCGGCGCCATGGCCTCGCTTCGCCAGTTCGTCGGCCAGGCGCAGGAACTCGGCAAGGAGGACAGCGAGCGTTCGGCCAATGTTTCCGTCTTTGCGATGATCCTCGGCACGTTGCTCGCCATTATCGGCGGGCTGATGCTGGTCGAGACGCTGCGCGGCCCGCTGAAGCGCGTCTCCGACGTGATGACGCGGCTTGCCGATGGTGATCTCGACGTTGCCATCGAAGGCCGCAACCGCGGCGACGAGATCGGCGACATGGTGCGCTCGGTCGCCGTCTTCCGCGACGCTGCGGTCGAAAACGTGCGATTGGAGAAGGAGGCCGAAAGTGCGCGTGCGCTCTCTGCCGACGAGGCAAGCCGCCGCGAAGCAGAACGCGCCCGGATCGAGGCTGAGCAAAAGCAGGCGCTGAACGCACTCTCCGACGTGCTGCAACAGCTCGCCGAGGGCAATCTGGAAATCGGCATGCGCCGCGATCTTGCCGCCGATTTCGTCGATATGGCCGATACCTACAATCACGCCGTCGAGGCGCTGCGCCAGACGCTGGCCGACGTGCGCGGCGCTACCGTGGAGATCAAGGGCGGTACGGGCAACCTCGCATCCTCGGCGGACGATCTTGCGCGCCGCACCGAACAGCAGGCGGCCGCTCTTGAGGAAAGCTCACGGGCGCTGCGGCATTTGAGCGACGTCGTGCGCTCCACCGCCGACCGTGCCAAGCAGACGGCGCAGTCCGTCAACGAAACGCAGGTTTTCGCAACCCGCTCCGGCGAAGTCGTTGCCAAAGCCGTCGATGCGATGGGCGAAATCAACCGCTCGTCCGACAAGATCGCCACCATTATCGGCGTGATTGACGAGATCGCCTTCCAGACCAATCTTTTGGCGCTGAATGCCGGGGTCGAAGCTGCACGTGCAGGCGAGGCGGGCCGCGGCTTTGCGGTCGTGGCTCAGGAAGTGCGTGAACTTGCCCAGCGCTGCGCCAAGGCCGCCCGCGAAATCAAGGAGCTGATCTCGGCAAGCTCCGGCCAGGTGCAGAGCGGCGTGCAGCTCGTCGAGGAAACCGGCCGGGCGCTTGCCGAAATCATCAGCCATGTCGGTGGCGTTCAGCGTCTTGTCGCCGAGATTTCAGCGGCAACCGGCGAACAGTCGACCGGCATCCACGAGGTCAGCAAGGCGGTGCATGACGTCGAGCTGATTACCCAGCAGAATGCGGCGATGGTGGAAGAGAACAACGCCGAAATCCAGGGCCTGCGCCAGCGCGTCGACATGCTCTCCGACAAGGTCAATCGCTTCCGCACCGGCGACGAAGGCGAGGCGCATGGTTACGGCCGTGCCGATGGACGCTGGGCGGGCAGGGCTGCGTAAGCAGGCTTAAAGGATGACATCGAGAGACCGGCGGTTTGAGAGACTTTCCTGGTTAGATTGAATCATTCCGGCCGGGAAAGCTCCGGGATCGCGGGTTTTTCTTTTGAACAATTAGGCAGTCCAATCGTTTCCAGATCATGTCCAACGAAGGAGATGACCGTGATGGATTGGAACCGTGTTGAAGGCAATTGGAAGCAGATGAAGGGCAAGGTTAGGGAACAGTGGGGCAGGCTCACTGACGACGACCTCGACCAGATCAACGGCCGCCGCGAACAGCTCGAAGGCAAGCTGCAAGAGCGCTACGGTTACGAAAAGGATCGTATCCGCCGCGACATCGACACCTGGTACGACAACCAGACCTGGCACTGATAACAATCCGACATCAGAAGACTTGGCCCCGCTTCGGCGGGGCTTTTTCGTGCCGGTGATCAGCTGCGGCAAAATGGGTTGAGGCTCTGGCCGAATCCTAATCTCCATTGGACATTCTGGAACGACGCGCAACGGATTGACGAGCTATGAGCACTG
Source organism: Rhizobium sp. BK196 (assembly GCF_014193255.1). Taxonomy (GTDB): domain Bacteria; phylum Pseudomonadota; class Alphaproteobacteria; order Rhizobiales; family Rhizobiaceae; genus Rhizobium. Next base: position 22,953 of record NZ_JACHZB010000005.1, read on the forward strand.
CGGAAAAATCGGCGGAGTATGACCTGGTCTTCGAAGCCGAAGCCTCATTTAAGCGCGGACCTGAGAGACAATTCCTGTGCTTGTCACAAGAATGAGGGCGGAGAGGGAGCGCCGTGCCAAAGGCCCGGAAGGTCGCTGCTGTTACTCACCCCCCGGTGACACTCATATGTCGTGCTACGGCCGGCCTGTTGTGGGTGCGGTCGATGATGAAATCGTGGCCCTTGGGCTTGCGGGTGATGGCCTCGTCGATCGCGGCGTGAAGCAGGCCGTCGTCTTCGGTGCCGCGCAGTGCGGCGCGCAGGTCGGCGGCGTCGTTCTGGCCGAGGCACATGTAGAGCGTGCCGGTGCAGGTAAGGCGCACCCGGTTGCAGCTCTCGCAGAAATTATGGGTGAGCGGGGTGATGAAGCCGAGACGGCCGCCGGTCTCTGCAACGCGGACATAACGGGCAGGGCCGCCGGTCTGGTAATCGATATCATTGAAAGTGAATTGCTGTTCGAGATCCGCTCGCAGCTTGGAGAGCGGCAGGTATTGGTCTGTGCGGTCCTCTTCGATCTCGCCCATCGGCATCGTTTCGATGACGGTCAGATCCATGCCTCGGCCATGCGCGAAACGCAGCATGTCGGGCATTTCCGCCTCGTTGAAATCCTTAAGCGCCACAGCATTGAGCTTGATCTTCAGCCCGGCCCTCTGGGCGGCATCGATGCCTTCCATGACTTTGGCAAAATCGCCCCAGCGGGTGATCTTGCGGAATTTTTCCGGATCGAGCGTGTCGAGCGAAACATTGATACGGCGCACGCCGCAATCATAGAGTTCCTCGGCATGGCGGGCGAGCTGCGAACCGTTGGTGGTAACAGTCAATTCGTCGAGACCTGAACCAATCTGGCGGCCGAGCTGGCGCACGAGATACATGATGTTCTTGCGCACCAGCGGTTCGCCGCCGGTCAGGCGGATCTTGCGCACACCCTTGGCGATGAAGGCGGAACAGAGCCGGTCGAGCTCTTCCAGCGTGAGCAGATCCTTCTTCGGCAGGAAGGTCATGTTTTCCGACATGCAATAAGTGCAGCGGAAATCGCACCGGTCGGTGACGGAGACGCGCAAATAGGTGACCGCACGCCCGAAGGGGTCGATCATCGGGGCCGCATCCGCTACCAGCGGGGCGGCATTGCCTATCGTTCCGACTCTTGTGTTCACGACTGTCTCCGTACTCGTCCCAATGTGGGCATATGCTATTGTGGCGTCAAGGGAAACAGGCCGCGGCGCCACGCGAATTCGAGCTTGCGCTGAAAAAGATCAGCGCCTACTCCTCGCATCAGAAGAGGACATCATGATGAGCGATATCTGGCCGACCGAAATCAGGGTCTCGAAAGACCGCCAGAGGCTGGTGGTAAATTTCAATGACGGGCAGAGCTACGATCTCTCGGCCGAGCTTTTGCGCGTGCTGTCACCGTCTGCCGAAGTGCAGGGACACGGGCCGGGGCAGAAGGTCACTGTGCCCGGCAAGCGCAACGTCGCCATCGTCTCCGTCATCCCGACGGGGAATTATGCCGTACGCATCGGTTTCGACGATATGCACGATACCGGCATCTATACATGGACGTATCTGCGCGAACTCGGCGAGCGCGGCTTCGAGCTCTTCTCGGCCTATGAGGAAGAACTCGCGGCCAAGGGAATGAGCCGCGACGTGGCGGAAAAGCCGCGCTGATCGCAGTAAACTGAGGGGCAGACGAGGGGCACATGACGGAAACACATAAAAAGGGCTGGCTGCGAGCCCACGGGCACACCGGCAGCAGGGTCACATTCCTCGAGCTCTTCTTCGATCTCGTTTTCGTCTTTTCCATCTCGCAGCTGTCGCACGCGCTCTTTGCCCATTATACGCTGCTGGGTGCCGCCGAGGCAGCGCTGATGATGTTTGCCGTCTGGTGGGTGTGGATCTTCACCGCCTGGGTGACGAACTGGCTGGACCCTGAACGCATGCCGGTACGAACGATGCTGATCGTACTGATGCTGCTCGGCCTCGTTCTCTCGGCCTCCATTCCCGAGGCCTTCGGTGAGAAGGGCCCGCTGTTTGCCTCAGCCTACGTGCTGATGCAGGTCGGCCGCTCGGCCTTCACTACCTATGCGATGCGGGCTGCCGGCCGTTCGGCGACGATCAATTTCGTGCGCATTACCACCTACCTTGCTGTTGCCGGCGTGTTCTGGATATCAGGCGGGCTGCTGGAGCATGAGGCACGGCTGATCTGCTGGGTAATCGCTCTCGCCATCGAATATTGCGGACCGGCGCTCGCCTTTGCGGTGCCGGGCCTCGGCAAATCCAGGACGGAAGAGTGGGACGTCTCCGGCGCGCATATGGCGGAACGTTGCGCGCTCTTTGTCATCATCTGCCTCGGCGAGGCGATACTCGTTTCCGGCCGCACTTTCTCGGAGATGGAATTCTCGACCATGACCGGCGCGGTCTTCCTGATCGGCTTCATCGGCACGGTCGCGATGTGGTGGCTCTATTTCCGCTTCGGCCATGGGCGGGCGGCCCACCGGATCGAGCATGCCGATACGCCGGGGAGCCTGGCGCGGCAGGCCTTCACCTATGCGCATATTCCGATCCTTGCCGGCATCATCGTCCATGCCGTGGCGGTGGAATTCATGTTCGAGCATCCGCATGAGACGGGCAATCTCGCCATTGCCGCCTCCGTTCTCGGCGGATCGGGGCTCTTCCTGATCGGCAATCTCTGGTTCAAGGGCGCCACCAGCGGGCGCCTGCCGCTCTCCCACCTTGCCGGTATCGTCATCCTGCTGCTCTCAGCCTTCCTCGCGCCCTTCATGCAGGTCTATGTGATGGGCATTCTAGCTGCGCTGGTGCTGATCATCGTGGCCGCCTGGGAATACAAATCGCTGACGCGTGGGCCTGCGGCGGCGACGTTGCACTAAGATCGGCTGGTCGGGACGAACGCCAGCCTACTACAACGTGCGCGTTCGCCCGAAGGACCGCATCAAAAGATTGATGGAGACGGCGACTTTGTCGATGTCGCGGATGTCCCGCGAATATTGACCGGTGTAGAGTTTCACAATCATGTTGTCGCGAGCAGCGCCACTGAGTTCGAAATACAGGTGCAGATAGTAAGCTTGCTTATCGCCGCCGCGACTTATGCTCCTGCCTCGCTGAGTGACCTGTCCGAGTTCTGCTTCGAACGGGGCGAAGCCGGGCAGCTTCAGCATGACCGATTTTGATTGAAATCGCGCCGTGACGGGGACCGCAACGACCGCCTTGTCCAGGGCCAAACTTACGACCTTACCGGGGACATCGTCGACCTTAGCGGCTTCATCGAGTTTGAACGCATGAAACAGGCGCCGGGGCTTCTCAAAGCAGATCAGGGAGGCGATGAGCATGACGATGATATTGATACCTGACCAAACGGCGGCGACCGGCGAAAACTGACCTTGTATAGGCGACGTTTCCGGCACGATATTGACCACAAGACCGAGGACGGTGACCGTGATCAGGCTTGCGATCCAGGCGAAACTGTAACGGTCGAACAGGTTCGACTCGTTGCCGCTGCCCTTCGGCGTCACCCTGAACGGCTTGCCAAATGGCCTCACCAGGCTGGAGACGACGGTAGGCAACATGCGGAATGCCGCGAAGGTCCCGACCGCGCTGGAAACCACAGGCAGATAACGGGTCGGCGTGATCCACAGCATAAGCAGAAAATACGCCGCCAGCAGCGGCACCTGATGCGACACGTAATCGGATATCTCCGTGAAATAGAGCGGGAGCAGGCCGAGCCAGAGATAGACGATCGGAACAAGCAGTATCGCGAAGCGGACCAGATACTGTACCAGCCATGACATCGGCAGAAACATGATCCGTTGAAAGAGCGTCAATCCCGGTCCGCGCAGCGGGCCATTGTACAGGTAAAGAGTTTGAATACCCCCCTGACACCACCGCTCGCGCTGCACGAAATAACCTGTCAGGTTCTCGGCGGCCAGTCCCATCGATAGCCGCTCATTCAGGTAGCGTGTCTTGTAGCCTTTGTTGAGCATCGAAAGAGTTGTCAGCAGGTCCTCGGTGATCGACTCCGTCGGAAACCCGCCTATGGCGTCGACGGCCGTGCGCCGCGCAATCGAGCATGACCCGCAGCAGAAACTGACGTCCCAGGCGTCCCGGCTCGGGGCGATCTCGTCGAAGAACAGGCGCTGCTCGTCCGGCCAGATATTCTCCAAGCCCAGGTTCGATTGCACCGGATCGACATTGAAGAAATGTTGCGGTGTCTGGACGATGCCGATGCTTTCATCGCTAAAGAAGGGCAGTGTCCGGCGCAGGAAATGTCGATAGGGAACAAAATCCGCGTCGAAGATCGCAATAAACTCGCCCGAGCTGACCTTCAGCCCATTGTTCATATTGCCCGCTTTGGCATGCTTATTGTCGCCGCGCGTGACGTGGATGGCGTTCTTCTCCTCGCAATAGGCCTTGAGCCAGTCCCGACGTTGGTCGTCAAGCACATACACGTTTAATTTGTCGGCAGGATAATCCAGCGCGCGCGCACCGATGATGGTTCGCTCGAGCACGTCGAGCGGCTCGTTATAGGTAGGAATGAAAACATCTACAGTTGGCAGTTCACGCTTGTCGCGCGCAAAGAAAACGTGAGCCAGCCTGTCGGCTTCTGCGCTCCGATCGACGTAGCGGCTCATCAATATCAAAAAAAGGACCACTTCGACGCAGGCCAGAATCTCGACCACAAACAGGATCCAGACCCAATAGAAATTCAGACCGTCGTTGGGATAGGGAAGAACAGTCTCGGTCAAGCGCCAGAACATGTATCGCAGTAGGACTGCTGCCACAAACACGCAGGTCACCGTCCGCGTCCAGGTGCGATGGCGCGACCAATTGAACGGCCCCAGGAAGAAGAAGGCCAGAACGAGAAAGGTCGGAACCAGTGCTACAAGATACTGAACCACAGGTTTTTAACCCAGTTTGACAGGTTGATGCCGTGTTTGGAAAACCGCACCTGCACGGTGCGCCCCACCTGGCAGAAGTTCGCAAAATCCCCGTTCATGAAGGATGGATCGAGGCGGACCCGAATGCGGGCGTTACGCTGTGTCGATGGCGGCAGACTGGCTGCAAAGGAATCGGTTTCGACAGCCGCCGAGCTGCCTCTTACAGAAATGACCGTACCCTTGAAGACATCACTGCGGCCGAACAGGCGGACTTGCGCAGCAAGGTCCGGATAGATGTCGTCATAGTCGACCTCCGGAACAAGGATATCGACAAACAGTTCTCGACAGTCGAGGAGGCGCATCAGCTCGTTGTTAAGCACCACGTTCGAACCGTTGACGATACTCCTGCTCCAGACAACACCGTCGAACGGTGCTATTGCGGTTGCGGATTCAAGGCTGCTGACGCGGTTTTTCTCTTCGAGCAACTGCTTTTGAGCTTCGGCAGCGCGCGTCTCATTTTCGGCTATGCGCGAGTTCAGGTCGTTGATGTGAATAATGACCTCGTCTTCGCGCTGACGTGAATAGGGCACATCATTCTGTCCGTCACCGAAGACAAAGATGCCCTGGCGGACAGCATCGAGCCGTTGTTGCAATTGATCGACAGTTAAGTTGCTGATTTCGACCTCGCCGCCGGTCGCAGCACCGGCGGCGCGCGCGACCTCAACCAGCTTCTGCGTAAGAATGCCTCTCGACTTGAGCTCCATCCGGCGGTTGAGGTCGACCTGCGCCACCAGGTCCTGAGCTTGCGACACCTCGACCTTCTTCCGCAGGATTTCGACTTCGCGTTCAAGATTGGCAATGGTGGTCTGCCTGTAGACTTCCAATCTGGCGGACAGCTCCTCGCGAAGCTGAGAGAGTTCCGCCCGTTCCTTTTTCAGCGCTGCGACGCGGTCGAGCGCCGTGTTGCGATCTGCTTCGAGCGAGGCGAGGATCGCGCGATTGACGCGCGTATTTTTGATCTCTGCGAGAGACTGTCCCCCTTTGACCGGGCTGCCCACCTTGAGGGGCTCTTCTGCAATCGTGCCGTCGATTGGTGCATTGACGAGAGCGAAACGTGCGTTGACCGTACCGTCAAGGCTCGTAAAGCCGGTGATCGCTGGCAATGCGACGACAGTAATGAGTGCCAGCAGCAGCAGACCGACAGTGATGCGTGTGATGCGATGGTTCCAGATCATGTTGTCATCCGAAGGTACCGCTTCAGCAGCCATTGGCCTATCGATCCGGCACAATGGATACAACTAAATCTTGCATAATTTACCGCAACGGAAATCAATAGACAAGTGATGGTCGTAAGCGCTCTGCTAACATATAGGCTCTGGAGGAAGCGCCGCAGCCATACCCGTCAGCGCGCCGACACAATCTCGCAGCGGTGCAGGGGCTATGCTCGAGCCATCTCCGACGTCTGCGGCAGATTGATCGGGAGAATATAAACATCAATCCTCGTCGCGCAGATCCCGCAGCAACACGCCGATAATGCGCTCCATCGAATCGGCTGTTGCCATGCATTGCTCGATCGGCTCTGCCGACAGCGTGCGTTCGATAAGGCTCGTCTGGATGGCCATGGCTTCCTCGGCGAGCTTGCGGCCCTCTTGTGTGAGATGCAGGCGCAGCACGCGCTTGTCGCGTTCGTCATCTCGCCGCACGATCAGGCCGCGCTTTTCCATCTGCGGCAAGAGCATGCTCATGTTGGAGCGGCCGACCAGCAGCTTGCGTGCCAGCTCCTGCTGCGAAATGCCTTCGAAGCGATAGAGGTTGACGAGAATATCGAGATGCGGCGGCTTGATGTCGAGATCGGAAAGCGAGCGCGCCAGGGATTGCTGCATGAGCTGGCAGGCGCGAGCCACCGCGATCCAGCTGCGAAAACGCGGATGATCCCAGGGTAGGGATTGATTTTTGTTCATCGTTGTACTTTATTGTTCAGTGTTGAACATTAACGGAATCCCATCATGGCAAACTTTACGCTGAAGGTCACCCGCCTCGGATTTTCGCTCATGCAAGCCGTCTCCCCGCGTCTTGCCGGCGAAGCGGCCTTCCGGCTGTTTTGCCGAACGCCATCCGCCAGGCCGAAAGGTGAGAAGGCAAAGGCGACGCATGCGGCGGGTGATGCGAGGCTCGCGGGCTCAGAACGCTTCCTGCTGCCCGTCGAGGGTACGCGCGCTCATGCTTACAGGCTGAACGGCGGGGCGCTCGGCCGGCGCAAGCGTTACCTCGTCACCCATGGCTGGGGATCCGGCATGGCCTATATGGCCGACCTCGTGACGATGCTGGCAGACACCGGTGCGGAAGTGATCGCGCTCGATTTTCCCGGCCACGGCCGGGCCGGCGGGCGTTTCCTGCATATGGGGCTGGCGGTCAAAGCGATTGCGGCGGCTGAAGCCCGCTTCGGCCACTTCGATGCCGTTATCGGCCATTCCTTCGGCGGCGCGGCGCTGATGGTTTCTGCCTCCGCCATGCTGCCGGATGTGAAGCCCGTCTCGGCCGAGCGTATGGTGCTGATCGGCTCGCCGAGTGAAATGCAATGGCTGTTTACCGATTTCGGCCGAATGCTGCGGCTGAAACCGGCCGCACAGGCCGCGCTCGAGGATGTCGTGGAGCGCGTCACCGGCCGGAGACTGGAGGCGTTCGATGCGGGAAAGACTGCCGCAGCCATCGGCAAGCCGGTGCTGGTCATCCATGCCGAGGACGACAAGGAAGTCAGTGCCGACCACGCGCGGCGTTATGCGGCTTCCGGCGATCATGTGCGCCTGTCCTGGGCAAATGGGTTCGGCCACCGGCGCATCATCTCGGCAGAGCCGGTGCTGAGCGAGATCGCGGCTTTCCTCGCAGAGGAAGACATCAAAAAAGATGCTGAGATCATTCCGATTTTTGAGCTTCCGGCGCGTCGCGCATCGGTGTAGCGTCCGCCCGGCCGCAGGTCAGACGGCCGGCACCACAGCATCGGCGCGAAATCCGAGTCGATTTTCGGACAGCCTGATGCGCAGATTCAAAGAGGTTAGAGCGTCCTTTGTGCGTCCGAACGGACGCACGGCGCTCTCGGGCGGGATACGGATGAAAATCATCAGCAATATCGAAGAGCTCAACGCAATCTATGGCGCGGGCCTGTCGCAGGCCTCCGTCGACAAGGTAACGAAGGCGCTGACGCCGCTCTATCGCGGAATGATCGAGAGGTCGCCCTTCGTGGCGCTTGCGACCGTCGGCCCGGAAGGTCTCGACTGCTCGCCGCGCGGCGATCTCGGTGGCGTGGTGCGCATCATTGACGATACGACGCTGCATCTTCCCGACTGGCGCGGCAACAACCGCGTCGATTCGCTTTCCAACATCGTGCGCGATCCACGCCTTTCGCTGATGTTCCTCATCCCCGGCTCCAACACGGTGATGCGCATCAACGGCCGCGGCGTCGTTTCCAATGACGAGGCGCTGCTTGAGAGCTTCGAGATGGACGGCAAGCATCCGCGCACTGTCGTCGTCATCAGCATCGTCGAAGTCTATTTTCAATGCGCCCGTGCGGTGATGCGCGCCGAACTCTGGAACGCCGACCACTTCGTCGATCCCGCAAACCTGCCGACGCCCGGACAGATGCTGAAGGATGCAGTCGGTGATTTCGACCACGAGACCTATGACCGCGAATGGCCGGCGCGCGCCGCCAAGACGATGTGGTGAGGTGAGGGTGTGACCCTGTAGTGATGCCTCACCATCCCTCATCTGTGTTGGGAATGGCTCACGGCCCAATCAGCCGCTCAGTTCGTCAGCTTGACCCGGCACTCTCCTCGGAAAGAGCACCGTGTCCGAGGCCGTTCTGACCCCGTCGACGACAAGCGGGGCGCTGTAAACATCAGGCACCTCAACCCCAAGCCTGCTATGCAACGCCGCAGCCGATCGCGGCAGGAAGGGCAGAAGGCACCGCGCAATCACCGCCAGCCCGTACACCTGCTCTGCAAGGCAGGCACCGAGACGCTCACCCGTCTCCTTCCTCTCCGTGGGCGTCAGGTCACCCAATAGGGCCTTGGCGTCCGCCCATGGCGCGCGTTTGGCAAAACGCCGGTTCGCCTCTCCAACAAGAGCGAAGATATCAGCGAGGCCGACATGCAGCTCATAAGCATCGAAGGCCTGAGTCACTTTCGCAGGAAGCCGCGCCGCCTCTTCCGTGAAATCACTCTCCTGCAGTGGCGGAACGACCCCGCCGAAGGCCGACGAGACAAGTGCCAGCACCCGGTTGGCGAGGTTGCCGAGCTGGCCGCCGAGCTCTCCTGTCCAGGCAGCTTCCAGACGCTCGGCCGAGAAATCCCCATCCTCTCCCGAGCGGACATGCCGGAGCAGGTAATAGCGCAGCGCATCCGGCGTGCCGTAAGCCTTGATGATGTCATCAGGATCGATGCCGTTTCCAGCCGATTTGCCGATCTTCCGGCCATCGACGGTGACATAGCCGTGTACAGTGATCGACGACGGCGGCGGCAGACCCGCTGAAAGCAGAATGGCCGGCCAATAGATGGCGTGGAACTTGGAAATCCCCTTGCCGACGACGTGAGTGCGCTCACCGCTGGTGGTCCAGTAGCGGTCGAAGAGTTCGTGATCGGTGCCGTAGCCGAGTCCCGTCAGGTAGTTCGCCAACGCATCGAACCAGACATAGACGACTTCATCACCATCAGGCACGGGAACACCCCAGCCGCGCGCCCGTTCAGCGCTGCGCGAGACGCTGATGTCGTCGAGGCCGCGCCTGACGAGTGCGAGCACCTCGTTGCGCCGGTGGGGCGGCACGATCTTCAGCTCGTTGGTTTCGATGAGGTGCAGCAGCCGGTTGCCGTGGCGTGAGAGGCGGAAGAACCAGTTTTCCTCCCTGACGAGTTCGAGGGGCACACGGTGTTCCGGGCAGCAGCCGTCAACGAGGTCCGACGCCTCGTAAAACTGCTCGCAGCCGACGCAATAGAGGCCCTCATAGGCCTTGCGATAGAGGTCGCCATTGTCGGCGCAGGCGTTCCACAAGGCATGCACGCAAGCGACATGCCGCGGGTCGCGCGAGGTGCGCACGAATTCATCGTTGGAAATATCGAGGCGCGTCCCGAGCCGTTCGAACCTGTCGGCATTGGCGTTCACGAAATCCGCTACGGGCACGCTCGCAGCTTCCGCCGAGCGAACATTCTTCAAGCTGTTGTCATCGGTGCCGCACTGAAAACGGACGTTGCGGCCAAGCAGGCGGAAATGGCGCGCATAGGCGTCGCCCTGCACGAGTTCAAGCGCAAAACCCACATGCGGGGCGGCGTTCACATAGGGGATGGAGGTGGTGATATAGGTATCGGGCTCGTTCATCGGTTGATCCTTCCGAAGGCTGTTCGCCCGCGAGACGGATCGACCCATGAAAAGACCGCCTCGAGGGCGGTCACTGGTGCATTATGGACGCACGAAACCCGCCACGCTATGAGCGCGGCATCATCATCGCGACGGTGTTGATCACGGTCCTGTCCATGCAGAGCTCATATCACCGGTAACGGCTGGCGACAAGCAGGCTGCATTCGGCCCTATATCGGCTATGTTGCGTGATGCATGTGCCGGTGCGGAGGAGGCAAGGGCGATGGACACTATCAGAACAGGCGGCTGTGCCTGTGGCGCAGTCCGATACGAAGTCGAAGGCGAGCCGTATCAATCAGGGCTCTGCCACTGCACCAAGTGCCGGAAGCTCACCGGCTCGATCTTCTCGGCGACAGCCAACTGGCGGCGCTCGAAGTTCAAGATGGATGGCGAGATCAACACCTACAACAAGCGATCCTTCTGCCCGATCTGCGGCTCGCGGCTGTTCTTCATGTTCGACGACGGCGTGGAAGTCTTTGTCGGAACCCTGGATACGGCACCTGATAATATCAGGCCCATGGTCGAGGTATGGACTGTCAGACGCGAGCCCTGGCTGCCCGCTATCCCGGGTGTCCGGCTCTACGACGAGAATGAGCCCGCTTCGTCCAGTCAGTAAGCTGGGCCAGTCGTCATCAGGCGGTCAGTTTAAAGGGAGCGATCGTCGAGAAAGCCTGAAACCCTCGTCGCGGGCGGATCGTCTGCCGTCGCCGGCCACCGCCAATCGCGCGATGGCTCGTATCTTCCGCCTGATTACTTCACCGGTACAACGAGCGGCGAACCCTTGGTGACGATATAGGTGGCGAGTTCCGAGGCCTTGCCATCTCCGACATTCCGCGCCGAATGGGCAACGCCCGTGGGGATGAACAGCGACTGGCCGGCCTTGAGCGTCACAGGCTTTCGGCCATCCAGCTGATATTCCAGTGTGCCTTCGATGACATGGGCGATCTCTTCGCCCGGATGGTGATGCTTGGGCGCAAAGGCGCCGGGGCCGAAATCAACGCGGACCTGTGAGGCCTCGTGACCGGGCACGTCGATGTCGTTCTTGACGAGGTCGGTGCGCCGGATGGGCTGGTCGGCATAAACCGACGTCAGGCCCGTTCCGCCGGCGATGATGAGAGCGCCTGCTGCCATGATCATGGTGGTCTTCATCTAACTATCTTTCCCTCAGACTGGTGAACCCGTAACAGGGCGACGGGCCTATCTGAACAGAGGGATGAATAGGAAATGTTTCAGCAGACGGGGTTTTTTGTATCGCCGTGTATCTACGAGACTCGTCAGTGTTTTGCCAAAAGCGCTTCGAGATGCTTATCCAGCGTCGTCCCGCCCCGATGGGGACGGCCGGACATTTCGAAACCGGTGTCGATGGTGACTTCAGTCATCTTCGCATAGCAACGGGCGGCTGCCCATGAAAAGCCAAGCCCGAGATAATATTCCTCGAATTTCTCGCGGGGGATCGTCTCTATCGTGACGGGACGGCCGAGAAGCGATGAAAACGCGTTGGCGACATCGGCGAAGGAATAGCGCTCGGGACCTTCGACATAGTCTATCCCGATATCGTCAACCGGGCTTTTGAGGCGAGCGACGGCTGCCTCTCCGAGATCCCTTGGCGAAACCATCGGCATCTTCAGATCAGCGGGGAAGGGCGTGAGCAGGCGCCCGGTCTCCCTCACAGACTGCAGAAGCATGTCGAGATTGGTGAAGTAATATGCGCCGCGGTTGACGGCGGTCGGAATGCCGCTTGCCTTCACGAGGCGTTCGAATTCATACAGCACAGAGAGATCGCCGATGCCGGCGCCATCAAGCGCTTAGGTCGATGCCACGACGAGTTTCTCAAGCCCGGACCCGTCGAGCGCTGCGGCAATACTCCTGGCGGTCTTCATTTCTTCGGCATTCGTGTCGCCTTTGATATCCCCCGGCGGATTCAGCAGAAAGGCGCGGCGCCCTTTTTGCAGGATGGAGCGAAGCTGCCCGGTGTCGGCCACATCGGCAATGACGGGTTCAACGCCGCCATGCTTTATGGCGGCGGCCTTTTGCGCACTGTGAACGACGGCGATGACTTTCTCGCTCGACGCCTGCAAGGCGTCGATGACGACTGAGCCTATATGTCCGGATGCGCCAAGGATGACATACATGGGGTGAATCTCGCAGATGCTCGCCTGTATAACTGCGCCTACCGGTTCGAGGTTCCGTCCACTGATATCGCCAGGCACCGGCAACAGCACGGGTGAGGGCAGGTATGTTCGGCGATGCCTGTGTGGAGGTCCGTTCGCCCCTTACCGATACCAGATCGTAAGGCGTCATGCGGGTTGCATTACCCGTCTTTGATTGCGCTCAGATGCAATAGTGTTGACTAATTGATTAGTATCTGCTATTGGATTTTTCATGATCGAAGCCGAAGCCATAACCGCTGTCATGCGTGCCCTTGCCGATCCCACCCGGCGGGCCGTGTTCGAGCGCATCGTCAATTCCAAGGAAATCACCGTGGTCGAGTTGACCCGCGGCAGCAATGTCACGCAGGGCGCCATCTCCCAGCATCTCAAGTCCCTGAAACAGGCCGGCCTCGTCAGCGAGCGCCCGGAGGGGCGCAATGTCTATTACCGCGCCGAGCCAAGCGGTCTGGAACCGCTGGCCGACTGGATGGGCCATTACGGCATCTTCTGGCGCGAACGCTTCACTGATCTCAGAAAGCTCTTGAAGGAAATCGACCCATGAACCAAGCCATGAATCCCGAAAGACACGCCTCCGACACGCAGGCTATCGTGGTCGATGAAGTCTTCCCGCATGCGCCTGACATCATCTGGAAGGCGCTGACCAGCGGCGAGCTGATCGGCCGCTGGTTGATGCCGCCTGATGGATTTGCGCCCGTGCCCGGTAAGTGTTTTACCTTTCAGACCAAACCGGCCGGCGAATGGGATGGTACCATCCATTGCGAGGTGCTCGACGTCGTGCCGAATGAGCGCCTGTCCTATGCATGGAAGGGCGGCCATGAGAGCAATGCTGACGGCTACGGCTCCAAACTGGAGACGGTTGTCACCTTCACCCTTGCCAGGACCGAGGAAGGGACGCGCCTGCGCCTCGTCCATTCCGGCTTCGTGCTTCCGAAGAACGATATAGCCTATCGCAACATGGGCGAAGGCTGGAAGAAGGTTGTCGAGCGGCTCGACGCTGTCGTCGCCGAAGAGGCGTCCTCACAGACACGGCATTGAACGAGGAGGAAAGTGACATGACCAAGTCCTATATCGGTGGCTGCGCCTGCGGCGCGATCCGTTACGAGATATCAGGCGAGCCGGCCGTCATGGTCGACTGTCAGTGCCGGCAGTGTCAGCGCTCCAGCGGCACCGGACATCAATCGCATCTGACTTTCGTGGCAGCGGAGGTGAAGGTCGAGGGAGAGGCATCCCTCTGGCAGACCGCCGGCGATGGTGGAACAGTCAAGCAGCGCGGCTTCTGCCCGACATGCGGTTCAGCCGTCTACATGACCTTTCCCGACATGCCCGAGGTCTTCATCGTTACGCCGGCAAGCCTCGACGATCCAAGCCGCTACCAGCCGCAACTGGTATCCTGGACTGCGGCCGGATATGGCTGGGACCACCTCGATCCGGCCGTGCCGAAATTCGAGAGGATGCCGCCGGCGTGAAGCGGGCGTCCCGACTTTGCGTCAAGGATGCGCCGGAACAGGTATTGTTGCTCTCTCATTCGCCTGACATAGTACCGCAAACACAGCAGGTGATGCCTTGCCGTTTGCCGTTCACATGGAGCTGGATCCGTATGCTGCAGCAGAGCTTCAGCCGATCATCGAGCATATGGAGCGTATTTCACCCGACGTCGTCACTCCTCGTCGCTTGAAGGCTGAGCCGCACATATCGCTTGCCGTCTATGACGGGCTCGACCCCGAGCCTCTCACACACGTGCTCGACCGCTTCAGCGTTGACATGCGCGCTCCCAGCGTCAAACTTTCTGCCATCGGTCTTTTTCCCGGACCGGCATCAGTTCTGTTCGCAGCACCTGTCGTTTCCGAGGAGCTGCTCCTCCTCCATCGGAACTTCCATGCCGCGGCCGCCTCTGCGGGGGCGGCGTGCTGGCCGCATTACCTGCCGGATAACTGGGTGCCGCATGTCACGCTCGGCGAGCAGTTGAACCCAGAGGAGGCTGGAGCGGCAATCAGCGGTGCGACGGGCCTCTGGCAACCGGTGGCCGCACGCCTGCACCGGATCTCGCTCGTGCGCTTCCATCCGGTCGAGCTGTTATGGCACCGGCAGTTGCCAGGCTGAACCTATCAACGGCTTATGCGCGCCAGAAGGGCCGGTGGCTCTGCTCGTAGGCGGATTCACGCGTCATGCCGAAATCCCGGAGCGTTTCGTCGGGCAGGGTACCCAGTTCGCGGGCGAAGATGCGTCGCTCGGTCCAGCGTTCGCGCCACAGGCGGAGCGTATTTGTCATATGCATGATGAAATTTCCTTTCTCTGTTGGCAAAACTCACCTATTATTAACGGATATCTATGCGAGGGTCTTTGCTCTGTTCGCTAGGATATCATGTTTTTATGGCAGTATCTGAATTTCCAAAAGCGCGTTATCCTCACTTCATCCGTTAGAAAAACTCACACATGAGAAAACCATGGCCCGCCATCTGCCGCCTCTCTCCTATCTCCGGGCCTTCGAGGCCACTGCACGTCTCGGCTCGGTGACACGCGCGGCCGACGAGCTGGGGCGTACGCATGGGGCCGTTTCCAAGCAGTTGCAGCTTCTGCAGGAGCAGCTTGGGCTTCCCGTCTTCGAGAAATCGGGAACAGGACTTCGGCTGAATGAGGATGGAGCGGCCTTCTTCACCACGGTCTCGCGGGCCTTCGATCTTCTGGAGGAGCGCTATCAGGAGCTGAAGTCGAGCCGGAACGAAGCGAGCGTGCATCTTTCCTGCAGCGCCACCTTCGCCATGGTCTGGCTGGTGCCGCGTCTGGCGGAATTCTACAGCCTCTATCCAAATTGCCGCGTGCAGCTGACGATGTCGTCGAGCGCGCGCGACGCCGGCCCGAGCCGGGCGAGAGACGGGGTTGATATCATGCTGAGCTGGGATCGCCTGTCGCGGCCGCAGTTCAGGCGCGAGCATATCCCGCTCGCCTCGGTCTCCTTTGGCCTGGTGTCTGCACCGGATTATCCGTTCAGTGCCACTGGCGATGAGTTCAGCTTCCCGACCCGCATTTCGCCCGACAGTTTGAGCGAACAATGGACCAACTGGCAGGCGGCGACCGGATACAGGATCTCGGCGCAGTCGGAGCTCTATTTTCCGCATATGTATCTTTGCGTCAGCGCCGCCGTCAGCGGCCTTGGCGTGGCGCTTGTCGAGCGACGTTTTGCGCTGAACGAGCTGAAAAGCGGCAAGCTGGTGGAACGATCGGAATTCCTGACCTACCAGAACGGTTTCGTGGCCGTCATTCAGCCTGGCCGAGCGCTCTCGCCGGCAGCGGGTCATTTCCTCGACTGGCTGCGCAGCGCCTTCGTGCGGGAATAGCTGGCGAAAACTCGCTTCAGCGACGAACAGGTCTCACGCAAGCCAGATGCAAAGGGAAGCTGCAAGCAACCGGATGATCGCGATCGTCACAAGGCCCGAACGGTTGACGGGGCGAGGCAGAGCCCAAATGTTTTCTATTTGTTCTCTTTCGCCCTTCGGGTACATTGCTCTCATGCGTGGCATTCATTTTCGCAAAAAGGGAGTTTGCATGAAAGCAGTTTTGTTTGGGATTTTCTTGCTGGCCGCCGGGAACGCATCTGCTTCCTGCGATCTGGTCTCGGCTCCGTGTTCTACCGACAGTTCAGGCAATACCTATATCAGAGAGCAGAATCTCGGCGGCGGCTACAACACTTATCGAAACGGAGATCTCTATTCGCAGACGCATCAGCAGCTCAATGGCACCTATCGAGAGACGTATTCGAGCGGCGGCTATCGGACTTATTACAGCGACCCCAACCGCGGTGCTACTTATCAGGGTGACCCGAAAGGCATGGCGGGCCGCTGACGCGAAGCCGATCTGCTGAACATGTTGAGCAGTTGTCGCAACAACGGCGCTATTGCTGCCGCTACGCACGTTTGCTGAGTTGCTCTAGTGATGCTTGAAGTACTGCACTTCGCGCTCGTGTTTCTCAGCCGCCTCCCGGGTCTTGAAAGTGCCCAGGTTCTTGCGTTTGTGCGTCTTCGCATCGGGTTTGCGGGAATAGAGACGATATTCGCCAGACTTCAGTTTGCGGATCATCGGAACCTCCTATGCTGAGGGGTAAATCCCCTCAGCCTCACCCGGTTCCGGCTTGCGGGGTCTTTCCTAAAGTCACCGCACGGCGACAACAGGTCTGAGCGCGTCGATTAGTTCGGTGGAGCCTCGGCGGACATCGCGCGCATTCGGCTCGACATCGATGAGGCCGCCTCGGCTGTGAACCTCGTAAAGCTCGGTCAGGAGATCGGCAGCGCTGGCGCTCATCACCCGGCCCAGGCTTTCCCGCCATTGCGAGCGGGGCAGGGCTTGAGCCGTAATCGTGCGCCCCAGCAGTTGGCTCAGCGCTGCGGCCACGTCGCTTGCGCTATAGCGGCGCGGGCCTTCGGCGTGGACGATCTGCTCGCGCGTTTCGATGTCGGGCCGAAGCAGGAGATCGACGGCGATGCGGCCGACATCCTGTGCCGAGACGTTGGGGATCTGCTTTTCGACAGGGTCATGAAAGCTCGGCAGAATGCCGGTTGCGATCGCTATCGGCGCAACGCGGCCCCAGCCTTCCATATGCTCGGCCGAGCGCAGGAATATCCGGCGCATAACCAGCTGGCGAAGGCGCTGTTCAAACAGGTAGAACATGCTCGGCATGGCGAAGCCTTCGCCGAGATGGGCGCCGTAATCGGAAATCGCAAGCACGAGGGCAGGGCGCGCCTCCTCCAATGCCCCGGCAATGCTTTCGATCGAGCGGCGCATATCGGCTTTTATGTCTGCGGCCCGCGGGTCGGCCGGCAGAATGACCTGAACACTGTCGGCACCCGATATCGCTCCGGCAAGCGCCCTGGCGTCCTGCAGATCGGCAAATGCGACTTCGCAGCCGATGGCGCTCAGGCGGTCAGCCTTTGTCGGATCGCGCAGGATGGCGCGCACGGGCACCCCTGCCTCGCGCAGGGCCTTGGCGGTCGAATAACCGATCTTTCCGGCGGCTCCAAGGATTGCAATCATGTCTTTCTCCTTGCTGGTGACGCGCAAGGACTAGGGGGCCGCACCGAAGGCGTCGCACAAATTCAGGCTGGTCTTTGCAATTTCGGGCGGAATTCGCTCACTCCGCGCAAGATCTCTCCGGGTGTCTGGCCGATGAGCCGGCGCATGGTCGTTGCCATATGGCTCTGATGGGCAAAGCCTGCGGCAACGGCAATCTCGCTTGCGGCCATATCCGTCGTCGTCATCAGGGCACGTGCATATTCGACGCGGCGGCGGATGACATATTGGTGCACGGAAAAGCCAGTGCTGTTGCGAAACAGGCTCTTCAGCCTTGTGACGCTGACGCCGGCAACGACAGCCAGATCCGTCAGATGCAGCTTCCGGTCCAGATGGGTCTCGATGAATTCCGTCAGCATCCGCAATTGCCGGGCCGAGAGTTTTTGTTCACGACCGATCTCGGGCCGGGGAGCGCCATCGCTCGACGTCTCGATCAGCCGGATGGCGAGCGCGTTGGCGAGAAGATCGATATAGAGCGGGTCGGACGGGATATCGGCCTCCAGATCCGCCTTGATCGCCCGGCAGATCGCCTCGATGCCGGTGTCACGCAGCTGGAATCTTGGCTGCAGCTCGATCTTGCCGGCATCCCGCCCGAGATCTTCCGCGACCTGTTCAAGCCGCGAGGGATCGAGACTTACGCGCAGGATCCGGCAATCGGCATCATCCTCCCAGGAACCATCGAGGCCGGCCGGCATGACGTCGATATCGCCCGGCTTCTGGACGCGGCGCATGCGTCGGCCGCCACAGCGGCAATCGGCATTGACGGGCGGGCCGAAGTGAATGCCAAGACGATGCATGTCACCACCCGGAACGCGGGAGATGCCGCGCGGAATATGCAGGAATTCGGCCGCCAGCCCGCTCCACGCCCGTCCGGCGCTGGTCAGCAGGATCTGCGGTGGGGTCTGCAGGGATGAAGCTGTCATGATCCGCCTCGGCTTTCGGCTTGAGGCCGGAATGCTACGTCTCAAAGGCCGGCTTGCCAACCGATTTGCCTGAAAGCTCAGATGATCGCTTCGATGAGAAACGGTTAACGACTGGAAAGCCGATCCCTGCCAGTGGCTGCGCAGAACGCCTGCGCTCTCCCTTTTCGGTAAAGGAAGAGCGCTTGGAACATATTTCTCTGTCGCTGCTAAAGATCGTCACGCGGGCCGTTCCGAAACGCCCGTTCGCCACTTAATGAGATGCTTCTCGGCGACGTCCAGGATGCTGTCGATAATCAAGACAAACACTGCCAGGATCAGGATGCCTGCGAAGACGCCGACTGCATCAAAATTGCCTTCCGCCTGAGCGATGAGGTAGCCGAGACCAGCTGAAGAGCCGAGGTATTCACCGATGATCGCTCCAACGACGGCAAAGCCGACCGATGTGCGTAAGGAGGAAAGGATCCAGCTCGCGGCTGCAGGGAAGTAGACGTGGCGGAGCAGGTCCGACCTCCTGGCCCCTAAAATACGGGCGTTCGATAGCACCACCGGGTTCACTTCCCTGACACCCTGCATGGCGTTGAAGAAGGTGACGAAGAACACCAGCGTCACGGCAAGCGCCACCTTGGACCAGAGACCGAGGCCGAGCCAGAGTACGAAGATCGGCGCAAGCACGACTCGGGGGATCGCGTTCAAACCCTTGATGAAAGGGTCCAGAATGCGCGCGGTCGAACGGCTGAGACCGAGCCAGACGCCTGCCGCCACGCCAAATGCCGTTCCGACCAGATAGCCTAGCACGGTTTCCGTCAGGGTAATGGCGACATGGCTATAAAAGCTGACGTCCGCCACCCAGGATACCACCTGGTTGAAGATGTCGACCGGAGCCGGGAAAAAGAAGACATCGATGAAGCCGGCCGCGACACCGACCTGCCAGCCGCCGACAATTGCAACCAGCAGCGCGATCTGGATGAGGCGTTCAGTCATGGCGTTCATAGCTTTTCTCCACTTCGCCGCGCAGCGATGACCAAATGTTGCGATAAAGATCCATGAAACGCGGATCGAGCTTGATTTCCGCAACATCGCGCGGGCGTTCGAGATCGACGGGGAAGCTGTCGATCACGCGCGAACGCGGTCCGGCGGCAAGCACCACGACCCGATCACCGAGAGCGATTGCCTCCTCGAGGTCGTGCGTGATCATGACCACTGCGCGCCTTTCCTCCTGCCAAAGCCGCAACAGTTCGTTCTGCATGAGGTGGCGGGTATGGATATCGAGCGCGGAGAAGGGTTCATCCATCAGGATGACCTTGGGGCCGGTGATCAGCGCCTGGGCCATCTGCACGCGCTTGCGCTGCCCTCCTGAAAGCTGATGCGGATAACGGTGCTCGAACCCTTTGAGCCCGACTTTCGCCAGCCATTTCATCGACTGCTCGCGACGTTCTGCAGCGCCGACGCCCTTGAACATGGGTCCGAGCTCCACGTTCTCGATCGCGGTCTTCCACGGAAGCAAGGCATCCTGCTGAAAGAGATAACCGATGTCGTTCTGGACGCCGCGTACCGGCTGACCGTCGATCGATACGGTGCCATCAGCAGGTTTCAGCAGGCCGGCGATTGCATTGAGTATTGTGCTCTTGCCGCAGCCGGTTGGACCAACGATGGCGAGGAACTCGCCATCGGAGACTTTCAGGTTCACACCCTGCACGGCCACATAGGCGCCGAAGGCCATGGTGACCGCGTCGATGGAAACCATCGGCTTTGCTTGATACGGACTGTCCGTCGGGGATGCGGTTTTTTTCACTACGGTCAATGCCATGACCTCCTCCTGTCAGTTGGCTGCGACGTTCGGGACCTTGCCGACAAATTCGTTCGTGTAAGTTTTCGTCAGGTCGATCTCGGCCGCGGCGACTTTTTCGTTGAAGCTCTTCAGGACGGCGAGGGGAATCTTGATATCTTCCTCGTTGATGCGCCCGTCCTTCGAGAAGATCGCCTTCGCGTTCTCGACCGCCTTGACGTAGGTGTCACGATCGCCGGAAATGAACTCTTTCGGCAGCTTGTCGACGATCTCCTCCGCCGAGTGGCTATTCATCCACTCAAGCGCCTTGACGGTCGCATTCGTGACCTTCTGGATGGTCTCCGGATTTTCCTCGATATAGCTCTGCGTGGCATAGAGGACGGAGGTCGGGTAAATCCCGCCATAGATCGCCTTCGCACCCTCGTCGCTGCGCCCGTCGATCAGGATCTTGCCGACGCCCTTGGCCTCGATGAAGGTCGCTGCAGGATCGTAGTTGACGAGGAGGTCGACCTTGCCCTGCTCAAGGGCCGCGACGGCGGCAGATCCCGAGCCAACGCCGATCAGTGAGACGTCGGCGGCGGACAAGCCGTGGCGCTGCAGGTAATAGCGGACGAAGAAATCGGAAGACGAGCCCGGCGAGGTAATCCCGATCTTTGCGCCCTTGATCGTTTCCGGTTTAGCCGGGTCGAAAGTGCTGTTCTTGCCGCCGGCCAGCACGAGCCCTGAATTGCGGGCGAGCTGCACGAACGCCACGACAGCCTTCTTCTGCGACTGCATCTGGATCGTATGGTCGTAGAAACCGACGGCGATATCCGTCGAACCGGCAACAAGCGCCTGAAGCGTCTTCGACCCGCCCGATGCGAAGTTTTCGACGGTCACCTCCAGGCCTTCCTTTTCATAAAGGCCAAGCCCCTGGGCGACAGGAAAGGGGAGGTTGTTAAGGTTGTAAGAGCCAACGCTGATGCGTACCGGGTCCGCGAACGCAGAACCGGCAAACACGACGGTTGCCGCGAGGGCGAGCATGAGCTTGCGCATGATATTCTCCTCCTGTTGGTGGCGCCCTCCCGGCGGCCACGGTTATTATGCCGCGCAACCGAGTTGCGTGACAGGTTTTGCGAATACATGTCCTTCGAACAGCCGGCGCGCGGTGCGAAGGATTCCGGCGACGACTTTGCCGTCCCTCTCATATAGTTTGACGTCCAGATGGCCGCTTGGGTGCTCTATGGAAAGAACAACCGGAGGGGCACGCCGGCCGATCAGACGCGAGGCGATTGTATCCTGGCTGATGCAGGCCGTGGCGATCCCTACGGCGCCGGTTGTTGCAAGCGACGGATGACATTGATGCGGCATGAAATACCGTACGCTGATGTCACCTCCCGATTTTGGCCGGGAAATGAGCACCGGCTTCGGCGTGACCTGATTGCTCACGTCGCCAAGGCCCATCCGTTCGCCGGCAGCGATGCGCAGCTTTTCCAGTCGCCCCAGCAATTCCTTATCAGCATTGAGTTCTGCCGCCGACTCGAAGCCGGTCGCTCCGATCGAACCTGCCTCGATCAGCATCATCGGCATTGCGCAGTCGATGCAGGTGACAGCGACACCGCCGATCAAATCGACTGGCTTGCCAGTGGGAAAGAGCTGTCCGGTACGAGCCCCTGCTGCGTCCATGAAGGTCAGCGCGATCGGCGCTGCGCGGCCGGGCACGCCGTCGATTGCAGCTTCGCCAAGATAGGAGACGCTGCCGTTTGGAGTGGGGACTTCGGCCTCGATCAGCTTGCCCGTGTTGACGTTATGGATCCGGACGAGTGTCGTTTCGCCACGAACCGGGATAAGTCCGGCTTCGATGGCAAACGGGCCGACCGCGGCCAGCATGTTGCCGCAGTTCGGGGAGGTATCGACATTCTGCTGGTCGACCCGCACCTGGGCGAAGAGATAATCCACGTCAGCGCCGGGGATGCTGGCAGGTCCGACGATGGCCACCTTGCTCGTGACGGGATTGCCGCCACCGATGCCGTCTATCTGCAACGGATGACCCGAGCCCATGACGGAGAGCAGGATCTCGTCACGTTGATCGGCAGCCGCAGGCAGATCGCTTGCCAAGAAGAACGGCCCTTTCGAGGTGCCGCCTCTCATCAGTACGCAAGGGATCGCCAACAGGTCGTTCATCGCTTGTGCTTCCATCCGAATTATGTCATCGCCGTATCAATCGGCTCCAGTTGATCCAATTATCGGAAGAAGCGTTTATTTGTGAAATGCTAAAAATCGGAGGATTGATGC
Source organism: Rhizobium sp. BK196 (assembly GCF_014193255.1). GTDB lineage: Bacteria > Pseudomonadota > Alphaproteobacteria > Rhizobiales > Rhizobiaceae > Rhizobium. The sequence continues at coordinate 45,498 of NZ_JACHZB010000005.1, forward strand.
AGAATGAGCATTAATTGCGAGATCCTTGACCTTCGAGCCTTCCTCAGCGTCGTGGAACTGGAGAGCTTTCATCGTGCCGCCGACGCGCTGCATCTGTCACAGCCTGCGTTGAGCCGCCGCATTCAAAAACTGGAGCAGGTCATCGGAGCGCCGCTCCTGGAGCGGACGACAAGGCATGTCTCCGCGACGGCTCTCGGCACGGAGCTCGTGCCGCTCGTCAGACGCATGCTGGAGGAGTTCGACGGCTCTCTGTTTGCTGTCCGCGACCTTGGAGCCAATCGAGGCGGGTTGGTGACGATCGCGTGCCTCCCGACGGCAGCATTCTATTTCCTGCCTACCGTCATTCGACAGTTCAATCAGGAGTATCCGAACATCCGCTTTCGTATCCTCGATTTGCCGGCAACCGACGGTCTTCAAGCGGTGGCACGCGGGGAAGTCGAGTTCGGCATAAATATCATGGGCACTTCGGATCCGGATCTGACCTTCGAGCGGCTTGCGGAAGACCCGTTCGTGCTTGCAGCGCGCAAGGATCACCTTCTTGCAGCAAAACCATGGGTCGGCTGGGCGGAACTGGAGCCCTATCATCTGATTACAGTTCACCGATCTAGCGGCAACAGAACGCTGCTCGACGCGGCGCTGGCAAAATCGAACATCAAGCTTCGATGGTTCTACGAGGTCACCCATCTGTCCACCTCACTCGGATTGGTAGAGGCAGGCCTTGGAATTTCTGTGCTGCCACGCATGGCAACCCCGCGAGAGGACCATCCTTTTCTGATCACCCGCCCTATCCGCAATCCCGAGATATCACGCACTATCGGCGTGGTTCGACGTCGCGGCGGCACCTTGTCGCCGGCAGCGGAGCGATTTCTCAAGATGCTGATCGATGTATGGGGAAGTGATTGAGACGCGCTATAGATCGGCAGTCGCAAGGTCTCTGCTTTCGGCTTGAGGCCGGAATGCTACGTCTCAAAGGCCGGCTTGCCAACCGGTTTGCCTAAAAGCTCAGATGATCGCTTCGATGAGAAATGGTCCGCGGCGCCTGAGCGCGCTTTCGAAGAGATCGGCAAATTGCTCGCAGCTATGGGCACCCGCGGCATCAACGCCCATGCCCTTGGCGACCGACACCCAGTCCCAGGCCGGATGATCGAGGTTCATCATCCGCCGGGCATTCTCGCCGATGCCGTTGACGCCGACATTGCGCATCTCAGCATGCAGCACGGCATAGGCGCGGTTGGCAAAGATGATCGTGATCACGTCGAGATTTTCGCGCGCCTGCGTCCACAGGCCCTGGACCGTATACATGGCGCTGCCGTCTGCCTGCAGATTGATGACCCTGCGGTCGGGACAGGCGACCGCAGCACCCGTTGCAAGCGGAATGCCGCAGCCGATCGAGCCGCCTGTGTTCATCAGGTAATCATGCGGCGCCGCACCAGCCGAAAGGTCGAAGAAGCGGCGGGCGGAGGTAACGCCTTCGTCGCAGACGATGGCATCATCGGGAAGTCTCGCCGCCACCATCACGGCGATCGCATCCTCGGTCAGATGTCCGAAAGGAACGATATCGTCGGAAAGGGCTGACGATCCCGACGGAGGCAGTGACTGCCGGACGCCGAGTTCGTCCCGCAATGCCTCCAGCGCGCCTTTGAGATCCTCGCCATGCCTTGCAAGGGTCAGAACCTTGCAGCCTTTGCGCACCAGCCGTCCAGGCTTTCCCGGATAGGCAAAGAAGGCGACTGGCTCGGGCGCGCCCGCCAGTACCAGCACATCGATATCGGCCAGCAGATCCAGCGCGGCGTCGATCGGGTAGGGGATGCGGGTGAGGGCGACACGGCCGCGTCCGCGCTCGACCCTCGGCAGCTGCATCTCGCAGAAGAGACGCACATCCCTGGCGGCCGCAATTGCACCCGCGATCTCCAGCGCGTCTGCACGGGCAGCCGCGCCGCTGAGAAGAATGCCGACCTCGCCGGGCGTATCTCTGATGGTGGCGGCAATCCCTCGCACGCTGTCCATGTTTGCGGCATGAGGCTCCGGCCGGGACAGCCTGATCGGTCGATCCGCTTCGACATCCCCCCAAGCGGCATCTGCCGGCAGGATGAGCGTCGCCACACCGGGCGGTGACAAGGAGGCGCGGTAGGCAGCCTCCGTCGCGCCGACAATATCTTCCGGGCTGCGGATGCGGTGCACCCAATTGGACATCGTACCTGCCAGGCCCTCGATGTCGGATGTCAGCGGCGCGTCGAGAGGAAGATGATAAGAGGCATGATCGCCAACAATGTTGATCATGGGTATCCTGGCGCGGCGGGCATTGTGGAGATTGGCAAGACCATTGGCGAGGCCCGGCCCGGTGTGCAGCAAGGTCGCGGCCGGGTGATCGGTCATGCGCGCATAGCCATCGGCGGCGCCTGTCACGACGCCCTCGGAGAGACCGAGAATGCAGCGCATCTCGGGCTTGCGGTCGAGTGCTGCCACGAAATGCATTTCCGACGTGCCGGGATTGGCAAAGCACACTCTGACATCGTTTGCCAGCAGCGTATCACACAGGCTGTCTGCACCATTCATGGCCGTTTCCTCCCGCTTGCAACAGCCTTGCACGGGAAAAGCACGAGCACAACCTTGAATAATGGATTCGGCCGGCGCGCGGCGCTGCACGGTCGGATTGCGCCGGCAACCTTCCTCCGCTGGTTTCTCGCCTGCCGACGACTGCCCGGAGCTCAGGTATGTCTGGACCTTCAGCCCTGGCTAGGGTTCCACACCCGTCACATTGCCCGCGGCATCGGTCGTGAACGTGCCCTTGCTCTGATCGAGCATGGTCAGCACATTGCCGAAGGGATCGCGCACGACAACCGCGATGCCGATCGGCAGTTCAAAGGGTTCGCAGATCCGTTTCCCGCCAACTCCCTCGAAACGCTCTAAGGCAGGGGCAAGCTCGGGCACGAGAAGATCAACCTCCGGGCCGGTTTTGGTGTGCAGCACCAGTTCGGCATCCGTATCGGCCATGGCAAGGCCGGCAGCATCGGGCGTGCGCCAGAGCAATTTGTGGCCGAGGCTGCGGCAGTAGAAAGCAAGGCCTTCGTCGATGTCGGGAACTCTGAGGATGATGCAATCGACTTTTTGGAACATGGGAGATGTCTTTCATTTCGCTATGTGCCACGGCGCAAGGCATTCCGAGGAAAAGGTAGGAGAAGGCGCGCCGTGTGGTACCCCCTCGCATGCCCTTTCCATCGTCATCCTTCTCGCATCTGCCGAGAAGAAACACGCCAAAGCGATGGCTCGCGCCTCGCAAACCATCCCGCCTTGTTTTGGCCGCGCTCGCCCGTCACTAAACAGATCGTATGCGATGGGCGATTCCTTTCCGTTGAACAAGGGCTTGAAAATGATCAAGAAAATCACGATCGCGGCAGCCGCGATGCTGCTTTCGGCTTATTATGCCGGCGCATCCAGCGATGCCGCGTGGAATGCACTCTTCGCCAAGGTGAACGGCACCTGCATCGGCCAGTCAGGCATGGATACGCCGGAGGCGACAGCTCCTGTTGTCTTCGACGATGCGACAGGCAAGGTCGCGGTGCTGCTGCGCGGCTCGATGGGCAAGGGCAAAAACAAGGTCAAGAACATCAACCTGATCTGCCTCTACGACAAGAAGACTGGCAAGGCCTCGATCGAGGAATATCGCTGGCTCGGCCGGTAACGCGGTGTGGCCATCATGTGCGCACGTGATGGTCGCTACCTGCAAAATATGTCGATCTGTCGAAATTTGCACCACTCTGAGGCGCCAGCGGCGCCGTCGTTTATGCAACATCAGAAGTAAAAAGCTTCGCGTTATTTTAGGCTTGGTTCGCCACCGCAATCGCCCGCCTGCTCACTGGTAACCAACTGAAAAATGGCGGTGAATCCGGACGCATGTCGATCAATAGATAGGACACAACGCGACAATGCCTGGGATTTTTGCCAGCTAGACGAATGCCGAGGATCAACTTAGTCTTGCGTGGCCCGCAACCGCCAGAAGCTAACGGTTACGGTCACCACTCATACTACCGCTGCTTATCTCACGCGTTTCCTTCGTTCACCTGCCGGCGCGGTCCGAAATAGGGCCGGCGCTCCGTCTCGGTGGCCCGCAGCGAATGGCGCAGCCGCAGCAGATCCTTGCGGGCGACGAGGCCGCGCAGTTCTCCGTTTTCCGCGTCGACGATCGGGATGCGGCCGGCATCGGTTGCGAGCATCAGATCGGCGACATAACCGACCGTGTCGTCGGGATGGGCCAATGGCAGCGAGGTGTCGGAGACGAAATCGCCTAGTGTCTGGTCGGCAAGCGTGCCATCTTGTTGCCACCTCAGCGCATCGCCGCGCGAAACCAGACCCTTCACGATGCCTTTGCCGTCGACCACCGGGTAGACCCGGTGCGTCTTCGGCGTCGCCGTGAAGAAATTGGTCACGTCACCGACCGTCATCTCGGCTGGGAACGTATCGACTTGCCTGATCATGATGTCGCGGGCGCGGGAAAATTCAAAGGGGTCAATTCCGTATTCGCGGGTGATGTGCTGGCCACGACGGGCGATCTTTTCCGTCAGGATTGAGCGGCGCAACAGCAGTACGGTGACCGCATAGGCGGAGACGGTTGCCGCAAGCAGCGGCAGCAGCGAAGAGACATCGCCCGTCAGTTCCACGGCAAAAAAGGTGCCGGTCAGCGGCGCGCGCATGGTGCCGCCCATCATGGCAGCCATGCCGAGCAGCGCCCAGAAACCGGGATCGCCGGGAAGGAAAAGGCCGACCAGCCAGCCGAGCGCGCCGCCGAAGATCAGCAGCGGCGCCAGCACACCGCCTGACGTGCCCGATGAGAGGGCGACAAGCCAGATCGCGGCTTTCACCAGCAGGATCGTCAGCACGGCGGCCGGCAGGATGGAGCTGTTCAGCAGGCCGTCGATGATGTCGTAGCCGACGCCGAGCACCCGAGGCTCGATCAGGCCGCCAAGGCCGATGAAGAGGCCGCCGAGGGCAGGACACCACATCCAGTGGATCGGCAGCGCCTCGAAAAGATCCTCGATCTTGTAGAGCAGCGTCGTCAGGATACCGGATTGCAGCCCGGCGATAATGCCCATTGCGGCGCAGAGCAGGATGCCCCACCACGGCAAATCCATATGGAACTGCTTGGGAAAGAGCGGACCGGCCTGAAACAGGAAGGGGCGCCAGCAGATCGACACGCAGGCAGCGACCGCAACGGGAATAAAGCTGCGCGGCTTCCATTCGAACAGCAGCAGTTCTACGGCAAGCATGATGGCGGCGATCGGCGAGCCGAAGATCGCGGTCATGCCGGCGGCAGCACCGGCGACCAGCAGCGTCTTTCGCTCGGCCGAGCTCAGATGGAAGCACTGGGCAAAGAGCGAGCCGATCGCGCCGCCCGTCATGATGATCGGACCTTCCGCGCCGAAGGGGCCGCCGGTGCCGATCGAGATGGCAGAGGAGAGGGGTTTCAAAACTGCCACTTTCGGCGACATGCGGCTGCCGCCGATCAGGATCGCCTCGATCGCTTCGGGAATGCCATGGCCGCGGATCTTTTCCGAGCCGTAGCGGGCCATCAGACCGATGACGAGGCCGCCGATGACGGGAATGAGCACCATCCAGACGGAGCGCGGGGCTTGCGCCATCGATACGGCGGCAATGCTGAAACGGTGGAACCAGACGAGGTTCGTCACCAGCGAGATGAGGCTGACCAGAACCCAGGCGGCAAAGGCGCCGCCGGTGCCGACGATCAGCGCCATGCCGACGAGAGCCAAGACACGCTTGTCCGTGGTGAAATCCCCGGCCTCGCGCCGGGAGAGGCCGCCCATAAAATCATGGGGGCGGTGTGCGTTTTTTTGAGGAGGCATTGCTGGTCCTGTTGACGCCTTCGTTCTCGCCGCAGATATATCGTAGTACGATATAAATCAACAGCCAAAATCAGGAGCTGGAACCATGCCGAACAAAGACCGCGCTCTATCGGAAATCGAATACGAGGCGCTTGCCAATCTCAGATATAGGATCCGCAAATTTCGCCAGTTCAGCGGGAAGGCGGCCGAAAAGCTCGGCCTGACGCGGCAGCAGCATCAGGCGCTAGTCGCGATCAAGGGGCTCGGCGTCGGAGGACGCATGAGCCTGCCTGAACTCGCGGACAAGCTCTTTCTTACGCCGGCGGAAGCCGCGGCACTTGTCGTTTGCTGCAGGAGGTCGGCCATGTCACGATCGACGCGAGACGGAAACGGCGGCCGGCCGTGCTGTTGACAGCAAAGGCAGAAGAGCTATTGCGTCGTCTGACACCAGCCCATCTCTATGAGATCCGTGAAATGGCGCCGGAGCTCATGCAGGCGCTGCGCATGCTGCAGGATCACCGGCAGATGGAAGTGGCCGCATGGATGCAATGAGAGCGGGGGATCATAGTGAAGACGCCTAAGAACGATCTGACTGACGCCGATTACGAGGCGCTCTCCAACCTGCGTTACACGCTGCGCCGCTTCATGGATTTCAGCGCCTCGGCGGCGCAGGAGGAGGGACTGCCAGCCCAGCAGCACCAGGCGCTGCTGGCGATCCGCGGCCACCGCGGCGAAGATGCCATGACGATCGGCATCCTTGCCGAGCGCCTGCTGATCGCCCCGCATTCGGCAACCGAACTCGTCAGCCGTCTGGTTGCCGCAGGCTATGTCTCCCGCCAAACGGATCCGGCCGATAAGCGGCGGCAGACGCTGGAGCTGACGGAAAAGGCAAATGACGCGCTGAAGCGGCTCACCGCCATTCATCTGACGGAAATCCGGGAGATGGCGCCGCGGCTAATCGATATTTTGCAAGGTTTGCAGGCGGGCGGCGAACTCCAGGCTGATCCCTGGGCGCGCTGACCGTCAGGCCTGCCTGTTCGGCCTCTTATGAACTTGCCCGCCGATAAAGAGCGAGAGAGCCGGCAAGCGTCAGCAAGGCACCGCCGCAGATCCGGTCGAGCCAGAGCGCGCCCGATTTTCGCAACAGCCGGACGGCCTGTGAGCCGAGAGCCGCGTAGCCGAACATGACCATGAAGTCGATGCCGGCGAAGACGAGGGCGAGCACGGCATATTGCTCGACCAGTGCGCCCGAGGGATCGATGAACTGCGGCAGGAAGGCCGAGAAGAAGAGGTAACCCTTGGGATTGGTGACGGCGACGAGAAAGCTCTTGAGGGAGATCGCCGCCGATGAAGCGGATGGGTTTCCGTTTTCGGAGCGCAGCGAGACGTCAAGCGTTCCCTTCGAGCGCAGCAGCATGACGCCGAGGAAGGCGAGGTAGCAGACACCGACCCATTTGACGACTGTGAACCAGAACTCCGAGGCCGCCAGCAGCGCACCGAGACCCAAAGCTACCGCGCCGATCAGCACGAAGTCGGACATGACGGCGCCGATCATGCCAAGTACCGCCCGGCGCACCCCGAATCTCGAGCCGTTCGTCAGGGCGAGAAGCACAGTCGGGCCGGGTGTGGCGATGCCGATGAATGCCACAAGCGCAAATGCGAGAACCGTCATTTCAGCCATACCATCGTCCTCCGTTGCCACTAGCTATGACACCGACCGCGTATTTCCGAAAGAGGTTCCGCCACTCCGCCGACTCCGTCGACAGTTCGGTCGGCATCGAAGCATTCCACCTGCGCTGCGGCTAAAGAGAAGCGCAGGATGGATGAACGGAGAGGGGAATGCGATGGACAGGAAGACTGGCATGACGAGGGAACTGGGGCTGCTCTTGGTGCTCTCGACGCTCTGGGGAGCCTCCTACACCTTCATCAAGATCGGCGTGGAGACCATTCCGCCGGTAACACTGGTGGCGGCGCGGACGCTCGTCGCCGGCCTGCTGCTTTTCGCCGTCATACGCTGGCGCGGCCTGAAACTGCCTCGCGACCGGCAGACATGGACTTACTTCCTGGTCCAGGCCTGCCTCAACAGCGTCCTGCCCTTTACGCTGATCGCCTGGGCCGAGCGGATGACCGATGCCGGCCTGGCGGCGATCCTGAATTCCACAACACCGATTTTTGCCTTTTTGATCACGGCGCTGATCACCCGGCACGAAGCCCTGACGGGCCGCAAGCTGTTCGGCGTCTCCGCGGGATTGATCGGAACCGCGCTGATTATAGGTGTCGGGGCACTTGGCAGCATCGGACATGCGCTTTCTGCGCAGCTCGCTATCGTCGCAGCGACGGTCTGTTATGCGGGTGCTGCCGTCTTCGGGCGGAATTTCAGGGGTCTTGATCCGATCATGCCAGCCGCCGGCTCGCTGCTCTCCGGCGCGGTGATCCTCATTCCGACCAGCATCGCCGTCGATCACCCCTGGACATTGAGCCCGAGCCTCCATTCCATCCTCGCACTCCTTGCGCTCTCGGTCTTTTCCACAGCGCTTGCCTTCGTGATCTATTTCCGTCTCGTGCAGACGCTCGGTTCGGTCGGTGCCACGGCGCAAGCCTATCTGCGGGTGCCGATCGGCGTTGCGATCGGCGTGTTGTTCCTCGGGGAAACACTGTCTTCCACCGCAGGTGTTGGGCTTGCCTGCGTCATGGCCGGTGTGATCGCGATGACCTTGCCTCAGCGAAAACGGGTTCAGCCGGCGATCTAGGTCCTGTTCATAGCAGCGCTCGAACCGCCTTCCATGCCGGCTCGCCAGGCCTTGCATCCGCAGTATCAGTGCCGCCATGGGCTGAAGGCGCGACCGGGGCGTGGTTTCGCCGGGAAGCAGCACCCGATGGCCGGCCACGGCGCGCATGGCGGCCGGCGAACCGTTGAGCTTATTCCTCAGAGACAAAGCAATGAATCTCGCTATTCGGCGGAATTTACCTGTTTGCAATCAACTCGGTGTTAAACGTTGCCGACCGGGAGGCAACGGTCATGAACGACACTGAGAGGTCAAGAGTTTTCCTGCTGGCCATCACGCTTTCTTCTTATGCGTTGGTTTTGCTGCTGGCATGGGTCAGCAAGCTGGGTATCAGCATGGCCGATACCTCGATCCTCGTCCTGTATTTTGCTCTCTTCACAGGCTGTGTGAGCATTCTAGCCACGCGCTGGCAAATGCATCAGCTCCGCAACCTGACGGAATGCGTCGGCTGCGGATTTCTGCTGGTCGTTCCAATTACGATTTCGACCTACCTGGCAATACAGCAGAATTTGCCGCTCGCAGACGAGCAGCTCGCATTTTGGGACCGAGCGATCGGTGTGGACTGGATCGCGTTGATGCGATGGGTGGACGCGCATGCTCTTGTGGCCTGGATATTCAACAAGGCCTACAGGACGTTTTCGTATCAGCTGCTGGCCTGGCCGATCGTTCTGATCTTGTGCAAGAGAAGCGTCAGGGCATATCAGATGGTCAGCGCTTACGGGCTCCTGTGTTTCGCCGCAAGTGCAATTTCCATCTGGTGGCCGGCGGTTGGAACCTATTCCTATTACCAATTCGATGCGAACACGCTTGAAAATATCGATCAGACATACGGCTATCATTTCCTGACTCAATTCCACCGCGTCCGTGACGAGCCGGGTTTTGTCTGGAGCCTGAAGGAAAGTGCGGGCATCTTGACGTTCCCATCGGTTCACGCGGCAGTCGCGACGCTCTGTGCCTGGGCGATGTGGGACATTCGACTGCTGCGCTATCCAGTCTTCATGCTGAACGTCGCAATGGGCGCTTCAGCCGTCCCGAGCGCCAATCATTACGTGATCGACGTAATCGCCGGCTGCCTCGTCGCCCTGCTTGTGGTAGCGCTGGTCGTCGTCATGACGAGAGGCGGGCAACGCCATGCCGTCCATCAGATCCCGGTTGCAGCCGAACGCTAGAACTGCAGCAGGACACGCGACTCTTCGAAGCCTGGGCGGCGAGCTTTTTGAAAGCCGATTCCGATTTTAGGACTGAAGTCGGCGCCCTGAAGCTCACAGCCGCAGGCTATCGTCCAGCCAGACCCGGAAGCCGCCGCGGAAGGCGTTGTCATTGTTGCCGCGACGGCATTTTGGTGGCAGTTCCTTCAGCTTATCGACATTGCCGCCGCCGATGACGATGTAGTCGGGCAGCAAGGCGGCACTCAGGCGGTCGGCGACGTCGACGACCGATTTTCGCCATCTGCCCTTGCCGCGACTTTCCAGGCCACGTTCGCCGACATAGTCCTCGAAGGTCGCCTTCTTATAGGGCATGTGCGCCAGTTCGAGCGGCAGGCAGACGTTGTCGGCAATTATGGCCGAGCCGAGGCCGGTGCCGAGGCCAAGGAAGAGCATGCGGCCGCCCTCATAGCTGCCGATCGCCTGCATCAGCGCGTCGTTGACCATGCGTACGGGCTTGCCGAGGGCTGCCTCGAAATCGAAGTCCTTCCATCCCGGGCCGAGGTTGAACGGATCGGCCGCCGGGCGGTGGGCAGCGACGGGGCCGGGATAACCCATGGCGACGACGTCATAGTGCCAGTCGGCGGTGAGATCTGTGAGGGCTGCGACCATCTTTGCCGCCGTCATTGCACGCCCCGATACGACCGAGCGTCGCTCGCTGCCGCTGCTGAGTTCTGCTTTCACATGCGAGCCGCCGATATCGACGGCGAGCACGATGCGGCCCGCCGGTGCGGCCGCCGCGTTCCTGCCATGCTCGCCTGCCTGCGTCGCATCGGGTGCTTCCGTCATGTCAGCCATGGCTGGCGCTCCTCTCCGGGCTGTGCCCTCAATCGTTCCCGCACCATTCCATCGGGCGCGAGATCGGCGGCGGCTGTCAAGCCGGTATATTGCGGATCGCTGTAATTCATCCCAGGATAGTGCATTCAAGGGGAACATTCCCAAGCGGAGGAACAGCACTTGGCCTTTCCGACACTGCCACCCGGTTCCGTCGAGCCACCAGGCGCGCCGGGCATCGAACCCCGCTGGACCTCCAGCGACAAGAGCGCGGTCGGCACATCCGTCAGTTCGGCGAGCTGCGTCTGGTTTACGGCAAGCCATGGCATCCTCAACGAGATCTACGCGCCGCGGCTCGACATGGCCTGCGTGCGCGATTTCGGCTTCATCGTCACCGCGCAGGACTATTTCTCCGAGGAGAAGCGTGATTGCGATCACAGCGTGCAGGCGATCGAGGACGGTGTTCCGGCCTTCCGGCTCATCAATACCGCCCGTGACGGCCGCTATCGTATCACCAAGACGATCTTTTCGGATCCGGAGCGCGAGGTGGTGCTGCAGGACATCCGCTTCGAGGCGTTGACGGGCAGTCTTTCCGATTACCGGCTGCATGCGCTGGTCGCCCCGCATCTCGTCAATGGCGGCGCCGACAACACCGGCTGGTACGCTAATTTCAAACGCAAGCCGATGCTTTTTGCCGAGGGTTCCGGGCGGTCGCTCGTCATTGCCGCGTCGGTGCCCTGGCTTGCCCGGTCCGTGGGCTATGTCGGCTTTTCCGACGGCTGGCAGACATTGTCGCGCGGCGAGGGACTGCGGCAGGACTATTGCTGCGCCACGTCGGGCAATATCGCACTGTCGGGAACACTTAATATCGAGGCTGGCGAGGGAAGGGCGCTGATCGCCATCGGCTTCGGCACGCAGCCGGAGGAGGCTGCCCTGCGCACGCTGCTCAGCCTGGAACAGGGTATGGAGCCGGCACTGAAGCATTACCGCAACGGCTGGCGGGAGTGGCAGGCCGGTCTGCTGGCGCTCGACGAACCGCATGACCCTGACAAGCTTAACCGCTACCGCGTCAGCACCAGCGTGCTTGCCACCCATCGCGACGATGCCTCCGGCGCCATCATCGCCAGCCTCTCCATCCCCTGGGGCTTCAACAAGAGCGATGACGACCTTGGCGGCTATCACCTCGTATGGACACGCGATCTGGTGGAGACGGCGGGCGGGCTGCTGGCGGCCGGGGCGGCGGCGGACGCACGTTCGGTGCTCGACTATCTCACCGTCATCCAGGAAGCGGACGGCCATTGGGTGCAGAATGCCTGGCTCGACGGACGGCCCTATTGGAACGGCATCCAGATGGACGAGACGGCCTTTCCGATCCTGCTCTACGACATGCTGCTGCGGTCAGGCGAAATCGGTGCCTCGGAGGCCCGCCGCTACCTGCCGATGATCGAGGCGGCGGCAGGCTATATCGTTCGAAACGGTCCCGCCACGCAGGAGGATCGCTGGGAGGAGGATGCCGGCTATTCGCCCTTCACGCTTGCCGTCGAGATCGCCGGCCTGCTCGCGGCGGCCGACGCTGTGGAAGCGGCAGGGCGGCTGGATGCGGCGCATTATCTGCGCGAGGTGGCCGATGGCTGGAACGAGCGCATCGAGGAGTGGACCTACGCCACCAATACCGAATTGTCGCGCCGTCTCGGCGTCGAAGGCTATTATGTGCGCATCGCTTCGGCGACCGACGGTAGCTTGTCACTGTGGCGTGACTTTATTCCGATCCGCAATCGGGACGATCTCGGCGAAGTGGTTGAAGCGGACCTGCTGATAAGCCCGGATGCGCTGGCACTGGTGCGCTTCGGCCTGCGGGCCGCCGATGACCCGCGCATCCTTGGCACGGTGGCGGCGATCGATGCGCAGTTGCGGCGCGACCTTCCGGCCGGGCCGTACTGGTATCGCTACAATGACGACGGCTATGGCGAGCGCGTCGGCGGCGCCCCCTTTGCCGGCAGCGGCGTCGGCAGGCTCTGGCCGCTGCTGACCGGCGAGCGCGCTCATTACGAGCTTGCGGCGGGGCGGGCGGACGAGGCGCGGCGGATGCTGGCTGCGCTCGAAGCCTCGGCAAGCGAGGGCGGGCTGTTGCCGGAACAGATATGGGATAGCGAGGATGTGCCGGAACGCGAGCTTTTCCTGGGTCGCCCCTCCGGCAGCGCCATGCCGCTGGTCTGGGCGCATGCCGAACATATCAAGCTGCTTCGCTCGCTCCGAGACGGCGTGGTCTTCGACATGCCGCCCCAGACCTTTGCCCGCTATGTCGCGGCAAGGCCTGCGCCGGCACCTTTCTCCTGGCGGCTGACTGACCGGCGCGAGCGGATTCCGGCGGGCAGGGTTCTTCGCATCGAACTGCCTGCGCCGGCAAAGGTGCGCTGGTCGATCGATCAATGGACAAATGCCTCGGATGCGCCATGCGAAGACAGGGGCTTCGGCACCTACGTTTTCGACCTGCATACTGAAATGCTTCCATCCGGCTCGATCGATTTCACGATCTTCTGGACGGATGCGCAGCGCTGGGAGGGGCTGAATTTCAGGGTCGAGGTGGTGTGAGGCGAGCCATCACTGCGGATCTTGTCGCAGTGAGTAACGCCGGGGCCGCAGACTTGTTTGAGTGAGGCCTCAAACATGATATCGGAGTACCGCCAACACCGAGGAATTCGAGAATGTTCGTTTCAAGCACGCTGATCCCGTTCTTCCTGGCGCTTCTTGCCCTGCAGCTCTCGCCGGGTCCTGACATGCTGCTGGTCATCGGGCGTGGCATCGGGCAGGGTCGGCGTGTGGCATTTCTGACTGCCGTCGGCGGAACCCTTGCCGCGGGGCTGATCCAGCTTCCGCTTTTGGCACTTGGTATCGCATCGATCATCCAGAGTTCGCCTCTCGCCTTTGCGATTCTTCGCTGGGTTGGCGCCGCCTATCTCATCTGGCTTGGTTTAAAGCTTCTGCTGAAAACGCGTGGAACGCTAGATCCGACCGTCGAACGCAATCCCGTCTCCAGCTGGACGGCACTACGTCAGGGCATGGTCAGCAATTTGACGAACCCGAAGGTACTGGTTTTCATGCTGGCTTTTCTTCCGCAGTTCGTTGATCCGCACAATGGCTGGCCAGTCGCCGCCCAGCTTCTGATCCTCGGAGGGATGCAGAAACTCTCCGGTTTTGTCGTGCTTGCGCTTGTGGCTCTTGGCGCTGGCGGTCTCGGCAACTGGCTTTCCCGCCGCCCGCATCTGTTCGTCTGGCAGAAGCGCTTTACCGGGCTCGTGATGCTTGGTCTCGGCCTCCGCCTGGCGCTGACGGGTGAGGCGCGCCCAGTCAGCGCGTGACGACGCTATAGGCTGCCGGGAAAGCGCCCGATATTACGACTTGTAGATTAGCCAACTCTTGGAGAATTCCTTCTGCATGCCGTCTTCATAGACGACGGTGCAGTTGCGCCCGGCGTTCTTTGCGCTGTAAAGCGCGATATCGCTCTTGGAATAGAGGTCGCCGGCATCGCCGGCATGCGAGGCCATGCAGACGCCGATGGAAACCGTGACCGGGCCGTAGTTCACGCGGGTGCGGGAATTCTTGAAGGGGGTGGATTCCAGCGTCCGGCGAATGCGCTCGGCAATCGCCGTCACTTCGTCCAGCGTGTTGCCGTCGATGATGAGGGCGAATTCCTCGCCGCCGGTGCGCGCGACGAAAACATCGCGGCGGACATTGGTGCGGATGACGGAGGCGACCGTCGCCAGAACCTTGTCACCGACTGGATGGCCGTAGGTGTCGTTGATCTTCTTGAAATTGTCGATGTCGGCCAGGAGCAGGGCCGTCACCGGACGCAACGTTGGGTTATTAAAGACGGCGGCGAGCCTGTCGTCGAAGGCGCGGCGGTTGGAAAGGCGCGTCAGCGAGTCGGTATTGGCGATGCGCTTGTATTCGTCGAGTTCCTTGCGGACCTGATCCATCTCCTGCGAGCGCTGAACCATGTCTTCGACGGTCTTTTCGCCGTGGGTGATCGTATCGCCGGTTGCCTGGGTGAGCAGGTCGATGGCGTTTTCGATGAGGTCCGCGCTCGTCGTGCTCTTGGAACTGATGCGCTTGCAGGTCTCGTTGAGCAGCCGGTTATAGCTTTCGAGCGAAGTCTGCTCCTGGCGCAGCACCCGCAGCAGGCCTTCCAGTTCCCCAGCAATGCGGCTGTGGGCGTCGTCGAATATCTTGGCCGGTGCCGTGTGGGCGCAGTGCTGAGCGCCGAGCGCATCGAGCTCGGCCTGCGTCGCCTGGCTGCCGAGCGCGGCAAGGTCGCGGGTGAGTGCGGGATTAGAGCCGATATAGGCTTCGTAGAAGAGTTCGTAATTGCGGGGAATGGGTGCAACGCCCATGGAGCGCATGGCATAGGTGATCTGACCCGCGACATCGGGAACCTGCACCTTCGGCACAACAGCCGTATTCATTCCGGCAACTCCTCGTCCACCTCTTAAGCAATCTTCTATTTGTTATCCTAGATTTCTTGGGAAATGATTAAGGCGACATATACCAAAGATTACATGTGATAAGTTTGATAAGCGCCAATACTACGATCAGCCCTATGATTTTTCTCAAAGATTTGTAAGTTCTACTGTAATTGAGGCACCTCCTATGCGCGAGGTGTATCAAAAAAGTTCAATCCTCTTCTCTTTTCAGGGATTGTTTTGATTTTGTTGACGTTCGGTATCTGTTGTCTGGTCTACTGGCAGGCAGGGTTAAGTGACAGATTTTGTCTTAAGAAACCGGATTTACGGGCGCTAGATAGCGCCCCCCTGCCGAAGGCATGAGTTCATGGAACCGTCTCGCCACACCTCGCCCGCCATTCTTGCTCTCGCCATTACATTCGGCGTTGCGTTCCTTCTGCAGCAGAGCGGCTTTTTCAACGGCATCTTCAGCACAGACATCCTCGCCAGCGTGAAGGCAGAGGATGTCCTGAGCGCTGCCGATATCGCCGCAATGGAGAAGCAGCCAGCCCCGTCCATGACGGCCATCAATCTCGACGGGCCTCAGGCGGCTTCGGTTCGGTAGAATATGGGATTTGAGGGGCGATCCGGCACGCGGCCAATCGCCCTTCACCACTTCCTTAGCCCAGATTCAGCTCCTGGAAGAAGTCGTTGCCCTTGTCGTCGATGACGATGAAGGCCGGGAAGTCCTCCACCTCGATCTTCCAGACGGCTTCCATGCCGAGCTCGGGATATTCCAGAACCTCGACCTTGCGGATGCAATCCTGCGCCAGACGGGCGGCCGGGCCGCCGATGGAGCCGAGATAGAAGCCCTGGTGCTTTTTACAGGCTTCGCGCACGGCGCGCGAGCGGTTGCCCTTGGCGAGCATCACCATGGAGCCGCCGAAGGACTGGAACTGGTCGACATAGCTGTCCATCCGGCCGGCAGTCGTCGGGCCGAAGGAGCCGGATGCGTAGCCGGCGGGCGTCTTGGCCGGGCCGGCATAATAGACCGGGTGGTTCTTCATATAGTCGGGCATGCCTTCGCCCTTTTCCAACCGCTCGCGGATCTTGGCATGGGCGAGGTCGCGGGCGACGATGATCGTGCCCGTCAGCGACAGGCGCGTCTTGACCGGGTGCTTCGAAAGCTCGGCGAGGATATCGGCCATCGGCTGGTTGAGATCGACACGCACCACGGATTCGGAGAGTTTCGCCTCGTCGATCTCCGGCATGTATTTCGACGGATCGGTCTCCAGTTGCTCGATGAAGATGCCGTCACGGGTGATCTTGCCCTTGGCCTGGCGGTCGGCGGAACAGGAGACGCCGAGGCCGATCGGCAGCGAGGCGCCGTGGCGGGGCAAGCGGATGACACGCACGTCATGACAGAAATACTTGCCGCCGAACTGGGCGCCGACGCCGAGGCTCTGCGTCAGCTTGTGGATCTCCTTTTCCATCTCAATATCGCGGAAGGCGTGGCCGCTTTCGGACCCTTCCGTCGGCAACTCATCGAGGTAACGGGTGGAGGCGAGCTTGACGGTCTTCAGGTTCATCTCGGCCGAGGTGCCGCCGATGACGATCGCCAAATGATAGGGGGGACAGGCTGCCGTACCTAACGTAAGGATCTTCTCCTTGAGGAAGTCCAGCATGCGGTCATGCGACAGGAGCGAGGGCGTGCCCTGGAAGAGAAAGGTCTTGTTGGCCGAGCCGCCGCCCTTGGCGACGAAGAGGAAGTCGTAGCTGTCAATGCCTTCCTCATAGATGTCGATTTGCGCCGGCAGATTGTTCTTGGTGTTCTTCTCTTCGAACATCGTGATAGGGGCGAGCTGCGAATAGCGCAGGTTCTTCTTTTCATAAGCGTCGAGCACGCCCTTCGACAAGGCAGCGGTATCGCCGCCTTCGGTCCAGACGCGGCGACCCTTCTTGCCCATGATGATCGCCGTGCCCGTATCCTGACACATGGGCAGCACGCCGCCGGCCGCGATATTGGCGTTCTTCAGGAGGTCGTAGGCAACGAAACGGTCATTGTCGGTCGCTTCCGGATCGTCGAGGATCGAAGCGAGCTGCTTCAAATGGCCGGGGCGCAGCAGATGGTTGATGTCGGCGAAGGCGGTTTCGGCGAGCAGGCGGATGCCTTCGGGATCGACAGAGAGGATCTCCTGGCCCTTGAAGCTGTCGACCGAGACGTAGTCGCTGCTGATCTTGCGGTAGGGGGTGGTGTCGGCGCCAAGGGGGAAGAGATCGTCAGCCATCGAAGTGACCTTTCTAGGTGGGATAGTTTGGAACGGGTCTAATTCTGCGACGGGGTAAAAGCAATTGGGGAGGGTGCGAGATCGGCGGCAAAAATGACGCGTCTCCTCCTCCCATTCCTGTGTCAAGTACAGGAATGGGAGGAGAGGTGAGGCGCTAAGCCTCAGTGGTTATACTTCCCAAAATAAAAGGCCGGCTGAGCCGGCCTTCCTGGTGTCCAGCCAGCCCAGTCACTTCGGGCTGATCATCGTTTCCGGACGCACGATCGCGTCATATTCCTCCGGGGTCACCATCCCGCTCGCCAGCGCCTCTTCCTTCAGCGTCGTACCGTTCTTATGCGCCGTCTTGGCGATCTTGGCGGCGGCGTCGTAGCCGATCTTTGGGGCGAGCGCGGTCACCAGCATCAATGAACGTTCGAGGCCGGCCTTGATATTGTCCTCGCGGGCTTCGATGCCGACGACGCAATTGTCGGTGAAGGAGACGGCGGCGTCGCCGAGGAGTTGGACCGACTGCAGGAAGTTATAGGCCATCATCGGATTGTAGACATTGAGCTCGAAATGGCCCTGGCTGTCTGCGAAGGTGAGCGCTGCATGGTTGCCGAAGACGTGGATGCAGACCTGCGTCAGCGCTTCGCACTGGGTGGGGTTCACCTTGCCGGGCATGATCGAGGAACCGGGCTCGTTTTCCGGCAGCGCCAGTTCGCCGAGGCCGGCGCGAGGGCCGGAGCCGAGCAGGCGGATGTCGTTGGCGATCTTGAAGAGGGCGGCCGCCGCCGCATTGATCGCGCCGTGGGCGAAGACCATGGAATCATGCGAGGCGAGCGCCTCGAATTTGTTCGGCGCCGTCACGAAAGGCATGCCGGTGATGGCGGCGATCTCTTCGGCGACCTTCTCGGCAAAACCGACCGGCGCATTCAGCCCGGTGCCGACTGCGGTGCCGCCCTGGGCAAGTTCGCAAAGGCCGGGCAGGGTCATTTCGATACGCTTGATGGCCGAGCCCACTTGCGCGGCGTAGCCTGAAAACTCCTGACCCAGCGTCAGCGGCGTCGCATCCTGCGTATGCGTGCGCCCGATCTTGATGATGTGGCTAAACTCCGTGACCTTCATGTCGAGGGCGGCATGCAGATGCTTCAGTGAAGGCAGCAGGTGGTGGGCGATCTGTTCGGCGCAGGCGATGTGCATGGCCGTCGGGTAGGTGTCGTTCGACGACTGGCTCATATTGACATGATCGTTCGGGTGCACCGGCTTCTTGGAACCCATGACGCCGCCCAGCATTTCTATGGCACGATTGGAGATTACCTCATTGGCGTTCATGTTGGATTGCGTGCCGGAACCGGTCTGCCAGACGACCAGCGGGAAATGGTCGTTCAGCTTGCCGTCGATCACTTCCTGGGCGGCATCCACGATAGATTTGCCGATGCCCGCATCGAGCTGGCCGAGCGCCATGTTGGCGCGTGCGGCCGCCTGCTTGACGATGCCAAGCGCACGCACGATCGACAGTGGCTGCTTTTCCCAACCGATCTTGAAATTGCCGAGAGAACGCTGCGCCTGCGCGCCCCAATATCGGTCGCCGGCGACTTCGATCGGGCCAAATGTATCGGTTTCGGTGCGGGTGGAACTCATGGCTTCGTGCCTTCCTGTCACATGCTGTTAAGGGCAGTCTTTGAAGATGAAGGACTTATAGGGTGGAAAGCTCTCCAAGAAAACCGGACACAGTGCGAAATATTGAAAGCCATTGTCATGTTTATTGGCGTATTTCAGCGTGTTCTTTCGGCCACGCCGGAAAATTAATGCAGAGAGCAGCGGAAGGTGCCCTTTCTCAAGCCGGAAAATTCGGTAAAAAATTAACTAATAATTTCATAATTTTGTGTGAACTGACGAGCGGCGCTTGCGTTCGACCCCGTCACACAAAGTTGAGCTGAAAGCGCTGGCTGCGCGGGCCGGTTTCTGATGAATGGGCCGCGGCTGCCGGGAATCTGAAAGAATTGATCTGAGCCTTTTTGCTCGACAACAGCATGATACTGGAACTGGAAAACAAGATGAAGTTCGTTTTGAAAAGCGCGGTTTCCGCATTGGCACTTTCCTGCGTGATGGGCGCGGTTCCTGCGCATGCCTATACGCTGATGGACATGCTGCGCGGCGACCGGGCAAGAAGCGGCCAAAGCACGATCATCATGGACCCTTCGGCTCCGGTTCGCGGCAATCCCGGCAATCGCAACGGCCTTGGCGGCGATATCGATCCGGAAGCTGCGATGCCGAAGGTTTCCAGCCCGCGCTACTACACCTACAAGGCTGAGACGCTGCAGCTCGTCGATACGACGAAGTTTGCCGATCCTGTCGTCACCGGCGCGGTCGCCGACGTCTCCGGCTCGGCCACGACCGACGGCGCTCCGCAGCGCCACTTCCTAACGGAAGCCAAGGTTCGCGCCAATGCCGATGTCGCCAAGGCCCTGCAGGCCTATTATGGCGACGGCAAGAACCCGCTCATCTGGGTGTCCGGCGAGGGCGTCAACGAGCGCGGCAAGGCTGCGCTGACCGTGCTTGCCGATGCGGCAAGCGTCGGCCTCGATCCGGCCGATTATGCCGTCTCCGAGCCGAGGATCGATCCGGCCAATCCGGCTCCCGATGTTCGCGACCGGGCGCTGACGCAGTTCGAACTGGCGCTTTCCTCAAAGGTTCTCGCCTATGTGCAGGACACGACGCGCGGCCGCGTCGACCCGAACAAGCTCTCCGGCTACCATGATTTCCAACGCAAGGTCGTCAAGCTCGATCCAGTGCTGAAGCTTTCCCGGATGAGCCCGGATGTTGCCGCCTATCTTTCCAGCCGCAACCCCGACAGCACGCAGTTCCTGGCGCTGAAGGCGGAGCTTGCCAAGCTGCGCGCTGCCGACGACGGCAACGAAGCGCCGATCACGATTTCGCTCGATGGCCTGCTGCGTCCAGGCGACAGCTCGCCGGAAGTCGCCAACATCGTCAAGGCGATCCAGAAGAATGGTTCGGAAGAGCTGAAGACCGCGCATGCGGCAACGTTTGCGGCCTATACCGGCGGCAGCGACTATTCGCCCGAGATCGTGTCGCTGGTCGAGGACTTCCAGAAGGAACATGGGCTGAAGCCTGACGGCGTGATCGGCCAGGCAACCGTGCGCACCATGACCGGCGGCGACACCAACGCCTCCAAGATCGACAAGCTCGTCGTTGCCATGGAACAGGCGCGCTGGCTGCCTGAGGATCTCGGCCCGCGCTATGTGATGATCAACCAGCCGGCCTTCATGGCCTATTACTATAACGACTCCAAGCAACAGCTTGCGATGCGCACCGTCGTCGGCGGCAAGAACAATCAGACCTATTTCTTCGACGACGAGATCGAAACGGTCGAGTTCAACCCGTTCTGGGGCGTGCCGCAGTCGATCATCATCAACGAGATGTTGCCGAAGCTGCGCTCCGACCCGAACTATCTGGACCAGATGGGCTACGAGGTTGAAGTCGGCGGCCATGCCGTTCCGTCCTCCAGTGTCGACTGGTACGGCTCGACGCAGAATATCTCGGTCCGTCAGCCGCCGAGCAGCGACAATGCACTAGGCGAATTGAAGATCCTGTTCCCGAACAGCCATGCCATCTATATGCACGACACGCCGTCGAAGAGCTTCTTCAAGCGTGACATGCGTGCGCTCAGCCACGGATGCGTGCGCCTGTCCGATCCGCGCGCCATGGCCGCTGCCGTTCTCGGCACGACGGTCGATGAGGTTGCCAAGCAGATCGCAACCGGCCAGAACCATGCCGTGAAGGTGCCGCAGAAGATCCCGGTCTATGTGTCCTATTTCACGGCATGGCCCAATAAGGATGGCGTGATCGAATATTTCGACGACGTTTATGGCCGCGATGCTTATGTGAACAAGGCGTTCGATGTGACGACGAAGTCACGTGAGGCGCAGATCTGACGTTTGGCGTTGGATGAGTGTTTGGCGGGCGGCCGTTGGGCCGTCCGTTTTGTATTTGAGGTGAGAATTGCGAATGAGAGGGTGTGCCGTGTGACCCCTCATCCGCCCTTCGGGCACCTTCTCCCCGCAGGGGCGAAGGGGAGCAAGCCGCACGGTTGAGTTCCATGAAGACCGTTTGCGGATAGGATAGGAGAGCCGTTGCCACAAGTCCCTTCTACCCATCGGGGAGAAGGTGCCGGCAGGCGGATGAGGGGGCCAAGAGCGCAAACGCTTTGGTCTGCTCTATCAGTCCTCAAACAGCAACCTTCGCCGCAGAGCCCTTCAGCAAACTTTCCACCAGTTCCACCGTCAATTCATCATAGTGCGTGATGATCACATCCGGGTCCAAACTTGACACCGGCACATCCGAATAGCCGAAGGGCACGGCGATGGAGGGTACGGCGGCATTCTTCGCTACCGCAATGTCATTGATACTATCGCCGATCATCACCGAGCGGGAAACATCCCCGCCGGCGCGTTCGATGGTGCCAGTCAGATGCCGCGCATCGGGCTTGCGGTGTTCGAACGTGTCGCCGCCGGTGATGGCGTCGAAGTAATGCGTCAGGCCGAGGTTTTCGATCAGGCCGGTCGCCAGGCCCTCCAGCTTGTTGGTGCAGACGGCGAGGCGATAGCCCGATGCCTTCAGGCGGTCCATGGCAGCGACGAGGCCGGGGTAGGGCTCGGTATGACCGGGCATGTTTGCACTATAATGAGCGATGAAACGCTCCACCAGCGCCGGCAGCTCTTCCTGCGAGATCGGTTTTCCCTGCAGCTTGCAGGCGCGTTCGATCATCACACGGGCACCCTGGCCGACAAGGTGCGTGAGGTCGTCATAGGTGACGGGCCTGAGATCCAGCGCTGCGATCGTGTAGTTCAGGCTTTCGACCAGATCGACATGCGTGTCGAGCAGCGTGCCATCGAGATCGAAGACGACGAGGCCTTTATTCTTGGGAAGAGCCTGGCCGGCATTTTCGCGAGCGGTGGTCAAAGTGGTGCCTCTTTGCGGGATAGGATTCTCAGGGAGTAGGCGATGAACGGGCGAAAAGCAACGTCTGGACGGCAGACAGAAAAGCCGCAGCCGAAACGCGTGGCTTTCAATCGCAAGACAATGATTTTGGCTTTCGTTTGCAATACGAGCCGTGTAAACAGCACATCCAACGCAATATCAGGAGCTGGCGGCGCATGGATGCCCGCGAAATGAAGATCAAGGCCGCCGAGGCCGCGCTTGTTCATGTCGAGTACGGCATGCGCCTCGGAATCGGGACCGGAAGCACGGCGGAAGAATTCGTTCGTCTGCTCGCCGAAAAAGTTGCAGCCGGTTTTAAGGTCGAGGGCGTGCCGACGTCCGAACGTACGGCGCGGCTCTGCGTCGAACTCGGCGTTCCCCTTAAATCGCTGGATGAGCTGCCGCAGCTCGATCTCACCATCGATGGCGCCGACGAAGTCGATCAGGCGCTTCGGCTGATCAAGGGCGGTGGCGGCGCTCTGCTGCGCGAAAAGATCGTCGCAGCAGCCTCGACGCGGATGATCGTCATTGCCGACGAAAGTAAGCTGGTGCAGACGCTCGGCGCTTTCGCGCTGCCGATCGAGGTCAATCCCTTCGGCCTCGTTTCGACGCGCATCGCGATCGAAAAGACCGCCTCGCGCCTTGGTCTTTCCGGCGAACTGACGTTGCGTCAGTCCGGTGACGGAGAGTTTACCACCGACGGCGGACATCACATCATCGATGCATCTTTTGGCCGCATTCCTGATGCAGAGGCGCTTTCGAGGGAGCTGAATTCCATCCCCGGTGTCGTGGAGCACGGGCTTTTCATCAATATGGCGGCGCTTGCGATCATTGCCGGTCCTGCAGGCGCCCGCACGCTGCAGGCAAACAGATAACAGGAGCATAGAAACTCATGATGAACATTGCAGGTCTTGGCCGTCTTGCCGCTGCGACCATCGTTCTTTCCGGGCTTGCCTTCGGCTCTGCCGCAAGAGCGCAGGAGGTTTCAGAGGAGCAGTTGAAGGCTGCCCGCGCGGCCATGGACGCCATCGGCGCAACCACTCAGTACGACAATATCCTGCCGGGTCTGGCAGAGCGTCTGAAGGCCGGCCTCATCCAGGATTCGCCGAACTATCAGGATGTCATTTCCGCGACCGTCGATGCCCAGGCGCTGGCTCTGGCACCGCGCCGCGCCGACCTCGAGAAGGAAGCCGCCCTGACCTATGCCAAGGCCTTCACGGTGGACGAGTTGAAGGCGATTGCCGATTTCTACAATTCCGACGTCGGCAAGAAGCTGTTGCGCGATGGCCCGGTCGCTTCGCGTGAAACCGCCAAGGCTGCCGACATCTGGGCACAGGGCATTTCCCGCGACCTCCAAAAGCAGAGCAATGCCGAGCTTTCCAAGGTCATCAAGGCTCCGCCACCGGCAACCGACACCCCGGTGCAGCCGGCTCCGGCCGCAGCACCGGCACCGGCCAAGCAGTAAGGCCGCCCTCACTTTTCGCAAAAGCCCGGCTTCGTCCGGGCTTTTGTTTTTCTGCTGCTCTCTCCTATATGTGAACCACCCATCCAGCGATTCCCTCCGGAGATCATCATGCCATCCTTCGACTACGACCTCTTCGTCATCGGCGGCGGTTCGGGGGGCGTGCGCAGTGCGCGCGTTGCGGCCTCGCTCGGCAAGAAGGTGGCGATCGCCGAGGAATATCGCTACGGCGGCACCTGCGTGATCCGCGGCTGCGTGCCGAAGAAGCTCTTCGTCTATGCTTCGCAGTTCCACGAGCACTTCGAGGATGCGGCCGGCTTCGGCTGGACGGTCGGCGAAAGCTCGTTCGACTGGAAAAAGCTTGTGGCCGCCAAGGACGGCGAGATCGCGCGGCTGGAAGGACTCTATAAAAAGGGGCTTGCCGGGGCCAATGCCGAGATACTGGAGACCCGGGCCGAACTCGTCGACGCGCATACGATCAGGCTGCTGAAGACGGGAAAAACAGTCACTGCCAGGACCATCGTGATTGCGACCGGCGGCAGGCCGAACCCGCATGGCGCGCTGCCCGGCCACGAACTCTGCATTTCCTCCAACGAAGCCTTCCATCTGGAAGAGCTGCCGAAATCGATCCTGATCGCCGGCGGTGGCTACATCGCCGTCGAATTCGCTAATATCTTCCACGGGCTCGGCGTCGAGACGACGCTGATCTATCGCGGCGCCGAAATCCTTTCGCGTTTCGACGAGGACCTGCGTCGCGGCCTGCACGAAGCCATGGTTGGCAAGGGCATCCGCATCCTCTGCCAGGATGTGATGGAGAAGGTGACAAAGGGCGAAAATGGCCTCGTCATCGAGACGATGAAAGGCGAGACGCTCAATGCCGGTGTCGTCATGCTGGCGCTCGGCCGCGATCCGAACACGAAAGGGCTGGGCCTCGAAAAGGCGGGTGTTGCGGTGAACGAGCGCGGCGCCGTCATCGTCGACGATTATTCGCGCACCAATATCGACAACATTTATGCGCTCGGCGATGTCACCGACCGGGTACAGCTGACGCCGGTCGCGATCCACGAGGCCATGTGCTTCATCGAGACCGAGTACAAGAACAATCCGACCAAGCCGGACTACGACCTGATTCCGACCGCCGTCTTCTCACAGCCGGAGATCGGCACGGTGGGTCTGTCAGAGGAAGAGGCGGGCAAGCGTTACCAGGAGCTGGAAGTCTATCGTGCCCAGTTCCGGCCGCTGAAGGCCACATTGTCCGGCCGGGCCGAGAAGATGATCATGAAGCTGATCGTCGATGCCGCAAGCCGCAAGGTCGTCGGCGCCCATATCCTCGGCCACGATGCCGGCGAGATGGCACAGCTTCTCGGCATCACGCTGAAAGCAGGCTGCACGAAAGACGATTTCGACCGCACCATGGCCTTGCACCCGACGGCGGCCGAAGAGCTGGTGACAATGTATGCGCCGAGCTACCGTATCAAGGACGGCGCGCGGGTGTGAGGCCTGCGCGGCCATCAGCTGGTCAGGTCAGCCGGTCAGGCGCGGCGCCCGGACGACCTTGAGGAAAAGGGCGTTCATCGCATCGCTGATGCCATCGGTCGGGCTGACCTCGAAATAGTAGCCGGGGGAGGCGCAAGCTGACATGCGGGTCGGGATCGTGGCCTGGAAGGGTTTGATCCACTTATTGTACCAGTCGTTGGTCAGCAGCGGTAGATAGGTCGTATAAAGCACGGCGATCTTGATGCCTCGGTCCTTGAGCTTTTGGCAGAAGGTGATGTCGATCGGTTCCTGGCAGCGTTGACCCGTAACAGGTTCGGTGCAGGTCGTGGCCTTGTAGCTGTCGCCGACGCCGTCGGAGACGAAGAAGACGATCTTCTGCGCGTCGGCGGAACTCGTTCCCGAACCCACGGAGGTGATTTTGTTGTTGAGCAGGGTGAGGGCGTTGTCGAAGCTCGTCTGGGTGTCGTTATTATAGCCCTGCTGGGGAATGGTCATCAGGTCCAGGACATATTCGCTGTCGCCGGGCTGCGGGTTCAGCGTCTTTTCGGAAACCTTGTTGCCCACCTTGTCGAGATCGCTCGTCAACGACACGACCTCGGTCAGTCCCGCCGCCTCTGCCTTGACGCCGAAGGTGTAGACCGCCATGCGGAACTGATTCTCGGTATCGGCCTTGGCGGTCTTAGTCAGCGCCTGCGTTGCCTGGCGCACCACGTCGATGCGCATGGTGACGTTGTTCTTCTTGGCGAGCGCATAATAGTCCTTACCCTTGTTGGCGCCGCTTTCATGGCAGGCGAAGGCGCATGAGGCGTTCGATTTGTTGTTCGCGGTGAGATTGACCATTTTGGTGACGTCGGCGGGCGTGGCGCCGACGCCCATCGAAGGCGTGTTATCGACCAGGATGTAGAAGTCCATGAAGGAGGCGGTCTGGTATTCCGCCGTCGCCGTGCCGCTGATATCGACACTGTCCTTGCCGAAGATGCGCATGAACGAGGTCGGCACCGTCGCCTTGAACGTCACCTGCGAACGCAGTTTGTTGGCGGTCTTGGTGACGTCTATGCTGGTGTCGACGTTGAGCGCGGCAAGTTCCGGGGACATCTGCCCGAAGAAGATATCGCGCGCCTCGGTCTGGCCGACGCCGACCGTCCCGTCCTGCACCATGCTGGTTGCGGCCGCGGCGGCGCTGGATTTCTGGGAGACGGCGCCGACCGCAGCGGCGTCGGCCGCCGCGTAAAGTTCACTGCGCAGGCTCAAGGCATGGGAAAAATCGATCGCAAGGCCCGCCGCCCCGACCAGCGGCGCCATCAGCAGTGCCGTCATGATACCGAAATTGCCGGACCGGTCCGACAGGAAAGCGGACGAAAGGATACCCATGTCATGCCCCTAGTTTATTAGGGTATTCTGTACATAAGAAATCTAAATTAGCTGGAAAATAGCATGGTATATACCGCCTTAACGCCGGTTCGGCATGATGTTGGAGTGATCGGAATGGCGCTGCGAGCGGCCGACGGAAACTCTCCGAGGGCGCCCCGAGTGCCCTACTAGGCAAGGGGAGGTGAAAGGTTTATAAGCCGCCGGATTATTTAACGGGCAGGCATCCGGGATCAAACCGGATGGGGAAGCAGATGAGCGACATGGCACAGAATTGGACCCCGAGCAGCTGGCGGAGCAAACCGATCCAACAGGTTCCGGAATATCCCGACGCGGCTGCGCTGGCGGCGACGGAAGCCGTGCTTTCCACCTATCCGCCGCTGGTTTTTGCCGGTGAAGCCCGTCGCCTGAAGAGCGCGCTCGCCAACGTGGCCGAAGGCAATGCCTTCCTGCTGCAGGGTGGCGATTGCGCCGAAAGCTTCCTGGAACATGGTGCCGACAATATCAGGGACTTCTTCCGCGCGTTCCTGCAGATGGCGGTCGTGCTGACCTTCGGCGCTCAGCTTCCCGTCGTGAAGGTCGGCCGCATCGCCGGCCAGTTTGCCAAGCCGCGTTCAGCGCCGATGGAAACGCAGAACGGCGTTTCCTTGCCAAGCTATCGCGGCGATATCGTCAACGGTATCGAATTCACGCCGGAAGCCCGCATCCCGAGCCCCGAGCGTCAGCTCGACGCTTACCGCCAGTCGGCCGCGACGCTGAACCTGCTGCGCGCCTTCGCGATGGGCGGCTACGCCAATCTCGACAACGTGCATAAGTGGATGCTCGGCTTCGTCAAGGACAGCCCGCAGGGCGAGCGCTACCGCAAGCTTGCCGACCGCATCAGCGAAACCATGGATTTCATGAAGGCGATCGGCATCACTTCGGACAACAATCCGAGCCTGCGCGAGACCGATTTCTTCACCAGCCACGAAGCGCTGCTGCTCGGATACGAAGAGGCGCTGACGCGTGTCGACTCCACCTCCGGTGACTGGTACGCGACCTCTGGCCACATGATCTGGATCGGCGACCGCACGCGTCAGCTCGACCATGCGCATGTCGAATATTTCCGCGGCATCAAAAACCCGATCGGCCTGAAATGCGGCCCGTCGCTGCAGCCCGACAACCTGATCGAGCTGATCGACGCGCTGAACCCCGCCAATGAAGCCGGCCGCCTGACGCTGATCTGCCGTTTCGGTCATGACAAGGTGGCCGACAACCTGCCAAAGCTCATCCGTGCCGTCGAGCGCGAGGGTAGGAAGGTCGTCTGGTCCTGCGACCCGATGCACGGCAACACGATTACGCTCAACAGCTACAAGACGCGCCCCTTCGAGCGGATTCTCTCGGAAGTCGAAAGCTTCTTCCAGATCCACCGCGCCGAAGGCACGCATCCGGGCGGCATCCATATCGAAATGACCGGCAAGGACGTGACCGAATGCACCGGCGGCGCCCGCGCTGTGACTGCCGAAGACCTGCAGGATCGCTACCACACCCATTGCGACCCGCGCCTGAACGCCGACCAGGCGCTGGAGCTGGCGTTTTTGCTGGCGGAGCGCATGAAGGGCGGCCGCGACGAGAAGCGGATGGCTGCTGCCAACGCGTAAGGCAAAGCGAATAGCGAGAATCGAGTAGAGAAGCCCGGCTCGTGCCGGGCTTTTTTCTGCCTATGAGGACCCAACTCCTCATCTCCGCGCTTGGCATAGCGACCCAGTCTGCCGAAGTCTTAGGAAGAACCGGAGCCCTTGTGGTCAAGGCGCCCGCCATGTATGCAAGCTGCATGACCCATATACCGACCCTTTCCGGCCTGTATTACACGCTGCTCTCATAGAGCGGCGACGGTCGTCTATTTGACGTCAAAAACGCCGCACGGTCGGCGGCGTGTGTTTCAGCAAAAGGTCTCCGGCCTGATCGGCCCTCATGGAGACCCTTATGACCATCAATTTTCAGCCTTCCACCAAGCTTCGATCGGAGTTTCTCCGTGTTCTCTCCGAGCGCGGCTTCATCCAGCAATGCACTGATATCGAAGCGCTCGACATCAGACTCAACGCAGGGACCGGCACAGCCTATAACGGCTTCGACCTGACGGCCGACAGCCTGCATGTCGGGCATCTCATCCCCATCATGATGCTGCGCTGGTTTCAGAAGACCGGTAACAGGCCGATCGCGCTGATGGGCGGAGCGACCACGCGCCTCGGCGATCCGAGCCTTCGCGATACGTCGCGTCCCTTGCTCGGCGAGGAGCAGATCGCCCGCAATCTCGCCGGCATCCGGCGCATTTTCGAACGGTTTCTGAGCTTCGGCGACGGGCCGACCGATGCGCTCATGGTCAACAATGCCGATTGGCTCGGCAGCCTGAAATACCTGGATTTCCTGCGCGATGTCGGTCCGCATTTCTCCGTCAACCGGATGCTGACATCCGAGAGCGTGCGCCAGCGGCTGGAGCGAGAGCAATCGCTCTCGCTGCTCGAATTCAACTACATGGTCATGCAGGGCTATGACTTTCATGTGCTTGCCGAAAAACATGGCTGCCTGCTGCAGCTCGGCGGTTCCGACCAATGGGGCAATATTCTCAGCGGCGTCGAATTCGGGCGGCGTGCCGGCGGTCGAACGCTGTTCGGGTTGACGGCGCCGCTCTTGACGACGTCCTCGGGCGCGAAGATGGGCAAGAGCGTGTCAGGCGCGGTCTGGCTGAATGCCGAGCGGCTGTCGCCCTACGAATTCTGGCAGTTCTGGCGCAATACCGAGGATGCCGATGTTGGCCGCTTCCTGCGGCTTTTTACCGAACTGCCGCACGACGAGATCACACGTTTGGAGGCGTTGCGCGGCTCGGAGATCAACGTGGCGAAAAAGATGCTTGCCGACGAGGTGACACGGCTCTGCCATGGTGCAGATTTGGCAACAGAAGCCTCGGAAACCTCGCGGCGCATGTTCGAAGACGGCGAGGCTGTCGCAGGGCTGCCTACTGTCACAGTGACTGGCCAGGCCCTTCGTGAGGGCCTGCCGCTGCCGGACGCGCTTGTGAGCGCCGGGCTTGCCAAATCGAAAAGCGAAGCGCGCCGGCTGATCCTTGGCGGTGGCGTGCGGGTCAACAGCCGTGGCGTCGGCGATGAAACCACGCGGCTCGGTCATGCGGATATGGAGGGCGGCGTCATCCGCCTGTCGGTCGGCAGAAAGAAGCACGTGCTGTTACGGCCGGAATCATGAAGCAATCAAGGGCGGGCTCCATTCGTCACCGCCGATGGCGTGATGAACAGAACCCGCTCCCTGGCTACAGGGAGTGACGCTGACGGAAATGGTGCTGCAGGAAGGACTGGGCCTTGAGGAAGCTCCAAGTGCGTGGAGCGCCGGGCAGAAATTCGTCGTCGTTCAGGATGTCACTCAGCGGTGATGCAAAGAGTTTGGCCGCCTCGTTACGGTCTGGCGCGTGACGGGCGCCGTCGACGATCTCGGCAGCGGTCGACCGGCTTGCGGCCAGCAGGAAAAGCTCCGGATGGCAGAAGACGGGATCATAGGCGAGGCCGATTGCAAAAGCGTCCGAGCGCTCGATATCGGTGACGGCGATTTCCTCGGCGAGTTCACGGGCAGCTTCTTCGAAGAGGTCGATCTCTTCGCCGGCCGCGGGCTCCGCGTAACCGCCGACGAAATAGAGGGCACCGGGGTTCTGCTCGGCGGTGGGGCTGCGTTTCGTGACAATCACCTGCTGGTCCGCAGTTATCAGAACGACAGTGAGCCCAAGGGGATCGGCGCGCTCGGCCTGGGGGTGCTCCTCGGCAAAGCCGGCATGGCGCGTCACCACGTAAGCGGAAAACCATGTGCTGTTAGCGGTGATGTTCAGCCGGCCATTCTCGATGCCATAGGCAGCCATGCGCAGGAGCCGCCCGTCGAAAGCGGCGGGGTGTCTGGCAAGGAAGCGATCCCAACCGGATTTCCGTTCCGCCTCAACCGTTTCGGAAAGCTCAAATTCTCCCGCAAGGCGACAATGAATATGGTCGACGGCGATGCTGAAGGCTTCGTCTGCTAACATCGTCACTGCATTGCCTTTCTCAGCAGTTCAATGGTTTCGGCCACGGAGGGTCCCTGGATCGGTGGCGGTTCGGCCCGTTCGCAGAATTCCCGCCAGATGAAGAAGGTCAGCTCTGCGCCATCGGTCGGGGTTTCGCCGGGGCCTTCGGCGAAGGTCTGGAGCAGGCGATAGCGCTGGTCCTGCCAGAAAAGCTCCTCCACCCAGTCATAGACTGGAATGATGTGGAAATGGATGGGATATCCCGGCGCGTGGCCGTAGCGGCCGATATAGACGCGTTTTGCGCCGAGCACCGTGCCAAGGGCCTTCTGCGCCTTGGCCAGCAATGGGCCGAGTTCGCCAAGGGCTGCGGGCGATAGCTCGGAGAGGTCATTGATTAAGCTTCGGGAACTGACCATGAGATAGCCGGGCAAGGCGGAATTGATGCGATGGTTCACCAGCCAGCCTGATGTTTCGGATACGTGGAATTGCGGGGGAATTTCCACGGGCTGCTTTCCTCCATCGTGCGGGCACCACTGATATTGCATGCACCGGAAAGCCGCGCCTTGCTGGTCAAGGGCACCGCACAAGGAACGGTCTCTGCTTGGCGACATGTGCTGAGGGCTGAAGCCGTTCCCTCAGACGAGCCAATGCATATAACTAACACTATGTTTCCAATGCGGACCGGATTCCGGTGAATCTGGTCCGCATTTCCTTACAGGTTCGTTGCAAGATCCCAGTTGTAGACGCAGCGATCAAGGCCTATGGCGATTTCCAGAACGAGAACATCCTGTTCCACAGCCGGGCCCTTTTTCGGCTGCGTCCAGTAGCGCCCGGGAAAATCCGTGCGGCGCGAGATCGAGCAGACCTCCATCCACTTGTCGCCGTTATCCACCTCGACATCTACAGTCGTCTGCGAATAAGCCGGCAGTCGGTCCGAGGGCACGATACGGGTTTGGAAGGGTATGATTGCGGCGACCATGCGGCGCACGGGCTCGAGCGAGGCGGCATGATAGTCGTTGCCGCTGTCGGCCGTGTAGGCGCACTGGAATTCCAGCTGCCAGAACTCCTTCAGGCGCATGTGCTTGGTCGGCTGCTCCTGTTCGCGCCGGTAGGATCGGCCGGCCTGCCAGACGCAGAGGGGTAGACGCGTTCTCGAATGATTGCCGAGAATGTGCTGCATGTAGACATAGGTCGAGGGCGTCGTTTCCGGCCTCAGCACCAGCGGTGCTTCGGTCTCGGTCAGTTGCTCCTGCGCCCAGATATCGGCATTGGTATAGGCGTCCGAAATGAGGGGCCGCGGCGTCAGCGCCGGCGCCTCGACCCGTCTGATATCCCAGGCCGGGTTGACCGATCGGAGGAAGCTTCGCACTTCTTCGGAAAAGAAACGGACCATATGGTCGCGCATGTTGATTTCGCGCTCTTCCCAGTGGACGAGCGAATTGACATTGAAAAGATTGAGCACGGTGCCTGTCTCCCTGGCAGCCCTGAGATAATGGTGGGGGCTTTACGTCCAGCAATTCGCCGGACGCATCACAGGCATCCGGACGTTACCGCTGGACGCGGAGACCTCGTCCGCCAAAAGCGCGCAGAACGGCAACCTGCAGGCAGGTGCGGTTCAAACGGGAGATGTGCGCGCTGTCGGAGTTCATGGCAACTTCGTACTTGCGGGTCTGGCGCTTGTCAAATCGGCTTTCGGCGTTGCGGCCAATAGTCAATCCGTGCAGCATCTGGCGCCGCACGGATGAGGGCTGGAAGATCGCGTTCCATCAGGGCACACCGATAAGCTAAGCCGACACGGGCACAGCATCGATGCCGGCATTGGCGGATGGTGCGCAAAGCATCAGCTTTCCTGAAGCCTTTGATCAGCGCTTTCGATTTGACCGCCGGGTGTACGGACGTCGCTCTCCGAATAGTTCAGGGGGAACGGAAATGAGCGAATATCATGCGGGTGGGTGCCTGTGCGGTGCGGTGCGGTTCGTAGCGCGGGAGAAACCCGATGTCGTGGTCGGCTGCCATTGCTCACAGTGCCGGCGGCAGACGGGGCTTTATTATGCTGCGGCCGACGTACCGGTTTCGGCCGTTACGATTGCCGGCGAGGAAAAGCTGCGCTGGTATCAGTCGAGCGATGAGGCCAGGCGCGGTTTCTGCTCGCAGTGCGGCTCGGCGCTGTTCTGGCAGGGGCTTGGCCGCCCGGTCATTTCCATCATGGCCGGCGCTTTCGACGAACCGAACGGGCTCAGCTTCGGCTACCATATCTTCTGTGCCGACAAGGGCAATTTCTACGAGATCGCCGATGGCCTTCCGCAACATGCGGGCCGCGCTTAAGCTTTGACGAAGGCAAGCAGCATGCGGCCAGCGTTCTTCCGGCGCGGTATGCTCAAGGCCGAAAATGACGTGGCCAACAGGTAGGCTCTACCCCCACAAACAAAAGGCGCGCCGCAAGGACGCGCCTTCGCAAGTCTTCGAGAGAAAACTCAGCCCTGGATGAAGGCCAGCAGGTCGGGGTTGATGACCTCGGGATGCGTGGTGCACATGCCGTGCGGGAAGCCGGGATAAGTCTTCAGCGTGCCGTTCTTGAGCAGCTTGGCGGACAGCGGCGCGGAGTCGGCATAGGGAACGATCTGGTCGTCGTCGCCGTGCATGACGAGAACCGGCACGGTGATCTTCGTGAGATCATCGGTAAAGTCGGTTTCCGAGAAGGCCTTGATGCAATCGTAATGGGCCTTTGCGCCGCCCATCATGCCCTGACGCCACCAGTTTTCGATCACGCCCTGGCTGACCTTGGCGCCCGGACGGTTGAAGCCGTAGAAGGGACCGGTCGGGATATCGAGGAAAAACTGAGCGCGGTTGGCGATGAGCGCTGCACGAAAGCCATCGAAGACCTCGAGCGGCAGGCCGCCCGGGTTTTTGTCGGACTTGACCATGACAGGCGGTACGGCACCGATGATGACGGCCTTGGCGACACGGCCTTCCTTGGCGCGGGCGACATAGTGGACGACTTCGCCGCCACCTGTGGAATGGCCGATATGGACGGCATTCTTGAGGTCGAGATGATCGGTCAGTGCGGCGACGTCGGCCGCATAGGTGTCCATCTCGTTTCCTTCGAACGTCTGGGTGGAGCGCCCGTGGCCACGGCGGTCATGGGCGATGACGCGGAAACCTTTTTCAAGGAAGAACATCATCTGGTTGTCCCAATCGTCGGCACTGAGCGGCCAGCCGTGATGGAAGACGATCGGCTGGGCATTCTTCGAACCCCAATCCTTGTAGAAAATTTCAGTTCCGTCCGCGGTCTTGATAAAAGGCATGGTCTGGCTCCGATTTTCCGTTGATGTTGAACTGGTTGCGGCAAGCGCGGCTCTGGGTACGGTGAAAGCCGCGACCGCGGCACCTCCCGCCAGAAGGACATCCCGCCGCGTGGCATCCGCCGTCAGTGCAATGCTGCGTTCATTCATGATCCCCTCCATGTGATATGCTCGCCCCTTGCGGGCTTTTCCGCCTTGCCGAGAACAAGCTGACCCATCCCGGCGGCGATAGGAGTTAACGTCGTAAATTGATGCAAAATTATAATGACGGCGATGCGCCATAAGATTGTACGAACCTCATGAACACAATAGGTCATCCGCAAGTTTTTTCCTGTCGAAGCCGCGGAAGCTGCCATGGGCGAATGGGGCCATCGTGGCTGCGAGATAGGCGAGGCCCGTGAGAAGCAATGCGGCGGACGGGCCCCAGGCATCGACCAATGCGCCGCCGACGACCCCGCCGAAGGGGAGGAGCGCCCAGCAGAGCGCGGCATTCAGCGATGTGACGCGGCCTATCAGAGGCTTCGGTGTGCGCTCGAAGAGCACGGCCGAGAGGATGGGATTGAGAAAACCCGAGGCAAAGCCGCCGATGGCGAGGATTGCGAAGATCAGGGTGAGGGGTGAATCCAGGGCAAAGACCAAAAAGCGCGGAAAGCCCGTGAGCAGGAAGGCGACGGCGTAGACGAGAAGACGCGGCATGCGATCGCCGATCAGCGCTGCAATCGCTGCGCCGATCATGGATGCGCCGGAGAAGACGGCAAACAAGCTGCCGAGCAAGGCGGGGCCATGTCCTGAATCCTGGGTCCAGACAGGCAGCAGGACGGCAAAGTAGGCCTGATCGAGCAGGTTGATCGTCGCAACCATCAACACGATTGCGACGAGCACCGCATCTCGGCGCATGAAGTGCCAGCCTTCCGCCAGCTCTCGACCGTAGGCGGAGACGCCAGCCGCTTCGGCTTTCGGGGCAGGGGGCAAGGTGGGAATGCCGATCGCGGCGACCAGGGCGGCGGAAGCGAAGGTGAGGGCGTTGACAGCCAGAGCCTGGCTCGGCCCGACAAGGGCAATCAGCGCGCCGGCGCCGGCCGCTCCTGCGATCGATGCCAGGCGCTCGATGGCGCCGACGACGCCGGTTACGCGCTCCAGAGGCACGGAGGCGAGTTCCGCGATGTCGGGGACCATGGATTGCTTGGCGGCATCCGATGGACCACGCAGCACGCCCATGGCAAAGACGATCGGAAGCAGGATCGGCATGGTGAGCAGGCCGAGAAGATGCAGCAGCGGCACGAGTCCGACCGCGATCACCGAGGCGCTGTCGCAGATGATGGCTATACGCCTGGGGCCGAAGCGATCGATCAAGGGGCCGCCGAGAGCCTTGGCGACGACATAGGGCAGCATCTCCGTCATGGCGACGAGACCGGTCAGTACGGGACTGCCGGTCGCACTCAAGACCAGCCAGGGGATGGCGACACCGGAGAGCCGTGTGCCCGAAATGGAGAGCGTTTCGGCTATCGCGAGCGCGATGAAGGGGCGGCGGCTCACGGCTCACTCTCTTCCTCACCATGCGGCAGCCTGCCCGGATAGGGAAAGGCGTGCAGCATGAACGTGAAGGGCACCGTTTCCGGTGGCAATGGTTCGCCGAGGCGCGGCGCTTCGCGCATCGCCTCCATGAGGAGGTCGTTCAGCCGCTTCGTCAGGGCTTCGGCCTTTTCCGATGTCAGCGGGATGATGATGTCGCTCGCGGTGCTGGCGTTCCTCCACGCAAGCGGCAGTTCCGCATATTCCTCCACCGCCTTCTGCATCTGACTGACGTGCTGAGAAAGGATCGCCTGTGTGAAGGCAACGTCGACATCGAAAGCCTCGCCCTCAGTTTCCGCCGGTCGTATAGAAGTGACCTCGTGGCAGGCCCTCCACCAACGATCACGGCGGGACGGGCCCGGTGCGTCCTCGATGAAACCGTACTGGGCAAGTTGGCGCAGGTGATAGCTCGTCGCGCCGCTGTTGAGGCCGAGCCGCGTCGCAAGCTGCGTTGCCGTTGCGGGGCCGTCGATGCGCAGCATGCCAAGCATACGCAGACGCACCGGATGGGCGATTGCCTTCAGGGCAGTGACGCTGGGGACGACCTGACTAACATCGCGGGATGTCGATGACGCCGGTGTATGGACAGGTGTCTTCATTCCGGCAGGCTAGCATTACAAATGAATCTTTGCAAAGATTCCTTTGCGGAATTAACGGCTGCTGTGTTTCCCGGGATCAGGCTTGACCTCGCTCTGTCAGGATGGCGTTCAGGCGGGAGACATCCTCACGCAGCGCAGTCAGTTCCGTCAGCACCCGCATGTCGATCTTCTGGTGTAGCGACAGAACCTCAAGCTCGGCCTTCAGGTTCACCTCGTAATCCTTGGCGGCTTCGAAACGATCCCGTTCGGCCTGCCGGTTCTGGGACATCATGATGATCGGCGCCTGTATGGCGGCGAGCATGGAAAGGATGAGGTTCAGGAAGACGAAGGGATAAGGGTCGAAGGCCCTGTTCAGCAGAATGATCGTGTTGATCAGCGTCCAGACAAGAAGAAAGGCGAGGAAAGCGAGGATAAAGGACCATGAGCCGCCGACGCGAGCGATGCCATCGGCCAGCCGCTCGCCGAAAGAGGCTTCGGCGAAAAAGGCAGCGTTGACGTCGGTGGAGACGATCTTGCGCTCATGCGTCTTGGCGAGCACGCGCTTTTCGATATCGCCCAGTTCTTCGGCAGGCTTGCCGAAATGCAGGTGGACGAAATTCGGAAGATTAGACATGACATTGCCCCGAGAATGGATCGAATTGGGCGCAGTATTCCGCCGTCGCTGCAAATTGCAATGCGTATCGGCGTCACGCAAGGCTGACTGCGCGATCGAGCAAAGACCATTCTGCCTTCATCAAATTTTTGCGGCAGATGGCTACGGCTTTTCAAGCGGCTTATTGCCGTGCGCGACGGGGCGGACTAAATGAGTGGCATGACACAGGAAAATGCTCTCTCCCACACGTTCAACATCGCCATCGCCCAGCTGAATCCGACAGTGGGCGATGTCGCCGGAAATCTTGCCAAGGCGCGCGAGGCGCGCGCCGATGCGGCGCGGCAGGGCGCACATCTTTTGATGATGACCGAGCTTTTCATCTCGGGTTATCCGCCGGAAGACCTCGTGCTAAAACCCGCCTTCATCCGCGCCTGCTGGAAAGCTGTGGAGAGCCTTGCGGCCGACACTGCCGATGGCGGGCCGGGCGTCGTCATCGGCTTCCCGCGCCAGGACGAAACGGGCCGCTATAATTCCATCGCCGTGCTCGATGGCGGCAAGGTCATTGCGATCAGAGACAAGATCGATCTGCCGAATTACGGCGAGTTCGACGAGAAGCGCGTCTTCGACCAGGGCGCCATGCCGGGTCCGGTGAATTTCCGCGGCGTGCGTATCGGCATTCCGATCTGCGAAGATATCTGGGGTGATCTCGGTGTCTGTGAGACGCTGGCCGAAAGCGGGGCGGAAATCCTGCTCGTGCCGAACGGTTCGCCCTATTATCGCGGCAAGGTCGATATCCGTCATCAGGTGGTGCTGAAGCAGGTGATCGAGACCGGGCTGCCGATGGTCTATGCCGCCCAGCTCGGCGGCCAGGACGAGCTCGTCTTCGATGGCGCAAGCTTCGCCTTCAATGCCGACAAGTCGCTCGCCTTCCAGCTCAGCCAGTTCGAACCGGCGCTCGCCGTGACGACCTGGAAGCGCACGGAGAACGGCTGGCATTGCGGGCAGGGGCCGATGGCGCGCATTCCCGAAAGCGAGGAGGCCGATTACCGCGCCTGCCTGCTCGGCTTCCGCGACTATGTGAACAAGAACGGCTTCAAGAATGTCGTGCTCGGCCTCTCCGGCGGCATCGATTCGGCAATCTGCGCGGCGATCGCCGTCGATGCACTCGGTGAGGAGCGGGTGCGCACGGTCATGCTGCCGTACCACTATACGTCCGAAGACTCGCTGAAGGATGCAGCCGATTGCGCCAAGGCACTCGGCTGCCGCTACGACATCGTGCCGATCGAAGGACCGGTGACGGGCTTTTCCTCGGCGCTGTCTAATCTCTTCGAGGGAACGAACAGCGGCATTACCGAAGAAAACCTGCAGAGCCGTGCGCGCGGCACGATCCTGATGGCGATCTCCAACAAGTTCGGCTCGATGGTCGTCACAACAGGCAACAAGTCGGAAATGTCGGTCGGCTATGCGACGCTCTACGGCGACATGAATGGCGGCTTCAATCCGATCAAGGACCTCTACAAAATGCAGGTCTATGCGCTCGCCCGCTGGCGCAACGAGAATGTGCCGCCGGATGCGCTCGGCCCCTCGGGCGTGGTCATTCCTCAGAATATCATCGACAAAGCGCCTTCGGCCGAGCTTCGGCCCGACCAGAAGGACCAGGATTCGCTGCCGCCCTATCCTGTCCTCGACGACATTCTCGAATGCCTGGTCGAACGGGAAATGGCGGTCGAGGAGATCGTGGCGCGCGGCCATGATGTCGAGACGGTGCACCGCATCGAGCATCTGCTCTATCTCGCCGAATACAAGCGCCGTCAGTCGGCACCGGGCGTGAAGATCACCAAGAAGAATTTCGGCCGCGACCGGCGCTACCCGATCACCAACCGATTCCGGGATCGCTAGAAACTCATCCGGGAGAGCGAGATGCGCAGTTCTGTCGAAATCTACAACGTCAGGAGAGGCGAAAGCCGCGTTGTCTGGCAGACGGAAGCTCTGGTGGAGGCGCCGAACTTTTCGCGCGACGGAGCCTATCTGCTGATCAATGGCGACGGGCTGCTCTATCGCCTGCGACTCGACGGCAGCGATCTTGTCGAGAGGGTCGATACCGGTTTGGCGGTCCATTGCAACAACGACCACGGCATTTCGCCCGATGGCGAGGAGATCGTCATTTCCGACAAGACCGAGTTCGGCAAGTCGGCGATCTACATCCTGCCGATCGAGGGCGGCAAGCCGCGACTGATCACCAAGAACCTGCCGTCCTACTGGCATGGGTGGTCGCCTGACGGGCGCGAGCTTGCCTATTGCGGCATCCGCAACGACGTCTTCGACATCTACACGATCTCGGTCGATGGCGGCGAGGAGAAGCGGCTGACGCATGGCGAGGGCCGCAATGACGGGCCGGACTGGTCAGCGGACGGGCAGTGGATCTATTTCAATTCGAGCCGTACCGGGCTGATGCAGATCTGGCGTATCCATCCCGACGGCACGGGTCTTGAGCAGGTGACATCGGACAATTACGGCAACTGGTTCGCCCATCCGTCGCCCAACAATGACAAGGTGCTGATCCTTTCCTACGACCCTGATGTCTTCGACCATCCGCGCGATCTCAATGTGCGGCTGCGGATGATGGATATGGATGGCGGCAATCTGACGGAGCTGTTCGAGCTCTTCGGGGGGCAGGGCACGATCAATGTGCCGAACTGGTCGCCCGAAGGCGATGAATTCGCTTATGTCAGGTATTTTCCGGTGAAATCTTGAGAGCGGCGCACCGCCATTTGGATTGACGGCGCGGAATCTGTGGCGCCCTTTGATATTAGAGCGGCGCGGATTTTTCCCGCTATTGCAATCACGTTAGGCGTATCATGTCTAATCGTGACGCGCGATCGCGTTATCCGCGTCTATGGACGGCGGCGAGCAGGATTGGTGACTGTGTATGTTCTTTAGATGCATCTTTGCGATCTTCATTCTCTTATCTCACTCTTACGCCGTTGCGGCGGTGCAGGAAGTTTCCCCGATCGAATCCCCTCTTAACGCGAGTGCTCCTTGGGCGATCGAATGGAATATGCCCGATTGGAAAGATGAGACTACGCCAAAGACTCTCATAGTTTGTTCGGAGCATTCGGATGAACAGGTTAGGCAGTATAGGTCGCTGATCGAAAAAGCCGCCGTGCTGCACGGCTATACGATCCTGGATGGGAATAAGCCAAACGAACAGATGCAGACCGAAAATAGTACTGGTTACATTGTCTTTATCGACAATGATAATAGCAGCAGAGAGTTTAGCGACTGCATAGAAAAGTATCCAAACATCAAGACGATCGTTACTAATTTTATTCAGACGAACATGTCTGCTGAACAAAAAACGGTGCAGACATTGCTCAAGGCCGGAGTTCTCCCGGCGGGAACGCCTCCATCGCATTGTTCGTCGAGATTTTACTACTCCACAAAAGATTATTATCCAACGAGAGGACAGCAACAGTGGATCGCCCATGTCGGCATAGGCAATTCCTCTGATCTAAGCTGCCTTGAATTGTTTCGGCTTGGCACCTTCGGTATTGATCCACGTTCCTGCCAGTCAGCAGGGATCTGCCACTGACGAACGTCCCCACCGCCCTGTGAATGGGCGGCGGGGTTTACCTGCGGCAACCGATGGTGCCACTCAAGCCGCGACAGCAGCCTTGCGGCGGTCGCGGACGGCCTGAGCAAGATCATCGAGCACTTCGACCGACATATCCCAGCCGATGCAGCCATCGGTGATCGACTGGCCGTAGACCAGCGGTTTGCCGGGGACGAGATCCTGGCGGCCGGCGACGAGGTTGCTCTCGATCATCATGCCCTTGATGTGGTGGTTGCCGGCGACGATCTGGCCGGCGACGTCGCGGACGACCTTCGGCTGGTTCATCGGATCCTTGCTGCTGTTGGCGTGGCTGGCATCGATGAGGATGCG
Source organism: Rhizobium sp. BK196 (assembly GCF_014193255.1). Lineage (GTDB taxonomy): Bacteria > Pseudomonadota > Alphaproteobacteria > Rhizobiales > Rhizobiaceae > Rhizobium. Next base: position 86,181 of record NZ_JACHZB010000005.1, read on the forward strand.
CGGGTCGACGCCGAGTTTGACTGCTTCTGCGATGACAGCCTGAACGTCGGCAGCCTCGTAGTTCGGGCGCTTGCCGCCGCGCAGGATGATGTGGCAGTCCTCGTTACCGGTCGTCGATGCAATTGCCGCCTGGCCATCCTTGGTCACAGCCGGGAAGTGGTGGGGCTGGGAGGCCGCGACAATCGCATCGAGCGCAATGCGCGCGCCGCCATCCGTGCCGTTCTTGAAGCCGATCGGGCAGGAGAGACCCGAGGCGAGCTGACGGTGGATCTGGCTTTCGGTCGTGCGCGCGCCGATGGCGCCGTAGCTGACGAGATCGGCGATGTATTGCGGCGTAATCGTATCGAGGAATTCGCAGCCGGCCGGCAGGCCCATGGCGTTGATGTCGAGCAGCAGGCGGCGCGCGATGCGCAGACCTTCCTCGATGCGGTAGGTGCCGTCGAGATGCGGGTCGTTCATCAGGCCCTTCCAGCCGACGGTGGTGCGGGGCTTCTCGAAATAGACGCGCATGACGATTTCGAGATCGCCGGAGAGGCGTCGTCGCTGCTCGACGAGACGGGAGGCATATTCGCGGGCGGCCGCCGGATCATGGATGGAGCAGGGGCCGATGATGACCAGCTGGCGGTCATCCTGACCGGTCAGGATATTGTGGATCGTGTCGCGCGTGCTGGTCACGGTCTGCGTAACCGCGGCGGTGCGTGGGATTTCCTTGATAATATCGGCAGGCTTGGTCAGCGGGGTGATCTCGACGATGCGCAGATCATCAATGGTGTCAGTCACGGTATGCTCTCCTGTTTGGTCATACCGTGCGGAACAAAAAAGCCGCCAGGTAGACTAGCGGCTGTTCGGGTTGTCGTCGCGTTAGTTTCGGTTACGCACAGACCCGCATCCGCTGGAAGCAGCGGTACGAATAAAATCGCGGTGCGTAAACGGACGAAATCGACATGGCGCCTATCTAACTATGCCAATGCGAATTGTCACGCAGAATTTGCTGCTGTTGAGCAGGTGTGTTTGAGGTCCTGTTACGCATATCGCCCGAACCGCTTGCGTCCGGGCGATATGAATTCGCAGATGCAGGAAATTAAAGCGCGTCGACGTTTACGCCGACGGTGATGGCGCCGATCGGCGTTCCCTTGTCGTCGGAGATGGTGACGCTTGCCTGCGACTGCAGCGCCTGCGTGGATTCGTCCTTTTCGATCTCATCGACGAAAACGGCATCTTTCCCGGCGCCGAAGGATTTCTGGAACTTGGCCTCGTCGCCCTGCCAGTAGTCGGAGGTAGCGTCGCTTTGGCCGACATTCAGTCCCTTGGCGTCCATGACGAAGATCTCTGCGATCTTGCCATCGGATGCAGCTTTCTTTTCCTGGAGGAATTTGGACAATGCGTTGCCAAGCACGCGGTCGATCATCGTGTGGTCGGAGCCATCGACCTCGGCACGCCACTTCTTATCGAGGGCGTCGATATCGGCTGCCCCCAAGCTCGCATTCGCGGCATTTTGCGCCTTGATGGCTTCGATGACGGCGGGGTCGTTAAGCCAGGGCTTTACGTCGCTCGTCACGTAGTCGGCGATCGGCGCAAGCTTGGCATCCTGCGCCATGGATACGCCCATGGGGACGGCAAATGCGGCGCAGGCCATAAGATATGCGGTCACGACTTTCTTCATAACTGTTCCTTCCTGGTTATTGGCTGATGGGATGAGCGTATCGAACGACGATGGGGTCAGAATTCCTCCCAGGCATCGGGAGAAGCGGCAACCGCGGCACTTCCTACATGCCGTTTCCCGGAAACTCTCGGCTCCGGGCGAGGTTGACGAGGGACCGGCTGAACGGGAGCATACAGGCTGGCGGCAGCCGCGCTGACAGTGAACCTGCCGGCCGAGTCCTGCAGAAGGCGTCCCTGGGTGAGCAATTCCTGGCAGGCGGCGTTCGTTTCCTCGACCATTGCCGCATTCTGTTGCGTGGCCTGGTCCATCTGGTTGATCGCACCATTGATTTCCTGCAGGCCCGTCGCCTGTTCGCGGTAGGACTGAACGATGGAAGCGATGCTGTCGCTGATGCGGTTGATCTGCTCCTCGATTTTCAGGAGAGCATCCCCGGTCTCGTTCACCAGCCCGACGCCTGCTGCAACTTCCTGGCCAGACACGGTGATCAGGTTCTTGATTTCCTTTGCCGCGTTTGCCGAGCGCTGTGCGAGCTCACGCACTTCCTGCGCGACGACCGCAAAACCCTTGCCGGCTTCGCCGGCGCGCGCCGCCTCGACGCCGGCATTCAGCGCCAGCAGATTGGTCTGGAACGCGATCTCGTCGATGACGCCGATAATGCGGCCGATCTGGCTCGACGAGGTCTGAATCCGGTCCATGGCTCCGATGGCATCACGTACCACGGTCGCCGAGACATGAGCGCTCCGCTTCGTTTCCTCGACCTGTTTTCCGGCAGTTTCGGCCCGCTGCGACGACGTTCTGACCGTCGTCGTTACCTCATCCAGAGCGGCGGCGGTCTGTTCCAGCGCTGCTGCCTGTTGCTCGGTCCGCTTGGCGAGCTGATCCGCTGAAGAGGCCAGTTCGCTCGATCCGCTTTCAACAGCCACGGAGGCGGTCTTGATCTCCGTCAGCGCGGCAGCGACTGCCTGGACCATATTGTTGAAATCCTGCCGCAGTTTATCGAATTCGGGGCCGAGATCGGCGAGATTTATCGAGAAATCGCCCGCGGCGAGCTTTTCCAGCGCATTGGCAAGAGCGGTCATGACAAGTCGCTGCGTTTTGCTGGCTTCTTCCGTCAACAATGCGTTGCGAGCCCGTTCGGAATTAAGCGAAGCACTCTGCTCGGCAGCGGCTTGCTCTCTTTCGACCTTTGCAATCGCCTCGTTACGGAAAACTTCCAATGCGCGGGCCAGAAAGCCGATTTCATCGCCATTTTCCCGATAGGTGACGGGAGAGGCGAGATCGCCTTTCTGCAAGGCGCTGATTCGCTCGCTGAGGATCCTGATCGGCCGGCCAACGAGACTGCGCATGGCGAGAAGAAATGCGACAATGGCAATAGCGGTGATCAGGGACTGCGTCAGCACCGAAATGAAGACCTTCTGCCTGACTTCGGACGCGATCTTCTCGACGGACCAGTTCGTGACGACGTAGCCGGTGGCCTTGCCCGACTTATCGAGTGGAAGCGGCGCTGTGATCGTCACGACGCCGGCGGATATTCCGCTGTCGTCAATCGTCGTTTTTTCCGGCTTCGCGCTCAGGCGCTTTGCAAGATCTGCCGATGCAGGCAGACCATTGACGCCGTCGCGTGTCCACGTATCGACGGCGATGAGTTCCGCATTGAATGCTGAGAATTGAACAAGGTCGAGCGAGGGATCGTCGCGGTAGAGAGAATAGGCATCTCGAACGGCATTCGCCTTGCCCCACTTCACGCCGCCTGCGGCCAGAGATGCAAACTGCTCCGCGTCCTTGGACCAGTTCGCCTTGGCGCCATCGATCAATGCTCGGGTTTCGTATAACCAGGTGTACGTCGCAAAGGCTGATATGCCGCAGAGATTGACGGCAACGATAATCGCCGCCAGCTTCGCTGTCAGAGGCATCGTCTTCAAAAATTGGAACATCCCGCGGGGGCCTCGAAATGCGGCTCAGTCGGACACGTTCTCGACCGGCGTATCAATACGGGCATCGACGCTGGCGGCCGCATCATGAGCGCTCATGCCCATGTCCTCACTGCAACCCAGAACGCGCAGATGCAGTGTGTATTTCATGTGTGAATAAATTATAAAGTAGAATGGGATACCGGTGCCCACCGCTGAATTGAACCCCATACGGGCGCTTCGGGAGCCGGTATCTCGAATAGTCGTCGCGTGCCGCTTGCCGCCACGCCGTTTCCACGCCATAGATCGCCGGTCAGGTGCCCGCCGTTACAAGCGGGAGAATCGGGAATCCGGTGCAAAGCCGGAACGTGCCCAACGCTGTAAGGCCGACGCTTGCCGCTCATCACGCCACTGGCCGCGAGGCCGGGAAGGCTGCGGTCAGGCGAAGGACGCCAAGTCAGAAGACCGGCCTGACGAGATAGACCCAACCCGCGCGGACGGCGGGCGGTTGCGTTGTTGGGGATTTGACGATGCGACCCATTGATGATGCCGTTCGCCCGGCATCCAGCTTTTCTGCGGCCGAACGCGAGGCCGTTTATCACGCGATCATGACGCGGCGCGATGTGCGCAGCCAGTTCCTGCCCGATTCCTTGCCGGACGACCTCGTCATGCGATTGCTGACAGCGGCCCATCACGCGCCTTCGGTCGGTTTCATGCAGCCGTGGAATTTCATTCTGGTGAAGAGTGCCGAGGTGAGGGCGCGTGTGCGCGACGCCTTCGCCAAGGCCAATGAGGAAGCCGCGCAAATGTTTACGCGCGAGCGGCAGGAAAAATACCGGTCGCTGAAACTCGAAGGGATCGTCGAAGCGCCGCTTGGCATCTGCGTGACCTGCGACCCCTCGCGCAGCGGCAGCGTGGTGCTGGGCCGCACGCATAATCCGCGCATGGACAGCTGTTCCACCGTCTGCGCCGTCCAAAACCTGTGGCTCGCGGCACGGGCCGAAGGCGTCGGCATCGGCTGGGTCAGCATATTTCGCGAAGGCGATCTGAAGGAGATCCTTGGCATTCCCGACCATATCGAGGTGGTTGCCTGGCTCTGCGCGGGGTTCGTCGACCGGCTCTATGACGAGCCGGAACTGGCGGTCAAAGGCTGGCGGCATCGGATGCCGCTGGACGAACTCATCTTCCATGACGGCTGGGGCCAGATAAAGACCTGAGCCATTATTGCTGCTGCGGCTGAGGGCCTGATGTTGCCGGATTGGCGAGATCGATCTTGCCCTGATCACCCGCCAGGAATTGCGGGCCGACCTGGCGCACCTTGTTGCCGGCCGGATCATAGGGACGATCCGGCACCTGCGCCTGCGGGGCACTTGCGGCTTTCGGGGCTTCGGTGCGGATCGTGGTGATCGAACCCTTCGGCTCGGGCACCGGCGCAGAGGCCGTCTGGCTCTTGCGCATTTCCTCGTAATAGGCGCTGAGATTGCAGGAGCAGGCGGATTTTTCGCCGGGCGCGCGGGTCTTGTAGGCGAAGGCGTTCTTCATTGCGCCATAGGGGGCGCCCGTCGCCGTCGAAATCATGTTTGCGGCTTCGGTGCTGGAAATGTCGCGATAAAAGAGTTCCGTCTCCACGCCAGGGCACATCTTGGCACAGGTTGCGGCATCGCGGCCGAAATCGACCGAGGTGGCATTGTTGCTGATCGGGAAGAATCCGCCGTCGCAGGTGCGCACACAGATCGTGCTGACCGGCGAGAGCATTTCTGCCCGCGGCAGGCCGTAGCGTTCACCGCCGCCGAGCGGGATGAACGTGTCGCCGCGCATAGCTTGCTCATCGATCGAAGGAGCCGGCGCATAGGCGTCACCCTGCACAGGTTCGCTGAAGCTGTCGCTGTTGCAGCCATTGTCTTCGAGCGCGGCCATCAGCTCCTCGCGGGCCGGATCGGCACCACCCTGGCGCAACGCGTTGCGGCGATCCTGCAGGTAGCGGACATTGTCTACCATCTTCGCTTCGGACTGCGCGAGCTCCTCGCAGAATCCGGCGTTCTCGCCGCCGACGACGATCACGCTGCCCGACGTGCAACCATAGCGGCGCAGATCGCCGCGCACCTTGCGCAGTTCGAGATTCTGCTCGGCAAGCGCGCCTGCGTACTGGCGCATCTCCGCTTCATTGCTGCCGATCGATTGCGGCAGGTCGGCAAGGCGGCCACGCAGATCCTCGCAGATCGCATTGGTCTGCGCCTCCGCCGGGACCGCGAAAGCCAGAAAAAGGAGGAGAGACAGGTTTCGGCGCTTCACGACGTCGTCCCGGAATGAGAAAAGTATCTGTCGGTCGATTGCGGCTTCATCCACCGCGCTTTGTCCTAACCTATTTCCCTTAATAAGCTCAGAGTAATTCCTAGCGCATTTTTGCGATCTTATCTAGCAAGACAGATGTTTCGCCTCCGCCTCACCCGCAATCGCGCGGGAGATCGTTGATAGCTAAATAGATGATATGACAAAAATTTCAGACCGCACCCACTTCTCCGGAAGGACACCGGATATCCCGGAAACCCGCGGCCTTCACGTTTTCGTGGATGGCTGTTTCGAGCCGCGATCCGGGCAGGGCGGGTGGGCCTTCGTCGCCTATCGCGACGGTGTGGAAATCGCGTCCGGCTTCGGCAGCCTGGAGGACACCGCCAATAATGCGATGGAACTGACTGCCGTGATCGAGGCTGCAATCTGGATCAGCCGCACGGCACCGGGCGTAGCAGCAGTCATCTGGTCCGATTCCGTCTACGCCGTCGAAGGCTGCAACCGCTGGCGACCTATCTGGAGGAACAATGGCTGGAGGAAGAGCAACCCGAACGGCAAGGCCAGAAACCGGGCGATATCAGATGCGGAACTCTGGAAAGCCGTTGATGGCGAGCTGTCCAAGAATCCCCTGATAAATATTGCCTGGTGCAAGGGCCATTCCGGCATCGAAGGCAACGAACGGGCGGATGAGCTGTCGGATCAGGGACGCCGAGCAATACGGCGCCGCTGATATTCCAGAGCCAACGGTCTCGCTTCGCAGACGGTTACGCCGGCTGCGATGCCTCGACGACAGCAAGCGCTGCCATGTTGACGACGCCGCGCGAGGTCACGGACGGCGCCAGGATATGGGCGGGCATCGCGGTGCCCAGCAGGATCGGGCCAACATGCAGGCCGTCGGTCATCGACTTGACGACACCGAGCGTGATATTGGCGGCATCGAGGTTCGGGAAGACCAGCAGGTTGGCTTCGTCATGCAGCGTGGTGTGCGGCATGACACGGCGGCGCAGCTCATCGGAGATCGCGCTTTCGCCATGCATTTCGCCGTCGACTTCGAGATCGGGAGCCGCTTCGCGCACCAGCTGCAGCGCATTGCGCATCTTGGTGGCGCTTTCGGATTCGCGCGAGCCGAAGTTCGAATGCGAGACGAGGGCGGCGCGCGGCGTGATGCCGAAACGCTTGATTTCCTCAGCTGCCAGAACCGTCGCCTCGGCGATTTCCTCAGCCGTCGGGTTGAAGGTGACGTAAGTGTCGGTGAAGAAGGTCGCGCCTCGTTGCGAGATCAACAGGCTGAGTGCCGAGAAATCGCGCACGTTCGGGCGCTTGCCGATGATCTGGCGCACATCGCGCAAGTGCTTCTCGTAACGGCCTTCAAGACCGCAGATCAGTGCGTCGGCCTCGCCGCGCTTGAGTGCCAGCGCACCGATGACGGTCGCGTTGGTGCGCACGATGGTGCGGGCCGCTTCCGGAATGACGCCGCGGCGGCCGACAAGCTGCAGATAGAGATCAACATATTCGCGAAAGCGCGGATCGTCTTCGGGGTTGATGACATCGAAATCCTGTAACGGGCGGATGCGCAGGCCGTAGCGCTTCAGGCGCGTTTCGATGACCTGCGGGCGGCCGATGATGATCGGCTCGGCAATGCCTTCTTCGAGCAGCACCTGGGCGGCACGCAGCACGCGCTCGTCTTCACCTTCGGAGAAGATCACGCGCTTGCGCTCGGCCACCTTTGCGGCCGTGAAGATCGGCTTCATGACGAAGCCGGAGCGGAAGACGAAGCGGTTCAGCTGGTCGAGATAGGCATCGAAATCGGTAATCGGCCGGCGCGCGACACCGCTTTCGGCAGCGGCCCTGGCGACAGCCGGTGCGATGCGCAGGATGAGGCGCGGATCGAAGGGCGAGGGAATGAGATAGTCGGGGCCGAAGACCGGGGTTTCGCCGGAATAGGCGCGGGCGGCAACGTCGGACGGCTCCTCACGGGCAAGGGCCGCGATGGCACGCACGGCGGCCATCTTCATTTCCTCGTTGATCGTCTCGGCGCCACAGTCCAGCGCACCCCTGAAAATATAGGGGAAGCAGAGGACATTGTTGACCTGGTTCGGGAAATCCGAGCGGCCGGTGCAGATCATCGCATCTGGCCGCGCGGCGCGGGCAAGATCCGGCATGATCTCTGGCGTCGGATTGGCGAGAGCCATGATCAGCGGCTTCTCAGCCATTTGCGCCAGCAATTCCGGCTTCAGAACGCCGGCAGCGGACAGGCCGAGGAAGACGTCGGCGCCGCCGATATTGTCTGCGAGGGTGCGTGTGTCGCTCTTTTGCGCGTAGACGGCCTTCCACTCGTCCATCAGCTCGACGCGGCCTTCATAGACGAGGCCTTCGAGGTCGTGGACCCAGATGTTTTCGCGTTTGGCGCCGAGCGTCACCAGCAGATTGAGACAGGCAAGGGCTGCCGCACCGGCGCCGGAGGCGACGATCTTGACCTCGTCGATCTTCTTGCCGGCGAGTTCGAGACCGTTGAGGATGGCGGCGGCGACGATAATCGCGGTGCCATGCTGGTCATCGTGGAAGACCGGGATCTTCATCTTTTCGCGCAGCTGCTTTTCGACGCGGAAGCATTCCGGCGCCTTTATGTCCTCGAGGTTGATGCCGCCGAAAGTCGGCTCGAGCGAGGTGACGGTGGAAACCATCTGCTCGACATCATCGGCATCCACTTCGATATCGAAGACGTCGATACCGGCGAATTTCTTGAAGAGGACAGCCTTGCCTTCCATGACCGGCTTGGAGGCAAGCGGACCGATATTGCCGAGGCCGAGTACGGCGGTGCCGTTGGAGATCACGGCAACGAGATTGGCGCGCGACGTATAGTCTGCGGCCTGTTCCGGATTGTCACGGATCGCGAGACAGGGGGCGGCAACACCGGGTGAATAGGCAAGCGCCAGATCGCGCTGGTTGCCCAGCGGCTTTGTCGCCTGGATTTCCAGCTTGCCGGGGCGCGGATAGCGGTGGAAGAAAAGCGCCTGTTCGTCGAGGCTTCCGCCTGCCGAATTCTTTTCCGTTTTGGATTTTTCCTGGTGATCCATCGCCGCCTCCAGCGTTGTTCGAAGTCTTTTGGAGACTTCTCCATACATCAATCGACCGGTCGGAACAGTACGGAAATGGCTGCGGCGGAACTTTTTGACCTGCTGGCGACAGCGATCTGACGGAAGGCCTTCCCTGCTCAGATTGCAGCATTCGGACCGGGAAGGCTCTAACCGGTGGATTGAGCGGCTTTGCAGGCCTTTCCTGCGGTTTGTCATCTTCCTGATACACGAGTCTGATTTTGGAAGACCACACGAAGAACGATGGGACACGAGCGGAAAGGCTTGTGATAGACATGATGGAACCTCGGCGCTTCCGCACTCTCTTCATTTCCGATGTGCATCTCGGCTCGAAGGCCGCCAAGGCGGATTTCCTGCTGGATTTCCTGAGATATCACGAAGCCGACACGATTTACCTCGTCGGCGATATCGTCGACGGCTGGCGCCTGAAGCGCAGCTGGTATTGGCCGCAGGTCTGCAACGACGTGGTCCAAAAACTCTTGCGCAAGGCGCGCAAGGGTACGCGGGTGGTCTATATCCCCGGCAATCACGACGAGTTCCTGCGCGCATTCCCAGGCACGCATTTCGGCGGCATCGAAGTCGTCGACCGCATCATCCACGACGGCGCAGACGGTAAGAAATATCTGATCCTACATGGCGACGAATTCGACGTCGTCGTGCGCAACGCCCGGCTGCTCGCCTATCTCGGCGACTGGGCCTATGACACAGCGATCCGCATCAATATCGTTCTCGCTGCCGTGCGCCGCCACCTCGGCATGCCTTACTGGTCGTTTTCGGCCTGGGCCAAGCTGCAGGTCAAACACGCTGTCAATTTCATCGGCGAGTTCCAGCGCGTGGTAGCAGAAGAAGCCCGCAAGAGCGGCGCCGACGGCGTCATCTGCGGCCATATTCATCACGCCGTGATCGAGGATATGGATGGCATCCGCTACATCAACACCGGCGACTGGGTCGAAAGCTGCACGGCGATCGCCGAACATGAAGACGGCACGTTCGAACTCATCACCTGGCGCGCGCTGACCAGCAACGTGCCGGCGCTGACATCAGTCGAATTGCTTGAAGAGGGCAACCTCACCCCACAGGCTGCCTGAATAATGCGCGCCTACCGCATCGGCGACTTCCGCCGGTGCACCAGGAATTTAGCCGTTGCCGCTTGGCGATAGGCCCAATTTATTTTTTAAATCGTTTCGAACTATTTCCGAAACGTTTCAGTGAGGCTATTTCTCGCAATAGTCGTGTCGGATTGGATGTGTTAGGCAACGAATAGTTTCCTTCAGGTCCATCATGATTCCCGCACAAAATCCCTTAACGGGTGAGGGAGCGCCACCGCGCTTCCGGCAGCTTAGCGCGCTTTGCTACAGCGCGCCGCTACTGGTTAACGGTATCGTCCTGCCCTTCTTCCCCGTCTGGCTCGCGACTCACCAGTTCAATGATCATCAGATCGGCACGATCCTCGCCGTGCCGATGGTGGTGCGCGTTCTCGTGGCACCGATCGTGGCAGTCTTTGCCGACCGCATGCAGGAGCGGGCGCATGTCCTCCTGTGGTCGGGCGCCCTGTCGCTGCTGACGGCTATCGCGCTCTACTGGACGACGAATTTCTGGCAGGTGCTGATCGTCTTTGCGCTGCAGGGTGCGACCTTTGCCCCTTATGTGCCTGTCGTCGAATCGATCGTGATTTCGGGGGTACGCCGCTGGGGCCTCGATTACGGCTCGATGCGCGTCTGGGGCTCGATCGCCTTCATCATTTCCACGCTCATCGGCGGAGAATTGGTTGGCCGCTGGGGCGGCGGCATGGTGCTGCCCGTGATGATCTTCGGCTTCCTGCTGACCATTACTATGGCGGTCTTCTGTCCGCGTATCGGGCCGACACGGCGGCGCGGCCAGCCAATCAACCTTCCGGCAACGACGGGCAGCGGGCTGCGCGAGCCGCACCTGCTGCTTTTGCTGCTCGGTGTGTCGATCCAGCAGGCAAGCCATGCGCTGCTCAACGCCTTCTCCTCGATCTATTGGCACCAGCTCGGTTTTTCGGGCACCGAGGTCGGAATTCTCTGGAGCGCCGGTGTCGCCTCCGAGGTGACGGTCTTCTTCCTGTCGCGGCGCCTCAACCGCCGCTTCAATGCCTGGACGCTGATCCGTTTCGGCTGCGCCGTCAGCATCTGCCGCTGGGTGTTCTTCCCGACGGAGACAAGCTTCATCGGTTTTTTTGCGCTGCAATGCCTGCACGGCTTTACTTATGCCTTCGTGCATACCGGCGTGCAGCGGCGCATCGTCGCGACGGTGCAGGAAACCCAGGAGGCCTCGGCTCAGGGCGCCTATTTCTTCTATATCGGCATGGCTTCAGGCCTGATGACGATCGCCTCCGGCTATATTTATTCCGCGCTCGGCCTCGACAGCTACTATGTCATGGCCTGTGTCGCAGCCTTCGGGCTCGCCCTTGTCATCATCGCCTATTACCTTCAGCCCCAGAGGCTTCCTTCGGGCGGGAATACGAGGGAACCAGCATAATTCAGGCCAGGTTCGCGGTCGCGCGCAAGCAGCAAGGGGCCGTCGAGGTCGACGAAATCGGCATCCTGCGCCAGGAGCACCGCTGGTGCCATCGCAAGCGATGTGCCGACCATGCAACCGATCATGATGGAGAAGCCGAGCCGCTGGGCCTCCTCCTTCATCTCCAGCGCTTCGGTCAGACCGCCGGTCTTGTCGAGCTTGATGTTGATCGCGTCGTAGCGATCGGCAAGGCTTGCAAGATCGCCGGTGTGATGGACGCTTTCATCGGCGCAGACGAGGATGTGGCGGGCGATCTCGGCCAGCATGTCGTCGCGTCCGGCCGGCAGCGGCTGCTCCACCAGCGCGACATTGGCTTCGGCAGCGATGCGAAGGTGATGCTCCAGCCTGTCTTCCGGCCAACCTTCGTTGGCATCGAGAATGATGGTGGAATTAGGAGCGGCAGCACGCACTGCCCGAATGCGGCTTTCGTCGTCGTCGGTGCCGACCTTGACCTTCAAAAGCGGGCGCTGCGCATGTTCACGCGCCTGTGCCGCCATGACATCGGGTTCGCCGAGCGAGATCGTGTAGGCTGTCGTCAGCGGCTTCAGCTTGCGCAGATCGAGCCGGTCGGCAACGCTCCGGCCTGATAGTTTGGCTTCGAGATCCCACAGCGCGCAATCGACGGCATTGCGGGCCGCTCCCGGCGGCATTGCATGCAACAACGCGGCGCGGGAGATGCCATCCTCGATCAGCGGGCGGGCCGCTTCGATATGCGCCATCACGCTTTCGGTCGTCTCGCCATAGCGGCGGTAGGGCACACATTCTCCCCATCCTTTGGCACCTGATTCCGTCAGCGTGCAGGTGATCACCTCCGCCGAGGTCTTTGCCCCGCGCGAGATGGTGAAAGTTCCCGCAATCGGGAATGAATTCATCTGGATATCAAGATTGCGCGGCATATTTGCTCTCCTGCGAGCATGGAAATTGCGCGTTGCTTCTGTATATTAACGCGCCGGGCGGCGAATATCACGTTCGCGAGTCTCGACTGTCGCTGCAAGCATTGAAAGACACAAGTATTTTGAAGTCCGAGAAACGCAACGCCGCCTCGCTGCATGTCGACGACCGAGCCGAGGGCTCGGGCCAGCATGTGCATCTTGAAGGCAATTGGCGCAGCGCCAACATCCATCTCGTCCTGCAGGATTTTGAGAAGCTCGCGCGCAGCAATAGCGGCGACCTGACGCTTGACCTTTCTGATGTTACCGATATCGACACGGCCGGCGTCTGGTTGCTTTGCCGGCTAAAGAAACAGCAGGAAGAAGCAGGACGAGCGGTTCGTTTTGAAGGTACGAACCAGCACATCGACGAGCTGATCGCCACCTTCTCCAAGGAGCCCGAAAAGCAGGAGCCAGAGCAGAAGGAGAAGCTCTCGGTCGTCGAGCGCATTTTTGCGCCGATCGGTCGGATGACCTTCGATGTCTGGGACAATGTCGCCGCCTCCATGTATATCCTGGGATCGGCGGTGCGCGGCGCGCAGATGAAGTTCGGCCGCGGCAGCGGCGTTTCTCCGGCCTCGATCGTCAACCAGATCGACCATATGGGTGTGCGGGCCGTTCCGATCATCCTGCTGATGTCCTTTCTGATCGGCGCGATCATCGCGCAGCAGGGCGCCTTTCAGCTTCGTTATTTCGGCGCAGAAATCTTCGTCGTCGACCTCGTCGGCATTCTGCAGCTGCGTGAAATCGGCGTGCTTCTGACCGCCATCATGATCGCCGGCCGCTCGGGCAGTGCGATCACCGCCGAGATCGGCTCGATGAAGATGCGAGAAGAGGTCGACGCGCTGAAGGTGATGGGCCTCAACCCGATCGGCGTGCTGATCTTCCCGCGGCTGGTGGCGCTGACGGTTGCTTTGCCGCTCCTGACCGTGATTGCAAACTTCGCTTCGCTCGCGGGTGCTGCTGCAGTCGCCTATGCCTATTCCGGAATTACTTTTGCCACTTTTCTGTCGCGCCTGCATGAGGCAGTGACGCTCTCCACCGTGCTTGCAGGCATGATCAAGGCGCCGTTCATGGCACTCGTCATCGGCATTGTCGCGGCGGTCGAAGGCCTGAAGGTCGGCGGCAGCGCCGAATCGCTTGGCCAGCATGTGACGGCTTCGGTCGTGAAAGCGATTTTCGTCGTCATCCTGATGGACGGGCTTTTTGCGATGTTCTATGCAGCGATCGATTTCTGACATGGCGGGCGACGTGGATCAGCAACCGATCGAGACGACGAAGAACGACAATCGCGACGTCGTGTTGTCGGCACGCGACGTCACCGTCGGCTTCGGCTCCAAGGTGGTGCTCGACAAGCTCAATCTCGATATTTACCGCGGCGAGATCCTCGGCTTCGTCGGTGCTTCGGGCACCGGCAAATCGGTGCTGATGCGCACGGTGCTTCGCCTGCTGCCACGCCGATCCGGCACTATTAAAATCCTCGGCCAGAATTTCGACGAACTGAACGAGCCGGAGCGCAATGCGCTCGACATGCGTCTCGGTGTCCTCTTTCAGCAGGGCGCGCTCTTCTCCTCACTGACGGTGAAGGAGAATATCCAGGTACCAATGCGCGAATATCTCGATCTGCCCGTCACGCTGATGGATGAGCTCGCGCATCTGAAAATCCGCATGGTGGGGCTCGCAGCCGACGCAGCCGACAAATATCCGTCCGAGCTCTCTGGCGGCATGATCAAGCGCGCAGCGCTCGCCCGCGCGCTGGCGCTCGACCCGGAACTCGTCTTCCTAGACGAGCCGACATCCGGCCTCGATCCCATTGGTGCTGCGGAGTTCGACGAACTGATCGCCAATCTGCGCGATAGCCTGGGATTAACCGTCTATATGGTCACCCACGACCTCGACAGCCTGTTTTCCGTCTGCGACCGTATTGCCGTGCTCGGAAAGAAGCGGGTAATGGTGGAGGGCACGATCGACGACATGCTGGCCTACGACGATCCGTGGGTTCAGGCCTATTTCAAGGGCAAGCGCGCGCGTTCGATCGTGCCGCAGGAAGACGCGCCTGTAAGGGCGCAGCATGACAGCGGGAAGTGACCGGAGACGATGGAAACCAGAGCCAATTATACGATCGTCGGCTTTTTCACCGTTCTGGTGATCGCGGCCGCATTCGGCTTCGTCTACTGGATGGCTGAATATGGTCGGAGTGGCCCGATGGCCGAGCTGATCGTGCGCATCCCGGGATCCGCCAACGGCCTCAGCGTCGGTTCCCCCGTTCGCTTCAACGGCATTCAGGTGGGCTCGGTGCAGACGCTTTCCATCGATGCGGACGATCCGCAATATTCGCTGGCTTTCACCGAGGTGCGCTCGGATGCGCCTATCTATCCGTCCACCAAGGCGGCCCTTGAAATTCAGGGCCTGACGGGTGCGGCCTATATCGAGCTTTCGGGCGGCCGCAAGGAAGACAAGAACATTTTACAGCAGGCGCTGGAAAGCGGCAAACGCGCCGTCATCGTCGCCGACCAGTCGAGCGTGACCAACCTGCTCGCAACAGCCGACAAGATCCTCGACCGCGCTAACGATGCCGTCGGCGACGTGCAGGGCTTCGTGCGCGACGCCCGCGGGCCGCTGACCAAAACCCTGCAGAATGCCGAAACCTTCTCGGATGCGCTCGCCAAGAATTCCGGCAATATCGACAATTTCCTGCAGAGCGTCGGCGACCTCTCCAACACGGTGCGCAACGTCTCGGGCCGCGTCGACTCGACGCTTGCCGCCGTCGAGGATCTCGTGAAGGCGGTCGATGCGCAGAAGATCAATACGATCCTGTCCAACGCCGAGAAGGTCAGCCGCGATGTGGCCGATGCCTCGGGCGATCTCAAGAGCCTCGTCGCCAAGGTCGACCAGACCGTCACGACCTACAACGAATTCGGCAAGCAGGCCCAGCAGACGCTTGATCGCGTCGATACGCTGGTCGCGGCTATCGACGCCAATAAGGTCAAAGGTTCGGTCGACGATATCGCCCAGGCAACGAAGGATGCGCGCTCTGCGGTCGCCTCGATCCGCGATGTCACCGATACGGTCAAAGGCCGAAAGAAGGACATCGACCAGACGATCCAGGACGTTCAACAGATGGCCAACAAGCTGAACTCTGCGTCGACCCGCGTCGACGGCATTCTCATCAAGGTCGATGCGCTACTCGGCTCCGACAATACGAACTCGCTCTTTACCGAAGCGCGTGCGACGCTCGAATCCTTCAAAAAGGTTGCCGATAACCTCAATTCGCGTATCGGACCGATCGCTGACAATCTGCAGCGCTTCTCGGGCAGCGGCCTGAAAGACGTCCAGACGCTCGTCAACGAGCTGCGCGGCACGGCCAATAATCTGAACAATGCCATTTCCAATTTCGACCAGAACCCGCAGCGGATCATCTTCGGCGGGCCGACGGTCAAGCAATATGATGGGCGCACGCGGCGCTAGCGCAATTCCAGGAAAAGTGTGTAGCGGTTTACGTCCGGAATTGCGGAAAGAAAAACAGAGGTCAGGGGTAGCGTAATATGGGTCTATCGCATGTGATGTCGCGCCGTTCCTGGATCCGCGGAACGGCGGTTATTTTGCCGCTGACGGCCGCACTCCTGGCAGGCTGCGGAACAACGGCAAAGAACGACACCTACGATCTCTCGGCAGCCACGGTCGATGGCACCGGCCCGTCGGCCAAGAACAAGCAGATTCTGATCGCTGATCCGACGGCCCTGAAGGCGCTGAACAGCGATCAGATCGTCATCCGCGTTTCGCCCTCGGAAATCCAGTATCTGTCACGTTCCCAGTGGAGCGATACGCTGCCGCGGATGGTGCAGTCGAAGCTCGTCGAAGCCTTCGAAAATTCCGGCAAGCTCGGTGGCGTCGGAAAGCCGGGGCAGGGACTGGCAATCGACTACCAGGTGGTCAGCGACATCAGATCCTTCGAGATCGACGCCTCCTCCGGCAACAGGGCCGTGGTGGAAATCTCCGTCAAGATCCTCAACGACCGTAACGGCACGGTGCGCGCCCAGCAGGTCTTCCGCGCCACGTCTTCGGCCGGCGGCGACAATGCGGGCTTCGTGAAGGGGCTGGACCACGCCTTTGCGGCAGTGACCGACCAAATCGTCGGCTGGACGCTGAAATCGATCTAAAATAGCCGGGAGCCGGAGGTGGGGCGTTGACTCGTCGATCGCAGCTTCGAATAGTGTGCATTCTGGCGTTCGTATTCTTGGCCTCCCCTCTGGGCTGGAGAGGTGTGCAAGCTCAGGATTCTACCAACAATGCATCCGCTCCACTGCCTCTTGCCATGGACGAGTATGAGGCGTTTGTCGAAAGGCTTGCTACCGAGTTAAAGGGAAACGAGGCCGCGATGGGCGCGAAACTCCACGCTCTCGGTTTCAGCTGCACTCTAGTAGACAAATCAATCCAATTCGAATGCGTGCGATTTGGCTGCCAGAAACGCGGTATCTTTCCAGGCTCTCTTCTTCAATGGACGGTTCGAAAAAGTAGCTTGAAATCGAAGACGGCTACGTTTTCCGGCTCAGCCATGAGCTACGGGTGGTTGCGCGGCTGTATTCCGATGAACGAACTCCAGGAAGAACAGCAGCGATTTCTTTCCCGAAACGGCTGATGGAGTGATCCACTGACATGGTTCGCCTGTCAGCGAACAATTAGAACGTCAGACAGCTTAGGCTCACAGCCCTACTTCGTCGGCTGGGCATCCGTCATCGTCGCGCTGCCGCCCGTTGCCGACGCCGTCGCGCTTGAGGCCGAGGGCAGGTAGCTGTCGAGCAGGCCGGCCATCTTCTCGTCGCGCAGGCTAGCGGTCTTTTCACCCATGACGACGCCGACGACGCGGCGGCCATCTTTGGCGGCTGAGGTGACGACGTTGTAGCCGGAAGCGTCGGTAAAGCCCGTCTTGATGCCGTCGACGCCGTTGTAGCGGTACATGAGGTTGTTGTGGCCGCGCAGTTTCATGCCGCGGAACTGGAAGCCGCGCATGGAGAAGAGCTTGAACTCCTCGGGAAAGTCGCGCATCAGCGATACACCGAGGGTCGCCATATCGCGCGCCGTGGTGACCTGCCCCGGATCCGGCAGCCCCGACGGATTCTTGAAGACGGTGTTCGCCATACCGAGCTGGCGGGCCTTGTCCGTCATGAGCGTGCCGAAGGCCTGCTCGGAGCCGCCGAGCTGTTCGGCAAGCGCCACAGCGGAATCATTGGCCGAGAGAACGACGATGCTTTCCACGGCTTCCTTGACCGTGACCTTGCGGCCGGCGCCGATGGCGAGCTTGAAGGGCTCCTTGCTCTCGGCATTTTCCGACATGGTAATCTTCTGATCCCAGCTCAGGCGTTTCTCATGGAGTGCCTGGAAGGTGAGATAGAGCGTCATCATCTTGGTGAGCGATGCCGGGTAGTTCAAATCGTCCTGGTTGGACGCTTCCAAGACCTGTCCGGACTGCACGTCCACGAGGAAGCTTGCCTGGCCGGCTTCGGCCCGAAAGAACGCGCCCAGAAGAAATACGGACGAGAAGGCGGCGGCCCTGAGCCGGAGAGTCGTCTTGGTCATCAATGTCTGCTGTCTCTGTCGTGGCAAGCGATTGGCTTTGGCAACCGGCTTGGCAAATGGTCTGGCGGATCGCGGTCTGACGTATCTTCCGGCAATCCGGCTTAGCGAATGCGGATCCGGAATGTTTGTGACGGAATGAAGGAGCCGGGGCAATAAAAAAGGGCCATCCACAGATGACCCCTTTTGTCTCACCGTGTTGGGTTCCACCCCTCCAGGCCGGAATTCAGCTCAGCCGGCCCGCGGCATGGGCCAGCATCGTGTAGACCTTGCCGGTATCCGATGTGAGATAAGACTGCGTGACGGTGCGGTTCGGATCGGTGCGCGCGACATCGGCGAGCAGCTTTTCGAAATCGCCGATATAGCGGTCGACGGCGGTGCGGAATTCCGGCTCGCGGTCGTACTTGCGCTTGATCTCGTCGAAAGTCTGCTGGCCCTTCAGCGTGTAGAGCCGACGCGTAAAGACGTCTCGTTCGCCACGCTGGTAGCGGCGCCACAGGTCGACTGAGGCGTCGTGATCGATGGCGCGGGCGATATCGACCGAGAGCGAGTTCAGCGATTCAACGACATGGCGCGGGTTGCGGCTGTCATTGGCGCGCTGGGCAGGAGCAGGGGCCGGAGCGGCGGCCTCCGCTGCCGGGCGGGCCGGGGCCGCACGCGGTGCTTCCTCGGCCTCTTCACGCGATGCGCCGCGCAGCAGATCGCTGATCCAGCCGCCGCTGCTCGCTTCCGTGCGCGGAGCTTCCTGCCTGACTGAAGCAGGGGCAGGCGACGGCTGGGGAGCCTGAGCGACCGGGCGCTGCTGAGCGGGGGCGGGGGCTGGAGCGGGCGCCGGCGTCGGTGCAATGGTGCCGCGCAGGCCCATGGATTCGATCGACTGGCGTGCCGTCGGGGCCGGCTGCGGGGCAGGCGCCGTCGGGATTACCGACTGAGTGACACGCGGTGCAGGTTCGGCTTGGGCGAGCGTGCGGGCGACCGGCTCGGAGAGTTCCAGACGCTGGCTGGAGCGGCCGACGATCTGCGAAATATCCTGCAGGGCCTTGATCTGCTCGGAGACGGCGCGGCGCATGGCGGACGCGCTTTCCTTGGCTTCTTCCGGCAGATCGAAGGCGCCGCGCTTCAGCTCCGCGCGGGTGGCATCGAGTTCGTTGCGGATATCGGCAGCGGAGCGGCGGATATCTTCCGTCGCGCCCGAGAAGCGGCCGACTGCTTCCTCGATCGCGTCGCGGAGCGACTCGCGCAGGTTTTGCGCCGCATTGTCGGAGGCTCGGCCGGCCTCGCCGAGCATGCGCTCGACTTCCGACAGCGAGGCCGTCAGGCCGCCACGCAGGCGGTTGGTGAGATCGCCGGAGCGACGTTCGACATTGGCAAAGCTGCTGTCTATCGTCGCATTGGCTTCCTCGCCGGCGCGGTTGATCGCTTCGCGCATATTGGATGCGGCTTCCTCTGCGCGCTTCTCGGTGTCCGAAAGCACACGGCCGATATCGGCAAACGAAGCCTGCACGCTCTGGCGCAATGTACCAGTGACCTGGTTGGAGCGCTGCTCGGCGCGCTCGAAGACCGCTTCGATCACTCCGCCAAGGCCGCGCATGGTCTTTTCGATTTCGCCCGAACGCTGCACGAGGCCGGCTGCCAGCGTCTGCAGGGCGGTCTCACGCTCTTCCAGTGTAGAAACGAGGCCGGACTGGGCGGCGGCGAGAAGCTGCGAAGCCTGGCCAAGAACCTTCGAATGGTCGTCGAAGCGGCCGATGATGCCGCCGACCTGGGCGAGTGTCTGCCCGGAAATATCCGACAGGCGATCGACCTTGCCTTCGAGAAGGCGGGTCGAAGCCGAAACCATTTCGGCAGCCTTGGCGGCAGAGTCCGTGAAGCGTGTGGTCGTGTCGCCGAGGCGGCTGTCGACGCCGCTCAACTGATCGGCGGCGCGCGTCATCATGTCAGCCATTACGGCGCTGCTTTCCGACAGGCGCTGGACGAGGCCGTTGACATTGTTCGTCAGGCTGTTCTCGATGGTAGCGACGGCATTGGCGACGTTTTCGGCACGGGCGGCGACAGCCTGGGTGAGTGCGTCATTTTCGGCACGCAGGCGCTCGGCGCTGAGGTTCGCCGCCGCGGTGATACGGGCTGCGGCTTCCTGGCCGGCATCCATATAGCGGTCGATGAGCGGCCGTGCCGTCTCATCCAGGATGCGGGTCAGCTCGGTGGAACGGCCGGCAAGCGTGGAATTCAAGTCGCGGGTACGCTCTTCGAGCGTTGTGCGGATCGAATTGCCGCGCGCTTCCAGTGCCTTGTCGATATCGCTGAGGGTGGTGTCGATTTCGCGGGCACGCTGCTCCAGGCTGGAGCGGATGATGCTGCTGCGGGCCTCCAGCGCGCGGTCGACCTCGGCCATGCTGGATGTGATCTGGCTGCCGGCGTCGGTCAGCGTCGAGCGGATCGAATTGCCGTGCGCTTCCAGCGTCTGGCCGGCATCGGCGAGCGCATGATTGATGGCGCTGACCTGGCTGTTGACGATGTTTTCCGCTTCCGCAACCTTGCTGACGATGACGTTACCGGCCTCGGAGAAGGTCTGGGCGACGGCGGCAGCCTGGCCGGCGAGGCGGTTCTGCGCCTCGGCGACACGGTTGACGATCTGCGACGAACGTTCGTCCATGGCTTCGGCGAACTGCTGGCCGGTGCGGCTGAGCAGCTCCGAGGACTTGGCGGCTTCGCCATCCATGCCTTCGGCGGCTTCGGCAACGGCGTTGCGCAGGCTTGCGGCGAGACCAGCTGCCTTGCCCTCAATCGTGCGGTTGACGGCATCGAGACCGACGGTCAGGGCGCGGTCCATGGTGGAGAGGCGCTCTTCGATGCGCGCGGTGCCGCGATCCATCATGTCGCTCAGGGCCGAGGTCCGGCCGTCGATCGACTGGGCCATGGTCGCACTGCTGCTGTCGAGCGTTTCGGCAAGATGTGCCCTGCGGCTATCCAGAGCCTGGGTGAGATTGGCGCTATGGCTGTCGAGAGCATGCGTGAGGTTTGCGCTGCTGTTGTCGAGGGCCTTGGTGAGGTTGGCGCTGCCGGCATGCAGCGCATCCGTCAGGCTGGCGGCGCGGCCGTCGAAAGCCTCCGTCAGGCTGGCGGTACGGCTGTCGAGCGCCTCGGTCAGGTTTGCGGCGCTGGTGCCGAGCGTTGCGGCGATGCGCTCGGCTGCGTCGTCACCGATCGAACCCAGACGGGAGATTCCGTCATCCAGAACGCCGGAGAGATGGCTGCCTGCGGCATCGACCTTGTCGACCACGCCGCCGACGCCATCGGCAATACGCGCCTCGATGGCGGCAAGGCTCGCTTCGACGCGGGCGCCGGTCTCAGTGAAGCGGCCCGTGAGGTTGTCGACGGAGTGGTCGAGACGGCCCGAGAAATCGGCGGCCGAACGTGAGATCGTATTGGCGGCCTCCTGAAAGCGGCCGGCGATCTGGCCGGCACCTTCGCGCATGCGATCCTCAAGCGTCTGTGCGCTCTTATCGATCGCATTGCGGATCGCAGCCTCGCGATCTTCCAGAGACATTTCGAGCATGCTGATGCTCGTCGCAACCGACGTGCCGATCGAAGTCGCCTGTTCGGAGAGCGTGTCGTTGATGAGATTATGGGCCTCGGTCAGCGTCAGCGTGATGGCATTGGTGCGGTCGTCAAGCGTAGTGCGGATACGGTCATGCGCGGCGGCGAGACCGCCTTCGACGTTGTTGGCGGCATCGTTGGCGAGGGCGGCCATACGCTGCTGAGCGTCGGTAAGACCATCCTCGATGCGGCCCGTCATGCTGCCGATGATGCCTTCCATGCGGACGCTGCCGGCATCGAGGGCTTCGGACAAGTTGGAGGTGTGCTCCGCGAGCGCGGTTTCCAGACGTGCCTGATTGTCCGTATAGGCGGCGCGGATCGCTTCCGTGCGGTCGGCAAAGGCCCCGGCAACACGCTCTTCGGCGTTTGCAACGGTGTCCATGATGGCATTGCTGCGGTTTTCAAGCGCGGATTCGAAGCGGCTCTGGCCGTCGTCGAGCGAAATGGCGAGCGCCATGGTCTTTTCATCGAGCGTATCGGACAGGCGGTCGGCGCTGTTCGCGACGGCGTTGACGATGGATTCGGCGCGGCTGGTGAGTGCTTCATCGATGCGGAGCTGGCTTTCGCCGAGCGATGCGGCGATCCGGTCATGCGTGCCGGTGGCCGCTTTGACGAAAGCATCGGTACCCGCCGTTAGCGTGTCTTCCAGCCGGCTCTGACTTTCGTTCAGCGAGATGGCAAGCGCCATCGCCTTTTCGTCGAGCGTTTCGGAGAGGCGGTCATGCGTGCCCGACACGGCGCCAAGCAACGCTTCCGAATGGGTCGACAGCGTTTCTTCGATACGCGACTGCGTCTCGTTCAGCGAAATGCCGAGTGCCATGGCCTTTTCGTCGAGCGTTTCGGCGAGGCGGTCATGCGTGCTCGAGACGGCATTGATCAACGCTTCCGAATGGGTCGAGAGCGTGTCTTCGATGCGCGACTGCGTTTCGTTCAGCGAGATGCCGAGCGCCATCGCCCTTTCATCGAGCGTATCGGCGAGACGGTCGTGCGTGCTGGAAACGGCGCTTAGCAGCGCCTCCGAACGGGTCGCCAGCGTGTCGTCGATGCGGGCCTGGCCTTCGTTCAGCGAGATGGCAAGCGCCATCGCCTTTTCATCAAGCGTCTCGGCTAGGCGGTCATGCGTACCGGAGACGGCATTGATGATCGCCTCCGAGCGGGTCGCCAGCGTGTCGTCGATGCGGGCCTGGCCTTCGTTCAGCGAGATCGCCAACGCCATTGCCTTTTCATCGAGCGTATCGGAAAGACGGTCATGCGTACTGGAGACCGCGTTAAGGAAGGACTCCGACCGGGCCGCAAACGTATCCTCGATACGAGCCTGATTTTGCTGCAGCGTTTCAGCGAGGCGGTCATTGGTGCCGGAAACCGCATTGATGAGCGATTCCGAATGGGTCGAGAGCGTGTCTTCGATGCGCGACTGCGTTTCGTTCAGCGAGATCGCCAGCGCCATCGCCTTTTCATCAAGCGTTTCGGCGAGACGGTCATGCGTACCCGAGACAGTATTTATGATCGCTTCGGAACGGCTGGTGAGCGCTTTCTCGAAGCGGGTGTGGTGGTCGGCAAGTGCGCCGATCAGCGCTCCGCCACGTTCGGCCATCACGCCGTCAAGGTCGGCATGCGCAGTCTTTAGCGCATCGGCGATTTCGGCGGCGCGGGCGGCGAGAACGCCGCTCAGCTCTTCGGCGCGACCGCCGAATGCCCCCGTTACCTTTTCGGTGCCGCTATTGACGGCGGTGGCGAGTTCGCTCGTGGTCGTCTGCAGCGTATCGCGGAACTCGGCTGTCCGGGCAGCGAGGTTGTTCTGCAGTTCGGAAGTGCCGGCTGCAAGCGCCAGCGAGATTTCCGACGTGGCGTTGCTCAGCGCCGAGCCAAGCTCGCCGGCGCGGGCCGTCAATGTGGAGGTGATTTCATCCACGCGGCCGGAAAGCGTGCCTTCCAGCACTTCCTGGCCGGTCGCAAAGGCGGTTGCCAGCGCCAGCGACTGGTCGGTCACCGCCGTGCCCAGGCGATCAATATTGGCGCTGAGTAGGTTTTCAATCGACTCTGCGTTGCCAGACAGCGTCTCATTGATGCGGGCGAGGCTTTCGATGAGCTTAGTGTCGAGCGAGCCGGAGCGCTTATCGAAGGCATCGGTGAATTGGGCGACACGTTCGTCGAAGGCCGTCGAAAGCTGGGCGACAGTCGTCTGCAGGCGTTCCTCGAAGAAGCCGGACCGCACGTCGAGATCCATGACGGCGTCGTCGGCCGTCGACTGCAGGCTCTGGCGAAAGCTTGCGCCCTTTTCGTCGAGTGCGGCGTTCAACCTGGAGAGCACGTCGTCGAGGGTGCCGCCGATCGTGCGTTCGCCTGATGTCAGGCTCTGATTGATCTCGCGGGTGCGGGAAACCAGGATTTCGTTGAGCTGCTGGGTGCGCTCCTGAAGGGCGGCATTCAAGCGCTCGGTGCTCGCATCCATCGTCGAGGCGCGTGTCTCGAACTGGGTGAGCAGGCGTTCGCCATGTTCGTTGATCGTATTGGTCAGCGCATCCAAGCGGTTGTCGAATTCATTGCCGATCGCAAGGCCGGACGCGGTCAGCGTATGGAGCAGCGTATCGGTCTTGGCGGCCAGCAGCGTGCCGAGCGACTGTATGGCGCTGTCCGACTTTTCCATGATCGCCGCAGCGCGCGTATCGATCAGCGAGGCGAAGGCTTCGCCCGAGGTCGCAAGGCGGATGGCGATCTCTTCGGTGGCAAGCGACAGTTCCTCCTTGAGCTGGTCGTGGACGCCGGCAATCGAGGAACGGATGCGGTCGGCATGGTTGACGATCGCTTCACGCTCGGAGCCGAGCTCGTGAACGAGGCCGCGCACGCGCAGTTCATTGTCCGCATAGGAACGCTCCAGCGCATTCACTTCGGAATGCACGAGCGTTTCGAGTTCGGAAGCGCGCGCGATGGTGCGCTCGATGCCTTCGTTCATCGCCGAGACTTCGCGGCGCACGGCCTGGCCGACCGTCAGGATGCGTTCGGAGGCGATGGTTTCCGGCTCGGAAAGTCGCAGGGCAACTTCGGCCATGGAGCGGGCGGCGTTGCGCATGTCCTGGGCGCGCGCGATCATGATGGCGAAGGCATAGAACATCATCACGGGCACGATGATGCCGACGATTCCGGCGATTACGCCCGGCAGCGCGGCAAGATCGGTGAGTGAGCGGATCTGGGCGATCTGCGGCGCATAGAGCATGAACATCAGCCCAAGACCGATGACCACCCACAGGATGGAGACGAGAGCGGCCGTGCGCAGGGCAGGGCGGCTGGAGCCGTTTTCCAGCGACTTCAGAAGCGAAGCGGGCGAATTACGGCTGGCATCGTTGGCGGGAGAGAAGGCCGGTGCCCGCGGAGCCTGTTGGTCGCCTGTGCGGGCCGCGCGGCCGCGGCGGCGTTGTGCTTCTTCCTGGGACTGATTACGGGCATTGGATGGGTCAGTCACATTAGCCTCCGGGGCATGGGGCGCGTTGCCGCGGCGAGACGGCACGTTCTCCTGGCCGAAATCGATCTGAAGCGCCTCGTCCAATGCCTTGAACGCCTTATCCTCGATCGATTCATTGTACTTGTTATTCGCCATTCCGATATGCCTCGTAATTCCCGGCCGGTCCGGCAGCGCATCCGGGCCACCGCCTGCGCCCGGAAAGAACCTTCGCCATTCCAGCCTTCCATCCAAGACGGACGGATAAGCATGTCATTTCAGAGTAGATAGCCGATTTTTCAAACGAAAGGTATCAAAACACTACCATTATCCACTCTGTCGGCAAAGGCGCGCGGCATGAGCCCGCCTCAACAGTATCGTAGTGACACATCTGGGCTTCCCATACAATTAATGAACCCTTGCGTTTCCGCTTCTCTTAACCTGTTGTTAACACCTTTAAATTTCGGAAGCGCCCTAAAAGCCGATATTTTAGCGATGTTTAAGGGACATTAACCATATGGCCAGATTTTTATCTCGAATGCGCCCGAATTTAACGGGATCGCCATTCTCCAACCGCACAACGATAGCAAGCGCGGAGATCTACGACGGGAGAATTGGCAAAATGGCAGCAGTGAGTATCGCGTTCGAAGCACCTGACAACTCTGCGGGACCTTCGCCTTCCAAGATCCGGCCGATCGACCTTGTCCATCTCGCGCGCCAAACCATGGGCGACAAGACGGTGGAAATCGAAGTTCTCCAGATGTTTGCACGCCAGGCGCGCGCCTGCCTGCAAGACATCGCAAGCGGCGAGTCTGGCAAGGTGGGTGCTGCGGCACACCGTCTGAAGGGAGCCGCAAGCTCCGTCGGCGCCTTCCGGGTTTCGCAGTCGGCGGAAGCCGTGGAGGAGAACAATGGTGACGTCGCCGCCATGGCGGCATTGGGCGCAGCCGTCGTCGACGCCGAGAATTTCATTCTGAAACTCTGCCGCGGATAAGGCAGGACAGATCGGGAAGAACCTAGGCCCGCTGTTTCATTAGGGAACGGCGGGTCTTTTTGCGACCTGTTCGATGACGCATTGAGAACGGCGGAACTCCGAACGATCTGCGAGGTTCGCGGGGGTCGGCAATGTTGACTGATGCGCCGAATTGTCGGAAGAAAATCCGCCCACCTATTACGAAAGACCGGAAATAATCCCGATGCCCAAACTTACCATCGTCGCCTTTGACGGAACGCGCTTCGATCTTGAGGTCGATCAAGGCTCCACCGTGATGGAGAATGCGGTCCGCAATTCCGTGCCCGGCATCGAGGCAGAATGCGGCGGCGCCTGCGCCTGTGCGACCTGTCACGTCTATGTCGACGAGCAGTGGACCGAGGTCGTCGGTCCACCGGAAGCGATGGAAGAGGATATGCTGGACTTCGCCTTCGACGTGCGCCCGACCTCGCGCCTTTCCTGTCAGATCAGGATGAAGGCTGCCTATGACGGCCTCACCGTGCACGTGCCGGAACGGCAGGCTTAGAGCTGCAAGCAAATCACCGGGGCTGGCTGAAACGGGCCGCCTGATCGACCGGCCGGCCTGTCCGTAGATCTGTGGCTAGGACGCGCGCCAGCCGGCGACCATCCGACTCCGTTTGAGCCAACAGAATTCTGCAGTCCAACCAGGAAGATCCCTAACTCCCAAAATCGCAGCTCTTTCCAAAAAGAGAGCCTCGCACGCCAGAGGCGGGCGAGGCGAGGCGGGCGCATTACCTACGGATGAGGGAGGAACACCCGCGGCTTTGGAACGCGCCAGGAGAACACAGTCACGAAAGCCATCTGCCTTACTGCACTTTCGAATATAGTCATATTACCGCGTTCCGGTTGAGTCCACCAGAATGAAAAATGACCGGTAAAAGGCTGGGACTTCCACAAGCTTCGCACAAGTTTCATTGGGCAGCTAACGATCTCTGCTCGCTTCGAAGGCAAAAAGAGCCTATCTTTCGCCGCCCTTGCCCTTGAGTCTGTTGGTGAGCAGTCTCAACATGCGATTCTGAAAATTGACCGCCTCGACGCGGTCGAATCGGGCCTGCAACTTGTCGTGCTCCTCTATCCCGCGAGCCGAAGCATCGGAAACGAGCTCCTGCATGGCCTCGCAATTGCTCTGCGAAGGCAGCGCCTTGAGTTCACGCTCCATGGCGTGCGCCTGGGTGCGGGCGATCTCCGCATGGCGCTCCTCGTGGCGCCTGATATCGCTCGACAGCGCATCCCAGATCATCGACAGCTCGCGGCTCGCGCCCTTGCGGTTGCCCCAGCGCGGCATGATGATCTGTGTGTGGACGGTAACCTTGACGTTGCCCACTCGGCAGCGGCCATTTTCCTGAATATAAGTCGCCTCGCCGCCGAAGCGGATCTTGGTGGCGCCGGGATGGCGGGCGGAAGAGCCGTTCGCCGTCGGGCCGCGGCGGCTCAGCTCATCGTCCAGCTCGTCGGCCGTCTTTCCCTTGATAGCGAAATAGGAATAGCTTTTCGTTGCAACGACTTCGGCTGCCGCGGGGCCGCAGAGGAAAAAGGCAATCATGGAAAAGGCGATGGGAAGGCGCATATAACGCAACGCAAGCGGCATTCTGAACTGAACCTGTGTTGAAGTTTGGCGGAGCTTGGGGCATAGCCACCGCAAGAGCAATATCGGATAGCCGCTTTTTTGGCTAGCGACGGGATTGGACTGGTGAAACAGCTCGATAGCAGTTTCTGGCGTGTGGCCCATGGCCGCGAGATCGAGCTCAACAAGCGCTCGGTGATCATGGCGATCGTCAACGTGACGCCGGACTCCTTCTCCGATGGCGGGCGCTACGATACCGTCGACAGGGCCGTCGAGCATGCGTTGCAGGCAGTCGCGGAGGGCGCTGAAATCCTCGATATCGGCGGTGAATCGACGCGGCCGGATGCAGCCTCGATCAGTTCGGCGGAGGAACAGGCGCGCGTTCTGCCCGTCATCGAGGCGCTCAGCGGACGCAGCCAAGCTTTGATTTCCATCGATACGTACCGCGAGGAAACGGCGCGATTTGCCATCAGCGCCGGCGCCCACATCGTCAACGACGTCTTCGGCCTGCAGAAGGAGCCTGGTATCGCTGCGCTGTCGGCTGAGACCGGGGCAGGGCTCTGCATCATGCATACAGGCCGCGAACGGCAGAAACTTGCCGATATCATCGATGACCAGGTCTTCTTTCTCGAGCGTTCGCTGGAAATCGCTTCCTCTGCCGGCGTCCAGCGCGACCAAATCGTGCTCGATCCCGGCTTCGGTTTTGCCAAGGAGACACCGAAGGAAAATCTTGAGCTGATGGCGCGTTTCGAAGAGCTGCATCGCTTCGGCCTGCCGCTTCTCGCCGGCACCTCGCGCAAACGCTTCCTCGGCGCCGTCACCGGCCGGGAACCGGCGGAGCGCGATGCGGCGACGGCGGCGACGAGCGCGCTGCTCAGACTGCAGGGGGCGGCTGTTTTCCGGGTACACAATGTCGCAATCAACAGGGATGCGCTTGCCGTCGCCGATGCTATGCTGGCCGCTTGAAACGACGCTTTTAGCGCGCGCCACGGTCTTTCAGATCCGCATGCCATGCGTTAAGCCGTTGTTTGACACATGTCGTTGTCGCAAAACCGCTGCGCATTTTTGCTCGGCATGCTTTAGGGGGAGGCCATCATGAGCACCTATACGATCCTGATGCAGAACTGTGCCTTCTTCGCGCGTCATGGCGTGCATGCCGAGGAGGAATTCCTCGGCCAGCGTTTCTTCGTGGATGCCGAACTTGAGGTGGAAGCGGGCGGCGCACTCGAAAACGACTCCATCGACGAGACCGTCCATTACGGCACTGCCTTCACCATCATCGAGGGGATCGTCGTCGGTCAGCGGCGTTACCTGATCGAGGCGCTGGCACTCGATATCGCCAAGGGGCTCTCCAATAAATTCCCGCAGATCATCAGGGCCAAGATCACAGTGCGCAAACCGAATGCGCCGATCCCCGGCGTGCTCGATTTCGTGCAGGTGACCGTTGAGCATCGTGCGCGATAATCCGCATCGTCTCGCAACGCTCGGCCTCGGGGGCAATATCGGCGATCCGGTCAAGTCCATGGCGTCAGCGCTTGCGGTGCTGGACGCCCATCAGGATTGTCGTGTGGCCGCGGTCTCGCGGCTTTACCGCACGCCGCCCTGGGGCAAAACCGACCAGTCTTATTTCTTCAATTCCTGCGCGGCAGTGGAAACACGGCTTGCACCGGAAGCGCTTCTCGATCTCTGCCTGTCGATTGAGCGGGAGATGAAGCGCGAGCGCATCGAGCGCTGGGGGCCGCGCACACTCGACATCGATGTATTGACTTATGAGGGCGTCGATCAGGATGCGCCGCGGTTGGAACTGCCGCATCCGCGCATGACGGAGCGGGGCTTCGTGCTGATGCCGCTTGCGGATATCGCGGCCGAACTCATGGTCCGCGGCAGGACGGTTGCCGATTGGCTGGCCGGCGCCGACACCGCTGGGATCGAGATTGCGGACGAGAGCCGCGATTGGTGGAAGGCCTGAGGGGCCATCACGCGCAGGCTGCTGGACCTGAACACCCCTCTGAGCGCCGTCATGAGAGACCCTTTCCTCGTGTTCGCAACATCTTGTCGCCTGCACCGGCCGCGCTAACTCCCAATGGCGACTGAGCCGGAGATAGCATGAGGCAATTCAACAGCGGTCGGAAAGGCTGCTCGTTCAGGTACTGATATGCCGAAAATGAGCAGCAGCCTTCCGGAAGGCATCGAAGATCATACTCGCTTCCAGCAGCGCTTCTGGTGTGCGCAGCGTTGGGCATGGATTGGTTTCGCCGCCATTCTCGGTGCCGCGCTTTTCGGGGCGCTCGGGCGCGGCGGGCCTCTCGCCCGACAGGAATTGAAGTTTACCAGCGGCAGCCTTGAGCTTCCGATCGTTACTCGGTGGAATTCGCCCGACGAGCTGCGCGTCTTTTTCCTGCCATCCTCTTCAGACCGCAGGCTCGTCCTCGATCCCGATTTCCTCACGATCTTCTCCATCGAAGGCATCGACCCGCCGCAGAAGGCGGCTAACTACGAGAATGGCCATATCGGCTATGTCTTTCCAGCCGATCCTGCCGCCCCGAGCCAGGTGATCCTGAGGCTGCATACGCAGACGCCGGGGCTGCATTCCTTCCGCATTGGCATCGACCAGAACGTTATCGAACGTTCGGTCCTCATCTTGCCGTAAGCCGATGGACGCAGTCGTTCGTGGCGTTGCCATTTATTTCACCCTTCTGGTAATCATTCGCCTGTCGGGACGGCGCACGCTCGCCCAGATGACACCCTTCGACTTGGTCATCGTGCTGGTGATTTCGGAGACGACACAGCAAGCGATGCTGGCTGACGATTTCTCGATCACCAATTCCGTGCTCCTGATCCTGACGCTGTTTACGACCGACATTGCGCTTTCCTACCTGAAGCGCTGGTCGCGCCGGACCGCCAGATTGATTGACGGCGTTCCGACCGTTCTCGTTACCAACGGCGTTTATGACGAGGCTGCCCTGAAGGGTTCGAGACTTCAGCGAGAGGATGTGATGGAAGCTGCAAGAACGGCGCAAGGCATTGAGAGTGTCGAAGATATCCGGTTTGCAATTCTCGAGGTGAGCGGCAACATCAGCATCATTCCCAAGGAGTAAGGGGAACGGCGAATCAGAGACTGGAGAGGAATGCGTCCGTTTCGGTAATCTCCACCTGCACCGAAAAGCGGCCGCCCAGCAATTCGAGCGTGGCGTCATGCGTTTCGTCTGCGCTGCTGCAGACGGCGTCTTTCAACAGGATGACTCGATAACCGAGATCGATTGCGCCGAGTGCTGCAGCGAGCACGCAGATATCCGTTTCGCCGCCGGTAATGACGACGGTCTCGACCTTGTCTCGAGTGAGTGTTTCATACAGCCGTCCGTCGACCCAGGGAGAATAAGTTCGCTTGTTGAAGAAGCGGGCAGGTGGGGCGAAAGCCTTGAGATCAGCAACGATATCCGTGAGTTCCGGCAGCAACTGCTCGCCGGTCATCATCGGCCACTTTTCGTAATAGTTCCTCCACATGCCCGGCATGGCATCAGCAGTCGGCGGGGGAATAAAGCGTGTGAAAATCGTTCGCTCGGGGTATCGTCCTGCGAGTTCGATGATCTGGGGCGACACCGTCGCCATCCATGGCACATGCCATGCTGTCTGTTCCGCGAACATTCTTTGCATATCGACGCAGAGATGGATCCAGTTGTCGGGCATCGGACCTGCAGCTTCCAGATTCAGGGCGAATTGATGGTGGGCAGGAAATCCTCGACCTGTTTGCGGTCAGCGGCAGAAAGCGGCTCGACTTGTTCCTTCCAAAAGCGTTCGGCCTCCGGCGGATCTTTTTCCCACTGGCGCACAGTGGTGATGTTATCGTCGATCTTGGAGCGGCGGTGTCCGCCGAGGCGCAGATATTCCTTGGCGAGCTTCAGGCTTCTCGTTTCCGTATCCGTATTGGTCGCGTTCATTTCATTGATCTCCCTTGCTTTGTGTGGTCTGGGCGGGCCTCACTTTTCACCAGAAGCCGGCTTCGCCATTTTCGCATGCTGGTGGGCAAGCATGCTGGCGGGGGTGACGTTGGCGACCGCGGCTTGCAGCTTGTTCTTCCAGCCGCTGACGACATCGCCTTGCCCATCCAACATAGCGTCGTAGCCGATGCGGGCTACGTCGGCAGGGTCATCTTTTTTCGATTGGCCGATCGACGTATCCAGCAGATCCGCCCGCTTGAAGAATTCTGTTTCGGTTGCACCGGGCATCAGGCAACTCACCGTGACGCCGCTTTCCTTCAGCTCTTCGCGCAGAGCAAAGGAGAAGCTGTTGATGAAGGCTTTCGTAGCGTTGTAGATGGCCTGGTATGAGCCCGGCATGAAACCGGCGATCGAACCGGTAAGAAGGATGCGTCCTTGCCCCCGCGCCCGCATATGATTGCCGATCTGCTGGACCAGATAGATCGTGCCGATAATATTGGTGTCGACAACCTTCCTCGCCTCCGCAAAATCCTGATCGAGAAATCCCTTCCCGAGGCCGCGACCTGCATTCGCCATCAGCAAGTCAACTGACCGGCCATCGGCTTCGACCCGTTCCATTAGCTTATCGACGCCCTGAATAGTGGAAAGATCGGTATCGACAGCCTCGACGGCCACGCCGAATTCCTTGAGATTTGCGGCCGCCTGGACAATGCGCGCTTCATCCGCGGCGATGACGAGGTCATAGCCATCCTGTGCCGCGCATTTGGCAAGTTCATAACCGATGCCGGTGGACGCCCCCGTAACGACGGCGAGGCCCTTGGTCGAAGCAGTATCAGCCATGTCGCTTCTCCTTATGGCTTCAGGACAACCTTGATGCAGCCATCCTGTTTGTCGCGGAAAGTCTTGTAGAGGTCGGGGCCATCCTCCAGGGATGCCCGATGAGTAATGATAAAGGACGGATCGATTTCGCCCTTCTCAATGCGCTCCAACAGCAGCGGCAGGTAGCGTTGCACCGGCGTCTGGGCCATCTTGAAGGTTAGGCCGCGGTTGATCGCCGAGCCCATCGGAATCTTGTCGAGAAAGCCGCCATAGACGCCGACGATGGAAACGGTGCCGAAGTTCCGGCAGCAATGGATAGCCTGGCGAAGGACATGCGGTCGGTCCGTGCCCATAAAGGTGGCGACCTTGATGCGGTCGAGCCTTGAATCCCAACTAGCGGCAGCCTCGGCCTCGGTTCCGACAGCATCGATACACGCATCGGCTCCGCGGCCGTCCGTCAGATCCATAATCTTGTCGTAAATATCCTCATCCATGAAATCGAGGACGACGGCGCCTGAAGCTTCGGCCAACGCCAGCCGCTCCGGCACGGTATCGACAGCGATGACGCGTTCGGCGCCGAGCATGAAGGCAGACTTGATCGCCATCTGGCCGACCGGGCCGCAACCCCAGATGGCGATCGTATCGCCCGGTTGAATATTGCAGAAATCGGCTGCCATATAGCCTGTGGGGAAAATATCGGAGAGAAAGAGGACCTGTTCGTCCGTCAGCCTATCCGGAACCTTGATCGGGCCGATGTCGGCATAGGGCACGCGCAAATATTCTGCCTGTCCGCCGCTGTAGCCGCCGAGCAGATGCGAATAGCCGAACAGGCCGGCCGGCGAGTTTCCCCACAGCTTTCGCACCTTGGACGAGTCGGGATTGCTACGCTCGCATCCCGAGAAGAAGCCGCGTTTGCAGAAGAAACATTCGCCGCAGGAGATGGTGAAAGGCACTACGACACGATCGCCGACCTTGAGTTTGGTATTGTCCTTGCCGACCTCGACAACCTCGCCCATGGTTTCGTGCCCCATGACATCGCCGCTGCGCATTTCAGGCATAACGCCGTCAAAGAGGTGAAGATCGGAGCCGCAGATCGCGCAGGCGGTGACCTTGATGATCGCGTCGCGGCCGTCCTGAATTTTGGGGTCTGGGACGCTTTCGCAGCGGATGTCGTGTTTGCCGTGCCAGGTAAGGGCCTTCATCGCAGTTCTCCGTTTTTGTTTTCGTAGAACTGTGCAGATGCCGAAATGATCCTGTGGAGTTCACGAAATATTAAATGCGGAACGATGTCGCGCTGCCGCGGTTTCCTTATCGAGGCGGCAGCCAGCCGCTCTCGCAAAACAATCCAAAGGAGAATTTATCATGGCAAACCAAGGCGGTTCACACGAACAGCACGTCAAGGCAGGCCAGCAGAGCCACAAGAATACCGGCTCGCAGCAGGCTTCGTCGTCGCGCGATAATCAGTCCGGTTCGGGGACCCGCGGCGGCACGCATGAACAGCATGTGAAGGCCGGTCAGCAGAGTCACAAGAACTCTCATTAAAAATCTGACCAATATGGAAAGAAGAAGCCCGCAGAAGCGGGCTTTTTTCATGTCTTCGTTTCAACCGTAAACCACGTCGCCGGGCAGTTATTGCCTCTCGCCCGGATAATGGTTCTGCTTAAGCAGGTGCGCCAGATGAACCGTGTTGCGGGTGAGCATGTCGACCGCCGTCGTGACCACTTCGGGTATCTCTTGGAGATCGACAAAATTGGTGCTGGCCATGGCTTCGCCCACCCAATAGGCGACGGCATTGGCAGGTATGGTGAAGCCGACATCGTTCAGTGCCTGATAGAGTTCGGCCGAGACGTGATGGGCGCCGTCCTCATTGCCGACGACCGCGACGGCCGCTACGCGGCCATACGAGATCATACGGGCCTGATCGTCCGTTTCTTCAATGAAGGCATCCATGCGCTCCAACGCGCGCTTGGCAATGCTCGAGGGCTGCCCCAGCCAGATCGGTGTGCCGAAGACGAGGATATCAGCATCGAGGATCGTCCTGCGGATATCGGGCCAGGCATCGCCAGGTCCCTCGTCGGAGGTGACGCCGGGCAAGATGTTATGGTCGGCAAGGCGGATCGTCTCCGTATCGACATCCTGTTTGCGCATGGCTTCGCCGATGAGGGCAAGCATACGATCGGTGGAGGAGGCTCGCCGCCGCCGGATTTCAGGGTGGCGTTAAGGGCAACGGCTTTCAGGGGCATGATCGATCTCCGGGTTGTTCGTTCCACACAACCCGGGCCGATGCTCATGGTTCCCCATGCCAAAAAGCAAAAGCGGCGGAAAACCGCCGCTTCAGGAAAACCCGGTCTGCGATAATGACTTTACTCGATCGAACCGACGGCTATTTCATCGACCTGTCGAGTCAGCGTCAGGCCGATCACCGGGATCATCTGGCTTTCGACCTTGACGGAGACCGTAACATTCATGGTCTTGTCGTCGCGCACGCGGGCAATCATCGCGCCGTTCAGCTTGGCGCGGTTGATGCCGACCACGACGGTATCGTTGGTAACGGCGCCAGAAACGACATCGAGGCCTTTACCTTCGGCGCCGTCGAGGAACTTGCCCTTGTAGGTGGAGCCGGACTGCGAGATGACGGCGCTCATCGGCTGCTTGAAGACGCCGACGCGGCAGGTGCCGTCGAGCTTGATGCCGGCGGCGGAATCATCGGCCGGCGAGCCGACGAGATTACAGGTGAATTTGGTGCCCTTGTACTTGCCGGCGACGATTTCGCCAGGCCCCTTCCAGGTGCCGGCGACGGATTCGAAGAAGGCCTTGTCGCGGGTTGCAGCAGTAGCTTGAGGAGCGACGTCTGCGACCGGAGACAATGCCGCGGCGGCCAGGCCGCATACAAACAGAAACTTGCGCGAATACATGGATTTTCCTTGGCAAACACCACTCTGGAACTGGCAGGCAGTTTTGCCGGAGAATGGTTAACCCTTTCTTTCCGAGACGCCGAAATGCGCGGAAATGCAGGGCTTCCGCAAGGCAAGACTTTTGAAGAGGTGGATGTAGCACATTGAATTCGCTCGGATTTTCCGCAGCTTGAATAAGAAGGCATGCATGTGTCTAAATCCGGCGATTTATTAAGGATTGCCATTGCGCGCAGTCATCGACGGCGTCAGGTCACCGATGAAATCGCCGATTCCCGGCCGTTTCAGCGCCCGGAAGGTCAGCGGACGGCAGAGATCCATGGCGGCAATGCCGATCCGCGCCGTCATCAGTCCGTTGATGACGCCTTCGCCGAATCGAGCCGAAAGCTTGGAAGCGAGCCCATGGCCGAGCACCTGCTGCACGAGGCTGTCACCGATGGCAATCGAGCCGGTCACCGCAAGGTGGGCGAGCACGTCACGCATCAATCTCAGCATGCCGAGCGTGCCGGGACGGCCGCCATACAGTTCGGCCATGGCGCGGATCAGGCGGGCAGCCTCATAGAGGACATAGAGCAGGTCGACGATGGCGCGCGGGCTGACGGCCGTGACGATCGAGACACGCTTGGACGAATTGACGATCAGCGCGCGTGCCCGACGATCCAGCGGTGCCAGCAATTCGCGCTCAGCAAGCGCAATCAGATGCTGAGCGTCGATGATCTCGCCTTCGGTTTCCTTCAACGTGGCGCGGCCCTTGGCGGTCTCCGGCTTGTTTCCGAGCAGACCTGTCAGGCGAGCGACGACTGCGCGAGCCTTGGCGGGGCGGGTTTCCAGGACCGCGGCATCGGCCTCAGCCTTGATTGTCTGCACCGCGGCAAGCCGCATCATGCCTGCCGTCTCCCTGATGACGATGGCAATGACGGCGAGGATGCCGATCGCGAGAACGGCAAGCGCGGCATAACCCAGCCAGTCGGCGCGGCTGAACAGATCGCGGATCAGCCGGTCGGTCCAGAGGCCGAAAGCGAGCGAGAGGAGAATACCGAAAGCGCCGGCGGCGATGCTGGCAAAGGAGGTACGGCGCTTGTGCGGAGTGGCGACAGGTACCGGGCTCAGATCCTGTTCCGGATTAAGGAACGGATCTTCGTCATCCGGCGTCAGCACCACCTCACCGGAAAAGCTTGCGGGCTTGCGACGTTCTGTGCGCGGGGCTTCGGGCGCCGAATTCTCTTCCACATAGGTGAAGGCGGCAGGTGCGCGGCGCGGCTGATTGGGTTCATCGATTGGCGGCTTGCTCATGCGAGTCGGTCTCCGAACAGGAACTGCATGGCACGGTCGAGGCGGATATGCGGCACGGAGAGTTTGATGCCGCCGCCGGTTTCCTCGAGCTGCGGCGGGCGGAAGCGCACGACATTGACATCGGGCAACTCGACCGAGGCGTCGCCTGCTTCGATGAGCTCGAACAGGGATTTGGGATTTTCCGGCAGATCGCCGGGGAAGATTGCCGTCTTGCGCTCCCCGTCGAAGATTTCGCCGGCGATTTTTTCACCGGCCATGGGCGTTCCGACGATGACGGGCAGGTCGTGGCCGTCGCGGCGCACCGTGGCTTCCCGCGTGGCGCGTACGGAGGCGAGCGCCATGACATCGATGCCGGCGCCGGCCATGCCGATGCGCTCGATGGCGCGATCGACGAGGCGGCGCGTCAGGCGATCCAGCCTGTCGTGGCTTTCGTGGTGCAAATGGTCCGCCTTGGTGGCGGCCACCAGCACGCGGTCGATGCGCCGGCCGAGCAGCGAGGAGAGGATGGAATTGCTGCCGGGGCGGAAGCAGGCGAGCACATCCGTCAGCGCTCGCTCCAGATCCTGCACGGCTTCGGGACCGCGGTTCATGGCCTGTAATGCATCAACCAGCACGATCTGCCGGTCAAGCCTCGCGAAATGCTCCCGGAAGAAGGGTTTGACGACGACGGACTTATAGGCCTCGTAGCGGCGATCCATCATCGCCCAAAGCGAGCCGCGCTCGGGCCTTCCATCCGGGGGTAGGGCAAGCGGCGCGAAAGTCAGCGCGGGCGACCCTTCGAGATCGCCGGGCAGCAGGAAGCGGCCGGGCGGAAGCGTGGAAAGCGAGCGTTCGTCGGCTTTGCAGGCCTTCAGATAGTCGGCAAAGCTGGTAGAGAGATCGCGGGCGACCATTTCGTCGGCGGAAGCGGTGATATCTGTCGCTTTCGTCATCGCAAGCCAGGCGCCCGACAGCTCGGAGCGGATGCCGGTTGCGGCAAGAGCAATGGTTTCCTCGCTGAAGGTTCGGAAATCTTTGCCGAGCAGCGGCAGGTCGAGCAGCCATTCGCCGGGATAATCGACGATATCAATCGACAGGCGGCCGGGTGAGAACATGCGCGTCCAGGAGCTGGCGCTCTGATAGTCGAGCGTGATGCGCAGCTCGGAGATCGCCCGGGTGGAATCCGGCCAGATCCGCTCCTTCACCAGCGCTCGGATATGATCTTCATACTGGAAGCGCGGCACGGCGTCATCAGGCTGCGGCTCCAGGCGCACAGCCGAAACGCGGCCGGACCGCACGGCCTCGAAGAGCGGCAGGCGGCCCCCATGCAGAAGATTGTGGACCAGAGAAGAAATGAAGACCGTCTTGCCGGAGCGGGAAAGGCCGGTGACGCCGAGCCGGATCGTCGGATTGACGAGACCGCTGGCGCGGTCTGCAAGATTGTCCAGCGCGATCAGCGCATCGTCAGCAAAGGATGTCAGGCGTGGCGGCAAATCGGAATCCCTGATGGCACTGTCCGCAATATAGGCCCAACATATAGGAAACCGCCGTTGCCTGAAAAAGAAGCGGCGGAAAAGCTCTAATCGATGACGAAATCGATGAGACGCCAAGTTAAAGCGGAAGCATCATAATCGATGACCGCAAGACCCGATGTCGGGAAACCTGACGGCAGAGAGTAGGCCATTGCTTCATGGCCGATCAGTGCCTGCAGGGCCTGTTCCATAGTCGGATTATGGCCGACGAGCATGACGGTGCCAACGTCCTGCGCGTCGATGATTTCGAGATAAGTATCGACCGAGGCGTTGTAGAGCGTGTCGACGAAGCGCATGTCGAGCGTTTCGCCCATGGCCCGATGCATGGCTTCGGCGGTGTCACGGCAGCGAATCGCGGTGGAACTGATCAGGACATCAGGACGGTAACCCTTGTCGGCGGCGCGGTCGGCGACGATCTCGGCATCGCCGTAACCCTTCTGGTTCAGTGGGCGGTCGAAATCGCGCTGTCCCGGCTCGGCCCAGGCGGCTTCGGCATGACGCAGCAGGTAGATCCGGTGGGGTGGAGGCAGGAGGGCGGCCATGGGCAAATCCAGCTTCGAACGGAGCCTTTTCAGTAGCGGTTGCAGTCCGGCAACGTCAACCGCCCACAGGCTTCCAAGGTCGCAAAAGCGAAGCTCAAACACCGCGTTTTGAAAGCGAAGCAAAAATCGCTATTCGGAATAACGATGCGAAAATAGTCTGTTAGCTTAAATTTATGACAGATTTAAAAATCTGTTTGCCTGTCTTATTTGGCTTGAATCGCGGATAGCCCTTGGGATATACACCCGGCCAGATGAGATGTTCTTCAGGAGAATCGCGTTGAGTGAGAAGATCGATCTTAGCAATTATGTACCCTCGGAAGACGAGGAGTTCATGAATACGAACCAGCGCGCTTACTTCAGAGCCAAGCTGGTTGCCTGGAAAAACGATATCCTTAGAGAAGCGCGCGAAACACTCGACCATCTGGCTGAGGAAAGCGCAAACCACCCCGATCTCGCAGACCG
This sequence comes from Rhizobium sp. BK196, assembly GCF_014193255.1. GTDB lineage: Bacteria > Pseudomonadota > Alphaproteobacteria > Rhizobiales > Rhizobiaceae > Rhizobium. Next base: position 125,268 of record NZ_JACHZB010000005.1, read on the forward strand.
TGCATCCTCTGAAACCGACCGGGCGATCGAACTTCGCGCCCGCGACCGACAGAGAAAGCTGATCTCCAAGATCGACGCAGCCCTGCAGCGTATTGAAGATGGCACTTACGGCTACTGCGAGGAAACCGGCGAACCAATCGGCCTGAAACGCCTCGACGCCCGCCCGATCGCCACGCTGTCGATCGAAGCGCAGGAACGCCACGAGCGCCGCGAAAAGGTTTACCGGGACGAATAATCGCTCCCGGAATAATCACTTCCCAGATGGAAATGAAAAGGCACCCCGAGACGATCGCGGTGCCTTTTTGTTTTGGCGGTTCTTGCTCCGGATCATACGACCCCAGCTTTTACTTGTCCCGCCCGCTCACTTGTCACGATTGACGCTCATTTCGCCGAAGATGCGGGCAACTTCCTTCTGAAGGGCGGCATCCGCACCTGTGATCGGCGCCATTTCGGGATCACGGCGCGGCATTGAGCCAGACTGATGGGAGCCGGACTGAGGGGAGCCGGACTGCGAAGAACCGGGCTGCGAGGCAGGGCGAGCCTGCTGGGTATTGGGTGAGGGAACCACGCGCTCGGCGGCAGGATTGGCTGAAATTTCTTCATCGAGGATGCGCTGGAAATCGCGGCGAATGTCGGCTGACTGCAAACCGCCGTCTTCCGTTGCGACACGGGGGACGTGCGAAACGGCGGAAACGCTCTGGGCCGGTGCGGATACCTGCGGTTCGATGCGCTGCTGCGGCAGCACGCGCTGACGGGCTGCATCGAGAATATCGGCGGCGTTGGCCGCGTCCTGCACGGGGGCGGGGCGTTCGGGCTGCCACGGCTGAATCGGCACCGGGCGCTGTGGATCGCCACGTTCGGCCGTGAGCGTCGGAATCGGGTTCGGCTGGACGGGTGCCTGCTGAGCGAACGTCTGCTGCTGGCTGGCCATCGGCGGGGCGACGGCCGGAGTGACCGGCACTTCGGTCCGATGACGGACGGGCTCGGCCGGTGGCGCGATGACCGGAGCGGGCTCCGGCCTGTGGGTTTCGAAATCGGATTCACCGGTTCTGGCCACAGGCGGTGCGACCGGTTTTGGCCGTGGTTGCGGGGCAGGCGGCGGCTGGATGAGCGCGCGTTCTTCGGCCTGCAGCGGACGGAACTCGCCTGCCATTTCCGTCTCCTGCTCCGGCAGAATGCGGCTTTCGATGACGATGTCGGTCGGACCGCCGATCATGACGAGGTGTTCGACATTGTCGCGGCGCACGAGCACGAGACGGCGACGGGCATCGACGGCTGCTGCATCGAGCACCTGAAGGCGCGGCTGGCGGTTGCGCCCGCCGCGAACGAAGGGCGAGGGCGCACGGTTGCGCAGGAACCAGAGAATGGCGATGAGCAGGATGAGCGCAATACCAACGCCGCCGGCGGCAAGCAGGAAGCGGCTACCGTAAGCTCCTACAACATCATCGAACATAGGCACGCACTCCATTTCGCATTATGGCACAAGAGACGACTTTTCCGTTTCTTAGGCAAGAGCCGCCGGCTCTGTCCAGGCACCAACGAAGGCCTTTTCGTGTCATGCAACTTATTTGGCCGGGCGAGCTTAGAGGCAAACTGGCGCGTTTGCCTGTGAATTCAAGCAGTCTGACGAAAGCTGGTGTTTTTGCGGGCGCAGCAAGTTGATAAGAAGGAAAGACTGCCTGATTCCTGTTTCGTAGCGGCATTGCGAGCGCGGCAGGAAGGGCTTATGCGAGGAATAGATGACGAAATCGCGTCAGGTCGACGACTATAACGCACCGCTCGTGGATCATGGGGGGCGTTCCGGCACGGCGATACGCATCATTCTGCTGGCGATCGTTCTGATCGCGGCGGCGGCAGGCTTCGTCTTCTTCAAGGATTCCCTCGGCAACGAGCTGGTCCTCGGCTGTCTCGGCGTTCTCGCCATGGTCGGCATCTTCTTCCTCGTCTCCTCGGTCATCGGTTTCATCGAGGTCATGCCGCAGCGCCAGTCAGACAGTCTGGCGCGTGCTTTTCTCAACAGCCATCCCGACGGAACGCTGATAACAGACGAGAAGGGCCGCATCGTTTATGCCAATGCCGCCTATGGCGCATTGACCGGCGCACGCAAGGCAACTGAAGTGCAGACACTCGAGACGCTGCTGTCGCGCCACCGGGAATCGAACGAGGCGCTCTATCGGCTGGTGAACGGCCTGCGCGAGGGCCGGGAAGGCCGCGAGGAATTCCGCCTCCTACGTGCCGTCGGGCCTGGAAGCAGCGCCGGCGCCCACTGGTATCGCCTGAAGGCGCGGCAGCTGACACCCGAAGAAGGCGGCAACAAGCCGCTGCAGATCTGGCAGATCACCGACATCACCGCCGAGCGCGAGGACCAGGAACGCTTCTTCAAAGAGCTGCAGAACGCCATCGATTATCTTGACCATGCTCCGGCCGGTTTCTTCTCAGCCGGACGCAAGGGTGAGATTTTCTACCTGAACGCAACGCTAGCAGAATGGCTGGGTCTCGACCTCACCAAATTCATGCCGGGCTCGATGACTATCGGAGATCTCGTCGCGGGCGAGGGGTTGGCGCTGATCCAGTCGGTACAGGCCGAGCCGGGTCTGAAGAAGACCGTCACACTCGAGCTTGACCTGCGCAAATCAAACGGCCAGAGCCTGCCGGTCCAGATCATCCACCGCGTCACCTCCATGCGTGACGGGGCGCCGGGCGAGAGCCGGACGATCGTGCTGACGCGCGACAAGGACGGCGAGAACGGCCAGTCGGCTTCGGCGGCCGCCATGCGCTTTACCCGCTTCTTCAATAATACGCCGATGGCGATTGCCTCCGTCGACGGCAATGGCAAGATCCTGCGCACCAATGCACCGTTCCTGAAACTCTTTTCCAATATCGTCTCGCGTGACGATCTGGAGCGCGGCGCGCTTCTGGAAACGATCGTGCAGGAGAGCGACCGGCCACAGATTGCCGCAGCGCTGGCCGCCGCAAAGGACCGACAAGGCGATATCGCGCCGATCGATTCCCGCACGCCGACCGACGAGGCGCGGTTCTTCCGCTTCTATGTGAATGCCGTCATCGATCAGTCCGACGAGGCGCCGGAAGAGGCTGCCATCGTCTATGCGGTCGAAGTGACCGAGCAGAAGGCGCTCGAAGCGCAGATGGCGCAGACACAGAAGATGAATGCGGTCGGCACGCTTGCCGGGGGCATCGCTCATGATTTCAACAATGTGCTGACGGCGATCCTGCTCTCTTCCGACCATCTGCTCCTGCAGGCGCGACCTGCCGATGCAAGCTTCGCCGATCTGATAGAGATCAAGCGCAACGCCAATCGCGCGGCAGTGCTTGTGCGCCAGCTTCTCGCCTTCTCGCGCAAGCAGACGATGAGGCCGACGGTGATGAACCTGACCGATGTCGTCGGCGATCTGCGCATGCTCGTCGACCGGCTGATTTCGGGTACCAACGTCAAACTCGACGTCGAATACGGTCGCGATCTCTGGCCTGTTAAAACCGATCTTTCGCAATTCGAGCAGGTGCTGATCAATCTCTGCGTCAATGCGCGCGACGCCATGCCCCAGGGCGGCACGCTGACGCTGCGAACGCGTAACTTGCCGGCCGCCGAAGTCGCCGCCTTCAACTACTCCTACATGCCGCATGAGGACATGGTGCTGGTGGAAGTGACCGATACCGGCACCGGTATTGCGCCCGAGATCATGGACAAGATCTTCGAGCCTTTCTTCACGACGAAAGAAGTGGGCAAGGGTACCGGTCTCGGCCTCGCCATGGTCTACGGCATCGTCAAGCAATCCGGTGGTTATATCCAGCCGGAATCGGAAGTCGGCAAGGGCACGACCTTCCGCATCTTCCTGCCGCGCCATATCGTCGAACCGGCGGTGGCTGCCGAAGCGGAAGCCGCCGATCAGGCCGTTGCGGCCGGCGGTGCGCAGATTGTGGAACTCGTCCAGCCGAAGCAGCCGGAAGACCTGACAGGCTCAGCCGTCATCCTGCTCGTCGAGGACGAAGAAGCGGTGCGGCGAGGCGGCAAGCGCATGCTGGAGACGCGCGGCTATACGGTCCATGAGGCGGGCTCTGGCGTCGAGGCCCTCGAGATCATGGAAGAGCTGGAAGGCAAGGTGGACATCGTCGTCTCCGACGTGGTGATGCCTGAAATGGACGGGCCGTCTTTGCTGCGCGAGTTGCGCAAGAACTATCCGGACCTGAAGTTCATTTTCGTGTCAGGCTATGCCGAGGACGCATTCGCCCGCAACCTGCCGCCGGAAGCGAAGTTCGGCTTCCTGCCGAAGCCGTTCTCGCTGAAGCAGCTGGCTGTGGTGGTGAAAGAGACGCTGGATAGTTGATATGATTAATGGGCGCTGTGCGCCCCTTAAGCCATTCCGCGATGGATCTCGTTGGCGGTGCCGGCGCCAGATGTTGGCTTACTCGCCAAGCGCCACGGCAATCTCCGCTGCAAGCCGCGCGTTGTTCTCCACAAGCGCAATATTCGTCTTCAGGCTTTGGCCATCCGTAAGATCGAAGATCGTGCTCAGCAGGTAAGGTGTTACCGCCTTGCCGGTAACTTCATCGCGCTCGGCGCTGTCGAGGGCGCGTTCGATATAGATTTCCATTTCCTCGCGAGCGATCTCGTCGGCTTCCGGCACCGGGTTGGCAATCAGCATGCCGCCATCGATGCCGAGCTGTTCGCGCGTCGTCTGGAAGTTGGCGATCGCGGCTGGGCTGTTCAGCGTCAGCGGGCTGCGGATACCCGAGGAGCGCGACCAGAACGCCGGGAATTCATCGCTTTCATAGGTGACGACGGGCACACCGCGGGTTTCCAGCACTTCCAGCGTTTTCGGAATATCGAGGATCGCCTTGGCGCCGGCGCAGACCACGATGACGCCGGTGCGGGCCAGTTCTTCCAGATCGGCGGAGATATCGAAAGTTTCTTCGGCGCCGCGATGCACGCCGCCGATGCCGCCGGTCGCGAAGACCTTGATGCCGGCGCGAGCTGCCGCGATCATCGTGGCGGCAACGGTCGTCGCGCCGGTGCGACGCTCGGCGATCGCGAAGGCGAGATCGGCGCGCGACACCTTCAAGACATCCGTCGCCCGGGCGAGCTGCTCAAGCTCAGCGGCTTCGAGGCCGACATGCAGAGTGCCGTGGATGACGGCGATGGTGGCGGGAACCGCCCCCTGATCGCGAATGATCGATTCGACGCTGCGCGCCATCTCGATATTACCGGGATAGGGCATGCCGTGGGTGATGATGGTCGATTCGAGCGCCACGATCGGGGCGCCGCGCTGCTTGGCGGCGGCCACTTCCTTGGAATAGGAGATCGGCAGGAGGGGCGAGATAGGTTTGGTCATGGTCCGTATCCGTTTATCGATGTTGCCGCTTCATTGCAGAATTCTCGCCGCCGGGACAAGCGAAAGCATGTCGCGAAGAAGGTCCGACGCGAGATTTTCGTTCACCGCATGCCGCGACTGGACGGTGAGGGCTGCTGCCGCCGCGCCATGGCGGACCGCTTCTTCGAGCGGATGGCCGTGCATCAAAGCAGACAGTGTGCCCGCCGCAAGCGAATCTCCCGCACCGGTGACATCGGCCACCTCATCAGAGATCGGCGGCTGCAGGAGAAGTGCGCGACCGTTCTTGAAGGCGACAAGCTCGCGCTGGCCGCGGGTGACGACCGCGCCGCTAACGCCGATGTCACCGAGCAGCGACGGCCACCCGGCAGCATTGTCCGGCCGCTTGCCAGTGAGGGCTGCAGCCTCGGCCTCATTCATGAAGAGATAGTCGATACCTTCCAGGCAGGGCAGGAGGCGCACCACCTTGGCCGGTGAAATGGCGATTGCCGCCACCGGCTTGCCGAGCGCCTTGGCCCTTGCGACGATCGCAGCTGCCGTGTCCTCGGGCAGGTTGGCGTCGAAGAGGATGAAATCGGTGGCAGCGAAGGCATCGCGCACCCAGCGGATCGACAGCCGCCGCGGCACGAAGAAGCGGTAAAGCTCCATATCCGCCAACGCGATGACGAGATTGCCGTCCTTCTCAATGATCGCCGTATAGCTCGGCGTCTTGCGGTCGAGGAAGACGAAGGGGCGGTCGTTAATTCCGGCAATATCGGCCGCCTCGCTCACCATCTCGCCGATCGGATCGCCGCCACGCGGCGAAATCATCGTCACCTCGAAGCCGAGCCGGGCGAGATTGCGCGCCGCATTAAAGCCGCCGCCGCCCGGTTCTTCGAACCAGGTTCCGGGGTTGCTGGCGCCCGGCGCCGTCTCGCCGGCAATGCGGCCGCGGCGATCGATATGGGCACCGCCGAGAACAAGAATCTTGCCGCTCATTTCTGCACCCCCGAAGCGAATCGAATGGAGGCCAAAGCGGCCTCGTTAATCGCGCAGAGCAGACTAAGCCGTTGCTTTACATCGATAAGACAAAAATAGAACACGGGCCGTTTTACCTTTTTCTTTCAATTATTTGCAACCCCATTGCGAAATAAGAACAAATGGGGTACAAACTTCGCATCAGCGGCGACATTGCTAGAGCAGCGTCAATAACCTAAAGGTGGATCGAATGTCTCAGAATTCATTGCGGCTCGTAGAGGACAAATCGGTGGACAAAAGCAAGGCGCTCGAAGCGGCACTCTCACAGATCGAGCGGTCGTTCGGCAAGGGCTCGATCATGAAACTCGGCTCGAACGAGGGCATCGTCGAGATCGAAACGGTTTCCACAGGGTCGCTCAGCCTCGACATCGCGCTCGGCATCGGCGGTCTGCCGAAGGGCCGTATCATCGAAATCTATGGTCCGGAAAGCTCCGGTAAGACGACGCTCGCTCTGCAGACCATTGCCGAAGCACAGAAGAAGGGCGGCATTTGCGCCTTCGTCGATGCCGAACATGCACTCGACCCCGTCTATGCCCGCAAGCTCGGCGTCGACCTGCAGAACCTCCTGATCTCCCAGCCGGACACCGGCGAGCAGGCGCTCGAAATTACCGATACACTGGTGCGCTCCGGCGCCATCGACGTCCTCGTCGTCGACTCGGTCGCCGCGCTGACGCCGCGCGCCGAAATCGAGGGCGAAATGGGCGACAGCCTGCCAGGCCTGCAGGCCCGTCTGATGAGCCAGGCGCTGCGCAAGCTGACGGCTTCGATCTCCAAGTCGAACTGCATGGTGATCTTCATCAACCAGATCCGCATGAAGATCGGCGTCATGTTCGGCTCGCCGGAAACGACAACGGGCGGTAATGCTCTGAAGTTCTACGCCTCCGTCCGCCTCGACATCCGCCGCATCGGCCAGGTCAAGGAGCGCGAAGAGGTGATCGGCAACCAGACGCGCGTCAAGGTCGTCAAGAACAAGATGGCGCCTCCCTTCAAGCAGGTCGAATTCGACATCATGTATGGCGAAGGTGTTTCCAAGACCGGTGAACTCATCGACCTCGGCGTCAAGGCCGGCATCGTCGAAAAGTCTGGTGCCTGGTTCTCCTATAACAGCCAGCGCCTCGGCCAGGGCCGCGAGAATGCCAAGATATTCCTGCGCGACAATCCGGATCTCGCCCGCGAGATCGAGACGGGTCTACGCCAGAACGCCGGCCTCATCGCCGACCGCTTCCTGCAGAATGGCGGCCCTGATGCCGGTGATGACGCGGGTGATGGCGATATGTAATTTTCGCCTCTACCGTTGAAGCAGATTTCCTGCCGGCCGCATTCCCTCACGAGAATGCGGCCGGTTTTGTTTGTTCGCTGGACAGTGGCTAGGTCGAACGATAAAAGCCGATGGATTTAATTTTACCTGCCTGCAGGCAGCATCGAAGGGCATGAAATGAGCGGTGTAAACGATATCCGGTCGACCTTCCTCGACTACTTCAAGAAGAACGGCCACGAGATCGTTCCATCGAGCCCGCTCGTGCCGCGCAATGACCCGACGCTGATGTTCACCAATGCCGGCATGGTGCAGTTCAAGAATGTCTTCACCGGTCTCGAAAAGCGTCCCTATTCGACGGCGACCACCTCGCAGAAATGCGTACGCGCAGGCGGCAAGCACAACGACCTCGACAATGTCGGCTATACTGCACGCCACCTGACCTTCTTCGAAATGCTCGGCAACTTCTCCTTCGGCGATTATTTCAAGGAGAATGCGATCGAGCTTGCCTGGAAGCTCGTCACCGAAGGTTTCGACCTGCCGAAGAGCCGGCTGCTGGTAACCGTCTATTCCGAGGACGAGGAGGCCGCGACTCTCTGGAAGAAGATTGCCGGCTTTTCCGACGACAAGATCATCCGCATCCCAACCTCTGACAATTTCTGGCAGATGGGCGATACCGGCCCCTGCGGTCCGTGTTCGGAAATTTTCATCGATCAGGGCGAGAATGTCTGGGGCGGCCCTCCCGGCTCGCCGGAAGAGGATGGCGACCGGTTCCTCGAATTTTGGAACCTCGTCTTCATGCAGTTCGAACAGACCGAGCCAGGCGTGCGAAACCCGCTGCCGCGCCCGTCGATCGATACCGGCATGGGCCTGGAACGCATGGCCTGCATCCTGCAGGGCGTCCAGAGCGTCTTCGACACCGATCTCTTCCGCACGTTGATCGGGGCCATCGAGGACACAATGGGCGTCAAGGCGGAGGGCAGTGCCAGCCACCGCGTCATCGCCGACCATCTGCGCTCCTCGGCCTTCCTGATCGCCGACGGCGTGCTGCCGTCGAATGAAGGTCGCGGCTACGTGCTGCGCCGTATCATGCGCCGCGCCATGCGCCACGCCCAGTTGCTCGGCGCCAGGGAACCGCTGATGTACAAGCTGCTGCCGACGCTGGTGCAGGAGATGGGCCGCGCCTATCCGGAACTGGTGCGCGCCGAGGCGCTGATCTCCGAGACGCTGAAACTCGAGGAAAACCGCTTCCGCAAGACGCTGGAGCGCGGCCTGTCGCTTTTGTCAGACGCGACCACCGACCTTTCCAAGGGCGACATGCTGGATGGAGAGACCGCCTTCAAGCTCTACGACACCTACGGCTTCCCGCTCGACCTTACTCAGGATGCGCTGCGCGCCCGCGAAATCGGTGTCGATATTTCGGGTTTCACCGATGCGATGGAGCGCCAGAAGGCCGAAGCACGTTCGCACTGGGCCGGCTCCGGCGAGAAAGCGACGGAAACCGTCTGGTTCGAGCTCAAGGAGAAGCACGGCGCGACCGAATTTCTGGGCTACGACACCGAAACGGCTGAAGGCGTCGTCCAGGCTGTTGTCAAGGACAACGCCGTTGTCGACCAAGCCAAGGCCGGCGACAAGGTGCAGATCGTCGTCAACCAGACACCATTCTACGGTGAATCCGGCGGTCAGATGGGCGATACCGGCGTGATCTCGTCCGACCACGGCAAGATCGAGATTTCAGATACTCAGAAGAGGGGCGAGGGCCTGTTCGTGCATCTGGGTACGGTCGTTGAAGGTGTGATCAAGGCCGGTGATGCGGTCGTGCTGACGGTCGATCATGCGCGCCGCTCGCGCCTGCGCGCCAACCACTCGGCCACCCACCTGCTGCATGAGGCGCTGCGCGAAGTACTCGGCACCCATGTGGCCCAGAAGGGCTCGCTGGTCGCACCCGAGCGCCTGCGCTTCGACGTTTCGCATCCGAAGCCGATGACGGCTGACGAGCTCAAGGTCGTCGAGGAGATGGCCAACGAGATCGTGCTGCAGAACGCGCCTGTCACGACCCGCCTAATGAGCGTCGACGACGCCATCGCGGAAGGCGCCATGGCGCTCTTCGGCGAGAAGTACGGCGATGAAGTGCGTGTCGTCTCGATGGGTACGGGCCTGCATGGTGCGAAGAGCAACAAGCCATATTCGGTCGAGCTCTGTGGCGGCACCCATGTATCGGCGACCGGCCAGATCGGCCTCATTCGCATCCTCGGCGAGAGCGCCGTCGGTGCCGGCGTTCGCCGTCTCGAAGCCGTCACCGGTGAATCTGCGCGCGAATATCTCGCCGAACAGGACGATCGCGTGAAGACACTCGCTGCCTCGCTGAAGGTTCAGCCGTCGGAAGTGCTCTCGCGCGTCGAGGCGCTGATGGACGAGCGCCGCAAGCTCGAAAAGGAACTGGCGGACGCCAAGCGCAAGCTCGCCATGGGCGGCGGGCAGGGCGGTTCTGCCGATGCCGTGCGCGACGTCGCCGGCGTCAAGTTCCTCGGCAAAGCCGTGGCCGGCGTCGACCCGAAGGACCTCAAGGGGCTTGCCGATGACGGCAAGGCCAGCATCGGCTCCGGCGTCGTGACGCTGATCGGCGTATCCGATGATGGCAAGGCAAGTGCTGTCGTGGCCGTTACGCCCGATCTCATCAGCCGCTTCAGCGCTGTCGATCTGGTGCGCGTCGCCTCCGCAGCGCTCGGCGGCAAGGGCGGCGGCGGCCGTCCCGACATGGCGCAGGCCGGCGGCCCTGATGGATCCAGGGCCGACGAGGCGCTCGAGGCAGTTGCAGCGGCACTTGCAGGCTGAGCTTCTGATACGGATCGATTGCAAAGGCGGGACATGTTCCCGCCTTTCGTTTAAGCGAACGCCCCTTCCATTCTGCGTGGGCTTTTCCCGAAGAGGATGAAAGCGCACGCTCTTGCATTTCATGGAAAGTCCGCAGGATTTGTCAAACCGGACTATGCTTTGCTGCAGCCGATCGATTTGCATGAGGTTTGACATGGTGGGTGAAACGGCATGGGCGCTCTACGAAGACCGTCTGAGACGGGTCTCGGCCTATATCCACGATCATCTGGACGAGGATCTGGACATGGAGCGGCTGGCCGAAATCGCCTGCCTGTCGAGCTATCACTGGCATCGGATCTACAGGGCGATTTACGGTGAGACGCTGGCGGCGACTGTCAAGCGACTGCGACTGCATCGCGCGGCGGGCGACATCGTCCGCACGGATCTCGATGTCAGCGAGATTGCGAAGCGATCAGGCTATCCCAATCTCCAGTCCTTCAACCGCATCTTCAAATCGGTCTACGGAATGCCGCCGGCACGCTACCGGAAAGAGGGAAGCCACACAGTCTTCGAACCCTCACACACCGGAAAGGCACCAGCCATGTTTGATGTCACCCTGAAAACCATCCCGCCGCTCGGACTCGTCGGCGTTCCACACACCGGCTCCTATATGGAGATCGGCAAGGCTTTCGAGACGCTGTTCGGCACGCTCTATGCCCGCGGGCTCGCAAAGCCGGAGATGCGCATGATCGGCGTCTATCTTGACGACCCCGATCTCGTGCAACCCGAGAACCTGCGCTCCGTCGCCTGTGTCGCGGCAGGTGAGGAGACGGCTGCCAACGCACCGCTGGAGCGACGTGTGGTGGAAGGCGGCGATTATGCCGTACTGCACCACAAGGGGCCTTACGCCGATATGTACAAGGCCTATCAGTGGCTCTACGCCCAGTGTCTGCCGGGATCCGGCCGGCAGATCCGGGACTGCGTCATGTTCGAGGAATATCTCAACAATCCGCGCGAAGTCGCGCCGACCGAATTGCGAACGGATATCTACATGCCGCTTGCCTAGCCGGGGAGGCTAGGCAGCCTGCATCGCTTTCGCTGCCTCTTCATCGAGCGCGGTTGCCCGCTTATAGGCATCACGTTCGGCAAGGCGGCCGAAATAATCGACGAACGCCTGGCGCTTTTCGATGCCGCCGAAGGCAAGGCCCCAGCCGATATGCGAGCCGACATAGACGTCAGCTGCCGTGAACCGGTTGCCGGTGATATAAGGAGAGGCGGCCGAAACCGCCTTTTCCAGCGTTCCCATGACATCGCCGAAGGAGCCGCAGCCGGCCATACGCAACCGCTCCTGCGGGATTTCGAAGCCAAGCGCCTTCAGCATGACGGAGGTTTCCAGCGGCCCGGCGGCGAAAAACATCCAGCGGTAATAATCGGCACGCTCATCGGGCTGGGGGGCGAGGCCTGCTTGCGGAAATGCTTCTGCAAGATACGCACAGATCGCGGCGCATTCCGTCACGACCGTCTCGCCATGTCGGACCGCCGGCACCTTGCCCATCGGGTTGATGGACATATAGGCCGGCTCCTTTATCGTCCCACCGAATGTCAGCATTTCAGTATGATATGGTACGCCGGTTTCTTCCAGCATCCACCGTGCTATCCGGCCGCGCGACATCGGGTTCGTGTAGAAGGTGATTTTCTCGGTCATCCTGCTCTCCTCTCTCCCATGCTTTCTTCGTAGCATTGGTGCGAGAGATTTCAACCTTTGGCGCAGGCGAGCTCTTCGCGGCGGATCGAGGAATGACCTCTGTCGCCGGCAGTACATCAGCTCCAGGGGTTTCGGCGGAAGCGGATCGCCAGCGCTGACGGTAATGCTGGGTCTGCGTCTCGATCTGCGCAAGATCAAGGTAGAAGACGATCATATCCTGGCCTTCGCGGCGCGCCATCAGCCTCGCAAGTTGCAGAAACTCGGGAACGAAACTCTTCTTGGCCATCAGAACCTCCACGCCCAGGCGAGTAGATTGATAGGCTTTGCAACTTACGCGAAACTTGCATTTTATTGGTGATTACTGATTATCGGCCACGACGAAAAAAACCCGGCACAAAGGCCGGGTTTTCCGATGCTTCATCCGAGCAGAGCTCAGGCCATGGCAGCCTGCAGGTTCTGGTCGATCTTGTCGAGGAAGGCAGTGGTCGAGAGCCACGGCTGATCGGGGCCGATGAGCAGCGCCAAGTCCTTGGTCATGAAGCCGGCTTCGACGGTGTCGACGCAGACTTTTTCCAGCGTGGAGGCGAACTTGGCGAGTTCGGCATTGTCGTCGAGCTTGGCGCGGTGCGCCAGGCCACGCGTCCAGGCGAAGATCGAAGCGATCGAGTTCGTCGAGGTTTCCTGGCCCTTCTGGTGCTGGCGGTAGTGGCGGGTGACCGTGCCGTGAGCGGCTTCGGCTTCAACCGTCTTGCCATCCGGCGTCAGGAGAACCGAGGTCATCAGGCCGAGCGAGCCGAAGCCCTGGGCGACCGTGTCGGACTGAACGTCGCCATCGTAGTTCTTGCAGGCCCAGACGTAGCCGCCGGACCACTTGAGAGCGGAAGCGACCATGTCGTCGATCAGGCGGTGTTCATAGGTGATGCCGGCTTCCTTGAACTGATCCTTGAATTCGGTCTCGTAGACTTCTTCGAAGATGTCCTTGAAGCGGCCGTCATAGGCCTTGAGGATGGTGTTCTTGGTCGACAGGTAGACCGGCCACTTGCGCATCAGGCCGTACATCATCGAGGCGCGCGCGAACTCGCGGATCGACTCGTCGAGATTGTACATGGCCATGGCGACGCCGGCGCCCGGTGCGTTGAAGACTTCCTTCTCGATAACCGTGCCGTCTTCGCCGACGAACTTGATCGTCAGCTTGCCCTTGCCGGGGAACTTGAAGTCGGTTGCGCGGTACTGGTCGCCGAAAGCGTGACGGCCGACAACGATCGGCTGCGTCCAGCCCGGAACGAGTCGGGGAACGTTGCGGCAGATGATCGGCTCACGGAAGATGACGCCGCCGAGGATGTTGCGGATCGTGCCGTTCGGGCTCTTCCACATTTCCTTGAGGTTGAATTCCTTCACGCGGGCTTCGTCCGGAGTGATGGTCGCGCACTTGATGCCGACGCCGTACTTCTTGATGGCGTTGGCGGCATCGACGGTCACCTGGTCGTTTGTGGCGTCGCGGTTTTCGACCGAGAGGTCGTAATAATCGATGTCGAGGTCGAGATACGGATGGATCAGCTTGTCCTTGATGAGCTGCCAAATGATGCGAGTCATTTCATCGCCGTCGAGATCGGCGACAGGATTGGCGACCTTGATCTTCTTCATGTATCTGCCTCGTAAGCTTAAGAAAGGGACAGCTGTCCCGGGTGAGTGATGTGGTCCGGAGCGCTATAGCATTGTGAGCCGGGAACGCAAAGCCGAACGGGCGGAACCGTGACGTTTTTGCCGCCATTGCCATGTGCCGGAAAATGGCTAGTCTCGCCCGCATAAGCTCCCGAGTCCCGGACATTTTGCCATGAAAAAGATCGCCGTTCTGTTCGCTGGCCTCGTCGCCGCCCTGTCCGTCGCACCAGGCCTTTCGCTTGCGTCCGATGCCACCGCGCCGGTCAAGGAAATCATTGATGATACGAAGAAGAACTGGGCGAGCGACGTCAGCGACTGGATCGATATTTTCCAGGAAAGCATGCTCGATCGGCTCTACAGCAAGGATTTCGGCGACAAATACAAGGCGGCCGCCAAGAACCCGGCAGCCGACGAGGATGGCATTTCGCCCTTCGACTATGACGTGATCGTCAATGGCCAGGATGCCTGCCCGCTGCAGGATCTCTCCATCGAAAACGGCCAACCGGCAAACGGCACGACCGAGGTGACGGTGAAGTTCAAGGCGGCGACCTGCCTGGAAGGCACACCCAACAGAGATGCCTTTACCACTGTGCGTTTCGAGGTGATCGAGGAAGCGGGCAAACCCGTCATCGACGATATCATGATCCAGGGAGAAGAGGGGAACGGGCCGATCTCGCTCAAGGAAACCATGGTGCAAATCGCCAACGGCGAATGATACGCCGGCTGTTCGCAGCAAACCAAGCCAAGGTGTGATTTGATTTTTGCTGAGGCGGCGGTATCTCGATTTCGGGTTCGCCACATCCGGCGCATGAGGACTGGCAAGGGTGATTTCCGGCTTTGAGTTCCGAGACTGGCTGCTTGCCAATGACCCGGCGCTTTCGCGCCTGCGCATGGGCTGCCGGGTCACTCTGTCGATCATGCTATCCTTCACGGTGCTGCTCGTTATCCATATGCTCATCGTGCCGCTGCCGACCGCCTCCTATGGTCTCGGCATCGTGCTGTCGATCGAAGGCGGGGTTGCCGTGCGCGACAAGGGCTCGACCCGCCAGCTCATCACCAGGCTGCTCGGCTGTCTTGCAAGCCTCGTCGTCGTCGGCATCGCCGCCGCGCTTGAATCGCAACGCTACCTTTCGGATTTCATCTTCCTCGTGGTGATCTTCCTCGCCTCCTCTGCGCGTGTTTATGGGCCGCGTGGATTTGCCATCGGCATGTTCGCCTTCACCTCCTATTTTATGGGCGCCTACTTCCACCCGACGATCGGGGAATTGCCTGTGGTCGTGATCGGCCCAGTTGTCTCTGCGCTCGTCAGCCATTGGGTGAGGGCGGTGCTTTTGCCAGACAATTGGCGGCGCGACCTCCTGCGCTCACTGGAGAGCGTGCGAGGCCGCATAAACCAGATCCTCTTCAAGCTCGCGGCACTTGCAACGGATGGAAAGGTCGATGAGGCCGACCGGCAGGAACTGCGCCAGCTGGAAGACCGGCTGAAGGAAGTGGTGCTGATGGCCGAAAGCTTCATTCCGCGCCCGCCGGGCGGCGTCTTCGATGGTGCTTCACCGCCGGCCGCGGAACTGGCGATCCGGCTGTTCGACGCGCACCTGGCGACGGAAAGCGCCATCGTGCTGAGCTATCAAAGTGCGCCGGCTTTTGCTCTGGTCCATGCCGTGATCGAGGACGACAAGGCAGTACTTTCGGCTGAGGAAAAGGCCGTCGCCGACATGGAGGGCCGGCCGCAGGGAGAGACGGTGCGTGCGCTCCTCTGGCTCGCCGCCGCGCGCAGGCAGCTCGTGGAAACGATCGATGCCGGACGCAGGTCGGATTTCGCCGAGATCGCTTCGGTGGAAGAGTCCAGCGCACCTGCCAACATCGATTTTTCGTTCAGAAACCCGCTGATGCGCTCGGCCTTGCAGATCACGCTGGCAGCGGCAATTGCCATGACGCTCGGGCTCGCCTTGTCGCGCGAGCGCTGGTTCTGGGCGGTGCTTGCCTCCTTCCTCGTCTTCACCAACACCAATTCGCGCGGCGATACTGCCATCAAGGCGCTGCAGCGTTCGATCGGTACGCTGTTCGGCATCGCCTTCGGCCTGGTGCTGGCGACATTGCTGACGCACCACCTGGCTGCCGCCATCGCGGTTTCAATCGCCTGCGTCTTCCTTGCTTTCTATTTCCTGCAGATTTCCTATGCGACGATGACCTTCTTTATCTCGATCGTGCTCTGCCTGGTTTATGGCGTGATGGGTGTCCTGACCTTCGATCTCCTCAAGCTGCGACTTGAGGAAACCGTCATCGGTGCGGTCGCGGGAATGCTAGTGGCCTTCCTCGTCCTGCCGACACGCACGCGCGGTGCGCTCGATACGGCAGTCGCCAAGTGGTTCGACGCTCTGAAGGAGCTCCTGTCGGCCGTGTCGGACAAGAAGAGCCAGCCGGAACTCATCGTCATCTCGCAGAAGGTCGATGCCTGCTATCGCGACATCACGCTCTCAGCGCGCCCGCTCGGCTCGACCTGGTCCATTGTCACCAGGCCGGGACAAATTCGCCAGACGCTGGCGATTTTCCTCTCGGTTACCTATTGGTCGCGCATTCTGGCCCGCAACAATACGGCCGATGCCGTCGACGAGGATCTCAAGGGACGGATCACCGCAGATATTGGCCTTCTGGACAGATTTACGCCGCGCGGCTCGGAGTGTTTCCTCGTCACCCGCAAGCAGATGCGGCACGTCAGCCGTCACCTGCCACTGTGGCAGGAAGGGGCGCGGCTCGCCGTCGAAATGATCGGCTCGACCATCGAACGGCTCTATCCGACAGAGACGCAGGACTTGCCGTTTGCGGCCGGCAAAGCTATTGCGCCCGTAAATCAGGAATAGGAAGTACAATAAGCACCATGGCGGGCACCAACAGCGAGCGTCAACTTTTGGCCGAAGGGCCTGTTATCATTCTGGTCGAGCCGCAGATGGGCGAGAATATCGGCATGGTGGCGCGCGCCATGGCGAATTTCGGCCTTGCCGATCTTCGCCTCGTCAATCCGCGCGACGGCTGGCCGAACGAGAGGGCCCAGGCTGCGGCCTCCAAGGCCGATCACGTGATCGAAGGCACGAAGGTTTTCGCTACGTTGGAAGAGGCGATTTCCGATCTCAACTTCGTCTATGCGACGACGGCGCGCAGCCGTGACAATTACAAGCCGGTGCGCTCACCGGTCTTTGCCGCCGGAAACCTGCGCAGCCGCTTCAGAGCAGGCGAGGCGACGGGTATCCTGTTCGGCCGCGAGCGCTGGGGACTGACCAACGAGGAAGTGGCGCTTGCCGACGAGATCGTCACCTTTCCGGTCAATCCGGCCTTTGCATCGCTCAATATCGCCCAGGCAGTGCTGCTGATGTCCTATGAATGGATGAAATCCGGCATGGAGGATCTGGAGGCGGTGCCGTTCCAGGCGCTTGAACAGCGGCCCTCCACCAAGGAACAGCTCTTCGGCCTGTTCGACCAGCTGGAAGAGGCGCTCGATTCCCGCAACTATTTCCATCCGCCCTCGAAAAAGCCGAAAATGGTCGACAACCTGCGCGCAGTTCTCTCCCGCCGGGCCTTCACGGAGCAGGAAATCAGCGTGCTGCGCGGCGTCATCTCCTCTCTCGACCGCTTTTCGCGCAACAGCCCGCGCAAAGGCGGTTCTACTCGATCCGCCAAGGGTGCCCCGACCGATGACAGCGCCGACAAATGAGCTGAAACCCATCCTCGTCTTCGATTCAGGCATCGGCGGGCTGACCGTGCTGCGCGAGGCGCGCGTGCTGATGCCGGAACGCGGTTTTATCTACATCGCCGACGATGCCGGCTTTCCCTATGGCGGCTGGGAAGAGCAGGCGCTGAAGGAGCGGATCATCGGGCTCTTCGCCAAGCTGCTCGAAGATTACGATCCCGAGGTCTGCATCATTGCCTGCAACACGGCCTTCACGCTTGTGGGCGCCGACCTGCGCGCCGCCTTTCCGCAGATGACCTTCGTCGGCACGGTGCCGGCGATAAAGCCTGCTGCCGAGCGCACGCGCTCCGGGCTGGTCTCGGTGCTGGCGACCCCCGGCACGGTCAGACGCGCCTATACACGCGACCTCATCCAGTCCTTTGCGCAGCAATGCCATGTGCGGCTGGTCGGCTCCGAAAACCTGGCACGCATGGCTGAAGCCTATATCCGCGGTGACGCCGTTTCTGACGAGGCAGTGCTCACCGAAATCGATCAGTGTTTTGTCGAGAAGGATGGGCGCAAGACCGACATCGTCGTGCTCGCCTGCACGCATTATCCCTTTATGGCGAATATGTTTCGCAGGCTGGCGCCTTGGCCGGTGGACTGGCTGGATCCAGCGGAAGCGATTGCGCGCCGCGCCCGCACGCTGGTACCGCACGTTGCGGACGCCGTTCATCCTGACAATTTCGACTTTGCCTTCTTCACTTCGGGCAATCCGGATTTTGCCACGCGGCGGCTGATGCAAGGGTTCGGGCTGAGCACACGATAAGGCACTGCGCGCTTTATTTCCCCTGTCTCATCACGCAAGATCCCCGCGGGGAATCGCGAGCAGCTGTTTGCCGCTCAAGATGCAAAGAGGTGCGCCGTGTCGCTGCAAAGACTTGTCATGCTGATCTTCTTTCTGCAACCGATCGCCTTCGGCGCCTGGTTGCCGCGCATTCCCGATATCCAGGCGAAGCTGGAACTCGGCACCGCCGATCTCGCGGTAGCCCTTCTGGGATTGCCTATTGGTACCCTGATCACCCTGCCATTTGCCGGCCGCCTCGTCTCGCGCATCGGCGGGCGCATGGCGATCATCTACGGTTTCATCTTCTTTCTTGCCGTGGTTTCGCTGCCGGCCTTCGCGCCCAGCACCGTGCTTCTGTTCTTTGCCTTGATGATCGTCGGCGTCGCGCTTTCGACGGTGGAACTCGGCATGAATGTCGAGGCCGATGTGACGGAGAAGGCGACGGGACTAATCATCATGAGCCGCTGCCACGGCTTCTGGAGCTTCGGCATCATGGCCGGCAGCCTGATCGGCGTTGGCGCCATTGCCATCGGGCTTTCACCGCATTGGTCGATCCTGATCACGGCGATCATCGTCCTGCCGATCGCGCTCATTGCCAGCCTGCGCCTGCCGAAATTGCCGGAAAGTCACCATGAGGAGAATTCGCAGGTAAAGAGCGGCTTCAAGCCGCCCAGCCTTGCCCTGCTCGGGATCTGTGCCTTCGTCTTCGGCGTGACCATGACCGAAGGTGCGATCGCCGACTGGTCGGCGGTCTATCTCCGCGATGTCATGAATGCCGAAGGTGCGCAAACCGGCCTCGGTTATTCGGTTTTCGCCTTCATGGTTGCGGCGGGGCGCTTCAGCGGTGATTACATGAAAGGCCGTTTCGGTGCGGTTGCCATTGCCCGCGGCTGCGGCATCGCCTCGCTTGCCGGCATGCTCGTCGTTCTGCTTGCGCCGGTGACGCCGCTTGCGCTGCTTGGCTTTGCAGCCGTCGGTGTCGGCGTCTCGGTCGGATTCCCGCTTGCGGTGACGGCCGTCGCTTCGCTGACCGACCGACCGCCTGCTTCAAGCGTTGCCATACTCTCCTTCGCGGCGCTCAGCGGTTTTCTCATCGGGCCGCCGATCATTGGCTTTCTCGGCGAACTCCTGGGCTTGCGCGTGGGGCTCGCGGTCCTGCTGGTACCACTCTTCGTCAGCCTGCTCTGCACCCGTTTGCTGATTCCGACGCAGAACGACATGGCGGGCGATCTCGTCGAGCGCGAGGCAGTGAAGGCTTCTTTCCAGGCCTGACTTTCCCTGTGGGTTTTTAAAGGTTTGACGACAACAGTGCCTGCGAATCTGCTAGAGACGGGGGCTGGAATTTGTAAGGGGAATTGGACGTGCAGGTTGGCATCGATATGGGAATGGCGTCCGGCAACCCGGCGACGCTCGATATCGAGGAATTGCTGGCGACGCGTCTGCTCGTGCAGGGCAATTCCGGCTCCGGCAAATCGCATCTGCTGCGCCGTCTCCTCGAGCAATCGGCACAATGGGTACAGCAGGTCATCATCGATCCCGAAGGTGATTTCGTCACGCTGTCCGACCGGTTCGGCCATATCGTCGTGGATGGCGAGCGCACCGAGGCCGAGCTTGCCGGCATTGCCAACCGTATCCGCCAGCACCGCGTTTCCTGCGTGCTGACGCTGGAAGGGCTCGATATCGAGCAGCAGATGCGGGCGGCGGCCGCCTTCCTTAACGGCATGTTCGATGCCGATCGCGAATATTGGTATCCGGTTCTGGTCGTGGTCGACGAGGCGCAGATGTTTGCGCCCTCGGTCGGCGGCGATGTCTCGGAAGATGCGCGCAAGGCGTCGCTCGGCGCCATGACCAACCTGATGTGCCGTGGACGTAAACGCGGGCTTGCCGGCGTCATCGCCACGCAGCGTCTCGCCAAGCTTGCAAAGAATGTCGCGGCCGAAGCCTCGAACTTCCTTATGGGCCGCACCTTCCTCGATATCGACATGGCGCGCGCCGCTGATCTGCTCGGCATGGACCGCCGGCAGGCGGAAATGTTCCGAGATTTGAAGCGTGGCCATTTCGTCGCCCTCGGTCCTGCCTTGTCGCGCCGCCCGCTGCCGATCCAGATCGGCAATGTCGAGACCTCGGCGCGCTCTTCGAGCCCCAAGCTGATGCCGCTGCCGGATTCGCCACAGGATGTCGAAGACCTGATCTTCACGCCGGATCCGGAGGAGTTCCAGCGGCCGATCGTGCGGCGTGCTCCACCGGCGCCGCGCCCGACCACCGATATTCTGGCCGAGCTCTCGCGCTCGACGCCGGCCGCCAGCCCCATGCAGGCCGCCGAGCCGCGTGCGGCACAGCCGGAACTGTCGGCCGAAGAACGCGAGGAACGGCTTTCCGGCGTGCTCTCCGAGATCCTCGACGATCCGGGCTCCGGTTTCCGCACGGATGCGGTTCTCTATCAGGAGTTTCTGGTACGGCTGCGCATGCGCCGTGTTCCGGGAGCGCCGATGTCCTTGCAGGAATTCCGGCGGCGCGTGGCGGTTTCCCGCTCCGGCGTCGATCCCGACATGGCCGCAGGGGAAGCCTGGGCGACGGCGCTTTCGCTCTCCAATGGCGTCACCGACGATCTTCAGGGTGTGTTCCTGATGATGGCGAAGGCCGCGATCGGGGGCGAGGCCTGCCCGTCGGATGCTCGTATCGCGCGCGCCTATGGTACGCATTCTGCCCGGCGCGCACGCCGGCTGCTTGGCTATTTCGAAGAGCAGGGGCTTATCGTCGTCCACACGGACTTTACCGGCAAACGCATCGTCGCCTTCCCGGACCTGCAGGCTGAGACCGCACCGGGTTCGGCCGATGCGCCTGACACCGACGCCCTGAAGAGCGCCGCAGAATAAGCCTCTCAGACCCAGCTCTGGATGATCTCGGGGCTGGCATGGATGCAGGTGAGCTCCAGCCGCGTCGTCCCGACATTCTTGAAGCAGTGCGGCGTCTCGGAGTTGACGATGACGATATCGCCGACGTTGGGCTCCAGCGTCTGCTCGCCAACGGTGAAACGCGCCTTGCCGGAGCGGACGATCCACAATTCCGTATAGGGGTGAACATGCAGGTCCGGGCCCTGGCCAGGCTCGTTGTCGATCAGGAAGATCGAGACCGGCGCGCCGTAATCGCCGCCCTCAAAACGGATGGTGCGATTGGCGAACTGCTGCTGGCTTTCACGCGGTATGACGTGGAACATGATTTCCTCCTTGGATCACGCGGCAGGTTCGCTATATTTATCTTCACGAGAAGATAATCTTCCCAATTTATCTTCTCGTCAAGATAGTTTTGGAGTGACCATGGAAAAGCAAGACCATGTCGACCGGTTGCGCGCGCTCTGGTCAGAGGAGCTGCCCGATCTCGATACGACGCCAATGAGCATTCTCGGGCGCATTTACCGAATCTCCAATCTGGTGCGGCCGTCCATCGAGGCGACATTCTCGGAATTCGATCTCGATCGCGGGGAGTTCGACGTGATCGCGACGATCCGGCGCGCTGGACCGCCGTACCGAATGATCCCGACGGAGCTCTACAGCCTTCTGATGATCTCCTCGGGCGGGCTGACACACCGGCTGGACAGGCTGGAGAAATCCGGGCTGATCCGACGGGAACGCTCGGCCGAGGACAAGCGCAGCTTCGAAGTAGCGCTGACGGATGAGGGCATCCGCCGGGCCGAAGCCGCCTTCCGCGAAGACATGAGGCGGGAACTCGGCCATCTCGACGAGCTGGACGAGGACGAGCGTCGGGCGCTGGCCGGACTCTTGCGCAAACTTGCCGGTTCGCTCGAACGGGCAGACGAGAAAGGCCCTGCCGCGGCAGATTCTGTTTGACAATCCTGTGACTTATCCCTAAAGACCGCGCCAGCACCGGGCAGCAATGTCCGGTGTTTCATTTGACATGTCCCGTGGATCAGATCCGTTCGCGTAATGGAAAGATCCTGTCGGGTCTCGGAAACGGGATCAAAGGAGGGCGTGTTTCCTTCGCGCGGTTTGGCAACAAACCGTCATAACACTTTGAAAGGAAATACGATGAGCAAGCGCGAATCGTCCAAATACAAGATCGACCGCCGTATGGGCGAAAACATCTGGGGCCGTCCGAAGTCCCCGGTGAACCGCCGCGAATACGGTCCGGGCCAGCACGGGCAGCGCCGCAAGGGCAAGCTTTCGGATTTCGGCGTGCAGCTGCGCGCCAAGCAGAAGCTTAAGGGTTACTACGGTGACCTGCGTGAGAAGCAGTTCCGCGCGATCTTCGCTGAAGCCTCCCGCCGCAAGGGCGATACCTCGGAAAACCTGATCGGTCTTCTGGAGTCCCGTCTCGACGCGATCGTCTACCGCGCCAAGTTCGTTCCGACGGTCTTTGCTGCCCGCCAGTTCGTCAACCATGGCCACGTTACGGTCAACGGCGTGCGCGTCAACATCGGTTCCTACCGTTGCAAGGCCGGCGACGTCATCGAAGTTCGTGAAAAGTCCAAGCAGCTCGTTACGGTTCTGGAATCCGTTTCGCTCGCAGAGCGCGACGTTCCTGAATATGTCGAAGTCGACCACAACAAGATGGTTGCCACTTTCGCACGCGTTCCGACGCTGTCCGACGTTCCGTACCCGGTTGTCATGGAACCGCATCTGGTCGTCGAATTCTATTCGCGTTAATACGCGAGGCGTTTTCGCATTCTGGAAAAGCCGCCTCTCGGGGCGGCTTTTTCGTATCCGGAGGGAAGATGGTGGATTTGCAGGCAGTCCTCGACAGCATCTACAAGGAGCTGACGCCCCGCATCGGCGAGGGCAAGGTCGCGGATTATATTCCCGAACTTGCCAAGGTCGATCCGAATCAGTTCGGCATGTCGCTCATTACCGTCGACGGCAAGGTTTACAGCGTCGGCCATGCCGATGTCGCCTTTTCCATCCAGAGCATTTCCAAGGTCTTCATGCTGACGCTGGCGCTCGGCAAGGTGGGCGAGGGACTGTGGAAACGCGTCGGCCGCGAGCCTTCGGGCTCAGCCTTCAATTCCATCGTCCAGCTCGAGCATGAACACGGCATCCCGCGCAATCCCTTTATCAATGCCGGCGCGATCGCCGTCAGCGATGTCGTCATGGCCGGCCATGCGCCGCGCGAGGCGATCGGCGAGTTGCTGCGCTTCGTGCGTTACCTCGCTGACGACGAATCCATCACCATCGACGACAAGGTGGCGCGCTCGGAAACGGCAACCGGCTATCGCAACTTCGCGCTCGCCAATTTCATGCGCTCCTATCGCAATCTCGATCATCCGGTCGATCATGTGCTTGGCGTCTATTTCCACCAGTGCGCACTCTCGATGACCTGCGAGCAACTGGCCAGGGCCGGCCTGTTCCTGGCTGCGCGCGGCGGCAATCCGCTGACCGGCCATTCGGTGGTGTCGCCGAAGCGCGCGCGGCGCATCAATGCGCTGATGCTGACCTGCGGCCACTACGACGGGTCGGGCGACTTCGCCTATCATGTCGGCCTGCCGGGCAAGAGCGGCGTTGGTGGCGGCATCTTCGCGGTCGCGCCCGGTATCGCTTCGATCGCGGTGTGGTCGCCTGGCCTTAATAAGGTCGGCAATTCGCAGCTTGGTGCCGTGGCGCTGGAGATGCTCGCAGCGCGCACCGGCTGGTCTGTTTTTGGCGATTGAGGCTGGGTTGGGCTGGCGGTTTCTGTTAAGCAGGGCTGGCACATCAGACAGGTAAGAAGATGAATATCGCAGCCAATATTGCCGATGATCTGGAAACGGCTGAAGCCGGCATCGGCCATGCGCTGTTTGCCGATGCGCCGCACTCGGTCTCCTTCAACAAGCTGCGCAAGCGTCTCCTGCGGCAGGTGCGCCAGGCTTTCGACGATTTCGACATGCTCAAGGGCCAGAAACGCTGGCTGATCGGTATTTCCGGCGGCAAGGATTCCTACGGCCTGCTGGCGCTGCTCCTCGATCTTCAGTGGCGCGGGCTGCTGCCGGTGGAGCTGATCGCCTGCAATCTCGATCAGGGTCAGCCGAATTTCCCGAAGCATGTGCTACCGGAATACCTTTCCAAGATCGGCGTCAAACACCGCATCGAATATCGCGATACCTATTCGATCGTGAAAGAGAAGGTGCCGGAAGGAGCCACCTATTGTTCCCTCTGTTCGCGCCTGCGCCGCGGCAACCTCTATCGTATTGCCAAAGAAGAGGGCTGTGACGCGCTGGTCCTCGGCCATCACCGCGAGGACATCCTCGAAACCTTCTTCATGAACTTCTTTCATGGTGGGCGGATGGCCGCCATGCCGGCGAAGCTCCTCAACGACGAAGGCAATCTGATGGTGCTCAGGCCGCTTGCCTATTGCGCCGAGGACGACATGGCCAAGTTTGCCGCAGCCATGCAGTTTCCGATCATTCCCTGCGATCTCTGCGGCTCTCAGGACGGTCTGCAGCGCAATGCGATGAAGGATATGCTCGCCGATATCGAGCGCCGCATGCCCGGCCGCAAGGACACGATGCTGCGTGCGCTCGCGCATGTGAACCCGTCACACCTGCTCGATCCGAAACTTTTCGACTTTTCTGCGCTGGCCGTCACCCAAACGTCATAATGGACTTGCTATGAGCCTCAGCAGTTCCATGCAACGAGTCCAAAATGATTTTCTCAGACAAAGACATAGAGTTCCTCGGTGATTGCCTCAGGCATGTCGCCGAAGAAGAGATCATGCCGCGCTTCCGCAATGCGGCTGCGGCCAATGTTTCCGAAAAGACGTCTTCCGTCGATCTCGTAACGCAAGCCGACCTGCGCTCCGAGGCTTACCTTACGGCAGCGATCCGCGAGCGCTTTCCCAGCGCGCTCATCGTCGGTGAAGAAGCCTATGAGGCGGATCGTTCGGTCGTGCCGGCGCTCGCCGATGCCGATCTTGCCTTCGTCATTGATCCCGTCGACGGCACGTTCAATTTTGCGGCCGGCATGCCGGTTTTCGGTACGATCCTTGCCGTGACCGTCAAGGGTGAAACGGTTGCCGGCATCATTCATGATCCGGTGCTCGGTGACACGGTCGTTTCCCTTAAGGGCGCCGGCGCTTTCCAGCAGAAGGGCGATTGCGAGCCTGTCCGCCTCAAGGTCGCGGACCCCTTGGAGCTGAGCCGTATGATCGGCGCCATGGCCTGTAGCCATATGGACGAGCCGGATCGTTCGCGTGTTGCCGCCAATATGGCGAAGGTCAAGATGACCTTCGCGTTCAATTGCTCGGCTTACGAATATTGGATGGTGTCCTCGGGCAAGCTGCATTTCATAGGTCACCCCAAGCTGATGCCGTGGGATCATCTGGCCGGCGTGCTGACCCATCAGGAAGCCGGCGGGCATACCGCCAAATTCGACGGAACGCCCTACAGACCCGGCGAGATTTCCGGCGGCATCATCTCTGCTCCCGATAAGGAAAGCTGGCAGATGATCCGAAACGAGATCGTC
Organism: Rhizobium sp. BK196; assembly: GCF_014193255.1. Classification (GTDB taxonomy): domain Bacteria; phylum Pseudomonadota; class Alphaproteobacteria; order Rhizobiales; family Rhizobiaceae; genus Rhizobium. The sequence continues at coordinate 151,028 of NZ_JACHZB010000005.1, forward strand.
GGCTACCGATAAACCGAAAGGAACGCGCTATGACGACTGCCATAGATACGATGAAGCTTGCCGATCTCCTGCGGCAGGCAGCGAAAGCCGAGATCCTGCCGCGCTTTCGCAGGCTGGGCAGCAGTGATGTGCGCGCCAAGACGGAGGCGACCGACCTCGTGACGGAGGCCGATGAGCAGGCCGAAAGGATGATGAAAGTCGAGGCCGCGCGGCTCTGGCCGGAGGCGCTCTTCATTGGCGAAGAATCGGTTGCCGCCGACGAAGCCCTTCTCGAGAAGCTCGAAGGTGCCGATCTCGCCATCGTCGTCGATCCCGTCGATGGCACCTTCAACTTTGCTTCGGGCATTCCGGCTTTCGGCGTCATGGCATCGGTGGTTTCCAAGGGCGAGACGGTTGCCGGCATCATCTATGATCCGATGGGCGACGACTGGGTCATGGCTGAGAAGGGCGGCGGCGCCTGGCTGCGGCGGCCGGATGGCGAGGCGCAGCGGCTGCGAGTGGCAGAGCCTGTCGCGCTCGACCAGATGGTCGGCATGGCTTCGACCGGCTACCTGCCGCAGGAGAAGCGCGCCGAAATCCTCGGCAATCTCGCCAAGGTGCGCTTCCTCATCAACTACCGCTGCGCGGCCCATGAATACCGCACCTTTGCCGGTGGGCACGTGCATTACCTGATGTACAACAAGCTGATGCCCTGGGACCATCTGGCCGGAACGCTGATCAGCCAGGAAGCCGGCGGCTATGCCGCCCGTTTCGACGGCTCGGCCTATCTGCCGCATCATGTCACCGGCGGACTGCTGATCACGCCCGACAAGGAAAGCTGGGACATCCTGCGCCGTGAGGTCGTCACGGTCTGAGCCGTCAGGCGAGGATCTGCTTCAGCGCGTCCAGGAGCTTGTCGCATTCGGCATCGGTGCCGATGGTGATGCGCAGGAAATTCTCGGTGCGCTCCCCGCGGAGATGCCGCACGAGGACCGCGCGTTTGCGCAGCTCCGCGGCAAGCTCCACAGCACCGCGTTCTCCATGCCGGGCGAAGACGAAATTGGCGGAGGAGGGCAGGACCTCAAAGCCGAGTTCCCTGAGAGCGGCAATCAGGCGCTCGCGGCTTGCGACGATCAAGTCGCAATGTTTCCGTAACCAGTCCTGATCCTCCCAGGCAGCCACGGCGCCGGCTTGAGCCAGCTTGTCCAGCGGGTAGGAATTGAAGCTGTCCTTGACCCTTTCCAGTGCATCGATCAGCGGCCGCTGACCGACGGCGAAACCGACACGGAGGCCGGCAAGGCCGCGCGATTTCGAGAAAGTCTGGACGACCAGCAGGTTCGGATACTTCCGTACCAGCGGGATGGCACTTTCGCCGCCGAAATCCACATAAGCTTCATCGATGGCGACAACCTGATCCGGATGCTCTGATATCAGCGCCTCGATTGCCGCTAATGGCAAGGCGGAGCCCGTCGGCGCATTCGGGTTGGGCAGGATAATCGCGCCGCAGGGCTGCCGATAGTCCTCGATCCTGACCTGCATCTTCTCGTCCAGCAGGACCTCGTGGAAGTCGATACCGTAGAGGCCGCAATAGGTCGGATAGAAGCTATAGGTGATATCAGGGAAGAGCAGGGGCAGTTCGTGCTTCAACAACGCCTGGAAGGTGTGCGCCAGGACCTCGTCCGAGCCATTGCCGACAAAGACTTCGCCGGGATCGAGATCGTAGCTTGCAGCAATCGCCTCGCGCAGCTTCAGGCCCGTCGGCTCGGGATAGAGCCGCAGCGTGTCGTTAACGGCTTCCGAGATCGCGGCCAGCGCACGGGGCGATGGGCCGTAGGGGTTCTCATTGGTGTTCAGCTTGACCAAGCCGTCAATGACGGGCTGTTCGCCCGCCACATAGGGCCTCAAGGATTGGACAACGGGGCTCCAGAAACGGCTCATGGTGATCTTCCAGTTTATGCTGCAGCACCATTACATGTGCACGGCGCCCGGGTCGATCTGCGGGCTGTCGCCGGGATGGGTGAAAAGCTTACCCTTTTCCGCCCAGAGGACCATGAGAACGGTCACGGCGCCGAAGAGCGTAAAGCCGCCGAAGAGCGGCTGGACTGTGCCGTTGAACAGCTGGCCGACGCCGCCGCCGAGGAGGGCGCCGAAAGTCGTCGACACGAAACCAGTGATGGCGGTTGCCGTGCCGGCAAGATTGCCCATCGGCTCCAGGCTGATCGCCGTGAAGTTGGTGGCGATGACGGCAAACATGATCAGCAGGATCGAGAAGAGTGCATAGGAGAAGGCGAAGGACGGCGTGCCGCCGAGCGCCGCGACCAAGCCGATCGAAGAGATTATGGTGAAGAGCAGCATGGCCGCATGCGAGATGCGGCGCATGCCGAAGGTGCGCACGAGCATGCCATTGGCGAAGTTGGCGACGGCGATGCCGCCCGCGGTTGCCGCAAAGGCGATCGGCAGCCAATCGCCGAGGCCGTAAACCTCGCCGAACACCTGCTGCACCGAGATCACATAGGCACTGATAACGCCGGTGAACATGGTGAGCCCGATCATGTAGCCGCAGGTGATGCGGTTGGTGAGAACCGTCTTGAAGCCGTCAGCGACGGCGTCGAAGGACAGTGGAATGCGCTCTTCCGGCGGTAGCGATTCCTTCAAGCGCAGCAGCGCCCAGACGAAGAGAATCGAAGCGATGATGCCGAGCAGGATGAAAATCCAGTGCCAGTTGGCGTAGGTGATGATGAGCTGACCGACCGAAGGGGCGACGATCGGCACGATCATGAAGACGATCATGACATAGGACATGACGCGCGCCATCTCGCGGCCGCCGAAGCAGTCGCGGACAATCGCCATTGTGGTGATGCGCACAGCTGCACCGCCGATACCCTGAACGAAGCGCATGATCAGCAGCATTTCGAAGCTGCCGGTGGCCGCGGCGGCAAACATGCCGATCACATAGCAGACCAGGCCGCCGAGCAGGATGTTGCGGCGGCCGAAGGCATCCGACAGGCTGCCGAAGATGATCTGCGACGCGCCGAACCCTAAGAAAAAGACGCCGATGACGAGCTGCGCGTCATTGTTGCTGGTTACCCCCAGCGAATGGCCGATATTGGGCAGCGCCGGCAGCATGCTGTCGATCGCCATGGCAATGCTGGCGGTCATGATGGCGATGGTCACCACGAATTCGACGAAACCCATGCCGATGCGGGCCGAACCCTGGTTTTCCGTGTGTGGTTTGTGTGTCGGAGTCATTCGAATCCCCCTGAATGACGGAAGAGCTGCTGCAAACGCGGCCGAACTTGATGTGGAAGGGCGGCGGAGTCCCTACCATGGCGTTCCGCCACTCGATGTGTCTGGAAGCTTCAGTGCCCGGTATCGGTGAAGTCCGAAATTGATGCGTCCTTCGAGAGCGGTGCGTGCTGCGGCCTGAACAGCCGCCCCTTTTCGGCGATCAGCACGAAAACGATCCCAACAAGCGAAACAATGAAGTAACCCGCAATCATTGGCGTTGCCGTTCCGTCGAAGGCCTGTCCGATCATGGCACCTATCGATGCGCCGCCGATCGTGCTCATGAAGCCGATCACTGAGGAGGCGGTGCCGGCAAGATGGCCGAGCGGCTCCATGGCAAGCGAATTGAAGTTGGAGCCGATCCAGCCGAACTGGAACATGACGAGCGCGAAGAAGATGATGAAGATCACAAAGGGCATCGGCTGCGGCCCCGATATCTGCACCATCAGCCAAATGAAACTCAATGCGCAGAAACCGAGGATCGACGCGTGCGACAGGCGACGCATGCCGAAGCGGCCGACCAGCTGCGAATTGATGAAGGACGAGAAGGCCATGAACAGCGCCACAGCGGCAAAGGCGACCGGCATATAGACGCCGAGCCCGTAGATGCCGACATAGATCTGCTGGGCGGAGTTGATGAAGCCGAACAACGCGCCAAAGAGGATCGTGCTGGCAATGGTGTAACAGAGGGCGATGCGGTTGGAAAAGAAGATCGCAAAACCTTGTGCCACCGAGCGGACCGTGAACGGACGGACATTGGCGGGGTCAAGTGTTTCCGGCAGGCGCAGATACATCCACGTGCCGACGGCCGTCCCCATGGCGCCGATGAAGACGAAGATCATATGCCAGGTACTGATGAGCATGATGATCTGACCGCCGCCGGGCGCAATGACCGGAACGATCATGAAGACCATCATGATCAGAGACATGACCTCCGCCATCTGTCGGCCGCCGTAGACGTCGCGGACAATGGAAATCGTAATGACACGGGTGGCGGCGGAACCCAGACCCTGGATGAAGCGTAACGCCAGAAGCCCGGCAAAGGCCGGCACGACGGCGATGCCGAAGGCGGAAACGACATAGATGGCAAGGCCAATCAGCAGCGGAACGCGACGACCGAAGCGATCGGAAAGCGGCCCATAGAAAAGCTGAGCGAGGCCGAAACCGAAAAGATAGGCAGAAACGACATACTGGCGATGATTCTCGTTTTCGACACCGAGGCTGGAGCCAATCTGCTGCAATGCGGGCAGCATGATATCGATTGCGAGCGAGTTGACGGCCATCAGGAAAGCCGCAAGCGCGATAAATTCCAGCTTGCCCATGGGCAGCCGACCCGCGGACATGGCTTGTGATGAATCGGTCACGATGAAATTCCCATAAACAGGTCAAGGCGCTGCTTGGCGCAGCGCCTCGAACTCAAAATACGGATTTGGAAACCGGACAGACGCCCGGTGACCGATCAGGCGACGGCGGTCTTGATGGTGACGCCGTTTTCCTGGAGATGCTGCTGGAGCTCACCGGCCTGGAACATTTCCCGGACGATGTCGCAGCCGCCGATGAACTCGCCCTTGACGTAGAGCTGGGGAATCGTCGGCCAATTGGAGTAATCCTTGATGCCCTGGCGGATTTCCGAATCGGCGAGCACGTTGATGCCCTTATAGTCGACACCGATGTAGTCGAGGATCTGCACGACCTGGCCGGAGAAACCGCACTGCGGAAACTGTGGCGTGCCCTTCATGAAAAGGACGACGTCGTTGCTCTTGATCTCGTTTTCGATGAATTCGTTGATACCGCTCATGGGACCTAATCCTTTCAACAGGCGGGGTAAAGGCCCGCCGTTTCAATCGTTTTCTTTAGATAGCATGCGGAGGGCGGAATTCCACCCGCCCAAACCAAAAAAGACCAATCCGCGACACTTAGCGGCAGAGATTGTTGCCCATGCGTTACGCCCCATTGCGGCAGATCTTGATCTCTTCAATCTCGGTATCGGTGAAGCGGCCCTGCAGCTCTCAGTGGAGGAGGCTTTAGGCGCGGCGCTGCCTGCTGCGGCCTGCTGCCGTGCGGCGCTTGCTGACCTGCTTGCGAGCAGGCTTGCGACTCACCGGCGTTGCCTTGCGGGTGGTGCGGCTCGCCGTTGCAGACGCTGCCTTGCGGCGCTTGCGCTTGGTGGTACGGCCCGTGGTCTTCTTCAGGATTTCCTTGAGCACGCTACTGACGACGCCTGACACCAGTTCATTCACGAGATTGGCCACAAAATTCCCCTTAATCCTATCGAAATGCGCCTTACCCCATTGAATTCCGGAAGAGTTCGCTTAGCAAGACGGCTCGAAGGTTTTATCCGGTTTTTCGCCGCATTTTCGGGCGAACCGTCAGTCGAGCAACGGCGATCACAACACGCCGGAAAGAAGAAAAAGACTTATGAAACTCGTCGAGAAGCGGGTCGTTCTGCATTTCCCCGGATTTGAGCCGTTGGACGGAAAAGCGCATCGGGCGCGGTATGAGCGCACCGCCCGGCAGAGTGCATCCGTGTGGGGATACCAGGTTTCAACGGGTACGGCTAGCGAGGGGGATTTTGTTTCCTTCGATGTCGACACCGGCGCCGACGGTTGGCAGACGCAGACGCGCGTCCATGTCTTCGACCATAACGACCTGGTGCAGCAGCTGCGCAAGGGCAATACGGCAAGCCGGATCGCCTTGGGCTTCAAGAGCTTCTGGCAGGTGGTGCGCGAGGGCGGCATGGCCGGCTATTTCCGCCACGCCTGGCGCTTTGGCCTCTTCTTCATCTTTCCCTTCCTCCTGACGGCGCTTGCAATCGTCATCACGCTGCAGATCCTGACGCTGCATTACTGGCTGGGGCTTCCCGGCTGGCACGTCGGCTGGAGTGCGCCGCTGGCGGCCATCTTCTTCATCTTCGGTTTCCTGCCATTCTCGGAGCGCTTCCACACGCTACATCTTTTCGCCGACTGGGAAATGGCGGTGGCATTGGCGCGCATGGACAGGCCTGTTTTCAACGACTGGCTCGATCAATGCGCGACGTCGGTGCGCGAGGCACTCGAGGAGGAGGCCGATGAATATGTCATCTCCTCACACAGCATGGGCTCCAGCGTCGCGGCGCATGTCGTCGGCATTCTCTTGGAGCGGGAGCCGGATGTCTTCAAGGGCAAGCGGGTGGTCTTTGCCACACTTGGCTGCGCGATCCTTCAATGCGCGCTGATGTCGTCGGCGACGCTCCTGCGCTCGCGCGTCGGCCTGATCGCCCGCTGTCCTGACATTTTCTGGCTCGACGTGCAGTGCCTGACGGACTCGATCAACTTCTACAAAGTGCCCGTCGTCAGCGTTTCCGGCCATCCGGATGCGCCGCAGGCGAGCATGATCCATATCCGCGTGCGGCATATGCTGACCCCTGAACATTACAAGAAAATCCGTGGGGATCAGTTACGCGTGCACCGCCAATATGTGCTGGGGCCAGACATGAAATCAGCCTTCGATTTTACGCTGCTGACGGCTGGCCCGATGCCGGCATCGGCCTTTGCCGATCCCGAGCAGAGCAAGCTGCCGCTCTGACCGCTCTCACCCCTCCTGTTCCACCTCCAGTTTGGCAGCGGGGACATGGCCGGAAAGCGCCACGATCATGATCGCCGTGAAGATCAGCAAGGCACCTGTCAGCACATGCCATTGCGGCCGCTCATCGAGAAAGACATAGGCGCCGAGTGCGCCGAAAATGCTTTCGCCCGACACCAGAACAGCCGCCCGCGATGCCGTCGTATAACGCTGGGCGACGGTCTGCAGGCCGAAGGCGGCAGCCGTGGAGATAAGGCCGAGAACGGCGAGTTCTGGAAAAGGTCACGCTTTGTGGCGCATCGAGATCGAGCAGCAGGATATCGCCGGGCCGGGTGTAGGGGAAAGGTGCGTGATAGTCGAAGAGCTATTCATAGGTTCCCTGATGCAGCAAGGCGAGCAGGAGCATCTTGCTGGAGCGCTCGGAAATTTCATTCTAGGCACGCGCCAGATGAACCGCAATGGCGTTGAAACGCGTGAGGAAGGCATTGCCGAACATGCGTCCCGAAAAACTCGCGCGAAAATTACGATCCTTGAAGCGCGACCGGGAGAGATCGATGACCGGCAGCGGCGAACCTTCCACAGCCTCGAAGAGATATGACGCGCGTTTGCCTGGGGAAACGAGATCGGTATCGATGACTTGACCCATCTTTCATTCTCTCCTTGCACTTTCGAGCTTCCGAGAATGCAATGCCATAGCTTTCGAGCATCTTATCGCAACGCGGCGTGATCTATGCGAAAGAGTTGAAAATCCGTTTTCGACGGCGCCGGCACACGCTCGAGACCTGGCCACGAGCCGCCTTTAGCCAATTCGGCATAAAGCGGCGCCTGGTTCGGATCCGCGGCGAGGCGAAAACGGCAGACCGCGACATAATCGAACGGCAGGAGTGCCGTGCGGCGGACTTCGCTGTCATGTGTCGTAAAGGCCTCGAACATTCGCTTCATCCCGGGCGATGCCCGATGGAATGGAACGGCTGCAACGGAGAAGCCGTCAGGTGCTGCGAAGACAAGGGGCAGAGCCAGCCCTTGCGGCACCGCAATTCCGCCGGGCTTTTGGCTCGAAAGTACGGAGAAGTCCTGCCCCAGACATTCGTCATAGGCCATGTAGTCGATGGCGTCGTACTGCGACGTTTGGGGAGGAACGGCAAATCGCAACAGGATGATCGCCACGATGACTAGCACGGCGGCAAATGCCGCAAGTCCACGTGATCGATCGGCAACGGAACTTTCCATTCGCGCCCCGAGCTGGATGGCGAGTGGCAAGAAGAGCGGAATGAACGCAAAGGCAAAGCGAATATTTCGCGTCTGAAGCAGTGTCAGCAGCAGGCTGGTGACGGCAATCGCAAAGATGATGGCCATCGCAGGGCGATGCTTCCGCGTCTCTTCGATTATGCCGGGCACCGCCATCACGGCGATACAGCCGAGCACTGCCAGCATTACCACGATGAAGAATTGCCCATGTTGGAGGAAGTAAAAGAAACTGTATTCCTGGGAAACCCTATCCAGCCAATCGGCCTTGGAGAGCGGATCGATCATCCAGTAAGGCCCAGAGAGGCAGCGCGGAAACAAGAGGGCAGCGGCGGTTGCGACGCAGGCGGCCGGCAGGCCGAGGCCGAGAAGCTTCATATGCAGGCGTTTGTGGCCAAGAAATGCGACACCGGCGGCCAGAGTGCCGGAGAAGCCGATTGCAAGCAGAATGTAGGGCGCGGAGAAGGCGTCGCACTGCATCGACAGGCTTGCTTTGGGACCGATGAAAACCAACGCGGCGGGGATAGTCAGAACAAGGATTGTCGTGGCTGCGGCAAACAAAATTCGTCGCGTGCCTTCCACATTCAGAAGAAAGCACAGAACCAGGCCGGCGAAGCCGACAGCGATGAATGGCAGACCTTCGAGACTGATGACGAAGCACAGAAGGGTGCCCACGCCGGCAAGAATGCCACCTGACCTATCCCATTTCTGGAGGCCGGCCAGGATCATCATAAGACCGACGATCTGCATATTGTGATGGTCGATGCGCCCGGGAACGAACTCCCAAACAGCGAATGTCATCAGAATGACTGCCGTGATCGTCAGGGTATAGTTCAGCAGGGCAGTCGCCCGAAGCTGGGGGCGCAGGACTATCGCAACCAGCAAACAGAAAAAGGAAAGCATCATCGGCGGCCAAATGTCGAACGAGATAGACATCGCCTTTTCAAGGCCGAAAGCCGGGGCCAGCGCCGTGGTGATTGCGATAAAAGGAAGGTCGATCAGTCTCGACCACGGAGAGCTATATGCATCCGGGGTCGCGATCACCGGCAGGCTCAGATCGTACCAGCTTCCGCCCGCAGAGAAAAAATGGCGTATCTGCAGTTCACGCATGCGATCGTCGATGTCGCCGAGAAAGCTGTGCACGTCGGCAAGGTCGAGAAGCGCGATCGCCAGTGCGGCCGCGTAGACGGCAATGAAGATTCGCCAGATCGCTAAAGGCCTTTTCCCGGACACAATTTCTTCCGTATGGCGGGAATTGATTGACAGATCGATCTGCATGGCGTGGCTCCAACCAGGTATCCGACAAATGCACGGTGAGCACTTAAAATTGGCCTACAGTTCGATAATACGTTTTGAGTCCGGCCCGGTAAGGAAGGCGCCTCATCAAGCCGGCGCAAATCCCGCTCAATCCGGTGCGGAGGTCTGCAGGGCAAGCGCGTGCAGGATGCCGCCCATATTGCCCTTCAGCGCCTCATAGACCATCTGGTGCTGCTGCACGCGGCTCTTGCCGCGGAAGGCTTCCGCAACGACTTCGGCGGCGTAGTGATCGCCGTCGCCTGCCAGATCGCGGATCGTTACCTTGGCACCGGGAATCCCGGCCTTGATCATGTCTTCGATATCGCCGGGTTTCATGGCCATGATCATTACTCCTTGCGCATTATTCCGCAGCGACAAGCTCGCCGCTGTTATCCATGAAATCAGGGAACCACGATTCATGGGCATCGCGCAATTGCTGAATCGGCAGCGCAATCAGATCGTCGATGACGAGGGCATCGCCCTTGATAGTGCCGAGGCGGCGGAAGGGCACGCCTGCGCCTTCTGCGTTGGCGCAGACGAAATCGGCGACGTCGGCAGGAACCGTCAGCACGTAACGCGCCTGATCCTCACCGAAGAGCAGGGCATGCGCAGCACCCTTGCCTTCGCTGAGGCTGATCTTGAGGCCCTTGCCTGATGCCATCGCCATTTCGGCAAGCGCCAGCACGAGGCCGCCGGAGGAAATGTCGTGGCAAGCGGTCGCCTGGCCGTTGCGGATGACCGAGCGGACGAAATCGCCGTTGCGACGCTCAGCGAAGAGATCGACCTGCGGAGCCGGACCTTCGGTGCTGCCGACAATGTCGCGCAGGTAGACGGACTGGCCGAGATGGCTGCCGTCGGTGCCAATGAGCAGAACCTTGTCGCCTTCGGCAGCGCCGCCAATGCGGGCCATCTTGCGCCAGTCGGGCATTAGGCCGACGCCGGCAATGGTCGGCGTCGGCAGGATCGCGACACCATTGGTTTCGTTATAGAGCGAGACGTTGCCGGAGACGATCGGGAAGTCGAGTGCGCGGCAGGCTTCGCCGATGCCCTTCACGGCCTCGACGAACTGGCCCATGATCTCCGGCTTTTCGGGATTGCCGAAATTGAGGTTGTCAGTCGCAGCCAATGGCTCGGCGCCGGTCGCGGTGATGTTGCGCCAGCATTCGGCCACGGCCTGCTTGCCGCCTTCGAAAGGATCGGCCTCGACATAACGCGGGGTGACATCCGAGGAGAAGGCCAGCGCCTTCAGCGGATGGCCTTCGACGCGCACGACGCCGGCGTCGCCTCCCGGAAGCTGCAGGGAGTTGCCCTGGATCAACGTGTCGTACTGTTCGTAGACCCAGCGGCGGCTCGACTGATTGGCGGAGCCGACGAGCTTCAGCAGCGCTTCGTTGTAATCTTCCGGTGCCGCAACCAGGTTGGCGGGCAGGGGCGCACGCTTGCCGGATTCGCGCCAGGGGCGGTCATATTCCGGCGCCTGGTCGCCGAGATCCTTGATCGGCAAGTTTGCCACTTCCTCGCCCTGGTGCATGACGCGGAAGCGCAGATCATCGGTGGTCTTGCCGACGATGGCGAAATCGAGGCCCCACTTGACGAAGATCGCCTTGGCTTCCTCTTCCTTTTCCGGCTGCAACACCATGAGCATGCGCTCCTGGCTTTCCGACAGCATCATCTCATAGGCCGTCATCTGCTCTTCGCGCACCGGCACCTTGTCGAGTTCCAACAGGATGCCGAGGTCGCCCTTGGCGCCCATTTCCACGGCCGAGCAGGTGAGGCCGGCCGCACCCATGTCCTGGATGGCGATGACGGCGCCGGTCTGCATCAGCTCAAGGCAGGCTTCGAGCAGGCACTTTTCGGTAAAGGGGTCGCCGACCTGAACCGTCGGACGCTTCTCTTCGATCGATTCATCGAATTCGGCCGATGCCATGGTCGCGCCGCCGACACCATCGCGGCCGGTCTTGGCGCCGAGATAGACGACCGGGAGGCCAACGCCCTTGGCTTCCGACAGGAAGATGGCATTCGACTTGGCGAGGCCGGCCGCGAAAGCGTTGACGAGGATGTTGCCGTTATAGCGGGCATCGAATTCCACTTCGCCGCCGACCGTCGGCACGCCGAAGGAATTGCCGTAACCGCCCACACCGGCAACGACGCCGGCAACGAGGTGGCGGGTCTTCGGATGGTCCGGTTCGCCGAAGCGCAGCGCGTTCATGGCCGCGATCGGGCGCGCGCCCATGGTGAAGACATCGCGCAGGATGCCGCCGACACCGGTCGCCGCGCCCTGATAGGGCTCGATATAGGAGGGATGGTTGTGGCTCTCCATCTTGAAGACGACGCAGTCGCCGTCATCGATATCGACCACGCCGGCATTTTCGCCCGGTCCCTGAATGACACGCGGTCCCTTGGTCGGCAACGTGCGCAGCCACTTCTTCGAAGATTTGTACGAGCAGTGCTCGTTCCACATGGCCGAGAAGATACCGAGTTCGGTAAAGGTCGGTTCGCGGCCGATCAGATCCAGAATGCGCTGATATTCATCCGGCTTGAGGCCGTGTGAGGCGATGAGTTCCGGCGTGATCTTGATAGTGTTGGGAATGGTCATGAGCTCTCGAAAATCCCTGCCTAGGCGCGTTTGCCGTGTCTTTAGCCTATGTAAGAACTGCGCGCGACAGGAAAATGCCTGCCGTCAACAGAGGGCAGGCATCCTAGGTTCCTTACGGGTGACTTGGAGGTCGCAGATCGAGAGATTCGACTACCGGACATTGGCCGAGACCCTGCCTTGCCCCCCCGACGTCGACCGACCTTTGAACTCGCTGGTATCCGAGCTTCTCCGAAATCTCGTTGGCTGCACCAAGCAAGCTCTCCAGATATTTTGTTCTATTCCGCACGCCGTCCTCGCGCGGAGTTACGAGGCACAGGGTGGCGATGCAGGCACCATCGGCTTGATGAACCGGTACGGCGAAACAATGCGTGAAATTCTCCACCTCGCTATTGAAGGTGAAAAACCCGTCGCGGGACGCCTGACGCACCTGGGCGATAAATTCTGCCGGCTTCATCTGCCGACCGCTGGGGAGAACGAAGTCCTCCGGCGGGATCAGATCGATAATCTCCTGATCGCTCAGATGCGAAACGAGCAAACGGCCCGACGCCGTCCAGGGGATGGAAACGAGCTCCCCGACATTCGAGGAGATGCGGAACGGCCGGATGCCCTCACGCATCATGGCGACGGTGTATTTGCGTCCTTCGAGCAGGCACATCTGTGCCGTCTCGCGGGTTTCTTCGGCCAGCCGCACCAGCATGCGGTCGCACTCCCGCATCAGATCGAACTGTTCGGCGTAGGCCGTTCCAAGGAAATAGAGGCGGCGACCAAGATTAACGCGTCCGTCTCCCCCATGGTAGTCGAGCATGCCGTGGCTGAGCAGGAGATTGACCAGCTCGTAGACCGAAGATCGAGGCGCGCCAATTTCGGCGGCAATCTCGTTCGGCCGCATCGGCTGTCGCTTCACTCGCAGGAACTCGAGGATCTCGAAGGCACGATCCAGTCCTCGGGTGCGCCGCGATACTGTGTCGATACCGGCCTCAGCCATGCTTTTCTCTCCAATGCTAGGCGCGATCCGCGCGGTAGGCCACGCAATCGACTTCGACCTTGCAGTCGACCATCATGCTGGATTGGACACAAGCGCGGGCCGGAGGATTTTCTGCGAAATATTCAGCATACACGCCGTTAAAGCTCCAGAAATCGCGCGGGTCGTCAAGCCACACGCCCACACGCACGACGTCTTCAAGGCTGTAGCCCGCCTCATTGAGAATGGCAATCAGGTTTTCGATTGCCTTTCGGCTCTGAGCAACGATCCCGCCAGCAACGATCTCGCCGTTCTCCATAGGTACCTGGCCGGAAACATAGAGCCAGCCGCCTGCTTCGGTGGCTCGGGCGAAGGGAAGTGGCTGTCCGCCTGCGCCTGTCTCGCCAGCCCCATAACGCTTGATAGTCATTCTTGTCATTTTCCTTTTTAGTTGAAGCTGGATGTCTTCAGGAATTCAGCCAGGCGCTCCGTCCTTGGATTCACGAACATTTCTTTCGGATTGCCTTCCTCGCAGATCACCCCCTGATTCATGAAGATGACCCGTGATGACACTTCGTAGGCAAAGCGCATCTCGTGGGTGACCAGCAGCATGGTCATGCCATCCGCCGCAAGCCCCTTGATGACCTGCAGCACTTCACCCACCAGTTCGGGATCGAGAGCCGAGGTCACTTCATCAAACAGCATAAGACGCGGCGACATCGCGATCGCACGGGCGATCGCCACGCGCTGCTGCTGACCGCCGGAAAGCTGGCCCGGATAATGATCGGCCCGTGCCGACAGGCCGACCCGGTCGAGCCAACGCTCCGCGATCGACCGCGCTTCGTTCTTCGGCATCTTCTTGACCTTGATGAGGCCGAGCATGACGTTCTGGGCTGCGGTCATGTGCGGGAACAGGTTGAACTGCTGAAAAGCCATCCCCGTGAGCGCGCGCTGGCGGGCAATCTCCTTCTCGCTCTTGCGCCGACGTGTCGAACCCTCAACGTGGTAGCCGATCTCTTCGCCGTCCAGGCTGATCGTGCCGCCCTGGAATTCCTCCAGCATGTTCACGCAGCGCAGCATCGTGGTCTTGCCCGAGCCGGACGAGCCGATGATGGAAATGACCTCGCCTTCTTCGACGGAGCAGTCGACCCCTTTGAGCACTTCGTGGTGGCCGTAGCTTTTGCGCAGGCTCTTGATTTCAAGCATTGTTTTGGCCATCGATCGGCCTCCTCAGGATGGAAGGGCAGTCTTGCGCTCGATGAATCTGCCGAAACGCTCGATACCGAAGTTGACGACGAAATAGAGAGCCCCGGCCAGGAAATAGAATTGCAGGCTCATGAAGTTGCGGGAGATGATCTCCTGCGTGCGCAGCAGCAGTTCCGCCACCCCGATCACCGACAGCAGCGTCGACGCTTTCACCATTTCCGCCGCCGTATTGACCCAGGCCGGCAGGCACTGGCGCAGCGCCTGCGGCCATAGGACGGAGGTGAATGTCTGCGTGAAAGTCAGGCCGATCGCTTTTGCGGCTTCGGTTTGCCCCTTCGGGATGGCTTGAAGAGCACCGCGAACGATCTCACCCACGTGGGACGAACAAAATACCGCTAGCGCCAGAACACCCGCCGCGAATGCTCCCAATTCCAAGCCCACGGCACTGGAGACGTAGTAACTCGCGAGGACGAGCACCAAAACGGGCGTGCCTCGGATCACATCCGTATAGGCCCGTACGATCAGGCGCAGCACACTGTTTCCGTAGACCAGCGCCAGACCTACGAAGAGGCCGAGCACGGAGCCTGCGAGAATGGCCAGAAGGGAGATCGATACGGTCATCGCCATGCCATTCAGGATGACATGACGGGCGATCCAAAGTTGATCGAGAAAGGTCTGAGACATTGGCTTACCTCGGCAATGCCAGACGCCGCTCGACAAAACGCATCAGAGCGGCAATGAGGAAACAGGTGACGACATAGAGAGCCGATGTGACCATCCAGGTTTCGACGATACGGAAGCTCTCGACATTGATCTTGCGCGCTGCAAACGTCAGCTCGGGCACGGCGATCGTTGCCGCAAGCGATGTGTCCTTGAAGAGAGAGATGATTGTCGAGGACAACGAGGGCAGTACGTTGCGGAACATCAGCGGCGCTATGATCGATGTGCGTATCTGCATCGACGTCAAGCCAATCGCCATTCCGGCTTCGCTCAATCCCTTGGGAATCGACAGAAGTCCGGCGCGGAAAACTTCCGCGAGATATGCTCCCGAATAAAGCGAGAGAACCAAGACGAAGCTTTTGATCTTGTCCAGCCGGAAGCCCATCTGAGGCAGCGCGAAGAACGCGAACAGGACGAGCACGAGAATAGGAAGATTTCGAATAACGGTGACGTAGATTCTTGCCGGCGCGACCGCGGCACGGCTCTTCGAGAGCAGCGCGAATGCGACGAACAGGCCAAGGACAGCCCCGATCAAGATCGAAACGACCGCCAAGCCAAGGCTCAACATCAAGCCGCTAAGAAGAAAATCGAAGTTGCGCCAGACAGCAGCAAAATTCAGCGTATAACCCATGGCAGACCGCCCTTTTCAGGGAGAGAGCGGGAAAGACCCGCTCCCTCGGGTCAGTTACTTGTATTCGACCGGGAAGCCGATTTGCGGAGGGGTCAGATCCTTGCCGAACCATGTCTTGTACGACTTGGCGTAAGCGTCGAATTCAACGCCGGTCATGGCCTCGTGGAGGGCGGTGTTGACGAAATTCAGCCAATCCTGATCGCCGCGCTTGACGCCGCAGGCGTAAGTCTGTGGGTTCCAGCCGTAACCGGCATCCCGATATTTCCCTGGATTCTGGGCCATATACCAGGCGAGTGACGACTGGTCGGTTGCGACTGCATCCGCACGACCGGATTCCAGTGCCTGATAGATGAGATCGACGGAGTCGTACTGGTCGACGGTAGCTTCGGGGAGCGCCGCGTGAACCATCGACTCCGCGTAGACGTTCTGCAGGACCGAAATCGTCACCGATGAGCCAGCAGCTTTGAGCGCTGCGTAGTCGGCATATTTGCCATCGGCCTTCAGCATCAGGCCGACGCCTTCCCGATAGTATGGAATCGTGAAGGCGATCTGCTGGGCGCGTTCGCCGGTGACCGTCATGAACTGGCAGGTGATGTCGACCTTGTCCGTCGTGATGTTGGGAATACGAGCGTCGGATGACTGGTTGACGTATTCGATCTTGTCAGGGTCGCCAAAGAGGGCCTTGGCGATGATGTGGCCCATATCGACATCGAAACCCTGAAGTTTGTCGTCGGCGCTTTTGAAGTGCCAGGGCGCATTCGTGCTGCCGGTCCCCATAACGAGATGACCGCGAGCAAGTACCTCATCGAGCTTACTTCCGGCGGCGAAGACCGGGCTTGAAAGAACTGCAGTTGCGGCCAGCGCAATCAGGCCGGCGCGGAAGGATATGGTCATGATTGTTCCCCTGAGAACCGTGTGTTTCTGATTAATCCGATATATCGGACATCTGTCCGTATTATCGGATTGACATATCAAGTCCCCTGGCTGATGAATTGTCAATAGCGATGGTTGATATTTGATGCGGCGCCAGAGAGCGGCACATTTGTCCGCACCGCAGGTTCGTTCCATACGAGGTTTGCCATGACTTTTTCGCCCGCGGATATCGCAGCCATTCAAACTCCTGCCGTTCTGATCGATCTCGATATCGCCACCGCCAATATCGGCCGTTTTCAGCATTACGCGGATACCCACGGCTTGCGCGTTCGCCCGCACATCAAGACGCACAAGCTGCCGGCGATTGCCCATTTGCAGATTGCGGCCGGCGCGGTTGGCATTACCTGTCAAAAGGTATCGGAGGCCGAAGCGATGGTTGCCGCCGATAGTGCAATCACCGATGTGCTGATTACCTACAACATCGTCGGCGCTGAGAAGCTTGAACGTCTGAAGGCGCTCGCAAAGAAGGTGAAATTGTCGGTCGTTGCCGATAATGCGGCTGTCGTGAACGGCCTCTCGGAGGCCTTCCGAAACGAATTTCAGCCGCTGACAGTCCTGGTGGAATGCGACACCGGGGCCAACCGTTGCGGTGTGCTCACTCCCGAAGCGGCAGAGGCTCTCGCGGTCCTTATCCAGACGCTGCCTGGCGTCGTTTTCGGTGGTCTTATGACCTATCCTCCTGCAGGCGGGGAGGCTGCCGTCGAGGCTTTCATGATAGCGGCCAAGACTCGCATCGAAGCGCTCGGCATCGCGGTGCCCGTCATCACGTCAGGCGGGACGCCTTCGATGATGCACGCAGCAGACGCGCCGGTTACGACTGAATATCGCCCCGGAACCTACGTCTACAACGACCGGTCTCTCGTGTCGCGCGGCGCCTGTGGCTGGGAGGATTGCGCACTCAGCGTGCTGACAACCGTCGTCTCTGTGCCCGCTGCCAACCGCGTGATCGTCGACGCAGGCTCCAAAATCCTGACATCGGATCTTTTAGGCCTGATAGGTTACGGCCATGTGCGGGGGCGCGACGATATCGTCATCGACCAACTATCCGAGGAGCATGGCCGGCTGATTAGCAGCGGGCCAATAGGGCTGTCGGTGGGAGATAAACTGCAGATCGTGCCGAACCACGCGTGCGTGGTCACCAACATGGTCGACGCGGTTTACGTTGCAGGAAACGGTTTGGCGTCAGTCGAGTCTTGGCCGGTCGTGGCCCGCGGAAAGATTGTTTGACATGCCGGTTCGATGCTTTTGCATCGGCCAAGTCCAAATAGGACTGAACTGGATTGAACAAGGTTCCGTCGGGAAAATCCTACAGGCGACACGTTTCATGCCGCCTTCATGCTGTTTAACGGCCGTCTGCGCCGATCCGTGCCGCGAGGACCGGCTCTGCAAGACTAGAATTTATAGCCGACCATCAGCCCGGCGCGGGTCATGCCGTCATTCGGACCGTCGCAGAGGTTGGCATTCGAGGAATGGGCGATCTGCGCCATGACATTCCAGTTGCTGGTAAAGCGATAGCCGGCGCCGAGATATTCATGAAACAGCACACGACAGCCGAGGTCGGGGCCATCGTCATTGTCGCGAAGTTCACCGGTATGGATGACGCCGCCGAAGCCAGCTTCGGCAAAGATTTTGTCGCTGAGGTCGACCGTCCAGGTGAAACCGGCGAAAAACTGGGTCGCTTCGCCGGCCGTACCGATAGAGGTGCCGACATGAACACGCGGATGCATGAGCTGCTGCTTCCAGTCCGTCGCCTGCTCGAAGCCGAACGGGTCGAAAAGGGCCGTTATTTCGGGGAAGATGCCGTCTTCGCCCGAATGGCCGCCCTGGATGGAAGCGGAGGCGCCAAAGCGCAATTCGTCGAAAATCTTGTCTCCGGCTTGCGCCGCTGATGACATTCCCAGACTGCTGGCAATTACTGCGACCGACGCGATACTCGAGAGGCGCAACAGGAGTGAACGGAAATCGGATTTCATCTGCTGTCCCTTGATTCCCGCCCGACCAGCGGAATGAGAAAGAGGTAACATGCAGGTTTCAGCGGTAAAGCGCTTGTATTTCGATTGCGGTCTTTTCCCCAATCCTGACGCTATTTTGCAACAGTTCAGATTTCCCCGTCGTAGGCAGATCCGCCATTTTCCAACAGACGTCTCAATATCATAAGGCCTGCAACCAGCTGGTTCCTATCCTTCGGTGAGGAGAAGCCGATGCGCACGCGGTGATAAACTTTCTCGCCACGGGCCGCCTTGAACTCATCCTCGTCATCCACCAGCACACCATCCCTGTAGGCGGCATTCTTGAAGGTGCCTGACATCCAGGGTTCCGGCAGTTTCAGCCACAGGAAGGGCGCGTGCAGGTGGGACTCGAATTCGAAGCCCTGCAACTGCTCACGGGCAAGCCTGACACGGGCTGACAATTCCACCACGCTTGCATTGCGGATCTCGTGCGCCTTGCCGCTCTGGACCAGCCGCGCACAGGTTTCGGCCAGGATGAAGGGCAGCCCTCCTGTGACCATCTTGTGCGTGACCCTGATGCGCTGGGCGAAATGCGGTGGGCAGGCGACCCAGCCGCCACGCACGCCGGCGGCAACCGATTTCGACAGGCCGTTGACCAGGAAGGTGCGATCGGACGCGATCGAGGCAAGCAGTGGCGTTGCGTCATTCGCCATGCCGCCGTAGAGATCGTCTTCGATGATCCATACACCGTGCCGTCTGGCGATGTCGGCAATTGCGACGCGACGCTCATAAGGCATGATTGCCAATGTGGGATTGTGGACAGTCGGCATCAGGAAGATCAACTTCGGATGCTGCTGCTGGCAGAGCCGCTCGAAATCTTCGGGAATGACGCCGTTCTCATCCGACTCGACCGTCAGCGTGCGCCTGCCAAGCAGCCGGACGCTGCGGCTGACCTGTGTGTAGGTGAGGTTCTCGAAGACAATTTTGTCACCGGGCGCCGACACGGCGGTGATGACGGCAATTGCCGCAGCATGCGCACCGAGCGTCGGAACGACATTTTCGACTTCCGGCGACCAGCCGTTGCGCGCCAGCCAGAGACGGCCTGCTTCAAACCAACTCAACGGAAAACTACGCGAATAAGAGGAGATTTCGGCCAGATGCTGCTCGCCAATCTCGGCCATGATGCCGGCGATGATCTTGCCTTGACCGAGATCAGGGGCGGCGGTCGTGTCGAAACGAAGCTTGTTTGCCGGGGCGTCTGCAACGCGGGTGCCACTCAGCGAGAGGGTAATGGGATCTGTCTGGTCGCTCGGAGGCGTATTGGCACGGTCAAGTACATAGGTACCGCGACCGACTTCGCCCGCGACGAGACCGCGCTCGTGTACGAGTGCGTAGGCGCGACCGATTGTTCCGATTGTCACCCCAATGTCATAGGCAAGATTTCGTTGCGGCGGCAGCTTGGTGCCCGCCGGCAAAGCACCAGAAGCTATGGCGGATTCGATGTTGTCCGCAAGTCGCATATAGACTGGGCCGGAGCCCTGCGAGAGATCTGGGAGCCAATTTGTCATGGTGACAATGAATAGATTGTCACCCTCATCCTGTCAAGGATATGAGACAATTCGTTAGCGGAAACTACAGGAGTCGAAGATGTCCGCTGTACCTCACATCAAGGGTCAGATTGTATCGATTGTCTCTATTGATGGCCCGCATGAGATTGTCATCCCGACGCAGTCTCCGGCAATAACCCGGCTCGGCCGGTTGTGGGCAGGCTTCCTTCTGTGGCAACAGAAGCGGGAGGGACGCCAGACGTTGCGCGGACTGACCGCAGACCAGCTCAAGGATATCGGCCTGTCGCAGTCCGATGCCGCTCGCGAAATCAGCAAGTCGTTTTTCTGGGATTGAGACGGGAAACTTAGCTGCAGGCGCGATTGCCGCCCGACCAGCGGGTGACATCGGCGGCGATGCGGCCGGCAACCGGCTCGGACATCATCGGACCGAAAGCCTGCATCTTCGCCGGACTGCCTTCGGCCTGCACCACGAGCAGCGGGCGAGCTTCGGGACTTGCCTTGTGGACGACGAGAATGCGCGGCCGGCCGGAGAAGGAATTGAGTTCCGGTGCGAGCCTGTAGGCGGCAAAAGCCGGATCGCCCGACTTGAACCAGCAGCTATTGGCGCCGAGGGCTACGCGTTCCATCGTCGACAGCGCACTGCGGTCCGGTCCCTTTGCGGGTGTCGGGGACTGGCAGGCAGCGACGAGTGCGGCAAGGCCGGCAAAGGTTGCAGCGTTAGCAACCGCTGCGAAAAGGCGAGAGCGCATCTATCTTGCTCTTGGCAGAAATCAGGCGGCGATGACGTCGAGCGCCGAGGCGAAGAGGCCGCGGCCATCCGAACCGCCATGGGCGGCTTCGATCAGGTTTTCCGGATGCGGCATCATGCCGAGAACGTTGCCCTTGGCGTTCATGACGCCGGCAATATCGTTGACCGAGCCGTTCGGGTTGGTGCCTTCGGCATAGCGGAAGACGACCTGGCCGTTGCCTTCGATGGCAGCGAGCGTCTCGGCGTCCGCAAAATAGTTCCCATCGTGATGAGCGACCGGGCAGCGGATGATCTGGCCCTTTTCATAGGCGCGGGAGAAATCCGTCTCGGCATTGACGACTTCGAGCTTGATCTCACGGCAGACGAATTTCAGCGAGGCATTGCGCATCAGCGCGCCCGGCAGCATGCCAGCCTCGACGAGGATCTGGAAGCCGTTGCAGACACCCAGCACCTTCACGCCCTTGTTCGCCTTCTCGATGATCGCCTGCATGACCGGCATGCGAGCAGCGATCGCACCACAGCGCAGATAATCGCCATAGGAGAAGCCGCCGGGAATGACGATCAGGTCGACATCAGGGATTTCCGTTTCCGTCTGCCAGATCGTCACCGGCTGGCGACCGGAGATTTTGGTGAGAGCGGCGATCATGTCGCGATCGCGGTTGAGGCCCGGAAGTTGAACGACGGCTGATTTCATGGGTTCTGTTCAAACCTTGTTTGTGCTTCTGCCAATTCTCGAAGTTCGAGACGATTTTCAATACGATCGAGGCGCTGGTCGTGACGCGACGGGACACCGTAGATATTATGGATGTCTTGCTGCATCGAAATCATTGTGCCGCGCATTGCGTTGAGTTCGGCTTTAATCTCGTTCTGGCCATCTTTAATGCCCGAAATATCCGCATGCATGCGCTTCAGCGACTCATGCATCAGCTCTTGGGGTACTTCAGTCATTGGTCACTCGCCACAACCCTTAGTCGAGAGAAATAGTATAGTTCTCGATGACCGTATTGGCGAGCAGCTTCTCGCACATGGCCTTGAGGTCCGCCTCAGCCTTGGCCTTATCAGTGCCTTCGAGCTCCAGGTCGAAGACCTTGCCCTGGCGGACATGGCCGACGCCGCCGAAGCCGAGGGCGCCGAGCGCGCCTTCGATGGCCTTGCCCTGAGGATCGAGAACGCCGTTTTTCAGCGTGACGGTGACGCGAGCCTTGATCACTTGTTTTTCCCTGCTTTTACTTAACCAGAACGGGGCCGGTGCCGCGCACGGGCTCGTTTTCATTGATGATGCCGAGACGGCGCGCAACTTCGGAATAGGCTTCCAGCAGACCGCCCATATCGCGGCGGAAGAGGTCCTTGTCCATCTTCTTGTGGGTCTCGATATCCCAGAGGCGGCAGCTGTCCGGCGAGATCTCGTCAGCCAGAATGATGCGCATCATGTCGCCTTCGAAGAGACGGCCGCATTCGATCTTGAAATCGACGAGCTGAATGCCGACACCGAGGAAAAGGCCGGTCATGAAGTCGTTGACGCGGATGGCGAGCGCCATGATGTCGTCGAGCTCGGCCGGATTTGCCCATCCGAAGGCTGTAATGTGCTCTTCGGAGACCATCGGGTCTTCGAGCGCGTCGGACTTGTAATAGAATTCGATAATCGAACGCGGCAGAACCACGCCTTCCTCGATGCCGAGGCGCTTGGCGAGCGAGCCGGCGGCAACGTTGCGCACGACGATCTCGAGCGGGATCATCTCCACTTCTTTGATCAGCTGCTCACGCATGTTGAGCCGGCGGATGAAGTGGGTGGGAATGCCGATCTTATTCAGATGGCTGAAGATATATTCAGAAATACGGTTGTTGAGGACGCCCTTGCCATCAATGACTTCGTGTTTCTTCTTGTTGAAAGCAGTGGCATCATCCTTGAAGAACTGGATCAGCGTGCCCGGTTCAGGTCCTTCATACAGAATCTTTGCCTTGCCCTCGTAGATACGGCGGCGACGGTTCATTGTGGTTATTCTCTAGTTGTTGGCGCCCTTGGGATGGCGCGCGTGGATCGATCTCGTGGCGTCCCCTTAAAGGAAAAGAGAGAGTTTCACAATCCGCCTGTCACTCCTTCCCCGGTTTCCGGCCTTGGGCGGGAAAACCGCAAAGAGAATCGAAATCTTGCCAAGAGAAGACTACCGCCTTTTTCTTTAGGGTGGAATGAAGGCAAAATCTCGGAAGGGTTATACAGGTCTTTATCGGGAGGCTGTTTTGGAGACGGGATGGCCCATGGAATGGCGCAGATTCGCCTTCAGCGCGCGAGCCTCGCCCTCTGGCTGCCGCCAGCTTTCGCCACGGATGAAAGCCGGGAGCTGCAGGCCGGACATCGGCCGGGCGAGCGCATAGCCCTGCAGCATGTCGCAGCCGAGCTCCTGCAGGATGCGGACGTGATCGGCGGTCTCGACACCTTCTGCGGTAACGAGAATATTCAGCGAGCGACCAATCTCGATGATGGAGCGCACGAGCTTTCGCTGCTCGGCCGACTGCGGCAAGTGTGCTTAGAAAGCGATAGCTAATCCGCTGGAAACGCAGGATTTTTCGGCTTTCTCAGCCGGGGAGACGGCTGAGAAACTGGGCAAAGACCATCGTGCCTTCAGGCCAGGGGCCGTGACCGGATTCGGCATTGATGTGACCGGACTCGCCGGCATCCACGAGAAAGGAGCCCCAGCTGTTGGCAATGTCGTCGGCATGCTCATAAGTCCCGAAGGGATCGTTGCGGCTGGCGACCGTAATCGACGGAAAGGGCAGGGGATCGCGCGGGTAGGGGCCGAAAGTCATGAGATGTTTCGGGCGGATATCCGGATTGGCAACATCGGGCGGCGCCACGAAGAAGGCGCCGGCAACGCGCTTTTGAAACAGCGGGATTGCATGGATTACCGAAGGCACCCCTAGGGAATGGGCGACGAGCACGACGGGGCGCGTGGAGGCGTTTACCGCTTCGGCGATGCGGGCGGTCCAGTCCTCACGCACAGGCTTGGACCATTCCGCCTGTTCGACGCGGCGCGCAGTGCTGAGCTTTGCTTCCCAACGGCTCTGCCAATGGTCGGGACCGGAATTGGTATAGCCGGGAATGATGAGGATATCTGCGTCTGAAGCTTTCATGGTGCCGCCGATGTGAGAAAGCTTAACCGTGATGTCAAGGGAAAGAGCGACTTAGCTCAAAAAATTTGCTAGAGTGGCCTTATGCCGGTTGCGTTCTCGTGTCGGCCCCTTGTTGCCGACACAATCGCCTCCGGCTCATCTTGGCTGAGGAGGAGAAAGCCATGACGACATTTCATGTCATGACGGGCGCCGGCGATAGCTTCGCACGGCCCGTAGTCAACAGGATCGGCATAGCCGACGTCTTCGACGCGCTCAGGCTCGGTTTCGAGGATTTCCGCGAGAAGCCTTCGCATTACGTCTTCCTGTGTCTCATGTATCCGATCGCCGGCATCTTCCTGACGATGCTGACCTCGGGCGCCAATCTCGCACCGATGGTCTTTCCGCTGATGTCGGGTTTCGTGCTGATCGGCCCGATCGCCGCGATCGGTCTTTATGAAATCAGCCGCCGGCGCGAGGCCGGGCTCGATACTTCCTGGAAACATGCGCTCGACGTTCGCCATTCGCCGGCTTTGCCGTCGATAATCGCCGTCGGCCTCCTGCTGTTTGGTATCTTCACTGTCTGGCTGGTCACGGCGCAGACCATCTATACGAACTTTCTCGGCGAAGTTTTCCCGCGCTCCATGTCGCTTTTTCTGCAGCAGGTATTCGCTACGCCCGAAGGCATGCAACTCATCCTTTGGGGCAATCTGACCGGCCTTGGCTTTGCCCTCGTCGTTCTGGCGATTACAGTCGTGACTTTCCCGATGCTGCTCGACAGGGATTGCGGAGCGGTGGCCGCGATGGTCGCCTCGATCCGGGCGACTTTCGTCAATCCGATACCGGTATTGCTCTGGGGCCTGATCGTTGCCGCGTCGCTCGTCATCGGTACGATCCCGCTCTTTATCGGCCTCGCACTCGTCATCCCGATCCTCGGCCATGCGACCTGGCATCTTTACCGAAAACTCATTGCCCGCGAAGCCATGTGAAGACAGCGCCCCTGGGGGTATCGCGAATTCGCGATACCCCGAATTTCTATAGGACCTGGAACTTCGCAGCCCTTCTTGGAGTTTGTTTTGCGCCGACTTCGAAGGAGGATTTCCAGGTGACCATGCGCCACGCGTTTGCCAGCTTCGCATCCAAGATATCGGAGTGGGCAGGCACGCCGGTGACCTTCATTCTGGCACTTATCGCCGTCGTCATCTGGGCTGCTCTCGGCCCTGTCTTCGATTATTCCGAAACCTGGCAACTGGTGATCAACACCGGCACGACGATCATTACCTTCCTGATGGTCTTCGTGCTTCAGAATGCGCAGACACGCGATACGCGGGCCATCCAGGCGAAGCTCAACGAAATCATTCTAACGAGCCACGCCGAGAACCGCTTCATCGGCATCGAAAACCTCGATGAGGAGGAACTCAAGCATCTCGACCGCCTGGTGGCCAAGGCGGCCAAAGGTCGGGGCGAGACCGAAGCCTGCAAGATATCGGATGAGAGTGCCGAAAAATCGCCTGCAAAACGCGAACCGAGAAAACGCAAGCCGCCTGTCGGTTCCACATCGCGCAAGCGGAAATGAAAACGGCGCCTCGCGGGCGCCGTTTCGTGCCGATCAGGCTTCGCCGAAGACGCGGCGGAAGATCGTGTCGACGTGCTTGGTATGATAACCGAGATCGAATTTTTCGCGGAGATCGGCCTCCGACAGTGCAGCACGCACTTCGGGGTCGGCCAGCAATTCCTCAAGGAAATCCTTGCCCTGTTCCCAGACCTTCATGGCGTTGCGCTGCACGAGGCGATAGGCATCCTCGCGGGAGGTGCCTGCCTGCGTCAGCGCCAGAAGAACGCGCTGCGAATGAACAAGGCCGCGGAACTTGTCGAGGTTCTTCATCATGTTCTCGGGGTAGACCACGAGCTTTTCGATGACGCCGGCTAGACGGTTCAGCGCGAAGTCGAGCGTGATGGTCGTATCCGGGCCGATGGCCCGCTCGACACTCGAATGGCTGATGTCACGCTCATGCCAGAGCGCCACGTTTTCCATGGCGGGTACGACCGACATGCGCACGAGACGGGCAAGGCCGGTCAGGTTTTCGGTCAGGACCGGGTTGCGCTTGTGCGGCATGGCGGACGAGCCCTTCTGGCCCGGCGAGAAGAACTCTTCCGCCTCCAGCACTTCGGTGCGCTGCATGTGGCGGATTTCGATGGCGACGTTTTCGATCGACGAGCCGATGACGCCAAGCGTGGCGAAGAACATGGCATGACGGTCGCGCGGGATGACCTGTGTGGAGACCGGCTCCGGAACGAGACCGAGTGCTGCGCAGACGTGTTCTTCAACAACAGGATCGATATTGGCGAAGGTACCGACAGCGCCGGAGATGGCGCCGGTCGCGATTTCCGCTCGGGCGGCAACGAGGCGGGCGCGGTTGCGGCTCATCTCGGCATAGAAGCGCGCGAAGGTCAGGCCCATCGTCGTCGGCTCGGCATGGATGCCGTGGCTGCGGCCGATGCGGATCGTATCCCTGTGCTCGAAAGCGCGCGTCTTCAGCGCTGTCAGAACACGGTCGATGTCGGCGAGCAGGATATCGGCGGCACGCACGAGCTGGATGTTGAACGTTGTGTCGAGCACGTCCGAGGACGTCATGCCCTGATGGACGAAGCGGGCGTCCGGGCCGACGATTTCGGCAAGGTGCGTCAGGA
Source organism: Rhizobium sp. BK196 (assembly GCF_014193255.1). Classification (GTDB taxonomy): domain Bacteria; phylum Pseudomonadota; class Alphaproteobacteria; order Rhizobiales; family Rhizobiaceae; genus Rhizobium. Next base: position 177,502 of record NZ_JACHZB010000005.1, read on the forward strand.
AGGCGATGACGTCATGTTTGGTGACGGCCTCGATCTCATCGATGCGGGCAACGTCGAAGGTCGCCTTACCGCCTTTTTCCCAGATGGTGGCGGCGGCCGATTTCGGGATCACACCAAGGTCTGCCAGCGCGTCGCAGGCATGGGCCTCGATCTCGAACCAGATGCGGAATTTGGTTTCGGGAGACCAGATGGCGACCATCTCGGGCCGGGAATAACGAGGGATCATGGGCGAGCGCCTTCATTTCGTGACAGTAGCTGCGGCCCCTGTAGCAAAGACGGCCGGCAATCTCAACGCATGCGTTTGGCAAGAGCCAGGCTAGTGGCAAAAAGACAGGCCAGTCCGAGGGGTAAAAACAGCCCCAAGCCAAGGACGAGGAACTGATAAATGGCGCTGGCGCCGGTAAAGACAAACTGGAACATCCAGATGACCGAGCCGAACGGCGAATGCCAGCGGGAATAGAAAATCCGGTAGTCCATGGCGAAGAGAAAGGCCGTCATCAGGACCGTGCCCATCGTCAGCACCAGGAAGAATGCGGCAAAACGCGCCTCTACCTGATGACCGAGCGCAAGATAGCGCCCGGCAAGCAAGTTGAAGGGCCAGGAAAGCAGTCCCCCGCCGAAATAGAGGATAGCGAGATCGAGCACATGGCTCGTCTCCCATCCGTTGCGCAGATAGAGGCCTACGATGGCCGAGAGCAGCATCTGAATGCCCCAGAGCGGGGCGCCGATGAAAAGTTCTGATAAGGACGGCCATGCCGCCCGAAGACGGTTCATTCTCAGGGGTGAACCGGAACGGCGATCCAGCGGCCGTTGCGACCGTCCGGAGAGGCGCTCAGCGCCAGGATGAGGGCGATATGGACAGGCTTGCCCGATTCCGGCTGATAGACGAGGGCGCCGCCCATGCGATATTCCACCGGGCATCCACGGTCCGCCGGGATTGTCTTGTCTTCGTGGACGAGTTGGCGGTTCGGTGCGCCGTCCTTCTCGATGAGCTGCAGCGTAAAGCCAACGACGTGGTTCAGGCCCTTGCAGGCATCTGGCCTCGCGACCTGGGCATCGCCCAGCAGCAGCGTGTAGGCTCCGCGCGCCGGGCCGTCGGTTGCAAGCGTCGTATAGCGGATCGTTTTCATCGGTGAGCCGAGCTCGGTCGGCGGGTTGAAGGCGGCGATAAGGCCGGGATTGGTCAAAAGGTTGTACTTATCCATCTGCTGGCGGGCTGCCGTCAGATTCTGGCGGCGTGCCTTGGACAGATCGGCATCCTTGTCGGTCAGTTCCAGATGAAAGGGCGTGCCCTCGATATCGGCGCCGGTGTCGGTATCGATGAAATAAGTATCCGAATAGGGGACCTTGCCATCCTTCATGCCGAATTCCTGGAAGGCAAAGACCTTGCCGTCGGCGGAAAAGCCGACAGGTTGCATATTCGCGATATCGCCGGCAAAGGCCGTGGCGGCCATACCGGTCAGCAAGGCAGCGAAAAACCCGCCCATGACCATGCGCTTCGTCATCAGCGCGCTCCCTCAGCCGCGTTGCGAAGGGCTGATATCGCCTGGCGATAGGCCTCGGCCGAGCCGCCCTTGAAAATTGCCGATCCGGCGACGAGCACATTGCCGCCGGCCTTAGCCACGGCAGGCGCGGTATCGACCGTCACGCCACCGTCCACTTCAAGCTCGATTGGGCGGTCACCGATCAGTGACTTTGCCGCTGCGATCTTGTCTACCATTGCCGGAATGAATTTCTGGCCGCCGAAACCGGGGTTGACTGACATAATGAGAATGAGGTCGACATCGTCAAGCACGTTCTCGACGACCGAGAGCGGCGTTGCCGGATTGAGGGTGACGCCGACCTTCTTGCCGAGATGGCGGATCGTCTGCAGCGAACGGTGCAGGTGCGGTCCGGCCTCTGCATGCACGGTGATCCGGTCACAGCCAGCCTTCGCAAAAGCCTCGAGATAGGGATCGGCAGGCGAGATCATCAGGTGGCAGTCGAAGGTCGCGTCCGTATAGGAGCGCAGCGACTTGATGACATCGGGGCCGAACGAAATGTTTGGCACGAAATGACCGTCCATCACGTCAAGATGGATCCAGTCAGCGCCGGCCTCGGTGACGTTGCGCACTTCCTCGCCGAGCTTTGCAAAATCTGCCGCCAGGATCGATGGGGCGATGCGAATGGGCAGTGTCGTCATGATCTCCGTCTCCATCTCAACCGGAAGCGGCGGACGCCTCGCGGCAAATTTCAATAGGTCAGTCTGTCCCATCGGTCGGCGGAACGAATGCATCGCCGCGCCATTCGAGAAGACGGTAGGGATTTTGTGACAGTTCGTGGGCCGGCGTGAAGGTGACTGGGCCGATCGGCGTATTGAACTGCGTTCCGATGAGCTTTTCTGCCACTGGCTTGCCTTCGGCCAGCGCCGCCTGCACGGCCTGATCGGCAATCAGCGCGGCCGCGGCTGCCGGCAGGACATAACCTTCCGGCTCGGTTCCGGCTGCGCGCAGGGCCTCGACGGTCGCAGCCGCATCCGGCAGAAGCGGATATTCGGGAATGGCAACGGCGCGTACGCCATCCGCCAGCGCGAGCGGCTGGTTTGCAGCGCGCATCGCATCGCCGCTCAAAATTCTGAGCGGAATGTTTTCGGCCTTGGCATCACGGGCGATGATGGCGACATCGTTCCTGTCGCCGCCGATGAAGACCTTGGCGGCACCGGCCCGCTTCAGGCGGCGCACGAGGCCGACCTGCTGTTCCTGTCCCGGCCGGTAGGTGTCGGTGAAAACGGGCTTCAAGCCATTTTCTTCCAGCGCGTTGCGCACGGCTTCCGTCAGTTCGCGGCCGTGGATCGTGCCGTCCTCGATGAGAGCGATCGGAGACCCCGTCCATTGCTGCAGAATGATTTGGATGACCTTTGCGGCTTCATCACCATCTTTCGGGCCGAGGCGAAAGAGGGGCCAGCCGTTCTTCAGCGAATCCTCCATGAGGATGCGTGAGCGCACCGACACGGTAACGACGGGAATATTGGCGTCCTTCAGCTTCGGCAGGGCGCCTTCCAGCGTCTCGCTGCAGAGGAAGCCGATGGCGATCTGGACCTTGGCGGCGATCAACGCATCGGCGATCGTCTGGCCGCTATTGTCCTGGCAGGTCTCGTTGACGGGAACGACCGTATTACCCGCCCGCTGGATTTCAAAATTCGCGCCGGCGGAAATCTGGGCGCCGAGCGAGGCCAAAGTGCCGTCCTGCGGCGCCACGACACCGATCGTCACGCCGGCCGCGCGGCCTTCGGCCGTCAACGCCATGAGCGACAGAAGGGCGGCTATGACACGCAGGCTCATCATGAAAGGTGCAGGTCTCTCGTCTTGTCCATGCCCTTTTATCCGCACGGCGGCAATCGTCAAAGAAAAACAAGCGTGTTCTGCAGCTTTTAGAGCATGCCATTGTAGAAAAGGTAACCGATGCCCGCCATATTGGTGAAATAACAAAAACAAGACACCGATTGCGGAGAAGCATGTGTTGAACAGGCAGCATATCGATCCCGGCCTCTATCGCGATGCCATGAGCCGCTACGCCGGCCATGTGCAACTCGTGACGACGGCGCTTGGTGAAGCCCGCCGTGGCGTCACCATCACGGCTGCCTGCTCGGTGTCCGACAATCCGGCTTCCGTTCTCGTCTGCCTCAACAACACCAATGTGAAGAACGAGATCTTCTGGCGCAGCGGCATCTTCGCGCTGAACTCGCTCGGCGCCCATCATCAGGGCGTTGCCGATGCCTTTTCAGGCCGCTCGAATCTGGAAAACGAGGATCGCTTTTCGAGCGCCCGCTTCGAAACGCTGGCGACGGGCGCGCCCGTACTTGCCGATGCACTTGCCGTCTTCGACTGCCGGGTGACCGACATCAAGGAAATGCCGACCCATAACGTCCTCTTCGGCGAGGTCGCTGCCGTTCGTTTTACCGAGATCCACCCGGCACTCCTTTATCTGAACCGCGACTATCATACGATATAGGCCCAGCAACATGGACAATGCCGGCATCGAGGAAATGTTTCAATCGCTTGGGCCCGTCACCATCAAGCGCATGTTCGGCGGTAAGGGCATCTACCATCTCGGCCGTATCCTGGCACTCGAAGTGCGCGACGAAATCCTGCTGAAGGCCGATCAAGAGAGCGCACCGGAATTTGCCGCGGCAGGCGCCAGCCAATGGTTCTACGAGGGCAAAAAGGGCGCTCCGGTGAAGATGCCCTACTGGAGCATTCCCGACGAAGCCTATGACGACCCCGATGTCATGGCGCGCTGGGTGCGGCTTGCCTACGAAGCCGCACTGCGGGCCGAATGATCAGCGCAATTGCCCGGCTGGAAGAGCTGATATCGCAACCCTGGTGAAAGCCGACAGTGGCTCCGGCAGGTCGGCAAGGCCGAACCAGCCGAAATCCGAGAGTTTGTCCGGTTCCGTCAGTTGCGGCTCACCCGTGACTTCACGGGCGACATAAAGAAGTGAAATCCAGTGCTGGCGGTCGGCTTCGATGATCTGTTCGGTCAAGCCGATGCGTTCGATGCGGCCGATGGTCAGTCCCGTTTCCTCTTCCGCCTCGCGGCGCGCGGCTTCCTCAGCCGGCTCCATATGATCGACCTTGCCGCCGACGATATTCCAGTAGCCGGCTTCAGGCGGACGCACTCGCTTGTAGAGAAGGATCTTGCCGTCGCGCAAAATCACTAGGCCGACTCCGAGGCCCGGGAAATCGATACCGGGCTTGCCCATGGGACTCAGATCTTGGCGTTGGCTGCGATCAGCATGAAAGCGGGGATATCATCGCCGAATCCGACCGGTGTCGGGCCATCGTCGTGATCACGGTGGCGGCGACGTTCGCGATTGTCGTCGTTTGCCGGATAGGGCCGATTGCCGCGCGCATTATTCTGCGGCTTCTGCTCTGCTTTGCGCTCGTTCTTCACGCTGTCGGCCTTTGCTGCTGCTTCCACGACTTCGCCACCATTATCTTCGGCGTTGATATCAGATTTATGACTCGAAGACCGGCGGTCGCGGCCACGATCCCTATCCCGCTCACGACCCTTTCCGCGGCGGGGAGACCGCTCGCTGTCGCGGCTTTCTTCAGCCGGCGGCAGGGCGGAGAGATCGCCGTTTAGCCATTCGACCTTTTCGCCGATCAGCTTTTCGATCGCGTCGGCATGTTTCTGGTCGTGGCGGGTGACGATGGTGAAGGAAGCGCCGGAACGACCGGCGCGGCCAGTACGGCCGATGCGGTGAACATAATCTTCCGAATGGATCGGCACGTCGAAATTGAAGACGTGGCTGACATCGGGAATATCGAGGCCGCGGGCGGCGACGTCGGAGGCAACGAGCAGCTTGATGTTGCCGTCCTTGAAGTTCGCGAGCATAGTCATCCGCGAGCGCTGGTCCATATCGCCATGAAGGGCGCCGACGGAGAAGCCGTGGCGGTCCAGCGAACGGAAGAGATCGGCGACGTCCTTCTTGCGATTGCAGAAAATGATCGCGTTCTTGAGGTCTTCCTGGGCGCGGATGAGATCGCGCAGGACAGCGCGCTTCTCGTAATCCTTGCCATGCGAAGCGACGAAGCGCTGCGTGATAGTCTTGGAGGCCGATGCGGGCTTGGCAACCTCGATACGCTCAGGGTTCTGCAGGAAGCGATCCGCAAGCTTCTGGATTTCCGGCGGCATGGTGGCCGAGAAGAACAGCGTCTGACGGGTGAAAGGGATCAGCTTGGCGATGCGTTCGATATCGGGAATAAAGCCCATGTCGAGCATGCGGTCGGCTTCGTCGATGACGAGGATTTCGACGCCGCTCATCAGGAGCTTGCCTCGTTCGAAATGGTCGAGAAGGCGGCCGGGGGTGCAGATCAGCACGTCTGCGCCACGCTCGAGCTTGCGGTCCTGATCTTCAAAGGAAACACCGCCGATGAGGAGGGCGACGTTGAGGCGGTGGTTCTTGCCGTATTTTTCGAAGTTCTCGGCAACCTGGGCGGCGAGTTCCCGGGTCGGCTCCAGGATCAGCGTGCGGGGCATGCGAGCGCGGGCTCGGCCCTTTTCCAGAAGTGACAGCATGGGAAGAACGAAAGATGCCGTCTTGCCGGTACCGGTCTGCGCGATGCCGCAGATGTCGCGGCGCTCAAGCGCGAAGGGAATTGCCCCGGCCTGAATGGGAGTGGGAATCGTGTAGCCCGCATCGGTAACAGCGGAGAGCACTTTGGGGCTCAAACCAAGTTCAGCAAATGTCGTCAAAGGGAAAACTGTTTCCGTTTCGTTCGGCCGGTCTCTGGCGAGTCGGCAGGATTGCATGCCGCAATGGTGGGCGACATATTCCGAAACGGCCGGCAAGTCAAGGAAGAGCGTCTCCACCCCAGGGAGCGAGGTGAAGCGTTCGTTACCGCGACCGGCTATTTTATATAAGTGGCAAGTTTAAGGCCGGCATTCATGAAATAGATCGGATCGACCGCATGTCCATCCTGGCGCACCTCATAATGCAGATGCGTGCCCGTTGACCGACCAGTGCTGCCGGCAAGCCCGATGACATTGTTGCGGTCAACCGTGTCGCCGACCCTGACCAGAATTTCCGACATATGGCCGTAGCGCGTCGAAATACCGTTGCCGTGATCGACCTCGACCATGTTGCCGTAGCCTCCGGTCCAGCCGGCTGCAATCACCTTGCCGGGCGCGGTAGGGCGAATCCTTTCACCCGGCGAGAAGCGGAAATCGATGCCGGAATGCAAGGCAAGCCGGCCGAGGAAAGGATCGCGCCGGTTGCCGAAGGGGCTGGTGACTTCCTTGCCAATGGCCGGATTGCGAAAGGGCAGGGATTCGGCGGTGCTGCGCACCGCTTCCAGACGCGTCAGCGCGCCATCGAGCTGGACGAGCGAATTGTTGAAATCGTCGTCGCTTTCGGGCTCCACGTAAGGACCGCCGACGGCGCTCTCCTCTTTTTCCTTGGCGGCGATCGTCTCAGCCGGAACGGCGATGTGGAAGCGGTCGAGCACGCCCTCGATCGTATCGGCGGCGTTGCCGGCGTCGCTCGTGAGCTGATCGATGCGGTTCTTCTGATCCTGCTCGACGGTCTTCAGCGAGAGCGTGACCTTGGAAAAAATGCGGTCGGCACGGTCGCCGACGGTTTCCTCTGATGGAACATAGGCGAGGGTGGAGTTGTCGGGGGCGCCCGCGTCGACCGGCTTGTTATCGGCTGACATCAGCTTTTCGATCGCCTGCGCACCACCGGAAAGCGATGCGCGCTTGTCCTTGATGTCAGGCGCATAAGCTTGCGCCGGTACATCGGTTACAGGAGCATCCTTGCCCGTCAGTCCTGAGGTTTCGGCGCGGTCGAGCAGGTTGTCGAGCTTTCCGTGGCGTGAGGTCAGCGCCATCTGCTGTTCCATCAGCTTGTCGACCTTGTCCTCGACCACCTGCTGGTCGAGAAGCTGGCGGGAGGTGATGCGGTCGACCTGGGCGCGCAGTGCGGCGATGCGATCCTCATAGTCATGCTGCATACGGGCCTGGCGGGCCATGGTCGCGCCGATCAGGTCATCGCGCAGCACCAGGTAGGAGGTGGCCAGCAGATAGCCGATTGAGAAGACGCCGACGAAGCAGAAGGCCACCGCCGCCATCCAAGGCTTCACCGTCATGTGACGCACCTTGTCGCCACTCGCAAGAATAAGGACGTGTTCCTGCGCCCTCTTGCCGAATACCCGACTGTGATGTCCGTTCGTCACCGAGGGTCCCCCAAAGATTCGCTTTCAGCGCCTGCCCCATTGAGAGATGATTACATACTTTTATGGTTAACAGCCGGTTTACGTCAGCAAGCCAGAGCTTACCAATCAGCTCTGGCTGGTCGAGGTCAGCGCCCTGTAGAAGGAGGGCGTAAGCCCGGCTTCGGCGCGGGCCACATCATTGAACGGTGCCTTCAGCGGACCGCGGAAATTGGCCCGCACCAGCTCCTGGAATGTCCTCGCAGGATCACGCTTCTCACGCGCACAGAGGAAGCGGAACCATTTGGCGCCGACGGCGACATGGCCTTTCTCGTCATTGTAGATGACGTCGAGGACGGCGGCGCTTTCGAGGTCGCCGGTCTCGCGCATCTTGGCCTGCAGCGCAGGCGTAACATCCAGTCCGCGCGCTTCGAGAATGAGCGGCACGATGGCCAGGCGGGCCGTGAGATCGTTGCGGGTCGAATGCGCTGCCTGCCAGAGGCCGTCATGGGCGGGCAGATCGCCGTAATCGGCGCCGAGATCGTTGAGCCGTTTCCGCACCATGCGGAAGTGCTTGGCCTCTTCGTAGGCCACCTGCATCCAGCCGTCAAAGAAGGAATTCGGCACATGCGCCGAGGCAAATCGCGCCACGATGTCGAGCGCCAGGTCGACGGCATTGAGCTCGATATGGGCGATTGCGTGGAGCAGGGCGATCCGGCCAGGCACGGTATGCAGCGAACGCTTCTCGACCTGGGTCGGCGGCACCAGCAGAGGCTTTTCCGGCCTTCCTGGACGCTCGGGCAGCGGCGCGTCCAGCGGCGAGCGCAGCGAGATGCGACGTGCGAACCACCTGGTAGCGCTTTCCTGCGCGAGCTCTGTCTTGCGGTCGAGATCGGCGGAGCGGATCGCATCGATCGCGCCGCCGCGCAGCGACGTGATCGCCGTCACGCGGCAAGATTCCGGACGGCTTCGAGCACCGTTGCGGCATGGCCCGGCACCCTGACCTTCTGCCATATGGTGGCGATGGTGCCGTCCCTGCGGATCAGGAAGGTCGTGCGCTCGACGCCCATGAACGTACGGCCATACATCTTTTTCTCCTTCCACACGCCATAGGCCTGCAGCACCGTCTTCTCTTCGTCCGAGGCAAGCGCCACCGTCAGCTTGTGCTTCTTGATGAAGCGGTCATGGCATGCGGCCGAATCGGGCGACATGCCGACGATGGCGGCGCCGGCGGCTGCGAACTCATCGGCAAGTGCGGTGAAATCCAGAGATTCGGTCGTGCAGCCCGTCGTGTCATCCTTGGGATAGAAGAACAGGACCACCGGCTTGCCGTGATAATCAGAGAGCGAAATGCGCCCGCCGCCGTCGCGCGGGAGGCTGAAATCGGGAGCACGGGAGCCAATACCGGGTGCAGACATCTCAAAACTTTCTTTTGCCGGGTTTAGGAGAGATACTATATCAGGCAGGTTATATAGTGGATGAAACGGCGTCCCGCCCAGAGCCATTCAAATCAGATTCAGGAGTTTCCCAAGGCGCATGTCAGCCATCCGCGGCGAAAAGGTCACGTTCCGCAAGAAGGACATCGTCGCCTTGCACAACCTGCCTTCAGCGCAGGTGAAGGACCCGCTTATCGTGCATTGCCCGCCGCCGCGCTCCCGCATGCGCGGCACGGCGAAGGTCACGGGCGGATTCTGCGCAGTTATCCTGTTCATCCTGGCGGCAATCGTCTTCACCATCGAAAGCGGGATCATTGACGCGCCGCTATCGCAGCAGGCGCAGTCGGCGTTGAACAGCGCACTGGGGCCGCGCTACCGTGCCGAAGTCGGTTCCACCGTCATCCGCTTCACATCCGGCCTGCGGCTGGCGCTCGAAGCGCGCGACGTCAACATGATCGACCAGCAAAGCGGCCAGCATCTTTCGACCACATCCTCCATGCGGATGGCGCTCGATCCGCTTCAGCTCTTTCGCGGCCGCGTTGCGATATCATCGGTGGAAGCCGACGATATCGCCCTCGACACGTCGCTGCTTCCATCAACCGCTCCCATCACGCTTGACGATCTGCGTGTCGATGCCATTCCGGCGGCAATGGAGACGATCTTCTCGCATCTCGACTTGTTCGAAACCTTCGTCGAACGCGGCGGTACCGGCTCCGTGCGCATCTCCGGCATCGACATCAAGCTCGCAGATACGGCAAATGGGCCGCTTTCCCTCGTCGTCGACAATCTCGCCTTCGAACATGCCGGGCCGAACTCGCTGCGGCTCAGCGGCCAGATTTCCATCAACGGCGAGGCGGCTGATCTCAATGTGATCACCGAGCAGGCGAGCGGGCGCGCCTCCCGGCTCGATGGCACATTGTCGCATGCCGACCTCACTCCCTTTGCGCTGAAGCGCAACGAACAGGGCGAGAAACGCCAGGGCCTCAATACGTTCGGCGATCTTACCATTTCCGCGGTCAGAGCTGCCGACGGCGTCAAGCCGTCGCTCAATGCGGCTCTCAAACTCGATCCGGGCCTTATCTATGTCGACGGCGATTCTCAGGAATTGACGGACGGGCAACTCAATCTGGCCTATGACTTCGACAAGCAGACGCTGGAGATCGCCAAATCGCAGCTGCATCTCGGCCCGACTGTGCTGCCGATCAGCGGGGCACTGATCGACCTCGACAAGCTCGATCCGAATGCGGGCAAGGGGTTCGGCATCGACGCGCTGATCAGCGGCGGCACGGCGGCACCCAATTCCGGCGAGCAGCCGTTGTCTTTCGATCTGCAGGCGACCGGACGCTACCTCGTCGCCGGCCGTGAATTCCAGTTTTCGAATATGGTGGCTTCCTCGCCGCTTGGCTCCCTCTACGGAGCGCTGCACGTCCGGCTGAACGATAAATCACCGGAGATCAGTTTTGCCGGCCAGTCCCAGCAGATGCAGACGACGGCGGTCAAGCAGCTCTGGCCTTTCTGGATGGCGTCCAAAGCGCGGGTCTGGGTGCTGGCAAACCTCTTCGGCGGCGTGGTGACCGATGCGTCCATTTCCGTCTTCATCCCGCCAGGCCGGCTGGACGAGGCAGCGGGAGGACGTGGCCTGCGGCTCGACGAAAACCAACTCCGCATCGCCTTCGACATCGCCGGTACGCGCCTGAATGTCGCCGGCGAGATCCCACCGGTGCGCGATACGGCAGCGCATTTCGACCTGACGGGCGGAAAGGCGACGATCTCGCTCAAGAGCGGCACCTCCTATTTCCCCTCCGGGCGTTCAGTAGCGGTGCAGCCGGGCACCTTCGTGATGCCGTCAGTCTATGACAAGCCACTAATGGCCGAAGCCGACATTTCCGTATCAGGCTCAGCGGATGCTGTGGGCGAGCTTCTGACCTACAAGCCGATCAAGGTGCTGCAGCGCGCGGGCTTTGTGCCCGACGACCTTAAGGGCACTATCGACGCGCATGTGCAGGCGCGTTTCGGACTTCTGTCCTCGCAAAACCCGCCGCCACCCGAATGGCAGGCGCAGATGAAACTCACCGACGTCGCGCTTGCCAAGCCGTTCTCGGGCCGCGTCATCACCAATCTCGACGGCATGCTCGATGCCGATCCGCAGCAGGTGAAGGTCAAGGGCAAGGCCGACATCGACGGCGTCTCCGCTGATATCGATATGCTGGAACCAGTCGACAAATCTTCCGGGATCGAGCCACAGCGTGTGATCACGGCAACGTTGAACGGCGACCAGCGCGACAAGTTGCTGCCGGGCCTGTCCGGCATCCTCGGCGGCAGCGTCAAGCTGGTGCTGACGCGTATCGACGAAGACCGGCAGGACGTTCAGCTCGACCTCGGCAAGGCATCGCTCGATCTGCCCTGGATCGGCTGGTCGAAGGGCAGCGGTATTCCCGCTAATGCCGAATTCGAGGTTTCCGGCCCGCCTGACAATACGCAGGTCAAGAATTTCCGTCTGAAGGGGGATGGCTTTGGGGCGACCGGGGCGCTCGTGATCGGCAAGAGCGGGTTGATATCGGCAGATTTCGATAGCGTGAAGCTGTCTTCCGTCGATGATTTCGGGCTGTCGCTGAAGCGCAGCAAGGGCGGCTTCGATATTTCCGTATCCGGAGCCAGCGCCGATGCGCGACCGATCATCGCCCGCCTGAAATCGGATTCGGACAGCGATGGCGATGGCAGTGACAACAGCAGCATAAGCGTACGGGCGAAGCTGCAGAACATCATAGGCTTCAATGACGAGAAGATCGGCAATTTCCAGGCGCAGATCGCCATGAGCGGCAGCCGACTGCAATCGTTGAATTTCTCCGGCATCACCGATAGCGGCGAGGCGGTCGTCAGCCAGATGCAGAGCGGCGGCGTCATCAACATCACCAGCGGCGATGCCGGCTCCGTCTCACGCTTTGCCGATCTGTATCAGCATATGCAGGGCGGGCTTCTCAATCTGGCTATCCGTCTCAATGCGGGCGGCGGCTGGGATGGCTCGCTCGACGTGCGCCGCTTCTCGATCGTCAACGAGCAACGCCTGCGCTCGATCGTTTCCACGCCTGTCGGCTCGGACCAGCGCAGCCTCAGCGAAGCCGTGAAGCGGGATATCGATACCTCCTCGCAGCGCTTCCAGCGTGGCTTTGCCCGTGTCGTCTCACGCGGCGGGGCGATCTCCATCGAAAACGGCGTGCTGCGCGGCGACCAGATCGGCGCCACTTTCCAGGGCGTCGTGCGCAACGCCAGAGGCAATATGGACATGACCGGCACCTTCATGCCGGCTTACGGGCTCAACCGGCTATTCGCCGAATTGCCGCTGATCGGCGTCATTCTCGGCAATGGTTCCGACCGCGGCCTGATCGGCATCACCTTCAAGCTGACCGGCAAGTTCGACCAGCCGAACCTGCAGATCAACCCACTGTCGGTCATCGCGCCCGGCGTCTTCCGCCAGATCTTCGAATTCCAGTAAATGCCTGAGGATACCAGTGAAGAACTCGATCCTGATCCGGCCCTACAGGCCTGCCGACAGCGATGCGACGATCGAGATCTTTCTGCGCGCCATCCGCGAAGTCTCGTCGAAAGACTATTCGCCTGAGCAGATCGATGCCTGGGCGCAGGTGGAAGACGCTGCAAAATGGGCGGAGCGCAGGATCAGCCGGCCGGGCTGGATCGCGGAGATCGACGGCAAGTCGGTCGGCTTCTCCGATCTCACGCCGGACGGGTGCCTCGACATGATGTTCGTGCATCCGGCTTTTCAGGGCCTTGGCGTTGCCGGCCGCCTACTGACGCGCGTCGAAGAGGAGGCGGAAGCGCTTGGTATCGATCGGATCTACACGCATGCCAGCCTGACGGCGCAGCCATTTTTCGAGCGCAAGGGGTTCCGGATCCTCACACGGCAGACCGTCGAACGGCGCGGGCAGCGGTTCGACAATTTCGTGATGGAGAAATTCTACTCGGGCCGCTCCTGAGCTTTCGGCTCAAGCCAGACAAGAAAAAGCCGGCGCGAAGGCCGGCTTTTTGGTTCGTGTCGCTCGCGCCGATCAGGCTGCGCGACGGATCAGGATGTGCTTCTTCTTGCCGAGCGACAGCTTGATGACGCCATCAGCAGTGATTTCTCCGCTGCCGATCATCTTTCGCTCGTCGCTGACAGCCTGGTCGTTGATGCGCACGGCACCGCCCTGGACATGACGGCGGGCTTCGCCGTTCGAGGCGGCAAGACCGGCACGGACGATCAGGGAGAGCAGACCGATGCCGGCATCGAGTTCGGAGGCAGGAACCTCGACGGAGGGCAGGTTTTCGGAGAGACCGCCTTCCTCGAAGGTCTTGCGCGCCGTCTCAGCCGCCTTTTCGGCGGCTTCACGGCCGTGCAGGATCGCGGTGACCTCGGTTGCCAGGATCTTCTTGACTTCGTTGATCTCGGAACCCGCGAGTGCCGACAGGCGGGCGATCTCATCCATCGGCAGCGTAGTGTAGAGCTTCAGGAAGCGCGCGACATCGGCGTCTTCCGTGTTGCGCCAGTACTGCCAGAAGTCATAGGCCGACAGCATGTCGGCATTCAGCCACACGGCACCGGTCGCAGACTTGCCCATCTTGGCGCCGGACGAAGTCGTCAGCAGCGGCGAGGTCAGCGCATACAGCTGCTTCGTCCCCATGCGGTGACCGAGATCGATGCCGTTGACGATATTGCCCCACTGATCTGAACCGCCCATCTGCAGGCGGCAGTCATAGCGCTTGGCAAGCTCTACGAAGTCGTAGGCCTGGAGGATCATGTAGTTGAATTCCAGGAAGGACAGCGACTGTTCGCGGTCGAGGCGCGTCTTGACGCTGTCGAAGGACAGCATGCGGTTGACCGAGAAATGCTTGCCGACATCGCGCAGGAATTCGAGATAGTTCAGCGAGCGCAGCCATTCGGCATTGTTTATCATCAGCGCGTCCTTCGGACCATCGCCGTAATTCAGGTAATTCGAGAAAACGCGCTTGATCGAGGCGATGTTGCCTTCGATCGTATCGACAGTCATCAGCTGGCGGGCCTCTTCCTTGAACGAGGGATCACCGACCATGCCGGTGCCGCCACCCATCAGCGAGATGGCGCGATGGCCGGTCTTCTGCATCCAGTGGAGCATCATGATCTGGATGAGCGATCCGGCATGCAGGCTGGGTGCGGTCGGATCGAAGCCGATATAGGCCGTCACGGTTTCCTTGGCGAAGAGATCGTCGAGGCCGCTTTCATCGGAAATCTGATGAATGAAGCCGCGCTCTTGCAGCGTGCGGAGGAAATCGGACTTGAACTGCGACATGGGCTTCGTCTCTTGAACGTCGAACGGGACTGGGATTGACGCTTGTTGAACCGTCGCGGCGCGTTTAGCACTGTTTTTCCAAAAGTGCATCCGGGAATCGCATGAAAGGCTCGCGGCGCAATGGATATCGTCAGGACTGCGATCGGTTTGATGAGCGGCACCTCGATGGACGGCATCGATGTGGCGTTGCTCAGGACAGACGGGCGAGGTTTCATCGAGCGCGGACCGTTTCTGGGCGTTGCCTATGATGGCGGTTTTCGCGAGCGGCTGAAGCGTGGGCTCGATCTGGCACGGCCGCTGACCGATCGCAATGCACGACCGGACGAATTGCGTGACATCGAGATTGAACTCACTCTACGTCATGCAGATGCCGTTACGGCATTTCTCGATAAATTCGGACTCAGAAGCGGCGATGTCGATGTGCTCGGTTTTCACGGCCAGACCGTGTTGCACCGGCCTGACGATAGGCTGACGATCCAGATCGGCGATGGAGAGCTGCTGGCGAAACGCACCGGCATTCCTGTCGTCTACGACATGCGGGCCAACGACATGGTTCATGGCGGGCAGGGTGCGCCGCTAGTGCCGGCCTATCATGCTGCGCTTGCCGGCCGCTTTCAACAGCAAGGGCAGACGGTCTGCTTCGTCAATATCGGCGGCATTTCGAACCTCACCTATATCGGCGTGGAGGGGCGCATCGCCGCCTTCGATAGCGGCCCCGGCAACACGCTGATCGACCAGTGGGTGGAGATGCAGACCGGCAAGACCTACGATCCCGGCGGCGAGATCGCCGGGCGCGGGCAGGTGGTGGCCGAAATTGCCGCCCGCTATCTCGGCAGCCCGTTCTTCCAGGGCAATATCCGGCGCTCGCTCGACCGTGGCGATTTCAGACCACTGGCAGAGGGTGAGGCGAGCCTGGAGGATGGTGCGCGCACGCTTGCGCATGTGGCTGCCGCCTCGATCGTCAAATCGGCCTCCTATCTGCCGCAAAGCCCCTCCGTCTATATCGTCTGCGGCGGCGGTCGGCTGAATGACACGATCATGGCTGAGTTTGCCGATATGGCCGGGAAGAACGGTTCTCGTGTCATGAGTGCTGAGGAGGCCGGTTTCGACGGCGACGCGATGGAGGCGGAAGCCTGGGCCTATCTGGCAGTACGCTCGCTGGAGGGACTGCCGCTCACCTATCCCGGCACGACGGGCGTCAGCCATCCGGTTACCGGCGGCGTGCTGGCGGAACCGGTAAGATGAACGGCGAGGTCGTCTTCGAAACGCCGCGCATTGTTGCCGTCATGTGGAATCATTCCGATGTCGACCTGATTCATGACCTGCATTCGACGATCGAGACGACGCGTTACATGTCCGGAGCGGCGCCGTGGTCGCGGGAAAAGTGTGAGGAGAGGCTACGGACTTATCTGGCCGAGCAGGTGCGCTACGGCACGACGAAATACAAGATCGTCAGCCGCGAAGACGGCCGCTTCATCGGCCGTGCCGGAATCTCGCTGTATCACACTGGCGAATATGAGATGGGCTATGCCCTTTACGCTCGCGAATGGGGCAAGGGATATGCGACGGAAATTGCGGGAAGCGTTGCCGACTGGTTCTTTTCCAGAGATCTTGCGCCTCATTTCATCGCCTTCACGCACCCGGACAATCTCGCCTCGCAGCACGTATTGAAAAAGATCGGCATGCGGGAGCGCGGGCCGATCTTTATCGAAGGTGTCAAAGGCGTGGAATTCGCGATGACGGCCGCCATGCGGCGGACCGTTACCTGATCCGTTTGGCTGCCGGTTCCGGCACGAGTTCGCCGTTGAGGCGGCGGTCGAGGTAATCCTCGCATTCGGCCATCAGCGTGTCCACCTGGCCGTTGAAGAAGTGGTTGGCGCCAGGTACCGTGCGGTGGGTGATGAGAATGCCCTTCTGGGTCTTAAGCTTCTCGACGAGGCCGTTGACGTCCTTTTCCGGTGCCACCTTATCCGCCTCGCCATTGATGATCAGGCCGGAGGAGGGGCATGGCGCCAGGAACGAGAAGTCATAGGTATTCGGCTGCGGCGCAATCGACATGAAACCTTCGATTTCCGGACGACGCATCAGAAGCTGCATGCCGATCCAGGCGCCGAAGGAATAGCCGGCAACCCAACAGGTTTTAGAATCAGGATGCAGGCTCTGCACCCAGTCCAGGGCGGAGGCGGCATCCGAAAGCTCGCCCGCGCCGTGGTCGAAGTCGCCCTGGCTGCGGCCAATGCCCCGGAAATTGAAGCGCAGTGTCGTAAAACCGCGCTTCTGGAACATGTAGAAGAGCTGGTAGACGATCTGGTTGTTCATCGTGCCACCAAACTGCGGATGCGGGTGCAGAATGACGGCGATCGGTGCGCTTTTTTCCTTGGAGGGCTGGTAGCGGCCTTCAAGACGGCCGGCTGGGCCGTTGAAAATAACTTCGGGCATCGGTACTCCGGGTTTTATTTCGCGTCCACGCTACGTTTGGCGACAACATGACTTGACGACGGTTGTCAGCTTTTCTAAAACGCAGTTTAGAACAATTCGAAACTTGCATGGCGATCCACGCAGCGTGGAACGTGTCATAAGGCAAGCCCGGCGGAAATTTCAAGAAAAATGCACCGCCGCGCTCAAGCAAGGTCGTCAAGCGCAGGACCGAAGACAATGGCGCCGCCACGCCTTTATCTCGATTGGAACGCAACATCGCCGATGCACCCTGCAGCGCGTGAAGCGATCATGCGCGCCGTGGACATCTTCGGCAATCCCAACTCCGTGCATGGCGAGGGCCGCGCTGCGCGCGCAGCCATCGAGGGTGCGCGCCGCAAGGTGGCGCTGTTGACGGGCACCGACCCTGCCAATGTTGTCTTTACGAGCGGTGCGACCGAAGCCGCCAACATGGTGCTGACGCCTGATTTCAGCATGGGCCGCACGCCGCTGAAGCTCGGCCGCCTCTATCATTCCGCCGTCGAGCATCTGGCAATCCGCGAAGGCGGCCGTTTCCCGAAGGACAAGACGACCGAGATCCCGGTTACCGATGCCGGCATCGTCGATCTGACGGCGCTCTCCGCACTTCTCGACGCCCATGACAAGTCGACGGGCCTGCCGATGGTGGCGGTCATGTTCGTCAACAACGAGACGGGCATCGTCCAGCCGGTCGAAGAGGCGGGCAGGATCGTGCGGGCCCATGGCGGGCTCTTCGTGGTCGATGCGGTACAGGCGGCCGGCCGCCTGCCGATCGAAATCGGGCCGATCGGCGCGGATTTCATGATCATTTCCTCCCATAAGATCGGCGGCCCGAAGGGCGCCGGCGCGCTGATCGCCCGCGGCGAAGCGCTGATGCCGAAGGCGCTGATCCGCGGTGGCGGGCAGGAGAAGGGTCACCGCTCGGGGACGCAGAATTCTCTTGCGCTGATCGGTTTTGGGGCGGCGGCAGAAGCCGTGCTGCAGAACCTTGAAGAGCGCAACGCCGCGATTGCCGCACTCCGCGACCGGCTTGAGGCCGGCATGTGCGCTGCGGCACCCGATGTCATCATTCACGGCGCCGGCGGCCCGCGCGTTGCCAATACCATCTTCTTCACACTTCCCTGCCTGAAGGCGGAGACCGGGCAGATCGCCTTCGATCTCGAAGGCGTGGCGCTTTCGGCAGGTTCGGCCTGCTCGTCCGGCAGGGTCGGCGAAAGCCATGTGCTGACGGCGATGGGCCGCGATCCGAAGCTCGGAGCCTTGCGCATGTCGCTCGGCTTTTCGACGACGGAAGAAGACGTAGACCGGGCGATTGCCGCCTTTGTGAAAATTGCCTCCCGGCGAAAGCTGGCGGGCGAGGCGGCCTGATCGCCTCACAAACTTGCGGAAACGCAATTTTCTGCTTGCTATCAGGGCTGAAAAGTCCCTTTTGGCCACTTATATCTGGGGCAAGTCAATTGCCCCACTGACAAGCTGCCGGACCTTTTCTCCGGCGAGATTGGAGAGTGACATGCCTGCTGTCCAGGAAACGGTCGATCGCGTCCGTCAGATCGACGTGGACCAGTATAAATACGGCTTTGAAACCGTCATCGAAATGGACAAGGCGCCCAAGGGCCTTTCCGAAGACATCATCCGCCTGATCTCCTCCAAGAAGCAGGAGCCGGAATGGATGCTCGAATGGCGCCTGGAAGCCTACAAGCGCTGGCTGACGATGGAAGAGCCCACCTGGGCACGCGTTGACTATCCGAAGATCGATTTCAACGCGATCCATTATTACGCAGCGCCGAAGAGCACGCCGGGTCCGAAGTCGCTCGATGAAGTCGACCCCGAAATCCTCAAGGTCTACGAGAAGCTCGGCATTCCGCTGAAGGAACAGGAGATTCTCGCCGGCGTCGAGAAGCCGAAGATCGCCGTCGATGCGGTGTTCGATTCCGTTTCGGTCGTCACGACCTTCAAGAAAGAGCTGATGAAGGCCGGCGTGATCTTCATGTCGATCTCGGAAGCCATTCGTGAACATCCTGAACTCGTCCAGAAGTATCTCGGCTCCGTCGTTCCGACGACCGACAACTATTATGCGACGCTGAACTCGGCTGTCTTCACCGACGGCTCCTTCGTCTTCGTGCCGAAGGGCGTGCGGTGCCCGATGGAGCTTTCCACTTATTTCCGCATCAACGAGAAGAATACAGGCCAGTTCGAGCGCACGCTGATCATCGCCGAGGAAGGCGCTTACGTCTCCTACCTCGAAGGCTGCACCGCACCCCAGCGCGATGAAAACCAGTTGCATGCCGCCGTGGTCGAGCTCGTTGCGCTTGACGATGCCGAGATCAAGTATTCGACGGTCCAGAACTGGTATCCGGGCGACAAGGACGGCAAGGGCGGCATCTACAATTTCGTCACCAAGCGTGGCGATTGCCGCGGCGATCGCTCGAAGATCTCCTGGACGCAGGTCGAAACCGGTTCGGCAATCACCTGGAAATATCCGTCCTGCATCCTGCGCGGCGATGACTCCAGAGGCGAGTTCTACTCGATCGCCGTTTCCAACGGCCATCAGCAGATCGACAGCGGCACCAAGATGATCCATCTCGGCAAGAACACGTCGAGTCGCATCATCTCAAAGGGCATTGCCGCCGGCGTTTCCCAGAACACCTATCGCGGCCAGGTTTCGGCCCACCGCAAGGCTTCGAACGCCCGCAACTTCACGCAGTGCGACTCGCTGCTGATCGGCGACAAGTGCGGCGCCCATACGGTGCCCTACATCGAGGCGAAGAATTCGACGGCGCAGTTCGAACACGAGGCGACCACCTCGAAGATCTCCGAAGATCAGCTCTTTTACTGCCTGCAGCGCGGCATTCCCGAGGAAGCGGCGATCGCGCTGATCGTCAATGGCTTCGTCAAGGAAGTGCTGCAGGAACTGCCGATGGAATTCGCCGTCGAGGCGCAGAAGCTGATCAGCATCTCGCTGGAAGGCTCGGTCGGCTGACATGAGCGAGGCGGACAAGAAGCGCATTCTTGAACGCCTGATGAATATGCGCGGGGAGATATTGGCGAAAATTCGCCCCCGCGAACAAAGATACGAGGCAGAAAAGCCGCCGGAGCAGCCGTATGTGTTTCTCCGGCAGCGCATGGAAAAAGCGGGAAAGGTCATTCCGGATATCCCGGATTTTCTCGAAGTGCTTTGGCTGGTAACGGCCGCGGTCTTCCGTGTCATTCGTATCTTTTGGCGGTAGCGCCGAGCACACATGTTGATGTCCTTAGAAATTACGCGAGGCTCCGATGAGCTACGCAGACAGAACGCAGGAACCAAAGATGCTTGAAATCAAAAACCTTCATGCCCGCATCGCCGAAGACGGCACCGAGATCATCCGTGGCCTGGACCTCACCGTGAAGGCCGGCGAAGTTGCCGCCATCATGGGCCCGAACGGCTCCGGCAAGTCGACGCTTTCCTACATCCTTTCCGGCCGCGAAGACTATGAAGTGACCGAGGGCGACATTCTTTACAACGGCGAGAGCATCCTCGAGCTCGATGCCGCCGAGCGCGCCGCCAAGGGCATCTTCCTGGCCTTCCAGTATCCGGTCGAAATTCCCGGCGTTGCCACCATGCAATTCCTGAAGGTTGCGATGAACGAGCAGCGCAAGGCACGCGGCGAAGACGAGCTGACGACGCCGGATTTCATGCGCCGCGTCAAGGAGGCTGCCGCCAAGCTGCAGATCAATACCGACATGCTGAAGCGCCCGCTGAACGTCGGCTTCTCCGGTGGTGAGAAGAAGCGCGCCGAGATCCTGCAGATGGCGCTGCTTGAGCCGAAGCTTTGCGTACTCGACGAAACCGACTCCGGCCTCGACATCGATGCGCTGAAGATCGTTGCCGACGGTGTCAACGCGCTGCGTTCGCCTGACCGTGCCGTCGTCGTCATCACCCACTACCAGCGCCTGCTCGATTACATCGTGCCGGATACTGTCCACGTTCTCTACAAGGGCCAGGTGATCAAGTCCGGTGACAAGACGCTGGCGCATGAGCTGGAAGCCAACGGCTACGCCGACATCATCGGCGCCGCAGCCTGACCGTGGCGGAAAGGACGACGTCCATGAACATGCAAACGACGAGCCGCCTGACTGCGGCCGAATCGGCGCTGATCGAAGCGTTCAACGAGCAGATCGGCGAACTGCCGGGCAATGGTGCGGTGACCGCGTTGCGCGACCGGCTGCTCGACGACCTGAAGAAGCAAGGCCTGCCGACGCGCCGCATCGAGGCCTGGCACTATACCGACCTCAAGAACCTGCTGCGTAACGTTCCGGCTAAGGCAGGTGACGCCGGCTCTGAAGCGCTGGAACCGCTGGTCGAGGGCTCTCCGGTTCTGTCCGTCATTCAGGGCAGGGCCGCCAACAAGGCTTCGGCTGGCGATCTTCAGGTTTCTTCCTATTCCGAAAAGCTGATCGACGGTTCTGCCGCTACCGGCCTCGACGCGCTTGGCAATGACGATGCTGTCGGGCGTATCAATGGCAGCTTCGTCAAGGACGGCTATGCCGTCGAAGTGCCTGAAGACACCGAGCTTGAAGAGCCACTGGAAGTCCAGTTTGTGCATGCCGGCGGCGACATCCATACCCGCCTGCCGGTCGCCTTTGGCGCCAATGTGAAGGGTGTCGTCATCGAGCGTCACCAGTCGGTGACAGACAATGCCGCGCTCGTGTCGCATGTCAGTGACATCACGGTCGGGCAGGGCACGGAGCTGACCTGGATCATCCTGCAGCAGCAAGGGGCCGAGGATACACACCTTGGCCAGATCCGTGTCGATCTCGGCGCCAACGCCAAGCTGAAACTCTTCGTCATCAATGCCGGCGGCAAGCTGGTCCGCCAGGAACTGAACATCAAGGTAACGGGCGAGGGCGCCGATCTGACGCTGCGCGGCATCAACCTGCTCGGCGGCGAGACGCATACGGACGTGACGATGGTCCTCGGCCACAACGTGCCGCATACCGGCTCGACGGAAGTCATCCGCAATGTCGTCTTCGACCGCGCCAAGGGTGTCTTCCAGGGCATGATCCGGGTTGCACCCGATGCCCAGAAGACCGATGCGAAGATGGCCTGCAACACGCTGCTGATGTCCGATGATGCCGAATTCTCGGTCAAGCCCGAGCTCGAAATCTTCGCCGACGACGTGCAGTGCGGCCATGGTGCGACGGTTGCCGATATCGATGACAACCATCTCTACTACCTGATGGCTCGCGGCATTCCGGAGAACAAGGCGCGCGCCATGCTCGTCAACGCCTTCGTTGCCGAGATCGTCGAGGAACTGGAAGACGAAGCCCTGGTCGAGGCGCTGGAAGGCGTCATTTCGACCTGGCTGGAAAAGCACGCCTGATCGGACAGCGCCATGGACAAGATCGTACCGGCAACCGCTTATGATGTAGAAGCCATCCGCAGGGATTTTCCGATCCTTGCGGAGAAGGTGCATGGCAAGCCGCTGGTCTATCTGGACAACGGCGCTTCCGCCCAGAAGCCCCAAGCCGTGATCGATGCGATCTCGCATGCCTACAGCCACGAATATGCCAATGTGCATCGCGGCCTTCACTACCTCTCCAATGCGGCAACCGAGGCCTATGAAACGTCGCGCGAAAAGGTGCGCCGCTTCCTGAATGCGCCTTCGGTAAACGATATCGTCTTCACCAAGAACTCGACCGAGGCAATCAATACCGTCGCCTACGGTTGGGGCATGCCCAAGATCGGCGAGGGTGACGAGATCGTGCTGACGATCATGGAGCACCACTCCAATATCGTGCCCTGGCATTTCATTCGGGAGAGGCAAGGCGCCAAGCTCGTCTGGGTCCCTGTCGACGATGAGGGCGCCTTCCATATCGAGGATTTCGAGAAGAGCCTGACCGACAGAACCAAGCTCGTCGCGATCACCCATATGTCGAATGCGCTCGGCACCATCGTCCCGATCAAGGAAGTCTGCCGTATCGCCCATGAGCGCGGCATTCCGGTGCTGATCGACGGTTCGCAGGGTGCCGTGCATCTGCCCGTCGACGTGCAGGATATCGATTGCGACTGGTATGTCATGACCGGCCATAAGCTCTATGGTCCCTCCGGCATCGGCGTGCTCTACGGCAAAAAGGACCGGCTGAAGGAGATGCGGCCGTTCCAGGGCGGCGGCGAGATGATCTTCGAAGTGAGCGAGGATGTCGTCACCTATAATGACCCGCCGCACCGTTTCGAAGCCGGCACGCCGCCGATCGTGCAGGCGATCGGGCTTGGTTATGCGCTCGACTATATGGACAAGATCGGCCGCGAGAATATCGCAGCCCATGAGGCGGACCTGACAGCGTATGCCGAAGAGCGGCTCAAGGCGATCAACTCGCTCCACATATTCGGCAATGCGCCGGGCAAGGGCGCGATCTTTTCCTTCGAGCTCGCGGGCATTCACGCCCATGACGTCTCAATGGTGATCGACCGCCGGGGCGTTGCCGTCCGCGCCGGCACGCATTGCGCCATGCCGCTCTTGAAACGCTTCGGCGTGACCTCCACATGCCGGGCATCCTTCGGCATGTATAATACCCGCGCCGAAGTGGATGCGCTGGCCGATGCGCTCGACCATGCGCGCAAGTTCTTTGCTTGAGGAAGAAGCCATGAGCCTGGATGAACAGAAGATAGACGTGCGAGAGGGCATCGTGCATTCCAGTATTCCTGAAGAGGAACTGGCGCGTCTCAGCGATGACGTGATCGGCGCTCTCAAGACCGTCTACGACCCGGAAATTCCGGCTGACATCTTCGAGCTCGGCCTCGTCTACAAGATCGATATCGAAGACGACCGTATGGTCAAGATCGTCATGACGCTAACCGCACCCGGTTGCCCGGTCGCCGGGGAGATGCCGGGCTGGGTGGAAAATGCCGTCGGTGCCGTCGAAGGCGTTTCGGGCGTCGAAGTCGAAATGACCTTCGATCCGCCGTGGACGCCGGACCGTATGTCGGAGGAGGCGCAGGTCGCCGTTGGCTGGTATTGACCGATCGGTATTGATCCGTTTACCCGCGGTGACTACATTGACTCACCAAGCACCGGATCTTGACCCCGGTTGTCGAAGGAGATTGAGCCCATGGGCTTTGCAGTAATGAGCATGACGGAAGCCGCCGCAGAACGCGTGAAAGCGATCGTCGGCAATGGCGGGCCGAATGCCAAGGGCATTCGCGTCGGCATCAAGAAGGGTGGCTGCGCCGGGATGGAATATACCATCGACATGGTGACGGAACCCAATGCTAAGGACGACCTGATCGAGCGCGACGGCGCCAAGGTCTGGATCGAGCCTTCGGCTGTTCTGTATCTGCTCGGCACCGAACTCGGCTTCGAGACGACGACGTTGCGCTCCGGTTTCATCTTCACCAATCCGAACCAGACATCGGCCTGCGGCTGTGGTGAGTCCGTAGAGCTGAAGCCCGCCGATCTCGCAGCGCTTGCCGCACGCGGCGATGCCGTGGTTCCGGCTCAGCATTAACAGTTTTCCATTGAACTTGCCTGATGGCCGCCATAATTGGCGGCCTTTTGATTTTTATGAGCCTGTCCGAGACCGACAAGCGACCAAGAAGAAACGAAGCGGACAATGCTCCTCCTGTTCCTCAAGGGCGCCCTCCTGGGTGTCATCATCACTGCGCCGCTCGGGCCGATCGGAACGCTCTGCATTAACCGCAGCCTCGAGAAGGGGTTCTGGTATGGCTTTTCCGGCGGGCTGGGGACTGCGCTCGGGGATGCGAGCTATGCACTGGTCGCTGTCGCCGGGATTGCCGCTTTCTCCGAAACCATGTCGATGGCCACCATCCCGCTGGCGCTTGGGGGTGGGCTGATGCTGCTCTGGCTCGGCTGGCGCGGGCTCAAAAACAAGGGAAAGATCAAGGCGGCAAAGATCGATGCGGCCGACTTCCTGCATACGACCATATCGACCTTCCTGTTGACCATTTCCAATCCGGCGACGATCCTCTCCTTCGGCGCACTGTTTGCCGGCCTCGGCCTGACGGAGGAGACGCGCCGGTTCAGTTCGGCAATAATCGTCTCGGGTGTCTTCATGGGATCCCTGCTCTGGTGGTTCTGCCTGAGCGGTGCCGTCAGCCTTGCAAGAGACCGGCTCTCGACCGATTTCACGGCCAAGGTCGGCCGGGCGACGAGCTATATGCTGATCGCCTTCGGCGCCGTGGCGCTCGGCTCAGTGGCTTATTCAATCGTATAAAGCAGAAGAGCGCTTTAATCGCGCCTGATGCTCATCAGCACGTCCCAGAGATCGGCGCCAGTTTCGAAGACCGCCGCATTGGCCTTATAGCTCTGTTCGGTCTCGACGAGGTCGGTCAATTCGGTCGCGAAATCCACATCCTGGTCCGTCTCGGTGACGCTTGCCTGCACGCCTGAAGCTTCCACGGACTGGAAGCTGGTGTTGAGCCGGCCGTAGCCCGGTGTGCTCGCATTGGCGACGTTGTTGGCGATCGCGCCGGCGCGCTTCGTCTGCGCCAGCATTCCCGAGAGAGCCGTATTCGTGACTGCAGAAATGCTCATCGACCGTTTCCCTGTTTCCGGACATCAGCGTTGTACCGGCAAGGGTTTAGGGAAAGCTGAATGGCTTCGGTTAGCGAAAGGCGAGGGGATCTGCGACGTTTGTGCCGAAATGGCACGCGAGCCTCGGCGGCCGGCTCTCATACCCGTAATCACGAATGCATAGCCGCGCATCAGCTCCTTGCCAACAGCCGCCGTTCACGCCTTGATGTCGAGGCCAGCTTCGACTGCGGCGGCAATGAAAGCCTTTCGCGCATCCTCGCCGGTGCGCTTGCCCTTGATGACATCGGCGCAGATCAGCAGCGCCTGATCAAGTGCGGCACCATCTTCCGTCGGCCAGTCCTCGATCATCGCCCAGGAGGCCGCCTGGGTATTGGCGATGGTCTCATATTGGCCGGGCTCTTCGAGGGCAACGAGCACAGGCTTCGACCAGGGCGCCTGCATTCTTGCTTCGCTTTGATCCTGAGACATGGTGTGATCTTCCTTCGTGCATTCCATCAGAATTAGGAAAGCCCCTCCCGTGAAGGAAGGGGCTTTGATTGTCCAGCCCTTTGCTTTCGCATCGGGCGTCCAGCTTGACCTTTACTCAGCGGCTTCTGCGTAAGCCTCGACGGGCGGGCAGGTGCAGATCAGGTTGCGGTCGCCATAGACGTTGTCGACACGGTTGACCGGCGACCAATACTTGTCCACGCGGAAAGCGCCGGGCGGGAAGCAGGCCTGTTCGCGCGAATAGGGGCGATCCCATTCGCCGACGAGATCTTCCACCGTATGCGGGGCGTTCTTCAGCGGGTTGTTCAGCTTGTCCGAACGGCCTTCCTCGATGTCGCGGGCTTCCTGACGGATCGCCAGCATCGCCTCGCAGAAGCGGTCGAGCTCGGCTTTGGTTTCGGATTCGGTCGGCTCGATCATCAGCGTGCCGGCAACCGGCCAGCTCATGGTCGGCGCATGGAAGCCGCAGTCGATTAGGCGCTTGGCAACGTCATCGACGGTGACACCGGCGCTGTCGACCAACGGACGGGTATCGATGATGCATTCATGCGCGACACGACCGGCAGCCGACTTGTAGAGCACGTCATAGGCGCCTTTCAGGCGGGCAGCGATGTAGTTGGCATTGAGGATCGCCACCTTCGTTGCCTGCGTCAGGCCTTCGCCGCCCATCATCAGGCAGTAGCTCCAGGAGATCGGCAGGATGGATGCAGAGCCGAAAGCCGCTGCGGAGACCGCACCCGAACGGCCGTCGGTTTCCGGATGGCCGGGCAGGTAGGGTGCCAGATGCGACTTGACGCCGATCGGGCCCATGCCGGGACCGCCGCCGCCATGCGGGATGCAGAAGGTCTTGTGCAGGTTGAGGTGCGACACGTCGGAGCCGATGTCACCGGGACGGGACAGGCCGACCATGGCGTTCATGTTGGCGCCGTCGAGATAGACCTGGCCACCGTGCTTGTGCACGAGGTCGCAGATTTCCTTGACCGTTTCCTCGAACACGCCATGCGTCGAGGGATAGGTGATCATGCAGCAGGAGAGATTCTCCGCATGTTGCTCCGCCTTGGCACGGAAATCGTCGAGGTCGATATCGCCATTCTCGCGTACCTTCACGACGACCACTTTCATGCCGACCATCTGGGCCGAGGCAGGATTGGTTCCGTGCGCCGATGTCGGGATGAGGCAGACGTCGCGGTGACCCTGGCCATTGGCAATGTGGTAATTGCGGATGGTCAGGAGGCCTGCATATTCGCCCTGCGCGCCGGAATTTGGCTGCATGGAGAAAGCATCGTAGCCGGTGACGGCGCAGAGCTTTTCCGTCAGGTCATCGATCATTTCGCGATAGCCGAGCGCCTGGTCGGCGGGCACGAAGGGATGGATGTCGGAAAATTCCGGCCAGGTGATCGGCAGCATTTCGGCCGTCGCGTTCAGCTTCATCGTGCAGGAGCCGAGCGGGATCATGGAGCGGTCAAGCGCCAGATCGCGGTCGGAGAGCCGGCGGATGTAGCGGGTCATTTCGCTTTCGGCGCGGTTCATGTGGAAGATCGGATGCGTCAGGTATTCGCTGGTGCGCAAGAGATCTTTCGGCAGGCGATAGGAGGGCTCGAAATCGGCGATCTGGAAATTGCCGCCGAAGGCGCGCCAGACGGCTTCCAGCGTTGCCGGTCGGGTGCGCTCGTCAAGCGACATGCCGATCTTCGTCTCGCCGACCTTGCGCAGGTTCACACCTTCGGCGACGGCTGCGCGCAGGATGAGACCCTGCATGTGGCCAACATCGACGGTGATCGTGTCGAAGAAGGTGTCGGGCTCGACCTTGTAGCCGAGCTTTTCCAGGCCCTTGGCCATGAGTACGGCCTTCTGGTGGACCTGCTGGGCGATCGCCTTGATGCCCTTGGGACCATGGAAGACGGCATACATGGAGGCCATGACGGCGAGCAGAACCTGCGCGGTGCAGATGTTCGACGTCGCCTTTTCGCGCCGGATATGCTGTTCGCGCGTCTGCAGCGACAGGCGATAGGCGCGGTTGCCGCGGGCATCGACGGAAACGCCGACGAGGCGGCCGGGCATGGAGCGCTTGATGGCATCCTTGACCGACATGTAGGCCGCGTGCGGACCGCCATAACCGACCGGAACGCCGAAGCGCTGTGAGGAACCGATGGCGATGTCGGCACCCATTTCGCCCGGCGACTTCAGCAGCGTCAGCGACAGAATATCGGCAGCGACGACGGCGATGGCACCCGTCTGGTGCAGGCGGGAAATCAGACCGGTATAATCATGCACATGGCCGTGCGTGCCCGGATACTGGAAGATCGCGCCGAAGACATCGACCGGATCGAGATCGGTGAAGGGATTGCCGACGATGACGCTCCAGCCGAGCGGCTCGGCGCGGGTACGGATCAGTGCGATCGTCTGCGGATGGCAGTCGGCATCGACGAAAAACGCTTTGGCCTTCGACTTGGCGACACGCTCGGCCATGGCCATGGCTTCGGCAGCGGCCGTCGCTTCATCGAGCAGCGAAGCGTTGGCGACGTCGAGACCGGTCAGGTCGCAGATCATCGTCTGGTAGTTCAGCAGCGCTTCGAGACGCCCTTGCGAGATTTCCGGCTGATAGGGCGTGTAAGCTGTGTACCAGGCCGGGTTTTCCAGGATGTTGCGCTGGATGACCGGTGGCGTGATCGTGCCGTAATAGCCCTGGCCGATCAGCGAGGTCAGGACCTTGTTCTTGTTGGCGGTTTCGCGCAGCTTGTCGAGCGCCTCGCGCTCCGTCATCGGCGCGCCCCAGACAAGCGGCGCCTTCTGGCGGATGGCGGGCGGGACGGTCGCGTCGATCAGCGCATCGAGGCTCTTGTAGCCGATGACACCGAGCATATCGGACATTTCAGACGGCGAGGGGCCGATATGACGACGGTTTGCGAAGTCATAGGGCTGATAGTCGGTGAACTGGAATTCGGTAGGCGTCGTCATTACGCAGTCAGCTCCTTGTAGGCCGCTTCATCGAGCAGGCCATCGGCGTCGGAGAGGTTCTTGAGCTTGAGCTTGAAGAACCAGCCAGCACCCTGCGGATCGGAATTGACGAGCGACGGATCGGCAACAATAGCCGGATTGACTTCGACGATCTCGCCGTCGAGCGGGCAATAGACATCCGAAGCTGCCTTGACGGATTCGACGGTTGCGGCGTTGCCATCCTTGGAGAAGGTGGCGCCGACCTCAGGCAATTCCACGAAAACGAGATCGCCGAGCTGCTCGACAGCATAAGTGGTGATGCCAACGGTCGCGACATCGCCTTCGAGCTTCAGCCATTCATGTTCCTGGGTAAATTTCAGCATGGAAAAATCCTCTCGCAATGGGGGTCAGCGTTTGTAGGTCGGCGTGATGAAGGGAAGGGCAGAAACAGTCACCGGCAGGTACTTGCCGCGCACTTCGGCATAGACCTGCGTACCTACTCCCGCGTGGGAAACCGGCACGTAGCCCATGGCGACGGGGCCTTCGACGGACGGACCGAAACCACCAGAGGTGACTTCGCCGATCTCGGTCTTGCCCTCGGCATCGGCATAAAGCTTGGCATGGCCGCGCACCGGCGCCTTGCCTTCGGGCTTCAGGCCGACGCGCTTGCGGGAAACGCCGTTATCCAATTCGCCGAGGATGCGCTCGGCACCCGGGAAACCGCCGGCGCGGGCGCCGCCGGTGCGGCGAGCCTTCTGCATGCCCCATTCGATGGCGGCTTCGACCGGCGACGTGGTCGTGTCGATATCGTTGCCATAGAGGCAGAGGCCGGCTTCGAGGCGCAGCGAATCACGCGCGCCAAGGCCGATCGGCTCGACATCCGGATGCTCGAGCAACCGGTTGGTGACATCGACGGCCTTGTCGGCGGGAATGGAGATTTCGAAACCGTCTTCGCCTGAATAGCCGGAACGCGAGACGAGACAGGAGACGTCGTGCAGACGGCAGTGGCGCACGTCCATGAACTTCATGGCGGCGACATCAGCCCAGAGTTCTGCGAGCGCTTCGACGGCGCGCGGGCCCTGGAGCGCGATCAGAGCACGGTCGAGGACGGTGATCTCGCAGGTGTCGGAGAGATGCTTCTGCAGGTGCGCGATATCGGCTTCCTTGCAGGCGGCGTTGACGACGACGAAGAGGTGGTCGTCGAGATGGGTAATCATCAGGTCGTCGAGGATGCCGCCGTTTTCATCCGTGAAGAAACCATAGCGCTGGCGGCCTTCGGCGAGACCGAGGATATCGACCGGCACGAGACTTTCGAGCGCGAGCGCTGCATCCTCATACTTGCCGGACTTCGCCTTGATGATGACCTGGCCCATGTGGGAGACATCGAAGAGGCCGGCGGCGGTGCGGGTCTGCAGGTGCTCCTTCATGACGCCCGAGGGATACTGCACCGGCATGTCATAGCCTGCGAAGGGCACCATACGAGCGCCGAGCGACAGGTGCAGCGCGTGAAGCGGGGTTTTCTTGAGGGCAGCAGTATCGTCCAAACGACGCCTCCGGGGTTTGCGCCTGGTATTCCAGGCGCGGGCTCAAAACTGAAGGCGCGGCTGCGCCTTGTCTCCTTGAGCCCCCTCTGTCCCTGTGCCTGAGATTGTTATCCCTTCGGCGGACGTTTCGAGAACGCCTCTCTCCAGAGTTCCGTCTGCCCCTTGTGGTCCTTTCGCCTGAGAGTTTCCGGGGCGGTTGCTCCTTCGGCACCGGCATCAGCGTACCGGCTTCTCCCAACAAGGTTGCGGCAATTATCCGGGGGTGGCAGGGCTTGGCAAGCAAAATGTCGCGACCGCACAAATTTTTGTCGCGGCGTTAACGAGCCGGTTACGGTCCGCGGCAAATGGACTTTTGCATTCGCAGGCGAAATTGGCTATCGGCAGCCGAGGGCTTTCCTGGCCAGATTGAAACATTCTGATCAGGAAAAGCTCTGAGAGCGAGGAGATATCCGATGAAGATTGTCAGGACATCAGCTTTGGCGGCACTGCTTTGCGCCTGCGGCTTTGCCGGATCCGCTGTCGGCCAGGACCACCAGCACATGCAGGGCATGGACATGGGCTCCATGAGCATGGCTGCTGACGGCGACGTTGTGAAAGTCGGCGATCTCGAAGTCTCCCGTGGCTTTGCCAAGGCGATGCTGCCCGGCCAACCCGTTGGTGGCGGCTTCTTCACAGTGAAGAACAACGGCTCGACCGATGACCGCCTTGTGTCGGTCACGTCGCCCAATGCCGGCGCGGTGCAGCTTCACGAGATGGCCATGAAGGACAATGTCATGAAGATGCGCGAGTTGAAGAATGGCATTGCGGTTCCCGCGGGCCAGACGGTGGAGCTTTCGCCGGGCAACCTGCATCTGATGTTCCAGAAGGTGAAGACGCCCTTCAAGCAGGGCGACAAGATACCCGTTACCCTGACCTTCGAAAAGGCCGGCAAGGTCGATCTGATGCTGAGCGTGCTGTCGGCGCAGGGTAAGTAAGCGCTGAAAAACAAAGGCCCGCGACCAAAGTCGCGGGCCTTGCTCCTCCCAGCAATATTTTAAATCTCAGACATCCTCATAGGACTGTAGGGCCTGCTGCAAGCCCGCCTGCGGCTGACGATAGCCCTTGGTCATCAGATCGAGCGCGACTTCGGTATTCTGGATGATGTTGGTCGTTTCCTCGACATCTTCGCCGCTCTGATTGAGCTGGCGTTCCGCAATCTTGCGAGCCTCGCGCGCGGCCGTGCCCGTCGCTACGCGCTGCGGGATGCGCAGGGACTCGAAGGCAAGGGCAGCGGTGTTCGCGGATATGGAAACGAGCTGTGTCATTAGGCCGTCATACCGGCAGGATCTTCGCGTTCGGCTTAAGAAAATCATTCGCATTTTACCGGACGGTAAGAATTCCGCAGATGCGATTGGAATCAGGGCGGAATCGCTGATCTGATTTCGATTCCGATTTCCGTTTTCTGAAAAATGCTCTAAAGGCAGCGGCAAGAGAGGCGCCGGCTTGATCGCGCCCATATTTTCCGAAAGAATTCCATGGCAGGCATAGAACACATCAAGGTGGAGCCCGATGAAGCGGGCATGCGGCTCGACCGCTGGTTCAAGATCCACTATCCGGGTCTCGGCTTTGGTCCATTGCAGAAGCTCTTGCGCTCCGGCCAGGTGCGTGTCGATGGCGGCCGTGTCAAATCGGATGCTCGTGTGCAGCCTGGCCAGATGGTGCGTGTGCCGCCGCTCGATGTCGACGCCAAGGTCAAGTCCGGGCCGATCGCCGGCAAGGACCTGAAGCATTCCGGTGATTTCGAACTCCTGTCGCGCATGGTGCTGCATGAAGACGACAAGGTGATCGTGCTCAACAAGCCGGCCGGCCTTGCCGTGCAGGGCGGCTCGGGCGTGGCGCGCCATATCGACCAGATGCTGGAAGCCTGGACCAGCCCGAAGGGCGAGAAGCCCCGCCTCGTCCATCGCCTCGACCGCGATACGTCTGGTGTGCTTGTCATCGCCCGCACCCGTGGTGCTGCACAGAAGCTGACGGCTGCTTTCCGCGAGCGCGACACAAAGAAGACCTACTGGTCGCTGGTCAAGGGCGTGCCGCGCAAGCGTGAAGACAAGATCTCGACCTGGCTCGTCAAGGAACAGACCATGGATGGCGACCGCATGCGGATTGCCAAACACGGCGAGGATGGTGCCGATCATGCGGTGTCCTATTACCGCATCGTCGAGACGGCAGCGCAACGTCTCGCCTGGCTGGAGATGGAGCCCTATACGGGGCGCACGCACCAGCTTCGTGTCCACGCGCTCCATATCGGCCATCCGATCATCGGCGATCCCAAATATTTCGATGAGGATCCGAACTGGGATTTCCCCGGCGGTATCCAGAAGCGGCTGCATCTGCATGCCCGCCATATTGATATTCCGCACCCTTCCGGCGGGCGCCTGCGCGTAACGGCCCCTCTGCCTCCGCATATGGTGCAGAGCTGGAACTTACTCGGTTTCGACGAGAACTCAGCCCCCATTCTGGATGACGAAGAATGAAGCTTGCGCTTTTTGATTGCGACGGCACGCTGGTCGACAGCGCCGGGCTGATCCACGAAACTATGCGCCGGACCTTCGAAAAGTTTGGCAAACCGGAACCTCGGTTCGAGGACACTAAGGCGATCATCGGCCTGTCGCTCGATATCGCCATTGCCCGCATGCAGGGCAAGCCGCATGTCGAGCAGGAGGATATCGACATGACGGCGCATTACAAATCGCTGTTTTCGGTCGTGCGTCAGGATCTCGATTATCGTGAGCCGCTCTTTCCCGGCATTCGCGAGATGATCGATGCGCTGACCGGACGTGAGGATCTCCTGATCGGTGCGGTGACCGGCAAGTCACGGCGCGGACTGAAGCTGGTGATGGAGACGCACGGCTTCGACAAGCATTTCGTCGTTGCGCGCACCGCCGACGATTGCCCCTCCAAGCCGCATCCGGCCATGGTGAGCGAATGCTGCGACGAAACCGGCATGAATGCAGCCGATGCCATTGTCATTGGTGACGCGATTTACGATATGCAGATGGCAAAGGCCGCCGGCGCCAAGGCGATCGGCGTTGCCTGGGGATATGCCAGCGTGGATGAGCTGATCGCCAACGGCGCCGATGCGATCGCCTATCATCCGAACGAGATATTGCGCCATTTTTCCTGAGGTGAGCCCATGCGCGACCTGCTGAACGACCTTTCCGAGGGCCTGAGCCATCCCGATCCGATCCGCCGTGCGCAGATCCAGATGAAGAAGCCACTGCCGAAGCGCTTCTATCAGGCGGTTGCTGTTACCCCCCACGAGGATCGTTTTGCGATCGAACTCGACGGCAAAATGGTGCGCACGCCGGCACGTCAGATCCTGGCAGTCCCGAGCGAGGCGCTGGCAAAGCTCGTTGCCGCCGAATGGGATGCGCAGGCCGAGGTGATCGATCCCTCGCTGATGCCGGTGACACGCCTCGTCAACACGGCAATCGATGGTGTCGCGACGGACACGCAGGCCGTCTTCGAGGATATCCTGCGCTTCTCGTCGAGCGATCTGCTCTGCTACCGCGCCGATGGTCCGGAAAAGCTGGTCGAGCGGCAGACCGAGCGCTGGGATCCGGTGCTCGACTGGGCGGCCGCCAATCTCGGTGCGCGTTTCATCCTGGTCGAAGGCGTGATGCATCACGAGCAGCCGCGCGAGGCGATCGCCGCCTTCGGCTCGGCACTGCGCCGGCACGACAGCGCGCTCGAGCTCGCAGCTCTCCATACGGTGACGACGATCACCGGTTCGGCGCTGCTCGCGCTTGCCATTGCCGAAGGCGAAATCACGCCTGACGAAGCCTGGTCGCTCGCTCATCTCGATGAGGACTGGACCATTGAACATTGGGGAAGCGACGAAGAAGCCGAGCAGCGCCGGGCCAAGCGTTTTGAGGATTTCAAAGCCGCAACGCATGTTTTTTTCGCGCTAAGGGCCTGAATCATATTGCCTTGTTGGGCTTTATGACCAAATCTGCGACTCCGGACGGGGTTATGCGGGAATTTGGAATGAATTGGCTGAGGTCGAAATTTTGCCTGATAGCGCTTGCATGCATGGCGCTGACGGCCTGCGCCAGCCTCATGCCGAAGAAGCAGGAAAAGCCCGTTTATGACGTGCGCAGCGCCGTCGTGCTCTCAAGCGCGACCATGTCTGCAGAGCTGCTGTCCGGTATCAGCGATCGCGTCAACGCCGCCATCCGGGCGACAGTCCGCACGAGCGAATTGCCGCGTGTAGTGCTGACGATCCGGATCGTTTCCGTCACGAAGGGCCTTGGCTTCCAAAAAGACCGCAACGTCGCGAAGGTCAGCATCGATGCCGCCTCCGTCGAGGATGGATCTGTCATCGCCGTGACCTCCTTCGAAGTCACGAGCTTGACCGCCGACCCTGACCTGGCCGACGACATTCTGGCAGAAGATATCGCCGCGCGTGTGCGCTCCGCCTTCGCACTCAGCGGACGTTAGGTCATTAAAAACCGCGGAAAGCGGCGAGGGGAGATCATGAAAGATATTCTGGAAGAGCTCGAACGCCGCCGCGAAATTGCCCGTCTCGGCGGCGGACAAGTGCGCATCGATGCGCAGCACCAGCGCGGCAAGCTGACAGCGCGCGAACGGATCGACCTCTTCCTCGACGAAGGGTCCTTCGAGGAGTTCGACATGTTCGTGGAGCACCGCTCCACCGATTTCGGCATGGAGAAGAGCCGCATTGCCGGCGACGGCGTGGTGACCGGCTGGGGCACGGTCAACGGCCGCACCGTCTTCGTTTTCGCCAAGGATTTCACGGTCTTTGGCGGCTCGCTGTCCGAGGCACATGCCGAGAAAATCATGAAAGTGCAGGATATGGCGCTGAAGAACCGCGCGCCGATCATTGGCATCTATGACGCGGGCGGCGCGCGCATTCAGGAAGGGGTCGCAGCCCTTGGCGGTTATGCCGAGGTCTTCCAGCGCAATGTGCTGGCTTCGGGTGTCATCCCGCAAATCTCCGTCATCATGGGACCTTGCGCCGGCGGCGACGTCTATTCGCCTGCTATGACCGACTTCATCTTCATGGTACGCGATACATCCTACATGTTCGTGACCGGTCCCGATGTGGTGAAGACCGTCACCAACGAGACTGTCACGGCCGAAGAACTCGGCGGCGCAAGCGTGCATACGACGCGCTCCTCGATTGCCGATGGCGCCTATGACAATGATGTCGATACGCTCCTGCAGGTGCGCCGGCTTATCGATTTCCTGCCGCAATCGAACACGTCGCCGGTGCCTGAGACCGAATGTTACCAATCGGTGACCGATACCGACAATTCGCTGGATACGCTGATCCCGGCCAATGCCAACAAACCCTACGACATCAAGGAGTTGATCCAGAAGGTGGCGGACGAAGGAGATTTCTTCGAGATCCAAGCGAGCTTCGCCAAGAACATCGTCTGCGGTTTCGGGCGCATTGAAGGTTCGACTGTCGGCTTCGTCGCCAACCAGCCTATGGTGCTGGCCGGCGTGCTCGACAGCGATGCCTCACGCAAGGCGGCGCGTTTCGTGCGCTTCTGCGACTGCTTCAATATTCCGATCGTCACCTTCGTCGACGTGCCGGGCTTCCTGCCAGGCACGGCGCAGGAATATGGCGGCCTCATCAAGCATGGGGCGAAGCTGCTGTTTGCCTATGCCGAGGCAACGGTGCCGAAACTCACGGTCATTACCCGCAAGGCCTTCGGCGGCGCCTATGACGTGATGGCGTCGAAGCATCTGCGGGGCGATCTCAACTATGCCTGGCCGACGGCGCAGATTGCCGTCATGGGCGCCAAGGGCGCGGTCGAGATCATCTTCCGCAAGGATATCACCGATCCCGAAAAGATCGCCGCGCATACGAAGATGTATGAGGATCGCTTCCTGTCGCCGTTCGTGGCGGCCGAGCGGGGCTATGTCGACGAGGTGATCATGCCGCATTCGACGCGGCGCCGGCTGGCGCGGGGGCTGAAGATGCTGAAGAACAAAGATCTCAGCAATCCCTGGAAGAAGCACGACAACATTCCGCTATGATCGAATAAGGGAGCCTCTTCAGGTGTTTATCCACTGTCGAAGTTGTGAACGCCTGTCAGCAAACTGTGTCTTCAATCCCGGTTAGAGACACGGTAACGCTCGGCAGCACATCCTTAGGAGAGTCTGTATGTCAACTTTCGAGCGTCTATCCGCCTACCGCCCCTATGGTCTGGCCGCTCTCAGAATCATGACCGCGCTTCTGTTCATCGAGCACGGCACGATGAAGCTTTTCGGCTTCCCGGCCGCGCAGGGCGAAGGCCCGCTTTCGACGCTGTTCCTGATTGCGGCACTGCTGGAAACCTTCGGCGGCATCCTCATTCTCATCGGCCTTGCGACGCGGCCGGTGGCCTTCCTGCTGGCGGGTGAAATGGCGATCGCCTATTTCATGGCGCATATGCCGCACAGCTTCTTTCCGGCCATCAACCAGGGCGATGCTGCGATCCTGTTCTGCTTCGTCTTCCTCTACATGTTCTTTGCCGGCGCGGGCGCGTGGTCCGTCGATAACCGGAACGCGACAGCCTAGAGCATTCCAAACGCAAAGAGGCTGCGGGTTCAACGCCGCAGCCTCTTTTTCATTTCGGATATTTCCTTTTCAGGCCGTCAATTTAAGGCCAGCAATACCGGTAACGATCAGCACAATGCAGATCAGGCGGGAGGCGTTTGCCGCGTCCCCCATAAGCCAGACGCCGAGCAGCACGGTGCCAACCGTACCGATACCGGTCCAGATCGCATAAGCAGTGCCGATCGGCAAGGTTTTGACGGCAAGACCAAGCAGCGCGACGCTCACCACCATGGAAATGACCGTGAGAACCGTCGGTATCGGACGGGTGAAACCATCGGTATATTTCAGACCGATGGCCCAACCGCATTCAAAAAGGCCAGCAAGAAAAAGCAGGAACCAGGCCATCATACTCTCCTTGTTAAGAGCGAGGCCGTCCCCGCGACTTTTGCGACCCGGGCAAGCCGAGCGCCGCAGTCGTCTGCGTCACAGCTCATATGGACGAGGGAACGGCTCACTTCAAGCTAGGAATTGGTATGGCTGCCATGCCACCCGATTCCCGCTTGAGGCTCAGGCGTTTTTCGCCCTGCGGCAGAGACGATCGAAGGTTTCGAGAAAACGCGAGCGATCCTTCGGGCTGAAGGAAGCGTTGTAGCCCTTGCTCTCGCCGGTTTCACGCAGATGCGCGCCGAGATCGCGCATCGCGCTTGCCATGCCGATATTGGTTTCATCAAAGACGCGACCGGTCGGGCCGGTCACGAAGGAGCCCTTGGCGACGCAACGGACCGCAAGCGGCACATCGGCGGTGACGACGACATCTGTCGGGCCGGTATTGTCGGCAATCCAGTTATCGGCAGCGTCGAAGGCGTTGGAGACGATGACGTTGCGCACCATCGGATCGCGCGACGGGCGGAGATCCGAATTGGCGACGAAGGTCACTTCCATGCCGAGGCGTTCGGCCACTTTCAGGATTTCGGGTTTGACGGGGCAGGCATCCGCGTCGACATAGATCATGGCGATATCCTTACGCCGTCTGAGTGGCCGGCTGGCGGACCATGTCGAGATGGGGAATGCCGTCTTCCAGATATTCCTCCGAGGTTTTCGCGAAACCGAAGGATTCGTAGAAACGGCGCAGATGCGCCTGCGCCGAAAGGGCAATGGGATTTTCCGGATAAAGCTGCTCGCAAACGGCGATCGATTCGGTCATCAGCGCTTCACCGAGCCGCTTGCCGCGATGGGCGGGCGAGACGACGACGCGGCCGATCTTCACCGGATCGTGCGCGCTGTGTGGCTTCAGGAGCCGCGTCGAGGCTAGGAGTTCCCCGCCATCCATGAGCCGCAGATGCAGGGCGTCGATGTCCTTGCCATCGAGTTCCGGATAAGGGCAGTTCTGCTCGACGACGAAGACGTCGACGCGCATCCTCAGGAGATCATAGAGCTCCCGCGCGGAGAGCTCAGCGAAACCCTTGAGGTCGACCCTATAGGCAACAGCAGCCATCAATAGAGAACCACGCTGCGGATGCTCTTGCCGGAATGCATGAGCTCGAAGCCTTCGTTGATCTTTTCGAGCGGCATGGTGTGGGTGATCATCGGATCGATCTGGATCTTGCCCTCCATGTACCAGTCGACGATCTTCGGTACGTCGGTGCGGCCGCGGGCGCCGCCGAAGGCCGTG
The DNA here is from genome assembly GCF_014193255.1 of Rhizobium sp. BK196. Classification (GTDB taxonomy): domain Bacteria; phylum Pseudomonadota; class Alphaproteobacteria; order Rhizobiales; family Rhizobiaceae; genus Rhizobium. The sequence continues at coordinate 216,124 of NZ_JACHZB010000005.1, forward strand.
CCCATCCAGGTGCGGCCAGTGACCAATTGGAACGGGCGAGTCGAGATTTCCTGGCCGGCGCCGGCAACGCCGATGATGACCGACTTGCCCCAGCCGCGGTGGCTGGCTTCCAGCGCTTGGCGCATGACCTTGGTATTGCCCGTGCAGTCGAACGTATAATCGGCGCCACCGATCTGGTCTGCGCCGCGCTTGGTCATATTGACGAGATAGGGAACGATGTCGGCGCCGACTTCGGACGGATTGACGAAATGCGTCATGCCGAAGCGTTCGCCCCATTCCTTCTTGTCGTTGTTGAGATCGACGCCGATGATCATATCTGCGCCGGCAAGCTTCAGGCCCTGGATGACGTTGAGGCCGATGCCGCCGAGACCGAAGACGATTGCCGTCGCGCCCATCTCGACCTTGGCCGTGTTGATGACGGCGCCGATGCCGGTCGTCACGCCGCAGCCGATGTAGCAGATCTTGTCGAAGGGGGCGTCCGGATTGACCTTGGCGACGGCAATCTCGGGCAGGACCGTGTAATTGGCGAAGGTTGAGCAGCCCATATAGTGATGGATCTTGTCCTTGCCGATCGAGAAACGTGAGGTGCCGTCAGGCATCACTCCCTGACCTTGAGTCGAGCGGATGGCCGTGCAGAGATTGGTTTTGCGCGACAGGCAGGAGGGGCATTCGCGGCACTCAGGCGTGTAGAGCGGAATGACATGATCGCCCTTCTTGACTGAGGTGACGCCCGGGCCGACATCGACGACGATGCCGGCGCCTTCGTGACCGAGGATCGCCGGAAATAGGCCCTCCGGGTCTGCGCCGGATAGGGTGAAATCATCGGTGTGGCAGATCCCGGTCGCCTTGACCTCGATCAGCACTTCGCCGGCCTTCGGGCCTTCCAGTTGAACAGTCATGACCTCGAGCGGTTTTCCTGCCTGAACGGCAACGGCGGCGCGAACATCCATCTTCGATCTCCTCATGATTTGCGTGGCGGACTCTTGCACGCTCCGCGAGGACGGCTCAAGCGGAAAAAGGATTGAGAGCGGCGTCAGACCGTCGGTTCTGATTTTCGGGTAGACGCTTCAGGCGAATTCCATGATGACGGCATCGACCGCGAGACTCTCGCCGGGAGCGGCCTTGATCTTGCCGACGACGAGGTCACGCTCGGCACGCAGCACGTTTTCCATCTTCATGGCTTCGACGACGGCAAGCGTTTCACCCGCCTTGATCTCCTGACCCTCAGAGACGGCAATGGAAACGACGAGGCCCGGCATGGGGCAAAGCAGCAGCTTGGACGTATCGGGCGGCAGCTTGACGGGCATCAGACGGTCAAGCTCGGCATGGCGAGGTGTGAAGACGCGGGCCTTGACCGACAGACCCTGCCAATCGATGCGCAGGCCGTTGAGAACAGGGCGGATCTGCGCCGTCACTTGGCGGCTGGCGATCCTGCCGTGCCAAACCGGATCGCCCGGTCTCCAATCGGTGACAACGGTTTCTGTGCGGCCACCGACTTCCATTTCCATTTCGAAGGGAATGGTGACGAGGCCATCGATCAGTTTGACGGGCACATAGATACTGCCGATCTTGACGACCCATTCCTCGCGCAGCGGGCCACTCGGGTGGCGCAGACGATCTGCGAAGCCTTCGCGCCTGATCGCATCAACCAGGGAAGCGGACAGCGCGATGGCGGCAAGGGCTGCCTCTTCCGAAGAGTCTGGCGCCGTCGGCACAAAACCATCGGGGTATTCTTCGGCGATGAAGCCTGTCGAAATGCGTCCCTCGCGCCAGCGCGGATGCTTCATGAGCGCTGAGAGGAAGGGAACGTTGTGTTCGATTCCGTCGACCACAAAGGCATCCAGCGCCTGGCCCATAGCGTCCACCGCCTGCAGACGGCTCGGAGCCCATGTGCAGAGCTTGGCGATCATCGGGTCGTAATACATGGAGATTTCGGCGCCTTCGAAGACGCCGGTGTCGTTGCGGATGATCACGTCGCCGTTGCGGCCTTCCGCCGGCGGGCGGTAACGCGTCAGGCGGCCGATCGAAGGCAGGAAGTTGCGGTAGGGATCTTCCGCGTAGAGGCGACTTTCGACCGCCCAGCCGTTCAGCTTGATGTCCTTCTGCGCGAAGGGCAGCTTTTCGCCGGCGGCGATGCGGATCATCTGCTCGACGAGATCGATGCCGGTCACCAATTCCGTCACCGGATGCTCGACCTGCAGGCGGGTGTTCATTTCCAGAAAATAGAAATTGCGGTCGCGGTCGACGATGAATTCCACCGTGCCGGCGCTCTGGTAATCGACGGCTTTGGCAAGCGCCACCGACTGCGCGCCCATGGCGGCTCGGGTCTTCTCATCGAGGAAGGGTGAGGGCGCTTCTTCCGCAACCTTCTGGTTCCGGCGCTGGATGGAGCATTCACGCTCGCCGAGATAGACGACATTGCCGTGCGCATCCGCCAGAACCTGGATTTCGATATGGCGCGGATCGACCACATATTTCTCGATGAACACGCGGTCGTCGCCAAAGGAGCTTTGGGCTTCGGAGCGGGCTCGGTCGAAACCGTCGCGCACTTCCGCTTCGTTCCAGGCAATACGCATGCCCTTGCCGCCGCCGCCGGCCGACGCCTTGATCATCACGGGATAACCGATCTCGGCCGCGATCTTTTCAGCGTGGGACGCATTCTCGATGACTCCGAGATGGCCGGGCACGGTCGAGACCTTTGCGGCATTGGCGAATTTCTTCGATTCGATCTTGTCGCCCATTGCCATGATGGCTTTGGGCTTCGGGCCGATGAAGATGATACCTTGTTTCTCCAGCGCCTCGCAGAAGGAGGCGCGTTCCGACAGGAAACCGTAGCCGGGATGCACGGCTTCGGCACCCGTCTCCTTGCAGGCGGCGATGATCTTGTCAGCGACGAGATAGCTTTCGGCTGCCGGGGCGGGGCCGATATGGATGGCCTCATCGGCCATTTCGACATGCAGGGCATCCCGATCCGCATCCGAATAGACCGCAACGGTGGCAATGCCCATGCGGCGCGCGGTTTTGATCACGCGGCAGGCAATCTCGCCGCGATTCGCGATCAGGATTTTCTTGAACATCGAGACTCCACCCAGGAAATGCGTTCCGGAGTTTTACGCATAAAAAGCCGGAACGCACAATTGGGCTGAAGAATCAGAGACGGACGAAGGTATCGGCAGATCACGCAACCGCGGCTGCGACGACCGGCTCTTCGTCGATGATGCGCAGCCAGCGGCTGCGTCCCGGCTGGCCATAATCCTTGAGCTCGACCGAAGCCATGATCTCGCCCCAGCGCTGATGATTGGCGCCAGGCTGGGTTACCGCATCAATGCGTTGCAGCACGCCATATTCGACCGGCGACACGCCGATGACGCCGCCCTCGCTGACGTTTCTCAAAACACGCATCAGGTAATCCACATCCTGCCGGGTGATGCTTTTGCGGTCGGTGGCGCGGGTCAGCTTGTAGCCGCCGAGATCCTCTGATAGCGCCAGGCGGAGCTGATCGAGCGCGAGGGCACGCAGCTCATCGGGTACGTGGGCGCTGAGTTCCATGACATGCAGGATGAGCTCGAGCTCGAGCGCGGAATTGACGACGCCGTCGGTCGTGAACATGCGCATGATCCAAGCGACATTGATCTCGTCCAGCGAGCCCTGCGGATAGGTATAATCGACGATGAAGCCTGCCAGCTGTTCGACGAAGAACGTGTTCCATTCGGCGCATTTTTCGGGGCAGGAATTATTGAGCGCCAACATCACCACGACATGATCGGATGTCCGGATGCCCTCCGGAAAGGTGTGTTTGCGCAGCAGCACTATGTCTTCGGCCGTCAGCCGATGCTTGCCGGCGATGACACACGCCGGAAAAGCGAGACGGAACTCACTCATGTTTTATCTCCAGACTTCATCATGAAGCCGGAAATGATTTTATCGATACCGGATTGAAGATCCCTCAAGAAGGAGAGTTAACCGCAGATGCGGCATTTCATGCGGATTTTAATGATCGTGCCTGCAAACGCTCGCGCCAGATGATAAAAAGCCCCGATGCGACGATAATGGCGATGCCGATCCATTTGGAAACGTTCGGAAAATCGCCGAAGAGAGCGTAGCCGAGCACAGTCGCCGAAATGATCTCGAAATACTGGAATGGCGCAAGCAGCGAGAGCGGCGCAAGCCGGAAAGCCTTAACGACCAGCATGTGCGCATAGCCCGAGATCGTGCCGAGGATCAGCAGCAGGACGAGGCCGAGCCAGGAGGCGGGCAGGGAAGGCGTGAAGTCGGCATTGCCGAGGCTGCTTCCGACAAACATTGCGCCCGCCATGAAGATTGTGCCGCCGATGCCTGACATAGTCTGCATGGTCAGCGGCGAATCCGCCTCGCCGATGGCGCGATTGAGGAAGAGATAGAGCGAGAAGAGGAAGGCGCAGAAGACTGGCAGCAGCGCCTTCAGGCCGAAGATCTCATAGCTCGGCTGAATGACGATCATGGCGCCGCCGAAACCGACGACGATTGCCATCCAGCGGCGCCAACCGACCTTGTCGCCGAGGAACAGCGCCGAGAGCGCCGTCAACATGAAGGGCTCGACGAAATAGATGGCGAAGACATCGGCGAGCGGCATGTATTTGACGGCGACGAAGAAGAGCAGGCTCGCCGCACCATGCAGCGCGCCGCGAAGCAGGTTCATCCACGGGCGCTTGGCCGACAGAGCCTGTGTGCCGAACACGGCAAAGAGGATCGGCAGGGTGCAGACGAGCTGGAAGAAGAAGCGGTAGAAAGTTACCTGTCCGGGCGACATGCCCTCAAAGGTCGCCATATATTTGGCGATCGCATCCATCGTCGGCAGGATGGCCATGGCGCCGGCCATGATGGCCATGCCCTGGAGGGGATTCTGGGTGGAGGGAGATTCGGACATGACGGCTGTTTCTTGCGGATGATGTCATCAACCACAGGAAGCCCGGGCAATCAAGGACGGCGATCAGGGACAGAGTGCTGTATCGTTGACGGTTTCGCCGAAGATCTCTTCGAAAGCGGCGCGCAGGCGGATGTCGGCGTCGACCATCGTCACGAGCAGGCCGAGATCGACGAGGCTGGTGACGCCATAGGCAGAGATGCCGCAGGGCACGATGCCGGCGAAATGATCGAGATCAGGATCGACGTTGAGCGACAGGCCGTGGAAGGTCACCCATTTGCGCAGGCGGATACCGAGTGCTGCGATCTTGTCTTCCGCCATGGTGCCGTCAGGCAGCAAGGGTCTCTCCGGCCGGCGGACCCACACGCCGACACGATCCTCGCGCCGCTCACCGCGCACATTCATCGAAGCGAGCGTGCGGATGATGACCTCTTCCAGCGCAGCGACGAAGGCGCGAACATCTTGCCTGCGCCGCTTCAGGTCGAGCATGACATAGGCGACACGCTGGCCGGGGCCGTGATAAGTGTATTCGCCGCCGCGGCCGGTGGCGAAGACCGGAAAACGATCCGGCTGGACGAGATCCTTGGCATCGGCGCTGGTGCCGGCGGTATAAAGCGGCGGATGCTCCAGCAGCCAGACGAGTTCGTCGCCGCCTTCTGAAATCGCTGCGACTTCCCGCTCCATCGTCTCCACCGCTTCCTCATAGGGAACGAGCCCATCTGAGATGCGCCAGCGTACGGGGCGTGAGCCGAGTTTCGGGAGCATGGAAAAATCGAGATCGGTGCGTAGCATGGCAGTCCTTGGCGCAATCCGCAAAATGGAGAGGGCGGGCGCGGGCTTCTATATGGACTTGGGCGAAGAGCGATTCAATCGCTCTTTGCGGCTGTCAGCCATCCTGGAGACGCAGGCGCCTGCGCAATCAATCCATAATGAAATGCGGGACGAAGCGGGAGAGGTTCTGGGTAATAGGCGATTTGTCCTCGCGGATGCAGATGCCGCAGGCTTCGCCGGCGACGACCCAGGAGCCGATGACGGCATAGTCATCGCCGAATTGGGGAAGCAGGCAGGTTTCCTGCAGGATGTAGCCCTCTTCGCCATATTCGCCGTCCACCTCGATTATCGTTTCCCCCGACGTCAACGTGACGTTTGCGCCTTCGCGCGACAGGAGCGGTTTTTTGACGGCGTTTTCCAGACGAAGCGCCTGCGGGTCGTCGGCGAAATAGGCGGGCAGCAGGTTCGGATGGTTGGGCGCTATTTCCCAGAGGACGGGGAGGAGGCCCTTGTTCGATAACGTCATCTTCCAAAGCGGCTCGTGGATCTTTGTGGGCGTGGAGATGAGATGAGCGCCAAAATCCTCGTACACCATGAATTCCAGCGGGTAGAGCTTGAAGAGATTCTCCATCCGGCGGTCCTCCAGATCGGTGAACCAATTCTCTGGATCGATGCCTATCTCCCCCATATCGAGCAGCACCACTTCGAAGCCCGCCTGGAAGGCAACATCGGCAAGATACTTGGTCGTGAGGTAGTCTTCCTCATTGTCGGTAATACAGCCGAAATGGAAAACGCCGCTGTCGCTGGCATTCTTGAAATACTGGAAAGCAGCAATGAGCTTTTCATGGATCGAATTGAATTGGTCGGCATCTGCATTCAGCCGGCCCGATTGCTTCATATCCTGGAGCCATTCCCACTGGAGGACGGCGCTTTCGAAGAGGCAGGTCGGCGTATCGGCATTGAATTCGAAGAGCTTTGCCGGGCTCTTGCCGTCGTAGCGCAAATCGAAGCGGCCGTAGATATCGCGATCGGACCATTTCCAGGACCGCTGGATTGCCTCATGGAATGCGGCCGGGATCGCCATGCGCGTCATCAATGCGGGATCGGTGCAAATGCAATCGACCGCCTTGTAACAGAGCTGCAGGATGTCGTTGGTCGGGTCTTCCAGATCGTCTTCGATCTGCCCGAGCGTAAACTGGTAGGCGTGCCGCTCATCCCAATAGAGCTCGCCATACATGTGGTGGATGGTGAAATCGAGCGCCTCGAGTTTCTGCGCCCAGTCCGGCCTTTCACCTATCGCGATACGCTTCATTTCGGCGCCTCAAGATGCGGAAAAGTGGCGCGCTCCAAAACCGGAGCGGGCAAGCGTGGTCGTGAGGGCGGGAGGCTTATCGTGAGCGGCGGATTGATAGGCCATCTTGAAGCCCCCGGCCTTGTTGGTGACCAGAATGCCCCGAGCATCCACGAAACCCGGAACGTGGCGGCTCTCGTACAGCGCCGATGCGGGTACAGCCGGATAGTAGACGCCGTTCACCGTCTTGTCGGGCTGACCAATCAGATACCCGCCGAAATAAGGGCTGAAATGTCCTCCTCCGGTCGTATGGACCGAAGAGGTTTGCTCACAACGACCGTCGCCGAATTCCTCCTCGCAATCCTCACGTTTATCGTAGGAAGGGGAACTGTTCAGATGTTCATCGCGAGCGATCGCAAAGCTGTTTCTGCAGTCGTCAGGACCAAACTTGTTGTCCTTAAGGCAATCATCGACTGTCTTGTAGGCCGCCGTCTCCGTATCGCCGCGATATAGCGAATCGATGTAAACGCCGACAACAAGGGTTCCGAGAATCGCGAGTGCTACGCCTCCCTTGACGTATTCATAACGATCTTCCGATGTCATGCGGTCCCTCAATCGTTTATGCCATGCAGTTGCGCAGGCAGAGCGAAGATAAACGCCAAGCCGAATGCGCGGCTTGCGTTCGAATGTGTGACAAAGACTGGATCGTCGGTGAGCATGCACTACTCGCGCATGAACCGGCATCAGCGGGACGCTAGTCCCTTAGCAACACGTCAAAAATTGATGATAGAAATGATCTTCATGAAATGAACGCCCCTGAACCCCTAAAGCGTTCCATTCATGTTCTCAATTCCAGATGGAAGTCAAGCGGCAGATTGTGCATCAGAATTGCAGCCGGCGCCAGCAGCTTTGTTCTGATACTCACGAGGGGCGGCATTGGCGGGAAGGGACTTGCGTCCTGAGGCAAGGGCTTATCTGCTAAAGAACTAAACCCTTGGCTAGAAAAGAAAAAACCCGCCGAAGCGGGTTTCTTTGGTGCGGTCGAGAAGACTCGAACTTCCACGGGTTGCCCCACAGCGACCTCAACGCTGCGCGTCTACCAATTCCGCCACGACCGCATCGTGGTAGGCCGATTTGCGTCGGCGAGGCAGCATGTAGCAAAAGCCTCTGACGGACACAAGCGCGATGTGACAGTTTTTTTTAAAAGCTTGTCCGAGGTGTGGATTACGCCGCGCTGAACATTGAATTTACAAGAGAAAAGGGCCGGAAGCCGGCCCTTTTTTCAGAACATCTCAATGCGTTGCGCGGCATGCTTCCGTGCGGCTTGCACCGCTATCTGCACCTTTCTGGTGCGAGCCCTTTGGGCCGATCATGCTGTGGCAATCCGGAAGCGGCCTGATACTGGCAGTCGCGGTGTTATCGACTTTCGCGGGCTTGGCCATCGCGGCCGGTGCGAAACCGTCGCTGTCATTCGTGTAGTCGCTGGAATAGGCCGGGGGGGAAACATGAGTCGGATAATGGACGGGCTTTGCCGGCGCGACCGGCGTCGGGTAGAGGCCGTCACCATCGTTGGAATAGTCGTCCATATATTTCGGCGCCGCGAAAGCAGCACTTGCCATGCTGACGGCAAACAGGGTGGCGGCGACAGCGATTTTCATACGCATGAGTCTATCTCCTCAATCTGTTGTTGAATTCAACAACACAGAACCAACCCTCGGCAAGGTCGAGTCCGCTCCCCAATTTGGGCAATTTTGTGAGAAAGTTGACGGCGATCTTGCGACGTTTTGTCCAAATGAAATCACATATTTGTCAATGCTCTTGAGAGGTGCGTTACCTTAGCCGGCACAGATAATCGCCTGAGACGTCAGCACTTTCGCCAATATGACAATTCTGCAATCTTTAATTGATTAACTATTTGTAATTTTAGAGACATAAAACCGGAAAGCAGATCGCTTTCCGGGTTTGAAATGCGGCAACTTTGTGTTTTTCAGCCTCAATCCTCGTTCGGGATATGCGCATCGACACCGGTCGTCCGCAGGTGGTTTCGGACATGATGGACACCGTCTACCGACAGGGCGCCAAGTTCGACCTTGCGGGCAATGCCGATCGTTTCGACCGAACCCTCCAGCGTCACTGTATGACCGTCGGCGTGAACTTCCACACTGTCGATATCTACGTCGGGGATGTTCTCCAGGTTCTCGGTCACGCGGACTTCGAGGTCGTCGCTTTCGTTGCGGTCGATCGTATCAGGCTCGAGCGAATCCTTCAGGCGGTTTTCATTACCGTCCTCGTCGGTGCCATCGATGCGGAAACCGCTGTTGCGGTCGCGGTCGAAATTGGCCGAGGTTTCGCCATAAGCACGGTTTTCACTGCCGTCAGCCTTGGCGCCGCTACCGTCGGCATAGGGCCAGCCATCGTCCAGATTGCGCTCTTCGAAGTCGCGGTAGTCTTCCTCGCGGGAAAGCGGGGACTTGTCGTTAATGCGAGGCATTTCTGTCTCCTTCCGGTTTCACTGCAAGGCAAACGTCGGAAGGGTGCCATTGGTTCGCCCGATAGTGGCGCGAGCCTCAGCTTTTCGTCTTTTCCCATTTCCTGATCAGCCGGTCCCGCTTCAGCCGCGACAGGCGCTGCAGCCAGAAAATGCCGTCGAGTTGGTCGACTTCATGCTGGATACAGATGGCGAGGAAGCCGATGGCCTCTTCTTCATGCTGATGGCCATCCAGATCCTGGTAGCGAAAACGAACCGCCCTCGGCCGGATGACCTCATCCGTTGCACCCGGCATCGAGACACTGCCTTCCAGATGAACCATCGTCTCATCCGAAAACCACGTGATCTCTGGATTGGCGTAGATGCGCACGCCGTCCGCCTTGTCGAGCTCCAGTACCGTCAAGCGCTGGAAGACGCCGACATGGGCAGCGGTGATGCCGACGCCGGGTGCCGCGCGCATCGTCTGTAGCAGATCGTCGGCAAGCTCAGACAGGGCAGAATCGAACGAGCTCACCGGCGCGCAGACCGTCTTCAGGCCGGGATGCGGATAGCGGAGAATCGGGCGGATCGGCACAGCTAAGCTTCCTTTCGACAGATGGCAGCGGAAACTATAGCCGACCGCAGGCATTGTCATCAGAAAGCAAGGGTTTGCGCTTTACGGCAGAAGGGCTTTCGGTTAGCTGGTCAATGAGGATTCCGGCGGCCGCAAGGGCAGGGCGGAATTCACTTATCCGCTTGTTGACAATGCATTTTCAGCCGACATTCTCGAACGCGGCTCGATAGTCTTTGAAATCAAATAAGGATGCGAGGGCGGCCTATGACGACGACCGACACGGAAGACCGCAATCGCAAACGTCAAGCAGACGAAGACGTCGATATCTATAACGAAGACGGCAACGTGCGCAGCGATTTCCTGGCGCGCCTGGGTGCTGCCATCGCCGATCGCGACACGCTGTTTCTGCGCCAGAACGTCGCGCGCCTGCACGAATCGGAAATAGGCGACCTCCTGGAATCGATCCAGCCGGATCAGCGCCTGGCGCTGGTGCGCCTGCTCGGCGACGATTTCGATATGACGGCGCTGACCGAGGTGGACGAGACGATCCGCCGCGAGATCGTCGATCAGATGCCGAACGAGCAGATCGCGGCTGCCATCGGCGAACTGGATTCGGACGACGCCGTCTACATTCTCGAAGATCTCGATCAGGAAGACCGCGAAGAAATTCTCGCGCAGCTGCCGTTTACGGAGCGGGTTCGCCTTCGCCGCGCCCTCGATTATCCCGAAAGCTCTGCCGGCCGTCGCATGCAGACGGAATTCGTGGCCGTGCCGCCATTCTGGACGGTGGGGCAGACGATCGACTATATGCGCGACGAAGAGGATCTGCCCTATTCCTTCTCACAGATCTTCGTCATCGATCCGACCTTCAAGCTGCTCGGCGCCGTCGATCTCGACCAGATCCTACGCACCAAGCGACAGATGAAGATCGAAAACATCATGCGGGAAACGAACCATCCGATACCCGCCGAGATGGACCAGGAAGAGGCGGCCCAGCTCTTCGAACAGTATGACCTTCTTTCGGCTGCCGTCGTCGACGAGAACGAACGCCTCGTCGGCGTGCTCACCATCGACGACGTCGTCGACGTGATCCATGAAGAAGCGGACGAAGACATCAAGCGTCTCGGCGGTGTCGGCGACGAAGAACTCTCCGACAATGTGATCTCGACCGTGCGCTCGCGCTTCCTGTGGCTCTTGATCAATCTCGGCACGGCGATGCTGTCTGCCAGCGTCATCGGTCTCTTCGATGGTTCAATCGAGAAGATGATCGCGCTTGCCGTGCTGATGCCGATCGTCGCCTCCATGGGCGGCAATGCCGGTACGCAAACGATGACCGTCACCGTGCGCGCGCTCGCGACCCGCGATCTCGATATCTATAATGCCGGTCGCATCATCCGCAGAGAGGCGGGTGTCGGCATTTTGAACGGAATGCTCTTTGCCTTGCTGCTGGGCGTGATCGCCGGCACCTGGTTCCACAACTACCAGCTTGGCGCCGTCATCGGCGCGGCAATGATCATCAATCTGATCGCGGCGGCGCTTGCCGGCATCCTGCTGCCGCTGTTGCTCGACAAGATGGGCGCAGACCCGGCGATCGCCTCATCCGTCTTCGTCACCACCGTGACCGACTGCACCGGCTTCTTCGCCTTCCTCGGCATCGCGACATGGTGGTTCGGCATCTGAACAGATGCGGAAATTGACTATTACGTAAAAGTCAATATTATGCCGGGTCAACGACGGGGATGAGATGCTAGTGAATAAGTATTATACCATAACGGAGCTGACGCGCGAATTCGGAGTTTCGACGCGCACGCTTCGCTTCTATGAAGACGAAGGTTTGATCCATCCGGAGCGCCGCGGTCGCACCCGGCTTTTTCGGCCCGCCGACCGGCGTCTCATTCAGGAAATCCTGCGCGGCCGGCGCATCGGCTTCACCATTGCCGAAATCCGCGAAATCATTCAGGTCTACAAGGAGCCGCCGGGCGAGCTCGGCCAGCTTAAGCTTCTGATGAAGCGCGTCGACGAGAAGCGCGAAGACCTGCGCCAGAAGCGCAAAGATATCGATGAGACGATCACCGAGCTCGACAATATCGAGGAGGCCTGCCTTGGCCGCCTCGCCGAAATCGGCGTCACCACCTGATTATTGCTGAGGCACGGGCTGTGACTGCGGCGCTGGCTCTATTTCGGCGCTGCACTGGCTGGCAAGCGCCATGATCCGCTCATCATCCGCCTTGACCTCGCCAGCTTGGAACGGTGTGAAGAGTTGCTGCGCCTGCAGCTTATCGAGCGTGCACTGGCAGAAGCTGCGGCAGAGCGCTTCGCCCTGCTCGACCGTGCAGGAGGTATTGCACTGGCGCAGATAGGTCGCCGCCGGATCAGGCTTTAGCGGTGCAACGATAAAGGTCAGGCCATAGGCAATGGCGATCAGCACCGGTTGATGGATGAGGTAGAAGGCAAGGCTGTGGCGGCCGAGGCGCGCAAACCATGTCCGACCCGTGCCTAACGCGGCCAGCCGCAGGGTCAGGTTCGTGCGGAAGGCGAGGCGCGCCAAGCCCATGCCGAGGAGGAAGGGGATCGCCCAGGGAAAGAGCGGCACAAAATCGTTCGACCGGTCAGGTGTCGCCGCAAAGCCGAGCCAGGCCAGATATTTCGGGTCGAACAGGTGCGAATCCAGCACGCCCGGCATCACAAAGGCATCGGCGATCCAGGCGACGAACAGCGTAAGCGTGGCAAGCAGCGTCACCGGCAAGGGCAGGCGCAGGAAGACCACGCCGATGAGGCTCAGAATCGCGATGGAATGCAGGATGCCGAAATAGATCCATTCGCCGGGCACGAAGTAGGCGGTCGCAGCCGATATGACCACGGCCGCACCGGCGATCATGCCAAAACGCTTCCAGAAGGCACGCCAGCGCATGTCCGGCCGGCTGGCAAGCACCAGGCTGACGCCGACGATGAAGAGGAAGGTGGTGGCGATCGCCCGGGCGTAGATCTTCAGCCAGCCGGTCTCGGCCGTTCCGGCCTGCAGATAGCCCATGAACTCCAGATCCCAGCTGAAATGATAGGTTGCCATGGCAACGAGCGCGGCACCCCGCGCCGTATCCACGAGGCCGATACGCGGCGTTTTTGCACCAGCCGCCGCTTCCGTTGCCGACACTATCATTCACAATCCCCCGGACAGTTCGTCGCCGTCGCTCGCCGACGGCTTGTCGCGCTGAACAGCAGAAAGGTGGAGATTTGGTGGCGGATTGGCGTCCATGATGGCGAGGCGCGCTTCCGAAAAGAATTGCCGGCGGGTCAGGACCACAATGACCATCGCCGTCGTCCCCATGAAAACATAGGGGTTGATGAACCAGCCGAGATAACCGATGGACAGGAAAATCGCCCGAAGACCCTCGTTGAAATGGCCGCCTGCGATGACATTCATACGAATGACACGCTCTGCTGCGCGCTCGGCGGCGATCACGTCCTTTTCCGTATCATGCACCATCGGAATGCCACCGAAGAGAATGGTGCAATAGTTGAAGAGCCGGTACGACCAGCCGAATTTGAAGAAGGCGTAGCCGAAGAGGGCAGCGAGGCCGCCGACCTTCATCTCAAAGACCGCATGGCCGCTGTGGAAGACGAAAGGCAGATCGGCGAAGACCGCATCCACCTTTTCCGTCGCACCGAGCAAGGCAAAACAGCTTCCTACCGCGAAGATGGATGTGGAGGCGAAAAAGGCGGTGCCGTTCTGCAGCCCGGCCATGATCTGGGTGTCGATCATCTTCAAATCGCGGCGCAAAGAATTATATATCCATTCGCGCCTTCGCTCCGCCATGGCATGGGTCAGGCTCGTGCGCCCGAAGAAAGTCTGGCCGTGCAGCAGCCAGGAATAGCCCATCCAGATAAAGATAAAGAAGGCAAGCGCGATATAATCCGCCGTCGTCATCATCAGTGATTCAGTTCCCGCATCAAACGCGGCCACTCTACATATGCATGCGATTGCTGCAATGACCGGCAAGATGAGAACGACTGGCAAGTTGGCCCACTTCGAACTAGTGTCCGGCCGGATGTCGCACCGGTTCAAGGCGATGTCGGTCCGCCACGCGGATGCGAAACCGGGCTCGCATAGTCTGCATCGTGAAATTTAAAAGGCGCTTCCATGTTTCTTTCGGTATTCGATGTGTTCAAGATCGGTGTCGGGCCGTCGAGTTCGCACACGATGGGGCCGATGACGGCTGCCAACCGGTTCCTTGAGCTCATTCTGTCCAACGAATGGCCGCGTCCTTCCACCGGCGCGCAGGTGGCAGCCATCAAGGTCAGCCTGCACGGTTCGCTCGCCCATACGGGAATAGGCCATGGAACGGGCAGGGCCGTCATCCTCGGACTGATGGGAGAGGCGCCCGATAAGGTCGATCCGGATCGCATGGATGCGATCATCGACGAGGTAGACAAGAGCGGCCGAATCACGCCCGAGGGGCATCCAGCCTACCAGTTCCGGCCGAAAACGGACCTGATCTTCGACAAGAAGCAGCCGCTGCCGGGTCACGCCAACGGCATGAGCTTTTCCGCCTATGACAAGGACGGTCGGCTTCTCGTCAAGCGCATCTATTATTCCGTCGGCGGCGGCTTCGTCGTCACCGATACCGAGTTGGAGCAGATGCGGGCGCGCAAAAAGGCATCCCAGGGCAGTTACAAGGTGCCCTATCCCTTCGCCAGCGCCAAGCAGATGCTGGAAATGGCCGAACGGTCCGGTCTGACCATCGCGCAGATGAAGCGCGCCAATGAGGAAAGCCAACGCAGCCGCGAAGAACTGAATGCCGGTCTCGACAGCATCTGGGAAGCGATGCGCGCCTGCATCGAGCGTGGACTGAAGGTCGAAGGTGTCATGCCCGGCGGCCTCAACGTCAGACGCCGCGCCAAGCATATTCACGACAAGCTGCAGGAGGAGTGGCGCAGCAACCGGATCAATCCGTTGCTCGCCAACGACTGGTTGAGCGTCTACGCGATGGCGGTCAACGAGGAGAATGCCGCGGGCGGGCGCGTGGTGACGGCGCCGACCAATGGCGCGGCGGGCGTCATCCCCGCGACGATCCGCTACTACGAGCATTTCCATGAGGATTGGGACCAGAAGGGCATCCACGACTATCTGCTGACGGCAGCGGCGATCGGCGGCATCATCAAACACAATGCGTCGATCTCGGGCGCAGAAGTCGGCTGTCAGGGCGAGGTCGGTTCAGCCGCCGCCATGGCAGCCGCAGGCCTCGCAGCCGTCATGGGCGGCACGCCGGCCCAGATCGAAAATGCCGCGGAGATCGCGCTTGAACACCATCTCGGCATGACCTGCGATCCGATCGCCGGCCTGGTGCAGGTTCCCTGTATCGAGCGCAATGCGTTGGGCGCGGTGAAGGCGGTCACGGCCGCATCCCTCGCAGTGAAGGGCGACGGTCAGCATTTCGTGCCGCTCGATGCCTGTATTGAGACAATGCGCCAGACGGGCTACGACATGAGCGAGAAGTATAAGGAAACCTCGACTGGGGGCCTTGCCGTCAACGTCGTCGAATGCTGAGTTTGTGGACGCCGTTGCTTCGGCTCTTTGTTTTACGCATGCCGTATCGCAAAACCGCGATACACTTTTGCGCGACATGCTTTGTTTAACGCATGTCGTTGACGCAAAACCGCGGTACACTTTTGCGCGACATGCTTTAGCCGCTTGACGCTGCCGATCAAAAGGACTTCAACGGCAGCATGGCACTAAATCTCATCAAGCTCTGCGTCGGCTGCGACTCGATCGAAGACCTGCGCGAATGGGTCGCCGAGCGCTCGCTGCGCGCCATTGCTGCCGGAATGGAGCCACACTCGGTCCATACGACCCGCATGGTACCGAAGCGCGTGGAAGAGCTGCTCGACGGCGGTTCACTCTATTGGGTGATCAAGGGGCAGGTGCAGGCCCGGCAAAAGATCCTAGACATCAAGACATTTACAGATGGAGAAGGGATCGGCCGCTGCCATCTGGTACTCGGTCCGGAGGTGGTCGAAACCTCGGTCCAGCCAAAGCGCGCCTTCCAGGGCTGGCGCTATTATCCGGATGAGGACGTGCCGCGCGATCTCCACAGTCTTGGCGCAGGCATTGCGGAAATGCCCGCGGATCTTCGCCGCGAGCTTTCTGAACTCGGATTGCTATAGGGCTTTTCGTGCACCTTATCGCAGTCGCAGAATGACCGGCGAATTGCCGTCGGGCGACGTGATGTGCAAATGGATATGCGCTTCCGGCTGCGAGTAGCGCCACGCGCGCGCACCGTGGCACAGCAGCAGGTTGATGAGATCACGGGTCTTCGGCGATCTTGCCTTAGGGCGCTGCAGGCCAATTTCGGCAAGACGCAGAGCTGCTTCGTGTAGCGGATGCAAACCAGAGCGGCCCTTGTTGACCGCTCGGCGGCCGGCAGGCGCATTTGGAATATTCTCGTTGATCGACATCATCTTCCTCGTACGCAATACAAATCGAACTAGGATCGACTGCCGGCGGCGCGAACACCACAGCCGGCAGACAGGGGTGCTGCCAAATCAGTCATAGGCAGCGCCAGATATTTCATTGGGCGGCTGCCCAGCACTTGACACCGGCCTTCTTCAGGGCCTTGCAGGCGTTGACCGCGTCACGCTGCTCATCGAAGCCGCCGAAGCGGGCGCGGTAGATCTGGTCGCCTCCATTGCCGTAGGCGACGGCAAAAGGCTTGGCGGAGCTCAGCGCTTTGCCGCCTTTGGCCTTGGCGTTTGCCAGAAGGTCCATCGCCGTTTCACGGTTCGAGGAGACGCCGATCTGTACGACCCAGCCAGATGGCTGCGGCATTTCCCTCGCGGCAACTTCCTTTGCAGGGGCGGCCTTGGTGGAGGCCGTCGTCAGCTCGTCGACGGAGGTGTCGCCCTGTTCCGGCGGCATATAGGCGGGTGCCGGCGTCGGCACGGCGACGGAAGCCTGTTCCTGCTGCTGCTTGATCGCGACCGTCTTAACCTTGGTCGGAGACGGCATCGGCTGCGTCAGCAAGGGATTGTCCGTTTTGGGTGCGGCGGTTTCCGCATAGGCAACTTCCGTGCTTGCCGTCCGATAACGGCTGTCCGGAAGCGGACCCTTAGGCGGCAGGCCGACATCGGCAGCGGCGGCCGTGACCGGCGACTGGTTGGCGGCGATCGTTTTCTTTTCCGTCAACTGGGCGACCTTGGCAGGAGAAACCGGCGCAGGCGTTTCGATCATCTCAGGCATTGGCTTCGACTGGGCGACGAGCATCCCGCCACTGGCGGAGGCCTTCGGCAGATAGGTGGCGAGCAGCGTGCGCATCTGCGAATCGCGGGCAGGGGTGGAGGCGCCGCCGAGAACCACGCCGACAATCGACTTGCCATCGACCTGCAGGGAGCTGACCAGATTGAAGCCGGCAGCGCGGGTGTAGCCGGTCTTGATGCCATCGACGCCGCGGACGGAACCCACCAAGCGATTATGGCTGCGGATCACGCGGTTGCCGAACTTGAAGGCACGCGCGGAGAAATAACCGTAATATTGCGGGAAATGCTGACGAAGGGCGATGCCGAGGCGAGCCTGATCGCGAGCCGTCGTCATCTGCGCGGTGTTCGGCAGGCCGTTGGCATTGCGATAGGTGGTGCGCGTCATACCGAGCGCATGCGCTTTGGCCGTCATCATCTGCGCGAAGCGATCTTCCGAACCGCCGAGCATTTCGCCGAGCGCCGTTGCCGCATCATTGGCAGACAGCGTCACAAGGCCGAGGATACCCTGTTCGACAGTGATCGTGCCGCCGGCGCGTACACCAAGCTTGGTCGGCGCTTGGGCTGCAGCATGAGCAGAGAAGGGGACAGGCGTATCGAGGCGGATGCGGCCCTGCTCGAGCGCCTCGAAAGTCATGTAAAGCGTCATCATCTTCGTGAGCGACGCCGGATACTGCAGACGGTCGGCATTCTCGCTGTAGAGAACATTTCCCGTCCGTGCATCGACGACGATACCGGCATATTTCGGATTTGCAGCTTCCGCTTCGGCATTGACCGAGTCGACCGCGACGACCGCGATAGCCATCGAAAGGATCGTCAGCACCTTTGCGAGGAAACCGGCAGACCGTGGCGATGATACGGAGGAAATTGACCTTGACACTATTCCACTCTTCGCTTGCATTTTGGATGTTCGGCGGGTCACGCGCCCCCTACTGCGTAACCGGCTGTCTTGGAAAACTACCGGTTCAGCGTTACCAATCCGTTTATGATGAATCGTTTCTTCAGACATTTGCGGGGATTTTAGCGGAGTGTTGCAGACCGGCTCACGAGCCGGGTTTCCACAAAGGTCCTGATCGCGGCATCAATATGGTCCCAGTCGGCCAAATGACGGCTTGAGAACCGGTAAAGCACACTTAAATCCTTGCCGACCTTGATATCGCGCTGGCAATCGCCGCTGGTTGCCATTTCTGCAGACGAGGGCAGGACGCAGCGCACGACATAATCGGCCCTCCCTTCGCGCGGCGCGGTCAGCAGAACTTCGCCGTTGTAACCGGCGTCCGCACGAAGGCGGTGCAGCGTCAGGCCATGCGCAAAGGGTTCGGAGGCACCATCCATCAGATGCGAATAGATCGGCTCCAGCCGACCCGACATGTCCCGCGACATCGTGCCTTGGGTGATCTGCAGGAAAATCAGGCCTGACGACTGGGCAATGTCGTCGAAGCGCTGGCGCGTTTGCTTGCTGTAGCCATGCAGTTCCGGCCAGGTGAGATAGAGATCGACCCGTTCGGCGGCACCGTCATGACGTTCGCCGGGGAAGCGAATCGTGTTGGCGGGCAGGGCAATGGTGTCGCGGCCGATGGTGAGCGTGATTTCGACATTGCTTTCTGTATTGCCAGCGAGCGAAATGTGACGGCCGAACCAGCGGCCGGCAATGCTGATCGCCACCGTCAGCAGCGCCAAGACCGCGATCGTCGCCGTGACGCGAACCAGGAAGCGGGTCGAAATAAGAGGCTGCTCGCCAGGATGGCCCGCGGCGGAATGGCTCATCGTCGTCCTCCGATGTCGGGCCGCCGTAAGAGAACACGAGTCGTCGGTGCCGGTGATGAATCTCAAGGAGATGATGGGATAGCGAGGGTTAACGAGCCGTTAACTCAACCAAGCATCGGCCCGATTGCGGTTTCATAGAGTTAGAGCGCGTGCGTCCGGATGGAGGCAGGCGCGCCAAAAGGGAATGCCACAAAAGAAGCGAGCCGTTCCCGGGACAGCGGGAACGGCTCTGGGCGCCGGTCGGGACGGGGATGCGGGGACTGACCGGGGCCGGTATGCCTGTTACTTCACGCTGCCCACAGCGACGGCGCGGCCATCCTGCAGCTTCGTCCAGCGAGCCGGATCGTCAGCGGACTGGCGCTTCAGGTAGGTATATTCGGTATCCGACCACAGCAGCACCTTGTTGCGCATGTTGTCGAGAATGAAGTCGCCATGGTCGGTGCGCACCGTCAGCACGGCGTGGCCTTCGCCATTCGGCTGCAGCACGACCGTTATCAGCGTATCGGACGGTGAGAGGCCGGCATCGATCAGCATCTTGCGCTTCAGAAGAGCGAAATCCTCGCAGTCACCGACTGTTCGCGGATAGGCCCAGCGCTCCTCGACACCGTAGATCTCCTTGTCCGTCATAGGTTGGATGGTGGAGTTGACGGTGTAGTTGATTTTGAGAATTTCCTTCCAGCGATCCTCGGTCAGGATTGCGGGACCGGCGTCGCCGCCGGCATAGGCACATTCGCTCGGATTGGCCTGGCAGAATTCATAGTGCCCGATCGGCGGGCTCGCGTTGCCTGCAAGCGTCATACTGGCGGGTGATGCCTGTCCTGCGCCCGCCATTGCCGCTATCATGCCAACGGCCAGAAGGCCGCCTTTCAGTAGATTTCGAATTGACATTATCGTCTCCCCGTTATGAGGACGACAATGACACGGACATTTTTATCTCACGCAAAATTACGCAATCAAATTAAAGACTTAGTTGATTCAAATACGCAGAGAACTTGAATCAAATCCATCTCGAATACGACTAAAATTAAAACCGCTTTCGTCGCAAATTCGATTAAAATTGAAGCTTTGTGAAAAAGGCTTTTGGGCGGGAAATGGCCGAAAAGCGGACAGGCTGTTAACGGTTTTCGATAAGCCGGATAAATTTCTGCAGCCGCCTCTGGTGGGAATGGCAGTTGGCGCAAGTCGGACTGCGGCTCATAAAAGGGCGGAATCGCTGCTCCAAAAGCCGATTATGGCTCAGGTCCGGATTGCGGCCGAAAAAATAATTCGTCAGAGGTCACGAAATTCGTTCGTCGCTGAGACGATCGCGGCGGCGATATCGACGTTTCCGGTGGAACGCGCCGCCTTCGGTAGCACCACAAGTTCGACACCGGGCCATGCGCGGGCAAGTTCCCAGGCGGTGACAAGCGGCGCTTCCATATCGAAACGCCCATGGATGAGAATTCCCGGAATGCCCGCGAGGCGAGGGGCATTTTTCAGGCGGATGCCGTCTTCCAGCCACGCGCCCTCACGAAAATAGTGGGTGATGATACGCGCGCGCATCAGAAGGTACCGCGGATCGGACCAGGTGCGGCTGCAGGCAGCGCGGGATTGGCATGAATGGGAAGCGGCCACAATTCTGCTTGCCGATCCCGCCGGCCTGCCCGAAACCGGACGCAAAACCGCTGCACACTTTTGCTGGAATTGCTTCAGAGAAATTCGCGGAGTGTCTCGCGCGACTGGACCGACAGGAACTCGATCGCAACGCCTTCCGAGAAATGGCGAACGACGCGGCCGCGCATGTTGCCGAGACGAACGGGCGTACCAAGCGGCGGGCGCACTTCGCAATCGACGGCGGCGCCCGAGAGCGAAAGGTCCATGATACGGCAGATGTAGCGCGTACCGTCGTCCAGCGCGAGTTCGGTCTTGGTCTCGCGCGGGGTCAGACGATCATGACGGCGATCTTCCGGCAGGCCGAGCTCGTGTTTGTTGGCAAGCCAGGTGAGCTGGGCCGCGAGCTTCTCGCGCTTGCGCTCGGTGGCGTTGATCGACATGGTGAAACCGCGCATATCGACCATCTGCACGTGGCCTTCGACGCGGCCGAGATGATCGATGTAGGCGACGACGCGTTCATTGGCGCGCGGGCGGCCAGCGCAGGTGACATACATGTCGCCGGGCGACATATCGATCACCATGCACTCGAATTCTTCGTAATTCGCAAGCATCAGCCGGCCCTGCATGTTGATGGGCACGCGCTGGAACACTCCCTGTTCAGGGCGCGGCGCAGGTCGGTGCGTCTGAGCGGGCTGGAACGAGTGCATCAAAGGGCTTCTTCATGAAATCGCTGGGTCTAATCCTTACCCGCAATCCATTAACAGAAGGTTGTGGGAACGAGCCGCCCGTAACCCTAAAGTATTATGGGCGGCGACCCAAAATGCGACGGTCAGCGGGCTGCTGCCCCATGCAGGAAATGCGACATGGCACGCAGCATGGACCGGCCGAACGTGGCCTGTTTTTCAGCGGCGACCTCGGCAGGACGACGCGGCTCGGCCTGGGCCGCACGACCGAACTTGTCATGCAGCAGCCGGCTGCGGTCGAGAGCGAGAAACTCCAGCGGCACGATCTCCAGCCAGCTTGCAGCAGCGGCAGGCGCGATGGCGCCAAGCAGCCGGTCGCAGCCGGCTTCCGGCGAACGGAGCGGCATCATGATAATCTCGAAGATCGCATCATGGCCGGCGATGCTGTAGCCAGTCGCGTTGAAAAGCGTCGGGATCGCATGAGCCATCACGCCCTGTGCCGTCTTTTCGATATCTTCGTGCTGGCCATTGGCCCAGAGGGTGGAAAAGCGCTCGCCGCGCAGATCGCGGCCGAAGAGATCGCAGATCTTGGTGCCGGCGAGACGGAAGCGGATATGCCGGTCTTCGCCGGTCTCCAGTATGAAGAGGCTCGCCAGGAGGTGAGGGATCGCGCCGGGTTCGATTTGCGATTTCAGCGGCGCATCCCGCCCGCCGCGCAGAGCATTCCAGTAGTCGAATATGTCGATCGTGATCTGAAGGCGCATGGCAGTGTCTCATTTCGGTTCATTAGGGTGCGGTTTTCGCCCCTTCACCTTCTACCTTGCGGATTTCATGCCAAATCCGGCGAGTTAAGGTTAAGAAAGGGTTTCGCTTGAGCGCTGGGGCCGATCATGAGACCGTCTGTCCATCACTTCGAACAGTGAAGTTCTGCACAAAGACTGCCAGGGGAGGGGTCATCCTTCGGGGAGCCCTGGCAAGCCGTCCGGCCAGTTCCGGACGGCTTTTTTTTTGATGTCGGCTCCTGTATGGCTGTGCCTGCAACGAGGCGATGAGAGCATGAACGAACAGACGTCCGGGCCTGACCAGGCATTCCAGCCTTCCCAGCCCGAACCGCCGGCCCGGCCGCCGCGCCAGCCGGTCTTCAATCTTCCGTCAACGCTGCTTGCCACGCTGCTGCTGTTGGTCTTGATCTACACCGGGCAGTCGCTACTGTCTCCCGACTGGCTTTCCTGGTTTCTGTTCAACTTCGGCTTCATTCCGCTGCGCTATGCCGTTTCGCTTGCGGAGCAGGGGCCGCAGCTCTACTGGACGCCGGTCACCTATTCACTGCTGCATGGAAGCATTGAGCATATCGTCTTCAACAGCCTGTGGCTGATGGCTTTTGGCGCGCCGGTCGTACGCCGGATCGGAACGTTCCGCTTTATCATTTTTTGGATTCTTTCCGCCGTCGCCTCGGCGGCGCTGCATGCGGCCCTGAACTGGGGCAGCGAAGGGCTGCTCATCGGTGCATCGGGTGTAGTCTCGGGTCTGATGGGTGCAGCCTGCCGCTTTGCCTTCCCTTCCGGGCGGCAGATGGTCCGCCCCGCGCATCTCAATCCGCGACTGTCGGTGCTGCAGGCGATGCAGAACCGCACGGTGATCATCTTCACGCTGCTCTGGCTGGTCGGCAACGCTCTGATCGCCGTCGGCATCCCGCTCCTCGGCGACGGCAGCCAGGAGATTGCCTGGGATGCGCATATCGGCGGTTTCGTCTTCGGCTTCTTCCTTTTTGCGCTCTTCGACCTGAAGCCGCCTGAGGAGTATTTTGAAGAACCTTTGCCCGACGACGAGTTGCAATCATGATCCAACAAGTGCACCATTGACCTCCGCGATGGGAGGAGAGACCGCCGCGGAGCCTGTGTTTCCGAGAAGTGTTTCACTTTCGCCATAGGAGGTCCATATGGCCAATTCCGTCAAAGCAATACTCGATCTGAAAGGTCGTGACGTCGTCACCGCAGGGCCGAACACCACGGTTTCGGAGGCGGCTGCGATTCTCAGTAAGAAGAAGATCGGCGCGATCGTCGTCGTCGGCATGGAAAACAAGATTTCCGGCATGTTCACCGAGCGCGATCTCGTACATGTCATCGCCAAGGCCGGCAAAGATGGGCTCGATCAGACGCTTTCTTCCGTCATGACCTCGAAGGTCCTGCGCTGCAACGAGCAGACTTCGGTCAACGAGCTCATGGAGCTGATGACCAGCAAACGCTTCCGCCACGTTCCCGTAGAGACCAACGGCAAGCTTGCCGGCATTATTTCGATCGGCGACGTCGTGAAGTCGCGCATTGCCGAAGTCGAGCGCGAGGCCGAAGAGATTAAGGCCTATATTGCGAGCTGAATGACCGTTGTTCTACCAATTCCGGACGCTGCTGCGAACTGGAATTGCTTAGGCGTCAGGGATGCCTGGCGTAGAGTTCCTGCATACGCTGCAGCTCGGGCAGCCTCGCCCGGGCTTCCTCATAGCCACGTTCGATGGCTTCCCCCGCACGATGAAACTCCGACAGGCCGATATCTGACAGGCGCGGCTGCAGCGAAATGTCTGGCGGGTCGCCGGCGAGGCGGGCTCGGGCGATACGATCCTGAATGATGTTGAAGGCCTGTACCATGACACCGGTCATGCCCATCCTGGCGGCATAGGGCGCCTCCCTCTGCTGCTGCACTTCGGCCGGCGAGAGGCTGGCATTGTGGCGGACCACGGCGGAGCGGCCATAGAGGTCATAGTTGAGGTTGACGGCGACGACAAGCGGCTGCTCATAGCTTCGGCAGACGGAAACCGGCACGGGATTGACGAGCGCGCCGTCGACCAGTGTGCGGTTATTGCTGCGCACCGGCTCGAAGATGCCGGGCAGGGCGTAGGAGGCACGAATTGCCGTGATCAGCGAACCGTTGGCGATCCAGACTTCGTGCCCGGTGTTGACCTCGGCCGCGACGGCGACGAAAGGCCGGTCCAGATCCTCGATCGTCAGTCCTTCCAGATGTTCCTGCATGCGTTTAGTGAGCCGCATGCCGCCGAAGAGGCCGGAGCCGCCGATCGTCAGATCGAGAAGGCTCGCGATGCGGCGCATGGTGAGGGAACGGGCGAAATTTTCCAGCTCGTCGAGCTTACCGGCGAGATAGCAGCCGCCGACGAGCGCGCCGATCGACGTGCCTGCGATCATGCCGATCTCGATGCTTGCTTCGTCGAGAGCACGCAGCACGCCGATATGCGCCCAGCCGCGGGCGGCGCCGCCGCCGAGCGCCAGGGCAAGCTTTGCTTTCTTTTCGGGAACGGAGAGTACAGGAGAAATGGGCGTGTCGTCACGCACTGCCGAGCCAGAACCACCCCCGTCGGAGCTTTGACGATTCATACTCCAGCCCAACATGGGATTCCCTCCTCCCGGCAGAACATTTGGGTTCTCATTAACCGCCCCGAACCCTTTCCAAATTGTATATAGAGGGGTCCGGCGTCGCAATAAGGGGCAGGCGGACGAGATTTAGCCTATTTCCCGTAAACGTCCTTGGGATCGAAATGCAGGTCGTCATCGACGATGGTCAGCATGGGCTTGCCATCTTCAAGGGTGATGGTGCGGTAGAAGCAGGAGCGACGACC
Organism: Rhizobium sp. BK196; assembly: GCF_014193255.1. Lineage (GTDB taxonomy): Bacteria > Pseudomonadota > Alphaproteobacteria > Rhizobiales > Rhizobiaceae > Rhizobium. Next base: position 241,046 of record NZ_JACHZB010000005.1, read on the forward strand.
GGTATGACAAGTCGCGTCATGGCCGGCGACCTCGACCTTCAGCCAGATGGCGTCCTGGTCGCAATCGGTGCGGATTTCCTTGACGGTCTGCAGGTTGCCCGAAGTTTCGCCCTTCTTCCAGATCTTGCCGCGCGAGCGGCTGAAATAGTGGGCGATGCCGGTCTGGATCGTCAACGCCAGAGCTTGGGCGTTCATGTGGGCGACCATCAGCAATTCGCCGTCGCCGGCATCGGTGACGATGGCTGTGATCAGGCCGCGATCATCGAAATGCGGCGTGAAATCGCCGGCATCCTCCAGTTCGGATTTATCGTCCGACGGCTGATTGAAAATCAGTTCGCTCATCGCGGCCTTCCTGAGGGGAGCCGATATTAACGACCCCGTACCATCGTCATGAATCGCACCTGATCGGCCGGTTCGGTCTTGAACGTCCCTGTAAAGGTTGTCGTCAATGTGGTCGAGCCCTGCTTCTGAACGCCGCGCATGGCCATGCACATATGCTCGGCCTCGATCATGACTGCGACACCGCGCGGGCGCAGCGTTTCGTCGATGGCCTTGGCGATCTGCGAGGTCATCGTTTCCTGCGTCTGCAAGCGGCGCCCGTAAATCTCGACGACACGGGCGATCTTGGAGAGGCCGAGAACGCGTCCATCAGGCATATAGGCGACATGCGCCTTGCCGATAATCGGCACCATGTGGTGTTCGCAATGCGAGAAGAACGGAATATCCTTCACCAGCACCATATCGTCGTAACCTGCAACCTCCTCGAAGGTCCGGCCGAGTACGTCTTCCGGGCTCATCTCATAACCGGCGAAGAGCTCGCGATAGGACTTAGCGACACGGGCAGGCGTGTCCAGCAGGCCCTCGCGCGACGGATCGTCGCCGGCCCAGCGCAGCAGGACGCGAACGGCGTCCTCTGCCTCCTGTTGGGAGGGGCGATCCGATTCACGAACGGTCTGCGGAAAATTCTTGACGATGGCGTCCATATTCAATGGTCTCCTGGTCCGCAACGCGGACCTTTTCGGACTAGCCACTGGTACCCCAAGCGGGAATTCTTGCACCTTTGGCAGGCTCCGGGGCTTTCCAGGTTCGCTTTCTCGAACCCTTCCGGCACGGTTTCCCAATCAAACTCAATCGGCAAACTTATTGGTTTCCCAATCAAAGTTATCCGAGGCCATTGCATTTCAACGACCCTCGAACGACATACATATAGGAAGACGACCCTGGTATGTAAGTATGCTGTCGTTTGACTGTGTGTTTTTTGTTTACACGACGATCACATAGGAATTAGCGTCTCTTTTAGGCGTTTTTGGAGCCAAATCCGTCATGGACGACATCTATAACAGCAAAATCCTCGAATTTGCCGGCAATATCCCTTTGACCGGCACGCTTGACGGCGCGGATGCGAGCGCCCAGGCACATTCCAGGCTCTGCGGCTCGAAAGTGCGGATCTGGCTGAAAATGGAGGGCGATACGATTAGCGCCTTTTCGCATGACGTGAAGGCGTGCGCCCTCGGTCAGGCGTCCTCCTCGATCATGGCCCGCCATGTCGTCGGCGCGACATCGGGCGAAGTGCGCCAGGCACGCGAGGATATGCTCGCCATGCTCAAAGCGGATGGCGAGGGGCCGGATGGACGGTTCGCCGACATGCGCTATCTCCTTCCCGTGCGTGATTACAAGGCGCGCCACGCCTCCACCATGCTGACCTTCGACGCCGTCGTCGACGCCATCAGCCAGGTCGAGGCAAAACGCGCTGAAGCCGTCGAGGCGTGAACGATGTGCGAATTCTGTCTGCTGCGTGAGGAAGAGGAAGACGAGGGCGGTGCCGCCACACCGAAGCCCCGCACCCAGCGGCAGCAGAAATTTTCCCGCAACTACACCGGTCCGTTCAGCAAGACGCCTGACCGCCTTTTCGGTATGGGGCTCATCCGGCTCTATCAGCTGACGCTTTCCGGCTTTATCGGCAATTCCTGCCGGCATATCCCGACCTGTTCCGAATACGGCTATGAGGCCATCGCTCGCCACGGGCTCTGGGCCGGCGGCTGGATGACACTTTTTCGCGTCGGCCGGTGCGGTCCGGGCGGCACGAGCGGGCTCGACCGCGTACCCGACAAGCTAGAATCTCGTTTCCGCTGGTTTACGCCCTGGCGCTATTTTGCACTCGGACGGAAGGAGGCATGAGGTGTGTACCTTTGTCGCACTCCTGCATAGCATCGTTCTGACCTCCGAGCGGCGCGTGATCATGGAGGATTTGCGGAAGCTTGCCGAAGAGCTCGGCTTTCGCAAACCGCGCACGCTGGTCTCGACCGGCAATCTCGTCTTCGAGGCAGACGAGATGCGGCCGCACGAAGTCGAAGAGAAGCTGGAAGAGGCCTTTGAGGAAAAGTTCGGCAAGCATGTCGATATCATCGTGCGCAGCGACTGCACCTGGATGGCGCTCTGCAGCGCCAATCCCTTCAAGGACGGCGTTGGCGACCAGGTAATCGTGCGCGTCAATCGGCTGCCGATCGACCCGGACAAGGTAGAAGCACTGAAGCCGCTCCTTGCCGAAGGGCAGCGGATGAAGCTTGTCGGCTGCGATCTTTGGATCGATTTCCACGGCAAGCCGAGCCAATCCAAGTTGCTTTCGGCGCTTACGACTAAGCGCATGGGCGTGGGTACGCTGCGCAACTGGAACACCGTGCGCGGCCTTTTTGAAATGGTTCTTTAGATAGGCTTTTCCTTTACTCAGATCCCAAATATCAGTATCAGGCGGCAGCGCATCCTGATGGGATGACGCTTCCGTTTCAACCACCCGCATTCGTTGGCGGGACTGGACAAGGAGAATTTCGATGTCCCAATCCGTTTCCTTGACATTTCCTGATGGTTCGATGCGCAGCTTCGCAGCTGGCGCGACCGGCAGGGATGTCGCCGAATCCATTTCCAAGTCGCTTGCCAAGAGCGCCGTCGCCATTGCGATTGACGGCACCGTGCGCGACCTTTCCGACGCCGTCACCGACGGCAAGATCGAGATCATCACGCGCAAGGATCCGCGCGCGCTGGAGCTCATCAGGCATGACGCAGCACACGTGATGGCCGAAGCCGTGCAGGAACTCTGGCCCGGCACGCAGGTGACGATCGGCCCTGTTATTGAGAACGGCTTCTATTACGACTTTGCCAAGAACGAGCCTTTCACGCCCGACGATCTGCCGAAGATCGAAAAGAAGATGAAGGAGATCATTGCCCGGAACGCGCCCTTCACCAAACAGATCTGGTCGCGCGAGAAGGCCAAGGAAGTCTTCGCCGCCAAGGGCGAGCAGTACAAGGTCGAGCTCGTCGATGCGATTCCCGAAGGGCAGGATCTGAAGATCTACAATCAGGGCGAATGGTTCGACCTTTGCCGCGGCCCACACATGGCCTCGACCGGCCAGATCGGCAGCGCCTTCAAGCTGATGAAGGTTGCCGGCGCCTATTGGCGTGGCGACAGCAACAACGCCATGCTGTCGCGCATCTACGGTACGGCATGGGCCGAGCAGGCCGATCTCGACAATTACCTGCACATGCTGGCGGAAGCTGAAAAGCGCGATCACCGCAAGCTCGGCCGCGAAATGGACCTGTTCCACTTCCAGGAAGAGGGTCCGGGCGTCGTTTTCTGGCATGGCAAGGGCTGGCGTATCTTCCAATCGCTCGTCTCCTACATGCGCCGGCGACTTGAGATCGACTATCAGGAAGTCAACGCGCCGCAGGTGCTCGACACGGCGCTCTGGGAAACCTCAGGTCACTGGGGCTGGTACCAGGAAAACATGTTCGCCGTGAAATCGGCGCATGCGATGACGCATCCGGAAGACAAGGAAGCGGATAACCGCGTCTTTGCGCTGAAGCCGATGAACTGCCCCGGCCATGTGCAGATCTTCAAACACGGGCTGAAGTCCTATCGCGAATTGCCGATCCGTCTCGCCGAATTTGGCCTGGTGCATCGCTACGAGCCTTCGGGCGCGCTGCATGGTCTGATGCGCGTGCGCGGCTTCACGCAGGACGACGCGCACATCTTCTGCACCGACGAGCAGATGGCGGCCGAATGCCTGAAGATCAATGACCTGATCCTGTCAGTCTATGAAGACTTCGGTTTCAAGGAAATCGTCGTCAAGCTCTCCACCCGTCCGGACAAGCGCGTCGGCACCGATGCGCTGTGGGACCGGGCGGAAGCCGTCATGACCGACGTGTTGAAGACGATCGAGGCGCAGTCCGAGGGACGCATCAAGACCGGTATCCTGCCGGGCGAGGGCGCCTTCTACGGGCCGAAGTTCGAATATACGCTGAAGGACGCGATCGGGCGCGAGTGGCAGTGCGGCACGACGCAGGTCGACTTCAACCTGCCGGAACGCTTCGGCGCCTTCTATATCGACAGCAATTCGGAAAAGACGCAGCCGGTGATGATCCATCGCGCCATTTGCGGCTCGATGGAACGCTTCCTCGGAATCCTGATCGAGAACTTCGCCGGCCATTTGCCGCTGTGGGTCTCGCCGCTGCAGGTCGTCGTTGCGACGATTACTTCCGAAGCCGATGGCTACGGCCGGGAAGTGGCGGATGCGCTGCGCGAAGCCGGGCTGCATGTCGAGACCGACTTCCGCAACGAGAAGATCAATTACAAGATCCGCGAACATTCCGTTACGAAAGTTCCCGTCATCATCGTCTGCGGCAAGAAGGAAGCAGAAGAGCGGACGGTCAATATCCGCCGCCTCGGCAGCCAGGAGCAAACCTCTATGTCGGTGGAATCGGCGATCGAAAGCCTTGTCCTGGAGGCAACGCCGCCCGATATCCGTCGCAAGCTCGAGGCAAAGAAGGCCAAGACAGCCTGAAGATTGCCTTTTGGACAATGATAGCGCCGGGCATCGATCTGCCCGGCGCTGTCAGAAATCTGACATGCAACAGTAATATAGCCGCCACAAATAGGGACGGGTTTTCATCCCGACAGGCATTCGTGTGCGCTTCAGAGAGCTTTCCTACGCGAACGAACGGGATCCACGCCTCAAGCGCTGGCTCATCCGATCCATAGAGGGCCTTTCCGGCCGTGACCGCTATGTGCGGCTCTACGATATCTGGCGCAGCGATATCGTCGGTAAGAGCGACCGCGTCTTCGGCAAGATGCTCGACCTCATCAATGTCGAGGTCGATGTGAAGGGCAACTGGCCGCTCGCGCCCTTGCCGGAAGAACCGATCGTGATCGTCGCCAATCACCCTTTCGGCATCGGCGACGGCATTGCGGTGCTGGCGCTTGCCGAACAGCTCGGCCGTCCATTCCGAGTGCTGATCCATAACGATCTCCTGAAGGTGCCGGAGATGGCGCCTTACTCGCTGCCGATCTCTTTCGAGGAAACCAAGGAAGCGATGGCGATGAATATGAAGAGCCGCCACGAGGCCGTTCGCCTGCTGAAGGATGGGACGACGATCGTGGTTTTCCCGGCCGGTGGTGTGGCCACTGCCAAGAAGGGTTTCGGCCGCGCCGAAGATCTGCCATGGAAGATGTTCCCGGCTAGGCTCATCCAGGCGGCGCGCGCCAGCGTACTGCCGATCTATTTCGAAGGCCAGAACGGCCGGCTATTCCATCTCGCCAGCCGGGTTTCGATGACGCTGCGCCTGTCGCTGCTGATCCGCGAGTTCCGCCGTCTCTCGGGCAGCACGATCATCGCGCATGTGGGAAGGGTATTGTCCTGGGAGGAATTAAGCAGCGGCAGCGACCGGAAGGATCTGCTCGCCCGCCTCTTTGAGGCCGTCTTCTCGATGGCGCCGAAGAAGAAGGCCTTCATCAAGCGCGCAAGCTGAAAACTTCCCGAACGTCCGGATCCGGCTTCAGTCGAGGCTGGCGCCGTCGCCGTTTTGAAGATCTTCGTAGGACGGCAAGGGCGGCTGCGGCGGGATCTCCCCGCCCGGCTGGGGCACGCCCTTCGGCCCGGCCGCGGCCTGGCCCGGCGGTAGGGCCGTGGCGGCTGGAGCAATCGGCTGCTGGGCCTGCTGGTCCTTCATCAGCACTTCGACATCGGTATTGACGCCGGCAGCGACAGTGAAATCACGCTGATAGATCTTGTCTTTGTTGCGGGCGACCGCTGTGTATTCACCTTCCGCCAGCACCATGGTCGGAAAGGCGCTAACACTTTCGCCAACACTGTCGCCGGCCGCCGTCAGGATCGACCAGGCGGTATCGGCGATCGCTTCGCCGCCGGTTTCCGAAACCAGCTTGAAATTGATCTGAGCGGCCCTGTGCTGGATCGTCGCTTCGGTGAGCTTGCCGGCTTCGACCTGGATATCGGCGCGGATCGTGGCGTTGACGTTGCCGTATTCGGAAACGACGTGATAGGTGCCGGCATTGAGGCGCACGACCGTATTCGGCGGTACATCGGCCATCACAAGGCCGCGCTCACCGTCGTCGCGGACTTCGGCGGAATAGATCGAGAAGCTCAGCTGGTTGGGTCGAATACGGACGTCGGAGCCGGAGACGGCATTGAGCAATAGGCCGCCGGCATCGAGGATCATGACTTGCTTGTCGACTTCGCTTGCATCCGGCACCGTCAGCTTCTTGGTAACGCCGGCGCGGCCGAAGGAGACGTTGACGAAATAATCGCCGGCAGCGAGCTGGAAGGCTGCCGTGCCTCCGCGGGAACTGGCGATGAGCGGCAACTTGCCATCGGCTCCGGCAACCGGGCTGAAGACGTACCAGGAAAGCCCGTCTTCGACAGGCGCGCCATCGGCCGTCAACTTCGCCTCCAGCGAAACGTCACGCAGGCGCACGCCTTGTGCCGCTCCCGGCGCGACGAATGCGTTGAGCTTCGGCATTTTCGGCGTCGATTCGAGCTGCTTGAATTCCTTGAAGGCGTCCTGAGCTGCAGCGCCGAATGGCGTCAGCAACATCAGAGCAATAGCAAGGCCAATTCGTGCAAAAGGCAAAATGCCAAACATCCTGTTCGTGAACCGATTGACTTCTGAAATCGCAAAGTCCACTTCAAGACCAATGGCATGGCAAATTCAAGACCTGTGGCCAACCTCCGCATATAAATGAGAGCTTCCCCTGCATGAAATCCGACATCAAGCTGATCGATTATCTCGCCGTGCGCCGTTCCATCCCTGCATTCCAGATGTGTGAACCGGGACCGGCAAAGGAAGAGATAGAGGAAATTCTACGCCTTGCATCGCGCGTTCCCGATCACGGCAAGCTCGCCCCCTGGCGCTTCATCGTCTATCGCGGCGAAGAGCGTGTAAGGCTCGGCGAAGAGCTGCTGAAACTGGCACTCGAAGCCAAGCCCGATCTTTCCGAGGAAATGATCCAGGTGGAGCGCACGCGCTTTACGCGCGCACCGGTCGTCGTCGGCATCGTCAGCAAGGCCGGCCCGCATATCAAGATCCCCGAATGGGAGCAGATCATGTCGGCCGGCGCGCTCTGCCTCAACGTCATCCTGGCCGCCAATGCGCATGGCTACGTTGCAAACTGGCTGACGGAATGGTTTGCCTATGACGAGCGTGCCTACCCGCCGCTTGGCGTCCACCCGGGTGAAAAGGTCGCCGGCTTCATCCATATCGGCTCCAGCACATTCCCGCCCGTCGAGCGTCCGCGTCCCGAACTAACCGAGACGGTCACCTGGGTCGGCGGCGAAGTGTGATGTTCTATACGACGGATACCAATCAGCACGGGCTGGCGCACGATCCTTTCAAGGCGATCGTTGCGCCGCGTCCGATCGGCTGGATCGGCAGCAAGGGCAGGGACGGGTCAATCAATCTCGCCCCCTATTCCTTTTTCAATGCGGTCGCCGACAAGCCGAAGCTGGTGATGTTTTCGTCGAGCGGGCATAAGCATAGCCAGCAAAACGCCAGGGAGACCGGCGTATTCACCTGCAATTTCGTCAGCCGCAATCTGGCGGAGCAGATGAACCTGACCTCTGCTGCCTTACCTTACGGCACCAACGAGTTCGAATTCGCAGGGCTGACTCCAAAACAGGCGGAACTCATCGATGCGCCCTATGTGGCTGAGGCTTTCGCCGTATTGGAATGCAAGGTGACCGAGATCATCGAGCCGAAGACACTGTCCGGCCAAGCATCTGAGAATGTCTTCGTCTTTGGGGAAGTTGTCGGCATTCATATCGATGAAACCATCATCAGGGATGGCCGGTTCGTTGTGGCGTTGGCGCGGCCGATCGCGCGCATGGGGTATATGGATTATTGCGAGGGCAGCGAGGTCTTCGAAATGTTCAGGCCGAAAGTCTGAACACGACGCAAGGCTTGAGCAAAAGCTAACAAACATGGTGAACCAATAATAAACTTTTTCCGGCTACCGTCCCTGTATTGAATAAGACGCGACCGAATCGCGTTCAGTACCCGGGGCGTGGTCGTGATCATTGAGGCATTTCTTCGTTGGGCCGAAACGGCCAAGGCCGCTGACAGGGCGGCCGCTGCGAGTGCTCTCGGACGCGTCTATCTCAAATCGGAAATGTCAGATGACCGGCGCGCCGCTGCGGAAAAGGCGATGACCTATCTGCTCGACGATCCGTCGCCACGTGTGCGGCTTGCGCTCGCCGAGGCGATAGCCTGGGCACCGCATGCGCCGCGCAACATCATTCTCTCGCTCGCCGAGGACCAGCCGGAAATCGCCTGCCACGCGGTGACATGCTCGCCGATTTTGACGGATGCCGACCTGGTCGATCTCGCAGCACGCGGCAGCAGCGCAACACGGATGCTCATTGCGGCACGCGCCTATGTCACGCGTCCTGTTTCGGCGGCGCTTGCCGAAGTCGGTGACGAGGACGAGGTTCTCTGCCTCCTGGAAAACGATAGCGCCGCGATTTCCGCCCAGTCCCTGAAGCGGATTGCCGAGCGGCTCGGCGATATCGTCGACATCAGAAACCTGCTTCTCGACCGCATCGATCTGCCGGCCGATGCCCGGCAGCTTCTGACACAGCATGTCAGCAATGCGCTGGTCGGTCTGCCGCTGGCGCAGGCGGCAATCGGCCTCCAGAGGCTGCAGCGCATCAGCCGCGAGGCGACGGAAGCAGCGATCGTTTCCATTGCCGGCGATATCTCACCCATCGAAGTCCCCGATCTTGTCGAGCATCTTCGCCTGAACGACCGGCTGACGCCGTCCTTCCTCATGCATGCGCTCTGCTGCGGCAAGGTGGAGTTCTTCGCCTGTGCCATCGTCAATCTATCTGGCTGCAACGATCGCCGCGTGCGGGCAATCCTTGCCACGGGCCGCATGCATGCCGTGCGCGCGCTCTATGAATCGGCCGGCCTGCCGCGGGATATCAGCATCATCTTCGTGGAAGCGACGTTTCTGTGGCGCGAAGCTTCGCGCAAGACGTCAACCTCGCTTCTCGGCAGCGTCTGCGGGCGCCTGCTTCAGAAATTCCACAACCGGGTCGGGCAGCACGACGCTGTCGGCGAGTTGCTCGATATGGTCGAAAAGCTGCATGTTGCCGAGCAGCGCCGGTCGGCCCGTGTTTATGCCTCGCTTGCGGCTGCCTAGTCGTTAAACCGGGCGGCGGCCCAGGAATAGCTTGCAGAAACGAAGTGCAGCGGTTTCGCCAGGGTGTTTTTCACGTCCCGGCCAGAAGGCAGATTGGCGCGCACACGCCCGGCAATAGTATCCACGAAACCGCCAAGGCCATCCCGTTGTTCGGCTACCTCGGGCGCTGCCGGGGCAGCGGGCGCGGGCTTAGCCGGTTCGGCAGCGGCAAGCGACTTCGGCGCCTCGCAGACGGCAATGACGGTCGGATAGCTTGCATTAGCATAGGCCTTCAGCCGCTGCTCGGCCTCGGCATCGCAGGCGACGACGGTTTCCCATTGTTTGTCGACCGTGGCAACGTAATTGCATTGGCTGACGGAATCGTCGCAACCGAGGATCGTCATGGCGATGAGGACGGCTTGCATATTTTGCCTCCATGGCTATTGAGCGTGTCACCACCTTCGAAAGCACAATTCCAACGGAATGAGGGCAGCGACGTGAAGTCCTCGTCTTCCAGGGAAAAATCGCTCGTTTCGTCGGAAGAGGAGAGAAAATGTCGGTGACCATCGCTCTGGAATCGCCGCGTCAGGATGGCGTGATCCGGCTTCTCGACCTCTCGGATGCCTATGCACAATCGCTCTATCCACCCGAGAGCAACCACCTCGTCGATATTTCGACGCTGGAAAAGCCGTCCGTCAGCTTCCTCGTGGCGCGCAACGGCAGCGAGATCGTCGGCTGCTGCGCGCTGGTGGAAGCAGGCGACGGAACGGCAGAAATCAAGCGCATGTTCGTTGATCCCGAGGCGCGAGGCCTTAGAGTCGCAAGCCGGCTGATGGACCGGCTGGAGGAAATCGGCCGGGCAAAAGGTCTTGAGGCCATTCGTCTGGAGACCGGCATCTACCAACCCGAAGCGATCAGCCTCTACAGGAAATACGGATATATCGAGATCGAACCTTTCGGCTCCTATCTGCTTGACCCGCTGAGCCTCTTCATGGAAAAGCGCCTTACTGCTTAACCTGCTTCTGCGACCTGGAGATCATTCGGCCGCTCGGTGAACCGGTGGCGCCTGTTCATCGAGGATGACATGCGGGCCTGCATCGGCGGTGCGGACTTCATGTATCCATTCGCGCCAGATCGCGACCAGCAGCGCCATCAGCACAGGGCCGATAAAGAGGCCGAGGAAGCCCATCGTCTTCACGCCGCCGACGAGGCCGAAGAAGGTCGGCAGGAACGGCAGCTTGATCGGTCCACCGACGAGCTTGGGGCGCAGCGTCTTGTCGACGATGAAGAGTTCGACCGTGCCCCAGACGAAGAGGCCGATGCCGGCGACATGTGCGCCGCTCGCCAGCAAATAGACGGATACGAGCGTGAAGGAGAGCGGTGCACCGCCGGGGATCAGCGCCATGACGCCGGTCAGCACGCCGAGGGTGACGGGCGAGGGCACGCCGGCGATCCAGTAGGCAACGCCCAGCACGATGCCTTCACCGATGGCAATCAGCGTCATGCCCATGACCGTCGAGCTGATGGTGGCAGGCACAACGCGGGAAATACGCTCCCAGCGGTTCGGCAGAATGCGTTCGCCGAGCATGTCGATCTGCTTGGAGAAGGAGAAGCCGTCGCGATAGACAAAGAAGAGTGCGATCAGCATGAAGAGCAGCGTAAGGAGCAGGTGAAAGGCACCGCCGCCAGCCGCCAGAACCGCGCGGTAGATGTTGCCGATATGGGCGCCGCTGACTGCCTGGATCAGCTCACCCATGGCACCGGGGCTGCCGATATATTTCGTCCAAAGTTCATCGAGATAGGAGCCAGCGAGCGGGAGCGCGACGATCCATTGCGGCGTCTCCGCCCCGAAGCGGTTGGCGTGGATCGCCCATGCGACCCAGGTGCGCACTTCACCGGTCGTATAGGCAACGGCAAGGCTGATCGGAATGACGAGAAAGGTGACTATGAGGACAATCGCGATTGTAGCGGCGATCGTCGTATTGCCGCCGACGCGGGCAACCAGCTTGCGGTAAAGCGGCCAGCTCGCAAAGCCGATGACGAGGGCTGCGAGTACAGGCACCACGAAGCCGTAAAAGAAATAGACGCCGGCTGCGGCAACGAGCACGAGCAGCCAGCGGGCAGCCGAAATGGAAGGTATCAGCGGCGTACGGATCGTCGCCGAAGGCCCCAGCCATCGCGGCTCCGTATTGGTTTTCTGACGATTAAACACACCCACGCGCGCCTCTTTTTATTGTTGTCCTAGTTTATGGGCTATGAACCGGGCGGTTTCAAGGTCCGCCCGATAAAGCGTGTGCAAAGCGTACTTCTTTGAGCTTTCGATCGCCTCGATATTATTGAGGGCGGCGGTTGATCTTGAAGGCGTAGAACTGACTCTTCTGGCCAGTCGAGAAATTATTGTCCGAACCGAGGATCAGGACATCAGTGCCATCCTTCGCCTTGCCGATTGCCATGGCCTCGATATTGTCCGGCGTCAGGCCGATGGCACGCAGATCCAGCACCTGGCTTTTACGGGCAGGGACGACGCGCTGGTCGTTCTTGGCAAGCGAGGCGATGGAGGAGACATCGGTCGCGCCATCGAGATCCATCATGAAAAGCTTGACGTTGTTGCCGAAGCCCTGGGCATAGCTGCGCTCGACGGCAAGCAGGCGGTGATCATCAAGGGCAATCATTTCCGACATGCCGTTGTCGTTGCCACCTTCGGCCTTCGTGGCGGCCTGAGGGATCGGCGAGACCGGATAGACATACTGAGCCTTGGGCTCTCCGGTTGCGCCGTCATAGCAGACGATGCGCGACAGGCTGCCTGTGGTCAGGCTGGGGTTCGGGCCGTCCTGATAGAGGGCCGCCTCAACGCCGACAAATACATCACCGGATGGAGACACGGCGATATCCTCGAAAGCGAGATTGTCGCGGATGCCGGTCGACTTGTCGGCGGTCGGCGCAAAACCGTCAGGCAGCTTGAACTCGCGCACGAAGGTGCCATCAGGAGAGGTGACGCGCACGAAGGGGGCGATCAGCGCCTTTGCATCACCCTCGCTACCCCAGTAAATGCCGTCCTTGCCGAAGCGGATGGATTCAGGATCGACGGTGCGCGAGGCGAAAGGCTGGCCGTTCTTGTCCTGGAAGGTGACATGCTTGACGACGGTGACGCCCTTCAAGCCGGCGGCGCTGACATCGATATCGAGAGCGTAGAAGCGGGCCGGGGCCTTTTCGGAGCGATCGTCGCTGATGGCAATGTAATGGCCAGTGGCGGCATCGAAATCGAGGCCGGAAATGCCGCCGAATTCAACGCCGTTTTCCATCTGACCGGTCGGGATGACGAATTCACCGAGATAGGAAAGGGAGATCGCAGCGGCGCAATCGCCGAAGGGGCAGGCGGTCTCGACGGTCGCGCCAATATCGGTTGCGAAAACGGAAGCGGTGCTGGACAGGAGAACGAAAGCGGCAGTCGCGAGAAAACGCCCGGTCATGGCAAATATCCGGCAAAGGGTTGAAACAAGAGGGCCGGCGCTGCGGTGACCTCTCGGGAGGGCAGAGCGCCGGCCGTTCTATTGCGCCGGTATTTTGACGGAAGCGTAACGGTTCTTCGTCAGTTCTATGAATTCGCTGTGACTCGACGCGTCTCGCGCTCTTTCAGATTCGCTCCCCGCTTTGAGTCTTTGTTTTTCGCATGTCGTTGTCGCAAAACCGCTGCACACTTTTGCGCGACATGCGTCAAATATCGAGGTCTTCAGCGAAAGCCGCACGTTCCTGGATGAAACGGAAGCGTGCCTCGGCCTTGGTCCCCATCAGGTCGTCGACGGCATTGCGCGTGCCTTCGAAATCTACCTCATCGATCAGCACGCGCAGAAGGGTGCGCTTGGAGGGATCCATGGTGGTTTCCTTGAGCTGAGCGGGCAGCATTTCACCGAGACCTTTGAAGCGGCTGATCTCGATCTTGGCCTTGCCTTTGAATTCCGTCTCCATCAGTTCGGCGCGATGCTCATCATCACGGGCATAGGCAGACTTTGCGCCCTGCGTGATCTTGTAGAGCGGTGGCACCGCAAGGAAGAGATGCCCCCCGCGCACGAGCTCCGGCATCTCCTGATAGAAGAAGGTGATGAGCAGCGAAGCGATATGCGCGCCGTCGACGTCGGCATCAGTCATGACAATGATGCGTTCGTAGCGCAGATCCTCTTCGCGGTATTTCGAGCGCGTGCCGCAGCCAAGCGCCTGGATGAGATCGGAGATCTGCTGGTTGGCCGAGAGCTTCTCGCGGCCGGCGCTGGCGACGTTGAGGATCTTGCCGCGCAGCGGCAGGATAGCCTGGTTGGCGCGGTTGCGCGCCTGCTTGGCGGAGCCACCTGCCGAGTCACCCTCGACGAGGAAAAGTTCGGCGCCTTCGGCAGTGTTCTGCGAGCAATCGGCAAGCTTGCCTGGCAGGCGCAGTTTGCGTACCGCTGTCTTGCGGTTGACTTCCTTCTCCTTGCGGCGGCGCAGGCGTTCTTCTGCTCGCTCGATCACCCAGTCGAGAAGCTTCTCGGCTTCACCCGGATTGTCGGCGAGAAAGTGGTCGAACGGGTCGCGAAGCGCATTTTCGACGAGACGCTGGGCTTCGACCGTTGCCAGTCGATCCTTGGTCTGGCCAACGAATTCCGGCTCGCGGATAAAGACCGAGAGCATGCCGACGGCCGAAATCATCACGTCGTCGGTGGTGATCTGTGCTGCGCGTTTGTTCTGCGTCAGTTCGGCGTAGCTCTTCAGGCCCTTGGTCAGCGCGATGCGCAGACCCGCCTCGTGCGTGCCGCCTTCGGGTGTCGGAATGGTATTGCAATAGGAATGGACCTGCGGATCGCCGCCATACCAGGTGATCGCCCATTCCAGCGCACCGTGGCCAGCGACCTTTTCGCTCTTGCCGGCGAAGATTTCGCGGGTGACGGTGAATTCCTTACCCATCGTCGCCTGCAGGTAATCCTTCAGGCCGCCGGGGAAGTGGAAGACGGCCTTGTCAGGCACGTCGGAGCCTTCGGGCAGCACGCCCGGATCGCAGCTCCAGCGGATTTCGACGCCGCCGAAGAGATAGGCTTTTGAGCGGGCCATGCGGAACACGCGGCCAGCATCGAACTTTGCGTGGTCGCCGAAGATCTGTGGATCTGGATGGAAGCGGACCTTGGTGCCGCGGCGATTGTGCACATCGCCGAGCTCTTCGATCCCGCCCTGCGGCACGCCGCGCGAGAAGCGCTGGCGGTAGAGCTTGCGGTTGCGAGCGACTTCGACTTCGAGAGAATCCGACAGCGCATTGACGACGGAGACGCCGACGCCGTGCAGACCGCCGGAGGTCTCGTAAGCCTTGCCGTCGAATTTACCGCCGGCATGCAGCTTGGTCATGATGACTTCGAGAGTCGACTTGCCGGGAACCTGCGGATGGTTCTCGACGGGGATACCGCGGCCGTTATCGGTAACCGTCAGGTAGCCCTGGATATCGAGATGCACATCGATGAAATCGGCATGGCCGGCCACCGCTTCGTCCATCGAGTTGTCGATGACTTCGGCAAAGAGGTGGTGCAGCGCCTTTTCGTCGGTGCCGCCGATATACATGCCGGGGCGCATACGCACCGGTTCCAGGCCTTCCAGAACGCGGATCGATGAAGCGCCGTAATCGTCACCGTTCGACGTCGTCGGGGCAGGGCGTGCGGCAGCGGGTGCCGCAGCCGCGGCGCGCCGTTCGGCGGGTGCCGCAGGCTTTGCAGCCTCCTCCTGCTTCTGTGTCAGGGGCATTCCGGAAAAGAGGTCGTTGCTGTCTTCCATGGAACCGTTCAGATCTTCATTCTCTTGAAGGGCCGCCGCTGGCCCACAATGGTCGCGGTCCGTATCGCGTTTGCGAATCAGGGGAATTCTGACAGAAAGCGCCCCGATACGCGACGCGCCCCGGATTTGCGGAGCTTTTCAAGATGTGATTTGCGTTGCCGGGCGCCGAATGGCAAGTCGCGGCAGCTCTTTGGGAACCATCTGCATGCCGATGTCCACAAGTCATTGCACCATGATCACTGCAATTGCGGCCTTTTTCCTGTCCGCGGCTGTCACGACCGCCGCGGCCGAGACGTTGCCGCCCTACAAGGACGATCTGTTTTCGGCGCAGACAGTGCTGCAGACAGGCGATGACGGCGCATCGGAAGTGATCGATTACGACGAGATGCGGGATATCAACGGGCGCGATCAGATCCCGCAAAAGCGGGTGCAGCAGAAATATGTCTCGCTCGGCGTCAAGAAACTGCAGGTGGATGAAACGCTGTCGCTCAACGGCACCGTACTCGATGTCACCAGGGTGGGACCAACCCAGAACGCCGCCTTCACGGTCATCTTCATCCACGGCCGCGACGGAGACCGGCGGCTCGGCGCAAATGACTATTCCTTCGGCGGCAACTTCAACCGGCTGAAGAACCTTACGGCCGGCAACGGTGGCGTCTATTATTCCCCGACGGTCAAGACCTTCGACGCCAATGGCGTTGCCGCCATTGCCGGGCTGATCCGATATGCGAGCGCGCAGTCTCCAGGCCGTCCAGTTATCCTCAGCTGCGCCTCGATGGGCAGCCAGATCTGCTGGGGCATCGCGCGCGACGCCGGAAGCGTCAAGCGGCTGAAGGGCATGCTGATCATGAGCGGCGTCTCGGACCCGGATTTCGTGAAAAGCCCGTTCTACAAAGCCAAGCTGCCGCTGTGGCTTGCCCATGGCAGCCGTGACCCTGTCTATGCGGCAACCGAGCAGCAGGCACTGTTCGAAAAGCTCGACAAGGCGAAGTACCCGACGCATTTCACGCTCTTTCAGAACGGCAATCATGGAACGCCGATCCGCATGATCGACTGGCGCAGAGTGCTGAACTGGGTTTTGGCGTCCTGAACGGCAGATTCCGGGTCATATAGGGCCTCAAGCCATCCCCGGCGCTTTCTTTTGAGCCACGCTTTTGCTAAGGCCGCCGGATATGCGGATTTTGGGAGAGCAGCATGACACCTGACGTACGCCCGCTCGTGGCGGGGAACTGGAAGATGAACGGCACGCGCGATTCATTGGACCAGATCAAGGCGATTGCCCAAGGCGTCATGGTTCCGTTGTCTGAGAAGGTCGAAACGCTGATCTGCCCGCCGGCGACACTGCTTTACGTCTCGACCGCGCTTGCGACCGACAGCCCGCTTGCGATCGGCGGACAGGATTGCCATCAGGCGCAATCCGGTGCGCATACCGGCGATATTTCGGCTGACATGATTGCCGATTGCTTCGGCACCTATGTGATCGTCGGCCATTCGGAACGGCGCATCCACCATGCCGAGACCGACCATATGATCCGCGCCAAGGCGCAGGCCGCCTATCAGGCGGACCTGACGGCGATCGTCTGCGTCGGCGAGACCGGCGAAGAGCGCGACGCCTATCAGACCCTCGACATTCTCAAGCGCCAGCTTTCCGGCTCGCTGCCGGAGGAAGCAACCGCTGACAATACCGTTATTGCCTATGAGCCCGTCTGGGCGATCGGTACCGGGCTGACACCGACGGCAAAGGACGTGGAAATCGCCCACGCCTTCATCCGCTCCGAACTCGTCCACCGCTTCGGTGACGAGGGCAAGGGCATGCGCATTCTCTACGGCGGCTCGGTCAAGCCCGGCAATGCCCGCGAACTGCTCGCCGTCGACAATGTCGATGGCGCGCTGATCGGCGGTGCGAGCTTGAAAGCCACCGACTTCCTCGCCATCTACGGCACATACGAAGCGCTGCTCGCCTGAAGCGATTGCATATTCCTGGCCGAAGGGCTTGGAATAGCTGATGACCTCATGTAAAGAGCCGCCAGATTTTTACTTTATGTCCGTCCTCAGACGGGCAGGACTGGACCCATGCAGACCGTATTGATTGTCATCCATCTCATGATCGTGCTCGCGCTCGTCGGCGTCGTGCTCATCCAGCGCTCCGAAGGCGGCGGCCTCGGTATCGGCGGCGGATCGGGCTTCATGTCGGCTCGCGGCACGGCCAATGCGCTGACGCGCACCACGGCGATCCTGGCGACGCTGTTCTTCATCACCTCGCTCGGCCTCGGCATCCTGACCCGGTACGAAAGCCGACCGACCGATATTCTCAATCGCATTCCGGCAACGAGCGGGCAGGGCAACGGCATTCTCGATTCGCTCGGCGGCGGCAACACAGGGGCTCCGGCCAAGCCTGCCGATAACAGCGGCGTTCCGAATGGCGGCGCTGCGGCTCCGGCACCGGCTGCCCCGGCAACGCAAGCTCCTGCGGCGCAGACGCCAGCAACTCAGGCACCGGCTGCAAGCGCCCCTGCGGCGACCGCTCCGGCTGCTCAGACGACGGCTCCGGCTCAGCCTGAGGCCCCGGCCGCTACCGCGCCGGCACAGCCTTCCGGCGTCCCCACGGGACAATAAGCCGGTCCAGAAAATAAACCGCCGGCAGGCCCTCGGGTCTGCCGGTTTTCTTTTGTTCAGATTCCTGCGCCACGCACCAAAAGTTCCGGAAAAGAATTTTTGGGCTGGTGGAATCGTTTTTGAAAAGGTATCCGGTGACTCCCATGGCGCGATACGTATTCATCACTGGCGGCGTGGTTTCTTCCCTCGGAAAAGGAATTGCGGCCGCGGCTCTCGGAGCGTTGTTGCAGGCCCGTGGTTATCGGGTCCGGCTTCGCAAACTTGACCCCTATCTGAACGTGGATCCGGGCACTATGAGCCCGACCCAGCACGGCGAAGTCTTCGTCACCGACGACGGCGCGGAAACCGACCTCGATCTCGGCCACTACGAGCGTTTTACGGGGCGATCGGCGACCAAGACCGACAACATCACCACCGGGCGCATCTACAAGAACATCATCGACAAGGAACGCCGCGGCGACTATCTCGGCGCGACCGTTCAGGTCATTCCGCACGTCACCAACGAGATCAAGGATTTCGTTATCGAGGGCAACGATGACTACGATTTCGTCATCTGCGAGATCGGCGGCACGGTAGGCGACATCGAGGCGATGCCCTTCATGGAGGCGATCCGCCAGCTCGGCAACGACCTGCCGCGCGGCACAGCTATCTACGTGCACCTGACGCTGATGCCGTACATTCCGGCAGCAGGCGAGCTGAAGACCAAGCCGACGCAGCATTCCGTCAAGGAACTGCAGGCGCTCGGCATTCATCCCGACATTCTCTTGGTCCGTGCCGACCGGGAAATCCCGGAAGCAGAGCGCCGCAAGCTGTCGCTGTTCTGCAACGTGCGTCCCTCCGCCGTCATCCAGGCGCTCGACGTTGCCAATATCTATGACGTGCCAATGGCCTATCACAAGGAAGGCCTCGACGATGAAGTGCTGGCCGCGTTCGGCATCGAGCCGGCTCCGAAGCCGCGCCTCAATCAGTGGGAAGAGGTCTGCAATCGCATCCGTACGCCGGAAGGCGAGGTGACGATCGCGATCGTCGGCAAATATACAGGCCTCAAGGATGCCTATAAGTCGCTGATCGAGGCGCTGCATCACGGCGGTATCGCCAACCGCGTCAAGGTCAAGCTCGAATGGATCGAGTCGGAAGTCTTCGAAAAGGAAGATCCGGCGCCTTACCTCGAAAAGGTCCATGGCATTCTCGTGCCCGGCGGCTTCGGCGAGCGCGGTTCAGAAGGCAAGATCCACGCGGCGCGTTTTGCCCGCGAGCGCAAGGTACCGTATTTCGGCATCTGCTTCGGCATGCAGATGGCCGTCATCGAGGCTGCCCGCAACCTGGCTGATGTGCCCAACGCCTCCTCGACCGAGTTCGGCCCGACCCCGGAACCGGTCGTTGGCCTGATGACCGAATGGGTAAAGGGCAATGAGCTGCAAAAGCGAACGGCCGCGGGAGACCTCGGCGGCACGATGCGTCTCGGCGCCTATAAGGCGGCGCTGAAGAAGGGCACGAAGATTTCGGATATCTACGGCTCTACCGACATTTCCGAGCGTCATCGCCACCGCTACGAAGTCAACATCGACTACAAGGACCGGCTGGAAGATTGCGGCCTGGTCTTTTCGGGCATGTCACCTGATGGTGTTCTGCCGGAGACGATCGAGTATCCCGACCATCCGTGGTTCATCGGCGTTCAGTACCATCCGGAACTAAAGTCCCGCCCGCTCGACCCGCATCCGCTCTTTGCGAGCTTCATCGAAGCGGCCACGGAACAGAGCCGGTTGGTCTAATTATTCGCTGTTACACAATTCCAGCCGCTCCCTTTGAAACGAGGGAGCGGCTTTTTCATTCCGTCATGCCGCTTCCGGCAGTGGTCCCACATAGACCGAGCGTGGACGGATGAGGCGGCCCTCCAAGGCCTGCTCGCGGGCATGCGCAATCCAGCCGACGGTGCGGCCGATGGCAAAGACGCCTGTGAAGGCTTCGCGCGGGAAGCCGAGGCTTTCCAAGAGCAGCGCGGTATAGAATTCCACATTCACATCCAGCGGCCGGTCCGGCTTGCGTTCCCTTAGAACCGCAAGCGCCGCCTGTTCCACCGCCTCGGCAAGCGCAATTCTGGCGGCATTGACCTGGCTGGCGGCAACGAGCGGCTTCAGCGCGTTTTTCAGCGCGTCAGCGCGTGGGTCGCGCACGCGATAGACGCGGTGGCCGAAGCCCATCAGCCGCTCACCGCTATCGAGTGCGGAACGCAGCCAGGGGCCGGCATTGGCCTCGCTTCCTATCCCATCCAGCATATCGAGCACCGGTCCCGGCGCGCCGCCATGCAGCGGTCCCTTGAGCGCACTGATTGCCGCCAGAACAGAGGAGGTGAGGCCGGCACGGGTGGAGGCAATGACACGCGATGCGAAGGTCGAAGCGTTCAGGCCGTGATCTGAGATCGTCACGAGATAAGTGTCGAGGGCTGCGGTCTGCTCGGCACTCGGCATCGCGCCTGAGAGCATGCGCAGGATATCGGTCGACTGTGAGAGGCCCGCATTGGGCTTTACCGGCTTTTCGCCTCGCTGCAGGCGCAGAACCGCCGGCAGGAAGACGGCGGGTGCGGCAAGCAGACGGAGCACGGTATCTATGTCCTCGCCGTCAGGTAGGCGGGCAACAAGAACACGCATGGCATCGACCGGTGGCAGCTTGAGCAGGAGAGTATCGGCAGTTTTGACTTCGGCGAAAACTTCCATTCGCGCCTGGCCGAGCCGGCGGCGCAATTCGCTTGCGTCGAGATGGGGCTCGATCAACCCGTCCAGCAGCAGGGCGGCAACATCTTCATAGGTACTGCGCCCGGCCAGGTGATCCAGGGATACGCCACGGATGATCAGCCGGCCGGCTTCACCGTCGACATCCGAGAGCTGGGTTTCAGCGGCAACGACATCTTCCAAACCATTTTTCATGGGTCTTTCTCCTTTACCGGAGGAAAGATCGGACCTAGTTTGGTTGACGTCAATCTTGATGTAATTGATCAATATGAGGTTGCGATGACCTGGCTGACAGCAGAAGAAGCGTTGGCGAAACTCGGCACCAAGCCGCAGACGCTTTATGCCAATGTCAGCCGAGGCCGTATCCGCGCCAAGGCCGACCCGGCCGACCCGCGCCGCAGCCTCTATCAGCAAAGCGACGTCAAACGGCTTGCCGAGCGGCATGCCGGCCGACGCAAGAGCGAGACGGTCGCCGCCGAGGCGATCAGCTGGGGCGATCCCGTGCTGACATCCGCGATCTCAACCATTGCCGCAGGACGGTTGCTGTATCGGGGGCAGGATGCGGCGGAGCTTTCTGTGCATGCGACGCTGGAGGGGACTGCGCTGCTGCTTTGGAATGCGGAGAGTTTTACCTGCGTACCATCACGCGCCACAGACCTGGCGGCGCCTTCCATTCACGCTGCGCTTCTGGCGCTAGCGGGACGGGTGAGCGCCGATCTGCCGTCGCTCGGACGTGCACGCCCCGCCTTGCAGATGGAAGCATGCAGCGTGCTTTCCACCGTAGCCGATGCGCTGGCGCCAGGCCCTACGGACCTTTCCCTGCATCACCGTCTCGCCGCATGCTGGCACAGGCCGGAGGCTGCCGATTGCCTGCGTCGGGCGCTCGTCATGCTCGCCGATCATGAGCTGAATGCCTCGACCTTCGCTGTCCGCGTCACGGTTTCGACGGGAGCGGCACTTTCTGCCGCCGCTCTCTCTGGTCTTTCGACGCTGACAGGCCCGCTGCACGGCTCGGCGTGGCGGAGTATCGACGCGCTTGTCGAAGCCGCTTCAAGCATCGGGGCAGAACGGGCGATCCGCCACCAGCTGCTGCGGGGAAGCAGGCCTGTAGCCTTCGGACATCCGCTTTATCCCGACGGCGATGTGCGGGCGCGCGTTCTGCTCTCGTCTTTCGACGTGCCTCCGGTCTTTCGTGATGTGCAGCTGGCCGGCGAAGAAATGGTGGGCGAGCCGGTCAATGTCGATTTCGCGCTTGCCGCGATGACGGCCGCTTTCGACCTGCCGGAGGAGGCGCCGATCATCATCTTCGCACTGGCGCGCACGGCCGGCTGGCTGGCGCATGCGATGGAGCAGATTGAAAGTGGCCATCTTATCCGCCCCCGCGCCCGCTACATCGGGCCGTCACCGGGCGAATCCTGAATGTTTCCGAATGGCTTGCGCAGCTTCCGATTTTTGCATAGGGAAACCAGCGAATTCAGCTAGTATGGGCCGGCCGGCACCTTCGAGGATGTACCGGCGGGTCATGAGAGGCGGATCATGAAAGCCACCCCAGCAATCTCCCTCAGCCTGTTTTCCGCTGCCCTGACCATCGGGCTCCTGCCTCAGGGAGCAGCCTATGCCCAGTCTGCCAGCTGCGCGATTTCGCGTGCGGCAAATGGCAACCAGATCTTCCGCTGCCCTGGCGGCGTCAATATCACCGCCGAACGCGGAGCATCCTTCGCACTCATCGATCGCAATCGTGACGGCAGCCCGGATTCGCTGTCATTGCGCAGCAAGGCTGCCCTTGTCGACGTGGACAGCAGTCAGCATCACGGTGGTTTCCAGGTGGTGACGCCGCAGGCGATCGCGGCCGTCCGCGGCACCCAATGGGCCGTCGATGTCAAAGGCGGCATGACCTCCGTGCTGGTCACCCGCGGCCGCGTCGGCGTACGCCGTCCGGCAGGGGCAGCCGTCGTGCTTGGACCAGGCGAGGGTGTTGACGTGATGCGCGGAACGGCTGCGCTCACCGTTCGCACCTGGCCGGCGCCTCGCGTCGCGGCTCTTCTTTCACGCCTCGGGCAATAAGCGGTCTCATGAACCACCGGCTTCCGACAGTGATCGCACTGCTGCTCGCCGGTCTATGGGGCGCGGCCCTCGGCTATTTCCATCTGCAGCAGCAGTCGAACTCGGGCCTCATCGAGCGTGTGGAAGCCACGCTTGTCGATCTGCGCAGCATGATCGTCGGTGTCCGGTCCCCACCCGATATCGTTTCCATTGTCGCGATCGATGACCGCACCGCCGCAGCGCATGGCTATCCGCTCAAGCGGGACACGCTTGCACAGCTCGTCACATCCATCGGAACGTTGAAACCAAAGGCCCTGGCTCTCGATATACTGCTCGTTGATCCCGGCACGGAGGAGGGGGATGCGGCGCTTGCAACGGCGATCAGATCCGCACCCACTATCATTGCCGGTGCCGCGACCTTCCCTCAAAGTCTTCAGTCAGTGATAGAAAATGCCGAGGATCCGCTTGCAACGGTCCCCGAGGCACAGCAGCTTCTGCTGCCGCAGCCGCGCTTCGCGGAGGCTGCGCCGCTCGGCATCGTCAATGTGGCGACGGACCAGAGCGGCGTACCGCGTTTCATCCCGCTGTTTTCTCGCGCAGCCGACCGTCTCGACGCAGCCTTTCCGCTGCGCGCAGCCTCGATTGCGCTCGGGGCCGAACCATTGATCGAAAACGACGGCATCCGGCTCGGCGCTCACCGCATTCCAACGGATACGGGTCAGCGCCTGCCGCTGACCTTCTATGGTCCCGCAGGCAGCATCAGCACCTTCAGCGCCGCCGATGCGCTCGACGGCAAGCTGCCGGCCGACGCCATAACCGGCAAGGTGGTGGTGATCGGCGCGACGGTCACCGGCGGCGGTGATGTCTTTCCCACGCCGTTCGATCCCATCCTGCCGGGTGTCGAAGTCATGTCGACGGCGATCACCCATCTGGTCGCGGGCGATGGCATGGTGCGCGACAGCAGGACACGGCAGGCGGATGCTGGCATTGCGACGGCCTTGCCTGTTCTCCTGGTCGCGCTGGTCGCATGGCGCCGCAGCGCTCTCGGCTTCGTCATCATCTGTCTTACGGTCATTGCCTGGGCGATGCTCAACCTTGCCGCTTTTGCGAACGGCTATTGGCTGAGCGCTGCATTGCCGATTGCGGCGGCACTCCCGCCCGCGATTATTTTCGGCGCGGCAGAACTCTGGCGCGACCGCCGCCGTGCGCGGCACTTTGCCGATCAATCCGAGCGCCTGCAGCGCATCGAAGCGCCCGGCCTCGGGGAGTGGCTGGCGCGCGATCCGGCGTTCCTGGCCGAGCCCGTGCGGCAGAATGCTTCCGTCGTCTTCATCGATCTCTCGGGCTTCACCGGCCTTAGCGAAGCGGTCGGACCTGCCATGGTGCGCGAGATCCTCAGCGGCTTCTTTGAATTGATCGATGAGGAGGTACGGCTGCTCGGCGGGGCGATTACAAGCTTCATGGGCGACGGCGCCATGATCCTTTTCGGGCTGCCGACACCGGCGGCGGACGATGCGGCGCGGGCAGCAGCCTGCGCCGTCAGGCTTGCCGACCGCACGCGCCTCTTCCTCGCAGGCCATCCGGAGCTTCGGCGCAGGAAAATAGGCTTCAAGCTCGGTGCTCATTGCGGCCCGATCGTCGCTTCGCGTCTTGGCACCGGCGACCGGCAGCAGATCACCGCGACGGGCGATACTGTCAATGTCGCTCAGCGGCTGATGGAAGTGGCGGCAAGCCGCGGCGCGGAGCTTGCATTCAGCGCCAGCCTGCTCGACGCGGCCGGTCCCGATGCCATTCTGTTGCAGACGGGGCGGTTGGCCGGACCGTTCGAGACGAAGCTTCGCGGCCGCTCCGGCGGCATCGCCATCTACACATGGCGCGGCGAGACACTTTGACATTCGCACCCGGAGCGGGTAGGAACGGCCCAACTCTTCGGCCGGACGATCCGGCGACGGCGCGTTACGCGCCTGACAGCTCCGAAAGATCGAACACATGACTGACTATAACGGCGTCTCTCCGGCGATCGCCAAGGCGTTGCAGAAGCGCGGCTATACCGAACTCACCCCCGTCCAGAAGGCGATGCTCGATCCGGCACTCGCGGAATCGGACGCTCTCGTTTCCGCCCAGACCGGCTCGGGCAAGACCGTTGCATTCGGGCTGGCCCTTGCACCGACGCTGCTTGAAGGCGCCGAGCGCTTCGCGCCGGCGGGCGCACCCCTTGCTCTCGTGATTGCGCCGACGCGGGAACTGGCGCTGCAGGTGAAGCGTGAGCTGGAATGGCTTTATGAAATGGCTGGCGCCGTAATCGTCAGTTGCGTCGGCGGCATGGATATTCGCAGCGAGCGGCGTGCCCTGGAGCGCGGCGCGCATATCGTCGTCGGCACGCCGGGACGCCTTTGCGATCACATCCGCCGCCATGCGCTTGATATGAGCGAACTCAAGGCTGCCGTGCTGGATGAGGCGGACGAGATGCTCGATCTCGGCTTCCGCGAAGACCTGGAATTCATCTTGGAAGCGGCGCCCGATGAGCGCCGTACCCTGATGTTCTCGGCAACGGTTCCGGCTGCGATCGCCAAGCTCGCCAAGAGCTATCAGCGCGACGCCGTGCGCATCAGCACCCAGGCGGAAGAAAAGCAGCATATCGACATTGAATATCGTGCGCTCGTCGTTTCTCCAAGCGACCGTGAAAACGCTATCATCAACGTGCTGCGCTATTACGAGGCGCGCAATGCGATCGTCTTCTGTTCGACGCGTGCGGCCGTCAATCACCTGACAGCGCGGTTCCACAATCGCAATTTCAATGTCGTGGCGCTCTCGGGCGAACTGACGCAGAACGAGCGCAGCCATGCGCTGCAGGCCATGCGCGATGGTCGTGCGCGCGTCTGCATCGCGACCGATGTCGCGGCCCGCGGTATCGACCTGCCAGGCCTCGATCTCGTCGTGCATGCCGATCTGCCGACCAATCCGGAAACGCTGCTGCACCGCAGCGGTCGTACGGGTCGCGCAGGACGCAAGGGTGTAAGCGCGCTCATCGTGCCGCTCAACGTGCGCCGCAAGGCTGAGCGACTTCTCGAAAATGCCGGTATTGCGGCCACTTGGGCACGGCCGCCCTCCGTGGAAGAAGTGACGGAGCGTGATGACGAGCGGCTGCTCGCCGACCCGATCTTCGCCGACAAGCCGCAGGAAGAAGAGCAGGATCTGGTGCAGAAGCTCATCGCGAGCCACGGCGCCGAGACTCTTGCCGCCGCTTTCGTGCGTCTCTATCGCGCCAACCAGTCGGCTCCGGAAGACCTGATCGAAGTCCCGGTCCAGGATGACCGTGCACGCAAGCGCCGCGACGGCGAGCCGCGCGAATTCGCGCCGGCGCAAAAGGGACCGCGCGATGATTTCGGCCCGAGCATCTGGTTCTCTGTCTCCGTCGGCCGCAAGCAGAACGCCGAACCGCGCTGGCTGATCCCGATGCTCTGCCGCGCCGGCAACGTGACCAAACGGGAAATCGGTGCCATCAAAATGCAGCCAGACGAGACCTTCATAGAAATCGCCGCCGATAGCGCGGACAGCTTTTTCGGTGCGCTCGGCCCGAACAAGACGATGGAGCGCGGAATCCGCGTCAACAGACTGAACGGCACGCCCGATTTCAGTAAGCCGGCCTACGCAAAGAAATCCTTCGAAGAGCGTAGCGATGATCGTTTCCGCGGCGATAAGCAGAACGGTAAGTTCCAAAAAGACAGGCCAGCCGGCGCCGAGCGCCGGGACGACAAGCCCTGGACGAAGAAGCCGGGCAAGCCCAAATTTGAAGGCTCCAAGAACAAGTTCGAAGGTGGCAACAAGTTCGAAGGCGCCAAATTCGATGGCGGCAAGGCAAAGTTCGGCAAGAAAAAGGACCGCTGAGGCAGTTGGCGGCCAGCCGGTGAGGCCTTTCGCAACGAAGGCAGGCAATCCCAGATGAGACCGGCTTCTGCAGATGATCGTCTCGACCTAACGGCCTTCATCCGGGCGAGCCTGCCGCTTTCCGGCGTGCCTTTCATCTCTGATATACAGCTGCATATAGCGACTCCAAGAAGCGGTCTCTATCGTCTTGCAATGGCTGACGATTCCGATCTGCCACCTTATTGGGCCTATCCCTGGGCGGGTGGTGCGGTGCTTGCCCGCTATCTTTTCGACCACCCCGCAACGGTTACCGGCAGACGTGTCGTCGATCTCGGCACCGGCTCCGGCCTCGTCGCCATCGCGGCGATGAAATGCGGTGCAGCGCACGTGCTGGCCGTCGATATCGATGCGAAGGCGATTGCCGCGGCACGGCTGAATGCCGCAGCGAATGATGTCGTGATCGGGACGCAACTGGGCGACATCATCGACGACGCGCCGCCTTCTGCCGACATCATCGTTGCCGGCGATATCTTCTATGACCCGGCGTTGGCGTTGCGTGTTCTGCCTTTCCTTCAACGCTGCCGCACGGCCGGTCTCGATGTGCTCATCGGCGATCCGGGCAGGGCGCCTCTTCCAACGAGCTCCCTATTGCAGGTTGCAGACTATGCTGTGCCGGATTTCGGCGGAGCCAAGGACAACCCGACCGCCAATAGCGCGGTTTTCCGGTTGAGGTGAACCGAGGCGAAGGCTTGTCATCAGACGCTATGCCGACTTCCAGCCCTGACGAAACGGCCCAGCGGCTTTTCGATCATAACATGATGGTACCGGATCGCGGTAACGTCAGGAAATATCAGGCGAGGAGATCCGGCCGCAGAAGCATGACAGGGCAGGTGGTTCCTGCCGGCAGTTCCGGCGCATGTGGCGGGCGAATGATGAGGCAGTCCGAATAGGCGAAGGTTTTCATCATCGACGAATCCTGCTTGTCGAAGGGTTCGACCAGCCAGCCACCGGCCGCCGATTTCGAAAGTTTTGCCCGGACATAATCCTGCCGGTGATCATTGGCGCGCAGTGTCACGGCGGTTTCCACAGTTGTCTCGCGCTGAACCGGCGGCAGCGAGGCGAGCCTACGGATCAGCGGTTCGAGGAAGAGCAGCGAGCAGACGAGGCTTGAGACCGGATTGCCAGGCAGGCCGAGGACGTGCGTCTTGCCGAAGCTGCCGACCATCAGCGGCTTGCCCGGGCGCATAGCGATGCGCCAGAAATCGAGCTGCATGCCGGCCTCGATCAACGTGGCCTGCACCAGATCATGATCGCCGACCGAAGCGCCGCCGAGCGTGACGATGACATCGACTTTGGCATTGCGTGCCTTGTCGATCGTCGCGGCAATCTCAGCCTTATCGTCGGACACGATGCCGAGATCGAGCACGTCCGCACCGGCCTTGCGGGCAAGGGCCGCAATACCAAACGTATTGGACGCAATAATCTGCGATGGGCCGGGCGTGCTCCCGGGCGGCAACAATTCGTCGCCGGTTGCGAGGATCGCCATCAGCGGGCGGCGCAGCACCTCGACATCAGCGCGGTTCATACCGGCAGCGACCGTCAGCCGGGAAAAATCCAGCACAGTGCCAGCAGGCAATACTACTTCGCCTTCAGCGAAATCCTGGCCGCGCGGGCGCACATGCTGGTTTTGCCGTACAGGGAATTTGGTTCTGATGCCACACTCGATCTTCTCCGCATCCTCCTGCAGCAACACGCTATCGGCGCCTGGAGGGACGGGGGCACCAGTGAAGATGCGGACAGCCTCGCCCTGACCGACGCTTCCCTCGAAACCATGGCCGGCGGAGGACGTGCCGATGACCTTCAGCACGGCGCCCGGCTCCGGCGCATCCTCACGGCGCAGTGCGTAGCCATCCATCGCCGAGGAATTGAAAGGCGGCTGGGTCAGGCCTGCCGTCAGATCGACGGCCAGAACGCGACCTTCAGCTTCGGCGAGCGGCAGCGTTTCGGACCCCATGACGGGCGTGGCGCTGGACAGCAGGCGACTTAGGGCCTCGGCGACCGGCAAAAGGTTCATCTTGCCTCCGGATGGCGGAAATCTCCGGATTTGCCGCCGGATTTTTCAAGCAGCCTGACACCGCCGATTTCCATGGCCTTGTCGGCGGCCTTGGCCATGTCGTAGATCGTCAGGCACGCGACGGAGACGGCAGTCAGCGCTTCCATCTCCACACCGGTCTTGCCTGTGAGCTTGGCAGTGGCCGTGACCCGCAGGCCGGGCAGGGCGGCATCTTCCTCGATCTCGACCGTGACCTTTGTCAGCATCAGGGGATGGCAGAGTGGAATGAGGTCGGCCGTGCGCTTGGCGGCCATGATGCCGGCAAGGCGAGCAGTACCGATGACATCACCCTTCTTGGCATTGCCTTGACGAATGAGCGAAAGCGTCTCAGGCGCCATTTTCACATGGCCCTCGGCAGTGGCGATGCGCACGGTCTCGGCCTTGTCGGAAACATCGACCATGTGCGCCTCGCCGGAGGCAGCGATATGGGTGAGGCCTGGCTTTTCGCCGCTCATGCTCATTCGGCCGCGATTGCGGCTTCGCCTGTCAGCAGCGCGCGTGTGGCGGCCGCGACGTCATCCATACGCATCAGGCTTTCGCCGACGAGGAAGGTATTGATCCTCACGGTCTGCAGACGCTTGCAATCCTCATGGGTGAAGATGCCGCTTTCGCCGACCAGAAGACGATCGTCAGGGACCATGGCAGCCAGCTTTTCGCTGACGGTGAGGCTGACTTCGAAGGTGCGCAGGTTGCGGTTGTTGATGCCGACGAGCGGCGATGAAAGCTTGAGCGCACGTTCCATTTCCGGCGCATCGTGGACCTCAACAAGCACATCCATGCCAAGCGAGAAGGCCTCGTCCTGCAGGCGCTCGGCATCGTCATCGCTCAGCGAGGCCATGATGAGCAGGATGCAGTCGGCACCCCAGGCGCGGGCTTCATGGACCTGATAGGTCTCGAACATGAAATCCTTGCGCAGCGCGGGCAGGGCACAGGCGGCGCGCGCTGCCGTCAGAAACTCCGGTGCGCCCTGGAAGCTTGGCGTATCGGTCAGCACGGAAAGGCAGGCAGCACCACCGGCTTCGTAAGCCCTGGCAAGAACAGGCGGATCGAAATCCGGACGAATGAGGCCCTTGGAGGGGCTTGCCTTCTTGATCTCGGCGATCAGGCCGAATTCTCCGGCATCGCGCTTAGCGACGAGCGCCTTGTGGAAGCCGCGCGGCGCGGACTGACCGGCCTGCATGGCCTTGAGATCGGCAAGCGATGTCCTTGCCTTGGCGGCAGCGATTTCCTCGCGCTTATAGGCTTCGATTTTCTTCAGGATATCGGTCATGAGACGATCCTAGTCGATATCGTTGGATACGGCGATCAGTTTATCGAGCGCAGATGCCGTTGCGCCGCTGTCGAGCGATTCCGTTGCAAACTTCATGCCGTCACGGATCGTCTCTGCCTTGCCCGCGATGACGAGCGAGGCGGCGGCATTGGCGAGCGCAATATCGCGATAGGCGTTCTTGGCGCCGGCAAGCACCTCGCGAAGTGCGGCGGCATTCACAGTGCCGTCACCACCCTTGATGTCGGCAAGCACGCAGGGCGCCACGCCGAAATCGGCCGGCGACAGTTCGAAGGTGCGGATCTGACCGTTTTCGAGGGCGGCGACGCTGGTCTTGCCCGTCGTGGTGATTTCATCGAGGCCATCGCCATGAACGACCCAGACGCTTTCCGAGCCGAGATCACGCATGACTTCGGCGAGCGGCACGACCCATTGCGGCGCGAAGACGCCGAGAAGCTGGCGCTTGACGCCGGCCGGATTGGAAAGGGGACCAAGCAGGTTGAAGATCGTACGCGTGCCAAGTTCGACGCGAGTCGGGCCCACATGGCGCATGGCGGAGTGATGCTGCTGCGCGAACATGAAGCCGACCCCGGCCTCGGCAATGCAGCGCGAAATCATTTCCGGGGTGACCTCGAGATTGACGCCGAGCGCGGCAAGGCTGTCGGCGGCGCCGGATTTCGAGCTCAGCGCGCGATTGCCGTGCTTGGCGACCGGAACACCCGCGCCGGCGACGATCAGCGCCGCCAGCGTCGAGATATTGTAGGTGCCGCTGGCGTCACCGCCCGTGCCCACGATATCGATCGCGTCGGCAGGGGCGACAACACGCAGCATCTTGGAACGCATCGTGGTGACGGCGCCCACGATCTCATCGACCGTCTCGCCGCGAACGCGAAGCGCCATCAGGAAGCCGCCGATCTGCGAAGGCGTTGCCTGGCCGGACATCAGGATGTCGAAGGCTTGGCGCGCCTCGTCGCGGGTCAGGGGCTCGCGGCTTGCTGCCTTGGCCAAAAGCGGCTTCAGATCGGTCATGCGTCGCTTCCCCCTAGCGGACGGTCGCCTGTTCGGCGAGTTTCTGGTTGACCTGTGTACCGTACTGGCTCTGCAACAGGTTGACCATCTGATCGAGAATGTCGTCACCAGCCTGATTTGCGATGGTAGCGATCTGCTGATCGCGGTTGTTCAAGGCATCGGTCGTCGGTTCGTCGTTGACCTCGGTCACCTTCAGCAGGATCTGCGTGCTCGGGTCAGCGCCGACGGCTGCTGCGACGGTATCGACAGGGCCGGAGAAGGCGGCGTTGACGGCGGCGCGGCCGAGAACGGGGTCGTCGGTCGAGCGGGTGACGCCGCTCTTGCTTTCGACGGCGATACCAAGCGGGGTGGCGATATCGGCAAGCGAGGTGCCCTTCTGCGCCTGAGCCTTCAGCTCGTCGGCCTTCTTGGCAAGCTCGGCCTTCTGCTGCTCGGCTGTCCAATCCTGAACCGCCTTGTCACGCACTTCGGCAAGCGGACGCTCACGCTCCGGCATGATGTCGCGGACATCGAACCAGACATAGCCGTCATTGCCGACGGAAATGGCGACAGCATCGGCGCCGACATCGGTCTTGAAAGCTTCCGGCAGAAGCTGCTGCTGGACCGGGATATCCTTGACCGGGTTGCCGTCCTTGTCGGCGCCCGTCATGTCGACGGCGTCGATGACGACAGCCTTCAGTTTGAGCTGGTTGGCGATCTCTTCGAGGGATGTGCCGCCGGCGCGCATATCCTCGATACGGTCGTGAACATTGATGACTTCCTGCGACGCATTGGCGACAGCAAGCTGCTTGCGGAGCTCCTCCTTGACCTCGTCGAAGCTCTTCGTGGTCTCCGGCTTGATATTGGTCACGCGCAGGATCACAGGACCGAAAGTACCGTCGACGACAGGCGTGGTGCCGCCATCCGCCTTCACCGCGAACGCAGCGTCAGCAACAGCCTGATCGGGAACCTTGTCCTTGGTGAATTCGCCGAGCAGCACGTCGCCCGCAGTCTTGCCCTGATCGGTGACGAGCTGGTCGAAACTCGTGCCGCTCTTCAGCGCGGTTTCGGCCGCATTGGCGAGATCCTTGCTGGCGAAGGTCAGCTGTTCCAGCGTGCGGCTTTCCGGCGTCGTGTAAGTCGCCTTGGCCTTGTCGAAGGCCTCCTTGATCTGGTCGTCGGTAACGGTTGTCGGATCGGCGATATCGTCGGGCTGAAGCTTCAGATAGGCGATCTTGCGGTATTCCGGCGCACGGTAGCGCTGCTTGGCGTCTTCGAACCACTTGGAGAGCACATCCTCGGCCGGCGCCTTGATCGGCTCGATATTGGCGTTGGTGAGCAGCAGGTAATCGACGTTGCGGCTCTCGTTGCCGTAGAGTTTCAGCGCGTTGACGAGAGTCGCAGGCGCCTGGAAGCCGTTGGCAACGGCTTCGATGATCTGGCTGCGGACAGCCTGCTTGCTGCGATCCTTGATGTAGTCGTCTTCGCGGATGCCGGCATTGCGCAAACGAGACGTGAAGAGCGACCGGTCGAACTGGCCGTTGACTGCCTTGAAAGCCGGATCGTCGCCGATTAGCTGGGCAAGGCGGTCTTCGGATAGGCCTAGGCCCATCTCATCGGCAAGCTGATCGAGCGAGGCGCCGGCAACGAGCTGGGCGAGGACCTGCTGTTCAACGCCGAAGGCGCGCGCCTGCTCGGGCGTCAGGCGCATGCCGAACTGCTGACCGAGTTGGGCCACCTGGCGCTGATAGGCGAGGCGGAATTCATTGACGTCCACATGCTGGTCGCCAACGGTGACAACCGTCGTGCTGTTGCCGCCGCTTATCAGCTCCCGCGATACACCCCAGATACCGAAGGAGGCGACGAGCAGGAGCAGGAGCAGCTTGGCAACCCAGGTCTGAGCAGCTCTTCTCAGAAGATGGAACATGGAAACGCAAACCTCGCATTATCATTGGCCCAGAGGGCAGACATTCGTCGTTCCATAAAACAAAGCTGCGAGGAAATGAAGGCTTGTCGCATGAAAAGCTTGCGGGACTTGCACACGCGCTCGCTGCCCGCCTCGAGCGACAAAAGATGCTTGATTGCGGAACCTTTACAGTCCTCACTTCGTTGAAGCGGCATTCCATCAACAGGAGCAGACCATGGTTGAATTGAAACCCGCTTCCGCCGAATCCACCGCTGCGCGCGTCAAGGCCGAAGTTGCCGCCGAAGATCTGTCCGCGCAGGTAGCTGCGCTGCGCGAGGATCTGGCCCGCCTTTCGGAGAGTGTGATCGCGCTGGGGCAGGGCGCAAAGACCGCAGTGACCGACGAAGCCTCCATCATGACCGAGCGTGTCCGCGACAAGGTGCGTGAAGAGCCGCTGACAGCAATCGCCATTACGGCAGGTGTCGCCTATCTCTTCGGTCTCCTCAGCCGCCGATAGACGAAAGAAGCCGGACGCATGACGTCCGGCCTTTAATCTTTATTTGGCAATCTCTTCGTGTCAGGTCAGCGGCGGATGAGACGCCCGATCGCAATCAGGATGCATGCGCCAACAAAGCCCGTGATCAGGTATCCGAGCCAGCCGGTCAACGGCTGGACATGGAGGATACCGAGAATCCAGTTGGCGACGATCGCGCCGATGATGCCGAGCAATATGTTCATGAACACGCCCATATTGCTGTGCATGAACTTCTCCGCCAGCCATCCGGCGAAACCGCCGATAATGATAGCTGCAATCCAACCTACACCTTCGTTTTCCATGACAATCTCCCTCCTGGATAAAACGTGGGATAGAACGCGCGCAATTGAAAAAAGTTCCAGTATGGCAGCGGCTTAGCGCTGTCAGGGATGAAGTACTGTAACCGGCGCGATAAACGCATGAGCCGCAATCTGAAACATCAGGCCGGAAAAGGCCAATGCGGCAAAGCCAACCGGCATCAGCAAACTCTTCTCGAACATCAAATCCTCTCCTTATTGGGAACAAGCATAGTTCATCGCCTCAACTGCGCAAGCTGCTTGTTAACGAGTAGTTAAGCATGAAATTTAAGTAAAAATTTTTCGACGCAACATGCATTACATCTCATATCAATTCATCTGGAACTGCAGCTTTCTCATTTGCATTAACAAAGAAGAGGCTTTTGTTGATACGACCTCTACGGCTCTTGCCGCATAGCTAACGCGGCAGAAAGAAACGCACAGCGGACTGAGACGAAGTGGTAGCAGCTGTAAAGCAGCGGACGACAGAAGGCTCTCTATTCGGCAAGTCGCGCGACGCTCTGCCCGATGGCGAGCGAAGCGGTCAGGCCGGGACTCTCAATTCCGTAAAGCGCCACATAGGCTGGGTGGCCGGTTTGCTCCGGCCCTTGAATTACGAAGTCACCACCGCCGCCCGCAGCCGGGCCGGCGATCTTCGGACGGATGCCTGAATAGGCGGGCTGTAGCGCGCCATCCACCAGATCGGGCCAATAGCGGCGGATTGCGGAATAGAACTTATCCGCCCGGCCTGGATCGACGTCGTAGTCAATCGTCTCGATCCACTCGACATCAGGACCGAAGCGCGCCTGGCCAGCAAGGTCGAGTGTCAGATGCACTCCGAGACCACCGGCTTCCGGGACCGGGTAGATCAGCTGTGTTGCGGGTGCACGGCCGGTCAGGCCGAAATAACATCCCTTGGCGTAGTGACGCGAGGGGATAGTGCCGGCGTCCAGGCCGGACAGGCTTTCTGACAAGGCCCAGGCATTCAGGCCAGCGGCATTGACCACAAGGCGTATTTCGATCGCTACCGGATCGCGACCGCCGACTGCGAGGCGAACCTTGTCGGCAGTGAATTCACCGTCGATGACGGGGGAATTACAGATGATGGTTCCGCCGTTGGCCTCTATATCCGTGATGTAGGCCTGCATGAGGCTATGGCTGTCGATAATGCCGGTTGACGGCGAGACAAGCGCTGCAAAGCCCCTGATTTGTGGTTGCCTGAGAGCAAGCTCCGCAGCATCGATCAGATAGCAGTCTTCGACGCCATTTGCGGCGGCCTGCCTCGACAGCTTTTCAAGATATCCAACCTCCTCCTCACTCGCAGCGACAACGAGTTTGCCGCAGGTCCTGTGGGGAATATTTCGTTCCCGGCAATAGTCGTAAAGCCGGTGTTTCCCGGCAACGCAGAGCTCAGCCTTCAAGCTGCCGGTGGCATAGTAGAGCCCGGCATGGATGACCTCGCTGTTGCGGGCCGATGTGATGCTGCCGGTTATCGGCTCCGCCTCAAGCAAAACCACATCGCGGCCGGAAATTGCAAGTTCGCGCGCGACCGCAAGCCCCACGACCCCTCCGCCCACGACCACGCAGTCGAGGTCTAGTACCTCCGCCATGCAAATCCCCCCATCCTCCAACCGCGCCATCGGACTCGCTGTTTTGGAGCCTGGACAACGCAATCCAGCTTTCGGATATCGTTCGGGCGAACTTATCCCAAAATCAAGAGGATGATTAAATACGATTTGATGCGCGTAGCTGGGTCATCTCCGCCGGAACAAGCGACGAGGATCTCGGCCACAGAAAAATACTTAATAAATTCAATATTTTATGGCGGAAGAGGTGGGATTCGAACCCACGGTACGGTTTCCCGCACGCCGGTTTTCAAGACCGGTTCCTTAAACCACTCGGACACTCTTCCATCCAGTTGATCCGGTCGTCTTTGCTGACAGGCTCTCGTTTTTGACGAGGACTCCTTCTGCCGACGGCCAAATCGCGGTTCGGCAGGCTTTATAGCGGTTCGGACTTCAGCGTCAATGTGCTCTGACAGTTCTGACAGATAAACTGCCATAATGTGTCCTACTGCGGGTCAGGACCATCGTGCTAGCCGGAAGGTACTGTCACGATCCGAAACGGTTCAACATGCGGAAATACATGCGCGATTTCATTCCAGCACAGGTTAAAATCAACCAAATGTTAACCATAATCATTAGAATTCTCGCTATCGTGCCGAAATCGTTCGCAAATTCGCCACGATATCCACAAGATTAAAGTCTCGTTAGGAAGGCACGGAATAAGGCACTTCAACTCATTCATGAATGAGTTCCTTAACCATAGCGGTCTTTGGTGGCGTGGGGCATATGAAATTGAATTACGGGGCGGCGTCTTTCGCAACGGCGGCACGGTGGCTGGCATTGTCAGCCGTGTGCGCAACGGTGGCGGCTTGCGGCACAACGCAGGCGGTTCCCAAGAAGAAATCCCACGGCAAGGAATATTTCTCCGAAAGCGAATATGGCGTCAAAGCCAGCCCGCGTGTTGCCAACGGCAACAATATCCCCAAGGGCGGTGGCCGCTACATGGTGGGCGATCCCTATGTCGTAAAGGGCAAGATGTATTACCCGAGGGAGGACTACTCCTATAACAAGGTCGGCATCGCGTCCTGGTATGGCTCGGCCTTCCACGGCCGCCTGACAGCGAATGGCGAAGTCTACGACCAGATGCATCTTTCCGCCGCGCATCCGACTTTCCCGCTGCCGAGCTATGCGCGCGTGACCAATGTCGAGACCGGTTCATCCATCATCGTGCGCGTCAACGACCGCGGCCCTTATCACGAAGGCCGCATCATCGACCTTTCAAACAAGACGGCTTCCATGCTCGACCTGCAGCACAGCGGCACCGGCAAGGTTCGCGTTCAGTATGTCGGCAAGGCGCCGCTCGACGGTCATGACATGCCCTATCTGATGGCTTCCTATGTTCCGAAGGGCAGCCGTCTTCCGGGCATCTATCCGGGCGGGGGACAGATCGCGACCGGCGTGATGGTTGCCTCCAACAGCAAGAAGATCACCGGCGACCAGTTGCAGAGCCTCGGCGGCTATTCCGACCCTTCTCCTGACAGCGTACCGGTGCCATTCTCGTCCGCTGCCTATGCCGGCAACTCGCCGAGCGCCAAATATAATGCGACACCGGCTCCGGCCCCCATGCCGATGCGAGCGCCGGCAGGCGGCCATTTTCTGCAGCCGCCCCCGGCTTTCTCCAATGGGGTGCAGGCGATGGAACAGGCCGTGATCCTGCCGGAAATCGGACCCATTCCCTTTGAACGCCCGAACAGCTGGTCGAAGGGCACATCGCTTGCGATGAACTATCAGGAGGCGGTCACCGTGAAGGTTCCGCTCGCGTTCGATGCCGTGATGGTGCGCAATGACGGGCTGACGCAGGAATCCATTCTCGCCTCCTTCAAGCGCCAGAATGGCGGCAGCGCAAAGGCGCGATAAAGCCCCACGACAAAGTGTAATTGCATCGGCTTCCGGCTCGCTTTACCCTCCTGAATCAACCCGCACGATCAATGGGAATTGCGATGTTGAAGCCGTTGCTTCGCCTCCTTGCATGCCTGCTCTTGCCAGCTTCCGCAGCCATTGCCGCAGAGGGCACAGAGGCCGGCTTCGTCACCAAGGCCGCGCAGGCCTATATGATCGAAGCTTCTACCGGCACTGTACTTCTCGCCAAGAACGAGAACCAAGTTTTCGCGCCTGCCGCGCTTGCGAAGCTGATGACGATGGATCTCGTTTTCGATGCCGTCAGCAAGGGGCAGATTTCGCTCGATACCGAATATCCGGTTTCCGAATATGCCTGGCGCACCGGCGGCGCGCCCTCACGTGCGGCCACGATGTTTGCAGCGCTGAAATCGAAGGTTCGTGTCGAGGACCTCATCAAGGGTGTGGCGATCCAAGGCGCCAATGATGGCTGCATCATCCTTGCCGAGGGCATGGCCGGCAGCGAAGACCAGTTTGCGGCATCGATGACGCGTCGCGCACGCGATCTCGGCATGGACAAGGCCGTCTTCGGCAATTCAACCGGAATCCCCGATGGCAAAAGCAAGGTGACGGCCAGGGAACTGGTGACGCTCGCCACCGATCTGCAGACATCCTATCCCAATCTCTATTCCTATTTCGCCCAGCCTGATTTCGAGTGGAACAGGATCTTCCAGCGTAATCGCAATCCGCTGCTCGGCATGGATCTCGGCGCGGACGGCCTGGCGACGGGCTTTACGGAAGGGGAGGGCTATTCGATCGTCGCCTCGGTGCAGCGCAACGGACGGCGCCTCTTCGTGGCGCTTGCCGGCATCGCCTCGGACAAGGAACGGACGGAGGAGGCCAAGCGGGTGCTGGAATGGGGGCTCACAGCCTTCGAGAGCCGTCAGGTCTTTGCCGACAAGGAAGTCATCGGTGCTGCAAGCGTTTATGGCGGCATGGCGCGCACCGTTGATCTCGTCGCCAAGGCACCGGTCAGCGTCTATGTTCCCATCAACAATCCTGACCGGCTTGCGGCCCGCATCGTCTATCATTGGCCTCTGATAGCCCCCGTGAAGGCCGACACGGAAGTCGGAACACTGCGCATTGTTTCCGGCAACAGGATGTTGCGTGAGGTCCCGCTCTATACGGCGCAATCCGTGGAAGTGGGATCGCTCACCAGCCGGGCAGTCGATGCGTTGCTCGAACTTGGCGAGTCGCTGTTCTTCTCCTGGCTGTGGGACAAGCCCGAGCAGAGCTGATACCTTTTCTCGAGGCCAATACAGCCGTAATTTGCCGGGGAAGGCGAATATGTCGCCGTGGCAAAAGGTTTCACTCCGCAACATCTTCGGATAGATAGAGTAAGAGCGTGGCGCTCAGAATGCAGGAAAGTATCATTGTCGTCCGGTAAGGGTTTGTTCGTTACGTTTGAAGGCGGAGAGGGTGCTGGGAAATCCACGCAGATCCGCCGCCTCGCCAAGGCCCTCGAGGCCGAAGGCCATGACGTGCTGTTGACCCGGGAGCCGGGAGGCTCGCCGGGCGCCGAAGCGGTGCGCCATGTGCTGCTGTCCGGTGCGGCAGAAGCGTTCGGCACTCGCATGGAGGCGATCCTCTTTGCCGCCGCCCGCAACGACCACGTCGAAGAGGTCATCCGGCCCGCTCTTTCGAACGGCAAGATCGTGCTCTGCGACCGCTTCATGGATTCCTCGCGCGTTTATCAGGGTGTTACCGGCAATCTGGAACCGGATTTCATCGAAACACTGCAGCGAATCGCCATCAACGGTGTGATGCCTGACTGTACGCTGATCCTCGATATTCCAGCCAAGCTGGGGTTGGAGCGCGTCGTCAAGCGAAACCCCGACGGCCCCGACCGTTTTGAGAAGGAGACGCTCGAGACGCACGAGAAGCGTCGCGAAGCCTATCTCGATATCGCCGCGCGTGAGCCTGAGCGCTGCCATGTCGTCAACGCCACGCAGCCGGAAGAGGCGATTGCCGCGGAAATACTTACCATCGTCAAGCAGTTGCTGAAGCCATCGGCCGGAGCGCGGATGCCGGAAGCGGCGCATCATGAGTGAGGACAGCCCAGGACTGCTCGACGGCGCCATCTGGCCGGCCGAGAACACGAAGCTCTTCGGGCATGAAGATGCCGAGGATTTCCTGGCTCAATTCTATCGCTCCGGCAAGGGCCATCATGCGATCCTGATCGAGGGGGCCGAGGGCATCGGCAAGGCGACACTGGCCTTCCGCTTCGCCAACCATATTCTATCGCATCCCGATCCGGCCACCGCGCCGGAACGCATTGCCGATCCGGATCTCGGATCTGCTGTCAGCCGGCAGATCGCCTCAGGCGCCTCGCACAATCTCCTGCATCTCGCTCGTCCGGTCGACGAGAGGACTGGAAAGGTCAAATCGGCGATCACCGTCGATGAGGTACGCCGGGCCGGCAAGTTCTTCTCGCAGACCTCGGGCACCAACAACTGGCGCATCGTCAT
This sequence comes from Rhizobium sp. BK196, assembly GCF_014193255.1. GTDB lineage: Bacteria > Pseudomonadota > Alphaproteobacteria > Rhizobiales > Rhizobiaceae > Rhizobium. Next base: position 280,665 of record NZ_JACHZB010000005.1, read on the forward strand.
CATCGATCCCGCCGACGACATGAACCGGAATGCGGCAAACGCCATCCTGAAGATCCTCGAGGAGCCGCCGAAGCGGGCGATGTTCCTTGTCCTGTCTCATGCGCCGGGAAAGCTCTTGCCAACGATCCGGTCGCGCTGCCTGCCGCTGAAGCTTGCACCCATTGATGATAGTGCGTTGGTTTCAGCACTTGCCCATCTCGGCATTCAGGGGGATGGGCAGGCCCTGCTTTCCGCCGCAAAGGGCAGCGTCGGCGAGGCGCTGAAACTGCTGAACTACGGCGGCGGCGAGATCATTCAGGCCTATAACGACGTTCTGTTCTCCGAGGGGCCAGCGGCACGCAAGGCTATGCACCGCCTTGCGGATGCGCTTTCGGGCAAAGAAGCTGATACGATCTTCGATTTCTTCGTCAGCCATGTGGGCGATGACGTGATGAACCGCGCGCGTCTTGCCGCCGGTGAAGGGCAGATTGCGGCAGCCGAGCGGCTGGCGCGGCTCTATTCCGAAATCACCGAGAAGCTCACCATCTCCGACGCCTATAATCTCGACCGCAAACAGACGATCATGGAAGTGCTTTCGGAGATCAAGCAGCCCCGCGCCTGATCAACCCGTCAGCAGCTTCCAGGCAACAATCCCCAGCGTAATGGCAAGCACAATACGAATGGTGCGCTCGTGCAGCTTCGGTGCGAGAAGGCTGCCGACAACGATGCCGGGAATGGAGCCTACGAGCAGGGCAAGCAGCATCGACCAATCGATCTCTCCGATGAGCCAGTAACCCGTGCCGCCGATAAGCGTCAGGGGCACTGCATGGACAATGTCGGAGCCGACGATCTCACGCACATCGAGCCGCGGATAGAGGACAAGCAGGATCGTGACGCCCAGGGCGCCGGCGCCGACGGAGGTCAGGGTAACGAGCACACCGAGCACGAAACCGAGAACGACCGTGAAGATGGCGATGGTCGCCGGTTTCGGCGGCATGCGCTGGCCAATGGCGCGACGGGCAAATTCGAGGATCTGGCTACGGAAAACCAGCATGATTGCGGTCATGACCAGTAGCCAGCCGAGGGCGGTGGTGATGGTATTTGCGACGCCAATGCTCTTGCGGTCGACGCCGGCCATCAGCCACAGCATCGAAAGCGCGGCAGGGACGCTGCCGGCCGCAAGACTGCCGACGATCTTCCAATTGATACGTCCATGCACGCCATGAACAGCCGTGCCGACTGTCTTGGTGATGGCTGCGTAGAGAAGATCGGTCCCGACGGCGGTCGCCGGATGGACACCGAAAAGGAGCACCAGAAGAGGTGTCATCAGCGAACCGCCGCCGACGCCGGTGATGCCGACCAGCGCTCCTACCATGAGACCAGAGAGAGAATAGAGAGGCTCGAACGTCAAATACGCGCCTCCGAGGGCGCGCGGCCATGACTATTCCGATCGATGAAAAATGGCACTTCGCTACCGCCCCGCTCTCTTGCGACAGAAGGGGTAGATTGCGCCAGAACGCGAGTCAAGGTCATCAATACGTGGCCCGGAAATCGTCGGCGGCTGCCAAACTTGATGTTTCGCTTGTGCGAGACATGCGCTAATAGCGGCTGACGATTTTTATAGAGTAAGCCGGAATTGGCCGCCATGACAGACAAGACTCCCTTCTACATCACGACCGCGATCTCCTATCCCAACGGCAAGCCGCATATCGGCCATGCCTATGAGCTGATCGCAACCGATGCCATGGCGCGCTACCAGCGCCTCGACGGCAAGGATGTCTTCTTTCTGACGGGTACCGACGAGCATGGCCAGAAGATGCAGCAGACAGCGCGTGCTGAAGGCATCACGGCACAAGCACTTGCCGACCGCAATTCCGGCGAATTCCAGGCGATGGCGAAGCTGCTCAATGCTTCGAATGACGACTTCATCCGCACCACGCAGGAACGTCACCACGAGACTTCGCGCAACATCTGGAACCTGATGGCCGATAATGGCGACATCTACAAGGATTCCTATGCCGGCTGGTACTCGGTGCGCGACGAAGCCTATTACCAGGAAAATGAAACGGAGCTGCGCGCCGATGGCGTGCGCTACGGGCCGCAAGGCACGCCAGTCGAATGGGTGGAAGAGGCGAGCTATTTCTTCAAGCTCTCAGAATACCAGGACCGGCTGCTGAAGCACTACGAGGAAAACCCCGATTTCATCGGCCCGGCCGAGCGCCGCAACGAGGTGATTTCCTTCGTCAAGTCGGGCCTCAAGGACCTGTCGATCTCACGCACCACCTTCGACTGGGGTATCAAGGTACCGAACGATCCCTCGCATGTCATGTATGTCTGGGTCGACGCGCTGACGAACTATATTACAGCCACGGGGTATATCGAAGATAGGAACGGACCGCGGGCGAAATACTGGCCAGCCGACGTGCATATCATCGGCAAGGACATCATCCGTTTCCACGCCGTCTACTGGCCGGCCTTCCTGATGTCGGCGAAGCTGCCGCTGCCGAAGCGCGTTTTTGCCCACGGCTTCCTGCTCAACAAGGGCGAGAAGATGTCGAAGTCGCTCGGCAATGTCGTCGATCCGGTCAATCTTGTGAACCATTTCGGCCTCGACCAGGTGCGCTATTTCTTCTTGCGCGAAGTCTCCTTCGGCCAGGACGGCAGCTACAGCGAAGAGGCGATCGGAACGCGCATCAATTCCGATCTCGCCAATGGCATCGGTAACCTTGCCAGCCGTTCGCTGTCGATGATCGTCAAGAATTGCGACGGCAAGATCCCGGAATGCGGACCACTGACCGATGAGGACAAGGCGATGCTGGCGCAGGCCGACGCACTGCATGTCTCGACGCGCGAAGACATGGGCAAGCAGCTGATCCATCGCGCTTTGGCTTCCATTATCGCCGTCGTCTCCGAGACCGACCGTTATTTCGCCGGCCAGGAGCCTTGGGCGCTGAAGAAGACCGATCCGGCACGCATGGGCACCGTGCTCTATGTGACTGCCGAAGTCGTGCGCCAGATTGCCATCTTGCTGCAGCCCTTCATGCCGGAATCGGCTGGCAAACTGCTCGATCTCGTCGCCGCGCCTGCGGATAAACGCGACTTCGCAGCGCTTGGTGAGGCCGGCCGTCTAGTGCCGGGAACGCCGCTCGAAGCGCCGAAGCCGGTCTTCCCGCGTTACATGGCTCCGGAGGCTTAAAGCCGTGCTGGTCGATACGCATTGCCATCTGGACTTTGCCGATTTCGAGGCCGAGCGCGACGACATCGTCGCGCGCGCCCATGCGTCCGGTGTCGCGCAGATGGTGACGATCTGCACTCGCGTGCGCAAGCTCGACGGGCTGCTTGCCATTACCGAAAAATACCCTTCCGTCTTCTGTTCGGTCGGCACGCATCCCAACAATGCGGGCGACGAGCTGGATATCCAGACGGAAGATCTGGTGCGGCTCGCCAATGCCCATCACAAGGTCGTCGCGATCGGCGAGGCGGGTCTCGACTATTTCTACGACACGCAGAAGCCCGAAGACCAGCAGACCGGTTTTCGTCGCCATATTGCGGCGGCACGCGAGACGCAGCTTCCGCTCGTCATTCACAGCCGCAGCGCCGATGCCGACATGGCGGCGATCCTGACCGAGGAAACAGGGAAGGGGGCCTTCCCCTTCATTCTGCATTGCTTCTCGGCCGGTCCCGAGCTTGCGAAGACCGGGGTCGAGCTCGGCGGCTACATCTCCTTTTCGGGCATCCTGACCTTTCCGAAATCGGAGGAACTGCGCGAGATCGCAAAGACGATTCCGCATAACCGGCTGCTCGTCGAAACGGATGCACCATACTTGGCGCCCAAGCGCTGGCGTGGCAAGCGCAACGAGCCATCCTACGTAGTGAATACGGCCGAGGTACTGGCTGATACGATCGGCCTTCTCTACGAGGAAGTCGCGCGGATCACCACCGACAACGCGTTCAGGCTGTTTTCGAAGATGCCGAGGATCTAGCGGCGTGTCACGGCGACAGCGGTTCACCATTCTCGGCTGTTCGTCGTCACCCGGTGTGCCGCGCATCACCGGCGACTGGGGCGCCTGCAATCCGGACAATCCAAAGAACAGAAGAACACGCGCCGCCTTTATGGTGCAGCAGTTTTCTGATGATGGCGCTGCAACGACCGTCGTCATCGACACGGGGCCGGATTTTCGCGAGCAGATGATCAGGGCAGGGGTCGATCATGTCGACGCAGTCCTCTACACCCATCCGCATGCAGACCATATCCACGGCATCGATGATCTGCGTGGCTATTTCCACAATACCCGCCGGCGCGTGCCGATCTTTGCCGATCAGTTCACCATGGACCGATTGCGCGACGCCTTCGGCTATTGCCTGGAAACACCACCCGGCAGCAACTATCCGCCGATCGCGCTGCCGATCGTAATCGAGGATCTGGAAAAGCCCATCGAAATCCATGGGCCAGGCGGAACGATCGCCTTCAAGCCGCATCTGCAGCAGCACGGCGACATCCATTCACTCGGGTTCCGCATCGGGGATGTGGCATATTGCAGCGATGTCAGCGATTTTCCGCCGCAGACGGTGGAGAAGCTGCAGGGGCTCGACATGCTGATCATCGATGCCCTGCAATATGCTTACCATCCCAGCCATCTTTCGCTGGAACAGTCACTCGACTGGATCGAGCGGCTTAAGCCCAGACGGGCAATCCTGACGCACATGCATACGCCGCTCGACTATGATGTGGTCACGGCGCAAACGCCGGACCATGTAGCGCCGGCGTTTGATCAGATGAGCTTCGAGGTCGAGGTTCAGCTGCCGATATAAGGGGCAACCTCGATATATCCGCGGTAGATCATGTCCAGCGAGACATAGAGAATGATCAGCAGGCCGACATAGGCGATCCAGCGATGCTTGTTGAGCAGCCGTGCGATGAGGTTCGCAGCGATGCCCATCAGCGCAATGGAGAGACCAAGGCCCAGAACCAGTACGCTCGGATGCTCGCGAGCGGCGCCGGCAACGGCCAGGACGTTATCGAGCGACATGGAAACGTCGGCGATGACGATCTGCGTTGCAGCCTGGAAGAAGGTCTTCTTCGGCGCCGATGCACCGGCTTCGGCCGCATGTTCTTCACCATGGCCGGCACGCAGCTCGCGCCACATCTTCCAGCAGACCCAGAGCAGCAGCAAGCCGCCGGCAAGCAGCAATCCGACGATTGCCAGCAGATAGACGGCCACGGAAGCGAACAGGATGCGGAGCACCGTTGCCGCCAGAATGCCTACAATGATTGCCTTGCGGCGCTGCGCGGCTTCCAGGCCGGCAGCAGCAAGGCCGATAACGACAGCATTGTCGCCGGCGAGAACAAGGTCGATAGCAATGACCTGCAGCAGGGCCGTCAAACCGGCCGCTGTGAAAATATCCATATTGAATTACCCCCGGGATACGCTTCGAGCGTGCTAGCGTCTTGAGGGTTTTCCGTCAACCTGCGAAGGGGTGCGTTGATGACCATCCACGGTCATTACGTGTAATCCGGTTGATGGCCATCGATGCGGTGTCCCGTATCATCGGATCGATGTAGATTATGGAACGATTCTTTTCTTCGATCCGCAGGCCCATGGAAACTTCGCTTTATCTGCCCGTGAAAGGCTTCCTCGAAAAGGCAGGTTATGTCGTCAAGGGCGAAGTCGGCGGCTGCGATCTCGTCGGCCTGAGTGATGACGATCCGCCTGTTGTCGTAGTCTGCGAGCTGAAGCTCAGCTTCAATCTCGAGCTCATCCTGCAGGGCGTCGATCGCGCGGCCATATCGGACGAGGTCTGGATTGCTGCGCGAATTTCAGCCAAGGGCAAAGGCCGGGAAGCCGATAAACGCTATCGCGATCTTTGCCGGAGACTCGGCATCGGCATGCTCGGGATTTCGGACGCCGGCGACGTCAGCATCATCGTCGGCTCCGTATCGCCAATGCCGCGAACCAATCCGAAGCGCCGATCGCGGCTGATGCGCGAGCACCAGAAACGCCGCGGCGACCCAGCGCTTGGCGGCAGCACGCGCACGCCGCTCATGACGGCATATCGCCAACAGGCGCTCGGCTGCGCGGCGGCGCTGGCATCGGGGCCGCTACGCGTTCGTGATATCAGGTGCGGTGTACCGGAAGCCGGCAAGATCCTGCTGTCCAATGTCTATGGCTGGTTCGAACGACTCGACAGAGGCGTCTACGGCTTGACGGATGCCGGACGGGAAGCACTCCAGCGGTGGCCACAGCCGGAGATGCAGGCGGCGCAGTAGTGGGTTGGAAGCCTGAGGTTCGAGAACGGGTTTGAATATTGGTTTCGGTTCCATAATCTATGTTATGCGATCTATTCTTGTAGCAGGTACATTCTATTTCCAAGTGCGACATGCCAATGATTTCCATGGCTTCACTTTGGAAATTTTGGCATGTCCCGCTGCTATTCGCAATTGACCCTGGCCGATCGTCGTCGCCTTCATCACCTGGTCGAGCGCAAGGTTCCGATCAATGAGATGGCCCGCCAGCTCGGTCGTCACCGCTCGACCATCTACGCTGAGATCAGGCGATCGCTTCTGTCAAACGACGTATGTTGTTTCGCGCAAACTCGTCTTATAGGCTTGCAGAATATTTTCGGTGTAAAGCCGCTCAATCGCCCGATTTGCGGTGATCGCTGGTCAGGCGGTTGGAATTGACATGATTTCGTTTGCGGATACAGGCAAGGCAAAAACTCTCCATTTTGGGGATCTGACAATCGACGAAGCTTGCATGTTTGCCCATCGCAACGGGCAGACTATCCAATTCACCAGAAACGAGCGCGCCCTGCTGCTCGCTTTCACCAGCAGTCCGCAACGTCTTATGACTCGCAGCCGTCTGCTAGATGAGATCGCTCAGCCGGGCTCCGATTCCTCCGATCGCAATATCGATTTTCTGGTCAACAGGTTGCGGCTGAAGCTGGGTGATAATGCAAAATCACCCATCTATATCGCCACCCAATATGGCGAGGGTTACGTCTGGATCGCGACGCCATCTCGCCGGGGTCCGATCGATGCATTCCTGGTCATCGGCCCAAGCTTCGAGCTTCAGAATCATCCGCTCCGTCAACAAGGCCTGTCCTTGATGGACAAACTTAGCGACCTGATTGCTGCAGGTATCGGCATCGGCCGCAGGGTCATTGTTGCCGACAGAAATCTTCTCTCTGCCTATGACAAGTCGCGCTATTTCCTGCAGGTGAGTTTTCATGCCGACACTGGCCGCCTCAATTGTGCGGCCACTCTGCGGGAAATGCCGTCAAAGCGGATCGTGAAAGCGTTTCGTCTGCATCTCGATGTCACAGATAATATCTCATTCGCAAACGAGGCGACGCGCGTATCTCAAGGCGTTGTCGATACTTTGCAACAAGCCCTCGAAGAGGCCTCCAACGGGCTCGGCATACCCTTGGATGAAACGCCTGAAGCCCGGCTCCGAAGGGCCTCAGACCTGCTTTCGACCTCGAATCCGAAGTGGCTGGCAAGCGGCGAGCAACTTGCTAAAGGCCGCTCGCAGGACCCCTTCGATGCCGACGCCGCGATTCAATGGGGCTTGCATCTCTTTGCGCGCCTTGTCCTGACCAGTCCGTTCGATGACGGCATGAGCCTGGAGGAACGCGATCGCATAGAGAGCGAGATCGAAGCGACCGTCCTGGACTGCCTGCCCGAAATCGAGGACAAACCGCTGCTGATGCTGGGCGCCGCCAAGCTTCTCTACTTCATCAACCGGGGCCATCTTGACCTCGCCGAGGAAATTGTCGAGAGCGCCCTCACCCGCACCCAAGACTCCACTGCCGGTCTGCCCATTCTCGGACAGCTGCGATATGCCCGCGGGCGTTTTGATGAAGCTGTCGGAATCTTCGATCAAGGCATTAGAGTGGCCGAACCGGGTTCCGAATTTCACCGCCACATGAGGGTCCTGAAGTGTATCGCAATGCTGGCTGCAGGCCACAGTGCGTCTTCGGCAGCACGGGCCACCGACATGGCTGACCTCGGCTCGGATTGCCCGCCTCAGATTCGCCTGATGATCGGCTGGATGGTCGCGGCGCCCGATCAAAGATTGTCGGATGCCTTGGAACACGCACTTGCGGCACTTGGTCCCGATCACGCTGCCGGCGCGATCGAGTATCTCTACTTCACCTCTGCGCGCCACGTAGCTCTGGAACAGGGTCGTGCAAACGTCATGCGCAACATGATCGCGCATGTGTCGCGATTGTACGGGAAACAAATCATTCCTGATTTTGTGCTTCGCAGCATCGGTTCCGTCGCGGCCGTCTAGGCCACCAGCGGCCATCAGAATATCTGTAGAAGCGCTCGAGAGTCAGCCGCGCCAGCCGCTCGTTCGGATCAATTACGACGCCGGTTTTTTCAATTCTCAAATATTGCACAAACAATTGCCTGATAGCCACGACGGCTGTTGCCGGCCCGACATCACGTCCTGACTGAGGACGGAAATCACGGACAACTGGTTGAAATTCCCAAGCGCGATGCGTCGAGCAAAACGCGCATTAAACTTTTTGAGGACCATGCGAACATGCCAATTCAAGCCAGGCGTATCCGATACACCATCACACTTTCGGCAGTGCTCCTAAGTGCCGCCGGCGTCCTTCAGGGATGCATTTTGAGCGGGCAAGAACAACAGCGGGTGCAGGAGGAGAGGGACGGAGGAAAGAAATTAATGCAGGACGCACTGAAGGGAGGTTTTGCGCCAAGCGAAGGTGGGTCGGGTCAGACCACCCGGGGCACTTCCCCTACTCCGACGACACCGACCACGCCCACCACCCCAGCTGCTCCGAGTGGCTCGCCCAGCACCGGTACCGGCGGGGTTCCACTCTGAAGGCGGCAGCCGGGCTCAAGGCTGTCTAATAATCAGCGGGACGCGGCCCGATCTCCATCCACGCGCCCCGCCGTGTTGTGCCAGTGGGTCGCCCCTCGTCGCCGATCGCCGTGCTCGGGACGGCGAAAATGCCAGCCATCCACGGCGAAGCTACCAATCGACGCCTTCGTTGAACGAAACGCGGCCCGATCGCCGCATCTTCCAGTCGACGTCTCGCCTCTGACAGCCTGACGACATCGTAGCTTTCATCAGCTTTAACAAGTAGTCGGTCCGACGCGCGCCTGGGACGATTTAGGAAAAGCATCCGTCCCGAAAATAGGCGTTGATGTGAGATGCAACCTAATTGATAGTCTGGCCAACATCACACCGTGCCAACCAGTTAAAGAGAATGCTTTAAACCTATGAGATTTCAAAGTTTTTTGCGATTCCTGTTGGCGATCGCGCTTGCTGCAACATTTATGTCGGGATTGCCGGCTCGTGCTGAAAGCCCGTCCGCACCCTGGCCGCAGACGCTCAGCGACCTGCCGGCCGAACCTGGCATCCACTTCGGTACGCTCGAAAACGGCATGCGGTTTGCGATCATGCGCAACGCCACGCCGCCGGGACAGGCGGCGATCCGTTTCCGGATCGGCGCCGGGTCGCTCGACGAGCGGGATGATCAGCAAGGGCTGGCGCATTTCCTCGAACATATGGCCTTCAAGGGCTCGACGCATGTTGCCGGTGACGAGATGATCCGCATCCTGCAGCGCAAGGGCCTGGCCTTCGGGCCGGACACCAATGCCAACACGTCCTATGATGAGACCGTCTACGCACTCGATCTTCCCGAGGTCGATGCGGACACGCTTTCGACCGGCCTGATGCTGATGCGCGAGACGGCGAGCGAGCTGACATTGGATGCCGGCGCCTTCGCCCGTGAGCGTGGCGTCATCCTGTCGGAAGAGCGACTGCGCGACACGCCGCAATATCGCGCCGCAATCGGCGTCACGAACTCCCTGCTTGCTGGCCAGCGCGTGACGATGCGCGCGCCGATCGGCAAGATCGACATTATCAGCAATGCGCCTGTCGATCTGTTGCGTGATTTCTACCATGCGAACTATCGGCCCGATCGCGCCACGCTCATCGTGGTCGGCGATGTCGATCCCACTGCCATGGAACTGGAAATCAGGCAGCACTTCGGCGATTGGAAGGTCGCTACCCCTGCCCCGCACAGGCCCGATCTAGGCACGCTGAAGCCGAAAGGCGAAAGCGCCGAGGTCATCACCGTTCCGGGCGGCACAACAAATGTCCAGATCGCCTGGACGCGACCCTATGATGCTTCGCCTGACACTTTTGCCAAGCGGCGCCAGCAGCTGGTTGAAGATCTCGGTCTCCTGGTACTCAAACGTCGGCTGGGCGCCATGGCCAGCAGAGCCGATGCACCTTTCATCAGCGCCTCCGTCGGTTCTCAGGATCTGTTCGACTCCGCCCATATCGTTGTCGTCATGGCGAATTCCGAGACAGACAAATGGCAGCAGGCGCTCGTGGCTATCGATCAGGAACAGCGTCGTTTCCAACAATTCGGCGCCGAGCAGACCGAGCTTGATCGCGAAATCGTCGAATATCGCTCTCTCCTTGAAGCCGCCGCCGCCGGTGCTGCGACACGCACGAGCACCGACATCGCTTCCATGCTGGCGAGCAGCGTGGATGACAATCAGGTCTTCACCTCCCCCGCGGAAAATCTTTCGATGTTCGAGACGATCACCAAGGACCTGACAGCGGCCGAGGTCAACGAGGTTGTCGCAGGTGTCTTTTCCGGGAACGGCCCGCAGCTCGTCCTGCAGACCGCTCAAGCGCCAAAGGGCGGCGCCAGCGGCATCAGACAGGCATATGACGCCTCCCGTGCCGTTCCAGTCACCGCGCCGTCCGCTGCGGCAGCGGTCGTCTGGCCCTATACCCATTTCGGTGAACCTGGCGCTGTCGTCGAACGTCGCGTCGTCGAGGATCTTGGCCTGACCATGGTGCGCTTTGCCAACGGCGTGCGGCTGACCATCAAGCCGACCAAGCTGCGCGCCAACGAAGTGCTGGTGCGCGAGGATATTGGTCGCGGCCGGCTGGGATTGCCAAATGACCATCCCCTTGCGATCTGGACATCGCCGGCCGTCGTCCTGTCGGGCACCAAGGCTATGGATTACCCGGATTTACAGAAAGCGCTGGCCGCCAAAATCGCCGGCATCGATTTCTCGGTGGATGACAGCTCCTTCCAGTTCACCGGCCAGACACAGACGGGGGATCTTGCGACGCAATTGCAGATCATGGCAGCTTACACTTCCGATCCCACCTACCGACCGGAAGTTTTCAAGCGAGTCCGACAAGCCTACTTGAACAACCTTGATCAATATGAGGCGACGCCAGGGGCCGTCATCGGCCGCGATTTCGCAGGCCTCGTGCATTCCGGCGACCCGCGCTGGACGTTCCCGGACAAGGCGCAATTGTCCGCCACGAAACTGGAAGATTTCGAAGCGCTGTTCCGGCCGCAAATTTCCGCAGGCCCCATCGATGTCACCATTGTCGGCGACATAACGGCGGACGAGGCAATCCGCCTGACGGCTGAAACCTTCGGGGCTTTGCCGGCTCGCCCGGACGCGACAATAGACAATGTTGCAAACGATGTGCGTTTCCCTGCCCCCACCGAAAAACCCGTCATGCGGACCCATAACGGCCGGGACGATAACGCCGCGGCGATTGTCGCCGCCCCCGTTGGCGATATGCTCTCGGATATTCAGCGGGGCTTTACCGCCAACGTCGCCGGCCAAATCTTCGAAAACAGGCTGATCGACCAGTTCCGCATTGCCGAAGGCGCGACCTATAGTCCACAGGGCGCAATGGACCTGTCGTGGGACATTCCTGGCTATGGCTACGCCTATCTCTATGTCGAGACGACGCCGGACAAGGTCGAGAATTTCTATGCGCTCGTGGACAAGATCGCTGATGATCTCAGGTCAAACGATGTCTCGCCGGACGAACTGGTCAGGGCCCGGGCTCCGATCATCGAAACATTGAAGCATCAGCAGCAGAGTAACGAATATTGGGTGCAGTATCTGAACGGCGCTCAAACCGACCCTCGCCGTTTGGAACGGATACGCGACAATCTCAGCGGCTACGACAAAGTCACCGTCGATGATATCCGCCGGTTTGCCATGACCTACTTCCAGCCGGATAAATTCTGGAAATTCGAGGTGCTGCCGGCCGCGGTACGATAGCCACTGCGAGCTTTGAAGGCGGCGGCATGGTCCGGTTTTGCTGGTTTCCGCCTGCAGGGCGTCGCTTTCGGGACGGCGCTCGGATCTTTCTGGTCTACTCTATGACAAGCAATCGCTGCGGGAGGAGCTGTAGCGCGTTGCCTTGATTTCAACGGAGGAGACGGAAATGAGCAAGAACCGTGGCGTCGTCTATTTGCGGCCCGGAAAAGTGGAAGTCCGCGACATCGACGATCCGAAACTCGAGGCGCCGGATGGCCGCCGCATCGAACATGGCGTTATCCTGAAAGTCATCTCCACCAATATCTGCGGCTCAGATCAGCACATGGTGCGCGGCCGCACTACGGCGATGCCGGGCCTCGTGTTGGGACACGAGATTACCGGTGAAATCATTGAAAAAGGCATCGATGTGGAAATGCTCGATGTCGGAGACATCGTGTCCGTGCCCTTCAATGTGGCCTGCGGGCGCTGCCGCTGCTGCAAATCACAGGACACCGGCGTCTGCCTGACGGTCAATCCGTCACGTGCCGGCGGCGCCTACGGCTATGTCGACATGGGCGGCTGGATCGGTGGCCAGGCTCGTTATGTCACGGTCCCCTACGCCGATTTCAACCTCTTGAAAATCCCCGATCGCGACAAGGCGATGGCCAAGATCCGTGATCTCACCATGCTCTCCGATATCCTGCCGACTGGTTTCCACGGCGCGGTCAGAGCCGGCGTCGGCGTCGGCTCTACCGTTTACGTCGCAGGTGCAGGCCCGGTCGGTCTTGCAGCGGCGGCATCCGCCCGCATCCTCGGCGCGGCCGTCGTGATGATTGGCGATTTCAACAAGGACCGCCTCGCCCATGCCAGCCGTGTCGGTTTCGAAGCCATCGATCTGTCGAAGAGCGACCGGCTCGGAGATATGATCGCGCAGGTGGTCGGCACCAATGAAGTGGACAGCGCCATCGATGCCGTCGGCTTCGAAGCGCGTGGACATTCCGGCGGTGAACAGCCGGCGATCGTGCTGAACCAGATGATGGAGATCACCCGCGCCGCCGGCTCCATCGGCATTCCCGGCCTCTACGTCACGGAAGATCCAGGTGCAGTGGACAATGCGGCCAAGCATGGCAGCCTCTCGCTTCGTTTCGGCCTTGGCTGGGCGAAGGCGCAGTCGTTCCATACCGGCCAGACACCGGTGCTCAAATATAACCGCCAGCTCATGCAGGCGATCTTGCATGACCGGCTTCCGATCGCCGACATCGTCAATGCGAAGGTGATTTCGCTTGAGGATGCCGCCCAGGGCTATGAGAGCTTTGACCAGGGTGCGGCGACGAAATTCGTCCTCGATCCGCATGGCACAATCGCCAAGGCGGCCTGATCGATACGATGTGCCGGGGCGGAAACGTCCCGGCATTTCCTATCGGGGTTGGCCGCCCCTCCCCCCATACTGAGTTTTCGAGGCTCGCCGCTTCTGGCTCATACGCGCGGTGCTCTGCGCCGCTGCGGGCCCGTCAAGACATCCCTCGCAAATCGATGCGACTTTGCCTGCATTTGCGACGTCATCCTATAATTGGTGGCGCCAAAGCGGACGTCGATCTTCTCTCTGAGCGCGAACCAGTCGCTATAGCGTGTCCGTTGGCGACCACGCGTTCTCGCTTTGTTAGCGAGGTCTCCCCGATCCTTCCACTGTCAGCGTGCGACGTCCGTACAATATCGGGTTAATGCCAAAGCATCAGCCGCAATTATCTGTGGAACAATACAATATAGTTAACGCAATCATAACTTTGGCGGATTCTACTGTGAAGCAGGGCTGCGTTTGATGGAATCACTATACGTTGGAAGTAATCTTTTCTACTTCCAAGGGAGGATTGTGAAATGACCCAAGCCACTCGAATTACAGATGTTATCGATTCATTCGGAATCGATACACATATCGACTATACCGATGGAAAATATTCGAATATCGCGGAAGTTGTGAAAGCCCTGGATTATCTTGGCCTCGACACAGTTCGCGACCACGCCCCCACTCCCGCCTCCGACCCTTATGGCCAAGGCCATCTTGGGGATGCGGCAGATGCGGGCGTCAAGTTCGTTTTCGTCTCCGGGCGGGACGATACTCCCGCCACTGTGGTCCAGCGACTGCACGCCTTTGTGGAAGCGCATCCCGGCGCAGTCGTCGGCATTGAAGGCCCGAACGAGGTCAACAACTGGCCGGTGTCCTATAAGGGGCTTTCGGGAGAGGCTGCGGCGCTCGCATATCAAAAGGACCTGTTCAACGCGGTGAATGCCGATCCGCTGTTGAAGGACATTCCGGTTCTCGGCTTCACCGGTTACACGGTTGCCTCTTCCAACGATTACACGACGATCCACACCTATGCGAAAGAGGGCGACCAGCCCTTCTCCTGGCTTTCGCGTGAATCCGGCGACCAGATGCGGGCCGATCCCGGCAAGCCGCTCACCATCACCGAGATCGGCTATCACACGTCGCTCACCGCCGATACCAATGGCGGGTGGGAGGGCGTCGACGAGACGACGCAGGCAAAACTGCTTCTCAATACACTGATGGACGGCGCCTTTCTCGGATCGGAGGGGACCTTCATCTATCAGCTTCTCGATGCCTATTCCGATCCGGGAGGCGCCGACCAGGAAAAGCATTTCGGGCTGTTTCGGCTGGATTACACCCCGAAGCCGGCGGCAACGGCGATCCACAATCTGACAGACATTCTCGAAGATGACGGCGCGACGCAGGCGACGTTCAATCCGGGGACGCTCAACTACACCATCAACGGGCTACCTTCCACCGCGCGCAGTTATCTGACGGAGAAATCCGACGGAAGCTACCAGATCATTATCTGGAACGAACCCGATATCTGGAACCAGACGACCGACAAAGCGATCCAGGCGACGACGGCCAGCGTCAACGTGAATCTGGGCGGAGCTTTCGGGACGGTGCAGGTCTACGATCCGTTGACGGGCAACGTGCCGATCAAAAGCTTTAGCAACATCTCCTCCCTCAACGTGGATGTGGTCGATCACCCCATCATCATCAACATCGCTGCTCCATCTGCCGCCCTGCAGGAGCCCGGCCACATCTATGGCGGCGCCGGAGACGACACATTCACAGTCACTTCCCCGACCGACATCGTCGATGAAAGCCGCGGCGGTGGAACAGACATCGTCATGTCGTCGATCAGCTTCAGCCTGGCGGATACCGCACATGCGGTCGGCGCCATCGAGAACTTGACGCTGACCGGTAACGCCAACATAAACGCTACCGGCAATGAACTCGGCAATGTTCTCGTCGGCAATAACGGGGACAACGTGCTGGATGGCGGGGCAGGCGCAGACCGGATGACGGGCGGGCGCGGCAACGATACCTACATCGTCGACAACTCCAACGATGTCGTTATCGAGGCTGGCGCGTCCGGCAATGATACCATCAAGTCAACGGTCTCCGTCAGCCTGGCGGATAAGGATCATGTGACCGGCAACGTCGAAAATCTGACCCTCCTCGGGTCGGCAAACATCGATGCGACGGGTACGGTCATGAACAACATCCTTACCGGCAATTCCGGCAACAATATTTTCGACGGCGGCAGAGGCGAAGACCGGATGATTGGCGGCCTCGGCAACGACACCTACAAGGTGGATTCGGCAGGCGACATCGTCGATGAAACAGGCGGCAACGGCAATGATACCGTTAATGCATCCATATCCTACAATCTGGCGAACACGCTTGGTACGGTCGAAAATCTGACGCTTATCGGCACGGGATACATCAACGCCACGGGCGATGGCGGAAACAATGTACTGACCGGCAATGTTGGAGCCAACGTGCTTTCAGGCGGCGCCGGAAACGACCAGCTCATCGGCGGCAATGGCAACGACGTTCTGAACGGCGGAGCTGGAGCCGATCATTTCATCTTCGATCTCAAGCCAAATGCCTACAAAAACATCGACAAGATCGAGGACTTTTCGACAAGCGCCGGCGATAAAATCGTGCTTGACCACGAGGTCTTTGCGGCGATCGATCCCGAGAATTTTTCCGCCGAAAACTTCGTGCCCGGCACCAAGGCCCTGGATGCGAACGATCGTCTGATCTACGATCAATCGACCGGGAACCTCTTCTACGACGCCGATGGAAACGGGCGCGGAGCGGCCGTGCAGGTTGCGACATTTTCCAACCTGGCGCCGCTCCATCATGATGACTTCCTGTTCCTTTGAGAGCAGGCTGGCTATTCAAGCGGCGAACCTGCGTGGGCTCCTTTCCGGAGCCCCTTTTTTCCTTCTCGCACGCAGATACCGCACCACATTGTCGGTGCGCCCCATCAGACAAGCGCAGAAATCATTGCCCTGTGTCGCCTATATCGTTCACCTCATTGCCGCCTTCCTGACCAACAGCCTGCCACATTTCGTCAACGGCGTCAGCGGCAGGCCCTTTCGAGCGTCTTTCGTTCGGCTGCAGGGTGCTAAGCTCAGTTCACCGGTTACCAATGTCCTCTGGGGCTGGTTCAATTTCCTCGTGGCCTTCCTTCTCTTCGCCAATGTCGGCCCGCTCTATATCGGAACCCCGTCGACGCGATTTTCGTTGCGGCGGGCGCTCTTCTAACCGGTGTGGTGCGGCGCAGATCTTCGGGCGAGACAACGCCTGAACTAGTGACTTGCATGATGCAAGTAACTTCTGTAGTGACTTTCATCATGCAACGAACAAGCTTCGCCAATTTCAAATGCCCGGCCGCCCGCGCGCTCGACAGCGTCGGCGACTGGTGGAGCATGATGATCCTACGCGATGCCTTTCACGGACTGACGCGCTTCGACCAATTCCAGAAAAGCCTTGGCGTGGCGCCCAACATCCTGACGCGGCGGCTCGCGCATCTGGTCGATGAAGGACTGTTCGAAAAGCGCCTCTACAACGAGCGCCCTGCCCGCTACGAATATGTGCTGACGGACAAGGGGCGCGATTTCTTCCCCGTCCTGATGGCCCTGTTTTCCTGGGGACGCCGGCACGTTCCGCAAGAGGATCTTGCGTTCCTGCTCGGCAATGCCGCTTCCGGCGAGGAACGACAACCCGTGCTGGTGGATGCAGCCAGCGGCGAAGAATTGAAACCCGAAAACACCTGTCTGCTGCCGGGACCGGCTGCTGACGAAGGCGACCGCGAACGGATCGCCCGCATGCGCGCCTACTATCTCGGCATCGACGCGTAGAGCATTTCCAATGCTCTATCTCTTTGTTTTTACGCAGTTCCGAACGCAAACCAGCTCCGCAGTCTTGCTGGAATTGCTTTAGAAAGGAAAAATCCATGGAACGCATTGTTGTCACCGGCATGGGACTTGTTTCGCCGCTTGGCGTTGGCGTCGAGACCACATGGAACCGGCTCGTCGCTGGCGGTTCGGGCCTGCGCGTTCTCCCCGAAGATATGGTCGGCGATCTCGCCGCCAAGGTCGGTGGGGTCGTTCCCTCCATCAATGAGGATGCCGAAGCCGGTTTCGATCCCGACCGCGCCGTGCCGCCCAAAGACCAGAAGAAGATGGATCGCTTCATCCAGTTCGCTATGATGGCGTCAGACGAAGCGGTGCGCCAAGCCGGCTGGATGCCGGAGAGCGTGGATGCGCGCGAGCGGACGGCGACGATCATCGCCTCCGGCGTCGGCGGCTTTCCGGCGATTGCGGATGCGGTGCGCACGGCTGAGACGCGCGGCGTGAGGCGGCTCTCGCCCTTCACTGTGCCTTCCTTCCTCGTCAATCTCGCGGCCGGTCAGGTGAGTATCCGCTACGGTTTCAAAGGCCCGCTCGGGGCGCCTGTAACGGCCTGCGCGGCAAGCGTTCAAGCCATCGGCGACGCGGCGCGGCTGATCCGCTCCGGTGAAGCTGACGTCGCTATCTGCGGCGGCGCCGAAGCCTGCATCGACAAGGTGAGCCTCGGCGGCTTTGCGGCAGCTCGCGCACTCTCAAGCGGCTTCAATGACCGGCCCGAACTGGCCTCGCGTCCCTTCGACACGGCGCGCGACGGTTTCGTGATGGGCGAAGGGGCCGGCATTCTTGTCATCGAAACACTTGAGCATGCGCTGGTGCGCGGCGCGACACCTCTTGCCGAACTCGTCGGCTACGGCACGGCCGCCGACGCCTACCATATGACGGCTGGACCAGAAGACGGCGACGGTGCACGCCGGGCGATGGAAGCGGCATTACGGCAGGCCGGTATCCCGGCCTCGGAGGTCAAGCATCTCAATGCGCATGCGACCTCGACACCGGTTGGTGACAAGGGCGAGATCGCTGCAATCGGAACAGTCTTTGGCCGCGATGGCAGCGTTGCCGTCAGCGCAACCAAATCGGCGACGGGTCATCTTCTGGGTGCTGCAGGCGGGCTCGAAGCGATCTTCACGATTCTCGCACTGCGCGACCAGATCGCTCCGCCGACGCGCAATCTGGAAACGGCCGATCCGGCGGCCGAAGGCATCGATCTCGTGGGCAAGGTGGCGCGCAAGGTAGGGATGGAATATGCGATCACCAACGGCTTCGGTTTCGGCGGCGTCAATGCCAGCGCCCTCTTCCGCCGCTGGTCCTGAGTCCTGGTTTATCGGGCTCTTTCCTTGCGCGCAAAATAGCCTACACTTCTGCTGACATAGCCGGAGATGATCCTATGCGCGCCTTCTTCGCAGTGCTGGTTCTGTGTGCTGTATCCGTGATGTCAGGCATGGCCGCCCGCGCCGAAGATCCCGTGCAGGCAACACAGACGATGATCGAGGAGCAGATCAGGGCATTCCTCAAGGACGATGCGGATACCGCCTATTCGTTTGCTGCGCCTGGCATTAAGGCCATGTATCCAGACAAAAACGTCTTCTTCGCGATGGTGAAGAAAAGCTACGAGCCGGTCTATCACCCCGGCAACTATGCCTTCGGTCGCAGCAGATCGATCGACGACGGAGCAATGATCTATCAGGAGGTGCTGATCTCAGGTCGAGACGGCAAGGACTGGACGGCGATCTATCAGGTCGCTCGCCAGCCCGACGGCAGCTTCAAGATCAACGGCGTGCAGATCGTGCCGAATGCCGAGAGCAAAGGCATTTGATCAGACGGGCTCGAGATCGCCCCTCGCCCATTCCTCGATCGTTTCCGCCATGAAATCGGCGAAACGACCTTCGGCAATCGCCTTGCGGATGCCCTGCATCAGTTCCTGATAGTAGTTCAGATTGTGCCAGGAGAGCAGCATGCCGCCGAGCGCCTCGTTGGCGCGGACAAGATGGTGGAGATAGGCACGTGAATAATCGCGCGTCGCCGGGCAGTTCGACTGTTCGTCGAGCGGGCGCATGTCTTCTGCGTGGCGGGCGTTGCGGATATTGACCTTGCCGCGGCGGGTGAAGGCCAGACCATGGCGGCCCGAGCGGGTTGGCATTACGCAGTCGAACATATCGATGCCGCGGGCAACGGATTTCAGGATATCGTCAGGTGTGCCGACACCCATCAGGTAGCGCGGTTTTTCACCCGGCAGGGCCGGAAGTGTTTCTTCGAGCATCTTCAGCATCACATCTTGCGGCTCGCCGACTGCAAGGCCGCCGACGGCATAGCCCTTGAGGTCGAGTTTGGCGAGTTCTTCAGCAGAGCGGACACGCAGGGCCGGCACGTCGCCACCCTGGACGATACCGAACATCGCCTTGCCAGGCTGGTTGCCGAAAGCGACCTTGCAGCGCTCGGCCCAGCGCAACGAGAGCTCCATGGCGCGCTCGATTTCCTTCGGCTCGGCCGGCAGAGCCACGCATTCATCGAGTTGCATCTGGATATCCGAGCCGAGCAGCCCCTGGATTTCGATGGAGCGCTCCGGCGACATATGATGCAGGCTGCCGTCGACATGCGACTTGAAGGTGACGCCCTGCTCATCGAGCTTGCGCAGGCCGGACAGCGACATGACCTGAAAGCCGCCGGAATCCGTCAGGATTGGATGCTCCCAACGGATGAGCTTGTGCAGGCCGCCGAGGCGGGCGACACGCTCCGCCGTCGGGCGCAGCATCAGGTGGTAGGTATTGCCGAGGATGATGTCGGCACCCGTCTCGCGCACCTGGTCGAGATACATGGCCTTGACCGTGCCGACCGTACCGACCGGCATGAAGGCCGGTGTGCGGATCGTGCCGCGCGGCATGGAAACTTCACCGAGGCGCGCGCCGCCATCGGTCTTCTTTAGGGTGAACTGGAAGTTCTCAGTCGTCATCGGTCTTTCCGGAAAAGAAGGCTCGCGTCGCCGTAGGAATAGAAGCGGTAGCCTGTCGAAATGGCATGTTTATAGGCCGCGTGCATGGTGTCGAAGCCGGCGAAGGCCGAGACCAGCATGAACAGTGTCGAACGCGGCAGGTGGAAATTCGTCATCAGGATATCGACCGCCTTGAAACGGTATCCGGGCGTGATGAAGATGCCGGTCGCGCCGGCCCAGGGCTTGATCTCGCCGCTCTCCTCTGCAGCGCTCTCGATCAGCCGCAGCGAGGTCGTGCCGATGCAGATGATGCGCCCGCCCCTTTGCCGCACGGCATTCAGCTTCGCAGCGATCTCGGCGCTGACATAGCCGCTTTCGAGATGCATCTTGTGATCGTCGGTATCTTCGGCCTTGACCGGCAGGAAGGTGCCGGCGCCAACGTGAAGCGTCACGAAATGCCGTTCGATGCCAGCCTTGTCGAGCGCCTCGAACAGATCAGGTGTGAAATGCAGGCCGGCGGTCGGGGCAGCGACAGCTCCTTCCTCCCGCGCATAGATCGTCTGGTAGTCGGCGCGGTCGCGCTCATCCTCCGGCCGCTTGGCGGCGATATAGGGCGGCAGCGGAATATGGCCGACGCTGGCAATGGCCTCATCGAGCGCAGGGCCGGAGAGGTCGAAGGAGAGCGTCACCTCGCCCGCTTCGCCCTTTTCCTCGACGGTCGCATCGAGCGAGCCGATCATGCAGCTTTCGCCGCCATGGCCGAAGGCGATACGGTCGCCCTCCTTGATGCGTTTTCCGGGCTTGGCGAAGGCCTTCCATTTGTTGGCGCCGATGCGCATGTGGAGTGTGGCCGAAACCTGCTGGCCGCCGGCGCCCTCGCGATGGCGAATGCCTTCGAGTTGGGCCGGAATGACCTTGGTATCGTTGAAGACCAGCGCATCGCCTGCCTGCAGGAAAGAGGGCAGATCCGAGACGCGGTGATCGGAAAGCACTATCCGCGCATTCGGATCGACGACGAGCAGCCGCGCGCTGTCGCGCGGCTCGGCGGGCCGCAGCGCAATGCGTTCATCCGGCAGGTCGAAATCGAAGAGGTCTACGCGCATCGAGGCACTTTCAGGCAAAGCGAAACCCGCCCCGCGCTCGCGCGCAAGGGCGGGTTCCAGCAGAAATCACAATCAGACGTCGGCGGCAACCCGCATGGAGACGATCGAATCCGGATCGGAAACGGGTTCGCCCTTCTTGATCTTGTCAATATTGTTCATGCCTTCGATGACCTGGCCCCAGACGGAATACTGCTTGTTCAGCCATGGAGCATCGGTGAAGCAGATGAAGAACTGGGAGTTGGCCGAGTTGGGACTCTGCGAACGAGCCATCGAGCAGGTGCCGCGGACATGCGGTGTTGCGGAGAATTCAGCCTTTAGATCGTCCTTCGAAGAGCCGCCCATGCCGGCGCGACCTGGGTTGAAGCTCTCTCCGCCCTTCTTGCCGAACTGCACGTCACCCGTCTGCGCCATGAAATCGGCGATGACGCGGTGGAAAACGACACCGTCATAGGCCTTCTCGCGGGCAAGTTCCTTGATGCGCTTGACATGCTCGGGAGCCACCTGCGGCAGAAGCTGGATGACAACCTTGCCCTTGGTGGTTTCCAGAATGATGGTGTTTTCCGGATCCTTGATCTCGGCCATTGTCGTTCTCCTTGTTGTCTTGAACTTACTTCTTGCCCAGCGTGACCTTGATCATGCGATCGGGATTGCTGACTTCGCCGTTCTGGCCTTCGCCCTTCTTGATCTTGTCGACGTTTTCCATGCCGGAGACAACCTTGCCGACGACCGTGTACTGGCCGTTCAGGAAGGAGCCGTCAGCGAACATGATGAAGAACTGCGAGTTGGCGGAATTCGGATCCTGGGCGCGCGCCATGCCGACCGTGCCGCGGACGAAGGGCGTCTTGGAAAATTCTGCCGGAAGGTCAGGCAGATCGGAGCCGCCGGTGCCAGCCTGGCTCGCATCGAAGTTCTTTTCCATGTTGCCGTATTTCACGTCGCCGGTCTGGGCCATAAAGCCGGGGATGACACGGTGGAAGGCGACATTATCGTATTCACCCTTCTTCACCAGCGCTTCGATCTGCGCAACGTGCTTTGGCGCAACGTCAGGCAGGAGCTGGATCACGACCGGGCCGCTCTTCAGCTGAATGGTGACGTAGTGATCGGCAGCCTGCGCAAAGGCGTCCCCCGCGAAAGAAGCGAAATACAGCACGCCGGCAAATGCAAGATAGAAGAGTTTCATGTGGGCTCCATTGAGGCGGTTTCCGCCTAGTCTTTGCGCTTGGATTTCAAGGCTTTCAACACGGCCGCCGGTACGAAGGCGCTGACATCTCCGCCCATGGCCGCGATCTGGCGCACCAATGTGGCGGTAATGGGCCGCGAGGCTGTGCCTGCCGGCAAAAAGATGGTCTGGATATCGGGCGCCATCTGCCGATTCATCCCAGCCATCTGCATTTCATAATCGAGATCGGTGCCGTCACGCACGCCGCGGATAAGCAGGCTTGCGCCATGCGCGCGCGCAGCATCGACGACGAGATTGTCGAAGGAGACGACATCGATAAGCGCGCTCTTTTCCGGCAGCACTTCGGCGAGCGACGCGCGGATCAGTTCGGCCTTTTCGTTGAAGGAAAAGAGCGCTGTCTTACCGGGGTGGATACCGATTGCGACAATCACCTTTTCGGCGACGTTGAGCGCCTGCACCAGCACGTCAACGTGTCCGTTGGTGATCGGGTCGAAGGACCCCGGATAGAAAGCTGTGGTCATTTGGTCCGGCCGTTCGTTTGACGCCTTTTGTCATGGAAGCCGTTTTCCCGCAAGTCAATTAGCCATGCCGTCAGAGACGGCTGAACGATGAATGAACGGCACGTTCAAGGCCCGCTCAGACGCGATCTGCTTTACTCAGATCATCGACACAGAAGCTACCGGTCCCGGTAGCGTCATCCCCGGAAAGACCCGGATCATGCTGATCATCCTCATTGCAATAGCCGTTATTTTTTCGGTATTTGCAGAGCTTTTCTATGGTTACTTCGCAGATCGGCATCAGCTTGGCTGGGTGCGCCCGGAAGTCAATGAACATGCAGCCATCATGCGCCAGCTTGGACGCATGCGTTCTAATCGATTTGAATTCTGAACGGCAGATGAACACGACATTCAAGGTCGCTTCAGAACACCATTGGTAAACCCCCGTCAACATCCGGCGGGAACCTTTTAAAGACGGATGCGTTCACATGATCGACACATACGAGAAGCGGCAACGCGGCAGGAAGGGAATTAAGATGCCTGGCAAGATCACCATGATCAACATGCTCTGGATGGTAATGATTACGGGCATGCTGACTGCCACAATCGCTCTCTATGACAACCAGAAGGTTGATGCTTCCAAAGTCTATGGCCCATTCGCTTCGGCACGCACCGTAAGCGTACTCGGTCAGTACTAAGGGGCGTTAACGCAACTCCCTGTAGAAAGGAACGGCCATGTTCGCGATCCTGACAGTTCTCACAGCACTCATCAGTATCATGTTCATAGTGTCCGTTACTTCGACGATTTCCGCGCTACGCCGTGAAAGCGAGGAAGTGAAATCGCTCAACAAGAAGCATAGCGCTTTCTAAAGCCGCTCCTGCAGCGCAAAGCATGAATGCAAGCCGGATGTTCTGCATCCGGCTTTTCTCATGGCGAAGATGCAGGCTGTAGCGCCAGACAGCCGCTCTTACGCAGCGGCAGAACAAGAAGCGCCCCCTTGCCATAGAGCGCACGCACATAGTCGCTGCGTTCGCTTGTGACGACGGCAAAGCTCCTGTTCCACCGCAGGATGGAGGCATCTTCGGGCAATGAGCCGGGTTCAATGCTGCCGGCGGGAAAGACCATGGCAGCTGGCGCCTCGCCCGTTGCCGCAAAGACCACAGCAAACAGCACGAAGACTGCAGCGACGACCGCAATCGAAGTGCCTGTCCTGCGTGCCAAGCGTGTGATCAAAGAGCGACCTGTCCGATGGTTCAGAAATCGAATATATGCTCGAGGCCGGGATCGGCAATCGGCCGGTCTTTGAGCAGCGGCGCCAGATCAGGTATCCTGACTGACAGAAGCAGGCGGTCGCTGTCAAAACCGGTGCGAGGCAGGCGGGCGATCACCTCGCCGGCCAGATTGCCTTGCTCCATCCCTGAAGGCATGGTTAGCGACACCATGATTTCGTCGTTGCCGGCAATCTCGCGGATTGTGCCGCCGGCCTTCGCGATCTCCGCAAGGATACGGGTGAAGCGGTCGTAGCGCGGCGTTTCGATCAGTACACCATCAGCACTTTCCGAAATGACCGATACATCGGGAATTGTCGAAAGCGTGTTCGCCGGCAGCCCTGATACGACCGATCGGATCGTTAGCTTCGCCTCGCCCGTTGCCGCAACAGCGCTGGCAATCATGCCGGCATAGCCAATTTTGGCACGCCACTCGCCGCCGAGCGCCAGACGGCGCTCCCAGCCGCGCAGCGGCTCTTCTACAGGTGCGGCCCAAAGCCTGTCGATCCAGGGTTGAAAGGGATATTTGTACCATGGGGTCTGACGCAGGAAGGCGGCATAATCGATCGCCATCTCACGGGCAACGATATCCTGCGGCGTCTTTTCGCTGCCGCGCCAGAGCGCAAAGAGCCGGCCGACTGTTTCCTCATAGGTCGCCTTCAGGCCCATTTCGATGGTGAAGCTGACACCGATGGTGGCGATCATCATTCGCGTCTCGCTGTCAGCGCCGCCGTGGCGATCGGCAATACGGGCCAGCGCACAGTCTGCGACCCAGAAATCCCTCACGCTGGAGACATAGCCGAAGCCATGTTCGTCGCCCGTCTTCAGGGTTTCGGCGAGGCCGTCATAGGCATAGACGATATGCCACTCCGGATAGGTGAGATAGGTATTGGCCTCCTGCCGGCGGGATTCGGGATCCGATATCAGCGGCTTATAGCTGTCAGGCTCAGGGTCGGCATGGCAGAAGGTTTCGACATAGGCAACGGGGCTGAGCAGCAGCAGGACGACGACGAGAACCGCGAGGAGCCAGCCGATGATCTTCAGAAGACGCCGCATCACGGGGCCTCACGGCGGAAGATATAGCTGGATGCGAGCCCCACACCGCCAAGAAAGAGATGCGGCAGGTTGGCGAGGACCTTGAACGTAAAGGGAAGATCCTGAATTCCGTAGTTGACGATACCGAGATCAAGATAACCCGACCCGGTGACCAGTCCAAGCAGGCCATCGCTGAAATAGAGCAAGCCGAAATAGAAAAGGAAGTTTCGGGATGCACGGGCCGACAGGAAGGCTGCGATACCGGCCCAGGCGGCCGAGGCCAGATGCAGGCTGTCGTCATAGATATCGAGCGCGAAAATCCCGAAAGCGCGCCCCTCCGCATCCGTCAGTCCCGGAATGTAATTCAACGCGGCCGCAAAGAGCAGAGCCGCCGTATAAAGCGCGGCAATCAACCGAAGCCTGGACATCATGATCTCCCTAGAGGCTTCCGAGATAGCGATCCCAGAAATGATTGCGGAAGGTAAGGCTGGGATCTAGGCGGCGCTTGGCCGCTGCAAATTCTCCGGCACGGGGATAGGCGCGGGTAAACTGATCCAATCGGGCATGCGGCCGATACGGCAGATAGTAGCTGCCGCCGATTGAGAGCACGCGCTCGATCAGCGCTTCCGTCATACGCTGCATGTCGGCCTCGCCTCTGACAGTCTTTTCCTGCGAGAAGAGCATGACCGCGGCAATGCGGGGTTCCGTGGCGTAAGCCAGCACACTATCGCTATCGGTATCGACATAGCGCAGCGTGATGTTCAGGAGCTGCTGATAGGAGGCCGGAATGATATCCTGGCAGGCTGCGACGAAATCAGCGAAGCGAGACGGCGAGACGAAATATTCGTGCAGGATATCCGTGCGGGACGGATCGCGGTCGTCGAGCGTGACGACGGGTTCGTTCATCAGGCTGTTGCGCGTCGCCTGCGCCGCAAGCGATGGATTGATGACAGCCTCGGTCCACCAGCGAAGATGTTTGGCCGTATCCGAACCGACTTGCGCCCGGAAGATTTCGCGCGAGACATGGCTGATGAAACCGGAGCCGGAGGCCGGCGGTACCTTTGTCTGATCCGGGGCGGCGCGATAGGTGATCAGCAGCGCGTCTTCAAAGAAGCGATCGAGCGAAATATCCATACGGCCATAGGCCATGTTGATCGCGCTATCGCTCGCCAGAACTTCGGCAAAGCGCCGTCCGAGATCCTCACCCGCCAAATGCTCGAAGGTAGGCTGCAGAAGCACGTTCGGCACCATGTCGAGCTCAAGTTCGGTGATGATACCAAAAAGGCCGTATCCGCCCATGGCATGGTTGAAGAGCTCCGCGTTTTCCGTGCGTGAGCAGGTCAGCAGATTGCCGTCCACCGTCATCAACCTGATAGAACGGACGGTGCTGCCGCAAGCACTGAATGGAACGGGCCAGCCATGGGCATTGACCGAAAAGGTGCTGGCAACGCCGAAGTCGTTGTTGGACTGCATGACGGCGGGCGAAAAGCCGATGCTATCGAGCTTGGAAATGATCGTCGACCAACGTGCGCCGGCAGCGACACGGTAGGTCTTGGCGGCCGTATCTGCCTCCAGCCAATCCTGATCGAGCGTTAGGGCCGTACCATTCTCGACAAGACTCTGGCCGCCCATCGAATGGCGCGCGGCGCTGGCGCTCAGGGGCCTGTTTGCCTTGACGGATTCAGCGAGCGCCGTGCGCAACCGGTCGACCGTGGCCTCCTGTGGCGGCTCCTTGACGGTCAGATGTGCCGCAACCCGGGTCGGTGTCAGTTCTCCGGCGTCATTGAGAATGGTCGCGCCATCTTCAATGGGAAGTTCCGCTGGAAAGGCTGGTCCGGGATCACTTTGCGGCTGAAGCAGAAGACGCCCCGCCGCCACACCGGCTGCGGCCGAAATACCGGCCAGCACCCCTCGCCTTGTCCAGCTGCCCACAGCATTCCCCCTCCGGATGAATCGGCAAGCTCTTCATAGCGCAATAAAAAACCGGGCGGCAGGGGCCGCCCGGTCTGCAATGAGAAAGTGGTGAATTATTCAGCCGATGGGGTTTCGTCAGCTTCGCCCGCTGCAGGAGCTTCGTCTTCGGAAACCACGGCTTCGTAACCGTTCTCTGCCGCCTCTTCTTCCGGCTCGCTGATGCGCTCGACCGATACGACCTTCTCATCCTTGGCAGTGGAGAAGATTGTCACGCCCTTGGTCGCGCGGCTGGCGATACGGATGCCGCCGACCGGAACGCGGATCAGCTGACCGCCATCCGAAACAAGCATGATCTGATCGCCATCGTCGATCGGGAAGGCGGCGACCAGTTCGCCGATTTCGCCTGTCTTCGACGTATCGGTGGCGCGGATACCCTTACCGCCGCGACCGGAGATGCGGAAATCGTAGGAAGACGAGCGCTTGCCGAAGCCCTTTTCAGAAACCGTCAGCACGAATTGCTCGCGTGCCTTCAGCTCTTCATAACGCTCGTCGGAGAGCTGTCCCTCTTCGGTGACTTCTTCACCGACCAGAGCGATATCCTCTTCGTCCACGCCCGTCGCACGACGTTCGGCGGCGGAGCGCTTGAGATAAGCAGCGCGCTCCCACGGCTCGGCATCGACATGACCGACAATCGTCATCGAAATGATGCGGTCACCATCTCCGAGATTGATGCCGCGCACGCCGATGGAATTGCGGCCGGCGAAGACGCGGACATCATCGACCGGGAAGCGGATGCACTGGCCGAGCGCCGTCGTCAGCAGAACGTCGTCCCGATCCGTGCAGGTCTCGACGGAGAGGATTTCATCGCCCTCCTCGTCCAGCTTCATGGCGATCTTGCCGTTGCGGTTCACCTGGACGAAATCCGACAGCTTGTTGCGGCGGACCGTGCCACGCGTGGTCGAGAACATGACGTCGAGATTATCCCAGCTGTCCTCATCCTCAGGCAACGGCAGGATGGTGGTGATGCGTTCACCTGACGCCAGCGGCAGCATGTTAATCAGCGCCTTGCCGCGCGAGGTTGGGGTGCCGATCGGCAAGCGCCAGACCTTTTCCTTGTAGACGATGCCGCGCGAGGAGAAGAACAGAACCGGTGTGTGGGTATTTACCACGAATAGCCGGCTAACAAAATCCTCGTCACGAGTGGTCATCCCCGAACGGCCCTTGCCGCCGCGGCGCTGCGCACGATAGGTCGTCAGCGGCACGCGCTTGATGTAGCCGAGATGGGAGACGGTCACGACCATATCTTCGCGGGCGATGAGGTCCTCATCGTCCATTTCGAGACCGCCATCGACAATCTCGGTGCGGCGCGGCGTGCCGAACTCGTCGCGGATTGCAGCGAGCTCGTCTTTGACGATCGTCTGGATACGGACACGCGACGACAGGATATCAAGATAGTCCTTGATTTCCTCGCCTATCTTATTGAGTTCATCGCCAATTTCGTCACGGCCGAGAGCCGTCAGACGAGCAAGACGCAGCTCGAGAATGGCGCGGGCCTGCTCTTCGGAGAGGTTATAGGTCAGGTCTTCGTTGATGCGATGGCGGGGATCGTCGATGAGAAGGATCAGGCTTTCGACATCTTCCGCCGGCCAGCGGCGGGTCATCAGTTCTTCGCGAGCCGACTGCGGGTCAGGCGCCTGGCGGATGACGCGAATGACTTCGTCGATATTGGCAACGGCAATCGCCAAACCTACCAAGACGTGGGCGCGTTCGCGCGCCTTGCGGAGCAGAAATTTCGTTCTCCGGCTAACGACTTCCTCGCGAAAGGAGACGAAGGCGCGGAGCATGTCGAGCAGCGTCAGCTGTTCCGGCTTGCCGCCGTTCAGCGCCACCATATTGCAGCCGAAGGAGGTCTGCAGCGGCGTGTAACGATAAAGCTGATTGAGGATGACGTCGGCATTGGCGTCGCGCTTCAACTCGACGACAACACGGTAGCCCTGGCGGTCGGATTCATCACGCAGGTCGGAGATGCCTTCGATGCGCTTCTCGCGCACCAGCTCGGCCATCTTCTCGATCATCGTCGCCTTGTTCACCTGATAGGGAATTTCGGTGATAATGATCTGTTCGCGATCGCCGCGCATCGGCTCAATGGTGGCAACGCCACGCATGACGACGGAACCGCGGCCGGTTTCATAGGCCGAGCGGATCCCGGCGCGGCCGAGAATCTTGGCTCCGGTCGGGAAGTCGGGGCCAGGAATGATCTGCATCAGTTCCGGCAGTTCGATCGCGGGATCGTTGATCAGCGCAATACAGCCGTCGATGACCTCAGAAAGGTTATGCGGCGGAATGTTGGTCGCCATGCCGACGGCGATGCCGCCTGCACCGTTGACCAGCAGGTTCGGGAACTTGGCGGGAACGACGACCGGCTCGGAGAGCGTGCCGTCATAGTTGTCGCGGAAGTCGACCGTTTCCTTGTCGAGATCGTCGAGCAGCGAATGGGCCGCCTTCTGCAGGCGGCATTCGGTGTAACGCTCGGCCGCCGGCGGGTCACCGTCGACAGAACCGAAATTGCCCTGGCCGTCGATGAGCGGCAGACGGAGCGACCAATCCTGCGCCATGCGGGCGAGCGCATCGTAAATCGCGGCGTTGCCGTGCGGATGGTATTTACCCATCACATCCCCGGTAACGCGGGCGCATTTGACGTATTTCTTGTTCCAGTCGATGCCGAGCTCGGACATGCCGTAAAGGATGCGCCGATGCACGGGCTTCAGGCCATCGCGCACGTCGGGCAGCGCACGCGACACGATCACGCTCATGGCGTAATCGAGATAGGACCGCTGCATTTCCTCCATAATGGAGATGGGCTCGATGCCTGGCGGGAGCTTCCCGCCGCCGGGGGGTGTTTGCTCAGTCAAAACGGTTCACGTTCTCTTCTAGAATCACTCGAAGATTTATAGCGGAAAGCCTGTTCCCACGCCAATTTGGCCAAGGGTTTTGAACAGGCTTTTGCGGTCGAAAGAGGGCAAACCACGGTATTTGCCCGTAGTAGGAAGACAATCAGCAATCATGCATTTGCCAAATCGGGATCGGCACAGCACAATCATGAAAAACAAGCACCTATATGGGGTTTTGGAGAAGCGATGGCAAGCGCCGACCAACTGATCAACGCGTTCACGACGCTGCTTGTCACCATCGATCCGCCAGGGCTTGCCCCGCTCTTTCTCGGCCTCACTGTGGGTATGAGCCGCCCGGAGCGAAAGCAGGTGGCGCTGCGCGGCATCACGATCGCCTTCATCATCCTTGCCGTTTTCGCGCTGTTCGGCTCCGGCGTGCTCGGCGTTCTCGGCATTTCCATCGGCGCATTCCGGCTGGCGGGCGGACTGCTGCTTTTTTGGATAGCCTTCGAAATGGTCTTCGAGCGTCGGCAGGACCGCAAGGAAAAGACCACGGAAGTGGCGATCACCAAGGATCATATCGAGAATATCGCCGTCTTCCCGCTTGCCCTGCCGCTGATCGCCGGACCGGGGGCCATTTCGGCGACGATCCTGCTCGGAGGCACCCTGCCCTCCACCGTCGAGCGTGCGCAGCTAATCGGCGTCATTGCCGGCTGCCTGCTGATCACGCTGGTGGTGCTATTCCTCGCCGACCGGCTTGACCGCTTCCTCGGCGTCACCGGCCGGGCGATCCTGACCCGTCTTCTCGGCGTCATCCTGGCGGCTCTTGCCGCCCAGTTCGTCGTGGACGGTGCGAAATCCGCCCTCAACCTGATCAGCGCGACGCCGACCTGAAAACGGCGCTTACAAATCGGCCCGAAAATCGGAATCGATTTTCGGGCCGATGTGTGGATTCAAAAGGCTAGAGCGCGATCCTCAAATCTTCGGTTAGGATCGATCAAAACGGGATGTCGTCGTCGAGATCGCGCGAGAAGTTGCCGCCACCGCTGTTGTTGCTGCCGCCACGGGCGCCACCGCTGCTGCGGCCCCCCCCCGACGACGGACCCGCGCCGTAGTCGTCGCCCCCGAAATCATCGCCGCCGCGACCGCCGCCGAAGCCGGAGCTCGCGCCCCCGCCTTCGCCACGGCCATCAAGCATCGTCAGCGTCGAATTGAAGCCCTGCAGCACGATTTCCGTCGAGTAGCGGTCGTTGCCGTTCTGATCCTGCCATTTGCGGGTCTGCAGAGCGCCCTCGATATAGAGCTTGGCGCCCTTCTTCACATATTGTTCGACGACCTTGCAGAGGCCTTCGTTGAAGACGACGACGGTGTGCCATTCAGTCTTCTCGCGGCGCTCGCCGGAGTTGCGGTCGCGCCAGGTTTCCGAGGTCGCGATGCGGAGATTGGCGATCGGCCGGCCATCCTGCGTGCGCCGGATTTCGGGGTCGGCACCCACGTTTCCGATAAGAATTACCTTGTTCACACTGCCAGCCATATCGCTCACCTTACTGCCGCCCTGACCGGCGGCGTTCAAAAATCATCGGCGCACCTTAAACCATAGAGGACAAGCGATGCGCATCCAGGCCCTCTTAATCCACAAGGAATTTTGTTCTTTATTTGTTCTAATTATTCGCTATGATCCTGTCAACAGAATCGAAAACCTTTGTTGTTCCGGACATTCAGCCTCGACTCGCCCGCTGGCATCACTAAATAAGGGCTGTGATCCCCAAACCACTTGAAGCAGAGACGATGAGCGAACTGAAGACGATCTCCATCCGTGGCGCGCGCGAGCATAATCTGAAGGGCATCGACCTCGATCTGCCGCGCAACAAGCTGATCGTCATGACCGGCCTTTCCGGCTCCGGCAAATCCTCGCTCGCCTTCGATACGATCTATGCTGAGGGCCAGCGCCGCTATGTCGAAAGCCTTTCCGCCTATGCACGCCAGTTCCTGGAAATGATGCAGAAGCCTGATGTCGATCAGATCGACGGCCTGTCGCCGGCAATCTCGATCGAGCAGAAGACGACCTCGCGCAATCCGCGCTCGACCGTCGGCACCGTCACCGAAATCTACGACTATATGCGCCTGTTGTTTGCACGTGTCGGCGTTCCCTATTCGCCGGCCACCGGCCTACCGATCGAGAGCCAGACAGTGAGTCAGATGGTGGACCGTGTACTCGCCTTCGAGGAAGGTACACGTCTTTATATATTGGCGCCGATGATCCGTGGCCGTAAGGGCGAGTACAAGAAGGAACTGGCGGAGCTCATGAAAAAGGGCTTCCAGCGCGTCAAGGTGGACGGGCAGTTCTACGAGATCGCCGATGCGCCAACGCTCGACAAGAAATATAAGCACGATATCGACGTGGTCATCGACCGTATCGTCGTGCGGCCCGACATGGCTTCGCGCCTGGCCGACAGTTTCGAAACGGCGCTGAAGCTTGCCGACGGCCTCGCCGTTGCCGAATTCGCCGACAAGCCGCTGCCGCCCGAGGAAACCTCGGCCGGCGGCTCGGCCAACAAATCGCTCAACGAGACGCACGAGCGTGTGCTGTTT
Source organism: Rhizobium sp. BK196 (assembly GCF_014193255.1). GTDB lineage: Bacteria > Pseudomonadota > Alphaproteobacteria > Rhizobiales > Rhizobiaceae > Rhizobium. The sequence continues at coordinate 313,377 of NZ_JACHZB010000005.1, forward strand.
TCGGAAAAGTTTGCGTGCCCGGTTTCCGGCTTCACCATTCCGGAGATCGAACCGCGGCTCTTTTCGTTCAACAATCCTTTCGGCGCGTGTCCGACCTGCGACGGTCTCGGTTCACAGCAGAAGATCGACCCGGATCTGATCGTGCCCGAGCCGGAGCGTACACTGCGCGACGGTGCGATCGCGCCCTGGGCCAAGTCCACTTCGCCCTATTACAACCAGACGCTGGAAGCGCTCGGCAAGCATTTCGGCTTCAAGCTCGGCAGCCGCTGGAACGACCTTCCCGAAAAAGCCAAGGATGTCATCCTGAACGGCACCGAGGAGAGGATCGAATTCCACTATGCCGATGGTGCGCGTTCCTACACCACCTCGAAGAATTTCGAAGGCATCGTACCCAATCTCGAGCGGCGCTGGAAGGAAACGGATTCGGCCTGGGCGCGCGAGGATATCGAGCGCTTCATGTCGGCAGCCCCCTGCCCGTCCTGCAACGGCTTTCGCCTGAAGCCGGAAGCGCTGGCGGTCAAGATCAACAAGCTGCATATCGGCGAAGTCACGCAAATGTCGATCCGCATCGCCCGCGACTGGTTCGAGGAACTGCCGGCGACATTCAACGCCAAGCAGAACGAGATTGCCGTGCGCATTCTCAAGGAAATCCGCGACCGATTGCGTTTCCTCAATGATGTGGGTCTCGAATATCTCAGCCTGTCGCGCAATTCCGGCACGCTGTCGGGCGGCGAGAGCCAGCGTATCCGACTTGCCTCGCAAATCGGATCGGGCCTGACCGGGGTTCTCTACGTGCTCGACGAACCGTCGATCGGCCTGCATCAGCGCGACAACGCCCGCCTGCTCGACACGCTGAAGCACCTGCGAGACATCGGCAACACGGTCATCGTGGTCGAGCATGACGAAGATGCGATCCTGACGGCAGATGATGTTGTCGATATCGGCCCGGCGGCGGGCGTGCATGGCGGCCAGGTGGTGGCGCATGGCACGCCGCAGGAGATCATGGCCAATCCGAAATCGCTGACCGGCAAATATCTGTCGGGCGAACTTGGCGTGGCCCTGCCTGACGAACGGCGCAAGCCGAAGAAGGGCAAGGAGATCAAGGTTATTGGTGCACGCGGCAACAATCTGAAGAACGTCACAGCGGCGATCCCGCTCGGGGTCTTCACGGCGGTGACAGGCGTGTCGGGTGGTGGCAAGTCCACCTTCCTCATCGAGACGCTCTACAAGTCGGCGGCACGACGCGTCATGGGCGCGCGCGAAATCCCTGCCGATCACGACCGCATCGATGGTTTCGAGCATATCGACAAGGTGATCGACATCGACCAGTCGCCGATCGGCCGCACACCGCGTTCGAACCCGGCCACTTATACAGGCGCCTTCACACCGATCCGTGACTGGTTTGCCGGCCTGCCGGAGGCAAAGGCACGCGGCTATCAGCCGGGCCGTTTCTCCTTCAACGTCAAGGGCGGCCGTTGTGAGGCCTGCCAGGGCGATGGCGTTATCAAGATCGAGATGCACTTCCTGCCTGACGTCTATGTCACCTGCGACGTCTGCCACGGCAAGCGTTACAACCGCGAAACGCTCGATGTCACCTTCAAGGGCAAGTCGATCTCCGACGTGCTGGACATGACGGTGGAAGAAGGCGTCGAGTTCTTCGCAGCGGTTCCGGCCGTACGCGACAAGCTGCAGTCTCTGTTCGATGTCGGTCTTGGCTATATCAAGGTCGGCCAGCAGGCCAATACGCTTTCGGGTGGCGAGGCGCAGCGCGTCAAGCTCGCCAAGGAACTATCGAAGCGCTCGACGGGCCGCACGCTCTATATCCTCGACGAGCCGACGACCGGCCTGCATTTCCATGACGTCTCCAAGCTTCTGGAAATGCTGCACGAGCTGGTCAATCAGGGCAATTCGGTTGTTGTCATCGAGCACAATCTCGAAGTCATCAAGACGGCCGACTGGATCCTCGATTTCGGACCTGAAGGTGGCGACGGCGGCGGCGAGATCGTGGCCGTCGGCACGCCGGAGACCATTGTCCAGGAGAAGCGTTCCTATACCGGTCAGTTCTTGAAGGAATTGCTGGAGCGGCGGCCGGTCAAGAAGGCGGTCGTAGCAGCGGAATGACGATGCGGATCGCCACGATTGCGGAACTGCCTGCGGTCATGACGCTGACATCGGCTGCCTATCAGCCCTATACCGATCTTTTCGGCTATCCGCCGATCCCGGTGACGGAAAATTACGAGCCGCGGATCGAACGCGGCGAAGTCTGCTACGGGAGGCTGATGGTACCATGGCGGGGCTCGCGGTCGTCGAGCGCCATGCCAACCACGTGATGCTTTTCAGCATTGCGGTATCGCCAGACTTCCAGGGAGCGGGACATGGCGTGGCCATGCTGCGCTGGCTGGAGGACAAAGCGCGGGAGTGGGGAAAGCCAGAGATGCGGCTCTATACCAATGCGCGGATGGAGCGAAACATCGCGCTTTATTCCGCCTTCGGTTTTCAGGAAACGGGTCGCCGGCCCAATCCCTATCGGCCAGGATGGACCATCGTCGACATGACAAAGAAGGTCGATGGGGCAAAGAAGGTTGGCGCGATCTGAGGGATCGCAAGAGGAGGAGCAGATGAGCAAATCGGGCACGATCCGCGTAGGTATCGGCGGCTGGACATTCGAGCCGTGGCGCGGCCATTTCTTTCCCGCCGATCTCAAGCAGAAAGACGAGCTGAACTATGCCAGCCGCCAGCTGAAGGTCATCGAAGTCAACGGCACCTACTACAGCACGCAGAAGCCAGCGGTCTTTGCCAAATGGGCCGCTGATGTGCCCGATGGCTTCGTTTTTTCGCTAAAGGCAACGCGTTACACAACGAACCGCCGTGTGCTTGCAGAGGCATGGGAATCGATGGAGAAATTCCTTTCATCCGGCATCAGCGAACTTGGCGATCATCTCGGCCCTCTGCTCTGGCAGTTTGCGCCGACGAAAAGGTTCGAACCCGATGATTTCGAGGCGTTCCTGAAGCTGCTGCCGGAGAAGCAGGACGGACTGAAGCTGCGCCATGTCGTGGAAGTCAGGCACGATTCCTTCAAGGTGCCGGAATTCGTCGCACTGCTTGAGAAATATGGTGTGGCGCCTGTCTGCGCAGAGCATTTCGACTATCCGATGATTGCCGATGTGACGGCGGATTTCGTCTATACGCGGCTTCAGAAGGGATCGGATGACATTCCGACCTGCTATCCGGAACCGGAGTTGAAGGACTGGGCCAAACGACTTGAGACCTGGGCCGAAGGAAAAGTGCCTGACGACCTGCCGTTGATCGACAAGGACAGGAAGGTCAAGGTCGAGCCGCGCGACGTCTTTGCTTTCATGATCCATGAGGGCAAAGTCAATGCGCCGCATGGGGCGATCGCCCTGCAGAAGCGGATCGACAAATAATCGCTCAGTAGGGCAGTACGTGCGCGGCGAGATCTTCGGCCGTCAACCCTTTCCCGGCGCGGTGGCCTGCCTCTCCATGCAGCCAGACAGCAGCAGCTGCTGCCTCGAATGCCGGCAGGCCCTGAGCGAGCAAGCCGCCGATAATGCCTGCCAGCACATCGCCGGAACCGGCGGTCGCGAGCCAGACCGGTGCGTTGGTGTTGATCAGCGCCCGTCCGTCCGGAGAGGCGATGACGGTATCGGCACCCTTGTAGATGATGATTGCATTAGAGCGGCCGGCGGCGGCCAGTGCCTTGTCCACCTTTCCTGCCCTCTTATCTGCGGCGATATCAGGAAAGAGGCGCGCAAACTCGCCATCATGTGGCGTTAGAACGAGGCGCGGCTCTCCCCTGAACAGATCGAACAGCGCCTGCGGGTCATCCTTGAACGAGCTGATGCCGTCGGCATCGAGAACGAGATGACGGTCGCGCAGTAGGGATACGAATTTGCGGGCCTTCTTTCCGATGCCGAAGCCAGGGCCGAGAACGAAGGTCTGAAGACGTGCATCTTCAAGCCAGCCCTTCAATGCCGCCGCGTCGTCAATCGCGTGCAGCATAATGGCGGTCAGATGGGCGCTGTTGGCGGAAAGTGCTTCGCTCGGCGCGGCGATGGTGACAAGCCCGGCCCCGGCCTTCAGCCCCGCCATGGCCGACATGCGGGCGGCGCCTGTCTTGCTCGCATCACCTGAAAATACAACAAGGTGGCCACGCTTATATTTGTGTGTCTCCATCTGCTCGGTCGGAATGACAGCACGCCACGCGGCAGGTGTGTTCTCATCGACACGACCATCCGTCTGCGCGCTGATGATTCGGCTCGGAATACCGATATCGAAGACCTCAAGGCTGCCGCAAAGCTCCCTGCCCGGCATCAGCAGATGGCCGGGCTTGCGGGTCATGAAGGTCACGGTATGCGCCGCGCGGAAGGCGGCTCCGAGTACTGCGCCAGTGCGGCCGTCGAGGCCGGATGGCAGATCGACGGCGATGACCGCAATGCGCGCCTTCTCCACCTTTTGGATCAGTTCGGCCACGTCCGCCGGGACAGCGCGCGCAAGGCCCGCACCAAAGAGACCGTCGATGACGATATCGCCCTGCTGCGGATCATAGTTGCCTATATCCAATCCTTTCAGTGCACAGGCTGCCCTCGCCCGTGCGGCGTCTCCCTTCAGCTTCTCCGGATCACCAAGATGAAAGATCTCCACGTGTGCGCCGCTCTCCTGCAGGAGCCGGGCAACCACATAGCCGTCGCCGCCATTGTTGCCCGGACCGCAGAGGACGGCAAAGCGTACAGCGCCCGGATAAAGCCGCAGCGCAGTGGCGGCGACCGCAGCACCTGCCTTCTCCATCAGGCCGTAGGAGTCGATTCCGGATTCAGCAGCAGCCCTATCGGCCGCAGCCATTTCTGCGGGTGTCAGGAGGAGATCGGAAAGGCGCTGGCTCATGGACCTATTCAATTCAAAAAACGCCTAAAAAACAACCGTATGATCAAGAAAACAAGAGGTCATATTTTATGCATCTGATTAATTTTTCATCGAATCGCAAGACACCCGGGGAAGTCGAAATTGAAATGGTTTTTTCAGGTTTTGTGCCATTTTCGATAAAAACACGACCCCCTTCACCTCTTTTTTCATCAAAACGACATGGAACGCGGGCAAACAGCGCTGCGCGGATAAAATTCCGTGATTTTTTGCGTGGGACGGATTTCAAACTGGCACGATATCTGCATCATATCCCGCGAGCGGGAAAATTCCTGCTGTAACGGGAGAAGCGGAGAGACATTTTCTCATGAAAAAGATCGAAGCGATCATTAAGCCTTTCAAGCTGGACGAGGTGAAGGAAGCCCTTCAGGAAGTCGGTCTGCAGGGTATCACTGTCACGGAAGCGAAGGGCTTCGGTCGCCAGAAGGGCCATACCGAACTCTACCGCGGTGCTGAATATGTCGTCGATTTCCTGCCGAAGGTGAAGGTCGAGGTCGTGCTCGCAGATGAAAACGCGGAGGCTGTCATCGACGCGATCCGCAAGGCCGCGCAGACGGGGCGCATCGGCGACGGAAAGATTTTCGTTTCCAATGTCGAAGAGGTCATCCGCATCCGCACCGGTGAAACCGGTATCGATGCCATCTGACCGGCTTTGCCTTCGGCGAAGCTCACTCATCCTCATCGTACATAACCTAACGTCATCACAAAATAGAGGAAGCATCTTATGGCGAGTGCAAGCGAAATCCTGAAGCAGATCAAGGAAAACGACGTCAAGTTCGTCGATCTGCGCTTCACCGACCCCAAGGGCAAGCTGCAGCACGTAACGATGGACGTAACCTGCGTCGATGAAGACATGTTCGCCGACGGCGTCATGTTCGACGGTTCCTCGATCGGCGGCTGGAAGGCGATCAACGAGTCCGACATGGTGCTGATGCCCGACACCGAGACGGTGCATATGGACCCGTTCTTCGCTCAGTCGACCATGGTCATCGTCTGCGACATCCTCGATCCGGTTTCCGGTGAAGCCTATAACCGCGATCCGCGCGGCACCGCCAAGAAGGCCGAAGCCTATCTGAAAGCGTCCGGCATCGGCGACACGATCTTCGTCGGCCCGGAAGCCGAATTCTTCGTCTTCGACGACGTCAAGTACAAGGCAGATCCGTATAATACCGGATTCAAGCTCGACTCCACGGAACTGCCATCGAACGACGACACAGATTACGAGACCGGCAACCTCGGCCACCGTCCGCGCGTCAAAGGCGGTTATTTCCCGGTTCCGCCCGTCGACAGCGCCCAGGACATGCGTTCGGAAATGCTGACGGTTCTCTCCGAAATGGGCGTCGTCGTCGAAAAGCACCACCACGAAGTGGCTGCCGCCCAGCACGAACTCGGCATCAAGTTCGACACGCTCGTTCGCAACGCCGACAAGATGCAGATCTACAAATATGTCGTTCATCAGGTCGCCAATGCCTACGGCAAGACCGCAACCTTCATGCCGAAGCCCATCTTCGGCGACAACGGCTCGGGCATGCACGTGCATCAGTCGATCTGGAAGGGCGGCAAGCCGACGTTCGCCGGCGACGAATATGCAGGCCTTTCCGAAACCTGCCTCTACTATATCGGCGGGATCATCAAGCATGCCAAGGCGATCAACGCCTTCACCAACCCGTCGACGAACTCCTACAAGCGTCTTGTCCCGGGTTATGAAGCGCCGGTACTGCTGGCCTATTCCGCCCGCAACCGCTCGGCCTCCTGCCGCATTCCGTTCGGCTCTAATCCGAAGGCAAAGCGCGTCGAAGTCCGCTTCCCGGATCCGACCGCAAACCCCTACCTCGCCTTTGCCGCCATGCTGATGGCCGGCCTCGACGGCATCAAGAACAAGATCCATCCCGGCAAAGCCATGGACAAGGACCTCTACGACCTGCCGCCGAAGGAACTGAAGAAGATCCCGACCGTCTGCGGTTCGCTCCGCGAAGCGCTCGAAAGCCTCGACAAGGACCGCAAGTTCCTGACGGCGGGCGGCGTCTTCGATGACGATCAGATCGATGCGTTCATCGAACTGAAGATGGCCGAAGTGATGCGCTTCGAAATGACGCCGCATCCGGTCGAATACGACATGTACTACTCGGCATAAGACAAGAGTTGAAAGCCCTGGTTCGCCGGGGCTTTTTTCGATCCTGAGGCCATAAGGGCCAATGGGCAGAGATGACAGTCATGTGACGAAATCCCGCAAAAATCTTGATTTGCGGGGGACCGATCACCAAATTGGGTGAGAAAGGAAGTCGTACCATGAAAGAAAGAGTTGCAAAGTTCAGTATAGGCGAAGTGGTCCGGCACAAGGTTTTTCCGTTTCGCGGAGTCATCTTCGACGTTGATCCGGAGTTCGCGAATACGGAAGAATGGTGGAATTCCATTCCCGCGGAAGTCCGCCCCAGCAAAGACCAGCCGTTTTACCATCTGCTTGCCGAAAATGACGATAGCGAGTATGTCGCCTACGTCTCCGAGCAGAACCTGATAAGCGACGAAAGCGATATGCCGCTTCGCAATCCGCAGGTCGAGCAGATCTTCGACCGCAGCCCGACAGGCCAGTTCAAACCCAAGATGAGCTTCGCCCATTAAGTCGGATCACATAACCGGCATGGCAAGGCCCCGCATGTCGGGGCCTTTCTTTTAGCGACAAAAAACCCGGCCTGAAGCCGGGTCTTCCGTCAATTCATGAAAGTCCCGATTACTGGGCCTTTGCTGCCTTCTGGGCGTCTTCCAGCTTCTTGCGGGCTTCTTCGGCCTTCTTCTGCATGCTGTCCTGCAGGCTGCGCTGGCTTTCGGCGAGCTTCGATTCGGAAACCGGTTCGCCGTCATAAGCGCCGGTGAAGCCTTCGAGCGAAACCTTGATCGGGTTGGCAGCACGGCGGAAGTTGATCGAGGTGAAGACCACGTCGCTGCCCTTCTTGAGGCTTGCGATCATGGCGTCGGTCAGCGGAATTTCCGCCGTGCACTTGTCCGGCAAGCAGACGGCGTAATCGAGCTTCTGGCCCTTGCCGCCATCGATCTGCATGCTGATGCCCGGAGGAATCAGGCGTGCGGCCGGAACCGAAACCTGAAGGATCTTGCGGTTGATCTTGCCGGAAACCGAGATGAGGCCAACAGCCGTCACCAGTTGGCCGCCATTGGCGAGAACCAGGTTCTGAACAACGCAGATGTCGTTGTCTTCCTGCTTGCTGCAGGTCTTGTACCAGCCGAGGCGCGGTGCGCCGGCGGCCTGTGCGGGAGCGTCGGCCGACGCTGCCGGAGCCTGGGCGGCTGCGTCCTGTGCGAAGGACGAGACCGGAGCCGAAGCACCGAAGACCACTGCCATAACGGACAGTGCTGCCCGCATTTTCTTTTCAGACTTGAACATCATAACGAATTCCGTCTCCTGATATCCGTTGCGGGGCTACGTTCGGCCGCCCCAACCACCGGGTCGTTCGGCACTCCACCTCTTAAAAAATTAAGGCAAATGCATGACCCCAAAACTTCGGGTCACGTGTTACATCGCGCTGTTGAAGATATCCAGCATTTCTTTGGCAATTTCTCCGGCATTTTGGCACATAGGTAAAGAAAACGGCGGGTCCGGTTGGAATTGGACGCTCGCATGTTACCCTGCCGCCGAATCGTGCCCGTCGCCACGCATCGAGGAATTTCAGAATGCTTCGGATCGCCCTTCTCGCCGCTTTCACGCTGATCAGTGGCGCCGCCGCTGCTGAGCCCGTACATGGTATTGCCATGCACGGTGCGCCGGCGCTGCCTGCCGATTACAAGCACTTCCCTTACGTCAATCCCGACGTGAAGAAGGGCGGAAAAATCACCTATGGCGTGGTCGGCACTTTCGACAGCCTGAACCCTTTTATCCTGAAAAGCATGCGTACAACGGCGCGCGGCATGTGGGATCCGCAATTCGGCAACCTCGTCTACGAATCCATGCTGCAGCGTTCGAGCGACGAGCCTTTCACGCTCTACGGCCTGCTGGCGGAAACGGTGGAATGGGATGAAGACCGTACCTTCATCCAGTTCAACCTCAACCCGAAAGCCAAATGGTCGGACGGGCAGCCGGTTACGCCCGAAGATGTGATCTTTTCCTTCGAGCTGCTGCGCGACAAGGGACGCGTGCCCTTCTCCAGCCGCCTCAATCTCGTTTCGAAGATGGAGAAGGTCGGCGACCACAGCGTACGCTTCACCTTCAACGACAAGGCAGATCGCGAGACGCCGATGATCTTCGGCCTGTTTCCGATCCTGCCGAAACATGCGATCGACCTCGATAGTTTCGACCGCAGCACGCTCACGCCGCCCATCGGCTCCGGCCCCTACAAGATCAAGAGCCTGAAGCCGGGCGAGAGCATCACCTACGAGCGCGACCCGAACTATTGGGGCAAGGATATTCCGGCCAAGGTCGGCATGGACAATTACGACCAGCTTACCGTGCAGTATTTCCTGCAGGACACGACGCTTTTCGAGGCCTTCAAGAAAGGCGACGTTGATATCTATCTGGAAGGCAATCCGGGGCATTGGGCGAACGCGTATGATTTTCCGGCGGCAATGTCGGGCATGGTCGTGAAGGATGTGTTCAAGCCGAAACTGCCGAGCGGCATGCTCGGCTTCGTCTTCAATACGCGGCGGCCGATCTTTAGCGATATCAAGGTGCGCGAAGGTTTGTCGCTGGTCTTCGATTTCGAATGGGCCAACAAGAACCTCTACTCCGGTGCTTACAAGCGCACGCAAAGCTTCTGGCAGAATTCCGATCTCTCGAGCTTTGGCGTACCGGCGGATGCGCGTGAGCTGGCGCTGCTCGGGCCGATCAAGGACCAGATCGACCCCGCGATCCTTGATGGCAGCTATAAGCTGCCGGTGACCGACGGTTCTGGACGCGACCGCAAGGTGCTGAAGCAGGCCGTCGACCTCCTGAAGCAAGGGGGCTATACAATCCAGGGTGGCAAGATGGCTGATGCGAGCGGCAAGCAGCTTGCCTTCGAGATCATGACGCAAAATCCCGATCAGGAAAAACTCGCGGTCGCCTACCAGCGATCGCTGCAGACGATCGGCGTCGCGGCATCCATCCGCACCGTCGACGATTCTCAATATCAGAGCCGGACGAACAGTTTCGACTATGACATGATCATGAAGGCCTATACTTCATCGCTGTCGCCCGGGAACGAGCAGCTGGGCCGCTGGTCGTCGGCCGCACGCACGCGCGAGGGTACGGACAGCTTTGCCGGGGCCAACGACCCCAATCTTGATACGCTGATCGATCATCTGCTGCGGGCGCGCTCGACAGAGGATTTCACGGCTGCCGTGCGCTCCTATGATCGGCTGCTGATTTCCAGTCACTATGTGTTACCGCTATACCACATCGATCAGCAGTGGGTTGCGCGCAACAAGCGCATCGGTCATCCGGATGCTGTGCCGCTCTATGGCTATCAGTTGCAGACATGGTGGGATACGAGCGCGCAATAATCACATCATCAGGCGCGTTATTCTATTTCCTTTCTCTTGCCTCGACCTTCCTCTAAAGATCGTCGAAAACATCTTCTGTGCGATCGAGCCAACCGTCACTGAGGGATGGCAGAATAGGAATTACAATGGAACGCATCACCATCGACGTTGTCTCTGATGTCGTCTGTCCCTGGTGCTATCTCGGCAAGGCGCGGCTGGAGCTGGCGATCGCTGAGGTGCAGGATGAAATCGGCGTCGATATCAACTGGCGCCCCTATCGCCTCAACCCGGATTATCCGCCCGAAGGCGTCGACCAGAAAAAGATGCTGGAGCAGAAACTCGGTGGCGCCGAACGTGTGGCTGAGGCGCACAAGATGCTGACTGGCTATGGCCGCGACGTCGGCATCAAGTTCAATTTCGATGCCATCAAGATCGGACCGAACACGCTGGATGCGCACCGCCTGATCCACTGGGCTGGTGTCGAGGACCGGCAGAAGCAGGAGGCCGTCGTCTCGGCGCTGTTCAAGGCCAATTTCGAAGAAGGCCGCAACGTCGGCGATCACGACGTGTTGCTCGATATTGCCGACAAGGCCGGCCTGCAGCGTCCTGTCATTGCCGCGCTGCTCGCTTCGGACGCCGACAGCAGCGTCATTCTCTCGGAAATCGACGCAGCGCAGCGCATGGGCGTCAACGGCGTGCCGTTCTTCATTTTCGATCAGCAATATGCCGTCAGCGGCGCGCAAACACCGGATGTGCTGGCAAGCGCCCTCAGGGAAATTGCCGCAGCAAAGGCCGAAGCACGCGCCGGGATGAATTGACAAGCGTCAGCATCTGCAAACTGAAAAACGCAGTCGAGGGCAGTTCGATTTTCGCCGGGCTGCCCTTAGCTTTTCGCGAGCTCCGCAAGCTGCGTCATGATCACGGCTGCACCCTGCAGACGCTTTTCCGGCGTCGGCAGATCGCGGGTCAGGAACAGGCTGTGGTCGGAGCGGATTTTGGCCATCGCGCCCTGCTTGCCGATATAACCGACGAGATTGGCCGGGTTCGGGAATTCCTTGTTGCGGAACTGCACGACGACACCCTTCGGTCCTGCATCGAGCTTTTCGACATTGGCCGTGCGGCAGAGCGACTTGATGTAGACGATCTTCAGCAGGTGCTGGACTTCGACCGGCATCGGGCCGAAGCGGTCGATCATCTCCGCACCGAAGCCGTCGATCTCCTTGAGATCGGTGAGTTCGCCGAGGCGACGGTAGAGTGCCATGCGCAGGTGCAGGTCGGGCACATAACCTTCCGGGATCATCACTGTCGTGCCGACGGATATCTGCGGCGACCAACCGCTATCCTTAATCTCGTCGACACCCTTCACCTCGGCGACCGCCTCCTCCAGCATCTGCTGGTAAAGCTCGAAGCCGACTTCCTTGATATGGCCGGACTGCTCCTCGCCGAGCAGGTTGCCGGCACCACGGATATCCAGATCGTGGCTTGCCAGCTGGAATCCGGCGCCGAGCGTATCCAGCGACTGCAGCACCTTGAGGCGGCGCTCGGCAGTTGCGGTCAGCACCTTGTTGACCGGCAGCGTGAATAGCGCGAAGGCGCGCACCTTCGAACGGCCGACACGACCGCGCAGCTGGTAGAGCTGTGCTAGGCCGAACATATCGGCGCGATGCACGATCAACGTATTGGCGGTCGGCACGTCGAGGCCGGATTCGACGATGGTCGTCGAGAGCAGCACATCATAACGGCCTTCGTAGAAGGCATTCATGATGTCTTCCAGCTCGCCGGCTGGCATCTGGCCGTGGGCGACGGCAACCTTCAACTCCGGCACGTAGGACTGCAGGAAGGCGTGAACGTCTTCGAGATCGGCAAGGCGCGGACAGACATAGAAGCTCTGGCCGCCGCGATAGTGCTCGCGCATCAGCGTCTCGCGGATGACGAGGCTGTCGAAGGGCGAAATGAAGGTGCGCACCGCCATGCGGTCGACTGGCGGCGTGGTGATGAGCGAGAGTTCGCGCACCCCGGTCATGGCAAGCTGCAGGGTGCGCGGGATCGGCGTTGCCGAAAGCGTCAGCACATGCACGTCGCTCTTCAATTCCTTCAGGCGCTCCTTGTGCTTGACGCCGAAATGCTGCTCCTCGTCGATGATCAGCAGGCCGAGATTGGCGAAGCTGATGCCGGCGCCGAGCAGCGCATGGGTGCCGACAACGATGTCAGTCTTGCCGTCGGCCACTTCCTTCTTGGTGAGCGCCAGCTCCTTGGAGCCGACGAGGCGCGAGGCCTGCTGGATTCGGATCGGCAAACCTCGGAAGCGCTCGGAGAAAGTCTTGAAATGTTGGCGGGAGAGCAGCGTCGTCGGCACGACGACGGCGACCTGCACACCATTCATGGCCGCAACGAAGGCGGCTCGCAGTGCCACTTCCGTCTTGCCGAAGCCGACGTCGCCACAGACGAGGCGGTCCATCGGCCGGCCGGCACCGAGATCTCCGCGCACGGCCTCGATGGCGTTTTCCTGATCTTCCGTTTCGTCATAGGGGAAACGGGCTGCGAATTCGTCGTAGAGCCCTTCGGGTGTCGTCAGCACGGGCGCGTGTCGCGTCAGGCGCTCGGCGGCGATACGAATCAGCGCATCGGCCATATCCAGGAGGCGGCGCTTGAGCTTGGCCTTGCGCATCTGCCATGCACCGCCGCCGAGCTTGTCGAGTTGTACCTCCGTGCCCTCACCACCAAACCGTGACAGGAGATCGATGTTTTCGACCGGCAGGAAGAGCTTGGCATCATCTGCATATTGCAGCTCGAGGCAGGCATGCGGCGCACCGGCGGCCTCGATGGTGCGAAGGCCAACGAAACGGCCAATGCCGTGTTCGGCGTGAACGACGATCGATCCTTCATCCAGGCCGGCGACTTCAGAGATGAAGTCTGCCCCGCGCTTCCTGCGGCGGGAGCGGCGCACCATACGGTCGCCGAGAATATCCTGCTCGCCGATGACGATAAGATCGCCGGTCTCGAAACCGGATTCGAGGCTGAGAACGGCTGCCGCCGCCTCGCCTTTCGCAAGGCCCGAGACATCCTTCAGCGCCGTAATTGGCTTGACGCGTTCGAGACCGTGTTCGTTCAGCACTTGTAGCAAGCGCTCGAGCGAACCCTCCGTCCAGGCGGTGATGACGATCTTCGCACCGCCGGCACGTCTATCGGCGATGTGCTTGACGACCACGTCGAAGACGTTGATGCGCTCGGCATCGCCGCCGCCTTCAGCATTGGAGCGCGCCCATCGCGGCCCCTGGCGCGCATCGAGATTGACGACGCGGCGTGCCTCGCCCTCATGTTCGTTGAAGGGAGAGACCCTAATAGCGTTGATCGCATCGAGCGTGCGCGCGAAGGTCTTGCTGTCGAGATAAAGCTGACCGGGCGAGACCGGCTTATAGGGCGTGCCTTGCGCCATCTGGCCCTTGCCCGGCTGGCCGGAATTCAGGCGCGCGTCATAATAGTCATAGACGAGCTTGGAACGCTCTTCGGCCGCCTCACGCACCGTATGATCGCTGACGATGCGGAAGCCGGAAAGGTAATCAAACACCGTATCTAGCTTCTCGTAAAACAGCGGCAGCCAGTGTTCCATGCCGGGATAACGGCGACCTTCGGATACGGCGAGGTAGAGAGCATCGTCGCGGGTGGCCGCACCGAAGGTGGAGAGGTAGTTCTTGCGAAATCGGCTGATCGTATCCGGCGTCAGCGTCACCTCGCTCATCGGATTGAGATCGAGGGAGCGGACTTGGCCGATCGTGCGCTGGCTGGCTGGATCGAAGCTTCGGATGCTCTCTAGCGTATCACCGAAGAAATCGAGGCGGACGGGCTCTTCCGATCCGGGAACAAAGACATCGAGAATGCCGCCGCGCACGGCATATTCGCCGACTTCGCGCACGGTTGCCACGCGCTCGAAGCCGTTGCGCTCCAGCCGACCAGCGATATCGTCCATGCGGACCTGATTGCCAGGGCGCGCCGAGAAAGTCAGGCTTTCGATGATGTCCTGCGGCGCCACCTTCTGCAGCATGGCATTGACTGTCACCAGCACGATTGCAGCATGCGGCTTCTTACGGTGCGCGATCAAACCAGAGAGTGCAGCCAGACGACGTGCCGAGGTATCAGCACTCGGCGATACACGGTCATAGGGAAGACAGTCCCAGGCTGGCAGTGTCAGGACCGGGATATCGGGCGCAACGAAGCCGAGCATCTGCTCCAGGTCGGCCATGCGATGGCCGTCTGAGAGCACATAGGCAACGGGTTCGCCGTTGCGGGCGAGTTCGGCAAGCAGCAGCGGCTCCATGCCCGCAGGAACGTTGCCGATCGTCAGCGGCTCGGCGGCAGCTGCAAGCTTCTTGGCGTCAAATCCAGGGATCATTCCGGCATCCGGGGCGTGTCAAAATCGGGCTTGTAGGCGGCGATGCGGGCAAACATGGGTGTCTTTAAATGCTCGGGCGTCGGCCAGGTTCCCAGGATCCAGCGCACGAGGTCATTGTCCTCCTCGGTCATGATCGTCTCGAACTCGTCGAGCTCGGCTTCGCTCATGGTGGCAAGTTCGTTTTCAGCGAACTGACCGAAGACAAGATCCATCTCTCTGATACCGCGATGCCAGCAGCGGAAAAGAATCCGGCGGCGGCGCGGGTCAAGACCGGCGCTCGTGAGCGTTACACCTGTCATGGCATTCACCTTCTTTGTTGATGCGCCTCTATAGACTCTCAAAAGCGGCTTGTCAGCCTTGCCAAGGCCCTATTGTTCATCGCATTTTGGCGCCTATGCGCCCCGCCATTCTCGATCCGCTATTTTCCCCCGTTTCGGGCCTTCCGGGCGTCGGCCCAAAGATCTCGGAGCTCTTCGTCAAGCTGCTCGGACGTGAGACGCCCGAAGATTGCCGCGTCATCGATCTCCTGTTCCATGCGCCCTCCTCGCTGATCGACCGGCGCAACCAGCCGGGGATCGCCCGTGCGCCGCAAGGCGCCATCGTGACGATTACAGCGCGCGTGGACCGGCATCAGGCACCGCCGCGCGGCAATCGCAACGTTCCCTACCGGGTCTTCCTGCATGACGAGACCGGCGAGCTGACCCTCGTCTTCTTCCGCGGACAGGCAGCATGGCTGGAAAAACAGTTGCCGATCGATGAGGAAGTGACCGTCAGCGGCAAGGTCGACTGGTTCAATGGCCGCGCCTCGATGGTCCATCCGGATTATATCGTCAAGGCAAGCGAGGGCGAGAACCTGCCGCTGGTCGAGCCGATCTATCCGCTGACGACAGGGCTTTCGCCGAAGACGCTGCGCAAGATCATCGAGGCTGCGCTGCCGCGGATGCCGGAGCTGCCGGAATGGATCGACCTTTCGCTGGCGCAGAAGCAGGGCCTGCCGTCGATCCGCGACAGCTTCCACATGCTGCACGAGCCGCGGCATACGTCTGACATAGATCCGCAGACCGCGGCCCGCCGCAGGCTCGCCTATGACGAATTTCTGGCAGGTCAGCTGTCGCTTTCGCTGGTGCGCCAGCGGCTGCGCAAGGTGGCCGGGCAACCCGTACATTCCACTGGAGAAGTCAGCGGCAAGATATTGCGAAGCCTTCCTTTTTCACCGACTCGCAGCCAGACGGAGGCTGTTGCCGACGTCCTGAAGGATATGGCTGGCGATGAGCGCATGCTGCGGCTGCTGCAGGGCGATGTCGGCTCGGGCAAGACGCTCGTCGCGCTGCTGTCGATGGCCGCCGTCATCGAGAGTGGCGGACAGGCGGTGCTGATGGCGCCGACGGAAATTCTTGCCCGCCAGCATCATGCAACGATCTCAAAATTCGCTGATGCCGCGGGCCTTGGCGTCGAGGTGCTGACGGGCCGCACCAAAGGCCGCGAGCGGGAAGATATTCTCGAACGTATCGCGTCGGGCGACGCGCAAATCATCATCGGTACCCACGCTCTCTTCCAGGATAGTGTCAACTATAAGAACCTGATGCTGGCCGTTGTCGACGAGCAGCATCGTTTCGGCGTACACCAGCGCCTGCGGCTGACAGCAAAGGGCATCTCACCGCATATGCTGGTCATGACGGCAACGCCGATCCCGCGCACGCTGGTGCTGGCAGCCTTCGGCGATATGGATGTCTCGAAGCTGACCGAAAAACCCGCCGGACGAAAGCCGATCACCACCATCACCATTCCGACCGAGCGGACCGGGGAGATCGTCGGCCGGCTGAAAAGTGCGCTCTCGGAAGGCAAGAAGGCCTACTGGATCTGCCCGCTGGTCGAAGAATCCGAAGAAGTCGATCTGATGTCGGTGGAAGAGCGACATGCGACGCTCGTCTCGGCGCTCGGCCCCGGCATCGGTCTTATTCACGGACGGATGAGCGGGCCGGAAAAGGATGCGGTGATGCTCGCCTTCAAGAACGGCGAATTGCGGCTGCTGGTAGCGACGACCGTCGTGGAAGTCGGAGTCGACGTGCCTGACGCGACGATCATGGTGATCGAACATGCCGAGCGTTTCGGGTTGGCGCAACTACACCAGCTTCGCGGGCGTGTCGGACGGGGCGACGAGGCCTCGACCTGTATTCTACTCTACAAGGGACCGCTCGGTGAGACGGGTCATGCCCGGCTGTCAATCATGCGCGAGACGGAAGACGGTTTCCGGATCGCGGAAGAGGATCTGAAGTTGCGCGGCGAGGGCGAACTTCTGGGCACGCGGCAATCGGGCACGCCGGGTTTCCGTATCGCAAGCCTCGAGGCGCATGCCGATCTCTTGGAAATCGCTCGCAGGGACGCGGCCTATCTGATCGAGCGCGATCCGGAACTGACGAGCGAGCGCGGCGAGGCAGTGCGCACCCTGCTCTATCTCTTCCGTCGAGACGAAGCGATCCGGTTCCTCAGAGCCGGTTAATCGACTTTGGATATGGCCTTCGGTTTGGGGCGCACAACCGGCAAATGTTCCGGGGCGACGAGGCCGCCTGAGATCAGGAATTTGGCGGCATCTTCCGGGTTCATGTCGAGCATGACGATCTTCTCGCGCGGAACGAAGATGAGAAAGCCCGCCGTCGGCACCGGCGTCGGCGGCAGGAAAACGGCAACCATATCCTGCCCCATCGCATTGAACTTCGAGCCAATCTCACCCTTGGCATCGGTGGCGATGAAAACGAGCGCCCAAAGGCCTGGGCCGGGATATTCGATCAGGCCGACCTTTTTGAAGGAATTCGACTGTTCCTTCAGCACCGTTTCGAAGATCTGCTTCACGCTTCTATAAATGGTGCGCACCAGCGGCATGCGCTGAACGATAGATTCGCCGAAGCGGACGATGCTTTGACCGATGAGGTTCTTGCCGAGGAAGCCAACGATTGTGATGATAATCACCGCGGTCAACAGACCGAAGCCGGGAATGGCGAAATTTATGTAGCTTTCCGGATTCCAGCGCGCCGGGATATAGGGCCGCACCCAGCTGTCCGACCAGTGGATGAACGTCCAGGTCAGCCAGATGGTGATCGCGATCGGCGCGCAGATGATAAGGCCGGCGAGAAAATTATTCCTCAGCCGCATTGCGACCGGCACACGGGGAGCCTTCTCGGTCATCTTTTCTGATGAACTCCGTTTCAGTCTTTAGACAGGCCGGTTCACCCAGCCCTCCCCCTGTGTCCGCAGGCACAAAACTGCCAGAATTCGGCTTATCATACAATATATTTCAGCCCGTCGGGACTTACTCCACAGTTACCGATTTTGCGAGATTGCGCGGCTGGTCGACGTCCGTGCCCATGAAGACCGCCGTATGGTAGGCGAGCAGTTGGATCGGTAGCGAGAAGATCATCGGCGAGATGATTTCATCGACATTCGGAAGCGTGATCGTCGCCATCGTCGGCAGTTTCGAAGCAGCCGCACCGTTCTCATCGGTGATGAAGATGATCCGGCCGCCGCGGGCTGCGACTTCCTGCATATTAGAGACGGTCTTTTCGAAGAAACGGTCATAGGGTGCGATGACGATAACGGGCATGTTTTCGTCGATCAACGCGATCGGCCCATGCTTCAGCTCGCCGGCGGCATAACCTTCCGCATGGATGTAGGAGATTTCCTTGAGCTTCAGTGCACCTTCCATGGCGAGCGGGAAGCTGGTGCCGCGGCCGAGATAGAGCACGTCCTTGCACTTGGAGAGTTCGCGGGACAAGCCTTCCATCTGCGGCTGGATGAGATTGAGCACGCGGCTCATGATGCGTGGCATTTCCGCCAGATGGCGCACCAACTCCTTCTCGTCGTCGGCGCTGATCGTACCGCGAGCACGACCGGCACCGATCGCCAGCGAAGCAAGAACGGCAAGCTGGCAGGTAAAAGCCTTGGTGGAGGCGACGCCGATTTCCGGGCCGGCCATGATCGGGAAAACGGCATCGGATTCGCGGGCAATGGTCGATTCCCGCACGTTGACGACCGCGCCGATCTTCAGGCCATTTTCCTTACAATAGCGCAGCGAGGCCAGCGTATCGGCGGTTTCTCCCGACTGAGAGATGAAGAGAGCTGCCTGTGAGGGCTGCAGCGGCATTTCGCGGTAACGGAATTCCGAGGCGACATCGATTTCGACCGGCAGGCGCGCATAGCGCTCGAACCAGTACTTGC
The DNA here is from genome assembly GCF_014193255.1 of Rhizobium sp. BK196. Classification (GTDB taxonomy): domain Bacteria; phylum Pseudomonadota; class Alphaproteobacteria; order Rhizobiales; family Rhizobiaceae; genus Rhizobium. The sequence continues at coordinate 332,383 of NZ_JACHZB010000005.1, forward strand.
CGATCAAGCCGGCGAGATAAGCGGTGCCGCAAGCCGAGATCGCAAGGCCGGTCGCCGCCTTGAAATCGATGGCGGATGCATTCGGGCTGATCGTGTTGGCCGCGAAATCCACGTAATGGCTGAGCGCGTGGGAGATGACTTCCGGTTGCTCGTAGATTTCCTTTTCCATGAAGTGACGGTGATTGCCCTTGTCGACCACATAGGCCGTCGCCTGGGAAATCTGCCGCGGACGCTTAACCACCTTGCCGGAAAAATCGAGCACGGTCGCGCCTTCGCGGGTGATTATGGCCCAATCGCCGTCGACGAGATAGGTGATCTCGTTCGTGAAGGGCGACAGCGCGATGGCATCCGATCCCAGGAACATCTCGCCCCTGCCATAACCAATGGCAAGCGGCGGGCCGGAGCGGGCGGCCATGATCGTGTCGGGGTCGCTCTTCAGCATGACGGCGAGCGCATAGGCGCCGGTGACGCGGTTCAGCATCTTCAGCATCGCCTCGCGCGGCGACAGGCCTTCGCGCAGATATTTCGCCATGAGGTGGGCGACAACTTCCGTATCGGTCTGGCTTTGAAAGGCAGCGCCTTCGTGGCTCAGTTCATCGCGCAGCTCAGAAAAGTTCTCGATGATGCCATTGTGGACGACGGCCACGCCTTCGACGAAATGCGGATGGGCGTTGGTCTCGTTCGGCACGCCGTGGGTTGCCCAGCGCGTGTGGGCAATGCCGGTCGTTCCCGGCAGCGGCTCGCTGTCGAGGCGCTTCTCCAGATTGAATAGCTTGCCCTCGGCGCGGCGGCGATCCATGACGCCCTCATGGATCGTGGCGACGCCGGCGGAATCGTAACCGCGATACTCCAGCCGCTTCAGCGCATCGACAAGACGGCCCGCAACCGGCGCATTTCCGACGATCCCCACAATTCCGCACATGCAAACATCCCCTAAGGCATCAATATCGACGCCAGTCCTAGCGATTCCCGCTTATTTCTCAATTGGTACGGCGGTCACTTTCGATTTCCGCGCGTTACGGAAGAAGGCTCAGCCCCTGGCTTTCTTCGCCGCCTTGACGGCGAGCGCCCGCTCATGCAGCAGCTTTGCCCGCTCAGGCTTTATCTCCTGTCTGGCACGGCCAAAGGCAAGCGCTTCTGCGGGCACATCGGCCGTGATGACGCTGCCCGAAGCGATATAGGCGCTGTCGCCGATCGTCAGGGGTGCAACCAGCGAGGAGTTCGAACCGATGAAGGCATCCTTGCCTATGACCGTCTCGAACTTGTTCACCCCGTCATAATTGCAGGTGATAGTGCCCGCGCCGATATTGGTGCCCGAGCCGATGACGGCATCGCCGATATAGGTCAGATGGTTGACCTTGGCGCCTTCGCCGATTTTCCCGTTCTTGACCTCACAGAAATTGCCGACCTTGGAGCCGAGGGCGAGATCCGCACCCGGCCGCAGGCGCGCAAAAGGACCGACGGTCGCGCCTTCGCTCACATGTGCTCCTTCGATATGCGAGAAGGCATGGATGACAGCGCCGCTATCGATGACGGCTCCGGGGCCGAAGACGACGTTCGGCTCGATCAGCGCATCCTGGCCGATGACGGTGTCATAGGAGAGGAAGACCGTTTCCGGGGCGATCATCGTCACGCCGGAAAGCATCAGCTCCTGGCGGCGGCGTTCCTGCCAGAGGCGCTCGATGACGGCAAGTTCGGCACGGTTGTTGCAGCCGGTCATCTCGACCTCAGGCGCATCGACGGCAGTCACGCGGCCGCCGAGTGAGCGGGCGATCTCAACGAGATCGGTCAGATAATATTCGCCCTTGGCATTGCCGTTACCGATACGTGACAGTAGGTCGAGCGCCTTGCGTCCGTTGATGGCCATCAGGCCGCTGTTGCACCAAGTGACGGTGCGCTCGGCATCCGTCGCATCCTTCTCCTCGCGGATGGCCATCAGCTCACCATCCTTGACGAGCAGGCGGCCATAGCCGGTCGGGCGGTCAGTGTGGAAACCGATGACGACGATGTCGCTGCCCTCGGCCAGCGCCTTACGGGCTTCAAGCAACGGGCCGGCCGTCTGCAGCGGCACATCGCCATAAGTGACGAGGATATCGTCATAGCCCTCGGCAATCGCCTCACGGGCGGCGAGAACGGCGTGGCCGGTGCCGAGGCGCTGTTCCTGCAGATAAGATCTGATCTTCACGCCGCCGATATCGCCAGCCTTCGCCACTTTCTCGGCATCGCGACCGACGACAAGGGCGACGGAGGAAATGCCGGTTGCGGCCACTGCACCGACGACATGAGCGATCATCGGCTGGCCGGCGACCTCATGCAGCACCTTCGACTTTGCGGACTTCATTCGCGTGCTGTCGCCGGCGGCGAGAATGACGGCAAGGCAGGTGCGTTCCATGGCAGACTCCGAGAATCCATTGCAGATCGGCTGTTCTGCCGCTCATAGCAGCAAGGTGAGGCTTCAAAAAGTCGAAATCGGCAAGGAAATGGTGGTTTCGGCGAGCGCGGAGAAGGCTTCGTGAACGTGTTCTCTGCCGTCGACGATGACATCTTCCATTGCCTTGCGCGCCGCTGCGCTATTGCCCGCGGCGATGGCATCGACGATGCGCATGTGCGTTTCGGCTATGTTGGCAAAACCGTTCTGCGAGGGGGGCGTACTCATGCGAAACATGCCGACGAGTGCCGCTTCGATGAGCCCGCCGAGCGTGCGCATGAAGGGGTTGTGAGATGCCTCCGAAACGGCGAGATGGAACCGCAGATCGGCAAGTGCCAGGCTGTCGGCGGTATGGTCGCTGGCGGCCATGTCGAGCGCCAGGCCACGCAACAATTCGATCTCCTCCGGGCTCGCGCGTTCCGCCACGAGGCCTGCGGCAAAAGGTTCGAAAGCTAGCCGGATATCGTAAAGCTGCAGGAGAAACTCTTCACTGACACCGTTGGCGAAATGCCAGGAGATGATCTCGGTGTCGAACATGTTCCAGAAATTCTTTTCCGTCACACGCGTGCCGACACGCGCCTTTGCAACGACCATGCCTTTGGCGGCGAGCGTCTTCATCGTTTCACGCAGTACCGTGCGCGATACTTTGAAGCGCTGCGCCAATTCTCCGTCTCCGGGCAGGATCGTACCGACGGGATAGGTGCCGGCAACGATTGCCCGGCCGAGCTCATCGACGACATGCGCGTGACTTGTTTGGGTTCTTCGCCCTGCCTTACCGGTTTCAAGCGTTTTGTTGCGCAATCCGTCGCTCCTCCTACCCATATCTCCTGTTCAGACTGGAAAGGAAAAGGATGGCTTTCTGCATTACCATGAATGCAAAAAGCAGCAGGCCAATCAGGATTTTCGTCCACCAGCTCGACAGCGTACCGTCGAAGGTAATGTAAGTCTGAATGAGCCCCTGGATCAGCAGACCGATGAAGGTCCCTGCCACGAATCCCGCTCCTCCTGTCAGCAGTGTCCCTCCGATGACGACTGCCGCGATGGCGTCCAGTTCGACGCCCACCGCTGCTAGAGAATATCCGGCAGATGTGTACAGGGAAAAAACGATTCCGGATAGGCCAGCCAGGAAACCCGACAGCGCGTAGATCTGGATCGTCGTGCGCGCCACGGGAACGCCCATCAATTGTGCCGTCTGCACGCCGCCGCCCAGCGCATAGACATTGGTTCCAAATCGGGTGCGATGGGCGATGAAGATGCCGGCGGCGAAAACGATCAGCATGATGGCGCCGATCAGCGTCAGGCGCCCGCCGCCCGGCAGACGATAGTAGAGGCTGGTCAGCGTCGAATAATATTCATGATTGATCGGAATGCTGTCGATCGACAGAACGTAGGCCATGCCGCGAGCAAGGAACATCCCGGCAAGTGTCACGATGAAGGGCGGCATCTGCAGGAAATGGATGATCACGCCCATGACCGCGCCGAAGGCCGTAGTGATGATGAGCACGATCGCGAAAGCAGCCAGCGGGTGAATGCTGGTGTTCTGCAGGATAACGGCCAGAAAAACACCGGTGAAGGCGATGATGGACCCGATCGACAGATCGATGCCGCCGGAGATAATGACGAAGGTCATACCGACGGCAGCAATGCCGAGGAACGCGTTGTCGGTTAGCAGGTTGCCGATGACACGGGTCGACAAGATGTTCGGATATTGCAGCGTGCAGACCGCATAAGCGAGCACGAAGATGACAACCGTCGCAAGGAGCGGCAAGTATTTGGAATTCATTTGCGCCCCCCTGCGTTCGTCTGGCGTGTCAGGAAGCTGGTCAGCGATTGCATGGCTGGCGACTGGATCACCAGAATGACGAGGATAATGACGGCTTTGATGATGAGGTTGAACTCCGGCGGAAAGCCGGACAGCAGGATGCCTGTATTGACCGCCTGGATGATCATCGCACCGATCAGTGACCCGATAATACTGAATCGGCCGCCGAGCAGCGAATTGCCGCCGACGACCACGGCCAGGATGGCGTCAAGCTCCAGCCATAGCCCGGCATTGTTGGCATCTGCCCCCTTGATGTCGGCGGCGACGATGATGCCGGCGATGGAAGCGCAGAGGCCGCTCAGCATATAGACCGCCATCAGCAGCACCGGCGTCTGTACGCCAGACAGTGTGCTGGCCCGCCTGTTGATGCCAACAGCCTCAATCAGCATGCCGAGCGCTGTGCGGCGGACCAGCAGGATGACCAGCAAGCCGACGATCAGCCAGATGACGACTGGCATGGGCAGGAAGGCGAAGGAGCCGCTGCCGAGAAAGATCAGCCCGTCATTGTTGAAGGTCATAATGACCCCTTCGGTGATGAGCTGCGCGATCCCGCGACCGGCGACCATCAGAACGAGGGTCGCGATGATCGGCTGGATATTGAGGACGGCCACGAGGAAGCCGTTCCAGAAGCCACAGAGCAAACCGATGACAACGGTGAGCGCCAGCGTATAGGCAAGCGAATTGCCTTCGACGATCGACGAGGCTGCGACGGCGCCGCAAATTGCAATGACCGCACCGACCGAAAGGTCGATGCCCTTGGTGGCGATCACGAGCGTCATGCCGATGGCGAGCAACGCCACGGGCGCGCCACGATTGAGCACGTCGATAAGGCTCCCATAGAGCCGGCCATTTTGAACAATCATATCAAGAAATTGCGGGAAGAAGCTGAAATTCAAAAGAAGAACAACCAAAAGCGCAATCAATTGTGGCGCAAGACGAAAGCCTAGCGCCTTCAGCGAGGCAGTCATGCATCCTCCGTTCGTTTGTCGGCCGCGGCAATGGCGTCGACAATGCCGGCAGCGCTGATGTGCTCACCGGTGAGTTCTGCGATATGTTCGCGATCGCGCAGCACGATGACGCGCGAGCTGTAGGCAACCAGTTCCTCCAGTTCCGAGGAGATGACGATCAGCGACATGCCTCGAGCGCATAGTTGCTCGATCAGTTTGATGATCTCCGCATGGGCGCCGACATCGATGCCGCGGGTCGGCTCGTCCAGGATCAGGAAATTCGGATTGGTCGCGAGCCAGCGGGCGAGGATCGCCTTCTGCTGATTTCCGCCGGACAGCAGCCGGATGGGCTTTTCGCGATCGGTCGTGCGGATATCGAGCGCCTTGATGTATTCGTCAGCGATTGCATTCTGTTCGGCGCGTGAAAGCGGCCGTGCCCAGCCGCGGCGGGCCTGCAACGCAAGCGCGATATTCTCGCGGATCGACAGGTCGCCGATAATGCCGTCCGTCTTGCGGTCTTCCGGGCAGAAGCCGAAGCCCTTGCCGATCGCAGCACGTGGACTCGACAGCACCACCGGTTTTCCGCCGATCCTGGCGACACCGCTATCGGCGCTTTCGATGCCGAAGAGAAGCTCGGCCGTTTCCGTACGCCCCGACCCGAGGAGCCCCGCGACGCCGACGACTTCGCCAACGCGGACTTCGAGATCAAAGGGCTTCACCTTTCCGCGTTTTCCGAAACCCTCGAAAGAATATTTGACCTCACCGGCCGCAATGGTGTGTTCCCTGACGGCATGCTCCGTCTGGGCGAGTTCACGCCCGAGCATCATGGCGATCAGGTTCTGGCGCGGCAGTTCGGCGGCCTCATGAGTACCGACAAGCCGGCCATTGCGCAGCACGGTGATGCGGTCGCTGATCGCGTAAACCTGCTCGAGGAAATGAGTAATGAAGACAATACCCAATCCGCGCTTCTTCAAGTCATTTATGATGCGGAAAAGCATCTCGACTTCATGGGTATCGAGGCTGGCGGTGGGCTCGTCGAGAATGAGCACCTTGCCCGACAGATCGACGGCGCGGGCGATCGCGACGATCTGCTGGACGGCGACCGAGAAGCGGTCGAGCTGTGCGGTTACATCAATATCGAGGCCGTAGCCTGCCAGAAGCTCACGGGCATTCCGGTTCATGGTACGGGCATCGATCATGCCGAAACGCTTCGGCTGGCGTCCGAGGAAGAGGTTTTCCGCGACGCTGAGATTGGAGAGGAGGTTGACCTCCTGGTAGACGGTGCCGATGCCGAGCTTCTGGGCGGCCAGCGTATCGGCCGGATCAATCTCGTGACCTTCCAGTGTCAGGCTTCCGCCGTCGCGACGATAGGCGCCGGTAATGCATTTGATGAGCGTCGACTTGCCGGCGCCGTTTTCGCCGAGCAACGCGTGAACCTCGCCGCGGCGCAGCGTGAAATCCACCTTATCCAGGGCGATAGCGCCGGGGAAGAATTTCGCTATGGCCGAGGCTGCGAGAATATTCTCGAAATTGTGAACCATGAGGGCTGCTGTTTCCTGATATTGTGCCTTACGCCTGTGCCAAAACCAGGCATAACGCTTGGCCCGACACTGGCAGTTCCGCACCAGTCCAAGATGGACCGGTGCGGTTCGAGGTTCAAATCAGTAGCCCTGACCCTTCTTCTCTTCGTAGACCTTCATCGGGTCGTCAGCCGGCGTATAGAGCTTGGACTCGGTCTGGATCCACTTCGGCGGAGCCTTCTTGTCTTTCAGGTAGGCATCGAGCGCATCGAAGGCCGGACCTGCCATGTTCGGCGTCAGCTCGACCGTGGCGTTGGATTCGCCTTCAGACATGGCCTTGAAGATATCGGGCACGGCGTCGATGGAGACGACGAGGATATCCTTGCCCGGCTTCAGGCCGGCTTCCTTGATGGCCTGGATGGCGCCGACGGCCATGTCGTCGTTATGGGCATAGAGCGCGCAGATATTCTTGCCGCCATTCTCGGCCTTCAGGAAGCTTTCCATGACTTCCTTGCCCTTGGTGCGGGTGAAATCACCGGTCTGGCTGCGAACGATCTTGAGGTTGTCGTGGCCGGCAAGAGCCTCTTCGAAGCCCTTCTTGCGGGCGATGGCTGGCGATGAACCGGTCGTGCCCTGCAGCTCGACGACATTGCACTTCTTGTCGCCGACGGTCTTGACCAGGAAGTCGCCTGCGACCTTGCCTTCATGGACCAGGTCGGATGTAACCGCCGTCAGATAGAGATCGTCAGGAGCCTTGATGGTACGGTCGAGAAGGATGACCGGAATCTTGGCTTCCTTAGCTTCCTTCAGAACGTCGTCCCAGCCGGTTTCGACAACAGGAGCAATGAGAATGGCATCGACGCCCTGAGCAATGAAGGAGCGCAAAGCTTTGATCTGATTCTCCTGCTTCTGCTGCGCATCGGCAAACTTCAGATCAATGCCGCGCTTCTTGGCCTGTTCCTTGGTCACTGTCGTTTCAGCCGCGCGCCAGCCCGACTCCGACCCGATCTGCGAGAAGCCGACGGTCAAGCCGGCAGCCGAAGCCGAACCGAACATGCAGGCAGCCAGAATCGTGGCACTCAAAAGTGCAGTCTTCAATTTCATGATTTCCTCTCCCAATGCCGCTTCTTCGCGGCGCAGGGTCAAAAAATCATATAGTATTACTTTTGTAAATGCGCATTTTGGTATGCACCGCAGCAAAAAAGGCGCTCTTTTCAGAGCGCCTTTTCGCAACTGCGAGTTACAAAATCTGCTTATTGTGCCGGCAGCTTATCATCCACGCCTTCGACGTAGAAGTTCATGCCGAGCAGCGTGCCGTCATCGGCCTTTTCGCCGGCCTTCAGCCAAGGCGTGCCGTCCTGCTTGTTGATCGGACCGGTGAACGGATGCAGTTCGCCGGACTTGATCTTGGCTTCGGTTTCCTCAGCCATTTTCTTCACGTCGTCAGGCATATTCGTGTAGGGCGCCATCTTGAGGATGCCGTCCTTCAGGCCGTCCCAGCTCTGCTCGGACTTCCAGGTGCCGTCGAGAAGGGCATGCACGCGCTTGGAGTAGTAGTTGCCCCAGGTATCGACGATCGCCGTCAGCTGAGCCTTCGGACCGGCTGCGATCATGTCGGATGCCTGACCAAACGCGTGGATGCCGCGTTCTTCGGCAACCTGCATCGGCGCGGTGGTGTCGGTGTGCTGGGTCAGCACGTCGACGCCCTGGTCGATCATGGCCTTGGCAGCGTCTGCTTCCTTGCCCGGGTCGAACCAGGTGTTGACCCAGATAACCTTGAGCTTGAAGCTCGGATCGATTGACTTTGCACCCTGCTCGAAGGAGTTGATGCCCATGACCACTTCCGGGATCGGGAAGGAGGCGATGTAGGCAGCGCCGTGATTCTTCGAGGTCTTGGCGGCGATCTGGCCGAGGATGTAACGGCCTTCATAGAAGCGGGAATTGTAGGTCGCGAGGTTCGGGCCGGACTTGTAGCCGGTTCCGTGCTCGAACTTGACCTTCGGGAACTTGGCGGCAACCTTGACTGTCGCGTCCATGAAGCCGAAGGACGTCGTGAAAATCAGCTGGCAGCCGGAGCGGGCAAGGCGCTCGATGGCGCGCTCGGCATCCGGGCCTTCCGGCACGTTTTCGAGATAGGGTGTTTCAATCTTGTCGCCGAACTCTGCCTGCACCTGCTGGCGGCCGACATCGTGCGCTTGCGAATAACCGCCGTCGTTGTGGGCGCCGACATAGACGAAGCAGACCTTCGTCTTGTCCGCTGCCGCGGCGGCGGAGGATATGCCGATCACGGCTGCGGCCGATGCGGCAAGTGTGAGTGCGAACTTCTTCATAGTGACCCCTGTTGGTTTGAAGTTATTCCGAAAACCCGTCTCGATGTTCTTGTTCTATCGCTCCGGTACGAAGGCTTTTCCAAGCGACGCGGGCGTATTGATCAACGTCGTGCGTCGATTATGAGAAATGATGATGAGAACCACAATAGTCGCGGCATAGGGCAGCATCGAGAGGAACTGCGCGGGGATGCCGAGACCAAAGGCCTGCGCATGAAGCTGCAGGATCGTGACCGCTCCGAAGAGATAACCACCGGCAAAGACCCGCCACGGGCGCCAGGAGGCGAAGACCACTAACGCAAGCGTGATCCAGCCGCGTCCCGCCGACATGTTCTCCACCCATTGCGGTGTATAGACCAGCGAAAGCTGCGCGCCGGCAAGACCCGCGCAGGCACCGCCGAACATCACCGCCAGATAGCGCGTTCGGATGACATGAATGCCGAGTGCGTGGGCAGAACCGTGGCTGTCGCCGATCGCCCTGAGTTTCAGGCCGGAGCGGCTTCTGAACAGGAACCAGCTCACTCCAAGGAGCAAGGCGATCGATAGGTAGAAGATCAGGTCCTGCTTGAAGAGAACCGGACCGATAAAGGGAATATCGGACAGGAGCGGGATGACGATCTCTTTCAGTTGAATGCCGGGGACGCTGACATAGGGTTCGCCGAGCTGGCCGGAGACACCAAGGCCGAGAAGGGTCAGCGCCAGGCCGGTCGCCACCTGGTTTGCCACCAGCGTCAGTGTCAGGAAGGCGAAGAGCAGTGAAAAAAGCGCGCCGGCGGCAATGCCGCAGATAATGCCGATATAGGGTGAGCCCGAGATCTGCGCGCCGGCAAAGGCGGCGACAGCACCCATGATCATCATGCCCTCGACGCCGAGATTGAGGACGCCCGAGCGCTCTGTCACGAGTTCGCCGAGCGCTGCGATGACGAGCGGCGTGGAGGCGGTGATGACAGTCAGAAGAATGGCTTCGAAGATGCTCATGCCACGCTGCCCCTCACCCGCGACCAGACGATGCGGATTTTGTAATAGATCAGCGTATCGCAGGAGAGCACGAAGAAAAGGATGAGCCCCTGGAAGACGCGGGTGACCTTGTCCGAAACACCGATCGAAAGCTGCGCCGCCTCACCGCCCAGATAGGTCAGCGCCAGCACCAGACCAGAAGCAATGATACCGAGCGGATTGAGACGACCGAGGAAGGCGACGATGATGGCGGTGAAGCCGTAGCCAGGCGAAATCGCCGGCTGCAGGTGGCCGATCGAGCCCGAAACCTCGCAAATACCGGCAAGGCCCGCCAGCGCGCCGGAAAAGAGGAAACTGAACCAGATCATCTTCTTCGACGAGAAGCCTGCGAAGCGCCCTGCCCGTTCCGACTGGCCGAGCACGACGACTTCGAAGCCCTTCAGAGTGAAGCGCATCATGAACCAGACGAGAACAGCTGCGACGATCGCGAAAATGAAGGCCCAATGGGCGCGGCCGGACTCCTCCCAGATTGCCGGCACGATCGCCTCCGGCGCAAAGTCCCGCGAGACCGGGAAGTTGAAGCCCTTCGGATCACGCCATGCGCCGCGGATCAGCCAGTCGAGAAAGAGCTGGGCAATATAGACCAGCATCAGCGATGTCAGGATCTCATTGGTGTTGAAATGCGCCTTCAGCAACGCCGGAATGGCGGCAAACAGCGCGCCGCCGAGTACACCCAGAATCAGCATCAGCGGCAGCACGAGCGGGGAATGCCAGTCGTAGAAGATGACCGGGATATAGGAGCCGGTGATCGCGCCGATGGTGAACTGACCTTCGGCGCCGATATTCCAGTTGTTGGAGCGATAGCAGACGGCGAGACCGACGGCGATCAGGATCAGCGGTGCTGCCTTGACCGCCAATTCGTGCAGCGACCAGACTTCCAGAAGCGGCTCGAGAAAGAAGGCATCCAGTGCCTCGACCGGATCCTTGCCTAGCATTGCGAACATGATCGCGCCTGCGATCAGCGTCAGGACGAGAGCGAGGAGCGGTGAAACGAAGGCGTAGAGCTTCGAGACCTGCGGGCGCTTTTCAAGCTCAATGCGCATCAGCGGCCTCCGCGGCATGCTTGCCTTCATGCAGTCCGCCCATCAGCAGGCCAATCTTCTCGCGCGTGAGTTCACCTGCCGCATAGGGTTTTGAAAGGCGTCCTTCGGAAATGACAGCAATATCTGTCGCCACCTCGAAGATTTCGTCGAGATCCTGGCTGATGACGACGACGGCGGAGCCCGCTTTTGCCAGATCCACAAGCGCTTGGCGGATGCGGCTTGCAGCACCGGCATCAACACCCCAAGTCGGCTGATTTACGACAAGAACGGCCGGCTGGCGATCAAGCTCTCGGCCGACGATGAATTTCTGCAGATTGCCGCCTGAGAGCGAACCCGCGGCGGGATCATCGCCACTCTTGCGCACGTCCATCGCCTCTGAGATGCGCCGTGCAGCGGATTTCACCGCGCCCTGCCTGATGATGCCGAGAACGCCGAGAAAGGCCTTGCGGTCCGACTGGCTGCGCGCCAGCACGAGGTTGTCGGAAAGTTTCATGGTGGAAATGGCCGCATGCCCATGCCGCTCCTCCGGCACGAAGCCGGCACCAAGCAGGCGGCGGGCCGTGATTCCCTGCGTTCCGACAGGCTTCTTGCGGATCACGATCGCTTCGGCCGACGACACCGGATATTCGCCCGACAGCGCATCGAAGAGTTCACTCTGGCCATTACCCGCAACACCGGCAATGGCAAGGATTTCTCCGGAGCGCACGCTCATCGAAACATCGCGCAGCGGCATGGCAAAGGGCGTCCGTGCAGCAACGGAGAGGTTCGAAACGGCGAGTTGCACGTCGCCCTTATCGCTACGCTCGGGATGGGTGACTGCCGCCACCTCACTGCCGACCATCATGCGGGCGAGAGAGGCGGGGGTTTCCTGCTTCGGATCGCAGGCGCCGGTCACACGGCCGTGGCGGAGCACGGTGGCGCGATCGCAAATACGCTGCACCTCTTCCAGGCGGTGGCTGATATAGAGGACGGAGCGCCCCTCGGCACGCAGCTTGAAGAGGGTTTCGAAGAGCTTGTCGGCCTCCTGCGGCGTCAGCACCGATGTCGGTTCGTCGAGGATGATGAGCTTCGGGTTCTGCAAGAGCGCGCGGACGATCTCGATGCGCTGGCGCTCGCCAACCGAGAGATCGGCGACATGCGCATGCGGATCGAGCGGCAGACCATAGGCCGCAGACAGTGCCCTCGCCTCCTCGGCGATCCTGCCGATCGGAATCCTGTCATCAAGCGAAAGCGCGATATTTTCGGCAACAGTCAGTGCCTCAAACAGCGAAAAATGCTGAAAGACCATGCCGATGCCGAGCCTGCGGGCCTCGCCCGGCGAGCTGATCGTGACTGGCCTGCCTTCCCAGAGGATATGGCCGCCCGTCGGCTCCAGAACGCCAAACAGCATCTTGACCAGCGTGGATTTGCCTGCGCCATTTTCGCCGAGGAGCGCATGAATTTCGCCCGGCGCTATATCGAGATCGATTTCATTGCAGGCGGCAAAGCTACCGAAGAATTTCGTCAGCTTCTGCACCGATAACAACGCGCCGGAAGCCGGCACATTCAATGGCGACACGTTCCCCTCATTTCTTCTGCCGACCGGTCCTTTTGGATCTCATGGAATCAGCAGCGTCGTTCCGGTTGTTTTTCTTGTTTCCAGATCCGCGTGCGCCCGCCCAACCTCACGCAGCGGATAGGTTTGGTTGATATTGATACGCACTTTGTTGCTCTGCACAACATCAAATAGATTGTTTGCACAATCGGTCAGTTCCTGACGCGAGGCAATATAAGTGAAGAGCGTCGGGCGCGTGGCATAGAGAGAGCCCCTCTGGGCGAGGTGCGCCATCGTGAAATTCTCGATCGCGCCCGAAGATTGACCAAAGGACGCGAAGAGGCCGCGTGGCTTCAGGCAATCCAGCGAGTGTGGGAAAGTGTCTCGGCCGATCGAGTCATAAACCACGTCGACGCCCTTGCCCCCGGTGATCTCCCGCACGCGCCCGGCGAAATTCTCAGTTTTGTAATTGATGACATGGTCATAGCCATGATCGAGCGCCAGTTGGACCTTGTCGGCCGAACCCGCCGTGCCGATGACGGTTGCGCCGAGCGCCTTTGCCCACTGGCCGGCGATGAGACCGACGCCGCCGGCTGCGGCATGGAACAGCAATACTGTCTCAGGGCCGACCTTGAAGGTGCGGTTCAGTAGATATTCCGCCGTCATGCCCTTCAGCATCATGGCGGCTGCGGTTTCCAGGCTGACGCCCTCGGGCACCTTCACCAGATGTTTCGTCTCGATATTGCGCTCGGCGCTATAGGCGCCATCAGAGCCCGCATAAGCAACGCGGTCGCCCACGGCGAAATCGGTCACGCCGGGGCCAACGGAGGTGACGACGCCGGCGCCTTCCTTGCCGGTCACGAAAGGCAGATGCGGCGCCTTGTAGGTGCCGTCACGGAAATAGACATCGATGAAATTCAGCCCGACCGCTTGCTGGCGGATCTGCACCTGACCCGCGGATGGCGGCGGCAGATCGATATCGACATATTCGAAAACCTCGGGACCACCGTTTCTGGAGAAAGAAACCGCCTTCGTCTTTGTCATCTCAGTCTACCTCATTTACGTCCAAGCGCCGGGAAGAATTGGAGCACGGCACCGATAACGTAAAGGTAGATGCCGCTCACAATGAAGAGAACGACGGTCCATTGCGGCATGTCGAAATGCATCAACAGCGAATAGGCGCCAAGCGCTGACCACAGCAGAAAGATGCCGAGATTCAGCGGGCGCAGGCGCTGGACCCGCACGGGATGCAGGAAGTTGATCGGCAAAAAGGTCAGGATCACGGAGACGGTGACGACGATAAAGGCCGTCATCTCGCTCGCATGCATGACGAAGAGCGTGAAGACCACCATGTTCCAGACGACGGGGAAACCGGAAAAGAAATACTCCTCCGTCTTCATGCCCATATCGGCATAGTAGATGGCGCTCGACACGACGATCATGCCGGCGGCGGCGAAGGACCAGGGTTCGCCGATCATACCGCTCTGGTAGAGAGCAAAGGCCGGGAGCAGCACATAGGTCACGTAATCGATGATGTTGTCGAGCGTATCGCCAGACCAGTTGGGCAGCACTTCCTTGACGCGCACCTTGCGGGCAATCGGCCCATCGATACCGTCGACCAGAAGTGCCAGGCCCAGCCACCAGAACATGTCGATGAAGCGGTGCTCGGCGGCGGCTACCACGCCGAGAAACGCGAGAAAGGAACCGGATGCCGTCAGAATATGGACGGAAAATGCGCGCATTTCCGCGTATGGAACGCGCTTGTAATTGAAAATCTTCATGTTCCCCCGTACTACCTGTCGCGCCCGCGTCGCGGCGGGCGTCGTTTTTTGCCTAATATGCATCCTTTGAATAGCTTAGCCAGCGCAAAAGCGACAGTTCGCCACAGGCCAGTGAATCCTGACCGTGACATGCATATTTCGCTCCCCAGGCATGCGATGGAATGGATTGCCTTTAATTTAGCGGGGTTTTGTAATATCTGCCTCGCATGCCCTGATTATCCTGCGAACGACGAGCCCGATATCGAAATGAACGCACCCGCAAAGACCGAAGAATTCGCATCCGCCACTCCCGCCGGCGTTTACGCCGAGACGGTGCTGAGCGTGACGCATTACACTGACCGGCTCTTCCGTTTCACGATGACCCGGCCAGATGGCTTCCGTTTCCGTTCGGGCGAGTTTGCGATGATCGGCCTCATGGTTGAAGGCAAGCCGGTCTTCCGCGCCTATTCGATCGCAAGCCCGGCCTGGGCTGAAGAACTGGAATTCTTCTCCATCAAGGTCCCGAATGGCCCGCTGACCTCGCACCTACAGCTCATCAAGCCGGGCGACCAGGTGCTGATGCGCAAGAAGCCGACAGGCACGCTTGTTCTCGATGCGCTGACGCCCGGCAAGCGTCTCTACATGTTCTCGACCGGCACCGGCATCGCACCCTTCGCGAGCCTGATCCGCGATCCGGAGACCTACGAGAAGTTCGATGAGGTCATCCTCACCCATACGACACGCGAGATATCTGAGCTGAAATACGGCTTCGATCTCATCCACGAGATCCAGAACGACGAACTCCTCCAGGAAGTCGTCGGCGACAAGCTGCGCCACTATGCGACGGTCACCCGCGAAGATTTCGAATATCGCGGCCGTATCACCGACCTGATTTCCTCGGGCAAGCTCTTCACCGATCTCGGCGTGCCGCCGATCGATTCGGCTGTCGACCGCGGCATGATCTGCGGTTCTTCCGCCATGCTGAAGGACACCAAGGAGCTTCTGGAAAAGGCCGGCCTCAACGAGGGCGCCAACAGCAAGCCCGCTGAATTCGTGATTGAGCGCGCCTTCGTCGGCTGAGGCTGTAATCCCGATCCACAGGCAACGGCTCCGGAAATGGGGCCGTTTCTATTTTTGGCTCAGATAATCGATGAGGTCGGCCATGGCCTCGCGCGCCTGCTCGGCCTCGCCCTGATGAATGGCTTTAATGACAGTAACATGCAGGGAGATGGAGCGATCCATCCGTTCCGGATTGGCGGTCGAATACCAAAGACGGCGGGAATGGGTCTGCACCGGCCCCAATGCAGCGATCATGAAGCTGTTCGGACAAGCGTCCTCCAGGATCTCGTCAAAGGCCTTGTCGGCGGCGAAGAAGCCCGCGAGATCGCCGCGGACAGCGCATTCCTCCATCGCGCGCGCGCAGGCAGCAAGCCGTCCCCTCTGCTCCTCGTTGGCCGTATCTGCCACCAGAGCCGCAGCAATCGGCTCCAACTTGCGGCGCACCTGCATGACATTGGCGTGGTCTTCAGCGTGAATTTCTGCGATCTGCAGACCGACACGCGGCCTGACCAGGATTAGCCCCTGCCAGGCAAGTTTCTGGATTGCCTCCCGCACCGGCGTGCGGCCGTGGCCAGCAAGATCGATAAGCTGCTTTTCCGTTACCAACGCGCCCGGCGCCAAAGCCAGGGTCACGATGGCGTGCTCTAGTGCCAGATAGGCGAGATGGCTTAGCGATTCCTGCATGCGGGCGAATCCGAGGCTGATATATCAATACTGGCACGGTTGAATGCCGAAGACAAGTTATCCTGATATATCAAAGCCATGCCGCGCACGAGCGCATTTTCGCTACTCGTGGCGCAACGCCTCGATGGGATTGAGCTGTGCAGCCCGCCTGGCCGGAAAGAAGCCGAAGATCATGCCGATCGCCGCTGAGAAGATGAAGGCGATGAAGATGATGAGCGGACTGACCACGAAAGGTACATTGAGGAAGTTGACCGTACCGTAGGCCAGCGTCAGGCCGAGCATGATGCCGGCTATGCCGCCGAAGAGCGACAGGGCGACGGCCTCGACCAGGAATTGCGTCAACACCTGATTTTCAAGTGCGCCGATCGCAAGACGGATACCGATCTCGCGCGTGCGCTCCGTCACCGATACCAGCATGATGTTCATGATGCCGATGCCGCCGACGAGCAGGCTGACGGCAGCGACCGCTCCAAGCAGGCCCGTCAGCAGCGTGGTCGTGCCGGTCATGGCCTCGGCGATCTGCGTCATGTCATTGACGTTGAAATCGTCCTGGCGACCGGGGATGATCTTACGGCGTTCACGCAGTAGGTTCTCGACATCGGCCTGTACCTTTGAGGTCGAGACGCCGTCTCGCGCCGAGATGAGGATCGTCGGCACATTGGAGGTGCCGCTGATGCGGCGCTGGAAGACCTTGACCGGCATGATGACGGCATCGTCCTGGTCGTTGCCCATGCCGGACTGGCCGCGCTTTGCCATGACGCCGATAACCGGGCAGGAAACCTTGCCGACACGGATCACCTGGCCGGTCGGATCCGCAGCCCCGAAGAGCTGCTCGCGCACGGTCTCGCCGATGATGCAGCGCGACTGGCCGCGCTCCTCTGCCGGCGTGAAATTGCGGCCAAGCGCCAGATCCCAGTCCTGTGCGACAAAATAGTCGTTGGTCGTGCCATAGACCGTGGTTGAATGGTTCTGGCCGCCGAAGATGACGGTTGCCGTCGACTGGTTGGAGGGCGCAACCGCCCGCAGACCCGGAACCTGATCGCGTATCGCCTCGACATCCTTCAGCGTGAAGCGCCGTGCCTCGGAACTTGCGCGGCCGGGACCGAATTGGCCGGGGCGCACGAAAAGCATGTTGGTGCCGAGACGTGACAGCTCGGTCGAAACCTGCGCCGTCGTGCCGTTGCCGATCGTGACAAGCGCGATGACTGCGGCAACGCCGATGACGACACCGAGTACGGTCAGGAAGGAGCGCAGCAGATTGCGGCTGATCGCGCGCAGAGCGAGCTTCAGCGTTTCAAAGAACATATTCCGCCCTCCGCTGATGCTCTACTTCGGTTTCCAACTTGCCGTCGACGAAACGCAGCAGGCGACCTGCATAGGCAGCAATATCAGGCTCGTGCGTGACCATGACGATGGTGATGCCCTGTTCGTGGTTCAGCCGCGTCATCAGATCCATGATCTCGATGCTGGTCTTGGTATCGAGGTTGCCGGTCGGCTCGTCGGCGAGCAGCAAGGCCGGTTCGGTGACGATGGCGCGGGCGATTGCCACACGCTGCTGCTGGCCGCCTGAGAGTTCCTGCGTCTTGTGATGTTCCCTGCCCGACAGGCCGACGAGGCCGAGCGCCTCCCTCGCCCGCTTGCGCCGCTCGCCGACCGCCAGGCCGCGATAGATCAGCGGCAGTTCGACATTCTCCACGGCAGAGGTACGCGACAGCAGATTGAAGCCCTGGAAGACGAAACCCAGCATATGCCGGCGCAGCAGCGTCAGCTGGCCGCGATCAAAGCCGCTCGTCGAAATACCCTGGAAAACATAGTCGCCTGAGGTTGGCACATCGAGGCAGCCGAGTATGTTCATCGCCGTCGACTTGCCTGAGCCGGACGGCCCCATGATCGCGACAAATTCATGCGTTCGGATCGAAAGATCCACGTGGTCGAGCGCACGGATTGCTGCAGCGCCCTCGCCGTAGATTTTCGAGACCTGCCTGAATTCCAGAAGCGGCGGGCGTTCCATCATCGGCTCCCGTCAATTGGTGCGCGTCGCAGCATCGGTGATAACAGCATCCTTTTCAGTAAGCTCGCCCGAGGTGACCTGGGTGAACTGGCCATCCGAGGAGCCGACCTGGATCACGACGGCTGCGGGGTGGCCGTTGCGCAGCACCCAGACCCGGCGCTGCGTGCCGGTCAGTTTGACATCACCGCCGCCACCGCTGCGGAACGGACGCGGCGGGCGCAACAGGCTGAAGATACCACGGCCGCCACGGCCTTCCGCCTGCGGCGGAGCGTAACGCAGGGCCGCATTTGGCACCATCAATGTATCTTTGACGGCTTCAACGGTGATATCGGCGGTCGCCGTCATGCCGGGGCGCAGCAGCAGGTCCGCATTGTTGACCGAGAGAACCGCCTTATAGGTGACGACATTGTTGACGACTTCGGAGGCAAAGCGGATCTGCTCGATCACGGCAGGGAAGGCGCGGCCTGGATAAGCGTCGACCGTGAAGGTCGCCTTCTGGCCGACCGCGATCTGGCCGACATCGGCTTCATCGACATCTACCTGAAGCTCCATCTTCTTGAGATCGCCGGCGATGGTGAACAGCACAGGCGCCGAGAGCGAGGCAGCAACGGTCGCACCCGGATCGACCGAGCGGGTCAGAATTACGCCATCGATCGGCGAAACGATCTTCGCCTTGCCGAGATTGACCTCGGCAAGCTGCAAGTCTGCCTCTGAGGCCAGCACTTCCGCCTCGTTGATATCCTTGGCGGCGACTGCCGAGTCATATTTGTAGGTTGCGTCGTCAAGGCTCTGCTGGGTGGAGACGTTACTTTTCACGAGGCTCTTCAGGCGGTCGAGCGAGGTCGCAGCCGATTCCAAATCAGCGTTCGCCTTGACCACATTGGCCTTTGCCGAGTTGAGCTTGGCACGCGAACTCTTCACATCGGCTTCCAGCTTGTTAGTATCGAGGACAGCCAGAACATCGCCTGCCCTGACGGTGCTGTTATAGTCGACATTGACGTCGCGCATCGTGCCCGACAATTCGCTCGATATATCAACCTGTTCGGTCGGCTGGACGGAGCCCGTGGCGGTGACGAGCACTGTGAGGTCGCCGCGCTTGACCGGCTGGGTCGTGTAAGTGACCTCGGCCTGGCCTCGGCCGATGGAGAAATAGGCAGCGGCGGCGGCCGCGAGGATCAAGAGCACCAGAACGATGAGGCGTCCGCGCCAGCGACGCCCCCTGCTCTGCCGGCTGGCGACCAGCACGGCAGCCAGGTCGGCATTTGCGCCTGTTACGGAACCGGTCTCTTTGCCAGCCTCCAAATTGTCCATCAAATCCTCGATATATGCTTCGCCGTATCAGCCCTGCGTGATGAGATAATCATGCCGAAGATGAACCCAACATTACCGATGCCCTGACGATGGCACGGAAATGCGGCCGAAAAACATGAAATATTCGCAATGAAACAGCTGGATAGCGCGGTCGGTGCGGGGTGTTCGGCAAGAAAACCCCACGGTCGAAGCAAATATTCAGGGTTGTATCGCGGGCATTTCGGTGCCGCCTCTGAAGCGGTCGGCGGCTCGGGAAAGGCGGCGGCATCGTTTAAGCTCACAGTTAGCGCAAGGTCGCGCTGGCGACGGGTGCCAACAGCGTGGTGATGACGACGCCACCATAGCCATTAAGGCCACAGCAGGCGGCAACCACCTCACGCCGAAGAGCGGAACGCCGTTGGCCATGTTGACGGCAAGCTGCCGGCGGAAACGCGATGTCGGATGGCGGGCAACAAGAAATGTGCCCGATACAATGGATAAGAAGTTTTTTTGGTTGACCGCGATAGGTCGCCTGCATATGTTCCGCGCACTTCCAGCCGGGGTGCTTCGCGCTCGCGGAAAGGGAGAGCGTAGCTCAGCCGGTAGAGCAACTGACTTTTAATCAGTAGGTCTCGGGTTCGAACCCCGACGCTCTCACCATAATCTTTTTTTAGCTGTACGGCGCGTGACGGTGCTGGAGGTCGGATGCCGAAAACACCTAAAGAACCGAAGCTTGAGCACTCTGATTTTTCCGGCGAATTCGAAGACAGCGGAGTAACCGTGCTCGTCGATATATTTCGGCCGGCCGGCACCAATGGCGATTGGACCCTCGAGGTCATCTCACAGACCGAAGTCGTAACCGTCTGGGAAGACAAATTCGCCACAGATCTGGAAGCTTGGGAAGAATTCCTGGCCACCGCTGAACGCGATGGCGTGCAAAGCTTTCTCGATGAGGATGAGCCGCAACTGCATTGACGGGTTACCGCCAGGCAGGTTGATGTCCCGACCTTCTCGCTTTCAATAGCTGCAGGAGCGGCCATCATTCGGTCTGAAGCCGTCTCGGCAGGCACGGTTCATCGAATCTCCCGGCACGTAACCCGAGGCGGAGCCATACGAATTCGGGGGAGTCGCACATGCCGTCAGCACGGAAATGCCAATCAGTGCTCCGACTGCCACGAGTGCCCGAAATCTGCTCATCAATATTCTCCTCACGGATTCTCTCGCGGCAATTTATCACGCGGTCACCACAACGGAATGAGATTTTAGCGGAAAAGGCTTGCAGCCATTTCCGCAGCGCTGACCGCTAACGCATCGTGCGCAACATATAGATCCCATTCCACCGCCAGCAAGCCGGAGAGCACGCGGGAGGTCCGGCGTCGGCCTCGTACTTCGCCGACCGGACCTCCCGGCATTTGCAGTGGGGTGCCTGCAAATGCCGGGCAATACCACCGGTTAAGCCCGAGTCGATCCATTCACAGAACCAACGATGGTATACGCGCGGTTAATATCCACATCCGCTGTCTCATGTTGGGATGGAGAAAATCATGCCGGGGCCTGCGGCAATTTGGAGATCCGGGCGGCTGCGTCAGCGCAAAAAGGTGATTGGCAACCACCCCGTTGCGGCGTTAGGAACATCGCTCCGATTGGTGCCGGAGAGAATGCGTGTCGATTGCCGATATTTCCCTTTGGAGTGCGCTGCTGGCCGGGGCGCTTTCGTTCCTGTCGCCCTGCGTACTTCCGCTCGTCCCGCCCTATCTCTGTTATATGGCAGGCATTTCCGTCGAGCAGTTTCGCGGCGGCGGAACGGTGGCCGCAGCACCGGATGTGCGGCGCGGCGTGCTTTTCTCGGCGCTTTTTTTCACGCTCGGCTTTGCGACCGTCTTCGTGTCGCTCGGCGCCGGTGCCTCGACGATCGGCATGCTGCTGCGCCAGCATCTCGATCTTCTCGCCAAGATCGGCGGCCTGATCATCATCATCATGGGGCTGAATTTCCTCGGGCTTTTTCGCATTGGCGTCCTGGCACGCGAAGCTCGCTTCCAGGGCAACGGCAAGCCGGCGACGCTGACGGGCGCTTACGTCATGGGGCTGGCCTTCGCATTCGGCTGGACGCCCTGCATCGGGCCGGTGCTCGGAGCAATCCTCGGCGTTGCCGCATCGCGTGAAACGGTGGGCTCCGGTGCCGGGCTGCTCGCTGTCTATTCGCTGGGGCTTGCCGTGCCCTTCTGGATTGCCGCCGGCTTTTCGGGGAGCTTCATGCGCTTCCTGTCGCGGTTTCGCAGGCACCTCGGGACGGTGGAGAAGATCATGGGCGTCTTTCTCGTGCTGGCAGGCCTTGCCTTCCTGCTCGGTTGGGTCAGCAATGTCGCAATCTGGTTCCAGCAGACCTTCCCAATCCTCATGCAAATCGGCTGAGCGCCAGGCTCAGCCGATATATTGCGATAAATCAGGCTTTCTTTCGCCTCAGCCGTTCCTTGATCGCGCCAGGAATATCGCGGAGGCCGCGCCCCGGTTCGATGCCTTCGCGCATGACGATATTGCGCAGCGGTGGAATGGCTGAGAGGACATGCAGGCCTGCGGCGCGCAGAACCTGTACTGGCAAGAAATCGGAGAGCAGCGAACGATTCAGAAGATCGACGCTTGCGGTGCGCGTCATGATATCGGCGCGGCGCTTGCGGTCGAAGCTTGTGCCGGCATCGGCGGCGACAGGCAATTCCGCGCGCGTGCAGAGAAGATCGGTCAGTGCCATTATATCGCGAAGGCTGAGGTTGAGGCCTTGCGCACCGATCGGCGGGAAAACATGTGCGGCCTCGCCGATCAGCGCGATCCGGCCCTTGCCAAAGCGATGCGCCATCATGCCAGACAACGGCCAGATCTGCACACCCTCCTCCACACTGACCTTACCAAGCAGGGATTGCATTCGCTCTTCGACGACATTGCTGAGCTCGGCAAGCGACAGTTCGACACGGGCTGCGGCGTCCGAGGGATTCTGCACCCAGACGAGGCTTGAACGATTACCGGGCAGCGGTACCTGCGTAAAGGGGCCGTGCTCCGTGTGGAACTCCGTGGAAGTGTTCTGGTGCGGCAGCGTATGCGCAAAATTCAGCACCATGGCCGATTGCGGGTAGGACCAGGTGCGCACGTCGATGCTTGCGGTCTCCCGCAGCTTCGATTTGCGGCCATCAGCACCAATGGCGAAATCGACGGTGATCTCTTCGCCGCCTGCAAGCGTGATCGTTACAGATTCCGGAGCGATCCCGATCGTTTCAGCCATGTCGGTGAAGCGGGTGATATTGCCCTCAGCGGCTACGGCGGCTTCGAGCACATCCATCAATGCTCTGTTCGGAAAATTATAGCCGAAGGCGTCCAGTCCGACTTCGGCGGATCGGAAGGTCGTCGTCGGCGCACGCAGCAGACGGCTGGTGCCGTCGATGATGCGCATGCTGGTGAGCGGGGCAGCGGCCGGACGGAGCCTTTCCCAGAGTGTCAGCCGATCCAGGAAACGAATCGACTGGTCCATCAGGGCCGTGGTGCGGCGATCTTCCTTGGGGGATGGAGGGGCGACCAGCGCCACGTTGCGACCGCCGCGTGCCAAGGCGACTGCGGCGATCATGCCGGCGAGACCGCCGCCGATCACCGCCACTTCGAATTTGCTCATGCTATCGTTCCGTCATCAAAAAGACGGCAGAACCGGCGGCCTCAGGCGGCCGGCTTTGCCTGACGGCGCCAACTATAGCCCTTGCCGGCTTCGGCGTCACGCACCGCCGGCTGATAATGATGCGGAATGGACGGCAGGCGCTTTTCCGACAGACGGCGGATCGCCGTCTCGTTGGTGACGGCGAAACTGTCGATGCCGACACGCAGCATCAGCGGCACCTGGTCGATCAATACGTCGCCGACGGCACGCAGCTCGTTGGTGTAACCAAGGCGCTGACGCAGCAGCGACGCATGGCTGAAAGCACGGCCATCATTGAAGGCCGGGAACGCAACCGCCACGATCTCCAGGCGATAGAGATAGGGTTCGAGTTTCAGGACATCGTCGGCGGGCTTGATCAAGACGCCGAAGCCGACATCGTTGCTCTCATCGGCCTTGGCGATCAATTCGTCGAGTGTCAGAAGCGGCTTCTGATCCCCCGTCGCCTTCACCTCGTCGGTCTCGATCATCCAGGGATCGTTTTCGACAAAACCGGTTTCTCTCCAGATCTTCGTCATCATCCCCTCCTTATGCCGCTTCCGCAGCCGATCCGTAGAGCGCATCCTTGAAGGGCTGCGGGCCAACACGGCGATAAGTGGCAAGAAATATCTCTGATGGATCGAGGCGCAGGCCCAGATAGGTATCGACGATCGTCTCGATCGCATCCGTCACCTTGTCCGGCTCGAAGCCGCGGCCGATGATTTCGCCGATCGAGGTATGTTCGTCACCGGAACCGCCAAGCGTGATTTGATAGAGTTCAGCGCCCTTCTTTTCGACGCCCAGAAGGCCGATATGGCCGACATGGTGATGGCCGCAGGCATTGATGCAGCCGGAAATCTTGATCTTCAGTTCGCCTATTTCTGCTTGGCGAACTGGATCGCCGAAACGACGCGAGATTTCCTGCGCGACCGGAATGGAGCGCGCATTGGCAAGCGCGCAATAGTCCAGCCCGGGACAGGCGATTATATCGGTGATGAGACCGGCATTGGCTTCGGCGAGATCGATGGCAACCAGGCCGCGGTAGACGGCCTCGAGATCGGAGAGCGCCACATGCGGCAGGATCAGGTTCTGCTCATGGCTGACGCGAATCTCGTCGAAAGCATATTCCTCCGCAAGATCGGCGATCGCATCCATCTGCGAATCGGACGCATCGCCCGGGATACCGCCGATCGGCTTCAATGAGATCGTCACCATACCGTAGTCGGGGTTCTTATGCGGCTGCACGTTCTGCTGGACCCAGCGCGCGAAAGCCGGATCGGCCTTCTTCCAGCGAGCCAGATTTTCCCAACCTTCGGCACGCTCCGGCAGAACCGGCGGCGCGAAATATGCTGCAATCGCCTGCACGTCCTGTTCGGGCAGCTTCAGCTCCGAATCCTTAAGCTGTGCGAACTCAGCCTCGACCTGGCGGGTGAGTTCTTCGGCCCCGGTTTCGTGGACGAGAATCTTGATGCGGGCCTTGTACTTGTTGTCGCGGCGGCCATGCAGATTGTACACGCGCACGATGGCGGTCGTGTAGGAGAGCAGGTCCTCTTCGGGCAGGAAGTCCCGGATCAGTTTGGCGATCATCGGCGTGCGGCCCTGACCACCGCCGACATAGACGGCGAAGCCGATCTCGCCTTTGTCGTTCCTCTTCAGATGCAGACCGATATCGTGGACCTGAATAGCGGCGCGGTCGCGCTCGGCACCGGTCACGGCAATCTTGAACTTGCGCGGCAGGAACGAAAATTCCGGGTGAACGGAAGACCATTGACGCAGAATTTCGGCGTAAGGGCGCGGATCGGCAACCTCGTCGGCGGCGGCACCGGCGAAGTGATCGGCCGTTACGTTTCTGATGCAGTTGCCCGAGGTTTGCAGGGCGTGCATTTCAACGGTCGCAAGGTCAGCAAGCGCATCGGGTATTTCGGACAGCTTCGGCCAGTTGAATTGCAGATTCTGACGTGTGGTGAAGTGGCCATAGCCGCGGTCATAGGTGCGGGCGATATGGGCGAGCATGCGCATCTGGCGTGAGCTCAGCGTGCCGTAGGGAATGGCGATGCGCAGCATATAGGCATGGAGCTGGAGATATACACCATTCATCAGGCGCAGCGGCTTGAATGCATCCTCGGCCAGTTCCCCGGAAAGGCGGCGCTGGACCTGATCGCGAAACTGCTCGACGCGCTCAGCGACAAAGGCGTGGTCAAATTCGTCGTAACGGTACATCGTCTTCCTCAGACTGCAATGAATTCGGGATCGGCCGGCTTGTAGCCAGGCGCATATTCCATGGTCGGGCCTTGAGCCCGGATGCGTTCGCGCAGGCGCAACGGCCAGAGCTGACCGTTGATTTCCTGAACATCGACGACAGCAACGTCAACGACCTTGTTATCGGCATAGGATTTCTTGCCGATCTCCTCGAGTGCGGCGACGGCTTCGGCATGGCGGGCGACGAGCGCCTCCTGCAACGAGGTCACCCACTCGCCATTGGCGTTCAACCAGACGGCAACGCCGTCCGTCAGGCGGTTGGCGGTCAGAACCTTGTCAACCATGTCAGCTCCTTGCAAGTTCATCGAACCGGATGCGCTCACGCACCAACGGTTCGGACAGTTCGAAGTTGGCGCCTGCGACCGCATCGCCGATAATGACCATGACCGGCCCGGTCAACTCGTCACGATGCTGCAGGTCGGGAAGATCACGTAAGGTTCCGTGCAGCAGGCGACGATCTGCGCGGCTCGCATTCTCGATCACGGCAACGGTGGTCTCTGCGGGGATGCCGGCCTGCATCAGCCGCTCGGCAACAGAGGCTGCGACCGTGCGGCCCATATAGACGGCGATCGTGGCGCCCGACACAGCAAGGCTCGCCCAATCCGGCAAAACGTCTCCGGTCAGATCATGTCCGGTCGTGAAGACCAGTGAAGAGGCGACGCCGCGCAAAGTCAGCGGCAGTTCGAAATCAGCAGCCGCAGCAAAGGCCGAAGTGATGCCGGGGACGATCTCATAGGAGATACCGGCGGCGCGTAGCGCTGCCATTTCTTCCCCTGCCCGCCCATAGACCAGCGGATCGCCGCTCTTCAGGCGCACCACGCGTTTTCCTTGGCGGCCTAGATCAACCAAGAGATCATTGATCTCCTCCTGGGACTTCGAATGGCAGCCCTTGCGCTTGCCGACCGAAAGACGCTCGGCATCGCGGCGGCCCATATCGACGATCGCCTGCGGCACTAGCGCATCATAGACAATGACATCGGCTTCCATCATCACGCGTTGGGCGCGCAAGGTCAGAAGATCCTCAGCGCCGGGGCCGGCACCGACAAGCCAGACATGGCCTTCAACGCGATCCAGCGAGCGCAGGAGGCCATTGGCAGAACGGCGGGCCTGCGGAAGATTGCCGTTGGCAACGGCATCAGCGACCGGGCCGGAGAAGAAACGTCGCCAGAAGATGCGGCGGGAAATACCGCGGGGAACGAGGTGCTCAACGGCCTCGCGATAGCTGGTCGCCAGCGCCGCCAAGCGGCCGAGCGAGGGCGACAGGAGCTGATCGATCTGGGCGCGGATCATCTGTGCGAGCACCGGCCCTGCGCCTTCGGTGCCGATCGCCACGGCAACAGGCGCACGATTGACGAGAGCAGGCGTGAAGAAATCGCAATAATCGGGCTGATCGACGGCGTTGGCCGGAATCTTAGCCGCACGGGCGGCATCGACGATACGGCGATCCCGCTCTGCATCACCGGTTGCCGCAAACACAAGGACAGCGCCCTCGACCTGTTCAGGCGCAAAGGCTTCGCGGACAGTGTCGATGCGGTTGGCAATCAGAAAAGCGTGGTAATCGGCTTCCGGGCGATCGGCATGCGCAATGATGCGCACCTGCGTGTTCAACAACAGGCGAACCTTGGCGAAGGCTTCATCGCCATTGCCGAAAACGGCCGCAGTCCGACCTTCCACCCGAAAGAAGGCGGGAAATATCGAAAGCTGTTCAGTCCTGGGAGGCATTCTCAATCCACTTCGAAGTCGCTCGAATATGCATTCTCCGGACAGCCGAATGAAGAAACAGAATTCCAAAGGCCGGCTAGCGGCGTATTCTTTTACCCGGTAGATCAATGATTTGAGAAAACTCACCCGTGCGGCGCGAAAAGCACATATCTTGGGCGCCGGTTTTCTGGCGGAAGCTGGAAACGAGGCCCATAAAGCCTGTGGCAAAGTGCCAAGCATCGGACTTACGCATTCCGCTTCATTCCGTAGGGCGCTAGGATAGGCAAAACGGGAGAATTTCATGCCGGAAAAGACAATCGCTAACCGCCTTCTGCAGGTCATGGAAGACAATATCCTGCCGATAACGGAAGTCGGCGTCGCCTCCGGCAACAAGGTGTTCGGCGCGGCTATCCTGCGTAAATCCGATCTTGCGCTCATCGTCGCCGAAACCAACAACGAACTCGAAAACCCGCTCTGGCACGGCGAAGTTCACACGCTTAAACGCTTCTACGAACTCACCGATAAGCCGGCAACGAAAGACCTGATCTTTCTCTCCACGCATGAACCCTGCACCATGTGCATGTCGGCGATCACCTGGGCCGGCTTCGACAATTTCTACTATTTCTTCAACCATGAAGATTCCCGCGACAGATTTGCCATCCCGCATGATCTGAAAATCCTGAAGGAAGTCTTCGGGCTCGAGCCAGGCGGTTACAGGCGGCAGAACGCCTTCTGGAAGAGCTTTGCGATCGCCGATCTCGTCGAGACCGAGGATGCTGCGCTGAAGGCCGAACTCAAGGCGCAGACAGCGCGGATCAAATCGCGCTACGCCGCCCTCTCCGACGCCTATCAGGCGACCAAGAGCACCAACGACATTCCGCTGAGCTGAGAGACCATGGAACCTTCGAAAGACATTTCGCGCCTCATCGAGATCATGGCTGCGCTTCGCGATCCCGAGACCGGCTGCCCGTGGGACATCGAGCAGAATTTCGCGACCATCAAGCCTTATACTATCGAGGAAGCCTACGAGGTTGCCGACGCGATCGAGCGCGAGGATATGGACGATCTCTGCGACGAACTCGGCGACCTGCTGCTGCAGGTGGTCTTTCATGCACGCATGGCCGAAGAAGCCGGGGAGTTCTCGTTCGGCGATGTGGTGGAAGCCATTACCCGCAAGATGATCCGCCGCCACCCACATGTCTTTGCCCGTTCGGATGCGGATACGCCCGATGCCGTGAAGAAGCAGTGGGACGAGATCAAGCAGGCGGAAAAGCGCGAGCGCACGGAGCGCCGGGCGCGGCGCGGTATTACTGAAGATTTCAAGGCGGGCTTCCTCGGCTCGGTGCAACGCAGCTTTCCGGCGCTGACGGAAGCGTTGAAGCTCCAGGAACGCGCCGCCAAGGTCGGATTTGACTGGTCGGCACCCGAACCGATTATCGACAAGATCGAGGAGGAGATCGACGAGCTGCGTGTTGCGCTTCGTGGGGGCGATAAATCAAAGGTCAGCGACGAACTCGGCGACCTGATCTTCGCCGTCGTTAACATCGGCCGGCATGTAAAGGCCGATCCGGAACAGGCGCTGCGCGGAACAAATACAAAGTTCCGACGTCGATTCAATCACATAGAACAGGTTCTTGATGTGGAAGGCGAGAGCCTGGAGGCGGCCAGCCTAGAGCGGATGGAAGAGATCTGGCAGGCAGCCAAGGCGATCGAGCGGGTTGTCGTGGCTGGGGCGGAGTGAAGCACCGAACCTTCGGCGCTTTACCGGTCCCAGTCTTCCTTTGCGGGCTTCGGACCATTGCCGACGCGACGTTCAAGCTCCGCAGCTTCCGTCTCGGACAGCCGCAGTTCCAGCGTTACCGAGCCGTCTTCGTTATTCTCGCGGCTGTCGACGACGGCATGGTCGTAGAGCCAGGGCAATAACGCCAGCTTGTCAACGGGCAGTGTGATGGTCGTTTCCGTCATGACGCCGGACAAACGGCGGCTGATTTCCTCCATCAGCGTGTCCACGCCCTCGCCGCTGATGGCGGAAACGGCAATGACATTCTTCATGCCGGAGGACTTCTGCACCATGGCGTCATGGGCTTCGGGCTCGAGCCGGTCGATCTTGTTCCACACTTCGAGAATGCGGCGCTCGCCCTCGGCCTCGTCGATGCCGAGATCGTGGAGAATACGCAGCACGTCGGCGCTCTGGGCTTGATTGTCCACATCGGACATATCGCGCACATGCAGGACAAGATCGGCTTCCAGTACCTCTTCCAAGGTCGCGCGGAAGGCGGCGACCAGATGGGTCGGCAGATCAGAGATGAAGCCGACGGTATCGGACAGGATGACAGTGCGGCCATGCGGCAGCTTCATGCGGCGCAGTGTCGGGTCGAGCGTGGCGAAGAGCATGTCTTCAGCGAGAACCCCTGCCCCGGTGATGCGGTTGAACAGCGTCGACTTGCCGGCGTTGGTGTAACCGACAAGCGCCACGATCGGATGCGGCACCTTCCGGCGCTTGGCGCGGTGCAGCTGGCGGGTGCGCACCACCTGCTCCAACTCGCGTTCGAGCTTGATGATGCGATCCTGCAGCAGACGCCGGTCGGCTTCGATCTGGGTTTCACCCGGACCGCCCATGAACCCGCCACCGCCGCGCTGGCGTTCAAGGTGGGTCCAGCTTCGGACCAGCCGGCCCTTCTGGTAGTTCAGATGAGCAAGATCGACCTGCAGCGTGCCTTCCTTGGTGGAAGCGCGGCGGCCGAAAATTTCGAGAATCAGGCCCGTCCGGTCGATGACCTTGGCGTTCCATTCCTTTTCGAGATTACGCTGCTGAACCGGCGTTAGCGGGTGATCGACAATGACCAGCCCTGAATCACGCTCATCGAGCTGGTTCTTGATCTCTTCGATCTTGCCCGTGCCGAGCAGCGTTGCCGGGCGCGGATCGTTGACAGAGACGATGGAAGCGTTGACGACATCGAGATCGATCGCCTGAGCCAAACCGGTCGCCTCGTCGAGACGGCTTTCGGGCGTGCGGGTCGAAGCCGACTCGGTCTGTCCGCCGCGCGAGCGCGACTTCAGCACTGGCACGACAACGGTCGCGCGCATGTCATCCCTGTGCTTATCTGCCTCAGGGATGATGGAATCGTTCTTTGTATCGCGTGTCGAAATAACGGCTGGCCTTGGTTAGGAAGCTGCTTCTTCGCTCTCGAACATCTGCATTGGCTGACCAGGCATGATGGTCGAGATCGCATGCTTATACACTAGCTGCGAATGGCCGTCACGGCGAAGCAAAACACAGAAATTGTCGAAAGACGTGACAACACCCGTGAGCTTTACGCCGTTAATCAGAAAGATTGTCAGGGAAATCTTTTGCTTGCGTACAGTATTGAGAAATAAGTCCTGCAGATTCTGAGAACGTTCCGCCATCGCGCCGCTTCTTTCTTTATTGCCGGCCTGATCAAGCCGGTAGAATATCAATCAACCTCACCAGCAAGGCAGGCGGCACCCTCATTCCACCTGTCCAGCAAATCTTGGTATCAAATCGTAATCTTTTCCGCAACGTCGAAAAAGGCTTCCCGAATATTCTGCGAGAGGCTTCCGGGATGACCATTCGCAATCGCCTGTCCATCAATGGAAACCACTGGAAAACAAATGCTTGTGGCTGCGGTAATGAAGACCTCGCGAGCTGCCATCATCTCCGAAACGGAGAACTTTCGTTCGACGATTTCAACCCCCAATTTGGCTGCAACATCGATCAGAGTCGTGCGGGTAACACCGCGCAGGATGCCACTTTCGGCGGGTCGCGTTAACAGTTTACCGTCGGCGTCGACGATCCAGACATTGGTCGCAGCCCCCTCCTTCACCATGCCATCGGTATCGATGTAGATCGCTTCCTGAGCACCCGCTTCCTTGGCCTGCTGGCGCGCAAGCGCATTCGACAGCAGCCCGACCGACTTGATGTCGACGCGATCCCAGCGATTGTCGGGAACCGTGATCGCCTTGATGCCAGTGGCATTCTTCTTGGCGATGACAGACGGATCGGTGCTCTTGGCCGTCACGACGATCGAGGGCGGCGTACCTTCAGCCGGGAAGACGTGGTCGCGGCGAGCGACACCGCGCGTCACCTGCAGATAGAACAGGCCGTTGCGGACATGATTGCGGCGCAGCGTCTCGCGAATCACCTGCGTCAGTGCTGCACGGCTCATCGGCCAGGCGATACGCAGCTCACTGAGCGAACGGTCCAGACGGTTCAGATGCCGGGTCAGGTCGACGATCAGGCCGTGACGGACTTCGCAGACTTCATAGACGCCGTCGGCGAACTGATAGCCTCGATCCTCTACATGCACCATGGCGTTGGAATGCGGCACGTAGCGTCCGTTCACATAGGCAATTCTTGGCATTGAAAACCTGCTTAGGGCAAAGAAAGGAACAGCGCGACTTGAGCCCGCGCCGGATAAAAATCAGACGCCGAGCGACTTTAGTTTGCGGTGCAGTGCGGAGCGCTCCATGCCCACGAATTCGGCCGTGCGGGAGATGTTGCCACCGAAGCGGTTGATCTGGGCGATCAGATAATCCTTCTCGAACATCTCGCGGGCTTCGCGCAGCGGCAGTGTCATGATGTGATAATCGTTCTTGGCCGAGACCTTCGGCAGCATATCGCCAAGATCGGTCGGCAGCATGTCGGCAGTGATCGGCGCATCCGGGCCATCAGTGCGGGCAAGGATCATCAGTCGCTCGATATTATTGCGCAGCTGGCGGATATTGCCCGGCCAGTCATGGGCTTGCAGCACTGCCATGGCGTCATCGCCGATGCGGCGGGGCCGGATGCCTGCCTGTTCGGAAATCTGTCGCATGAGCTGATCGACCAGGAACGGAATATCCTCCCGACGCTCCGAAAGCTGCGGCACACGCACCGGCACGACAGCCAGGCGATGATAGAGATCCTCGCGGAACCAGCCCTCCGCGATGCGGCTTTCCAGATTGTAGGCGGTCGAGGAGATGATGCGCACATCGACCTTGACACGTTTGGAGCCGCCGACGCGTTCGAACTGCTGGTCGACCAGCACGCGCAGGATCTTGTTCTGCGTCTCGCGCGGCATTTCGCCGACTTCATCGAGATAGAGGATGCCGCGATGGGCTTCTTCGAGCGCGCCGATCTTGCGCGCCTGCCCCGGTGCACCCTCGGTGCCGAACAGCGCCACTTCCATGCGGTCGGGCGTGATGTTGGCCGCGTTCAGCGCGACGAAGGGACCGTTGGCGCGCGTCGACTTCTTGTGGATCATGCGCGCCACAAGCTCCTTGCCGGAGCCGGATGCACCGAAAATCATGATGCGGCTATTGGTGGGGGCGACCTTTTCGATCGTCTGGCGCAACTGCGAGACGGCGACCGAGGTGCCGATCAGCTCCAGCGCATCGCCGGCGCGGCGCTTCAGCTCGATGTTTTCACGCTTCAGCTTGGAATTTTCCAATGCCCTCTCGGCGATCAGGATCAGGCGGTCGGCCTTGAACGGCTTTTCGATAAAGTCGAAGGCGCCGCGCTTGATGGCGGAGACAGCCGTCTCGATATTGCCGTGGCCTGATATCATCACCACGGGAAGCTCGGGATGGCGCGTCCTGATTTCGTCCAGCAGCGTGAGGCCGTCGAGCTTGCTGCCCTGCATCCAGATATCGAGAAAGACAAGGCGCGGCACACGGTCGGAAATTGCCGCCAGCGCGCTGTCGCTGTCATGCGCCATACGCGTCTCGTGACCCTCATCGGACAGGATACCGGCAACGATCTCGCGAATGTCATGTTCATCGTCGACGACGAGAATATCAGAGGCCATAAACGCTTTCCTTGTCACTGGCTGCCGAGGCTGTGGCCACGTCGCGGCGTGGCAGATGCACGCGGATCATGGCTCCTCTTCCCTGGTCAAAATCTGCGGGTGCATCATGCAGTTCGAGCTGCCCGCCATGTTCCTCGATGATCTTCTTGACGATGGCGAGACCAAGGCCGGTGCCCTTCTCACGCATCGTCATATAGGGTTCCAGAATGCTGTGGCGGTTCTCGACAGGCAGGCCGCGGCCATTATCGATAATATCGACGGTGAAGCGGTCGCGCGCCTCGTCCAGAGAGGCGCGGACTAGGATCTTGCGCGATTCGCGTTCCTCGCTCGGCACGGCCTCGATTGCTTCCACGGCGTTCTTGATGAGATTGCCGAAGGCTTGACCCAGCATGCGGCTGTCGAAGGCGCCTTCCAGCCGTTCCTCGCCAAGCTCCTGCAGGAAGGAGATATGATTGTTGCCCATCTCGCGCAGGAAGATCGCATCGTGAAGGATGGCACGCAGGTCGCTCGGCTCCTTCGTCGGCTTCGGCATGCGGGCAAAGGCCGAGAATTCGTCGACCATGCGGCCGATATCGCCAACCTGGCGGATGATCGTGTCTGTACACTGGTCGAAGACGGCGCGGTCGTTTTCGTCAATCTGCTTGCCGTAGCGGCGGCGGATACGTTCGGCCGAGAGCTGGATCGGCGTCAGCGGATTTTTGATCTCGTGAGCGATGCGGCGCGCAACATCGCCCCAGGCGGTAGAGCGCTGGGCAATCACCAGATCCGTGATGTCATCGAGCGTAATGACGTAGGATTCGCTGAGATCTCGCACTTCTTCGCGGGTTACCTGGACGCTGAGCGTGCGCACCGTGCCGCCGCGCACCAGCGCGATCTGCTTGCGGAAATCGCCACGGTAACGTGCGGCGGCCTCCGTCAGCACCTGATCCACTTCGGGCGCGACTTCCGACAATTGCTTGCCGAGCAATTCATCGGCCCGCAACGCCATTAGGGTCTCGGCAGAACTGTTGACGATGGTAATGCGCCGGTCCTGCTCGACGCCGATGACGGCAGCCGTCACACCCGAGAGCACGGCCTCGATGAAGCGGCGGCGATCATCTACCTCGTCCTTCGCCTCCAGGATCTCGTCACGCTGTGTGCGGATTTCCGAGATCATCTTGTTGAAGGTGCGCGACAGGCTGGCAACGTCGCCATCGACCGCATGAACCGGTACGACGATATCCATGTTGCCGGATGCGACGCTATCGGCAGCGGTAATCAGCAGGCGGATCGGCCGCACGATGCGATCGGCCACCGCAATCGCAGTCCAGATCGCCGCCAGCAGCACGATCAGCGCGAAGCCGATATAGAGAACCGCAAAGGCGATCTGCAGCGAGACGCGGCCGGCTTCCATCGAACGATATTCGGTGGCGTTCTCCTCCATCATGCGCATAGCATTCATGACCTTGGGGTCGACGGCGCGCACCGTATAGAGGAAGGTTCCGGGGATAGACTCGAGTCTGATAATGGCGCCGACAAGGTTGGTCACACCGGGCGGGATCAGCGTCGGCTGGCCGGCAGCAGCCTTTTCCAGCGCATCCTGGGGGATGGCTGGCAACGGCTTTTCCGTAGCGATGTCGGCCTGGACGATAACTGATCCGTCACGCTCGACAAGGAAGGCGCCGAGAAGACCGCGGCCCCTTGCCTGGCGGGTCATCAATTCCCCGAAGCCGGTCTTGTCCAGGCTGTAAAGCGCGCGATTGCGCTCAAGGTCGTTTGCCATCGACACCGTCTGGCCCTGCAGATAGCTGGCGTTTTCCAGCATGTAAGCTTGGCCGATATTGCGGGAGGAGCTGACGATTGCCTGAGTCCTGAGCGCAAACCAGCGGTCGAGGCCGGCATTCAGCGTAATACTGGCAAAGATCGCAACAAGGATCGCCGGCGTGATCGCGACAATCGAGAAGAGCACCACGATACGGATATGCAGGCGGGCAGCCGCGCGTCCGCGCGTGCGGGCCTTGAAAAGCCGCGCAAATTCACGACCGATCAGCGCGATCAGGCCAAGCACGAAAAAGGAATTGATGACGACCGAGCCGATAACGACGTGCGAGGTCGGGGCAATCGGCGTTACGCCGAGCAGCACGAAGAGTGTGACGGTTGCGCACACCAAGGCGCCGCCGGCAAGCACCAGACCGGGTACGGCAAACAGGGCACGACGATCGGTCACCGTTGTCACCGACTCGTTCGCCGTTCCCGGCGATACCCCTTCTTCGTCCATTCAGCCTCTCTTCGAACAGCAGTGCCGTCGCGCCCAACGAGAAGCCCGACCAACGCCGGTTTGCGAAAACCGGCGTTCAAACGGCTCGATCGTGGGCGAATGTCCAACCCTATGCGTGACCTTTAAGCAACGCATTGTGGCGAAAATGCAACGCACTTTGCCACAATGTCAAGGTCGAAGGTCAGGCGGTACGGGAGCTTCTGTAGACGGAAATGCCGAGTTCGCGGATCTTTTTGCGCAGCGTATTGCGGTTCAGGCCCAGCAAATCGGCGGCTTTGATCTGGTTGCCGCGGGTGGCCGTTAATGCCGCAAGTATTAACGGATATTCCATTTCCGTTAATATGCGATCGTAAAGGCCCGGCGGCGGCAGGTTTTCGCCGAAACTGGCGAAATAGGTACGCATGTTCTCTTCGACCGCCTGGGCAATCGTCATCGTGCCGCTGCGGATCGGGCCCTTGTCGATCGGGCTATCGGGGACATCAGAGCGAAGCTCGGCGTCGATGATTTCGCGGGTGATGACATCCTGTGGATAAAGAGCCATCAGGCGGCGGATAAGGTTCTCCAGTTCGCGCACGTTGCCGGGCCAGGCATAGGCCTTCATCAGCTCCAGCGCCTCCTGATCGAAACGTTTGGAGCCGAGGCCTTCCTTTTCGGCCTGCTGGACGAAATGGCGGACGAGGTCCGGGATATCTTCCGCACGATCGCGCAGCGGCGGCAGGCGCAGCGGCACGACATTGAGTCGGTAATAGAGGTCTTCGCGGAACAGGCCCTGATTGATTGCCTGCTTCAGATCCTTGTTGGTTGCCGCCACGATCCGCACGTCGGTGCGGATCGGCGTCCGGCCGCCGACGGTCGTATATTCGCCCTGCTGCAGCACGCGCAGAAGACGCGTTTGGGCATCCATCGGCATATCGCCGATTTCATCGAGGAACAGCGTGCCGCCTTCAGCCTGTTCGAAACGACCGGTGGAGCGGGTCTGCGCACCGGTGAAGGCGCCCTTCTCGTGGCCGAAGAGTTCAGATTCAATGAGGTCGCGCGGGATGGCGGCCATGTTGATGGCGACGAAGGGGCCGTTGCGGCGCTTGCCGTAATCGTGCAGCGCACGCGCCACAAGCTCCTTGCCGGTACCGGACTCGCCGGTGATCATCAGCGTCAGGTCCGTCAGCATGAGACGGGCGAGAACGCGGTAGATTTCCTGCATCGCCGCCGAGCGGCCGACGAGCGGCATGCCGTCCTGCGTGTCGTCATCAAGCTTGGCCGGTTTTCTCTTCGGTTCGGCGAGCGCCCGGCCGATGATCCCGATCAGCTCCGTGAGGTCGAAGGGCTTGGGCAGGTAATCATAGGCGCCCTTTTCCGACGCCTTAATCGCCGTCATGAAGGTGTTCTGCGCGCTCATGACGAGAACGGGCAGGTCCGGCCGCGCCTTCTTGATGCGGGGCAGAAGGTCGAAGGCGTTCTCATCCGGCATGACGACGTCGGTCACGACGAGATCGCCCTCGCCGGCCGAAACCCAGCGCCACAGCGTCGCGGCATTGGAAGTGATGCGCACATCATAACCGGCGCGGCTCAGGGCCTGATTGAGCACCGTGCGGATGGCCGCATCGTCATCTGCAACGAGGATCGTGGCTGTCATCTATTGGGTCCTGTCGAGCTTGCAATACCGGCGTCATCAAGCGAGGCATCCTTGGAGGCCGGCATGAGGACGCGAAAAATCGTGCGGTTGTTCTGGCTGTCACATTCGATGATGCCGCCGTGATCGCCGATGATCTTGGCAACGAGGGCGAGGCCGAGACCGCTGCCATTGGTCTTGGTGGTGATGAAGGGGTCGAAAAGATGCGGCAGCAGGTCCGTCGGCACGCCGGGACCATTATCGATGACGCAGAATTCCAGCGGCAGCGAGATTTTCTCGCGCGTGCCGGCAACGGATAAGCGGATGCCGGGACGATAGGCCGTCGTCAGGATGATCTCGCCGTCCGGCCGGTCGCCGACGGCTTCGGCAGCGTTCTTCACCAGATTGAGGAAGACCTGCACGAGCTGGTCGCGATTGGCATAGACGGCCGGCAGCGACGGGTCGTAATTCTCGGTGACGCGGATATTGCGGGCGAAGCCTGCCTTGGCAACGGCCTTCACGTGATCGAGCACCGAATGGATATTGACCGGCACACGGTCGACTGGGCGCTCGTCGGAAAAGACTTCCATGCGATCGACCAGCGAGACGATGCGATCCGTCTCGTCGCAGATCAGCCGCGTCAGGGCGCGGTCGTCGTCGATGACGGACTGTTCGAGAAGCTGGGCGGCGCCCCGGATACCGGAAAGCGGGTTCTTGATCTCATGCGCGAGCATGGAAGCGAGACCCGTGACCGAGCGGGCGGCTGCGCGATGCGTCAGCTGCCGGTCGATCTTGTCTGCCATCGACCGTTCCTGGAAGACGACGACGACCGAGCCCGGCTCGGCGATGACAGGCGCGACATAGAGATCGACGAGCTTGTCCTGGCCGAGGCGCGGTGAGCTCAGATCGACGCGGTATTCGTTGACGGGTGCCTTGCGTTCGCGCACCTGATCGATCAGCGCGAGAAGCGGGCTGCCGAAGGGGATGAAGGTCGAGATGCGGTAGCGGGAGAGATGCGCAGCGCTGGCGCCGAAGAAGGCTTCGGCTTCCCAGTTCGCAAAGGCGATGAAACCGCCCTCATCCACCATGACGACGGGATTCTGGATGGCGTTCAGCACCGCCATTGCCATCGTGTTGACTGCGTTCTCGCAAGAAGCTGTGCCGTCCGTGCTCATGCAGCCTCCCGCCGCTCTACCGCACCTGCCGCTATCGCATCGCTGAAGCGAGCAATCACATCAATAGGATCGCGCGATGTCATGATCGCAGCCTTTTGCTCGCCCGGAAGATCCGGCGCGAAACGCTCCAGATACCAGCCGAGATGTTTGCGGGCGTGCCTGACGGCAACAGCCTCGCCATAGAATTCCAGCATCATGCGATAGTGCTCGACGGCAATGGCAGCGATCTCCTCGCGCTCGGGTTCACGGGCACCTGCCAGTACACCGGCATGCCACGGCCTGCCCTGGCTGCCGCGGCCGATCATGACAGCATCGGCGCCCGATCGGCGCAGGATCTCCTGCGCATCCTCAGCCGTCTCAACATCGCCATTGGCGATCAGCGGCACGGAAATGACATCGCGTACGAGGCGAATGGCATCCCAATCCGCCCTGCCCGTATAAAACTGCATGCGGGTGCGGCCATGGATGGTGATGAGTTTGACGCCCGCCTCTTCGGCGCGCATGGCTATATGGGGCGCGTTAATGGAATTTTCGTCCCAGCCGAGACGCATCTTCAGCGTCACGGGGATATCGACAGCCTTGACGGTAGCCTCGACAAGCTCGAGCGCATGATCCGGGTCGCGCATCAGTGCCGAACCGGAATAGCCACCGATGACCTTTTTGGCCGGGCAGCCCATATTGATGTCGATGATGTCGGCGCCATGATCGGCCGCGATCTTGGCGGCTTCGGCCATCCAATATGCCTCGCGACCGGCGAGCTGCACCATGTGAGGACGAAAGCCGGCAGCCCGCAGGCGCGACCAGGACTCAGCGGTGTCATTCACCAGTTCCCGGCTCGCCACCATTTCGGTCACGACGAGGCCTGCGCCATGGCGCCAGGCAAGCTGACGGAACGGCATGTCCGTGACACCCGACATAGGCGCAAGCACAACGCGGTTCTGCACGGACACGGGTCCGATTCGAAAAGGCGTTGCGAGATCTTTGGAAATCAAATGACTATCTTTCAGGCACACCATGTAGCTGCATTATTTTTAGCCATAGTTCTGCGGCTTGCCAAGAGGGTCGAGCCCGAATTGATATTTTTTGGGCAAATGCTGGAAAAGGTCCGAGCAAGACGATAGAGCAACTGAAATCTATTCCGCATATTTCAAGGATTTATGCTGCAAATGCATAGTAAGCAACCGATATCGGCTGGAATTGTCGTCGTTGCGGCGGGCCGCGGTGAACGCGCCGGATCGCATGAGGAAGGCCCCAAGCAGTACCGGATGATAGGCGGCAAGCCGGTTATCGTCCACACGCTTGAAAATTTCATGACATGGGAAGCGGCAACGCACATCGTCGTCGTCATTCACCCGGATGACGAAGCACTCTTCGCAAGAGCGTCCCGGCACATCATCTCCGCCACACCGATTGACACGGTTCACGGCGGCGCGACCCGGCAGCAATCGGTGCTGGCCGGTCTTCGGCACCTCAGGGATAAGGGCGTCAGCCATGTGCTAATCCATGACGCGGTGCGGCCCTTCTTCGATCACCAGCTTCTCGACCGGATCGCGGATAGGCTTTCGGCCGGCGCGACGGCAGTGCTGCCTGCCGTGCAGGTCGCCGATACGCTGAAGCGAGCCGGCAGCGACGGAACCGTAGCCAAGACTATTCCGCGCGACCAGCTCTATGCGGCGCAGACACCGCAATCCTTCGATTTTGCCGCCATTCTTGAAGCGCATGAGAAGGCGGCGGCGAGTGGCAGGACGGATTTCACAGACGATGCCTCGATTGCCGAGTGGCTCGGTATTCCTGTAACTATCGTCGAGGGTACACCGGCCAACGTCAAGCTGACAGTCAGAAGCGATATAACCATGGCCGACGACAAGCTCTCAAACGCTCGTATCCCGGATGTGCGCACCGGCAACGGCTATGACGTGCATCAGCTTGAGCCCGGCGACGGTGTGACGCTCTGCGGCGTCTTCATTCCGCACGACCAGAAGCTCAAGGGCCATTCGGATGCGGATGTGGCGCTGCATGCGCTGACGGACGCGCTGCTTGCCACCTGCGGCGCCGGAGATATCGGCGATCATTTCCCGCCATCCGATCCGCAATGGAAGGGGGCGGCCTCCCGTATCTTTATCGAACATGCCGCAAAAATCGTGCGCGATCATGGCGGTACCATCACCAATGCGGATGTCTCGTTGATTGCGGAAGCGCCAAAAGTCGGGCCGCATCGCGAAGCCATGCGCGCCAATCTTTCGGAGTTCCTCGGCATCGACATCGAGCGCTGCTCGGTGAAAGCCACCACCAACGAGAAGATCGGTTTCGTCGGCCGCCGCGAGGGAATTGCCGCGATCGCAACGGCAACCGTCGTCTATGGAGGCAACAAGCGATGAGCCTGTTTCCCGCAGATATCACTTCGATGGCGGAAAACATCATCCACAATTTCACGGCTGCGGGCCTGATGGTGTCGACGGCAGAGTCCTGCACCGGCGGACTGATTGCCGGCGCGCTCACGGAGATTTCAGGATCGTCCGCTGTCGTCGACCGTGGCTTCGTGACCTATACCAACACCGCCAAGATGCAGATGCTCGGCGTGCAGGAAGAGACGCTCATCCGTTTCGGCGCGGTTTCAGAGGAGACGGCCCGGCAGATGGTGCATGGCGCCCTCTTCCGCTCACGCGCCCATCTGGCGGTCGCTGTGACGGGTATTGCGGGTCCCGGCGGCGGATCGCCGGAAAAGCCGGTCGGGCTGGTGCATCTTGCGGCGAAATCGCGTTCGGGTAAGCTTGTCCATCGTAAGATGCTCTACGGAGACATTGGCCGCACGGACGTCCGGATCGAAACGATCCGCACGGCACTTCAAATGCTTATCGAAATTGTGTGATTTGAGTGACGGAACAAAAGGCAGAAATTTCAGTTTCTGCCGCGTCCAGGCAAGGGCCAGTTTTGAGGAACCA
Organism: Rhizobium sp. BK196; assembly: GCF_014193255.1. Taxonomy (GTDB): domain Bacteria; phylum Pseudomonadota; class Alphaproteobacteria; order Rhizobiales; family Rhizobiaceae; genus Rhizobium. The sequence continues at coordinate 373,245 of NZ_JACHZB010000005.1, forward strand.
GTCAAATGAGATATTTCGCATGCATTGGTGTCGTCTTGAGCCTCGCCTGCGTTTCGGCGGCTGAAGCACCATCCAACTATCAGGTTTATGGCGGCGTGCGGGTGGATTCCGATCCGGTTCTGCTGCGCAAATATGATCATGCGCTCGGTCGCTGCGAGCCGGAAGCTATGGGCACGCGCGGATCGCCTGACACGCATGGCCTGATCTACAACGCGGCGCTCAGGGGCTGCCTCTATCGCCACGGATTCACCGATCGTGGCGCCTACGCCTATCCCGCGAACCGCCCCTTCGATCATTTCATCGATCGCTGATCGATCAGCCGTAGATCGCTGCTGCCCGCTTTTCGAAGGCTTCCGTAAACATGCGGAAAGCCCGGTCGAACATCGATCCCATGAGGGCGCCGAGAATGCGGCTCTTGAACTCATAGTCGATGAAGAAATCGACCGTGCAGCCGCCTCCATCAGCCACGACGAACCGCCAGCGGTTGTCGAGATAGCGGAATGGACCGTCGATATATTTAACGTCGATAACGCGCTCGGCCCTGTTCAGCAGGACCTGGGTCGTGAAGGTTTCACGGATCGCCTTGTAACCGACCGTCATATCGGCGATCAGCAGCTCCTTGCCGTCGCGCTCCTTGCGGTTCTTCACCGACAGAGCCTCGCAGAGCGGCAGAAACTCCGGATAACGTTCAACATCTGATACCAGGTCGAACATCTGGTCGGGCGTGTGCGGGACAGGGCGATGCGTTTCGAATTGCGGCATGAAGCGCAGTTAAGCCGGCACACCGAGAAGATCAAGAAGCGCGCGCATCTGGCGACGGGATTTCACCTGCAAAACGGGTACATGCGGTCCGTAGGCAGCAATCGCTTCAATGATGCGCGGCGTAAACTTCTTCTCGAACGTCCAGATGAACTCCAGAAACTGCCAGTCGACCTTTTCGATACAACCAGGCGCCATTTCCGGACGCGAGCGGCCAAGATGCTTCAGCCAGCGCGTCAGCACGCCCCAGATGCAAAGCAGGCGCGGCATTCGCACCCAAATGACGATGTCCGTGCGCGGCAGGCGGATATCGAACGTGGACGTATTGGTGCCATCCATAATCCAGCGCTCATCGGCAATCCTGTCGACGATGCGCTGACATTGTTCCTCCTTGCTGCGTTGAACCCAGCCGGGCAGCCACCTGATGTCGCGGTCGATGGACAGGTAAGTCAAGTCGAAATGGCTTGCCAGCTTCTGCGCAAGCGTCGACTTGCCACCGCCCGAGCAGCCGATGACCATGATGCGCCTTGCGTCACGGATCCGGCCGGCAGCAAAGACGTCATCGACATAGTTGATCGTTTGGTCGGCCTGCCCTTGCATACTTCCAGTCCTCCTCGCCGTTTGCCAATGGCAACCGGGAAAGCGGCGTACCGGCTAGCTGCTTCACGTGACCTGAAGATGACAACAAGCGCATCAAAAAAGACCGCGACAAAAATCGTCGCGGTCCCATCAAACCAAGAGGTAAGTTCTTACTCTGCCGCCAGCAGCAGCTTCTTCTCGCGTGCAGCCTTTAGGCGGGCGAAGTCGTCGCCGGCATGGTGCGAGGAGCGCGTCAGCGGGCTGGAAGCGACCATCAGGAAGCCCTTGGTGTAGGCGACCGTCTCGTAGGACTTGAACTCTTCCGGCGTGACGAATCTTTCGACCTTGTGGTGCTTGCGGGTCGGCTGCAAATACTGGCCGATCGTCAGGAAATCGACATCGGCGGTGCGCAGGTCATCCATGAGCTGAAGAACCTCGTTCCGTTCTTCGCCGAGGCCGACCATGATGCCCGACTTGGTGAACATGGTGGGGTCGAGTTCCTTCACGCGCTGCAGCAGGCGGATGGAATGGAAATAGCGTGCGCCAGGACGAACCGTCAGGTAGTTGCCGGCGACCGTTTCCATATTGTGGTTGAAGACATCGGGCTTGGCGGCGACAACGCGTTCCAAAGCGCCGGGCTTCTTCAGGAAGTCGGGCGTCAGGATTTCGATCGTCGTGAGCGGCGATGCGGCACGGATTGCCCAGATCACCTTTTCGAAATGTTCGGCGCCGCCGTCTTCCAGATCATCGCGGTCGACGGATGTGATGACGACGTGGCTCAGGCCCATCTGCTTGACGGCTTTGGCGACGTTTTCCGGCTCGGCCAGATCGAGCGCGTTCGGTCTGCCGGTCGCGACGTTGCAGAAGGCGCAGGCGCGAGTACAGATTTCACCCATGATCATGAAGGTGGCGTGCTTCTTGTCCCAGCACTCGCCGATATTCGGGCAGCCCGCTTCTTCGCAGACGGTGACGAGCTTGTGCTCCTTCACGATCGAACGGGTTTCGGCGTATCCTTTCGAGGTCGGCGCCTTCACACGAATCCAGTCCGGCTTGCGCAGGACTTCCGTATCCGGGCGATGCGCCTTTTCCGGATGCCGCACGCGCTTTGCGTCTGGATTGATCGTGTCGAGAATGGTGACCATGTCAGTTCAACTTTCCGCCGCTCCATGCGGCTCGGATTGCCATATTACGCATCGTTCGTTTATTCAAATCTTTCGACGTGAGAGATGCGCCCTGTCTTCGCACTTATCTTCGAACCAGCCGCGCGAAGAATATCAGTAGGCAGGCGCCGACGAAGCCCGTCACGAAATAGCCGAATCTTCCGCCAGCAACCTCGATATGGAACTGCGCCAGGATGGCGGTGGCCACGACCGAGCCGACAATGCCGAGCACGATGTTCAGCAATATGCCGTAACGCGCTTCCATCAGCTTGCCCGCAAGCCAGCCTGCAAGTCCGCCGATGATGATTGCCGAAATCCAGCCGACGCCTTCCATCCTATCCCTTGCCCTATGCTATCGCCCTTGCAATCAGCACCACGACAATGGCGCCGACTGTTGCGTGGATGATCTGAACCACCAATGCATTTTCAATGCCCAGCGAAATCCCCAGCGCATTGAACAGAAACCCGCCCACGAACGCGCCGATGATGCCGCTCAGGAGGCATCGTATCAACCCACCTCCGCCGACGACCAGGCTTGCGAGAAAGCCCGCGACCAGGCCGATCAGCAGAAAGATGAGAAGCGACTGCGTGCCCATAGACATGATGATTTCCTTTCGTTTTTTCCAGCCTATCCGAGGATGGATTTTCCATCCTGTGGATGGCTTTTTGCCACCACGGGATAAAGAGCGGCCAAGGAAATTATCAAGCGTTCAGAACGCGGCCGTAAGCATCGAGCACGCTTTCCTTCATCGTCTCCGAAATGGTCGGATGCGGGAAGATTGTGTGCATCAGTTCTTCTTCGGTCGTTTCCAGGTTCATGGCGACGACGAAGCCCTGAATGAGTTCGGTGACTTCGGCGCCGACCATGTGGGCGCCAAGCAATTCGCCGGTCTTCTTGTCGAAGATGGTCTTGACCAGACCCTGGTCCTCGCCGAGCGCGACAGCCTTGCCGTTGGCGCTGAAGGGAAAGCGGCCGACGCGGATATCGCGACCCAGTTCCTTGGCCTTGGCTTCGGTCAGGCCGACGGAGGCGACCTGCGGGTTGCAATAGGTGCAACCGGGGATCTTCTGCCTGTCCATCGGATGAACATTCGGCAAGCCGGCGATCTTTTCGACGCAGATGACGCCCTCATGCTCGGCCTTGTGGGCGAGAAGCGGCGCGCCGGCGACATCACCGATTGCGTAAATGCCAGGCACGTTGGTCTTGCCGTAGCCGTCGATGGCGATGAAGCCGCGATCGGTCTTCACGCCGACGGCCTCAAGGCCGATGCCTTCGATATTGGCCTGCACGCCGACGGCCGAGATCATGCGGTCAGCGGTGATGGTCTCGGTCGTGCCATCCTTCTTCTCGATGGTGGCGGTGATCGAGTTGGCCCCCTTCTCCACCTTGGCGACCTTGGCCTCCAGGTGGATCTTCATGCCCTGGCGTTCGAACTGCTTCTTGGCGAGCGCGGAGATTTCCGCATCCTCGACAGGCATGACCTGGCTCATGATTTCGACGACAGTGACGTCGACGCCCATGGTACGATAGAAGCTTGCGAATTCGATGCCGATAGCGCCCGAGCCCATGACGAGCAGGGACTTCGGCAGTTGGTCGGCCTTCATCGCTTCGAAATAGGTCCAGATCAGCTTGCCGTCCGGCTCGATGCCCGGCAGGGCGCGCGGACGGGCGCCGGTCGCAACGATGATGTGCTTGGCGGTGTAGGTACCCTCGCCCAGCGCATTCTTCGGCACCGGCCCCATCGGCTCCATGGGTTTCTTCGTCGTCTTTGAAACGACAATCTCGCCGGGTTTGGTGATCTTGGCTTCGCCCCAGATAACATCGACCTTGTTCTTCTTGAACAGGAAACCGACGCCGTTGTTCATGCGATGTGCGATGCCGCGTGAACGGGTGACGATCGCCTTGATATCGGGCTTGATCGTGCCTTCCAGCACGAGGCCGTAGTCCTTGCCATGCTGGGCGGTATGAAGGACGTCTGCCGAGCGCAGCAGCGCCTTGGTTGGGATGCAGCCCCAGTTTGAGCAGATGCCAGCGAGATGTTCGCGCTCGACGCAGGCGACCTTGAGGCCGAGCTGCGCTGCGCGGATGGCGGCGATATAACCGCCGGGACCGGAGCCGATGACGATGACGTCGTAGGATTGAGCCATTGCTTTCCTGCCTTTGTTACGCTTCCGCGCGGGTCATCAAAACCCATGCGTGCTTCCTGCTGTTGTCGCAGAGCGGCACGGCATCCATGCGGGCCGCTTCCGAAAATCCGTTTCTTCCATAAAGCGACAGTGCCGCTTCGTTACTATCCGACGTGATCAGGCTAACCGGCAATCCATCCGCCTTTTCTATCTGGTCTTCGAGCAGCCTTTTGCCGATACCGATGCCGCGCATATGGCGATAGACCGCGAGGCTGCCGATAAACCAGTTCCCGATCACCGATCTCTGCATCGCCAGCATCGGCTCTATGGCCGGATGCCGCGCTTCGAGATCGCGTATGCCTTCATCCACTTCATAGCCGATCGCCATTCCAGCGATCTCGTCATAGGCCTCGCCGATGACGGCATTCTTCCAGCCGCCGAGCGCCTCGTCGCTCATCTTCAGCCGGCCTCGCTCCAGCGGCGTGTCGCTCATGCCGCTTGCAACATCGGCAAACCAGAGCCATGAAGCAAAGCCATGGGACGCGATATCCGCCAGAATCGCCAGTTCCGAAGCATCCCTACGAGAGGCTTTCCGGAGGGCAAGGAAGGCGGCCACCTTCAAAGGCCCAGCATCATCCGCACGATCGGCTCAAGACCACGCCCGAGCGCACGCGTATTCTCCGCATCAAGGTGAATGCCGTCGAGCGGCGTGGTCCTTGCGACGGAATTGCCGTCGAAGAAGCCACAGCCGAGTTCATCGGCAAGGTCACGGTAAAGCGTGGGAAGCTTTGCCGATTCCTCGATTCCGCCGGGGAAAGATGCTGCGAAGGGCACATTGCCCGTCTCGCAGATCGCCGGCGGCGCCACGATCAGAATGTCCGGTCCATCGAATTCAAAGGGCCAGGCATGATTGCGGATCAGCCGCACCAGACGGCCGATACCCTGACATGCGGCAAAAGCCGAGCCTGCGACAACCGGCTTCATGTCGTTGGTGCCAAGCAGCAGAATGACGAGATCGAGCGGCGCATGCGTCTGCAGGATGGTCGGCAGAATGCGTGCGCCATTGCGATCGCAATCGGCAAGATGGTCGTCAAAGGCGGTGGTGCGGCCGTTCAGGCCTTCCGCGATGACGCGAGCCTCGCTTCCGAGCGTTGCCTGAAGCACGCTCGGCCAGCGGTTCTCGTAGGCATGACGGCCGATCGTGTCGGCGTCATACCCCCAGGTCAGCGAGTCACCATAGCAAAGAACAGTCTTCGTCATGTCCGCCCTCCCGCGTCCTGCTTAGACCAGCATGCCCATCGGATTTTCGATGTAGCCCTTGAAGGCCTGCAGCAGCTCGGCACCGAGAGCGCCGTCAACGCAACGATGATCGGTCGACAGCGTCACGGTCATGACCGTCGCAATCGCCATTTCGCCGTTCTTGACGATGACGCGCTGCTCACCCGCGCCGACTGCGAGGATCGTCGCATGCGGCGGATTGATGACGGCTGCGAAATTCTTCACGCCCATCATGCCCATGTTGGAGACCGACGTCGTGCCGCCCTGATATTCCTCGGGCTTCAGCTTGCGGTCCTTCGCACGCTTGCCGAGATCACGCATCTCGTTTGAGATGACGGAGAGCGTCTTCTCCTCGGCCTTGCGGACGATCGGAGTGATCAAGCCGCCGGGGATGGAGACGGCCACGCCGACATCGGCGTGCTTGTGCTTGACCATGGCGCTTTCAGTCCACGAGACGTTGGCGTCAGGCACATCGCGCAAGGCCAAAGCCATGGCCTTGATGACCATGTCGTTGACAGAGAGCTTGTATGCCGGAGCGCCGTCCTTGCGGGGAGCGGCATCGTTCAGCTGGGCACGCAGCGCCATCAGCGCGTCGAGTTCACAATCGACCGAAACGTAGAAATGCGGAACGGTCTGCTTGGATTCGACAAGGCGGCGGGCGATCGTCTTGCGCATGCCGTCATGCGGCACGAGCTCGTAGGAGCCCTGCTCGAAGAGCTTGAGCACGGCTTCGTCCGAAGCGCCCTTCGGAGCGGCAGCGGCTGGGGCCGGTGCAGCAGCCTGCGGGGCAGCCGCAGCAGCAGCCGGGGCAGCTTTGGCGCCACCACCTGCTGCGACAGCCTCGATATCGCTCTTGACGACGCGGCCATGCGGACCGGTGCCGGCAACGGCGGAAATATCGATACCGGCTTCCTTGGCAAGGCGGCGGGCAAGCGGAGAGGAGAAGGTGCGCGCGCCGTTCGCAGAGACTGCAGCCGGCGCAGGAACAGCGGCCGGAGCCGACGGTGCCGGAGCAGGTGCGACCTCAGCCTTTGTTTCGGCCTGAGCCGGAGCAGGGGCAGCCTTCGGTGCCGGAGCGGCAGAGCCGGCGCCGCTTGCAGCAGCGGCGACATCTTCGCCATCGGCGGCGAGAACGGCGATCAGGGCATTGACCTTCACGCCTTCGGTACCGGCCGGAACGACGATCTTGGCAACAGTGCCTTCGTCGACAGCTTCGACTTCCATCGTCGCCTTGTCGGTTTCAATCTCGGCGATCACATCGCCGGACTTGACCTTATCGCCTTCCTTGACCAGCCACTTGGCCAGATTGCCTTCTTCCATGGTCGGAGAGAGGGCGGGCATCGTGATATTGATCGGCATGGAAAGGCCCTCCCCTTATTTGTAGCAAACGGCTTTCACCGCATCGACCACTTCGCCGACATTCGGAAGCGCGAGCTTCTCGAGATTGGCGGCGTAAGGCATCGGAACGTCCTTGCCTGCAATCGTCAGGATCGGCGCATCGAGGTAGTCGAAGGCCTGCTGCATTACGCGGGTGGCGATTTCGGTGCCGACGGAATTCTGCGGATAGCCTTCCTCGACGGTGACCAGACGGCCGGTTTTCTTGACCGACTCGATCACGGTCGGAAGATCCATCGGACGAAGCGTGCGCAGATCGATCAGTTCGACATCGATGCCGAGCTTTTCAAGCTCGGCGACTGCCTTCGTCGCATAGGTCATGCCGATGCCGAAGGAGACGACGGTGGCATCCTTGCCCGGACGATGGATGCGGGCCTTGCCTATCGGCAGAACGAAATTATCAAGCTTCGGCACATCGAAATGCTGGCCGTAGAGAATTTCGTTTTCAAGGAAGACGACCGGGTTCGGATCCCGGATCGCAGCCTTCAGCAGACCCTTGGCGTCGGATGCCGTGTAGGGCATGACGACCTTCAGACCTGGGATCGCGCTGTACCAGGCCGCGTAGTCCTGGCTGTGCTGGGCGCCGACGCGGGCAGCAGCGCCATTCGGGCCGCGGAAGACGATAGGAGCGCCCATCTGGCCGCCAGACATGTAGAGCGTCTTCGCAGCGGAGTTGATGATCTGGTCGATCGCTTGCATGGCGAAGTTGAAGGTCATGAACTCGACGATCGGCTTCAGGCCGGCCATGGCAGCACCAACGCCGACGCCGGCAAAACCGTGTTCGGTGATCGGCGTGTCGATAACGCGGCGAGCGCCGAACTCCTGCAGAAGACCCTGGGTCACCTTGTAGGCGCCCTGATATTCGGCGACCTCCTCGCCCATGACGAAGACGTTGTCATCGGCGCGCATTTCTTCAGCCATGGCATCGCGAAGCGCTTCACGCACCGTCATCGACACCATCTCGGTACCATTAGGGATTTCCGGATCATTCGGCACGAAAGTCTTGGGTTCGGCCGGAACTGGAGCGGCAGCCGAACCAGTATTCGTCGGCTTCTCTTCCTGCGCGACCTGCGGGGCGGCAACTGGAGCCGGCTGAGCGGCAGCCGGGGCGGCAGAAATCGCGTCGGCGGATTCGCCGTCCTGCAGCAGGATAGCGATCTTGGCATTCACCTTGACACCTTCGGTGCCGGCCGGAACCAGCAGCTTGCCGATGACGCCTTCATCGACGGCTTCGACTTCCATCGTCGCCTTGTCGGTTTCAATTTCGGCAATCACGTCACCGGACGTGACCTTGTCGCCTTCATTCTTGAGCCACTTGGACAGCGTGCCTTCTTCCATCGTCGGAGAAAGGGCGGGCATGAGGATATCGATAGGCATGGGTTCCCTCCCCGATTAGAGCAGAATGTCGGTATAGAGCTCGGATACATCCGGCTCCGGATCGGCTTGGGCGAAATCGGCGCTGTCGGCGACGATGTCGCGGACTTCCTTGTCGATCGCCTTCAGATCCTCTTCGGTCGCCCAGCCCTTTTCCATCACGCGCAGGCGCACCTGCTCGATCGGGTCCTGCTCGGAGCGCATCTTCTGCACTTCTTCCTTGGTGCGGTACTTTGCCGGGTCTGACATGGAGTGACCACGATAACGATAAGTCAGCATTTCCAGAATGATTGGCCCCTTGCCGGAGCGGCAATGTTCGAGCGCCTCGTCGGCAGCCGCCTTGACGGCGCGCACATCCATGCCATCGACCTGGACACCGGGAATGCCGAAACCGGAACCGCGCAGCGAATAATTCGACTGCGCCGTGGCGCGGGCCGTCGAGGTGCCCATGGCGTAGCGGTTGTTTTCGACGATGTAGATGATCGGCAGTTTCCAGAGTGCTGCCATGTTGAAGCTTTCGTAGACCTGGCCCTGGTTGGCCGCACCGTCACCGAAATAGGCGACAGCAACCGAGTCGTTGCCGCGATACCTGTTGGCGAAGGCGAGACCGGTGCCGAGCGACACCTGCGCACCGACGATGCCGTGGCCGCCGTAGAAATGCTTCTCCTTGGAGAACATGTGCATGGAGCCGCCCTTGCCGCGCGAATAACCGCTGCGGCGGCCGGTCAGTTCGGCCATGACGCCGCGGGCTTCCATGCCGGTGGCCAGCATATGACCGTGGTCGCGATAGGCGGTGATGACCTGATCGCCTTCCTTCTGCGCCATCTGCATGCCGACGACGACAGCTTCCTGGCCGATATAAAGGTGACAGAAACCACCGATGAAACCCATGCCGTATAACTGGCCTGCCTTTTCCTCGAAACGGCGGATGAGCAGCATCTCGCGATAAGCCTTCAGCTCTTCCTCGCGATCGAAATCGGCGATGGGACCGCCATTCGATGCCTTGGCTGCAGATTTAGCACTGGTTTTGCGGCTGGAAACGGTCGCGGTTTTGCGCAACGCCATTCAACCCTCCCTATGGGTTTATCGGTTCTCAGGTGGCGCGTACCATAGGGAAGAAAAATGACCACAGCAATGCCATATTTGCATGGCTCGTATTCGCCGATAAGCTATTGATAAACAACAAAAATTTCTGATTAACTTAAATTCGGTTAATTGCGATAATGGTTGTAAATCACAATCTCATCACCGCGCGACATGTTGAGCTGATACCGCGCTTTTTCGTCGAGCATATCCTTATCCAGCGAGCCGTCGCTGAGCAACGCGACTTGCGCTTCCAGATGCTCGCGCTTGGCCTTCAGCACGGCCAGTTCCTTTTCGCGCGCGACACGCTGCCGTTCGAACGCCTCCGTCGCACGCAAACCATAGTCACCGTGAATGCAATGATAACCGAAATAGGAGAGGAAGGCGACCGTCATGGCCGGAATGACGAAGCGACCGGTCTTTCTCTTCTTATGATGCTTTGTCCACATACACTTATGCTCTGACGCATTACCAATCATTTCAACTTAACGCGCAGAGTTTAACCGTTCGTTGACTCTGAGCGATTCCGGAAGAGACTCAACAAAAAACCCGCGCCGGAGCGCGGGTTCCAAATGCCTGATTTCCAAGATCGTATTAGCCGCGGATGATGGAGCGGCCGGCATACTGAGCCTGGGGGCCGAGACCTTCTTCTATACGGATAAGCTGGTTGTACTTGGCAAGGCGATCCGAGCGCGACAGCGAGCCGGTCTTGATCTGGCCGCAGTTGGTGGCAACCGCGAGATCGGCGATCGTGGAGTCTTCCGTTTCGCCCGAACGGTGCGACATGACGGCAGTGTAGGCTGCCTTGTGCGCGGTGTTGACCGCATCGAGCGTTTCCGTCAGCGAGCCGATCTGATTGACCTTGACGAGGATCGAATTGGCGACGCCCATGCGGATACCATCGCGCAGACGAGCCGAGTTGGTAACAAAAAGGTCATCGCCGACCAGCTGGCACTTCTTACCGACAAGATCGGTCAGCGTCTTCCAACCTTCCCAATCGTCTTCCGCCATGCCGTCTTCGACGGAAATGATCGGGTACTTGCCGACGAGTTCCGCGAGGTATTCGGCCATTGCACCCGGTTCGAGCGTGCGACCTTCGCCTTCCATCACATACTTGCCGTCCTTGAAGAATTCCGTAGAGGCGCAATCGAGACCGAGATAGATGTCCTCACCCGGCTTGTAGCCGGCCTTCTCAACCGACTTCATGATGAAATCGAGGGCTTCCGGAGCGCTCTTCAGGCCCGGCGCGAAACCGCCTTCGTCGCCGACGTTGGTGTTGTGTCCCTGGGCAGCGAGTTCCTTACGCAGCGTATGGAACACTTCCGAACCCATGCGGACGGCTTCACGGATCGAATCTGCACCAACCGGCAGGATCATGAATTCCTGGAAATCGATCGGGTTATCGGCGTGGGCGCCGCCGTTGATAATGTTCATCATCGGAACCGGCAGCAGACTTGCGGAAGCGCCGCCGACGTATCGGTAAAGCGGCAGGCCGGAGGCCTGCGCGGCGGCCTTGGCGACGGCGAGCGAAACGCCGAGGATGGCATTGGCGCCGAGGCGCGACTTATTCGGCGTGCCGTCGAGCTCGATCATGATCTTGTCGATCTGGATCTGATTTTCGGCGTCGATGCCGCCGATCGCGTCGAAGATCTCGGTATTTGCCGCTTCGACAGCCTTCTCGACACCCTTGCCGAGATAGCGCTTGCCGCCATCGCGCAGTTCAACGGCTTCATGCGCGCCAGTCGAAGCACCCGAGGGAACAGCCGCGCGGCCCATGCTGCCGTCTTCGAGATAGACATCGACTTCGACAGTGGGGTTGCCACGGCTATCGAGAATCTCGCGGGCGATGATATCGGTAATTGCAGTCATGATCTCTTCCTGCTCGGTGGGTGGATAAATCGTTTGAAACCGTCTTAATCGAAGGTGCGCAAATTACAATGGCACTTTGCCGCGCCTCCGAAGTGCATGTCCCATCGTCGCTATAGCACGATCATGTCAGGCTGTTGACTGTCAGCCCTTGGCGACCGCGTCAAAGGCCAGAAGCTTTTCCAAAAGCCGTGGCATCTCCTTGAGATAGAGCATGTTCGGGCCATCGGAAGGAGCGTTGTCCGGATCCTCATGGGTTTCGATGAAAATACCCGCGACGCCGGCGGCGACTGCTGCGCGCGCCAGCGTTTCGACGAATTCGCGCTGACCACCGGAGGAATCGCCCTGCCCACCTGGCTGAGCTACGGAATGGGTGGCGTCAAAGATCACAGGAGCACCCATCGCCGCCATGATCGGCAGGGAGCGCATATCGGACACCAGAGTATTGTAGCCGAAGGAAACGCCTCGCTCGCAGAGCAATACATTCGGATTGCCGCTGGCATTCAGCTTGCCCAGCACGTTCTTCATGTCCCAGGGGGCGAGGAACTGGCCCTTCTTGACATTGACGGCACGACCCGTCTTGGCGGCGGCAACCAGAAGATCCGTCTGGCGGCAGAGGAAGGCTGGAATCTGTAGTACATCGACGGTTTCGGCGACAACAGCGCATTGTTCTGCCGTGTGAACGTCCGTCAGGACGGGAAAGCCGAACTCCTTCTTGAGATCGGCAAAAACTTCCATTGCCTTTTCCAAGCCGATACCGCGCTTGGCGGAAATCGAGGTACGGTTCGCCTTGTCATAGGAGGTCTTGTAGACGAGGCCGATGTCGAGCTTGGCGCACAGCTCCTTCAGCGTGCCACCAACCATGAAAGCATGCTCGCGGCTTTCCATCTGGCAGGGTCCTGCGATGAGCGAAAGCTTGGCGGAATTGGAAAACAGAACCTGGCCAGCGCCTTCGCCGATCCGGACCTCTGCATTGGTATTGGAGCTCATGATGTTTCCTCGAAGGCGAAGAGCACGCCCTGCCCGGGCGTTGGCTTCACCAGAATACGGTTGCCCTTGCGTGTATAGGTCACCCCGTTAGCAGCCAAATGCGCTTCTGTCACGGCCAGATCGCCGACGGCAAAGAGGACGGCCCGGCCGCGCAGGCCGCGATCGGTATCCGGTATCACCAGATCGTAGTAGGCCTCCAGCCCCTCAGGGGTCATCAGGCTGATTTTCGCTTTTCCGGTAGGGACGTCCAGCCCGAAACTCGTTTCCTCCGCAGAGGCAGCTTTTGCGGCCGTGCGAACGAACTCGCTGAAGGCTGCCGGCTCCTGCGCAGTGAGAACAATCTCGGCAATGTTTGTCACGCCGTTGGCATGAGTCTCCAGCGCGCTGCGGTCGGCAGGAAGCGGGTTGACGCGCTCGACAGCGAAGAGAAAGAAATCCGGGGCCCGGAGATCGCCGGCAAAAGCGAGCCGAAAGCCGGCAACGCTTTCGGTACCATCAGGCATTTTCACAGGACGTTCGAACTGCAGCACAGAACCTGCACTTATGCCGTCCCTCGCGAACCGAGTATGTTCATGCCTCGCATCCGCTATCGCGAAGGCGATGGCGGACAGTCCCTCGCCGCCGCAGCGGAAGCGGAAAGCCTGGTTGCGGGCAGTAAAAACATTCCCCTCACGCGCCGTCTCCTCGCTTTCCTCCACACTCGCGACACCCAACGGCTCGATATAGGTTTTGTCGGCGAAGAAAACGCAGGCATTTTCCGTGCCGAAGGGATGCCGGGCATCGGGCGCGACGGTAAAGCCCAGCTTGCCCAGCCTTTCGCGCGCAAGGTCAATATCGGTAACCGGCAAAACGAGATGGTCGATCGGAAGCGTTTCTTGGCTCATCAGTTCCCTCCAGCAACTGCAGGAGATGTGCTTCAGCAGGCGGCCCGAGACAAGGCCGGGAAGGCTTGGGGGGCCAAGAAAAATAAGATTCTCGACAGAATGGACGGAAGTTTTACGAAAATTTAGCTACTTGCAGAACACATATGGAACATATAGTGTCCGTTCTGGATTTGTTTCAAGATGGGGTTAGACGCCATGCTCACGCGCAAACAACAGGAACTCCTTCTTTTCATTCACGAAAGGATGAAGGAGTCAGGCGTTCCGCCGTCTTTCGACGAAATGAAGGACGCTCTGGATCTGGCCTCAAAATCCGGTATCCATCGGCTGATCACGGCGCTCGAGGAACGCGGTTTCATTCGCCGGCTTCCGAACCGGGCTCGTGCGCTCGAAGTCATCAAATTGCCGGAAGCCTATAACCCAAGCCTGCAGCAGCGGCGCGGCTTTTCGCCGAGCGTCATCGAGGGCAGTCTTGGCAAACCCCAGCCGGTGGCACCTCCTGCCTCGGCAAAGCCCGCACCCGCGGCCGATAACAGCAATGCGGTCTCCGTTCCCGTCATGGGCCGCATCGCTGCCGGTGTTCCGATCTCGGCAATCCAGAACAATACGCATGACATCACCGTTCCCGCCGATATGCTGGGTTCAGGCGAGCATTATGCCCTCGAAGTTCGCGGCGACTCGATGATCGAAGCCGGGATTTTCGATGGCGACACGGTTATTATCCGCAATGGCAGCACCGCCAATCCGGGCGATATCGTCGTCGCGCTGGTCGATGACGAGGAAGCCACGCTCAAGCGCTTCCGCCGCAAGGGCGCATCGATTGCGCTCGAGGCAGCAAACCCTGCTTACGAGACCCGCATTTTTCCACCGGACCGTGTCAAGGTCCAGGGCAAGCTCGTCGGCCTCATTCGCCGCTATCACTGACCGGCGACAGGCTGGCGTCTGCGAATGTGTTGCTGCGCCAGTCATAGGCGCGGTGGCGCATCCAAGGGCGCCGCAATGTGTCGAATGCGATTGCGACCTCCGCTCCTTTATCGGTGAATCGAAGTTCAACAGAACCCGTCTTGCGCAGCGTTTCGCCGGTAAAGAGCAGCGCGCCGGAACGGCAACGGTCGAAGCGCAATCGAACAGCGGTCACGACAATATCAGCCGTATCACAGGCGGGCCCGAGATAGGCAGCATTGTCGATGACGGTCAGTTTCTTTCCATTGCCGAGCAAGGCGGTGCACCAGGCGCTCTTCAGGCAGGAGAAGCGTGAAGGGCGACCGGTGGCAACTGACTGTTTCATCGCCTCTCTCGCTTCATCCTGTTGTTCTGGCGAGAGCTGCAGCCTTTTGCCGTCTGGCGCAGTGGGTGGCGCCTTGGCAACTTGGAGCATAACCGGCTTCTGATGCTCTTCGATCGCAAGTGCCCTCTGCCATTGTTCGAAGATGAAGGCGGGCGGCTTTTCACGGTTCGAAGCCATCGCCTGTCCGTCGATTATAGCGACTAAGCCGCCATCTTCGGAAATGGCGATGTCGGGCATCGCTTGTGACGGAAGCAGCACTACAGCAAGCGTTGAGACCGCCACAATTGCGGTTCCCATGTGCCGCAGCCGGGTTCTGAGCAGGGTCAGCAGCAGAAAGCCGAAGACGGCCGCCGGGAAGTACCAACCGGGCAAGCGGCCCACATCAATATTGCCACCCCAGCCCGACACCGTCGTTGCGATTTTTATCACCAGATCAAGCCCGAAGCCGGCAACCTGCCACACCGGACCATCAAGGCCAAAAGGCATCAGCAGCATCGCCAGCATCCCGGCCGGCATGACGATGAAGGAAATAACCGGCATGGCCGCGAGATTTGCCGGCAGGCCATAGGCAGTCAGGCGGTGGAAATGCTCGATCGAAAACAGTGCCGTCGAGAAACCACCGATCAGCGACGTCAGGAAGACGCCCCCGAAGAATCCGCCGACGACGAAGAAGGGTTTCATGATCGGCAGCTTGGCAAAGGCATTCTCCCGCATCGGCCGCCCCTTCCAGAGATCGTAGCCGGCAACCAGGGCAAGCGTCGCGGCGAAAGACATCTGGAAGCTTGGTCCGAGCACTTCCGATGGCGAGACGGCGAGAATCACGAGAGCGGAAAGCGCCACGTTTCTGAGACTGATCGACGGACGGTCGAAGAAGACGGCTACCAGCATGATCGCCATCATGATGAAGGCGCGTTCGGCGGAGACGGCAAAACCCGAGATCAGATAGTAGGCCGTCACCGCCGCGAGCGCGCCGGCCGCCGCGATCTTCTTGGTCGGCCATGCCTGCGCAATGCCGGGAAACAGGCTGAGAATCACGCGGAGGCCGACAAAGAAGATGCCGGCGGAGAGCGCCATGTTGAGACCGGAGATCGCGATGATATGCGCAAGGCCGGATTGCCGCAGCGCTTCCGTCGTTTCATCCGAGATCGCCCGTCTCTCGTCGGTGACAAGTGAAGCGGCAAAGGCCCCGGTGTCGCCAGGCAGCGTAGAGCGGATCCGATCGCCGATGCCGGTTCTCAGGCTGTAGAGCCGTTCCAGAACGATCCCGGCGACCGAACCCGCTTGCTCCGGCTGTTCCGCAACCTTCTTCGGCGCGCCATAGAAGAAGCCGTTCGCACCAACGCCATCGAAATAGGCGCTGAAAGCGAAATCATTGAGATGTGGGAGCGCCGGTCCGGCCGGAGGCGTGATGCGCGCCCTGCCCTCGATAACGTCGCCGAGTTCGAACGGCTGGGTGGCGCCGCGGACCAGCACGGAGATGCGTTCGGGCGGACGCTTGAGCTCGGGAGCATCCGTACCGGTGACGTCGAGAATATAACGCCAGCGCCCTTGGCCGTCGCCTTCTCGGCGTTCGACCCGGCCGGTTACCGTTGTCGTTACGGCTGAATCGAGGATCAGGGTCTTTGCCCGCCATGTTTCGATCTGCGCCGAGAGCATTCCGCCGACAAAGAGAAGCAGTGCGAGGAGCGTCGCCCGCAATTTGGTGCGGGCATGGCCGCAAAGCGCAACAGCGAGAACAAGCGCAAGCAGGCAGAGACCGAGGGAGACGGCCGGAAAATCCGAAGCTGCCAGAAACCAGGTCGCGGCACCCGCACCAAGGAAGACCGGCGAGATGAGGATGAGGCGACCGTGATCGGTCTCTTCGGCGGCCATCCGCATGGACGACCCGACGTATCGTTTCGCAACAGTCGCCAATCTCGATCGAAATGGGATCGCAACCTGCGTCCGAGCCGATTGCGTCACAATGGCGCGCGGAGCAATGCCTGCAAAATCCATTTTCTCACCAATGGATTGCGTCTGTCGTTCTCTTGTCTCTAACCTCGTCATATTCGCCTGGAGCTGCCCTTGATCCCAGAAGAATGCAACCTGAGATCAAAACGAGCAAACAATAATCGATTGAAATAAGAGGAAAATTCACAGGGGCGAAAATCCAGTCAAATCATGGTGTTCTGATATGCATTTAGCTCGTCGCTGCAGTGCCTAAAAGATAATGCCGCGATGCACAAAATGGCATCACGGTAACTTGGCATTAGCTTCGCGATCATATAGCTATCGCTTAGGACGCTTAACCCTTATGGCGCTTTTGCGGCGCCACCGCCACCCCGGAGGATCAGCATGACGGATCAAAGCGCTACAATCAAAATCGGTGACAAATCAGTCGATCTCGCCGTGCGAAAAGGCACGGTTGGACCCGACGTCATCGACATCGGTGCCCTCTACAAGAACACGGCTTCCTTCACCTACGATCCCGGGTTTACGTCGACTGCATCCTGTGAATCGAAGATCACCTATATCGACGGCGACGAGGGCGTTCTGCTGCATCGCGGCTACCCGATCGAGCAGCTTGCCGAGCATGGCGACTTCCTGGAAGCCTGCTACCTGCTGCTTTACGGCGAACTGCCGACCGCCGCCCAGAAGAAGGATTTCGACTACCGCGTCACGCACCACACCATGGTGCATGAGCAGATGAGCCGCTTCTTCACCGGCTTCCGTCGCGATGCCCATCCGATGGCCGTCATGTGCGGCTGCGTCGGCGCGCTTTCGGCCTTCTATCACGACTCCACCGACATCACTGATCCGCATCAGCGCATGGTTGCCAGCCTGCGCATGATCGCCAAGATGCCGACGCTTGCCGCCATGGCCTATAAATACCATATCGGCCAGCCCTTCGTTTATCCGAAGAACGACCTGGATTACGCATCCAACTTCCTGCGCATGTGCTTTGCCGTTCCCTGCGAGGAATATGTCGTCAATCCGGTGCTCGCACGCGCAATGGATCGCATTTTCATCCTGCATGCCGATCACGAGCAGAACGCTTCGACTTCAACGGTCCGTCTCGCCGGCTCTTCGGGTGCAAATCCGTTCGCCTGCATTGCCGCCGGCATCGCCTGCCTCTGGGGTCCCGCTCATGGCGGCGCCAATGAAGCAGCCCTCAACATGCTGACGGAAATCGGCACTGTCGATCGCATTCCGGAATATATCGCTCGCGCCAAGGACAAGAATGACCCGTTCCGCCTGATGGGCTTCGGTCATCGCGTCTACAAGAACTACGATCCGCGTGCCAAGATCATGCAGAAGACCACGCATGAAGTTCTGGGCGAACTCGGCATCAAGGACGATCCGCTTCTCGAAGTCGCCATGGAGCTGGAGCGCATCGCACTGACTGATTCCTACTTCATCGAGAAGAAGCTCTACCCGAACATCGACTTCTACTCCGGCATCACGCTGAAGGCCCTGGGCTTCCCCACGACCATGTTCACCGTGCTCTTCGCTCTGGCCCGTACCGTTGGCTGGATCGCGCAGTGGAACGAAATGATCGAAGATCCTGAACAGCGGATCGGCCGTCCGCGCCAGCTCTATATCGGCGAGCCAAAGCGCGATTACGTACCGGTCTCCAAGCGCTAAGCGCTGACTTTAAGACAAAAGAAAACCCGGTCAGAAACGGCCGGGTTTTTTGTTGGCGAGAACATCGAGCAGGATCTGCGCCGCGTACTCGCCGGGCGGCTTCTCGGTCTGCATACGCTGCCAGATGAGATCATAGCCTTCCTTCATCGCCTTGAGCTGGTAGGTCTCGGCAGAGAGCCTTTCCATCCAGCGCGCGAGGCTCGCGCCGCGAACGATGTCATTCAAATATTCCGGTACGACCGCGTAGTCGGCAATCAGGTTGGGCAACGCGCCAGTCCAGGTCTTGATGCCCGAGGTCAACATGCGCATGATCCAGTCGACTTTGTAGGCAGAGACGACGGGAACATTGGCAAGCGCCAGTTCCAGGATCACGGTTCCTGACGCCGCCATTGCGGCATCGGCTTCGGCGAAAGCTCTCCACTTCGCCTCAGCGCCGACGACTATCTCCGGTTTGACCGTCCATTCGGCCGTTATTTCGCGCACGAGCGCTTCCTTATGCGACACGGTCGGCAGGATGAAGCGCTTTGCGCTGTTGCGCGCGAGGAGTTCACTCGTTGCGACCCCGAAATAGGGCAGGAGTTTTTTGATTTCGGACGAGCGGGAACCGGGAAGAAGCAGAATGGGGCCGTTGCCCGGCTGTCTGCCGGCGCGAAGGCGCCGCGTTTCGAGCAGCGCAGGATCTGCGACCAGCCGATGACCGACATAGGTTGTCTGCGGCCCGTTGAGGCGCTGCATCGCCTCCGGTTCGAACGGGAGCACAGCCAGCACATGATCGACATAGGCGAGCATGCGCTGAGCGCGATACTCCTTCCACGCCCAGACGCTCGGACAGACATAGTCGACCACAGGCAGGTCAGGCAAGGCCGTGCGCACGCGCTTGGCGACACGATGGGTGAAATCCGGGCTGTCGATGATGAGCAGGATATCGGGCTTTGCCGCGATGATCGCCGCCGTCGCCTGTCGAATAAGGAACCAGAGCTTCGGCAGTTTCCCCAGCACCTGCGTGATGCCCATGATGGAAAGCTCGGAAAAATCGAAGAGCGATTTTAGCCCCTCAGCCTGCAACCCCTCACCGCCGACGCCAACAAGTTCGATCGGTCCGGAATGGATTTTCCTAAGCTCGGCAATGAGATCAGCGCCCAAAAGATCGCCGGAGACTTCGCCGGCTATGACGGCAATCTTCAGCGGACCTTCACTCATTGAAGCCCCCATCCCGGCAAGCCCTTGTCAATACCACAGACAAAAAGACCACTCTCATCCGCGGCCTTGATCAGCGTGTCGCGATCAAGCACAAGCGACCGGCCGGCTTCGATGGCGACGCCGGCAAGACCAGCGGCCTTAGCGTTGAGAATCGTGGAGACGCCGATCGCCGGCAAGTCGGCGCGGATATCCTGCTGCGGCTTGCAAAGCTTGACCAGCACGCCGCGGCGGCGCTGCGAAATACGGCCCGCGGCTCTCAGAACCGTGACACGTTCGAGCATACCATCCGTGCCTTCCACGCCTTCCACGGCGACGACACGTCCACCGATCGAGACGGCGCCCTGGCCGATATCCAGGCCACCCAGCACCCCGGCCGCCTCGGCTGCGCGCTCAATATCACGGTGGTCCTCTTTGTTGGGCGAAACAGCGCCGAGGGGACCCGCGGTCGTCAGCAGATCGGGCGCAATCTCATGGGCGCCGACGACGCGTAGCCCCCTACCCTCTATCAGCTTGATGACCATCTGCAGCACGGTATCGTCACCGCCGGACAGAAGAGTACGGATGGCGGCGGGAACCTTGGTCAGGATACGCAGCGTTGGCCGAACTTCGCGCCAGTCCGGCCGTCGACGGACACTGCCCGACATGACAACGCGGCCGATGCCGTATCTCTTGAAAAGCCGATCGAGCGAAGCGAAATCGCCAATGCCGATCATTGCATGATCGAAGCCATCCCAGCGACGGTCGCTTTCATCCTTCAGGATAACGATGACAGGGTCTTCGCCGGCCAAACGCGCAGCCTCAGCAACATAGGACGGCAGAAGGCCGCCGCCGGCTATAATCGCCAGCCGGCCTTCAGCGGTTTCGGCAGCGGAAGCCACAGATCAGCCCTTCTGCCCCCGGCTTGGCGAAGACAATGCGCGGTCACTTTCAGCTGCGATGAAATCGAGGATCTCGATTACTTGTTCGCAATCGCTATATACGTCGCGAATCTTGGCAGCATTCTCGCGAATCGAACCGGCGCCCTCGAAGATCGCCTTATAAGCGCGGCGAACCGTATGGATGACCGCGCGATCAACGCCGGCGCGAGTCATGCCGACGACGTTGAGACCGCTCAGGACGCCCGGATTGCCGTTCAGCATGCCGTAGGGGATGACATCGTAGCTGACGGCGGAAAGACCGCCGACGAAGGCGTATTTGCCAACGCGGGTGAACTGGTGCACGGCTGCGCCGCCGCTGATGATCGCGTGATCGCCTATGGATACATGGCCAGCCAGCATGACGTTATTTGACATAATGACATTGTTGCCCACGCGGCAATCATGGGCGACATGCGAATAGGCGAGGAAAAGGCTGTTGTCACCGATAACCGTCGAACCGCCATGTTCGACGGTTCCGGTGTTCATCGTGACGCCTTCTCTAATCGTGCAATTGCGCCCGATGATCAGCGTCGTGTCCACAGCACTGTGGCGAGCGCTCTGAGAATCGCCGCCAATGACGGCAGAAGGAAATATGCGCGTACCGGCGCCAACAGTCGTGCGACCTAGCACAACGACGTGGCTGATCAGTTCGACATTATCGTGGAGCGTTACATTGGAGCCGACGTGACAGAACGGGCCGACCACCACGCCTTCACCAACCACGGCACCGTCCTCGACCACGGCCATAGGGTGGATTCTGGCGCTTGCGGCGATCATGCTCATGCGTTGTCCTTGCGTACGATCATCGCGCCGATATCGGCCTCGGCGACGAGCGCGCCATCGACCTTTGCGTCGCAATGGAATTTCCAGATATTGCCGCGCTGCTTGATTTTCTGCACGTGATATTCAATGCGGTCGCCTGGGACGACGGGCTTGCGGAAGCGGGCATTGTCGATCGTCATGAAGTAAACGAGGTTGCCGGTCTGGCCTTCCTTCTTGGCGCAGATAGCGCCTGCAGTCTGAGCCATGCCTTCGACAAGCAGCACACCCGGCATGATCGGCGCTTCAGGGAAATGGCCGGTAAAATGCGGTTCATTGACGGTTACGTTCTTGATGCCGACAGCGGCGTTATCACCATCGATATCGACGATCTTGTCGACCATCAGAAAGGGATAACGATGCGGCAGGAGCTTCATGATCTCCAGGATATCAGCCGAAGAAAGCGTGCTGGCTGCTTCCTCAATCATTCTTGTCTCCCTTTTTTCCGCGCGCTCCGGATTTTGCCATGAGCTGGGCTACATCTTTCAGATATTCATTTAGAGGACGTGCAGGTATTCCGCCATAGCGACCGCCCGCAGCAAGATCGGTCATAACCCCGCTTTTTGCGGCGATCTGTACGCCATCACCTATGGTGATATGTCCCTTGAGACCGACCTGTCCACCTATCTGCACGCCATCGCCGACGATTGTGCTGCCGGCAAGACCGACCTGTGAAACGATGGCACAATGGCGCCCGATGCGGACGTTGTGGCCGACTTGAACCTGGTTGTCGATCTTGGTTCCCTCGCCGATGACCGTATCGTCCATGGCGCCGCGATCGATCGTCGTATTGGCGCCGATCTCGACATTGTCCTGGATAATTACCCGGCCGATCTGCACGATCTTGATCATGCCACGTGGGCCTGGTGCATAACCGAATCCATCCTGACCGATACGGACGCCGTTGTGGATGATGACGCCATTGCCGATCAGCGCGCAAAGAATGCTCACCCCCGTTGCGATCGAACCGTTGCGGCCGATCTTGACGTTGGGACCGATGATCGACTGGGCGCCGATGCGTGTGCCTTCGCCGATCTCTGCGCCGGGACCGATGATCGCCATCGGCTCGACGATCACGCCCTTCTCCAGGCGCGCGGTCGGATCGACGATAGCGCTCGGCGCGATCTCGGTCTCGCCGGACGAAAACGTCACCGGCTTCAGAGCAGCGGGATAGAGATACCCACCCGCCATCGCAAAGGCGGCATGCGGATTGGAAGAGATCACCACGGGAATATGCGGCGGCACCAGCTCGGCAAGCGCCTTGTCGCAGATCACGGCCGAAGCCTCGCAGCTCAGCAGTTCATCGCGATTGCGGCGAGAGAGGATATAACAGATATCCCCTTCCCGCGCCCTGGCTATCGGAGAGACCGAGCGGATGATGACATCGGCATGTGCGGAATTGCCAAGCTCTGCCCCAAGAAATTGCGCCAGCTCTACAAGCTTCACGCCTTCATGGGGCAGAAAAAAACTATTTTGCTCCATCGGCAAAACTCCAGAACGGAATTGAAATTTACAGTTCCGGACTGCCGATATCAGAATTGGTTGTTAATGCCAAACTTGAAGCGCTGGGTCTTGTCGAAGTCTTCCTTCAGGACCGGGATCGCATAATCGACGCGAAGCGCGCCGAAGGGCGACTGCCAGATCAGACCGAGACCAACCGAAGCACGCAGGGAGGAACCGTCACCTTCTTCGGTGTCTGCCCCAAGAAGCTCGACATCGTTGCCGAACAGCGTGCCGGCATCCGCAAAGACTGCGCCGCGCAGGTTGAAGTCACGCGGGAAGCCCGGCATCGGGAACGTCGCTTCGGCGGAAGCGGTGAAGTAAGTCGTACCACCAAGCGGATCGTCCGGGTTGGTAATGCGCGGGCCGATACCCTTGTTCTCGAAGCCGCGAATATCGGAATTGGTCAGCGTGAACTGATCGAAGACGTTCAGGTGATCGCCGAAGCCGACAACATAACCTGCCGATGCCGAGAGCGAGCCGATGATGTCGGCGTCGTCAGCGAGCAGATGGTAGTAACGGGCCTTACCATAGATCTTGTAGTACTGAGAATCGCCGCCGAGGCCAGCAATTTCCTGCGTCGCAGTGGCGTAGATACCTTCACGCGGCAGGACAGTGTCATCCAGCGTATTGTAGGTCAGCGTCTGGGAGACGGAAGAGCGCGTCCACGGGCTTTCATCAACCAGGTTCGCATAGGTCGCAGACAGATCGGCCGTATTGCCGTCGTACTTCATCTGCTTGTAGTTGTAGCGGAACGTCGTCGCCAGATCTTCCGTGATCGGCGCCGTTACGCGCAGGACCACGCTGGTTTCTTCGTAGTCGTAGTTGTCGTTGCTCGATGTCTCGCTGTGATTGACGTCGAAACCGGCGGCAAGACGATAGCCGAGGAAGTAGGGTTCGGTGAAGTTAAGACCGTAAGCGCGCGAGCCTTCCTGGCCGCCACCGGCCGAAATGCGGATATACTGGCCGCGGCCGAGGAAGTTCTTTTCTTCGATCGAAGCCTCAAGCAACAGGCCGTCGCCGCCAGCCGCATAACCGGCGCCGATACCGAACGAACCGGTCGACTGATCTTGCACGTCAACAACGATGACCACGCGATCGGGCGAACTGCCCGGCTGGGTCGAAATGTTGACCGCGGAGAAATAGCCGAGCGCTTCAAGACGACGCTTTGCGCGAGTGATCATCTGCTGATTGAAGGCATCGCCTTCGCTGAGATCGAACTCGCGGCGGATAACGTAATCGCGCGTGCGGCTGTTGCCGCGGATTTCGATACGCTCGACATAGGCACGCTCGCCCTGGTCGACGAGGTATTCGACGCCGATTGTATTGTTGTTCAGGTCGCGGTTGCCGCGCGGCGTAACCCGCGCGAAAGGATAACCAGCCGAAGCAACCTGATCAGAAATCGCCTCGATGGACTTCTGGACTTCCTTGGCGCTGTAGACCTGGCCTTCGTGGGTCCTGACGAGAGACTGGAGTTGTTGCGCGTCGACGCCCTCAACGGTCGACTGGACGCTGACCGGGCCGAAGTCGTAACGCGGACCTTCTTCGATGTTGAATGTCAGCGTGTACTTGTTCGTCGCCTCGTCGAAAGCGGCATCGGAAGAAACGATGCGCATGTCGGCGTAACCGCGGTTGTAATAGAACTGGCGCAATGCGTCTTCATCAGCGTGCAGCTTATCTTCGTTGTAGACGTCCTTGCGGGTCAGGAACGAAAGAAAGTTCGAACGCTTTGTCTGAATGACCGCGGCGAGACGGCCGGCGCTGTAGGCTTGATTGCCGACGAAATTGATAGCGGCGATCTTGGTGCGGTCGCCTTCATTGATGACGAAAGCGAGATTGACGCGGCCCTCACCGAGCGGCACGACCTGCGTCGTCACCTCGACTTCGCTGCGGCCGGTCGCGGCATAGGCTTCCTTGATCGCCGCAATGTCGGCCTGGATCTGCGCATCGCTATAGGGACCTGCGGCATGCGTCTTGACGACGGCTGCCAGCTTGTCATCCTTGACTTTGCGGTTGCCGTTGAAGACCACCTGGTTGACGAGCTGCGCTTCCTGAACGTTGACGACGAGGGTACTGCCGGAAACCGAAATCTTGACATCGGAGAAGTAACCGGTGCCGTAAAGCTGCTTTACGGAGTCATCGATGTCGGTGTTGGAGAAGCTCTTGCCGGGGGCAATGGTGAGGTTCGACCGGACGGCCTCAGCACCGACGCGGCTTGCACCGCGCACGTCGATCCGCTGAATGACGGCAGCTTCCGCAGCCGTAGCCGAAACGAAAGTCAAAGCACCTGCGCCAGAAGCAACAACACCAGCAGACAGCGCAATCGCCGATACTGCGTTCAAAAATCTTGAACCAGCCTTCATTTCACCCATTACCTTTTTTCCCTCGTCTCCGGCCTCGGGAAAGCCCCGATTCCGGCCACGTGTGTCGTTTTACCCGCTTTTGACATACAAGCAAGGGAGCTCGTTAATTTCTGTTTACTTCATTTCGAAGCGTGACCCATTCGCCACTACAGCTTTGAAACATCGTAAATAAACAGTAATTTTCCCTCATTCATACGCGCTAGCCGATGAGCGCACTAATGTCATTCCAGGTAGCAAAAACCATTAATGTAAGCACCATGGCCAGACCAATGCGAAACGCAATTTCCTGAGCCGAAGAACCCAGCGGCCTTCCCCTAACCGCTTCCACCGCATAGAACATCAGGTGGCCGCCATCAAGTACCGGAACCGGCATCAAATTCAGCAATCCAATCGAAACTGACAAAACCGCAGCGAGCTGCAGCAACGCACCCATTCCAAGCGTAGCCATCTGGCCCGAAGCTTGCGCCACGCGGATCGGACCGCCCAATTGGTCGGGTTTCATCGATCCATCGAGCAGGTTGCCGATATATTTGAAGGTGCCGGTGACGATATGCCAGGTCTGGATCACACCTTCACGCAGCGCTTCCAGCGGCGTGAAAGTCTGAAGACGGAAGTGGCCGACCTCTTCATTCGTGACGATCCCGATCAGCCCGACCTCGATCTTGTTGCCGAACTGGTCCGTGATGTCGGTGCGCTGAGGCACCATCGGCAGGTCCATCTTTTCGCCGTTACGCTCGACGGTCACGACGATGTTCTGGTTTGGACGGATGCTGACATAGCGGCGCACGTCGTCGAAGGTCTGGACCTTGGTGCCGTCGATAGAGAAGAGCAGATCGCCCGGCAGTACACCGGCTGCTGCGGCGGCACTGTCCGGTTTCACCTCCGCAACGACGGGATCGGACACCGTGCGGCCATAGATCGCGAAAAGAACCGTGAAGATGGCAATGGCCAGGATGAAATTGGCGATCGGGCCGGCTGCGACGGTTGCGGCACGCTTCCACAGCTTTGCGCCAGCGAAGGAACGTTCGCGCTCTTCGTCCGTCATCGCGGCGAGCCGGTCAGCATCCGGCTTGCTGGACGCATCCTCATCGCCGAAAAATCGCACATAGCCGCCGAGCGGGATCGCCGATATCTTCCAGCGCGTTCCGTGGCGATCGGTAAAGCCAGCAATCTCCGGGCCGAAGCCGACGGAAAAGGCAAGGATGCGGATTCCGCTCCAGCGCCCGACCAGATAATGGCCCATCTCATGCACGAAGACGAGCAGCGACAGCACGATGACGAAGGGGACGATATAGCCCGTCAAAAAACCGAATATGCCGGTCACCGCTTCCATGAGTTCCTTCTTCTATCTGGCCGCAACGATCAAAGGCCGAGCAATGCCGCACCGAGCGACGTCGTCCCGCCGCCCTTTATCAGCGAAAAAAGGCCAGCAAGCAAGAACGCTGAAAAACAGGCGAAAATCAGTCCGTCGACTCGGTCCATGACCCCACCATGTCCCGGAATGAGACGGCTGGAGTCCTTCACGCCGAATTTTCGCTTGATGAAGCTTTCGAAAAGATCGCCCGACTGGCTGAAAACGGACAGGACGAGCGCGATCACCGCAGCGCGGTCCTGGGCTTCCGGAATAAGAAAGTGGACAATGACGGCTCCGGCAATCACGGCCGAAATGGCGCCGCCGACAGCTCCCGACCAGGTTTTGCCGGGCGATATGCGCGGAGCAAGCTTTGGACCACCAATCGCACGCCCCACGAAATAGGCGAGAATATCGGTGGCCCAGACCACGGCGAAGATGAAGAGCATCGCATAGAGGCCGAATGTTTCATCGCCGCGGATTGCAGCAAGCGCCAATCCAGTACCGCCGGCATATAAAAGCCCTGGCGCAAACCAGCGGCTGGCCCGGTGCAGAAAGATCATGGCGATGCCGAGAGCGGTCAAGACGATCAGCATTCCGAGCGCGTAGTCGAACGCGCCTGCCAACACGAGCAGGGCAACCAGAACCTCCCCCATCCAGCCGAGCACATTGGTGACCGGGTCGCGTGCGATACCCGTGATCGTCGACCATTCGTAATAGATGAGAAGCGCGATAGCTGCCGCCAAAATGCGGAAGATAAAGCCGCCATACCAGGTGGCGGCAAGAACGATGATCGCGAGAATCAGGCCTGAAACGATGCGGAGCTTCAGTTCCTGCTTCATCAGGTGTTCACTGCTGCGGCCTGCGCGGAAAGACCGCCGAAGCGGCGATCGCGCGAGGCAAATTTTTCAAGTGCCGAAAGGAAAAGCTCACGGCTGAAATCCGGCCAGTATTCAGGCAGGAAGACGAATTCCGAATAGGCAGCCTGCCATAGCAGGAAGTTGGACAGCCGCTCTTCGCCGCTGGTACGGATGATGAGATCAGGATCGGGGATGCCGGCGGTATCGAGCCGGGCGTCTATCAACGCGGGCGTGATATCCTTCGCTCTGAGGCGCCCCTCCTCCACGTCCTTGGCAAGACTCATCATGGCGCGTGCAATCTCATCGCGAGAGCCGTAGTTGAAGGCAATGACGAGTGTCAGTGCCGTATTGCCTCTCGTCGTCTCCTCGGCTTCCAGCAGAAGTTTGAGGATATCGCTGCGCAGGTTGACGCGGTCGCCGATCACCCTGATGCGCACATTCTGCCGGTGAAGCTCGGCCAGATCGCTGCGAATGAAAGCCTTCAGCAGGCCAAGGAGATCACTGACCTCGGCCTCCGGACGACGCCAGTTCTCCGAGGAAAAGGCGAAGAGCGTCAGGTATTTGATGCCAAGATCGCCGGCAGTACGCACGGTCTGGCGAACGGTCTCGACCGCCCTGCGGTGTCCCATCGTCCGCGGCAGGCCGCGCTGCTTTGCCCAACGGCCGTTGCCATCCATAATGATCGCAACATGTTCTGGCGCAGTCAAAAATGAGGTTTCCAACATTTTCCGTCCGGTCTTTCTTGGCGAGGACGCAAGTATACTAGACTTGCATGATTTCCTTTTCTTTCTCGCCAAGCAAGCGGTCGATTTCCAAAATCGTCTCATCCGTCATTTTCTGAACGCGCTCCGACTGTGCCCGGCTTTCGTCCTGGCCGATTACGCCATCCTTTTCGGCTTTCTTAAGGCCGTCCATGCCGTCGCGGCGAACATGGCGAATCGCAACCTTGCTCTTTTCGGCATAGTCGTGGGCGACCTTGACGAGAGATTTGCGGCGCTCTTCGTTGAGTTCCGGCAACGGGATGCGGAGGTTCTGGCCGTCGACGATCGGATTGAGGCCGAGATTCGATTCGCGAATGGAACGATCTACGGCACCGACCATGCTCTTGTCCCAGACGGATACCGTCAGCATGCGCGGCTCCGGCACGGTGATGTTGGCAACCTGGTTCAGCGGCATGCGCGAACCATAGGCTTCTACCGTCACCGGATCGAGAATGTTGGCCGAAGCGCGGCCCGTACGCAGCGATGCAATGTCGCTCTTGAACGCGGAAATGGCACCATCCATGCGGCGCTTCAATTCCTTGATGTCGATACCTTCACTCATGTCTATGCTCCCGTCTCAGAAGATTTGCGCCGGCAACGGCGCAGCTCCCTATCAGTTGTCGGATACGATGGTCTTGAGACCACCACCCGTCAAGATTTCAGCGAAACGTCCCTTCTCGTGAATCGAGAAAACGACGATCGGAATGGAATTCTCGCGCGCGAGTGCAACAGCGGCCACATCCATGACCGCAAGGCCCCGGTCGAGAACCTCCTTGTGCGTCAGATGGTCGAAACGCGTCGCTTCCGGATCCTTCTTCGGATCGGCAGTATAGATACCGTCGACCTGGGTGCCCTTGAAGATTGCCTCGGCGCCCATTTCGGCGGCGCGCAGTGCTGCAGCAGAATCAGTGGTGAAGAAAGGATTGCCCGTGCCGCCGGCGAAGATCACCACCCTGCCGAGCGACAGGTGATACAACGTGGCGCGCTGCGAGAAGCTTTCGCAGATTTCCGGCATGGAGATTGCCGACAAAACCACAGTGTCGATGTTCAACTTGCGCAGCGAGGTTGCGAGCGCGAGCGCGTTGATGACCGTGCCCAGCATGCCCATGTGGTCGCCGGTAACGCGGTCGCCGCCCTTGGACGCAACCGCCACGCCGCGGAAGATGTTACCGCCGCCGATGACGACGCCGACTTCGACACCCATCTGCCGTGCATCGGCAATGTCCGAGGCGATGCGGTCTGCCACCGCAACGTCGATACCGAAGCCCTGGGCACCCATCATGGCTTCCCCGGAAGCCTTGAGTAGAACACGTTTATAGATTGGTTCCGACGTCATGTTGGCTCCTCGTAAATTGCCGCAATTGCCCGATACACGAAGGGCACCGCGTTGTCACGCGATGCCCTTCGGTTTTCCCAAATATGGCTGAAAGATCAGCCCTTGGCGACAGCAGCAACTTCGGCTGCGAAGTCGGTCTCTTCCTTCTCGACGCCTTCGCCGAGGAGCAGACGGGCCATGCCCACGACTTCGATCGCAGCGCCGGCTTCCTTTTCGGCTGCCTTGACCGCAGCACCGACCGTCAGGTCCGGATTGATGACGAAAGACTGCGAGAGAAGGGCGACTTCTTCGAAGAATTTGCGCATGCGGCCTTCGACCATCTTTTCGATGATGGCTTCCGGCTTGCCGGATTCGCGGGACTGCTCGATGAAGACGTTGCGTTCGCGTTCGGCGACTGCGGCATCGACTTCTTCGGCACGGATCGCCAGCGGATTGGTCGCAGCAATGTGCATGGCAACCTGGCGGCCAATCGAAGACAGAACGGCCTTGTCGCCGACCGACTTCAGCGCGACGAGAACGCCGAGCTTGCCGATGCCGTCGCCGGCAGCGTTGTGGATGTAGGTCGCGACGACGCCGTGCTCGACTTCCAGCTTGGCTGCACGACGAAGCGTCATGTTTTCGCCGATGGTCGCGATCGCTTCCTTGACGGTGTCGGCAACCGGCTTGCCGGATGCCGGATAGGTCGCAGCCGAAATGGCTTCGACGGTGCCGTCGGTGGAGAGCGCAACTTCGGCGATGCCGCGTGCGAGATCCTGGAAGGCATCGTTACGTGCAACGAAGTCGGTTTCGGAATTGAGCTCGATGACGACAGCCTTGTGACCGGCGCCGGCGATAGCGACCAGGCCTTCAGCAGCGGCGCGGCCGGACTTCTTGTCGGCCTTGGAGATGCCCTTGGCGCGCAGCCAGTCGATCGCGGCTTCGATATCGCCGTTGGTCTCGGTCAGCGCCTTCTTGCAGTCCATCATCCCTGCGCCGGACTTTTCGCGCAGTTCCTTCACCAGTGCAGCCGTAATCTCGGTCATAAGCTTCCTCTTGTCGGTTTATACGGTGGCCCGCGGAACGCGGCGCGGCACCGGATTGAGGCACGAAATGTACCTGTATGTATGACAGCGTTATGAAGACGCGTCATAACAGAATTCATGGAGGCACAAGCTGTGACAGCTTCCGCCTGAAACAGGCAAGGCCGCCGAACTTCTGAGAGTCGCGAGCGGCCTTTCCCAATCTTTGCAAGCTTCGGCGGAGTCGTATTCCGCCTGCTTTATCAGGCTTCGGCTGCCTCATCGAGCGCCGGCTCGAACGGAACTTCCGTCGATGCGCCGAGGTCGCGGCCAGATCCGCTCTGCTGACGGGCGATACCATCGATCGCAGCGCGGGCGATCAGATCGCAGTAGAGAGCGATGGCGCGCGAGGCGTCGTCGTTGCCCGGGATCGGATAGTCGATCAGGTCCGGATCGCAGTTCGAGTCGATGATGGCGACGACCGGGATGCCGAGGCGCTTGGCTTCGTCGATCGCGATCTTTTCCTTGTTGGTGTCGATGATGAACATCAGGTCCGGCGTGCCGCCCATGTCCTTGATACCGCCGAGGGCCTTATCGAGCTTTTCGCGCTCGCGCTCGAGGTTCAGGCGCTCCTTCTTAGAGTAGCCGGACTGCTCGGAAGACAGAATTTCGTCGAGCTTGCGCAGGCGCTGGATCGAGTTGGAGATCGTCTTCCAGTTCGTCATCATGCCGCCGAGCCAACGCGAGTTGACGTAGTACTGGGCAGAACGCTTGGCCGAGTCAGCGATCAGCTCGGAAGCCTGACGCTTCGTGCCGACGAAGAGAACGCGGCCGCCACGAGCAACGGTGTCGGACACGACCTGCAGGGCGCGCGACAGCATCGGAACGGTCTGAGCCAGGTCGATGATATGGATGTTGTTACGATCGCCGAAAATGTAGGGCTTCATCTTCGGGTTCCAGCGGTGCGTCTGGTGACCGAAGTGGACGCCTGCTTCGAGCAGCTGGCGCATAGAAAAATCAGGCAATGCCATGCCTTGTTACTCCTTTTCCGGTTGAACCTCCGCAAGGCGAACAGCATCCTCTTCGAAGATGCCACCGGGCGGAAAAGCCGGATTTCTCCCCGACGATCCCATGCCTTACGTGTGGAATGGGCGTGGCCTTACATTCGATTTGCCGCAAAAGCAAGGCTCGTGCCAAAAAAACTGCCGAGAACGGACGAATGAGCGCGCCGCCGATACATACGCATCGCCGGCTCAGCTTGCCAGCATGTTCAGCAGCGAGAGCATGACGCCAGCATCCGGGATCGGCAACACGGCATCGATCTCCGCCGGCAGCAGACCGACGATCGGACTTTTGGTATCGCCGGTTGCGGTGCCGAGCGGCCCGCGAAAACCGTGTTTGGCCCAGGCCAGCTCCTGCAACTTTGCGCTCGTCAGCACCTCGATCAGACGTTCGGCCGTTTCATCCACCACAATCAACGGATGGGCCGAATAGACGGTCGGGCGGGGATAGAGGACGACGGGCTTGGCGCCCTGCCCCGATTTGATGCGGCTCCATCGTTCGGCATCGGCAAGCGCCCATTCGACGAGTTGATTCTCGTAACCCACAATCATCGGTTCGCCGCCGAGACCACCTGCCAGATACTGGTCGAACAACTTGCCTGACGATGGCGACTTGAAACCCATATTGCGGAAGATCGATTGCACCTTGCCGCCATATTGGGCGAGATCATCTGATGTCGCGACATTGCCGCTGAAGAGGCTGAGCGCCAGGCCCGAGAACATGAAGCCCGAATTCGAGCGGTTCGGATCGGTCGAGACGATGCGCGCCCGGCCGTAGAGCGCATTGACGCCGAGCTTCGACCAGTCCGTCCCAGCAAGGATGGCGTCGAGCAAGGCCTTCAGGTCGAGGTGGTGATGGCCGTCTATCACTGTCACGAGGCCCGATTTGAACAGCCCGTCCGCAACCGGCTGCCAAGTGTAGACGACAACAGGCGTGTTGAGCATGACCCTGTCATCGCGGATCTTCACGCCGCTTTGACGGGCGATATCCACCATAATGGAGGAGGACGGCCAGAGGAATTGCGGGTTCTGCGAGAGCAGGGCCTGCTCGCGCACCATCTCAACCGAGCCGGCGACGCGACTGTCGATCGAGAGACCATAGCGCTTGATGGCGTCGACGACATCAGGATCTGCAAGGAAAGCCTCCTTCTCTCCGCCGATGAAGCCGAACAGCTTTGTGCGCGTACCCAGCAAGCCCCGCAGTTTCGGCCGGTCGCGGACGGCGAAATAGCCGCCGGTGCCGGCAATGCCGGTGGCGAGCAGTCCAACTCCAAAGGCGCGGCGGGAAAGGGCCATCAGCGTCCGAGATCCTCTTTGAGAGATGCCTGGATGAGGCGCAGGTCGGTATCGAGCGTGCCGAGTTCAGCATCGACAAGGCTGTCGGCATAGTGAACGAAGGCATCCTCGAGCTTCACCAGCACGGCGCGGACATCCTCCAACTGCTTGACGTCAGGCGCGCGTTTCGCCTCGATTACCGCAAAGCCCTCGGCGACTTCGGCCGCACGCGGCAGATAATAACTGAGAAAGCGGCGTACGGAGTTGGCACTTTCCGGCCTCGCCTCCACCTTGCGGAAGACATCGGCGGCGATTTCCGCCAGGTGGCGCACGCGGGCTGCCATCTGTTTGTCAGCGATATCGTCCGCGGTCGTCTCCAGCCTTTGTGCGGCGGGCACAGCCCCTTCCAGCAATTCTCTCGCAAAGGCAACGCGACCGCGGCCGATTACCTTGATATCAAGACCTTCGAAAAACCTGCGTGGCGCCAGCAAGAAAACCAGGCCCGCAAAAACCACGAGGCCGATGACGGCGGCAATCCAGAACGGCATCCCGGCAGCAAAGGTCAGGACGGGGACGAGAACGGCTGTCACCACTCCCGCCACGATCCAGTTGCCGTCATTGCCGAGCCAGTTACCCATGCCAGTCCTAGTTATAACCGCGGGCGGTGCGGAACGCTGCCGCAAGGTCCGAGCGACCGTCGAAGACGCGTGCCGCCGTCGCCGCGGCCAGACTGTCCAGCTGGGTCTTGTCGGCATCGCCGAAGGTAATTCCGAAGATCGGCACGCGTGGTTCCATAGCGTTCCAATCGCTCATGAAGGCCGCACTTTGGTCATCGGATCTGCCGTCGGTCATGATGATGATCGCCGGCAGATAATTGGACAGATCAGCCGTTTTCGCCATCTGCTGGAGCGCCCTTTCGGCGCAGGCATACATATTGGTGCCGCCGCCGGCATGCTGGCCGGCAACTGCGTTGAGAAGCCCCTGCTGTTCCATCGTGTCGCCCGAGGCCGAAAAGATATCGCGGACATTGGCATCGAAGGGAATGACGAAGATGCGGTCGGCCGGCGACCATTGCACCAGCACCTTGCTTGCCTCCTCGGACGTGAAGAGGAAGCGCATCGCCTGCTGCAGACTGTTCTCGCCATCCCCCTGCATGGAGCCCGAGAAATCGAGGCAGAGTGCCGTCAGTGACGGTTTGCGCAGTGCCGCCTGATAAAGCGTGAGTGCCTGGCGTATCACCGTCGGTTCCGGCATGCGGATCGCGGTCACCAGTTTGGCCGGGTCGAAATTCCAGCTCGGCTCCGGCTCAGCGGAAACACTGCCGAGCGGCAGGCGGCGACCGGTTTCGGCGATCTTCTTCTGAACATCGGGCGAGCGCAGGTAGGCGAGCAGGTCCTTAAAGAAGGCCTGGACCTCGGGACCGCGGCCATGATCGACAAAGCCGATTGGCGAATCCGCCATCGCCACGCCATCGGCTGGATAGATGGCGTAGAGCAGCTCCTTGCCCATGCCGGCGAGCTTGTCGTTGGTTTCCTTGATCACCGCCTCATAATTCCACATGGCATCGTAGATCGTGCCTTTGTCAGCGGAATCCGTATAGAGATCGGCGAGCCAGCCCGAAGAGCCGGAGGAGCGCGCAACACCGGCAAGCAGGCTTCGAACGGTGTCCTGAACCGCCTTGTTGTCGAGATCGCCGGGCTCGATCACCGGCTTGTTTCCGAGCGCACTGGAGAGCATGGCGAGATAGGCGCTGGCGCCGGAGTTCGATTGGGTGGCCGATGTCATCAGGAACTTCAGCGAACCGCTGTTCACCGCTACCAGGATATCCTTCATGAAGACATCCTTGCCGATCCAGCCGAGCTGTTCGACCTTCGACTTGCGCACCCCGAGGATGACGGGCGTCTGCGCCACCGAGGTGAGGTCCTTGACCCTGCGTTTGGTATCGAACATGTCGACCCAGACGCTGGAAGCAGGCCAGACGGCGTCCTGTTCCACGCCCTGATCGCTTTGCAGTGCAAGCCCGATGTCGAGCGTCCCTTCATATTTGAAAGAGCAGGTCGCGTGCTTCTCCTTGCAGAATTCCTCGACAATCGGCTGCAGGATGGTATTTTCCGAGCCGGAAACGATCGAGAAATTCGGGCCGCTGCTGAAAGCGTCGCAGCCTGCCAACGTCGCGAGACCAGATAGCGCCAGTGCGCCGAAGAACGAGCGGATCATGGTTCTGCCGGTCACGCCTGCGTCATCGCCTTCTTGAGGTCGATCGTCAGCTGCTCCATCTGTTGCTCGGCCTGGGCACGTTTTTTGCGGCCCTCCTCCTGCACGCGCAGCACGCCGGTGACGGTGTCGATCAAATCCTGATTGGCCTTGGCAAGCGTCTCCATATCGACGATACCGCGCTGCGACTGTTGCTCGATGGCGATTGCCTGATCCTTCATCATTTCAGAAGCCTGGCGGATCATGTCATTGGTGGCGTCCGTCACGGTCTTCTGCAGGTCGAGGGCCGATTTCTGCTGCGTGAGCCCCAGAAGGATGACCATCTTCTGCTTCCAGGCTGGAACCGTCAGTGCCGAGGTCGCCTGCAGGTTCTCGATCAGCGTCTCATCGCCGGACTGGACGATGCGAATCTGCGGAAGCTGCTGGATGCCGAGCTGGCGGGCCTGCTGCAGATAGAAGATGCGCTTCTCCAGCCGGTCGAGCGCCTGGAGGCTATCCTGATAGGTCTGCGCTTCGAGCATGCCACCGCCAGGGCCTGACGTTGCGGCGTCAGCGGCGCTCTTCAGCCTCGGCAATTCGACCGAGCGGAAATGTTCGACAAAATTCTTGCCGGCCTGCACGTAGGCATCGAGCCGCATGATCGACTGTTTCGTCTCCTCATGCAGGTCGTCGAGGAGGGCGATGTCGCGGCGCAGCATATCCTTGTGGCGGTCGAGCTCCAGGCCGATCCGATCGATCTGGCCGGCGACATCCTCGAACTCCTCCTTGAAACGCTCCAGTCGCGCCTTGGCAGAGAGGAACATGCGGCTAAGGAAACCCTTCTCCTTCAGAGAGGCGGGATCGAGGCTCTTCGATTTCAGGATGATGTCGGTCAGGAGCTTGCCGACCTCACCGAGATCCTTGTTGCGGACCTCGCGCAGGATCTTGTCGGCATAGTCGCTGACGGCCTGTTGTGCACGGTCACCGTAAACGGATATCCCGGCGCGGTCCGTGAGATTGATGGTGTCGGTGATACGGGCGACTTCCGAGGGATCGGCAGCAATTGCCGGCAGGGAAGCATTCTGGACAGTCGCGAGATCGGTATCGGCCATTTGGGTCGTCTTTCTCGGCTTGTGGTGCCATTATCCGGGCAAATGGGCCTTCCACTAAGCAGGACCGGAAAAGGCAGATTTCCACAAAGACCGGCCCGCGAAGACTCATCTGCGGGACGACAGTTTAGCTGAACTAGAAATACTGTTTTATGACAGGTGCTTAAGCTTGTCGCAGAAGCCGCCTTACTGGCAGGTCGGCGCGGGCTTTTTGTCGAGGAGCTCAAGTTTCGAGAGCTTGCCGGTCAGGACAAAATCGCCGTAGTCCATCGTCAGATCCCGCGTAATGCCATTCTCATAGAGCTTGAACGACATGCGGTAGACGGGCAGCGTATCCGATTTGGCATTCTCGTTGAAATAGGAGATCGTCACCGGCCAGAATGCCGTCCTGGAGAACTGGCCAGCATTGCCGGCATCGGCCTCATCCGTAACCGGGGTTTCCTGCTTGCCGACAATGGTCGTGGTGACCAGGGATTTGTCGCCATCGTCGGAGCCGTCAAAAACGCGGGCCTCGAAGAAGCGCTTGCCGTTCTTCGCATTTTGGATGACGTCGAGCATATGCTCGGTCGGGAATCGGCTTTCGGCGAGCTGCAGTTCGCGGCTTGCCGGCTGCGTGAGGTCGACTTTTACACCTTCTGGCTTGTCCTCAGCTGCACCGTTGACTTCCTTGTCGAGTTGGTCGTCGGTGAAGGACTTGGTGTCGAACGTGAACTTGCCGTCCTTCAGGCTTTCGAAGGTCTTCGTCTGCTGGTCGCTGACGCGCACGTTGTCGCCGGTATCGATCTGGGTGACGAAGCGGAAATTCGTGGTGAATCCCTCGCAGTAATTGCCGTCGAATTCATAGACCATGCGGCCATACATGGAGGAGATGCCGGAGCGTTCGGAAGCGTCCTTCAGTTCCAGATCGTAAACGGCGCGGTGTGCGACGAGCCCGGTTGCGATCGCAGCGCTCGCCGCCGGCGCAGCCGCCGAAGCACTGGCGGAGACGCTTGCGAGGACAAGAGCGGCAAGTGACGATCGGAACATTCATTAACTCCTGTTGGACTCGTCCGCGATGTTATAAGAACCGTTTCGGCCAAATCGAGGCGGCCAAGTCGAGGCTCGAAACTGTCACATTAAAGATTCTAGTCTTGATGCATAATTTTTGAAGCATTGACAACAAAAGCGGAGACGAAAATGTCCGATCAAATCGCAACGCGTCTGTCGGAAATGGGAATAACCCTGCCCGAAGCTGCCGCACCTGCCGCCAATTATGTCCCCTACGTCATCAG
The DNA here is from genome assembly GCF_014193255.1 of Rhizobium sp. BK196. GTDB lineage: Bacteria > Pseudomonadota > Alphaproteobacteria > Rhizobiales > Rhizobiaceae > Rhizobium. Next base: position 410,663 of record NZ_JACHZB010000005.1, read on the forward strand.
CGGCAATCTACTCACTATCTCCGGCCAGCTGCCGCTCGAAGGCGGCAAGGTCGCCGTCTCCGGCCATCTCGGCAAGACTGTCGATGTTGCCGCCGGCCAGCGCGCGGCAGAGCTTTGCGCCATCAACATTCTCTCGCAAGCAAAGGCAGCGCTTGGCGATCTCAGCCGCATCCGCCGCGTCATCAAGCTCAACGGCTTCGTTGCCTCCGCGCCTGATTTTGTCGAGCAGCACCTCGTCATCAATGGCGCCTCGAACCTGATCGCCGGCGTGCTCGGCGAAGCCGGCAAACATGCCCGCGCTGCCGTCGGCATGGCAGCCCTGCCGCTCAATGCTGCAGTCGAAATCGATGCTATCATGGAAATTGCAGAATGACGAATGCCGCTTGGATCAAAGAGCTTCCGGTTGCCCACCGCGGCTACCATGACCTCAACAATGCCATTTGGGAAAACACGCTCTCGGCATTTTCGCGTGCCGTCGAAGCAGGCTTTGCCATCGAATGCGACCTCCATTATGCCTCCGATGGCGTGCCGGTCATCTTCCACGATGAAGATCTGGAACGTCTCTGCAATCTGAAGGGCGACGTGCGTGAACGGACCTCCAAGGAGCTGGGGCTGATCGCCGTCGGCGGCACCAAGGATAAAGTGCCGACGCTGAAGCAGCTTCTCGACCTCGTGCAGGGCAAGGTGCCGCTGGTGCTGGAACTCAAGGGCCGTGAGGCCGACGACGAAGGCTTTGCCGAAAGCGTTCTCGAAGTCCTCGAGGGCTATGAAGGCAAGATCGCGCTGATGAGCTTCGACCATTGGCTGCTGAAGGACCTGAAGGACTTTGGCGCTCCCTTCCCGGTCGGACTGACGGCCAACGGCAATACAGCGGAAGAATATGCCACCCATGAGAAGGCGATGGAGCTCGGCCTCGATTTCATCTCCTATTATTATGCGGACCTGCCGAACTCTTTCATCTCCCGCCAGCGTGATAAGGGCATTCCTGTCATAACCTGGACAGTCCGTGACGAAGATGCCCGCAAGCGCACCTTCGAGAATGCCGACCAAATGACTTTCGAGGGCTTCGATCCGCGCGCGGCGGTTTGACGCTCGCTTTTTCGACAAGATCGTGCGCAGACTGGGAGGGAGCCCGCTCCCTCCTCCCAACGGCTTCGCATTTGCTTCATGACAGACGAATCGTCAGACGAACTTTCCATTCGCATCGAGCGATCATTCACCGCGATTTCCCCCGAGCGCTGGTCAAGGCTTTCGGGGGCGTCGAAGGCGTGCGACACCATCGCCTACAATCCCTTCGTCTCGCATGCCTTCCTCTCGTCGCTGGAAGAATCCGGCTCGGCCACCGCGCAGACCGGCTGGCTCGGCCATCACATGCTTCTGGAGACGGCCAAGGGTGAACTGGTCGGCGCCCTGCCCGGTTATCTGAAGAACCACAGCCAGGGCGAATACGTGTTCGATCATGGCTGGGCCGATGCCTTCGAACGGGCCGGCGGCAGCTATTATCCGAAGCTGCAGTGCTCCATCCCCTTCACACCCGCGACCGGCCCGCGCCTGCTCGTGGCCGAAGGATTTGCAAGACTGCCAATTCAGAGCGCTATGGCGGAAAGCCTCAAGGAGGTCGTCCGCCGCCTAGATATTTCCTCGGCTCATATCACCTTCGTGCCAGAGGACGAGATGCCGATCTTTGAGACCGACGGCTACCTGCACCGCACCGACAAACAGTTCCATTTCATCAATGATGGCTATGCCAATCACGACGCATTCTTGGAAACGCTCGCCTCCCGCAAGCGCAAGGCACTGCGCAAGGAGCGTCGGACGGCGGTTGAGAACGGCATCACCATCGACTGGCTAACCGGAAAGGACCTGACCGAAAAAATCTGGGACCAGTTCTTTACCTTCTACATGGATACCGGAGGCCGCAAATGGGGCCGTCCTTATCTGACGCGCAAATTCTATTCGCTGATCGGCGAGCGCATGGCCGACGACATTCTGCTGGTCATGGCAAAACGTGACGGCCGTTATATAGCAGGTGCCATCAATTTCATCGGCGGCGATACGCTCTACGGACGGCACTGGGGCTGCATCGAGGAGCACCCCTTCCTGCATTTCGAGGTCTGCTACCATCAGGCCATCGATTTTGCGTTGGAAAAGGGCCTTAAGAAGGTAGAGGCCGGCGCCCAGGGTGAACATAAGCTTGCCCGCGGCTACCTGCCGGTGACAACCCACTCCGCCCACTATATCGCCCATGCGGGATTGCGGCGCGCTGTTGCCGACTATCTGGAGCGCGAGCGGGAGGATGTCGAATATATGAATGAGATGCTTGCCGAACACACTCCCTTCCGCAAAGGCGAACGGCTGCAGGAGGATTGACGCGCTTGGCTCTGGCGCGCTACGCGATCAAGGAAAATACGAGGAGATTTCGCCATGACCAGCGCTGCCTATGACGACAACAATATATTCGCCAAGATCCTGCGCGGCGAGATCCCGTCGCATCGCGTCTACGAGGACGACAAGACCGTTGTTTTCATGGATGTGATGCCGCAAGCGCCGGGCCATGTTCTGGTCCTGCCGAAGGCACCTTCGCGTAATATCTTCGATGCCGACCCCGCTTCCCTCTCGCATACGATCACGGTCGTCCAGAAAATCGCGAATGCGGTGAAGGAAGCCTTCGACGCTGACGGCGTGTTCATCGCCCAATTCAACGAGCCGGCAGCAGGTCAGACAGTCTTCCATCTGCACTTCCATGTCATTCCACGGCATGAGGGCGTGGCGCTGAAGCCGCATTCCGGCAAGATGGAGGACGGTGCGGTGCTCGCAGCCAACGCGGAGAAGATCAAGGCGGAACTTGCGTAACTACCCAAACCCTGAACATATACCGCAAGCAAAAAGGCCGCTTCGCAGCGGCCTTTTCACGTATTTCACCCAAAGGTTATTTCTTCCGAGGAACTTTCGGAACGGTCGAGCCTTTCTTAGGCGCATCGCGAACTTCCGGTTCAGGCCGCGGCACGGTCCTGGCCTTCGTCTTCTTGACCGCCTTGGTCTTCAGCTCGCCATCTTCCTCACCAACCGCTTCCGGATGAACCAGTTCGGCTTCCGGCTTCGGCTTGATGGGCGCCGTTTCCGGAATGGCTTCGAGAATGAGGCCTGGCTTGCCGTCTTCCTTCGGGCCGACGGTAACGTTGACGACGCCGCCCTTCTTCAGCTTGCCGAAGAGGATTTCGTTCGCCAGCGGCTTCTTGATGGCATCCTGGATCACGCGGGCAAGCGGGCGGGCGCCCATCTTCTCGTCGTAACCCTTTTCCGACAGCCAGGCGATCGCATCCTCGTGCAGGTCGAAGGTGACGTTGCGTTCGGAGAGCTGAGCTTCCAGCTGCATGATGAACTTCTGCACGACCTTGTGAATGACGGCCGTCGGCAGCGGCGCGAACGGGATGATCGCGTCGAGACGGTTGCGGAATTCCGGCGTGAACAGGCGGGTCAGTGCCTCTTCGTCTTCGCCGGTACGCTTGGACGAACCGAAGCCGATCGCGGCCTTGGCCATTTCCGAAGCGCCCGCGTTGGTCGTCATGATCAAAACGACGTTGCGGAAGTCGATCTTCTTGCCGTTATGGTCGGTCAGCGTGCCGTGGTCCATGACCTGCAAGAGGATATTGTAGATATCCGGATGGGCCTTTTCGATTTCGTCGAGCAGGACCACGCAATGCGGATGCTGGTCGACGCCATCGGTCAGAAGGCCACCCTGATCAAAACCGACATAGCCGGGAGGTGCGCCGAGCAGACGGGAAACCGTATGCCGCTCCATATATTCCGACATGTCGAAGCGCAGCATCTCGACGCCGAGCGAGGCGGCAAGCTGCTTGGCGACTTCCGTCTTGCCGACGCCCGTGGGGCCGGAGAAGACGTAAGCACCGATCGGCTTGTTCGGCTCGCGCAGGCCGGCACGTGCCAGCTTGATCGAGGTAGACAGGGCTTCGATCGCCGTATCCTGACCATAGACCACCGAGCGCAGTTCCTGCTCGAGATTGGCAAGAACGGCTTCGTCGTCCTTCGAGACGGTCTTCGCCGGAATGCGGGCCATCGTCGCAATCGTCGCTTCGATCTCCTTTTCGGTGATCAGCTTGCGGCGCTTTGACGGCGGCAGCAGCATCTGGGCTGCACCGGTCTCATCGATGACGTCGATCGCCTTATCCGGCAGCTTGCGGTCCGAGATGTAACGGGCCGAGAGTTCGACAGCCGTCTTGATCGCCTCGTTCGAGTAGCGCAGGTGGTGGTATTCTTCGAAATAGGGCTTCAGACCCTTCATGATCTCGATCGCATCATCGATCGACGGCTCATTGACGTCGATCTTCTGAAAGCGACGGACCAGAGCCCGATCCTTCTCGAAGAACTGGCGATATTCCTTGTAGGTGGTCGAACCGATGCAGCGGATCGCGCCTGACGACAGGGCCGGCTTCAAGAGGTTCGAGGCATCCATGGCACCGCCTGACGTTGCGCCAGCACCGATGACGGTGTGGATTTCGTCGATGAAGAGCACGGCGCCCGGATATTCTTCCAGTTCCTTGACGACCTGCTTCAGGCGCTCTTCGAAGTCACCGCGATACCGCGTGCCGGCCAGCAGCGTGCCCATGTCGAGCGAAAAGATCGTGGCGTCTGCCAGAGCTTCCGGAACCTTACCCTCGACGATGCGCTTAGCGAGGCCTTCAGCAATAGCGGTCTTGCCGACGCCGGGATCACCGACATAGAGCGGATTGTTCTTGGAACGGCGGCACAGGATCTGAATGGTGCGATTCACCTCCGCGTGACGGCCGATCAGCGGATCAATCTTGCCGCCCTTGGCCTTCTCGTTGAGGTTGACGCAGTAAGCCTTCAGCGCATCTTGCTGCTTCTTAGGCCCGCCCTCTTCCTCGCTGCCACGTGCGGTAGGCTTGGCTTCAGACTCCTCTTCCGCACCGCGCGGCGGACGGCTTTCGGATGCGCCAGGGCGCTTGCCGATGCCGTGAGAGATGTAGTTGACGGCGTCGTAGCGGGTCATTTCCTGCTCCTGCAGGAAATAGGCTGCATGGCTTTCGCGTTCAGCGAAGATCGCGACGAGCACATTGGCGCCGGTCACTTCCTCCCGGCCCGAAGACTGGACATGGATCACCGCACGCTGGATGACGCGCTGGAAGCCGGAAGTCGGCTTGGAATCTTCGTCATAACCGGTGACCAGGTTGGAGAGTTCGTTATCGACATATTCCAAGAGCGTTTTACGGAGGGCGTCGAGGTCCACATTGCAAGCACCCATGACCGAAGCCGCATCGGCATCGTCGATCAGGGCGAGCAGCAGATGCTCGAGCGTCGCATATTCATGGTGCCGCTCGTTGGCAAAGGTCAGTGCCTGATGGAGCGCCTTCTCAAGACTAGGCGAAAATGTTGGCACGTTCAGTTCCTCACTTCTTTTCCATGACGCATTGCAACGGATGCTGATGCTGCCTGGCAAAATCCATCACCTGGCTCACCTTGGTCTCCGCTACCTCGTATGTGAATATTCCGCATTCGCCGACGCCGTGGTTATGGACATGCAGCATGATACGGGTGGCACTTTCCCGGTCCTTCTGAAAAAAACGCTCCAGGATGTGGATGACGAATTCCATTGGCGTGTAGTCGTCATTCAAAAGCAGTACGCGATAGAGATTGGGCTTCTTGGTCTTCGGCTTGGTGCGTGTGATGACCGAGGTTCCGCGATTTCCGTTGTCCCCGTTCCTTTCGCCGTCGTTCTGCATCCGGATCGGTTTAGCGATCATTTTCATTCATTCCTCAATCAATCCGGCAGGCAGCATGGGAGGGGTGCTTTCCCGTCGAATATCTGAAACACTAAGGTAGTTCATAATAGAGCGATTTTAAGCCCCTTGCTTCCGACTGCAATCACAATTCCGCAGGACTTGACGCAAAGGCCAAAAAAGTCTGCGTAAAAACCAGGGCGTGCTTCGGGAAATAAAAAAGACCGGCCGCAAATGCGGTGCCGGTCTTTGATTTTCAATAGGCGGCGCTCAACGCACCGTCAAATTTATGCAGCTGCCGGAGAGACCGGAGCGGTTTTCACCACCTTGGCGGCTGCGGCAGCCGTCGGCGCTTCGTAAGGCTTATAGGCTTTTTTCGCGAGGTCGGCATACATTTCACCGAGTTTGGTCGCCTCAGCAACAAAAGCCTCATAAGAAGACTTCGCATAATTGGTCTGCAATTCGAAGGCCGCTTCGAAGCTCTTTACGCCCGACAGCGTCTCGAAATGAGTGACCGCATCCTGGAAGGACTTCTTGGAATATTCGGCCGCCTCGGAGGCGATCGCCTGAAAACCCTGGGCTGCATCGGAATAGCTTCTGAGCATCGAATCCACGGCTTCCTTGCTCTTGCGGTTTGCATCGTCGAAATTGAACATGACCATCCTCCAGTTGGCTATGAAAGAGAGATTAGCTGCAATGCACAAAGAGTCAAGTAGTCTTGTGCATCGCAAAACATCCAGTGGTTGCGTCCACTGGTTGCGCTAAGCACCGGATTTTTGGGCACGTTCGTCTTTTATTGATTTTGCTAAAATATATCAGGCCCCTGCAACCGCAGGGTTATAAGAAATTTTCGCGAACCGGCGTATTTGGCAATAGCCGCCAACAAAAAAGCCATGCATCGGCTGGCGATGCACGGCTTTTGATCGATGTGACGGCCGATCAGAGATCGACGTCGAGAATCGCCATCGAGAAATTGTAGGAACGGTCGCCGTCCTCGTCATCAATGTAGATGACACCCAGAAATTCTTCGCCGATGTAAACTTCCGCGGAGTCGTTCTTGCGCGGGCGCGCCTTCACCACGATCTGCGGGTTCAGCGTGCGTTTGAAATAGGCGTCGAGCTTCTTGATTTCTTCAGGCTTCACTCTTTCAACTCCGTAAGCGATCTCGGTTGGCCGCTTCTTGCACAGGTAAAGCGGCGCTGTAAAGGTCGCGAGATCGTGTTAACAATGACCATCCCTGCCGGGATCTAGGCGCTTTTCCGCATTTTTCCAATGAGAGCTCAGATATCGGCGCCGATGACCTGATCCATAATGCGTGCCGGCTCGGAGCAGCCGGCTTCACCGACGACCTTGGCGGGCACGCCAGCCACCGTCGTCTTCGGCGGTACCGGCTTCAGCACGACGGAGCCGGCGGCAACGCGCGAACAGAAGCCGATCTCGATATTGCCTAGGATTTTGGCACCTGCACCGATCAGCACACCCGTGCCGATCTTCGGGTGACGGTCGGCGCCTTCTTTGCCTGTGCCGCCGAGGGTGACGCCATGCAGGATGGAAACGTTGTCGCCGATGACGGCCGTTTCACCGACCACGAGGCCGGTCGCGTGGTCGAGGAAGATGCCCTTACCGATGCGGGCGGCCGGGTTGATATCCGTCTGGAAGACGCTGGACGAGCGGCTCTGCAAATAAAGCGCGAAGTCGCGCCGTCCGCGGTTCAGCAGCCAATGCGCCAGCCGGTGCGTCTGCAGCGCGTGGAAGCCTTTGAAGTAGAGAACAGCTTCCATGAAGCGCAGGCAAGCGGGATCGCGATCATAGACTGCTTGGATATCCACGCGCAGGATCGCGCCCCATTCCGGCCAGTCGTCGAGCATCTCCTCGAAGGTCTGGCGCAGCAGGTTCGCCTGCATGTCCGGATGGTCGAGGCGCTCGCAGATGCGATGGATGACGCATTCTTCGAGCGAGCGATGGTTGATCACCGTCGAATAGAGGAAGGCTGCCAGCACCGGATCGCTTTCCGCAGCGAGGCGCGCTTCTTCTCGCAGACTGTCCCAGATAGGGTCCATCACCTTCAGAGGATTGGCTGAGTCCAGCGTGCGGATATCCATCTTAGCGACCATTTCGGTCTCCTCATTTCCCGTTGGAATGCGATTATATAGAGGAAAACGCCGACAACATAAATGGGTGCGTGCGGCGCACCGAGTCGGCGCGTTTTTCTTGGAAATCGCGCTGATGTCACCTGCCGGCGACATCAGTCGGCGGCAACCTTTTCGTAGAATTCCAGGACGGCCTTTTTAAACACCCGGTCACCTACGGCGAGCATGTGGTCGCGGCCGGGGATATCCAGCGCTTTGGCGTCAGGCATCAGCGCCGCAAGCTCTTGGGGAGAACCGGCAATGTCGTCTTTCGTTCCAACCCCGATCAGGGTTGGCGCATCGATTTTGCCCATATCGGCGCGGGCAACGAGATCGCGCGAGCCCTTGATGCAGGCGGCGAGCGCCTCGCGGTCACTCTTCGTCTGCTCGGCAAAGGCGCGAAACATCTGGCCGCGCGGATGAGTGACATCGGCCAGCGACGGCGCTAGCAGAGCATCGGCGATCGGATCCCAATCGCCCACCCCATCGGTCATGCCGATACCGAGGCCGCCGAGCACCAACGAGCGGACGCGGTGCGGATGGGCAAGTGCCGCAAAGACGGAAATGCGAGCGCCCATGGAATATCCCATTAAATTGGCTTCGGGGATACCGAGATGATCAAGCAACGCAATCGCATCGCCCGCCATGAACCACGGCCTGTAAGCTTCGGCATCGCGTGGCTTGTCGCTCGCGCCATGCCCCCTGTTGTCAATGGCAATGACACGGTAGCCGGCGTCACCCAGCGTCTTCAACCAGCCCGGATGAACCCAATTGACGTTGGCTGACGAGGCGAAACCATGAATCAGCAGCACCGGCGGGCCGGAGGGATCACCCTCATCGAAGAAAGCGAGTTTCAATCTTTCATGCGTGAAGCTTGAAAATGCAGGTGTATTCAGGTTCATCGAGCCGCCCTTATTTTGGCGCGACCATAGTCGAGCGGCCCCGAAGCGTGAAGCCAAAAACTCGCAAGGGAGCCATGCTTTGGCACTACACTTTTCTTTCGAAGGCCTATAAGGTCCGCGCAGAATTCAAAGCATTCGGAGACAGACATGGCCGGCCATAGCATTCCTCACTTCCAGAACGACGGCGGTCACCGCGTTATCGAAGTCGGCGTCAAGGAATTCATGTGCACCGGCGCCTCGGTTCCCTTCGATCATCCACATATCTTCATCGACATGGGCGACGATAACGAGAAGGTCTGCTCCTACTGCTCGACGCTCTATCGCTACAACGCGTCGCTGAAGTCCAACCAAACCAATCCGCCCGGCTGCGTCTTCCACATCAAGGCGGCGTAATTTCCCTCTTCTTAGATCGGATATCCTATGCCGGTCGAACATGCCGCCATTATCGGCGCCGGAATTGCGGGCCTGACGGCCGCGCTGGCGCTTGCAGGGCGCGGTATCAGTTCGGATATTTTCGAACAGGCGCCGGAGCTTGCCGAAGTTGGCGCCGGCTTGCAGATTTCGCCCAACGCATCGCGTGTGCTTGCCGAGCTCGGCGTGCTCGACAGGCTGACCAGCCTCTGGCTCGAACCGCAATCCATCAGGCTGATCTCAGGCAGTTCGTTGCGCGAGCTTGCAGCAGTTCCAGCCGGGAGTTTTGCCAGGTACCGCTGGGGAGCACCCTACGGCGTCCTGCATCGCAAGACGCTCCAGAAAACTCTGCTGGATGCGGTCATCACTAATCCGCTCTGTGCATTGCATCTCGGGATCAGGCTCGAATCGGATCTGCCGCAGGGCCGTCGTCCGGCCGACGTCGTGATCGGCGCCGATGGCGTCTGGTCCAAACTCAGGCAAGCAATACCAGGCGCCCCTGCCCCGCAATTCTCGGGAAATGTCGCCTTCCGTTTTACCATCGCAGAAAGAGAGGCTCCGGGCTTTCTCGACCGCAGCAGCGTCTCGGCCCTGCTCGGCTCCTCGGCGCATATGGTCTGCTATCCGCTGAAGGAGACCGGTGGCTTCAATATGGTGGCGATTACCGCCGGCAATGTTGCGCCGCAGGCCTGGCAGGGCAAGCCGACACAGGCTCAGCAAGAGCTTCTGCAGTCACGCTTCCGCCGCTGGCACCCTGCTATTGCCGGCTTGCTCGGACAGCACAGCGACATCACCTTCTGGCCGCTCTTTGAGGCAACGCCTGGCAAATGGCAGGACGGCAACAAGACCGTACTGATCGGCGATGCGGCACATGCCATGATGCCCTTTGCCGCCCAGGGGGCCGCGATGGCGATCGAGGACGCGTTCGAGCTGGCGGCGTTTCTTGCCACCCGCCCGGTGTCCGAAGCTATCTCGCTCTTCGAACGGCATCGAACACCGCGTATCGCCAGACTCCGCCAGCGCGGAGCCTTCAACCGCTTTGCCTATCACGCAAGCGGTCCGATCCGTCTGGGCCGGGATATCGTGCTGTCACTCAAACCGCCGCAAAGCCTCGCAGCCGACCTCGACTGGATCTACGGCTACCACCCAGTTGGCTGATCAGACAGCGTTTGCCGCGGCAAAGCCGCGCTCAATATCCGCCTTCAGGTCAACGATATCTTCGAGACCGATCTGCAGGCGAATGACCGGGCCTTCAGCCGGCGCCTTGGCGATCTTGCGGTCAGACAGGTTGACCAGCACGGCAAGGCTTTCATAGCCACCCCAGGAATAGCCGAGGCCAAAATAGGAGAGCGCATCGAGGAAAGCATGCGCCTTCGGCTTCACCTTCTGCGGATCATCGGCCTTCAGCACGAAGGAGAAGATGCCGCTGGCGCCCTTGAAATCACGCTTCCAGATATGGTGCGACGGGAAGCTCGGCAGGGCCGGATGCAGGACGCGGGCAACCTCTTCGCGGCTTTCGAGCCACGTGGCTATCGCCAGCGCGCTTTCGTAGTGGCGCTCCAGCCGGATACCCATGGTGCGGAGGCCGCGCAGGATCTGGTAGGAGTCGTCAGGCGCGCCGCAAAGGCCGAGCGTGCCATGCGTCTCGATCAGCCTCGGCCAGTGCTCGGCATTGGCGGAAATGGTTCCCATCAGAATGTCGGAATGCCCCGATGGATATTTGGTCGAAGCATGGATGGACACGTCGACGCCAAAGTCCAGCGGCCGGAAATAAAGAGGTGTAGCCCAGGTGTTATCCATCAATACGACGGCACCGTGCCTGTGCGCCACGGCCGCGATGGCCGGGACATCCTGCATCTCGAAGGTGTTGGAGCCAGGCGCTTCAGTCAGCACAAGCGTGGTGTTCGGCTTGAAGAGTGTCTCGATGGCCGCTTCGATCGCCGGATCGAAGTAGTCGACTTCGATACCCATGCGCTTCAGGATCGTGTCACAGAAATGGCGCGTCGGACCGTAGACGGAATCAACGATCAGAACGTGATCGCCCGCTGCCACATAGGCGAGGATCGCGACGGTGACGGCGGCAAGGCCGGAAGGTACCAGCACGGTGCCGGCCGAGCCTTCAAGCGCGTTGATCGCTTCGGCGAGCGCATCGGTCGTCGGCGTGCCGCGAGTGCCGTAAGTGTATTTCTTGTCGCGCGTCTCCATGGACTTGGCATCGGGAAAGAGAACAGTGGACGCACGCACGACAGGCGGGTTGACGAAGCCGTGATAATCGCTGGGATCGTAGCCGATATGGGAAAGACGGGTGTTGATGCCGGCGCCCGGCAGGAGACTGTCTAGATCTTTCATTTGGAAAATGGCCTTCTGGCGAGGGTATGCAAAGCCGGAACTCTTGAACTCCGCCGCTCTCAGCGTCAACCCCTTCAACGTGGCGTCATCGTCATGTCTCGCGCAGCCACCGGCGTTTGACGTCGTGATTTAGCGTTATTTTTTCTCACCTTGGCGCTCAATTTCTAGTCAGATGCCCATGCGTACAGCGCAATCTACCAAAATGCTGAAATTTGCCGCAATTATTGACCGCGACACTTGACCATGGTGACATTTACGACTGTGATAGACCAACCCGCGCCGGGAGGGTTGCGGGAAACGGGGAGGCAAACGGGCAATTTCAATCCGGCCACTCCCCGACAAGGATAAAGATAAGACAACGGAAAAAAGGTTGGGAAAAATGAAGTACAAGCTCCTGTCCGCGGCTGTCGGCGCAGCAGTTTTCGCTCTTGGCGCTTCGGCCGCTTCGGCCACAACTCTCGGAGACGTAAAAGCAAAAGGTTTTGTCCAGTGCGGCGTCAATACCGGCCTTGCCGGCTTTGCTGCTCCTGACGCGTCCGGCAACTGGTCGGGCTTCGATGTCGATTTCTGCCGCGCGGTTTCCGCTGCGGTGTTCGGCGATCCCAACAAGGTGAAGTTCACCCCTCTCAGCGCCGCCAATCGCTTCCCCGCCCTGCAGTCCGGTGAAATCGATGTTCTGGCCCGCAACACGACCTGGTCAATCAACCGCGATACGGCTCTCGGCCTGAACTTCCGTTACGTCAATTATTATGACGGCCAGGGCTTCATGGTTCGCAAGAGCCTGAACGTCAAATCGGCGCTCGAGCTTTCCGGCGCGTCGGTTTGCGTTCAGTCAGGCACCACGACCGAGCTCAACCTCGCAGACTACTTCAAGGCCAACAACCTGCAGTACAATCCAGTGGTCTTCGAGAAGCTTGACGAAGTCAACGCCGCCTACGACTCTGGCCGTTGCGACGTTTATACGACAGACCAGTCGGGCCTCTATTCGCTGCGTCTGACGCTGAAGAACCCCGACGAGCACATGATCCTGCCGGAAATCATCTCCAAGGAGCCGCTCGCCCCGGCTGTCCGCCAAGGTGACGACCAGTGGTTCGATATCGTCAGCTGGGTCGGCTACGCGATGATCAATGCCGAAGAATTCGGCATCACGCAGACCAATGTCGACGAGATGAAGAACTCGCCTAACCCGGATATCAAGCGCTTCCTCGGCGTTGAAGCCGACACGAAGATCGGTACCGACCTCGGCCTGACCAACGACTGGGCCTACAACATCGTCAAGAACGTCGGCAACTATGGCGAAGTGTTCGAAAAGAACATCGGCCAGGGTAGCCAGCTGAAGATAGCGCGCGGCCTGAACGCACTCTGGAACAAGGGCGGCATCCAGTACGCTCCGCCGGTTCGCTGATCAGACATGAAAAGCCGGAAAGGCGGATAACCGCCTTTCCTCCTCCTATAAAAAAGCTCCGAAAAGGAGCGCATAACGTGGGGAATTGGCCAGGTATGACGCATCAGGTTGCGGGTTCGACACCTATAGCCAGGAGCGGCTGGAGCTTCCAGTCTGCCCTTTACGACCCGAAAATTCGGGGCATTTTTTTCCAAGCCCTTACCATTGTCTTGCTGGTCGCGCTGATCTGGTCGATTGCTCACAATACGGCAGTCAATCTGGCGCGCGCGAACATTGCATCGGGTTTCGGCTTTCTGCACGGCCGCGCCGGCTTCGAAGTCGGCCAGTCGCTAATCCAGTATTCGAGTGATTCGACCTATGGCCGTGCGCTGCTCGTCGGCCTTCTGAACACGATCCTGATCGCTGTTACCGGCATCGTCACCGCGACGATCATCGGTTTCATCATCGGTATTGGGCGCCTGTCGCGGAACTGGCTTATTGCGAAGCTCTGCACGGTCTATGTAGAAGTCTTCCGCAACATTCCGCCGTTGCTCGTGATCTTCTTCTGGTATTCGGGCGTTCTGGCTATTCTGCCCAATGCCCGTGAGTCACTGCATCTGCCACTCGGATCGTATCTGAACAATCGTGGCCTCGCCTTCCCCAAGCCGATCTTCGGCGACAGTTTCTGGCTGGTCGGTATTGCTTTCGTGGTCGCGATCATCGCCACTATCGTCACTGCCCGGTGGGCGCATCGGCGGCAGGCGGCGACAGGTCAGCCGTTCCATACGATTTGGGTTTCGATAGGTCTCATCATCGGCCTGCCGCTCATTGCCTTCTTCGTCCTAGGTGCACCGCTTACCTTCGACTTCCCGGTTGCCGGCAAGTTCAATTTGACCGGCGGCTCGGTGGTCGGCCCGGAATTCATGTCGCTTTTCCTGGCGCTTTCCTTCTATACGGCTGCATTTATCGCAGAAATCGTGCGCTCCGGCATCCGCGGTGTGCCGAAAGGGCAGACAGAGGCCGCAGCAGCACTCGGCCTGCATCCCTCGGCGATCACACGGCTGGTCGTCATTCCACAGGCTTTTCGCATCATCATTCCGCCGCTGAGCAGCCAATATCTGAACCTCACCAAGAACTCGTCGCTGGCGATCGCCATCGGCTTTGCCGATCTCGTCGCCGTCGGCAGCACGACACTCAACCAGACCGGTCAGTCCGTCGAGGTGATCCTGATCTGGATGGTCATCTATCTCGCCATCAGCATCGTGACCTCCCTGCTAATGAACTGGTTCAACGCCAAGATGGCCCTGGTGGAGAGATAAGATGAGCGATAGTTTCGTCAGGAGCGCTATGCTGGCGCAGGAACCGCCACCGCCGGGAGAAAAGGGCGCTGCCGCCTGGATACGCCGCAACCTGCTTGCGACGCCCAAGGATATTGTCCTCACCCTGCTGGCAGTGGCCTTCCTCGCCTGGGCTCTGCCGCATGCCATCAACTGGCTGTTCGTGCAGGCGGTCTGGACCGGCCCGGACCGCACCTTCTGCGCCACAACGGTTCAAGGCGGCATCCAGCCTGACGGCTGGAGCGGCGCCTGCTGGGCCTTCGTCAACGCCAAGTTTGACCAGATCATCTATGGGGGTTACCCTATCGACGAGCGGTGGCGGCCGACGCTGGTCGGCATTCTCTTCGTACTCCTCCTGGTACCGATGCTCATCCCTTCGGTGCCGAGCAAAGGGCTGAATGCGATCCTGCTCTTCATCGTGCTACCGATCGTCTCCTTCTTTCTGCTCTACGGCGGCTTCGGCCTCGAAATCGTCGAGACTCCCCGCTGGGGCGGACTGATGGTGACGTTGGTGCTGTCCTTCGTCGGCATCGCGGCCTCTTTCCCGCTCGGCATTCTCCTGGCACTCGGCAGACGCTCGCATATGCCGGTCATCCGCATGGTGAGTGTCATCTTCATCGAGGTCGTACGTGGAGTGCCGCTGATCACGGTGCTCTTCATGGCCAGCGTCGTGCTGCCGCTCTTCCTGCCGGCAGGCTGGACCGTTGACAAACTGCTGCGCGCGATCGTGGGTGTATCGATATTTGCCTCCGCCTATATGGCTGAAGTCATCCGAGGCGGCCTGCAAGCAATTCCGAAAGGTCAGTTCGAAGGCGCCGATTCGCTTGGCCTCGGCTACTGGCAGAAGATGCGGCTGATCATCTTGCCGCAGGCGATCAAGCTGGTCATCCCCGGCATCGTCAACACCTTCATCGGCATGTTCAAGGATACCTCGCTGGTGTCGATCATCAGCATGTACGACCTGCTCGGCATCGTTCGCTTTCTCTTCATCGATCCGAACTGGGCAACGGCGGTAACGCCGTTAACCGGGCTGATTTTCGCCGGCTTCGTCTTCTGGCTTTTCTGCTTCGGCATGTCACGTTATTCAGCGTTCATGGAACGCCATCTCGACACCGGCCACAAACGATAAAAAGAGGAACATACAATGGCAGAAGCCCTTAATAAGAAACTGACCGTGTCGGCGACCGACGTTGCCGTCGAGATCGTCAACATGAACAAGTGGTACGGTGACTTCCACGTTCTTCGCGACATCAACTTGAAGGTCATGCGCGGCGAACGCATCGTCATCGCCGGCCCATCGGGCTCCGGCAAGTCGACGATGATCCGCTGCATCAACCGTCTGGAAGAACACCAGAAGGGCCAGATCATCGTTGACGGCACGGAACTGACCAACGATCTCAAGAAAATCGATGAAGTGCGCCGCGAAGTCGGCATGGTATTCCAGCACTTCAACCTCTTCCCGCATCTGACGATCCTGGAAAACTGCACGCTGGCGCCGATCTGGGTGCGCAAGATGCCGAAAAAGCAGGCCGAAGAAGTGGCCATGCACTTCCTGAAGCGCGTCAAGATCCCCGAACAGGCCAACAAATATCCGGGGCAGCTATCGGGCGGCCAGCAGCAGCGTGTGGCGATTGCCCGCTCGCTCTGCATGAACCCGAAGATCATGCTGTTCGACGAGCCGACCTCGGCGCTCGATCCGGAAATGATCAAGGAAGTGCTGGATACGATGGTGGGCCTTGCAGAAGAAGGCATGACCATGCTCTGCGTCACCCACGAAATGGGCTTTGCCCGCCAGGTCGCTAACCGCGTTATCTTCATGGACCAGGGCCAGATCGTCGAACAGAATTCGCCGGCCGAGTTCTTCGACAATCCCCAGCACGAGCGCACCAAGCTGTTCCTCAGCCAGATCCTGCACTGATCAGGCAGATATAATATTCAAAAACCGCCGGCTGACTGCCGGCGGTTTTTTCCTGCGTCTAGCGGGGAGCCGTAGAGCGCAGCAATTCTCACAGCCCCGCGAGGCTAGAACGTCACCGCTGGGGATAGATACCGGCAGCGAATAAGCATCTTCTTCCGCTCATTGACGAAATTTTCCGGAATCGCTGGACCACCACTGCGGGCGTGGGGCGGCTGGACGCTGCCCACCAGCCGCAAATGCCCGTTGCAATCGTTGTCGCATCAATTACTGCCGTCGTTCGGGCGAGACTTTCGCGCCTCGGTCGTGCTGGAAGAGGCTGTTTTGCCATCCGGTTGCTGGCCGAAATAGGTTCCGCCGAGATGTCCTCCGGCGCTGGTGTTTTCTACCTGCCGCTCTGTTTTCTTGCGAATGTCGTCTGCATTAGTCTTGCTCATTTTGATCTCCATTGTCTGAAAAACGGACATCTGGACAACCGATGCAGGCCGATAGGGTTCCACAAAAGATAACCGCGGCAGCTTGGCGCAGGCCTCTCTGGGAACCAAAATGACGGCAAAGACTTTCTTGCCTTGGTTATGACAAAGCCGACGTTATATCCTTCCAGCGATATTCACAGGAGACGAAAATGAAAAAGATACTCGCGACCACAATCGCCGCAGCCTCGTTGCTCCAGACCTTTGCCATGAGCGCCAGCGCGGCAGACCTGGTACGGACGGAGCCGCCGGTCGCTCCTGATGTAAGCGGGGGCGTGAAGATCGGTTATCTCGATTGCGAAATCGGCGGCGGCGTCGGCTATGTGCTCGGTTCTTCCAAGCAGATCGATTGCGTCTTCCAGCCTACGAGCCGGGGCGAATCGCCTGAACATTACAGCGGTGCTTTGCGCAAGTTCGGCGTGGATCTCGGTTTCACCACGCGTGGTCGCCTGCTTTGGGCCGTCTTCGCGCCGACAGCCGGTTATCATCGCGGTTCGTTGGCTGGCCTCTACCAGGGCGCGACCGCTGAAGCAACGCTCGTCGGCGGCCTCGGCACCAACGTGCTATTCGGCGGCACGTCCGGCTCGATCCATCTGCAGACGATCAGCGTGACCGGTCAGCTCGGCCTCAACGTTGCCGCAACGGGCACGTCCATGACGCTGACACCCGAAGGCTAAGTCGGCAAAATCGGAGAAATTGGGCTGGCCGCGCATTCAATGCCGGCCGGCCCTTATTCTGTTACTGAAATCATCGTCCACGGCGAGCAGAAGTCCGCGGTTCAGTTCAGGAAAACCCAAATCTTTGAATACAATTGCACCCCGACGTATACGTTCGGAGTCAAATCCTGTGTATCCGGTTAGATTCTTCAAATTCGGTTGCCTAAAATGAGTCGGCTCTTGGCGTGACAGTCGAAGCCTCCGGACGCAAGAGCTGATAGTCATTTGCGCTCTGTATGCGAGGGTCATGATAAGAATGTCGGCTCCCGCCACCGTAACACACCACCCTACCGAAATCGTCCCTGGCAAAATCTCGCAACCGCCCCGTTCCAGGGATTGATACAGAAAGGCTTGCGCTTTGCCACCTGTATCGACCTTGAAACCGATTGGCATCGAACCTATCTTTTTCTCGCTCCCGGCAGGAGCACGCCGCCCGTCAGTTGCGAAGCTGTTGACAGCACTGCCTTGGTGAAAAGTCGAACCCGTTCATGTTTTTGATCGGGCTCAAGAAGTGGTTGACGGGTGACGCTTCAAAACGAGTCCGGGAGAAAAGAACATGTCCGTCAACGACATCAGGCCCACCACAATCGAGGGCATCAAGCGCCTCGCGAAAACCATCTCCAAGCAGGACGACGTTGCCCATTCAGTGGGTCTTGATCGCGCATCGGTTCGAGCCGGTTTCTCAAACTACACCAACGCTCTGCGGACGCTACAAGCCTCAACGATCGTTCCGTCGTCACCCGTTTTCTTCACGTTCATCAGCGTTCGTTGGCGGAACCCGAAGACAAAGGCGAGTGGCACCGAGATCATCGAGGTTTCGCTGCCGAAGCCCCTCGACGAGATCATCGCAGCTCGCCAATACAAGCAGGCTCGCGGACTGGGATACTTTAATCGCTTGGCGTCCGACCTGATCCACTGCCAGAGGAATATAGAAAGCGCGAATTCAGCTCTTGCCCTGGCGTGTAAAGCGGCGCGTACATTGCAGTTCATGGCTTCTACCGGACTTAGGCCGTCCTCAAAAAGCATGCCCATCAGGGGTGATTTTGGACGCGACCTCCCAGGAAGGGATCATGGCAGCAGCTGGTACGATCCCATCGAAAAGCGTTACCTTTTCGTCGATGAACCCTACGCGGCAGCGGTAAAGGATCGGCAGCAGGAGCGCAGTGCATGGTCTCTCCGCAATCGCTGGGAAATTGCCAAGCCGCTCTGGGTTGGCATGTACTATCCGGAAGGCGGCAGTGAGCTTTATCTAATTTCGGATGGGCAGAAAGGCTTGCCACTGGGACCCGTTCTTTTGGCGCTGTCACGCATGCCCGCCCCTGTTGTACCCGAAAATTGCAAACGGGTGACCATGACTGATGGCGAGTTGTTTCGGTCCCCCGGAGAGCTACGCGACGCAGAAGAAAAAGCTCAGAAAGCGAAAGAGAAGCGCGGTCCCCGGGCGACGGGCAATACCGTGCCGTACCGGATGGTGATGGCCTCTGGCCGGCGGCCGAAAGCAAAAATGGCTATCGCCACGCATCAGCGTGTCGGCCAATTGTTGAAGGATGTTATAAGTGCGACCCGGCAACGAGCCGGGATCGTCAACAGGCTCGCCTCCGTTCGTTCGGAACTGGATGATTGGGTCCAGCTTGAGTATGACGGTAACGCTCTGCCGGACGATGTATTCTTCGAACTCTACTATCATGAGCGCAACATTGTGCCCGATGATGAGGATGGTATCGCCGGACGCAGCCTTCACATCAAACGCTTGCAGGAAGCGATGGCGCTGATCGCGTCCTCTTATCCCGATTGCAAGCCAGTTCGCGGTCTGCTTCGAAAGCTCAATCTTGCGCTTCAGTCTCTGACGAGTTGGAAGTGAACTTCAGCGCGCCTCGGGGCATGACCTTGAGGCGCGCTCGGCACGAGGTGGTCACCCATGTCTTAGGTACGTTCTGTTACCTATGTCTTCGGTATGGACAAGATAAAGATGGCGACCCCTGCAGGACTCGAACCTGCGACCTGCTGCTTAGAAGGCAGCTGCTCTATCCAGTTGAGCTAAGGGGCCGTTTCCATGTCGCGATCTCGCGGCATCAGGCATTTCCGTATCGAGCCGAAGACGGATCAGTGCGTCCAGGGCTGGGTACGGGTATAGCGGAAATTGTCCGGGTAAGCGACGACCTGGCGTGCAGGTTCCTTGGGCGCGATCACGCGGTATTCGATGCCGTTGCGCTTGGCATAGGCTTCGGCAAGTTCCTGCGTTTCGAAGGTCAGCTTCAGCTGCTGCCGCATATCGCCTGAAGACGTGTAGCCCATGATCGGATCGATCTTGCGCGGCTGCTCCTGATCGAACTCAAGCACCCAGAGATGAGTCTTGGCCTTGCCGGACTGCATTGCGGTCTTGGCCGGACGATAGATCTTAGCAGACATGACTGCGGCGCCTCCGATATGCGGGCAACGCCCGCCTTTCATAACCCAGCCTGGAATCAGGCTTGCTTCCACACCGAACATCGCAGGAAGAAGTGAATTTTGCTTATCCGCGAATCCCCGTTTTTTCAAGGGAAAAGCGCCGCTGCCACAGTATCGGTGGATCGATGAAACCGATTGTCGAACAGGGCGTTTATTGCACAGAGCGCTTAAAGCGCACCCTCGTAGCCGGGCGTGGATAAGCGGGCAATCCTGCCACACAATCCGAAATGTTTCGGATTGTTGCATGTTTTGATCGCTTTCTAATTGTTATGAGCGGCATAGGCGACTACGATGTCTACTAACCGTTGTGATACGGGTGAGAGCTATGAGAACCTCTGCAGAATTCCATGCCATCATGATTGGAGCAAGCATCACTGCGTTTTTCTATGCAGTGATCAGCTATGCCCAGTATGTCGGCCTGCTTGCTCAGGGCTGAATCACAGACGCTTGAACAGGCGTGCTTTGCGACGTAAATAGCACGTCACCATCTTCTTGAGCGAGAAACGTCCCGAGCAAAATCGCCGCTATAGCGACAGAGCATGGACAAGCGGCGTAGCCCATCTCGAATTGCGGAAAATATTGGGTGCCCGACCCGAGAGATAGGTGACGTTTCGTACCGGAGACATGGGTAACACTTTTCGCTTTTTGGCGGGAGGTGTTGATGCCGTGGAAAGAGACT
>NZ_JACHZB010000006.1 GCF_014193255.1 Rhizobium sp. BK196
CGCACGGCGCCCTCGTCGCGAGACCAGAAAGCTCGAGGGATCCAGTATCGTCGTGTCGATGCCATGATCGAGAAGAAAGCGGGCCAGCCAGAACCCATCATAGCCCGCCTCAAAACAGACACGCATGCGGCATGTGAGACCTTCCGACCAGACATCTCCTTCAATTTTTGCTTCGATTCTCGAAATCGCACCGAGCAACGCGTCGGCATCACCACCGGCAATCGCCATTGTCTGGACCTTCTCGGAGCCAGGCAGCAAAAACCCAACGAGCCAAGTTCTCTGGCTCAATTCCAATGCAATATAGCAGTCGTTGACGGCATCCGCGCTCATGGTCATCCTCCGTAGCGAAAGCGGAGGTCGAACTATCAAGCTCCGCGGTGAGCTTGCATAGGATCTACAACGAGTTCCGGCCACACAGCGCGATCGGCAACAAGGTGCCGATTTTGCTCATGAACGGCTCATCGGCACCCCCGCCGACCTGAGCCTTAACCCCGGAAAATTCCAGCTCCCGCTGGCCCAAATTCGGGGTGCACTTCATAACCCCGGAAAATTCCAGCTCCCGCTGGCCTAAAAACGGGGAACACCTCACGGGAAATTGGTACGAGTTGCCAAATGGAGGAAAGGTAGGGGTCCGCGTTTCCGATAAATCTGGAGTGACCTTGGATATCGACATCCCGGGCTACCCAAAAGGATTTAAGGTGCATCAGGAATGAATATCGAGAAGAAGCATAAGTATTTTGACGTTTCGATTGGGGATTGGATAAAAAAAATCCCCAATGATCTTGAATTTGATGCGATTAGCTTAAAAGATATAGCTAATGTTGGCCGTTTTGATTTTGAGCTGCCAAATGCAGACAGTGAAGAATTTGTGAGACTAGGCGTGTTGGAGCTCATAAAGGCAGGCGCCAGCCCCGTCGTGCGCGGATCCGAAGCTGAATTCTGGGTAAAGTGTAATCACCTGGGAAATAATGCCGAGGAGATCGCTAGTAACATCGTGAAAAATTGGAAAAAATCTGGCGTTGATCCTGATGAAGAAGGTCTGTGGTTTGCTCAGGTGGATTGAGCACAACTGCAGGATTCATTCTACATCGCGGAAACGGGGTTTCTGCAGCTTTACAGGACACTGGGAAGAAGACGTAATTGTATTCAACATCCTTGATTCCCTGGTGGAACTTGATGGGGGTGAACAAATCAAACCAGTGAGCCTGGTAGAAAAAGACAACCAGTGTCCAATTGTGTTTGTTCCAACCTCAACATAACACACTGATCCTGGACGGCTGCATTTTGTGCAGCTGAAAGTGAATTGATGAGGGGGGTGCCAAACTCTGGACCAGCGCAGGCTAGAGTTTTCCGTGCTTCATTCAGGGAGGCGGGTGGTTGTGTCTCCCGAATTATCAGCGAGATCGGCACCTTATTGCCGATGGCACCGTGTGGCCGGAACTCGTTATAGTCTACCCCGCGGGTCGTCAAGGCTCATGAACCAATGCTGGTTCAGGCACTCGGCGCAAAAGCGGCCGGGCATCACGCCCGGCCGCTCCCTTTAGGGTGAGCACCCGGCCTGCCATCCTGTCACAGATCACAGACCAGGCGCCCTTGCGCTTCCATTGCCCCCAGAAGCGCAGTCCTTATTCCCGCTCGCCCGTGAAGTTGAGCAGAAGCTGGAAGATGTTGACGAAGTTCAGGTAGAGCGAGAGAGCGCCGAAGACGGCCAGCTTCTGGTTCGATTCCTGATCATAGTTTTCAGAATATTGTTCCTTGATATTCTGCGTGTCGTAGGCGGTGAGGCCGACGAAGACGACGATGCCTATGACCGAGATCGCGAATTGCAGGGCAGACGAGCCAAGGAAGATGTTGACGATACCGGCAATGATGATGCCGAAGAGGCCCATCATCAGGAACGAACCCATCTTCGAGAGGTCACGCTTCGTCGTGTAGCCATAAAGGCTGATCGCGCCGAACATGGCAGCGGTGATGAAGAAGGTCTGCGCGATGCTCGTCTTGGTGAAGACCAGGAAGACGGAGGCGAGCGACAGGCCCATCACGGCGCAGAAGGCCCAGAAGGTCATCTGTGCGGTGCTCGACGACATCGATTGGATGCGGAACGAGAAGAAGAAGACAAAGGCGAGCGGCGCCAGCATCACCACCCACTTGAGCGGCGTTTGGAAGATCGGCACGTAAAGAGCTGGCGTCGAGCCGACGATGAAGGCGACGATGCCGGTTATGACGAGGCCGAGCGCCATGTAGTTGTAGACGCGCAGCATGTGCTGGCGCAGGCCTTCGTCAAAAAGGACCTGCGTATTGGCGGCGGAGCCGGTACCATAGCGGGGATTGATCGGGTTCATGGCTGATCTCCTCGGTTGAACTAGTAGAGTGATCGGGCAAGCCGTTCGGCTGCCTGATCGAGATTGGTGCCGCCATTGTCGGCGATCAGCGCGTAGGCAACGTCACCGATTTGCCAGTAGGCGGCTTCTGTCTTTTCAAGTGCGATATGGCTGACCGCCTTCACCTCGAAGGCGCCAGGCCGGACCGCGAAGAGCGACAGGCGCTTGCCGTCGGCTTCCTCGATTGCCATTTCGACACTCGGCCCGAATTGCGACGGGAAGATCTGCACATCGGCAACCTTCCAGTCCTTCGGCAATTCGGGCATCACGATTGCGGTCGCAGCGCGGATATCCTCAGCACTGTAGGCCGGGGCCGTCTGCGACGGAATGGTTTCACGAAGGGCTGCCGTGCGATACGCGCGCACTGCATCCTCGACATAGGCAGGTGCCGGAACCGAAGCCGCGACTTCCGTTGCCGTAAAGGCGCCGAAGGAATTATGCGCCACCCAGCCGGCAGCAAGGAGAATACCAACAGCCGCGATACGCTGCATCGAGTGCAGTATGCGGCCGTAGGAAAGACCGCGTTCCAGCCTGCGGGCAGCATCGCGTGTCTCGGCGCGGCCAAAGGCGCTTTCGCCTGCCAGCGCAAGCCGTAATTCACCCTTCATGCTAAGATCGGCCATGACCTTGGCGGCGATCGCCGGGTTCTCGGAAAGATAAGATTCCACCTGAATGCGCCGTGCGACATCGAGCTCGCCGTCAACATAGGCGTCGAGATCGGCATCGATGATCGGGTCAATCGCCTTCATTGCCGTTCCCTCCAACTAGTTTCAGATGCGCGATGCGTGGGCTCTTTTCTTCGAACTCGCGCAACTGGGCGCGGGCACGCGAAATGCGCGACATCAGCGTGCCGACAGGAATGCCGAGCGCATTGGCCGCTTCCTGATAGGACAGGTCCTCGATCGCCACGAGGTGCAGCGCTTCGCGCTGCTCTTCCGGCAGGTCAAAAAAGGCGTTGCGCACCTGCTGCAGGCGCACCGCATGTTCCTGTGCGGCCGGCAGCGACTGTTCCGCTTCGACTGCCGCCTCATCATGGCGGCGCGTCAGCGAGCGGGCCTGCCGCACGCGGTCGATGTGGGCATTGTGTAGGATGGAAAGCAGCCAGGTGCGCAGGTTTCCGCCGCTGCGGAAGCTCTTGCGCTTCTCGAAGGCCCGGATCAGCGCATCGTGCACCAGATCCTCCGCCTCGTCCGAATTGCGCACCAGTGAGCGCGCGTAGCGGCGAAGCGCTGCGAGCTGACCGATGACATCGAAGGGGCGTTCTTTCCGTTCCATAATTGAGTATACGAAAGCCTCGCAGATTTTATTCCGTGTCAATTTAGATTTTTTGGAATCGGCCGGAAGGAGGCCCGTCATTTGTGCAAGGCCACAAGTTCCGCCGTTGCCACGGCGGAAGTGGTGTTTTGCCGGCCCGACACAAGGATCAGCCCTTGGGCATGATCCCCGGCTGATCGGCAGGGAATTTCGCAATATCCTGGACACTGATATTGAGATGCTGGGCAACGAGCGCTGCCGGCGTATGGGTCAGCCACGATGAAAGCCCGACTTCCTGATATTCAGCGACCTTGAACACAGCGACGAATTGCAAGTCGGTCTTGCCGGTATTCTCGATAATATGGCCCTGGCTCCTTTTGACATAGCCGATATCGCCGGGCCGGAAATCCGCTGTCTGACTGCGCGGGCCGGCATCGAACACCGTCATGCGGCCTTCACCTTTGATCCAGTACTGCCATTCGTCGGCATTGGGATGCCAGTGCATTTCGCGCACCGCACCCGGCTTGATCGTCTCGATCGCCGCAGCGATCGTCTTGGAGACCTTGAAGCTGCTGCTGTCTGCCAGCTGGATCGTGCCCGACGCGTTCTGCTTCAGCGGCGCCGATGCCGTCAGCCTGTAGGTAAAGGGGTAGGGCGGCAGGCCCGCGGAAGAAACGGCTTCCTGGTCGGCTGAAAGCGGACCCGGTTCCTTGCCCTGAAAGATCCAGAGGTCCTGCAACGGGATGTTCTTGAAAGTGTCCTGCGGCACGCCGAAGTTCTTGGCAAGCAGCTCAGGCGATGTGTGCGCCAGCCAGTCGGTCAAGAGCAGCGTGCCATATTCGGACTGGTCGCCCTCGTCGAAGACGATGACGAATTCGCAGCCTTCGGGTCCAAGTCCCTGCAGGGAATGCGGGTAACCGGCCGGAAAATACCAGAGATCGCCGGCCTCGACGTCCTGGACATAGGCGCGGCCCTGCGGATCGAGCACGGTCACACGGCAGCGGCCGTTGGTCATGATCGCCCATTCGGCAGCCCGGTGCCAATGCATCTCGCGGATGCCGCCGGGGCCGAGCCGCATATTGACGCCAGAAACGGCCTCGGAGATTGCGAAATCGGACTTGGTGACCTGCCGTGCCCAACCACCGTTCTGGATGCGTTTGGCCGCATTGTTGAACGATCCCCAGAAGAGCTGCATATCGCCGACGTCGGTTGCCGGCGGGTTTTCGAAGGAAGGAAACTGGTCGTTGATGGTAGGGTTCTTCGGGCCTGGATCGGAAAGCCCGGCGGGATTGGCGTTGACAGCACCCTCAGCCGGCTGGTCGGGATTGCCGAAGCTTGCTGCGCGGGCGGCACCCGCTGCAAGGGCCGTTCCACCCATCGCTCCGAGGGCAAGCACGGTGCGTCTCGAAAGAGGTTCCATGATTTTAATCCTTTCACGTCGATTAAGAGGGATCATTCCGGTTGGGCTTGGACTTGGGTTTGGGTTGGGGCGCTGACAGGCCGTCGTCGGCTGACGAATTGGCTCAGCTTTTCCAAGTAGAGGTAGACGACCGGGGTCGTGTAGAGCGTCATCAACTGGCTGATGAGCAGACCGCCAACCATGGCGTAACCAAGCGGTTGGCGCAGTTCAGAGCCGGTGCCGTGGCCCAGCATCAGCGGCAGGCCGGCAAGAAGTGCTGCCGATGTCGTCATGATGATCGGGCGGAAGCGCAGGAGGCAGGCCTGGCGGATCGCGTCTTCCGGCGACAGCCCTTGCTCACGCTGGGCGGCGATCGCGAAGTCGACGATCATGATGCCATTTTTCTTGACGATGCCGATCAAGAGGATCACCCCGATCAGCGCGATGACGGTAAAGTCGAAGCCGAAGGCCCACAGCATGGCGAGAGCACCGAGACCGGCAGAGGGAAGCGTCGACAGGATCGTCAGCGGATGGAAATAGCTCTCATAGAGCACGCCGAGGATCAGATAGATCACGGCAATTGCCGCAAGCACCAGCAGCGGCTCGCTTGCCAGCGAGCTTTGATAGGCCTGCGCATTGCCCTGGAAGGTGCCGATGACGGTTGCCGGCTTGCCAAGATCGGTCTCCGCCTTGCTGATCGCGGCAACCGCCTGACTGAGTGCGGTGCCCTTGGTCAGGTTGAATGAGAGTGTGACGGCCGGGAACTGGCTCTGGTGGTTGACGGCAAGCACGGCCGTCGGTTCGGTCGTCTGCTTGACGAGCTGGTTTAAAGGAACCTCTTCGCCGGTCAACGGCGATTTGATATAGAGGCCATTGATCGCCAATGGGGAATTCTGGAACTGCGGAGCAAGTTCAAGAACCACATGATAGCTGTTCAGGTCGGTGAAATACTGGGTGACCTGGCGTTGGCCAAAGGCATCGTAAAGCGTGTTGTCGATCGTCTGCGGCTGGATGCCGAAGCGCGATGCCTGGTCGCGGTCGATTGTAAGCGTTACGGTGGCGCCGCCATTCTGCTGGTCGGTAGCGACATCGGTCAGCTCGGGCAGCGTCTTGAACTTGGCAAGCAGCTTGGCCGCCCAGTCGTCGAGTTCTCCGGCGTCGCCGTCCTGCAACGTATATTGGAACTGCGTGGCCGATGACCGACCTCCGACATTGATATCCTGCGCCGGCTGCAGGAAGAGCTCCGCACCCTGCATTTGAGCGAGCTTCGGGCGAAGCCTGTTGATGATCTCGCCTGCCGAGGCATCGCGCTGTTCCTCAGGTTTCAGCGTGATGAACATACGGCCGGTATTGACGGTTTGGCCGGCTCCACCGCCGACGGCCATGCCGACGCTTGCAACACCCGGATCGCTGGCGATGATGTTTCCAGCCTCGATCTGATGGCGCGACATTTCTGCGAAGGAAATATCCTGAGAGGATTCGAGGATGCCGGTGATGAGGCCGGTATCCTGGATCGGGAAGAAGCCCTTGGGAATATTGATAAACAGGAAGGCGGTTGACGCAAGCGAGGCGAGGAAGGCTGTCATCGTCAGCCGGTGGTGGCGCAGCGCTATAGCGAGTGTGTAGCGATAGGCGGCAAGAAGCCCGTCGAACGCCTTTTCGCTGATGTTGTAGAGCCTGCCACGGCGAGCGTCTTTTTCCGGCTTCAGGAAGCGGGAGCTCATCATCGGCGTGATGGTCAGCGAGACGAGGGCCGAGACGACGATCGTCATCGTCACGGTGATCGCGAATTCCCGGAACAGCCGGCCGACGATGCCGCCCATTAAAAGGAGCGGAATGAAGACGGCGACGAGCGAGATGCTGATCGAAATGATGGTGAAGCCAATTTCACGCGCGCCGTCGATCGCCGCTTGTTTCGGCGTTTTGTCCATCTCCATATGGCGATGGATGTTCTCGACCATGACGATCGCATCGTCGACGACGAAACCGACAGCAATACTCAAGCCCATCAGCGAAAGGTTGTCGAGGCTGAAGCCCGCGACATACATCAATGCGAGTGTGGCAAGAAGTGCCAAGGGCACTGTCACGCTCGGGATCACCGTGACCCAGACGTTGCGCAGAAAGATGAAGATCACCATGACGACGAGAGCGATGGTGATGACGAGCGTCGTCTCGACGTCTGCTACCGATGCGCGGATCGTGGTCGTCCGGTCGCTGAGAATAGACAGGTGAATGGCGGCCGGCGCGATCGCCTGCAGCTGCGGCAGTGCAGCCCGGATCGCACCGACCGTATCGATGATATTGGCGCCCGGCAGCTTGAAGATCGGCAGGAGGATTGCCCGCTTGCCGTCGGCCCATGCGGCCAGCTGATTGTTTTCCGGCCCGTCGATCGCCTGGCCGATATCGCTGATGCGCACCGTCGCGCCGTTGCGATAGGCGACGATCGCATCGTTCCACGGGGCGGCCTTTAAGAGCTGGTCGTTGTCGTAGATCGTATAGGTGTGTTCCGCACCCTGTACGCTGCCCTTCGGCGCGTTGCTGGTGACGCCTGTTACGGCGCTGCGGATATCCTCGAGCGAAAGCCCCATCTCGGCGATCTTGCCGGGATCGATCTGCAGGCGCACCGCCGGCTTCTGCTGGCCGAAGACAAGAACCTGCGAAACGCCATCGAGCTGACTGATATGCTGGGCAAGCACGCTCTCGGCAAAGTCGTCGACTTGAGTCAGCGGCAGCGTGTCCGAAGTCATGGCGAGCACCATGACGGGCGGATCGGCGGGGTTGACCTTGCGATAGGTCGGCGGCGAAGGCAGGCCCGTCGGCAATTGCCCGCCGGCTGCGTTGATTGCAGTCTGCACGTCCTGGGCAGCGCTGTCGACGTCGCGCGAGAGGTCGAATTGCAGGGTGATCGCGCTCGAGCCGAGCGTGCTCGTCGAGGTCATCTGGGTGACGCCGGGAATTTGGCCGAATTGCCGCTCCAACGGCTGGGTCACGGCAGATGCCATGGTCTTCGGATCCGCACCGGGAAACTGCGTCGAGACCTGGATTGTCGGGAAATCCACCTGCGGCAGGGGTGCCACCGGTAGCAGAGGATAGGCGACGATGCCGATCCCGAAGAGGGCTGCCATCAGCAGCGAGGCGGCGATAGGCCGTTCGATGAACCAGGAGGAGATCGACATGGCCTACTCCTTAGTGACGGCTTGCGAAGCGGCCGCCTGTTGGATGCTGACAGGGGTGCCGACATCCAGGCGATACTGTCCTGATGTGACGACCCGTTCGGTGCCTGCAAGGCCCTTTTCGATGACGGCGCGGCCACTCTCGATCGGCCCGGGTATGACCTTGCGCACGGCAGCCGTGCCGGCAGCGTCGATGATGTAGACGAAGAAGCCGTCTTCTCCGCGCTCAAGTGCTGCAGAGGGAATGGTTACGGCCTTTCGCAGTGTCTGTTGCTTGACCCTCAGCATCACGAACTGACCCGGCCACAGTGCATCGTCCTTGTTTTCGAAGGTCGATTTGATGCGGATCGTGCCGCTTGCCTGATCGATGACGTTGTCGATCAGCGAGAGGGTGCCTGAGGCCAGCTCTCGTGACCGATCCATTGACATGGCCATCACCTCGACCGGGCCGGCCTTCAGCGCGGCGCGCACTGCGTCGAGATCGTCTTCCCGCAGCGTGGAGACGACCGTGATCGGCTGTGTCTGCGTGATGGTGACGATCGGTGTCGCATCGGTCGTGTGTACTTCGTTGCCGGCGTCGATCCGACGGATGCCGGTGCGGCCATCGATCGGTGAGCGGATCTGCGTGTAGGACAGCGAAACGTCGGCATCCTCTTTGGCAGCCTGATCTTGCGCAAGCTGGGCCGCAGCACTTGCCACTTGGGCCTGCTGCTCTTCCAGCGTTTCCTGCGTCACGATCTGCTGCTGCGAGAGCCTCTGATCCTTGGCGAGCAGATACTGGGCATTGGCGAGATCGGCCTCGTCCTGCTTGATCTTGGCGGCAGCCTGATCGACGGCTGCCTGGAAGGGGCGCGGATCGATGACGGCGAGAAGACCACCCTTCTTGACGGCCTGTCCCTCGTCAAACATCACGCTCTGTAACTCGCCGTCCACGCGCGTCGTGATATTGACCGTATAGTTGGCCTGCACTGTGCCGAGGCCGTCGAGATAGACAGGCACGTCGGTGATGGCAGGGGTGGCGACATCGACCGGTACGGCCGGCGTGCCGGGCTGCGAGGCAGCAATGGTCGGCTCGGTCCCTGCCAACCAGAAGGCTGCGGCCGATCCGCTCGCAATGGTGAGAATGGCTGCGGCAGCGAGGACTGCTGGTTTGCGGCGACGACGGGGTTCAATCACGGTGCGGATGGATGTCACTGCCGGCTCCATGGTTAAGAGTTGATCGCGCGATGAGGCCGCCGGCCGGGGCGGCCCGTATCTGTCTCCTGAATTGGTGGGCTGGCTTGAAAGCCTCAGGCTGCTGACTGTCTGCAGGCTGAGCGGCTTACCTGTCTCCAGCCGATCAATTCTGGTGGGAGAAGGCTATGTCCGGGCAGGCATCGGCGCATCTATACGCAGGTCTAGTCACCGTTCCCCATTGGTATGGGTCAGGGAGAAGCCGGCGCGGAAAAGCCAACGAAAAGAACCATTCGACCCGGTTTCCCTGGCCATTTGAGAATAGATCAAGTGTCGTCCGGTCAGCCGGTTATGGCCGGCTGCGGTTGGGCGACCGGCGGTTTCCGGCGGAAATCGGGATGCAGCGGCCCGAAGGGCATGGCACCCATGCAGGTGACAAGGGCAATGCCGGCAATCGCAAAAGAGAAGGAGAGGATGAAGACATCCGCGTAGGCAAGGATGCTCGCCTGGGCATGGACTGCTGTTGCGACTGTGGAAAGAGCCTTCACGCTCCCATGATGATCGGTGCCGAATAGCGTCTCGAGCTTCGCCAACGCGTCGTGGAGACTGTCCGAGGACGTGGAAATCGGGCCGGTCAGTATATTGGAATGGTATTGCTCGCGCTGCCGCAGCCAGGTGTTGAGAAGGCTCTGCGCCAGCTCGACGCTGCCGAGCCGTACGACCTGGATATAGGCGGAAACCGCTGTGGAGCGTTTCGGGTCGGAATTGGCAATCAGGTAGACGACCGTCGCGAAGAAGGCGAAGGATTGCCCCGCCGTATGCAAGAGCACGACCGGCAGAAAATTAAAAGGCGCCCATGCTTTCGTGAGGCCTGATCCCCAGAGCGAGCCGAAGGCCATCGCAGCCAGTCCCATCATGATGACGAGGCGCGCATCGATCCGGCGCAGCAGGAAGATTGCAAAGGCGATGAACAGGAAGACCGGGATAACGGCGCCGAAGATGTAGAGCTCGGAGATGGCGATCGGCCGCAATCCGACGACCGTCTGCAGGAAGCCAGGAATGGAAATCGCGGCGCCGGAACTCGAAAAGGTAAAAGCGATGATGATCGCATAGCCGATGCCGATATTGCGCGACAAGATCACGCTTGCATGTGCCCAGGGATTGGCAACGACGCTTTCGTTGATAAGGAAGCCGATGAAGAGGATCGTGCCGCCTGCGAGCAGCGAGGTGACGATGCCGGAATTGAACCAATCCAGCCGGTTGCCCTGATCGAGACCGACATAAATCATCGTCATCGAACAACCGAGCAGCATCATGCCGCCCCAGTCTGCGCCTTCGAGCAAATTGATATTGATCTCTTCCTTGGGAGCACCGATGACGAGGAGGAGCGCGATGATCGGCGTGACGATCACATCCTGCCAGTAGACCCACTGCCAGCCGAGATAATCATCATAGATGCCGACGAGGACGAAGCCGAGATTCTGCGATAGCGGAACCCGAAGCGCGTAGATCGAAAGGCCGATCAGCCAGTATTTCATGTCGAGATTGCGGAAGATCACCATGATGGTGGCCGGAATGAAGACGCCGAGCAGAAGGGCTCTTGCCGTATGCAGCGCAAAAAGTGCGCCGCCGTCATGGACCATCGGAATCATGAGCGAAATGCCGGCATAGACCAATGTCGTCGGGATCATCACCCGGCGCACGCCGAAGACGGTGGCAAGCCACGCCACCGCC
Organism: Rhizobium sp. BK196; assembly: GCF_014193255.1. Lineage (GTDB taxonomy): Bacteria > Pseudomonadota > Alphaproteobacteria > Rhizobiales > Rhizobiaceae > Rhizobium. The sequence continues at coordinate 11,115 of NZ_JACHZB010000006.1, forward strand.
GAAGAAATGAGGATCTGCGGGGCGTTCGCGACAGTGCTGAGCCAGGACGCCTCATCGAAGCCAAGCGAATAGGCGCCGCGGATATCCGGCAGGCCGACGGCAAAGACGCGCGTGTCGAAGCCGACGACGAAGGAGGCGAGTAACAGCGCCGCGACGATGAGGAGCGGATGGCTGGTCGTCGTGCCACGGGTCAGCGGACCGAAGGCGCGGGGAGCCGTGCTCATCGGTCCAGGTCCGGCTTAGTATCGACCGTCACGACAGCCGACATTCCAGGCTTCAGTTGGTCAACCAGCGGCTGGCCAGGGTCGAAGACGATCTTGACCGGCATGCGTTGGACGACCTTGGTATAGTTTCCGGTCGCATTGTCGGGCGGCAGCAGCGCGAAGATCGACCCACTTGCCGGAGACAGGCCGATAACCTTGCCGTGCAGCGTTTGGCCGGGGAAGGTATCGATGGTTACGTCCGCAGATCGGCCCGGCGTGATCCGGGAAAGCTGCGTCTCCTTGAAATTGGCGGTGATGTAGACGCTCGGAAGCGGAACTTCCGACACAAGGTTGGTGCCGGCCGAAACGAAATCGCCTTCGTGGACGAGCCTGCGGCCGATGACGCCGTCGAAAGGCGCATAGATCCTGGAATAGCCCTGATGGATCAGGGCCGTATCCAGCGAAGCCTGGGCAGCATTGACCTGCGCCTGCAGCAGTGGATATTGCCCGTTCAGAACGTTCAGCTGGGCCTTTTGCTGCTCGATCGAAGCTGCCGTCGATTTGACGGAGGCTTGCGCCTGCAGATAAGCGGCCTGCGCCTGCTGCAGCAGCTGTTGCGAGGTCGCTCCGCCAAGGCTGGTCTGGCGGTGGAACTCTTGTTCGGTCTGGGTCTCTTGTGCGAGCGCCGAAGCGTTCTGCGCTTCCGCCACCTGCACGACGGCCTTTTGCAGTTCGATCTGGTTTGCAAGATTGGCAAGTGAAGCGTTTGCGGCGGCAAGATTGGCCTTCGAGACGGCGACCGCAGCATCATATTCCCGTGGATCGATTTCGGCGAGTAACTGGCCTTTCGTTACTTTTTGATAGTCGGTGACCGGGGTGCTCTGGACGATCCCGCTGATCTGGGCACTCAGCGTCGAGACATCGGCGCTGACCACCGCGTCGTCGGTCGATTGATGTGATGCGCCTGCTACCCAGCGGTTCCAGTCGACGCTGACGATCGCCACTCCGCCGCTCACGAGCGCGATGGCGAGAAGGGGAATGGCAAGCCGCCTCAACGACACTACGGCTGCCGGGGAGGGCGCAGCCGGTGCAGCAGGGGCTTCCGGTTGCTGAGGCGAACGGACCGGGTCGGACGGGCTGAGGCTGGTAATGCCGATCTGATTGGCCATGGCGAACCTCACTTCTTGCTGCGGTCTGCGGAGATCTTTGCGCGGACGCGAACCGGGACCGGCGTGAACGACACGTGGCCGGTGCCATGGACCTGCAGCCAATAGCCAAGTGCAATGAAGACCGCGCCGCCGATGAGATTTCCGAGTGTCACCCAGAGAAGATTATGGACGGCGGCAGCAAGTGTGATGTTTGCGGGGTGCTCGCCCATCAGCGCCATCGAGAAGGTGAACATGTTGGCGACGCTGTGTTCGTAGCCGGCCGCCACGAAGATGGTGATCGGCCAGAAGATCAGCATGATCTTGGCTGCTGCATTATCCGTGCGTCCGGCCATCCAGATCGCCAGGCAGACCAGCCAATTACAGAGAATGCCGCGGGCGAGAAGCTCCAGCGATCCTGCAGACATCTTGGCTGAGACGATCGAGAAGAACGCCTGGCTTCCGTCTCCGAGCAGCACGCCGCCGCCGGCGAGATGGAAAAGGCCGGCAAGCATCATGGCGCCGATCAGGTTGCCGATCCAGGCCGCGACCCAGACAAGCAGCATATCGGTAGAACGGCTGCGCCGGGTCAGAACCGCAAGCGGCATATACATCGCCGTTCCTGTGAAGAGCTCGCTGCCGGCAAAGACGACGATCGTCAGGGCAGAGGAGAAGACCACCCCCATGAGAAGATGCGCCCAGGCGGGATCGGCATGCGCGCCGGCGGTAAACATGATGATATCGCCGAAACCGATATAGGCGCCGGCCATCGCCGCCCCGATCAGGAAGGCAGGAAAGTGGTTCCGGACCTCTTCGGCCTTCCCTTCGCCGGACTGGGCAAAGTGATTGATCGAATCCTGATACATGGCAGCACCTCGCATCTTTACATGATCGAACCGAGCTCTTCCCGGATAGTCGAGACGTTAGTCGCCCACGCTGCATGACTGAATCATACCTACGTCTAGGCTGGCCTGCCGGTCGGTTCAGCTTGTGCCTTGCAGCGCTGGCAGCCGAGGCGCTTGTGTCCCGCCTGCGATTGCTGATCGCCGCAAAAAAAAGCGGCCGCCTCCGAAATCCGGAAGGCGGCCAGATGCGGATCCTCGGGCAATCCGCGGCTTCCGGCGGAGGGGAGGGACACCGGGAAGCCGTAACCGAGACATTTATCGCCTGTCAGGAGGAGGCTTCAGGCGATAGTGAGGACGATACGCTAATTGCGCAGCCTGCGGAACTAAACTTACGTATTGGCCCGACTAAACCAGCAGGTGATTTTATCCCGTCGGGCCGTATCCCTATTCTTTTCCTCGATCGGCGAGCCCTCGTCGACGATATCAGAGGCATCCGGCCTCCTCTGAACGGGGCTGCGCCGTCGATAGCGATCTTCAACCCGAATAGGACCTGTCATGAAAATCACTGTTTTTTCCCTCATCGCAGCCGGCATGCTGGCCGCCCCTGTCGTCGCAAACGCCGCCCAGGCCGATGTCGGCAAGCTGGATTGCGACGTTTCCAAGGGGATTGGTGTCATCGTCGGCTCCAAGCAGGACGTCGACTGCACCTTCACCCCGAGCGCTGCCGGCGACGCCAGCCAGCATTACGTCGGCACGATCACCGATTTCGGGCTCGACGTCGGTACCGTCGAAAAAGGCCGGATGGTCTGGCTCGTCTTCAACGCCACGCGTCAACCGGTTGCCGGCCTGGCGGGTAATTATGCCGGTCTGACGGCCGATGCCAGCGTCGGCATCGGCGGCGGTGCCAATGTGCTGGTCGGCGGAACGAGCAAGACCATCTCGCTGCAGCCGGTTTCGCTTGAAGGCGATGTCGGCGTCAATCTCGCCGTTGGGGTTACGTCTTTGAAGCTGCAGCTGGCAGAATAAGTGCAATCGGGTTGGTTTTTGCCGCTGGGCAAAAGCGACCTCAGATATGCTGATAAATCAAACCGTCCTTCCCCCTGGGCCAATCTGACGCTTGGCACCCATAGACGATCCTTGTGCCTTTCATGCGGCTCCTGCTTTCGAGCTGATGAAAGGCGCAAGCCTTGGCGTTGATCTACTAGCAAATGTGCGAGTTGGCGCACCCAAAAGCTTTGCGCATGATCCTGGCCGTTCTCAAGGCGCGGAGCATAGGGGCGCGCAAGAGATTGACTTCGTAAGCCGCAATTGTGCTTCCGCCTTCGACGAAACCATCGATTTCGCGAGGAGCTTGCGCTGTGGCATCGCATTTCTCGGTCAGAATTGTCGCGCGCGGTTCGGGCCGTAGCGCGTTGCATTTGGCAGCCTATTGCCATCGTACGCGGATGGAATTCGAACGAGAAGCGCGAATTGTCGATTATTCCCGTAAGAAGGACCTCCTGCACGAGGAATTTGCTATCCCCCCTGATGCGCCGCAGTGGCTGCGGTCGATGATTACCGGTCGGTCGGTCTCTGGCGCGTCTGAGGCCTTCTGGAACGATGTTGAATCCTCCTCGAAGCGAGCAAATGGGCAGCTCGCAAAGGAGATTACAATCGGTTTGCCAATCGAGCTCTCAGCGGCGCAGAACATCGCACTGATGCGCGATTTCGTGGCGACTTACGTCACGTCGAGGGGCATGGTGGCAGATTGGGTGTATCATAACGCGCCCGGCAATCCGCATGTGCATCTGATGATAACGCTGCGGCCGCTGACGGAAGACGGCTTTGGCCCAATTTTGGTTCCAGTGCTCGGAGATGACGGTCAACCGCTCCGCTATGGTGCGGGCAAAATCGTCTACGAGCGCTGGGCAGGCGGTATTGAGGAGTTCAATACCTTCCGCGACGGTTGGTTTGCCGAGCAAAACCGACATCTCGCTCTTGCCGGGCTCGACATCCGGGCCGATGGCCGTTCCTTCGAAACGCAGGGAATTGAATTAGTGCCAACGATCCATCTCGGCGTTCGCACCAAAGCGATTGAAAGAATAGCCGCTATATCAGGTCGGCCCGTTTCGCTCGATCGGGTCGAGTTGCAAGAAGCACGGCGCGCCGAGAACGCAAGGCGTATCCGGCGCCGTCCCGAACTCGTGCTTGACCTGATCACTCGAGAAAAAAGCGTCTTTGATGAACATGATGTTGCCAAGGTGCTGCATCGCTACATCGACGACGATCGCCTGTTCCGAAGTCTAATGGTGCGGATTGAGCAGAGCGCGAATATTGTCAGACTCGACCAGGAACGAATTGACCTTGGGACAGGGCTGCGTACTTCGGCCAAATACACCACACGCGAGATGATCCGGCTGGAAGCGGAGATGGCAAGCAGAGCGATCTGGTTGTCGCAGCGCACGTCGCACGGCGTCATGGAAAAAGTTCTGGAGGCGACTTTTTCGCGGCACGCGCTGCTGTCAGACGAGCAGAGGACAGCGCTCGAACATATTGCCGGGAATGAACGGATCGCCGCTGTGATCGGACGCGCAGGCGCCGGCAAGACGACCATGATGAAGGCCGCCCGCGAAGCGTGGGAAGCGGCCGGTTACCGTGTCATAGGGGGCGCGCTAGCTGGCAAGGCGGCGGAGGGGCTGGAGAAGGAGGCCGGTATCGGCTCCCGCACCCTTTCGTCCTGGGAACGGCGTTGGAGCCAAGGGCGCGACCAGCTCGATGACAAGACGGTTTTGGTTCTCGACGAGGCCGGCATGGTATCGTCAAGGCAAATGGCGTTTTTCGTGGAAGCGGCAACCAGAGCCGGCGCGAAACTCGTGCTTATTGGCGATCCCGAGCAGCTCCAGCCGATCGAGGCGGGTGCCGCCTTCCGGGCGATCACCGACCGCATCGGCTATGCCGAACTCGACACGATCTACCGCCAGAAAGAGCAATGGATGCGCGACGCCTCTCTCGACCTTGCTCGCGGCAATATCGGTAGGGCCCTCGACACTTATCGCGCCAATGACAAAATCATAGGCTCTGAGTTGAAGGGGCAAGCCGTCGCCAGACTGATATCGGACTGGTCGCGAGACTACGACCCGGACAAGACGTCACTCATTCTGGCCCATCTGCGTCGCGACGTCCGCGCCCTGAACGAAAAGGCGCGCGCCGCCTTGATCGGACGCGGCATCGTCGCCGATGGTCTGCCGTTCGAGACGTCGGACGGAAAACGAAATTTCTCCGCCGGCGACCAGATCGTCTTTCTGAAGAACGACAGCGCGCTCGGCGTTAAGAACGGCATGTTGGGCAAGGTGGTAGAGGTCTCGGCCGGGCGCATCGTCGCCAGGATTGGTGCGGGGGCCGATCTCCGACAGGTCGTCGTGGAGCAGCGCATCTACGGACATGTCGACCATGGCTATGCCACGACCATTCATAAGAGCCAGGGTGCCACTGTCGATCAGGTCAAACTGCTTACCTCGCTCTCGCTCGACCGGCATCTGACCTATGTGGCGATGACGCGCCATCGCGAGGATCTCAGCCTCTATTATGGCCGTCGTTCGTTCGAAAAAGTCGGCGGATTAGAGGCCATCCTGTCGCGCATGAACGCGAAGGAGACGACGCTCGACTACGACGGAGGCCCCTTCTACCGGCAGGCGCTTCGTTTTGCCGAAAGCCGTGGTCTGCACCTCGTTCGGGTCGCAAGATCGCTCCTTCACCATCGGCTCGATTGGATGGTCAGGCAGAAGCAGACGCTCATGAGCCTCGCCACGCGTCTGTCCTCCATCGGTGCAAGGCTTGGTGTCGCAAGAACCGGATTGACGGCTCACCTCGTTAGGGCAGACACAGCAGCAAAGCCGATGGTATCCGGTATAACGATCTTCACACAGTCGATGGCACAAGCCATAGAGGCCAGGCTCAGGGCCGATCCCGGCCTTCAGACGGAGTGGGAGGATGTCTCGTTTCGGTTTCGCCTCGTCTATGCGCAGCCGGAGGCTGCACTCAAATTGGTCAATATCGACGCGATGGTCCAGGACGGACGGGTGGCTGCGAATACCATATCAAAGATCGCGAACTCCGCTGAACTTTATGGCGCTCTCAGAGGCAAGACGGGCTTGTTGGCCAGTAAGAGCGACAAGCAGGATCGGCAAACCGCTCTTCTCAATGTTCCCGCCCTGTCTCACTCTCTGGAGCGCTTTGTAAAGATGCGCGTTGAAACCGCGCGAAGGGCCGAGATGGCGGAGTACGCGCAACGCCGGAAATTGTCGGTTGAAATCCCAGACCTGTCGCCGAATGCGAGGGCTGTTCTCGAGCGCGTTCGCGACGCGATCAGTCGAAAAGATCGCTCCGCCGCATTGGAATATGTGCTTGCGGACAGAACCGTAAAGGCAGAGCTCGAAAGGTTCGCACGCGCTGTTTCTCAAAGGTTCGGAGAGCGTACTTTTCTCGGAATATCGGCGAAAGATGCTGACGGCGAGGCGTTCAAGATCCTGACCGCCGGAATGAGTAATGCGCAAAAGCTGGAGATTAAGGCTGCCTGGGCCTCGATGCGAACCGTCCAACAGCTGTCTGCGCTTGAGCGTACTGTCGTGGCACTCAAGCAGGCGGAGGCAATGCGGCAGACGAAGAGCCAAGGGCTATCCCTGAAATAGCGTATCGCTGGGTGCAGTTCGCAGAGCCTCTCTGGGGCTCTCTTGCCGGCCTCAACTGATACTTCGGCCAGCACCACGGCGATGACCGATACTTACCGTCCCGGCCGTGCCAATGACCGCGCGATATCGATAATGTCGTCACGGCCGGCCGTCGGATCCTCCCGGTTCCAGGCGACACCGAGACCGATCTTGAAATCAACACCGCGTACCTTCTTCAATTCGAAACCACGGTTCGGCAGATCCTGCGTCCATTCCGGCACGAAGCCGATACCAAGGCCGGCAGAGACCAGTGACACCAGCGAGAAGGTGTCGTCGCAGGTGTAAGCGACATTGTCGGTCAGATCGTGCTCCTCGAACTTTTCTGCGAAATAGCGCTCGCTGTAGGAGAGGTTCTGGCGGGAAAAGGAGATGATCTTCTCGCTTCGCAGATCCTCCAGATCGATCTCGCTCTTCAATGACAGCGGGCTCTGCTTTGCCACCGCCAGCAGGTAGCGTTCATGGGCAATCGAGAAGAAGCGAAGCGAGCCGATATTCTCCACCGGCCTGATGAAACCGAGATTGATGCGGCCTGCCTCGATATGGCGGATGATGTCATCGGTGGTGCCGCTTTCGATATGCATGCGGATATCGGGATATTTGCGGCCGATGCGTGCCAGGAAGGACGGCAGCACGCCGATCGTGGCGGGATAGACGGTGCCGATGGCAATCTTGCGTGCTGTCTTGCCTGCAACCGAGCGGGCGATCTCGGTCGACAGATCGATCTCGCTCAGGATCCGGACCGACCGCTCATAGAACGCCGCCCCTGCCCGTGTCAGTTCCACCCGTCTCGTCGAACGGATGAACAGCTGCACGCCAAGTTCCTTCTCCAATGCCAGGATCGCGTCTGACAGGCCAGGCTGGGTGATACTCACCTTGGCTGCGGCTCTGCCGAAATGCAGCTCCTCGGCCACCGCAACGAAGTAGGATAGCTGGCGTAGTTCCATTACCGACACCCTCCCGTGAAGACGCGCTTCAAAACGACTTAATATGGGACCGTCAGTCCGTCGATTGTCAAGCCCCACATATGCGTTTCTCGTGGCATGGATGTTCGAGAAACGATCGGCTGGAATCTCAGACGTCTGCGTGTAGCCAAGGGGCTTTCGCAGGAACGCCTTGCTTTTGAGTCTGAGATTGACCGCTCTTACGTCGGGCGGGTGGAGCGAGGGAAGGAGAACGTTACCGTTTCGACCTTAGAGGCTTTTGCGCAAGCTCTGGAGGTGGACGTCTCAGCCCTGTTCGCCCCAATCGATCCCGGCACGCAAAAACCGACCGCGCTTCGATCCGGCAGAAAACGAAAGCGATCATGAATTTCGGTAAGCATTTTTGCCCACGCACAGGACGTCTGGAGGCGAGATCACCGACCGATCTTTAAGCCGAGTAGCTTCGGTGAAGTGCTGCAGATTGCACAGCTGACAATTGTCGACGTATCGCGTTCGGCGGTTGCTTATGACAATTGCATGACAGACTATGGGCTCCGCTGATTTGCAGGGAACATAGAAAATGAAAGAAAGGAAGCGGGTCTACGAGGCTCTCGTGGACGGCGCCATGGAAGGCCTTGTGGGTGATGCGCTCTATGATTTTGTCCGCAGGCGCTGCCCGAAGGCTTCCAGCAAGAAGATCGTTCGTGCCTCTCTGCTGGCGCTCAGCGATCCGCATCTGAAGGATCGCAATATTCTTGATGTGATCTACGCGTTGGCCATTAAGCATCGACTGGATGACACCACCGCGGAGGATGAACATGACGAGGAGGCTGTGGTGCCGGAGACGTTCTCCGAGGCGGCCAGAAAGCCCCATCCGCCGCTTTCCTGATATCCAAGAATGAGAAATGCCCGGGACCCGGAAGGGGGACGAGACTGTCACGTGGCGCTATCGGAGAGCTCTTCGAGAATAGGGCAGTCCGGACGATCATTGCCGTGGCAAGCATGAACGAGATGCTCGAGCGTGCGCCGCAGTTCCGTCAGCTCGCGGATCTTGCGATCGATTTCGGAAAGTTTCGCCTCGGCGATCCCCTTGACGTCGGCGCTTTCCCGGTTCTTGTCTTCGTAGAGCGCCAGCAGCTGACGGCATTCTTCCACCGAGAAGCCGAGCCCGCGTGAGCGCTGCAGGAAGCGCAGCTTGTGGACGTCGGAGGCCGCATAATCACGGTAGCCGTTTCCGCCCCTGTCGGGGCGGATCAGGCCAATATCCTCGTAGTAGCGGATGGTCTTTGACGGCAGGCCGGACCGTTCTGAAGCTTCACCTATATTCATCACCTGTTCCTTACAGTTTTTCCACCTTCAGCCGCAGTGCATTGCCGATGACGGAGACGGACGAGAGGCTCATGGCGGCGGCCGCAATCATCGGCGAGAGCAGCAGGCCGAAGACCGGGTAGAGCAGGCCAGCGGCCACCGGGATGCCGAGCGCATTGTAGCCAAAGGCAAAGCCGAGGTTCTGGCGGATGTTGCGCATTGTCGCCTCGGCGAGCCGCCTTGCACGGACAATGCCGTTGAGATCGCCCTTCACCAATGTAATGCCCGCACTTTCCATCGCAACATCGGCGCCCGTGCCCATGGCGATGCCGACATCGGCGGCCGCAAGTGCGGGCGCATCGTTGACGCCGTCACCGGCCATGGCAATAACGGCGCCTTTGGCCCGGAGTTCATCGACCAGCGCTTTCTTGTCCTCGGGCAGGACGTCGGCGCGCACCTCATCGATCCCAAGGCTTTTTGCCACCGCGCGCGCCGTGCGTTCATTGTCGCCGGTCGCCATGATGATCTTCAGCCCGCTGTCGTGCAGCGCCTTGATGGCGGCTGCCGTCGTCGGCTTGACGCGATCGGCAACGGCGATGAGACCGGCCAGCCTGGCGTCTAGGGTGACGAACATGACAGTCTTGCCGTCCCCGCGCAACGCCTCGGTCTTTTCGGAAAGGGGTGATGGATCGATGCCGAGGTCGGCGAGCATGGCCGCATTGCCGAGCGCCACAGACGTTCTGCCGACCATGCCTTGCACGCCTTTGCCCGTCTTCGCCTCGAAATCTATGACGGCGGTCAAGGCAAGGCCGCGGTCTTCGGCGCCCGAGACGATTGCCTCGGCGAGCGGATGTTCGGAGCTTCGTTCAAGGCTTGCGGCAAGCGCCAACAGATGCGCTTCGTCAACACCTGATGCCGGCGCCACATCGGTCAGCCTGGGCTTTCCTTCGGTCAGCGTGCCGGTCTTGTCGACGATCAATGTGTCGACCTTGGAAAAACGCTCCAGCGCCTCCGCATCCTTGATCAGAACGCCTTCCTGCGCGCCGCGTCCGGTCGCGATCATGATCGACATCGGCGTTGCAAGGCCGAGCGCGCAAGGGCAGGCAATGATCAGAACAGCGACAGCAGCAAGCAACGCATTGGCGAGCCGCGGCTCCGGCCCGACAAAGGACCAGACGAGGAAGGCTGCGACGGCGGCGGCGACGACGGCCGGAACGAAGATCGCCGAAACACGGTCGACGGCGCCCTGGATCGGTGCGCGCGAACGCTGCGCCTTCGCCACCATGTCGACGATGCGCGAGAGTGTCGTATCGGCGCCGACCTTTTCGGCAGTCATGATCAGCGAGCCGTTCTTGTTCATCGTGCCGCCGGTCAGTGCGTCGCCCTTTGCCTTTTCAACCGCAAGCGGTTCGCCCGTGATCATCGATTCATCGACGGTCGATTGCCCCTCGGTGACCGAACCATCGACAGGCACGCGTTCGCCGGGGCGCACACGCAACCGGTCGCCGGTCGCAATCTCGTCGACGGGCACGTCGCTCTCGCGGCCGTCGGCATCGATACGGCGTGCGGTTTTCGGGGCAAGGTCGAGCAGGGCGCGGATCGCCGAGCCCGTACGTTCGCGCGCCTTCAGTTCCAGCACCTGTCCGACGAAAACAAGCGCCACGATGACAGCGGCTGCCTCGAAATAGACAGGGACGGAGCCGCCGTGACCGCGAAAACTATGCGGAAAGAGGCCAGGTGCGATTGTTGCAACGACGCTGTAGAGATAGGCCGTGCCGACACCCAGGCCGATCAGCGTCCACATGTTCGGGCTGCGGTTGACGAACGATGCGAGGGCCCGGCGGAAGAAGGGAAGCGCTGCCCAGAGCACGACCGGTGTTGCCAGAAGCAGTTCGACATAGCTCGCGATCGGTTCGCCGAGCGCTTCGCGCGGCAGCGAGAGGCCAAGCATCGGACCCATGGTGAGGACGAGAAGCGGGATCGCAAGAATGGCGCTGATCCAAAGCCTGCGCGTGAAATCGACGAGTTCCGGATTGGGACCTTCATCTTCAGGCGGAATGCCCATCGGCTCCAGTGCCATGCCGCATTTCGGGCAGTCGCCGGGACGGTCGCTGACGACCTCGGGGTGCATCGGACAGGTGTAAAGTGTGCCCTTCGGCATGGCGGCCGCCGCAGGCTTCTTTCCTTTGCGATAGGTTTCGGGATCGGCCTCGAACTTCGCCTTGCAGCCGGCCGAGCAGAAGTAGAATTTTTCGCCCTCGTGCTTCAGGAAGTGTTTCGCGCTCGAGCGGTCGACAGCCATGCCGCAGACCGGATCCTTGGCGGTCAAATAATCCTGCGGTGCCGCCTCGAATTTCTTGCGGCAGCCCTCGCTGCAGAAGTGATAGGTGTGACCGTGATAATCGAGGGAAGGTTTTCCGGCGTTCGGATCGACCGTCATGCCGCAGACGGCGTCGCGCATCACCGCGTCTGCAGCCTTGTCGTCGTGGCCGCAACCGCATTGCGTGCCGTCGGCGTGGCGGTGGGGGGCGTGACCATGCCTATGATGACCGTGGTCGTGATGATGATGATCGTGCTTGTTATCCATAAAGCTGCGCCTTTCATGCCTTTCTGGCATCCGGACGGCTTTATGAACCTTCCAGCAACTGGAAGGTCAACAGGTTTTTTGTTCGTCGGTACAGATTTTTCCGGTTGCCCTCAGACGGGCACGATCAATGCCGCCGGCTGGTCGCCGAGAAGCGTGGCAAGCGAGATATTCGTTCCAGGCTCCAGCATCTTGCCGGTCAGAAGATCGGCCTTGAGGCCGTGAAGGGGAGCGGGCACGACAATGACCGTATCCCCCCAGAATTCCGGTCCGGCAAAGAGCACGCCGGGGTCGAGCCAGCCGAACATCAGCCGAGGCACGACAGTTATCGAGAAGTTGTCGTGATGCAGGCGGGCAAAGGCAACGACATGGTCACTCCTGATGCCGCCGACGGCAAGCGGCAGATAATCGCCTTCGGCAAAAAGCCGGCCCTGCTCCATCCGCAGGCGCAGGCCAAGCTGGATGACGCGTTGTTTGAGCGCCTCTGCCTGCAGCCGCGCGAGCGCGCCGCCTTCGCCAAGCCAGCCGCTCAACGTCTCGAAGTCCGGCAGACGCCTGTTATCGGGATCGACGAAACTGAAATCGAAACCTTCTGCTCCCTGATAGATGTCGGGAATGCCGGGGGCCGTCAGTTTGATCAGCGTCTGCGACAGGCTGTTGACGTAGCCGGCCTCGACGAAGGGCTGCAGGACGCGAGCAAAATCCTCGGTGAATGCGTCGTTGTCGGTCGAGACGAGTGCCGCCGCATAGGCGCAAACCGCATCTTCGTAAGCGCTATCGGGTGAGGTCCAGTTTGTGCGCAGCTTGGCCTCGCGAACGGCCTTTTGCGTATAGGCGGTGAAACGCTCACGCAGCGCTTCCGCATGGCGGCGTTCGAAATCTTCAGGCCAAGCGCTGGCAAGCGCCTGATATAGCATCCATTCGAGATTGGGTTCGGGGGCTGGGCCATCCGACAAATCCACGCGGTGGCTTTCATTCAGTCTTTGCCACTGTTCCACGGCGTCGGCAAAGACCCCGGCGCCCTCGCTCAAGGCATAGAGCCTGGCACGAGCGTCCTCGCCGCGCTTTGTGTCATGCGTGGATGTTGCGGAAAGACCCGAAGGCTGCGAGCGCGCGCGCGCTTGCATAAATTGGTGAAACGCTTCGACGCCGCCCGGCACCTGATCCGGCTCGCCGCCCACCTCGTTGAGCGCCAGCAGCCGGTTGTAGCGATAGAAGAGCGTATCCTCCATTGCCTTGGCCATGATCGGGCCGGAGAGCTGCTGGAATCGAAGACGGAATTCGCGGGCTGCCTCGCTTGCCATCCCGCCGTCAAGAACGGTCCGGATGCTTTCGAGCGGCTGCGCGTGGTCCAGATGGCTGGCCGCTGCCACAGCGGCCATTTTGAGACGGTCGGCGTCGCTCGCATCGAGCGGGCCGTCGGTGCCGTAGGTGCGGTAGACGGAAAAGGCAATCAGCAGCTCTTCGATCGCCTCGGTGATTTCCTCGGCCGTCAACTCAGAAAAGATGCTGCTGGCAATTTTTGTCAGACGGGATACTTCGCCGGCGAAGTTCTTCTCGACCATCAGCCGCTTTGCCGCACGGCGCCCTTGTGCAAAATCACCATTATCGCCGGCAAGCTTGCGATAGGCATCGTCGAGCTTTTGCAAACCCTCTTTATCGACGAAAAGATCGCTGAGGCCGGTAATGACCTCATAGCCGGTCGTTCCCTGTACCGGCCAATCGGCTGGCAGCTCCTCTCCGGCGCCGAGGATCTTTTCGACGACGATGTAGGTCTCTGTTCCGACAGCCTCCCGCAACCGTCGCAGATAAGGCCCTGGTTCGGCCAGTCCGTCGATATGATCGAGGCGCAGGCCCTGCACCTGGCCCTGCCGCACCAGATCGAGCACCAGCTGATGGGTCGCCTCGAAAACGTTCGGATCCTCGACCCTGAGGCCGACCAGTCCAGTCACTTCGAAGAATCGCCGATAGCTCAGATGTCGGGCTGCCTCCTGCCAGGGCTGCAGCTGCCAGTGCTGCGCTGCATGGAGACGCATCATGAACGCATGATCCTCGGAGAGCCTGGACAACCTGTCCTTCAGACGGGCGACGTCGCCGGCCTCGAAGATCATATCGCGCAAGCCACGATGCAGGTCGCTGCCGCCAGAGGAGCCGGCAAGCTCGGCCATGCCGGTCAGGATCGGATCGTCCAGTTGCTCGGCCAACAGGGGGTAGCTTTGCGTGCTCAGCGGGAAAAGCGTGTCGTAGTAGCCGATCGCGAGATTGCCATGGGTCTCGTCGATTGCAATTTTCAGCTCGCCATCGGCAAGGCACTCATCGAAACTCTTGCCAAGCTGCGGGAGCGTCAGCTGTTCGCGCCAGTCGATATCGAAATAGCGTGCAAACGGGCTTTGCTCTCCGAACTCGAGGGCGCTTCGCCACCAGGCATTTTCGAGCGAGGCGGCCATGTGGTTCGGGACGATATCGAGGATCAGGCCCATGCCTGCCTGCGATAGCGCCGCCGTCAGACGATCAAAACCCGCCCTGCCGCCAAGCGCCGGATCGATCTCATTGGCGTCGGTCACGTCGTAACCATGGGTCGATCCCGCCGTGGCGGAAAAGATCGGCGAGGCGTAGAGATGGCTGATGCCAAGCGACTTCAAATAGGACACCAGTCCGCAGGCGCGGTCGAAGGTCATGCCATTGCGGAACTGGACCCGGTAGGTCGCGGAGGGAACGGTCATGGGTCACTTGCCGTCTGGAGGGGACATCTTCCAACGGTTGTGAGGCGCTTTTGTTCCCGTCAGTCGACGAAGACGCCCACGCTTGCCGCCCGGCCCATGGAATCGATCACCGTCAGCTTGGAATAGCCGCCGCCATCGGGCATCCAGCTTTGCGTGCGACGGCGGGAAAGATCGGGCAACGGTTTGCCATTGGCAAGCCAGCGGAAGGGCGCGCGGCCACCCTGCAGTTTCAGCGTCAGCGGTGACAGATCGCCTGCCTTGGCGCCAAGATCGACATGGGCGCCCTCCGGCGGGTAGACGATCTGCGGTGACGGTTCGCGGCCGGAGGCGACGAGTAGCCCGTTGGCATTGACGGCAAAACGCCGCTGGCTGATCGGCAGATCGGTCTGGGCGATGCGCACGGCTCCCGCCGGCGGTCGCGGCAGGGGTGTCGTGGCGATGCCGGATTTCGCAAGTGCCTCGAAGAGGATGGGTGCGGCCGTGCCATAACCCGTCAAACCGGGTACGGCGCTGTTATCGGGTCGCCCGACCCACACACCGAGCACGTAGCGGCCGTCATAACCGACCGACCAGGCGTCGCGATAGCCATAACTCGTGCCGGTCTTATAGGCGATGCCGCGCTGCGGCGCGCCGGCCGGCGGTATGACGCCCGAGAGTATGTCGGCGACATTCCAGACAGCGACCGGCTCCAGCAACGGTTCGCCGTCGATCTTGCCGGGCATGTTCGTCACACCATCGCCAATCCTGACCGGCTCGCCGTGATTGGCAAGTGCCGTATAGAGCTGCACCAGATCCTTCAGCGTGATGCCGACGCCACCGAGGCCGATCGCCAGACCCGGGGTCTCGTTGGCCGGCAAGATCGGGTGGACCTCGGCGCGGCGGAACCGCACCATCAGCCGCGAGGGACCAACCGCATCGAGCAGCTTGACCGCCGGAACGTTGAGGGAGAGCTGCAGGGCCTCGCGCACAGTCACGTCGCCCTGGTAACTCATGTCGAAATTGCGCGGCCGGTAGCCGAAGAAATCGGCCGGCCGGTCCTCGATGATAGTCTCCTGGCTCACCAGTCCCTGCTCGAAGGCAAGGCCGTAGATGAAAGGTTTCAGCGTCGAGCCAGGCGATCTGGTGATGCGCGTCATGTCGATCCAGCCCGAGCGGCTGGCATCGAAATAATCAGCTGAACCGACCTCACCGACGATCTCGCCGGTGCCGGCATCCGCCATCACCATGGCGAGCGACAGTTTTGGTCCGAGCTTCATCGTCGCGGCGCGCGCGACGGATTCGAGGCCGGTCTGGACCTGCTTCTTCAGCGTCGTCTGGTGCTGGATTGCTTTCGGATCCTTGCGCAATGCAGCTTCGGCAACATGGGCGGCAAGGGCTGGAAGCTGCAGCCGGCGGGCGGGAATGGTGACACCCTCGGCGCGGGCGGCCTCGCCATCTCCGACAACCTCGGCGACGGCAATCCGGTCGAGCACCCGCTTGCGCGCTCTTTCTGCCGCTTTCAGATTCCGGTCCGGGCGGCGCTTTTCGGGCAATTGCGGGAGCGCGACCAGAAGTGCTGCTTCGGCCACCGTCAGCCGCTTCGGCTCCTTGCCGAAATAGGCAAGGCTCGCGGCGCGCACGCCTTCGAGATTGCCGCCATAGGGCGCATGGGTGAGATAGAGATTGAGGATTTCTGCCTTCGAGAGCCGTCGCTCGATCTGTACGGCGCGGGCGATCTGCAGCAGTTTTGCCGAAAACGACCGGTTCTCGCGCGGCTCGATCAGCCTTGCCACTTGCATGGAGAGCGTCGAGGCGCCGGACACGATCCGGCCGTTGCTGACGAATTGCAGTGCGGCGCGTCCGAGCGCCCAGACATCGATGCCAGAATGCTCGTAGAAACGCTGATCCTCATAGGCGACCAGCATGCGGACGAATTGCGGATCGACGTCGGAGACGTCGGTCTTCAACCGCCAGCGCCCTTCGGGTGTTGCAAAGGCGCGCAGCAATTGCCCGTCCGTATCGAGCACTTCCGGCGAGACGGCTTCTGCCTGCTCAAGCGGAGGCGGAAAGGCTCTATCTGCGGCATCGAGCGCAAAGAGGCCTGCGCCGGCAATGACGATGCCGGCCGCAGCTCCGATCGCAAATTTCTGCCACCACCTCATTGTTGAGCCGCAACGACCTCCATCTTGCCAGTCGCGGTACGGGCCGACAGATCGGGACGGTACATGTCCTCGACGGTTGCTGCCGGATGGTCATAGACGCCGGGGGTGACGGCGCGCACGACATAGGCGACGTTGAAGTCCCGCGCTGAATTTTCGTCGCGGTTGAAGGCGGCGACGAAGCGGTCGTAACGGAATTCCGTATGGGCGGCTGACATCTCGCCGACCCAGTCGAAATTGGTCATCTGGGCGCTGTCGACGAGGCTCGGATTGTCGATTTCGAAGCCGGCCGGCAGGAGGTCGGTGATGACGATGCGCGAGGCCCAGTCGTTCTGCTCGGTCACATGCAGAACCACGACATAGCGCTCGTTCTGCTGCGCCTCGCTGACATTCGCCTCCTCGCCATCGAGCGTGTAATAGCTCCGCTCGATCGAAAAGCCGTTCCCGCCCGCAGGAAGCGGCTTGACGGGGGCGGCGACCGTGGTAACGACGGCCGAAACCGTGTCGCTCGTGGCACTCGTCAGCGTCAGCGGATGGTCGATCAGCGCGTCACCCGTCATCTTCGCCATGTAGGCGCCGGTCCGCGGAGCCCCGTTGACGTTGATCTTCAGGTCGTCGTCGCCGTTCTGCAGGGCGCGCGCTGCCAAAAGCATCCAGGCCTGTTCCTGGGTGCTTGTATATTTGCTGCGATCCCATTCCCGCGCGACTGCCTTGGCAAGGTCCGGAATGACGGGCGGAACCGGACGGCTTTCTGCCGCGAGCGCCAGGATAGCCGCACCATCACGCAGCACCGAGCCGTAATCGGTGCGTGAGAAGTTCACTCGCGTCACCATCGACTGTTTCGACATCTGCAGCGCATCGACGAAGATGTTCTTCGAACGGGTCGCGTCACCGTAGAGTGCAAGTGCTGCCGCGATATGGGCCTTGGCAAGCGGTGTCGGGAAGTCGTTGATCATCGTGTCGGCATAGTAGCGCAGGTCGCTGACGGCTGCCTTCTTGTTGCGGGCAAGCACGTAGAGGGCATAGGCGATCTCGTCGCCCTTGCCCTTCACATCCGTCGTGTAGGAGAGCGAGTTCTGGAGGTTTTCCAGCGCCTGCACGAGGGCGCGATCCGGCACGTCATACTTCTGCTCGCGTGCCCGCGTCAGGAAGTCAGTGACGTAGGAATCGAGCCAAAGATCGCCGGAATCCGGTCCCCAGAGACCGAAGCTTCCGGCATAGGCCTGATAGGAGAGTAGTTTGTAAATGGCATCCTGCACGCGCTTGTGGATGTCGTCATCGGTTTCATCCATACCGGCCTGCTTGGCGACCTCGGCCAGATAGAGCAGCGGCAGCGCGCGGCTCGTCGTCTGTTCAGCGCAGCCGAAGGGATATCGATCGAGCGTCATCAGCAGTGCCGGAATGTCGAAGGCGGCCGAGCGCGTGACGTTGACGGCGACCGAAGCACCCGGAAGCACGCTGTCGGCCAAAAGGTTCTTATCGATCGTCAGGCTTTTGCCGGGTGCGAGCGCAATGACGCGCCGTTCGGTGACCGGCAGTGAGGATGGCCGCACCGGCACATCGACCACTTGGTCGAGCGACAGGCCCTGACCATTCGACAGGTTGATGGCCACGCTGCCGTCGCCCGGCTCCCCGCCGACGAGCGTCAGCGTCAGGTCGGACTTGGCGCCGGCTTGAAGCTTCAGCGTCTGCTCGGCCGGCCCGTCGATGCGGAGCGCCTCGTTACCGATCAGCGTCAGCTTGTAGTCACCGGCCGGCGCGTCGGTATTGGCGATGTCGAGCCTGAGATTGGCCTTGTCCCCAGGTGCGAGGAATTTCGGCAGGCTTGCGGTGACGACAACGGGATCGCGGATGATGACGTCTCTGGCGCTATGGCCGACACCGGTCTTCGTCCAGGCGACTGCCATGACACGCGCCGTTCCGTTGAACTGGGGGATATCGAAACTGACCTTCGCCTTGCCTTCGGCATCAAGCCTGACCGGACCGGAGAAGAAGGCGACGAGCTTTTGCGTCGGCGGGCTTGCCTGCAGCGCGATAGCACCGCCATCGCCGCCGGTGCGCAGCTTGCCGGTCGCACCCAGAGAGCCGTCTATCAGCCGGCCGTAGAGATCGCGAATTTCGAGGCCGAGCTGGCGCTGGCCAAAATACCAGTCCTCAGGGTTCGGCGGCTCGTAACGAGTCAGATTGAGGATGCCGACATCGACGGCGGCAACCGTAATATAGGCCTCCTCATTGGCGCCGGCGCCGGTGACCTGCAGGCTGATATCGAGCGGTCCGCGTGGCAGCATCTTTTCCGGCGTATCGATCTTGACCTGCAGCGCGCGCTCGGCGGGATCGACCTTCAGCCATTTGATGCCGATCGAGCGTGCCGGCATATGGGTGTCGAGCGAATCGCCCGGCCGGAAGAGGGTGGCAGCCACATAGGCGCCGGCACCCCAGTCCGCGGTGACGGGAATATCGACCTCGCCGCCCGTCTCGCCGATCGTGGTGTTTTGGACGGCAACCAGCTTTTCCGTGCCGGCCGTGATCATCAGCTCGCCGCCATAACGCGATGTCACCTTCAGCTTGGCCGTCTCGCCGACCTTATAGCCGTCTTTGTCGAGGGCGATCTCCAGGCCATCGGGCGTTTCCGTCGAGGTCGAGGCGACGAACCAGCCGGCATCGAATTCGACGCTTGAGGTTGGCCCGTCGGCATCGGCACTTTCCACCTCGAGCCGGTAGCGCCCCCATTCGACGGGCGCCTGGATCTTGGCGCCATTTTCAGCCGTCGCATCCACCGAGCCGGAGGCGACTTCTTCCGGCGTGTAGGTGGGCTCGTATTTCCAGGCTGTGCCTTCGCGATACCATTGGTAATCGCGGCGCAGCTTGTAGAATTTCCAGCGCAGGCCCTTCATCTCCTGCTTCTGGCCTTGTGTGTCGAGGCCGATCACCGTGAAGTTCGCCAGCGCATTCTCCGGCAGGTCGCCGTCGAATTCCGGCTTGATGCCGATTGCGGTCGCGTCGGTCTTGACCGGGATGTCCAGCGAACGCTCGATGGCGCGGCCGCCCGGCTCCTGCATACGCAGATAGACCGTGGCATTCAAAAGCTGGGTCGTGGCCGGCAGCTCGCCGATCGTCAGATCAGTGGAGGCCTCGCCATTCTCGTCGAGCTCCGGCAGCCCGTCGATCGGCTGGCGCGAATCCTCGCTCGCCTCCTCGTCGGCAAGCCCGAACTGGTATCCGGGATAGGCGGCATTCGTGCGCGTCGGCTTGACGACGACGTCGCCCTCGATCGTCAGGCCGGCGGCCGGGGCGCCGTAGAGATATTTGCCGGAAATAGTGATCGTCGCTGCCGTATCCGTCCCGATCTCCTTGGAGTCGGTCTTGATCTCCATGTCGGTCCGGTCAGGCACGAAATCGTCGACGAGGAAGGTTTTGGTGGCAATCGCCGATCCCTTCGGATCGGTGTAGACGTTCATCCTCCAGGTGCCGCGCATTGCGTTTTCCTGGGTCTGCAGGTCCACCTGATAGCCGCCGAGATTGCTCGTCTGGCTGACGATGCGCCGGTCTTCCACGCCATCCGGTCGTGAGAAAATGAAAGTCAGCGGCAGATTCTCGATCGCCTTGCCGTCTGTATCGCGGGCGAGGGCAGCCGCATGCACTGTCTCCCCGGCACGGTAGATGCCGCGCTCGGTCCAGGGCAATACGTCGATGGCGCCCGGCGCGGTGCGTCCGGTCACGCCACGGTCGGAAAGGTCGAAGCCGGCGCGCGTCATGTCGAGAAATACATAGTCCGACGTGCCGTTCTTGGCGCTGATGACGGCAGGGGTGAGTGCAGCGGTGCCGCGCATCAGACCAGCCGTGAAGGTGGCGCGGCCGTCCGCGTCGGTGGTGGCAGTGCCGAGCACTTCATTGTTCTTGGCAAGCAGCTGCAATTCGACGCCGGCCATCGGCTTGGCGGAGGCAAGCGAGCGGGCAAAGACGTTGAGCCCGTCAGTGCCGGCATAGGTGGTGATGCCAATATCGGAAACCAGAAACCATTGCGTGGCCTGCGAATCCCATTCCTGCACCTGACCGGTCGGCGGTGTTGCAACCATCACATAGATGCCGGGCTTGCGCTCGGGCAGCGCCTCGTCGACCGGGAAAGAGGTGACGACGTCCTTGTTGAGCTCGTTGGCGATCTCGATCGATCCCTGCCAGACGAGCTCGCCGCTCTGGTCCTCGATATTCTGGGCGCTGTAGCCGTCGAGCTGCGTCAGGAACTGGGAGCCGGTCAGGAGCGGCGCGATGCCGCGATCGCCGATGCGGTAGAGCTTCAAATTGGCAGACGCCATGTTGACGGAGACGATCGGGATGCCGCGGCGCGCCGTCGACGGCAGCACGAAGCTGTCACCGGTAAAGCGCACCATCTGGCTGCGATCCTTGATATAGACGTCAATGGTGACAGGCGCTTCCAGAACTTCGTCGACCGAAGAGGGCAGGCCGGTGCGGAAGCCGATCTTGTAGGTCTCGCCGTGGGTCAGGCCTTCGACACAGATCTGCTTGTCCTTGGCTTCCAGCGCCTTGGGTGCTTCGCCGTTCAGCGTTACGAAGGGCGCATAGTCCACCGTCTTGACCAGCGCCTCGGAGAAAGTGACGCAGGCGCGCGGTGTGGCGCTATCGGCATCGACCGTATGTTCGGTGATACGGAAGCCCTGCGTCTGCTTGAGCTCAAGGTAATCCGCCTGCACGTCCTTGACACTGACCAGTGCAAGGCTCGCCTTGTAGGCATTCAGGGCATCGCGATAGTTGGCGTTCTTTTCCAAGGCCTTGGCAAGCACGGCCAGAGCGTCGGCACGCTTGTTGGTCGTGCGCGTCAGCTGGTAGCCGTTCAGCGCGTCGACCACCGCCTGACCGAAGACGCCGCTGTCAGGCGCGCCGAGCGAGGTCGCGGCACGTGCCGTCTCGATCCAGAGGTCGCCGTCATCGGGCGTGATCGACAGGGCACCATGGAAGGCCTTAAGCGCATCGGAAAGATTGCCGCCGGTGAGATCGAGGCGCGCGCTTGCCGTCAGGCTGTCGACACCTTGGCCCTGCTGGTCGTCGGCGAGCGCCAGATCGTTGCGGAAATTGCGGGCCTGCTGGACGAGGTCGTCGGACAGGAAGGATAGACGGGGGGCAACGCCGATGTCCGGTTCTTTCGGCGCGGCGGCGGCTGTCGTTTCGACGATCCTGCCGGCAATCGCGCCGGGAGCGGCGTTCATCGTCTTGAAATCGGATTTGAGGAAACACCACTTCACCCTGGGATTATAGGTGAAGGCCTTGCAGCTCTTGTCGCCGATGCAGGCGGCCTTGCACTGATCGAGCGAGAGATTCTGCTCGGTGCGCAGGTCGAAGCCGAAATAATCGGCATCCTTGACAGTGACAATGTCCCGCTTGGCGTCGGCGGCAAAGGCCGACGGGCCTGCGAAAATCGTGGTTGCGGCAATGACGAAAGAAGCGAAGAACGAGCGCGCAGACATTGGTCCCCCCGGATGCTGGCTCTGAACCGGCGGCACTCTCCTCACTCCCCAGGGAATTGTCAACTCACCTTCCGGCCTGCTCCGATTTCGCACACCAGCTTTCGTGCAATCGTCACATCGGCGTGAGTGAACAGCTTGTGATTTGCGCCCTTTTCCATGACCGGTAACAATTTCGACACGTTGGCCGGAGGTAGTCGTCATGTTCACTCGCTTGTCAGGCAAGATCCTTGCCGCATTGTTGGGAGCCGTCTCCCTATCGCTGGGTCTCGGCGCTGTCGCTAGCCGCGCAGCCGAAGATGCCGTCGTCATCCCGGCGCCGGCCATCGATGAGGCCGGCAAATCCGGCATAGAGACGGCCGTCTTCGCCGGCGGCTGCTTCTGGGGCGTCCAGGGGGTCTTCCAGCATGTAAAAAGTGTCAAAAGCGCCGTTTCCGGCTACGCCGGCGGTGAAGCGGCAACCGCGCAATACGAGACCGTCAGTACCGGCACGACCGGCCACGCCGAATCCGTCAAGGTGACCTTTGATCCGAGGCAGGTGACCTACGGAAAGCTTCTACAGGTATTCTTCTCGGTCGCACACAACCCGACGCAGCTCAATTTCCAGGGACCGGACCAAGGCACCCAGTACCGTTCGGCACTGTTCATCTCCGACCCGGAGCAGCGCAGGGTCGCCGAAGCCTATGTCGCCCAGCTCGACAAGGCGCATGTCTTCAAACAGCCGATCGTCACCAAGATCACCGACTATACCGGCTTCTACCCGGCCGAGCAGTATCACCAGGATTTTTTGACGCTGAACCCGACCTACCCCTACATCGCCTATAACGACCTGCCGAAGATCAAGAACCTGAAGCAAATCTTCCCGGCCGACTACAGGCAGGAGCCGGTTCTGGTGCTGAAGGCAAAGGGCTGAGAAACCTCGAAAGCCAGAGTTTCAGAAGGCGGCTAGAGTTGCCGCCTTTTTAGTATCTACCAAAATCTTAAGAATTTATCAATGTTAACAAAACCTTAATTGAAAAATACTGCGTTTCATGTCGGAACATATCGTCGCATCGCCCGTTACAGCCGCGAGCCTCGTCGAAGCAATCGCTCTCCAACGAAGCGGATTCTCCTGAGGTAAAGCGTAAAGGGGATATGTCATGGCCACAAATGTCGTGCGTAGCTGGCAACGGGAACATCTCATGGAACAGCGAGTCCTGATTGTCGAAGACGAGCCGCTGATCGCGCTTGATCTCGAAATGACGATCGAGGATATGGGCGTGCATGTCGCGGGTCTCGCAGCAGATCGGGAAGCGGCCCTCAGGCTCGCTCCGCTTGCCGATATAGCATTGGTCGACGTCAATCTCTCCGATGGCGCAACCGGCCCGGAGATCGGCCGAAAGCTCGCGGAGGAGCACGGTATTTCCGTCGTCTTCATGACCGCCAATCCGGAAGTGGTCGCAGATGGTGTCCGCGGTGCGCTCGGCGTCGTGCAAAAACCTGTCATGCCAAGGGTGGTCGAACAGCTCCTCAGATATGTCGCCGCCCGCCGCGCCGGCATCCTGGCGGTTGGGCCGCCGCAGATGATGGTGTTCGTATCATAGAGTGAGGCCGCTGCCTGCAATCCAGCCGAGTTCGGGACTCCGAGCGTGGCATAGGATCGATGTAAATCACCAGAATTCTATTTAGAACGCAAAGAGCACCGGCGAGGTCCGTCGCTACATCACGTTTATACCCGCACACATTCTCACGCGTTGCCCATGTCCTACGACGCTTTTGAAGGCTATGAATCGCGATATGACTGAGCTAGAGAGTACCGCCAACAAAACCGTGGCGCGATTTTGCCGTCTGCGATTTCGTCGGAGTAGTGGATCGGAATGACTTACATTGACATTTCCAGGGTCGTGATAGCGCAGGATGCGGTGATGCGCCTCGCAATCGAAGTGATAGACAGCAATGGTCTGAAGATCGCTGTCGTTGTCACCGATGAGGGAAAACTAACTGGAATAATTACCGACGGAGATATCCGACGGGCGCTGCTTTCAGGTCATGGATTGGATACGCCAGTTCAAGAATTTATGAGACACAATCCTCGTTCGGCAATGCTAGGTACTGAAAAGAGCATTTTGCTTGGCCGCCTCCGCCACGAGCAAATTCTTCACCTTCCTATCGTCGACGAGACTGGCATACTGCGGGATTTGGCGTATCTCCCCGCGTTTGAACAGCTTTCGTACCAAGAAAACCAGGTGATAATAATGGCGGGAGGGCTGGGGACTCGACTTCGGCCGCTAACCGAAAATGTTCCCAAACCGTTGATATCGGTCGGCGGCAGGCCACTTATCGATATTATTGTTGATAATCTGGTGGCACAAGGCCTTACAGATATTACGCTCTGTGTGAATTATCTGGGGCATATGCTTGAGGATCATCTCGGTGACGGCTCCAAGTTTGGAGCGCGGTTCACTTTCGTGCGCGAAAAGGAGCGGATGGGAACCGCGGGAGCGTTGTCTCTTCTGCCGCAGGCTCCGACAAAGTCCTTTTTCGTGATGAACGGTGACATACTCACGACGGTTGATTTTCAGGCTATGCTTGACTTTCATAGAACATCGTCTGCGGTGGCGACCATGGCGGTCAACAATCACAGCTATGAAGTGCCATTTGGTGTGGTTGAAGTTTCCGGTCGTCATCTGACCAAGTTGACGGAAAAACCCAAATGCAATTTTCTGGTCAATGCTGGGATCTACCTGCTTGAGCCCCAAGTTGTGGAGTATGTCCCGGACAGACAGTTTTTCGATATGACAAACCTCTTTGAATATCTGATCGAGCGTCAGTTGCCGGCCGCTGTTTTTCCAGTCCGAGAGCCCTGGCTCGATGTTGGGCGCCATGAGGATTTGATTAGGGCGAATGACAGTTTCGGGGATGGTGATCCGAGCAAACAAGCGCCGAAATGGCCGTGATCTTAAAGCAGGAATTTTTGATGCCCATCGAAGCTCACAAAAGCGGCAAGAACAGCGAACTCGCGTTTATCGCGACCGGAAGAGAGAATTCTATCTTCTCTGAAGATATGAGGCGTTTTGAAGGGCAATTGCGGGATAAGCTCAAAGGCAAACGAGTACTTGCTATCGGAGCTGCCGGATCAATCGGTTCCGCTACAATATCGGTCATTTCGGGCTTCGAGCCAATTGCTCTTCACGTGATCGATCAGAATGAGAACGAGTTGGCGGAGTTGGTTCGGACACTCCGCTCCAGCCCAGGAGGCTTTGCCGTTCCAGATTTTCGGACCTTGCCGCTGGATTTTGGCTCGCCAGCGATGAGACTTCTGATTCATGACCAGTCGCCGTACGACTTCGTTTTGAATTTTGCGGCAATTAAGCACGTGAGGTCGGAGAAGGATTCCTTTTCAATGCTGCAGATGTTTGACACGAACTTGCTCAAACAGGCTCGCCTGTTACGGTGGTTGAGTGAAGTGCAGTTCAAAGGCAGATATTTCTCCGTTTCTACTGACAAGGCAGCCAATCCGAGCTCCTTCATGGGCGCGAGCAAACGCCTCATGGAGCACGTGATGTTCAGCGGCGAGGCCGTAAAGGATCTTGACGCAGAAATCGTCTCCGCGCGCTTTGCTAATGTTGCGTTCTCAAACGGTTCGCTTCTTCAAAGCTTCCAGCGTCGTATTGAACAGGAGCAGCCACTGGCTGCGCCGATCAATACTCGGCGCTATTTTGTTTCAATGGAGGAGGCTGGTCATCTCTGCACATTGGCGGCCGTGTGCGCTCCCGACCAACATATTGTCGTTCCGAAGCTTGATCCCGATGAACATCTCGTTTTGCTTGAAGACGTCGCCAAATCTTTCCTTGAGCATTTGAAGCTGACGCCAGTAATTTTCAGCGATGAAACCAAGGCGGTGCAGGCGGCGAGGTTGCTTCGTGGCTCCGGTTCCTGGCCACTTCTGCTGACGCGGCTCGATACCGCCGGTGAGAAGGCCTACGAGGAATTCGTTGCAAACGGTGAAAGCGCCGTTGATGGCGGATTTGAGGGACTTTCCATCATCAAGTACAAAGGTGCCGCGAGCGGATCGATTGGAAGATTGATCAGTAGCCTCGAGGGTCTTTTCGCCGCAGCCAATACGCCGACTTCGCCACAGCAGATCGACAAGGATCAGTTGAAGGAGCTTGTGGCTGCAATCGAACCGTCCTTCCTGCAGACTCACAAGGCAAGTGAAAAAACTCTGGATTCACGGGTTTAGAATAGATGATACCGCTCGCAGTACCGAATCTCGCCGGTCGTGAGGCCGAATATCTGCAGGAATGCATAACGTCGACATTCGTCTCTACCGTGGGACCGTTTGTCACCCGCTTCGAAGAGATGGTTGCTGCGGCGTCAGGCGCTCGATACGCAGTCGCGACATCGGCGGGTACGACCGCGCTTCACGCTGCGTTGCTGTCCGTCGGCGTGGAACGCGACGACCTCGTAATTGCTCCAGCGTTCACCTTCATCGCTTCGATTGCTGCAATTGCCCATTGCGGAGCGCTTCCCTGGCTTTTTGATGTCTCTTCGGAAAGCTGGACGATCGACGTGAGGATGTTGGCGGACAAACTGGAGAAAGAAACCGACCGCCGTGCGGACGGTGCTTTGATCCATATGAACACTGGGCGAAGAGTTTCAGCAATACTGCCGGTCTTCACGCTCGGCATCCCTGCCCAGATGGATGAGATAAATGCGCTGGCGAAGACCTATGGTCTGCCGGTTGTCGTTGATGCCGCCGCCGGGCTTGGTGCCGACTACAAGGGCCGTTCTTCAGGAAACCTGGGCGCAGATTTCACGATGTTTTCGTTCAATGGGAACAAGACTGTGACCGCCGGTGGTGGTGGAGCCATCGTTACGGATGATCCGGAAAAAGCGAGCCTCTTTCGTCACCTAACGACCACCGCTAGGGTCGGGGCCGATTACGATCACGACATGGTGGGCTACAACTATCGAATGACGAACCTGCAGGCGGCGGTTGGTTGTGCCCAGATGGAAAATCTGGGCCGATTTGTGGAGGTCAAGCGGAATATAGCACGGAAATATTGGGAGGCCTTCTCGGATCTTGCTGGAATCGCGCCTTTTCCGGATCCGGAATATGCGCGAAGCGGGCATTGGTTTTCCGGGATCGTCGTGAGCAACAGAGACCTAGGGCAGTTGGCCGATATCCGCGTTCGTTTGCGAGAAGCCGGCATAGACGCCCGCCCCTTCTGGAAACCAGCCCATCTTCAGGCGCCTTATGTAGGAGCGCCGAGGACGGAAATGACGGTCTGCGACAACCTCTGGCAACGGATCATGACTCTGCCATGCTCAACCGGTCTGACGGTAGCTGATCAGGACTTCGTCGTCGATAAGGTCAGACGACAGTTCGCCAACAACTGACGAAGTTGCAAATTTTTTCGGATTTACTGCTGCTTGCGGTCCTCATAGAAGGCGTTTCCTCCGCGGCCTATGATCAGTAGTGCAAGCACGAATATCGCGTTTGTCGGATGAAATATGCTACCCCACGTCATCATAAGCCAAATAAGTAGCGACAGCATCGATACCCCCCAGACGTCGTTTTTTTTGGCATGAGTGTAACAGCGCTCGCCGAGGAAATAGAAAAATCCCAGGGCCGGTAGACCATATGTAGCGAGCAGACGCGTCGGTAGGGACACAGAGTCAGATCTTACTTGATTTGCGTTTAGAAGTTTTTCCGTTGCGCTCTGAGCCAAGCTACTTCCGTATCCCATAAGGTAGTCGCTTTGCCAAAAGATCTGGAGATGTTGAAGCCACAACCAGGGCCGGTACGCTTGTCGGTAGATCGCATCCAGTGAAAGCCCGCTCTGATTGCGCAGGAGTAACCGGGATATGAGGGCGGTATCTTGTAGATGATAAAGGACGAACGGGGATAGACCGACGATGAGGATAAGTCCCAATGTCATAGCGAACGCCACTGTGACACGAAGCCTCGCATTATTAGGAAGTAGCGTCAAAACAACTGTGGTGGCACTGAAAAGCACGAGACCAATCAGTGCTGAACGCACGAAAGACAAGATAGTGAAATAAGCTGCGGCAAGAATGGTTGTGATGTTGAGCCATCGAAAACGGAGATGCTTCAGAGCAATCAGAAAAACGAAAAGGGAGATGATGCCGGAAGTCGCGATGTTGGGGACCATCGAAACGCGCCATGGCCCGTAAGCGGGTGCAGTTTGGCCAGGCAAAATGCCCCAGGCATTGATGTTAATTCCTTCCCGGTCTTGCGGTGGTAACACAACGTCGCCAGAATCTGCAGCGTTAACGCCCAGCGGATCCCCCTGGTACTCGTGCATCAACCAACTGTACTTTTCGAACGGCGGCTGCAGAACAAAGGTCAAGCTGCCAAGCCCGTAAAATACCAGGATGATCGCGAATAGCCATCTAACATTGATGCGCACCTCCGAGCGGCTCGCCCATGCGCTGACCCAAGCGATCAAGACAATTGGGGGAACTACACCTATATCCCCTTTTAAGCCGAACCAGATAGACGCCGTTACACCCATTGCGGCGATAGGCCTCGCACAACCAAATATGAGGTTTTCTACCGTCTGTCTGAGTCTCGGTAATGGTGCTGCAACTGCTGGCAGTGTAAGCAGCCAATAAAGCGGTTCTCCTCGCGAGACGATCCTTTCCTGCCCCATGTAGATTGTGAGTAGCAGCGAATAAGCCAGGAACAGAAGGATGTCGCCGCCGTTCTTGTACCATACCCAGACCGATTGGAGCTTAGGGTGCATCAAGATATCCGTGAGGGCGTTCGGTTTTCTGATAGCGGTATCTTTTACTAGCCTGTCGTCCATATCTCATCGCTGATGCAGCAATTGTGTCTCTTACGCCGATTGGCCGCGGTGCGCTTCTAATTCTCACCAAGGCCACCCCGAGCCCGAGAAACTGGCGCGCTTTATGACGGCGGCAACCCCTCGACGCTCATGCAATCGGTAGGGTGTAATCTCCCGAAACAGGCTCGCTGCGCAAATCGATCGTCGCCCCCCAACGTTCGTTGGAAAGGTGGGCAGCGATAAGTAATTTCATGGCAAGCAGCCCGTGCTCCCCTGTCGGGTAGTCTGCGCGCGCAAGAAGAGCTTCGAGAACGGAGCGAGTAGGCGCGACAGCATCGGCCGGAGTAATTGTTATAGAGTCGGAATCGTAAGGCATGCCATAGCGTGTTGTTGGTTCATTTCTGTATTCCTCTTTACGAACGACGTAGGACAGAGTGCCGGCCAATTCATCAACTGAGATGCGCCCATAGCGGCAATTATAAGTCACGTTCATGCCGTGCCCCTGATCGTGGGAGCAGTCCATATAGAAGCGTTTCCCAGAGGGTGTTTCCAGACGGATGCTTCCGGAGGCATCCCTAAACTGGGGGCCACGCGGATTGGAGAGTTCCTCCTTCGAAAACCAAGCCGACACTTTAACCGGATCTTCGCCGCACAGATAACGGAACATTTCAAAATAATGCGTGCCATTCATCGCCATGCCAAAGTTTCCGGCACTTACGATAACGCTCCCGAGGCCGCCAAAAGCCTCAGACTCGATCATGGACTTCGGGAGCGTGTATTGTTCCATGAAGCGCATCTGATGATTGATAGCCAGTTTCACGCCTGCGGAATTACAGGCGGAGATCATCGTTTCACAATCACGCAAGTTGGTCGCCATAGGCTTCTCACACAGGATCATTTTGGCGCCATTTCGCGCCGCCCTGACCACAAGATCGCAATGCCCGGGAGCCGTTGTTGCAATGATCAGAAATTCCGGTCGAATCTGATCAATGAGTTCAATCCCCGATATGAAGCGGCGCTCTTCCGGGATCCCATACCTATTTCCGGCGGCATCGCAAGCTTCGCGATTTAAATCGCTTATCGCCACGATCGGAAGTTGGCATTGTTCCAAGACGCTCGCATGGCGCATTCCCATTCGTCCAAGGCCAATGAGGGCTGTAATCATTGTTTTTTTCAGTCCGCTTGTGTGTATGCGATCTTTACTTCACTGGATACATACCGAAATCGAGAACTAGGCGAAAGACTTAGCGTGTTTCCGGCCATCCGAAATGATGGACGGCAACGAAGGCAGCGACTGCGAAATCAAGTGGCGTATCGATATCGAAACTGCATTCATCAGCCATAAGCCAGAACCCTGTCCGGTCAGTGAGGGCGGGCCTTTCATCAACGATGGGTTGCCGACGCCAAGCATAGATGGATCCGTTGAGCGCATAACAATTGGGCAGATCTTGTCGACGTCCATATTGCATCCCGGGCTTTGACAGCTCGATGCGGCCATCTACAGTTTCCTCAACAAGAGTGTAATAAGGCGAAGCCTTTGCGCGCGCCACGGACACAACGTTGAGAAGGTCGGCATTCGCTTCTAGCTTTTGGGCGGCCCCAGGAATATCCGCAGGAGTCCTTAATGGAGAGGTCGGCTGAAGATCGAAGAACATCTCGATCTCCCGCCCGGCTTCCATTTCTGCTATGCGAAGAGCATGACTGAGAACGGGGGGCTTCGCGACAAAGTCGGTGGCAAGCTCGTCCGGCCTTTTGACGAGCAGATTTGCGCCGGCCTCCCGACCGATATCAAGATAACGATCGCTGTCGCTGGAGATCGCGACAATATCAAAAATTCCTGATTGAACAGCCTGTTCAACTGTGTGCGCAAGAAGCGGCCGACCGGCAAAAGGTTTGATGTTTTTGTGTGGCAACCCCTTGGACCCAGACCGAGCCGCCACGACACACATTTTCATTTCAATGAACCTCAGGTTGACTTGTGCCGCTCTCATAGCAGAAACGGAATAGCGTTGTCCCGTGTTGATTTGTCTGACGGAAATTGACAAGGATGACGCGTTCCATTCGGGCGAGGCGCCTATTCCAGATCGCCCGGAGAGCCCCGGACAATTACGAAGGTATTCATGTGAACATTAAATTATGCCGTATCGCCCTCGTCGGCGCAGGAAGCATGATCGCCGAGCATGCAAAGGCTTTTGCGTCCCTGCCAAGTGTCGAGCTCGTCGGTATCAGCAACAGGACAAGGGCCAAGGCTCAGGCGATCGCGAACCATTGGAACATTCCGATTGTGAGTGATGACCTTGATGAAATGCTTTCCAAGGCCCGGCCTGATTTGGTGGTGATGGCAGTATATGAGCCGGCCATTTTTGAAGTTGCAACTCGAATATTGGCCCATCCCGTTGACATCTTCATGGAGAAGCCGATCGGCTTGAATCTTGAAGAAGCGCGTGCGCTTCACAGGCAGGTAAAATCTTCGGGCCGGCGTGCATGGGTTGGTCTCAATCGGCGCACACTTGGTTCCACACGAACCGCGCTCGCAGATCTGTCTGTAAATCTCGGCCCTCGCTTTATCTATGTTCAGGACCAGCAGAGTCTCGAAACCGCGCGGGCGATCGGCCACAATTTGGCGGTGGTCGACAACTGGATGTATGCCAACTCGATCCATCTCGTTGATTACTTAATGACTTTCGGCCGCGGCGGCGTGACTGACGTAAAGATATTGCAACCGTGGAAGGCCGGCGAGCCGGGGGTTGTGCTTGCGCATGTCAGTTTCGCCTCGGGAGATCGCGGTATCTATCAGGCTGTATGGAATGGTCCAGGACCTTGGGCCTGCACGGTTTCCGCGCCGCATAGGCGATGGGAGATGCGGCCTCTCGAGAAGGCGATATTTCAAAACGCAGGCGAGCGCAGCCTGAACGAGATTCAGACTACAGAAGAGGATCTGCAATTTAAGCCAGGTTTTCGTGTGCAAGCTGAAAAGGTGGTGGGTGCCTGGCGCGGGGAAAATACGGGAGCAGCAACGATCGACGACGCCTTGGCGACGACTGAACTCGTTGCCAAGATCTACGACCTCAGTGACGAGGTGACACGGTGACCAAACCCCGGATATGTGTGACGACCGGTACAAGGGCTGATTACGGTCTCTTGTATTGGCTCATGCGTGATCTGGACGACGATCCGGATTTCGAATTGCAGATTGCGGTGTCCGCCATGCATTTGTCGCCGGCATTCGGAGAGACAGTTCGCTTCATTCGAGCCGACGGTTTCAAGATCGATGCTGAAATACCCTGCCTTGACGATGATGACAGCGACGCCGGCATGGCACGCGCCTTCGGTCGCGCTGTCGACGGCTTTCGCCGGGCATTCGAACAGCTCGAACCCGATTTTCTGGTCATATTGGGGGACCGATTTGAAGCGCTTGCGGCTGCGACTGCTGCAACCTTTCTTCATATCCCTATTGGCCATATTCACGGCGGCGAAGTAACGCTAGGTGCCATGGACGATACCTTCCGGCATGCGATTACAAAAATGGCGCATGTCCATTTCACGGCAGCCGGACAGTACGCTGAGCGAGTGATCCGGATGGGTGAGGCGCCGGAACGAGTATTCAACATCGGCGCAATCGGCCTCGATAATTTCCGGCGGCTTTCCATCCCCGATAGATTGGCATTGATGCGAGAACTCGAAATCGAGCCGGAACGTGATTATGTGCTGATGACCTACCATCCGGCGACGATGGATTCTGCGTCGCCTGTCGCTGCCCTGGAGCATGTCCTTGAAGCCCTGCAGTTCTTTCCGGATCTGGCCGTGATCATTACGAAAGCCAACTCCGATCCAGGAGGCCGGAAAATTAATGCGAGGCTTGAGACATTTCATTCCCAACACCCGGATCGGGTCAGGTTGGTTGCATCACTGGGCCAAGTACGCTACCTCGCGGCGATGAAACATGCGAGCGTAGTCCTCGGTAATTCATCAAGTGGCCTCATTGAGGCTCCCGCAGTGGACGTCCCAACTGTCAACGTAGGCCCACGGCAACTGGGCCGGCTGAAAGCGATGTCCGTCATCGACACGGTCGAGGAAACCGGGGCAATCGTAAGGGCTATGACCGAAGCAATGTCGCCCTCTTTTCGCGATGCCATTAAAGAGAGCGCCCCTCCTTATGGCAGGCCGGGTGACGCTACGGGTTTAGTATTGTCAGCTCTTCGGAAAATCGATTTTGCCCGGCTGCTACAAAAGCCGTTCTATGACCTCCCCGACCAGGCCCGGAAGGAGTAGTTTTTGATTGTTCATATGATCCGTCAACGTCTATGAAGCTTCCATTGCCAATATTCTGGAAGAAGAAAAAGCCTTCGCTGCTCGTTGTGGGGGGAGGCGGACATGGTCGAGTTGTCCTTGAAGCAGCCTTAATGAGCAATCTCTTTGCTCGGGTGGTGGCCGTCGATCCCAAGGAACATAAAAGCTGGTCGCTACAGATTGCGCGCTGCGTTGAGGACGAGAAGGAAGTTGTGCGCGATAATGAAACGTGGGTATTTGTTCCGGCGGTAGGCAACGCTGTCCTACGCCAGAAATTGTTCAATGCCTATCTGGCAAAGGGATTTGCGCCCGCTTCGATCATCCATCCGGCCTCCACGATCAGTGCTTCAGCGCGGTTGGGTCGAGGGGTCGTGGTGCTCGCAGGTGTTGTTGGTGTTCAGGCAACGATTGGTGATGGCGTCATCGTTAACAACGGAGCAATCGTCGAACATGACTGTGTCGTGGGCGATTTCTCGCATCTCGCACCGGGCGCCGTACTGGCTGGAGGTTCATCCTTGGGCAGCGGTTGCTTTCTCGGAGCAAATAGCTCTGTCCGGCACGCGACGGCTATCGTAGGCAATGTAACTGTCGGACACGGAGCGGTGGTTACGCGCGATATTGCTGCTCCGGGTGTTTACGTGGGTAATCCAGCAAAGCTTATGTCGGATTCGAAAAAAGTCTTGGAGTAAAAGCAGTGACGGTGGAGAATCGTTGTTTCATTATCGCTGAGATCGGCGTCAACCATAACGGCGATCTGGATCTCGCCCGCAAACTTATCGACGTGGCGGTGGAGGCGGGCGCAGATGCTGCCAAGATTCAAACGTTCAAAGCTGAGGATTTGATTGTCGCAGGTACCAAGACCGTCGAATACCAACGCCGGAACGGTGCCGAGGATGATCAGTTCAGACTCCTTAAATCTCTTGAACTGTCTCACGATCAGCATCTCCAGCTTGTCGAATACTGTGCCCTGAAGGGTATCGAGTTCATGTCGACCGGCTTTGATATTGCGTCGCTTCAGTTCCTCGTCGAGCTGGGAATTAGGCGGATAAAAATTCCATCCGGCGAAATCACAAACACCCCGCTTGTAGAGGTTGCTGCCCGGACTTGCCTTCCGATCATCATATCGACTGGAATGGCTACTCTTGACGAGGTGCGAGACTGCATTCGGGCTGTGAGGGATGTGTGGCAAGCGCTAGGGCACGACGGCGATCTGTGCGTTTTGCATTGTACGACAGCCTATCCGACGGCGTTGTCGGACGTAAACCTGGCGGCCATGCATACAATGCAGAAGGCGCTCGATGAAAAGGTAGGTTATTCCGATCATACCGCTGGGATTCTTGTGCCGCCTCTTGCTGTGGCGGCAGGCGCGCGCGTCCTAGAGAAGCACATTACACTAGATCGCGAAATGCAAGGCCCCGACCATGCGGCATCGATTGAGCCTGGGGAGCTCAAGCGAATGGTGTCTGAAATCCGTCTGATTGAGACCGTTTTGGGTGATGGCATCAAAGCTCCGAAGCCCGTTGAACTGGCTACTCGCGCGCTTGTGCGCAAGGGGCTGAAATTTGCGGCGGAGTTTCCAAAGGGTCATGTTGTCTCGGCGGCCGATTTCGTCTCGCTTCGTCCGGAAACCGGTTTGCCACCGGCTCGCTTGAAGTCTCTCGTCGGCAGAACACTCGTCAAGGCGGTCACCATTTACGATGCTGTGGAAGAAGACCACTTCGAATTTTAACCGAACTTACCTTCTTGCGCGAGCAATTCATAACCGTTAACCAACCAGCAATTCGAAATTATAGGATGACGGCAATGCGTTTTATCCACTCAGATCCGCGCAACGACGAGCTGGACCTTTCGAAATACCGATTGGACAAAAGCAGTCCGGACACCCTTTACGGATTGCCCCAGCATGTCGCGTTCTGCTCTCGATGCGTGATCTCCAATCAGCGCCCTAACTCCACGGTTGAGCACAAGCATACTAGGGACAGCAAGAAACAGACGATCAATTTTGATTCCGACGGTGTTTGCGACGCATGTCGGGTGGCAGAGCAGAAGGACGGCAATATCGATTGGGAAGCGCGGCGCCGGGAATTACAGGTGCTGTGTGACAGATATCGCTCACGGAACGGCCATTATGACTGCCTGGTGCCCGGTTCGGGCGGCAAGGACAGCTTCTACCAATCATGGATGCTGAAATACGAATTCGGCATGAACCCACTCACGGTAACATGGGCGCCCCACGTCTATACTGAATGGGGCTGGCGCAATTTTCAGCGCTGGATCCACTCGGGTTTTGACAACTACCTTCTGACGCCCAACGGCCGGGTAAAGCGCTTGATCACACGCCTTGCGGTGGAGAACCTGTTCCATCCATTCCAGCCGTTTATCTTCGGCCAGAAGTCATATGCACCTAAAATGGCGGCGCGATTGAATATACCTCTGATCTTTTACGGTGAGAATGAAGCGGAGTACGGGAATCCGATAGCGGATATGACATCTGCAAAACGCGACTATTCCTATTTTTCGACTTCGGATGACAGTGAGATCTTTCTCGGCGGCACGTCCATTCAGTCGCTGATCAACGACTATGGTGTTCGAGAGCCGGATCTCGATGTCTACCGTCCTTCCAATCCGGACGAGCTGCGGGAGAAGGGCATCGAGGTTCATTATCTCGGTTACTATCTTAGGTGGCATCCGCAGTCGGCTTACTATTTCGCTGTCGAGCATGGTGGTTTTGAAGCCTCGCCCGAGCGGACGCCCGGCACCTACTCGAAATACAATTCGATCGACGATCGTATCGATGATCTTCACTATTATACGACGTTCATCAAATTCGGTATTGGCCGCACGACCTACGACGCTGCGCAGGAAATTCGATCCGGTGACCTGGAACGCGAAGAGGGCGTGGCTCTCGTCCGGCGCTACGACGGCGAATTCCCCGAGCGTTTTGCCGACGAGCTGATGGAATACCTCAGCTTGCCGGAGAAGGAATTCCCCGATGCGTCAAAGCAGTTTGAAGCGCCGATCATGGATCGTGCCTATTTTCATGCGCTGTCGAACCGTTTCCGGTCGCCTCATCTTTGGGCCTATGACAATGGTGAATGGAAGCTGCGCCGCAGCGTATTTACTCAGAACTGAGTGCCGGGAATATGAACATTCGTCTTATCGCTCGTCTTGATGTCAAGCTGCAGCACCTGATTAAGGGTGTGCAAATGGAGGGCTGGCGTAAGATGGGCAACCCTGGTGAACGAGCGAAGCTCTATTATCATCAGGGTGCTGACGAGCTCTTGTACATGGATGTTGTTGCAAGCCTTTATGAGCGCAACAATCTGACGGACATCGTTCGTGAGGTCGCACAGGAGGCGTTTGTGCCGATCACTGTCGGGGGCGGAATAGGCGATCTCAAGTCGGCCAAGCAATTGCTTGATGTCGGCGCCGACAAGGTGGCCGTAAATACGGCTGCTACCAAGCGGCCCGCAATATTACAGGAAATTTCCGATACCTATGGCTCCCAGGCGATGGTTCTTTCCATCGAAGCAAAGCGCCTGCCGCAAGGGGGTTGGGAAGCGATGACGGATAATGGGCGCAACCATACCGGGCTGGACGTCGTCAGATGGGCTGTGAAGGGTGCGGAACTTGGTGCAGGCGAGATCCTCATCACGTCGATTGATCGCGACGGTACGATGAAGGGTATGGATACCGAACTCATCCAAGCCGTCACGCGAGAGGTCGACATTCCCGTAATTGCTTCCGGAGGAGCAGCATCTGGCACCCATGCAACCGAGGCTGTCCGGTCGGGCGCGACGGCTGTCGCCTTCGCGAAGGCCCTTCATTCCGACTCAACTGATTTTGGGAAGTTGCGGCAAGAGCTAAAGCAGGTTGGAATACCGGTTAGAACACCAAAGAAGGTAGTGGTCGGCGTATGAACCAATCAGTTGTTGTCGTTGATTACGGCATCGGTAATGTTTTCTCCGTTTGCAACGCTCTCAAGCAGATTGGTGCTGAGCCGCAGTTGACGCGCGACATCCCCACAATTCTGCACGCTGAACGAGTAATCCTGCCTGGTGTGGGGGCCTTTGGCCGCGCCATGGATGCATTGCGGGGCTTTGGTCTCGACGAAACGCTCGGCAGTTACGTCGCGACAGGCCGCCCCTTTCTTGGGATCTGCATTGGCATGCAAGTCCTGATGGATTCATCGCTGGAGTTCGGTGCCCATGCTGGTCTGGGGTTTATTCCGGGAACGGTAGAACGCATTCCATCGGTGGATAAGGATGGCAATTCTTTGCGTGTGCCGCATATTAGTTGGAGCAGGGTGAAGCCGGCGGCGGGCGTTCTCTCGCAACAATGGCAATCTACGCCGCTCTCTGGCGACGAGGATCACCAGGAATTCTATTTCGTTCATTCTTATCATTCAAAGACGAACGATGCTTCGAACCTTCTCGCCGTCGTTGATCACGGAGGCAACGACATCACCGCGGCCATTACGAAGGACAATATTATCGGAGTGCAATTTCATCCCGAGCGCAGTGGCTTGGCGGGCCTGAATCTCCTCGGAAGGTTTATGGGATCTCTTTAACCACAACAACTCTACGAAAGATCGCGCCTGGCATGCTCTATCAGGTTGCGAAACGCTCAGACGGTGGCTAAGGCGGTAACCCTCAAGAGAAAATCTCTAGAATTGGATAGTCGCATGCTCAAATTTGCTCTCGTCGGATGTGGTCGGATTGCTCTTCGTCATTCCGAACTTCTGGGCCTCAACCAGATTGAGGGCGCACGTCTCGCCGCGGTCTGTGACATCGTTTCGGAAAAGGCCCGCGCCATCGGAGAGCGGTTCAATGTCCCCCATTTCAACGATATGCATGAAATGATGCGTGAGATTGAGGTCGATGCCGTTTCAGTCCTGACTGAAAGCGGCAATCACGCGACAGACGTCATTGCACTTGCGAAATACGGCAAGCCTATCATTGTCGAGAAGCCAATGGCATTAACTCTTGAGGACGCGGATGCGATGATTGATGCCTGTGATGCATCGGGGTCGCGATTGTTTGTCGTCAAACAGAATCGCTTTAACGTCCCTGTGGTCAAGCTTCGCGAAGCGCTTGAAGCCGGTCGTTTCGGCAAGATGGTCATGGGTACGATCCGGGTCAGGTGGTGTCGCGATCAGAGCTACTATGATCAGGATCCGTGGAGAGGGACCTGGGCCATGGACGGTGGTGTCCTGACTAATCAGGCCAGCCACCATATTGACCTGCTCGAATGGATGATGGGCGATGTCGAAAGTGTCTTTGCGAAAAGCACGACAGCGCTTGTCGATATAGAGACGGAAGACACGGCTGTTGTGCTTCTGAAGTTCAAGAACGGGGCACTGGGCCTCATTGAAGCAACCACCGCAACCCGACCGAAGGATCTTGAAGGCTCTATTTCGGTTCTGGGCGCAACAGGAACCGTTGAGATCGGTGGCTTTGCTGTCAACAAGATGAAGGTTTGGAATTTCACAGATGGTCGTGACAATGTCGATGAAATCATGGACAAATACTCGGTCAACCCGCCGAACGTGTACGGCTTCGGCCACCAGATGTATTACGAGCATGTTGTTGATTGCCTGGTGAGCGGCCGGCAGCAGGATGTGGACGGGCGTATCGGTCGCAAGAGTATTCAGCTGATCCACGCGATTTACGAATCCATCGAAACCGGCGAGGAG
Organism: Rhizobium sp. BK196; assembly: GCF_014193255.1. Lineage (GTDB taxonomy): Bacteria > Pseudomonadota > Alphaproteobacteria > Rhizobiales > Rhizobiaceae > Rhizobium. The sequence goes on from NZ_JACHZB010000006.1 coordinate 49,943, forward strand.
GTATTCCTCCCACTCGTGCCCCGTCATTCCAAACTCGGGCGCGGCAAGAATGGCTGAACTGACACGCAAAACGGTTGGTATTGCTTCTGACGTCGAGTTCGGTGGCAATGTCACCGTGGTCGAACCCGTCAATTTGTACGGATGCGAAATCGGCAGCGACGTTTTCATCGGCCCTTTCGTCGAAATTCAGAAAAGCGTCTCCATCGGCTCTGGAACACGCATTCAGTCACACAGTTTCATCAGCGAGTTTGTTGATATCGGCAGCGATTGTTTCATCGGTCACGGCGTTATGTTTATAAATGACCTTTTTGCTTCCGGCGGACCGGCCCGTGGTGATAAATCGAAGTGGAAAAGCACCCGAATCGGGGATCGGGTGTCGATCGGGAGCAATGCCACAATTTTGCCAGTTGCCATATGTGATGACGTCGTCGTCGGCGCGGGAAGCGTCGTGACACGCGATATCTCTCAGCCGGGAATCTACGCTGGAAACCCATGTCGTAAACTGCGGAATCTACCATGATAAAGTTCCTGGACCTGCACGCACAATATCTTTCGATCAAGTCCGATATCGATAATGCAATCGCCAGGGTCCTGGCGAGCAGCGCTTTTATCGGCGGTCCGAACGTCAAGGAATTCGAGCAGGCCTTTGCCGATTATGTCGGGACTGAATTCTGCATCGGTGTGGCAAATGGGACGGATGCGATCGAGATCGCGCTCGAAGCCTTGGCACTTCCTGGAGGCTCGGAGGTCATCATTCCTGGCAATACCTTTATCGCCAGTTCGGAAGCTGTCACGCGAAGCGGTTTGAAAGTAGTTTTTGCCGATGTCGATCCCGGCAACTATACGCTGACCGCAGAGACGGTGCGGGCAAAGCTCACACCGCGTACCAGCGCCATCATGGCTGTCCACCTCTATGGTCACCCATGCGATATGGTTGCCCTCAAGGAGGTTGCTGACGAGCATAGTCTGAAAATCCTTGAGGATTGTGCGCAGGCGCACGGCGCGACCTGCCACGGCAAGACCGTTGGGACGATTGGCGACATCGCCACGTTCAGCTTTTATCCCGGGAAGAATTTGGGCGCCTATGGCGACGCAGGCGCAATCGTGACAGGAGATGCCGATTTGGCAAAGCGTGCCCGCATGATTGCCAATCACGGGCGCGTTGCGAAATATGACCACGACTTCGAAGGGAGAAATTCCCGCCTCGACGGTCTTCAAGCGGCAATTCTGTGTGCAAAGCTGCCGAACCTGCCGGCGTGGACGGAAAGACGTATTGCAATTGCCGATCGCTATATCGCTGAGCTTTCCGACGTAAGTGAGATAGTCTTACCGCGTCGCGCAAATTGGGCCAAGCAAGTCTACCATCTCTTCGTTATCCGAACCGATAGACGAGACCAGTTGAGCGCGTGGCTGGCAGAGAAGGGCATTGAAACAGGCGTCCACTATCCGGTCGCCTTGCCGAAGCTGAAGGCCTACGATTATCTTGGCCAAGGCCAGGAGGATCTTTTCGTCAATCAGGCAGACAAGACGCTTCTCAGCCTGCCGATTGGTGAACACATGTCCGACGCCGACGTTGTGACTGTGTCGACTGCGATCAAATCCTTCTTCGGTTGATTTGATGTTCAACCTGCAGGTCGTTCGTTCGGTATTCGTATTCACCGCCACGAATGCATTGGCCTCGGGGCTCCCACTGCTTCTTTTGCCGATCCTAACGCGTGTGCTCTCGCCGGAGGACTACGGTCTCGTCGCTATGTATTCCGTGTTCTTAACTGCACTTGGGGCCCTGACCGGACTGAGCGTTCACGGCGCTGTCGGGATGCGTTACTTTGATCGAACCGAGATTGATTTCCCCAAATATGTGGGTTCGTGCTTGGCAATATTGGTTGCAACGACGAGTATCGTTTTCGTTTCAGTCACTCTTCTCCAGGTTCCCTTAATCGCTTTAACCAATTTGCCGGGAAAATGGCTGCTGATCGCGGTGTTAACCTCTGGGATGCAGTTCCTCCTGCTGACAATGCTGTCGATCTTCCAGTCTGCAAAGCAAGCCGGCATGTTCAGCCTGCTTCGAATTGGTCAGGCTGTAATTGATGCCTTATTATCTCTGGTGCTTGTCGTTTCTTTTGGGCTTGCGTGGGAGGGACGGCTCATCGGTATGTCCTTGGCGATCGCCATTCTCGGCGCAATATCGCTGGGGATGCTATTTTACGGTCGCTGGATCGATCTCAATATTCGCGTCGACTACGTGCGGAACGCCTTGAAGTTCGGTGTTCCCCTCGTCCCCCATGTTGTCGGCGGCATGCTTATCGCCATGGTCGATCGGTTGTTGATCACCAATTTTCTCGATCTCGCGAGCACTGGCATCTATATGGTCGCTATCCAAATTGGATTGGGTGTGAATTTGCTTTCGGACGCTTGCAGCCGTGCCGTGTCTCCGTGGCTGATCGAGGCGATTAAGGAGAATAGACATCAGAAGAACGTACTCATTGCGAAATTCTGTATGATCTACTTTGCTGCTCTTCTCATCTTAGCGATGATGGTGGGGTTTCTCGCTCCTTGGATCCTTCCGTTCCTTGTTGGTCAGGCGTTTATGAACGCGTCTTCTTTTGTAATGCTCATTGCACTGGGTCAGGCTTTTGGAGGTATGTATCTGATTGTCGCCAATGTGGTCTTCTATCGCGAAAAGACGGCATATCTTGCCGGCATTACAATATCTTGCGGCATATTGAATCTCGCCCTGGCTTATTTGCTCCTGCATGTCGGAGGCCTGCAGGGTGTCGCCCAGGCCTATGCCGTTGCTCAGCTCTTGATGTTCTTATCAGTCTGGATTTTTTCGCAAAAGTTGCATCCACTGCCATGGTTCGAAGCAGCGCGGGCCCTGTTCCGGGGAAAGCGGGTCGCGTGACCAAGGACACTAATCTTACGGAAGCCGAGGTCAGCGCAATCGTGCGCTCATTTGAAGAGCGATGGGATCTTTTCTCGAAAGTCGTTGATGGTGTATGCCTGTGGCAGCTGATTCGCTTTGAAGTATCGTTGCGGAAGCAACGGGGCGGGCTAATTCGCGCTCCCCTGTCGCGCAAGCGACTGGTCATTGGCGTACTTTTCGGTATTCTGCAGTATCTTTTACCGGGCAGACGGTACCACTACCTATGCAAGACCTATGATTCAGCTCATCGCGGAATCCAAGCAGACCAAGCGGTGGACATCTACTTTGACGCCTTGTGTGATGAGATCCATGGAGGGGCTAAGATCTCTTCATACGATGCCGCCGGCTTCGAAGACAGAACCTCTATCGCAAGACGCCGTCCAGTCTTTGACGATACGTCTATCATCGTCTTAAGCGCAATTCTCGGGCGTTATTTCCCGTTTAAGTCAACGGATCCGGTCTTCAATCTGCTTGCCGACGCACTTGGCCAGGAGTTCGGCTTTAGTGATTATACGGCTGGACGCTTGGCAAGGCACTACAATGTGTTTCGTTGGCGATCCTATCTTTACAGCTTGGTCCTCAGAAAATTCGCGCCAGCTGTTGTTCTGGTGCCTGACAGCGGGCAATTTGCATTGATGGATGCATGCCGAAACGGGGGAGTGGCATTTGTCGAGCTGCAACACGGTGTATTCACAGCGGTTCATCCCAATGTTCTTCCCGAGGAATTGTCGTCTAAGACGAATGTTATCAAGCCTTCGATCCTAGCGGCCTATGGCAATTTTACCCGCGAGGTCCTTCAGGGGACGGCCCTGGAAGCGGAAGGCCGGATCGAGGCTGTCGGCGCACTTTCCATCGAGCGTGCAAGGCTACTGCGCGATTCGATGTTCCAACCGTCTGAAGAGATCAAAGTTACAATCACCACCCAAGGTGTTGCCGCGCAGCAATTATGCCACTTTGTCATTGTATTCCTCCAAAACGCAAGTGTGCCGATCAAGATCCACATTAAGCTTCATCCCGCCTATGACGTCGAAGAGGAACTGTATGCTCAATATCTCGGACACGAACCACGTGTGGAGATCATTTCGGGAAAGTCAACTCGTTCAACCCATGAGTTGATCGCTCTTTCCGATCTGCATTTGAGCATATCTTCGGCGTCGCATTACGATGCACTTGGAATTGGTACGCCGACTGGGATTATTCCTTTTGAAACCTATCAATCGGTTGCTGCGATACTGCAGCATGACGGTGCGTTTCTGGTAGACAATCCCGAAAGGTTTGCGGCAATTGTCTCCAGAAGAGGTTGGCCAGTAGTTCCCGTCAAAACAAAGGATCACTTCTTTGCGCAAGGTTTCGTAGGGAATATGACACGGTTGCTGGATCCACAGAGAGAAGGTTACGAAGCGACGAAATGACCGAAATCACCATCATCGACTACGGGACTAGTAACCTTGGTTCCATGCAAAACATGCTCAAGAAGCTTGGTGTCGGTTCGCGTTTCGCAACTACTCCGGAAGATGTGCTTGCTGCAGAGAAGATTATCTTGCCAGGGGTCGGCTCATTCGATGCGGGCATGCGGACGCTGAAGGCTACCGGAATGATCGAGAGTTTAAATCATGTGGTTATCGAGAAGCAGGTTCCTATTCTGGGGGTCTGTCTCGGCATGCAGATGCTGGGCGCCGGGAGTGAAGAGGGCGTGGAGACTGGCCTGTGCTGGATCGATGCTCGTGCGGTTCGGTTCGACAATGCAAGCAACCCCGAGATGCGCGTACCGCATATGGGCTGGAATGAGGTCGATGTAAGAAAAGTCTCGCCACTAACGGAGGCAACTCCCGGGCGGCCGCGGTTCTATTTTGCCAACTCCTACCACGTCATTTGCAATGACCCCGCAGACGCCCTGTTGGAAACCGAATACCATGGCCTGCGCTTTACATCGGGCATCGAAAGAGGCCACATTCGTGGCGCGCAGTTCCATCCTGAAAAGAGCCATCGCTACGGAATGTGGTTGCTCAAGAATTTTGCAGAAAATTGCTGAGGTTGAGATGCTCGCGACAAGGGTAATTCCCAGCCTGCTCCTAAAAGGTTCCGGGCTCGTCAAGACGACAAAATTCAAGAACCCCGTTTACATCGGCGATCCCATAAACGCGATCAAGATCTTTAACACCAAGGAAGTTGATGAATTGGTGCTTCTGGATATCACCGCGTCGAAGGAGCGCCGGGGGCCTGCGTTTGAAACGATTAGGAACATTACAAACGAGTGTTTCATGCCGCTCTCCTATGGCGGCGGCATTCGATCGATCGATGATATTCGCGCGATCCTGAAGGCAGGTATCGAGAAGATTGTCGTCAATCATGCGGCGATCGCTGACCCGGAGCTCATCAAGAAGGCCGCAACGGAGTTTGGAAGCCAAGCCGTCATTGTCTCCATCGACGTGAAGAAGTCACTGTGGGGAGGTTACCAAGTCTATTCCTCAAGCGGTGCAAAGGTTTCGGAAAAAGATCCGGTTCGATGGGCCAGAATGGTTGAAGGACTTGGCGCCGGCGAGATCTACCTCACCGCCGTTGACAATGAAGGCACAATGAAAGGTTACGATCTGGAACTCATCCAGTCCGTTTCCAGTGCGGTCAGAATTCCGGTTATTGCCTCGGGTGGCGCCGGTACGATAGAAGACTTTCGAATGGCAAAATCCCAAGGCGGAGCTTCCGCTGTGGCCGCTGGTGCCATGTTTGTTTTTCAGGGGCCGCATCGTGCGGTTCTCATCACCTATCCGCCTCGCGATGCGCTGGAGCGCGCGCTCGGCTAAGTTGCTTTCAGGAGATCCGTGCCGATGATCGTTTGCACGCGTTGCATCATGGACACGACCGACCCCGACATCAAATTTGACGCTGATGGGGTCTGCAACCATTGCTATCGGTATGACACCGTTTCCAAGACGCGCCTCGTCGCCGTCGACGAACGCGAAAGCCGGTTGAATGCCTTAGTGAACGAAATCAAGCAGGCCGGCGCCGGCAGGGACTACGATTGCGTCATCGGTGTGAGCGGCGGCGTCGATAGCACCTATGTCGCCTGGCTCGTGAAGGAGCTTGGATTGCGTCCCTTGGCCGTTCACCTCGACAACGGCTGGAATTCCGAGCTTGCTGTCGCCAATATCGAAAAGACCCTGAAAACTCTGAATATCGATCTGCACACACACGTGCTCAACTGGGACGATTTTAAGGATCTTCAGCTGTCCTTTCTCAAAGCCTCGACGCCCGATGGTGAGGTGCCGACCGACCACGCAATATTTGCGCTCCTTTACAGATTTGCCGCGAGATATGGGTTACGCCACGTCATCACCGGCACGAATGTAATCTCTGAGGCGATCCTTCCCGAAAAATGGGGCTATGGGTACTTTGATTGGCGTTATATTAAGAGCGTCCATCGCAAATTTGGTAGTGCGAAACTCACCAATTACCCTCATTTCTCGATTTTGGATTTGTTTTACTACGTCTTCTTAAAAAAAATACGGATGGTTTCCGTTCTGAATTTCGTTGAATACGACAAGAAGAAAGCGATGGAAATTCTGGAGGGTGACCTTGGTTGGATATACTATGGAGGGAAGCATTATGAATCCATATATACACGTTTCTACCAGGCTTATATTCTCCCCCGCAAGTTTGGTATTGATAAACGAAAGGCCCATTACTCGAATTTGGTGCTGTCGGGGCAAATGACTCGGGATGAAGCTATCGAGGCGATGCTGCAGCCCGTATACCCGGAACACATGTTGGAGGAAGATAGGGAGTACACGATTAAGAAACTCGGCATGTCGGAGGCAAGCTTCGAGGCGATGATGCAGGCTCCGTGCAAGACGTTTGAAGATTATCCAAACAGTCACGGTTTCTTCGAGTTCGCCAAGAAGGCGGTGAACGCGACGCGTCAATATATTGGCTGATCCGTTTCCGATGCGTTATAGGCCCGAAATAGATGGTCTGCGGGCGATATCCGTTTTCGCAGTCGTTATTTTCCATGCGGAATTCTTCTGGCGGGGCAAGCAAATCCTGCCGGGAGGATATCTAGGGGTCGACGTATTTTTTGTCATCTCCGGCTACCTTCTTACTACCATCCTACTCGATGAGTTGGCTGGCGGTCGGGTGGATTTCTGGCGTTTTTATATGCGCCGCATTCGACGTATATTACCCGCCCTTTACGTTGTTATCGGCATTTCAACACTGGGGGCTATTTGGCTTCTTCCGCCGGATTCGCTGAAGGAATTTTCGAGTAACGGCCTGGCCGCTCTGTTTTTTGTCGCAAATATATATCTATGGCTGACGCAGGATTATTTCTCTGAGGCGGCCGGCCTTTCAAGCCTTCTTCATCTTTGGTCGCTTTCGGTCGAGGAACAGTTCTACGTTGCTTATCCGTTGCTGCTTGGTCTCATTTATAGATTTAGCCTCGGGAAGCCCACGAAATATCTAATCGGCCTTAGCACATTTTCGCTTATTCTTGCTCTTGGATTGCAACGTTCACAGCCAGCGGAGGTGTTTTATCTTGTCCAATTTCGCGCATGGGAGCTGTTGGCCGGTTCCATCGTCGCTGCGGTTCGCCGGCATCGGTCGTCTTTAGTCCAGACTGGATTGTCCGGGAGCCGGTTTTTTCCGCTGTTTGGAGGCGTGGCGCTCCTGGTGGCTTTCGTTCTTGGTCAACCACTGGGCCTTGCCGGTTACGCCTTTACCGTTCTCTCAATTGTCGGCGCCTGCAGTATCATAGCTTTCGCGGGGAACGGCGATTGGATGAGCCGCCTGCTTTCCTCCCGTCCTTTCGTCTGCATCGGTCTCGTTTCCTATTCCTTCTACCTTTGGCATCAGCCGATATTCGCCCTTGCTCGTCACTATGCCATCGGCGAGATTTCGAATTTGCAACGAGTTCTGCTGATCGCAACGGCAGTAACGATGGCGGCCTTGACTTGGTTGCTTGTTGAAAAGCCCTTCAGAAAAGCGGGTGCTTTCAGCAATTTGACGGTATCGGTGACGTGCACCGCGACCACTATGGTTCTTGCGATCGTCTTGTCGGTAAATATGATCACCGAAGGGTTGCCACAACGCTATACGCCAGAACAGCAGGCAATGATGTCCGTGTCAGCCGAACGCGGGACATTGAGCCTCAAGGGGCAAGACTGCAAATCGGCTTCGATTGAAAGGGTTTGCGTGATTGGCTTGCGGAGCGTTCCTCCCACGTGGGCCGTGCTCGGTGACAGCCATGCCGAGACCCTTTCGGACGCGTTGTCGCAGCTTTTTGAAAAGCTTGGTGTGTCGGCTGAAATGCTCACCTATCCTGGCTGCCCGTATGTATTAGGCGTCGATCCTGTCTATACGACGGAGCACTGCGCCAATTTTGCAAGCGCTGTATTGGGCAAGCTAAGGCACGACCGTATCACCACCGTCGTGATAAACGACAGGATCAGCGCCTACATGGAAGGGACACGGTTTGACAACGAAGAGGGTGGCATAGAACCGGGTCAGCCGATCCCCGTGCAGGTAAAAGGGGTAACACCGGCAAACGAACTCGACCGGATCCTAGGAGTTCAAGCAGCGCTTTCGAACACCATACAGACGTTGCTCGATAGTGGATTGACAGTGATCTACATCGCGCCAGTGCCGGAGGTCGGCTGGAACGTGCCTCATACAGTGCTCAAACTGACTGCGACAGGAGCAATGCCGCTTACCACCGCTCGACAGGTCTACCTTGATCGCATTCGAAGAGTATACGACGTTTTGCAGGGGTTCGATGGCCGGTCGAATTTTCTCGCTGTCTATCCGGAGGCCGTTTTCTGTAACAAGGAGAGCGGACGCTGCATCACCCATACCGCCAACCGATTGCTGTACACGGACACGGACCATCTTAGCCGGGAGGGCGCTACCATGCTCGTTGATTATATGACAGAGCAGCTACGGAAGTCTCGCATGATTCCAGCGGAGCGATAGGACGGCAGACGTGAAAGTCCTCTTTATCCATATGATCGGCACCTTCGGCGGTGCGTCACGCAGCCTCACGGAGGCTGTTCGGGCATTCCCGTCGACTGTCGAGCCGCACTTCGTCACCCCCCGTGGCACCGTCATGCCGTTTTTCAGCAAGCTGGGAAAAGTTATCGCTGTTCGTGGCCTGAGCCAGTTCGACAATACTCAATATGGCTATTATCGGGGTGCGCGATGGATTGTCCTCTTGAGAGAAATTCTCAACATTCCCGCAACCGTTGCGGCAATCCGGAACGCTCATCGCCAATGGCCCGACATCGATTTGATTCACATCAACGAGTTCACCGGCATTTTCCCGATGTGGATTGCAAGACGACTGTATCAGGTACCGGTCGTGGTCCACGTCCGTTCTGTGGCGCGTAGTGATCGTTCCTGGCGCACCAGGTGGGTGAATTCGTTCTTGCGGCGAAATGCCAGTGCCATCATTGCGATTGACGAAACGGTTCGTCAAAGCTTGCCCGCGGACTTGGACGTAGAGGTTATTCACAACGCTTTCACGCCGAAGCCGGTTGCGGATCCCGATTCCGCTTTTCAAGCGGCTATATCCAAAATGCGAGCGGATTCACTAAAAGTTGGTTTTGTTGGCAACCTTTTGAAGGTGAAGGGTATCCTCGATTTGGTCGACGCGGCGCGGATCATCAAAGAAAGCGGCATCGACGTCGAATACATCGTAATCGGCGATGACGCTCGTTCCTCAAGAACATTGCGTGCAAGGATCCTTAGCGTTCTTGGGATCAACCAAAATATCCGGGCAGAAGTGGAGCAGCGGCTGCATAGTTACGATTTGACCAAGGATTTTCATATGGTCGGGTTCATGTCGGATATCGCCCAAGCCTATCGGTCCATTGATGTTTTGTGTTTTCCATCGCATTATAACGCTCCGGGTCGTCCGGTATTCGAGGCCGCATTCTCCGCCATTCCGAGCATTGTTGCAGTGACGAATCCGACCAAGGACACTCTGGTCGACGGGAAGACGGGGTTGGCTGTTCCGCCACATGATCCCAAGAGGCTTGCCGCTGCGATTTCCACTCTCGCTAATGATCGTGACAGGTCGAGAAAAATGGGTTTGGCGGCCCTTGAACTCGCGAAGAGTAATTTCAGCGTGGATCAAAATGCGTTGAAGTTATATGCGGTATTCCGTCGATGCCTAGGATTGTCTGAATAGAGAAGTGGAAGAGATGTTTACAGACGCTTGTCTCCTGATCACCGGTGGCACCGGTTCGTTTGGCCATGCAGTGATGCGCCGTTTCCTGGACAGCGAAATACGTGAGATCCGCATATTCAGCCGTGATGAGAAAAAGCAGGATGACGTTCGCAAGGCGTTCAATAATGACAAGCTTAAGTTCTACATCGGCGATGTGCGGGATTATTCAAGCGTTCTGAATGCTACGCGCGGCGTCGATTACATCTTTCACGCTGCAGCGCTGAAGCAGGTTCCGTCATGTGAGTTTCATCCGCTTGAGGCGGTCAAGACGAACGTCCTTGGCACCGAAAATGTGCTTGAGGCTGCTATCACCAACGGCGTCAAGCGCGTTGTCTGCCTGAGCACGGACAAGGCGGTCTATCCGATTAACGCCATGGGAATTTCCAAGGCGTTGATGGAAAAGGTCATGGTTGCCAAGTCGAGAAATCTCAACAACGGCACCGTCATCTGCGGCACTCGCTATGGCAACGTGATGGCTTCGCGCGGATCGGTTATTCCGCTTTTTGTCGAGCAGATCCTGGCAGGAAAGGCGCTAACGATCACGAACCCTGCGATGACGCGGTTTATGATGACGCTCGATGAGGCCATCGATCTTGTTCTCTATGCATTTGAGCGTGGCTGCAACGGTGATATCTTCGTCCAAAAAGCGCCGGCAGCCACGATTGAGGTACTTGCGGAAGCTATCAAGGCGATCATGAATTTACAGTCCCATCCCGTTCATGTCATGGGAACCCGCCACGGCGAGAAACTTTATGAAACGCTTCTAAGCGCTGAAGAAATGGCCTCGGCGGAGGATCTTGGTGATTATTTTCGTGTCCTCCCCGACCTTCGGGATTTGAATTACACCAAGTATGTCGAAGAGGGGGAGGCGAAGATTTCCGAAAGCCAGGATTACAATTCGCACACGACGACACGGTTGGATGTGGACGGCATGATCAAGCTCTTGCATAAGCTCAGCTTCGTCGAACAGATGCGGGCAGGCAAACCGGTAAAGTTTGATGTATGAGTAAGACAGTTGCCATTACAGGTGCAAACGGCTTTATCGGCGCAAATCTGGCCGTGCGGCTTCGAGAGCGGGGCTTTGACGTCAGAGAGATTGGTCGAGATTTTGATGTTGCCAAAATGGCAAGCCTGCTCGATGGGACGTCCATGGTTTTTCACTGCGCCGGGGTCAACCGGCCGGTATATGACGCTGAATTCGAGAGCGGCAATGTCGGCATGACAGAGCGTCTGTGCCACGCGCTCGAGTCCCTCGAAAGCGCAATCCCGGTCATCTACACCTCTTCGATTCAGGCGCTAATGGACAACCCTTATGGACGAAGCAAACGCGAGGCAGAAGAGGTCATTCGTGCTTATGCCAATAACTCGGGTGGGAGATACGCCATCTATCGTCTGCCGAACGTCTTTGGCAAATGGAGTCGGCCTGCCTACAACTCTGTAGTGGCGACCTTCTGTTACAATATTATGAATGGTGAGCCGATTGCGATCCACGATCCCGAAGCAGTCATCCACTTAGTCTATATCGATGATTTGGTCGCACACTTCATCGATCACTTGGATAACGGTCTTTCGACAAGCGGATATCTGACTGTTGATCCAGTGTATTCGACAACCGTTGGCGAATTGGCAGAACAGCTGGAAGCGTTCAGGACCAGTCGACAGACATTGACTCCCGGCGGGGTCGGCAACGGGCTGCAGAGAGCTCTTTATGCTACCTTCCTTTCATTCATGAAGCCGGAGCATTTCGCATACGATCTCGTCACTCACCGCGATCCGAGGGGCGAGTTTGCCGAAATGCTTCGGACGGAAAATGCCGGCCAGTTCTCATTCTTCACGGCTCATCCGGGTGTGACGCGCGGCGGACATTACCATCACACAAAGAACGAGAAATTTCTTGTTGTTCAAGGTGAGGCGCAATTCCGGTTCCGCCACGTCTTAAGCAACGAGACCGCCGAGCTTTTCACTGACGGAAGTACGCCTCGGGTTGTTGAAACTGTCCCGGGCTGGGCACATGACATTACGAATGTCGGCAAGGACACGATGATCGTCCTGTTGTGGGCGAACGAAACCTTTGATCCGCAAAAGCCAGATACAATCGTCAAGCAGGTCTGAGATGCCCGTGAAGAAATTGAGAATCGTTACGGTTGTAGGGACGCGACCCGAAATCATCCGGTTGTCGCGCGTCATCGCCAAGTTGGACGAGTACTGTGATCATGTACTCGTGCATACTGGGCAGAACTACGACTACGAACTCAACGAGATATTCTTTAACGATCTTGGGGTTCGCAAGCCGGACCATTTCCTTAACGCCGCCGGAAAGAATGCGGCCGAGACCATCGGAAAGATCATCGCTGCCTGCGATGATGTGCTGGACCTTGTCCAGCCCGAAGCTCTGTTGGTTTTAGGGGATACCAATAGTTGTCTGTCGGTGATTGCTGCAAAAAGGCGAAAGATCCCGATTTTCCATATGGAGGCCGGGAATCGATGCTTCGATCAGCGCGTACCCGAGGAGATCAACCGCAAGATTGTCGATCATACCGCCGATATCAATCTGACCTATTCAACTATCGCGCGCGAATACCTGCTGCGCGAGGGCCTGCTGCCCGACCGTGTGATAAAGACGGGGAGCCCGATGTATGAAGTTCTCAATCATTACATGCCTTCAATTGAAAAATCTGATGTCTTGAGCCGGTTTGGATTGGAGCCGCGGGGATATTTTGTGGTGAGCTCTCACAGAGAGGAAAATATTGAGCCCGAAGTCAGTTTTAAAAAACTGGTTGAGGTGTTGAATGCAGTCGCGGAACGCTATGCCATACCGTTGATCGTCTCCGCCCATCCACGAACGCGAAAGCGCATCGACGCGGCCGGACTCCCGTTTCACCCTCTGATCAATATATCAAAGCCACTCGGCTTTTTTGACTACGTCAACCTTCAGCAGAATGCGCGCGTCGTATTGTCTGATAGCGGCACGATCAGTGAAGAGGCATCAATTCTCAATTTTCCTGCGTTGAATATTCGCGAGGCGCATGAGCGGCCTGAAGGAATGGAGGAGACCGCCGTAGTTATGACGGGGCTGTCGCAAAATCGAATTCTGCAGGCGCTCGATGTGGTTGAAGCACAGCACTCGTCGACAGGTCGGTCGTTTAGACTTGTGTCTGACTACAGCATGCCAAATGTCGCCGACAAGGTTGTCAGGATCATTTATAGCTATACGGATTACGTGAATCGCGTCGTCTGGCGTACGGCTGAGTAGCCGGGACCGCTGTGAAGATCCTCGTCGTCACACAGTATTTCTGGCCGGAAGGGTTTAGGATCAACGATCTTGTGACTGGCCTCGTTGATCGCGGGCATGAGGTCACGGTGCTGACTGGAAAGCCCAATTATCCCTCCGGCAAAACCTTTCCAGAATATCTGCAGGATCCTTCCGCATTCGCCAGCTATAACGGGATTCCGGTTGTCAGGGTGCCTATGTTAGCAAGGGGCGCGAGGGCGATCACTTTGTTATTGAATTATGCAAGCTTCGCGCTTTGTGGCTCGCTTTTGGGCGCGTTCAAGCTGCGGGGGAGGAAGTTTGAGGCAATATTCGTCTTCGAACCCTCGCCTATTTCTGTTGGCTTTCCCGCAATAGTTCTGCGGTGGTTGAAAAAAGCACCAGTTGCTTTTTGGGTATTGGATTTGTGGCCCGAGAGCCTGGAGGCGACCGGCATCGTTCGCTCTAAATTCATTCTGAAGCAAGTCGGGAAGATCGTCAAATTCATCTATGACCGTTGCGATTTGATACTTGCACAATCACGTAGCTTCATCCCCGAAATCTCGCGCTTCGGTCAATTGCCAGACAAAATAACCTATTTTCCAAGCTGGGCCGATAAAGTTGACCGCAATATTGAGGAGGAGCCAGCTTCCGAAATTCCTGCGGATAGAGAAAAATTCTCCATTGTCTTCACTGGGAACATTGGGGAAGCTCAAGATTTCGGCGCCGTTCTCGATGCTGCCGAATCGTTGAAACATAACAAGGCGGTTCGCTGGATCATTGTCGGTGACGGAAGGATGGCTTCTTGGGTCCGCGAGGAAGTAGATCGTCGCCAATTACAAGATTCCGTTCTGCTTCCGGGTCGTTTTCCGCTTGAGCGGATGCGATCCTTTTACATGCACGCCGATGCATTGCTCGTTTCGTTGAAGGCAGAGCCGATTTTCGCGATGACTATTCCCGGAAAAATGCAATCGTATCTTGCCGAAGGGCTACCCATCCTTGCCATGCTAAATGGTGAGGGCGCGGATGTCCTAAGCCGCGCCGGTGCTGGACTCGCTTCTCCCGCGGGCAACGGGGCAGCCTTAGCTGAGTCTGTGCTCAAGATGATGAGCATGAGTAATCACGATCGGTCTCAGATGGGTCGCAATGGACTTATGCTCAGCGAAAAGGATTTCAACAGGGATAGTCGTATCGACGAGTTAAGCGCTCTCTTGGAGAGTCTACGCTTTGCTCAGCACACCATGCATTGAATAGCTCATCACGGCCGCCGACGTCGGCAAAAAAAACTCGCCGAAGCGGGCTAGTCTCTGGGGGAATTAACAGGGAGTGGATCGCACGCCCCGGCCGGGGCGAGCAGTATGCGAAATACATTGCCGCGTGATCCTTGCTCTCAACTTCGACACGCAGGCAAGGTTCCGAGGAGTTCAGTGATGTCTCCGTTTAAGGCGATTCAGAAGATGTATCGAGGGCAGGCACCACGTTAACGAGCCGGCCTGTTTTTGGCGCGTGAATTTCGGGCCACTGAATTGGTTCGCCTATGTCGGCGGTGAATGCTAGCATGAGGCTGACAACGCAGGCACCTACGACAGCGATAGCAGAGATGCGAATCATAATCGTCTGCCGGCTATGTTTCCGTTTTGTATAGGCGTTGTTCCTCGTCTCTGCATGCTTTGCTGCATGAGAAGACTTGAGACCCGTTACCGATGAAAAGGAATGCGAGGGCGAACATGCCGTTGCTGGGGTGGAAGATACTGCCCCAACTCATCATTAGCCACACCATTACGGACAGGACTGCCACACCCCAAATGTCGTTCTCTTTGGCGTGGCTATAGCACCGCTCGATCAAGAATATGATGATCCCGAAAGCGGGGATGCCGTATGTCGCCACCATGCGGGTGAGGAATGAGACGGAGTCCGACCGAATCTGTCCTGCGTTGATAATATTCTTGAGCGCGCTAACCGCTAATTCACTGCCTTGACCCATAAGGTAAGGGCTGCTCCAGAACAGTTTCAGATGCTCGTTCCATAGCCATGGACGGTACATCTGGCGATATATATCCGCGACAGACATGCTGGCCTGTCCGCGAAGAAACATTCGGGACACGATGCTCCAGTCTTGCAGCGCATATAAGAGGATTGGCGATAAGGCAACCAGGATGGTAATTCCTATGGTCATAAAAAGCGCAACAGCAACTCTGAGGCGCGGGCGCCGCGGCAATAGGCTCATTATTTCTATTGTTGCGGAGAATAGTGCAAAACTTACGAAAACAGCTCGAACGAATGACAATGTCGCGAAGTAAAGTGCGGATGCCGCCGTCACGATCTCCAACGGGTTTGGACGGAAGCGTCTGACAATCACCAGGAGGATCATGAGCGAGAATATTCCAGATGTGGCGATGTTTGGAGTGGCCGAGATGCGCCACGGCTGGAATGCGACTGCAGTTTGATTCGGTAAAATACCCCACGCGTTGATGTTTAACCCATCTCGATCTTGTTCGGGCAAAGCAAGTTCAACGCTACTCTCTTTGGCAGCTTCCGGGGGATCTAGTGGCTGCATCAGCCACGGGTGATCCTCATAGGAAGGCTGCATCAGAAAGGAGATGCAGCCGGCGCCGTAGAATATCAAGGCCAGAGAGAGAAGCGCTCGGGCGCTGATTCTCACCTCATCTCGGTACGCCCATCCAGCGACCCACACGATCAGAAAGATAGGTGGGACGGCTCCAAAATCCCGCTGGATCATTAACCAGACGGCGCTGACAATTCCGAAAAAGGCTATTGGCCGCGCCTTCCCGAAAAGCAGGTTCTCGAGTGTCTGCCTGAAGCGAAGCAACGGCATCAAAAGACTGGGACAAACAACTAGCCAATAGACAACATCGCCGCGCGAGATGATTTGTTCCTGCCCAATGAAGATAGCCATGGATAGGGAGATCGCGATGAAGGCAAGAACGTCTCCGCCTTGCTTGTACCAAGTCCAGACGCCGATCGCTGGACGAGGAAGATAAATTGCTAGATCGGCCACGGTGTCTCCCAAAGGTGCATAAAAAATTGCATTCAGCTGTGCTCGACGAACGCCACTGTACGTTGTTATCGCAAATGCTAACTCTCGCTGCAAGCGTGACATTAGATACCGCTTAAGCGAAGCCCTCGGGAGAACTTCGCAGCGATATCTCAACTCGACGGTGGACGGAGAAAAACACCACGGGTTGAAAAGCTGGCTACGGACAGATCTGAGGGGGCGGGTGGGGATTCTGCCGGCAGTAGAGGATGGGCCAGACCCCTTGCCGTACAATCCAATTTTCAAACGGCGAAACCTCGACAATGCTCCGGCCATTTCTCGCAATCATCCGGATCGTTCGTTGTGCGAGCTTTTCTTTCAGCATGTCGGGTGAGTGCGCCGGTGAAACTGCATGGCATTGAAAGGGCAGGAACAAGGATTGCAGACGACTTGGGCAACAACAATGATGCCCACCGTGTCTATCCGTTTTCGAGCAGATTAAGACGCTTCGCCTCGGTTGATAGGAGCGGAGCCACATCGCCTAACAGATCGTCAAACATTCTCGTTGGCAGCGCGCGCGACCTCCGGTAATTTGATGGCGGAAGTATTTTTGCTTGCGACAGAATTTCAACGCCGTTTCGGAGACCAGCCGAGGCGGCGTTTCTGTCTTTGCCATTGAGCGGTGCGAGCACATGGCGCAAGAGCCGTTCGATGGGAGAAAACGACGGTACCATGCGCTCGAAGAACTCGTTTAAACCATTTAGGTGAGTCGATGGCTTGACCGCGGCTGCTCTCGGCGCCGCTCATCCGGGTATCGATGTAAGACATTGGCTTTGGACTTCAGCCACGGTAGGTGCGGCAGGCGTGACGGGGGCTTCGGCGTGAATAAGGAGGATCTTCCCGTCCTTTGTCACTTCCGTCCGGAGAATGGCAAGCCCAACGTTGCGGGCGCCCTTCACCGCACGTTCAAGGTCGGCAACTTTGAAGCTTGCTGCTGTTCTGTAAGACCGTATGTCCGTCTTCGTGCCTGAGGTGGCTCGCCCTACACTGCTCTTCCGAGGGTTGCTCGGACAGGCCGAGCCGCTCCTCATCACAGGAGGACGAGCCGTGGCAGATTATAGAGAGGCCTTTATAGGAATCGATGTCGTCAAGCTGAAGGACGCGGTCGCTGTCGCTGAATCCGGCCGGGAGGGAGAGTCCGCTTTTGGGGTGAGGTTAATGCATCGGATGTCAGCATGCGCCGCATCATCCAGCGGATAGCCGCAAAGTTTGCCCGCGTGCATTTCTGCTATGAGGCCGGCCCGACCGGCTACCGCCTGCATCGATTGATACGATCGCTTGGCCATGAATGTGTGGTGGTCGCTCCATCATTGATCCCCAGGAAGCCAGGCGACAGAGTAAAGACCAATCGTCGAGATGCCGCGCTCGCCCGGCTATTGAGGGCCGGCGAGCTCACGGCAGTGTGGGTTCCTGATGAGGGCCATGAGGCGATGCGTGACCTCGTTCGCGCTCGAGCTGCTGCTGTCGAGACGTTGCGGGTTCACCGACAACAGATCAGTGCCTTCATGCTCAAACACAGTCGCATCTATCTACGCAAGAAGGGCTGGAGGATGCGATACCTGCGCTGGCTGCAGGAGCAACAGTTCGATCATCCGGCGCATCAGATTGCGTTGCAGGAAATGGTCGAGGCGGTGCGCATCTCGAAAGAGCGCGTCGAACGACTGGAGAAGGTGATCGAGGAGTTCGTCCCAACCTGGTCGCTGGCGCCGGTCATCCGAGCGCTTTAGACGCTCAAAGGCGTTGATCTGATCGTCGCCGGTACATTCGATTTGAGAGCCCTCGCCAACTGATGGGCTATCTCGGCCTGGTCCCTGGTGAGCGATCAACGGGTGATACGGTCAGACGGGGTGCGATCACCAAGGCCGGCAACGGACGGGTTCGGCACATGCTGGTCGAGAGCGCATGGACTTACCGCTACCCGTTGAAAGTCGGCACGAGAAAGCTCTACCTCATGGAGCAAGCCCCATCGAAAGTTCGAGAGATTGCATGGAAGGCTCAGAGCCGGCTGACATCTCGATATCGAATGCTCGCCACTCGGGGAAAGCGAACGACCGTGGTTTGCACCGCCATTGCCCGTGAGCTGACCGGCTTCATGTGGGCTGTTGCAAGGGAGGCGCAGGCGATCAAATCATAAGTCGCCGAAGCGAACTCGCACCTCGCGCATGGGCGGAGGCGGGACAACGGCAGGGGAACACCCGTCAGACGCTTTGTGGCCGGCAATTGACCGACGCCCGTAGTAAGATCGGAACAGGCCCAGACGCACAATCGGGAATGCGGTAGCCAACCCGCGCATCAGAGCTTGATCACCGACGTCCTTCAGTTCCGCCTCCACCCATACGCGATCATCATCATGAACAGCAGTTCGTTTGGACGGTCGGTTCCGGTCGAGTGCTGGACCGGAACCAGCCCCAACTAGGCCGTAAAGTCACGACCGCGTTTGAACGTCTCCATTGGTGGAGCGAAGGCCTCAACCGCCATCGCGGTTATCGGTCCTATACCTGGCATGGTCTGAAGGCGACGTGTTTCCACCCCGCGTTGGGCCTCGCTACGAAGCACCTTCTCAATATCTGTGATCTTTCGGCTCAATTGCTCGATTTGCTCAAGATAGAGGTTGCCGATGTCACGCACCAAACCGGGTAGCGATTGACTGGCGTCAGCGATTGCGACGGCCAACGTCCTCAAGTGTGTTGGACCCTGCGGCGCAACAACACCGTGCTCGGCAAGATGCCCACGCAAAGCATTGATCAGTTGTCTGCGCTGCCTGACAAGAAGATCACGCGTGCGGAAGACCGCTGACCTGGCTTGTTGCTCCTCGGTTTTGACGGTAACGAAGCGCATGGTGGGCCGAGATGCGGCCTCAGCGATAGCCTCCGCATCGGCCGTGTCGTCCTTTTGGCGCTTTACATATGGCTTGACGTAGGTCGGAGGGATCAGCCGCACGTCATGGCCGAGACCACCGATGGCACGACCCCAATCGTGTGCGCTCGCACAAGCTTCCATTGCAACTATGCAGCTCGGTTGGGTGGAGAGAAACGGAAGAAGCTGAGCCCGCGTCAATCTCTTCCGGAATGCGACACCGCCGTCGGCGCGAGCGCCATAGGCATGGAAGACGCGCTTCGCCAAATCGATACCAATGATGGTGACGTTGTCCATATCAATCCTCCGAGTGTGACATTGCCAATCTGCGACAGAGGCGGGAGGGGCATCCACTCCATCAATTTCTGAGAGAGTGGAGCCGATATGAGCAAGACAACGAACAAATTTTCACCTGAAGTCCGCGGCCGAGCAGTGCGGATGGTTTTGGATCACCAAGGCGAATATTCCTCGCGATGGGCAGCGGCTTCCTCGATCGCCGCCAGATCGGCTGCACGGCGCAGACGCTCTGCGGAAGTGGACGATGGTTCCCGACCTGGACTCCCAAGCGAAGTGGCCGAGAAGATGAAGGCTCTGGAGCGGGAGAACCGCGAGCGTCGGCAGGCCAATGAGATACTGCGCAAAGCTTTCGCTATTTCGCGATGGCGGAGCTCGACCGCCCCTTGAAGCGATGATCTCCTTCATCGACGAACACCGGTCGGTATGCGGGGCCGAGCCGATCTGCAGGTTGCTGCCGATTGCCCCGTCAACCCACTACGAGAACGTTGCCAAACGCCTGGACGCAGACCGGTTGTCGGTCCGCGCCCGTCGTGACATCGCTATGAAGATCGAGATACGCCGGGTGTTCAATGAGAACTTCCAGGACTATGGCGTGCGCAAGGTCTGGCGACAGTTGCAACGAGAGGGCTTCGACATCGCCCGCTGCACCGTCGCTCGGCTTATGGGGGCAAGGGGTCTTCAGGGCATCATTCGGGGCAAGCCGATCCGCACGACGATCAGCGACAAGGCCGCTCCATGCCCGCTCGACCGCGTGAACCGGCAGTTCTTTGCTCCCGCGCCGAACATGCTGTGGCTTTCCGATTTCACCTATGTGGCGACCTGGCAGGGCTTCGTCTACGTGGCCTTCGTCATCGATGCCTTTGCACGCCGTATTGTCGGTTGGCGGGCAAGCCGGACCGCTCATGCGGGTTTCGTCCTCGACGCTTTGGATCAGGCGCTTCATGAGCGGCGTCCCGTTCATGGCGGTGGCCTCGTCCATCACAGCGATCGCGGTGTCCAATACGTGTCGATCAAATATTCGGAGCGACTGGCCGAGGCGGGAATTGAGCCATCCGGGCGACAGCGACGACAACGCTCTCGCTGAGACCATCAACGGCATCTACAAGGCCGAGGTCATTCACCGGCGCGGACCATGGCGCAGCTTCGAAGCGGTGGAATTCGCTACTCTCGAATGGGTGGACTGGTTCAACCATCGGCGGCTTCTGGAGCCCATCGGAAACATCCCGCCAGCCGAAACCGAGGAGCATTATTACGCCATGCTGGACGAACCAGCATGGCAGCATAACTTAAACCAAACAGCCTCCCGCAAACCCGGCGCGGTTCAGCCCGAAATTGGTTCTGGAGGGCTGTACGCAGATCCTGGTAATCCATGCTGTAGGCAATTCCGACATTATTATATTGTTCGCCTATGTGGATCATCAGCCGGGACAAGCGCAATGCTTTTCGTGGGTCGCGGGTCTGTAGCGACAGCTTGATGTCAGATAGTAGTTTCTGTGGATGAATTTCACGGGGAAGGGGCCAGCGCAGATAGAATACGCTTCAGAATATAGGTGGGATTTTGCAAGCAAATGTCTCACTTGAATGGCTCACTGACCAAACTCAAGGTGCAAGACTTTGATTTTAAACGGAATGGTGGGCGATGAGAGACTCGAACTCCCGACATCCTCGGTGTAAACGAGGCGCTCTACCAACTGAGCTAATCGCCCTCGATGCTCTGTGTCATCGTTCGGTGCAGCGTCTCTAGCGATATTAAGAAAGAACCGCAAGCCTCTTTTTGAGTTTCTGTGAAATTTGCTTTTGGGCGCCGCTCTTCCCCATGGACGGCATTCTCTGTAGAGGTGCGGTTGAAAAAAATCGGAGCGAAAATGACGACGCGAGAGCAGCGGCTGGCCCTTCGGCAGAGCACCCCCCGTACCTTTCTGGATTACGCCCACACAGAGGAAGCAAAGTTGCTTCCCGACCGCGTTAAGCTTCTCGACAATTTGCCAAAAGGCGGGGTGGTGGCTGAGTTGGGGGTTGCCGAAGGCGCCTTTAGCGAAGATATCATTGCACGCAATCAGCCGCAGCGGCTCTACCTCATCGATCCCTGGAATATGGACAGATACTCGGAAGGCCTTGAAATCATCAATAGCAAATTTGGGCGCGAGATCGCTGAAGGCAGCGTTGTGATTCGGCAGGGCACGTCGCTTGATATGCTATCTCAGTTTGATGATGAGACCTTCGATTGGATTTACGTTGATACCGATCACTCCTTTGCGCTGACATGGGACGAACTGCTGCTAGCCAACCGAAAGGTGAAGCAGGATGGCAGGATCGCCGGGCATGATTTCTGTACGGGTAACACGGTCAAGCCCGTCGTCTACGGGGTTGTTGAAGCGGTCAATAAATTCTGTGTCGAATATGGCTGGCGCTTCGAATTTCTGACACTCGAGCCAGATGCGCACTTCTCCTACTGTCTCAAACGCATTGGCGCGTCGTGATAGCCGCCAGCCGCTTATGTATCGATCGTGCCCAATTCCCGCTCGGCTTCCAGATACCACTCGACGAAAGCCCTAGCACCCTTTTCCAAAGGGGTGTTCGGCTGGTAGCCCGTCAGAGCCAAAAGAAGATCGGGGCTTGCGAAAGTGCGCGGCACATCGCCCTTTTGCATGGGAAGCATTATGCGCTTTGCCTTGTGCCCCATCGCGTTCTCAACGTTTTGGACGAAATCCATGAGGCTGACCGGTTGCCCACCGCCAATATTGACGACGCGAAAGGGCGCCTGGTGCGAGAGCGTTTCGATACTTGTGTCAGTGACGCGGTTGGTTTCTGACGGAATGACGTCCGACAACCGTACCAGGGCTTCAACCAGATCGTCGATGTAGGTGAAATCGCGGCTCATGTTGCCTTGGCCATATATCTCGATTGGCTTGTCCTCGATCATGTTCTTGACGAACTTGAAGAGCGCCATGTCAGGTCGGCCCCACGGGCCGTAGACGGTGAAGAAGCGGAAGGCTGTTGTTGGGGTCTTATAGAGATGGGAATAGCTGTGCGCCATCACCTCCATCGACTTTTTGCTGGCTGCATAGAAACTCAGTGGCTCGTCGGCACGGTCGGTTTCGCGGAAGGGAACTAAGGTATTAGCGCCATAGATCGAAGAGGTCGAGGCAAGCATGAGATGTCGCAGTTCAATGCGGCTGGCCAGCTCCAGAATGTTCCAGGAACCCTCGATGTTCGAACGCAGATAGGCTTGAGGATTTTCGATGCTGTAGCGCACGCCGGCTTGCGCTGCCAGATGAATGAGAACCTCTGGCTTCGCAGAAGAAACGGCTGCTTCCAGTGCTGCCTTGTCTTCGAGCATGGCAATGACGGGGCGGAAGGCAGGGTATTGGGCCAGCGCCGCATGGCGCATCTCCTTCAGCCTGACATTGTAGTAGGGTGTCAGGCCGTCGAATCCTGTTACCTCATGCCCTTCCTGCAACAGCCGGCGAGCCAGATGGAAGCCGATGAAGCCTGCCGTTCCTGTAATGAAGTAGCGCATTTCTACCCTTCTCTCGGTCTCCTGCCGGTGGCAAAGTAACCGAATCCGTATTCGATCGCTCCACTTACCGGATAGATGCTCCTGAGATCAACAAAGACCCGTATCTTCGGGTTTTCAAGCAATCGAATCGCACTGCCAGTGCCGCCTCGGGTACAGGCTCGCGCTCGGGACAAGACGTCCGGAACATAGGTTAAGCGACCGCTCAAACGGGTGGGCGTCAATCTTCAGCCGCATTCGGCGACTTTTAGATAAGAGCCTGAACCGGCGTTCCTTACAGACCGTTGCGACTATTGTCAGTAAGACTTTCACGCTCGAGGAGCCAAGCCAATTCCTCTGCGCTGATTGCATATTTCTGCGATTAGGCGCCTCAAACACCGAAATTGTGACGGCGTGAGTGTGCTTCATCGCTTGAGCACCCAGACGGTCTTGCCGTTCTGCGAGGCTTCGATGCCGGTTTTCGTGCGGGTCAGTTGAAGGCATTTTTCAGCGTCTCCCGGCCGCGCCGTTATGCAAATTCCGCCTGGAGCTGCCCTCCATGTCGGGCTTATGCTGACCAGGCTGTCGCTGATCGTTCCACCGCCATCCGGACGGAACACGAGGATGTTCGAGGCTTTTCGTTTGACGACAACCATTTCCCAGGGCTTGCCGTCGGCGATGACGCTGGAAAGAGGTTCTTCCGCTCGTGCCGGTGCGCCGGCAAAAACCCCAACGACGATCAGTGGCATGAGAACTCGGCAAGGGGAGCGGTCGCGTAGCAATCGGGCTGTGCGCATTTGCATGTTCCTTCGGATGAATATGACCTCTATTGGCAGGTCGCGATGAGGAGCAAAATTGAGTTCGACGAACGTGGCCACGCCTTTCCGCCGATGGTGATGTTGTCGCGATATTCTCCAACGCGCTCGGCGATGTCATCACCAGAGTTGTTTCGATTTGTTAAGGGCGCCGCGCCATATAATCGTCGCATGGCCGTCACCCGACGCAATCATACAGCATCTCTGCGGTAGCGCGGGTCGGCACGATCGCCGCGTACTGGAATATGCCACCTGTCGTTTTAACATCGTCACAGAGCAAGCCGCTCCGAAACCAATATGAGCATCACGATCGGACCGCCGAGAAGCGCACCGAAGAGGATCGTCGCGAAAAACAGGTCTGCGAGCACGCGAAGCATGGTCTTTCGCGTCATGGCTGCACACTGAGCCGTCTTGCTGGTTTGAACCACACCTGACTCGGTTCCGCGTCGGGCACTCGTACATGGACTGTGCAGACATGGACGATCCTTCGGCTATTTCTGAGGATGACGATGATCAGCCGTCGCCTGGTGCCGGGCGTGTCGCATGCCGCATCGAGAATCACGACGGCAATTTGAATGGATCCGATAACCACCAGCACTACAGCTGGTCCTGCCGTCCTTCTTAAAGCCATAGCTCTGTTCCTAAATTAGGGCAGGGGAGCTCGTGCCCGCCTGTTCCAGATTGAATGGCTTTTCACTTGGGCTCCGACAATTGCGGAAGCATGACCGAAGTTTCTTTTCTGCATGTCACGTTGCGGCAATACAAAAGGGACAGATGGGCCGCATGGAGCGCATGAATGGATAGGACATGAAGCTTTTATTGATTGAAGATGAGCCGGAACTCGCAGACGCGCTTGCGGCCGCATTGAGCAAACATGCAATCTTGACCGATCACACGAGCCGTCTTGCCGACGCTCATGAACTCACCCTTCAGAACGAATATGACGCTATTCTTTTGGACCGGCGCCTGTCTGACGGCGAAGGTCTCGATTTCATCCCTAAGCTCCGACGTGCAGGAAAAAACACGCCGATTATCGTGCTGACGGCGCGAAACCAGCCCATGGAGCGGGTCGAGGGATTGAATGTCGGCGCCGACGACTACCTCGGAAAGCCGTTCCTCGTCGAAGAATTGCTGGCTCGCGTACGGGCTCTGCTGAGGCGTCCGGCTGCCCTGCCTGAACAGACTTTGACGATCGGCCGGCTGCTGATTGATCCGGTCCATCTCACGGTCATGATCGGCTCATCGCGCCTGGACATCCCGAGGCGCGAGCTCCTGGTCCTGCAGGCGCTCGCCAAGCGCAAAGGCAGGGCCGTCTTGCGCTCGATGCTCGAGGAAGCCGTCTACAATTACGAGGAAGAGATCCAGTCGAATGCCATCGATGCGCACATCTCGCGGCTGCGCAAGAGGTTGGCTGCTGCTGGTGCCGGCGTCGGAATTCATAATATTCGCGGTGTCGGCTATCTTCTGAAGGAGGAATGATGCATGTGGTAAAACGATCCCGTTCATCGCTTTGGTGGAAACTGAGCTGGCAACTCAGTCTGGTCATCATCACAGTCATTACGGGCGTCATCATCGGCCTGTCGGTCTATGCGACAATGGTGCTTTCTCCGAATGTCGCGATCGAACGCCAGTTGCGTTTCGCCGTGGCGGAGGCGGTGGTGCGCGACGCACAAGGACACTTGCAGCTTCGTCAAACGCGGCAATTGCAGACGCTCCAGGAAGAGAATGCCGCCCTCTGGTTCGTGGCAGCAACGCCGGATGGGACCTCCGTGTCTCATGGCGTCGTTCCTGCGCCCTATGCAGCACTTGCACCCCTGGCGCACCTGTTTCACTCGGCAGATATCCGCGGCGCAAAGGGCATCAGCGAGATCGCCTCGGTCGAACATGTTGAGACGGGGGTTGGCGAGGTGCGGGTACTCTTCGGCGGAGCCGCTGGCCACGGCTGGCCGGCGCTCGCCATCTTCAAGGACGCCTATCCGATTTACGGCTCGCTCTTCATCTTTGCGCTGCCGGCTATTTTTCTCGCAGTCCCGCGCATCGTCCGGCACGCGCTGTTAAAGGTCAGGGACGTGGCGAAAAAGGCCTCGGAGATCGAGCCGCGGCGCCATGGCGTGCGTCTGCCGGTCGACCAGATACCGAGTGAGGTTGCGCCGCTCGTGGTTGCGTTCAACGGCACGCTCGAGCGGCTCGAGACTGAATTTCACAAACGCCGGCGTTTTCTGATCGATGCGGCCCACGAGCTCAGAACGCCGATTGCCATCATGCAGACCCGCATCGACGGCATGAGCGATGGCCCGGAACGGAGCCGGTTGCTAGGCGATGTCGCCCGCCTTGGAGAAACGGCCGAGCAGCTTCTTGATTTCGAGCGGCATCATCAGGCCGTTGACATGGATGAAACCGTTGATCTTGTCGACCTCGCGCGGTCGGTGGTCGCAGATCTTGCGGCTTTGGCGCTGGGGTCGGGATATCTGATTTCCTTCGACAGCGACGTGAAAAGCCTTCAACGCAAGGGCAACGCTCCCTCCTTGGACAGGGCGATCCGGAATCTCATCCGCAATGCCATCGACCACGGCAACGGCAAAGGAATGATCGAGGTCGTGGTGTCGTCGAGCGGCGAGGTGACCGTCGCCGACGAAGGCCCGGGCATTGCCTTGGAACACCAGGAGCTTGTTTTCGAGCCGTTT
The DNA here is from genome assembly GCF_014193255.1 of Rhizobium sp. BK196. Taxonomy (GTDB): domain Bacteria; phylum Pseudomonadota; class Alphaproteobacteria; order Rhizobiales; family Rhizobiaceae; genus Rhizobium. The sequence continues at coordinate 76,535 of NZ_JACHZB010000006.1, forward strand.
TACCGTGTGGTTCCGAAAAGCCGGGGTGCCGGTCTGGGGCTCAGTCTTGTCAAGCAAATCGCCGAAAACCACGGCGGAAAGGTCGGCATCGAAAGCGGTCCGTCCGGAACAAGAGTATCGATCCAGCTTTAAGATGGTACAAGCGCTAGCCCGTGTAATTCTGTGGCAACGGTTGGCTCCGAGTGTCCGGTCATCGTTATGACCGGAGGCCAACGAGCAACATGCCAAGCAATTCGCATTCACATCGTCGATTTTTCAACCAGCCGCTTTTCAAGCGTCCGTCTAGGTCGTCGCTCCTGGGACTTATTGCCCTACTGATAACGGCAGGCGTTTGCGGATGCGCTGCCGTGCCGCTCAGGGAGGCTGGAACGCTCGCTTCCTACAAGAACCTCGGTCCGCCGAAGGGCACGCTTGCCAAGAAGCGGCTCTATGTCGACGGACAGCAGTTGGCACGGGTAAAAACCATCGCCATCGTCCCGACTGTCTTTTCCTTCAGTGCTGCGTCCAAAATCAAGACCGAAGCGGATCGGTCCCTGGTTTCCAATGCTCTGGATCGGGCGCTTTGCGTGGCGCTGAGCGACAAATACCAGATGGTCCCGGCCGGCCAGCCGGCGGATCTGACCGTTCGCTCGGTTGTCGCCGACATCGTTCCGACCAACAAGGCCGTTGCCGGGGTCGCGACCGTCGTCAGCGTTGGTTCGGGCTTCGCCCTGCCTGTGAGCGTACCGCGCCTGCCCTTCGGCCTTGGCGGCCTGGCGATCGAAGCGGAAGCCGTCGATGCCACGGGAATGCAAAATGCCGCCATGCTGTGGTCGCGTGGCGCAAACTCCATTCAGGACAATCCCCGCGTTTCCGAGGTCGGGGACGCCTATGGTCTCGCGGCGAAATTTGCCGGCGACTTCTCAAGAGTGCTGATCGCCGGAAAGGAGCCGAAAGGACTGAACCTTTCGCTTCCGTCGCGGCAGCGCGCCCGCTCCTGGCTCGGCGGAAAACCGAAATATGCTGCCTGTGATGCGTTCGGCCGCGCACCCGGTCTGCTTGGCGTGCTCGCCTCGAAGTACGGTGCTCCGCCGCAGTGGACGGAAAGGAAGTCAAAGCCTGCAATGACGCATTGACCGAAGTGCCAGCCAAGGCGCCATCCAGCCGCTCCGCGAAGGATTGAAAGAGGCGCCAAGGAGATCGACCAGCCTCGCTGGTCCAGGGCGGGCGGAGACAGTGCCGGAACCCCGCGGCATTACTCTGCCCGCCTGCACTTTACCTGGAGCGTCAGATCCTGATGATCTCGCCGAATGGCGACTTGCCTCCGTTGACAAGTGCTCGATCCATCCACGAAGACGTCGCAGGGAACGACCCGATGCAACATTCTTTCCTTTGTATGGAGACATTGTATTCTGATGTCGCAGACACACTTCGACTTGAGGAAAAAGTATGCGTGTCGACCATTCTAAAATTCGTTCGAGGACAGGATCTGGCCTGGCCGGTTCGCCGAGCGACCTGAAGCGTCAGGTCATGACATGCCGGAACGGTCGGCGCCATCTGAGGTGCACGGCGCTCAGCATGATCATTGTTGCCGCGTCATCTTTGAGCTCGCCGGCATCCGCCGCCAATGTTCTCGAACGGTCGATTGCGGCAGCCCAGCCCTGCAAGCCTTTGAAGGTCAGACAATCGGTTTTGGGCGTCAAGGTCGAATTGGGCATCGACAAACTCGACTTCGTCAAGATCGAAACGCTTGAAATCCGGGTTGACGGAGATTTGGCCGAGGCAAGCGCACTCGGCACGCTCGCCTGCAGGACGTCGGACGATGCCCCCCTCCAGGGCGGCTTTTCGGCGAAGGCTCGAATTCACCTGCAGGCAAATCTTGCCACCTGCGTCATGAACGCAAGTTCGATCGATATCGTCTCGGCAGGGGGCGAGTTCGGCGACGTCGTCACGACGTTCGAACCCCAGATTTCGGCCGCTCTTCGCAACGGCGTGGAGAAGGCGCTGAAGAAGCTCTGCGCGAGCTGAATCGGGGCGTATTGGCGAAACAGTGATCGGCTGCAGGCTGGCGACTTCCCGTTCGGTTGGTGTCGCAGCCGCGCGGGGTCGTCAACGGAGATAGTGGATGTGCGGCCGTGCGTGATAGGGTGACGCTTCGACGCGCGCATCCACCGAGAATACATCCCTGAGGACCTCTTGCGTCAAGACTTCGGCCGGTGTGCCGGACGCAACGATCTTGCCGCTTTGCATGACGATCAGCTCGTCGCAAAACATCGCCGCATGGTTGAGGTCGTGCAGGGCAATGATGCTGGTGACCGGCAGACCGGAGACGAGCCGCATCAGGCTGATCTGGTGCTGGATATCGAGATGGTTGGTCGGTTCGTCGAGGATCAGTTCTTTCGGCGACTGCGCTAGAGCTCTTGCGATATGGGCGCGTTGCTTCTCGCCACCGGACAGGCTCTGCCAGCGATCATGTCGCTTGCCGGTCATGCCGGCCCGCTTCAACGCTTCCTCAACCGCCTGATCGTCGGCGAGCGTCCAGCCGGAAAACATCGAGCGGTGCGGAAAGCGCCCGAGCTTGACGACATCAACGACCTTTAGATCGGCGTTTGTCGTCGCATGCTGTTCCACGAAGGCGACGCGCTGCGCCATCGTGCGACGTCCGATCGTCCTTATGTCCTTCAAATCGATCGAGATGCGCCCGGAACTGGGTTGTTTCAGGCCGGCGAGAAGTCGCAGCAGCGACGTCTTGCCGGAGCCGTTCGGGCCAAGAAGGCCAAGCATCTTTCCCGGGCGCGCTTCGAAGGAGACGCCATCAAGGATGGTCTTCCCGCCAATTTTCCAGACGAGGTTTTCGGCTTTGATGCTCATGACGGGCGCTGGAACCGGTAGAGAATGACGGAGAAGAAGGGGACGCCAACCAGTGCCGTGACGACGCCGATTGGAAGGACCTGCTGGGGAATGAGCGCACGCGAGGCAATGTCGGCAAGCACCATGAAGATTGCGCCGGCAACGGCGCAGGCTGGGAGAAGCCGGATATGGAGCGGCCCGACGACGAAGCGCGCCGCATGCGGCACGACGAGACCGACGAAGCCGATCGAGCCGACCATGCTGACGATCGTAGCCGTCATCATTGCTGTCAGTGCAAACAGCACGATTCGGACCCTGCCGACATTGACACCGAGAGATGCGGCCGCCTCGTCACCGAAGGCAAAAGCATCCAGAACCCTTGCATAGGCCAGGCAGACGACAAGTCCGAAGCCGACGATGCCGGAAACCAGCATAAATTCGGGCCAGCGCACGCCGCCGAAACTGCCGAGCAGCCAGAACATGACGTCGCGAGCCTGCTGCGCATTGCCTGATGTCGTGACCACGTAGGATGTGGCGGCGTTGAAGAGCTGCGAAGCGGCAACGCCGGCGAGAATGGTCCGGTCGGCACCGCCACGCGTGCCGTTGGACAAGAGGGCCACGAAAAAGAAGGCCGCAAATGCGCCGGCAAAAGCCCCCGCCGACAACGACACCGCGCCTGCACCAACGCCGAGAATGACGATGGCGACCGCGCCGGTGGATGCGCCGGCGGAGATACCAAGCACATAGGGTTCGGCAAGCGGGTTACGAAGCAGCGATTGCATGATCGCACCCGAAAGCGCCAGTCCCGCACCGCAGAAAGCTGCCACGAGCGCGCGGCTGAGCCGATAATCCCAGATCACGGTCTCGTGGATCCGGTTGAGTTCCACCGCAGTCCATCCCAGCCTGTTGGTGACGGCGGCAAACGTCGTGGTCAGCGGGATCGGCAGGTCGCCGATCCCGACACTGATGCCGACGACGAGGCCGACCGCCACAAGGGAGGCCAACAGGAGGGCGCCGAAGGGGGCAGCCTGTTGGAGGAAGCGGTTTGCGGCGGTCACTTGGTCAGGCCGAGCGCTTTCAGTTGTTCAGCCACCTGTTCGGCGCCGTAGATCGTGCGGATCGTCGGGTTCATGGCCTGGCCATCCATGACGACGATCGCTTTGTTCTTGACTGCCGGCATCTGGCTGACGGCCGGGTCGCTGTTTAAGAATTTGATCTTGGCTTCCGGCTTGTCGAGTTCCCAGCGGTTACGGTCGAGACTGGCCACGACGATGACATCAGGATTGGCAGCGATGATGCTTTCCCACCCGAGCGTCGGCCATTCGGCATCCGCGGTAATGGCATTCTTGCCGCCGAGGAGATCGGCGATGAAGCCGGATGCGCCGTTCTTGCCGCCGAGATAGGCGTCTGCGGAAGGCGACTGGCTGGAGAACCAAAAGACGTAGGAAAGTTGCTTGCCGTCCGTGGACACGTTGGCGCGCAATGCCGCCTCGCGCTTCTTGAAGTCGGCGATAAGCGCCTGGCCACGATCGGCGACGTCGAAAATCTGCGAAAGCTCGTCGATCTCCTGATAAAGTAGATCCATGTTCCAGAGCCGGTCGCGGCTGCCGTACTGATCCTTGACCTTTTCGGTGCTGAGGCAGGTGCTCGGCGAAATGTAGCTTGGCACGCCGACCTTGTCGAAGTCCTCGCGCTTGGCGACCTTGCTCGTCGGCCCGATCAGGCTTGGCAAGGCCGCTGCCACGAAATCCGGGTTCTGCGCCAGAATCGACTCGAAGGTCGGAAATTCGACGGACAGAAGCTTGACCTTCGCGTTGGCTTCGGCGAGCTCAGGTAAAACCTTGCTCGGCCAGAATGCGGTACCGGCCATTTTGTCTTCCAGGCCGAGAAGCAGCATGATCTCCGCGCTGTTCTGGCCAAGTCCGATGGCTCGCACCGGAGCCCTGGCGATGGTGATCTTCGCGCCGCAATTATCGAGCGTCAGCGGATATTTGGTTGGTGCCGACAATGCCGGCGTAGCGATCAGGCCGAGTACGGCGACAAGCCCGGAAACCGCAAGGGACTTGAAAACGTTCATGAAAACTTCCTGTTCTTCGAGAACCCGATATCGGGATTCCAAGGTCGCAGGCGGTATAACCCGCTCCTGAGAAAAAACAAGAGTAACTTAGTCACCTTTGATCGCAGCAGATGTTGCTCGCATTCTCAGCGGGAACTGCGAGCCGATCAGCGACTTCATTGCGTTACAATCGAAGCGAGGGCTTGGCGGACGACTTTCGGGGGATCAGGGTCGGAGCCGAAACGCGGATCCGGTCCTCCGCCGAAACAGCACCACTCGTCAACAGATCTAAGGCATTCGATGCGATCTGCTCAAAGGGGACGCGCAACGTCGTCAGCGGCGTCGCAAGATGACTGACGATCGGGATATCGTTATATCCAACGACCGAAACATCGTCGGGTACGGAAATCCCAAGGCGCGAAAGACCGGAAAGAGCTCCGATCGCCGTGTTGTCGTTCACAGCAAAAATCGCCGTAGGACGATCCTCCAGGCGCATGAGCTGCTCGGCCGCATTCGCGCCGGTATCGATCCCGAAGGTCGACGGAATGATACAGTCCGGACGGAACGGGACCCCTGCCTCTTCCAGGGCCTGCCTGTAGCCTTCGACGCGTCCGAGCGCGCTGGAGGCATATGAAGGACCGGCGATCACGCCGATACGACGGTGACCAAGGTCCAGGAGGTGGCGTGTCGCGAGATAACCACCGAGCCGATCGTCGCCAATCGAAGAAAGGCTCCGTCCGTCGGTGCGCAGAGCCAGGACAAGCGGCACGCCGCGGGCCACCAGCTCATCAGGAAAGTCATCGTCTTCGCGCGCGGTCGAGAGGATCAATCCATCGACGCCACGCTTTAGAAGTGACTCGGCAGCAAGTCGATCGGCTTTGGGCTTGTCATCGGTCGTCGCGACAATGGCAAAGCGACCGCTTTTGCTGCACGCTTTCGCTAGGGCCTCGTAGAGCATGGCCATGACCGTATCGGTTAGCCGGGGCACGATCACGCCGACTGTCATCGTGTTGCCACGTCTCAGGCTCGCAGCTGAGACATCTCGGACATAACCCAGGTCTTCCGCAATCCTGCGAACGCGGCGCGAGGTCTCGTTGTCGGACCGGGGAAGCCGCTCGTCGAGGATGCGTGATACTGTCGATTTCGAAACGCCGGCGGCCGAGGCAACATCAAGGATGGTCACCCGTGTCTGGCGGTTGCCGTCGTCGGCCTTTGAATCCATTTCAGTTTTTCCCGTCTGCAGCGTTCTCGCGATTGAGACTTCAAGCATGCATTAAAAAAAACGTTGACTCCAGCAAAATCGGAAACGATAGTGGGAACGTTCCCATTAACGATCCCATCGCTGATCGCATAGGCGGACAGCGGCTATCCAGGAGGAGATACCCCGATGCAAGCAATGGATTTGAGAGGCCTGAGCCCGGCGCCCGTTACCGCTTTCACCCGCGACGGGGAGGTCGACTACGCGGCCAATGCCCGTATCGCCAAGTGGCTTGCAGGTATGGACGGCGTGAAAAGCCTCGTCATTCTTGGCCATGCAGGCGAAGGTACGTTCCTGACCGAGGAAGAGCGTCTGAAGCTCATCCGCACTTACGTTGAAGCGGTCAATGGTCAACTCCCCATCATTGCAGGTATCACCGGTGAGGGCACCAAGGTCGCCGCCGAAGAAGCCAGGAAGTGCAAGGCTGCCGGTGCGACCGGCGCGCTCGTCTACCCGAACCACGGCTGGCTGCGTTTCGGGTTTCAAAAAGGCGCACCGCAGGATCGCTACAAGGCGATTTGGCAGGAATCAGGCTTGCAGTGCATCCTGTTCCAGTATCCGGATGCCACAAAGGCTTCCTACGATATCGACACACAGCTTGCGATTGCGACCCAAGACGGGGTCGTTGCCACCAAGAACGGCGTCCGCAATATGAAGCGCTGGTACGTCGAGATTCCGCAACTCAAGAAGGCCAACCCGAACCTGCAGGTCCTCAGTTGCCATGACGAGTGGCTGCTGCCGACCATGTTCGACGTTGACGGCCTGCTTGTCGGTTACGGCAATATTGCACCGGAGCTTCTGATCGACCTGATCAAGGCAGGAAAGGCGCAAAACTATCCCCAAGCCCGGCAGATCTTTGAACGCCTCCTTCCGGTCACCCGTGCCGTCTATCACCGTGGCTCCCACATGGAAGGTACCGTGGCCCTGAAGCTCGGGCTCGTCCATCGGGGTGTGCTTGACCACGCCACCATCCGTGAGCCGCTGAAGAACCTGGGCGAAAAGGCAGAGGCCGAAATCTTCGCCGCCTTCGAGGCCGCGGGCATCGGTCGGGTCGACCAGTTAATCGCCGCGGAGTGACTGAGAACGCCCCCGTCGCTCATACGGGGGCGTCTTCTTAGGGGAGGGAAATTGCGGTCGCATCCGGAAGTGAGGCGCCGCCGCAGTCGCACGGTCTGTTAGGCCGTGGATACTTCGCCAACGAGAGAGCCGTTCCTTCTGGATCCATGGCCATTCCAAAAGGATCCCGAAGTGAGCCATCCAACGTGTAGGTTAAAAGCCAGGCCGGGAGAGGGCCGGGCGCAGGGAGGAAAAACATGAATATGGAGCAGCGAATAGCCGGACCGTCACCGGTTGTGGATCCGCAGGCTGAAATCAGCGCCAGACTTGAACGGTTGCCGGTGACCCGGGAGGTCTTCTGGGCCAGAAACATCGTCGGTGCGGCGACATTCTTCGACGGCTACACCGTCATCGCCATCGCCTATGCCATGCCGGTTCTTGTCCGCGAATGGGGTTTGAGCCCAGGGCAGACGGGAATGATCCTGTCGATGGGTTACCTCGGACAATTGATCGGCGCGGTCTGCTTTGGCTGGCTCGCTGAGCGGATCGGCCGTCTGAAAGTGCTGCTGTTTACGATCCTGCTATTCGTCAGCATGGACATCGCATGCCTCTTTGCAGCCGGCGCCGGCATGATGATGGCATTTCGCTTCGTTCAAGGCATCGGGACCGGCGGCGAAGTCCCGGTCGCGAGTGCCTACATTAACGAACTGATCGGCTCGAAGGGGCGCGGCCGCTTTTTCCTCTTGTATGAGGTCATGTTCCTGCTCGGGCTCGTCGGCGCGGGCCTGATCGGCTACTTCATGGTCCCAGTCTACGGCTGGAAGGCGATGTTTGTCGTCGGCCTGGTCCCTGCGATCCTCATGATCCCGCTCCGCTGGTTCCTCCAAGAATCACCCCGCTGGCTAGTCGCCAACGGCCGTTATGAGGAAGCAGACCGTATTGTCACCAAATTGGAGAACAGCGCTCGTGCCGGCGGCAAGGAACTGCCGGAGCTGAAAGTCATAGCCGCTCCTATCCGCCGCATATCCGACTGGCGCGAACTGTTCCAGGGCATTTACCTGAAGCGCACGCTGTCGATCTGGGCCATGTGGTTCTGCGCCTATATGGTCGCCAATGGCACAATCACCTGGCTTCCGACACTCTATCGCCAGACGTTCAACCTGCCGCTTGAAACCAGTATTTTCTACGGCTTCGTCACCTCGGTCGGTGGCGTGATTGCAGCCGTTATCTGCGCCCTGCTCATCGACAAAGTCGGCCGCAAACGCTGGTATACAGGCGCCCTTTTGATCGCGCCGATCCCGCTCGTCATCCTCGCCTGGCTGGGTGCGACGTCGGCAATCCAGGTTCTCATCCTCGCCGGTCTCGCCTACGCCATCGTCCAGACCGTAACCTTCTCGCTCTACCTCTATTCGGCGGAGATCTATCCGACCCGCCTTCGTGCCATTGGCACAGGTACGGGCAGCGCCTGGCTGCGTCTCGGGTCCTCTGCCGGTCCTATCGCGGTCGGTTGGGTCATGTCATCGATGGGCATCCAGTATGTCTTCGGCGCCTTCGCAGCAATCCTGCTGGTCGGCGCCCTGGTGACGGCACTCTTTGCGGTCGAAACCAAGGGGCGCGTTCTGGAGGAATTGTCCCCGTAATATCCACCGTCCGCGTTCACGCAACCGGCCGAACTCTCGACACGACGCGACGTCTCTTCGCTGCAGTTCTTTGCCAGTCTCAGGTCTGAACGCATCGAGCGAACTCGGATTATGTAGCGATCGAAATGCCCTTCAAGGTATCAGGACAGCCGCTCCGCTCAGGCGTCCGGCCCGCAGATCGTCAAGTGCTGCATTGGCATCTGCAAGCCGATAGGTTTTCGTGTGGGTATGGACGCCTGCCTGGAGGGCGACGGGGAAGAATTCCTCGGCGTCTTTGCGCGTCAGATTGGCAACCGAAACCACGCTTCGTTCGCCCCAGATCAAGGCATAGGGCATTGCAGGCAGATCGCTCATGTGGATACCGCCGCAGACGACCCTGCCTCCCTTTCGCACTGCCTTCAACGCCGCCGGCACGAGTTCGCCGACCGGTGCGAAGATGATCGCCGCATCGAGCATGACGGGCGGGCGCTCGTCCGAACCTCCTGCCCAGACGGCGCCGAGGCCGAGTGCGAAGCGTTGTGCCGCTTCGTCACCGGAGCGCGAGAACGCATAGACGTCGCGGCCCTGCCAGCGGCAGATCTGCGCAATGATGTGCGCGGCAGCGCCGAACCCGTAGAGCCCGATCTTTTTGCCATCGCCGGCCTTCTTCAGCGAACGCCAGCCGATCAGGCCGGCACAGAGGAGCGGGGCAAGGGCAACGGGATCGGCCGCACTGTCGAGCACAAAGGCATAGTCGGCATCCGCAACGACATGGGTGGCAAAGCCTCCGTCGCGGGTATAGCCGGTAAACTGCGGCTCATCGCAAAGATTTTCCTCTCCGCCCCTGCAAAACGAGCAGCAGCCGCATGTATGGCCGAGCCAGGGCACGCCGACCCTTTGCCCCAAGCGCGAGGCAGCTATTCCTTCCCCGACAGCCTCGACGATGCCAACGATCTCATGGCCGGGAACAAGCGGCAGCTTCGGGTTGGGGAGATCGCCGTCGCAGACATGAAGATCGGTCCTGCACACGGCGCAGGCCTCGGCCTTCAGCATCAATTGTCCTTTTCCGGGCACGGGATCCGGCCGGTCGACCGGCCGCAGGGGCATCCCGACTGCCTCCAGGATCATAGCCTTCATGACCTGCTCCTCATCTTCATCATGCCATGATCCCGAAATCGCGGCAAACCGGCTTTGACCGGTATCAAAGACGGCTCGACCCCTGTTCCTTCGCTCTTGCGGAATTTCCCTCTCAGGCGAAATTTTGATCGAGCGCAATGCGCGAAAATCTGCGTCGTGATTGGTTTTGCAGAAGCAGGAGACCGAGAGATGGACCGTCGTCGCCGCAAGACACGTCACCTTATCGTGGATTATGCTCATCGCCCACCTGGGCAACTCGGACACTGCAGCCCGCACTCCATTCCTCTCGGGGCGGCGGCCGCGAAATGTCCTTGTCTGTAGAGTTGCCGCCTTCATCCTGGGCGCGGTTGCGCGCATATCCTACCGCCTATGGCAGGAATGAGCTAACCTCGTGATCGATATCTGGCTCATCGCTTCGCCACCGATGCTCCATGACGTCGATCTGCCAGCCTTTGTTTGGAATGCACTGATCTGCGGCATTCGTCTCGTCGTTCTCGGCATATCGGTGTTGTGCGGCACCCAGCCGTCGAAGCGCCGCTGAGGAACGGCCGACGGCAACGGGACCAACCGATGATGACAGCACTGATGACAACGGAAGCATTTCAGCGCCTCAGTCTGGCGCTTGCGATCGGCGTCCTCGTTGGCATCGAGCGCGGCTGGCAGGAGCGGGAGGCGGCCTCCGGTGAAAGGGTCGCAGGCATTCGCACCTACGGCCTTTCGAGCTTCCTTGGCGGCCTATGCGGTTTCCTTCAGCCCACGACCGGACCGATCCTGCCGACGGCTGTCTTTGTGTTCTTTTGCATCACAATCCTGGTTTTCAGCTCCATGCAGGCAGCGCGCGAGGAGCATTACAGCGCGACCGCCGCCATTGCGGCGATTTCCGTTTTCGTGCTTGGTTTCAGCGCCGTCGTTGCCGACATGACGGCGACTGCAGCGAGTGCCGTTGCAATGACGGCGCTCCTTGCGGCGCGCGAACCGTTGCATGGGTTTCTGCGGCGGCTGACCTGGCTCGAACTCCGGGCCGCCTTGATCCTGCTGACGATGACGGTCGTCATCCTGCCCATCCTGCCCGACGAGCCGATCGATCCCTGGCAGACGATCAATCTCTTCGACCTCTGGGTCATGACGATCCTTGTGGGTGCGGTCTCTTTTTTCGGTTACATCCTGATCAGGATCAGCGGCGCACGCGCCGGGATCCTGATGACCGGTGCAAGCGGCGGCATCGTGTCCTCGACGGCGTTGACGCTTTCCTTTGCCCGCCAGTCGATCCAGCTGCCTGCCCTCTCGCCGCTGCTTGCTGCCGGAGCGATGCTGGCGGGAGCGGTATCCCTGACAAGGGTGCTCCTGATCTGCGGCGTGGTTGCGCCTGCGGTTCTATGGGAGCTTGCGCCATTGCTTGCTCCAGCGGCTGCAGTCTTCATTATCGGTGGCGGCTTTGGCGGAGCCTTGCGTCGTTCAGAGGACAGTCCCGACTTCTCACCGCGAAACCCGCTCGAGGTCATGGTCGCTCTGCGCTTTGCCCTCGTTCTTGCCGTGGTGACGATCCTGACGCGGGTAACTCTGATCGTCTTCGGAACAAACTCGCTGCCGGTCCTTGCTTTCGTGACGGGTCTGGGCGACCTCGACGCGATAACGCTTTCGGTTGCAAAACTCACGTCGACCCAGCTCTCTGCCGATGGGGGCGCTCGTGCCATAGCAGTCGCGGCTTTCGCCAATCTTCTCGCGAAAGCCGTTCTTGCGGCAGTCATGGGAAGCTTCGCTTACGCAGTCCGCCTGGCGATCGCAACTCTTGCCGCGGCTCTTGCCGGACTTGCCGGTTTTCTTCTGACATAAGAGCTTGTGATGGACGTTTCGTCCCGCAACCCCCAATCTTCACGAGATTGATGCATATCAAAGCCAATCCGGCGAGCTCGCGCATTTTCAAATCCGCCTGAATTCAGCAGCAATTGAAGCCCATGCCGGTCGCGGTGGCTCGAGCCTCATAGAATATGGAAGCGGAGAAAAACATGATCGTGCCAAATGGTGCCGTAATTGCTGTCGTTGACGGCAAAAGGCTGCAGCTTTTTCAAAACAAGGGACATGAGCCGCATATCGATCTGGCCCCGCTGGCAGAGCCCGCGCTTGAGCCCGCCAATGCAGGCTCTGGTACGCGTCATCGCAGCAGCCTGGCCAATCCGGATAGCCGGCGGATGGAGGAAGATGATTTCGTGGCCGCCGCCGCGAGCTACCTCAACAACGAAGTTCTCCAAGGTCACGTCCGGCAGCTGATGGTGATTGCCGATCCACGTTCGCTCGGAGAACTGCGTCGTCATTTCCATCCTGCCCTGGAGGAGCGATTGATTGCGGAGGTCGCCAAAGACATGACCGGGCTTGCGCTCGGCGAAATCGAGGCGGCGCTCACGCGCGCCTGACAGTGGAGGAGGTCAGAAAGGTCTGAGGTTGGCTAAGAATTGGCCTCTTCCGGGCTCCGCTCCAGATCGCGCTGCCCCTTCAGAATTGAGACATGTCAATGCGGGACTTCGAACGAATGCGAAAGTGATGAAGATCTGGTCTCGCCTACGTTCCGTTCGGAGTCCCCAATGAAACAACACTTCTTTCTTCCGCTCCTCACCTATCCGGATATGACGTCCGAATTCATGATCGCCAATGCGGTGGCACTTGCCCACCATATGCAGGCGACGCTTACTGTCTGCGCGGTGGAAATTACGATTCCCGATGTTTCCAATGCGCTATCGTCACTGATCATCGATGCTGCGAAGATGGCGCGGGACGCCGAGGCTTTGAGCCGCAAGCGCGCTTCGATGCTGATCCAGAAAGCACGCGATCAGGCGAAAGCCACCTCCGTCGATCTGCGCATTCGCGAGATCAAGACGGGCGAGCCTTTCGTCGCTGAAACACTTGCTGAAGCATCGCGTGCCTATGATCTCGTGCTTCTGGAATCTGCCGGAATCTCCCGCCCGATCGTCGAGGCGGTGCTGTTTGCCTCCGGCCGGCCGCTCATTCTTTATCCCGCCGCGCCATTCGGCGGGCGGATGGATCACGTCGCCATCGCCTGGGACGGCAGCAGGGCTGCAGCGCGCGCCGCCCATGACGCCTCGCCCTTCCTGGAGCGGGCTAGCAAAATCTGGCTGCTGTCGGTCACCGACGAGAAACCGTTCGGGCATGAGACAGGCGACCATCTCGTCGAAAACCTGCTCAAGAGCGGGGTGACGGCGGAGACGGCGCGGGCGCATGCAGGCAGCACGCCGATCGGTGAAACCCTGCAGGCCAAGGCTTTCGAGCTGCGGGCCGATCTGCTCGTCATGGGCGGCTTCGGCCACTCGCGCTTGCGCGAATTCGTGCTTGGCGGCGCGACCGAGGCCGTGCTGGCCAATATCACGCTGCCTGTTCTGTTATCGCATTGAGGATCTATCCGCCATGTTCGAAAATCGTCTCCGGAGCAAGAGGCTCTGGGATCGCATCGTCAGTGCCGACGAGGCCGCCAGGCTGATCACAGATGGCATGACCGTCGGCATGAGCGGCTTTACGCGCGCCGGCGAGGCCAAGGCCGTGCCGCTGGCGCTGGCGGAAAAGGCAAAGCGGGATCCGCTGAAGATTACGCTGATGACCGGCGCATCGCTCGGCAACAATCTCGACAGGACGCTTGTCGAAGCCCATGCCATTGCCAGGCGCATGCCTTTTCAATCCGATCCCGGCATGCGCAAGGCGATCAATGACGGCGAGGTGATGTTCATCGACCAGCACCTGTCGGAAACGGTCGAGTTCCTGCGAAGCGGCCAGTTGGCGCCGGTCGACGTTGCGGTCATCGAGGCGACCGCAATCACCGAGGAGGGCGCCATCGTGCCGACCACCTCCGTCGGCAATTCGGCGAGTTTTGCCATCCTGGCGCCAAAGGTCATCGTCGAGGTCAACCTGTCGCAGCCCGAAGCGCTGGAAGGCCTGCACGATATCTATATCCCGACGAAACGGCCAAGCCGCGAGGCGATCCCGGTCGTGGCACCCGACAGCCGCATCGGCGTCCCCTTCATTCCGATCCCGTCGGAAAAGATCGCGGCGATCGTCCTTACTGAGAGCAGCGACAGCGCCTCCACGGTAGAACCGCCGGACGCGGAGACGAACGCGATTGCCGGCCATCTCACCGAGTTCCTGCTCAACGAGGTGCGGCATGGAAGGCTGACGGAGCGCCTGTTGCCGCTGCAGGCAGGAATCGGCACGATCGCCAATGCGGTCCTTCACGGGTTTGGCGAAACGCCCTTCCACGATCTCACCATGTATTCCGAAGTGCTGCAGGATTCGACCTTCGATCTGATGGATGCCGGCAAACTCAATTTTGCCTCCGGGTCCTCGATGACGCTCTCGACGGAGAAGCATCTGCGGGTGCTTTCGGCAATCGAGCGCTATAAGCGGCGACTGGTTTTGCGCCCGCAGGAGATCAGCAACCACCCCGAAGTCATCCGCCGCCTCGGCATCATCGCCATCAATACGGCGCTGGAACTCGACATCTACGGCAACGTCAACTCGACCCATGTCGGCGGGACGCATATGATGAACGGTATCGGCGGCTCCGGCGATTTCGCCCGCAACGCCTATATGTCGATCTTCGTGACCAAGTCGCTCGCCAAGAACGGCGCGATTTCACGCGTCGTGCCGATGGTCAGCCATGTCGATCATACCGAGCACGACGTCGATATTCTCGTGACGGAGATCGGCCTTGCCGATCTGCGCGGCCTGGCGCCGCGGGAACGGGCGAAAGTCATCATCGATAACTGCGCGCATCCGAGATATCGCGAGGCGCTGGCGGATTATTACAAACGGGCGCTGCTGCGCGGCGGCCAAACACCGCATCTGATCGAAGAAGCGCTTGGCTGGCACGACAATCTGCGCCGCACGGGAAAGATGCTTGCGTCGTCACCACCTGACGAAATCGGTTGAGGCATGAGAGGGCGTTAGCCCTCACTGCACCAGTGCGGGCTCTTGCCTGTGCAACAGGCCGGGATCCTGCAAGGCAGCGGCATCGACGCTCGCATCGCGGATCATGGCATATTTGACCTGCGTAACCTTCAGGTCACGGTACCAATCGACCAGTGCGCTCCACGGGTCGGTTATCTTGGAAAGGCCGGAGATGAAGGCGACGACGGTACCGATCTCGGTCTTGCCGGTGACGACATAGTATCCGCCGAGCGCAAAGATGCCGGCATATCCAAGCTGCGTCATCAGGTTCATCAGGAAGTTCATCGTGAACTTGATCTTGTAGATGCTCATATTGGTCGAAAACAGCGTCTGGACGCGGTCGCTCTGAGCGTTCAACGCCTCGCTGGTGACCACGTGCTCGACCATGCCTTCGCCGACGTGACGCATGATAGTGATCTTGCTTGCCACCCGGCGGTTGAGGGCCGATTGCATGAGGGGAACGAAGCCCATCTGCGGGAAAAAAACGACGGCGACGGCAAACGCCATCAGCGGCTGGAGGAAAATCATATAGCCGCCGACGGCAACGAGGATGCCGGCCTGCAGCAGCGGCTCGGAGATGCTGGTGCCGACGAAGCCGCCCACGGGCTCGGCTTCGGCGAGCACGATCGAGAGCTGCACGCCTTCGGCGAAAGCATCGATCGGCGCCTCCCTTGAGTGTTCCGAGACAGCGAGCACCGACATGCGCAGCCAGCGGATCGCGACTTCTCCGATCCAGCCGCGATAGAGGTTCAGCATCAGTTTGGTCAGTCCCTCCAGCACCACGAGGCCAAGATAGGCAAGGACGAGGAGGAGGATGGCCGGATAAGCCGCGCTCTCCGTCACCGCATTGATGAAGCGCCTCTGGACCTCCAGGGGCGCTGTGCCGGCAAGAAAGAGGAGGATGGAAAGAGCAGCGATCGCGATTTGATGGCGGCGACCCATGAGGAGTACGAAACCGAACAGGTTTTTCGGCATCTTCCTTCGTCCTCTGCTGCGGGGATAGAATAGAGCATAGCCACTGATCTTGGTTGCGCGGTTTTGACGTCTTGCGCCTTGATCGGCGTCAAATTCGAGGGATAGACTGCTATTGGATCACCGAGTTTTGATTGACGGCAGGGCGTGCGCTGTCAGCCCGCGGCTTGATCCAGAGGATGCTGAATACGCTGGCGATCATGAGAATGAGGATAATCAACAGAAGTCTGCGCAACGATATTTCCCGGCAGGAGGGAGAGAGCCTGCTCCCCAGAACAGACGGGCCGGCTTGCCCGTCCCGCCATTCTCCATGCCGCGCAAAATCCGGCCTTGATCGCCGTCAAACTTCGAAACGAAGCTACCAGCGGCCGCTATCGTCGAGTTCTTCGAGCGTACCGAGGAGGCGTTGCTGGATCTCGGCCTCCTGCCGATTGATGGCGACGACAAGTCTACGCATTGCGCCACGCATGCCGTGGAGTTGATCGATGAGCTCCATGACGACGTCCACACCTGCATCGTTGACGCCCATTTGACGGGTGAGGTCGAGGATCAGGCGAGCGCGAGCGAGATCGGCATCCCGGAACCGACGCCGGCCCTCGGAAACTTCGGGGGCCAGCCAGCCCTGCTCGACCCACAGATCGAGCTCGGTCACGTCGATTTTGAGGTAAAGACGGAATTCGCGATCGTCCATGGTCAGGCCCCCATGTTCTTTCTCGGATCCTGCGTGTCGGCTGCTGCCCATTCCCTGGCGAAGGCGGTCAGCTGTTCGTCCGGCTGCTCGGGCAGCATGATCTTCAGCGTCACATAGACGTCGCCGGATTCACCCCCGCGCTTGGCAACGCCTTTGCCCTTGAGGCGCAGGACCTTCCCACTGCTGGAATTTGCCGGCAACGTCAGGTTGACCGGTCCAGAGGGTGTCGGCACGCGCACCTTTCCGCCGAGGACCGCTTCGCTCAAGGTCACGGGCAGATCCAGGCGGATGTCGTCGCCGTCGCGGGTGAAGAAACGGTGCGGGCGCACACGAACCTCGATCAGCGCATCGCCGGCCGGCCCGCCGCCGAAGCCCGGCTCTCCCTTGCCGCGCAGGCGCAGCGTCTGGCCGTCGCGCGTGCCGGGCGGGATCTTGACGTCGAGTGCCGGCCCGTCGGGCAGCTTCACCTGGGTCTGCGTGCCGTTCACGGCGTCGAGGAAATCCACTTCCATCGAAAAACGCCGGTCCTCGCCCTTCGCGCGGAACTGGCCACGGGCGCGATCGCCGCCAGCGCGGCGGGAGAAGAAGCTTGCGAAGAGATCGTCGGCGTCTCCAAAATCGGCAAAGCCGGCGCCATTGTGATAGGCGCTACCCGGCCCGCTCGCGGAGGCATAGTCGCGATAATAGCTGCGGGGCGCCTGTTCGGCTCCCGTGATGTC
The DNA here is from genome assembly GCF_014193255.1 of Rhizobium sp. BK196. Lineage (GTDB taxonomy): Bacteria > Pseudomonadota > Alphaproteobacteria > Rhizobiales > Rhizobiaceae > Rhizobium. Next base: position 93,822 of record NZ_JACHZB010000006.1, read on the forward strand.
GATCTCGCCGCGATCGAAGCGGCCACGCTTGTCTTCGTCGCTTAAGATTTCATAGGCGGCAGAAATCTCCTTGAACTTTGCCTCGGCCTTTTTGTCGCCGGGGTTCAGGTCGGGGTGGAGCTTCTTGGCAAGCTTGCGGAACGCCCCCTGGATGTCCTTCTGGGTGGCATCCCGTTTCACGCCCAGAAGCTCGTATGGATCTTGGCTCATACATGTCTCCGTGTAAGGGCAGCGAATACTGCGGACTGGAATCCGCTTTGATATAGGTTGTGGATCCGATGTCGGGGAGGGGATAAGGGGGAAACGCTTGAGCGTACGACTCTTTTAGAAGCGGCAGCCCCAATGCTTTCAGTGGCAGGTGCCCCGGTCCTCACCGTTTCTCCTCGTCCTTGGATCGGGCAGATAGCGCCTTGCGGCGCTAACGACCGGGATGCCCAATGCTTGGAGCACCGCCAAATTGGCGTGTCTGCGGTTGTTGCTCATGCCGACGCCTCTTCGGCGATTTCCAGCACCATCCGGCCCTCGACCGTTCCCGCTTTCAGGCCGGCAAAGATATCGTTGATATCGTCGAGCGGCGCCTTGGTGATCTCGGCCCGGACGCGGCCGTCAGCGGCGAAGGCAAGCGCCTCGTCGAGGTCGCGGCGCGTGCCGACGATCGAGCCGCGCACGGTTATGCGCTTCAGCACGATGTCGAAGATGGGTGTCGGGAAGTTGCCTGGCGGCAGCCCGACAAGGCTGACGGTGCCCTTCCGCCGCACCATGGAGAGCGCCTGCGAGAAAGCCGGCGGGGAGACGGCGGTGACCAGCACACCATGCGCACCGCCGCTCGTCGCCTTCAATACCTTCTCGACCACGTCTTCGGAAAGCGCGTTGAGCGCAAGGTCGGCCCCGACGTCGCGGGCGAGGTCGAGCTTGGCGGCGGCGACGTCAAGGGCGACCACCTTGAATCCCATCGCCTTGGCGTATTGAACCGCAACATGGCCAAGGCCGCCGATTCCCGAGATCGCCACCCATTCGCCGGGCCGGGCTTCGGTTTCCCTCAGACCCTTGTAGGTCGTCACGCCCGCGCATAGGATTGGCGCGATCTGCGCGAAATTAACGTCATCGGGAAGGCGTGCGGCAAAGGCTGCCGAAGCGATGACATATTCGGCAAAACCGCCATCGCAGCTGTAGCCGGAATTGTGCTGATGTTCGCAAAGCGTTTCCCAGCCGGTCTCGCAATATTCGCAGCGCAGGCAGGCGTCGTGGAGCCAAGCGACGCCGACGGCATCGCCCTCCTTGAATTCGGTGACGCCGGGGCCGAGGGCGGCAATGATACCGGCCGCTTCGTGACCGGGAATGAAGGGCGGCGTCGGCTTGACGGGCCAGTCGCCGTCGGCCGCGTGCAGATCTGTATGGCAGACGCCGCAGGCGACCACCTTCACCAGGATCTCACCCGGCCCAGGGACAGGTACCGGCACGCATTCGATTGCAAGTGGCTTGCCGAATTCACGCACCACTGCCGCCTTCATCATCTTGCCCGTCATGATCTTCATCCTTTCGCAATGATTGTCCGGCGCGATGATGAAGGCGGCATCGGCTGCCGCATTGATTCATCGCAAAGCACAGCGCCTGCCATCCGGATCGGTGTCGGCAAAGCCACCGCGCGGGAGGTTCCAGAGATGAAGTCAGGCCATGAGAACGTGCTCTTCAGCCAGCCAGGCCGAACGGCGGCATGATGGAGACGAATTGCCGGCAGGTATTCCTCGATCAGGCACGGTTACCAGCACTACTTGCCATATCCGCAGATGACATATGTCAAGGATGGCGGAGGGGATCGCCAATAGAAGACGGTATCGGCAACGTCCGCACGGGTTCGATTGGAGGCTCCGCAATTGAGAAGGCAACAGCTTTGTGTCCTGATTTCCGCCGCTTTGCTCCTTGGCCTCGGTAAGCCCGGTGTTGCGCAGGATCGCCCACCGGTCTTTTCGGCTCGGTTCGAGGCCCTCTGGGACAGGATGATCGGCCATCGGCTGCCGGATAATGTCTCCATGTCCAACGGTCGCATCGAAGCCCAGCAGGTACTGATTTCGACGAAATTCGCCGGTCGGCTTGCGGCGGTGCTCGTCGAAGAAGGCGAGATCGTCGATGTCGGTGCGCCGATCGCCCGGATCGATACAGCCGATCTCGATGCCCAACTTGCCGGCGCCAAGGCCCAGGTCCGCCGCAGCGAGACGAGCCAGGTCGAAGCTGAGGCCTCGATTGCCCAGCGTCAAAGCGAGCTGACGCTCGCCAGACAGGAGTTCGAGCGCGCACAATCGATGAGCAGCACGGGAAGTGGCACGATGCAGCAACTCGAATTGCGCCGCAGCCAGCTGAGCGTCGCCGAAGCCGCACAAAGGGCAGCGTTGGCCAGCCGCGACGAGGCGGAAGCGGCAACCGAGGCGGCGCGGGCGGAAGCGGTGCGCATTCAAACTCTGCTCGACGACGCCGTGCTGAAGGCGCCGCGCCGCGGCCGGATCGAGTACAAGCTTGCGCAGACCGGCGAGGTCGTTGCCGCCGGTGCACCGGTTGCCACGCTACTCGATCTCTCCGACGTTTCGATGACGATCTTCCTGCCGGCCCGTGCGGCCGGCACCCTGGCGATCGGCGACGAGGCGCGCATCATTCTCGATCCAGCGCCGCAATATGTCGTGCCAGCGACGGTTTCCTTCGTCTCTTCGCAGGCACAGTTCACGCCGAAGACCGTCGAGACGCAGGACGAGCGCGAAAAGCTGGTCTTTCGCGTGAAGCTGAAGATCGCACCCGATCTGCTCAAGGGTTATGAATCGCGCGTCAAGACCGGTGTCAGGGGCATTGGCTATGTCCGCACCGATCCCAAGTCGGGCTGGCCGTCCGAGCTGCAAGTGAAGCTGCCGCAATGAGCGAACCGGCTGTCCGCTTCGCGGCCGTGACGCATCGTTACGGCCGGATTGCTGCGCTCGATGGTGTCGAGCTCGCTGTTCCCGCCGGCTGCATGGCCGGACTGATCGGCCCTGACGGCGTCGGTAAATCGACGTTGCTTGCCCTTGCGGCGGGTATCACTCGCATCCAGCAGGGGCATATCGAAGTGCTTGGCGGCGACATGGCCGATTGGCGCAATCGCCGTGCCGCCCGTGCCCGCCTTGCCTTCATGCCGCAGGGCCTCGGACGCAATCTCTACCCGACGCTGAGTGTCGCGGAGAACCTCGATTTCTTCGGCCGCCTTTTCGGTCAGGACGGTCTGCAGCGGCGTGAACGCATGGACGCACTATTGCGAATGACGGGCTTGCTGCCCTTTCGCGATCGGCCGGCTGGCAAACTTTCGGGTGGCATGAGGCAGAAGCTCGGCATCTGTGCCTCGCTCCTCCATGATCCCGATCTGCTGATCCTCGACGAGCCGACGACCGGCATCGATCCGCTCTCGCGGCGACAGTTCTGGGAGCTCGTCGATCACATTCGCGAGCGGCGGCCGCAGATGAGCGTGATCGTCGCCACCGCCTATATGGAGGAGGCCGAACGCTTCGACTGGCTTGCCGCATTGCACGCCGGCAAGCTGATCGCCACCGGCAGCCCCGGCGATATCATGCAACAGGCTCGCCAACAGACCCTGGAGGCGGCCTTCACGGCACTGATGCCGAATACCGGCAAGCTGAATGACAGCCCGCTGAGCGTCACGCCGCGTGTGATCGTCGATGAAGCGCCGGCAATCGAGGCGGAAGGTCTGACGTGCCGCTTCGGCGATTTCGTCGCAGTCGATCATGTCAGCTTCCGTATTGCGAAGGGCGAGATTTTCGGCTTCCTCGGCTCCAACGGCAGCGGCAAGAGCACGACGATGAAGATGCTGACGGGGCTGTTGCCGGCGAGCGAGGGCGTTGCGAAGCTCTTCGGCCAGCCGCTGAAGGCCGGCGACATCGAGACCCGCAAGCGCGTCGGCTACATGTCGCAGGCATTCTCCCTCTACGGCGAGTTGACCGTTCGCCAGAACCTCAGGCTGCATGCGCGTCTGTTCGGTTTGGCGGCTGCAGATATTGACCGGCGCGTCGGCGAGATGCTGGCCGAATATGATCTCGGACAATTCGCCGACCAGCGGCCGGAAGACCTGCCGCTCGGCATTCGCCAGCGTCTCCAGCTTGCGGCCGCCGTCATCCACAAGCCCGAAATGCTGATCCTCGACGAGCCTACGTCCGGCGTCGATCCGGTGGCTCGCGACGCCTTCTGGCGATCGCTGATAACGCTGTCGCGCCGCGACGGCGTTACCATTTTCCTGTCGACGCACTTCATGAACGAGGCAGAGCGCTGTGACCGCATCTCGCTGATGCATGCCGGCAAGGTGCTGGCGATCGGCAGCCCTGGCGAACTGCGCGCGCAGCGGGGCAAGGCGACGCTGGAGGAAACTTTCATAGACGTGCTGACGGAGGCGGGTATGGGTGAGGGCGCCGACGCCGATGCCGGAAGCCCTGCGCTCGCCGGCGGGACCGCGCTGCCCACACGGCTCTTCGATCCCCGCCGGCTCTTTGCCTATGCGCGACGGGAGACGATCGAAATCCTGCGCGACCGGGCGCGGCTCGTGTTCGCTCTGCTGGGGCCGGTCCTGCTGATGCTCACGTTCGGATACGGCATCTCCTTCGATGTCGAGCATTTGCCTTTCGCCATATACGATCAAGATCAATCTTCAGAAAGCCGGCAGCTGGTGGAGAGCCTGCAGAGCTCGCGTTATTTCCAGGAGCGGCCGCCGATTGCCTCGGCGGGGGAGCTGCAGCATCGGCTGCAGGATGGCGAGCTGATGGTGGCCATCGAGATTCCGCCCGATTTCGGCCGCGACCTCATGCGGCAGGAGGCGCCGGAGGTCTCCGCATGGATCGACGGGGCGATGCCGTTCCGTGCCGAGACCGCGCGCGGCTATCTTTCCGGTCTCGTCTCCTCCTATCTCGCTGATGTCTCGGCGCGGCGGTCAGGACGCTTCGAACAGCCCTATCCCGTCGATATTGAAAGCCGGTTCCGCTATAATCAGGATTTCAAGAGCGCCAATGCGATCGTGCCGAGCGTGATCATGCTGATGCTCGTATTGATCCCAGCCATTATGACCGCGCTCGGTATCGTCAAGGAGAAGGAAACCGGCTCCATTGCCAATTTCCAGGCGACGCCGGTCACGCGAATTGAATTCCTGCTCGGCAAGCAGCTTCCCTATGTGACGATCGCCTTCGTCAGTTTCCTGATGCTGGTGCTGATGATGCGCCTCGTCTTTGACGTACCGATCAAGGGCTCCATCGGTTTGCTTGGCGTGAGTTCGATCCTCTATATTCTCGCGACGACGGCCTTTGGTCTCTTCGTTTCGAGCTTCGTGCGCAGCCAGGTGGCCGCGATCTTCGCGACGGCAATTGTTGCGGTCGTCCCGGCCGTAAATTTTTCCGGTCTGCTGGTGCCGGTCTCGTCACTCTCGGGGGGCGCACGGTTCATGGGGCTGCTCTTTCCCTCGGCCTGGTATCAGCCCGTGAGCGTCGGCGTCATCACAAAAGGTCTCGGCCTTGCCGAACTTTGGCCCAACCTCATCGCCCTTGCCGGTTTTGCTGTCGTGTTCGTCGGAGCTGCCCTTGTGGCACTGAGAAAGCGGAGCGCCTGACATGTGGGGCAAGCTCAACCGGATTTTCCGCCTCGGCATCAAGGAGCTCTATAGCCTGAAGGCCGATCCCGTGATGATGGTCCTCATCGTCTACACCTTCACCATCGCCGTCTATACGGTTTCGACCGGTGCCAAGCTCGAAGTCGCGAACGCCTCGGTCGCCATTGTCGACGAGGACCGGTCGATGCTCTCGACGCGTTTACGGGATGCGATGCTGCAGCCCTTCTTCAAGGAGCCGGTATTGATCAGCGCTGAAGAGGTGGATACGGCCATGGATGCCGGTCGATTCGTCTTCGTGCTGGAGATCCCGCCCAAGTTCGAGGAGGGTGCGATTGCCGGTCGCAGGCCAACGCTGCAGCTCGATATCGACGCGACGGCCATGGCGCAGGCCGGCAACGGAGCCTCTTATGTTCAGAGCATTATCCTGCAGGAGATGGCGACGGCCTTGCCGAACAACGCCGTTGCGCTGCCAGTCAATCTCGTCGTCAGCGCGCGATTCAATCCCAATCTGCAATCGACCTGGTTCACCGCGGTCATGCAGGTCATTAACAATGTGACGATGCTTTCGGTCATTCTGACGGGTGCGGCGCTGGTCCGCGAGCGGGAGCATGGCACGATCGAGCATCTCCTCGTCATGCCGGTCACGCCGGCGGAGATCATGATGTCGAAGGTCTGGGCGAATGGGTTTGTGATCGTCGTGGCGGCGGTGTTGTCGCTCGTCGTCGTGGTCGAACGGCTGCTTTCGGTGCCGATTGCCGGCTCGCTCTGGCTTTTCGTCTTCTGTGCGGTGCTCTATCAGTTCTCCGTCACATCGCTCGGCATCCTGATCGCCACGGTGTCCAGCTCCATGGCGCAATTCGGGCTGATCTCGATGCCGATCCTGATTGGCATGAACCTGCTTTCCGGCAGTACGACGCCGATGGATAGCATGCCGCTCTGGCTGCAATATGCGATGGTGGTTTCGCCGGCGCCGCATTTCGTCTCGCTGTCGCAGGCGATCCTCTACCGCGGCGCCGGCTTCGATGCGGTCTGGCAGGAGGTGGCGGCGCTCACGGCAATCGGCGTGCTGTTTTTTTGCGGCGCGCTCATCAGGTTCCGGTGGGCGCTGGCGGATGCGCGGTAGAGACGATGGCGATGCCCGTGTGTTGCGCGCAGGCTGCCCGTTCCCGCCTGTATCTTTGCGTCAGCGACAGGGAGACGGACGACAGAAATGCGATCAGTGCGCCACTTCTCAACCGTGCGGTCAGCTTATGTCGTGGACTTTCTTGCGATCGACGAGGACCGAGCATTTGGCGTGACGAACCACGCGATCGACCACGGCTCCGAAAATATAGTCGGTAATATCTGCCACATGGGTCGACAGGATGATGAGGTCGGCCTCCTTCTCCCGCGCCGCCGCCAAAAGCACCCTGGCCGCGCTACCGGCATGGACCTCGATGAGGGCGGGGATATTCATCTGCCGGCAGAGCAGGGTTAGCTTCTCCTCCGCATCCTTTATGGCGGCGGTCTCAAAGGCGTCCGGTAGGCTCGTGGTCATGTAGCGTGGCATGGCTTCGACGGCATGGATGACGAAGATCGAGCCATCCTTGTCGAGGAGGCCGGCTGCCTTGTTCAGAATACGCTCGGCCGTTTCGCGCGGGCCGTTGCCTATTGCGCAGACTATCGTTCGGTACATATCGGATCGTTGCCTTTGTCCGCCGGATGGTCAGCCAACTCTAGCCTTCTCCAGGGATCATACATTGACCGATGTCAAGAAATGATCCTGCATCATATTTGATGCAGGCAAGTTTGATGCAGGACAAGGCGGCTGCGGCAAGCGGGGTCTAATTTTCCAGTCGCCGTTTCCAGGGGAGCCGATATGGACATGATCGCGACGCAGCCACCGCTTGCCGAACTCGAAGAGAAATACCGCGAACTGGCATCGTGGTGCGATGTCATGCAAGCCCTTGCGGATTTCCTGCCCTGCCATATCGATGCGCAGGTATCGGATAACATCCGTGCCAATCTTGTTGCGCTCGTCGATCGTATTCACAGACTGGAAGAGGCGTTTCTGTTTCCGGCGATTGCTGGCTGTTATGGCTGCGAAACGGCGGCCGAGATCGCCATCGAGCGGCGGCGGAAGGACCGTCAGCATGATCGCGACGCCACACAGAACCTTGTCAACATCTTTCACGATCTGCAAAGCAACAGTAGCGAGCTGCGCTCCGAAACCATTGCCTATGCGCTGCGCAGCCTGGCGCAGCGAATGCGCCGGCATATCGCTGCCGAGAGCGAATTGTTGAACCTCTTGAGGCGGAAAGCAGCCTAAGACGCGGCCTGGCTTGTTCACGGTTTCCCGGCTGGTCGCGACGGCGAGGCGCTGGCGGGCAGGCGGCGGCTGCTTTGCCGCTTGGACCGTATCGAGAATGGCCAGCGCGATACATGACTTAGAGGAAGTCGGCCGAACCGCTAGCGCGACCGCCTCACAGTTCTCAGGTCCAAAGAGCGCTGATCGCCAGTGTCACGGAGAATGCGACCAGCACCGCGCAACCGCAATGGCGCGCAAGAGCCGGCACTTGCGCACGACGTCCAACGAGCAGGCTGCCAAGGCCAAGCCAGATCGCCGACGCCACCGTCACGCAGCAGACGAACGCCACCATCGCTGCGGATATTCCGGCTTCGACAGCGGGCACCAGCGTGAGGCCGATGATGATGGCTTTCGGATTGAGCAGCGTGGTGATGAAGAGCTGAACGCTGCCGAGCCTGTTCCGGCCACCCGCAGGCGCAGGAGCCCACAGCTTGATTGCAAGATAAAGAACCCAGATTGCCGAGATCAGCTTGATGATGCTGGCGATGCCAGGATGGTCATTGAGCAGCGGAGCGGCGATGCTCGACACCGGACCGATAGTTGCGAGATAGGCGAGCACCACCGCGGCGATGAGCGACAGGAACCGCCTGACGGTCAATGCTGTCGACGCCATGGCCAGAACGGCATTGGTAGGACCTGGAAGGATCAGCAGCGAGAAGACGGCGATAGCGAATGTCGGCAGGTTCATCAAATTCGGTCCCCGATCGTCTGCCATCCTTCTCATGAATCCTGATAGACGGTCTTGATCTATATCAGTTCAAGCATTGCTGCGACCAGATTGAGATTTGTCAAGGACGAGCGAAGCTCTCGCATCACATAGCTATGTGAACTCATCCTCGAAAAGCGGCCCGTGCCAAAATGCTCCTGAGAGATATCGATCCAGCCACCGCCAGGCGCGTCCTGCACATTTATGAGGGTATTGCAGAGGCATCGTGGTTCAATCGCAACCGTGCCACCGAATGGGAGCTGCTCAAGCTCGTGCTTCACCATCTCACGCCCCATCAGGACGAGGAATATGTTCGGAAACTATGCACCCGCGAAGCGTTGGAGCGTTTCTGCCGAAGCGTGTAGCTCGCCCGAGGGATCGGTTCGGTTGGGAAAGGGGGCGAAGGCGCCGCCGATACCTTGCCACGTCCACAGCGGTTCTGACCGTGCATAACCGCGGCGCCAGCAACTTACCTCGGTTGCAGTGACGACAACGGCCTGCGCACGCCTCGGATCGCATCTGCCATAGGCGAGGGCGATCTCGCAAAAGCTATGCAGAAACTGGAAAAGCCGCGCCTCGTTCGCCCGCGGGGGTGAGGCAACGCTCAACAGCGATCGCCTGGTGACGATCACGTGCCGGGTTTGGTCAGCGACTTGAAGATCGATGCGGCCGCATTTTTCCGCGTCGTCGAATCGGGCCGAGATGATCGAATACGCCACCTTGCGCTCTCCCGGACGTTCAGCGTGACCGAATATGCTTCGATCCGGATCAAGGCCGATCTGCATCGCCGTTCCCGTCCTTCTCGTCGTCGATGCCCTTCTTGAAGGCCCGGATCCCATGGGCGACGTCGCCCATCAGTTCGGGGATCTTGCCGCGTCCAAACAGGATAAGGACAATGGCGAGGACGATCAGCCAATGCCACGCACTAAAGCTTCCCATTCCGATGACTCCCTGCAATATGACGAGCTTAGAGTTTTCGGCTCGATCATGATTGATCTGGCGCAAACGCAATGATGATTTTGAAATCGGTGATCAATCACGGGCCACGCTGTTGAGAACGCCGACTCGCGGACATAGATACCCCTCATGACCGCCGCGCCTGCGTGACCGTTCATTTTCCCCGGTATTCGCGCGGGACATTCTTTCTCTTTGATGTCTGTCAAAGACGCCGAAACGCTATCCGGTATGCTCTGATCCATCATGGACGAAAGAGGAGGGAGCCCGGATGTTGCCGAGGTTCATCACCGCATTCCTGAAATCCTCCGGAGAAACAGGCGTCGTGCTGATGGAGCATGAAGGTGCGCAGCGCGTTGTCATCATCGATCGCGACGCCTTGCTCCAGATCAGCAATCCACCGCGCGCAGACGAAACCCGGCTGCAGGAGCATGTCGGCACGATATGCGAAATCGCCGCATCGAAGATGCTTCTGCAGCCGCAGTCGACATTTTCCCCGATACACGTATCGAAGGACGATATCGCCGCGTGGAAGGAAGCGCATGACACGTTTCATTAGGACAAAAGCTGAACCGTGACATTGCCGAACTCGGCTTGGAGGTACGTCCAGTCGGGCGCAAGGCTCGACGTTTCCGCTGCGGAAATACCGCCGGCTGCGGCCATCCCGGGCTTGAAATAGGGGCGACCGCCGGCCTCATGGCCGCATTTAGCACTCCGCAGGCCGGCCGCGACGCGTTATCCTCATATCTCACTCTTCAGAATTCGGCCGCTAGTCGCTTTTGCCTTCCGCAAGCTTCAAAAGACGCTGTGGATCAGTAACCGTCAGCTTCTGCCTGCCGCCCACGACGATGCCCTTGCCTTCCCATGCGCTCAGGATTCGCGATACTGTATGCAGTGTCGTCCCCGTCATCTCAGCAATATCCTGTCGAGATATCGGGAAATCGATTTTGATAGCGGTTCCCACGGCCTTGCCGGCCTGTTTGGACAGACGCAGCACCGCATGGGCGACCCGCTTTTCCACTTCTTCAGTAGACATTTCGCGTATGCGCGTATGCGCTTCCTCGAGCCGCTGGCCGATCGTCTGCATCGCAGTCACGGCCAGGCGAGGATTTTGCTCGACGAACCGCGACCACATGTCGGTCGGCCACGCGAGGATGAGACTTTCCGCTGCGGCGGTGGCCGTTCCCGGATAGTCCTGCCGGCGCAGCGCCATGGCGAAGCCGAACAGATCGCCTGGATGGACCATTCTGACAATGATCTGCTGGCCGTCATGCGTGACCTGCGTGACCTTGAGCCTGCCGTGGAGCAGAAGGAAGAACGATTTCGCAGACGCTCCCTGCTCGAAGACCGCATCACCCTGGGCGATGCGGCGCGGTGTGGCATGCTCGAGCATGGCGTCGAGGTCGGCATCCGTCATGCGCTCGAAAAGCGCCAGCGACTTCAAAACTGTACGGTCAACCTTCATCGTCGTCCCGCTGAACTCCTTTGAAAAGGACGCCGCCGATCATATCGGCGACGACACGGTGCGTGAAGTCTTCGATGCTCTCGACGAAGCCCGGCTGCCGGACGAGCCGAAAACCGAGATTGTCGGGCGGGCTGCCGACCGCGCATCCGCCGCCTTTGGGATTTCGCACAAAAGTGCTCATCGGAGCGCGGTGCCTGCCGGCGGCGATCATGATGCCGCAGTCTGCGGGGTCGGGGTCGTCGATGACGGCTTCCTTCTCGAGGTCGATACGCTTGTTGCAGGTCGAGGTCCATTCCCAGATGTTCCCGCCGAAATCGGCAAGCCCGGTCCGGCTCACGCCGAACGATCCCCTCGGCTGCGGCGCGGGGTCACTCGAGGCGGCGCGGCGCGCCTCGCGTTCATAATCGGCAAGCCAGCGCAGCGCGGGGTTCTTGCTGTCGGCATCGACACCGAGCGCGTCGTCGGGAAAACGATCGGCGGCAGCGTAGGCCAGTTCGAAATCGGTCGGAAGTCGCCAGGTCTTGCCCGTCTTCTGCGATAGCCAGTTCGCGTAGCGCAGTGCGTCCTCGTAGCTGACGCCGGTCACCGGCGTGTCGTCGCCGGAGGTGGCGCTTCGCCCTTCCGGCTCGGAGCAGGCGCCATCGGCCACGCAAACGTCATACTCGGAAAGGCTGGTCTGATATTTCATGATCGCCAGAGATGTGCGGACATTGGTCTTGCGCTTCGGCGCATCGACAGCCAGGCCGCGGCGAAAATACTCGGTCGCGTCGCGATATTGGAATTCATGGGGTGCAATAGTGACGATCTCGGGAGCGGTTAATGCGGCCTCGCGCCGCTCGATATTCACGAACCCGGTCTCAACCGCAAGCGCTGCGGAAAGGACCGCAAGAAGCGCAAGCGGAAGCGCGATCGAAATGCCGGAAACTCTTGTGGTCTCGGCGTGCGGTGTCATGTCCTTTTCGCAACATGCGCCCCCTTTTAAAGAAATCGTACTGTGCAGGCCGCCCTCACGGCCTGCACAGTCCCCTTCAAGGTCAGCTGGCCGACGGCGACTTCACCGAAGTCATCAGATCGTCGTTCCAGTCCCCCGTGACCTTGAAGTGGGCAGCCGCACCGAGTTCGAACGCCTCGATGAGGTTGTGGTTGACATAGGCGTAGATCCCCGGCTGTGCGAACGTATAGAGTGCCGCACCTGCCGTGCCGCCCGGGATGAACCAGGTCTCCTGGTCTATGTCGGGCACGTTGGCAAATTTACCGGTGGCCCAGACATATTCGCCGTGGCCGCCGATAAGATGCGGTCGCGTATCGCGGTTGGCCTGCGAATGCACGATGAGAACGGTCTCGCCGACCTTGGCCGTCATCGCATTTTCGCCCGTCAGCGCGCCGACGGCGCCGTTGAAAACGACGTGGGTCGGTGTCAACGTCCTCATGACGGCGAGCGTATCCTCGTAGGCCTCGCCGGGGCTGTCATACTTCTTGAATTTGCCGTTCTCGTCACGTGGAATGTAGAAGTCCTGCTCGCCGACATAGTAGATCTTGTCGTAGACGAGAGGTTTCCCATGGCCGTCGGTGAGACCTTCACGCGGAAGAACCATGATTGCGCCATTCATCCCCGATGTGACATGCCAGGGCACCATGCCGGGAGGTGCGCAGTGGTAGACAAAGACGCCGGCCTTCGTCGCCTTGAAGCGCAGGACGGTGCTTTCGCCGGGATTGACGACCGTCAGCGCACCGCCGCCAAGACCGCCGGTCGCGGCGTGAAAGTCGATATTGTGCTGCATGGTGTTCGTTTCAGGATTGACCAGCGTCAACTCCACATAATCGTCCTGGTGGACGACCATCAGCGGGCCGGGCACCGACCCGTCGAACGTCATCGCGTTCACCTCGGTCCCATCTTTGTCGAGCACCATCTTCTTTTCCTGGATGGTCAGCGTGAATTCCTTGATCTTCGAGCCACCCTCGGCCTTCTGGCTATGCGAGTGGACGAAGGGTGGCTTGACCAGCTCGACCTTCTCGCGCTGAAGTTTGGCGAGGTCGGCGGTCGGCGCTTTTCTGGGTGCGTTCGCTGCCATCAGCTCCTCGGCATGAGCGGAACTATTAACGATGAGGATAGGCGTCAGCGCTCCTGCGACAGCAGCGCCCGTAAGCATCGTGCGACGGGTCATTTGCAGAGTATTCGTCATCTCTAATCTCCTGTAGTCGAAGAGCGAGCGCATGCCGCCCGGTCGAGAAGCAAAATAGTAGAAACCCCACTGGACTCTTTGATTTGGAGCAAACTGACTGCTTGTGTCAGCGCAAAGTTCTGCCGCCGCTATTTGCGTAATCTCAACGACCACCCCGACAATCTTTGGCATTTCTGTGTGGTCAATTTGGAGACATGGAAATGAAAAACACTTCGGATGCCGCGCGAGATCTTCCGCGCGGCATGTCGCGAACCGGACCGGTGCTCTTCTCCTACGGCTTCCGGCCCTTCTTTCTGGCATCGGCGCTCTTTGCCATCGCAAGCATCGACATATGGGTTGCCCATCTCAGCTTCGGGGTCCCTGTCGCACCGGATTACGGTACATTATACTGGCATGCGCATGAGATGCTGTTCGGTTTCGCGCCAGCGGTTCTGGCCGGGTTCCTGCTGACGGCGATCCCGAACTGGACCGGCCGCCTGCCGATCGCCGACAGGCCGCTTGCCATGTTGTTTGCGATCTGGTGCGCCGGTCGTATCGCCATGCTGCTCAGCGGTTCGATCGGGATCGTCCTTGCAACCGCTATCGACAGCCTGTTCCTGCCGGTGATGCTCCTCGTCTGCGCGCGCGAGGTCGTGGCTGGAAAAAAGTGGAAGGACTTGAAGGTCATCGCCGGGCTTTTTGTCCTCTCGCTTGCAAATGTCCTCTTTCACATCGCCGTCATCGAGGGCATAGGGCCCGAACTTGCGATACGTCTTGGGATCGGCGCCTACGTGCTGCTCGTGACGATCGTCGGAGGCCGGATCCTGCCGAGCTTCACCCGTAACTGGATCAATCAGTCCGGCCGCACGGACTTCCCCGTGCCCTATAACAGTTTCGATGCGGCAACCATCATCATCGGGGCGGTCGTGCTCGTTCTATGGGCATGCGCGCCTGATGCCACCGCAACATGCGGGACGGCGGCGGTGGCAGCGGTCCTAAACACGATCAGGCTTATTCGCTGGCGCGGCTGGACCACCTGGCCTGAATCCATTCTGTTTGTCCTGCACGCCACTTTCTTATTCGTGCCGATTGGATTTGCTGCCATTTCACTTCAGGCATCCGGATTGCTGCCCGAAGTGGCCGTGCTCCATATCTTCGCGATCGGCACGATTTCGATGATGATGCTCGCAGTGATGACGCGGGCAACACGCGGCCATACCGGGCGGAGGCTAAAATCAAGCCGGATGACCAATATATCCTATGTGTTGCTTGGCTGCGTCGCGCTCGTCCGGCCGCTTGCCGAACTCATCCCTACGCTGAGCACGGAGATCCTTGCTCTGGCAGGGATCGGCTGGACGGCGGCCTTCGGTTTGTTCGTGGTGGAACACGGCCCCCTTTTGTGGTCGGGACGCAAGCCTCTGACGATGAGGGGAGGGTGATCCTGCTTTAAGCGCCCCAGCTTGGCAGCTGGGGCGCTGCATGCATCCAGGCCCTCGCGCAGGGCTATGGCGCGAAGGCTCAAATGAGAAATGGCCGCGAGCAAGCCGGCAGTTTTGCGTTGGAGTTGCGCAAACCGTCAATGGGCGGTCTGCGAATGCGCGCCGCCGCGTTGGGAGATGCCGCCCAGCGCCTTGCCTGTTTCCTTGGCACTGCCTTTCATGGCGAGATCGCCAAGCGAGATGATGCCGACGAGCCGCTTTTTTCGGTTCAGTATCGGCAACCGTCGGACTCGAAGATCACCCATATTATGAAGAACGTCTTCCACGTCTTCATCCTCGAAGCAGTATTTGACATCGGTACTCATCACGTCTCGTACCTTTGTCTTCGGGCCTCTTCCCTCTGCCACGCCGCGGATCGCGATGTCGCGATCGGTGATCATGCCGACCAGCCGGTCATTCTCACCCACCGGGAGAACGCCTGTGTCGAGACGTCCCATCATCAAGGCGACATCCTGCAATGTATGCTCCGGATCGGTGATCTGGACGTCCGTCGTCATGCAATCGCTGATTTTCATGATAACCTCATGATAACCTCCCTCAGGTTGCCCACGCCGAATAGCTTGGGCTTAACAAAAAATAACGTGCACCAGTCGGAAACGTTCCGGACGCGAGGCCAGCAGACATCGTGCAAAGCTCGCTTTGCGGCCACTGTGGAGCGTCAAAGCGGGCCATATGTTTCGGGCGTGCATCGCTCAGCCGCGCTCGCCTCACGACGTCATGCGCAAAAACCGCATTTCTTCGCTGAGCACGCAGCCGTCTTCGCTGACGATCGCAACCCAGATCCGATTGCCGATGCGGACGGAAAGACGCCGCTTGCCGGCGTCGGCACCAGTGCCGACCTCCACTCTCGAGCGGACGAGACCGCGGCGCAGATGATCCATGAGAAGGTCTGGCGCAAGGTTGAAACGGTTGGCAAGGACGGCAGCATCGACGATGGGGCTGCCGTCTGTCTGCAATCCGAACAGCCCCGTCCTATCCACCGTGTCTTCGCTCATGGGCTTCCAACCAGAAGGGAGGCAGACTAACCGTCCCAATTCGATATGATTCTGCTCGTCGGGCGGCAGTTCCGCCATCCGAAAGATGTGACCCTAAAGCGATCATGTCCTCGGCAGACCGAAGAGCGAGACCATATCCGGCGACCAGGCGGGTTCGTAGACGAGGTCGACGACGGCTCGGCTTACGCCGTCAATATCCTCAACCCGCTGACGCACTGCATCCGCAATATAGCCGGAGGCCGGACAGAAACGGGTCGTCGTCGTCATCTTGATCTTCGCGACTGCGGGCTCGGTCATATCGATTTCGTAAACCAGACCGAGATCGATGATACTCGTTCCCATCTCGGGGTCTTCTATCTCGCGCAGCGCATTGCGAACGTCCTGTTCCGTCACCTCAGGCACCAGCATTGTTCTGTTCTCCCGTGGTCGTCCTGATCATGATCCGGTAGGTCTTGCCGGACGAATCGAAATTGCCGATCCATTCGTGGCCCCGTGCCTTCAATTCGTTGAAGAGGAAGACGGGTTCTCGGTTGAGAAGGGCAAACAGAACCTCGCCGTCCTCCATCATCTCCAGCCGGGACAAAATGCGCTCCATCGGCTCGGGCGGGGCAAGGTCGGTCAGATCGAGGTTCCAGACCGGCTCGGGCCAGACCGCTTCCGTCGCGGCGACGGCGGGTTCCGATCGCTGAATGGGCTTGTTCGGGATGAAATCGATTTCCCAATCATCTTCAGCCAGACGCGTTGCGACATGTGAATAGCCGCGTTTTTCAAGTTGGCGGATCAAAGGGACGGGCTCGAATATTGCGCGTAGCTTCAGACCCTCATCGGGATCGAGGCCGGCGAATGCATCCATGATGAGCTGGAATGGCATGCCGCCATCGCGCAGGATCTGTCGGACGTCGAGTTCACGGAACTGAACCATTGGCGTTACCTCTTTGGTTTGCGGCGACGAACAGCGCCGGTTTGTGAAATGGTGCGGTCTTAATCTCTGGTTCTACATTCGCGAGCGCGCGAGCGAGCACCAGCTCGATGATAAGAGCGAGCGTCGATGCGGTTTGAACCACCGCGAACACACGAAAACCCAAGTCCCATCCAGCGCAGAGCGCGGCCGCAGCGCCGACTACCGAGACGTAGAAGAGGCCAAGCCAGACCCCGGCCCGGCGTCCGTTGATCAGTTCGCCAAGCTTTGGCGTCGGCCTGCGGCCAAGAAGCGGGCCGAAGGCCTCGATCCAAGTGAGGAATGGAACGATCTTCAGCAACTGGGCGAGACCGAAGCCTGTGAGCCACCCGAACACGAAAAGATAGACTATTGCCGATATGATACGTGTCTCGGCACCGAGGAAAAGGGACAACGCAAGAAGGGAAACGGAGAGGCCGAGCATCGCGAAGGCCGGCAGCGATCCCAGCGTATTCAGCTCGAGCGTGGGGCGGCGCCTGGCGCGATATGTTCCGTAAATTTCGAAGAGATAGGCGGCTACGATCAGCCCAAACAGCACCGCGGCCGACAGGAAAACGGCGCGCGCAAAATCGGGTTCGACGACCGCGGCGATCGCTGCCACCGACAGGAGAAGGACCGCCAGCGTGCTCGATCGGCGAATGAGCTGCGCCTTGCGCATATCGTTGGACAGTAGGAACATCGGAAGCAACTTGTAGCTGACGCCGATCGCCGCAAAGGTCATCCAACCGCCGAGGCCGAAACTCGCATGAAAAGCGACCGCATCCATGCCATAGGCGACGATTTCGGGTGCTTCCAACTGGCCGGAGATCGTCAACGCAAACAGGGCGCCGAAGGCCGTCGTGACGAGCAGGCATCCGATACCGACGAGAACGATGAGGGAGGCGGCATGCACGCGTCTTCCCCGCCAGAGCAGGGCGGACAAGGATAGCGAAACAGCGGCGATCGAGAGTGAAATCGTCGCGGACGCGGCAAACATGACGGGACCGGCCGCAACGGAACCGAGGCTGATCAGGTGAAAGCCGAGCATGAGAAGTGCCGGACCGGCGACCATGCCGGCGAATGCAATCAGATCGAAGCGGCCGGCTGGTCTGTCATTGCCTGTCAGGACCGGCGCGAACTGGAACAATGATCCGATCATCAGAAGCAAAAGCCATCCGAGCGTCACGGCATGCACGATGGCAAGCGCTCCAGGTTCGGCGACGTCTAGGGAGGGCGTCCAGACGCCTGCTGCCAGCAGGCACTCCGCCAGCAGCAGGTAAGACAGTGCCGCGCCGAAATACGACATCGTCCACCGCGACAGAGTCGCGCCCACTGGCATCATGGCGCGTCTCCTGCGCTAGTGGCTGCCGCAGCAGCAGTCGCAACCCGAATCGAGGCGGGTAATCTCCACGCGCCACACGTCCGGTCCCTGTTCCAGATATTCGAAGGAGAATTTTCCGGGCAGGGCGGTGTCGAGCTGGTACTGCGGAGGGCGGGGCTCGTGGTCGCTGGTAATGTGGACGCTCTGGCCCGGTGTCAGCGAATTCAACGTGCCGAAGATCCGGGGATGACGCTCGATGGGCGGCAGGATCCGCACATCGATGTGCGCAATCGTCGTCTGCGTGGCTGGCGCGTCTGTCATTATGGCTGTTTCCTTCTGCCGCGGAATGACTGATGACCGGACCGCGGCGCATCCCGTGTCGAGGCGGAAGATAGCCGGGTGCGGGTCGGGCGACTTTGACAGCGAGCAAACAGCCGCACGATTGTTGCCGCCGGACTCGGGCGGCGGCCGAACTTGCTATTGTCAACTTTACGCGGGTCGTTGTTGATCCAGGACAAGGAAGCTTGCCCCTTCGTCGGCTTATGAACATCATGATAGTCTCATGAAGGAAGCCGAAATGTCCGATGTCCTGGTCGCCAAATATGGCGAGGCCCGCCTGCCGCGTTACACCAGCTATCCGACCGCGCCTGCGTTTTCGCCGGTCGTCGGGCCGCAGCAATATGCGCATGGTCTTTCCGACGTCGCAGCTTCCGGACCCGTCTCCGTGTACCTGCACGTTCCCTTCTGTCGCTCCATGTGCTGGTATTGCGGCTGCCACACGACGATCACGCGCCAGGATGCACCCGTGCTGGAATATCTCGATGTCCTGAGCCAGGAGATCGAACTCGTATCACAGGCAGCCCGAAACGAGGTTCCGGTCAAAAACGTTCATTTCGGCGGCGGCACGCCGACGATCATGAAGCCGGACGAATTTTCGAGCCTGATGGACAAGCTCAAGAGCGCGTTCCAGTTTACCGGCGACAGCAGCGTTGCAGTCGAGATCGATCCGCGGACGCTGTCGGGTGCAATGATTGCCGCTCTCGGCGAGAACGGCGTCGACCGCGCAAGCCTCGGTGTCCAGAGTTTCGACCCGGTCGTTCAGAAAGCAATCAACCGGATACAGAGCTTGGAGCAGACGCAGGCGGCTGTGACGGGGCTCAGGGGTTACGGTGTGACGAGCATCAATTTCGACCTCATCTACGGGCTCCCCTATCAGACCATCCAATCCTGCATCGAAACGGTAAGAACGGCTGTCGAGTTGCGGCCCGAACGTTTCGCAGTCTTCGGATATGCCCATGTGCCGGCCTTCAAGAAGCATCAGCGGCTGATCGATGAAGCAGCGCTGCCCGATGCCGCGCAGCGCAACGAGCAGGCCGAGGCGATTGCACAGGAACTTGAGAGCGCCGGTTATGTTCGTGTCGGTCTTGATCATTTTGCATTGCCCGACGATCAGCTCGCGATCGCCTCGGTTTCGGGAACCCTGCGGCGGAACTTCCAGGGCTACACGACCGATGAATGTGAAACCTTGATCGGGCTCGGCGCGTCGGCGATTGGCCGGCTGCCTGATGGCTACGTCCAAAACCATGTCGCTCTTGGTCGTTACGCAGAGCGGATCAGTTCGGGAATCCTCGCGACTGCCAAGGGATATGAGCTGACCGATGAAGACAAATTTCGGGCGAGAGTGATCGAACGGCTGATGTGCGACTTCAAGGTCGATCTGGCAAAGCTTGGCGCGGAGGCCGGCTATGATGCCGGCTTTCTCCTCGAGCGGAACGACCGGCTGGACAGCCTCGCGTCGGATGGTGTGGTGACGATCGAGAATGGCCGCGTCACCGTCTCGAAGGAGCATCGCTTCATGGTCCGCGCCGTCGCAGCAGCCTTCGACGCCTACTTCGGTTCCTTCGGCCGGACGCACAGCAAGGCGGCATGATCTCTTCCTGACGGCCATGTTTCGATAGGCGGCCGGTGACAACGGCGATATGCCCGCCGGCCATCCTCCCCAAAATCAGAAAAACCAGGCTGGAAGCGATTCCGCCTGGTTTCTGCGCGTGAAAAGGCTCGGCTTTTCGCTTTGCTATGCCGTCAAGCTCCGGTAGATCGCCGGCAGTGCGCTCGGCAATTTCGAGATGTTCGACACGAGGGCAAACCCGGATCTGCCGAAGATGGCCGGAAGATAGTCGCCGGCGCTGCGGTCGACGGTCACGGCAAAGACGGCCTGTCCTTTCGTGCGAGCCTCCATGACGGCTTTGCGGCTGTCTTCGAGGGCGAAGCGACCCTCGTAGTGATCGACGTCGTTGGGCTTGCCATCTGTCAGGATAAGCAGCAGCTTCTTTCTTGCGCCGTCGCTCTCTAATTGCCTCGATATGTGCCGGATGGCCGCTCCCATGCGCGTGTAATATCCGGGCTTGAGATTTGCGATGCGGCTGGCAGTCCTGGCAGAAAAAGTCTCGTCAAAATCCTTGATCGTGTCGACGCGGACCCAGTCACGGCGCCGTGACGTAAAGGTTTGAATGGCGAAGCGGTCGCCGCACGATTGTAGGCCACGGGCAAGGACGTCGAGCGCCTGCATTTCGACGTCAAGAACCCTGCGATTGTCGACCCAGGAGTCCGTCGACAAGGAGACATCGACGAGGATCGAGGTCGCAAGTTCGTGACTGGCGGGGCGGGCACATCCGTAGATGCGGTCATCCGGCTGGCCGGTGGCGATGAAGTCGATGCGGGAGCGGATGGTCGCTTCGAGATCGATCTGGTCCCCGTCCAGTTGTGCCCTTCGCAGCTCCCGCTTCGGGCGCAGCGTCTCGAACTGGCGCCTGACCTTGCGCACAAGAGCGGCGTCGCTGACGATTGACTGATCCACCTTGTCTGAGGGCGAGCCGACCACCACGCGGCAGTGGTCGGCAAGATATCGGCTCTTCCGGAAATCCCATTCCGGATAGGTGAATTCGCCGGCTATCGTTGCGGGGTCGACGGCCTCAGGCGAGAGGTCCAAATCGAAATGAAATTTGGACTTCGGCCGTTCGCGCGTTTCGCTGAGCGAGATCTCCTCGAGCTCATCGGCCGCCGCCGGATCATCCTCCTCGCTGTCATCGCTTGGGCGATCGACATTGACCATCTCAGCCATGGCGAGGATTTTCTCGAAGCGGTTCAATATGAAAGGATCGCGCTTGCGGTCGTCGGCGTCGCGTTTGCGTGTCGCCTCATGCGATGGCCGCGCCCGTTGGTCGTCACCCGCTTGATCCGACGGAAGGTCATCGCGCTCTGACGAGTGCGTCTCACTGCAGCCCCTGAAATCCGGCCAGATCGGCAAAGGCAGCATCGGCAGATAACCGGCAGGGGCGGCACGTATCTTCGGGAGGATGGCGTCGGGAAGGGAATGGTGCAAGGGAACGGTGAGTGCCAGCTGGGCGAATTCCTCGATCCACCGTTCGGCCTGAGGAAGCGTTCCGCGTCTGCGGCAGCCAAGCAGCGCCTGGGTCAGCCGCACATAGCGTGCCGTCATGCCTGGGAATCTCTGGATGACCAGAGCGGAATTTTCCCGACCCCTCTCGATCCGCCAGAGGTCGGCGAGAGCCGGATCGGCAGGGGACAAAGCGCACGGTGCGGTCGCCACATAGGCGGCCAGCCAGAAGTAGAGATCCCGATTGAGCGCACGGTCGTCGAAAAGATCGATGGTCGCCGGCAGATGGATCGCCGTGCCGTCCCAACTCGGATGATCCGATCTTTCTTCGCCGAGGCCGATGACTTGCCTTAGCCGCAGTCTGTGCAGTGAGGTTTTCTGTCTTGCCCTCTGGATCTGCAACGTCGCGTCCCCGCCAAAAGCCCTGAAGCAGACGGCAAGCTGCAGTCTGAGATCGGCGAGGTGAACGGCTTGAGCAGGATGATGCGGCCATGAACTGGTGTCGCCGACCAGCCGATGCCAGGCACGCCCCACCGTCTCCTCGAGTTCCAGAAATTCCAGCATGTTCCACCTATCCGATCGTAGCCCTGGCGACCTCAACCAGGGCGGCCTTGACGTCCGGTTCGTCTGTCAGCGGCTCTATGATGGCCGCCCGCACAGCGTCGATCGTCGGCAGGCCGGCGTCTATGAGAGTGGCGCAGTAGATCAGCAGGCGGGTCGAAACACCTTCCTCCAGATCCTGGCCCTTGAGAGCCCGCAGCCGCCGGGCTAGTTCGACGATTGGCGCGACCTTGCCCTCCGCAAGACCGCTTTCGAGCGACACCGTGGCGATTTCCCGCTCGCGCGGCAGGAAATCGAATTCGATCGAGACGAAGCGCTGACGCGTACTGGGCTTCAGCGCTTTCATCAGGTTCTGGTAGCCGGGATTATAGGAGACGACGACCATGAAACCGGGACCGGCTTCCAGGACTTCGCCGGTCCGCTCGAGCGGCAGGATGCGGCGGTCGTCCGTCAACGGGTGGAGAACCACCGTCACGTCCTTGCGCGCCTCGACGATTTCATCGAGGTAGCAGATACCGCCGTCCCGAACGGCCTTGGTCAACGGGCCATCCCTCCAGACCGTTTCGCCGCCCTTGAGAAGATATCGGCCGGTAAGATCGGCAGCCGTCAGGTCGTCGTGGCAGGAGACTGTCGATAAAGGCAGGCCGAGGCGAGCGGCCATGTGCTGCACGAAGCGTGTCTTGCCGCAGCCGGTCGGCCCTTTCAGGAGTATCGGGAGCTGCCGCGTCCAGGCGTGTTCGAAGAGTGCGCACTCGTTTCCCTGAGGCGCGTAGTGCGGGATCTCGACGTCCGGATTAAGCGGATGATTGAAGGCTATCGTCATCTTTGTTCTCCAGGAAAATGGCCCGCCTTATTCGGCGGGCTGAACGACTGGGCTTGCGACGCGCGTTCGTCCGGGGACGAGCAGCGACCAGATGAACATCAGGGCGCTGATGAACACGAAGATGCCGGAGCCAAGTCGCACCCAGTAGAAGAGGGCGAGCTGATCCTGGACGTCCATGTATGACTGGCCGAGAACCCGCTGCAGGTGCACCTGAATGATGCCTGCAAAAGTAAGTGCGAAGGTCATGACCGACATGGCAGTGCACATGATCCAGAAACTGGCGATCGACAGCCATTGATTATAGGGGGTGCGGCCGCGGATCTGCGGGACGGCATAGGCCATCGCTGCAAGATTGAGCATCACGTAGGCGCCGAAAAACGCAAGATGTCCGTGGGCTGCGGTGACCTGCGTGCCATGGGTATAATAGTTGACCGACGAGAGCGTATGCAGGAAGCCCCAGACTCCTGCGCCAAAGAAGGCCATGACCGAGCAACCGATCGACCAGAGAAGAGCAGCCTTATTCTCGTGCTTACGGCCGGCCCGCCAAGTCATGACGAAGGTGAAGACGACCATGGTGAAGAAGGGTGCTACCTCGAGCGTCGAGAAAAGCGACCCGATCCACTGCCAGTAACCGGGGGCGCCGATCCAGTAATAATGGTGGCCGGTGCCGAGGATGCCGGAAAAAAGCGCCAGACCGATGATGACGTAGAGCCACTTTTCGACCACTTCCCGGTCGATGCCGTTCAGCTTGATCATCAGGAAAGCGAGCACCGACGCCATGATCAGTTCCCAGACGCCCTCGACCCACAGATGGACGACATACCACCAGTACATCTTGTCGAGTGCGAGATTGACGGGATTGTAGAAGGCGAAGAGGAAGAAGATCGCGACACCCCACAGACCGAAGAGGAGGATGTTGGTGATTGTCGTCTTGCGTCCCTTGAGCGCGGTCATGGTGACGTTGAAGAGGAACATCAGCGCGACGATCACGATTCCGACCTTGATCGCGAAGGGCTGTTCCAGGAATTCTCGGCCTTCGTGAATATGGAAGAGATAGCCGACGACGGCGACTGCTGCGGCTATCAGGAAGATCCAGAACTGCGCGATTGCGATCCTGGTGCTGTAGAGTTCGGTTTCGCATTCTTCCGGCAGCAGGAAATAGGTCGTTCCCATGAAGCCCATGAGCAGCCAGACAATCAGCGCATTGGTATGGATCATGCGCACGATGTTGAAGGGCAGTTCGACAGATAGCGTATTGGGCAGCACGTAGATGGTGCCGGCGAGCACGCCGAACAGGAGCTGGGCCATGAACAGGCCGAGAGCTCCGTAAAAATAGAGCATTGCGACGCTCTGGGTCTTGTACTTCATTTTCATAGCCTCTCGCTGTCAGCCGGCCTGGTTCGGGGGCCAGTTCTGAGTGTTGGTCTTGCTGACCCATTCGAGGAAATCGGCGAGGTCATCGACCTCCTGGTCCGTCAGGTTGAATTGCGGCATCTGCCGTCGACCCTCGATGCCGGAGGGTTGCGCCGCCATCCACGCGTGGAGCGCTTCGCGGGCATTCGCCGGATCCTTGTCGCCACCCCAGCGGATCCAGACATTCGAAAGTTCAGGTGCGAAATAGGCGCCTTCGCCATCGAGCGTGTGGCAGTTGATGCAGGCGTTCTTTTCCCAGATGTGTTTCCCGCGGGCGACGCTTTCCGTCAGCCTGGTCTCATCGGTGGAGACCGTGCGGATGTAATAGTGACTGTGGGCCGTCAGGCCTACGAATATGGCGAAGAAAAATGCCGACCCGCCGTAGAACACGTTTCGGGCCGCGGTTTTTGTCAGGCGTTCAGCCATTGATCATCCTTTCATGTCAGTGGCGGTGCCGCCGTGACGTCGGAAATCGAGCCAGCGGGCTCGCTGGAAGGGAATGGCGGAATTCGACCGGGTGCTCTTTGCTCATTCGCAAGCAAGCCGACGAATGTACCAGCAGAATGCGCAGTCGGACATGCCAGCAAAGCCGCAGCCGCAGCCGCTTGCAGGTGCGCCCAGTTTTTTAGAAAGAGGAACGAAACGTCAGACAGACAATTGCAAGGCGGTACGCGCGATCGCAATCAGCAGCACGAATCCCGCCCAGGACCATAAGGCAGCGGTCAAGGGCGTGTTGGCTCCGCGAAGCCCGAGAAAATCCAATACGACAAGCCGGACCTTGATGACGGCAATCGTTGCGATCATCGCTGCGGTCAAGGCCGACGGTATTCCGTCCGGCAGAGCGTGCGTCAAGACGAACATGCATCCCGTCAGGGCGAGCAGAAGCAGCAGGGCGCGCGAGCAATTCGGGTGATCGGAATGCCTCATAACAGATAGATCACCGGAAACATGACGAGCCAGACGATGTCGATCACATGCCAGAGCGTGATGATCAGATGGATGTTCTCGCGGGTCGGAAAGACTGCGACGAGGACGAGAATTATCGATCCAAACGCCACATGCGTCAGATGAAACCCGGTGATGAGAAGATAGAGCTGCGAGAAGGGATCCCCGGAAAGAAGTGACGCACCTTCGAACACATATTCCAGGCATTTGAGACCGGCGAAGACGACCCCTCCCAGGGCCGCCACAAGCAGCATCAAACGCCGGCCAGAGACTGCGCTCTGCTCAGCTGCTCTGGCGGCAAACCAGCCGCTTGCCAGAAGTACGATCGTGTTGACGACCGGCAGGATATGATGAAGCTTCGCCTTGCCGGCTGCGAATGTTTCCGGTTGCAGCGCGGAGGCGACGACGAAGGCCGTCAACAGGGCTCCGAAGGCGACAAGTTCGCTCCAGGCAAGGATCCATACCAGCAGATCGCCACTATCGGTATCGCGCGTCTCGCGACTTGAGATTATCGAGGTCATGTTCTCAAGCTTATGGCGAGGCTGAGCGCCCGTCTTTGTGAAACCGCAAACAGCCGTGTGTCCCCTCCGGACGGGCCGCTCGCCGAGCGGGAATTTTCTTTGACCGATCTCAAAGAAGCGCCTGCCGCGGCTGGCTATCCTGCGCCCGCAAAGGAGACCTTATGAGCGACGCGCAAATTGGACTTTCGATAGCAACACCTGTCATCGTGATCTTCGCGATCATGCTTTACCGGATGGGCGTGCTGCAACGGACAGGTGTCGTGACCGCGGTCATCGCCGCGATCGCCATTGCCGCGAGCCTGTTTCTCCAGCGGTGAGCAATGACCCGCCCGACATCGGTATTTCACGAGCGTCGGTTCCTGCCGGGAGGTCGCCTTCGAGATGGACGAGGTTGAAGTCGTCGATCAGCACCTGAACGTCCACGCTCCAGCCCGCAATATCCGAAAGTGGCAGGTTTCTTGCAACCCATGTGCCATCGGCAGTATTTGTCAGGCCGTATTTGAGAGGCTCGATCCCACGCAATGTGTTACGCAGGCCCAGAGATACGCTTCTTGGCTGCATCGGATCGAATTCCGATGTCAGGATCGAAACGCGAATATCGGCCGTGCCGTCAGGCTGCGGCGTCATTTCGAGTTCCGCCATTGCCTTCTGCCCATGCAGATGGAGCGACACCGGCGGTTGGGCATGCGCGTATTGATACTGTTCAGGACCGGCGAAACGCCATAGCGAGGCGGCAGCGACGATCAAAAGTGCGAGCCCGATCTCACTGCCGATACTCCAGCGCAGCCTGCGCCGGGCGACAGGATCTCCCGCGAGCGCCGGAGCGGTCAACCAGAAGCGATTGTAAAGCGCCAGCATGCAGAGAACCGCAACAAGACCGACCTTGACGGCCAGCACGCGCGCAAACAGTGACGACCATGCGATCTCGATGCGGGGTATTTCCATCACTGCAAGCAGAAGTCCCGCCAGCAACATAAGGACGAAGGGGATCGGTATCAGGCGAGAGAAGAACCGCAGGGGACGCGGGTCTTCAGTAGACCGGCTGAGACTCATCAGCGGCGGCAGGCTGCCGATCCAGAAGAGCAAGACGGCAGCATGCAAGAAGATCGACGCCTGTGCGATGAAGCGCGGTTGCGCAATCGAACTATGGCCGGTCAGTGTGAAAGCGAGTGAGGCAATGACGAGTGCGGCGGCCGAAGCTAGACGCGCAGAGCGCGGATGACGGGCAAACGGCAAAACCGCAAGCACGATCGCCACAAGCTTGAGGCACTGGGCAACCCCAGTTTGGTCGGAAAAGACCTCGGCGATCGGCTCCAGGCCGCTCCAAACGAGGCCCACGCCAAGGTCGTCCAGTCCTTGCAGATAAAGTCCCGCCAGCACAAGCATGATCGCCATGGCCGTAAAGGTGGGGGATTGCCGGCGCGCGCCTGCCGGGGAGAACCAGCAATTGAAAAATGCGCCGCCGACGATAATGGCGAGACCGAGTGTTGAACCGATAGTAACGAGCCAGATGACGACATGCAGCGCCTTCGCCGATATATCGGAAACATCGCTGGAACGGGCCGACGGTTTGCCGACGTGAAAGACAATGGATCCGCCGATCGGATGGCCGTCCTCCGACACCACTCGGTAACTGAAGATTACTGTGCCGTCTGCGAGGGGATCGGGAAGGACCGCTTTGACTTCAGCACCTGTCGAGTTTGCTGAAATCCCTCTGGTCACTCCATCGGCGGCGACCATGCTGAAGCGAACGGCTCTCACCGCTTCGTTGAAACGCAGCAGGACCTTTTCCGGCGGCACGGCAAGAATATCGTTATTTGCGGGCGAGGATGCGATCAGGACAGCATGGGCGTCTGCCCCAGTCCCCAAAAGAAGGAACAGCCCCGCGACACGCGCGAGCAGGCAGAAGGCCGCCCATAGGGGGAAATTCCGCGCCATAGGCGACCCGTCCCTGGCCCGTCTCAGGAGTGAGGCTGCGCGACGATGTCGAAAAACGGCGCCGGCGTTTCATAATCATCGGATGTCTTGCCGGCCGCGGGAATGTCAATCCAGCGCTCGACCGCACCTTCGGCGCACTCCTGGACGACGGGGACATAAATTCGTGTCGCTGCGGGCAGTTCCTTCGCCACGGTGGCGCGAAAGATGAATTCGTCATATTCGTCGTCGGCAAGCTGGCCGCCTTGCCATACGATCTCGGTCAGGCCTTCCTTGACTGACTTGCCGTAGAGATCGTAGCTCTTTTCGTAGGTTCCGCGGATTTTTTCCACCGTCCAGCCCGCTTTGGGCATCGGTTTGGCAGACAGCAATCCTTCGGGGATTTTTACCCTAATCCGGACGGTTGCCTTGCCTTCGCAGCCGTGCCCCACGCGCAGCACGGCCTTGTAGGCCTTGCCGGATACCACTTCGGCCTGCTCGAGAGTGATATGGGCCTGCGCCGATCCGGCAATACAAAATATGCCCGCCATGGTGAGCGCCAAGTGTCTGATCATCACATGTCTCCTGGTCCGCAGGTGGGGCGCTTGGCGCCGCCACCTGTGAGGGCCTTGCATTATTGCGTGACCTGCGTGACCTGGCCGAGATCGGCATCAAGGCGTTTGCGCACCATGTTCGGAAGCTTAGCGGTCTTGATGGCTTCGAGGTTGGCCGGGTTGTCGCCAACCTGGATCAGCGCCACCATCCCCATGCCTGCGTGCGGCGTGCACTTGATGACATAGGCGCCGGGCACGTCGAACTTGGCCTGGTATTGCTCGCTCGGCTTGGATTTGAACTCAGCAGCCCCATCTGGAATAAGACCCTTGTAGGTCTCGACATTGTGGCTCTTGTCGGTCGGTACGAAGGTAACGGTGTCGCCGGGCGCGATCTTGACGAATCCCGGCTCGAAGACCATCGCGCCGTCAGCGCCCTTGTTGAGCATCTGGATCTGATGGTCGGCGGCCATGAGCGGCGCTGCCGATGTCATCAGAACCGCCGCGGCAGCGATCAGTCCAAATTTCAGACGCATTGCATTTCTCCTATCGTTCGGGGCCGATCTTGGCCTCGGCTGCGGTTGTAGGACATGCAAGCCCCTCACTCTTTGATGCCCGTCAAATTGGCGGTGCCAATTCAGGCGACAGGCGGCTCTCTTTGTCCGGTTTCGGCGACACGCAGGAAAACGGGAGAGCAGCGCTCAATCACGCTGATGACAGCATCCACGTTAAGGCAGGCGTGGATGCAGGTTTGCGTCGGCGAAACCGTCAAACGCGCGGCTGACAATCGGATTACTGGATTTTTTGGAGGGTTTATGCGCTCAAATCACCGGGCGTCGATGAGCTCACGTACTTTCAGAGCGAGGTCGCGCGCAGTATAGGGTTTTCGGAGCCATTGTGCGCGGGCGATGACCTCGTTTGCCGCCAGGGCCGGCTCCGAATATCCCGACGTGAAGAGCACGGCGAGGTCAGGCCGTTCGAGGCGGGCAGCTCTTGCCAGTTCGTCTCCGGTCATGCCGCCGGGCATGACGATGTCGGTGAACAAAAGAGCGACATCGGGCTCGTTCTTAAGCAATTCGAGCGCCCGGTGGCCGTTGTCTGCCTCGATCACCGAATATCCCATCCCGGCCAATCTGGCGACCGCAACTCTGCGGACGCGCGCGTCGTCCTCGACCACGAGAACACGTTCGTTGCCACCCGGCAGTGCCGCCTCGACCTTTTTATCGACTGCCGCCTCGTCCCCGGCACTGACGCTTGAAAGAG
This sequence comes from Rhizobium sp. BK196, assembly GCF_014193255.1. Classification (GTDB taxonomy): domain Bacteria; phylum Pseudomonadota; class Alphaproteobacteria; order Rhizobiales; family Rhizobiaceae; genus Rhizobium. The sequence goes on from NZ_JACHZB010000006.1 coordinate 123,216, forward strand.
CCGGCAGGTAGATGCGGATCGTCGAGCCGCGACCGATCTCGCTATAGATCTGCAGGTGGCCCCCAGATTGCTTGACGAAGCCGTAGACCATGCTGAGGCCCAGTCCGGTTCCCGATCCCACTTCCTTGGTGGTGAAGAACGGCTCGATCGCGCGCTTCTTGACTTCCTCGCTCATTCCGACACCGGTATCGCTCATGGAGACGAGGACGAAATTGCCGCTGCGGACTTCCGGGTACATTTTTGCGTAGTCTGCATCGAGCCGCACACGTGAAACCTCGGTGGTCAAAGTGCCGCCTTTCGGCATGGCGTCGCGCGCATTGAGAGCGATGTTGAGGATCGCGTTCTGCAATTGAGAACTGTCGACCAGTACGTTGAAATCGGATCCTGAAAGGACAGTCGACAGTTTGATGTTTTCTCCGAGCGTCCTTCGCAACAGGTCCGAAAAGCCGGTGACGAGTTGGCCGAGATCGGCCTGCCTCGGGTTCAGCGGCTGGCGCCTGCCGAAGGCCAACAGCTGTCCCGTGAGCTTTGCGCCGTCGGCCGCCGCATCCTGTGCCTCCCGCAGCATGTCGCGCAGCGGGCCTGCCGGGAGCTTGTCCTCGATCATTTCGAGATTGCCGCTGATTACCGTTAGCAGATTATTGAAGTCGTGCGCCAGCCCCCCGGTCAGCTGACCCACGGCCTCCATCTTCTGGGCCTGGCGAAGGTCTTCCTCGATCTTGAACCTGCTGGTCAGATCGCGAACGAAACCGGTGAAGATCCGCTCGCCATTCGCCGTCGCCTCGCCGACATGGAGTTCCATCGGAAATTGACTGCCGTCGGCGCGCTGGCCCGTCACGACGCGACCGTACCCGATGATCCGCTTTTCACCTGTCTGAATATAATGGTCGATGTATCCGTCATGGGCTGCGCGGTAGGGTTCCGGCATCAGCCTTTTGACGTTATGGCCGCAGATTTCTTCCGAGCGGAAGCCGAAGAGCGTCTCGGCCGCCTTGCTGAACGACATGACGTTGCCGTGCTGGTCGATAACGACCATCGCGTCCGGCACCGTGTCGAGGATCGACGACAGGTGCGCCTCGCGCGCCCGTACGGCCTCTTCCGCCTTGCGCAGGGCGCTGACGTCGCTGTTTGCCTCGATGACGACCGGATCACCGTCGGGAAGATTGACAAGCACGCAACGCGTTGCAACGAATATGTCGCGACCGTTCTTGTGACGATGAACGACTTCGCCTTGCCAGAAGCCGCGCGTCGTCAAATGCGCGCGTATGGTCTCCATCGGCTCAGGGAAACGGGTATCGAGCAAACTGTAGACGGTCTCGCCCACGGCCTCTTCACGGGTCCAGCCGTACATCGTCTCACTGCCAATCGACCAATGGGTGATCGTTCCTTCGAGCCGGTGCACGATGATGTCTGCCCCGTCGAGAACATGCACGAGCGCGTCCAGTTCCTGGGGCGATGCAGTGCGCGGCGAGATCAGGCGGTGAGGCATGGGCATTGGTTCCGCAATCAGTGGACGCTACCCCTATGGCAGGTTCTTTCAGAAAAATCATCTACATTGCCCGACAATTGCGCGAGGCGGGCAAGGTTGACGATGCGCAGATTGTGGCGCCCATCCGGAACGACGATTTTCCTCTGGGCGAGCTTGCTGATCGAGCGCGAGACGGTCTCGATGGTCAGGCCGAGATAATCGGCGATGTCCTGCCGGCTCATCGGTACCTCGAGCAGTCCCTGGCGAAGCGACTGGTCGTCCCGGGTTGCAAGCTTCATGAGGAAGGTGCAGAGGCGTTCCTCGGCATTTTTCCTGGACAGGAGCACGAGCTGATCGTGGGCCGACGCAGTTTCCCGGCAGAGCAAGTTGATATAAGCCGGCCGCAGAAGCTCGGAACGCTCAATTTCTTCCTGGAACTGCTTGCGCGACAGGCGGCGGATCTTGCAGTCCGTCACGGCTTCGGCGGTAAAAAGGAAATCGCCCTGCAGGAAAGAGCCGACGACGTCGCCGGCGAAGTGAAAGGCGGTGATGACCCGGCGTCCGTCGCCGATGATGCGATGAAGACGCACGACCCCCTCGGTAATCTGGAACAGATGCCGTGCGGCATCCCCCTCCCAGCAGATCGCCTTTCCTGCTTCGACCGTTTCTGTGGCCGACGTCTGGAAAAGCGACGACAGCGAATTGCCCTGAACCGCTTTTGCGCCAAGATCGACGTTCTCGAATGCCTGTTGGCCCTGCATCAACATTCCAATGATCCCCGTGTCCGATTGAATGTGAGACCAATAGAAAGGCGTTCGGTCACAGCCGAATGAGCGGACGGTGCCAAAGGGTAAGGCTCTGTAACAGTCTGTAACAACGCACAAAGGCGAGGTTCCGTTGACCTGGATCAAGGAACGGGCGAGCTCTCCATGACACTCGTTCCTCAAAGTACGAGAAAGGCGACCGCCCTGTGGTCGTCTGCGCACTGGGGACGTCATCATGAACTACACTACGGAAACCATGGTGGTCGCCGTGGCAGCATTCCTGGCACTGCTTGGCGCTGCTTTCGCCCACGACCATCTATTCGCAATTCACATGGGAATACTGAGCTTCTGCCTTTTCGCGGGGACCGTGCTTCTTGTGAGAAACGTGGATTTCTCGCCTGCGGGCCGGCTGCCGAAAGCCGAGCCGTCCGGCTATTTCGACGAGGTCATCCGCTACGGTTTGATCGCCACCGTGTTCTGGGGCGTCGTCGGTTTCCTCGTCGGTGTCGTCATTGCGGCCCAATTGGCGTTCCCGGATCTCAACTTCGCTCCCTATCTGAATTTTGGCAGGCTCCGGCCCGTCCACACGTCTGCGGTGATCTTCGCCTTCGGCGGCAACGCGCTGATCATGACGTCTTTCTACGTCGTCCAGCGCACCTGTCACGCACGCCTCTTCGGTGGCAGTCTCGCCTGGTTCGTCTTCTGGGGTTATCAGCTCTTCATCGTCATGGCGGCGACCGGCTATGTTCTCGGTATTAATCAGGCGCGCGAATATGCAGAGCCTGAATGGTACGTCGATCTGTGGCTGACGATCGTCTGGGTCGCCTATCTCGCCGTCTTCCTCGGCACCATCCTGAAGCGCAAGGAGCCGCATATCTATGTGGCGAACTGGTTCTATCTCGGCTTCATCGTGACGATCGCGATGCTGCACGTCGTCAACAATCTCGCCGTGCCGGTCTCCTTCCTCGGCTCGAAGAGCTATTCGCTGTTTTCAGGCGTTCAGGACGCTCTGACGCAGTGGTGGTACGGCCACAACGCTGTCGGTTTCTTCCTGACTGCGGGTTTCCTTGGGATGATGTATTATTTCGTGCCCAAGCAGGCCAACCGCCCCGTCTATTCCTACCGGCTGTCGATCATCCATTTCTGGGCGCTGATCTTCATGTATATCTGGGCCGGGCCGCATCATCTCCACTATACCGCGCTCCCCGACTGGGCACAGACCCTCGGCATGGTCTTCTCGGTCATGCTCTGGATGCCCTCCTGGGGCGGCATGATCAATGGCCTGATGACGCTGTCGGGCGCCTGGGACAAGATCCGCACCGATCCCATCATCCGTATGATGATCGTCGCCATCGCCTTTTACGGCATGTCGACCTTCGAAGGCCCGATGATGTCGGTCAAGACCGTGAACTCGCTCAGCCACTATACCGAATGGACCATTGGTCACGTGCATTCGGGTGCACTCGGCTGGGTCGGCATGATCACCTTCGGTGCGATCTACTATATGACACCGAAGCTTTGGGGCCGCGAACGCCTCTACAGCCTGCGCATGGTCAACTGGCACTTCTGGCTCGCAACGCTCGGCATCGTCGTCTATGCGGCGGTCCTGTGGGTTGCCGGCATCCAGCAGGGCCTCATGTGGCGCGAATACAATTCCCAGGGTTTCCTCGTCTATTCCTTCGCCGAAACCGTCGCTGCGATGTTCCCCTATTACGTGCTGCGCACGCTTGGCGGTGGTCTCTATCTGGCCGGCGGCCTCGTGATGGCCTGGAACGTCTTCATGACCATCCGCGGCCATCTGCGCGACGAAGCCCAAATTCCTTCTGCCTACGTGCCGCAGGCACAGGCTGCCGAGTGAGGTGACACATGGCATCAATCCTGGACAAACATCAGATCCTCGAGAAAAACGCGACCCTTCTTCTGGTCGGCTCGCTGCTCGTGGTCAGTATCGGCGGTATCGTCGAAATCGCGCCGCTGTTCTATCTGCAGAACACGATCGAGAAGGTGGAGGGCATGCGTCCCTATACGCCGCTCGAGCTGGCAGGCCGCAACGTTTACATCCGTGAGGGCTGCTATCTCTGCCATAGCCAGATGATCAGGCCGTTCCGCGACGAGGTGGAGCGATACGGCCATTACTCGCTGGCCGCTGAATCCATGTACGACCACCCCTTCCAGTGGGGCTCGAAACGCACGGGTCCAGATCTTGCGCGTGTCGGCGGTCGTTACTCCAACGAGTGGCACGTCCAGCACCTGTCGGACCCGAGAGCCGTCGTGCCGGAATCGATCATGCCGAGCTATGCCTTCCTTAAGGAGCGCGAGGTCACCGTCAAGGATGTCGGCATGGACCTGAAAGCGAATGTCGATGTCGGCGTGCCCTATAGCGACGACATGATCGCCAGCGCGGAAGCGGACATGAAGATGCAGGCTGACCCCAACGCCGATACGACAGCGCTTCTCGCGCGATATCCCAAAGCCAAGGTCGGCGACTTCGATGGAGATCCGTCGAAACTCACCGAGATGGACGCCCTTGTGGCCTATCTGCAGATGCTCGGCACGCTCGTCGACTTCTCGACCTATGACGACGCCACCGGCTATCGATGAGGTGAAACATGGAAACCTACACCGCAATGCGGCACTTCGCCGACAGCTGGGGCCTTTTGGCAATGACGGCCTTCTTCATCGGAGCGATCATTTTTACGCTCCGTCCCGGCGGCAAGCAGGCCGCCATGGATGCCGCCAACATTCCTCTGAAGGATGATTGAGATGTCGGAAAAACATATTGATGAAATCAGCGGCGTCGAGACCACCGGCCACGAATGGGACGGCATCCGTGAATTGAACAATCCAATGCCCAGGTGGTGGGTCTGGACCTTCTATGCAACGATCCTGTGGGCGATCGGCTATGCCATCGCCTATCCGGCCATTCCGATGATCACATCGGCCACGAAAGGCTATTTCGGCTTTTCCAGCCGTGCCGAGCTGCAGCAGGACCTTGACCTCGCTAAGGCTTCCCAGATGAAATTCCAAGACATGATCGCCGCCAAGACCGTGCAGGAAATCGACGCCGACCCGGCGCTTCGCGAGTTCGCGATCGCTGGTGGCGCCTCGGCCTTCAAGGTCAACTGCGCTCCGTGCCACGGTTCGGGTGCAAGTGGCGGACCGGGTTTTCCCAACCTCAACGACGACGACTGGCTCTGGGGCGGCGACCTTGATTCCATCCAGACGACGATTGCCCACGGCATCCGCTTCGACAGCGATGCCGACACACACGTCTCCGAAATGCCGGCTTTCGCCGACATGCTCGACAAGGATCAGACCAGGCAGGTCGCAGCCTATGTCTGGAGCCTGACGAACAAGCCATCGGACGAGGCCCTAGCAGAAGCGGGTAAGCAGGTATTTCTCGACAACTGCGCAGCTTGTCACGGCGAGGATGCCAAGGGCAAGCCGGAGATGGGCGCACCTGATCTTGCCGATGCCATCTGGCTGAAGGGCAGGGGTGAGGATGCCATTATCCGTCAGGTCACGGCTCCGAAGCACGGTGTCATGCCGGCCTGGTCTGCGCGCCTCGGAGACACAACCGTCAAGGAACTCACCGTCTTCGTCCATGCGCTCGGCGGCGGCCAGTAAGAGGAGCCGACACGATGACGAACCATGACCATAATGCCCTCCTTGAACTCTATGGCATGCCGCGCGCTGTCATCCACGCGCGCGTGTCGATACGTGCAAAGGCCACTCCGCCGGCCTGCGAGCAGGAAGATCCAGCAAGGATCGGCAGTTCGATCGTAAGCTTGATCTGCCTCAAAGATCACAACCCGACGAGCCGCTAGATCTGCAAGCGAGGGCGTCCCAGCGGCTTTCCCCCGTTGTCCTCCAGGGCCGTGCCCACCTCTCGGGCGCGGCCCTTGCTATTTGAGCAAGCGCAAAGAACGGCCGCACTCAACAGCCTATGTCTGGCGATTGCGCGGGTCCTTCAGGGCTCACCCTGCCCGGCATGGCCTTCTCCCCGCAAACCACGTTCTTGACATGAATCAAGGATCGTCAGCGGGAAACGGAGGAGAAGGGCAGTCACAAACCGGAACAGGCCCATGAACCTCTACACAGCACCCGATCCCAAATCAGTGGAACGCGTCAATGCGGAGCCGGTCAACGCCCGCCGCAACCGTCAGCCGCTTTATGCGGCGCGCAAGAAGGTCTTCCCCAAACGGGTCGAAGGACGTTTCCGCCGGTTCAAATGGATCGTGATGCTGATCACGCTTGCGATCTATTATCTTGCGCCCTGGATCCGCTGGGATCGCGGACCCTATGCGCCCGATCAGGCGATTCTGATCGACCTGTCGTCGCGTCGTTTCTTTTTCTTCTTCATAGAGATCTGGCCGCAGGAATTCTACTATGTTGCCGGATTGCTGGTTATGGCGGGTTTCGGGCTGTTTCTCGTCACCTCGGCCGTTGGCCGCGCATGGTGCGGTTATGCCTGTCCGCAAACGGTCTGGGTCGACCTCTTTCTCGTCGTCGAGCGTGCCATCGAAGGCGATCGCAATGCCAGAATGAAGCTCGACGCCGGACCGTGGACCTTCGACAAGCTCCGCAAGCGCCTGCTCAAGCATGCGACCTGGCTTCTCATCGGCGTCTTCACCGGGGGTGCCTGGGTGTTCTATTTCGCCGATGCACCGACCCTCGTCAAAGGGGTTTTCACCGGGCAGGCTCCCGCTGTCGCTTACGCCACAGTGGCCATTCTGACAGCCACCACCTATGTCTTCGGCGGGCTGCTGCGGGAACAGGTGTGCACCTATATGTGCCCCTGGCCCCGCATCCAGGGTGCTATGCTCGATGAAAACTCGCTGGTCGTGACCTATAATGACTGGCGTGGGGAACAGCGCTCGCGCCACGCCAAGAAAACGCAAGCGGAGGGACAGGTCGCCGGCGACTGTGTCGACTGCAACGCCTGCGTCGCGGTCTGTCCAATGGGCATCGATATCCGCGATGGGCAGCAGATGGAGTGCATCACCTGCGCGCTCTGCATCGATGCCTGTGACAATGTCATGGACAAGATCGGCAAACCCCGCGGCCTAATCGCCTATGCGACGCTCAGCGAATATACCAGCAACATGAACATTGCCACCGCCGGAGGCAAGACGCCCGTCCAACCGGCGCTTGTCAGAAATCCGGACGGCTCCTTTGTCGACGGCATTCGCCACTTCAACTGGCGCATCATTTTCCGGCCTCGAGTTGTCTTCTATGCCGCCGTCTGGGCCTGCATCGGGATTGCCATGGTCGTGCATCTGTCGATGCGCGAACGACTGGAGCTCAATGTCGTTCATGATCGCAATCCGCAATATGTGCTGGAAAGCGACGGATCGATCCGCAATGGCTACACGCTGCGTGTTCTCAACATGGTTCCCTCGCCGCGCAAGATCGAACTGAGCCTGTCGGGCCTCGATGGCGCGACGATGCGCATTCCGGAGCTCGGCAAGGAGGAGGCACGTCAGTTCACCATCGATGCTGCCCCCGATGCCGCGACGACGCTGAAGGTGTTCGTAACCCGTAAGCCGACTGGCGACGCCGTCAACGAATTCCTCTTCTCGATCGAAGATACCGGCCATGCCGACCGCGCGACCTATCGCGCTGCATTCAACGCCCCAGGAGATGTCAGATGAGCACCCGCACACAAGGATTTACCGGAACGCATATGCTGCTGACGACCTGTGCCTTCTTCGGCGTGATCATCGCCGTCAACTTCACAATGGCCTGGTATGCCTCGTCGAGCTGGAGCGGGCTCGTGGTTGAAAACACCTATGTCGCCAGCCAGCAATTCAATGAGAAGGCTGCCGCCATGAAGGCTATGGCCGCCTCGGGGATCACAGGCAAGTTGTCGCTGCAGAGGGATGAAATCCATTACGACATCCGCAACAGGGACGGCTCGCCTGCTAATGTCGACGACGTCGTGGCCAACTTCAAACGGCCGGTCGGGGATCACGAGGATTTTCACGTTGCCCTGACCGAGCTTTCGCAGGGGCGGTTCGAGGCGGATCACGCGGTCGCGACAGGCGACTGGATCGTCGAGGTGACCTCGCGCCGCGGCGGCGAAATCGTCATGCACGAGGCTGTGCGAATCGACACTGCGGAGTTCGGCCAATGACCTGCTGCACTGTGGATGCAGACGGCGTCCTGGCAATGAGCACGACTTCCTTCAGCGCCGAGGAGATCGCACTCGCCAGCCACGCGCTCGGTGGCGGTCTTCGTCAACTCGATCTCAGCGTACCCGACGTCCACTGTGGCGCCTGCATATCGACCATCGAGCGGGCCTTGTCGGCTCTGCCCTATGTGCGCAAGGCCCGGGTGAACCTCACCTCAAGGCGCGTGAGCTGCGTTTATGCGGAGGAGATGGACAACAAGCTGGTCGATCCGACCGGCATCACTTCTGCGATCAGCGCGACCGGATACAGGGTCCATCTCTTCGCGCCGCTTGCGGCCGAAAGCGACAAGACACGGAATCAGCTTCTCCTTGCGGTCGGGGTTGCCGGCTTTGCGGCGGCAAACATCATGCTGCTGTCGGTCTCCGTCTGGTCCGGCGCGGATGCGGCAACGCGCGACATGTTCCATTGGATATCGGCGATGATCGCTGCTCCTGCCCTCGTCTATTCCGGTCGGTTCTTCTTTCGATCGGCCTGGAACGCGTTGAAGCGCGGGCGCACGAACATGGATGTGCCTATCTCGCTTGCCGTGACGCTCTCCTATGCGGTTTCGCTCTGGGAGACGATGCATCATGGCGAGCATGCCTGGTTCGATGCCACCGTGTCGCTGCTGTTCTTCCTTCTGATCGGCCGTACCCTCGACCACGTCATGCGCGAGAAGGCGCGCGCAGCGATCAACGGGCTGGCGCGGCTTGCCCCGCGTGGGGCGCTGGTGCTGGCAGCTGATGGTTCGAGACGCTACGTGGCGGTCGAGGAGATCGCCATCGGCGACGAGATTGCCGTGGCCGCCGGCGACCGCGTCCCCGTCGACGGTATCGTCGCCGGCGGCGAGAGTGATCTCGACCTGTCGATCGTAACCGGTGAGAGCAGCCCGGTGGCCGTCAAGCCTGGCACGGAAATCCATTCCGGAGCAATGAACCTGACAGGTTCGCTCACCGTTCGCGCTACCAAGCTCGCACGCAACTCGTTGCTTGCCGAGATCATTGGACTGATGGAGGCCGCGGAAGGCGGACGGGCGCGCTATCGGCGGATCGCCGACAGGGCCGCGGCGCTCTATTCGCCCGCCGTGCACCTGCTTGCGCTGGTGTCGTTTCTGGGTTGGGGGATCATCGGCGGAGACTGGAAGCAGGCGATGCTCGTCGGCGTCGCCGTTCTCATCATTACCTGCCCATGCGCTCTCGGACTGGCCGTTCCGGTCGTGCAGGTCGTTGCAGCCGGCGAGCTCTTTCGCAGGGGCGTCATGGTCAAGGACGGTTCGGCGCTCGAGCGGCTCGCCGAGGTCGACACCGTCGCCTTCGACAAGACCGGTACGCTGACGCTCGGGCGACCAAGGCTTGTGCGAACCGAGGCCGGCAATATCGGTGGCATAGCGATCGCAGCGGGACTTGCTCAGCATTCCAGGCATCCGCTCTCGCAGTCGCTTTCGCGTGAGGCAGTCGTGGCCGATCAGTTCGAGCGCGTGGTGGAGGTTGCAGGCGGCGGACTCGAAACCTCGCGCGGGAATATCGTCTACAGGCTCGGAAACGCGTCCTTCGCCTGCGGCGAGGCCGAGCCTGTGACATCAGACAGCCCGCTTTCCGAGGTCGTGCTTTCGGCAAACGGGGTGGCGCTGGCGCGCTTCTTCTTCGACGACACGCTTCGTCCGGGGGCAGGCGAGGCGCTGGCCGATCTGGAATCGGCCGGTTGCCAGACACTGATTTTCTCAGGCGACCGCCAGTCCGTCGTCGAAAGCACGGCACACAGGCTCGGCGTCGATCGCGCCCTTGGCGCACTGACACCGAAGCAGAAAGTGGACGCTTGTGAAGCCCTGCGAGAAGAAGGTCGCCGCGTTCTGATGGTTGGCGACGGCATCAACGATGCGCCCGCGCTCGCCGCAGCCCATGTCTCGATGGCGCCGTCCAGTGCTTCCGACATCGGACGCCAGGCGGCCGACCTCGTCTTCTTCAACGAGAGGCTCGATGCAGTCCCCGATGCGATCCGGATCGCCAGGCGCTCGGCCGCGCTCATCCGGCAGAATTTTGCGCTTGCGATCGGTTACAACATTCTTGCCGTGCCGATCGCGATCGCCGGCCTTGCGACACCGCTGATCGCTGCCGTGGCGATGTCCACCTCCTCGATCATCGTCGTCTCCAACGCCTTGCGTTTGAACGCGTTTACTGCCCGAAGCAATCCTCTGCCCGCCTCGGACAGGTCTGTCCGCCATGAGAGGGTTGAAGCCACATGAATATGCTGGTTTATCTCATCCCCATCGCGTTGTTCATGGGTGGCCTTGGGCTCGCTGCGTTCCTCTGGTCCCTGAAAAGCGGTCAGTACGACGATCTGGAGGGCGCCTCCTGGCGGGTGATCGCCGACGATGATTCCGATCCGACCGCGACGTGATCGCGTCAGCCGGGAAAAGCCGGACGCACTTCACGGACGAGAAGCTTGCTCAGTCCGATCTGTTCGACGGACTGAATCACGAAATGCGTGCCGCTCCAATCGCCGCGGCGTGGTAGGGTTGACACGAACGCTGGACAATTGCGGCGGCGCCCCACCCGATTTCACAAGGTCATCACCAGCTTTTCCTCGGAACCACAGCATAAGGCTGCACGGAGCGGTGGCGCAGGCCGAATTCCTGCGCTATCTGTTCGGCAGGGCGAAACAAGATCACGAGAGCAATGGAAGCGGACCGTATTCTGGTTGTCGATGACGACGCGCGGATCAGGCAGATGCTGGTGCGTTACTTCGAAGACAACGGATTTAAGGTGAACGCGGTCGCGAATGGTGCGGCGATGCGTTCCGAACTTGCCAAGGGCTCTTACGCGGCTATTTTTCTCGATCTGGTGCTCCCGAACGGCGAGAATGGCCTCGAATTGCTTCGGGAGCTTCGAAGCACGTCCGACGTGCCGGTCCTCATGCTGACCGGTCAGGACGATGTCACGGACAAGGTCGTCGGCCTCGAGGTCGGCGCCGATGATTACATCGCCAAGCCCTTTCATCTGAGGGAGCTGCTGGCTCGCCTGAGGACAATCCTGCGCCGCCGCACATCCTCGGACGCGACCCACGCCTCCAATGGAGAGGACGAAACGCTCGCTTTCGAAGGCTGGTCCCTCGATGTATCGCGAAGGCGATTGACTTCGCCCCAGGGCAGCGACGTTGCCTTGACGACGGGCGAGTTCGACATGCTGCTCGTTTTCGTGCGCAATCCCGGCCGAGTCCTTTCGCGCGAGACCCTCATGGATCTGACAAGGAACCGCAATCTCGAAGCCTTCGATCGCGCAATCGACGCCCAGATCGTCCGCTTGCGCAAGAAGATCGAGGATGATCCCAAGAGCCCGGATCTCATTCAATCGGTGCGGGGCGTCGGTTATGTCTTCACCGGTCGACCGGGACGAACTTCGAGATAATTGATTCTCGTCAATGTCCGTGCTGCGGCTCAGACTATGAGTTGAGCCATTATGGCTGCAACAATGACGATCTGGGTTCTTTTCGCGGTGATGACGACCGCAGCGACTGCCATTCTGCTTCATCCGCTTTCGACGGCAGGTCGGAAGGCTGCGAGCACCGACGCGGATGCCGGCAAGATCTACCGCGACCAGCTCTGTGAACTCGACGACGATATCGTCTCCGGACGCATTTCGTCGGACGAATACGAACTGGCCAGAGCGGAAACGGCGCGACGCCTGTTCAGGGCAGCGGACGACCACCGGGCAAGGCGGAGCGCCCAACGCCCTGGCAGATGGCTGAAACATGCTATCGCCGCGTTCTTGCCGTTGCTGAGCATCGCTCTTTACCTCTCGCTCGGCTCTCCCGATCTGCCATCCCGTCCGCTGGCCATGAGGCTTGCCGAGCCGGGTGAGGATCTCGCAATCCTCGTGAAGAAGATGGAGGATCACCTGGCCGATAGGCCTGAGGACGGGCGTGGATGGGACGTTATCGCTCCGGTCTATCTCAAGATGGGCAGGGTCGATGACGCGGCAAAAGCCTATCGAACCGCACTTCGCCTCGGTGGAACCAATGTTTCCCGCCTGGAAGGACTGTCGGAAACGCTCATGGCCACCTCAAAGGGCATGGTGACGGCAGAGGCCTTAGGTGAGCTCAAACAGATCCTCACGCTTGAGCCGAACAACCCGCGTGCCCGTTTTTACGTTGCCCTGAGCATGGAGCAGGCGGGGCGGCCGGAAGAGGCGCGGGGCGCCTTCGAGGCGCTGGCCAAGCAATCGTCTGCCGATGCCCCCTGGCTGCCGCTGGTCAACGAGCATATCGCCAGGAACGGCGGCACGGCGGTAGCAGGGCAAGTGCCGCCTGCCGCCCCACCGTCCGTTCCGGGCGGCCCGACTTCCGAGGATGTGGCCGCAGCTGAGACGATGAGTAGCGGCGATCGGCAGCAGATGATCCGCGCCATGGTGGAAAGCCTGGATGCCAAACTGACCGCCGATCCTGATAATTTCGAGGGCTGGATGCGTCTTGTCCGCTCTTACGCCGTTTTAGACGATAAGGATCGCGCCGCGGCTGCCGTAAAGCGCGGGCTTGCCGCCTTCCCGGCATCGGGGGAAGAGGGCAGGCAGCTTTTGGCGCTGGCAAAGGAACTCGGCATCGCCACGGAATCGAGTGCCACGGAAGGAAAGAGCAGATGACGCGCAAGCAGAAACGCCTGGCGGTGATTGCCGGCGGCATGAGCTTCATCCTTGTCGCCGTGCTGCTCGTGATGTTCGCCTTCAGCCAGTCGGTCGCCTATTTCTACATGCCCGGCGATCTCGCCAAGACGCCGGTGGCGCCGGGCACCCGCATCCGCCTCGGCGGGCTGGTGGGAGCAGGCAGCGTCCTGCGCGGCGAGGGCTCGGTGGTACGCTTTGCGGTGACCGACCCGAGCGGTGAGATCGTCAATGTCCGCTACCAGGGCATCCTGCCGGACCTGTTCCGCGAGGGGCAGGGGGTGGTGACCGAAGGCACCTTCGAGACCGGCAGCAACGTCTTCACCGCCGATACCGTGCTTGCCAAGCATGACGAGACCTATATGCCGAAGGACGTGGCCGACAGGCTGAAGGCGCAGGGCCTCTGGGAAGAGGGCAAGGGGGCCGCACCGCAAGGCGAGGCAGCAAAGGGCCAGGAAGCCCAGGGGCAACAGACAAGGGCAACGCCATGATCATCGAGATCGGCCACTATGCGCTGGTTCTGGCGCTCGCAACGGCAATCGTCCTGTCGCTCGTGCCCGTCATCGGTGCCAGGCGCGGCGATCAGGCGATGATGGATGTCGCGCCCTTGGGCTCCGTCCTGCTCTTTGCCCTCGTCGCCTTCTCCTTCGGCGTGCTCACCTATGCGCATGTCGTCTCCGACTTCTCCGTTCAGAACGTCTGGGAGAACTCGCATTCGCTGGTGCCGCTGATCTACAAATATTCCGGCGTCTGGGGCAATCACGAGGGCTCGATGATGCTCTGGCTCTTGATCCTGGCCCTGTTCAGCGCGCTGGTGGCGATCTTCGGGCGCAATCTGCCGGAGACGCTGAAGGCCAATGTTCTCTCGGTCCAGGCCTGGATCTCGGTCGCCTTCATCCTCTTCATCCTTCTAACCTCCAATCCCTTTGCCCGCCTCGATCCGGCCCCCGCCGAGGGCCGGGATCTCAACCCGGTGCTGCAGGATGTCGGGCTGGCCATCCATCCGCCGCTGCTCTATCTCGGCTATGTCGGCTTCTCCGTCTGCTTCTCCTTTGCCGTCGCCGCCCTCTTGGATGGCCGCATCGATGCTGCCTGGGCGCGCTGGGTGCGGCCCTGGACGCTGGCGGCCTGGACCTTCCTGACGCTTGGCATCGCCATGGGCTCCTACTGGGCCTATTACGAACTCGGCTGGGGCGGCTGGTGGTTCTGGGATCCGGTGGAGAACGCCTCCTTCATGCCCTGGCTTGCCGGCACGGCCCTGTTGCACTCGGCCCTCGTCATGGAAAAGCGCGAGGCCTTGAAGATCTGGACGGTGCTGCTGGCGATCCTCACCTTCTCGCTGTCGCTGATGGGCACCTTCCTGGTACGCTCCGGTGTCCTGACCTCGGTGCATGCGTTCGCCAGCGACCCGAGTAGAGGCGTCTTCATCCTCTGTATCCTCCTGATCTTCATCGGCGGGGCGCTGTCGCTGTTTGCCTTGCGCGCGCCGCTGCTCTCGGCCGGCGGGTTGTTTGCGCCGATCTCGCGCGAGGGGGCGCTCGTCGTCAACAACCTGATCCTGACGGTTGCCTGCGGCACGGTGCTAACAGGCACGCTCTATCCGCTGGTCCTGGAAACGCTGACCGGCGACAAGATCTCCGTCGGCCCGCCCTTCTTCAATCTCACCTTCGGCCTGCTGATGACGCCGCTTCTGGTGATCGTGCCCTTCGGGCCACTGCTTGCCTGGAAGCGCGGCGATCTGCTCGGCGCGCTGCAGCGGCTCTATGTCGTGGCCGGTCTCGTGTTTGTAACAGCACTCGTCTTCTTCTACATCCAGCACGGCGGTCCGGTCATGGCCGTGCTCGGCCTTGCCGCCGGCCTGTTCCTGATCTTAGGCGCTATCGCCGATCTCTGGTATCGCGCCGGCATCGGCAAGGTGAAGGCGGGTATCGCCTGGCGACGGTTGACCGGCCTGCCGCGCTCGGCCTTCGGCACCGCCCTTGCCCATGCCGGGCTTGGCGTCACCGTGCTCGGCATCGTCGCGGTCACCACCTTCCAGACCGAACATGTGGTCGAGATGAAGCAGGGCCAGTCGACGGAAGCCGGCGGCTACAGTATCGTCTTCGATGGCATTGAGCCGGCGACCGGCCCGAACTATAGCGAGGACCGCGGCCACTTCTCGATCCGCCGGGGCGGCGCAGAGATTGCCGATGTCTGGTCGGCCAAGCGGCTCTATACTGCCCGCCAGATGCCGACGACGGAGGCGGGTATTCTCACGTTCGGGCTCAGCCAGCTCTATGTGTCGCTCGGCGACGCGACGAAGGATGGCGGCATTGTCGTGCGCATCTGGTGGAAGCCGTTCATTCTCTGCATCTGGGGTGGAGCGCTCATCATGGCGACAGGCGGCTTCGTGTCGCTGACCGACCGGCGCCTGCGGGTCGGAGCGCCGAGCCGGAAGGGGAAGGCAAAGCCAGCCAAGCCGGCAGCACCCGCCATGGAGCCGGCGGAATGATCAAGCGTTTCCTGCTTGCTCTGACCCTGATCCTCTCGGCGGCACCAGCCTTCGCCGTCAACCCCGACGAGATGCTCGCCGATCCCGCGCTTGAGGCCCGGGCGCGAACACTGTCGGCGGAACTGCGCTGCATGGTCTGCCAGAACCAGTCGATCGACGATTCCAATGCCGATCTCGCCAAGGACCTGCGCCTTCTCGTGCGCGAGCGCATCACCGATGGCGACAGCGACGACGAGGTGCTGAACTACATCGTCTCGCGCTACGGCGAGTTCGTGCTCTTGAAGCCACGTTTCAGTGTGCGCACGCTGCTGCTCTGGGGTGCCCCCATGCTGCTGATCCTCGCCGGCGGGGCGTCGCTCATCGTCTTTGCCCGCAAACGGGCCGGCAAACCCACCGGCAGCAAGCTGACGGCCGAAGAACAGGCAAGGCTCGACGAGTTGCTGGATCCGACACAGCGACTTTGATGGAGGTCAAGGTCAGCCCGTCCGATCCGTCCTACTCTCACGGCATCAGATGTTTCCGGAAAGGAAGGTGGCTCATGCAGGCCAAGGACATTATGACGAGCAACGTCGTTTCGATCAGCCCGGAGGCAGGGATTCGTCACGCCGCCGCAGTGATGATGCAAAACAACATCAGCGGGCTGCCCGTGGTTGATGACGAGGGGCGGGTTTGCGGGATTCTGACCGAAGGCGATCTATTGCTGCGCCGGGAGATCCGGCTTGCGCCGCGTATTGCGCGCACTGCGGAAGTCACCTCCGATGTCGATCTGGACCGGTACATCCGCGGCAACGGCTGGTCCGTCAGAGATATCATGTCACGCGACGTTATCGTCGCCAGCCCGGACAGTGAGGTCTCCGATATTGCCGAGAGCCTTGAAATTCATCGCATCAAGCGTATTCCGATCGTCGATGCCGGACGGCTCGTAGGTGTTGTCAGCCGGCGCGATATTCTCGCTTTGATAACAGACGCGCCGACGCTCCGGTTGCCGCGTGAGGATGATGCGATCCTGCTCGCTGTTCGCACACGGCTCAAATACGATCTCGGCCTGACGCCGCAAAAGATCCGCGTTTCTGTACGCAATGGGCAGATCAAGCTCGAAGGGAATGTGGAAACCGATTTGCAGCGCCGGGCCGTCCTGGCGCTCGTTGAAAATCTCGGCTCAGGGGGCTGCCTTGATCGGTTGCAGCTTGTCGCCGGTTCAGATGCGGAAAAACGGTCGCAACCAGCTTGAGGTTAGAATCATCTTCCGGGCAGAGCTTGGGATGGGCCAAAGGTGATCTGTGGCTCTCTCAGCCGATTTTAGACGAAGGAGCTTTCGGTCAGCCGCCGGCGGCCAACGCCGCGTCGATTGCGGGACCAAGGCCGGCCGACAGGACCTTTTCGTCAAGGGGACCGATCTGCTTGAAGAGGATTCGGCCGTCGCGGCCGATGACGAAAGTCTCGGGCACGCCATAGACACCCCAATCGATGGCCTCCCTTCCGGTCTGATCGACGCCGACGGCAGCATAGGGATTTCCATTGTCGCGCAAGAAGGTCAGGGCGTTACTGCTGTCGTCCTTGTAATTGCTGCCTATCAGCTCGATACGCGGGTCCTTGGACAGCCGCATGAGCGCAGCATGTTCCTGCCGGCAAGGGACGCACCAGGACGCGAATACGTTGACGATTGCGACCTTGCCTGAGAGCCCGCTGTTCTGAAGTCGGGGAGACTGCAAACCGGCGAGCGGCGGCAGATCGATTGCAGGATGTGTCTGACCGATCAGCACGGAGGGGAGGGTGGAGGGCGAATAACCCTCCATCGCCTCCCGATAAAGCATGCGCCCGGCGGCTCCGGCGATCGTAGCAAAGACGAACAGTGGCACAGCTGCCAAGAGATAACGGCGCACCTAGCGCGCCTCGTGACGAGCGCGAGACCTAGTCTGCGCCAACACCTCGACCTGGCGCCGATAGGTGCGGCCGCGAAACCAGGTCGTCACGCTGATGACGATTGCGACGGAGAATGCGACGGCATAGGCTGTCAGCACATAGTCCTGATGTGTCATTTCAATTCTCCCTTTGTGCTGCGGCCCGTGCGGCCAAGCGGCGATGCGATATGAGTTTGCGCCGCCAGATTTCGTTCCTGATCGAAGCAAGATGAAGGGTAAGAAACAGTGCTGCGAAAGCTAGCCCCATGGTTAAGAGGGGGCGAAGGAATTCAATGTCCAGAGCGGGGCCATTCAGCCTGAGCACGCTTGTCGGCTGATGCAGAGTGTTCCACCAATCGACCGAGAACTTGATGATCGGAATGTTGACGAAGCCCACCAGAATGAGGACCGCCGTGACGCGCGCGGCGCGCGTCGGCTCGTCGATCGCGCGATTGATCGCCAACAGGCCAAGATACATCAGGAAAAGCACGAACATCGAGGTCAGACGTGCGTCCCAAACCCACCAGGTTCCCCACATCGGCTTGCCCCAGATGGCGCCGGTGACGAGCGAAACGAAGGTAAAGGCGGCGCCGATTGGCACAGCAGCGCGCGCGGCGACGTCGGCAAGCGGATGGCGCCATACTAGGGAGCCGATGGCGTTTGCTGTCATCACCGTATAGCAGAACATTGCCATCCATGCCGCCGGGACATGGACATACATGATCCTGACGGTTTCACCCTGCTGGTAATCGCCATCGGAAACGAAACTCAGATACAGTCCGGCAGCGAAAATGAGGGCAGTGACTATCGAAAGCCCGGGCAAGGCCCGATCTGCCAGTTCCAGGAATCTGGCGGGCTGTGCAAGCCCGGTGATGTTGTCTTTGATGCGTCTGACGTAGGCCATGGCCCGCTTTAACCTCCAACGCCAACAGGTTAATTGACCCGGATCAAACTGCGACCATTGGTGCGGTTGTCGCCTCGTTCACTCTCCTACTATGACGCTCCGAGCCCGGGCTGCCGGTGCGGCAGACTTGCCGCGACGTTTTGCGGGACCTTCTGCCGCGGCAATGCTCCTGCGGAACTCATCGATAATTGATCGCGGTCAAAGACGATTGTCGCACAAGTGCCAAAAAGGAGGCATTCCAGTTCAGGAGACCGCCGCCTTGATGATTGCCGCGCACGACCGATCCGCTACTCCTCCCGCTGACGTGACTGCGGGCTCCAGGCCGCAGCCCGGGAAAAAGAAGCATGCCGTCTCCGGCCTCGTCCGGTTGCTGCCTTTGCTGCGGCCTCACCGGGGCGTGGTACTATTGGCAGTCACTCGCTCTCGGCCGCGGCGGTGATCTCGCTTGCATTGCCGATGGCTGTCCGCCGCATGATCGACCATGGTTTCGGACAGTCCGACGGTGGGTTCATCAATAGCTATTTTCTGATGCTTCTCACGCTTGCGGTCGCACTCGCCGTCGCAAGCGCCTGCCGCTATTACTTCGTCACGACACTTGGTGAGCGCATCGTCAGCGATCTGCGTGTGAAGGCTTTCCGGAATGTGACGCGGCTGCCGGCCAGCTTTTTTGACGCCAACAAATCCGGCGACATCGCATCGCGGCTGACGGCGGATGCCGCGCAAATCAAGTCCGCACTCAGCCTCGCAGCATCGGTAGCCTTACGTAATTCGCTGCTGTGCTTGGGCGCGCTGGTGATGATGTTCGTCACGAGCCCCGGCCTTTCCGCCATCACATTGGGTGCCATTCCGCTCGTGGTCGCACCGCTCGTCCTTTTCGGCCGCTCGGTTCGCAAAAAATCGCGTGCAGCCCAGGACGCGCTTGCGACCGCATCCGCCTTCGCCAGCGAAATGATTGCCGGAAGCCGGACGGTGCAGGCCTTCAACGGAGAGGCGGCTGCCAGCAAGAGATATGCTGATGACGTCGAAATGTCCTACCGCAGCGCCGCTTTCGCCGCCCGCTCTCGCGCGTTCCTGACCGCTGTCGCCATTGCCTTGATTTTTGGAAGCGTCGTCGGGGTCCTTTGGATCGGCGCCCACAATCTGCTTTCCGGAATGCTGTCGGCCGGAAGCCTCAGTCAATTCCTGCTCTATTCCGTCATTGCCGCAGGATCGTTGGGTTCGCTCTCGGAGGTCTGGGGTGAACTGGCGCAGGCTGCGGGTTCTGCCGAACGGCTTTTCGAATTGCTCGATGAAGATGCCGGCGAGAGTGAACAGGCCTCCCGTGTTGCGCTCAGCCAACCCGCAAAAGGCGCGATCGAAATCCGAAACCTGCATTTCGCCTATCCGGGCACTCCGGACAGGCACGTTCTCACAGGTCTCTCGATGACTATCCGGCCCGGTGAGACAGTAGCGCTTGTGGGTGCTTCCGGCTCGGGAAAGAGCACGATCTTTTCGCTCCTGCTCGGTTTCTACAACGATTATGTCGGCAATATTTTGCTGGATGGCTGCGATGTGCGCACGACCGCCACCGCCGCGGTGCGAAGGGAAATCGCTATCGTACCGCAGGACGTGACCATATTTGCGACGAGTATCGCAGAGAATATCAGTCTCGGACGACCCGACGCGTCGCAGGACGAGATCGTGGCTGCGGCCACGATGGCGAGGGCGCATGGTTTCATTTCCGAGCTGCCGGACGGCTATCGCACCGTGGTCGGCGAGCGTGGCCTGACGTTGTCCGGCGGACAGCGGCAAAGACTAACAATCGCCCGCGCGGTCCTGAAGAACGCGCCGATCCTTCTGCTGGACGAGGCGACGGCATCCCTCGACGCAGAGAACGAAATGCTGGTGCAAAGGGGGCTCGACGGGCTGATGTGCAATCGCACGACGATCGTGATTGCGCACCGGCTTGCTACGGTCCTCAAGGCGGACCGAATTCTGGTGATCGATGGCGGCCGGGTGATCGAGGAGGGAACACATGCCGCTCTGATCCGCAAGGGCGGAGCATATTCCAAGCTTGCCGAACTTCAGTTCGATCTCTCGGGTTCGGCAGCCTTGGAGCATGACGCGGCGTGAGAATTGTTCGCATCGATGGTCCTATCGCACCGGCTCTGTGGCCGAGATCAATCCTTCACGTGCCGATCGTTGCTGCCGGCAATCGAAGCCCTCTATGCGAATGATTGGAAGGGTTTCGCAACGCCTCCGACCGATTCGAAATCGAACATCTTCTGCGTTACCAACGCTGCGGCACCGCGTGCCCAAGAATTGTCCTCCCAATCGGGAAGAATGGGCGGCGGCGTCCTGAAGGTTCGGCGCGCCAATGCCTCCTGAAGAGGCGTCAGGAAATGTTCTCCGAGTGAAACAGCTTCTCCGCCCGCGACAATAACTTCCGGATCGGTCACATTGACGAGATTGGCGAGAGCCGTTCCGATACCGCGGCCTGCATCTTCGACGATCCGCACAGCCGTCGGGTCCTCTGCAGCAAGCGCCTGGCGCAGCTCGGGCGCTCCCAGATCTTCACCCCCGCCTGTCGCCTCGCGCCAGCGCCGCAACATCGATATCTCGGAATGGTAGGCCATCAGGCAGCCGCGCTTGCCGCATTCGCAGAGGCGGCCGTTCTCCTCGTAGAGCGTATGTCCGAACTTGCCGGCTGCGCCGTTGGCGCCGCGATAAAGCTTGCCTTCGATGACGAGGGCGCAGCTTATGCCGACGCCGACTGCCAGCACGGCCATGTTGCGATGCTGGCGGCCGAGGCCGAACAATTGCTGTGCGATGGCGTAGGCATTGGTGTCGTCCTCGAGCCAGACGGGAACATTCGCACGATCGGCGAGAAGGGATGCCAGCGGGACGTTGTCCCATTTGAAGCGATGGCTTCTGATGCACATCGTTTGCTCATGGTTGATAACGCCCGGCATCGATATGCCGATGCCTGTAAGCTTGGCATGCGTGCGCCCGGCAAGCCCGACGAGTGTGGGCACCGTTGCGGCCAGCAGATCTGCGACATCGTCCGGCGCCCGGCTGGGCATCGGAATCCTGATGGCGGCGAGGGGGCTCGTCGCGAGGTCCGTCGCGACGCATTCCACCGTGTCGGACATGAGCTTGAAACCGATCGCCAGCCCGTGCCCATAATTGATTTCTACCGGGATTGGCCGACGGCCGGTGAAGCTTGAAACCGCCTCACCCTCTGTGACGATACCCTCCTCCACGAGATCACCGACGACGAAGGTGACGGCGGCGGGACTGAGCTGGGTGATCGTTGCCAATTCGGCACGGCTCTTCGGTCCTTCCTGCCTCAGCAGGTTCAGGATCAGACGCCGGTTCATGGCCCTGGCAGTCGTCTGGTCACCTTTGAGCTTCACGATCGAGTTCCTTTATTTTGTAAATAAACTATTGCGACGCTTCCTGATCTATGCATAAGTTTGGCCCGTCGATCAACTCGGAATGAGGCGATCGGCACGTTGAATGCCCGGCGCCACCGTTGTGGAGGACGACCGTCGGGACGTGTTGATCTGCTCAACTGGGAGGAATTCAATGGCATTTTCCAAACATTTTTCATCCACCACGCGCCGCACCTTTCTGAAGGGCGCAGGCATGGCATCTGCGGCCGCGGTCGCAGGCGGTCTACCGATCCCGGCAATCGCACAGGCTCAGGAAATCAACGTAATTTCCTCGGAGAATAATGGCAAAGCGCTCGAAGCGCTGAAGAAGATCGCCGAGGACTTCGGCAAGCAGGCCGGTACGAAGGTCGTTATCAATAATATGGACCACGAGGCCCACAAGACGGCGATCCGCAACTATCTCACGGCAGGCGCACCGGATGTCTGCTTCTGGTTCTCGGGTAATCGCATGCGGGCCTTCGTCAAGCGAGGACTGTTCGATGATATCTCGGATCTGTTCGAGAAGGAAAAATACAAGGATGTTCTGGGCGCTAGCACCGGAGCGGTCACCGTTGACAACAAGCAATACGGCCTGCCCACCGGCGGCACTCTTTGGGGCATGTTCTACCGGAAGGACGTCTTCGATCAGAACGATCTGACCGCGCCGACGACGTCAGAAGAATTCTCGGCCTATTGCGACAAGGCCAAGGCGGCAGGACTGACGCCGGTTGCCATAGGCACGAAGGAGCTCCGGCCGGCCGCCGGCTGGTTTGATCAGATGAACCTTCGCATCAATGGGCTCGACAAGCATATGGCGTTGATGGACGGGCAGATGAGCTATCTCGACCCGGCCCTGACACCGGTCTTCGATCAGTGGGAAGCCATGATCAAGAAAGAAGTCTTCACGCAGAACCATACGTCGTTCGGATGGCAGGAGGCCGCAGCCCTACTCGCCCAGAAAAAAGCCGGAATGATGAACCTCGGTGCCTTCCTGCGCTCCGCCTTCACGGACGCGGATCTGCCGCAATTGACTTTCGCACCGTTCCCGACCCTCGATGCCAATGTTCCACGGTTCGAGGAGTTCTCGCTGAACTCGGTCCACATTCCGACGAACGGCAAGAACAAGCAAGGTGCGCGTGAATTCCTCGCTTACTTCTACAAGCCGGAAAATCTTGCCGCCTACCTGGAGCCGGGCGGCAATGTGCCGCCGCGCAGCGACCTGCCGCCGAGCAAGGATCCGCTGGTCAATGCGGCGGTCGAGTCCTTGAAACAGGTCAAGGGAACCTCGCAATATTACGACCGCGACAGCGACCCGGATATGGCGCAGGCGGGTCTGGTGGGTTTCCAGGAGTTCATGGCCAAGCCCGACCGTCGCCAAGCGATCCTGCAGCGCCTCGAAGGCACTCGCAAGCGCATCTACAAAATCTAGTTCTCCTCCCGGCGACCGGGGAGCGGAACCGTGGTTCCGCTCCTTCTATCTTCCATGAGGTTCTGGACAATGTTGATGTTATGGCGCCGCCAGCGTTGGTGGCTCACCCCGACTTTGCTTATCGCTCCGGCCATCATCCTGTTCTTCACGGTCATCCTGCTGTCGGCCGTCCGAAGCCTATGGATCAGTCTCCACGACTGGGACGGAATGGGGCCGATGACGTGGATCGGGTTCGGCAACTATCTCGAGCTCTACAACGATCCGCAGTTCTACACGTCGCTGAAGAACAATCTGATCTGGCTGGTGATGTTCATGGCCGCGCCGCCGCTCGGGCTGGCGATCGCCCTGCTCGTCAATCAGAAGATCCGCGGCATGCGCTTTTTAAAGTCGCTGTTCTTCATTCCGCTCGTGCTCGCCTCTGTGACCGTCGGCGTGGTCTTCACCTGGGTCTATACACCGGAGTTCGGACTTCTTGCGCTCGTCTTCAAGGCGTTTGGCGCGACTGCACCTGCCGTGCTGTCGGACGAACATTTCGTCACTTTCGCAATCGTCATCGCAACCCTCTGGCCGCAGATCACCTTCTGCATGGTCCTCTATCTCGCCGGTCTCAACAACCTGAGCGAGGAACTTATCGGCGCCGGGCGCGTGGATGGCGCGAAGGGATGGAACATGCTCTGGCACATCGTTCTACCGCAGCTGACGCAGGTCACGTTCATTGCGATTGCAGTGACCGTCGTCGGCGCTCTTCGATCTTTCGACATGGTATCGGTGATGACGCGCGGCGGGCCGTTCGGTTCCTCGTCGGTGCTCGCCTACCAGATGTTCGAGGAGTCCATCTTCTCTTATCGCTTCGGATATGGCGCGGCGATCGCATCGGTCCTGTTCGTGATCATGGCAATCTTCATCGTCTGGTACCTGTCGCGGATCATCCGCACCGAAGAAAGGGGCGGCTGATGTATCCTCGCCCAATTCCCGAGACAGCCGTCTGGCATCGCCGCTTCTATTTTCTGGCCGTGCTCGCCGTCCTTCTCCTGTGGCTCTGCCCGCTCTTTGCCATCATCCTGACCTCGTTTCGGTCGACCGCGGATGTAATGGGCGGCAACCTCTGGGGATGGCCGACCGAGTTCGGCCTCGTCGACAACTACACCGCCGTCTTCACTCAGACGCCGATGGCGCAGTACTTCCTGAACAGTCTGACGATCACGATACCCTCGGTGATCGGCGTCCTGGTCCTGAGCACGCTCTCCGGGTTCGTCCTGTCGCGATACCGGTTTCCGGGAAACATGCTGATCTTCGCACTCTTCGTCGGCGGCAACTTCCTTCCTCACCAGATTATGATGATCCCGGTGCGCGACCTGATGGTGCGGCTCGATCTCATCGATACAACAACGGCGCTGATCATTTTCCACGTCGCATTCCAGACCGGCTTTGCGACGCTCTTCATGCGCAACTTCATTGCCGCTCTGCCCGACGAACTGTTTCAGGCGGCAAGGGCGGAGGGAGCCTCGCCATTCCAGACACTCATTCATGTCGCGGTCCCCCTTGTCCGGCCGGCACTGGCGGCACTTGCCATCCTCCTCTTCACCTTCATCTGGAACGACTACTTCTGGGCAGTCGTCCTGACGGTGAGCGATTCCGTCAAACCCGTGACCGCTGGACTTGCCAACCTGAGAGGCGAATGGGTCTCGGCCTGGAACCTCATCTCGGCCGGAACGATCGTCGTCGCCGTCCCGCCGGTGGTGATGTTCTTCCTGATGCAGCGGCACTTCATCGCTGGCCTGACAATGGGAGCGGTCAAAGGATGAACGCCCTCAGGTATCCCGAAATCAGATCTTCATAAGCAGAGAGCCAGGAAGCATGACCAGCCTCGAACTGCGACAGATAAACAAGAACTACGGCGCCTATCACGCCCTCAGAGGGATCGATCTTTCGGTGGAAGAGGGCGAGTTCATCGTCATGGTCGGTCCGTCCGGCTGCGGCAAGTCGACACTGCTTAAGACGATCGCCGGTCTTGAAGGCATCACCTCGGGTCAGATCCTCATCAAGGGACGCGATGTCAGCCGTGAGGAGCCCGGCGACCGCGGCATCGCGATGGTCTTCCAGTCCTATGCCCTCTATCCGCACATGACCGTTGCCGAAAACATGGGCTTCGGCCTTCGCATGGCGAAAAGACCGAAGGCGGAGATCGATGCGGCGGTTACACGCGCGGCCAGAATTCTGCGGATTACCGATCAGCTCGAGAAACGGCCGAAGCAACTGTCGGGCGGCCAGCGCCAGCGTGTGGCGATCGGCCGCGCGATCACGCGCTCGCCGGATGTCTTCCTGTTCGACGAACCGTTGTCGAACCTGGATGCGGCACTGCGCACGCAAATGCGGGTCGAACTGTCCAGCCTGCATTCCGAACTCGGTGCGACCATGGTTTACGTGACCCACGACCAGGTCGAAGCCATGACCATGGCGAGCCGCATCGTGGTCTTGAATCAGGGCGTTATCGAACAGGTCGGATCGCCGCTCGAACTCTATCGCAATCCCGACAACCTGTTCGTGGCGGGATTCCTCGGCGCTCCGAGAATGAATTTCCTGTCCGTCACGGTCGATGAGGTCTCGGGTCACCAGGTCAGGGTTTCCGCGCCGGGACTGGCGCCGACGACGGTCGAAGTCTTAGATCCCGCGACGCTCCGGAAGGGTACGAACCTTACGCTCGGCGTGCGGCCGGAGAACATCTCCGTGGTTGCGGATGAAGCAGAGAGCGGCGCAGTGCACGGTGTCGTCCGCCTGGTCGAGCATCTTGGCCGTGAAACGATCCTCTATGTCGACGACGGCGATCTCAGGACCGTCGCATCGGAAAGCGGAACCGGAAACATAACGATCCAGCTCAGCTACGTCGCTCCATTCAAGGCCGACCAGCCCGTGACGCTCAAGCTCGACACCGCCGAACTCTATCTCTTCGCGCCTGACGGGGGCCGCACGATCAGCACCCACAAGGCAATCATCGACAAATAGGTATCAGGATAGACGCCCGTGTCTGAAAACAAGTCAGCAAAAATCTCTGCCTGGAATCCGGTCAAGACCGACCGCTTTCTCGTTGGCGCTCCGCATTATCCCGAACATGTCGACGAAAGCTATTGGGAGCGCGATGCCGAGCGTATGGCCAAAGCCGGCCTCAATGTCGTCAGGATGGCGGAATTTGCCTGGCACATTCTCGAACCTGAGCTCGGCCGTTTCGATTTCGACCTGTTCGACAGGGCGATCGCCGTCCTCGGTAAGCACGGTATCGACACGATCATGTGCACGCCGACGGCCACTCCGCCGCGCTGGCTGACCGTCGCGCATCCCGAGATCCTGCGGGTGGATGGCAAGGGCCGGCCGATGAGCCACGGGTCACGCCAGCACTGCGACACCGCAAGTCCGCTGTTTCGCGAGCATAGCCGGCGCATCACGAAGGCGATGGCAGAGCACTATCGTGACAATTCGCGCGTCGTCGGCTGGCAGACCGACAACGAACTCAACACCAGCATGCCGGAGAGTTTTTCAAAGGCGACGCTTAGCGAGTTTCAGGTCTTTCTCGCCGAGAAATACGGTGCAATCGACAAGCTCAACCATGCCTGGGGAGGGGATTTCTGGGCAACCGCTTATCAGAGCTTCGACCAGGTGGTGCTGCCGATCGATTTCGGGCCGACCTTCCCGAGTCCCGGCCATGTGCAGGACTATCATCGTTTCCTGGCCTTCTCGACGGCGCGCTTCCAGCACGACCAGGTCGAGATCCTGCGTGCCGTCAATCCATCATGGTTCGTCTTCCACAATCTGGGCGGGCTGCGCGATATCGACTTTCGCGGACAGTTCACGACCGACCTCGATTTCGTCGGTTACGACATCTATCCGATGCTCTACGACGAGTTCCAGCGCATCGGCAATCACGCCAAGGTGCAGGCGCTCCATCTCGACATCTGCAGGGGCTTTTCCGGCAACTATATCGTGCCCGAACAGCAATCGAGTTTCGGCAGCCAGCCGGGCTTCTGCACCTTGACGCCGGAGCCCGGAGAGATGCGTCGCATGGCGATGTCCTCCGTTGCGCGCGGCGCCGACGGGCTGATGTTCTTCCGTTGGCGGCCCGCCCATTTCGGCGCCGAAATCTACTGGATGGGGATCATCGATCATGACGACGTCCCGCGCCATCGCTATGACGAAGCGAAGCGCTTCGCCACCGAGATGACGGCGCTGCAGGATAAGATTCTTGGCACTTATGTGCGCATGGACGTCGGTATTGCCGGATCGGATTTCGACAATCAGGAGGCTCACAAGACCTATCCGATCGGCCTGCCGAGCCCTCAAGACGATGCCGTCCTGCTGCATCAGTATTGCTACGATCGAGGCATTGCCTGCGGGTTCATTCATCCTGAAGACGATCTCTCGAAGCTGAAACTCCTCTACGTGCCGCACTGGGTCATGTGGAAAGACGAATGGACGGAGCGACTGAAGTCGTTCGCCGAAGAGGGCGGCACGGTGGTGTTCGGCGCGCGGACGGGGACGCGCGACGAGAACAATCACGTCATCAGGGAGACCGCGCCGGGAACGGCGCTTTCGAAGCTGACGGGGGTCAGGGTGGAGGATTTCGGTCGGCTTGCGGCACCTGGCGCCAAAGGCCTCTTCGAGGTCATGGAGCGATCAGGGGGACTGGTGGTGCCGCCGAACAGGCCGGCTGAATCCCACCGGCGCGAACGCCGCTTTAAGATCGGTAATCGTGAGCTGACGGCTGGGCACTTCTACGAGAACCTGAGCGTCGACGATGACGTCGAGGTGATCGCCACCTGGTCCAACCGCTACGCCGAGGGAAGGCCGATGGCGACATCCAGAAAGGTCGGCAAGGGCCGCGTCGTCTATCTCGGCACCTATCTGACGCCGGATCTGACAGAGGCCTTGTCGGAACGTCTGTTCGGCGATGCCCGGATCGAACCGCTCATCGCCGACTTGCCCGAGGGTGTCGAGGTGACGATGCGCATGAACGAGGATCGTCGCCTTCTCTTCATCCAGAACTACTTGGACAAGCCAGCCAGGATCTCTCATGTTCTGGCCGGCATCAATCTCTTGGATGCGGGCAAAGAGGTGGACGGCGCGCTTGCGCTCGAAGGTTATGGCTGCGCCGTGGTGCAACTCTCCTGAAACATGTTGCGGCCGGAAACGCCGACGCTCCGGCAGGTTAGAAATGAGATGATCGAATAAGCATGGAACTCGCTGGGGCATCCTTAGCCCTGGCGGGATCATTTGCGACTTTTTGTGCCCGTGTTACTCAATCAAGAACGGGTCGGGTGGAGGCAATCGCCGCCCTCGACCTGGATCCGCGTGTGATTGCTACACCCAGTTCTCAGTCCTGACTCCGGGCATGCGAACGAACTCACGCATGTTGTTGGTGACGACGATCAGCCCTTCGGCACGGGCATGACCACCAATTTGCATGTCATGGGGGCCGCAAGGAGTGCCGGCCCGCTCCAGATCTGCCCGGACCTGTCCATAGTGCAAGGCCGCCTTTTCTCCGAACGGGAGGACTTCCAAGCGCGCCGTGAAATGTTCAATAGCTGTCAAATTTTCAATGCGACGAGCGGATTTCTCCGCGCCGTAGTACAGTTCAGCGAGCGTGATTGAGGATATGCAAAGCTGCTCGGCAAGCAGGTTGAATTTCTCCCGGAGCTCCAGCGGATAGTTCTTCATTACATAGATGCAGATATTGGTGTCGAGCATGTAAGCGAGCATCAGAACGGCTCGCGCTCTTCGGTCTTTGGCTGCTCGCGCTCGTTCATGAAATCCTCGCTCACACGTGGGCCTGTGAGGAATAGATCGTCCCAACGCTTGCCTTGGGGCACTATTACGCGGCTGCGGCCGATTTTGATAATATCGACCTGATGCACATCTTCCGGAAAGGCGACAGCCTTCGGAAGCCGGACGGCCTGGCTGCGATTGCTTGTAAACACTGTAGATCTCGTCATGTCAGCCTCCTGTATATCCGATTGGGATATACGTAATACGCGAGTTTAATAGTTGCAAGTCGATGCCGAGTTCAGAACGCCGCACAGCGGTGGTATTCCGGCCGTTCGACTGTGAGCCAGGTTGACAGAATCGCACTTCTCAATGAGAACGTAAAGCGAACAAATGGGAAGGTGAGCATTTATGATACGTTTCGCGCCGAAGATCCAGCAGAACGCTGCCGCAGCAATCAAAAAGCCGAGCGGCAACACGCGACCCGGCATCGGGCTATCGGACACTTCAGTCGCTGCCGCCGAGAATGAGGCCGGCAAGATGGAGGGGCTGGCTGCCACGGCGGTATCGGGATCTGTCGGGCCTGCCGCTAAACTCCTAGAGTTGTCAGGGGAGTTACCTTCGAAAGGCAGAAAAACAGGTTCCAGAAAGCGCAAGGAGGTCGCGCGCCCGGAGCAACTCGATGTCGGCAACCGCGGCCACGAAGGTGTTGGCGATTTGCTGCTCGACCTTTGACATAGGCTTCGAGTACTGGTGCCAATGCTTTTCTTGCGCTTATGATTTCTTTTTGGATTCTAAGGGGTCATGTCACTTTCGCCGGATGACCCGAGATCAATTCCAACTTGAAAAGCAGCTCATCGGTAGTCTGGCACCGACGGATAAGCCCATCAACATCGTGCAGCCGATCCATCGGTCACCGTCGCAGCTGGTCGATGTTTTCGGGCCGAATTTGCCCGGCAAGCAGGGCCGATGGAAACCTGGCTTGCCGCCGTCATTTATCGCCAATCACGTCGTCGAAGCAGACGAAGTCGGGTGGGTCACCGCTGTCCTGTCACTTGTAACTAGTTCAGCACTGGTTCGCCCGCGGTGATGCGTTGTCCGCCCTCGTCGAACAGGTGAACGGCATCATGGAGCGGAGCGATCCTGAGCACATCGCCGGGGGCTGCTCTGATCCGTTCCCGGAAGACGCAGCTGATCGTCTGGGTGCCAAGACGGGCAATCACCAATGTCTCGGATCCCGTCGGCTCGACAACGACTGTTGTCACCTCGATTCCATCTCGATCGAGCATCATGTGCTCAGGGCGAATGCCATAAGTAACCGCGCCGGATGGGCGTCGTTCGCTCGGTAGAATAAGGCCGTCTGTGGTCCGGAAACCCTCATTCGTCATGCTTCCCTCGATGAAATTCATGGCGGGAGAGCCGATGAAGCCGGCGACGAAGAGGTTATTTGGCCGGTCGTAGAGTTCGAGCGGCGAGCCCGACTGTTCGATCACGCCGTCCTTCATCACGACAATCTTGTCTGCCATTGTCATTGCCTCGATTTGGTCGTGCGTGACATAGATTGTCGTCGTTTTCAGCCGCTGATGCAGCTCCTTGATCTCGGAGCGCATCTGGACGCGCAGTTTGGCATCGAGGTTCGACAGCGGCTCGTCGAAGAGGAAGACGGCAGGATCCCGGACGATGGCGCGGCCCATCGCAACACGCTGCCGCTGGCCGCCCGACAATTGCTTCGGATAGCGCTGCAGAAGCGCCTCGAGGCCGAGGATCTTGGCGGCATTGCCGACGCGCTGATCGATCTCCGTCTTCGGCATGCGCTTCAGCCGCAACGAGAAGCCCATGTTTTTGGCGACCGTCATATGCGGATAAAGCGCATAGTTCTGGAACACCATCGCGATATCGCGGTCTTTTGGCGCCAGTTCGTTGACAATATGCTTGCCGATCTGAATCTCGCCCGAGCTGATGTCTTCCAGACCAGCGATCATTCTGAGCAGGGTGGATTTGCCGCAACCTGAGGGGCCGACAAGGACCACGAACTCCCCGTCGCGGATATCGACCGACACACCTTTGATGGCTTTGAATGCGCCATAATCCTTGCGCGCATTGTTCACTCTAACATGAGCCATTTCCGTCCTCCCCGGTCGCTGTCAAAGCGTGTTCAAGACATTTCTGAGATAGGCGAGGCCAAGACGTTCACCCTCCTTTCGGGCATCGAGATCCTTGCCCGGCCATCCGTAGGCGGCGTCCTCGTGCTCGATCGAAAGTGTGCCGTCGAAGCCATTGGTCCGCGCCTGGCGCAGGAAACGCTGCCAGTCGAGAAGGCCCTGGCCCGGCAGTTTGTACTGCCACCAGCCCTTGCCGTGATAGCCGACGGACTGCTGCATGGCGGCATCAATCGCGGTATCCTTGGCGTGGAGAATGGCGATGCGATCCTTGACCGCGTCCATCGCGGCATAGGGGTCGACGCCGATGCGGATGAGGTGCGATGGGTCGAATTCGAGACCGAAGCGCCGGTCGGGTATCCGCTTGAAGAGCTCCTGCCATCCCTTCGGCGTGGTTCCGATGAAGTTGTCCTTCGGGCCTGGCCAGTTTTCGATCGCAAAGACGAGACCGCTTGAGGTCGTCCTTTCGATCAGCCGGTTGGCGAATTCGGCAAAATCCTCATAGTTGGCTTCGTCGTCGCAATTGTCGTCGCGTCCGGGAAAGATCACGAAGATCGGAACGCCCGCTTCGCCGATCGCTTCGGCAAATTCCTCCGTGCGGGCACGAAGATCATTGCGCTTGCTGCGATCAGCGTCGAGCTGATTGCCGAAATAGGTGATCGAGGAGACGAAGAGGTTACGCTCCCGGGCAAGTGCTACGGCAGCCCCCACTCTGTCCGGGGTCTTGATATGGCCGCCGACATCGATTTCGATCGCATCGAAACCGGCCGACGCCGCAAAATCCGCCACTTCCTCGAGCGGCCGGTCGTTGAATGTCGACGTATAAAAACCAATCCTCATCAAGATCCTCCCGGCGGTCTTGCCGGCTGATTCAATTGTTCAGGCGGTCCATGAATTTGAGGGGCGAACGAGTGCGTTGAACGGCGTTGGCTGAAGCGAGCATCAAGGCTGCGGCCATCGGCATCGCTGCCGCACCGAGCGCCGAGGCATCCTCACCGATCGAGGCGCGATGCAGCGTGGGCAGAGTAGCGTCTCCGGCCGTCAAATGTTCGTGAACGTAGCGGAGCAACTCGTCGATCATGCGGATCGGCAGGCGCCCACCGATGATGATGGCGTCAGGATCGACGATCATGCCGATATGCTTGACCGCTATAGCCAAATGCGCGCTCATTTCCTTCAGCCACTTTGAAACGAGTGCCCTGCCGTGCGCGTCGAGTGAAAGAAGGTCCTGGGGCACGCTTGCGCGAATGCCATGTTCCGCCAGAAATTTATAAAGGAAGAACAGCGTTACCACCTCGCCGAGAAGATCGACCTTCTGTGCTGTCTTGTCCCGGTGGTTGGCAATCGGCAGCCAGCCGATTTCGCCGCTAAGTGCCATGGCGCCGCGATGGCCATTGCCATCGAGCACGAGGCCCCCGCCCAGGCAGGCATTGATCGCGATATAGAAAAAGCTGCGGCTTTCCGCCCCGAGGCCGTAGTCAAGCTCGGCAAGCGCTGCGGCATTGGTCTCATTTTCGATGAAGACCGGATGCTGCGTCAGGTTTTCGAGCGCAGTACGTACGTCGAATGCCGTCCATTCGGAATAGTCGTCCGGCATGCCGAGAAAAGGGATTTCTCCAAGCCAATCCGGCATCGCAAGGCCGATCCCGGCCAGATGCGCGTCGTCGACCAGGCGGCTTCGGTGGAAGTGCGATATGGCATCGGCCGCCAGCTGCATGAACTCGGCCGGACGCACATAGCGTTTCTCGTGGTGTACGCGTGCGCGCACGTTGCCGACGGCATCGACGGCCAGGATCGTAAGGTGGTCGCGATCCATGTCGATGCCGATCGCGAAAAACGCGTCGGGATTTATTTCGAGCTCGATTGCCGGCTGCCCCCTCAGCCCGTGCCGCCGGCGAGCCTCTATGATCAGGCCCTCATCGAGCAGGCGGTCGACGATCCGGGCGATTGCCGGCTTGGTGAAGCCGGTCTGCCTGGCGATCTCGGCGCGTGAAATTGGCGCCTGCCTATGGATGCAGCGTATCACCACGGCTCTGTTGTGCTCGCCCGCATCCTCGACGTTGGCCCCCGTCAGGTCGGGAGAAAATCTGGCGCCGGTCGCCTGGTTCATGCTCGGAATCTCCTATCAGCCACAGACACGCAACCCGGCTCTATCCCTTCACAGCGCCACTGGTCATGGCGCCGAGGATCAGCCTCTGGAGCGACAGGAAGGCCACGATCGCCGGAACGACGGAAATCAGGCAGGCGGCCGCAAGCAGCTGGATGGACGAGTCGGTCTGCATGCCACGGAAGTTAAAGATTCCGACACCGATCGGCATCAGGTCATTTTTAGTGAGCAGCAGGAAAGGCACTAGGAATTGCGACCAGCCGGCAATCACCGTGATGATGAAGACGGAGGCAATGCCCGGCGCCGACAAGGGCAGGATGATGCGCCAGAAGACCGAGAAGCGGTTGCAGCCGTCGATCATCGCGGCTTCGTCGAGGCTACGCGGAATGCCGTCCACGGTGCCTTTCAATAGCCAGGTCGCAAGGGGAACGCCGAGCGCGATATAGACCATGACGACGGCAAAATGGGTGTCGAGCAGGCCGAGACGGTTCATGTAGCGATAGAGCGGCACCATGATTACGAGCGGCGAGATCATCTGGAAAAGCAGGAGCCCCATCATCGACAGGCCCTTGCCGCGGAACTGGAAGCGAGAGAATGCGTAAGCGGCAGGCAAGGCAACGATCAGCACGCCGAATCCGCTCAAGGCCGCAAGCTTCAGGCCGTTCCAGAGATAAATTGGAAAATAGCTGTTGTTGAGAACGGTGATGAAATTCTGGATTGTGGGATTGTCGGGGATATAACGCGCCGCGCCGCGATAGACCTCACGCTTGTCACGCAGCGCCATCGACAGGAGATAGGTGAGGGGGCCGGCAAAGAAGACGAACATCACCAGCATGAAGAGATAACTCATGGCATCGCCGAGCGGTGTTCCTGTGCGTCTGCTCATTGCTCTTCCTCCTTCGGCAGGAACGACGCGTAGACGAAGGCCAGGCCGAGGCTGATGATCAGCATCAGCACCGAAAGCACGCTGCCGCCGGAAAGATCGTAGTTTCGGAAGACGATGTTGAAGACGTAGAGCGAGATCACTTCGGTCGCGCGTCCCGGTCCGCCGCCTGTCAGCGTGATGATCGCATCGAAGGTGTTGACCGTCTGGATGGTGATCAGGATCATGTTGACGAGAATTGCGGCGCGCAGCTGCGGCAGCGTCACGAAGAAGAACTGCTGCGAGGCGCTGGCGCCGTCGACCTCGGCGGCTTCGTAGAGCGAGGGATCGATCGATTTCAGCGCCGCATACATCACGACCATCGAAAAGGCCGTGCCGCGCCAGATGTTTGAGATCAGTGTCGACCAGGGCGCCATCGCCGGATCCGAAAGCCAGGCCACTGTCGGCATGTGCATCAGCCTCAAAATGCTGTTCAGTGCGCCATAAGGCGCTTCGGAAAACAGCATCTGCCAGATGATACCGCCGGCAATGCCCGGCACGACCCAGGCGACCAGCGCCGTCGTTCTGAGAATCGTGGTGCCGAACAGGCCGCGCTTTTCGCCGCGGATGACGGTGACAGCGACCGCGAGACCGAGAATCTGCTGGCCGATGACACTGCCACCGACGAAGATCAGCGTCGCCCAGAGAATGTCGGGCAGCTGCGGCGAGCTGAGCGCATTGGCGATCGAACCCAGCGTATAGTCCTGATTTTCGCCGATCAGCGTCGCATTGGTGAAGGAAAGCCGGAAAACGTCGATGACGGGATAAAGGTAGAATATGCCGATGACGACGATCACGGGCATGATCCAGGGCAGGGGGGCACCGGCGAACCGGCGCATGAACGTTCTGCTTTGAGGCGGGCTGTCAGCCTCGATGGCAATAGGGCTCATTGGCTTCTCTGTCCGGGTTTGACACTGTCGACGGCGCCTCAAAAGGCAGGCGCCGTCGTAATCTGAAGCGTCAGAAATGCGCGGGATCAGAGGCGCTTGTAGGCCTCCATCGCCGCGCTGAATGCGGCATCCAGAGCTTCTTCCGGCTTCTTCGTTCCCGAGAGCACGTCGCCCATCATGATCTGGATCTGGTTCGAGATCTCGGGATAGATCGGTACGCCGGGACGCGCCTGGCCGTTAACCAGCGCATTGGCGAACGTCTTGTTGGCTTCCGTCGAGAAGACCTCATACTTGTCGAAGAGCGATTTCCGCGTTGGCAGCTGCTGCTGCAGCGCATTGGCCGGCCCCATATAGACCTCGCGGGCAAGATTGGCGCACATTTCCACCTTGTCCTTGTCCTTGCTGAAGGATGCGACCGTCCATCCGCCGGTGCCTGTGGAACGTTGATCGGCGGTCGGGCCGGGGATTGGCGAGAAGGTCCAGTTCTTGAATTCCTCTTCGTCAAGCGTCGCCTTCAGCTGCGCATATTGCCAGTTGCCGCCGATGAAAAGCGCCGTCGTCGCCGCTGCCGCCGCCGCGTTCATGTCGTCATAATTGGCGATGGTGGTGACGCGCTTAGGGGCCGCACCGGAATCGACGAGATCCTTGAAGTAGTTCAGCGCCTTTAGGAATTTCTCCTTGTTCTCGCCTTCGCCGAAGACCGGCTTGCCAGAGTCGTCGACGAGCTTGCCGCCGAGCGCCCAATAGTTTGCCAGCCAGTCAAAGGTGGTGCCTTCCCAGCGCCCGCCGTTAAAGAGGACGCCTTCCATGCCTTCCTTGGTGGAGGCAAGTGCGGCCTTCTTCAGGTCGTCCCAGGTCTGCGGCGCATCGGCGACGATGGACTTGTTGCGGTAGAGGACGCGAAGGTCCGTATCCCACCACCAGGCGCGGATTGTCTGATCCTTGTCGGTGATGCCGCTGCGGATGAAGGGGAAGAGATCCTCGACTTCTTCCTTGGAGAAATAGGGCGTGAAATCCGCCAGCACCTTATTGACCATGAACTGCGAGAGTACGAAGGAGTCGACGGCAGCGCAATCCGGCGCGTTGCCGGCCTTGGCCTGCTCCAGCATCTTGGCCTGTTCCGTCCCGATGTCGGAGGACATGAACTGCATCTGCAATTTCCAGTCGGGATGCTTCTTGATGAAGTCGACAAAGAGTTTCTGGTAACCCTCCGCGATATTGGGGTCGGAATTGTTCGGGCTGTCGTTGGTGAGCCGGACGATAAGGGTTTTTGGCGCATCTGCAGCGCCGATCCTGTCTTTTGTCGCAAGCTCCTGGGCAAATGCGGCAGGCACTGAAAATAACATTGTGCTCAGCGCTAACGCGCTGACGAACGCTCTCTTCATGATGGGTCTCCTCCCCATTTTAAACGGATACAGCCTGGTGGTCGGTTGACCTCTCCTCATTTCCATGCTGCATTAATTAGATTAAGTTACTTTGATTTGATGTCAAGCCGCAGCATTGGGAGGATTGAGATGCCGGCGACATTCAACACAAGTTAGCGGACCGCAGCCGCACTTCCAGATCATGAAAAACCGACCACTCCGCCACCAGCGATGGCGTTGAGAGGTTTTGCCTCGGCTATGTGAGGATAGCCGAACCTGACATCTATGGAGGATCAGATGCGCTTACTCATTCTCGGCACGGGTGGCATGGCCAACCAGCATGCGGCGAATTTCAAGGCGATTGAAGGCGTCAGCGTCGTGGGCGGCGTCGATGTCGTGCCGGAGCGGCTGGCGGCCTTTTGCTCGGAGCACGGTATTCCAAACCATTTCAGTTCGCTGGAAGAAGCTATCGCCTGGGGCGAGTTCGATGCCGTTGCCAATGTCACGCCCGACCGCGTTCATCACCCAACGACGCTTCAGGCAATTGCGGCAGGTAAGCATGTCTTTTGCGAAAAGCCGCTGGCGACAGACGCCATAAAGGCGATGGAAATGACCGAGGCCGTCGAGAAGGCCGGGAAGGTCGGTATGGTCAACTTCACTTACCGCAATTCGCCTGCGCTGCAGAAGGGTCGGCAGATGGTGCTTGCCGGCGAGATCGGCGAGGTACGGCACGTCGAGGCATCGCACCTGCAGAGCTGGCTCGTCGGTCGGCATTGGGGTGACTGGAAAACCGAAAGCAAATGGCTGTGGCGGCTTAGTAAAAAGCATGGATCGAATGGCGCGCTCGGCGATATCGGCATCCACATCGTGGATTTCGCGTCCTACGGTTCAGGGCTTGATGTCGCCCACGTTTTCGCGCGGCTGAAAACCTTCAACAAGGCACCAGGCCACAAGATCGGCGAATATGATCTCGATGCGAATGACAGTTTCACGATGAATGTCGACTTCACGACGGGTGCGATCGGCACCATTCAGGCGACGCGAACCGCCGCCGGCCAGATGGATCAGCTGCGTCTGAGAGTCTATGGCGAGACCGGTTCGATCGAAATGATCTACGATACTGGAAAGTCGACACTTCGCGCCTGCCTTGGTGAAGACGTTCATACCGCCACATGGCGCGATATTCCCTTCGACGCGGTCGAGACCAACTACCAGCGCTTCGTCCAGGCGGTGAGGGCAGGCAAGACGCAGGAACCATCGTTCCGCAGGGCGGCGAATATCCAGAAGGTGCTCGACAAGGCGCTTGCTTCCGATATCAGCCATAAAGACCAGGCGCTTGGCTGAGCTGACGCGGGCCGTTTAGGCAGATACCGGCGGCAGCAGGGTGTTGAGGAAGGGCAGCAACGCCGCCCCCAGCGCCACGCCGCCGCCGCTGAAGCTTGCCGGCTTCATCGGCGAAATCCACGGCGTCAGGAAGGGACGCTTGGATGTGTCGCGCCGTTCGACGGAGAGCTGGTGGATCAGCGCCTCGATCACGCTTCGCGGCAGGTCGCCGCCGATCATGATGACACCAGGCGCGATAAAGCCGGCCATAGCTATAATGGGGTCGAGCAGGTGGCTTGCGGCATCGCGGATCCACTGCGTCAATTGAGGGGAAGAGGACTCATCGCCAGAGATGAGGCGCTCGAACTCATCATCGCCGACCAGAGCGCGCAGCGCGCCGAAACCGACCACCGTGTTAAGCCGTACATTGTCGGGGCCTGTCAGCATCTCACCGATGCTGCCTGCGCGTCCGTGGACGCCTGAATAAGGGATGCCGCGAACGAGGAAGCCGGCTTGTACATCTTCATCGATGATGATCATCGCCAGTCCGCCTTCGGGGGCAGGCGCGCCGATAGTACGCTCGGCAAGGAGGCTTGCGGTGCACTCGTTTTCCACGTGACTGACGGGAAGCGCGGATGCAGCCTCAAGCTCATCGCTTTCCTGCGCGGTCCAGTCGTTTGAGCCGATCCCCAGGCCGATGATCGGCATGCCCGCGTGCTTCCTTGTCATCGTCTGGACCACTGAAAGGACCGAGGGCGCTCTCGCTGCCGGAATGAGGGGAAAGTACTGGCGATCATGGACCTGGCCGCTGAGGTCGATGAGCACGGCTTCGCCCCTGCTATGGCGGACCTTGACGCCGATCGAAAATGCGCCGTCGGGGCGTAATGCGAATTCGGTGGCGGTTGCACCGCTGCCCGCTCCGTTGCGCCGGTGCGATGTCACCAGGCCCCCGTCACTAAGGCGGCGCAGGATATTGGTAATGCCCGGCCCCGTAAGCCCGGAATGCTGTCCGAGTTCCATGCGGGTCAGCGGGCCGTGCCGGCGAATCGCCTCCAGGATGACGCGGATATTTCTGTCGGCGATTTCTCCCGACCTCAGACCGATTGTTTTACCCCGCGTAACGGCCGTTTCCTCTGTCTGACGTCGCCGCGGCCCGGATCGAAGATACCGCATGACCGTGTTCCCTAAGCACCTGAATGCCTGTGTATCACAGGTAACGAGAAAACAGACCACAAGCCTTTGATTCCCGTCGACATTAAACAAAGCCTTTCCAACATAAATGACGGTTTTTCCGGCTCCACGCGCGACGCTGGCGCAAATCCTCATATCCTGCCGTGAGAACTGCGCAGAACTGGCTCGACGAACAAACACATTCATCACGCGTTCCTGCCACGTCGCAGCATTGCATTTGGAGACGTTCATGGATTGGCGAGGCACGTGGGTCAACCAGTACGGATCGGTCGTTCGGATCGAAGACGACGCGGTCGGTAGGATATCCGGGACATTCGAGACGGCCTTGGAGGACAGCGGCTTTTACGGCGAGATAGTTCCGATCGTCGGCGTAGCGAGCGGAAACTGCATTTCGTTTGCGAGCGTCTGCAAGGGGAAAGCCGGCGACATGGCCGTGGCCTACACGGGGCTTCTGCGGGAAGGGCGCCTTGAAACGGCCTGGCACTATGTCGCCGACGACGGGCCGTGGTGGAAGGCGGTCATCACGAATACTGACACGTTCGAGCGTCGCAATTGAACCGAGGAGGAACGGTCATGCCGGTGATAAACGAAAGCTTCGAGGAGTTCATGAAACGTCGCGAAAGCGTTTCGCTCGACTACATTAATGGCAGCAGCGAAACCTTGATTGACATTTCGACGTCGCACGATCCCGCCACGTTCTTTCCGCCTTCCGGGGAGCGCATTGTGGGCGCACAGGCTGTCAACGAAGCGAACAGAAAAGGTGCCGCCTCCTTCAAGGACGGAAGCACCGGCGAGTTCGAAGTCCTCCAATCTGCTGAAAGCGGCGACATCGGTTTCTGGACGGGACTTCAACATGCCAAGGCGATGCTGGAGGGGAAGAGCGAGGCTGTTCCGATGTCCCTTCGCGTGACTGAGGTATTCCGGCGGGAGGATGGCGAGTGGAAGCTCGTCCATCGGCATGCCGACTTGGCGAAATCCGGCTAAGGCTGGATGGCGAGGCGTGGTCGGAAGGCTCCTCTCCCGACGGCGATCGCTCCGGCTGGTCAACAGATCGGCAGCACTAGCTCGAATGGGTAAAAAAGCATCGGCCGGATCGTCAAAAGGCAATGTCCAGCCGAAGTTCCGGGCCGCGCGACCCAGTCTGGCTGTTTCTCCCACCGTGCGCGATGTTCGGTGGGGACAAAGTGCTTCGGAGGCCTCGGCGAGATAGATAGCTTCTCTTAGTCCATCATGCGCATCAGCGCGTCTGTGGCCTTGCGGCGATCAGCTCGTGCGGTTCCTCAAGCTTGCTAATCGCCGATCTGACTAGTCGAGCGGCAGGATCAATGCGTCCCGAGCGGGGATCTCGATGCTATCTGCATCATAGACGTATTCCACCGGCCAGGCAGGCTTTCCGCCTGACAGCTTCCCATCGGCAAGGGTGACGGTCGTCGTCTGCGCCTTGCGCGTCGGATTGACCAGCCATAGGAAGTTGCCGTTTTCGCCTTTGTGGACACGGGCGTAGACCGCATCGTTGGAAAGCGCCACATGGCGCGTCCTGCCGCTCCATTTCACCAGTTCGGCGAAGAACGCGGCATTGGCCTTGCCATCGGTACGGAAGAAGGCAACGGAGGGGTTGGTGCCGATCAGCAGGGTGCGGCCCTTGCCGAAGCGATTTTCGACGACAGCCAGACGTCCGCCATCGAACGCGCCGCGGCCGGTGCCGTCGGTCAGGCGGTAGGATTGCAGGAGACCGCCGCCATCGACGGTCATACCGTCGAACTTGAAATGGATGCGATCCCCGATGTCGGGCATGAATTCCACTTCTTCCTCACGGGCGCCGAAGACCTCGTCAAGCCCCATATTCGGCTGCACCTGGCCGACATGGCCGCGGTCGCCGAAATAGCCGGGGCAGG
This sequence comes from Rhizobium sp. BK196, assembly GCF_014193255.1. Taxonomy (GTDB): domain Bacteria; phylum Pseudomonadota; class Alphaproteobacteria; order Rhizobiales; family Rhizobiaceae; genus Rhizobium. The sequence continues at coordinate 164,013 of NZ_JACHZB010000006.1, forward strand.
CTTCGGCAATCAGCGTGCCGCCCTTTTCCACCCAGGCCTTCAGGCGGGCTGCCTGCTCGGCGGTGAACATAATCGGGTAGGGGAAATAGAGGAAATCGTAGGTGTCGATATCGTCGATATGCACCCAGTCCGGCTGCAGGCCCTGGGCGAGGAAGGCGCGGTAAGCACCCCACATGGCTTCCGGATAGGGCTTTTCCTTGCGGTCGTAATTCAGCAGGTAGTCCCATTCCTGCGTTTCGGGGACGACGAGGATGCCGACTTCACCGCGCACAGGCTTCGCATCCCACAGTTTCTTCTGAGCCGGGTCATTCGCCCATTTTGCCATGGCGCTCTGCATGTCGGACCGCGCCGTGCGGCTGCCGTCCATGCCATAGGCGCCGAAGGCACCGAAGAGTGGGCCGTCGAGCAGCGGTCGCCAGCGCAGGTTCAGGACGCCCCGAGCGCCGCCGGCAAAGGAGGTCATGCTCCAGATGCGGATATCCTCGGGCTCGGCGACACGGCCGTCTTCCTTGTCGCGGCCGATTACCTGCGGCTGCAGCCAGAGCGGGCCGCCTTGGCGCTCGGCATGCCAGAAGGGCTTGCCGCGGGCGGCGGCGCGGTTGATGTCGACGCCATACCAAGTCTTCCAAGGCTCGGTGCCCTTGCGGGCCTGGATCCAGGTGAAACCGTAAATTTCCACCTTGGAGGCGGCGAGCCAGTCGTCGCAGCCATTGGCGGCCATGTTGGGGATCGCGCCGGAAATGCCATGCGCGGCGATGACGTTCTTCTGATCGACGGCGCGGATGGTGTCGATGCGCCACTGCATCTGGTCGTAGAAATTGTCGCGCTTGAACTGTAGCCAGTCGATGCATTCCGCATAGGGGGCCATGTGGACCGGCGGCTCGACGTCCTCCCATTCGGCGTAGCTGTAGCGGTGCCAGGCCTTGGCGAGCACTTTCAGGCTGCCATATTTCTTTTCCAGCCATTTGCGGAAGGCGGCCTTGGCATAGCTGCTGTAATCGACATCGGCGGAATAGTTGACCTCGTTCCAGACGTCATAGCCGTAGATCGCAGGATGGTCCTTATAGCGCGTGGCGAGTGCCGTCAGGAACTTTCCTGCGGCTTCCTTCACTTCCGGGCAGTTCAGCGTCAGCGCGCCGGCGCCGCCACCATTGTTGGAAAAGCCGCCGGTCGCTGCCGAAACGCCCATGTAAGAGCCGAGCTTGGTGCCGTCGGCATTGACCTGCAGCGCATCGGCATATTTGCGCACCGCCCAGTCGGGCACCGCATGAATGAGCTCGGCGATAACCGTCTTGATGCCGTTCTTGGCGGCGAGATCGAGCTGGCGGTCATATTCTTCCCAGTCGTAGACGCCGGGGGCGACCTCGATTGCGCCCCACATGAACCAGTGGCGGAAGATGTTGAGACCATCTTCGCCCGCCGTCGTATAGTCGCGTTCCCAATCGTCGCGCGGCGGGTTTGATTTGCGGAAATAGACGGCGCCGAAAGGGAATTGGATATCGTTTCTGAGCATTGTCCTGTCCTTCTCTATCGATGTCCGGACATGGCTTCGCCCTCCGGAGACGTGACTCCGGCAGGAGGCAATCGAAGATGTCGTCCGGGTGTTCTAGGTGATCCTGATCTAGCGTGGCCCTCCGGCGAGGAGCTCGAGCGTACGGATGAGGGCGGAATGGTCGCGTTCACCGTCGCCATTGGCAACAGCGGCATTCATGAGCTGTTGGGTGGCGGCCGTGTTCGGCAGCGACAGATCGAGCGCGCGGGCGGCATCGACGGCCAGCGTCATGTCCTTGCGGTGCAGGCGGATACGGAAACCGGGGTCGAAGGTTTCCTTGACCATGCGTTCGCCATGGACTTCCAGAATGCGCGAGGCGGCGAAGCCACCCATCAGGGCTGCGCGCACCTTGGCCGGGTCGGCGCCGGCGCGTTTGGCAAAGAGAAGGGCTTCTGAGACGGCCTCGATGGTGAGGCCGACGATGATCTGGTTGGCAACTTTGGCCGTTTGGCCGTCGCCGACGCCACCGACGAGCGTGATGTTCTTGCCCATCTTCTCGAATAGGGGGCGGGCGCGTTCGAAGGCCTCATCCTTGCCGCCGATCATGATCGTTAGCGAGGCGGCCTTTGCGCCGACCTCACCACCGGAGACGGGCGCATCGAGATAATCGCCGCCGAGCGCTTCGATGCGTTTGGCAAAGCCCTTGGTGGCGACGGGCGAGATCGAGCTCATGTCGATGACCAACTTGCCGGCGGAAAGACCGGAAGCCACGCCATCTTCGCCGAAGAGAACGGCTTCGACGTCGGGCGTATCCGGCAGCATCAGGATGATGATGTCGGAGGCTTCAGCGACAGCCTTTGCGCTGTGGGCAGCCTTGCCGCCCTTGGTGACGAGGTGCTGCGAGGCTTCCCTCACGCGGCTCAGATGCAGCGTATGGCCGGCATCGATCAGGTGTTCCGCCATCGGGCGGCCCATGACGCCCAGTCCGATAAAACCGATATTCATATGACGCTCACTTCCGATAGGGTTTCATCCAACCGAGGCCTTCGCTGGTGCCGGCCTTGGGCTTGTATTCGCAGCCGACCCAGCCGTCGTAGCCGAGGCGGTCGAGTTCGGAGAGGATGAAACCGTAATTGATCTCGCCCGTACCGGGCTCGTTACGGCCGGGATTGTCGGCGATCTGCACATGGGCAATCCGATCCTGCAGCCTTGTGAAGGTCGGGATCAGGTCGCCCTGCATGATCTGCATGTGGTAGAAATCGTACTGGATGTAGAGATTGTCGGAGCCGACCTTTTCGAGGATGCGCTCGGCGTGGTCGGTGTTCGACAGGAAGAAGCCGGGAATATCGCGCAGATTGATCGGCTCGATCAGCAGCTTCACGCCGGCGTCGGCCGCGCGCTCGGCGGCATATTTCAGGTTTTCGACCAGCACCTTTTCCAGCGTTGCGAGATCGGCACCATCAGGCACGAGACCGGAGATGACGTTGACCTGCGGACAGGCGAGCGCCTTGGCATAGTCAAGCGCCAGCGAAATGCCGCTACGGAATTCCTCGATGCGATCCGGCAGGCAGGCGATGCCGCGTTCGCCGCCGGCCCAATCACCGGAGGGTACGTTGAAGAGAGCCTGTTTCAGGTTGTTTGCGTTCAGAGCTTCGGCGACCTTCTCCTTCGGTTCGGCATAGGGGCCGAGATATTCGAGAGCGCCGAAGCCGTCCTTTGCGGCGGCGGCAAAACGATCGAGGAAGGCAAGATCCTGATAGAGGAAAGAAAGATTGGCGGAAAATTTCGGCACTGGAACATCCTCAGGCATTGGCGGGAGCGACGAACCGATGCCGGTGCAGCATGCGCTTGTCGCGTGGGTCGGGATTGGGGACGGCTGAAATGAGGCTCTTCGTATAGGCTTCCTGCGGCGCGGTGCAGATCTGCTCTGCTTCGCCGAGTTCGACGATCTTGCCGCGATGCATGACGGCCACACGGTCGCAAAAATAGCGTACCACGGAAATATCGTGGGAAATGAAGATGAAGCTCAGATTCAGCCGCTGGCGGATATCGAGCAGCAGATCGAGGATCTGACTGCGGATCGAGACGTCAAGCGCCGAGGTCGCCTCATCGGCGATGATGATGCGTGGATCGAGCGCTAGCGCCCGGGCAATGCCGATGCGCTGGCGCTGGCCGCCCGAGAAGGCGTGCGGATAGCGCTCCATGCCCATCGGATCGAGGCCGACGAGGCGCATCAGTTCGGCCACGCGATCCTCCAGCGCCTTGCCCTTGGCTAGGCCGTTGACGATCAGCGGATCGGCGATCACTTCCTTGACAGTCATGCGTGGATTGAGCGAGGCGAAGGGATCCTGGAAGACGAGTCGGACTTCGCGATGGAAGTTGCGCAGCTCCTTCTTGCCGAGCCTGGTGACGTCGGTCTCACTGCCATCCTTGTCGCGATAGAGGACGGTACCGGTCGTCGGCTCGACCGTGCGCAGGATCAGGCGGCCGAGCGTCGTCTTGCCGGAACCGCTTTCGCCGACGATGCCAAGGTTTTCACCGGGATAGAGGTCAAAATTGGCGTCATCGACGGCGCGCAGCGTGTTTGCATTGCCATGCCAGCCGAATGTCTTGCTGAGATTGCGCACCGACAGGATCGGCTGCGGCGCTTCCGACGACAATGCGATGGGCGGAAGTCTGCCTTCGACGTGATGGGTGAGCTTCACCGTCGAGGCCAGCAACTGGCGCGTATAGGGATGGGTGGCGGCATGATAGATCGCATCGACCGGCCCGCGCTCGACGATGTGGCCGAAGCGCATGACGGCGACATCATCGGCCACTTCCGCCACCACGCCCATATCGTGGGTGATGAGCAGCATCGCCATGCCGCGGTCGACCTGCAGGCGTTTGATGAGGTCGAGGATTTCCGCCTGTGTCGTTACGTCGAGAGCGGTGGTCGGCTCGTCGGCGATGAGGATATCGGGATTGCCGGCGAGCGCCATGGCGATCATGGCGCGCTGGCGCATGCCGCCGGAGAATTCGAATGTGTAGCGGTCGGCCATCTTGTCGGGATTGGGGATTTCCACCTGGCGCAGCAACTCGACCATGCGGGCGCGCGCCGCCTTCTTGTCGAGATTGCTGTGCAGGCGGATCGCCTCGACGATCTGCGAGCCGATCGTGTGGACCGGCGACAGCGAGCTCATCGGCTCCTGGAAGATGAGGCCTATGCGCCGACCGCGGATCTCGCGCATGGCGCGGCTGCCGGGCTGAAGCGTGGCGATATCGGTGATCTCGCTGCCGCTGCGCAGAAGGATGCGGCCCCCAACGATGTTGCCGGGCTTATCGACGATCTGCAGCAGCGAGCGGGCCGTGACACTCTTGCCCGAGCCGCTTTCGCCGACGAGGCAGAGAGTCTGGCCGCGCTTCAGCTGGAAGCTTACATCCTCGACAGCATGCAGGATATGCGTGCGCAGGCGGAAATCGATCGAGAGGTTCTCAACCGAGAGAACGACGTCATCAGGAAGATCGGTCATGGCAACCTCCTCAATTGTCATAGGGATCAGCTGCATCGCGCAGGCCGTCACCGAAGAAGTTGAAGGACAGGACGGCAATGACGACTGCCAGAGACGGCCAGATCAGCAGCCAGGGCGCGGTTGCGACGGTTCGGATATTCTGGGCGTCCTGCAGCAGCACGCCCCAGCTGACGACCGGCGGCTTCAGGCCGATGCCGAGGAAGGAGAGCGAGGTCTCGGCGACGATCATCGTCGGTACGGCGAGGGTGACGACGGCGAGGATATGGCTCGTCAACGAGGGCAGGATGTGGCGGAAGATCAGCCGTGCCTCGCTTGAGCCGTCAAGTTTCGCCGCGGTAACGAAGTCCTCGCTGCGTAGCGCCAGGAAGCGGCCGCGCACTTCGCGGGCCAAGCTTGTCCAGCCAAGCAGCGAGACGATGATGGTGATGACGAAATAGACGTTCACCGGCGACCATGTGAGCGGGATCGCCGCTGCAAGGCCGAGCCAGAGCGGAATGGTCGGCATCGCACTGACGACTTCGATGACACGCTGGATCAGCGTGTCGACCCAACCACCATAAAAGCCGGAAATCGAACCGAGCACGACGCCGAGCACCAGCGACATGGCAACACCGACGAGACCAATCGACATGGAAATGCGGGTGCCATAGATCAGCCGCGAGAGCACATCACGGCCGAGGCGGTCGGCGCCGAGCAGGTACATCGGGTCATTGGGGTTGATCGGGCCCATGAAATGCGTGGTCATCGGGATCAGGCCCCAGAGATAATAGGCCGGGCCTTTGACGAAGAAGCCGACCGGCACGACCTTGGTGTCGTCGACGACGAAGGTGCGTCGCAGCGCCACCTTGTCGATCTCCACCTTGTAGCCCTTCACATGGAAGTTGAATTCGGAGCTGCCATCCGGCTTGGTGACGAAGAAGCTGAGGTCCTGCGGTGGTGCATAGGTATATTGCGGCTTCGAGGTTGCGGGCAGGGAAGGCGCCAGGAATTCGGCGAAGAGGCCGATGAGATAGAGCAGGAGGATGATCACGCCGGCGACCATCGCCACCTTCTGGCGGGTGAGCTTGCCGGCAATCAGCCGCCACGGGCCGATGGCGGCCGTCGAGACGGTCTTTCCTTGTTTCAGTGGGCTGATCGAGGGGCCGTCGGCGGCGACGTTCAAGGGGCCGGTATGGGTTGCGAATGTTTCGTGCGTCATCGGCGCCTCCTCAATTGAACCGGATGCGCGGATCGAGCAGCGCAAGCAGCAAGTCCGACAGGAGCATGCCGACGAGGGTCAGCGCCGAGAGAAGCAGGATGAAGCTGCCGGCGAGATACATGTCCTGTGAGACCAGCGCGCGGAAGAGCAGAGGACCTGCGGTCGGCAGGTTCAGGACGATGGCGGTGATCGTCACACCAGAGACGAGATGCGGCAGCACCCAGCCGATGGCCGAGACGAAGGGGTTGAGTGCAATACGCACCGGATATTTCATGATCACCTTGTATTCCGGCAGGCCCTTGGCGCGAGCGGTGATGACATAGGGCTTGTGCAACTCGTCCGTCAGATTGGCGCGCAGGATGCGGATGAGGGCGGCCGTGCCCGAGGCGCCGATGATGATGATCGGGATCCAGAGATGGGCGAGGAAATCGCCGATCTTGGCAAGGCTCCACGGCGCCTCGGCAAATTCCGGCGAATTGAAGCCGCCGACGCTCTGCCCGAGATAGCGATAGGCAACATACATCAGTGTCAGCGCCAGGATGAAGTTCGGTACGGCGAGACCGATGAAGCCGAAGAAGGTGAAGACGTGGTCGCTGATCGAATGGCGGCGCACGGCGGAGTAGATGCCGATCGGTAGTGCGACGATCCAGACGAAGAGAAGGCTCAAGAGCGAGATGATCAGCGTCGAGCCCATGCGTGCCCAGATGAGGCCGGAGACAGGCTGGTTCCATTCGAAGGACCAGCCGAAATCGCCGCGGCTGACGATACCCCACATCCATTTGAGATACTGGACATAGAAGGGGTCGTCGAAGCCGTAGATCTCTTTCAGCCGCTCGATCTGCGCAGGATCGACAGCCTGGCCGCTGTCGCTCATCGTCGCGATCATCGAGGTCAGGTAGTCACCCGGCGGCAGCTGGATGATCAGGAACGAGATCAGCGACATGCCGATCAGCGTCGGGATCATGTAGAGCACGCGCTTGAAAATATAGCCAAGCATCGAAATGTTTCTCCTCCCGTTGAGAGCGCCCGATCAGGCGCTTCCTTCGGATCTCCATCCGCTTTCGGCCCCTTCAGGCCGAAAGCGCTTCAGACCTCATTTCCAGGTGAGGTGCAGCACCTCCAGCCGTTCGATGCCGGGCACCTCCACCTGTGCACGGCCGTCCTTGACGCTGAAATTTGCGGCGCGGTCGGTAATAACAAGCCATGCTTTGGCCACCGATTTGCCCGGAGGAATTTCCACCGAAACCGTCTGGGCCGCCAGAGGGTAATTTTCACGTATCGGGCCCTTCATCATCATCGGATTGGTGAGATTGAAGAGGCTGAGCGCAATTCCTTCGGCGTTTTCGCGCAGTGCAATGTCGATGACGCCGGGGCCTTCTACGGTCACGCGTGGCGTCTTGCCGAGCGCCCAGCTGATAGCATTGGCAAGCAGCTTGCCATGATCGACGGCAAAGACCTCCCAGAAGATTTCGCCGATATTCCAGGGGATGTAGACGGTGCGGCCACCCTTGCCGGTTTCGCGGACGATGACGGCAGCACCTTCCGGCGCCTTGCGCGGATAGACTTCTTCCATCGGCAGGTCCGGAAAGTCGGGCACGTAGAGAAAGGGCGCCGTCGCATTGCCGATGGGATCAGCGTGGATAAGACGCGTGCCGCCCATGATGCGCTCGGCACCTTCATAGCCTTGATTGACCGGATGATCGCCCGAGAGCGCCACATAGGTGTTCTTAACGATGCCACGCGGGCCGGAGACGAATTTGGCGCCGAGCACGTCTGAGAGGCCGAAGTCGGCGCGCGTCTTGCCGAATTCGTCGCGCAGCGACGTTTCGTAGGAAGCGAGGACGCTACCGCCACGCTCGACATAGGCGCGGATCGCCGCGTTCTGCGCATCCGAAAGGCAGGAGGCGTTGGCAAGGATGATCAGCTTGAAGCGGTCGAGGTTTCCTTGGGTCAGAACCTGATCCGAGAGAAGCTCGAAGGGCAGACGGGCTTCGACGAGGGCATGATAGAAGCCGAGATCGTGCTTCTCAGCGTTGTGGCGCTCTTCCGGCGCCCAATGGCGGAGCGTCGTCGAGGGGTCGATGACGGCGATTTCTGCCGTCGGATGCATGCTTTCCAGGACAGGCTCGACGGCCGCCTGCAGGGCGAAGGCATCGGCGACCGGTTCGACCCAGCGCTTGTCGGGTACGACGCCGTTGAACTTGGTGAACCAGGCATAAAGCCCGTGGGCCGTGCCATCATTGATCCAGAGCTGCATTTCCTCGCCCGAGGTAACGGCATCCTTCCAGCGATATTCCTCTTCCGGACCGATCGAGGTGATGAGCACCACCGGGCGGTCGGGGAAGGTGGCGCGAATGCGCTTGCCGTTGCGCCCGGCCGACCAGCCGAGTTCCAGACCCTTGCGGCCCTGATGGTCGACGACGAGGAAGGGGCAATGTTTGGCGATGACCGAGAGATCGAATTCCATGAGCGAGGCGCCGCCCATGTTCGGGATGAAGCTCGCATGCGGGCGGATCGCTTTGACCGCATCGTCCCATTGGGCGATCATGTCGGTCAGAACCCGGCGGCGCCACTGTAGCCAGGCCTGCCAGGCCGGGTCGTCGGCATCCGGCTTCTTCGGCAGCGCGTGGCCGAACATATCTTTAAAGCGGCGCGCGCTGTCTTCGCTGTAATCGACACCGTGACCCTGCCAGCGATTGGCGAAGACCGCATCGATATCGTATTTGCGCACGATCTCCTTGACCACTTCAGGCATGAAGACGGTGTTGTAATCACCATAGGCATTGGTGACCCAGACATCCGGATAGGCCCAGTGGCGGCGCGGCGTGCCGTCGGCATTGATCATAACCCATTCGGGATGCGCCTTGGCGGCATCGTCGTGAATGGCGTGCGGATCGACGCGGGCCATGACATGCATGTCGAGCTTGCGGGCGGCATCGACGAGCGCGCCGAAAATATCCTTGTCACCCAGATATTTGCTCACATAGTGATAGGGCACTTCGCTCGGGTAATAGGCGATGTAGCCGCCGGCGCTAAGGCAGACCGCGTTGGATCTCGTGCGCCTGAAGACATCGACCCAGAAGGCCGGATCGTATTTTTCCGGGTCGTCTTCCACGAAGGTCAGCTGGGTCCAGCGGGTCGCGGTCTTAAACCAGTCCGGCGAGCGCAGCGTGTCGGTATTCTGTCTTCTGGCGTCGAGCATCGTCTCACCCAATCATTGGCAAAAGAAGGCCATCGCGCCGACCGGTAGAGCCGGCGCCTGGAATGCATCATTGCTGTCGCAGGCCATCAGACCTTGTAGAACTGCTCCGGCATCGTGGGAGCGGGAGTCGGCCAGCCGAAGGAGTTCGGCATCGTCTTGGTGATATTCTTCATGTTGTTCTTGACGATGCCGTAGCCATCCGGCGGCAGGGAAATGCCGAAGACATAGAAGTTGTCGGCAGCGCCCTGCAGGATCTGCTTCATGATCTCCTGCTGACCTGCGGGGTCGGAGGTCGATTTCAGCTTGTCGTAGAGCTCAAGCTGTTTCTTCGTTTCCTCCGGCGGCTCTTCCGCATTGGCATTGTTGCGGTCGAGATACCAGAGCTGCCAGGCTGGAGCGTACATAGCGTTCGAATCCGTCGGCACATAGTAACGCGGATCGAGCATGGCGGCGACACCGCCATTGGCACCGAACTGGTGAGCCGTCGCATCGAAATCGCGGCCCTGGCGCACGCGGGTTTCCCAGAGCGAACGGTCCATTGTGCGCATCTGCGCATCGATGCCAACGGCCTGGAACATCGGAATGACCAGCTGGAAGAGATCGAGGAAGACGGCGCGCGCCTGGTCGATCTCGAAGATCACCGTCAGGCGGCGGCCCTTTTCATCGAGACGGAAGTTCTGGTCGTCGCGCTTCGGGATCAACGTGTCGAGCATGGCATTCGCCTTGTCGACATCGTAGCTCGTAAACTGGGTGGCAAGCTGCTCGTTATAGAGCGGATCGCCCTTTTTGATGGACGGCTGGGCAGGAGCGCCCTGGCCAACGAGCACGGCATCGATCAGCGACTGGCGGTCGAGCGCCATGGAGAGGGCTGCGCGGAAATCCTTGTTGCGGAAGAGCTTGCGCTTAGTCTCGTCATTGTGGTTCAGGTTGAAGATGAAGTTCATCACGTTGGCTTCGGTCGAAGTCAGCGTGTAGAAATCATACTTGCCCTGCTCGCGCGCATCGTAGAGCACCGACTTGTTGTTCGGTGTGGCAATATATTGGTCCATCAGGTCGACTTCGCCCTGCATGACCTTCAAGAGCAGCACCTGCGGATCGGCGACCATCTGGTAGACGATGCGATCCATATAGGGGAGTTGATTACCCTCCGTATCCACCTTCCAATAGAAGGGGTTGCGTTCGGCGATAGCACGTTCGGTATTTTCGCCGGGCGCCGTCGTGAACATCCAGGCGTGCAGGCACGGCTTCTTCGAGGAGTTCAGGAAGAAGGCGTTGTCGTCGCGGAAACCCGATGCGGTCTGGAAGGCGACAATCCAGCTTTCGAAGCCGCGCTCCTTGGCCAGTTCATCGGCCTTCGGATTGAAATCGATATGGAATTGCTCGAGATAATGCTTCGGGCAGCGCGTCGTCTGGTCGTTATTGGCCCAGGCAATCTGTAGCGGGAACATACCGTTAGGTTGGGCGAAGATAACTTTAAACGTCTGTTCGTCAACGATTTCGAGCTTCGCGGGCTTGCCGCCGCTCTTCCAGTGGCCTTGCCCTGTGGCGGCCACGCGTTTGTCGGTCAGAACGGTGTCGTACCAAAATCTGACATCGGCGGTGGTGTAGGGCTGCCCGTCGGACCATTTCATGCCCTTGCGCAGGCGGATGGTATAGACGGTAGAGTCGGCATTGCTATCGAAGGCTTCGGCGACATTTAGTGTGACGCCCGACCAGTCCGGTGTATAGCGCAGCAAGGGTTCGTAGGCTTGATAACGGAACAGCATAGATAACGAACCGCCGCCGACGAGCGCCATGTTCCAGTCGCCGCCGTATTTTCCGACGCTTTCGACAGGCTTGATGACGAGCGGATTTTCCGGCAGCCGGTCCTTCAGGGCCGGCAGCGCGCCGCTTGAAACCTTCTCCTTCAGAATGTCCGCTTCTTTGAAGTCAGCGGCGAAAACCGGCAGGGCCGGCAGGATCAGAACGGCCGAAGTTCCGGCCAGAAACGCACGACGTTTCAGCTTGATCATAGGGTTCTCCTCCAAAAATCCTCAGCCGTTATCGTTATTTTTGCTCTCGGGCTCGGATAACAAAGAGAATACATTTGGATATTGTTAGGTAAAGCGTTATGTTTCGTTATTGCAAAAATTTGCAATCGTGGCAAAGAGCGTGTAGCGAAGCGGTCCGAGCGCCGGGTGAATAGCGAGGTGGAGAGTGGGAAGCAGGGGGCGGGTTACCTTACAGACGATCGCGCGAGAGGTCGGCCTCTCGAAATACGCGGTGTCGCGCTCGTTGGCCGGCAAGAGTGGCGTCAGTGACGAGACACGCGCGCTGATCCGCGCGACGGCAGAGCGATTAGGTTACACACGTCCTGCGGGCCAATCCCAGACAAGCGATATCGCTGTCGTTTTCCACGATCTCGATGCCGTCAACAGCGAACTCTACATGCAGATCCAGAATGGCGTGCAGCGTGAGGCGCATAGGCTAGGCATGGCACTGCGCATCCGTTGGACGCATAGCGCCGATCAGCTTGAGGAGTTGGCACGTTCCTGCGCCGGGCTGCTGCTTGTCGGCCCGCATGACCGGGAGGCAATCGCCGCAGCAACGGCAATCGGGGTGCCGATTGTGCGTTTCGGCTGGGTTGACCCGCTGGAGCAAGCTGACCAGATCACGGGCACGGACCATGAGGCGGGACAGGCGGTGCTTCAATATCTGATCGAACTCGGCCATCGGTCGATCTGCTATGTTAATGGCACGCCCGGTTTCCGAGGCCGCCGCGAGCGCTTTTACGGCGCACGGGAGATCGCCGAACGCTGCGAGGATGTCACACTGCATGTGCTGCGGTTCGATGAGCAGGCCGGTTTCAGTGAAGCCTTCCGCGACCTCAAGACAAAGGGTATTCATCCGACAGCCTTCTTCTGTGCCCATGACGGTCTGGCGCTGACGGTGGTTTCCGAGTTGCTGGGCCAGGGCTATCGCATTCCCGATGACGTCTCGGTCGTCGGCTTCGGCGACTTTTCGCCCGCCACCCAGATTTCCCCGCCGTTGACGACGGTAAAGATGGAAGGACTTGAAGGCGGCGCCGTCGGCCTCCGGCTGCTCCTCGAACGCATCGAGAATCCACGACTGCCCGGCATGCCGGCCCGGCGTGTCATGATTGCCTCACGCATCGTCGAGCGTCGTTCTGCGGGGCCTTGCCGCGCTCAACCCCTCTCGAACGAGGCTGGCGAAGTGCTAGTAACACCGCGACTGACCTTGTAGACATACAGCGACCGGTCGATCTCTAATACCGGACGTGCACCCGGATCGAGACTTCCCAGTCGCCTTGACCATGTCGAGAAGCTTGCGCCTGCGGGAAGGCCTAAAGCTTTTTTTGACGACACAGGCCGTTGCAATCCTGGCAGCAAGATCTATTCAGCCGCAACCGCATACCTGCTCTTCAGCACTGCGACCGAAAGGACGAACACGATGGCCGAGCAGATCGCGATGACGACCACCATCGGTCTCGCCGTACCGTCCATAAACATACCACTGACGCCAACCACCAGCGCTGATGTCATGAACTGGACCGTCCCCATCATCGCCGAGGCTGTGCCAGCGATGCGACCATGGTGTTCAAGCGCCAATACCGCTGCATTGGGCACGATCATTCCAAGGAAAGCGTAGCCAGCAAACAGGAAGGCCGCCATTATGTCGAGGTGATCGATGCCACCGGTCATGAGAACAGCAAGGGCCACCATCGTCAGCGCATAACCGGAAACTGCACCGCGAATTACCTTGCGCAAACCAATGCGGCGGGCAAGCCAGCCGTTCATCTGCGACATGCCGATGAAGCCAACGGCATTCACCGAAAAGACCACGCTGTAAAACGAAGGAGAGAGCCGGTAATGACCGATTAGTATGAAGGAAGAGTTGGCAACATAGATCATATAGCTCGACATCCCGAAGGAAGCCATCAGTACCAGACCGAGGTAGTACGGGTCCTTAAGGAGTGTTCCATAGGCTTTCAATGCCCCGCCGAGACTGCTTTCATCGCGAGCGGCGGCCGGACGAGTCTCCTCAAGGAAAAAACGGCCCGCGACGAAACCGACAACGCCGGCGAAGACCATGACCCAAAAGATCAGTCGCCAGTTCCCGAACGCTGTCACGATGCTGCCCGCGAGCGGCGCCAGGATGGGTGAGATACTGAAGACCAGCATAAGCCGCGACATCAGTTGCGCGGCGGCGGCCCCCGTATGCAGGTCGCGCACGATGGCGCGGGCAATCACGACACCGGCACAGGCGCCGGTGCCCTGAATGAAGCGGAAGGCGACCAGCCAGCTAATGTCGGTGGAGAGCGCGCAGCCGATCGCGCCAAGGATGTAGAGCGCAAGACCGACATATAGAGGCCGCTTGCGGCCAAACATGTCAGAGAGTGGACCATAGATAATCTGTGACACGGCCATGGCGGCGAAGAAGGAGATCAGGCTTGCCTGAACTGCGTGACTATCAGCGTGAAGATCCAGGCTGATCGTTGGCAACGCGGGTAGATACATGTCGAGGGCAAAGAGACCGACCGCGGATAGAAGGCCGAGGACGATGGCATGGTGAGCGCCACCGGCCGCCCTGGGGGGTGAAACGATATTCTTGCTCTGCATGGAAAAAACCTTTCCCGCACATCATCCCCCGACGAAGCAAAGCCTGATACAAAAAGCATGTGACGGGGATTGAGTGGGCGATTATATCTGGGACAGTGGAAAGACGGAGACGGCTCCAACGCATAGCTCGTCATTCCTGTAAAATATTTTGGACATCATTGTCCAATTCGTCAAGTCCTTTATAGTGGTGTCATGAAAACTTCGCCCGCAGCGGTTTCTTCCGAGACAGAGAGCCCACCAGCCACGAGCAAACGTCAGGCGATCTTGAACGCGGCCGCGGATGTTTTTGCCGAGGAAGGGTTTGCGGCGGCGAGCATCGATGCCATTGCAGCAAGGGCCGGCGTGTCGCGTCAGACGGTGTACAATCAACTCGGCGACAAGGATAACCTGTTCAAGGTTGTGGTTGGGGAGATCACGGAGAAGTCGAGCGCCGACTTCTTTCGGGTGCTGGACACATTTCCCGTGGCACCTATCGATCTTGAAAAGGAACTGACCGAATTTTCGGCGCGGCTCCTGCGCAAGGCGGTTTGTGATGCGAATGGCCGTTGGCTACGCAAGCTCGTCGAGACTGAAGGCAGCAGATTTCCCGAATTGTTCGAGACCTGGAAGGAATACGGACCGGGCAAGAAATACCCCGCCGTTGCGGCTCGCCTGGCGCAGCTCGCGCTGGCCGGCCATCTCGACATAGAGGATCCCGCACTTGCCGCGCGCCAGTACATGGCTCTTCTCGCAACAGATCTGCGGATCAACCAACAGATCGGCCGTCCAACTCCAGACGAAGAGGTCGACCGCATGGCAAGAGAGGCAACGAAGACCTTTCTGCGCGCATTCGGCAAACGCTAATGGCATCGCCGCCGCAATTGCAATATGAAACACGAGGCTCTCGCAGGCAGACTTCTCGTCCCATGCTGCGCGTTAGACGTAGCCCCTGGTTACGGGACATAATATCCTGCGGAAAAGCGGGTAGCCGGTTCCGACTGTTGGTTGTGCTCCATACGGGGCTGCGTAATGCAGGCGTGACTGCTGCCACCACGAGCCCAATGGTCGGGACGATGAGCCCATACGGCTTGCCCGCGGTCTTCATCAACTTTGCGATGCGGAGCTCGACACCAACCACAGTCTGGCAGAGATTGCCAAACGCGTCCCGAAAGCCGTTGGCTGCCTTGTTGCGGCCTTCGCTTTCCACGGCTTAGTGTGTCAGCTTCAAACGAAAATCTGACTTACCAGAGGCCGCTAAGATTGGGATCCGCAACCCAATGGCCCTGCTATGGGCATGGTACGTTTCACACCCCCTTCTCAACGAAAGCGTCGCACGCTGCTACGGCTGCCAGGTTGGACAAATGAGTTCTTTGGTCGCCACCGTCGGGGGGGAGTGATGACAATCGATTGCACTGACGAAGTAAAAATCAGGCGCGGCGGTTCGTGTCCCTTCAACTGCAAAAAAGCCATCGTTTTGATCGACGTTTTTTGCCAAATCTCGGAATTCACCCAATGGCTGTCACGCGAATGTGCTGGGTTGCTGTTGGAGGAAGGTTCTTGTCATAGGGCTAGCGCTCGTCGCAAATCATCGTGCTCGAACGCACTGGCCATGCGGTTGATCTCCGCCGGCCGTGCACCGACGGCTTTGGCGGTCTCGCGCCACGTCGCAGTGGAGGTAGCGACTTCCTTGATGATGGCGCGAGCCTGTGCAAGCGTGAGGGCGAAGTATCCGGCAGCTTCCTCCAGCAGATCAAGCGAGCAGGTGCTTTCATCGAGGTCGATATTGGTTGTCAGGACGCGTGCTTTGACGTCGGTCGGCACCGGATTGAGATCATAGACAGGGGACAACGACCAGCCGGCTTTGCCGAGCCAGAGAAAGCCGTGATTTCGCAGGTGGTCGTCGACGTTGGAGATGAGCACGTTGAAGGTGACGCGGCGATAGAGCGCTTGGGCATCTGTCTTTCCCTGTGCGCCATGCTCGGCCAGGGCGTCGACGATCTCGGGGTAGCTGCCTCGCTCACCGTCCTTTGCGCCCATCATCGCCATGGCGGAAAGGAATGGTGTGCGAACACCTCTATCGCGGTCGAAGCGACGCGAGAGCATGACCTTCTTTCCGGCGATGTCAATGAGTTCGTGTACGGGAGTGACTATGCCGGCTCGTTCAGCCAGTCGCATAGCAATCTCTTCCCATGTTTCTATGCTGTAATCGTCGGTTTCCTTGGGAAACTTAGCGATTGAGAGATAGCCATGTTGATCGATGACAGAAGCTTTGGGCCGCGCTCCACCAAGCGACGAGCCAGGCGCGAAGATAAGTTGGAGGTCTTCGTCGGTTTCCTCATCGCGCAGAATGCGCTCGGTGATGTGCAGCAAACGGCCGAGCTCGATGAGGGCGGGAACGCCGGTGCGGATCGGCGCTTGGAATTCCTCCCCGCCAGCCCAGCGAAAGCGGAGGGCGCCGAGCCGTGTCTCGTCCGCGACGCCAAGCAGATAGTCACTTTCGGCGAGTGTGCGAACGGGCCGGCCATCGCGCTCGGCGGTACGCCGCTCCAAGCGTTGCATCAGGCGCCGACCCCAAGTATCGGGCGCAGAGTCGCCAATGGAGCCAAAGGTTGCAAAACCGGCAGGTGGCGCGAAAGCGCCCCGCGTCAGGGCTAGCGCCGGCTCCAGCGAGAAGCGGTCGGCGTCCTCAAGCCAGGCTCGGTCATACTCGAACATGATCGTCTCGGAACCGCGCGCGCGGTTACTCCGCGCCAGCCCGATCGGACGTGTGCGGCCGTGTAGGTCGAGATGAACTTCGAAATCAGTCATTACGCGACGATCCCCGCGACCGCTTCGGATGCACGTGCTTAGGGAGTTCCGCACTGGCGAGCGACTGACCAACGCTGTCGTTACTGATGTCGGCAACTCGGCTTAGTCCCTCTAGCAAGCCGAGGGCCTGAAGGACGCCTGCATATATGCCGACGCTGACATTGGTGTCCCCGGCTTCGATCTTTTGAAGCGTTGAGCGTGAGGTGAAAGCGCGCTCGGCCACAACAGCCATAGGCAGACGGCGACGCCGGCGAGCGTCGTGTATGTCCGCGCCGAGTTTGCGCAGTGCGCGCCGCACGGCGGCCGGAGGATTATGAGGTGTCGGCATTTTGTCGCCTTCGTGCTACATATCTGCCTGATAGGTATCACGAAGCTTACAATCACACTAGAGAAGTTAAGGCTCAGATCAGATTGCTTTGTCCTGAGCACGGCAATTTACATGGTGCAGACGCTTGGCTTCGCCGGAGATGGTGCGTCGGTTTCATCTGCGGACGTCAGCGATGCGAGCCGGAGCCGGGCGGTACGGTGCCCGATGCCCTTGCTGACCCATGGACGAGGAGGAACAATATCGCAAACGTTCCTCGCTACGCCTTCAATGCTTGTGCTTACGAGGGGACCCGCAGGAGCGTGGCAATCCTTTAAACGAATGGATCTCATGAAGCGTTCGGCGCTGTCACTAGGGGCAAGAAGCAGCCGCTCGTCAGTGGACGTGAAACGACTTCCGGGAACATCCGGAACGTAACCGGTGCAAAAACTGAAAACATCGGGACATCGACAAAAACTCTTGCATCTTATTGTCGTCCGCTTGACGTGAAAACAAAGTTACTTAATCTAAGAGCTGCCACGCGCCCCGCTTGGAGGAGACGGGATACTGTGCAGCGGCCAATTTGCGCGGCCAGATTTTCTCCCCGCCCGTCAGTTGCCGACTTCCGATAGGACCCGCCATGTCTCTCACCATTGCCCAACGCCTCGATCGCCTGAAGGTCCGTACAGCCGAGCTCGCCCACTGGCGCGACAGGCAAAGCATGGTGATCGATGGCTGGACCTTCGACGGCGAGCCGATCGCCCATCATCAGGATTGGCCGCACAGTGAGGGAGCGGTTCATTTCGCAGCATCGGTTACGGCTCCGCACGACTGGCCGGTCGATAAGGTTCGCCTGCAGCTCGATCTCGGCGGTGAGAGCTTGATTACATTGCACTATCCGGGCGGCCAGTCCGAGACATTCGGGCTCGACCCATATCATCAGGAATTCCCGATCAAGGGCAGCCAATTTTCGATTGCGACGGAGAGCGTCGCGCGCTTTCCTTTTGGAGAGCCGAACCGGGCACCGAAGCTCAATAAGGCGCGGCTGATCTGGCTGGACGAGCCGGTCCATAAACTGCATCTCCTGTTGCGGCAGGTCGGCGAAGCTGCGGGCGCACTCGATAGCCATGAAGTGGTGCCGCACCTGATCGGGGCGGCCGAACAGGCACTGCGCAGCCTTGATTGGCCCTCGGACACATCAGCTTATATTTCGCGTACGTCCAATGCGGTCATGCAGCAAAAAATCTGGGAGTTGCCAGAACTTCAGACAAATCCGGCCGGACTGACAGAGGCGCAGAGCGCGTCGGCAGGTGCGGCATATGATGCGCTAATTTCGGAATTGAAGGAGCTTCAGACGCGTTTCCCGCAAAATGGCGAGATCCTGCTCACAGGCCACGCCCATATCGATCTTGCTTGGCTCTGGCCCTATCGCGAGACGCGCCGAAAGATGCGCCGCACTTTCAATACCGCGCTTTCGTTGATGGAGCGATCGGACGACTTCCGCTTCAATCAATCGACGGCCCATTATTATGCGCAGATGGAAGAGGACGATCCGGAACTTCTCGAGCGGATCAAAAGGAAGGTTGCCGACGGTAAATGGGAAACCGTCGGCGGCATGTGGGTCGAACCCGACACCAACATGCCGACCGGTGAAAGTCTGGCGCGGCAGGTGCTTTACGGACAGCGCTATTTCGAGAAACACTTCGGTTCGCGCCACACCGTCTGCTGGCTGCCGGACTGCTTCGGCTTTTCGGGTGCCTTGCCGCAGATTTTGAAGCTTGGCGGGATCGACAGTTTCTTCACGATCAAGGTCAACTGGAGCGAAACCAATCACATCCCATCCGACCTCTTCTGGTGGAAGGGCCTGGATGGTAGCAAGGTGCTGACCCATACTTTCGACAATCCGATGCAGGGCTACAATGGTTTTGTGCAGCCGGACTGCATCGTGCCAACCTGGAAGAACTTCCGCGGCAAGGCGCAGCACGACACGTCGCTCTTGGCAGTCGGCTATGGCGACGGCGGTGGCGGCGTGACGCCGGAAATGGTTGAACGCGAGGTGCAACTGCGCGATTTCCCGGCGATCCCCAAAGCCCGTTGGGGCACGGTGAAGGGCTTTTACGAAAAGGCCCACCAGACTGCAGCACAAAAGGAGCTTCCGGTCTGGGATGGCGAAATCTATCTCGAACTGCACCGCGCGACGCTGACCTCTCAAAGCGGCGTCAAGCGCAAGCACCGCCAGGCCGAGCGGGCACTGATTACGGCAGAGACGATCGCTTCGCTTGCGCATCTCTTGGGTGCCGCCAAACCGCAAAGCCTGGAAGCGGATTGGCGCGTTGTCCTGAAGAATGAGTTCCACGACATCCTTCCGGGCTCGAGCATCCGCGAAGTCTATATCGACGCCGAGCAGGAACTCGACGGCGTCATCGGCAATGCCAAGGCGGAACAGGCCAAGGCTCTGAAGACCCTATCGGCTCATCTTCCGGCGGGCGGCGTGACGGATGCGCTGGTTGTCGTCAACCCATCGCTTGCGCCGCGGCCACTCACGGCAAAGCTTTCTGATGGAACGGTCATCTCATCTGCCGATCCCGTGCCCCCTCTTTCTATCGCTGTCTTCGATCGCAAGGCCGTCAAGCCTGCCGGCATGCTGAAGGCCGGTGCGCAGAGTCTCGAAAACGAACATCTGTCCGTCGTCATCGGTAAGGACGGCGCGGTTTCCAGCCTTATTCACAAGGCAACGGGCAGGGAAGCTCTTGAGGGTTCAGCAAACCAACTCTGGGTCTATCCGGCAGATAAACCGCGCAACTGGGATGCCTGGGATGTCGACGCCGACTATGCCGAAAAGGCTGTCCGCCTTGAGGCGCCGGAAAGTATTGCCGTCGTCGAACAGGGGCCACATCGTGCCGCGATCCGCGTTGTCTATCGATACCGGAATTCGACGGTCACTCAGCTTTATGTGCTGACGGCCAACGCTCGCAGGCTCGATATCGAGACGACGATCGATTGGCATGACCGGCGTACTCTGCTGAGGACGTTGAATCCCGTTGCTGTGCGCTCGCGTACCGCCACCTTCGAATGCGCCTACGGCGTTGTCGAGCGGCGGACACATACAAACACCTCCTGGGAGCAGGCGATGTTCGAGGCCGCGGCACACAGGTTTGTCGATCTCAGCGAACCGGGCTTTGGTGTCGCTCTGCTCAACAACGCCAAATACGGGCACAGCGCGCGTGGCAACATCATCGGGATGAGCCTCGTGCGTTCGCCGATCTATCCCGATCCGCTTGCCGACGAAGGCGAGCAGACCTTTACCTATTCGCTGATGCCGCATGAGGGAGCCTGGCATGAGGGCGGCGTCCTCCAGGAAGCGATCGATCTCAATCAGCCGCTCGTCATCATCGAGGCTACTGACCTCGCCGCGGGCACCCTGTCGCCGCTCGGCGTAGAGGGTGTACCGGTCGCTTTTTCGGGGCTAAAACCGGCGGAGGAGGGGGAAGGCCTTATCCTGCGGCTTTACGAGCCGGCAGGCCGGCGCGGCCGGCTTTCGCTGGCCTTGCCCTCGGGCTGGCAGGCTTCGGGACCTCTGAACATTCTCGAAGAGCCGATCGAGCGTGCAGGTCCTGCCGAGATCATGCCGTTTGAAATTCGGACCTGGAGGCTGCAGCGAAGTTCATCGCGTTAGAATTTGGAACGCTTTCGCTACGTTCCGAACCTCTTGGCGATCGATCGCCCAGAGGGGTCGCTGTAGGCAGCGTGGATGGCACGATCGAGCGATTTGGTCGTTGGATCAGAGATCCCGGGAAAAGTTTCAACCTGTGCAGTGGCCCGGCTCGCGCCGGGCACTATCTTCGGGCTGGTCTTTCACCACCTCCCGAGGAAAAGATCATGACGGAATCTGTGAAGTCCGTACCGGCGCCCCGCGATCAGCACCTGCGCGACATGGCCAATTGCATTCGGTTCCTCTCGATGGACGCCGTCGAGAAGGCCAAGAGCGGGCACCCCGGCATGCCGATGGGCATGGCCGACATTGCCGTCGTTCTCTTTTCCGAATTCCTGAAATTCGATGCCGAGGACCCCTACTGGTTCGACCGTGACCGTTTTCTGATCTCCAATGGGCACGGTTCGATGCTGCTCTACAGCCTGCTATACCTGACCGGCTACCAGGATATGACGATCGACCAGATCAAGAACTTTCGTCAAGTCGACAGCAGGACGGCAGGTCATCCGGAATATCGCCATGCGACGGGGATCGAGACGACCACCGGGCCGCTCGGACAGGGCATTGCCAATTCGGTCGGTTTTGCGCTTGCCGAGCGCATCATGAACGCCCGGTTTAGTGACAATCTTTCGAGCCACTACACCTATGTATTTCTTGGTGACGGATGCCTGATGGAAGGCATCAGCCAGGAGGCCATATCGCTCGCCGGGCACTTGAAGCTCGGCAAGCTGATCGCGTTCTGGGACAACAATTCGATATCGATCGACGGCGCGACAAACCTCGCCGAGTCCGACGATCAACCGGCGCGGTTTCGAGCTTCGAACTGGCATGTGCAGGAGATCGACGGACACGATACCGACGCGATCCGCAACGCGGTCGTCGAAGCCCAAAGGGTCACCGATCGCCCATCCATGATCGCCTGCAAAACCATTATCGGCTTCGGCTTTCCGACCCGCGCCGGTACGCAGAAGGCCCACAGCGATGCGCCCGGCGAAGAGGAGATCGCCGGCGCCCGCAAGCTTCTCGGCTGGAACGCGCCTCCCTTCGAGATTCCGTCTGATCTCCTGGAAGACTGGAGAAAGATCGGCGCGAAGGGGCGCAACGCCCGCATGGCCTGGGCAGTCCGGGTCCAGACAGCAAAGGCGGATATCCGCCAGGACTTCGAACGCCGCATGAAGGGCGAACTGCCTTCGGGCTGGACCAAAGCGATCGAGGCTGCAAAACAGGAGCTTCTGTCTGCTGAAAAGGATCTGGCAACAAGGCAGGCGAGCGGGATTGTTCTCAACCACCTTGCCGAGTCCATCCCCGAGCTCATTGGCGGATCGGCAGACCTGACGCCCTCGAACAATACGAAGGCCAAATCCATGACGGAGATCGCGCCGGGCCAATATAACGGCTCCTACATCCACTACGGCGTGCGCGAGCACGGCATGGCGGCGGCCATCAACGGCATCGCCCTTCATGGCGGGCTGATCCCTTATGGCGGCACCTTCCTGACCTTTTCCGATTACGCCCGGCCGTCAATCCGGCTGGCGGCGATGATGGCGGTGCGGTCGATCTTCGTGATGACCCACGATTCGATCGGTCTCGGTGAGGACGGCCCAACCCATCAACCGGTCGAGCATCTGACGGCGCTGCGCGCCATTCCAGGCCTTGCCGTGTTCCGCCCGGGCGACCCGATCGAGACGGCCGAATGCTGGCAGGCCATTCTCGATGCCCCGCGGCAGGCCGCACTGATCGCCTTGTCCCGCCAGCCCATGCCGCTTCTAAGAAAGCAGCAGGGCTCTGAAAACCTGTCGGCAAGGGGCGGATATGTTCTGCTTGAAGCCGAAGGTGGCGTTCGAGAGCTGACGATCATGTCGACCGGATCGGAATTGCACTTGGCCGTCGAGGCAAGGGCGAGGCTGCAAGCGGAAGGCGTTCCGACCGCGGTTGTTTCCATGCCGTGCCGTCTTTTGTTTGAGGCGCAGGCGCCGGACTATAAGCGTGAGGTTCTCGGAGACGGGACTGCGCGTGTTGCCGTGGAAGCAGCCGTTCAGGATAGCTGGGACCGATATCTCGGGCTCGACGGCCGGTTCGTCGGTATGCACAGCTTCGGCGCGTCGGGCAAGATCGACGGCGTCTACAAGAAGTTCGGCATCACCACAGACGCAGTTGTGAAGGCCGCGCAAGAGGCAATGGATCTTCGCGGTCGCTGAATGATTGGCAGCTGCGGGCGGCTTGCCGCCGCCCCTTCGCAACAAAGGGATCACAGCCTTATTGATTTGAGAATCGTGAATCTCACAAATCGCGACACGCTTTAGTGGCCCGATTCCGAAATGCCTCTCGGCTCAGCAAGCGGCAGCATGCCTTGATAGATGCCCGGGTCCGAGCCTTCGATCGGGATTGCCCCGACGCTTCGACGGTAGAACTCCATTGGACCGGCGCCCCCGATGACCCCGTAGGCATAACCCTGCGCGTACATATCGAGAAGCGTTGTCAGCAGCAGAGCGTGGCCGACACCTTTGCCGCGGGCGGCCGTATCGACGCCGGTCGGCCCGAAAAACCCCTTGGCGGTTGCGTCGTGACAGGCAAAGCCGATGAGTTCGTCGTTCTGGATTGCGATGAAGCAAGTGGGCGGCTGGCGCATGGTGGCAACCGTCGCTTCCGCGACCCAGCCGGATCCGAAGCGCGGTTCGATCCAGGCCGTCAGAGCGCTCAACTCCGGCGCAAGGACACGCCGGATGGTGATACCCTGTTCGGCGACGCGTTTATCGAGCGCAGGATCGGCCTTCAGCTCGTAGAGTTTTACCAGCATGTCCATGGTTTAGTCCTTTGTCAGCCTTTGATGGCGCCTGCCGTCAGGCCGGCGACGATACGTCTCTGGAAGATCAATACGACGATGATCAGCGGCAGCGTCACGGTAACGGATGCGGCCATGATCTGACCGAACGGATATTCGTACCGGCTATTGCCTGCAATCAGGCCGATCGCGACCGGCACGGTCCGGTTCTCGTCCGTCAGGGTGAAGGTCAGCGCGAAGAGGAACTCGTTCCAAGCCAGAATGAAGGCAAGAATGCCCGTGCTGGCGAGCGAAGGCCCCATGAGCGGCAACAGGATCTTCATCAGAATTCTGAAATGTGAGCAGCCGTCGATGATCGCGGCCTCTTCGAGCTCCCGCGGAAACTCGCGAATGAAGGTGGTCAGGATCCAGGTCGTGAAGGGTACGGTCGACAGGAGATAGGTAAGGACGAGCGCGCTTGGCCGATTGAACAGGCCCATCCAGTTGATCAGCTCGAACATGCCGGAGAGAACGACGACCTGCGGGAAGATCGAGATCATCAGCACGATCATCAAAATGGTACGCCGTTGCGGAAAGTCGATGCGCCCCAATGCATAAGCGGCGCTGAGCCCGATGACGAGCGACAGGAACGTGGTTGAAACCGCGACATAGGCGGAGTTCAGAAGCGAGCCCATGAAAACAGGATTGTCGATCAACTGGCGATAGTAGGTGAAGTCGAACGCCGGCATCAGCGCCGATTGATAGAGCGCCGAACCCTGCTTCGTCGAAGAAACGAAGGCCCAATAATAGGGAAACAGCGTGTAGAACAGGACGAGCAGAAGGGCCAGGATCTGCAGGCTTCGCACGACACGGCGCCGTATCCTAAAGTAGGAGGCAGGTTTGCGGATGGTCTTCGGGATGATTGCATCGGCCATGTCGCTCAGGTCCCCGCGGCTCTGTCGAGGCGAAGGACCCCGATGATGATGATGGCGACAAGCGCGACGAGCAGGAAGACCCAGGTCGATGCCGCCGAGCCGATGCCGAGCTCCTGAAAACTGATCAGCCGGTCGCGCGCATAGATGGAGACGGTCATGACGCTCTCGTTGCTCGCCGCCATCACATAGGCAAGGTCGAACATCCTGAGCGCATCGAGGACGCGGAAGAGGACCGCTACGCCGATTGCCGGACGCAGCATCGGCAGGGTGATCGACCAGAAACGCTTCCATGCCGGAATACCATCGACCTCCGCTGCCTCGAATATCTCCGAGGATATCAGTTGCAGGCCCGCCAGGATGAGCAGAACCATGAACGGGGTCGTCATCCACACGTCGACGAAGATCACGACACCCATCAGCAACGATCCGCTACCCGTCCAGGGAACGCCATGATCGATGAGGCCAAGCCCGATGAGAACCTTATTGATAACGCCGAACTGATCGTTCAGCATCCATTCCCAGATCTTCGTCGAGACGACGACCGGGATTGCCCAGGGAACGAGGATGGCGGCGCGCGCCAGCCCGCGGCCGGGAATCGCTTCGTTGACGAGGAGCGCGATCGCCAGGCCGAGAACCGTCTCGATTACGACCGAGATGACCGTGAAGATCAGCGTATTCTTGACGGCAATCCACCAGCTGCGATCGTTGATGACCTCAAGGAAGTTGTCGATCCCCGTCATTGAATAGACGGAGGGGTCGTCAAGATAGGCATCGGTGAAGGCGAAGAAAAAGGTGCGACCGAGCGGCCAGAGGGCGACGACCAGCATGACGATGATAACCGGCAGCAGAAACAGCCAGGCCGCACGATGGTCGCGGCGGGCGAGTCGGGCACTCATTGCCGCGCTCCTTCGATCACGCCGGCCTGGCGGTTGAGAATGAGGCGTTTTCCATCGGCGGCGAAGGCAAAGATCGCAGTATCCCGGAAATTGAGGCCGACCTCGCTGCCGATCAGTTCCTTTGGCGGCTCGACATTGACGCGGATGACCCAGATGACGTCGCCGTTGATGCGGCAATAGGCAAAATGCTCATGGCCAAGATCCTCAATACGTTCGAGCACGCAGGTCATTCGTCCGTCCGCAGCGTTCACCAGCTGGATCGCCTCCGACCGTATGCCGATTTCGGTGATGCTCTGGCCCTCGGTGCCTGCATCGATAACGAGGCCGCCCGGTCCGGTCACTTTGGCTGATGTTGCCTGCACGGGCAGAAAGTTCATGCGGGGACTGCCGATGAAGCCTGCGACAAACCGGTTGTCGGGGCTGTGGTAGAGTTCCTTCGGCGTGCCGACCTGCTCAATGCGCCCGTGATTGAGAACGACGATCCGGTCGGCAAGCGTCATCGCTTCCGATTGGTCATGGGTGACATAGATCATCGTCGTCTTCAGATCATCGTGGAGCTTGGCGATCTCCATGCGCATCTCCATTCGCAGATCCGAGTCGAGATTGGACAGCGGCTCATCGAAGAGGAAGATTTCGGGCTGGCGCACCAAGGCGCGGCCGATCGCCACGCGCTGGCGTTGTCCGCCGGACAACTCGCGGGGCCGGCGTTCGAGCAGATGATCGACCTTCAGCATCCGCGCGACCGATCGCACTTTCTCGCTGATAGCGGCCCTGTTCATGCCGAGGGTCTCAAGCGCGAAGCCGATATTGCGCGCAACGTTCATATGCGGATAGAGCGCGTAAGACTGGAAGACGAATGCTACGCCTCTCTGAGAGGCCGGCACATCAGTCACGTCGTCGCCGCCGATCCTCACCACGCCATTCGATGCGGAAATCAGGCCGGCGACGATGCGAAGAAGCGTTGACTTGCCGCAACCGGAGGGGCCGACGAAAACGACAAACTCGCCGTCGATGATCTGCAGGTCGACATTCTGGATAACAGTATGCGTACCGAAATTCTTAGAAACGGATTCGAGCGAAACCGATGCCATTGTTCACCTGAGGATACGAGACGGCAGAGGCCTCGCCACCGCGTTTGGTGGCGAGGCAGCGACTCCGACAGCAGATCGTTCCCGCCGCCGGAGATCCGGAGAGCGTCAGCGGCTTTCCTTCAGTTTCTCAAGCCGACCTGCCAGCGACGTCAGGCTGGACTTGACCTCGGCACCACCGGAAAGCATGTCGTGAACCGAGCGGTAGAAGGCCTGCGAAACGCGGTTGTAGCTGGTGCCAGTGTAGCCGGATGGACGCACGGCGCTGTCGGCAAAGGCCTGCTGGTTATCCTTGAGGAACGGTATCTTCTCAAGGACTTCCGGATCGCTGTAAAGCGCCTGAATGGACGGATTGAGAGCCGCCTTCAGCGCACGCATCTTCTGCATGTCGGGGCCGGTGATGAAGTTCACAAAGTCGGCCGCGACCTCGGGCTTGGCGCTGTATTTGTTGACGCCATAATACATGGGGCCAAGGCATCCGCTCGACTTTTCGCCTTCCTTGCCGACCGGTAGAGGCATCACGCCGACCTTGTCGACGATATTGCTCCCCTTTTGATGCGAGGTGCCCCAGACATAGGGCCAATTGCGGTGGAAGACCGCGTTGCCGGATTCGAAGAGGGCGCGCGACTGCTCCTCATCATAGTTGAGGACGCCCTCGGGGCTGATCGAGCCGATCCAGCCCTTCGCTTTTTCGAGCGCTGCAGCAGCCTGTGGGTTGTCGATGGTCACCTTTCCATCGTCGGAAATGATGGTGCCGCCGCCGTTGGAAGCCACAAGCTCGATTGCGTCGCAGGTCAGGCCCTCATAGCTCTTGGCCTGCCAGGCATAACCCCACATGTCGGCTGAGCCTGCAGCCCGCTCCTTGTCCTGAATTTCCTTGGCGGTGGCAGCCAGCTCGTCCCAGGTTTTCGGCGCCGCCTTACCGTATTTCTCGAGCAAATCCTTGCGGTAGAACATGAGCCCGACGTCCATATAGGCAGGCATGGCAATGAGATTGCCGTCGAGTTTGGCCGCGTTGAGTGTCGAGGCGAAATGCTTGTCCTGGTCCGCCTGCGGGATCATTGTCTTGAGGTCGAGCAGATTGCTCTTGAACATGCCGAGCCAGATCACATCGAGGAAAAGGACATCGATATCCTTGGATTTGGCGGCGAGCAGCTGCTGATAGATCGGGATCGCGTCGTCCAGAAGCGCGGGCATCTTGTTGATCTTGGCCTCGTTGCCCGTCTTTTCCTTCCAGGCATTGGCAACGTTCGTGCAGAGCTCGAATTCCGTCGGCGCGCAAAACACGGAAATGGTTTCGGCATGCGCGCCGCCACCCCAGAGGGCCGCAGATATCGCCAATGCGGCAAGGCTTTTCTTCAGCATCGATTGTTCCCTTCGTTGATAACGGCATTATGCGGAGCTCTCTGACTCCTTGCTTCCCATAGGACTGGTTATGACCAGTCATGTCAACATGGACTTTGCCGCCGGTTGCATCGAAGATACAAAACGGCAAGAGTGCACCGCACAGGACAGGATCAGATTCAAGATGCAGCAAGCGCCGGCATCATTCATCGCGCCACAGGGCGGCATCGATCGTAACGACCCTCGCCCCTTGCACCGGCAGGTCTACGAAGCCCTTCTGGCGTCCATCCGCGATGGCAAGCTGCCGCTGCGCGGCAAGCTGCCGTCAGAACGGGAACTCGTCGATCTCTACAATGTCAGCCGGATCACCGTGCGCCATGCCGTCCGCGAATTGATTCAGCAGGGCGTGATACACAGCCAACCGGGAAAAGGTCTCTACGTCGCCGAGCGTGGTGGCGGCTTCGAACTCCAGGTTCTGAAAAGCTTCACCAGCATCGCGATAGCGAGCGGTCGAAGTCCCGGCCATCGGCTGATCGAGGCCAGCATCGTGCATGCGCCGCTTGAGGTGAGCCGTCCGCTTTTCCTGGCGCCTGGCGCCGAGGTGGTTCTCTTGTCGAGGCTTCGTCTTCTCGACAACATACCTGCTGTCGTCCAGACCGATTGGATACCGGCTGCACGCGTTCCGGGTTTGCTTGATCTCGACTGGGCTGTTGCCAACCGGTCGCTCTATGCCGAGCTTCGCGAGCGCTATGGCATTCATCCGAAGCGCGGGCAGACAACGCTGAGCGCGCGCCTTGCAACGGATCAGGAGGCTGCGATGCTCGAGTTGCCTCCGCCAGCCGCCGTTCTCACCGTCGATCAGATCGCTTTCGACGATCGCAACCGCCCGGTCAACCTGACGGCGCTGGTCCATCATCCTGCCCGCTATCCTCTGACGCTGCTTCAGTCGGAATCGGGCGATTTCACGCAGTATTGAGCGACTCTGTCCTGCTTATCGGGGGGGCACTTTGAAGCTTGCCGGTGGCGCTCCAACGTCTTTTGCATTGTCCGATTTTCCAAAGGATCCCAACCTGCGTTTGCAGCGCTACCTTCGCCCCCAACAGCCGCGCTTCTGTTGTTTGGGGCGCACCGGTGGCAGCTGTCAGATGCAGTCGAGCGCGCATCATGGGATGGATACGCTCGGGGAGAGCCGTCGGTAACCTCTTGATTTGTATCCCGGCGCGCCACTGCTACATGTTGATACACTTCAGCCGATTTTCGAAATATGCAGGACACGTCGATCCTTGAAACCTCTCTTCGTTGACAAGCGCCGCGAATGCGGCAGCAATCGAAGGAAAGCGTTTCATGACCAAGACCGACAATGTTTCAATTCGGCGCAGTGTTTCCGATCGAGCGATCGCCGTGGCGCTTGGCTCGCTGTTGCTCGTTCCGGTGATCTATGCACTACCGGCCCATGCCGCCGATCCTGCGTCGAATGTTTCTACGACGGCGAGCGCTGACGAAAGCGTCCGACCATTCCAGATCCACGTTCCGCAGTCGCAACTCGACGACCTGCGCAGGCGCATCGCCGACACCCGATGGCCGGACAAGGAGACGGTCGGCGACGACTCACAGGGTATTCAATTGTCACGCGTTCAGGATCTGGTTCGCTACTGGGGTACAGAGTACGACTGGCGCAAGACCGAGGCGCAACTCAATGCATTGCCGGAATTCGTCACGACGATCGACGGTGTCGACATCCAGTTCATCCATGTTCGTTCGCGCCATCCCAATGCTCTTCCGATCATTCTGACTCATGGCTGGCCGGGATCGATATTCGAGTTCATCAAGACCATAGGTCCTCTCACGGACCCGACTGCATATGGCGGCCGGCCGGAAGATGCGTTCGACGTCGTCATCCCCTCGATACCGGGCTACGGATTTTCCGGAAAGCCGACCGATCAGGGCTGGGGGCCGGACCGGGTTGCCCGCGCTTGGGACGTCCTGATGAAGCGGCTCGGCTATGACCACTATGTTTCTCAGGGCGGCGATCATGGTTCGGTGATCTCCGACACGTTGGCGCGCCAGGCGCCGAAGGGGCTGCTGGCAATCCATCTCAATATGCCCGCGACGGTGCCGGGCGACCTCATGAAGGCTATCAACAGCGGGGACCCGGCCCCTGCGAGCCTGTCGTCGCCGGAGCGGGAAGCGTATAATTCCCTGAGCACCTTCTTCGGACGAAACGCTGCCTATGGTGCCATAATGGTGACCCGGCCGCAGACGATCGGCTATTCACTTTCCGACTCGCCGGCTGGCCTGGCGTCCTGGATTTACGAGAAGTTTGCCCAGTGGAGCGACAGTGGCGGTGTTCCGGAGCGCGTTTTCTCCAAGGACGAAATGCTTGATGATATCACGCTCTATTGGCTGACGAACACCGGCGCATCGTCTTCGCGCTTCTACTGGGAAAACAATAACAACAATTTCAGTGCCGAAACGCAGAAGACGAAGGACATCAAAGTCCCGGTCGGTATCACTGTCTTTCCGAAGGAAATCTACCAGGCCCCGGAAAGCTGGGCCAAGCAGGCCTATCCCTCGCTGACCTACTATCACCAGGTCGAGAAAGGCGGGCATTTCGCTGCCTGGGAGCAGCCGCAGCTCTTCGCCGAGGAAGTCAGAGCCGCTTTCAAGTCCGTACGCTGACGACGTCGAAATGGGTGGTCCTCGTTCGAGGGCCACTCACTGGCGTCGCCGTCACGATCCGTCGTTCATGATTGCAGCGACTTTGCACACAAACCTCGTCCATGCCGCGGCTCGAAAACCGGGATCAACGCCCTATACTTTGATCCACTTTCCAACAGGCGATCGGACGTAATAATCCTCCGGTGGCGATGCTTATGCGTTTCAGTTCTCGACTTTTATGGAGGCTCTATGTCCGTTGCAGATGACCAGATACTCACATTACAAGTGGCAAACATGAGACCGCAGGATGCGGGAACAAGCATTGCGCGGCTTTCTTCGAGCGCGATGAGCAAGATTGGTATTCGAGAGGGCGACCTTATCGAGCTTATCGGTAAGCGTCATACCGCTGCGGTCGCCATGCGCCCGTATCCCGACGACGAAGGGCTAAACATCGTGCGCCTCGACGGCCTGCAACGTGTGAATGCCGGAGTAACGAGCGGAGACCACGTCGAGATACGTAAAGCCGAGGCGCGTCCGGCGACAAAGGTGGTTCTGGCGCCAGCGCAGAAGAATTTGGTGCTGCAGGGCTCGGGTGAGGCTCTGCAGCGAACTTTCCTCCAGATGCCGATGGTCGCAGGGGACGTCGTGTCGACTTCCGTGCAGCAACGGATACGGGATCCGCGCTTCAGCCTTCCGGCTTACGGTCTGCAAGAAATCAGGCTCGTTGTCGTCTCGACGCAGCCGCGCGGTATCGTCCAGATGACAGAGCAGACAACAGTCGAGTTGCGTCCGCAGTTCGAGGAGCCGAAGGAAGCCCGCCGCGCTGACGTCACCTATGATGATATTGGTGGTCTCGGCTCGTCGGTCGAACAGGTCCGCGAGATGGTGGAGCTTCCCTTGCGCCATCCGGAGCTCTTTCAGCGCCTCGGTATCGATCCGCCGAAGGGTGTTTTGCTCTACGGGCCTCCGGGAACCGGCAAGACACTGCTTGCCCGGGCGGTGGCGAACGAGACGGAGGCCAACTTCTACCACATCGCCGGACCGGAAATCATGGGCAGCCGATACGGCGAGTCTGAAGAACGGCTGAGGCAGGTCTTCCAGGAAGCCTCGCAGAATGCTCCCTCCATTATCTTCATCGACGAGATCGACTCCATCGCGCCTAAGCGTGAACAGGTCACGGGGGAGGTCGAGCGGCGTATCGTTGCCCAGCTCCTGACCTTGATGGACGGGCTGGAGCCCCGACAGAATATTGTCGTCATCGGTGCGACCAACAGGCGCGATGCGATCGATGAAGCGCTGCGGCGCCCAGGACGTTTCGATCGCGAGATCGTCATCGGAGTTCCGGACCAAAATGGACGGCGCGAAGTGCTGGCCATCCACACTCGTGGCATGCCGCTTGCGGAAGATACGGACCTCGATGAGATCGCCAGAACGACCTACGGTTTCGTCGGCGCTGATCTGGGGGCGCTCGTTCGCGAAGCCGCCATGGATGCGTTGCGGCGCGTGCTGCCCGACATCAATCTTCGGGAAGGCATCCCGAGCGAGGTTCTGGAGAAGCTGACGGTTTCACAGGATGACTTCATGTCGGCGATGAAGCGTATTCAGCCATCGGCTCTGCGTGAGATCATGATCCAGGCACCCAACGTGCGCTGGGACGACGTCGGTGGACTGGACGAAGCACAGATGAAGCTGAAGGAGGGCGTGGAACTGCCGCTGCGTGCACCGCAGTCCTTCAAGCGCATGGGCATTCGTCCGGCCAAGGGTTTCCTGCTCTTCGGGCCGCCGGGAACGGGCAAGACGCTCCTGGCGAAAGCCGTGGCGCGCGAGGCGGAGGCCAATTTCGTGGCGACGAAGTCATCCGATCTTCTGTCGAAATGGTATGGCGAATCCGAACAGCAGGTTTCGCGGCTGTTCGAGCGCGCCAGGCAGGTCGCGCCAACGGTCATCTTTATCGATGAAATCGACTCGCTTGCTCCGGCCCGTGGCGGAGGATTGGGTGAGCCGGCGGTAACGGAACGTGTGGTCAACACGCTTCTGGCAGAAATGGATGGCCTGGAAGACATGCAGGGTGTCGTCGTCATGGCGGCGACCAACCGGCCAAATCTTCTCGATCCTGCGCTTCTGAGACCGGGCCGTTTTGACGAGCTGGTCTACGTTCCGGTGCCTGATGCGAAAGCACGGCGAAAAATCCTCGGTATCCATACGAAGAAGATGCCATTGGCAGAAGATATCGATCTGGATGAACTCGCCGAACAAACGGTGCGCTTTACGGGAGCTGACCTTGAGGACTTGACGCGCCGCGCTGGTCTCATCGCGCTGCGCCGATCGCTCGACGCCTCTACCGTGATCAAGGAGGATTTCTCCAAGGCTCTCCAGGAAGTCCGCCCGTCCGTCACCCCGGAAATGGAGCAGGAATACGAGGAGATGCTTCGGACCCTGAGGCAAGAAAGCCCGCAGCGACGACAGATCGGTTTCACCCCATTGCGGCAGGCTGCGGAGTAAAGACGATGGAGGCGGCCAAACCTCGGTTTTTATTTTCCTGAGGGATGACGAACCCCGTCCACGGCAACCTCGTCCGGTCCTGGAACTCCGTCCATCAACGGCAGGTTCTGGACGGGGTTTACAGAGGTGGAGGGTGTATGGACGGGGTAACCCCATCCAGCTTAGGCGGTTGATGCGAAACGATTATCCTCTGCTGGAGGGGGTGGACGGGTTGTTTGCTGAAAGGTGTCGGAAACGGGTTATGCCGGCTTGTAAACGGCGAAATATAGGGTGTTTCCGGATACTCTTGGGAAATGCGTTTTAACCCCGTCCACCACCTTCGGATCGTCGCCTCCAATCTCTTGGTCTGACGCGCAAACCGCTCGAGCGGACCAAGGAAGCCAGCTATAGGCCCAGCATCGGCTTAACTAAGGGCTTTCTCACGCCCACGCGATCAAGTCGCGTGTTGACCAATCCTTGGTGCCAGGCTTCTGGCCGGCTGTTTCACTCAGGAAATACCGAACTTGTCTGACGAATTTTCCGGGGTCGATAATGCTGCCCGGAATCGAGTATCGGCCTCGTCTACCGCATTTGGCACACGTGTGCATTTTCTTCGCTTCTGTCATTCCGATGTTACGCGCCGGGGCTAGCAAGTCTCAGAACTCATCTGGGGCGAAGCCTCGATAGCGAAGGGAGACAGGATATGAATAGACGCGAATTTCTGATCACATGGTCGGCGGCAGCGAGCCTCCTGGCCCTTCCGCGTTTCGCTTCGGCCGCTGCCGGCACGATCGACCTCTACAGCGGGTCGGATGCCAATATCATCGACCTCTGGAACAACATCATCCGTCCGGCTTTCGAAAAGGCGCATCCGGAAGTCGCGCTGAAAGTTACCGACGCCGGCGACAACAACGGCCTTCGCGCCATCGGCGACCGCGCTCTCGCTGCGCTGAAGACCAAGACCGATCCGCAGGCCGACCTCTTCGAATCCTTCGATCCGCGTCTCCCCGCGGGCGGCATCGATGCCGGTCTCTGGGTCAAGTTCTCCGCTGAGAACGTGCCCGGCTTCGAGCGCGTCAACCCACTCGCTATCGACACGCCCTACTCGTTGCCCTATCGCGGCTCGCAGGTTCTGCTCGCCTATGACAAGAGCAAGCTCGACCCGAAGGACGCGCCGAAGACCTGGGAACAGCTGACGGCCTGGATCAAGACCAATCCCGGCCAGTTCATCTACAATCGTCCGGACAAGGGCGGTTCGGGCGGCAATTTCGTTCGCCGCGCCATTCATGAAGCCAACGGCCGCGACCCGAAGAAATTCAAGATCGACAACTTCACTGCCGATTTTGCCGAGCAGTCGCTGACGCCGGCCTGGAAAATCCTCAACGATCTCGCGCCGTCGCTCTATCAGAAGGGCGCCTATACCGCCGGCAACACGCAGTCGATCCAGCTGCTCTCCCAGGGTGTCGTGACCATGGCTCCGATCTGGTCCGACCAGGTCCTGCAGGCGATCTCGCAGGGTGTCCTGCCTGAGACGACCGGCCTTGTGCAGCTCTCCGACCTCGCGCTTTGCGGCGGTTTTTCGGCCATGACGATCTTCACCAACGGCGCCAACAAGGATGCCGCCCTCAAACTCGCCGCCTTCATGCTGACGAGCGAGATGCAGGAAGCCATCATCACCGAAATCGGCGGCTTCCCGGGCATTTCCTGGGATCACATTTCCGAAGATCTGCGCAAGAAATATGCCGACGTCATCCCGGCAACCATTCCGACCTTCCCGGGCGGCGACTGGGAAAAGGCGATCAACGACGGCTGGTATCGTACTGTCGCTCCCGGTATCAGCCGCACCTGATGGCGCTGGATGCCGCGCAGCCTGCGGTCGCGCACCGCGCGCCGCCTCTCGGCAGGGGGAGCCTCTACGGGCTCCTCCTCGTCGGCATGCCGGTCTTTCTGGTCGGCTGGCTGATCATCTTTCCGATCTTTTCGGCGATCGCGACCACCGTCTTCGTCCGCCAGCCGGGCGGGACGACGGAGTTTTCGCTCGCCTCCTACCATTTCTTCTTCAGCGACGCCTACAGTCTGAACAACCTTTGGCTGACGCTCTGGACGACCTTTGTCTGCGGCCTGCTCCTGCTTGCGATCGGCCTTCCGATTGCGCTTTATCTGCGCTTTTCCGGCAGTCGCCTAGCCGGCTATGTGCAGGGTCTCGCGATCTTTCCGATGTTTGTTCCTTCGATCATTCTCTCCTATGCGCTGATCCGCACGATCGGACCGAATGGCACGGTCGACATCCTGCTCAATGCCGTGGGGCTGCCGAAGCTGCCGAGCCCCTATCTGACGCCGTGGGGGCCGGTGATCGGCCTCGTCTGGGACAATCTGCCTTTGACCGTGCTGATGCTGACGGCTGGGCTCACGTCCGTTTCCAACAGCTCCATCGAGGCGGCTCGCGATGTCGGCGCGACGCCTCCAAGGGTCTTCATCTCGATCATTTTGCCGCGCATGGGCAACTCGCTTCTGGTGACCGCCTCCTTTGCCGTTCTCGGCATATTCTCGGCTTTCACCTTGCCCTACGTTCTCGGCCCCGCCTCGCCGGAGATGATGGGACCCTTCATGCAGCGCACCTTCGCAGATATGAATGACCCACTGAACGCGCTGACACAGGCGGTCATCAGCTTCGGCTTCTGCCTTCTCTTCGGCATCTTCTATGTCTGGTCGATCGCCCGCAACCGCGAGGGCCGATGATGGCTCGGTCGACAGGTCTGAAATTCGACTGGGTGGGGCTGCTTTTGGCATTGCTGCTGACGCTTTTCATCGCGTTGCCGCTGCTGGTCGTTGCGACCTGGGCCTTCACCGAGATCTGGCGCTACCCTTCCGTCATTCCCCAGCAGTTCGGCCTGCGTTTCTGGTCGCAGACGCTCGCGCGCAAGGATGTCTGGGATGCGCTGTTCCTCAGCCTGCGGCTGACGGCAACGGTGACGCTGCTTTCTGCGGTCATCTGCCTTCCGGCCGCCTATGCCTTTGCTCGGATGCGCTTTCCCGGCCGCAACATTCTGTTCCTGTCGTTCCTCGCCTCGCACGCCTTTCCGAAATTCGGTCTGCTGGTGGCGATTGCCGGCATCTTCCTGCAGTTGGGGCTGATCAGTACCTTCTGGGGTGTGGTGCTGATCCAGCTCGTCGGCACGCTGATGCTGATGATCTGGATCCCGGTCGCGGCTTTCCAGAATGTCGACCGGCGCATGGAGGAGGCCGCGCGTGACGCGGGCGCCACGCCACTTCGCGTCTTCTCGTCGATCACGCTGCCGCAGGCCGCTCCGACCATATCAGCGGCCCTGCTCCTGACCTTCGTCGGCACCTTTTACGAGACGGAAGGCGCCTGGCTGATCGGCGCGCCGGAAATCCGCACGATGCCGGTGCTGATGATCAGCTTCATCAACAACCAGATCGTCGTGCAATACGGTGCGGTCCTCTCCGTGATGCTTTGGGTGCCGTCCTTTGCGGCATTGATGTTTGCGCGGCGCGTTATCGGGACCGGCGCCTTTGCGCGGGGCTTCGGCGCCTGAGCGCCGGCAGAAAGGACTTAACAATGGCACATCTGGCGATCGAAGGCGTCTCCAAGAGCTTCGGCCATACCTTTGCCGTCAGCGATTTTTCGCTTGAAGTCGGTGATGGCGAGCTTGTCTGCCTGCTCGGCCCGTCAGGTTCCGGCAAATCGACGTTGCTGCGTATGATCGGCGGTTTTGAACGGCCGACTGGCGGCAGCATCCGCATCGACGCCAAGGATGTGACAACCCTGCCGCCGGAGCGGCGCCCAACCGGCATGGTCTTCCAGAGCCATGCGCTCTGGACCCATATGGATGTCTTCAACAACATCGCCTTCGGCCTCAAACTGCGCCGCTTGCCGAAGACCGAAATTCGAGAGCGCGTCGAGAACGCCCTCGCTCTGGTCGGTCTCGCAGATTACGGGAAGCGCGCGGTTACGCAGCTTTCCGGCGGCCAGCAGCAGCGTGTCGCGCTTGCCCGTTCGCTCGTCCTCGAGCCGAAGATCCTGCTGCTCGATGAACCCTTCGCCAGTCTCGACCAACATTTGCGCGAGCGGCTGCGTGAGGAAGTGCGCGACATCCAGCAACGGCTCGGCATCACGACATTGTTCGTCACCCACGGTCAGGATGAAGCGCTGGCGCTTGCCGACCGCATCGTCGTCATGCGCGACGGGCGCACGGAGCAGGTGGCGCCGCCGAGCGTCATCTATCGCGAACCGCAGACGGCTTTCGTCGCCGGCTTCATCGGCTCGATGAATTTCATTGAGAGCGAGATCCGAGATGGGATCTGCACGCATCCGCTTTTCGGTTTTTCCATTCCGATCGCAGATGGTCCCGTGATGCTTGCGATGCGCCCGGAAGCCCTGACTGTGCATCCGGCCAGCGGAGCGGCAGGTGCAATCGTCCACCGTGTCACCGACTTCGGTACGCACAAGATCGTCGATATCGATCTCGCCGATGGCACCAGGCTGAAGGCGATGGTTGCGCCGGGCGATATGATCCGGGCCGGAATGACCGTCGCTCCCAGCTGCTCGGGCTTCTTCGCCTTCCGCGACAATGCGCTGATTCACCAGTCGGCTGGCGCACAGGCGGCTGCGATAATGCAGCCGCTCCATACCGCTTGAACGGTCTCAGGCTTTCGGCTGAAAACCATCCCGCAGCCAGGGATAGAGTGGCTTGCTTGCTGCCAGGATGTCGCCTTTGCCGGTGACGGCCGCGCCGGAAAACCGTGTGACGACACCGCCTGCTTCCTCGACCATGAGTGCCGAGGCACCGAAGTCATGGACCGACAGGCCGTCCTCGAAGAAGCCGTCCAGTCGGCCGCAGGCGACATAGGCGATTGAAAGCGCTGCCGAACCGAGGCGACGCACGCCGGCGGTATTGGCCATCAGCCGCTTGACGGCGTCGAAATAAAGCTCTTCCGGGACCGCCTTGACCTGGCCGGGGATCGGCAGGCCGGCGCCAACGAGCACGTTCTGGATATCGGCCACCTCAGCGCAATGGATCTGCTCGCCATTCAGCCAGGCGCCGCCGCCGGTCTCTGCACTGAAAAGCTCGTCCTGCATGGCGTCATAGACGACGCCTGAGGCGACGCGGCCGGCCTCGGCGATCGAGATCGTCATGCCGAAATGCGGGATGCCCCAGGCAAAATTGGTCGTGCCGTCGATCGGGTCGATATAGACGACAGGCGCGTCCGCGTCGGCCTGCCTGTTGCCGACTTCTTCCTCGCCCTTAATCCCATAGGTCGGGAATGCGCTCGTCATCTCTTCGACGATGATCCTCTCGACGGCGACATCGATTTCGGTCTGATAGTCGCGAGGCGCCTTGTGGACCATCTCGGCCGCATTGCGTCGTCTGAGTGCCTTGCGCGCCGTTTCGCCCGCCTTGAGGACGGTTTGGGCAAGCACGACAAGACGGGGCGAGGCGGCCGGCGACAGGCGCGCGGCGGTCGAAGTCGATGTCATTAAAGGGTCCGTGTGATGACTAAGGTGGTAGGTCGTGTTCCCATCGCAGATGCGCGTGATGCTTTTATGAAGCCCGCGCATCTTGCATGCGGTGCTGCGCCGGCCGAGTTCAAGAGGGTGTGTCCGACATCACCGAGACAGGAAGTTCGAGACCGTTAGGTCCACGAGTTCGTCTCCCCGGCCGTTCATCACAGCGCGAATGGCCCAGAGACCAAAACCTTTCACCTGTGCAGCTTCTATCCTCGGCGGCATCGACAATTCCTGCGTGTTCGTGACGACGTCAAGCAGTGCCGGGCCTGGATGCGCCAGGATTTCCCGGATGGCACCGTCAAGCTCGGCGGGATCCTCCACGCGAACGCCATGGACTCCGGCTGCGCGGGCAACCGCAG
Organism: Rhizobium sp. BK196; assembly: GCF_014193255.1. GTDB lineage: Bacteria > Pseudomonadota > Alphaproteobacteria > Rhizobiales > Rhizobiaceae > Rhizobium. The sequence continues at coordinate 202,891 of NZ_JACHZB010000006.1, forward strand.
CAAAATCCGGGTTTTTGAGTTCGGTGCCGGTCTCGAGGAACCCCGAAGCCTTCATTTCCATAGCTACGAATCCGAGGACGGAATTGTTGAAGACGACGACCTTCACCGGCAGATCCTGTTGAACGAGCGTCAGGAAGTCGCCCATCAACATTGCAAAACCGCCATCGCCCGACATGCTGATGATCTGGCGCTCCTTGTAAGTGGCCTGTGCCCCGATCGCCTGAGGAAGAGCATTGGCCATCGATCCGTGAACCAGAGATCCGATCAGACGACGTTTTCCATTCATTTTCAGGTAACGCGCAGCCCAAATCGTCGGGGTCCCGACGTCGAAGGTGAAGACGGTGTCGTCGGAGGCATGCTCGCTTAGAAGGCGTGCCACATATTGCGGATGAATCTTGCCACCCTCTCTGCCGGTTGCGAGGTCGTCGAGACCTTCACGCGCCTTCCTGTAGGCGGCCAGGCATTCATCCAGATGATCCCGGTCCGTTCGCTCCGTCAGCTTCGGCAGCGTCGCCGCCAGCGTCGATTTGACGTCGCCGACGATTGCGAGATCCAGCGAGGCCCGGCGGCCAAGATTTTCCGGTCGAATATCCACCTGCACGATCTTGGCGCCGGTCGGGTAGAATTGCCGGTATGGGAAATCGGTGCCGAGCATGAGAAGCGTGTCGCACTCCAGCATGGCCTTGTAACCCGAGGAGAAGCCGATCAGGCCGGTCATGCCGACATCGAAGGGATTGTCCCACTCGACATGTTCCTTGCCGCCGAGCGCATGGACAACAGGCGCCTTCAGCCGGTCCGCAAAGGCGATCAACTCATCATGCGCCCCTTCGCAGCCGCGTCCACACAGAAGGGTAACCTTCGAGCTGTTATTGAGGAGTTCCGAAAGTCGATCGATCTGCTCGTTCGCCGGCACGACGTTCGGTTGGGACAGGGTGAGTGCGGCCGGTGCCGAAATCTTAGCCGTGAAATCGGTCAATGCCACGTCGCCCGAAATGACCACGACGGCAACGCCGCGCTTTCCAATGGCGGTGCGAATGGCCGTTTCGATGACACCAGGCAATTGCTCGGGATGGCTGACAAGCTCGCAATAGTGGCTGCATTCCCGGAAAAGCTGGTCCGGATGCGTTTCCTGGAAGTAGCCTCTGCCTATTTCAGCCGAAGGTATCTGCGCGGCAATGGCCAGCACCGGGACCCGTGAGCGATGGCAGTCGAACAGGCCGTTGATGAGGTGCAGATTGCCCGGGCCGCAGCTTCCTGCGCACACGGCCAATTCGCCGCTGAGATGGGCTTCGGCCCCGGCCGCGAAGGCGGCCGTTTCTTCATGGCGGGTATGGACCCACTCGATGTCGCCTCTCTTTCGCAGCGATTCCGTGAGCCCGTTCAGGCTGTCGCCGACTACGCCATAGATCCGCTTCACTCCTGCCGAATGCAGCACCTCTGTCAGGACATCAGCTACTTTGGACTTCATCGAAAGGCTCCCGGGCTTTGGGTTTCAGTTGATGGCAAAAGGAAGCTAGGCCTCGCTCTAACCTTCTCAACCCGGAGAATTATCAGAGTGGCGGAGACACCCAACTGAACCTTGGTATAGGCGCTGGCCGTAAAAAGCCCGCTTGCCTGATATACGAGGGGGCGGCCTACCGGCGGAGAGCATAGGTTTGTTCGACCCTCTCCGTTGGCTTCATCCTTCTACCGCGACCTATGCCTCGATCCGTTCCCGCTCTCTCGTTGCCTCCGCGATAAGTTTCATGAAGCGCGGATTCCGGCGCAGATTGTCCAGGTCGGAATCATGGGTGAACCATTTGATATGGTAGACCGAGCTGCGGGGCAGCAAGCCCTCCAAGATATCGATCGCACGTTCCACATGGCCAAGCACGGAGTGGACGCAGGCGAGATTATACTGGGCGACGATGTCATCGGGATCGATGGCGCTCGCCCGTGCGGCCCAGTCGCACGCCCGCGCTGCTTCGCCGAGATGGGCAAGGGCAAGCGCACCGCGATGGGCGGGGCCGGAATTTTCCGGGTTCTGATTGAGCGCCCGCTCGGCTCTTTCAATGCCTTTTCGCGCCCAGCTTTCCCGGTCCGCCATTCGTCCGAGAGAATGGTATGAGGACATCAGATGGATCGGCGAAACATAGTCATCGGGGCGGATTTCGGCGGCCCGGGTGAAATAGTGTACCGCCTCGGCGAAATTCCCGCGCATGAAGAAGATGCGGGCATAGTGGAAATTTGCTTCATAGAGGTTGGGATCGAGCGCAAGCGCGCGTTCGAAGCATGCCATGGCCTCGTCATCCTCGCCGTTCTGATGCAGCGCCAGGCCGCGGGAGGCATGGGCCTCGGCAAGGTCGGGATCAAGTTCCAGGGCCTTGGCGCTCATGGCGAGGATGCGCTCGAGGGGCACATCATCAGGCGCCCAGTCGCGTATCGCCGCATCGCAATCGGCAATACCTGCATAGGCGCGGCCATAGTCCGGATCGAGTTCGACGGCCTTGTAGAACATGCGCCGGGCAAGCTGCAGATAGGATTTTGTCCAGGTATGGGAGAGCTGCCGGCCTCTCAGGTAATAAGTATAGGCCTCGACATTGGCCGTCGGCTCGGCGGCGATCGCCTTGCGCTCTTCCGGTAGCAGCCGCACTTTCAATTGGCCGACGATCGCGTTGGTGATTTCATCCTGGATGGCGAAGATATCGGTAAGGTCCCGATCATAGCGTTCCGCCCAAAGATGGTCGCCGTTCATGGTATCGATCAACTGGCCGGAGATGCGTACCCGCGTGCCGACGATGCGCACACTGCCTTCCAGCATGTAACGCACGCCGAGCTCCTGGGCGACCTGCTTCACCTTCACCGATGTGCCCTTGTAGGTGAAGGCGGTGTTGCGCGGGACCACATGCAGGCTGGAGACTTTGGAAAGATCTGTAATGATGTCCTCGGTGATGCCGTCGGAGAAATAGTCCTGGTCGGCATCGCCGCTCATATTGGTGAAGGGCAGAACGGCGATGAAACAGGTGTTGCGATTCTGGGCGACGAGACGGGCGGAACTCGGCTTCTCGAAGGAAACCGTATAAACCTGCACCGGCTGGCGGATATTTTTGAACACGTGTTCACCTAAAAAATCGAAGCCAAGATTGAGGCGTGAGCCGACCTGATCCCGCACGATTGCCGACACGGCAACGCCGCCGACCGGAGCAACGCTTTCCAGGCGCGCGGCAAGGTTGACGCCGTCGCCGAAAATATCGTCATTTTCGACGACGACATCGCCGAGATTGATACCAATGCGGAATTCGACGCGCTCTTCCTTCGGCACGTTTTCGTTGCGCACGGCCATGCTACGCTGGATTTCGGCGGCACAGGCCACGGCATTCACGACGCTCTGAAACTCGGCCAGAATGCCGTCGCCCGTCAGTTTGACGATACGGCCCTTGTATTCGGATATGCGGATCTCGACCAGTTCGCAGCGATGGCGGTTCAAAGCCTGCAGCGTGCCTGTCTCGTCCATGCCCATGAGCCGGCTGTAACCGACCACATCGGCAGCGAGGATGGCACTCAATCGCCGCTCCATGATCCTCTCCATGGATTGTCTCATGTCAGTGTCTCGCTTTTCCAGATTTTGACCGCGCTAGGGCTCCCTCCCATGCAGCCGATATCTTTCGATTCGGCGTGCTGTCACGGCGGCGCAGAGCCTATATCGTTACGGCGCAGCATCAATACTCCGAACGGGCGAAGATTGCGCCAAACGATAGCTCTTTCGGGTGGGAAAGACCCCGGACGTGCCGAGGTGCCCAATTTTGAGGCTGTGCATCGATTTTGGACGGCGTCTCGGATTCGTAATGCGAAGGAGATCCGACGATCGTACCGCTCGTTGCTCGGCGAAAGGCAAGTCACGGCTCTGCGCAAAAGCCCGTTTGCCTAAAGGGATGCCGCCTGTAGGTCGAAATGGGTAGGATATACTCGCCCATTTTCGATTATAATCGGAAGTCCGTGTATCGAACGATCCTCATAGATTTGGTCCTGGCAATTTCGCGAGAGGGCACGCCATGTATCGCAACGCTCGCCGGTGGGCTCCGCGCTCACTACTGGTGGATTCGTGGGCTCCCCGGTGGTGGTCCGTCGGTGGAAAAGCGAAGCCACGCAAGAACGCCGATCAGCCTGAGGATAGCGCTCAACTTGCGACGTCGATTGGAGACAAGGGGGGCGGCCTTGCCGGCAATTCCGACAACAACTTTGTGCTCAGCGGACATGATAACGAACCAGGAGCGGATACGGTCGACGAAGCAGACGGTCGGGGCGATATCGACCATGTGTCCCCATCCTTGGCCGACGCTTTCGCAGCGGCGCGGGAATCGAGTTTTCGAAGCAGAGAGTCTGACGCGTCTGTGCTGTCGGCCCATAGTCCGGTTTTTGCAGCTTTCGGGCAGAACGCGAATGGTTCCCGCAGTTATGCTGGCATTGGCACCATGGGCGAGGATCCCCTGGCCCCGTATCTGCCGCAGAGCCCGGGACCGACAGTATCAGGACAAGGTTCCGCTGCCGTAGCAGGCAGGCGCGCTCACTCCGGCAAGGTGGTCATTCTTGAGTCGAGCCCGTCGGCAGCGGCGGTGGCCGCACACCACGGTGGATCGAATTCACTGGCGTTCGGCATGCCCTTTGGCGTCTGCGGCTGCGGCTACTTTACCTCCCCCACGCGGATTCTCGATTGGGCTCACGGCGGTGCCATGCTTCAACAGGATGGTCAATTGCCGGGGACCAGGCTGACTGAAGGGCCGGACTATGTAGCAACGATCAAGCGGGCCATCGGTGCCTCGGTCAGTGACCCGCTTCTCGATCGTGACTTATCCCCTCTCTCGGGCTGGCGCGGAACCGCAAAGTGGACGGATTCGACGATCTTGAACGGATCCCTGCCCGGCGGCGGGGAGATGGGAACGGCAACCGGCACCAAGGGTGTCGGCGTCCTTTCCGGCTCGGTCACCACACCGCCGACCACGCAGCGGTCGTTAACGACGCAAAATCTGGCAGCCACTGCGACAGCGACGGCCGTCAATGCGGTCGTGGCGGAAAACCAGAAGCCGGGCAATCCGCAGAGCGAGTGGGGTATCGTTGGCGCAGGCAGCTCCAACATCGAAGGATTCGCGACCGACATCAGCGTCGACAACGGCAAGACGATCAGCTTCAAAATCAATACCAACTCCAACAACTACCGGATCGATATCTATCGGCTCGGCTATTATGGCGGCATGGGCGCGCGCAAGGTCACGACCATTCAGCACACCGGCGTGCAGAACCAACCCAATCCGTTGCGCAATGCCACGACCGGCACGGTGGATGCCGGCAACTGGGCAGTGTCGGCGTCGTGGACGGTACCGGATGATGCCGTCTCGGGCGTTTATATCGCCAAGCTCGTGCGGCAGGATGGCACGTTCGGCGAAAATCAGATTCCGTTCATCGTGCGCGACGATGACAGCCACAGCGATATCGTTTTCCAGACCGCCGACGAGACCTGGCAAGCCTATAACGGCTGGGGTGGCGCAAACTTCTACGGCGGCAACGGTCCGGCGACCGGGCAGGGCGCTGGTCGCGCCTATGCTGTCAGCTACAACAGGCCGATTGCGACCCGCGGCGGGGTTGGCACTTATGCCGGTCCGCAAGACTATCTATTTGGCGCCGAGTATGCAGGCATCTACTGGCTGGAGCAGAACGGCTATGATGTTTCGTACCTGTCGGGTGTCGACGTCGACCGCTACGGCAGCCTACTGCTCAATCACAAGACCTATGTTGATGCCGGGCATGACGAATATTGGTCTGGACAGCAGAGGACCAATGTCGAAGCCGCGCGCGATGCGGGCGTCAACCTGATGTTCTGGAGCGGTAACGAGGTCTACTGGCGTACCCGTTGGGGCAATGCCTACAGCGCCGACGGCACGCCCTATCGCACGCTCATCTCCTACAAGGAGACGTGGGCGCCCGGTAGCAGCATTGACCCTTCCAATGAATGGACGGGCACATTCCGCGATCCGCGTCTCAGCCCACCCGCGATCGGGGGAGGCAATCCGGAAAACTCGCTGACCGGTCAATTGTTCAAGGTCGACGATGTCGGCAGCAATCTCGGCGCGATTACGGTCGGATATGACGACGCCAACCTGCGCTTCTGGCGCAATACGAGCGTTGCCAATCTTCAGCCTGGCCAGACGGCAACGCTCACCAAGAACTATCTTGGATACGAATGGGATGAAGCGGTTGACAACGGCTTTGATCCGGCCGGCCTCGTCAAGCTGTCGTCGACGACGCTTCCGGTCAGCACCTACTTGCTCGATTATGGAAACACGACCGGCAGTGCGACCGCGACCCACAATCTGACGCTTTATCGCGCGCCGAGCGGTGCGCTGGTGTTCGGCGCCGGTACTGTCTACTGGACATGGGGCTTAAGCAACAATCACGACAATGAGGCGACCCCGACCGATCCCCGCGTTCAGCAGGCAATGGTCAATTTGCTGGCCGACATGGGCATTCAGCCCGGGACGCTGCAATCCGGCCTCGTGGCCACGACAGGTTCCACGGATCACACTGCACCAACTTCTGTCATCACGGTGCCATCAACGGCGACCGTTGGCTCCACCGTCACGATTTCGGGCACCGCAACCGACACGGGCGGCGGCGTCATCGCCGGCGTCGAGGTCTCGACCGACAACGGGGCGAGCTGGCATCCGGCGACCGGCGACGAGAATTGGACCTATACGTGGTCGCCGCAGGTCGCGGGCAGCTACACGATCCTCTCGCGGGCCGTGGACGACAGCATCAATCTCGAAACGCCCTCGGCGGGACGCACTGTGACCGTCAGCGGACCAAGTTACACGTCTCTCTTCGGTTCGGCGACACCTGCCGTCGTCAACACCGGCGACACATCAGCCGTCGAACTCGGGGTTAAATTCCAGACCTCTGTAGCAGGCAACGTCACCGGCATTCGTTTTTACAAGGGCAGCCAGGATACGGGCACCCACACCGGTTCCCTTTGGTCGAGCGCCGGTACACGGCTTGCGACCCTCACCTTCACCAACGAGACCGCCAGCGGCTGGCAGATCGCCTACTTCTCGAGCCCGGTGGCGTTGACGGCCGGACAGACCTACACGGCGTCTTACCATACGAATACCGGCCACTATTCGACGACCGCCAACTACTTCGTCTCTAATGTGACGAGCGGCCCGCTAACGGCACCGGCCAGCGGCAACGGCGTATATGCCTATGGCAGCAACAGTCTGTTCCCCACGAGCACCTTCGAGCAGACCAACTACTGGGTCGATGTGATGTTCACCACGCCGGGCTCCAACACAACACCGACGGCAGTTGCCGATGCGGGTGACGCGACCGAGAAGGGCGGTGTGGCCAATGGTTCGGGCGGTGTGGTTGCAAGCGGCAACGTCCTGACCAACGACACCGATCCGGATGCCGGCGATACCAAGACGGTGACGGCCGTCACCTTCGGCTCGACGTCAGGCACGCTCGGTTCAGCACTGAACGGCACTTACGGCAGTCTCGTGCTCAGTGCCTCGGGTGCCTATAGCTATGCCGTCAACGAGACCAATGCCACCGTCCAGGCCTTGCGCCAGTCGACCAATACGCTGAGCGACGTCTTCAGCTACACGATGCGCGATGCCGCCGGGGCCACCGCCACGGCCAGCCTGACCATCACCATCCATGGCGCCAACGATGCACCGGTGCTCGCCGTTCAGACGGCGACCCAGAACGGCACCGTCGGCTCCGCCTTCTCCTTCACACTGCCGACCACGACCTTCACCGATGTCGACAGCGGCGAGACGCTGACCTACACGGCAACTTCTGCCGACGGTACAGCGCTGCCCGCCTGGCTCGCCTTCAACGCCTCGACACGGACCTTCTCCGGCACGCCGACGACAGGCGGAAACTATGGCGTCAAGGTGACAGCGACCGACCTCGGCGGTCTTGCAGCCAACGAGACCTTCAGCATCGCCGTATCGACGCCTGGCAACACAACACCGACGGCGGTTGCCGATGCGGGTGACGCGACCGAGAAGGGCGGTGTTGCCAATGGTTCGGGTGGCGTGGTTGCAAGCGGCAACGTGCTGACCAACGACACCGATCCGGATGCCGGCGATACCAAGACGGTGACGGCCGTCACCTTCGGCTCGACGTCAGGCACGCTCGGTTCAGCACTGAACGGCACTTACGGCAGTCTCGTGCTCAGTGCCTCGGGTGCCTATAGCTATGCCGTCAACGAGACCAATGCCACCGTCCAGGCCTTGCGCCAGTCGACCAATACGCTGAGCGACGTCTTCAGCTACACGATGCGCGATGCCGCCGGGGCCACCGCCACGGCCAGCCTGACCATCACCATCCATGGCGCCAACGATGCGCCGGTGCTCGCTGTCCAGACGGCGACCCAGAACGGCACCGTCGGCTCCGCCTTCTCCTTCGTGCTGCCGACCACGACCTTCACCGATGTCGACAGCGGCGAGACGCTGACCTACACGGCAACTTCTGCCGACGGCACGGCGCTGCCCGCCTGGCTCGCCTTCAACGCCTCGACACGGACCTTCTCCGGCACGCCGACGACATCAGGCACCTATGGCGTCAAGGTGACGGCGACCGATCTCGGCGGTCTTGCCGCCAACGAGACCTTCAACATCGCCGTGTCGACAGCACCTGCGACCTACAGTCTGTTTAACGCCTCCAGTACGCCGGCTCAGACGAACCTCAACGACGGTCAGCAGCTCGAGCTCGGCGTCAAGTTCCAGTCGAACGTTGCCGGCGACATTACCGGCATCAAGTTCTATCGCAGTGCCAACGACAACGGCCAGAACGTCGTCGACCTGTGGAGCTCCACCGGCACCAAACTCGCGACCGCCACCTTCACCAACACCACGGCGAGCGGCTGGCAGACGGTGAACTTTGCAACAGCCGTCTCCATCACCGCCAACACCACCTATGTCGCCTCCTACCACACAACAGGTGCCTACGTGGCGACGAATAATTTCTATACGACCGCCGTCACCAGTGGTCCGCTGACGGCGCCGGCCAGTGGCAACGGCGTCTACGCCTATGGCGGCTCCGCCACCGCGGGCATTTTCCCAAATGCCACTTACAGCGCCGCCAATTATTGGGCCGATGTGGTCTTCCGTCCGTCGACGCCTGGCAACACAACACCGACGGCGGTTGCCGATACGGGTGACGCGACCGAGAAGGGCGGTGTTGCCAATGGTTCGGGTGGCGTGGTTGCAAGCGGCAACGTGCTGACCAACGACACCGATCCGGATGCCGGCGATACCAAGACGGTGACGGCCGTCACCTTCGGCTCGACGTCAGGCACGCTCGGTTCAGCACTGAACGGCACTTACGGCAGTCTCGTGCTCAGTGCCTCGGGTGCCTATAGCTATGCCGTCAACGAGACCAATGCCACCGTCCAGGCCTTGCGCCAGTCGACCAATACGCTGAGCGACGTCTTCAGCTACACGATGCGCGATGCCGCCGGGGCCACCGCCACGGCCAGCCTGACCATCACCATCCATGGCGCCAACGATGCGCCGGTGCTCGCCGTCCAGACGGCGACCCAGAACGGCACCGTCGGCTCCGCCTTCTCCTTCGTGCTGCCGACCACGACCTTCACCGATGTCGACAGCGGCGAGACGCTGACCTACACGGCAACTTCTGCCGACGGTACAGCGCTGCCCGCCTGGCTCGCCTTCAACGCCTCGACACGGACCTTCTCCGGCACGCCGACGACAGGCGGAAACTATGGCGTCAAGGTGACGGCAACCGATCTCGGCGGTCTTGCCGCCAACGAGAGCTTCAGCATCGCCGTATCGACAGCACCTGCGACCTACAGTCTGTTTAACGCCTCCAGTACGCCGGCTCAGACGAACCTCAACGACGGTCAGCAGCTCGAGCTCGGCGTCAAGTTCCAGTCGAACGTTGCCGGCGACATTACCGGCATCAAGTTCTATCGCAGTGCCAACGACAACGGCCAGAACGTCGTCGACCTGTGGAGTTCCACCGGCACCAAACTCGCGACCGCCACCTTCACCAACACCACGGCGAGCGGCTGGCAGACGGTGAACTTTGCAACAGCCGTCTCCATCACCGCCAACACCACCTATGTCGCCTCCTACCACACAACAGGTGCCTACGTGGCGACGGATGCCTTCTTCACCAATGCCGTGACAAATGGTCCGCTTACGGCTCAATCAAGTGCCGTCGCTGGCGGCAACGGCGTCTACGCTTATGGCGGCTCCGCCACCGCGGGGCTCTTCCCAACCAGTTCATACGATTCAGCGAATTACTATGCCGATGTGATCTTCCGCCCGCAGCTTGCCGCATGACGCATCGGGGATGGGCTACGCACGGGATTCGAATGAGGTTCATACGACATATACGTCAATTGTTCCGAGTATCCATATTCAGGACATGCCGATGAACAGGATCAAGCGGCTCCCGGTGAGCGTGCTTGCCGGCTTTCTCGGCGCCGGCAAGACGACGCTTCTCAGTCACGTTCTTAACAATCGCGAAGGCTTGCGAGTTGCCGTGATCGTCAACGACATGAGTGAGGTGAACATAGACGCAAACCTCATTCGAGCCGGCGACTGCAATCTCTCGCATACCACGGAGACATTGGTCGAGCTCAGCAATGGCTGCATATGCTGCACCCTGCGCAACGACTTGCTGACGGAAGTGCGGCGGCTGGCCGAAGAGGACCGGTACGATTATCTGTTGATTGAGGGCACTGGCATTGCCGAGCCGCGCCCCATCGCGGCAACTTTCTCCTTCCGCGACGAGAACGGGGTTTCGCTCTCCGATTTCGCCAGGCTCGACACGATGGTAACCGTGGTCGACGCTGCAAACCTATTAGCCGACTACAGTAGCGCCGATCTGCTCGCTGACCGCGGCCTGCAGCGGGATGGTGAGGACCGGCGCACCCTTATCGATCTGTTGGTGGACCAGATCGAATTTGCCGATGTCGTCGTCATCAACAAGATCTCGGATGCGACCAAAGAGGTTCGCGCGGAGGTCCGCAAGATAGTTGCGTCTCTCAATCCGGATGCGCGACAGGTGGAGACGGATCTCGGCAACGTCTCCCTGGCAACCGTCCTCAATACCGGCCTCTTCGACGAAGAAAAGGCTGCCGCGCATCCTTTGTGGCACAAGGAATTGTACAGCCCGGGTGACCATGTTCCGGAGACGGAGGAATACGGGGTATCGAGCTTTGTCTATCGCACGAGGCGTCCCTTTGATCCCAAGCGGTTTCGCGCATTCCTGGACGAGCCCTGGCCGGGAGTGCTGCGCGCCAAGGGTCATTTCTGGCTTGCCACACGCCCGCGTCACGTAGGCCTTATGTCGGCTGCAGGGGTGCAGCGACGCTGCGAACCCATGGGTCTGTGGTGGGCGGCCGTTCCGCGACAGGACTGGCCGAGCCATCAGCAGTTTCGTCAGCACCTGCAAAGCCAATGGGACAGCGCCTGGGGCGATCGCCGGCAGGAGCTTGTGTTCATCGGCGTTGGCATGGACGAGACGGGTGTGCGGACCGCGTTGGACGATTGCCTCGCCAGCGCCGATCCGCGCGACTGGGCGGCCCTCGAAGATCCGTTCCCGGCCTGGTAGGCGAAAGCCCTCAGTCGTCGAGATAGCGTTCGGTCAAGCGCGCCCACATCGCAGAGCCCGCCGTCAGGGATTTGTCGGCAAAGTCGTATTTGGCGCTGTGCAGGATCGCAGATTCCACACCATTGCCCAGCCGCAGGAAGCTGCCGGGTTTGTGCTCGAGGAAATGGGCGAAGTCCTCACTGCCGGGGATGAGGTTGCAGAGGGCTACCTTGTCGGCACCGACAAGCTCTTCTGCAACCTTGCGGGCGAATTCGGTCTCCGCCTCCGAATTGACGACCACGGGATGTCCGCGCGTGTATTCGATTTCCGCGGTTGCGCCGTAACCGTCGGCAATGGTCTCAGTAAGCCTGCGGATCCTGGCTTCCAAGGTGTCGCGCACCTTCGGATCGAAGGAGCGGATGCTGAGCAGCAGTTTTGCACTTTCTGGGATGACGTTTGCTGCCTCGCCGGCGTGGATTGCCCCGACCGTGACGACGGCGGTCTGTGTCGGATCGATGCTGCGGGAGACGACCGATTGCAGGCTGATGACGAGGTTGCAGGCAACGACCACCGGATCGACGGTCAGATGCGGCCGCGAGGCGTGGCCGCCCTTGCCCCTGATGACGATCTCGGCGCTGTCGGCAGCGGCCATCAGCGGGCCGGACCTCATCAGCCAGGTACCTTCGGGTGCGCCCGGATGATTGTGCAGGCCGAAAATGACGTCGAAGGGAAAGCGTTCGAACAGTCCGTCAGCGATCATGGCCGGCGCACCACTCACCGCGCCTGCTTCCTCGGCCGGCTGGAAAATCAGATTGACGGTGCCGTTGAAGCGGCGCGTGCGCGCCAGATATTCGGCCGCGCCAAGAAGGATCGTCGTGTGGCCGTCATGTCCGCAGGCATGCATCTTGCCGGCAACCGTGCTGGCATAGGGGCGGCCCGTTTCTTCGGTGATCGGCAGGGCATCCATGTCGGCGCGAATGGCGATGCTCTTCTTTCCGGCTCCGACCGTCATGCGCGCAACCACGCCATGGCCGCCGACATTGCGGGTCACTTCATAGCCCCAGGATTCGAGCTTTTCAGCAACGAAACGGGCTGTTTCGGTTTCCTCGAAGGAGAGTTCGGGGTGGGCGTGGAGATGCCGGCGGATGGCCGTCAGCTCCGCTTCCATAGGTTCGAAATCGGAGAGGCGGGCAAAGTCATTGTCGAGGGACATGGCAATTCCAATTTGATGGGCGCGGTATCGCCGGTCGGCTCGCGCTGAAGCCAGCCGGCAGGGCATGGGGAGCCGCCGCGCTAGATGAAGCGCGACAGGAAGCTTCTGGTGCGCGGGTGCTGCGGGTTGCCGATCACCTCTTCCGGCTTGCCCTGTTCCACGACCTTACCGCCATCCATGAAGACGACGCGGTCGGCCGCTTCCCGCGCAAAGCCGATCTCATGAGTGACGACGATCATGGTCAGACCCTGATTTGCCAGATCCCGCATGGTGGCGAGAACCTCGCCGACCAGCTCGGGATCGAGTGCCGAGGTCGGCTCGTCGAAGAGCATCAGCTTCGGCTTGATGGCCAGCGCGCGGGCGATCGCCACGCGCTGCTGCTGGCCCCCGGAAAGCTGACGCGGATAGCTGTCGGCCTTGGCCGAAAGCCCGACCCGTTCGAGCAGCCCGAGCGCATTTTCGGTCGCGACCTTTCGACTTTCACCGTGTATGCCGACCGGCGCCTCGATGATGTTCTGCAGCGCCGTCATATGCGGGTAGAGATTGAACTGCTGGAACACCATGCCGATCTTGCGCCGCTGCAGGGCAATGGCATGGTTCGACAGCTGCAGCAGCCGGTCCTTGTGCAGGCGGTAGCCGATCTGTTCGCCGTCCACCTCGATCGAACCCTGATTGATGGATTCGAGGTGGTTGATACAGCGCAGGAACGTCGACTTGCCGGAGCCGGAGGGGCCAAGGACGACGACGACCTCGCCTGGCGCGACGTCGAGATCGATCCCCTTCAGGACTTCCAGATCTGCGAAGGACTTGTGGACATTGCGTGCCTTGACGAGAGGCTCGATAGTGGCGATCTCGTTCATGCGCCTGCCCCCGTAGCCTGCGCCATGACGGCCGCCTCCTTTGCAGGCTTGGCGGCGCCCGTGCGCCGATCGCCGCGACTGTAATAGCGCTCGATATAGGCCTGGCCGACATTCAGGACCGACGTGATGAGCAGGTACCAGAGCACGGCGACGAGCAGCATCGGCACGATCTCGAAGGTGCGGTTATAGATCGACTGCACCGAATAGAGGAGATCGGCCATGGCGATGACGCTGACGAGAGAGGTCGCCTTGATCATGCTGATCAGCTGGTTGCCGGTCGGCGGAACGATCGAGCGCATGGCCTGCGGAATGATGATGCGGCGAAGCGCGCGGATGCGCGTCATGCCGAAGGCTTCCGCCGTCTCGTACTGGCCCTTGTCTACCGAGAGGAGGCCACCGCGGATGATTTCCGCCATATAGGCGGACTCGTTGAGTGCGAGTCCGGCAATTGCAGCCGTCATCGGGCTGATCACCGAATTCGTATCCCAACTCATGAAAGTCGGGCCGAAGGGGATGCCGATCGACAGCGTCGGAAAGAGCGTCGAAAGATTGTACCAGAAGATCAGTTGCACCAGGAGCGGTGTTCCGCGGAAGAACCAGATGAACAGCGAGGCGAGCGAGCTCGCCAGCCGGTCGCTCGACATTCTCGCGACGGCCAGCACGAGGCCGAGAGCGATGCCGATGATCATCGCGACGACCGTCAGGCCGAGCGAGACGTAAAGGCCGCTGATGACGGTCGGGTCGAAGAAATAGTGTGCGACGACCGGCCAGCCGAAATTCTCGTTATGCGCGACCGACCAGGCGCAATAGGCGGCGATCGCAAGTGTGATCACCCAGGCTGCGACGCGGCTTTTGGGGAAGGGTTTGTGGGCGTGGGCCACATCCCTGCTTCTTGCATCGCCCTGGGGCGATGCAAGTGTTTGCGTTTGTGTGCTCATTTCGGAAGCGTCCCACCGAGGTTGATGCCGGGCTCCTTGATCATGTTGTTCTCAAGGCCCCACTTCTTCATGATCGCGGCATAGGTGCCGTTATCCATCAGCACCTTGACTGCGTCACGCAGGACCGCGCCGAGCGGCGACCCCTTCGCGACAACCGCGCCCTGATAGAGGTTCTCGAAGCCGTTCTTCTGTCCGACACCTGTCAGTTCCAGCTGGCCGTTGGCCTGCGACACGAAATAGGTGAGCGGCGCCTGGGAGGAGAAGAAGGCATCCGACCGCTTGGAGCGGACGGCCAGGATCGAGCTCGGCTGGTCGGTGAAAGACTGCACTTCGATGGCGCCCTTGCCATCGGTCTTGCACTTTTCGGCCTGCACCTGGATGACCTTTTCGGCCGAGCCGCCGGCCATGACGGCAATGCGGTTGCCGCAGGCCGTATCGAGCGAGGTGATGCCCTTCGGGTTGCCCTTCTGTACAGAGAAGACCACGAATTCCTGCACCCAGTCGACGAAATCATTGGATTCCTCGCGGCTCTTGAAGTCGCCGACGGGACCGAAGGCAAACTGGTAACGGCCGGAATTGACGCCGGCGAGCAGCGCCGGCAGCCCACCGACGGTCTCATGCTCGATCTTGACGCCGAGGATCTGACCGAGCGCATCGGTGAGATCGGCGCTCGCGCCGGTCATCTCGGTGCCCGTGACGATTTCATAGGGAGGAAACGAGCCATTGTTGACGGAGATCATCTTGCCGGACGTGCGGATCGCTTCGGGCAACTGCGCATGAAGCGCGTCGTTGACCGAAAGCTTGGGCAGGGCCGCATCTTCAGCGAAGGCCGTTCCCGAGATCATCACGCTCGTCAGAGCAAGGCATGCAATTTTCCTGATCGACATTGTTCATTTCCCCTGTTTGGTTCGAATTTATGCGTTTCGTGTTGCGCTCACCCGATACGGCTACCGTCCACATCGAAGGAGAAGAGCTCTTCCGGCGTCATCAGCTGTGGCAGTATGCCCTGGATGTGAAGCTCGTTGGCGAAATCGGCGATCATCTTGCGGTTGACCGCAAAGCCGCTGGCCTCCCAGCCGACCGGAAGCTCGGCCGCAGACTTCAAAAGCTCGTCCATCATGAAGGGCGAGGTGTCTGCGTATTTGCGGCGTTTGCTCAGCCACATCCGCTGCGATTCATCGATCAGCTTGCTGAGTTCTTCGATCACCCACGGGTTCTCAGCGACGATGCCCGCTTTGATGCCGATCAGATGCATTCCTGGAACATAGCCCACATCAGAGAAATATCGACGTTCGGCACTTCTGAAATCGGAAAGGACCTGCCGGAACGGCGATCCGCCGGAGAAATAGCCGTCAGGCATAAAAGGCGTGAAGATTGCATCAAGGAAGCCTTCCTTGAGCAGGTCGACCATGGGACGCTCACCGGGAGCCGCTTCGATGCGGCCGGGCCGGCCGAACCCGTCCAGACGATCGACGACCGGATGCGCTTGCGTCAGGCGGCCCGCATACCACATGGCATCTTCGACGCCGACGCCATCGCGGCGCAGCGCCGCTCTGGTCCAGGTGTTTCCGGAGTCGCGCCACCCAGTGACGCCGATACGCTTTCCGGCCAGCTGACCGAGTTCGGTGATGGGGCCGTCCTTGCGGGTGATGATGCAGCGGTGACGGAAGCCGCGCATGATGAAGTTCGGAATGCCGACGACACTCTCGTCGCCATCAATGCGTAGCTGCGTGTAGCGGCTGAAGGACATTTCCGCGACATCGTAATGATCGCTCTTGCCGAGATGCGAGAGCAATGTGCCGACGCGGTCGACCCTGATGTCAAGCTTGGGAGAGGAGACATCGCCGAGGACCAGAGGCGTCATGTAGTCCCAGTCACGCAGGGCAAGTCGCAGGCTAAGGGGCATCGGCATTCACTCGCAAAGACCTTGTTTTCAGAACAATTAAATGTTCAAAATTACCTGATCAAATGTTATTACGTTATTGAACATTAAAAGTGGCGATTAAATGAGCGATACTGTCGACGCGGCGTGGTTTGCCCAAAAATTGACCGATCGGACAATTCGAGGGATTGCGATTGAAACCAGTGCCTTGATCCGGGCCGGGACGCTTCCCGTCGGAACGAAGCTGCCGCCGATCCGTGATCTTGCCTTTGCGCTCGGGATCAGTCCGGCAACGATCTCAGAGGCCTGGAGCGAGCTGAGACGTCAGAAAATCATTAGCGGCAGGGGACGGAACGGCACATGGGTGAGCGGCGACCGTTTCGTGGCAAAGCCGGAACGGCTCGGCAGTTCCGGTCGTTACGGAGCCGACGTCCTCGACCTGACCGCGGCCGTGCCGGATATCAGGCTTTTGCCACAGCTTGCGAAAGCCACGGCTTACGGGGCGTCGGCGGAAAATCTCAACAGCTATGAGCGAAGCCGCATCCTTCCGGAACTTGAAGAGGTTGTCCGAAAAACCTGGCCATACGAGCCGGAGGCATTCCTGGCGACGAATGGGGGCTATAACGCGGTCTACACGCTCATCCAGGCGCTCGTCATGCCCGGTGCGGCCGTTGCAATCGAAGATCCGACCGCCATGCGGCTTCTTGATATCCTGGAGGACCGCGGCGTGCAGATCATTCCAGTCCAGTGCGATCGGGAAGGGCCGCTGCCTGCGTCTCTCCAAGCCGCAATGAAGCTGCGGCCAGTCGCCTTCATTTTCCAGCCGCGGCTTCATTCGGTGACCGGTCAGAACGTCAGCAGCGAGCGGTTGCAACGGCTTGGAGACATTCTCGACGGCACCGACACCTTGATCGTCGAGGATGACGGTGTGGCCGACATTTCCACGGCTACGCGTCATTCGCTCGGTGGCCGGTTTGCCGACCGGACAATCCACATCCTCTCCTATTCAAAGACGCATGGTCCGGATCTGAGGCTTGCCGTGCTTTCAAGCTCGCGGGCGATCGTCGAACAGATCCAGTCCTACCGCAGCTTCAGTGCCGGCTGGACAAGCCGCATCCTTCAGGCGGCCACGGCCTGGCTGCTGAGGGATCCTGTGACGGAAGCCTCGTTGCAACGCGCTCGCGACATCTATTTCCGGCGCCGGGCTGATCTGGTCGATGCCCTGAGCGAGCGTGGGATCGAAGCGCAGCATGGCAGCGGACTATGCGCCTGGGTACCGGTCGCATCCGAACCCTTCGCAATGGTCACGCTGGCGGCGCGAGGCATCGCGGTTCATCCCGGTGCGAAGTTTTCTATCTTGCCGAGCGCACATCTTCGCGTGGCGACGGCCATCCTATCTGATCGGGTAGACGAGGTGGCCGACTCGATCGCTCTTGCCGCGAGTCCAGCCTAGTCTTCGGCGTCCTGTGACTTTCGCATAGTCACTGGCGCATCAGCGGTAGGGCTGATCAGTGCAGCTCGATATTCATGTCCGAAAGCAGGGGCTCCAGACCGGGAACATCCGCATCCGTTGCCCTTCGCAGCTCGCGCGTGACCGCCGTCAATGCCGCCTCGAGAGACTGAGCGCTCGGTTCGATCTTCAAATCTTCAGCGACCGCTTTTGCATAGGTGATCATCCGAGCCAAAGCCATCAGCTCGTCAAGATTATCCATGGCTGCCGCCGATGCGTACAGGCGCTTTCCCGACCCTATGATCGACATATCGATTCTCCAGATTGCACAGACGACAATAAGGACAGTTCGGTACTTAAGTGCGTGAAAAACGCGTGAAACATCCTATGGGTGCAATCGGGTCTAAGCCTTTGAGCGGGCCAGTTGTTCTGCCCAAAGCGTTGTTTTTCTGAATTCCCAATGGCGATTTGTCGCCGCGCGCTGATCACGCGCGTTGCCAACAGCGTCGAGAAGAGCCAAGGCATCGATCCGTTTCTGATCGATTGCGTGGGTCTTCAGCATATTCAGCCAGTACTCCTCCTGCGACGGCGGTATTGCCGCACATGCACGAACGATGAGAGCCCAGCTTCTCTTCTTGAAGAAGAGATTTGCAGCGGTCTGTTCGAGGGCCAGGCGAAAGGCCTTGTCGAAGAGCTGCAGCCTTTCCATCTCGTCCAAAGTGCTTCTCACATTGACCATCGGCACGGTCAGCGGTTTGCCGCCCAGTTCCATCGGCTCGTACAGAAGCGCGACGTCAGCGTCGTCGACGACGGTTCTGCTGACATAGTCGTGGAAAATCCGGCCAACACCGATCATTCCGAACGCTTGGCATTCTGCGGCGCGCAAGGCGCCCATACTGGCGGCGCCTAGGACCGTGACACCGAGCGAGAGCGCAAAGAGAATCTCCTTATGCCAAACCGGCGCGGTGTTTTCAAAGCCGCCGTCGACCAGGCCTATGACGTTTGCGCCATCTTCCACCGCCCTTAGCACATCTCCCTGAACAGCGGGCGGCCGCAGAGCGATATCCGTCGCGGCGTGGCTTGCCGCGTCAGGTAAGCTCGGACCGACGAACACGACTTTCACGCGCGCATCGCCCTTGCAAGCGCACGGTGGCCGAAACGATGGAGCCTGTTGCCCGAGGGGTTCTCAAGATCGGGTATGAATATCTTCACCACCGAAAACGGCAGGTTTGCAGGCGTCAGGGGGAGGGCAATCACCGAGCCGATCCCGCTTTCGCGGAGTCTTGTCAGCAGCTTATGCAATAGGATGGATATGTTCTCGGCTGGTCTTGTGGCGGCTGCAGATCCAGAAGCGGGAACGGCAAGAAAGGCACTGCGGGTTTGTGCCGGAAGCGGCATCGCGAACAATTCGGGCCAGACATCGTCGCGGGCGCCACTGATATAGGTCAATCTCGATTGAAGCGCTTCCGTTACGGCGCGGATTGCCGCCCTCACGGCCCAGGGATGAGCGCCACTGCCGCCGGTGACCTCGACAAACCGGAGCGGCGCTTTTCCGTTGACGGCTGATGGGGCGACGAGCGCGGTATAGCAGGGGATATCGATATCGCTTGTGATATCGAAGAGTTTCAAAATGAGCCCGGCAGCTTCGATCCTGTCGATCAGGCCTGAGAGCGCGGCGTCGGCAAAACTTCTCGGATCGACGCAGCAGGCGTAGCGCTGGTCATCGCTGCCGATCTGCCACAGGACATGGGCATCACGCTCGATACGCTCCAGGATACCATGAAATATCGCCTCTTCCAGCGTGTTGCCCGAGGCCAGCCCATCCGACGACATCCAGAACCGGTTCTGCCGCGTTCGATCGAGGAGAGCGGCATCCTGCGGGACATGGATCGGCAGGTCGTGAAGCAACTCGGTTGCCAGGCTCCAGGTCAGTTCCTCGTCTTCGCCCACGACCTTCTCGCCGGCTGCGATCAGGCAATCGAGGGGCTCGGCGCGATCGCCCCGCCGCCGCAGGTCTCGTGCCGACGAAACCGTCGTGATCGTGGTGGGTTCGCCGGCCACCGCACGTTCCAGGGCCTCCATCGCCGCCGACGCTTTGGCGTCGATATCCTCAAGCCCCTTGCCCTGGGCGATGACAATGGAGCGGGAGTTTGGCGTGTAGGCGCACCAGACCGGAAGACCGACACAATCGAGATCGGTCTGTCGTGACAGGCGCGTGACCCCCATTTTCTCTAAATAGGGAGCAACGCGGGACAATGTATCCCGCGGCGTAATTGTTCGGTCGGAATAAAGATCGGAATGACCGGTCAGCGTCGCTCGCCTTCAGCCATCAACGTGACCGGAGAAGACCGCCTGCGCTGACGAGACAGCGATTGCGAAATCGACATTCTTGATCAAGGTGCCGCCAGCCTCGCGCTGCTTAACGGCTGCCGCCAGATCGGTGCCTGCAGGCACCTGCAGCGGTGTCACAGTCTTCGCATCGATATCCACGAGCCACAGCCCCTTATCGCCCGATACACCCAGTACAACAACTTTTGACATGAAATTCCCCTCAGCTTCGTGAAAATCCGGCCTTGAAAAGACCGTCCCGGTAAAGTTCCTTTTGCCATCGCTCCTTGAAAGGCACTAAGGCAAGCCATTTCTCGACCTCGAACGCGGGATTGAGAAGCTCGGCGCGGTGCCGATAAAACTGTGCCCGTTTTCGATCGCCGATCATCGCGCAACTGGCAGCTGCGATACGGTAGGCTGGTGCCTTGTCTTTCATCCGATCGACATAGGCAAGCGCCTCTTCGTAACGTTCAAGGAAGTAGCTCGCCCCAGCTGCACACCAGAGGTAAGCGTCGGGTGCTATCGGATTGAGCGAGATCGCTTTCCTGATCTTGTCGAGCGCATCTTGCGGCCGCGATGCGTGGACGAGTGTGTCAGCATGGCTGTAGATCACGTCGGCATAATGCGGGCTGAGGCTTTCGGCGAGGCCAAGTGCTGCAACACTGTCATCGACAGCACCCTGGTAAAGCTTCGTTACGCCAAGTTCCCGATGCCCGGCTGCCGATTCCGGATCTCTTTCTATCGCCCGAAGCGCTTGATCTTCCGCGCGCTGCAGCAGGGCGGGATCGCCTTGAGCAGTCAACAGCCACTCGCTGGTGAATGTTCGCGCCAAGCCTGTGAAAGCAGGGGCATAGTCGGGAGAAAAATGCAGCGCGTGCTTGAAGGATTTTCGTGCGCGCCTGATGTAAGGCAGGTTGAACTTGGTAAGCAGGCCGGCGCCGACAAGGTAGGAATGATAGGCCTCTGGCTCAGCCTCGTTGCGAAGACGAACGCTTTCGTTGCGCTTCAATTGTCCCGAAACGGCGTCGGCAAGCTTCTGGGCGATCAATCGCCTTTGCGTCGGCAGCGTTTCGAGCGCCATTTCAAATCGGGCTGCCCACAAAATCTCGTCGGTGGGGAAATAAATGAGTTGCGCATAAAGCCCCTCTCCGGAAAGCCGCGTGTCCAAAAGATAGGAAATCGAATGGCGTTGAACGACGGTGGCCTTGTCAGAGTCGCGCTGAATCTGCTCGGCTGTGTGAGGTGCGACGACGGATATGTTGCGCAGGGCACAAAGCTCGATCGTGACATCCTCGATGAGGGCGTCGGCAATTGCCGCCTCTCGTGTCAGGGCCGCTGCGCCCGGCGGCAGCAGCACAAGCCGCGGCGCTGACGGCCCGGTTAAGATTTGCGGCATGCTGTCTTGTTGCTGGGAAATGCGACTGCTTGGCATTGCCGCGACTCCGGCCACCTGGGGCCGGCGCGGCGAATGGTCGTCTGCCGTGCCACGAAGGATAGAGCGGATTTGTTCGTCACCGGGAAAGGCCTCAAGAAGTTGAAGCCCCGAGCGGCGCAGAAGCCGACGCTCCTCGTCATTGCGAATATGATCCGCAGCTCTGATGAAGATGTCTCTCAAGGTAAGCAGATGTAGCTGCCGCTCGCGCTCTATCCATCCATCGATTGCTCTGGTGGATGCACTGAGACCTGGAATGAAGCCGCGTTGCACGAGGTCGCCGACGGCCGCCAATTGCGCTACCGGCTGCTCTTCCTTTCGCAATATGTCGAGATCAACCGACAGAGCTTGCTTGTTCAAGGTGACGAAAGGCGGCCCGAAATTCAATATCTGTTCGTCGGATGTCGTGGTTGTGTCGCGAATGCGGGAAATCAGTTTCCGCAAATTGAGATCGGCAAGATGATCTCCTGTCTCGTTCCACAAGAACCGTGCAAGCTCTTGTCGGCTGCGTTGTTGATCCGGCGAACAATACAGGTAGGCGAGCATCACCAGGGCCTTGACCGGGTAGCGCATCGCCGCGCCCAGGTCGTCTGTCAGTCGCAACTCGCCAAAGGTCTGGAGGTGAAGCACGAAAGCTCTCAGGCGCCGGTTTCTGAATGAATGATGTCGTCGATCTCAGGGTGTGTGTCCCTGGCCAGGCTCTTGGCAAGGGCGACAAGCTTCTGCCGGATAGCCGGGCTTTCGATCGCCATGAAGGCGCGATTGAGGGCTTGGGCATCCTTCGATGCCAAAAATGCATTCACATCATCCCTGCCGTTGCTGACAAGGCTGTAGGTTGTCGGCTCGGTGTCGTCTTCGAAAAAGAACTGAACGGGGACGCCCAATGTCTCGGCGATGGATTGCAGTCGGCCCGCGCCAATGCGGTTTGTGCCTTTTTCATACTTCTGAATCTGCTGGAAGGTGACACCTATCCGTTCGGCAAGTCCGACCTGCGATAGCCTGAGCACCTTGCGGCGTGCTCGCACTCTGCTGCCGACATAGGCATCAATCGATGTGGGCGACTTGGCCTTCATGGCTGGAACCTCCGGTCACGGATGATCATTGCGAGGTTTGCGGCAAATTGCAACCGAAAGTAAATAATAATTTTCTTAGAGCGGTGCAGCGACATTAGTAACATTCTGCCGATATTCAGATTTTCTGCATCGAAAATTATTTGGTTTGTAATGCCCGAACAAGCGTATGAGAGTAAAGAACCGGTTTGGAAAGCAGAGAAGCTTAAAAAAACTTTCAATGGTTGCTTTCGGCACAAGGAACCAAAGTTTTCTTAAAGAATAAATGCGGAAGTTAGGTGCCTGCAGTTCACGCGTGGAAAAACACCATTTTGCTATTAGGCAATTTTCTGATTCGCCCAGGCAGCCTGTTGCTTGAGCATGGAAGGACAGCCCCTTCTACCGGCCCCAAACTTTGGGCGGGTGGGCCGGAGCGAGCCATCCCGAGCCAGTCGGATACCTTCCTGGTGCCTGCGCTGGCAACGCCGACAAATCGTCAGACCAGAGATGATTTTTCAGTCTCGATTTTCCTGACAGGTTGAGGTCCAGCGGCGGATTGATCACATCCTTGCCGGATATGGAAGAGACACTGTAGGGAAGGTTCCGCACGGAGGACGCCATGGGCAGGACAATCAAACGAGAAGCAGATCTACTCATCACCGATGAGAAAGAGCCGGTGAAGCGCAGGCTGCGGGAACGGGGTGCTGCGGAACGCCCGGTGGAACTCGACAATTTCCTGAACTTGCTTGCCCGCGTGATGCTGCATGCATCGGCTTCGACGATGGCGAGCTTCGTTGCGGGAAAAGTCTTTCAGAAGCTTGAACGCACGGGAACGCTGCGCGACAAGCGGCTCCACGAAACCGGAACCCCTGCCGGCCTCGAGGACGCTCTTCGAATCGCAATCGCTGCCCGAGACATACATGCCGAGATCGCGCAGAGCGTTTGGCGCCTCGCTGAATCGCTCCTATGGATCAGGGGCAGAAGCGGACCATTTGCCAGCCTGAATTTTGAGAAAGCGCATGCACACAGCGTGATCGTCGGCCCAGGCGGTCTGGAAGACCGGGCCGATATCCGGATTGGCCTCACATACATGGAACCCTACAGCCGTTTTCCGGATCACGTGCAGCGGTTTTCGCGAGCTTTCCTGTTGCTTTCCCCCTGCGAACTTTCGATAGCCGGAGAGAGCTGGTTTTCGACCGGAATAGGCGGCGTCTTTGCCGCTGAAGCGGGCCAATCATTTGCCATGCGCTGCACCACCACTCCGCTTCTCGCGGTCTGGTGCCATGTCGAAGAGATCGGAAGGTAAGCGGCAATAAATGCTTGGTCATCTGCCAAGAGGTGTTTCTCTGTGGCTGCGGCGCACCAGATATGAGTGAGGCCTGGCACATTGTTGGTGTCGGAAAGCCGCTCATTGAGGGAGACGTTTCATGACTGCACCGCATCCTCCTAGAACCCATATCGGCAATCATCGCCTGCATCCGGAAACTCAGATGCTGAACTATGGCTATGATCCGGAACTCTCCGAAGGCGCGGTCAAGCCGCCTGTCTTCCTGACATCCACCTTCGTTTTCAACTCCGCAGAAGACGGTCGCGATTTCTTCGATTACGTCTCGGGCCGAAAAGAGCCGCCGGAAGGCAAGGGGGCAGGCCTTGTCTATTCGCGCTTCAATCATCCAAACAGCGAGATCGTCGAAGACCGTCTGGCGGTCTACGAGCGAGCCGAGAGCGGCGCGGTGTTTTCATCGGGAATGTCCGCCATCGCGACGGTCCTGCTTGCTTTCGTCCGTCCGGGCGATGCCATCCTCCACTCACAGCCGCTCTATGGCGGAACGGAAACGTTGCTTGCGAAGACCTTCCTCAATTTTGGCGTTTCCGCCGTTGGTTTTGCCGATGGCGTCAGCGAAGCCTCGATCAAGGCCGCGGCCGAGGAGGCGATGACCAAGGGCCGTGTCTCGGTCATCCTCGTCGAGACGCCGGCAAACCCGACCAATAGTCTTGTCGACATCGCGATGATCCGCCGGATTGCCGATACGATCGGCCAGAAGCAAGGCCATACGCCTCTTGTCGCCTGCGATAACACGCTGCTCGGCCCGGTCTTCCAGCGCCCTATCGAGCATGGCGCAGACATTTCCCTCTATTCCCTGACCAAATATGTCGGCGGCCATTCGGATTTGATCGCCGGAGCAGCACTTGGAAGCCGAACACTGATTAAGCAGGTGAAAGCGCTTCGCGGCGCCATCGGCACGCAGCTCGATCCGCATTCATGCTGGATGCTCGGGCGTTCGCTCGAAACGCTGCAGATCCGCATGGAGCGCGCCGACAGCAATGCCAGGGCAGTGGCGGATTTCCTGAAACAGCATCCCAAGGTCGAGACGATTCATTACCTTCCATACAGCGATCCCGTCTCCGCCGTCGGCAGGACATTCGCAGCCCAGTGCAGCGGCGCCGGTTCGACATTCTCCTTCGATATAAAAGGCGGCCAGCCGGCCTCGTTCCGGTTTTTGAACGCGTTGAAAATCTTCAAGCTTGCCGTCAGCCTCGGCGGAACGGAATCCCTGGCATCGCATCCGGCAACCATGACGCATTCGGGTGTACCGGCCGAGGTGCGCCAGCGCATCGGCGTCCTAGATGCAACGATAAGGCTGTCGATCGGCATCGAACATCCAGACGACCTCATTGCCGATCTCACCCTGGCGCTCGATGCAGCATAAGCCTCGTCGTTCACCCGCAACCGTATCGGGCCGCGTAGCGCGGCCCGATATCAGCTCGGCTGAAGTGTTCGGGGTTCTGACGGGTCGGATCGTCTCGCAGCACTAACCGCGCAAGCTGTCGGGCCTTTCGATGAGGGCGTCGCCTGAGCCATCTGCGGCAGCTCTGCCACCCGACATCTTCCGCGCCAGGCGTTTGATCGTATCGCCGAGGTCGGCGATCAGGACGTGGCTTGCAGGAACGACGACAAGCGAAAGGATCGTTGAAATCATCAATCCGCCAATGACCGCGACCGCCATAGGCGCCCTGAACTCGCCGCCGATCTCGTGGCCGGATGCCGCCGGCACCATGCCGGCCACCATTGCCAGCGTGGTCATGACGATCGGGCGCAGCCGCTCGGCACAAGCTTCGATCGTCGCTTCGATACGTGACAGGCCCGATCGCTCAAGCTCGATTGCGAAATCGACAAGCATGATCGAATTCTTCACGACGATGCCCATCAGCATGAGGATTCCGATGACGACCGGCAGCGATACAGGATGGCCGGTGAGGATGAGGGAGGCAACCACACCTGAAAGTGCAAGCGGAAGTGGGGTTATGATCGTCAGCGGTGTAAGCGGGCTGCCGAACAGCAAGATGAGCACGACCACGACAAGGCTCAAGCCCGCCATCATGGCGAAGGCAAAACTCGTAAAAACGCTGTCCTTGGAATCGGAATCGCCGGTAGCCCGCATTTCGACTTCCGCTGGCAGCGCTCGGACGGCCGCCAAGTTCTTGAGCGTTGTGATGCCTTCGCCTTGCGTAATCCCTGCTGCAAGGTCCGCGCCGATTTCAACCCGACGCTGGCGTTCCATGCGATGGATAACGGACACGCTTTCACCTTCCTCCAGGCGTGCGACTGCCTCGAGCGGCACGAGGGTCCCCGATGACGTCACGACCCGCAACTGTCGCAGCTTCTCCGACCGGTCTATCCCGGCATCTTCAACGAGGGTGCGGACCGGGATCAACCTGCCGCTGTCCTTGAATGATGGCAGCCTGGAATCGGCATCGCCCAACGTCGCGATTCTGATTGCTGTCGCGACCTCTCTCGCACTGACGCCAAGATCGGCAGCCCGCGCCGCCGACACGACCACCCCGAGTTCCGGCTGGCGCGTCGCTTCCGACGAAGCCGGATTGACGAACATCGCATTGGAGCGCATTTCGGTCAGGATTGCGCGGGCGGCGCTCGACGCCTGCTCCCCATTGGCGCTGAGGATTGCGAACGACACATCCCGGCCGCCGCGGTCGTTGATGAATTCAAAGCGAAGGTCGGGAATGGCCTTCAATAGAGCCTCAACGCTTTCCTCGATTTGCTCAAGCCCAAGCTTGCGCTGGTTACGATCGGCAATGGACATCACGATGACCGACTTGCGGATGTCGCGCACGCCGTCGGACCCTGATCCGGCACGCACGAACACGGTCTTTATGTCGTCGATCTCCTTGAGGCGACGAGCAACCAGATCGCTCACCTCTTCATTGTCGGCAAGGGTCGAGCCTGGCGGCAGCTCGATCGAAATCGTCATCCGGCCGGTATCCTGCGTCGGCAGAAACGCGCTCGGCAGGAAACCGGCAAGCAGGATCGTCAGGGCAAAGAGGCCAGCCGCCAGCCCGGCTGTGATCCATCGCCATCTGATGGCCAAGCCGACAAGCCCACGATAACGTGCGACCAGACGCCCTTCCGCGTGCGCTTTGCTCGGCGACGTCAAGAAGTAGGCGGCTATCAGCGGAGTTACCAGGCGTGCGACGAGGAGCGAGAAGAAGACGGCGATTGCGACGGTCAGGCCGAACTGCCGGAAATATTGGCCTACTTCGCCGGGCATCATACCGACAGGGGCAAAGACGGCAATGATGGCGGCCGAGATCGCAATGACGGCAAGGCCGATCTCGTCGGAGGCGTCGATCGCAGCCTTGTAGGCGCTTTTACCGAGGCTTTTGTGGCGGACGATGTTCTCGATCTCGACGATGGAGTCGTCGACAAGAATTCCCGTCACCAGCGTGATCGCAAGCAGGCTCAGCATATTGAGCGAGAAGCCGGCCAGTTCCATGATCCAGAAGGTCGGGATTGCCGAAAGCGGCAGGCTGATGGCGGCAATGACGGTGGCGCGCCAGTCGCGCAGGAACAGGAAGACGACGACCACGGCAAGGATGGCTCCTTCGATCAGCGTGCTGCGGGCGGACAGAAAGTTGGCGACTGTCAGCGTGACGCTGTCGTCGACGATTTTGAACTCCGTTCCGGGCCTCGATCCGGCTATCTCCTCAAGGGCCGCGGCGACCTTTTCGGCAACGTCGACGTCTCCCGCGCCCGTCGCCTTGTAGACCGTAAAGCCGATCGCGGGCTCGCCGTCGACGCGCGCGAAATCCTGCCGCTTCTCCCTCGTGTCGGCAACCACAGCGATATCGGAGACAGAGATGCTCTTTCCCTGCGGCAAGGCAAGGCGAATAGCCCTGAGCTCGTCGAGGGTTGAAACGGCTGCCTTGGTCGCCACTGTCATGTCCTGCGCGTCGATACTGCCCCTCCCGGACGGCAGATTGAACTGGCTTGCGGCGATCTGATCGCTAACCGAAGCCGCCGTCAGGCCCAGAGGAGCAAGTCTTTCCGCCTTCAGGAGAACATGGATTTCCCGATTGACGGTGCCGACGAGTTCGACGCGGCCAATTCCGGCCAGTCCCTGGAGTTTTCTCACGACGACGTCGCTGATGAAGAAGGACAGATCTTCCGCCGACATCGAGCCGTTACGAGCCGAATAGGTGATGACCGGCTGATTTTCGGAATCGATCCTGTCGATAACAGGTTCATCGATGGCCGCCGGCAGTCGATCACGGATCTTCGTGACCGCGTCCCTGACGTCGGAGACGGCCCGGTCGACCGGCACGCCGATTTCAAACTCGACCTTGGTCTCCGATCGACCTTCCGAAATCGTGGACTCGATGTGCTTGATATCGGGAAGGGCTGCGACGCTATCCTCGATAAGCCTGGTGATCTGGATTTCGATCTGATCGGGTGCTGCCGCGGATTCTTCGACGGTCACACCGACTGCGGGGACGTTGATGGCTGGAAAATAGGTGATCGGCAGCGTTGCGTAGCTCTTCAGCCCGAGGCCCGTGAGGATGACGAACAGGAGGATGACAGGCAGCGGCGTGCGGATCGCCCATGCGGAGATGTTCATCGGATGACCTCAGTTGCCTTCGGAAACCGGGCTTGCATCGGTCTGCACCATGACTGGGACTGCCTTGTCGCCGGCCTCCATGAAGCCACCCGACTTTGTCACCACCAGGTCGCCTTCGTTGACGCCGGAGCGGATCTGAACGAAACCGGCTTGGCGAAAGCCGAGCGAAACCGGCTTTCGTTCGATGCTGCTGTCCTTGAGGATCTTGATCGATGGTTCCTCGCCGGAAGCGGCAATCGCCGAGGCGGGCAGGAATATGCTTTTGCTGCTTCCGATCTCGATACGTGCCGAAGCAAAGGCGCCGATCGGGGCCACCAATCCATGGGGCAGGGTGATCCGGGCGCGTCCGAGCCGTGTCCGGTCGGCAAGCGCCGGCGCGACGAAGCGGACGGCGCCTGTCAAACCATCACGGCCGTCGCCGAGAAAAACATGAGCGACGGCGCCGATGGGCACTACATCGAACTGGGCCTGCGGGATTTCCGCTTCCAGTTCGAGCCGGTCGTCATTTGCGATGATGAAGAGCTGCTCGCTAGATGAGGAGGCGGTCGCGCCGACCTTGGCGGATCGGTTGATGATCCGGCCTGTTACGGGAGCGACGATCCTCGTATAGCTCAGTCGCAATTCAATATCCTTGCGCGCAGCAGCGACGGTCTTGACGGCTGCTTCTGCCGATTGGACGGCCTGCCTGTTCGCCCGCACGCTCACCTCCGCTCGTGCGAACGCCTTTTGTCGCTGCTCAAGCGCTTCTTGCGACATCAGCCCCTTTGGAACGAGCTTCTGCGCGCGCGCAAGATCCGCCTCGGCCTCTTGCTGCGAGATTAAAGCATTGTCGAGCGCGCTTGAGGCTTGCCCGAGTTGTGCTGCCGCGCTTGCCGCCTGCGCGTCGTTTTGTATAAGCTCGACATCGATCCTCGACGTATCCAGTGTCGCAAGCACTTGTCCGCGGCTGACAAGATCGCCTTCTTCGGCGGCGATCGAGACTATCCGGGCTCCAGAGAGATCGGTGTTGACGAAGGTCGTTTCCATCGCAACGACCGTGCCGACGACGGAAACGCTCTGTTCGAAAACCTGGGCTCTCGCAGCGATAACCGACACCTTCGGCGCGCCCATGTCAGCGGCGAAAGCGTGGATTGGCAGCCCCGCGGTCGCAGACAGCAGGGCGATCGATACCAGGCGACCCGTTCTGGAGTTTTGGAGCGGTCCGTCGCCCGGCGACAGGCGGGGCGTGCGAGAGAGCGGCATGAAGGAGGTCATCTATTCATTCCCTGCGCGATTCTTGTTTGACTGCCGGATGTTCAGGGCCGCGGCGTCGGCGACCCCTCGGGTTTTGAACAGGATGCTTGGACCGGCCGAGGTCAGAACCGGTAACCCAGCATCAGCATGGTTTTGGACTGAACCTTTTCCTTGACGATCGGGCTGTCTGCCGCGTCCCCGACCAGAAAGCCCACGCTTTGCTCACCCCTGACCACCCAGTTTTCGTTGATCAGATAGGTGGCCGAGGCGGAGAGATCGACGCTCTTGATCCCAGCCCCAGCCTCGTGCTGCGCATGACCGGAGCGGGCGGACTGGGCAGCGTCGACACCGAAATAGGCGTCCATGTAATTGTCGTCCGCGAAGGTGGCGGAGGCCTCGGCGCCGAGGATGAGGTGCTCCGACAGCGGCTGCGAGATCGCCGCGCCGGCCGTTGCGAGCAGGCCCTCGCTTCCGCCGATCGTCTTGTCGACCGAGACGAAGAGACTGGCAGGGCCGAACGTGTAGGTGGCTTTGCCGCCGACAGTCACGCCAAAATCGATGTCACCCATACCGCGCAGCGTATCGGCATCGTCTTCATCACGGCCGGAGTCGTATCCGATATTGACGTCGAACCGGAAAGCATCCTTTTCGAAGGCCTTTATTTCGATGCCGGTTGGATCGATCGTGATCCGGTCAAAAAATTCGGCCGAGACAAAGGGGAAGGGTGAGACTTCAAACTCATCGCTTCCCTCATATTTTGGCTTGAAGGCTGCGCCGGCGCCGATGACCACGTGCCAATCGTGCAACGCCTGGCGAACCGGACCGAAACGCTCCGGGTCCGGCGCCGGTGCGGTTTCTTCGCCGCTTGCGAAGTCGGCCGTCTGGGCAGCACATGGGGATAAGAACAGCGACGCTACGGCGATGGAACGCAGCCGGGACCGATTGGCAATCACTTTTAGAGAGGTAGACATGAAAGCTCCGAGGTTAAACCGCGTGCTTCCCCCGACATCGACCTGGAAGCACGCCACGCTTCAGCAGTGCCATGCGCGATGGGCATGGCGTATTGGATGTTGTTAAGAATTGTTTCTGCCCGGGCCTGCCGTTCTATGCCTTTGAAACATTTCTTCACAATCTCGGGCGAGGACGATCCTCTCCGTCATGGTAAGGATGGGCCGAAGAACGGAGGTGGCGTGATTGAATGACGAGCGTACACGAGCGGCTGTCGAGCGGCCGAGGATATTGATCGTCGAGGACGATCGTCAGATCGCCGAAATGCTGCGCGACAGTCTTGTCGAGCAGGGCATGGATGCGGAGTTCGCGGGCGATGGCGCAGCGATGGACGCGAAGATGCGTGTCATGCCCTTCGATCTCGTTGTCCTCGATGTCATGCTGCCTGGCGAAGATGGCCTCAGTCTCTGCCGGCGCCTGCGTGTCGGCGGCGGCATCCCGATTCTGATGCTGACGTCCTTGAGCACCGACATCGATCGGATCGTCGGGCTGGAAATCGGCGCAGACGATTATGTCACCAAGCCCTTCGTTCTGCGTGAACTTCTGGCCCGGATCAAAGGCCTCCTGCGCCGGTCGGCATTGTCAGCGCAGAGGGAGGTAAGGCCGGCCCACAGGCTTTTGCGCTTCGATGGCTGGCGGATCGATCCTGCCCGGCGTCAGGTTCACGATCCGGACCAGGCCAGGATTGCCATGACGACCCATGAGTTCGATTTGCTTTTGGCCTTTTGCCGCAATGCCGGCCGGGTTTTGACCCGCGAGCAGCTGCTTGCGGTGACCCATGCCGGTCTTGCCGGCCCGATCGAGCGCAGCATCGATGTCCATATCAGCCGGCTCAGGCAGAAAATCGAGAAGGATCCTCGCGATCCGCTCCTCATCAAGACCGTCCGTCTCGGCGGCTACGTCTTTACTGCGCAGGTGGAAGAGGCTGATGTTTAATCGCCTGCGTCGTGTCACGATGACAGTCCGAGGTCAGATCACCATCATCATTCTGGTGGCGCTGGTGACGATTGTCACCATGGGCGATGCGGTGGAGCGGTGGGCCAGAGAAGATCTTGCCGCTCCGGATCTCGAAAACATCGCCGACAAGCTCAACGCTATCGCCGGGCTGCTTGGACCCGCCTCGCCTGAAGATCGGCAGATCATCCTCGCCAATGCACGTCGCGCCGGCTGGGAGATCGAACTCACGCCGACGGCGACCGCGAACCGGTTTACACAGTCTTCGAGCCGTCAGAGCTTCCTGGACATCGTCGCTGCCCGGTTGTTTCCGCCAGACAACGAGCCGCCATTGGGTGGCTGGCAAACCTTCCTCGATGACCGGCGCGTGATTGCCGCGCGCGTCGACGACGACACGATCGTCATCACCTCGGGCTTTCCGGATTCCATGCTGAGCAGTGCGTTCCTCGGACGCGGCCCCTATTACTTCGTCGCCTTCTTCGTATTGATCGGCTTTTTCTTCATATTCGCGATCAGGGTGATTACGGAACCCCTACAACGTATTGCCCACGTGGCGGCGGTGTCCGATATCACCAGCGGTTCTCCTGTCTTCGAGGAGAGGGGAACGGTCGAGATCGTTGCATTGGCCCGGGCATTGAACGGCATGCGCCGGCGGATCCGTCTGATGATCGAAGCCCGCACCCGCATGCTGCGCGGCATCGGTCACGATCTGCGCACGCCGCTGACGCGGCTGAAGCTGCGTGTGGAGCGGATGGGGGAGAGCGGCCAGAAGGACGCCCTGCTGTCCGACATCGATCGGATCGAGAACCTGCTCGTCGAGAGCCTGAATTATCTTCGAAACGACTATGCGACCGAGGCGATCGAACTCGTTGACGTCGCAAGCATCCTGCAGACGGTCTGCAGCGAGTTTGCCGATATCGGCCACGCCGTCCGATACAATGGCCCGAACAGGCTTCTTGCCAGATGCCGACCGCTTTCCATCACCCGCGCAATCACCAATCTTTGCGATAACGCCGTTAAATTTGCAGGCAGGGCCGAGGTGACGATGGCCGAACGGCCGGAAACCGTACTGATCATTGTCGACGATGATGGCCCGGGCATTCCGCAGGAGCTTCGAGAGCGGGTACTGGAGCCTTTCTTCAAATCGGACCAGTCTCGCGCCGGAGGTGGCTTCGGCCTCGGTCTGTCGATCGTCGCAGACATTATTCAATCCCACCAGGGCACCTTGGAACTGCGCCAGCGCAGTCCGCACGGTCTCAGCGTTGCCGTGGCGATACCAAAATGAAAGGGCGAGCGGCCGGCTGGCTTTCGAAGGTTCTGCAGATCTTCACAGTGCGAAAGCAATCGCAGCCGGTACTCCAGGCAATCTCGTAGTCCCGCCTACCATTATCCCGCCGGCCGGGCTTCTTTGCCAGCATCTGATACGAACGCCATGATAAGAACCAGTCTTTAGCAGACGCGCCGGCAACGGTTCCACCTAAAGGCGTGGGAAATGCGCGCGCAGCCATTGCCCTTCGCGCGCGCAGCGCCATCTGACTGTTCCTGGCAGCAGTTTCACAGGGAGAGGCAGATGGCATCGAACGAGGACCGCATCAGGCAGCGCGCTTACGAGATCTGGGAGCAGGAAGGTAGGCCAGACGGCGAGGACCTGAAGCATTGGCTTCAGGCCTTTCAGGAAATCGCCGCCAACATCGAGGCGGATGGCCAGTCTGCCAAGAAGCCTCGCGCGCAAAAGACTGCGACGGCAGAGGCTCCGGTGAAGCCCAAAGGCGCTGCGAAGGCCAAGGGCGGTGCCCAGAGCGCTCCGACGACGACCCCACCCCCGAAGCCCACCAAGGCATCCCGGAGTGTCACCAGGCACTGACACGACCTGGGAAGTGATAGGCCGATCCGAAGTGCGCATAATGCGTTTGTGCTGACCACTTCCGGGAAAGAGTGCTTGCACTTGCGCTTGCCGTGGCTTGTCGTTTCGAATTCAGTTTGAACGATGAACCTGTTCCTGTGGCGCATTGCATTCGCCAAATCGTTACGATGGCGAAGCGAAATCGGCAGTCAGCACCGCGTCCTTCAGGGCCCGGGAGTATGCGTGCTGCGGATTGTCGAGGACCCTGCGTGCCTCGCCCTGTTCGACGATCTCGCCTTTGCGCATGATGATGATGCGGTCGCTGATATAATAAGCGGTGGCAAGATCATGGGTGATGTAGACGATCGAAAGCCCAAGCTCATGTTTCAATTGTTCGAAGAGATTGACGATTGCCATGCGCAGTGACGCATCGACCATGGATACCGGCTCGTCGGCGATCAGTAGGCGTGGCTGCGGGATCAGGGCACGAGCGATTGCAGCCCGCTGTAGCTGACCACCGGAGAGTTCATGCGGAAACCGGCCTTTTACCTCTTCAAGACTGAGGCCGACGTGATGGAGAGCCTGGTCGGCCAGCCGTTCGATCTGCTGCCGATCCGGCTTGGCCCCGCCAACCGAAAAGTTCCGCGCAGTTTCGAAAAGGTAGCGATCGACGCGCTTGAGCGGGTTGAAGGCTTCGAATGGGTTCTGCAGGACTGGCTGCACTTCCCTCATGAAGGCGCGGCGCTCGGCCTTGCCGTGAAGAGCGACCGCTTTCTCGCGGAATTGGAGTTCGCCTTGCGTGGGCGCCGTCTGTCCGAGGATCATCGCTGCGATCGTTGATTTTCCGGAACCCGATTCTCCGACGATGGAGAGAATCTCTGGCTCGCTGCCGATTTCAAAGCTGACATCCTTGACCGCCACGATCTGCCGCCGGCCAAGCATGCCGCCCTGACGGTAGATCTTCGTGACATGAGAGAGAGTGAGAAGAGCGTTCAAGCCTGATCTCCCGTCACCGCAAAGCAAGCCACTCGCCGATCCGGCTCAACTGTGATCATCGGTGGGACCTTCTGCGAGCAGATGTCCATTCGCTTCGGACAGCGCGGATGAAACCGGCAGCCGTCGGGCGGCATGGCAAGGTTCGGCGGGCGTCCCTCGAGCGAAGGCCGGGCCTTCGCATCACCGATGCTTGGCAGGCTGGCCACCAGATGCTGCGTGTAAGGGTGCAGCGGCAGGGCGAAGAGCTTGCGGGTCGGCGCTTCCTCGACGAGGCGACCGGCGTAGACGATGCCGACGCGGTCTGAAACCGTCGCATGCACACCCATGTCATGGGTGACGAACAAGAAGGAAGAGCCTATCTCGCGCTGGATTTCGCCGATCATCGACAGAACGTCACGCTGGACGATGACGTCGAGCGCCGTCGTCGGCTCGTCGGCAATGATGAATTCGGGTGTCAGGATCGTCGCAAGCGCGATCGTCATACGTTGGCGCATGCCGCCGGAGAGCTCGTGCGGATAGGCTTCGAGCAGATGCGGATCAAGCTTCAGTCTCTCAAGATGCGATCCGACTTTTGTGAAGAACTCATTCTTGCCGACCTTCATGTGACGGAAGGCGAAATCGGTAAAGGAGTGATGGATGCGCCGAACCGGGTTCAGCACATTCATCGATGCCTGCATGATATAGGACAGGTGCAGCCAGCGAAGCGCCATACGTTCGTCCGGCGTCATCGCATACATGTCCTGCGTGCCACCGCCAAAATGGAAGACCACCTTGCCCGATACGACCTTGAGCGGTGGCCGGATGGCGCCGGCAATCGTCTTGATCAAGGTTGTCTTGCCACTGCTGGATTCGCCGGCGATCCCATAGATCTCACCGCGCCGGATCGTCAGGGTAATGTCGTCGACGGCGCGCACCTCCCGGTCGACGCCGTAAAGGAAGGCGCGGTAATAGGCTTTCAGGTTCTGGACTTCGACCAAAGCATCCATGGCTAACCTCCCATCCGGTTCAGCCGGCTGCGCGGGTCATTGTATTCGTTCATCGACATGGACAGGAGAAACAGCGCCAGGAAGAGAACGACGATGACGGCAACGGGTGCAGCCACCCACCACCAGGTGCCGGCGATGAGCGCCGAATGGGCGTTGGCCCAGTAGATCATCATGCCCATGGTCGGCGTCTCGATATCGGTGAAGCCGAGCACCGACAGGGTGATCTCCATCCCGATCGACCAGATCATGTTGTTCATCGTGGTGGCGAAGACGATCGGCAGAACATAGGGGAGGTGCTCTTCAACGAGGATCTTGCTCATGCTCATCCCGGAGTAGACGCTTTGGGTGGTGAAGGGTCTCGTCTTCAGACCGATTGCGACCGAACGAATAAGACGGGCGTCGTAGGACCAGCCGAGCGAGGCCATTATGACGATCAGCGCCACCCAGGTCATGTTGTCCTTCAGCACGAAATAGAAAAGGATCAGCAGCGGAAATTGCGGGATGACCATGACGCTGTCGTTGATCGCCATCAGAACTCGGTCGACCGTGCCGCCGGCATAACCGGCGACGAGGCCGACAACCAGCGAGATGATGCGCGAGAGAAAGGCGACGCCGATGCCGAAATAGAG
The DNA here is from genome assembly GCF_014193255.1 of Rhizobium sp. BK196. Lineage (GTDB taxonomy): Bacteria > Pseudomonadota > Alphaproteobacteria > Rhizobiales > Rhizobiaceae > Rhizobium. The sequence goes on from NZ_JACHZB010000006.1 coordinate 239,202, forward strand.
GGTGTTGCGAAGGCCGGTCGTCAACTGCCAGAAAACGTCCTGGCCGCGCGATGTCGTGCCGAGCCAATATTCGCCGTCCGGCGGCATGTCGGGCGGCAAGAGATAGATGTCGGTCGCGCCATAGGGCGAGAAATAGGACAGGATCACCAATCCGACGATGACGGCAAAGAGCATCAAGCCGCAGAGAAATTCCATGTTCTGGCGCGCGAGGTCGCGGATGATCGTAAACATGCTCTATTCCACCTTGATGCGCGGATCGATCAGCGGGCTCAGAATGTCGATGATGAACACGGCGGCAGCAACGCCGACGATCGACAATGCGCTGAGGCCGAGGACCAGGCTGTAGTCGCCGGCATGCACTGCCGAGATCAGCAGGTTTCCGATACCGGGATAGCCGAAGACGATCTCTGTGATGACGGTGCCGTTGAAGATCCCGCCGAGTGACATGGCAAGCCCAGTGAATTGCGGCACCATGGCATTGCGGGCGATGTAGGAGCGGAGGATTTTCCGCTTCGGAACGCCGCCGAGCTCGGCGAAGACGACGTAATCGTCGGTGATGATGTTGGAAACAAGCGCGCGCATCCCGATCAGCCAGCTGCCGGCCCCGACCAGGATCAGCGACAAGGCCGGCAGGATGGAATGTTCCAGGATATCGAGGACGAGCGCGAAGGAGAGATCCAGATTGGTGTTCATCTCGTAGCCGCCGGTGATTGGCAGCACCGGCCAGAGATAGCCGAACAGAATGAGAAGCACGAAGGCGAGAATATAATAGGGAATGGGAAGCAGGGCGATAAAGACGAGGCTGACGGCCTTCAGCACCATATCCTTCCTGTAATAGCCGGCGAGCGCGCCGATCGCATTTCCGAGCACGAAGGTGATCAGGGTGGACACCGTCATCAGCCCGATGGTCCAGGGCAGTGACCGCAGAATGATGGTGGAGACAGGTGTGGGAAAAGCCGAGAGCGAGGGGCCGAGATCACCGGTCGCAAGCCGCAGCCAAAAATGCAGATATTGCTGCCAGATCGAACCCTCCATTCCATAGAGCTCTCGCAGCGACTGACGCATCAGTTCGATCGCATTCGGATCGGATTGCCCCATCTGCGTGATGGCGCCTATGCTTTCTTCGACCGGATCGATCGGGGTCAGGTGGGTGACGAAGAATGTTATGGTCACCCCAAGAAATACGACGAGCAGAAACTGACCGAACCGCTTCAGCACAAAGATCAGATAGGACGTCATAGAGCAGTGGTTCCTCTCTGGTTCCCTTTCGAAAGGATCGACGAGCATGGCAGCTGCGGCACATGCCCGTCGATAGGGGGCCGGCGCGACACGGCCGCGCCGGCGTTGGGGAGGATTATTTCGGTTGAGCCGGTTTCAGTTTGACCATCATCAGCCTCGAATTCGCCCAATTCGGCACCGGGTCGGTATAGGGGTCTGATATCGTCGGATAACCGGTCCAATAAGTCGTATCCATCGAGGTGAAGACGTTATAGGACATCAGCGGGATCGTCGGCATGTCGCGGGCGACCAGCTTCAGATAATCGTTGCCGAGCTCGATGCCCTTCGGATCGTCGGCGCTGATGCCGCGGATGCTTTCGATGATCTTATCGAGCTCCGGATTGCTCCAACGCTGCCAGTTGCGCGGCGGCTGATTGTCACCTTTCTTTGCCACGAATTGCGAGTGCCAGCTGTCGAGGAAGAAGGACAGGTCGGGATCGCCGCCCCAGGTCTCGACGCTCCAGGCAATCGCCACCTGGAAATCGCCGGGCTGCAGCGCAACCTGCCACAGTTTCGCAACGGGCACGGCTTTTGCGTCGATGCCGAAAGAAGCCCATTGCTGTGCGATGAGCGTGCCCGCCCGGGTGAAGACGGAGCGCGTGTCGCCCTCAACCGTCATCCGGATCTTGAACGGCTGGCCATCGGGGGTCATCCATTTGCCGCCAGTTTTCTTGAAGCCGGCTTTTTCCAGAAGTTCGGCTGCTGCCTGCGGATCCGGTTTCCACCAGCCATAGCCGAATGCCGTGGTGATCGCCGCCGGATCGGTCGGGATCTGGTCCTTGAACTTCGGCTGCTTGCGCAGGATATCGGCAACCTGTTGTCCGATCGTCGGATCATAAGGTTTGATCTTCCGTTTGCCGGTATCGATCTCGAAATTCTTCAGCCAGTCCTGCATCGGCGCCTGGTAGTCTTTCATCGTGGCTGCCGTCGGCGGTACGCCGAGGGCCGACAGCGTGGCAGCGCCGCGGTAGCTCGCCATGTCTACAGCCTTGATGTCGATCAAAAGGGCAAGCGCCCAGCGGACATCGGGATTGGCAAAAGCCGGATCCTGGGTATTGAAGATCACTGCCGGAAGTGTCGGATCCGGATGGGCGAAAGGAAAGCCAGGGAACCAGGTCTCGACCGACTTGGACTTCTCCTTAAGGGTAAACATGCCCTCGGGCGTATTGTCATGAATGATATCGAGATTATGCTCGAGCTGCGCGATGGTGCGTTTATCTGGCGGGCCTGGATCGACATAGGTCACATATTTCGGGGCCGGCTCGCCGAAGCGCGCAAGCGATGTTCGCTGCCAGTCGTCACGCTTTTCCCAGGTATACCATTGGCCCTGGGGGTCATAGGCCTTGAGCTTGTAAGCGCCAAGGGAAACCGGGTTGGCGAAATCATAGCGAAGCGGATCGGCCACCTTCTCGAAGACATGCTTAGGCATGATCCAGGCACCGTTCCAGCGGACGGTGAAGATCGCATGGAAACGGGAGTTGGGCTTCTTCAGCTTGAAGACGACCGTATAGGGATCGGTCGCTTCAACACTCGCCACCTGCACGGAAAAGGCAGCACTCCAGACCATGCCGGGATGGTCCATCTGTGTCTTGACCGTATAGACGAGGTCGTCGGCGGTGAATTCCACGCCGTCGCTCCAGTAGAGCCCCTTGCGCAGCTTCACCGTCATTTCGGTGAAGTCGGCATTATATTGCGGCTTGTCGGCGGCAAGGGAATTGTCCCAAGGCGAGCCGCCGAGACCTTTTTCCGGATCGATGTACCAGAGCGTGTCCATGGTCAACTGTTGCAGGCCGGTTGAAACGCCGCCACCGCCGTTGACCCAAATATTGAACCAGCCGGGATTCTTGATCGTGCCTTCCGGGTTTTCGACGATGAGAGTGTCCTTCCGGGGCAAGGATTTATAGTCATCCGCCTTAGCCGCGGCCATCAGGCCGAGCGTCGCCAAGGCGACGCCGAATGCAAGCTTCTTCCAATGCTGCATTTTCTCCTCCCTTTGAATGCGACGAGAGCGCGGCCGCAATGGACGCATGGGACGTCGCGGTTTTGGGGTTCGCAGCGGCATCGGGACTTGCACTTTTCAGGTCCGATGCTTCTGCGAACCATTCCTCCGGCTCGGCTGCCTCCTCGCAGCGAGCGGATATTCTCCAGGCCAGCACGAGAGCGATGGCCGGAAAGATCTCAGATCGACAGCCGGATTACGCTGTAAGACTGAGGCTTCAGGCTCGCGCGCAATCTGCCGTCCTCGATTTTCGCGTTTTCGATTTTGATCGGGACGACAGTCTCCGGCTGCCGTGCGGTATTGACCGCTTGCAAATCAGGATGCGTCATCTCCACCTGCTCAAGCACACGGGCATCGGTAAAGCCGTCCAGCCGGGCGTCGAGATCAAGCGCGCTTTGCGGATGACGGTTGACGACAAAGAAGGTCAGCGTCTGGCCGTCATCGGAAAGGACCGCTGATGCGTCGAGGTAGGGGACGTCGTCCGCTTCGTCGCAGTCATAGGTCGGCCCGTCGGCGATGAGCTGCAAGGTAGAGCCACGGCCGTATTTCGATGCGAAATAGAAAGGGTAATAGATCGTCTGACGCCAGGCCGGACCGCCATTCTCGGTCATGATCGGAGCGATGACGTTGACGAGCTGGGCGATGCAGGCGATGCGCACGCGGTCCGAGCGGCGAATGAAAGTGTTGAGAATACCGCCGACCTGCAGGACGTCCTCGAAATTATAGACATCCTCCAAAAGATGCGGCGCATCCGGCCATTCGTTCTTTGCCAGGATATCCTTGTCCTGCTGGTTGGAATGATACCACACATTCCATTCGTCGAAGGAAATGCCGATCGTCTTCTTCGACCGCTTCTTTGCCTTGATATAGTCGATCACGCCGCCGATGGTGGTGATGTAGCGGTCGAGTTTGGTTGTGCGGGCAAGGTAATTGAGCGTGTTCTTCTCGCGGTTTGCGAAATACATGTGCAGGGAAATATAGTCGGCGCTGTCATAGCATTCGTTAAGGACCTGCGCTTCCCAGTCCGGATAGGTCTGCATGTCGGAATGCGATGAGCCGCACACAACCAGTTCCAGCGACTTGTCGAAATTCCGCATGGCCTTTGCCGTTTCGTCGGCAAGCCGGCCATATTCATGCGCCGACTTATGTCCGACCTGCCAGGGGCCATCCATTTCGTTGCCGAGGCACCACAACTTGACATTATGGGGTGTTTCCCAACCATGCTTGCGACGCAGATCAGACCAATAGGTGCCGCCGGGATGGTTGCAGTATTCGAGGAAATTGCGGGCCGAATCCAGCCCGCGTGAGCCGAGATTGACGGCGAGCATCGGCTCGGTCTTCGCCTTCTTACACCAGTCGACGAACTCATTGACGCCGATCTGGTTGCTTTCACGGGTGCGCCAGGCAAGATCGAGACGAACAGGACGCTCCGAACGCGGACCGATGCCGTCCTGCCAGTCGTAGGCAGAAACGAAATTGCCGCCGGGGTAACGACAGTAGGGTGTGTCGAGTTGCCTTACGAGATCGATGACGTCTTGCCGGAAGCCGTTCGCGTCGGCTGTCGGATGCCCTGGTTCGTAGATGCCGCCATAAACGGCTCTTCCGAGATGCTCAAGGAACGAACTATAGAGTCTGGGATCAATGCTCGCGACCCGAAAATCGCGATGAACAACAACGTTCGCTTTCAACGAACCCTCCCGTAAATATCGATTTCTTCGTTCTTATACAGCTATCTTGATAGCTTGAGAGCAGGGAGTCAATTGACTATCGCGTACGTAACGCGATGCGGGGATATCAAAAATAATTATTATTTTTCAGCAAGTTATACCAAAATAAACCTGCTGCGGACGCAGAAAATAATGCGATATTGAAATCACGATTGCCGATATTCACCATTAAACATAGAGCCGCATGACGATGTCGCGGCCGTAATTTCCAAACCCGCGGCCGAATATATTCACGCCGCCGGTATGACTGGCATTCTCGGCAATGCCGACCCGCAGGCGGATCGAGGAATGCTGAGCCAGCGCAAGGTCTTCAACCGTGACGTTGGAGGTCGAGACGCCGTCGATGAATGTGCCGCGTGTGGAAATGCGCCAGGTCTTGAGCTTGCCGTATTGGGAACCTTCAAGCTTCCACCAGCCAGGCGTATAGGCGCCGCGCTTGTCGCCGTAGTCGCCTGGAGAAGTCCATGTGCCGACCGGCATTCCATTGACCCAAAGCGTGATGTCGGAGGGCCAGTTCGGATTGGTGCCCGGTACTTCCGAGGACAGTTCCATCGAGAATTCGATCGCGCGCACATCCTTATTCAGGACTTTGGCATTGTTGGGGAATTTGTATTCGACAAAGCCCCTGCCGAACCACACGAGACCTGCCTGCATGCGTTGCGGATCAAGGAAATAATCGGGAACGTCGAGCAGGCCAATTACGCTGTCACTCGAGCAGAGGCCGCAAGGGGCATGGATGTCGCAACTCGTATAGAGCCCAACCGGCATCTCGACCTCGATGACGTCGTCTGCCTTGTTTACGGACTTGTCTTCAAAGCTGATGAGGATTTCGTCATAGACTGCAGAGCAGATCTTCTGGTTGCCCTTCCGGCCTTTGGCGAGGCGGGATTCAACCAGCCCCACCTCTTCCAGAATTTGAATTCCGGTTGCGACGGTTGACTGCGGCAGCGATAGCGCTCGGGCCATGTCGTTGACGTTCAGGGGACCCTTCGAGCACAATAGTTTGAGGAGTTGCAGGCGTCCTGGCGCAGCGAGAGCTTTTATAACGGTGTCGTTGACTCCGGCTTCGATCGTCAAAAACGAGCGTTCCATGATCTCTCCAGGTTGCGTCACACATGGATTTATATCGACAATCCTGATACGGGCAAGGCGGAGGAGAAGGATATCAATCGATTTCTTTGATTTTAATCCTGGCATTCGTTTAAGAGGATGAGCGGCGGCCGTTTTGTGGCGCCGGCCCCCACTATGCGATGCCGATAATCTCTGGAACAAAGGCGGTGATCTTGCCGTTCGATGGGGCGTCCGTCACCATGGAACCGCGTGCCAGACGCGCTGCGACTTCGCCGATCATGCGGCGCGGCGATTTGGATGTGGCAATCCTCACGGGGAGGGCGGCCGCGAGTTCCAACCCGTTGAAGCCGGCCATCAGAATATCATCGGTTCGAGAAGCCTCCATGCCGGCGAAAGCGCCTCCGACCGCCATGTCGTCGTTGGAGTAATAGATGCAGTCGAGGTTGGGCTCGGCACGCAGCAACTCATGCGTCAGATATTTGCCGAGACCGACTGAGGAAAGGGTGTCGCCGAGCCTTTGCCCGATGAAGGTGAGCCGATGTTCGAGCAGGACGCGCTCGAAGCCGGCCTTGCGTTTTGCAGCGCGCAGGTCCCGCTCCAGCACGCTGCCAATGTACCCGAAACGCTTCCGCCCGGCGGCAATCAGTGCTCTTGCCATCTCCTCGCCTGCCTTTCCGTGTGACAGGCCGACATTGAAATCGATCGGCGTACCGTCGAGGTCCATGATCTGAATGATAGGAATTTCCGCGCTTTTCAGCATTTTCACCGTGTCTTCGGGCTGGTCGAGACCGGTGACGATAATGGCGCTCGGCCGCCAGGACAGCATGTCTCTGATAACATCCCGTTCCTTGCGCGTGTCGTAGTCCGAGAGACCGAACACTGCCTGCATCCCCGATCCCTCAAGCCCGGTCGAAATGCCCGCGAGCACTTCCGGAAAGACAATGTTGGACATGCTCGGCACCACGACGGCGACGAGGTTGGTTCGCTGTGATGACAATGAAAGGGCGAGTTGGTTGCCGACATAGCCCAACTGCTCCGTTGCCTTCAGCACTCTCTGGCGAGTTTCGGGAGAGACATCAGGCGCGCCACGCAGCGCCCGGGACACAGTCATCTTACTCACGCCAGCGGCCGCGGCAACTTCTTCCAGAGTGGATTTGCGTATCCCCAAACGATCCCCCCATTCGGTGCCGACATCGGCGCGTGCGCCAGTCATAAGCCGATTGCGCGAAAAGTGGAACTGGCGGCGCTTGACATACATTACCAAAATAAGGCTTGTTACCGATACCGGTATCGATAACACAGAGCCTGTGGCTGATGATTTGTCGTGGAGGAAGGGCTGTGCAGGACGTGCAGACAGCAGCGGTCATCGGTCTTGGCTCGATGGGATGGGGCGCTGCCCTGTCGCTTCTGAGAGCGGGTTTTACCGTCTACGGATGTGACCTCCGGTCTGATGTGTTGCAGCGCTTTTCGGACGCGGGCGGCAAATCCTGCGAGACACCATCCGAAGCCACCGCGGAAGCCGCCGCAGTGTTCGTGTTCGTCGTCAATAGCAGCCAGGCCGAGCAAGTCTTGTTCGGGCCGGGGCGCGCGCTGGAGACGGCTCGCGCCGGCACCGTGTTTCTCCTTTGCGCTACCATGGCGCCAAGCGCCACAATTGCAATAGCCGATCGGCTGGAGGCCGCCGGCATGCTTGTCGTCGACGCGCCGGTTTCGGGCGGCCACGCCAAGGCACTTTCCGGAGAGATGGTCGTCATGGGTTCTGGTTCGCCGGAAGCTTTCGCGCGCGCAAAACCGGCGCTCGATGCGGTCGCCGGCAACGTGTTTCGGTTGGGGGACAGGCCCGGCACCGGCTCACAGGTGAAGATGATCAATCAGCTCCTCGCCGGCGTGCATATCGCGGTGACCGCCGAGGCGATGACGTTTGCGGCCAAGACCGGGATCGACCTGAAGACGCTTTACGAGGTGCTGCGGGTTTCGGCTGGCTCCTCCTGGATGTTCGAGAACCGGGGCGAACATATCGTCTCGGGAGACTATACGCCGCGCTCGGCAGTCGACATCTTCGTCAAGGATCTCGGCATCGTCGCCTCTGAAGCAGAGCGGGCAGGTGCCGCTACCCCTCTCGCGGCGGCCGCGCTCGCGCTCTTCCGGCAGGCATCCGAAGCCGGTCTCGGCAAGCAAGATGATGCCGCCGTGGCAAAGGTCCTTGCCGAAAAGAGCGGTGTCGTCCTGCCGGGCATGACGGTTATTCGCTGACAGGTACTGGGCAAAGGAGACATGAGACTTATGTTCGATTGCTACCACCCGCAGATCATGCAAGGTAATCTGACCTGCAGGTTGCAGTTTTGATTGATTTTATCTGACCGGTAACGTTCTTGCATATCGGTCGGAGCTTTGGAAAACTTGAAGGAATAGATGGCGTTGCGCTTGGTGTGACGCGCGGAATCCGACTGGGGAGAACGGGTTCCGATCTGACACGAAGTCGTCTCGAAGAACGAGATCGGCGGCGCTGGGAGGTAAACTGACATGCATGTGATGATTTTGGGTGCGGCAGGCATGGTCGGCCGCAAACTGGTCGAAAGAATTGCCCGCGAACCTGACGCGCTCGGCACTTCGATCAGCCGATTGACGCTGGTCGACGCATTTCAACCGCCGGTGCCTGAAGCCCTTCGGTTCCTGTCAAACACCATGACGGTCGATCTTGCCCGGGCGGGCGTCGCCGACAAGCTGATCGAGGCGAGGCCCGATCTGATCTTTCATCTGGCGGCGATCGTTTCAGGCGAGGCGGAGGCGGATTTCGATAAAGGCTATGCTGTCAACCTCGATGGGACACGGGCACTGTTCGACGCGATCCGCCAAGAGGGTCTGAAGTCCGACTACATGCCCCGTGTCGTGTTTGCTTCCTCGATCGCCGTATTCGGCACGCCTTTCCCTGATGTCATCCCGGACGAATTCTTTTCCACGCCCCTGACGAGTTACGGCACCCAAAAGGCAATCGCCGAGCTGCTGCTTGCCGACTATTCGCGCCGTGGCATTTTCGATGGTATCGGCATTCGCCTGCCGACGATCTGCGTGCGACCAGGTGCGCCGAACAAGGCCGCCTCCGGTTTCTTCTCCAATATTCTGCGTGAGCCGCTCGCCGGTAAGCCAGCGGTGCTGCCGGTCAATGACGCTGTCCGGCACTGGTTCGCAAGCCCGAGGGCGGCGGTCGGGTTTTTCGTTCATGCTGCAAAAATCGATACGGCAGAAGTGGGGCCGCGGCGCAACCTGACCATGCCGGGGCTCTCGGCCCTGGTTTCCGAGGAAATTGATGCCCTTCGCCGTATTGCAGGCGACAAGGCCGTCGCGTTGATCAGGCGCGAGAGCGATCCTGCGATCGAACGTATCGTTGCCGGCTGGCCGACCCAGTTCGACGCGAAGAGAGCCTCCGCACTCGGCTTTAAGGCGGAGACAAGTTTCGACGAGATCCTGCAGGTGCATATCGAGGACGAACTCGGCGGGAGGATTGGATGAGTGGAGGTTCCGGTGTGCAGCCGAAGATTGCCCTGGTGACCGGTGGTGGTACGGGCGTTGGCCGTGCGATTGCCAAAGGGCTCGGTGCGGCCGGCTACAGGGTGGTCATCTCTGGACGGCGCGCCGAGATTCTCGAGAAAGCCGCTGCCGAACTTGGGAGCGAGACAGGTGCGGAAGTGGTCGCAGTCGGTGCCGATGTCGGCGATCCAGTCTCGGTGAAAGCATTGTTCGACACGATCGCAAATCGGTATGGCCGCCTCGATCTGCTGGTCAACAATGCCGGTGTCTCGGTGCCGGGCGTACCGCTGGAAGATGTGTCTTTCGAAGACTGGAGCGCCATCGTGTCGGCCAATCTGACGGGCGCCTTTCTCTGCACGCAGCAGGCGTTCAGGCTGATGAAGAGCCAGACGCCGCGTGGCGGCCGCATCATCAACAATGGCTCGGTTTCGGCAACGACGCCACGCCCCAATTCCGCGCCCTATACGGCGACAAAGCACGCCATTACCGGTCTTACAAAATCGACTGCGCTTGACGGGCGTGAATTCGATATTGCCTGCGGCCAGATCGATATCGGCAACGCGGCAAGCGACATGACGAAGAGGATCGCCGCCGGCGTCCTTCAGGCCAACGGCACGACTGCCGCGGAGGCGACCATCGACGCCGCCCATGTTGCCGATGCGGTCGTCTACATGGCGGGTCTGCCGCTGAGCGCCAATGTGCTGACGATGACCGTTATGGCGACCAAAATGCCCTTTGTCGGGCGCGGATAACCGGCGGCAGCCGTCGGTGAAGCCTGAGTAGACGAATACATAGCATGTAGTGCTCGATATCTGGGAGGAGGGAGTATGGCAGGCGTTCAATTCGCGGATGTACGCAAATCGTTCGGTGCGTTTCCGGTCATCAAGGGCGTAAACATCGATATTGCGGATGGCGAATTCGTGATCCTGGTCGGACCGTCAGGCTGCGGCAAGTCCACGCTGCTGCGCATGCTGGCGGGGCTGGAAAACATCTCCGCGGGCGAAATCCGGATCGGCGGGCGGGTTGTGAATACTTTGCCGCCGAAGGATCGCGACATTGCCATGGTGTTCCAGAACTACGCGCTTTACCCGCACATGACGGTACAGCAGAACATGGGCTTTTCGCTGATGCTCAACAAGGCCCCGAAAGCGGAGGCCGAGAACCGCGTAAAATACGCCGCAGGCATTCTCGGCCTCGACGCACTGCTCGACCGCTATCCGCGCCAGCTTTCCGGCGGCCAGCGCCAGCGTGTCGCCATGGGCCGGGCTATCGTGCGCGATCCGGAAGTCTTTCTCTTCGATGAACCGCTCTCCAATCTCGACGCGAAGCTGCGTGTCGCCATGCGAGCCGAGATCAAGGAACTGCACCAGCGGCTGAAGACCACGACCGTTTACGTCACCCATGACCAGATCGAAGCGATGACGATGGCCGACAAGATCGTCGTCATGCATGACGGGATCGTCGAACAAGTGGGCTCGCCTCTGGAGCTCTACGACAAGCCGGCCAATCTCTTCGTCGGCGGCTTCATCGGCTCGCCGGCGATGAACATGATCAAGGGCAGGCTCGATCCCGAAAATGCAAGCCGCTTCATCACCGCCGATGGCACGGCGCTGCCGGTTGCCAATACGCCGGACAGCGCAAGAGGCCGTGACCTGATCTACGGACTTCGTCCGGAATATATCTTGCTCGATCCCAATGGCCTGTCAGGCGAAATTGTGGTGATCGAGCCGACCGGCTACGAGACGCATCTCACGCTGAGACTCGGCGGCAGCGATCTCAATTGCGTCTTCCGCGAACGTGTCAATGCGCGCCCAGGCGAAAGCTTGAATGTCGCAATCGACGCCTCGCATGTTCATCTTTTCGATGCCGAAGGCGGCCAGAGGTTGACCGGCTGACGCCTTCAGCGGAGCGCGGGAGAGGAGGAGTCTTCCGTTCATCCGTCAGCAAGCATCCCATTTCCGGATGCAGGTACCGTCGTTCATCGAGCGGGAGATGGATGTCGGAAAATCTCTCCCGCTTTTTTAATGAGGAGGAATATCATGACAATCAAGAGACGTGAATTTCTTGCTGCTTCGGCGGCCGCAGCCGGCGTCGCCGGTCTGGGCATCAGGCCTTCCTTCGCACAGGCCGAACCGACCTATAAGCCGGAAAGCGGCGCGAGCCTGCGCCTGCTGCGCTGGACGCCCTTCGTCAAGGGCGATGAGGACGCCTGGCTTGCAAACACCAAGAAATTCACCGAGGCCACCGGCGTCGAGGTCCGCATCGACAAGGAGAGCTGGGAAGATATTCGCCCGAAGGCCGCAGTCGCTGCCAATGTCGGCTCGGGGCCTGACCTCATCATGTGCTGGTTCGACGATGCCCATCAGTATCCGGACAAGCTGGTCGACCTGACGGAACTCGCCAATTATCTCGGCAACAAATATGGCGGCTGGTACGACGGCTTGAAAGGTTATGCTTCGCGCGGGGATACGTTCATTGCCATGCCGCTGACGACGATCGGCAATGCGGTCGTTTATCGCGATACCCACGTGAAGGCGGCCGGCTTCAGCGAATTTCCGAAGGATACGGCAGGTTTCCTCGAGCTTTGCAAGGCGATGAAGGCCAAGGGCACCCCCGCTGGCTTCCCGCACGGGAAGGCCGTCGGCGATGGCAACAACTATGCCCACTGGCTGCTCTGGAGCCACGGCGGCAAGATGGTCGACGAAGGCGGCAAGGTGACGATCAACAGCCCGGAAACGCTGGCTTCGATCAACTACGCCAAGGAGCTCTATGCGACCTTCATTCCGGGCACTGAAAGCTGGCAGGACGTCAACAACAACCGTGCCTTCCTCGCCGGCCAGGTTTCACTGATCGCCAACGGCGTTTCGGTCTATTACACCGCTAAGAACGATCCGAAGCTCGCCGACATCGCCAAGGACATCCGCACGACGAACTTCCCGATCGGGCCTGTCGGCAAGAGCGTGGAACTTTTCCAGACGAGTTCGCTGCTGCTCTTCAAGCACAGCAAATATCCAGAGGCCGCAAAGGCCTATATCAAGTTCATGATGGAAGCCGACCAGATGAACGCCTGGATCCAGGGCTCCAGCGCTTATTGCTGCCAGCCTCTCAAGGCGTTCGCGAAGAATCCGATCTGGACTGCCGATCCGGTCCATGCGCCTTACGCGCTTGCTTCCGAAAAGCTGCGTCCGAACGGCTATGCCGGACCGCTCGGCTATGCCTCGGCGGCGACTATGGCGGACTACGTGCTGGTCGACATGTATGCCGCTGCTGTCACCGGCCAAAAGTCGCCAGAGGATGCGATGAAGGAGGCCGAGCGCCGGGCAAACCGCTACTACCGCGTTTGATCCCATCTTTCCAAGACTTGCGGCATGCCGGAAACGACGTGCCGCAAGCCCCTAGGGCATATCGCAATCTGGAGATAAGCAATGTCGACGGTGAATTCCGGAGATACGCGCGGATCGGCATCCTCGCTCCTGCAGAACAACAACGTGCTCGGCTTCCTGTTCATGCTGCCGGCGGCGGTCTTCCTGGTATGCTTCCTGACCTATCCGCTTGGGCTCGGTGTCTGGCTCGGTTTCACCGATACCCGCATTGGCCGCGATGGTATCTTCATCGGTCTGGAAAACTACCAATATCTGATGGACGACAATGTCTTCTGGCTGTCGGTCTTCAACACCGTCCTCTATACTTTCATCGCATCGCTGCTGAAGTTCGCGCTCGGCCTGTGGCTTGCGCTGCTTTTGAACCAGCATCTGCCGTTCAAGAGTTTTTTCCGGGCGATCGTGCTTCTGCCCTGGGTCGTGCCGACCGTGTTGTCGGGCCTGGCCTTCTGGTGGATCTACGATTCCCAGTTTTCGATCATTTCCTGGTCGCTGATGCAGCTTGGCCTGATCGATGCGCCGATCAACTTCCTCGGCGATCCCACCAATGCGCGCATTTCAGTCATTATCGCCAATGTCTGGCGCGGGATTCCCTTCGTGGCGATCTCGCTGCTTGCCGGTCTGCAGACCATTCCGGCTTCGCTGCAGGAAGCCGCCTCGCTTGACGGGGCGACCAGCTGGCAGCGTTTCCGCTATGTGACGTTGCCGATGCTGACGCCGATCATCGCTGTCGTGATGACGTTCTCGGTGCTCTTCACCTTCACGGATTTCCAGCTCATCTACGTGCTGACCAAGGGCGGGCCGGTCAACGCCACGCATCTGATGGCGACATTGTCGTTCCAACGCGGCATTCCCGGCGGCCAGCTCGGCGAGGGTGCCGCGATCGCAGTCGCCATGATCCCGTTCCTGCTCGGCGCGATTATGTTCAGCTTCTTCGGTCTGCAGCGCCGCAAATGGCAGCAGGGCGGTCAGGACTAGGGAGAAAGATATGTCGACCAATTCCAACACCGCCAATGCCGCCCTGACCGACAATGTCGAAGGCATGAGTTATCTGAACCGCCTGCCGCGGCGGGTGGTGATGCTCTATCTGCCGATGGCGGTCTTCGTCTTCGTGCTGCTCTTCCCGTTCTACTGGATGGCGATCACCGCGGTGAAGCCAAACGAACAACTGACCGATTACAGCAATTACAGTCCGTTTTGGGTTGTCGGGCCGACGCTTGCCCATATCAAGTATCTGTTCCTCGAAACGTCTTACCCGGGCTGGATGTGGAACACGATCCTTGTCGCCGTCTGCTCGACCTTCCTGTCGCTGGTGGCATCGGTCTTCGGTGCCTATGCGATCGAGCGTGTGCGCTTCACCGGCTCGCGCTCCGTCGGCCTCGTCATCTTTCTGGCCTATCTTGTACCGCCATCGATCCTGTTCATTCCACTTGCCTTCATCGTTTTCAAGCTCGGCATCTATGACTCGCGCCTCGCGCTGATCTTCACCTATCCAACCTTCCTCATTCCCTTCTGCACATGGCTTCTGATGGGTTACTTCCGCTCGATCCCGTTCGAGCTGGAGGAAAGTGCGCTGGTGGATGGCGCCAATCGGTGGCAGATCCTGACGAAGATCATCCTGCCGCTGGCGGTACCCGGTCTCATCTCGGCCGGCATCTTCGCCTTCACCCTGTCATGGAACGAGTTCATCTACGCCCTGACTTTCATTCAATCGTCGGAAAACAAGACGATCCCGGTTGGCGTGCTGACCGAACTGGTGCGTGGGGACGTGTTTGAGTGGGGATCGCTGATGGCGGGGGCGCTGTTCGGCTCGCTGCCCGTCGTCATCCTCTACTCGTTCTTCGTGGACTATTACGTCTCGTCGATGACGGGGGCGGTCAAGGAGTGAACAAGGACTAGAAGCTGCCCTCACGCACTGACCGACCGTTCTTCTTCCGCCAATTCGTGAACGCTTACCGGCGCTTCGCTGGTCGCCGGGTAGAGAGCTCGTGATGGTCGAATTGCCGGGTATTGTTCCGGTTACGCGGGATATTGTCATTGACGAAGGGACGAATTTCGCGGCTTTGCAAACCATGCAATTAATTGGCCGGTTGCCAAAAAACCATAATTGCCCCACCTAGATCGCACATCGACAACAGGCATTATGAATTGGATCAACGCCGGATGCGCATAGCCTACGTTTTTTTTGGTGCATTTCTTGCAATCGCGCAGTCCGCCTATGCTGAAGTCGCGGCACTGCCTGTCCTGGCGCCGCAAAAGCAACAGGCGCAAGCTGCTCAGCTGAGCGCACAACTTCTCACGCGATACAGCTACAGACCTATTCCACTCGACGACGCCTTGTCTGCCAGGATCATGGACCGGTTCGTCAAATCACTGGATCCGGACCACATGCTCTTCCTGCAAGCGGACATCGACAAGTTTATGTCTGACCGCAGCGAGATCGACGATGCCATCGACCGGAAGGATTTGAAGATCCCGTTTGCCATCTTCGCCGCGTACGAGCAGCGTATCGTCGACCGCATGAATTACGCGCGCAGTCTGCTTAAGCAGGACTTCGATTTCGGTGTGCAGGAAAACTATTCCGTATTGCGCGACAAAGAGCCCTGGCCGCAGACGGAAGCCGAAAGCAATGAGCTTTGGCGCAAACGCGTCAAAAGCGATTGGTTGCTGTTGAAGCTCGCCGGAAAAACCGATGCCGCTATTCGCGAAACGCTCGATAAACGTTACGCAAACGCTATCGAGCGAGCCTACCAGTATAAAAGCGATGACGTCTTCCAGTCGTTCATGGAGGCCTATGCGACATCGATCGACCCGCACACGGACTATTTCGGCGCAACGGCTTCGGCCGATTTCAATATCTCGATGAAGCTTTCGCTGGTTGGTATCGGCGCTGTCCTGCAGGAGCGCGACGATTATACGACGATCCGTGAGCTCGTACCTGGCGGTCCGGCCCAGTTGTCCGGCAAGCTCTCTATCGGAGACCGTATTACCGGCGTCGGTCAGGGCAAGGACGGTGCGATAAAAGAAGTGGTCGGCACGCGCCTCGATGAAGTCGTGCAATTGATACGAGGGAAAAAAGGCTCCGTCGTGCGCTTGGACATCCTGCCGGCGGATGCCGGAGCAGATGCCACGCATCGCGTCGTCAGCCTTGTGCGTGATAAAATCAGTCTCGAAAAGCAGGCTGCCAGGAAGACTGTGCTGTCGGTAAACGTCGGCGAGGCCACGCGCAAAATCGGGGTGATCACGCTGCCGACATTCTATGAGGATTTCGAGGCGCGGCACAAAGGGGACAAGGACTACAAAAGTGCAAGCCGTGATGTCGCGAGGCTTCTCGATGAACTGAAGCAAGAAAAGGTCGACGGCGTTCTCGTTGACGTGCGCAACAATGGCGGGGGTTCATTGGATGAGGCGATTGATTTGACCGGTCTGTTCATCGGCAATGGCCCGGTCGTCCAGCAACGCAGTAGCGATGGTAAGGTCGCGGTCAGAAGCGCTGAGTTTGCAGCGCCTGTCTGGACAGGCCCGATGGGTGTTCTGATCAATCGCGGTTCGGCATCGGCGTCGGAGATTTTCGCCGCGGCAATCCAGGATTACGGTCGCGGCGTGATCGTCGGCGAACCCAGTTTCGGAAAGGGCACGGTTCAGACCGTCGTTGATCTCGATCAGATGGTTCACAACAGCAAACCCGAATTTGGCGAGCTGAAAGTAACGATCGCGCAGTTCTTCCGTATCAATGGCGGCACGACGCAGCTGCGCGGCGTGACGCCTGATATCAGTTTGCCTGGACTTTCCGACCCGAAGAGCTTCGGCGAGACCAGTTACGATAATGCCCTACCGTGGGCGCAGATCAAGCCCGTGAACTACGCCCCGGCGGATATGATCTCGAAATGGCTGCCGACATTGCAAAGCCGCCATGACGCGCGGGTCGGGAGCGATCCGGATTTCCAATCTTTCGTGAAAGATATCGCCGACCTCAAGGCGCAGCGCGAGAAAGGCGTCGTTTCACTCAACGAAGCCGAGCGTCGCAAAGAAGCGGCTGCGCGAGAAAATCGCAGGAAATCTCGAGCGCAATTGAGCGATGGTGAAGATCCCGGCGCAGATGATGGCCTGGAATCAAACGAGCGCAGCCTGAGTGCTGACATTGCCATTGAAAATGCCCGCAAGAAGGCAAAAGACCTATTGCTGAACGAGGCATCCGCCATCCTTGCCGACGTGGCGGATTTGCAGGAAGGCGTGCTGAGGGCAGCCACGAAACAATCGGGAGACACAGTCGGGAAGTAGTCAGGCTCGAGCGCTGCAAGCGCACTTTCGACGATGGCGACCGGCCGAAGCGATCTCAGCTTCGGCCAGCCGGCGAAAGGATTAATTACCGCCAGTCACCATCGCGGTCCCAACGGTCGTAGCGTCTGTATTCACGCCAGTCGCGATCGCGATCCCAACGACCGTAACGTCTGTATTCCCAGCCGCGATGCGGACGATCCCAGCCGTAAAAGCGTGGCGGCGGCGGTGCCCATCGATTGGGTCGGCAAAAGCCGCGCGGGCTCAGATGGTAACCGCGGCCACATGCATAATCGACCGTCATGACGTTTGCGACGGCTGGCGCCGTGACACGGCCAACAGGCGCGGCATTTGCGGCTCCAGCTGTTACTCCGGCTGCGAGAAGGGCCACCGTGACTAGAAGTTTTCGCATCTTCGTTACTCCGATTGTCAGGGGATTTAGCACCCGTCCTGGTGAACCGATGCTGAAAGCGTCGTTCACCTGAGTGACAGCTTCAGCTGCTAGTCGCGCTCCCAGCGATCACGCCGGTAATCGCCCCGTCGATCGTTGGTGTCAGGATCGGACGTCCGCAAATGTTCCAGCACTTGCAGAACTGCGTCGGTGCAATCCTTGGTAGAATCCCCGTCGGCACACCTGATGTCGATCCTGGTCTGGCCGTTCTCGATGTGAAACCGGGCGCCGCGCTCCCGCGGCTGCGAACGCCAATCATGGTCCACACGCTCTTCGTTCTTGCTTGAGACATTTGGCGGAAGTGGATTTTCTCTGCCGGATTCTGGCGCTGGGGATGGAGGCGGCGATGGTTCAGATGGGGCCTGAGCAAAGGCGCAAGTAGCAATCAACCCAAAGACTGCCGCCGGTAGTCCTATGATTCGTTTCATGACGTCACCTCGCTTTGTGCGAAGGTAACGAAGGGTCGAGGCAATAGTTCCTATTGTGGAGCTGCGACAGGGGCCTCCTGGCGAGAAACTTGGCTGCACCGCTACCAACGGCACGACGTGATCAGATACTCAATGAAGGCCCTGCAGCCGGTTCCGTCGCTCACTCAACAATTCATGTTGAACCAAGTCTCTCGCTTCCTTCGAAAGACCATTCGGCCCGGATAGTCCGAGCTCGATTAGCCTCGTCTCGATTGGCTGGGGAACTCTATCCGCTTCATGCTGGCAAAGCCTCACAAGCCACTTCCATTCGTCGCTTGTCATGTCCCTTCGCGCGACCATCAACTGCCTCCCACCTCACAACAATCATCTTTTTTAGGAATACCACAATTCTCGCCGAAAGGCAGCCATGTTAGCCGCCTCACAAGCGAGCTTTGGGGCTCGTTCGACCGAAGCTGTTGCGAGATTGCGAGGTTATTCCGACTTCATTCTCGCCCCGCTCGGCGGGCGGGGCTCTTCGTGTCAAAATATTCGGCAAGAAGTTCAAATTGAAAGAACATGCTCAATTAGATTTTTATGGGCAGGCTGCTTCAATAACCGAGATGTAACGGGCTCCTGTGCATATCGGAAGGACTATCTCATGCGGCTCTCCAGGATTATCGGCGTTCTCTGTCTCTCCACGACTTTGGCGCTGGCGCCTCTTAATGCCATCTTTAACGATCTCTCGCCTGCCTTCGCCAAGGGCGGCAACGGCGGTGGTGGCGGCAACGGTGGGGGTAACGGCGGCGGCGGTCACGGCGGAGGTAATGGCGGTGGCGGCGGTAACGGTGGAGGCAGTGGAGGCAGTGGCGGTGGTGGGGGCGGCCATGGCAGCGGCAACAGCGGCAGTCACGGCGGCGGGAGCGGCGGTGGCGGGAAGGGGAGCGCCCGCTCTGCCGGCAAGACCGAGAGCGGCCGCACTGCAGAAAACTCGGGCAAAACCACGAAGTCGACTAAACACACCGTCAGCGCGAAGAATACGGCCAGAAAGACGACCGTCGCTACAGCGCCTGCGACAAGGCCAGCAAAGAAACCGGCAGCAGAGCTTGCTGGACTGAACTCGCTGAAGCGTAACTATCACGCGTTGATGAACACCGCGGATCCCAGGATGGCCGCGATCTCAACTTTCGCCAACGCCTACGCGCAGTATGAATTGGCAAATGGCGTTGCCCCGCCGGCTGACGATCCGGTTTTGGGCGACGCGGCTCTGACCGCAGCGCTGGCTTCGGCGACAAAGACGGGCACCGTCAGCCCCGAAGCTTTGAGTTGGGCAAAGGATAGGCTCGGCATCGGCACGGCTGTTGGAACGATCGACCAGATGAGAGAGGCGATGGCCGCCGCAGCCCCGGCGGCAGAGACGCCAACAACCGAACCGCCGGCTGGCGAGACGGCTGAGGGTAGCGAGACGGCTGACCCTGCCGTGGCTGCGGAAGGCTCCGAGACCGGAACGGAGAGTACGGCGACAACGACGGAAGCCGCACAAAGCGTGGATGCGACAGAGACCTCCGCCACGAGCAGCGAGACAACGAACCCCTGATCTTCCCCAGGGGATCTTTTGGTCTCGCTGGCTTCATTGCCCCTTGAGTGACAAGGGGCAATGTCGGCTCTGTCCTAAGGGCTTGCTACGGCTCAGCTTTGGCAATCGGAAGCCTGCGCCTTCCGCACGGTGTTGTGCCGAAGGCTCTGCCTTTCGGCCGCCGCAAGCGCCCTTCGAACTCTCTCACGGGACGGCTGTCGCTCGAGTCTCAGGCAAAGGCTAGCCGTCATTCGCCCCGCGGAAACCGCTGGTTCTCCTCCAGCACGTTCAGATCCATGTGATTGCGCATGTAGCGCTCGGCAGCCTTTTGCAGGGGTTGATAATCCCAGGGATAATAGGATCCTTCGCGCAATGCAGGATAGACGACCCAGCGCCGTGCTTGGCTTTCTCGAACCGCCGCATCGAAACTTGCGAGGTCCCAGCGCAGTTTGGTTTGATTGAGGAGCGCGTCCAGCGTGTTCGCATGGGCCGGATCGTCGGCCAGATTGACGAGCTCGTGAGGGTCGTGCTGAAGATCGAACAACAAAGGAGGATCCTTTTCGCAAACGGTAAGCTTGAAGCGGCCTTCGCGAATAGCCACTAACGGCGCGATCGATCCTTCGGCAGCATATTCCATCAAGACGGGGCTGCGCCTGCCCGAGCCATCCACCAGTTGCGCCAGATTCTCGCCATCCGTCCAGTTGGCAATCGCCGCGATATCGAGACCGGCAAGGCCGGCAAGTGTCGGCGTGATGTCGAGCGTCGAAACCGGTTGATCAATCACCGCGGGTCGCCAACCGGGCGCGGCGATCATCAGCGGCACGCGGGCAGACCCATCGAAAAAACACATCTTGAACCACAGGCCGCGCTCGCCGAGCATGTCCCCGTGGTCCGAGACGAACAGGATGACGGTGTTGTCGCGCATGCGTCCGCGCTCCAAGACGTCGAGGATTTCCCCGACTTTCTCGTCGACATAGGAGATATTGGCGAAATAGCCGCGCCTGGCCCGGCGAATCTGCTCGGCGGTAATATCGAAGGCCGTATGGTCGCAGGCCTCGAGCAGGCGTTGCGAATGCCGATCCATCTCGTCGAAAGGCAGTGGCGGAACGGTCGGGTCGAGGGCTGGGCAGTCCTCGTAGAGATCCCAGAATTTGCGCCTGGCCACATAAGGATCGTGAGGATGGGTGAAGCTGACAGTCAGACACCAGGGACGGTCGTCTTGACGGCGCGACAGGTCGTAGAGCTTTCGGGTAGCGTTGTAGGCAACCTCGTCGTCGTATTCCAGCTGGTTGGTAATTTCCGCAATTCCGGCACCCGTGACGGATCCAAGATTATGATACCACCAGTCGATGCGTTCACCAGGCTTGCGGTAATCGGGAGTCCAACCGAAATCGGCCGGGTAGATATCCGTCGTCAGGCGTTCCTCAAAGCCATGCAACTGATCCGGTCCGACGAAATGCATCTTGCCCGACAGGCTGGTATGATATCCGGCCGCCCTGAGATGGTGTGCATAGGTCGGAATGTCCGAAGCAAATTCGGCCGCATTGTCGTAGACGCGCGTCCGGCTCGGCAGCTGCCCCGACATGAAGGACGCGCGCGCCGGCGCGCAGAGAGGGCTTGCCGTATAGCTATTGGCAAAACGAACCGACCGTGACGCCAGTTCCTTCAGGTTCGGCGCATGAAGGAACTCTGCCGGTCCGTCGGGAAACAGCGTGCCATTCAGCTGATCGACCATGATGATAAGAATATTGGGGCGGGCCATGTGTTGCGACTGCTCGTTGCTTGAAGGGCTGAAGGTCTAGGGATGCATTCGCCGCCAGTTGACGACCACTTGACGGAACCGCTTGTCGGCGGCGGCCAGCAGGCGAGCGCCGGTCAGATCTAACGTTATCATCAGAAGCGGCACTGGTCGTCGCATGAGTGATCCTCTGGGCAGCGTGGATGCACCGGATGCCGTAAAAAATAGCCGAATTGGGGACGACGAACTATCGCCCCGCCGACATCAGTTGTTCCGGCCGCTCGGGCAGCCGTCTTTTCCAGCCACGGATCTGTCGGCGACACGAACGGTCGCGGCAGGACAGGCGCCATTGCGGAGCGTGTGCATGATGCAGTGTTGGCTGTTTGGCCAGCCGCCTCGACGGTGCCTTGCGAGCACGCGGAAGGAACTTGATGTCGATTGCCCGACCGATGCCCACAGAAGAGAGCATTCTGGAATTCCTGGAGATCTGCGAAGGCTTTTATCCGCCTGATGCGGTCGAGGCATCGATCGAGCAGCAACGGCAATGGTACGATGCGCTCTGCGCGCGGTTTGACCACGCTCTGCCGCAGGGGCTGGTCTATGCCGACGGTATGGTGCAGCGCATCGCGATCCGCCGCTATCGGCCGCGGACGATCACGACATCGACCGTTCTCCTCTATCTTCACGGCGGCGGTTTCGTTGTCGGCTCGCTCGAAAGTCATCATTCGATCTGCGCTGAAATCGCCGACTTTTCCGGCGCTGAACTCGTTTCCGTCGACTACCGGCTGGCACCCGAATACCGCTGGCCGGCGCAGAGCAAGGATTGCTTCCTCGTCTTGAAACACCTGCTGTCGCCCCCCGGAAGCAAGGTCGTCGTCATCGGCGATAGCGCCGGCGCCAATCTGGCGGCGGGGCTCGCCATTAGAGCGCTGGAGGAGGGCCTGCCCGGTGTCGCCGGTCAGGTCCTCGTCTATCCGGCATTGGGCGGCGACCTGCAGAAGGGCTCCTATGTAGAAATGGCAAATGCACCCGGCCTGACCGCGGCTGATGTCGCCTATTATCGCGACATCCTGCAGGCTCCGTCGCACCATCCCGTCGCCGCGCCGCTTCACGCGGTATCGGTCGAGGGGCTTGCACCTGCCTTCATCACGGTCGCGCGGTTCGATCCGTTGCGAGACGACGGGCGCACCTACGCTGCCCGGCTTGCCCAGGCTGGCGTGGAGGTCTGGTTCCGCGAGGAACCGCAGATGGTGCATGCGTGGCTGCGAGCTCGCCATATGAGCGAGGGTGCCCGGGCAGGCTTCAAGGCGGTCTGCGAGGCAGCACGGCTCTTCGCATCGCGCTGACGGCTACATCAGGTCGCGAGCGATTGCCGTCTCGCCAAAATCCTTCTCAAAGATCTTTATCCCGCCTTCATGGGCGACCACGGTGGCGGCGATGATCCAGTGTGTTGCCGTGCAGGCAATCGATGCTGTCGCAACCGTCGTCACGGACCAGCCGGGGCGCTGCATGTCACAGGTCCAGGTGGATCGGCCCGTCATCGATAGCGGGTCGTCCGGCGCGATTGACCAGGTTTCTTCGCGCAGCTGCCGGGTGGAAAGACCGGTGCCGGGACGCTCGAAAAGGCCGGTATCCTCATGGATTTCATAGCGCGTGACGCCGGCCGAGAGATCGCGCACCACCTGCCGTTTTGTGGAGGCGGGTGCGTGTTCGATATATTTCGGCAGGGGATCGGGATTGTCGGGCTGCTTGATGTCGATGATCTCATGCGCGCCGAGCTTGGGCAAAGCCAGACCAATGGAGGCGATGTCGATTGTCAGCCCTGGATCTTCCGGAGGGGGCAGCACCATCGGCCAATAGGCCGTTGATAGCGAGAGGCGGATACGGTGTCCCTTGCGGAAACGATAGCCGCAGGCATCGAGCGTAATGGTAATTGTTGTCAGCTCCCCCTTGTTCAGCGGCTCCGGTGCAGCATTGCTATTGCGATGAGCGAGATTGAGCACGCCGAAGGAGACGCGCGTTGCCGTGCCGTCTGGATGGACATCGACGAGTCTTGCGCAGAGATTGGCGGTTTCGGCGTCGCATCTGAGCCTCAATGTGACGGCGGGGCGTCCGAGATAATCATGGTCTTCGACCAGTGGCGCGGTCTGGAAGGTCAGCGATCCGGCGTCATCGAGGCGCTGATCGATCGCCAGCTCCGCATCCGGCTTCAGAGTGAACCATTCGCCTGAGGAAGTGCCCGTATCGAGCGGCGAGCGCAGATAAACGGGATGTTCCGGCGCATGTGGGATCGGCATGCCTTCCATCAAGGCGCCGAACTGCTCGACATAAAAGCACTGCATGTCCGGCTGCTGCCAACTATGTTTGGCGATCCAGAAACCAGGGTCGAAATCGCGGCGCGTGGCGGGCTTTATCGCATCGAGAATATAGGCGCGTAAAGATGGCGTAGCCTCCGCCCCGTTACCCTCGCCGCGCAGCCAGCGGTTCCACCAGGCGATGGCTTCGCCGTGAAAATCGACCCGCGGCTTCGGCCAGGCGAAATGCGGATATTTGTGGATCCACGGACCGATCAGCGCCTTAGCCTTCTCGCCGAGACCCTCAACGGCCAGCAACGGCGTGTTGCGATAGCCATCCGCCCAGCCGGCGATGACGATGGCGGGAATATCGAAGCCGGCGAAATCTTCGCAGATCGATCCATGCCGCCAGAAATCGTCACGGCGCTGATGCTCCAGCCATTCTTCCAGAAAAAAGGGTTCCTGCTCCAGGCGCTGTAGCCACATATCGCGCCAGTCGTCGCCGACGACGGCCGGATCGGGGGCGCGCGATTGGTAGGCAAGCATGGTCGCCGCCCAGGAAAGCTGGGCGGAGAGATGGCAGCCGTTCTTGTAGTGGATGTCGTCATTATAGCGGTCGACCGTGGACGCGATCGAAATCACCGCCTTGAGCGCCGGGGGCTTCAAGGCTGCGACCTGCAGGCAGTTGAAGCCGCCCCAGGAAATGCCCATCATGCCGACAGAGCCGTTCGACCACGGTTGCGCTGCGATCCAGGCGATCAGCTCGCAGGCATTGGCAAGCTCGAGTTCGGTATATTCGCCATCGATGATGCCGCTGGATTCGCCGGAGCCTCTGATGTCGACACGCACGCCGGCAATCCCGGCTGCAGCGAAGATGGGGTAGGTGGATTCATCACGCAGGCTTGTCCCATCGCGCTTGCGATAGGGCAGGAACTCGAAGACCGCCGGCACGGGATCCTTCTCCGCACCGTCGGGCATCCAGATGCGTGCGGCGAGCCGCGTGCCGTCCTTCAAGGTGATCCACTGATTTTCGATGGTCGTGAAGCTGCGGTCTGACATCTTCATATATCCAGGAGAACTTTAGGCATTAAGCCAGACACGGCTGCCGATGTAGCCGTTGGACATATCATTGCCGATATCATCGACATATCCTTTCAGCGTTTTCGATGAGGCCATGATGTAGTCGTTGAAGACGGGCAGGATCAGACCGCCATCATCTCGCACCATCAGCGCCAATTGCCGATAAAGCGCCTTGCGCTTGGCCTCATCGAGTTCAGACCGTGCCTGCAGAACCAATTTGTCGAAGTCCGGGCGCTTGAAACGCGTGTCGTTCCATTCTGCGGTCGACAGGTAGGAGGTGGAATAGCGCGAATCCTGGGTCGGACGACCGCCCCAGAATGAGGCGCAGAAGGGCTGCTTGTTCCAGACATTGGTCCAGTAGCCGTCTTCCGGTTCGCGCTTGACGTCGATCGTGATGCCGGCCTTGCGCGCGCTTTGCTGGAATAGGATCGCCGCATCCACTGCGCCCGGAAAGGCTGCGTCTGACGTGAGCAGTTGAATCGAGCGGTCGAGACCCGATTTTTTGAAGTGGAACGCGGCCTTGTCCGGATCATAAGGGCGTTGCTCGATATCGGTTGGGGCGAGGGCGTAGTTGGAATTGACCGGATAGTCGTTGCCGATCGTTCCGTAGCCGCCCAGGACCTTGTCGAGGATCGCTTGACGATCGATGGCGTATTTCAGCGCAAGCCGAAGATCGGCATTGTCGAAGGGAGCCGTGTCGCAATGCATCAGGAAACAATAGAAGCCCTTGCCTGCATTACGGAGGATGTCAACGGTCGGTGCTCGCTGCAACATCGCGACGGTTTTGGGGTCGACATTGTTGACGAAATGGACCTGGCCGGAGGCAAGTGCGGCAACGCGGGCGGTGTTGTCGTTGATGACGAGGATTTCGACGCTGTCGACAAAGCCGCGGTCGGAGCGCCAATCCTTCGGGTTCTTCTCGAAGGTTGCGCGAACGCCCGGTTCGAAACTTTTTAAAATGTAAGGACCTGTACCGACGGCCGCCGCAGGCTTGTCGACCCCGCCCTTCGCCTGGATGATGAGGTGATAGTCTGTCAAAAGCAAAGGCAGGTCCGCATTGCCTTCCGAAAGTGTGAGGACAAGGTCGCCCGCTTTCTCTTCGATACCGGTGATAGAGGCCATGAGCCCCAGAGCACCCGACTGCGAATTCTTGTCCGCATGTCGCTTCAGTGTCGCGACGATGTCGGCCACGGTCATCTTGCTACCGTCGTGAAACTGCACGTCGTTCCTGATCTTGAAAGTCCAGACGGATGCATCCGCCGATGGTGTCCATGACGTCGCCAGCGACGGCAAGGGTGCACCGGTCTTGGGGTCGGATTCGACGAGTGTGTCGCCCCAGAGACGGCCAATCACGAACAATACGGAGGCGCTGTAGGTCGCAGGGTCGAGGGCATCGCTGGTGGCGCCGCCTTTGAGGCCGAGCTTCAGATGACCACCGCGCTTCGCTTCCTGCGCGCGGGCATCGTGCGGCATCAGGAGGCCGGAGGTGAGGGCAGGCAAAGCGCCAAGCGCGACGGCGCCGCCCAGGAAGTGACGGCGGCCGATACTCAGAGGCGAAGATTGATCCTTTTGACGTGTCATTGCAGTTCCCTTTTTCAATTTTATGAGAAGGGAACGTAGAGATCAGGGTGCTTCATGCAATTTCGCGACTTGACGCGTCTTTAAGCGAGTTTACGCTACTATCATTAAGACGGAGCCGCCGATGCCTCACCTCGTCGAGAACCTCAAGGTTGCCTGTGCCACGCAGCGCTCCATTTCGCATCTGTGCCGCGCGATCGATATCAACAGGCAGCAATTCAATCGATATATCAACGGCCAGACGAGGCCATCTGCCCATAATCTCGCGCGCATAGCCAAGTATTTCGATCTCGACGCAGCCGACTTTAGTCTCGCTCCCAGGCTCTTTCGCGAGCGGCTTCGCAAACCGATTCTCGACCTCAATCAAAGTTCCGAACTGCTGAAGGCGTTCCCAGGAGATTTGACCTCGCTCCGGCGCCATATCGGCTATTTCCAGACCTATCATCGCTCACCGTCCTGGCCGGGAATGATTATCTGTTCGTGCAGCCGCATTGTGGAAAAAGGTGGGCTTGTGCATGTCAAATCAATGGAGCGTCTGCGAGACCCTGGAAACGGCATCCAGCAGTTTTCAAAATACATTGGCCTTGCGGCCTTTTATCGAAACCGGATCTTCATTACGGAGCGAGTCGTCGGCCCGAACCCGATACTGTCACAGACGATCCTCCTGCCATTCGACGCGTATCAGCGCATCTACCTGCGCGGGACGACCATGGGAGTCTCGTGGCGAAAGGAAAACCTTCCCTATGCGTCGCGGATGATCTGGCGCCATGTCGGCGCCGAGCCCAACCTGCGCGAGCTTCTGTCGCGCTGCGGACCAGTGCCGCTATCTTCACGCCAACTGCCACCGACGGTGCGCTCGTTCCTCGCAGATCCATCCGCGGAAGTGTATGCGGTGCCGGCAGAGTATTGATGACACCGATTTGCGACGAAGCGATCAGATGCGGATGAGCGCGGCAAATTCCAGCCTTCAATTTCCAGCGCTTGCCATCTTCCGCGTCGTCAGTACCCGCTCCAGCCAGCCAATCTCCATCTCGGGCACAGATTTCAGCAACAGGTCGGTGTAATCGTCGAAGGGCGGCGATAGCGCTTGGGATTTGGGACCGAAGCGGACGAGCCTGCCGCGATGCATGACCGCGACGCTGTCGGCGATTGCGCGCACGATAGCGATGTCGTGAGTGATGAAGACGTAGGAGAGATGTTCCTCTTCCTGCAGCTTCAACAGCAGCTTCAGGATGCCTTCGGCAACCAGCGGGTCGAGTGCCGAGGTCGGCTCGTCGCACAGAATAAGCTCGGGTTTGGCGGCAAGAGCACGCGCAATCGCCACCCGCTGCTTCTGGCCGCCTGAGAGCTCTGCCGGGTAGCGGTTCAAAAAGCCGTTGCCCATCTCGATCTGGTCGAGCAATTCCTTCACCCGAGCGGTCTTTTCGGCGCCTCTGAGGCCGTAGTAGAAGGTAAGCGGCCGCCCGATGATGTCGCGCACGGTCTGTCGGGGGTTCATCGCAGTGTCGGCCATCTGGTAGATGAGCTGGATGCGGCGCAGGTCATCGCGCGGGCGGCGTCTGAGGTCGGGCGTCAAAGGCTTTCCGGCGAAGGAAATCTTGCCTGCGGTCGGTGCCAACAGCCCGGTGATGGCGCGGGCGAGCGTCGACTTCCCTGAGCCCGACTCGCCGACGATTGCCAGCGTCTGCCCCTTCGGGACATGCAGGCTGACATCGTTGAGGACCTTGAAGCCATTGGAATATTCCGCACTGACGTTTTCGACTTTCAACAATGCGTCGGACTGGTCGGCCGCTTCCTGTCGCAGCGTCTGGCGCACGTTGACGAGGGCGCGGGTATAATCCTCCCGTGGTTCTTCGATGATCTGCTGAACACTGCCGTATTCCACCGTCTTGCCATGGCGCAGCACCATGATGTCGTCGGAGATCTGAGCGACGACGGCGAGATCATGGGTGATATAGAGGGCAGCCGTATGGGTTGCCTCGATCGCATGCTTGATTGCCGCCAGCACGTCGATCTGAGTGGTGACGTCAAGTGCCGTCGTCGGTTCGTCGAAAACGATCAGTTCGGGGTTGGAACAAAGCGCCATCGCCGTCATGGCGCGCTGTAACTGGCCGCCCGAAACCTGATGCGGGAAGCGTTCGCCAAAACTTTCGGGATGGGGAAGGCCAAGCACCTGAAACAGATAGAGCGCTCGCTTTTTCGCCTCCTGTTTGCTCATCAGCCCGTGTTTGACGGAAGCCTCGATCACCTGGTCACCGAGCCGGTGGGCAGGATTGAAGGCGGCCGCGGCCGACTGAGCCACATAGCAGACGCGGGCGCCGCGGATATGCCTGATGCCACTCCTGCCAAGGCCAAGAATATTGTCGCCATCGAGCAGCACCTCTCCGCCGGTGATCTCGGCACCGCCCCGACCATAGGCAAGTGCCGAGAGCCCGATCGTCGACTTGCCGGCACCGGATTCGCCGATCAGACCGAGCACCCGGCCTTTCTGCAAATCAAAGGAAACGCCATCGACGATGGTCACGCGCTTAGGTGCCTCGCCCGGCGGATAGCTGGTGGCTTCGATCTTGAGATTGCGGACGGAAAGAAGATCAGGCATCGCCACGCCCTCCCTTGAGGCTGGATGTTCGTTTCAAAAGCCAGTCGACAACCAGATTGACGCAGACTGCAAGGATGGCAATCGCGCTGCCCGGCACGAGCGCTGCCGAAATACCGAAGATGATGCCGTCCTTATTGTCCTTGACCATACCGCCCCAGTCCGCCGACGGCGGCTGGATGCCGAGGCCGAGGAAGGACAAGGTCGAGAGAAAGAGGATCGAAAAGGCAAATCGCAGGCCGAACTCGGCCAGCAGCGGCGTCAGCGTGTTCGGGAGGATCTCGCGGAAGATGATCCAGAGTTTTCCTTCGCCGCGAAGTTTGGCCGCCTCGACGAATTCCATGACCGCGACATCGAGGGCCACGGCACGGCCGAGACGATAGACGCGGGTGGAATCAAGGATTGCCATGACGAGGATCAGCACGATGATGTTCTGTGGCAGCACTGCCAGGACCACGAGCGCGAAGATCAGCGTCGGGATCGACATCATTAGGTCGTTGAAGCGCGAGAAGACCATATCGATCAGTCCGCGCGAGACGGCTGCCGTAAAGCTCAGGACGACGCCGAGCGAAAAGGAGATGACGGTTGCGGCAAGCGCCACGAAAAGCGTCGTACGTGCGCCGTAGATCAGCCGAGAGAGAATGTCGCGGCCGAGATTGTCGAGGCCGAAGACATATTGGGCATCCGGCATCTGCCAGACGCTGCCGACGACTTCGGTCTCCCCGTAGGGAGCGATGAAGGGTGCGAAGAGAGCGAAGACGAAGGCAATCGCGATGCCGCTCATGCCGATCCAGGCGGTGATGGGGAT
This sequence comes from Rhizobium sp. BK196, assembly GCF_014193255.1. Classification (GTDB taxonomy): domain Bacteria; phylum Pseudomonadota; class Alphaproteobacteria; order Rhizobiales; family Rhizobiaceae; genus Rhizobium. The sequence goes on from NZ_JACHZB010000006.1 coordinate 268,988, forward strand.
ATCTCTCAATCTCATCTTGGATGCCTCAGCCGGGGGTTGGCAATGATGGCGAGAATGTCGGCCAGCATGTTGAGGAAGATATAGACGGCCGCAAAGATCAGACCGCAGGCCTGAACCACCGGCATGTCGCGCACCGTCACGGCATCGACCATATACTGGCCCATGCCGGGATAGACGAAAACCACCTCGACGACGACCACGCCGACCACCAGATAGGCGAGGTTCAGCGCCACGACGTTGATGATCGGCGCAAGCGCGTTCGGTGCGGCATGCTTGACTATCGAGCGAAACGCCGAAAGGCCCTTCAGCTCTGCCGTCTCCATATAGGCCGACGACATGACCGAGAGGATTGCTGCGCGTGTCATGCGCATCATGTGGGCCAGCACGACGAGAACGAGGGTCGCCGTCGGCAGGGCAATCGCCTTCAGCCGGTCGGCGAAGCTCATGCTCTCATAGACGGTGGCAGGAAAGGTCGCGACGCCGAACTTCACTGCAAAAAACATGATCAGCAGGTAGCCGACGAAGAATTCTGGCAACGAAATCGCCGCCAGCGAAATGATGTTGATGATCTTGTCCGGCAGGCGGCCCCGAAAATGCACGGAAACCATGCCAAGGCCGACGGCAAGCGGCACGGAGATCAGTGCGGCAAAGCCCGCCAGAAACAGCGAATTGCCGAGCCGCTTGCCGATCTGTTCGCTGACGGAGTTCTTGCTGGCCCAGGATGTACCGAAATCCCCTTGCACGGCATTGCCCAGCCACTCGACATATCGTGTCATCACCGGCCGGTCGAGGCCGAGATCCTTGCGGATATTGGCAACCGCCTGCGGCGTTGCCGACTGGCCGAGATAAGTCGTGGCGAAATCGCCGGGAAGGGCTTCCAGACCGCCGAAAATGAGGATGGAGACGGCAAAGAGCAGGATAATGCTGAGCACGAAGCGCTCGAGAATGAGGGCAAGCAGCGGAAAACGCTGCCGGAACCTGAGACCGGGCAGGATATTGCCTGAGGTCGGACTGGACATGGTGATGGCCTCGCGCTGAAACGTCAGGAGACCGCGGGTTTTGTCCCACGGTCCCGGCTTGCCTGGAGATCGGAAGGCAGACGCCCGGCGTCAGGCCTCCAGCCAGACGCGGGTTGCGACATAGCCGTTCGACATGTCGTTGCCGATGTCGTGGACGTAGCCCTTCACCTGCTTGGTGGAGGCGTTCACGAAGTCGTTGAACATCGGCAGGATGACGCCGCCCTCGTCGCGCACCATCATCGCCATCGACCGATAGAGCTCCTTGCGCTTGGCCTCGTCGAGTTCGGAGCGCGCCTGGAGAAGCAGCTTATCGAAATCCGGACGCTTGAAGCGGGTGTCGTTCCAGTCGGCCGTCGACAGATAGGCGGTGGAATACATCTGATCCTGCGTCGGGCGACCACCCCAGTAGGAGGTCGAGAAAGGCTGCACGTTCCAGACGTTCGTCCAATATCCGTCGCCGGGCTCGCGCTTGACCTCTATCTCGATGCCGGCTTTCTTGCAGCTTTCCTGGTAAAGCACGGCCGCATCGACGGCACCGGGGAAGGCAACCTCCGAGGTGCGCAGCAGAACCGAGCCGCTATGGCCGGATTTCTTGTAGTGGAAGGCCGCCTTGTCCGGATCGTAGGCGCGCTGCTCGATCCCTTCGGGAAAGAGCGCGTAGGTGCTGTTGATCGGGAAGTCGTTGCCGACTTTGCCGTAGCCGCCGAGGATCTTCTGCACCATGGTTTCGCGGTCCATGGCGTATTTGAGCGCGAGACGCAGGTCGTTATTGTCGAACGGCGCCTTGTCGCAATGCATGATGAAGACATAGTGGCCGCGCCCGGCAGTCGAAAGGATCTCGACGTTCGGTGCTCGCTTCAAAAGGTCGACCGTCTTCGGATCGACGCGGTTGATGTAGTGCACCTGGCCGGACGAGAGAGCGGCGATGCGCGCCGTTGCGTCGTTCATGCCGATGATTTCGATGGAATCGACATAACCACGATCGGTGCGCCAGTCGTCCTTGTTCTTTTCGAAAGTGGCGCGCACGCCAGGCTCGAAGCTCGTGAGTTTGTACGGACCGGTACCGATCGAGGCGAGCGGATCGTCGACACCGCCATTCGGCTGGATGACCAGATGATAGTCGGTCAAGAGCAGCGGCATATCCGCATTGCCTTCCGAAAGCGTCAGTACGAGGTTGCCGCCGTCGGCCTTGATTTCCTTGATCGAGCCGAGGACTCCGAGCGCGCCGGATTCCGATGCCTTGTCGGTATGACGCTTGAGTGTCGCAACCACATCATCGATCGTCATTTCCTTGCCGTTGTGAAACTTGACGCCCTTGCGGATCTTGAAGGTCCAGGTCGCCGCATCCTTCGACGGTTCCCAGGATTCGGCAAGCGCCGGTACGGCAGCACCCGTCAGCGGGTCGGATTCGACAAGCATGTCGCCCCAGCAGCGACCGACGCAGAACATGAACTGCGACAGAAATTTCGCCGGGTCCTTGGAGTCGGTTGCAGCCCCGCCCTCCAGGCCAAGCTTCAGGTGACCGCCACGCTTCGGTTCGGCGGCTTCGGCACTTTCGGTGAAGAGCTTGTCGGCAACGGCAAGCGTCAGGCCGGCTGCCATGGCGCGCCCCAGGAATTCGCGGCGGCTGAGGCCACCGGCGGTCACCCGGCTTGCGAGATATTTCGTGTAATCGTTCATTCCCCTTCTCCTTCTTATGGTGCGTTGACTTCGATTTTTGGGCATAATCCCCGAGCGGTTTCCTCTTCCGTCCGAGGTGCCCGCACGCTTGCGGGAAGATGATGCGGTTGCCGCCGCCTTGTTACCGTCCTTTCCAGATAGGGCTTCGTTTCTCGGCGAAAGCCCGTGCGCCTTCCAATTGGTCCTCGCTCGAGTAAAGCCGGTCGACCGTTGCAAACTGCCGTTTGGTGATCTTGTTCATGGCAGTCTGGAAGGTCGAACCCTCCGATTCACGGACGATTTCCTTGATTGCCGCGTAGACAAGCGGCGGCCCGCTTTCGAGCAGGCGGGCAAGATTCCAAGCCCGGTCCATCAGCTTGTCCGCTGGCAGGATTTCGTTGACGAAACCCCAGCGGTTCGCTTCCTGAACGTCCAGCCAGCGGCCAGTCAAAAGCATGTCCATGGCGATATGATAGGGGATGCGCTTTGGTAGCTTCACCGAGGCGGCATCGGCAACCGTGCCGGAGCGGATTTCCGGAAGTGCGAAGGTCGCATGTTCGGCGGCGAGGATCAGGTCGGCAGAGAGCGCGATCTCCAGCCCGCCGCCGCAACAGATGCCGTTGACGGCACAGATGACCGGCTTGTTGAGATCTCGCAGTTCCTGCAGCCCGCCGAAACCGCCGACCCCATAGTCTCCGTCGACCGCGTCGCCTGCCGCGGCAGCCTTCAGGTCCCATCCGGCACAAAAGAATTTCTCGCCTGCGCCGGAGATGATTGCGACGCGGAGTGCGGGGTCGTCGCGGAAATCACGGAATATCAGTCCCATGGCGCGGCTGGTCGCAAGGTCGATGGCGTTCGCCTTCGGCCGGTCGATGATGACTTCCAGCACTGCGCCGACCCGTCGGGTCCGAATGGGCTCGCTCAACCTATGCTACCTCCTCCGCCGGATCAGGGCATCGACTGCGGTCACGCCGTGACCTTCGGGAAGAACCATCAAGGGATTAATGTCCAGTTCCTCCAGCCGTGCCGCATTCATTACGACATAATCTGCCGCCCGCGCGACAGCCGTCACGGTCGCTTCAAGATCTCCCTTCGGGCGTCCGCGATATCCCTCGATCAATTTTGCGATCTTGAGACGCGAAATTGCCTCGGAAATTTCCAATCTCGTCGTCGGCAACGGCAAAACGACAGAATCCTCCAGCAATTCGACGAAAATTCCTCCGGCGCCGAGCGTTAGCGATAATCCGAAAATCGGGTCACGGGAAGCGCCGACGATCAGCTCGGCGACGGGCGGGTCGATCATCTTCTCGACCAGAAAACCGTCTGTCGCAGCCATCTTTGATGCGGCATCCGATACGGCCTTGGCATCCTTCAGGTTGAGTGCGACGGCGCCTGCTTCGGTCTTGTGCGCGACGCCAAGCGCTTTCAGGACAACAGGAAAGCCGAGCCGCTGGGCATAATCCGCCGCCTGAAGCGGCGAACTTGCAACCCGGCCTTTGGGGATCGGAAGGCCGGCGAGGTCGAGTTCGGTCTTCGCATCGGCCTCCGTCAGCGTTTCGATTGCACCTTCGACAGACGCCATATTGAGAAGCGGCAGGGAAGGCGGCTTGCGCCAGGTATCGCCGATGCCGGCTGCGACTTCCGCGGCGATCAGGGTTTCATCAATGCCGCAAAAGGGAACGACGCCTTCGGCGACCAGTCGGTCGGCGACAGCCTCCGGCATATTTTCGGGCAGGGTCGCCAGGATTCCGGCGAGCGCGCCTGTCGCAGACGCGGCAGCGGTGACCGCGTCAGCCGTCGTCACCCAATCTGCGGCCTCGCATCGATCGGCGCGGGGAAAATCGAGGACGACGAGATTGAGGTCGTAGCTACCCTCGAACATTGCGGTGAAAGCCTCTGTCTGACGCGCGAGATCTCCCCACACAAACGTATGGTAATCGAGCGGATTGGCGAGCGTCACCATATCGCCGAGGATGCCTCTCAGGCGCGGCAATTGCTTTGGTTCGAGATCTCGGAACGTGACAGCATGTCCGATCGCGGCATCCGCCATCAGCGAGGCTTCGCCACCCGAGCAGCTCATCGAGGAGATCGCGGCACCTTGCAGCGGGCCTGCTATATGCAGGAGTTTCAGCGTTTCGAGCAGCGCCGGCAGCGTTTCGACGCGGCCAAGACCGAGGCGGGCAAGCACTGCGTCGGCCACGGCATCGCCGCCGGCAAGGGATGCGGTATGGGAAAGCGTTGCCTGTCTCGCCTGTTCGGACTTGCCGACTTTCAAGACAATAACGGGCTTTTTCATCTGGCGGGCTGTGGCGGCAAGGCGCTCAAGCGCAGCTTTGTCGCCAAAGCCTTCGACATGGAGGCCAAGAGCCGTCACGCGCGGGTCGGCAAGCAGGCCACAGGCGATATCGGACAGCGAGGTTTGCGCCTGATTGCCCGATGTCACGACATAGGCGATCGGCAGGCCGCGCGTCTGCATGGTCAGGTTGAGCGCTATATTCGACGATTGGGTCAAGATCGCCACGCCGCGCTCGACGCGCCTCATGCCGTGCTGATCGGGCCAGAGAAGTGCGCCGTCGAGGCCGTTGATGAAGCCGTAGCAGTTTGGTCCGAGGATCGGCATGTCACCCGCTGCACCAACCAGCGCCTGTTGCAGATCGCTGCCATCGGCAAGCTCCGCCACCGCCTCGCTGAAGCCCGAGGCATAACAGACCGCACCGCCGGCACCAGCTTCCGACAGGCTGCGCACGATCTCGACGGTCGATATTCTGTTGACCCCGACGAAGGCCGCGTCTGGCGGCGACGGCAGGTCGGAAACCGCTCTGTAGCAGCGCCGTCCGAGGACCTCGGCGAGCGTCGGGTGAACGGGCCAGAGCTCGCCCGCAAATCCCATCCGGTCGCACTGCTCGATCACCCGACGCGCTTCGCGGCCACCGAAGACGGCGATTGTTTGCGGTCTGAACAGGCGGTCGAGCGCGCGTGAGGTCATCGGCTACGCTCCCAGCGGCCGCAGGAGATCGCGGCTGATGATGTGGCGCTGGATCTCCGACGTGCCGTCCCAGATACGTTCGACGCGCGCATCCCGCCAAAAGCGGGCAAGCGGCAGATCGTCCATCAGGCCCATGCCGCCATAGATCTGGATCGCCTCATCCGTGACGCGGGCAAGCATTTCGGAGGCGTAAAGCTTGGCCGAAGCGATTTCGCGATCGGAAGTCAGGTCTGCATCCAGTCGCCATGCCGCCGAAAGCGTCAGCCAGTCGGCTGCGTCGATCTCCGTGATCATGTCGGCAAGCTTGAAGGAGACGCCCTGATTGGCGCCGATCGGTCTGCCGAACTGCTTGCGCTCGGCGGCATAGGACAAGGCCATGTCGAAGACGCGCCGTGCCCTGCCAACGCAGGTGGCGGCGACAGTGAGCCGCGTGCCATAGAGCCATTGGTTGGCGAGTTCGAAACCGCGATGTACCTCGCCCAGAACCTGGGAGGCCGGAATCCGGCAATCGGCAAAGCTCAGGGTGCAGTTATGATAGCCGCGGTGGGAGACGGAATCATAGCCCTTGAGGATTTCGAAGCCTGGCGTGCCGCGATCGATCAGAAACGCGGTGATCTTCTTCTTGAGACCTCTCGGTGTTTCCTCCTCGCCGGTCGCGGCAAAGACGATGATGAAATCGGCGGCATCGGCATGCGAGATGAAATGCTTGGTGCCATTGAGCACGAAATCGCTGCCGTTGCTGCGAGCGGTGCATTTCATGCCGCGCATGTCAGAACCGGCGTCCGGTTCGGTGATCGCCAGCGCGTCGATCCTTTCCCCGCGGACGGCAGGAAGCAAATACCGTTCGCGCTGTTCGCCCTCGCAGGCCATGAGGATGCCGGAGGGACGACCGAAAAAGACCGTCAGCGCCATGGAGCCGCGGCCGAGTTCCCGCTCGACAAGCGTGAAGGTGACATGATCGAGGCCGGCGCCGCCCGCCTCTTCGGGGAAATTGCAAGCGTAGAAGCCGAGTTCGATGCACTTGCGCCGGATCTCAGCCGCCAGATCCGGCGGAACGAAACCCGTGCGCTCGACTTCGTTCTCATGCGGATAGATTTCGGTTTCGACGAAGCCGCGGACCGTTTCAACGATCATCTTCTGTTCTTCGCTGAGGCCGAAATCCATGTCGATCTCCCTATCGTTTCTGGCCGATATGGCGGCCGACCCCATCGGGGGGAGGCAGCTTTACATGGGCAGCGGCGATCAGATTTGCCTTGTCGAGGACTGCGATTGGCGCCGGTGTCGCCTTGCCGGCTTCGGTATCGACATGCAGCAGCATCTGCTCGGCAGTGGCGAGCACCGCACCGCTCTCCGTGTCGCAGATCGTGTGGAAGAGGTGCAGCCGCTTCTCGTCAACTGCGAGGATCTGGCAGGTCGAATGGATCGCCTGCCCGAGCTTGGCCTCGCCAAGATGGCGGATATGGGTTTCGACCGTATAGTAGCTCTGCCCGGCCTCGACATAGGCAAGATCGACCCCGATCAGCCGGAGAAGCGCGTCGGACGTATCGCCGAAAACCTGCAGGTAGCGATGCTCCGTCATATGGCCGTTATAGTCGACCCAGGCGGGGCCTACCTTCGTCTCGACGAGCTTGAGGGGGCCTGAAGGATCGGCAGCAGCGGTTTTCCCGCCGCCTGCTGCCCACAGGGACCGTTCGAAATCCTTCAGCAATTGGCCGGCGCCCCAGCCCTTGCCGTCATTTCCGACCTTCAGCGCCTGCAGGATGCCGACGAGATTTTCGTCGCGGATGCGCTCAAGTGCACGGATCGAAAGGCCGGCGGCCTGTTCGTCCGACTGTTTTCCGATCTTTTCGATCAACGCGTCGTCGAGGTCGACGACGTCGGTCAGTTTCGTCCAGGGCCAGGCTAGGCAGGGTCCGAACTGCGCGAGGAAATGGCGCATTCCGGCCTCGCCGCCGGCAATGCGATAGGTCTGGAACAGGCCCATCTGCGCCCAGCGCAACCCGAAGGAATAGCGGATGACGTCGTCGAGCGTCTCGACGGTGCAGATATCGTCATGGATAAGCCAGAGCGCCTCGCGCCAGAGCGCTTCGAGCAGCCGGTCGCCGACGAAGGCCTCGATCTCCTTGGCGATATGAACGCCCTTCATGCCGATTGGAGCAAGCCGCTCCATCGCTGCCTCGATGGTCGCTTTCGAGGTTTTCTCGCCGCCGACGATTTCCACCAACGGCAGCAGGTAGACGGGGTTGTAGGGATGGGCGACGAAGAGGCGCTCGGGATGTTTCATGTCGCGCTGCAGGTCGCTTGGCAGCAGGCCGGAGGTGGACGAGCCGATCAGCGCGTCCGGTCGTGCCGCAGCATCGATTTCCGCCAATACGCGGCGCTTGAGGTCGAGCCGTTCGGGCACGCTTTCCTGGATCCAGTCTGCACCGGAGACAGCCTCTTGCAGCGACGTTTCAAAGGTAAGCCGGCCGCGCGGCGGCAGCGGCGCGCCGGTCAGCATCCCATAGGCCTTCTCCGCATTGGCAAGAACCTCGCCGACGATACGGCTTGCTTCCGGATGCGGATCGAAGACGCTGACATCGATGCCGGCAAGCAGAAAACGTGCAATCCAGCCGCCGCCGATGACGCCGCCGCCGATACAGGCCGCTTTGGTAATTCCTGTCATATCGTCCTCAGCGCTTCGTCAGATTGAGTTTCTTACGGACGTCCTCGGGACCGATGATCCTGGCACCCATGCCTTCGACCACCTGCACGGCCTTTTCGACGAGCTGCGCATTGGTGGCGAGAGCGCCCTTGCCGATATAGAGATTGTCCTCCAGGCCAACGCGGACATTGCCGCCCGCCAGAACCGCGGCAGCCGGATAAGCCATGGCGTTGCGGCCGATCGAAAAGGCCGAGAAGGTCCAGCTATCAGGCACGTTGTTGACCATGGCCAGGAAGGTGTTGAGATCGTCAGGGGCGCCCCAGGGAATGCCCATGCAGAGCTGGATGAGCACCGGATCTTCGATCAGGCCCTCTTCCGCAAGCTGCTTTGCAAACCACAGATGGCCGGTGTCGAAGGCCTCAATCTCGGGGCGCACGCCGAGATCGGTCATCTTCTTCGCCATTGCCCGCAGCATGGCGGGCGTGTTGGTCATGACGTAATCGCCGAGATTGAAGTTCATCGTGCCGCAGTCGAGCGTGCAGATTTCCGGCAGGCATTCGGCGACATGGCTGACGCGCTCGGTTGCCCCTGCCATGTCCGTCCCCGCCTTCAGGGGAAGGGGACTTTCGACATCGCCGAAAATCAGGTCTCCGCCCATGCCCGCCGTCAGGTTCAGCACCACATCGACATCGGCCGAACGGATGCGGTCGGTGACCTCCCTGTAGAGGTCGTTGCGGCGGCTTGCGGCACCGGTTTCCGGATCGCGGACATGACAGTGAACGACTGCCGCCCCAGCCTTGGCGGCGTCGATCGCGGAATCCGCGATCTGCTTGGGAGTAATGGGAACGTGGCTGGATTTCGAAACCGTATCGCCGGCACCGGTGACGGCGCAGGTGATGAAGACATCGCGGTTCATCGCAAGAGGCATGTTTGTTGTTCTCCCTCGTCTTGAGAGCATTACGCGCCAGGATGAGCGAGGATGCTTTGCATTTTCGGAATCGATCGATACACTATCGGAACACCAGGGAGGGGAGCTTGCTGGAGCGATCGACCGAACGGCTTGACATCGATCTTCTTGTCCTGCCGGACACCAACCTCATTCTCATTGCCTCCGTCATCGAACCGTTGCGCGGGGCGAACCGCATCTCCGGCAGCGAGCTCTATCGTTGGCGCATCTTCACGCCTGACGGAGAAGCTGTGCCGACAACCAGCCATATTGCCATACCGACGCAGGGAACGTTCCAGACCACGGCATCGGATACACCGCTCTTCGTGCTGGCGAGCTACAACTGGCGGCAAAACGCGACAGCGAACCTGAAGATGCAGCTATCGCAGGCGGCACGCCACCGGACCATGATCGCCGGCATCGAATCCGGCACCTGGCTGCTTGCGGAAGCCTGCCTGCTCGACGGCTTGTCGGCGACCGTGCATTGGGAGGATTACGAGGATTTCGCGCTTGCCTATCCGCAGGTGTCGGCCGTCAAGGATCGGTTCGTCATCGACGGCAAGCGGCTGACGACATCAGGCTCGCTGCCGACCGTGGACCTGATGCTGGAGATCATCCGGCGACGCCAGAGCTATTCGCTGGCGCTCGAAGTCAGCCGGCTGTTCCGCTACGAGCAGCCATCCTTTCATGCCGACGAGGCGCTGTCGGCAGGCTTGCGCATGGATGATCCGCGGGTGGCCCACGCCGTGCGGCTGATGGAGGACAATATCGAGCAGCCGATGCTGCTGGCGCGTCTTGCCCGCAGGGTCGGGATCAGCGCCCGGCACCTGCAGGATCTCTTCCAGGCCTCGATCGGCGCGCCGCCCCATATCCATTATCTTGCCCTGAGACTGAACGCGGCGCGGCGCAAGGTGATAGAGACGACGGCGTCCTTCGCCGACATTGCAGCCGCAACGGGCTTCAATTCGGCCTCCGCCTTCGCGCGAAGCTATCGGGCAAGCTATTCCGAAAGTCCCTCGGAAACGCGGCGACGGCTGCGGCGTCCGGTCAGGCCATCGGAGGCCCGGCCATAGGCTGGAAGGCATCGCGCACCATCTCGGCAAGCTCGCGAACCGCTTCGCTGGACCGGAAGGTGTTGCGACGAAGCACGACCCTTGAGGAATCGACCGGCGGGAAGCCGTCCTCGGTCGTCAGTTCCCGGCAGCCGGGCGGTATGTTGCTGCGCGACAGCGTGGTGACGGCAAGACCGGCAGTCACGGCGTTCTTCAGTCCGGAGCTGGTATCGGCAATGAAGGCGACCCGGTAGTTGCGACCGAGCTGGTGCAGCGACTTCAGTGCAAAATCGCGACACCAGCTCGAGTCTCTGTAGGTTGCGATCGGCAGCGGGTCGATGTCGTGCAGCCGGTGGACGATCGAGGTCACCCAGACGGTCGGATCGATGCAGAGCACTTCGCCACTCATCTGATCGCTCCAGTCGAAGACAACGGCGAGATCGAGTTCATCGCGTTCCAGGGCAGCGATGTTGCGGACCGTATAATCGCAGGAGATCGTGACCTCGACGGCCGGATGCCGCACGGCGAAGGCTGCGAGTGCTGCGGGCAGCACGGTCTGGCTATATTCTTCGGGAATGCCAATGCGAACCGGTCCGCCGAGAGGCTTGCTGCGGATCGTCGCCGCTGCCTCACTCAGGAGATCGATGACACGGCGAGCATAGGGGACGAGCTGGACGCCCTGACGTGTCAGCACCACCCCTCGGGCGCCGCGTTCGAACAGTGCTTCGCCGATCGTGTCTTCCAGCTTCTTTATCGCTGCGCTGATTGCAGACTGCGTTCTGCCGACGCGCTGTGCAGCCGCCGAGAAATTGGCGGTCTCGACGACGACGAGGAAGGTCCGGAGAAGATCACTTTCGATAGGCTCGCGCATGGACAGCCATAGAAAAAATCGATGACATCCATCTCTACTATTCGTTTGTCTGATGTCAATTGCGGGTGCAGAAAGGAGGTGCGTTCGACTTTTCCTCCTTCGAGACTTACCTGCGTGACCATTGACCATCCGGCCGGACACCTCAGTGCCGGCGAGCGCGAGAAGGGGATCCTTCTCGTCATCGGGGCGACACTTGCCTGGAGCGCCAGCGGGGTCTACTCGCGGCTCCTGACGACAGACGTCTGGACGGCGATCGCCTGGCGTTCGTTGTTCGGCGGACTGTTCCTGCTGATCCCCTGCCTGTTCCTCGAAGGCGGGATATCACGAAAGCAATGGCGTTCAGTCCTGCATCCGTCCGGCCTGGCGATGATTGTTTGCCAGACGGTCAGCCAGGGCTGCTTCATCGGCGCGCTCTATATGACCAGCGTTGCGAATGTGACGATGATCTATTCGACCGCGCCCTTCATCGCCGCCCTGTTTGGATGGATCATTCTGAAGGAGGGTGTCGGAAGGCGCACGCTGATTGCCGGGGGCATTTCTCTTCTGGGTGTCGTGGTCATCGTCGCCTCGTCGATCGGCGATGGCACCGGGGTCGGCGACTTGCTGGCGCTTGGCATGACGGTCTCCTTCGCCCTCGTCATCATCATCCCGCGCATTAATCCCGAAGTGCCGAGCCTGCCGCCGACTGTTGTCAGTGCCTTCCTGACGCTTGTCATCTTCGCTCCATTCGGCTCGGTCGGCTCGCTTGATCTTCACAACTGGATCGTGCTTGCCGCTTTCGGTGCGACCAATTTTTCGCTGGCGCTTGTGCTCTTCCTGGCCGGGGCCAGGCGAATGCCGCCGGCCGAAGCTGCGCTGATCGGGACGATGGAGATCGTGCTGACCCCGTTCTGGGTCTGGCTTCTGTTCTCCGAGCAACCGCCTGTCGCCACCTTCTTCGGCGGCGCCATCATCTTCGCAGCCGTTCTCTGGCATACCGCCGTCGACCTCGGCCGCAGCCGGCGGGCGCATGCCGGCTAGAAAGCGACGCCGATCGGATCGTCATTTCAGGCGGCATGGGTCAGTATATCGGTTCGATTGCCACTCCCACCCAAGCAACGAGTGCGGATATGTCCTCCAAAGACCCCCTGCTGCAGCCGTTTCAACTCAAGCACCTGACGCTAAAAAACCGCGTCATGTCGACCGCTCACGAGCCGGCTTATTCGGAAAACGGCATGCCGACGGATCGCTACCGGCTCTATCACAGGGAAAAGGCGAGAGGCGGCATCGCACTGACTATGACGGCGGGATCTGCGGTCGTCTCGTCTGACTCTCCGCCGTCCTTCGGCAATCTCCACGCCTATCGCGACGAGATCGTGCCCTGGTTGAAGAGACTTGCCGACGACTGTCATGAGTTCGGTGCGGCGGTCATGATCCAACTCACGCATCTCGGCCGCCGCACAAGCTGGAACAAGGGCGACTGGTTGCCGGTGCTGTCAGCCTCGCCGATCCGCGAGCCTGCGCACCGGGCTTTCCCGAAAGAGGCCGAAGACTGGGACATCGAACGCATCGTCGCCGATTATGCAAGCGCCGCGCAGCGCATGCAGGAAGCCGGCCTCGACGGTATCGAAATCGAGGCCTACGGCCATTTGCTGGATGGTTTCTGGTCGCCGGCGACCAATCGGCGCGACGATGAATTCGGCGGTTCGCTTGACAATCGCATGCGTTTTTCCGTCCTTGTCACGCAGGCGATCCGCAAGGCGGTCGGACCGGATTTCATCGTCGGCATGCGCCTTGTCGCCGACGAGGACTGGGAGAAGGGACTGTCACGCGAGGAAGGCATAGAGATCGCATCACGGTTTGCCCGGTCCGGCGACATCGATTTTCTCAACATCATTCGCGGTCATATCGACAGCGATGTAGCGCTCAACGAGGTCATTCCGATCCAGGGCATGGCATCTGCCCCGCACCTGGATTTTGCCGGCGAAGTGCGGGCGATAACCAAGTTTCCCGTCTTTCATGCCGCGCGTATCGGCGACGTGGCGACGGCCCGTCACGCGATCGCAGAGGGAAAGCTCGACATGGTTGGCATGACGCGCGCCCATATCGCCGACCCGCATATCGTGCGCAAGATTGAGGGCGGCGAGGAGGCACGTATCCGGCCCTGCGTCGGCGCCACATACTGTCTTGACCGTATTTATGAGGGCGGCGAGGCGCTCTGCATCCACAATGCGGCGACTGGCCGTGAAGGGCAGATTCCGCACGAGATCGAAAAGGCAGACATCCGCCGCAGGGCGGTCGTGGTTGGTGCGGGTCCGGCCGGCCTCGAGGCCGCCCGCGTGCTGGCCGAGCGTGGGCATGCGGTCGACGTTCTGGAGGCAACCGGAAAAGCCGGCGGTCAGGTCAATCTTCTGGTTCGCAATCCCCGCCGCAAGGAGATGATCGGCATCATCGACTGGCGGCTGGCGGAGCTGGAGCGGCTGGGCGTTCGAATACGCTATGATGTCTACGCAGAGGCGAGTGATGTGCTTAGTCTCGAAGCCGACCTCGTCGTCGTTGCGACCGGCGGCATTGCCCAGCAACCTGAACTCGATTCAGGCGAGGAACTCGTAACCTCCTCCTGGGATATCCTTTCGGGCGGAATCAGAGTGGCCGATACCGTCCTGCTCTTCGACGACAATGGTGGGCACCCAGGCATGTCGGCGGCTGAAGTGATTGCCAGAACCGGTGCCGAGCTCGAGCTCGTTTCACCCGAACGCTTTTTCGCGCCTGATGTGGGAGGCATGAACCACGTGCCCTATGCCCGTGCGTTTGCGGAGCGGAACGTCAGAGTCACCATCAACACGCGTCTCAAGTCGGTGCGACGTGACGGCAATGTCCTTGTTGCTGTGCTCGGGTCGGATTTCGCAGACGGCACACAGTGGGAGCGCCGTGTCTCCCAGATCGTTGTCGAGCATGGCACAATTGCCAATGACGAGCTTTATCGTGAGCTAAAGCCGCTCTCGCGAAATCGTGGAGCCGTGGATTATGCCGCCCTTATCAATCGTCGGGCGCCGCTGCCAACGCGCAACAGCGAAGGACATTTCGACCTTGTACGGATCGGCGATGCGGTTTCCAGCCGCAACATCCATGCGGCCATTTATGAGGCTCTGAGGTTCTGCTCGCTGTTTTGAGCTCTTTATAGCTGAGCTCGGTTATCCTGATGGCGCCGCTCAAAGGTGCGGGATGCGGTCGGTGCGAGGATCGATAGACGAACTAGGTCTTTGAGTGTCGTCGATCATGTCGGCATCGCCCTTTGGGGCCTGATTCAACGAGCGGAAGCGTATCAACAAGCTCGGCAAACGCGTGTCAGCGAGTAAATTGTATAGCGGAGGACGGGGAGAGTGGGGTCGGCTGCAACCTATCCTTGACTCCAATAGCCTGCTATCCGACAGTGTCGCCTGTTAAATCCATGGGGATTCGATGGGCCTCACGAAAGGCTTCACGATTGTCGGCAGGGCTGCGATTGCCGCTATCGTGTCAATGTTCCTTGCACTCTCGCTCGTCTTGGGCTTTTGGCTGCATTCGAGCTACATCTCCGCGATCATGCGTGGAGAAGATCAGGTCACGGCCACGGCCAAGATCGTTGCCACCAACGCGATCTGGATCAATTCGCTTGCGCGCCAGACCCTTTTCCGCATGGATGATGCGTTCGGAACGACGGCGGCCCTGCCAGCGGAGGAGCGCATTCGGCGGTTCAACGCCGCGACGGCCGAATTGCCGACCACGGCGACCGCCTATGTGGTGGCTGCGGACGGGAAGCTGCTCTATTCGACCGACCGGGAAAGCAGCCCAGCCGACATTGTCGACCAGACCTATTTCCGCCGGCTGGCCAATGGCGCAGAGGACCATACGTCGGCGATGACGATCATGCGCAACACCGATCGCCATATTTTCCTCTCGGCTGCGCGCATCGAACGGAACGATAGGTTCGAAGCCGTGGCGATCCTGGCGTTTGATGTCGGGATGCTGCGATCGATCTGGGACGCTGCCTCGCTCGGGCCGGGCTCTACGGTGAGCTTCCTGAGGCGGGATGGAAAGCTGATCGCCAGGTATCCCGAGCCGAAAGAAGCCGTCGATCTTGGCAGCTACGTCCTCTTTACCGACTATATGCGTAAGGCGACATCAGGTTCTTATGTGTCTGTCTCCCCCGTCGACCAGGTCAGAAGGCTGGTGGCATACCGCATCGTCGAGCGGACGCCGTTCGTCGCCATCGCGTCAGCCGACACTGCGGCAATACTCAAGCCCTTCTGGACCGATGTCTCGATTGCCACGCTGATCGTTCTTCTGGCTCTTTGTGCGGCTGTGATCGGCGGATTGAAGATCCTCAGCCTGGCGCATGCGGACGCGCGCCACACCGGAGAACTTGCCGAGGCGCTTCGAACCAATCAGGTGCTGATGCGGGAAATTCATCACCGGGTGAAAAATAACCTGCAGACGGTGATGGCGCTCATCCGGCTGCAGGGCCTGCGGCCTGAAACCGTCCAAAGGGTGAACGAGCGGATCGTCGCAATGTCGGCGGTGCATGAGCAGATGTACGGCTTCGATCAGTTCAGCAGCGTCACTGCACGGCAGTTCGTCCCGAGCCTGGTTCGCACATTGGTCGGGCTGCACGATCGCGAAATCAAGCTGACCTTCGAGATCGACGATATCAGGATCGATGCGGACAAGGCCACGCCATTTGCATTGCTTTTGAACGAACTTCTGACAAACAGCATGAAATACGCCTTTGTCGGCCGGACCGGCGGACATATTCGCATAAGGCTGCTTGAGCGTCCCGACGGCAAGGTCCTCCTTGAAGTGGCCGACGACGGCATCGGATATGAGCCGGTTGCAGCGAAAGCCGGGATGGGAAGCAGGTTGATCAAATCCTTCGTCAGCCAGATGGATGGGACCTACGATACCGAGCGAGCTCAGGGCACCGTCTTCA
This sequence comes from Rhizobium sp. BK196, assembly GCF_014193255.1. GTDB lineage: Bacteria > Pseudomonadota > Alphaproteobacteria > Rhizobiales > Rhizobiaceae > Rhizobium. The sequence goes on from NZ_JACHZB010000006.1 coordinate 285,113, forward strand.
CCGCCCTGTTGGCGATTGCCGTACGATGACGCGTCGGCCATGTGGCCGGACGCAACGCTTGCAGGACATTTAGAGCGGCAGACAACATCGCGATGGTCCAGCGCCACTCCCTTTGACGAATCCCGAAGCGCCGCTTTACGGACTTTGCCGGAGCGCTACCGTCGGAACTCTGGCGCGATCCATGAGTTCCTCTCCGTCGCCAGGGGTGAACGGTTGAACGACAAGCTTATATCAGACGTGCGAATGTGCGGGAGGGGTGATGTTCGAAGGTTTCGAGCTTCAATATGTCGCGATTGCCGAAGGGGCGATCCGTCTGCGCATCGGTGGCAGCGGACCGCCGGTTCTTCTCCTGCACGGACATCCGAGAACCCATATGACGTGGGGAAAGGTGGCCGACCTTCTGTCGCCGTTCTTCACGGTCATCTGCCCGGATCTGCCGGGCTTCGGACGGTCCTACATTCCCGCCGATACCCACGACAGCCGCCATTCGTCCAAGCGAGCGAAGGCTGCGGCGCTCGTCGACATGATGAAGGCGCTCGGCTTCCGGAAGTTTGCCGTGGTTGGCCATGATCGCGGCGCCCTGAGTGCCTTTCGCATCGCAATGGACCATGCAGACCATGTCGACAGGTTGGTGATCATTGACGGCCTCCCCGTGCTTGAGCATCTGGAGCGGGCGAACTGGGAGTTCGCCCGTGATTGGTATCATTGGTTTTTCTTTGCCCAACCCGACAAGCCCGAACGTGCGATCCTGGCCGATCCGCTCGCCTGGTACGACACGCTGCGCCCGGACGCGATGGGACGGCAAGCCTATGATGATGTCCTCGAGGCGATCTCCAATCCGCTCGTCGTCCATGGCATGATCGAAGACTACCGTGCCGGCATCCGCGTCGACCATATCCACGACCGGCAAGATCGCGACGCAGCTCGCAGGATCGCCTGCCCGACGCTGTGCCTGTGGTCGCAGCGCGACGACCTTGAACAGATCTATGGCGATCCGCTGGCGATCTGGGAGACATGGGCACATGACCTGCACGGTTTCGGCATCGACAGCGGCCATCACGTTGCGGAGGAAAATCCGTCGGCGCTAGCGCAGGCGATTTCGGCCTTCCTGGGACAAGAAATGTGAAGCAAAGCGCAACCGCGCACGGAACAGACGCCCATGGGTTTTGTTTTCTTCTCGTAACCAGAGGTTTGGAGATGGCCGACCGTCCCCAACACGATCCCTATGGATCGACCGAGACGCAAACCGCCTATGACGCCAAGGAACGTCCCGGCTCGAGCCGAGGTCTCGCCTTGTCCGCCTGGGCAATTATTGCCGCCGCTATATTCCTCGTTCTGTGTGTCCTGGGCCTCGTGCTGGCGCCGGAAGCGCCCTCTGAGTCGCCAGCAATTGGCTCCGCCGCTCAGCTACCGCCATCGCGCGATGCGGGACACAACTGATGCATTCGGGATTCGGCTCCGCAGCCCTTATTCAGGGGGAAAGGTCAGCCTGGTCCCAACTTGGCATTGCAAGTTTCCCGCTCTGGATTATTTGATAGGGCTCGAAGAACACATCCGGAGGTCCGTTGAACAAAACCCGGCCAGCGCTCCTTCTCATTACCGCCTCGCTCATTCCGGTCATCATACTGGCGGCGCTGATGGGAAGGTTCTTCATCAAGGAGCAGCAAGCAGCTCTTGACGACGACATTCGCGGCCGGGCAGCGACGTTGGCCGCCACTCTTCAACGTGAACTCAAGAGCCAGGCTCAATTGCTCGCGGTCGTCGCCGATTCCCCGCGCCTCGACCCTCCAATCCCGCGCGCCGCCTTTGCCGAGACTGCGCGGCGTTTGCTCGATCGGGTGCCTGAATGGGAGCAGATCAGGATTTCGAACGAGAAGGGCGAAGTCGTTCTGTCGTTTCCCCCGCTCGATCCGTCGGCAGACGCGCCTGTTGCGGACATGGAAAGCCATGACGCGGTCGTTCGCACAGGTGCCGCCGTGGTCGGCAATATCGCCATTGGACCCAACGGACAGGCGGCCTTTGCGTTGCGCGCCCCGATCCAAAGGAACGATCGTTTGAGGGCCGTCCTGTCGGTGGTGATCCGTCCGGCGATGGTGACCAAACTGCTCTATGCCAACGGACTTCCAGGGTCCTGGTCGGCTTGGATCGTCGATGGGCGCGACCGCCTTGTGGCATCGACCGGCGCTCCCGCCCTTGCCGGTAATCCGGCCAGCGAATTTGCAAGCTTTTCCGGCGAGGATTTCGGCGCGGCCACCCTCAAGGACGGGATGGACCTTCGGGTCGCCGAGGTCGCGCTCGCTGACACCCCTTGGCGGGTAAGGGTTGGTCTGCCGGTCTCCGACTATCAGCGGCTGGCGCGCAAGGCCACCGTGCTGCTTGTGACGGCGAGTTGTTTTACGCTCCTGTTGTCCGGCTCGGCTGTATTTCTCTTTTACAGGGAAGTGCGCGCCAGAAACCGTGAGCGGGAGAGCATGGCCAACTGGCAGCGGATGGATGCGCTTGGAAAGCTGACGGGGCAGGCCGCCCACGATTTCAACAATCTCCTGATGGTCTTCCAGTCCGGAGTTGAGGGCATCAAGCGACGGCGAAACGACGAACAGCGCGTGACGCAGCTTCTGACGCATATGAGCGATGGCGTGGTACGAGGAAAGGCGATCACCCAAAGGCTGTTGTCGTTTTCAAGACGTTCCAACCAGGGCGCCTCCCAGGTCGAACTGGACGTCAGGCTTGCCGAACTGTCTCCGCTGCTGCGCCAAGCCGTCAATGACACGATCCTGATGGAGATCAGGGTGCCGGAAGATACCTGGCCGATTCACGTCGATCCTGCTGGGCTTGAAATTGCCCTGATCAACATCCTGACGAATGCGCGCGAAGCCATGACGGGAGGCGGACATGTGATCATTTCCGCTCGCAATGTGCTCGACGCGTCGACGGAGGGTTCCGGCCTGAAGGGGCCGTTCGTCGCGCTGACGATTTCTGACACCGGGACCGGCGTTGCCCCGGAAAATCTTGCACGGGTGTTCGAGCCGTTCTTTTCCACCAAGAAGAATGGTGGCACGGGTCTCGGCCTCACGCAGGTCCATAGTTTCGCCAGCGGCAGCGGCGGTGCAGTCAAGGTCGCAAGTCTGGCCGGCCACGGCAGCGCCTTCACCTTGCTTCTGCCGCGATCAAACGAGCCGCGGGCGGTGCGTGCGGAGCCGGCCCCTTCGGCAAACCTTCCCCGTACGATCATGATCGTCGACGACACGCCGGCATCGCTGGAATCCGTACGACTAGTGCTCGACGGCATCGTGCCGACGATCTTCGCAGCCGCAGGTGGACCCGAGGCGATCGAGATCCTGGACCGTCATCCTGAAATCGAAGCGGTCGTCAGCGATATCATGATGCCAGGCATGTCAGGCATCGAGCTTGCCGAGGAGATCCGCCGCAGAAACCCGTCTCTGCCCGTCGTGTTGATGACCGGCTATAGCGACAGGCTGGAGGCAGGTACGGAAGTGGGATGCCCGGTCGTCCCGAAGCCCTTCAAGATCGAGGATCTGGCCGCCTGCTTCGAGGAGGCGAAAATCCCGGTCGTCCAATCGGCAAACGTCGTGCGTCTGGAAATTCCGACGAAGGGCTGATCGGCGCTGACGCCGCATATCTACTCCTTCGATCGATCGATACGCTGATATCATCAGCTCTTATCCTTTCGAACGGAACCCCGGTCAATCTTTGCCGTTTGCCCTTGAAGACAAGGCGGTCACGGATCACTGAGCCGCTCTGTCAGACAATTCGGTTGGAGCTGTAGTGTTATGATTACTAGCCAACAGCTGCGTGCAGCGCGCGCGCTATTACATTGGGAACAGAAGGACCTTGCCGAAGCCGCGCGGGTTTCATTGCCGCTGATCCAAGAACTCGAAGCCGTGCCAGGACAGCTGGAGGCGGAGTCGCGCGCAATTGACGCGGTCGTCAACGCTATCCAATCGGCCGGTGTTTCGTTTCTCGACGGAAACTACTCAAGCCCGGGCGGACCCGGCGTGCGGTTCAGCCAGCCGGCTGGGACGAACGTCGATACCACCGAAGACGAAACGATCCAGTACCGTGAGTTTTACGAAAATGATGCTCCGCCCGGCGCAGGCGGCTGAGACCGCCGGCGTCGGGGGGACCTGACGAAGGTTCGGACAGGCCGATGCCGCGATTTGTCCTCATTTTGCCGGCGGCGAAGCTTTGCCAAGCTTCACGGCGGGCTCCCGGCCCCAGACCCTCAGCTTGCCGAGTTCGGTGACGAAGGCGGCGATGCCGTCTTCCCCAGGCAAGCTCAGCACGCCCTCGTCGATGTTTTCGGAAATTCCAGCCTTTTCGAGCAGCGGCAGTGCCGACGGGTCGTAGCCTATGAACTTGCAGTGCTGGAAGGCATCGGCGACGAAGTCGCGAGCCGTCGCCTCCTTGACGAGATCCTCGATGGCCGCCGGCGAGGTCAAAAGTGCTATCGCATCGAAAAGCACCGAGGGTCCGCCATCGATCATATGCTGTGCTTCGACCCAGGTGCCGTCCGAAATGGTCACGCCACCGACCTTTGGAGCGATGAGTTCGAAGACGGCTTTCTGTTTGACGAGCGCCGCCGTCAGGTCCTGGAGCAGTTTGGCATCGGCACCGTCGGTGATCAGGATACCAAGCTTGCGGCCCTCGAAGCGACCTGGACCGCGTTTCAGGATGCTGAGCGCCGGCGAGGGCTCCAGGTCCTGACGCGTTGGAACGGCGGCATCGGCCGGCTTCGGCAGCGACTGCAATCCAACCTTTTCTGCAACGGTGGTCGCGAGCGTTTCATCGATATTGATAAGATGAGATACCATCCGCTCGCGGATGACAGGGTTTTCGACCTTACTGAGTTCGAAGGTCAGCGCCATGGCGATGTGGCGCTGCTCAGGCGGTGTCTGGCTGATGTAGAACTGGCGCGCCTGGCTGTAATGGTCGGCAAAACTTTCCGGACGCAGCCTGACCTTTGGACCCTGTTCCTCAGACGCGAAGTGTCGAAAGCCTTTCTGAGGCGATTCCCGCGGACCCTCGCCCCAGGAGTTCGGCTGGTAGTTCACCCGGCCGACCGGATTGCGCATCGCCATGTGGCCGTCCTGCTGAAAGGTATCGAAGGGACATTTCGGCGCATTGATCGGCAGATGCGTGAAGTTCGGCCCGCCGAGACGCTTGAGCTGGGTGTCCAGATAGGAGAAGTTCCTGCCCTGCAGAAGCGGATCGTCGCTGAAGTCTATCCCTGGCGGAACGTTCTGCGTCATGAAGGCGACCTGTTCCGTCTCGGCGAAGAAATTGTCGGGCATGCGATCGAGGACAAGCCGACCGATAGGCTGAACGGGAAGAATTTCTTCGGGGATAATCTTCGTCGGATCGAGCACGTCAAAATCGAAGGCGTCGGCAAACTCCTGATCGAAAAGCTGGACGCACAATTCCCATTCCGGAAAGTTGCCCGACTGGATTGCCTGCCAGAGATCGCGACGATGGAAGTCAGGATCGGCGCCGTTGATCTTCACCGCCTCGTTCCAGGCGACAGACTGCAGCCCGAGTTTAGGCTTCCAGTGGAATTTGACGAAGGTCGACTGATCCTTGGCGTTGACGAAGCGGAAGGTGTGGACGCCGAAGCCCTCCATGAAGCGGAAGGAGCGTGGGATCGCCCGGTCCGACATGACCCACATGATCATATGCATGCTTTCCGGCGTCAGACTGATAAAATCCCAAAAGTTGTCATGGGCGGACTGTGCCTGCGGGAATGCTCGGTCCGGCTCCGGTTTCACGGAATGGATAACGTCGGGAAACTTGATGGCATCCTGGATGAAGAAAACGGGGATGTTATTGCCGACGAGGTCCCAGTTTCCCTCCTTGGTGTACATTTTCACGGCAAAGCCGCGCACATCGCGCGCAAGATCGAAAGACCCCTTGCTGCCGGCGACCGTCGAAAAGCGCACGAAGACGGGCGTCTTCTCGCCAGGGCGCTGGAAGACGTCGGCCCGGGTGTAGTCAGCAAGGGACTTATAGGTCTCGAAGAAACCATGCGCGCCGTAGCCGCGCGCGTGAACGACGCGTTCAGGAATGCGCTCATGGTCGAAATGGAAGATCTTTTCCCGGAAATGGAAGTCATCGACCAATGCCGGTCCGGGTGCCCCGACGTGCAAGCTGTTCTGATCGTCGGCTACGGCTCCGCCTTGGGCGGTCGTCAGGGCCGGATAGCCATCTTCGGCGAACTGATGAAGCTCGCCACCTTGACCGCGATGGAGTTTCTGGTCGTGGACCGCCGCTGTATTTGCTTTGGCAGTCGGCGACGTTTTCTTGGCCATTGTCTCAATCCCTTACGATCTGTGTGAACAATGAAAGATACCTGGCCGACGGTCGCTTCGCCGCCCAAGGATGTCTTGGGGTGAACCTCGAACCAAGCTGGAATGTCAAAGGCTGGCCTTGCCGCCGGCTGTTCGACAGTCTTGCCGGCTCCAGGTAGGCCAGTTCACAAGATCGGTTTGCCGCCCGTCACGGCAATCGTTGCTCCGGAAACATAGCTCGACAGCGGATCGGCGAGCATTACATAGGTGGTCGCGAGCTCGGCGGGTTGGCCAGGGCGCTGCATCGGGACCTGCTTGCCGAAATTCCTGACCGCCTCATCGGGCATTGTGGAGGGAATGAGAGGCGTCCAGATCGGGCCGGGCGCGACTGCATTGGCGCGGATGCCCTTCTCAGCCAGCATTTGCGCGAGACCGGCCGTGAAGTTTTGGATAGCGCCCTTGGTCGTCGCATAAGCGAGCAGATGAGGACTCGGGCTGTCGGCATTGATCGACGCCGTGTTGATGATGGCGCTGCCGGCTTTCATATGCGGGACCGCCGCCTTGGTCAGGTAGAACATCGCATGGATATTGACCTTGAACGTCAGTTCCCATTCGTCGTCGCTGATCTCGCCAATATCTTTGAAGCTTGCCTGATGGGCCGCATTGTTGACGAGGATGTCTATGCCGCCAAGTTCGCTGCGTGCGGTTTCGATGATGTGGCGGCAATGCTCCGGATCCTGCAGATCTCCTGGGACGAGGACTGCCTTTCGCCCTGCCTCTTCGATCCACTTCTGGGTTTCGCGCGCGTCGTCGTCCTCGTCGAGATAGGCAACAAGAACATCAGCACCTTCCCTGGCATAGGCAATCGCAACAGCGCGTCCAATGCCGCTGTCGCCGCCGGTAATGACGGCTTTCCTGCCGGTCAGCCGCCCAGAGCCGCGATAGGTCCGTTCGCCGTGGTCCGGTATCGGCGACATCGCCCCAGTGGTGCCCGGCATGGGCTGATGCGGCGTATCGAAGGGCGGGGTCGGATAATTGGCCATTTTCTGTTCCTCCAGGTATTGATGGGGCGGACTGGCCGACATCAGCCGACGAGCCTTCGGTCTTCGTCGCCGCGGCTGGGCGGTCGGTCCGGTACAACAACTCGTCTGGGGTCCGACAGTTCCCTGTCAGTTCGTGGCAATGGACGGTTTCCTGGCTGAAGCTCGCTATATGGACGCTCAGTCAGCCGGCTGCCATTTCGCTGAATAGCCAATTCCGGAATGTCCTGACTTTCCGTTGCCGCAGTGCGCCATCTGGATAGACGACATAATAGTTCCACCTCGACTTCAGCGTCAGATCAAAGGGACGCACCAGTCGGCCAGCCGCCAGATCGGCAGAGACGAGCGCGCTCCTGCCCAGCAATACACCTTCGCCTTGCACTGCCGCCTCGACAGCAAAGGCGGCAGATTCGTATCTTACCCCGTTGCTGGGGTTGATATCGTCCAGACCCGCTGCCCGGAGCCATGTCGCCCAGTCGATGCGGAAGTTGTCGTGAATGAGCCTGTGATGTCTCAGGTCCTCCGGTGTTCGCAGCGCATGCTCCCCTTGCAGCAGTTCCGGACTGCAGACAGGCGAGACCTCTTCCTCAGCCAGGAACTCCGATGTCACGCCTTCATACCCTCCGGCGCCATACCGGATCGCGATATCAATTCCGTCCCTGATGAAATCCGAAAACGTGCCGGACGTCGACAAGCGCACGTCGATATCCCGGTTGGCGCGATGGAAGCGGTGGAGCCGCGGCACAAGCCACCGCCCTGCAAAGCCGTCCGACGTGCTGACATTGAGGACGCCTGCCGACTTGAGCGCAGTTGCCGCGATTGTCGCAGCACCGATCCGATCAAGGGCCGCGCCGATCTCCGCAGCATAGGCGGCACCTTCCTGTGTGAGTTTGACGGATCGGGTTCCCCGCTCAAAAAGCCGGCTGCCGAGCTGTTCCTCCAAGTTGCGGATGGCACGACTGATGGCTCCGTGCGTCACATGGAGCTCTGCGGCCGCCTTGGTGAAGCTCAGATGACGAGCCGCGGCGTCGAAGGCTGGAAGCGTGGTCAGAGGTGGAAGTCGTCTGGGCATCGGATTACCTGTGATCTCTACTCACAAATCCTGCACGAATATTCGATTGTCGTCCAGCCAGGAGCCGTGCACTCTCCGAGCATCGGGAAGGCTTTTCTCGAACCTATTGATACCAGTGTGTCGCTAAGAGGAGATCGTCATGAGTGTTACTTTCGCTCACAATGCAGATTACCGCATCACCACGCCAGGCTCTGCGCGCCTGCCTACGGTTCCCGTTGACCTGTTTTGCGCAGTGGTCATCGGACAAGCAGCCCAATTGTTCGCGAGCGTTCGACGCCGCTGGACGATGAGACATATTGCACGCTTTTCCACCCATCGCCTGCAGGACATCGGCTTCGAGCGCGACTGGGATGGGTCGCTGATGCAAATCAGCAATGGCCGAGTTGCCGGTCACCTCGAACACTGAAGGAGAAGCGACATGAAGATCTATCCCCATCTTTGGTTTGCGTCTCGTGCCGAGGAGACCATGGAGTTCTACACTTCAGTGTTCAAGGACTCTCGAATCCTCGGACGCATCGATCTCCCCGATCCGGAGCTGTCGGTTGTCCGCTTCGAATTGGGAGGTTTGCCGATCGCTGCCCTGAACGCTCACTCCCGTGTGCCATACAATGAAGCATTCTCTTTTCTGGTCGAGACGGGCGACCAGACGGAAACCGACTATTATTGGAACGCATTGACGTCCGGAGGCGGCAAAGAGCAGCCATGCGGCTGGCTGACGGACAAGTTCGGCGTCTACTGGCAGGTTACGCCGACGATCCTGCTGCGGATGGTCGCCGATCCCGACAAGGAGAAGGCGGGGCGAGTGCTGCAGGCGATGTATAAGATGAAGAAGATCGTCATCGCTGATCTTGAGCAGGCCTACCGAGGCTAGCGAAGATCAGCGCTTTCGGTGGAGACAGCGCCTGTTGCGTGGCGCGCAGGCTTCCGGTGCACTTCGAATTCGGCATCGTTTCATCTCGTTGTCCTTGAGACCTCCGATTGATCGATCCCGCCATCAACTGCGTTGCCCCGCAGCCTCCAGAATGAGGCCGGTTATCTCGTCTGGATGAGAGATCAGCGACAGATGGCTGGCCTGCAGTTCGATGGTCTTAGCGCCCATGCGCTTGGCCATGAAGCGTTCGAGATCGGGGTTGATCGTACGATCTTCCGTGGAGACGGCATACCAGCTCGGCTTGGAGCGCCAAGCCGCCTGGGTCGTCCTGCCTGCAAAAAGCGCTTTCTGGAACGGTTCCTGAACGGCGTAGAGAACCTTTGCCTTTGCTTCCGGAAGGTCGCCGGCAAAATCGCGAAGGAACGCTGCTTCAGTAAGGCGTCCTTCGTCGCCATCGAAGACGATGCCGGCTGATGCTGGCGGCGTCGGATAGGTCTTGGCCAACGCCGTATAGTCCTCGTCGGCATCCGGGGCACGCGCGGCCACATAAACGAGCGCGGAAACGTTTGGATGTACGCCAGCTTCCGTAACGATCATTCCGGCAAAGGAATGGCCAACCAGAACCGTTGGGCCGTCCTGTCGCGAGAGTACCCGCTGCGCGGCGGCGACCGCATCAGGCAGGGTTGTCAATGGATTTTGTACTGCGGTGGCATTCAGCCCAGCGGCCTGCAAGCGAGCGATCACGTCGGACCAGCATGAGCCGTCAGCAAACAGCCCGTGCACAAGGACGACGTTGCGAGCCTTTGCCGGCGTGGGAGTCGCCGCTATAGCGCGAGTGGAGACGAGAGAAGCGGCGGCGCCGGCAACCAGGGCGCCGGTGAACATACGTCTGTTCATCATCATGATTTCGTTTCCTTCTAGGTCAAGTGATTTCAGCGAACCAATACCCTGAATAGAATTCTACGGTGATCGCGTGTCGGAGGAAGCAGCTCTGGAATCGGAGCAATAACACCGCAGTATTGCTGTTGTGTCGCCGCTTCCTCTCGGGTGACCATGTCAGCTTAGGATAAATAAAAAAATAGAGGCAGCTATATTCAGGTCTAGGCTCCTGCCTACCAATGGCTAGTCAAGCTGGTTGCAAGAAGCTTGACGGAGGTTACGGATCAACTGAAACCGATGTCCGCAAGAAGAGGGAGGTGGTCCGAGGCGATCCTCGCGAGCCGTGTTTCAAGGACTGCGGCTTTTTTTACGATCAGTTCGTGACTTACGAAGATGTGGTCGAGGCGCATAAGCGGGTAGCGGGAAGGGAAGGTGGGTCGCGGCGCCGCCGCACCGGTCAATTGGGCATCCTTCAGCGACCGTGTAGCCAGACGATAGGTCGCGGATGCCGGAATAGCATTGAAATCGCCACAAAGAACACTCGGAACAGACTCCTCTGCCGTGCCGCGCAGCCAGCCGGACTTCAGCAGCGTGGTCATCTGCTGGATGCGCTCGCGCCCGCGAAGGCCGAGATGCGTGTTGACAACGAGCAGTTTTCTTTCGCCAACCATTATTTCGACGGAAAGTGCGCCGCGCGTTTCGCCAATAGACGGCAACGGGCCGGCCTTGACCGCGCCTGTGGGCAACGCGGTGATGATTGCGTCGCCGTATTGCTCTTCGGCGACCGACAGAGCCGGATGGAAATGCGCCTGCATCTTCAGAAGTGATGCGATCATGTGAGCCTGATCGACACCACCTGTCCTTCGCCTGCCGACGTCGACTTCCTGCAGGGCAACGATGTCGGCCTCGGCCTCGGCGATGACATTGGCGATGCGGCCGGGGTCAAGCTTGCGGTCAGTACCGATGCAGCTATGCACATTGTAGGTCAAAAGTCTGATCGGTTTATCCGGCATGTGCCTGCTGAAAGGTTGCTGCTGCAAGGAACACAAAACTTGCTCGTTCGTTCCCGGAGATCGAGCAGCAGCCCTTACACCTCGGATATGGATGATCGATGACATTGAAAAGCATAATCTGGAACGGACTGCTCATTGCAGCCCTCTGCCTGGCATTCTTTCTCCTCTACCGGATTTTCGAGCAGTATAGTTTCGACCAAGTCATCCAGTCGATGCGCAGCATACCCCTTTGGAGGGTTTGTCTGGCAGTTCTTTGTGCTGCTGCGTCCTATCTATGTCTGAGTTGCTTCGATTTCCTGGCAATCCGTTCTCTTGGAAAGTCCTTGCCCTACCCAAAGGTGGCGCTGGCTTCCTTCGTCAGCCTTTCGCTCGGCCACAATATCGGCTTTGCGGGACTAAGCAGCGGAGCCATTCGCTACCGTTATTACACACGCTGGGGACTGACGACCGAGGATATGGCAAAGATCATCCTCTTTTGTGGCGTCACAGTCGGGCTCGGACTGATCACGCTGGGCGGTCTTGCAATGATCCTCAATCCCGTGGATGCGGGGCGTCTGCTGCAGATCGAGACGACAAGCAGCCGACTGTTCGGCCTGTTCGCTCTCGCGGTGCCGGGCATCTATGCCGCGCTGGCTTTTTTCGTCCGCGGCAAATTGCAGGTCTGGCGCTGGTCGTTTCAGTTGCCGCAGTTTTCCATTGCGGTTGCACAGATCGCGGTTGGAACGATCAACTTCATCTTCGTTTCAGCCTGCCTTCACCAGATGCTCTCCGCTTTCGGCCACATCGCCTTCTTCCAATCGGCGACGGCTTTCGTGCTCGCCAATTCTGCCATCCTCGCGACGCATGTTCCAGGCGGCCTCGGGGTACTCGAGGCGACGGTTGCCTATGTGCTGCCGAAGGAGGCGTCCATCGGCGCACTGATCGCATTTCGCTGCGTCTATTTCTTCATTCCGCTGACGCTCGGCACCACCTTGCTGATCATCAGCGAGGCAGTGTTCCGACGGCGCTCACGCGGGGCGAGCGGTGAGTCCGATGCGCTTGAAAAACGAGCGCAAGCCCAGTCTGCGTAGCAGCGAAAAAGGTTGGGCGGGGTCGAAGATAGTTGTACCGGCAATCGGAGTGATGCTGCCGAACGGCTGGACCTCAAATTCCCGCAGGCCGCGCGGCCCGGTGTTGAACGCTGCGATGGCAGCGATCATCGAGCCGGAACGGGTGTTGGCCGCGGCAAAACTCTTTATCCCAGCCCCGAGGAATTCCGCCAACAGCCTGTTGCGCAGCTCGGCGATCGCGCGGCGGTGGTCTGCATTTCCGGCCTCGAGAAGCATGTCGCATTCCGAGTCCAGCCCCTCGGAGCGATTGTTGAGATTGGAGGAGCCGATACGGACCACGTCGTCGTCGGCGATTATAAGTTTGGAATGGACAAGTACTTCCACCTCAGCCTTCTTCCCCGGCACGACCGGATAATAAACGCGCAGCCGGTTCTTGTGATCAACTCGCTTGAGCCGCCGAATGATACGATCACGATTATTGCCCATGACGATCTTTTCGATCAGCCCATGGGAGCTGCGCGTGCAGATGACCACTACTTCCGGTCCTTCTTCTTTCTGAAGACGCGTTGCAATGGCGTCGGCGACGCGGAATGAGGAAAAATACTGCGTTTCGATGTAAAGCTGTCGCTTGGCTCTAGCGATCACGTCGAGCGTCATGGCGATGCCTTCGCCGGCGCCGGACCGAAAGGCCGTCGACGGCTCTGTCAGAGCGAAGCTGACAGGGCAGTTGAGCAATGAAATGGAAAGATCATCCGGCCAGGCGAAATCGACGTCCTCGGCAACCGACGCATGAATCTCACCGGTAGCCTGTTCCCAGCGCCGTCTCGCGATTTCGCCGACGCGCCGCGCGGCATCGCCGGTGACCATCGCCTGAACGTCGTGCAGGGGATCATAGAAAACACCTTCAGGCGCGCGTCGCAGTTTGTCCTCGGCGCGATGGCGCCGGGTATCCCATCGCCGTGACGTCAAGTCCATTCCACCGATGAAGGCGACAGCGTCATCGATGCACACGAGTTTCTGATGGTGGCTGCCACGTATCGCACTCTGGATATCGAAGCGCAGATCGATTCCCGGGCTCTTCGGGAAGGCCTTCTTTCGTAACAGCTTCACGGATTTTTCCGAATAAATCGGGCCGAGCGTCCAGATGAGGATGCGTATTTTCAGCTCCGGATTTGCCGCGCTTAACGCATGCAGCATGTCGCCCAATGTCTCATCGGACTTTTCCGGCTCCAGTAAGATATCGGGATTGAAGTCCCAGCCGACGATCCAGATGGTGCGCTTAGCTTGTCGCAGGGTACGCGCCAGTTCCGCGAAATAATTATTGCCATTAACCAGGAAGGCAGTCTTCGCAGCGGTGTCTCCAACGTGGAAACTTCTCGCCCTGCGTTTTTTGCCGCTGCTTCGCCGCTGTTCCTTTGCCTGGGATAACGTCGGGTGATGGTATATATTTTTAGATAGGGTCATGATTGCCTTGGCCTCTGAACTGATCACAAACGCTCAGGATTTCCTCAGGTTCCCTAGGCCCCGTGTCGACTCGCCGACAGCAGAATCGGCCCCAATGCCGATCGGCGAGGTGGTGCGCAGGACACCCTCGCTTCGCCGCATGCCAAAATTCACAATTCAAACTGCGATCATCGATCGGCCGAAAGGCGGCAACCTTCAGTCGGATTGCAACATTAAAAGCAGCAGTCGCGTTAACTCCATTCTGACGATCGGAGAGGCCAAACTGCGTAGGGGCCGGCCCGGATGACACGGAACGTCTTTGCTTTCGGAACTCTGAAGAGAGGCTTTCCTCTTCATGAACAGGGGCTTTCCTGCAGCAGTTTTCGCGGGATTTGCAGGACATGCGACCGTTATCCGATGCTGATTGCCGGTCCTTGGTTCGCACCGATGATGTTCAACGAACCGGGCGTCGGATATCGCGTCATCGGTGAACTCTACGAGGCTGACGAAGACACGATAGCAAAGCTGGATCGGCTGGAATCCGTCGGCAAGCCGGGCAACCTGCGAGTGGCGATAGAAGTGGAGCCGGTCGTCGGCGGACCAGCATGGTCCGCACTTGTCTACCTGAAATCGCGGCAACTCGCCGACCCAATTCACTCGGGTTATCTCCGAATTTACGAAAACAGGCGGTTTATCCCATTCGACCGAAGAGACGAGCATCGCTGCAACTCAGTATCGGATCTCTGAAAGGATCAGAGGTTTTCTGCGGCATCGCTCTCCCGAAGCAGGCAGGCGCTTGAAACTCTTCATTACCCCATTCGGGGTCCGCTGTTGGTAACATAGGTTTTGCCGCTCGAGATTGCCGGCATCGATCGTTTCGTAAGGAACGATTGGAATGACAATGCGTTGGACAGACAACCACCTTCTCCGGCATGTGCGGCTCAGGATGCCCCATCACAGAGATCATCCGTGCTGTTGCTGCAATTGCCAGGTGAAATTCGATGAACCTCGAAGGAGAAAGACCATGGCTCGTGCTTTCCGAAAGGGACAAAGCGTAGCATTCGGAGGAGAGGGTCTCGACAGCAAGAATTTCGAGACGGAACAATATCGGGATCATGCCGCTAACCGGTGCATCGATCCCTAGTGTCAGGGGACTTTTGGCTGAAGGAGCTTCATGATGCCTGCAAAATCAAAATCCCAACAAATGGCTGCCGGCGCAGCCCTTGCCGCCAAGCGCGGCGAGAAGAAGAAGAGCGAACTGAAAGGCGCTTCAAAGAGCATGGTCGATTCCATGAGCGAGAAGGAACTTCACGACATGGCGTCCACTAAGCAGAAGGGAAAGCCAGCGCACTCCTCTAATTCTTGAGGCCCACTGATCGCTTTCAAGAGCGGGTTGCGGCGGACTCTTTGCCGGTTTTGCGGGGATAGACGACGAGTTTGTCACTGGCGGTGTTTCCCGTGAATGGTGACTGCCGCCATGATGGTCACTTGGACCAAAAGCGTGGCCTCCTAGCTGGGCGGAGCGAGAGGGTCGATGGTGTCAACGTCCACTGCGGCCCTGCGGGGTGACGGCGCTCGTTCATCTGCGTGAGCGCCTGCGATGACAGCGGATGGATCAATTGCCGCGGGTTTTTGATGATCGGCCTGCAGGAATCTCACTAGTCAGGAGGTATGTGTGCAACCAACGATCCATAGATATGTGACCGTCAACGGTATCGATGTCTTTTGCCGCGAGGCGGGGCCGGAAAACGCCCCTGTGGTCCTGTTGCCGCACGGTTATCCATGCTCGTCGTATGAATTCCGCAATCTGATGCCGAGGCTGGCGGATCGCTGGCGGCTGCTTGCGCCGGATTTTCCAGGTGCCGGCTATAGCGCGACCCCTGATGACTTCGACTACAGCTTCGACGGCTATGCCGACTTTCTGGACAGCTTCGTGAAGACGGTGGGCGTGGAGCGCTTCGCGCTGTATCTCCACGACTTCGGATCTCCGATCGGCGCGCGGCTGGCCATCAAGGCGCCGGAGCGTATCGTGGCGCTCATCATCCAAAATGGCGATATCCCTTACGAAGATGCGTTGGGATCGAAATATGCCGAGATCGAGAAGACCTGGCAGCTACCGCGGTCCGATATGAGGGCGAAAGTGGCGGAGGCGATCAACGAGGAGACGTTCAGGGAGGAATTCCTGAACGATGTTAGGCCCGATCTCGCCAAGCAGATTCCTCCCGACCTCTGGAAGCTGCATTGGTCGTTGATGACGCCGAAGCGCAAGGATATTGCGATTGACCTGATCGCCGGCCTGAAAGAGAACCGTGCGTGGTTTCCCCAACATCGAGACTACCTTGCCAAATATCGTCCACCGACGCTGATTGTATGGGGGCCTCAGGACGGCTACATGCCGGAGAAGTCGGCGCGTGCCTATCTCCGGGATCTGCCCGACGCCGAACTGCATCTGCTGGATGGGGGTCATTGGCTTCTTGAGACTAATCTCGATGAGGTGTTGTCGCTCATCCGCGATTTTCTTGGCCGAGTTCACAAGAGCACGCCTTGAACAGAGGTCTTCAATGCATGCCCGATGATGTTCAGAAAATCTGTCTGATGTGAGCGCTCCCGATCGCAAAGAGAAGAGCCGGGTTGAACCCGGCTCCGATATGATCACTTCTTCGCGGCCTGAGCGGCGTACATGTAGCTGTCATAGCTGTATTCGGCGACACGGAACCATTCAAAGCTCTCGTCGCGGAACTTCTTCCAGCCCGGATAGATCTTCGCCCAGGTCGGGTGCTTCTGGCTATACTCACCGTAGAGTTCGAAGGAAGCCTTGTAGGCGGCGTCCATCACGTCACGCGGAAGGGGGCGCAGTTTGACGCCCTTGCCGACGAGCGAGCGGATCGCCGCAGTATTCTTGACGTCGTAGAGCGCCTGCATGTTGACGTTCGCCGCCTTGCAGGCGACATCAAGAGCTGCCTTATAGGTGTCAGGCAATCCTTCATACTGCGCTTTGTTGATGAAGAAGTGGATGGTCAGACCGCCTTCCCAATAGGCCGGGTAATAATAGTTCTGGGCGATCTGGTAGAAGCCGAGCTTCTCGTCGTCATAAGGGCCGATCCACTCGGCGGCGTCTATCGTGCCACGTTCGAGCGCAGGGTAGATGTCGCCACCCGGAAGCTGCTGGGGGACGACGCCGAGACGCGACATGACTTCGCCGGCAACGCCCGCGATACGCATTTTGACGCCTTTCAGATCGGCGACCGACTTGATCTCCTTGCGGAACCAGCCGCCCATCTGGGCGCCGGTCGCGCCACCCGGAATGCCCACGACGCCATAGTCCGAAAGGAACTCGTTATAGGCTTCGTTTCCGCCGCCGTGATAGAGCCAGGCGTTCTGCTGGCGGCCGTTCAGGCCGAAAGGGATTGTGGAGCCAATAGCAAACGTTGGATCCTTGCCCGTGAAATAGTAGCCGCAGGTATGGGCAAGCTCGACGGTATTGGCCTTGACGGCGTCGATCGCCTGGGCACCCGGCACGAGTTCGCCGGCCTGGAAGACCTGGATTTGAAACTTGCCCTCGGTGATCTTGTTGAGCGCGTCCGCCATGACCACGGCACCGCCGTAGATCGTGTCGAGATTGTTTGGGAAACCCGATGTCAGGCGCCAGCGCAGCGTCGGCGTGCTTTGGGCGATTGCCGGGGCGGCAAGCGACGCCCCCGCCACGGTTGCGGCGCCGGCCAGCGCACCTTTCGTCAAAAATCCTCTACGGCCTATGTCTCTCGTCATGATGCTCCTCCTCTGTGGGTTGACGCGGCCGCGCACTACGGCAGCGATCTGGCTATGTGTCGGGTTTGGAATCAGGGATTGCTTCCGTTTTGTTCCGGATTCCCGAAGCTTGGCGTCGGTGATCCGAAATCCGGTGCCGGTGCATCGAAGGCGGGCGGCGCGGTTTCGCCTTCTGACGGCTCGGCTCCGAACGGTGCTGCCGGTGCGCCGAACGGATTTGCCCCGCCCTCGCCTGGCATTGGAACATTCAGTTCGATCGTCGACGGATCTACTACCACGCGTCCGGACTTGTAATGGGTCACCAGTTGAGGGAACGCGATGACGACGATCACCATGGCTAGCTGTATGCCGAGATAAGGCAGAGCACCCATGTATATCTGACCGGAGGTGACGGGCTGGATCGTCGTGCCTGTGATCCTGTCC
The DNA here is from genome assembly GCF_014193255.1 of Rhizobium sp. BK196. Classification (GTDB taxonomy): domain Bacteria; phylum Pseudomonadota; class Alphaproteobacteria; order Rhizobiales; family Rhizobiaceae; genus Rhizobium. Next base: position 302,973 of record NZ_JACHZB010000006.1, read on the forward strand.
TTATAGGCTCGTGTTGGCGCGACCGAACGCAAATAGAAGAGCGAAAAGCCGAACGGCGGGTGCATGAACGAGGTCTGCATGTTGATCGCCAGCATCACGCCGAACCAGATCAGGTCGATGCCGAGGCTGTCGGCGACCGGTGCAAGCAACGGAATGATGATGAAGGCCAGCTCGAAATAGTCGAGGAAGAAGGCCAGGAAAAAGACGAGCAGGTTTGCTACGATCAGGAAGCCGACTGCGCCGCCAGGGATCGACGTCATCAGATGCTCGACCCAGACGTGGCCGTTGACGCCGTAGAAGGTCAGCGAGAAGACGCGGGCGCCGAGAAGAATGAAGATGACGAAGGACGACAGTTTTGCCGTCGCATAAAGCGCCGACTTGATCATCGCCAGATCGAGACGACGGTTGATGGCTGCAAGGGCAAGTGCACCAACCGCGCCCATCGCACCGCCTTCCGTCGGCGTTGCAAGGCCGATGAAGATCGTGCCGAGGACGAGGAAGATCAGCACCAGCGGCGGGACGAGCGAGATAATCACGCGCTGCAACAGCTTCCAGCCCTTGAGCGTGCGCGCCGCCGCGGGCAATGCCGGAACACTCGGGGGGCGAATGATCGACATCGTGATGATGTAGAGGGCATAGGCGGCAACGAGCAGCAGGCCCGGGATAAGCGCGCCCTTGTACATGTCGCCGACGGAACGACCGAGCTGGTCGGCGAGGATGATCAGTACGAGGCTCGGCGGGATGATTTGCGCCAGTGTGCCGGAGGCTGCAATCGTCCCGGCGGCGACACGCCGATCATAGCCGTAGCGCAGCATGATCGGTAGCGAAATCAGGCCCATGGAGATAACCGATGCGGCAACAACGCCAGTGGTGGCTGCAAGGATTGCGCCAACGAAGATAACCGCGAAAGCAAGACCGCCGCGGACAGGCCCGAAGAGCTGCCCGATCGTGTCGAGCAGGTCCTCGGCCATTCCGCTTCGTTCAAGGATCAAGCCCATGAAGGTGAAGAACGGGATGGCAAGCAGCGTCTCGTTCGACATCTGTCCGAAGATGCGATCGGGGATTGCACCGAAAAGATTGACGGGCAGCAGCCCCATTTCAATGCCCACGAAGCCAAAGACGAAGCCGACGAAGGCGAGTGCGAACGCGACCGGATAGCCGAGCAGCAGCACCACGATCAGCGACAGAAACATGATCGGTGCGAGGTTTTCCGCAAGGAAAGCAAACATGATGTGGTTCCGCCTTAAAGAGTCTGCGCTTCGGCGTCAGCAAGGGCGACCGCGTCGGGCAAGTCGCCGCGCAGGATCGCAATGCGCTTGATGAGCTCAGAGAGGCCCTGGAGAGCAAGTAGCCCGAAACCCAGAGGGATCATGGCCCAGACCGGCCAGAGGATAAGGCCACCGGTATTGTTGGATATCTCGCCCGTAGAGAATTTCTCGATGACGCTCGGCCAAGAGAGGTAGATAGTGATCAAGCAGAAGGGGAAGAGAAAGAAGATCGTGCCGAAAACTTCGATCCAGAGCTGAACCCGGCGGGAGAGGCGACCATAGACCAGATCGACCTTCACATGTTCGTTGCTCATCAACGTCCAGGCTGCCGCAACCAGAAAGGCTGCGGAGAAAAGGTACCATTGTGCTTCCAGCCACGCATTGGAGCTGAGATTGAACAGCTTGCGTGTCGTTGCGTTGATCGCGCTGATCAGGACGGCGAGCAGCAGTAGCCAGGAAACGGCTTTGCCAAAGAAAGTATTGATCGCGTCTATCGTACGCGACAGCGTCAAAAGTCCGGCCATGGAATCCTCCCGAGGCCGCACGAAGCGGCCGCAAAGGACACCTACGGACTGCCTTTTGCAGGCGCAATACGAGAGAGCGGTAATCTGACGGTCCCTACCCACTACTGGGTAGAGTGCTCAAACCGCCGGGGTCAGTCCGTGCTCGATCGCAATACGCGTCAGATCAGCCGTCGTGGAAACACCAAGCTTGCGCTTGATCGTCTTGCGATGTGTTTCGACGGTTGCAACCGACAGGTCGAGCAATCCGGCAATCTCTCGGTTGCTCCGCCCGATGGCAAGATGCGCCAGGATTTCCCGCTCACGCGTCGTGATCGGCAGATCGTTCTCTTTCGTCTGCTTGCGTTGCATAAGAACGTCCGACACGCCGGTGGAAAAATAGGTTCCGCCTGCAGCGACAGTTTCAATTGCCCCGATGATTTCTTCGTTGGGAACATCCTTGAGGATATAGCCGGAGGCACCTCTGACGACCGATGCCGAAATATATTCGCGGCTGTCATGCATCGACAGCATCAGGATTTTCGTCGACGGTGCCGCCTTCTTGAAGATCTCGATCGCCTCAATGCCACTGATCTGCGGCATGTTGATGTCCAGGAGAACGATATCTGGGGCTTGTCGTGCCGCAATATCCAAACCCGGTTGAACGGCTCCAGCGGTGCCAACGACATTTATATGCTCGTAGGTTTCGAGGATGGCGCGCAGGCCTTCAAGAACAAGCGGGTGATTGTCGACAAGGACGACGGAAATTGCAGGTTTTCTGTTCATGCTGCCTTCGGCGCTGACGTCGCCGCATTTGCGGATTTCGGGAACATCGCAGTCAATGTCGTGCCCTTCTCATTCGTCTGAACGATCAGAATTCCCCGGAAATGCGCCATACGTTCCTGCATGTTTCTAAGCCCCAGTCCCCCCGAGTAATTTGGATTGCGACTTTCGGTTTTTTCAGTGAAACCGATCCCGTTATCAGCAATCGACATACGCACGCGTCCCTTCATGCTCCATATCCTGATCGTGACCTCAGAAGCGCCTGCATGCCGCTCGACATTCGACAGAGCTTCCTGTGCTATCCGATAGAGGGCGGTGTTAGCCTCGGATTTGAGCGTGTCCGGGCTTGAGGATTCGACCGATACGGAAATCCCCGTCCGCTCTTCGAAGTGGTTTCCAAGCGATGTTAAGGCGGCGGTCAGCCCCAGATCATCGAGAACGCGTGGCCGCAATTCATGCGACAGGTCCCTGACTTCCTTGATTGCACCATTCAATGCATCGATTCCTCGATCGATTGCAGCACCAGCGTCGGCGGCGCTTGCCCTGACCTTTCGAGAGGCGAGATCAAATGCATAGCGGACGCCGATCAGGTTCTGTGAGACACCATCGTGCAGTTCTCGTGCCAGTCTTGCCCGCTCTTCTTCCTGCGTGTCGATGATACGCTGCGTGAGCAGTTTCTGTTTTCCGTCGGCCAGCCGCCGTTCATGCAGGGTGATCCACATGCAGGTCGCAAAGACCAGGAGAACAGACGGAACAGCAATCAGAGTGACGACCACAAATGTACGCCTGATGCTCTGCTTCAGGTCTGCTTTGGCCGCTTCAGTTTGGGAAAAGACATCGTCCAGATAGACCCCTGTGCCGATCATCCAACGCCATTTATCGAGGCCCGCTGCAAAGGAGAGCTTGTCGGCCATCGATCGGGAAGAAGGCTTTTCCCATTTATATTGGTGTAGCCCCCCGCCTTCCTTCGCTTTGGCGATCAGGTTGGCAATGACCTTGTCGCCGTCTGGGTCGACAAGATCGAACCAGTTGTGTCCCGGTCGGAACGACTGGCGTGGATGGACGACATTGTTACCGTCGTAGTCGTAGACGAAGAAATACCCGTCTTGCCCGTAATCGAGTGAGGTCAATATCTGCCTTACCCGTTCCTTTGCCGCCTCGTCGTCGGGGCCAGCATTGTCGTAGACATCTTTGATCGCCGACAGAGCAAGATTTGTAAGATTGAGAAGCTCGGTCTCTTTTGCCTTCAACAAATTGCGCTCGAAGGTATCAATGCTGCTCTGGGCCAAATTGGACGACTGCCACGTCGTGAATGCCGTTATCAGGGCAATCGTCAGCACCAGTGGAAGGATCGCAAGCGCGAGAATTTGATGACGAAGTTGCAAGATAACCGCCTCTCATAAAGCAACGAGTTTAGTCCGTCTCGTCCATTCGGCTCAAGCTTTGAGTTCGGCGCGTGACAAAGGGGCATAATCTGCACGCCGCGGAACTGATCTCGCCAATGACGTCCAGCGCGATATCCGACAAACGTTCGTGATGCAGGCGCAGCATGAAGAAGGCGGTTGGCTGGTCGACGAGATTGCCGGTCTTTTCCAGGAACTGGCCCTTATAGGTGGCATGCGTTGAAGTCGTTCGAAGGGACCTTCTGGATCTCTGTCTTCAGCTCCTCAAAGCCAGTTGATCCGCTTGAGGACCATCAGGGTCGCGACGGAAATGATCGCAACGAAAGCAACTATGATGATAAAAGCCCAGGTGTCGTTGACGCCGGGGATGCCGCCGACATTCATGCCGAAAAGACCGGCCACAACGCTCGGCGGCAGCAGCAGCGCGGCGAGGGCGGCGAGGCGATTGGAATTGCGGGCTATCCGCTCGCTGATGACCGTCGAGAGATCGTCATGCAGAATGCCGGTACGGTCGCGGATGGCGTCGAGATATTCGATGAAGCGCATCAGCTTGTCGATGACTTCGCGCAAGCGCAGCTTATCACGCTCCTTCAGAAAGGGTGCGTCGTCATGCTCGATACGGTTCAAGGCGTCGCGCTGAGGTGCGAGATAGCGCCGAAGCTGCACGGAGCGCCGGCGAAGTTGCTTTAGCCGCTCGCGTACTTCACTGGCTTCGCCGTGAAAGATCAATTCGTCCAGTTCATCGACCTCTTCGTCCATTGCGTCGAGCACAGGCTCAAGGTCGCGCACCAGCTTTTCGCTGACGAGAGCGAGCAGTTCCCCCGTCTGCTTTGGACCTTTGCCTTTATCCAGGGCGAGACGGATATCGCGCAAGGCGGTTATATAATGGCCGCTGTCGCGCAGGGTTACCAACCTGCGCTGGTCTGCCCATATGTGAAGAGGAACGAGATCGATTTCGGCAGGCCCGTCTTTTGCTTCTTCCGGGGGCGTGGCGCAGACGCCGCGAAGGATAATGAGCAGGCCGTCATCGATGCTCTCAACGCGCGGGCGCGTTTCTTCCTCCAGCAAGGCTTCCGCAACGAGCGGATCGAAGCCGCCTCTCGTCGCCACCCATTCCGCAGCGGCTGGATGATCACGCTCGAAATGCAGCCAGACGACGCCGTCATCTGGCGCCCATCGACGCACCGCTTCCATGTCAAGGGTGCGGCAGCCGCCATTTCCGTCAAGGAGCACCGCGAAACGCAAACCCGGCTCTACGCCGTAACTCGCAACGTTCATGGCCTGCTCGTGCATGAGTACCTCCAGCCGCCGCGCGATGTCGGCGCGCGCTATCAGAACGCTATTGGCACGAAGGCGAATTTTCAACAGCAGAGAAACTGAAGCTGTTGCTGCGAAAGCGATTTCGCTGATGAAGATCGTAGTTCCCAGTTAGCAGGCAATCCGACGATCACCACGCCGATCATCGGCGCCAGCCCGAGCGGATCAGCCGTTCAGGACGACGCACCCCAACATCTTGCGGGTGACTTTTTCCAAATCAGCACGCATCGCGGCAATTGAAACGGCTGTCCCGCCGCACTAGTTTAAATTGTCAAGCCGTTGGCGGCATGCGTCTGGTTGCGATGGGCATTCTGTGACTGAATGACAGGATACGCCCCAGAACTTGGATGCGTCCGGGTCGCAAAGTGAAACACGCATATAGCTACGCATTTGAAAATATTATCGTTTTCGGAAATAAGGATCGCGATCAGGCGCCAGCCGTGCGAATGAGGCGCCAGGGCTTCATCGCGGCTGGGCGAAGCTCAATCAACCCCCACACGGAAGTAGAAGATGCGTAAGCATAAACTGGTTATCGTGGTGACGCTTGCATCTCTGTTCGCGGTTCAGACTGCTCACGCGGACGGTCCTGCCGGTGCAGCCCGTGGCCTGAAGACGGCGCCTGTAGTCAGCTATATTTCTGAAAAGCGCCGGACTGCAGCACCTTTCGCGCATGTGATGTTTTGCGCTCGAAATCCAGATGAGTGCACTGCTCGCGGCGATGTTTCCGAAGTTTCCTTGAGCCCACTGGCGGACGAGCAGCTTCGCGCTGTCAACACCGCCGTCAACCGCTCGATCCGCTCACGCGACGACCGGCCGGATCAAGGCGATGTCTGGCAGGTGAACGTGACGGCGGGCGATTGCGAAGATTTTGCGTTGACGAAACGCGATCACCTCGTCGCTATGGGCTGGTCGACGAAGGCGCTGCGTATCGCAGTGACCAAGACGCCCGATGGCAAGGGCCACGCGGTTCTCGTCGTCAGGACCGATCAAGGCGATCTGGTGCTCGATAATCGCACGAATGCGATCAAGAGCTGGAAGGATACGGATCTGCGTTGGCTGATGATCCAGTCGGGTGACAATCCGCGGACATGGTACGAACTTTAGATGCCCGGACATGCCACGCGGGGGGGGAAACACCATTAATTTGCCGTCGGCCCCTGTCGCGCAGTAAGCATTATTTGAACACGCGCTGATGGACGTTTCCTCATCTAATCGGTCCTATCGAAAAGAATCCATTGACCTGTGACCCAGCTTACATCTTCTATCCGCCTCCAAACGTCAGGAAGGCGGCCAGGGAGGGCACATGCAGGTCCTATCGAGCATTGACGCGGTGCGCGCAGCGCTTGCCGCGGTGAGAACAAATGGCGGTGGCGTCGGTTTCGTGCCGACGATGGGTTATCTTCACGCGGGGCATATGGAACTTGTTGCGCGAGCCCGCGCTGAAAACGAAATCGTCGTTGCCTCGATCTTCGTCAATCCGCTCCAGTTCGGGCCGACGGAGGACCTGACCCGATACCCGCGCGACCTGCAACGCGACCGAACGATGCTGGAAAAGGCTGGCGTCGATATTCTCTTTGCGCCCGGTGTCGAAGATATGTACCCGCACCCGATGAAAACTGTGGTTGATGTGCCGGAACTTGGCTGCGAGCTGGAAGGCGCTGTTCGGCCGGGGCATTTCGCGGGGGTTGCGACCGTCGTCAGCAAGCTCTTCAATATCGTCCAGCCGAGCAACGCCTATTTTGGCGAGAAAGATTACCAGCAGGTCGTCATCATCAAACGGATGACAGACGATCTGGCGCTGCCAGTGCGTATCGTTCCGGTGCCGACGATCCGGGATGCGGATGGCCTCGCTCTATCTTCTCGCAACGTTTATCTCAGCGGGGAGGAACGACGCGCAGCGGTCATCATCCCGCGAGCATTGGAGGAGGCAGAACGCCTCGTCGCTCAGGGCCTCACCAACCCTCAGGTGCTTGAAGCGAAGCTGGTCGGCTTCATCAGCCGGGAACCCTTGGCAACGCCGGAAGTCGTTGCTGTAAGGGACGCTTCGACGTTGAAGCATGTCTCGAAAATCGAGGACCCGGTGGTTGTCGCACTGTTCGTGCGGATAGGCTCGACCAAGCTTCTCGACAACCGGGTGATTGCCAGAAAAGGCTTATCCGGAAAGGGAGAAGCACAATGAGCGCTGTCGGCTCCGCAAAACGCCTGACGCCAACACGAATCCGGATGATGAAGGGCGGAACGCCGGTCGTGTGTTTGACGGCCTATACCACGCCGATGGCGCGGCTCCTGGACGAACATTGCGATCTCCTGCTGGTTGGGGATTCGCTCGGCATGGTTCTCTACGGCATGGAAAGCACCGTGGCAGTGACGCTCGACATGATGATCGCCCACGGCAGAGCGGTGATGCGCGGCGTCGCTAGATCCTGCGTGGTTATCGACATGCCCTTCGGCAGCTACCAGGAGTCGAAGGAGCTGGCCTATCGCAATGCCGTGCGCATTCTGCAGGAAACCGGGTGCGATGCGGTCAAGCTTGAAGGCGGCGAGGAGATGGCCGAGACAATTTCCTTCCTCACAGCGCGCGGTATTCCGGTTCTCGGGCATATCGGCCTCATGCCTCAGCAGGTTCATACCGCCGGCGGCTATCGATCCGTCGGACATTCCGAGATGGAGATTGCCAAGATCCGGCGTGACGCCGAGGCAATCGGCAATTCGGGAGCCTTTGCGGTCGTGATCGAGGGAACGGTCGAGACATTTGCCCGCGAGGTGACGACGGCAATTCCTGTTCCGACAATCGGGATTGGTGCTTCGGCCGCCTGCGACGGCCAGATCCTGGTTTCAGACGACATGCTCGGGCTGTTCAACGACTTCACGCCGCGCTTCGTCAAACGGTACGACGAACTTGGAAAGAGGGTCGGGGCGGCGGCTGCCGCTTATGCGGGCGAGGTGCGCTCCCGCGCATTCCCCGCGGAAAAACATACATTCAAGCGCCGGTCTTGATTGGGCGGCCTGCTGCCTTGCTGAGCCTGGCGACCCACGCCGATCTCAGGATGCGAGCTGACCTCTGGGACGAGTTGCATCCAGAGTGCGCGTGCGAAAGGTTACGGGCGGAGCGCCAATGATGCGCTTGAAGGCACGGCTGAACGACGCTTCGGATTCATAACCCAGCCGTTCGGCAATCGCGGCGACACGCTGTCCTTCGCGCAGCCACTGATGCGCCTGGTGCATGCGCATGCGGGCAACGTAACGGGCAGGCGTCTCGCCAACTGCCTTGGCGAAACGTTCGGCAAAACCCGATCGGGATGCCCCCATCTTCCGTGCGAGTTCTTCGACCGTCCAATCATGGGCAGGATCGAGATGGATGGCTGCTAGAACCCGTCCTACCTCGGGATTGCGAACCGCCGTCAACCAGCCGGAAGAGTCGCCGCACCCGTGCTCGACCCATGCTCGAATGATCGTCGCGGTGAGAACATCTGCGAGGCGGGCCAGGATGCCGCCAGCGCCGACGCGGTTCATATCCACTTCGCGCATCATGGCATCGAGAAGGGCAGGGATAGAGGGCTCGCTCACCGAGAGGTCGCTTGTCCGCATCACGTTTGGCATGAGTTGCAGCAGCGGATGACGCTTGTCGACGTTGAACCGCATGACAGCAAAGAACAAGAGGTTTTTGCTGTCCGCGCACGGACACTGCAGGTCGACAATGCCGTCGCAGACCGGTCTGCGCGTCATGCACTCGACCGGCGTCGGTGTTATTCCAGGCTCGCTTGCAAGCACGTGGGCATCGCCCCGCGGCAGAAGGACCGCATCGCCCGGATGCATCTCCATCCAATCTCCGTCCGGCGTCTGCACAAACGCCTTCCCGGCAGCCAGAAAATGGAACTGCGCTTCATCCTTCATCGGAAACGCCGTAGCCCACGGGGCAGAAGGCTGACAACGGCCATAATCGACCCCGTCCAGGCGAAGTCCCCGCATCATTTCCGTCAATGCATCGCTCATGGACACTTTCCTCATTTGGACGAACGGTCATGATTTATGGATTTTCTAGCATAGAAGCACCAGAACGAGCCGTCTAGCCTTACTGCAACATGTTTGGAGATGGCATATGAATCTCAATTCCAGTGGATTCCATAAAAAGACCAAAGAATCGGAGCCCGCCTGGGCCGGCGTCGTCTCGCTTTCGCTCGGAGTCTTCGGTCTCGTCACGGCCGAGTTTCTGCCGGCCAGTCTGCTCACCCCGATTTCCCATGATCTCAATGTCAGTATCGGCGCTGCGGGTCAGTCGGTTACGATGACGGCGGTCGTCGGCGCTTTCGCCGGACCCGCCGTGGTCATCGGCACGAGCCGGATCGACCGCCGCATAACCCTTCTCGGCTTGACGAGCCTGCTGATTCTGTCAAGCCTCCTCGCAGCGTCTGCCGGTGGGCTTATCGCGCTTCTCATTGCCCGTGCGCTGCTTGGTATCGCGCTCGGCGGCTTCTGGGCCTTATCGCTGGCGCTCGCCATGCGGCTTGTTCCGGAGGAACTGATGCCGCGGGCGATGGCAATTATCATGACCGGTGTTTCCGTTGCAACGGTTTGCGCTGCTCCCGTCGGCGCGTGGGTAGGGGAGGCCTATGGTTGGCGCTCCGCTTTCCTGATTGCCGCCGCCGTCGGCGGCGTCGCACTCGTGGTGCAGATCCTCACCTTGCCTGCGATGCCAGCCACCGGTTCTGCGGGATTGGCGACAATGGCCGCGGTGCTGCGCCGTCCGTCCATCCGCCTCGGCCTGCTCACGGTGCTGCTTGTCGTGGCCGGCCATTTTGCCGGTTTCACATTCATTCGTCCTTTCCTGGAAACAGTTCCGCATCTGCAAGTCGAAGGCATTTCCGGCGCGCTCCTGGCCTTCGGGATCGGTGGATTTCTTGGTAATCTGTTCGGTGGCTTTGTCTCGGAGCGAAGCACGAGGTTGTCCATCGTGATTGCAGCAGGCGGAATCGCCGCAACGACACTGCTTTTGGCACTCGCCGGCATCCTACCGATCATTGCTTTCGTTGCCACTGCCCTTTGGGGTTTCGCGTTCGGAGCCTTGCCTGTAAGCGTCCAGAGTTTTGTGACGCAAGCTGCATCCGATGAGGCAGAAAGCGCCGGCGCTCTGATGTTGACGACTTTCCAGGTTGCGATCTCGAGCGGGGCAGCAATCGGCGGCCTTATTGTCGACGCCCAAGGGCTTGAAGGAGTGTTCGGCTTCGCAGCCCTTTCAGCTCTTTGTGGAGCGATCGTCATCGGTGTTCGCGGCCGAAGAGCTGTGGAAACGGCTTCGTAGCACGAAGTTTCTCGAAGTTCCGAGGCTGCTAAGATAGGCGATGGCAAAGACATGGCCTATCCATAGTCTTGCTGGAGGCGCACGGGTCCTTCAAGATTCTATTGTTCGTAGTTCGGATCCTTTCACGAAGCCCCTCGTTTCAATCCGCGATCCGGTTGCCAGCAGGGAATTTGTTGCGGGACCGGCGTGCGAGCGGTCTGAATTGCAGGATCGGGAGCAAGAATCTTACAATTGCGTACCGATCCATGCAAAACTGGGCTGTAATCGTCTCTGTTCATACGATAAACGCTTTTTCAGCGACCGCCGCTGACTATTCACTTTCAAGCCACGATCGCCTTAAAAACAGCCCGCACCCAAAACCGACGACGGCCTGTTCCGGCCGCGCAGGAGGAGACCCATGGCATCCGTTGCCGAGAGCGCGCCCCGTTTTGAGAAGACCGCAATGTCTATCCTGGTGGCCGTCAGCTTCTGCCACATGCTCAACGACATCATGCAGTCGCTGCTTGCTTCACTCTATCCGCTCTTCAAGGCCAATTACGACCTCGATTTCGTGCAGATCGGCCTGCTGACCATGACCTTTCAGGTCACCGCTTCGCTGCTCCAGCCGCTTGTCGGTATCGTCACCGACCGCTGGCCGATGCCCTATTCGCTGCCGGTCGGCATGGCGAGCACCTTCTGCGGCCTGATCTTGCTCGGCAATGCCGGCAGCTTCGAGCTGCTGCTCGTTGCAGCAAGCCTCATCGGCTTCGGTTCGGCCGTCTTCCATCCGGAATCCTCGCGCGTCGCGCGTCTTGCTTCCGGCGGACGCCACGGCTTTGCCCAGTCCTTCTTCCAGGTGGGCGGCAATGCCGGCCAGGCGATTGGCCCTCTGCTTGCGGCCTTCATCGTGCTGCCGAACGGCCAGCACAGCGTGTCGTGGCTTTCCGGCATTGCCATGGTTGGCATTGTGGTCCTGAGCTGGGTCGGCAACTGGTACATGAGCCACCGTCGTAAGAACGCCAGCAAGGCAGCCCCGAGCCGCACGCTGCCGCTACCGCAGAGCAAGGTCATCTGGGCGCTGCTCATCCTCGTGTTGCTGACGGCGACCAAGAATGTATACATGGCAAGCGTCTCAAGCTATTTCACCTTCTACGTCATCGACCGTTTCCAGCTCGATGTGCAGCAGGCGCAGCTGATGCTCTTCCTGTTCTTGGGGTCGGTTGCCGCCGGCACCTTTCTTGGCGGGCCGATCGGCGACCGTTTCGGTGCACGCTTCGTCATCTGGTTCTCGATCCTCGGCGTGATCCCCTTCGCACTGCTGTTGCCCTATGCCAACCTCTTTTGGACGGGCGTTCTCAGCGTCGTCATCGGCCTGGTCTTCGCGTCTGCTTTCTCGGCCATCGTCGTCTTCGCACAGGAATTGGTGCCGGGGCGCGTCGGCCTGATCGCCGGTGTTTTCTTCGGCTTCGCCTTCGGCGCGGGCGGTCTCGGTGCGGCCTTGCTCGGCGGTTTTGCCGACTCGCATGGTATCGCCTTCGTCTACCGCATCTGCTCCTACCTGCCGCTGCTCGGACTGCTCACCATCTTCCTGCCGCGCATCCCAAAGCATCGAGCGGTTTAAGTTCGCACTCAGAAAGAGGCGCCGAAATACGTTTCGGTGCCTCTTTGGCATTCGCAAGCGCCCGGCGAGACGTTGCGTTCGGATGAATATTTTTTCTCCGGCCTTCGGCGAAGACAGATCGTCATTTCTTTAATCTACTATTTTGATAGATAATATCCGTCTCATGATGGAGCCATCGACGGCGCGATAGCGGAAGGAAATAATATGTCTGCACCCAAACTGGTCGGTCTTGCCGGCAGCTTCAATCGTCCCTCGAAGACCTTTGCGCTGGTCGAGAACATCGCCGGCCTCGCCGCCGAAAAATATGGTTTCGACAACACCATTTACGACCTGACGGATGTCGGGCCGTCGCTCGGCCAGGCGTTGCGTCGCGACGACCTCGACAGTCGCGCCAGGGAAATCATCGCCGATGTTGCCAATGCCGACGTCCTCGTCGTCGGCGCGCCGACATTCAAGGGTAGCTACCCGGGTCTCTTCAAACATCTGATCGATCTCATCGACCCGCATGAACTGCGTGCCAAGCCGATCGTCATCACTGCGACCGGTGGCGGCGATCGTCATGCGCTGATGGTCGAGCATCAGCTGCGCCCGCTCTTCGGCTTCTTCATGGCGCATACGCTGCCGACCGCCGTCTACGCCTCGGACCGCGATTTCACTGACTATCGCGTTTCCTCCGAACAGCTTTCCAAGCGCATCGGAGAGGTCATCGGCGAACTCGCAGCCTTCTTTCCGGTCAGAAGCTCAAGGCTGATCGCGGCGGAATGAACGATATCCAAAGACGGATTTCAGCGGCGCCTTCGGGCGCCGTTTTGTTTGAAGCGCGCCTAGCAGCTGGATTAATCCATAATTTTGATGGAATTTTATCCTGCTGGTCTCGAAGAGGCTGCAAGAGTTTTTCCGGTGATGAGAAGACATCAGATGTTCGTGCTTCGCTCGCCATGCCCGTATTTGCAATTATCCGCCTGCTCGGGGCTCGGCCTCATCAAGTCAGACGGGATAAAAAAATGACTAAGAACAACAATTTCGGCGCCGGTTCGCTTTCGCGCCGCGCGGCTCTCACGATTGCCGCCTCTGCGGCCGCACTCATCGCCTTTGCCGCGCCGGCTCCTTCCTTTGCCGAAGACAAGTCGATCAAGGTCGGCATCATGAGTGGCGAGGATGAAGATGTCTGGCGGGTCGTCACCAGCGAAGCCGCCAAGAAGGGCCTCAAGATTGAAACGATCACCTTCAACGATTACACCCAACCGAACGAGGCTCTGGAGCGCGGCGAAATCGACGCGAACGCCTTCCAGCACCAGCCCTATCTCGACAACCAGATCAAGCAGCACGGCTATCATATCGTCCGTGTCGGCTATACCGGCGTATGGCCGATCGGCCTCTATAGCAAGAAGCACAAGTCGATTGCCGAACTGCCCGCGGGCGCCGTAATCGGTGTCCCGAACGATCCGTCCAACGAAGGACGTGCCCTTCGCGTTCTGCAGAACGAGGGCCTGATCAAGCTCAAGGACGGCACCGGCATTCTGGCAACGATCGTCGACGTCTCCGACAACCCGAAGAACATTGAAATCCGCGAACTCGATGCCGGTATCGTCGGCCGCTCCATCGATGACCTCGACGCTGGCGTCGTCAATACCGACTGGGCGCTGAAGAGCGGCCTGTCCCCACAGGAGCGCATCGCACAGGAGCCGATCGCCGACAATCCTTACCGCAACTTCATCGCCGTGAAGGAGGAAAACAAGAATGCCGATTGGGTAAAGACCCTCGTCTCCTCCTATCAGAATGAGACTGTGAAGGCCGAATTCGATAAGGTCTATAAGGGTACGGGCCTCAGCGCCTATTGATTTCGCCGCCCTTAGAAGGGGTTAGCAACCGAGGCGGCCCGGGCCTTTGCCGGGGCCGCCTTCAGCGTTTGTAAAGGAACGAGGATGAATTCAATTGTCTCCGCCTCAGGGATCGAGACGCGGCCGGGAGAGGCCGAAGAGGTCGTGCGCCTCAAGGATGTTAGGCGCAAATTCGGCGTGACGGCAGCGCTCGACGGCGTTTCGCTCACCGTGAAGAAGAGCGAAATCCTTGGCATCATCGGCCGCAGCGGCGCCGGCAAATCCACGCTGATCCGCTGCCTCAACGGCCTCGAAAGGGCCGATAGTGGCGAGATCGTCATCGAGGGCCGCAATATTGCAGGCCTTGCGGAACAGGAATTGCAGCCCTTGCGCCGCCGTATCGGCATGATCTTTCAGCACTTCAACCTGCTCTCATCCAAGACGGTCGAGGAGAATGTCGCCCTGCCGCTGAAGATCGAGGGTGTCGTCAAGACCGAACGGCTGAAGCGGGCGCAGGAGCTTCTGGAACTCGTCGGCCTTTCCGACAAGGCTAGGGCTTATCCGTCGTCGCTCTCAGGTGGCCAGAAGCAGCGTGTCGGTATTGCCCGCGCACTCGCCGCCCGGCCGGCCCTGTTGCTGTCCGACGAAGCGACCTCGGCCCTCGATCCGGAAACGACGCGTTCGATCCTTGCCCTGTTGAAGGATATTAACCGTAAGCTTGGGCTTACTATCCTGCTGATCACCCACGAGATGGAAGTGGTGCGCAGCATTGCCGATCGCGTCGCCGTCATCGATGCGGGGCGTATCGTGGAAGAGGGCCAGGTCTGGTCGATCTTCGGCGATCCGCAGGCGGCGATCACAAAAAGCCTGCTCGGCGGCATCCGTCCGCAGTTGCCCGTGCATATTGCCGCGCGCCTGTCGCAGAAGGGTGGCACGGAAGCGATCCTCAGCGTCGATCTCTCCGGTCCGGAAGCGCAAGGCGCGCTATTTGCCGATCTCTCGGCAGCGCTGCCTCATTCCTTCCGCCTCGTGCATGGCGGCATCGACCACATCCAGAACCAGCCTGTTGCGCGGTTCTTTATTGCCGTTCCGGCGCGCGATTCCACGCTTGCCGAAGCGGTCGAACAGTTTCTGAAGGCCCGGTCGGCCCGGGTGGAGGTGCTTGGCTATGTCACCGATCATGATTAATCTACTTTTGCGCTCCCTCTGGGAGACGGTGCTTATGACGGCTGCATCCGGCCTGATTTCGCTGGTAGCAGGCCTGCCGCTCGGCCTGGCGCTGGTGCTGACGAACCGCGGCGGCATTGCCGAAAATCTCTGGATCAACCGCATTCTGGGCGCTGTCATCAACGGTTTCCGCTCCGTGCCCTTCATCATCCTCCTGGTGGCGCTGATCCCGCTGACGCGCCTGATCGTTGGCACGGCGATCGGCACCTGGGCGGCCATCGTTCCGCTCGCAATCGCGGCCACTCCCTACTATGCCCGCATCGCGGAAGTCTCGCTGCGTGAGGTCGATCGCGGCCTCATCGATGCCGTGCGCGCCATGGGCGGCAATCGCTGGACGATCATTCGCGAGGTTCTTGTGCCCGAGGCGCTACCCGGCATCGTCGCCGGCTTTACCGTCACGTTGGTGACGCTGATCGGCGCCTCGGCCATGGCCGGCGCCATCGGTGCCGGCGGTCTAGGTGATCTCGCCATCCGCTATGGCTACCAGCGCTTCGAAACCAACGTGATGATTGCGGTCGTTGTCGTGCTCATCGTTCTCGTTTGCGGTATCCAGTGGCTGGGCGACCGGCTCGTCGCCCGCCTGGATCATCGCTGAGATCTGAACTGCGCGGCGGGGTGGCTGGCCGGCAGCCGGCCATTGCCGCCGAACAGCTTCTGGCGCAGCGGTCCTTCCACATAGTCGGCCTTGAACAGGCCGCGCTCCTGCAGCACAGGCACGACGAGATCGACGAAATCATGAAGGCTCTCGGGTGTCACAGTGCGTGCGAGATTGAAGCCGTCGATGCCGCCTTCCTCGATCCAGCGCTGCAGGGTATCGGCAATCTGTTCCGGCGATCCGACAATCGGTTTCATGCGGCTGCCGAGCACCATCTGGTCGATGATCTGCCGCTTCGTTACCGGCTTTGCCGCCTGCTTGGTGATCGCCGCCAGCGCCGACTGATTGGCGTTGGTCGAGTTCTGGTCGATCGCGTCATCGAGCCCGTATTTCGAAAAATCGACGCCGACGGAGGCCGAATAATGCGCAAGCGACGCCTCGACGCTCGCATGCCGGCGATAGTCTTCGAGTTTCTCCTGCGCTTGGGCTTCGGTCTTGCCAACGACGACGGTAATCAGGCTGAGGATCTTGATCGCATCCGCACCACGGCCGTTTGCCAGCGTCTTGGCGCGAAGCGCGTCGGCGGTCGGCCGTGCCGATTGCGGCGTCGGTCCGGCAATGAAGACGCATTCGGCGTGGCGGGCGGCAAAGTCCTGCCCTCGTGCCGAGGCGCCGGCCTGGAAGAGCAGGGGCGTGCGTTGTGGTGAGGGTTCAGCAAGATGGACGCCCTCCATCTTGTAATATTGTCCCTGATGGCTGACTGCACGGACCTTGGAGGCATCGGCAAAGATGCCGCGTTCTTTGTCGCGCAGCACCGCATCATCGTCCCAGCTTCCCTCCCAAAGCTTGTAGAGAATTTCGAGATATTCCTCGGCGGCGTCGTAGCGCGCATCATGTTCAGGCAGCTTCTCGAAGCCCATGCTTCGGGCGGCGCTGTCGAGATAGCCCGTGACGATGTTCCATCCGATGCGTCCCTTGGTCAGGTGATCGAGTGTCGACATACGCCGTGCCAAAAGGAAGGGCGGCTCATAGGTCGTATTGACGGTGACGCCGAAGCCGAGGTGCTCAGTGACGTAGGCCATGGCCGAAATCGGCATCAGCGGATCATTGACCGGGATCTGGGCGCCCGTCTCGATGACCGGGGCGGGGCTACCTTTGTAGACATCGTAGACGCCGACAATATCGGCAAGAAATACGCCGTCGAGCTTGCCGCGTTCGGCCGTGCGGGCAAAATCCGCCCAGTAGTCGAGGTGGGTATAGTCGACCGAACGATCGCGCGGATGCGTCCACATGCCATGGTTTATGTGCCCCACGCAGTTCATGTCGAAGGCGTAGATCTGCATTTTCTTCATTGGGTACAGTCCTGAGATTCCGTCGGGTACTTTTTGGAAATTATCGGCCGGGTCCGGAACTCACCGCTTCTTCCACTGAAATTAGAAGCAAATTATCTCGCATGTCCGATTCCGGGAATTTTCTATCTCTATAAAATCTATGAATTTTACAATGATCTAATCACATTCCGGGGTGGAATGATTTTGAACATTGCGGGAGAGGGATATGAAAATCAACCGACGCAACCTTGTGGGTACGGCCGCTGCCGCTGTCCTCACCTTTACCACCTATGCGGCCTATGCTGCCGACGTCACGCTCAATATCGGCTACCAGCCAATCGTCGAGCCGTCGCGCGTGCCGCAGGCCGATGGCACCTATGAAAAGGAGACCAAGGCCAAGATCAACTGGCAGAAATTCGATGGCGGCGCCGACGTCATCGCTGCTATCGCTTCCGGTTCCATCGATATCGGTTATGTCGGCTCGTCGCCGCTTGCCGCTGCCGCCAGCCGCGAATTGCCGATCGAGACGATCTATGTCGTCGGCCTCATCAGCGACGCCGAGGCGCTTGCCGTCAAGAACATCGCCAAGCCCGAAGACCTGAAGGGCAAGAAGATCGCCACGCCCTTCGTATCGACTGCGCATTATAGCCTGCTGACGGCGCTGAAGCATTGGAAGGTCGATCCCAAGTCGGTGCAGATCCTCAATCTGCGTCCGCCGGAAATCGCTGCTGCCTGGGAGCGTAGCGACATTGATGGCGCCTATGTCTGGGATCCGGTCCTGGCGCAGCTGAAAAAGAGCGGCAGCGTGCTCGCCACTTCGGCCGATGTTGCCAAATGGGGCGGCCCGACCTTCGATGCCTGGATCGTCAGCAAGAAATTTGCCGAGGCTCATCCGGAAGTCGTCACTGGCTTCGTGAAGGTCACGGGCGCGGCTTACGCCTCCTACCTCGCCAATCCGGATAGCTGGAATGCGAAATCACCGGAAGCCGAAAAGATCGCCAAGCTCACCGGTGCCAAGACCGACGAAGTGCCGGCGCTTCTCAAGGGCTACACTTTCCCGAGCCTGCAGGAGCAGGCCAGCGCCGATCTTCTCGGTGGCGGCACGGTCAAGGCCGTTGCCGAAACCTCGGCATTCCTTCTGGAGCAGGGCAAGATCCCCGGCGTTCTGAAGGATTACAGCCCCTATGTTTCCGACCGCTGGGTCAAGGAAGCAGCCAAGGCAGGTCTTTGATCCTCCCAAGGGTCCCGGCGCAGCTTCGGCTGCGCCGGTTTTTTCTCAAACAGGTGATGCCCATGAGCATACTTTCATTACAGTCCCTGTCGCTCGATTATGCCGAGGCAGGCAGTCGTCGAAAGAGACGTGTGCTTGATGGCGTCAACCTCCATATCGCTTCGGACGAATTCGTGGTCGTCATCGGCCGTTCCGGCTCCGGCAAGACCAGCCTTCTCAATATTGCTGCAGGTTTCACGGAGCCGAGCGAGGGACGCGTGCTGGTCGACGGCAAAGAGATAGACGGGCCGGGCGTAGACCGGGCTGTCGTGTTTCAGGACGATGCGCTCTATCCCTGGCTGACCGCTGCCGGCAATGTGGCTTTTCCACTGAAGCTTCAGGGCATCCCGAAAGGGGAGAGACAGCGCCGCGCCGAAGAACTGCTGGTGAAGGTCGGGCTCGATGGCGCGGGTCACAAGAATATCTGGGAACTCTCAGGCGGTATGCGCCAGCGCGTCGGCATCGCTCGCGCGCTCGCCTCCGGCCCTCGCTTCCTGCTGCTGGATGAACCGCTCGGCGCGCTCGACGCGCTGACACGCAGCCGCATGCAGAAATTCCTGCTGGATGTCTGGGCAGAAAGCAAAACGGGTGCCCTGCTGATCACCCACAGCATTGACGAGGCGCTGTTGCTTGCAACACGCGTCATCGTACTGGCGCCGAACCCCGGCCGTATCGTCGCCGACATCAGGACCGAGTTTGGCAAGGCGTTGCTCGAAGGCAAAAGCGTCAAGGAGATCAAGGCGCTCACTGCGTTCAAAAATCTCCACGACGAGCTGACCGCACTCATCCATGCGGATGAAGAGGAGATTGCCGCATGAGCGTCGAGGCGGAAGCACTCGCAACCGCGGTGTCGGATCAACCGGTAGAGGCACGGCCGAAACGCCGCGGCACGCTGCCGATCTCGCTAACAACCATTGCCGTCATTATTGCCGGCTGGAGCCTTGCTTCGGCCTATGGTGCCGTCTCGCCGGTCTTCCTGCCGTCGCCGCTCGTAGTGGCGAATTCGCTTGTCAATGTCGCGGTCAACGGCTTCGTCGATTCCACGCTCGCCGAGCATACGTTGGCAAGTCTGCTGCGCATCTTCGCAGCGCTCGCCGTCTCGCTCATCATCGGTGTGCCGGCAGGCCTAGCGATAGCCACGAGCCGTATCGGCAAGGGCATCCTTGATCCGATCGTCGAATTCCTGCGGCCCCTGCCGCCGCTTGCCTATCTGCCGCTGATCATCATCTGGGTCGGCATCGGCGAGGCGTCGAAGGTTACGGTCATCTCGCTCGCCATGCTGCCCCCAATCATCCTGTCGACGGCATCAGGCGTCAAATCCGCTCCGGCTGATTTCGTCAACGCCGCCCGCTCGTTTGGCGCGAGCCGGCTGCAGGTACTGCTGCATGTCATTCTTCCAGGCGCCATTCCGTCGATCTTGACCGGCACACGCATCGCGCTCGGCGCCGGCTGGTCGACGCTGGTCGCTGCCGAGCTGGTGGCGGCAAGCCAGGGCCTTGGTTTCATGATCCAGTCTGCGGCGCAGTTCCTGGTGACCGATATCGTCATCGGCGGAATCATCGTCATCGCCGCCATCGCCTTCCTGCTGGAGATACTGGCGCGTCTGATCGAACGGGTCCTCGTGCCCTGGGCTGCGCATCGCTGAACGTCTATCATCGCCTTGCCGATCAAATTATCCTAAGGCTGTATCGCGCCGCGCGACTGCATGATGGTAGCGTGGTGCGCAGACAAGGCCGGAGGATGAGATGACGAAGAAGACGCTGTCGGACTGGGAGGCGCTGGCGGAAAAGGAGCTGCGCGCAGCACCGGAGACGCTGACTTGGCACACACCCGAAGGCATCGACGTCAAGCCGCTCTATACGGCAGCCGATCTCAATGGTGTCGATGCGGACAGCTTACCTGGCTTTGCGCCCTTCACCCGTGGTCCGCGCGCCACCATGTATGCCGGCCGGCCCTGGACGATCCGGCAGTATGCCGGCTTCTCGACCGCGGAGGAGTCCAACGCCTTCTACCGCCGTAATCTCGCCGCGGGTCAGAAGGGCCTCTCTGTCGCCTTCGATCTCGCTACCCATCGTGGCTATGACAGCGATCATCCCCGCGTCGTCGGCGATGTCGGCAAGGCGGGTGTCGCTATCGACAGTGTCGAGGACATGAAGATCCTGTTCGACGGCATTCCGCTGCAGGACATGTCCGTTTCCATGACCATGAACGGCGCCGTCATCCCCATCCTGGCAAATTTCATCGTTGCCGGCGAGGAGCAGGGCGTTTCGAAGGCGGAGCTTTCCGGGACCATCCAGAACGATATTCTCAAGGAGTTCATGGTCCGCAACACCTATATTTACCCGCCGGAACCCTCGATGCGCATCGTTGCCGATATCATCGAATACACGGCAAGGGAGATGCCGAAATTCAATTCGATCTCAATCTCCGGTTATCACATGCAGGAGGCCGGGGCGACGCTGGTCCAAGAGCTTGCTTTCACGCTCGCCGACGGGCGCGAATATGTGCGCGCGGCGATTGCCAAGGGGCTAAACGTCGATGATTTCGCCGGCCGTCTCTCCTTTTTCTTCGCGATCGGCATGAATTTCTTCATGGAAGCCGCAAAGCTTCGCTCCGCCCGCCTGCTCTGGACCCGCATCATGGAGGAGTTCGAGCCGAAGAAAGCATCTTCGCTGATGCTGCGCACCCATTGCCAGACCTCGGGCGTGTCGCTGCAGGAACAAGATCCGTATAACAACATTATCCGCACCGCTTTCGAGGCGATGTCAGCCGTACTCGGTGGCACGCAGTCGCTGCACACCAATTCCTTCGACGAGGCGATTGCACTGCCGACGGAGTTTTCCGCGCGTATTGCCCGCAATACGCAGCTCATCCTGCAGCACGAGACCGGCGTTACCAACGTCGTCGACCCGCTCGCCGGCTCCTACTATGTCGAGAGCTTGACGAAGGAACTGGCTGACAAGGCCTGGGCGTTGATCGAAGAGGTCGAGGCGCTCGGTGGCATGACGAAGGCCGTCAATGAAGGCTTGCCGAAGCGGCTGATCGAGGAAGCCGCCGCCCGTCGCCAGGCCGCGGTCGACAAAGGCGAAGAAGTCATCGTCGGCGTCAACAAATACCGGCTGGAAACCGAACAGGCGATCGACATTCTCGAGATCGACAACAGCGCGGTGCGTGCTGCGCAGATCCGCCGGATCGAGGAGACCAAGCGTCGCCGTGACGGCATGAAGGTGAAGGAGGCGCTAGCCGTGCTTTCTGACATTGCCCGCAGCGGCAACGGCAATCTGCTCGCAGCCGCTGTCGAAGCGGCGCGCGCGCGCGCGACCGTCGGTGAGATTTCCGATGCGATGCGTGAGGTCTTCGGCGATCATTTCGCCACGCCTAAGGTCATCGGCGGTGTCTACGGAACGGCCTATCGCGACGAGCCGGAGCTGGACGTCCTGAAAGCCAGGATGGCCGACGTAACCGAAGCTATGGGCCGCAAGCCGAAGATCATGGTCGCCAAGCTCGGCCAGGACGGGCACGACCGCGGCGCCAAGGTGATTGCCTCGGCCTTCGGTGATGTCGGTTTCGACGTGCTCGCCGGCCCGCTGTTCCAGACGCCGGAGGAGGCGGCCGGCATGGCGCTCGGCGAGAAGGTCAATGTGATTGGCGTTTCGTCGCTGGCAGCCGGTCACCGAACGCTGCTGCCGCAGTTGATCGATCTGCTGAAAGAGCAGGGCGGTGGCGATATCATCGTCGTCTGCGGTGGCGTCATCCCGCGGCAGGACTATGAATTCCTGCATGAACACGGCGTTGCCGCCGTTTTTGGACCGGGTACCAACGTGCTGGAGGCCGCGAACTCGGTTCTCGACCTCCTGCAGGGTATCAGGCGAAACCAGTAGCTTAGAGCAGCCCGCGCTTTGCGAGATTGCTCATTAGCGCGGAGATGCCGAAAGTCCACGGCGGGCATTCCGTCGACAGCCGGACGGTGTTGACTAGTGCGCCCAGGCCGGCGGACGAGATTTCCACGACATCGCCGGTCTTGTGGGTAAAGCCCTGATTCTTTGCATCGCGGTCCTGTGTCGGCGCAAAGAGCGTGCCGAGGAACAGCATGAAGCCATCGGGATATTGATGGTGGGCACCGACGGTCTGCCTGACGAGATCGGTCGGGTCGCGGCTGATCTGCGACATGGAACTCTTGCCGTGCAGGACGAAGCCGTCCTGCCCGGTGACCTTGAGGTCGAGTTCGGTCCTGCGCACGTCGTCGAGGTTGTAGCTCTGGTCGAACAGACGAATGAATGGGCCGATGGAGCAAGAGGCGTTGTTATCTTTCGCCTTGCCGAGCAGCAGCGCCGAGCGACCCTCGACGTCGCGCAGGTTTACGTCATTGCCGAGGGTTGCTCCCTTGATCTCGCCACGGCTGTTGACGGCGAGCACGATTTCCGGCTCCGGGTTGTTCCAGGTCGAGATCGGATGAAGGCCAACGTCCGAGCCCCAGCCGACGGATGAGAGGACCGGCGACTTGGTGAAAACCTCTGCATCCGGGCCGATGCCGACTTCGAGGTATTGCGACCAGATGCCTTCCTTGATCAGCGCCTGCTTGACTTTGGCAGCCTCTGGCGAGCCTGCCTTGATGTTGGTCAGGCTGCCGCCGATCAGCGTGCTGACGCGTTCGCGGATAGCGGCTGCACGGTCGGGATTACCGGCTGCTTTTTCCTCGATGACGCGCTCGATCATCGATTGGGCAAAGGTCACGCCGCAAGCCTTGATCGCCTGCAGATCGGCAGGGGCGAGAAGATAGGTTTTGCTCGCATCCGGCTTGCCGGTGCTATTTGCCGCGATCTCCTCTAGCGTGCCGAGCGACTTGCCGCTCGCTCCTCGAACGAATTCCGCCGCATCGGCTCGCTCCACCAGCGCGCTCAGCGTGGGGGCTACCGGAGAGGTGATATCGATGAGGGCGCCGTCGCGCGGCGTTACGATGCTCGGACCGGAGACTTCCGGATTCCAAACGCGGCCGACAAACAGGCCGCCCGAAGCGCTAGCATCGAGGGGGGAATGGGACATGGCGATCTTCCGTCACAGGTGGAGCGGGGAGCGCTCCTGCAGAAAGGGATGGCGGCCGTCCTCCTATTTGACGGCTCCCGAAAATCGAACACATTCATCGGACAAGAGCAAGTCTCAACAAGCGGAAAACGGGTCTTTTCGGTCTTATGTTCCAGCGAAGCAATAGAAGGACAAAGCGGCATTTTGTCATAACTTATAACTATTTAGATACAAAATAATCTTTTTATTTCATATATTTACCTATGCGATAAAACTCTTTTGCCACCGATCTCGCCTTGACAGGACCTCTCTTTCGTTATCTGTTTCGCCTCATGGAGGATGGGTCGGCGGATGGCGACCTGGAAATTTCCCCGGGAGGATAATATTGCGATGCTGAGATTTGCCGTCGTCGGGATCGACCATGGGCACACGTTCGATCATGTGAAGGGATTGCTGGCCGCAGGCGCCGAATTCGTCGGCTATTGCCCGCAGACGACTGTGCCCGCGATCCGCGAGATGTTCGAGAAGACCTATCCGGATGCACCGCAGATCGACCGGGAAAAGATTTTCACCGATCCCTCGATCGACGTCATCTGCATTGCCGCCATTCCGCGCGACCGCGCGGGCCTTGCCATCCGCGCTATGAAGGCCGGCAAGGACGTCATGACCGATAAACCGGGTGTGACGACTTTAGCCCAGCTAGAAGAGGTCAAGCGCACCGTTGCCGAAACCGGCAAGATCTTCTCCATCTGCTTTTCGGAACGCCACTGCGTTCGTTCTGCCGTCAAGGCTGGCAAGCTGGTGAAGGAAGGCGCGATCGGCAAGGTCATCCAGACGCTTGGCATGGGGCCGCACCGCCTCCAATTGCCGACGCGCCCGGACTGGTTCTTTGATCCGGAAGCCTTCGGCGGCATCATCGTCGATATCGCCTCGCATCAGGTCGACCAGTTTCTGTTTTACACTGGCTCGACGACCGGCGAAGTGGTCGCAAGCTCGGTCGGCAATTTCGGCATGCCGGAGAAGCCCGCCTTCCAGGATTTCGGTGAAGTGCTGCTGCGTTCCGACAAGGCGGCCGGTTATATCCGCGTCGACTGGTTCACGCCGGAGGCGCTGCCGACCTGGGGTGACGGACGTCTGACCATCCTCGGCACCGAGGGCTATATCGAACTGCGCAAATATATCGATATCGCCGGCCGCCCGGGTAAGGATCATCTCTTCCTCGTCAACGGCAAGGAGATGACGCATATCGATTGCAGCAGCGAGAAGCTTGACTATTTCGACGCCTTCGCCGCCGACGTGCGCGACCGCAGCGAAACGGCGATGAAGCAGGATCACGTCTACGAGGTCTGCCGCCTGTCGCTGGAAGCACAGACGAAGGCCGCCCACATCGGTACCCGCTGAGGAAAACATCATGACACGGAAACTGCGCGTCGGCGTTCTTGGCGCGGGCATTGCCGAACGGCATCTGACAGGCTTTCGTTGGAACAGCGATCTCTTTGAGGTTCCAGTTCTCTGCTCTCTCGACGCGGATCGCGGACAACCACTTTGCGAGGAGCACAAAATCCCCGAATATACGCAGGATACGGAATCGCTCTTTGCCCGCGACGATCTCGATATCATCGACATCGCCACGCCGCCGAGTTCGCATTTCGAGCTTTGCAGGAAGGCGATCGAGAGCGGCAAGCATGTGATCTGCGAAAAGCCGCTTTTCGGCTCGATTGCCGAAGTCGACGAAATGGCAAAGATCCTTGCGCGCTCGAACGGGCGGAAGCTGATGCCAATCTTCCAGTACCGTTATGGCAGCGGCCTGCAGAAGCTGAAGCTCCTGATCGAGCGCGGCCTTGCCGGAAATCCCTTTCTCACCACGATCGAAACCCATTGGTGGCGCGGGCCGGACTACTATGCCGTGCCCTGGCGCGGCAAATGGGCGACGGAGCTCGGGGGTGGCCTGCTCGGCCACGCGATCCATGCTCATGACATGCTGAACTATGTGCATGGCCCTTGCGCCGAGGTATTTTCCTATGGCGCGACACTGGTCAACCCGATTGAGGTTGAAGACACTGCCTCGCTGTCGGTGAAGATGAAGAATGGCTCGCTCGCCACGCTCTCCATGACGCTAGGTTCCCGCAAGGAAATCTCCCGCCTGCGCTTCTGCTTCAGCAATCTGGTCGCCGAGAGCATTCTGGAGCCCTATACGATGGGCCGCGATCCCTGGACTTTCATCGCCGGAACCGAAGAACATCAGGCCCGTGTCGATGCCGCACTTGCCGGCTACGAAGTCAAGGAGGATGGGTATACGCGTCAGTTCGAGCTCTTTCATCGGGCGATCGTCGAGGACCGGGATCCGCCGGTGACGCTGCTGGATGCGCGCAATTCGCTGGAGCTGGTAACCGCCGCCTATCATTCGCAACGAACCGGCCGGCCGACACCGATGCCCATCACGGCCGATCATCCGCTCTACGGCTCCTGGCTTCCGGAAGAAGCACGACTGCCAGCCGCCAGCGCGTAAAGAACGAAATGCTGAAATCATTCGAACATATCGGCATGACGGTCAACAATATGGACCGAGCGATCGAATTCTATTGCGGTCTGCTCGGTCTCAAACTGCATCTGCGCAAGCAGATGCCCGATGGCATGCAGGTCGCCTTCCTCGACGCCGGCGGCGGCATGTTGGAAGTCTTTGCGCCGCCCGGCGGTGCCGCGAGAGCTGTCGATGTTCCCGATGGAACGGCCGGCATCAAGCACATCACCTTCCATTTCGAAAACGTCGAGGAAATCTTTGCGCGACTTGAAGCTGTGGGTGTTGAAGTCAAAGAACGGCCACGCTTTGCTGTCCATTCCGAGATGTTGAACAGGATCGCCTTTGTCCGAGATCCCGACGG
Organism: Rhizobium sp. BK196; assembly: GCF_014193255.1. Lineage (GTDB taxonomy): Bacteria > Pseudomonadota > Alphaproteobacteria > Rhizobiales > Rhizobiaceae > Rhizobium. The sequence goes on from NZ_JACHZB010000006.1 coordinate 329,290, forward strand.
TATCATCGTTGAACTTGCGGAGCGGTCACAGAACCGGTTTGGCTGAACTTAGGAGGACGGGCGCGGTGTGAACCGCGCCTTCGATTTCTATCGGCGTTCTCCCGACGCTTTTTTCTTGGCTTCGTCATCAACCAATTCGTACCACATGGCGTTGAGGACGGCGAAGGCGGCTGCCAGCGGCAGGCCGAGTATCCAAGCGAAATACCACATCGTTTCGTCTTTTCAGTAAGCGTGGCTGTTCTTGTCGGTGACGCTCTTCTCGTCGACCTTGCCCCACAGCACTTTGTAGACCCAGGCGGTGTAGGCAAATATGATCGGCAGGAAGATCACCGTGACCACCAGCATGATGAACAGCGTCTGGTGGCTCGACGACGCATCCCAGACCGTCAGGCTTGACTTCGGATCGAGCGAGGAGGGGAGGATGAACGGAAACATCGATAGACCGACCGTCGAGATGATGCCTGTTATCGAGAGCTTGCTGAAGAGCAGGGTAACGACCTCGCGGCGGGCCTGCAAGGCCAGGAAGGCTGCAGTCGCACCCAGGAAGCCGAGGATCGGGGCGACGATCATCCAAGGATAGGTGCCGTAATTGGCAAGCCATGCCCCGCCTTCAAGCGATGCGGTCTTCAGCAGCGGGTTCGACGGGCCTATCGGACTGATATCGCTGGTGATGCGATAACCGGTGATACCCATCCACAGGAGCAGGCCGCCGAGCGCAAAGAGCATGATGACGGCAAGGGCTGCGATGCTGCCGAAGCGGCGTGCGCGATCGGCAACCGGTCCCGTTGCCTTCAGCACCAGCCATGCGCTGCCATGCATGATCAGCATGGCGACGGACAGCAGGCCGCAGAGAAGGGCATAGGGGTTGAGAAGACCGAAAAACGAGCCTTCGTAGAAGATGCGCATGTCGTCCGCAAAGCGGAAGGGTACGCCCTGCAGTACGTTGCCGACGGCAACGCCGAAGATCAGCGACGGTACGAAACCGCCGACGAAGAGCGCCCAATCCCAGCCGTTCCGCCAGCTTGCGCTGTCCCGCTTGGAGCGGTACTTGAACCCGACCGGGCGCAGGATGAGCGCGAAGAGGATCGCGAACATCGCCAGGTAAAAACCCGAGAAGGAGACCGCATAGAGAGGCGGCCAGGCGGCGAAGATGGCGCCGCCGCCGAGGATAAGCCACACCTGGTTGCCTTCCCAGGTGGCACCGATCGTATTGATTGCGATGCGGCGCTCCGTATCGTTTTTGGCGACGAAGGGCAGAAGCGTGCCGACGCCAAGGTCGAAGCCGTCGGTTGTGGCGAAGGCGATCAGAAGCACGCCGAGCAGCACCCACCAGATGATGCGCAGGGTTTCATAATCGATGAGTTCGTGAAGGATCATGACGGGTCACTCCGCGGCTGGAACGAGGGTTTCGGAAACAAGTTTTGCTTCCGGCTCGTGGTCCGGTTCCGGTCCTTGCCGGATTCCTTTGAGCATTAGCTTCATCTCGATGATGATCAGCGTCGTGTAGAGTACGGCGAAGCCGAGGATCGTCAGGAGCACTGTGCTGGCGCCCAGGCTGGAGACGGCGACGGCTGTCGGCAGCACGCCTTCGATCACCCAGGGCTGACGGCCGAACTCGGCAACGACCCAGCCCAGCTCGATTGCCACCCACGGCAACGGGACGGCAAAGACCGCGATGCGCAGAAGCAGCGGATACTTATCCAGATGCCGGCGGGCCGACAGCCAGAAGAAGGTTGCCGTCAGAACGATGAAGAACATGCCGAGGCCCACCATGATGCGGAACGACCAGAAGAGCGTCGGCACATGCGGGATGGTGTCGCGTGCCGCCTGGGCGATCTGTTCGTCAGTCGCCTGGCGTGGATCGTCGACATAGCGCTTCAGGAGCAGGGCATAGCCGAGATCATGGCCAAGGTCCTCGAAGGAGCTCCGCACTTCCTGGGCAACCTGATCTTGAGCCGGTGCAGAGCGGATTTGCATCAACGCGTCATAGGCCTTGATGCCGTCGCGGATGCGGCTCTCGGCTTGCTGTTCCAGCTTGTCGATACCGGGGATCTCCGTTGTCAGCGAGCGGGTGCCGATCAGACCCATGGCCCAGGGGATATGGATGGCGAAATGGGTTTCGCGCGCTTCCTGATCCGGGAAGCCGAAAGCGGTGAAGGCGGCCGGTGCAGGCTCCGTCTTCCACATGGCCTCGATTGCGGCGAGCTTCATCTTCTGGTTTTCGGTGGCGAGATAACCGCTTTCGTCACCGAGCACGACGACCGACAACGCCGAGGCGAGACCGAAGGAGGCAGCAACCGTCATCGAGCGCTTTGCAAGCTCGATATGCCGGCCCTTGAGCAGGTACCAGGCAGAAACGCCAAGCACAAAGATCGAAGCACAGACATAACCCGCTGAAACCGTGTGGACGAACTTCGCCTGGGCGACCGGGTTGAAGACCACGTCGAAGAAGCTTGTTATCTCCATACGCATCGTCTGCGGATTGAGAGCCGAACCGACGGGGTTCTGCATCCAGCCGTTGGCGATGAGGATCCAGAGCGCGGAGAAGTTCGAACCGAGCGCTACCGCCCAGGTGGCGACCAGATGGCCGACCTTCGACAGCTTGTCCCAGCCGAAGAAGAAAAGGCCGACGAAAGTCGCTTCGAGGAAGAAGGCCATCAGGCCTTCGATCGCCAGCGGCGCCCCGAAGATATCGCCGACATAATAGCTGTAATAGCTCCAGTTCATGCCGAACTGGAATTCCATGACGATGCCGGTCGCGACGCCAATGGCAAAATTGATGCCGAAGAGCGTGCCCCAGAATTTCGTCATCTGCCGCCAAATCTGGCGGCCGGTCATGACATAAGTCGTTTCCATGATGGCAAGCAGAACGGAAAGGCCGAGCGTCAGAGGCACGAACAGGAAGTGATAAAGCGCAGTCAGCGCAAATTGGAAGCGCGATAGCGCAACGATGTCTAGTTCCATTGTCTTTCTCCCACGGTCCCACGCGGTATCAAGAAGTTTCCGCATTGCCGGCTGGCCGTGCGGGGCATGCCTGTTTGCTCAATCCGGCCGAAGCCGATCGAGCGCCTTTTCGAACGCCGCCTCTCCACGGCGCGAAACTTCTGAGATGCGGCCGTCCGTGACGACGGCGATCAAGTCTGCAAGCGCCGCCTCGCGGCGAATATGCGTAGCGATGACCAACGCTCGGCCTTCGGCTCTAAGCGCGAGGCGATGCAGCACATCGCGTGCGGTGCGGCCATCGAGCCCCTCGGTCGGCTCGTCGAGTAGCCAGAGCGGCGTGTCGCGCAGGAAGAGCCGCGCGAGTGCCAATCGGCGCGACTGGCCACCGGAAAGGCCCATCCCGCCCTCGCCGAGCGGAGTATCGAGACCTGATGGTAGCGTATCGACGTCGGCAAGTAGGCCGGCGGCGGCAAGCGCATCTCGCAGCCGGTCATCATCTGCATTGGGCGCTGCGAGCAGCAGATTGCCGCGCAGCGTATCCTGGAAAAGCTCGGTGCGCTGGGTGAGCAGCGTTGCGTCGAGCGCCGCGGCCACGCCGGCACTCGGTGGCAATTCGCCTGAAAGCAGCGACAGCAGGGTCGATTTTCCGGCGCCGCTACTGCCGACCACGGCTATGTGCTCGCCGCGGCGAAGTTCGAGCGCCACCTCCCGCAAAGCCGGCGATGCTGCGCCGTCATGGCTGACGGTCACATTTTGCAGCGCGAAGGCAAGCTCATGAGGCGGAGCCTTGGGCGTGAAACCCGCTTGAGCGGCCGAAAGGCGTGGCGCGATACGCTTGGCCGCCAGCACGGTCCTGCCGAATTCCATCGCGCCGCGGCGCAATGCGGCAAAGGGTTCTGTTGCGGCAAAGGCGACGAGCACACCGAGTGCCGCAACGGGTGCGGTGATCGTGCCGGTCTGCATCAACGTCGCGGATGTCAGCAATGCCGCGACCAGCAGGGCGGTCGAGACGAGCCCGAAGCCGATGCTCACGCCGGTCTCGATCCGGTTCAGCCGGTCGTCGGCCTTTGCGGTATAGGCGTCCGCGGCGGCGATTGCCTGCTGCTGTGCGGCAAGCCGGTTTGCCATGAGAAGATCGGTCTGCCCGGCAACGAGATCAATGGCCCGCGACCGGATGATTTCGATGCCGTAAGCGCGGCGGCGAGCATGCTTCAGTGCCAGCCGGCCTGCCGCGATGGGCAGGCCAAGCCCCGGCAGAACGAGGCAAAACCCGAAGAGTAGACCGGATAGCGGATTGATCAGACCGAGTGTTGCGCTGGCAACAAGTGCCGTGCCGACTGCTACGGCCGCTGGCACCAGCACGCGGAGATAGAGCGAATCCAACGCATCTATATCGGCGGTCAACCGGAAGAGCAGCCGGGCAGGCCTGTTAAGAAGCGCTCGCGCCGCACCGGGGGAAGCCCAGCCGCGGAACAGGCGCTCACGAAGGGCGGCGAGCACTGCGAGCGCCGCATTGTGGGTTGTCAGTCTTTCGCCGTAGCGTGCAGCCGTACGCAGGATGGCAAGGAAACGGATGCCGGACGATGGCGCAAAGACGTCAAAAGTTGCGGCAGTGGCTGCGGAGAGACCTGCAAGCGCGGTTGCCGTAATGAACCAACCGGATAAGCCGAGCAGGGCAATGCCAGCCGTGACAGTCGCAACCGACAATGTGGCGCCCAGCAGCAATTCCCTGCGGCGCGTTTGCAGGAACAGGCGCAAAACCGGCTTGATATCTCCCAGGAAGGTGATCATTCCGCAGCCTCCTGAAGACGCTCCGTATCCAGGCGGATGGTGCGGTGCATGCGTGCAGCCAGCAGCGGGTCATGCGTTGCGACGATCAGCGTGCGTTCTTTCGCAAGAGCAAGCAGGCTCTCGGTGATCCCGGCGGCAGTGTCGGCATCGAGATGGGCGGTCGGCTCGTCGGCGAGGATGATGCGGATATCTGGGTCGCAGGCGGCTCGTGCGATCGCAAGACGCAGCGCCTCGCCGCCGGAAAGGCCGATGCCGCCTTCACCGAGTGGGCTATGTTGATAGGCCTTGGCGACACCGCCAAGCTTGGCGAGATCGAGCGCTTTGGAGATTTCTGTCTTTCTGATGCCAGGTCGTCCTAGTGCAATATTGCCGGCAACGGTGCCTGCGAAAATATGCGGTTTCTGACCGATCCAAGCCATGTGGTCGCGATCTGCCGATGCTCCGCCAATTATAATCCGGCCTTCGTCGCACGGGGCCAGGCCGGCGATCAGCGACAGCAGCGTTGATTTGCCAGTACCGCTTGCGCCAAGCAGCGCGACATGTTCGCCGGCTGCAAGATCGAGATCGAAGCCGTCAAAGATAGGAGGTTGGTCCGGCCGGTAGCGAAAGCTGATATTTTCCAGGCGAAGAGCGAAGGCCGCGTCAACGGCCAGTCCCCCTGTCTTGTTGCGGTCGGCAAGCGTCATGCCTTCAGCAGCGATTCCATCCAGCGCTTTCAGCGCGGCCTCGCCCGAGGCACGGTCATGCCAGACGGCAGAGAGTTCACGCAAGGGTTCGAAAAAGGCAGGTGCCAGCAACAGGACGAATAGGCCTTGCGAAAGGTCAAGGCCGCTCGACCAGGCGCCAAAGCGGATTTCTCCGAGCAGGCTGAAGCCGACATAGACGGCGGTCGTTGCCACGCCGAGTGCCGAAAAGAGTTCGAGCACGGCCGAAGAGAGGAAAGCGATCTTCAGCACGGCCATGGTGCGGGTACGAAGCGATTCTGCTTCCGAGCGAAGTCTCAGTGCCGTGGCATCGACCGCGTCCAGAGAGCGGATCGTCGCAAGACCGCGCAGGCGGTCGAGCAGGAAGGCGTTGAGGCTACCAGTTGCGATGAGCTGCTTTTGACTCGCGGCCTGCGCGCGCCAACCAATCAGCGCCATGAAGATCGGAATGAGCGGCGCTGCAAACAGCAGTACGAGCGCAGCAATCCAGGAGATCGGAAAAATGCAAGCGAGGATGACGAGCGGTACGAAGCTCGCCTTCATTCGCGCCGGGCGGAAACGGGAGAGGTAGGGCACGATCAGTTCGGCCTGTTCGCCGAGCACACTGGCAGCCTTGCCGGAGGCCGGGCGGCCGGCGTCAACAGGCGAAAGACGGGCAAGCAGGCGAACGGCGTTGGCGCGTTTTTCGCTGAGCTCAGCGCGTGCTGCGCGAAAGGCAAGGCGGCCGCCAGCCGCATCGAGACAGCTTTCGACGATGCCAAGCAACAGGATGAAGACAGCTGGCCAGAACATGTCGCCGAGACCGACGCCATCGGCCAATCGGCCGACCGACCAGGCGAGTATGCCCGCCTGAGGAATCCAGAACGCAGCCGCGAGGGCCTGCAGCATCGCGGCACAGCGCAAGCGACGGTTTGTGTTCGCCGGCTTGCGAGCCCCGACCCCGACAGCGGGCGTCTCCGCCTGTTGCTGTTCTCTCACGTCGAAGAAAGCACTGACCACGGCGCTAACTCTTGTTCGCAGAATTGGGACGGCGGCGGCCAAGCGAAACGACCTTGTCCTTGGCCTCCAGCAGCTTGGTCACTTTTGCACCTAACGAGAGTAACGTCGCAAGCCTTTCTGTTTCAAGTTGTTTTACGTCTTCATACCAATGCGTCAGTTGCTCGATGAGCGTATGCATCTCGCTCATGCGCTCCTGGGCATGGCGTTCGGCCTCGCTCGCCGGGCGCTGCATGAGGATCTCGCGCAGGACGGAAAGTGTCGGATCGACCTCGCGCTTTTTGCGCTCTTCAGCGAGCGTCCGCAGGATCGCCCAGACATCGTCGGGTGTGGTGAAGAAGTCGCGGCGGTCATCCGGCTTGTGGCGCAGAAGTACCAGGTTCCACGCCTGCAATTCGCGAAGACTCATCGAAACGTTCGAGCGTGATATGCCGAGCGCATCGACAATCTCCTCGGCGCAGAGGGGCGAAGCCGAGACGTAGAGCAGGGCATAGATCTGGCCGACCGTGCGGTTGATGCCCCAGCGAGAGCCCATTTCACCGAAGTGCAGGACGAAGGACTGAACGAGAGGCGGAAGGTTCATTGTCGTTTCCGTTGCGTCTGTAATTTCAGAAATTTCTGAAATCACTATACAGACTTCCCCGTTTGTGCCGCAATTGTGAAGGCGGGGCCTGCGTCAATTTGGACGCACGCTTCGACAACCTGCTTCTTAGTAAACGGACCCCGCCCGCCTGGAATTGACTTAAGTCAAATCTCGCAAACGCAAAACGCCCGGCGGACATCTGGCCGCCAGGCGTTTACGCAGGATAAATTATTAAAAGAGACCCGAGCCTCAGATAAGTCCGGTCAGGAGACCGGCGCCCGCAACGGCAGCTACGCCGCCAGCGCTACGCACCACGACGGCGCCCCGACGCTGGCCGAAACGGGCGATCATGAGGCCGAGGCCTAGGCCGGCCACATGCAGCAAGGCGGTCGCGATCATGAAGCCAGCAGCATAGGCAACCCCCGTTGCAGTTTCGGGCATCTCGGCGCCATGCGCGTGACCGTGGAAGATCGCAAACAGACCGACGATACCCATGGCGACTGACGTCGAGGCGCGGATGTTCAGCGCAATGATTGCGCCGAGCACGATGACGGAAAGCGCGATGCCTGTCTCAACGAAAGGGACATTAATGCCGGCGATGCCAAACGCTCCACCGAGAGCCATGACGAGAAGGAAGGTTGCAGGCACTGCCCAGACGGCCCGGCCGCCGAGCTGGAAAGCGAGTATGCCAACCATGACCATAGCAAGGATATGATCCAGGCCGGAAATCGGATGACTGAAACCATGGGCAAGACCGGCCGCTTCGCCGACACCGGTATGGGCGTAGGCGGCTACCGGAAGCGCTGCGGCGGCGAGCGCAAGGACGCTGCTCTTGAAGACTGATTTCATGATGGAATTCCCTCTGTTTTATAGATCCTGCGGCCGCCGATCGCTCAGTCCCGGTTGCAAGTCGCTTTCACAAACTAATCCAACGAAATTTCTTCGTCAACGGAAAGCGAGAGAATAGTTAGTAATTTCAAGTGCTTATATCGTAGGCAATTGCCGTTTTGAAGGGCGTCTTCACAAGCGCCCGCCAACGGTACTATCAATCACGTTGCGGCGGTGGGAGCCATCGCATCTTGAGGAGGATTCCATGACGAATACCGAAAGGCCGCTGGCGATCAGTGCGCCGGAGCCGCGTACGCTCGACCTGATCTTCAGCGATAAGGCACGCGCCGAACTCAATGCGAAATATGAGATCGTCGAAGCCGATCCCGAAAACATCGCCGGTCTCGGCGACAATATTCTCGGCAAGGCGCGCTACATCATCGGCCAGCCACCGCTTTCGGCGGAAACGCTCGGCCGTATGCCGCAACTGCGCTCGATCCTCAATGTCGAGAGCAACCTCCTCAATAACATGCCCTACGAGATCCTCTTCCAGCGCGGCATTCATGTGGTGACGACGGGGCAGGTCTTTGCCGAGCCGGTGGCGGAGATCGGCCTCGGTTTTGCGTTGAGCCTTGCGCGGGGCATCGTCGATGCCGATGTCGCTTTCCGGGAGGGCAACGAGATGTGGGGCGGCGAAGGCAATACAAGCGCCCGGCTGATAGCGGGCTCCGAGATCGGCATTATCGGTTTCGGCGACCTCGGCAAGGCGTTGCGGCGGGTTCTGTCAGGCTTCCGGGCCAGAGTCAGGGTCTTCGATCCCTGGATGCCACGCTCGATCCTGGAGGAAAACGGCGTGGAGCCTGCGACCCTGAGCGACGTGCTGACGCACAGCGATTTCGTTTTCGTCGTCGCCTCCGTCACCAGCGAGAACAGGGGCTTCCTCGGCGCGGATGCGTTTGCCAGCATGCGAAAAGGCGCCGCCTTCATCCTGCTCAGCAGGGCTGACGTTGTGGATTTTGATGCGCTGATGGCCGCCGTTGCGTCAGGCCATATCGTCGCGGCAAGCGATGTCTATCCGCAGGAGCCTCTGCCATCAGACCATCCGGTGCGCCGCCTCAAAGGCTTCATTCGCTCGGCCCATCGTGCCGGCGCGCTCGATGTCGCCTTCAAGAGGATGGGCGATATGGTGCTCGAGGATATGGATCTGATGGACCGCGGCCTGCCGCCCATGCGCTGCAAGCGGGCGGAGCGCGAAACGGTCTCCCGTATGCGCTCCAAACCCGTTTCGGTCAATTAAGCGGCGCGTTGGCCAGTGCCCTGGATGGCAGCAAGCTTCCAGTCGGCCCCTGGCTTGCGCACGAAGGTCCAGATTTCCGTGCTTTCACTCGGGCGGCGGTCGTCGCCCGAGACGACACGGCCGCTGCCGCGCTCGACCATGGCGTCGATCGAGGAATAGCGCATCGCCAGCGTCGCATATTCTTGACCGTTCTCGCGCCAGGCTTCGGCAATATCGCCCTGCAGCAGCTTAACGTCGGAAACCTGGTTGCGCACGCCATTGGTGGCATTCTCGCCAAGCTCTTCGGCAAGGTAGGACATGGCTTCCGGCGTCGTCAGGCGGCGCAGCGTGCCATAGTCCTCTGCCCCATAAGCGGTCTGAACCTTTGTCAGCAATTCTTCGAATTGGTCGAGGTCAGCCTGGGCAAGTCCGATCTCATCGTTCGGGCGCGCATTAGGCCGCTTGCTGCCGGAGCCCGACCCGATTGCCGGAATATGGAAGGACGAACCGCCGTTGGCCGCCGACATGCCGTAGGACTGCGGTCCGCCATAGCTCTGGCCGCCTGCGCCGTAGGACGGTTGGCGGCGATTGGCGAAGAAGCGCATGGCTAGGGTGATCGCTCCGAAGATCAGCGCGATCTGGAGAAGCATGCCAAGGAAACCGAAGCCGCCGCCGAAACCGTGGCCGAGCAGCATGCCGAGCAGACCGCCGGCAATCAGACCGCCGATCATCGAACGGCCGAAGCCGCCAAAAAAGCCGGGACGCTGCTGGGCATAGCCGGGCTGTTGCGTGTTATAAGGCGCAGTTGTCTGCGGGCGTGGCGTCATCGAGCGCTCGATGGGTGCGACCGGGGCAGGGGCAGTCTGCGTGGCCGGAGGCGCGCTGAAGGTACGCGTGCCGCGGCTTCCGAATCCGCCAAAGCTGCCGGCACGGCGCGCGTCGGCGTCTCCGATCGAAGCAAAGACGGTGGCGCTCGCAAGAACGGCAATCGCCGCGATCCTGGCAAAACGCGAAACGGCAGTGGGCATTCTTTCATCTCCTATCATGCGCTGAATGGCATGTCCGGACCTAATATAGGTATTCTTTCTGCGCTGTGTAGTTGTGCGCCGCTACTGACAGACGTCGACCCATTCGGCTTGGGTGATTTCTGCCAGTCTCTCGGTGGGGATGCGCACCGCGGAATTGGTCGAGCCGGCGGCCGGAACGACCTCATCGAACTGCTTCAGCGACATGTCGCAATAGATCGGTAAGGGTGCCGGCAGGCCGAAGGGGCAGACGCCGCCGACCGGATGGCTCGTTACCGCCAGCACTTCCTCCGCGTCGAGCATGCTCCCCTTGCCGCCAAAAGTGTCCTTGAACTTCCTGTTGTCGAGACGCGCCATGCCGCTCGCCACGATCAGCATGATGCGATCACCGACGCGCAGGCAGATCGTCTTGGCGATCTGTGCCGGCTCGACGCCATGGGCTTCTGCGGCGAGGGGGACTGTCGAAGAACTGCCGGCCGTTTCGATGATGGCGATGTCGGGGGCATTGGCGGCGAAGAAGGCGCGGACGGATTCGAGGCTCATGGGTGGATACTTGTGAGAGGACAACCGGTCTGGGCCGCATGATGCGGACGTGGGAATTCACGCATTCGCGGCCTAACTTAATATTTAAATTTCAGAAAATTCAATCGCTTAGTTCCCGATAGATTATTTCCATACTTTCGAACAGGCAACCTGGATTGTTCCCGATTTCTAAGTCATGGATATTGCTGGAAAAACTGGCAGTTTCGCGGCGAGGATAACATAGTGGGCAAGCCGAACTATCGGGATATCGCCCGCCAGGCGGGCGTGGGGACGGCAACCGTGGAACGCGTTTTGAACGGCCGCGGCGGTGTCCGTCCCGAACTGGTCGAGAAGGTGATCATTGCTGCGCGCAGCCTGGAGTACCCGCGCACGCTTCCCGATACCCATCGTGGTCTGTTGCGCATAGAAGTACTGATGGTACGACCCGAGACGACCTTTTATCAGCGGCTGTCCAAAGCCTTCGAGCGGATCTCGGCGACGCCGGATCCGTTGGTCGTTGTGCACCGGAGTTTTACTGAAGAGATGAGGCCAGAGGAGATTGCCCGGCGCATTCTCTCGACGGACCTTCCGCGCGCGGGGCTCATTCTTGCAGTGCCTAGCAGTCCGATGATCAGGGCGGCTGTGGAGAAGGTCATTGCGCAAGGCTTGCCGGTGGTCCACGTCGTTACCCGCGCCTCGAATCGATCAGGCGAATTCGTCGGCATCGACAATTATGCCGCCGGCCGGACGGCGGCGCTCTTCATCAGCCGCATGGCCCGCAGGCAAGGCCCGGTCGTTGCAATCTGTCACCCGATCTATCAGGTTCACCGTGATCGCATCCGCGGATTTTCGGAGTATTTTCTGGAGCATCCCGGCGCCACCAGCTTCCAGTGGCTGGGCTTCGGTCTCGATGAGGAACACCATAGCGCGGAGCTATTGGCTTCGGCACTGAAGACCTATCCTGATCTCGCCGGCCTCTATAATGCCGGAGGCGCCAATTCCGCCCTCATAGAAGTGCTTCGACGCCAGGCACGCGAGCGCAATATCTTCTTCGTCGGTCACGAACTGACCGATTACACGCGCAAAGCCTTGCAGGACGACATCATGGACGTCGTGCTCGACCAGGCGCCGGAAGCGCAGGCCAGGCGATCGCTCGATCTCGTCCTGCGCCGTATCGGGCTGACCGATATCGAGCCGGATCGTGCGCCTATCCGTTTCATCACCATCACCAAGGAAGGGCTTTGATCTAATTTGATCAAGAATGGCATCGGCGACGCGACGGACCCCTGTTAGTTTCAAAGCAGGGAGGAGAGCCGGAGCGCTGAGAGGAGCGACACCGGATGGGGCACACCAGGCGCTCTCCTTCAACAGAACATGTGCGACACGATTTCTGTCCGCCTGAAGGAGAATGCAATGGACGATCTGAAATTCGGCACGCGCAACAGGCGCGGCGACTGGGCGCCAAACCAGCCGGTTGAGACCGCGCCGCTGTTTGTGTTCCCGCCGCGGCTGATGGCCATCCTGAAATGGCTGCCGCATTATTTCTTTCCGTGGAATGCGATCTTCGCCGCTTCTGCCGTTGCCTATTGGGCCTGGGTAATTCCGCCAATGGAAACGATGCGGACATTCAGTGTCGGCTGGATCTCCTGGCTCTACGCCGTCAATGCGATCTGCGTGCTGCTGTTTTATGGCGCATTCGAGCTGCATCTCTACGTGCTGAAGCGGCAGGAAAACCGCTTCAAGTATAACGGCAAATTCCCTTCCGAGCAGAAGAACAAGGCGTTCTGGTTCGAGAGCCAGAATATCGACAATATATTGCGCACTTTCCTTTCAGGCGTGACCATCTGGACGGCGATCGAGGTGGGCATGTTATGGGCTTATGCCAATGGCTACGCGCCGTGGCTGAGTTTTGCCGAGCATCCCTGGGCGCTTGCCGTCGTAGCGCTGGTCGTGCCGATCATCCACGAATTCCACTTCTTCTGCATCCACCGGCTCATCCATACGCGCTTGCTCTACAAGTGGGTACATTCGGTCCACCATAACTCGGTCAACCCGTCGCCCTGGTCGTCACTGTCGATGCATCCGGTCGAGCATCTGCTCTATCTCGGGACGGCTTTCTATCACTTGGTCCTGCCGTCAAACCCGATCCTCATGCTCTACCAACTGCATTATGCGGGCTTCGGCGCCATTCCGGGTCACGTAGGCTTCGACAAGGTTGAGGTGGGTGAGGACAAGCTGGTCGATAGCCATGCCTATGCACATTACCTGCATCACAAATATTTCGAGGTGAATTACGGCGATGCGCTGATCCCGCTCGATAAATGGTTCGGCACCTGGCACGACGGCTCGCCGGAAGGCCAAGCCCGCATGCAGGAGCGCTACCGCCGCCGCAAGGAGAAGCTCGCCGCCCGCAAGGCCGGCATGGCAATCAAGGGAGCCGCCGAATGAACTGGATCACCGCCTGCAAACTCGATGACATCGAACAGGAAGGTGCAATCCGTTTCGATCATGGCAGCCGCACCTATGCTATCTACCGCGGTCCTGATGACAGCGTCTATTGCACCACCGGCCTTTGCACCCACGAGGCAATCCATCTCGCCGATGGGCTGGTCATGGATTTCGAAGTGGAATGTCCCAAGCATTCCGGCGCTTTCGATTACCGCACCGGGGAGGCGCTGCGGCTTCCGGCCTGCGAGAATTTGAGGACCTATCCCGCCGAGGTGATTGACGGGGAAGTTCGAGTGGCTCTCGCCTGAGCCTACAACGTCAGCAGGCCTGAGCGGCCTCCGGAATTCATCGGGTGGCCCGGCACCCATTGGGAGGAAATCATGAAGTCATTTTGTGTGGCGGCTATCCTGGCCGCCCTGACGGCAAGCGCTGCCTCGGCCGAAACCATCGGCGTCTCGATGCAGAGCTTCGACAATAATTTTCAGACGTTGTTGCGTGACGGTCTGAGCGCACGGGCATCCCAGGTAGGCGGGGTCACTCTGCAGATCGAAGATGCGCAGACGGATGTCTCCAAGCAGCTCAATCAGGTGAATAACTTCATCGCCGCGGGCGTGGATGCGATCATCGTGACACTGGCCGATACGTCAGCTGCGCCCGGGATCAGCGCGGCAGCCGAGAAGGCCGGTATTCCGCTCGTCTATCTCAATCTGCAGCCCGATAATGTCGGCAGACTTCCCAAAAACCAGGCCTATGTCGGCTCAAAGGAAACTGATTCCGGACGGCTGGGGGCCGAAGCCGCCTGCGAAATCCTGAAGAAAAATGGAAAGGCCGGCGATGCGCAGGCCTATATCCTGATGGGAGACCTTGCGCATCAGGCCTCGCGCGATCGAACTTCATCGGTAAAGGAAACGCTCGCGGCCGGCGGTTGCAAGGGCGTGACCATCGCCGACGAGCAATCGGCTGCTTGGACGCGCACCAATGCCATGGACCTCACCACCAATTGGATCACCGCTGGCCGTCCGATCGATGCGGTCTTTGCCAATAATGATGAAATGGCGATCGGCGCGATCCAGGCGCTGAAGGCCGCAGGTGTTCCGATGGACAGCGTCGTGGTCGTCGGCATCGACGCGACGCAGGATGGCCTCGCTGCCATGGCAGCCGGCGATCTTGATGTGACGGTATTCCAGAACGCCAAGGGGCAGTCTGCAGGTGCGATGGATGCGGCGGTCGCCCTTGCCCGTGGCCACAGCGTCGATAAGCAGGTCATCATGGTGCCGTTCGAACTCGTCACGCCGACCAACATGGCCGGCTACGCCCACCAGAACTGATCCTCCCTGGCTGGCGTCTCCTCCTCACGAGCGCCGGCCCTTTTTATGGAGAGCTTATGAGCGGAATTGTCATCATCGGTGCGGGAGAATGCGGAACACGCGCGGCATTCGCTTTGCGGGAAGCGGGATATTCCGGATCGCTAACCTTGGCGGGCGCCGAACCGCATCTGCCCTACGAACGGCCGCCTTTGTCGAAGCCGATGGATGGCGCAGTGCAGATGAAGTTGATCTGTGCCGAAGAGGTGCTGGCAGCCGCCGGCATCGACTATCTGAAGGGAGTTTCAGCCTTAAAGCTGGACGCTGATGCTGCTACCATCTTCTTGAGCGACGGTCGGGTCCTGACCTATGAAAAGCTGCTGATGGCCTCCGGCGCGCGCCCAAGAAGGCTTGCTTGTCCGGGCGCGGAACGCGCGCTCGACTTTCGCACCCATGCCGATGCCGAGGCGATTTTCGCCAATGCCCGGCCAGGCCGAAGCGTCGTCATTATCGGCGGCGGCCTGATCGGCATGGAGCTCGCATCCGTCCTTCGCGGAAAGGGTATCGCGGTCAGTGTCATTGAAGCAGCGCCGAAAATTCTGGGACGCGCCGTTCCGCCGCGATTTGCCGAAAAGCTGCATGTCAGGCACATCGCCGAAGGCGTAGGCTTCCACCTCGATCGGTGTGTTGCCGCCATCAGCGATGACGGTATCCTTCTGACGGATGGCAGCATGGTTCGTGCGCACGTCGTCGTCAGCGCCATTGGCGTTATGCCGGAGATCACTTTGGCGCAGGAAGCCGGGTTGGCGACAGGCAATGGCATCCTGACAGATGCCCATCTTCGCACCAGCGCGCCAAATATCTTCGCGGCAGGCGACTGCGCAGCCGTGAGCCAGCCCGGTGGCGGTCACACCCGGTTCGAAAGCTGGCGGAATGCGAGAGCCCAGGCCGAGGTTGCGGCGCGCAATATGACCGGTTCAGCAGAGGCTTTAGCCACGATCCCCTGGTTCTGGTCCGATCAATATGACCTTGGCCTCCAGGTGGTTGGCCTGCCGCAGCCGGCGCATCAAAGCGTGGTCCGTTCGCTTGGCGATGGTGAGCTTGAATTCTATCTGGAAGGCGGCCGTCTCGTCGCCGCAGCCGGACTTGGTGTCGGCAACCGTCTTGCCAAGGATATCAAGCTTGCCGAGATGCTGATTGCAGCCGGCGTTCATCCCGATCCCGCCGCTCTCGCCGATCCGAGCCTGAACCTCAAGGCGCTCCTGAAGAGCGCAAGGGCGGCATGATGCAGAAGCTCATGATCTTCCAGTCGCTCTGGGCCATGGAGCGCCGGCACGCGGACGGATATGAGCGCAGTCTCGATGAGAACATCGCGATGATCGCGGAGGCCGGTTTCGATGGCATCAGCGCCCACTATACGAACCGCGCCGACGTTATCAGGCTGAATGATGCGATCCGCGGCACCGGATTGAAGATCGAAGGCGTCTGTTTTCCCTGCACAGTCGAGGATTTGCGCCTGCCGCTCGCGCTTGCCACGGAATTTCCCGTCAGCCATATCGACCTGCAGCCCGATATCCGCCTGCGCCGTGTCGAGGATTGCCTGCCGGTCCTGGATGGCTGGATGCAGCTTGCAGAGGATGTCGGCGTTCCCGTCTTCATCGAGACCCACCGCAACCGGATGACGACGGATCTGTTCTTTACGCTCGACCTGCTGGAGAAGAGGCCGGATCTGCCGCTGCTCGCCGACCTCTCGCACTTTACGGTCGCACGCGAGTTTGCCGATCCGGTCGATGCCGAAACTCACGCCATGATCCGTCGCATCCTTCGGAATGCTCATGCCTTTCACGGCAGGGTCGCATCATGCGAACAGGTGCAGATCGAAATCTCTTTTCCTCACCATCGGCCCTGGGTCGACCTCTTCCTTCAATGGTGGGACTACGGCACGCGCGATTGGCGCAGTCGCACCGCTTCGAATGCCGAGCTGGTCTTCACCTGCGAGTTGGGGCCGCAGCCCTACGCGATCACCGGGCGAGACGGGAACGACACCACCGATCGATGGGCCGAAGCTCTACTGCTTCGGCAGATGCTTCGTGATCTCTGGGCTGGGATGTGATCGCTATGGCTCCTTTGGCCGCAACCCGGGATGGATGATCTCGTCTCGAAATCATCCATCCCGGATATGCCCGCGATATTGGCGGAGGAGCCCATCTATTCATCGGACAAAGCGAGGTCACGGCGCAGCCAGGATGGGAAGGTGTCGAAGCCGTTCACCATGCGATGACGTCTCCACCGGGCAACGATCGTTGCGACGAGAATCTCTCTGAAACTGAACCGCGAGCAAAGCTCGCCCATGGATGTTGCCAGGCTTTCGCCGGCGTGTTGATTGGTCATGATTATCAGCGGTCAGAATTCCAAACCGCCCCTCTTTCAAGCTGAGAGTGCGTAGCGTCGTGCGCGAACGTTGCCGTGCCCAGACGCCGCGAGCGAAAATGGGTGCCATCTCTGGATGGTGAAGCTTGAAAGGTCTCGGAAATGATCGAGGGTTAGGAGCTTCGAAGGCCTATGCCAAAGAGGCGTTGGACGAAGAAATAACTGTCATTGCACGCCTCCATTGTTGAGTTGCTCCGGCGCAATCATTAGCCGATTGCAAAAGTACAGGCAAGAGCGCGGTCTCGCATTTGAAAGCCGACGGCGGGATCGTGGCGAGAACATGTCGCGGTTCTGGACGTTGCCCCGGCATCGCGATTGCCGATTTTCACTGGCAACCGATCTGGCTTTTCCGTCGGCGATTGACCGCGCCGAGAACATCGTCATAATAAATTTGCACACGTGCTCAATTTTGTCATTTGGCCGTTACGTTAGCCCCCTAGAGCGGGATATGCCACGTTTTCGTGGGGCTTTCGGAACGGCCGTCAACGCCAGTGATGACCCGTCAAGAGGCCTCACACTGCTCTTCTGGGGAGATGAAGAAAATGACTCTTTTGCCGAACCTGAAATCCCTTACCGTCGCGGCCGCCATCCTGGCTTCGACCTCTGCATTCGCGCTTGCCAAGGATGTCCACATAAGCGTCTGGGCCGGAGGCACCGGCCCGAACGACGTCTATCGCCTCGACGCCATCGAGATCGCAGCCCAGCAGTTGCAGCGCGAAGCTGCGTTGAAGGGCGAAGACCTGAAAATCACCGTCGAGAAAAAGCCCTATTCCGCCTGGGAAGATTTCAAGCAGGCGCTGACCCTTGCTGCAGAAGCCAAGACCGCTCCGAACATCGTCGTCAGCGGTCATGAAGACATTGCGCCCTGGTCGCAGGCCGGTCTCATCGTTCCGATCGAGGACTATGTCGATCTCGACTCCTGGCCGTTTAGCGACATCTATGAAAATCTGTTGAAGATCGCCTCCTACAACGGCACCGTCTATGGCATTCCGCAGGATGCCGAATCTCGGCCGATGTTCTTCTGGAAGCCCTACATGAAGGCGATCGGTTACAGCGACGCAGATCTCGATGCCTTGCCCCAGAGTGTCCAGGACGGCAAGTACACGATGAAGAACCTGCTCGAAGACGCCAAGAAGATGCAGGACAAGGGCCTCGTTCAGGCCGGTTACGGTTTTTATCCGCGCGCCAGCAACGGTCCTGATTACTGGCAGTTTTACACCAGCTTCGGCGGCACGATGGAAGAGGGCGGCAAGCTCGTCTTCGACAAGGCAGCGATGACTCGCACCTATCAGTTCTTCGCCGATGCAGTTAAATCAGGCGTCACCAAGAAGAACCACATCGGCATGCCGGGCGATCAGTGGTGGAAGGAAGTCGCCACCGGCAAGGCCGGTATCTGGGATGGCGGCACCTGGCACTATGCCCGCCTCGTCAACCAGGAAGGCCTCAAGGACTTCTTCGGCAACGTGATCTTCACGCTCATTCCGGCCGGCGAAGGCGGCAAGGCCAACACGCTGACGCATCCGCTTGTCTACCTCCTGACCGCAGGTCACGACCAGGAAGACACCGAGATCGCCGCTCAATTGGTCAAGATCGCCTCCGAGCCACGCACCAACGCCTTGCATGCGATCAAATCAGCCCATCTCGGCATCTCCAAGTCGGAATCCACCGTGGATTTCTACGCGGCCGACCGATGGACCCGCGAAGCCACCGAGCGCCTGCTGCCGCATGCCAATGCGATGCCGAACAATTCCGATTTCGGCAAGTACTGGAACATCATGTGGAAGAACCTGGAAGCATCCTGGACCGGCGCCAAGACCGTAGACGCCGCGGTCGGTGATGCCGAGAGCGAGCTGAAGAGCACGCTCGGCGACAAGATCGTCATCCGCTAAGATCGAGGCACTCTGCCGGGTGGCGGCACCGCCGCCCGATCGGTCCGCGATGAGGGGGCTTCCATGAAATCGTCCAGAGCGCTCGGACTGGTGATGATCGCGCCTGCCGCGATCATGATCGTCTTGTTCTTCTTGATGCCGGTGGTTCTGACGGCGGTCTTCTCGATGACCAACATGACAACCGCGACCGGCATTTCCGTCGGCGTCTACCAGATCGCACCCAACTCTCTGATCGCGCTGAAAACGGCGATGCCCGAGATCGCGGCCGAAATGGCCGAACCGCGCTATACGATCGACGAGGCGGGCCTCGCGGCCGTCGAGGGTCTCGGGCTTGCGCCGGGGATTGCCGCCGAATTGCGCACCAAACATATGGGCGAGGTCTTTCCGACACGCCGCGACGTCGAGCGGATGATCAAGGATCTCGCCGACCGGCCTTCAACCCGCGACGTCAAGCAGATTTCCGAACAGTTCAATCGTTCCGTTCTCAACACCCGCTTCGACAGCAAGGAGCAGCTCTTTTCAGCGCTGGACGATCTGGGTTTCAAACTGACGCCGGAACAGAAAGAAACTGTCGCCAAGACCACCTATACCGGCTGGGTGTGGACATCAGACAATTTCTCGCGCATGACCGCTTCGCCCGACATGGCGCGGGTGCTTTTCAACACCGCGCTCTATGTCGCGCTGGTGCTGATACTCTTCAATGTCGGTTATGCGCTGCTGCTCGCTATTTGGACGCATTACATGCCGCCGACGCTGGCTTCGATCTTTCGCGGCATTTGGCTTCTGCCGCGGATTACCCCCGTCGTCATCTACGTGATGCTGTGGAAATGGCTTGCCTGGGATACGGGCTTCATTTCAATCCTGATGGGCAAGTTCGGCTATCCGCCGAAGAACTACCTGCTCGACAGCGCTTACAATGCCTGGTTCTTCGTCGTGCTGATCAACGGCTTCATCGGCGCCTCGATGGGCATGCTGGTCTTTTCCTCGGCGATGAAGGCCATTCCGAAGAGCCAGTTCTATGCGAGCGAGGTGGACGGCGCCTCGCGCTGGCAGCAGATCCGCTACATCATCCTGCCGCAGATGCGTTGGCCGATCCTCTTCGTCACCTGCTATCAGACGCTGTCGCTGCTTGCCTCCTTCAATGAAATCCTGCTCGCCACCAATGGCGGACCGGGCAACGCGACCGAGGTCTGGGCGCTCTCCGCCTATCACACGGCCCTCAGGAATTATGCCGGCAATCTCGAATACGGGCTGGGTGCCGCCATGGCGCTGGTCCTCGTCGTTATCGGCGTGGCGCTATCGCTCCTTTATCTGCGCGTCTTCAACTATGGCACGCTCGTCGCCAAGCCCTTGATCGAGGATTGACCATGGCCGAACGATCACAGCCCTCGGCAAATTATCGCAGCTGGCCAGTCATATCGGCGCTGACCATCGTCAGCCTGCCGCTGATCTTGATGTATGTCTATCTCTTCCTCGACACGGTGACAGTGAAGCAGCCGGATGCGCTTCTGCCCTCCGGCTTGACGCTCGCCCACTGGCGTTTCCTGTGGCAGACGACGGCGGGCAAGGCGAACATCTGGCATGTGACGCTGAACACGTTGTTGTTTTCGGCCTGCACCACCAGCCTGGTGCTCATGGTCTCGTCGATGGCAGGCTACGTGCTGTCGCGGCTAAACGTGCCGGCGCGCGGCTTCTTCCTCGCCGGCGTGATGGTGCTGCACGCCTTCCCGTCGGTGACGCTGATCATCGCGATCTTCATCGTGCTGCAGATGATCGGCCTATACAATTCGCTGATCGGCGTCATCCTGGTGAAGGCGGCGATCGACCTTCCGCTCGGCATCTGGCTGATGAAGGGTTTTTACGACACCGTGCCTTGGGAAATCGAAATGGCCGGCGTCGTCGACGGCGCCTCGCGTTTCCGCGTCTGGCGAAGCCTCGTTCTGCCGCAGGTCAAGCCTGGCATCATGGCGCTCGGCCTGTTCTCCTTCCTTGCCGGCTGGGGCGAATTCATCCTGCCGCAGGTGCTGGCGCCGGGCAATCAGGTGCAGGTGCTCTCGGTCTATCTCGCGGGCTTCCTCGCCGACGACAACAATTACGATTTCAACATGTTCAAGGCGGTTGGCCTCTTCTACCTCATTCCGGTGCTGATCGCTTACGCGCTCTTCAACAAATATCTCATGAACATCTACGGCGGCGGGAGCAAAGGCTGATGCGCATCCTCCTCGACAATTTCTCGAAGAGCTTCGGCTCCACCAAGGTCATCGAGAACATGAAGCTCGAAGTCGGCAGCGGCGAGATGCTGGCCCTGCTCGGCCCTTCCGGCTGCGGCAAGTCGACGACGCTCTTTTCTGTCTGCGGCATCCATAGGCCGAGCAGCGGGCGCATCCTCTTTGGCGACCGCGACGTGACGGACCTGCCGAGCCAGGCCCGCAACGTCGGCGTCGTATTCCAGTCCTATGCGCTCTATCCGCACATGACGGTTGCCGAAAACATCGGTTTTCCCCTCAAGGTGAAGGGCGTCAACGCCACAGAAATCCGCAAGCAGGTCGAGCGCATTTCCGGGCTTGTTCACATCAGCAACCTCATGGAACGCCGGCCAGCCGAGCTTTCGGGCGGTCAGCAGCAGCGTGTGGCACTTGCCCGCGCCCTCATCCGCAAGCCGGATGTGCTGCTGCTCGACGAACCACTCGCCAATCTCGATGCCAAGCTGCGGCTTGAAATGCGTTCTGAAATCCGCCGCATCCAGCGCGAGACCGGTATCACCGCCATCCTCGTCACTCACGATCAGGTGGAGGCGATGAGCATGTGCGACCGCATCGCCATCATGAAGGAAGGCGAGATCGTGCAGATCGCGACACCAGCCGAAATGTACAACGACCCGCGGACGTCCTTCGTCGCCGGCTTCCTCGGCAATCCGCCGATTACCTTCCTGCGCGGCGTCATGAAGGATGGCGCTTTCGCCATGCCGGAGAGCGAAATCCGCGTGCCGGTATCGGTCCAGGCTGCCGAGGGCACAAAGCTGACGCTCGGCGTGCGCCCAGAGCATTTCCATCCTGCCGGTGACGTCCCCATTGCCGGGAAGGTCACCTTCGCCGAAACGCAGGGCCGCGAAAACCTTTACGACGTGCAACTCGCCGGCGGTTGGCTGCTGCGCTCCATCCAGCCGGTCCGCAATGACATCACCATCGGCGACGAGGTGAAGTGGGCGATTGACAGCAAGGGCCTGTTCGTCTTCGACGAAGAAGGCCGGAGGCTCTGAGGGATGCGTGATTTTTCCAGTTTTTTCGAACGTTACGGCTGGCCCCGCGACAAGGGATATCTCCCTTTCTGCATCGGCCATCGCGGCGCGAGCGGGCATGAGCGGGAGAATACGCTCGAAGCCTTCCAGCGTGCCGCCGAACTCGGTGCGGAGATGTGGGAACTGGACACGCAGCTTACCCGGGACGGCGTGGTCGTGGTCTCTCACGACGATCATCTTGAACGCGTCTTCGGCGTCGACAGGCGCATTTCCCAAATGACGGCCGCCGAACTTGCCACTCTCGAAGGTGTCAATGTTCCGACCTTCGAGGGGGTCGCCGCTCTCGCACGGCGGACCAATACGGGCCTATATATCGAGCTGAAGGAGCCCGGCACCGGACTTCTGTGCTGGAAGCATCTTAGCGAAAAGAACCAGCGCTTTGCCTGCCTCGGCTCCTTCGATACCGCACAAGTGCGCGAACTTCGCGATGCGGGCTGCGATTATCCGCTCTCGGTGCTCATCCGCGTTGGACACGATCCGCATGCGGCGGGTGACGAGGCTGGCGCTAATATCCTGCATCTCTGCTGGGAACGAGCCGGCGAACGGCCGCAGGATCTCGTAAACGAAGAGCTGATGCAGCGCACTTTCAGTAAGGGCCGCGAGATCGTGCTGTGGCATGAAGAGCGGCCGGCCATCCTTTCCGACATCATGAAACTTCCGGTGCTCGGCATCTGCACGGACTTGCCCGATCTGATGCGCCCGGCCCCAGGGGACGAAAGACATGGCAGACAAGGATAACAAGGGACCGAGAAAGGTCACGTCTTTCGACGTGGCGCGTGTGGCGGGTGTTTCGCGTGCGGCCGTCTCGCGCGCCTTCACGCCGGATGCCAGCGTTTCGCCGAAGACGCGCGAAAAGGTCTACCAGGCCGCCAAGGATCTGGGTTACCGGGTAAACTATCTCGCCCGCAGTCTCACCAACAAGCGCTCCGATCTCGTCGGCCTCGTCGCCGCCGGCCTCGATAACCCGTTTCGCACATTGCAGATCGAGCATCTGGCGCGTGTGCTGATTGCACGCAATTTCCGACCGATCCTATTGCCGACTTCGAAGGAAGCGGACACATCCGCCGTTATCGGTCAGCTTCTGCATTATGCCGTTTCCGGCGTCATCGTCACGTCGGATGCTCCACCGACGGAGATCTGTGAACAATGCGCGGCTGAAGGCGTGCCGATCGTGCTGATCAACAAGGGCGATGATATTCCTTTTGTCGACCGCATCATTTCCGACGATCGCATGGCCGGCCATCTCGCCGCCACGCATCTGATCGAAAACGGCGTCAAGGCGCCGGCGGTCATTGCGGCACCTGCCATTTCTTATACGGCAAGGCGGCGCAGCGAAGCCTTCATGGCGGCCTGTCGGCAGCTCAGCCTCGATCCACGCATGATAGAGGTGAAAATCAATGATTATCAGAGCGGCTATGACGCAGCCGCTAATCTTACCTCGCTCGGTATCGACGGCCTCTTCTGCGCTAACGACTATATGGCTTGCGGTGTGATCGACCGCATCATGAAGGGACTCGGTCGCGAGGATCAGCCGCCGTTGCGCATCGTCGGCCATGACGACATTCCCCAAGCAAGTTGGGCGGCTTACGGCCTCACGACTATCCGCCAGCCTTGTGATGTCCAGGCCGAACAAACGGTCGATCTGCTAATGAGCCGGATCGCCGAGCCGGATATGACGGCTCGTGTCGAATTTACTCCCGTGACGCTGATAAAAAGAAGGACTACCTGATGAATTCCGCATTCGATGCTTCAGCCCTGACCGCGCGGGCGGAGGTCGCAATCGAGGTGGCCCGCGGGGTTGGACGCGAGGCCGCACGCTTCAGACGTGAAGGAAATCCGGCCGCACTGCACGTCGAAAACAAGGGGCTGCAGGATTTCGTTACCATCGCGGACAAGCAGGCGGAACAGGCAATTCGCCAAGGCCTGCTGGCGCGCTTTCCTGACGATACTTTCATGGGTGAGGAGACCGGCGGACAGTCCGGCTCTGCCGGCACCTGGGTCGTCGATCCGATCGACGGCACGACCAATTACATCAGAGGCTTTCGTCACTGGGGCGTTTCCATCGCCTTCGTCCTTGGCGGAACGGTGGAGATCGGCGTGGTCTATGATGCGGCCAACGATCAGGTTTTTTCCGCGATCCGCGGCAACGGCGCCTTCAAGGAAGGCCAGCCGATCCAGGCCGCTCCAACGACTGATCCCGCCAATGCGATCGTCGTGCTCGGCCATTCGCGCAAGACGAGTTTTGACGACTATGCGGCGCTTTCGAAGCGGCTCCATGAACGCGGCATGGATTATCGCCGCATGGGTGCAGCGGCAGTCGATCTCGTACGTGTCGCGGAAGGCGTTTCTGATCTATTCTACGAACGGCATCTCAATGCCTGGGATATGCTGGCCGGCGCGCTGATTGCCGCCGAGGCCGGTGCCAAGGTCGCCATTCCGCCTGTCGACATTCTGCTGAAGGATGGCGGCCCGGTTATCGCCCATTCGCCAGGCCTGGCAGAGGAGTTTGCCTTTCTCATCGAATTCGAGGGATTGGCGGGCTGATCAGCCCGCCATGCGCGCCAGCCACGCTCGCTCTGTCGCTGGGGCCTCGTCTGTGGTGACCTGATCGGGCTTCAACGCCATCAGCGCTGAGAAATTCGTCCATTCGGCATCGCTGAAGCCGCTGTCTGGGTTCTTCAATGTGAAGGTCCAGGCATCGACCCGTTTACCCTCGCTGTGGCAGAGCGCGATCATGTCGAGGCCGGCCTTTGCAGCATCGAGCAGCATCTGCCAGTAGAGATAGACGGTTTCCGGTGCGGTCGGGCCGCGCAGATCGGCAAGCAGTTCCTTTTCGACCGCTTTCCAGCCTTCGGCCCTGTAGATATTGCCGAGCTTGTCCGTCGGATCGATTCCGCGGCGCAGATGCGGCAACTTCTCCTTGACCGCCAGGATCAGCTCCAGACTGCTGGCGCTAACGATGACGGACGCAGAAATCTGCTGCAGGCGTTCAGCCAGGTGGGCAATACCCTTTTCACCGATCGCTTCGTAATCGTCCTTCATATCGAACTGCAGCAGCGCATCCGGATGGGCCGATTGCAGCATGGCGGCCAGATCTTCGCTGTAGAGGAGGGGACGATCGCCGTCCTTCATGCGCAGGCCGCGCAGCTCCGCGAGGCTCTTTTGGGCGATCAGACCGTGCCCCGTCGTCTCGCCTTCCAGTTCCTCGTCATGCAGCACGACAAAACCGCCATCGGCGCGCACCCTCAGGTCGAGCTCCATCGAGGCGCCGAGTTTGAAGCCTTCCGCCATCACCTCCGCCGAAAAGAGCGGATCGGCCATGCGTCGGCGCAGCCGGTGCCATTTCAGCAGGGTCGCATGGCCCTCGAACACGATCTGAAGTCCGCTTGCATCCGGCATTCTGTCATCCTCGGCATATTTGTCTTCGATCCTTCGTGCATTGGAAAAGCCCGATTCTCAAGAGGAGTTCGCAAACCCGGTCAAGGTCGAGATGAAGCCTTTTTCGCAGGCCGCTCCTAAAGCGGCATCTTGATGCGATGCAGTCACGCAAATTAGAATACAATTTTTATAGATAATATATCCCGGCGGCGCGATCCGTGGGAAAATCGCCACTCGGTTTTCCCAGGAGGTGGCGTATGTTTGCAGCGTTCAAAACGTTCCTTGTGAGGTTTTTCCGGGGCCGCGAGCGACCAATGTTTGAAACAATCGCCCGTGCGACGGCAGAGGATTCGGAAAGCCGCATGCACAGTCTGCGGGAGGAGGAGCTCTTTTTCTGGCAGCCGACGCCGTTCTCCTGGTATTGAAGTTAGGCGTTATAAGTCTTGGCGACCGCCTCCGATGCGTCGCCGACATCCGCCGGCAAGCCGGCCTGCCGCAAGGCCTCGCCATAGGCTACGACACCTGCGAGGACAGTCTGGAACGTCGCTCGTGGTCCTGTATGGTTCAATCGAATGAGATGCGACAGGTTGGTGCCGACACCGGCTGTCAACTCAACGCCCAGCCTCGCCGCAAAGCGGATGACGAATGCCGCTTCTATGCCTGCCGGTACGGAGACCGTGGTCACCAGATTTGACGCCTGTTCGGCAGGCACCCAGAGGTTGGCTCCCAGCGCTGACAAACCGGCCCGGCTTGCGGAAGCAGCCTTCTCATGGCGGGTGATGATTTGTTCGATGCTCTCTGCCTCGACCCGATCGAGGGCCGCTTCGAGTGCGAAGAATTCCAGCGGCGCGGGCGTTCCGGGCAGGGCGCCGTGGCCGTCATCCAGCCATGCCTTCAGGTCGGCGAGTGACAGGATGGAATCGCGCGGTGCATCGTCACGCAGGATCAGTTCCCAGGCGCGCGGGCTGACCGACAGAGCGGAGACGCCCGCAGGTCCTCCAAGCGCCTTCTGCGGGCCGATGACGGCTATATCGATGCCCGATCCATCGACATCGAGTCGATGACCGCCAACGGACGCAACTGCATCGACCACCGTAGCAATGCCCCGCGCCCGTGCCAGGACTATAATCTCAGGCAGCGGATTGAGAATACCGCTGGTCGATTCGGCGTGAACAAGCGCCAGTACATGGATGCCGGGATTGGCATCCAACGCTTCGGCAACCGTCTCGGCGTCGATCGGCAGGCCGGGTTGAGCGCTGATGTCGATGACATTAGCGCCGCCACGCCGCAGCCATTGTCCGAACCAGCCGCCATAGGGGCTGGTAACGATGTTCAGCGCCGAAAGGCCGGGCCTGGCAAGGCTGGTCGCGACAGCTTCGAGCGCTACGACGGCTTCGGCTTGCACCAGCAGCACGTCGTTGTCCGTCTTCAGGGCGGCGCCGATGCGGTGGGCGAGAGTGGCGTAACGTTTGGCCGGATAGACCGGCGCACCGTAAAGCGGGTTCCAGACTTCGGTCATGGGCGGCTCCTTCAATCGGGTTCGGTCACGAGGCGCGGCACGGCTGCGACGAGCCGGCGCGCCGCATCGGATCTTGGTGTCGTGACGATATCGGCTGCCGGTCCTTGCTCGACAATGTGGCCGGCATCCATGACTGCGATACGATGCGAGATCGCCCGCACCACTGCAAGATCATGGGAGATGAAGAGATAGGCAAGGCCGCGCTCGCGCTGCAGCGCGACCAACAGTTCGAGGATACGGCCACGAATGGTGACGTCGAGCGCGGAAACCGCCTCATCCAGCACCAGCAGAGATGGCCTCGGGGCAATGGCCCGGGCAATGGCAACGCGCTGGCGCTGCCCTCCCGAAAGCGTGTAGACCGGGCGTGAGGCAAAGGCGGCGGGGAGACCGACACGTTCGAGCAGCGTGAGGATTTCTGTCAGCCGTTGCCTGCTGTTGGCGATGCCGTGGATGCGTAGCGGGTCGCCCAGAACTGAGGCGACAGAGGCCAGCGGGTTAAAAGCCCCAAGCGTATCCTGAAACACCATCTGCATGCGCGCCCGCCTGCGCCGCAGTTCTGCGCCGCGAAGTGAAAGCCAGTCTTCTCCCGCAAAGCGGATAGAGCCGGAATCGGGCTGTATCAGGCGCAGGAGCACGCGCGACAAAGTCGATTTTCCGCTGCCCGAAGCGCCAACCAGTCCCAACGTCTCGCCTGCTGCAATCCTCAGAGAAACATTGTCGAGAGCGGCAACATGCCGGCCTGTCGTGGAATAGGCCTTCGACAATCCGTTGATATGCAAAAGCTCGCTCATGGGGCCACTTCTGCAATCAGCGGCGGCGTGGAAAGATCGCGATGGCTGGCAATAAGGGTGGCGGTATAGCTTTCTGCCGGCGACGACAGAACCCACCGGGTAGTGCCGGCTTCGACCAGTTCTCCATTACGGAAGACGGCGATGCGATCGACGAAACCGGAGGCGATCGCGATATCATGGGTGATGAAGAGCAGTGTCATGCCTTCTTCTCGCACCAGTCCATCGAGCAGGTCGACGATTTCAGCCTGTACCACCACGTCGAGCGCGCTGGTCGCCTCGTCGGCGATCAGCAAGGCGGGCTTGGCTGCAATCGCTGCGGCAATCGCCACGCGCTGCCGTTGGCCGCCTGAAAGCTGGTGCGGGAAAGCGCGCATGGCGCTTGCGGGCTGCGGCAAGCGCACCCGCTCCAGAAGTTCTTCGGCATGGGCATAGGCCTGTTGCCAACCGAGGCGGAGGTGTCTTTCGGCAGCTTCGGCAACCTGTTCACCGATGGTCAGCACCGGATTGAGGCTGGTGCCTGGATCCTGAAACACAAAACCGATATCGCGGCCGGGCACAGGAGCGCGGCCGAGTGCTGGCCATGTTATTTCGCCTTCGATCCTGGCCCGTTCCGGCAAAAGATCGGCGAGCGTCCGGGCAAGCGTGCTTTTGCCGGAACCGCTCTCGCCAATAATCGCCAGCCTCTCCCCCCTGACAATGTCGATGTCGACGGCTCTCAGCGCCGCCTCCCGTCCATAGCGGACCGAAAGGCTTCTCACGCTGCAGAAGGGCGGGCTCATCGGGAGCCCCCGTCAGAACCAAGCACTTTAGTCAGGCCCTCGCTGAAGAGGTGGACGCCGAGCACGGTGATTGCCAGCGCCAGGCCAGGCAGAACCGAAAGATAGGCAGCCGAGCGCAGTACGCTGCGGCCTTCGGCGATCATCGAGCCCCAAGTGGCGAGATTGGGATTGCCGAGACCGAGGAAGGAAAGGGCTGCTTCCGTGAGGATTGCGCCGGCAACGATCGTGGCCGACAGCGCCAGCACCGGTGGAAGGGCATTCGGGAGGATTTCCTTGAAGGCGATCTCGGCTGGATGCATTCCAATCACGCGCGCGGCTGCGACATAATCCCGCTCTCGGATGGACAGCACCTGTGCCCGCGTTAGCCGTGCCGGATCGGCCCAGGTGCCAAGCGCAATGGCAAAGACGACGACGGGCGTCGACACGCCGATAGTGCTGACGAAGGCGAGCGCCAGCAGAAAGCCCGGAACGATCTGGAAGGCGTCAACCACACGCATCAGTGTCTCGTCGACCAACCCGCCGGCAAAGCCCGCGGCCATGCCGACAAAGAGACCGAGCACCATGGCGGAGAGGGCGGCGGCAATACCGACAGCAAGCGAAGTCCGCGCGCCGTGGAGAAGGCCGGCGAGCACATCGCGGCCCAGTCGGTCCGTGCCGAGTGGCAGGCCCGGATCGGAGAAGGGCGTAAGTAACGCCCGGCCAGCAATACGCAGCGGATCCCCGGGCGATATTATCGGGGCCAGCAGGCCGGCAATGAACAGAGCCGCCAGGATGAAGAGCCCGATCGTGCCTTCTGGGGTCCGCAGGAGACGCCTGAGCAAGGTCATACGCAGCCCTCCGACGCGCCGATGCGCGGATCGAGCGCCGCATAAACGAGATCGACGATGAAATTGACGCAGATGACGAGAACGGCGCTCGTGACGATGATACCCATCAAGAGAGGCGCATCGCGTCCGTTGACGGCCTCCTGTGCCAGCCTGCCGAAGCCCGGAATGGCAAAGACGCTCTCGATGACCACGCTACCGCCGAGCATGGCGGCGGACTGCAGGCCGAGCATGGCGACAAGCGGCACGAGCGCATTGCGTGCCACGTGCCGAAGCACGATGCGGCTGCGCGATAGGCCTTTTGCCCGGGCAAACAGAACGAAATCGAGCTTCCACGCTACCGCCATGCCGGATCGCATGACGCGCAAGAACAGCGCGAGGTAGATAAAGGCGAGAGCTCCTACAGGCAGTGCAAGATGTTGCGCGATATCGAGAGCGCGTGAAAACCCGGTCTTTCCGGAGGCAATGGTTTCGATACCGGCGATCGGCAGCCAACGCAGCTTGACCGAAAAGAGGATGCTGAACACCAGCCCCAGCCAGAAGCTCGGGATGGTATAGACGATCAGCGAGCCGATCGAGAGAATACGATCCCGAAGGCTGCCTGGCTTCGCGCCGGCGAGGATGCCGAGCGTCGAACCCAACCCGAAGGACAGGGCCGTGGCACTGCCCATCAGGAGAAGCGTGTTCGGCAGCCTCTCGACGATGAGATCCCGCACGGGACGGTTGAAGGCCACTGACCAGCCGAGATCGAGGCGGCCGAGTGAAGACAGATAGAGCCAAAGGCGGGCAAAGACCGATTGGTCTAGGCCGTAACTCTCCCGCAGCGACTTGATGAGTGCGGCATCACCGCCGCCGATCGAACCGAGATAGGCGTCGACGGCGTCGCCGGAGGCGGATTCCAGCAGGAAGAAGCTGAAGATCACGACGATCAACAGGACCGGGATGCTGCTGATGATCCTGCGTCTCAGGAGGAGAAGTGCACGTTTCACGCCGGACGAGGCCTCTGCCGCAATTGCGCCTTCGACACTATCACGACTGCAGCGCGGTATCGCCCCAGTTCGAAACTGCCCATCGCGGATTGTCCGAAACGTTCAGCACCGTGTCGCGGGCGACCGTGATGAAGCCCCATTCGGCGACATTGATCAGTGGCAGTTCGGCCACCACAAGCTGCTGGAACTTGTAGTAGAGGTCGGTGCGTGCAGCCGTATCAACGGTCTCGGACGCCTGCTTAATGATCTTGTCGAGCTCGGCGCTGACATAGCCGCCCTGGTTGGAGAAGGGCACGCCGTCAGGCGTTCCGGACTGGACAAGGATCGTCGTGGAGATGGCAGGATCACCGCGGAAGACCGGCGGGCCGACGGCGATGTCGAAATCGTGGTCGGTATAGACTGCCTTTTGATGAGCCGCCGCATCGGCATTGACGATAACGGCATCGATACCGACGGCCGCAAGCGCCTGGCGCAGATAATCGCCGAACTGGCGCGTCTCGTTGAAATAGGGTGCCGGCCGCAGCTTGAGCTGGAATCGATTGCCGTCGGGGCCTTTGGTGTAGCCGCCCTGGTCCAGCAGCTCGTTTGCCGCCTTCACGTCGAAATTATAGTTGGCGACATCGGCGGTGTAGAATTCCTTCGAATTCTTCGGAACAGGGCCGGTGGATTCCGTCGCATAGCCGAGGAAGATCGTATCGACGACGAACTTCTTGTCGATCGCATGCGCAATCGCCTGACGGACCCTGAGATCGGAGAGTTCCTTGCGGCGATGATTGATCTCGATGACGAGCTGATAGGTGAGCGCCTCATAGCCCTTGGAGATCACCTTAATGCCCGCAACCTTGGAGATGCGGTCGAGATCGGCAAGCGGTACGGCCGAGAAGGCGGCGAGATGGATTTCCTCGGCTTCGAGTGCGGCTCCGGCCGAATCACGATCCGGCAGCACGCGGTAGACGATTTCGTTGAGCTTTGGCTCGCCCTTCTGCCAGTAATTCTCGTTGCGCGTCAGGCGGTAATATTCGCCCGGCTTGTATTCGGCGAACTTGAACGGGCCGGTGCCGACAAGCGTGTTGTTGGCCGGGTTCTTGGCGATATCGGTACCTTCAAAAATATGCTTGGGAACGACGCTGGTGACGGCTGGAAGCGCATTGCGGATGAGCTGGAAGGGCGTCGGCTTCGAGAAACGGAAGATCGCCGTGTGATCGTCGGGTGTATCGACTGCTTGCAGATTGGCGAAGACCACGCGACCGAGGTTCTGGAGCGGTTTCCAGACGTTGAGCGCCGAGAAGGCGACGTCGGCCGAGGTGAATGGCTTGCCGTCATGCCAGGTGGCGTTATCGCGTAGCTTGAAGGTGACAGAGAGTCCGTCGGCGGAGCCTTCCCAAGACGTGGCCAGACGTGGCGCCAAACCATCCGAGCCTTCGTAGGAGGCCTCCGCGAGTGGCTCGATCACCTTGCTCGCGATGAAGAAGACGCCGTTCGAGGCGACGATTGCGGGATTGAGGTTCTTCGGCTCGGAGTCGGCTGCAACGATCAGGCGCCCGCCGGCCGGTACGTCCTGCGCCACCGTAATACGCGACAACGCCGTCGTTCCGAGAAGCAGCGCCGTGCCCTTCAGCAGGCCGCGCCGAGAGATATCTGCAATAGTCATGCCCCCTCCTGATACCTAAGAAATTAAATGATCTATATTCGAGCTGAAACGGTAAGTGTGACAGGAATTAAATTCGAACAGCATGGCCAGGCGAGATATTTTTTGTCACCCAGCCATTATTTTTCAGCGGGCTGCCGACAGCGAGCCGCGGCGCGTCAATGCCGAGGTTGCGGTACGCCGCTCCCGGATGCGGCGCAACCAGCCGCGGTCCCGCGCTACCAAGCTTTTCACGCAGCGTACCCTGCCGGTATTCGGTCTTGTAGACGCCGCGCTTCTGCAGTTCCGGCACTAACAGGTCGACGGTGTCTTCGAAGCTCTCGGGCGTCACCGCATAGGCGAGGTTGAAACCATCGACGTCGGTATCCTCGACCCATTCCTGCATTAGATCGGCGACTGTCGATGGCGAGCCGACGAAGACAGGGCCGAAACCGCCGACGCCCACCCAATCGGCCATTTCGCGCACGGTCCATTCCTTATCCGGATCGATGGTCGTGAAGGTTTCGACAGCCGATTGCACCGCATTCGTATAGCGATGGCGCAGAACTTCATCCGGGCCGAACTGGCCGAAATCGATACCGGTCCAGCCTGATATCAGCGTCAGCGCACCCTCGAAGGAGGCGTATTGGCGATATTCGTTGAACTTGCGCTGTGCCTCGGCATCGGTCTCGCCGAGGACGACGGTCTGCAGGTTGAAGGCGAGGATTTCGCGCGGATTGCGTCCGAGCCGCTCCGCCGCCTGGCGGACATTGGCGACGTAACGCTTCAATACCGCTTTGGAGGGCGCCGCAACAAAGATGCATTCGGCATGCGCGCCGGCAAAATCCTTGCCGCGGCTGGAGGCGCCGGCCTGATAGAGCACTGGCGTGCGCTGTGGAGAAGGCTCGCTCAGGTGAATGCCGGGAACGTTGAAATATTTGCCGGAATGATTGATCGGATGGACCTTTTCCGGATGGGTGAAGATGCCGGCTTCGCGGTCGCGCACGACGGCGTCGTCCTCCCAGCTTCCCTCCCAGAGCTTGTAGCAGACCTCGAGATATTCTTCGGCGAGATCATAGCGGTCGTCATGGTTGGTCTGCGCGGCCTGGCCGATATTGAGCGCACCGCTGTTCAGATAGGAGGTGACGATGTTCCAGCCGACTCGACCTTTGGTCAGATGATCGAGCGTGGAGATTCGCCGGGCAAAAGTATAAGGGTGTTCGAAAGAGAGCGAAGCCGTCAGGCCAAAGCCGAGATGTTCGGTCTCATAAGCCATCGTCGGGATGAGCTGCAGCGGATCGTTGACCGGCACTTGCGCCGAATGGCGGAGCGCGGCATCGACATTGCCGTTCAAGACGTCATAAACACCGAGTACATCGGCGATGAAGAGACCATCGAACTTGCCGCGCTCCAGCGTTTTTGCCAGATGCACCCAATAATCGAGATCCTTGTAGGTCCAGGATTTGTCGCGCGGATGCCGCCATAGCCCCGGCGACTGGTGTCCGACGCAATTCATGTCGAAGGCGTTGAGCCTGATTTCACGGGTCATGTCATTCTTCCTGCGTTGTCGGCGAGGTGCGGTTCAGGCGCCGACGGTTTTTCTGTTTATGAAGCTGAGGGCGAGCACGGCAAAGATGAGCGTGCCGGTGCCGACCTGCTGCCAGTAGAAGTTCAGGCCAGTCAGCAGCAGGCCGTTGGCGACGATGCTGAGGAGCAGGACGCCGAGAACGGTGCCAAGCACATTGGGCCGGCCGAGCGGCGACAGCGTCGTGCCGATGAAGGTGGCGCCGATGGCGTTCAGCAGGAACGCATTGCCGGAGGAGGGGATGTAGACGGTCACCGTCGCCGTCAGGATGAGACCGGCAACGGCGGCAATCAGCCCAGCGAGAATGAAGGTGGCGGCAACAGGCGCGCCGAGACCGATGCCGGAATAGCGCACGACGCTCGGCTGGATGCCGATCGAGACTACCACGCGCCCGAAACGGGTCCGAGCGAAGATTGCGGCTGCGCCCGCGATGACGATGGCAGCAATCACCAATGGCACCGGAACGTTGGCAATCGTGCCGTGGCCGAGAAAGCGAAAGGCTTCCGGCACTCCCGAGGGCGGAAGATAAACCGGGTTGCCGCCATTGGTCAGCAATTGCTGGACGCTGCGCCCGATAAAGAGGGTGCCGAGTGTCGCGAGAAACGGTGCGACGCCGATCACGGATATGAGGACAGCGTTGAACGCGCCGACCAGCGCGCCGGCTGCAAGCCCGGCGATGAGCGCGAGCGGCACCGGCTGGCCCGCCAGAACGAAGGAGACGAAAGCAAAGCTTGCAAAATCGACGGCCGTGCCGACCGAGAGATCGATGCCGCCTGCGGAGACCGCGAAGGTCATGGCGATCGAGACGATGGCAAGCAGCGTGAAATTGTTGACGAGAATGCTTTGCAGGTTGCCGGGAGTGAAGAAGGTGGGCGCGAGGACGGAGAACACAGAGAAAACCACGATCAGCGCTATGATCAGGCCAAAGCGTGCGAGGCCGGCGAGCGAGCGTCCGGCTGAAGTTGAGGCGGACATATCAGATCTCCCGCTTGCGCAGTAATGTCGTGGCCGACACGACGATCAGGATGAGAAGGCCCTGCACACCGCTGACGAGCGTGCTTGGCAGGTTCAGGAGCTGAAAGCCGTTGGTGAGGAAGCCGATGAACAGCGCCGAGATCAGCGTTCCCGGAATGGTCGGCACCAGCCGCCGCGAAAAGACCGAGCCGAGCAGCGCAATGACGACGACAGGCAGCAGCGCCTCGCCCGAACCGGTCGTGCTGCCGCTGAGATAGGAGACCGAGAGAATGCCGGCAAAACCGCCGCAGAGCCCGCTGGCGATGAACGCGCCGGCAAGCAGCCGCTTGAGCGGCAGGCCGGCGGCGCGTGCCGCGTCCGGAAACTCGCCGACGGCATAAAGCCTGAGCCCGATCGGCGTATATTGCACGATCGCCGTGGCAATTGCCGTGAAGCCGAGCAGCACGTAGGCGAGAATGGGGATGCCGAAACTATCGGAGGCCGAAACAGCCGTCAGAAAATCGGTCGACGCAGGTACGACGGTGTTCTGCGTCAGGACAAGTTCGAGGCCGGCGACAACATTCATCACTGCGAGCGTAGCTAGCAGCGGGACGATTCCCGCGAGTACGACGGCGACGGCGTTGACCGCGCCGATCGCAACACCGGTCAACAAAGCCGCCGCCGCCGCTGTTGCGTCACCATAGCCAAGTTGGATCAGGGTCGCATAGACTGCAGCGCTCAGGCCCATATTGGCCGCCAACGACAGGTCGATGCCGCCGGTGACCACATTCGAGCCTCCGGCGATCAGCACGACTGTCAGTCCGATCGCCAATATACCGGAAATGGCGGACTGGCCGAGAACATTGCCGATATTGCCGACAGACAGAAAATAAGGCGCCGTCAAAGAGAACACGACAAGGATGGCCGCGAAGGCAAGCAGCGAGCCGAAGCGGAGCACCGCGACCGCCGCTGCGCCCCTGGCTTGCGACACGGGGTCCGTGGACGCGGTGGGAAGAGGCCCGAAATGAACGTCAGCCGACATGGCGCAATCCTTCCGAAGCGCCGGTCGAGATCGACAGGACTTCATCCGTTGTGGTTTTCGAGGAATCGAGCTCGCGGATCAGCCGGCCGCGGAAAAACACCAGGATCCTGTCCGTAATCCCGACGAGCTCCGGCAGGTCGGAGGAGAGAACGATAACGCCGGCCCCACGTGCGGCCAGTTCGCCGATCAGCGTATAGATTTCGACCTTTGAGCCGATATCGACACCGACGGTCGGTTCATCCAGCAGGTAGATTTCCGACTGGCGGCTCAGCCATTTGGCGATCGCCACCTTCTGCTGATTGCCGCCCGAGAGTGTGCGGACCAACGCATCGCGCCCGGCCGTTTTGATCTGCAGTCGCTTGATCAGGTCTTCCGTGTCGGAGCGCTCACGCTTGCGATTGAGGAAACCGAAACGGCTGTAACGGGCAAGGCTCGGGAGGGTGATATTTTCGGTCACACTGAGATCGAGGCCGACGCCGTGTCCGCGCCGGTCCTCGGGAACAAGCGCAAGCCGGCGGTCCACCGCTTTTGCGGGGCTGCCGGGCCGTACTGCTCGTCCCTCGATTTCAATCTCGCCGCTTGCGGCCTGTTCCAGACCGAAAAGCGTGCGGATCAGGTCTTTGGCGCCGGAGCCGAGGAGGCCGGTGATGCCGAGCACCTCGCCGCGGCGCAGGCTGAAACTGACGTCGTCAAACCGGTTGGGTGCCGAAAGCCCCCGGATATTCAGGATCGCTTCGCCGAGATCGACCCGGCGCTTGGGGAACATTTCGGTGAGGTCACGCTCGATCATCAGACCGGCGATCGCCTTGGCCGAGGTCCCGCCTGTCGGCAGCGAGGCCACATCCCGGCCGTTGCGCAGCACGGTGACGTGATCGCAGAGTTCTTCGATCTCGTTGAGATAATGCGAGATGTAGATAATGGTAACACCTTCGTCGCGCAGCCGGCGGATCAGGCGGAAGAGGATTTCAGCCTCGCGCCGTACCAATGCAGCGGTCGGCTCGTCGAAGACGAGAACTTTCGGCTGATGGAGCAATGCCCGCGTGATCTGGACGATCTGCTTTTCGGCGGTCGAGAGCTCGCCGATAAGGGCGTTCTTCGGCAGAGTGATCCCAAAATAATTGGCAAGGATCTCGCCGGCGCGTTTCTGCATTGCCCGGCGATCAAGGAAGGGTGTTCCCGCACGCCGCGTCTCGCGGCCGAGAAACAGTGCCTCGCCGACCGTGAATGTCGGAACCAGCAGTCTGTCCTGATGGATGAAATGAATGCCGAGCTCTTCGTTCAGATGCGGTGTCAGCCGATCATAGGCTTTGCCTTCGATTTTGATCGTGCCTTCGTCCGCGACATGCAGCCCGGCAAGCAGCTTGATCAGCGTCGACTTGCCGGCTCCGTTCTGGCCGACGAGGCCGTGGACGGTGCCGCGACGTATGGCGAGTGATGCGCCGGCCAGTGCCTGGGCGCCGCCGAAGCGCTTGACGATATGATCGAAGCGAATGATGACATTATCGTCGGCTGTCGCTTGCGTCGGGACGGGTACAGTCATGATGCCGCTTTCCAGGGACATGCGGACCCTGCGGCATCAGCCGCAAGGCCCGCCTTGATATCAGCCGATACCGAGCTTCTTGATGATCTCGGAGACGTTTTCCTTGTTGGCCAGCAGCGCCGGTACGTAGGTCTCGCGCGGCAGCGTCTGGCCGGCGAGCAGCCTGGCGACGTTGCGGACCGCGACACGGCCGATCTCCGCCGGCTGCTGGGCAGCATCGGCGCCAGCCGGTGAATTCTTGTCGGCAACAAGCTGGAGAACCTCTGGACTGCCGTCGACGCCATAGGTGCGGATTTCGTTGCGGCCGGCGGCGGCGATCGCCTGCGTTGCGCCGAGCTGCGGAATATCCCAGGCCGACCAGACGGCCTTGATCGAGCCCTTGTCCGGATATTTGTTGAGGATCGCAGTGATCTGCGTGAAGGCGTCCTGGACCGTATTCGGGATGACGTCGCGCAATTCCGGCTGGAGGATCTTCACCTTCGGGAAATACTTGACGACGTTGACGAGCTGATCGTAGCGGATGGCGCAGGGCGTGACACCGTAGAAGCCGTTGAAGACGACGATATTGCCTTCTCCGCCGATATCGGAAACGAGCTGCAGGGCGAGGTCCTTGCCGATGCCCCAATTGTCCGACGTCGTGTTGTTGATCGAATTGGTCGAGCCGACATCGACGGTCAGAACCGGAATGCCGGCGTCACGAGCCTTCTTCAGCCAGGGGTCGATGACGCTGAGCGTGCCGAGGATCTGCACCAGCGCATCCGGCTTCTGGGCGACGAGCGTCTGCAACTGGGCGATCAGCTTGCCGTCGTTACGCCCGGCATCGACTGCGATCGGCTCGCCGCCAAGCCGCTTCACCTCTTCGATCTGGGCATTATAGACCTGCAGATCGAAATAGTGGTCCGTTCCGGTGGCGCTGATGGCGATGCGCTTGCCTTTCAGGGAAAGCCCTTCGTCTTCGGCCCTTACGGCCGGTGCGGTCAGCATGCTGGCGCCTGCAAAGGTGGCACTTGCGACGGCAGCAAGTTTCAAGATTTTACGGCGTCCGAAGCCGCCTCCAAGTCCTTCATTCATAACGATACCCTCTCGGTTTGATAAACTATAAATTATATAGATTTAAGGCGTATAAGAGGTACGTTATTCCAAAAGCATGCGGTCGCAGGAAATTTTCTGAAGCTAAAGCTGGCTTCAGCGATCGCTGTTGCGACCGAGCCCATAGGTCAGGGCAAGTGCTCCGACGAGCACGGCGCCCTTGACGAAATCCTGCGTGTAGTAGGGAGCGTTCAGCATCGTCAGGCCGTTGAGCAGCACGCCGACGAAGACGGCGCCGGCAATGGTGCCAAGCACGTTGGGTCGGCGCAGGTTGAGGACGGCAAAGCCGATGAGGGCGGCCGCGACCGAGTCCATCAGCAGCGATCCGCCGGAGGAGACATCGCCGCGGCCCACACGGGCCGCGATCACGATACCGCCAAGGGATGCCAGGGTCCCAGAGATGACATAGGCGAGCGTCTTCAACCGTGTGGTGGAGGCGCCGGCAAGCCGTGTCGCCATCTCGTTGCCGCCGGTGGCAAAGAGCAGCCGGCCAATGCGAGTGCGCTCGGTCAACACGAACAGGACGATGGCAACGATGGCCATCAGCACCACGGAGACGGGCAGGGTGGCAAAGAGGCTGTAGCGGCCGATCAGCAGGAAAGCCGGATCATAGGCGCCCGTCGCCTTGGAGCCGTCTGGCAGGACAAGGCCTGCCGAAATCGACCGCCCGGCCGTCGGAATAAGCTGCAGGCCCGAGAGCAGGAACATCATCGCAAGGGTGGCCAGCAGGTCGGGGACGCGAAGCCGCACGATGAGCAAGGCGTTGACGAGCCCGACCGCCGCGCCGAAGGCAAGCACCAACGGCACTGTGGCGAAAACATCGAGATGCCAGACGATCATCGCATAGCTCGCGGCCATGACGCTGGAGGCGGCGACCGCTCCGATCGAGAGGTCAAAACCGCCGACGGCCAGCGTTACCGTCACACCGGCGCCGAGGATCGCAACGACCGATACGGCCTGGAGGATGCTCATCAGGTTGCCGATATTGGCGAAGGCCGGTTGCGCGATCGTGAAGCCGATCATCATCAGTCCGAGCAGGATGAACACCGCGCCGGCGCGCAGAAAGCTGCCGAGCACTGGGACGCCGGCACCCTGGCCGTGGTTCGTTGCGGTCGAGCCTGCCTTTGGCAAGGCCTCCTCATCGATGGTTGTCATGCGGAAAGTTCCTGTCGGGATGAAGAAGAGGCATCGTCGATAAGATCAGGCAGCAAGCTGTGGTGCTCGATTGTCAGGATGCGATCGGCGACCTCATAGGCCTCTTCGGGATCGGATGTTGCGATCAGTGTGGCGCGGTCGGTGCGCGCCCGGATCGCCTGGATGATGTCGTGGCGGGCGCCGACATCGACGCCCTGGAACGGCTCGTCGAGCAGCAGCAGCCGGCTTGGCTCCGCCTCCCAGCGAGCGATGACAGTCTTCTGCTGATTGCCGCCGGACAGTGACCAGATCGAAGCGAGCGGACCGGCGGCCTTGATGCCCAGCCGGGAAATGGCCTGTTCCGCCTCGCGCTGCTCGCGGCCGCCGAAAAGCAGGCCGCTCGGATACCATTTGGCAAGATGCGGAAGGCTGATGGTGGCTGCAAGCGAATTGCCGGGCCACGCCGCCGGCATCAGCGAGGAGCGATGACGATCCTCGGCTGCCATAGCGACGCCTGCAACAATCGCCTCGGCCGGCGATTTCGGCCGATAAGGCTTGCCGTCGAGTTGCATCGCGCCGTCAGCCATGTCTCGAATGCCGAAGATCGACGACAACAGGCGGCTTTTGCCGGCCCCCAGCACGCCTGTGATGGCAACGACCTCGCCTTCATGCAGGGTCAGGTCGAAGGGCTTGCTTGACGGCAGAAGGCGGATGCCATGCATTTCGAAAATGGCTGAGCCCGTCGCCGGGCGGGCGTCTGGCCGCGCTGCTTCAAGCCTGCGACCGATCATCGTTTCGATGGCGCTGGAAAAGTCGATTGGCCGGTTGAAGCTGCCGACGATGCGGCCGCCACGCATGACGAGTGCCCGGTCGGCGACCGCTTCCAAGTCGGTAGTCCGATGAGAAATATAGAGGATCGCAAGGCCCTGCGCTTTGAGACCAAGCAGGATATCGAACAGGCGCCGGCATTCTTCTGCCGAAAGGCTTGCGGTCGGCTCGTCGAGGATCAGCAACTCGGCCCTATTGGCAAGCGCACGGGCGATCGCCACAAGCTGCCGGTCGGCGGCGGTCAGATCGCCGAAATCCCGGTCGAGCGGCAGCGAGAAGCCGGCGGCGTCGAGCATGGCAAGCGCTTCGCGGCGTACGCTTGCCCGAGAGAGAAAGAAGGGCGTGCTGCCCTCCGCAAAGCGATGCAGCAACAAAGCGTCGGCAACGGTCAGTCCTGCCGCTCCAACAAGATCCGTCGACTGGTGCACGGTGACGACACCGGCCTTTGCCGCCTCGGATGGCGTCTTAGGTGAAAAAGACAGGCCGTTCAGGCTGATTGCGCCCGCGTCTGCTGCAAGTACGCCCGAGACTATTTTCACCAGCGTTGATTTGCCGGCACCATTTGCGCCCATGAGCGCGACGATCTCGCCCCGCTCGATAGAGAAACAGGCGCCGGAAAGCGCACGGGTGGACCCGAAACTGCGGGTAATATTGTCAACGTGAAGGAGCGGCATCGGGCATATCCGGGTCTGCTTTTGAGCCGCGATATTGGCCTGACCGATGCCCGAACTGCGAGGCAAGCCTTGCCCCGGTCGCATAGCGACGGGAACAAAGAATCTCCTGAACTGGCAAAAATCGCATCATTAAATCTACTAAAAACATAGAGTTTATATCTAATAATTTCATGCGTCGCGGGGAGCTGCCAACCTGTCAGACGACGCTCCCGATTGATCAGAGGATCGCGACGATGAAATCCTTCGCACGGCTGGCGCTCTCTGCAGCCGCAGTTTCTTTTACTCTCTACCAGACGTCCTTTGCCGCCGGTCTCAACGGCGCACCGGCCCCTTTCGACAAGGGCGGCGTCAAGGTGGCGCTGATCAGCTATATCTCGGCGGGGGACTTCTTCCAGGCCTATCAGGCCGGTGCGGAAGCGCAGGCCAAGGCGCTCGATA
Organism: Rhizobium sp. BK196; assembly: GCF_014193255.1. GTDB lineage: Bacteria > Pseudomonadota > Alphaproteobacteria > Rhizobiales > Rhizobiaceae > Rhizobium. Next base: position 370,518 of record NZ_JACHZB010000006.1, read on the forward strand.
TCGATCTGCGTGTGTTTCCCGGTCGGCAGGATGCCGCCGAGCAGCGTGAGCAGATTCTGCAGGCGATCAATCTCGGCGTAGCCGGTATCGTCGTCGATCACGGCCTGCCGGAGTCGCTCGGCGATGTCGTCCAGCAGGCGTTGGACAAGGGCATCAAGGTTGTCGCTTTCGACGTCAACCTCAACAATCCCAAGGTGCCGCAGGTGGAGCAGAGCGACCATGAACTCGCTCAGCTCGGGCTCGAACAGGTGGTGAAGGACAACGGCAAGAGCTTCAATGCCGGTTATGTCTATGTCGCCGGCTTCGCGCCGCTCGACCGGCGCAACGAGGTCTGGGAGAAGTTCAAGTCGGAGAATTCCGGCGTTGTTGAAAAGGCGCGCTTCGGCAATGTGAGTGACACGACCGCGACTTCCACTGCCGATCAGGCCAAGGCCGCCCTGACTGCCAATCCGGATATTACAGTCGTTTTCGCGCCCTATGACGAATTTGCCCGTGGCGTAAAGCTCGCTGCCAACGACTTGGGTATCGCGAGCAAGCTGAAGATCTATTCGGCCGATGTCTCGACCGCTGACATTCAGGAAATCACCGAAGAGGGCAGCCCGTGGGTCGCCACCGTTGCGACCAATCCGGCTGTCGTCGGCGCCGTATCCGTTCGAGCCGCCGCTCTTCAGATCGCCGGGCAGGACATTCCCCATCAGATCACGGTCAAGCCGACGCTGCTGACGCAGGAAAGCCTGCGCGCCGCCGGCGTCAAGACGATCGAGGAATTGGCGCAGAAAATCCCCGCCTTCAGTGCAAGCGACGCGGCAACCGCGAGCTGGATCCCGGACAAGCTTTTCTAAGCTGCCAGTCTCGATCTTCCGGCGGGGGTTGTGCGGCCCCCGCCGGCCCATTTTCCAGGAAATCGGAGTTTCGACCCATGAGCCAGTCCAATGTCGTCTTCGCAACCAATCGCAGCACGACGCGAGAGGACCTCTTTGCCCGCGCCGAAGACATCTCGGCCGATCTTTCCAGGCGCGCCGCTGAACTCGACCGCGAAGGCCGCCCGCCGCTTGCCGAGATCATCAAGTTGAAGAATGCCGGGCTACTGAACGCACTGCATGACCAGAAGATCGGCGGCGGTGGCCTTGATTGGGTGGATGGCCTGCGGCTCGTGCGCATCCTGGCGCGCGGCGAAAGCTCGATCGGCCAGCTGCTCGGCTATCACTTCGTCAACAGCCAGTATGTCTACTGGGCGCTCAAGGAAGCGCGCGCTCATGCGCTAGGTTCCGAGACCGTCGCGAAAAACCTCTATTGGGGCGCTGCTGTCAATCCGCGCGATCCCGGTCTTGTGCTGACTCGTCGTGGCAACGGCTATGTGCTGAACGGGCGCAAATCCTTTTCCACCGCCGCCCATGTATCTGACTACATCAATGCCAACGCCGCGCTCGACGACAAGATCGTCGGTTTCGCGGTGCCGACCAACCGGCCCGGCTATCAGGCGAATGACGACTGGGACAACTTCGGTCAGCGTCTCTCCGACAGCGGCAGCGTCGAGTTTCACGATTTCCCTGTTCATGAGGAGGATTTCGTTAGCGCTCCGGCTGCTCCCGATGCCGCTCCGCCGGTGCTTTCCACCTTCAACACGCCGCTCATCCAGCTCGTCTTCGTCAACTTCTATCTCGGCAGCGCCGAAGGCGCGCTCCAGGCCGCTGTCGACTATGTGCGGACGATGACGCGTCCCTGGGTCACTTCGGGCGTCGAGCGGGCTGCGGACGATCCCTATATCCTGGAGCGGGTCGGTGAGTTCACCGCCGCGCTGAAAGCCTCCGCCGCCCTGGCCGATGCTGCAGCGGCAGCTGTCCAGGCAGGACTTGCAAAGGGCCATGCTGTCACCGCCCGTGAGCGCGGCGAGGCGGCGGCGGAAGCCTATGCCGCCAAGGTGCACGCCACCCATGTCTCGCTCGATATCACGTCTCGCGTCTTCGAACTGACTGGCGCGCGCTCCACGGCGGAAAAATATCGCTTCGACCGTTTCTGGCGCAATGTGCGCACCCACACGCTGCACGATCCGGTCTTCTACAAGGCCAAGGAAGTCGGCGAATTCGTGCTGAACGACAAGATCCCCGAAGTCAGCCTCTATAGCTGAGAAGGCCAGACATAGCGAAAAGAACCCCATTTCCGGTGACGGAAATGGGGTTTTTAGTTGAGGAGAGGGTTCAAAGTGCGCCGTTCTTCGGCGGGATCACGCCGTTCAGGTGATAATTGCCGACGACGTGGTATTTCCAGCGCACGGGATCGTGCAGGGTGTGGGTGCGTGCATTGCGCCAGTGCCGGTCGAGATTGAGTTCGGCCTTGACGGCGGAGGTTCCCGCAAGCTCGAAGAGCGTGTTGGTCGCTTCGATGGCGATCTCGGTCGTCAGCACCTTGGCAGCGGCGACGGCAAGCGTGGCTTCAACGACGGTTGCTTCCGTCGTTTCGATCTGGGCCGCATCGACTTTCTGGCCGGCACGTTCGAGGAGTGCTGTAGCAGCTTCCAGCCGGATGGCGATCTGTCCGACCTTCGCGATCGTCAGTGGATCTTCGGCGGCGCGTTCCGCGCCGCTGTCCATCCAGGGGCGCGATTTGGTGCGGACGAATTCCAGTGTCTCCGCAAAAGCGGCCCGCGCGATGCCGAGATCGATGCCCGCATGGACGATCTGGCCGACGGAGCCGATCGTTGTCGGCCGTTCGAAGCCCTTGTGGTGACGAACGATGGAATCGGCGTGGACATAGACATTGTTGAGGATGGTCGTGCCGCTGCCCGTTGTGCGTTGGCCGAAACCGTCCCAGTCGTCGATGATCTCGACGCCCTCGGTGCCCTTCGGCACGAAGGCCATGACAAGCCGGTCTTCCTCATCGAGCGCGAACACGGTGACCCAGTCAGCGAACAAGACGCCCGTCGAGTAGTATTTCTGGCCGTTGATGCGATAGCCCGGTCCGTCCCTGACAATGCGGGTATTGTAGTGGCCGACGGTTTTCGTGCCGCGCTCCGAAAGCGCATTACCGAAACGGTCACCGGCAAGCGCCCTGCCGAAGAAATACCGCTTCTGCTCCTCGCTGCCATCCACCCGCAAAGCTTCCAGAATGTAGAAATGGTTCTGCGGGATCTGGCCGATCGAGCCGTCTGCTTCCGCCAGGATCGCGGTCACTTCGGCCAGAACGGCATTCGAGACATCAAGCCCGCCATATTGCGCGGGAACGGCAATCGCCAGCAGGCCGGATTGTGCGAGCGCGTCGAGCTCGGCGAAAGGTAACCGGCGTTCAGAATCGCGCCCGGCGGCGGTGGCGGCGAATTGGGTGGCAAGGCTGCGGGCCGTCTCAAGTGCCTCCTCGTCACTGGCAATGCGGGCGGCCACGGGCCGAATCTGGTCTTGTTGCCTGAGTACGGTCGTCATCGATTTCTCCAGTTCTGACCGTCGTATGGGTGAAAGAAATCGCCATGACAGGTAAGACTATAAATTCTATAGATGGGATAGAAAATAAAAAGTGCTTGCTTATTTGGAACTCGCGTCAGCGGCTAGCTTATGTCTTCCTCCATCTCACTGGGAATTGACCGTTTTGCCGATGAAATCACCGCCGGAAAAAACGCAGACCAATCTCGAATAACGGCGCGCGAACCCCTAGGTAACGGCACATACGTCATTCCGGCGTCCGCGTTCAGCAGAGGGCAGGCGGTCGCTTCGCCCCGATCCACGAGGAAAAACATGACCCGTTCACGGCAGTTGCGCCTCGGCGCCTTCATGCGTCCCGTCAGCCTTCATACAGGCGCATGGCGCTATCCGGGTTCCTATCCAGACGCCAATTTCAATTTCGCTCATATCAAATCCTTTGCGCAGAAGCTGGAAGCCGCGAAATTTGACGCCTTCTTCATGGCAGATCACCTTGCAGTGCTCAACATGCCGGTTGAGGCGCTAAAGCGCAGCCATACCGTGACCTCTTTCGAGCCCTTCACGCTGCTTTCGGCGCTCGCTGCCGTTACCGAGAGGATCGGGCTTGCGGCAACGGCATCCACCACTTTCGACGAGCCCTATCATGTCGCCCGCCGCTTCGCTTCGCTGGATCACATCAGCAACGGCCGCGCAGCCTGGAATATCGTCACCACGTCCAACCCAGACGCTGCCCTTAATTTCGGTCTCGACGAGCATGTGGAACATGGCGAGCGCTACAAACGGGCGCGCGAATTCTACGATGTCGTCACCGGCCTCTGGGACAGCTTTGCCGACAACGCCTTTATCCGTGACCGCGAGAGCGGAATTTATTTTGATCCCGAAAAAATGCACGTGCTCAACCACAAGGGCGACGAACTGAGCGTGCGCGGGCCGCTGAATATAGCCCGCCCGGTCCAGGGCTGGCCCGTCATCGTGCAGGCTGGCCAGTCTGATCCCGGTCGTCAGCTTGCTGCCGAAACGGCCGAAGTGGTCTTCTGTTCGCCGCGCGATCTCGACGGCGGCAAAGCACTCTATGCGGATATCAAGGGGCGGATGCAGGCTATAGGCCGCAACCCTGACCACCTGAAAATGTTGCCCGCCGCTTTCGTCGTCATCGGGGACAGTATTGAGGAGGCACGGACTAAACGGCTGTCGCTCGATAGCCTCGTCCACTACGATAGCGCCATCGCGTCGCTTTCGATCGCGCTCGGCCACGATGCTTCCGCTTTCGATCCGGATGCGGCGCTGCCCAAAGATATTCCTGAGACCAACGCCAGCAAGACCGGTCGCGCCCAGGTCATCAAGCTGGCGCAGGAGGAAAACCTCACCGTCCGCCAGCTTGCCCAGCGTTATGGCGGCTACTCGGGCCTCGCTTTCGTCGGTACGCCCAGGAGCATCGCCGACGAGATGGAGCGCTGGCTGGACGAGGAAGGATCCGATGGATTCAACGTCGTCTTCCCCTACCTGCCGCAAGGGCTCGACGACGTGACGACACGCCTCGTGCCTGAACTGCAGCGGCGTGGCATATTCCGGAATGAATATGAGGGCATGACATTACGTGAGCATCTCGGCCTGCCGCGGCCGAAAAATCGTTTCTTCTCCGATTAAGGCCGTTTCTGAAGTCTTCGCATGCCACCGCGTCGTTTGCTGAACGGTCACCATCGTGTCGACACAAACCGGCTAGTTGCTTCTACTTCCTGACGATGCCCACCCGCGCCAGCACTTCGCCAGGGATGCCATAGCGCTGGATAATATCCTTGTTGTTGCGCAGGCCGCAGATCTCACGCTGAACAAACAGCCCCCAGACGGCGTCGGATGCTTCGTTGATAAGCGTTTCCCGCTGCTCGGTGCTATGGCGATCCGGGTTCCACGCCTTTAATGCAGCGAGCGCCGACTCGACTTTCAGCCCGTTGCGTCCAAGCGAGCTCGCCCGCTCCGACATCATCTCGTATTCGAGCACATTCACCCCGCCTTCGGCCGAAAACGACTGCCTGAAGGATTGCGGCGGGCGAAGGCTCATCGGACTATCCCTCGCTGGTTATGGCGCCGGCGCGCCCGTGACCTGGAAATAGGCCCAGGCGGCGGCAAAGACGATGATCACGATTGCGATAATCATCAGCTTGCGAAGCATGGGGTTGGGTGCTTTGCGCGGGGGCTTCGGCTTGCGAAACTTGATAACGTTGTCGCTCATCGTCTTGCTGTTCGGTTCGTTCTTCCCACAGCAGTAACGCATATCGACGGGCTTTGGCACCCGTGTCCCATCCAAATATACGCTTTTATGTGAGAGCTGCCGGCGGACACCGGCAGCTTCGAAACCCAATCAGCGGGCAGCCCAGTTGGCGCCGCGGCGGAAGATCGTCTTCATCTGCGGCACGTCGAATTCCTTGGCGACATGGCCGAGCGAGGAGTAGAAGACGCGACCCTTGCCATATTTCCGCTTCCAGACGACCGGCATGGTCACGCCGTCGATCCAGTAGGCATGTTCGCCGGTGAAGGTCGTCGTCGCGAGCACCTCGTTCGAGGGATCGACATGCATGTAATACTGCTCGGAATTATAGGGGAAATCGGTGATCCCCTCCATCAGCGGGTCGTCCGGCCGGGTGATGTTGACGGTATAGTCGATGATATTGCCGGGATGAGCAACCCATTGGCCGCCGATGATGAACTGGTATTCCGTCGATTCGCGGAAGCTGTCGCCGGCACCGCCGTGATAGCCGGCAATGCCGACGCCGCCTTCGATCGCAGCGGCGAGGTTCTTCACCTCTTCCTTCTCGATCTTCGACATGGTGACGACGGGAACGATGAGGCTCAGATCATGGATCGACGGGTCAGCGAAGGCCTCCGTGCTGTGCTCTACATAGACTTTGAAGCCGTCCTCCTCGAGCATGTCCTTGATGATCGCGGCGCATTGTTCCGGTTCGTGGCCTGCCCAGCCGCCCCAGACGATCAGTGCTTCACGCATGTATTCCTCCTGAATGTTACTTGCCGAGCATTCCGTCGACGAGGGATTGAGAAAGCGGAGCAGGGCGCTCCGTTGTCGTGGTGAGTGTCACCGTGCTGCCCGTGTCGGACGCCTTTTGAAAGGCTTCCATCACTTCGAGCACGTGCAGCGCCAGGTCGCCGTTTGCGCGATGCGGCCGGTTCGACCGGATGGCGTGGGCTAGATCGGCGACACCGAGTGAACGATAATTGCCGTCGGCATAGGGCAGGGTTACGGGCTGGTCCTCGAACTGGCCGCCCTTCTTCAGATATTCGACTGCCCCGCCGAAATGGTTCGGGTCGGGCACGATCAGCGTGCCTTCGGTACCGTAGACCTCGAGCGGCACGTGCTTGTGGCCGGCGACATCGAAGCTCATGCCGATCTGCACGGCAGCACCGTTGGCGAAAGCCATGACGCCGGTCACGTGGGTCGGGATATGCACGGGAATGCGCTCACCGTTGCGCGGCTCGCTGGTGATGATGCGCTCATTGCGCGGCGTGACCGCAAAGCCGGCGACCTTGGCGACCGGCCCCAAAAGATTGACGAGGTCGGTGATGTAATAGGGACCCATATCGAGCATCGGGCCACCGCCGACTTCGTAATAAAAGGCCGGATTGGGATGCCAGCGCTCGTGGCCAGGGCACATAAAGGTGGCGGTGCCTCCGACGGGAATACCGATGACGCCTCCATCGATCAAGGCGCGGGCGGTCTGATGGCCGCCGCCGAGGAAGGTGTCGGGTGCTGCGCCGATGCGAAGGCCCTTGGCCTTGGCGGCATCCGCCAATTTTTTCCCCTCCTCGAAATTAATCCCGAGCGGTTTTTCCGAATAGGTGTGCTTACCAGCGTCCAGCGCCTGCAAGCCGACGGCGACGTGAGCCTTCGGAATGGTCAGGTTGACGATGATCTCGACCTTGGGATCGGCGAAAAGTTCTTCGGCCGTCCTGGCCTGAAGGTTGAATTCGGTCGCCTTTGCCTCTGCAAGATCACGATTGAGGTCGGCCAGTCCGCGGATGTCGAGGATCGGGAATGCCGATGTCATCGCCTTCAAGTAGGCGCCCGAAATATTGCCGCAGCCAATAATGCCGATGCCGACTTTTTCCATCATATCCTCCGATAAATGTTGGGGTTTTGCGCGTCAGAGCGCCGGTCCCGTCGTACTCCAGGGCGATTCGTAGAGTTCGTAAAGGGCAACAGCGGCGGCGCCCCGCGCCCAGAAGTCGTCGGTCGAGTCGTCGAAAACGAGTTCACTGACGCCTTTCAGGGATGGCGGGATAGCGAGTTCATAGGCCTCCCGCAGGCTGTTGAGGAAGGGCTCGCCCAGCGCAAGCGAGGAGCCGACGAGAATGACGCGCGGCGGCGCAAACAGCGTGACAATATTGGCGACGGTCAGCCCTACCGCCTCGCCGGCGCGCACCGCCGCAGCGATCAGCCGGTCGTCGTCAGCCTGAATCAGCGCCTTCACATGCGTCATGCCGCGGCCGAGGCGCACTGCTTCGGCAAAGCGCCCATCGGCCTGCTGTTCGCCGAGAATGGCGCTTTCGCCGGCTTGGCTGGAAAGGCGCACCACGCCCTGCTGTCCCATGCCGAGGACGAGATCGCCGAGATTGTGGCTGAGGCCGCCGGCACCGCGGAAAAGGTGATTGTCATGCAGCACGCCGAGGCCGAGCGTCTGCTCCAGCGCGATCAGAACCATGTCTTCCAGATCACGGGCCTTTCCGAACCAGTGATGGCCAAGCGTGATAGCGTGGGCGTCGCTTTCGATAATCGTCGGCGTCGACAGGCGGCCCGACATTTCCATAGCGAAATCAATGTTGACTTCGCGGAATATCGGGCTCGAACGGATATGGCCCGTACGGTGCTCGATGACGCCGGGAAGCGCCAGGCATATGCTGTCGATATCGTCGAGCGATAGGCCGATATCGACGACACAGCGCCGCACGCCATCCTCGATGAGATCGGCAATAACGGCGATCGGCTGGCGATCGATGCGGATTGGCAGCGTCAGCTTGGAGAGCACGTCCCCGCGGAAATTGGTGACGGCGAAAACCATACGGCTGGCCGCGATCTTGGCGCCAACCACACGGGCGGCATCCGGATTGAGCTCCAGCATTACGCGCGGCCTTCCGCGTACGGCCTCATTGCGGATATCGCCTTCATGACGCGGCAGGATCAGCCCATCATCGAGCAACGAGGCGGTGATGGCGGAAACCGTCGTCGTCGACAGCTCCGTACGCTCACTGATCTGGATACGGGAGATCGGACCGTGACGCCGGATCGTGTCGAGCACATTCAAGCGATTGATCGCACGCATTAATTCGGGATCTGCAGTCTTCATGAAAACGAGCCAGGCAATCGGTTACTGGGCAAAAGGACCCAATATTTTTAACGGGTTACGAAATAAATAGCAGCCAATTGCGGCACGCTGTCAAGCCAATTAGGTGAAAAATACAGCAGTTGGGTTGACAATAGGCAAAAGCTCCGCTGAATTAATCCGCATGGGGGAAAAATTGTGAGGATAGGTCCCCTGGGAGGAAATCATGAATTTCATACAAAAGCATGCCGCCCTCCGTGGCCGGCACATCGCATCTATGGCCGCGGCAGCCGGCATTTCGCTGCTGTTGGGCGCAAGTGCTGCCTCGGCGACGACGGTGGTCAAGTGGCTGCATCTCGAGACCGATCCGAAAAATGTCGCGGCCTGGGAAGATGTCGTCAAGAAATACGAAGCCCAGCATCCCGACGTTGATATCCAGATGCAGTTCCTCGAAAACGAGGCTTTCAAGGCCAAGCTTCCGACATTGCTGCAGTCTGACGACGTACCGGATTTCTTTTTCAGCTGGGGCGGCGGGGTCCTAAAGCAGCAGTCAGAAACGGGTGCGCTGCAGGATCTGACGGCAGCCCTCGACGCCGATGGCGGTAAACTGCGCAATGCCTATACCCCCGCCTCGGTCGATGGTTTGACCTTCGACGGCAAGACCTGGGCCATCCCCTACAAGGTCGGCCTGGTCAGCTTCTTCTATAACAAGGCGCTGTTTGCCAAGGCCGGCGTCAAAGCCGAGGACATTAAGAACTGGTCCGATTTTCTCGACGCGGTGAAAAAGATCAAGGCAGCCGGCATCGTGCCGATTGCCGGAGGCGGCGGCGAGAAATGGCCGATCCATTTCTACTGGAGCTATCTCGTCATGCGCGAGGGCGGCCAGAAGGTCTTCGAAGCGGCCAAGAACGGCGAAGGCGAAGGTTTCCTAGACCCCGCGATCATCAAGGCCGGCGATGATCTCGCCGAGCTCGGCAAGCTCGAGCCTTTCCAGCCAGGCTATCTCGGCGCAACCTGGCCGCAGACGCTCGGTGTCTTCGGCGACGGTAAGGCGGCGATGATCCTCGGCTTTGAAGCGACCGAGGCCAACCAGCGCAAGAATGCCGGTGACGGCAAAGGCCTTGCACCCGACAATATCGGCCGTTTCGATTTCCCCGCGGTCGATGGCGGCGCCGGCAAGCCGACCGATACACTCGGCGGGCTGAACGGCTGGGCCGTCACCAAGAAGGCATCCAAGGAAGCGATCGATTTCCTCGCCTTCCTGACGAGCGCCGAGAATGAGCGGGCGATGGCCAAGTTGGGCATGCTTCTGCCCGTTGCTGTCGGGGCCGATGACGGCGTCGTCAACCCGCTGCTTGCTGAATCTGCAAAAGAGCTTGCTGCATCGACCTGGCATCAGAACTTCTTCGACCAGGATCTCGGTGCGGCCGTCGGTCGTGTCGTCAACGACGTGGCGGTGGAGATCGTCTCCGGCCAGATGAATTCCAAGGATGGCGCTCAGATGATCCAGGATGCTTTCGAACTGGAGCAATAACCAGCGCCTGCAGAACCTTCCCCGGCGCTCCTAAAAGCGGAGCGCCGGCACCGCTGCCGACGAGATACGAAAGCAGGAATCATGGCCAATATTTCAGTCCCCTCGATGTCAGCCACGGCAAGTCCGGCAAGACGAGCACGAGCCGCAAACCGGAAAAGTTCGGTCGCCCACGACCGGCTGGCCGTGCTCTTACTCTTTCTGCCGCCGGCGCTGCTGCTCTTCACGCTGTTCGTCATCATGCCGATGGGGGAGGCGGCCTGGTACAGCCTCTACAAGTGGAACGGCTACGGCACGCCGACCGACTTCATCGGCCTGCGCAATTTCGAGGTCCTGTTTCGAAACGCCGCTTTCACGCAGGCGCTGGTCAATAACGGCCTGATCATCGTGATCTCGATCTGCATCCAGGTGCCGCTCGCCATCTGGCTGGCGACCATGCTTGCCCATCGCATTCCAGGCGTCGTCGGCTTCCGCCTGATTTTCTTCCTGCCCTATGTGCTTGCCGACGTTGCGGCGGGACTCATCTGGCGCTTCGTCTATGACGGAGACTACGGCCTATTTGCCGCCGTCTCGAATTTCTTCGGCTTCGCCAATCCCTATGTGCTCGCCGACAAGGATGTGGCGATCTATGCCGTACTCGGCGTCATCGTCTGGAAATATTTCGGCTTTCACATGATGCTGTTCATCGCCGGCCTGCAATCGGTCGACAAGAACGTGCTGGAGGCCGCCGAAATCGACGGCGCCACTGGTTGGCAGAAATTTCGTTACGTCACCCTGCCGCTGCTCGGCTCGACCCTGCGTCTTTCGATTTTCTTCGCCGTCGTCGGCTCGCTGCAGCTCTTCGACATGATCATGCCACTGACGGGCGGCGGCCCGTCCAATTCCACGCAGACGATGGTCACCTTTCTTTACACCTATGGCGTCATGCGCATGCAGGTGGGCCTGGGCAGCGCCGTCGGCGTCGTGCTCTTCATCATCTGTGTGACGCTCGCCTTCGGTTACAAAAGGATATTCATGCGTCATGACTGATATGAGCTCTTCCATCCGCGTGAGCGCGTCCACACGCATCTATCTCTACGTGTCGCTCAGCCTGATTGCCGCGATCGTGCTCGTGCCGCTGGTGACGACGGCGCTCGGCGGCTTCAAGACGCTGGGGGACCTGCGCATCAATCCCTTCGGTCTGCCGACGGAATGGCAGTGGGCGAACTATACGGACATCCTCTTCGGCGAACGCTACTGGCTGCAGATCGGCAATTCGCTTGTCATCGCAGCCCTCACCGTGCTCCTGACGCTGATTGTCTCGTCCATGGCGGCTTTCGCCTTTGCCCATGTCCGCTTCTTCGGCTCGTCCTTCCTGCTCAATTATTTTCTGCTGGGACTGATGTTTCCGGCGGCGACTGCGATCCTGCCGCTCTTCATCCGCATTCGCGATCTCGGCCTGTTGAACACCTATTGGGGCGTGGTGCTGCCGCAGGTGGCCTTCGGTCTCGGCATGAGCATCCTGCTGTTCAGAAACTATTTCCGCAATCTCCCGGAAGAACTGTTCCAGGCCGCTTTCGTCGATGGCTGCGGTTATCTGCGCTTCTTCTGGCATATCTCGCTGCCGCTTTCCCGCCCGATCGTCGCCACCGTCAGCATCATTTCCTTCGTCGGCAGCTGGAACAGCTACATCCTGCCGCTGATCATGCTGAACTCGGAATCCAAGTATCCCTGGCCGCTCGGCATCATGGTCTATCGTGGCGAATACGGCACCGAGTGGCAATTGGTGCTGGCCTTCATCACGCTCACCATCCTCCCGACCATCATCGTCTTTTTCGCTGCCCAGAGGCACATCATCGCCGGATTGACCGCCGGCGCCGTGAAGTCCTGAGCCGAACCATTGGAGGTGCAATCATGGCATCCGTTTCACTGAACGATATTCGTAAGGCCTATGGCGCCGTTGGCGTCATCCACGGCATTTCGCTTGACATCGAGGATGGGGAATTCGTTGCCCTCGTGGGGCCGTCCGGTTGCGGAAAATCGACGTTGCTGCGGATGATCGCCGGCCTCGAGGAGATCACCGATGGCGAGATCGCGATCGGCGGAGCTGTCGTCAACGGCATGACGCCGCGCGAACGCAACATCGCCATGGTCTTCCAGTCCTACGCGCTCTATCCGCATATGACGGTCGCGGAAAACATGGGTTTCAATCTGAAGCTCGCCGGTGTCGGCAAACCGCAAATCGAGGCCCGCGTTGCCGAGGCCGCCCGAATGCTCGATCTTGCCCAGCTTCTCGACCGCAAGCCGGCCCAGCTTTCCGGCGGTCAACGCCAGCGTGTCGCCATGGGACGTGCTATCGTGCGAAATCCCGCCGTCTTCCTGTTCGACGAGCCGCTGTCCAATCTCGATGCCAAGTTGCGTGTGCAGATGCGCTCGGAAATCAAGACGTTGCACCAGAAGGTCAGGACCACCTCGATCTACGTCACGCACGACCAGATCGAGGCGATGACGCTTGCCGACCGCGTCGTCGTGCTCAACCAGGGCAGGGTCGAGCAGCAGGGTACGCCGCTCGAACTTTACAGGAAACCGGCCAATCTCTTCGTCGCCGCCTTCATCGGATCGCCGGCAATGAATATGCTTGATGGCACGGTGGACGGCGAAAACGGTGAGCCGTCAGCGCGCCTTTCGGACGGCACTGCAATCCGTATCGCCCCGGATAGCAAGGTTCGTCCTGGCCAGGCGGTGACTATCGGCCTGCGTCCCGAGCATCTGACGCCGGGCGGCAAGGACGGAAATGCGCTTGCCGGGCAGACCCTGCTTGTCGAGCCGACCGGCGCTCAGACACATGTCGTCTTCGATCTTGCCGGCCAGCCTGTAACGGCCGTCGTGGATGGAAATTATGCGGCCCGTTACGGCGCCCGTTTCGAGGCCAACATCGCCAGCGAGCAGATCCATGTCTTTGATCGCGGCACCGGTCTTGCGCTTTAAACGTGAGGCATTGCGGACGGGCCGGCGTGTTTCGGCACTCCTGAAATCACATAAATGCGCCGCCGATCGTATGACCGGCGGCGCATTTGCCTTGTCAGCGCTTATTCGGCCGGCTGTGCGGCGGAACCGAGCAGATCGCTGTCGTCCCGCGGGTTTCCGGCCATTGCGGCGGTAAAACGGGTCTGGTCGAGTTCGTTTTCCCAGCGGGCGACGACGATTGTGGCAACCGCATTGCCGACGAGGTTCGTCAGTGCCCGGCATTCCGACATGAAGCGGTCGATGCCGAGGATGAGCGCCATGCCGGCGATCGGAACCGAGGGAACGACCGAGAGTGTCGCGGCAAGCGTGATGAAGCCGGCGCCGGTGATACCTGCGGCACCCTTGGAGCTTAGCATGGCCACCAGAAGCAGTAGGATCTGGTCGCCGAAGCTCAGATGCGTATCCGTCGCCTGCGCGATGAAGAGCGCTGCGAGCGTCATATAAATGTTGGTGCCGTCGAGGTTGAAGGAATAGCCGGTCGGGATGACGAGCCCGACGACCGAGCGCTTGCAGCCGGCACGTTCCATCTTGTTCATCAGGCCGGGCAGGGCAGCTTCCGATGACGAGGTGCCGAGCACCAGCAGCAGTTCTTCCTTGATATAGCGCAGCAGCGCCAGGATGGAGAAGCCGTTGTAGCGGGCGACCGCGCCGAGCACGACCAGTACGAAGAGCAGCGACGTCAGGTAGAAGGTGCCGATCAGGAAAGCGAGGTTGGCGATCGCGCCAATACCATATTTGCCGATCGTGAAGGCCATTGCGCCAAAGGCGCCGATCGGCGCGAACTTCATCAGGATCGCGACAAGACGGAAGACCGGGGCGGTCAGGACCTGAAAGAAGTCGAGGACGGGCTTGCCGCGCTCGCCGACGGAGCCGAGCGCAATGCCGAAGACGACGGAGAAGAACAGCACCTGCAGGATGTCGCCCTTGGCGAAGGCGCCGACGATCGTGTCCGGAATGATGTTCATCAGGAAGCCGACGATCGTAGCGTCATGGGCTTGGGCGGCGTAATTGTTGACGGCCTTTGTATCGAGCGTTGCCGGGTCGATGTGCATGCCGGCGCCGGGCTGCAGCACGTTGGAGACGACAAGGCCGACAACGAGCGCCAGTGTCGAGAAGACGAGGAAGTAGCCGAGCGCCTTGCCGACCACGCGGCCGAACTTCTTGAGGTCGGCCATGCCGGCAATGCCGGTCGTGACCGTCAGGAAGATGACGGGCGCGATCACCATGCGCACGAGCTTGATGAAGGCATCGCCAAGCGGCTGCAGCGAAGCGCCAAGAGAAGGGTAGAAATGGCCGAGCAGAATGCCTGCGGCGATGGCGGCGAGAACCTGCACATAGAGGTGCCGGTAAAAGGGCGTTTTGCCGCGCTCTGCGGCGGCGTTCATTGCAATATCCATTGGTGTCCTCCGCTGTGCCGGACGCCGACGCGCCGGCGGCAAATCATGATGGTCAAACAGCCTCCCGACTGATGAGGAGTGGTTTGCAACGCGCGTGCCAGTTTCTTCCGCTTGTCTAATTCATTGATATTCTTGGATGCATCTGCTTGTCGCAGGCGTGATAGTGCGATTTTCCGCACAAAGTGATTTGCCGTCCGTGCGAAAACATGCACAACTGCGCCATGCTCCAGAAGACAGCGAACGAAGGTTTCCTGACGCCTGAACAGCTCGGCCGGCGCTCCCGGTCGGTCTGGCTGATCTTTGCGGCGCTCGCTGCGGTCCTCATCGGAACAGCCCTTTACGGCGCCGGCATCTATGGCCGCCTGCAGGCAATTGCAGCGCTGGAAGATCAGGGGCAGACCGACGCCAATCTCAAGGTGGCGCTGCTGCGTGCCGTGCTCGAAGGGCCGCGGGCTCTGCCGCTGCTCCTTGCCGATGACCAGCAGGTGCGAGACGCTTTGGCCTCGGGGCAGGGAGAGGCCGTCATGGGGCTTGACCGCAAGCTCCAGAGCCTTGTCGCCGGCACCCGCGCCTCGGTTCTCTATGTAACCGGCAAGAACGGCATCGCGATCGCTTCCAGCAACTGGCAGGAGCCCCTGAGTTTTGTCGGCAACGACTATTCCTTCCGCGATTATTTCCGCCGCGCGATGGAAACGGGCACGGCTGAGCATTTCGCGCTTGGCAATGTCAGCAACCGGCCGGGCCTCTATATTTCCCGGCGGGTCGGGGATGCCGAGGCTCCGCTTGGCGTCGTCGTCGTCAAGATGGAGTTCGATCAGCTGGAATCCGACTGGCGCGATGCGGTCCGGCCGGCCTATGTCATCGATGAGCACGGCGTCGTGCTCATCACCAGCCTCCCGTCCTGGCGTTTCATGACGACGAAGCCTCTGCCGCAGGAAAGCCTTGCGGCTATCAGAAGCAGCCTGCAATTCGGTGAGGCGCCATTGCTGCCCTTGCCGATCGAGGAGCGACAGACGCTGAAGCCAGGCGCCGCCATCGTCCATGCCATCATGCCGGGCGCCGGGGAGGGCGAGTTCCTGCGATTGCGCACCGAGGTGCCGTCGACATCCTGGCAACTCGAATATCTCGTGCCGACCGACGCGCCGATCGCCTCTTCGGTGCGCGAATGGCGGCTGCTGACATTGGCCGCCCTCATTCCCGTGCTGGCGATCATGACCTTTCTGCTGCGCCGCCGCCAGATCGTTGTCATGCGCATCGCGACCGAGCGGGCCGCCCGCGAGGAGCTGGAGCGCCGGGTGCTGGAGCGCACGCAGGACCTCAGCCGCGCCCGTGACCGGCTGCAGGAGGAGATATCGGACCACCGGTCGACCGAGGCGCGGCTGCAAGTCGTGCAGCAGGAGCTCGTGCAGGCGAACCGCCTGGCGATCTTGGGGCAGGTCGCCGCGGGAGTAGCGCATGAAATCAACCAGCCGGTCGCGACCATCCGCGCCTATGCCGACAATGCCCGCACTTTCCTCAAACGTCAGCAGCCGGAATCAGCCGACGATAATCTCGATGCGATTGCCAGCCTGACGGAGCGCATCGGCACCATCACCGAGGAGTTGAAGGCCTTTGCCCGCAAGGGCCGCACTGCGGCGGAACCGATAGAACTGCGCGCCGTCATCGAAGGCGCGGTCGTTCTGCTGCGAAGCCGGTTTGCCGGCCGCTTGGATGCGCTCGATATCAGGTTGCCTTCGGCCGATCTGAAAGTGAGCGGCAATCGCATCCGGCTTGAGCAGGTGCTGATCAATCTCTTTCAGAATGCACTGGAAGCCTTGGACGGTAGGGAAGGCGCAAAAGTTGAGGTCTTCTGCGATGAAAAGGACGGCGAGGTGGCGGTAACCGTCGTCGATAACGGCCCCGGCATATCGGAGGACATCCTCGGCTCGCTCTTTTCGCCGTTTAACACCTCGAAGGAAAAAGGCCTGGGCCTCGGGCTCGTCATCTCCAAGGATATCGTTGCCGATTATGGGGGCCGTATCGAGGTCGAAAGCAACGGAAGCGGCACCCGCTTTACCGTTTATCTGCAGAAGGCACAGGCATGAGCGAAGCAATCCCGGTCTTCCTTATCGATGACGACAAGGATCTCCTTAAGGCGACGAAACAGACACTGGAGCTCGCCGGCTTTTCTGTTTCGACCTTTTCCGCCGCCACGGAAGCGCTGAAGGATCTGAGCGCGGAGTTCTCGGGTGTCGTCGTTTCGGATATCCGCATGCCGCATGTCGACGGATTGCAGCTCTTCGACCGCATCCGCCGGCTCGACGAAGACCTGCCCGTGATCCTGATCACAGGACACGGTGACATCCCGATGGCCGTCAAGGCGATCCAGGATGGAGCCTATGACTTCATTACCAAGCCTTTTGCCGCCGACAGGCTGGTGCAGAGCGTGCATCGTGCCGCCGAAAAGCGCCGGCTCGTACTCGACAACCGGTCGCTGCGCGAAGCGGCCGAGCAGGCGCAGGGCGATCTGCCGCTGCTCGGCCAGACGCCGGCCATCGAGCGCTTGCGGGCAACGCTCCGGCAGATCGCCGACACCGATGTTGATGTGCTGGTGACCGGGGAGACCGGCAGCGGCAAGGAAGTGGTCGCAAGCCTGTTGCATCGCTGGAGCCGTCGCTCGAAGGGAAACTTCGTTGCGCTGAATTGCGGCGCCCTGCCGGAAACGGTGATCGAAAGCGAGCTCTTCGGCCACGAGGCCGGGGCCTTCACCGGTGCCCAGAAGAAACGCATCGGCCGCATCGAACACGCAAGCGGCGGAACGCTGTTCCTCGATGAAATCGAAAGCATGCCAGCTTCCGCACAGGTGCAGATGTTGCGCGTGTTGGAAATGCGCGAGGTCACGCCGCTCGGCACCAACGAGGTGCGGCCCGTCGACCTGCGTGTCGTCGCCGCCGCCAAGATCGATCTCGGCGATCCGCGTGAGCGCGGCGATTTCCGTGAGGACCTTTTTTATCGCCTCAATGTCGTGACGATCAGCATTCCGCCACTGCGCGACCGGCGCGACGACATCCCGCTGCTCTTTGCCCATTTCACCGAGCGGGCTGCCAGCCGTTTCAAACGTCCCGTTCCCGCGGCTTCGCCCGAGCTGCTCCGCCACCTGAAAAGCCATGACTGGCCGGGCAACGTGCGCGAGCTCTCGCATTTCGCCGAGCGCTTCGTACTCGGCCTTGAAGCGATACCGGCGGAAACGCCGCAAAACGGGATGGAGGACAAAGAGGCTTCCCTGCCTCTGCCGGCGAGGATCGACCGCTATGAGGCCGATATCATCCGCGAAACGCTGACTCGGAACGACGGCGACGTGCGCCGGACGATCGAAACACTCGGCATTCCGCGCAAGACCTTTTATGACAAGCTCCAGCGCCACGGCATCGAGCGGGCCGCGTTCACCTCTTCAAAGCCTGAGAACTGACATGTGGATTAGCCGGCGGTGACGAGGCGGAACCCATATAAAGTGCGAGATCGTGACAAGACGTCAGGCCGCGCTAGATCGATCAGTGCCTCGCTCTCGGGGTGAGATGCGAACGAACCTCCATGCCGTCGCGCTGACAGTCGACCACTCCCGGAAAATTGCCCCCGTGCTCAATATCCGCATCCGGGCCAAAGAGGTCGCAGCAGAGATCGCGACCTCAAGGGAGATGCGGGCGCAAATCCTGTAGTTGCATTCATGGGTGAATTTCTATCTAGGCTGGGTGCCTTCGGCAGAATCCTGTGACGCGCGCAATCCGATTGCGGTGACAGAAAGCCGCTTGTGGCGAATCAGATTGGGCTTGTTCAGCGGCGACACATGTTCACGTCATTGGAATGACTGTGGATTAGCATCCTCTCGAAACCGCGCGCGAATAATACTCCTGGCGCAGTTTCAAAGCTATAGAGCCGGTAAATTTTCAGAGATCAAATTGGCGCGCTGTTCGCACTTTTTTGTGTAGCGATGCCGGAATGTCGGCCATGTCTTATTTCCGTCGATGAGGACCTTGATCTTTCGAAACATTGGCGCACCATCTTAGTTAGCGAAGGCGAAAATCGCTGAGGCAGACCTTTATAGGAGGGCCTATGCTGAACAACTCCCTATTTGATGCGTTTACCCGTAACTACGAGTCCCGCCGGGAGACGGATATGTCCATCGCGGACTATCTGTCCTTGTGCAAAGAGGATCCGATGGCCTATGCCAATGCCACCGAGCGGCTGCTTTCGGCAATCGGCGAACCCGAGATCATCGATACAGCGAAGGATCCGCGGCTCGGTCGGATTTTCATGAACAGAACCATCCGAACCTACCCCGCCTTTGACGGGTTTTTCGGCATGGAGGAGACGATCGAACGGATCGTGTCCTTCTTCCGGCATGCAGCCCAAGGCTTGGAGGAGCGCAAACAGATCCTTTACCTGCTCGGCCCGGTGGGCGGCGGCAAGTCTTCGCTCGCCGAGCGCCTGAAGCAGCTGATGGAGGTCAATCCCATCTATGTGCTGAAAGCCGGTGACGACCTAAGCCCGGTCTTTGAAAGCCCCCTCAATCTTTTTGATCCCCTGACCATGGGTCCCTTGCTGCTTGAGGAATACGGCATCCCGACTCGTCGTCTCAGCGGCCTGATGAGCCCGTGGTGCCTGAAACGGCTTGATGAGTTCGATGGTGACATCTCCCGCTTCCGGGTCGTCAGGATCCAGCCGTCGAGGCTGCGGCAGATCGCGATTGCCAAGACAGAGCCGGGCGACGAGAACAATCAGGATGTCTCGTCGCTGGTGGGCAAGGTCGATATTCGCAAGCTCGAGCACTATTCGCAGAACGATCCTGATGCCTACAGCTATTCCGGCGGCCTCAACCGCGCCAATCAGGGCGTGCTGGAATTCGTCGAGATGTTCAAGGCGCCGATCAAGATGCTGCATCCGTTGCTGACGGCGACGCAGGAAGGCAATTACATGGGCACCGAGAACATCGGTGCGATTCCCTTCTCCGGCATCATCCTTGCGCATTCGAACGAAGCGGAGTGGCAGACCTTCAAGGCCAACAAGAACAACGAGGCCTTCATTGACCGCATCTGCGTCATCAAGGTTCCCTATTGCCTGAGAGTGATGGAGGAACAGAAGATCTACGAAAAGCTGATCGAAGGATCAGAGCTTGCGGATGCGGCTTGCGCGCCGGCGACATTGGAGATGCTGGCTCGTTTCTCCGTCCTGTCACGGCTTCGCAAGCATGAGAATTCCAATCTCTTCTCAAAAATGCGCGCCTATGACGGCGAAAGTCTGAAGGAAACCGATCCGCGTGCTAGGAGCGTGCAGGAATATCGGGATGCCGCCGGCGTCGATGAGGGCATGGACGGAATATCGACACGTTTCGCGTTCAAAGTTCTTGCGTCGACGTTCAACCACGACACGACGGATATCGGCGCCGATCCTGTGCATCTGATGTATGTCCTGGAACAAGCCATCCGTCGCGAGCAGTATGGCGAGGAAACGGAAAAGCGTTACATGGAGTTCATCAAGGCCGAATTGGCGCCGCGTTATGCGGAATTCATCGGCAACGAGATCCAGAAGGCCTATCTGGAATCCTATTCCGACTACGGTCAGAACCTGTTCGACCGCTATGTGGATTACGCGGATGCATGGATCGAGGACGTCGATTTCAAGGACCCGGATACTGGTCAGTTGCTCGACCGTGAACTTCTGAATCAGGAACTGACGAAGATCGAAAAACCTGCGGGCATCGCCAACCCCAAGGATTTCCGCAACGAGATCGTAAAGTTCTCCCTGAGGTCGCGCGCGGCCAATGGCGGCAAGAATCCTTCCTGGACGAGCTATGAAAAAATCCGGGAAGTCATCGAAAAGCGGATGTTCTCACAGGTCGAGGATCTGCTGCCGGTCATCTCCTTCGGATCGAAGAAGGACAGCGAGACCGAAAAGAAACATAGCGAATTCGTCTCGCGCATGGTGGCGCGGGGCTACACGGAACGGCAGGTTCGCCGGCTGGTGGAATGGTACATGCGCGTCAAGCAGGCGAGTTAGGTAGGCTGTCCGAGCGAGTACCCAGGTAGGAGCAAACATGCACATCATAGACCGGCGGCTTAACCCGCGCGGTAAAAGTTTAGAAAATCGACAAAGGTTTCTACGGCGTGCCAAGGACGCCGTAGAGCAGGCGGTTAAACGATCTTTGCAAGACCGCAGCATCCGCGATGTGCTTGATGGCGGTGAAGTCACTCTTCCGATCGGCGGCATGGCCGAACCGGGCCTTCACCGGGGGGGAGGAGGAATTCAAGATCGCGTCCTTCCCGGCAACCAAAAATTCGTCGAGGGCGATTTCATCAAGCGCCCGCCGGCATCGGGCGGCGGGCGTTCGTCCGAGGCGGGGGAGGGCGATGGCGAAGACGGTTTCCGCTTCATACTAACCCGAGAGGAATTCCTCAACATCTTCCTCGAAGATCTGGAGTTGCCTGATCTCGCCAAGCGCCGGCTGAGCGAAACCGAGGAGGTGACGCCGCAAAGAGCCGGCTTTTCTGTCTCCGGCTCCCCCTCAAACATCGCCGTCGGGCGCACGACACGCCTTGCCATGATGCGGCGCCTTGCGCTTCATCGCCCTACGGCAGAGGAGATCGAAGCGCTCCAGAAGCAGATCGACGAATGCGACAATGCGAAAGAGCGCCTCGTTCTCGAAGACAGGCTGAGGACACTGACGCTCAAGAGCAAGCGCATTCCCTATATCGACCCGCTCGATGTCCGCTACCGGCGCTTTGAAAACACGCCAAAGCCTGTCGTAAAGGCGGTGATGTTCTGCCTCATGGACGTTTCCGGTTCCATGAGCGAGCATATGAAGGATCTCGCAAAACGCTTCTACCTGCTCCTCTACCTCTTCTTGTCGCAGCGTTACGAAAAAGTGGAGATCGTATTTATCCGCCATACGGAAAAGGCGGAGGAGGTCGATGAGGAGACTTTCTTCTATAGCCCGGCGACGGGCGGCACGCTGGTCTCCAGTGCGTTGGCGGTCATGCGCTCGATCGTTGCTGCGCGTTTTGATCCGACGGAGTGGAATATCTATGCGGCGCAGGCCTCCGACGGCGACAATTCCTATTCAGACGGAGCTTTGACCGGCCAGTTGCTGCAGCAAGAAATCTTGCCGGTCTGCCAGTACTTCGCCTATATCGAGGTCGGTGAGGAAGACGGAGATTCTTCGATGTCGAGGTCACCGCTTTGGACGCTTTACCAGGAAATCCGCTCTGCAACACGGCCTCTTGCCATGCGCAAGGTCTGCCGCAAGAACGAGATATTCCCTGTTTTTCATGATCTGTTTCAGAAGAAGGCTGCCACGGCAGGGGCTACGCCATGAAGACCGGCACGCGGCAAAAGGAAGGGCTTCTGTTCGAAGGGGCCGACTGGGATTTTCCGATTTTGCAGCGCATTCACGACGCCTGCGAAGAGATTGCGCTTGGAGAACTGGGGCTCGATGTCTATCCGAACCAGATCGAGGTCATCACGTCGGAACAGATGCTCGATGCCTACTCCTCGACAGGCATGCCGCTCTTCTATCGCCACTGGTCCTTCGGCAAGCATTTTGCCCATCACGAGGCCTTCTACCGCCGTGGGATGCGCGACCTCGCCTACGAGATCGTCATCAACAGCTCGCCCTGCATCTCCTATCTCATGGAGGAGAACACGGCGACCATGCAGACGCTGGTCATTGCGCACGCCGCCTTCGGCCATAACCACTTCTTCAAGAACAACTATTTGTTCAAGCTCTGGACCGATGCCGAAGGTATTCTCGATTATCTCGATTTCGCCAAGAGCTACATCTCCCGCTGCGAGGAACGATATGGGGAAGTGGCTGTGGAGCGTACGTTGGATGCTGCACACGCATTGATGTCACACGGTGTGCACCGCTACGCCGGCAAAACCCAGGTTGATCTCCGGCAGGAAGAAAAGCGGCTGCAGGAGCGCCGCGCCCACGAGGAGAAGATCTTCAACGATCTGTGGCGCACCGTGCCGACCAGCCTCAAACGCAACAAGTCGGATCGCGATCTCGAGCGTAGACGTGCCGCTCTCGGTTTGCCTCAGGACAATATCCTGTACTTCCTCGAAAAGTCGGCGCCCCGGCTGCATCCCTGGCAGCGCGAGATATTGCGCATCGTCCGCCACGTCGCCCAATATTTCCATCCTCAGCGCCAGACCAAGGTGATGAACGAGGGGACTGCCACCTACGTCCATTACAACATTATGCAACGCCTGCATGAGCGCGGGCAGATCAGCGACGGCAACTTTTTCGAGTTTTTGAAATCGCACACGAATGTCGTTTTCCAGCCGATGTATGATGATCGGCGTTTCTCCGGCTTCAATCCCTATGCGCTTGGCTTTGCGATGATGCAGGATATCGAGCGCATCGTGACGAAGCCCACGGGCGAAGATCGTGAGTGGTTTCCGGATATTGCCGGGCGGGGCGACTCTATGGCGGTTCTGCGCGATATTTGGGCCAATTATCGCGACGAGAGTTTCGTCAGCCAATTCCTGAGCCCAAGCCTCATGCGCCGGTGGCGCATGTTCCAACTCCACGATGATCCGGACATTAAGGAAGGCATTCTGGTTTCAGCGATCCACGACGAGCGCGGCTATCGGCGCATTCGCCGGCAACTCTCGCGTAGTTACGACATAGGCCACACCGATCCGGCGATTGAGATCGTCGACGTCGATCTGGCCGGCGACCGCAGACTGCTTTTACAGCACCGGGCCAGCAATGACGAATTCCTGGAAGAGGAGGACCTGAAGCTCGTCCTGCAGCACCTTGCCGATCTCTGGAGCTATGACGTACTCCTAGAAGAGCTCGACAGTAAGGACAGTGTCGTCCGGAAGCACGTCGCCCATCCGCGGGCTTTTGCGAGACAAAGCGAATTCGCCTGATTGGGCGGAATTCTGCCATTGAAGAGACGCGATTCTTCAAACGTGATTGGACAGGCCGCCCAGTTGGGATCAACGTTGTCGATGGGGGCGTGCAGTCTATTTTTCCAAATAGGAGGCCGTCATGGAACAATACGCAGTCGATCAGCTCAAGGCTATAGCCAAGGTTAGCCGCACCACGCCACAACTGTCTCGCGCCGAGCGGTTGAACCGGTGGGCGGAGCTTCTGGAAAGCGATCCTGCGCGTTCGCTCGTTACCCTTCGGGAGACCGAATATCTGCCCCGTGACCAGCGGATAAAGATGAGAATCACCGGGTCACCCATATCCGTAGCCTATGCCGATCCGGTTCTGCGTGCCGCCGGTCTTGAGGGCGATACTTATGGAGATGCCCTGAGTTTCTTCGACCTTAACGATCGGCAACTGCATGGTCTCGTTTGCTCCTGCCATTTCGGAGCACGGGTTGATTCAGGTGTCGTCGCCCGCCATCTGAGAGCCGCCTCCATATCGGGCATGAAGGGCATTCTGGCGCGTATGCGGCTGATGTTTACGCGATAAGCCGGCTGCCTAGCCGAAATCATTGACTAGGCGTCCGCTGCAGCAGAACCCGGCCGATGAAGTGCGGCACGTCATAGCCGCGCTTCGCCTGCGGCTGGGCAGCAAATACAGATCTCAGAGTGGCGGCATCTGCCTATGTCGCCTGTTTGGGACGGCCCTTTGCAAATGCGCCGCTCTTCATAGCAAGCGGTTGCATCTTCTTGTCACAGTTCATTCCCCCGCTGTCGTCGCTCCAACGCTGCGGCCTATCAGAAGGCCAGCGTCGAAACCTTTTATTATTTCCGGCATGCCCCTCCTTGAGGAAGCCTATCGTTTCGGCGAAAAGGTTCTGCCGCGTCTCGATGTCAGCAGGAGAATATAAAAAGGCGCGCAACTCACCTGGTCGACACTCTTCGATCGTGACCTTTCCACCGCCGAGAGCGCCTGAGGACACGGCAAGAAAGCAAATTCTGTGGCAGCAAGCGAATTCCACCCAGCCGAACAGGAGACAGATGGCGGATTTGCAGCCCGCATCCTGAAGGCGATCGAAGCCGTACTTGGCGTTGCTGCCGCGTCGGTGCTTGCCGCGCTGCTCTTCACGGTGCTGGTCACTGTCTGCATGCGCTATTTCTTCGCGGCCGGTTTTCTCGGCGCCGAGGATCTCGGCATCTGGCTCCATGTGCTGCTGATCGCGCTTGGCGCGCCGCTTAGCCTCAACAGTGCGCTCGCCATGCGTCTTGATGTCTTCGTCAAGATGATGCCTGAGCGGCTGCATTCGACAACGCAGGTCGCTGCCGATGTTTTCACCGTGCTATCGGGTCTTATCTTGAGCTTCGGCGGCAGCGAGATCATGACCATGCTCGGAGGCATTTCCCCGGCGCTCGGCGTACCGGAATGGATCCGCTTCGGCTTTCTCGGCGCCGGCGGCGTGCTGATCCTCGTCGTACTTCTGCTGCAACGTATCGTCGAAGGAAAGGTTTGGCCGGTCCTTCTTTCCATCGCTATCGGTGGCGCGCTCTATGCCGGCATCCCCTTCGTCTCCGTCGAGTTCGACTGGCCGCCGAGCATCTTTCTCGGCCTGATCGCCGCGATCGGCCTGATGCTCGCAGCACCCCCGCCACACGCCTTCCTGGCGGCCGCCTATATCGTGATCGCCTTCGGCAGCAGCCTGCCGGAACCAGCGATCGTCTCTTCGACAGTGACTGGCATTTCGAAATTCCTGCTGCTTGCGATCCCCTTCTTCCTGCTTGCCGGCGGACTGCTGACGGCATCCGGCGTCGCCAACCAGCTCGTGCGATTTGCCGCTGCCATGGTCGGCCATCGCCGTGCCGGCCTCGCCCAGACGACACTGCTCACCAGTGTGCTTTTTTCCGGTGCCTCCGGTTCCTCGGTTGCCAATGCCGCTTTCGGTGCGTCCACCTTCCAACCGGAGCTCGTCCGCCACGGTTATCCGCCCGCCAAGGCCGCAGCGATCATTGCAGCGACTTCGGTACTCGACAATGTCATTCCGCCGTCGATCGCCTTTCTGATCCTGGCGACCGCCACCAATCTTTCGGTCGGCTCCCTGCTGGTCGGCGGTTTCTTTGCGGGTGGTCTGATGGCCATCTGCCTTGCGGTCGCGATCCATCTGACGGTTCGCGACCAGGCGCCTCTGGCGCGGGCCACATCTGCACAGCGCTGGCGGTCGGGTATCCAGGCAATCCCTGCCTTCGGCCTCGGCGTCATCGTCGTGGTCGGCATCCGCATCGGTATCGTCACGACGACGGAGGCCGCCGCCCTCGCCGCCTTCTACACCCTTCTGCTCGGCATCGGTGCACGGCTTGGCGTCCTCTCGCTTTACACCGCCTTCCGGCAGGCAGCTGTCGAGGCCGCCGCGATCGGCTTGCTGATCGGCACGGCTGGCCCCTTTGCCTTCCTGCTTGCGGTCGACGATGTCTCAGGCCTGATCTCACACCTGACGACGGCGCTCGGCGGCAGTGCGCTCGCTGTCATCCTGCTGTCCAACATCATACTGCTGGTCGTTGGCCTCGTCCTCGATATCGGCGCTGCGATCCTGCTCTTCGGGCCGATCCTGCTGCCGGCCGCCGTTGCCGCTGGCATCGATCCCATTCATTTCGGCGTCATCATCGTCGTCAATCTGATGATCCACGGACTGACGCCGCCGCTCGGCATGCTGATCTTCGTCGTCAGTGGTGTGACCCGCATACCCGCTTCCGCCCTTTTTAAGGCGGTTGTTCCCTATCTGCTTGCCCTTCTCGTCTCCCTCGCAATCCTTTGCGCCTGGGCGATCATCTTCTAACGGACAGGACTTATTCATGGACAATCTCAACCGACGCAATTTCCTGAAGACTACCGCGATTGCCGGAACAGCCCTTGCTGCCCCGGCCTTCGTTCGCGCGGCGGCTGCCCGCACGACAACGATCACCATCGCCTCGCTGCTTGGCGACGACAAGCCGGAGAGCAAGATCTGGGTGAAGATCAGCGAGCTGGTCGAGGCCAAGCTGCCTGGCCAGTTCAAGTTCAATATCGTCAAGAACGGTGCGCTCGGCGGCGAAAAGGAAGTGGCGGAAGGCGTTCGCCTCGGCTCCATTCAGGCAAGCCTTTCGACGGTCTCCTCGCTTTCCGGCTGGGTGCCGGAACTGCAGATTCTCGATCTTCCCTTCCTGTTTCGCGATGCCGATCATGTGCGCCGCATCGTCGGCGGCGATGTCGGCACCGACCTTAAGGGCAAGCTGCAGGCGCAGAATTTTGTCGTCGGCGATTTCATCAATTACGGCGCCCGCCATCTGCTGACCAAGGAACCTGTGACACGACCGGAACAGCTCAAAGGCAAACGCATCCGCGTCATCCAGAGCCCGCTGCACACCAAGCTCTGGAACTCCTTCGGCACGGTGCCGATCGGTATTCCGATCACCGAGACCTATAATGCGCTGGCAACCGGTGTTGCCGACGCCATGGACCTCACCAAATCGGCCTATGCCGGCTTTAAGCTCTATGAGGTCGTGCCCTACATGACCGAGACCGGCCACATCTGGGCCTCTGGCGTCGTCTATTATTCCTCGACCTTCTGGGGCGGCCTGAATGACGAGCAGAAGGCCGTCTTCCGGCAGGCATCGACCGAAGGTGCAGCCTACTTCAACCAGCTCATCGTCGATGATGAGGTGGCATCGGTCGAAATCTCGCTGAAAAACGGCGGCAAACTCCTGAAGCCGGAAGCCTTTGACGAATGGCAGAAGGGCGCTCAGGGCGTCTGGAGCGATTTCGCCTCTATCGTCGGTGGCCTCGACCGCATCAAGGCTATCCAATCGGCCTGAAAAAGGCCTGAACGCGAGGCTGGCCTGTCAGCCAGCCTTGCTCAGTCGTTGAATTGGCGAAGCAGGTACTGTCGAATTTACGCTGCTTCCTCTTCCAATATTTTTACCGGCCGGTCCCACTGGATCAGCACGACACAACCGGTATCGCTCCAGACCGAATGTTCGGTACCGGGTGCATTGACGATGTAGCTGCCGCGGCCGTAGTCGCCCGCCTCGTCGGATTGCACTCCATCGAGGACGAAAATGGTTTCAAGCCCTTCGTGCCGATGGCGGGGGACGGACGCGCCGGCCTCATATTTCAGCAGCGCCACGCCCGGCTGATCGCCTTCGAAAGGCCTAATCCAGTGGATGGTCACCTCATCGCGGAAAGGGCCGAATTTCAGCTCCTTCCAACCGCCCGAGGTGAGCAGTTCGCGGGTGGTTTCAGGCATGGGCGATGCTCTCCAGGATATCGTCGACACGGGCCGTCCAGCCGACGATCGCGCCCTGGGCGCGGATCATGGCGATGGCAGCCGCCTTGAATTCGGGGAAGTAGCTTTCCGTTGCCTCCTCGGCGAGCAGGCACTCGTAACCGCGGTCGTTCGCCTCGCGCATGGTTGTTTGGACGCAGACTTCTGTCGTCACGCCTGCGAATACGAGCTGCTTGATACCCTTGTCTTGCAGAACTTCGCCAAGTTCGGTGGCATAAAAGGCGCCTTTGCCGGGCTTTTCTATCACCACTTCGCCCTTCACCGGCGCAAGTTCCGGCAGGATCGCCGTGCCGGGCTCGCCGGAAATCAGAATCCGGCCCATGGGGCCTTCATCGCCGATCCTGAGTGTCGGGTTGCCACGGTCCCTTTTTGCCGGCGGCAGATCCGAGAGGTCGGGCCTGTGACATTCCATCGTGTGGATGACCGGCAGACCGGCATTGCGGAAGCCCTGAATGAGACGTTTGACATCTGGCACGATTTTGGTGATGCGGCTGACATCGTTGCCGAGGCTGGCGCCGAAACCGCCCGGTTCGGCGAAATCGCGCTGCATGTCGATGACGACAAGGGCAAGCTGGTCGTGCTTCACCGGAAAGGCGAAAGGCTCTGCCTTGATCTCCGCCATCAGTGATGCCCCGCCATATGCGCGCCGATGACGCCGATATCGGCGGACCGCGCCGGGGTCTCGTAGACCAGCTTGCCTTCGGAAATCACCATGATGCGGTCGGACATTTCGAGCAACTCGTCGAGGTCTTCGGAAAGCAGCAAAACGGCCGTACCGGAATTGCGCGCTTTCATGATGCGGGCGCGGATCTCCGCAACGGCCGAGAAGTCGAGGCCGAAACAGGGGTTCGAGACGATCAGCAGGTCCACCTCGCCAGTCAGTTCGCGGGCGAGCACAGCGCGTTGTACATTGCCGCCCGAAAGCGCTGCGATCGGGGACGAAGAGGATGTCGTCTTGACCTTGAAATCGGAGATCAGATCTGTTGCGCGCTTCTTCATCTTGCCCTTGTTCAGCCAGATCGCATCCTTGCCGTCTGCCTTCAGATCGAAGGTGCGGAAGGCGAGGTTTTCACTGACCGTCATGTGTGGCGCACAGGCATTCTGCAGAGGCTCTTCCGGGATGAAGCGAACATTGTTCTTGCGGGTTTCCGGACGCGTTGCGCCGTAAATCTCGCCCTTGACGCTGACGCGGCCAGTATCGGTCGGCCGTTGGCCGGCAAGGATCTCAGTCAGTTCCTTCTGGCCGTTGCCCGATATGCCGGCAATGCCAACGATCTCGCCCGAGCGGACGGTGAGATTGTCGATCTCGATGGTCTTGAGACCGGAGCGATCCGGTGCCTTGACCTGCTCGACTGTGAGGACCGGCTTGGCGCCTTCGGAAATCGGAACGCGGGTATCGAGTTCGGCAAGCTTGACGTCGCCGATCATCATCGCCGCCATGTCGGCCGTGGAAAGCTCACCCACCTTGCCGCTACCGACGAGCTTGCCGCGCCGCAAGATGGAGACGGCATTGGCGAATTTCGTGACCTCGTGGAATTTGTGGGAGATCATCAATACGGTCAGCTCGCCGCGCTCGGTCATGCCGCGCACGAGGCCAAGCATCTCGTCAGCTTCGGCAGGCGTGAGCACCGAGGTGGGCTCGTCGAGCACCAGGAAGGAGCGGCCGAGATAGAGCTGCTTGACGATCTCAAGCTTCTGCTTTTCGCCGGCGGCAAGCTCGCACACCGGCCGGTCGAGCGGGATCTTGAAGGGCATGCGCTCCATGAATCCGGCGAGATCCTTGCGTTCCTTCGCCCAATTGATGATGGCGGGTACTTCGGCGCGGCTGATGACGAGGTTTTCAGCGCCGGTGAGCGAAGGAACGAGCGTGAAGTGTTGATAGACCATGCCAAGCCCATAGGTCGCGGCGTCCTTCGGTGACGCGATTGCCACTTCGCGACCATCGACGGAAAGCGCACCCGATGTCGCGTGGTAGAAGCCCATGATGCATTTGACGAGCGTCGATTTGCCGGCGCCGTTTTCGCCGAGCAGCGCGTGGAAGCTGCCGGCGGGTATCTTGATCGACACGTGATCGAGGGCGGTGAAGCTGCCGAAGCGCATCGTCATGTCGATCGTGTAAATGCCAACGGCCTTTCCGGCTTGCGGAAGAGGGGTGTCGCGGACCGTGCTCATAGCAGCTGGCTCACGAGGGTTTGAGAGTTGGAGACGGAGCCGAAGACGCCGCCCTGCATCTTGACCATCTTGATCGCGGCAAGGTGGTTGCCGTAGTCGGTCGCGCCGCAGCAGTCTTCCAAGAGCAGGCATTCATAGCCGCGGTCGTTCGCCTCGCGCATCGTGGTGGAAACGCAGACGTCGGTGGTGATGCCGGTCAGGATTATATTTTCGATGCGCTTCTGGTTGAGGATCAGTTCGAGATCGGTAGCGCAGAACGAACCCTTGCCGGGCTTGTCGATGATCGTTTCGCCTTCAATCGGGTAGAGTTCGGGAATGATGTCCCAACCGGGTTCGCCGCGTGTGAGGATGCGCCCGCAAGGCCCGGGATCGCCGATACCAGCGCCGATGCGCAGCGAACGCCAACGCTTGTTGGCCGGCAGGTCGGCAAGATCGGGCCGGTGGCCCTCGCGCGTGTGGATGATGTGATAGCCCTTGGCCCGCATGGCGGCCAAGACCTTCTTGATCGGCTCGATCGGGGCTTGCACCAGCGACAGGTCGTAACCCATGTGATCTACATAACCGCCCTTGCCGCAGAAATCCGTCTGCATGTCGATGATAATGAGGGCGGTATTATCGGGCCGCAGCGCGCCATTATAGGGCCAGGCATAGGGATCGGCGTCGATATAATGTCCTTTGGTTTCGACCATGGCGTCCATCGTCTTTTCTCCTATTCACCCGCGAGTTTGAATGTTTCGCCGTAGCGACGCGCCGGCTTGTCGAAGCCGCACGATGTACCATCCGTGACCTTCACCTGATCTTCCCAGGGGAGGCGGTATTTGCCGGCGATGAGATCGTGCATGTAGGTATAGGGCGCATCATCAGCGCCGCCGGCAACGGCGACATAGCCGCGATGGCCAAACTGGTAGATGTTGTTTTCGACGCCCCAGCCAAGGCGGGCTTCGCGTACGAGATCAGGACGCACCTCGGCGGTGATGATCTCGTTGACGCGGCCCGATGTGCCGTGAGCGATGATCGAGCCGTCGAAATTGCAGATCATGCCTTCGCCCATGCTGTCGAACGTGCCGTCAGAGCCGCACATGCAGACGCTCGCAGTGATCATGAGATTGCAGAAGGCGTTCGACTGGTTGGTGAATTTCCAGCTCTCGCGGATCGGCGCCGTGTAGCCGGCCGTGCGGATCATGATTTCCGCACCCTTATAGGCGCATTCACGCGCCATTTCCGGAAACATGCCGTCATGGCAGATGATGAGCGCGAGCTTCGCGCCCTTGGGCCCGTCGATGACGGGGATGCCGAAATTGCCGGGCTCCCACGGCTCGACCGGCACCCAGGGATGCATCTTGCGGTAATAGAGCTTCAGCTCGCCCCTGTCGTCGATGATGATGCCGGAATTGTAGGGCATGCCTTCAGGGTTCAGCTCCATGATCGAGAAGCAGCCCCAGATCGTATTCTCCCGGCAGGCCTTCTTGAAGGCTGCGACCTCTGGCCCGTCGAGCGTGCACATGATCTCGGGATTGATGTCCATCGACAGGCCGTGCAGGGCATACTCCGGAAAGACGACCAGATCCATGCCCGGCTGATTGCGCCGCGCCTTGCCGACGAGATCGACGATGACCTGCGTCTGGCGCGCAAGGTCTTCCCGTGTCACGGTGACAGGAAGCTGAAGCTGAACGAGGCCGATTCCGACGCCATGTTCCGACTTGTTCAATCCGCCGAGGCCATTCATGGCTTGGCTCCTTTCATGCTATTTCGTCAGGGAAAGCGCGCCGGGCGCGCCGGCGAGCGAACGTGTGGGTGAGGAGGTCGCGATCATGATGACCAGCGTCAGCACGTAGGGAGCCGCGTAGAAGAGGTAGTAGCCCTGCGTGACGCCGACCGATTGTAATGCCGGGCCGAGTGCGCCGGCACCGCCGAAGAGCAGAGCGGCGAGGAAGCAGCCAATCGGATTCCAACGGGCGAAGATGACGAGCGCCACGGCCATCAAGCCCTGGCCGGACGAAATGCCCTCGTTCCAGGAGCCGGGATAATAGAGTGACAGATAGGCGCCGCCGATGGCCGCCAGCGAACCGCCGACGGCGGTGGCGAGCAGTCGCACGCGATCGGGATTGATGCCCATGGCGCGGGCGGCATCGGTGCTGTCGCCGACGACGCGCAGGATCAAGCCGATCCGGGTATTCTTGAATGCCCACCAGAGGATGAAGGCGAGAGCAGCGCCAAGCAGGAAGAGCACGTTGATGTTCAGCGCCGCCTGGATCTGGGGCATGCTGGACCAGAAACCAAGCTGTATTGCCGGCAGGTGCGGCGCGGCCGGCTGGATGAAGGGCTTGCCGAGGAAGAAGGCGAGGCCGAGCCCGAACTGCATCATGGCGATACCGATGGCGATATCGTTGACCTTCGGCCATTTGCAGATCCAGCCATGGACGAGACCGAAGACGGCGCCCGTCGCCATTGCCGCGAGTACCCCGAGCCACGGTGAATTGCTCATGACCGCGACGGCATAAGCTGTCATCGCACCGAAGACCAGCGTGCCTTCAAGCCCGAGATTGATGCGGCCGGAGCGCTCGGTGATCGTCTCGCCGAGGCTGACGAAGATGAAGGGCGTGGAAACGCGGATGGCGCCTGCGAGGATCGCAAGGGGCACGCCCCATATGCCGATGCCTGTCTCTTCCATCAGAGGCTCCTTTTCCAGAGGTCGGGATTGAAGATCTTGAAGCGGCCGTAAAAGGTCTCGCAGAACAGGATGACGATGAAGAGCGTGCCCTGCAGCACCAGAACGGTGGCATCCGGCAGGCCCATGCGGCGCTGGATGAGGCCGCCCGAAGCATCGATACCGCCGAGCAGGATCGCGACCGGAATAATCGCCAACGGATTGTGGCGCGCGAGGAAGGCGACGAGGATGCCGGTATAGCCGTAGCCTGCGGCGAGCGAGGCATTGGCGCTGCCTTGAACTGCGGCGACCTCGACCATGCCGGCGAGACCCGCGAAACTGCCGGCGATCGCCGTGAATCCGACAATAAGCTTGCCAACCGGAAGGCCCTGGATCTGCGCGGCGCGGACATTGCCGCCGGCGATGCGGGCGGCAAAACCGAAGCTCGTTACCTCGATCAGGATCCAGGAGAAAATGCAGGCGACGATGCCGATGACGAGACCCCAATGCACATCCATGCCGGGAATGTTGCCGAGCATATATTCTGGCGGCAGCGGCTTGGTGGACGGCTTGTTGAGACTGGCGGGATCACGCAGGGGCCCTTCGACGAACTGGTTCATCAGGGCGATGGCGATATACGAGAGCAGCAGCGATGAAATCGTCTCGTTGACACCGCGATAGTGGCGGAGGAAACCGGCAAGGCCGATCCAGATGCCGCCGACCACCATGGCGGCAATGCCCATGAGAATAAGGGTCAGGAAGACAGGGGCAGTACCGGCAAGCGGCATGGCCATGGCCGCGGCAGCAACGCCGCCCAGCACGACCGCTCCTTCCCCGCCGATGATGACGAGGCCGAGACGAGCGGGCAGGGCGACGCAGAGTGCCGTCAGGAGAAGGGGTGCGGCACGGCTCAAGCTGTTTTGCACCGAAAACCAGCTGCCGAAGCCGCCGGTATACATAAGCTGGAAAAGCATCGCCGGCGATTTTCCGATCGCCAGGATGAACAAGGAGAAGAGCGCAAGACCGATCAGGATGGCCGCAAGACCGATGACGACTGGTTCGGCACGGCGCGCAATCCATTCGAGGACGGGGCGCAACGATGCCGGCTTTCCGGAAACGACTGAGATTGCGGGATCATTGGCCTGGACAGTCATGGCGCTTCTCCCTCTGCGGTCTAGGCCGTCGATCCGACGACGCCCTCGACCAGATAATTCATGCTCTCGAGCTCGATTGCGTCTTCGGCATAGCTCTTGTCTGCAGTCACAACTGAACTGCCCTTGTTGTCCTTCAGTGGTCCCTTGAAGACCGAGAAACCGCCCTTCATCATTTCCGCATGGGTTGCTTCGAAGGCCTTGCGGCCCGCCTCGGGAACGCCGGGGCCGAGCGCGCTCATCTTGACAAACCCGTCCTTCAGGCCGCCGCGAACGAAATTGCCGAGCTTTTCGCCGGCCTGCGCCTTCTTGACGAAATCGCTGTAGACATTGCCCCAGGCCCATTCGGCACCGGTGAGATATTTCTCGGGAGCAAGCGGGCTCTGGTTGGCGTGGTAGCCGCAGATGAAGGCTCCGCGGCCGGCGGCCGTCTCGACGACGACCTTCGGGCTGTCGACGTGGCATGTGATGACGTCGGCACCCTGATCGACCAAGGCGTTGGTGGCTTCGGCTTCCTTGACGGCGAGCGACCACTCGCCAGTGAAGATCACCTGGCAAGTGATGGTCGGATCGACCGTGCGGGCGCCGAGCAGGAAGGCATTGATATTCTGCAGAACCTGCGGGATTGGCTTGGCGGCGACGAAGCCGAGCTTCTTGCTCTTCGTCGCATGGCCGGCGGCGATGCCGTTCAGATACTGGCCCTGGAAGATGTAGCCGAAATAGGAGCCGGTATTGGCCGGGTTCTTTCCCTCCTGCCAGAGACCGCCGCAGTGGCGGAACTGGATATCGGGGTATTTGGCGGCCATGGCCAGCATGTGAGGATCGAAATAGCCGAAGGAGGTCGGGAAGAGGAGGGTCGCGCCGTCCAGATTGATCATCGACTCCATCGTCTTCTGAACGTCGACGGTCTCGGGCACGTTCTCTTCTTCGACGACGGTGATGCCGGGCAGTGCCTTGACGACGGCGGCACCCTCGGCATGCGACTGGTTGTAGCCGTAGTCATCCTTCGGGCCGACATAGATGAAGCCGACGGTCAGCGCAGTCTGCGCAAGAGCGCGCGAGGAGAGGAAGCCGGGGTTGCGCCGATCAGGGCAGTGGCAGCAGAAGCCTGAAGGAAACGGCGGCGGTTCATGGAAAGGAGTTTGGTCATCGGAATGCTCCCCTTGCGGCGGTTTTGCCGGTTCAATTGGTTACGGAAAAGTGTATGCAATGGCCGTGCCAGATTTTATTCTATTGAATTCATTGGATGTATTCAGAGGCCCGCAAGACACTGTAAAAAGTGTATGCAAATCTTTGCCGCGTAAGATTAAAAACTATGCAGAGTCTATAAAATCAGCTAATTTCAGCGTCATATGTCTCTGTCCTGTATATATAAATATAGTTCGCTGTCATTTTATGTGTTAAAACAAAGGCTTGTTTCTATATTTGACTTTGCGGCGCCAGCAATGCATGTGTATGCAGGCAGTTAACGGACAGAATCATTCCTTGAAGCAGGTCAGGCGCAGAGAGATCATCCGGGCAGGAACGACCGTCGAACAGATGGTGCGGGCTATTGCTGATATGATCGTGACCGGGCGGATTCTGCCAGGCGACAAGCTTGACGAGATCTCACTAGCGACCCGGTTCGACGTGTCGCGCACCCCGGTGCGCGAGGCGCTTCGCGAACTCGGCGCAATGGGGCTCGTCGATCGCGAGCCGAACCGCAGCGCTGTCGTCACCAACGTAACCGAGACCTATCTGCACTCGATGTTCGAGGCGATGGCGGAGCTGGAAGGTGTTTGCGCGCGTCTAGCCGCCGAGCGGATGACGGTTGATGAGCGGCGCATGCTGGAAATCGAACATCGCGCTTCCGCCCGCCTCGTGCACAAGGGCGCAGAGGAAGATTACGCCCTCCATAATACCGAGTTCCATACCCGGCTTTATCGCGGTGCGCATAACGAGCATATCTATGAGCTGGTAACCCAGAGCCGGGCTCGGCTTGCGCCTTTCCGCCGCGCGCAGTTCCGGCTGCCGGGGCGGCTTGCGAAATCCTATGATGAGCACGACCTGATCGTGACCGCGATCATGCGGGCAGATGGCGCAGCCGCTGCAAAGGCCGCCTATTCGCATGTGGAAATGGTCAGCGATGCCAGCGTCGTCTTTGCCTCCGCGCGCGAGAAATAGCTGCTACAGGCGGTGCCGGCCTGCGTAGGGCGGCGGTTGAGAGCCACAACATTTGGAGCTGCAGATGTGATGGGGCACGGACGACCAAATCCCGACGCGGGATTGCCGCCGAATTGACAACATCCAGACCACCCCATAAGCAGGGCTGCGACCGGCAATTGAAGAGGCAGCGATAATGTCGATCTGGATTGGGCGAATTCTGTCAGCGCTAGTTGTTGTTCTGCTTCTTGCTGATGCGGCCACCAATCTTTTTGCACCTGATTTCATACGGGCGGAAATGGAAGCGACCGTTTTTCCTGTCAATCTCGCCCAGGCGCTCGGCATTATTATTGCCATCTGCGCGATCCTTTATGCTGTTCCGAAGACAGCCTTCCTAGGTGCGATACTTGTAACCGGTTTTCTTGGCGGCGCTATCTGCACGCACTTCCGCCTGGGCGAGTTTTTTACGCCTCCCCAGATCGTCAGCCTGCTTCTCGGCATTGCCGTCTGGGGTGGCCTGTATCTGCGCGACCCGAGGCTGCGCCAGTTGATACCGCTGAATATGGTTTGAGCGCGTCGCGATCCCGCCCTGGAGTGAAAGCGGCAGGCTGTCGCTGCCACCTTTTCTAAGGCAGACGCGCTAACTCGATCTGCGGCCAGGGCTGCAATTTTTCTCGATGGAAGTCGACGATTGGGTTCTTCAGGCTGTCGGGCGCCAACAGAGATCCTGTCCGTTGGACAATCCAGTCCCGCCAATTAAAAGCTCGCCCTCGGGTGAGGGCGAGCCATACCATCTACAGGAGTGGAGTTCTGTATCGATGGGTGAGGCCGATCCAGCAGGGAACCGGATCGACCTCTTTCTTCTGAATTGGAGGTCACCAAACCAGAAGCTCGTGATGAAAAACCCCGAGATGTGATCCCGGGGTCTTCAGTGTCCAAATTAGAACGAGCGCTGCAGACGGAAGTAACCGGTGGTTACGTCGTCGCCATCTTCCGGATCCAGGTACTGGACGGAAGCCTTGGCGTAGAAGTTGTCGACGATCTGGTAATCGACCGTCAGACCGACCTTCCAGGCATCGCCGAGACCGTCGAAGTCATCCGGAAC
>NZ_JACHZB010000007.1 GCF_014193255.1 Rhizobium sp. BK196
GGTTCAAATCCTGACCCCGCAACCACCGACACCTGAATATTTTGCCATTCAAGTCGCTTCAACAAAAGCTCCTCCGCGTAAGCGTCGAGGAGCTTTTTTGTTTCTGCTCCGTCTCAAGTTCGCCAGCGCGACGCTTCTCCAGATAGTCGTGACGCTGCAACGCCGCGAACCGCTTCTCCATAAGCGGCGCCGATTCCCGTCTGGCATCCGCAAGCCGACGCTGGCATAAATGAGCTTCATTGAGGGAGGCATCATGATGCAGAAGAACGCACCGGACTTCAGCCTTGCGGGCAAGGTGACTTTGGTGACGGGAGCGAGCCGCGGCATCGGTCGAGCTTGCGCAGTCGCCTGTGCCGCAGCGGGCTCCGATATTATTTTAGGAGTCCGTGATGTCGCAGCCTCGGCGGGCCTGATTGCGGAACTCGAAGGCGCGGGACGAAAAGTTCTTCCTGTTGAACTGGACATTCCCAATAAGGCCCATATCGCCCAAGCCGTCGATGCGGCGCTTGCCAGGTTCGGTCGGATCGACATCCTCGTCAACAACGTCGGCGTGGCTCCCGGCAATCTCGCGGAACTCGTTGAGGAGAAGGACCTTGACGAGATACTCGATGTCAACATCAAGGGCACCTTTCTGATGACGCAGGCAGTTGGCCGTCAGATGATCAAGCGCAATGGGGGCCGGATCATCAGCATCAGCTCACAGGCCGGTACCGTGGCACTGCGTGGCGAGGCAATCTATTGCATGAGCAAGGCGGCAATTAATCATCTTACGCGCTGCCTCGCAGCCGAATGGGCACGCTACAATGTCACCGTAAATACCGTATCGCCGACGTTCATCCACACCGATGGTACGGCACCTTTCCTATCCGATGCCGACAATCGCAAAGCGACGCTCGGTCACATCCCGCTCGGCCGGATCGGTGAAACCGACGATGTGGTGGGTGCCGTAGTCTTCCTTGCATCACCGGCCGCGAGCCTAATCACCGGCGCGAACCTGCTGGTGGACGGTGGATGGTCCGTCGCCTGAGGCTGAGGCGCGCCTGCAGCATAGTCTTATGAAGACGGATCGCTAACGTCATCAGCAAAGGCGAAAGCGATCTAAGATCGTCGAACAGTATTGACTGGAGCACAATGCCTGTGCCCGCCCACTGGCGCAAAGCGGAAATTATCTCCTTTCGGTCCAAGGCTTGCAGCCAACAGCCTACGTGTGATCAGGCCCCCGACAACTAGATCCAGCTGAAAGCCTCCCACATGCGAAGCTTTTGCAGTAGTGCCGCGGGCGGACTTGACCCAGCATCGACATGTTTCGATCGGCATTAATATTACTATTTACTAATTTAGATTCTGGTATACCGTCGTGTTGCGATCGGCACACGTGCCACACGTCGCTTCGCGACGGACCTTGGAGGGGCGCGCATTCGGCCGGCCGTAGTCGCGAACGGGCCCTCGCAACAGCGGCCCTTGGGAGGAGTATTATGAAACAGCTGAAACGGAAAAGTGCAGCCTTGTTTTTCGCCGCGTTGATGCTGAGTGCGGCGCCGATGGCTGCATCTCATGCCGCCGACAAGCCGACACTCGCATTCGTCGTCAATGGAGCATCCGATTTCTGGAAAGCAGCCGAGGCGGGGGTGAAGAAGGCGCACGGCGAGATGCCAGACTACAACATGGAACTGAAATATCCTGAGCAGGCGGCCGTCGCCATTCAGCAGCGTCTCATGGAAGATCTCGTCAGCGCCGGCGTCAAGGGGATCATGGTCTCCGCTGTCGATCCCAAGACCCAGACGGACGGCCTCAACAAGATTGGCTCCCAGACTGCTCTCTTCACCACCGACAGCGATGCGCCGAAGACCAACCGCGTGGCCTATATCGGTTCTTCAAACGTCGACGCCGGCAAACAGGCCGCCGAAATCGCCAAGAAGGCAATGCCGGACGGTGGTAAGTGCATGGGCTTCGTTGGTCTCCTGGGCGCCGATAACGCCCGCGAGCGCATCGAAGGGATGAAGGAGGGGCTCAAGGGTACCAAGATCGAGCTGGTCGATGTTCGCGGTGACGACATCGACCAGACGCGCGCCAAGAAGAACGTAGAGGATGCGTTGGTAGCCAGCCCCGACTTAACCTGCATGGTCGGCTTCTACTCCTACAACACACCGCGCATCTATGAGGCGCTGCGCGATGCAGGCAAACTCGGCCAAATCACCGTCGTCGGCTTTGATGACGATCCGATCACGCTCGGCGGCGTCAAGGAAGGTACGATTGCGGCAACCGTCGTGCAGCAGCCGTTCGAATGGGCCTATCAAGGCATGAAGTTGA
This sequence comes from Rhizobium sp. BK196, assembly GCF_014193255.1. Classification (GTDB taxonomy): domain Bacteria; phylum Pseudomonadota; class Alphaproteobacteria; order Rhizobiales; family Rhizobiaceae; genus Rhizobium. Next base: position 2,311 of record NZ_JACHZB010000007.1, read on the forward strand.
TGGCCGCCTACCTCAAGGGCGACAAGTCCGGCATTCCCGCCGACGGCTTGATCATCATCCCGACGGTGATCATCGGTAAGGATGACGTCGACAAGTATGCTGCCAACTTGAAGGCCATGGCTGGAAAATAACCTCTTTCGCGGCGGCACTCACCGCCGCCGCGAAAGGCATTCGTGCCGACAGCATCAGTAGCCATGGACAGCCGATGAACCATAGTTTCGATATCCCTCCGCAGGGCGTGCCCGGAACGCCATTCCTTTCGCTTTCCGGTGTTGGCAAGACCTATCCAGGTGTCGTTGCGCTCGAGGGCCTATCAATGGACATCATGCCAGGCGAGGTCATCGGCCTTGTCGGCGAAAACGGGGCTGGGAAATCGACGCTGATGAAGATTCTCGGCGGTGTGGTCGCACCGGATCGGGGCACGATCCTGCTCGACGGGGCAGAACTTCGTTCCCTCACTGTGGAATCGAGCATCTCGTCCGGCATCGCCTTCGTACATCAGGAACTCAATCTCTTTGAGAATCTCGACGTCGCTGCCAATATCTTCCTAGGGCGCGAACCGCTGAAGGCGGGACCTCTTAAGCTCGTCGATCGCGATCGACTAAGGGACATGGTGAAGCCGCTCTTGAGGCGCGTGGGCGCGCATTTTTCCGCCGACACACCCGTGGCGTCGCTTTCGCTGGCCGAGCAGCAGATGGTGGAAATCGCCAAGGCGCTGTCCATCAACGCGAGGCTCGTCATCTTCGACGAACCCACTTCCAGCCTGCCGCTGGCTGAAACCGAGCGGCTGCTCAACATCATCAAATTGCTGAAGGCGGATGGCATCAGCGTTATTTTCATCTCGCATCGGCTCCACGAGGTTGAGCGCGTAGCCGACCGGGTCGTCGTACTCCGTGACGGCGCGCTTGTGGGCACGCTCGCCAAGAAGGACATCGGCCACGACCAGATGGTCAAGCTGATAATTGGCCGGATGCTTGCGGCCCGTACCGCAAAGCCGCAGCGCTCACCCGGCTCAGTTGCGCTGAAGATAAGTGCCGTGCGCACCGAGGCCTATCCCAGCCGCCCGGTTGATTTGGAAATCAGGTATGGAGAAATCCTGGGGCTCGCTGGTCTCGTGGGGTCCGGCCGTACCGAGCTTGCCAGAGTGCTCTTTGGCATTGATCGCAGTTACGGCGGAGTCATCCTGCAGGACGGGCAGGAAATCGCAGTCCATTCCGCGCGGGACGCCGTTGCTCGCGGCATTTTCCTGGTGCCGGAGGATCGAAAGCGTAACGGCATTCTTCTTGATTTCCCTATCGCCCAGAACATAACCCTTGCCGATCTCCCCATGCTCGCCAACCGCTTCATACTTTCCGCCGAGCGGGAGACGGCGGCGGCCGAAAAGCAGCGCGTTCGCCTCGGCATCAAGGCGCCCTCTGTTTCGAGCCGAACCGGCACTCTGTCCGGCGGCAACCAGCAGAAAGTGGTGCTTGCCAAATGGCTGTCGATGAGTCCGAAGGTGATGATCTTCGACGAGCCGACACGCGGCATCGATATCGGCGCGAAGAACGAGATCTACGGCCTGATGCGGGCGCTTGCCGATGCCGGTGTCGCGATCCTGATGATCTCCAGCGACATGGAAGAGGTGATCGGCGTTTCTGACCGCATTGCCGTCATGCATGAGGGCCAGATCGCCGGCATTCTCGATGAGGACGAATTCAGTCAGGAAAGCGTCCTTTTGCTTGCTGTCGGCAAACGCGTAAAATAGCCGCCGCGGCACTATAATCAGGTATCGGGGAATGGGTCTCGAATGATCAAAAAAGATCTTGGACTGCTGCTTTTGATCGTCGTCGTCGGCATCGTCGTCGCCATCATCAATCCGCGCTTCCTGCTGCCGATCAATCTGGCGAATACCGCCAACCTGATCGGTCTGTTCGGCATCCTGTCGATTGGCCAGGCCTACGTCATTATTACAGGCGGTATCGAACTTTCCGTGGGTTCGCTCGTCGCGCTTCTTGGTGTGCTGTTTGTCGATTTCATCGCGGTCCAGGATATGCCATGGATGCTGGCGCTACCACTCATTTTAGTGCTCGGCGCGGCCATAGGCGCCATTCACGGCTGGCTGATCACCCGGCTGAACCTGCAACCCTTCGTCGTCACTCTCTGCGGCCTCCTTATCTATCGCGGGGCGGCGCGCTTCTATACGGCCGACGGAACGGCGGGTTTTGCGTTCGGCCAAAATTTCCCGGACCTCGAGTTCATGACCGCCGGACGGTTCTACGGCGTTCCCAACACCTTCATAGCGCTCGTCATCATTTCCGTGGTCATGTGGGTGGTGCTGCATCGCTCCGTCTTCGGGCGTTATCTTTACGCAATCGGCAAGAACGAGGAGGCGGCCCGCTATTCCGGTATCCGCACCGGCCGAATGGTGATGTCGGCCTATGTCATCTGCGGACTGCTTACGGCGCTCGCGGCAATCTATTTTGCCATGTATACACGCTCGATCTCCCCGGCCAGCCATGGCCAGTTCTATGAACTCTACGCGATTGCCGCTGCCGTACTCGGTGGCTTTTCGCTCCGCGGCGGCGAGGGATCGATCGTTGGCGTCGTGCTCGGAACGGTCCTGCTCCAGGAGTTGCAGAACCTCGTGAATCTGCTTGGTATCCCCTCGTCGCTGAATTTCGCCGTCATGGGTGGCGTGATCCTCATCGGCGTACTGGTCGACCAACAATGGAACGCGATCCGCGCACATCGCCGCCTCATCTCAGCCGCCCGGCAGACTGAAGCGCGTGCTTCGGACGAAGGCAAATTGCCGGCGGTTGCCAATCAGGACTAGGTCGGTGGATGAGACCAGTGTATCAGGCTTGCCGGTAGGACAAAATAGCCCGCGACAAGCGGGCTTTTTTGTTGGTAACTTGAGAGGGATGCGTCGGCGACCAGAGCCAGGCATTCACGCGTAAAGTGATCAACAACAGTCTTAAATGCTCAGGCACAGATACTTAATCTCGAGGTAGTCCTCGATGCCGTATTTCGATCCCTCGCGACCTTGGCCGGATTGCTTTATGCCGCCAAAGGGGGCGACCTCCGTGGAGATGAGGCCGGTATTGATGCCTACCATGCCGTATTCCAGGGCTTCGGCTACCCGGAAGATTTTCGACATATCTTTCGAGTAGAAATAAGACGCCAGGCCAAATTCGGTATTATTGGCCATTTCGATAACGTCTTCTTCCGTTTCGAACTCGAAGAGCGGCGCCACAGGACCGAAGGTTTCCTCACGGGCGACCTTCATGTTCGTGGTTACGCCTGTCAACACCGTTGGCTGGAAGAACAGCCCTCCGCGCGCGTCCCTTTTGCCGCCAAGTGCCACTTCCGCACCCTTCGATACGGCGTCGGAAACGTGCTCCTCGACCTTTTCCAGAGCCTTTTGCGTAATTAGCGGTCCGGCGTTGACGCCTGCCTCGAAGCCGTCGCCCACCTTCATGGATGCAACCTTTTCCGAGAGTCTTTTCGCAAAAGCATCATAAACGCCGGACTGGACGTAGAAACGGTTGGCGCATACACAGGTCTGTCCGTTGTTGCGGTATTTCGAAACCATCGCGCCTTCTACTGCGGCGTCCAGATCCGCATCGTCGAACACGATGAAGGGCGCGTTGCCGCCCAGTTCCAGACCGAGCTTCATGATCTGGTCCGCGCCCTGGCGCATGAGGATTTTGCCGACATTGGTGGAGCCGGTGAATGTCAGCTTGCGGACCTTGTCGTTTTCCGTGAACTCCTTGCCGACAGACGAGGAATCCGTCGAGAGAACAATATTAAATATACCGGCGGGCAACCCAGCGCGTTCTGCCAGAACAGCGAGAGCCAAGGCAGAAAGCGGCGTTTCCGCAGCCGGTTTGGACACCATCGCACATCCCGCGGCAACGGCCGGAGCAAATTTGCGGGCCAGCATCGCATTGGGAAAGTTCCAAGGCGTGATAGAGGCCACGACGCCGACCGGTTGCTTAAGAATGATGATGCGCTTGTCCTGTTGATGGCCGGGGATGGTGTCGCCATAGACGCGCTTGGCCTCTTCACCGAACCATTCCACATAAGAAGCGCCGTAGAGGATCTCGCCTTTCGCTTCGGCCAATGGCTTGCCCATTTCCATGGTCAGAATGGCTGCGAGGTCGTCAGCATTTGCTACCAGAAGGTCGAACAATTTGCGAAGAACAGCCGCGCGTTCCTTGCCGGTCTTCGCGGCCCAGAGCTTCTGCGCCCTGTAGGCCGCTTCGATGCAGCGCGCGGCCTCCTCGCGACCCATGTCGGGAAGGGTCGCGACCAATTCACCCGTAGAGGGGTTGGTTACGTCGAAGGTCTTGCCGCTATCGCTCACAGCCACCCACTTGCCGGCAATCAGCGTCTTGTCGGTCGCAAGGGACGGGTCCTTGAGCATCGATACGAGTTTTTGCGAAATCGTCATGGGATCAAGCCTCCGAAGCACATTCACGCAGCGTCGTTTCGAGAATGGAAAGCGCTTCGTTGAAAACATCGTCTTCAATGGTAATAGGCGCGAGGAAGCGGATCACATTCCCGTATACACCGCAGGTCAGCAAAATCAGCCCCTTCTGCAAAGCGCGCTCACGCACCTTATTGGTGAAATCGGCATTTGGCATTTTCGTTCCGGGCAGGTTGAACTCGATGGCATTCATGAAACCCGGCCCACGAATATCGGCAATCTGCGGAACGCCGTCACGCAGCGATTGAAGCTTCTGCTTCAGGCGATTGCCGAGCGAGGTCGCCCGTTCGTTGAGGTTTTCCTCCTCAATGACGTCCAGGACGGCATTGCCCGCGGCAATGCCGATCGGGTTGCCGCCATAGGTGCCTCCGAGACCACCGGGGCCTGGTGCGTCCATGATCTCTGCGCGGCCCGTAACGGCTGCAATAGGGAAGCCGCCGCCAAGACCCTTGGCCATGGTGGTGATGTCGGCCACGACGCCGAAATGCTCCATGGCAAACAGTTTTCCCGTGCGGGCAAAACCGGTCTGGACTTCGTCCGCAATCAGCAGAATCCCATGCTTATCGGCAATCTCCCGCAGCTTCTGCATGAACGTGCGCGGAACTTCATAGAAGCCCCCTTCACCCTGCACCGGCTCGACGATGAAGGCAGCGACACGGCTCGGATCGACATCGGCCTTGAACATCTTGTCCAGAATGGCGAGGGAATCCTCGATGGTCTGACCGTGCAGTTCGACCGGGAATGGAACGTGGAAGACGTCGGGCACCATGGGGCCGAAGCCGTTCTTGTAAGGCACGACTTTTCCTGTCAGCGACATGCCCATGAAGGTACGTCCGTGGAAACCGCCGGTGAAGGCGATAACTGCAGAGCGATTGGTGGCCGCGCGGGCGATCTTGACGGCATTCTCGACGGCTTCCGCGCCTGTTGTGACGAAGATGGTCTTCTTCTTGAAATCCCCGGGGACGAGATGGTTCAGGCGCTCGGCCAGACGCACATAGTTTTCGTAGGGTACGACCTGATGGCAGGTGTGGGTGAAATGATCGAGCTGATCTTTGACGGCAGCGATCACTTTGGGATGCCGGTGGCCGGTGTTGACCACGGCGATGCCCGCTGCAAAATCGATATAACGGCGACCTTCAACATCCCAGAGCTCAGCATTTTGCGCCTTATCGGCGTAAATCTGTGTCGTGACGCCGACGCCGCGAGATATCGCGTCCGTGCGGCGCGAAGCAATTTCAAGATTCTGCATGATGGTATGGTCCCCTGAGTTATCGCATTTTTACGAGCGTAATCGCCTTATAAATATTATCTACATTTTTTCTGTAGGTTTTCAACGTACCTTTTTGCAATTATGAAGATTGACCAGAGGCACCACCAGAAGCGCCGGTTTATGGACATCATCCACCTCAAAATTGCTGAAGCCGCCCGCATGGCCGGGGTATCGGCTTCCACGCTACGGCTGTGGGAGCAACAGGGGTTGATCGAGCCCATCCGTACACGTTCGGGGCAGCGCCTTTATGATAGAGCCCTTTTAGAGCGGCTGAAGACCATCAGTTGGTTGCGAAGCGAAAAGGGCCTCAATCCAGCTGCGATCAAGCAGGCGCTCACATTGGATGACACGGCGGACCGCCAGTCCATCATGCCAATAGTAGAGGATCGCGAAGCCTCGGACCTGCCCATCGGTATGAAAGTACGTCATCTGCGGAAGAAGGCCGGCCTAACCTTGGAAACGGTGGCACGATCGACCGGCACGACGGTATCTGTCCTCTCCACTTTCGAGCGAACATCGCAAGGCATCTCTCTAACGGCGCTCCATAATGTGGCCCAGTATCTGGGTACGACGATTGCGACCCTCAGCGGCCAGGGGAAATCTCGGCAGGGCGCATCATTGGTGCGGGATGGCCAGTGGACGACCTGGCCAACCACCGCTTCCGGCGTAACAATTCAGGTTCTTGCCGAAGGTAACAACCAGATGGAATGCCACCGCTTCGATCTGGCGCCCGGTGCATCCAGCGAAGGTGCTTATCAGCATGAGGGCGAAGAATTCATCCATGTGCTGACAGGTGGCCTGGAAATCATCCTCGATGGCGATCAGTTTCACGAGTTGCGTCCCGGCGACAGCTTCTATTTCGACAGCAGCCGGTGGCACTCGTGGCGCAATAATTTCGATGGTCAGACGACACTGATCTGGATCAACACTCCTTCGACATTTTAAGCCGCTTTCGGTCAAGCGCAGGGTCGATATGTGCAAATTCTGTTCGGACGCGCCGGTAAGCGTGCCTTCGCTCCGGATGATCTGAGCACCGCCAATCGGAACTTCCGCGGGTTCACCGCATTGCGTTCATCATCGACGACTGAGATGTAAATCGTGTCGCGGTGCCATGACATCTCGAAATCCGGCAGGCACGGTGTAAGCATAGCGGGCTAACCATTATCTTGATATCCGCGTCTACTTTCTAAATTTCGAATGTGCTAAAGTAATTCCGTGTGGCGCTTTAAGCTTCCGCGCACGCATTTCTATTGGTCTTTCCAGGTCTGCTGTCTCGTTCAGCCGGAGTATTCATGCCGTAAATCGATAAACTTTCCAGGGAGGGAACAATGCGAAAATATGCATCTTCTCAATCGGCAACACGGCGCAAGAGGCGTTGGCTTCCGTTGGGGCTGTCGGTATCAAGTCTCTTCTGCGCAGCCAGTCTTTTTGCAGGGATTGCTGTCGCGCAGGCACCCACCGAGGAGCAGCGCAGCGAGGTCCGGGCAGCATGCCGCTCCGATTTCATCGCGCAATGCACCGGTGTGCAGCCGGGAGGCATCGAGGCGCTGAATTGCCTGCAGCAACACGAGTCCACTCTCTCCGCTGCCTGCCGCAAAGCGGTATCAGCGATCACCGCCAAGCCGAAATCGACAGCTGCAGAGCCATCTCAAGCGGCGCCTGTCACGACAGGGGCGGCGACGCCGGCACCGGCAACTGGCGCTCAGACGGCGGCTCAACCGACCGAGGCGCAGCGTGATGCCGTCAAGTCAGCCTGCCGCTCCGATTTCATGGCGCAATGCTCCGGCGTGGCCCCGGGAGGTGCTGCTGCACTCTCCTGCCTGCAGCAGCATAATGCCCGCCTGTCGGCGCCCTGTCAGCAGGCCATTGCGGCCATCGGTGCACCAGGCGCGCCCGCTGCCGGTGCGGGTGCTGCAACAGCTGCCGTGCCGCCGGTAACTCGACCGGCCGTCATGCCTGTCTTCTCTCCGCGTGAGGAAGTGATGATCGTGCGTGAGACGTGCGGGCCTGATTTCCGGGCTTTCTGCCGGAAGGTGCCAATCGGTGGCGGCCGGGTCATCTCGTGCCTACGGGACAATCTGCAGCGCGTGTCGCCGGCTTGCCATAGGGTGCTGACCTCGGGGCTCTAGCGACTTTCCAAATCCTATCTACTTCCGCCAAGAATGCCTGAGCCGTCAGGCATTCTTCTGACGGCTCCAGACAGCCGTTCCGCTGTTGCCGCGGGACATCCGAAATCTCCGCATTTGATGAATTCAATGACGACACAAATGAAAGGCAGTTGCCATGTCATCGACTTCTCATCTATCGCGATTGAAACGAATACTGGCCTATTCCGCTGTTGCCGCCGGTCTCGTTCTGCCAACCCGTGCATGGGCAGATGATGCAAAAGATCTTCTGAAGGCCATGTCCGATTTCCTGGTGGCACAGAAGACAATATCCTTCAACTACCAGTCATCGCTCGAGGCAGTGACGCCGGACTTCGAGAAGCTGCAATTCGTCAGTTCGGGTACGGCCAATATCACCCGGCCTGACAAACTGCGTGTTACGAGAACCGGTGGTTTTGCCGATATCGATGTCAGTTTCGATGGTTCGAAACTGACGGTGCATGGGAAGAATCTCGATGCCTATGCGAAGATTGACGGCAAGGGCTCGCTCGATGACCTGATCGACCGGCTCGCCAATGCGGGCGTGGAAGCGCCTGGCGCCGATCTTCTCTCGTCGCATGTCTTCGATACGCTAATGACCGATGTAACCGAGGCGAAGCACATTTCCAGCGCCTTCGTCGACGGTGTGGAATGCGAATATCTGGCCTTTCGAACGCCGGAAATCGACTGGCAGATCTGGATACAGACGGGACCGCAGCCGATACCTCGGCGTTATGTGATCACCAGTAAACATGTCGTCCAGGCGCCGCAATATACGCTTGAGATCAGTGACTTCAAAAGCGGAGCGGCCGTTGGCGCCACGTCCTACGACATCGACGTTCCTGCCAATGCCAAGACCGTGGATCTGAGCGAACTTCAATCGATCGACGAGCTTCCGGCGCCTGCTGTCACAGGAGAGATGCAATGACCCGCAGCACGCTCTTTTTCGCCCTCTGCCTTGCCGGCGCGATGACCTTCACGGATTTTCGCATGGAAGGGCAAGGTCCGCTGCCGGTGTCGATCGGCTTCGCCACACCGGCGGGCGCTGTCATCGGTCGGCCCCTGACGCCGCTGTCCTACGCCGGCGTTGCCCGTCGCACGACGCGCCGGGTTGTCCGCCGAACGGCGACCACCATTGCGGTGCTGCCCGCCGGTTGCGTCTACGGTGCTTATTATGGTGGTTATTACTACCGCTGCGGCGGCTTGTATTACGCCAAGAGCGGCGGCGTTTATATTCAGGTGATCGTGCAATAAGTTCGCATGCGAGGCGAGAGCATTTCCGTTTTCCTTCGAATCCCAGAACTGCTCTATCTCTTTGTTTTTTACGCAATTCCGGACACAAAACCGCTGCACACTTTGCTGGAATTGCCTATTGCACCCTCACCTCTGCTTCTGCGACCGCAGGGGTTTTGCTGCGGCGCCTTCTGAATTCCTCAAGGCGCTGCAGCACGACGTAGAATGAAGGAACGAACAAAACGGCAAGGCAGGTCGATGCGATCATGCCGCTGAAGACCGAGATGCCGATCGACTTGCGGGCAGATGCGCCGGCTCCCGTCGCGAGGACAAGCGGCAGGACGCCGAGAATGAAGGCGAAGGATGTCATGAGGATCGGGCGGAAACGCAGGCGGGCCGCTTCGACCGCAGCGTCCAGTATTTCCATCCCTTCCTCACGCTTTTCACGCGCATATTCGACGATCAGGATGGCGTTCTTCGATGCCAGCGCGATCAAAAGGATCAGGCCGATCTGGGTGTACAGATTGTTGGCGACGCCCGCCGCCATCAACGCGCCGACGGTGCCGAGCAGAGCAAGCGGGACGGCCAGCAGCACGGCAAGCGGCAGGATCCAGCTTTCATATTGACCCGCAAGCACGAAATAGACGAGCAGCATGCCGAGCGCGAAGATATAGTAGATCTGTCCGCCGACCGCCTTTTCCTGATAGGAGAGCGCCGTCCACTCATAGCCGGTTCCTGTTGGCAAGGTCTGGTCGGCGATCTGCTCCATGACGTCGAGTGCCTGGCCGGAGCTGAAGCCGGCGGCAGGTCCGCCGACGATGGTTGCTGACGGGTAGAGGTTGTAGAGGCTGATCAGTGAAGGGCCTTGCATCGGCTTGATATCGACAACGGTTCCGAGCGGCACCATGGTGCCATCGCCGGCCTTGACCTCCAGATTGCGGATATCGCCGGGGCTGACGCGGAATTCCGGAGATGCCTGGGCGTAGACCTGGAACGTGCGGCCAAACTTGTTGAACTGTGTCACGTAACTCGATCCGACATAGCCCGACAGCGCAGAGAAAACCTGTCCGACCGTGACGCCCAGCGTCTCGGCCTTGATGCGGTCGACTACGATTTCGAGCTGCGGCACATTCGAGCGGAACGACGTGCTCAGCCTTTGCAGGGATGACTGGACTTCGCCATTTTTCACAATCGTATCGGTAAGAGACTGCAACAGTGCGTAGTCGGATACGCCGTTTTTGAGTTCCACCTGCATCGTAAAGCCGCTGGCATTGCCGACGCCCTGGATCGGCGGCGGTACGATCACCAAGGTTTTCGCAACCAGTACGCTTTGCAGCGCGCCATTAAGGTGCTGGTAGATGGACAGGAGATCCTGACCTTTTTCCTTAAGCCTTTCGTCCCAGTCTTTCAGCACGACATAAGCAACGCCGGCATTCTGCAGGCTGGCATTGTTGTCGAGAACGGATATGCCACTGATCGTCAGGACCTGATCGACGCCCGGTGTCGCCTGGGCGATCTTGCCGACCTCCGCCATGACAGCGTCAGTGCGCTCCTTGGAAGCGCCATCAGGCAGTTGAGCGCCGATCAGCACGTAGCCCTGATCCTCGATCGGCAGGAATGCAGTCGGCACGCGCGTGAGGCCCCAGACAGCGACGCCCATCAGCGCCAGCGCCAGAATAACCATGACCGTGGCGTGGCGCGTCATCGAACCGATCAGCCGGACGTATCCGCGTTCGCCCCAGTCGTAAATTCGGTTGAAGCCGCGATAGACGAAGTTCCGCTTCTCGGGAGGCACCGGCGTGCGCAGCCAGAGGGCGCATTGCGTCGGTTTCAGCGTCACAGCATTGATGGCGCTGATCAGCGCCGTTGCGGCAATGACCAGAGCGAACTGCCGGTAAAGCTGGCCTGTCAGCCCCGGCAGGAAGGCGGCCGGAATGAAGACGGCCATCAGTACCAGCGTAATGCCGATAACGGGGCCGAGCAGTTCGTCCATCGCCTTTTCGGCCGCCTGCCTGCCGGACATGCCCGCCTCGATATGTCTCGCGACACCCTCGACAATGACAATGGCGTCATCGACGACGATGCCGATGGCTAGGACGATTGCGAACAGAGTGGAGAGGTTGACGGTAAAGCCCATGGCGGCCATCGCGGCAAAGGCGCCGATGATGGTGACGGGAACTGTTGTCGCCGGCACGAGCATGGCTCGCCAGTCCTGCAGAAACAGCAGAATGACGATGAGAACGAGAACGCCTGCCTCGATCAGCGTGACATAGACTTCGTTGATCGACGCCTTAACGAATTTCGTCGTGTCGAAGGGGAGATGATATTCGAGGCCCGGCGGGAAGGCCTTCGCCAGTTCCGCCATCTTTGCATCGACTGCCTGGGCCACAGCAATGGCGTTTGCTTCCGGCAATTGGGAGATACCGATGCCCGCAGCTGGTCTGCCATTCTGCGTGAAGGTCTGGCTATAGGTCTGCGCACCCAATTCGACCCGGCCGATATCGCGGATGCGCGTTACCCGGCCGCCGTCCGCGCCATCCACTTTGACGATGATGTTTTCGTAGTCGACAGCATCGTTCAGCCGGCCATTGATGTTCAGTGTGTATTGGAATGTCTGCCCTTGGGGAACCGGCGGAATGCCGATCTGGCCGGCCGTGACCTCCTGGCTCTGCTGCTGCACGACATTGACGATATCCTGCGGCGTGAGCCCGCGGGCCTGCAGCAGGTTTGGATCCATCCAGATGCGCATGGCATATTGGCCGGCGCCGAAGACAGTGACGTTGCCGACGCCGGGCAAGCGGGCAAGCTCGTTCTGCAGGTTGATGACCGCATAATTGGAGAGGAACAGGCTGTCATAGCGGCTATCAGGCGAAGTCAGGCTGACGAAGCCGAGGATCGCGGTCGATTTCTTCTGAGTGCTGACGCCTTGAACCTGCACAGACTGCGGAAGCGACGACATGGCGATCGCAACGCGGTTTTGCACCAGGACCTGTGCCTGGTCGGGATCGGTGCCGATGGCGAAGGTCACGGTCAGCGAGTAGGTTCCGTCGCTTGCGCTGGTGGACTGCATGTAGAGCATGTCCTGTACGCCGTTGACCTGCTGCTCGATCGGCAGGGCGACCGTATCGACAAGTGTCTTGGCGCTGGCGCCCGGAAAGCGGGTCGTAACCTGTACTGTCGGCGGAACGACATCAGGATATTGCGCCACCGGCAGTTGGAAAAGAGCCACCGCGCCGATGAGAACAAAGACCAATGCCAGAACATTGGCGAGCACCGGCCGTTCGATGAAGAAGCGCGAGATCATGCTGTTGTCCTTGGACCTTCAGATGAAGCGGGTGGCGGATTTTACTGCGTCGTCGTTGTGGCCTTTGCATCGGCGCCGGTTTCTGCCGGCTGCGTTTTCATATCGATTTTCTCCGGTGCGACCTTGCCGCCGGGGATTGCCTGCTGGATGCCTTGGACGACGACCCAGTCGGCGGGCTCGAGGCCGGATTCGATGACGCGAAGGGCGCCTTCGCGCTGGCCAGTCTTGACCTGTTTCTGTTCGACGGTGTCATCCTTGCCGAGCACGAGCAGATAGCTGCCGAGCTGGTTGGTCGCGATCGCATCGTCGCGCACAAGCAATGCCTTCTCATTCTGGCGGATCGGTACGCGAACGCGCACGAAGAAGCCGGGCAACAGGGCCTTGTCCTTGTTGTCGAACAGAGCCCGCACCTGAAGCGTGCCGGTCGATGCATCGAGTTGCGGCGAGACGTAGTCCAGATGTCCTTTGTGGGGATAGCCTTCCTCGGATTGCAGGCCGAGTTCTGCTGGGATGCTCGGCAGATCCGTCTGCTTGAAGGTGCGTCCCTGCTTTCTCAACATATCCTTGATCAGCAGCACCTGGGTTTCGCTGACGTTGAAATAGGCATAGATCGGGTCCGTCTGGACAATGCTGGCGAGCTTGGTGGGACCCGAGACGCCGACGAGCGTGCCGATATCGACAAGGTGGTCGGTCACCGTGCCATCGAAGGGTGCAATGACTTCGGTATAGCCGAGATTGATCGTTGCAAGTTCGACATTGGCCTGCGCATTGAGGATTTGCGCATTGGCTTCATCGAGCGTCGCCTTGGCGCTGTCGACGGCTGTCTGCGTCGTGACCTGCTGCTTCATCAGATTGAGCTGACGATCGTACTCCTGCTTGGCGCCGACCTGGGATGCCTGTTGCGATGCGAGGGATGCCTTGGCCTGATCAAGCTGGGCCTGATAGGTGTCGCGCTCGATTCCGAAGAGCTTGGTTCCCTTCGTTACCGTCGTGCCGTCCTGATAATCGATCGATTGAAGGTAACCTTGGACGCGCGCTTCGATATCGACCGAGTTCAGCGGCGCAGTATTGCCCGTGAGTTCGAAATAGAGGGTGACGGGCTCCTGGACTGGTTGCGCAACACGGACGGCCGGCGGCGGAGGCGGGACGTAGGTATTGCTGCTTCCATCGCAGGCAGCGAGCGCTGCCATACCGATGAGTGTCACAGAAAACTGCAGGCCCCGATGCAATCCCTCATGCATTCTTGCTGCCCCGATGATCTATTTGCCCCGGTCTTGATGCGTGCCTTGGCGGCGATCCCTATAGCCGCCGGATGTTTCAGGCATGCGGTACTATGTCGCGGGATTGCCCGAAATTGCAATAGCTTGCGGCATGCAATTTAGCTTTGTCTAAATGATTGACGCTGCATGGCCCGGACGGCGGCTCAGCCTGGACATTTTTCTACTCACTGCTGGGTAATGAGCAGTATGTAAGCCAAAAATAGCACCAGGTGAACCGCGCCCTGCATGAGGTTGGTGCGGCCACTTGAAAAGGTAATGATGCTGACGGCGAGCGTCAGCACGAACATGACGAGATCCGGACCCTGAAGCCCTAATGTGACGGGGTGCCCGTAAAAATGGCTGATTGCCAGCATGGCCGGCACGGTCAGGCCGATCGTCGACAGGACTGAGCCGAGGAAGATGTTGATGGCGCGTTGCAGATGGTTGGCTACGGAAGCACGCACGGCGCTGATGGCTTCGGGTGTCGCGACAAGCACCGCCATGATCACACCGCCAAATGCCGCCGGTGCATGCAGGGTTTCGATCACGTAGTCGATCGGCAGGGCAAGCTGTTCGACCAGGAAGACGACCGGCCCCATATAGGCGAGCAGCAGCACTGCATGATGCCATACCGACCGGTGGTGCCGTATGCCGACTGCGTGCCGCTCATGATCGTCGCCGTCATCGGCGAAGTAGCGCTGATGGCGGCCGGACTGCAACAGGAGAAATATGCTGTAGAGGCCGATCGAGATGATGCCAAGAAACATCTGTCTCGGAGCCGAGGGATGCGGGCCATCCGGGCCGGCGAGAAACGTCGGCATGACGAGGCTGAGGGTCGCCAAGGGCACGATAACGCCGAGATAGGCATTGGCGCCGTGCAGATTGTGCTGTTGGTCTTCCCGCCGCCATGCGCCTAAGAGCAGCGACAACCCGACCATGCCGTTCAGGATGATCATCACGACGGCAAACAGCGTGTCGCGGGCGAGCGTCGGATTGTTTTCCCCGTGAAGCATGACGGCTGAGATCGCCATCACTTCGATCGAGGTAATGGCAAGCGTCAGGATGAGGGTTCCGTATGGCTCCTCGAGCTGCTCTGCCAGATGATCCGCATGGCGAACGACCGAAAGAGCAGAGCCCAGCACGACGGCAAAAAGCCAGAGAAGAATGATGACGAACCAGATCGGCTCGGAAAGCCGGTCGAAGATCGGATCGCGGAAGGCGAGGAAAATCAGGCTGGTCGCGATGCTGACGCCAAGGAACCATTCCTCACGGGCCAGGCTCGCCACGCTGGTGGTGTGCGATGTGGAGCCGTCAGTCATCGGCACCATCGCCGGCCATGAAGTACCGTCGCGCTACGACCGCCGCCATCTTCCCCTCCGCTCCGCTCCGCCTGGTCAAACCGAGCAATGCGGTTGATGGCGGTCGAGGCGATTGTCTCATGCAGAGGGGCAATCCGCCTATCTAAAAATCACCGCCCCGGCTTAGGGGGAATTCAATGATACTTCCGCTTCTCCCGCCCCAGAATTTCCGGCGCATTGAGGCCGGCGATCGGCCGCGAGAGATCTGCGGGGATATCGCCGGCAAGCTGGAGGTCCAGGTAGCGTGCGCAGCAGACGCGGAGGAACGAGGTGAAGTTGCCGAGGTCATGGCCGGCGTCGATCGACTCGTGATGCAGCCTGGTGATCAGCTGAACCACGTTCATGCCGTCGCGGGCGGCAATTTCCTCCAGCTTCGACCAGAAGAAATTCTCCAGCCGCACGCTCGTGACCATGCCATCGATGCGCAGCGACCGGGTTGTACTTTCCCAGAGCCTGGCATCAGCTTTGATGAATAGTTCGCACATCGCGTTCCTCGCGCCCGTCCATTTAAAGCGTGTCGCGATCCTTAGGATTCGCTCGGCACGCTTTAAGGCTTTGATTTTGTATGTCGTTATTGCAAAATCGCTGCGCACTTTTGCGCGACATGCTTTAGGCGGCGTTGGTCTCCAGGACTGTTGCCGCATCGAGCACCGTCATGAACTGGCGCAGCCACGAGGGATGAGCCGGCCAAGCCGGTGCGGTGACGAGATTGCCATCGGAAACGGCGTCAGTGATGGCTATATCGGCATAGGTCCCGCCGGCGAGCTCGACTTCCGGGCGGCAGGCGGGATAGGCCGAGCAGGTACGACCTTCTAGGACACCGGCAGCCGCCAGAAGCTGGGCGCCGTGGCAGATGGCAGCGACCGGCTTATTGGCATCGAAAAAATGCCTGACGGCCTTGATGACCTCTGGGTTGAGACGGAGATATTCCGGCGCACGGCCGCCTGGAATGACGAGTGCATCATAATCTTCGGCATGCACGCTCTCGAAGGTCGCGTTCAGTGCGAAGTTATGGCCGCGCTTTTCCGAATAGGTCTGGTCGCCTTCGAAATCATGGATGGCGGTGGCGACCGTCTGGCCGGCGGTCTTGCCGGGGCAGACGGCATGGACCGTGTAGCCGCAGGCAAGCAGCGTCTGGAACGGCACCATGGTTTCGTAATCTTCAGTGAAATCGCCTGTGATCATCAGGATCTTGCTAGCTGGCATTTTTTCCTCCCGTAAAAACCAACAGATGGACTTTAACAAAGGATCGCGGACCGCGGGTAATATGGGAATACTACAGCAGCCGCCGATCAGCTCGTCTCACGTGCCCTGACGTCGGGAATGGTGCAGGCCTCGCCGCCGCCGAACACGCGCGAGCGGGTCAGGAAGCGCTTCTCGCGACCATTATCGAGCGAAAACATGCCGCCGCGGCCGGGTACGACGTCGATGACGAGCTGCGTATGTTTCCAGGCCTCGAACTGGCTGGCGCTGATGTAAACGGGCACGCCGCCAATCTCGCCGAGTTTCACATCCTGGTCGCCAACGATGAAATCATCCGTCGGGTAACACATGGGCGAAGAACCATCGCAGCAGCCGCCGGACTGATGGAAGAGGATATCAGGATAATCCCTCTGGATTTCCTCGATGAGATCGAGTGCTGCATCGGTTGCGAGCACGCGCGGTTCGCCATTGACCAACTGTTCCATGATTGCCTCCTCCAAGACAATGCCTCCTCCCCGTGAAGGGAGGAGGCGCGACATTAGCACAAGCGACTGCTTCTCAGAAGAAGCCAAGCTTCTTCGGGCTGTAGCTGACCAGCATGTTCTTGGTCTGCTGGTAGTGGTCGAGCATCATCTTGTGCGTTTCACGGCCGATGCCGGACTGCTTGTAGCCACCAAAGGCGGCATGGGCCGGATAGGCGTGGTAGCAATTGGTCCACACACGGCCGGCCTGGATTTCCCGACCGAAGCGATAGGCGCGATTGGCGTCACGCGTCCAGATACCGGCACCGAGGCCGTAGAGCGTGTCATTGGCGATCTCGAGCGCTTCCTTGTCATCCTTGAAGGTGGTGACGGAGACGACCGGGCCGAAGATTTCTTCCTGGAACACACGCATCTTGTTGTGGCCCGTGAAGATGGTTGGCTTGATGTAATAGCCCTCGGAAAGTTCGCCGCCGAGATCGTTGCGCGAACCACCGGCCAGCACCTGTGCGCCTTCCTGCTTGCCGATATCGAGGTAAGCGAGGATCTTTTCCATCTGCTCGGTAGACGCCTGAGCGCCGATCATCGTTTCCGGGTCGAGGGGGTTGCCCTGTTTAATGGCTTCGACGCGTTTGACGGCCCGTTCCATAAAGCGGTCGTAGATCGATTCCTGGACGAGAGCGCGGCTTGGGCAAGTGCAGACTTCCCCCTGGTTCAGCGCGAACATGGCGAAACCTTCGAGCGCCTTGTCGAAGAAATCGTCGTCTTCGGCTGCCACATCGGCAAAGAAGATGTTGGGCGACTTGCCGCCGAGTTCCAGCGTGACCGGAATGAGGTTCTGGCTGGCATATTGCATGATGAGGCGACCTGTCGTCGTCTCGCCGGTAAAGGCGATCTTGGCGATGCGCGGGCTGGATGCGAGCGGTTTGCCGGCTTCGAGGCCAAAACCGTTGACGATGTTGAGCACACCGGGCGGCAGGAGATCGCCAACGATTTCTGCCCAGAGAAGCAGAGAGGCGGGCGTCTGTTCGGCCGGCTTGATAACGACGCAGTTGCCGGCGGCGAGGGCCGGTGCCAGCTTCCAGGCGGCCATCAGGATCGGAAAATTCCAGGGAATGATCTGGCCGACGACGCCGAGCGGCTCATGGAAGTGATAGGCAACCGTATCATGATCGATTTCGCCGATCGTGCCTTCCTGGGCGCGGATGCAGGAAGCGAAATAGCGGAAGTGGTCGATGGCGAGCGGAATGTCGGCCGCCATGGTTTCGCGGATCGGCTTGCCGTTGTCCCAGGTTTCGGCCTGGGCCAGAAGCTCCAGCTTGTCTTCCATGCGCTGGGCGATCTTCATGAGGATGTTGGAGCGCTCGGTGGTGGAGGTGCGGCCCCATTTTTCCTTGGCGGCATGGGCGGCATCGAGCGCGGCATTGATGTCCTTTTCGTCGGAGCGCGGGATTTCGCAGAGCTTGCCGCCGGTCACTGGCGTGACGTTGTCGAAATATTTGCCGCCGATCGGCTCGCGCCATTCGCCGCCGATATAGTTGCCGTATCTCAGCTTATATGGCGACTCGACGATTTTCTGATGAAGCATGTCATCCTCCCTTGATGAACAGGTTCCGGAACGAACCAGTGGGAGGAAATCTGTGCCGCTTTTGCCTGAGGGAACAGGGCAGCTTGCCAATACCGCAGCGCACAGTGTCGCAGAGTTGCGACAGGTTCCGGTGTCGCCACGACATTGTGATCAAGCCTTTGGCATGATGTCAGTGCAGGTCGAGCTTCTTCATCTTCCGATGCAGTGTCGCACGGCTGATGCCGAGGGCTGCGGCGGCCTGGGAAACGTTGCCATGGGTGCGAGACAGGGCTCGCCGAAGCGCGGCCTTTTCGGCCTCTGCTATCTCCTCTTCCTGCGAGACGCGGCCTTCATGCAGCGCATCGGAGGCGGGAAGGCCGGCAGCGATGCGCACGTCGTCCAGCTTGAGAGCGAGGCGGGCGGCCCGCGTGGCGCCGAGAACAAGGTCGTGCCGATCGACGGCGAGGAGTGCATTGGCGGAATTGACTCCCGCCGGCACCATGACGAAGCGGGCACCGGCAAAGGCCGAGCGGAACAGATTGAGCTCGATGCGCATCGCCGCATCCCGCACGGCCTGCGACAGGATGCTGAGCGTAATTTCATTGACGTCGTCACGGCAGGTCGAGATGTCAAGGGCGGCTGCCAGCAGGCCACGATGATCGCGGATCGGAGCTGTGGTGCAGCTCAGCTTGATGTTGGAGCAGTAGAAATGCTGATCCCGGAAAACGGCAACGGCTCGGTCATCGGCAAGGGCGGTGCCGATGCCGTTGGTACCGATGCTGGCTTCGGTCCAGACGGAACCGGTCCATAGACCGAGATCGTAAAAATCCTTGTCATTGCCGGTGGCCCCGCGACGCTCCAGCGCAATGCCGTTGCGATCCGTCAGCAACAGGCAGCAGCCGGCTTTGCCGACAGTCGCAAAGAGGCGGTCGAGTTCCTCGCGAGCATCGGCGATCAGCTGTTCAGATTGCTCCCGCGCCAGGCCAAATTCCTGCTCGGTGAGGCGCAGGGGCGCGCGCTTATCTTCCGGCGCCAGCTGATACATGGTCATGCAGCGGCGCCAGGAAGCCACGATTGGAGAGCTGGCCGCAGCGGAATTCTGCTGGGCGCACGTATAGACATGCTCCGCATGCGCGGATTGTTCGTGCATTGAGGCTCCTCCCACGGAACTTGCGCATATTCTGATGTAAATGCGGCGGCTTTGCAATCAGGCCGGCATGACGGCAGATTCTAGGGATGGAATTTTCCGGCTGGTCCGTGTCGCATTTCTGAGACAGTTGCGTGCCCGTCGGTTCGCATGTCGGCGTGCAGCCTTTGCCGTCACCTTCGGCCGAGCCAGGCCTCGATGCCTTTTGCAGCGGCGCGGCCCGTGGCGAAACAGGCGGTGAGCAGGTAGCCCCCTGTCGGCGCCTCCCAATCCAGCATCTCTCCGGCTGCGAAGACGCCAGGGAGGTGTTTCAGCATGTAGGTCTCGTCAATTTCACCGAAGGCGATGCCGCCGGCCGACGAGATGGCCTCGGCGATGGGGCGTGGGCGCAGCAGTGGGACAGGCAGGGCCTTGATGGCGGTGGCGAGTTCTTGCGGGTCGTTGCGATTTGTTTCCGGCGCTAGCTCTCGCAAGAGTGCCGCTTTTGCGCCATCGATGCCGGCCCCTTTGCGCAGGCGATTGGAGAAGCTCGACTTAGCCCCCTGCCGGGCGAGATCGCGAGACAGACGCTCCAGCGTGCGACCGGGGGCGAGGTCGATTGAAAGCGCTGCCTGACCATGTTCCCGCAGGTCATCACGCAGGACGGCCGAATGCGTATAGATGAGGCTGCCTTCGATGCCGTGTCGGGTGATGACAAACTCGCCGGGAAATGTGCCAGCGCGCGACGTTGCCGTGACGGATTTCAGCGGCTGTCCGGCGAAGTGGTCTTGGAAGAGATCGCTCCAGGCGACATCGAAGCCGCAATTGGCGGGCTGAAATGGGGCGATCGTTATGCCGCGTTCGACAAGCAACGGCACCCAGGCGGCGTCCGAGCCGAGACGCGGATAGCTGGCACCCCCGAGTGCGAACAGTGTCGCATCGCAGGAGATGGTCTTGCCGCCATCAGGCGTTTCGAATGCATGCCCGTCGTCGGTAAAGCCGATCCAGCGATGGCGGGGAAAGAAGCTGACGCCACGGCCTTCCAGCCGGGCAAGCCAGGCACGCAGAAGGGGCGAAGCCTTCATGATATTGGGGAAGACGCGGCCGGAGGAGCCGACGAAGGTTTCGGTGCCGAGCCCGGCTGCCCAGACGCGGATATCTGCCGGTGTGAAGGCATCGAGAGCCGCGCGCAGCAGGGGACTGGCATCGCTGAAGCGGGTGGCGAAGCGTTCGTAGTCTTCGGAATGGGTGATGTTGAGTCCGGATTTGCCGGCGAGCAGGAACTTGCGGGCAAAGGTCGGCATCGCATCATAGACGGAAATGGCATGGCCGCTTGCCGACAGCACTTCGGCTGCCGAAAGGCCGGAGGGGCCGCCGCCGATGATCGCGATTTTCTTCTGTTTCATTGCGCCTTCTTGGCGCGGGCGGGGAACGAGCGCAAGTGTCAGTGATGCGGGTGAGCGCACTTGCCGTGATCGGCGAGCACCTCGATGACACGGCACTGATCGACGCGGCCATGGCCGCAGCCTTCGACCATCAGTTCCAGTTCGGCCTTCAGGGCGTTCAGGCTGCGGATACGCTGCTCCACTTCAATGAGACGAGCCTTTGCGATGGCATCGGCGGAGGCGCAGGGCTGATGCGGGTCGTCCTGAAGCTGCAAGAGAGTGCGGATCGCCTCGATCTCGAAGCCGAGCTCGCGGGCATGGCGGATGAAGGCGAGGCGATTGAGATCCGATGGCTCGTAGGAGCGCTGATTGCCCTCGCTGCGGCTTGGCGCAGACAACAGGCCGATGCCCTCATAATAGCGGATCGTCGGCACTTTGACGCCGCTCTGGCGGGCGGCTTCACCGATGGTGATCTTTTTCATGATTTTCCTCTTGCACCTCTAGTCGCTAGAGGATGTAGGAACGATACAGCTTACAGGCAAGGATCGAAATCATGAGCGAAGCAGCACAGGCACGGTTCCGGGTTGGCGGCATGGATTGTGCCGCCTGCGCAACGAAGATCGATACGGCCGTAAGGCGTGTGCCCGGCGTCGAAGACGTCTCCGTATCGGTGACGGCGGGTACGATGACGGTGCGCCATGATGGCAGCAGCGATCTAAAGGCGATCGAAAAAAAGGTGGTGGGCCTCGGTTATTCGGTTGTTCCGCTCACGGGCAAGGCTCCTGTCCGAGAAAGCAAAACCGATCATGATCATGCGCATCACGACCACGCACACGATCATAAGCATGATGATCACGACCACGACGGTCATGACCACGATCATGCTGGTCATGATCACGCCGATCACGGGCATTCGCATGGCACCGAGGAGGTCGAGGGGTTGCACGGCCATGATCATGGGCCGATGACCGGTCCCTGGTGGCTGAGCAAGAAGGGCCGATTGACGATCCTTTCGGGACTTGCACTCGTCGTTGCCTATGTCGTGGGCCACCTGGTGCCTTCGATTGCTCCGTATGCTTTCATCATCGCCATGCTGGTGGGGCTGGTACCGATCGCACGCCGCGCGGTCGTGGCCGCACTTTCCGGCACGCCGTTTTCCATCGAAATGCTGATGACGATTGCCGCCGTTGGCGCGGTCATCATCAATGCTGGTGAAGAGGCAGCGACAGTCGTGTTCCTGTTCCTCGTTGGCGAATTGCTGGAAGGGGTCGCCGCCGGCAAGGCGCGCGCCAGCATCCAATCGCTGACGACGCTGGTGCCGAAGAACGCGTTGGTGGAGACGGGTGGCGAGGTGAAGGAAGTACCGGCTGAGATGCTTGCGGTTGGTTCTGTCATTCTCGTACGGCCGGGAGACCGGATTTCAGCCGACGGCACAATTCTGTCCGGTGAAAGTGCCATCGATGAAGCACCGGTGACCGGCGAAAGCACGCCGGTGCGCAAGGGCGCTGGCGAGAGCGTGTTTGCCGGCACGGTGAATGGTGACGCAGCACTCCGCGTTCGTGTCACGGCAGCCGCCGAGGACAACACGATTGCCCGCGTCGTCAAGCTTGTGGAGGAAGCCCAGGAATCGAAGGCGCCGACGGAGCGTTTCATCGACCGCTTCTCGCGCTATTACACACCGGGCGTGGTCGTTGTGGCGGCTCTGGTAGCGATCCTGCCGCCGTTGCTGACGGGCGCGGCATGGAGCGAATGGATCTATAAGGGCCTTGCCATCCTGCTGATCGGTTGCCCCTGCGCGCTGGTCATTTCCACGCCGGCAGCAATAGCTGCTTCGCTCTCGGCGGGTGCGCGCCGCGGTCTGCTGATGAAGGGTGGGGCGGTCCTGGAATTGCTCGGCAAGGTGACGGCCGTTGCCTTCGACAAGACAGGCACGCTCACAGAAGGCAAGCCGCAGGTCACGGATATCATCGCCTATGGGCGCTCGGAGGCTGAAGTGCTTTCCCGTGCTGCCGTTCTCGAACAGGGCTCCAGCCATCCGCTGGCGCTGGCGATCCTCAACCGTGCCAAGGCCGACGCCGTGCCCGTGCCGCCGGCCTTCGAAGTGGAAGCGCTGCCCGGCAAGGGCATGACCGGTAAGGTTGGCGGCGAGACGCTCGATCTCCTGTCACCGCCGGCGGCGCGCGAGCGCGGGGCGCTGAATGTCGAACAGGACGAGCGGGTCGCGGCACTTAATGGTGCGGGCAAGAGCGTCTCGGTATTGCTCGTCAATGGTGTCGCGGCCGGTCTCATCGCCATGCGCGACGAGCCGCGCGACGACGCCACGAGCGGGCTTGCGACGCTGAAGGCGGCAGGCGTGCGCGCCATCATGCTGACCGGCGACAACAAGCGCACTGCAGCAGCCGTTGCCGGTGACCTCGGCATCGACTGGCGCGGCGAGTTGCTGCCGCAGGACAAGCAGCGCATTGTTGGCGAACTGAAGAAGGAAGGATTGTTCGTTGCCAAGGTCGGTGACGGCATCAATGATGCACCGGCACTTGCCGCCGCCGATGTCGGCATCGCCATGGGCGGTGGCACCGACGTTGCGCTGGAAACGGCGGATGCGGCCGTGCTGCATGGGCGTGTCGGCGACGTTGCCCGCATGATCGAGCTCTCGAAGCGGACGATGCGCAACATCATGCAGAACATCACCATTGCTCTCGGGCTGAAGGCGGTGTTCCTCGTCACCACTATTGCCGGCATTACCGGCCTGTGGCCGGCGATCCTTGCCGATACCGGCGCGACCGTATTGGTGACGATGAACGCGCTTCGTCTTCTCCAGATAAAGGCGTAAAGTCTGTCATTTTAACAGCGTGCGGACGGTGTGCGCCGTGGCATCGTGGTTCCCGGGATCTGCCGAAACCGCAGCTGCCCCGAATGCAAAGTCGGCCTGTTGCGCGATGCCCCATCCGCGATTCGGGCATGAATCGGGAATCGAAAATCGCAGAGCCCGCTACAGGCTGGCTCTCTTCCTTGGGGCCTTCTCCACAGCCTGCTTTCTTTAATCATCTGTTAACCACGTTCTTCACACGAATGCAGTGATTTCAAACATGCCGTAACGCGACGCGCAAACCATCCGTTGACGCAAACTGGGATTCGCGTACTATATCTAGTGTTCAAGGTTCCTTCGATTCGTGAGGGTCGCGGGCTAAGACGGGAATACGGTGCGTTTCGCCATGAAGGCGCGACAAGTCTGCAGCTGCCCCCGCAACTGTAAGCGGCGAGCAACTGTCCGATTTCAGGTCACTGAGGCATGAGGCTTTGGGAAGGCTGGGGGCAGGGTGCTTCGACCCGCGAGCCAGGAGACCTGCCTTGAACTGGTTGTCCACGGGCGGGGTGTCCGGAAGGTCGCGTGCATGAATGCGGATCTATCCGTGCCTGTTACGCTGCCCCGAACTTCCGCATGAGCACTTCGGGGTTGAAGTCATGTCGAGAGCATCAAAACCGCCGCCCGCGCAGATCCCGCAGAGGATAATGCCTGGCGTGTAAAGCGCCGACTTTGTCAGATCATTCTCAAGCGTTGCCCCGGACGCCGCAAGGCGCCCGATCCTAGTTCTGCGTCCGGAATCCATTGACATCACGAGGAACATGATGAGCGTTACCGTTTACAGCAAGCCTGCCTGCGTTCAGTGCACCGCCACCTACCGCGCCCTCGACCGTCTGGGCGTCGACTATCAGATCATCGATATCTCCGAAGATGCCGACGCGCTCGATCGCGTGCGCGGCATGGGCTACATGCAGGTTCCGGTCGTCGTTGCCGGCGAGAACCACTGGGCGGGCTTCCGTCCCGATATGATCAGCGCGCTCTCCTGATCGGAGAAGAGCGGTGGGCCTGATCGTCTATTATTCCAGCCGGTCGGAGAATACCCATCGTTTCGTCGAGAAGCTGGGACTGCGCGCGGCGCGCATTCCCGTAGGCGCTGAAGACATCCACATTCGCGAACCCTTTGTGCTGATCTCGCCCACTTATTGCGGGGACGGCGGAAAAGGAGCCGTGCCCAAACAGGTGATCCGTTTCCTCAACAATGCGGAAAACCGCTCCAACATCCGCGGCGTCATTGCTGCGGGCAACAGCAATTTCGGCGAGACCTACGGGCTTGCCGGCGACGTAATCTCGCAGAAGTGCCAGGTGCCTTACCTCTACCGGTTCGAGCTCCTGGGGACTGCCGAGGATGTCGCCAATGTCAAAGACGGGATGGGACGATTTTGGACACGGGGACAAACCTGACGCGGGATGCGGTCGCCAAGCCTCTGAAGGCCTTGGAAGCGCTCGATTATCACGCGCTGAACGCGATGCTGAACCTCTATGACGATGAGGGCAAGATCCAGCTCGACAAGGACCGCATGGCGGCCAAGCAGTATTTCCTGCAGCATGTGAACCAGAACACGGTGTTCTTCCATAATCTCCGGGAGAAGCTCGATTATCTGGTCACCGAAGGCTATTACGAGCAGGAAGTCCTCGACCAGTATTCGTTCAATTTCGTCCGCGACCTGTTCGACGAAGCCTATGCCAAGAAGTTTCGTTTCCCGACCTTCCTCGGCGCCTTCAAATATTATACCAGCTATACGCTGAAGACCTTCGACGGAAAGCGCTACCTGGAGCGCTATGAAGACCGTATCTGCATGGTGGCGCTGGCGCTGGCCGAAGGCAATGAACAGCTGGCACGCGATCTGATGGAAGAGATCATTGCCGGCCGTTTTCAGCCGGCAACGCCGACCTTCCTCAATGCCGGCAAGAAGCAGCGTGGCGAACTCGTCTCCTGCTTCCTGCTGCGTGTCGAAGACAATATGGAATCGATAGGCCGCTCCATCAATTCGGCGCTGCAGCTGTCCAAGCGTGGCGGTGGCGTTGCGCTTTCCT
Source organism: Rhizobium sp. BK196 (assembly GCF_014193255.1). Classification (GTDB taxonomy): domain Bacteria; phylum Pseudomonadota; class Alphaproteobacteria; order Rhizobiales; family Rhizobiaceae; genus Rhizobium. The sequence continues at coordinate 28,007 of NZ_JACHZB010000007.1, forward strand.
TGACGAACATCCGCGAGGCCGGTGCGCCGATCAAGCAGATCGAGAACCAGTCTTCCGGCATCATCCCCGTGATGAAGCTGCTGGAAGACTCGTTCTCCTATGCCAACCAGCTCGGCGCGCGGCAGGGGGCGGGTGCCGTCTATCTCAACGCCCATCACCCCGACATCATGCGCTTCCTCGATACGAAGCGCGAAAATGCCGACGAGAAGATCCGCATCAAGACGCTGTCGCTCGGCGTCGTCGTGCCTGATATCACTTTCGAACTCGCCAAGAACAACGAGGATATGTATCTCTTCTCGCCTTATGATGTGGAGCGGGTCTACGGCGTGCCCTTCACCGAGATATCGGTGACGGAAAAGTATCGCGAGATGGTGGCGGATGCCCGCATCACCAAGAAGAAAATTAAGGCACGCGAATTCTTCCAGGTGATCGCCGAGATCCAGTTCGAGAGTGGTTACCCCTACATCGTGTTCGAGGACACGGTGAACCGGGCAAATCCGATTGCCGGCCGCATCAGCATGAGCAACCTCTGCTCGGAAATCCTGCAGGTGAGCGAGGCCAGCGAATTCAACGACGATCTTTCCTACAAGCATCTCGGCAAGGATATCTCCTGCAATCTCGGTTCTTTGAACATCGCCATGGCGATGGATTCATCCGATTTCGGCAAGACGATTGAGACCGCGATCCGTGCACTGACCGCCGTTTCCGACATGAGCCATATCTCGTCGGTCCCCTCGATCGAGAAGGGCAATGACGACAGCCACGCGATCGGTCTCGGCCAGATGAACCTGCATGGATACCTCGCCCGCGAGCGCATTCACTACGGTTCTGAAGAGGGCGTCGATTTCACCAATATTTATTTCTACACGGTGACCTACCACGCGCTGCGCGCCTCGAACCGTCTGGCGGTCGAGCGCGGTACGAGCTTCAAGGGCTTTGCAAACTCGAAATATGCCTCTGGCGAGTATTTCGACAAATATACGGAGCAGGAGTGGAAACCTGCCACCGAGAAGGTTCAGACGCTCTTTACCGATGCCGGCATTCATATTCCGACGCAGGAAGACTGGCTGGAGCTGAAGAAGGCCGTGATGGCTTCGGGCCTCTATAACCAGAACCTTCAGGCAGTGCCGCCGACGGGCTCGATCTCCTACATCAACCACTCGACCTCCTCGATCCATCCGATCGTCTCTAAGATCGAGATCCGCAAGGAAGGCAAGATCGGCCGCGTCTACTATCCGGCGCCGTTCATGACCAACGACAACCTCGATTATTATGAGGACGCCTACGAGATCGGCGCGGAAAAGATCATCGACACCTATGCGGCTGCCACCCAGCATGTCGACCAGGGCCTGTCGCTGACGCTGTTCTTCCGCGATACGGCAACGACGCGCGACATCAACCGCGCCCAGATCTATGCCTGGAAGAAGGGTATCAAGACCATCTACTACATCCGCCTTCGCCAGATGGCGCTGTCCGGCACCGAGGTGCAGGGCTGCGTGTCTTGTACGCTTTGATTTTGGGCTGCTGGCCGAGAGTTTCGAGCTTGTAACCCCCTCATCCGCCTGCCGGCACCTTCTCCCCGATGGGGAGAAGAGACAAGCCGGTTGCACGGCGCTCCCCTCTGCTCAGCGGGGAGAGGGCAGGGTGAGGGGGCTCCGCATTCCGTTAGAATTTGTGGAAGAAAGACCACCCAATGAACATATCCATCAAGCCGGTCAGCCGCGTGCGCGCCATCAACTGGAACCGTATCGAAGACGACAAGGATCTCGAAGTCTGGAACCGGCTGACCGGCAATTTCTGGCTGCCGGAAAAGGTGCCACTGTCTAACGACATTCCATCGTGGGGAACGCTGACACCGGTCGAGCAGCAGCTGACGATCCGCGTCTTCACAGGGCTGACGCTGCTCGACACGATCCAGAACGGTGTCGGTTCCGTCAAGCTGATGGCAGATGTGGTCACGCCGCATGAGGAGGCGGTGCTATCCAACATCTCCTTCATGGAGGCAGTGCATGCGCGCTCCTATTCGTCGATTTTCTCGACGCTCTGCCTGACGCCCGATGTCGACGATGCTTATCGCTGGTCCGAGGAGAACGAGTTCCTGCAGCGTAAAGCGGCCCTGATCATGGAACACTACGCTTCCGGCGATGCGCTGAAGAAGAAGGTTGCCAGCGTCTTCCTCGAAAGCTTTCTCTTCTATTCCGGCTTCTATCTGCCGATGTACTGGTCGAGCCGCGCAAAGCTGACCAACACGGCCGACATGATCCGCCTCATCATCCGCGACGAGGCCGTGCATGGCTATTACATTGGCTACAAGTTCCAGCGCGGACTTGAAAAGCTCTCCGAAGAGCGCCGCCAGGAGATCAAGGACTTTGCCTTTGACCTGCTGCTCGAGCTCTACGACAACGAAGCGAAATATACTGAAGCGCTCTACGATGGCGTCGGGCTGACCGAGGACGTCAAGAAGTTCCTGCATTACAATGCCAATAAGGCGCTGATGAACCTTGGCTATGAGGCGCTGTTCCCGGCCGAAGCCTGCAAGGTGAATCCGGCGATCCTGTCTGCGCTTTCGCCGAATGCCGACGAGAACCACGACTTCTTCTCGGGTTCCGGCTCCTCCTATGTCATCGGCAAGGCGGTGGCGACCGAAGACGAAGACTGGGATTTCTGAGGTTTAACTTTACGAAGCCTCTTATCATTCGGCCCGCTATCGCCCACATTCAGCGCGATGTATTCGTTGAATGTGGCGTAACGGGAGTTTTTTTATGAAGCCCTCTTTCGAAGCGATTGATCCGGCAGGCGAAGCTGCCGAAGGTGTCTGGCCGATCCGCAGACGCCGAATTCTCGACTGGCTGATCAACGAGACCCGCAGCGAGCGTTTCATCGACAATATCCTGGTAGAGATGTGCAAGCGGCTGCTTGCAGCAGGCGTGCCGGTGAACCGGTCCAGCCTGCATTTCCGCACCAACCATCCGCAATGGATCGGCGCCCGCATCCTGTGGGTGGAAGGTATGGAAGAGGCAAAGATCAACACTTTTGCCTATGGGGTGGAAACCACGCCGCAATTCCTCAACAGCCCGGTCAACGAGATCCATAGCGGCGCCAACGAGGTGCGAAAGAACCTGGAGGATTTATGGGAAGGCGACGACTATCCCTTCTATCAGGAACTGCGCGACGACGGCTATTCCGAATATATCGCCTGGCCGATCGATCACACATTCGATAAGCGCCATGTCGTCACCTTCTCGACCAGTCGGCCGGGTGGTTTTACCAGCGAACACGTGGATTTCCTGCGCGATCTGCTGCCGGCTCTCACTCTCGTCAGCGAGATCCGGCTCAAGAACATCATGGCGCGCACACTGCTGCAGACTTATGTCGGACCGCATGCGAGCGAACAAATTCTCTCTGGCGTCATCACCCGCGGCAGCGGTGCGACCGTCGGCGCGGCGATCATGATCTGCGACCTGCGGGACTTTACGGCGATATCCGATCTCTGGCCACGCGATGACGTCATCCACCTGCTCAACGACTATTTCGATGCCATGTCCGATCCGATCGAGCGGCATGGCGGCGAGATCCTGAAATTCATGGGTGATGGATTGCTGGCGATCTTCCCGCTATCAAAGCCCTCGGCCTGCGAGGATCTTCTGATGGCCATCAGGGAGGGGCAGGAAGCAATGGCGCTACTCAATGAGGAACACCAGCGCATGGGACGCGAACCTCTGCGCTACGGTGTTGGCGTACATGTCGGTGATGTCATGTACGGTAATATAGGCTCGCGTCGGCGGCTGGATTTCACCGTCATTGGGCCGGCGGTCAATGTTGCCTCGAGGCTCGAAGCGCTGACCAAAGAGGTGAAGCGACCGGTGCTCTTGTCGCGTGCTTTCGTCGAAATGGCGACCTGCACGGAAGAAATGGAAGATCTCGGCAGCTTTCCGTTGCGGGGACTCGGAGAGCCGGTCGATGTCTTTGCTTTCCGCGATAAGCCGACAGCCGGTCGTGACGCGGCTTAGGCCACTGGAAAATTGATCTGCGGCGGCAGGAGCAGGTTCGGGCTGTCTGCGCCCGGATTGCTGATGCGCTGAAGAAGCATCTGGCCGAGATGTTCGCCGGCCTCGACCAGATCCTCATAAATAGTGTCGATCTTCGGCTGAAGATGCGTGAGGAGATGCGACGTCTCCTTGGCGACGATATCGTAGTCCTTAGTCAGAATGCGGCCCGCATCACCCATGGCGCTGACAAGCGCCAGTGCGGAAACCTCGCCCGGGCAGACAAAACCGTCGGGAACATCGGGTGCGGCGGCGCGGGCGCGGAAGAAATCTCTTATCTCGTTGGCCGGTGAATCGAGCGTGACCGCTTCCGATATTTCATAGGCGACGCCCGCCTCGCGCACGGCGGTCATGAAGCCATGAAGGATGTGCTGACTGAAGGTCAGCCGCTTCGGCGGCATGACGACCGTGACCCTTTTCCTTCCCTTGGCGATCAGGCGCCGGGTGGCTTCGTAGGCGAAGGCATAATTGTCGTAATCGACGTAAGGGTGCGGTGTCGAAAACTCGGTGCGGCCGTGAGACACGAAGGGAAAGCCAACCTCCTGCAGCATCCGCACCCTCGCATCGAAGGGTTCTGTCCGCGTGAAGATCAGGCCATCGGCGAAATTGTTGCGGACGATATATTCCGCCGCTTCGAGATCCGTTGTCGACAAGAAGTTCGGGGCGACGACGAGGTGATAGGATGTCTCTTTCAACGCCTTGGCAATGCCGTACATGATCGCGGTGCCGAAGCCGACCACTTCCTGATGCGGATCGAGAAGGATGCTGATGACATTGGTGCGGCCCGTCTTGAGGCGCTGAGCAGCCCGATCGGGCAGGTAGCCGATCTCGCGGGCAATGCGATGGACGCGCTCGCGCGTCTCAACCGATATTTGCGGCGCGTCGCTGAGTGCGCGCGAAACCGTCGTCACCGCGAGACCGGTCAATGTCGCGATGGTACGCAAGGTTGGCTTGCCGCGCTTTTGCGCACCATCCGGATTTTCACCGCGTTGCAGTTGGGACGATTCGGTCACTGGGGACATTCCATGCTGGATTGCGGCTACAATAACACGATGAAACCGGCACGCAATCAATCAATGCAAACGATTTAAATTTTTACGGTTTCTTAGGCGATTAGGAAAAATTCAAATAAAATCAACACTTATCGAACTAATCATATTTTTCTCGGGAGTCGAGGAAGGACTTGACGTAACCGCGTTTATAACGTTTTAAATTGTTAACCGCGCTGGGAGGTGCGGTGTAATGTGGTGTCTGGCTGCCCTCACGGCGGAAGACATCCGGCGGTCGAGGTGGGTCTCGCCGCCGCTTACGAACGGGAGGATATTCATGCGCAAGTTTTTGAGCTCGGCAGCTCTTGCTGTCGTGATGATGGCTGGTTTCGGCAGCGCTCATGCAGCCGACGTCAAGGAAGTTCAGATGCTGCACTGGTGGACGTCGGGCGGCGAAGCCGCGGCGCTCAACGTGCTGAAGCAGGACCTTGCCAAGGAAGGTTTTGCCTGGAAGGACGTTCCGGTCGCGGGCGGTGGCGGTGACGCAGCCATGACCGCGCTGAAGGCGATGGTTGCCGCGGGCACCTACCCGACCGCTTCTCAGATGCTCGGCTATACCGTTCTCGACTATGCCCAGGCTGGCGTCATGGGCGACCTGACCGAGACGGCCAAGAAAGAGGGCTGGGACAAGTCCGTTCCGGCAGCACTGCAGAAGTTCTCCGTCTATGACGGCAAGTGGGTCGCAGCACCTGTTAACGTTCACTCCGTCAACTGGCTGTGGATCAACAAGTCGGTCATGGACAAGATCGGCGGCACACAGCCGAAGACCTTCGACGACCTGATCGCCCTGCTCGACAAGGCAAAGGCAGCCGGTGTCATCCCGCTCGCCCTCGGCGGTCAGAACTGGCAGGAAGCCACGATGTTCGACTCCATCGTGCTGTCGACCGGCGGTCCGGAATTCTACAAGAAGGCTTTCAACGACCTCGACGAGGAATCGCTGAAGTCCGACACGATGAAGAAGTCCTTCGATAACCTCGCCAAGATCATCAAGTATGTCGATCCGAACTTCTCGGGCCGCGACTGGAACCTGGCGACCGCCATGGTCATCAAGGGCGACGCTCTGGTGCAGGTCATGGGTGACTGGGCGAAGGGCGAATTCGTTGCCGCCAAGAAGAAGCCGAATACCGATTTCCTGTGCTATCGCTTCCCGGGTACCGACGGCAGCGTGGTCTACAACTCCGACATGTTCGGCATGTTCAACGTTCCTGACGACCGCAAGGCCGCTCAGGTGGCGCTTGCCAAGGCTACGCTTTCCAAAAGCTTCCAGTCCGCCTTCAACGTCGTCAAGGGTTCGGTTCCGGCCCGTACCGACGTTTCGGATAAGGATTTCGATGCTTGCGGCAAGAAGGGCATTGCCGACCTGAAGGCCGCCAACGAAGGCGGCACGCTGTTCGGCTCGCTCGCTCAGGGTTATGGTGCTCCTCCGGCGATCGCCAACGCCTATAAGGACGTTGTCTCGAAGTTCGTCCATGGTCAGATCAAGACCTCCGACGAAGCTGTTACCCAGCTCGTTCAGGCTATCGACGACGCTCGCTAATTCTAACGACAAAGGCTTTCCCGCACCCTTGCGGGGAAGCCACGGCCCTGCCGCGCGGGGAGGAGATGATCACATGAGCACAGTTGCGACCACGGATCCGGTCCTGACATCGAAACCCTCAACCCGCACGTCCATTCGCGGCCGACTGCAGGATGCATTGCCGAAGATCGTGCTGGCGCCGAGTTTTCTGATCACCGTGATCTTCGTCTACGGCTTCATCGTCTGGACGGCCTATCTCTCCTTCACCAATTCCAAGACCTTTCCGTCCTATGCAATCACGGGCGCGCGCGCTTATCAGCGGCTCTGGCGCTGGACCTTCGAAAGCGATCCGCCGTCCTCCTGGTACACATCAATCACCAATATGGGGATCTTCGGTTTCCTCTACATCTTCATCTGTCTGGGGCTCGGCCTGCTGCTTGCGATCCTTCTCGACCAGAAGATCCGTGGCGAAGGCATCCTGCGGCCGATCTTCCTCTATCCGATGGCGCTGTCCTTCATCGTGACGGGAGTTGCCTGGAAGTGGTTCCTCGATCCGGGCCTCGGGCTCGAGCAAACGTTGCATCACTTTGGCTGGACGAGCTTCCATTTCGATTGGATCAAGAACAAGGATTTCGTCATCTACACCGTCGTCATCGCCGGTGTCTGGCAAGCCTCCGGCTTCGTCATGGCGATGTTCCTCGCCGGCTTGCGTGGCATCGACGGCGAAATCATGAAGGCTGCGCAGATCGACGGCGCATCGCCCTTCCAGATGTACCGGCGTATCGTCATTCCGATGCTGCGGCCGATCTTTCTGTCGGCCTTCATCGTGCTCGCGCATATGGCGATCAAATCCTATGACCTTGTCGTAGCCCTGACCTCAGGCGGGCCGGGTGGCTCCGCATGGCTGCCGTCCAACTTCATGTACGAATACACCTTCAAGCGGAATGAAATGGCGGTTGGTTCGGCAAGCGCCATCATCATGCTGATGACCATCTCGGCGATCATCGTGCCCTATCTCTATTCCGAGCTCAGGGAGAAGGCGCGATGAGCAGCGTTACCTCTTCTGAGATTGCATCCTCGCAAGGCGGCAATAGCGGCCGCTGGATCGGGCGCGTCATCATCTACGGCCTGTTGCTGATCTTTGCTGTTCTCTACCTGATGCCGCTCTTCGTCATGCTGACGACTTCGTTCAAGACCATGGACGAGATCCAGAACGGCAATATGCTGGCGCTGCCGCAGTCACCGACGTTCGATGCCTGGTTCAAGGCCTGGGGCGAGGCCTGCGTCGGCCTTACCTGCGCCGGCATCAAGGGCTATTTCTGGAATTCGATCAAGATGGTCGTGCCGGCAGTGGCGATCTCGACCATTCTCGGCGCACTCAACGGCTATGTGCTGACCAAGTGGCGCTTCCCTGGCCATACGCTGGTCTTCGGCCTGATGCTCTTTGCCTGTTTCATCCCGTTCCAGTCGGTGCTGCTGCCGATGGCGACTATTCTCGGTTCGCTCGGCCGTTTCGGCACCACGCTGCAGAATGCAACGGGTTTCAGCTTCGGTTTCGGCAATCCGACTGTAAACCTCGTCTTCGTGCACGTGGTTTACGGCCTCGGCTTCACGACGCTGTTCTTCCGCAATTTCTATGAGGCGTTTCCGACGGAGCTCGTGAAGGCCGCGCAGGTGGATGGCGCCAGCTTCTTTCAGATCTTCCGCCGCATCATGCTGCCGAATTCGCTGCCGATCATCGTGGTGACAGTCATCTACCAGTTCACCAATATCTGGAACGACTTCCTCTTCGCCTCGGCCTATGCCGGCACCGGCGATTCCATGCCGATGACGGTGGCGCTCAACAACGTCGTCAATACCTCGACCGGCGTGGTCGAATACAATGTCAACATGGCTGCGGCGATGATCGCGGCCGTTCCTACGCTCATCGTCTATATCCTCGCCGGCCGCTATTTCGTGCGCGGTCTGATGGCGGGCGCCGTCAAAGGGTGATCCATGGCTTTCCTTGAAATTTCCGGTCTCAAGAAGCGCTTCGGCGCCGTCGACATTCTCAAGGGGATCGATCTGGAACTCGAAAAGGGCGGTTTCCTGGTGCTGGTGGGTCCGTCCGGCTGCGGCAAGTCCACGCTGCTCAACACCATTGCCGGGCTCGAAGCGATCACTTCGGGTGAGATTCGCATCGATGGCCGCTCCATCAACGGCTTGCACCCCTCCAAGCGCGATATCGCCATGGTCTTCCAGAGCTACGCGCTCTATCCGAACATGACCGTTGCCGGCAACATCGCCTTCGGCATGGAAATCCGCGGCGTGCCGAAGGAAGAGCGCGAGAAGGCGATCAAGCAGGTCTCTGACATGCTGCAGATTGGCCATCTGCTCGATCGCAAGCCCTCGCAACTGTCAGGTGGCCAGCGTCAGCGCGTAGCGATGGGGCGCGCGCTGGTGCGCAATCCGCAGGTCTTCCTTTTCGATGAGCCGCTCTCCAACCTCGATGCGAAGCTGCGTGTCGATATGCGCACGGAAATCAAGCGCCTGCACCAGCGCATGGGAACGACGATCGTCTACGTCACGCATGACCAGATCGAGGCGATGACGCTGGCGACGAAGATCGCGGTGCTGAAGGACGGCGTGCTGCAGCAGTTCGGCACACCGGCCGAGATCTATAACAGCCCGGCCAATGTCTTCGTAGCTGATTTCATGGGCTCGCCGGCGATGAACCTGCTGAACGCCACCGTTGAAAACGGTGCCGGCGGGCTGCAGGTCTCGTTGGAACGGCCGAATGGCGAACCGCTGAAGCTGCCCGTCAATGCCGGCAATAACAGCCTCACAGGTTATGCCGGCAAGCAGGTGATCTTCGGGATCCGTCCGGAAGCACTGACGGATATCGACGGAGCCGACCGCAAGGCAAAGTCGGTCGTTCACGGCGATTGTGCCATCGAGGTCGTGGAGCCTGCCGGTTCCGATACGTTCGCGGTCACCAAGCTCGGCGGCAAATCGGTAGTGGCGCGCCTTGGAGCGGATACCGGCATCCTGCCGGGCCAGAATACTCGCCTTGCCTTCAATCTCGACAAGGCGGTGTTCTTCGATCCGGCCAGCCAGTTGAGGATCGCTTAGCCAGCAAAATATTCTCTGGCCACCGTCAGACAGCCGCCACGGAAATCGTGACTGGTGCGAAGTGGCTCGAGGTCGCTTCGACGGTGATTTCGCCCGTCAGGCCTGTTGCCTCCAGCCAGAAGCCCGTCGTTCCGCCCTGGAGCGGCACGGTCGCTGGCCCGACGATCTTGCCTGGCCCCTTCACGGTCAAGATTACAACATCGTTGAGGAAGGGCAGGCGCTGGCCGCGCTGGTCGAGCGCGCGGATGATGACGCGGGTCGTGTCGCGTTCGCGAGCCTTCAGCGTGGTGCTGTCGGCCGCGACTTCCAGCGTGGTCGGCAGCGGATCGGCTGCCAGCGTCAGTCTTGTCACGGGCTCGCCGTTGATGAAACCGGTGAATTCGCCATCGATCCATTCCAGACCCCAGCGGCCGAGTTCGTCCTGGGTGAAATGGCGGTGGTCGAGCACGACGGGCGGATGCGGCAGGTGCGGGTAGTTTTCGCGGTCCGGACCGATGCGCTTCGTCAGCGAGCCGTATTTCAACTCAACCTCATCGCAATTGGTCAGGATGATCAGCGGCAGCACGCCGCCGATGCTGCGCTCGCCCCGCGCCCAGAAGGTGACCGGTTTCATGATGATCTCATCCGAAGGGTCGCACTGGCTGGCATAGACATAGGCCGCAAATTTCGGTTCGCGGAACATGTCCATGACGCCGTGATAGCAGATACGGTCGCCGGAACCGAAGTCCTTGTGGGTGTTATAGTCGAACATGCACCAGCCGATCGCGCCAGAAATATCCGGATCGCCATAGGCCGCGTTCAGCACTTCCAGATGGCGGCGCACATGCTCGGCTTGGCGCTGCTCGGCATCATACATCTTGGTCGGATGCATGTGGCCGTTGAACTCGGTGATGATGTAGGGGACCTTGTAAGAGAGGCCGGTATTTTCCTGCTGGCTGCGAAGGGCCGTGCGCGGGCGATTGGCGCCCGGCAGTTCCTCATTGCCGAGGATGAAGTCGTTCATCGTGTAGACGTCTTCCAGAAGCTCGCTTTCGGTCAGATAGCGAACGCCGCCGGTCTGACGGGTGGAATCGAGCTCATGGGCCAGCCGGTTGGTGGCGGTATAGAAGTCGTGGCTGTCGAGCGACTCGTTGATGCGCACGCCCCAGATGATGATCGAGGGATGATTCCAGTCGCGCTCGATCATGCGGCGCACGTTCTCGATCGATTCCTGCTGCCAGTCGAGATCGCCGATATGCTGCCAGCCGGGGATTTCTTCGAAGACCAGCAGGCCGATGCGATCGCACTGGTCGAGGAACCATTTCGACTGCGGATAATGCGAGGTGCGCACGATATTGCACTTCAGCACCTTCTTCATTATGTCGGCGTCGCGCTCCTGCGCGGAACGGCCGGCCGCATAACCGACATAGGGATAGGCCTGATGGCGGTTGAGGCCCTGCAGTTTTACCGGGCGGCCGTTCAGCAGGAAGCCTTCCGGCGTGAATTTGGCCGTACGGAAGCCGAAATGGCCGGTGGTCCTGTCGGCGCCATGTTCCGTCTTCAGTTCGACGGAGATTTCATAGAGCGCCGGGTTCGACAGATCCCAGAGTTCAATATCGGTCAGGCCGCCGAAGGAAAGCGTGGTGCTGGTACCGATCGTCTCGCCGGCAGCACTTGCCAGAATGTTGCCATGCGCGTCCCGCAGTGATCCGGTGACCGTTGCCGCATAGGTGAGGCCCTGCGGGTTGGCGATATCGACACGCACTGTCGCCGATTTTCTGTCGGAGAGGATGTCGTGCGTTTCGATCTTGATGTTGCGGATCGAAACCTTGTCGGTGACCTTCAGCCAGACGTCGCGATAGATGCCGGCATAGGTCAGATAGTCGATGCGGCCGCCGAAGGGCGGGATGGCGGGGTTCTCGCTGCCGTCGATCTTGACGGTGATCAGGTTCTCGCCCTTGATGAGTTTGCCGGTCAGCCGGGCTTCGAAGGGCGTATAGCCATCCTTGTGGCCGATGATCTCCTCGCCGTTTAGATAGACGACGCTGTCGGCCATGGTGCCGTCGAAGAGGATGGAGACTTCGCGGCCTTCGAATTCCGGCAGCCAGCGCAGCACCTTCTGATAGGTGAAGGCGCGCTGGTAGCGCTTCTCGTCGAAATAGTTGAAGGGCAACTCGACCGCCGTATGCGGCAGGCTGACCATGTGGGTGCCGTCGAAAGCCTCGGTCAGGCGATGACCAAAGCCTTCATGGAAGCTCCAGGATTCATTGAGGGAAACGACGGAACGCATCTCAGGCTCCCCGGCAGGCGGCAGGGGAGAGGCGGCGCCTGACAGCGGCGCGGGAAAGAGCGATCATCGATATTCCTCCTTGATGCGAATGACTGGAGCCGCCCTCAGGCGGTCGAGCCCCAGCGGGGTGTGCAGGCAAGCGTAATACTGTGCGGGCCTTCGTCGCCGGCCTCATGGCGTTCGATCACCTCGACGACCGCGTCCATGAAGGCCACGTGGTCGAGGCTCAGCGTCGTCAGGTCGTTGCAGTCCCAGGCGGCCATCGCGATGCCGTCCTGACCGACGATGGCGATATCCTCAGGCGTATTCTTCCCGAGCACACGGCGGGCGGCATCACGCGCGCCGATCGCCATCACGTCATTGCCGCAGATGATAGCGTCGACCTTGGAGCGGTGCAGCAGCAGGACAGCTTCCTTGAAGCCGGAATCATAGGAATAGTCGCCGAAGGCTTCGGCTTCGAAGGCAAGGCCGTGGCGCGCCAGAGCGTCGGCGAACCATTTGCGGCGCAGCTTATCGATCCAGCTCGATTTGGTGCCGGAGAGATAGGCGAAGCGCCGTTTGCCGTCGCCGACGATCTTGTCGATGATCTCGCCGGCGCCGGCAGCGCCATCGATGCGGATGTTGGAGACATCTTCGTTTTCCAATGGTTCGAAGGAGACGATGATCGGCTTCGTTGTATGGAAAATATCGACCGCATCCTGCATCGAGACCATGTCGGAGAAGATGACGACATGATCGACCTGATAGGTGGAGGCGAGCCGCATCAGTTGCAGGCGATCGGAGTGATCGGCGCAACAGAGCAGGATCGGCAGGAGCTGGCGGGCCTGCAGGCGGTGGACGAGAAGCTGCTGCTCCTCGGCCTCGCAGGGATTGCCGATGGCGTTGACCACGAGTGCGACGAGGCGCGAGCGCTGGTTGTTCAGCGAGCGGGCAATCGCATTCGGCTGGTAGCCATATTCGCGAGCAACGGCGAGGATGCGGTCGCGCGTGGCGCTTCCGATCCGCGAATCCGGCGAGAAAGCCCTCGAAATCGTCGCGGAGGACACACCGGCGAGTTTCGCCAGTTCCTTCGAGGTGATCCGCCGTCTGTTCGTTCCGCTCATTATTTTGCGCCTATCCGGCAATCCTGACGGGGGTGCCGTCGGCTGCTGCCGATTCCTTGATTGCATCCCAGAGCCTAGCGAATCTGAGACCCATTTCAACGGAGCCGGAGTTTTCCATCGTTCCGGCGCGGATGGCGAGGAAATTCTTCATCGGGTTGCCGAGAATCTCGGCCTCTTCACGTGGCTCGCTGGTGCGCCCGACGCTGATTTCGCGCCAGCCGCCCCAGGCATCGATGCGTACGATCGCCTTTGAATAGAAGAAGGTGATGTAAGAAGCGCAGCCGGGAGGGCCTTCGCCTGCGGCCGTCAGCGTCGCCAGCGCGCCATTCTTCAGGCGGGCGGAGACGGCGGTCGCGATATCCACCTTTTTGCCGTGGTTGTTCATATAGGCGGAAACGCTGTCGAAATCGGAATTGGCGAGCAGGCAGACGGTGTTCATCATGTGTGCACCGGTATCGAACATGAAGCCGCCGCCGGAGATTTCCGGCTGCTGCTTCCAGTGGCCCTCATAGTTGGAAGACCAGCTTTCCCAGATCATGCCGGAAATGGCGATGAGTTCGCCGAATTCGCCTGAGAGAGCCCGTTTGCGGGTATCGAGCACGAGCGGAGACAGCCCGCCCTGGAAGGCGGTGACGACGGTGACGCCGCTTTTCCTCTGCGCCGCGATCAGCGTTTCGGCCTCTGCTACGGTCGTGACCATCGGCTTTTCGAGGAAGAGATCGAGGCCGGCTTCGGCAACGGCTGTCGCCTGCTCGGCATGGAAAGCGTGCGGGGTGGAGACGTAGATGATGTCGAGTTCATTACGGCATTTTGTGAGCATGTCGCGGTAGTTCTCGAAGCTTTTCGGCTCCGGTGCTCCGGCTGCGGTGCAGACGTCGATGAGGCGCTTTCTGGAGGTTTCCGTCGTGTCGGCGAGTGCTGCGAATTCAATTTCCGGCATCCTTGCCCAGCTTTGAGCATATTCAGCCGCTTTCAAGCCGGCGCCGATGACGCCGAGGCGCAATTTCTGAGACATCGAAATCCTCCCTGATATCGTTGTGCAAACGATTACACAAAGCATATATTCGACGCAAGTTATAAATTATACAATAAAATCATATATATAAATTTGAAGACAACTGAGTTTCAAAAATCATCTTGTCAGCATTCAGAATGCGTGTACATTTTTGTCGCCGGTGCTGGAGGGCGCCGTGGCTCAAAAAAGGGAGGACTTCCGTTGAAGAAGACGGTTATCGGTGGCCTGTGCGCCATCCTGCTCAGCGCGGTTTCGACGCTGGCCCAAGCTGAAACAATTCGTATCGCCAATCACGGTCAGGCCGGCATCGACGCCATGAAGTCGACCGTAGAGCGGATCGAGAAAAAATACGGTGTCACGGTCGAGGTCGTCGAATATCCGGCGCCGGACAAGGACTATCTCACCAAGCTTCTGACCGAACTGGGTGCCGGCAACGCCCCTGATCTCTTCTCCATCCCGACAACGGCTGCCGTTGCCGATATGGTTGAGGCCGGTTACCTCGCGCCCGTTACCACCGAATTTAAGGCCTGGGATGGCTATGCCAACCTTTATGACGTCGCCAAGCAGCTCGCCGTCAGCCCGGACGGTGAAACCTATGTGATGCCGTTCATGCTCGGCATTCAGGAAATCTACTACCGCAAGGACGTTCTCGAAAAGGCCGGCATCTCCACCGAACAGCCGAAGACGTGGCAGGAGCTTCTCGACCGCGCCGCCGAGGTCAAACAGAAGACCGGCTCCTACGGCCTCCTCTTCCCGGCAGGTGTGTCCTGGGGCAGCGGTGCCTTCGACGAAGGCTTCCAGCACCTGATCGTCGGTTCCAAGACGCCGCAGCTCGTCGATGCCGACGGCAAGCTCGATCTGAACGGCGAAGGCGTGAAGGATGTCTTCAACGTCTACAAGACGCTGATCGACAAGGACCTGATGCCGGTGCAGCCGCTCCTCGGACCGGAACCCTGGGTGGTGCCGAAATATGAGATGTTTCCGGCCGGCAAGCTTGCCGCCACCACCTGCGGCTCCTGGTGCTACATTTTCGACTGGGGTCGCGAGAGCAAGAACCCGATCCCTGACGTGACCAAGATCGTCGGCACCTGGACCGTTCCGGGCCAGAGCGGCGGCCAGTATGTTCTTGCCAACCTTGCTGCTCCGTGGGCCGTCAATTCCAAGTCCGCCAATGTCGAACTTGCCAAGAAGGCGCTGATGGAGATCGGCTCGGTCGCAACGCAGGTTTCATACGCTGCCCGCATCGGCAACATTCCGGCCAGCAAGGACGCTGCCAAGGATCCTGAATTCCAGAAGCTGACGGAACTCGTTCCGATCCATGCCGCTGCCGGAAACGGCGTCTTCCTGAAGCAGGCGTCCGGCTTCGGCACGGTTGCCGAAGGTGTGGCACGCGCCACCGAAGCCCTGCTGCGCAAGGAAACCGATGCAGCCGGTGCCCAGAAGATCCTTGTCGACTACGTCAAGGAAACGCTCGGCGACGACATGGTCAAGTAAGCCACTGATATCTTCCTCCCGCCAAGACGGGGACGCGGCATTCTCGCCGCGTCTTCTCGCTTTCATTCGATAAGCCGGTTTCATTCGATAAGGTTGTGAGCTTCAATGGCCCGAAACTCTCATGAAAAGCGAACCGAGCGCCAACTCCTGCTGGTTCTGCTGCCGTCGCTGGTCCTGCTTCTGGCCTTTGTGATCTATCCCGCCCTCTATTCCGTCTATCTGAGCTTCACCAATGAGGCGCTGACGGGAGCTGCGGCCCTGCGGCCGCGCTTCGTCGGCATCCGCAACTATGTGCGCCTTTTCAACGATGCGAAGTTCTGGAATTCGCTGTTCGTCACCTTCGTCTTCGTCATGGGCTCTGCCGTCATCGGGCAGTTCGTGCTCGGGCTTATTTCGGCGATGGCGTTGCGCCGGCCGATCCGTTTCCGCCAGTTCTTCTCTTCGATTATTCTTCTGCCGAATGCCGCCCCGGAAGTCGTTGCCGGCTTCATGTGGATCTCGATGCTGGCCGGCGGCGAACATGCGACGCTCTCGCGCATCGTTGCCTTCTTCGGCATTGATCCCGCTGACTGGCTGAACGCCTTCCCGCTGTCGATGATTATCATCGTCAATACCTGGCGCGGTATCGCGACCGCGATGATCCTGTTGACGGCGGGCTTGAGCACCATTCCCTCCGAGATCTACGAGGCGGCGCGCATGGATGGCGCGACACCGTCGCAGATGTTCCGCCGCATTACCCTGCCGCTGATGATGCCGACGATCCTGCTGTACATGCTGATCTCGGCCGTCTCCACCATTGCTGTCTTCGGCCTCGTCTATGCGCTGACGCGCGGCGGGCCGGGCGGGGCGACGGAGGTCGTCAGCATCTATATCTACAACCAGTCGTTTACGGCCTTCCAGCTCGGCTACGGCGCTGCGGTCGCGGTCGTCGCGCTCATCATCTCGCTGATCCTCGGTATCGGCTATGTCCGAGCCATGAAAGTGGAGGTCTGACATGACCGCTATTTCCCCGAGCGAAGGCGCCAACAAAACCCGCTCCGACCTGCTTGCCTATGCAACATTGACGATCATCTCGATCTTCTGCGCTGTGCCTTTCTTCTGGGTGCTGCTTGCCTCCTTCGACGGCAATGCGCAGCTCTTCCTGCGCTGGCCGGAGCAGTGGACGTTCGCAAACTATGTGCGCGTCTTCACCAAGGAGGATGGGGCGAAGTGGCTGTTCAACTCGCTCTTCGTGGTCGGCGGAGCGACGCTTATCGTCATGGTTCTGGCGGGGCTCGGCGGCTATGCGCTGTCGCGCACGCGGGCCTGGTGGAAGCTGCCGTTCCTCTACGCGATCCTGCTCATCCGCGTGCTGCCGCCGACCGCGCTCGTCGTGCCGCTCTACAAGTTCCTGCTGACGCTCAACAATGCGGAAGGCGCGATCCTGCGCCCGATCTTCGGCAGCTATGCCCGCGATATCATGCGCTGGACCGGGTTCATCGACGGTTATCTCGGTATCATGCTGGTGCTCGCCACCATGCAGCTGCCGCTGGCGCTCTGGATCATGAAGACCTTCTTCGACGGCCTGCCGCGTGACTATGAGGAAGCGGCCGTCATGGACGGGGCGACGATGATGCAGCGCATCCGCCGGGTGCTGATCCCGCTTGCGATGCCCGGGCTCGCGGCGGCCGGTCTCTTCGCCTTCATGTCGGCCTGGGGCGATTTCCTGCTGCCGCTGATCTTCCTGTCGTCGCCGGAGCTGCAGACGCTGCCGCTCGGCCTCTTCCGCGCCTTCCTCCGCATCAACGAGATCGATTACGGCCTGCTGACGGCGCTCGCCTTCATTTACCTGCTGCCTGCCGTCGTCGCCTTCGGCTTTGCGCGGCGCTTCCTCGTCCAGACTTTTTCGGGCGGTGTGAAGGGCTGAGATCAAGAAAGAGAAACGAATGATCAATCTCAGAAACGTTCGCAAATTCTATGGCGCGCTCGAAGTCATCAAGGGCGTCGATATCACAGTGGAGGACGGCGAGTTCGCCGTGTTCGTCGGCCCTTCGGGTTGCGGCAAGTCCACGCTGCTGCGGATGATCGCCGGCCTTGAAGGTATCGACGAGGGCGATCTGGTGCTGAACGGCCAGCGCATCAACGACGTGCCGCCGGACAAGCGCGGCATCGCCATGGTGTTCCAGTCCTATGCGCTTTATCCGCATATGACGGTCGCGGAGAATATCGGCTTTTCGCTGAGCCTCAAGAAGGTGCCGGAAGCCGAAATCAAAAAACAGGTGGAAGGCGTCGCTGAGATCCTGCAGCTGACCGACTATCTCAGCCGCAAGCCGGGCGCGCTATCCGGCGGCCAGCGTCAGCGTGTGGCGATCGGCCGTGCGATCATCAAGAAGCCGTCGCTGATCCTGTTCGACGAGCCTTTGTCGAACCTCGATTCGGCGCTGCGCGTGCAGATGCGCGCCGAGTTGCAGCGCCTGCATCGGGAACTGAAGGCGACTGTCGTCTATGTCACGCATGACCAGGTCGAAGCGATGACGATGGCCGACCGCATCGTCGTTCTGAACAAGGGCGTTGTCGCCCAGCAGGG
Organism: Rhizobium sp. BK196; assembly: GCF_014193255.1. Classification (GTDB taxonomy): domain Bacteria; phylum Pseudomonadota; class Alphaproteobacteria; order Rhizobiales; family Rhizobiaceae; genus Rhizobium. The sequence continues at coordinate 46,176 of NZ_JACHZB010000007.1, forward strand.
CGCGCCGATGGAGCTCTATCACCAGCCGGAAAACGAGTTTGTCGCAACCTTCATCGGTTCGCCGAAAATGAACGTGCTGCCAATGACGGCGACGCGCCGGGATGCCGGCAAGGTGCATCTGGAAAGCCCGCTCGGTCTTGCGATCGATCTCTCGGATGCAAACGGTTCCGTGCCGCAGGGCGAGGCGAAGCTCGGCATCCGGCCGGAACATCTGAAGCTCGCGCCGCAAGGGCAGGGTGATTTTTCGGCGGAGGTCGTGATCGTCGAGCGGCTCGGCGTCGAGACCTATCTGACGGTCGGCTCGCAGCAGCAACCGATCGTCGTGCGCACGGAAGGCGACATGACCATCCGTCCCGGCGACCGCGTTTCGCTTACAGCCGAGCGCGCCGCCTGCCATCTGTTCGATTCCGCCGGCCGGGTTGTCCGTTCGGCAACCGCTTGAAACATATCGAGGAATGACATGACAATCAAAGTCACGATCTGGAACGAAGGACGCCACGAGCAGGTCCACAAGGAGGTCCAGGATATCTATCCCGACCGTATCGACGGCGCGATCGCCGCCGGTATCGCCCATTCTGATTTCGAGATCCGCCGCGGCACGCTCGACGATCCGGATGAAGGCCTGCCGGATTCCGTTCTCAATGATACCGACGTGCTGCTCTGGTGGGGGCATATGGCGCATGAAGAGGTCAGCGACGGGCTGATCGACCGCGTGCAGCAGCGGGTGCTGAAGGGCATGGGGCTGCTGGTCCTGCATTCCGGCCATCACTCCAAGCTTTTCCGCCGGCTGATGGGAACAAATGCCAATCTCTCCTGGCGTGAGACGCCCGAGGGAGATCTGGAGCGTGTCTGGGTGGTCAATCCCTCGCATCCGATCGCCGAGGGTTTGCCGCCCTATTTCGAGGTCAATGCCTCGGAAATGTATGGCGAGCCCTTCGATATTCCGCAACCGGACGAGCTGGTCTTCATCTCCTGGTATTCCGGCGGCGAAGTGTTCCGCAGCGGCTGCACCTTCCAGCGTGGGCGCGGGCGCATCTTCTTCTTCAGCCCCGGCCATGAGACCTACCCGATCTATCACGACAAGACCGTGCACAAGGTCATCTCGAACGGCATCCGCTGGGCGCAACAGAAGCACACGGATGGGCGCATCCTCGAAAACTGGCACCGCAAGGAGCCGCTGCACGGCCGGCCGGACAAGGTGAAGGCTTAAATAGTTCCTCCTGTGAGGGCTTGTGGGCTGCGGTGCTGCGAACGTCAATCAGACTTACGGGTACTGCGCACCATTCGTCGTCGTATAGATCGAATAGAGCGATTGCGTCGCCGTGATGAAGAGGCGGTTCTTCTTCGGGCCGCCGAAAGTGACATTTGAAACGGTTTGCGGCACCTTGATCTTGCCGAGCAGCGTTCCGTCAGGGGCAAAGCAGTGCACACCGTCAGCCGCGCTTGTCCAGAGATTGCCGGAGATGTCGAAACGGAAACCATCGGGCGTGCCCGTGTCGATCGAGCAGAAGTAGCGGCTGTTTGCCAGCTTACGGCCATCCACGACATCGAAGACGCGGATATGGCGCGGTACGTCATGATTGGAGGAGCCGGAATCGGCGATGAAAAGCTGGCGCTCATCCGGGGAGAAGGCCAGTCCATTCGGCTGGATGAAGTCCGTCACGACGGCTTCGATATCACCGGTCGCTGCGTCAATGCGATAGACGTTCCGCGTCTCCTGTTCTTCCGGCGACTTGTGGCCTTCATAGTCGGACATGATGCCGTAGCTTGGGTCGGTGAACCAGATCGAGCCGTCGGACTTGACCACGACGTCGTTCGGAGAGTTCAGCCGTTTGCCGTTGTAACTGTCGGCCAGCACGGTGATGCGGCCGTCTGGCTCAGTGCGGGTCACGCGGCGGCCGCCATGCTCGCAGGAAACGAGGCGGCCCTGCCGGTCGCGAGTATTGCCGTTGACATAGTTGGAAGGCGAGCGGAAAACGGAGACCGAGCCATCCGGCACCCAGCGCATCATGCGTTCGTTCGGAATGTCGCTCCAGATCAGGCAGTTCAGATCGGAAAACCAGACCGGCCCCTCGGCCCAGCGGCAGCCTGTGTAAAGCTCCTCCAGCACTGCGCTGCCGGCGATCAGCGCTCGGAAACGCTCGTCTTTGACGTCATAAAATTCGCTTCCAGCCATGCCCGATTCCTCCCAGATCGATATTGCATCTTCGTAGCCGCAAATGGGTGAACGTGCCAGAGCCTCGCTGCAGAGGCCCTGAAGATTTTGTCCGGCCAGTTTCCCGTAGCGCTTCACGCCTCGGCTGCGCCTGGGTTTTCGGCGCGAGACCGCCGAGCGTCAGGTCGCGGTCGTACGGTATAAATCAGGAATCCATCGCCGCCATATTTTCAGCCGCGGAAATCATCGCGCCCTGTAATATGCCGGCTATACAATGATCTCTCAGGCACCAATCCGGTGTTGATTGTCTTTCCATCTGCGGCAGATTCACGCTACAGCTTACCGGTAGTGAGGAGAGCGCATGGACTATAGCGACGTCGGCACAATCGCGGCATGGGTGACGGAACAGGGCTTGAAGGGCGCGACCGAAGCGGAACTGCTGGCTGGCTTCTGCGAGGCCTGCCGGAATGCGGGCATGCGGCTCGATCGCGCCATGGCGCTGATGGACACGCTGCATCCGGTTCACGAGGGGCGAGCTTTCCGCTGGGACAGCGAAAGTGAAGCGAACTTCGGAGGCGAATTCGAATACGGTCCTTCGGGCGAAGGTCAGGGGCTGGAAACCTGGCGCCGCTCGGCTTTCTATCATCTCTGGACAAGCGGTGACAGAGAGGTACGGCGCAGGATCGGCTTCGGCGATCCGACCGATTTCATCATGCTGGACCAGATCCATGCGCTCGGCCATACCGATTACATCGCCATGGCGCATCGTTTTGCCCAGGCCGGCACGATCGGCGAGATGGACTGCTTCTTCTCGCATTTCTCGACCAAGCACCCGGAAGGGTTTTCCGACCAGGATCTTGCGATCCTGCGCAAATTGGTGCCGGTGCTGGGGCTGGCGATCAAATGCGTGGCGCTTGCCCGTATTGCCCGCACGATCGCCGAGGTCTATCTCGGCGAGGATGCCGCGCGCCAGGTGATGGACGGCAAGATCTCCCGCGGCAAATCCGAGCGGATATCGGCAGCACTCTGGTTTTCCGATCTGCTGAACTACACGAAGATTTCCGACAATTCGGCGCCGGAAGAAATCATTCCGCTACTCAATGAATATAGCGAGGTGGTGATCACCGCGATCCATGAGGCCGGCGGCAATGTGCTGAAGCTGATTGGCGATGGCGTCCTCGCCATCTTCAAGGGCGAGGATCCGGCTCAAAGCTGTTCTGCGGCGCTGGAGGCAGAGCGCCTGTTGCGGCAGAAACTTGCGGCGCTGAACGCGGCACGCGAAGTGGACCGGCGACCGACGACGGATGTCTACATCGGCCTGCATATCGGCGATGTCTTCTACGGCAATATCGGCAGCCAGGACCGGCTGGACTTTACGGTTATCGGGCCGGCGGTCAATGAGGTGAGCCGCATCGCATCCATCTGCCGTTCGGTCGATCTCAACGTGCTGATGTCGTCGGATTTTGCCGCCGGGATCCCGAGGGAGCAGCGGGATGTTCTCGCCTGCATCGGTCGTTATGCACTGCGCGGCGTCAAGCGCCCCCAACTGCTTTACACGCTGGAAAGCGCGCGGCTGAACGGCTGACCAGCAAGATCCTCCACGTTCAGGACCTGCATAGGATGCATAGGATGCATAGGCAGTTTCCTGCGCCTTCTAGGAAATGTCAGATTCGTTATATGTGATACGAATATCTGACATTTCTTCGCGTAGGTAAGGAAAAACCTATGCAAGCTATGCATCCTATGCACTCTGCTGATGATCCGGTTGACCGGAGGGATGTAAAGCGACTCGAATTCACTGTCTGAGCAATGAACCGGATCCATTGAGGATCGCTTCGCGTTTTCGCCCACAGGCTTCCCTATGCCGCCCCTGCAGCCTATGCACATGGGAGTACCGACTGATTGGAAGCGCTCTAACGCAGCAATCCCTGTCCGCCGTCGATCCAGACCGGCGTTCCGGTAATATGGCGGGCGCGTTCGGAGGCCAGGAAGAGGATCGTTTCAGCGACATCGTCGCTCGATCCCGCCTTGCCGCCGGTGATCGGGATTTCGCCCTCCGGCCAGATGACGGGCACTTCGGTTTCCTCGCGATGGCGCGTGGTGGTGTTGGCGGAAATGCTGGTTTCGATCGCGCCGGGGCAGACGGCATTGACGCGGATGCCGTGTCTGCCGAGTTCGAGTGCGAGCTGCTGGACCATCGCAACCTGACCGGCTTTGGTCGCGGTATAGGCTGTGGCGCCGGGGGTGGTGAAGGTGCGCGTGCCGTTGATGGAGGAGACGACGATGATCGATCCGCCGTTCATCTTCAGATAGGGTACGGTGAGATGTAGCGTCATGTATGTGCCGCGCAGGTTCACGGCCATGGTCTGATCCCATTCGTCGGGTTTTAGGTCGTCGATCGGCGCCCAGACGCCGTTGATGCCGGCATTGGCGACGACGATGTCGATACCGCCGAAGCTTTTGGCCATCTTATCGATGGCGGCGCGCATCTGCGTTTCGTCACTGGTATCGGCAGTCAGTTCGATCGACTGGCCACCTGCGGCGACAATCTCCCCGCAGGTCTGCGCCACCTCGCTTTCCGTGCGGCTCAGCACCGCGACTTTGGCGCCTTCGGCGGCGAGCTTCAATGCAGTCGCCTTGCCGATGCCGGAGCCTGCGCCGGTCACCAATGCGATCTTTCCCTGCAATTCCATGAGCCGCTCCTCTTTGCGGTTGCCGGTAAAGGCAATGATCGGGGCGGCTCTTGGTTCCGGATCGGGCGTGGCGAGACGTTATTTCAGGAGGCTATGGCGGAGCGCCCACTTTTCCGGTCCGTGGACGGCGGCAAAGAGCAGGCCGGCGAGGAAGGTGAAGTGATCGACGAAGAAGCCAAACTCGGCCTGATTCTGCTGCCAAAGCGATGGGCCGTGGAAGGAGAAGGCAAGGAAGATCACATAGATGCCGGCGAGCAGGCTCGCTTCACTGAAGAAGGCGCCTGTGATGAAGGCGAGTGCCAGGGCGATCTCGAAGAAGGCGGCGACCCAGGCAAGGAATGTCCCCGCCGGAAAGCCGGCCGAGGTGATGTAGCCGGCGGTCGCGGCGATATCGGCAAACTTGAAGCCGGCAGCCATGAAGAAGACGAAGCTGAAGATGATGCGGGCAATGATGATTGCGATTGCTCTGGCCATGTGAAATCTCCTCTTTGAGCTTCCATTATGACGGACGAGATATCCGCTATCCTACAGGCGAGTGAAAAAAGGGCCGCTTTCGCAGCCCTTGGACTTACCATTCGGCAAAACTTCCATCTCCGTGACGCCAGATCGGGTTGCGCCAGCGGTGACCTTCCTTAGCACGCTCGATGACATAGGCTTCGTCCACTTCCACGCCGAGGCCGGGTCCTTGCGGAATGGAGACGAAGCCGTCGGCGTACTGGAAGACTTCCTTGTTGGAGATGTAATCGAGGATGTCGTTGCCCTTGTTGTAGTGGATGCCGAGGCTCTGCTCCTGGATGAAGGCATTGTAGGAGACGGCATCGACCTGCAGGCAGGCGGCAAGCGCGATCGGCCCAAGCGGGCAATGCGGCGCGAGCGCCACATCATAGGCTTCGGCCATGGCAGCGATCTTGCGGCATTCAGTGATGCCGCCGGCGTGTGACAGATCCGGCTGGATGATATCGACATAGCCGTCCGACAGGACCGACTTGAAGTCCCAGCGGGAAAAGAGGCGTTCGCCGAGCGCGATCGGCGTCGAGCAATGGTTGGCGATTTCCTTCAGGGTTTCCCGGTGTTCGGACAGCACCGGCTCCTCGATGAACATCAGCTTGTAGGGCTCGAGCTCCTTGGCGAGAACCTTGGCCATCGGCTTGTGAACACGGCCGTGGAAATCGACGCCGATGCCGATATGCGGGCCGATCGCCTCGCGGATGGTGGCGATGGTTTCGACCGCCTTGTCGATCTTCTCGTTGGTATCGACAATCTGCATTTCCTCGCAGCCGTTGAGCTTGATGGCCTTGAAGCCGCGGGCGACGACGTCCTTGGCGTTGCGGGCGACGTCGGAAGGGCGGTCGCCGCCGATCCAGCTGTAGACCTTGATGCGGTCGCGCACCTGGCCGCCGAGCAGCGAATGGATCGGCTGGCCGAGTGCCTTGCCCTTGATATCCCAGAGCGCCTGGTCGATGCCCGAAATCGCCGACATGTGTATCGCGCCGCCGCGATAGAAGCCGCCGCGGTACATGACTGTCCAGTGGTCTTCGATCAGGAACGGGTCCTTGCCGACTAGGTAATCGGCGAGTTCGTGGACGGCCGCCTCGACGGTCAGCGCGCGGCCTTCGACAACCGGTTCGCCCCAACCCACGATGCCTTCATCGGTTTCGACCTTCAAAAAAAGCCAGCGCGGCGGGACGATATAGGTGGTCAGTTTGGTGATCTTCATGGACGTCTGCTTTCGTTTAGCTTCGTGTTCTCATCGGCGAACGAAGCCGCCGATAGTGTTCTGAGTTCGGTTATTTGGTCCGACCGGCGGTGGTGAGGTCGCGTCCGGCGAGATCGAGAATCCGGTTGACGCAATCGCGCGCTTCCGACGCGTCGCGCAGGCGCAGTGCCTCCACCACCTTGCCATGCAAGGAGATCGCCTCGCGGTGATCGAGCACGGCGAGGTTCGAAGCATGAAGCGCAAACTTTAGTGCGGCATGGATGGCGCTGGAAAGGCGCCGGAATACCTGGTTATGGCTCGCCTTGAGAAGCACCGTATGAAAGAGGAGATCCGCCTCGGTGAAGGCTTCGGGGTCATCGGTTGCCGATTGCATGCGCCGCCAGGCTTCCTCCAGATCGGCTATCTCCTGGGCAGTTGCGCGGCTTGCGGCATATTCGGCGGCAGCCGGCTCGATGGTGCGGCGGGCTTCAAGGATGCTTGCCAACAGGTCGAAATTGCCGAGATGCGGCCCCATCCATTCAAGCACGTCCTGATCGAGGATATTCCACTCGTCCTTGTCGCAGACTGTTGTGCCGATGCGCGGTTTGCCGCGTATGAGCCCTTTGGATTCCAGCACCTTCAGGGATTCGCGGATCACCGTGCGGCTGACGCCATAGAGGTCGCAGAGGTCGTTTTCGCGCGGCAACAGCGTGCCGGCGGCATAGCGGCTGGCGCAGATATCTCCGGCAATCGCCGCCGTAACGTTACGGCGGACGCGCGGCCGGCGCTCGGGCGCCGAGCTCCTTTCGTCGCGGCTTGCTGCAGGCTGCATAGAAAAAGTCCTCATCACCAATCCTAAGACAATCATCGTACATAAACAATACTCTTGTATGATGATTGGACTTCAATCTGGTGTCGTCTTCCGCGGATAGAGGACTATATTGCCGGTCGTAAGGGCGCAGTGTCCTTCGCGGTGGAGCGGCGCAACGCTTCGAAAATCATCGAAACAGGAGGACGGCATGCAGATCAATCGTACAGCTTCGGCCCATTGGTCGGGGGGTCTCAAAGACGGTAAAGGGCAGATCTCGACCCAGAGCGGCGCGCTCAGCAATTATCCCTACGGCTTTGCAAGCCGCTTCGAAGGCGTTGCCGGCACCAACCCGGAAGAGCTTATCGGCGCTGCCCATGCAGGCTGCTTCACCATGGCGCTGTCACTGATCCTCGGCGAAGCCGGCCTCAAGGCCGACCACATGGAAACGTCGGCCAAGGTGACGCTCGAAAGCGTTGAAGGCGGCTTTGCCATCACCGCCATCCACCTGTCGCTCTCGGGCAGCATTCCCGGCGCCGACCAGGCGAAGTTCGAAGAACTTGCCGGCATGGCGAAAGCTGGCTGCCCGGTTTCCAAGGCACTTTCTGCCGTTCCGATCACGCTCGACGTCAAGCTGGCATGATCCTTTAATCTGTTTTCGTTCTGATGCCGCAGCTTGCCGAAGCTGCGGCATTTTTGGTTTGCATCGCAAAATCATTGACAATCGAAGAGTGATATTTTACGAATGATGAAAATCAAAATTCGTCAATCGTAAACATCAGGCCTGAAACCATGAATGACATCGCGGAAACCACGCTGGACGTCACACGGCAGGAAAATGTAACCCGCATCCTCGATGCGGCCGAACGGCTCTTCCGCCACTATGGATATGCCAAAACCACAGTCGCGGATGTTGCCCGCGAACTCGGCATGTCGCCTGCCAATATCTACCGCTTCTTCGCCTCCAAGGTCGAAATCCACCAGGCTATCTGCGGCCGGATGTTGGCAGCCGCCTATCAGCTTGCAGCCAATATCTGCCATCAGAAGATCAGCGCTTCCGACCGGCTGCGCCAGTACGTGCGCAGCCAATACCAGCTGACGCTCGACACCATGCTCGATCAGCAGAAGGTGCATGAGATGGTGATCGTCGCGATCGAACGCGACTGGCATGTCATCGAGAGGCACATCGATTCCATTCACGCATTGCTTGCCGACGTTATCCGCGAGGGCATCGCCGCCGGCGAATTCGCCGAACAGGATCCCGAGGTCGCCTCCCGCTGCTTTGGGGCGGCGACCATCAATCTTTGCCATCCGCAGATGGTGGCCCAATGTCTTGCCAAGACAAACCGGGCGGCCGTGGACGAACTGATCGAATTTGCGATCAGGGCTCTGAAAAAATAAGCGCGGCAAACGCCGCCCGAGAAAACCCGAACAATCAGGAGTGCGAAAGATGTTTTCGCTCAAGACTTTCAGCAACCGCATGCCGTCCGTCGTGAGCTTCGCGCTCGTAGGCGTAGTCGGGCTCGGCGTCGCCGGCTGCACGGAAGAAAAGGCAGAAGTCAAGGAGATCATCCGTCCGGTCAAGGTGGTGGAGATCGCCAAGGCCGGCGATACCCGCACGCTTGATTATTCCGGCTCGGTGCGGGCGCGCACGGAAATGAACCTCGGCTTCCGCGTCGCCGGCAAGATCACCGAGCGTCTCGTCGATATCGGCGAGCGGGTGAAGCCCGGCGATATTCTCGCGCGGATGGATTCGACCGACTATGAACTCGCTGTGAAGACCGCCGAAGCCAACCTTGCTGCTGCCGAAAAGGCCGTCGAAACGGCCGATATCGTCAACCGTCGCGCCGCACAGCTCTTCGACAAGAATGTCGCGCCGAAATCGCAGGTCGAGCAGGCTTCGCTCAGCTACGATCAGGCGATCTCGACCCGTGATGCCGCTGCTTCCGCGCTCAATCAGGCGAAGAACCAGGTGAGCTACACGGAGCTTAAGGCCGATCAGAATGGTATCGTGACGACCATCAATGCCGATGTCGGCCAGGTCGTTGGTTCCGGCACGCCGGTCGTTGCCGTTGCCGTCGATGGCGAGAAAGAAGTGCAGATCGCGGTGCCAGAAAACGATATTGCCCAGTTCAAGCCGGGCAAGACCGTGAGGGCGAGCTTTTGGTCCGACGACAAGCTCGTGCTTGACGGAACCGTTCGCGAGGTCGCGGGCAGTGCCGACCAGCAATCACGCACCTTCGCAGTACGTGTCAGCCTGCCGAACGATCTGCGTGTGCTGCTCGGCATGACGGCGACGATCGAGGCCGATGTCGGCAACAGCGATACCTACGTCTCCATTCCGCTCAGCGCACTGGCGCAAAAAGACGGCAAGAAAGTTGTCTGGACCGTCGATCGCGGAAGTGAAACCGTTCATGTCAGGGACATCGAGATCGCGGATTTCACTGGCGATGGCGTGCGTGTCGCCAAGGGTCTCGGCAGCGGCGACCTCGTCGTGGCTGCCGGCACGCAATTCATGAGCGAAAACCTGAAGGTCAAGCTTCCCGGCCAGCAGTCGGCTTCGGCCGAAACGGACGCAGCCGTCCGCTGAACGGCCAGAAAAAGGGAACAGAATCATGGACAGCACCACCACTGAAAAGCGGCCCTTCAATCTTTCACGTTGGGCAATCGGCCATCCGAGCATCGCCCGCTTCCTGTTCGGGCTGATCCTCATCACCGGCGTGCTCGGCCTGACCCGTATGGGCCAGAAGGAAGATCCCGACTTCACCTTCCGCGTCATGGTGGTGCAGGCGCTCTGGCCAGGCGCCTCCCTTCAGGACATGGAAGACCAGGTCACCAACAAGATCGAGCGCAAGCTGCAGGAGACCCCGCATCTCGACTGGGTGAAGTCCTATACGCGTGCCGGCAGCACGATCATTACCGTGCAGGTGAAAGGCGATACGAACAGCGCCCAGGTGGCGGACGCCTTCTATCAGGTGCGCAAGAAGGTCGGCGACATCAACAGCGATCTGCCGCAGGGCTTGCTCGGCCCCTATTTCAACGATGAATTCGGCGACACGTTCATCACGCTGCATTCGATCAGCGGTGATGGTTATTCCTATCCAGAGCTGAAGACATTCGCGATCCAGGCGCGCGACATGCTGCTGACGACGCCGGGCGTCGAAAAGGCCGTCATCATCGGTGATCAGCCAGAGAAGATCTATATCGACGTCTCGTCCAAGGCGCTCGCCGAGCGTGGCCTGACGATCCCTGATCTTCAGAACGCCATCAAGGGCCAGAATGCCGTCGATCCGGCAGGCAATGTCGATACCGGCCTGCGCTCGGTGCGCATCTCCGTCGAAGGCAATGTTCACAAGGTCGAGGACATCAGAGAACTGCGCCTGCGTTCCGGCAATCAGGTGACGCGCCTTGGCGATATCGCCACCGTCACCTCCGGCCTCGAAGATCCCTACCAGCGCAAGTACCGCTACAATGGTCACGAAAGCGTGCAGGTCGGCGTCGTCATGGCCAAGGGCTTCAAGGTCACCGATGTCGGCAAGGACGTGGAAGCGACTTACAAGCGTTTCGAGGATTCGCTGCCCTATGGTGTCGCCGTTGACCAGATTTCCAACCAGCCTGACGTCGTCACGGATGCTGTCAGCGAATTCATGCATGCGCTCGGTGAAGCTCTCGCCATCGTGCTCGTCGTCTCGTTCGTGTCGATCGGCTGGCGTTCCGGTCTTGTCATTGCCATCGCCATTCCGCTGGTCTTGGCTGCGACATTCGCCATCATGTACGAACTCGGCATCGACCTGCAGCGCATTTCACTCGGCGCCCTGATCATCGCGCTTGGCCTGCTCGTCGACGATGCGATGATCGTCGTGGAAATGATGGAGCGAAAGCTCGAGGAAGGCCTCGTCAAGATCGATGCGGCAAGTTTCGCCTATTCCTCGACAGCCTTTCCGATGCTGACCGGCACGCTCATCACCACGGCCGGCTTCATCCCTGTCTGCTTTGCGGCGTCGACGGCCGGCGAATATGTGCGCTCGCTCTTCTATGTCGTCGGCATCGCGCTGGTGACCTCGTGGTTCGTGGCGGTCTATTTCACGCCGTGGCTCGGCTACATGATCCTGAAACAGCGTCATCATGCCGGGGAACATCACGACGTGTTCGACACGCGTTTCTACCGCGGTCTGCGCCATACCGTCGGATGGGCGGTACGCCACCGCGTCATCGTGCTTGCGTTGACACTCGGCACCTTCGTGGCGAGCCTCTGGAGCTTCCAGTTCATCCCGCAGAACTTCTTTCCGCAGTCTTCACGTCCGGAAATCCTTGTCGATCTCTGGCTGCCCGAGGGAACCAGCATCAAGGAAGTGGAAGTCCAGGCAAAGGCGCTGGAAGCCAAGATGATGGACGATCCGGACAAGAAGTTCATCGCCACCTATATCGGCGAGGGCGCGCCCCGCTTCTTCCTGCCGCTCGACCAGCAGCTTCGTAACCCGAACTATGCCCAGCTGCTGATCATGGCCAATGACGAGCCAGCCCGCGAACGGCTGATCACCAAGCTCAGGACGATCCTCGCGGAAGACTTCCCTGACATCCGAGGCAAGGTCGACCGTCTCTTCCTCGGCCCGCCGACGGGCTGGCCGGTGCAGATGCGCGTGATGGGTCCCGACCGTGCGGAAGTGCGCAAGATTGCCGATCAGGTGAAGGAGCGCTTCACGAGGGATCCGATGCTCGGCGCCATCCACGACGACTGGCTCGAGCCGGTGCCGGCCATGAAGCTGGTGATCGACCAGGACCGTGCCCGTGCACTCGGCGTCACCTCGCAGCGCGTTCGCCAAATGCTGCAGACGGCTATGTCCGGCGCGCCGCTTGATGACTTCCGCGACGGCGAGGAAACGGTCTCCATCGTCGCCCGCGAGCCGGAGGCCAACCGTTCGCTGCTCTCGGCCGTCAACTCGGTCTATGTACCGACGGATTTCGGCGGCTTCGTCCCGGTCTCGCAGATCGCCAAGGTCGTGCCATCCATGGAACAGGGCGTTGAATGGCGGCGCGATCGCCTGCCGACGATCAGTGTCCGCGCGACGCTGCCTGACGGCGTCCAGTCGAACGACGTGGTGACCAAACTCTACAATGACATGCAGGACCTGCGGGACAGCCTGCCGGCCGGCTACAAGATCGAGATCCAGGGCGGTGCGGAGGATTCGGCCGAAAGCCAGGCCTCGATCGCTGCCAAGGCGCCGATCATGCTTGTCGTCATCATGATCCTGCTGATGGCTCAGCTGCAGCATTTCGGCAAGGCGATGCTGGTCTTTGCCACCGGTCCGCTTGGCATCATCGGTGCGGCCTCTGCGCTGCTGATCAGCGGTGCGCCTTTCGGCTTCGTGGCGATCCTCGGCGTTATCGCGCTGCTCGGCATCATCATCCGCAACTCGATCATCCTCGTCGACCAGATCGACCAGGATATCAAGGCAGGCATGCACAGACAGGAGGCGATCGTCGGCGCGGCGGTACGACGTTTCCGGCCGATCATGCTGACGGCGCTGACAGCGGTGCTGGCGCTGATCCCGATCTCGCGCGGCGTCTTCTGGGGGCCGCTCGCCTACGCCATGATGGGCGGCATTCTGGTCGCCACCGTGCTGACCATTCTTGTGCTGCCGGCTGGTTACGCCCTGTTCTTCGGCCGCGAGCCGAAGACGAGGAATGACGAACATGCCAATGCCAACCAGGAAGAGGCGGACGGCGATATCCATCATCCGCCGGCATTGGCAGCCGAATGAGACAATGGCGCGGTCGAGGCCGCGCCATTTTTGTTTCAGCCTATATTTGCCTCAGGCCATAGGGTTCGGCAGGTAGCGGTGAAGCCGACATTTTCCAGCGGCCATGGTGTTTGCGGCAGTAGTAGAGCGTCTGCGAAAGCATGCGATCGCGCGCGCCATCATCGCGCAGGATGGAGGGGAAAGGGTTTTGAACCGGTCTCTCCTCGGGGCTCGCTTCACATTGAAATGCCTCGATTTCCGCCGGCGCCCGCAAGTTGTCAAGCTGCGGAGGCAGACGAGAAGGTGATGGCGCTAAACGGGAGCAAAGACCGCCCTATATCCGTCGAAGGGAGGATATGACTGTGGCCGATTACCGTCTGGAAGCGAGCTGGAACCCGGTCGAAGGAAGCTTCGGACGCTTCAGTTTCACGTTCTTCAACCTATCTGACGAACCGCTCTCCGGTTTTACGCTCGCCTATACGTCGCCCGCCCGCGCGACGGGCGAACATGCCGCAGAAGGCGCCGTGCTCAAGCGGTGCGTTGCAGATTTTCACGAGGTTTCGCCGCCAGAGAGGCTGACCATCAAGCCGGGCGATAGCTGGCGGTTTAGCGTGGAAGAGCTGACGAACGGCCCGGAGCATGTCACGTCCGGCATCAAATCGGCCTACCTTACGCTTGCCGACGGCCGGCAAGTGCCCGTCAGCGTTGTCGATCTCGTGCACGACGGCGCGAAGCCCGGTGCGTTGCCGGAATTTTTGCCGAAAGGTCAGGTAGTCGAACCTTTTTCGCTGCTGCCCTGGCCGTTGTCTCTTGCGATGCGGCCGGACAAGGTGGCGCCCGGCGCCCTCTATCCGGCGGCCGGCTCGCGTCCCGAAAATATCGAGGCGGTAGCCAAGGCGCTTGCGCTCTATCAACGGCTCTTCCCGGCCGACGACGTGCCCTTCTCGCTGCAGCCGGTTGAGAACGGGCGACCGATCCGGTTCAAGGCGGAATCCTCGATCATGCCGGCAGCCTACGAGCTCCGGTTTACGGCTCAGGAGATCATTCTTGCCAGCGACGATGCGGCCGGGCGGTTCTACGGGCTGATCACTCTCGCGCAGCTGCTGCACGGTGCACGCCATGACGCGGAAACTTTCCAATTTCCCGTCTTCGGCAATATAGCTGATCAGCCTCGCTATGAGTGGCGTGGCTGTCATCTCGATGTTTCGCGGCAGTTCTATCCGGTTTTGGACATCGAAAGGCTGATCGATACCCTGGCGTGGAACAAGCTCAACATTTTCCATTGGCATCTTACCGACGACGAGGCCTGGCGGTTGGAGATCAAGGCCTATCCGGAACTGACGGAGATCAGCGCAAGGCGCGGGCCGGGCGAAGTTCCGGTGTCGCAGCTTGGTAACGTGGCCGAAACGCGCTCGGGATATTACACGCAAGACGACGCGCGCCGGATCGTCGCCCATGCTGGCGCACTTCATATCGATGTCTTGCCGGAAATCGACATTCCCGGACACAGCGCGGTGCCTCTTTTCGCCCTGCCGCAGCTTATCGACGAGCAGCAGGCGCCGGACAGCTGTCGCTCGGTACAGGATTATTCCAACAACACGCTCAATCCGGCGATCGAGTTCACCTACGAGTTCCTCGGCAAGGTGTTCGACGAGATGGTGGCGCTCTTTCCGTTTGAATATCTGCACATCGGCGGGGATGAGGTGCCGCATGGCTGCTGGCTTGCCTCACCAGCCTGCAAGTCATTGATGGACAGGGAGAAACTGGCGGACACCGCCGAGCTTCAGTCGCATTTTATGCGGCGGATCAAGACCATGCTGGCGGAGCGTGGCAGGAAGCTCGCCGGCTGGAACGAGGTCTCGCATGGCGGCGGGGTCGATCGCGGCGGCACGCTGCTGATGGCCTGGGAAAAGCCTGAAGTCGGCATCGAACTGGCGGGCGACGGCTATGATATCGTCATGGCGCCGGGTCAGGCCTATCATCTCGACCTGGCGCAGGCCGAAGGCGAGGACGAGCCGGGTGCGAGCCGAGCCGGCTTCACGCCACCGGAAAAGACCTATGCCTACGAAGCCGAAGGCGAACTGCCGGAGGAGCTGAGGGGGCGGATACGCGGTATCCAAGCCTGCATCCGGGGCGTCTCGCGCGCCAATTTCAACCGGCTGGTCTTTCCGCGGCTGCCGGCTGTCGCGGAAGCGGCCTGGACGCCTTGTCTGCGAAAGGACTGGCAGCGTTTTGCAGCAATCGTCCGGATGTGGCCGAAGCTTTGAGCTCTGTTTCCCGCAATTCCGAACGCAGAACCGCTGCGCACTTTTGCGGGAATCGCTTTAGGCAGCCTCAGCCTTGAGGCCCAGAAGTGCTGCCCCGATCAGGCCTGGTTCGATGCGGCACTCGCTGCGCACGACGAGCGGGCGGTCGAATTTCCGCAGGATACGGGCACGTACTGCCTGATCCAGCTCCGCCAGCAGCGGCTCGACATTCGACAGGCCGCCGCCGACAGGGACGATGGTTGCGCCTGTAATGTTGATGGCGAGTGCCAACGGCGAGGCGACCAGATCGACATAGACATCGATGGTGCGGTTGGCCTTTTCCTCGCCGCTCTGCCAATCGGTAATAATTTCCTCACTGGAGACATCGACATCGTGCAGCGTCTTGTGCAGGCGTTCCACACCACGGGCACCACCGACGGTATCGACACAGCCCTTCTGGCCGCAGCCGCAGACATAGGCGGGGATTGCGACGGGCGGAGTGCCGGCCTGCGACGCGATGATCGGTCCGTGACCCCATTCCCCCGCAAAGCCGCCCGACGCATTGATGAGGCGACCATCCGAGACGAGGCCGCCGCCAACGCCGGTGCCGAGAATGGCACCGAAGACGATGCGGTGGCCTCTGCCGGCGCCGAGCTCGGCCTCCGCCACGGTGAAACAATCGGCATCATTGGCGACCAGCACGGGCAGGGCGAGTTCCGCTTCCAGGTCGGCGGCGAGGTTGCGGTCGTGAAGGCAGGGGATATTGGCGACGATGAGGCGCTGTGTATCCGGGTCTACAACTCCGGCGATCGAGAGCGCAATGCGCGAGGGCTGTTCGCCGGCTTCAGCGATAAAGCTTTTCAACGTCTCGACGAACGCCGGGAAGTTATCCTTGGGGGTCGGGCGACGGCCGAGCGGCACGATGTCGGATTCCGAACGCCCAATTCCACCCTTGATGGCGGAGCCTCCGATGTCGAACGAAATAATCATCTGATGTCTACCAATTGTCTTTGCTTGGCGTCTGCTCGCACTCTTGGAGCGGAATTACAAGGATTATTCGATAATTGAACTAAGGGATCGGCCGCGTGCTTCGATAATTTTATCCGTCCGAGTCATGCTAATGGCATATTGCACAGGCAGACCTTTCGTTATTCACTTGCCTATGCCGGATTCATGACAATCGAAAATACCGAAGACAATAGATCCACCGCCCGCAGGCCGCGTCCGAAAGGCCGCCGGCTATCCTCCATCCTGCGGCAGATGGCGGCGGATCAGAGCCGCGAACGCGTATCGATCGGCGACCTGTTCCGGACGATGGGCGATCGGGCGATCGGTGCGCTCATGCTGATTTTCGCACTGCCGAACGCCTTTCCGACTCCACCCGGCACATCCTCGCTGCTCGGCGCTCCGCTGATCTTCCTTGCTGCGCAACTCACTTTCGGACTGAAGCCGTGGCTGCCGAAGGCGATTGCGGCGCGCTCCATGCGACGGGAGGATTTCGAGACGATCGTCGGGCGCATCCACCCCTGGCTTGCCCGGGCCGAGCGCATGCTGCAGCCGCGGCTCGGTATTCTCGCCGAGCCGCCTGCAGAGTATTTGGCGGGCTTCTGCTGCCTGGTGCTGGCGATCGTTCTGGTGCTGCCGGTACCGCTCGGCAATATCCTGCCGGCGATCGCGATTTCCATCTTCGCCTTTGCGATTCTTGGGCGAGACGGATTGTTTTCGCTTCTCGGCTTCGTCATGACGGCGGTCTCGCTCGCCGTCGCAGGCGGAGTGATCTACGGTCTCGTCAAGGCGGCCATCTACGTCGTCATGAAGTGGTTCGGGTAAGGAAGCGACTGCTGACTTTTTCAACGCCCTCGACATTTGCCCGATTTTTGTTTTGATCTGGCGCCAGACAGACTCAAAACGAATTATTGGCGGCAACACATGGCTAAAAAAGCGGAGACTTCCGGACGGCTGGATGACGCGGCGCGCGCCGGCTGGCTCTATTATGTCGCCGGCCGCACGCAGGATGAAATTGCATCCGCCATGGGTATTTCGAGGCAATCGGCGCAGCGGCTCGTTTCGCTTGCTGTGGCCGAGCGGTTGATCAAGGTGCGGCTCGACCACCCGATTGCCGCCTGCCTCGAACTCGCAAATCAGCTGCGCAAGAAATTCGGTCTGCGGCATGTCGAGATCGTTCCGAGCGATCCGGGCTCATCGTCCACGACGGTCGGCATTGCCGAAGCGGCTGCTTCCGAAATCGAGCGCTGGCTGAAACGCCCCGATCCGATCGTACTCGCCGTCGGTACCGGGCGAACGCTGAAAGCGGCTGTCGACCAGCTGCCGGCGATCGAATGTCCCAATCACCGCATCGTTTCGCTGACCGGCAATATCGCGCCCGATGGGTCGGCTGCCTATTACAACGTGATTTTCAGCATGGCCGATGCCGTCAAGGCGCGGCACTATCCGATGCCGCTGCCGGTTCTCGTGACCTCGGCGGAGGAGCGGGAGCTTCTGCACGGCCAGCAGCTCGTGCGCTCGACGCTGGCGATCAGCGCGCAGGCGGATGTGACCTTCGTCGGTATCGGCGAACTCGGCATCGACGGCCCGCTCTGCGTCGATGGGTTCCTCGAAAAAGACGAGATGATGGAGCTGATGAGCGGCGGCGCCGTGGGTGAAATCTGCGGCTGGATTTTCGACGCGGACGGCAGGCTGCTCGACAACCCTATCAACGAGCGTGTTGCCTCCGCCCCGATCCCGCCGCGCGATTCGTCCACAGTCATCGGAATTGCCAAGGGCAAGCGCAAGTTCAAGGCGATCAGGGCAGCCATCACAGGCCATCAGGTGAACGGTTTGATTACCGACGAAGAGACGGCTGAGTTTTTGCTCAGCATCTGAGCAAAAATATTATCATTTCGAATCAATGTTATAGGTCGATCGTTCGGCATCGCAGCAACGATTGCCAATTGACAAATTTCCCCCGCTGATGAGTAATTGCCCATGAGCAAAGCGAATGCTCACATCCATCTTCTGGGAGGAAGATATGACATTGAGAACTTTCCTGCTGGGCGCCTGCTCAGCGATGGCGTTTGCCGGCATGGCTTCGGCCGAGACGCTGACGATCGCGACCGTGAACAACGGCGACATGATCCGGATGCAGAAGCTGACGGATGACTTCAAGGCGAAGAATCCCGGCATCGACCTTGAATGGGTAACCCTCGAAGAAAACGTACTGCGCCAGAAGGTCACGACCGACATTGCAACAAAGGGCGGCCAGTATGACGTGCTGACGATCGGCACCTATGAAGTTCCGATCTGGGCAAAGCAGGGCTGGCTCCTGCCGCTGGACAATCTCGGCGACAGCTACGACGTGAATGACCTGCTGCCGGCCATCCGCAGCGGCATCAGCCAGGACGGCAAGCTCTATGCAGCTCCGTTCTACGGCGAAAGCTCCATGGTCATGTACCGCAAGGACCTGTTCGACGCTGCCGGCTTGAAGATGCCCGATGCGCCGACCTGGGACTTCATCGCGGACGCTGCGAAGAAGATCACCAACAAGGATAAGGAAATCTACGGCATCTGCCTGCGCGGCAAGGCCGGTTGGGGTGAAAACATGGCCTTCCTGACGGCTATGTCGAACTCTTTCGGCGCCCGCTGGTTCGATGAAAAGTGGAAACCGCAGTTCGATCAGCCTGAGTGGAAGGACACGCTGACCTTCTACGTGAACCTGATGAAGGAAGCCGGCCCTCCCGGCGCTTCTTCCAACGGCTTCAACGAAAACCTGGCGCTCTTCCAGACCGGCAAATGCGGCATGTGGATCGACGCAACGGTTGCTGCTTCCTTCGTGGCCGATCCGAAGCAGTCGCAGGTTGCCGACAAGGTCGGCTTTGCGCTGGCTCCGGACAAGGGCCTCGGCAAGCGCGGCAACTGGCTCTGGGCCTGGAACCTCGCCATACCGGCAGGCTCGCAGAAGTCTGAAGCAGCCGAGAAGTTCATCGCCTGGGCAACGAGCAAGGATTACACCAATCTCGTGGCTGAAAAGGAAGGCTGGCTGAACGCACCTCCCGGCACACGCAGCTCGCTCTATGCGAATGCTGATTACCAGAAGGCTGCTCCGTTTGCGAAGATGACGCTCGACAGCATCAACTCCGCAGACCCGACCAAGCCGACTGTCAAGCCGGTTCCCTATGTCGGCGTCCAGTTCGTGGCGATCCCGGAATTCCAGGGCATCGGCACGGCCGTCGGCCAGCAGTTCTCCGCAGCCCTTGCCGGCCAGATCTCGGTCGACCAGGCCCTGCAGAGCGCGCAGCAACTGACTACCCGCGAAATGACCAAAGCGGGCTACATCAAGTAAAACCTCCTGAGAATGTACGGAATGCTTGGCATTCCGCACCTCCGGGCCGCCGATTGCCCGAACTGCATCGGCGGCCCTTTTTTCAAAGCTGTTTCGCAGCCGTTTCCGCTTCAGATCAGACCGGTGATTGCTATGGCAACGTTCCACACTCGCTCCGCAGCACGCCTGATGATAGCACCTTCCGTGGTGCTGCTCTTCGCGTGGATGATCGTCCCGCTGGCGATGACGATTTACTTCTCCCTGCTGAACTACAATCTGCTCAGCCCGGGCATGGAGAATTTCGTCGGTCTCTTAAACTACCAATACTTCCTCACCGACCCGGCCTTCTTCGCAGCACTCATCAACACGCTGGTCCTGGTTGCCGGCGTGCTACTCATCACTGTGATTGGCGGCATTCTCTTCGCATTGCTGCTCGACCAGCAGATTTACGGCCAGGGCATTGTCCGCATCCTGGTCATTGCGCCCTTCTTCGTCATGCCGACGGTGGCGGCTCTTGTCTGGAAAAACATGTTCATGAACCCGGTCAACGGCCTCTTCGCCTATATGGCGAAGGCTGTCGGCCTGCAGCCAATCGACTGGCTTGCCACCGTACCGCTGCTCTCCGTCATTCTGATCGTCGCCTGGCAGTGGCTTCCCTTTGCCACGCTGATACTGCTCACAGCGCTGCAGTCGCTCGATGAGGAGCAGAAGGAAGCCGCCGAGATGGATGGCGCCGGCGCGATCTCGAAATTCATCTACATCATCCTGCCGCATATGGCCCGTGCCATCACCGTCGTCATCCTTATCCAGACGATTTTCCTGCTGTCGGT
This sequence comes from Rhizobium sp. BK196, assembly GCF_014193255.1. Taxonomy (GTDB): domain Bacteria; phylum Pseudomonadota; class Alphaproteobacteria; order Rhizobiales; family Rhizobiaceae; genus Rhizobium. Next base: position 66,663 of record NZ_JACHZB010000007.1, read on the forward strand.
CTTCGCCGAGATCCTGGTCACCACCAATGGCGGCCCGGGCACGCAGAGCACGAACCTCACCTATCTCGTCTATGCGCAGGCACTGCTGCAGTTCGATATCGGCGGAGCCTCCGCAGGCGGTATTGTCGCGGTCGTGCTTGCCAATATCGTTGCGATCTTCCTCGTGCGCCTCGTCGGCAAGAATCTGGAGGCTTGAGATGGCTAGAAAGGTTACCACCCAACGCAAGGTCATCATGACCGCGATCGCCTGGGCGCTCGGCATCCTGATCTTCTTCCCGATCCTCTGGACGTTCCTGACGAGCTTCAAGTCGGAAGCGGACGCCATTGCCTCGCCGCCGCAGTTCCTGTTCTTCCACTGGACGACGGAGAACTATGCGGAAGTGCAGAGCCGCTCCAACTACCTCAGCCACTTCATGAATTCCGTGGTGATCTCCTTCGGCTCGACACTGATCGGCCTCATCATCGCCATTCCGGCCGCCTGGGCCATGGCCTTTGCGCCGACCAAGCGGACGAAGGACGTGCTGATGTGGATGCTGTCGACGAAGATGATGCCGCCGGTCGGCGCGCTCATCCCGATCTACCTGATGTTCCGCAATTCGGGCCTGCTCGATACGCGCACCGGCCTGGTTATGGTGTTGACGCTGATCAATCTGCCGATCATCGTCTGGATGCTCTACACCTACTTCAAGGAAATTCCCGGCGAGATCCTCGAAGCCGCGCGCATGGACGGAGCATCGCTCGCCAAGGAAATTGCCTACGTGCTGACGCCGATGGCGGTGCCGGGCATTGCCTCGACGCTGCTGCTCAACATCATTCTTGCCTGGAACGAGGCCTTCTGGACGCTGAACCTGACAGCCTCCAAGGCGGCACCGCTGACAGCCTTCATCGCCTCCTATTCGAGCCCGGAAGGCCTGTTCTATGCCAAGCTTTCGGCGGCTTCGACCATGGCGATTGCGCCGATCCTCATCCTCGGCTGGTTCAGCCAGAAACAACTTGTCCGCGGCCTGACCTTCGGCGCGGTGAAATAAGATCATAGGGAGAGAAACATGGGCAGCATTACCCTTCAAAAGGTTTCGAAGGTCTTCGGCGAAGCCAAGGTCATCCCTTCGATTGATCTCGATATCAGGGACGGCGAATTCGTCGTCTTCGTCGGCCCGTCGGGCTGCGGCAAGTCTACGCTGCTGCGCCTGATCGCCGGCCTCGAAGACGTCTCCGGCGGCAAGATCGTCATCGACGGCAAGGACGCGACCGAAAAGGCGCCGTCCGAGCGGGGTCTGGCGATGGTCTTCCAGTCCTATGCGCTCTATCCGCATATGAGCGTGCACAACAACATCGCCTTCCCGCTGAAGATGGCCGGCATGGACAAGGCGGAGATCGACCGCAAGGTGACAGATGCCGCGCGCGTCCTGAACCTTGGCGATTATCTGGATCGCAAGCCGCGCCAGCTCTCGGGTGGCCAGCGCCAGCGCGTTGCCATCGGCCGTGCCATCGTGCGCCAGCCGTCGGCCTTCCTGTTCGATGAGCCGCTGTCGAACCTCGACGCGGCGCTGCGCGTCAACATGCGCATCGAGATCAGCGAGCTGCACCAGCAGCTGAAGACCACGATGATCTATGTCACCCACGATCAGGTGGAAGCCATGACTATGGCCGACAAGATCGTGGTGTTGAACAGGGGCAATATCGAGCAGGTCGGTTCGCCCCTGGAGCTCTACCGCAGCCCGCGAAACCTCTTCGTTGCAGGCTTCATCGGCTCGCCGAAAATGAACTTCATCAACGGGCATAATGCTGCGCAGGTCAATGCGCACACGATCGGCATCCGTCCCGAACATGTGCTGCTGTCGACCGAAAGCGGCGACTGGAAGGGCAGGGTCATGGTGGCCGAACATCTCGGCTCCGACACGTTCCTGCACGTCGATGTCGATGGAATCGGGATGCTGACGGCGCGCAGCAACGGCGATTTTGCTTCCAAGGCCGGGGACACGGTTTATCTGACGCCGGACAAGACGCGCATTCATAAATTCAACGAGGGCGGCCTCGCGATTTGAGGCGGCCGCCGGCTGGGGGAGACATGCGGACCGGGCGGTCTCGTCCGGCCCGCGCTACCGGGAGGACGAACGCCCTTTTTCGCAAGACCTTCAAGAGGACTGAAACATGACGTGCAAACTATCGCTGGCAACGCTCGCCGAGGCAGCAAAGACTGCAGCCATTCCGGCCTATGAGCGGGCGTCGCTGAAAGCCGGCATCGTGCACTTCGGCGTCGGCAATTTCCATCGCGCCCACCAGGCAATCTATCTCGACGATCTCTTCAATGCCGGTAGCGACCACAACTGGGCCATCATCGGCGCCGGCGTCCTGCCCTCGGACGCGGCCATGCGCGACAAGCTCGCGGCGCAGGATTTCCTGACGACTGTCGTTGAGCAGGACAACAACAAGACGGCGGCGCGCGTGACCGGGCCGATGATCGATATCCTGCCGGTCGGCGAACCCGCTGTTATCATCGCCAAACTCGCCGATCCTGAGATCCGGATCGTCTCAATGACGATCACCGAAGGCGGTTACTTCATCGATGCCTCGGGCAAGTTCAATCCGGCGCATCCGGCGATCGCCGCCGACGGCCAGAACCCGGCGACGCCGAAGACGGTCTTCGGTCTGATCGTTGCCGGCCTGAAGGCGCGTAAAGACAAGGGCATCGAGCCCTTCACCGTTATGTCTTGCGATAACATTCCCCATAATGGCGTCGTCACTGCGAATGCCGTCGTCGGAACGGCCAAGCTTTCCGATCCTGCCTTTGCCGACTGGATCAAGACCAACGTCTCCTTCCCCAACGGCATGGTGGACCGCATCACGCCGGCGACCAGCCAGCGCGAGATCGATTTCCTCAAAGACAATTTCGGCATCGAGGACAATTGGCCGGTCTATTGCGAAGAGTTCAAGCAGTGGGTGCTGGAAGACAAGTTCCCGATGGGCCGCCCGGCGCTTGAAAAGGTCGGCGTCACTTTCGTACCGGACGTCACGCCCTATGAGCATATGAAGATCCGCATCCTGAATGGCGGCCATGCGGCGATCGCCTATCCGGCAGCGCTGATGGACATTCATTTCGTCCATGAATCGATGGAAAACGATCTGATCCGCGCCTTCCTCGCCAAGCTGGAAAACGAGGAGATCATTCCGATCGTGCCACCGGTGCCGGACACGTCGCTCGCCGATTATTTCAAGCTGATCGAACGCCGCTTCCTCAACCCGAAGATCGCCGATACGATCCCGCGGCTTGCACAGGACGGCTCCAACCGCCAACCGAAGTTCATCCTGCCCTCGACGCTCGACAACCTGCGCCAGGGTAGGGATGTCGTTGGCCTTGCGCTCGTCTCCGCGCTCTGGTGCCGCTACTTCTTCGGCAAGAGCGACAGCGGCAAGGACATTGTCTTCAACGATGCCAGCGCCGAACGTCTGCACGAGGCAGCTGTCAAGGCAAAGGACGATCCGGCAGCCTTCCTCGCCTTTGACGATATTTTCGGTGAAGTCGCGAAATCAGATCTTTTCCGCAAGCGTTTCGCTCACGCATTGAAAACCCTGTGGGAAAAAGGCACGAAGGAAACTCTGCAGCTCTATCTCGACGGCAAGCTCGCAGTGTAAGGAATCATGATGGCGGCATTGCTGCCATCCCGGCCTTGCGGACGAAGCAGGACGGTTGCGTCCGAACTGAATTCAGGTTGGGTCTTCCATGGCTGATGCTGAACCACGGCTGGTCATCTTCGATTGCGACGGCGTGCTCGTCGACAGCGAACCGATTTCGATCAGCGTTCTCCTCAAGGCGATGGCCGATCTCGGCGTGACGATTACCGAAGACGAGGCCTATGAGCGCTTCCTCGGCAAAAGCCTCGCAACCCTCATCTCTATATTGGAGACGGAGTTCAACGTGCACGCCGACGAGGAATTCCTCGAAGGCATCCGTACCAGTCTCTATGCCCGCTTCCGCACCGAGCTGAAGGCGATACCCGGCATTGGCGATACGATCGATGCGCTGGGCGTTCCCTGCTGTGTTGCATCGTCCAGCCAGGTCGAGCGGATCAAGCTGTCTCTCTCTGTCACCGGGCTCTTACCGAAGCTGCCGAACATCTTCAGCGCCAGCATGGTCAAACGCGGCAAGCCGGCGCCTGATCTCTTTCTCTATGCTGCCGACCAGATGCATGTGGAACCCCGTGACTGCATCGTCATCGAAGACAGTCCGGCGGGTATTGCCGCAGCCAAGGCGGCGGGCATGACGGTCTTTGCCTTTACCGGCGGTTCGCATGCAAACTTTGCCGGCTACCGTGAAGAACTCGACCGTCTTTCACCGGAAGTCGTGTTTGACGCCATGCCGGAATTGATACACCTTGTCCGCAAACAAAAGCTGGACGGGACTCAGCATTGATGCGTGATCATGTGGTTGCGGTAGATATCGGCACGAGCAGCGCACGCGCCGGTATCTTCGATGCGCACGGCCACCTGCTTGGCAAGGCTGAACATCCTGTCGTCATGAACCGGCCGCGCGAGAACCATGCCGAGCATGATTCCGAAGATATATGGTCGGCCGTTTGCACTGCGGTGCGTACGGCTATGGGCAAATCCGGCATCGGGGCTGCCGCAATCGGCGCGATTGGTTTCGATGCCACCTGCTCCCTTGTGGTGCGCGATACAGAAGGCAGGCAGATCAGCGTTTCCACCGGCGGCGAGACACGGTTCGATACGATCGTCTGGCTCGACCATCGGGCGCTGAAGGAAGCTGATTTCTGTACGGCGACCAGGCATGAGGTGCTTGAACATTCCGGCAATGTGATGTCGCCGGAAATGGAAATGCCGAAGCTGATCTGGCTGAAGAAGAGCCTACCGGCGACCTGGGAGAAAGCCGGTTATTTCTTCGACCTTGCCGATTTCCTGACATGGAAGGCGACCGGTTCACTTGCCCGGTCCCGCTGCACGCTGACGGCCAAATGGAATTACCTGGCGCATAAAGAAAAAGGCTGGCAGGAGGATTTCCTGCAGCAGATCGGTCTTGAGGATCTGCTGGCGCGCGGCCATCTGCCGGACGAGACGGTGGCAGTCGGCGAAAGCATCGGTAAACTGACGCCGCAAGCAGCCGAAGCATTGGGCCTGACTACCGATTGCGACGTCTCGGCCGGAATGATTGATGCCTATGCCGGCGCTCTCGGTGCACTCAGCAGCTATGTTGCCGATCCTGCGAAGCTCGAGCAGCAGCTTGCGCTGATTGCGGGAACATCGAGCTGCATTGTCGCCTTTTCCCGCGAGCGAAAGCCAAGCCAGGGAATGTGGGGGCCTTATTACGAGGCGGTTTTTCCGCAGTCCTGGCTCGTCGAAGCCGGCCAATCGGCGGCCGGTGCGCTGCTCGATCATATCGTGCGCATGCACGCTGCCGGCGGGGAGCCGACCGCGGCGCTGCATCAGAGGATCGTTGCCCGCATCGCTGAACTCAGAGCAGAAGAAGGCGATGCGCTCGGTGCCCGGATCTCCATTCTTCCGGATTTCCACGGCAATCGGTCGCCACTGGCCGATCCGCACGCGGTCGGCGTCATCAGCGGCCTGACGCTCGATACGTCCTTCGACGGGCTCTGTGCGCTCTATTGGCGAACCGCGATCGGGATTGCGCTCGGCATCCGTCACATCCTCGAACAGATGAGGGAACACGGCTACGTGCCGGATACGCTGCATGTGGCCGGCGGGCATGTGAAGAACCCCATTCTGATGGAGCTCTATTCGGATGTGACGGGCTGCAAGGTCATCGTGCCTGATATGAACGAGGGGGTCCTGCTCGGCACCGCGATCGCCGCATCGGTTGCCTGTCGCCTACACGAGGATTTGGCGGCGGCTGGCAAGGCGATGTATCCGGGTGGCTCCGAGCGGCTTCCCGACAGGGGCAAGCGGGCGCGTTACGACCGCGACTATCGTCGCTTTCTTGCCATGTATCGCCATCGGGCGGAGCTGGAGGCGATGGAATAGTTCAGTGGTTTGCCGTTTCCCCGAGGATCGTTGCGAATTCCACCATGCGTCGGCGGCGCTGGCTCGCCTCTTCACCGGCACCCAAAATGACCGCCTCGGCCAGACAGTCGAGCAAGGCGATCAGCGGTGGCAGGTTATCCGCGTCCTGCGCGCGGGCAGACGGCAAAGGCAGGACGACGTTCGACTGTTCGGGCAGCCAATCCGCATGTTGAGCGGAAATCAGGATTACCTTGTAGCCGTAACGCCGGGCAGTGCGCGCAAGCAGCCGTGACCTGGCGAAGCGGCGACAATCGATGATGACGAGCACGGCGTCCTCGACGAAGGAACGGGCGAAAAGCTCCGCGAAGCGGTTTCCCGCGCCGTCGATCGCACGTACGCCGTCGCGAGCCAGGGTCAGTCGCTGGCAGAAATGATTGGAGAACCCGGCAAGTCTGGCATGGGTAGCGACGAAGACCTCTCTGGAGGCGCCGATCAGCGCGACGGCTTCGGCCCAATGCGGCTGTGCGGTCAGATGATAGATGTGATGCAGCGCCTGTATCTGTTCGGCCACGAGAACGGCGAGTGCCTTGCCCTCCGATGCATCCGTCTGCAACTCCGTCATAGAATTTTGGAACTGGACGGGTGAGGTCGTAGCCGTTTCTCGGATCTCCACCTTGACACTGTCCAGCCCCTGATAGCCGAGCGCTCGCAGAAAACGGCCGACCGTCATCGGCGAAAGATCAAGCCGGTCGGCAACCGACGCAGCGGTTTCGAACGGCAGGTCGTTTAAATGTTCGGTGAAATATTTCGCGATGCGTCGTTCGGCAGGCGTGCCGGATTTCGCGTATTGCCTAAGCTTCTCTACAAAGTCTTCCACGCCGCAGCCTCCCCCATTTCCTCAGAGGCCTTCCGTGGATTCATGCGCAGCCGAATCCTTGTTTCTTAATATTGTCCGGAAGCTCTTCTTAGGCCCACACGTATTTCCAACTTTGAGAACTATATATTAGCATGTAATTTTCGACAAGTTTTCTATTCAAGCATGTAATTTTCAACTGACTTGCCGGGAGGATCCCGACTCCCTACATCACGCCGCGTAACGGAGATGCCAGAGAATGATCCTTGACGCCGCTCGCCTTTCGCTTGCCAACCTGTTTGCGCCGGAGACCCGGTCGGTTTTCTGGAAGGTTCTGGGACTGACGGTGCTGGTGCTGATTGGCTTGTGGTTCGCGCTGCGCGGCCTGTTCATCACCTTCGTCTTTCCCTGGATGGCCGGGTTCTTTCCCGAGATGCCTGACTGGGCCGGCTGGCTCAGCTTTGTTTTCCTGATCGCTGCCGGTGTCGGCCTTGCGCTTGGGCTGGCGCTACTGCTCTCGCCAGTTACGGCGCTGATTGCCGGCCTCTTTCTCGACGATGTCGCTGAGGTGACCGAAAAAAAGGACTATCCGCAGGATGCACCGGGCAAGGCCATGCCGCTCGGCCCGGCGATGGCAAGCTCGATCAAATTCCTCGGCGTCGTGACCATCGGCAATATTATCGCGCTGTTCCTGCTCTTCATTCCCGGCGTCAATCTCGTCGCCTTCTTCCTCGTGAACGGCTATCTGCTGGGCCGGGAATTCTTCGAATTCGCGGCGATGCGGTTCCGATCGCCGCCGGAGGCGCGGCTGTTTCGCGCCAAGCATAGTCCGACCGTCTTTCTTGGCGGTCTGGTAATTGCACTTTTCCTGGCGATTCCCATTGTCAACCTTCTCACGCCGCTCTTTGCCGCAGGCATGATGGTGCATCTGCACAAGCTGATCTCGGCGCGAGATCCCGATTTCCGAGTTTAGTTTTTCACGCCAGCCGTGCTCGGCCTGCCCACGACGGCACAGATCGACGCCGAGAATGCGGAAGCGACATTGCGGGCAGGGCTCGAGGCTTTGCCGCCACAGGCCAGTTTGCTCGGACCATTGACGACGATGCTGTCCGCCGCTTTCGATCGCGCGGCGATCGCCATCGAAGCAGGCGGTGGCCGTGAGGACTACGAGCAGGGGATAGCTGCCCTACTCGACGGCCTCGCCGATCACCTGCGGCGGTAGCTGGACCAAAGGTGCGGGGATATCGCTGCTCTTCTCCGGCGACTTACAGATATCGGCGATGACGCAGCGTTCGCATTCCGGGCGACGGGCCTTGCAGGTATAGCGGCCATGCAGGATCAGCCAGTGATGGGCGTGATAGAGGTAGTGCTTCGGAACAACCTTCATCAGTCGCTCTTCCACCTCGTCGGGGGTCTTTCCGGGGGCCAGCCTGATGCGGTTGGCGATGCGAAAGATATGGGTGTCAACCGCCATCGTCGCCTGGCCGAAGCCCATTGAGAGTACGACATTGGCGGTCTTGCGGCCGACGCCCGGCAGGCGAACCAACTCTTCGCGCGTCTCCGGCACCTTACCGCCGAATTCATCGACCAGCATCTGCGAGAGCGCAATGACGTTCTTCGCCTTGTTGCGATAAAGGCCGATCGTCCTGATGTATTCGCGCAGCCTCTCCTCGCCGAGATCGAGCATTTTCTGCGGCGTGTCGGCGACCTTGAAGAGTGCCCGTGTCGCCTTGTTGACGCCGGCATCGGTCGCCTGCGCGGAGAGTGCTACCGCCACGACGAGGGTGAAGGGGTTGGTATGTTCCAGCTCGCCGCGCGGCTCGGGTCGCTGGATCGAGAAGCGGCGGAAAATCTCCTCGCGCTCGGAAAGCGAATAGGCTGTCTTCACCGCCGCCGGCTTGCGGCGGACGATCACATTCGAGTTTTGCGACGGTTTGCCGACGGATTTGAGTTTCGGATTGGCCATGGAAAATCTATACTCAACGGCCATGATGGAAAGCAACGCCGACGGCCGCAACGAGCAGCCTGTTTTCGCAGCTGAGCTCTTTCCCTACCGCTCCCTCGGACGGAAGGGTTTCAAACTGTTGCTCATAATTTCCGGCGCCATCTGCTTCGTGTACGGCATGTTCTTCATCCTAACCGGCGCTTGGCCGATCGGCTTCTTTTTCGGGCTGGACTTCCTGCTGCTCTACGGCGCCTTCTGGCTCAATTACCGGTCCGGCAAAGTGCGGGAAGAGGTGACGGTTTCGCGGACGGACGTTTCGATACGCAAGTTCTCTCCGTCCGGCCGAATGATCGAGCACCACTTCAATCCGTTCTGGACGCGTTTTCTCGTGCGGCGGCATCAGGAGATCGGCATTCTCTCCATGCATATTTTCGGGGAGGGCAAGCGCACGGATGTCGGCTCTTTCCTCAATCCCGACGATCGCGAAAGCTTCGCCAAGGCCTTCAAGCGCGCACTTGCAACGGTAAAACAGCGGATCTGAAATATCGCGCAAGAAACGGGTGGTTTGGCCGCCCGGCCTTGATTATCTCCTTTGTAAAGGAGAAAAACGATGAACATGATCGCGAAGCTCGATACGGATATTACCCCCGCAGGCCCGGACTATAATACTGTCCGCCAGGTCATCGAACTCATCAGCGAAGAATATCGCGACCAGCCGTCGCTGGAGGCGATTGCCGCACGGCTGAACCAGTCGCCGACGCAGCTTCAGAAGACCTTTACCCGCTGGGCCGGCCTTTCTCCCAAGGCGTTCCTGCAGGCCGTGACGCTCGACCACGCCAAACGGCTGCTGCGCCAGGAGGAAATGCCGCTGCTCGAAACCTCCATCGAGGTCGGTCTCTCAGGCCCGAGCCGCCTGCACGACCTGTTTGTGACGCACGAGGCAATGTCGCCGGGCGAATGGAAGGCGAAGGGCGGCGGGCTGACGATCCGTTACGGGTTCCATACCTGCCCCTTCGGCACGGCTCTCGTCATGGTGACGGACCGTGGTCTTGCGGGCCTCGCCTTCAGCGATTCCGGTGATGAAAAGGCCTGCCTTGAGGATATGACCTGCCGTTGGCCGAATGCGGAATATGTGGAGGACCGCCAAGCGACGGCGCCTTATGCCGAGCGTATCTTCCAACCGGGCCGCTGGACGTCGGACCAGCCGCTGCGGGTCGTGCTGATCGGCACGGATTTTCAGGTCAGCGTCTGGCAGAGCCTTCTGAAAATCCCCTTCGGCAAGGCCGTGACCTATAGCGATATCGCCAAGGACATTGGCCGGCCGACTGCCATGCGCGCGGTCGGTGCGGCAGTCGGGGCCAACCCGATCTCCTTCGTCGTGCCCTGCCATCGTGCACTCGGCAAAAACGGAGCATTGACCGGTTACCATTGGGGTCTGACCCGCAAGCGGGCCATGCTTGGCTGGGAATCGGCGCACGCCTGACCGATTGGAAGCAGCCGAAGCCGTTCAGGCAGCTTCGGCGAGCGCCAGCAATGCTTTTGCCGCACTCTCGTCGGTAATCAGTGTATTGCAGCCGATGCGTCTGATCGTTGCGCGGATCGCGACGGCACGGTGCGCGCCGCCGGAGGACAGTACGATATGTTTCGCCTCTTTCAGAGTATCGAGATCCACCGACATCACCCGCTGATTGATCGAATGATCGACGGAATTGCCGTCCTTGTCCAGAAAGTTGAACATAGTGTCGCAGACACAGCCGGCATCAACCAGCTGCTGCAGTTCGGCCTTCGAAATCCATCCCTCGGACAGCGACGTCGAATGCGGGCCGATATCGCCACAGCTGACGATCGCGAGATCAAGGTTTTCCGCCAGCCGGTAGATCGTATCCAATCCGCATTTTTCGATGAGGTTTCGCTTGGTCTCGATTGAATCGACGAGTAGTGGGGCCAGGAACATGTAACATTCCGCTCCGAGCTGGTTGGCGAGGCGCCAAGTGTAGTCGATCGGGTTTGTCTGGTGGACGGCGACGATACCGCCGAGCAGAGAGACGATCTTGCAGTTGTCGCGCCGTGGCGGCCGGAAGCTCGCGAGAGAGGCCGTCATAGTGCGGCCCCAGCCGACGCCGATCGTATAATCGTCCGGAATGGCCTCCGACAGGAACTGACCGAGCGCTAAGCCGACATTCTTTGCCAGGGAATTCACATCACATTTGGAGGGCTCCGGCACGACGATCGCCTCATCGAGGCCGTAGGCCCGTTCCAGCTTGACCGATAGCTCTACGCAGTCGCCGATCGAATCGTTGATCCAGATCTGGACTTCGCTGCGCTTCATCGCCTCGTCGAGCAGGCGGATGACGGTCGTGCGGCTGATGCCGAGCTGTTCGGCGACATCCTTCTGGGTCAGGCCCTCGTTGTAATAGAGCCATGCGGCCCGCAGCCGGAGCGAGGAGGCTTCGGAATAAGCAGTGTGTGTGCCGCGTTTCAGCTTGACCACATCTCCTCCCGCGTCGATTTCGCCCTAGATCTTTGCCATCGATGACATAAGATTGCGGCATCGGTTTTGTTCCTGCGATAATGCCGGGCGTGACACTTATGTCAATTGAAATGCACAAATGTCCTTGACTTTTCGTTGCGGGAGCGGCGATAGTCGTCGTCGACAACATCGTTCTTGTCCGTCCGAGGAGGACAATGTGCGGGAATGCGGAAAGTTTCGACCGGCCTCTCAGCCGCACGCGGCATCGATTGCGGTGTGCCGTTGTATTCCGACGTTGGGAACGCCGACAATGTCTCTCACGTTTAAGGATCATCCGTGACGGACGCGCGACTATTTGCCTGCTGCATGCAAACCATCTGATCCTCAGATCACCTCTTTGCCGGGCGGAACTCGCGCCGGTCCGCAGTCCAAGTTCAAAAAGGATTTTGACCATGACATCCAAGCTTGACCAACTCCGCGAGATCACAACCGTCGTCGCCGATACCGGTGACATTCAGGCTGTTGCTCGCCTGAAGCCGGTTGATTGCACGACCAACCCATCCATCGTTCTCAAGGCACTTGGCACCGAGATGTTTGCCGATGACATGAAGGAGGCGATCGCCTGGGGCAAGAAGCTCGGCGGTGACGCCGATGCAGCGGCCGCAGCCGTTGCCGATCGCCTTGCTATCTCCGTCGGTTCTGCCCTCGTAAAGCTCGTTCCCGGCCGCGTTTCGACCGAAGTCGATGCCGACCTCTCCTTCGATACCGAAGCTTCGCTCAAGAAGGCGCGCAGCATCATCGCTGCCTACAAGGAGCGCGGCATCGAGAAGGATCGCATCCTCATCAAGCTCGCTTCCACCTGGGAAGGCATTCGCGCCGCCGAAATCCTTCAGAAGGAAGGCATCGACTGCAATCTGACCCTGCTTTTCTCCAAGGCCCAGGCCATTGCCTGCGCTGACGCCGGCGTGTTCCTGATCTCGCCCTTCGTCGGCCGCATTCTCGACTGGTACAAGAAGTCGACCGGCAAGGATTTCACCGCCGAAGAAGATCCGGGCGTTCTGTCCGTTCGCGACATCTACAATTACTACAAGGCCAACGACATCAAGACCGTCGTCATGGGCGCATCCTTCCGCAACACCGGCGAAATCGAAGCGCTGGCGGGTTGCGATCGTCTGACGATTGCTCCCAACCTGCTCGACGAGCTGTCGAACGATCAGGGCAAGCTCGAGCGCAAGCTGTCGCCGGAAACGATCAAGCCGGCTGCGAAGGTCACGGTCGATGAGAAGACCTTCCGCTGGATGATGAACGAGGATGCCATGGCGACGGAAAAGCTCGCAGAAGGCATCCGTGCATTCGCAAAGGATCTCGGCACGCTGCGAAGCCAGGTCCGCAAGGAGCTGCAACTCGCTGCTGCGTAAGGCTGCGCAAGCCGCACTTTGACGAAAGGCGCAGCTGCCGCTGGCAGCCGCGCCTTTTTCATGTTGATATCAAGGGCATAGGGGCGGGGGATTGCAGTGGCTGACGAGGATGACGGAAATTCGCTGATCTCACTTGCCTGCAAACATGCGAGTTTCATCCTCTCGGTGCTCGGCGGTCTCATCGTCTTTCTGGCGCTGACCTCACGGGAGGTCAGCGCCAGCAACATCCTGTTCGGCTGGAATGCCTCGGCGACCTTCTTCATAGGGCTGAGCTGGCGCAAGATGCTTCGGGCGACCGTTGAAAGCATCAAAAAACGATCGGAAGATCTCGATTTTTCCGATATTTTCCTGCTCTTCCTATCGATTGCAGCGGCTCTTGCCAGCATTGCCGGCATCGGGATCGAGCTTCATTCGATCAAGGATGCACCGGCAGATGTCGCGCTGTGGCGGGCGGCTGCGGCGATCTTGACCATCATGATCTCCTGGTTTTTCCTGCACACGCTTTTCACGATCCACTATGCCCATTATTTCTATGGCGGTCCGGACAAGTGCGAAGGGCTTAAATTCCCTGATGGAATCGAGGAGCCCGCTTATTGGGACTTCCTCTATTTCTCTTTCACAATCGGTGTCGCGGCGCAGACGGCCGATATCGCTGTCACTTCGACGACGATGCGCAAATTCACCCTGCTGCACGCGCTGCTGTCGTTTCTTTTCAACACCACAATTCTCGCACTTGCGATCAATGTCGGGGCGAGCCTGCTTTAGGGCCTTACTGCGGCTCCGAAGAGGGTCTGAACTTTGCAGAATAGCCAGAGCGAAGAACGACGCGGGCACTCGCCGAGCGTTGCGATTCCGCTAAAGATAATCAGCGGGAAGAGGTTTACAATCTGATGAGGAAGATCCTGTGCAACACTGGTGATTCCCGGATGTCGCTGACCTGTCTACGCAGCGCTGGAACTTCAGCTCGATCGTAAGGCGCACGTAAATATCTTGGGGCTCTCTGTGCTTTACCCCGACGGCTGCGAGGAACCTGAAGATACTCAGGAAGCCAACGCCGCAAGGGCGGCGAGCGACCGACACATCAACGGCAGGAATAGGCAGTTTTCCGCCTGCTCCTGAGAAGCGGAGGATATGATGGAAAACGCTGCAAGCCAGCCCCGGTTGGCCGACCTCATTCTTCTTCTGGGTAGGCTTCTCCTATCCTTGATTTTTCTGCATGAAGGTTCATCGCTCATCGCAGATATCCCTGCGACGCTTGCGACCTTCGAAAAGCTTGGCCTGCCGGCGCTGGTGACGTTTGCCGTCATTGCTCTGCAGATTGGCGCCGGCCTTTCCGTAGCCGTTGGCCTTCTCTGCCGGCTCGGCGCAACGGCGCTAGGGCTGTTCTGCCTTGCGACGGCCTTTCTGTTCCATACCAATTTTGCAAGTCAGAACGAGTTGCTGCATTTCGAGAAAGATCTGGCAATCGCCGGCGGCATGTTCGTGCTTGCGGTGCGGGGAGCAGGATCAATCTCGGTCGACGGTCTTCTGAAGCGACAGGCAAAGGGACTGCATCCCTGGCTGATAGGCATGCTGTAGAACTGCCGCCGTTACGCGGCCTGAAATGGCCTCCGCGGCTAGAAGATTGCCTGCCCTGCCATCAAGGCCAATATCAGGAAGATCAGGAAGACGACGAGGAATATGCCGAAGAGCACGCGCGCGATTGTCGCGGTCGCCGCCGAAATGCCGGAGAAGCCGAAAAAGCCGGCAACGATCGAAACTACGAGAAATATCAGAGCCCATTTTAACATGGATATCTTCCTCCGTGATTGCCGCAGGCAAGACGCATCAACGCGGATTTTGTTCCAAATCGTTGAAAACGCCGTTCCTGAAGGTATCTCCGGCCTGCAGTGGTTTTCGAAGCTGCGTCTACCGTTTCGGGGAAAGCGTCGTTGGTTTCATCAGGCCTAGATTTTCAGGCTCGACAGCAGCGAGATAAGCTGGGATTGGCGTTGTGTGCCAGTCTTGGCAAGAACCTTCTTCACGTAGCCGCGCGTCGTCTCGTAGGTCAAACCGGATATTTCCGCGATCTGGCGTGGCGACGAACCATCCATCAGCAGGCGCGCTACCGTCGTTTCCTGAGGAGTGAGCGAAAAGAGCCGGCGCAGCAGATCGCGGCTCGGGGCCGTGCGTTCGGAGAGATCCGTGATGATGGCGACGGCGGCGGAGTGCGAGAAGAGTTCGGCCGGTACTCCGTTCAGGCGCTGGGCACGGATTATCAGGGGTCCTTTTCCGGGGCGGGAAAACAGAACCGGCGTGGAGACGGCAGGATTGGCGAAAGGCTCCTTTGAAAGAACTGCCTGCAGGTGGCGCCGCAGGAGCCCCGTCTCCTCCTGACTGAGCGCAACAAGTTCCTGATCGAGAAGCCGGATATCGCCATCGAGCAGCATCTCCGCCCGCTGGTTCAGCCGGGTGACGCGGCCAAGACGATCGAAGAAGACCACGGCAGTGCCGGCGAGCTCGAATGCCTCGCTCATGCTGTCGATCTTGGCGACATGCAGGGCGCGAATGATCTCGGCTGCGGCGGTCAGTCTCGACTGCATCCTCACGAGCAGGCGCTCGTCATCGCGATCGAACGGCTGGTCTTGAATGCGGCGCTGCAGGTTGAGGCTCAGCATCGTATCACCGGAGGTGAAGCCCACCATCGCGGAGTAACGGAAGCCGAAACGGGCCAGGAAGTCCGTATAGAAGATCTGGTGGTTGAATTCCTCCTCGCCGGCGATGTCGTGTTCGATGACGATACCCTTGGTCATCGCAACCACAAGGCCGCGTTCGCGGAAGTCGCGCTTGTACCATTCTTCGTCGAAATAGACTTCGAAAGCCTCCAGTAAATTCGGCGTGCTCAGGAAGCCGGAGGGGAATTTCCCGCGCACCGGCATGATATGCGTGCCGGTGGAACCGGTGGCCCGGCTGATCTGCTCCAACGTGCGCTCCCAGCTATCAGCGACAAGTGCGGATTCCAGTAAGCCATCCAGGGCTTTTTCGAGCTCGGAAATATCGATGCGCGTCGCCATAAGTAATGCCGATTGATCTCTTTAATCCGACGAGGAACCACAATTATCGCGAGCTGCCGAATGGGGTGAACGGCAATTCAACGTTCAAAAAAACAGTATTTTCAGTTGTATTATGACAAGGTGATAAAAGTCACTGATGGCGGCAGTGACTTTCACGAAAGATCAAGTCGGTATAGTTCAACTATCCGTGATTGATCATCACATGTCGGACAGCGGTATAGTCTTCCAAGGCATAGTTTGACATGTCCTTACCGTAGCCGGATTGTTTCAGGCCGCCATGCGGCATCTCGTTGACCAGCATGAAATGCGTGTTGATCCAGGTGCAGCCGTACTGAAGGCGCGCGGCTGTCTTCATGCCGCGGCCGATATCCCTGGTCCATACAGAGGAGGCGAGGCCGTAATCGCTGTCATTCGCCCAGGTTACTGCATCCTCGACATCGGTAAAGCGGGTGACGGAGACGACGGGGCCGAAGACTTCGCGACGGACGATCTCGTCTTCCTGTGTGGCACCCGCGACGACGGTGGGCGCAAAGAAGAAACCCTTGTCGCCGGAGACCTTCCCGCCGGTGGTGATTTCCATGTGCTTATGTTCGGAGGCGCGAGTGACGAAGCTTTCGACTCTGTCGCGCTGCCGCCTGGAAATCAGGGGGCCGATCTCATTCTCAGTGTCGTCGGCATGGTTGAAACGGATACTGGAGACGGCGGAGGTCAGGTCGGCGACGAAATTCTCGTAAATCTTGGCGTCGGCGTAGATGCGGCAGGCGGCGGTGCAGTCCTGACCGGCATTGTAGTAACCGAAGGTGCGGATACCGGCGACGACGGCATCGATATCGGCATCGTCGAACACGATGACAGGCGCCTTGCCGCCAAGCTCCAGATGGGTGCGCTTGACGGTCTTTGCAGCCGCCTGCAGCACTTTCTTGCCGGTCGCGATATCGCCTGTAATCGACACCATGTTGATTTTCGGATGATTGATTAGCGCATTGCCGACGCTTTCGCCACGGCCGAGGATGAGATTAACCACGCCCTCGGGAAGGATTTCGGAGAGGAGCTTTGCCATTTTCAGTGCCGTCAGCGGCGTCTGTTCCGATGGCTTGAAGACGACCGTATTGCCGCCTGCGATCGCGGGCGCCAGCTTCCAGGCCATCATCATCAAAGGGTAATTCCATGGCGCGATCGAGCCGACGATGCCGATCGGGTCACGGCGGATCATCGAAGTGTGGCCGGGGAGATATTCACCGGCGACAGGCCCGTGCAGATTGCGCACCGCGCCGGCAAAGAAGCGGTAGCAGTCGACGATAGCGGGGATTTCGTCGTTCAGCACGGCATTGATCGGCTTGCCGCAATTCAGCGCTTCGAGCGTGGCAAAACCCTGTGCGTCCCTTTCGATGGCATCGGCAATTTTCAGGAGATAGGCGGAGCGTTCGGATGGCGTCGTCTGCGCCCAGGCAACGAAAGCCTTTTCAGCAGCATCCACGGCGGCATCGATCTGACTGAGCGAAGCTTCGGGGAGGTTCAGCACCGTCTCGCCGGTCTTCGGGTTCAGGATGTGTTCTTCCGTTTCAGTGCCGGTCTCGAAGCGCGAGCCGATCAGCATTTGCGTGTCCATGGACATTCTCCCTCTGCGTTGGTGGAGCGGGATAGGGCAGGAAAGCGTTTGACGCTTTCCGTATCTTGCTCCGGGTTATTTACCGGCACCGGCGATCTGGTCGCCGTCGCGCGTGAGATAATAGGCTGCCAGGATCGGCAGGAAGGTAACGAGCACGACCATCATGGCGACCACGTTGGTGACGGGGCGCTGGCGCGGGCGGATCAACTCTTCGAGCATCCAGATCGGTAGGGTGGATTGCTGACCACCGGTGAAAGTGGTGACGATGACTTCGTCGAAGGACAGAGCGAAAGCCAGCATGCCCCCGGCCAGAAGCGCCGTGCCGATATTCGGCAGGATCACATGCCGGAAGGTCTGGAAGCCGTCGGCGCCGAGATCCATCGATGCTTCGATCAGCGAGCCTGACGTGCGGCGGAAACGGGCGACGGCATTGTTGTAGACGACAACGACGCAGAAAGTGGCGTGACCGAGCACGATCGTCCAGACCGAGAAAGGAATATCGAACAGGCTGAAGGCGGAGCGGAGCGCAATGCCGGTGATGATGCCCGGCAGCGCGATCGGCAGGATGACGAGCAGAGAGATCGCTTCGCGGCCGAAGAACTTCGTCTGGCTGACGGCAGCGGCGCACAGCGTGCCGAGGATCAGTGCGACTGCCGTCGCAATGCAGGCGACCTGCAGGGAGAGGCCGAGTGCCGACCAGACGTCCGGGCGATTCCAGGCGATGCCGAACCATTGCAGCGTCAGGCCGGGCGGCGGCCACTGATAGCTCTTCTCCTCGGTTGTGAAGGCATAGACGAAGATCAACAGGATCGGCAAATGCAGGAAGAGCAGGCCGCACGCGGCCGCGATCTTCAGAATAAGGGGCGATTTCTGTCCTCGATCAGAGCGCATCGAAAGCCCCCATGCGTTTGGCGAGCCAGAGATAGATCGCCATGATGACGATCGGCACGACCGAGAATGCGGCGGCGAGCGGCACGTTGCCGGCCGTTCCCTGCTGGGTATAGACCGCCTGGCCGATGAAAAGGCGGGATGAGCCGATGATCTGGGGGATGATGTAGTCGCCCAAGGTCAGCGAGAAAGTGAAGATCGAGCCGGCGACGATGCCTGGCAGCGCCAGCGGGAAAAGCACGGTGCGGAATGTCTGGTGCGGCGTGGCACCAAGATCGGCTGAGGCCTCGATCAGGTTGCCGGGCACGCGTTCGAGTGCTGCCTGTGTCGGCAGTATCATATAGGGCAACCAAATATAGACGAAGACGATGAAGGTGCCGAGATAGCTGACGGAGAGCGAATTGCCGCCGACCACGGGCAAAGCGAGGACGGTGTCGAGAAGCCAGGAAAGATAGAGCTTGTCGAAGAACCAGGTGAGGATGCCTTCCTTGGCGAGGATCAGCTTCCAGGCATAGATCTTGACGAGATAGCTCGACCAGAGTGGCAGCATGACGCCAAGGTAAAACAGGGCTTTCCATTTTCCTCGCGCATAGCGGGCGGCGTAATAGGCGATCGGGAAGGCGACGATGGCGGAGGCGACCGTCACCAGCGCTGCCATCAGGATGGTTCTGACGATGATGTCGAAATTGCCGGGGTTCAAAAGCTGCGCATAGGTATCGAGGGTGAAGTCGTAATTCACCATTCCCGAGAAATCGTCGATCGAGAAAAAGCTTTGCAGCAAGAGTGCGATCAGCGAGCCGACATAAATGATGCCGAGCCAGAGCAGCGGCGGTGTCAGCATCAGCAACAAGAGCAGTTTCGGGTGGCGCCAGAACCTGTCCGACAGGCGGCCGAAGAAACCGCCGCGCTGCGGCAGGATCGAGGCTTCCGGCTTGGTGATCGCCAGCGTTGTCATGCCGCATCATCCATGTAGTGCACGTCACGCTGCTGCCAGGCGAGGCGGATGGCGGTGCCAATATCGGGTATATCGCTGCCGGCTGGCAGCATGACATGCAGGCGCGATCCAGTGATGTCTACGGTGAGGCGGGTTGCGGCGCCCAGGAAGCTCGCACTTTCGACCTTCGCTTCAATGCCCTCGCCTGAAAGGCGGATTGCCTCGGGGCGCAGGCTCGCCCAGCGCTTTTCGCCGCCGAGGGCCGTCATCACGTCAGGAGAAATGACATTGGACGAGCCGACGAAATCGGCGACGAAGCGGGTCTTCGGACGGCGATATATATCCTGCGGCGTACCCTGCTGAACGATGCCGCCATTGTTGAAGACCGCGACGCGGTCGGCCATGGAGAGGGCCTCCCCCTGATCGTGGGTGACGAAGATGAAGGTGATGCCTAGGGCGCGCTGCAGGCTCTTCAGCTCTTCCTGCATCTGCTCGCGCAGCTTCAGGTCCAGAGCGCCGAGCGGTTCGTCGAGCAGGAGCACTCGGGGCTTGTTGACGAGGGCACGGGCGAGCGCCACGCGCTGCCGCTGGCCGCCGGAAAGCTGGCCTGGACGGCGGCTGCCGTAACCGGGTAGCTTCACCAGTTCCAGCGCCTTTTCTGCCTCTTTGATCCGCTCCGCCTTGCCCATACCCTTGACCATCAGCCCGTAGGCGACGTTGTCGAGGATATCGAGATGCGGGAAAAGCGCGTAATCCTGAAAGACGGTGTTGACGTTGCGGCGATAGGGCGGGACGCCTTCGGCGGTTTCGCCGAAGATTTCGATATGTCCCGATGTCGGCTGTTCGAAGCCTGCAATCAGCCGCAGGCTGGTGGTCTTGCCGGAGCCGGATGGGCCGAGCATGGCGAAGAATTCGCCCGGCGCGATTTCGAGATCGACGCCATCGACGGCTCGCACGGCGCCGAAATAGCGAGAGACCTTTAGGAAACGGACGGCTGACGTCATAGGGGCTCCGGAGCTGTATCTGAGAGAGGCTTTGATCTTCAAAAAGACCCTGCCCTAAACCCCTCCCCACACGGGGAGGGGTTTAATCTGCCGCGCCCACGCTCAAACCTTTCGGCGTTTCGGCAGGAATTTGGCGGCACCACTCTGGCCCCTCTTGGTGAGGAGGGGCTGAGGGAGGGAATTTGCTTACGCGAACCGGCCTGGCGTCACCGCCCGCCAATCACGCCGATATAGTCGGACACCCAGCGATGATAAGGCACGCATTCGCTCTCGCTCGAGCATTTGGCGACCGGCGTCTTCCAGAACTTGATCTTGTCAAAGTGATCATAGCCGTTGGTGCTGCAGCCGGCGTCGGTCAGCAGTTCATTGCCCTTGCAGGCAGCCGGAACGGAGGGCACGGCGCCGAACCAGGCGGCTGCATCACCCTGGACCTTGGCCTTCAGCGAATGCTCCATCCACATATAGGCGCAGTTCGGATGTTCGCTGTCAGCATGCAGCATGGTCGTGTCGGCCCAGCCGGTGACGCCTTCCTCGGGGAAGGTGGAGGCGATCTTCTGCTTGTCGGCCTGCAGCAGGTTGACCTGGAACGGCCAGGAGCCGGAAGCGACGACACCTTCGTTCTTGAAGTCGTCGACCTGGATCATCGCATCGTGCCAATAGCGCGAGACGATCTTTCGCTGGCCGCGCAGCAGGTCGAGAGCGGCCTTGTACTGGTCCTCGTTGAGCTCGTAGGGGTCCTTGATACCGAGATCGGGCTTATGCGCCATGAGATACAGAGCGGCATCAGCGATGTAGATCGGGCCGTCATAGGCCTGCACGCGGCCCTTGTTGGATTTGCCGTCCGGCAGCTTCTGTTCGTCGAAAACGACGTTCCAGCTCGTCGGCGCCTTATCCTTGAAGGTCTCGGTATTATACATCAGCACATTCGGCCCCCAGAGATAGGGCACGCCGTAATGGACTCCGTTCACTGTATTCCAGGGCGCATTCTGCAGGCGCTCGTCGACTGTCTTGAAGCTCGGGATGAGATCGGTGTTGATCGGTTGGACGCGTTTGCCGGCGACGAGGCGCAGCGACGCGTCGCCCGAGGCGGTGACGAGATCGAAACCGCCTTCGTTCATCAGCGCCACCATTTCATCCGAGGTGGCGGCGGTCTTGACGGAAACCTTGCAGCCGGTTTCCTTCTCGAAGTCGGTAACCCAGTCGTAATTCTTGTCGGTTTCGCCGCGCTCGATATAGCCGGCCCAGGCGACGATGCTGACGGCGCCTTCGCCCTTGCCCAATTCTTTCAGCGGTTCGGCGGCAATGACCTGCGTCGCGAAGCTCAGACTCGCGAGCGCGGCAGTGCACGATTTCAGAAGATGCTTCATCGTCTGTCTCCCGGTTCGGTGCCGCTTTTGCGGCGTTTTGTTCCCGGAAGAAAAGGTGACGCGGAATGGCTGGTTTCGCAAATTCATTTATCAGAAAGACGATATCGGAAATTCCGATATCTACCGAGATCTTCCCGAACGCATATTTTCCGCGATGGCCACGAAATCGCGTGCCGCCTGCGGCAGGCTGGAGCCCTTGCGCCAGACCATGCCCACCTGCACGACAGGCAGAGAACCGGAAACGTCGCGGCTTTCGATGCGGTCGCCTTCCAGCGACCACGGACGATAGACGAGATCGGGCAAGAGCGCTACGCCCGCACCTGTCGCGACCAAGCTGCGCACCGCTTCCACCGAGCGGGTGCGGAAGGCGACGTGCGGCCGGGCGCCGAGCGCGGTCAGCAACTTGCCGGTATTCTCCTCGATTTCATCTACTGTCAGCATGATCAGCGGCTCGCGGGCGATATCGGCAATGGAAATGATATCCGCCGAAACCAGCGGATGACCCATCGGCAGCCAGAGGCGATAGGGAGACGTTTCGAGGATCTCGGCCTGCAGCGCCATGCGATCACGCAGATTTGAAATCACCATGACGGCAACATCCAGTTCGCCGCCGATCAACAAATGCTCGAGGTAACTGCCATTGTCCTCGATGGCGCTGACCTCCACACCTGGGCAGGCGCGGCGATAGCGGGCCAGCAGATCCGAGAGCACATAGCCGGCGACGAGCGAGGTGACGCCGATATTGAGCGTGCCGGAGGGTATGTTCCGCTGGCCGGAGAAGCTGGTGCGGGCATCCGAAACCGTTGCCAGGATTTTCGTGGCGTGCCGCAGGAACTGATGGCCGTTGTGGGTGATCGAGAGCCCGCGTGGGTGACGCTCGAACAGCACGACGCCAAGGTCGTTTTCGAGTTCTTTCAGCGCCTCCGTTATCGAGGATTGGGAGATCGACAGGTTCTGCGCGGCGCGCGTGACCGAACCCTGTTCGGCAACGGCGATGAAGTACTGGATCTGGCGAAGCGTGAAGGCCATGGCATTTTAGAGCATGCGCGCGCGCGCTCTGGCAAGCGCGGGAGCAGCTGGACCTTTTTTGGTATTTTGCCACTTCGAGACAAAGTCGGAAGGCCCACTTAAAGATTCGGAAACGTCATTTCCCTAGCTTAACAGTCACTTGTATTGCGTTGGAGTTTCAGATGGCGGAGCAGTTGGCGTGAAGGCCTTACTGCGCATGTTCCGGCCTTCCCGGAAATTGGCTTTGATCATCGGTGGTAGCGCCCTGTTGGCGGGCGTTTCCGGCGGTGCTGCGGTCTATGTCGGTAAAGACAGGCTGCTGGGTGACGAGGAAGCCGCCGATGGCGTGGCCTGCACCGACGTCAATCTCGTTACGATCAAGAAGCAGGATCATGTCTGGGTCCGTAAATATATCAAGA
The DNA here is from genome assembly GCF_014193255.1 of Rhizobium sp. BK196. GTDB lineage: Bacteria > Pseudomonadota > Alphaproteobacteria > Rhizobiales > Rhizobiaceae > Rhizobium. Next base: position 89,604 of record NZ_JACHZB010000007.1, read on the forward strand.
CCGAACCTGTCGACGGCATGACGCGCATCAAGACGGCGTTGCGTGTCGCCCAGGCCGTCTATGAAGCACAAAAGCCTGATCTGGTGCAGGTCGTCGTCCTCGACGAGAACGGTCCGACCCTGCGCTCAGATATTCGCGGTCGGGCGATCGGCGCCGACGTGGTCTATATCGCGCATCCCGACAAGATGGTCGAAGGTCTCAACGACAAGCCCTATACTGCCCGCTATTACGACGGCAAGGCGAGTGAGCAGGGCCTTTTTTACGGCGAACGTATCGAATTGGCAGACGATCGGATCGCAGCGCTGAATGCGAGCCTCAAGGATCCGGCCGATTGCATCGACCCGGTGGCCGTTGCTTCCACCAAGAAAGAGAGCAAGACGGTTGCTGGTGGCACAGCATTGAAGGAAGCCGAGGAACCATCTGCTGAAGAGCAGGCTGCCAAAGATGCAGCTGCTCCGGGAGAAGCCGCCCCCGCAGAGGAGCCGCCTGCCAAGAGCGGGCACTAAACCCGAAAATCGTCAGGCCGCAGGCCTGATGCTCTTCATCATCAATGAGGAATCGCAAAACGGAGCGTCCTTACGGGCGCTCCGTTTCTTCATTCAAACAGCGCGTTCTTCAGTCGGCCTTGCTACGGCGAGCCGGGAAGAGAATAACGTCGCGGATCGACTGCGCGTTGGTAAGCAACATGATCAGGCGGTCGACGCCGATGCCGAGGCCGCCTGCTGGCGGCATGCCCTGGTCGATTGCATCGAGGAATTCCTCGTCGAGCTGTTTTGCCTTCTCGCCGCGGGCATGAGCCTGCTCGAGCTGCTCTACCATGCGGCGGCGCTGCTCTTCCGGATCGTTGAGTTCGGAGAAGGCGTTGCCGAGTTCCCAGGCGTTGCAATAGGTCTCGAAACGTTCGACGAGGCGCGGCTCGCCAGGGACTTCCTTGGCGAAAGGCGAGATGTCCTTCGGGAAATGCGTGACATGCGACGGCTGGATCAGCGTCTGCTCGACCTTCTCTTCGAAGATGAAGGCTAGGCACTCGCCCCAGGTCCAGTCCTTCTCGACCTCGAAGCCGGAGGCCTTGGCTGCGGCGCGGGCTTCCTCGTCGGTCTTCATCGCCAGGAAGTCGATGCCGGTGACTTCCTTGACGGCATCAGGCATCGGAACGCGCTTGAACGGTCCCTTGAACGACATGGTCTTGTCGCCGAAGGGGAATTCCGTCGTGCCATGGATCGAGAGCGCTAAGCTCTCGAACAGCCGCTCGACGAGGTCCATGATGTCCTCGTAGTCGGCATAGGCCCAGTAGCACTCCATCATGGTGAATTCCGGGTTGTGCCGGGTGGAGACGCCTTCATTGCGGAAGTTACGGTTGATCTCGAACACCTTGTCGGTGAGGCCCGAAACCAATGTGCGCTTCAGGAACAGTTCCGGCGCGATGCGCAGGTACATGTCGAGCTTCAGCGTGTTGTGATGCGTCTTGAATGGCTCGGCGGTGGCGCCGCCGTAGACCGAGTGCAGCATCGGCGTTTCGACTTCCATGAAGCCGTCGTCTTCCATGAAGCGGCGGATGCCGGAGAGGATCTTCGAACGCTGCTGGAAGCGCAGCTTCGATTCCTCGTTGGTCATGATGTCGAGGTGGCGCTTGCGGTAGCGCAGCTCGATGTCTGACAGGCCGTGCCACTTTTCGGGCATCGGCAGCAGCGACTTCGTCAGCATCTCGATTTTCTGAGCGTTGATCGTCAGCTCGCCGCGCTTGGTGCGGCGCACGATGCCGGTGACGCCAATAATGTCGCCGATGTCGATCATTGGCAGAAGCGCGCGGGCCTCTTCCGGGGTCGTATCCTTGTGACTGAAAATCTGGATCTTGCCGCCGGCATCGTGGATGTCCATGAACATGCCGGAGTTGCGCGACGAGTAGACGCGGCCGGCAACGGTCACGACATCCTGCGTCTCGACGTCGGGTTCCAGGCCCTCGTATTTCGCGGCCAATTCGGCATTGGTCATCGTCCGGTGGAAATGTGCCGGATAGACGTCGCCGATCTGCTCGCGCAGCAGCTTCAGCTTCTGGGCGCGCACTTCCGTTGCGTCAGAGGAAAGGGTGCTTTCGGTCTTTTTGTCAGCCATTGTCGAATTCCTCTGACAGTTCTTACTTCGAGCCGACGAGGGCTGCGACGGCCTGCGCGGCGAGCTTCAGGCGCTGGCGCACGACCGAACGGCCGAGGATCGCCATGGAATCAAAGAGCGGCAGCGAGCGCGACGAGCCGGAAACGGCCACGAAGAGAGGAGCTACCACGACCTTCAGCTTCTTGCCCATTCGGTCGGCGACGGCACGCAATTCAGCTTCGATCGTCTCGACATTCCATTCAAGGATCTTTTCGAGATCTGGCTGAACGGTGTTGAGGATCTCCAGGATCTCTTCCGGCGGCGACTTGATCTTGGCGAAATCCGACGGCTGCAGGCCGAGATCGGACTTCAGCAAGAAGCCTGCAAGATCCGGCAGTTCGCCGAGCTTGGAAATGCGCGTCTGCGACAGGCGCAGGCCGGCCATCAGGCGGTCGTTTTCCATCGCCCAGGTCAGCACGCGAGCGCGGAAATCCTCTTCCGACAGCTTTTCGCGAATCCAGCGGCCGTTCAGCCAGTCGAGCTTCTGGATGTCGAAGATCGCGCCGGCCTTGGAGAGGTTTTCCGGGTCGAACTTTTCCGAGAGTTCGTCCATATCAAGCAGTTCTTCGCCTTCGGCAATCTGGATGAAGAACAGACCGAGGAAGTTCATCAGCGCTTCGGGGATATAGCCGAGCGCGGAATAGTAGGAAATCGAGGTCGGGTTCTTGCGCTTCGACAGTTTGGATTTGTCGGCATTGCGCATCAGCGATAGATGCATGAATACCGGCTGGTCCCAGCCGAAATAGCGATAGAGCAGAATGTGCTTCGGCACGGAGGCCAGCCATTCCTCACCACGCGCGACATGAGTGATCTTCATCAGATGGTCGTCGATGACGTTGGCCATATGATAGGTCGGCATGCCGTCAGCCTTGATCAGCACCTGCATGTCGACGGAATCCCACGGGATCGACACATCGCCATAGACGCCGTCGGTGAAGTCGCACGAGCCTTCGGTCGGGATCTTCATGCGGATGACGGTGGTTTCACCGGCCGCCATGCGCGAAGTGACCTCCTCGGCCTTCAGCGTCAGGCAAAGACCATCATATTTTGGCGGCTTGCCGGCGGCACGCTGGCTTTCGCGCATCTGCTCCAGCCGCTCGGGCGTGCAGAAACAGCGGAAGGCATGGCCCTTGTCCAGCAATTCCTGGGCGTAGGGCTGATACATGTCCTTGCGATCGGACTGGCGATAGGGGCCGTAGGGGCCGCCGATATCGGGGCCTTCCTTCCATTCCAGCCCGCACCACTTCAGCGCATCCAGCACTTTCGTTTCGAATTCAGGGGTCGAGCGCGTCGCGTCGGTATCCTCGATGCGCAGGATGAACTCGCCACCGTGCTTCTTGGCAAAGAGATAGTTGAAGAGAGCGATGTAAGCGGTGCCGACATGCGGCTCGCCGGTCGGCGAGGGAGCGATGCGGACGCGGACGCCGGAAGCTGTCATTTTATGTGCCCGTCAATGAATGCCGAGCGGCTTTTCAGCGAAAGCGACGTCCGGCCTGGAGAATGCAGATATCTATTGGAAATCGGCTGGAGGAAGGCGTCTGCCCGCATAATCCGCCGATTATCCTGATGGTTGCGCTTAGGCCATATTCAAAAGGGCGCGTCAAGAAAAACCGCTTTTGGCGGGCTTCTTCCGGCCTCTCCGGCGGCCGCTTCGGATGATCTGTTCTTCGAGGTGAAGCCCGACGACATGAAGCAGGCGATGTCTGTGCTTTTCAGCAAGGCCGCCAGTGCGCAGAAGAACCTCCGCCTTACCGAGTAAGGCGGAGACGACGATTGGGTCTCAGATGGATAGACGGACTTAGTGGCCGCCCTCGCGCTTTCGCCGGCGCGCGTTTCTTGCGAACATATTCAGCACCTCGACGAGGGCCGAGAAGGCCATGGCGGCGTAGACATAGCCCTTCGGCACGTGGAAGCCCATACCGTCGGCGATCAGGGTCGTGCCGATCATCAGCAGGAACGCCAGTGCCAGCATGACGATCGTCGGATTGCGCTCGATGAAATTGGCGAGCGGCGTTGCGGCGACGAGCATGACCGTGACAGCGGCAATGACGGCGACGATCATGATCGGCAGATGCGGCGTCATGCCGACGGCGGTGATGATGCTGTCCACCGAGAAGACGAGATCGAGCAGAAGGATCTGGCCGATCGCCGAGGCGAAGCTCGTGCCCGTCTTGCCGGCAATGAAGTTCTCCTGATGATCCTCCGGATCGACATTGTGATGGATTTCCTTGGTGGCCTTCCAGACAAGGAAGAGACCGCCGGCGATCAGGATGAGATCCTTCCAGGAGAAGCCGTGGCCGAAAAGCTCGAAGAGCGGTTCGGTAAGCTGAACGATCCAGGCGACCGTGCCGAGCAGGGCAAGACGCATGACGAGAGCAAGGGCGATACCGGTCTTGCGGGCTCTTTCCCGATGCTCGGGCGGCAGCTTGTTGGTGAGGATGGAGATGAAGATTAGGTTGTCTATCCCGAGAACCACTTCCATCACCACGAGCGTGACAAGCGCCACCCAGGCAGCCGGGTCCTGAATGAGCGTCATGATATCCTGCATCGGCGTATTTCCCCTTTGCGTCACCTAAGGACGCGAACAATCTATCGCTACGGGCCTGCCGGGCAAGCACCGCAAGGGGGTATACGAAAACGATCGGGGTTTTATTCCTTGATCGGCAGCCAGATTTCCGTCAGCCCCATCCCCGTATGAGGATCGAAGCGGTCATCATAGCGTTCGAACATGTCGGGCATGCTACCATGTTCGAGACCCGAAGTCGGCCACCAGTTGCCGAAGATCAGGTCCATTGTGGCCGGTATGCCGGAAACATGCCCGCGGTGGGAGAAGACGGCGTAGCGCTGGGCCGGCAGCTTCAGTGTTGCAAAGCCATCCGGCAGATCGTCAGCATCGGATACTTCGACGGCCGCCATGTAACGGAATTTCTCGGTCTCGCCGTCGATATGCGTGCAGATCCCGTAGGCGACATTGCCCTTCTGGTTCGGGATATGGCCGAAATGCTGGTTGAACTTCTGCCAGAGCGAGGGGATCGCAGCATTGCCGCCATAAGCATAGGTTTCCTGCAGGCCGGCAAAAAGCATCGGCTGAAGGGTTTCGAAACGCGGTGGTTCGAGATCGGTAAGGCTTGCGGTTTTCATCCTGATAGGCTCCATCAAAGCGAGGTTGCGAATGTGCCCTTGCCGGCGCACAGCCTCCGGTGTCATGCCGAACTGGTCGCGGAAGGCACGGGTGAAAGCTTCGTGCGAGCCGTAGCCCGCCTCGAGGGCAACCTCGAGAATGCTGGATGAGCCTGAGATGAGAGACAGCGCGGCGCCACTCAAACGCCGTGCGCGGATATAGCCGCTAATCGAATGGCCGGTCACAAGACCGAAGACGCGCGACAGATGATAGCGTGACAATCCGGCGGCTTCCGCGATCTCGTCGAGGCTTATATCGGTTTCGAAATGGCTCTCGATGAACCATATCGCCCGTCCGATGGCGCTCATCTCTTCTCCCTTGGTTGCCGTCTCATTGCTAGCGCAAATGCGACGGCCGGATTTGATCGCTATTGCGCAAATCCGGGAGCAAACCAATCGGGATAGAGATGAGGATCAGGCCGGCTCGTGTTTATGCACGCCATAGGCTGCCATGAAGACGTAGATCGCGCCGCGGATGACGCGCTCAATCTCGTTGCGCGGCGGCGGGCCTTCCATGTTGCCGAAGAGACGCAGCTTGAAGAAGCTGCCGCTTGCAAGATCGAGGAACTGGCCGGCGGCGAGATCGATATCGTCTATCTTCAGGGTACCGGCCTGCACATGCCGCTCCAAGAAGTCGTGCATGATGGTGCGAAGGTTCTGCGGCCCCTTGAAGAAGCGTTGACAGAGAAGGGGCATGCGCTCGCGTACGCCGAGCACGGTGCGCATGGCATCAATGACCTTGTCTTCGGTCATGTGGGTGACGAAGGTTATTCCGAATTCGTACAAGCCGGCCTCGATATCGTCATGCTCGGCAAGGACCGTGCGCACGGCCGCAACAAAGGCGGCGCGCTCGCTCTCGACCATAGCGTGGAAGAGTTCCTCCTTGTTGGCGAAGTAGACATAGAGCGTTCCCTTGGAAACGCCGGCCTCGCGAGTCACATCGTTCATGCTGGCCGCATCGAAGCCCATTTTCATGAACACGCGCCGGGCACCATCAAGAATCTGCTGGCGCTTGGCAGGATCCTCGCCGGCAGCAAAGCGGCCTCCCGGGTTGGGCGGGCTGAATACGGCGATGTCCTCGGGCTTCAGTGTCATGTCTCCTTAACCGTCTTGGCGAATTCGTGTCTTCGTTCAAAGAAATCGAACCGATTGGTTCTATGCATCTTGATATGAAGTTAAAAACGCTTTATGTCAACTGAACCGAACCGTTCAGTTCGATTATTTTACTCCAGATCGGTAGCCTGTCCATGTCGACAAACCAGAAAAGCAACGTCGCGCGCATCGTCAGCGAAAATGCTGGCGCGGAAGAGGTAAAAGCGGAAGCTGCAGCTCCCGCTGAAGCCCTGAAGGCTGAGGCACCGCAGACGGCTCCTGCGCAGTCGTCGCCTGCTGTCGCTCCGGTCGCCGCTGCTCCGAAGAAGCGCCGGAGCTTCGTGCTGCCCGTCGTCGTGCTGGCGCTGCTGGCCGGCGCCGGCTGGTACGGCTATGAATGGTGGACGAATGGCCGCTTCCTGGTGTCGACCGACGACGCCTATATCGAGGGCGATATCGCAACGATCTCGCCGAAGGTCACCGGCTACGTCGCGAAGGTGAATGTTGTCGCCAACCAGGAAGTCAAGGCAGGCGACGTTCTCGCTACCCTTGATAACGGCGACTACCAGAACGCCCTCGACCAGGCCAATGCTCAGATCGAAACCGAGCAGTTGTCGCTCAGCCGCATCGATGCGCAGATCGAAGGCGCCAGGGCAAGCCTCGTGCAGGCCCAGGCCCAGAAGACTGCCCTCGAAGCCACCGTGCGTGGCGCAGAGATCAAGCAGAAGCGCCAGAGCGACCTGCAGGCGAAGTCGGTCGGCACCACTGCAGATCTCGATGATGCGAATACGGCTCTCGATCAGGCGAAGGCAAACCTTGCCGGCGGCGATGCCAATATCGTTGCTGCCCAGGCTAATATCGCCATCCTCGAAGCCCAGCGCAAGGAAGCCGAGGGTTCGGTGCGCACGCTGGAAATCCAGCGCGACAAGGCCGCCCGCGACCTTTCCTTCACGGTGCTGAAGGCGCCCTATGATGGCGTCGTCGGCAATCGTTCGGTTCAGGAAGGCGATCTCGTTTCGCCCGGCCAGCGGCTGATGGCACTCGTGCCGACCCGCCAGCTCTATATCGACGCCAACTTCAAGGAAACGCAGATCCAGCATCTCGTTGCCGGCTCTAAGGTGAACGTCCATGTGGATGCCTACAGCGATTATCCTGTCGTCGGCACTGTCGAATCGATCTCGCCGGCTTCCGGCTCGGTCTTCTCGATGCTGCCTCCCGAGAATGCGACCGGCAACTTCACCAAGATCATTCAGCGCGTGCCCGTTCGCATCGCCTTGCCGCAGGATGCGCTTGATAGCGGTCGTTTGCGTGCCGGTCTCAGCGTCGTGGTCGACGTCGATACCCGCACGGCGCCGGTGAAGTAAGTCAAGCCCTTAGGGCGGAGGTAGTCCCATGGCCGGGAGTGCGACAGCAACGGCAGGTTCGATCCCGGCAGCGCCTGCGCATGCCGCCGATCGCATGGATCCGAGAAAGCTCATCGCCTTCTTTGCGATGGTGCTCGGCATGTTCATGTCGATCCTCGACATCCAGATCGTCTCCGCCTCGCTTGCCGAAATCCAGGCCGGCCTTTCTGCCGGTACCGATGAAATCGGCTGGGTTCAAACAGCCTATCTGATCGCGGAAGTCATCATGATCCCGCTGTCGGGTACGCTCGCGCGCATCATCTCAACACGTTACCTTTTCGCGATTTCGGCGGCGGGCTTCACCATCTCGAGCGCGCTTGCAGCGACAGCGACGAATATCGACCAGATGATCGTCTATCGCGTCCTTCAGGGCTTCATCGGCGGCGGAATGATTCCCTCGGTCTTTGCTGCCGCCTTTACGATCTTCCCGCCGTCAAAGCGCGCCATCGTCTCGCCGATCATCGGCCTCATCGCCACGTTGGCGCCGACCATCGGCCCGACGGTCGGGGGGTATCTCAGCCACGCCTTCTCCTGGCACTGGCTGTTCCTGGTTAATATCGTTCCCGGTATCATCGTCACGCTCGTTACCTGGAATTTCATCGATTTCGATAAACCGGAACTGTCGCTCTTCAAGAAGTTCGACTGGTCCGGGTTGATTGCCATGGGTATCTTTCTCGGCGCACTGGAATATGTGCTGGAAGAAGGCAATTCGAACGACTGGTTCAACGACAACTACATCGTCATGGGTGCTGTCGCGTCGGCCGTTGCTTGTATCGTCTTCTTCTATCGGGCCTTCACCGTGGAATTCCCTGTCGTCGACCTGACGGCTTTCTCGAACCGAAATTTTTCCTTCGGCTCGGTCTTTTCCTTCGTCATGGGCATCGGCCTTTACGGGCTCACTTATATCTATCCGGTCTATCTCGGCCGTATCCGCGGCTACGATTCGCAGATGATCGGCGAGACGATGTTCGTCTCGGGCCTTGCGATGTTCTTCACCGCGCCGATTGCCGGCCGGCTGTCGACCAAGCTCGACCTGCGTTTCATGATGGCGATCGGTTTCGTAAGCTTTGCGGCCGGCACCTACATCATGACGCATCTGACGCAGGATTGGGACTTCTACGAACTCTTCATCCCGCAGATTCTGCGCGGCTTCGGCCTGATGATGTGCATGGTGCCGATCAACAACATCGCGCTTGGCACTCTGCCGCCGCAGCGTATCCGCGGCGCATCCGGCCTCTTCAACCTGACGCGTAACCTCGGCGGCGCCGTCGGCCTCGCCGTCATCAACACCGTGCTGACCAGCCGCCAGGACGTGCATTACGAGCGGCTGCGCGAAAACATCCATTGGGGCAACACGGCTGCAATCGACCAGATGAACAATATGACCGCAAACTTCAATAATTGGGGTCTGGATGGTGCCAATGTTGCAGTCAAGCAGATGGTCGGCCTTGCCACACGGCAGGCAATGATCCTTTCGTTCGGCGACATCTTCCTGATGCTGACAGTGCTTTTCCTGGCGATGATCCTCGGCGTCGTCATGATCAAGAAACCCGCGCCGCAAGGCGGCGGTGGAGGCGGTGGCGGCCACTGACCTCCAGCCGTCATCGCAAGAAAGGCCCTCTTCGGAGGGTCTTTCTGTTTTCTGCCTGGATGGTTTTACCCTTTCAACAGGCTGTGTACCACCTCACCACTTTTTGATTTACGTACATCAAATTTGGCGCTAATGGTCTCCTTCAGGAGGAGCGATGAGGCCAACCGTTCATGATATCGCCGCTGCGGCGGGCGTCAGTCTTGCCACCGTAGACCGGGTTCTGAACCAGCGGCCGGGTGTACGCCATGTGACGCGGGAGAAGGTTGAAACCGCGATCCGCGATCTTGGCTATGTGCGCGACGTGGCCGCTGCAAACCTCGCCAAGAGCCGCGTCTATCCGCTGATCTTCATCCTCCCCGCTAGCGACAACTCCTTCATGCATGGCTTGAATGCTGAAATCCGCGCCGCGATAGCGCGCTCGACCGCCGAGCGTACGGATATCCGCATCGTCGAGGTACCCGCTTTCGATCCGCAGGCGCTGGTGCGTGAGCTGGAAGCGCTCGCTGCGGAAAAGCCCTCCGGTATCGCGCTTGTCGCGACCGATGCGCCCGATGTGCGCGCCGCCGTCGACCGGTTGGTAAAAGATGGCATTCCGGTCGTCACGCTCGTTTCCGATCTGACGGGGTCGCTGCGCCACCACTATGCCGGCGTCGACAATATTGCGGCGGGGCGCACCGCTGCGCGTCTGCTCGGACGCTTCCTCGGCGGCGCCAAGGGCGAGATCGCCATTCTGGCCGGCTCCATGCTGGTACGCGACCATCGCGAACGCCTGGAGGGCTTCGCCGCCGTCATGGCTCATGAATTTCCGGCGCTGCACCTGTTATCGGTTCTCGAAGGCCGGGACGACCCTGAAGTTGCACACATGCTGATTGCCGATGCGCTTGGGAAGAACGACGGCATCATCGGCATTTACAGCCTCGGTGCCGGTAATCGTGGTCTGGTCCGGGCGCTCAAGGAAAAGGCTGTCGACAGGACGCTGACGGTGATTGCCCATGAATTGACGGCCCATACGCGCGCCGCCCTGCTCGACGGCACTATCGACGCAATCCTCAATCAGGATGCCGGCCATGAGGTGCGCAGCGCGATCCGTGTTCTCAAGGCAAAGGCGGACGGGCTTGCTGTTATCGACGCGCAGGAGCGCATCCGCCTCGACATATTCCTGAAAGACAATCTGCCGTAACGGCAAAGGGAGAAATACCACATGTATCTGGGTCTCGATCTCGGAACTTCGGGCGTCAAGGCGATGCTGATCGACGGCGATCAGAAGATCATCGGCTCGGCAAACGGTTCGCTCGACGTCTCGCGTCCGCATTCCGGCTGGTCCGAACAGGAGCCGGCCCATTGGGTCCGCGCCACCGAAGAGGCTGTTGCCGGTCTCAAAGCCAAACATCCAAAGGAGCTTGCCGCCGTCAAGGGTATCGGCCTCTCCGGCCAGATGCACGGCGCGACTTTGCTCGACGCCTCCGATAAGGTCCTGCGTCCCTGCATCCTTTGGAACGACACGCGCTCCCATGTCGAGGCTGCGGCGCTCGATGCCGATCCGCGCTTCCGCAAGCTGACCGGCAATATCGTTTTTCCCGGCTTCACCGCGCCGAAGCTTGCCTGGGTCGCCAAGAACGAGCCCGAGATCTTCGCCAAGGTCGGCAAGGTTCTGCTGCCGAAGGACTATCTGCGCCTCTGGCTGACCGGCGAGCATATCTCTGAGATGTCCGACTCGGCCGGCACGTCCTGGCTCGATACCGGCAAGCGCGCCTGGTCTCCCGAGCTTCTGGCGGCGACCAATCTCGATGAGAAGCAGATGCCGAGGCTTGTCGAGGGCACGGAGCAAGGCGGCAAGCTGCGCGCCGAGCTCGCCTCCACCTGGGGCATTTCCGGCGATGTCGTCGTTGCCGGCGGTGCTGGTGACAACGCGGCTTCGGCCTGCGGCATGGGCACGGTCAGTGATGGCGCTGCCTTCGTTTCGCTCGGCACGTCGGGCGTTCTCTTTGCCGCCAATGCCGCCTACCTGCCGAAACCCGAAAGCGCCGTCCATGCCTTCTGCCATGCGCTGCCGAACACCTGGCATCAGATGGGCGTCATCCTGTCGGCCACCGACGCCCTCAACTGGCATTCTTCCGTCACTGGCAAGTCGGCCGCCGATCTTACCGGCGAACTCGGCGAAAGCCTGAAGGCGCCGAGCGGCGTCACCTTCCTTCCTTACCTCTCGGGCGAGCGCACGCCGCACAATGACGCGGTGATCCGCGGCGCTTTCATCGGTCTCGAGCACGAAAGCAGCCGTGCGGTGTTGACGCAGGCAGTGCTGGAAGGCGTCTCCTTCGCGATCCGCGACAATCTGGAAGCATTGCGTTCGGCCGGCACGGATATTTCCCGTGTCACGGCGATCGGCGGCGGTTCGCGGTCGCGCTACTGGCTGGCCTCTATCGCGACTGCGCTCGGTGTTCCGGTCGATTTGCCGGCGGATGGCGATTTCGGCGCTGCCTTCGGTGCCGCCCGCCTTGGCCTCATTGCTGCAACGGGTGCCGATCCGGTAGCCGTCTGCGCGCCGCCGGTAACGGCCGGCACGATCGAGCCTGTCGCTGCGCTGAGCGGCGCCTATGAAGATGCCTACAAGCGTTACCGTTCTGTCTACCCGGCGATCAAGTCGCTGGTGCATTGAGAACTGCAGCCGCGCGGCACCGACGATAAAACTGAACGACAAACCCAAGGAGAACCCCAATGAGCACCGGATTTTTTGGCGACATTCAGAAAGTGAAGTACGAAGGCCCAGACAGCACCAACCCGCTGGCTTTCCGCTACTACCAGCCTGATGAGATCGTTCTCGGCAAGCGCATGGAAGACCATCTGCGCTTTGCAGTCGCCTACTGGCACACGTTCACCTGGCCGGGCGGCGATCCCTTCGGTGGCCAGACCTTCCTGCGTCCGTGGTTCGAAGATACGATGAAGGCCGCAAAGCTCAAGGCTGACGTCGCTTTCGAGTTCTTCTCGCTGCTCGGCGCGCCCTACTACTGCTTCCACGACGCCGACGTGCGCCCGGAGGGCAAGAACTTTGCCGAAAACACCAAGAACCTGAACGAGATCGTCGATTACTTCGCCGAAAAGCAGGCGACCACCGGCACCAAGCTGCTTTGGGGCACGGCGAACCTCTTCTCTAACCGTCGCTATATGTCGGGAGCTGCAACCAATCCGGATCCGGATGTCTTTGCTTTCGCCGCTGCGACGGTCAAGACCTGCATCGACGCCACGCAGAAGCTCGGCGGCGAAAACTACGTTCTGTGGGGTGGCCGCGAAGGCTATGAAACCCTGCTCAACACCGATATCGGCCGCGAGCTCGACCAGCTCGGCCGCTTCCTCAACCTCGTTGTCGAATACAAGCACAAGATCGGCTACAAGGGCACGATCCTCATCGAGCCGAAGCCGCAGGAGCCAACCAAGCACCAGTACGACTACGACGTTGCGACGGTCTATGGCTTCCTCAAGAAGCACGGCCTCGAAAACGAAGTGAAGCTCAACATCGAGCAGGGCCACGCGATCCTTGCCGGCCATTCCTTCGAGCACGAGCTGGCGCTTGCCAACGCGCTCGGTATCTTCGGCTCGATCGACATGAACCGCAACGATTACCAGTCCGGCTGGGACACCGACCAGTTCCCGAACAACGTTCCGGAAATGGCTCTGGCCTACTACTACGTTCTGGCGGGCGGCGGCTTCAAGACGGGCGGTACCAACTTCGATTCGAAGCTGCGCCGTCAGTCGCTCGACCCTGCAGACCTGCTGATCGGCCATATCGGCGGCATGGATTGCTGCGCCCGCGGCCTCAAGGCTGCCGCCAAGATGATCGAGGACAAGGCACTCTCCCAGCCGCTCGCAGACCGCTATGCCGGCTGGAATTCGGCTGAAGGACAGAAGCTCTTCCGCGGCGAATATTCGCTGGAAGAAATCACGCAGTGGGTCGAAAGCAAGGATATCAATCCGCAGCCGAAGTCCGGCAAGCAGGAACTGCTCGAAAACATCGTCAACCGCTACGTTTGATTGCCGGTCTGATCTTTCTGAAAGCCGGGGAGCGAAAGCTTCCCGGCTTTTTCGTTGTGCGGAGACGGGGACGGCCAGTTGTGCTGGTCGGGCGGTCGGAAATCTGGCATGCCATCACGAGCGGTGGAGAAAACGTTTGGAGCGTTTCATGACTGACGATCGCAAGCTGCATTGGGAAAACGTCTATTCGACCAAGGGTGAAACTGATGTCAGCTGGTTTCAGGAAAGCCCGGCGCCTTCTCTCGAACTGATCCATCTCGTTAAGGCAAAACAATCCGACGCGATCGTCGATGTGGGCGGCGGAGCTTCAAGACTGGTCGACAGCCTTCTTGCCGAAGGGTTTGGCGATGTGACGGTGCTCGATCTTTCGTCAGCGGCCCTCGATACGGCGCGCAAGCGTCTTGGCGCCAAAGGTGAGGAGGTCAAGTGGATCGTTGGTGATGCCACGCTTTGGGAGCCACCTCAGACCTATGATGTCTGGCACGATAGAGCAGCCTTTCATTTCCTGACCGATGCGGCTCAGCAAGCAGCCTATATCGAGCGGCTGAAACGTGCGTTGAAAACGGGGGGGCATCTGATCATGGGGACTTTTGCCCTCGATGGGCCGGACAAGTGCAGCGGCTTGCTGGTTGCCCGCCATAGCTCCGACAGTCTGGCAGAACTCCTCGGACCAGATTTCGAGTTGATCGACAGCCGCCGCCACGATCACTCGACACCCTGGCATAGCGTGCAGAGATTTCAATTCACTACGTTCAAGCGGATTGCATGATCGGAGAGGAAATTCCGCCTTTCAAAGCTGGGCCTCGATGGCTGCCTTGTCTATAACCGACCAGACGTTCTCGATCTTTCCATCCAGAAACCCGTAGAAGACGTTTTCGGCGAACTGCACTCTCCTGCCGTTGACGGGAAGACCGAAAAGTTCGCCCTTCGGTGTGCAGTCGAACTGCAAACGGCTCGCCACATGTGGCGGCTCGCAGATCAGCAGTTGGATATCGAAGAAGAGATCGGGGATGGCGCGAAAATCACCTTCCAGCATTTCCCGATAGCCGAGGATGCCGATGTGCTTGCCATTGTAGCGAACCTCGTCGTGGACGAAATTTCTCAAATTTGCCCAGTCCTGTTCGTTCAGGCAAGCAATGTAGCTTCGGTATCTGTCAGCCAGTTCGTTCCGTGTCATTTCGGTTGTCCCGTCTTCGCAGAGGATTCTGCCGGCAAACTAGAACGGGGCGGAGATCAGGCAATGGCGGATGGTTGTCGAGGCTTCGATGCTATCGCTTCTGCCAGTTGCGCGGCGGCGCCGAAACAGAATTGCGCACCACAAGATCCGGTCGCAGCAGGATTTCCGTCTCGGCCGGGCGGCCGTCGGAGAGAAGTTCCAAGAGCAGCGCCATGGCCTGTTTGCCGATTGCCGTGCGCGGCTGGCGAATGGTCGTCAACGAGGGGCTCATGAAAACGGCTTGCGGCACGTCATCGAAGCCGGTGACCGAAAAATCCTGCGGGATATTGTAGCCGCGGGCGTTCAAGCCGATCATTACGCCGATCGCTGTCTGGTCGTTGACGCACATGAAGGCAGTCGGCAGCGTGTCGCGCATGAAAAGCTGCTCCACAGCATGGCGGCCGCTTTCGATCGTGCCATCGCCTTCCAGCACGATACGCGTGTCTTTCGGCACGCCGGCGGCGTCCAGGCCGGCGTCATAGCCCTGCCGGCGGCGGCTGTAGGCGAGGCGGGTGCGGGAGTCGCCGATGAAGGCGATCTTGCGGTGTCCCTCCGCCAGAAGCAGGTCGACGGCTTTCCTCGCGCCTTCAATATCGTCGACGCCGACATAGGGGATGCCACCATTGAAGACGGGTTCGAAGACGCCGACGCTCGGCGGCAGCTGCGCCGTCACCATCTGATGGCCGAAGGGCAGGATGCCGGTAAAGAGGATCAGGCCTGCAGCCTGGTTGGAATTGAAGAATTTCAGATATTCCAGGCCGCGTTGCGCATCATTTTGCGTGTGGCCGATCAGCACGCCGTAGCCATGGGCCCGCGCCTCGTTTTCCAGGCCGATGAGGATATTGGAAAAGTTGGGGTCGCCGATATCGGGCGCCACGACCAGGATCATGTTGGAACGACCGAGCCGCAGGCTGCGCGCCATGGCATTCGTCGTATAGCCGGTGATGGCGATCGCCTGGTTGACCTTCAGGCGCGTCGAATTGGCCACCTTTTCGGGCATGTGGATCGCCCGCGATACCGTCGCGATGGAAACCTCGGCGATCCGAGCGACGTCTTCGATTGTAGCGGGCGTGGAATTCGACACGTGGTCTGCCTTGGGCTGTCTTCGCCGCACACTACACAGACTTGTCGGGAGGTCAAATTCACCGCACAACAGATCTGTGTAAATCCACGATGTAAACCTTTACATGGCTGATGTAAAGGTTTACATATGCCCACATAAGCGGATGGGAGCCGCAGGAGGAAATCATGACCGTGGATACTGCAGAGATTGCACCGGTGGTGTTGTCCGCTAGGCGCATTTGCAAGTCTTTCAGCGGCGTGCAGGTTCTCTTCAGCGTCAACTTCGATCTCCGTGCCGGTGAAATCCACGCGCTAATGGGCGAAAATGGCGCCGGAAAATCCACTCTCGTCAAGATTCTCTCCGGCTTCGAGCAGCCGACCTCCGGCGAGATCCTGCTCGACGGCGAGCCAGTGGTGCTGCCTCCGAACGGCGCAGCCGAAGCGCTCGGCATTGTCATCATTCATCAGGAATTCAATCTTGCTGAACATCTGACGGTCACCGAGAGCCTGTTCCTCGGTCGCGAGGTCACGCATTTCGGAGTGCTCGACCGCAAATACATGCGCTCGGAGACGCGTCGCGTGTTGGATGTGCTCGGTTCGCATGTCGACGAGAATGCGATGATCAGTTCGCTGTCGATCGCCGACAAGCAGATGGTCGAGATTGCCAAGGCAATCAGCCGCGATGCCCGCGTTGTCTTCATGGACGAGCCGACCGCCGTTTTGTCGCGCGAGGAAATCAATATGCTCTTCAAGCAGGTACGTAAGCTGCGCGATCAGGGCACCAGTTTCGTCTTCGTTTCCCATAAGCTTGACGAGGTCATGGAGCTGACCGACAGGGTCACAGTCCTTCGCGATGGCCAGTGGGTGAAGACGGCTCCGACCTCCATGCTGGATGGTGAATCCATTGCGCAGCTCATGGTCGGCCGCGAGCTTTCGAGCCTCTATCCGGCCAAGGTCGAGCCCAATGTCGATGAGGAAGTCGTGCTTCGCGTCAGTTCGGTTTCGACCGGCTACGTGCAGGATGCGAGCTTCGAAGTGCGTAAGGGCGAGGTGATCGGATTTTCCGGACTTATCGGTTCGGGTCGTACCGAGCTGATGGAGGCGATCGCCGGCCTACGTTCGCGCCTTTCCGGCGAGGTCGTCATCCACGGCGAAAGCGTGTCTTCGGGTGATGCGCGTGCCGCCAATCGCGCCGGCCTCGCCTATATGACCAAGGACCGCAAGTCCAAAGGGCTGCTGCTTGGTTCGGGCATGATCGCCAACCTGACGCTGCAATCGCTCGAACGCCATGTCAGCCATGGTTATCTGAGCCCGAACAGCGAAGCGGCAGCGCTTGCCAAGGCCAAGCGGCGCTTCGACATCCGCGTACGCGACGGCAATATCATTGCCGGCCGCATGTCGGGTGGCAACCAGCAGAAGCTTCTTCTCGCCAAGGTCATGGAGACCGAACCGCAGATCATCATCATCGATGAGCCGACGCGCGGCATCGATGTCGGCACCAAGCAGCAGATCTATCATTTCATCTCGGCGCTCGCCCGCGACGGGCGGTCGATCATCGTCGTGTCCTCGGAAATGCCCGAAGTGATAGGGCTCTGCACGCGGGTTGCCGTGATGCGCGAAGGCCGGATCGTCGGCATCCTCGAAGGGGATGAAATTTCCGAACAGGAAATCATGCGTTACGCCGCGGGGCTGAAGCGTCAAGCGGCTGCCTGATGTCGCCGAGGCGCTACGCGAGCGGACCGCGCGCGAGACAAACAAGATGCCCAGCAGTCATGGGACGGGAGGTTGGTTTTGGACATGAGTGTTAACGAGGAGACCAGGGAGATCCGGCGCAGATCCTGGCGTGACGTCGATCTGCGCGCGGTTGCCCCCTTCGCCGCACTGGCCTTGCTCCTCATCGTGGGCGCACTGGTCAATCCGAATTTCATCGGCATTACCAATCTTACGAATGTCGCGACGCGCTGCGCCTTCATTGCCATCATCGCCGTCGGTGCGACCTTCGTGATCTCGGCAGGCGACCTCGACCTTTCCGTGGGCTCCATGGTGGCCTTCGTCGCCAGCCTGATGATCCTGCTCATCAATTCCGGCATCATTGCCGATCCGGTGCTGATGCTGACTGCTGCCGTCGTCTTCGCCGTGGTCGCCGGTGCGCTTTGCGGTCTCGCAAACGGCCTCATCACGACGGTCGGCAAGATCGAGCCCTTCATCGCGACGCTCGGGACGATGGGCATTTATCGCGGTCTGACGACGTGGCTGTCGCAGGGCGGAGCAATCACGTTGCGTTCGGCTGATATTCAGACGCTTTATCGGCCAGCCTATTTCGGCAGTATTTTCGGTGTCCCGGTGCCGATCGTCGTTATCCTGGTCGTTACCGCCATTGCCGCTTTCATTCTCTACCGCACGCGCTATGGCCGTCACGTCGTGGCAGTCGGTTCGAACAGCGATGTTGCCCGCTATTCCGGCGTCGCAGTCAACCGGGTGCGCACAATCGCCTTCGTCATTCAGGGACTCTGCGTGGCGATCGCCGTTCTGCTCTATGTGCCGCGTCTCGGCTCGACTTCGGCAACGACGGGCATTCTGTGGGAGCTGCAGGCAATCACGGCTGTCGTTGTCGGCGGCACGGCTCTGAAGGGCGGTGCGGGCCGCGTCTGGGGCACGATCTGCGGCGCCTTCATTCTTGAGCTCGTCGGCAACATCATGCTGCTTTCGAACTTCATCAGCGAATATCTCATCGGTGCGATCCAGGGCGCGATCATCATCATCGCCATGCTGGTGCAGCGGTCGCTGGTGCGAAAATCGTAAGACAGGCCTGCTTCTCGGATTGGCCGGGCTATCCAGGGCACCCGGCCCGGATTGAATAAGTCCCTGATATTTTTGGGAGGAAATAGCATGCGCAAGCTCATGTTGGGTCTGGCTGTTGCGGGGGTGGCTTTTGCCGGCGCAGCCTACGCCCAGGACAAGAATTATACGATCGGCGTGTCCATTCCGGCAGCCGACCATGGCTGGACGTCGGGCGTCGTGTTTCATGCCGAGCGCATTGCCAAGAAGCTGATGGCCGAACATCCGGGCCTGAACGTCATCGTCAAGACCTCGCCGGATGCCGCAACGCAGGCAAACGCCGTGCAGGACCTCGATACGCAGGGCATCGATGCGCTCGTCATCCTGCCGTCGGATCCGGATCCGCTCGTCAACGCCATCATGGAAGTCAAGGGCAAGGGCAAGTTCGTCGCGCTCGTCGACCGTGCGCCGTCGAACAACGACAATTCCGTGCGTGACCTCTATGTCGCCGGCAACAACCCGGCACTCGGCGAAGTCGCGGGCAAGTACATTGCCGAAAAGACCCCGGAAGCTCAGGTCGTCGTTATTCGAGGTCTGCCGATCCCGATCGATCAGCAGCGCCAGGATGGCTTCGACAAGGGTATTGCCGGCTCCAAGGTCAAGGTTCTCGACCGCCAGTACGGCAACTGGAACCGTGACGATGCCTTCAAGGTCATGCAGGACTATCTGACGAAGTATCCGAAGATCGACGTCGTATGGTGCCAGGACGATGACATGGCCGTTGGCGTTCTCCAGGCCATCGAGCAGGCCAAGCGCACCGACATCCAGTATGTCGTTGCCGGTGCCGGCTCCAAGGACATGGTCAAGAAGGTCATGGATGGCGACAAGCTGATCCCGGTCGACGTTCTCTATCCGCCGGCGATGGTCGGTACGGCCATGGAGCTGACCGCTGCTGCGCTCTACGATCAGGTTCCGGTCCATGGCAACTACATCCTCGACGCCACGCTCGTCACCAAGGATAATGCCAAGAACTTCTACTTCCCGGATTCTCCGTTCTGATATCAGTCTTTCTGCATGCGCCCATTCGAAAGGATGGGCGCATTTTTCATGCCTTCGGATAAGTTGAAGCCGAAATGCGGCACGTACCTCTTGCCGATCAGCGGCGGGCGTGATTAGGTCCAGGCCGCGTTGATTTTGGCCCAACCGCTTAAATCTCTCGCATTGGCGGGGAGGCGCCTTTTCTTTATCGAACGGCGCGCTAAGATTTCTCGAAAACGTTTACGATCGATATTCAGGGAGGAAACTGACATGAAGACGATCAAGGGACCGGGCCTGTTCCTCGGACAGTTCGCTGGCGATACCGCCCCTTTCAATTCATGGGACGCGATCACCAAATGGGCGGCCGATATCGGCTACAAGGGCGTGCAGGTTCCGACCTGGGCAAGCCAGCTCATCGACCTCAAGAAGGCGGCGACATCCAAGGATTACTGCGATGAGTTCGCAGGCAAGGCGCGTGAAAACGGCGTCGAAGTCACCGAACTTTCCACCCATTTGCAGGGCCAGCTCGTTGCCGTCCACCCGGCCTATGACGAAGCCTTCGATGGTTTTGCAGCACCCGAAGTGCGCGGCAACCCGAAGGCGCGTCAGGAATGGGCCGTGCAGCAGGTCAAGTATGCGCTGACGGCTTCCAAGCATCTCGGCCTCAAGGCACATGCGACCTTCTCGGGCGCGCTTGCCTGGCCCTTCATCTATCCCTGGCCGCAGCGCCCGGCCGGTCTCGTCGAAACCGCTTTTGACGAGCTTGCCCGCCGCTGGAAGCCGATCCTCGACCATGCCGACGAAAACGGCATTGACGTTTGCTACGAAATCCATCCGGGCGAAGACCTGCACGACGGCATCACTTACGAGATGTTCCTGGAGCGGGTCGGCAACCATCCGCGCGCCAACATGCTCTACGACCCTTCGCACTACATTCTGCAGTGCCTCGATTACCTCGACAACATCGACATCTACAAAGACCGGATCAAGATGTTCCACGTCAAGGATGCCGAGTTCAACCCCACCGGACGCCAGGGCGTTTACGGCGGCTATCAGGGCTGGGTCGAGCGCGCCGGCCGCTTCCGTTCGCTGGGCGACGGCCAGGTCGATTTCGGCGCCGTCTTCTCGAAGATGACTGCCAATAATTTCGACGGCTGGGCCGTGGTCGAGTGGGAATGCGCGCTGAAGCATCCGGAAGACGGTGCGCGTGAAGGCGCCGAATTCGTCGCGGCGCACATCATCCGCGTCACCGAAAAGGCCTTCGACGATTTCGCTGCCGGCGGCACCGATCAGGCGGCCAACCGGCGCATGCTGGGTCTGTCGTAAGCGGATCAGGATTTCGAGGAGAATATCATGGCAATCGAAGCATCATCCGAACAGACCCGCGAGCCGCGCATCCGGCTCGGCATGGTCGGCGGCGGGGCAGGGGCCTTCATCGGCGCTGTTCACCGCATCGCCGCACGTATCGACGACCAGTATGATCTGATCGCCGGCGCGCTGTCGTCGACACCGGAAAAGGCTGTTCAGTCCGGTCGCGATCTCGGTCTCGATCCGTCGCGCACCTATTCCAGCTACCGGGAAATGGCGATCCGCGAGGCGAAGCTGAAGAATGGCATCGAAGCCGTTTCCATCGTGACGCCGAACCACGTGCATTATGACGCCGCCAAGGAATTCCTGCGCCGCGGCATTCATGTCATCTGCGACAAGCCGCTTACTTCGAACCTTGCCGATGCCAAGAAACTGAAGAAGGTTGCCGACGAGAGCGGCGCACTCTTCATCCTGACGCATAACTATACCGGCTATCCGATGGTGCGTCAGGCGCGCGAGATGATTGCCAATGGCGAACTCGGCGATATCCGTATTGTTCAGGCTGAATATCCGCAGGACTGGTTGACCGAAGCGATCGAACAGTCCGGCCAGAAGCAGGCTGCATGGCGCACCGACCCGGCCCAGTCCGGCGTCGGCGGCTCGACCGGCGATATCGGCACGCATGCCTATAACCTGGCGTCCTTCATCACGGGTCTCGAACTCGACAGCCTTGCTGCCGATCTCGACAGCTTTGTGCCGGGGCGCCGTCTCGATGACAACGCCCATGTGATGCTGCGCTTCAAGGCCAAGGGTTCGGAAAAGCCGGCCAAGGGCATGCTCTGGTGCAGCCAAGTGGCGCCGGGTCACGAGAATGGCCTCAAGGTGCGCGTTTACGGCACCAAGGGCGGTATCGAATGGGTTCAGTCCGATCCGAACTATCTCTGGTACACGCCGTTCGGTGAATCCAAGCGGCTGATCACCCGCAATGGTGCCGGCTCCGGTGCTGCCGCAGCGCGCGTTTCCCGCGTTCCGTCCGGCCATCCGGAAGGTTATCTCGAAGCTTTCGCGACGATCTATACGGAAGCTGCCCACGCCATCAACGCGCACAAGAAAGGCAAAGCGGTCGACAAGGCTGTGGTTTACCCGACCGTCGATGACGGTGTGAAGGGTGTCGCCTTCGTCGAGGCCTGCGTGGCTTCGTCCAAGCGCAACGGCGCTTGGGTCAAGGTCTGAGTTACGCGCCGATCAGGCCCATATGATCAAAAACGCCGGGGCGATTCGATATCGCCCCGGCGTTTTTTATTCGAAGTGATCAGGCAGCAGCGGTGCGGCCGCGCTTTAGCAGATTATCGACGCTGAAGGTGCCCGCGCCGGCGGCGACCAGATAGAGGAAGACGAAGCAGAACAGGATGGCGGCGACACCCCCATTCTGTGCTGGGAAGAAGCTCTTCGATGCGTGACCGATGAAATAGGCAAAGGCCATCAGGCCGGAAAGCACGAAGGCGGCGATACGGGTCTGGAAGCCGATCAGCACCAGAAAGCCGAGTGTGAGTTCGAGGAGGCCGGCAACCCACGAAAGCGATCCGACGGGGGGCACGCTCGCCGCAGCGGGGAAATGCAGGATCTTCTGCGTTCCGTAGCTGAAAAGCACGAGGGACGAGACGATGCGCAGCAGGCTCAGGAGATGCGGCTGCAGCAGATGGATCGACGAGAGCATTCGTTTCCTTTCATATTGTGATGCTCTTTCCCGTGTAAGGATCACAGTCGCGACAGCAAATCACGACTGCTGACATTGGCGTTATGACCGTTCAGTACAGGGTTCTGTGGCAGGCTCGCGGCTGTTTGGTCATTCTTCCTGCAACGTTGCAGTTTTTCCTTCTGCCGGCCTGTACTTTGCCGGCAGGCTTGGCTAAACCCCGCGTAAACGGTCAGTCCACAACCTGAGAAATGGGATATACAGATGATCGATCCGAAAACGCTTGCCGACCGCTTTCCCGGCGATTTCACGTTTGGTGTTGCCACCGCGGCCTTCCAGATCGAAGGCGCCAGCAAGGCCGATGGCCGCAAGCCGTCCATCTGGGATGCCTTCTGCAACATGCCCGGCCGCGTCCATAACCGCGATAACGGCGATGTTGCCTGCGACCACTACAACCGGCTGGAGCAGGACCTCGATCTTATCAAGGATATGGGCGTCGATGCCTATCGATTCTCGATCGCCTGGCCGCGCATCATCCCCGACGGCACGGGTCCGGTGAATGAGAAAGGCCTCGATTTCTACGACCGGCTCGTCGACGGCTGCAAGGCGCGCGGCATCAAGACCTTCGCGACGCTCTATCACTGGGATCTGCCGCTGCTCCTTGCCGGCGACGGCGGCTGGACGGCGCGTTCGACAGCCTATGCCTATCAGCGCTATGCCAAGACGGTCATGAGCCGACTCGGCGACCGTCTCGACAGCGTCGCCACTTTCAACGAGCCGTGGTGCATCGTGTGGCTCAGCCACCTCTATGGCATTCATGCGCCGGGCGAGCGCAACATGCAGGCAGCCCTGCACGCCATGCATTACATGAACCTGGCGCATGGTCTCGGTGTCGAAGCGATCCGTTCGGAAGCGCCAAATGTGCCTGTTGGTCTGGTACTCAACGCTTCCTCGATCATCCCGGGCTCCGATAGTGCTGCCGATCTTGCCGCCGGCGAACGTGCCCATCAATTCCACAACGGCGCCTTCTTCGATCCGGTTTTCAAGGGCGAGTACCCGAAGGAATTCGTCGAGGCGCTCGGCGACCGCATGCCCGTTATCGAGGACGGCGATCTCAAGATCATCAGCCAGAAGCTCGATTGGTGGGGTCTCAATTATTACAAGCCGGAGCGCGTTACAGACGATGCCAGCCGCAAGGGCGATTTACCCTGGACGGTGGAAGCACCTCCGGCCAGCGACGTGAAGACCGATATCGGCTGGGAAGTCTATTCGCCGGGCCTTAAGCTGCTCGTCGAGGATCTCTACCGCCGCTACGACCTTCCGGAATGCTACATCACCGAGAATGGCGCCTGCGACAATACCGATGTCGTCAACGGCGAGGTCGATGACGTGATGCGCCTGGACTATGTCAGCGACCATCTCAATGTCGTCGCAGACCTGATCAAGGACGGATATCCGATACGCGGTTACTTTGCCTGGAGCCTGATGGACAATTTCGAATGGGCGGAAGGTTATCGCATGCGTTTCGGCCTCGTTCATGTCGATTATGGAACGCAGGTTCGTACGGTCAAGAAGAGTGGCAGGTGGTATCGGGAGCTCGCCAGCCAGTTCCCGAAGGGCAACCACAAGGCCGTCTGAGGCCAGGCATTTTCGGCAGGGCATTGATGCCCTGCCGGTTCAGATTGCGTTCGACGTTTTTGCCGCTGCGAGACGTTTTCCTCTCGTCAGTTTCCGCCCGTCGCGGAAATTGAGGGCAAGCAGCGTCAACTGAGTGAGGCCGGCCAGCAGTTCAAGAGTCTGTATGGCGTAGAAAACACCGTCAAGCAGACCTTCATCCGCGCGACGGTAGAGCAGGATTGCCAGGGGCAAGAGGACCAGCAGCCCGTTTGCGGCAATGATCTTCATCCGCCAGCGCTTCTTGTCGATAGCCGGCGAATGGCGACCACGGGCGAGCGAAAAGCCGTTGGCGCCAGTGATCGCGAGCGCTGGGATCAACAGACAGAGACCGACAAGGATTGCTTTCTTGACGGCAAGAATTGCGGTCGCATCCAGAAGAAGCTCGGAAGTCAGCGTTGCGGTCAGAAAACCGGCAATCAGGATCATGGCAATTGTGCGCGCGCAGACATGAACGAAGGTTTTCATTTCCGTTCCTCGCTTTCCGTGGCGTCCAGCGCCAGCCGTTGGTCGAACCTGCCCAGAAGATCGAGTGCCGCCTGTAATTCCGGTGCGTTTAGTCCGCTGGCCAGCGCATTGGCCCAGCCGGTATGAAGCGCTGATATCCTCGCGTAACTCTCAGCGCCCTGCGGCGTCAGCACATAGAAGGGCGAGCGCTGATGGCGCGGGTTGGGCCGCCTTTCGACGAAGCCGTCTTCCTCCAGCTTGTTTACCTGCTTTTGGGCTCCCTGACGGGTCATGCCCATCATCTCCGCAATGGCGGGAACCGCGACATGACCGGAAGACAGCGAGATCGCTCCGAGCACCTGCCAGCGGGCGCTCGTGAGGTTCAGCGGTGCGCCGAGCCGGTCGCCACCGTCCAACAGTCGTCCGTTGATGCGGAAGATCATTAGCATGATGTCCGTCAGCAGGTCTGCTTCGATCGTCCGCTTCAAGATGTGCCGTTCTCCACAGGTATTATGGAAACTAGTTACCATTATTGGAAACTAGTTGTCAATCTGCGAAAACATGCGGCATTCGGGTAAATCCCGAGCCGGATTCTCGATTGTTCTCATGATTTTAAGCGTTTCTTGACCCTTGACTGCGAAGATTTCTGGAACTGGGAGTTGTGTGAGTTGCCGGCAGTCTTGATGTCAAAAAACAATGGATCGGGTTTAGGCCGCCATACCACGGTTACTGGCGTGCTTTTTTCCTTCGCGGTCATTGTTGCTGTTGTCACCATCATGGTTTTGACGGCGCTGGAACGCGTCTCCGAAAATGCCAATGTGCTCGACGACGAGCGTTCGCGCGAAACCACCGTCGGCGCACTTAAGACCTTCGAAGATCAGCTTGCCGCGACGCTTGACGATTATGCCGCCTGGGATGATGCCGCTGCCAATGTCTACGCACCGGAGGGCATGGCGTGGACAATCAGCAATTACGGCGAGATGTCCCTCAACAGCCCTCTCTTCGACATGGCTATCGTCATTGATGACCAGAAGAAAACCGTCATGGCCTATCAGGACGGTTTGCCAATGCAGATGCCGGTGAACGATTTCTTCTCCCCCTCGCTTTGGCGGCTTCTGGACAAGGTTCGCGCACCTGATGCCGGCGAGAAGCCGCAGGCCACCGGTTTCATCAAGACTGCCAGGGGCATTGCCGCTGTCGGTATCGCACTTGTGCGAGAGAAGTCGGGTGAGCTTGATATGCCCGACGGTCAGCATCGCTATCTGGTTTTCGCCCGGCATCTCGACGAGGACAAGATCTCCGCTCTCGGCGCGACTTACGTCCTGAACGGGTTACGACTGGTGCCTGCGGATTTTGCCGCGGCCTATTCGGTGGAAATTGCAGACCCTGCTCGAGCGGTTCTCGGCAAGCTAGTCTGGGTGTCGCGTTCGCCCGGCGATGTTGGTTACGCGCAGGTGAGGCCCATGGTCATCCAGGCGCTTGGTCTTGTCGGCCTGTTCTTCGTCGTCCTCCTCATAATCGGTTGGATGACCGGCCGGCGGCTGAAGGCCGAGGAAAACAGCGCGCGTAAAGAAGCACTTCGAGATCGCCTGAGCGGTCTTTCCAACCGCGACGGCCTAGGGCTTGCCGTCGACCGCTTCGTTGCGGAAGCCCGGCAGACGAAGCGGAACGTGCTGCTCCTCTATCTCGATCTCGACGGCTTCAAGGAAGTCAACGACAGCTACGGGCACGGCACCGGCGACCAATTGATCCGCGCTGTTGCGGCAGGACTGGACGTGCTGATCCCCGAGGACGCGGTGCTCGCGCGCATCGGTGGTGATGAGTTTGCAATCGCTTTCCTTTCGGATGCGGAGAATGCGGCCGCGTTGCAGCTTGCGGAGCAGATCCTCGATTTCCTTGCCGAACCGCTCGAAGTCGGCCGCCGTATCGTCGTGGTCGGCGCCAGCATCGGCATTGCCATGTCATCGCTCGGTTCGATCGCCCGGGAGGAGCTGGTACGCCGCGCCGATCTTGCCATGTACAAGGCGAAGGAGGCCGGCCGCGCCCGCATGACACTTTACGATCCGGCCATGGATACCGATCGCGCGCAGCGCAACGCGCTGGAGCTCGATCTGCGCATGGCGATCGAAAGCGGCGATCTCACGCTTGCCTATCAGCCGCTCGTCGATGCCGCGACGCATGAGATGAATGGTGTGGAAGCGCTGGTGCGCTGGAACCGGCCGGGCCACGGTCCGGTTTCGCCCGAGGTTTTCATTCCGATCGCCGAGACCAGCGGGCTCATCGAATCCCTCGGCCTTTTCGTGTTGCGCAAGGCATGCGAAACGGCAAAGCAATGGCCGGAGCTGAAGATCTCGGTCAATGTGTCACCGGGCCAGTTCCGCAATCCGGCCTTCACCGATTATGTTCGCTACGTGCTGAAGCAGACGGAGATCGAGGCGAGCCGCGTCACGCTGGAAATCACCGAAGGCTATATGATCCAGAATCCGCAGCGCACGCGCCTATCGATCGAGCGACTGAAGTCGCTCGGCGTCAAGGTGGCGCTCGACGACTTCGGCTCCGGCTTTTCTTCGATTGGCTACCTGCGGCAGTTCGGCTTCGATCGCATCAAGATCGACCGCTCGCTCGTGACCGACATTATCGGCGACAGCCGGCAGCGGGAAATGCTGCAGGCGACGGTCGCACTTGCCCGTGCGTTGGATATCCCTGTCACTGCGGAGGGCATCGAGACCGAAGAGCAGGCGGTCGCGCTTCGCCTCTTTGGCTGCGACAGCCTGCAGGGCTATTTCTTTGGCAAACCGATGACTGCTGACCACATCAATGACCGATTGCAGGAGCGCCGCGAAGCCCGGGTCCTGCGCCGGATCGTCGGCTAGACGTCGCCTTATGTACCTATGTGCTTCTGGCCGCGCTGCTTGGCGAGCGCGATCTGGTGCTGGCGCTGACGATAGCGCAGGCGATCTTCTTCGCTGCGCGTATGGTAGCAATTGCTGCAGGAAACGCCTTCTTCGTAATAGGGCGAGGTGACTTCTTCTGCCGTGATCGGATTGCGGCAGGCGTGGCAGAGCTTGTGCTCGCCCTCCTTCAGGCCATGCTCGACGGAAACGCGTTCGTCGAAAACGAAGCAGGCGCCGTCCCACAGGCTTTCTTCCCGCGGTACTTCCTCAAGATATTTCAGGATGCCACCTCTGAGGTGATAGACCTCATCGAAGCCCTGTTCCTTCATGAATGCTGTCGCCTTCTCGCAGCGGATGCCGCCGGTGCAGTACATGGCGATCTTCGGCTTGTTGTGCAGGCCAGGATTGTTGCGCACCCAGTCCGGGAACTCGCGGAAGGTCTTGGTCTTGGGGTCAACCGCGCCGCGGAAGATGCCGATTGCCGTCTCGTAGTCGTTGCGGGTGTCGATGACGATCGTATCCGGATCAGAGATCAACGCATTCCAATCAACAGGATCGACATACGTTCCGACCACCTTGTTGGGGTCGATATTCTCGACGCCCATGGTGACGATTTCTTTCTTAAGCTTCACCTTCATGCGCAGGAACGGCATCTTGGATGCGCGGCTTTCCTTATGTTCCAGCGCCGCGAATTCCGGCTGGGTCCGCAGGAAGGCGAGCACGCTCCAGATGCCGGCATCCGGCCCTGCAATCGTGCCGTTGATACCTTCATGGGCGAGGAGCAGCGTACCCTTTACGCCATTCTCTTCGCAGAGCGCTTGCAAGGGCTGCTGTAAGCTTTCGTAACGCGGTAGCGAAACGAAATGGTAAAGTGCTGCCACGAGGTACGGGCTTGTCTGGATCGCATTGTCGGTCATGCGCGTGGAAATACAGAATATGCTGGGCCTGCGCAATGACATTACGCAAGTCAGGCGCCGTATGAACTCGCCTTACCGACGCGCTTTCCATTCCGCGTGGGACCGCATGCCGAAAGCGGCATCCGGCTCTTCGTCGAGCACGCTCAGGAATTCGATCGAATGCCCGTCGGGGTCGTTGAAATAGAGCGAGAGCGCAGGCACCCAGCCGATGACGATCGGTTCGGTGATCGGCTCGCCGTGAAAGCCGTGCAGCTTCAGGCCCTTATGGATCAGCAGCGCCGGCGCGTGCATTATTTCTTTCTGCGACATGCGGAAAGCCATGTGCAGACGCATCTTCAAGGGGCCGGTGCCGATTTCCCAGAGGCCGAGCATGGCGTTCTCCTTGCCGTTCACCCAGAAGAAGGCAATGCGGCGTTCGGGAAATTCGGCGGCGAGTTCCAGGCCGAGAATATCGCGGTAGAAAGGTATGGAGGTCTTCAGATCAGCGACGGTGAGATGGGTTTCATAGATGCCCTGAATCAGGGGCGTCGTGGCATTGGCTGCAGACATATTTTCCTCGATCGGTTCATTGACCAGGGCCGAGGCTAGGACCTCAAGCAAAGTTCAGGTCAATAGGTCAAATACGTCAATTGCGGATGGACACCCAGAGCAGTTCCAGACGCTGCGCCTCATCGTCAGGATTATCGCCATAGAGCGTTTCGGCTCTGCGCAATGCTTCGCGCCGATCCTCCTGCTGGCGGAAGATGATAGCATCCAGCAGATGGGCGAGGTCGTCGCTGCGGGTGAAGAGCTGCGGTTCTGCCTCCACCAGGCCTGAAAGCACGGCGAGATCGTTGATATGGCCGAGACGTTCGACAAGATCCTTGGCGAAGTCGCGCTTGACCTTCATGGCGCTCGGCCAGACATCGCGCAGAAGCGCGTGATAGAGGCGATAATCGTAGGTGCGCTTGCGCAGCTCATGAAAATCGCCGGCAGCTGGGTTTTCGTGGCAGGCATCGAGCGCTTTCCTGGCGCGCGATGCCGTCCTGCGCCAGCTTTTTGCAAGCATACGGGCATTCTTGCGGTGGCTTTTGTCGAAGCCGACATCGTCGAGCGCTGCAATTGCTTCCCGCAGCGTGCCGGCGGTATCGTGCAGCCGTTGCTCGAGGCCGCTTTCGGCTTCCGCCATCCAGTCGCGACGCGCTTCCAGAATGGAAACAATGCGGCTGAGCGCCTCTGCCTCTTCCGCGTTACGAGCGTTCTCCTTCAGGTAGCGGCCGGTACCGACGATTGCTGCGGCATCGCGAATGGCCGAGAGCGACTTTGCCGCGTCCCTAAGCCGCCCGTTCTCTCGCTTCTGAAAATCCGGTACTTCGCGGGACACGAGGCGATAGAGCGAACGCAGCCGCTTCATATTCTTGCGGAAAGCGTGGATCGCCTCATGGGCGCCTTCGGGCCGCTCCTCCAGAACGGAAATGGCGCGCAAAAGTTGCTCCTCGGCCGCGCTTCGGAACTCATCGGTAAAGTCGGCCTCAGGCCGTATGCGATAGCCCATGCCTATCGTGCTCGAATTCTGTGGCAAGTGCCTGATTGGAATAGCGGAAATCGCCGGTGACCTCGCGGCCGAGCCAGGTGGGAAGCGGAGGATTATCAGTTTCGGCCCGCATCTCGACTTCGGCGATGACGAGGCCGCGATGGGCGCCGGCAAAGACATCGACCTCCCAGACGAAACCTTCATAGGGGACGCGGTAGCGCGTCTTTTCGATGATGACACCGATAGCGTTTTCCAAAAGCTCCTCGGCGTCGGAGACGGGGATCTCATACTCGAATTCATCGCGGGTGAGGGTGCCGCGGCCGATTTTCATCGTCAACCGCGCGGTCTTCTCGTCAAGGATGCGAACCCGCACGGAGCGGTCTTCCATCGAGGCGATATAGCCTTGTTTCAGGACCGATTTGGACTCTGCGGCAGAGCGCCATGCTTCACCGCGCACGAGGAACTTCCGTTCGATCTCTTTCGCCATGCAAATGAACCTTTTGTGACGATCGGTGGCACGCTACCCCAATTTCCAGTGATTTAATACCCGTCTTGTCGTAGGGGCTGGTTTTATCTCGACAAGCCTCCGTGAGGGCGCTATTCGAAAGCCGATTTCAATCGTTTAAGGGAACCGTGGCCATGGGCGAGAAGACAGAAAGACTCCTTTCCATCCTGAAACTCCAGCCCGTTGTTCCAGTCCTGATCGTTGAGGACGCGAAATCGGCCGTCCTGCTCGCGAGAGCGCTCGTTGCCGGCGGTCTGAGAGCCATCGAGATCACCATGCGCACGCCGGCCGCTCTCGATGCGGTGCGCGCGGTCGCCGCTGAAGTGGAAGGCGCGGAAGTCGGCGCTGGCACGATCCTCAACGCCGCACACTGGGAGGCAGCCGTACAGGCAGGCTCCAAGTTCATCGTCAGCCCCGGCACGACGCAGGAGCTTCTCGATGCCGCAGCCGATTCTCCCGTGCCGCTTCTGCCAGGTGCGGCGACCGCAAGCGAGGTCATGGCACTCCGCGAAGAAGGCTATCAGGTGCTGAAATTCTTCCCGGCCGAGCAGGCTGGCGGTGCGGCCTATCTCAAGGCACTTTCTTCGCCGCTCGCAGGTACCTTCTTTTGCCCGACAGGCGGCATCTCGCTGAAGAATGCCAACGACTATCTGGCACTGCCGAACGTCATCTGCGTCGGCGGTTCGTGGGTCGCGCCGAAGGAGTTGGTTGCTGCGGGTGACTGGGCAGGTATCACCAAGCTCGCCTCCGAAGCTTTCGCGCTAAAGAGCTGAGTCTTCGACGCTTGCCGGCTTCGCAGCCCAATGAATGACCAAGGTAGTCGCGCCGCCCTCGTTTGTATTTCGACAGTCGCAACCCTATGTTCCCCTTCAGCCTTAAACAGGGAGAAGACGAGGACATGTTCGACGCGAAGAAACTACTCGATCAGTTTCTGGGCTCGCAGGTGCCGGGCGTGGGCGGCAGCGTGCGCGACCGGGCAGGCGATGCGATTCAAGTGGCCAAGGACAATCCCCTGAAGACCGGCGCGCTTGCCGCCGTGCTTCTCGGTACCAAGACCGGCCGCAGCATCGCAGGTAATGCCATTACCATCGGCGGTCTCGCGGCCATTGCGGGCCTCGGTTACCAAGCCTGGAAGAACTATCAGGCTGGGCAAGCACCCGCAGCGCCCTCCGATGCGCCAACGGCGAACAATCCCGTCCTCCTGCCGCCGCCTGCCGAATCCGGCTTTGGGTCGGCTTCACCTGCGACCAGCAATGAATTCGTGCTTGTGCTTATCCGAGCCATGATCGCTGCCGCCAAGGCTGACGGTCATATCGACGACGCGGAACGCGCCCTCATCATGGACAAGGTCAAGGCCGCTGACGTCAGTGGCGAGGCGGCGAGCTTCATCGAACGTGAGCTTTCGGAGCCGACCGATATCGATGCGCTTGTCGCGGCGGCGGTGACGGAGGAGCAGAAAGTCGAACTCTACACCGCCTCGCGCCTGACGATAGAGCCGGATTCACGGGCCGAACGCGGCTATCTCGATCTGCTTGCGGGCCGGCTCGGCCTGCCCGATCAGCTGGTCGATCACATCGAAGCGACGGTTTCCTCTGCCAAGGTCACTCTCTCGCAGTGATCTTGAGAACTCGCAGCAATCTGCGGGTCCAGTGACATCAGGGCCGGTTGCCTTTGCGGGGCGGCTGGCCTATCCACTCCCGGAAAAGAGGAGTGAGCTATTCATGAGCCCGGAAAGCCGTTCGCAGGCGATCGCCGCCGCTATCATTCTGCTTTGCGCCGGGCTGGTGATCTACTTCCTGCCGACCATCGTGCTGTGGATCGGCAGCTTTTCGCCGGCATTGGCGGTCATCGTCGGCGTCTGCCTGCTGATGTGTTTCTTCGGCATATTCTGGCTACGGGCGCGCTACCAGCGCAGCAGAAAGCCGTGAGGCTATCCCTGCAGGGAGGCTCCGAGCAGCAACACGCCCATCAGGATCACGAGAATTGCTCCCAGGATCTCGATCGCATTGCCGATCCAGACGGAGGCTGACGAGCCGCGGCCGGAGAGACGAACTGCCGTGCTCTTGGCGGTGACGGCAAGTGTAGCGAGGATTGCCACGGTGATCGCGGTGCCGAGCGACATGGCGACGACCGAGAGCATGCCGCCGAGATAAAGCCCGTTCAGCAGCGAGAAGGTCATGACCAGCAGTGCGCCGGAGCAGGGCCGTAAGCCCACGGCGATTACCGCCGACCACGCCTCGCGGACGCTGAACTTGTCGCCGCTGACCAGCGCGGGATCTGGCAAGTGTGAATTGCCGCAGGTCTCGCAGACCATGCCTGGTATATAGGTATGGTCACGCTCGACGGCCTGCGCCTTGCCGTTGAAGCTGAAATTAGGGTTTTGGCGGTGTGCGGCATTATCCTTCCAGTCCAGCATCATGCTGACGGGTCCGGCGGGCGTTGCCATGAGCTGACGGCGTGGCAGCCTGCCGGCCATCGAGCGCAGCTTGCGGAAGAGTAGCCAGCCACCGAAGAGGATGACCATCACGAAGCTTGTGATTTCCATCGCCTGTGTTGCCATGGTCAGGGTGATACCGGTGCCACGCAGCACTAGCCACGCGCCGCCGACAAGTACGACAGCCATGACGCCCTGGACGAAGGCTGAGATGAAGGAGATCACGACGCCACGCCGAAGCTCGACCTCGTTGGCGATCATGTAGGATGAGATGACCGCCTTGCCGTGGCCGGGGCCAGCGGCATGAAAGATGCCATAGGCGAAGGAGAGGCCGATGAGCGAGGACAGCCGCCAAGGGTCTTCGCGCATGGCTTTCAGCGCGCCGGTCAGCGCACGATAAAAGGCCTGCTGCTCGTAGTTCACGTAGAGAAACAGAGACGCGAGCGGCCCACCCGTCGGCTGGAAGCTCGGTTCCGCCGTGCCGATACCGAGCGGCGATTGCGCATGGGCAGTCACGACCATGACAGCGAACGCGAGCAGGGCGAGCGGCAGGCGTTTTGTCAGCATGTGACCTCCAGCCGTGTGGCAAAGAGTTTCGACATATTGGTACCAGTCGGATCGTTGAAGAAAGCATCGGTCAGCGACTGCTTGTTTTCCGAAATCACCTGGTCCGCATCCGGGCGCACGACGGCGCGCTTGCAAGCCTTGAAACCGTCGCCGACTGTCGCGAGTTCGTTGTCGGTCGGAAAGTCGATCGAGGTGTAGAGCGTCGGATCATAGACGCCGAAGGACAGCTTTCCTTTCAGCGGCATCTTTTCGACCGGCTTGACCGCAAAAAACATCAGAAGCTGACCTTCCTTGTAGTCGACATGGATGATGTCGGGCTTCTGAACGGTGATGTTCTTACCGTCGATCGTCAGGTTCATATAATAATCGTAGTCAGCGAGCGAATCCCGGACCGTCTTGCCGACCTCGGCGAGTTCGTTCGGCTCCAGTTTCAGATCGGTGTTCTTGTCGAAATCCATGACGACCGAAGAGGAGAAGACCTCGTCGAAACGCCAGACATTGCGCAGCTCCTGAATGCTGCCGTCAGGTGCTGCGACGATTTCCAGCCGTGCCTCCACGAAGATATGCGGATGGGCGAAGGCGGTGGCGGGGGCCAGTGAAAGAAGCCCAACCGTCAAAAGTGTCGATCTTTTCATGCTTACCCGTTGCCCTGTTCGGTTGGGTGATTTCTCACCAGAAAATGGGACGGAATTGGGACCGGTCCTGCGACGCTTGGGCGCGCTATCCCTCTATCAGGGATGCTTCTTGAACCAGTTGTGGAGGTAATCCACGAAGATCCTGACCTTTGCCGGCAGATAGCGGCGGTGCGGGTAGACAGCATAGATGCCGCGGTCGGTCGGAATATAGTCGTTGAACAACGTCACCAACCTGCCATCCTCGATCGGTTTGCGAGCGATGAAGTCAGGAATCAGCGCAATGCCGATCCCAGACAGCGCAGCGCGCAGCGTCGCGTGCGGGCTGTTGACTTCCATCGGTCCGGACACGGCGACCGCAAAGGAGGTGTTGTCGGGGTTGTAGAAGCGGATGCTTGTCTGGCTGCGGGAATTGGTATCGACGATGAAGGGCACATTGGAGATATCGGCCGGATGCTCAATATTGGGGTACCGCTCCAGGAATTCCGGTGTGGCGCAGATATGGACGCGGAAATCCGAAATCTTGCGGGCGATCATACCGGAATCTTCGAGCTTGGTCACGCGGACCGCGACGTCGAAGCCTTCCTCAATCAGATCGACGAAACGGTCATCGGCGGCGATCTCCAACTGCAGATTGGGGTTCTCTTTGGCGAAATCGATCAGCGACTGACCAACATCGGCGTCGACGAAGGTGCGCGGCACGGAGACCTTCAAGCGGCCTTTCAGTTGGGCATTGTTCTCGCGTACAAGGTCCGCAAGGTTGTCGATCTCCTTCAAGATATCCGATGCGGTGCGATAATAGGTGTGGCCGGCCTCGGTCATAGAGAATTGCCGGGTGGTTCGGTTGAGCAGCAGCGCGCCGAGTTCGTCCTCCAGTTCGCGCACATATTTGGAGAGCAGCGCCTTGGAGCGTCCCGTGCGCCGCGCGGCGGCGGAAAAGCCTTCTGCTTCGACCACATCTATGAAGGCGCGTATGCGGGTCAGCGTGTCCATAACCATTCCTTATCTGTTTCGGAATGTTGAACAAATCCCGCCGTCGCGTTCAATTTATTTTTTTGAGCGGTCATCAAAAATCCTCTTGATTATGTCAGCGAATATTCTTATTTCCCACTCAGCCCAAAGTCGCACGTGCCCATGGGTGTCCGCCGAACCCTCGAATTGGTGAGGAAATCGGTAAGGTACCTGGAATTAACCCCTCCAGTCGCTATTTCGGCCAACCGGAAAATGCGAGGACGCCTGAAGCAACGACGGTGCGGGCCTTTTTGTTCTCTCCCTGCTTTCCATCAGCGGGGGTTACTGAAGAGGCACACCTTCATTGCCGGAAGTGCGGCAGGGATATTCCCTCCAATCCATGGCAGACAAAGCCGAACCTATACCGCATCCGCGGCGTTGGTTCACTATCCGCGCATCAAGCGCTGTCAAGGATCCGGGGTCTCCACCGGCTGGTTCCTGAGCGGTTCTTGCATGCCCTTTGTCCTCCGGTTGACCCCGGAGCTCTGGAATTGGAAGAGGGAATCGATATGACCACCCAGCGCATCCGCGACTTTCTCGCAACCCGACGTCCCGACGGTCCCTGCCTCGTGGTTGACCTCGACGTCATCAGTGACAATTTCCATGCATTCCGTCACGCCATGCCTGACAGCGCCATCTACTATGCCGTCAAGGCCAACCCGGCCCCGGAAGTCCTGAAGCTGCTCGCAGGTCTCGGCTCCAACTTCGATTGCGCGTCTGTCGCTGAAATCGAAATGGCGCTCGAAGCCGGTGCGACCGCAGCCCGTATTTCCTATGGCAACACGATCAAGAAGGAACGCGACGTTGCCCGTGCGCATGCGCTCGGCGTCAGCCTCTTTGCCGTCGACAGCCACGAGGAAGTCGAGAAAATTTCCCGTGCCGCTCCGGGTGCGCGCGTTTTCTGCCGCGTCCTGACCGATGGCGAAGGCGCTGAATGGCCGCTGTCGCGCAAATTCGGCTGCGTTCCGCAGATGGCTGTCGACGTTCTCGTCTACGCTCATCAGCTCGGCCTGCAGTCCTACGGCGTCTCGTTCCATGTCGGTTCGCAGATGACCAAGGTCGATGCCTGGGATTCGGCTCTTGCCGATGCCAAGCGCGTCTTCGTCCAGCTTGCCAAGCAGGGCATCCACCTGCAGATGGTCAACATGGGCGGCGGCTTCCCAACGAAGTACCTGCGCGATGTTCCGTCGGCAGAAGCTTACGGCAAGTCGATCTACCAGGCGCTGCGTACGCATTTCGGCAACCAGATCCCGCAGACGATCATCGAGCCGGGCCGCGGCATGGTCGGCAATGCAGGTGTCATCAAGGCTGAAGTCGTGCTGATTTCCAAGAAGTCGGACAATGACGATGCCCGCTGGGTCTTCCTCGACATCGGCAAGTTCGGCGGCCTCGCCGAAACCATGGACGAGGCCATCCGCTATCCGATCCGCACCGAGCGCGACGGAGACGAGATGGAGCCCTGCGTGATCGCCGGTCCGACCTGCGATTCAGCCGACGTGCTGTACGAGAAAAACCTCTATCCGCTGCCGATCACGCTGACGATCGGCGACGAGGTCTTGATCGAAGGCACCGGCGCCTACACGACGACCTATTCGGCAGTCGCCTTCAACGGTTTCGACCCGCTGAAGGCCTACGTCATCTAAGGTCTTGTTCCTGCCTGCCCCGTAGCCAGCCGGGGCGGCAATTTCACAATTTCCAGTCATCACCGCTGATAACGGTATTGGGTACGGGAGGCCAAGATGGCCGCTGTTCTTGATTCTGTCCGCGCTTTCTTTGCGCCTGTTACTTTCACCATCGACATGGAGAATCCCTCCGACGTCGTCGCGCGCGAAACCCTGCTCGATCGCGTCATGGGTCCGGATCGCCGCAAGAAGTCTTCGGAAATGATCCGCCGCAACCGTGTACCGGCCGAAGGCCTGGCGCTGGTCGCGCGTGACCGTGACGGTCGTGTTATCGGCACGGTGCGCTTGTGGAACGTCGAAGCCGGTATCAACAACGAGGGCACGCCGCTTGACGCCCTGCTGCTCGGCCCGCTTGCCGTCGACGGCAGGCATGGTGGAAAAGGCATCGGCTCGGCGCTGATGCGTGCGGCGATCCTCGAAGCAAAGAACCGCGGCCACGGAGCGATCCTGCTCGTCGGCGATGCGGATTATTACGAGCGTTTTGGCTTTTTCGCCGAGAAGGCTCGTCACCTCGTCATGCCCGGTCCGTTCGAACGCTCGCGCTTTCTAGCGCTGGAGCTCGTCGAGGGCTGGCTTGGCGGTGCGGCCGGCATGATCGTCCCCTCGGGACGCATGCTGGCCGGCGCGCCGGTCCGGAAGGCGGCCTGACCGGCAAAGCCCCTCCCTTTCTCCGGGAGGGGCTTTTTTTGTTTAAGGGCCATCGCTGGTGGCTAGGGAGCCTTTGCCTCGACTCGCCCATTGTCGATCAGCCAGCGGACGGCTTCCTGCACGGCTTGCAACGAGCTGTGCCGCGGCGTGAATCCGAGCAGCCGGCGGGCTTTTTCCATCGAACAGTTGGGACTGCGGGCGATATGTTCCCAGGTGGCTTGCGCCTCCTCCGGGGGCTGTCTTTCCGCCCAGGCTTCGTAGGGAAGGAATTCCAGCTTCGCTTCCTTGCCGAACCAGGCGGCCATCGCTTCGGCATAGCCCCTCAGCGTGATTGCCTTTTCCGACACTGCATGGAAAGCCTCGCCGATCGCCGCCTCAGGCTTTGCGATGGCCGCCATGAACAACTCAGCGATATCGTCGGCATGGACGTGATGCACCGTTTCCATGCCGAAATTCGGCAGGGCAAGCGTTTCGCCGCGCGCTAGCGTGGTGAAGACATCGGAGTTGAAATGACCGGCTGGGTTCAGCGGGTTCCAGCCGGGGCCGACGATATGGCCGGGATGGACGAGGGTTACAGGAAAATTCTTCTCCCGCGCCATCCTGAGCAGATAGGCTTCAATCGCAGCTTTGTTCACGCCGTAGTCGCCGAAAGGCCTTTTCGGCGCCTCCTCGGGCGTCGGCACGACGGTGGAAAAACCGTGCGTCCAGATCGTGCCAGTATGAAGAAAATGGTCGACACGGCCTTCGAGAGCTGTCACGAGCTGTTCGTTGCTGTCAGGCCTGAAGCAGATCATGTCAATGACGATTTCGCCTTCCAGCGCACGAATCTCATAGCCGAAGCGGCCTTCTGCCTCCAGCGCTACGCGATCCATGCGCCTGATATCGACATGGCTCCATGCATCATTCGCCTTGTAGGGCGTGGCCGCCCCGCGACTGATCGCCACCACCTCATGGCCGGCCTCGACGAGGCGGGGTACGAGGTAGGTGCCGACATGTCCTGTTGCTCCGATGACGATGACGCGAGCCATGCGGTCTCCTCCCAATGCG
Organism: Rhizobium sp. BK196; assembly: GCF_014193255.1. Lineage (GTDB taxonomy): Bacteria > Pseudomonadota > Alphaproteobacteria > Rhizobiales > Rhizobiaceae > Rhizobium. Next base: position 128,116 of record NZ_JACHZB010000007.1, read on the forward strand.
CCTTTGAGCTTGTGCTGCGCATTATGTCGTGCCGCTACACGGAACTGCAAGTCAGGCCGTTTGAGCAGTCCGCCTTCCCTCAGATATTCTGATCCATGGTTTCGGCGGGGATTTCATCATTGCGATGAATACGCACGACGGCAGCCGGAACACCGGCAACCGTGCAATGGGCCGGGACCGGCTTCAGCACGACACTGCCGGCCGCGATCTTGCTGAAAGCACCGATCTCGATATTGCCGAGGATCTTTGCACCGGCGCCGATCATCACGCCATGGCGGATTTTCGGGTGGCGGTCTCCAGTTTCCTTGCCCGTGCCGCCGAGCGTAACGTTCTGCAGGATGGAGACTTCATCTTCGATGACGGCTGTTTCGCCAATCACGATGCCCGAGCCGTGGTCGAGCATGATTGAGGAACCAATCCTTGCAGCCGGATGGATATCCGGGCCGAAGACCAGCGAGGCGAGGTTGGAAACCCAGCTGGCAATCTCGAGACGACCGTCGGTCCAGAGCGCGTGGGCAATGCGGTGTGTCTGCAGCGCATGGAAACCTTTGAGGTTCAGCAGTGCATGCAGATAGGTGGTGCAGGCAGGATCGCGCTCGCGCACGGCCAGAAGATCGGCTTCAATGGCGGCGCTTATATCGGCATGCTCCAGCAATATGTCATGAAACAGCCGGAAGAGGTCTTCGGGATCGACCTTCGCCACTGCGAGGCGTGCAGAGATTACCCGCGCAATGATCTCAGCATCGCTATCTGCGACGATGATCTGCATTTCGAGCAAAGTCCGCAGCGTAGGCTCGCGCGCCGCGAGATCCGCCGCTTCGGCACGGATTGCCGACCAGACGGATGCGAAGGCGCCCAGCTCCCTGGCGGCATTATTCGAAGCTTTCATTCGCGGATCCCTGTTCTTGCAATCTGTGCGCAGCCAAAATGTCAACGGCGGCATGCATCGGCACTATACACCGGTTCCGGCAGGCGACGCCAATGGTAGAGCACGTCGGGCTCATTTTCCTCGTTGCCGCTGCCATCGGTTTCTTCGACGGGTGAGAAGCCGCGTGATTTGTAGAAGGCGCGAGCGCGGCGATTTTGCTGAAAGGTCCAGACGCGGATGTCGTCCATGTCGTTCATTGCCAAGGAGAGAAGCCTTGTGCCAATCCCCGCGCCCTGGACATCAGGCAGAACATAGAGCTGCTCGATCCAGCCATTCCCGTAGGCAATAACGCCAGCAAGCCTGCCGTCAAGGAAAGCGCCTAGAACCACGCACTCCGCCAGAAGATGTGTTCGCCAGTAGGCTTCGTCTTCCTCGACTGTATGCCTATCGCGAAGATGCGGCAATGCTCGCCATAGCGCGTTACGCCGCACCATCGCCGCTTGATACGCATCCCCGCAATCCAGTGGCGCCACTTCGAGAGCCAAGAAATCAGTCCGCCGCGATATCCACCACACCGCAATCGCCGGCTTCAGAGGCGAAGGCGAGCAGCTTGCCGTTCTTGCTCCAACTCATGCTGGTAATCGCACCCTTGCCGGGACGGCGCAGGAGAGCTTCCTTGCTGTCGGCGAGACGGACGGCGAGGATCATGCCGTCGATGAAGCCGATCGCGAGGATATCCTCGGCCGGATGGAATTTCACAGCGGTTGCCATGATGTTGGCGCGCGTGCCGAGCTCCAGCGGCGCCTTGCCCATCGGGCCGTCCTTGCCCTGGAAAGGCCAGACGATAGCGGCCGGCGCTCCGGAGGAGGCGAGCCACTTGCCCTTGGAAGACCAGGAGAGTGACTTCACCTTGGCAGGATAGCCTGTCATGCGCATATGGCGGGCTTCGGCGCCCGACTTGACGTCGAGCTTCCAGCCGTGCAGCGCATTTTCCTGCATGGACGTGACGAGGAAATTGCCGTCGGGCGAGAAGGTTACGCCGGTATGTGCGCCCTTCCATTCGAGATCGACAGGCTTCGCGCTCATGCCGACCCAGTGCAGCGAGACGCCGTTGTAGCGGGCTGCGGCAATACGCAGACCCTTCGGAGCGAAGGCGAGGCCTTCGACTGTGCGCTCCTCGGGGAATTCCTTGGTCGTGCCGTCGGCCAGACGTACAAGTGTGCTCTTCCCGTAGGCATAGGCCACGGCGCCCTGGGGGCCGGCCGCGACCTGTGAGATCCACTTGCGCGGCGCGGACGCGATCTCGCTGACGCTGCCGTCAGCGCTAATGCGCAACACCTTGCCATCCTCACCGCCTGAAATAAGGCTTTCGCTGTAGGGATCGCGGATCGCCGCCAACATGCCTTGATGGGCCTCGATGACCTTGTCAGTTCCTTCGAGCCGGTGAAAGGTACCACTGGCATTCGCGAAAAAGGGGACATCACCTAAAAATTCGACGGCCAGAACGTGGCCGTCGAGATCAAGCGGTGCAACTGTTGGCATCAGGCGGCCGCCTCGCAGGCCTTGAAGGATTCTTCGAGCTTTGCGCGATCGAGATCGCGGCCGATGAAGACGAGACGGGTCTCGTGCTTTTCACCATCCTTCCAGGGACGCTGATGGTCGCCTTCGATGATCATGTGTACGCCCTGGACGACATAACGCTCGGCGTCGTCCTTAAAAGCGATGATGCCCTTCAGACGAAGGATGTTCGGACCCTGCGTCTGGGTGATCTTCTGGATCCAGGGGAAGAAACGCTCGGGGTTCATCTCGCCGCCACGCAGCGAAACGGACTGCACCGTCACGTCGTGGATGGCCGACATCTGGCCATGGTGATGATGGTCGTGGTCATGATCGTGATGATGATGGTCATGATCATGATCATGGTGATCGCAATCCGGGCCGCAGACATGATCGTCATGGCCGTGCTCGAGGAAGTGCGGATCGTTTTCCAGTGCGCGCTCGAGGTTGAAGGCGCCCTGGTCCAGGACGCGGGCGAGATCGACGCCGGAGCGGCTCGTCTTGTAGACACGGGCGGCCGGGTTGATGGCACGCACGATATCCTCGATCTGAGTCAGTTCTTCCGGCGTGACGAGATCGGTCTTGTTGATGATGACGACGTCGGCGAAGGCGATCTGGTCTTCGGCTTCACGGCTGTCCTTCAGGCGCAGCGGCAGATGCTTGGCATCGACGAGGGCAACGACGGCGTCGAGCTCGGTTTTGGCGCGAACATCGTCATCCATGAAGAAGGTCTGGGCAACCGGAACCGGATCGGCAAGGCCGGTGGTTTCGACGATGATGCCATCGAAGCGGCCGGGGCGACGCATCAGGCCCTCGACGACACGGATCAAATCGCCGCGGACCGTACAGCACACACAGCCATTGTTCATTTCGTAGATTTCTTCGTCGGATTCGACGATCAGGTCGTTGTCGATGCCGATTTCGCCGAACTCGTTGACGATGACTGCATATTTCTTGCCATGGTTTTCAGAAAGAATGCGGTTGAGCAGCGTCGTCTTGCCGGCACCGAGGTAACCGGTGAGCACGGTGACGGGGATGGGCTTCTGCTGTGTCTGGATCGCGTCGGTCATGAGAACCTCTAGGAATAGGGTCTTGACCCCGAGAGCAAAGTTCGGGGCCTCAATGGGTCGGTTTCATATAGGCGCTTGGAAGCGGCAGTTCAAAGGGTTTTGTATGTTATAAGATCACATTGCTCTGTCTGCAAAGCCGCGTCTTTATCACAGCGTTTTTGCGTCGAAGGCATCGATATCCTGCAGCAGCTCCACCAATCCGTTCACAGCATGGGTAATCAGCGCCTCGCCCTTTGCTGCAGTCGCCTTCGCGGCATTGCCGGCCGCGCCCTGTGGATTGAGATCCGACATCTTCCAGCCGAAGGCATGCGGGCCATAGGCGCGCAGGTGCTTGAAGCGCTGGACGAATTCTGTCTGCCGGGAAGGGAAGTTGGTTGCCTTCGCCATATCCACCTTCTCCGGATAGAGGGCGAGCATGACCGACGTTTCGATATCGCCGCCGTGAATGTCGATCGCCTTTTCATCAGGTGAGATCACACCATCAGGCACGCCGAAGCGGGTCCAGCTGGTGGCAACAGCCAGCATGTTGAAGCGCACGCGCGCTTCCGTTGCGACAACTGTCATCAGCGGCGAGTTGCCGCCATGGGCATTCAGCATCACGAGTTTGCTGATACCGAGCTTCGAGAGGTTTTCAGCGGTATCGAGCCAGCGCTTTACGGCTGCATCAAAGGAGAGCGTCTTCGTTCCTTCAACATCCATATGCTCTAAGGAGTAGCCGACCGATTCGACAGGGAGTACGGTGACAGGCAAACCGGCCGGCAGGGCGGTTTTGAGCCTGTTGACGATGCCCTGCGCGATCAATGCGTCGGTTTCGAAGGGTAGATGCGGACCGTGCTGCTCATGGGCGCCGAGTGGCAGGACCGCTATCCAATGGCGGCGTGTCTCCGGCGCAAGTGCGGGATCATTGTCCTCGAAACGGAACGACGGAACCAACATCGGCCTTGCCTCTTGTTTATGACGAAATGATGGGCAATGTCATAACGCAGCCTGGGCAGTGCTTAAAGATCAAAGGGATGGCAATGGGCAAGAAGCATAAGGACGGCAAGAAGCGCAAGAAAAAGAAGGACCAGACCGAGTATACGCTTGTCGATCTTTCGCCGGCTCTGACGCAGGCTGCCCGCTCCATGCGTACGGTCCTGTCACGCAATTTGCTGGAAAGCGGGCTCTATGCAGGCCAAGACGGAGTCATTCTTTCTCTTGCCGAAAGCGATGGCATGACGGCTGGTGGGCTCGCCCAGAAGCTCGGTGTCAAGGCGCCTACGATGACCCGGACCATCGGCCGCATGGAGGCGCAGGGATTCCTGGAGCGCAAGCCTGATGCCGAGGATGCCCGCCTCACCAAAGTTTATCTCACCGAACTCGGGCGCGGCAGCGTGAAGGCGATCGAGCTTGCCGCCTCCTCCTGCGATAAGCTCGCAACGCTCGATTTTTCCGAAAAAGAGATCCGTAATCTCGTACGCCTGCTCAAGGCGGTCGATGCCAATCTGCAGGCCGAAGCCATGCATGCGGATGAAGATGAGGAAGATTGAAAATTTCCTCAAAGGCGAATTGCCTGCGCCGCTTAAATCTTTTAATTAAATTTTTTAAGGCTGTCGCGTTGCGGCAGCCTCGACCAGCTTCACGCGTTGCCTGGAGGAGGAGACGTGGCTCAGAAGATCAAGCTTTCGACGATCGCCGAAACGCTCGGCATATCAACGGCGACTGTTTCTCTCGCCTTACGCGACAGCCCCCTTGTTGCAGGCAATACCCGCGAAAAGATCAAGGAACAGGCCCGCACGCTTGGCTACATTTACAATCGCCGCGCTGCCAGCCTGCGCACCTCGCGCTCCGGCATTATTGGCGTGGTCGTGCATGACATCATGAACCCGTTCTACGGGGAAATCCTGAAGGCGATCGAAAGCGAACTCGATCGCAGCCGCCATACTTTCATTCTTTCCAACCATTACGATTCCGTCGAAAAGCAGCGCACCTTCATTGAAACCCTGCTGCAGCTCGGCGGGGACGGGGTGATCATGTCGCCGGCCATCGGCACGCCGCCGGAAGATATTCAACTTGCCGAAGAAAACGGCATGCCGGCAATCCTTGTCGCCCGCTCGATGGACAGCCAGGATGTGCCGACCTATCGCGGCGACGACAGCTACGGCATTTCGCTCGCCACCAACCACCTGATCGGCCTCGGCCACCGGACGATCGCGATGATCGGTGGTACGGACCAGACGTCGACCGGGCGCGACCGTTATCAGGGCTACGTCAACGCACTGCGCAAGGCCGGCATCGAGGTCGATCCGAATCTGCGCATTCCTGGTCCTCGCTCCAAGCAAGGCGGGTTCGAAGCTGCCGTGCATTTCCTGTCCCTGCCGCAGAAGCCGACGGCTGCCGTCTGCTGGAACGACCTGGTCGCTATCGGTCTCATGAACGGCATAGCGCGTGCCGGCCTCGTGCCCGGCGGCGATATTTCGGTCACCGGCTATGACGATCTGGAAGAGGCTTCGATCGCCACGCCGGCGCTGACGACCGTCTGGAACGGGCAGACGGAGGTTGGACGTCTTGCGGCCCGCGCCCTACTTGATCGGTTAGCCGGCAGCCATGAGCCTGATGGCATCCATCTCATCAAGCCGGAAATGCGGATCCGCCAGTCCACCAGTCCCTATCGGCCGCGTATCTGACCGCCGAAGCCAAGAGGAAAAGCCATGCCCCGTATTGCCGTTCTCGTTCCCGGGAAGATACATGATCGTGTTCTCGCCCGACTGAAGGAGCGCTTCGAGGTCATCGGCGTCGAGCGCGCAGAGACGCTGGCGCTTGATGCCGAGGTGGTGAAACGCATTCGCGGCGTAGCCATCAGCGGCGCTTTCCCGGCGGCATGGTTCGAGCAATTGCCTGCGCTGGAGATCGTTGCCAGTTTCGGCGTCGGTTACGACGGCATCGATGCCAAGCTTGCAGGTTCGAAGGGCATCGTCGTCACCAACACGCCCGACGTGCTGAACGACGAGGTGGCCGACACAGCCATTGCTCTTCTGCTCAACGCCATTCGCGAGCTGCCGAAGGCCGAGGCCTGGCTTCGGGACGGCAATTGGAAGTCGGGTTCTGCCTATCCATTGACGCGCTTTTCCCTGAAAGGCCGCCATGTTGGCCTCTATGGCCTTGGCCGCATCGGTCTTGAGATCGCCAAGCGACTGGAACCCTTCAAGGTGAAGATCAGCTATCACACCCGCTCGCGCCATGCCGATGCGCCCTATGATTATCACCCGACGCTGAAGGGGCTTGCCGAGGCCGTCGATACGCTAATTGCGATCGTGCCGAAGACGCCGCAGACGCATAAAACGATCAATGCGGAGGTTCTTTCTGTGCTCGGCCCTGATGGCGTCGTCGTCAACGTCGGCCGCGGCTGGACGATGGATGAGGATGCGCTGATTGCTGCGCTGAATGCAGGCACCATCGGTGGCGCCGGCCTCGATGTCTTCTATGACGAGCCGAACGTGCCGCCCGGTCTGCTTTCCGCACCGAATACGGTCCTGGTGCCGCATGTCGGCTCGGCATCCATCCCGACGCGCAATGCCATGGCGGATCTGGTGGTGGAGAACCTCATCTCCTGGTTCGAGCAGGGCAAGCCGGTGACACCGGTTGCCGAAACACCGGTCAAACAATAGGTCTCTACGCACCCCTTTCGTGAAGGCGGAGGAGGGTTTTCGCTTATTCCTATTTTGCCCTTGGTCTTTTTCCAGTTTCCTACTTGGTCAGCGGGGAAGGATTGGCTATGGTTAGCCCCGGCCGCGTCATTCCCAGCGACCGCGATTATCATCGGCGGCATCTCGCCGTCTCAAGCACACACATAGCGATTTGATCGGGGAGCGTCTGCTCCGCCCGGCGACTTTCGCGCGGGCAGCGGGCGCCTCCGGAAGGAGGCAGAAATGGATTATCGCAAGCTCGGTCCCAGCGGGGCCGTCGTCACCGCATATTGCCTGGGTACCATGACGTTCGGGAAGGAGTCCGATGAGGCGGCTTCCTTCAAGATACTCGACGACTATTTTGCCTGGGGCGGCAATTTTATCGACACCGCTGACGTCTACAGCGCTGGTGCATCGGAGGAGATCATCGGCCGCTGGCTTAAGGCACGCCCGACAGAAGCAAAGCAGGCCGTGATCGCCACCAAGGGCCGCTTCCCGATGGGTGACGGGCCGAACGACATTGGCCTTTCCCGCCGCCACCTCAATCAGGCGCTGAACGACTCGCTGCGTCGCCTCGATGTCGAGCATATCGATCTTTACCAAATGCATGCCTGGGATGCGCTGACACCGATCGAGGAAACGCTGCGATTCCTCGACGATGCCGTTCGCGCGGGCAAGATCGGTTACTATGGCTTCTCCAACTATGTCGGCTGGCATATTGCCAAGGCCTCCGAAATCGCCAAGGCACAGGGTTATACGCGGCCGGTGACGCTACAGCCGCAGTATAACCTGCTGATGCGCGACATCGAGCTCGAGATCGTCGATGCCTGCCAGGATGCGGGCATGGGCCTGCTGCCATGGTCGCCGCTCGGGGGCGGCTGGCTGACCGGCAAGTACAAGCGTGACGAGATGCCGACGGGAGCCACGCGCCTCGGTGAAAATCCCAATCGCGGCGGGGAAGCCTATGCGGCCCGAAACGCGCAAGGGCGGACATGGGATATCATCGGCGCGGTCGAAGAGATCGCCAGAGCGCATGGCGTCAGCATGGCGCAGGTTGCGCTCTCCTGGGTGGCCGCGCGCCCGGCCGTGACCTCGGTCATCCTCGGCGCACGCACCTCCGAACAGCTTGCCGATAATCTCGATGCTGCGAAGCTGGTGCTATCCGAGGAAGAGACAGCGAAACTCAATGAGATCAGTGCGCCGACGCCGGGACAATATCCCTATGGTGTCCACGGCACCAACCAGCGTCATCGTAGGATTGAAGGCAGTCGCTGAGTGATTTCTTCAGGAAAAGGCCGGCGGAGTGATTTGGCGGCCTTTCGGTTTCAGGCGATGGCCTGCGCCGGCGGGGCCGGCAGCTTGCTGGCGGCGTAATCTCTGACGGCATCGCCGAAGGCGGTGAAGAGTTTGTTCGAAGGCTTGTCAGTCTCCGCCCAATATTCCGGGTGCCACTGCACACCGACGGCGAAGGCCTTGGCGTCGATGACAGAGACGGCCTCGATCGTCCCGTCCTCTGCCTTGGCCTCCACCTGCAGGCGAGGCGCGGTCTTGGCGATTGCCTGCCGGTGCAGGGAGTTCACGCGGATCTCACCGGCGCCGAGGATGCCGGCAATGCAAGAGCCTTCTTTGATGAAGACACTCTGACGGATAGCATACATGCCGTCGCGGTCGCCGACATCCGGCTTGCGATGGTCCCAGATGCCCGGCTGCTCCTGAATTTCGCTGGCAAGCGAGCCGCCGAGCGCAACATTCAATTCCTGGATGCCGCGGCAGATGGCAAGAAGCGGAATGGCGCGGTCGATGGCGCGACGGATCAGCGGCAGGGTCGTCGCATCGCGGGCGGGGTCAAAGGGGCCATCGGCATCGGTGGCTTCGAGACCGTAGAGCGAGGGGTGCACATTGCTTGCCGAGCCTGAAACCAGCACACCGTCAACCCGGTCGAGTATCGCATCGGTGTCATAACCTTCCTCGAAGGCGGGAATGATGAAGGCCATTACGCCGGCGGCATTCAGCGCTGCGCGCACATATTGATGCTGCACTGCATGCCAGGTTGCGCCATCAAGGCTGCGGATATCGGCGGGAATCGCAACGATCGGTTTCGTCATTTGTGCCCCGAAGAAAACAATATCGGACGTTTGTGCGGCCAGATCGGCCGGGAAGTCAACGCTTGGCTGCAAGCGGTGGCCAAATTGCGGCGTTCAGGCGGTATAGCTGGCACGCTGCAGCTAAGCCGCTGATTTCGATGGATGTGTGGCTTGCGCCACAGAAGCGGCGTGATCCCAAAGGCTAATAGACTAAAGCTTGAAACGCTTCTTCCGCCATGCTTAGCTTTGCCATTACTGCGGGTAGGGGTGAGGATTGACCGCGCAGTGCCATCTATACGGGAGGTTTTTGATGGATCGTCGTTCATTTATGAAGAAGGCGGGAACGGCCAGCGCCGGTGCCGTTGCCGCGACTGCTTTGGCAGCACCTGCAATTGCGCAGGAAAACCCGAAGATTTCCTGGCGTATGACCTCGTCGTTTCCGAAGAGCCTGGATACGATCTATGGCGGCGCCGAAGATATTGCCAAGCATGTTTCCGCTGCCACGGACGGTAATTTCACGATCCAGCCTTTCGCAGCCGGCGAAATCATCCCCGGTCTGCAGGCCGTCGATGCGGTGGCGGCGGGCACTGTCGAAGCAGCCCACACCACCTCCTATTATTTCGTCGGCAAAGACCCGACCTACGCCATCGGAACGGCCATTCCGTTCGGGCTGAACAGCCGCCTGACCAATGCCTGGTTTTACGAGGGCAACGGCAATACGCTGATGAACGAGTTCTATGCCACACAGGGAATGTATGCCCTGCCGGCCGGCAATACCGGTGCGCAGATGGGCGGCTGGTTCCGAAAGGAAATCAATACTCTCGACGATCTCAAGGGCGTCAAGATGCGCATTGCCGGTCTTGCCGGCCGCGTCATGGAGAAGGTCGGCGTCATCCCCCAACAGATCGCCGGCGGCGACATCTACCCGGCGCTCGAAAAAGGAACGATCGACGCTGCAGAATTCGTCGGCCCCTATGACGACCTGAAGCTCGGCTTCCACAAAGTGGCGAAATACTACTATTACCCGGGCTGGTGGGAAGGCGGCCCGACGGTGCATGCCTTCTTCAATCTCGATAAATGGAGCAGCCTGCCGAAGCACTATCAGGCAGCACTCACCGACGCCTGCGCTTTCGCCAACACCAACATGCTGGCAAAATACGACACGAAGAACCCGAGCGCGCTGAAGCAGCTTGTAGCTGAAGGCGCAACGCTACGGCCGTTCAGCCAGGAGATCATGGAGGCCTGCTTCCAGGCCGCGATGGGCATCTACGGCGAAATCTCGGGCACGAACCAGTATTTCAAGAAAATCTACGACGACCAGACCGCTTTCAAGCGGGATGCCTATCTCTGGATGCAGCTCTCGGAATACACGTTCGACACGTTCATGATGATCCAGCAGCGCGCAGGTAAGATTTGATAAGCCTCCGCCGCTGGACATTGGCGGTTTACGCGAACACGATACCTGAACCCCGGATTTCGATCCGGGGTTTTGCTTTTGCTGACTATTTGGCGGGCGCCGGCGCTCCCGGAAGGCCATTCAGCGGTGGCAGGGTCAACCCCGGGGTCTGCGGCGAGCCATTGTTGCCGCCGAGCGGAGGCAGGCCGAGCTGGCTGCCAAAGCCCGGGACTTCAATCTTGATCGAGTTCGGGTCGACCTTCGGGCCATGGTCCAGCCAGTAGGTCACCGATTGTGGCCAGAAGATCACGATCGCCACCAGGATCAGCTGCATGCCGACCCAGGGAAGCGCACCCATGTAAATATCTGAGGTCTTGACCTCGCGGCCGGCGATCGAACGCAGGTAGAAGAGCGCGAAGCCGAAGGGCGGGTGCATGAAGCTCGTCTGCATATTGACGCAGATCAGCACGCCAAACCAGATCAGGTCGATGCCGAGATTGGAGGCGACAGGGGCGAGCATCGGGATAACGATGAAGGCGATCTCGAAGAAATCGAGGAAGAAGGCGAGCACGAAGATGAAGATGTTGACGAAGATCAGGAAACCGACCGGGCCGCCGGGAATACCCGAGAGCATGTGCTCGATCCAGTGCGAGCCGTCCATGCCCTGAAAGACCAGGCTGAAACAGGTGGAGCCGATCAGGATCATCACAACCATGGAAGTGATATGCGTGGTCGATGTCATCGCCTCGCGGATCAGCGGCCAGGTGAGGCGCCGGTTCATGGCCGCGAGCGCCATGGCGCCGACGACGCCGAGCGCGCCGGCTTCCGTCGGCGTCGCAAGGCCCATGAAGATCGTGCCGAGCACGAGGAAGATCAGCACTATCGAGGGCACCATGCCCATCAGCACCTTCACGAGCAGCGCCCAATTGAAGTCGCCGCGCACTTCCTTCGGCAGTGGCGGCATCGATTTTGGCCGGACGATCGACAGGACCAGGATGAAGAGCACGAAGATCGCCACCTGCAGGATCGACGGGCCGATCGCGCCGCGATACATGTCGCCAACCGATTTGCCGAGCTGGTCGGCGAGAACGACGAGCACCAGCGAGGGCGGGATCACCTGGGTGATCGTGCCGGAGGCGGCGATGACGCCGGTGGCAAGGCGCGGATTGTAACCGTAGCGCAGCATGATCGGCAGCGAAATCACACCCATGGTGATGACCGAGGCGGCCACCGTGCCGGTGATCGCGCCAAGCACGGCGCCGACGAGGATGACAGCATAGGCCAGGCCGCCGGGAACGCCGCCGAAGAGCTTGCCGGTGCCCTCGAGCAGGTCTTCTGCCAGCCCACAACGCTCCAGCACCGCGCCCATGAATGTGAAGAAGGGAATGGCAAGCAAGAGATCGTTGGAGACGATGCCGAAGAAGCGCAGCGGCAGCGCCTGTAGGAGGGCTTCGTTGAAATGGCCGGTGACGATGCCGATGATGCCGAAAAACAGGCCGACGGCGGCCAGTGAAAAGGCGACCGGAAAGCCGTAGAGCATGAATATGACCATGCCCAGGAACATGGCCGGCGGAATGATGCCGAAATCAAACAAATCTGTTCCTCCAGGCGCGCGTTACTGCAGCGGCTTTTCGTACTTCGTGTCGATGCTGATATGGCCGGTAACGGTTGCGATCCGCTTGATCAGCTCGGAAACGCCCTGAAGGGAGAGCAGCGCGAAACCGGCGACAAGAACCAGCTTGACGGGCCAGCGGATCAGCCCGCCGGCGTTGCCCGATATTTCCCCCTGCCGGTAGGAAAGCGCGAAGAAGGGCCAGGAGATCCAGGTGAGGAAGATGCAGACGGGAATGAGGAATAGGATGAGGCCAACGATGTCGATCCAGATCTTCGCCCTGTCGGAAACCGACCCATAGATCAGATCGACGCGGACATGCTCGTTATTGCGCAGCGCATGCGAGGCACCCAGCACCACGACGAAGGCGAAGAGATACCACTGGATCTCGAGCCAGCCGTTCGAACTGTAGTTGAAGGCGTAGCGGACGACGGCGTTTCCGGCGCTGATCAGACAGCAGAACAGCACCATGTATTCGGATAGTTTTCCAATGAACTCGCTGATCGAGTCGATCAGCCGACTGACGGCCAGAAATACCGACATTCGCCTCCCCTTGTTATCTTGCCGTTTCGGCAGTTCTCCCTCTACTATCGGTGTAAACCAGGGTTTTTGGAATTGGAAGGATAAATGGCCCGCCTAGGAGTATAGTCTTAGGTGTCTAGGGCCTGTGATCTTCCGGCAGAAATTTAACAACTCACGCGTGGATATATTTTTCAATAACCTCGCGAAGAAGCTGTATTATCGCGCCTGGGATGAGTTGCTCACCCTGCGGTTTTAGAAAAATTGACCAAATGTTTGAACTGTTTGAAATCAATTTTTAAAGGGTTCGGTTTACATTTCCCGCGCACAGGGAAAGTATGGATGAAGCCACATAACCCGGACAGGGTCCCTAAGGATGTGTATCTGTCGTTTGTGAGTTCTCTCTCCGGGAACCGCATGACGCTTTTGGCTGGCGTCATTGTACATTCCGCAACCTTTCTGGCGGTAGCCGCCAAAACCCAATCCCCGGTCTACATATTCCTGGCCGTTGCCGTCATCCTCGTGTTCTGCGCCCGCATGGCGATCTTCCGCCTGTTCGACAAGGTGAACAAGGACGCGCTGTCATTTGCCGAGATCGAGCGGTGGGAGAAAATTCTCGTAGTCGGAGCAGCCGGCATTACGACGCTCCTCGGTATCGGCAGCGGTTATGCCATCTTCTTCACGCGCGATTCCTTTGCCGAACTCGCCTGTATTGCAGTGACCATGGCGACGATGGTTTCCGTCGTCGGCCGCAACTATGGCTCGCGCATGGCGGTCGATTTGCAGACCTTCTCCTGTTGCCTGCCGATGATCATCTGCAGCGTGATGACGCTGGATTTCTACCGCGGCATCCTGTCGGTCTTCCTCATTCCTTTCTGGCTGACGACGCGGGCGATGGCGACCGGCGTGCGCGAGTTCCTCTACGAGAATGTGATCGCGCGCCGCGAGATCGCTTCGATTGCTGATCGTTTCGATACGGCGCTGAGCAATATGCCGCACGGCCTCGTCATGGTCGACGAGGAGAATCGGATCCAGGTCATCAACCGCAAGGCCTGCGAACTTTTGAAAATTGGCGCACCGGACCGGCTGAAGGATCGCGATCTTGGCGCGGTGTTGCGTTATGGCGCGCGCTACAGCTTCATGGATGCCTCGCAACCCGAGTTGATCCTGCGGCAATTGACGCAGGTCGCCGAAGGCAGCCTGTCGCGCACGCTCATTCATTTCCCCGAGGCACTGTCGCTGGAATTCTCAGCCAGCCGGCGTGCGGACGGTGGCGCGGTATTGATCTTCGAAGACGTTTCGACCCGTGTGAAGGCCGAGCAGAAGATCCTGCACATGGTGCGCTTCGACGCGCTGACCGGCCTGCCGAACCGCGAGTATTTCGGCCATCTCGTACAGGATTATCTCGTCAGACAATCGAAGAAGCGAGGCCCCCTCGGCTTCATGATTCTCGATATCGACGAGTTCAAGCATGTCAACGACATGCGAGGGCATGTCACGGGCGACCATCTGCTGTGCGCCATCGCCATGCGGGTCAAGGAGATGGCCGGCAACGCCATCGTCGGCCGGCTGATGGGCGATCAGTTCATCTTGTTCTTCCCGCATGCGCGTGATCGGCAGGTGCTGGATGCCAGCATCCGCAAGCTGCACGCCGCAATCCAGGGGCAGTACGAAGTCGATGAGATAACTTTCCTCGTCTCGCTCAGTGCCGGTTACGCCGTTCTCGAGAGCGACGCTTTCGCCATGGACGAATGGAGCGTCAAGGCCGACCTTGCGCTGTTCGAAAGCAAGTCGCGCTTAAAAGGCGGCATCATGGGTTTCGAGCATGAAATGGATGGCCGCTATATCGAACAGCAGAAGCTCAAGGCGGATCTTCGCGAGGCGGTGGCTGCAAATGCGCTGCACCTCATGTTCCAGCCGATGTTCAAGGCCGATGGTACGCGCATCGAATGCGCCGAAGCACTGGCTCGCTGGGTGCATCCGGAAAAGGGTTCTATTCCGCCCGATGTCTTCATTCGCCTCGCCGAAGAGATGGGCATAATTTCGCAGATCACGCGCTTCGTGCTGTTCAAGGCCTGCGAAGAATGCATGAACTGGCCGGACCATATCGCCGTTTCAGTCAATCTGTCGGCACGTGACCTTCGCGACGCGGATATCCTGTCCGTGGTTTCGGATGCACTGGCGTATTCCGGTCTCGAGGCATCACGCCTGCATCTGGAAATCACCGAAAGCAGCCTCATCGACGAGCCGGGTGTCGTTCGTGCAATCCTCGCCGAATTGCGCAGCCGCGACATTACCATCGCCATCGACGATTTCGGGACCGGCTTCTCCAGTCTCAGCTATCTCGACACGCTGCCGCTCGATATCGTCAAGATCGACCGCTCCTTTGTGCGTAATATCGTCGAAGATACGCGTCGCCTGAAACTGCTGCGCGGCACGGTTCATCTCGCCCGAGAGCTCGGCCTCAAAATCGTGGTCGAAGGTGTTGAAACCCACGAGCAGCTGGTGCTTCTCAACAAGTACCGCAGCACGGATCTCATACAGGGTTACGTCTTTTCCCCGCCCGTCCCCTCGAAAGAAATCGGCATTCTCTCGCAGGCTCTCAACCGCCGCACGGCACCGCGGCGGCGCAGCAAGGTCGCCTGATCGCGGCGCCACCCGACGGTGTGACCACGGGTATATGCATGGCCGTTAACCTTAATAATTCAAATACGGCCCAAATTCTTATCAAATCTTGCGCTTTAACGAACGAGATATGATTAATGACCCGTTAACAACGGGGTCCAACATGGCATCTGTCCCTTTCAGTACCAGTGACTTTTCGAAAAAGGTTCTCGAAATTCTTGACAATATCGAATATCGCCGCGTCGAGAGCACAGAAGACATGGAGGATGTCGAGCGGCTGCGTTACAAGGCTTACAAGGCGCACGACACGCTGGCGCTGGCGCCGAAGGGACTGCTCGACGACACCGATTTCGACAGCCATGCCTACGTTTTCGGGCTCTATTATTACGGTGAGCTGGTCAGCACGATCCGCATCCACTACGTGACCCCGGAGCATCGCGTCAGCCAATCGGCCGGCGCCTTTCCGGAAGCGATCGACGCGCTTCTGGACGCCGGCCTCAGCCTGATCGACCCGGCGCGTTTTGCCGCCGATCCGGAGCTGACGGCCGATCTGACCTGGATCCCGTATCTGACATTGCGACCGAGCATCGTCGCTGCTGCGCATTTCCGCGCGCACCGGGTGCTGCAGTTCGTCCGTCCACCGCATGCGGCCTTCTACAAGCGCGTCTTTTACGCCGATACTGTTGTGCCGGGCCGGAAGGCGAAGAATTACGGAATCGACATGACGCTCATGGCGACCAACGTCATCGAGGTCGGCCGCAAGCTTCTCACGCGTTATCCCTTCTTCATTTCCAGCGCCAGCGAGCAGCGGATGATGTTCGCGCGCAGCCCTGGAAGCACGCTGCCTTCGCTCACCATCGTTCCCACCGCTCGTTTCGTGCCGGAAGGCCAGCTCGGAACGGATCTGCCGCTTTGATTCCTCCATAGGGAATGCTCTCTTCACATCAGGAGAGGGGCATCCCTGCGGCATTCTCATGCATTGCGCTTTCGCCCGTCATTGTGTAATCCCTGCGGGTGGGGATTTGCCTCGCCGAGGCGAGGGAATCAGGCAGCGCTAAGGCATTTCAGGGAGACGATATTCATGGCCGAACATCATACCGGACCGGTCGAGACCGGCGCGCCGATGGACTACAAGGAACATGAGAAGACCTACAACATGTTCATTGCCGGCACGAAATACGGCACGATGATTCTGGTCGCCCTGATGCTTGCTATGACTGCGGGTTTCTTCGGCGGCGCCGGCTTCCTCGGCGGCATTCTCGTCTTCCTCATCATCCTCGTCGCCGGCATCTTCCTGCTCCGCTAAGCGCGGTCTGCGGAAGACAAGTTTTCCGAACTTTGTGATGTAGATGCTTGGCCCGCGCAGGCAGGCAGCTTGCGACGGTCCAGCTGACCCGGAGGAGGGGGCAGTTGGCCAATATCGTTTTCGTAGCAAAGGAAATCACAGGCGATGAGACGCGTGTTGCCGCGTCCGTCGAAACCGTGAAAAAGATAAAGTCGTTCGGCTTCGATGTCGTGGTGGAAGCGGGCGCCGGAACACTTTCACGCATTCCGGACAGTGAGTTCGAGGCGGTGGGCGCCGCAATCGGCGCTTTTGCAGATGCAGCGTCGGCCGACGTTATCCTCAAGGTCCGCCGGCCGAGCGAGAGCGAGATTTCCGGCTATAAGACCGGTGCCGTCGTCATTGCCATCATGGATCCCTACGGCAATGACGAGGCCGTCGCCGCGATGGCACGCGCTGGTCTTTCCACCTTCGCCATGGAGTTGATGCCGCGCATCACCCGCGCCCAGTCCATGGACGTGCTTTCGTCGCAGGCCAATCTCGCCGGCTACCAGGCGGTCATCGAGGCAGCCGCGGTCTATGACCGCGCCATGCCGATGATGATGACGGCAGCCGGTACTATTCCTGCCGCCAAGGTTTTCGTCATGGGGGCGGGCGTTGCCGGCCTTCAGGCGATTGCGACGGCACGGCGGCTCGGTGCCGCCGTTTCGGCAACCGATGTTCGCCCCGCAGCGAAAGAACAGGTTGCATCTCTCGGCGCAAAGTTCATCGCCGCAGAGGATGACGAGTTCAAGGCGGCGGAAACGGCCGGCGGCTACGCCAAGGAAATGTCGGCCGACTATCAGGCCAAGCAGGCCGCACTCGTGGCCGAACACATCTCCAAGCAGGACATTGTCATTACCACAGCTCTCATTCCCGGCCGTCCGGCGCCGCGGCTCGTCTCGCGCGCCATGCTGGCTTCGATGAAGCCGGGGGCGATTGCTGTCGATCTCGCAGTCGAGCGCGGCGGCAATATTGAAGGTGTGGTAGCAGGGCAGGTCGCCGATGTCGAAGGTGTGAAGGTGATCGGCTTTGCGAACATGGCGGGCCGTGTGGCCGCCAGTGCCTCAGCGCTTTACGCCAAGAACCTGGTCACCTTCCTGGAGACGATGGTGAACAAGGAAACAAAATCGGTCGTGCTCAACCTCGAGGACGAGCTGATCAAGGCGACGATGCTGACTTATGCGGGCGACGTGGTGCATCCGGCATTCGGCGGCGCCAAGAAGGGGGATAACTGATGGCCAGTGAAGCAATGGACAAGGCGCTGGAGCAGCTCGACCAAGCCGTCACCGCGGTCATCGCCGCTGCTGCCCAGGCGCCTGAAGCGGCAAGTGCCGCCACCGGCGGGGCGATCGATCCCTTCGTCTTTCAGCTCGCGATCTTCGTGCTGTCGATCTTCGTCGGCTACTACGTCGTCTGGTCGGTAACGCCGGCGCTGCATACGCCGCTGATGGCCGTTACCAACGCGATCTCCTCAGTCATTGTCGTCGGTGCACTGCTTGCCGTCGGCATATCGAGCAGTGGGCTTGCTACCGGCTTCGGTTTTGTGGCGCTCGTTCTTGTCTCGGTGAATATCTTCGGCGGCTTCCTCGTCACGCAGCGCATGCTGGCGATGTACCGCAAGAAGGACAAGTGAGGCCGCACGAATGACCAATATTGCAGCCTTCCTCTATCTTGTCTCCGGCGTCCTGTTCATTCTGGCGCTTCGCGGGCTCTCGCATCCGGCCACCAGCCGCAAGGGCAATCTCTACGGCATGATCGGCATGGGGATCGCCATTCTCACGACGCTGGTGCTGGCGACGCCGAATTTTGGCGGCTTTGTGCTCATCATTCTCGGCCTTGCCATCGGTGGCAGCGCTGGTGCCTATATCGCCCGCACTATTGCGATGACCTCGATGCCGCAGCTTGTTGCCGGTTTCCACTCGCTGGTGGGCCTCGCCGCAGTTCTCGTTGCCGCATCGGCACTCTATACGCCGGGCTCTTTCGGCATTGGCGAGATTGGCCAGATCCACACTGAAGCCCGTATCGAAATGGCGATCGGTGTGGCGATTGGTGCGCTGACCTTCACCGGCTCGATCATCGCCTTCCTGAAGCTCGACGGGCGCATGTCCGGCAAGCCGATCCTGCTGCCCTTCCGTCATGTGATCAACATCGCTCTGCTTGCCCTGATCGTGCTCTTCATCGTCGGGCTGGCGGTGACGGAAAGCCATTTCGATTTCTGGGCCGTCGTCGCTTTGTCGCTGGCTCTCGGCGTGCTGCTCATCGTGCCGATTGGTGGCGCCGACATGCCGGTTGTCGTATCCATGCTCAACTCTTACTCGGGCTGGGCTGCTGCCGGCATCGGCTTCACGCTCGGCAATCTGGCGCTCATTATCACCGGCGCACTGGTCGGTTCTTCGGGCGCGATCCTGTCCTACATCATGTGCAAGGGCATGAATCGCTCTTTCATCTCCGTCATCCTGGGCGGTTTTGGTGGGGAGACGGGCGGCAATGCGGCGGATAATTCGGACAAGACCGTCAAGCTTGGTTCGGCAGAGGACGCTGCCTACCTGATGGCAAACGCTTCCAAGGTCATCATCGTGCCGGGATATGGCATGGCCGTGGCGCAGGCGCAGCATGCATTGCGCGAGTTGGTCGACAATCTCAAGAAGAACGGTGTGGAAGTGAAATACGCGATCCACCCGGTCGCCGGGCGCATGCCGGGCCATATGAACGTGCTGCTTGCCGAGGCCAATGTGCCCTATGACGAGGTCTTCGAGCTTGAGGATATCAACTCGGAATTTGCCCAGGCCGATGTTGCCTATGTCATCGGCGCCAACGACGTCACCAATCCGGCGGCGCGCGACGACAAGTCGTCGCCGATCTACGGCATGCCGATCCTCGACGTCGACAAGGCCAAAACCTGCCTGTTCGTGAAACGTTCGCTCGGCTCGGGCTACGCCGGCATCGACAATACTCTGTTCTACAAGGACAGCACGATGATGCTGCTTGGAGACGCCAAGAAGGTGACCGAAGAGATCAACAAGTCAATCGCTCACTAACCGAAAGGCCCGCTTCGTCAGGCTTTTCTTCCATTGCGGCCAACTGTCAGATTTCGCCCGGCACCAGCGTCATCTTCTCGACGCCGACGGCAAGGTTGAGACCCTCTTGCGCCTGCAGGTTCAGCGGTTGCAGCATAAAGGCCTTGTCCGTGCCGCCGGCAATGACTTTGGCACCTGCGCCGGCGCCGAGGCTGGCGTCCGCGCCGACGCCGTAATATTCGCCGGCGAGTGCAAAATCAGGCATATTGGTGCCGGTCTTGGCGAGCACCTGCCAGATCATCACGCTCTTGCCGGTCTGGCCGATATCAATGCCGAATTTCTCGATCTTGCCGGCATAAACCGCCTTCGGGCCACCGGACGCAGGCGTATAGGTGCAGATCAGATTCTTTTCAGACGTAACGATCAACCCCTGTCCACCATCCGATCCGCAGACGAGCCGGCCAAGCGATATATAATCGGCTGCAGCGGCCGGGCCGGCCCAGGCTGCGGCCGAGACGACTGCCGCGGCAATCATGGTTTGCTTGAACATGGTCCTTCTCCTTTTGAACGACCTGTTCGAAACGGGCGGTTGCAGTGATTGTTCCGGTGGCGCTACTCCCGCGCCATCGTCCCACGCTGGGCGGTGAGGATCCAGACGAGACCTTCCGGGCGGAAGTCGACATCAACCTTGCCCCGGAAAGCGGATGCGGCATGTGCCTTGATGACGGTGGTGCCAAAACCGGTGCGCGAAGGCGGACTGACTGGCGGGCCGCCACTTTCAGTCCAGGTCAGACGTAGCATGTTGTCCTCCGCCGGCTGCCATTCGAAGCGCACACGGCCCTGTGGCACGGAGAGCGCCCCGTATTTCACCGAATTGGTGGCGAGTTCATGCAGTGCCAGGCCGAGATTCTGCACGGCATCAGGCTTGAGGACGAAATCCTTGCCCTCAATTTCTACCTGCTCGCGTGCCTGCGGAAAGGCCTGGAGATGAATATCGATGACGCGATGCAGCGAGACGCCGGACCATTGCTCGCCCGTCAGAAGCTCGATCGAGCGCACGAGCCCTTCAAGGCGGTGAGCGACGGCCAGCCGGAATGTCTCAACGCTGTCGGCCTGCTTGGAGAGCTGCCGCATCATTGCGAGAACAAGCGTCAGCAGGTTCTTGGTGCGATGAACCAGCTCATGCATGACGAAGCGCAGCCGGTCTTCGCTCTGGCTACGGTCGAAAGAGGCATTGGAAAGCGCAATCGCCACTTGGTTGGCCTCGATGACGCTGGTTTCGACGGGAGACACGATATGGCCTTCGCCGAGCCGGTTCGCCATGTCGGCTATTTCACGGATTGTCGAGCGGACTTGCCGGGCAACGGCATAAGTGGCAAGCACGGCAACGAGCAACAGCACGAGGCCGCCGATCAACAGGAAGCGCCAGGTGCTGAGGATGGGTGCCTGGGCGGTGGCGATCGGCCCCCATACCACGGTTTTCCAGGACCAGCCGGGGATCTGCGCATAGCCCAACAGGGCATGCGGGAGGATGTCGCTGTCTTCGAAAACGCCGCTGGAAGCGACGAGCGAAGGCAGGATGCGTGGGTCGAAGGGTTCGCCGGGTTGCAGATTGGCGGGGCCGCGGCTCGCGACAACATGGCCACCCTGGTCGATAACCGCCGCAGACCAGCCGGAGGCAAGACCCTCTGTCGTGACAAGTTTGGCAAGGTCGTTGGCATTCTGGGTGATGATCAATGCGGCGACAGGACCTTCGTCGCGCGGCAGAGCGACGTTATAGACCCACATGCCGCTCGTTGCGCCCATAAAGACGTCGGAGGCTTCGATCCGGCCGGATTTCATCGCGGCCTCAAAAGCCGCGATGTTCGTTATCTTGCCGAGTGGCGTGCCGAAGGGGCGACGAGTATTCAAAAATTGCTGTCCGGCCCTGTCGACGGCGATCACGTAGAGAGTATCGCCCCGCAGTGCCGTTTCCGTACGGTTGTAGAAAGACTCATAGTCGCCGCTCTCCAGCTCCGGCGAGGAGGACAGCAGCCGCAAAGTCGTCGCCATATCCTGAAGCTGGCGGTCGATGGTGCGTGAGAGGGCGAGCGCATCCTGCGCGGTTTCGCGCTTGAGCGTAGACCGCTGGTTGTCTTCCAGCTGCATGAGAAGAAGGGCAACGAAGGCGAAGATCGGCAGCGCAATCGCCACTGCCATGGCGATGAGATATGTTCCGATGGAAGCTTTCGGAAAAAGACGCGCAGCGAACCTCATCGGTGCCGCCCGCGAACTGCCGGGGCTGGATGCTGGGAAAACTCGGTTTCGCAGAGTCCAACGAAAGCAAGAATCCGCATTGCTCGCAAACGCCCCTCACATCCGTACCGCCCAATAGCTCGCTATCAAAGCAGGGTCATGTTAGGGGGCGGGACATTTGGTTGCAACCTACTAAAATAGTCAGGTGCAAAATCGTCAATTTTTTGAACGACTATTCTGCGTCGGTGAAGCGCTGCAACCGGAAGGGCAAGAGGCTTTCGTCACTCTTGCCTGACAGAAGCTCGTGGCTAGCAGGCCGGCGCCGACGATGATCGCAAGCGGTTTCGCAATCATCGTCGTCATCTCTTCGGGTATCTGTCAGCCGGCAGTGCCGCCGACGCGGGCAAGTCCATCCCGGGCCGGCTGGTATTTGGGATCGAGGCTAACAGCGTGGCGGTAGGAGCGGGTGGCCTTGTCCTTCTCGCCGCGGCGCTCGTAGACGAGAGCCTGGTTCGCCCAGGATTCGGCGAGGTTGCCGTTGAGCTCGATCGCGTGGTTGAAGTCGGCGAATGCGTTGTCGTTGTCGTTCAGCGCGATGTAGGAAATGCCGCGGCCGTTATAGGGCTCGGGCGAGTTCGGCGACAGCGAGATCGCCTTCGAGAAGTCGTCGATCGCCTTATCCTGCTGATTGCGCTTCTGATAGATCAGGCCGCGATTGTGATAGGCGCGACCATCGGTGGTGCCGAGCTGAATCGCTCTTGAGAAATCATTGAAGGCCTGATCGTCCTGACCGGCCATGCGGTAGACATTGCCGCGACCGATATAGGCGACGTCGTAGCTCGGATTGATCTGCAGGGCGGCGTTGTAATCGGCGATCGCCTGCGGCTGCTGGCCCATGTTGCGGTAGACCAGCGCGCGGTTGGCGTAGGCCTGGAAGAAGCGCGGGTTGATCTGCAGCGCGGTGTTGAAGTCGTCGAGCGCCTTGCGGAATTCACCGCCGCGACCATAAGCTGAACCGCGGACATTGTAGCCTTCCGGATCGCGCGGATTGGCGTTGATGACGGCCGTCAGCGATGCGATGTTCTCTTGCGAGCCCTGCGCCTTGTCAATGCGGATCACAGCGTCCGACGTGTTAGTCGTTTCGCAACCGGCGAGGCCCAGCGCTGCGGCAAGTGCCAGCGAGGCGAGCACGACCGATTTCTGCGAACGCAACGAGCGGGACGGATTGAAGGTTATGACAGCCATTCGGGCTCGCTTTCCCCATGCAGCATATCCAGCAAGGCGGATATGTAATCTTCAGCAGAAATTAAAAAGGCGGCGGCGAAACCTATCGCCCCCGCCACACATGCACCTGAAAACGTCGAAAAAACGACGGCACCGCCTTAGCGTGCTGCAACCAGACCTTCGCGCTGAGCGCGCTTGCGGGCCAGCTTGCGGACACGACGGACAGCCTCGGCCTTTTCGCGCGCACGCTTCTGCGAAGGCTTTTCGTAGTAGTCGCGCATCTTCATTTCGCGAAAAATGCCTTCGCGCTGCATCTTCTTCTTGAGAGCGCGGAGAGCCTGGTCAACATTGTTATCGCGGACAAGTACCTGCACGAGAATCACGTTCCTTTGGTTGGTTGATGCCGAAAGGCGGCGCAGCGCCTGGGGCAAAAAAATAACGTTCGCGCGGCCGCAGCCTTGCGATTGGTGTGCGAAATATCAGATCGACGGAATGAAGTCCAGACGGGATATGCGATCAGGCGGAAAAATCGCCCATGCCCTACACGGAGCTAGGAGCGTGCCTTCTCGGGCTTCGTTTCGTCCAGAGCAGCGATCGCTTCCTTCAGCGCGGCGATGACACGGGAGCGGTCCGCCGGCTCAAGCCGAGCCGTGTCCAGATGCAGGTCCAGTCCGGCCAGATGTTCGCTGAGAACGCGGCTCTTGTGATCGGCGCCGAGCATCAGCCCGTCCACGGCGTAGGGTACGATCTCCCGCTGGATGCCCTTCATGGTGATCGGCGGCAAAGGATGGGCATCGACGATATCCTTCACCAGTGCGTAGGTTTCATAGCTGATGACGATTTCACCGCCCTGGGCGATCGATTGCAGGCGCGCGGCGAGATTCGCTTCGGCACCGATGATCGTATAGTCCATACGGTCGCTGCTGCCGAAATTGCCGACGTTGCAATAGCCGCTATTGATCCCCATGCGCACCACGAAAGGCTCTTCCGTGCCGTTCCGGCGCCATCTCTCCTTCAGTTCGCCGAGTCGGCGCTGCATGTCGACGGCCATGCGCAGGCAAGCTTTGGCATCTTCTTCCGGCCCTCTGGTTTCGGGATCGCCGAAGAAGACCAGCATGGCATCGCCGATGAACTTGTCCACCGTGCCGCCGTGTTTGAGCGCGATCGTGGACATTTCGGTCAGATATTCGTTCAGCATTTCCGTCAGCGCCTCCGGCTGAAGACGCTCGGTCGTGGCGGTGAAATCCTTGATGTCGGAGAAGAAGATCGTCAGTCGCTTTCGCTCCGTGTGGACTACCACATCCTTCTGGCCGCTGAAGATGCTCTTGTAGATCTGCGGCGACAGATAGCGGGAAATTTTCAGGGAGACGCTGGCGAGGAACTCGTTCGCCGCTTCAAGATCGCGGTTGGCACTGTGGATGACGCGCGTCTGCTGGCGCTGCAGAACAATGAAGCTGATGCCGATGATGGCGACGAAGAAGAAATAGCAGAGCAGGTATTTGAAGGCGAGAACATTGCTTGCATAGGGCTGGCGGATGATGACCTCCTGAATGCCGCGCACATCGCCTACCTTCCAATCCTTCTTTGGACTTTCGGGATGAGTGTTGTGACAGGCGACGCAAGCCTGGCCCATGATCACGGGGGTGATGAGCCGCAACGTATCGGTGAATCCGACGCGGGTGAGGTCAGTCAGTGTCTGGCTGGAATTGGCGCGCAGGGATGCGAGTGATGCCGTTTCGAAATTGTCGAGATCATGAGGCGCGCGATTCTTGAAGGGCAGATCGGAGAGGAAGCGATAGGTGATGTTGGCCTGCTGCTCCCTAATGACGTCGCCGAGTTCCAGCGAAAGCGTGGCGGGTAGTGGGATGGCACCTGGAATATTAGCGTAGTTGTGTGAGACGACCGTGCCGCTGACGTCGCCCGCCTGATGGGCAGCGAGCACCCTGCCGACGACATTCGCTGAATAATAGGAGCGTATGCTGGTGACGAGCGAACTCATGTCCCGCGCCTGCCGGCGCAGCGCATTTTCGGAGAGGTCGCTGATATCAAGCCAAACGGCGAGCGGCAGCCCGGCCAGCATCGCCAGAACGACGGCGATCAGCCAATAGCCGCTTCTGCGGGCGGCAGAGGCCGAGTTTTCCGTAGTTCTTGCCGTGGTCTCTCCTTGCGGATCTGCCATGGCTCATCCCCTCGACAATAATCGAATTGTTAAATCCCCGAATACACAAAAACATTTCGTCGCAGGCGCGGCAAGGCCAACGCTTAAAGGTCGGGCCGAAAGCGAGGACGGATCTCGAAGTAATTCCATGCTGTGTTGCCGCTGCACCTCGGCGAAAATACTTGGTCGGTGCCGACAGCAGGATACTGCATTGCCGACCGTTTTGTTTTTCAGCTTGTGAGCATGAGCGAATGGTCTTTGGCATTAAAGAGGCGTAGCCTGCTTGCTGCGGGTCGGCTCCCGGAGCCGGCTCGAGGGGAGGTCCGGAACGCATGACGCGATTGCAGCAGATCGGTGTGCTGATCGGCCTGACCATTGTGGCTGCGCTTACGCTGTTCCGGGCAAGCGATCCGCCTGTGCTGAAGCGGATCCGCGATGTCACCTTCGATGAGTATCAGCGCCTCGTGCCGCGCAGCTTTGAAGCGATGCCGGTTCGAGTGGTCGATATCGACGAAGCTTCCCTGCGGGAGTTCGGTCAGTGGCCATGGCCGCGCGACAAGCTGGCCACGCTGGTCGACCGTCTTTCCGACATGGGAGCGGCAGCCATCGCCTTCGACGTCATCTTCGCCGAGTCGGACCGGATGTCGCCGCGCAATGTAATTCAGGAGGTCGAGGGCATCGATCCATCGCTTGCGGCGCAATTGCCTGACAATGACGAGATATTCGCGCAGTCGATAAAGGGAAAGCCAGTCGTTCTCGGCTTCGGGCTCTCCAATGAAGGCAGCTACAAGCCGCAAGTGAAGGCCGGCTTTGCCTTTACCGGCGAAAGTCCGCTGACCGCACCTCCGCATCTCAGCGCTTCTACGCCGCTCCGGCCGGGGCTGGAGGCGAATGCCGCGGGCCTTGGCCATGTCAGTCTCAATCCCGGCAGTCCTTCATCAGTTGTTCGCGCGGTGCCGCTGTTCCTCAGCGATGGTGGACAGTTTTATCCCAATCTTGCGATCGAAGCGTTGCGGGTCGCGCAGGGCGCCTCAACCTATGTGCTGGCCGGCGCGCCGGATCGGGCAGGGATTATCACTTCGGCGAAGATCGGCGATTTCATCGTTCCGCTGACGGCCGCCGGAGAGATCTGGCTTTATGTGACGCCGAACCGGGCAGAGCGTTATGTCTCAGCCGGAAAGGTCCTTGCTGCTGGCGGAGTGGCCCCCGATGTCGTGGCCCAAATCGACGGCAGCATCATTTTCATCGGCACCTCGGCTGTCGGGCTGCAGGACATTCGCACGACAGCGCTCGGAGAAAATGTGCCGGGTGTTTCGCTGCAGGCGCAGACCGTCGAGCAGATCCTTTCGGGCCGCTACCTGTCGCGGCCGGACTGGGCTGACGGACTGGAAATTCTTGCGATCGCCGTGCTTGGCATCTTTCTCGTCATTATTACGACATTCGTCAGTCCGGCCATGGCGCTGGTCTGCGGCCTGGCGATCACCGCGATGGCGCTTGCCGCTTCGTGGTCCAGCTTTCTTTATGCCGGTTTGCTGTTCGATCCGCTGGCGCCGATCATCAGCGGCTCCATCACGCATTTTGCGGCAACGTCGTTCCGCATCCTCGTCATCGACAGGGAGCGACGGGAGGTGCGGCGCGCCTTCGGCCATTACCTCTCTCCTTCGCTGCTGCATCGTATAGAGCATACGCCCGATGCGCTGAAGCTCGGCGGGGACGAGCGCGAGCTCACCATGATGTTCGTCGATGTGCGCAATTTCACTGAGATCAGCGAGAGGCTGACGCCGACCGCCGTCGTCCAGTTTCTCAATACGCTGCTCGATGCGCTGAGCCGTCATGTTGTCGGGAATGAGGGAACCCTCGACAAATTCATCGGCGATTCCATCATGGCATTCTGGAATGCGCCGGTCGATGTTTCGGATCATGCGGCAAAGGCGCTGCGAGCGGCGCTCGCCATGCGGGAGACACTCGCCGAGCTCAACGCAAGCGACGCTTTCGGTTTCGGCAGCGCTCAGCAGGTCAGGATCGGCATCGGCATCCACACCGGCCCGGCCTGTGTCGGCAATATGGGGGCGAAGACACGCTTCAACTATTCGGCGGTGGGCGATGCCGTGAACGTCGCCGCGCGCATCGAATCCTGCTGCAAGGATGTCGGTTTTGATATCCTGATCTCCGACAGCACGGCGCGGGCGCAAAGCGGGGCGGCGCTCTTGGAGGCAGGAGCTATTCCGCTCAAAGGAAAGAGCAGCCGGACGCGGATCTTCGCCGTGGTCGGCGACGAGAGGGTCGCTGTCTCACCGGAATTCGGCGCCTTGCATCTCGTCCACGAGAAGGTAATGGGCGCCTTGCGCGAGCATTCGAGGAACAGCCGCAAGCTGATCGGTGCGGCAAAGCTCGCTGGGGTAAAGGTCCTTGCAGGCCTCACGGAATTCTACGAGCGGATATCGGCGAGAAACGACCATTTTCAGGAGAATATCGGTCTGCCGGAAAAGCAGACCATCGAATAATCAGTCACCGGTTGCGGCTCCAGCCGCCGTTCCAGTCCCGGTGTCCGTTTCCGCCCCAGCCATGATTCCGATCACGATGCTGGTCTCTTCCCGCACTCTGCTGATTATCAACGGCGTGGTTTTCATCGCCGCTTCTTTCCTGTCTGCTCGGCGTATCCGGGTTGCTGTCTGTCCTTTCCGTGCGGCTTGGTCGGTCAGAGGCATCATGTCTGTCCGCATGATCGGATCTTTCGTGCCGACCCGGTCTTCCATGATCGTCATCGTGGTCATCGTTATCGTGCCTGTCCTTCCAGCCATGCTCGTCATGTTCGTGGTGCCAGTCGTCCCTGTCATGATGCGGTTTGTCGTGATGCGGTTTTTCCGGCCGCTGCTTCTGCGGTTCCTCCTGCTTCTGCGGTTGCGAAGGAGGCGCGGGATTCGGAGTGCGCTGCCGGAGTTCCTGACGAAGTCGGTCTTTCCGCTCGGGCACAACCGAAGCCATTCGGCAACCGCCGAGCAGGCCGAGGCCGCCCGTTAAACTCTGATTGCCGGAAAGGAAGGGGAGGGCGCGCTGGTTGCCAAGTCTCTGCAGCACGCTGCTGTTGACAGGTTGCGCATCTGTCATGTTGCCGTTTGGCCGCGCGATGACGCAATCACACCGCTGCTGCAATTGCCGACAGCCGCCCGGACCGCAGAAGCTGGCCGCGCCATTCAACAGCACAACTGCGGTTGTGCCGTCGGGGCCGACATAGAAATCGAAGGCGGTACCGCGCACGCCGATCGTGCCGGCCGGCGTCTGTATCCGGTAGGCCGAGGATTTCGAATTGCCGCTGACCCAGCGGAATGTGCCTTTAGCCACCTTGATCGAGAGGCGTTTGACGGAGTCGGAATCATCGAAGACATATTTGTCGATGACAACGGACGAGCCCCAGCCGACGGCAAGCTTGGTGCCGTCACGGAATATGAACTGGCCGAGCCCCGATTGCGAGGTGCGGATACGCTCGTCGCGGTGGACCTCGTCATTGACGATAATGGGACCGGCTTGTCCCGTCACTTCAGTTTTGATGAGAGTTGCCTGGCCGACGGGCTCAGCCGCGTGTGCGGGCCATGCGCCTGAAAGCGCGAAGCAGCAGCTCGCGA
Organism: Rhizobium sp. BK196; assembly: GCF_014193255.1. Taxonomy (GTDB): domain Bacteria; phylum Pseudomonadota; class Alphaproteobacteria; order Rhizobiales; family Rhizobiaceae; genus Rhizobium. Next base: position 157,093 of record NZ_JACHZB010000007.1, read on the forward strand.
TCCATATGCTACGCCAACTCGACATCTAACACCCCATATATGGGAATATTAGCATCTCCCGTATGGCTGTTCTGCCTGCCCTGATGGGTGAGAAAAGGATTATGCCGCATCTGCGAAGGTGCAATAGAGGCCGATGGAGGCTGCGTGCCTCCCGCCGTGTCAAAACAAACGCTCTTTCACGTCGCAAAAGAACCGTTGTGCCGCAATTCGATTTGCGATTTGTATGGCCACGACGAAAATGCCTTTGCCTGAAGGAGATGATGGCGGATGCGGAAATATTCGGTTTTTGCCGTAGCGCGGGAGGCTCTGCGTGGGCACAGGGGCTGGGAAAAGCAGTGGACTTCGCCGGAGCCGCGATCCGAATACGACGTGATCATCATCGGCGGCGGTGGGCACGGACTAGGCGCAGCCTATTACCTCGCCAAGGAGCATGGCATCACCAATGTGGCGGTCTTGGAAAAGGGCTGGCTTGGTGGCGGCAACACCGGCCGCAACACCACGATCATCCGCTCCAACTATCTCTATGAAGAGAGCATGCACATTTACGAGCACTCGATGAAGCTCTGGGAAGGGCTGTCGCAGGAACTCAACTACAATGTCATGTATTCGCCGCGCGGCGTGATGATGCTGTCGCACAATGTGCACGACATGCAGAGCTTCAAGCGGCATATCCATGCCAACCGGCTTTACGGCATCGACAATGAATGGCTGACGCCGGAACAGGCCAAGGCCTATTGTCCGCCGCTCGATATTTCGGCGACGGCACGCTACCCGATCAACGGGGCTGCCTTGCAGCGTCGTGGGGGTACGGCGCGTCACGATGCGGTTGCCTGGGGCTATGCGCGTGCAGCGTCCGACCGCGGCGTGCACATCATCCAGAATTGCGAAGTCACCGGCATTCGCCGCGGTCCTGATGGTCGCGTCACCGGCGTCGAGACCAATAAGGGCTTCATTGGCGCGAAGAAGATTGGCGTGTCGGCTGCCGGCCACACGACCACAGTCATGAAGATGGCGGATGTGCGCGTGCCGCTGCAATCGAGCCCGCTACAGGCGCTGGTTTCCGAGCCGCTGAAGCCGATTTTCCCCTGCGTCGTCATGTCGAACACGGTGCACGCCTACATCTCGCAGTCCGATAAGGGAGAACTCGTCATCGGTGCGGGCACGGACCAGTATAATTCCTACTCCCAGACCGGCGGCCTGCAGATCATCACGCATACGCTCGACGCCATCTGCGAGCTCTTCCCGATGTTCCGCCGCGTGAAGATGATGCGCCAGTGGGGCGGTATCGTCGACAACACGCCGGACCGGTCAGCTATCCAGTCGAAGACGCCGGTTCCCGGGCTCTACGTCAATTGCGGCTGGGGTACTGGCGGCTTCAAGGCGACACCCGGTTCGGCCAATCTCTTTGCCCATCTGATTGCCCGCGACGAGCCGCACAAGTTCAATGCAGGACTGACGCTGGAGCGGTTCCGCTCTGGCCGGCTGATCGACGAGGCGGCCGCTGCCGCCGTTGCGCACTGACACGAGGACAAACATGCTGCTGATCTATTGCCCTTACTGTCAGGAAGAGCGCTCGGAGCTCGAATTCCGGGGTGCCGGCGACGCCCATATCGCCCGGCCGACCAATATTGCTTCGATCTCGGATGAAGAGTTCGAGGAATATTTCTTCCTGCGCGATAACCCGAAAGGCCTGATTTTCGAACGCTGGCGCCACATGCATGGCTGCGGGCGCTTTTTCAATGCGGCACGCGATACCGTGAGCGACAAGTTCATCATGACCTACAAGGCCGGCGAACCGAAGCCTGATATCGGCGCTGCGGCGGAACCGCATGCGCCGGTCGAGACCTATGAAGCTGTTGAAGGAGAGGCGCAATGAGCGGCGCGAACCGTATCGTCGGCAAGGGCCGGCTGACGCCCGCAAGGACTGCGCGTTTCACCTTCGACGGCAGGAGCTATACGGCGCTCGAAGGCGATACCGTTGCCTCGGCCTTGATTGCCCATGGTGTGCACCTTGTCGGGCGTTCGTTCAAATATCATCGCGCGCGCGGCATTCTTTCGGCGGGCGCCGAGGAGCCGAATGCGCTGATCGACGTTGCTCGCGACAGCGCTCGCAAGCAGCCGAATGTGCGGGCAACCGTGCAGGAAGTCTTCGACGGCATGATCGTGAAGTCGCAGAACCGTTGGCCGTCGCTTTCCTTCGATGTCGGTGCGGTCAACAACCTGTTTTCGCCCTTCTTTGCGGCGGGTTTCTACTACAAGACGTTCATGTGGCCGCGGGCCGCGTGGAAGCGCGTATACGAGCCGATGATCCGTCGTGCTGCGGGTCTTGGAGTCGCTCCGACGGAAGACGATCCCGACCACTATGCCAGCCGTTATGCCCATTGCGACGTATTGGTCGTCGGTGCCGGTATTGCCGGTCTTTCGGCGGCATTGGCTGCTGCGGAAGCCGGAGCAAAAATCATCCTCTGCGATGAGCAGGCCGAAGCCGGCGGCGCGTTGCGCTTCGATGCCGGCGTGAAAGTGGATGGGATCGATGGCTATGCCTGGGTGCAGAGAACCCTTGCGCGCCTGAAGGCCATGGAGAACGTGGAGCTCCTGACCCGCACCACGGCCTTCGGCTACTACAACCATAATTTCGTCGGTCTCGTCGAACGCGTCACGGATCATATCGCCCGCCCCGACCGCGATCTGCCGCGCGAGCGGCTGTGGCAGGTCCGCGCCAAGCGCGTCATCCTGGCGACGGGTGCTATCGAGCGGCACATGGTGTTTCCGAACAACGACCGTCCCGGCATCATGCTCGCTTCGGCCGGGCGGATGTATCTCAATCATTATGGCGTTGCGGTCGGCCAAACGGTCGGCATCTATACGGCCCATGACTCTGCCTACGAGGCTGCTTTCGACCTGAAGCGGGCGGGTGTTTCGATTGCCGCGATCGTCGATGTCAGGCAGGCGCCGGGTGCCGCAGTATTGGCCGAAGCCCGTACGCTCGGCATCGATGTTTTGGCCGGTCAGTCGGTCGTCAATACGTCGGGTGCGCTTCGCATCTCGTCTATGACGGTCGCGCGCAATGGCGGCGGTTCGGCGCGCAAGATCAGCGTCGATGCGCTGCTTGTCTGCGCCGGCTGGACACCCTCCGTACATCTCTTCTCGCAGTCGCGTGGCAAGGTCGCCTTCGATGCCGAAACGCAGCGTTTCCTGCCCGGCACCTATGCGCAGGATTGCCTTTCCGTCGGCGCCTGCAACGGTACGGATGGTCTGCAGCAGACCGTCGAGGAATCGCTTGCCGCCGGTGAACTGATGGCGCAGGCCGTCGGCAAAAAGGCAGGCAGAAAGATCAGCGTTTCCGTCGAGCAGGCGTTCGACTGGACGGGTGGCATGATTGGTGCTGCCGAAGGGGCCGGACCGGAGACGAACGCCAAGGCGTTCATCGACTTCCAGCATGATGTCTGTGCCAAGGATATCCGCCTCGCTGTGCGCGAAGGTATGCATTCGATCGAGCACATCAAGCGCTTCACGACGAACGGCATGGCCTCCGACCAGGGCAAGCTATCCAACATGCATGGTCTGGCGATTGCCGCCGAAACACTCGGCAAGGATATTCCGCAGGTCGGCCTCACCACCTTCCGCGCGCCCTATACGCCGGTGACTTATGGTGCACTGATCGCGCATTCGCGTGGGTCGCTGTTTGACCCTACGCGCAAGACTCCGCTGCATGGCTGGGAAGAAGCCAAGGGCGCAGTCTTCGAGGATGTCGGCAACTGGAAGCGCGCCTGGTTCTATCCGCGTTCCGGCGAGACGATGCATCAGGCGGTTGCCCGCGAATGCCGGACTGCGCGCGAGGTCGCTGGTATCTTCGATGCCTCGACGCTCGGCAAGATCGAAGTCGTCGGGCCGGATGCCGCCGAATTCATGAACCTCATGTACACCAATGCCTGGGACACCCTGAAACCTGGCAAATGCCGATACGGCATCATGCTGCGCGAGGACGGCTTCGTTTATGACGACGGCGTCGTTGGTCGTCTCGCCGATGACCGTTTCCATGTGACGACGACGACCGGTGGGGCACCGCGCGTTCTCAATCACATGGAAGACTATCTGCAGACGGAATTCCCGCATCTGAAGGTGTGGTTGACCTCTGTCACCGAGCAATGGGCTGTTATCGCTGTCCAAGGGCCGAAGGCGCGCGAGATCGTCGCACCGCTGGTTGAAGGGCTCGATATTTCCAACGAGGCCTTCCCGCATATGAGTGTGGCGGAGTGCAAGGTGGCAGGCGTTCCGGCACGTCTCTTCCGTGTCTCCTTCACCGGTGAAACGGGCTTCGAAATCAATGTGCCCGCCGATTACGGCCAGTCGGTGCTGGAAGCGGTTTGGGCCAATGCGGAGCCGCTCGGCGCCTGCGTCTACGGCACGGAGACCATGCATGTGCTTCGCGCGGAAAAGGGCTATATCATCGTCGGCCAAGATACTGACGGTACGGTGACGCCTGATGACGCCGGGCTCTCCTGGGCGGTTTCCAAGAAGAAGACTGATTTTGTCGGTATTCGCGGGCTGAAGCGACCCGATCTCGTCAAGGAAGGCCGCAAGCAACTCGTCGGTCTTGCGACGAAGGATGCGAAGCTGGTGCTGGAGGAGGGGGCGCAGATTGTTGCCAACCCGAACCAGCCGAAACCGATGAAGATGCTCGGCCACGTAACATCGGCCTACTGGTCTGAAAATTGCGGTCGTTCGATTGCTTTTGCGCTGATCGAAGGCGGTCGCAATCTCGTGGGTGAAACGCTCTATGTGCCAATGCCGGATCGGACCATTCCGGTCGAGGTGACCGATCTGGTGTTCTTTGACAAGGAAGGAGGCCGTATCCATGGCTGAGGTCGCAATTCGCAAGCCGGCTCTCTCCGGTCTCCTTGCCGGTTCGGCGACGGTGCGCCTGACGGTGGCGCCGGTCGCAAGCCGCCTTTCGCTGCGTGCGCCGGCCGAATCCGTATCCGCACTATCTTCTGCGCTGGGGGTGACCCTGCCGACAGCACCCAAGACCTCCGGCAGTGCCGGAGGGCGTTCGGCATTCTGGCTGGGACCGGACGAATGGCTCGTTATTGACGAGGCTGGTTCAGATCTTCTGTCGCTTCTTTCTGGCGCGGACGCTCTTCACTCGGCGGTCGATGTTTCTCACCGCAATGTGGGTATTACTGTTTCAGGACCGGGTGCGGAGGTGACGCTGTCGGCGGGCTGCCCGCAGGATCTCTCTCTGGAGACTTTTCCGGTGGGTGCTTGCTCGCGGACAATCTTCGGCAAGGCCGAAATCGTGCTCTTCCGCACCGAGGAGGATACGTTCCGGGTGGAATGCTGGCGGTCGTTTTCGGATTATGTCTTCGGCCTGCTCGCCGAAGGCGCCGAGGACGCGAGCCATTAAGGTCCGCAGAGAACCTTAAACGTCTTCCGGCCGATCTTTCGGGTCGAACTGGATGATAGTGATCCAGCGGGCGGTTAGTGCCGGCTTCTTTTCGTTCTCGATTTCGATCGAGACATCATAGGTCGTCATCAGCATGCCGGCGCCGCGAAAGCGGGCGTCCGAGAGCACGAAGTGGCCGCGAATGCGAGTGCCGCTCCTGACCGGCGACATGAAGCGGATCTTATCGAAACCGTAATTGATACCCATCGTCTGCTCGCGCACCTTGGGCAGGCAGTTGTAATTCATCGTCGACAGCAGCGAGAGCGTCAGGAAACCATGGGCGATGGTCCCACCGAAGGGACTTTCGGCTGCTGCGCGAATGGGGTCGACGTGAATGAACTGATGGTCGCCGGTTGCCTCGGCAAAGGCATCGATCATCTTCTGATCGACAAGGATCCAGTCGGACAACCCAGTTTCCGTACCAACCAGTCCCTGGACCTCCGAGAGCGAAATTTCCGTGACCATGCATTCCTCGTAAAAAGTCGCAGCCGCAAAGCCTTATCCCGCATTCATGACGATTGCGATAATGATTCGCACGGGCGGGTTTCGTCGATCAATTTTCCACGAAAAAGGCGACCGAACGTGGCTCAACTGTGGCACGGCCGCCTACGTTCCGCGCGCCATCCGGCAAAAGCTGGCGCCAGTTTGCTTCGCCGACTGAAGGCAGCTTGAAGGGTAGGTGCTGTTGAGAGCGGTTGAAGAGAACGGCGAGGCGAGTCCGCCTGCGGCTAGCACGATCATCGGTCGTAAGTATCATGCCGAGGGTGGAAAGCGAGGGGGTCTCCCATTCGCCCGTTGTCATCGGCTCGCCGGATAGCGAGATCCATTCCACATCCCCATTGCCGGAGAAGAAGGTCAGGTCGGAGAAGACCGAGAAGCGGCGGCGAAGGGTTGCGAGGAAGGCGGTGTGGGCGATCAAGTCTTCGTCCAGCAGCTTCCAGTCGATCCAGGTGATCTCGTTGTCCTGGCAATAGGCATTGTTGTTGCCGTGCTGCGTGCGTCCGCCTTCATCTCCGGCCGTCAGCATGACGCTGCCGCGGCTGGCAAAGAGGGTGGAGATGAGCGCCTTGACATCGGCCTTGCGTAGCTCCCGGATGACAGGATAGGCCGTTTCACCTTCGACGCCGTTGTTCCAGGAATGGTTCTCGTTGTGGCCGTCGCGATTGTTCTCGCCGTTCGCCTCGTTGTGCTTGCCGCTATAGGATACGAGGTCCATGAGCGTGAAACCGTCATGTGCCGCGAGGAAATTGACGCTACGCGTCTCAGCCCCACCATTGGCTGAGAAAATGTTCGACGAGCCGGCCAGGACGGTTGCGAGCGAACCCGTCTTCCAGTCATCGCCACGCCAATAGCACCTCACGTCATCGCGGGACCGATCGTTCCATTCGAGGAAGGGCGGAGGGAAATTGCCGAGCTGATAGCCGCTTGGGCCGATATCCCAGGGTTCGGCAATCATGATGCGATCGCCGAGTAAATCGTCGGCGAGAATCGCGGCCAGCGTGCCGTTCCGATCGAAGCCGTTTGCCGTGCGACCAAGAACCGGAGCCAGATCGAAACGGAAGCCGTCGACGCCGGCATTGCGGACGAAATGGCGCAGGCTGTCGATGATGAGTCGCTGGACATAGGGATGGTCGCAGGCAACCGTATTGCCGGTGCCGGTATCGTTGACGAGCACGGATGGCCGGTCCGCTACGTGGCGATAGTAGCTGAGATTGTCGATACCGCGCAGCGATAGCGTCGTGCCGTAGCGATCGCTTTCGCCCGTATGGTTGAAAACGAGGTCGAGGATGACGGCGATGCCTTCCTCATGCAGCTTCGCCACGGTGTCGCTCAGCTCTGCGATACCTCCTGGCACGACGCGCGGATCGAGTGCCATGAAGGCAACGGGATTGTAGCCCCAGCCGTTCGTCAGTCCAAGTGGAGGCAGATGGCGTTCGTCGATCCATGCGATGATGGGCATCAGCTCGACGGCATCGACGCCTATACGCTTCAGGTGCGCGATGACGGAGGGATGGGCCAGAGCGGCGACTGTGCCGCGCTGAGCTTCCGGCACGTCCGGATGCAGGATGGTGAAGGGCTTGACGGCCACCTCATAAATAAAGCCGCCCGGTTTGAAGAGCGGCTTTTGGCTTTTGAGAGGCGCGTCTTTGGTGACGACAGACTTCGGGATCAGGTGCTGCGTATCTTCTCCGAAGATGCCGAGCCGCGGGTCGTAATGAAAAGGCCCATCGACGGCCTTGGCATAGGGATCGATCAGCAGTTTCGAGGGGTCGAACCACAGGCCGTTATCCGGAGCGTAAATGCCGTCAGCGCGGTAGCCGTAGCGCGCGCCTTCCTTCACTCCATCGACAAAAAGACGGAAGACATGGTCGCTGTCACGGGCCATGGGGAGCCTCGCATATTCCTTGCCGTCATCGTCGAAGAGGCAGAGATCGATCTGCGCTGCATGATGCGACCAGACAGAAAATTCAACGCCCGTTTCGAAAACGATGGCGCCGCCCTGTGCGGAACTGTTGCCCCCCATATGCCCCCCGGATCAGGTGATCACGGTCGGCTCGTTGCGTCCCGTGCGCTCACGAATGTTGGCGATGCTTTCCGCGGCCGCAATCAGATCGGCGAGCGCTTCCTGCGTTTCGATATTATGGCGAGTCGAATCCGGCTCATAGCGCTCGATATAGACGCGCAGGGTTGCGCCAGACGTGCCGGTGCCGGAAAGGCGGAAGACGACGCGGGAGCCGCCCTGGAAAAGGACGCGAATACCCTGATGTTCGCTGACCGACTTGTCGACCGGATCGTGATAGGCGAAATCGTCAGCCTTCTCGACGGTCAGATCACCGAAGGTCTTGCCGGGCAAGGTGGAAAGCTGGCTGCGCAGATTGTCCACCAGACCGTTTGCGGCATCGCTGTCGACGCCTTCATAGTCATGGCGGGAATAGTAGTTGCGGCCATAGGTCTGCCAGTGCTGAGTGACGATTTCCTGCACGCTCTCGCCGCGGACGGCCAGGATGTTAAGCCAAAGCAGAACGGCCCAGAGGCCATCCTTCTCACGGACGTGGCTGGAGCCGGTGCCGGCGCTTTCTTCGCCGCAGATCGTCGCCATGCCGGCGTCGAGCAGGTTGCCGAAGAATTTCCAGCCGGTCGGGGTCTCGTAAATGCCGATGCCGCGCTTTTCAGCCACGCGATCGGCCGCGCCTGATGTCGGCATGGAACGTGCGATACCCGCGAGGCCGCCGGAATAGCCGGGCGCCAGGTTGGCGTTGGCAGCGAGAATTGCAAGGCTGTCCGACGGGGTGACGAAAATGCCGCGACCGATGATGAGGTTGCGGTCGCCGTCGCCGTCGGATGCGGCGCCGAAATCGGGCGCATCCTCACCCATCATCTCGTCGTAAAGTTCCTTGGCATGAACGAGGTTAGGGTCCGGATGATGGCCGCCGAAATCCGGGAGCGGCATGAAATTGCGCACGGAACCCGAGGGAGCGCCGAGACGGTTCTCGAAGATTTCCTTGGCATAGGGGCCGGTAACGGCGCTCATGGCATCGAAGGCGATGCGGAAGCCAAGGCTGATGAGGTTGCGGATCGCACCGAAATCAAAGAGCTCTTCCATCAACGCGGCATAGTCTTCGACCGGATCGATGACCGAAAGAATCATGCCGCCCGGCAGCTCCTCCTTGCCGATGCGGTCGATATTGACGTCGCCGAAGTCGGCGATCTTGTAGCTCTCGATCGTCTTGGAACGAGCAAAGATCGCGTCGGTGATCTTTTCCGGTGCCGGACCGCCATTGTTGACATTGTACTTGATGCCGAAGTCTTCTGTCGGGCCGCCGGGATTGTGGCTGGCCGACAGGATAATGCCACCGAAGGCTTTGTATTTGCGGATGATATGGGAAGCTGCCGGGGTTGAGAGAATGCCGCCCTTGCCCACCATGACCTTGCCGAAGCCATTGGCGGCGGCCATTTTGACCGCCTTCTGAATGACTTCGCGGTTATAGTAGCGTCCGTCGCCGCCGATGACCAAACACTTGCCCTGATAACCTTCGAGCGAATCGAAGATCGACTGGATGAAGTTCTCCGCATAGTTCGGCTGCTGGAAGACGGGAACCTTCTTGCGCAGACCCGAGGTGCCAGGCTTCTGGTCCTGATAGGGCGTGGTTGGAATGGACTTGATCATTTTAGGTCATGCCTTTCGAGACGAGGCTTGAATACAGGACAACATAACGTTCGGCGCTCTTCTCCCAAGAGACATCCGACTTCATGCCCTGCTTTTGCAATTGGGTCCAGACTTTTTGATCTGCGTAAAGGTGCATGGCGCGGCGCAGTGCCTGTAGCATGCTTTCTTCGTTTACCGGTGCGAATTGTATGCCTGTCGCCACCTTGGCTGCAAGTGCGGCATGATTGGCATCGATCACCGTATCGTTGAGACCGCCGGTGCGCGCCACGATCGGTACACAGCCGTAACGCAAGCCATAAAGCTGGGTGAGGCCGCAGGGCTCGAAGCGCGACGGGATGATGATTGCGTCGCAGCCGGCTTGCATGAGGTGCGACATCGGCTCGTTATAACCGATGGAAACGCCGATGCGACCGGGGTTGCGATGGGCGGCAGCCAACAGCGCGCCTTCGAGCGCCGCTTCGCCCGATCCGAGAACGACGAGTTTGCCGCCAAAAGCGGCGACCTTGTCGGCCGCGCTTGCGACGAGATCCATGCCTTTTTGCCAGGTGAGCCGGCTGATGACGCAGAATATCGGCGCGTCGTCATGGTCAAGATGGAAGAACTCCTCGATCGACCTGCGGTTTTCAGCGCGGTTTTTGAGCGTCGTCGGACCGTAATGGGTATGGACGACCGGATCGGTCGCCGGATTCCAGATATCAGCGTCGATGCCGTTGACGATGCCATGCAGTACGTCGCGGCGGCTGGCGATGACGCCTTCCAGGCCCATGCCGAATTCCGGGGTCAGGATTTCGTCGGCATACGAAGGGCTGACTGTAGTGATGGCCGTGGCGGTCTGCAGGCCCCCCTTGAGGAAACCGACCGTGCCGTAATATTCGATGCTTTCGGTAGCGAAAGCGTGCGGTGGCAGACGAAGGTGTGGGAAGATATCGGCGCCGAACTGACCCTGGAAGGCGATGTTATGGATCGTCAGAATGCTCGGCAGTTCCGGCGTCGGATAATAGCGCATGTAGACCGGCACCATGGCGGATTGCCAATCGTGCGCATGCACGAGATCCGGGCGCCATCCGGGCAGCAGGCCTGCAGCGATCTCGGAACCTGCCAGCGAAAGGGCGGCGAAGCGGCGCCAATTATCGGGGTGATCCTTGCCGTTCGTATCGAGATAGGGACCGCCGGGACGATCGTAATAGGCGGGAGCATCGAGGACGAGAATATCGAGACCCTGATGCTCGGCCTCGAGCACGCGTGCAGGCTGGCCGAGAAGATCGGAAAACTCCAGCCGGACGGCCGGATTTTGCAAGAGTTTCATCACGGCGGGATAGCCGGGCATTAGGGTCTTGGTTTCGATACCGAAGGATTTGAGGGCTATCGGCAGGGCGCCCGCCACGTCGGCAAGGCCCCCTGTCTTGATCAGCGGGAAGACTTCGGACGAAACCGAAAGAACTTTCATAAGTCAGATATCCAGCTTGTCGATCATCGGTTGCGTGATCAGGCAAATCCCGCTTTCCGTCCGTCTGAAGCGTCGGGCGTCGAGTTCGGGATCCTCGCCTACGACCAGACCTTCGGGAATAACGACACCGTGGTCGATCACAACATCCTTGAGCTGCGCGCGCCGGCCGATCTTCACATTGGGCAGGATGACCGCTCCTTCCAGCTTGGAGAATGAGTTGGCCCTGACACCAGTGAAGAGAAGGCTCCGGTTGAGGCTTGCGCCCGAGATGATGCAGTCGCCGGCAACGACGGATGACGTTGCCGAACCGCGTCGGTCTTCATCATCGTGGACGAATTTCGCCGGTGGCGTGATCTCGGCATAGGTCCAGATCGGCCAGGACTTGTCGTAGATATCAAGGGCAGGGACGATCGCGGTCAGATCGATATTGGCCTGCCAGTAGGCGTCGATCGTACCGACGTCGCGCCAGTAAGGCTCGTGTTCGAAATCTGAACGGACGCAGGATTGCGCGAAGCGGTGGGCGACCGCCTTACCATGCTCGACGATATAGGGGATAATATCCTTGCCGAAGTCGCGGCTCGAAGTCGGATCAGCGGCATCTCGGCGAAGTGCCTCGATGAGGAACTTCGTGCGGAAGACGTAGATGCCCATGGACGCGAGCGCGAAATCCGGCTTGTCCGGAATACCAGGCGGATCGGCCGGCTTTTCGATGAAGGCGAAGATCTCGTCCTTCTCGTTGACATGCATGACGCCGAAACCGACCGCTTCCATACGCGGCACTTCCAGGCAACCGATCGTCACGTCCGCGCCGGAATCGACATGCTGCTGGAGCATGTATTCGTAGTCCATCTTATAGACATGGTCGCCGGCAAGGATGACCATGTATTCGACGCCGTAGTCTTCGATGATATCGATGTTTTGATAGACGGCATCGGCGGTGCCTTCGTACCATTGCGTTTCGGAAACGCGCTGGGAGGCGGGCAGGATGTCGAAGCTTTCATTTCGTTCCGGCCGAAAGAAGTTCCAGCCGCGCTGCATGTGGCGGATCAGCGAATGCGCCTTGTATTGGGTGGCGACGCCGATACGGCGGATGCCGGAATTCAGAGCGTTCGACAATGCGAAATCGATGATGCGCGCCTTGCCGCCGAAATAGACGGCCGGTTTGGCGCGTCGATCAGTCAGTTCCTTGAGGCGGCTTCCCCTGCCGCCGGCAAGAACATAGGCCATTGCATCGCGGGCAAGTGGCTGAATACGTTTTTCTACCATTTTCTCCTCCCACCAATCACTAATTCTCGGGTTCAAGCATGATTGTCGCCAGCGGCGGCAGGGTTATCGAGCAGCTTATTTCGCCGCCGGCATCGACGGCCTGCACGCGCCCGCCATTGCCTTTTCCGCTGCCGCCATAGATATCGGCATCGGTATTGAGGATTTCCCGCCAGCGTCCGGCAGAAGGCAGCCGGATCGAGTAGTTCTCGCGATAGACGGGTGTAAAGTTGCTGATGACGGCCACCGGCTTCTGGCCGGGTGCCTTGCGCAACCAAGCGAAAACCGAGTTCTCATAATCGTCTGCGATGAGCCATTCGAAGCCGTCGCCTTCGCAGTCGCGCGCATGGAGCGCCGCCTTGCTGCGGTAGGTGAAGTTGAGGTCGCGCACGAGCCGGCGCATGCCTTCGTGCATACGATATTGCAGGAGGTTCCAATCAAGCGACTTGTTTTCGCTCCATTCGGCCCATTGGGCAAATTCCTGCCCCATGAAGAGCAGTTTCTTACCTGGATAGCCCCACATGAAGGCGTAGTAGGCGCGCAGATTGGCGAATTTCTGCCAGTCGTCGCCAGGCATCTTGGCGATCAAGGAACCTTTGCCGTGCACGACTTCGTCGTGGGACAGCGGAAGGACGAAGTTTTCCGAATAGGCATAGAGCAGCCCGAAGGTCAGCTCATTGTGATGATGCTTGCGGTGCACCGGTTCGCGGCTCATGTAGCTCAGCGTGTCGTGCATGAAGCCCATGTTCCACTTGAAGCCGAAGCCAAGGCCGCCTTCATGGACCGGCTGGGAAACTTTTGGCCAGGAGGTCGATTCCTCGGCGATGGTCATGACGCCGGGATATTCGCCGTAAATGCGGGTATTGAGGTTCTGCAGGAAGCGGACGGCTTCGAGATTTTCATTGCCGCCATATTCGTTCGGAATCCATTCGCCGTGCTTGCGCGAATAGTCGAGATAGAGCATCGAGGCGACCGCATCGACGCGCAGGCCGTCGAGATGGAATTTCTCAGCCCAATAGAGCGCATTGTTAACGAGGTAGGATACGACTTCGGTGCGGCCAAAATTGTAGATCGCCGTGTTCCAGTCCGGGTGAAAACCCTTACGCGGATCTTCGTGCTCGTAAAGCGCGGTACCGTCAAACCAGCCGAGACCATGTTCGTCTGTCGGGAAATGTGCCGGTACCCAGTCGAGAATGACGCCGATGCCGACCTTGTGGCAGCCGTTGACGAAACGGGCGAAACCTTCCGGCTCACCGAAGCGGGCGGTTGGGGCATAGAGGCCGGTCGTCTGGTAGCCCCAGGAGGGGTCATAGGGGTGTTCGGTGATCGGCAGGAATTCGATATGGGTGAAGCCCATATCGACGCAGTAGGGAATGAGGCTTGAGGCGAGTTCGTCCCAGGACAACATGGAGCCGTCCTGCCGGCGTTGCCACGAGCCCGCATGAACTTCATAGATACTGATCGGCTGCCGGCGCTTGTCGGTTTCGCGCCAGTGTTTCAGATGCTGTTCGTCTTGCCATTCCTGTGAGAGTTCGGCGGCTGTTACCGAAGCTGTTTTCGGGCGAAGTTCGCTGCGGCGGGCGAAGGGGTCAGCCTTCAGAGGCAGCAGAACTCCGTCATGACCGCGGATTTCGAATTTGTAGGGAACGCCGAGCGGCACGTCGGGAGCGAAGATTTCCCAGATGCCGCTGTCGGAACGGAAGCGCATGACATGACGCCGTCCGTCCCAGTTATTGAAATCGCCGACGACGGAAACGCGCTGGGCATTGGGCGCCCAGACGGCAAAATGGATGCCGGTCGCGCCCTCGTGCTTGATGCGATGGGCGCCCATCTTGTCGAAGAGCCGGAGATGCGAACCCTGCCTGGCGTAATAATCGTCCATCGGGCCGAGTACGGGGCCGAAGCTGTAGGGGTCCGTTACCGCCCATTCTGCATCGGCGCGTCTGGCGCGATAGCGAACCGGCTGCAGTTTCGTAACGGAAATCTCGCCGCCGAAAATACCGTTCGGATGAAGCTGGTGGAGATCGCCGATCGGCGTTCCATCCAGCGTCATTGCCGTGACTTCCTCGGCGCCCGGAAGGAAACACCTGGTGATGAAAGTCCCGCCGACCTGGTGCACGCCCAGGACGGCAAAAGGATTGGCATGCGAGCCACTGAGGATTGCCGCGATTTCGTCTGCCGAAATTTCCCAGGGAAGCTTCACTTCAGGGGCGGCTTTCGGCGGCTTCATCCGGCTCTCCAGATCTCGTCTGCATATTGTCTGATCGTACGGTCAGAGGAGAACCAGCCCATCCGCGCCGTATTGTTAATCGTCTTCTCATACCAGGAGGACTGGTTGGTCCAGATCTGGTCGACCTCGCGCTGGGCGGCGGAATAGGCATCGAAATCGCCAGCAACCATGAACCAGTCGTGTGAGTAGATGCCATCGATGAGACCGGTGTAGCGGTTGCGATCATCCGGAGAAAAGACGCCCGAGCTGATGGCGGCAAGTGCCTGAGACAGCTCACGCGAGCCTTCGATGATCGCACGAGGATTGTGGCCTTCGCTGCGGATCTTGGCGACTTCATCGGCCTGCAGGCCGAAGATGACGATGTTGTCTTCGCCGACATTGTCGCGCATCTCGACATTGGCGCCGTCGAGCGTGCCAATGGTCAACGCACCGTTCAGGCCGAACTTCATGTTGCCGGTACCCGACGCTTCCATGCCGGCCGTCGAGATCTGCTCGGAAAGGTCGGCGGCCGGGACCATGACCTCGGCAAGCGTAACGTTGTAATTCGGCACGAAGACGACCTTCAGCAGGCCGCGGACCGATGGGTCGTTGTTGATGGTACGGGCGACATCGTTGATGAGCTTGATGATGAGTTTGGCGTTGTAATAGCTCGGCGCAGCCTTGCCAGCGAAGAGTTTTACACGCGGCACCCAATCCAGCTCCGGATGCGAGCGGATCTGATCGTAGAGCGCAACGGCTTCGATGATGTTCAGGAGCTGACGCTTGTATTCGTGGATGCGCTTGATCTGGATGTCGAACATGGCCGAAGGATCGAGCTTCACGCCCATGCGGCTGGCGACGAGGTTGGAGAGCGCCACCTTGTTCGCACGCTTCACGGCCGCGAATTTCTGCTGGAAGCTCGGGTCGGTGGCGAATTTGTCGAGCGCCCGCAGCTTTTCGGCGTCGTCGAGGAATTCATCGCCAATCGCTTCGCGCACCAGGCCGGTCAGGCCGGGGTTGCATTGCTGCAGCCAGCGACGCGGCGTAATGCCGTTGGTCTTGTTGTTGATGCGATCAGGATAGAGCTTGTGCAGGTCCGCAAAGACTGTGACCTTCATCAGGTCGGTGTGTAAAGCCGAGACGCCGTTGATCGAATGCGAGCCGACGAAGGCGAGGTTGCCCATGCGAACGCGACGGTCACCGCTTTCATCGATCAGCGAGATCGAACGGATTTCCGTGTCGGAGAAATTCCGCGTCTTGCGCGCCTCGATCAGGATCTTGGCGTTGATCGCATAGATGATCTGCATATGGCGCGGCAGCAGACGCTCGAAGAGCGGAACCGGCCAGCTTTCCAGCGCTTCGGGAAGAAGCGTGTGGTTGGTGTAGGAGAAGGTGCGGCGGGTGATATCCCAGGCCGTATCGAAATCCAGGCCATGCACGTCGCAGAGCAGACGCGTAAGTTCGGCAACGGAAACGGCTGGGTGGGTATCGTTGAGCTGGATCGCCACCTTGTCCGGCAGGGATGTGAAGTCGTCATATTGTTGCAGGTGACGGCGCAGGATGTCCTGCAGCGAGGCGGACGAGAAGAAATATTCCTGGCGCAGGCGCAGTTCCTGGCCGGCAGGCGTTGCGTCGGCCGGGTAGAGAACGCGGGTCAGGCTTTCGGCCCTGTTGCTTTCGCGCAGCGCGCCGATATGGTCGCCGGCATTGAAGGCGTCGAGCAGGATCGGGTCGATCGGCTGGGCCGACCAGAGGCGCAGCGTATTGACGCGCTTGCCGCGCCAGCCGACGACAGGAGTATCGAAAGCCGCGGCAATGACTCGCTCGGCCGGTTTCCAGACGTAACGCGGTTGCTCGTCATGGCCACCGATGACCTCGATCGAGCCGCCGAAACCGATTTCGTAGGCGCTTTCGCGGCGTTCGAATTCCCAGGGGTTGCCGTGCGCAAGCCAGTTTTCCGGCAGTTCGACCTGCCAGCCATCCGCCATCTGCTGGCGGAAGAGGCCGTGGACGTAGCGAATGCCGTAGCCGTACGCCGGGACATCCACAGTTGCCATCGACTCCATGAAACAGGCGGCGAGACGACCGAGACCGCCGTTGCCGAGGGCAGCATCCGGTTCGAGGCCGGCGATGACGTTGATATCGACGCCGAGCGAAGCAAGTGCGTCCCTTACCTCTTCCATCAGGCCGAGGTTGGAGACGGCATCGCGCATCAGGCGGCCGATCAGGAATTCGAGCGACATATAGTAGACGCGCTTGGCACCGGTTTCATAGACCTTGCGGGTGGATTCCATCCACTTGTCGATGATGCGGTCACGCACTACGAGAATGGTTGCCGTCAGCCAGTCGTGCGGCTTGGCGACCTTGGCATCCTTGCCGATGCGGTAGGTCAGACGCTCGATGATTTCCTCCGCGAGGATTTCTGGTCGGGAACTGCGCGGAGCTGGTGAGAGAATGATCGGCTTCGAAACAGTATTCATGGTCAGGTCTCACCAATTTTGATTTGGTTACAGTATCTTACGCCTGCTTCAATCGATTTGTCGCTCAAGCTGACAGGGCAGTTTATGCACCGTTATCACGCACTTGCAACAAGGGAATTGGACAAACGAAAAATTTGCGGAACCTTCACATTCGAGCGGCTTAAGGGACTTGATTTCAATCGGTTTTCCCGATCTGATGAGCGGAGTAACGTTCAAACGAAAAGCCGCCCTGGTTTGTTCCGAGAGCGGCTTTTTGATTGTGAGAACGGGGGCTTTGATTACTGCGTCAGCAGGGTTTTGTCGGCCGCCGCGTTCTGCCCAATGGCCTGGAAGGCGGCAATAAGGTCGTTCATACTTTCTGCCTGGAAGTAGTAGGTAGGGCCACTGGCGCACGTGCTCAGGAGGTTTTTTCCCGCTTCGGGGGCCATGAATGCGATCGAATAGATTTTGATCCCATCCTTTTTGGCATTGGCGCAGGTGGCCAGCGTCTTTGTGTCGGACGCAGAATTGTTGTTTTCACCGTCCGTCATGAAGACGATATATTTCGTTAGCTTGTTGTTGCCGGCATCAGCCTGAATTTTCGACTCCGAGCCTCCGCCTGTCGAATTCAGGCCATTATAGGCTTTCTCCATCGGCACTGACGATTCCGTGTTGCCGCCTGCCGACATCGTATTGATGACTTCGGTCCTCGTCTTGGAAGTGCCCCAGTTGAAGCTATTAGAGTCCTGGATGCTGCCGCTCCAGGCGATTGCGTTGGTGCGAACGTATTTGGATTGCGGGTCGGCCTTGTCCAACTGATCGAGAAGGAGGTTGGCAGCCGTCTTCAATGCCTCAATTTTCTTAATATAGCACGGGCTCTTCGTACCGATCGACTGACCGCTGGTATTGTATTGCTTGCAACTCGTTGTCGGCACAATCTTGGTGCCGGTATTTGCGAGCATCGAGCCGGATTCGTCGAGAACGAGCGTCATGGAAACCGCGCTACGCTCCTGGCTGATCCCGCCGGTTGAGGTGCCTGCCGCCGCTATATTGGACGTTTTGAATCCTAGCACGTTCATGAATGGTGTCAGGCTCAGCGGATAGGACGCATTGACCGAGATCTTGTAGCTTTTGCCGCCTGACGAGGTTGTCGTGTTGATGCTCACGGCCGTCGATGTTTCCAAAGCACTGATAGTTGCCGCATCGACATGGTTTGCCATCTGGCCGATCACGAAATCCTTGGCGAGGGTCTTTGCCTGATCGTCGGTGGTGACTTTGCCGGCAGAAAGTGCGGACGCTGCTGCAAGAGCTCCGGCGTCGGCTGCTTCTTGAAGCTGGCGCTGCGAAGCCATGATGTTCATGGTATCAATCGCGAAGCCTGCGGCACCGATGAGCACCGGCAGCAATATTGCCGTCATCATACCGAAATTGCCGCCACGGTCGCGCCGCAGCCGATCAAGAAGCGAATGCAAGGTGTTCATCATGTCCACCGGTTCAAAGGAGCCCTATTTGGCTCTTGATGGACCAGATGACTCTAATGGGTGCTAAAGCCAGTATTTAAAATTGTAGGCAGTGGCTGTTTTTTCCCATTTCGGGATTATTTGAGTGGAATTACGTCCACTGCCTGCACGGAACGCTGGCTGCCGTAGCTCTTGAGCACACCGATAACGGGTGCGACATCGGCGTAGTCGCGGCCGTATGCGACGACGATATGGTCGGTTCCAGCAGGGATATTGTTGGTCGGATCGAGTTCGATCCAGCCGACCGTCTCGCCGCACCAGATGCGGACCCAGGCATGCATGGCATCAGCCCCTTCCAGCCGCTCCTTGCCCGGCGGCGGGATGGTGCGCAGGAAGCCGGAGACGTAGCCGGCGGGAATGCCGAGGCTGCGCAGCGCGAGGATCATCACATGGGTGAAGTCCTGGCAGACGCCGCGTTTCAGCTTGAAGGCTTCGAACGGCGTCGTATCGACGGTCGTGGCTTCCGGATCGTAGGTGAAATCCTTGTTGATGCGGGCGCAAAGCGCATAGGCGATCTGCATGACTGTCAGCGAGGGTTGGACACAGGTCTTTGCATATTCGCTGATCGCCTTGGTTTCCGTCAGGCGCGGACTGTCGCCAAGGAAATGGTGGGGCGATCCAGAATCGAGCGACCAGATTCCGGCAACTTCCTCCGGCAGGTCGGCCAGCAACGGCGAGAAGTCCGCCGACACGACCTGGCTTTCGACCTGCACGCGGGCCTGCATGCGGATGTCGAGCGTTTCATGCGGCGAGCGCAGCAGGAAGGATGTTGCCGGATGCTGGAAGAAATCGACAAAATGCGACTGTTCGTCCGGCTGCGGCGAAATGCTGATCGAGCCTGCGACAAGCCGCTGGCGGTTTGCCAGCGAGAGCGGCATGAGGCGCATGATATGGCGCGCACCTGACGCCGGCGTGTCGTAGGCATAGCCCATATGCAAAGTGAGATCGTAGAGCACGGCCGTCATCCGAGATAGGTCTGCGCCAGAAGGTCGGAGAGCTGTTCCAGTTCACGCTCCAGCCGGTGATAGACCTCACCGCTCATCGTCTCCGGAGTCATGACGGCGAGGCCCGAATGCAGGCGCATCGCCTCGCGGTAGAAGGGCGACATCTGGCCGTTCATGAAGGCGTTCGGAAGCTGCTCGACCTCCCGATGGATCTCGTTCATCTGGAAGAGGATCGAGCGCGGATTGAGAGGATCGAGCGCCAGGAGATCGGTGACGGTCAGCCGCGCGGTGTTGACGTTGTAGCGGCGGCGGTGGGTCATGACGCTGTCGCCGATCTCGAGCAGCATGTCGAGCGCGCCGTCGGGCGCTTCCGGGCCGGACATATGGCCGAGAAGCCGCGTCATGTGCAGACCGCGCTCGATGTATCGGCCAAGCGAGAGAAAGCGCCAGCCTGTGAAGCGGTACATGTTTTCATGCACGAGACCGGCAAAGCCCGCGAGCTTGCGCAACAGGATGGTCATCGCATGGCTGGCATCGTCACCGGCGGTGATAGTCGAGTGGAAGCGGCGGGCGGTCTTGGCAAGATCGTTCAGCGCCAGCCATCCGTCCGGCGAGAAGCGATCTCGGATATTGCTCGCCGAATAGACGGCGCTGTCAATATTGCGCAGCAGCGATTCCGGCACCGGCTCGGCGGTGTCGATATCGACGGCGGCAAGATAATTGGTGACGTCGGCAAGCAGCGGCTGGTTCGGGTCGGCTGCCTCGGCGTAGCGTGCGTGCCAGGCGCGCAGGATGCGCAGCGCTCCTTCGGCGCGTTCGATATAGCGGCCCAGCCAGAAGAGGTTGTCGGCTGCGCGGCTCGGCAGGCTGCCCGGCATGTTGCGGGTGAAGCTGCCTTCGGCCGGCAGAAGAGTGTGGCGCTCGACCGGCTTGTCGCTGACGATCCAGACATCGGCCGCTGCGCCACCGGATTGCATAGCGATGGCGGCGACATCGTCTCCGGAACCGATGCGGGCAAAGCCGCCGGGCATGATCTGCCAGCCGTTGGCGGTACGGGCGGCGAATACGCGCAACGACATCGGCCGCGGCGTCAGCTTGCCGTTGACCCAGGCGGGTGTAGTCGAGAGCGTGACGACTTCCTGACCGACGAGCTTTGCACCGTCGCTTGTCAGCCAGTCTGCAATCGAATTCTTTGCGGTGGCGCGTAGCGACGAGCCGAGGACGGATTCGCCGCTGTCATCGAAGAAGGGCGCGCGGGAATAGGCCGGGCCGATCACCATCTTCTCGATATTGGCAGCCACGTGGTCACGCTCGTCCTTCTGGCCGCACCACCACGTGGCAATGGACGGCAGGCGCAGATCTTCGCCCAGCAGCTGGCGACAGACGGCGGGCATGAAGGCGAGCAGGGCGCGCGTTTCCAAAACGCCGGTGCCGAGCGCGTTCACGATGGTGACGGTTTCGGCGCGCAACGACTCTACAAGGCCGGGCGTGCCGATATGCGAGTTCTGATTTAATTCCAGCGGATCGGCATAGGCAGAATCGAGACGTCGCCACAGCACGCCAATCGGCTTCAGACCGGCGACGGTGCGCACCATGACGCGGCCGTTGACGACAGTCAGATCTTCGCCTTCCAGCAGCATGAAGCCGAGGTAGCGGGCAATATAGGCGTGTTCATAATAGGTTTCGTTGGCCGGGCCGGGGGTCAGAACCGCGATGCGGTCGTCGCCCGAATGTTTCATCGTCTGCAGCGCGTCTCGGAAGGCGCCGAAGAAGGAAGCGAGGCGGTGAACCGGCGTTTCGGCGTAAATATCGGAAAAGGCGCGGGTGGTCGCCACGCGATTTTCCAGTGCGAAGCCGGCGCCCGAAGGCGCCTGCGTGCGGTCGGCAAGTACCCACCAATTACCGTCAGGGCCACGGCCGATCTCAAAGGCGCAGAAATGCAGATAGTGCCCGGTTGCCGGTTTTACGCCGACCAGAGGTCGCTGGAATTCCGGATTGGCAGCAATGAGGGCGGGCGGAACGATGCCCTCCTCGACGAGCCTGTTGTCGCCGTAGATATCGGCAACCATCGCTTCGAGGAGATTGGCACGCTGCACGAGACCTGCGGAAAGAGCTTGCCATTCACGCTCGTCGATCAGCACCGGAATGTGGGAGAGCGGCCAGGCACGCTCGCCACTGCCCTTGGCGCCGTAAGCCCTATAAAAAACGCCGGCGTCGCGCAGGTAGCGGTCGGCGCGGGCGAACCGCTCGGCCAGATCTTTTTCCGGCATGATGTTCAGATGGGCGAGGAAGCGCTGCCAGACCGGGCGGATGGTGCCGTTATTGTCCACCATCTCGTCGGCGATGCCGGGCAAGGGCTCATAGTCGAAGACCGCATCCCCGCCGGCCGGTTCTTCGATTTCGTCCCTCAGTTCCAGTGCAGGCTTCTTGCCCATCAGACCCAGTTTCTTCAAATTCCGGCGGGCCGCCTCAGATCCAGCGTGAGCGGGAATTCAGGCGAGACCGCCTCGGCGCGCGGAATATAACCGCCCGCCGTGTGTCCCCACGGTTCGAAGCGGGCGAGTCGGCGCGCTTCCGCCTCGTTGCCATTGACCGGGAAGGTGTCATAGTTCCGCCCGCCCGGATGGGCAACGTGATAGATGCAGCCGCCAATAGAACGTTTCGACCATGTATCATAAATGTCAAAAGTCAAAGGCGTATTCACCGGCAGTACCGGATGTAAACCGGAAGCTGGCTGCCAGGCTTTGAAACGCACGCCGGCGATGGAAACGCCTGATGTGCCTGTCGGCGTCAAAGGCACGATCCGACCGTTGCAAGTGACGGTATAGCGCGAGGCATTGCCGGTTTCGAGGCGGACCTGCAGGCGCTCGACCGACGAATCGACATAACGCACCGTGCCGCCGATCGCGCCTTGCTCACCCATGACATGCCAGGGTTCCAGCGCTTGCCGCAGTTCCAGTTTTGAGCCTTCGTATTCGACTTCGCCGCAGAAGGGGAAGCGGAATTCGAGCTGTGCCTTGAACCATTCGGGGCTCAGGTCGAAGCCGTTTTCGCTGAGGTCCGCGAGTACATCGAGGAAATCCTGCCAGACATAATGCGGGAGCATGAAACGGTCATGCAGCGAGGTGCCCCAGCGGACGAACTTGCCATCGGCCGGCCTCATCCAGAAGCGGGCAATCAGCGCACGCACCAGCAATTGCTGGGCGAGCGACATGCGGGCATTCGGCGGCATTTCGAAGCCACGGAACTCGACGAGGCCGAGGCGACCGGTTGGCCCATCTGGAGAGAAGAGCTTGTCGATGCAGATTTCGGCCCGGTGCGTATTGCCGGTCACGTCGATCAAGAGGTTGCGGAACAGGCGGTCGACCAGCCAGGGCAGGGGCTGCAGGCCGCGACCGGGCGCCGGAATCTGCGCGAGCGCGATTTCCAATTCGTAGAGGCTGTCGTGGCGTGCTTCGTCGATACGCGGCGCCTGGCTGGTCGGGCCGATGAAAAGGCCGGAGAAGAGATAGGAGAGGGATGGATGGCGCTGCCAGTGCAGCACCAGGCTCTTCAGGAGATCGGGACGGCGCAGGAAAGGGCTGTTGTTCGGATTGCTGCCGCCAACGACGACATGGTTGCCGCCGCCGGTGCCGGTGTGTCGGCCGTCGATCATGAATTTGTCGGCGCCGAGGCGGCTCTCCCGCGCTTCCTCGTAGATGGCGGTGGTGATGTCGACCGTTTCCTTCCATGTCGAGGAAGGATGAATATTGACCTCGATGACGCCAGGGTCGGGTGCCACGCGGATGACGTTGATGCGCTCATCCTGCGGCGGTGCATAGCCTTCGATATGGACGGCAAGGCCGAGAGCGGCGGCGGCGCGTTCGGTCGAGGCGATGAGATCGAGATAATCTTCGAGCGTCTCTGTTGGCGGCATGAACACGCAGAGGCGACCGTCGCGGGGCTCGACGGAAATTGCGGTGCGGACGTAACCGCCGATCTCGTTGGCGGACTGAGGCATGGTCGGCTGCTGACCGGTGAAGGGCTGGAAGTGCGCAGCCTGCAGCGGACGCCCGCTGTCCTGACCAAAATCCGGCAGTTCGGGCCGCTGCACGAAGGGATCCAGCGGGTTGATGTAGGGATATTGCGAGGGTGGGATATAGGCGAGCGAATTGAGCGGCAGGCGGTAGCCGACCGGGCTATCGCCTGGGACGAGGAAAATGCGGCCGCGCCGCGTCGACCATTTCTCACTCATCCAGTTGCGGCCGTTGGCGCGCGCATTCCAAGCCTGAACGGGCAGAACATAGCCGGTGGGGCGGGTCAAGCCGCGATCGAAGACGCGGGCGATGCGTGTACGTTCCTCGGCATCCTTCAACTTTGAATTCGATGGGTCTACGTTTTCCGGAAGGTTTGCTTCCTTGACCAGCCATTCGGCCGGATCTTCGAAGGCGGGGGCGACATAATCAGATGAAATGTCCAGTTCGCCTGCGATCGCAGTCAGCAGCCGGCCGGCATCGTCCTCGGTGACCTGATAGTTGCGGCCTTCAGTGGCAACGAGATTGTCATTCGACCAGATCGGCAGGCCATCCTTGCGCCAGTAGAGCGAGAAGGTCCAGCGCGGCAGGCTTTCGCCCGGATACCACTTGCCTTGGCCATAGTGCAGGAAGCCATTTGGAGCAAAACGGGCGCGCAGCCGGCGGATCAAGGCGTCCGCCTTTTCGCGCTTCGTCGGGCCGACGGCTTCGGTGTTCCATTCATCAGACTGGAAATCGTCGATGGAGACAAAGGTCGGTTCGCCACCCATAGTGAGGCGCACGTCTTCGGCTTCGAGGATGCGGTCGACCTTTTCGCCAAGTTCGTTGAGTTGGTCCCAGGCGTCGTCGGAAAAGGGTTTGGTGATGCGCGGATGTTCGGCGACGCGGGCAACCTTCATGTCGAAGGCGAATTCAGTCTCGGCTTCGCCGAAATAGCCGCCTGATATCGGCGCGGCGTTGCGGTAATGCGGCGTAGCCGCAAGCGGGATATGGCTTTCACCTGTCAAAAGGCCTGAGGTCGGGTCGAGGCCGATCCAGCCGGCACCGGGAAGATAGACTTCCGCCCAGGCATGGAGGTCGGTGAAATCATATTCCGTACCAGAGGGCCCATCGAGCGCCTTGAGGTCCGGGGTAAGCTGGATGAGATAACCGGAGACGAAGCGCGCGGCGAGGCCGAGGTGCCGCAATATCTGGACGAGCAGCCAGCTCGTGTCGCGGCAAGAGCCCTTGGCAGTTTCGAGCGTCTCCTCCGGTGTCTGGACGCCGGCCTCCATGCGGATCACATAGCCGATCTGCTGCTGTAAGCGCATGTTAAGGCCGACGACCATATCGACGGTCTTCTGCACTGAGCGGTCGAGCGTTTCGAGGAAGGCCTTCAGACGCGGGCCGGGCTCATCCGGCTTCATGTATATCGACAGGTCTTCACGGATCGTTTCTGGATAGTCGAAAGGCCACATCGTCGATTCCTCTTCGACGAAGAAGTCGAAGGGATTGTAAACTGTCATGTCGGCGACGAGATCGACCTCGATCTTGAATTCGGTCACCGGGTCGGGGAAGACGAAGCGGGCGAGGTAGTTGCCGTATGGATCCTGCTGCAGGTTTACGAAATGGTTCGACGGCGTAACCTTCAGCGAATGGCTCAGCACCCGCGTCTTCGAATGCGAGGCAGGCTTCAGGCGGATAATCTGTGGGCCGAGGCGGACCGGTTTGTCATATTGATAATGGGTCAGATGATAGATGCTGGCTTTGATCGACATATTGCTCTTTTGTCCGCGCGCCGTTGATCGGCTTAGCTGTTCCCAAAGCCAGTGTGTGCAATGCAGCGAAAGAATGCAAGGCAGAAAGGTTAACGCGGGGATGACGTTCAGGCGGCTCTGTTGAAGGTCACCGACGCCTTCAAGCCCCTGCCGCCGCGGCCGGGGATGAGTGTCAGTCTAGCGTTGAAAAGATGGGCGATTTCCTCAACGATCGGCAGGCCGAGACCAGCGCCGGGCGCACCGGATTCACTGCCGCGCGAGAAACGCTTTCTGACCGCTTCGAGCTTTTCGGGTGGAATGCCCGGGCCGTTGTCCTCGACCTCCAGCCGCACCGTCTCGGCATCTTCAAGGATCCGCACGGTCACTTCTGCGCCCTGGCCGGCATAGGCAATGGCGTTGCCGGCAAGATTGCGCAGCATTTCGCCGATCAGCAGCGGTTCGGCGCGGATCATGGCAGGGCCTTCACCCTCGAAGCCGAGATCGATGCCGGCTTCGGCAGCACGCGGGATCTGCTCGCCGGTTATCTCCTGGGCGATGGCGGCAAGATCGATGGCCGAGGCCGTCAGTGCTTCCTTGGCGGTGGCGGCATCGATCTTGGCCATGAGCAGAAGCTGCGCAAGGATGCGCTCGGCATGGGCAACGGCTTGATCGCCCTTGAGGGCAGCGTGCTGTGCCTCATCCAGGGAGCCGGCGCGGGCGGATAGGGCAAGCTGCGTGCGGATGATGGTAAGCGGGGTGCGCAGCTGATGGCTGGCATTGCCGGTGAAATTGCGCAGCGCATCGAGAGCCGATTGCAGGCGCACCATGAAGGAGTTGACAGTATCGACGAGCGGCTGCACCTCGCTCGGCACGGATTGCTCGATCGGGTGCAGGTCGTCGGGGCTGCGTTCGCCGATGGCATCGCCGAGCTTGTAGAGCGGCCGCAGCGCCACTGTAACGGAAATCCAGACGATGACGGCCGCGCCGGCAATCATTAGCGCAAGACGCAGCGCTGAGCGGACGAGAATTGCCCGCGCCAGGTGACGGCGGGCAATGGTGGTTTCGGCGACGGTGACGACAAAGGGCACGGAGCGGATGCCGGTCGAGGCGGAGCGCCTCAATGTCGCGACACGGATCGGCTCGCCGCGGAAGATGTCGTCAGCAAAGGCAGCCGTATCGCCCTGCGTTTCCTTCAGTACGGGAAGCGCCTGGTAACCGGTGATGAAATCTCCGGGTGGGCCGTCAACCCGGTAAAAGACACGATCCTGTGCCGCCGAAGTCAGCATTTCCAGCGCGACATAGGGAATATCGACCTCAAGTGTGCCATCTTCGGCAACGACGACACGTTCGGCAATGGCGAGCGCGGAACCTGCGAGCACGCGGTCGGAAACGATATTCGAGGTCTGCACGGCCTCGCGCCAGGTATCGGCGAGTGCCAGCGTGCCGATAACGGCAGTCGAGACGAGCAGCCAGAAAAGCAACCGGCGCCGGAGCGAATAGGCTGCCGTCATGGGGCCTCGGGCAGTTTATCGAGATAATAGCCGATGCCGCGGGCAGTCTTGACTGTCAGGCCATGCGGCGAAAGCCTCTTTCTCAGGCGGCTGACATATTGCTCGATGGCATTGGCCGATATGTCGTCATCGAAAGCGGTCAGCGACTGCATGATTGCCTCCTTGGCGACGACCTTGCCGGCACGCATGAAGAGGATTTCGAGCAGGCCGAGTTCGCGGGCGGGAATATCGAGCGGCGTGGCGCCTGCAGAAAAGGCGCGGGAATTGAGATCGAGCGAGATCGATCCGAAACTGATGGTCGAGGAATGCAATCCCGCCTGGCGGCGCAGCAGCACGCGGACGCGCGCCTCGAATTCGGCAATGTCGAAAGGTTTGATGAGATAGTCGTCGGCGCCGAGATCCAGCCCTTTCACACGTTCTTCCGGCGAGCCGCGGGCCGTCAGGATGAGGACGGCAGCCCGGCTGCCGCGGGCGCGCATGGCGCGCAGCACATCGAGCCCATCCATCTCGGGCAAGTTCAGATCGAGGATGATCAGATCGAAATTTTCCGCTGCGATCACCGCATTGGCCGAAGCTCCGTCATGGACGACATCGACGGCATGACCCGTGCCGCGCAAGATCGCCGACAGGCCATCGGCCAGCGCGATATTGTCTTCGGTAAGCAGGATGCGCAACGGATCTTTTCCTCGATTTTTCGGGGAGTTTATCAGGGATGGCAACCGGCTGTCACAGCGATTCTGGGACTTGGTGAACGGAAGATCCCAAGGCGTATCCACTCCCCTCGACTCGTCTGGCGAGGAGAGTGGCGCTCCGTTCACACAAGAAGGTTGATCAGGCTGCCTGAAGAATGTTGATGCCGTGGCTGGCGGTCAGGCTCATGATGCGGCCGATCGCTTCCGGCGTCGGTTGCCCTTTCGGAGCTTCGTTCGATGCGGCGGCTTCGAAGAAGGCGATCATCTCGTCATCGACGATTGACATCATGACGGCCTGGACCGGGCTGGCATTCTGGTAGGCATGCGGTGCGTGGGCTGGAATGGTCACGACATCGCCGGCGACAGCATCGGTTTCGACTGGCTTTCCGTCAACCATGCTCCAGATGCGCACCGTGCCTTCCAGGATGCGGAAGATTTCCGGCGAGGCATGGGTGTGCGGCGGCGTACCGCTGCCGGGGGGAATGATGACATCGACGACATTGAAGGCCGTGCCTTCGAGCTTGCCGCGCTTGCGGACCTGGTCGCCCATGACCCAGAAGGTATTGGCGGCGGCCAGCGGATGGACTTTTGCTGAGCTGTTGGTATTCATTTCGGTTCTTTCGTCCTGTTTAGCCCGTCTCTCCTTGCCGCATCGAGCAGGGCTTCTATTGCCCATGCGGCGGCCTTGCCGGCTTCCTCGCCGGAGAAGCCCCAATAATCTTTCATCGTTTGCCAGGCGGTGGCACTGAACAGCAGTTGCACGGCGGCCTCCAGCTGCCTTGCGCGTTCCGGCACTAAGTCTTTCGAAACTTCTGCCAGGCTCTTGCGGAAGGCGGCCTGCCGTTCCTCATTGGCCTGGAGGCGCATCTGCCGGCCGGCACCGCTCGCATGCGATGCGCGCACGATGCCTTCGATACCGTCGAGCGACGCGAAAAGCGCCGGCGGCAGCTCAGTCAGATCTTTTTCGCTTTGCGGCCAGAAACGGACGCCGAGCGAGGCATTCGCGTCGTTCCAGAAAGCCTCCAGCAGCGCCTCCTTGGTGGGGAAGTGCCGAAAGATCGTCCGGCGGTTGACGCCGGAGACGGTAGCGAGTTCGTCAAAGCTCAGAGCATTATCAGGATCCTGTTCGAACATGGTGCGCACACCCGCCAGGATACGTTCCCGGGTGGCCTGTGCCTGCTCAGCCCTCAATGGACTTTCATATTTTGTCACTAGTTGTGTATTCATGTCACTAATAATGACATCAGACTTTGATTTGTCAATGGCTCTCTTCGACCTGGACCACTTTCAACGCTCCGCGATGCCAATGGCGAGATGCAGGTCGTTATGGTAAGGTCGAGAGGCTGCGTGGGGAGACTTTGCAGATGGGGGACCTGTCAGTCGAGCTTGCCGAAACTCCGGAAGAGATTGATGCTGTGCGGCATCTCAGTCGCGCCTTCAGGCAGTGGCTCTACGACAATTATCCAGCCGAACGGCGACAGATCGAACTTTACTATAACCCCGAAAAGTTCGAGGCATTGCTCGCGGAACTGCCCCGCATTCATGCAAGGCCGAAAGGCTCGATGTTCCTGGCGCGTCTCGATGGAGAAAGCGTCGGCTGCGTGATGCAGCATGAGATTGCGCCCGGCATTTCGGAGATGAAGCGTCTCTTCGTTTCCGAGAAGGCGCGTGGCAGCGGCGCGGCGCTTGCGCTCTGCGAAGCTTCGCTGGCCCGAGCGAAAGAAGACGGCTACGGCGTGATGCGGCTCGACACCGGCTATCGGCAGATCGCGGCGCAGAAACTCTACCGTCGGCTGGGTTTCCGCGAGCGGGATGCCTATTATGCGGTCCCTGAGGATCTCAAGCCAATTTTGGTTTTCTTCGAGCGCGAGCTTTGATGCTTTGCTTGTTTCACTCTGTCTGCTCAGGCATTCTCTCTTCATGAGGAGCCTTTTCATTCTGTTTTTGTGTCTGGCGCCCTGTCTTGCAGCCGCGGAGCCGATCTTCTATCCGGCGCAATCGGGCAATGCCGATGCGCCGGTGCTGACCGTCTATTCCTCGCTCGACGAACCGCTCGCGCAGCCGATGATCCGTGGCTTTCAGGAGGCCAATCCGGATGTGGCGGTGAAATATGAGGATATGCTGACCGGCGATATCTACGATCGGATCGTCCGCGAGACGGATGCCGGCCATAAGACGGCGGACTTTGCCTTCTCTTCCGCCATGGACCTGCAGGTGAAGCTTTCTAACGACGGCTATGCGCAAGTCAGCAATCTGCCGATGAGCGCTCAGTGGCCGAAATGGGCAAACTGGCGCAACACGGCCTATGCGCTAACCTTCGAACCCGCGGTCTTCGTCTATCACAAGCCGAGTTTTGTCCATGAAACGGTGCCGAGTTCGCGTGCGGAATTCGTCGATTATCTGAAGCGCAAGGGCAACGAAGTCTATGGACGGATCGGCACCTATGACATCGAGCGTTCCGGCGTCGGCTTTCTTTTCATGGCGCGAGACCAGGAACAGTTCGGCGACATCTGGTCGGTGATCGGCGCGATGGGGGCTGCAGGCGTCAAACTCTATTCCACGAGTTCGGCAATCCTTGAGCGCGTGGCTGATGGGCGCTTCGTGCTCGGTTACAATATCCTTGGCTCATACGCAGCCGATTGGGCCTCGCGTCACCCCGATGTCGGCATCGTGCTGCCGAAGGATTATACCGTCGTGATGTCTCGCATCGGCCTTGTGCCGCAGGCTGCGGCCGAGCCGGAACTCGGAAGGCGTTACCTCGCCTTCTTCATGTCGAAGGAAGGCCAGACGATCATGGCTCGCGAGCTGCAGATCCCGGCCGTCAGCCCGGAAGTGGCTGGTGAAAACACCGCCAATACGTTGCAGGAACTGCTCGGCGCACAGTTGCGCCCCGTGCCAGTCAGCCCCGGCTTGATGGTCTATCTCGATCAGGTGAAGAGGGCTCGGCTGATTGCCCACTGGAATGAAGTGCTGCGCACGCAGTAAAAGCTCACATCCAGCAATTGCGAGGCCTGCATAGGATGCATAGGCATTTTCCTACGCTCTCCAGAAAATGTCAAATTCATTAGCTGTCATATATGTGGCTGACATCTCTCACGTAGGGGAGGGAACAACCCATGCATCTTAGGCATCCTATGCGGTCCCGGTAAGTGGTTCCGGACTGTGTTCGGTACGGACAATGCAGCAACCGGCGGACTGGTTCGACCGGATTGCGGCAAAAAAGTGTCTTGCCACACTGGATATCCCGCCGATGTCAGCTAAATGACAGCTTCATATGATGGCTTGGGCTACTTCTTCTCCGTGGAGGCGGAGAGTTGAAGAATTCCGGGAGGACTTCCGCTCGCTATCAGGACAATTGCGTCCACCGATCGGTGATCTCTCCTCATTTTCAAATAAAGAGCACTGGCGGTTCGCTCAGCCGCAGCACGGAGGACACATCGTGAAGCATACTTTCATCGCAACCCTTTTGGCAGCAGCCATCGCACTTCCGGCCTACGCGGCCGATTACACCATCATCGCTCCGGCAGCGCCGGGTGGCGGCTGGGACCAGACAGCCCGCTCGCTGCAGACGGTGCTGCAGCAGGAAGGCATTTCCAAGAGCGTTCAGGTTCAGAACGTACCGGGCGCCGGCGGCTCTATCGGTCTCGCACAGTTCAGCAGCCAGAGCGCCGGCAATCCGAACGCCTTGATCGTCGGCGGCTATGTCATGGTCGGCGCTCTCTTAACAAACAAGTCGGCCGTTACGCTCAAGGACGTCACCCCGATCGCTCGTCTGACCGGAGAATATGAAGCCATCGTCGTTCCGGCTTCGTCCGACATCAAGACGCTTGCCGATCTGGTTACCAAGCTGAAGGCCGATCCCGGCGCCGTTTCCTGGGGCGGTGGTTCTGCCGGCGGCACGGACCATATTACCGCCGGCTTGATTGCCAAGGCGTCCGGCGTCGATCCGACGAAGATCAACTACGTTGCCTTCTCGGGTGGTGGCGAAGCGCTCGCTGCTATCCTTGGTGGCCAGGTTACGGCCGGTATTTCGAGCTACAGCGAGTTCGAATCGCAGGTCAAGGCCGGTACGCTTCGCCTGCTTGCCGTTTCCAGCGATGCGCGCATCCCCGGCGTCGATGCACCGACCCTCAAGGAAGCAGGCACTGATGTTTCCATCCAGAACTGGCGCATGGTCGCTGCTGCTCCAGGACTGACCGACGAAGAGGTCGCCTCGATCGCCGCCGACTTCGACAAGGTGCACAAGTCTGCGGCATGGCAGGAAATCCTGAAGACCAAAGGCTGGGCCGACACCTACCTCGCAGGCGACGCCTTCAAGGCGCAGCTCGAAAAGGATATCTCTGCCACCGAAGGCATTCTCAAAGAGATCGGTCTCGTCCAATGAGCGAAGCCGATCACGCATCGGTAACGAAGCGCCGCCCCGATTGGGCGGCGCTGATCATTGCCGTTTTCCTCATTGCCTTGGCCGGCGTCGTATTCTGGGATGCCACGCATCTGAAGACGATCGCGCAATATGACCGCATCGGTCCGTCTACCGTTCCGAAGGCCATCGCCCTCGGCCTCTTCTGTCTTGGCATCTGGACGGTATTCGAAAGCTGGCGCGGAGAATTTCCGGAACGTGAGCATCAGGAAGTGGCGCCCGTCATCTGGATCGTCGCAGGCCTTGCCGGGCAGATGCTGCTCTTGCGCACCGCCGGCTTCTCGATTGCGACCGGTGTGCTCTTTGCGCTGACCGCACGCGGTTTCGGCAAGCGCCAGATCTGGATCTCGCTGCCCGTAGGCATCGTGCTGAGCTTCATCGTCTGGGCGATCTTCTCGCAGCTCCTGCAGCTCATGCTGCCGGCCGGGCCGCTCGAACATCTGTTCTTCTGACAGCGCTCGCCTCGCATCGGGCGCTCTCGGTTTTTTGCTTTTTTCGCGGACGGTCCTAGTGCCCCTCAGGAGCCGCCGCTTGGGACAAAGACATGAGCACATTCGAATTCCTCTGGCAGGGCATTCTGGTTGCCGCGCAACCGATCAACCTGCTCTACGCCCTCATCGGCGTGACCCTTGGTACCGCCGTCGGCGTGCTGCCAGGCATCGGCCCGGCGCTCACCGTAGCGCTCCTCCTGCCTGCCACCTACAAGCTCGATCCAGGCGGCTCGCTCATCATGTTCGCCGGCATCTATTACGGTGGCATGTATGGCGGCTCGACCACGTCGATCCTCCTGAACACGCCGGGTGAAAGCTCCTCGATCGTCACCGCGCTCGAGGGCAACAAGATGGCCCGTGCGGGCCGTGGTGGACCAGCACTGGCGACAGCGGCCATCGGTTCCTTCGTCGCCGGCCTCATCGCGACGCTCGGCCTTGCCTTCGTCGCGCCCTACATCGTGAAGCTCGCCCTTATCTTCGGCCCACGCGAATATTTCGCGCTGATGGTGCTTGCCTTCGTCACCGTCTCCTCGGCCTTCGGGGATTCGGCGCTGCGTGGTCTTACCTCGCTCTTTATCGGCTTTGCCCTCGCTATGGTCGGCATCGACCAGCAGACGGGCCAGGCGCGCCTTTCCTTCGGCATCCCCGACCTGCTTGATGGTATCGAGGTGACGACGCTTGCAGTGGCCATGTTCGCGATCGGAGAGACGCTTTATATCGCCGCTCAGGGCAACCGCGGCGAGGACAAGGTGGAAGCGGTGCGTGGCTCGCTCTGGATGAATGCGCAGGACTGGGCGCGCTCGTGGAAGCCATGGCTGCGGGGCACGATCATCGGTTTCCCGATCGGTGCGATGCCGGCTGGTGGCGCGGAAATCGGCACGTTCCTCTCCTACGCAACGGAAAAGCGCCTGTCGAAGAACCCCGAGGAATTCGGGCAAGGCGCTATCGAAGGCGTTGCCGGCCCTGAAGCCGCCAACAATGCCTCGGCCGCCGGCACGCTGGTGCCACTGCTGACGCTCGGCCTGCCGACGTCTGCGACGGCGGCGATCATGCTCGCCGGCTTCCAGCAATATGGCCTGCAGCCGGGGCCGCTGCTGTTTGCAACCAATCCGCAGCTCGTTTGGGGTCTCATCGCCAGCCTGCTTATCGCCAATGCGATGCTTCTGGTGCTGAACCTGCCGATGATCGGCCTCTGGGTTCGCCTGCTGACGGTGCCAAAGCCGTGGCTCTATGCCGGCATCCTTCTGTTTGCCACGCTCGGTACGATCGGCGCCAACCCGTCGGTCTTCGAGCTAGGCATGCTGCTCGCTTTCGGCCTGCTCGGTTACATGATGCGGATCTTCGGTTATCCGATCGCGCCTGCCGTCGTCGGCCTCATTCTCGGGCCACTGGCCGAGCAGCAGCTTCGTCGTGCTCTGTCGATCAGCCAGGGCGATGTGACGACGCTCGTCATGTCGCCGATCGCCTGCGGCCTGCTGATCGTTGCTGCCGCTGCCTTCCTCATTCCGCTGATCCTGAGATTGCGTGGCCGTGGCCAGGTTCTCTCTCAGCTGGCGGCAAATGAAGACTAAAAGAAAAAGACCAACCTGACCCCTAATTCAGGCCGGCCGTGGCGACATGGCCGGCCGTTTCTTTGGCATTTGTCATTTTTGTATTCGAGACTGAACGGCGGTTTTTTCAAGCTGTTGAATTCAAATGTTAAAATTTGACATCCTGCGGTTTCCCTCAAGCATTTTTCTTCGCCGGCAAAAGAAATATGCGCTTCTTGCATAGCAGCGGTGATTTCCTGCGCATTGTAGGTGCATGCAGATTTTCCCACCTAGGAAGGGTCAATCAAAGAGAGGAAAAGAAGATGTCCGCTATCAGAAAGTCGATCCAAAATGGTTTCCTGGCACGCGCCTTTGCAGCGCTCGGTGCCGCAAACGCAGTCAGCGCCTCTGTTGAAGGCGGTCGCAAGCCGCGCGCCCGTGACCTGCAGGAACTGGGTATCGATCCGGTAAGCTTCGGCCGTGTCATCCGTTAAGAAGCATCCGACCCATATTTTGAATGAATGAGCCCGCAACCGTTGGTCGCGGGCCTTGTTTTTTGTGTATGCGAGCCGCAGCCCCAGACCGCGCGGCTTTTTGACTATCAGGCGTGCAGGCGCTCCCGCTCGGGAACATGCGCTTCCTTCTGCCGCTCCTGCCTGTTGTAGCGGATCGAGGACCAGAGCGAGATACCGATCAGGGCAGCACCACCAAGGCCGGTGATGACCTCGGGAATGTGCGTCAAGGTCTGCACATACATAATCACCGAGAGGATCAGGATCGCGTAGAAGGCGCCATGTTCCAGATAGCGGTATTCGGCGAGCGTTCCTTTTTCCACCAGCATGATCGTCATGGAGCGCACATACATGGCGCCGATGCCAAGGCCGATGGCGATGATGAAGAGATTCTGAGTCAGCGCGAAGGCGCCGATGACGCCGTCGAAGGAGAAGCTGGCATCCAACACTTCCAGATAGATGAAGGCACCGAGGCCACCCTTTGCCGCCTCGCTCATCGCGCGCTGCGACGCATCGAGGATGCCACCGATGACTTCCACCACCAGGAAGGTCAACAGACCGTAGATGGCGCAGTAGACGAAGGTCGTCGCGTCCTCTCCTTCCAGGAGATAGGAGAAGAGCAGGATCAGCAGGAGCACGAAGGCGATCTCGATGCCCTTGATCGTTGCCGAGCGAGCCATCAATCGCTCCAGCGAACCGATCCAGTGAACTTCCTTTTCGTGGTTGAAGAAGTAGGTGAGGCCGACCATCATCAGGAACGTGCCGCCGAAAGCTGCGATCGGCAGATGCGCATCATTCATGATGCGGGCATATTCGGCCGGTTCACGTGCCGCAAGCACGAGCGCCTCCCATGGACCGATCTTTGCCGCGATGGCGACGATTGCCAGCGGGAAGACGATGCGCATGCCGAAGACGGCAATGACGATGCCCCAGGTCAGGAAGCGATGCTGCCAGACGGGGGTCATTTCTTTCAGCTTGTTGGCATTCACGATGGCGTTGTCGAAGGAAAGCGAGATCTCCAGCACGGCGAGCACCGTGCAGATGAAGAAGACGGTGGCCATGCCACCCAGCGTGCCGGTCGACTGCCAGCCGAGAACGGCGCCGAGCGCGAGGCCGAGCGCCGTGACGATGAAGGCCCAGCGGAAGTAGCCGAGCGAGGATTTGTGGGACTGAGGCTGGTTCATGGCTGCACCCCACAGCCGCAAACCGGTTCGAAGGACAGGGTAAGAGCAGAAAAACGCATACCACAATGGGCATGCGCGATTGGCATGATGAGCTTTTTCATCGATGAAAAATCCGCCGGCTAATTTGCAGGCGGTACCGACATCACGAGAGCGCCGTAAAAACTCTCGCCAGAGGGGCCCGGCACCAGGTTCCCCCGCAGCCGATGTCTGGAGGCCGCGGGTGTCTCACTAGGTAGTGAAGTTGCTGCGCCAGTCAAGAAGCGCCGTCAGGCAAGGTTGCCGATTTCTTTGGAACCATACTGGCGCTCACCCGTTCAGTCCTAGCTGAGCCGATGAAACACTCAGATACTTCTGAAGGAGGGCGACGATGCATAATTCGACCCATGTTCCCGATAGGCGCACGGAAGCGTCAGACCGTATGAAGCGGGCCAAACCAAACCGTATGCAGAGGGCGCAGGTTCTGCCCCCGCATCAGGTGGACCTGACGCTGACCCCGGGCGCGATCCACGACATTCATGTGCCGGCACATATGACCGGCGGCGATCTTTCCAAGGGCGGGCTCGATATCAAGAGCGACGATGCAAACGTCGCAAAGCCCGTGCGCTGAAAACCAGTTCCGCAACCGACGAGACAGGTGAAATACGAATGAGGATCAATCTTGTGCCGCGCGATATCTTCATCCAGCACGAATATGAGTGGCAGGCCGTGCGCGAGGCGGCCGAACGCCGGATCGATATAGGCAAGCGCGAGACGCCGTCCATCCAGCCAGGCGGGCAAACCGCAAAGCCGGCTGCGGCACCTTCGCCCGCGCAAGGCTGCTGAACACAGGGAACAGTTGAATGAGACGCCTGGCCATGCGCCGGGCGTTTCGTTCCGACCAGTTCTGGTTCGGGAAAGCGATCCACGGCCATGTCTTGCCAACCTTTCCGAAAGGATTGGGCAGCGATAATCCGGCCCGTTCAAGGGAATCGGATCGATGGCCAAGACAGCAACACGCGGACGCCGCAAGGCACCGGCAAAAAGGAAGGGCAGCGCGTCCTCCGGCGGCGCGATGCCCTGGATGGTGATCGGCATCGCTGCGGTGGGCGCCATTGCCGCCTATGACAACTGGAAGAGCATCAGCCCGATGCTTGGCAAGGCACCTGCCGCAGTCATCCGCGCGGCGGCTGAAGCCAAGCCTCAAGCGCCCAAGGAAGCGCCGAAACAGGTTGCCGTCGCAGCACCAGCCGCCAAGCCGCGGCAGACAAACGACCCGGTGCCACCTGCGGCGATCCCCTCGGCGCCGGTGCCGACGGCAAAGATCGTGCCGGCCTCTATCTCCCCCGTTGCCCCGCCCTCTCCGGAAACGGCTAAAGCGGCCTTTGGATATTGCGGGCAGGGCGAGCATATCAATTGCGTCGGCGATGCCGGCACCTTCTGGTACAAGGGTGAGAAGATCGTCATCGCTGATATGGTGAGCCCGGATGTCGACCGCGCGCGCTGTGAAGACGAACGGAAGATCGCCTTTGCCGCCAAATCCCGGCTGCTCGCGCTGCTGAATGCCGGTCCGTTCAACATGAATGCCGCCGGCAAGCCGGATGACCGTGGTGCGCCGCGAGTCATTTCGCGTGACGGGCGCTCTTTCGGTACGCGTCTTATCGACGAGGGCCTGGCGAGGAAGCCGGGCTCTGCCTCAGGCTCCTGGTGCGCCTGACGCCGTCAGTCCAACGATCTCTTATTTTCCACCGTTTTTCCGTGCCGGCGCCTTGCCGCTAGTGCGGAAGCTGCCTGTGAAGGCCGAATCCTTGCTTTCCGCCGTGCATTCGATGGCAGTCGGCTTGCCGGCATAGGGATTGCCGAAGGTGCAGAAGCCTGCAACCTTCACCTCGCCCGTCATCTTGTTGCCGACACCTGTGGTGACGAGGCTGAGCGGCAAGCGGGCATTGCCATTGGATGCGGGCTTGATGCCCTTCCCATCGCCCTGGAAGCCCAGCAGCTTGCCATCAGACGTGAAGATGAAGGTGACGGTGCCGTTGATCAGCGTCACACTTGCCAGCTCTCCCTTGCAGCCCTTCGTTGCGTCGAACTTGGCGACGACCAGCTTCTGGCACTTGCCGCCAAGCGCGATGACGCCGGGCGCACCCGGAAAATTGTCATCCGCCTGTGCTGCAGCACCAAAAGTGAGGGTGGAGAAGGCGGCGATGGCAAGCGCAGATAATTTCATTTCGATTTGAACCCCATGTCCTGGCGAGGCGAATCAACACCTCAGGCTCCATTATCGCGCATGGCATGGCTCTGTGTCCGAATTTGGTTTCGGCGATCGCTTATCCTGTTAGCAGGGATACATGTGCTTGAGCGATGTGAGTAGGACATAGGGATACACCTGGAACGTTTCCTCGCCGATATCTGGGTGCAGTTCCAGATATTTCTTCACAACGGCAACATATTCGGTGTTTGAAATCGCGCGGTTTTGCGGTGGGCAGTATAGCGGCGGTTGGCCTGCATCTTTGAGTTCGTCGTTCACAAACAAAAGTGTCAGTCCGGCTGCGCCGATCAGCATTTC
Source organism: Rhizobium sp. BK196 (assembly GCF_014193255.1). Lineage (GTDB taxonomy): Bacteria > Pseudomonadota > Alphaproteobacteria > Rhizobiales > Rhizobiaceae > Rhizobium. The sequence continues at coordinate 195,179 of NZ_JACHZB010000007.1, forward strand.
GACGACGCTTGTCTGCTTGCTTTCCATCAGCGTGCGGAACTTCATATCTTCCTTTGCGGAAGCCGGGCTCCAGCTCAGCACCAATAGCAATATCAGTCCAGAAGTGATTTTCATGTGCACCCCCAATGAGGGAAAGCGAAACAACATTGCAACCTGTTGGTCAAGCCTGACTTCGGTGAAGTCCACATGACTTCGGGTAGGTACGTCACGTAACTCTGAGGGGGGTATACGAGGCATATCGCCAAAACTAAAAAGGCCTTTCGATTTCTCGAAAGGCCTTTGCTTTACAGCGAATTAGGATGGTGGGCGTGACAAGGATCGAACTTGTGACCCCTACGATGTCAACGTAGTGCTCTCCCGCTGAGCTACACGCCCATCCGATGTCGGCGCATAGATCACAAAACCTCCGGAGCCGTCAATAGGCTTTTTTGAAGTTTTGTGACGAGCCGCCAAGACGCCTTACGCGGCAAGCATCTTGTTGACCTCGTCGACGAGATCGCGCAGGTGGAACGGCTTGGAAAGGACCTTCGCATCCTTCGGAGCCTTCGAATCAGGGTTCAGAGCAACGGCTGCGAAGCCGGTGATGAACATCACCTTCAGGTCAGGATCGAGCTCAGTCGCGCGCCGCGCCAGTTCGATGCCATCCATTTCCGGCATGACGATATCGGTCAAGAGCAGGGAGAACGGCTCCTCACGCAGGCGGTCATAAGCGCTAGCGCCGTTGTCGTAGGAAAGGACCTTGTATCCGGCCTTTTCGAGCGCCTTCACGAGGAAGCGGCGCATGTCGTTGTCGTCTTCGGCGAGAAGTATCTTCTGAGTCATTAATCCGGACCGCTGATCACTAGTGTTTTTTATGGGATACCAGCCGTCTACACTACACTTCGCCCGGTAAACAACCGGTGAAATCGCCCTGGCCGCGACCGCCATCCCTTCTATGTAGTATGGACTTAAGGGCAGGCAACTGGCAACATGGCCGTCACAGCCAGTTGGTGACATGGTAAAGAGGGCAGAAAGTGCCGGAAATACGCGAATACGAGCTTTTTGAAGTGCATGAGCCCGTGTCGCAGACCATTCCCTTCGTCTACAACTCCCCTCATAGCGGCCGCATTTATCCACCGGAATTCATCGCGCAGTCGCGGCTGGAAGGGATCTCGATACGCCGGTCCGAAGACCATTATGTCGATGAGCTGTTCGGCGCAGCCGTGGATATTGGTGCGCCACTCCTTCTTGCGAATTTTCCGCGCGCCTATTTGGACGTCAATCGCGAGCCCTATGAGCTCGATCCACGCATGTTCGACGGGCTGTTGCCGCCCTATGCGAATATCAACTCGCTGAGGGTTGCCGGCGGACTTGGCACCATTCCGCGCATCGTGGCTGAGAATATGGAAATCTATGCGCGCCGGCTGCCCGTTCAGGAGGGGCTGGAACGTGTGGAAAGCGTCTACAAGCCCTATCACTCGACGTTGCGGCGGCTGATTGCGCGCACGCATGTGCAGTTTGGCTTCGGCGTCCTGATCGACTGCCATTCCATGCCGGGCAACGTTCGGGTTGCCGGCAGCAACGCGCGGCCCGATTTCATCATCGGCGACCGTTACGGCACCAGCGCTTCGGCAGAGCTTTCGCGGACGGCAATCGGCATCATCGAGGAAATGGGTTTTGCGGCGATCCGCAACAAGCCCTATGCTGGCGGATTCATCACCGAACATTACGGCCGCCCGTCGCGCGGGCTGCATGCGCTGCAGATCGAGGTCAACCGCTCGATCTATGTCGACGAAATAACGCTGGAGAAGCGGCCCGATTTCGGCATCGTTGCGACGGCCATCACATCATTCATGCGGCAGATGGCCGACTATGTCGATAAATTCTTCGGCGATCAGGCGCTCGCGGCCGAGTAATCCTTCGCCTCAGGTCAAAAAAAACCGCGCTTTGTGAGCGCGGCTAAGTCTAGGGAGGAAACACCCAAGGAGGGTATTTACAGTCAGAAGACTGTAGCAGGAAACTACTGCTGCGCTGCACAAATGTCAAGCATTATATTGCGCTGCGAAATATTTAGGCAGCGAGCCGGAAATTGCCTGCTGTATTTGCATTTCACCGCTTTTTCGCTATGAAAAACGCCATTTCCCGCCAGTCACGGATTTCTCCATGCTTCCTGACCGTTCGTTCTTCAACCGTCTCGCCGAAGCTGCCAAGGCGGAAACACTGCCGCGTTTTCGTTCGGGCATTTCTGTCACCAATAAGCTGTCTTCCGGCTTCGATCCGGTCACCGAAGGCGACAGGGCGGCGGAGACAGCCATCCGCGCGCTGATCGAAGCGCATTTTCCCGAGCACGGTATTCTGGGCGAGGAGCATGGCGATATCGGCCTCGATCGCGAGCATGTATGGGTGATCGACCCGATCGATGGGACGCGGGCCTTCATCTCCGGCGTTCCGGTCTGGGGCACGCTTATCGGCCTGCAGAAGAACGGCCGGGCGGTCGCCGGCATGATCGAGCAGCCTTTTACCGGCGAGCGTTATTTCGGCGACGAAAATGGTTCGACCTATAGCGGGCCTGAGGGCGAGCGCCGGCTGCAGGTGCGTGACTGCGACGCCTTGTCCAACGCGATCCTCTTCACCACCTCGCCACATTTGTTCGTCGGCGAGGAGATGGAGAAATATCGCCAGATCGAGAGCCAGGTGCGACTCTTCCGTTATGGCTGTGACTGTTATGCCTATGCGCTACTGGCGGCAGGCCATGTCGATCTCGTCATCGAGAACAGCCTCAAACCTTACGACGTCGGCGGCATCATCCCCGTTATCGAGGGCGCCGGCGGTATTATGACCACCTGGGACGGCGGGCGGCCGGAAAATGGCGGCTCCATTATCGCTGCCGGCAGCAGGGCGGTCTACGAAGAGGCGATCGCCATCCTGCAGCGCTGAGCATGTCGCGTAACATTGTGCCGCGCGATAACGGCAGACGCGAAACAAGGACTTGAAGCCTCAGTAAATCCTGAAGATCACGAGGGTTTTAAAGGCTCAGGCGCCGATCGCTGTCACCTCTTCGGTGGCCTCGGCGTCGCTGCCGGGAATGAAGGCATGGAAGGCCGCGAGCGCGGCGGTGCGATACATATCCCTTTCCTGGAATATCTCGTGGCGGGCACCGTTGATCGGCACGAGCTGACCGGCGCGGAAGTAGCGAGAAAGCCGCTCCTGTGCCGTATAGGGCACCAGCCCGTCCCGCGTCGGCGCGATGACGACAGAAGGAATAGTGATCGAGAAGAGGTGGTAGGGCTGGGTCACCCGGTCGATCGCCTTCATGCATTCATGCATCCAGCGGGCAGTTGGCGCTCCCAGTGCGAGTTCCGGGCGGGCCTTTGCGATCGCCGCGTTGCGCTCGAAACGCGTCTCATCCGATGTCAGTGGATTATCAAGGAATTGCAGTTCTTTCATCTTGCCGAGCGGCACGCCACCAAGACCGACAGCGCTGAGTGTGGCCGACACCGCGCGAATGATACCCTCGGACGCAGCCTGGCCAATAAGGCCAAGGAAAGGGGCTGACAGCACCATGCGCTCGATGCGGGTCGACAGATAAGGTGCGGCGGAGAGCGCAATCAGCGCGCCCGTGGAATGGGCGAGCATATAGAAGGGCAATCGAGTATCCGGCAGCACGACCTTTTCGAGGAAAGTGTCGAGGTCGCGCTCGTAATCGGAAAAGCGGCGGATGTGGCCGTGATTGCGCTTTTTGAGCAGTCGCGGCGAACCTCCCTGGCCGCGAAGGTCGTAGGTGGCAACCCAGAGGCCCTTGGCGGTGAGATCGCGGATGGTTTCGAAGTATTTCTCGATATATTCGCTGCGTCCGTGCAGGAGCACCACCGTTCCATGGGCGGTTGGTGTTTGCGACCGGAAGACGGCATAACGCAACCTATGGCCGTCGTAAGTCTCGAAAAACCCCTCGGTGCGGTTCTCCGGCGCCGGATTGTCTGGAGTGGAGTAAAGAACCTGTTCCATGAGCAGAGTGTTTCTTCGCGTGAGAGATATACTAGGGGATAGCGCAGGGACAGGGAAAATCAATGTCGAAATGGTGCGCAACATAAGAGAATTGTAATATATTGATGTTCCATACAGCAGGCTTCGAAGAGAGATACGCCAAGTTTAGTGCCCAACGAACCGCGCCGCCTTCGCACGACAATGAGAGCGACAGCCATCTTCGATATTTTCCAGCAGCGATTCAGTCGCGCTGCCCGCATCGTCGGCGCTCTCGTGCTCAGCCATCACGAACTTCCAGGTCTTACGCCTGAAGAAAAAAGGCCGGCGGAGCTGAGGGGCTCGCTGCCGGCCGAATTGAGGCTGAAGAAGAAGGGACGATACACTTCAGCCTTCGGGCCAGTGTCACCCGATGCACCTATTTCTAGCGAGCATCGCCTGAACCTTCGCCGAACCTGCCGTTCATACAGGGTTCACGCAGCAAAGGCAGTGCCTTAGAGAGGGGCTTGAAGTCTCGGAAACCTATCCCCATCTGAACTTTGCGGGCGCCGGAAGGGTCCGCACAGCCGTCCCGAAACCGCCAAGAACGGGGTTTCTGGGGCATCCTATCGCAACACGTCGCTTCCCTAGGAGGACATCATGCGTCACGTAGACTTCTCTCCCCTTTATCGTTCCACCGTTGGCTTCGACCGTCTCTTCACGATGCTCGACAGCCTCGCTCAGCCGGATCAGGTTCCGACCTATCCGCCGTACAATATCGAACGAACCGGTGAGAACACCTATCGCATCACCATGGCCGTTGCCGGCTTCGACGAAACCGAACTCGCCATCGAATCACATGCTCACGCTCTTACCGTGAAGGGTGAAAAGCGTGAGGAAAATGCCGATAGCAGCGAGTATCTGTATCGCGGCATTGCAAAGCGCGCCTTCGAGCGCCGCTTTCAGCTTGCCGATCATGTCGAGGTGACTGCCGCCTCGCTGAAGAACGGCCTCCTGCACATCGACCTTCTGCGCAGCATCCCAGAGGCTCTGAAGCCCCGCAGGATTTCTATTGCCGCTGAGCCGGTCGAAGCTCCCAAGGCAATTGAAGCGCAGGTCGTCAATAGCTAATCCGCTTTCTTACGAATCATACGGGAAACGGCGCCAACGATGGCGCCGTTTTTGTTCTGCGCCTGTTGCGCTCGTTCAGGCCGGGCTTGCGGCTTCTTCCAGTTCTTCTTCCGAGGCGCGGCGGGCTGCTGCTGCCGCATATTTCTGGGCGATGACCGCGCAGACCATCAACTGGATCTGGTGGAACAGCATCAGCGGCAGGACGATCGCGCCGATCGACTGGCCGGCGAAGATGACGTTCGCCATTGGAACGCCGCTTGCGAGGCTCTTCTTCGAACCGCAGAAGGTGATGGTGATTTCATCGGCCTTGTTGAAACCCAGCCAGCGGCTGCCATACATGGTGAGGACGAGAACGAGCGCCAGCAGCACCATGTCGGCGACGATGACGGCGGCGATATCGGCGATCGAGAAGGTGTGCCACAGCCCTTCGACAACGGCGGTCGAGAAGGCCAGGTAGACGACCATCAGAATGGAGCCGCGATCGACCGGCATCAGGATCTTCTTCTTAGAGCGGATCCATTCGCCGATCCAGGGCTGCAGGATCTGGCCGACGACGAACGGAGCCAGCAACTGCAGCAGGATCTGTTCCAGCGCATCGAAGGAAAAGCCGCCATGACCGCCGACCGAGAAGAGCAGGCCGACGAGCAGCGGTGTCAGGAACATGCCGAAAATATTGGAAGCCGATGCCGAGCAGATCGCTGCCGGCACATTACCGCCTGCCATCGAGGTGAAGGCGATCGACGACTGCACCGTTGACGGCAGCACGCAGAGGAAGAGGATGCCGAGATAAAGCGGCTGCGGCAGGATCGAATCCGGGATGAAGCCTACCGCCAGGCCGAGGATCGGAAAGATGCCGAAGGTCGTTAGCAGAATGACGAGATGCAGCCGCCAGTGCAGCAAGCCGGCGATGACGACATCGCGCGAGAGGCGCGCGCCGTGCAGGAAGAACAAAAGCGCGATGGCGATATCGGTCGCCACACCGAACCAGCTTGCAAAAGTGCCGCTCGCCGGAAAGATTGAGGCGAGGACGACTGTGCAGACGAGCAGGGTCGTGAATGTATCGGGCAGAAAGCGGCGCATAACAGTCTCGCTGGAATAAATCAGTCGTTATTCTGTCGCTCATTATGATACAGGATGCAACGAATAACAGTTATCACGAGTCAGGATTGCGCATATGCTGGACCTATCGCAGCTTCGCAGTTTCGTCACCGTCGAACAGATGGGCAGCTTCACGCTGGCAGCCGAGAGACTGGGTCTTGGGCAGTCGACGGTCAGCCAGCACATCCAAAGACTGGAGACCTCGCTGGGGCGCCGGCTGCTGGAACGCGATACGCATAAGGTGGTGCTGACCAGCGATGGCGAGGCGCTGCTGTCGCATGCGCGGTCCATGTTGTCGATTGAAGGGCAGGTGCGATCACTGTTCAAGGGCGGCAGCCTGCGCGGACGCCTGCGTCTCGGCGTTTCCGAAGATTTCGTAACGAGCCAACTGCCGGCGGTGCTGGAAGACTTCGTGCGCTCGCATCCCTCCGTCGATCTGGAACTGACGGTGGCGCTTTCAGGTGTTCTCTACGAAATGCAGGATGCGGAAGCGATCGACCTTGTGCTTGCCAAGCGACGGCTCGGTGATGAGCACGGAAAGCTCGTGTACCGGGAGCCGCTGGTGTGGCTGGCGCGGGATCCGGAGCATGTGCTCGCATCCCACCCACTGCCTTTGATCGCTTTCCCGCCGCCGAGTGTGACGCGCGCTATTGCGTTGGAAGCGCTCGGCCGGCACGGTGTCGCCTGGCGCATCGTCTGCACCTGCGGCAGTCTGAGCGGGCTGACGGCCGCCGCGCGTGCCGGCATGGGCGTACTCGTGCAGCCGCGCAGCATGGCGCCTTCCGGGCTGAAGGAAATCGCGCCGGCCAGGCTACCGGTGCTTGAGGATGTCGAATTCGTGCTGGTGCCGCGAAAGGGTGCCGATCAGGCGCTTGTGGCGGCCCTTTCGGATGACATTCTGAAGAAGGTCAGGGGCCTGCGATCGGCCTAAACACCTTCACATCAAAAATCCCGCCGGCAAAGGCGGGACTTTGGTTTTCGAAATCAGGACTTTACGGCGAAACGCATTGGCGGCGCGGACCGTAATAGGGCTGATAGGTGTTGTCGTAGGCGCGATAAGAGCGGTAGCGCGAATAGCACCAGCGGATGTGGTAGCTGCCGCTGGAGTAATAATAACGCGGCTGGCGCTGCGAGCTTATGATGCCGCCGATGATGGCACCTGCGGCAAGGCCGCCGATGATCGCGCCAGCGTTGTTGTGCCTGTGGTGCCGGCGATAGCGCCACCTGTCGTCATCATAACGATAGCGCCACCTATCGTCGTCGTAACGATAGCGATCCCAGTGCCGGCGATAATACTGAACCTGCGCGACATTCGAAACTTGGGGCACATCAGGCTTTGCGATTGTCGGAAAGGCCTGCGCCGGTGCGACGCTGGTAAAAGCCGTCGCCACGGTCAGGACAATGATTGCCAACTTCTTCATTTCTTCACCTCTTCATAGGAAACGGGTGACACGGACCGCCTATGAATTGAGAAAGGAATGCCAAAGAAATGCACTTTGTTCCGTAGTGGCTGGATACGGGCTCTTTTGAGCGGGCGTTCCGGGCGTTTGCGAAATCAGGCTGCCAGGCACTTCAGAAAGCCGTCGACATCCGCTTCGGTCGTTGCAAAGCAGGTGACGAGGCGGACGAGCATTTCGCCCTCCGAAACGAGGTCCGGCATGCCGGCCGGGAGCGGCCACTCGTAGAATTTTGCGCCCTTGCCCTCAGCCGTCTTTGCGGCTGATTTCTGAATGACCGCGAAAACTTCGTTTGACGCGGTCGGCCAGGCGAGCCGGGCCGAATTGCTGGCGCCGATGCCGGCACGCAGACGTTCGGCCATGCCATTGGAGTGTCGGGCGAGATCGAGCCAGAGACCGTTTTCGAAATAGGCGTCGAACTGGGCGGAGATGAAGCGAGACTTGGAGAAGTGCTGGGCCGCGCGCTTGCGGATGAAGTGCATTTCCTTCGCCTGCTTCGGATTGAAGAAGACGATCGCTTCCGCGCACCAGCAGCCATTCTTGGTGCCGCCAAAGGAGAGGATGTCGACGCCGCGCTTCCAGGTCATTTCGGCAGGTGTTGCATTCAATGCAACGAGCGCATTGGCAAAGCGCGCGCCGTCCATGTGCAGGGGTAGTCCTCGCTTCTTGGCGATCGCGGAAATCTCGCCGATTTCCGGCAGCGAATAGACGGTGCCGATTTCGGTCGATTGGGTGATGGTCACAGCGGTGGCGCGGCCATGACGGAGGGCATCCTCGGGAAAGTGCGCGATCTTTGCCGAGAGTTTGGTCGGATCAATCTTGCCGGCTTCGCCGTCGACGGCGATGAGACGGGCTGAGCCGGAGAAGAATTCCGGCGCGCCGCATTCGTCCTCGATCACATGGGCTTCCTGATGGCAGAAGGTGATCCCGCCAGGGCGCTGGACGCTCGCCAGCGCCAGGGAGTTGGCAGCGGTGCCAGTCGCAACGAAGAAGACGGAAACCTCGCGCTCGAAGATTTCCGAAAAGCGGGCTTCCACCCGTCTGTCGAGATCGCTGTTGCCGTAAGCGGCGGCAAAACCGGTGGATTCGGCGAGCAGGCGTTCGGCAATGGATTTATGGGCGCCAGCCCAGTTGTCGGAAGCAAAAATCATTGAGAAAACCATTGAAAATGATGGGGCGGGAGTTTCGGGATTGGACACTACGCCAAAGCTTCACAGGATCAAGGGCGGAAACCTGGATGCATCACAAAAATTGAACTGCGCAATCAATATACGAAATGATAAGGTGAGAGGTAATTTTATGTCGCCATTTTGGTTGATTTGGCAATCTTCCGTCGCAAACTGACTTTTTTTTAAGATGCCGCTCTTGCGAAGAGGAATTGTTTCTGGCATTGAACGGGTGAACTAGGACAGGGTTGCTGTCCTATTTTGGTCTTCATGGCCGAAGAGGCGCCGAAAGCCCTGGAACAGAGCGGCTTTCACGCTATAGTTCTTTCGAGCGTCAAGCCTTCACATGGCGGCGCGCGGAAGCGAATGGCAGCGCGGAACGCGACGGTTTGCTTTCCTTAAAAGCAGATGTCTGCGCCCGGATCTTCATAACGCAACAGCGCCGTCACGCGCCGGACCTATCTTTAAAGGTGCGGTGCGCGACGAAAAGCCGCCCGCAGCCCCGCGGGCTTCGACAGGAGGAAAGACGATGACGAAGAAGACGCCATCCACGCAGATTGACCGGTTCGCAGCAGCAGACGTGCGCGCAACGGCCAATACGCGTAAATCTGCCTCCGGTCTTCCGAAGAAACAGGGGCTCTACGATCCGCGCAATGAGCATGACGCCTGCGGCGTCGGCTTTGTCGCGCATATGAAGGGGCAGAAGTCGCATCAGATCGTCAAGGACGGTCTCTTCATTCTCGAGAACCTGACGCATCGCGGTGCCGTTGGCGCCGATCCGCTGATGGGCGATGGTGCCGGCATTCTCGTGCAGATTCCCGACCGCTTCTTCCGCGAGGAAATGGCCAAGCAGGGCATTACACTTCCGAAGGCCGGCGAATATGGCGTCGGCCATATCTTCATGCCGCGCGATGAAAAGCAGATCGAACACTTCAAGAAGGTGATCAAGGACGTAATCACCGAAGAAGGTCAGATCTTCCTCGGCTTCCGCGACGTGCCGGTCGATAATTCCTCGCTTTCCAAAGCTCCGGCGATTGCCGCGACCGAGCCGCATCACGTGCAGGTTTTCATCGGCGCAGGCAAGGATGCTGCGACGAACGACGAATTCGAGCGCCGGCTCTTCACGCTTCGCAAGGTCATCTCCAACCGGATCTATGATGAGTTCGACGGTGAGGAGAGCCACTTCTATCCGGTTTCGCTGTCCAGCACGACCGTCGTCTACAAAGGCATGTTCCTGGCTTACCAGGTTGGCGCCTACTATAAGGACTTGTCAGACCCGCGTTTCGAAAGCGCGGTCGCCCTCGTGCATCAGCGCTTCTCGACCAACACCTTCCCGTCCTGGAAGCTCGCGCACCCCTATCGCATGGTCGCCCATAACGGCGAAATCAACACGCTGCGTGGCAACGTCAACTGGATGGCAGCACGTCAGGCTTCGGTTTCCTCCCCGCTCTTCGGTGAGGACATTTCCAAGCTTTGGCCGATTTCCTACGAGGGCCAGTCGGACACGGCCTGTTTCGATAACGCGCTCGAATTCCTCCTGCGCGGCGGCTATTCGCTGTCGCATGCAGTCATGATGCTGATCCCCGAGGCCTGGGCCGGCAACCAGTCCATGTCGCCGGAGCGCAAGGCGTTCTACGAATATCATGCCGCGCTGATGGAGCCGTGGGATGGACCGGCCGCCGTCGCCTTCACCGATGGCAAGCAGATCGGTGCGACGCTCGACCGCAACGGCCTGCGTCCGGCACGCTATCTCGTCACCGATGACGACCGCGTCATCCTGGCTTCCGAAGCCGGCACGCTGCCGGTTGCCGAAGAGAGCATCATCCAGAAGTGGCGCCTGCAGCCCGGCAAGATGCTGCTGATCGACATGGAAGAGGGCCGGATCATCTCCGACGACGAGGTGAAGGCGCAGCTTGCGAACGCGCATCCCTATCGCAGCTGGCTCAACCGCACGCAGCTCATTCTCGAAGATCTGAAGCCGGTCGAGCCGCGCGCGCTTCGCCGCGACGTCTCGCTGCTCGATCGCCAGCAGGCCTTCGGCTACACGACCGAGGACACCAAGATCCTGATGTCGCCGATGGCGACGACGGGTCAGGAAGCGATCGGCTCGATGGGCACGGATACGCCGATCTCGGCCATGTCCGAAAAGTCGAAGCTGCTCTACACCTATTTCAAGCAGAATTTCGCGCAGGTGACGAACCCGCCGATCGATCCGATCCGTGAAGAGCTCGTCATGAGCCTCGTCTCCTTCATCGGCCCGCGTCCGAACATTCTCGACCACGAAGGCATGGCGAACGCCAAGCGCCTCGAAGTACGCCAGCCGATCCTGACCAATGGCGATCTCGAAAAGATCCGCTCCATCGGTCACACGGAAGACCGTTTCGACACCAAGACGCTGGACTTCACCTATGATGTCGAGCGCGGCGCCGAAGGCATGCCGGAAATGCTCGACCGTCTGTGCGAGCGTGCGGAAGCGGCAGTCAAGGGCGGCTACAACATCATCGTGCTCTCCGACCGCCAGATCGGTCCGGATCGCATCGCGATCCCGGCGCTGCTCGCGACCGCGGCCGTGCACCATCACCTGATCCGCAAGGGGCTGCGCACGTCGGTCGGCCTCGTCGTCGAGACCGGCGAACCGCGCGAAGTGCATCATTTCTGCCTGCTGGCCGGTTACGGTGCGGAAGCGATCAACCCCTATCTCGCTTTCGACACGCTGCTCGACATGCATGCCAAGGGTGAATTCCCGAAGGAAGTCGACGCCAACGAAGTTGTCTATCGCTACATCAAGGCTGTCGGTAAGGGCATCCTGAAGGTCATGTCGAAGATGGGTATCTCGACCTATCAGTCCTATTGCGGTGCGCAGATCTTCGATGCGATCGGCCTGCAGTCGGAATTCGTCGACAAGTATTTCTTTGGCACCGCAACGACCATCGAAGGCGTCGGTCTCGAAGAGATCGCCAACGAGACGGTTGCCCGTCATAAGTCAGCCTTCGGCCGCGATCCGATCCTCGCAAGCAACCTCGATATCGGCGGCGAATATGCCTACCGCATGCGCGGCGAAAGCCATGCCTGGACGCCGGATGCCGTGGCTGCCCTGCAGCATGCGGTGCGCGGCAATGCCGAGGATCGCTACCGCGAATTCGCCGAGATGGTGAACACGTCGGCGCTCCGCATGAACACGATCCGCGGCCTCTTCAAGATCAAAAGTGCCGAGGCACTCGGCCGCAAGCCGGTGCCGGTCGACAGCGTCGAGCCGGCTGTCGATATCGTCAAGCGCTTCTCCACGGGCGCCATGTCCTTCGGCTCGATCAGCCGTGAGGCGCATACGACGCTGGCGATCGCCATGAACCGGATCGGCGGCAAGTCGAACACCGGTGAGGGTGGCGAAGAGAGCGACCGCTACATGCCGCTGCCGAATGGTTCGTCAAACCCCGAGCGCTCTGCGATCAAGCAGATCGCATCCGGCCGCTTCGGCGTGACGACGGAATATCTCGTCAATGCCGATGTGCTGCAGATCAAGGTTGCGCAGGGTGCCAAGCCCGGCGAAGGGGGCCAGCTGCCCGGCCATAAGGTCGATGCCGTCGTTGCCAAGACCCGTCATTCGACGCCGGGCGTCGGCCTGATTTCGCCGCCGCCGCACCATGACATCTACTCGATCGAAGATCTGGCGCAGCTGATCTACGACCTGAAGAACGTCAACCCGACCTCGGATGTCTCGGTCAAGCTCGTCTCGGAAGTCGGTGTCGGCACGGTTGCCGCCGGCGTTGCCAAGGCACGCGCCGACCATATCACGGTTGCCGGTTTCGATGGTGGTACCGGCGCATCGCCGCTCACCTCGCTGAAGCATGCCGGTTCACCCTGGGAAATCGGCCTTGCCGAAACCCAGCAGACGCTGGTGCTGAATGGGCTGCGCTCGCGCGTTGCCCTCCAGGTCGATGGTGGTCTGAAGACTGGTCGCGACGTCGTCATCGGCGCGCTGCTCGGCGCCGACGAATTCGGCTTTGCAACGGCTCCGCTGATTGCGGCCGGCTGCATCATGATGCGCAAGTGCCACCTGAACACCTGTCCGGTCGGCGTGGCGACGCAGGATCCCGTTCTGCGCAAGCGCTTCAAGGGCACGCCCGAGCACGTCATCAACTACTTCTTCTTCGTCGCCAACGAAGTGCGCGAAATTCTGGCCTCCCTCGGCTTTACCAAGCTCGATGACATCATCGGCGCTTCTGAGCTGCTCGAGAAGGATGAGATGCTGGCGCACTGGAAGGCCAAGGGACTCGACTTCGCGAAGATCTTCCACAAGGTTGATGCACCGAAGGAAGAGACCTACTGGACGACCCGTCAGAAGCACCCGATCGACGACATTCTCGACCGCAAGATGATTGCGGCCGCCGAGCCGGCACTGGCATCGAAGACGCCTGTCGCCTTCGAAGTCGATATCAAGAACGTCGACCGTTCGGCGGGTGCGATGCTGTCGGGCGAAGTGGCCAAGCGTTATAACCATCGCGGCCTGAAGGAAGACACGATAAACGTCACCCTGAAGGGCACGGCCGGCCAGAGCTTCGGCGCATTCCTGGCACGCGGCGTGACCTTCAACCTGATTGGCGACGGCAATGACTATGTCGGCAAGGGCCTTTCGGGCGGCAAGATCATCATTCGCCCGCCGGAAAATTCGAGGATTGTCGCGGAGAATTCGATCATCGTCGGCAACACCGTTCTTTACGGCGCGACCGAGGGCGAATGCTACTTCCGCGGTGTCGCGGGCGAGCGTTTCGCGGTGCGCAACTCCGGTGCCATCGCTGTCGTCGAAGGGGTGGGCGACCACGGCTGCGAATATATGACGGGCGGCGTGGTCGTCGTGCTCGGCGCAACGGGCCGCAACTTCGCGGCCGGCATGTCCGGCGGCGTAGCCTATGTTCTCGACGAGGCCGGCGATTTCGCCAGCCGCTGCAACATGGCCATGGTCGAGCTGGAGCCGGTTCCGGAAGAGGACGACATGCTGGAGAAGTTGCACCATCACGGCGGCGACCTCATGCACAAGGGACGGGTCGACGTCTCCGGTGACATGACGCGCCACGACGAGGAGCGCCTCTACCAACTGATCTCCAACCATCTGCACTACACGGGCTCCACCCGCGCCAAGGAAATCCTTGAGCACTGGGCCGACTATCGTCCGAAATTCCGCAAGGTCATGCCCGTCGAGTATCGGCGCGCGCTTGAGGAAATGGAACGCAGCCGGATGGGCATTGCTGCCGAATAATTGCACCGAACAATCCGCCACGCCGGAAGCGCGTGGCGGATGACCGAAATATCTCAATGACTCAACGACGATCAGCCGCGAGCCTGAAGCTTGCGCAACAGCGTGGATGGCGACAGGAGATATGTTCTGATGACGGTCAAGACAAACAACCTGCCTCCGCGACCGAGGCTGAACAGACAACTGGCCGCGGGCGAGGCGGTCATGAGGGTAAGGGACGAAAATATGGGTAAGGTTACAGGTTTTCTGGAAATCGACCGGCAGGTAGCGAAGTATCAGCCGGCGTCGGATCGCATCCGTCATTTCCGCGAATTCACGATCCCGATGTCGGACCCGGAAGTGCAGAAACAGGCAGCCCGCTGCATGGACTGTGGCATCCCCTATTGCCACGGCCCGACCGGCTGCCCGGTTCATAACCAGATTCCGGACTGGAACGACCTCGTCTACAACAACAACTGGGAAGCGGCGATCCAGAACCTGCATTCGACCAACAACTTCCCGGAATTCACCGGCCGCGTCTGCCCTGCTCCCTGTGAAGAAGCCTGCACGCTGAACCTCGAGGATGCACCTGTTGCCATCAAGACGGTCGAGCAGGCAATTGCCGACAAGGCTTACGAGCTCGGCTTCATCCGTCCGCAACCGGCAACGATCCATACCGGCAAGAAGGTCGCGATCATCGGTTCCGGCCCCGCCGGCATGGCTGCTGCCCAGCAGCTCGGCCGCGCCGGCCATGACGTGCACGTCTATGAGCGCGAGACGAAGCCGGGCGGCCTGCTGCGCTACGGCATTCCGGACTTCAAGATGGAGAAGAACTTCATCGATCGCCGGGTAGAGCAGATGAAGGGCGAGGGCGTGACGTTCCATTGCGGCGTCAATGTCGGCGTTGACGTGAAGGTCGAACAGTTGCTCGCCGATTATGATGCCGTGCTTTACTGCGGCGGCTCCGAAACGCCACGCGCTGCCGGTATTCCAGGCACCGATCTCTCCGGTGTTCACGATGCGATGCCGTATCTGGTTCAGCAGAACAAGCGTGTCGGCCGCGAAAATATCGACAGCACCGGCTGGCCGTCCGATCCGATCCTGGCCGGCGCCAAGCATGTCGTCGTTGTCGGCGGTGGTGACACGGCGTCGGACTGCGTCGGCACGGCCTTCCGTCAGGGTGCGGTCAAGGTGACCCAGCTCGACATTCGTCCGCAGCCTCCGGAGAAGGAAGACAAACTGGCCGTCTGGCCATTCTGGGCCACGAAGATGCGTACCTCCTCTTCGCAGGCCGAAGGCGCGATCCGCGAATTCCAGGTCGCGACGCTCGAATTCGTCGGCGAAGATGGTGTGCTGACTGGCGTGAAGTGCTGCGAAGTCGACGAGCGCCGCCGCCCGGTTCCGGGTACCGATTTTGTCATCAAGGCGGATCTGGCCTTTATTGCGATCGGCTTCAGCGGTCCGTTCAATGACAGCGTTTTGAAGGAACTCGACGGCAAACTGACGCTCAATATCGACAAGCGCGGATCAACCAACGTCGTTGCCAACGATCGCGACTACAAGACCTCGGTCGACAAGCTCTGGACGGCAGGCGACGTGCGCCGCGGCCAGTCGTTGGTGGTCTGGGCGATCCGCGAAGGCCGCCAGGCGGCGCGCGCGATCGACGAGGCGCTGATGGGCTCCACCGTCCTGCCGCGCTGATCCGCCTCAAACAATTCGTCGAACAAGAAACTCCGCCGCATTCCGGCGGAGTTTCTCGTGGTAAGACCGGTGACGCGCTGCGGCTTCCGGCAAGCTTCCTGTAATTGTCGAGCTGCAGTTTTCCTGCGTAGGCAGGTCCGAACCGGCCTGCAGCGACTGACCGGAGGCCGAGGCAGGCCACTCACTCTGTGGATAAGCTCGACGGCAGCGATGCCTATTTCGGCCAGATCGGCTCCGACTTCTACTACTACCTGACCAGGCCGCAGGTGACGGCCAGGTAAGTCCGGAAGATCGATGAGAGCCGCTCAAGCGGCCCTTTCTCACTTCACCGAAACTTCTGCCGTCGTCTTTGGCGTCGGCATACGGTAGTCGTCTATGCGGCCTGTCGGCGCCGGAGCCATCTCTCCCTGTTCGACCAGAAGATCGCGTGGCGATTTCGTCAGCGTGACCGGCGTCCTGCTGGCGCCGAGCAATTCAGCTCCACCATCAAGATTCGGGTCGGACAAGCTGATCGGTTGCGTATGTTCCACTGGATTGGCTGGCAGCGTCAGCGCTGGCAGGTTGCCGGGATCGAGGCGCACGAGATCGGGGCTTGCCTGAGTGCCGAGAAGGCGGCGCGCTGGCTTTTCCACGTAGAAGGCGAGCTTGCGGCGGCCGGCCTGGGTCAGGTTGATGCCGTCAGCGGTCCGCAGGCGCACCTGCTGGCCGTTGACATCGGAGCCGGTGACGATGAACTTGCCGTTCTCGTCCACGAAGCCGTCCCAGATGTCGACGAATTCGCCGCCGATGCTTTCCACCTGATTGCGGTAGAGCTGGTTCATCTGCACGGCATCGGCCGTCATCGAATCGGATTCGAAGGCAGGAAGTCCGACCCAGAGCAGCGGGATCTTTCGGCTCGTGACCTCCTTGCCGAAGGCCAGCACGCGGCGTTGATATTCGGTAAACCAGCCGTCGGTGCGGAATTTCTCCTTGCCGGCATCCGTTACCATCTGCTGCCGATCATTGGTGCCGATCATGACGACCACCATTGCCGGCTTCAGTTCGTTGATCATCTTCGGCAATTCGCCCGGCCAGTTGTAGTAGTCGTCGCGCACGAGGCCGGACGAGACATTGCTGCGGGCTTCGACCACGACACCGGGTGAGGTTTCGAACGCGGCGGCGAGGCCATCCCCCAGGCCACCGGCGAGAAAGTCACCAACGACAAGGATTTTCTGGGCGTTGTCCTGCTTTTGAACCACGGGTTCAGCGGGCGCGACGGGCGCCGTGCGCATTGGTGTCACGGCCTTCTGCGTGGGTGGGCGCCTGCGTGGCTGCTGTTGCCGCCGCGGTTGGTCCCGCATTTCGGGCTGTGGATTCTCGTCGATGTAACGCCGGCCGAGAAAGAAATCGAGGATGGAGCGGCGCTGGTATCGGAGCTCCTGCGCCTCAGCATAGTCCGCCGGCAGCATCGAACCCAGGCAAAAAGACAACGTGGCCGCGGCAAGCGCAAGCCGACGAATCCATCGCGTCCGGTCAATTTGTATCGTCATCGGGCAGTTCCGCATCTGCCGGGCATTTTGCATAGGCAGCAGCTTTCCGTCCACTCTACCCGTATGATTTAGGTCAGGCTTTCCGCGCTTCTACGGCATCGGCTCGAAAATCATAATCGATTTCCGGGCGGCACGATGCGTAAATTCAAGGAGTTATGGCGTCCTTCATGTGTCTGGATGTGTCGCGCTTTAACGGCGCAGCGCGTGGAGAAGCGAAAGTGAGGGTTCGCCATCCGGCTGCATGCCGATGCGCTCCTGAACGGCGGCGATGGCTGCCTTGGAGCCGGATCCGAAATTGCCGTCGACATCGCCGCTATAATAGCCAAGCGTCTTCAGGCGCGTTTGCAATTCGAACTTCTCGGTTATGTCCAGCGACCCTTCGGGACGCGGCCATCGCTGCTGCATGCCGCCAAAGCCGGCGATCTGGTCTGCAAGAAGGCCGACGGCAAGAGCGTAGCTATCCGAGGCATTGTAGTTCTTGATGGTGAAGAAGTTCGCGGTCATCAGGAAGCCCGGGCCATCGCTACCGGCCGGCATCTTCAGCATCGCGCGGGTTTCGCCATCCTTGAAAGGCTTGCCATTCGGACGCTTCAGGCCGAGGGCCGCCCACTGGGCGAGCGTGCGCGTCTTGCCGACCTGCTGGGCGGCGGATGCCGGCACCGCGACCTCGTAGCCCCAGGTCCTGCCGGTGTCCCAGCCGTTCTTCATCAGGAGGTTGGCCGAAGTCGCCAGCGCATCGGGCACCGAATTCCAGATGTCGCGATGACCGTTGCCATCGGCATCGACAGCGTAAAGAAGATAACTTGTCGGGATGAACTGGGTGTGGCCCATGGCGCCGGCCCAGGACCCGGTCATTTCCTTGGCGGGCACGTCGCCGTTCTGCAGGATCTTCAGCGCTGCAATCAACTGTTTCTTGGCATATTTGGCACGCTTCGGGTCGGCATAGGCAAGCGTTGCCAATGCGCGCGGCACATAGTGAAGGCGCTCATCCTTAGCGAGAACTGCGCCGTAATTCGATTCCATCGACCAGATAGCGAGTAGAATCGATTTGTCGACACCGGATTGGCGCTGGATCGCATCCAGCGTCTTGGCATATTTGGCGGCCATCTTGCGGCCGATTTCCACAGTGTAGGGATTGACGCGGGAATCGATGTAATCCCAGATTTTCGATTTGAATTCAGGCTGATAGGTCGCCTTTTCCAGTACCGTCGGGTCTGGGTCGCTTACCCCAGAAAAGGCTTTCTGATAGGTTGCCTTACTGATGCCACTCTGCGCGGCAGTTTGGTAGAAGTCCGCGATCCACTTCTGGAACCGGGCATCCGCTTTTGCGTTATGAGGGGCCAGTCCGGTCGCGGTGGCGACAACGAGGGCGAGAGCAAGACCACGAAGGGAGTGTGCGTATTTCTGGGTCATCGGCAGTCGTATCCGTCATCTTCAGTTTTAGCCGGGGCGGTACGTCATGTCCGTCCTACGCCGAAATTACAGGAACGGAGTCAACAAATTCTTTACCATGGGCGGCCGGTCCAGTCACCATTTGCAAAACGGTAGCAATTCTATACTAGTTCAAATCGATATAGCGTTGAATTAAAAGCGGTATAGTCAAAACAGGAGGTCGGTGTGGCTCTGAATAAGAAAGTTCGCAAGGCAGTATTTCCAGTCGCAGGTCTGGGAACGCGGTTCCTTCCAGCCACTAAAGCGGTTCCAAAGGAAATGCTTACGGTCGTCGATAAACCAATCATTCAGTATGTTGTCGACGAAGCACTTGAAGCTGGCATTGAACATCTGGTTTTTGTTACTGGTCGTAACAAGCATGTCATCGAAGATTACTTCGATATTCATTTCGAACTTGAACAGACGCTCAAGGAGCGCGCCAAGAAAGCGGAAATCACCCTGCTGCAGCAGCAGCTTCCCAAGGCAGGCACGGTGAGCTTTACCCGTCAGCAGGAGCCGCTCGGCCTCGGCCACGCCGTCTGGTGCGCCCGCGAGATCGTCGGCGACGAGCCTTTTGCTCTGTTGCTGCCCGATATGATCATGAAGGATCAAAAGGGCTGCATGAAGGGCATGATCGAGCTCTACGAGCATAGCGGCGGCAACGTTATCGCCGTCGAGGAATGCGCTCCCGACCAGGCACACAAATACGGTATCGTTGGTGTCGGCGAATCCGTCGGCGAAGGTTTCCGCATCACCGGCATGGTCGAGAAGCCGGCCAAGGGTATGGCTCCGTCCAACTTCTTCATCAACGGTCGTTACATCCTGCAGCCGGAAATCTTCAAGATCCTGGAAACCCAGGAACGCGGCGCCGGCAACGAAATCCAGCTTACCGACGGCATGCTGAAGCTGCTCAAGGAACAGGATTTTGCAGGCTACCACTTCAAGGGTGAGACTTACGATTGCGGTGCCAAGGATGGTTTCATCCTCGCCAACGTCGCCTTCGCTCTCGAGCGCGCGGACATCCGTCCGACCGTCGAAGACGGCTTCAAGAACCTGCTTGCTCGCGTGAAGTAAAGTTGTTCAGCGCTTCACCTTGAGACCGACGCCGGCTCGCCATTGCTGCGAGTCGTCGCCTTCCTTGCGTGTCGTCAGCTCGTAGCCAAGCGTGCTGGTGAAGTCGAGATAGCGGTTGATATTCCAGACAAGACCAGTCGAGGCGGTGTAAACCGTCTCGTCGCTTATTGTGCTGCCGCTCGGATAATCGCGCAGCGTCACGCCACCGATGACCGTCGCCACCAGATTGTCGCGCAGCTGATGATCGACCGTGGATCTCAGTTGATGTGAGACATAACCACTTTCGCCGGCTGCCGTGGAAGGCTGGATGCTGGTCTGGAGGTCGAGATTGACATTCGTCCCGCGGATCGGCGACCAGAGCAGGCTGGCATCGAGTGTCGCTGTATCGATCGATTTCAGTCTGTCGTCATCGAAATCCGCCGTCGCATAACCAACCGCGACCTCGCCCTTCAGCTTTTCACCCATATCGACCTGGACGCCGCCCTTGGCGCCGTAGCTATCTCCGGAACGCTGGTAACCCGAGGAATCGGTGCGTTCATCATAATTGGTCTTGCCGATCGACGCTTCGATGAAGGGAATGAGTGCCGGCGAGAGTTCGTAGCCGATACGGCCGCGCACGGTTCCTGTAGTCTGGTTGCGATCGCTCAGAGAGACTGTCGTGCCGTTCGAGAGCACGGCGTCGGAATAAATCGAGCGCGAGAGTGCGACGGCGGCGGTTCCGCGCAAGATGCCGAAGTCATGCTCAATGGAAGCGCCGCCGGTAAATTCCTGCACATCAGATTGCTGATCGGCATTGGTGATCGCATCCGGATCATCCGTATCCTCGCGGTAGAAATTATAGCCGCCGGTGATATGGCCAACGGTGTCGCGCGTCAGGTCCAACCGCAGATCGCCATTGATCTTGAAGGATGGCTGTTCTTCACCCTCGCCGCTGATGTTCTTCTGCCAAGCGCCCTCGGAGGTGACGGTCAGTTGATGCCGACTCCAGTCGGAGGTCAACGTTGCGCCCATATCGGTTTCGAGGAAGCCGCGGCTCTTTTTTGTGCCGCCGTCCTTCGTGGTCTCGGTGTTGATCGTTTGCGTGACGCTCGGGCGCAGCACGAAACTGCCGACGGGGATGCCTGGCGTCTGCTCGGTCGAGACGCTCTCAGGCACCCTGCGTACCGGGGTCTCATCGAGGCGCGGTTCGCGGGTGTTCAGCCTGCGCATATCCTCGTCGAGGATCGAGCCGGTCGTCTGGTCGTCGGGCTGTGTCGTCAGAGTGGGTGCAATTGCGCTTTCCGTATCCTGGGCCTGCGCAGAAGGGTTGGCGGGGGCCGTCGTATCATCGCCTGCGCCATCGGCGTCCGGCGCCGCGTTGTTTGCGCCGGTGCGTTGCGTGGCGGAGGTGGCCATGGTGCGAGAATTCGTCGTGCCCGCCGATTGTTGTTGCGTGATCTGCTGTGCGAAAGCTGAGGGCGCGACCAGCAGACTGATAGCCGTGATGGAGACGGCACGGCTCATGGCGCGGAGCGGCGTCACACTGCTCGTCTGTTTTCCCTGGCCCATTCAATCCGCGCCTGAAATGCTTCGAAGTCTTACTCAAGCGTAAAGCCTTGTGGTTAACCATTCGTTGCTGCGCGGGTCGCGCGTTCACACATGGGAAACATTGTCGGGTGGACAGGTAAAGTGAAAAGGTCTAACGCATTGCCATGATCAGGAGAGCGGTAAAACTCGTCGAAAACAGCGTGCTGGAGTCGGGCAAGCGCACCGTCAGTATCGAAAGACGCGCCCTCGAGGCGTTGGAACGTGCTTTCGATGACGGGCTTGCCGGTCCCTTTACACGTGCGATCGAGATGATCGGAGAGAATACCGGCCGGGTGATCGTGACCGGCGTCGGCAAGAGCGGCCATATCGGAACCAAGATCGCCGCCACCTTCGCTTCAACGGGAACGCCCGCTTTTTTCGTGCATGCGGCGGAAGCCAATCACGGCGACCTCGGCATGATCGCCGGCGACGATGTAGTCCTTGCGATCTCCAAGGGCGGCGAGAGCGCGGAACTGAAGAGTATCATTTCCTACACGCGGCGTTTTTCCATTCCGCTGATCGCCATGACCTGCAGCCCGCAGTCCTCACTGGCGACGGCTGCGGATATTGCGCTGCTGATCCCCAATGAGGAAGAGGCCTGTCCCAATGGCCTGGCGCCAACCACGTCGACGATGATGCAGCTTGCGCTCGGCGATGCCCTGGCGATCGCGCTTCTGGACGCGCGCGGCTTCACGGCGACGGATTTCCATGTTTTCCATCCCGGCGGCAAGCTGGGGGCGAGCCTGATGCATGTTGCTGACATCATGCACACCGGTGACCGCCTGCCGCTGGTCGTAACGGGCACATCCGTGCCTGAGGCGATCAAGGTACTGTCGCACAAGCATTTCGGCTGTGTCGGCGTGCTGGATGCGGAGGGCCGGCTTTGCGGCATCGTCACGGATGGGGACATGTCCCGCAACCTCAACCGCAATCTCGCGGAGCTGACGGTCGACGACATCATGACGCGCGCGCCGAAGACGGTTAGGCCGACGATACTGGCGACGGCGGCCCTGGCGCTGCTCGAGCAATACAAGATCGGTGCGCTTATCGTCGTGGACGACGAGCAGCGGCCGATCGGGCTGGTTCACTTCCACGATCTCTTGCGGATCGGCGTCGCCTGATCAGGTTGGCTCAACCGTTAGGTCGCGGCCGTTGCTCGAAACCACTTTGACCTGCGTTCCGGCCGGAAGATCCGGCCCCATGACCTGCCACGTCGTATCGTCGAGACGAATACGGCCGCGGCCTTCGCGGATTGGCTCGTGCAGCGTCGCGGTACGGCCGACGAGGCTCGCGCCGCGCTGATTGAGGAACGGCTCGTCCGTCGTGGCGTTGCGCAGTGTCAGCCGCCGGCCGATGAGCGTGGCGGCGACCGCGAGGATGGCGAAGAGGATTGCCTGAAGCTCCCAAACCCAGAAGGCGGTATCCCAGAAGAGCAGTGACAGAATACCGACGGCAAGGGCGGCAAGCCCGATCCAGACCAGGAAGAAGCCCGGCACGATCATCTCGGCTGCCAGCAGCACGAGGCCTGCCACCCACCAGCTCCACGGCCCAAGTTCGCCGACGATTTTCGCCAGCATGGCTTATCGCTCCGAGTTGGGACTGAAGGGATTGGGCGGAGGCGGAGCGACCGGCGGTGTGGAGCGCACCGGACCTGGACTCGGACGCGGCGGGGGCGGATTGTTGCTTTCGCCGAAGACTTCTCGGGCAATCGCGCCGATGCCGCCAAGCGAACCGAGAATGGAAGAAGCCTCCATCGGCATCATGACGATCTTGGAATTCGGTGCCGAGCCGATCGAAGCGAGCGCCTCGGTGTATTTCTGGGCAACGAAATAGTTGATTGCCTGGACGTCGCCGGCGGCGATCGCTTCCGAGACCATCTTCGTCGCCTTGGCTTCGGCTTCGGCCAAGCGTTCGCGGGCTTCGGCATTGCGGAAGGCCGCTTCGCGCTGGCCTTCGGCCTGAAGGATGGCGGACTGCTTGGCGCCTTCGGCTCTCAGGATCTGCGCGTTGCGCGCGCCTTCGGCCTCCAGCACCTGGGCGCGCTTCTCGCGCTCGGCTTTCATCTGCCGGGCCATCGCGTCGACGAGGTCGCGCGGCGGCTGGATATCCTTGATCTCGACGCGGGTGACCTTGATGCCCCAAGGCTGCACGGCTTCGTCCACGACACGCAGCAGCCGGTCGTTGATCGCATCGCGATTGGAGAGCAGCTCATCGAGATCCATAGAGCCCATGACGGATCGAATATTGGTCATGGTGAGATTCAGGATGGCATTTTCCAGGTTGGAAACCTGATAGGCCGCCTGAGCGGCATTCAGCACCTGGAAGAAGGACACGGCATCGGCCGAGACCGAGGCATTGTCCTTGGTAATCACCTCCTGGGTCGGCACGTTCAGCACCTGCTCCATCACGTTCATCCTGGCGCCGACCCGTTCGATGAAAGGGGTAATCAGGTTCAGGCCGGGCTCCAGCGTCCGCGTATAGCGGCCGAAACGCTCGATCGTGTAACGGTAGCCCTGCGGGACCGTCTTGATGCCTGCAAAGAGCACCAGGATGACAAAAACCACCAATACAATCACGACGATATCGAAGCCGCCGAGCAGCATGCATTCCTCCCTAGGCCCACCTACCTGACGTGGTGAGTTAGCACGTTCTTTGCAAGGAAGGAATGACAGCCTCGCCTGTCAAATCAGGGTGATAGGCCGGCATCGTCCAGGTCGCTCTTTGTGATGTAGCCGCCCATCAGGCAATTGGTGAGAAAGGGCTGGTCGTCCAGCTTCGGACTGCTGGTTTTGACATCGTGGAGGCGAAGCTGACATGCGACCTGACCGACAATGCCTTTGGGAGGGGCGTTGGCATAGACCCGCTGATAGTGCTCCCACGCGAGATAACCGCCACCTGCCATGATGAGCAGGCAGGCGATGACAATCAATTTTCTGAAACCCAAAATCATAAAGTACGTCCAGATCGACAAAGCAGCAGGCCACGAATCCACGGGCCGCAATCGCGCCTCTGACGCGATTGCGATCGGCTATCGGCCATTCCTTAGATCTGGTGCGAGGGACGTTTTTATCTATTGCAGGCCGCCAGAAAATCTGGCGCCGCGTCTGTCATCATGCCCAGCCCAGCAGCTCACGGCGCACGACTTTTTCCAGCACCTGCATGCCGTCCTCGCTGTCATTCAAGCAGGGAATATGCGTGAACTGCTCGCCGCCATTGTGCTTGAAAGAATGGGCGGCCTGTTCGGCAATCTCTTCCAGCGTCTCCAGACAGTCGGAAACGAAGCCAGGATTCATGACGGCGATATGCTTGACGCCGTCCTGTGCCAGCTTCTCGACGGTCTTGTCGGTATAGGGCTGCAGCCATTCCTCCGGTCCGAAGCGGGACTGGAAGGTGACCATGAAATTTTCCTTCGTCAGGCCGAGGCGCTCGCGCAGCAGGCGGCCGGTCTTCTGACACTGGCAGTAATAGGGATCGCCCTGCTGGAAATAGGAGAGCGGAATGCCATGGAAGGAGGCGAGCAGCATCTCCGGTTTCCAGTCGAGGGTAGCAAGATGCTGCTCGACGGATTTTGCCAAGGCTTCGATATAGGTCTCGTCGTCATGGTAGTCAGGAACCGTGCGCAATGCCGGCTGCCAGCGCATGGTGAGCAGCTTCCGGAAGGCCTTGTCATTGACGGTTGCGGTGGTGGCGGCCGCATATTGCGGATAGAGCGGGAAGAGCAGGATGCGGTCGCAGCCTTCATCTTTCAGCGCATCGATGCGCGAGGGGATCGAAGGGGTGCCGTAGCGCATCGCCCAATCGACCTTAACGTTTGGCAGGTCCTTCAGGCGTTCGGCCATGAAATCCGACTGATTGCGGGTGTAGGTGCGCAGCCAGCTCTCATTAAATTCCCTGTTCCAGATCGTCTCATAGGCTTTGCCCACCTTCTGCGGGCGCGTATTGAGCACGATGCCGAACAGGATCGGGTACCACTTCCAGGGCGACCATTCGATGACGCGCTTGTCGGTCAGGAATTCGCGCAGGTAGCGGCGCATGGACGTGTAATCGGTGCCATCAGGCGTGCCGAGATTGACCAGCAGGACGCCGACCTTGCCGAATTTGACGGCGGGATGATCCGCCGGGCGGAGTGAAGTATCTGTCATTCTGGCCCCAACGCGCTTTCGTGCCTCGCCGGCTCATACGCAGCCGGCCGGTCACGGTTCACCCTATAGGAAGAAAAGCCGGCCCGGGGAACCCCGGACCGGCTCTGATGATCGGGACAAATCGTCTTACTTGGCCGGAACCTGGATTTTCTCGCCGATCCGCAGATGGCGCGGGTTCGGGTTGCCATTGGCTTCCGACAATTTGCGCCATTCGGCGCCGTCGCCGTAGAAGGTCTTGGCGAGATCCCAGAACGTATCGCCGGCAGCGATGACGTGGGTCGAGGGCGTGGCCGATGCGGAGGCTGCCGGGGCAGGTTCAACTGCTGGAGCGGGAGCCGCCGGGGCTGGTGCTGCAGGAGCTGGGGTCGGTTCGGCAGATGGAGCCGGTGCCGCGGGTGCAGGGGCTGCAGGAGCCTGCTCTGCGGAGGGAGCAGGTGCCGCCTGCGCAATTTCGGTGATACGGCCGTCCGTATAAGGCTTATAGGGCGAATGCGCCGCGATATATTGGGCTGTCACGTCGGCCAGATCCGGACCGAAGTCATAGGCATTCTGGCCGTCTTTGAAGGCAACATAGCCATCGCCGCCGGCTCGCATGAAGTTGTTGGTGGCGACGCCATAGGTCTTGGCATTGTCGATCGGCACGAAATTGTCCCCGTCCTTGACGAGGACGTCACTGACGCGGCTGCCAACCGGCTTCGATTGGTCGAAGGTGAATTTCAGACCGGCGACCTGCGGGAAACGGCCGGCGCCCTGGTCGATCTGGCTGACGCCGTTTTCGAGCGCTTTGACGACATCGGCGCCGGTTAGCTGGAAGGTTGCGAGCGTGTTCTGGAAGGGCAGCACGGTGATGACTTCGCCCTGGGTGACGTCGCCGCCATCAATGGAGGCGCGCAGGCCACCGCCGTTCTGGATGGCAATGGTCACGCCCTGGTTCTTGGCGCGGTCAAGGATGGCATCAGCCACCAGATTGCCCATCGAGCATTCCTTGACGCGGCAGACCTTGCGGTCGCCCTCGATCGGGCCTTCCGAGGAGCCGATTACCTTCTTGCGCAGCTCTTCGATCGGCTTTGCCAGTTCGACGATGCGCGCGGCGACAGCCTGGTCCGGCGTGAAGGTGGAATCGATTAGGATCGGATCGCCCTTGGCTTCCTTGACGACGCCGTTGTCGTCGAAATTGACGACGAGATCGCCGAGGTACTTGCTATATGAAGCTGCCTGCACCACCGGCACCTTATAGCCGCCGGGATTGTCGACCATTGTCGGGTAGGGACCTTCGGCCTTCGGATCAGTGTTCGACAGCAGGCTGTGCGAATGGCCACCGACGACGACGTCGACATCGGGGATCTTGGCGATCAAGGCAAGGTCGCGCGGATAGCCGACATGGGTCAGCGCAATGATCTTGTTGACGCCTTCGCCCTTCAGCTTCTGGACTTCTGCGGTAATGCTCTGGACGTCATCGGCAATAGTCACGTTCGGGCCGGGCGAGGAAAGCTCAGGGGTATCGTTGGTGACGGCACCGACGATACCGATCTTCTGACCGGCGACATCGAGCAAGAGAGACGGCTTGACGCGGTCGCCGAGCTTGGAGGCAGTTGTCGCCTTGACGTTCGCGGTCACGACGGGAAACTGCACCTTGTCGAGGAAGGTCGCGAGCCCATCCTCGCTGTCATCGAATTCATGATTGCCGACCGTCATGGCATCGAACTTCATGAGATTCAGCATTTCAGCTTCAGCCGCGCCCTTGTAGGTCGTGTAGAACAGCGAGCCTTGGAAATTGTCGCCGGCGTTGAGCAGCAGCACGTTCTTACCAGTCAGAGCCTGACGACGCTGATCAATGGCGGTCTTCAGGCGGGCGGCGCCGCCGAAGCATTCGTTCTTGCCTTCTTCCTCGGCCGAGCAGGTGGAGTCGAACTTGTTGATTGATTCAATGCGTGAATGGAAATCGTTGATATGAAGAATATTGAGTTCGTAATCCGCGAAAGCAGCGCCTGTGCTCAGCGCCAGCATGGACGCGGTCAAAAGACCGAAGCTGAAAGACTTCGTCATCCCTGTTCTCCTGATTAAAAGGGCGAAGATCCCCCTGATCCTCGCCAGTCCCTTCCATAGTCAGCCGGGGGTTCCCGGCATGCGGATGTTCCATCGGACGATGCACCGCCGCAAGGGAAAGCTGGGCCAGGAGAACCGCTTTCCAAGGGGAGCCGGGCAAAAAAGCCGGATTGCTATTGCCGCGGCAAGCGGCATTGCGAGCAGCAGGACGGGGTAACCGGCGAAAGCCGCATGGGTGCTTAGCCTTTACCCCATCTGTTCTTTTCAGCTGCGGCGAGTCAGGACGAACTGTGCGCCGGCGTCCGAGGTGCAGTTCAGCTGGCTCGTCGTGACGAGCGCGCAATTGACCTTCGACTGCTTGTTACGAACCAGCGAGGTCATGTTGATTTCCACCAGCGTGGGCGAGGTATTGGTATAGGTGCCGGAGGCCAGAAGCTGGTTGCTGTCGGTCGTTCGCGTCGTAAAGGTGCCAGCCTGGAAGGTGGAGACGATGCCATTCGGATCGGCCCAGTTTCCTTCGACACCGGCAGGAGCGGGCGCCGATGCGGTTGGGAGCGGGCGCGGACCGGAGGAAACGCAGGCGGCAAGCGCTGCGGATGCAACCGCAAGAACGAGACCAGTTTTTACTTTCATAAGACTTCTCCGGCGAATCTAGGCGGAAGCTTTCCGCGACAGTCCGCCAAAAACATGGCGCGGGCCTTCCGCGAAGGCAAGCCTTCGACGGAGGTCTGCCGGCATTTAGACAGCAGGCGTTACAAAAATGCCCGCCTGACAGCGGGCATCTTCGAAAGCATTTAGGGCAAGGATCAGCGAACCAGGATGTTCTTGAACTGCCACGGATCCTTGGTGTCGATGTCTTCCGGGAAAAGACCCGGACGGCCATCGAGCGGGGTCCAGTCGGTGTAGTGGCCTTCGACTGGGCCGAGATAGGGCAGCTGCACTTCGAGGCAGCGCTTGTAATCCATCTCGTCGGCTTCGACGATGCCGGCTTTCGGGTTTTCAAGCGCCCAAACCATGCCGGCGAGAACGGCAGAAGTTACCTGCAGACCAGTCGCGTTCTGGTAGGGGGCGATGCGGCGGGTCTCTTCCAGCGACAGGCGCGAACCGTACCAGTAGGCGTTCTTGTCATGGCCGTAGAGCAATACGCCAAGCTCGTCGATACCGTCGACCAGTTCATTCTCATCGAGAACGTGCAGGACCGGCTGCGGCTTGCCGCCGTTGCCGAACATCTCATGCAGCGAGAGAACTGCGTCATTCGCCGGGTGATAGGCGTAGTGGCAGGTCGGACGATAGGTGACGTCGCCGTCCTTGTCTCTGACCGTGAAGAAGTCGGCGATCGAGATCGATTCGTTGTGGGTGACCAGGAAGCCATATTGCGGGCCAGGCGTCGGGCACCAGGTGCGAACGCGGGTGTTGGCGCCAGGCTGCTCCAGGAAGATGGCGGCCTTGGAGCCTTTCTTGTGCTTCTTGGCGTTTTTCGGCATCCAGTTTTCGTGGGTGCCCCAGCCGAGTTCTGCCGGCTGCAGGCCTTCGGAGATGAAGCCTTCGACCGACCAGGTGTTCCAGAAAACGTTGAGCGGCTTCGGGTGGATGGTGCGCTGGGTATCACGTTCGGCAATGTGGATGCCCTTGACGCCGACCTTCTTCATGAGCTTTGCCCATTCTTCGCGGTCGTCCTGGCCCGGCTCATCGAACTTCAGCCCGATATCACGGGCAAGGTTCAAAAGCCCCTGCTTGACGAACCAGGAAACCATGCCCGGGTTTGCGCCGCAGGTAGAAACGGCGGTGGTGCCGCCGGGATTCTTGGCCTTTTCCTTGCGAACGGTTTCGCGCAGCGCGTAGTTGGTGCGTTCCTCGTTCTTCATGTCCTTGTCGAAATAGAAGCCGAGCCACGGCTCGACGACGGTGTCGATGTAGAGCACGTCAAGCTTGCGGCAGAGCTTGATGATGTCGAGCGACGAGGTGTCGACCGAGAGATTGACGCAGAAGCCCTGGCCTTCGCCTTCGGTCAGCAGCGGCTTCAGTAGCTCCTTGTAGTTGTCCTTCGTCACATACGCCTGGATGTGCTTGACGCCGTGCTTTTCCAGAATGTGGGCATCATCCGTGCGCGGGTCGATGACGACCATCCGGCTCTTGTCGAATTTGAAGTGGCGCTCGATCAGGGGCAGCGTGCCTCGGCCGATGGAGCCAAAGCCGATCATGACGATCGGACCGGTAATTTCGCCATATACCGGATAGTTCTGTTCCGTCATTCTTTTCTCCTATTGGAAGGGAACGAAGGCTTTCAGCCTAAAGAATTCATGTGAAGATGCCGCGAAGCTCGCGAAGTGACCGGCTCTAATCACAAAACGGCGTCACAATAAAGAGCGATCCCCCTGCAAAGGTTAAATATCGGCGCTGCAAACTGCGCGCAATCTCCGCACGAGTTCCCTTCGCCGCACGTGGTTGGTGGCTCAGCGCTTCAGGGTCTCCAGCCCTTCCGTCACCGTCGTCAACCCGACTTCTATGATCTCGTATTCGGCAACACCGTGGATGGTGAAGGGATCGGCTGCGACATAGGCTTCAATCTCGGCGCGCTCGCCGACGGCGAGAATGACTCCGCCGGTGCGCGGGACCTTGCGGCCGGAAGCGAGGAACCAGCCTTTTGCATATCCTTCCTTCACCCAGGCCATATGAGGCTCCATGTGCTTGTCGGCCTCTTCGTTCGGCTTCACATAATTCAGGGAGAGGATCAGCAAGGTCAGTCCTTTTGCAGCGTAGCGCGGATCAGGCCGCGCAGCGAATTTCCAACGTAAAGCATACCATTTTCCAGATCATCGAGCGTGATGCGACCGACGCGGGCCTTGCGCTGGCAGATGAGATCGGTGCGCAGCACGCCGGCGAGCAGGCCGCAGGAGATCGGCGGTGTTCTGAGAATGCCGGAACCGTCATCAAGGAAGACTGACGTGATGGTTCCCTCGCAGACATCCTGCCGTTCGTTGAGCAGGATGACTTCATCTGCTTGCTGCGGCGTGAACTCGGCGCGGGCCGCTTCATAGACAGCCCGGCATGTGGTCTTGATACGCAGCAGTTTGTCGGTGGAATCGAGACGCGTGCTGGCGATACGGAGTTTCCAGACTGTCACTTGCGGCAGCGGGGTGAAGGGCGCGGTGGCAATATCGATCCGGCCCTGGCCGTCGAAGGTCAGCCTGACACGGCGCGGCTCCTTGTCATCCCTTACCGCATCTTCCAGTTTCGCGACCACTTCCATTGGCTCGGGAAAACCGATGCGTCGGGCGGAGCGGGAGAGGCGGGCGAGATGAAGGGGCAGGCGAATGAACCCTTCGTCCGGTTGCCAGCGTAGCGTTTCGATCAGCGAAAAATCCGTCATCGGGCAATCCACTGGTCGCCGACGGCGAAGCGGGCCTTGAGCAGGCATTCCTCATATTCGGCTTCAGCAGTGGAATCGAAGACGATGCCGCCGCCGACATTGAAGACTGCTTTGCCGCCGCCGAAGAGCGTCATGGTGCGGATCGCAACGGAGAAGCGCATCGCGCCACTGGGCGCGATCATGCCGATTGCGCCGCAATAGGCATCACGCGGACCATCCTCGAGATCGTGGAGGATTTCCATGGCGCGGATCTTCGGCGCGCCTGTGATCGAGCCGCAGGGGAAAAGGGCGGCAAAGATGTCTCGGACGGAAAGGTTGGGCAGGAGTTTCGCCTGAACGTGGCTGACCATCTGGTGGACGGTCGGATAGGTCTCGATTTCGAAGAGTTTTGGAACGTCGAGCGTGCCAACCTCGGTGATGCGCGAGATATCGTTGCGTAAGAGGTCGACGATCATGCGGTTTTCCGCCTGTGTCTTGATGTCGGCCTTCATGGTTTCGACGATTTGGGCATCTTCGGCCGGTGTCGCACCACGCTTGGCCGTACCCTTCATCGGATGGGTCTCAATCCAGCCATCTTGGTCCGTGCGGAAAAACAGTTCCGGCGAGCGGGAAAGAATGATGGGGCCGCCGAGATTGGCAAACGCGCCGTATTTCACGGGCTGGCGGTCGATCAGCGACCAGAAGGCGGCAAGCGGATCACCGCTCCAGCGGGCTTCGATCGGCATCGTCAGGTTGGCCTGATAGATATCGCCGAGGCGCAGATGCCGATGGAGGCGTTCGAAACGCTCTTTATATATATCGAAATTCCAAGCTGCCTTCGGTGCGGTCAGGAATTCTTCATTTTCGCGCCGCTGACGCGGCGTTGCGAGGGGATGATTTTCCGGTTGCGGCGCATCGAAGACGCCGAACAGCAGCAAGGGCGTCTCCCGGTCCTCTTCGGCGAAGGCGGCAAGCTTTTCTTCGAAGAGATGGCCGGCCTCATAGGCCATGTAACCGGCAAGCCATTTGCCGGCTTTGCGCGCTTCTTCCATCCGCTCCAGCGCCGGCAGTAATTCGGCGCGCGTGCGGGCAACGATCACGTGTTGCGGGCCGGCGAAGAGCATGACTTCGCCGGTCGTGTCGTCCCGGAACAGGATGAAGGGTTCGGACGCTGCCATTGCCTTTCCAGCGAAGCTGCGGGTTTGGGCGGCTTATGCCTTGTCCAGCGCTTCGAGTTCGTCGATCAGGCCTTCGATCATCGACAGCCCCTTGCTCCAGAAGGACGGCTCGGTCGCATCCAGGCCAAAGGGCTTCAGCAGTTCGGAATGATGCTTGGTGCCGCCGGCCTTCAGCATCTCGAAATACTTGTCCTGAAAGCCCTTCTCGGCTTTTTGATAGACGGCATAGAGCGAGTTCACCAGGCAATCGCCGAAAGCATAGGCGTAAACATAGAAGGGCGAATGGATGAAGTGGGGGATATAGGCCCAGTAGGTCTCATAACCCTCGGAAATCTTGATCGCCGGGCCAAGGCTTTCCGACTGGACGGAAAGCCACAGCTCGCCGATGTCATCGGCGGTCAGTTCGCCGGCCTTGCGGGCGGTATGAACCTTGCGCTCGAACTCGTAGAAGGCGATCTGGCGCACGACCGTATTGATCATGTCCTCGACCTTCTGGGCAAGCATGGCCTTGCGCTCGCGCTTGTCGGTCGTCCGGTTGAGCAGCGCGCGGAAGGTCAGCATCTCGCCGAAGACGGAAGCAGTTTCGGCAAGCGTCAGCGGCGTCTGGCACATGAGGGCGCCTTGTGCGCCGGCAAGAACCTGATGAACGCCGTGGCCGAGTTCGTGGGCGAGGGTCATGACATCACGCGGCTTGCCCATGTAATTGACGAGCACGTAGGGATGGGCAGAAGGGACGGTCGGGTGAGCGAAAGCGCCAGGCGCCTTGCCGGGGCGAACGGGGGCGTCGATCCATTGTTCGTCAAAGAAGCGCTTGGCGATTTCAGCCATTTCCGGCGCGAAATTACCGTAGGCGGACAGCACCGTGTCCCTGGCTTCGGTCCAGGAGATGATGGCACTCGAGGTTTCCGGAAGCGGCGCATTGCGATCCCAGAAATTCATCTGCTCCATGCCAAGCCATTTGGCCTTCATCTTGTAATAGCGATGCGAGAGGCGCGGATAGGCCTCCTTGACGGCTGCGGCAAGGGCGTCGACCACTTCGCGCTCGACGCGGTTCGCCAGATGGCGGCTATCGGCAATGTCTTCGAAGCCGCGCCAGCGATCAGCGATCTCCTTGTCCTTGGCGAGCGTATTGGTGATCAGCGTGAAGATGCGGATATTGGTCTTGAAGGTTTCGGCGAGCGCCATTGCCGCTTTACGGCGCACTTCCGGGTCCTTTTCCTGCAGCATGTTCAGCGCCACTTCGAGCGGCAGCTTTTCCCCGTCGATCTCGAAGCGCAGCTCCGCCATCGTCTCATCGAAGAGACGGTTGAAGGCGGCGGCACTCGTCATCGACTTTTCGAGGAAGAGCTGTTCAAGTTGGTCTTCGAGCTGGTAGGGCTTGTCCTTGCGCAGGTCGACCAGCCAGGGGCGATAGTGCCCGGCAACCGGGTCATTTGCCATGCAGGCGTCGATCACCGCATCGTCGATGCGGTTGAGTTCGAGAGCGAAGAACAGCAGGCGGCCGGAATAATCGGTAAGCTTGGTCTGGACATCGCCATAGAGCTTGCCGTTTGTCGGGTTGGACGTATCCGAGAAGTAGGTAAGGCCTGCAAACGAGCCGAGGCGGCCCATGACATCGTCAAGCGCCTCATATTCCTTCAGTGCCTGGCCGATACCTTCCTCGCCCTTCCTGGTGGCGGCTGCGGCAAGTTTGCCCTTCCACTTGGTTTCAAAATCAGACGCTGCCTTGCCGGCCTTTTCCATGTCGGAAACGAAAGCCGTGGAAGTGGCCGAGGGGTAGAGATCCTGCAGCCGCCAGGAGGGAAGCTCGCCGAGAGCCGGGTCTACCGCTGCAGCGGGAGCCGCTGCCGAAAGATGAAGATCGGCGTGCGCAAGCATATGTCTCATCGGGAGGTTCCTCTTCCTCTTTTATAACAGGTCTGACTGTCTAAGCGTCGTAACGCCTGTCAGCAAGGGTTTTTCAGCGCAAAAAGGGCCCTGTTACGGCACGAAAACGGCCTGTCGTAATCGTTAAAATGCAATTGTTTCTCAAAACTGGATGTTCAAGCCTTTCTGGCAGAGTGCCCTCTATGGTTTCGCATGAAGTGAGGCGACAATGACCGGTTACAATGAGCTCAAAGGGGCAGGGCAGATCCTTGTGGTCGAGGATGATCCCGTGCAGCGCCGACTGCTCAAAAACGCGATCGAGCGTAGCGGCCATGTGGTGCACCAGGCCGAAAACGGCCGCATCGGGCTTGAGATGGTGAAGCGCGATCCCGGCCTTTTCAATGTCATCGTGCTCGATCTGATGATGCCGGAAATGACCGGCCTCGAGTTCCTCGAAGCGCTGCATGATTTCGGAACGCAGATTCCGGTCATTGTCCAGACAGGTCAGGGCGGCATCGAAACCGTCGTGCAGGCCATGCGCGCCGGTGCTTTCGACTTCGTCGTCAAGCCGGTTTCCCCGGAACGGATCAACACCTCTATTTCCAATGCCATGAAGCTCGACCAGCGCGAAGTGAAGGCCCGTGCCGGCCGCCGTTCGCGTTCGGGCTCCATCGGCTTTGACGACATCGTTTCGGCGAGCCCGGCGATGATCCGAGTCATCGATCTGGCGCAGCGTGCCTCCCAATCCAACATTCCGGTTGTGCTCGAAGGAGAATCGGGCGTCGGCAAGGAATTGGTGGCACGCGCCATCCAATCGGGGGGTGATCGCGCCAGCAAGCCGTTCGTGACGGTCAATTGCGGCGCCATTCCGCACAATCTAGTTGAAAGCATCCTCTTCGGCCATGAAAAGGGTGCGTTCACAGGTGCTACCGAAAAGCATATCGGCAAGTTCATGGAAGCCGATGGCGGCACCATCTTCCTCGACGAGATCGGCGATCTGCCGCTCGAGGTGCAGGTGAAGCTGCTGCGCGCCGTTCAGCAGGGCGAGATCGAGACCGTTGGCGCGCGCACTGCGCACAAGGTCAATGTCCGCCTCATCTCGGCGACCAACAAGGATCTGATCGAAGAGGTCAAGAACGGCCACTTCCGCGAGGACCTCTACTATCGCCTGAACGTCTTCCCGATCACCATTCCGGCGCTGCGTAAGCGCAAGGAGGACATTCCGCATCTGGTGCGGGTCTTTGCAGACCGCTTCTCCAGCGAGCAAAAGAATGGCCGGCGCATGACAGTCAATGCCGGCGCCCTGGCACTGCTGACCGCCTACGACTGGCCTGGCAATATCCGCCAGCTCGAAAACGCGATCTTCCGTGCCGTCGTGCTTGCCGAAGGTCCGGAGCTGACTGAAGCGGACTTCCCGCAAATAGCCGCCCAGCTTCCGAACTATGAGGTCGTGGATCATCTGGCGCTCGTTGCCGACAATTCGCATCTCGATCCGGACGCGGAATTCCCCGAGGATTATCAGGCGGAACCCGCCGCCGAGACGATGCGCCGCGGGACTGAGGCTTCCGACAAGGCAATATCGAGCGTCAATCAGGCCGGTGACGTTCGGCGTCTTGCCGACGTCGAGGAAGAACTGATTCGTTTCGCCTTGAAATTCTACCGAGGACAAATGAGTCAAGTGGCAAGAAAGCTAGGTATCGGCCGGTCCACACTTTATAGAAAGCTCAAGGACTACGGTATCGACCCCGATAATCCTCAGAAAGATGCGGCATAAGCGCCTTTTTATTAAGAATGAGGCAACCACGTTTCGTTACTGTCCATAAACCACTTGTTAGCTGCTCGTTCACTATGTAAAGAAAAGGTTGATCATGTGTGGCATTTTTGCCATCGTGTGACCGCAATTGACAGCCATTTGAGACAGCACGGGACATTGACTGTCTGACGGGGATCGAGTTGCCGAATCTGAATGGGAATACCAAGCTTTCGCGCTTGAGTTGGCGCTTGTGCGCCAAGATTGGCGGAAGGGCAGTTAGGACGGCAGCGGCCGCCCTTCTTGCGCTCGCGGTTTCCTCACCTGTATTCGTAAGCACGCCGTCTCAGGCTGCAGGCGATACCCGCAGCCTGAAGCTCTATTTCATTCATACCGGTGAAAAGGCAGTCATCACCTACAAGCGAAACGGCAAGTTCGACCCCAAGGGCCTCGAACAGCTCAACCGGTTCCTGCGCGACTGGCGAAAGAATCAGCCGACGAAGATGGATCCGCGTCTCTTCGACCTCATCTGGGAAGTTTACCGCCAGTCCGGTTCCAGGGATTACATCAATGTCGTCTGCGGTTTCCGCTCGCCGGCTACCAACGAGATGCTGCGCGGCCGTTCGCGTAATTCCGGTGTCGCCGAAAAGAGCCAGCATATGCTTGGCAAGGCGATGGATTTCTTCATTCCTGACGTGAAGCTCGCCACCTTGCGCGGCATCGGCATGAAGATGCAGGTCGGTGGCGTCGGCTTCTATCCGAAATCGGGTTCACCCTTCGTGCATATGGATGTCGGCGGCGTCCGCGCGTGGCCGCGCATGAGCCGCGACGAGCTTGTCAGGCTCTTCCCTGATGGAAACACCATTCATATTCCCGCCGATGGCAAGCCGCTGCCAGGCTACCAGCAGGCGATGGCCGATTACAAGCGTCGCGTGGCGAACGGCAGCCAGATCATGATGGCGAGCGCCGGCGCTTCCGCTTCGGATGAAGAACCTCGCAAGCAAAAGACATTGTTTGCCTATCTCTTTGGTGGCGGCGCCGACGAGGAAGAGGATAATTCGGAGGATAGCACACCGGTGGCTGTCGCCAAGGCAACGCCGCCGAAGGCTGAAGCTGTCCCCGCTGCTGAACCGCAGCCTCAGACCGAAGTTGCAAGCGTCAACGCACCGGTGCCACAGGTTCGTCCGGCCTTCAGCAACCAGCTTGCCGGCAATGAGGTTGTCAATGCTCTGGTGCCGCCATCTGCCGGTAACGCGGCGCAGCAGGCACTTGCCGCCTTGCCGGCCGGCCAGCCGCAGGAACCGGAGCATTTCGCCGATCTCAGCGGCTACAGCATTCCGGTTCCATCGCTCCTTGGGCAGCGTCGTGCGCCGGGTGATGCTGAACTTGCCTCTGTCGATCCGAGCCTGATGTCGACGAGCGTTCCGACCCCAGCCGAACGTCCGGCCGTTGCCGAAAACCTGCTTGCTGCACAGAATGCCGATCCTGAAGCGGGGGAAGACGAAGCTGATCAGGATATGCTTTCCCCCGCCATGGCCGCGGCGCTTGCAAAGCAGCAGGACGAGAGTGGTGACGCTGATGTCGCTATGAACGCGCCCTCCGAGCCGCAGACCGTGGAGCAGGCAATCAATGCCGCCGCCCCGAAGAACCCGCCGGCACTCGACAAGCCGCCGCTGCAGCTTGCCGCACTTGCTCCGATGACCAAGTCCGCGAGCTTCGCTGCACCTCCTTCAGCACCGAAGCCTGTCACCCTCGACAGCCCGGTCGCGCAGGGCCTCCCCACCAAGGGTGGCCGGCCGACGAAGCAGGAAGCGGTCGCCGCCGACGAAGGCCGCCAGACGGTGCGTACGGAGCCGAAGCTGACCCAGAAGATGATCTCGCAGTGGGCTCTGACCAATGCCCGCCTGGAAATGGCGTCCAAAAAGGTACAGGCACCACGCTTCGTCAGCCAGACACTGCGCGCCCAGCCTACCTCGGTCTATGCCGAAGGCTTCCAGAAGACTGCTTCGGTAGATCCCGCCCGCTTCAGCGGCACGGCCGTCAACTTCATGGAAGTGCGCAAGTTCAACACGCGCTGATAGGATTATATTCTGACGAAACGAGGCCGCCTGGCATTTGTCGGGCGGCTTTTGCTTTTATGGCTGCGCAAGATGTTTTCATCACCTGCAAGTATGCTCTCGACCGGCGTGAATGGCCGTCGCTGAGCCAAAAGAAAAGCCGCCATGA
Source organism: Rhizobium sp. BK196 (assembly GCF_014193255.1). Classification (GTDB taxonomy): domain Bacteria; phylum Pseudomonadota; class Alphaproteobacteria; order Rhizobiales; family Rhizobiaceae; genus Rhizobium. The sequence continues at coordinate 233,058 of NZ_JACHZB010000007.1, forward strand.
AGGCGGCTTTCGCGAACGGAGCTGTCCGACCTTCAGCCTTCCGGCGGGGACTCAATCATGCCGAGAGCGTGCAGATAGGTGTCGAGGATCGCGTCTTCTTCCATGCGTTCCTGTTCGTCCTTCTTGCGCAGCGCAACGACCTTCTTGAGGATCTTGGTGTCGAAGCCCATGCCCTTTGCTTCGCCATAGACGTCCTTGATGTCGTCGGCGATGGTTTTCTTTTCTTCTTCCAGGCGTTCAATGCGCTCGACAAAAGCGCGAAGCTGATCGCGGGCGACGCCATGTGCATCAGACATCGTGTTCTCCTGATTTCGGGATATGTATTCGGTTGCCAGTGACTGCCGCGAAGTGCCGCCAGCGTCAAGGCGGTTTGAGGCGGTATGGTCTATTTGTGCGGGTTGTTCACCTCAAAAGCGGTCTTTTGCACAGGCGATGCTTCCGTCTGGTGAAGGTTCTTCCAGTCTTCGTAGGGCATGCCATAGACGACATCACGCGATTCGTCCTTCGTCATAGTGACGCCTTCGGCTTCCGCAGCCTCGCGATACCAGTTGGACAGGCAGTTGCGGCAGAAGCCGGCGAGATTCATCAGATCTATGTTCTGCACGTCGGTTCGTTCGCGAAGATGCGCGATGAGCCGGCGGAAGGCGGCTGCCTCGAATTCTGTCTGTTGTTCCTTGCTGAGCGTGGTCATGGGCCAAGTCCTTTCACTCAATAGGGGCCGGTCCGCGAAGCGTGCACGCTGTATGCATGCAGAGCCGGATCGGCGTTCATCTCCGCAAAGACGGGTGCCAGACGCGCCGCCCATTCCTCGATGCCGGTCTCGCTGCCGATGAGGTCCTGGCGCACTTCCAGAAGCGCGTGCGGGATACCCGTCGTCATGCAATGACGATACATGGTGTCACCCTTCAAGGCGCCGTCATAGGGTTCGTTGTCACCGACGACGAGATCGGGATCGGCGCGCAGTTTTTCAAGCAATGGGCCGACGGCGCGGTGGTCGCTATCCCAGAGCACTGCTGCATGCCAAGGACGGGGAACGCTTTTCCAGGCAGGCGTGAAGGAGTGGAGGGACAGTACCAGTGGGGCTTTGCCGGTCGCATTCGCCACCTTATCGATCGTCTCCGACACGGCATTGTGATAGGGTCTGTGGAAAGTCTCGATCCTGTAGTTCCACTCCTCCTCGCTAATAGGATGGTTGCCGGGAATGATGGCCCCGTCGGAGATCTTCATGATCAGTGTCGGGTCGTCCTCGCCTCTGTTAGGATCGATCAGAAGGCGCGAAAAACCGCCGAGCACGCCTGGCACGCCCAGTTGTGCACACAGCTTGCGGGTAAGGCCCTCAATGCCGATGTCATAGGCGATGTGCCTGGAGAAGGCACTCTCCGGCAGGCCGAGCTGGCCATATCGTGCGGGCAGGCGGTTCATGGCATGATCGCCGAGGATCACCATGCCTTTGTCATGTTGGCCGGGTAGGATTTCGAAGGATGGGAAGTGATCCATTTGGAAATTGCCGATTGTCATTTCGCGTCTTCGTCCAGTGATTGCATGCGCGTCCGGACGGTTCAAGCGCGATGGGCAGGTCAAGCGTGACGAGATGCATCCGAGGGGCGGTTATGAAAGGAAATATAATCGATTAGCATTGCGTTGACTTTCGTTTGATGGCGGCGCAAGAAGACACGGACAACGAATAACCGTGGAGCTATTTGGGAGTCGTGTTGATCCAAGCCGCGCCAAGTTTCCTCACGCGGTCCGGGCCGCTGGTCCGTCTCGCATTGTTCGCTCTTGCAGCCGTTTCACCGTTCTTCATCGCAGATGCCGCGCGCGCGGATTTCCGTGTCTGCAACGGTACGCAAAATCTGGTTGGCGTTGCGATCGGATATCGCGCGAAGGAAGGCTGGGTTACGGAGGGCTGGTGGCAGGTGCCGGCAACGACCTGCGCTACGCTGATCGAGGGAGAATTACAGTCGCGTTATTACTACCTCTACGCAGAGGATGCCGCCCGGGGAGGCCGATGGACGGGTGACGTGCAGATGTGCGTGGCGGAAAACGAATTCAAGATCGCGGGCGTGCAGGACTGCTATGCCCGGGGTTATCAAAAAATGGGATTCAAGGAATATGATACGGGCCGCCAGGGAAGCTGGATGGTTCAACTCTCCGACACCCCAGGGACGCAAGAAAGCCAGAATTGATGAAGCGTAACCGCAAAGTTAAAATCCTCGCCACCCTCGGCCCGGCCTCCTCCGAGGAATCGATGATCGAGAAGCTGCACCAGGCAGGTGCGGATATCTTCCGCATCAATATGAGCCATGCGAGCCATGATCTGATGCGCACGCTCGTCCAGCGTATCCGCGCCGTCGAAGCCCGCTCGGGCCGGCCGATCGGCATTCTGGCCGACCTCCAGGGCCCGAAGCTGCGCGTCGGCAAGTTCGCCGACGTTAAGGTCGAGCTGAAGCCCGGCCAGACCTTTACGCTCGACAACAATGACACCCCTGGCGACAACACTCGCGTTTATCTGCCGCATCCTGAAATTCTCGAAGCCGTGCAGCCGGGCCATCGCCTGCTGATCGATGACGGCAAGCTGGCGTTGCGCGCCGAAAAGTGCGACGGCAAAAGCATCGTCACCACGGTTATCGCCGGTACCAGCATTTCCGATCGCAAGGGCGTCAGTCTGCCCGACACGCTGCTCGGCGTCGGCGCGCTGACCGACAAGGACCGAGCCGATCTCGACGCGGTTCTCGCGACCGACGATGTCGACTGGGTGGCGCTCTCCTTCGTTCAGCGCCCCGACGATCTCGCAGAAGTGCGCAAGATCGCCCGCGGCCGCGTCGGCCTGATGTCGAAGATCGAAAAGCCCCAGGCTCTGGAGCGCATCGAGGAAATCATCGAGCTTTCCGACGCCCTGATGGTCGCTCGCGGCGACCTCGGCGTGGAAATGCCGCTCGAAGCCGTGCCGGGTATCCAGAAGCAGCTCATCCGCGCCTGCCGCCGTTCAGGCAAGCCCGTCATCGTCGCCACGCAGATGCTGGAATCGATGATCTCTTCGCCGGTTCCGACGCGTGCCGAGGTTTCGGACGTTTCCATTGCCGTCTTCGAAGGCGCCGATGCGATCATGCTGTCGGCCGAATCGGCTTCCGGCGCCTATCCCGTCGAATCCGTTTCGATGATGGCTTCGATCGCGAGCACGGTGGAAAGGGATCCGCATTATCCGGGCATCATCTACGCGCAGCGCGCCCAACCGGAAGCAACCGGTGCGGATGCTATCTCGCTCGCCGCCCGCCAGATCGCCGAGACGCTGAAGCTATCGGCCATCGTCTGTTATACGTCGTCGGGCACGACCGGCCTTCGCGCTTCGCGCGAGCGCCCGCAGGTGCCGATCATCGCTCTGTCGCCGATCATCAAGACGGCGCGCCGTTTGTCGGTTGTCTGGGGCATGCATTGCGTCGTCACCCATGACGCGACAGATCTCGATGATATGGTCAACCGCGCCTGCCGCATCGTTGCTGCCGAAGGCTTCGGCAAGCCGGGCGATCGCATCATCATCTCGGCCGGTGTGCCGCTCGGGACACCCGGGGCGACCAACATGCTGCGCATCGCCTATATCGGCTCCGACGGCCAGACTGGCATCTGATCGTTTTCAGGCACAGAAAATACAGAGCGTCTCTCGGAAGAGGGGCGCTTTTTGTTTTTGATTTTGCTCTTGGTGTTCTTAGCCGCGGGAGAGGTGACCGACGCGATAAATCTGCTTGCCGTCCGAGGCAGGCGGGGCTTCCGCGTGAAGGCCAAATCGCACCATCGTCCAGTCATGCGGATCGAAGGCGGCTATGCGGGTGAGCACATGTTTGCCGCCGGCTTCCTGTTTTGACAGATCCACCTCCTGCTGCCGCAGGTTGGGCAGAGGGGCATGCTGTTCGATAGGGAGATATTGACTGTCGGCGAAGCGGGCATTGGCAAGGTCCGGTAAGACATGCGCATGCCAGACGATCCAGTGGCGAATGCGCGGGCGACCAAAGGCGTCCGTCAGGGCGGCAAAGCCCGGACCACAAATGAAATTGCCGGCGCCTTCGGGCTGATCCCAGAGATAGAAGGGCGAATAAAGATTTTCCCGGCTGCCGAATTCGCCCCGGCGAGCGCTCAGAAAGGCCTTGAAACCGAGATGCGGGAAGCCGTTCATTGCCGGCCCCTTGTCGCGGATGCGGTGATCGATGATCTTCATGTCGTAATCTGCAGGCAAGGTGAAGGAATATTGCATGGCCATCATGGCTGTGTCTCCTCTCTGTCAGACCAGTCGACGAAGCGTCCCTTCTCGAAACCCTGGATGCTGAGATAGCTGAAAGGGCTGTCAGCTGTTGCCCCATGCCAGTGAAGCTCGTCCGGGGCGAACCATATTGCATCTCCGGTTCTGACCTCCTCGACTGATCCACCCTTCCGCTGCACGAGACCGACGCCGGAAAGGACATAAAGAAGCTGGCCGCGCGGATGCGTATGCCAGTGCGTCACGGTACCGGGGTCGAGGGTTGCGCGCATGGCGGTGTTCTCGCCATCGATCTCGCTGTCGAGCAGCATTTCGACCCAGAAGGGTGCATTCGAGATGCCTTCGGGAGAACGGGCCGCACTGCCGGGACGGCGGATCGCCATGGTTTTCGGATTTGCCGCGCTCATGTCGGGGTCCCCATGGCGCGAGCTTCCCAGCCGGGCTCAGTCATCTGCGCCAATCCGCCGCCGAAGGACCATTCACCCGGTTCGCTCGTCGAAACGACGATCATTACATCCTCCGGACGCAAACCAGGGGAGCGTTGCAGCAATTCGACGGTTCGGCGAAAGAAGGCATTGCGCATTTCTTGCGTTCGCGGCTTGCCGGTCGTGATCGAAATCAGCACGAAATCGTCAGAGCGCGGACCGGCAAGGTAATTGCGATCGAAGATCAATTCGCCCGGCTCATGTTGATGGACGACCTGGAAGCGGTCGGCTGACGGGACATTGAACGTTTCGACCATTGCCGTGTGGATGGCGTCTGAAAGGGCGCTGAGATAGTCCTGCGACTTCCCCTTCAGAAGGGAGATGCGAGCGAATGGCATTGAATGCCTCCTTGTTCTTTATCTTGACAGGAGAAGCATGCCACGACACCATGATGCAGAAAATCAGAATTTTATGGATATATAATCCTGAAAATTGGGATCATTACATGCGGCGGATTACATTCGACCTGGATGTGCTGAGGACATTCGCGACCGGCATGGATCTCGGCAATTTCGCCAGGGCGGCAGATCGGCTCGGACGGTCGACATCGGCCGTCAGCGCACAACTCAAGAAACTGGAGGAACAGGCCGGCACGCCGATCTTTCGTAAATCCGGGCGCGGACTGGCGCTGACGGAAGCCGGAGAGACGATGCTTGCCTACGCAAGGCGACTGCTCGATCTGAACGACGAGGCGGTCGCTGCGGTCCAGAGTGTCGAACTGGAAGGCTGGGTGCGGCTCGGCCTGCAGGAGGATTTCGGAGAGAACTTGCTACCCGAGGTGCTCGGACGTTTTGCCCGGGCGCATCCGAAGGTGCGGATCGAAGCACGGGTGGTGCGCAATGCCGAGCTTCTGGAACGGGTGACGACGGGGAAGCTCGATCTTGCGCTCGCCTGGAGCGCCGGCACTTTGACCGCCCATTGCGAGCATATTGCCGACGTGCCGATGCGCTGGATCGGCCCGGTGAACGGCTTACCTGCGTGGGCGGCTGGAAGCGGGGAGCCGATGCCGCTTGCTTCGCTTGAGGCGCCCTGCCTGCTCAGGAATGCCGCGACGAAAGTGCTGGACGAGGTCGGTATCTCCTGGCGGCTGTCCTTCGTCAGTCCAAGCCTCGGCGGCCTCTGGGCGGCAACCGCCGCGGGATTGGGCATTACAGTGCGAACGCCCATTGGGCTGCCCGCCAAGGTGCGGATGCTGGCGCCCGGCGAAGCGGGCTTGCCGGAGCTGCCTGACCTGGGTCTGGTCTTGCATCGAGCGGAAGCGGAGCCGGATGCTGCAACGAGTCGGCTGGCGGAACTGGTGCTGCAGGCGGTGCACGAGGCAGTGCGCGATATTCCTATCCCATCCGATCAGGAGAAGGCGCTGCGAAGGTTCGGGTGAAATATTGACCCTGCTCGCGGGAGCCGGTAGCCTCCCATCGCTATGAAAATGATCGCTCTCAACATCGCTACGGTCTTCTTCTTGAGCCTCTAAGGCTCTGCCCTCGGGCAAAGGAAGATGCGGCCGCTTCACCAGCCCGCCGGCTGGGGCGTTGCCGTGGACTGTAACCACCCTGCTTCCGGCCAATGGACAATGCCGGCAGGGTTCGGCGATAGAGAGATATTTCATGACATCCACTGGTTACCCGCCGGCGCTCAACGCCGCGCAGATCGAACAATTCATCGAGGACGGCTTTATGCGGATCGATGATGCTTTTCCCCGTGAGGTGGCTGAGGAAGCCCGCGCCATCATGTGGCGGGACATTCCTTTCGCCGCCGATGATCCGAAGACCTGGGTGCGGCCGGTCGTCCGGCTTGCCGGCTATGGCGGCGGACCGTTCAATGCGGCGGTCAATACGCCCGTGCTGCATTCGGCTTTTGATCAGCTCGTCGGCAAGGGACGCTGGGAGCCGCGTGACGGCCTTGGCAGCTTTCCTGTTCGCTTCCCGCATCCTGACGATCCTGGTGATGCCGGCTGGCATGTGGATCTGAGCTTTCCCGGAGAGGATGGAAACCCTGACGAGCAGCGGGATTTTTCGGCGTGGCGGGTGAACATCACCTCACGCGGACGGGCGCTCCTGATGCTCTTCCTGTTCTCGGATGTCGGCGAAGAAGACGCGCCGACGCGTATCCGGGTCGGATCGCACAAGGATATCGCAAGGATGCTGGAGCCGGCCGGCGAAGCGGGCATGGCGCATCTGTGGCTGGAGCATGTCGGCGAGGACAGGCCACTTGCTCTGGCGACCGGGCAGGCGGGTACGGTGTATTTGTGCCATCCTTTCCTTATCCATGCGGCGCAGATGCATCGGGGCAAGGAACCGCGCTTTATGGCGCAGCCGGGCCTTGCGCCTTCCGAGCCGCTAAAGCTTGTGCGTGAGGATGGCGCCTACTCGCCTGTCGAAATCGCCATCCGCAGGGCGCTTCAGCAGGGTTAACAGCATGTCCCCAACCGCTGCGCAACTCTGCGTGATGGCGGATGTGGAGGAGGTTGCTTCGTATCGGAACTTCCGCCACTTCGGGGAACCTCCTCCACAAGATGCCCATGTTCGCGAAAAGGGCGCTATTTTTGCGTCCGAACGGACGCTCGGTGCTCTCAGTGGAGGAGGTTCATCCCAAGTGGAGGAGGTTCGGAGGAGGTTGCCTCCGCCGGTTCAAATCATTGATATATATAGATTTAAATCGACTGGAGGAGGTGGAGGAGGTTAGTTGCTCAAACATGCCGGAAGTCACTTTTGCCGGCATTTATAGAGGCGGCATCGCAGCGCTTACGGCTCCTCTTGGAAATACGCTTTCTACCTCCGCCACCTCCGCCACCCCGCCGCGGACGGAGAGGATGCATCCAATTTTGCCTGCTACATCACGCCTACATTTCCTGTTGTGCCGCCCGGCGGATTGCCTGCGGCGGCTGGCCGAAGGCGCGCAGGAAGGCGCGGCGCATACGTTCGCGATCGGCAAAGCCGGTTTCGCGGGCGACGACATCGATCGGATGGCGGCCCTGCTCCATCATCAGGCGGGCCGCCTCCAGCCGCAGGTTTTCGACGGCCTTTGCCGGCGACTGACCCGTTTCGGCGCGGAAGGCACGGCTGAACTGACGGGGGCTCAGATGCGCGGCCTCGGCCAGTTCCTCCACTGAGAGCGTGGATTTCAGATTGCTGCGCGCATGCGCAAGGGCCTTCTGGATGCGGTCCGATTTCGGTTCGAGCTCCAGAAGAGCCGAAAACTGGGACTGACCACCGGCGCGGCGATGATAGACGACGAGCATGCGGGCGACGGCGCGGGCGATTTCCAGCCCGTGGTCCTTCTCGACCATTGCGAGCGCCAGATCGACCCCCGCCGTCATGCCCGCCGAGGTCCAGACGGAACCGTCGATAATGTAGATGCGGTCCTCTTCCATCCTGATCTCGGGGTAACGGTTCTGCAGTTCGCGGGCGAGATACCAATGCGTCGTCGCGCGTCGGCCACCAAGGACACCGGCTTCGGCAAGCAGGAAAGCGCCGGTGCAGATCGAGGCAAGGCGGCGCGCCGCGGGAAGGGCTGCGCGGATGAAATCCGCCTCGGCCTGACTGGGCAGCCTGATGTCGGGTGCTCCGGCGACGATCAGCGTGTCGAAATCGGGATCGCCGAAGGCTTCGGTTTCGATGATCATACCGAGCGAATTGGCGATCGGGCCGCCGGTCTCGGAAAGATAGTGGATGTCATAGGCCTTTTCCCCGAGTTCCAGATTGGCGAATTCAAAGGCGGAGACGGCAGCGAGGCTCATGATCTGGAAACCGGGAAAGAGCAGGAAACCGATTTGCTGCATGGCGTCACGTCCTCAAAAAGGGAATGTCCTAAAAGGTGGTATATATGACATTCAGGACATCGGCAATCGGGCGTAGAACTCTCCTCAAGCGCAGGCAATCGGGCCGGCGCACGAAATGGAGAAACGATCATGGCACAAGAACATAAGGGTACGGCGCTGGTCACGGGCGCCTCGTCAGGCATTGGCGCGATCTATGCCCACCGGCTGGCGAAGCAGGGCTACAATCTCATCCTTGTGGCCCGCAACGGCGAGCGGCTGAAGGCGCTGGCAAGCCGGCTGAGCGATGAAACGGGCCGAACCGTCGAGGCGCTGTCTGCCGATCTCGGCAACAAGGACGATCTCGCCAAAGTCGAGAAGGTGCTGAAGGAAGATCAGAGCATCACCATGCTCGTCAACAATGCCGGCTTTGGCGGCACGGCGCCGCTGCTCGCCTCCGACGTCGACAAGATGCAGGAAATGATCGAGCTCAACGTGACGGCGTTGACGCGGCTGACCTATGCAGCTGCGCCGGGCCTCGTTGCCCGCGGTGGCGGCACAATCATCAACATCGCCTCGATCGTCGCAATCGCGCCCGAGGTCCTGAACGGTGTCTATGGTGGCAGCAAAGCCTTCGTGCTCGCCTTCAGCCAGTCGCTGAAGCACGAGCTTGCCGACAAGAATATCCGCGTTCAAGTCGTATTGCCGGGTGCTACGGCGACCGAATTCTGGGGTATCGCCGGCACACCGGTCGAGCACCTGCCGGGCGAAATCGTCATGTCGGCGGAAAACATGGTCGATGCCTCGCTGGCAGGTCTTGCCGAGGGAGAGTTTGCGACGATCCCGGCGCTCGAAGATGCCGGCCTGCTCGCCGCTTATGAACAGGCGCGCCAGGCGCTGATGCCGAACCTGTCGCGTTCGCTGCCGGCTCCGCGCTACAAGGTCGCCTGAGGGCGGCCACCGGAGAACGACATCGTCCGCAGGTGGCCGCGGACGATGTTTCCGTTATGGGAGATCTGCGTGGAAGGTTGCTGCGACCATCTCTGCCAGGCGATCGTGAATAGAAGACCGCCTCGTTCCCTCGGTGTCGTCGCAGAGAGGCTCTTCACCTTCCTCGCGAAGGATCGCAGTGCCAGCCGGCTTGCACTCACTGAAGGCGCTGTATTGCGAAGCGTCCGTCAACAGATCGTAGCGCGCATTGGGTATTATGTCTTGCAGGCCTGATGCGCGCAGGCCGGGCCAGAGGGTTTCCGGTGTGCCGAGATTGATGAGTCGCACCGGGATCGATATGCGCTTGAGGCTTTCGGGCGCGAAATTGGCGGCGAATTCAGGATCGATGATAACAGCCGCCTTCACCCGGGCGTCGAGATGAGAGCGGCTGAGCTTCTGACGATCGACGGCACGGAGATCGATGCCGGTGCTCGCGAACTCGGCGCAGTCGACGCCTGTGCCGTCGGGATCGCATGATCGTGCAAAGCTTTCCGGATCTAAGTTGCCGCCTGCAAGCGAAAGTGCGGATGTTCCCCCGATGAGGAAGCCCAGCACGCCGATACGGTTTCGGTCTATCTGTGCAGGTAGCGTTCTGTCCTTCTCGATCGCGGTCAGCGCGGCTGAGAGGTCGGCAGGCCGAAGCCAAATTTCATGAATGCTCTTCTCGCTCGTTATTGTCTGTGGATACGGCTGACGCATCATTGCCACCACGAAGCCCTTGGAAGCGAGGCGCGACGCCATCCAGGCGCCGATGAAAGGGCCGGATTTCAGGCCGCCGTGGGAAAGCAGAACCAGCGGATAATTACCGGCAGCGGCAGTTGCGTCCCGCTGGACGATCTCGCCTTTGAAAAGCGGACTGTCGCCGATCAGGACGGGTGTTCCGCCTGTTGTGGCCGGGTACCAGAGCGTAATCTCCATGGTGCCGTGGCGTTCGGGAACCGGAACAGAAAGAAAGGACAGACCGACAGGGTCGGCCGCATGTGCCGGAGTGTTGGCAGCAAGAAGGCCGGCCGACAGCAGCAGGGTGAAAAGATGTCTCATAGAAACCTCGGAACGAGACCGCCATGTGGCGGCAAGACGAGGTTTTCGTTCTTTCCCAGGTGAGGGAGACCCCGATCATGATCGAGGTCGTCGTCGATCGCGATCAGGGTCTTCCAGAGCGCTGTCGCGCGTTAGCCGAAGCGTTCCAGCGCAGTGGTGAACACGTCGGCGTCGATATTGCCGCCGGAGGTGACGACGACGGCCGTGTCGCTTTCCAGCTGGTCGCCGTGGAAGAGGGCCGCAGCCAGTGCAACAGCTCCGCCCGGTTCGACGACGATCTTGAGGCGGGTGAAGGCGAGAGCTACGGCGCGCAGTGCCTCATCATCCGTCACCACAATACCCTGTCCGGCCAGACGCTTGAGAATTGGGAAGGTGATGTTGCCCGGCTGCGGCGTGATGATCGCATCGCAGATCGACCCGCTCATGGTAGCGTTGCGCTCGATCTTGCCTGATGCAAGCGAGCGGGTGGTGTCGTCGAAATTTTCCGGTTCGCAGGGGCGGACACGGAAGTCCGGCGCACTTGCTTCCAGTGCGAGGGCAATGCCCGAACTCAGGCCGCCGCCGCCGCAAGGGACGAGGACTTCGGCGTTCTTCACGCCTTCCTCTTCCGTCTGCTCGGCGATCTCCAGCCCGGTCGTACCCTGGCCTGCAATGACCAGCGGCTCGTCGAAGGGCTTGATGAGCGTCAGGCCACGCTCGGATGATAGCTTCGCGCCGATCTCGTCGCGATCTTCATTGGCGCGATCGTAGAGGACCACTTCGGCGCCGAAGGCGCGCGTATTGGCAATCTTCAGCTTCGGCGCGTCACTCGGCATGATGATGACACTGGGGATGCCGTGCATGCGGGCGGCGAGTGCCACCCCCTGCGCATGGTTGCCGGAGGAGAATGCGATGACGCCCTTCTTGCGTAGTTCCGGATCGATGCCCGAGACGGCGGACCAGCCGCCGCGGAACTTGAAGGAGCCGGAATGCTGCAGGCACTCGGCCTTCACGAACAGCCGCCGGCCGGCGATTTCATCGAGAAAAGGGGAGGAGAGAAGCGGCGTGCGCCGCGCGTGACCGCGCAGGCGAGCCCGGGCGGCAACGATCATTTCAATGGAAGCCATGGGAATCTCTTTTTGCTTTAATGCCGCTCATGCATAGAGCGCGCATCTTTGCTTGTGAACGGCGACTTTGTCACGGTGACATGAATATGACATTGGACGCGGCACCACCCGATTCCCGCGGGACGCGCCGCTTTCTGAACTGTGTGGGGTTTTCGCCATTCATGCGCGCGAATTCGCGATTGAAGTTGGACTTGCTGATGAAGCCGGAGTCGAACATCACCTGCGTTATTGGATGATCGGTGCCGACCAGCTGCTCGCAGGCGGCGCGGATACGGAAGTCGTTCACATATTGCGAGACGCTCATGCCGTGGATGCGGTTGACGGCCGTGGAGACGCGCCGGGCAGGGAGATTCATCCTGCGGGCAATGCGGGTGAGATTGAGTTCGGGATCTCGATAGAGCTGGCGGGCGCGCATCAGCGTATCGAGCGCTGCGGCGACGGCTTCGTCTTCTTCTGTCGCCGGCGGTGGCGGTGGGGGCGGCTCCGCGGATGCCACTTCGACCGTGCTGCCGCTGCTTGCCACGGACGCGGCGGTGCCAAGGATCAGCAGCGCGACGACATTGCCAAGTGCGACGATGGCGCCCGCATGAATGCCGCCGGTCTTGGTGAAATCGAAGCTGATGATGACGTCGGTGACGGCGGAGGCGATGAGGGCAAAGCCGGTGATCTGCAGCGAGCGATAGGACAGCACTGCACCGTCAAGGCGGGAGGCGACGAGCGCATCCGGGCCATGCCGGGCAAGCCAGAGGAGCGCTGCACCATAACCGAGGAAGATCAGAATGATCGCGAGACTGATCGGCTCTGGATAGAGCGCGATCAAGACGACGATCGAGGCCGTCGGCAAAAGGTGCGGCCAGAAACGGAAAAAGGTGGGTTGCTCTTCCATAGCAAGCCCTTTGAAGCAGACCCAGGCGAGGGCCGCGATTGTCGTCGCGATCAACGATTGAATCGGCATGATCGCGATGACGTCGTAACCCCAGCGGATGCCGATTACTACGGATTGGAGGATGTAGAACCCGATCAGCAGCAGGAAAGGCCGCTTTTCGGCGAGCGCCCCATCTCCCTGGCGCAACATGCGGATGAGCAGGATGGCAAGCAGCAAAGCCACGACGAATGGCAGGGGAACGAAGATCATCGGCGATATCCGGCGGCAACAATGATCCCAGAATGAACCCGATTGCGTTCGCGGTCGACCCGGATCGTGATCGAGGTCTCGAAATGAGGGCTGAAAATCCATCCTGGAAATGTCCTCGACGGGAGGACGTCATTCATGGACGGATTTCGATGATCATTCTTCTTGTGATGCCGGCGCTTCTGGTAGCGTCTGCGGCTCTGCCGGACAAGGCATCGACAACTGCAATTCCCGATCTTTCAGGCGTGCGTGCGGTTGCCATCAGCGGTGACGCAAGCTCGATCAACATCACCACGCGACGCGATCAGCCCTATGGCGCATCGCTGAGCGGGCGACGGAAAGGCTGGTTCTCATCCTGGTATTCAAGCTGGTACTTTGCCGATTGTCGCAACAATAGCGACATGCGGGTTGATGGTACGGTGTTGCATATCGATATCGCCGCATCGTCCTGGCTGGACCCATCCGACTGCGTGATTGAGGTCAATGCCAATGTGCCTGCCGGTGCGGCCCTCCGGATCGATCAGAGCGCCTTCACCGCAAGGCTCATTGGTCATTTTTCCGAGCTTGCCGTTGCCGGAAAGGCGGCCGACGTCACCCTCGACGGTCATGCCAGTGGCATCGATATCCGCGGGGATGCCGTGAAGGCTTCCCTCGACTTCGACAGGGTTGAAGCGGACGAAAACGTGTCGATCCGCGCTCGCGCGCTCGATGCCTATCTCGGCTTCGGAGACAATGTGCCGGTCGACTACAAGGTAGCGGCGCAGGCTTCCTGGGTCGACGCCCGGCAGCCAAGCGTGCCGGGCGCAAAACCGCATGTCGAGATCGACGGCGATTTTGTTCGGGTGAGAATCCGCTGAGGCGCTTGCTCAATAGCCGTTGGCGGAACCTTCGGCTGCGCGACTGTCCATCGCGCCGTTGTAACGGGCGCCGCCGCCCTTCTCGATCGCCGCAAGGCTCCTGCCGCCGACGAGAATGCCGGCCGCCTGTCCCCAGACGGGCGTATTATTGCCGGCATCGAACTTGTAACCCATTGCGGCAAGCGCCTTTTCGGTATCCGGCGAGAGGGCGTAGGGCTCCAGGTAGACCATGTCCGGCTGCCACTGGTGATGGATGCGCGGAGCATTGACCGCCTGGCTGATATCCATGCCAAAATCGACGACGTTGAGGATGGCTTCCAGGGTGATCGTGATGATGCGCGAGCCGCCGGGGCTGCCGATCACCATGAAGGGCTTGCCGTCCTTGGTGACGATCGTCGGGCTCATCGAAGAAAGCGGCGTCTTCTTCGGCGCGATGGCATTAGCCTCGCCCTGCACGAGGCCATAGAGGTTCGGCACGCCGGGCTTGGAGGTGAAATCGTCCATCTCGTTGTTGAGCAGCACGCCGGTACCGGGTGCGACGACACCGGCACCGAAGGAGCCGTTCAGCGTATAGGTCACGGCAACTGCATTGCCCTCATCATCGATAATGGAATAATGCGTGGTCTCGGTGCTTTCCTTACCGCCGAGCGGCTTCAGATTGGCCGAGGTGCCGGCCCGATAGGGATCGATCTTGGCACGAATTGACGCCGCATAACTTCTGTCCAGCAGTTTAGAGACGGGATTGTCGATGAAGTCGGGGTCGCCGAGGGCGGCGTTGCGGTCCACATAGGCATAACGCATGGCCTCGACCATGATGTGTACTGCCTCGGCCGATCCGTAACCGAAATAAGAGAGCGGATAGCCTTCGAGGACGTTCAAGATCTCGCAGATGATGACGCCGCCGGAGGAGGGCGGCGGCGAAGAAATGATGTCATAGCCGCGATAATTGCACTCGATCGGCTTCAGTTCCCTCACCTTGTACTGCTCGAAATCGTCCTTGGCGAGAATGCCGCCCTTGGCCTGGCTGGCCTTGACGATCGCCTCGGCAGGCGCGCCCTTGTAGAAGGCATCGGGGCCTTTCTCCGAGATCGACTGCAGGACGGCGGCGAGATCGGGCTGCACCAGTTTCTCACCGGGCATATAGGCGCCGCCGCCGCTTTTCAGGAAGATTTTTGCAGCTTCTTCGTCTTTTGCGAGCCGTTTGGCGCTGCTGGCGAAAGTGGCTGCGTCACCCTGTTCCAGCGTAAAGCCTTCCTTCGCATATTTTAAAGCCGGGGCGATCAGTTCCTCACGCGTCCTGGTCCCGTATTTCTCGCGGGCGGTCTCAAAGCCCATTACCGAACCCGGTGTACCGACGGCGAGATAACCGTCGAGGCTGGCGCGCGGGACGATATCGCCTTTGGCATCGAGATACATGGTTTTGGTTGCAGCGAGCGGTGCGCGTTCGCGGAAATCAAGAAAGGTCGTTTTTCCATCCTTCATCCGGATCGTCATGAAGCCACCGCCGCCGAGATTGCCGGCCGTCGGATAGACGACGGCGAGCGCATAGCCGACTGCGACCGCGGCATCGACGGCATTGCCGCCGCTCTTCAACACGTCGACGCCGACATCGGTTGCCAGATGCTGGGCGGTGACGACCATGCCATGCTCAGCTTCGACGGGTGCCGGCGAAGCGGCAAAAGCCGGCAACGGTGCGAGACAAAGCGAAATGGCGGCGAGAATGGCGACGGATTGTCTGGGAAGGCGGTCCATGATTTTCCCCTCGAAGGACGGCGATGGGGAAGATATGGCGTCGCTTCTGTGAGAGACAATGATCAGGTGAGAAGCTCAGCGAGTTTCCTGTTCGTGTCGTGCTCTTCGAGAGGCGTGTAGACGATCAGCTTCATGTCCGGCTGGCTCATCAGCGCGAGGCCGGTATGTTCGAAACACATCAAGCCCTTGAGCGGATGGTTCAGGCGCTTCACGCCTGACAGCGGAGCGACGACTTCATGGCGTGGCCACCAGGCGCGGAATTCCGCACTCGCCTGCTGGAGCAGTGCGATGAGACGCTCGAAATCCGGGTCGCCGGCATAACGGGCGCTGTCGGCGCGAAACATAGCGAGCGAGACGCGGGCGACGGCCTCCCAGTCGACCAGCAGGGTGCGGTGAAAATCATCGGCAAACAGCCGGTGCATGGTGTTGCGCTCGTCCGGCCCCAGCCGGTCATAACCACCGAAGAGCAGGTCGGCGGCACGGTTCCAGGCCAGTACGTCCCAGCGGCGACCAAGCACATAAGCCGGCTGATGTGTCAGATTGTCCAGCATGCGGCGCAGCGGCTTATCGACCACCTCAGGGGCTGACGAAAGTGGCTGCGGCGACTGGCGACTGTTGAGGGTGAAGAGATGCTGGCGCTCGGCCTCATCAAGGCGAAGTGCGTTTGCGAGCGCGTTCAGCACCTGCGGGGAGGGGCGGATGTCGCGCCCCTGTTCCAACCAGGTGTACCAGGTGGTGCCGACACCGGCGATCATGGCGAGCTCTTCGCGCCTGAGCCCCGGCGTGCGGCGGCGAAAACCGTCCGGCAGGCCGACGTCGGCAGGCCGCAGCCGCTCGCGGCGCGAGCGCAGGAAGGCCGCGAATTCTCGACGGCGGGCTTCGAACGTATCGAATTTCTGATCCATGGCAGTCATCATATCAGTATCGATACCAGGATAAAATTGGGTCTGTTTGCGATTTTGGAACCCCGCAAGATGAAACCGCTCCCGGCAACGAAAGCCGGAAGTTCGATCATGCAAAGGAGTATTCCATGTCATTGCAGCACGCAGTCGTTATCGGCGGCTCTTCAGGCATCGGCCTTGCCTCGGCAAGACTGCTTCTGGAACAGGGGTTTCGCGTCACCATCGCCGCGCGGGATCAGGCGAAGCTCAAGGCTTCTGTTGACCATCTTTCCGGCAAGGTCGGAATGATCGCCATCGATGCGCGAGATCCCGCCGCGGTGAAGCAGGCCTTCGAAAGCCTCGGACCCTTCGATCATCTCGTGCTGGCGTTAGGCAGCGGCCATGGTGCCGGTCCTTTCGCGACGCTCGACATGGCCGACCTGCTCGCCGGCTTCCAGACGAAGCTCATCCCGCATGCGGCGATGGCGCAAGTGGCTCTGACTTTCCTGCAGCCAGAAGGCAGTATCACCTTCGTATCTGCCGTTAGTGCGCAGTCCGCAATGCCGGGAACCGCAGGTCTTGCCGCCGTCAATGCGGGGATCGAGGCGATGGTACGGGTGCTTGCGGCTGAGTTGAAGCCGTTGCGCGTGAACGGCGTTTCGCCTGGTGTGATCGATACGCCGTGGTGGGATTTCCTGTCGGCCGGGGAGCGTCAGGCCGTCTTCGAGGATTTTGCCGGCCGCACCCCGGTCGGTCGCATCGGCCGGCCGGAGGATGTCGCCAAGGCCGTCGCCTTCCTGGTATCGAGCAGCTTCATGAGCGGTCACGTCCTGACTTGTGACGGCGGCATTCACCTCGCGACCTGATGAGGCGTCCCATCGGTGATGCCTCGGGAGCGAAAACCAAAACGGCCTGGTTCTCCCTTCACGTCGCCCAGTTCACGGTGCTGAACATACGATTGATGGTGGCATTGTTCCGAGCGTCTGATTGGTGGAAGAACCGGCGAGCCGTTCTTCTGCCTTGCGGGCAATCGCTGCAAGGTTGCGCGGCTTGCCGGCAATCTTCTCGATGGCTGCAATGGCGACGTCGGTCGCAAGATAGTCAGGCTTGTGGCCGACGCCTTTGATCGTGACGAGTTCCGATCCCCTTATATCTCGCGACAATCCACGCGAATGCAGATGCTCCCAGACGATCTCGTCCTTGTCGCCGGTGATGATAACTGATGGTGCTGATATCTCGGAATAGTGCGGCGCGTTGGCCGTCAGATATTCATGGAGCCGCTTGAAGTCGGTGGCGTTATTGTAAAAGGCGCGCGGCCGCAATACCAGCGACGGACCGGTCCTGGCAACGTAATCGAGGGGCCGGGGGTTGGGGCGGAAGACATTCACCGTACCGCGCTCCAGCCGGTGCAGGCCAAGCGGCACGACGAGCGCATGATTGAAGAGCCATCCGACAACCGGTGTCGTCGCGACATGATAATACCAGTCGATGCCGCCAGGCCATGGATGGGAAGCAGGGGCCAGGAACAGCAGACCCGCCGTCTTGTCCGGATGGCGGACGCCGAAGGCTGCAGCGATCGCGCCGCCGAAGGAATGGCCGATGATAACAGCCTTCTCGATGCCGCGCTTTTCCATCAGTTTGGCAATGGCATCGGCCTGGCCTGACGGCAGCGCGTTCTCCGGCCCGCCGCGTTCGGAGTAGCCGTGACCGGGGCGGTCGACGAAGAGCATCTCGGCGCGGCCTTCCAGCGGCTCGCGAAAGGCGCCCGCCTGGTCCAGCAAGTTGCCGCTCGCGCCATGGATGAAGACCAGGGGCGGAAGATCGGCAGCGTCGGGGCGCCGGATATGCACAGCATTCATGCGATAGCCGCCAATATCGGTCAGTTCGCCGATATTGGGATAGGCATGTTCGAACTGGCGAGCCTTGTAGGAGGAATAGCCGATAGCGGCAGCAACGGGAGCGAGAAGGGCAGAAACTTCGGCAAGCATGGCTTCAACCGGACAGAGACCACATCACTGAGTTAAGATTGTACGCTTTCCTACGCCGTCAAGTGCGCGCCGGATCTGTCAGGTGCGGCTGCCGGCGAGCTTTTCCGAGAGCGTGCCGACCTGCTCTTGCGCAGTGCGATCGGCGGGGTAGACATCCAGAACGCGCTCCCAGGCCTTGAGGGCGATCTGGTCATTGCCCGTGGCGGCGAGAATAGCCGCCATGCCTGACAGCGCGCCGAAATGACGGGGTTCGAGCTTCAGCACCTGTTCGATATCTGCCATCGACTTGCGATAATTGCCGAGCACGAAGTTCAGCGTTGCGCGACGATTCCAGCTTTCGGTATAGGTGGGTTTCAGGGCGATGGCTTCATCGAGAAAATCGAGCGCTGCGGGATTGCGCTTCTCCTCGATCGCTTTGTCAGCCCATTGCATCAGGAGATTGATCGTCGCGCTGTTGGAATCGTTCCATTCCATGCGAATCTGATTGGCGATGCTGCCTGCCTTGTCCGGGTCGCGTTCACGCTTCAACTGATCATAGAGTTGGTCGAGACGCTGCTTCGGCGACGAATCGGTGTTGGCCTGTTGTTCGACAATAACATCCTTCTGCTGCGCCATGGCAGGAGGGGCAGGGGCAAACAAGGTGAAAGCAAGCGGCAGCGCCGCTGAGGTCAAGGCAAAAAAGCGCATGGCGGACATATTAGCCCGCCATCGCTGAAGATCAAACAAATTTGGCGTGATCACCGAAGCGACCAACCGATATGCCCGCCTGAGGGCAGGCAAACCGGATACGCGCAATCAGCCCTGACGAGCCTTGAAGCGCGGGTTCTGCTTGTTGATGATGTAGATGCGGCCCTTGCGGCGAACGAGACGGTTGTCACGATGACGCGCCTTGAGCGACTTGAGCGAATTCTTGATCTTCATTTTTCTGATCCGCGATGTTTCTGGGGGAATTCACATTCGCCCGTGTCTTTTAACAATCAAAAGCGCGCCGGCTGGGCGCGCTCTTTAGGTGGGGGAGCAGATAACCCGGCCTCTTCCTTGTGTCAACCACGTGAAGGCTTTTTTCCGCGGGTTTCAGGCGCTGGCCGGGCAAACGGCTCAGCAGGCTTTGCCCGTCAGCGTCGTCACGTGGCCCATCTTCCGACCGGCGCGCGCCTCGGTCTTGCCGTAGAGATGCACCAGCGTGTCGTCACGTTTCAGCCAGTCCGGAACGGCAAGAATATCGTCGCCGATGAGGTTCTGCATCACGCAATCGGAATGGCGGCGCGGATTGCCGAGCGGCAGGCCGGCGACGGCGCGGATATGCTGTTCGAATTGCGAGACGACGCAGGCAGCTTCCGTCCAGTGGCCGGAATTGTGGACCCGCGGCGCCATCTCGTTGGCGATCAGGCTGCCATCGGCCAGCACGAAGAACTCGATGCCGATGACGCCGACATAATCGAGCGCGGTGAGAATCTGTTCGGCAGCCTTGCGCGCCGCATCGGCGGTGGCGGCGGAGATTGTCGCCGGAATTGTGGACGTATGCAGGATGCCGTTGCGGTGCACGTTTTCGGCCGGGTCGAAACAGAGCACAGTGCCGTCGGCGGCGCGGGCGGCGATGATCGACACCTCGCGTTCGAAGGCGACGAAGCTTTCGAGAATGAGCGGCACAGAGCCAAGTTCCGCATAGGCGCCGTGAGGACTGTCGGCGGGCGAGCGGAATACCTTCTGGCCCTTGCCGTCATAGCCGAGGCGGCGGGTTTTCAGCACGCCCTGGCCGCCGAAATCTTTCAATGCAGATTCGAGATCGGCCTGGCTGTCGACCGCGTGGAAACGGGCCGTCGGAATGTTGCAGCCATTGATGAAGCGTTTTTCGGCCAGTCGGTCCTGAGCAGCTTCCAGCGCCCTCGGCGGCGGATAGACGGGCACGCTCTTTGCCAGCATTTCTGCAGCGGTGACGGGAACATTCTCGAATTCGTAGGTTACGACATCGCAGAGCCCGGCCAGTTCGGCGAGTGCTGAAGGATCGTCATAGGCGGCGGTGATCTGGCGGTTGGCGAGCTGGGCGGCGGGGCTGTCGGCCTGCGGTTCCAATATCACCGTGCGGAAATTCAGCCGTGCTGCGGCCATGGCAAGCATGCGGCCGAGCTGGCCACCGCCGATGATGCCTATCGTCCTTACCATCAGAGATCGTCCATCGGATATTCGGCAACAGAAGCGCTCTGGCGCTCGCGCCATTCGTCGAGGCGTTCGGCGACCTCGTCGTCGGAAAGAGCAAGCACGGCAGCAGCAAGAAGTGCTGCGTTGATCGCGCCGGCCTTGCCGATGGCAAGCGTGCCGACGGGGATGCCGCCTGGCATCTGGACGATAGAGAGCAGGCTGTCCTGGCCGGACATAGTCTTCGACTGGACCGGCACGCCGAAAACCGGCAGCGGCGTCATGGCCGCCGTCATGCCCGGAAGGTGAGCCGCGCCACCCGCGCCTGCTATGATGACCTTGAAGCCTTCGGCACGTGCGCCTTTGGCGAAATTCACGAGCCGGTCGGGTGTGCGATGAGCCGAGATGATACGCGCGTCATACTCGATTTCCAGCGCCTCCAGCGTATCGGCAGCATTCTTCATGGTTTCCCAGTCTGACTGGCTGCCCATGATAATGGCGACTGGCGGTCTGTCTGTTATCGTCACAATCGTTCCTTCAGGCGATGATATCGGGGATGATCTGATCTTCCAGTTTGGACAACTTGTCCTTGATCACGAGCTTTTTCTTCTTCATGCGCTGGATGCGCAGAGCATCGCATCCCGTCTCGATCATGGCGTTGATCGCGGCGTCGTAATCCTCATGCTCCTGGCGCAGGCGCGCCACCATGAGCCTGATTTCCGCCTGTTCCTGATCGGCCATTTGCATTCCCCATGATCGTCTTCGGACCTTGTCCGGTCTGCCGATAATTTCCGCAAGCTCCTATCACCAAATAGAGGTAACGGGAAGTTAGTGTTGATCATGAATTTGCCGCTTAGTCTCCATCTTTTGGCCTTCGACAAGCATTCAAAAATGTGTCACAGTCCGCGCGTTGACACCTTGGATCTCCAGCAATGGATGGCTGGGGAAGGGTAAGAGGAAGGAAGGGTCAAATGACTGTTCAAGCTCATCTTGAATCGCTCCAGAAAAAGCATGTCGCTCTCGAGGAGGAGTTGCATGCCCTGAGAACATCTCCCTCTATTTCCGATACTGAACTTGCCGAATGCAAGCGCCGTAAGCTGCGCATCAAGGACGAGATCGAGCGTCTCAAGTCATCCGTCCATTGATCTTTCCAGGATATCGCCGGACATCAGTCTTGTGAAAGAAAAGGTAAATTCCCCAATTTCTAGTTTAGCAAGCAAGACCCGGTGAATAACCGAAATCAAGCGCCAGTCCCTTGCATGCGGCATCGGGCTGGCGTTTTTACGAAAAAGGGCGCCTTCAGGCCCAGAACTGATCCAGCCAGAGATTGAGCTTGTCGAAGCCGCGGTTATTGACCGTGTAGATGCGCTTCGTTCCCTCCGAAGTCACGGAAACGAGGTTGCTTTCGAGCAGCGCTTTCAGGTGTTGCGACACGGCGGGGCGGCTGATCGGCAGGCCCTCGGCAAGCTCATTGACCGTCTTTGGCGCGCGTCGCAATTCCTCCAGCAAGAACCGCCGGTTCGGATCGGCAATCGCGGCGAAAGGGTCCGTGTTCGACATCCCAAAAAGTTACGTCAAACAGGCGTATCCAGCAAGGGAATTGTGCATCGCAACGAAACGCATCCTATTCGAGCATGCCTTCACGCAGGATCAGGAAAGCAGCGATCAGTGCCATGGCATACATGAATGGGTAGAATATCTGCGGCTGCATGCGCCGCACACACCATGCCCCGGTAATCGTTGCCAGCGGGGCGAAGGGCAAGAGCGTGGCAGAGGCCAGAAGATTGCGGGTCTCGAACTGCCCAAGCGCAAAATACGGAACGAGCTTGACAGCATTCAAAATGGCGAAGAAGCGCACGCTTGTGCCGGTGAATTCGCGTGGCGGCAACTTGAGCGGCAGGGCGTAGATCTGGAAGGGCGCGCCGCCGGCATGGGCGACGAAACTGCCGTAACCGGAAAACGTGCCCCAAAGACTTGCCAGGACCGGGCGCTGGGGTCGTGGCGGGACGACTTTTCCCTTGCCGGGGCCGAAATTGTTCCAGAAGTAACGCAGGCAGAAGGCAACGGTGACGGTACCGATGAGAATGCGCAGCACGCTTCCCGGCACCAGAGCGGAGGTGGCCCAGCCGAAAGCGATGCCGAGAAGGGCGCCCGGTAGCATCATCTTCAGCGTCCTCCAGTCGCCATGCTGGCGCCAGATGACCAGCGATATCATGTCCATGAAGACGAGGATGGGAAGCAGGATCGCGGCGGCTTCGACGGGCGCCACGACGAGGGCGAGAAAGGGAAGACCGATCAGCGACAAAGCGTCGCCCATCCCGCCTTTGGCAAGCCCGACAAGAATGACAGCCGGGATTGCGGCGTAGTAAAATGACAGATCATGCGGCATGCTTTTGAAGTTCCTCCCCTTGCAAGCCCCCTCTATCGGAATTACTCACTCAAAACGAGTGCGGATCCGCCATAGAGCGGGAAAAACCGCCGCAGATGGAAAGACTTCATGACCGAACCGGAAAACCGCTGCCGCCTTGTTCTCGTTGTGCCCGATATCGCCGATGCCGATGAACGGGCGACGATCGTTGCCGATGCGTTGAAGGGCGGCGATGTCGCGTCCGTTATCCTGCCGCAATATGGTCTCGATGACGGCAGCTTTCAGAAACATGCCGAAAAGCTCGTGCCCATCATCCAGAATGCCGGTGCTGCGGCTCTGATTGCCGGTGATAGCCGCGTCGTCGGCCGTTCGAAAGCCGATGGCCTGCACATCACGGGACCGGCAAGCGAGATTGCCGATGCGATCGATCGTTATGCGGACAAGCTGATCGTCGGCGGCGGCAATGCCGCCGACCGGCATAGTGCACTGGAGGTCGGCGAGGAGCGGCCCGATTACATCTTCTTCGGCAAGCTCGACGGCGACATCAAGCCGGAGGCGCACCCGAAGAACCTGGCGCTTGCCGAGTGGTGGGCGTCGATGATCGAAATTCCGTGCATCGTCATGGGCGGCACTGATCCGGCTTCCGTGCTTGCCGTTGCGGAGACCGGGGCCGAGTTCGTGGCAATGCGCGTGGGGGTATTCGCAGAGCCGGCTCAGGCGCCCTCGATCGTGGCTCAGATCAATGCTTTGCTTGACGAAAAAGCGCCACGGTTTGAGGATTGATATCGCGCTTATGCCGATGCTCGCCCGCCCTTCGAGATGCGCTCTCCTTTGTATCACGGCCTTTCTGGCGGTCTGGCCGGAATTTGTGCTGGCACAGACAAATGAAGCGATCACCGAACCTTCTGCGGCACCCAGCCAGACGTTCCGTACCGACCGACCGCAGCCGCAGGGGATTGTACCGTCCGATGGTGTCGGGGTTTTCGATCGCATGGGTGCGAAGCTGCCCGACCTGCCGCCTGAAAAGGAATATACGGGTCCGGTCGACGAGGCGTTCGGCGCCTATCAGCGTGGCTATTATCTGACCGCCATGGACAAGGCGCTGCCACGGGCGCAACTCGGCGATCCGGCAGCCCAGACCCTGATCGCCGAAATCCTGTCGCAGGGCCTCGGCGTCAAGCGGGACATGAAGAATGCTGCCTTCTGGTACGGCAAGGCGGCGGAGGGCGGCGATCCGGCCGCCATGTTCAAATATGCGTTGCTCCTGATGGAGGGCAACAATGTCACGCGCGACAAGGCGAAGGCCGACGAATATATGCGCAAGGCGGCCGACGGCGGGAATTCGTCCGCCCAATTCAATTGGGCGCAGACCCTCGTTGCCGACAATCCCGGCAACAAGGGTCTGAAACTTGCCCTGCCTTACTATGAAAAGGCGGGAGAGCAGGGCGTCGCCGACGCGCAATATGCGGTAGCGCAGATCTATCAGCAGGTCTCAGACCTGCCCGAAGACAAGAAGCAGCTGGCCCGGGACTGGATGGCGCGCGCGGCGCGGGCGGGCTTCGATACGGCTCAACTCGATATGGGTATTTGGCTGGTCAACGGTGTCGGCGGGCCGAAGGATTACGTGCGCGGTTTCGAATGGCTGAAGCTTGCCGCCAACCGGGGCAATGTCGTCGCGCAGAACAAGCTCGCGCATCTCTACATCAATGCGATCGGTACGGCGCCCGATCCGATCGAAGCTGCCAAATGGTATGTCCTGTCGCGGCGGGCGGGATTGAGCGACCCCTCGCTCGAGGATTTCTATCTCGGCATCGAGGACGACCAGCAGAAGGCGGCGATCGAAGCGGCGAACAAGTTCCGCCGCATCAACTAGAGCATTTCCAGCGAAAACAGAGTCGCCTTCAATGCTCTACCTTATTGTTTTTCTGCAATTCCGGACGCAAAACCGGTTCCCACTTTTGCTGGAATTGCTCTAACCCGTGGCCCCTTCTAAAAAAGGGCGTCCTCGAACAGATCTTCGTCGCTCCGGACTTTGGCGGGCTCAGCAGGAGCCGCTGCCGTTGCTTGCTCGGTGGCGGGAATGATGTCGCGATGGACATTGCGTTCCTGGACCATGGTGTAGAGCTTGAAGATCGTGCGGTCGAGCGGAGCGATTGCTTCGGCGATGTCGGAAATATCGGCGATCTGGTCGCCGGCCGCGGTTTCCAGCACATCGGTGCAGCGGGCGAGCACGTCGCCGAGATCATGCTGGAAATCGAGCTTGCCGATCAGCAGGTTGATCGTGGTCGCGACCTCGCGGCCATGTTCGGCAAGCACCTGGAGTTCGTCTTCCATCAAGTTGGCGGCCGAGCGGATCGTGCTGACGGCCGAGGTGAGGCTTTCGGCAAGACCGCCATTCTTGGTGCCGGCGGCGGGGGCAACGCGCCCAGCCGAGGCTTCGAGCGCCGGCAGGCCATTGACGATGGCATCGGCTGAATCATCGAGCTTGCCGGCAAAGATGCGCAACTCGGCGGTGACGACGTTGATCGACTTGCCTTCCTCGCCGAGACGGCTGCAGCGCAGGTTGGTATTCAGCGCCATATAGTGAATATCAGTCTTGACTGCTCGGATCGCTTCGATTGACTGCAGAAGCGTTGCAGCAGTGCCGATCGTCGATTGACTGACCTGGTCGGCTTGACGGCTTGCCGTATCGACCTGCTTGACGATCTCATGGGCAGCGGAGACGCTGGATTCCAGCGCGCGCATGAAATTGCCGCCGCTGCCGTCGCTCTGACCGCTCATCTGGTCGCGCAATCGCAGAATTTGCTGCGTATCCTGGCTGAAGCTCGCGATGGTCTTTACGACGTTGCGGGAATCCCTTTGGAAGTCGGTGCACATCTCAGCCATCTGCGCGGCGGTCAGGTGGTGGATGACGTTCTGCAGCCGTTTGCGTGCATCGGCATCGAGCTTGGCGCCGTCTGCGCTCGCGAAGAAATTCTCCAGCAGCGAGAAGATACTCTGCACATGCTCGATGCGCTGGCGGGTAATGTCACCGATCTGCAGTGCCGAAAGCGTAGATGCGACTTTGCCCTGTACGCCGCGAGCGATGGCGCCTACCTCGCGGGCGATGGCGCCGAGGTTCTGACGGTGATCGGCAATCTTCTTTGCGTCGTCCTTAAGCGCCGTGGCGACTGCGGGAACGGTGCCGGCGTAGCTTTTGGACAGACTGTTGCCAAAGGAGAGGGCGAGCTTGACCTCCTTCAGCAGACTGTCCAGATGGCTTGCAAAGCGATTGACTTCGTCCGTCCCCGAATAGATGCGCTCGAGGATTTCCTGTGCGAAGCCCGCGAATTCGGCGAGACCCGCACCCGTTATCTTTACCGTGACTGCGAAGGTGCGCAGGTAGCGCATCGTCTCCTGCATATCCGCGACGTGCCGGTGCAGTTCCGAGCCCGTTTGGGCCAGTGCCGTCAGAGCCTGCTGACGGTTTTCCTCAGCGCCGGGAAGCTCAATCAAGTTCTGAACGGTCGCATTCAGATCGGCGCTGGTGTCACTCGCCTCATTGGTGTCCAATGCCTTGGTGAGCTGGTCCAGCGACGTCAACAGACGATTGAGGACATCCATCACCGAAAGCAGAACGGTGCCACCTTCGAGGAAACGTTCCTCGACTTGAGCGCGGGCCGATTCCAGGGTCAGGCTGATATCTGACCCTGAGGCGTAGAGCGCAGTCTGTGCCGATGACATCGTGTTTGTCACATTTGTACCTTTACTTCTAAACACAGGCAATTTGATTCTATTTTTACGGGCAGGATGGAAACGGCAGGTAAACGCCGCAGACTCGTCAACGTTGTGATTAACAACGCTTAAAAGAGTTCGGCGAAATTTGATGCGTACCGTTTACATCTGGATTATCTATATGTTTTTACGACTTATTTTATAACATGAACATGCATCAGTATAAGTTATCTTGGATGAGAAATCAGGGAGTCCGGACTCGCTGTAATTGCAATTTCCTACAACCGCTGTTTACGCGCTGTTAAGCCTGTCATGAGAGTCCTTTTGGGGTCGTTAAGTATTCTCCGACCATGGAGGCTGCATTGAATACTCAGGCGCAATATTTCGAATCTATATCGCTTCCCGAAGTTCTGAGCATTCGTACTGCTTCAGAAGTATACGCGAAGATTATCGATCAATTTCGCGACAGTAATAACATTATTCTAAGCCTTCCCGAAAACGCGGAAGCGGATCTGAGTTTTCTTCAGCTCGTCGAAGCCGCCCGTCGTCAGGCAAAAGCGACAGGCAAGACTCTCACGCTTTCGGCTCCGGCCAGCGGCTCGCTTCTCAAGGTTCTTGAGCGTGCCGGATTTGCGGAAGCCTTCGATCACGAAGACACAAAGTTCTGGTTGCATAAAGAGGTGACGCTATGAGCGCAAACATCCTGACCGTCGACGATTCCGCCAGCATCCGGCTGACCACCAAGGTCACGCTCACCAATGCAGGCTATGCAGTCACCGAAGCCGTCAATGGCGCCGAGGGCCTGGCGATTGCCAAGAGCGGCAATTTCGACCTGATCGTCACTGATCTCAACATGCCCGTCATGGACGGGCTGACGATGATCGAGGAGCTGCGGAAACTGCCCGCCCAGGCCGGCGTGCCGATCATCTTCCTGACGACGGAGTCCGATGCGGACCTCAAGGCCCGTGCCAAGGCCGCCGGCGCCACCGGCTGGCTCACCAAACCGTTCGATCCGGAAAATCTCGTTAAGATCGCGAAGAAGGTTCTGGGCAGATGAGTTCGCTTGATCCAGTCGCAGTCTTTCGTACCGAAGCGGCCGAATGCCTCGAGGCGATCGAAGCCGGCCTTCTCGACCTGAACCACGACCTCGAAAACAAGGATCTCGTCGACGCCGTGTTCCGCGGCCTTCACACGTTGAAGGGCTCGGGGGCAATGTTTGGCTTTGAGGCGCTAGCCGCTTTCACCCATCATTGCGAGACGGCCTTCGACCGTGTTCGCAAGGGTGAGGTTCCGGCAACCGCTGAGCTCGTCGCTGCCGTGCTCGCCGCGCAGGACCATATGCGCGCCCTCGTCGAACAGCCCGACGCGGATCACGGCGATACCGGTCACAAGCTGCTTGCACAACTCCAGGCCGCCGTCGGCGGTAAGGCCGAAGTCAAAGAAGCCGTCGCCTCCGCTGCTGCCGCGCCTGCGGCGGCCGCTCCTACCAAGAAGAAAACGACCTGGGGCATCCGCTTCAGCCTGCCGGCGAATTCCATGGCTAACGGCACCAATCCGCTTGGTCTTCTGGATGAACTGCGCGATCTCGGCGAATGCACAGTCCGCGCAAACACATCAGGCATTCCGCAGCTCGACGATCTGGTTCCAACTGAGCTTTACGTCTCCTGGGACGTCATTCTGACCAGCGAACAGGACCGTTCGGCGATCGACGACGTCTTCATCTTCGTCATGGATGACATGGAGCTCGACGTTCAGGAAATCTCCGATCCGCAAGCCGCATCTGCCGAGACAAAGAGAGATGGAGCTCCCGCTCCGGTCGCCCCGGTTACGCCAGCCCCGGTCGCATCCGCGCCAGCCGCCGCTCCGGAATTCCGACCGGTCGAGGCGGTTCCGGTGAAACGCGAAACGGCTCCCGTTCAGGCGGCAGCCCAGGCAAAGGCACAGGAAAACGTCCGCGTTCCGGCAGAGCGTCTCGACGAGCTGATGGACCGCGTCGGTGAACTCGTCATTGCCCAGTCGCGCCTCAGCCAGCTGGCAAGCTCCAGTTCGGATATTGCCCTGCGCTCGGTTTCGGAAGAAATCGAACGTCTCTCCGGCGAGCTGCGCGACACGATGATGGTGTTGCGCATGGTGCCCGTCGGGACGCTCTTCTCACGCTTCCGCCGCCTCGTCCATGATCTTGCGCGTGAAACCGGCAAGGTGATCGAACTCGTCACCGAAGGCGAGACCACCGAAGTCGACAAGACCGTCATCGAGCGTCTCGCCGATCCATTGGTTCACCTCGTTCGCAACTCGATCGATCACGGCCTCGAGCCGCCTGCCGAACGCCTTGCTGCCGGCAAAACGGAAGCAGGAACTGTGACGCTTGCCGCCCGTCAGTCCGGCGGCGAGGTCATCATCTCGATCAAGGATGACGGCCGCGGCATCAACCGCGATCGGGTTCGCGCCAAGGCGGAATCCTCGGGGCTCATCGCGCCTGGCCAGCCGCTTTCCGATCAGGAATTGCTGCAACTCATCTTCGCACCGGGCTTCTCTACGGCTGCAACGATCACCAATCTCTCTGGTCGTGGCGTCGGCATGGACGTCGTCAAGAAAACGGTTGAGGCGCTGCGCGGCGCAATCGAGATCGTCAGCCTGCCGGGGCAGGGCTCGGAAGTCTCTCTCCGCATTCCGCTGACGCTTGCCATCATCGACGGCCTGCTCGTTCGTGTCGGTTCCGGTCGTTATGTCATCCCACTCTCGGCGGTCGAGGAATGCCTCGAACTGTCGCTCGAAGAAGATCTTCGCTCGCGTGGGCGCAGCTTCATCTCGCTGCGCGACAGTCTGGTGCCGTTCCTCAGGCTTCGCGATCTCTTCCGTACCGGCACCAAGCCGGACGTGCATCAAAAGGTCGTCGTCATTTCGACGGGCACCGAACGTGTCGGCCTCGTGGTCGATCAGATCATCGGCGACCACCAGACGGTCATCAAGTCGATGTCGAAACTGCACAACGACGTGGCGACCTTCTCTGGCGCCACCATTCTCGGCGACGGCAGCGTCGCCCTCATTCTTGACGTCGGGCACCTCGTTGCCGCGGGTCAGCAACAGGAGGCGCAATTGCGCGTGGCAGGATGAGCACAGCAGCAACAGCCGAAAAATTAGACAAGCACTGGAAATACGCCGAGGAAATCGAAGTTCTGACCTTCGATCTCAATGGCGAAACCTTCGCGCTGGAAGCTGTCATCGTCCAGGAAATCCTGGATCTGCTTCCCGAGACCGCGGTGCCGGGCAGCCAGCCCTTCGTCGCCAGCGTCATCAACTTCCGCGGCAAGGTCATTCCGCTTGCCGATCTTCGCCTCGCTTTTGGGATGGAAGCTTCGGAAGCGACGATCGACAGCCGCATCATCGTCATCGAGGTCGATCTGCAGGGGGAGCAGACCCTGGTGGGAATGCGTACCGACAAGGTGAACGAGGTGACGACCTTGACGAGGAGCGCCAGTGAACCGCCGCCAAGCGTGGGCATGCGCTGGCGCGCGGATTACATCAACTGCCTGGTCAAGAGGGATGGCGAGTTCATCATCCTCCCGAATTT
The DNA here is from genome assembly GCF_014193255.1 of Rhizobium sp. BK196. Taxonomy (GTDB): domain Bacteria; phylum Pseudomonadota; class Alphaproteobacteria; order Rhizobiales; family Rhizobiaceae; genus Rhizobium. Next base: position 263,082 of record NZ_JACHZB010000007.1, read on the forward strand.
GCAAGCAATTTTTTCATCGAGGCATGAGACGGCGGGGGCCGTCAACTAGCCGGCGGCCAATTATTGAGGGGTTAAGACGATGCGATTGACGATCAAGACAAAGCTGGTGACAGCGTTCACTTTTATCATTCTCATGCTCATGGGCACTGCCGCCTACGGCATCTTCAGCCTCGGTTCGCTGAACGACACGATCGGCAATCTTCTTGCTGGTCCCGCTGCGCGCCTCGACCTGGCGCAACAGATCAATATCGCCCAGCTCGAAGCCATCCGCCAGCAGAAGAACCTCCTGACGGCGCGTAATGCCGACGACGCTTCCGGTGCTATCGAAAAGGGCAACAAGGCTCGTAAGGATTTCGCCGATGCCTTCGCTGCCGTGACGAAGCTTGCGACCGAGCAAGGCAAGGCGCGTTGGGAACGCGTTGCCGAACTCTCTAAGGCATTCAATCAGGCTGACGACCAGATCCGAAATTTCATCAAAGACGGCAATGTGGACGGCGCCAACAATGTCTCGGTCACGACGGCTCGCCAGGCGGCCAACGATATCGACGCCACACTCGATGAAGTTCTGACGCTCGAAAAGCAGCGCATGAAAGAAGCCGATGATAGCGCCGATCAGCAGTATGCCACGACGCGCACGACGATGATTGCGGTTGCTGCCGTAGCGTTGCTGATTGCCGGCCTCACTGCCTTCTGGATCGCGAATACTATCAGCAAGGGTCTCAGCCGCGCCAACACCGTTGTCCGCGAAGTTGCCGAAGGCGACCTGACGAAGATGGCCGAAATCACCACGCATGACGAAATCGGTGAACTGCTCGGCAACGTCAATGTCATGATCGAACGCCTGCGCGGCGTCGTCGCCGACGCCTTGTCCGCCGCCGATAATGTTTCATCGGGCAGTCAGGAACTCTCGGCCAGCTCCGAGCAGGTCTCGCAGGGTGCGACAGAGCAGGCTGCTTCGGCTGAAGAGGCATCCGCTTCGATGGAGCAGATGGCTGCCAACATCAAGCAGAATGCCGACAATGCTGCCCAGACCGAGAAGATCGCCCGCCAATCTGCCAAGGACGCGGAAGCTTCCGGGGATGCTGTCAACCGCGCCGTCGATGCGATGCGCACGATTGCCGAGAAGATCGGCATCGTCCAGGAAATCGCCCGTCAGACCGACCTTCTTGCCCTGAATGCCGCTGTCGAAGCTGCGCGTGCCGGCGAACATGGCAAGGGGTTTGCGGTCGTCGCCTCGGAAGTCCGCAAGCTGGCTGAACGCAGTCAGTCTGCAGCCGCTGAGATCTCTTCCATGTCGAGCGACACCGTCAAGGCCGCACGCGATGCCGGCGAAATGCTCGGCCGTCTGGTTCCTGACATCCGGAAAACCGCCGAACTGGTCTCGGAGATCAGTGCCGCCTGCCGCGAGCAGGATATCGGCGCCTCGCAGATCAACGAGGCGATCCAGCAGCTCGACAAGGTGACCCAGCAGAATGCCGGCGCCTCGGAAGAAATGTCGGCTACTTCGGAAGAGCTTGCCGCTCAGGCCGAGGAACTGCAGGCTTCAATTGCCTTCTTCAAGGTCGATGCGGCAGGTGCGACCCGTGCCGGCGTACGGAAGACCGTTACAAAGACGGCTGCCAAGGTGGTCAACGGTTCCGCCGCTGCCCCACGCAAGCCAGCTCCGGCGATGCATAACCACAATCAGGGCCACACCGTTGCTTCCCAACAGGCACGCGCCAAGGGCTTTGCTCTGGACATGTCGATGGGCGGCCCGGACGCCGGTGACGACGATTTCCGCGAAAGCGCCTGAGTGGTTTCGTTGAAATGAAGACTGCCGCGGACCTCTGGCCCGTGGCTTAAGGAAATGCCCGACGTGTGTATGCGTTGGTATCGATCGGCAGATGTCCGCCTGCCAGCTTTAAGAGACAGGCGGAGCATCGGGTTTCCCCGAAAGTGGGATCTTCCGCAGTCAGACGCGCTGCGGTTTTGCAAGCCGATCGTGAACTCCCGCAGGGGTCCGTAACGATGGACATGCGGAGCAAGCGACGATGGCCTCCAGCAATTGAACGTGCCCGCAATGCATGCCGCCAAAAGCGGCAGAATGACGACCCATGCCCGAACTTCGAGTCATGCATCCAGCTCTGTCGATCACCTTCAAGGAAGTATTCAAATGCGCTTCACCATTAAACTGAAACTGGGTCTTGCCTTCGGCTTGATGACCCTCTTGTTGGTCGGCATCGCCGTTTATGGCAGCATGAGTCTCGGCTCTTTGAATGATGCCAGCGGTGCTATGATCGATGGGCCTGTGCGCCGTCTTGAACTCGCGCTGACAGCCAACGTGGCCGAAGTCAACGCCATTCGCGCGCAGAAAAATGCCCTGCTTTCAACCGATCCGCAGACGTCGTACGGATTCTACAAGGAGGCCGATCAGAACCTGCAGGCGATGCTTGAGTCCGTCAACGACGGCCACAAAATCGCTTCGCCCGAAGGCAAGCCCTATTGGGAAAAGTTGCAAGGCATTGGTGCGAAATTCCGTGAGAAATCCGCTGAACTTCAACAGCTCGACGCCAAGGGCGATCAGGCCGGTGCCCAGGCCCTCTCGCTTGGCGAACTGCGTGACATGACGAACGATATGGGCGAAGCAATTGCCGCCCTTGTCGAAATCCAGCGCAAGGGAATGAAGGCGACTAACCAGGCCAACGACGATCTTTATAACTCTACCAAACTGATCCTCAGCGTTGCATCGGGTATTGCCGTGTTGATCGCGCTGAGCGCTGCCATCTGGATCATGTTTGGCATCAGCAATGGTCTCAAGAAGATCGCGACTGTCGCAAAGGCCGTTTCAATCGGTGACCTCGACCAGAATGTTGCCGTCAAGACCAATGACGAAATCAAAGATCTGATCGAGACCGTCAATGTCATGACGGCCAATCTGCGCAATACCGCAGAACTTGCCGACAAGATCTCTATGGGTGACCTGTCCGTCGATGCCAAGCCCCTGTCGGACAAGGACGTTCTCGGCATCGCGATGCGCAGCATGGTGACGAATCTGCGCACAACGGCGCAGATAGCCAACCAGATCGCTAACGGCGACCTGACCGTCTCTCCGCAGCCGCTGTCCGACAAGGATACGTTGGGGATCGCCCTGGAGCAGATGGTGGAGCGCCTGCGCGGTGTCGTTGCCGATGCGATTGCCGCAGCTGAAAACGTCTCGTCCGGCAGCCAGGAACTGTCGGCGAGTTCCGAGCAGGTGTCGCAGGGCGCAACAGAGCAGGCGGCCTCGGCTGAAGAAGCGTCCGCGTCGATGGAGGAGATGGCCGCCAACATCAAGCAGAATGCCGACAATGCCGCCCAGACCGAGAAGATTGCCCGCCAGTCCGCCAAGGATGCGGAGAATTCCGGTGATGCCGTCAACCGTGCGGTGGCCGCTATGCGCACGATTGCCGAGAAGATCGGCATCGTTCAGGAAATCGCCCGTCAGACCGACCTGCTCGCCCTGAACGCCGCCGTGGAAGCTGCTCGTGCCGGCGAACATGGCAAGGGCTTCGCAGTGGTCGCTTCCGAAGTGCGCAAGCTTGCCGAACGCAGCCAGTCGGCAGCAGCGGAAATCAGTGCGATGTCAGGTGATACGGTGAAGGCAGCGCAGGAAGCCGGCGACATGCTCGGGCGCCTGGTGCCCGACATCCGCAAGACGGCCGAACTGGTGTCCGAAATCAGCGCCGCCTGCCGTGAACAGGATATCGGTGCAGCCCAGATCAACGAAGCGATCCAGCAGCTCGACAAGGTGACGCAGCAGAATGCCGGCGCTTCCGAGGAAATGTCGGCGACCTCCGAAGAACTGGCGACCCAGGCTGAGGAACTGCAGGCGTCGATCGCCTTCTTCAAGGTGGATATGGCCGGCAACCGCCTGTCGCGCGCTCCGGCTGCCAAGGTGACGGTGCGCACACCGGCTCCGGCCGCAGCCCGAAAGCCGGTCGCCAAGAAGACCGCACCTGCCAATACGGTCGCCGCCCAGCAGGCACGCGCCAAGGGCTTTGCTCTCGACCTTTCCATGGGTGGCCCCGACGACGGCGATGCCGAGTTCAAGGAAAGCGCCTGAGCACTTTCCTGATTGATCCCGTCAGGGGCCTCGCATGTGGCCCCTGACACGAGCTTTCGGGGCCTAGGAACGCCGGACGGGATGCTTTGCTGCATGAGGCGGCAACAAGGAAACCATCATTCAAATTATTTATGTCGCTTTCAAATAGGGGTATTGCGATGCGCATCACGATCAAGCTCAAGCTCGCAGCCGCATTCGGCTTCGTCATACTGTTGCTAGTGGGTAGTGCAGTCTTTGGAATTATCAGCCTCAGTTCGCTGAACGATGCCGTTGGCAACCTGATCGCAGGCCCTTCAAAAAGCCTGGAGCTGGCTCTGGAGGCCAAAGCTGCCGAGCTCGATGCCATCAGGTGGCAGAAGAACGCCCTTCTGGAAACGGATCCTGAAGCGGCCAAGAAACACTACGAAAACTCGGCAAAAAGCATGGATGAAATGCTCGCGTTCGCGACAGGCGGTCAGCAGATCGCAATGGCTGACAGCAAGCCGACATGGGACAGGCTGATCGAGCTGAGCAAACGTTTCGTTGATGGTTCCAACAAAGTCGCCTTGATCCAGGAAAGCGGCGACAGGGCAGGGGCCACGGCTTATTCCGGTGGTGAGGTTCGCGCCATCGTCATGGAGCTGGAAGACGTCTTCACGGCGCTTGTCACTCATCAGCAGAAGGCGATGACCCAGGCCGACGACGATACGGAAATCCTCTACGGCAACACCAGAAACTTGCTGATCGGCATTGCCATCGGCGCTTCCGTCATCGCTTTTGCCGCCGCACTGTGGATCGCGCTTGGCATCAACAGTGGCCTGCGCAAGATCATGAACGTCGCCAGCGCTGTCGCCATCGGCGATCTGAACCAGAAGGTCGAGATCAAGAGCAACGACGAGATCAAGGATCTGGTGAACACGATCAACGTCATGACGGATAATCTGCGCAATACCGCTGGCATCGCGAACGAGATTTCGAACGGTGACCTCAGCGTTACACCGAAACCGCTCTCCGACAAGGATACGCTCGGCATTGCCATGCTCGGCATGGTGAACAACCTGCGCGCCACCGCCGATGTTGCCAACCAGATCGCTGAAGGCGACCTCTCGGTCGAGGTCAAGCCGCTTTCAGCCAAGGATACGCTCGGCATCGCGATGCAAAGCATGGTCACCAATCTTCGTGCCACCGCCGATATTGCCACGCAGATTGCTGCCGGCGATCTGACCGTTTCTCCGAAGGCGCTCTCGGCCAAGGATACACTCGGCACTGCGCTCGAACAGATGGTGGAGCGCTTGCGTGATGTCGTCGCGGATGCAATTGCAGCCGCCGAGAATGTTTCGGCCGGCAGCCAGGAGCTTTCGGCGAGCTCGGAGCAGGTATCGCAGGGCGCCACCGAGCAGGCCTCTGCGGCCGAGGAAGCTTCCTCCTCGATGGAAGAAATGGCTGCCAACATCAAACAGAACGCCGACAATGCCGCCCAGACGGAAAAGATCGCCCGTCAGTCCGCCAAGGATGCGGAGATGAGCGGCAGCGCCGTTTCCCGCGCCGTCGAAGCCATGCGTACGATCGCCCAGAAAATCAGCATCGTTCAGGAAATCGCCCGCCAGACCGACCTTCTCGCACTCAACGCTGCCGTGGAGGCTGCTCGTGCCGGCGAGCACGGCAAAGGCTTTGCCGTCGTCGCTTCCGAAGTGCGCAAGCTTGCCGAGCGCAGCCAGTCGGCAGCAGCCGAAATCAGCGCCATGTCGAGCGATACCGTCACGGCCGCCCAGGAGGCAGGCGATATGCTCGGCCGCCTGGTGCCTGATATTAGAAAGACGGCGGAACTCGTGGCGGAGATCAGTTCGGCATGCCGCGAACAGGATGTCGGTGCGTCGCAAATCAACGAGGCGATCCAGCAGCTCGACAAGGTAACCCAGCAGAATGCGGGTGCTTCCGAGCAGATGTCTGCGACGTCGGAAGAGCTCGCTGCCCAGGCCGAGGAACTGCAAACGTCCATCGCCTTCTTCAAAGTGGACACGGCGGGTGGCAAGGCAATGGCGACGGGTGGCCGTCAGGGCCGCGCACCGGCCGCCAAGGTGACCACACGCCCGGCTCCGTCTGCGGCCCGCAAGCCGACCGGCAAGGCGGCTCCCGCCAACGGCGTTGCTGCTCAGCAGGCCCGCGCCAAAGGTTTTGCCCTCGACATGTCCATGGGCGGACCAGACATGGCGGACGATGATTTCCGGGAAAGTGCATAGCCTCTTCCCGGCGGACGCATCGGGGCCGCGGCAACAGCGGCCCCGTTACAGCCGGCGCATGGAAGCGCCGGGGCACACCGGCTCAGCCGGCAACGCATGAAGCGTTTTTACGGCGGCACAATGTGTCATTTCGCGGGATATCCGCTGCAGTCCTAAAGGGGGCTTGGAATGCGCTTCACGATCAAACTCAAACTGGGCCTGGTGTTCGGTTTTATCGTTCTCCTGACCTGCGCCATGGCCGGTCTTTCGATCTATAATCTCTCGTCGCTGAATAACGACATCACGGTCATGGTTGCCGGTCCGGTGGCCAATCTGCGCGATTCCGGCGACCTCTCCGATGCCGTGATGCGTTCCATCCGCGCCGAAAAGGATGCGATCATCAACACGGATCCGAGCAAGATCGCCGGCTATGTCGATGAGATTTCGCAGCAGCGCGAACAGATCAAGACACTGCAGGCTCGCCTTGCCACTTCCGAAGATACTGACATTAGGAATGGCATGGCTCAGTTCGGCGACCTCTACGGCAAGTGGACGGCGCTGCAGGATCGCGTTGCCGACCTCGCCAAGCAGAACACCAGCGAATCCAACACCCAGGCCGGCGTCATTTCGATGGGCGAAGGCCAGGCGGTAACAACCCAGCTTCTCAGCATTCTCACCAAGCTGAATGACACCGTGACCGGCAATGTCGCCGAAACCGACGCCGCCACCAACGATCAGTATGCGCAGTCGCGCAACATGCTCGTGATGATGACGATCGGCCTGATCATCGTATCCTCTGCTGCTGCCATCTGGATCCTGCTCAATATCTCCCGTGGCCTCAAGCGCGCAGTCCAACTCGCGGATGCGGTCAGCATTGGCGATCTCGAACAGGACATTGAGCACAGGAGCAACGACGAGATCCGTGACCTGGTCAATTCCATGACGCGGATGACCGGCAATCTGCGCACAACGGCGCAGATCGCCAACCAGATCGCTAACGGCGACCTGACCGTCTCTCCGCAGCCGCTGTCCGACAAGGATACGCTGGGGATCGCCCTGGAGCAGATGGTCGAGCGCCTGCGTGGTGTCGTTGCCGATGCGATTGCCGCAGCTGAAAACGTCTCGTCCGGCAGCCAGGAACTGTCGGCGAGTTCCGAGCAGGTGTCACAGGGCGCAACAGAGCAGGCGGCCTCGGCTGAAGAAGCGTCCGCGTCGATGGAGGAGATGGCCGCCAACATCAAGCAGAATGCCGACAATGCCGCCCAGACCGAGAAGATTGCCCGTCAGTCCGCCAAGGATGCGGAGAATTCCGGTGATGCCGTCAACCGGGCGGTGGCCGCCATGCGTACGATCGCCGAGAAGATCGGCATCGTTCAGGAAATCGCCCGTCAGACCGACCTGCTCGCCCTGAACGCTGCTGTCGAAGCTGCACGTGCCGGCGAACATGGCAAGGGCTTCGCAGTGGTCGCTTCCGAAGTGCGCAAGCTTGCCGAACGCAGCCAGTCGGCAGCAGCGGAAATCAGTGCGATGTCCGGCGATACGGTGAAGGCAGCGCAGGAAGCCGGCGACATGCTCGGGCGCCTGGTGCCCGACATCCGCAAGACGGCCGAACTGGTCTCCGAAATCAGCGCCGCCTGCCGTGAACAGGATATCGGTGCAGCCCAGATCAACGAAGCGATCCAGCAGCTCGACAAGGTGACGCAGCAGAATGCGGGTGCTTCCGAGGAAATGTCGGCGACCTCCGAAGAGCTGGCGACCCAGGCTGAGGAACTGCAGGCCTCGATCGCCTTTTTCAAGGTGGATACGGCTGGCAACCGCCTGTCGCGCGCTCCGGCTGCCAAGGTCAGCGTCCGCACGCCGGCTCCGGCCGCAGCCCGAAAGCCGGTCGCCAAGAAGACCGCAGCTGCAAACACGGTCGCCGCCCAGCAGGCACGCGCCAAGGGCTTTGCTCTCGACCTTTCAATGGGTGGCCCCGACGACGGCGATGCCGAATTCAAGGAAAGCGCCTGAGCGTCCGGGTCCTTTCAATCTATTAACAGGCGTCTCCGATAATGGGGGCGCCCGAATCCAAGGAAAGCGGTTGATCATGGCAACAACATCTCTGGAAGCCCAATTCGTGACCTTCAGCCTCGGCGAAGAGATCTTCGCCGTTCCGGTGGAGGTGGTGCGCGAAATCCTCGACTATGCGGAAGCGTTCAAGATTCCGAATGGTCCCGACTATCTGCTCGGTCTGCGTGACGTGCGCGGCCAGGGCGTTCCGACGATCGATCTGCGCCTGAAGCTCGGCATGTCGAAAACCGTGCCGACGCCGCATACGCGCGTGCTGGTTCTCGACGTTCCGATGGAAAATCGCCTTCTGACGCTCGGCCTCGTTGCCGATCGCGTTTTCGAAGTGACGCCCTTCCGTCGCGATCAGATCGAGTCCGCACCTGATATCGGCGTACGCTGGCGTTCGGATTACATCGCCGGTGTCGTGCGCCGCGAGAACGGCTTCGTCGTCATAATCGACCTTGCCCGACTTCTGTCGGGCGAGGATGCCACTGTCCTGCAATCGGCCGCCTGAGGCCTTCAAAACCTGTTCGGAGCGTCACGTTTTATGAGTATGGCTGCGGTAGAAACCCAATTGCCGGGTGACAGGATCAGCAAACGTAATTTCGACAAGCTGGCTCGGTTCATCTACGACTATAGCGGCATCAAAATGCCGTCGACAAAGCTGACGATGCTGGAGGGTCGGCTGCGCCGGCGCTTGCGCGCTACGCGCCATGCGAGCTTCGACGATTATTGTGATTTCCTGTTCAACGAGGGCGGTCTCGATCAGGAGGCCGTCTATCTGATCGACGTCGTGACGACCAACAAGACTGACTTCTTCCGGGAAGCCAAGCATTTCGAATATATGCAGACGATCGCACTGCCGACGCTCGCCGACAGCGGCTTGCGGACGATCCGCACATGGAGTTCTGCCTGCTCGACGGGGGCCGAGCCCTATACGATGGCTATGGTGTTGGCCGAATTCGTCGAGAGTCGCAGCGATGTTTCCTATAGTGTACTGGCGACCGATCTTTCCACCGATGTGCTGCAGACCGCGCGAAAGGGTATTTATGCGGAAGATCTGGTCGCTCCAGTGCCGCGCGACCTGCAGAAGAAATATGTCATGGTTGCCAAGCAGCAGGGTCGCCGTGAGGTTCGCATCTCGCCGAAGCTGCGCAGCCGTGTCGGCTTTGCTCGTATGAACCTGATGGATGAGAAATATCCTGTTGGTGACATGATGCACCTGATCTTTTGCCGCAACGTGTTGATCTACTTCGACAAGCAGACCCAGGCGGGCGTCCTCGGCCGCCTCTGCGATTGCCTCGCTAAAGGAGGATACATGTTTATCGGCCACTCGGAATCGATCACCGGCTTCGACCTTCCCTTGAAGCAGGTTTCAAATACGGTGTTTCAGCGTATCTGAGAGGATTTCATGAATAAGAAGATCCGTGTCCTCATCATCGACGATTCCGCCAGCGTTCGGCAGACGTTGACGAAGGTTCTGGAGGGAGATCCGGACATTGAGATCATGGGTGTCGCCTCCGATCCCTTTATGGCGGCGCGCAAGATTCAGGAAGAAATCCCCGATGTGATTACGCTCGATGTGGAAATGCCGCGCATGGACGGCATCACCTTCCTGCGCAAGCTCATGTCACAGCGGCCCATCCCGGTCGTCATGTGTTCGTCGCTGACGGAAGCAGGTTCGGAAACACTGCTGCAGGCGCTGGAGGCTGGAGCTGTCGACGTCATCCTGAAATCGAAGATCGGTGCGGCCGACAGTCTCGCCGATGATGCAATGCGTATCCGTGAAGTGGTGAAAAGCGCTTCGCATGCACGGCTTGCGAATGTGCGCCGCGCTGCAGGCCGCGTCCGTTCGGCTTCGGCGGAAGGGCCGGCCAAGAAGCTGACGGCCGATGCGATGCTGCCGCCACCAACTGGCCGGGCCATGGCGAAGACGACGGAAATGGTCGTCTGCGTCGGCGCTTCGACGGGCGGGACGGAAGCCCTGCGTGAGTTCCTGGAGGCATTGCCGGCCAATGCGCCGGGCATGGTCATCGTCCAGCATATGCCGGAAAAATTCACCGCGGCATTCGCCAAACGTCTCAACGGTCTTTGCGAAGTGGAGGTCAAGGAGGCGGCCGATGGTGATCCCGTGTTGCGCGGTCACGTGCTGATTGCGCCGGGCGACAAGCATATGCTGCTGGAGCGGCAGGGCGCGCGGTATTACGTGTCCGTCAAGCCAGGACCGCTAGTTTCCCGCCACCGTCCGTCTGTTGATGTGCTGTTCCGTTCCGCTGCCCGTTCGGCTGGCTCGAACGCCATGGGGATCATCATGACGGGAATGGGGGACGATGGTGCGCGCGGCATGCTGGAAATGCATCAGGCCGGCGCCTACACAGTTGCCCAGGACGAGACCAGTTCAGTCGTCTTCGGCATGCCGAAGGAAGCGATCGCCAAGGGCGGCGTCGACCGTATTCTGCCACTCGACCAAATCGCCCGCGAAGTGCTGATCACGCAGCAGAAATCCTGAGTTTCGAACACTGAAGGGAACGGCGGCGCATCTGCGCCGCCTTTCGCTTGTCAGCATCAGGCCAGATAACCGCCGTCGATCGTCAGACTGGCACCGGTGATGAAGGAGGCTTCCGGGCTGGCGAGATAGGCGGCGAAGCTGGCGATTTCCTTGTCCTCGCCCATGCGGCCGAGTGCCATCAACTGTTTCAGCATCTCATGGCTGGCTTCGTTTGAGTTCATGTCCGTTGCCGTCGGACCTGGCTGGATGTTGTTGACGGTGATGCCGCGCGGGCCGAGGTCGCGGGCGAGGCCGCGCGTCATGGCGGCGACAGCGCCCTTGGTCATGGAATAGACCGAAGAGGTCGGGAAGCCACTGCGGTCGGCGACGATGCTGCCGATGGTGATGATGCGCCCGCCCGCTCTCATGTGGCGCACGGCAGCCTGCGTACCGGCGAAGACAGCACGCACGTTGATTGCAAACATGCGGTCGAAGTCTTCGAGGGGGAAATTCTCTACCGAATTCAGCATCAGAATTCCGGCACTGTTCACAAGGATGTCGATGCCGCCGAATGCCGAGACAGTCTGATCGACCGCATCCTGAACGGCCTTCGGATCGGCGCTATCTGCCTTGATGGCCAGCGCCTTCGCACCTTTTGCTTCTATCTCGGCAACGATGGCCTTCGCCTTGTCGCCGGAGGCGGAATAGGTGAAGGCAACGGTTGCGCCATCGCTGCTGAGGCGGCGGACGATTGCGGCACCGATACCGCGCGAGCCCCCGGTTACGACTGCGATCTTGCCGGAAAGTGGTTGAGACATTTTGGCTTCCTTTCTTTTTGGACTGTTTGATCTATAATTGGGCATACGAAATCGGATTGAGAGTTCCAGCACTTTTACCGGAGGCTTCGGATGGCGAGGCGGGCTATTCCGCGGAGCGTTTCGCGAGAGGCGCCGTTGCGGGCACTGATCTTCATGCCCGAGAGGGTCGAGCCGAGAAACTGAACGGCGTCGGTGATGTCGACATCATCTGCGACCTCGCCCCGCTTCTTGCCTTCCTCGAGGATTGTCTGCACTGTGGATGAAAGCAGGCGGGACGCCTTGTCGGTCAGCGCCGAGACCTCCCTGTCCGTGCGTCCGAACTCGCACACGGCGCTGACGCCAAGGCAGCCATGCCCGGCTTCGGTTTCCGGACGGGAGGCGAAGGCGATGAGCATTTCTTCCAAAGCTTTCAAAGGTGCCATATCGCGGCGCAGATCGGCCACGATTTGAGAGACGCTGTCGAGATTGTAACGGTCGAGCGCTGCCAGATAGAGGCGGCGCTTGTCGCCGAAAGTGTCGTACATGCTTTGCCGGCTGATCTTCATGGCCGACAGCAGCGCATCCGTCGACGTGCCCTCGTAGCCGTGTTCGGTGAACACGGTAATAGCCGCCTTGAGTACGGTGTCGCGATCGAATTCCTTGTGTCTTGCCATAATGTCTCAATAAGGTTTATGGACTTATCTGTCCAGAATAATTGGGAACTATCCTTTCGTACTGCAACCCTGCCATGCGGCATTCCCCTTGAAATTTCCCTGATTTTGTGGTCTTGAGGCCGCCAATCTATGCAGCGCTGTCGCTTCCGGCGTTCAGGGACATATCCCGCCCCTGACAGCGCGTCCCGTATTATCCAAGGAAAATGCCCACATGGCCCGTTCAGCTCTTCTCAATGTCATGGTTCAGGCTGCCATCAAGGCAGGCAAGTCGCTGGGGCGTGATTTCGGGGAAGTGCAGAACCTGCAGGTATCCGTGAAGGGACCGGGCGACTTCGTTTCGAATGCCGACCGCAAGGCCGAGAGGATCGTCAAGGAAGAGCTTCTCAAGGCTCGTCCGACCTATGGCTTCCTTGGCGAAGAGAGCGAAGAGATCAAGGGCACCGACGGCGCGCACCGCTGGATCGTCGATCCGCTCGACGGCACGACCAATTTCCTGCACGGTATTCCGGCTTTTGCCGTTTCGATTGCGCTCGAGCGCAACAATGAGATCGTCGCAGGCGTAGTCTTCAATCCGGCTACCGACGAGCTCTACACTGCCGAGCGTGGCGGTGGCGCGTTCCTGAACGATCGGCGTCTGCGCGTCGCCTCGCGCCGGGTGCTTTCCGACAGCGTCATCGGCTGCGGCGTGCCCCATCTCGGCCGCGGCAATCACGGTAAGTTCCTGATCGAGCTGCGCCATGTCATGGGCGAAGTCGCCGGCATCCGCCGCATGGGCGCTGTCTCGCTCGATCTTGCTTATGTGGCCGCCGGTCGTTTCGACGGCTTCTGGGAGGCGGCACTGTCGCCCTGGGACATGGCTGCCGGCATTCTGCTCATCCGCGAAGCGGGTGGTTATGCGACTGACTGGGACGGCGGGGCGTCAATTCTGGAGACCGGTGCGATCATAGCCGGCAACGAGCATATCCACAAAGCGCTCACGGAAGTCGTCAAGCGGCCGGTTCCGATCAAGTGACGATCCGGGCAACAGCCTGTTGTAAAGTCCGGCTTTTCGCCTGCGCATACTTCAATTTGGCACAATGTTGATCTAGTCTTCGGCTGTAAAGAGTCCGGAGGCCGAGGAACCTATGGAAAATGTGAATGTGGCTGAGTTCGGCTCGACCGAGAAGACGGCCGGTGGCTACGCTTACAAACTCTCCAGTCCGATGTCGTTCTTTTGGACGATGGTGCTGTTCCTCATCATCGTGGGCTTCATAGCGGCGATCCTGTTCCGGCAGACACAGACTGCCTTCATGCATAATCCGGGCCTGAACGGTCTCATCGTTGGCGTTCTTGCCGTTGGAATCATTCTCGTTTTCAATCATGTATTGTCGCTTCGGCCGGAAGTACGCTGGTTCAATTCTTTCCGCGCTGCTGGCAGTGCGGAGAAGGTGAACCGCCATCCGCGGCTGCTTGCGCCGATGCGGGCGCTGATCGGAAATCGTAGCAGGTCCGGGGTTGCATTATCGACCACAGCGCTGCGCTCCATTCTGGATTCGATTGCCAACCGCCTCGACGAGTCGCGTGACGTTTCCCGCTATCTCATCGGCCTGCTCGTCTTCCTCGGCCTGCTCGGCACCTTCTGGGGCCTTATCGGCACAATCGGCTCGATCAGCTCTGTCATCCAGTCGCTCGATGCCGGCTCGAATGGCACGGGCGATGTGCTTTCGACGCTGAAGGAAGGGCTCGCAACGCCACTTTCTGGCATGGGCCAGGCTTTCTCGTCCTCGCTGCTCGGTCTTTCGGGTTCGCTGATCCTCGGGTTCCTCGATTTGCAGGCCGGACGTGCGCAGAACCGTTTCTATACGGAGCTGGAAAACTGGCTCTCCTCCATTACCGATGTCGGCTCGGACATCCCGGTGCCGGCGCTCGATGGCGTTTCCGGCGGCTCCTCGGAAGATATGAAGGCACTGTCGGAATATCTGCGAAAGGTCGCCGAAGGGGACGGCGCGTCCAGCCAGCGGTCGGTCGCCGCCATGGCGAGCCTTGCCGAAGGCATCCAGGGCCTCGTCAAGAACATGCGCAACGAGCAGCAGATGCTGCGCGACTGGATCGAGGTCCAGCAGGACGAAGCAAAGGCGATGCGCCGCACGCTCGATCGTCTGGCTGAACGCATCGGCGTCCAAGACCGCGGCAGCGACAGAGCGCGCGAACGGTCCGTCCATGTCGAAAAGAGCGAGGGCAAGTAAGCCATGCCTCTTGCCCGCAACCGCCGCCACCAACGCGCGGTGGACTACTGGCCGGGCTTCGTCGATGCTCTATCGACGCTGCTCATCGCCATCATGTTCATCCTTACGGTTTTCGTTGTCGGCCAGTTCATTCTCAGCCGCGAAATCAGTGGCCGCGACGAGGTGCTGACACGTCTCAATGGCCAGATCAACGAGCTCACGCAATTGCTGGCGCTGGAGAAGGGCAGCAATCAGGATCTTCAGGATTCCGTTGCCAATCTGCAGGCTTCGCTTGCAAGTGCCGAAGGCGAGCGTACGCGATTACAGGCGCTTCTCAGCGCCGGTGCCGGCGGCCAGGATGCGGCAAAGCAGCAGATCGGAACGCTGACGCAGCAGCTCGATGAGCAGAAGCAGGTCAGCGACCGTGCCCTCAGTCAGGTCGAGCTCCTCAACCAGCAGATCGCGGCACTACGCAGCCAGATCGCCGCTGTCGAGGCCGCACTTCAGGCTTCCGAGGAGAAGGATCAGACCTCGCAGACGAAAATCGCCGATCTCGGCCGCCGCCTGAACGTGGCGCTGGCTGCGCGCGTGCAGGAACTCAACCGCTACCGGTCGGACTTCTTCGGCCGCCTGCGTGAAATCCTGTCCGACCGCGACAACATCCGCGTCGTCGGCGACCGTTTCGTCTTCCAGTCCGAAGTGCTGTTTCCATCCGGCGGTGCCGACCTCAATCCAGATGGCCAAACGGAGATGGCAAAGCTTGCCGCTGCCTTGCTGGACCTCGCCAAGGAAATTCCGCCTGAGATCAACTGGGTTCTGCGCGTCGATGGCCATACGGACAATGTCGCGCTGTCGGGCTCAGGCCGCTACCGCGACAACTGGGAGCTTTCATCCGCCCGCGCGATTTCAGTCGTGAAGTTCCTGATCGCGCAGGGCGTGCCCGCAGACCGGCTCGTTGCGGCAGGGTTTGGTGAGTTCCAGCCGATTGCACCGGGCGATACGCCGGAAGCTCGCGCCACCAATCGCCGTATCGAGCTCAAGCTGACCGAGAAATAACGGCCTGAAGTTTGCCGGTGAGGAAGGTGCGGACGGCGGGACTGTCGCTGAGGCCGATCGCTATCCTGTAAGCTTCTGCCGCGGTATCGCTTTCGCCAAGGTCTGCCAGCAGATGAGCCCGCACCGCCCAGTAAGGCTGGTAGCTGGCGATGCCTCGCTGTTCCAATCCGTTCAGCAGCGCGATAGCCGGGGCCGCGCCATCGACCCTGCCGATCACGGCGGCATGGCTGACCTGGGACCCGAGTGTCGGCTTCATCGCGATGAGCGCTCGGTAGAGGGTGACGAGCGCCTTCCAATCGGTCGTACCCGTCCGGCGGCGCGTGGCGTGGACGGACTGGATCGCCGCCAGGCACTGGAACGGACCGAAACGGTCGAAGGTGCCTGCCTTCCTCAAGAATGCATCGGCTTCGGCCATCATGATTTCGTTCCAGAGACCGGTATCCTGCTCCTCAAGCGGTATGTAGACGCCATCGCTATCACGCCGTGCGTGTCTTCTCGCCTCGCAATAAAGCATCAGTGAGAGTAGCCCGACGACCTCCGGCTCCTCGGGCAGGATGGTCATGAGTGTGCGGCCAAGCCAGATCGCTTCATCGGTCAGGCCCGTGCGACTGTCTCCTTCACCATCGAGACCGTCCCAGCCGAGCCCGTAGGCGGCATAGATTGCCGAGAGCACGTCTGCCAGCCGTTCCGTCAGGATCTGCCGCTCGGGAATGGTGAAGGGAATGCCGGCCTCGCGGATCTTGGCCTTGGCCCGCACCAGGCGTTGGCTCATGGCATCCGGGGAGATTACGAAGGCCTGCGCGATTGTCTTCGCATCAATGCCGAGCACGGTCTGAAGCATCAGGGGCGTGTGAACGGACAGATCAATTGCCGGGTGTGTGCAGGCAAAAAGCAGCTTCAGCCGTTCATCGGAAAAGTCGGCGTTTCGTGCATCGTTCATGCGCTGCTCGGCCTCCTCGACGGCCAGCGCAATCGTCTCGTTGGCATTGTCGCGCACGGTTCGATGGCGGGCAGCCTGTATGAGGTTGCGGCGGGCTGCGGTGAGAAGCCAGCCCTCCGGATTGTCGGGAATGCCGCGCTCGGGCCAGACCCGCAACGCGGCCGCCAGCGCATCAGACAGGGCGTCCTCCGCGGCCGGAACGTCGCGGGAGCGGGCGGCAAGGAAGGCGATGAGTTTGCCGTAGGATTGCCGTGCCACCTTCTCGGCGGCACGGCCCGCATCTGATGTCACAACGGCCTCACGCGACCTGCAGCCGGGGCCGTATTTCCACCGAGCCCTGTTCGGAGACGGGAACCCGTGTGGCCCATGCGAGCGCTGTATCGAGATCGGGCACATCGATCACATAGAAGCCGCCGAGCGATTCCTTGCCCTCCGGGTAGGGGCCATCCTGTACATCGTGGTTCTCACCCTTGCGACGCACAATCGTGCCTGTCTCGGGCGGGGTCAGGCCGGCACCGGCGGTCAAGATCCCGGCTTGCACCAGTGCTTTGGTATAGGCCGTCCAGCCATCGCGGTAGGCAGGGTCGCTGCGGCGGACGAAGTCTTCTGCGGATTCACGAATGATAAGGGCGTATTGCATCAGAAACTCCTGATCCTCTAGGGGCGTTTGACCGGACAAGCCGCATGTAAGGCCGAATTCGCCCATGCTGCAATGTTCCGGTGGCGCGGCCTCAAGCCGTTCCGAAACAATGAGGTCTCAGTCGTCCTCATTTCGACATTGCGATCGAAAAAACCGATGACAGAGAAATGCGCAAAAAATACGCTGAGTAGGGAGTGCTGGGAGGCGACCGAGCCGCCTCCGTTTCCGGTCAGGCTTCCGCCTTCGTCTGATCCACGACATCGGCGCCAGACGAATTCTTCTTGATGGATTCGATGGCGTTCATTGCGGACGCCTTCGCCTTGTAGCCTTCGGACGAGAACATGGTCTCGCCGTTCGATGCCTTGAAGCGGAAGCGGAAATCACCGGTCTTATCCTTGTAAACTTCAAATCTGTACATGGATCCCTCCTGGTAAGCTGAAATTGTCCATCAGCCTTCCGAAAGCTAGCCCAGAATAATGAGCTTTTCCACTGCCTTAATTAGAATTCAGTCGCATGGCGTCCAAATGCCACCGGCTGGATCAGGCGTGAGAGAAGGAGCTAACGGCATGCTGTCCCCTCCCGTTGTAATCATTCCATTTGGATATGAGCGCCGTCCACGACCGGTTTCCATTTCGCAAGCTCGGCTTTCACATGGGCGGCGAGTTCCTCCGGCGTGGAACCCACGATCCTCGCGCTGAATTCCTTCATCCGCTCGGCTACGGCCGGATCCGCCAGCGCCTTCTTGGCGGAGGTGTTGAGGCGGGCGATCACATCGGCCGGCGTATTGGCCGGTGCAAAGAGCGCATTCCACGTATAGGTCTCGTATCCTGATATACCGGATTCTGCGACGGTCGGAATATCAGGGAAGGATGACGCGCGTTCGGCGGTCGTTACGGCGAGTGCCCGCAGCGTGCCGGCCTTGATGTGACTCGACGACGAGGGCAGGTTGTCGAACATGATCGGCACCTGATTGCCGATGACGTCGTTCAATGCCGGCCCAGCGCCCTTATAGGGAATATGCTGCATGTCGACGCCCGCCATGCTTTTAAAAAGTTCGCCGGAAAGATGCAGCGGCGTGCCGTTACCGGATGAGGCATAGCTATATTTGTCCGGATCGGCTTTTAGCAGCGCGATCAGTTCCTGCACGTTCTTTGCGGGCAGTTGCGGATTGACAACCAGCACGTTCGGCACGATCACGAGCAACGAGATCGGCGCGAAATCCTTCTCTGGGTCATAGGGCGTCGACTTCAGGATCAGCGGATTGAGCGCGTGGGTTGCGACGGTACCCATCAGGATCGTATAGCCGTCCGGTTCGGCGCGCGCGACATTGTCAGCGCCGAGGTTGCCGCCGGCTCCCGCGACATTCTGCACGATGACCTGCTGGCCGAGATCTTCGGACATTTTCTGCGCGACGATACGGGCGACGACATCGGTCGAGCCTCCTGCCGCGAAGGGCACGATCATGGTTATGGATCGGTCAGGAAAGCTCTGGGCCGATGCGGCCGTGCCCGTGGCCGCTGCTAGCAGGCCAAGGCCGAGCGCCAGGCTCATGCGACGGGTTATATCAGAAAGCGCCATCCGAATCTCCTCCCACAGACTTCAACAGCAAAGGCCCTACCTCGGGCATAGGGAGGTTAGGGCGGGTTGCCGCAAAGGCAACCGCGTCCGGGGAGTTATAGCGATCAGACTTTAGTCGCGATGGCGCGTGAGGCAGCTATTTGGCGGCTGCCAGCACATCCTCGTTGGCTGCATCGAATTGCAGGCGGGCGAGCTTCGCATAGATGCCGCCGTGACGGATCAGGCTCTGATGTGTGCCTTCCTCGACGACACGGCCCTGATCCATGACGAGAATGCGGTCGGCCTTGAGAACAGTGGCGAGGCGGTGAGCGATGACAACAGTAGTGCGGCCATGCATAAGCCCGTCAAGCGCCCTCTGCACAAGCGTTTCGCTCTCGGCGTCAAGAGCCGAGGTCGCTTCGTCCAGAAGCAGGATGGGCGCGTTTTTCATGATCGCGCGGGCAATGGCGATGCGCTGGCGCTGGCCACCGGATAGGGTTACGCCCCGTTCACCGACTTGGGTATCGTAGCCCCTGTCCAGCCGGTTGATGAATTCATCGGCCTGGGCCGCGATCGCGGCGGTGCGTACCTGCTCGCGCGTGGCGCCTTGAATACCGAAAGCGATGTTGTCGTGGATCGAAGCGGCGAAGATGGTGACATCCTGCGGCACGATAGCAATGCGCTGCCGCAAGGCGTCCGGGTCTGCCTGGCGGGCGTCGATACCGTCGACCTTCACGCTACCCTGTTGCGGATCGTAGAAGCGCAGCAGCAGCGAGAAGACCGTGCTCTTGCCGGCGCCTGATGCACCGACGATCGCGACCGTTTCTCCCGGCAGCACCGTGAAATCCAGTCCGTGCAGGGCCGACTTGCCTGGGCGAGACGGATAGGCGAAGTGCACGCCGTCGAATTGCACGCGGCCTTGGGCGGGCGAGGGGAGAGCTTGCGGGTTTTCGGGGGCGGCGATCGGCGAGACTTCGTCGAGAAGCTCGGTCAGGCGGTCAGCGGCACCGGCAGCCTGCGAAAGCTCGCCCCAGACTTCCGAGAGCGCACCGAGCGAGCCGGCTGCAATGACTGCATAGAGCAGGAACTGGCCGAGCGTGCCGGCCGAAAGCGTGCCGGCAAGGACACTATGAGCGCCAAACCAGAGAACGGCGACCACGCTGCCGAAGATCAGGGTGATGGCGATGCCCGTCAGCAGCGCTCGGGAAGAGACGGCGGAACGTGCGGCCCGATAGGCGGATTCGACGGCCGAGCCGTAGCGGTCTGCCGCAGCGGTCTCGGCGTTGAAAGCCTGCACGGTGCGGCTTGCAGCGATCGTCTCATTAGCGAAGGCGGAAGCCTCTGCCAGTGTATCCTGCGCTGCTCGGGAACGCTTGCGCACCGAGCGGCCGCCGGCGACAAGCGGAAAAACAATGATCGGGATTGCGACAATGACAAGGCTCGAAAGTCTTGGCGAGGTCACGATCATCATGCCGAGCGCGCCGATACAGAGGATCAGGTTGCGAAGCGCCACGGAAGCGGTGGCGCCGACGGCCGATTTGATTTGCGTGGTGTCGGCCGTCAGTCGCGAGACGATCTCGCCGGACTGGTTGACGTCGAAGAAGGAGGGCGACAGCCGTGTGACATGCGAGAAGACATCGCGGCGCAGGTCCGAAACGATGCGCTCGCCGATGGTGATGACGAAATAGTAGCGGAGTGCACTGGCGACGGCGAGCACGATGGCCATGACCATCAGCATGGCAAAGTAGCTGTTGATGAAGGTACCGTCGGCCTGGGTAAAGCCGTGATCGATCATGCGCCGCACGGCAAGCGGTATGGCAAGCGATGTGACGGCGGCGAGCGCCAGCGAAATCAGAGCACCGGCCACCATGCCACGGTAGCGTGCCACATAAGGTGTCAACCTGCCGAGCGGCTTCAGCGAACGCGACTTCTTCTCCCCAAGTTCTGCCTGCTCTGCCAAATTGTCTCCGATCGCCCTCAAAGACCGCGTATTGCGGCTTCGTTGGCCCTTGTTATCCCGGCGCCCTTGATGTATAGGCACCGCATTCTAATGGAAAGCCGTAGCCTTCACGACTGCGGCTTCATTTATTCAATCGGTTCTTCCGCCGCAACTGTCTGCGGCAAATTGGACCTCGGCATCGCAGGAAGATTGTCATGAAGGAAGGCATCCATCCCGACTACCACACCATCAAGGTAGTCATGACCGATGGCACCGAGTACGAAACCCGCTCGACCTGGGGTTCGGAAGGCGCTGTCATGAACCTCGAAATCGACTCCAAGTCGCACCCGGCCTGGACCGGCGGTAACCAGCAGCTGATGGACCGCGGCGGCCGTGTTTCGAAGTTCAACAAGCGTTTCAGTGGCCTCGGCCTCTAATTCGCTTCCGCTCGGCGGAATTCGCAAAAGCCCGGTTTCAAGCCGGGCTTTTTTGTGTTTCATGACTGTAGCGTCGAGCAAACAAAAAACCGGCCGCGTTGCCGCAGCCGGTTTTCAACGAAACTCTATGATGCCGGATCAGTTGTTGCCGAAGGCCGTCTGCAGCAGGGAAAGCTGAGCCTGGACACTGTTCTGATTGTCCGGAACGATCGCAGCTTCTGCGGGGCGATAGATTTCGCGGTCAAGCAAGGCGATACGGTTCTGCAGGCGAAGCGACCGCTCTACGAGGTCGCGGAAGGATTCTGGCAGGTCGCCCCAGCCCGGAGCGTTGCGGTCGACGTTGAAGCCGTCGAGCCGAACCTTGTTCTTCTCAGCCAGAACCTGATCGCGGGACATTTCGCCGTTGTTGACGGCACGCTGCAGGAGCAGCCAGGAAGCCATCTGCATGAGACGGGTGGTCAGGCGCATCGATTCAGCCGCGTAAAGGACCGAGGCCATGCGCGGCAGCACCTTGGAGGCTGCGCGGCCTTGGCCGTCGAGGTAGGATGCGGTTTCCTCAACCAGCGACATGCCCTCTGCATACAGCGTCTTGAACTGTGAGGATGCGGCAGCGCGCCCTGCAAAACTGATCGTGTTCAATCCAAGTTCCGACATCTAAAGAATCCCTGTTGCACGCATCTACTATCAGGTAACGCCGGTTTCCGCGGAAAAGTTTCCAAGGCCGGTCTTTATGACTTCAAGATGGTATCTTTAGCCTAGATGCGCAAGCCGTTTCTTAAGAAAAGGTTAATCTCCACAGTTTCGTGGAAAGATCCAAGGCAGCGCAAAAAGAAGAGCCGCAAAGGCGGCTCTCAAGGTAAAACAGGGAGAAAAATCAGACCAATTCACCGCTTGGAAAACTGTCTGAGGTCCAGAAGAATCCGAACGGCACGAGTAATATCTTATAAAGCTTAATTTTTTATTAACGCCGTCCCAATTTAAGACTTGTGACAAGTAATTTCGAAGCAATATTTGCTCGTTCACAGTCTTATGATCGGAAAAGGCTTTCGGCGGCAATCCGGCCGGACGCCTTCTTGGTGGCTTCGGCTTCCAGCCGCGCGATCTCAGCCTTCAATAGCTCCACGCGCGCCTTCAGCTCGTCCACCGAAAGCATGGAGAGATCGGAGCCGATCTCGTGTGCGGTCTTCTTCTGTGGTCTGTCGTCATCCATGAGGCTCATTGTCGCTCCTCCTTTAAACCGTGTCGTGATCTCTCAGATTCGCTTCCAGACTTTAAGTCTCTGTTTCAGGGCACGTCGCGCAAAACCGCGGCACAGTTTGCGCGACACGCTTCAGTTCATCACCCGAACTTTACAGCAGGATCGCCGCTTTCGGGAGACTTGTTGGAGCCGCGCTCGGCAAGGGACATGCTTTGCGGCGTAAGCGTAGGAGATGTTGCCGTCGGGATCGTCGTATAGGCATCGCGGTCGCTTGCCGGAATGGCTGCGCGAATGCGGCTCCTGACGATGGCGTAGCCGGTGATCAGAAGATGGGCGAGCGCCGTCACCAGGAAGAGTGCATGCGGGCTGATGACCGACATGACCGGACCACCAATCGTCGGGCCGATGACGGTGCCGATACCGTAGAGAAGCAGCAGGCCGCCCGAAACCTTCACGAAATCCTCCGATGCCGCAAAGTCGTTCGCATGGGCGACGGCGATCGGATAGAGCGTATTGGCAACGGCACCGTAGAGGATGACGAGGCCGATCAGGAAAGCAGGGGACGAGGGGTGCAATACGAATATCAGGAGGCCGGCGAGCGCTGCAATGGCCGACATGGCCGCCAGCACATAACGGCGGTCGATGCGGTCGGAAAGTCGCCCGGCCGGAAGCTGCATTATCGCGCCAGCAAAGATGGTAGCACTCATCATTACCGCAATCGAAGTATCGGAGAGGCCGGCACCCGCGCCGAAGACGGCGCCGAGCGTACCATAGGCGCCGTTGGCGATGCCGACGAGCAGAATGCCGAGGCAGGAGACGGGCGAATTGCGATAGAGTGCAGGCAGATCGAGTTTCACCGCCTTCAGCGGCTGTGGCGAGGCGGCGGTCGAGAGCGTCGTCGGCAGCATGGCGATGCAGTAGAAGATACCGCAGATCATGAAGAGCACCGGCGTGCGCACGTCTTCCAGCGGGATCATCAACTGACCGCCCACGACGCCGAGCAGCGTGATGCCGATATAGAGCGAAAAGATCGCACCGCGGCTTTCATTGTTCGCCCGTTCGTTCAGCCAGCTTTCGATGATCATCGAGGTGCCTGCGGTTGAGAAGCCGGTGACGGCGCGCAGGATGACCCACCAGACCGGGTCAATGACGATGCCGCTCACGAGCGCGATGATGGCGATAATCGCGATGAAGCCGGAGAAGGCGCGCACATGGCCGACGCGGCGCACGATCTTCGGGGCAACGAGGCAGCCGATGACGAAGCCCGCGGCCCAAGACGTGCCGAGCAAGCCGAGTGTGGTCGTTGCATAACCTTCGAGATTTCCGCGCACGGGAAGCAGAATGCCCTGCAATCCGTTGCCCATGAAAAGGAAAAGCGTGCCAAAGAGCAGCGCAGCGACGGACAGCAGATTTCTTGTCATATCCCCAGACTCGGCGTGTTCGCTTTGAAAAGGACATAAGGCGAGACCTGTATCTGCCTAGTCCATAAGAATGTTGATTGTGTCCCGGAATGCCTTTACGGCGAGTAGATATTCTTTGTTCGCGTGAAAAAATGTCCGTCCTGTGACATTCTGCTAAATGGAAAAAATAAAGCCATGACAAAGCTGATAGCGTTGCTGCTCATCCTTGCCATGGCAATCCAGGTCATTAAGCCGCTCGGCTATCCAGGGCTGCGCCGCCGGATGGATTTCTGGAAGATCGCGCTGATTGCCTTTGCCATCTGGGCGGTGGCGCTGCTGGCGCGCGACTTTGTAGTATGATGCCTGCATTCAGTCCCGTAGGATGATTTCGCCCTTCATAACGGGCACGCAACTTCCCGAGATCGTTACGTCGGTGACGACGCCTGCTTTCTTGACGATATCGAGCTCAATGATGCTGCGTCGGCCCATTTCGACGCCCTGTTCGATCGTTATATGCTGCCGGATGTCCGCCTCCGGCAGCAGCGAAACGAGATAGGCGGAAAGAGCGGCCGATGCGCTGCCGGTCGCGGGATCCTCGATGACGTTGTCCAGCGGCGCGAACATGCGGGCGCGGATCTTCCACGGCGTAGCGGCGGGTCGGACGTAGAGGAACAGGGAAAAATCATGGCTGCCGGTCGTGGTCTTGGCCGCCGCCTGAAAGCCATTGATATTCGGGCTTGCCGCAGCGAGGGCCTCAAGGCTTTCGAGTTCTGCGACGGCGAAGTTCAGACCGACCGATGCAAAGACTGGGGCATGGGTGTTTTTGCGGATTGAGGCAAGATCGATGGACACGCAGTTTGCAATGACCGCTTCGGGTATCGTCTCTCCTATTTCAAGCGGCCGTGGAGCACGGATGGCTGCAGCGGTGACACGGCCTTCGTTGCGCTGCAAGGCCACTTCCACGAGACCGGCCTTCTCCTCGAACCGCAGCGTATCGCCGATGGGGCGGCCGAAGATTTCGCTCTGCCGGCCGAGAACACAGGCGGTGCCGACATTGGGATGCCCGGCAAACGGCACTTCCATTGTCGGTGTGAAGATGCGCACTCTTGCCGTGTTTTCGGGCTTCTCCGGCGGCAGCACGAAAGTAACTTCGGAATAGCCGAATTCGGCAGCGATCTCCTGCATTGTCGCGTTGCTGAGGCCCCTTGCGTCGGGCATGACCGCAAGCGGGTTGCCCTGGAAGCGGGTTGAGGTGAAGACGTCGACGGTGATGTAAGAGAGGCTGTTCATGGCGGCTCCGATGGTTGAGATGCCATGATTAGCGAGGCCGACGGTTGCGGCGAACAATTATCTTGTCGCCATGACAAATCGCGGTGGCGATACGCAGGCACAAAATAAAACAGGCGGCGAAGATGCTCGCCGCCTGCGTGTTTTTCTCGATGCTCAAGAAGCTTATGCAGCTTTTTCGAGCTCAGCCTTCCAATTGCCCTTGGCGGCGAGGCTGTTCATCTCAGCGCGGTGCGTGAACTCGCGCTGGCCGGCGGCGACGTTTTCCTGCTTGCCATTCCAGGTCTTGAGCGCACTGTCCTGCAGGGCGCGGCCATAGGAGAAGGTGACGAGCCAGGGCAGATCGTAGCCCGAATTGATCGCGGAGAGATGCGCGGTTGCTTCTTCCGTGGTCTGGCCGCCGGAGAGGAAGGCGATACCCGGAACTGCTGACGGGACCGTGTGCTTCAGTACCCGCACGGTGCGCTCGGCAACTTCAGCGACGGAAGCCTTGCGCGCATTCTTCCCGTCGATGACCATGTTCGGCTTGAGGATCATGCCTTCGAGGCTGACACGTGCTTCGGCCAGTTCCTCGAAGACGATGCGCAGCGTGGATTCGGTCACTTCGGCGCAGCGGTCGATATTGTGGTCGCCCGGCTTGCCGTCCATAAGGCACTCCGGCTCGACGATCGGGACGATCCTAGCTTCCTGGCAGAGCGCTGCATAACGGGCCAGCGCCTGAGCGTTCGCACGTACGGAACCGCGGGTCGGCAGGGTCTCAGAGATAGCGATCACACCGCGCCACTTGGCGAAACGGGCGCCGGCTTCGTGATATTTGGCAAGGCGGTCTGCGAGGCCGTCGAGGCCTTCAGTGATGGTTTCGCCAGGGAACTTGGCCATCGGTTTGGCGCCGATATCCACCTTGATGCCCGGAATGCTGTCGGCGGCCTTGATAATGTCGACGAAAGGCGTGCCGTCGGCGGCCTTCTGAAACAGGGTTTCCTCGTAAAGGATGACACCGGAAATGTACTTCTTCATTGCGTCTTCCGAGCGGAAGAGCATCTCGCGATAATCGCGGCGGCTGGTTTCGGTCGATTCAAGATTGATCGTATCGAAACGCTTCTTGATGGTGGAGGTCGATTCGTCGGCTGCAAGCAGGCCCCGACCGCCAGCAACCATCTTCACTGCAATGTCTTCCAGTCGTTCGCTCATCTCGTTCTCTCCACAATGAAACCCAGCAGAATTGACAATATAGAACTCGGATAACAGAAGTTTATAGGGAGAAAAATGGGAGCGCTAAGTCATTGAAACGATTGAATTGATTTCAATCGTTTGAAAGTTCGGGAATTTTTTCTCTTTTTGAGGAAAAGACCGCGGAAGCGCTAGCCTCCGCGGTCTATCCTGCTGGAATATCTGCCTAATCGGCTTACCGATCAGTGGGTGAGTTAACGGGAGAGAACGGCCACGCCGGGTAGTTCCTTTCCTTCCATCCATTCAAGGAAGGCGCCGCCTGCCGTCGAAACATAGGTAAACTCTTCGGCCACGCCGGCATGGTTCAATGCTGAGACCGTATCACCACCGCCCGCGACGGACGTGAGCTTACCCGCCTCGGTGCGCTCGGCGGCAAATTTCGCGGCGGCAACGGTCGCCGCGTCGAAGGGTTCGATTTCGAACGCGCCGAGCGGACCGTTCCAGACAAGCGTAGCGGCGCGTTCGATCCAAGCCTTGACGGCATCGATCGACTTCGGGCCGACATCGAGGACCATGGCATCGTCAGGGATGGCTTCAATCGAGACGATCTCATTGGCAGCACCTGCCTTGAACTCGCGGGCGACGACACCGTCTTCAGGCAGAACGATCGCGCAGCCGGCGGTGGCGGCCTCGATCATGATCTGCTTGGCGGTATCGGCGAGATCATGTTCGCAGAGCGATTTACCGACGTCGGTGCCGCGGGCGGCAATGAAGGTGTTGGCCATGCCACCGCCAATGACGAGCGCATCGACCTTCTTCACGAGGTTCATCAGGAGATCGATCTTGGTCGAGACCTTGGCGCCTCCGACGATTGCGACAACCGGACGGACCGGCTTGCCGAGGCCCTTTTCCAGTGCCTCGAGTTCGGCCTGCATCGTGCGCCCCGCATAAGCCGGTAAATGATGGGCAAGACCTTCGGTGGAGGAGTGGGCGCGGTGCGCGGCCGAAAAGGCGTCGTTCACATAGATATCGCCGTTTGCCGCGAGCGCCTTGGTGAAATCCGGATCGTTCTTTTCCTCGCCCTTGTGGAAGCGGGTGTTTTCCAGAACGAGGATATCGCCATTGTTCATTTTCGCGACGGCAGAAGCCGCTGCCTCGCCGATGCAGTCGGAAGCCGTCAGCACGGCGTGGTCAAGTACCTGCTCGACCGAGGGGGCAACCAACGAGAGGGAGAATTCTGGTGAGGGACCGTCCTTCGGGCGGCCGAAATGAGCGAGCAGGATGACCTTGGCGCCCTTTTCTGACAGTTCGAGGATCGTCGGCGCAACGCGCTCGATGCGGGTCGTGTCCGTAACCTTGCCGTCCTTGACCGGGACGTTGAGGTCGACGCGAACGAGAACGCGCTTGCCGGCGATGTCGTTGAGGTCGTCGAGGGTCTTGAAAGCTGCCATGGAAGGATCCGTTCGTGGTTGCGAAAGTTGCGCCGACCATAGCAAGGATCGGGGGAGACGCAAGGCAGTCGGCGGCCGTTTTAGCGCGGGCTTTCGTCACGTCCGGCAGCGCTTTCCGCAGCCGTCGCCTCGTGCTTTTTACGGCCTTTCATACGCTCGCGGGTGCGCTGGATAATCTCGCGCAGATTGATGAAGATCGGCAGCGTAATGGCGGGCTCGACGGCTTCCAGCGACATCCCGACGGAGGTGATGTGATCCTGGTCGTCGAGGTCGCGGACGATGAGGATGAGCGAGCCGAGACGGACGCGATCGGCATAGTCCGCCTTGCCGCCGAGACGCTGTTTCATCAGTTCGGCGATCGTCAGACCCTTTTCGGATTCGTTGAGCAGGCCCGGACCATAGGCAGCATCGAGATCGGCGGCAGGCCGGGCCGGCGACAGCGCAAAGGCGCCGAAAAATTCCGCGTCGTCCTCATCAACAGGTGCACGGCTGGCGAAGAGCCGGTCGAGCAGGCGCGAATAGCTGGGTGCGATGAAGAGGTAGACGAGATCGTTTTCCCTCAGGCGGCCGGCATATTGGTAGCGCATCGACTTGCCGTCCCGGATCACGAGCGAGGGGGCTGCCCAGCGCGGAATGCGTTCGCCGCGAAGAACCGGGCTGTCCTTGATGACGCGATAGGAAAGCAGCTCGTGATTGGCGGCACCCGGCAGATCGACCTCCACCTTGTCGACCGCGCCGATGCGCGGCGGGATGATGAGGCCGAGGCGCTTGGCGACTGGCTTGATCGTCCAGCCCTGCACGAGCAGCGAGACAAGCACGATGATGAAGGCAGTGTTGAAATAGATTTGGCTATGCTGCAGCCCGCCGAGGATCGGCATGATGGCAAGCAGGATAGAGACGGCGCCGCGCAGGCCGACCCAGGCGACAAAGCCGATTTCCTGCTGCGTATAATCGAAGGGCAGCAGCGACAGCCAGACGGCGAGCGGCCGGGCGACGAAGATCAGGAAGAGAGCGAGCAGGATCGCCGGTACGATAATGACCGGAAACTGCGAGGGCGTCGCCAGCAGGCCGAGCACGAGGAACATGATGATCTGGGCAAGCCAGGTCATGCCATCCTGAAAGCGCCTAATGGTGCCGATCGCCTGCATCTTGCGGTTTCCAGCGTAGATGCCGGCGACATAGACGGCAAGGAAACCACTGCCGCCGACTGCGCCAGTGAACGAGAAGACAAGCAGGGCGAGCGCCAGCACGAAGATCGGCGTGAGGCCGCGATCGGTTTCCAGCCGGCCAGCGATCAGCACGATCATCATGCCGCCGAGCAGGCCGAGGATGACGCCGAGGCCCATTTGCTGAATGAACATGGCGAGCATGCCGATGTTGATACCGGCGTAGCGTTCGCCGCTCGCTAAAACCTCGACCAGTGCGATGGTCAGGAAAATCGCCATCGGGTCGTTGGTGCCGGATTCGACTTCCAGCGTGGAACGCACCTTGTCCCTGATATTGATGCCGCCGATGCGCAACAGGAAGAAGACCGCGGCGGCATCGGTGGAGGCGACGATCGAGCCGAGCAGCATGCCTTCCAGCCAGGTGAAGTTGAGCAGCCATCGGGCGGCGAAGGCAAAGAGGGCTGCCGTAAGAAGCACGCCGACCGAGGCCAGCGTCAGCGACGGCACCGCTGCAATGCGGAAAGCCTGCATCGGCGTGCCAAAGCCGGAATCGAAGAGAATGATTGCAAGAGCAATCGAACCCAGGACATAGGCGAGGTAGTTGTTGCTGAATTCGATGCCGAGACCATCGACACCGGCGGCAAGGCCGATCATCAGGAACAGCAAAAGCAGGGGAGCGCCGAAGCGGAAGGCAAGAAGGCTCGAAAAGGCAGCAAGAAGCACAAGCGCCGTCGCAACGAGCACCACAATGTAAAACGCTTCCATGCCTACCCCTTTCGCCTCATCACGCCATCCCGAAGCCGCTCCGGCCTGTCCCTTGCCCCTCCGCGCCCAGTGCGATCTTTTAATAAACGGCAAAATACAGCAGAAGGGTAGGCCTTGCGGGCTTAACCTCTACTGCATCGCTGCATCATGCTGCTGGACAGCCCTCGGGTAAGGACCAGTGAGGAATGCTACGGAAAAAAGTCTGATAAAGAATGTAGAAGCAATTCAGGCGAGAGGAGGGCGGATAGGCCGGGTGAGGGACTTTTTATTGAGCTGGCCGTCAGAGGCCGCTTTTATCTTTGCTCACCTGATATTGCTTTTGAATTCGATCCACCGGCGTACCGTCGTTCAGCGGCACTTTCTCCAGCGTGTTATAGGTGCGAAACCCCATCTTCTCGTAGTAGGCCAGCCCGCCGGCATTATCGGCGCGGATGGTCGCATTGATGACGTCGATATTGCGTTCCTCGGCAGCGGAAAGCGTTGCTGCAAACAGCGCGGTGCCTACGCCTGATATCTTTGGGCTCTGGCGCGCGAAAGTTCCGATATCGGCCCAACCCTCTGGCAGGTCGCCGTAACGGCTGAGGAACTGAAAGCCTGTCAGGCCAGAGCCCGCTTGCGCCACATGGCAGACAATTGCGAATTCGCCTGATATGAACCAGTCAGCCAGGATTTCGGGAGAAAAGGGATCCTGCAGCGCGGTCGTGCCGCCGGCTTGGATGATTTCATTGATAAGTCTGCAGAGTTCCTCCGCGTCATCAACAGTCGCCTTGCGAATGGTCAGCTGCGTCACGCTCTTTCCTCAACGTTTGCCCGAAACGAAAACGGCCCGGTTTCCCGAGCCGTTTTCTAATGTCACTGCCTGAAGGCTCAGATGAGCTTGGCGAAGGCGACAGCCGTGTCGGACATGCGGCTGGAGAAGCCCCACTCGTTATCGTACCAGGACAGGACGCGCACGAAGTTGCCTTCCATGACCTTGGTCTGATCGGTTGCGAACATCGAGGAGTGGCTGTCGTGGTTGAAGTCGCGCGAGACGAGCGGCTCGTCGGTATAGCCGAGAATGCCCTTCAGCTTGCCGTTTGCGGCAGCCTTGATGGCTTCGTTGATTTCGCCGACCGTGGTCGTCTTCTTGGAAACGAACTTGAAGTCGACGACTGAGACGTTCGGGGTCGGAACGCGGATCGAGGTGCCGTCAAGCTTACCCTTCAGGTGCGGCAGAACGAGGCCGACGGCCTTGGCAGCGCCCGTCGAGGTCGGGATCATTGAAAGCGCAGCAGCGCGGGCACGATACAGGTCCTTATGCATCGTGTCGAGCGTCGGCTGGTCGCCGGTGTAGGAGTGGATGGTCGTCATGAAGCCGTGGTCGATGCCAACGGCGTCATCGAGAACCTTGACGACCGGCACAAGGCAGTTCGTGGTGCAGGAGGCGTTGGAGATGACCAAGTGCTCCTTGGTGAGCTGGTCATGGTTGACGCCGAAGACAACGGTCAGGTCAGCGCCATCGGCAGGAGCTGAAACGATGACGCGCTTGGCGCCAGCCGTCAGGTGGGCGGCAGCCTTGTCGCGGGCGGTGAAGATGCCCGTGCATTCCATCGCGATGTCGACACCCAGTTCCCTATGGGGAAGGGTTGCCGGATCCTTGATCGCGGTGACCTTGATCGGCTTGCCGCCACCGACGATGATCGTATCGCCTTCGACCTTCACTTCGGCCGGGAACTTCCCATGGATGGAGTCGTAACGGAGCAGGTGGGCATTGGTCTCAACCGGGCCGAGGTCATTGATGGCGACGACTTCGATGTCGGTGCGGCCGGACTCGACGATGGCGCGAAGAACGTTGCGGCCGATACGTCCGAAACCGTTGATGGCAACCTTGACTGTCATGTGCATTCACTCCCTAGAGGTGGGGCTTGCTAATAGTAGATGAGGAAGTACCCGAAGGTACTTCTATTAAAGCTTCGCTTCTGCAGCTGCAACGACGGCGTCAGCCGTGATGCCGAAATGTTCGAAGACCTTCTTTGCGGGGCCGGATGCGCCAAAGCCCTTCATGCCGATAAAGGTTCCTTCCGGACCGATGAAGGCATCCCACCCTTCGCGAACGGCAGCTTCGACGGCAATCTTAACCGGCGAGTTGCCGAGGACTTCCTTGCGGTAAGCTTCCGGCTGATCGAAGAAGAGTTCGGTGCAGGGAACGGAAACGACACGGGCGCTGACACCCTTGCCTTCGAGCGTGGCACGGGCGGCCACGGCGAGTTCCACTTCTGAGCCGGACGCAAAGATCGTGACCTTGGCGTCGGCATTGCCGGCGAGCGTATAAGCGCCGAGTTCGCAGAGGTTCTTCTGGTTATATTCGGTGCGGACGGTCGTCAGGTTCTGGCGGGTGAGAGCCAACGCAGACGGATGGTTCTTGCTTTTCATGGCGATCTGCCAGCACTCCGCGGTTTCCACGGCGTCTGCAGGGCGGAAGACCCGCAGGTTCGGGACGGCGCGCAGACCGGCAATCTGTTCGACCGGCTGATGGGTCGGGCCGTCCTCGCCGACGCCGATCGAATCGTGCGTCAGCACGTGGATGACACGGATGCCCATGAGCGAGGCGAGGCGGATCGGCGGACGGCAATAATCGGAGAAGATCAGGAAGCCACCGCCGTAAGGAATGAGGCCACCGTGCAACGCGATACCGTTCATGGCAGATGCCATGCCGTGCTCGCGGATGCCCCAGTGCATGTAACGACCGGCGAAATCCGTCGGCGTGATCGAATGCATCTGGCTGGTCTTGGTATTGTTCGACGGCGTCAGGTCGGCGGAGCCGCCCAGTGTTTCCGGTACGAAGCCGTTGATGACTTCGAGCGCGTCTTCGGATGCTTTGCGGGAGGCGATCGTCGGCTTGGTTTCGGCAAGCTTCTTCTTGTAGTCGTCGATGGCCTTGTCGAAACCTTCGGGCAGGTCGCCGGCAAAACGGCGGGTGAACTCGGCCTTGGCCGGCGACTTGGACAGCGTTTCTTCCCATGCCTTGACGATATTGTCAGAGCGGGTGCCGGCCGCGCGCCATGCGTCGAGAACATCGGAGGGAACGACGAAGGGCTCATATTCCCAATTCAGCGCCTTGCGGGTGGCGGCAATTTCGTCGGCACCGAGCGGATTGCCGTGTACCTTGTGAGTGCCCTGCTTGTTCGGAGCGCCGAAGCCGATGACCGTCTTGCAGGCGATGAATGTCGGGCGGTCGGACTTGTGGGCAGCTTCGATCGCGTCGGCGATAGCGGCCTGATCGTGGCCGTCGATCTCGATCGTGTTCCAGTGCACGGCCTTGAAGCGGGCGATCTGATCGGTCGAGTCTGACAGCGAGACGGCGCCGTCGATGGTGATCGAATTGTTGTCCCAGAAGAGGATCAGCTTGTTGAGCTTCAGATGGCCGGCGAGCGCGATCGCCTCATGGCTGATACCCTCCATCAGGCAGCCGTCGCCATTGATGACGTAGGTATAATGGTCCTGCAGTTCCGGACCGAACTCTTCGCGCAGCTTGCGCTCGGCGATCGCCATGCCGACGGCGTTGGCAATGCCCTGGCCGAGCGGGCCGGTGGTGGTTTCGATGCCGGTGGCATGACCATATTCCGGGTGGCCGGCGGTCTTGGAGCCGAGCTGGCGGAACTGCTTCAGGTCCTCTATCGACATGTCGGGATAGCCGGTCAAATAGAGCAGCGAGTAGAGCAGCATCGAGCCGTGGCCGGCCGAAAGCACGAAACGGTCGCGGTTCGGCCAGTGCGGCTTTTGGGGATCGAAGCGGAGATATTTGGTGAAGAGGACCGTCGCCACATCCGCCATGCCCATCGGCATGCCCGGGTGGCCGGAATTCGCCTTTTCGACGGCGTCCATGGAGAGGAATCGGATCGCATTCGCCATCCGATCGTTTTGTTCGCGTGAGGTCATGGCTTTTCCGCTGGTTCCGGGTTGGAGGATGGCCTCGAGCCTGACAAGACCATCAATGAGAGCGGTCGAGACATAGCAGTTGGAACGGCCAAGTCAACAAAATGGAAGCCGTTTGGAGCGCGGGTGCGACGATTTTTGACATTTGACCGTCAAGTTTTACAAAAGACGAATTTTGTGTGACGGGCTTATGTAAATCGCTCATCCACAGAATAGGGCGGGGCTAAGCCGGGAGGCTTTATTGACGCGCTCCAACCTAGCTGCATATCCTCTTGAAAATACAGGGTCGGCGGCAGAGGCCGATTCGCGGGTCTTGTGCGGGGAACCGGAAGAGACATGACGCCTAACGGCAAAACCATCGAAGCTGCGCTTACGGAGCTGAAACAGGCGATCTCGGGCCTTGAGAATGCCGTCGACATGCGTATCGAGCGCCAGCGCGAGCAGGGCGAGATCGAGGGTGAGGTTCGCCGCGTGCATGCCGACCGCTCGCGCCTTGCCCAGGAGCTGGATCAGGCCGAATTCCGCGCGAACCGACTGGAAGAGGTCAACCGCGAGGTTTCGCGCCGCCTGGTGACGGCGATGGAAACGATCCGCGCGGTTCTTGACCGCTAAGAGGACTTGATAGCATGGCGCAGGTAACGGTAACAATCGACGGCAAGGCCTATCGCATGGCCTGCGAAGAGGGACAGGAAGATCATCTGACTGACCTCGCGACCCGTTTCGACCGTTATGTCGGCCATCTCAAGGGACAGTTCGGCGAAATCGGCGATCTCAGGATTACCGTCATGGCCGGGATCATGGTTATGGACGAGATCTCGGAGCTGACGCGGCGCGTCGCCGGGCTGGAATCGGAGCTGGAGACGCTGCGTGGCAACCGGGATACCGTGCTTGCTGCCACCGCCCGTACGGAAGAAGGCATTGCGGCGGCGCTTTCGGAAGTGACGAGCCGCATTCAGGGCATCACCGACAAGCTCAACGGCCGCGCGCCCGCCGAACTTAATTAATTTCGAACAGCACCGCTGCCCCACTGGTGCGGCGACGTAAATGCCCCTATATTCCCTCACGCGGTCTGTGCTTCTCGACAGGAACAATGAATCCTCGGGGCCATACCCGATCCTTAGGGAGCTGTCCCTGTCCGGGCTCGTGGGTCTGGACACACGGCGCCCACCTACTTTCGTAGGCGCCCAGGATCGAAAGTTTCCACCGGTTGTGTGGATCGCGCTCTTTTCTTTTTGGCCGGTTCTTCCTGACCAGCCAGCCCATTTCCCCAATCAGCTTTATTGTCAGTCGCCCGGGGGCTCTGTCCACCCGGTCAGCTTCGCCCAGTCGTAGGCGCCTTCCATGATGATATCGAAGACTGGATCCTTGATGTCGTAGTAGGCATCGGCATTGTCAGGGAAAAAACCGGCGAGGCGCTGTTTGATCAGCCCCTAGGCTGCTGCCGCCGTCGGATGAGCGCGCAGGAAATTCCGGCATAAAAGCGGATAGCGCTGATTGAATCGGCCCCTTTCACGAACATGGATATTCGCGGGCCGGCCCCTGCTTTTGAAATACAGCTTTCTCAGCTCACTTTCGGCCAGATCGAGACCTGGTGGACAGTGATCGGTTACGATCGAGCGGCTCTCGAACCCCTCGCGTTCGAACGCTGTTCTATCGACCAGTTCAAGAGCATCGACACTCACCTGGATGTCGATGATATCCTTTGCGACAAGTCCGGGCACGGCCGTGGAGCCGATGTGATGGATTGCGGCACCAGCGGGTGCTGCGCGCAGGATGACCCGCTTCAAACTTGCGAAGTCGTCGGCCCAGCTTTGGCGCGGCTGATGGATTTCTATCGGCATGGAGCGCTCGCTATCGTTGAGCCGTGACAGGGGAATGACGGAGGTCTTCCTCAATGAATGTTCTCGACCAGGAAATCGATGAAGGCCCGGATACGTGCGGCAAGATGTTCGTGACCGGGATAAACGGCGTGAATGAGTTCGGTATCTTCAGGATTATAGGTTTCCAATACGGGCACCAGCGTTCCGGCATCGATATCCGGCTGCACATGGAACTGACCGACACGAGCGAGGCCAAGACCGGCGAGGCAAAGGCTGCGAGCGGTCGGTCCGTTATTGGTTTCGAGGTTGCCGAAGACGGGTCTTGAGAAGCGATCGCCATTCGGGATGCGGAATGGCCATTCCTCCGCGGTCGAGCGGAAGCTGAAGGTCAGGCAGTTGTGACGATCGAGATCCTCAGGGCTTTCCGGGATGCCTGCTCTTTTCAGATAGTCAGGCGAGGCGACGATGACGCGGCGGCTTTCGAGCAGCTTGCGTGCCTTCAGAGAGGAATCGCGCAAGGCGCCTGAGCGGATAGCAATATCGGCGCGCTCGCCGACGATGTCGATGATGCCGTCGCTGAGTGCGAGGTCGAGATCTACCTCAGGATAGAGTTTCAGGAAATCCGGAACCAGCGGCACGATATAGCGAACGCCGAAAGCCACAGAAGTGCTGACGCGCAGTCGGCCGCGCGCTACCGTCGTGCCGCCGGCCGAGACGGCGCGTTCTGTCTCCTCAATGTCGGCGAGGATGCGGCGGGAGCGTTCAAGATAGATTTCGCCTTCCGGCGTCAGCTTCAGCGCGCGGGTGGTGCGCACGAGAAGACGCGTGCCGAGCCGATCTTCCAGCCGCGTGACCAGCTTGCTGACGGCAGAGGGCGAAAGCCTGAGCTTGCGGCCGGCCGCCGAAAAGCTCTGCAGTCCTGCCACCTGCACGAAGACATCCATCTCGCCGATGCGGTTGTCCATCCGCTTCCTATCTTGAATTCAATTCACAACTGTTGAGCCATTATAGGCGATTATCGAACAGGTGCGCCACGCCCATATTTCGGCCCGAACAAGAACCAAACACATCGGGCCATTCCCATGCCACTTGCTCTTTTTGCGTTGACGATCGCGGCCTATGCGATCGGGACCACGGAATTCGTCATCGTCGGCTTACTGCCGACGGTTGCCAATGACCTTCACATCACCCTGCCGCTCGCCGGCCTCATCGTCAGCGTCTATGCGCTGGGTGTCACCTTCGGTGCGCCGATCCTGACGGCGCTGACCGGGCGGATCGAGCGCAAACCGCTGATGCTGGGGCTGATGGCGCTCTTTATTATCGGCCACATTATCGCGGCGCTCAGCCCCGGCTACGAAGTGCTGCTGATTGCCCGCGTGGTCTCGGCCTTCGCGCACGGGGTATTCTTCTCCGTCGGTTCCACGATCGCTGCCGATCTTGTGCCGGAGAATCGAAGGGCGTCGGCTATTGCGATGATGTTCATGGGCCTGACGGTTGCAATCGTCACCGGCGTTCCGCTGGGTACTTTCATCGGCCAGACCTTCGGTTGGCGTACCACCTTTGCTGCCGTTGCCGGTCTCGGTGTCGTTGCCTTCGCAGCCATTGCTTTCCTGCTGCCCTCGAACCTCAAGAAGGCTCCGCCGGCCAGCATCGGTGAACAGATCCGCGTGCTTGCTACGGGGCGGCTACTACTCGTCTATGCCATGACGGCACTCGGTTATGGCGGCACTTTTGTTGCCTTCACCTTCCTCGCACCGATCCTCGAGCAGATTACCGGCTTTGCCTCTTCGGCCGTCGGCCTGATCTTGATGCTCTATGGGGTGGCGATTGCCGTCGGCAACGTCGTCGGCGGACGCATCTCCAACCGCGATCCGGTTAAAGCGCTGACATTCCTGTTTATCGCCCAGGCACTCGTGCTGGCGCTCTTCAGGTTCACGGCTGTCTCGCCCTGGCTGACGATCCCAACGCTCGCAATCCTCGGCTTCCTGTCCTTTGCCAATGTGCCGGGCCTGCAGCTTTATGTCGTACAGCTGGCACGTGGGCTCCGGCCGAATGCGGTCGATGTTGCTTCGGCGCTCAATATCGCCGCCTTCAACCTCGGCATTGCTATGGGTGCCTGGGTGGGTGGTCTGGTGGTTGAGTCCCGCTTCGGGCTGGGCGCCACGCCATTCGTTGCTGCAGCGCTCGTCACTGTCGCCCTTGGCCTCACCATCCGCAGCGGCGCCCTCGACCGCCGCTCCACCCCGGCTGCAGCCACGGCCTGCAGCGCGGCCTGACCTCCCCGCACTCGAAAGGAAGCAACATGAAATTCGTCAGCGCCAATGGCGCCTCCATTCCCGCCCTCGGCTTTGGCACGTTCCGCATGCCGGGCCCGGACGCCGAGCGCATGGTCTCGCATGTGCTCGCAAACGGTTATCGCCATATCGATACCGCGCAGATCTACGGCAACGAGGCCGAGGTCGGCGACGGTATCCGCCGCTCCGGCGTCGCCCGTGGCGATATCTTCCTGACCACCAAGGTCTGGGTCGAGAACTACAAGCGCGATGCCTTCCTTGCATCGGTCGACGAGAGCCTGAAGAAGTTGAAGACCGACTATGTGGATCTGCTGCTGCTTCATTGGCCGGACCAAACCGTACCGCTTGCCGAGCAGATCGGCTCGCTGAATGAAGTGGCGAAGGCGGGCAAGGTGCGCCATATCGGCGTGTCGAACTTCAATACTGATCTGATGGGGGAAGCCGTCAAGCTCAGCAGCCTGCCGACCGTGACGAACCAGGTGGAATATCATCCCTATATTGATCAAACGCCGGTGCTGCGCGCTGCAAAGCAGCTCGATATGTCGGTGACGGCCTATTACGCCATGGCTGACGGCAAGGTGTTTGAGGATGCGGTGCTGAAGGCGATTGCCGCCAGGCATGGCAAGCCGATTGCCCAGATCGTTCTCCGATGGATCGTTCAGCAGGATCTGATCGTGCTTTCCAAGACCGTCTCTGAACGGCGCGCACAGGAGAATGCGGCGATCTTAGATTTCGAACTCTCTTCCGAAGAGATGACGGCAATCCACGCGTTGGCGAAAGCCGATGGCCGTATCGTCAGCCCGGAAGGGTTGGCGCCGGCTTGGGATAGGGCAGCTTAGGGAACGGGCGCTTCGGCCCGTCCCTGTTTGCTATAGCTCAGGCAATCTCTGCAATGATCATCGGTCCGCTCCGCCGCAGACGGCCGGCGTTGCGGTCCGTGTCAACGGCGCATCGGCGGAGGATGATGGGGAAGCGAAGATGCTTTCCAGCCGCCTTGCCTGAGCAACGGTGACCGGCAGGATACCCCGCTCCCAGCGGGAGACGGTCGCCTGGTTGACGGCGAGGATTCCGCCAGATGCTCCTGCTTCATATTGCGCAGCTGACGCATGCGCCGGATGGCAGATCCCGATATCGGCATGGTTCCTCCCTCTCTTTATCATAGAGCCGCGACGATTGCCGCTGCAAGTTAATGGGTGGGATTGTCGAGGTCGCTCTTCAGCCGGTCGAGAATGGACAATGCGTGGCCGGCATAGGCGCTGATCCAGCGGTCATGAATCTGCTTGATCGGCAGACTGTTCAGATGGTTCCAGCGCTCCCGGCCCTCTTTCCTGGCAATCACCAGATC
Source organism: Rhizobium sp. BK196 (assembly GCF_014193255.1). Classification (GTDB taxonomy): domain Bacteria; phylum Pseudomonadota; class Alphaproteobacteria; order Rhizobiales; family Rhizobiaceae; genus Rhizobium. The sequence goes on from NZ_JACHZB010000007.1 coordinate 301,953, forward strand.
GGCTTCCTCCAGCACCTTCAGATGCTGCATGACAGTGCAGCGGTCCATCTCCGGGAATGCTTCGCAGAGCGCGCCTGTCGTGCGTGGTTCTTCCTTCAGAAGGTCGAGAATATCGCGGCGGCGGCGATGCGCTAGCGCCTTGAAAATGGGGTCGTCATCCGATTCGCTTGACATGTTATGTTTTTATAACATAATTAAGGCCGGATACAACGGAGAAGAGGAGGAAGTCGCATGTCCCTCAATATTCGCGTCTCGGGCCGCATCGGCCGCCCGGTGGCTGATGTCTTCGATGCGGTCGTCAACCCGAAGAAACTCTCGAGCTATTTCACCACGGTGGGCGGTGCCAGCGCGCCGCTGGTTGAGGGGACGACGGTGACCTGGTGGAAAGATGTACCGGTCGAGGTGGTCGAGCTCGTGCCAGACAGCAAGATCGTGCTGCGCTGGGATGGCGCAACTGACGAGGAGAAGAAGCCTTACAACACCCTCGTAGAGATGAATTTCAAACCGCTTGATGACGGTGGCACCATGGTGACCATCGCGGAGGACGGTTGGCGCGAGGATGAGCCGGGGCGCCGCGGAACCTACCAGAATCTCGAGGGCTGGACGCAGATGTTCTGCTGCATGAAGGCCTTTGTCGAATACGGCATCAATCTGCGCGAAGGCATGTTCCTCAGCGAGATGCGGGGTGAGCAGGCCAAAGCGCAGGAGGGGTGAGGGGAAGCGTCATGAACGATCTGATCTATGGCGGCGTCGACGTCGCGATGAAGGTTCCGCCGAGCAGGCAGAAGATCATATAGCCGCCGATGAGGCGGCTATATGTCCGTCGGAGGGTTGGAATTACGTTCTGAAGACGGCAGATTGCTGAGTGCGGAAGCCATAGCCCTGCGCAAGATGCAATAGACGCACTCGTCTTCGTGACAGAGACTTCGCTTGCCTGTCACGATGCGGGTGTTAGTTTCCGGAATCATATCGATTAAATCCCAGGAGATTTCAGATGCAGCTTGGCATGGTAGGTTTGGGCCGTATGGGCAATTACATGGTCCAGCGCTTGATGCGGGGCGGCCACGAATGCGTGGTCTATGACGCCAGGCCGGAAAGCGTCGCCGAGCTCGTTGGTCTCGGTGCCGACGGTAGTGGCTCGCTCGAAGAATTCGTCTCGAAGCTCGCCCGCCCGCGTGCCGTCTGGCTGATGCTGCCGGCCGCGATCACCGACAAGGTCATCGCCTCGATCGTCCCGCTGCTGCATGACGGCGATATCCTGATCGATGGCGGCAACTCCTACTATCACGATGACATCCGCCGCGGCGCGGAACTCATCACCAAGGGCATCCACTATGTCGACGTTGGCACCAGCGGCGGCGTCTTCGGCCTCGAACGTGGCTATTGCCTGATGATCGGCGGCGAGAAGGGTATCGTACAGCATCTGTCGCCGATCTTCGCAACGCTGGCACCGGGCAACGGCACCGCGGAGGCCTCGCCGAACCGCACGCCGGAAGCTGCAGCTCTCAGCACCGCCGAGCAGGGTTTCCTGCATTGCGGCCCGCATGGTGCCGGCCACTTCGTCAAGATGGTTCATAACGGCATTGAATACGGTCTGATGGCCGCCTATGCAGAAGGCCTCAACATCCTGAAGCACGCCAATATCGGCGCTCTGACGCATGAGGCCGATGCCGAAACGGCGCCGCTCTCTCATCCGGAATATTACCAGTACGATTTCAACCTGCCGGAGATCGCCGAAGTCTGGCGCCGTGGCAGCGTCATCACCTCCTGGCTGCTCGACCTGACGGCCGATGCGCTGCACAAGGACCCGGTCCTTACCCAATATGCGGGTCGTGTTTCGGACTCCGGCGAAGGCCGCTGGACGATCATGGCCGCCATCGACGAAAGCGTGCCGACGCCGGTGCTCAGCGCCGCGCTTCACGGCCGTTTCTCCTCGCGCGACCAGGACGAATTCGCCAACAAGGTACTTTCGGCCATGCGCGCCGGCTTCGGTGGTCATGCCGAGAAGCCGCACAAATAAGCAAAACACGCTGTCTTTATGTCAGCCGCCGGTCCGCGAGGTCCGGCGGCTTTGTTTTCGCCACGATAGCTAGACCATTTGTCTGTCTGGCTTTTCCGGCGCAGCACTTGCATAAATGCCTGACGTGCAAAACCGGAGGCGGGCATGGGGCAAATTTCTGCGATCGGCATCTGCAGCATCATGATGCTGCTTTCTCTTTTCGGCGCCGTTTCCGCGCAGACGACGCCGGCAACTTCCACCGACGTTGCGCCACCGCCTGCCCAGGTGCGGCAGATGATGGAGTTGATGCAAACGCCCGAAGTGAAGCAATGGATGGCGACGCAGATGGCGGCGCCCGCAGCCTCGACCGGCAATAACGAGGAAATGTCGATATTGTCCGACCGCCTCCAGCACGCCCGCAGGCACATTGCCATGGTCTCGGGTGCGGCGATGACACTACCTTCCGAAGTCGCACGGACGTCATCGCTTTTTCTCGGCGAATTGCGCGCGGCTGGTCCGCTTCGCATGGTCGGGCAATTTCTCGCCGTCCTCGTCACCGGCTTCATCGTCGAAATCCTGGTGCGAAGGATGGTACGTGAAAGGCGGGAGCGGGCAGCGCAGATGACAGTTACGCGCCTTGCCACTCGGGTCATTCCGGCCATCGTATTCGGCCTCGCGACGGGACTCACGTTGATCAGCTTCAATTGGCCGCCGGTCAGCCTGAATGTCGCGATTGCCATTGCCATCGCTGTCGTCGTCCAACGCTTCGCCGTTTCCATTGGCGGTGTCATCGTCGATCTCGTCACCTTGCCACGTGGCGAGGGAGAGACGGTTGCGGTTGATCCGGCTGTCGCGCAGTTCTGGTTCCGCCGCTGCACCTTGTTTGTCATCTATTTCGTCTTCGGCTGGGCCGTCCTGCAATCGATGCAGCCGCTCGGCTATTCGATGGGCGCGCGGTATCTGATCGGCTATATGCTCGGCGTCGGCCTCTTTTTGATTGCCACCGAAGCTGTCTGGTCACGGCCGGGCAATGAAACCCGGCGCAGTTATGCCATTACCTGGCTGCTGACCCTTTATTTCCTGCTGCTCTGGGGCATATGGGTGCTGAGCTTCAATTGGCTCCTTTGGGTGTGCATCTATCTCCTGCTGCTGCCGAGGGTGCTCGCCGTTTCGACGCTGGCGGTCAAATCCTTCCACTATGCCGAAGCGGGTTTTCTTGCCAAACGCCGCATCGCGACTGTGTTACTCGACCGTGGCGTCCGGGCGCTGATCATCGCCTTTGCAGCGATCTGGCTTGGACGCATGCTCGGCGTCGAAACCACCACGATGATGATGTCGAACGAAACGATGATCGATCGAGTGGCACGCGGTATTATCGGCGGTATCGTCATCCTCCTTGCGGCCGATCTTCTTTGGCATCTGGTCCGGGCTTATATCGACGGCAAGCTTCTGGATTCGCCCGTCGACAGCACGGTCAGCGATGAGGACAAGGTCAAGCGCGCGCGTCTGCAGACATTGCTGCCAATCTTCCGCAACATCCTTGCCGTCGTCATCGTCGTCATCGCCGTTCTGATGGTACTTTCGGGCCTCGGCATCGAGATCGGGCCATTGATCGCCGGTGCCGGCGTCGTCGGCGTCGCAGTCGGCTTCGGTGCGCAGACCATCGTCAAGGATGTCATCAGCGGCATGTTCTATCTGTGGGACGATGCTTTTCGTGTCGGCGAATATATCGAAAGCGGCAGCCACAAGGGCGTGGTCGAAGCCTTCAGCCTGCGTTCCGTCAAACTCCGCCATCATCGTGGGCCGCTGACGACGGTGCCTTTCGGGGAGCTTGGGGCCGTCAAGAACCTCAACCGCGATTGGACGATCGACAAGATAAGCCTGAACGTGACCTATGACACCGATCTCGTGAAAACGAAGAAGATCATCAAGCAAATCGGCCAGCAGCTTCTCGACAACCCCGAGTGGGGTCCGAATATCATCGAAACGCTGAAGATGAAGGGGGTTGAGCAGTTCGGTGAATTCGCAATCGAGATCCGCCTTTCGATGATGACCAAGCCCGGTGAGCAGTTCGTCATCCGCCGCAATGCGCTGGCGATGATCCGCAATGCCTTCAAGGAGAACGGTATCGAATTCGCCGTGCCGACCGTGCAGGTCTCCGGCGAGCGCGAGATTGAGGCGAGCGTCGCTGCGGCGCGTTATGCGGCGCAGGCCCGTGCCGCGGGAGAGCCGACGACCTGATCTTCGATTGAAAGACAAAGCTTACGAAATCGCAATGCGATCAGGGATCAGCACTGCGCAAATTTGCCCCAATTGAGGATGAAGGAGGCGGCAAGTGCGCGGGTGTGGGTAGCCGCAACATGGTTCATAGAGCCTGTATGTTGCTTATGTTACGTCTTTCAAAAGAGATTCCCGCGAGATGGCAATTACGGCAGGTAAGAGATGTCGGGTAACGACAAGTTGGAAGTTACTTCAGAGCCGGAAGAGGGCTCTTCCTTTGGCGCACTTTTCCGGCGCTACCGCACACCGCTGACGGCTCTCGCCACGCTCCTCATTTTCTGCCTCGTCGGCTATGCGATCATGCAGCTGACGGATGAGGTGCGCTATGACGATGTGGTCGAGGCACTGGCCGAAACGCGGCCGAGTTCGATCCTGATCGCACTGTTCTTTACGGCGCTGAGCTTCCTGGCGCTCGTCTTCTATGATCTCAACGCCATCGACTATATCGGCAGGCGTCTGCCCTTCCCGCATGTCGCGCTGACGGCCTTCAGCGCCTATGCTGTCGGCAATACCGCCGGTTTCGGCGCTCTCTCCGGTGGTGCGATCCGTTACCGTGCCTATACGCGGCTTGGAATTGCGCCCGAAGATATCGGCCGTATCATCGCTTTCGTGACACTTTCCTTTGGCCTCGGGCTGGCTGCCGTCGCAGCAATTGCGCTCCTCGTCATTGCCGATGAGATCGCCCCGCTGATCAGCGTCAGCAGCCTATGGCTTCGCATCATCGCGGCAGCGATCCTGGCAATCCTCGGCTCTCTCATGGTCATCGGCCGCGAAGGCCGGGTGATCGAAATCGGGTCGATCGCGCTCCGCCTGCCGGATTCGCGTACGTGGTCGCGCCAGTTCCTGGTGACCGCATTCGATATCGCGGCTTCCGCCTCGGTGCTCTATGTGCTCCTGCCGCAGACGGCGATCGGCTGGCCGGTGTTTCTGGCAGTTTATGCGATTGCCGTCGGCCTTGGCGTGCTGAGCCATGTGCCGGCGGGCCTCGGCGTTTTCGAGACCGTCATCATCGCTTCGCTCGGCAGCGCGGTGAATATCGATGCCGTCCTCGGCTCACTGGTTCTTTATCGTCTGATCTATCACGTCTTGCCGCTGCTGATCGCCATCCTTGCGGTTTCGGTGACGGAGCTTCGCCGCTTCGTGGATCATCCGGCCGCCTCCAGCGTGCGGCGCATCGGCGGACGGCTGATGCCGCAGCTGCTTTCGGCGCTGGCGCTGCTTCTCGGCGTCATGCTAATTTTTTCGAGCGTGACGCCGACGCCTGACCAGAATCTTGAATTCCTCTCCAACTATCTGCCGCTGCCGATCGTGGAAGGTGCCCACTTCCTCTCCAGCCTTCTTGGCCTTGCACTGGTCGTTGCGGCGCGGGGCCTTGGCCAGAGGCTCGATGGCGCCTGGTGGGTGGCGGTGTTTTCGGCGGTTGCTGCCTTGACGCTCTCGTTGCTGAAGGCGATCGCCCTTGTCGAAGCGGCTTTCCTCGCCTTTCTCGTTTTCGGCCTATTCGTCAGCCGTCGGCTTTTTACTCGCCATGCTTCGCTTCTCAACCAGGCGATGACGGCTTCCTGGCTGATGGCGATCGCTGTGATTATCGGAGGCGCGGTCGTCATCCTGCTCTTCGTCTATCGTGACGTCGAATACAGCAACGAGCTCTGGTGGCAGTTCGAATTTGCCGCAGAAGCGCCGCGCGGCCTGCGTGCCGTGCTCGGCATCTCCATCATTTCCTCAGCCATTGCCATTTTCAGCCTGTTGCGGCCGGCGACTTTCAAACCGGAACCGGCAGATGAAGAGGCGGTGCGCCGTGCCGTGGAAATCGTCGAGAAACAGGATAGCGCAGACGCCAATCTGGTGCGCATGGGGGATAAGTCCATCATGTTTTCGGAAAAGGGCGACGCCTTCATCATGTATGGCCGGCAGGGCCGTTCGTGGATAGCGTTGTTTGATCCGATCGGCGATCGTCATGCTGTGCCGGAACTGGTCTGGCGCTTCGTGGAAGCGGCGCGCGCTGCAGGCTGCCGCGCTGTATTCTATCAGATCTCGCCGGCGCTGCTTTCGCATTGCGCCGACGCCGGACTGCGCGCCTTCAAGCTCGGCGAACTGGCAGTGACCGACCTGCGCACCTTCGAGATGAAGGGCGGCAAATGGGCGAACTTGCGCCAGACCGCAAGCCGCGCCCAGCGCGACGGTTTGGAATTCAGCGTTGTCGAACCAGTCGATATTCCCGGGATCATCGACGATCTCTCGGCCGTTTCCAACGCTTGGCTCGAGCATCACAATGCCAAGGAGAAGGGCTTCTCGCTCGGCGCCTTCGATCCGGATTATGTAAAGTCGCAACCGGTCGGCATTCTCAAGAAGGACGGCCGGATCGTTGCCTTTGCCAATATCCTTGTCACCGCGGCGAAAGAGGAAGGGACGATCGACCTGATGCGCTTCTCGCCTGATGCGCCCAAGGGATCTATGGACTTCCTGTTCGTGCAGATCATGGAACATCTGCGCGCCCAAGGTTTTACGCATTTCAACCTCGGCATGGCGCCCCTCTCCGGCATGTCGAAACGCGAGGTGGCGCCCGTTTGGGACCGTATCGGCGGTACCGTCTTCGAACACGGCGAGCGCTTCTACAACTTCAAAGGGCTTCGCGCCTTCAAATCCAAGTTTCATCCGCACTGGCAACCGCGCTATCTTGCGGTTTCAGGAGGGGGCAATCCGATGATCGCATTGATGGATGCGACATTTCTGATCGGGGGCGGATTGAAAGGGGTAGTGAGAAAATGATGAAAAAATATCTGTTTGCTGCTGTATGCGTCAGCATGCTCGCGGCCGCGCCGTCTTATGCTGCGGATGAAACCACTGAGAGTTTCGAAACTGGCCTTATCCCTTCGCCGCACATCTTCCTGCCGCAGGGCGAGGTGAAGGGTGCGGTCTTCCTGATTTCCGATGCAGCGGGCTGGGGAGACAATGAAAAGACCGAGGCAGATCGTCTGGTTTCGCAGGGTTCCGTCGTCATCGGCGTCGATTTTCCGTCCTATATGGAAGCGCTGAACCGCTATGATGTCAGTCTCAACGATGGCTGCATCTACACGGTTTCCGATATTGAATCGCTCAGCCAGCAGGTACAGCGCGCCGCCGGCAACAGCCCCTATCACCTGCCGATCGTTGCCGGCATCGGCGAAGGCGGCGCGCTGGCGCTTGCCATTGCCGCACAGACACCTGATGCGACGATCGGCCAGACATTTGCCGTCGATCCGCGTGCCGGCATTCCGCTGAGCAAGGAGCTCTGTACACCGGCCACGAAGAAGGTGGTCGGAGACCGCAGCGTCTATGGGCTCACCGATGGTGCTCTGCCGGATCCTGTTATCGCCACCTTCACGCCCAAGGCCGACAAGGATGGCCGTGCTCATGTCGAGGATATCAAGAAGACACATGACGCCATCGAAATCCGCGAATCCACGGACGATGCGCAGACTGTGTTTGCCGATACGCTCGACGATCTGGTGACGGCTTCCGGCGCCTTCGACAATCCGCTCGGTCTGCCGCTTGCCGTTCTCGACGCCACGCCGAATCTCGACACGATGGCGGTGATCTATTCCGGCGATGGCGGCTGGCGCGATATCGACAAGGAAGTGGGCGGCAAGCTGCAGAAGGAAGGCATCCCTGTCGTCGGCATCGACTCGCTACGCTATTTCTGGACGGAGCGGAAGCCGCAAGAAACGGCCGACGATCTTTCCCGTATTATCGAATTTTACCGCAAGCAGTGGAAGGTGAAGCACGTCCTGTTGATCGGTTATTCTTTCGGCGCCGATATAGTGCCCGCCTCCTATCAGCTTTTGAAGCCTGCGGAGAAGGCGGCTGTTGCGCAGATTTCGCTTCTCTCGCTGTCGCACCAGGTCGATTATGTCATCTCCGTCATGGGCTGGCTCGGTCAGAAAACCGAGGGGGCAGGCGGCGATCCTATCGAGGAGCTCAAGGGTGCCGATCCGAAGCTCGTCCAATGCATCTACGGCAAGGATGATGACGATGATGTTGCCTGCCCCGCCGTCAAGGACGTCGGCGGCGAGGTCATCGAACTGCCGGGCGATCATCACTTCGACGAAAATTACGATCTTCTGACGAAGACGATCGTCGACGGCTTGAAGGCGCGCCTCAAGGGCTAAAGAGCGGCGCGATCTTTCAGATTCGCTTGCCACGCTTTAGGCTCTTGTTTTCGCATGTCGTTACCCCAAAACCGCGGAGCACTTTGCGCGACATGCTCTAACGCATCAGCATCTGTTCACTCCAGCCGAGGGCGGCAACCTCGCCGCCTCGGAACCTAGCATCGTCATCGACGATGAATTCGTCGAGTTGCGGCGGGGCGACGCTGCTTCCAGCCAGCATGGCGTGGACCTGTCCGCGATGGTGCGTCTGATGTTGGAAGAGGTGACTCAGCACATCGTCCACGCGTTCCCGCTGGAGGCGGCCCTCGCGCTGAAGCTCCACGGCCGAAGTAAGCTTCTCGGGTGTCAGACCTTCGCAGATTGCAACAAGACGCTGGTCGACCTTCGCCTGCTCTGCGGAGAGCGACGGGATATCGTCAAAGGGCTCTTCGATGTCGAAAGCGCGAAGGCCGAGCGTGCCGCCTTCCAGCCCGTTGACATAGAACCAGTCGACCGTGAGAATGTGGTTCAGCGTCGATTTGATCGATGGGAAAAAACTTGTACGCGTGGCCTCGAATTCACCGGGCTTGAGGGTCGCGCAGGCGGCAAGAAGCCGGTTGTTCGCCAGGGCATTGTTGTAGGCGAGCTTTCGGAACATGCGACAGGGATCGAAACTCGGCATCGCCTCTCCTCTTTAATGCATGCATTGTCTCTTTGTTTTCAGGCAATCCTGGACGCAGAACGCTTCACGCTTTTGCGGGGTTTACCCTAGTTCTTGTCATCGAGATCGCCGTCTCGCCACACGAGATGACGGGGCGAGGCGGGCAGGTTCTCGATCTCGGCCGCGATGAAATAGGGCGGAATATCAAGAGTAGTCAGGGCCTGGAATGTTGCAGGCACCCATTTGAATTCCAGATGGTTGTCGCCGTCCTCCACCCGATGAATGATCTCATGCGTGCGGAACGGAAATTCCTGGGGGATTTCCATGAAATAGTAGAGGCCGAGTTCATGCCAGTCGCGCCCCTCGTAATGGAAGAAGTTCTCGACGCTCCAGAGCAGGCGGCCGACGGTCACTTCGACGCCGATCTCCTCCATCATCTCCCGCTTCAGCGTTTCCTCAGAGGTTTCGCCGATCTCCGCACGGCCGCCGGGAAAAGTCCAGAAAGGTTCGTGAACGGCGCGATGGACAAGCACGTGCCCATCACGAAAGCCGAGCCCGGCAATGCGGTAGTTGAAGCGCTGGCGGCCTGAATTGAGGCGAACGACAGTTCTCTTGGGCATGATATTATCCGACATCGATGACCACTATCTCCGGCGGAACGCCGAAGCGCACGGGCGCGATGGAGCAGCCGAGTCCGCTGGAAACGATGATATTTCGGCCGTTCTCTAGGATATGGCCGTAGGCATACCGATCGCCATAGCGTGAGGGCACCATCGGCGAATAACCGAGAAGACGGATCTGTCCTCCATGCGTATGGCCGGACAGGGTGAGCGATACACGTTCGGGCACGCGCGGAAAAATATCAGGCTCGTGGGCGAGCAGGATGACGGGCAGGTCATCGGAAACCTGCGCGAGCGTTCCGTCGAGATCATCGAGACCCTGCATCCGGCTGCGGCCCCATTTCCTGTCCGGCAGGAGCGCCAACTGGTCTTCCAGACCCGCCAGCCAAAAGCCATATCCGTCCTTTTCCAAACGGACGGCGCGATTGCTGTAGACGGGAATACCGGCGTCGGCCAAAGCCCTATGTCCGATCGTATCGCCTCCGCCATTCATCTGCGCGGTTCTATCTTCCCACCAATCATGGTTGCCCATGATCGCATGGACTCCCAGCGGGGCTTTGAGCGTCGCCAGCGCCTTTGACCATTCACTGGAATGAACGTAACCCGTCACCATGTTCATGCCCGCCGCGTAGTCTCCGAGCAGGAAGGTGATGTCGCCCTCCAGTTCGTTGGCGCGGGCGCAGATCGAGGTGATGCGGTCTGCCGACATCCAGGGTTCGCAGGCGTGGAAATCGGCCAATGCGACAAGACGCAGCTTCAGACCGGGTGTCCAGCCCGGCGGGGTTAGCTTGTAACGGGAAATTGTCAGCCGGGCCAGCGGTTCATAGGCGAAGGCATATCCGCCGAGTGCCATCAGGCCGGCAAAACTGCTGCCCGCCAATTTGAGAAAGCCGCGCCGGCTGATCAATCAATCGTCCTCCCGGAACAGCCCGAACTGTGCAGCCTCCATATCCTTCGGTGGCTGCATGCCGAGATGTTTCCACGCGATTGCGGTCAGAACGCGGCCACGTGGCGTACGCTGGATAAAACCCTGCTGGATCATGTAGGGCTCGATAATGTCTTCGATGGCATCGCGTGGCTCGGAGAGGCCGGCGGCAATGGTTTCGATGCCGACCGGGCCGCCGCCGAAGTTGACCGCGATCATATTGAGGTAACGCTTATCGAGCTGGTCAAAGCCGACATTGTCGACCAGCAGGCGGGTCAGCGCCTCGTCGGCGACCTCGCGGGTGACGGCTTCGACCCTTGCGACTTCGGCGAAGTCGCGTACGCGGCGCAGCAGGCGGCCGGCGATGCGCGGCGTGCCGCGAGCGCGCCGCGCGATCTCGCGGGCGCCGTCATCGGTCATGCCAAGGCCCATCAGGCGGGCGCCGCGGCGAACGATCAGCTCCAGCTCCTCCACCGTATAGAAGGAGAGGCGCACCGGAATGCCGAAACGGTCGCGCAACGGGGTCGTCAGCAGGCCGAGGCGGGTGGTCGCGGCAACGAGCGTGAATTTCGACAGATCGATCTTCACCGAGCGGGCGGCCGGGCCTTCGCCGATGATGAGGTCGAGCTGGAAATCTTCCATGGCCGGATAGAGGATTTCCTCGACCGCCGGATTGAGGCGATGGATTTCGTCGATGAAAAGAACGTCGCGCTCTTCGAGATTGGTCAGCAACGCAGCGAGATCGCCGGCTTTTGCGATGACCGGGCCGGAGGTCGAGCGGAAGTTGACGCCGAGTTCCTTCGCCATAATCTGCGCCAGCGTCGTCTTGCCGAGGCCCGGCGGACCGACGAAGAGGACGTGATCCAGCGCCTCGCCTCGGTTCTTGGCTGCTTCGATGAAAATCTTGAGATTGGCACGCGCTTCCGCCTGGCCGGTGAACTCGTCCAGAGACTGCGGGCGCAGCGTCGTATCCAGGTCTTCGCCACGCTTTTCAGGCGCTATCAGGCGATCAGCGGTCATCAGGCACTTCCGTTCAAAGCTTGCTCAAGTCCATACACCAAGCGGTCGCCGTTGACATCCCGTCGGGCAATCAACGCGAAAGTTCCCGCAGGCCGAGGCGGATCAGCTTGGCGCTGTCTGCGTCCTCGCCGGCTGTCTTCATGGCGGCGGCGACCGCATTGGCGGCCTGATCGCGCGAATAGCCAAGATTGGTTAGCGCCGAAACAGCGTCGGCGACGGGAGCGGCTGCCACGCCTTCGCCGATCTCCTGCTTGAGGCCGATATTAATCGCCTCACCGGCAAAGGCAGGTGCCTTGTTCTTGAGTTCGGTGACGATACGGATCGCGACCTTGGGACCGACGCCCTGGGCGCGCGAAACGGCGGTCTTGTCTTGGAGGGCGATCGCATTGGCAAGTTCGGGAGGTGTCAGGGTCGAAAGCACGGCGAGCGCCACTTTCGCGCCGACGCCCTGCACGCTTTGCAGCAGATTGAACCATTCGCGCTCGAGCCGGGTCTGGAAACCGAAGAGCTTAAGCTGGTCCTCGCGCACATAGGTTTCGATAAAGAGCACGCAGGCTTCTCCCACGGAACCGAGCTTCGAGAGCGTGCGCGCCGAGCAATAGGCGACGTAGCAGACGCCGTGCACATCCACGAGCACATAGTCGTCGCCGATCTCATCTATAATGCCTTTCAGCTTGCCGATCATGATATTGTTCCGTCAAGGATGGGTTGCGAGAGCGTTGGCAGCTGCCCGCATTCTGTTGCTGCCGCGATGATGGGCGTGGCAGATGGCGATTGCCAAAGCGTCGGCGGCGTCGTTGCCCTTGAATTCGGCTTTCGGCATCAGGATCTTCAGCATCATGTGGATCTGTTGCTTCTCCCCGTGACCGACACCGATGACGGTCTTCTTCACGGCATTCGGCGCATATTCCGATACCGGGAGACCGGCGCGGGCCGGCACTAGCATGGCGATGCCGCGGGCCTGGCCGAGCTTGAGGGTTGCTACCGCATCCTTGTTGACGAAAGTCTGTTCGACGGCGGCCTCATCCGGCTTGTAGGAATGGACCACATCGGCAAGGCCGTCATGCAGCTGGCAGAGGCGGGAAGCGAGGTCCATGTCACCATCCGAAGTGACAGTTCCCGAGGCAACGAAGCGCAGCGAATTGCCGAGCGTATCGATGATGCCCCATCCGGTGCGGCGAAGGCCGGGATCGATACCGATGATACGAATCGTGTTTTGCATAGCTCACCTTATAGCGATGACGAAATAAGTGCCATTGATGTGTGAACAAAGCGAAAACATTCGTTGTTTTTGCGGGGCCGTGTTTACCGCGAATTAAACCGGATGCCTGAATTCTAGTCCGTCAAATGTGAGAGGGGCCAGCTTTCGCAAAGCTTAAGGCTTCTGATGGTCTGTTTGCATTTCAACCGGCGGGTGATGTCTCCGTGCTTCCACTCGCCGGCGCCGCTGTTCCGAAGGGTTCGTATTTCATGGCTCAGAGATTTCAGTCCCTGTCCTTCAAGGTGATAGCCACCTTCATCCTGCTGACCACGCTCTCGGTCGCGGTGATCAATATCCTCGCCTATTTCGCCAGCAGCCGCATTTCCGACGAGCAGGCGCTGAAGGCCAAGGAGAGCGTCTTGATCTTCCGTGGCGACATGCTGCAGGATCAGCTTGTGCAGCTTGAAAATCAAGCGACCTCGATTGCGCGTATCGAAGCGCTGCAGATGTCGATCACCAACCTGAAGAGCGGTTGGAAGACGATGGAGAAGAGCTCGGGTGACGCACGCGGGGAGCTGAAGAAGGCCTTCATCACGAATAATCCGAACCCGGCCGACCAGCGCGAGAAGCTTGCAAAGCCCGAGGGGCCAAGCGGTTTCTATTATTCGAGCCATGAGAAGACGCAGGGCGAGGTGGCGCGCGACCTCGCCGATACCGCCTTCAGCGACCTCCTGATCGTCGATCTCGATGGCACCGTGCTCTATTCCTACAAGAAGAACGACGACTTCGCCGAAAACCTGAAGTCAGATGCTTGGAAATCGACCGGAGCGGGCATCGCCTATGCCAAGGCAATGGAAAACACCGCCAAGGCGACCGACGATTCCGCGCCGACGGCCTTCTCCGGTCTGCGCGTCGATGCAGGAAGCGGCAAGTCGGCGATCTTCTATGCAGTTCCGATCGTCAAGCTCGGGCAGGCGAAGGGGCTGATGCTCTTCAAGGTGCGCGACGATGTCGTCACCAGCATTCTCGCGAAGGGTATCGTGTCCGGCAGCACGGCAAAGGCGGCCATCATTTCGGCAGACGGCTCGGCCGTCGGCCTCAATGCATCTGGTCAGCTTGCAACGCTGGATACTGCGCCGTTCACCTTCATCAAGGATGCACTTGCGAGTTCGGCAATGACGGTCGCGGATTTCGATCGCGCCGATGGTGCGGCCCGCGCCTATGTGCGTGGCATTGATTATCGTGGCGACCGTTTCCTCGTCGTTGAAAGCATGCTGCTCAGCGAATTGAACGCCGGCTCGATCGAGATCGCCACGCTGCTGACCTCGATCGGCGTCGGCGTTCTCGTCATCATGGCGATCGCCACGGGGCTCATCACCAACTTCTTGTTCTCACCGCTCGTCCGGCTTGCCGGCGTGACCCGCGAAGTCGCTGACGGCAAGCTGGATGTCGAGATCGGCAGCGAGAACCGCAAGGACGAGATCGGCACCATGGCGAAGGCGCTTGGTCGTTTCAAGCAGTCGCTGATCGAAGGTCGCCAACTCGAAGCCGAGAATGAGCGGGCGCGTGCGCGTGCCGAAAGCGAGCGCCGGCAGAACCTTGCGCAGCGAGAGGCGGAAGCCCGCAGCCTGCAGGATGTCGTCGCAGCGCTCGACGAGGGGCTTCATCATCTGGCCAGCGGTGATCTGGCCTACCAGATCGAAAAACGCTTTCCGAGCGAACTCGAAAGTCTACGCGTGAACTTCAATGAGGCGCTGGCAACGCTCAACGAGACGATGACGGCGATCGGCGGCAATTCCATGGCCGTCCGTGCAGGTTCCGAAGAGATGCGCACCGGTGCCGATGAACTGGCTGGCCGCACCGAGCGGCAGGCAAGCTCGATTACCGAGACGGCTAACGCGATCAGCGCCATCACCCAGTCGGTGCGCGTACAGATCGAACGCGCCGAGCAGGCCGCGCGCATCGCCCGCGATGCAAAGAAGGAGACGGTCGGCTCCAGCCAGATCATGCGCGAGACGATCGCAGCGATGGAAGCGATCCAGGCGTCATCGCGGCAGATCAACACTATCATCTCCGTCATTGACGATATCGCCTTCCAGACAAACCTGCTGGCATTGAATGCCGGCGTCGAAGCGGCACGCGCGGGCGAAAGCGGCAAGGGTTTTGCAGTCGTCGCCATGGAAGTACGCGAATTGGCGCAACGCTCTTCGAGCGCTGCCAAGGAAATCTCCAGTCTGTTGCAGAAATCCACGCATGAGGTTGAAAGCGGCGTTGCGCTTGTTGAGAGGGCAGGCGTTGCGCTCGCTGGCATCGGCGGTCATGTCGAAGCCATCGATGGCCAGATCAACGAAATCATGGAATCCACCCGTGAAGAGGCCGACACCCTGCGACAGATCAACAGCGCGGTCGCCGAGCTCGATTCCATGACCCAGCAGAATGCGGCGATGGTCGAGGAGACGACAGCTGCCATCCACCGTCTGGCAACCGAGGCCGTAGAGATGGACCGTCAGCTCGGCAATTTTACGCTTGCCGAAGGTCAGCAGTACAGCGCCGACGTACATCTGCTGCGCAAGCGAGCCTGATCGCATCTTGCTGATCCGGTTCGAAAGACCCGATGATGCCGACGCCATTCACGCGCTGACGTGGACGGCGTTCGAATCAATGCCTTTCAGCAACAATACCGAAGCTCAGATCGTCAGAGATCTTCGCGCGTCGGGTGACCTGACAATATCTCTTGTCGCGGAAGAGGGCGAAGAGATTGTCGGCCATGTTGCCTTCTCGCCAATCACGGTCGGCGATATCGAGGATGGATGGTTTGGGCTGGGGCCGATTTCGGTGAAACCGGAACGGCAAAGGCAGGGAATCGGCCGAGCATTGATCCTGAAGGGGCTTGGTCTGCTGAGAGGGTGTGATGCGACCGGCTGCGCGCTGATCGGAAATCCCGCAGTTTATCGCGGCGTCGGTTTCGAGAGCGATGGGAAGCTCACCTATGGCGATCTCGACACGCGTTATGTGCAGCGGATCGTCTTCAAAGGATCGCCACCATCAGGTGCGTTGAAATTCTCCCCGGTTTTCGACAAATGACGGTTATTTTCTGCGACAGCTTTTGTTTAAGCCGCGATTTGGAATAGAGCCACGGCGAACCTACATAGACCGCACTCCCATTCTTGCGCGGCAGGTTTTCATGGTTCCCTTTTCCATTCTCGATCTTTCCCCTGTGGCAGACGGCACGACCATCAGCCAATCCTTTGCGGCGTCGAAGCGCATGGCACAGAAGGCGGAGGAATTCGGCTATACGCGTTTTTGGATGGCGGAGCATCATGGCATGCCCGGCGTCGCGAGCGCGGCGACTTCGGTCATTCTGGGCCAGATCGGGGCGGTGACGAAGACCATCCGCATCGGTTCGGGTGGCGTTATGCTGCCGAACCATGCGCCGCTCGTCATTGCTGAGCAGTTCGGCACCCTGGAAGCGCTATTTCCCGGCCGCGTTGATCTCGGTCTCGGCCGGGCGCCGGGAACGGACATGCGAACGGCGCAGGCGCTCAGGCGTAACCTCGATGCGGGTGCAAACAGTTTTCCCAATGATGTAGTGGAACTACAGCAGCTTCTGGGGGCACCGATCGAAAACCAGGCAATCCTCGCTGTACCCGGCAGCAATTCGAACATTCCGATATGGCTGCTCGGCTCCAGTCTCTACAGCGCCCAGCTTGCGGCCATGCTCGGTCTCCCCTTCGCCTTTGCTTCGCATTTTGCGCCTGACATGCTGCTTGATGCGATCGCAATCTATCGCGACCGGTTCCAGCCTTCCTCGGAACTGGACAAGCCCTATGTGATGGTCGGCGTCATGGGCGCTGTTTCCGAAACGGACGAGGAAGCGCGGTATCACTTCACCTCTGCACAGCAGCAATTTGTCAATCTCAGGCGCAATGTGCGTGGTCCTTTCCCGCGGCCGGTCAAAGACATGGACGCCTTCTGGTCTCCGATGGAAAAGATGAATGTGGAGCACACATTGCGTTACGCCGTCGTCGGCTCCCCAGCCACGGCAGAGGCCCAGCTAAATGAATTCCTCAAGAAAACGCAGGCCGATGAGGTCATCATCTCCATGCCGATCCATGATATCGAGGCACGGTTGAAATCGGTGGAGCTCTTTGCCGGACTCGGCAATTTCATGCGGGCCGCGGCCTAGCCGGCAAGCATCCTAGCAAGCAAAAAAACCCGGCGGAATGGCCGGGTTTTCCATTCAATATCGTGGACGGCTTCAAGCCGAGAGCTTGGCCAGAACTTCTTCCGAGACTTCGAAGTTCGAGTAGACGTTCTGGACGTCGTCATCGTCTTCGAGCGAGTCGATGAGCTTAAGCAGCGACTGGGCTCTTTCTTCGTCGACCGGCACGTTGTTCTGGGCGCGCCAGACGGCTTTCACAGTCTCGGCTTCGCCGAGGGATGCTTCGAGCGCCTTGGCAACTTCGCCTAGGGCCTCGAAGGCGGTGGTGATGTAATGGCCTTCCTCGTCGGTCTCCACATCATCGGCGCCGGCTTCGATCGCGGCTTCCATGACTTTGTCGGCATCGCCGGCGGACAGTTTGTAGGTGATTTCGCCGACATGATCGAAGGAGAAGGAAACCGAGCCGGTTTCGCCGAGTGCGCCGCCGGCTTTGGTGAAGATCGAGCGGACGTTGGAGGCGGTGCGGTTGCGGTTATCGGTCAGGGCCTCGACGATGATCGCCGTGCCGCCCGGGCCGTAGCCTTCGTAGCGGACTTCGTCATAGTTCTCGGTGTCGGCGCCGGAAGCCTTCTTGATGGCGCGATCGATGTTGTCCTTCGGCATCGACTGGGCCTTGGCGTTCTGGATCGCCAGGCGCAGGCGGGCGTTCATCGAAGGGTCGGGCAGGCCGGCCTTGGCGGCAACGGTGATTTCGCGCGCGAGCTTGGAGAACATTTTCGAGCGCACGGAATCCTGACGGCCCTTGCGGTGCATGATGTTTTTAAACTGTGAATGGCCAGCCATGGCACCCCTGTTCACGTCTCATTGTTCGGAATGGGCCGCCTTATAAGATCGGAAAGGGCGATATTCAAGGAAAAAGCAGCTTTTCAATCCTTCTCTGGTGGCATGGCGAATGGCGGAACAAAGCGGCAAAGATGACGTTTTCAACCGACAACACCAGCAGGAAAGGAACGGCTATGGCAAGCTTCAGCGAAGCCCGTGAACAACCGGCGCGTCAACTCTGGGATCAAATCAACGACATCCATGCCGGCATGCTCGGCCTTTCAGGCGTCGACATGCATATGCAGCCCATGGCTCCGAATGTAGATCCGACCACCAACACGATCTGGTTCTATACCAAGACGGATGCCGAACTCGTACAGATGATCAAACCCGGCAGCCGCGCGCATTTCTGCGTCATCGGCAAGAACCATGACTATCATGCCTGCCTGTCCGGGGTTATCGAGGTGCGTCCTGATCCCGCAAAAATTGAGGAGTTCTGGAACTCTGTCGTGGCTGCCTGGTATGAAGGCGGCAAGAAGGATCCGAAGCTGACGATGCTTTCCATGCATGTCGACGACGCCGACATCTGGGTCTCGACCGGAAGCAAGCTGAAATTCGGCTGGGAAATTGCCAAGGCCAATTTCGACGAGGAGAAGATGCCTGACGTCGGCATCAAACGGCATTTGCAATTTGCGTGAGACAAAGGCTTGGGATCGAGCCCGGACCTTCTTACTGCACGTCCTTCATTACATAGATCAGAGGCTTTTTCGGTAGCGTACGCATCGAAACGGTCAGGCTATTGTCGGGCGCATAATTGACGTCGAAGCCGTTGCCGAACATCGAGATGAAGGCGTTGACAGGCGGGCCGCGGCGATGCATCGGCAGGATCAGCGATGACCGCAGCCGCTTGATGACGCGGCTCATGCTGTCGGCTCCCATGGTCAGACCGCCGTCGACCGGCACCATGACTACATCCAGCCTGCCGATTTCCGTATAATGTGCGTCGGTCAGCTCATAATGGAGGTGGCCGAGATGGCCGATGCAGAGGTCGGCGATTTCGAAAATGAAAATGGAATTGCCGTCCTGTTGCGATCCGCCGAGCCCGTAGCTGAAGCGGATGTCCGTCGTCACATTGCGGATATAGGCATCGCCGACGAGGAGATTGATTTTGGCTTTTCCGCCAGGCACGTCGCTCCATCCATGCAGCACGTGTTTGATGTCTGGATCCGGGGTCAGCGTATAATGCGTCGAGTGGGCCTTGTTCATGGTGACGACATCGGGTGTGACGGCCGGCCTGCACCACCCGTTATAATCAGTGGCGATGACGATGCCGCCAGGCGTCTCGATCTCGAAAGTCGAATGTCCGAGGTAGGTGAACGTGACGTCCTCACCTTCGGAAACCGCAGCAATTACCGGCGCCGCGCCGGAGAAACTCGCGAAAGAGGCCTTGGGAATATTTTGCGCGATGGCCTGGCACTGGCTGACCGGTCTTCGATCTTCCTGGGCTGTGGCAAGGTTCGGAGCGGAGAAAACCGCAAAACATGCGATAGCGAGGACAAAACAGTGCGGCCTCATGCCACCCTCCGGCGCTTTCACGACGCCCGGAGGATGCGGCATGCTGCCGCAGCGGTCCAGACGCGGCATGCTCACAATTGCGTGTTACGAGGCGCTAGCGCCAGAATTCCGGGATCGTCTCGGCAAGCCTCGGGCCGAGGCGCAGGGGGGCGATCTTCTCTGCCAAGCCCGTCGCATCGGAAATTTCCACGCCAACGCCGCAGATGGTGGCGGGTCCGGTTGCTGCTTCCATGCGGCCCTTCGGCATCTTGGAGATGAAGCGGTTGAGCGGTTCTTCCTTGTCCATGCCGAGCGAGGAATCGTAATCGCCACACATGCCGGCGTCCGACATATAGGCTGTACCGCCATTGAGGATCTGCGCATCGGCGGTCGGGACATGGGTGTGGGTGCCGACGACGAAGCTGGCGCGGCCATCGACGAAATGGCCGAAGCACTGCTTTTCGCTCGTCGCCTCCGCGTGGAAATCGAAGATGATGGCGTCGGCCTGTTCCTTCAGCGGACAGGCGGCAAGGATCGTTTCGGCCGCCTTGAAAGGATCGTCGAGCTCGGGATGCATGAAGACGCGGCCCATGATGTTGGCGACGAGTACGCGCGCGCCGTTGCGCGCATAGAAAAGACCCGAGCCGCGCCCGGGTGTACCCTGCGGATAGTTTGCCGGACGCAGAAACTGGTCATGGCGGCCCGCGAAGGCGACGGCATCCTTCTGATCCCAGACGTGATTGCCTGTTGTCACCACATCGGCGCCGGCATTGATCGTTTCCAGAAAGATGTCTTCGGTGATGCCGAAGCCGCCGGCGGCGTTCTCGCCGTTGACGATGACGAAATCGAGCTTCAGGTCGGAAACCAGGCCAGGCAGGCGGTCCCAAACCGCCGTGCGTCCCGTCTTGCCGACCATGTCACCCAGAAATAGCAGTCGCATTCCCTATCCAATCCGTGAGGTAAAATGGCGCAGGCCGCTTTCCGTCAGGATGGCATCCAGGCTTATGTCATGCGGCTCAGCGGGTACCTCTGCCACTTCCTGGCAGTCAAATGCAATGCCGATCAGCTTCGGTGACAGGCCTTTTTGTCTGAGACGGTCGATTGCCCGGTCATAGTGGCCGGCGCCGTAGCCGATGCGGTGGCCGCGGGAATCGAAGGCCGATAGCGGCACGAGCATGATTTCGGGGTCGAGGATGGCAGCATCTTCGCCTGGGCCGACCGTGCCGAAGCCGGTGCTCCTCAGTGCCGCACCGTGGACGAGTTCCCGAAAGACGATGGTTTGCTTGTCGATGATTGCGGGCACGCAAAGACGGCCGCCGCGCCCGCGCCACCGCGCCATCAACGGCTGCAGGTCTGCTTCCGAGCGGATCGGCAGAAAACCGGAGATGGTTGTACCGGGCGCAAAAGCAATCGCATCGCCGGCATGAGCTGCCATGTCGAGGCTTTTGGCTGTGCGAAGATCTGTCGGGATGGCGTCCCGGGCAGCCAGACGTTCGGCGCGCAATTGAGCCTTCAATTCCTTGGGCGTCATCTCAAATCCAGTATCGTTGCCGAGCGAACATAACCGCTTGCGGCTGGAGGCGACAGGTGAAAAGGGTCTATTCCTCGCCTGATTGCGCCTCGCCCTCGGGATGGGCATAGGCGAGCTTCAGCATAAGCTCCGACGCCTCGATCAACGCCTTGCGCTCTTGCGAAGTCAGGCGTTCGTCCATCGCTTTTTCCAGCCAGGCGCGGCGAGCGCCCATATCCTCCGACAGTATGTTGCGGCCATGACGGGTGATCGACAGTTCGATCTCGCGGCGATCGGCTTCGCTCCGCATCCGGCTGATCAGTCCGTCACGCTCGAGAGCGGCGATGATGCGGGTGACCGATTGCGGTTGCAGGCGCTCCTCGAGCGCAAGACGCCAGGCGGGCATCGGACCCAAGCGATGAAGAGTGGCGAGGATCGCGATGGTCGACAGGCTGTGCGGACTTTCGGACCGTGCGCCGCGCAGGCGGCGGCCGAGCAGCAGGACCGAACGCAGGATGAGTGTCGCGGCGGCGTCGTTGTTAGTGGACATATAGTACGCAGTGCGTATTGTATTGATCGAGCCCAATCCCTGGATCGAGAGACGGTTGATGGAAAAGACACTCAATCACTTTGCCGGAGCCTTTCGCTGGTCGACTGAGAAGGAAGTGACGGCGGTCGAAATCACCGTTTCGGCGCTCGCCATGGCCGTTCCGGCTCTGCTTGCAGCGAGAGGCCATCATACGGGGCTTGGCCTGATCGGTGGCATGGCGATGAGCGGGACGGTAGCGCACGGCAGGCTGAGGACGCAAGCTGCGAGCGCAGGGGCTGCATTGCTGGTGTTGATGCTTGCGACCGGGCTTGCCTGTGCAATTGGGCGGCTGGGCGGTGCGTGGCAGATCGGCCTGTTGCTGATCGCGGGACTTGCCGGCGTCGTCGGCGGCTTCGATCGCGTTGTTGTCGCCGCCTCCATGCGCTTCGTCTTTTATCTCGTCATGGTCGGCGGCATCGTTTCTACCACCACGGCAGATCCGTTGCTCATTTTTGCGATTGTCATCGGCGGCGCGCTTTTTGCTGTCGCTCTCCATATGGTGATGGCTGCGGTCGTCGCGCATATTCGCCATCATCTGGCAGAGCCGGTTGAGGATGACCGCAAGCCGACCGCCAGACAGAAATTCAACCGGCTGCGGCGCTCCCTGGCGGAACCGGCGGGTTGGCAATATCCCGTCCGGCTGGTTTCCTGCCTGGGCGCAGTTTCGCTCACCCACTTGTTCTTTCCCGATCATGACATTCACTGGGCGGCGCTGGCGCTGGTGCTGCTGATCGAGCGGCGGCCGGAGCGTTTGCCGCTGAAGACGACGCAAAGAGTGATCGGCGTTCTCTTCGGTGTCTGCTGTGCGGGATTGCTGTCGCTTCTAACCTTGCCAAGTTGGGCCGATGTGCTTGTCATCGGCATGCTCGGCGGCACCAGGCCCTTCCTTCGGGCCAGGAATTATCTCGCTTATTCGATCGTGATGACGCCGCTGATGATGATGGCGATGGGAACCGCCGATCATGCCCTGCCAACGTCAGCACTGCTGGATAGGCTATTTGCAACTGTCTTCGCCGCCTGCCTTGTCCTGCTCGTCAACCACGCAACGATTCATTTTCTGCCACAGACGGCAGCGCCTCGCGCTTAGACAACGATGCTCGAAGGAATGGTCGCCGTCGGCACGGCAGCCGACAGCCCGGTCATGGCTGATTGTGCTGCTCCGATTGCACCTTCGACGGCGTCACGGTTATTTTCACGCAGATCGCGCATGGCCTTTTCGAGGATCTGCTTCAGTTCGCGGACGACGGATTTGAACTCCTCCATCGTCTTGCGGTCATCGGCGGAAATTGCCGAGGACTTCGGACCGTCCTCGACGATTTCCTGATAGGCTTTGCGGGCATGAGCCGCGCCATCTGTTTCCGCAGTGTCCGTGCCGCCTTCCACCGTTTCCGTTGTCGTTTCGGTGCCCTGCTTTGCCTCGGTAGAAGCCGTTGCATCGCTTGCGACAACGTCGGCCGTTGCATTGGCGGTGGCATCGGCCGTGGTGGCGGTGGAAGCCGATATGGCTGCAGTGCTGGTCGCAGCACCTGCGTCGGAGGAGCCCTCGGTTGCAACGGCCGAGGCGAACTCGGAGGCCGCGGCGCCGACCTTTCGCGCGAGTTCGGCGGCGAGACGCGCAATCACTTCAGGCGGGAAGCCCGCCGTCTTCAGCGCCTGAAGCTCCTGCTTGGCTTCTTCCAGCTTGCGCTGGGCGCGGCTCTTTGCATCGTCAGCGGAGCTTGCCAGCGAATTGCGCACCTGCTCCAGCGCCAGCGACTGCCGCTGGATCTTCAATACACCCGTGTCGGGCTCATCTCTCGTGGACGATACGCCGGATTGCGCCGGTTGGGTGCCGCGCAGAAGGGTGGTCGCCGAAACGGTTGCGAGCTGCATAATATACCCCCGATTACATTTGGGGCGTACTCTGCCAGATCAGACTTGCGTGGAACTGGGCCGCGAAACGGTTTGTTTCTCGGCCAATTGCCGCATCGTCTGCTCAAAAAGGGGCATGCCGCCGGGCTTCCAGCCGAGCGCGCGAATCTTGCCTGTGTTCATAGCGCAAAGCTCTGCCTTGTCCGCTGCTTCGGGCAGCGGGAAGGGACAGTCGGCGTGATGCCGCATCGGCGAGAGGATATCCTTCGTATCGACGACGATATCCGAAACGTTGAAGATCTCGCCTGAGATTCGGGCGCTTTCTGTTTCCAGCATCAGGCGCACGGCGCGGCCGAGATCGCGACCATGTACTTCGGTTCCCGCATGTGAGGAAATGGGCTGGCCGCTCAGATAGTCATCGATCAGTCGATCCCATTTGTTTGGAGAACGGTCACCGTAAACGCCTGTTGCCCGTAAGCTTGCTCCGGCAAAGCCTGGTCCGGAAAGATGGGCGAGCGTGCGTTCCGCATCGAGCTTGACCTGTCCGTAAAGGGTTTCCGGCGTGGCGGGCATGGTTTCGAAAAGCTCGGTGCCAGGTGCATGCTCGCCATAGGCGGCGCGGCTGGAGATGAAGATGCAGCGGCGGGTACCCGCGCGCTTTGCTTCCTCGAAGAGTTTTACGGTGCCGTCGAGGTTCAGGCGGTGAAATGCCTTCGGGTCATCGCCTTCGCCGCCGCGATATTTTCCTTCGATGTGATTGAAGGCGGCGTGCACGAAGAAATAGGCGTCGTCGAAGGCGCCGATATCGTCCTTGTCCGGATCGAGCGAAAGCGGGACGAAATCGACCGGACGAGAGAAGGATCGGGGGAGCGGCGCACGCCGTCCGCCGATAATCACCTGATATCCGGCAGAAAGCAGCTCTTCGACGATATAGTGTCCGACGAGGCCCGTTCCGCCTGATACCAGTACTTTCATGCCACCTCATCCGGATTGGCCAGAGATGCAATCTCCGGCACATGGCCGCCAGTATGGAAACAATGCCACAAATCGATCAAAGGTTGTAGCCTCGCGGCCTTGGGATGATTTTTTTCCCAAGGCTTTTCATATTGATAGTGCAGGATAGAAATGCTCTCCCAATCCCACAGAGCCGGCATGGTGAACCACACATATTGCAGCATGTTGAAATAGACCGGCAGGCCGTGCCAATCGGGGAAGAACGTCTCGAGGAAGGTCTGATCCGTGCGCCGCCAGAAGATGTCGGGCTGATCCAGAACCGCGAGCATCTTCCGGAAGGCCTCGTGCGAGGGGCGGGCGACGAAGACGCCGGAGTTCATGCGGCGGAAGTCTGCAAGGCTTTCATAGACATTCGGCGCCGCGGAGAATTCCGGATAGGCGAAGAGCTTGTCGACGTTCTTCAAGACGATCGCATCGGCATCGATGAAGACGCAGCGCTCATATTCGACAAGCTGCCAGAGGCGGAGTTTGCAGAAATTGTCGAGCGGCGAGTGAAAGGCCGGTTTGCGGCCCTTGGTGAAAGGTGCTGCGGAATGGAGATTGCCGCGCCCATGCCGCTCATTGAAAGCATCAGACAAAGGCAGATGACCGACTTCGATCAGCCGGCAGCCGAGAGCGTCCAGTGGGGCGAGGGTGGCCGCGTCAACACCGCCGGTATGCAGGATGACAATGGCGGCGTCCGTACCAGTGCGGCGCAGCGAGTTGACCAGTGCCGTCGCGCCCATGGCGTAATCAGCGTTGGTGACGAGAGTGACGTAGGCGAAGTGCGGGGCAGGAGTCATGGATGCGGTGCACTTTCCTGAACGGCCTCGCTCCGGCAAGGCCGTTCCCTCGAGAAGAAAGCACTTCTCATGATACGGACTTCAGCCGCTTGCCTTCCGGGTCGTGATTTATCGTCGCGGCGATATCCTTCGTCCAGGCGGAGACGGCAGGGACGCGGGAGCGGTCGACACGGTAAGCGAATTTCTTGGCGACTTCGACAATTTCGTCGAGCAGGCCAGCCTGCAGCGTGATCGGGTTGAGGCCAAGGCCGAGGAACTTGTCGTTCCTGACGACCAGATCGTTTTCGGCAGCTTCCTTGCGCGGATTGGGCAGCCAGACGACTTCGGAACCGGCCATCTTGGCGATCATCTCCGCAAGATCGCGCACGCGGTGGGTTTCCGTCATCTGGTTGAAGATCTCGACGCGTGAGCCGCGGGCGGGGGGATTCTGGAGCGCCAGTTCGATGCAGCGAACGGAATCCTGGATGTGGATGAAGGCGCGCGTCTGCCCGCCGGTGCCGTGGACGGTCAGCGGATAGCCGATGGCGGCCTGAATGAGGAACCGGTTCAGCACCGTGCCGTAATCGCCGTCATAATCGAAGCGATTGATGAGCTGCGGATGGCGGCGCGTCTGTTCAGTATGCGTGCCCCAGACGATGCCTTGATGCAGATCCGTGATCCTGAGACCATCATTCTTGGCATAGAACTGGAAAAGCAGCTGATCCAGGCACTTCGTCATGTGGTAGATCGAGCCGGGATTGGACGGATAGAGAATTTCCTGGGAAGCCGTTTCGCCATCCATCGTTTCGATGCTGACGGGAAGATAACCTTCTGGAATGGCTGCGCCGACTGTCGAATAGCCATAGACGCCCATGGTGCCCAGGTGGACGAGATGCGCATCGAGCTGCAGCTCGACCAATGCATTCAAGAGATTATGCGTGGCGCTGACGTTGTTGTTGACAGTGTAATTCTTGTGCCGGTCGCTCTTCATCGAATAAGGCGCGGCGCGCTGCTCGGCGAAATGGATGATCGCATCCGGCCGGTTTTCCGCGAGCCACTTCTTCAGGAGCTCGTAGTCGCGGGCGAGGTCGATCAGATTGAAATGGATGCGGCGGCCGGTTTCGGCATGCCAGATACGAGTGCGCTCCTGAATGGAGTCCATCGGCGTCAGCGACTGGACGCCGAGCTCGGTATCGATCCAGCGGCGGGAGAGATTGTCGAGGATGTGGATGTCATGCCCGGCATCGGAGAGATGCAGCGAGGTTGGCCAACCGATGAAACCGTCTCCGCCCATCACCGCAATCTTCATGCCACTGGCTCCTCATCGGTTGCGTCCTAACGGGGATAGTTAGGAAATATGACAATTGTTCAATGCTTGCTTGTCGAGACGTGTTGCGCCAAAGAGGGCGGAAAGTTTGGAGAAAATTATGGCGGAACACGGTTTTTCTATTTCCGGCGAACTCACCGAGATAGGCCACCGACTCGTGCAGCGGGTCTATTATGAAGATACGGATTTCTCCGGTCTGGTCTATCATGCACGCTATCTGCATTTCCTCGAACGTGGTCGCACCGACTATCTGCGCTGCCTCGGTGTCGAGCAGCGAGAGCTCGTCAATGCGGACGAGGAGGGACTCGTTTTCGTCGTTCATCGCATGGAGATCGACTTTAAAAGCCCGGCACGCATGGACGACATTTTGACCGTGATCACACACACCGAAAAGGCCGGCGGCGCAAAGATGGTGCTCAACCAGGAAATCCGCCGCGACGATACTTTGCTGATCGCCGCCAAAGTAATCATCGCCGTGATCAACGCCAAGGGCAGGCCGCGCCGGTTGCCGGAGGCGCTGGCAAGGCAAATGCTCATTCCTGAAAGCTGAAAATAACCAGGCTAAAGCCTGCGCTTTCTGCGTCAAAGTGACGGAATCGAGGACTTGAAAAAACTTGAATTTTATGTGAAGGAATTGCCGCGCTGCAAGATGAGCGCTGTGTTCAGCAACCGGGCGATTCTCCGGTCAAGTTAATCCAGGAACAAAATCTCCCGCGACGTTCCCGCTGTCATAGTCTGGCACTAACGATCTATTAACCATAATAGTGTCTTACTCGCGGAGTCGGAGTTTGTGCGACGCACGCCTTCCTTTGACCAAATTTGACGGCAAGAAGGCGGAAGAAGAGCTTGGAAGCTTGACCAGGGCTTTGGGCGGCGGCCGCCAGACATTCTTGCGTGATCACTTCGTGCCGCCCGGTCAAGCGCCGGGCGTTTGGATTCGGGGATTTTGGATCTATGGAACAAGTAGGATTGGCAGCAGCCACGACCGACGTTAGTCTCTGGTCGCTTTTCATGCAGGCCGGCATCGTCGTCAAGCTGGTCATGCTCGGCCTTATCGCCGCTTCGGTGTGGACCTGGGCTATCGTCATCGACAAATATCTAGCCTACGGACGCGCCCGTCGCCAGTTCGACAAGTTCGAGCAGGTCTTCTGGTCGGGCCAGTCGCTGGAAGAACTTTACCGGACGCTTTCCGAGCGCAACAATACCGGCCTTGCGGCGATCTTCGTCGCGGCGATGCGCGAGTGGAAGAAATCCTTCGAGCGCGGTGCGCGTTCGCCGATCGGTCTGCAGATGCGTATCGACCGCGCCATGGACGTCACACTCGCCCGTGAATCCGAATATCTCTCGGCCCGCCTTGGGTCGCTTGCGACGATCGGTTCGGCCGGTCCGTTCATCGGTCTCTTCGGTACGGTCGTCGGTATCATGACCTCGTTCCAGGCAATCGCCGGTTCGAAGTCTACCAACCTCGCGGTTGTCGCACCGGGTATCGCAGAAGCGCTTCTCGCGACCGCTATCGGCCTCGTCGCCGCTATTCCGGCGGTTATCGCCTACAACAAGTTCTCCGCCGACGCGGGCAAGCTCTCAGCTCGCATGGAAGGTTTTGCGGACGAATTCTCCGCCATCCTTTCGCGCCAGATCGACGAGAAGCTGCAGCCGCGCCAGGCTGCGCAGTAACGGAGTAGACGATCATGGGTATGGCTGTAGGCGGCAATAGCGGAGGGGGCGGCGGACGCCGCCGCCGCGGTGGCCGCAACAAGGGGGTTATCTCCGAAATCAACGTGACGCCGCTCGTCGACGTCATGCTCGTGCTGCTTATCATCTTCATGGTGGCGGCCCCGATGATGACGGTCGGTGTTCCGATCGATCTGCCGGAAACGCAGGCCAAGGCGCTGAATTCCGAGACGCAACCGATCACGATCTCGGTCAAGAACAGTGGCGAAGTCTATCTGCAGGAAACGCCGATCCCGGCTGAGGAAATTGCTGCAAAGCTCGAGGCGATCGCCACCACCGGTTACAACGAGCGCATCTTCGTGCGCGGCGATGCGACTGCGCCTTACGGCGTGATTGCTGACGTCATGGCCCGTATCCAGGGCGCGGGCTTCAAGAATATCGGCCTCGTGACGCAGCAGAAGAAGGACCAGTAACGCTCAAGATGAAGACCAGCGTCGTCACATCTGCGGTTCTGCACGGGCTGGTGCTTACCTGGGCGCTGGTGTCGCTGGGCGCTCCGGAATCTTTCAAGGTGGAGGATTTCGAGGCAATGCCGGTCGATCTCGTGCCGGTGGAATCCATCACGCAGATGCAGCAGGGCGATAAGAAGGCTCCAATGAAGGAGACCTCTGCGCCTGTGCCCACGACGCGGCCGCCAATCCCGGAGCCGTCGGAAAACGCCGGTGACAATAAGGTCGATCTGAAGACGCCGCCGGTTCCGAACGCCAAGCCGAGCAACAGCGACGCGGCCGCCGCCAATTCGAGCGACAAGCCCCAGCCGCAGATCGACCCGAAGCCGAACGACGTTAAGGAAGTCAACAAGGAAGAGACCGAGGTCGAGCAGCCGAAGCAAGTCGCTTCCATTCCCCAGACCAAGCCGGCAGAAATAACGCCGCCGCCGAAGCCTGAGGAAAAGCCGCCGGAAGAGCAGGCCAAGCCTGAGGAGCCGCCGAAGCCGGATGCGGAAGCACTGCCGGACAAGGTGCCGACCCCGGTCGTCAAGCCGCAGGTAAAGCCGCCGGAGCAGAAACCGGCCGAAAAACCACCGGAGAAGACCCCGGATCAGCCGAAGGCTGCGGAAGTGCCGACGGACAAGAAGAAGGCTGACAAAAAGCAGGAAGTGGCGAAATCCGCTTCGTCGATGAAGAGCGACTTCAACGCGGATGAGATTTCCGCACTGTTGAACAAGACGGATCCGTCTGCCGGCGGCACCAAGCGTTCGACGCAGGAAGCATCGCTGGGCGCGAAGAAGGCCACGAATGGCGCCTCGAAACTGTCGCTCAGTGAAATGGATGCGCTGAAAAGCGCGATCGCCGGCAACTGGTCGGTCATTCCCGGCATGGAGGGCATGGCTGACGTGCGCATCAAGGTTCATATGAAGCTTGATCAGGACGGCAATATCATTGGCGAGCCGGAAGTCGAAGCTACGGGTGGCGACAATGATTCCACCCGCCGAGCTCTGGCCGGCGGTGCCTATCGCGCCATCATGAAATCAGCGCCTTTCTCAAGTCTGCCGAAAGACAAATACGACGCCTGGAACGAGGTCGTCGTCAACTTTGATCCGAGCGATCTGGGAATCTAGATGCTGCACCGGCGATTCCATTTTGCGAAGTCTTTCGGGACCATGGCGATATTGGCGATTGCTTGCACGCTTTCTCCTAATGCGCGTGCTGAGACTGTCGTCCGCAAAGAAAGCGGTACGAAGGTGCCGATGATAAGCCGAGCGACCATGGACGCAATGAAACGCTCGGTCGCTGTCCGTTTCATACTCCCCGGTAACCTCAAGGATGCCGGCAGCGTCAAACTGCAATTTCGTGTGAAGCTCGGCAAAGACGGCAATATTTTGGGACCCCCCGAGGCTGACGCCAGCGGTGGTAGCGAGGCCACGCGTAAAACCATTAGGGACGCTGCGTTTCGTGCGATCGTCCGCGCGGCTCCTTTCACGATGCTCCCAAAAGATAAATACGATGGCTGGAAGGAAGTTATCTTTAACTTCGATGCCAGCGACCTGAACCCATAAATGCTGAAAGGCTGTTTGGTATGACAAAGTGTTCCTTCTTCCGCGCCATCATGGTCGCTGCCGGTCTGATGACCGCCGCTGCCTTCGCGACGCCGGCCAACGCACTTGTTGAGATCAACATCAATAAGGGTAACGTCCAGCCGCTGCCGATCGCGGTGACGGACTTCCTGCAGGGCAATATGGGTGCGCAGGTTTCACAGGTCATCGCGGCCGACCTGCAGCGGTCTGGACTGTTTGCGCCGATCAACAAGACAGCCTTCATCGAGAAGATTTCCAATCCGGACGCCTCGCCGCGCTTCGAGGATTGGAAGGTCATCAACGCTCAGGCACTAGTCACCGGCCGCGTCACCCAGGAGGCGGATGGCCGTCTTCGCGCCGAGTTCCGTCTGTGGGACACGTTCGCCGGTCAGCAGATGACGGGCCAGCAGTTCTACACGCAGCCGGAGAACTGGCGCCGTGTCGCGCATATCATCGCTGATGCAATTTATAAGCAGATCACCGGCGAAGAGGGCTATTTCGACACCCGCGTCGTCTTCGTGTCCGAATCCGGCACCAAGCAGCAGCGCAAGCGCCAGCTGGCGATCATGGATCAGGACGGTTTCAACGTGCGCATGCTGACTGACGGCAGCGATCTCGTTCTGACGCCGCGCTTCTCGCCGAACCGGCAGGAAGTGACCTACATGTCCTTCGCCAACCAGCAGCCGCGCGTCTATCTGCTGCAGCTGGAGACCGGACAGCGCGAAGTCGTCGGTAACTTCCCGGGCATGACCTTTTCGCCGCGCTTTTCTCCTGACGGCCAGAAGGTCATCATGAGCCTGCAGCAGGAAGGCAACTCGAACATTTACACGATGGACTTGCGTTCGCGCACGACGACCCGCCTGACCTCGACCGCGGCAATCGATACCTCGCCCTCCTATTCGCCTGACGGCAACCGCGTTGCCTTTGAAAGCGACCGCGGCGGACAGTCGCAGATCTATGTCATGAATGCCGATGGTTCGGGCCAGACCCGCATTTCCTTCGGCGATGGCCGCTACTCTACGCCGGTGTGGTCGCCGCGCGGCGATCTGATCGCCTTCACCAAGCAGTCTGGCGGTAAGTTCTCGATCGGGGTCATGAAGCCGGATGGCTCGGGAGAGCGTATCCTGACGACCGGTTTCCACAACGAAGGCCCGACATGGGCGCCGAATGGCCGCGTCATCATGTTCTTCCGTCAGGCGGCCGGTGCCGGCGGTCCCCAGCTCTATTCGATCGATCTGACGGGTTATAACGAGCAGGCTATCAAGACGCCGGCCTATGGCTCGGACCCCGCCTGGTCGCCGCTGCTTGAGTAGTGGAGGGCCGAAATTCGCCTTCATGTCGCCGCAAAGTCCTGAAAATGGGCAAAGCAGGGACAAATCAGTAAATCGTTAACCATGATCTTTGAGGGCCGGTTAACCGAGTGCGGTTACTGTCCGGAAACCCTGATTGAAGTCGCAAGGAGACCCGGCCATGAGCCGAATTCACACCCCGGCAATGAGCCGTCTGCAGAATTTCGCCCGCAACCCCGTCATGATCGCGCTTGTCGCCGGCCTCGCTCTTGCGAGCTGCGCCAACAAAAAGAACGTGCCGAACAGTGCCGGTGATCTCGGCCTCGGCGCCGGTGCTGCAACGCCGGGTTCTGCCCAGGACTTCACGGTCAATGTCGGCGATCGCATCTTCTTCGATACCGACTCCACATCGATCCGCGCCGACGCTGCCCAGACACTCGACCGTCAGGCTCAGTGGCTCGGTCGTTACCCGAACTACCAGATCACTGTCGAAGGCCATGCCGACGAACGCGGCACCCGCGAATACAACCTTGCTCTCGGCGCCCGCCGCGCTGCGGCCACCAAGGATTATCTGGCTTCGCGCGGCGTTCCGGCCCAGCGTATGAAGACGATCTCCTACGGCAAGGAACGTCCGGTCGCCGTCTGCGACGATATCTCATGCTGGTCGCAGAACCGCCGTGCGGTCACCGTTCTCGGCGGCGCAGGCATGTAATTTTCGGCGAAAGCCGGAATTTGACAGGGCGGCTCGCTTGCGGGCCGCCTTTCTTTTTGACCACACTTTGGCCAGACTCCGTTGCTTTTTGACAGCAATTGGAAAAATCTCCTGTTCGTGCCATCGGGGCGCGAAGAATCACTGGGACAGGACGATACAAAAATGAAGAAACTAGTCGTGGCAGGCATGCTGTGCCTTGCGGCCGTGACCGGGAGCGAGCGAGCGGCTTATTCCGCTTCGTTCTTCGGCTTGCACATCGGCGGCCAATCCGTGCAACAGGCCCAGCCGGCAGCGCCGGTTGTCAACGTGCAGAGCAGCGGAGCGGAAGTCCGCATCCAGCAGATGGAAGACCAGATGCGGCAGTTGAACGGCCGTATCGAGGAAATGAGCTATCAGCTTCTCCAGATGCAGGAGACGATCCGCAAGCAGCAGGAAGACAATGAATTCCGCTTCCAGCAGCTTGAAAAGACGGGCGGCGGTGCCAGCGGTGGCGGTGCCAAGGCGCCGGTGAAGAAGAGCGAAGCCGACGTCGCTCCGCCGGCATCCGGTGGTGGCGACGATATCGCCAAGGTTATTCAAGCCCCACAGGGAGCCGAAACGGCTCCCTCCACCGATGTGCCGGCCAATGAAGGTCTCGGTCAGCCGCCGCGCGAGCTCGGCTCCATCGATTTTGACCAGAACGGCAATCCCGTTGGCAATACGATGAACAAGAATGCCACGGTTGGTTCTGCGCCGCTGCCGAATGCGACAGCACCGCAACAGACGGCCTCACTCGGTAGTGAATCCGATCAGTACAGGGCAGCGTATGGCCATGTGCTTTCCGGTGACTACGCCACGGCGGAGCAGGAATTCACGCAGTACATCTCCCGTTATCCCAACAGCTCGCGTGTAGCGGATGCCAATTTCTGGCTTGGGGAAGCGCTTTATTCGCAGGGCAAGTTCAACGAATCAGCCAAGACCTTCCTGAACGCCCATCAGAAATATGGTACGTCCGAAAAGGCACCCGAGATGCTGCTGAAGCTCGGCATGTCGCTTGCCGCACTCGATAATACCGACACCGCCTGCGCGACCTTGCGCGAAGTCAGCAAGCGCTATCCGAAGGCCTCCCGTGCGGTCATAAATAAAGTTGCGAGCGAACAGAAGCGTCTCGCCTGCTGAGGTCTCCGGCTTGTTTCCGGAAGGTCCGATGTCTCCTGAAGCGGCAATCGGCCGTTTCCTCGCTTCGCTGAAGACGCCTGCGCGCATTCTTGTCGCGATTTCGGGCGGAAGCGATTCCACCGGCCTGCTCCTGCTGCTCCTCGAAGCGCTGAAGGCCGCTCCCGATCTTTCCATTTCCCTTTGCGCCGCAACCGTCGACCATGCTTTGCGCGACGGATCTGCAGATGAGGCCCATCAGGTCGCTGCTCTCTGCACATCGAAAGACATTTCGCACCGGACAATGGTCTGGCAGGACGAGAAACCGAAAACCGGGATCATGGCAGCTGCGCGCGAGGCGCGTTACCGACTTCTTGCCGAGGCGGCAGAAGCGTTCGACGCAAATCTCATCGTCACAGGACATACGCTCGATGATCAGGGTGAAACGCTGCAGATGCGCGGGATGCGGTCGGAGCAAATCTCAACCGGTATAGCGGATGCGATGCTTTTCGACCGGCGTTTCTGGGTCCTGCGGCCGCTTCTTTTCTCCGCCCGGGCAGATATCCGCGGTTTCCTAAGCGCGCGCGGCATGTCCTGGATCGACGATCCAAGCAATGAGGATGTGAAATACGAGCGCGTGCGGACGCGGCGGCAGCTTTCCGCCGATGCGAAGGCGGAGACAAATATAACTGGAATCTGGGATGAACGACTGGCTCTTTCTTCCGATGGGGCAGAATGGCTCGATCGTTATTTCAGGCTTCATGGCGGTCTGCTCGGTCAGGTAATCCCTGACGGGCTGAGGCAGGATCGCACGGTCGTTGATTACGCGCTCGGCCGCCTGACGGCGGTTTTCGGAGGACAGCCGTTTGGGCCGGGGAGGGCTCAGATGGAGCAGCTTCTTGCATTCTCAGCTGGTGGCAAGCCGGGACGAATGAGCGTCGGCAGGGTAGTATTCGATCTGCGGCGTGACGGGCTTTATCTGGCGCGCGAGACCAGGGGGATCTTGCCCCTGGTGCTGCCGCCGGGGAGCACCAGGATCTGGGACGGCAGGTTCGAGGTCAGAAACAGGTCGGAAGCAAACATTGGGGTCGAGGCAGCAGCTGCCGGGGCACCTTCGTTCCTGTACTCGCCAGAGAAAACCGTTATTTTCGAGTCCGCAGAAGATGGTTCATACTCTGTTCAGTCAATAATGCCGTCGACGCGCTGTGGGCGGCCTCCTCTGCCGAGCACAGAGCATTTTGCGCACCTGCCCAAGGCGGCATGGAAGCGCGCTGTTGCTTCGGCGCCGGCCTTATACGCCGAGAAAGGCACTTTATCCCCGAAATCCGCCCGATCCGTTGATTTGGCGGCCTATTTCGCACCCTTCGACCGCTTTTTGACACGATTTGATTTCACCTTCGCCAATAGGCTTTCGGCAGTTTTCTCAAAGGCGCCCTATGCGGAGCCACCTTTTAAGAAGTATTGACGGAAAAACGATCTGACCTAGTGGATTGCCTTGGCAATGGCGTAGCGCAACCCTATGTTAGAGACCAAATATGACGGTCGCCATGAGGCGACTGTCCAGTGCTGGGGAGTTCAATGAACCCTAACTTACGTAATTTCGCCTTGTGGGCGATCATCGCGCTTCTGCTGATCGCCCTCTTCAGTATGTTCCAGACGGCTCCGGCGCAGACGGGTTCGCGTGAAATCCCTTATTCGCAGTTCCTGCGTGAGGTCGATGCGAACCGCGTGAAGGATGTCGTGGTCACCGGTAACAGGCTGACCGGCACATATCTGGAGAACAACAATACCTTCCAGACCTATTCGCCTGTGATCGACGACAATCTGCTCGATCGCCTGCAATCCAAGAATGTCGCTGTCACCGCGCGCCCGGAAACCGACGGTTCCTCCGGCTTCCTGAGCTATCTCGGAACGCTGCTGCCGATGCTTTTGATCCTCGGCGTCTGGCTGTTCTTCATGCGCCAGATGCAGGGGGGCTCGCGCGGCGCAATGGGTTTTGGCAAGTCAAAGGCCAAACTCCTGACCGAGGCGCACGGCCGTGTGACCTTTGACGACGTCGCCGGCGTTGATGAAGCCAAGCAGGACCTGGAAGAAATTGTCGAATTCCTGCGTGACCCGCAGAAGTTCCAGCGCCTCGGCGGCAAGATCCCGCGCGGCGTGCTGCTCGTCGGTCCTCCGGGCACCGGTAAGACGCTGCTTGCCCGCTCGGTTGCCGGCGAAGCCAACGTGCCGTTCTTCACGATTTCCGGTTCGGACTTCGTCGAAATGTTCGTCGGTGTCGGTGCAAGCCGCGTCCGCGACATGTTCGAGCAGGCCAAGAAGAATGCGCCCTGCATCATCTTCATCGACGAAATCGACGCCGTCGGCCGCCATCGTGGCGCCGGTCTCGGCGGCGGCAACGACGAACGCGAACAGACGCTGAACCAGCTGCTCGTCGAGATGGACGGTTTCGAAGCCAATGAAGGCATCATCCTGATCGCTGCGACCAACCGTCCCGACGTTCTCGATCCGGCGCTGCTGCGTCCGGGCCGTTTCGACCGCCAGGTCGTCGTTCCGAACCCTGATATCGTCGGCCGCGAACGCATCCTTAAGGTTCATGCCCGCAACGTTCCGCTGGCACCGAATGTCGATCTCAAGGTTCTGGCCCGCGGTACCCCCGGCTTCTCGGGTGCCGACCTGATGAACCTCGTCAACGAAGCTGCCCTCATGGCCGCCCGCCGCAACAAGCGTGTCGTCACCATGCAGGAATTCGAAGACGCCAAGGACAAGATCATGATGGGCGCTGAGCGCCGCTCTTCGGCCATGACCGAAGCGGAAAAGAAGCTCACGGCCTATCACGAAGCCGGTCACGCCATCACCGCGCTGAATGTCGCCGTCGCCGATCCGCTGCACAAGGCAACGATCATTCCGCGTGGCCGTGCGCTCGGCATGGTCATGCAGCTTCCCGAGGGCGATCGCTACTCGATGAGCTACAAGTGGATGATCTCGCGCCTCTGCATCATGATGGGTGGCCGCGTTGCCGAAGAACTGACTTTCGGCAAGGAGAACATCACCTCGGGTGCTTCCTCCGACATCGAGCAGGCCACCAAGCTTGCCCGTGCGATGGTCACCCAGTGGGGTTTTTCCGACGAGCTCGGCCAGGTTGCTTATGGCGAAAACCAGCAGGAGGTCTTCCTCGGTCATTCGGTTTCGCAGTCGAAGAACGTCTCCGAAGCGACCGCTCAGAAGATCGACAACGAAGTGCGCCGCCTGATCGACCAGGCCTATCAGCAGGCCAGGGACATCCTGACGGAAAAGCATGATGAGTTCGTAGCACTTGCCGAAGGGCTGCTCGAATACGAAACGCTGACGGGTGAAGAGATTAAGGCGCTGATTCGTGGCGAGAAGCCTGCACGCGATCTTGGTGATGATTCGCCTCCGAGCCGTGGCTCGGCTGTTCCAAAGGCCGGTGCGCGCCCTGCTTCCAAGGGTGATGAACCCGAGGGCGGGCTGGAACCTCAGCCTCACTGAAAGTGAACAGGAATTTGCCTGAAAGGGCCGGATTTCCACAGGGAATCCGGCCCTTTTAATATTAGTAACAGGATATAATCGGTTTTCTTGGTAATTTACGTGCCGGTTACGCGGTTTTGTGGCATTCCGCTGAGTAAGAACAAGTCTGAATCGAGTTCGGGCGCAACGCAATCTTTGAAACCGGATTCTTGCTTGAGGAATGCGTAAGCTTCTACGACGCGCGGAAAGCGCAGGAGTGCATATGAAAAGACGCTATTTTGGGACGGACGGCATTCGAGGCCAAGCCAATATCTTCCCTATGACGCCGGACCTTGCGATGCGGGTCGGCATCGCCGCAGGAACGATTTTTCGTAACGGCGCCCACCGTCATCGTGTGGTGATCGGCAAGGATACGCGCCTGTCGGGATATATGCTGGAGAATGCCCTTGTGGCCGGCTTTACTGCGGCGGGACTGGACGTGTTCCTGCTCGGTCCTATTCCCACACCTGCGGTTGCCATGCTGACGCGTTCGCTGCGATGCGATATCGGCGTGATGATTTCGGCCTCGCACAATCCGTTCCAGGATAACGGTATCAAGCTTTTCGGTCCTGATGGTTACAAGCTCTCCGATGACATCGAAGCCCAGATCGAGGACCTGCTCGACAAGGATCTGTCGGGACAGCTTGCCAAGGCCGAAGAAATCGGCCGCGCCAAGCGCGTCGACGGCGATATCTACCGCTATCTCGAGCACGTCAAACGCACCTTGCCGCGCGATGTGACCCTGCAGGGCCTGCGCGTTGCAGTCGACTGCGCCAATGGCGCGGCCTACAAGGTGGCGCCTGCCGTTCTCTGGGAACTCGGCGCCGACGTGGTGACGATCGGCAACGATCCGAATGGCACGAACATCAACCTGAATTGCGGCTCCACCAGCCCGGTCGCCCTGCAGAAGAAGGTTGACGAGGTGCGCGCCGATATCGGCATTGCGCTCGATGGCGATGCGGACCGCGTTATCATCGTCGATGAAAACGGCTCGATCGTCGATGGCGATCAGCTGATGGCCGTCATCGCCGAAAGCTGGGCCGAGAGCCAGCAGCTGCGCGGAAACGGTATTGTTGCGACCGTCATGTCCAATCTCGGCCTTGAGCGTTTCCTCGAGGATAAGGGTCTCGGCCTTGCCCGTACCAAGGTCGGAGACCGCTATGTCGTCGAGCATATGCGCCAACACAATTACAATGTGGGTGGGGAGCAGTCCGGTCATATCGTGCTTTCGGACTACGGCACAACCGGCGACGGTCTCGTTGCTGCGCTGCAGATTTTGGCGGCCGTCAAGCGCACCGGTAAAACAGTCAGCGAAATCTGCCGTCGCTTCGAGCCCGTGCCGCAGCTTCTGCGCAATGTCCGCATTTCCGGCGGCAAGCCGCTGGAAGACCTGCAGGTGGTCAAGGCGATTGCCGATGCCGAAGCCGAGCTTTCCAAGAACGGCCGTCTCGTCATCCGCCCCTCCGGCACCGAACCATTGATCCGCGTGATGGCGGAAGGCGACGACCGCGCGCAGATCGAACGCATCGTCAACGATCTGATCGGCACGATTTCAAGCGTGCGCAGCGCCGCCTGAGGGCGCGACATCAAGGATTGAAGCCGGCCTCGAGCCGGCTTTTTTATGGTGCTGATTTACCGGTATTGCGCGGCCAGACCGTGTGATTGCCGCAGGCCGGGTCTTCGGCCTCGTGGGCCTGCCCGCTGCTGTTCCCTCGCCTTTGCTCATCCGTCATTCGCAAGTGGAAATGTTTGCCGGACTTTTTATTCGTCGTCTTCCCGATTAGCGAAGTTGAGACAGGCCGGGTGGCCAGCATTTACTTTTCGAAACGTGTTCTGTCGCGGATATTCGAATTACTTCTTATGGTTAAGCAGCTTTTAACGTTTCCAATTCATTATCCATAAAAAGCATATCCGTTTTGGCGGCCCGCAGCGCGCCGACGCAACCGACTGGAGTGAATCCATGAAACGAACTTTGTCCGGTATCTTCGGCGTGCTGTTGATCGCGTCGAATGCTTATTCCGCCGATCTTGCACCGATTGAGCCCGTGCCGGAACAACCGCCGGAAGTCGCCGTCAGCGAAAGCACGGGCTGGTATCTGCGCGGTGATGTCGGCTACGCCTTCACCGACCTGCGTGGCGCAAAGTTCTTCCAGGGCAGCAATGCTCTCGAAGCCGATTTCGATCATGCAGACCTTGACGATGCCTGGACGGTCGGCGGCGGTGTTGGTTACCAGATCAACAGCTATCTGCGCACCGATCTGACCTTCGACTATCTGACCAAGTCTGACTTCCGCGGTTCGACGGTCGGCGGCGGCGCTGCCTTCGGTGCCTGCGTAGACTCCTGTACCTCGCGTGACGTATCGTCGATGACGGCCTATACGCTTCTCGCCAACGCCTATGTCGATCTCGGCACCTACGCCTATTTCACGCCCTATGTCGGCGCCGGTATCGGTGGTTCCTACGTCAAGTGGAAAGACCTCCACAACGTCGCCTGCGCCGATGACGGCAGTGGTTGCGATGACGAAGTCATTCATGGTGGACGTGGCAGCTGGCGCTTCAGCTATGCCCTCATGGCCGGCGCTTCGATCGATGTGACCTGCAACGTCAAGGCCGATGTAGGCTACCGCTACCTGCATATCGATGGCGGCAGCATGTTCGGCTACGCTGAAAACGGCGGCCCGGGTCGCGACCGTGGCGTCAACGTCCACGAAGCCCGTGTCGGTGCCCGTTACCTCTTCGGCGGCTGCGCTCAGCCGGTCGCCTACGAACCGCCGGACATTCCACTGCAGCAGCCGGTCTACAAGTAAGGCCGGAGCGCCGAAGATTATCGAAAGCCGTCCGTGAGGGCGGCTTTTGTTGTTTCAGCAGGTATTTCTCGCGACCATTGCCAGAATGATTTCGAAAAGCTCGCTCTCAGCCTGGCTGGCACTGATCTCGCCGGTTGCCGCAGCGTAGGAGAGTGTTTCGGCAGCGCCGAGCATCGCCCAAAGACTGGCTGAAGCGATGGTTCCTGCGCCGACGAAAGGGCTGAGCACGGATTTGCACTGAGCCATGAAAACTATCTGACACTCATGCTTGACCTTCTCGAGTTCAGGGGAACTCGCCAGAGCGGCGATCACGTCGGGAATTTCGCGTCCCTGCGTGAGAACGCAACCAATATAGGCGGCCGCCATGACCTTCGCTTTGTCGCTCAGCGCCGGTCCGCTTTCGCGAAGCGCGGTATTCATCAGCGCCGTCTGCCGATCGTCGAATTCGCGGTAAAGTTCCGCAAGCAATCCTGGTCGCGTGCCGAAATGATCATAGACGACGGGCTTTGCCACGCCGGCCTGTTCGGCCAGCCTGCCCAGCGTCAGCGCATCCGTGCCTTCTTCACGGATTAGTCGCCAGGATACATCCAGTAGCTGTCGATGCCGTTCCTCCCGCGAAAGCCGTCGACGGGGCAGCGGTGGGGCATGGTTGTGGTCTATGCTTGACATCAAAACCTACTAAAAGTAACTTACGATAAGTAGCTTACGAAAAGTATATAAGCGATCGGTTTTGCTCGCAACGCCAACGAGGAGGTTTCCAAATGCATGCGCTCATCGTCCTCGCCCATCCTAATTCCAGTTCCCTCAGTCACAGCGTCGCTGCGGGGATTGCCAAAGGCATATCGGCATTCGATGCTGCCAACACCTTTGAAATCGCGGATCTCACGGAAGAGGGTTTCGATCCCAGATTCAGCGAGGCCGATATTGCGGCGCATCGCCGGACAGCCGA
The DNA here is from genome assembly GCF_014193255.1 of Rhizobium sp. BK196. Classification (GTDB taxonomy): domain Bacteria; phylum Pseudomonadota; class Alphaproteobacteria; order Rhizobiales; family Rhizobiaceae; genus Rhizobium. The sequence goes on from NZ_JACHZB010000007.1 coordinate 342,542, forward strand.
TGCACCGGCCGATGTCGTCGCCGAGCAGGCCAGGATTGATCGCGCCGATGCGCTAGTCCTGGTTTTTCCTGTCTATTGGTGGTCTATGCCGGGCTTGATGAAAGGCTGGATCGATCGCGTTTTTGCCAATGGCTGGGCCTATGACGACACGTCCGGCAGCAAAGTCGTGAAGAAGCTCAGCCATCTGCGCGTGCATCTCATTGGCATCGGTGGCGCGGATGCAGGCACTTATGAGCGGCACGGCTATTTCAGTGCCATGAAGACGCAGATCGATCATGGGATTTTCGACTATTGCGGCGCCCACGTGGTGACGTCGGAACTGCTTCTCGATTCGGATGCGGGAGGTGCTTGCAAGCATGTCGAGGTAGCATACCGGATCGGTCGCGGTATCTCCAACGTCCGCGATCATAGTGCGACAGGCAGTGCAGCGTAATCTGAGATGTGATCGCCACTGCGGCAAAATACCCTTCAGAAACGACATCAGCCGCTTGACTATGACGGGCATCGCCCATAAACACGGCGGCGGGACACTCCTCCCCAACGAGGAGCCATCTATCTGGAAGGGTAGCAATATGGCAAATACCGCAAAGCCGGACGTGCGTCCGCAAAACACTCATTTTTCTTCTGGCCCCTGCGCGAAACGTCCTGGTTGGACGCTCGAAGCTCTTTCCGATGCGGCTCTTGGCCGTTCGCATCGTGCGAAAGTCGGCAAGGCCAAGCTGAAGCAGGCGATCGATCTTACCCGCGAAATTCTGGAAGTGCCGGCGGATTACCGTATCGGCATCGTGCCGGCTTCCGATACCGGCGCTGTCGAGATGGCCCTCTGGTCGCTGCTCGGCGAGCGCGGTGTCGACATGGTCGCCTGGGAAAGCTTCGGCGCCGGCTGGGTTACCGACGTCGTCAAGCAGCTCAAGCTGAACGACGTCCGCAAGATCGAAGCCGGTTACGGTGAACTTCCGGATCTTTCCGCCGTCGATTTCGACCGTGACGTGGTCTTCACCTGGAACGGCACCACTTCGGGCGTTCGCGTACCGAATGCCGACTTCATCCCGGCCGACCGCAAGGGCCTGACGATCTGCGATGCGACGTCAGCCGCTTTCGCGCAAGAACTCGATTTCGCAAAGCTCGATGTCGTCACCTTCTCCTGGCAGAAGGTTTTGGGTGGCGAGGGTGCGCATGGTATCCTCATCCTGTCGCCGCGCGCCGTCGAACGCCTCGTCTCCTATCAGCCGGCATGGCCGCTGCCGAAAATCTTCCGCCTGACCTCGGGCGGCAAGCTGATCGAAGGCATCTTCCAGGGCGAAACGATCAACACGCCTTCGATGCTCTGCGTCGAGGACTATATCGATGCGCTGCTCTGGGCCAAACAGCTCGGTGGCCTTAAGGCACTGATTGGCCGCGCCGATGCCAATGCAAAGGTTATCGCCGATTTCGTAGCCGCAAACGGCTGGATCGCCAATCTCGCCGTCAAGCCGGAGATCGAATCCAACACCTCGATCTGCTTGAAGATCGTCGACAAGGATGTTGCCGCCCTCGACGCCGATGGCCAGGCGGATTTCGCCAAGGGTCTCGTCGCTCTTCTTGAGAAGGAAGGCGTCGCCTATGACATCGGCGCTTACCGAGACGCTCCGTCCGGTCTTCGGATCTGGGCAGGTGCCACGATCGAGACTGCCGATATGCAGAAGCTGATGCCGTGGCTTTCCTGGGCCTTCGAAACGCAGAAAGCTGCGCTTTCCCAGGCTGCTGCCTGATGTGATCGCATCCGGCTCCGTCTGAGGGCGGAGCCTTGCATTCCCAATTCAAGTTTATCGCTGAACTCTTTGAAGGAGGCCCAACATGGCACCTCGCGTTCTCGTATCCGACGAACTGTCGGAAACCGCCGTCCAAATCTTCCGTGATCGCGGCGTCGAAGTCGATTTCCAGCCGCAGCTCGGCAAGGACAAGGACAAGCTGTTCGAAGTCATCGGCAATTATGACGGTCTTGCCATCCGCTCCGCCACCAAGGTGACGGAGAAAATCATCGAAGCGGCCAAAAACCTCAAGGTCGTCGGCCGCGCCGGCATCGGCGTCGACAATGTCGATATCCCGGCCGCTTCGCGCCGTGGCATCATCGTCATGAACACGCCCTTCGGCAACTCGATCACGACAGCTGAACACGCAATCGCCCTTATGTTTGCCGTTGCCCGCCAGCTTCCGGCTGCCGACACTTCTACGCAGGCCGGCAAGTGGGAGAAGTCGAAGTTCATGGGTGTCGAAATCACCGGCAAGACGCTCGGCGTCATCGGTGCCGGCAATATCGGCTCCATCGTCTGCGCCCGCGCCATCGGCCTGAAGATGCATGTCGTTGCCTACGATCCGTTCCTCTCCAAGGAGCGTGCCGAAGAGATGGGCGTCACCAAGGTCGAGCTCGACGAGCTGCTCGCCAGGGCAGATTTCATCACGCTGCACGTGCCGATGACGGACAAGACCCGTGGCATCCTGAATAAGGAAGCGCTTGCCAAGACCAAGCCCGGCGTTCGGATCATCAATTGCGCCCGCGGCGGTCTCGTCGATGAGGCAGCGCTTGCCGATGCCATCAAGTCCGGCCATGTCGCCGGCGCCGCCTTTGACGTTTTCGAAGTCGAACCCGCCAAGGAAAGCCCGCTCTTCGGCCTGCCGAACGTCGTCTGCACGCCGCATCTCGGCGCATCGACCACGGAAGCGCAAGAGAACGTCGCTCTGCAGGTGGCCGAGCAGATGGCTGATTATCTCGTCAACGGGGCGGTTTCGAACGCCATCAACATGCCGTCGATCACGGCTGAAGAAGCGCCGATCCTGAAGCCGTTCATCAGGCTCGCCGATGTCCTCGGCGCTTTCGTCGGCCAGGTCACCGAAGAGCCGATCAAGGAGATCGAGATCCTCTATGATGGCGTAACCGCCAGCATGAACACTCGAGCGTTGACGTCTGCGGTTCTCGCCGGTCTGATCCGGTCACAGGTGGCTGACGTCAACATGGTTTCAGCCCCGATCATGATCAAGGAAAAGGGCATCATCCTCTCCGAGGTCAAGCGCGACAAGTCGGGTGTCTTCGACGGCTACATCAAGCTGACGGTGACGACGGAATCCATGACGCGTTCTGTCGCCGGCACGGTCTTCTCTGATGGCAAGCCGCGCTTCATTCAGATCAAAGGCATCAACCTCGACGCCGATGTCGGCAACCACATGATCTACATCACCAATACCGACGTTCCGGGCATGATTGGCTTTATCGGCACGACGCTTGGTGCTGCCGGCGTCAACATCGCCAACTTCCAGCTCGGTCGTGACAAACAGGGCGGCGATGCGATCGCTCTACTCTATGTCGATGCTGCGGTTGACGATGTCGTTCTAAACAAGCTGACGGCCAATCCGGCGATCCGCCAGGCAAAGCCGCTGACCTTCAACGTCGACTGAGTTTTCCTCCCAAGGAAAGACATGAATAACCGGTCCGGTCTCCGGGCCGGTTTTTTCTATAGTCCAGCGCATGTCGTCAGTGATCTGTGATCAGTGGCGGCGGGTGGCATTCGTGTCGTGATGCAGGAAAGTGTCTCTGTTCGCGTCGAACACCCTAAAGAACTCGTCCCAGGAAATGTTCTCGACAGAGTTTTCTGGCCTGCCGAAATCGACGCCGACCTGGCCGCTTCTGATTCGGGCGGGATGGCCGCCGCGTGCTTCGATCCATTCCCGGATTTTATCATGATCTGTCATTGTGGACGCGCCCATCATCGCCTCCCTGCGGACGGGTTGTATTTTCAACTAGAAATAACTCCTTGGAAATGAATTGGTTCCAACTGAAAATGAGGTATGGGTCCGACCTTCGTCCTGGCCACCTGGGTGGAACTTTCAGCTAAGCCGCGGATGGCTGGCTTGAAGCACAGATCGATTACCGCCGGCTGAAGAAGGCATTAGCCTGAGATCATGGTATCGAAGGTATCGGCAGCCTTGCTGCGATAGCGCTCCTCATGGCGCAGCAGGAAGAAGGGACGGGGCTGGGCCGGCACGTTCACTTCGGTGAGAAGACCGTTGCGCAGCCTCATTGCAACAACGCTTCGTGACATCAGTGTCGCGCCGATACCGGCTTCGACAACGCCGACGAGCGGTTCGTTTTCCGGCAGCACCATCGCGATTTCCAGCGCCTCAATGTCGAGCCCGGCCTTTTGCAGAAGACTTTCGAAGGCAAGACGGGTACCCGATCCCTGTTCGCGCAGGACCCATTGTGTCTGGGGAAAATCGGACGGACTGCGTGCTTTGCCATCCGCCCAGGGGTGACTAGGAGCAACGACGACGATCATCTCGTCAAGAGCGATTTTCCTTGCCGAAACGCCACGCCTTTCACTCGGCCACTCGATGAGGCCTACCTCCACCTCGCCATTGGCAACAGCGTCCGACACTTCAGCTGTGTTGCCGATGCGGATTGTCAGTTCGATGCCTGGATATCTTCGGCGGAACGCGACGAGCCGTGGCGATAGCCAATAGCCGCCGATCGTTTGGCTCGCCATGATCGTAAGTTCTCCGTGCATAAGACCGGAGAGGTCTACGAGCGCGGCTTCCGCCGCCTTTGCACTTGTCAGCACAGCATGCGCTTCCTTCAGGAACAGCTTACCGGTCCGGTTCAGTACGATCGAGCGGCCGACGCGGTCGAAGAGGGTGACGCCATGGCGTGTCTCCAGTGCTGTAACTGCGGCGCTAACGGCCGACTGAGTCATGTTCAGGTGAGCCGCCGCCTTCGTGATATGCTGACGCGCCGCCACCTCCACGAATATTCTGAGCTGCTCCAGTGTCATGTCACCTCCATCAATCATTCGATTTTATCGAACAGAATTAGAAAGATAAATCGTTGGAAGCGATTATTTTGTGCCGATATGAAAGCGGTCAACGAAAGGACACCAACTATGACCGCCCTGCATCTATCTCCTTCTGTACCGATTGTTCGCCCGCGCATGCATGTCTTGCGCCACTTCACGCCAAACTGGTTTGCGACGACGATGGGGACCGGCATCCTTGCCGTCTGCTTCGGTCAGTTTCCGGGTCTGACGGCAGTCCACACGACAGGCGAGATGCTGTGGCTCGCGGATATCGTCCTGTTTGCAGTGTTAACCTGCATCTATGCCGGGAAGTGGTTGCTACACCCCGGCGCTGCGCTCAGGGCATTCGACCATCCCGTCGTCTCGATGTTCTTCGGTTGTATACCGATGGGCCTTGCGACCATCGTCAACGGTTTCCTGATCTTCGGATCAGGCCTGTTGGGTGAGATAAGCGTCTCTATCGCAGCGGAGCTATGGTGGGTGGATGCGGCGTTGGCGGTTCTGGCGGGTCTTGCCATTCCGATGGTCATGTTTACACGGCAGCGGCATGCAATCGAGCATATGAGCGCCGTCTGGCTGCTGCCGATCGTCGCTTCTGAGGTGGCGGCTGCAAGCGGCGGATTATTGGTGCCGCATCTTGCCGAAGGTGCGCAGCTTCCGGTACTTTTTGCGAGCTTCGTGCTCTGGTCCTGCTCGGTGCCGCTGGCGCTCGGCATTCTCGTCATCCTCTTCCTGCGCATGGCTCTGCACAAGCTGCCGCACGCCAGCATGGCAGCGACGAGCTTCCTTGCCCTCGGCCCTGTCGGTACCGGTGCACTTGGCCTTGCTCTGTTTTCCATCAATGGCGGGCAGGCTCTTGCAGCCGGCGGCCTTGGTGCGCTGGCTCCGGCGATTTCGGGCGCGGCTTTGCTCGGTGCTGTCTTGCTTTGGGGCTATGGCCTCTGGTGGCTTGGTCTGGCGATCGCCATCACCATCAACCACCTGCGGCAAGGTTTGCCCTTCAATCTCGGCTGGTGGGGCTACACCTTCCCGATCGGCGTCTATGCCGTCGCGACACTGCGGCTCGCCAATATCTTTCCGTTGCCGGCGCTGACGGGGTTCGGGGAGGTTCTGGTTGCAGCCCTTGCCGCAATCTGGGTCGTCGTCGCCATCCGCACGAGCTGCGGCGCCTATAATGGTTCGCTCTTCGTCGATCCGTGCCTGGAGAGCTGATCGCCTGGCGCTAACACAACTGGCTCAATCATTCGTTATGTTGAGAATGCCAGGTAGCATTGCATACTTTCCGCGGGGCTGAAAAGGAGGATGCACATGAAACACTATACGCTGTCGATGATCGGTCTGGCCCTCATGACCGCCATTATCGCCAATCTCGGCATTGCACTTGCCTGCAACAAATTGATCGGCACCTGAGGCGATATCATCCATCCTTTTCCTAAAGGCGCAGCTCCGGCTGCGCCTTTTTTGATGCCTTTCCCTTTTCCATGCTGCATTGCACCCTAACTGTGCCTGCATGACGGAGTTTCTGAACGACATCCGCGCCGAAGGCATATGGCTGCCGGACTGGCTTGCGAGCGTCATCATCTTCGCAGTCGTCATCTCGGTGACGCTCTTTACGCATCGCATTCTCTTCCGTCTGCTGACGCAGTTGGTTGAAGGCAAGGATCTCTTCTGGCGCTCGCTCGTCTCGCGCCTGAAGCGGGTCGTGCGGCTAGCCATGCTGGTGGCCGCCCTTTCCTTCGGGGCGACGATTGCGCCGTTGACGGATACGCAGTCGGCGACTGTCCGGCATATCCTGCTCATTTTCTTCATCGTGCTCGTTGCCTGGATGGCCAAGACCGTCAAGCATATCTGGATGACGGTCTATCTCAGACGGTTCAAGCTCGATGCCGAGGACAATCTTCTGGCACGCAAGCACGTAACGCAGACGCGTATCATGGAACGCGTCGTCGATCTTTTGATCGTCATCGTGACGATTTCGGCCTGTATGATGACCTTTGATGCGGTCCGTCAATATGGCGTCAGCCTGCTCGCCTCCGCCGGTGTGGCGGGTATCGTCGTCGGTCTCGCGCTGCAGCCTGTGCTGAAAAACCTTTTCGCCGGCATTCAGCTCGCCATCACCCAGCCAATTCGCATCGACGATGCGTTGCTGGTCGAAGGCGAGTGGGGCAGGGTGGAAGAGATCACCTCGACCTATGTCGTCGTGCAATTGTGGGATTGGCGGCGGATGATCCTGCCGCTCAGCTACTTCATCGAGAACCCGTTCCAGAACTGGACGCGCGAAAGCTCGGCGCTGATCGGCACCGTCATGATCTATCTGGATTACAGCGTGCCGGTAGAGGTCATTCGCAGGAAGGTGGAAGAGATCGCGCAAGGTTCAAAGCTTTGGGATCGGCGCGTAGTCAATGTTGCCGTTACGGATTTTCGGGAGGCGGTGACGGAAATCCGCATTCTCGTGTCGGCATCGAATTCCGCCCGCACCTTCGATCTGCGCTGTGAGGTTCGCGAGAAGCTGATCGATTTCATCCAGCGCGAATATCCGGCATCCTTGCCACATGTGCGGGCGGTGATGAACGAGCCGCCCGCTCGAGGCCGGCGTGAGGCGGCAGAGTAGATCTACCGCATCGGCGCTTCTGCTTCGCCTTCCACCGGCGTCGTTGCGATCTGCGATTGCGTATCACCGGAGGCGACGGCTGCGGGCAGAGGCACCTGACGCTTGCGCTCGCGGATCAGCGTCAGCAGGCCGGAGCAGACGATGAGTATGATGCCGAGAGCCATCGGCAGATCGACGCTGTCGTTGAAGAAGAGATAACCGAAGGCGATCGCCCAGATCATCTGGCTGTATTGCGGTGTCGCAACCAGCGTTGCGGGGGCAAGCCGCGCGGCGGTCATCAGCATGACATTGCCGGCAGCGCCAAGCAGGCCGTAGCTGGCGAGAAAGAGCCATTGCTGCGGGCTTGGTACGACTACCTGCGAGAGCATGAGCAGGCCGCTGACGATGAGAGTGCCAAGCAGCGAAGCGCCATAGAGTGAAAGGCGCTTTTCGGCCGGGCCGAGCTTGCGCAGGATGACGATGGCAATGGCCGCCGCGATCGCTCCGATGGTCGCTGCCAGATGGCCGACGGACAAATCGCGGAAGCCAGGTCTGAGAACCACCAGCACGCCGAGGAAGCCGACGATGACGGCTGCCCAGCGCTGCCAGCGCACATCTTCCTTCAGGAAGATCACTGAGAGAATAGTGACGAAGGAAGGCAGCAAAAAGAGAAGGCAGAAGGCCTCTGCCATCGGCAGCTTGGTGAAGGTGATGATGGAGGCGATTGCGCCGGTCGCACCGGCCGCAAAGCGCACCAACCATAGTGGCCGGTTCGTCGTCCTGAAAACGTCCAACCAAGAGTCGCCCGGCCCCTTGATGACGGGCAGGGCGGCGAGGCTGAGGATCGCACCCGTGAAGGCGACCTGGAACGAGGGAACCGTGCCGTGCAGGGCCTTGATGGATGCATCGCTGAAGGCAAACACGGCATAGGCCGCAAATGCGACAAGGACGCCACGAAGCGTGGTGGAGGCGGCTGTCATTTATCCGAATCTTTAAAAGCTGAGTCATTTCATCTACGTGATGAAATGCGGCCCGGCAAAGGTCGATTGCGAATAGCTGCAATGCGTGACCCGCGCATGACGCCGCCGGAAACGCTGGCCCTTGCGCGGAGACGCAATAGTTTCTATATCCGTCGCCCATGCAAGCTGGCGGCCGATCCCGCCGGAAATACAGGAAATCCGCCATGTTTCGGGATCAGGAAGGCGGATCGAAACAGCGCAGAATTTGGCAGCACCCGTGAACACACTGGATTTTGACAAGAAGCCGGAAGACACCCGTGTCGTCGTCGCCATGTCTGGCGGCGTTGACAGCTCCGTCGTGGCTGGGCTTCTCAAACGCCAGGGATATGATGTGTTGGGCATTACGCTGCAGCTTTACGATCACGGCGCAGCGGTCCATCGCGCCGGCTCCTGTTGCGCGGGCCAGGATATCGATGATGCACGCCGTGTTTGCGAGACGCTCGGTATTCCGCATTACGTGCTCGACTACGAGAAACGGTTCCGCGAAACCGTCATCAATCCCTTCGCCGAAAGTTACGTCGCCGGCGAGACGCCGATCCCCTGCGTAGCCTGCAATCAGACGGTCAAGTTTGCCGATCTTTTGGCTACCGCCAAGGAGCTCGGCGCTGACGCGCTGGCGACGGGCCATTATATCCGCTCGCGCCCGAACCCGTCATCCAGCAATCCCGGTCGCCGCGCGCTCTATCGCCCGGCTGATGCCGACCGCGACCAGAGCTATTTCCTCTTCGCCACGACGCAGGAGCAGATCGACTATCTGCGCTTTCCGCTGGGTGGACTGCCCAAGTCGGAAACGCGCCGGCTGGCCGAAGAGATGGGTCTCGTCGTCGCCAAGAAGGCCGACAGCCAGGACATCTGTTTCGTGCCGCAGGGCAAATATTCCGACATCATCGCCAAGCTGAAGCCGAATTCGGCTTTGGCCGGTGACATTGTTCATCTCGACGGTCGCATCCTCGGCCAGCACGAAGGCATCCTGCATTATACGATCGGTCAGCGGCGCGGCATCGGCATCGCTACGGGTGAACCGCTCTATGTCATCTATCTCGACGCCCGCTCGCGCCGCGTCATCGTCGGCCCGAAAGAAGCGCTGGAAACGCACCGCGTCTATTTGCGTGACGTCAATTGGTTGGGTGACGAAACACTTCAGGCTGCAGCCTCGGGCGAAGGTTTTACCTGTTATGCCAAGGTGCGCTCCACCCGCGCGCCAGCTCCGGCTGTGCTGCACATGGATGCAAGCGGCATCTATGTCGACCTGACGGTCGGCGAGGCCGGTATTGCGCCCGGCCAAGCCTGCGCGCTCTATTCGGCGCCCGGCGATGACGCCCGCGTCTTCGGCGGCGGTTTCATCGAACGTTCCGAGCGCGAGCCTGATGCGGAAGCCTCATTGAAGGCGCTGCTTTCCACCTACGCCATGGCCTGAAACGGCGAAAAACGGCACTTCGGAAAGCCCACCGTTTTTCTCCATCATGTGCTTGACACAAAGCGGAGGCGCACCTTATAAGCCGCACATCCCACGAACCGGAAGCGCTTCGCGAACGGTATCGTTTGACCAGTGGCGGAGTAGCTCAGTAGGTCAGAGCAGAGGAATCATAATCCTTGTGTCGGGGGTTCAAATCCCTCCTCCGCTACCACTTTTCCCGTGTCCATACCGAAGACATAGGTAACAGAACGTACCTAAGACATGGGTGACAACCTCGTGCCGAACGGGTTGTCGATGGTTTGCAAGGTTCTCTGC
>NZ_JACHZB010000008.1 GCF_014193255.1 Rhizobium sp. BK196
AGTCTCTTTCCACGGCATCAACACCTCCCGCCAAAAAGCGAAAAGTGTTACCCATGTCTCCGGTACGAAACGTCACCTATCTCTCGGGTCGGGCATTCCAGCGATGTCCAGCAAGGTTCTTAGGCCACCGAAAATGCCGAATTCCCGATGCGCCTGCGCTTCCTGTCGTACAAAGCTCAGGTTTTTGTGAACCCGGCTCCGTCATTTTCCACCCCTCGATATATCCATAAATTCAACCTGTCCGCGAACGCCGAACGCCACCGCAAGATTAATGGGGTCTGCCGAATGCGGTTTCTTGATCCCGCACCCCACAAAGAAGCTCACGTTTGGAAGCGGATCGCTTTCTAAGCCTTCGATTCTAGAGCAATTCGCAAAACGTATTCGATCTGCTTCTCCGGATTCAGTAAGATATCTCTTTAATATATCTATCGTCTGCTCTTCCGGGCTTTTGTGTGACTGGAGCGTTTCTCCATACACATAGATGGCCAACATACAAAATACGAAAGATAATACTACCCAACGACACAGCGTCTTACCGGGAGGAAAAATCATTCTGTACCTGTAGATGCGACTGAAATCAGGGGTTGGCTTATATGCTGAATTCCTTTTTTGTTTATGGCAATTGTCAATCGCGCATCCGGGAAGGCCAAAATTGGTATCGGCGGCGGGACAGCCTGATAGTTCGTCTGAAGAACATGCAAACTGGGGATGAGTTTGAAAGATTTCTTATCGGTGTGCGCCGGGATTGGGTTTCTCGCATCAGGGGCGATTGCACAAGATGCGGCGCCGGGATCGGTTGAGGAGCTAATGAGCGACCTTGCGAGCACCAATCCTTTGCTGCACGCGATTTTCACAGATCATATGGATGAAGCGAAGGACATAAACGCTACCTTTCAGGCCGGAGACGAGGAGGCCGCGATAAAAGCCGCAGACGCCATGATTCGAAAATACGGCAACCCCGCGTTCTCGCGTGCGAGCGACGATTCTGCGATTGAGGTGCTGAAGAGGGCGGGGGATGTCATTGGTGCTCTGGCTGATCATTATCCGCGAGGATGCATCGAGTTCGCTCATAATGATATCTCTTCCGAAGCGCTATCCATTCCACGCGTGAGCGTGGCCTATCGGAAATATCAGGAGGCTCAACGTCTTGCATATGAGGACGGAAAGGATCGCAAACCGATTCCGAGAATGGAAATCGGAGATATGTTTCAGGTAGTTACCGAGGATCTGAAAGTAAGCAGAGCCGAGCTACATACGTTGCTGAATCCAGAAAGCGTTGCCGCCATCGAACTCTGCGCGATCATAGGAAAGGATCTCAATATATCAGCCGTGCGGGAGCCACAGCGAGGTCAATACGCGAGGGCCAATATATCATCGAAGAAATAGCACTCAGTATTTTCAAATGGGAAGCGCGATATGTCGATGGTTCTCGCTTTGGCTGAGCTGGCGATGCCCGGTCCCTCTCAATCATCCCCGAAGATGTTGATCGGTCGGTATTGGCGGTGTGCGATCGCAAGCGTCCGATCTGGGCGAATGATATAGGTTTCCTCGACTTGCCGGCCGTACTGGTCGATGAAATTGTGCGGGAAGGTCGAGCCGACTGGCGACTTGGTGAGCTTCGAGCGCGGCTGACCGTTATAAGTGATGCTGCCAGGAATAGGTTCGAGGCCCGGGCCGGTATAGTCGACGGTCGTGCAGCCGGCGAGCGCTAGCGCGCCAATGAGGCCAAGTGCGATCAGTTTCATGTCGGATGCCTTTCGTTCCGCAGCATGACGCCATTCTACCGCAAATCGCCGAAAGCTCACGACACAAACGGCGTCGCTGACTTCAACCCTTCGAGAAGAGCTTTGCGACCAATAGTTTATGGCTTGGCGAAAGTGACCCCGCCGGGCATATTGCCGCTCTCGGCCCGATCTGCTAGAGCGGCGCTGTCGAAAAAGGCAGGACCGGATGAGGTAAGCCCGGTCCCTTCCACTATCGGAAGCTCTGCTCCGTGTTTCACACGAGAACCCGCGACGTGGCCCGCATGCGAATGCGGGGCCCGGCGGCATGCGGAGCGTTAGAAAACGCACTCCTCCGGGATTTTATTCTCAAAGGAGACAGTCATGCGTTTGAACCATCTTGATTTCTACGTGCCCGATATCGCCGCTACGGCGGATTTCTTCCTGCGTTATTTCGGCCTGTCATTGCAGGGGATGAACGAGCGGATCGGCCGGGCGATCCTTCATGACGAGCAGGGCATCGAAATCGTCTTGAGCCGCCCGCTGCCGAAATTCGGCGGTGCCGACCAGGTGGAATTGCAGCGGCAGACCTATCATATCGGCTTCATCCTCGCCGAAAGATCGGATGTCGACCGGCTATATGAGTGCCTGCTGGCAGATGATGCCGCTATCTCAGGACCGCCTGCCGCCATTCGCGGCGGCTGGCTCTTCTATTGCACTGCGCCCGGCAACATTCTTGTCGAAGTCGGTTGGCGTCCACCAGTCTGAAGAGAGACCCGAAACGAAAATGGGCGGCCGAAGCCGCCCATCCTCACTCAATCACGACATCAGCTCAGAATTCAGTCCAGTCGGCTTCCTGGCTGTTGGATGGAGCGGTTGTGCTGTTCATACCAAAGGCGCTGGCGATCTTCTGGCCGAGGGCGCGGGCTGGCGAAGCCGCCGGGCGCGCGGTGCTTTCGGCAACGCGGACCGGGGCTCTTGCGGCCGGTCGTGCGGCGGCGCGCGGAGCGGGCGGTGCCGTCGGGATCGACGCGCGCGCGACGAAGCCGCCGGTGCCCGACAGGCGGAACTGGCCGAGCAGGTTGTTGAGCGCCGTTGCTTCAGTCGCAAGATTGTAGCTTGCCGCGGTGGATTCCTCGACCATGGCCGCATTCTGCTGCGTGCCTTGGTCCATGGTGTTGACGGCGGTGTTGATCTCCTGGAGGCCGATTGACTGTTCGCGGGCGGCTTCGGCGATCGCATGGACGTGCTGGTTGATTTCCTGCACTTCGGAGACGATCGCATCGAGCGCCTTGCCCGTTTCCCCGACCAGCGAGACGCCGGTCTGCACATGCGTGCCGGATGTGGTGATCAGCGCCTTGATTTCCTTGGCGGCGTTTGCAGATCGCTGGGCGAGTTCGCGCACTTCCTGGGCGACGACGGCAAAGCCCTTGCCGGCATCGCCTGCGCGCGCAGCCTCGACGCCGGCATTCAACGCCAGCAGGTTCGTCTGGAAGGCGATATCGTCGATGACACCGATGATATTGCCGATCTCGACGGAAGACTGCTCGATCTGCTGCATGGCAGCAACCGCCTTGCGGACGACGTCGCCGGATTTCTCTGCACCAAGGCGGGTGAGGGCAACGAGCTGGCTTGCTTCTTCGGCGCGCTTTGCCGCGTCCTTCACCGTCGTGGTGATCTCTTCGAGCGCTGCTGCCGTTTCTTCGACGGACGCTGCCTGCTGCTCGGTGCGCTTCGAAAGCTCGTCGGCAGACGACCGGATTTCGTTGGCGCCGGCGCTAATGGCACGGGCGTTCGAACCGACCGTGTTCATCGTCTCGTTGAGCTTTTCGACGGAATTGTTGAAGTCTTGGCGCAGATCCTCGAGATGCGCGACGAAAGGCGTTTCGATATGCGAGACCAGATCACCCGCCGAGAGCCGGCGCAGACCGTCGCCGAGTGCGCTGACCGCGCGCTCGAGCTCGGCAGCTTCCGCGGTCTTCTGCGCTTCACGTTCGCGGCGCTCGTTGTCGCTGAGGCTGCGTTCGGCTTCGGCGCGGGCTTCGAGCTGGATGCGCTCGATCGCATTGTCACGGAAGACCGAGACCGCTTCCGCCATCTTGCCGACTTCGTCGCGGCGGTCGAGGCCGGCGATTTCGCTGTCCGTGTCGCCTTCTGCCAGGCCGGTCATCCGATCGCGCAGCTTTGCCATGGGGGTGGTGATGCCGATCTGGGCGACGACGACACCGAGACCGATGGCGCCGATGACGGCAATGCCGATGAGCGTGAAGCAGAGGTTGATGCGGTCGTTGACGGCGGCCGAGAGCGCGTCGCCACCGTCGTTGAGAGTGCTCATCATCGCGTCGTTATTGGCCGTCATCTTCGGCGTCAGCACGTTCAACTTAGAATTCATCTGCGCAACGGTCTGTTGAACGGCGGCGCTATCCTTGGCCCTTGCTTGTTCGGTCACCTTGTCAGAAAGGACTGCCAGTTCATCGATACCCGCCAGGATTTCCTCGATCGCCGCCTTGCGGCTCGGTACCAGCTCGAGCGCCTGTTTCAACCGGTCTCGAGCCTGCGGCAGCTTGCTGGGCGTGGAAATCGCCGTTGCGAAGGCCGGGGTATCAGGTTTGATGTTGGCAAGCATGCTCGCCTGCAGCACGGCGGAGACAATCGAGGCGCTGGCGCGCGACCCTTGCATTGCAGCGACGGCTTCATGATCGATGAAGGCGCTGTAGGTCGCATCCGCGCCGCGGAATTCGGAAATGATGTAAATCAGCCCGCCCATCGCGATCACCCCGAGAAGCGCGACGACAGAGATGATTTTTGTACGGATTTTCAGATGTTTCAGCATGGAAATGTCACCCGATGAGCCGGGCATGTTGCTGACCCGGTGTGCTTGAAATCACTTGTTGCAGAATGATTCTTTGGTATGGCGCTGGTGGGATACCTTAGGAGCTTCGACATGCGCATCATGCGGTCGGCCGGTGGGGTCGATGTCGTCGCACCAAATAAGATGGGATATTGTTTAATTCCGCGCTAACGGTATCGGGTGATTCCCCGCAAAATGTGTGGGGCATGGCTGTCTCGCGTCCAGGGATAAATAAATACAATTTATGCGAAATTTTGTGTGACGGCGTTCGCCTCGCAGCTCACGAAATACTTGTCTTGAAGGCGGCGGCATGTGCTTTTGATTCCGTCCTGTCGCAAGGTGCCGCCCAACCGGACTATATTCCGCGATGGATATGATTCTGTTACATCTCAGCCTGTGGCCAAGCGCCGCTTCTGACCCCCGAGGCAGGTTATAATGGTGCAATCTAAGCTGGCGTTTCCGGCCCTCAGGAGGATTTTTGTCCTCTGCCTGTTTTCGTTTGCGCTGTTTTCGGCGTTTTCCGTTTTTGCGCAGCAATCGGGCCTCTCCGTGCCGCTGCTTTTCGATTCCCGCGAGCGCCTGGCCAAGCCCGATCTCTCCTCGCTCGTGCGCCTGCGTTTCCTGACCTCGGTGGACTTCCCGCCCTTCAATTTCACCGACCAGAACGGCAAGCTCTCCGGCTTCAACGTCGATCTCGCCCGCGAGATCTGCACCGAGCTGGAGATCGCCGACAAGTGCCAGATCCAGGCGCTGCCCTTTGCCGACCTGCAGAAAGCGCTGGCCGGCTTGCAGGGTGACGCCGTCATCGCCGGCCTCGCCGTCACGCCCGAGCTGCGCCGCGAGTTCCTCTTCTCCCGCCCTTATCTGATGCTGCCGGCCCGCTTCGTCCGCAATACGGCCGCCTCGGTGACCGGAACGACGGCGGCCGGCCTCGCCGGCCATTCCGTCGGCGTCGTCAAGGGCACGGTGCATGAGGCGATGCTTGCTGCCTTTTTCCCCGCCATCAAGGCTCAGGCCTTTGACAATAAGGAAGCGCTGCTGACGGCCTTGAAGGGACGTAAGATCGATGCTGCCTTCGCCGATGCGCTGCAGCTTTCCTTCTGGGTCGCTTCGTCGGCTTCGGACAAATGCTGCGCCCTGTTCGATGGTCCCTATCTGTCCGAGCATTTTCTGGGCGAGGGCATGACGATCATGCTGCGCCAGAACGACAGCGTGCTGACGGCAGCGATCGACCACGCGCTGGCAACGCTCTCGCGCAATGGCCGCCTGCAGGAACTCTATCTGCGTTATTTCCCTTACGGGCTCTACTAGCAATTCCAGCAAAAGTGTGTAGCGGTTTTGCGTCCGGAATTGCGTAAAAACAAATAGATGGAGCATTTCCGGGTTTCGAAGAAAAACGGAAATGCTCTAAATCCGATGAAGCTTTAGCCCTTGCGGAAGCGGGCGATCGCGCTGCGCTCGATGGCAGCGCAGGTCAGTTTATCGAGGCCGAGGCGATCGCGCAGCAGGCTGAGCAGCCGCAGTTCTTCGGCCTTGACGGAAAGATCCGCGGAGGCGACTTCGACCGCTAGCGCATAGGCCGTGTCGTAGAGCCGGGCAGGCAACGTATCGCGCACGGTCTCCAGCACCACATCCAGCCCTTCCGGACCGGCCAGCAGCGAGGCGCAGTCGCGAGCGACGGAGATCAGATTGTCGTCGTCGAAATCGCGGAACACCGGCAGGAAGCCGATGAGCTGGCCGATCCTCTCCAATTCCCGGTCGTTCATGGTGCTGTCGACGGCAGATGCCATCACCATCACATAGATCAGCGCGTCATGGGCGGAAAGCGGCTTGTTCATGTCTGATTCCCTCTTCGATGAGCGGAGATTAGGAATTGGCGATCTCTATTACAAGGGAGCGGCGGTTTCGGGCCGGGGCGCAGCCGCCGGCCTGCGGCGCGGGTCCTCGCCGTGAATGCCCTGTTTTGCCTGCTTTGCCTTTTCGCCGGCAGCGTCAAGCGGTGAGCCCGGCTGCGCCTCCACCCAGCCGTTTTCGACCAGCCATGTGCCGATATCCTGCTGCCCCAGCCGGCAGGCAGCACTTGCCATATCCTCCCATGCGTCGGAAGGCAGGTCGCAATCGATCGCGCGGTTGCGCAGGTAAAGCCGCAGCGCCGTCTTCGCCATCATGCCGCATGGCCACTGCTTGCCATCCGATCCGCAACTCTTGTCGGTGGGCGTCTCGATGACATTGGCGATCTGCAGCCTGCGTTTGCCGAAGGAGAGGATGCCGGCGCTCTCCACCGTCGGCCGCAACAGTTCCACGCTGTCCTTTCCGTCCGGTGCGGGCGGCACCGTCTCAGCCGTCGCGGGAGCGTCTTGCGCCGTTTTATCCATCGGCGCATTTTCGGCGGAACCCTTTGCATTTTCAGGCGGAGCCGCTGCCGGGTTTGACGGTGCAGGCTCGGTTGTCCGGGCGATCAGTGCCGCATCCTCCTCGGTCAAAGATGCAGCCGGATTTGCCACATCGGGCAGCGCCGCGGCCACGTTTCCGGCATCGGCGTCAGATGACAGACCTCCGCCCCCATTAAGCCGCGCTTGCCCGGCCAAGAGCAGGCCGACCACAA
Source organism: Rhizobium sp. BK196 (assembly GCF_014193255.1). Taxonomy (GTDB): domain Bacteria; phylum Pseudomonadota; class Alphaproteobacteria; order Rhizobiales; family Rhizobiaceae; genus Rhizobium. The sequence goes on from NZ_JACHZB010000008.1 coordinate 7,178, forward strand.
CCGCCATCCCCGCGATACCTGTGATCAAGGCTGCAGGGCGCATGATTATTTTCCTATTGGCTGGCCCAGATGATGCGGGCAATCCATTCGACGTCGGAAAGCTCGATCGTCCGGTTGGGATGTTCGGGATTGAGCGACAAAAGTTCGATGGAGCGCGGGCTCTGGCGCAGGAGCACCTTGGCCATGACCTCGCCCTCGCGTGTCTTGACGACGACACGATCGTTGCGGCGCACCTGCGCACCGGGCTCTACGATCAGCACATCGCCGTCGCGATAGAGCGGCATCATGCTCTCGCCCTGTACCTCAAGCGCATAGACGCCGGCCTTCTGTGAGGGGCCGGCCGGAAATTCCACTACATCCCAGCCCTGGCCTGCAGGAAAACCGCCATCGTCGAAAAAGCCGCCGGCACCCGCCTGCGCAAAGCCGAGCAGCGGAATGGAGCTTCCCTGCGACGCAAAAATACCCTCCGGCAGGCTGGCGGCCGCGCCCGCCGGCCGCATGAAGCCGAGGAACTGCTCCATGCTCGCTCCCGTCGCCTCCAGCACCTTGGCGATGGATTCCGTCGAAGGCCAGCGCAGGCGTCCGTCCGACGAAAGCCGTTTGGATTTGTTGAAGGAGGTCGGATCGAGCCCCGCCCGTCGCGCAAGACCAGACGGCGTCAGGTCATGCCTTTCGGCAAGCCTGTCGATCGCTCCCCAGATCTGGTCATGTGACAGCATATGCGTCCGGTCCCGCGGTCCGTCCGGCCGCTTTCTATCGCCGGCAGATTAACCGAGGCATTTCCTCGAGTAAAGCGAAAATGAGGAATAAAATCCTGTCGGCGGATGGTTCGGCTCAGGCGACCATCGCCATATTGATCTTGCCGAGTTGGATGACCGCCTGCGTACGGCTGTCGACGTTGAGCTTCAAGAGGATGGCCGAGACATGCGCCTTGATCGTCGCTTCGGAAACGCCGAGTTCGTAGGCGATCTGCTTGTTCAAGAGCCCTTCGCCGAGCATGGTCAGCACCCGGCTCTGCTGCGGTGTCAGCGTATGCAGGCGGTGGATGAGGTCGGCGACATCGGGGTCTTGTTCCTGTCCGTCGCGATAGCTCTCCGGCGTGGCAATGTCGCCCGCGAGAACTGTCAGGATACTGCGGCGGATATCCTCGATGCCCGAGGATTTCGAAATGAAGCCGGAAGCGCCGAGCTCTAGTGCCCGGCGGATCGTCGTGGTGTCATCGGTTGCCGAGATGATGACGATCGGCAGGCTGACGAATTCGGAGCGCAGCGCCATCAGCCCGGAAAAACCGCTGACTCCAGGCATGGCGAGATCGAGCAGCATCAGGTCCGCATCCGGGTGCTCGGCCGCGGCCGTTCTCGCCGCGGAGAAGTCCCCGGCTTCGACGATCTCCTGCCGTCCGTCCATGCCGGTCACCGCCTGCCGCAACGCGTCGCGGAAAAGCGGGTGGTCGTCAGCGATGATGATGGTCTGTTCCTGCATCGAAAACTCCCTCCCAAGAGCTCGATCCCGTCAGTCCTGTCCGGCTCCCCGCACGAACATGACTTTCTACTTATATGAGTATAACCGGCTCAACTCCGCTGCGGAAGAGGATTGGCCTCATCCTCAGCCCGGAATTCCCGAACTATACCCATGAAACTGCGCATCATCCGCTCCATGATGCCGATCGAGCGGTCAACTTCCGCATCCGTCGGCAAGGCGGGTCGGGCGGCTGTATTCTTCTCCAGCGCACTCACCCGGTCGGCAAGCCGGTCCAGTTCGTCCTCATAGGCGGCGCGTTCATCGGCCGCCATGCGGCAGACCAGCGCCCCGTCCTTTTCGGTGCAGAGCGACATCGCCCCCGTCTGCCGGTCGAGGCGCACGAAATGGTCGCCGCTGCGCTCGAGCTGGAAGCGGGTTGCGTCTGGCTCCGCCGCCAATGCCGCAAGCGGTAGCAGACCGGCGGCAAGCGTGATTGCAAATGCCTTCATCGTCTCATCCTCCGCAAAGCGTGGTGTCTGTCCGTTTTTGCGCCTGCAGGCGTGGACATCACCGCCTCTTTGGGGCAAAGCCCTCATCAGGAAGGCCAGCCCCCTCTCAACAAGGCGAGCCAACAGGATCATCATGACCGCGACACCGACCCTTTACAAGATCGTGCCGGAGGCGCTCTGGCAGGAAGCCAGACAAACCGGCGTTTTTCATGGCGCCGGCATCGATATCAAGGACGGCTTCATCCATTTCTCGACGGCAGATCAGGTCAAGCAGACGGCAGCTCTGCATTTTGCCGGCCAGGCTGGCCTTGTCCTCGTCGCCGTCGACGGTCGCAATTTCGGTGACAAGCTGGTCTTCGAACCCTCGCGGGGCGGTGCTTTCTTCCCGCATCTTTATGCCGATCTGCCGCTTTCGGCCGTGCTCTGGGAAGCGCCTTTGCCGCTCGACGATGCCGGCCTCCACATTTTCCCGGAGCTTGCCAAGTGATCGATTCTTTCAAGCGCATTGCCCGCCGCGGTCTCTTCCTCTTCGATCCGGAAACCGCGCACGGCATGTCGATTGCCGCACTGAAATCAGGTGTCATGCCCGCCTGCCGTATCGCGCCCGATCCGCGCCTGCGCCAGACCGTTGCCAACATCGATTTCCCCAATCCGCTCGGCATGGCGGCAGGCTATGACAAGAATGCCGAAGTGCCGGAGGCATTGCTGAAGCTCGGCTTCGGCTTCACCGAGATCGGCACTGTCACCCCGAAGCCGCAGACGGGCAATCCGCGCCCGCGCATCTTCCGCCTGGTGGAGGATGAAGGCGTCATCAACCGCCTCGGCTTCAATAATGAGGGTCACGAAGCCGCCCTCCGCCGTCTCTCGCAGATCGGCCGCACCGGCATTATCGGCGTTAATATCGGCGCTAATAAGGATAGCGAAGACCGTATGGCCGACTACGTCGCCGGCATCCGACGCTTCTATTCCGTCGCCCGCTACTTCACCGCCAATATTTCCTCGCCCAACACGCCGGGCCTGCGCGACCTGCAGGCGCGCGAAAGCCTTGCCGCACTCCTGTCGGCTGTGTTGACGGCGCGTGATGAGGAAGCGGAGAAAGCCGGCCGAAAAATCCCGATCTTCCTGAAGATCGCCCCTGATCTTACCGAAGAGGGCATGGATGACATTGCTGCGGAGGCGCTGTCGCATGCGCTGGATGGTCTCATCGTATCCAATACGACGCTTTCGCGCGACGGCTTGAAGGATCAGCTCCAGGCGAAGGAGGCTGGCGGTCTCTCCGGCGCGCCGCTGTTTGAGAAGTCGACGGCCGTGCTTGCCAAGATGCGCAAGCGTGTGGGGCCAGCTCTCCCGATCATCGGCGTCGGCGGCGTCTCCTCGGCTGAAACGGCGCTGGAAAAGGTCAGGGCCGGGGCCGATCTCGTGCAGCTCTATTCCTGCATGGTCTATGAAGGTCCCGGCCTTCCCGGCACGATCGTGCGCGGTCTGTCGAAGCTGCTCGATCGCGAGAAGGTTGCCTCGATACGGGATATCAGGGACAGCCGCGCCGATTACTGGGCAGCACGAAAGGTCTGAGCCGCCCGCGGCTTGATCAGCACCGCCAGGAAGAAGCCGCGAAACAGCAGGAAGGCATTCATCGCCAGCCATAGGCCATGATTGCCGAAGAGCGGCACGAAGACGGCGAGCATCGCAAGATATCCTGCAAAGGACATCAGCATGCGGTTACGCATGTCGACAGACCATGTCGCGCCGATGAAGACGCCGTCCATCAGGAAGGCAAGCGCGCCCGTCAGTCCCGTTATCGCGGCCCAGGGCAGATAGGTCTCGGCCGCTGCCTGGACCTCAGGCGAACTGGTCAGTCCGGAGATCAGAGTGGGGCCGGCGAAGTAGAAGAAGGCGGAAATGATCGCCGCCAGGCCGAAGGACCAGAGGGCCGTAAGCCTCAAACCGCGGTCGAAGGCTGGCCGATATCGCGCGCCGATCGCCCGCCCGGTGATCTGTTCGGCGGCATTGGCAAGCCCGTCGAGATAATAGCCCGACAGGAGGAAGAAGTTCATAAGCACCGCGTTGGCCGCAAGGGTAATAGCGCCGAAGCTGGTGCCGATGCGGGTCATGATCGCGAAGGAGCCGATCAGCACGAAAGTGCGGATCAGGATGTCGCGGTTCAGCGCGAAAAGCTCGGCGAGTTTGCTGCGCGAAAATATCTCCATACTGTTTGGCCGGTGCGCGTTGTCGAAGCCGCGCAGCACGATGAAGAGACCGGCAACCGCCCCTGCCGTTTCGCCCGCCATCGTGCCCCAGGCGACACCCGAGACTCCCCAGTCGAGCGTCAGCCCGAGATAGATGGAAAGCAGGATGTTGATGCCGTTGATCAGCGCCTGCAGCAGCAGCCCCATTCGACCCTGTCCGCGTCCGAGCACGAAACCGAGCAGCGCGTAATTGGCAAGCGCTGCCGGTGCCGCGAGGATGCGGATCGAGAAATAGGTACTGGTCGCCTCGGCAATCTGTCCCTCGGCCCCCATCAGCTTCAGTCCGACAAGGATCAGCAGCGGTGACAGCACCAGAAGGGCCAGACCGGAGCCGAGCGCGGAGACGATTGCCCGCCAGAAGACGGCCTGCTGCTCATGCGCATCGCGCCGCCCGAGCGCCTGCGCCGTCAGGCCGGTGGTCGAGGCGCGCAGGAAATTGAAGCTGCCCATGATGAGATCGAACAGCATGGCGCCGATGGCGAGCCCCGCCAGCGCTTCCGGATCGCCCATATGGCCGACGACGGCGGTGTTGGTGATGCCGAGCAGCGGCGTGGTCATGAAGCCGAGCGTCATCGGAATGGCGATCGACAGCACCAGCCGATGCGTCACGTCGAAGGCCAATGTATTTCTGTTGCTGCCGGTATCCATATCCGCCTCGTGAGGATCGAGGCGGAATCGCCTCAGCTGGAAAGCACCATGGCCCAATAGGGCAGGTTTTTGGAAGACGTATTATGTGCAACGGCAACGCCGAGACCGCTATAGCGGCCGAGCATATTTTCCAGATGATGGGGGGAATTGATCCAGGCGGTGACGACTGCATCGACGCTCTGCTGACCGGAAGCGATATTTTCGGCAGCCGGCAGGACAACACCGCTCGCCTTCACGCGGGCGCCGAAACTGTCCGTTATGCCCATCAGATGCTTCATCCTGCCCGCACTTGCCATACGCTTGGCCTGGAAGATGGCGGCGGCACTTGCATGCGGATCGACGCTGAGCGGCGGCAGGCCGTTCCTGGCGCGAAGCTGGTTGACGAGCGGCAGTGCCGAGGCGGTCTCGTCTGCGGCATTGGAAGGCGTGCTCGCAAGCTTCGGAGTCGTGGTGCAGCCGGCAATGCCGGCCGCGAGTGCGAGGCCCGAAAGCTGCAGCAGGCCGCGGCGAGAAAGGATGATTGAGCTCATGTTATTTGCGATAGCTGAAAAGACGGATGATGATGAAGATCGGGATGACGATGGTGGCGCCGAGGAGGAGATAGTCGCCGACGCGGCCGAGCGCAGAGAAGCCCTGCCGCCATAGATGGATCACGAAATCGCGGAAATTGTAGATGAGCTCCCAGGGCGTAAGGCCGAAGATGGCCATGACGAAGCCGACGATCAGCGACACCACCAAAAGCTTGATGATCGTGCGGCCAATGGAATCGCCGAGGAACCTGTTCACCTGATCGGACATGCGCCATCTCCTGTTTGCCTTGAGATACGGTCGCGGCGATTCGCCCGCAAGCCTTTTCCGCCAAGACAGCACCGCCTCTGAAATAGGACTTGAGTTTTTTTGTGGCCGAAGCCAAATGCCGTCAGCCAAAGGGTCCGATCATGCAGCCAAGCCAGCTTTCCTCCGGCGATGTCATTGCAGACCGCCGCGCCGACTATGCGAAGATGCTCGACGAGGGCGGCGAAGCGGAAGCGGCAGCCGAATTGATGGAGCAGGCGCTGGAATTGGCACCCACCTGGGCAGCAGGCTGGTATCGCCTCGCCACATACCGCGAAAAGGCGGGCAGGGCCGATACGGCCGTCGAAGCCTATCGCCGCACGCTGGAGCTTGACCCCGACGATATCTTCGGCGCCGGCCTGAAACTTGCCTTGCTCGGCGATGCCGAAATTCCGGCGCAGCCGTCGAGCCGCTATGTCGAGCGTCTCTTCGATGATTATGCCGATCGCTTCGAGACCTCGCTGGTGGAGAAGCTGGATTATTCCGTCCCGCAGAAGATCGCCGCGCTCGTCGCGTCTACCGGCCGACACTATCAGCGTGCCGTCGATCTCGGCTGCGGAACCGGCTTGCTCGGTCTGGAAATCCGCGCTCATGTCACAGAACTCGAAGGCTTCGACCTCTCGCAGAACATGCTGGCGAAGGCTGCGGAAAAGCGTGTCTATGACCATCTCGCGCAAGCCGATCTGTCGCTGGCGCCCGAAGCCTCCGGTCTCTTTGCCGACGGCGGGCGGCACCGCGCCGATCTCGTCACCGCCGCCGATGTGCTGATGTATCTCGGCAATCTGGAAAGCGTCTTCGCGATCGTCGACAAGCTTGCCGCACCAGGCGCCGATTTCGTCTTTTCAGTCGAAGATGGCGGCGATGGAGAGGGTTTCTACCTGGCCCCGTCGCTGCGCTATGCCCATTCTGAAATCTATGTGAAAGGGCTCGCGGCAGCGCACGGTCTCGAAATCCGCAATAGCGTCAAAACGACCATTCGCAAAGATGGCGGCAAACCGGTTTCCGGTATTCTGTTCCTTACGCGCAAAACCATCTGAACGCATGTTTCTTGCGATTTTAAAATAGGTCAGCATTGCTTACATATTTCGCTTGCGTGCAACCTTGTAAGGCCTGATAATCCGGTCATTCCGTGAGAAAGCGATGCGCTCCTAAAGCGCAGCACGCGCTGCATCCACCCTTACATCCCTCTACCTCCGGTCTGACCGGAGCAGCCGCCATCGGAGATCGCGACATGAGCCAGCTCATCAGTGCCCTCGGTTTCTGGAATACCACTGCGACGCGTCACACGCCGATCGAGGATGTGCAGGGCATATTCTCCGGCAGCCTCGTTTCCGCTCTCGGTCTTTACGTTCTTGCCAGTGCCGGCCTTCTGACCGGCAGCACCGCCGGCATTGCCTTCCTGCTGCACTACGCCTTCGGCGTGAATTTCGGTCTCGCTTTTTTCCTGCTCAACCTGCCCTTCTTCTATCTCTCGTGGAAGCGCCTCGGTACGGCCTTCACGATCAAGACCTTCATCGCCATCGGCCTGACCTCGGCTCTGACCAGCCTGCAGCCCAAGGTCATGGAAATCGCCGCCATCCATCCGGTCTGGGCGGCGCTTCTTGGCGGCCTGCTGCTCGGCTTCGGCCTTCTGGCGCTCTATCGTCATCGCGCCAGCCTCGGCGGTGTCGGCATTCTCGGCATCTATATGCAGGAGCGTTTCGGCATCCGCGCCGGCTTCGTGCAGCTCGTCGTCGACATGTGCGTGCTGGCGGCCGCCTTCTTCGTCACCACGCCGCCGGTCGTCTTCTATTCCGTGCTCGGTGCGGTCGTTCTCAATCTCTTCGTCGCGATCAATCACAGGGCCGACCGCTACATCGCGCTCTAGGCAGTTCCAACCTTACAAATCGGTAAGCCGTTCTAAACAAAACGTAACTTGCTTGTGATCGTCGCAGGCGCGACACTTTTCCTCGCGCCGGATATGATGAGGTAAGCTATGTCGGATTTGGAAAAGCTTGTCAGACGCCGCATGCAGGAAGAATACGCCAAGGGTTCTTCTGCAGAGGAAATCGCCAAGGTCGTTCGCGACATATTCAACAGCACCGACCTCTCGGGCAAATGGCTTGGAGCCGTTGCAGCACGGGCCACGACCGATCACAGGTGACCGTATGATCAACCGACCCGAAATTTTCGGGTCGGTCGCTGGGAAGAATTCCCTGCAGGTAGAATCAGGCTGCCTTCTGCGGGGCATCGATCGGATGCTGGCTGCGGAAGCCGACGGCAAGCCGGTTCCAGATATTGATCGTGCCGATCGCAACCGTGATCTTGGTCATTTCTTCTTCGGAGAAATGCGCCTTCAGGGCTTCGTAATCGGCATCCGGTGCACCGGTTTCGGCAATCTTCGTCACCGCATCCACCCAGCCGAGCAGGGCGCGTTCGCGGGCGTCGTAAACCGGCGATTCCCGCCATACGCACATCAGGTTGATCCACTGTTCGGAAAGCCCGTGATGGCGCGCTTCCTTCGAATGCATGTCGACGCAATAGGCGCAGCCGTTGATCTGCGAGGCACGAAGCTTGATCAGGTGAATGAAGCGCTTATCCAGTCCGGACTCCTGTACATACTGCTCCAGTGCGACGACGGCCTTGTAGGCATCCGGAGCGGCTTTGCCGAAGTTGAAACGTGCTTGCATGGTATTTCTCCTTAGGTTTGGAATTGGGGTTGGTTTGTATCGAGGCTCAGCGAGCCGCTTTTCTTTCATGCAATTCCATGAAAGCGCAGCCTCTGGCGGCGATCCCGCCGTCATCATCTGCGGAAAGTTCAGCCAGGATATCGGCGATGCTGGTGCTTGCGAGTTCGGCGCGATAGGCGCGCTCGGCCCTGAGCATCGCCGCCGTGATCTGGCACGGCTTGGTGAAATAGCGCTGCGGCAATGGGTTCGGCCCCCGCTGGCGGATTTCTGAACAGCGGAAGGCAGGCGCCGGTCCCTCGACCGCGAGCACAATATCGAGCAGCGAAATATCCTCCGGCCTCTTCGCCAACCGATAACCACCCTTCGGCCCCGGCACTGTCTCCAGGATCCCGGCCCCCGAAAGCGCCTGCAGATGCTTTAAGAGATAGCTCGTCGAGACACCGTGAAATTCGGCGAGGGCTGCTGCCGATAGCACGCCGCCCGCCGAAAGCCCTGATAGGGCCGCTGTGCAATGAATGCTCTGTTCGACGCCGTCACCAAGCTTCACAGCCGATCTCCTTTAATCGTAGATATTATTTATCCACGATTATGCCGGGGAGTCAATACCGCTTCTATTCGCCCGCATTTGAACTACATTTGCCCCGTGGATCAGATCGATGCCGAGACCAGCCTTGCCTTGCCCACCCCCTTCCTTCGCTGGTTCGCGGAAAAGGGCTGGCGCCCGCGCGCCCACCAGCTTGAATTGCTGGCTCGTGCCGAAGCGGGCGAGAGCACGCTGCTCATTGCTCCGACCGGCGCCGGCAAGACGCTTGCCGGCTTCTTGCCGGCGCTGACCGACCTCACGCGCCGCGGTAGGATTCCGCCAGGCTCGGCCTTCACTGGCATCCACACGCTTTACGTCTCGCCACTGAAGGCGCTGGCCGTCGATATCGAGCGCAATCTCATGAAGCCCGTTACCGAAATGGGCTTGCCGATATCGATCGAGAACCGCACCGGCGATACGCCGAACGCCAAACGCCAGCGCCAGAAGCTCAACCCGCCCGATATACTCCTGACGACGCCGGAGCAGGTGGCGCTGCTTCTGGCAAATCGGGAGGCGGAGCGCTTCTTCAAGGATTTGAAATACGTCATCTTCGACGAACTCCACTCGCTCGTTACCTCAAAGCGCGGCCATATGCTCTCGCTCGGCCTTGGCCGGCTGCGCAGGCTTGCACCCGATCTAAAGACGATCGGTCTTTCGGCGACCGTCGCCGATCCCCTCGATCTGCAGAAATGGCTGGTGGCGCAGGTGCAGGGAAGGGAAAATCACGCCAGCCTCGTCCTCGTTGACGGCGGCGCAAAGCCCGATATCTCCATCCTCAATACCGAAGAGCATATTCCCTGGGCGGGCCATTCCGCTAAATATGCTATTCCGGATGTCTATCGGCAGCTGATCGACCATCAGACCACACTGCTCTTCGTCAATACCCGCTCGCAGGCCGAAATGCTGTTTCAGGAGCTGTGGACCGTCAACGAGGAGAACCTGCCGATCGCGCTCCACCACGGTTCGCTGGATGTTGCCCAGCGCCGCAAGGTCGAAGCCGCCATGGCAGCCAACAAGCTGCGGGCCGTCGTCGCCACCTCGACGCTCGACCTTGGCATCGATTGGGGCGATGTCGATCTCGTTATCCATGTCGGCGCGCCGAAAGGCGCTTCCCGTCTTGCCCAGCGCATTGGCCGCGCCAATCACCGCATGGACGAGCCGTCGAAGGCGATCCTCGTTCCCGCCAACCGTTTCGAGGTGATGGAGTGCCAGGCGGCACTCGATGCGAATTACATCGGCGCGCAGGACACGCCACCCGTCGGCCGCGGCGGGCTTGATGTGCTCGCCCAGCACGTGCTCGGCATGGCCTGCGCCGAACCTTTCGATATGCTGGAGCTCTATGACGAGATCACCAGCGCCTCGCCCTATGTCGATCTTTCATGGGAAACCTTCGAGCGCGTCGTCGATTTCGTCGCGACCGGCGGTTACGCGTTGCGTACCTATGAGCGCTATGCCCGCATCCGCAAGACCAAGGAGGGCCGCTGGCGCGTTTCCAATCCGCAGGTCGCCCAGCAATATCGTCTGAACCTCGGCACCATCGTCGAAGATCCGATGCTGAATATCCGCATGGCAAAGCGTGGCGAGGGCGGCAGGCTCGGCCGCCCCGGTGCCGTGCTTGGCAAGGTCGAGGAATATTTCCTCGAACAGCTCGCACCGGGTGACACCTTTATCTTCTCCGGCAAGGTACTGCGTTTTGAGGGTATCAGGGAGAGCGAGGCGCTCGTCAGCCCGGCCTATTCCTTTGATCCGAAAATCCCGTCCTATAACGGCGGCAAGTTTCCGCTCTCGACCTATCTCGCCGATCAGGTCCGCTCGATGCTGGATGATCCGGACCGCTGGCACCGACTGCCGGATCAGGTGCGCGACTGGCTCTCGCTGCAGAAGGAAAAATCCCTGCTGCCGAAGCACGAGGAACTGCTGATCGAAACCTTCCCGCGTGGCAGCCGAGGCTACATGGTCATCTATCCCTTCGAAGGGCGGCTGGCGCATCAGACGCTCGGCATGCTGCTGACCAGGCGTCTGGACAGGGCAGGGGCAAAACCCCTCGGCTTCGTCGCCACGGACTATTCTCTTGGCGTCTGGGGCCTCGAGGATCTCGGCCTGATGATTGCCAATGGCCGCCTCAGTCTCTCCGATCTCTTCGATGAGGATATGCTGGGAGACGATCTGGAATCCTGGCTGAACGAATCCTTCCTTTTGAAGCGCACCTTCCGCAATTGCGCCGTGATTGCAGGCTTGATCGAACGGCGCCATCCGGGCAAGGAAAAGACCGGCCGGCAGATCACTGTCTCGGCCGACCTCATCTACGATGTGCTCAGAACCCACGAGCCTGACCACATCCTGCTGCAGGCGACGCGACAGGATGCGGCGTCGGGACTTTTGGATATTTCCCGCCTTGGCGATATGCTGAAGCGAATCAGGGGCCACATCACCCATCGGCCGCTGGACCATATCTCGCCGCTCGCCGTGCCGGTCATGCTGGAAATCGGCAGGGAATCGGTGCCGGGTCAGGCTCATGACGCACTGCTTGCCGAAGCCGCCGACGATCTGATCGCCGAGGCGATGGGCTGACGAGTGGGCCTGAGAAATCGGGCTGGAAACGACTGGAATGACGAGAGTGATGAACCGCTTGGCGCTCGCCCGTGACATGACTGGTCTTGCCGCAATACCGGGCGTCGAAACCGCCATTCACGGTGTTGCTGCCGTTTGCGATCCGCTTGGCGCGCTCTATCTGCCGGATGCCGGCATTCTCGTCGTCTCCGACCTGCATCTCGAAAAAGGGGCAGCCTTTGCCCGCCGCGGCATGATGCTGCCGCCCTATGATACGCTGGCGACGCTCACAGTGCTCGCCGCCGTCATCTCCCGTTACGATCCGAAGATCGTCATTTCGCTCGGCGACAATTTCCACGACCGCGTCGGCTCAGAGCATCTGCCGGATGCCTTCCGCACGCTGATCGTCGAAATGGCCCGCGGCCGCGAATGGATATGGATCAATGGCAACCATGATCCTGATGGCACCGTCGATCTGCCTGGCGCCTGTTCGGACGAGCTATACTATGCCGGCCTGATCTTCCGCCACGAGCCGCGCGAAGGCCTGCAGCAGGGCGAGATCGCCGGTCACCTACATCCTGCCGCCACCGTCCGCCGCCGCGAAAAATCCGTCCGCCGTCCCTGCTTCGCGACAGACGGCGCCCGCTTGCTGATGCCGGCTTTCGGTGTCATGAGCGGCGGGTTGGACCTCGGCCACAAGGCGATGAAAGGCCTCTTCGACAATGCCTTGCTGATTGCCCATCTTCTCGGCCGCGACCGGATCTATTCGGTCCGCTATGGCAATTTGCGCGGCTGACGCATTCTCCTTCCCCGCGAAGGGAAGGGTTCAATTGCATCCCTGCAACTGCTGCTGATAGGACCCGGCCATCCGGGCGAATTTCTGCGCCGTCTGCTGCAATTGTCCGTTGTTGCGCCAGTCGCCGCGCCTGTAGCCGGTCGGGCCGGAATAATAGGCGAGGTAGAGATTATAGGCGTCGTTGAGCGGAATGCCGGTCGCTTGGGCGTTGCTGTAGTGGTACCAGCCGATGAAATCGATCGCGTCGGAAAAATTTGTCCGTCGTGCGGCCCAGTTGCCGGTTTCCGACTGGTAGTGGTCCCAGGTTCCGTTCAGTGCCTGCGAATAGCCATAGGCGGTCGACGGCCGCGTCCAGGGAATGAAGCCGAAAAGTTTCGTGCGTGGCGGGCGCGCATAGGGCTGGAAGCCGGATTCGACATACATGGTCGCCATCAGGATCGGCACCGGCACGCCATATTTCTTCTCCGCACGCTCCGCAGCACCCTGCCAGCTTGTGAAGAGCCCGTCTTTCTGGTCGAAGACGGCGCAGATATTCTTCGTCTGGCGGGGCGCTGTCGCGCAGCCGGCAAGCAGGGCCAGTCCGACGAACGCGAGCACGATACGAGTACGCATGATACAAACCTCTCGTTTCCGAGAGATTACTAACTCGTAAACGTTAAAGAGCGGTTTTTATGCGAATACGAGATGTTCCGGCAGTTTTTTCCGGGGCCAGGGATTGGTGCCGTCCCGCAGCCAGAGCAGAGTGTCGAGCCAAAAGCCGGCGGCGTGACGCGCGTGGAAAAGATCGAAATGCCCGATTTTCGGAAATCCGAGATCTTCCGGCGTCAGCAGCACTTCTTCCACCTTTGCGTTGCGATAATGGGAAAGACCGCGCCTGATGGCGTGGACGGTCGCAATCTCGTCATCGGTGACGGTGAGGCTCAGGATTGGCGCATGAAAATTTTCGAAGGGCTTCGAGGCGCCGGCCCTTTCGGTAGCCGGCGGATGAGGATCGATCCATCCCCGCTGGAACGCCCAGTCGAACGCAACGCCCCTCGGCAGATCCTCGAGCCAGTCGAGACGCCGCCCTGGAAAATAGCCGAGCAGCAAGGTCGCCGCTGGCATGAAAAGATGCCATTTCAGCAGCAGCCGCCAGCGGTGCGCGGGGGCATAGTCTCGCCAGTTCCCATGTTGGGCGCCGACGGCAAGCATGCGCGTGATGCGGTCGACATGGGCCGAAAGGCCGGGCAGAAAGCCGCCGATACTGTGTCCGACGACGAAAAGCGGCTGGCCGGGCCGCTGGCCTTCCATGAAAAGCAGCGCCGCATCGAAATCCAGTTCGCCCCAGTCCCGCCAGCGATAGCCGCAGTTGCGTAACCGTTCTGGGCGCGACAGGCCGATGCCGCGATAATCATAGGTCAGCACGTCAAAGCCGTGTTCGGCGAGAAAGCGCGCATAATAGTGATAATAACGTGCCGCAACGCCGGTCGCCGGATTGATGACGACGCTGCCGATGCTGTTGTAGCTGATGGCACTCCAGAGATGGCCGCGAAGTTTAATGCCATCACGGCATCCGATCACGACAGTTCCCGCCTCCTGTGCAAGGTCGCTCTTCCTCCGCTTGCTTGCAGCCGGCATATGTCTCTCCCTTGCCTGCGCTTTGGCGGGAACAGTAAGTGACAGTTGATGTTGAGGATACTCACTAGTCGGTATACATTGCCGGCATGGTCAAATCTGCTTCCGACACACGCGAACGCATCGTTGCCGCCGCCGCCAAACTGTTCTACAGCGAAGGCATTCGGGCCGTGAGCGTCGATGCCGTGGCGGAGAAGGCTGGTGTCACCAAGCGCACCCTCTATTATCATTTCGACAGCAAGGACGATCTGATCGCCGCCTATCTGGAAACCCGGGATCAGCCCAATCTCGCTGTCTACAGGCGCTGGTTTGCAGAAACGGACGGCGATCTCGCGGCGAAGGTAAAAGGCATTTTCGACAATCTCGCCCGTTCTGCCCGACATCCGAAATGGAAGGGCTGCGGTTATCTCAGAACCTCCGCTGAGCTTGCCAATATGCCCGGCCATCCCGCCATCAAGGTTGGCGCCGCGCATAAGAAGAATGTCGAGCAATGGCTCGCTGCTCTCTTCGAGGAACAGCATCTTATCGAGGCGCCGAAACTCGCCCGCCAGGTCATTCTGCTGCTCGACGGCTCCTTTGCCGCCGTGCTCCTGCATCGCGATCCTAACTATATGGGAACAGCAGGCGAAGCGGCCGCAGCCTTGCTGGCTGCAGCCTGTAAAGGCAAATGATCAGATAGCTCTGACAGGCTCGTAGCGCAGGATCACTGCGCCGCTCTTCGTCACAGACGAGTCGAGCAGTTTCAGGGGCTGCTGTGCATCCGCAGGCTTGAAATGCGGATTACCGCCGCCGAGAATGACAGGCACCAGGCAGATGCGAATTTCATCCACCAACCCCGCCTTCAGAAGGGTATCGGCGAGCTCGGCGCTGCCGAAGATGAAGATCGTCTTGCCATCCTCTTCCTTCAGCCGCTTCAGTTCGGACACTGGATCATTGACGACGCGCGTATTGTTCCAATCCGCCTTTTCCATGGTCCGCGAGACAGCGATCTTGGCGATGCCGTTCATATAAGCCTTGATCTTCTCTTCGCCCTCGGCGGTCGGCCAGTAGGCGGCCATGCCCTCATAGGTCTTGCGGCCGAAGACCAGAAGATCGCCCTCCTCGCCGAACTGCTCGGCATATTTTTCGAGCTCCGGCCCCCAGGCCAGATTATGGAAATCGATATCCCACGGTTTCGATCCCTCGAAATAGCCATCCAGCGTCATCAGGTTCCAGACAACAAGCTTTCTCATTTCAGCCTCCATTCGCTCCGTGTCGATATTAAAACCAGTTGTGTTTAGAAACTGGTTAAACGTAACTCGACTGATAGCAAAATGCAAGCGGTTTTGAGGATGTATCGCGGAGCGTCATCGCTCACCCGTCATTGGCATCGGAGTGAGCTTCTGCCGCCGGGTATAACCTGCGCTTGGCTATTCGAAGGAAACTTCCAGAGGTCGTCGGCGACGAAAAATAGGTCCGGTCAATCCTTGCGGAAGATCAGGCTGGCGCCCCATCCCGTCAGCACGGCCAGCAGCACCGCAAAACAGCCGTAGAAAATCGGCTCCTCATGCGCCGCATCGGTGATCGTCTGCTCGATGCCGGTCTTGATGACCCGCAACGGCTGCGATTTCTGCGTCACGAACTTTCCGCTCTTGAACAGGTAGGCGCGTACCGTATGCACGCCGTTCGGAATATTGGCCGGCAGCCGCAGGCTTGCCTTGAAGAGATTGGAGGAGACGAAGCGCACCCCGCTCGGGTCGCGCTCGTATAGACCCCCGACCTGCTGCAGACGGCGAAAGGCGGTGCGGAATTCGTTGAGACTGTTGAAGTTGCCGGCAAAATCGATCGGGCGCAGCGGAATATGGTCGATGCCGATACCCTCTCCGGTCAGGTCGAGCGGCGTCGTGATGTCGTCAATCGAGCGCGAACTCGACATCGAGTAGGAATGCGGCACCTCGGCAAAGGTCATTGACGAGGTATTGATCCAGATGCCGAAGACCCGCTCCTTTTTGCGCACCGTGGCGTCTTCGCGCGGGCCTTCCAGAACCACGATGACGTCATACTGGCCGATGGCAAGCAGCAGGTCGTCGGTATTCGTCACCGCGCCGAAAATCGTCAGGTCCGCGCCGCGGAAATCGGAGGTAATGGCGATTTCGCTGGTGGAGGTACCGATTTCCAGCCCCTCGCGCTCGGCCCGCGTCGTTCCCTGTCCCGGCAGCAGCACCTGTGCCGCCGCAGCGACAGGCATGAGAAGGGTAAGGAGGAGCAGCAGGAGCTGAAGCATCAGTTCCCCATTCCCATGACCACCGAATAGATGTCTTCCGGCGTCACGACCAGAGCGACAGCGAGGCGCAGGCCGACGGCAAGAACGAGAAGGCCGAGCAGCGCGCGCAGCTGCTCGCCGCGCAGCCGCTGGCCGACGCGCACCCCGTATTGTGCACCGATGACGCCGGCGAGCATCAGGAAGAAGGCGAGCACGATATCGACGGAATAGTTGGTCGCGGCCTGCACGATCGTCGTATAGGCGGTGACGAAGATGATCTGGAAGAGCGAGGTCCCGACGACCACGTTGGTCGGGATGCGCAGCAGGTAGATCATCGCCGGCACCATGATGAAACCGCCGCCGACACCCATGACAGAGGTGAGGATGCCGATCGCAAAGCCGAGTGCCACGATCGGGATCACCGAAAGATAGATCTTCGATTTCTTGAACCGCACCTTGAGCGGCAGCTTGTGGACCCAGTGCTGGTGGCCGGGCCGGCGAGGGGCGGGCGCTTCGTTACGGGCTGCACGGCGCATGGCGTTGACGCTTTCCCAAAGCATCAGCCCGCCGACCGTGCCGAGGAAGATGACGTAAAGCAGGGAGATGAAAAGGTCGAGCTGGCCAACGGCGCGCAGCAGCGAGAAAATCCAGATGCCGACCGTCGCGCCCGAAAGACCGCCGACAAGCAGCACAGTGCCGAGCTTCACATCCAGCGTGCCGCGTCGGAAATGCGTGATCGCTCCCGATATCGAGGAAGCGACAACCTGGTTGGCCCCCGTTGCGACGGCAACGACCGGAGGAATGTTGTAGAAGATCAGGAGGGGCGTTATCAGAAAGCCGCCGCCAACGCCGAACATGCCGGACAGGAATCCGACGGCAGCCCCCATGCCGAGAATGATGAAGATGTTCACCGACAATTCTGCGATGGGCAGATAGATTGTCACAGCCGACCCCGATTATCGCCGCTCCCGCCGGAGCTGCTCTCTCACGTCCCCATTCGAATGGCGCATCCTACTGTGAAAACGTTGCCAGAGGCTTTCGAAGAAAAAAAGCATGGTCAGCAGGATGCGAGTCCCGATATGTCCCGCATAATCCGGCTTTTTTCAGGTTTTGTGACAGTTGGCACGAAAGTGCGCAAAGCCCTGCGGCAGGGTGCCGCCGGGTTGTCTTAGATGGCCTTGGCACCCGGTTTGTTACGCTCCAGAAGCGCCTTCACCGTGTCGTCATTGACCTTCCCGGTCGGCTCCTGGCCGATCGACTTCTGGAAGTTCTTGATGGCGCTTACCGTCTTTGTGCCCATTTCTCCATCCGGCGGACCGGCGTCGAAGCCGTTATTGTTGAGGATCGCCTGGATGTTGCGGATCGCCTTCTTCATGTCGATGGTTGCCGTCTTCGGGGCAGCGCCACTTGCCCATGCGTCCGGGATCTCGATGCCGTTCGCCTTGTTGTCGAGCGGCTGCGGTTTCCAGAGATCGGCCTTGGCGCGGGCGCGCTCGAGCTGATCCGGCTTCATGGCTTTCGCCACTTCGTCGCGTTTCTGGGCGGCGTCCTTGTCGCCGGCTTTGGCGGCGATCGCAAACCACTTGTAGGACTCTTCCAGATCCGCCGGCACGCCGTTGCCGCGAGCGCAGAGGATGGCGAGGTTGAACTGGCTGTCGGTGATGCCGAGATCCGCAGCCTTCTGGAACCAGGAGGCCGCCGTCGTGTAATCCTGCTGGCCGAGTGCGCCGGAGGCGTAGAGTACGGCGAGATTGTGCATGGCGCTGGCATTGCCCTGGCCTGCGGCTCGTTCGTAGAGGGTCTTGGCCTTCTGCACGTCGCGATCGACGCCGTTACCCTTCTCATACATGCTGCCGAGACGGTACTGCGCAGGCGCAAAGCCCTTGTCGGCGGAAAGCTGATACCAGTTTGCAGCCTGCTTCTGATCGGCGACGAGGCCGTTGCGGCCTTCGGTATAACGCGCACCGATTTCGAAGAGCGCCAACGCGTCGCCGTTGCGCGCGGCATCGGCAAGCGGCTGCGGCTGGATCGTATCGGGAACGGTGATCGAGGCGGCCGGGGGGGCGGCAGGCACCGCTGCCGGCGCCAAGGGCGCGCTTGGAACGACGCCGGACGCATCCTGTGCCGGTGCCTGGCTGAAATCCCCGGCACCTTCGCCGTCGAGCGGCGTGGTGTCGGTCAGGTGATCGTGCGTTGTCGCCTGTGGCTCTCCCGGAGCGGCTGTTTCGGGAGCGGGCTCTGGTGGCAATGCGGGCAGCTGGCTGGCCGTTTCCGGTGCCGTTGTTTCCGGCGCAACCGGGGCTGGCGCTGCCATGCTTGATTGCGGCGTTTCGGTCTCCCCGGTCAGAGCCGAGATTTCAACCGGCGGCGGCGCCTTCTGACCTGTCGTCAGCGTACGGGCGAGTGGGAAGGCCATGATGGCAAGCAGCACGGCGCCGACCGCCAGCAGGATCGGCCGGCGGAAGCGCGAAAACGCCCCGCCCTGCCCGGATTTCTCCGGCTTTGCCGCGCGGCGTTCGGCGCGGGTCGCCGGTTTTGCGTTATTGTCGATCTCCATGGCTGCGGCCTGCGCGGCGCGGCGTGCCGCGGCTATGTAGTCCGCACGATCGTTTTCGGTGGCCGGCTTGCCGCGCTGGGCGTTCTGGCTGGCGCGCACGCGCTCCAGAATCTTCTTGACGTCTGGCGCGCCCGACCCCGGTTCCAAGAGCTCGTTTGCCGCCTCAGTAGGCACCACGTCGACGGGATCGATCGACGGAGCGGGATTGATGACCGTGCGTTCGACAGCAGCCTTCGGTTCCGTCTTGCGTGAAGGCATCAGCTTCCGGCCAATGCCGGCAAGAAGGCTGCTTTTGGCGGCAAGAGCGGGTTTTGCCGGCTGGCTTGCTTCGATGGCGATCGCGCTGGTGCCGTCGGCCAATGCCGGTTCAGGCTTACGGCTCGGCACCTCTTCGGTCATATCGCCCGTGCGCAGCACCGGCGAAGCCTTCGGCGCCTGCATCACAGGAGCTTTAGCCGACTCCCGGCCTGCGTCGACCAGTGCATAGGGATCCACGTCGAAATCGACGTCTGCAGCCGGCATCCGGGTGGCGGCCGGGCGCACTCGCTCTTCCATCGTGTCCAGCCTGTCGGCAATGTGCAGCAGCGTCTCGTGCAGGGCCTGGAAGGTCTTGTGGGTGCGCTCCTCGCTGTCGCGGCTCAGATCTTCGAGGTTCCGCAGATCTTCGGCGAGCGCGATGAGGGCCGACATGTCGCTCTCTGCGGGCGTAGCGCCCTGCGCTCCGCCGTTGCGCGAATAGGCATCGACCACGGCCTCAGCCGCTTGCCGCGCTGCCTCGATAATATATTCGTCGTTGGTTGCGATATAATCTTCGATTGCGCCCATGCGGCGGTCGAGATCTGCTGATACTTCGCGCGGCGCGTTCAGGAGCTCGGAGAGATTTGCAATCTGCTCCTCGAGGTTCTTCAGCGCGCGCATGTCGGTCGGCGGCGCCGCCGTACTTTCCTCCAGCCGCGCGGCGATGTCGCTGAGCCGCCCTTCGAGACGCTGAAAGGCCCTGTCGTCGATAACAGGCGCCGGGGCAGGGCGAATTTCCATTTCGTCGATGCGGCGTGCGAGATGGTCGAGCCGTTCGGCAAGCGCGTCATTGACCGAACCGTTTTCCAGCGCATCGATCTTGCGGGAGATATCCGAGAGCGCGCGGGTCAGGTCCTGCTGCGGCGCCGTCTTCTGCGTACGCTCGAGCAGAAGGGAAAGGTGTTCCAGCCGCTCGTCGAGCCGTGAGGTCGCTTCCGTTTTGGTGAGGTCTTCCACGCGCGCCGTCAGCGCTTCCAGCCGGTCCGCCATATCGTCGGCGGGATTGAGGCGGCTCATGGCGGCACGGCTCATCAGTTCGATCTGATCGCCAAGTGCGGAAAGGCGGTTTTCCAGCCGCTGCATCAGTGCCGGGTCGATGCCGGTGGCAGTGCGTCCGCCGGCGGCGATCGCGCGGCTGATCTCGTCGAGCCGCGTATCCATGGCGGCGAACTGTTCGGACATGATCCGATCGTGTGGCTGGATCAGGTTGCCGAACTGCTCGACAGCGGAGGCGATGGTGATGAGCTTGTCTTCCAGCGCCTGCACGGCCGGGCTTTCGCCCATGCCACCGAGATGCCGCTTGATGTCGTCAAGCCTGTAGGCAAGCGAGACCAGCTCTTCCTGCAGCCCGGCCGTGTCGAGCTCCGCCAGGCGGTTTTCCACACTGTCCCAACGCTGTTCCATGTGGCGCATCGAATCCTCGCGCGCCAGGCCGTCCATCAGCGAGCGCAGCTCTTCGAATTCGTTGCGCAGGCCGGTTGCTTCCGGTCCGGCCGAGCGGCTGGTGAGCTGCGCAATGCTCTGCGACAGACGCCCCATGTCGGCGCGGATGTCGTCGGCGAAATGTCGGTCCTGCGCGCTCGCCTTGATTTCCCTCAGTTCCGTGCGCAGCGCATTCATCTCGCGCGTGACACCTTCGGAAATGTCGCGCTTCAGGTCCTGCCGTAGGTTCACGAGCGCCTGGGCGATTTCGGTCATCGTGTCGCCGGAGGCGCGCAGGCCAGGTGCCGCCGGCTGCGGCGCCGGAGCGCGCTGCGGGGCTGGCGCGAGAGCAGGTTCACGCAGAAGAGCCGGTGCAGCTTCGCGCGTATAGGCGCGCTCGCGGTTCTCTCTGGTGGCGTCGAGTGCACGCTGGCGTTGCCGGATTTCCGCCAGCGGATCGGCTGTGCGGGGCGCGTAGGAACTGGCATAGGGATCGCGTTCGGGCTTCGGATCGCGGGGCCGCTGTTCGCGCCCGCTGCCCATCAGGCCCTCGATTCGCGCTTCCAGCCCCTCGATAGTGCGGTTCAACGCATCGAGCGAGGTCCTGTCGGAATGCCGGGAAGAATGTGATCGCGATCCGTTCATGTTCTTGCTCGCTTCGACTGCCCGGTCTGGGCTCGATCATTGCCTTTTCCGAAGCATACCGGAGCACACGTCGGAGAGCGCCATCCATAAGGGAATAGTCAATTAGACTTTCCTCAGGCTGGATAGTCTTTCGGCGACATTCCTGAAACGCGAGACAAAGAAAAGGAATGCAGATCGCCAATGCTCACCGCGCACCTTTTACGAAACGTGGTAAAGAACTCGTTAACCCGGATGAGAATTTTTTAACTTTTGCGCTCTTCCTACCAATTCGGGGGGCGCAAATCTTCAGATCGGCCGCTTGTACTGCAGCTCGATCTTCACGCCCTCAGGCCCGTAGATGAATACCTGTCCGAGGTCGGTGTCCGGAATATCGCGATATTCGTACCGATAGCCGCCGGCTTTGATGCGAGCAAGCGCCGGTTCGAATTCGAAGAGGCTGAAGGCCACATGGTTGAAGATGCCGGGCGGAAAATCGTCAGCCCGCTCCGTCAGGCTCAGATGGATCACCGGCTTGTCGTCGAGATAAAGCCAGTGACCGCGCGAGGGAAAGGGCGGCCGATAGCCTTCCTTTACGCCAAGAATGTTTTCGAAAAAAGCGATCATGGCAGGCGCATCGCGTGTATCGATCGTCACATGGTCCAGACGCAGCATCGTTCCCTCCCAGGCTGTCGAAACTGGTCCGATCCTACCGGTTTCGACGCTTTCGGGAAACATGTATGCTCTATCGAGACCGGCTGAATCAGAAGTTTTCCGTCCAGGGCCGCAACTCCACCTCCTGCGACCAGGCGCTGCGGTGCTGTAGCAGCACGTCGATATAGGATTGCGCGATCGCATCGGGCGAAAGCGTATCGTCTGGCTTGTCTTCCCTATCCGGCCTCGTGGCGGAGCGCACGGCACCATCAATGATGAAATGCGCCACATGGATCCCAAGTGGCCCAAGCTCGCGGGCAGCGCTTTGTGCCAAACCCCGCAGCGCGAATTTTCCCATGGCAAAGGGCGCCGATTGCGCATAGCCCTTGATGCTGGCCGTCGCCCCCGTCAGCAGGATAGCCCCGCGCCCTTTCGAGATCATGCGTTTGGCTGCCTGCTGGGTAACGAGAAAGCCGCCAAAGGCGCTAGTGGCGATCGCCTGCTGCACCTCTGCGGGATCGAGCTCGGCAATCGGCCCGCGCACCCGGCCGCTGGCATTGTAGATGACGATGTCTGGCTCGCCGATTTCGGCATCGAGGCGCTCGAAGAGGGCAGAAACCGCCGCGGGCTGTGAAGCGTCGGTAGCAAAAGCCTTCGCCCCGGTTTGATCGAGCAAAGGTCCGAGCTTGCCGATATTGCGCGCCGCAAGGCTCACTTTGACGCCGCGCTCTGCAAGCTTGCGGGCAAGCGAGCCGCTGATGCCGGAACCGGCGCCGACAATAAGCGCGCTGCGATAGGGAAACTCGACCATGATCTTCTCCTTCGGATGAACCTTCCGGAGAGGTAGGCAGTCGCAGCCTGTCAAAAAACCGCTGCCCGGAAATATTTCACTCCTGGGGCGCGTCGATCGAAAGCCCGCAGATGCGCGAGA
The DNA here is from genome assembly GCF_014193255.1 of Rhizobium sp. BK196. Lineage (GTDB taxonomy): Bacteria > Pseudomonadota > Alphaproteobacteria > Rhizobiales > Rhizobiaceae > Rhizobium. Next base: position 29,812 of record NZ_JACHZB010000008.1, read on the forward strand.
GGTAGGCGAGCGGCAGTCCCGTTTCCTTGGCCCAGCGGTTGAACGTCTGCTGGATCAGCTGCTGATCCTTCTTGCCGGTGCCGGATGCCGAAAGCGGCACGCCCGCATCCCTCAGGCAGGCCAGCACATCCCTCGTCATGATGAAGCAGTCGCGGCCGATGCCGCGCAGAAAATATTGTCCCGTGCCGCCGCTCAGCCGGCTGCCGCGTTTGGTGAGCACCTCAAGCAGGCCGATATGGTCCTCGGGCGGCCAATCGGCGAAGAAGGCGCCGGCGCTGCCGGCCTCATTCGCAAGCTCCCGCACGAAGGCGGCATTGGCGCGTACCGACATGATCTTTGCGCCGTTCCTGACGATGCGGTCGTCGCTGGTCAGATCATGCCAGTATTCGTCGGGAGCGATATTGAGGGCTGCAGGGTCGAAGCCGTCGAACGCTTCTTCGAAACCCGGCCATTTGTTGTCGATGACTTTGTGTACGAAGCCACTGTAGAAGATCCGCCGCGTCATCTGCGAAAGAATGCGATCGTCCGGCAGAGCGCGCAACGCCTCACGGTCAGGCATGGCCGGCAGCATCGCTTTCAGCGCATCGGCTCCGCCTTTTCTTTGCTCGGCGCGCCGGCGGATGATGTCGAAATCGCTCAAAGCTTGGCTCCCGAATGGACGTTGCTGGCGCAAGCCTATTCCGGGAACCGTTGTGTCTCAAGCCGTCTGGTCGATGCTCAAGCGGCAACCGATTCGCGCACGTCGTCGAGCAGGAAATGCACGATCAGATAATCGATCTTGTAATGCCGTCCGCTATCGCTGACTTTCTCCTCGCTGCCTCCATCGGCAGGGTGCCAGGGGTGATAGTGCGGGTTGGTGGCGATCAGCGTTACCGCCTTGCCGGCATAAGGGCCTTCTGCCGGCCGGAAGCGCATTTCGGCGAGCGGCCAGATGCGTTCATAGGTTTCCATGGGGATGCGCACCCTCAGAGCTTTGCGCGGAGCCGGCGGTTCATCATGCGCAACCAGTCTCTCGCCGTTGACCGGCTCGACTGTTATGGGCTCGATGGTCACTTCCTCGGCCGTATCGAAAACGGAATTGAACTCCGCAGGCCACGCTCTCTTCATGAACAGCTCCTCCCAGGCTTTTCTAAAGTCGCATAAGGAGTGTAGCGCGCTTAGCCGGAGAAGCAACGGACTATTCCAAGGCTCTTCGCACCAGTTCACAAAATCGCCCACAAGCAGAATTTGACGTTTACGCAAACGTCAATATTTTGTAAGAGAGTCTCAAAGCCGGAGCGATCCGGTTGCCGAATTGGAGGAATTCGAACGATGCCAGTCTACAAGGCCCCGGTGAACGACACGCTCTTCGTGCTGAACGACGTGCTGGGTCTCGAGCGCTACAACAATCTCCCGGGTTTTGCCGATGCCACGCCTGATATGGTGGAGGCCATCCTGGGCGAGGCGGCGAAGGTGGCCGAGGAAGTCCTGTTCCCCCTCAATTATTCCGGGGACCAGGAGGGCTGCCTGCGCCGCGACGATGGCACGGTCTCGACGCCGAAGGGTTTCAGAGAAGCCTATCAGGCTTATCGAGAAGGCGGCTGGATCGGTCTTGCCGTGCCGGAAGAATTCGGCGGCCAGGGCCTGCCCTACACGCTGCACGCTGCCGTCGGCGAATATACTTCGGCGGCCAATATGTCATTGATGATGTATCCGGGTCTGACGCAGGGGGCTATCGCTGCGATCCTCGTCCACGGCACTGACGAGCAGAAGAGCACCTACTTGCCGAAGATGGTGGAAGGCAGCTGGTCCGGCACCATGAACCTCACCGAGCCGCATTGCGGCACCGATCTCGGCATGCTGCGCACCAAGGCAGTGCCGCAGACTGATGGCAGCTACAAGATATCAGGTCAAAAGATATTCATCTCCGCCGGCGAGCATGACTTGGCCGACAACATCATTCACTTGGTGCTGGCCCGCATCGAAGGCGCGCCTGAGGGCACCAAAGGCATCTCGCTCTTCATCGTTCCGAAATTCCTCGTCAAGGACGGCGCGCCCGGCGCCCGCAACGCCGTCTCCTGCGGTGCCATCGAACACAAGATGGGCATCCACGGCAACGCCACCTGCGTCATGAACTACGACGAGGCGACCGGCTATCTGATCGGCGCGGAAAACCGCGGCCTCAATGCCATGTTCGTGATGATGAACGAGGCCCGCCTGATGGTCGGCCTGCAGGGCATCGCCATTTCCGAGGTCGCCTATCAGAACGCCGCCAATTACGCCCGCGATCGCATCCAGGGTCGCTCGCTGTCCGGCGTGAAGGCGCCGGACAAGAAGGCCGATCCGATCATCGTCCATCCCGATATCCGCCGCTCGCTGATGACCATCCGCGCCTTCAACGAGGCCGGCCGCGCCTTCCTGCTCTGGACCGCGCTGAAATCCGATATCGCCCACCGCGCCAGCGATAGCAACGAGCGCCAGACCGCCGACGATATTCTCGGCCTCGTCACCCCGATCCTGAAGGGCGTGATGACCGACAAGGGTTTCGACCACGCCGTCATGGCCCAACAGGTCTTCGGCGGTCACGGCTATATCGAAGAGCATGGCATGAGCCAGTATGTGCGCGATGCCCGCATCGCCATGATCTACGAAGGCGCGAACGGCATCCAGGCGCTCGATCTCGTCGGCCGCAAGCTGGCGCTGAACGGCGGCCGCGCCGCAATGGCGCTCTTCAAGGAAATCGGCGATTTCTGCGAAGAAAACCGCAATGACGAGCAGCTCAGCTTCTTCACCAAGCACCTGAAGAAGGGCTTGAACGATGTTCAGGGCGCGACCATGTGGTTCATGCAGAATGCCATGGCAAAGCCCGACAATGCCGGTGCGGGTTCCACCGATTACATGCACCTCTTCGGCCTCGTCGTTCTCGGCTATATGTGGGCGCGCATGGCCAAAGCCGCCCACGAACGCCTTGCCGTCGGCGATGCCAGGGAGGACTATCTGAAGAACAAGCTGATCACGGCGAGATTCTTCATGGAGCGCATCATGCCTGAAACTGCACTGCGCAAGGCCCGCATCGAAACCGGCGCCGACACGATGATGGAACTCGCCGCCGAAGCATTTTGATCGCGACCCCTTCTCCCCCGCGGGGAGAAGGTGACCCGAAAGGCCGGATGAGGGGGCCGCAGACGCAGGTTTTTCCGCTTCGGCCTGCCGGAACAGCAAAATTCACCGGCGCCTCTGCGCCGCCAGGGAGATGAGACAATGACCGAGGTTTTCATTTACGATCACGTCCGCACGCCCCGCGGCCGCGGCAAGAAGGACGGCTCGCTCCACGAAGTGCCCTCCGTGCGCCTCGCGGCAAAGACGCTGGAGGCAATCCGCGACCGCAACGGTCTCAATACCGAGATGGTTGATGACATCATCATGGGCTGCGTCGATCCGGTCATGGATGCCGGCGCCGTTATCCCCAAGGCTGCCGCTTTTGAAGCCGGTTATTCGACGAAAGCACCGGGCATGCAGATCTCTCGCTTCTGCGCCTCCGGCCTCGACGCCGTGAATTTCGGCGCCGGCAAGATCGCCCAGGGCGCCGACGATATCGTCATCGCCGGAGGCGTTGAAAGCATGTCCCGTGTCGGCCTCGGCATGTCCGGCGGCGCCTGGTTTATGGATCCTTCAGTGAACTTCCCCGCCTATTTTATGCCGCAGGGTGTGTCGGCCGATCTCATCGCCACGAAATATGGCTTCTCCCGCGATGACGTCGATGCCTATGCCGTGGAAAGCCAGAAGCGCGCGGCAAATGCCTGGAACAATGGCTGGTTCAAGAATTCCGTCATCCCGGTCAAGGACCAGAACGGCCTGACCATCCTCGCCCATGACGAACACATGCGCCCCGGCACGGATATGCAGGCGCTCGCTTCCCTTAATCCCTCCTTCCAGATGCCGGGCGAAATGGGCGGCTTCGAAGCCGTCGCGATCCAGGCCCACCCGGAAGTCGAGCGCGTCAACTATGTCCACCACGCCGGCAATTCCTCCGGCATCGTCGACGGCGCCGCGGCCGTCCTCCTCGGCTCCAAGGCCGGCGGGGAGAGCATGGGCCTGAAGCCCCGCGCCCGCATCAAGGCTTTCGCCAACATCGGCTCCGACCCGGCCCTGATGCTGACCGGCCCCGTCGATGTCACCGAGAAGCTCTTGAAGCGCACGGGCATGACGCTTGCCGATATCGACCTTTTCGAATTGAATGAAGCCTTCGCCGCCGTGGTGCTACGCTACATGCAGGTTTTCGACATCCCGCACGATCAAATCAACGTCAATGGCGGTGCGATCGCCATGGGCCATCCGCTCGGTGCGACCGGCGCCATGATCCTCGGCACCGTGCTGGACGAGCTTGAACGCCGCGATCTCAACACCGCACTGGTCACCCTCTGCATCGGCGCCGGCATGGGCACCGCAACCGTCATCGAACGCGTCTAAGGGAGAGAGACGATGAGCTACACCAACTTCACCGTCGAGACCGATGCGGATGGTATTGCCCTGGTCACCTGGGACATGCCCGGCAAGTCGATGAACGTCTTCACCGAAGAGGTGATGAACGAACTCGACGCCATCATCGATGCGACCGTCGCCGACAGCACCGTCAAGGGCGTGGTCATCACCTCGGGCAAGTCCTCCTTCTCGGGCGGCGCCGATCTCTCGATGATCAAGTCCATGTTCACTCTCTACCAGCAGGAGAAAGCCGCAAATCCTGACGGTGCGGCGCAGAAACTCTTTGATCTCGTTGGCCGCATGACCGGCCTCTTCCGCAAGCTCGAAACCTGTGGCAAGCCCTGGGTCTCGGCGATAAACGGCACCTGCATGGGCGGCGCCTTGGAAATGTCGCTCGCCTGCCATGGCCGCGTCGCTTCCAATGCCAAGAGCGTCAAGATCGCTCTGCCGGAAGTCAAGGTCGGCATTTTCCCAGGCGCCGGCGGCACGCAGCGCATCTCGCGCCTGACCGATGCCCAGTCCGCCCTGCAGATGATGACGACGGGCCAGTCGCTGAATGCCTCGCGCGCCAAGGCCATGAACCTCGTCCATCAGGTGGTCGAGCCGGATCAGCTGATCCCGGCCGCCAAGCAGATGATCAAGGACGGCCTGAAGCCAATCGCGCCCTGGGACGAAAAGGGCTTCAAGGTGCCGGGCGGCGGCATCTGGACACCCGCCGCTGCACAGCTTTGGCCGGCAGCTCCCGCCATCCTGCGCCGCGAAACATCAGGTAACTATCCCGGTGCGCTCGCCATCCTGAAATGCGTCTATGAAGGCCTGCAGGTTCCCTTCGACACCGCGCTGAAGATCGAGCAGCGCTATTTCACGCAGGTGCTGCAGACCACCGAAGCCTTCTCGATGATCCGCTCGCTCTTTATCTCCATGCAGGAACTCGGCAAGGGCGCCCGCCGCCCGGCAAATGTGCCGAAGACCGAGTTGAGAAAGGTTGGCGTCGTTGGCGCCGGCTTCATGGGGGCATCCATTGCCTATGTCACGGCCGCTGCCGGCTTTGAGGTCGTACTGATTGATCGCGATATCGAGGTTGCCATCAGGGGCAGGGGCGTTGGGGAGGGCCTCGTCAAGGACTCTGTCGGTAAGGGCCGTCTTACACAGGAAGAGGGCGCTGCGCTTCTTGCCCGCCTCACACCGTCAGCCGATTATTCGGATTTGAAGGATGCCGATCTCGTCATCGAAGCGGTCTTTGAAGACCGTGCCGTCAAGAAGGCGGTCATTGAGCAGGTCGAAGCCGTCATCCCGGAAACGACTATCTTCGCCTCCAACACTTCGACCCTGCCGATTGCGGGGCTTGCGGAAAATTCGAAGCGCCCGGATCAGTTTATCGGCGTGCATTTCTTTTCGCCGGTCGAAAAGATGATGCTGACCGAGGTCATTCTCGGCAAAAACACCGGTGACCGTGCGCTCGCCGTGGCCCTGGACTATGTCGCCGCGATCAAGAAGACGCCCATCGTCGTCAACGATACCAGAGGCTTCTTCGTCAACCGCTGCGTCTTCCGCTATATACACGAAGCCTATGACATGCTGATCGAGGGCGTGCCGGCGGCGATGATCGAGAATGCCGCCAAGATGGCCGGCATGCCTGTCGGCCCGCTCTCGCTGAACGATGAAGTGGCGATCGATCTCTCCCAGAAGATCCTCAAGGCAACGGTCGCCGATCTCGGCCCCAAGGCTGTCGACGAACGCCACCTTGCGCTCATCAATAAGCTGGTAGACGAACTCGACCGCCGTGGCCGCAAGAACGGCAAGGGTTTCTACGAATATCCGGGCAAGCCCGCCAAAAAATTCCTCTGGCCGGAGCTGAAGACCCTCTATCCACAAAAACCGGCCTCTGAGATCGACGTCAACACCCTGAAGCAGCGCTTCCTGGTGACCATCGCGCTCGAAGCCGCCCGCACCATGGAAGAGGGTATTGTCACCGATCCGCGCGAGGCTGACGTCGGCTCCATCCTTGGCTTCGGCTTTGCGCCCTATACCGGCGGTGCACTGAGCTACATCGACGGCATGGGCGTGAAGGCCTTTGTGGAGACAGCCGAAAAGCTGGCCTCCCGGTATGGCGATCATTTCAAGCCGACGCCGCTGCTGAAGGACATGGCTTCCAGGGGCGAAACCTTCTACGGTCGTTTCGATCCTTATCCAACCGCTGATAAGGCGGCGTAATTGGTGAGGCGGCGAGTTCGTCAGAGCCGTCGCCTCGCACTGCCCACATCTCCGACCAGGCTTTCCTCCTGCAAACGCAAGAGCAGTCAACCAAAAACTGAGCCATTGCGACAGATATCGTACGCAGAATCCTCGAAAGGTTGCCCGCGCCAACGTGGCCGGAGCCTCTGAGGACACGAGATTACCATTCACTCCCTCAGCATACATTGATTGGTCCATCAGCCAGTCCGGCGGAGATTCCTCGCCTGACATCGGCGGGACTCGTTCGGCATCTTCAACGGATCCAGCCGAGCCGGGCTCATAAATTCGCACACAACGCCTATATGCCTAACCTGAATCATGCCAAGAGCATGCAAGCACACTCATTTTTAAGCGATGGAATCATGAAGAAGATCGGTTTTCTCTCGTTCGGGCACTGGACGCCCTCGCCGCAATCTCAAACACGCTCGGCCGGCGACACGCTGCTGCAATCGATCGACCTCGCGGTCGCCGCCGAGGAGCTTGGAGCGGACGGCGCCTATTTCCGCGTCCATCACTTCGCCCGCCAGCTTGCCTCACCTTTCCCGCTGCTTGCCGCCGTCGGCGCGAGGACCCGCCGCATCGAGATCGGCACGGCTGTTATCGACATGCGCTACGAGAACCCGCTCTATATGGCCGAAGATGCCGGCTCGGCCGATCTGATTTCGCGCGGACGCCTGCAGCTCGGCATCAGCCGCGGCTCGCCGGAGCAGGTCGTCGATGGTTGGCGCTATTTCGGCTATAATCCGCCTGATGGACAGAGCGATGCCGATATGGGCCGCCGCCACGCCGAGGTCTTCCTCGAAGTGCTCAAGGGCGAAGGCTTTGCCGAGCCTAATCCGCGGCCGATGTTTCCCAATCCGCCCGGCCTTTTGCGTCTTGAGCCGCATTCCGAAGGTCTGCGCGAGCGCATCTGGTGGGGCGCCGGCTCCAACGCCACGGCCGTTTGGGCCGCCAAGCTCGGCATGAACCTGCAGAGCTCGACGCTGAAGGATGACGAGACGGGCGAAGCCTTCCATATCCAGCAGGCCAAACAGATCCGCGCCTACCGAGAGGCATGGAAAGAAGCCGGCCATGAGCGCGAGCCGCGCGTTTCCGTCAGCCGCAGCATCTTCGCGCTGGTGAATGATCGCGACCGGTCCTATTTCGGCTATGGCAATGAAGGACAGGATAAGATCGGTTTCATCGACGAGAACACCAGGGCGATCTTCGGCCGCTCCTATGCTGCCGAGCCTGATGCTCTCATCGAAGAGTTGAAGAAGGATGAGGCGATCGCAGAGGCCGATACGCTGCTGCTCACCGTCCCCAACCAGCTCGGCGTGGAATACAATGCTCACGTCATCGAATCCATCCTGAAATATGTCGCTCCGGCACTTGGCTGGCGGTGATTACCTCCGGCGGCGGCGTCACGCCGTCGCCGTCTCTCTTGTCATGCACATCACTGTCAGCCCCGCAAGGCTGACAAGCACGATGGCAGTTGCGTAGATATCCGTCGTCGCGCCGTAACCGATCGATTTGACGAGGAAACCGGCAAGGATCGCCGGTAGGCTAAAGGCGAGATAGCTCTGGATGTAGAAGGCCGAAAGCAGGCCGGCCCGCTCTTCCGGCTTGGCGAGCGGCATGATCGTGCCGATCGAGCCGAGGAAATTGGTGCCGAAACCTGCGCCAGTGAAAAGCGTGCCGACGAGCAACAGCGGCACATTGGCAAGATGTACGCCGGCAACGACGGTAGCGATACCAAGCGTCTGCGAGGCAACGCCGAAGACGAGGTTGGCCTTCGGGCTGCGGCTGCGGCGCAGGAAGACGGCGATTGCGCCCGACAGCATCAGCGTCGCCACGACCGCGCCACCTGTCAGCGGCGCGCGGCTGCCGGTGGTCGAGACGACCAGCGAAGGCACGAGCGACAGATAGAAACCGCCGAGCGTCCAGTTGGCAATATTGATCGGCGTCACCAGCGACAGCGGCTTCTTCACTTGCTGCGGAATGAAAACCGTCGGCTTCAGCGATCCGACGACGCCGGGTCGCGTGCCGCCTGTCTCCCGCGTCAGCCACAGCGCAACGGCCTGTACCGCAAAGGCCACAAGCAGCAGGGCGTAGACGAGGTGCAGCGGCTCCGGTCCGTACTGGATGAGCGCGCTTGTGCCGATGGCGCCGATCGCCATGCCGGAGAGCGGCGCAATGGAATTGACGATCTGGCCTTTGGCCCGATCGACATCGATAAGTGCCGCACCGAGGGAGGCGCCGGCGATACCGGTGGCGATCCCCTGCACGATGCGTGCTGCGATCAGCCATTCCGGCCCGCTGGCGACCGAAAATAACGCCATGGCGATGATTTCGAGCAGCAGTGCGCCGAAAATGACAGGCCGCCGTCCGAGATGATCGGAGATGGACCCCGCAATCAACAGGGCTGCAAGTAGCGCGAAGGCATAGACGGCGAAGATGACGGTGATGAGGATCGGAGAAACGGTAAAGGCTTCCTGATAGATACGATAGAGCGGCGTCGGCGCAGCCGATGCGCCAAAGAGGATAGCGAGCGTCAGAGCATGGAAGCCCATGGGTGACGAATTCTTGATGGATTCAGGAGCGGCGACCATCTATAAAGTCTCTTAAGGCTAAATCGTTGCGTTAGCTCTATCTAGGCAAGGCGACCGCTAAAGGCAAATAATTTGCGTTAATAGGTTGATGAAAGTTTCTGAACTATCAGACGCAGGTCGCGCAAAAGCGTGCAGCCGGTTTTGCGACCAGGACACGCTAAAAAGACCTGAAGCGCGCAAGCTTCTTTGAAGCTACGCGTCAGGCTTTCCGAAAATCGATTCCGATTTTCGGGCCGATGCTGTAGGCGAATTCTAAAGATCGCTCTGCGCTTCGGAGGCGGAGAAAATTGGATTCGAGATGGCAGTGAAAGAGAATATCCGCCCGGGCGGGAGAAGTGCGCGTGTCCAGGCTTCTGTGCATGCCGCAGTTCGCGAACTCCTGGCAGAGATGAGCCGTGCAGAGATCACTGTTCCGCTGATCGCGATGCGTGCGGGTGTGACCCCGTCTACCATTTACCGCCGCTGGGGTGACCTGCAGCAATTGCTGGCCGACGTCGCCGTCGAACGCCTGCGTCCAGATATGGAGCCGATCGATACCGGCAGCGGCGCCAGCGATCTGGAAGCGTGGGCCGAGCAATACGCCGAGGAAATGTCTTCCGGCCCCGGCCGTGAATATGTCCGGGATGTGCTCGCCGCCCAGACCGGCGACAACGCGACCAAATGCTGTAATTTCACCCGGCAGCAGATCGAGGCGATTGCTGGCCGGGCGAAGGAGAGGGACGAGTTTTTCCCCGATGTCGACGCGGTCATGGACAGCGTCGTGGCACCCATCATGTACCGCATTCTCTTCGGCGATGTTCCGACGTCTGCCCGCGTGCGGGAGCTTGTCGGACACGTTTTCGGGCAGCGTAAAGCCCCATGATCTTCACTCGGCGGCAGCCCGCTTCAGGCTGGAAATCTGAGTGATGTAGGCGCGCAGTGCTGCCGGTCGCACCGGCTTGTGCTGCACGGCGATGACGTTCCTTTCCGCCGCCGCCCGCACTTCCGGCGTCCTGTCGGCTGTGATGAGCAGGGCCGGAATCTCGATGCCGAAATGCTGCCTGAGATGCAGGATTGCTTCGACCCCGGTCCCATCGGCAAGATGATAGTCGGCGATGACAAGATCCGGCGGCTGACGCATCGAAAGCGCCTGGACGGCAGAGAGCGAATCCGTCACCTGCGTATCGCAGCCCCATCCGTCGATCAGGAGCCGCATGCCTTCGAGAATCTTCGGTTCGTTGTCGATGCACAGGATACGCAACCCCTTCAACGGCTGGGCCGTGCGGTCGACGGGAACGACGGCTGCCGCGGCTTCCACGCTCTTCGAAATATCGAGCGGCATGAGGATGCGGAATTCCGTGCCCTTGCCATGCGTTGAATGAAGTTCGACCTTGTGGCTCAGCACGCGGGCGATGCGGTCGACGATGGACAGCCCGAGGCCGAGGCCTGAGGCGGTCTTGGCACCCTCATCCAGCCGCGCGAATTCCTTGAACACTGTCCGGAATTTCGAAGGCGGAATGCCGATGCCCGAATCCATCACCTGGATCATCACCTGATTGCCACGTCGCCTCGCTCCGACCAGCACCGTGCCGCTGACAGTATATTTGATGGCGTTGGAAACGAGGTTCTGCACCAGACGGCGCAGCAGGTTCGGGTCGGAGCGCACCCGCAGGGATGTCGGCATCACTTTGAACTTCAGCTTCTTCTCGCGGGCGATCGGCGCAAAATCGGTCTCGATGCGTTCCAGCAGGTCGGACAACGGCACGGATGCCATCCGCGGGCGCATGGCGCCGGTATCGAGACGGGAAATGTCGAGCACGGCGCCGAGAATGGATTCGACGGATTCCAGCGCGGAATCGATATTGCGCACGATCGGGCTGTTTTCCGATTGCGCCATGCGCTCGACGAGCGCCGAAGAATAGAGCCGGGCCGCATTGAGCGGCTGCAGAATATCGTGGCCCGCGGCGGCAAAGAAGCGGGTCTTGCCGATATTGGCCTCATCCGCAGCCGCGCGTGCCTCCGCAAGCTCCTTGTTGACGCGGGTCAGTTCCGCGGTGCGCTCCACCACGCGCTGTTCCAAGGTCTCGTTTGCCTGTTTAAGAGCCTGATCGGCGGCCACACGCTGGGTAATATCGGTGAAGGTCGCGACGATGCCCTTGTCCGGCATCGCGTTGGAACGGACTTCGATGATGCGCTCGCCGCCGCCGAGCACGAGCGGGAAGGGCTTGTCCAGCGTCAGAAAATGCCGCACCGCTTGGCCTTGGTCGCCCGGCGCGATATCGCCGCGCCGGCTGAGGATACTGACGATTTCCGATAGCGGAAAACCGACCTGGCCGGCGTTTTCCGGCAGGTCCAGCAATTGCCGGAAGCGGCGGTTCCAGATCGTCAGCCGATTGGAACTGTCGAAAACGGCGATGCCCTGATCCATCTGCGAGAGTGCCGTCTGCAGCATGTCCTGATTATATTGCAGTGCTTCGCTCGCCTGATCGAGCAGCCAGGCCGTGTCAGAGGAAGCATCTTCAATTTTCTGCAGGATCAGAGAGAGCACGAGTCGCGCCGAGGAGGAGCCGATGGCGCTGCCGAGAAGCTGCTCGGTGAAATGGATGAGCGCCATGTCGGCCGGCTGGTCGTCTTCCAGCTTGCGCCCGGAGGTCTGCTCATAGGTTGCAAGCGAGCGCTGCATGCGCTCCTCGCCGAGATAGCGGGAGATTGCCGTCTTGAGATCACCGACACTGATGCGGGTCTTCCAGCCGCGCGTGGCAAATTGCGAGCGTGAATGCCGTTTCACGAAGATGCCGGCCTGAATGCGTTCCAGCGGCTTGGCGTTGCGCGTCAGCGATCCCACGATGAAGGCGGCGCTATTGACGAGCAGGCTCATCGCCGTCGCATTGACGAGAGGATCGGCATCCGGCCCCGTGAAAAGCGTTGTGCCGGGAAAGATGAAGCCGAGGAAATTGCTCGCCACATAGGAATAATCCGGCCCGCCGAGCGAGGGCAGGAACAGCAGGTAGACCCAGATGATGACGCCGGACGCGAGGCCGAGGATGGCGCCGCGCGCATTTGCCCTCCGCCAGATCATACCGCCGAAGAGGGCGGGAGCGATCTGCGCGATGGCGGCAAACGAGAGCAAGCCGATCGAAGCAAGGCCCGTCGTGCTGTCCGTCGAGCGATAATAGGCATAGCCAAGCAGCAGCACGGCGAAGATGGCGCTGCGGCGGATATTGAGCAGGCTCTTGGCGAAGTCGTCACGCTGGCTCGCAAGGCCCGCGAGCTTCCGGCGCAGGAAGAACGGCATGACGATATCGTTCGACACCATGATGGAAAGCGCCACGGAATCGACGATCACCATGGCGGTCGCCGCCGAAAAGCCGCCGACGAAAGTGATCAGTGAGACAACAGGCATTTGCCCTGCAAGTGGCAGGGTAAGGACATAAAGATCGGCATTGCCGTTGCCGCCGAAGATGAGCAGTCCGCCGATCGCGACCGGCAGCACGAAGAGATTGATGGCGATCAGATAGAGCGGGAAGAGAATGCCCGCGAGCCGAAGCTGCTTTGCCGTGCGGTTTTCGACGACGGTGACATGGAATTGGCGCGGCAGCATGATGATCGCGAAAGCCGAAAGCAACGTCAGCGTGATCCATCGGCTGAGCGGTGTCTGATAGTCGAGTGCGGCGGTGACCAGGGCGTTTTCCGAGCCTCTATGCCAGAGATCGCCTGGCCCGTCGAACAGGAACCAGATGACGCAGACGCCTGCCGTCAGGAAGGCAATGAGCTTCACCATCGATTCCATCGATACCGCAAGGATGAGCCCGTCCTGATGCTCCGTCGCGTCGGTATGGCGGGTGCCGAACATGATGGCGAAGCAGGCAAGCACCAGCGTGACGATCAGCGGCAGATCGAGGAAGTAGAGGTTGCCGCTGCCGATGCCATAGTCCGAAGGATTGACCATCGCCGTGACGGTCGCTGAAATGGATTTCAGCTGCAGCGCGATATAGGGAATGGTGCCGATGAGGCAGATCAGCGCCACGATGGTTGCAACAGTGGAATTCTTGCCGTAGCGCGCGGCGACGAAATCGGCGACCGACGTCAGTTTCTCGGCCTTGGCAAGTTCGATGATTCGTTTCAAGAGCGGCATGCCGAGTGTGAAGACGAGGATCGGTCCGATATAGATGCCGGCAAATTCCAACCCATTATGGGCCGCAAGGCCGACGCCGCCGAAATAGGTCCAGGACGTACAATAGATCGCCAGGCTGAGTGCGTAGACCACAGGCCGGCCCCCTTCCGGCACACCGAATTTCCGGCTCCGGCGGTCGCCATAGCTTGCCACTGCGAAAAGCAGCAGAAGATAACCCAAGGCAAACGCAAATATGATCCAGCCTGGAAGCATTGACCCTCCGCCGGCGGACAATCCGCCGTCCTCCCGGAACAGTTCGAGATTAGGGCAATTCAGCAAGTTTGAAAATTCCCACGGTCTTCGTCTTAAGTTCTACGCCGAAGGGGATGGTGTTCGAAAATTTCCAGTTGCCGATTGATTAATTGAGACGAAGGTGTAGCTAATGAAAACAACGGCATGTCTTTGAAAATGCATCAAGGGGAGACGTATCTGATGCTCAATGAGTTCAAAGCTTTCATCGCCCGCGGCAATGTCATGGACCTCGCAGTCGGTGTGATCATCGGCGGCGCCTTCGGCGGCATCGTCAAGTCACTTGTCGACGATATCATCATGCCGATCGTCGGTGCGATCTTCGGCGGTTTCGATTTTTCGAATTACTTCCTGGCACTGTCTCCCAAGGTCACTGAAACGAGCCTTGCCGCCGCCCGTGCCCAGGGCGCCGTTTTCGCCTACGGCAATTTTATCACGGTCCTCATCAACTTCCTGATCCTCGCCTGGATCATTTTCCTGATGGTCAAGGGTGTGAACACGCTGCGCGCGCAGGTCGAGCGCAAGGAAAAGACAGCACCCGAAGAGGTTCCGCCGCCGCCGGCAGACGTCGCACTGCTGACCGAAATCCGCGATCTTCTCGCCAAGCGCCCGGCCGTCTGATCAGACGAGCCCGTCCTCTCCAGCCGGGCTCAATCATCACGAAAATCGATATGCCATCACGCATTGTCATGGGATTTGCGCCTGCAAATCCGCTATGAAGGCGTGAATTGGAGATATGCATGTCGATTATAAGCAGCCTTAGCCCGCGCGCCATTGCAGCGCCAGAAAGCGGGATCGTCGAAGTCGTCAATTATGCCCGCGGACGTGAAGGCCTTTTGCCCCTGTGGGTCGGAGAGGGCGATCTTCCCACCCCCGATTTCATCAATCAGGCCGCTATGCAGGCGCTCGCCGCCGGCGAGACCTTCTATACCTGGCAGCGCGGCATCCCCGAGCTGCGCCAGGCATTGTCGGATTATTATGCCAGGCATTTCGGCATCGGCCTGCCTGTCGAACATTTCTATGTGACCGGTTCAGGCATGCAGGCGATCCAGATCGCCGTCCAGGCGCTGACTTCGTCCGGTGACGAGTTCGTCTACCTCACCCCTGCCTGGCCGAACATTGCCGCGGCCCTTGAAATCGCCGGCGCCCGATCGGTCGGCGTAGAGCTCCAGTTCGAAGGCGGCACCTGGGCGGTTGACCTCAACCGCATCGAGATGGCCATCACGCCGAAGACCCGCGGCCTCTTCATCAACACACCTTCGAACCCGACAGGCTGGACCGCGAGGAAGAAGGATCTGGCCGATATTCTGACGCTGGCGCGCAAGCATGATCTCTGGATCATGGCCGACGAGATCTATGCGCGTTATTTCTACGCGGGCGGTCGCGCGCCCTCCTTCCTCGACGTCATGGGGCCGGGCGACAAGGTGATGTTCGTCAACTCCTTCTCCAAGAACTGGTCGATGACCGGCTGGCGTGTCGGCTGGATTGTTGCTCCTCCGGAAACCGGGCAGGTGCTTGAAAACCTGATCCAATATTCCACTTCGGGCGTGGCGCAGTTCATGCAGAAGGGCGCAGTTGCGGCTCTCAATGAGGGTGATGCTTTCGTGCAGTCGAACATCGACAAGGCAACCCGCTCCCGCGATATCCTCTGCGATGCGCTGATCGCCACCAATCGCGTCGAAACGTTGAAGCCGGATGGCGCACTCTATGCCTTCCTCAAGATCGATGGTGTCACCGATAGCCGCAAGGCGGCGATCGACATCGTTGACAAGACCGGTGTCGGCCTTGCTCCCGGCACGGCCTTCGGACCGGGCGGCGAGCTTTTTCTGCGCGCCTGCTTCCTGCGCGATCCGGCGCAGGTGACAGTCGCGGCCGAACGGCTTTGCGACTATATTCTGAAGCGCTAGGCGGAACGGCGCATTGCTTCCGGTAGCACCGGAAGCAGCGTCACATTCCGTCCCTCGACGATGATGACTTCGCCGTCTCGAAGCGGCTGGAAGGGCATACGCGCTTCCTCAAAGAATCCGACAGTCTTTTCGGCTGCTTCGGCCTCATCATGCGCCGAGCGATAATGCGGAACGATGGAGAAATCGACGAGGCCAAGCCCATCCCAGATGACGCTTTCGTCGTAGCCTGGCGCGAGCTGTCGTGGATCGTCCATAATGTTGATGCCATCAAGCGAGGGTGCCGCCACGACAGCTCCGGCGCTGAAGCCGCCATAGACGATCGCATCGGCACGCAGCAATTCCGGTAAGATGCGATCGAAGCCGCTCTCCCGCATGGCGCGCCTCAGAAGAAAGGCATTGCCGCCGACGGCCCAGACCAGGTCGAAGACGGCGAGCGCTTTTTCCAACGCGTCAGGCTTTCCAAAATAGCGCCGCAGATCCAACTCCTCAGCCTCTATTCCCCAGTCGTCAAGCTCCGCCTTGGGATCGTAGATGTTCGCCTCGTAGGAGTGACGTGCCTCGACCGGAATGAAGTCCAAGGCGTTCTGGATGACGGCGGCGCGCCGCGCGCCTCTGAGAAGCTTCTTCAGCCGGGCCGCACTTGCGCCGAGCCGATAGGATGACAGGTAGAGCCTCATTGACGCCACTCCCTGTTCTGAAGGGGCAGATCACGAACCGGCATTGAGAGAAGATCTTGTGCCACGAGGAGTCCTTTGCATGGGGCGGACATCGGGGCAGAAACAAAAAACCCCGCGCGTGTCCGGCGGGGTTGGATCGGGTGAAGTGAACAGTTTCAGGTCACAAGCCGACGCCCCCACCGCAAAGGGTGGTCGTCATGCCCATCTTCATAGCATGGAACGCGAAGTTGTTCATCCCGCTAATTTGCCTCGCCGCGTACTTGATGTCAACGGACGCAGGCGCGCGAGGCGTTTTCGTCCCAAAATAGGCTGGCCGATAAAATTGTAGCAAAGCCCGAAATGCGCTTCTAACCACGTGTCAAAACATACCGGCTGCAAAGGCTTTCCGATGCCGTTTGATAATAAAATCGGAAAGGAAAAAGCCGTTCTGATGCTCCCGAAAAATATAAAACAGGGAATGCAGACATGGCGGTTCTGGTGACAGGTGGGGCTGGATATATCGGCAGCCACATGGTGTGGACGCTGCTGGACGTCGGTGAAGATGTCGTCGTGCTCGACAACCTCTCCACCGGCTTTCGCTGGGCCGTGGCCCCGGCCGCGCGCTTCTATCTCGGCGATGTCGCCGACCCGGATGTGCTGAAGAAGATCTTCATCGAGAACGATATCGAGGCGATCATCCATTTCGCCGGCTCCGCCGTCGTTCCTGTGTCGGTTACCGATCCGCTCTCCTATTACGACAATAACTCGGGCAAAACGCGCGCGCTACTGAGCGCGGCGATCAAGGCCGGCATCCGCAACTTCGTCTTCTCCTCGACGGCAGCCGTTTACGGCCAGCAGAAGAGTTCCGCTCCGGTGAAGGAAACGGCGCCGCTCAATCCGGAAAATCCTTATGGTCAGTCCAAGCTGATGACCGAAATGATGCTGCGCGATGCTGCCGCCGCCTATGATTTCGATTATGTGGCGCTGCGCTACTTCAATGTCGCCGGCGCCGATCCGCATCTGCGCACCGGCCAGTCGACCTCAGGTGCGACTCATCTCATCAAGGTCGCCTGCGAGGCCGCCCTCGGAAAGCGCGACAGCATCGCCGTCTATGGCTTCGATTACCCGACCCATGACGGCACCGGCGTGCGTGATTACATCCATGTGAGCGATTTGACGGCAGCGCATTTGAAGGCGCTCCAGCATCTGCGCCAGGGCAGGGGGCCACTGGTCGCCAATTGCGGCTATGGCAACGGCTATTCCGTGCTCGATGTCTTGAACATGGTCACCCGCCTGAACGGTCACTCCTTCAAGATCAATATGGCGCCGCGTCGGCCGGGCGACGCGGCAAGTGTCGTCGCCGATGCGACGCTTGCCCGCCGCGTGCTGGACTGGACGCCGAAACACGATTCGCTGGAAACCATTGTCCGCAACTCGCTCGATTGGGAACTTTTCCTGATGAACAGGAGCGTCGACGATCTGCACAGCATTCATCGCGCGCTGGCTGCGGCTTCCTTCTGAACTGCAACCGGGCATTTACCATCCTCGCGCGGATGCGAGGGCCTGACGTTACGTGAATAAGGAATAATCAAGCTTTCTCTGGCTCGCTTCAGCCAAGGGAAAAGGGATCATGAAGAACTTCATAGCCTCATTGCGGCTGCAAAAAGATAATCCGAAGTTTCTGGTGGCACAGTTCAAAGCTTTGTCGTCGCAGATTCCAATTCTCTACGTTCTTCTTGTCATCAATGCGCTGGCCGTGGCTATTACTCACATCAAGTCGGCGCCTCTTTGGCTTTCGCTCTACATTCCCGTCGGTCTCAGCATCGTTTGCGTCTTCCGCCTCTGCTGGTGGGAAATATCAGGCAAGGAAAATGTCACGCCGGAGCGTGCGCTGCGGCTGATGAAAGTGACGCTATCCGGCGCCGTTATCCTCACGATCGGCTTCGGCGGTTGGGCTATTGCGCTCTATCAATATGGCGATGCCTCACAGCAGGGCCAGATCGCCTATTTCCTCGTTGTAACCGGCATTTCCTGCGTCTTCTGCCTGATGCATCTGCCGCTCGCGGCGACGATCACCACGGTCATCACCTTCACGGCCATGATCGTGACCTTCCTGTTTTCCGGTAATCCGGTTTTCGTCGCAACGGCGGTTAGCGGCTTGTTTCTCGTGCTGCCGTTCCTGCGCGTCATCAACAGTTACTTCCAGAATTTCACCCATTTGGTGCGGCTTACCGAGGAGCTGAAGCAGAAGCAGGCCGAAGCAGAGGAGCTGAACCTCGTCAATAGCCGCAATGCGTTGCAGGACCAGTTGACGGGCCTTGCCAATCGTCGCAGCTTCTTCCTGTCGCTCGAAAAGATGCTGTCGAAGGACCCTGCCTCGCCGCCTGTCATCGGTATCATCGATCTCGATGGCTTCAAGCCGGTCAACGACGTCTTCGGCCACGCGGCCGGCGACCTCGTATTGAAGGAGACGGCGCGCCGCTTCGTCTCATTGGTGGGCGACGAGGGCACCGTCTCGCGCCTTGGAGGCGATGAATTCGGCATCATCTTCCCTTCTGACATGACGTTCAGGGCCGTCTCTGACCTCGGCCTGGCGCTATGTGCGGCCGTACGTGAACCTTTCGACATCTCAGACGGGTCGGTGCGCGTTTCCGGCTCCTGCGGCATCGTCTATCCTGATGCGGGCGAGTACACCGCCGAAGATCTCTACGAGAAAGCGGATTTCGCGCTCTATCAGATGAAGAGCAAGCGCACCGGCGGTGTCGAGTTCTTCTCACCTGAGCATGAAAAGATGCTGACGCAGCGCTATCTCATTGAGCTGGAGCTGCAGGCCGACAATTTCGCCAAGGAGCTGAAGCTGGAATATCAGCCGATTGTCGAATTGCGCAGCGGCCGTGTCGTCGGTTTTGAGGCGCTCGCGCGCTGGGACAGCGCGCGCTTCGGCCGTATCAGCCCGGATGCCTTCATTCCCGCTGCCGAACGCACCGCTGTGATCGGTCGCATGACCCGCATCCTCTTCGGCCAGGCGCTTGATGCCCTGAAGATCCTGCCGACATATCTGCGTGTCTCCTTCAATCTGTCGGCCCGCGATATCTGCGATCACGAAACCTCGATGGCATTGCTCGCCATGATCAACCGGTCCGGTGTCGATCCCAAACGCATCGAATTCGAGATTACCGAGACGGCGCTGCTGTCAGACTTCGACACAGCCGATCAGGTGATCGGCACTCTACGCGCCGCCGGTATCTCGATCGCGCTTGACGATTTCGGCACGGGCTATTCGAGCTTGAGCCATATCCACCGGCTGTCTTTCGACAAGCTGAAGATCGACAAGGCCTTTGTGATGAATTTCGACCGTGATGCGCGCTGCATGAGCATCACCCGCTCCGTCGCCAATCTCTGCCAAAACCTCGGCATCGCCTCCGTGGCCGAGGGTGTCGAGAGCGAGGATGTGGCTGAGGCGCTGAAAGGCATCGGCGTAAGATTGGCGCAGGGCTATTATTTCTCGCGACCGCTGCCGCTGGAACTGGCGATCGATTACGCGGTGCAGCGCGATGTCGCCGTTTCACAGTCCCTCTCGGCCTGATTGATCAGCCAGCCACTAGAGCCTTTCCTGGTTAGATTGAAGCATTCTGTTGGCTCAAACGGAGTTGGATGGTCGACCGGCCGGCGCGCGTCGTAGCCCAGATCTACGGCCAAGCCGGCCGGTCGATCAGACGGCCCGTTTCAGCCAACCCGAAGGGCCGGGCATCTTTCCGCCAGGATCAAAGGCGATCGGCTCGGATGTACCTAGGGTATGCCCTTCGCCAATCGCCTTTGCCCTGACGAAAACCTGCTCCGGCAGAATGCTTCAAGCTAACCAGGAAAGGCTCTAGAACCCCGACCCGACCCGGTTTATTCATGGGGCAGGAGCGAGGTGGATCATGGACAACAGCAATCAGAGCGAAGTCATTGTTGAGCGACGGGGCACGGCAGGCCTCATCCGGCTGAACCGCCCAAAGGCGCTGAACAGCTTAACGATCCCCATGGTGCGCGCAATTAGCGCCGCGCTTGATGAATTCGCCGTCGATCAAACCGTGGCGAGCGTTGTCGTAATGGGCGAGGGCGAGCGCGGCTTCTGCGCCGGCGGGGATATTCGCGCCATTCACCTGAGCGGGCGTGCCGGCGACGGTCTCGCGGAAACCTTCTGGCGCGAGGAATTCCGCCTCAATCACCAAATCGCTACCTATTCGAAGCCCTATGTGGCGCTGATGGACGGCATTACCATGGGCGGCGGTGTTGGGCTTTCCGCCCACGGCCGCCATCGCATCGTCACCGAGCGCACCCGCCTTGCCATGCCGGAAACCGGTATCGGCTATTTTCCCGATATCGGCGCCACATGGCTGTTGCCCCGTACGCCGGGGGAAAGCGGCACATGGATGGCTCTGACCGGGCTCGATATCAATGCCTCCGATGCAATCTATACCGGCCTTGCCGATGTCTATATGCCTTCCTCGCGCGTTGAAGAGGCAGTCCATCATCTGACAAATCTGTCTGCGGGAAGTTCGTCGGACGACGTGGATGCGGTGCTGCGCGATCTCTCAGAACAGGTGGATGAAGGCAGGTTGCAGGCCAATGCCGCAATGATCGACCGCGCGTTTCACTTCAACCGAGTGGAGGACATCGCGTCCGCACTCGGCGCGGAGGAGGGCGAATTCGCTGCCGAAACCCGCCATGTGATGCTCACACGTTCGCCGACCAGTCTCAAGCTTGCCTTGCGGCTGCTGAGAGCCGGCCGCCAGAGTCGCACGCTTGCCGAATGCCTGGCCCGTGAGCTCGGGGCCTGCATGCACATCCTGCACGGTCCGGATTTCTACGAGGGCGTCCGTGCAGCCGTCATCGACAAAGACCGCAATCCAAAATGGTCGCCGCCGACGATCGCCCTGGTCAATGATGAAATGATTGGCCGCTTCTTCGAACCGGCCAAGCCGCCGCTCGCGCTCTGACCCTGCTGGTCGGAGAGGCCTCAACGCCACATGCCCCGCATGCGTGCGCCGACATCGATGCGCACCTGCCGCGCCTGCTGGGCGGCTGCCGTATCGGTCTTGGCCTGCGGCCAGCCGCAGACTTCGAAGAACTGCAGCAGTGTCGCGGGAATGAAGCGGCTGCGCGACGCATAGACATGCCGGTCGCCTTGCGAATTCTGACCATAGGTGAAGAAGCGCTGCGGTACGACGAGATCGAGGCTATCCTTGGCGCGTGTCATCGCCACGTAGAGCAGCCTGCGCTCTTCTTCGATTTCCGCAGTCGTGCCGACGGCGAGATCTGAAGGGATGCAGCCGTCGATGACGTTCAGCATGAAGACCTTGGTCCATTCCTGCCCCTTGGCCGAATGGATGGTCGAAAGGATGAGATAGTCCTCGTCGAGCAGCGGCACTCCTGCCTGGTCCGAGGTCGCATCCGGCGGATCGAGCGTAAGCTCCGTCAGAAAGCGCTCGCGCGAGGCATAGCCGCCAGCGATCTGTTCGAGCTGTATGAGATCGGCAAGCCTTGCGCTCGCATCTTCATGCAGTCGTTCCAGATGCGGCTCATACCATTGCCGCACCAGTTCGATCTCGGCAGGCCAGCCGGCCTTGCCGGTCTTCAGTTCCTGCATGGTGGAAACGAAGGATGTCCAGTCCTCGCCCGAGCGTGGCGGCGCGGGCATGGCGGCGAGAGCCATCACCGGGCTCGGGTCCTCGGCCATATGGTCCAGCACCTTCTGCGCCGTGGAAGGCCCAATACCCGGCAAGATCTGCATCAGCCGGAAACCCGCCACCCGGTCGCGCGGGTTCTGGGCGAAGCGAAGCGCTGCCAACATGTCCTTCACATGCGCGCTGTCGAGGAATTTGAGCCCACCAAACTTCACGAAGGGAATGTTGCGGCGCGTCAGTTCGACTTCCAGCGGGCCGCTGTGATGTGAGGCGCGGAAGAGCACGGCCTGGCTCTTCAGCTTCACGCCCTCCTCGCGATTGTCGAGGATCTTGTCGGCCACATAGCGCGCCTGATCGTTTTCGTCGCGCACCGTCACCAGCCGCGGCCGTTCCGGCGATTCCCGCTCCGTCCAGAGGTTCTTGGTGAAACGCTCGGAGGCAAGATCGATGACTGCGTTGGCGGCGGCAAGGATCGGCTGCGTCGAACGGTAGTTGCGGTCGAGCGTGACGATATTGGCGGCCGGGCTGAAGGAGGCCGGAAAATCGAGAATATTGCGCACCGTTGCCGCGCGGAAGGAATAGATCGACTGTGCATCGTCGCCGACGACGGTCAGGCCCTGCCCGGTCGGTTTCAACGCAAGCAGGATCGAGGACTGCAGCTTGTTGGTGTCCTGATACTCGTCGACAAGCACATGGTCGAAGCGGCTGCCGATATCCTCGGCAATCATGGGCTCGGCCACCATCTGCGCCCAGTAGAGCAGCAGGTCATCGTAATCGAGCACATTCTGGCTCTGTTTCGACTCGACATAACAGGCGAAAAGCTCGCGAAGCTGGTTTTCCCAGGTGGAGCACCAGGGAAAGGCGTCGCGAAGCACCAAGGGTAGCTCCGTTTCGGAGTTCACCGCACGCGAATAGATCGCAAGGCAGGTGCCCTTCGTCGGAAACCGGCTTTCGGTCCTGGAGAAGCCGAGATCGTGGCGCACGAGGTTCATCAGATCGGCGCTGTCTTCCCGGTCATGGATGGAAAAGGCCGGGTCTATGCCGATCTGTTCGGCATAGTCGCGCAAGAGCCGCGCGCCGATACCGTGGAAAGTGCCGCTCCAGGCGAGCGCATTGGCCATGATGCCGGAATTCTTTCCGAGCACCTCGCCGCAGATACGCTCGACGCGCCGGCCCATTTCGGCTGCAGCCCGGCGGGAAAAGGTCATCAGCAGGATACGACGCGGATCGGCGCCCTTGAGGATGAGATGCGCGACGCGATGGGCAAGCGTATTCGTCTTGCCGGAGCCGGCGCCGGCGATGACCAGCAGCGGCCCGGCCACATGGCTGCCGTCTGTGAGTGTGCCGTGCTCCACGGCCATGCGCTGCTGGGGATTGAGTCTTTCGAGATACATCCAGCCGTCCGGTTGGGCTTCGCGGGAGAATCAGCGCCTGCGAATAAAATCATATGTTCCTTGGATGTTCTCGATTGGCGCCGCTGTCAAGCTGGCGCGGGTTGCCATGCACTATTGTGGGAAGTCCGGCACGATCTCGCGCCGCACCAGCTTCAGGCTGCGGTCGGGCTGGAGAATATAGGTTTCGTAGACGCGCTGACCCTGTTGATCGTAGAAATCATTGTGGACGGCGCTGCCGATCGGCGATTTCGTCAGCTTGGTGCGCGGCTGCCCGCCATAGGTGATGCTGCCGGGAATGGGCTCCAGCGCAGGTGCATCCGCGGCTGAACAGCCGGCCAGCAGAGGTGCGGCCAGAAGGATCGTGGCAAGAAGAGCAGACACCAGCGTTTTCATCACTATTTCCTCGGCGGCAATTGCATGGGGCTTCTGCCGATGGCTCCGGCGGGGACGGGAGTGTCGGAGCACCGCCATCGCGGCGACTATGCATCCGGCCGGCCGCGGATGGCAACAAACGTCGTCCTCTTGCGTTAAATTTCTGTCAGTCAATGTCAGGAACGGTCATGGTGATGAGGTTTTACGGCTCTGCAATTCACGAGGAAGCCTGGATGCAGGACCACAACGCTGCCGCCAAGCGCGCGTCCACGGAAAGCGCCCTGCATGCCGCAGCCGATCTCGATGCGGCCGAAATCATCGTCTCCGCCATCGGCCCCTGCGTGATTCTCGAAGGTTTCGTACGCCAATGGGGCGACAGCGAGCGGGCCTTGGCAATCGCCGAGGACGTTGTCGGAAGCGGCAACGTGCATTGCCGTCTGCTGGTGAGATAAATCGCCATCTGCCCCGGAGTCACTTCCAAGGAACCAACTCGCCGTCTCGCGTGTTGAAAAGCTGGTTTCAATGCAGGAGATAATAATGCAAAGGCTTATCCGTCTGTGGGCCGCGGCTCTTCTTCTTGGGTGTGGCGCTTTTGCCGGCTCCGCCTACGCCTCGCTCGAGACCGACATGAATTATTCGGCCTTGCCGAAAGACGAAGTTGCGCTGAATGAATATACCAGCGCCACCATCTGCAAGCCTGTTGAACCGCATTACCTGCCATCCTTCATCCGTGCCGCAGATGGCACAATCATCGGCGTGGGATATATTCAGGTCAGAGAGGAGAATACTTCGAATTGTTGATAATATTCGAAGTTTCGTTCAAGGGGGCTCGTCTGGAGTCTCCTGCAGAGGGTGACGAGCCTCTAACCATCATCATGACGGCTGGCCTCGTTTTATTGATGAACAGATGAATGGCGCAATGTCTTTCGAGACAAACCCTGCGCGAGCTCCGTGCCGGGTTAAGTGAAAATTACGCATTGCTTCGTTTCGGAACAGGTCGGACTTTTTAGGTCTGATATCGTCGCCGAAAGCTTAATGCACTTTAAGCTTTGCTTCCTCGGCCGCCGCCATAAACTCCGCGCGGGCCTCTTCGACGGTCTTTCTTCCATCAAGTGCGGCGCGGCAGGCACTGCGTGCCTTCAGATATTTCAATCCGCGCACGGCAGGCCAATGTTCGGCAAGGCATGCCAGAGCATCGAATGGTCCCTTAACCGTGCGCGCTCCCGCTCCTTCAAAACCTACCTTGATCGGACTATTCCATCGTTCAGTCGCCATCGACGCTCCTCCAGCATGTCCCGATAGAAACATTGAATGAAGCCTTCGGGTTCCTCCGCAAAGGCTTCAGAATGCTAATATTCTAGCGAGATTTTTGCCGGCAGCAATGGCGCCGATTGGCGCGGTGGATAATGCTAAAGGAGAAAACTGGTGCTGCCGAGTGGGATTGAACCACCGACCTCACCCTTACCAAGGGTGTGCTCTACCACTGAGCTACGGCAGCAGGACCAGACGCGAGAAGCGGAAACGCTCAATTCGCGTGAACGGGGCGGCTATTGCCACAGCTTCGACAGGAGTGCAAGCCGCAAATTCCAACTTCTCTGGGAATAACGTCCCGCCCACTTTTGGAATGGCGCGAATTCGGTTAGTTCTGGGGGATGAACGAAGAGAATGAGAAGGCCAGGCAGAGCCGGAAAGCGGCCATGGAAGCCCAGGCGGCATTGCGCCGCGAACGGGCTGCCGAAAAACTGAGAGAAAATCTTTCAAGACGCAAACAGCAGGTGCGCGCTCGCCGATCCGGCCAGGCAGACGAGACGAACGGGCTGCCCGCTGCACAAACGCCTGCCGCAAAAATGGACGAATCGTAATGTTCGGTCCACTACGAATTGAAGCGGGCGGGGATTTGCTCTAAACACCCCCACTTCTTGCCTTGCCCCCCACAGGCAAAACTTTTGAGGAAAGGCGGGCCTCGCCCGTAAGTGCACATGGATCGTATCAGAATTGTCGGCGGTAATGAGCTCAATGGCGTCATTCCGATTTCCGGCGCCAAGAATGCTGCGCTGCCGCTGATGATCGCCTCGCTTTTGACGAGCGATACGCTGACGCTGGAAAACGTGCCGCACCTCGCCGATGTCGAATTGCTGATGCGCATTCTCGGCAATCACGGCGTCGACGTCGCCGTCAACGGCCGCCGCGAGCGGCAGGAAGATTCCTACGCCCGCACGATCCATTTCACCTGCCGCACCATCGTCGATACGACCGCTCCTTATGAGTTGGTCTCGAAGATGCGCGCCTCCTTCTGGGTCATCGGCCCGCTTCTGGCCCGTGAAGGCCATTGCCGCGTGTCGCTGCCCGGCGGCTGCGCCATCGGCACGCGTCCGGTCGATCTTTTCATCGACGGCTTGACCGCACTTGGTGCGACGATGGAAATCGATGGCGGTTATATCAACGCCAAGGCACCGCAGGGTGGCCTCATCGGCACGCACTATACGTTCCCGAAAGTGTCGGTTGGCGCGACGCATGTGCTTATGATGGCCGCAACGCTTGCCCGCGGCACGACCGTAATCGGCAATGCCGCACGCGAGCCCGAAGTCGTCGATCTCGCCAACTGCCTGAACGCCATGGGCGCGAAAATTTCCGGCGCAGGCACCTCCACAATCACGATCGAAGGCGTCACCTCGCTCTCAGGCGCGCGCCACCGCGTCCTGCCTGACCGCATCGAGACCGGCACATATGCCATGGCCGTCGCCATGGCTGGCGGCGATGTCGTGCTTGAAAATACCGATATTGCCCTGTTGGAAACGGCGCTGGAAACCCTGCGCCGCGCCGGTGCGGACATCTCATCGACCAACAACGGCATGCGCATCAAGCGCAATGGTGCCGGTATTCAGCCGGTCGATATCGTCACCGATCCCTTCCCGGGCTTCCCGACCGACCTGCAAGCGCAGTTCATGGCGCTGATGACCCGCTCTACCGGCATCTCGCACGTCACGGAAACCATCTTCGAAAATCGCTTCATGCATGTGCAGGAACTTGCCCGCCTCGGCGCGAAGATCTCGCTGTCGGGCCAGACGGCCAAGATCGAAGGTGTCCAGCGGCTGAAGGGGGCGCCGGTCATGGCGACCGATCTTCGTGCCTCCGTTTCCCTCGTCATTGCTGGCCTTGCCGCCGAAGGCGAAACCATGGTTTCCCGTGTTTATCACCTCGATCGCGGCTTTGAGCGGCTGGAAGAAAAGCTGACCCGCTGCGGCGCCATCGTCGAACGCGTCAGCGAGTAAGAAAAGCGCACTTATGCGCCCTTTATCCTGGTTGCGTATTTGGCCGTCGCGCCTTATTTCCCTTGTCTGACGGATCGCCGCAGTTGCGGCAGAAAGACATGGGATAGAGGCTGGATGACCGACCTGAAGCTTGTTGCGCTCGATGCCGAGGACCTGGCGGTCATTTCCGCGCATGTACAGGACAGCGTCTTTAAGGTGGCCGATATCGACTGGTCGCCGCGCGACAAGCAATTTGCGCTCGCTGCCAACCGTTTCGTCTGGGAGGAGGCGGCCCGCAAGCGCAAAGGCTTTGAACGCCGCCGCGCCG
Source organism: Rhizobium sp. BK196 (assembly GCF_014193255.1). Lineage (GTDB taxonomy): Bacteria > Pseudomonadota > Alphaproteobacteria > Rhizobiales > Rhizobiaceae > Rhizobium. Next base: position 57,081 of record NZ_JACHZB010000008.1, read on the forward strand.
CACTCGTCTTCAAACGCGTGCTGTCCGTCCGCTCGATCGGCATCGATCGCTCGAGGCGTGACGATGTGCTGTCGCTCCTCGCCTTGCGTTTCGAGCAGAAGGGCGACGGGCCGGAAGGCACGCTCGAGCTCTCGCTCTCAGGCACGGCCTCGATCGTCCTCAATGTCGAATGTATCGAGGTACAGCTTGCCGATATCGGCGGCGCCTGGGAAACCGGCTCCAGGCCGCGCCACCCCGGCACCTGAGCGCAACAGTTTCGAGTAAAGAAGGAATTCCTGCCTTGGCAATCTGGCTCAATCAGACATCCGACGATTTCGAGCTGCGCTTCGCGGCATTTCTGACCACCAAGCGCGAGATCTCCGAAGACGTCAACAATGTCGTGCGCGCCATCATCGATGACGTGCGCGCGCGCGGCGATGTCGCTCTGGCGGAATATTCTAAGAAGTTCGACAGCATCGATTATGCCACCGTGCCGATGCGCGTGAGCGAAGAAGAAATTGAGAAAGCCGTCGAGGTTACCCCATCCGAAGTCCTCGGCGCGCTGAAGGTCGCCGCACTCCGCATCGAATCCCACCACCGCCGACAGCTCCCGAAGGATGATATCTACGAGGACGCCATGGGTGTTGGGCTCGGCTCGCGCTGGACGGCAATCGAAGCTGTCGGCCTCTATGTGCCCGGCGGCACGGCGAGCTATCCGAGCTCGGTCTTGATGAATGCCGTACCGGCAAAGGTTGCAGGGGTCGATCGCATCGTTATCGCCGTGCCGGCAACGGGCGGTTCGGTCAATCCGGCGGTGCTGGCCGCGGCCAGACTTGCCGGCGTCAATGAAATCTACCGCGTCGGCGGTGCGCAGGCGATTGCTGCCCTTGCCTATGGCACGGAGACGATCGCCCCGGTTGCCAAGATTACCGGCCCAGGCAATGCCTATGTCGCCGCCGCCAAGCGGCAGGTCTTCGGCACCGTCGGTATTGACATGATCGCCGGCCCCTCTGAAGTGCTCGTCATCGCCGACAAGGACAACAATCCCGACTGGGTCGCCGCCGATCTGCTCGCCCAGGCAGAGCACGACGAGAGCTCTCAGGCGATCCTGATCACCGACGACGAGGACTTCGGCAAGGCTGTGGAAGCAGCCGTCGAGCGGCAGCTGAAAACGCTGAACCGTGCGGAAACCGCCGCCGCCAGCTGGCGCGATTTTGGCGCACTCATCCTTGTCTCCGATCTCAAGGATGCCATTCCGCTTGCAAACCGTATCGCCGCCGAACATCTGGAACTCGCCGTCGCCGATCCCGATCTCTTCGTGGACAAGATCCGTAACGCCGGTGCCATCTTCATCGGCGCCCATACGCCCGAAGTGATCGGCGACTATGTCGGCGGCTCCAACCACGTGCTGCCGACCGCGCGCTCGGCCCGCTTTTCCTCCGGCCTTTCGGTTCTCGATTTCGTCAAGCGCACATCGATCCTGCGGCTTGGCCCGCAGCAGCTTCGCGACCTCGGCCCGGCAGCGATTGCATTGGCCGTTTCCGAAGGCCTCGATGCCCATGCGCGATCGGTCGCGATCCGCCTGAACCTCGAAAGGTGAGGGAATGGCGAAGGACGGCTTCCGGCTCTGCGACGTTGTCCTTGACGATACGATCGGCCGTTCGACGCCTGATGTCGAGCATGAGCGGGCGGTGGCGATCTTCGACCTGATCGAGGAGAATTCTTTCACACCCGTCGGCCATGCCGGCGGGCCTTACCGACTGAACATTTCGCTGGTCGATTCCAAGCTGGTCTTTTCCATAACCACCGAAAAGGGCGAGGATGTCGCAACGCATATCCTGTCGCTGACGCCCTTCCGGCGGATCGTGAAGGACTATTTCATGATCTGCGAGAGCTACTATGAAGCGATCCGCTCCGCCTCGCCGAGCCGCATCGAGGCAATCGATATGGGGCGACGCGGCATTCACAATGAAGGCTCGCAGACGCTGAAGGACCGTCTCTCGGGCAAGATCGATGTCGATTTCGACACCGCCCGGCGTCTCTTCACGCTGGTCTGCGTGCTCTATTGGCGCGGATGACGGCGATGGAGCCGCATATCGAAACGCAGGACGGAAAGCGGCCGGGCGCCATCCTCTTCATGTGCGGGCTGAATGTCATCCGCTCGCCGATGGCGGAAGTGATAGCCCGTAGCATTCTGCCAGGTAATACCTATATAAGGTCCGCGGGCGTCCGCGCCGGTGAACGCGATCCTTTCGTCGATGTCGTGCTGGAGGAAATCGGGCTGTCGCTCGGCCGCCGACAGCCGCAGACGCTGGACGAGCTCGAGGACGATTATTTCGACCTCATCATCACGCTCTCGCCGCAGGCCCATCACGCAGCGCTCGAGTTGACACGGTCCAGCGCTGTTGATGTCGTCTATTGGCCGACGATGGATCCGACAGTGGCGACCGGAACGCGCGAGCAGATACTGGATAGCTATCGCGGGGTTCGAGATCACATGACCGACCTTATCGAAAGCCGGCTGCTCAAGAGAAATGGCATCGCCGCGCAATCGGCATGAAACAAAAGATAGAAAGCCCGATCTACGAGGTTCACAAATCCCCGTTGATTGTGTAGTTTCCGCGCAAATTTTGAGGCGCCCAGCGCCGCTTTGCCAACATACAGGAAGAAAACCCTTATATGCCGAAAGAAGAAGTCCTCGAATTCCCGGGTATCGTGACCGAACTTCTGCCGAACGCGACGTTCCGCGTGAAGCTCGAAAACGAGCATGAGATCATTGCCCACACCGCCGGCCGTATGCGCAAGAACCGCATCCGCGTTCTCGCCGGCGACAAGGTTCTGGTCGAAATGACGCCCTACGACCTGACGAAGGGCCGCATCACCTACCGCTTCAAGTAAGCTTGGTCTGCGAAGCTCTCCGGAGCTTCCGCTCCCGCCTGCCGATGGTCGAGGTTCCATGGCGCTGAAATACAAGCTCATTCTGGCCTCGGGCTCGCCCCGCCGCGTCGATCTGCTCAATCAGGCCGGCATCGAGCCTTCGCGCCTGATGCCGATGGATATCGACGAGACGCCGAAGAAATCGGAGCATCCGCGCTCGCTCGCCCGCCGCCTCTCTGGCGAAAAGGCGGAAGCAGCGCTTGCCGCCATCAAGGGCGACATCACCTGGAAGGGCAGCTATATCCTCTCCGCCGATACGGTCGTCGCTGTCGGTCGCCGCATCCTCGGCAAAGCGGAATTCGCCGATGAGGCATCGAACTCCCTGCACCTGCTCTCCGGCCGCAACCATATGGTCTATACGGGCATCTGCCTGATCACGCCTGATCGGAAAGTGCGCCAAAAAATTGTCGAGACCAAGGTGCGCTTCAAGCGTCTGTCGAGTTTCGAGATCGAAAACTACATCGCCTCGGGCCAGTGGCGCGGCAAAGCCGGTGCCTATGGCGTCCAAGGGCTGGCGGGCACCTTTGTACAGAAAATGGTCGGATCCTACACCAATGTCGTAGGGCTGCCGCTTTACGAAACCATTCTGCTGTTGACCGGCGAGGGCTTCGATGTCCACAGCCGTTGGCCCGAAGGCTGATCTCCCGCAAGGAGCAAACCATGTCTGATGAAATGAAAACCGGCGGCAAGGTTGAGCCGTTGCGCAAGACACGTCCTTGCCCGGAATGCGGCAAACCGTCGAACCGCGAACACTATCCCTTCTGCTCCAACCGCTGCCGCGAAGTGGACCTGTCGCGCTGGCTGACGGGGTCCTACGCCATTCCCGTGGCAGATGATGAGACGAAGGCGGATTATCCCGACGAGGAAAGCTAGGTTTTCCACCGCGAAGCCCTTATTTTTCCTCGCAAATCACCAAAGTCAGCAAGACCGTCAAAAAACTATCATTTGATGCTTGCCATGGGCGAACAAGATGCTATAACCCCGCTCGCTTCCGGGGCGCACCAAGGCCTCGACATTCTAAAAGCGGAATGTTTTCGTGAAGCAGGTTAGCCCAGGTAGCTCAGTTGGTAGAGCAGCGGATTGAAAATCCGCGTGTCACTGGTTCGATTCCGGTCCTGGGCACCATTTGATTTCACTCCATAATTAGCAAACTTTTGACCTCCCCAGCTCGCGAAATTGGCGTCCGTGGTAGCACACTGGTAGCGGCGATCTGGTAGCGACGGGTCGAAACAGTCGGCCCGCTCGATCGCGGCGAGGAAAGCGTGCACGTCCCTTACATATTCGTCTATCCGGCCCGCAAAATGGTCAGGCTCGGGCTCTGCAACATGGGAGAGGGCTTAATCTTTCGCTTGTATGAAGCGGCGTGAAGGCGCGCACTCATGACCGCGCAGCGCGATCCTCCGGCGTTGCATTCCGTAGAAACTCGCCAGTGGAGCCGGAAATTTTCACTCGATCTATACCAGTGGCGGAACCTCCCGCCGCCGTCACCGTTTATGCCGAATGGCCCGGCAAGCATTCTGGAAAGGTTACCTCAAACTCTCTCTTGTCACCGCGTCCGTTTCCCTGACGCCGGCGACGACGGAGTCGAGCAAGGTGCGGTTTCATGTGCTGAATCGCGCGACGAAAAACCGTGTCGAAAGCCGCTATGTCGATAGTGTCACGCACAAGCCCGTTGCCGAGAAGGATCAGGTGAAAGGCTATCCGCGTGGCGAGGATGATTATGTTCTGCTGGAGGACGAGGAGATCGAAGAGGTGGGGCTGGAAAGCACCCGCACCATCGATATCGACAGCTTCGTGCCGCGTGGTTCGATCGACTGGATCTGGTACGACAAGCCGCATTTCCTGGCGCCGGAAGACAAGGTCGGCACGGAAGCATTCTGCGTAATCCGGGAAGCCATGCGGGCCAATGATGTGGTCGGCATCGCCCGGCTGGTGCTCTATAGGCGCGAGCGGGCCGTGCTGCTGGAACCGTTAGACAAGGGCATAGTTCTTTGGACCCTGCGCTACGGTGACGAGGTGCGCGAACCGACCGCCGAACTCGACATGAAGGCAAAGGTCGACAGTGATTTGCTGGCTTTGATGAAGAAGCTGGTCAAGGAAGAAACGAAGGAATGGGACCCTTCGATGGTACAGGATCCGGTTCAGAAGCGGCTGAAGGCCTTGATCCGCGGCAAGGAAAAGAGCCTCAAGAAGGCTGCTCCGGCCCGCAAGCCGGCGCCGGTAAAATCGACCGGCAACGTCATCAACATCATGGATGCGCTGAAGAAGAGCCTTGCGGCCGAAAGTGGTCGCGGGAAGTCGCGGTAGTTCTAAAGGCTTCTCCCTACAAGGGGAGCGTCTTTCAAGAGCCTATCTCTTCCGCTTCTGCAACGGCTTGGCTGCTGCAAAGAACCCATCCCATGGATCCTTGCTGAGTGCATCGAGGCGCGCCGGCGTATTATCGACGGTGAAATAAGCAGGGCCGATTTCGGTTGTCAGCTCACTCCATTCCAGCGGCATCGAGACGGCGGCACCTGGCCGGGCGCGCGTGGAATAGGCAGCAACAGCAGTGTTGCCGCGGCCGTTCCGGAGGTAGTCGATGAAGATCTTGCCGCTGCGCTTCGCCTTGGTTGCGGTTGCAAGATAGCGGTCGGGGTCATCTTTCGACATGCTGTCGGCCAGCCACTTCGCAAAGCCTTTCACATCCACCCAGCCGGCCTTCGGCTCAAGCGGCGTCACCACATGTAGGCCTTTGCCGCCGGAAGTCTTGACGAATGCCGCAAGGCCCTCGCCCTCGATACGCTCCTTCAGTTCGTAAGCTGCCGCTATCACATTTTCCCATGGCACATCCTCGCCGGGGTCGAGGTCCATGGTGATCATGTCGGGCTTTTCCCAATTGTTTGTGGTCGTGCCCCAGGGATGGATTTCCAGCACCGCCGATTGCACCAGCGCTACGACGCCATCGAAATCGGTAACGCGCAGCAGCTTCTCGCCGCCCTTGTCTTTGGGATCGGTGATTTGCTCGATATGTTCGTTCATGCCTTTCCAGGCGTGCTTCTGGAAAAACCGCTGGTGGCCGGAAATCCCGTCAGGCAGGCGCAGCAGAGCAAGCGGCCGGTTGACGACATAAGGTGCCATGAAACGCCAGACCTGCGCATAGTAATTGGCGAGACCTTCCTTGGTGACGCCCTCGTCCGGCCAATAGATGCGGTCGGGATGGGTCAGCTGCACTGCCGATTTCGGCAGGTTTTTGGCGGTTGTCTTTTCCATCTCGCGCACAACGTCCTTTGCCGGCTTGTCCTCCCGCAGTCCGCGAAAGGCCGCGTGGCGCAGATTACCATCCGCCGACCATGCGCGGAACTCCACTTCGGCAACGAGCTGCGGCTTAACATAGTGCAAGCCTCGCCGCTCCTCGGCGGTCAGCTTGTCGTCGAAGGAGTTTTGCTTCATCTCCATTGCCGACAACCGCTCGTAAAGCATCTGTGCCGTCGCGACAGTGTAACCAGTGCCGACGCGGCCGACATGCTTCAGCGCGCCGTCCTCGTAATAACCCATGGCGAGCGAGCCGATAGCATTCTTCATAGCGGTCGAGGGTACGTAGCCACCAATGACGAATTCCTGCCGCTGCGAGCATTTTGACTTGATCCATTCGCCGTTGCGGCCGGAGACATATTTGCTGTCGCTCAGCTTGGAGACGACGCCTTCGAGACTGAGCCGGCAGGCATGGTTCAACACGAGACCGCCGTTCTCATTGAAGTGCGTGCTATAGCGCAGTTTGTCGCTATTTTCCGGAATTAGCTTCTCCAGCAGATGTTTGCGTTCGAGAAGACTTACGTTGAGCAGGCTATATCCATCGAGATGGATGAGGTCGAAAGCATAGAAGACGAAGCGGTCGTAACGGCCTTCACCGAGATCATGCTGCAGGGCGGAGAAATCCGATGCGCCGGTATCGCGCTCCACAACGAGTTCACCATCGATGACGGCCGTTTCAACAGGCAAGGAAGCGAAGGCATCAACGACGTCCTTGCCGAATTTCTCTGTCCAGTCCAGACCTCCGCGTGTCAGCATCCTCACGCGCCCGTCCTCGATCTTCACCTGCAGCCGGTAGCCGTCGAACTTGATCTCGTGGATCCAGCGTTCGCCGGCCGGTGGCTTGGGCTTCAGCTTGGCAAGCTCCGGCTCGATGAAGTCGGGCATGGCTCCCTTTTTCGCGCCTTTCGGCCAATCCCGCTGCAAGGCAGGGGCCTTTGCCTTCCGAGCTGGCGCCTTGGTCTTTACGGCAACAGCCTTGCCGCCCTGAGGTTTGGATTGCCAGGTTGCGTCAGGGTTTTCGGCGACCTCTTCCAGCTCGCGGCCGGTTTTGGCAGATTCCGGACGCTCTTTGAGGATATCCGGTGCACCCTCATGCCGGGCCTCTTCGTCATCGCCTTTGATCAGCAGCCAGTTCTCGCGCTTCTCGCCCGGCTTTCCGTGCATGCGCACCAGATGCCAACGCCCCTTCAATTTTTCGCCGTCGAGTTCGAATTCCATATGCCCCTTGCGGTAGGCCCTGTGCGGATCGCCAAGCGGCGTCCAGGTACCGCGGTCCCAGACGATCACGGTACCGCCGCCGTACTGGCCCTTCGGAATGATACCTTCGAAATCGCCATAGGACAGAGGATGGTCTTCGACGTGGACAGCGAGGCGCTTATCTTCAGGATTGAGGCTTGGGCCTTTTGTAACGGCCCAACTTTTCAACACGCCGTCCATCTCCAGCCGAAAATCGTAATGCAGCCGTGTGGCGTCGTGCTTTTGAATGACGAAACTGTTGCCCTTCACTCGGGCTGGCTTACCGCGCGGCTCCGGCGTGATCTTGAAATCGCGTTTCGCCTGATACGTCTCGAGCGCCATGATCAGCTCGCCTTTCTGCTGCTTCTATCGGAGGTTTTGCGCGGGGCAGGCTTTTTCGCCGGCGCCTTTCCGCCCATTTTCGCACTTTGGCGCAGCGCCTCCATGAGGTCGACCACCTTGCTCTCCGGCTCGCGCTTGCGTTTTGGCGGCGCGCGGCCTTCGATCTTGGCTTTCACCAGTTCGACGAGTGCCGCCTCGTACCGGTCGTGATATCCGCTCGGGTCGAAGCTGCCCTGTTTGGTGGCAATGATATGCCCGGCGAGCTCCAGCATCTCCTTGTCGAATTTGATATCGGGAATGTCCTTGAAGACGGAGCCTGCTGAGCGCACCTCATAGTCGAAGTTCAGCATGGTCGCGATGATGTGGTCGTCATGCGCGCGGATGAGCAATGTACGGTTGCGTTGGAAAAGCACGGCTTCGGCAAGGGCTACGACTTTACCATCGAGCATGCCTCTGGCAATCAATGCGAGGGCTTCCGCATCGTGCTCGTCGACCGGCGCCAGATAGTAAGGGCGGTCGAAATAGAGCTTGTCGATCTCATCGCAGGGAATGAAGCCCTGCACATTCAGCACCTTGTCGCTTTCCGGCATGATCTCGGCAATTTCGTCGCCTTCGATGAGGATGTAGTCGCCGCTCTCCATCCTGTAGCCCTTGACCTGCTCGTCGCGCTCCACGGGCTTGCCAGTTTCGCTATCAACGAACCGCCGCTCGACACGATGGCCCGTCCTGCGGTTGACGATATTGAAAGAGACGCGGTCGGAAGAGGAGACGGCCGTATAAAGGCCGACGGCGCAAGCGAGGTCGCCGACCTTCAGATGGCCCTTCCAGCTTGCGCGTGCCGCCATCGCCTCCTCCGTTCAGAGCCTGCTGTTGCCTTTGCCGGTTTCGATCTGCTGGAATTTCCAGCCGCTCCCATCCGGCGCCGGATAGGCGAGCAGCGCATCGCCGTTACCGATCTTCTGGCGTGCGGCTGCGTTTCTTGCGCGATCCATCGCCTGTTCTGCCGTGGCGTAGGGTTCGGACAACGTGTCGCCGAGCTTGTAGGCCCAGCCACTGTCATGCGGAACGATCTGATAAGTGATGTCGGCCATATGCTTTCCTCCTTGTCAGCCGTTTTGGTCATTCATTGCCGAGGCGAGCGGCTGCGCCGCTCGTCGAGCGCGATGATCTTTTCAAGCGATGCGATATCCTCGCTGGTCACGACAGGAACCGGATCGGCGGCGATCGCTTCCAGTACCTCTTTGGACACTGCACCGTTGCGGATTGCCCATTCCAACGTCTCGCGTGTCTCCCGCTCGGCCTTGAGCTGCGCATAGAGCGCGACGATCAGCCGGTCGCGAACATCCATATTTTTGTGCTTGCGGTCGATGTGACGGACATTGGGCATGAGAAAATCGTGCCTCTTCATGAGGTCGCTTCTGAAAAAAACTTCTGAGGGGTAGAAAGGTTCCGTTCGGCAGCGCTCAGCGGAATCAGATCACCACATTGCGGCTTTGAGCTGCAGACACTATTTGAAAGCTATATTCGACAGAGGATTTAAAAATGGCCGATCTCAAGGCTCGTCTCCGTCCCACCGGTGCAAATGCCGTTCTTGGCCGTACCGGTTTCCCGCATGTCACGTCGGTCACCGGCGGCGAGATCGATATCGTCACCAGCCCGTCACAGCCGGGCTTCAACCCGCTCGATCTGCTTTATTCCTCGCTTTCGGCCTGTCTCGTGCTGAGTGCCCGCATGGCGGCCAGCCAGCTCGGCATCCTCGACAAGATCACCGAGATCACCGCCGATGTAACCGGGGAGAAAGCGGCGGAAGGGCTGTCGCGCGTCGCGACATTCAACATCATCTTCTCCATCAAAGGCGACATCGACGAGGAAACGCGACGCAAGATTGCACATATGGCCGAAGACGAGATTTGCACGGTCAGCAACACCATCAGAGGCACCCCGGAATTCGCAACTACGATCTCCGGCTGATCGGATTGCCCGGTTTCAGCATAAAAATTATAGACAATAAGCCCGGAGCATTGCGTGGCCCTCGTGCTCAACCTATGCTCCGGCATCGATTGAAATGACGCCGGCTGAGATGCAGTTCCAGACAGAATCTTCGACCGAACAGAAATCGCAGCGGCCGCTTGTCGCCATCATCGGAGGCGGCGTTTCCGGGGCAGGTGTCGCCTATCATTTGCTGAAGCTCGCCGGCAACGATGCACCAGATATCGTGGTCTTCGAGCCACGCCCGATGCTCGGCCGTGGTCTTGCCTATGACACCGTGGATCCGGCGCACCGCATCAATGTGCCGGCCGCCAAGATGAGCCTGCAGCCGGATGATGTAGAAGAGTTCCAACGCTGGATCGAGGCGAACAATGCCGTGCGCGACGATCCCGAAGCCGCACGCGAGAACGGCCAGCTTTTCCCGCGCCGGCGCGTGTTCGGCGATTATGTCGGCTCGCTTCTGCAGCCCTTCCTGAAGTCGGGCGCCATCACTCATCGCCGCGCCACGGTGACCGCCATCCGTCGCAGGCGTGATGGCTGGGTGATCTCCGACGACAAGGGCGGACTGACGGAGGCCGATATCGTCGCCGTGGCTACCAGCCATCCGCCGCCGGTGGCGCCGGGCAGGCTGGCGGCCACTCTTGGCGATCACCCGCGCTTCATTGCCGATACTACGAAACCGGGCGCCCTCGAGGTCGTGCGGCCGCAGGATAGGGTTCTGGTCATCGGCAACGGGCTGACGGGAGCAGACGTGATTGCCTCGCTTGCGCGAAACGGCCACGAAGGTCCGATTGTCGCGATTTCCCGCCGCGGCCTGCGCTCTCGCGGCCATGCTGCGGCTCCGCAGGAGCCCTTCGGCGATTTCATCGCCGATCCGGCATCCTCGGCAGTCGCGCTGTTGCGTAAGATTCGGCTGACCATTCGCCAGGCAGCCGAGCAGGGCTTGAGCTGGCATGCCGTCATCGATCAGGTGCGCTCCCAGGGACACGATCTCTGGCGGACTTTACCGGTCGCCGAGCGGCGGCGCATCGTTCGGCATCTCAGACCCTATTGGGACGTTCACCGTTTTCGCATCGCTCCCCAGGTGGAGGCAGTGCTCGATGCAGCAATTGAAGCTCGCCGGCTGGAAGTGCTTGCGGGGTCCGTTGCCGATGCCAAGGTCGAGGGTGAAACGATCCACGTTATGCTGCAGCCGCGGCATGCCGGCGAAAGATTGGAACGGACGTTCGATGCCGTCGTCGTCACAACCGGTCCCGCACATGGCGGTATTTTGCAGACGCAGCCCTGGCTCGGTGAACTCGGGCGCGAAGGCTATCTCGTCCTTGATCCGACCGGTCTCGGACTTGCTTGCTCCGAGCGCTCCGAAGCAATCGGAGCGAATGGCCAGGTGATCCCTTCTTTGCTCATTTCCGGTCCGCTTGCACGCGGCACCTTCGGTGAATTGATGGGATTGCCGCAGATCACGGAACATACGGTCTTCGTTGCTCGCGAGATCGCCGAAAAGCTGAAAGAGGCAGCCACGAGATAGTTCGCGGCTCTATTTTCCATCGGCCTGTCGTTCTCTGACTGTCATCGAGACCCCGCTTCTGATACTCGCAGCGTGTCGCGGCTTGCAGGGTGAGCCGCACAGAAAGCCTCGAGATCATGTCGCAAGCCTCTTCTTCCGTTTCCGAAAGCTCTTCTTCCAGCCGTCTTCCGCTTGTCGCCCTCATTATCGGCGGCGCGGCGATCGGCGGATCGCCGATCTTCGTGCGGCTTTCCGAGGTCGGGCCGATGGCAACAGCCTTCTGGCGAGTGGCGCTGGCACTGATACCGATCTTTATCTTCTCGCTTTTGCGCAAGGATAATACCGGCCCCAGGCCGAAGAGCCTGGCCGATTATGGGATGTTGATCCTGCCTGGCGCCGTGCTGGCGCTTGATCTGTCAGCCTGGCATCTGTCGATCACCATGACCTCGGTTGCCAACGCGACACTGCTCGCAAACCTTGCACCGGTCTTCGTCACCGCCATCGGCTTTCTGTTCTTCGGGGCCAAGGTTACCCGCGTCTTCCTGCTCGGCCTCGTCCTGGCATTGGCCGGCGTGGTTGTGCTGAAGGGCGGGCCTGCTGCCTTTGGAAATGGCGATCTGCGCGGTGATGGCGTCGCCATGATCGCCGCCGTCTTCTACGCCTGCTATATCCTGGCGATCGGTGCGTTGCGCAGCCGTTTCGATACGATCCGTATTATGCTATGGAGCACGGCCTCTGCCGCAGTCGGCGTCTTCCCGCTCGCGTTTTTCTTCGAAGGCCACATGCTGCCGGCAAGCCTTTACGGCTGGTCGGTGGTATCAGGCCTTGCCTTCGTCAGCCATGCGGGCGGGCAAGTGGCGATCGCCTATGCGCTTGCCTATCTGCCGGCCGCCTTCTCCTCGCTGACGCTGCTTCTCCAGCCGGTTGTCGCGGCCATTCTCGCCTGGGCGCTGCTCAATGAATCCATCACGGCAATGCAGGCCTTGGGCGGCCTGATCGTTCTTGCCGGCATCATGATCGCAAGACGGGGATAGCTTCGCTTAAGGAAGCTTGACCATTGGCTGCTAGACTGTCCCGGAGTATGTCTTGTACAGGATGCCGGTTTTGCAAGGCTCGATGCCATCGATCGCGATGCTCCGCCAACGCTTGGTGCGGTCCCGGCGTCATGCCCGGACAGCTTCCACTGGTAGGCTATTGGGTTTCTTGCAGTTTGCTTTCTTGCAGCAGCCATTTCTGAATGATTGGCACGTCGGCGTCGCTCAGATCGTGACCGCCGGGGATGACGTCGGAATCGACGGTTGCCCCCGACGTCTTCAGCCGCTCTTCCAGCTCACCGGCATATCTGCCATACGCATCCATCTTGCCGCTGATGACGAGCAGGTCCGTGCCCTTCAGATCGGCATGCGGATAGGTGCTGAGGACCGGCATGGAGCGCAGCAACACCGCCTTATGAATGAGGTTTGGGTGAAGGTAGAGCAGTGAATTCAGTAAGTTAGCGCCATTCGAGTAGCCGACATAGACGACCTTCTTTGGATCGAGACCGTAGGATTTGACCGCGCCTTCGATGAAGGCAGCGAAGGCTTCGGCCTCGTTCTTGATGTCGTCCTGGTCGAAGGAGAAAGGCGTGAGGCGCTTGTACCAGCGCGGAAAGCCTTCCTCGGTCGCGCGGCCACGCACGCCGAGAAGGGTGGCGCGTGGAGCGACTTTGTTCAGCAGCGGCATCAGCGTCGTTTCGTTCCCCCCGGAGCCGTGCAGCAGTACAAAGACGCTGCCGTCTGGATCCGGCGGCGTATAGAAACGATGGACGAAAGGCAGCTCGCGATAATTGACGCGCGGCTGGCCGGGCATGGAAAACTGCGGCAGCACGACCTTCAATTCGCTGAGATTGGTGATCGAATCCTTTGGCGGGATGAAAAGCTTGCTTCCAAGTGTGGCCTGCGGCTCATCCACCAGCATGCCCGGCTGGTTGGTAGCAAGTTCTATGAGCGTGCCGCCGGGCTCGCGGGCATAGAGTGAGCGGAAGTACTTGCGATCGTGCAGATTGGTTGCCGAGGCATTTTCCTTTTCGAGCGCCCTGTGAACGGCAAGCACGGCATCGTCGTCATCTGCGCGGAAGGCGATATGGTCTACCGTGCCGGTACCTGGCGCACCGGACCAGAAGCCACGCGCATCGCGCACATCGATGATGTCTCCGGACTGCGAGACGAGGCGGTCGATCGTGCCGCGATTTGCCTGGAACCTGTAGCCGAAATGGCTCTCGATGAAATGGCGGCTTTCGGAGGGCTTTTCGGTGAGCATGGTCGCGCCACGTACGCGCTGCACGGCGTGTTCGATCGGCACATCGCCGCCCTTCCAGACGGCCGTCGATTTCAGATCCTTGGTGCCGGCAAGCTTGACGATGACATTGTCGGGGTCCTTCAGCCGCAGTACCGGTTCGCCGAATTCATCCGCGGGGCCTTCCGAGCGGAAGCCGAAGCGCATCGCACGCGTCAGCCAGTAACCGATACTGGTCGGATCGATCGCCAGAGACATTTCGCTGATCTGGCCGTAGCCAGCCCGGCCGGGTGCTCCGTCCTCCCAAACGAGGAAGGTGACGAGCGAGCCCGGATTGCCCTCGGCGTCGCCGTAGAAGAGATGAAGCTGCGTGGCGTCCTCGAAACCAGCCGTCTGTTTGACGAGCCGCATGCCGAGGAATCCGGCGTAGAAATCTACGTTCGCCTGCACCTTGCGGGTGATCAGCGTGATATGGTGTATGCCTGAAGCCATGGATGAAAGCCCGAATTGAAAAGGCGAGGCCAGGAGCGCGAGGATAAGGGTCGTTGCTAGCATCATACCGTTGCCAATGGCCTTTTCTCTAATTTTGTTCCGCAAAAAGCACAAGTGCGTCGCCGTGCGGCACGAGCTCCAGCGTCTCGACCTCCTCCAATGCTTCTTCAAGTTGTTGCAGCGTTGCCGGCTTGACCATATAGGCGAGCGCGCCGAGGTCTTTTGCCCGTTGCATGTCGCTTTCGTCGCTGGATGTGCTGAGCACACAGACGGGAATCTGGTTCAGCCGCCGGTCGGCCGAGAGCGCACTCAGCACTTCGAAACCATCCATGATAGGCATGTTGATGTCGAGCAGCATCAGGTCGATCTGCGGCTCGCCCGGGACGCCGACACGCTGCTCCAGAAGCCGTATCGCCTCCCGGCCGTTGGTCGCCACATGCAGATTGAAATTCACCTTCTCGCGCCGCATCAACTTGATCTTCAGAAGCTGGATATCTGCCGGGCTGTCTTCCACTAGCAGCACTTCGGCGAGCCTGCCGCGGCTCTCGTTCGCATGGTCGGATGCTTTTGCCATCTGCGGCTGTCCGCGGATGACCGGCTGATCGCTTGATATTTTAGCGAGCGGTAGTTCGAGCAGGAAGGTCGCACCCCTTCCGTTCTTCGCCTCGCACCAGATCGACCCGCCATGCAGCTGCGCGATGCGGCGGCATATGGCAAGCCCGAGCCCTGTGCCTTCGATGCCGCGGCCGACGAGGCGTTTGAAGGGTTGAAAGATCAGCTCGCGATGATCGGGATCGATGCCCGGCCCGTTGTCGCCGACCGTCAGACGGCATATCCCCTTGTCTGCTATGGCCGAAATGCGCACTTCCGGAACGGCATCCTCACAATAGCGGATCGCGTTGGAAACGAGGTTCTGTAGCAGCTGGATCAGCAGCGTCGCGTCGCCCATCACCTCCGGCAGCGGGCCGCGGGTGATGGCCGCCTGCCGACTTTGGATCTGCTGATGCAGGTTGTGCTCCACCCGATCGAGCACGGCAGACAGCGGCACCGGCCTGAGCTCAAGCTCGCTCGAAACCTCCAGTCTCGTAAAGCCGGAGACCTTGACGATCAGGTCTTCCATGTGGTCGGCGGCGCTCAGTATATAATCGAGAAGCTCACGGTCCTCGGCCGGCAGTTCGGCTGAGCTGTGCAGGATGCGGCTGAAGGATTTGATCGTTCGCAGCGGCTCTTTGAGATCATGCGCCATGGCGCGGGTGAAGATTTCGAGCGATTGCCGCTTCTGCTCGAGCTTTGCTTCCAGTGCACCATGCATCATGGCGTTCTGGATGCAGCGATGCAGCGTCTCCGGCGAAAGCGCGTCCTTGGTGAGATAGTCGCGCGCGCCGCTTTTCATCACTTCAACGGCGACGGTCTCATTGCCCTGGCCGGTCAGCATCACCACATTGGCGCCCCCATTTTGGGCGAGGATTTCCGAGAGCACGCCAAGGCCGTCGCGGCCGGGAAGCGAATAGTCGAGCAAGATGCAGTGAGGGTGCCTCTGGCTGTTGAGGGCGAGACCCTCGTCACCGCTCTCGGCCTCGATCACGGTATAGTTCGTGCCGGGGACCCGCGCCAGCATGCGTCTATAGACTTCCCGGTCGTCTATGTTGTCGTCGATGATGAGAACGCAACAGTTTTCCGCCAAATGTCAGTCCTCTAAAGGCAGGATTGCGATTTCGAACCAATATTCCTTGAGCCGCTGGATAGCGGCGAACAATCCGTCGAGATCGACCGGCTTCTGTACATAGGTGTTGGCGCCGAGCGCATAGCAGCCCTCGATGTCGCGCTCGTCGTCCGATGTCGTGAGGATCACGACGGGGATCTTGCGCCAATGCACGTTGGACTTGATCGCCTCCAGGGTCTTGCGCCCGTCGAGGCCGGGCATATTGAGGTCAAGCAGGATGAGGCCGGGCTTCGGCGTCATGGTGGCGAGTACGTCAAGCGCCTCCTGGCCGGAGGCGGCCCATCGGATGGGGTTGCGCAGATTGGTTCGTTTGAAGGCGCGCGTCGTCGCTTCGAAATCGTCCTCGCTATCCTCGACGATGAGGATCGGTTGCATGTCACGCTGCTGCATTCTGGCCCTCACGCTTCCTTCCTAAGGTAAAATAAAACGTCGTGCCGATGCCGACTTGTGACTCCAGCCATATCTCACCATTGTGGCGCCCGATGATCTTGCGCACGAAGGTGAGCCCGGCGCCGGTGCCGTCCTCGGAATCCTGCGATTTTTCAAGCCGTTTGAAAATACGGAAAATATCCTCGTAGAATTCTTCGGGTATGCCCTTGCCGTTGTCCTTCACGTAGAAGACGTTGCGGGCTGTCATCCCGTCCTTGCCGACATAGCGTTCCAGATAGCCGACGCTGACGAGAGGCAAGGGCTTGTCGTTATATTTGATGGCATTGGTAATGAGATTGCGGAACACCTCGGTAAGGCGAGGTGCATCGCAGACAACCTCCGGCAGCACGCCATCAATGACGATCTTCGCATGCCGCTCCTCCAGAAGGAGCTCCATGGTGGTGGCGACGTCGCGGATGATCGAACCGATGTCGGTTCTTTTGACCGCCAGCTGCTGCCGGCCTATGCGCGAGAAATAGAGAAGATCGTTGACGAGTTTTTCCATGCGTTGACTGAGCCTGACCAGCCGGTTGAGCCTGCGCACACCGTCTTCGTCGAGCTTGTCTTCATAATCTTCCAGGAGGAAGCGGGAATGATTGTGCAGGCCACGCAACGGCTCCTTGAGATCGTGCGAGGCGATATAGGCAAATTCGTCGAGATCGTGGTTGGAGCGCTCGAGATCAGCTGTATAGGCTTCGAGTTGAGCCAGCGTCGTTTTCATCCGCTCCTCCTGGCGCACGCGCTCGCTGATGTCGCGTACTATCCCGACGAAGGTCTTGCTGGAGCCGCCGACGACGGCGCTGACCGACAGGTCGATTGGGAAGACCACACCGTTCTTGCGCCGCCCGGAGACCATGCGCGTGGTGCCGATGATCCGTTCCTCGCCGGTGCGCCGGTAATTGCTGAGATAGGCGTCATGTTCGGAATGATAGGGTTCCGGCATCAGCATCTTGATGTTTCTGCCGATCGCTTCCTGCGGTGTGTAGCCGAACATGGTTTCGGCGGCCGGATTGAAGCTCATGATCCGCCCGGCCTCGTCGATGGCGATCACGGCGTCAGGCGTAGTGCGCACCAGTGCGCTGAAGCGGATGCGCTCGGCTTCCAGATGCTGGCTGTTGCGCATGAAATAGAAGACGAAAATGGCAATCAGCCAGAGCGTCGCTGCCGTGATTGAACGATTGGCAGCTTCCCGCCAGTATTCGTTCTCAGCATGGTTGACGGCAAAAAAGCCAAGCAGGATCAAGAGAGTGCAGACGAACGCGAAGAAAATCGGCGCGTTACGATTTCCGAACCAGAGCGCGGTCAGCACGAGCGGGACATAGAGAATACCGTTTGCCACGCCAAGTGGCGTATAGAGATCGACGATGAGGCTGGTAAAACAGATCGATGCCGGTATCCAGAGGGGGATCTGCGCCCTGTTGGTCGGCAACATCCACCAGGATCTGGCAAGAAGCCCGCACCCGAAAGCTACCAGACCGACGGCCGTAGGAAGAGCCATCGCGGCATAGGGACCCCAGCGATATCCCTGTTCGGCATGGGTGATGTATCCGGCAAGCGCGATCATGCCGAGCGTGATGACGATATAGCTGCTGAGTTCCTGCACGAGCTGGCCGCGTGATCTTCTCCCGTAGAGCGCAAAGAGAATGGAAAGATTGGTGATCAGGAAGATCAGCGCCGTGTTCGGCCCCATACCGCCGCCGACCTGTTCGACAAAGGTTGGAGAGACGAAAAACTGCGTTAGGAACATATCGACATTATGTATCCTGCGGCCGAGTGTGATGATCTCCATCAGGCGCATGCCGGAAAGCAAGGCGGCCAGGCCGCAAGCAATGACGGGTACGATGCGGTTAGGCTTGCCTGTCTCCATCGATGTGGCTAGCCCGACACCCGACAGCACGAAGCAAATGGCGGTATTGAATGCCATGGACGGAAAGCCGGGTACGATAGAGATGATGATTTCGACCTCCAGCAGCCACCCGGTCAGCGCAGCTAGACCGAGCAAGACCAACAGGTAGCCGACGACGAGCGCGACCACGCGGTAGCGACCGCTTTCCGTCCCGTCTCGTCCTGATGTAACGGCATCCCGCACCTGCACCACCTCTCCGCCGTGTCCTGTAGCAAGCCATCTTTTCTGAATTCGCCGAATACTCAATAGGCAGATTGTTGGGCAAAACATGCTTTTCGACAGCAAACTCTCAAAGGTCGATATCGGATTTTATCAAAGTGGCGTTAATGTCTCAGTGAGGAACAATGCAGAACATCAGAAACAATATCCGGATTGTGGTGCCAAATGCCGATCTTGTTTTACGTCGATGACAGCAAGGATGATCTCTTCTATCTCGACTATATTCGAAGGAAACAGCAGGTGGATGTTGATCTATTCTGCTTTTCCAACCCAGAGGCTGCGTTCGAGGCGCTTGAGGAGCGTCTGGAACGAGGCGGCAGTGTGCCGGATGTACTTATCGCTGATCTCTATATGCCCCTCGACAGCGGCAGCAGTCTGATCGCGCGGCTACGGAGGGATGAGCGTTTTTCCGCCATGCGGCTCGGCATCTGCAGTGGTTCGGATGCGGTGGAAGACCGAGAACGGGCGCTTGCAGCCGGTGCCGATTTCTATCTGGAGAAGCCATTGGATTTTATTGGGTTCTTCGGCAATCGGTGATTGCGAAAATGCGACGGAGCTGCATACGCGATACGCCGGAAGTGCGTAGCGCAATTGACAAGCCGGGTAGCACATTTCAAAATGCAACCGAAGAGAGGAAAACCAAAAGGCGCTGAGAGAGCCGCCCGATCCGTGTTCGCCGCCACGAACGTCAGCCAACCCCTTAGCTGAATGGCCCGACCGGCTCTCCCGCGCTTACTTCCGGCACTGTCTTTCCGCATCCATGGATGTTGACTGCGGAGAGATTGGGATACCTAGGTAAGAGCTACTATTCGAGTAAACTGTCCTATGCATCACCTGTAGTCGAGATGTCTCCGCTTGCGATATCGAAAGTCCCCGTTTCGGTATCGGTCATCAACTGTCTCGCAATTTTTGTAGCTGTTCGCGTTTAAGACGTATATCCCAAGATTTCGGGATCGGCGGAAAGAGAATTGGGGAGGAGGAAGAGTGGGAATGACCAGTGCTGCCGCAGTCCCCTTTCATGCCGGTCCGGAACTCAGCCGGGCCATCAACCGCACAGATTTTTTTCGCCTGCTGAAAGCGGCCGCACAGCACTACACTTTCGACAATTTTACCTTGGCGCGCATCTCGGAAGCTGCAGCTCCGTTTGGAGAACGCGATGTCGTCATAACCAATGTCGCCGAACGGCGCATGAGCCTCTTCGTCAAGACTCTCAAGGAAGCTTTGGGAACTGCCAAGGCGCGAACAGCGCAGTTCTTGACGACGCCGGTGCATGGAAAAAGTGCGGCGATAGAAGGCTATCCGCCAGACCTCGTCTTCAATGAATTCAGCGGCAACACATTCCTCTTCATTCCACTGTTTACGCCGGAAGGACGTCGCTACTGCCTGGTGCTCAGCGGCCAGCGCCAGGAGCCGGATCAGGGCGAGTTGGCGGATATTCTGCTCGATGCCATACGCATCTTCGACAAGCTGTATGAGGAAATTCTGACTCAGGAAATGTCCGGTCGACTCACACAGCGCGAAACCGAAATCGTCAAATGGACGAGCGAAGGCAAGACCTCCGCGGAGATCGCCATTATCCTCGGCCTCTCCGAACACACGGTCAATTCCCATATCACGGCCGCAGTCCGGAAACTCGATGCCGTCAACCGCGTTCATATGGTGGCGATTGCCTTGCGAAACGGCCTGGTTTCGTGAGCCGGTTTCATGTCGGGGGAAAGATGAAACGATGAGTGTTGAAGCAACGCGCAGGAATGCGGTGAAGGTATTGTTCGTCGACGACGAGTTCATCGAATTCCGTTCGCTCAAAAAGAAGATTGCCGATCTTTCCGAACCGCGCGTCGATGTCGAATATTCTCAATCGATCGGTGACGCGCTGGACAAGATGAAGGCTGCTCGCTTCGATCTCGTCCTTCTCGACAACCGCTTGTTGCCGAATGCTGATTTTCGCGAGACCGTACCTGAACTCAGGGGCATCGGCTATACCGGCCCGATCGGCGTGGTGTCGACCGATATATCAGGGAACTATTTCCAGGAATTTCCCGATTACGGCGTCGATTTCCGCATCGGCAAAGATGAGATCGACGTCCAAACGCTACAACACATTATCCGAGAATACGTGACCTATAATGTCCCGGATTTTTGGAAGGACGATTACAGCATCTGACCAGGACGCTCTAAGCCGGCAGGCGGATCGCAAAGCGGCTGCCGCTCTCATCGGAATGGTCGAGCTTGATATCGCCGCCGAGCGTGCCGAGCAGGTCCCGCGTGGTCGTCAGGCCAAGCCCCGGTCCTTGCGCCGTGCCTGATTTCGGCAGCTTCCAGAAGGCATCGAAGATCTTCTCCTGATAGTCTGGCTCGATACCGCAGCCATTGTCGGCAACGATGATGCAGCAGTCCGCACCGTCCCGTGTGGCCGTCACGCTGACGCGCGGCGCTGCTGAGCCATGAAATGTCAGCGCATTCGAGAAGAGGTGCTTCAGAACAATGGTCAGAAGTGCGGCATCGCTGCGGATGAGGGGCAGATTGTCCGCATCAAGTGTCGCGCCGCTCACGGGAAATTCGTCCAGCGCTTGCTTCCAGGCCTCTCGTGCAAGGTCGGTGAGGCGCGCGTCGCTTATCGTGATCTGCGGTATCGTTCCCGCAAGGCTCATCAATGCCTTGGTCAGCCGCTGTGCCGTCTGGGCCTTCTCCATGATCATTCTGAGGCTCTGCAGCTGCTCGCCATCGAGCGTCGGCTCCAGATCGTCGAGCAGCATTTCCGCATACATGGCGATATGGCGGAGCGGTGATTGCAGGTCGTGCGAGGCGGTCGCGAGGAAGCGTTTGATGCGCTCCTCCTGATCGCCAGTGGAACCAGTTTCCGGCTTTTTCGCCGTCGGGTTGGAAGACATGTGGCGGTGCTCCCGATCTCTTTGAATTTAACATAGAAAGAGGGCGCCGGCTGTGCAACCGGCGCCCTCTCCAAGTCCCGCTTAAATGTCGGCGGTTTAGCCTGTCGTTTTGCGCGGCTGGCCTGCATCCGGCGGAATGATCTCTACGGCTGCATCGTTCGAAGCCGCGACTGCCTTGGCATGGCGGCGGCGCCAGTCGCCGAGGAAGAGCAAGATCGGTGCTGCGATGAAGACCGAGGATGCAGCCGCAACAAGAATGCCGAACGCCATCGGAATAGCGAAGCTTTCGACCGCGCTGCCACCCCAGATCGCCATCGGCAGCAACGAGAGGAAGGCCGTCGCGTTGGTATAGAGGCTTCGAGCCAGCGTCTCGTTTATCGACTTGTCGATGATTTCGCGCAGCGGCATCGACTTGTAGAGGCGCATGTTTTCACGCATGCGGTCGTAGACGACGACCTTGTCGTTCACCGAGTAGCCGACGAGCGTCAGGATCGCCGCGATGGCCGTCAGGTTGAAGTCCAGCCCCGTCAGCGCGAAGAAGCCGATCGCTTTGGTCACATCGAGTATGAGGGTGACGATAGCGCCGACCGCGAACGGCCATTCGAAGCGGTACCAGATGTAGAACAGCATCGCGAGGCTCGCGATCACGACGGACAGGATACCTGCCCAGGCAAGCTCGCCGCTGACCTTCGGACCGATGACGTCGGTGCCGGTGACGGTCGCCGACGGATCGATCTTAACGATCTCCGCCTTGAGCTTGGTCACGGCTGCGGTCTGCGCCTCTTCACCACCCTCTTGGCGCTGCGCGCGCACCAGCATGGTGTTGTTGTCGCCGAAGGACTGCAGTGCCACTTCGCCGAGGCCGAGGCCGTTCAGGCCCTCGCGGAAGCGGCCGAGATCGGCGGCCTCCTGCGTCTTCACCGACATCTGGATACCGCCACGGAAGTCGACGCCGTAGTTGAGGCCCGGATAGATGAAGAGGGCGATCGAAGCGATTGACAGCAGCGCGGAGACGGTTACGCCGAAGAAGCGCGCCTTCATGAACTGGATATGCTTGTCGTAGGGGCTGAAGGGGATCAGCGGCTTGATGTTGATAGTCTTCATCTTCCGGCGACGGGCGATTTCGATCATCGTCACGCGAACGAAAGCGACCGACGTGAACATCGAGATGATGAGACCGAGCGCCATGGTCACGGCAAAGCCGCGAACCGGGCCGGAGCCGAACCAGAACAGGATCGCCGCTGCAATGAGCGCCGTCATGTTGCCGTCGATAATGGTCGAGTAAGCACGGCGGAAGCCGGTGTCGATAGCAGCAAAGGCGCTCTTGCCCTTGCGGGTTTCTTCACGGATGCGTTCGTTGATCAGGACGTTCGCATCGACCGCAAGGCCGATGCCGAGCACGACGCCGGCGATGCCGGGCAGCGTCAGTGTCGCACCGACGAGCGTCAGTGCCGAGAAGGTCAGGATCGTGTGGATAAGAAGCGCGATATTCGCGAGGATGCCCCATGTGCCGTAGAGCACGAAGATGAAGGCAGCCACGAGCACGAAACCAACGACGCCTGCATAGAGACCCATGCGGATAGCGTCCGCGCCGAGGTCGGCACCGACCGTACGTTCTTCGATGACGGTCAGCTTGGCGGGCAGGGCGCCGGCGCGCAGCATAGCCGCGAGTGTATTTGCGCTATCCGTCGAGAAGTTGCCGGAGATTTGACCCGAGCCGCCGGTGATCGGCTCGCGGATGACGGGCGCGCTCAGCACCTTGTCGTCAAGCACGATCGCGAATGGATTGCCGACGTTCTGGCGGGTGATATCGGCAAAGCGGGTCGCGCCGGCGCTGTCGAAGCGGAAGGTGACGACCGGCTGCTGGCTCTGGTCGAAGCTGACGCGGGCATCCGAGAGGCGGTCGCCGGAAATCTCGACGCGGTCGAGAACCGGGTAGCTGTTGCCTTCGTCGTCTTTCATGATCGTCACGCCCGGACCGGCCTGGCCGTTCGGGGCGAGCATATGGAAGGACATCTTGGCGGTAGAGCCCAGAAGTTCGCGAAGGCGGGACGGATCCTGCGCACCCGGAAGCTGCACGAGAATGCGGTTTGCGCCGATGCGCTGGATCGTCGGCTCGGCAACGCCGACCTGGTCGACGCGCTGCCGGATGACTTCAAGGCTCTGCGCAACCGCATTGTCGACATTGGTTGCAATACCAGCCGGCGAGAAGCCGATGGTGATATTGCCGCCGTCAGCGGTGACCGAAAGGTCCGATTGGCCGGCGCTGATGCCGCTGGCGATGGTATTGCCGAGCGTGCGAAGCTGCGTGACGGCAGCATCGCTTTGCTGAGGATCGGCGAGCGAAACAACGATGTTATTATTGTTGCGAACGACTGACTTCGGCTGGATGTTTTTTTCGCGCAGTACACGGCGAGCATCCTGCAGCAACGAATTCAGGCGCTCCTTGGTGAGGTCGGCTTCATCGACTTCGAGCACGAGGTGCGAACCGCCGCGAAGGTCGAGACCAAGAGAAACCTGATTGTGCGGCAACCAGGAGGGGACGCGCTGCAGCACGCTCTGCGGCAGCGCGTTCGGCAGGGCGATCAACAGGCCGAGCACGATGATCACCGTATAGGTGAACACCAGCCATGGTGAATTACGCATGTTTTAAATCCTTGGATAATGCTTGGGCCGGCGCAACGCGCTGCGGCATGTCTACATGTCTGTTGGGATCAGAAGCACCCGATGCGACGGGATTCAGGCAGCCAGCGGCGGCGCGCGGGGCTGGTGAGCCCGGCTAGCGGCAAGGCGCAGCGGGCCCTGGAATTCAGAAGCCGGCGCGGCTTGGCGCCAGTCGGTGAATTGCAGCGCCGGCGCGGCGCTGAGAGCCGCCGGGCCGGCGTCATGGAGCTGTTGTTTCGGTGAAACCTTTCGGTCGCTGATCAAAAGCCCGCGGATGGCGTCGCGCGCAGTGATCTGCGTCTGCTGTGAATCTCGATTGGAAGACGAGAGGCTGTTTGGCGCCGATAAAGGGCCGATGACGATGTTGCCGCCGAAGAGCAGACCGAGATAGGCGAAAATCGCAACGACGACGGAAGCGGCAATGCGGTTCGCCAGACGGCGCTGACCCAGCTCCGTCTCTTCCGTCTCGGCGATTTCACTCCCAAATCGGCTCAAAGGCGCCAATCTCTCATTCTTTTTCCGGCGAAGGCTCCACAGGCGGCAGGATTGTACCAGCCGAAGGTCCGTCTTCATAGGGTGCACTGTCATGATGCACTTGGGCGAGCCGGTCAACCATGCCAAGCGCAATTTCCCGTTCGCCCATGATGACGGTATCGGCGCCGTATTGCCGCAGTTCCTCCACTTCGGCATCGGAATGGGCACGCGCGACGATCAGGATCGAAGGATTGACCGCACGGCCCTGCTCGGCGATGCGGCAGGCTTCGAAGGCGTTCGGGATAGCGATGACGAGACTGCGCGCGCCGGCAATATTGGCGAGATCGAGTGTTTTACGGGCAACCGCATTGCCTGAGAGTACCTCGATACCCTGGCTCTGCAGTTCGATAATTCGCTTGTCGGAATCCTCGATGACGAGGAAAGGCGTGCCTGATGACTTCAGGTTCTGGCCGACAATGCTGCCGACACGACCATAACCGACAAGGATCGCATGGCCGCTGAGTGAGGTCGGATGAACCTCGTCTATGTCAGTCTGTTCATCCGCATGCGCGGGTCGCGCATGCGTGGCCGGAGCAGCAGCTTCGGCTGACGGCTCTTCATGCTTGGGGCGTTCCAATAATGGCCGCATACGGTCGCAGACGAAGAAGAGCAGCGGGTTGACGATGATCGAGATGATCGCGCCGGCAAGGATAAGGTCGCGCCCTTCCGCTGGCAGCAGGCCGAGCTCGACGCCGAGGGCGGCGAGAATGAAGGAAAATTCGCCGATCTGCCCGAGGCTCGCCGAGATCGTCAGCGCCGTACTGACCGGCTTCCTGAAAAGCAGCACGATCAGGAAGGCCACGATCGACTTGCCGATCACGATGATAAAGACCGTTGCAAGCACCGGCAGCGGTCGCTCGATCAGGATGTTCGGATCGAAGAGCATTCCGACAGAGACGAAGAAGAGCACCGCGAAGGCATCGCGAAGCGGCAGGCTTTCCTGCGCAGCACGGTGGCTGAGCTCGCTTTCGGCGAGAACCATGCCGGCAAAGAAAGCGCCGAGCGCCAGAGACACGCCGAAGAGCTTGGACGCTCCGAAGGCAACACCGAGCGCGATCGCCAGCACGCCGAGGCGGAAGAGTTCGCGCGAACCGGTATGGGCGATGCGGTGCATGGTCCAGGGGATGAGCTTACGGCCGAAGACCAGCATCAGGACGACGAACAGCGCCACTTTAACCAACGTCATGGCGATGATGCCGCCGACGCCGAGGTCGAGGCCGAAAAGCCGGTTGAGGCCCGCCGAGAGAGGCTCAACCGGGCCATGACCATCGCCGGTGATGCTGGCGGCTGCCGGGATGAGGACCAGCGCGAGCACCATGGCAAGGTCTTCCACGATCAGCCAGCCGACGGCGATACGCCCACGCTCTGTCTCGATGAGACGCCGCTCCTGCAGGGCTTTCAGCAGCACGACCGTCGAGGCGACCGAAAGCGCCAGGCCGAAGACGAGGCTGCCGCCCGTCGGCCATCCCATGAAAGCGCCAAGACCCCAGCCGAGCAGCGTGGCAAAGCCGATCTGGACGACCGCGCCCGGCACCGCGATGCCACGCACCGAAAGCAGGTCCTTGAGGGAGAAATGCAAGCCGACGCCGAACATCAGCAGGATCACGCCGATTTCGGCAAGCTCGGGCGCGAGGCTTTGATCAGCAACGAAACCCGGCGTGTGAGGGCCGGCGAGAACGCCTGCGACAAGATATCCGACGAGAGGCGGAAGGCGTAGGCGATTGGCGATCGCGCCCAGGATGAACGCCAGCACGATGCCCCCGACGATGGTCGAAATCAAAGGCGTATCGTGGGGCATCGCTCTCTCCCGATCTGGAAATCTTGTTCCAAACATGACATATATGATTTATATTGACCAATATGGGTGGTTTGGATTATGGGTCAAGGCGCAAAACAGACCATTCTGACGCCCGCTTTGTGTCGCGCGGCTCGGGGTCTGCTTGATTGGACGCAGACGGACCTCGCCCAGAAGGCCGCCGTTTCCCGTAGCACGATACGCGATTATGAAGGCCGTCATCACGAAATCCATCGTGCGACGGAGGCGCAACTGCGCCTTGCCTTCGAGGAGGGAGGCGTAAAATTTACCGAAATAGAAGGCTGCGGAACCGGCATCTGCCTGCCCGGTCCAGTGAACTGAGCTGCCTTAGCGCTGCATTAGGCAGGCCGCACCGACCTTGTAGACATAGATCGTACCGCCTCTGTAGTTGCCTTTTTCCGGTTGCCAGCTTTTCAGCATTTCTGGCGTTTCGTTTGCACAACTCAGCGGCTTGGAGGTCAGGAAAAGGACCTGCCCGCTGGTATCGGCAGGCAGGGCGAATTCCTGTTCGTAATAGCTGTCCGGTAGATCGACCGGCGGACGGGCATAAATCTTGTAGGGTGCGGTTCTCAGCGTGTGGAAGAGATCGGCGACCATATCCCGGTTGTCGGTCACGATAATGCCAGTGCCGGCTTGTGCGGCAAGATCGGCAGCTTGCCGGCTGACGTCGGCCCGGCCGAGGTAGCGCTGCATGACCTCCTTACCGCCAGGCAGTACCAGTTGATTTGCGAAGATCGTTGCAAAGGGAAAGAGCAGGCAGGCAACGCCATTGATGGTGAGCGAGGTTCTGAGCCCCTTCGGCCACAGGCGGTGAAGCAGCCAGACCGCCAGCACGATGCCTGCCACGTAGGCCGTGACGCCCCAATTGGCATAGGCCTTGGCGATCGTCGCCTGCAGGGTAATGAGCAGCACGACCGGGATCGACAGCCAGACGAGCATCTTTTCACGCGGCTCGCTGCGGCCGCGGATCATGTTCCAGACGGCCCAGAGCATGGCGAAGAAAACGACCGGGCCGACGACGCCGAACTGCGCGGAGAAGAATTCCAGTCCCCCGCGAATATTGACGCCGAGATCGCTCCAATGGGCGATATCCTGCGTGTGGCGCACCGTCGTATTGTTGTTCTGAAGATTCCACCAGAGGTTTGGGAACGCGACGACCGCTGAAGTGACGACGGCAATGATGAGATCGCGCACCGAAATCCGCGCCGCCGGAATGAGCAGCATGGCAATCGCCCCGCCGGGCACAAGAAAGAGCACGGCGTATTTGGTAAGAAACGCCAGGCCGACCCCGACACCCATGAGAAGTGCAAACCCGACAGAGCGACGCTGCGTCAGCTCGAAATAGGCGATGAGCGCAATGGCTATGAAGAAGAGCAGGATGACGTCGGTGGAGAAGAAGGCCGAAGAAAGCGCAACCGCCGGCAGCGTGATATAAGTCGCACCGACCCAGCCTTCGATTTCAGACCCGATGAAGCGCTTCGCCATTTTCATTAGCATCAGCGCGGTCGCCATGTGGAAGAGGGGGCCGGGAAGCCGCAGCCAGTAAATGTCGCTGGAGCCGGCAAGCTCGGTGAAGAACCTGAGCACCCAGGCGATCATCGGCGGCTTGGAATAATAGCCGAAATCGAGGTTTTGCGACCAGAACCAGTATTGCGCCTCATCGACGAACAGGTCCGTCCTATCGAAATGCAGTGTCACGATGCGGAAGATCGTAAACGCCAGAATGATGAGGAGGCCGGTCCGAGCTGACATAATCCCTTACTTCCGCTGATACAGGAGCGCGTGTCGATACACCAACGGTGCCGGGCTGCCAACGGGAAAGGTAAAGGGAGATCTAAGGCGCAGTGGCCTGTTAGAAGACGCGAAGCGTGCGGTTGTCGCGGTGTGTCGCGATCAGATCGAGGAGGGCAACGGCCGCGGCGATCGAGAGGGCGATCAGGCAGGAACCCATTCCGAGAACTATCATTTCTCTTTCCTTATTGACGTGATGTCAGGCTCTATAAAAATGGGTCTATAACATAAAGCTTGCGTGTGCCTTGTAGCAGCGATGCAACTCTGCGCCAGTATTTACTATGTGAACTCCCGCCAATTGTTTCAAAAGCTGCAGGCGGGAATGGCTTATTAACCTTCAAGCAAGGAATTAACCATAAACATTGGGTTACACGTCGGAATGGGAAGATGCACTCGTTCCCACCAGGCATGACGCCGTACCGCCGTACCGGGTCGATCCGGTATCCATCTTCTTCAGGCAGCTCCGAAACAGAATTGCTGATCAGGAGACTTCAGTCCCCCGGCTGCGACCGGTGGCGAAGAGTATCTCCGCGTATCGGAATCATCGGAAGCTGCGAGGGTTTTTGGCCGGGCTCGCTCGGAAAGTGGTTGGGGACAGGCGTTGAGGCAGGACATGCCATCAGATCAGGCTCGTGGAGCACAGGCAGGCAGCCTGCGCGACCGCCTGCGCTTTGCTGGCCTCGACGCCGACCAATGCGAGACGGTCCGCCGCAACCGATCCTCCCTTGAAGCCCATCTGAAGGCCGGTCTGCGCGACCTCTTCCATCGTTTCCAGTCCTTCCCGGATGCCGCGCGCAATTTCGAGAGCGAGCGTCAGATCGAGCGTCTCCACGACCTGCAGTCCTCGCACTGGGATGTGCTGACGGATGCGCGTTTCGACAGCCTCTATGCCGAACGCGTCAAGGTTCTCTCCGATACCGAAAGCAAGATCGGCCTCGACCCTCGCTGGCACGTGGCCGGCCACGGCGTCATGCTGGAACATTTGATTTCCGGTCTGGCTGATGAGCTGACCGGTCGCCCGGTACTGCCGTCGGCTAAGCGGCGTGCTCGCGAGATCACCGACCTGATGACATCGATCATCCGCATCGTCATGGTCGATGTCGAAATCGCGGTCTCGCTCCGCTTCAATGCACTGCGCACCGCGCAGCAGCGCGCACTTGCCGACCAGCGCGCCGAAGGTAAAGCGGAAGTCGCTCGTATATTTGGCGATGTCATCGAAAGCCTCTCGGCCCGCGACTTGACGCAGCGCGCACCCGTCGATGGCGCTCACACGGAGATTGCTGCCGCGCTGAACGCTGCACTCGATAATCTCCAGACGGAATTTGCCGCGATTGCCGAACGCAATGCGAAGGCGGAAGCCGCAACGCAGTCGCTCGCCGGCGCATCCCGCAGCTTCGCCGGCAATGCTTCCGATCAGGCCGGGCGCCTGCAGCTTTCCGCTGCCGCCCTTGCCGGCATCGCCGAGCGGGTCCGCGAAGGGGCAGCCGGCAGCCGCACCGCCGAACGCGCCGCTGCCGCGACACGTGCTGCTGTCGAGGAAAGCGGCGAGGTCGTCGGCCGCGCAATCAGCGCCATGGCTGATATCGAACAGTCGGCCGAGAAGATCGGCCAGATTATCGGTTCGATTGATGAGATTGCCTTCCAGACGAACCTGCTCGCTCTGAACGCCGGCATCGAAGCTGCCCGCGCAGGTGAATCTGGACGTGGCTTTGCCGTCGTTGCGCAGGAAGTGCGGGCGCTCGCTCAGCGCTCCGCAGAAGCTGCCCGTGAAATCAAGACGCTGGTGACTACCACAAAGACGCAGGTGGACGCCGGCGTGCAGATGGTCGGCCGCACACAGGATTCGATAGCCAGCATCGTCCGCCAGGTGACCGACATCAACGCCGCAATCGCCGGCATCGCTGGCGAGACGAGTGAACACGCCGCCGGTCTCGAAGGTGTGACCGCAGACGTTAAGAGCCTCGGCTGCGAAGTCGCCGACAATGCCGGCCTTGCGGGGCGTTCGGCCGAAGGTGCCGATCATCTTCACACGATCATTCTGGAACTCGGTCAGACGATCCGCGAATTCCGCGTCGCGCGGGAAAATGCCTATGCAACCCGGCCTCCTCAGGTGCGTGTTTCCGCCTCCCGGACCGTTGCGATCGCGACGCACCCCGAAGTGGCCGAAGACGATTACGAAAATGACGATTTCAGCATGCTTCAGCCTCTCGCGAGCGTCGGAGGTGGGCGGAATGTTTACTAACCTATCGGATTATGACGTCGGCTCGCTTTCGCGGGTCGGGGACAACGGGACAAGGAAAAGCTGATGGCAGCAAAGAAGAGTGCCAAGACGTTGGAGTTGCCAGCGGTTCTTGATCTCAATGAGGCTTCCGCATTGCGCGACAAGCTTCTCTCCATGCGAGGAAACCCTCTGGCGATCGATGCTTCGGCAGTCGAACGCATCGGCGCTCTTTGCGCTCAGGTTCTGATGGCGGCCGAGAAGACCTGGGACCAGGACAAGCAGTCGATCACCTTCTCGCAGGTGTCCGACGCATTTCAAAAAACCATGCAGTTGGTTGGCGTCAATATCGACCATCTGCTTGCCAAGGAGATCCGGCAATGAAGAAGAAAGTATTGACGGTGGACGATTCCCGCACCATCCGAAACATGCTTCTCGTAACGCTGAACAATGCAGGTTTCGAGACGATCCAGGCTGAAGACGGCGTTGAAGGCCTCGAAGTTCTCGAAGAGTCCAATCCTGACGTCATCGTCACTGACATCAACATGCCGCGCCTCGACGGTTTCGGCTTCATCGAAGGTGTCCGTCGCAACGAGAAGTATCGTGCGATCCCGATCCTGGTGCTGACGACCGAAAGCGACGCGGAAAAGAAGAACCGCGCCCGCCAGGCCGGTGCCACCGGCTGGATCGTCAAGCCCTTCGACCCCGCCAAGCTGATCGATGCCATCGAGCGTGTAACCGCTTAAAGCCCAGGATTTGCTCCTATGGATATGAACGAAATCAAAGAGATCTTTTTCCAGGAGTGCGAAGAACAGCTCGCCGAACTGGAATCCGGTCTCCTGAAAATGAATGATGGCGATCGCGACCCGGAAACCGTCAACGCGGTCTTCCGCGCCGTGCATTCGATCAAAGGCGGTGCCGGCGCCTTTGGCCTTGATGACCTCGTCGCCTTCGCCCACGTCTTTGAGACCACACTTGATTGCGTTCGTTCCAACAAGCTTGAGCCTACCCAGGATGTCTTGAAGGTTATGCTGAAGTCGGCCGACGTGCTTGCCGATCTGACCAACGCTGCCCGTGACGGCGGCAGCGTCGATGAAAGCAGAAGCCGCGGCCTCGTCAAGGAGCTGGAGGCGCTTGCCCACGGCGAGCTGCCGTCTCCCTCGGCAGTCTCCGAGGCGCCCGCACCGAAGCCGGCCCCGAAGGCCGCCCCTGCTCCGGTCGCTGCGGCTCCGGCCCCCGTGCCGACCGATGATAGCGGTTTCCAGCCGATCCCCTTCTCCTTCGACGATTTCGGTGGCGAAGAGAAGCCGGTCGATCTGCCGGCCTACGAAGTCATCTTCAAACCGCGCTTCGAACTCTATTCGAAGGGTAACGACGCTACCCTTCTGCTGCGCGATCTTTCCCGGCTCGGCGAGATGAGCATCTATTGCAATGCGGATGCTCTGCCGGGCCTCGATGAGCTCGATCCGGAAGGCGCCTATTTCTTCTGGAACATCACGATCAAGACGGACAAGGGCGAAGACGCCATCCGCACGGTCTTCGAATTCGCCGAATGGGATTGCGATCTGACCGTGAAGCCGGCCGAGGACAGCCAGCCGGGTGAGACCAACGAAGAACTGCCGATGATCCCGGTTCCGTTCGATCTCTCGATCCTGGATGATGGCGATGCTTCCGAAGCGCCGGCCGCTGCCGAGATCAAGGCGAACGACGCGAATTCCGCCGTTGCGGCCGCTGAAACGGCCACCAACGTCACGCAGATGGCTGCCGCCGCTGCGCGTGTCGAAAAGAAGGAATCGGCCGCCGCTGCCGCCGCTGCAGCGGCAAACGCCGCAGCCCAGAACAATGCCGCTGCCGGCCAGACGATCCGCGTCGATCTCGATCGCGTCGACCGCCTGATCAACCTCGTCGGCGAGCTGGTCATCAATCAGGCCATGCTCTCTCAAAGCGTCATCGAAAATGACACGACCGGCACGTCCTCGATCAATATGGGTCTCGAAGAGCTGCAGCAGCTCACCCGTGAGATCCAGGACTCGGTCATGGCAATCCGCGCTCAGCCCGTGAAGCCGGTCTTCCAGCGCATGTCGCGTATCGTCCGCGAAATCGCCGACATGACCGGCAAGTCGATCCGCCTGATCACCGAGGGTGAAAACACCGAAGTCGACAAGACGGTCATCGACAAGCTGGCCGAGCCGCTGACGCACATGATCCGTAACGCTGTCGATCACGGGATCGAAACGCCTGAAAAGCGTGCTGCCGCCGGCAAGAACACCGAAGGCACGGTCCGCCTGACGGCAAAACATCGTTCGGGCCGCATCCTGATCGAACTGGCCGACGACGGCGCCGGCATCAACCGCGAAAAGGTTCGCCAGAAGGCGATCGCCAACGACCTGATCTCCCCTGACGCCAATCTGTCGGATGAGGAAATCGATAACCTGATCTTCCTGCCGGGCTTCTCTACGGCCGACAAGATCTCCGATATCTCCGGCCGTGGTGTCGGCATGGACGTCGTCAAGCGCTCGATCCAGGCGCTCGGCGGCCGTATCAACATCACCTCGAGGCCGGGTCAAGGCTCGGTCTTCACAATGAGCCTGCCGCTGACGCTCGCCGTTCTCGACGGCATGGTGGTCACGGTCGCCGGCCAGACGCTGGTTGTGCCGCTGACGGCCATCGTCGAAACCCTCCAGCCGGAAGCCGCCGCGATCCATTCCTTCGGCGCCAACCACCGACTGATCTCGATCCGCAATTCCTTCTGCCCGCTGGTCGATGTCGGCCGCATCCTGAACTTCCGCGCCACCCAGGCCAATCCGGTCGAGGGTGTCGCCCTTCTCGTCGAATCCGAAGGCGGCGGTCAGCGCGCGCTCATGGTCGACGCGATCCAGGGCCAGCGCCAAGTCGTCATTAAGAGCCTCGAGGCGAACTACACTCACGTTCCGGGCATCGCCGCTGCAACCATTCTCGGTGACGGCCGCGTGGCCCTCATTCTGGACGTGGACGCAGTCGTCGGCGCCTCGCGCGGTCAGTCCCTCAAGGCGGAAATGTCTCTGGCGGCGGTAGGGTAAGGAACAATGTCGTACACGGCAAAAAATCTGACCCTGGGCGGAAACGAGCTTATCGCGTTTCGCATCGGCGATCAGGAATTCTGCGTGAACATCATGGCAGTCCGCGAGATCCGGGGCTGGACCCCGGCGACCGCGATGCCGCACTCGCCATCCTATATGATTGGCGTCATCAACCTGCGTGGTGCAGTGCTGCCGATCATCGATCTGTCGGCTCGACTTGGCATGAAGCCGGTCGATCCTACCGCCCGTCACGTCATCATCGTCGCCCAGGTCCGCCGCAAGGTGGTTGGCCTGCTGGTCGACGCTGTTTCTGACATTCTGACGGTCACCGACGATGACATCCAGCCGACACCCGAGATATCTTCGGACCTTCAGCGTCAGTTCGCCCGCGGCATTCTCTCCATCGAAAAGCGGATGATCTGCCTGATCGAACTCGAAGCCCTGTTTCCCGACACTGAAAGCGAAGCCGCATGAATGCAGTTGGCGTAAAAGATCAGAGGCAGTCTGGTTTCGACGAGGTTCTGGCGAGCGGGGAATACCCGCTGACGCGCCGCGATCTCTCGGAAATCGCGGCCATGATCTATGCTGATGCGGGAATCTATCTTAATGAGACGAAGGCCTCGCTGGTCTACTCTCGTTTGTCGAAGCATATCCGCAATCTCGGCCTTTCAGGTTTCCGAGAATATTGCGAGCTTGTTGCTTCGCCGGCAGGTGCTGCGGCCCGGCGTGAGATGCTGTCGCACCTGACGACAAACTTCACGCGGTTTTTCCGCGAAAACCATCATTTCGAACATTTGCGTGACCACGTACTGCCCGACCTCCTGAACCGGGCGCGCGCAGGTGGCCGTGTCCGGATCTGGTCGGCTGCGTCCTCGGATGGGCAGGAACCCTACTCGATCGCGCTGACCGTTCTGTCGCTGATGCCGAACGTGGCCGACTACGACTTCAAGATTCTTGCAACCGACATCGACCCAAAGATTCTCGCCATCGCCCGGATCGGCGCCTATGACGAAAGTGCGCTGGAAACCGTCTCGCCTGCCATGCGAAAGCAATGGTTCACAGAGGTCGAGATGCAGGGTCGCCGCAAATTCCAGATCGATGACCGCGTGAAGCGTCTCATTACCTACAACGAACTGAACCTGATGGCCCAATGGCCGTTCAAGGGCAAGTTCGACGTCATCTTCTGTCGTAACGTCGTGATCTATTTCGATGAACCGACACAGATGAAGATCTGGCAGCGGTTTGCCGGGTTGCTGCCGGAAGGCGGTCATCTTTATATCGGTCACTCGGAGCGTGTCTCGGGCGAAGCCAAGCACGTCTTCGACAATATCGGCATCACCACCTATCGCTACACGACCAAGGGTATCGGGAGGAAGGCATGAGCGCTCCGGCTAGAGTTCTCGTGGTTGACGACTCGCCGACCATGCGCGGCCTGATCGCGGCCGTCCTGAGTGCCGATCCCGAAGTCAACGTCATAGGCCAGGCCGGCGACGCTCTGGAGGCGCGCGAGGCGATTAAGCGGCTGAACCCAGATGTCGTCACGCTGGACATCGAGATGCCGAACATGAACGGCCTCGACTTCCTCGAAAAGATCATGCGCCTGCGACCAATGCCCGTCATCATGGTCTCGACCATGACGCATCGCGGTGCGGAAGCGACGCTCGCAGCCCTTGAAATCGGTGCCTTCGATTGTGTGGGCAAGCCGCAGCCGGGCGAGATACGCCCCTTCGGCGACCTCGTCGAGAAGGTGAAGGCCGCCGCCCGCACGCAGCGGAATTTCGCCAAGCCGGCCGCGGCTGCCGCCATCACGCCGCCCGCAGTCGCCGATTTCCGTGTCGGACGTAAGATCGTGGCGATCGGTTCTTCGACAGGTGGCGTGGAAGCGCTGATCGCCGTGCTGCAGAAGTTCCCGGCGAATTGCCCGCCGACCGTCATCACCCAGCATATGCCGCCGACCTTCACCAAGAGCTTTTCCGAACGGTTGAACCGCCTCTGTGCGCCGGTCGTGGAAGAAGCGACAGACGGCGCCCGTCTCGAGATCGGCAAGGTCTATCTTGCGCCTGGCGGCGAGCGTCACCTGCAGGTGTCCAATACGTCGGCGCCCTGCTGCCGGCTGGTCGAGCGAGGGCCCGTCAACGGCCATCGTCCATCGGTCGATGTGCTCTTCGACTCTGTTGCCGAGCTCGCCGGACGCAATGCCGTCGGCGTGATCCTCACCGGCATGGGGCGCGATGGAGCCGCCGGGTTGTTAAAAATGCGACATGCAGGGGCCAGAACGCTCGGTCAGAACGAAAAAACCTGCGTCGTTTACGGAATGCCAAGAGTTGCCTACGAACTTGGCGCAGTTGAACAGCAGCTTCCGCTTGCTGCCATCGGCGAAGAAATATTGAAAATGACAGCCGCCCGAAAGGAAGGGACCGAATAATGTCGATCGCGGAGAAAATTAAAGTTCTGATCGTTGACGATCAGGTTACGAGCCGTCTGCTGCTCAGTGACGCGCTGACGCAGCTGGGCTTCAAGCAGATCACCGCCGCCGGTGACGGCGAGCAGGGCATGAAGATCATGTCGGAGCAGCCGCACCACCTTGTGATCTCCGACTTCAACATGCCGAAGATGGATGGCATCGGCTTCCTGCAGGCCGTCCGCAGCAATCCGAACACCAAGAAGGCAGCCTTCATCATCCTCACGGCACAGGGCGACCGTGCGCTGGTGACCAAGGCAGCGCAGCTTGGTGCAAACAACGTTCTGGCGAAGCCCTTCACCATCGAAAAGATGAAAGCGGCCATCGAAGCTGTGTTTGGAGCCCTGAAATGATCACTGAGGGTGCGGCCCGCCGCGTGCACATCATTCAGGGTGAATACAAGGTCTTGAGCGATCCGGATGCGGTGCTTTCGACCATCCTTGGCTCGTGCGTGGCAGCCTGCCTCAGAGATCCCGTCGCAGGTGTCGGCGGCATGAACCACTTCCTGCTGCCGGGGACAGGCAACACCCCGATGACCGGCGGCGATGCCACACGCTACGGCGTGCATCTCATGGAACTGTTGATAAACGGCCTTCTGAAAAAGGGCGCGCGGCGCGACCGGCTGGAGGCCAAGATCTTCGGAGGAGCGAAGACGATCTCGACATTCTCGAATGTCGGCGAGCAGAACGCAGCCTTCGCCATGCAGTTCCTTCGAGATGAAGGCATTCCGGTGGTCAGTTCAAGCACGGGCGGCGAGCATGGACGAAAGATCGAATATTGGCCGGTGTCCGGCCGTGCCCGGCAATACCCCCTGACCGGCGCCGAAACCCAGAGAACCGTCGCTCTCGAGCAGCGTCCCGCCGCTCCGCAGAAGCCCGCCGAGACAAGTATCGAATTCTTTTAGTGGCGAGGATTTTCATATGACTTTTACACCGATCATCGAGCCGCCGGCGCCGGTAGAGGCGCTGAGCGACATATTGATGCGCATTGTCTCCGAGCTTCACGACGTTGCCTACCTGATGGAACGGATCGAGCCCCAGTTGATCGAACTGGGAGGCCCGCAAATCCTGAATTCCCCTGATAGCATGAAGGTGATGCAGGGCATCGACCTCGCCGTGCAGAAATCGCGCGGGCTGGCCGAGTTCATCGACACCATCACCGGTGAAATTCCGCAGAGCTGGTCGATCGATGTCGCCACCGCGCTGAGCCTCGTCAAGCTTGCCGAAATGCAGAAAGCACTCGGCGGCGGAACCCGTCACGGCCACTCCCAGCCGCTTAGCAAGGCCGCCGGAGACTTCGATTTCTTCTGATACCGCAATTCATTCCGGCACGCGCTGAACGAAACGCTCGCACAAGTTTCGGCGTCTATTCGTCAAATGAGGCAATAAGCCTGCTTTGTCTTTGACGGATCGTGCGAGAACAGAATGAATCTGTTAAATCAATTAGTTCAGATCTTTAAGAACTTTGGTTCCCTTGGGCGGACGCGTTTGATGATCCTTGGTGGGGTCGGCGCCGCTTCCATCGCAATCATCCTGGCGGCCGCAATTTTTGTCAACAAACCGGCTCAGGAAACGCTGTATGTCGGCTTGGAGACGACCGATCTTAACCAGATCAGCATGGCGCTTGCCGAAAGCAATGTCGATTTTCAGGTCGGAGCGGACGGTTCGAGCATCACCGTCCCGGCCGGCATGACGGGCAAAGCGCGCCTGCTGCTTGCCGAGCGCGGCCTGCCCAACAGCGCCAATGCCGGCTACGAGCTGTTCGACAACGTCGGTTCGCTCGGCCTCACCTCCTTCATGCAGGAAGTGACCCGCGTCCGCGCCCTCGAAGGTGAAATCGCCCGCACCATTCAATCGATCTCAGGCATCACCGCCGCACGTGTCCACATCGTCATGCCAGAGGTCGGCAATTTCCGGAAGGCCGAACAGAAGCCGACGGCATCCGTCATGATTCGCGCCAGTGCCGCGACGGGGCGAAATGCAGCCACGTCGATCCGCCACCTCGTCGCCTCGGCCGTGCCGGGGCTTGATGTCGCTGACGTGACGATCCTCGATTCCGCCGGCCAGCTTCTCGCCTCCGGCGATGACGCTGCCAACGGTACGCTGAACCGCTCGCTCAATATCGTCCAGAACGTCCAGCAGGAAATCGAATCGAACATCGACAAGGCGCTCGCTCCCTTCCTCGGCATGGACAACTTCCGTTCCAGCGTGACTGCCAACCTGAACACCGACGCCCAGCAGATCCAGGAAACCACCTACGATCCGGAATCCAAGGTCGAGCGCTCCGTCCGTTCCACGAAGGAAGCCCAGCAGTCGCAGCAGAACCAGGCCGACAACGCGACGACAGTCGAGCAAAACATTCCGCAGGCAGCCCCTCAAGCTGGCGGCGCCACCGGTCCGCAGTCGCAGGACAAATCCGACAAGCGCGAAGAGCAGACCAACTACGAAATCAACAGCAAGACCACGGCCACGACGCGCAACAGCTACCGGGTCGAAAAGCTCTCGGTCGCCGTCGTCGTCAACAAGGGCCGCATCGCCAAGATGGTGGGCGAACCGGCAGATCAGGCCAAGATCGACGCCTATCTCGCAGAGATGAAGAATATCGTCGCCTCGGCTGCCGGCCTCGATACCAACCGCGGCGACGTCGTCACCGTCACCGCAATGGACTTCCTCGAGAACCAGCTTCTCGACGATGCCAACAACGGCGTTCATGTCATGGACATGCTGAGCCGCAATCTTGCCGGCATCATCAACTCGCTGGCCTTCGTCGCGGTCGCCTTCGTGGTGGTCTGGTTGGGCGTGCGTCCTCTCATCCGCACTGTCAACGGCTCGGGTTCATCCTCCGCCGCAGTCTTCGGCGATGCCTCTCCGGAATCAGCTGGCCTGGAACTGCCCGACTTCGCACCGGCTGGCGCTTCTGCAGGCGGGGCGCTCATGGATGGCTTCGGCTCCGACTTCGGTTTCGACAGCACAGAGGATCTGCTCAGTCTCGGCGACGACGACGGCAACTTCAACCGCCGCGTCAAGGAAGGCCCGGAACGCAAGCTCGCCCGCATGGTGGAGATCAACGAGGAGCGTGCCGCGAAGATCCTCAGGAAATGGGCCATCGACGAAGCAGCATGATGAAAAGGCCGGGAAACCGGCCTTTTTCTTTCTCATCTGCGGATACATAGCCCGGCAAAAATTACCTGCAATCGAGTAATCGCTCGTAAGGAGCCGATTATTCGACTGCAGAAAATGCGGACACAGAGATACCAGGCAACGGGACGACAGCGTTCGAATAGGGCACAAGTCTTATATAAGACGGACGAACAAGCATGTCTCTTGTCTGATAACAAACGTGCTTTCATACGTTTGAAATTTGCTTTCGCCAGAGGCATCCGGGTACTGCACTTGCTTAGCCGGAACTGTGATAATTGCGTCATTCAGACCGATAATTCCGCTTAGCATCACTCGCGCATAGAGCGAGGAACGTTGCGGCCAATGCCAGAATCATCCTAGCTTGTATATCGTCGCGAGAGTGGAGCGGTGATCGAATCACCGCATGGGAGGTCGCAAAAGTAAATCCCCAGAAGTCGGAGATGGTGATTTACGGTAGTTGGCTTACCCTTGAGTGATTCGAAGTGGGATTCGTGTCGGCATGTATTTGTATCCCTTTCACAAAACAGAACTTCTTTGCGAGAACCGACAGTTTCTCAGCCGCAGGTCACCGCCAATGGATATGGACATATTTCAGGCGAATAAGCAGATGGCGAACTTCGTCGGCGCCAATGTGCCGGATCTTTTGCCGCGCGACGAACTGATCGATCGCCTTCGCGTCATCGCCGAAGCCGGCAAATTGCAGGCCGGTTTGCGGGCGTTGACCGAGTACGTTGGCGCCATGCACTATCTGATGGCGCGTTGCGACCTCATCCAGGAAAGTGGTCTGGACTTTATCGTTTCGTCCGATTGGCCCTTCGATCTGGTGAAGGAGGTCGCCAATGACCTGGTCGCCGGTTATGCGCGCTCGACCGAATTCGAGAAGTGCATGCAGGTGCTCCAGCCGGGCTTCGCGCTGCTGCCCGAGAGCGCCGATTTACCGCACGGAGCAAGCCGGCAATATTGCTCGCTGACTTTGAATGTCGGCCGCTCTCGTCTGGTGCTGATGTTCCTGTTCAGAGAAGGCTTCGTTCTTTCGCCTGAGCGTCTCCGAGACGTAGGCCTCCTTGCAGGCTATTTCGCAAGCTTCCTTCGGTGCGGGGGCACGAAAGTCGACCGCGATTTCGAACTGACCGACCGGGAGCTGGAATGTCTCTTCTGGATTGCGGAAGGCAAGACAAGCGACGAGATCGCAATGATCCTCGGCATCTCCAGAAATACCATTAATAACTACATTACCAGCGTGATGCGGAAAACTGCAACGAAGACGCGTTCCGAGGCGATAGCCTTCGCCGTTCGCAACAATCTCGTTTGAGGGGAATTATGGGGCATCAACCAGGCAGGGCGATAAGCGGCACGGACCAGATGCGCATGGTACGTGTGAACAGGATTTCCAGCCGGTCTGACCTTTTTCCACGCTTGATTGCCATGCAGAAGCTTGCTGATGCACAGGGCTTCGCCGTCTTTCGCGTCAGCGGCTCCGGCGTGCCGGCAAAGCAGCGACTGATCTGCGAACTGGAGAATTGGGCTCCCGCGAATGCCGGCTTCGGCAAGGCCTTCATCGATGCCTATGGCGAGGCTTTGCTCGACCACATCGATCGCTCGCTGCTGCCGTTGTTCTGGGCCGGCAGCCATGATCGTACAGTTCCCGGTCCTGCCGACTTCTCACCTTTCATGGTGAGGCTGAAAGATGGCATGGTGCCGTTCTCCGGTCTTGCCTTTCCCGTGCGCCTCGGCGCTATCGGCAACGGCTTCGTGGTCCTCACCGGCGACGATCTGGATCCCCTGAGCGATACGATTATCGAGCTGCACGGCCGGTGCTGCAATGTGATGATGGACCTGCTGTCGCTCGATGAGCGGCGGGCGGCGGCGGCCGAAGCACTGAGCGAACGTGAGATCGCCTGCCTTCAGCTTGCCGGCGATGGCCGTATCAGTGAAGAAATCGCCGACAAGCTCGGCCTGTCCGTCCACACGGTGAACGCCTATCTTGGCTCGGCGACCATCAAGCTCGATTCCGTCAACCGTATCCAGGCGATCGCAAAAGCAATCCGCCTCGGCTACATCAGCTGAGACAGAAAGGCCCGGTGCCTACGGGCCGGGCCATACTGCCGGGTGGATGATGCCTTAAATCATGTCGCGCAAAGTCTGGATTGGTGCGCTTTAGCCGGCGAGTGCCTGCGGCTTTGCGACGATGTAGCGCGCGTCATGCAGGCTCCTTTGCAGAAAAGCCGTGTTTGCGTCCGGATCGCTGGAGGCGTTCTGGAAGGAAATATGGTTGATCTCGATGCCGGCATGGTCTTCGGCCAGCGTCAGCTGCGCATAAACAGTCACACCACGCGGCTTGATTTCGAGATCGAGCACAACTTCGGGCTTGCCGCCCCATTCCAGCGTATAATTTCCCCCCAAACCGAAATTGACAGTGCCGGGATGAAAAAACAGTTCCGCTGCGGAAGCGACGAGGTCGGCGAGATTGCCGTAATACTCGAAACGCAGCAGAGAAATGAGATCGGATGCGTCCAGAAGCCTGAGCTCGGTTGCGACCGGGCTGATCGCTTCTGCAAGAATTTTCTCACGCTGGGCAGAGTAGGGGCATTTTTTCATTCGACTTATCTTACCCGTTTGTTCTTGGCCTCCGCGGCGTAAACCCGATGAATGAGTTCCGCGACGGCCTTATAGAAGACTGACGGTATGACACTATCCACCGAGACTTGCGCAAACATGGAGCGCGCGAGAGGTGGATCCTCGAACACGGGGATGTTGTTTTCTTCGGCAATCTCTCTGATTTTCAACGCAATAAGGTCTTGGCCCTTGGCAAGGACGACAGGCGCGTCGTTCTCCTCGCGTACGTAACGCAGCGCCACGGCATAGTGGGTCGGGTTGGCGATGACGAGGGTGGCGCGCTGGACACCGGAGATCATACGCCGGCGGGCGCGGTCACGCATGACGGAGCGCTGCCTGCTCTTGACGAAGGGGTCGCCCTGCGACTGCTTATTTTCCTCTTTCACCTCGTGCTTCGTCATCTTCAGTTCGGTGAACCAATGATGACGCGTCCAGAAGACGTCAGCGATCGCAACGATCGCGGTGGCGATCAGCATGACGATGATGATCTTGCGCATCGCCGTCATCATGCGAACCATGATCGTTTGCGGATCGGAGAACATCGCATCGATGGAGCCGAAATATTCGCTTCTGAGGACGAAGAAAAGAATCACTCCGACGACGACGACCTTGAAGAGCGATTTGCCGAATTCCACGAGACCCTGAAGGCTGAAGAGCCGCGACCATCCCTTGATCGGTGAGATACGCGAGGCCTGCGGA
Source organism: Rhizobium sp. BK196 (assembly GCF_014193255.1). GTDB lineage: Bacteria > Pseudomonadota > Alphaproteobacteria > Rhizobiales > Rhizobiaceae > Rhizobium. The sequence goes on from NZ_JACHZB010000008.1 coordinate 99,294, forward strand.
CGGATGCGTTCGAGAACCGGCGTCGGCAGGTTCTGAAAGACGGACGAGGCAATACCGAACACCATGAACATGATGAAGGCAGGGGCCAGAAGCGCAGCCACGGCCCAGCCAAGCTTCGCAAAGAGCGAGATGACGTCAGGCCCTGTCTCGATCTTCCACTGATCTGGCTGCTCGAAGATGTCACGCAAGGTTTCGGCCATGTGCGACGTTGCGCTCGGAAGGAAGAAGACGAGATAGATGAAGGTCGCCAGAATCGTCGTGAAGATCGCGATTTCACGCGAGTGGGGAGTATTACCTTTTTCGGCAGCATCAGACCGCTTTTTCGCGGTAGGGGCTTCTGTTTTGCTGTCCTTGTCGTCATCGGCCAAGTGTGCGGCCCTCCGTCAAAGAAAAGGGCCGCGACTGCAGCGCGGCCCATTTGCCAGAAGGTTAGTCCTGTGCGTGCTGTCGATCAACCACCGCCTTGTGAGCGAGGGGTTTTGTCAACAGCTGCGATGGCTCAAGCGGCAGCCGGGCCGCCTTCCTTTTCCTTGAGCTCGATCTGGCCGGCATTGGCCAGGCGAATCGCTTCCTGCGCGACGGCGCGCCTCGCAATCGCGATCTCGCGCGGATTGACCCCGGCCATGCCGCTCTGAAGATCCGATTCGATCATGCGGCGTTGGCGCGGACTGATGGAGGAAAGCACCGCTTCGCGAATTTCGGCCGACGCGCCACGTAGGGCGACGGTGAGAACGTCGGACGAAATATCGTTGAGCAGCATGACGCGGCTGCGCTGCGGCATGAACATGAGGTCTTCGAAGAGGAAGATCTTCGGACGAACCTTGTTGACCGCTTCGCGGCTGATCGATTCGAGCGAGGTGAGCAGTGTGTCGACCTGCGGCTTGTCCATTTCGTTCATCAGGTCGGCGACCTTGGCGGAGCCCGATGCATTGCGTTCCGCGTCGACCTCGGCAAGCAGCGTCATCACCTGGTTTTCGATGATCTGCGCGGCCTTGGGGCTGACGCCCTTCATGTTGACCGTGCGGTTCATGATGTCGGCGCGGCGGTTGTCGGGAAGCTGCAGCAGCACCTTCGCGCCGAAGGACGAAGGCATCATGGACAGGATATAAGCAACCGTCTGAGGATGTTCGCGCAGCAGGAACTGGGCGACGAAGGCAGGTTCCGCCTCGGCGAGACGATCCCAGATCGAAGTCTCGTAGGCCTGGAAGGCGGTACGGCGGCCGAGCAGGCTGTCGACCTCGTCAGGCGTCAGCCCTTCCTCGAGGATGGCTTCGATCGCCTTGGCGTTGTCCATCAGACCGGCGCCTTCGGTGAAGAGATCTTCGAATTCGCCGACGAGCTGGAGAAGTTCGTCCGGCGGGATGGCGCGAAGCGCCTGGGCAGATGCGATAATGGTCTGCAATTCGGCCTGCGTAAAATATTTCAGCAGTCGGCCGGCGACCCCCTTCCCCATAGCGAGGAGAACTGCCGCCGCCTTTTCAGCCTGGGTCAACGGTTTCCCGGCAAGTGCGCCGCCGAAATCGTCAAAGTCCATCATGGTCTAACCTCTCCGTCCCGCACAGGGATCAGGCTTTTTTCGTGCTCAAAACTTCTGTCAGTTTTACACCGAATCGCGTGTCATCGTTATCAAGAACCGTAATCTCGCCGCGTGCAATCTTGCGGCCGTTCACCATTATTTCGACCGGCTCGCCGATTTTCTTGTCGAGTGCGATCGTGGCACCCTCGGTGAGGTTCATCAGGCCGGAAACCTGCATGCGGCTCGTTCCAAGGACGATCTGGACATCGATAGGAATGTCCATGATCAGGTCGAAGTTCGAGTTCAGTGCGCTGCCGAGCGGTGCGGGAGCAGACTGGAAGGAGTTGCCGCCGAAGCTTGCGTCGCCAAGGCCGGGAGTGCCTGCGCCACCCATGCCCGCAGCATTTCCACCGAAATCGTCGCCCCCGAAATCGCTGCTCGCGAAATTGGTGTCGCCGAAGGCCGTTTCGCCGACATCGCCACCGAACGGCGAAAGGTCCGTTCCTGCCGCGAAAGCGTCATTCTGCAGGTCGTCACCGAACTGGGGAAAGTCGCTGTCCGAATCTTTCTTCAGCACGCCGCGCAGATCGTCGATAGCCTGATCCAGATCGGCTTCATTGCCCGGCATGTCCAGGGAGAGGTCACTGTTCTGCTGTGTCTTCTTCGTAGCCATGAAATCACTATTCCAGTTGAAACTTGCCTCAAACTGCCTTTCCGGCGCTGAAAGCGAGGGAACCGATTAATTCATTAAATGTCGGATCAGCTCGTCATCCGAATTCATGGTGTCTTTCACGCGCACCATGTAGTTCTCGCCTGAACGCCCGAATTCGCACACATACAATTCTCGGCTGTTGGCGCTAACTTCGACGCGTACGTCGCCGCTGTCGCGGAAAGGAATGACGTCGCCGGCCATCAGTTTGGAAATCGTCCTGAGCGTCAGATCCTGCAGACGGATCTTCGCTTCGAGGGTCACCTGCGACCGGCGAACCTGGTCGCCGATCTGCTCCGTCCACTCCGGCGACTTGCTTGGCTGCTTCTTCGGCTTCGGGGCTGAGACCTTGGTCTTGAGCAGCGCCGCCTGGGGGACGATCAGGCTGAATTCGGAAACGATGCCGGCAAGCGTGATCGACATGTTGATGGCCGCCGCGAATTCATCCGGGCGATCTTCCGGCGGACGGATGCGTGCTTCAAGAGCGAAGGGAGCCGACAAGTTGGGCTCGAATCCCCCCGGCGCGTTGACGGCCGAACGCAGCACCTTGGAAATCTTGTCGAATACCATGCCGGCCAGGTCGAGTTCGATAACGGAGAGAAGCCGGTCGGCCGGCTCCTCGATCGTCTCGGCGGCAGCGCCAAGCAGATGTTCCATCAGGGTGATGATGAAACCGTTGCCACAGCCGATGGTGATGTTCTGAGACCAGTTGCGCAGCGTCGCATCGACCAGCGTCATGTTGGTGCTGAGATCGTCGATCAGATGATTCTTGTAGCCGATCTCGCAGCCGAGATAGCCGACCGTCACGTCGAGGCCGGTTTCGCTCTTCAGCACGTCGGGAAGAAATTCGCTGTAGATATCGCCGAAGGAACTGCAGAGCTTGGCAACCCTGCCCCTGTCGCCGAGGCCGCCGGTCAATTTGGCAAGGAGGACGGGATCCATTGTCCGATTGTCATGCGAAGCATTGCTCATAGTCATTTAAGCTGCCTTGTTTTCGCCACCTGGGTTCATCATTTCCTGTTCCACTGCGTCGATCGACGGGCGTTCATACGCCGAGATCGTCTTGCGTCCATATTCGAGGGCGACCTGCGGCACCGAGCCGTTCATGTAGGCAAGCAGGGTCTGCTTGACGACGACGTAGAGGCGGTGCTGCTTGGAGCGGACGACCTTGATTTGCGAGATTAGGGGCGAGCAGACGCAGTAGGAAAGCAGAATGCCGAGGAACGTGCCGACGAGTGCCGAACCGATGAGGTGGCCGAGCACTTCCGGCGAGTCGTTGATATGCGCCATGGCCTTGATGACGCCGAGAACCGCCGCGACGATGCCGATGGCGGGGAACGAATCGCCCATGATCTGGATCGCGTGGTAAGGCTTCATCTTGTCATGAAGAATGGTGTTGATTTCTTCGTCCATCAGCGCCTCGATCTCGTGGGAGCGGGCATTGCCGATGATGATCAGGCGCACGTAGTCGCAGATGAAGGCCGTCAGTTCCTTGTTCTTCAGAACCGTCGGAGCCTGCTGGAAGATCGTCGATTCGGCCGGATTGTCGATATGTGCTTCGATTTCGTTGCGCGATTTCGTACGCAGGTCGCGCATCAGCGAATAGAGCACGCCGAGCGTATCGAGGTAGTTGCGCTCCCTGGGAACGGAATGCTTGAAGGCCTCGCCGAGCGCCTTGCCGGAGTCCTTCACCACCTTCATTGGGTTCGCCATGATGAAGCTGCCGATGCCGGCGCCGCCGATGATCAGGAATTCGAAGGGCTGAAAAAGAGCATCGACTTCGCCGCCCATCGCCATAAAGCTACCGACGATACAGCCGCAGACAACTATAAATCCGATAATAATATTCATCGTCAGCCCAATCTGAACGTTGCTTTCTTTGCGACGGATAGGGTTTGTGCCTTGCGTGAGGCTGATGAAAGCGGCTTCTGCGCGCTCATTTGCGCTACCAGCTTCGCGCAAGCATTTGCCTTCATATTGAACGTGACGAGTGGGTCTATGCGCCCATGTCTGAGATGCCGCTCAGCGGAACCCCGTGGCCAAACGAAAAGGTGTCAGGTGTTTCGTTCCGTTTATCGCCAATGTGGAGCTTACCGATATGCAATCCGGTCTTTACGTTTCCCTGTCGTCACAAATGGCCCTCGAAAAGCGCCTGACGACGATCGCCGACAACATGGCCAACGTGAATACGACCGGTTTTCGCGGCACTGAGGTAAAGTTCGATGAAATGATGGCGAACAACCAGAACAAGACGAACACCAAGGTTGCCTTCGTCTCTCAGGGCAATGACTACCTGAACGGCACCAATGGCGAATTGCAGCACACCGGCAACATGCTCGATTTTGCCGTCAAGGGCGATGCCTGGTTCTCTCTCGATACGCCCGCCGGCCGCGTTCTGACGAGGGACGGCCGCTTCACGATGCGCGATACCGGCGAGCTGGTTTCCATCCGAGGCTATCCGGTTCTCGATGCAGGCGGTGCGCCGATCGTCCTCAACACCGCCGGCGGCGAGCCTAAGGTCGGCACTGATGGCATCATCTATCAGAATGACCGCCAAGTCGGTTCACTCGGCCTCTTCGAAGCCGATATCAGCAAGGGCTACCTGCGCTACGAGAACAGCGGCATCATGACGACCGAGCCGCCGCGCGCGGTCGTCGACCGCTTTAATGTCGGCGTCGAGCAGGGCTATCTCGAAAATTCCAACGTCAACGCAATGCACGAGATGACGCAGCTCATCGAGGTGAATCGTGCCTTCGAAAGCGTATCGTCGCTGATGCGTGACAGCGAAGACTCGTTCAAGGAAGCGGTTCAGACGCTGGGCGGCAGCCGCTAAGACAAGGTGCAAAGCATGAACGTCACCCTGTTGACCGAGGACGCGCTCTCGCCGAAGCTCACACATCTCGGCGATCTCGCAAAACGCTACGCGTCGCCGGAATTCTCCGTGACCCATGGCGGTCGCGTGCACACCATCGCCGCCGGCCACTATACCGTCCGCGGCCTTTCCCGGCATGTGCGGCTTGGCGAGTTTGTGGCGCATAAATCGGCGACAGGTATCCATCTTGGCGAAGTGGTCAGGGTGGAGCCGGATCTGGTTTACGTCTGCCCGATCGAACCGGGCGAGCCGATCGGCATCCATGACATCGTCATCCGCAAAGGTGCATTCCGCATCTCTCCGTCGGACAGCTGGTGCGGCCGCACCATCAATTCCCTCTGCGAGCCGATCGACGGTCTCGGTCCGATCGCCGAAGGCCTGGATCGCCGCTCGATCTCGAACACTGCGCCGCCTTCGATGACGCGCCGGCGCGTCGAGAGCGGGTTCAAAACCGGCGTGCGCGCGATCGATATTTTCTCGCCGCTCTGCCTCGGCCAGCGTCTCGGCATTTTTGCCGGCTCGGGTGTCGGCAAGTCGACGCTGCTGTCAATGCTGGCCCGCGCCGACGCCTTCGATAAGGTGGTTATCGCGCTGGTCGGCGAACGCGGTCGCGAAGTCCGCGAATTCATCGAGGATACGCTCGGCAGCGACATGAAGAAGGCGATTGCCGTCGTCGCCACCAGTGACGAAAGCCCGATGCTGCGCAAGATGGCGCCGCTGACGGCTGTGACGATCGCCGAGCACTTTCGCGACAAGGGTGAAAACGTTCTCTTCATCGTCGACAGTGTTACGCGTTTTGCCCACGCAATCCGCGAGGTGGCGACCGCTTCCGGCGAGCCGCCGATTGCTCGCGGCTATCCGGCGTCCGTCTTCACCGATCTGCCGCGTCTTCTGGAGCGCGCCGGTCCCGGTCAAGAAGGCGCCGGCACCATCACCGCGATCATCTCCATCCTCGTCGATGGCGACAATCATAACGATCCGATCGCCGACTCCACGCGCGGTATTCTGGACGGCCACATCGTCCTGCAGCGAAGCCTGGCGGAAGAGGGGCGCTATCCGCCGATCGATCCGCTCGCATCCATCTCGCGCCTTGCCCGCAAAGCCTGGACTCCGGACCAGGAGAAACTGGTTTCGCGCCTGAAGGTGTTGATTCACCGCTTTGAGGAAACGCGCGACCTGCGCCTTATCGGCGGCTACCGTCCGGGTGCTGATCCCGATCTCGACATGGCCGTCAAGCAGGTGCCGATCATCTACGACGTCCTGAAACAGTCTCCGGGAGACCGAGAATCGCTGGATGCCTTCGCGGATCTTGCCGGAGCTCTCAAGGCCGCCGCCGGCGTACCCACTCCGAGCGCGCCCATCCAAAGGAGGGCCTGATCATGGCCGATTTCGAAGACGAACGGATCGCCGCTCTGAAAGAGCGCAACAAGGGAGCGCTGCTCGATCGCGCGTTGACCTTCTTGGGTCTGGCGCTTGCCGGCGCTTCCGCCTTCTTCCCTTGGTACGTCTTCTTCAACGCGGACAAGTTCGGCATTAGCGTTGCCGATAGCAATGCCTCTCGTGAATTGCCGAATTGGCCGGCGCGCAACGTCTTCAGCGTTTCACCTCTCGCCATGGTCAACAAGAACGATGAAGACAAGAAAGTTCCACCGATCGACAACATGACGACGGCAACCGTTTCCGAGCTCGGCAAGGAGCGCAACGGCGACGCCTCGATGGAGGATCAGCCCTTCCCTGGCAAGGGCTCTTTCCGTCTGCTGCACGTGGCCAACGGGCGGGCGCTCATTGAAGATCCCTCGGGCATGTATGTCGTGCGAGTCGGCTCGATCCTGCCGGACGAAAGCCGCCTTGCGACATTGGAACAGCGCGACGGCAAGTGGGTGATCGTGACTTCCAAGGGTGAGATCTACCAGAACAACTAGTTCAGGAAAAGACGAATCGCCGTGAGGCCTCGTCGGAGACAACGGCCGGGCGGCGGTTGGTCGCTGTCTGCCAGTAATCTCGAAGAATGGCTTGCGAAGCCCGCATTTACCGTAAGTCCCACGCAAGATTACCGCCCTAGGTTCGGTGTAGTAAAAACGGAGAGTTCTCATGCAACCGATTCAACTTTTCGACTTGGCTTCAAAGCAGGCGGAATGGCTGACGATTCGTCAGGAGGTTGTTGCCGGCAACATCGCGAATGCAAACACGCCGAAGTTCCGTGCGAAGGACGTGACGCCTTTTCAGGCCGTGCTCGACCAGTCGGACGTCACCATGGCGCGCACCAATCCGATGCATTTGAGCGGCAATGATTTCAGCACGAGCGGCGACATCGATGTGAAAGATGCAGCACTCGATCAGGAAATCGGCGTGCAGGAATCCGGCAACACCGTCGGTGTGGCTGAAGAACTCTCCAAATCGGGCGAGATCAAGCGTCAGTACGACCTGAACACCTCGCTGGTCAGTTCCTTTCATCGAATGATGTTGATGACGGTAAGGAAGTAGGCGCATGGATCCGCTTTCAGCAGCAATGAAAATCGCAGGTTCCGGGCTCGAATCGCAGTCGACACGCCTGCGTATCGTCTCGGAAAACATCGCCAACGCCCGCTCGACCGGCGACACGCCCGGTGCCGAACCCTATCGCCGTAAAACCATCACCTTCGGTCAGCAACTGGATCGCGCCAGCGGTGTCGAGACGGTCAACGTCAAGAAGATCGGCGTCGATGAAGGCGATTTCACGAAAGAATATGATCCGAGCAATCCGGCTGCGGACGAGAAGGGCATCGTCAAGATGCCGAACGTCAACATCTTGATCGAGATGGCCGACATGCGCGAAGCCAACCGCTCGTATGACGCCAATCTGCAGACGATCAAGCAGACCCGCGACCTTATTTCCTCGACGATCGATCTCCTGAAGAGCGGACAATAATGATCACCAGCGTACAGAATGTAAGCAATCTTTCGATGACCCGCGCGCTCGGCGCCATCGATAGCGAAAATTCCCCCTCCTCCACAACCGCGCCTTCATCTGCTGCGGCGGGTGCATCCAACGGGCTGAGCTTTGCGTCCGTCATGGGCAACATCGCGACCCAAGCCGTCAGCAGCCTGAAGGGCGCGGAAAACATGTCCTTTGCCGGCATCAAGGGTACGGCTTCCACGCGCGAAGTCGTCGATTCCATGCTGCAGGCGGAGCAGACGCTCCAGACTGCAATCGCCATTCGTGACAAGGTCGTCTCGGCCTTCCTCGAAGTCACCAAGATGCAGATGTAACTGATTTGAGGACGAACACATGAGAGCGCTCGCCATCGCAGCAACGGGCATGGATGCCCAGCAGACCAACCTGGAAGTCATCGCGAACAACATCGCGAACATCAATACGACCGGTTTCAAGCGCGCCCGCGCCGAGTTCACCGACCTTCTCTATCAGACCGAACGGGCAAAGGGTGTCGCCAACCGCGCTAACCAGGCTGTCGTTCCCGAAGGCGCCAACATCGGTCTCGGCGTTCAGACGTCGGCCGTGCGCAATCTGCATCTGCAGGGTGAATTGACCCAGACCGGTAACGACCTCGATGTCGCGATCGTCGGCAAGGGCTTCTTCCAGATCCAGTCGACCGATGGCACGACGCTCTATAGCCGCGCCGGTGCGCTCAACAAGAATGACCAGGGCCAGCTCGTCACCATCGACGGTTATGAAGTCATCCCGGGGATCACCATCCCGCAGGGTTCGACCGAACTGACGATCAGCCGTTCCGGCGAAGTCACCGCCAAGCTGCCTGGCCAGACCGATCCGACGACGCTCGGCCAAATTACGCTCGCCGACTTCGTCAATGAGGCAGGCCTGCAGCCGATCGGCGACAACCTCTTCCAGGAAACGCCGGCATCGGGCGATGCAGTCGTCGGCAATCCCGGCGAAGACAACATGGGTTACCTCAAGCAGGGTTACCTGGAATCCTCAAACGTCGATCCGGTCAAGGAAATCACCGAGTTGATATCGGCCCAGCGTGCTTATGAAATGAATTCCAAGGTGATCACGACAGCTGATGAAATGGCATCCATCGTCAGCAAGAACCTGAAGTAAGAGGGAAGGCCGAACATGATGTTTCGCCGGGCAGGATACATCCAAGGATGGGTGGCTGCGGCCACGATCGCAATCGCCGGCATGGTCATGCCGGCAGCAGCGGATGCCGGCATGGGTTATGCCGTCGTCCCGACGACGATCATCTATCCCGGCGACACGATTTCTAGCGCTCAGCTTCAGGAAGTCGAGGTCACCAATCCCAACCTCGCCGGAGACTATGCAAAGTCGATCTCCCAGGTCGAGGGGCTGGTTTCCAAGCGCACGCTCCTTCCGGGTCGGACGATTTCGGTCTCCGCCCTGCGTGAGCCTTACACCGTCACGCGCGGCTCCAACATCCGCCTGGTCTTCCAGCTCGGCCAGATGACTATTTCCGCTGCCGGCTCGCCTCTCGAAGATGGTGCGACCGGCCAGATGATCCGTGCGCGCAATATGGATTCCGGCGTCATCGTCAGCGGCACCGTGCTCGCCGACGGTACGGTCCATGTGAGGGCAAAATGAAGTTCTTCTTTCGTATCCTGAGCCTGGTTGCGGTTCTGGCGATGAGCCTGACCGATGTCGCGCCTGCATGGGCGCTGACGTCCCGCATCAAGGACATTGCCTCGCTTCAGGCCGGCCGCGACAACCAGCTCATCGGCTACGGCCTTATCGTCGGCCTGCAGGGAACAGGTGATGGTTTCCGTGCTTCGCCTTTCACAGAGCAGTCCATGCGCGCGATGCTGCAGAACCTCGGCATCTCGACGCAGGGTAGCCAGTCGAACGCCAAGAACACGGCAGCCGTCATGGTCACCGCCAACCTGCCGCCCTTCGCAAGCCCCGGCAGCCGAATCGATGTCACGGTCAGCTCGCTCGGTGACGCGACCTCGCTGCGCGGCGGCACGCTAATTATGACTTCGCTGTCGGGCGCTGACGGCCAGATCTATGCCGTCGCCCAGGGTGCCGCCGTCGTCACCGGCTTTCAGGCTCAGGGACAAGCCGCGTCCGTGACTGAGGGTGTGACGACGGCCGGCCGTGTGCCCGGTGGCGCCATCATCGAGCGCGAACTGCCGTCCCGCTTCAAGGATTCGGTCAATCTCGTCCTGCAACTCCGCAACCCGGACTTCTCCACGGCGATCCGTATCGCCGATATCGTCAACGGCTACGCCAAGGCGCGCTTCGGCGGCCCGGTGGCGGAAGCCAAGGATTCGCAGGAAGTCATCATCGAAAAGCCGCGCGAGGCCGATCTTACACGCCTGATGGCGGACATCGAAAACCTCGTGGTCGAAACCGACACTCCGGCCAAGGTCGTCATCAACGAGCGTACCGGCACGATCGTCATCGGTTCGGATGTCCGCGTCTCACCGGTCGCCGTCAGCTACGGCACATTGACCGTGCAGGTAACCGAAACGCCGCAGATCATCCAGCCTGAGCCCTTCTCGCGCGGTGAGACCGCAGTCCAGCCGCAGACGGATATCCAGGCGCAGAAAACAGGTGGGCGCGTTGCGATCATCGATGGTCCTGACCTGCGCACCCTCGTTGCGGGTCTCAATAATATCGGCGTCAAACCGGATGGCATCATCGCCATTCTCCAGGGCATCAAATCTGCAGGCGCCTTGCAAGCGGAGCTTGTGCTGCAATGAGCAAGATCACGAACGAGAACCCGATCATCGAACTGTTGCGCCGGCTGGCCTTGCCGGCCGCAGGCCTCGTGCTGCTGTCCATTCCAGGCGCCTTCGCCCAGGAAGTGGCGCCGGCAGGCGACATCACTTCGACGGACGAGGTCAAGCAATTCTGCGCCAATATCGCCGATCCGGCGCGAGATCAGCGCTATCTCCTGCAAAAACAGGAGCTCGAGAAACTGCGCGCCGATATCGACAGCCGCGTTGCTGAAATGGACAGGCGGAAGGCCGAGTATCAGGATTGGCTGAAGCGGCGCGATGATTTCCTCAAGCAGGCCGAGGCCGGTCTGACGGACATCTACAAGAAGATGAAGCCGGACGCGGCCGCCCTGCAGCTTCAGGATGTCAGGCCCGAACTCGCCGCGGCCGTCATCATGCGGCTCGGGCCCCGCCAGTCCAGCCTGATCCTGAACGAGATGGATTCCACCAAGGCTGCCAGCATCGCCAGCATCATCGCAAGTGCGTCTGATCCCAATACCTCGAAGGATCCTTCATGAATAAGCGTTTACCGGCTGTGATCGCCGCCGTCGCCCTCCTTGCAGGCTGCCAGTCGACGGCGGTCAACGAGATCGGCCGCGCGCCTGCCATGAGCCCGATCGGCAGCGGTCTCGCCTACGGTCAGACGCCGCAGATGGGGCTCTATCCGAAGCAGCCGCGCGCGGTGGCCCAGGGCTATTCGCTGTGGAGCGATTCGCAGGCCGCGCTCTTCAAGGACGCGCGTGCGCTCAACGTCGGCGACATTCTGACCGTCGATATCCAGATCAACGACAAGGGTTCTTTCGACAACGAGACAAACCGCAGCCGCAAAAATTCGAGCGGCATGAATTGGGACGTCAATGCTCAGGTCTTCGGCTGGACGCCGCAGTCTAAGACGGATCTGACTTACGGCTCCGACACGAGCACCGACGGTAAAGGCAAGATCGAGCGCACCGACAAGCTCAACCTTCTGGTCGCCGCGGTCGTGACAGGCATTCTCGAAAACGGCAACCTGGTCATCAGCGGCTCACAGGAAGTTCGCCTGAACCAGGAACTGCGTATCCTCAACGTCGCCGGCATCGTGCGTCCGCAGGATGTCAATTCCGACAACCAGATCTCCTACGACAAGATCGCCGAAGCCCGCATTTCCTATGGTGGCCGCGGTCGCTTGATGGAAGTGCAGCAGCCGCCGCGCGGCCAGCAGGCCGTCGATCTCTTCTCGCCGCTTTGAGGCTGAACCAAGATGGCAGACAACGAAACAGGCGAAGGCAAAAAGAAGTCGGGCGGCATGGTGATGACGATCATCGGCCTTGCCGTGCTGACGCTCGTCGGTGCCGGCGGCGGCTGGGCTGTCGGCAACATGGTGTCCCCGGCTATCCGCAGCGCTGCGGAGGCCGAACAGGCGAAAGAGGTCGAGGCCAAGAAGAAGGCCGAGGGCGGTCTTCCGAAGATCGCGAACGAAGCCAACAACATCGTGCTGCTCGACCCGGTGACCTCGAACCTTGCTTACCCCTCGGAAAACTGGATCCGACTCGAGGTGGCGCTGATGTTCAACGGGCCGCCGGATGTCAAGGTCGCCGAGGATATTCACCAGGATATCCTCGCTTATGTCAGGACCATTTCCCTTCAGCAGATCGAAGGGCCGCGCGGCTTTCAATATCTCAAGGATGACATCCAGGAACGTGTTGACCTTCGCTCTCAAGGGCGCGTATCGAAGGTCATGTTCAGGACCTTTGTCATCGAATGATTCGACTCATAGTCTTCCTTGCCGCCATGATGGCGGTGCCGGAACTGGCGGTGGCCCAGCAGCTGCCGACCGACCTGTTGAACATCCCGGTCGACGGCTCCGTCGCCGCCTGGATCATCAGGACATTCGGCCTTTTGACCGTGCTTTCGGTCGCACCGGGCATCCTCATCATGGTGACGAGCTTCCCGCGCTTCATCATTGCCTTTTCGATCCTGCGTTCCGGCATGGGTCTCTCTTCGACCCCCTCGAACATGATCCTTCTCTCGCTCTCGCTGTTCATGACCTTCTATGTCATGTCGCCGACCTTCGATCGGGCCTGGCAGGACGGCGTTCAGCCGCTGCTTGCCAACCAGATCGACGAGGCGACTGCGGTCCAGCGGATTGCCGAGCCGTTCCGCACGTTCATGTCTGCCAATACACGCGACAAGGATTTGGCCCTTTTTGCCGACTTGGCCCGCGAGCGCGGCCAGAACATCCAGACGACCGAGCCCATCGATTACCGCATCTTGCTCCCGGCCTTCATGATTTCGGAAATCCGGCGCGGTTTTGAAATCGGCTTCCTCATCGTCCTGCCATTCCTCGTTATCGACCTGATCGTTGCCACGATCACCATGGCCATGGGTATGATGATGCTGCCGCCGACCTCAATCTCGCTGCCCTTCAAGATCCTTTTCTTCGTATTGATCGACGGCTGGAACCTTCTGGTCGGCAGTCTGGTGCGCTCCTTCAGCTGATGGCGAAGAGGCGGTGCCGTCGCGTACTTCCTTCTCTTGCAAAGATGACACCCGCCGGATCGCTCCGGCGGGTGTCATGTTGCTGAACGCGCCTGATCAGCCTTAGCCATTCGAACCGAAGGGCTCGGTGCGCGGCGGCAGCGCCGGAACGTCGATGTGATCGGGGCCGAGGCCCTGCTTGGCGCGCGCAATCATCAACTCGTAGCCATGTTCGAGGTGATGGCAGAAGCGCTCGGCGTCGAAGAGCGGCGCGACGTACCGCTTCTCCTGCAGATGTTTCTTGTAGCCGGCAACTCGTTCGGGGTTGAGCGCGAGCTCGACGGCCAGATCTTCGTAAGCCTGGAGATCTTTGGCGACGAGATCCGGGAGGTCGATTGCCCTGAGCAGGCTTTCGCTGACGCGCGAAGCGAAGTTGGTACCTTTAACCGTCAGCACTGGCAGTCCGCCCCAGAGCTGTTCCGATGTGGTCGTGTGACCGTTGACCGGGAACGTATCGATGCCGAGGTCGGCTGCTTGCTGGCGGCTGATATGCAGTTCATAGGGGGCACGCGGGCAGAAGATGATCCGTTTTGCCGAGATACCATTGGCTTGGAATCGCGCCAGCAGATTATCCTTGTTGCGGGGCGTATTTGCCATCAGCCAGAGCACGCTGTCGGGCGCGCGTTTGAGGATCCTGGACCAGCTATCGACGACCTGCGAGGTGATCTTTCGATTACCGTTGAATGAGGCAAAAATAAAGGCGTCTTCCGGAAGCCCGAGCTCTTCGCGTGTGACCGGCTGCGGTCGCGGACGGTTTGCCGGATCGTTCGGCTGGTAGCTTTCCGGCATGCGCAGGAATTTCTCGTGATAGAAGGGCTTGGCAACGTCAGGCAGCACCGCATGGTCGCCAATGACGTAGTCGAGGTCGACATTGACCGTGCTGCCGGGGAAGCCAAGCCAGGCGACCTGGATCGGCGCCAGTGGCTGATTGAAGGACGAGGCGCGGCTTCCCGAGGTGTGGCCCTTGAGGTCGACCATGATGTCGATGTTCTCGGCGCGAACTGTATTCAGGACAGCTACGTCCGACAGGCCATATATATTGACGATCTTGCCCCACCGGCTGCGATCGGCGACGTTCTTCTCCAAAAACTCGGGTTGAGTGTGATCGAAGAGCGTAATTTCGAACCGGTTGCGATCATGAAGCTCGAGAACCCGCTGCAGCAGCTTCATCGTCGCGTGACCGTCCCACAAGTCAGAGGACATATAGCCGATGCGGATCTTGTCGGACCATGTATGCGGCAGACCGCGTCGATAACCCACGCGCACGGGGTCCAGCGGTTGCGTGCCAATCGTCGCATAGCGGTTGAAATCCTCGTTGCCGCACCAATGCAGGTGATAGAACGGGTTGTCCTTCCTCAGCGTATCGACGTCGCCCTTTGCAAGGGCGGCGTCGATAGGCGCCTGATGTTTGTTCGCCTCGTCGAATTCGTTGAATTCGCGCACGCAGACGAGATACAGAAAACGGAAGGCGAGGTTGCCCGGGAAGCGCCGGAAGAGGTTGCGGGCGAGCTGCTGGTTAGTTTCGTCCATGAGGTCGTCGCTGAGCAGCAGCGCGGCGAGCCGCATATGGTCCGGGTTCATGCTTTCGGACAGGATCTTCTTGAAGGGGCGCAGCAGATCCCGCCGCTGCCGGTGTACATAGATCGTCGCGATAATGAATGCGAGTTCCGCATCCTCCTGAGCCTTGTCGAGATTGCGCATCGCGATAAGCAGGGCATCGTCGTCGTTGCCGGCCTCCAGATGCAGCTTTGCGGCGGTCTTCAGGAATTCGAAGGCGCCTTGGGGAGCGCAGTCGGCCGCCAAGCCAAAAGCCTTGGCCGCGTCGGATTTGAAGCCGAGTTGCAGCAGGTTCTTGGCCAGGAGAGCGTAAGTCTTGGCATCCTTCTGGGTATCGATGAGCTGGTTTAGTGTCGCGAGGGACTGTGTATAGCGGCCCGCCTGATAATCCCGGGATGCCGCCGAGAACGAAACTTTGCTGTTCAAAACCTAACTCCGTGAGGAAATGTTCCGGCATGAAATGGTGACCGACGGGACGCGCGCAATCAGGCCCTCCCGCAGAATGCGAGTTGCCCGACGATACTATCCCGGCTTCTGCCACATTGGCATTCGAAGCTTGCTTGAAACCGGTGCAGCCGAATGCCCGCTCTCCAGGAAAGCTGCGACTTCGAAGACTGATTCAAGCAACGTTAACCATGCACTTGAAGCGGCCTGGCCGGGAGCCCCGCTTTTAAGAAGTTGGCAAGTATTGGCTGCGAGATTGCCCTGGACATGACGGGTTTGGGCCAAGAAACAAAGGCACCGAGTGGCATGAAGCTGGTCCGTCATCGCCGGTATTTATAGTCCGGTATGTCCTCCTTTTTTGTATCTAGTTTTCTAGGGGACACACTTATGACGAGCATTAACACGAACTCTTCCGCCCAGGCCGCTCTCCAGACGCTTCGCAACGTCAACCAGGGCCTCAACAGCACGCAGAACCACGTTTCCACGGGTTACCGCGTCGGCAAGGCTGCCGACAACGCTGCTTACTGGTCGATTGCGACGACCATGCGTTCGGACAACAAGGCTCTCGGCGCTGTTTCCGACGCTCTCGGCCTCGGTGCCGCCAAGGTTGACACTGCCTACACCGCCATGGACAGCGCCATCGACGTCGTCGGCGAAATCAAGGCTAAGCTCGTTGCCGCGACCGAAAACGGCGTCGACAAGGCGAAGGTCCAGGAAGAAATCGACCAGCTGCAGGACCAGCTGGTCAGCGTCGCCCAGTCGGCTTCCTTCTCTGGAGAAAACTGGGTTGCTGGTGCCAACGGCACCACGAAGAGCGTTGTCTCCTCCTTCGTTCGCGATGGCTCGAACGGCGTTTCCGTCAAGATGACCGACTACGTTCTGAACAACACCTCAATCGGCAACGTTCTGTTCGGCATGAGCGGTGGTCAGATCGAAACCTCCACCGGTATCCTCGGTACGTCCTACGGCGCGACCGGTTCTGTCTACGGCATGGACATCACCAACTTTACCCAGGGTCAGCTCGCAACCGCTCTGACCACTGTTGAAAACGCCCTGAAAGCCATGACCTCTGCCGGTGCAAAGCTCGGCTCGATCTCGACCCGCATCACGATGCAGGACGATTTCGTTTCCGCTCTGTCCGACTCGCTCGACTCCGGTATCGGCCGCCTCGTCGACGCCAACATGGAAGAAGAGTCCTCCAAGCTCTCTGCTCTGCAGACGCAGCAGCAGCTCGCGATCCAGTCTCTCTCGATCGCCAACTCCTCTTCGCAGAACATCCTGTCGCTCTTCCGCTAAGAGCGGTCCAGCAACATCGCCAAAAACGTCGAGGCCGGGTAATCCCCGGCCTCGAATGCTTTAATATAAGGTTAATGGAAACCCTTCTAAGTATCAGATATTTTTACGAAATTTCGTTCTCGAATTTAGTTTTCTTTAACCATCTTGCTGTTTTCTAGGCCCATCGAAACGGCGAGTTAACCTTAACGAGAATGGTTAACAGGCATGATGCTGATCGCTGTGGGCCGGCCCAAATCCGGAATGTCCCTTCCTAACATCTGCCAAAAGGGGCAAGCAAACTATGACAAGCATCAACACCAATAATGCTGCAATGGCCGCTCTCCAGACGCTGCGTGGCATCAACCAGGGCCTCAACAAGACTCAGGATCACGTTTCCTCCGGTTACCGCATCGGCAAGGCTGCCGACAACGCTGCCTACTGGTCGATCGCAACGACCATGCGTTCGGACAACAAGGCTCTCTCGGCCGTCTCCGATGCTCTCGGCCTCGGTGCCGCCAAGGTTGACACTGCCTACACCGCCATGGACAGCGCCATCGACGTCGTCGGCGAAATCAAGGCTAAGATCGTTGCTGCGACCGAAAACGGTGTCGACAAGTCGAAGGTTCAGGAAGAAATCGATCAGCTGCAGGACCAGCTGGTAAGCATCGCCCAGTCGGCGGCCTTCTCCGGTGAGAACTGGGTTGCTGGCGCCAACGGCACCAAGAGCGTTGTCTCCTCCTTCGTTCGCGACGGTTCCAACGGCGTTTCCGTCAAGATGACCGACTACGTTCTGTCGAATGCTTCCAACGGCAACGTCATGTTCGGCATGAGCGGTGGCCAGGTCGAAACCTCCACCGGTATCCTCGGTACGTCCTACGGCCCGACCGGCTCGGTCTACGGCCTCGACATCACCAACATGACCCTGGGTCAGCTTGGCACGGCTCTGACGACCGTTGAAAACGCTCTGAAAGCCATGACTTCTGCCGGTGCAAAGCTTGGTTCGATCACCACCCGCATCACGATGCAGGACGATTTCGTCAACGCCCTGAGCGACTCGATCGACTCCGGTATCGGCCGCCTCGTCGACGCCAACATGGAAGAAGAGTCCTCCAAGCTCTCCGCTCTGCAGACGCAGCAGCAGCTCGCGATCCAGTCGCTCTCGATCGCCAACTCCTCTTCGCAGAACATCCTGTCGCTCTTCCGCGGCTGATAGGATCGCGAAATATAACCCGCCGGCCGACCGGCGGGTCCTATGGAAATCGAGCCGCGCTTCGATGGAGCGCGGCTTTTTTAATTTCCGTTAACGATCGATTAACCATATTGCTGTTTTCTGCGTCTCAACGAGACGGCGAGTTAACCAAACGTAAGAACAGGTTAACAGGCATGAAGGCTGATCGTCGTTCCCGGGCGCTATTCCGGAATGTCCCTTTTATTAACGCCTGCCAGCAAGGGGCAATCATTTTATGACAAGCATTTTGACGAACGTCGCGGCTATGGCCGCCCTCCAGACCCTCCGCGGTATCAGCAACAATCTTCAGGATACTCAAAACCGCGTATCTTCCGGCTATCGCGTTGAAAAAGCTGCAGACAACGCAGCTTATTGGTCTATCGCAACGACCATGCGTTCGGACAACAAGGCCCTTTCGGCAGTCTCCGATGCTCTCGGCCTCGGCGCAGCAAAGGTCGACACCGCCTACACGGCGATGGACAATGCCATCGATGTCGTCAGCGAAATCAAGTCCAAGATCGTTGCGGCCACCGAAAAGGGTGTCGACAAGACCAAGATCCAGGAAGAAATCAGCCAGCTCCAGGCTCAGCTCATGAGCATCTCCCAGTCGGCTTCTTTCTCCGGTGAAAACTGGGTTGCTGGCAACACGACCAAGAGCGTCGTTTCCACCTTCGTCCGCGACGGCAACGGCAACGTCTCGGTCAAGACGACCGACTATGTTCTGAACGCGGCTTCCAATGGGAACGTCCTGTTCGGCATGACCACGACGGGCACCATCGATTCGAGCACCGGCATTATCGGCACCTCCAACGGCACGATCGGCTCGATCTACACCATGAACATCACTTCTTTTGGTCAGACGGAAATCGCTATGGCACTCACGGCTATCGAATCGGGCTTGGAGGCCATGACGAAGGCAGCTTCCCAGCTTGGCTCCATCTCCAACCGTATTGAACTGCAGGAAAACTTCGTCGCGGCCCTCGGCGACTCGATCGACTCCGGTGTCGGTCGTCTTGTGGATGCCGACATGGAAGAGGAATCGAGCAGGCTCACAGCGTTGCAGACGCAGCAACAGCTGGCGATCCAGTCGCTCTCGATTGCAAACTCCAGCGCTCAGAACGTCCTAACGCTCTTCCGCAGCTAAGCCGGCGGTTGAAGCTGGACCAAACCTTGTGCCGCCGATTTGCGGCAGTCTGGAAACCGCGCCATTCCGGCGCGGTTTCTATTTTATTTCAAGGGCTTGTGCAGATGCCGGCAGCGTTGTTTCGTTTCCCGTTTCCGCCCTTGCGAAACTGGTTGATATCGGGTTAACGTTGCCGGGAGTTGATTTGTTTTGCGACACACCGGTGTGGGAAACCCGCCGGGGGCATGAAGCCACTTCAGTCGCTGCCGGCAAAACCGGCCTGATCCCTTCACCTTTCCGAGACCATGTCGATGACCGTAAAGATTACCAACGCGGCCGCGGTGAGTGCGCTTGCAGTGCTGCGCAGCATCAATAAAGAATCAAACGACGTACAGCAGCAGGTTTCCACGGCGAAGCGGGTTGCGACTGCGGCCGACGATGCGACCTATTGGTCGATCGCCAGCGTCATGCGCGCCGACAGTACCAATCTGGGCACCATTGGCGATGCCCTTGGCCTCGGTGCCGCAAAGGTTGATTCGACCTATACGACGATGAATTCGGCCATCGATCTTCTGGGCGACATCAGAGCTAAGCTCGTTGCTGCGCGTGAGCCGGGTGTCGATAAGGACAAGGTCAACGCAGAAATCACCGAATATAAGAACCAACTCCAGACGATGGTCGAAGGAACGTCTTTTGCTGGTGAAAACTGGCTGTTGAACGGCGAGCCCGTGGCACCTCCGCAGTGGAAGATCATCGGCAGCTTCGTACGTGCTCCGACAGGCGAGTATCAGGCGCAGACCATTGAGTTCCCGTCGTCCCAAACCATTCTGATCGACAAAAATAACGCTGGCGGCGGCCTGTTTACCAAGGATGTCAACGGCAATCCTGACGGCACGCCAGTCCGCAATTACTATCTGCTGAATGCAAACTCCGGGACGCCGGCGACCGGCACGGAAATCTCCATCGGTAAGTCGACCACCGACTCGCAGATCACGGATATGGTGACGGCCACGGACGCCATGCTCAAGCAGCTTACGAATTCGGCAGCAGGGATCGGCATCATGAAGGCTCGCATCGACGATCAGATCGACTATACCGCAGATCTGTCCGACGGTGTCAAAAAGAGCGTCGGCGCCCTCGTCGACACCGATATGGACGAGGCATCGATCCGCCAGAAGGCTATCGAAACCCAGAAGCAGATGGCCGTAGAAGCGATTTCCATCCTCAATACGGCCGCCAGCAAAATTCTCATCCTGCTCGAGTAGTGGTCGGCACGGGGCGGCACCATTCATCCTCGCGCAAGTTTGAGTTTCTAGTTTCCGGCATGAAGGCAGCTTCCAATGCCGGCGAAAGGCTCCGAGCCTCTCCCGGACCGGGAACGGCATGCCGGCAAGGACGACGGTCATTTTTCAAGAGGGGGCATGCCGCGTGCTTCCCGAATACTGGACGGATTTTCATGAGCATTATGCTTTCCCGGTATTTGAAGGATTTCGGTGCGCCGAGTCCCTCGGAACCGATCATCGATGTGGATGATTTTGCCGTCGAAACCGCCTCTGCTTTCGCCGAATTGCCGAAAGAGCCCGAGATCGACGTCGAGGCAGAACGACGCGAGGCACATTCCGAAGGCTTCGCCGCCGCGACCGCTGAGCTGACCGAAAAATACGAACGTGAAGCCCAGGCCGTGGCCGAAGCGCACGTCCGGGAGATCGAGGAACTGAAACTCCGATACGAGGTCGAGGCGGCCGCTGTCATCGCTTCGCGGATTCGCGACATGGCAGAAGAGATTGCTACGCTCGTCAGCGAAGTGACCGCGACGGCCATCGCGCCGATCATGACCGAAGCCCTCGCCAAAAAAGCCGCCGAAAACCTCGCCGCCCTGCTGCGGGAGGCGGTCCTTGAAGGCGCCGCAGCGCCAATCATCGTGCGTGGTCCGGCCAAGCTTTTCGACATCCTCAAGGACGAACTTGGAGAGCATGCTGCATTGGTTCGCCATCATGAGGCCGATGACGTCGATCTTGCTGCCGAGATTGGCGAAACCGTACTCGTGACCCGCATTTCCGCCTGGGCGGCCAGCTTGAAGAAGGTTTCCGAATGAGCGACGGGGAAAACCACCACCACGGCAAGAACGAGATTATCATCGTCAAGAAGCATGGCGGCGGAGATCACGATGGCGCCCATGGCGGTGCGTGGAAAATTGCCTATGCCGACTTTATGACGGCGATGATGGCATTCTTCCTTGTCATGTGGCTGGTCAACGCTGCCAACGAGGAAACCAAGGCCTCGATCGCGACCTATTTCAACCCGATCAAGCTCTCCGATGAGAAGCCTACCGAAAAGGGTTTGAAAAAGCCGGTCGACCAGGCCGAGGGCGAGCAGAAGCAGGAAAAGTCGAAGAACAAAGAAGAGAACCCTAACCAGGGCAAGTCTGCCGCCGATGGCGAAGACCAGACCTCGACCTCCGGCGACAAGACCAAT
Source organism: Rhizobium sp. BK196 (assembly GCF_014193255.1). GTDB lineage: Bacteria > Pseudomonadota > Alphaproteobacteria > Rhizobiales > Rhizobiaceae > Rhizobium. The sequence continues at coordinate 120,701 of NZ_JACHZB010000008.1, forward strand.
TATTCTGAAGCCGATTTCTTCGAAAACCCTTATTCGGTTCTCGCCGAGATCGCTCAGGAAGTCGGCCAGCAGGCAAATGTCAGCGCCAAGGGTGATGGAGGTGCCGCAGATTCAGGCCCGGCGACCGGCGCCGATGGGGGCGAAGCCTATCGCGATCCGTTCGATCCGGATTTCTGGACCAAGCAGGTCGAAGTCACCACCGCCGGAAAGCCGCAGCAGCCTTCGCCGCTCGATTCGAAGGCCGAGCCGAATGAGCTCGCCAAGGCCGAAAACGTTCAGCCTCCTACTCTGCTGAGCAAGGACCCCAACAGCGCTGCCGTCGCTGCTTCGACAGAGAAACAGGCAGACAAGAAGCCGGATAAAACGAAGGACAAGCAGGCTGACAAGACCAAGGACGCTGACAAAACCGAAGAGGCCATGCAGGCCGAAGAGAAGCAGCGGGCCGATGAACTGCAGCAGGAGATTGCACAGCAGATCGCCGGTGTCGCCGGCAAGCTCGCCGAGGGCCTGACGGTGACAGCGTCCGAGGGCGGCCTATTGGTTAGCATTTCCGACCAGAACGACGACTCCATGTTCAATGTTGGTTCTGCAGTGCCGCGTCAGGAAATGGTCCTTGCTATGCAGAAGATCGGCGCGATCCTGAAACAGAGGGGCGGGGCCGTCGCCATCCGCGGCCATACGGACGGACGGCAGTTCAAGGGCGATCTCAACGAGAATTGGCGACTGTCGATGGACCGCGCCCAGAGCGCTTATTACATGCTCGTTCGCGGCGGCCTCGATGAGAAGCGCATCTCCCAGGTCTCCGGCTTCGCCGACCGTCGCCTAAGGCTTCCCGAGGACCCCTATAACGCGTCGAACCGCCGGATCGAGATCCTCGTGCAGGCAGATCAAGGATAGTCCTATGACGCGCAGGAAGCATCGCTATTTCAGATATGCGGTCTTCGGCGTGGCGATGATATCGCCCGCCGTCGGTCATGCAGCGGATGCGGACGATATCGCGCCCTACAAGATGCTGCGCTCCCTGCAGTTCGTTCAGGACTCGGTTGTAACAGGCGATCATTCCGCCGGAGAAATGCAGCGTTTCATGCTTGGCAAGATCGATCAGCGCCTGCGCAACGTCGATCCGTCGGTTTACGATGACGACCGCAATGTCGATGCTGCACTGATCTACGTGATGAGCGGCGGCAATCCTCAAACGCTCGAATATCTCGTCAATCATGACGTCAATGGTTATTTCGATAATCGCGTCACCGACGTGCTGCGGAAATACCTTGGTGGCAAAGGCTTGCTCGTCTCGAGGACACTGGAAGAAACCGCCAAGGAATATGACGGCAAGAAAATCGGCCCTTATCTGGCGCTGATCGGTGGCAACGTGCTGATCGCCACGAGGCCAATGGATGCCCTTTCGCTATATGACAAGGCGCGGCTCAATGCACCTGGCACGATTGTGGAGGAGGCGGCGCTACGCCGCTCGGTCGCCATCTGCGTCGAAACCGGGCAGGTCGACAAGGGCCTCGCCTATTCGCAACGCTATGTCCGCCGCTTCCTGCACTCGCCATATGCCAGCCAGTTTGCCGATCTCTTCGTGAAGCTGATTGTCAGCCACGATCACGATGTCAGTCCGCAGACCGTCGTCGATATCCTTTCCTTCATGGACGCGCCGCGCCAGCGCGAGGTCTATCTGCGTGTCGCACGCGCTGCCGCGATCGCCGGAAAGCCGCAACTCGCCCGCATGGCTGCCCAGCGCGTTCAATCGTTGGGCGAGGGGACGGATAATCCTTTCGGACCGCTTGCCGATTTCTATAAGGGCATGGCGAACGTTCCCACCGACGATATCGACCAGGCTGCCAAATATATCGCCAATATCTCCGGAGCGTCTCTCTCGCCACAGGACCAGGCGCTGCAAGCCGCCGCAAGATCCGTTGCCGAGCAGATATTGCGGGCTCCGGACCCGGCAAGCCTGACACAAGGCTCATCCCCTAATTATACTAATCAAGAAATTACTTCTGAACAGGCTGCAGCCGCTACGGCGGCGAAACCGCGAGGAGCGCCGGCCGCTGTCCCGGAACCTGTTGTCGAAGGCACGGCTTCTGCTGGCACGGGAGGCCAGGATACCGATCCTTCATTCACCTCTTTCGTGACGACCAATCGATCCAAGCTCGACGAAATCGACGGTCTCCTGGCCCAAGAAGGCAAATAAGATGATGATGGATATCAGCGTCTCGGGCGGAGCGCCCGGCACGGATGCGTCTGCGTCCGTAAGGTCCGGTCGGGGAGCCGGTAAAGGCGAGACTGCGGATCAGAACGGCGGCTTCTCGGATGTGCTCTCCAAGGCCGGCAATAGCGATCAGGATGCGGATACCGTCGATACGTCAGGCCATCAGGACGTCAACGACGGCGCGGAGACCGTGGGGCGCAATCTGCGTGGCCGCAATCCGAAGCCGCTGATCGAGCTGAACGACGCCTCGCTCCAGGGACAGGTGGACGTACAGTCCGAAACTATTGCAAGCGTCGAGATACATGTGAAGTCCGAAAAGGACCAGGGCAAGAACGCGGGTGTGCTTGGGCTGGGCAAGCCAGGCGCCAAGGACCAGGCAGCCGAGGCCGCTGCGCAAGCAGTGGTTAAACCTGCCAAACATACCAAAACCAATGAGCTTGATAGCGGTATCGAGACAGGCGCAGATACGGCAGCCGGCGAAGGCGATATCACCGATGTGCTTGGTCTTTTGAAGAAGGAGCCTGGCGATGCTGCGGCTATCCTCCAGGCATCCGCACATCAGGTAGCGGCGAAGACCGACGACGCGCCGGCCGGAAAGAAGGACGCGCAAACCGGGGGCATACATGGCGCGAAAGCCGATGCGCACGTGTCGGATGCATTGGCAGCCGTCGCGCCGCATGGCAATGACGCGCGTGCGCCAGGAACGGAGAATGCCGAAGGCGTCGAAAGCAGGACGTTCAGGATCAGCCGCGCCGATGGCCGTGGCCAGTCGATGGATATGCATATCGGTACCGAGCAACCTGGCGAGAAGTCGGCAAAGTCGAGTGTCGAGAACGTGGCCGTTCTGGAATCGCGCCGTTATCTCGGCCTCGTTCAGAACCAGAATTCCGCAAACGTGACAGCAGCGCTGTCGGGTGACAAGGAATGGGCGCAGGCTATGCAGCCGAGCTCTGCTCTGTCGAACGCCGCTGAATGGACGAGCACCGGCAAGGTGGTGAATACCCTCAAAATCCAGATGAGCCCGATCGATCTTGGCCTCGTCACGGCGACGATGCGGCTGTCGGGCGATACGCTGAACGTTGATCTCAAGGTCGAAACCGGCGCGGCCTATCGCCAGCTCAAGGAAGACCACGGCAAGATTCTCGAGGCGCTGCGCAGCCAGGGTTATGCGGTAGATAACGTGACCGTCAGCATGGCTCCCGTGGATCGGTCCGATGCCGGCAATCAGGCAAACAGCCAGGGACAGACTTCTCAGCAGCAGCAACAGTCGCTCGCCCAGCAAGGCCAGGGCGGCGAGGCGCGCGAGCGCCAGAACCAGACAGCGCGACAGACGGATGGAGGCTTCAATGGTACGGGCGGGAACGGTGTTGAGAACGCTTCTGCTTCTGTTGACGCTGGCGGCAGCCGCTCTGGCAGCGTTTACCTCTAGCGCAACCGCCTCTACCGGCGCCTGCGAGCGCGAGATTCAGTCTGCTGCGGCCAAGTACGGGATTCCGGAGGGAATTCTCTATTCGGTCGGGTTGACGGAAACCGGGCGCAAGGGATCGCTCTATCCTTACGCGATGAACGTCGAGGGGAGGGCTCTGTTTCCAGTTTCCGAGCAGGCCGCATTACAGCAATTCGACGTCTCCAGCAGAGACGGCGCGAAGCTCATCGATATCGGATGTATGCAGATCAATCATTATTTCCATGGGGAGAATTTCAACTCCGTGGAAGAAATGTTCGACCCTCATCGCAACGTGGAGTACGCTGCCAGGTTCTTGCGCAACCTGCACGACCGCCACGAAACATGGACAATGGCGGTAGCTCGATACCACGCAGGTCCGAATAATAATCCGGCCCAAAAGCAATATGTCTGCCGCGTTATCGCAAATCTGGTCGCCACCGGCTACGGTAAGTGGACTCCCAATGCGAGTAATTTCTGCGCAAATTAATTCAATTAATAATTGAATCGTCGGATTATGACCAAACTGTGTCAGAGTGTGGCAGGAATTCGGCACAAATCCTGCCTGCAAGTCATAATTAAGAGCGTGTTAACTTTTCCACGAAATTTTTGTGTGCATAACGACCATGACCTACTATATATAGACCAAATCGGCACCCAATTCTTAATCAATTATTAATTTCCGCCATTAACTTTCACGAGTTGCCGCTGATTCGCGCGATTCGTACCCATGGATCATCGATGTGCCACACTGATTCGGAGGCGGACGAATGATCGTAGTGGTTGATGAGCGTGAGCTCGTGAAGGATGGATACACTTCTCTCTTTGGCCGTGAGGGCATTCCCTCAACCGGTTTTGATCCCAATGAATTCGGCGAATGGGTGCAGACCGCAGCTGATTCTGATATCGCTGCCGTCGAGGCATTCCTGATCGGCCAAGGACAGCGCACCATGGAATTGCCGCGCGCGATCAGAGATCGCTCAATGGCGCCCGTGATCGCGGTCAGCGACCAGCCATCGCTCGAAAATACACTTGCTCTTTTCGACTGCGGTGTCGACGACGTTGTGCGCAAACCGGTGCATCCGCGTGAGATTCTCGCGCGCGCCGCTGCAATCCGTCGCCGCCTGAAGGCGATCGCAAACTACACCGACATCGGCGCCATCCGCGTCTTCTCCGACGGGCGCGATCCGGAAATCAACGGCGAAACCTTCGCCTTGCCGCGCCGCGAGCGCCGCATCCTCGAATATCTGATCGCCAATCGCGGCCGCCGCGTCACCAAGACCCAGATCTTCAATGCGATCTACGGCATTTTCGATGAGGAAGTCGAAGAAAACGTCGTCGAAAGCCACATTTCCAAGCTGCGCAAGAAGCTGCGCAAGAAGCTAGGTGTCGATCCGGTCGATTCCAAGCGATTCCTTGGCTATTGCATTGATTGGAATTGATTTTCTGGCGCCGGCCACGCTGCTCGGGAAAGCCGGAATATTTCGGTCGGCGACCCGGCACAACAGACAGCTTCACGCAAGGCCCGCCAAATACTGTTGCACCTAACAGGTAAAACGAGGTTTTCAGATGAGCATTTTCGGCAGCATGAAGACGGCAGTATCGGGGATGAACGCACAGGCAAACCGCCTCAGCACCGTCTCCGATAACATCGCCAACGTGAACACGACAGGTTATAAGGCTGTCTCGACAGCGTTCTCGTCGCTGGTCCTGCCATCAGGCTCCGGTAACTACAACTCTGGCGGCGTGACGACGACGGTTCGTCAGGCTGTTTCCGACCAGGGCGATATTTCCTACACGACCTCAGGTTACGATCTGGCAATTTCGGGGGATGGCTTCTTCATCGTCCAGGGCGGTGATGGCGTTCCCGTCCTGACCCGCGCCGGCGACTTTACCAAGGACGACAGCGGCAACCTCGTCAACTCGGCCGGCTTCACGCTCATGGGTTATCCGTGGGGCTCCTCGGCTCCGGCCGTCGTCGTCAACGGTTTCGATGGCCTCGTTCCGATCAACGTACTCGGCGACCAGAAGCTGCAAGCCGTCCCGACCGCGAACGGCACCTGGACCGGCAACCTGAAGCCAGGCGCAACTGTGGTTACGGACCCGAATGCCCTGCCGAGCGCTAACGGCAGCCTGCCGGCCCCGCCAGCAGCCCCCACGGCCGCTACCAGCAATACCCAGAAGTACTCGATTGTTACCTATGACAAGCTGGGTAGCAAGGTAATGTATGACATCTACTATACGAAGATCCCAGCCGCCGTGCCCCCCGCATCGCCCGCCGGTACGGCAACCCAGTGGGAAATGGCCGTATTTCGTAACGCTGACAAAGCCACGACCGGTACGAGCTCTTTCCCCTACAGCTCGGCAGCAGTCTCTGTGAAGACGATCTCGTTCGATGATAAGGGCCAGATGCTGTCGCCGCCCGGCGCGACGATCACTGATCCGGTTACCGGCCTCACCATCAACATGAACCTCGACCTTTCCCAGGTTGGCGATAATTTCTCGGGTACGGGTAACGTCGACGGTCAGGGCGCAAACTCGCCGGTTGATATCACGATCGATGCCGATGGTATCGTGTACTCCAAGTATGACGACGGCAGCACCAAGCCCGTCTTCCAGATTCCGCTCGCCAATGTGCCGAGCCCGGACCTGCTGACGCTGATGACCGGCAACGTCTACTCCGCCAACGGCAAGTCGGGCGTAACCGTCACCGGTTTCCCGCAGACCAGCGGCTTCGGCAAGATCCAGTCGGGCGCCCTCGAAGGCTCGAACGTCGACCTCGCCGGCGAACTGACCGAAATGATCGAATCCCAGCGCAGCTACACCGCCAATTCCAAGGTGTTCCAGACGGGTTCCGATCTCATGGACGTTCTCGTCAACCTCAAGCGTTAATTCAGGGTAACGGGTAAGCCATGTCGCTCACTTCAGCACTTAACACCGCGCAGAGCATATTCAACAATACGGGCACGCAGAGCAGCATCGTATCGAACAATATCTCGAACGCCGGCAACAAGGACTATGTGCGCCGGCAGGCGATGCTCACCACCTCGCTGGGCGGCGCCCAGGTGGTCAAGATCAGCCGCGCGCAGGAAGATGCGCTGCTGAAACAATATCTCAAGGCGTCCTCTCAGGACAGCGCCCAGCAGACCCTGCTGGGCGGCCTTGAAGATCTGAAGTCGATCATGGGCGGCAACGAGAATGAAACGTCGCCTGAAACTGCGCTGCGTGCCTTTCGTGACAAGCTCGGCACCTTCCGCGCGACACCTGGGGACCTGATTGCTGCCCAGGGGGCGATTACAGCGGCGCAGGACGTCGTAACTTCGCTGAACAATGCCTCCAAGGCGGTGCAGCAGCAGCGTGCCGATGCCGACAAGCAGATCAAGAATCAGGTCGACTCGCTGAATAGCCTGCTGAAGCAGTTCGAAACGGCAAACAATGCCGTCAAGAAGGCGACATCAAGCAACGAGGATCCGTCGAGCGCTCTCGATGAGCGCGAAAAGGTTCTCAAGCAGATTAATCAGATTGTTGGCGTGTCCACAACGACACGCGCCAACAACGACATGGTGCTCTATACAGCTGACGGCACGACCCTGTTCGAAACGATCCCGCGGACCGTGAGTTTCGAGCCGACGCAGTCCTATGCGGCGACCACTGTCGGCAATAAGGTCTATATCGACGGCGTCGCCGTCAACATGGGTTCGGGTGCGTCGACAAACGCACAGGGCAGCCTGGCCTCGCTTCTGCAGATCCGTGACGACATCGCACCGACCTTCCAGAGCCAGCTCGACGAAGTCGCCCGCGGTCTTGTCAATCTCTACCAGGAAGACGGCAATCCCGGCCTCTTCGTCTGGACACAGGCGAACGGCACTGCAGGCGGGGTTCCGCCGGCCGGCGTAGTCATCGACGGCATTGCGGGAACGATTGCGATCAATGATCGCGTCGTCACCTCCAAGGGCGGCGATCCGACGCGGCTGCGTGACGGTAACATCAATGCGTCCAGCACGCCTGCGAACCCGGGGGGGTCGAGCGGCTATACCGCGGAACTCGACCGCCTCTATACGGCGATGGATTCCGGCATTCCATTTGATCCGTCGACTGGCCTCGACTCGAATGTCAGCATCCTGACCTTTGCCACCAACTCCATCGGCTGGCTCGAGCAGCGCCGAAGCGATGCAACCACGGCAGCGGAAAACACCCAGGCTGCCGCGGCCCGAACCGATGAAGCTTATTCCAACGAAACCGGCGTCAACCTCGATGAGGAACTGACGCTGCTTCTCGATATCGAACAGTCCTACAAGGCGGCGACCAAGATATTGAACGCCGTTGACGAGATGTTGAAAGCATTGCTGGATATTGCGAGTTAAGCCATGAAGAGCTCATTTATTTCAAGTTCGGCCATCCAAAATGCCATGCGGTTGACGATCCGTCAGGCGCAGAACCAGATGTCGAAGGCGACGATGGAAGCGACCACCGGCACCTACGCCGATATCGGTGTATCGCTTGGCGGTTACGCGGCCAAAAGCATCGACTTCACGCGCGAAGTGGACCGCATCAAGTCGATCAAGCTGAGCAATGCTCTCGTCGACGCCCGCATGGAATCGGCTCAGACCGGGCTCGATAAAATGAAGAAGGCGGGCGACGGCTTCCTGTCCAAGCTGACGGCCCTTCAGAGCAGCCACGATCCGGGCAGCATCACAGTCGCCATCCAGTCGGCCACGAGTGCGCTTTCCACGATGATGGATACATCGAACTCGATGGTGAATGGCGAATATCTTTTTGCCGGCATAAACACCGACATTCAGCCGCTCACCGACAAAACCGCTGCGACTTCGGCGGCGATCGTTACAGCTCTGACCACTTATGCGGCAGGCCTGCCGACACCCAAGCCGGTCAACCAGCTCACCGGGGACGAGATGAAGACCTTCATCGAGACCAAGGTAGAGCCGATGTTCAGCGAAGCGGCCTGGACGGATCCGACCACCGGTTGGTCCAAGGCGTCCAGTCAGAACATGACGAGCCGTATCAGCAATTCGGAAGTCGTCGAGTCCTCGACCAGCGCCAATTCCGAGGGCATGCGTTACTTTGCTCTGGCGACGGTAATGACCTCTGCGCTGATGGGCCAGAGCCTCAGCACCGACGCGATGAGTGCGGTCTCATCCAAGGCGATCACCTATACGACCCGCGCGACCACCGGTATCGTTACTCAGGCGAGCCAGCTCGGTCTGTCGCAGGAACGTGTCGAGAAGGCGAATGACGCTCTCGACGCTCAGTCGAACATCATGCAGACCAAGCTCGTCGATATCCAGGGCGTCGATCCCTATGAGGCCTCGACCCTTGTCAAGACTTTGGAAACCCAGCTGGAAACAGCCTACACAATCGTCTCGAAGATCCAGCAGTTGAGTCTCGTGAACTACCTTTGATGAGCAAAGGCGCGCTATATAAAGAAGGATGCATGAATGTATCAGTTCTCTTATGCCGAGGTCATGCAAGACTCGGTTGCCGACGCGAAAGAGCGGGAATGGCAGGTTCTCGAACGTTCGATAGAACTGCTTTCGGTGGCGCGCGACAAAGAGAAGTACAGCCGCGAGTCTATTGAAGCTCTCTTCTATACGCGAAGGGTGTGGATCAGCTTTATCGAGGACTTGAAGCATCCAGACAACCAGCTGGAGATCGAGCTCAGAGCGAACCTCATCTCGATTGCAATCTGGATACTGAAGGAATGCGACCGAATTAGAAAACGTCAGTCGAATAATTACCAGGGCATCATCGACGTTACCACCATCATCAGGGATGGACTTAAATGAAAAGTACACTTCGCATTTCTCTGAAGGCCGGAGAAAGAATCTTCATCAACGGCGCTGTCCTGCGTGTCGACCGTAAGGTCGCACTGGAATTCCTGAATGATGTGACGTTCCTTCTCGAAAACCACGTGCTGCAACCGGAAGGCGCGACCACGCCGCTTCGCCAGCTCTATTTCATCGCCCAGATGATCCTCATCAACCCAGAGGGCAAGGAACATTCGACGGCGATGTTCCGGAAGTCGATCACGATGCTGCTCACATGCTTCAAGAACGAGGAAATCCTTGCCGAACTGAAGCGTATCGATGCACTCGTCTCGACCGGCCGCGCCTTCGACGCGCTGAAGGCGATCCGCGGTCTCTACGCGATCGAAGACGGCATTCTCAACAATCACGAATTGCCTCCGACTATGGTCGAGCAGATTCGCAGGGAGATCGCACCATGGCGGTAGACGCACCTCAAAGCGTAGGTGGAGGCAGCAACACGTATGGCTCGTCCAACACTGCGCAGCAGAAGGCCACGCTGAACTACGACAACTTCCTTCAGTTGCTTGTCGCGCAGATGAAGAACCAGGATCCGACCGATCCGATGGATGCCAGCGAGCAGATGTCGCAGCTTGCTAGCTTCTCGCAGGTCGAGCAGACGATCCAGACGAACTCGAAGCTCGACACGCTGCTGACGAGCTCCAGCCTGACCCAGGCGAGCGGATATATCGGCAAGTACATGGAAAGCGCCGACGGCAAGACCAAGGGCACAGTCGAATCCGTCAAGGTTTATTCCGACGGCCTCATTGCAACGCTCGACAATGGCGGTAAGATTCTCATCCAGGCCGGCATCTCGCTTTCCGATTCGGCCCCGACCAACGCTTCTGGCGATGATACCGGTTCGGATGATACCTGAAGCGACGACGGGGCTTGGCGCTCGTTCGTTTGGATGATGCCAAAAATACCAGTCCGGTTAAGGCCGGACTGACTGCTTTCAAGGCGATATGAGGTTGCCTGACGATGAATGAAGCTGATGCACTCGACCTGTTCCAGGCTGCGATCTGGACCGTTCTCGTTGCCGCGGGTCCCGCGGTCATTGCAGCAATGGTCGTCGGTCTCGTGATCGCGCTGATCCAGGCGCTGACGCAGGTACAGGAAGCGACGCTTACTTTCGTTCCGAAGATTGTCGCCGTCCTGGTCACGATCGGCATTTCCGCTCCCTTCGTGGGCTCCCAGATTTCCATCTTCACCAATCTGGTCTTCTCGCGCATTCAGTCCGGCTTCTGAGCCAACTTCGCGCAAGCTTCGCCATTTAACTGTCGGTCCGAACTGGGCGGACTCCGATGTCCGCCTCCTCTCATGAAGAGACGGAATCGCTATGGCGCAACCACCTGCACTACCCCTTCCGAAAGTCGCTCCGAGCCTGCGTGATGTCGGCTTTGCCATGGGCATCATCGGCATCATCTGCATCCTGTTTCTGCCGATCCCGCCGTTCCTGATCGATATGGGACTGGCCTTCTCGATCGCCTTCTCGGTGCTGATCCTTATGGTCGCGCTATGGATCCAGAAACCTCTCGATTTCTCGTCCTTCCCGACCATTCTTCTGATCGCGACGATGACGCGATTGGCACTGAACATTGCGACGACGCGTGTCATCCTTTCGCACGGCAACGAAGGGCACGACGCTGCAGGCGGCGTCATTGCCGGCTTCGCGAGCCTGGTCATGTCCGGCGACTTCGTCATCGGTCTGATCGTCTTCCTGATCCTCATCACCATCAACTTCATCGTCATCACCAAGGGTGCCACACGTATCGCGGAAGTCGGCGCGCGTTTCACCCTGGATGCCATCCCGGGCAAACAGATGTCGATCGATGCCGACCTGTCTGCCGGTATCATCGACGAGAAGGAAGCCCAGCGCCGTCGTAGGGAACTGGAAGAAGAAAGCTCCTTCTTCGGTGCCATGGACGGTGCGTCGAAGTTCGTTCGCGGTGACGCGGTTGCGGGTCTTCTCATTACCGGTATCAACGTCTTCGGCGGCATCATCATCGGTTACTTCCGCCACGGCATGCCGATTGGCGAAGCGGCCGATGTCTTCGTCAAGCTGTCGGTCGGTGATGGCCTCGTCTCGCAGATGCCGGCCCTCATCGTTTCACTCGCCGCAGGCCTGCTCGTCTCACGCGGCGGCACCACCGGCTCTACCGACCAGGCGGTCGTCAATCAGCTGAGCGGCTATCCCCGTGCGCTCTCCGTCTCCGCCGTCTTGATGCTCGTCCTGGCCCTGATGCCGGGCCTGCCGTTTGTCCCCTTCGTGATCCTCGGCAGTCTTCTCGCCTTCGGTGCCTGGTTCATCCCGCGTCAGGTCGAAGCGGAAAACAAGGTCCGCCGCGAAGCTGAAGAAAAGAAGGTCGTCCAGAACAAGGAACTCGAAAAGGACTCGGTCAAGTCAGTTCTCCGCACGTCCGAAATCGAGCTTGCTCTCGGCAAGATGGTCTCGACCCGCCTTCTGGGTGCCCATCAGGAGCTCGCCTTCCGCGTCGGCAAGATGCGCAAGAAGTTTGCGACGCAGTATGGTTTCGTCGTGCCGGAAATCAAGGTGACGGATGATATCGGCATTCCCGAAAAGTCCTACCAGATCCGTATCCACGGCACGACCGTCGCCTCGAACCTGCTGCGTGTCGGCGAAGTTCTCGTCGTCACCGGTGCCGGCCGCAAGCCGAGCATTCCGGGCGACGAAATCCGCGAACCCGCTTTCGGCATGCCGGCGGTTTCGATCCTCGAAAACTTCGCCGACGATCTGAAGCGCGAAGGCTTCCAACCGATCGACAATGTCTCGGTCGTGCTGACGCATATGAGCGAGGTTATCAGAAACAATCTGCCGCAGCTTCTTTCCTATAAGGACGTGAAGATCCTGATCGATCGCCTCGACCCTGAATACAAGAAGCTCGCCGATGAAATCTGCTCGTCCCACATGTCGTATTCGGGGCTGCAGGCGGTACTGAAACTGCTTCTTGCCGAGCGCGTCTCGATCCGCAACCTGCACCTCATCCTTGAAGCCGTGGCGGAACTTGCCCCGCATGTCAGGAAGACCGAGCAGATCGTCGAGCACGTCCGCATCCGCATGGCCCAGCAGCTCTGCGGCGACCTTGCCGACAACGGCGTGTTGCGCGTCTTGCGACTCGGCAGCAAATGGGACCTTGCCTTCCACCAGGCTCTCAAGCGCGATGCGAAGGGCGAAGTCGTCGAGTTCGACATCGACCCGCGCACGCTGGAAGAGTTCAGCGAGCAGGCGACGAAGGTTATCCGTGAATTCATGGATAGAGGCCTGCCTTTCGCCCTTGTCACGTCACCCGAAACGCGCTCCTATGTCCGTATGATCATCGAGCGACTCTTCGCAACGCTTCCCGTCCTGTCGCATGTGGAACTGGCCAAGGGCATCGAAATCAAGATTTTGGGCTCGATTTCATGATTTCAGACCCGCAAGGGACAGTTCTGGCGCTGTTTCTGGTTTTCTGCCGGATCGGCGGCTGCGTGCTGACCCTTCCGGGTTTTTCTTCCGCCCGTGTGCCGGAGCAATTGCGTGTCTTCATCGCTGGCGGACTTTCGCTTGCGGTGCTGCCGGTGCTCTGGGACACGGTCTATCCGTCCGTTCACACCAGTTCCGGCACTTATATCGGCCTGATTTTCAGCGAATCGCTGATCGGTGTGATGTATGGCATGCTCGCTCGCCTCTATACGCTCGGCCTGCAGTTCGCGGCCTCTATCGTCTCCATGATGGTTGGTTACACGCAGCCAAGCACGACTGATGTCGTCGAAGACTCGGCCGAAATCAGCCTGACGGCCTTCATTATGATGACCGGCCTGATGGTTCTCTTCATCATGGATTTCCATCACATCGTCTTCCGCGCGCTGATCGATTCATACACGACCATGCCTTTCGGCGGCTTAATGCAGATGCGGGCCACGCTCATCACCTTCACCGATACGCTGGAACAGACCACCTACATCATGCTGCGGCTTTCGAGCCCCTATCTGATTTATGGACTGATCTTCAATGTCTCGATCGGCTTCATCAACAAGCTCGCGCCGCAGATTCCGGTCTACTTCATCTCCACGCCTTATCTACTGATGGGCGGCCTGTTCCTGCTCTATTTCTCGATCGCGGCAATGATCAGCCAGTTCGGCCAATCCTTCGCAGCACTATACGTGGGAAGGTGAGGGCGATGATCGAGAAGAAGCGCTCCGACAAGCTCAAGCGTCTGGTCGCGGTACAGCGGCACCTTGAAAAGATGGCGGAGTACGATCTCGCAGAAACCAGCCGCCAGCGCGCCGAAGTCAATGCGGCCATGGATGTCGCCATTCTTGCGCTGGGTTCGCTGGACCCCATCCATCGTGCTTTTTCGCAGAGTTATGCCGATCGATTCGGCAGGCTGAGCATCAAGGACCAGCAGTTGACCGGCATGCAGCAGGTGCATGAAATGCGTCTGACGCGCGAGCGCGCAAAAGGCGACCGGCTTGAAGAAAACAGGCTCGATGCCCTCCAGGCCGAGCGTCGCGAGGCAGATGACAATGCCGTCTACGACGTAATCGATCAGCAGTTCTCAACGCCAGCCTCCAGCAAGCTTCAAAAATAATAATCGCCACGATCTTACATTAGAGGATTGTAACGTGGCAATTTCACCCCCCAGCGATCTGGTGATGGACGTCGTCAAGGCGGCCGACCCCATGGAGGTCCAGGCTGCCCAGGAAAAGCTGAAGGCCAACCGCGCGGCCTTTGCTGCGACAAGTCTGGCCGACAGCGGCAACGGCTTTTCTTCCGCAGTCGACATTCTCGACCACGTCAAGCAGAAAAGTGGCCTGAACAATATCCAGAACCGCACCAAAACCGAGGAAGTACCGGAAACCTACCGGAAGTTCGAGGCCATGGTTCTGCAGAACTTCGTAAAGTCCATGCTGCCGAGCGAGGCCGAGAATGTCTTCGGCAAGGGCGCAACGGGCGACATCTGGAAGGGCATGATGGCAGAGCAGCTCGGCAACGTCATGGCCAAGGGCGACGGTATCGGCATTGCCAAGCAAATGTATGCCGAGCAGCTCCATCGCCAGGAGGGCAAGATCGTCAATGCCTCCACCGATGAAGACGATCGCAAGACCGCGATGAGCATGATCGATGAATTTCAACGCAAGACCTTCGGGACTCCCACTGCCGACAATAAGTCTGCAACAAGCGACGCATGATCGAGGATAAAATGGAAATAGTTTCGAACGAATACAGGATCAAATCCGTTCTCGGGCGCCTCGAAATGATAATCGACAATGAGAACAACCGGATCGGCAGCGATCCGCAATTCGATCTCAAGGTCTCCAATGCGCATAAGAGCCGGTGCCTGTACGAGCTCTCGATGCTCTTTCGCGACACCGATCCGGCCGAACTTGCCGCTTCGCATTTGGACCAGCTTCACGGTCTGAAGAAGAAGCTGGTGCTGAACGCCCGTCGCGTCGAAGCGCATCTGGAGGCAGTTCGCGCCGTTGCCGATCTTCTGAAGAATGCCGTGCAGGATGCCGATGCTGACGGCACCTATTCCCAGGAACAGTTTGTCGCGCGGGATAACTGATGATCAAGCTCGTCCTCACAGGCGTCTGGGTCTGCGCCGTCACGCTGGCATCGGTCTATTTCTCGGTGAACATGGCGACTGCGCCGGCGCCGGCTGTTGCGGATACCAAGCAAAGCGCGCTCGAACTTGTAAAGGGCGAGACGATCACTGTGCCTGTCATCGGCAATGGTGCGGTCAACGGTTATTTCCTCGGCCGCATCTCCTTCATGATGCACAAGGATATGATCGCCGGCCTCAATCTGCCGATCACGGAGATGACGACCGACGAACTCTTCAGCCTGCTCGTCGGCAACAAGATGATCGATGTTTCCAACGTCAAGGCCTTCGATCCCGGGGCTTTCCGCGCGGAGATCAAGAAGGGTATGAACGAACGTCTTGGCGGCGAATATGTGGCCGAAGTCATGCTGGAACAACTCGACTATCTCTCGAAGGAAGACGTGAAGGAAAATTCGGGCAGCAAGCCGCAGAAGATCGGCGCGACAGTCAAGATCGTCGAGACCGCACCTGCATCCGAAACGCCGGCTCCAGCCGCCGGTCACTGATCACCGTCGGCCGACCAGTTAGAAACGGCGCCGAAAGGCGCCGTTTCTGCGTTCTCGCCTTGGTTAACGAACGACTTATGCGCGCAGGAAAATTCAAGGATTTTTCCTAAGGGTTGTTTGAAACCGAGTTGATATAACGCCGGCACAAGCTTGGGAGGATGGCCGCCACGGGGCTGGGGGAGATCGCTTCAGGCAGGACGCTGCTGGTCCTCACACGACCTCCGCTGCGGAAACGTAGGCTTATTTTCCAGGATGTCGGGCGCATGACGCACCCTCGGCAGGAGGTTGGAATGAATCTGATTGCAAACTTCGCGGTGCTTGCATCGCGGCGGACGATTTTCGATCTGCCGGTCTGCGATCTCGGCTGGGACGACGCGCTGGTTTTCATCAACGAACTGGCTTCCATTCCCGTCGGGCAGACCGTGGTTTGCTTCGTCAACGCCCACAACATGCTGACGGCCCTGCGCGACGATGAGTACTATCAGATCATGTCGCACAACCTCGTGCTCCCCGACGGTATCGGCCTCAATATCGCATCTCAGGTCACGCATGGTTCGCCGTTTCCCGCCAATCTGAACGGCACCGATTTCGTGCCGGCCTTCCTGACCTTCATGGAAACGCCGCGTCGTATCGGCCTGATCGGCGGCGCGCGCGCAGTCGTTGAGAAAGCGGCCGAGAACTTTTCCAGGCACGCACCCTGGCACGAATTCTTGGTGATTTCCGACGGCTTTTTTGACAAGGCCGATCCCGAACCTGTTATCGCCGAGGTGGAGCGCCAGAAGCTCGATATCCTGATCGTCGGCATGGGCACGCCGCTGCAGGAAAAATGGGTCCACCAGAATATCCGCGCCGATCACGCGCGTCTCGTTCTGACGGTCGGTGCACTTTTCGATTTCGTTTCGGGGACTGTACCACGCGCGCCGAAGACCGTGCGCATGATGCGTCTGGAATGGGCCTACCGTCTGGTGCAGGAGCCGGCGCGCCTCTGGCGCCGCTATATTCTCGGCATTCCGGTCTTCCTCTTCCGGGTCTTCCAGTATCGCTTCAGCCGGCGCGCACGCATTCTCAGTCAGCCGGTTGAACGGGCGCACGCCGGGGACGAACAGAAGAGAATCGAGCAGATGAAGAAGGCCGGCTGATTACAGATTTCTGCAGGTTCCGGTTAACCATTTCTTTGCCATGTATATTTAGAGTAGCTTAATCCTCCGCGTCAGCGCGGTTGAGCGAACTCGGCCATCATGCGCATGAGATGTGACGCCAATGCACGATTCCAGGGCGAAAAGCAGTTTCCATGATCGCGCAACCAGCTCTTCGCGCGGCCAGCAGCAAAGTTATGCCGAAAAGAACACCCATCCGCCGGAGATCCGTCCTTCCGAAGCCGAACTGCTGCGCGCCATAGGCCGGCTGCTCTACGAACAGCGTGCGAAAGCGCGGCAGACTGAACCGCTGGTGGACCGGATCGAAACGATCCTCGGCTCGCGCCTTCAGGCTGCAAACGATATCGCCTTCGCTTCCGCATCTGAACCCTCTCGTCCTGCACCAGAGCTAACGACGCAAGTGGTTCAGGTTCACCGCGTCGCTCCCGTTGAAAAAGCACCCATTTCGCCGATTTCAGGCGAAATACGGCGCTCGAACTGGAGCAGGAGCGCTCTCATCGTTGCTGCCCTCTCGTTCGGAGGTGCTGCCACCCCTGTCCTGATGCCGTCCTCGCCCGCGCGTTACACAGCCGAAACGACGCTCGCCGTGGATGCGGACGCAGGCAACCGGGCTGCACTCGTTGGGGATACCGTCAAAAGGCTCTTATCGGTACCTGTCATCACCTCTGCCGTTGCGGCACTGAAGCTGGACCGCGATCCGGAATTTGCCGGCAACAGCCCCAATGCGCTTGGCATCGCCTTCGATCTTCTATCCGGCAGCGGTGCCGCCGCCGATCCGGCATCGCGCGCAGAGGCCGCGCTGAAATCTGCCGTGGCGATTATTCCCGACGACCGCGCTGGCACGATCCGTCTGATGGTAACGACAGGCGATGGCAACAAATCGACGCGCATCGCCATGCGGTTGTCCGATGCGGTGACCGGCGGCGGCGCCGCAGGCAAGGCGGCCGAGACGGCCGCTGCCTTGAAGAAGGAAAATGATCAGGCCCAGGCAGAGCTCTCAGCCTTCGGCCAGAAGAACGGCGAGGGCAATGTCAAGGTCGCGACGCAGTTGCAGCGCCAGATAGCCGGGCTCGATAGCGATCTGAAGAATGCCGACAACAATATCCTGACCGCCAAGGAACAGGCCGACAAGCTGAAGGCGGCCAAGCTCGCCGATGTGCTGGAAGGCTCGCTCGCCCCGGATATGATCTCGCCCGCCCTACAGGATCTGCGCGACAGATACGCGCTCGCCAAGACCGCACTCGCGCAGCTTTCGGCAGACCTAGGGCCGCGCCATCCGCGCTTGCTCCAGCAGCAGTCTGAGGTCGACGGTCTGAAGGACAGCATCGGCAAGGAACTGGGGCGCCTCGCCCAGAACGCAAATGCAGCAGCCAAGGCTGCCGTCGATGCGCGCAGGCAGCTCAGTGACCGCCGCAACGCGCTGATTGCCCAGAGTCGCGACACTGGCGTCGATCTCGCCAAGCTGACCGAATTGCGGGAAAAGGCATCTGCCGCCCGCTCGCGCCTGGAAGAGGAAGTTTCCACGACAGGTGCCGTCGGCGATGGCCGGGTGACGGTTCGCAAGCCCGCTCTCGTGCTGCCTGTTTCCGGCGACAGCAATTTCGGTTTCGACGCCCTGGTCGGCGGCCTTGCCGGTTTGGCAGCAGGCCTCGGCCTCGCCTTCGTGCCGCGTTTCTTCCGGCGGCAGCTCGAACGGACGCCGGTCGCAGTTCCTGTTCAGGCTCCAATTCTCGCCCCTGTGCCCGAACTTGCGCAGGTCCCGGCGTTGACACAGGTACCGGAGCCGGCACTCTTCCCGCAGGTGGCTGACGAGGTCGATGCACTGCGATCGCAGATCGCCAGCTTGCGCGATCGCTTTTATTCCTACCAGGTCTCCCAGTAGGCGAGCGCCCGACCGCAGATTGCCCTTGCATTTGCCGTTTTTAAACGAGATAGGGCGTTATCGGGAAATCATTCCCGCCGCGGGCGAATAGACTGGCGCGAAACTGGGCGGAGAAGACGCGTGACGACAGTAATCGACGGCAAGCAGGTTGCCGCATCCGTAATCGAAACCGTGAAATCGGCAAATGCTGCGCTGGAAGCCGCCAAAGGCGTCCAGACAGGCCTTGCGGTCATCATCGTCGGCGACGATCCGGCGAGCCACACCTATGTCAGTTCCAAGAGCCGCATGGCCAAGGAATGCGGCTTCAAATCGGTCCAGCACACGCTGCCGGCCGAGACGACGCAGGAGGAGCTTGCCGCCCTCGTCGCTTCGCTCAATGCCGATCCGTCGATCCATGGCATTCTCGTGCAGCTGCCGCTGCCGAAACATCTCGACAGCGAGCCGATCATCCAGTCGATCCTGCCGGAGAAGGATGTTGATGGCCTGAGCGTCGTCAATGCCGGCAAGCTTGCGACCGGCGACCTGAAGACCGGCCTCGTCTCCTGTACGCCGGCCGGTGCCATGGTTTTCGTCCGCCGCACCCACGGTGAGGACCTTTCCGGCCTCAATGCCACCGTCATCGGCCGCTCCAACCTGTTCGGCAAGCCGATGGCGCAGCTTCTGCTGAATGCCAATGCGACGGTCACCATCGTCCATTCGCGCACCAAGAACCTCGCCGAGATCTGCCGCAACGCTGATATTCTGGTGGCGGCCGTCGGTCGTCCGGAAATGGTCAAAGCCGATTGGGTCAAGCCGGGTGCCACCGTCATCGACGTCGGCATCAATCGCATCGCCGCCCCCGAGCGGGGCGAGGGCAAGAACCGCCTCGTCGGCGATGTCGCCTTTGCCGAGGTTTCTTCGGTTGCTGCCGTCATCACCCCGGTTCCGGGCGGCGTCGGCCCGATGACGATCGCCATGCTGATGGCCAATACCGTGATTGCAGCTCACCGCTCGGCAGGGCTGACGCCGCCGGTATTCTGATCAGCCCCTTTTGATCAACTCTGGGGCGCGGCGCCTGTCGAGGCTCTGACGATCAGCTCGGTCTTCCAGAGTTCCTGCTCAGGGAAGGAACCCGCCTGCTTGACTGTGCCGATGAGCCGCTGCGCGATGCGCACGCCGGCGGCCCGCAGTGACGAACGCGTCGTCGTCAGCGGCACGGAGAAATTTTCCGGCTTTAAGAGCGGCAGCACGTCGTCATGGGCGATCAGCGATATGTCCTCGCCGAGTTTCAGCCCGGCCTGATTGACCGCTCGGATTGCGCCAAGAGCCAGAACCGTGCTGGAGCATAAAATGGCAGTCGGCCGCTCGGCAAGCTGCAGGAAGCGCTCCATGGCGATCAGCCCTTCTTCATCCGACATCACAGTATGGCTCGTGCAGTCCTCCGCAAGCTCGAGCCCGCGTTCGTCGAGCGCCGCAATGAGGCCGTTCCTGCGGCGAATGGCGAAATCGAGATGCGCCGGCCCGTTCATCAGCGCAAAGCGCGTATGGCCAAGCTGCAGGAGAAGCCTCGCCGCCTCGTAGAAAGCTGCCTCATTGTCAATATCGAGATAAGGATAGTCCGGCTCCGAACCGAAGGAGCGTCCATGCACTACGAAGGGCATGGAGAGGGACTTCAGCATGGCGAGCCGCGGGTCGTGGCCGCGCATATAGGCTACGAAAAGCGCATCCACATTGCCGCTTATCGCCAGGCGCCGCAGCGCTGCGACCTCATCGTCGGGGTCTGCCGGCATGATGACGAAGTGAAAGTCGTGGCGCACCGCTTCCTCGCCGAGGCCGGCCAGGAATTCGCCGAAATGCACGTCCGACTGATGACCGGGCGCTGTCGGCATGACGAGGCCAATCGAACCGGCCTTGCCGGTGGCAAGTCGCTGGGCGGCCTTGTTGGGTCGGTATCCGGTTTCCTTGACTGCCCGGAGCACGCGTTCCCGGGTCGCCTCGCTGACTTCGGGATAGCCGTTAAGCGCGCGGCTCACAGTTGTCTGCGAAAGCCCCAGCAATTCCGATAGCTGTTTGAGATTCACCTGCTATGCTTCCTCCCGGCCTGCCCTGTGGCCGTCAAAATAGTGGTCGCCGCCTCCCAATGGCTTCCAAAGCGCTTTAAAATATGTAGCATCTGCTGCGCTTGACTCAAGAAAAATCGCTCCATATTCCCACATTACGCCTTGCTGCAGCGCGATACGACGGCGGTACTCCCGCTGTTTTCGCAAAATGGCTTGACTTCATTCGGCTGAAAGTGAATGAGTTGCGTTGTCAAAGCGCTTTGAAATTTCCTTTGAATGAAATTCTGCGCTATCGGATTGTGATGGGAGGTTGATCACATGAAAAAGTCATTCTTGATGGGTGTTGCACTTGCTGCGCTTTTTGCCGGCGCTGCGTCGGCCGCGGATTTGAAGTTTCCGCCGGGCCAGGACTCCAAGTTCAACTGGAAAAGCTATGATGACTTCAAGTCTGCCCATGCCGACCTGAAGGGACAGCCTCTGACGATCTTCGGCCCGTGGCGCGGTGAAGACGAAGCCTTCTTCCAGAGCATCCTCGCCTACTTCGTCGAGGCGACCGGCATCGACGCCAAGTATTCTTCCTCTGAAAACTACGAACAGCAGATTGTCATCGATACACAGGCAGGCTCGCCTCCGAATATTGCCATCCTGCCGCAGCCGGGTCTGTTGGCCGATCTCGCCGGCAAGGGCTATCTGACGCCGCTCGGCGACGATACCTCCAAGTGGGTCAAGGACAATTACGGCGCCGGCGACAGCTGGGTCGGCTATGGCACTTACAAGGGCAAGGATGGCAAGGAAGCCTTCTATGCATTCCCGTACAAAGCCGATGTGAAGTCGCTCGTCTGGTACGTGCCGGAAAACTTCCAGGAAGCCGGCTACAAGGTTCCGACGACCATGGAAGAGCTGCACGCTCTGACCGACCAGATCGTCAAGGACGGCGGTGTCCCCTGGTGCATCGGCCTCGGTTCAGGCGGCGCAACCGGCTGGCCGGCGACCGACTGGGTCGAAGACATCATGCTGCGTACCCAGAAGCCTGACGTCTACGACAAGTGGACCACCAACGAAGTGAAGTTCACCGATCCGGCCGTCGTTGCCGCGATCGACGAATTCGGCAAGTTCGCCAAGAACGAAAAGTATGTCGACGGCGGCGTTGCGGCCGTTGCTTCGACCGACTTCCGCGACAGCCCGAAGGGCCTCTTCGCTGTTCCGCCGAAGTGCTACCTGCACCACCAGGCTTCGTTCATCCCGTCCTTCTTCCCTGAGGGAACGAAGCTCGGCACCGATGCCGACTTCTTCTACATGCCGACCTATGCTGCACATGCCGATCTGGGCAAGCCGGTTCTGGGTGCAGGCACGCTCGTTACCATCGCCAAGGATTCTCCGACGGCTCGCGCCTTCGTCGACTTCCTGAAGACGCCCGTTGCTCATGAGCTCTGGATGGCGCAGTCGAGCTTCCTGACCCCCTACAAGGGCGTCAACGTCGATGCATACGCTAACGAGCAGATGAAGAAGGAAGGTGAGATCCTGACCTCGGCTACCACCTTCCGCTTCGACGGTTCTGACCTGATGCCCGGCAAGATCGGCGCCGGCGCCTTCTGGACCGGCATGGTCGACTTCGTCGGCGGCAAGTCCGCTCAGGACGCTGCAGCAGAAATCCAGAGCGCCTGGGACGGCATCAAGTAATCTCATGACAATCCATGCCGCCGGGTAACCGGCGGCATCACCGGAATGAGCGGCCGGGCTCCAGAGGGGGAGCCCGGTTGTGCCGGATCCTGTGGTCAAACACATCAGCTCTATTGACGATATCCGGCGTTAACCCTTCAGAATAAGACAGGGAAGCAGGGGAGGGACGAAATGCTGTCGCAGATAGTGTCCGCTTTGGGCGTCGTGGTCGTCGCCGTTTTCGCGTGCTCGGCCTATTTCTTTTTCTCGAATAAGATCCTCGATCTCGCCTTGCCGGTGAAGGACGGCGATATCCGTCAGGCCTCGCGCAATCTGAACCGGCGCGCGATGATCCGCCCCTGGCTATTTCTCTTCCCGGCGCTCTTCCTGCTGATCGTCTACCTTGTCTATCCTGTTGTCGCGACCTTCATCCTGTCCTTTTACGACCGGTCGGGCAATGAGTTCGTGGGCGCGACCAATTACTTGTGGGCCTTGAACGATCGCGAATTCCGCCAGTCGATCTTCAACAACATTCTATGGCTTGCAGTCGTGCCAGCTGCCTGCACCTTCTTCGGCCTCGTCATCGCCGTCATGACCGACCGCATCTGGTGGGGCAATATCGCCAAGAGCATCGTCTTCATGCCGATGGCGATCTCCTTCGTCGGTGCTTCCGTCATCTGGAAGTTCATCTATGAGTATCGCGGCGGCAACGATGTGCAGATCGGCCTCCTGAACGCCATCGTGCAGACTTTCGGCGGCACGCCGCAGGTCTGGATCTCTGTTCCCTTCTGGAACAACTTCTTCCTGATGGTGATCCTGATCTGGATCCAGACCGGTTTTGCCATGGTCATTCTCTCGGCAGCACTGCGCGGCATCCCGGAAGAGACGATCGAGGCCGCTGTCATCGATGGCGCCAATGGCTGGCAGATCTTCTGGCGCATCATGGTGCCGCAGATCTGGGGCACGATCGCCGTCGTCTGGACGACGATCACCATCCTTGTCCTAAAGGTCTTCGATATTGTGCTCACCATGACCAACGGCCAGTGGCAGACCATGGTGCTGGCGAACCTGATGTTCAACTGGCTGTTCCGCGGCGGCGGCGATTCCGGCCGAAGCGCCGTCATCGCCATCATCATCATGCTCGCCGTCACGCCGATCATGGTGTGGAACGTGCGCCGCGCCAACGCTGAGCTGAGGGGGCGCTGAGATGACGACCGCTGCACGTTACTTCAAGATTGGCCCCGCCCGTCTTTTCGTCCACTTCTGTGTTCTCGTCATCGTCATCGTCTGGCTGGTGCCCACACTCGGCATCTTCGTCAGTGCGCTCCGCGACAGGGACCAGATCACTGTTTCCGGCTGGTGGACCGCCTTTGCCGGCTCCACGCAGACGGTGGCCGCGCGCCTCGGCACCCCCGATCAGGCAAAGCAGGAAGGCGATATCTACGTCATCACGGGCAATGTGCTGGCCGATCAGGCTGGTCGCTCGGTCAAGGCCTTCGGCGTACGTGTGCAGCAGCCTTCGGCTTTCGAGGCCGGTCAGACCGCCGACCTCGGCGAGGGCGAAAGCTTGCTCATCAACAGCGACGGCAGCTACCGCTACATGAAGAATGTCGCCTTTTCGCCCGATGAACGTCCGCGCCGCATCTATGTCGCGGCATCGGCTCCGCCGGAATTCACGCTCGCGAATTATAAGACCGTTCTGACGAGCGAGGGTATCGGCCAGTCCTTCATCAACTCTCTGACCGTGACCATTCCGGCGACCATCATCCCGATCCTGATCGCCGCTTTTGCCGCCTACGCGCTGAGCTGGATGGAGTTTCCGGGCCGCGCACTGCTGATTGCACTCGTCGTCGGCCTCATCGTCGTGCCGCTGCAGATGTCGCTCATCCCGCTCCTGCGCCTCTATAACGAGATCGGCACCGCGATCGGTCAGCCGTCGAAGACCTATCCCGGCATCTGGCTGGCGCACACCGCCTTCGGCATGCCGCTCGCCATCTATCTCCTGCGGGCCTATATTGCCGGCCTGCCGAAGGAGATCATCGAATCCGCCCGCGTCGACGGCGCGAGCGACTTCGAGATCTTCACCCGCATCGTTTTGCCTCTGTCCTTCCCCGCGCTCGCATCCTTCGCGATCTTCCAGTTCCTGTGGGTGTGGAACGACCTGCTCGTTGCCATGGTCTTCCTCGGCACCGACAAGGACCACCTCGTGCTGACCGGGGCGCTGAACGCGCTGCTCGGTTCGCGTGGTGGCAATTGGGAAATCCTGACGGCGTCCGCTTTCGTCACCATCATCATACCGCTGCTCGTCTTCTTTTCGCTGCAGCGTTATCTGGTGCGCGGCCTGCTGGCTGGGTCGGTCAAGGGAGGCTGATCCATCCCAAGACGCAATTTCAAACAGGATATTCCATGAGTCTGGCTTCCCAATCCAATCTGACCGCCGACAAGGACTGGTGGCGCGGCGCGGTGATCTATCAGATCTATCCGCGCTCCTACCAGGATTCGAACGGCGACGGCATCGGCGACCTGAAGGGCATCACCGCCCGCCTGCCGCATGTGGCAAGCCTCGGCGCCGATGCGATCTGGATTTCGCCCTTCTTCACATCGCCGATGCGCGATTTCGGCTATGACGTCTCCGATTACGAAAACGTCGATGCGATCTTCGGAACGCTGATCGATTTCGACACGCTGATAGCGGAAGCCCATCGCCTCGGCATCAAGGTGATGATCGATCTCGTCATCTCGCACTCCTCCGACCAGCACCCCTGGTTCGTCGAAAGCCGCACGAGCAAGACCAACGCCAAGGCCGACTGGTATGTCTGGGCCGATGCCAAGCCGGACGGCACGCCGCCGAACAACTGGCTGTCGATCTTCGGCGGCTCCGCATGGGCGTGGGATCCGACGCGCATGCAATATTACATGCACAACTTCCTGACCTCGCAGCCGGATATGAACCTGCATAATCCGGAGGTTCAGGATCGCCTTCTCGATGTCGTCCGCTTCTGGCTGAAACGCGGCGTCGACGGTTTCCGTCTCGATACGATCAACTTCTACTTCCACGACAAGCTGTTGCGCGATAACCCGGCACTTGCACCGGAACGTCGCAACGCGTCGACTGCTCCTGCCGTGAACCCCTATAATTTCCAGGAGCACCTCTACGACAAGAACCGCCCGGAAAACCTCGAATTCCTGAAGCGCTTCCGCGCGGTACTGGAAGAGTTCCCGGCTATTGCCGCCGTCGGCGAAGTGGGCGATAGCCAGCGCGGCCTCGAAATCGTCGGCGAATACACCTCCGGCAATGACAAGATGCACATGTGCTACGCCTTCGAATTCCTGGCGCCCGATCCGCTCACGCCTGAGCGCGTCGAGGAAGTCATGAAGGATTTCGGTGCGGCCGCTCCCGATGGCTGGGCCTGCTGGGCCTTCTCGAACCATGACGTGATGCGCCATGTCAGCCGCTGGGGTTCGCTGGTCGCCGATCACGATGCCTTTGCCAAGCTCTATGCCTCGTTGCTGATGACGCTGCGTGGTTCTGTCTGCCTCTATCAGGGCGAGGAGCTTGCCCTCACCGAAGCCGATCTCGCCTATCAGGACCTGCAGGATCCCTACGGCATCCAGTTCTGGCCGGAGTTCAAGGGGCGTGACGGTTGCCGCACGCCGATGGTCTGGGACAGCCAGGTTGCCCAGGGCGGTTTCTCGACCGTGAAACCCTGGCTGCCGGTCCCGGTCGAGCACATCCTGCGCGCCGTCAGCGTGCAGCAGGGCGACGAGAATTCCGTGCTCGAGCACTACCGCCGCTTCATCGCCTTCCGCAAGCAGCATCCGGCCTTCGCCAAAGGCGAGATCGAGTTCGAGGATCCGCAGGGCGATGCGCTGATCTTCACGCGCGAACACGGCAATGAGACGCTGCTCTGCATCTTCAACATGGGACCGGCAGAAACCAGTGTCACCCTGCCGGCAGGCGAGTGGCAGGCTTTGGCGGGGCACGGCTTTAACAGCAACAATTACGGCGACAGGATCGATATTCCGGCCTGGGGGGCGTATTTCGCCCGCCTCGCTTAGGATCAGGAGGGGAGAGGAAAATGACTGGACTGACGCTTAAGGATATCCGCAAATCCTATGGCTCCGTGGATGTGCTCCACGGCATCGACCTGGAGATCAACCAGGGCGAATTCATCGTTTTCGTCGGCCCCTCCGGCTGTGGCAAGTCCACTTTACTCCGCATGATCGCCGGCCTGGAAAACATCACCGGCGGGGAGATGTATATCGACGGCATGCTCGTCAACGACGTGCCGCCCTCAAAGCGCGGCATCGCCATGGTGTTCCAGTCCTATGCGCTCTACCCGCATATGACGGTTTTCGACAACATGGCCTTCGGCATGAAGATCGCAGGTGAAAGCAAGCAGGAGATCGACCGCCGCGTGCGGGCTGCGGCCGAAAGCCTGCAGCTTACAAAATATCTCGACCGCCTGCCGAAGGCGCTCTCGGGCGGCCAGCGCCAGCGCGTGGCGATCGGCCGCGCCATCTGCCGCAACCCAAAAGTCTTCCTCTTTGACGAGCCGCTTTCCAACCTCGATGCCGCGCTGCGCGTCGCAACCCGTATCGAGATCGCCCGCCTGAACGAACAGATGGCCGATACGACGATGATCTATGTCACGCACGACCAGGTCGAGGCGATGACGCTGGCGGACCGCATCGTCGTTCTGTCGGCCGGCAATATCGAGCAGGTCGGAGCGCCGTTGGAGCTTTACGAGCGCCCCGCAAACCTCTTCGTCGCCAAGTTCATTGGCTCTCCGGCTATGAACGTCATCCCCGCAACGATCACCGATGCCGGCGAAAACACGACGGTGACGCTGACGGGCGGCAAATCGGTGACGCTCGATGTCGCCACTGCGGCATCGGAGAAGGGCAAGCAGGCAAGCTTCGGCGTTCGCCCCGAAGATCTGCGTATCGCAGGCCCCAACGAGGATTACCTGTTCGAAGGTGAAGTCTCGATCGTCGAGGCGCTCGGCGAAGTGACGCTTCTCTATATCGAAGGCCTGGTCCAGGGGGAGCCGATCATCGTCAAACTGCCCGGAATCTACGACGTGAAGCGCGGCCAGAAGATGCATTTTGTTGCCGACCGGCAGAAACTGCATCTCTTCGATGCGGCAGGTCACACCTATAGAAGATGACCATCCATTTTTGGTGGAATCCTTCTTCTTGAGGCTGTGGAGGGGGAGGATTCTCACTTTCTGTTAAACATGCAGTGCTAGCCTTTTCTCATCAAGACTGAGGGGACTAAGGCTATGGCCGCATCGAATCCGACACCTCCTAAATCGCACTTCCTGGCGAAGGAAGAATCTTTCATGTACGACCGCGAATCGCGGTTCAAGATGGAAGACACGATGAACGCCGCGCGCATTGAATATACGGAAAAGGGCGTCATGCATGCCGCCTCGCGCCGCTGCGATATCGTCCGTATCTCGATGAGCAGTGCGATCCTCGCGATCCTCACGCAGTACACGCTGCCGAAGCAGTTCTACTTGGATATTCCGGATGCCCGCATCACCAAGGTGGGCTGCCTGCTGATGAAGACCTTCCCGAACAACACGATCGAGGTTCGCTTCCTGCGCCTGCTGACGCAGAAGGAGCTGAACAAGATCTTCGTCTACAGCACGCACCCGGCTCACAAGGATTACGTCCTCGA
Source organism: Rhizobium sp. BK196 (assembly GCF_014193255.1). Classification (GTDB taxonomy): domain Bacteria; phylum Pseudomonadota; class Alphaproteobacteria; order Rhizobiales; family Rhizobiaceae; genus Rhizobium. The sequence goes on from NZ_JACHZB010000008.1 coordinate 148,720, forward strand.
TATCCGCGCGTAACAGTCTCGCGTCTCGCTGGATATGAAAACCCGCGGTTTCGGCCGCGGGTTTTTCTTTGCATCGATGAGGAGATGTCAGTGGGCGTGGAAAAGCACGCTGGCACCCTGGTCGGAAGGCCCGACCGCGTGACGGAACGGCGCGAAAAGCTCGCGGCCCATGCCGAATTCATTGTCTGAAAGATCGATTGTCGCAGGCTCGCGCTCGGCCATGTCGGCGGCATCGACGAGAACTTCGAGCGTACCCCTGATTGCGTCGAGACGAATGATATCGCCGTCCTTGATGCGGGCGATCGGGCCGCCGTCGACGGCTTCGGGCGTGACATGGATTGCCGCCGGAACCTTGCCGGAAGCACCGGACATGCGGCCGTCGGTCAGCAACGCCACGCGGAAACCGCGGTCCTGCAGCACACCGAGCGGTGGGGTTAGCTTATGCAGTTCCGGCATGCCGTTGGCCTTCGGTCCCTGGAAGCGCACGACGGCGACGAAATCGCGGTTGAGCTTGCCTTCCCTGAAGGCGTCCTGCAGCTCCTGCTGGCTATGGAACACGATGGCCGGCGCCTCGATGATATGGCGCTCCGCCTTGACGGCGGAGATCTTGATGACCGCCTTGCCGAGATTGCCGCGCAGCATCTTCAAGCCGCCATTCGCCTGGAAGGGCGTCTCGATGCTGGCGAGTACCTTCGGATCGTGGCTCTTTTCCGGCGAGGGCTGGCGCACGACCGCGCCGTTTTCGCCGAGCTGAGCATCGACAGTATAGGCTTCGAGACCCTGGCCGAAGACGGTGCGCACGTCGTCATGCACCAGGCCTTGCTTCAACAGTTCCTTGATGAGGAAGCCCATGCCGCCGGCTGCCTGGAAATGGTTCACGTCGGCAAGCCCGTTCGGATAGACACGGGCAAGCAGCGGCACCAGTTCCGAAAGCTCGGCAATATCCTGCCAGGTCAGCACGATGCCGCCGGCGCGCGCCATGGCGACGAGATGCATCGTGTGGTTCGTCGAACCACCCGTCGCATGCAGGCCGACGACGCCGTTGACGATCGAGCGTTCGTCGATCATCTCGCCGGCCGGCGTGAACTCGTTGCCGAGAGCGGTAATGGCAAGCGCCCGCTTGGCGGCTTCGCGCGTCAGCGCCTCGCGCAGCGGTGTGCCGGGATTGATGAAGGAGGAGCCGGGCATATGAAAGCCCATGATCTCCATCAGCATCTGGTTGGAATTGGCCGTGCCGTAGAAGGTGCAGGTGCCCGGGCCGTGATAGGACTTGGATTCGGCTTCCAGCAATTCCGCACGTCCGACCTTGCCCTCGGCGAAGAGCTGACGCACGCGCGACTTCTCGTCGTTCGGCAGGCCCGAAGTCATCGGTCCGGCCGGGATGAATATCGCCGGCAGATGGCCGAAAGAAAGAGCGGCAATGACGAGACCGGGCACGATCTTGTCGCAGACGCCGAGGAAGAGCGCCGCATCGAACATGTTGTGCGACAGGCCGACACCGGCCGCCATGGCAATCAGGTCGCGTGAGAAGAGCGAAAGCTCCATGCCCGGCTGGCCCTGGGTGACGCCGTCGCACATGGCGGGCACGCCGCCGGCAACCTGGGCAATACCACCCGCCTGCGCTGCCGCCTCGCGAATGATCGCCGGATAGGTCTCGAACGGCTGATGGGCCGAGAGCATGTCATTATAGGCGGTGATGATGCCGAGATTGGGTACGCGGTCTCCCGCCAGCGCGTCCTTCTCGGCGGGGGAACAGATGGCAAAGCCGTGGGCGAGGTTGGCGCAGCCGAGAACCGAGCGGTTGACGCCTTGAGAGGCGGCAGCGCGCAGGCGCTCCAGATAGCGCTCGCGGGTCGGCTTCGAGCGTTCGACAATGCGATTCGTAATCGCAGCAATGCGTGCGTGAGCGGACATGGAAAATCCCTGCCTTGTTCTGGTTCGTCTCTGTCTGTTCGCCGGCTCCGGCGGCCTCTCAGGCCGTGTCAGGGAGCCCAGTAGATCTCGACCGGGGAAGTGGCCCGGCGCAGAATGGCACGGATCGGCATATCCGCCTCTTCACCGTTACCTTCTGCCTTGGCGAGAACGTCTTTTTTGCCTTCGCCCTCAATGTGGAGAATGAGCAGTTTGGCATCTTCAAGGGCGGAGAAGGTGAAGGTCAAGCGTGGCTCGCCGGCCCCTTCCGCGTCCATGGTGATGATGCCGCGCGGCGTCTGCGGATCAAGCGCGACGCTCAGATTGTTGCCGCCCGGAAAGAACGAGGCCGTATGGCCATCGCCACCCATGCCGAGAATGACGACATCGAAGGGGATGCCAATCTCGGCACTCTTTGTAGTCGCGAGCTTTGCGGCCTCCTCGACGGAGTCTGCCGGCTGGTAAAGCGGCACGAAACGCGCCGCCTTTGCCTTGTTCTGGAGAAGATTGGCATCGACCAGCAGATGGTTGGAGCGCGGATTGCCGGCGGGAACGAAACGTTCATCGACAAGCGTGATCGTCACCTTGGCCCAGTCGATATCACGCATCGAAAGTGCCTGGAAGAAGGCTTTCGGCGTGGAACCGCCGGAAACGGCAATGCTCGCCTCTCCGCGGGCTGCGATGGCTGCCGAAAGAGCGCCGGACACTTTGTCTGCAAGGTTGGCGGCGAGTTCGGCGGCGTTTGCGAAGGAATGCAGTGTCGATGCCATATCTTCGGACCCTTGGACTTAGATGTCGTCGTGCCAGGTGCGGCCGTCACGTTCGATTAGCGCGATGGCCTGGCTTGGACCCCAGGTGCCGGCCGTGTAGCCCTGCACCTGCTGGCCGGTGGATTCCCAACCCTTGAGGATCGGATCGACCCACTGCCATGCGGCTTCAACTTCGTCGCGGCGCATGAACAGCGTCTGATTGGAGCGGATGACGTCCATCAGCAGGCGCTCGTAGGCGTCAGGATTGCGGACGTTGAAGGCCTGGGCGAAGCTCATGTCGAGCGAAACGTTGCGCAGGCGCATGCCGCCCGGACCCGGATCCTTGATCATCAGCGACTGCTTGACGCCCTCATCCGGCTGCAGGCGGATGATCAGCTGGTTCTGGCTGATGCGGCCGGCGGCCTGGTCGAAGATCGCGTGCGGGATCGGCTTGAAGGTGATGACGATTTCCGACATGCGCCCGGCCAGACGCTTGCCGGTTCTGATATAGAAGGGAACGCCTGCCCAGCGCCAGTTGTTGATCTCGGCCTTGATGGCAACGAAGGTTTCCGTGTTGGAAACGCCGCCTTCGAGCTCTTCGAGATAGCCTTTGACCGGGCCGCTGCCGGAAGCGCCGGCGCGGTACTGGCCGCGGACGGTGGCCTGCTCGACGTTGGAGGCATTGATCGGCTTCAGCGCGCGCAGAACCTTGAGTTTTTCGTCGCGAACGGCCTCCGAATCCATGGAGGAGGGTACTTCCATAGCGGTGAGGCAGAGGAGCTGCAGGATGTGGTTCTGCACCATGTCGCGCAGCGCGCCGGCGGTGTCATAGTAACCGGCGCGGCCTTCGAGGCCGACGGCTTCGGCAACCGTGATCTGCACGTGATCGATATAGTTGGCGTTCCACAGCGGCTCATAGAGCGCGTTGGCAAAGCGCAGCGCCATCAGGTTCTGCACCGTCTCCTTGCCGAGATAGTGGTCGATGCGGAAGATCTGCTCTTCCTTGAAGGCGCGGCCGATACTGTCGTTGAGCTGCAGGGCCGAGGCGAGGTCACGGCCGATCGGCTTTTCGACAACGATCCGGGTCGACTTGGTGATCAGCTTGTGGTCGTGGATCTTCTGCGAGATGTCGCCGAAGATGCCCGGAGCGACGGCGAGATAGAAGGCGCGAACGCGATCTTTGCCCTCGTCGAGCAGCTTCTTCAGTTGATCCCAGCCGCTGTCCGTGCGGGCATCGACGGAAACATAGAAGAGACGAGAGCAAAACTTTTCGACTTCCGCCTCGTCATATTCGCCCTTCTTCAGGTGTTCCTTGAGCGCGTCCTTCGCGAATTTGCGGTATTCCTCATGCGAAAGCGGGCTGCGCGAAGCGCCGATGACACGGGTCGGCTCCGAGAACTGGCCCTCGATCTGGCGATGATACAGCGCGGGCAGAAGCTTGCGCTCGGCAAGGTCGCCGCTGCCGCCAAAGACGACGTAATCAAAAGGCTCAACGGGAATGATCTGGCTGCTCATGAGCTTGTCTCTCAATCATGCTTGGTTGGTGGCCGTTTTAATCTAATCGATTTAAAAAAGCCAGTGTGCGGTGCAATGAATCTGTCGGTCATCGGTTTTAAAGCGAATTTCCCGGAGAGGAAATCCGCAATCGAACTAAAACTTGTCGCGGAGAGCGAACCACGACAAGGCAAGGAAAAGCAGCGGTGCCCGCATGCGCACGCCACCCGGAAAGGCAGGAATATCGAGCGCCTTGAAGAGATCGAGATCGGCCGATTTCCCCAGCACCATTTCTGCGTAAAGCTTGCCACAGTAGTTTGACAGCATGACGCCGTGGCCGGAATAACCGCCGATGGAAGTGACGCCGGGCATGACCTCGCGCACGAACGGCTGGCGCGGCATTGTGATGCCGACCGAGCCGCCCCAGGCATGAGTGATCTCGATATTCTTGAGCGCGGGGTAAATTTCGGCGATTTGCCGGCGGATATGCTGCGAGATGTTACGCGGATTGTCGGCCGTATAGGCCTCGCGCCCGCCGAAGAGCAACCGTCCGTCCTTCATTTTGCGGAAATAGCGCACGACGAAACGCGAATCCGCCACCGCTTCGCCGCCCGGTATCACATCAGGGAACCGGTCGAGCGGTACGGTCGCGCCAATGAAGGAGCGTATCGGCATCACATGGCTTGCGGTGATCGGCTCCAGATTGCCGATATGTCCATTGCAGGCAATCAGCGCCCGGTTGGCGGTGATTGTACCGCGTTCGGTCTCGACGATGACCTTGCCGCTGGCCCGACCGATCGACTTTGCCTTGGTCATTTCGAAGATATCAGCCCCGGCATTGGCCGCAGCCCGGCCAAGGCCGATCAGCAGCTTCAGCGGATGGATATGGCCGGTGCCGACGTCGCGTACCCCGCAGTAGAAACGCCTGGAGCCGAGCCGCTCCTGCGTCTCCTCGCGGTCCATGAAGCGAATGTGCGGATAGTCGTAGCGGAAGGCTGCGATCTCGGCATTCTCGTAATAGTACCGCTTATAGCTTTCCTTGTGCGCAACGTTGAGCTGGCCGGGCACGTAATCCATATCGATCTGGTGCTCGGTCGCAAAATCCATGAGGTGCCGCTTGGCATCTTCGGCAAGATCGAAGAGCGCCTTGGAGCGCTCATAGCCGATCTTCTCTTCCATCTCTTCCGGCCACCAGCGCTGGCCGGTGCCGAGCTGGCCGCCATTGCGCCCCGAGGCGCCGTCGCCGAGCCTGAATGCCTCAATGAGCGTCACCGAGACACCGGCCCTGGCGAGATTATAGGCGGCCTGAAGGCCCGTATAGCCGCCGCCGATGATGGCGACGTCACACTGCCTGGAGCCGTCGAGTGCCGGATAATCCGGCCGCTCGCCGACTGTTGTCTGATACCAGGAAACTCCCGGCGCGATGGGGCTTTGCCATGTCTCTTTCGTCATGGCCGATCCTCAAACGTTCAGAAGGAGGAATTCCCGCTCCCAGGGACTGATCACCTGCATGAAGGTTTCGAACTCGCCCCGCTTCACGCCGGCATAAAGCCCGATGAATTCCTTGCCGAAGACTTCCTCGAAGGCCGGCTCGTCTTCGAGCAGTGCCACGGCTTCCAGAAGACCGCGCGGCAAGTCGATCGAGCCCTCATTGGCCGAATCCTCGGTCGGAGCGGTAGGCTCGATTTCCTTCATGATGCCGAGCAGACCGGATGCAAGCGAGGCGGCGAGCGCCAGATACGGATTGGCATCGGAACTCGGCAGGCGGTTTTCCACGCGCCGTGCCTGTGGATCGGAGACCGGCACGCGGAAGGCCGTCGTGCGGTTGTCGTAACCCCAGGCATTGTTGACGGGGCAGGACATATCCGGCTGCAGGCGGCGGTAGGAATTCACATAGGGCGCCAGCATGGCGAGCGCGCTCGGCACGTATTTCTGCATGCCGCCGATGAAATGGAAGAATTCCTTCGAGGCCGAACCGTCATTGTTCGAAAAGACGTTCTTGCCGGTCGCGATGTCGACGACCGACTGGTGGATATGCATCGCCGAACCCGGCTGGCCCTGCATCGGCTTTGCCATGAAGGTGGCGTAGATATCGTGCTTCAGCGCCGCCTCGCGGATCGTGCGCTTGAAGAGAAACACCTGGTCGGCAAGTTCGATCGGATTGCCGTGACGGAGGTTGATTTCGAGCTGCGCCGGTCCCTCCTCGTGGATCAGCGTATCGATCTCGAGGCCCTGCTTTTCCGAGAAGTGGTAGATGTCGTCGATCAGTTCGTCGAACTCGTTGATGCCGGCGATCGAATAGCCTTGGCCGCCGAGAATAGAACGACCCGAACGTCCCTTGGGCGGATGCAGCGGATAATCAGGGTCGTCATTCGTGGCGACCAGGTAGAATTCGATTTCCGGCGCCACGATAGGCTTCCAGCCGCGCTCGGCATAGAGGCTGAGAATGCGCTTCAACACGTTGCGCGGCGTGTAGGGAACTTCCTGTCCGTCGGAATCGACGATGTCGCAGATGACCTGCGCGGTCGGGTCGGTTTCCCAGGGCACCACGGACAGGGTAGAAAGGTCGGGCACGAGCTTCAGGTCGCTGTCGCGCGGCTCGTAGCGGAAGCTTTCGGTCTCCTCGGGATATTCGCCTGATATCGTGTGGCGGTAAATCGCCGAAGGCAGTGCGAGCGATGTGTTGGAGGTGAACTTGGAGGACGGCATCATCTTACCGCGCGGCACTCCGGCAAGGTCCGGCGTGATGCATTCGATGTCTTCGATCCCGCGTGCCCTCAACCATTGCGCCGCTTCCTTCCAGTTGGCAACACCGCGAAGAGATCCAGGGTCAGGGGGGAGTTTCTTCGAGGCGGGTACGTTTCTGGCAGGCTTCAGCGTCGTCTTTTTTGGGGACATGACACACCGGTTCGTGTTGATCGTAGCGCCATCATAACCGGAGTTCGCCAATTGGCGAGGGGGTGGAAGGCGTTGACATCTGCGCTTTGATGGAAAAAGAAGACGCTATTTCAGCAAGGAAAATGGATTTTGCAGCGTCAGAGCGATGTGATCGTCATCGGGGCCGGGGCCGCGGGCATGATGTGCGCCATTCGCGCCGGGCAGCGCGGCCGCTCGGTCACCGTACTTGACCATTCGCACGCTCCAGGCGAAAAGATCCGCATTTCCGGCGGCGGCCGCTGCAATTTCACCAACGTCAATGCCGGCCCGAAGAACTTCCTCTCCGCCAATCCGCATTTCTGTAAGTCGGCGCTTGCCCGCTTCACGCCGGCTGATTTCATCGCCATGGTGGACCGGCATGGCATCGCCTGGCACGAAAAGACGCTCGGACAGCTTTTCTGCGACAGCAGCGCCAAGGACATCATCCTCATGCTGCTCGACGAGATGCGTGCGGCAGGTGCTGTCTGGCATCTCGGCGTCGAAATGACAGGGGTTGAAAAGACCGAAAGCGGCTTTCGTGTCTCGACCTCCGAAGGGTTCTTCGACGCCGCCTCGCTGGTCATCGCAACGGGCGGAAAATCCATTCCGAAGATGGGGGCGACCGGCTTTGCCTATCGTATTGCCGAGCAGTTCGGTCTCGCTCTGACTGAAACGCGCCCCGCCCTGGTACCCCTGACACTTGACCCCGTTCTGCTTGAAAGCATCGCGCCGCTCTCAGGTATTTCCGCGCCTGCCGAGATCCGTCACGGCAAGACTGCCTTTCGGGAAGCCCTGCTCTTCACCCACCGTGGCGTCAGCGGCCCGGCCATCCTGCAGGTTTCCTCTTACTGGCGGGAAGGTGATGCCATCACCATCGATATCGAGCCAGATGTCGATATCGGCGCGCATCTGAAGAAGGCGAAACAGGTAAACGGGCGCCAGTCCGCACAGACGGCGCTTGCTGAAATCCTGCCGAAGCGCTTAGCGCAATATATCGTTGAGCGCGAAGCGGTCAGCGGTAACATGGCCGACCTCTCCGACAAGCTGCTGACCAAACTTGCCGATTCCGTACAGAACTGGTCCGTCAGGCCGTCCGGTTCGGAGGGGTATCGTACGGCGGAAGTCACGCTCGGCGGCATCGACACGGTGGCGCTCGATTCCCGCAGCATGCAGGCCAAGGCCGTTCCTGGTCTCTATTTCATCGGTGAATGTGTTGACGTGACAGGCTGGCTCGGCGGCTATAATTTCCAGTGGGCCTGGGCCTCCGGCTTTGCCGCCGGTGAGGCATTGTAAATGCGAATATTCGTAGACGTGAAACCTTTTCCTCGATTCAAGACTTCTTAAGATTGGCTGCGCCATCCTGTCCCAATGGCAGGTTGGCAAATCATTCCTAAATGAAGCTTTACCGGCAAGCCGTTTTATTGGATTGTTGTGCTTAGATAGAAGTGAGGTTTCGCAATGGACAGAAACACTCGACGCTCCCGCGCCATCGCAATCGCCCAGGCAAAGCCTGATACGAAACTCGTAGCTCTGCGCTATCTGATGCTTGCCGCCGGCGCGACCGCCGCCAGCATTGCGGTTCTTCTCTCCCACTTCATCTGATCTTTCGGCAGCTTAATGGAAGTCGTCTGGTTTCGCGGCTGATGTATTGCGATTCCCTAGCGCGCTGTTTGCAACTATTGTGCGAGAGCGGCTGATGCGCTCTTAGTGTTTATCCGAAAATTAACATATAATCTGACACATTAGGGACGATTATTTGGGTGTTTCCGGCCTTTGCCGGTAATGAAATGGCAATGACTGCCGCCCTTTCAGGGTTTCCCCAACTGTTAGTAGATCAGCTCGATATGCACCCGGCTGGCGCCAGAAAGGCCGCCGGCGGGAGGGGTGGTGTATGAAAGGCACAGCGCGCCATGTTCATTGACAAGATTCTGTCTCGTTTCAAAATTCAGACTAAGGTTCTGATTTTTGTTCTGCCATTCGTCGTCACCATTTCCGCCGTCGGTCTGACCGGTCTTTATGCCTCAGGTCTGCTGCAGGGCCGGATGGAGATTTCCAACAGCGTTCTCCAGTCGCTGAGCGGGTTCAAGGATCTCTACGCCTCGATGGATGACTTCCTACAGACCACCAACGAGCAGGCGCGTGACAAGCTCCATGCCGATATCAAAACCCAGGGGCAGACGCTGAACGCCACCATGGCGCAGATCGGCGACAATGCCGGTTATGAAAACCTGCAGGCTGCTATCGAGGGCACGAACGGCATTTCGGATACTGTCGGTAAGCTCTGGACGCTGCACGAGCAGGAGGTGGCCCTTCGTAAGCAGATCGACGATGCCCAGAAGGTGATGATCACCAACCGCTTCAACGTCAGCTACGACGCCAAGCAGTTGGAAGAAAATATCCGCACAGACGAAGGCAATGCGACGGCGACGCTGCGTGCAGCCGACCGCCTGCTGAAGGGCGGTGATACGCTGGCGGCCGCCATGAACGATTTCAACAAGGCGCAGACTCCGGCTGACAAGCTTAAGGCCGTGACCGATGCCCTTCCTGCGATCGTCAAGGCGCAGCGCATGATCGAAATCTCCGTCCCGCAGAACCAGAAGAGCATGACGCAATCGATGGCGCAGACCGTTAGTGATCTGAAGGCTCAGGCAACTGCGCCGGATGCCGGTACGGATGACGGCGTTGCCAATCTCGGCCGTCTCGTTTCCCGTTTCCGCCAGATGTCCACTTACACCCAGCTCACCGCCACCCAGATGATGCGTGAGGCAACGACGACCTTCGTGGAACTCGACAGCCGCATCGCTCAGACGAATTCCGTGCTGGAAGACACCCGGCGCCTTGAGAGCTCCATTTATTCGCTGCAGCTCGTGCTTGCCGAGTTCAATGCCAAGCCGAACAAGGAAAATCGCGTTCGCCTGAACCAGGAGATCGCCACGCTCAACACCATGCTGAATACCCTTCAGGCAAGCGCCAAGGGTATGAATTTCGCCGGTGACATCGTCGACGCGATTACGCCTGCTCTCGCTTCGATGGACAAGGGTGCACAAAGCCTCGTCGATGTGATCAATCAACGCACGACCGATTATGCCGCAGCGCGACAGCAGCTCGACGGCGTCTGGGGCCAGCTCACCAGCTTCGCGGAACAGCAGAAGCAGACTGCCGGCACCGAGCGTGAACAGGCCAACAGCATCTCCGTCGGAACCACCGCGCTCGGCATCCTGGTCTCCATCGTCGGCGGCATCGCACTGGTGCTGACGCTGCAGCGGCCGATCGCGCAGATCACCGCCGCCATGCGCCGCATCGCCGAAGGTGCGCTCGATACCAACATTTCCGGTGAGAAGCGTTTCGACGAAATCGGCGACATGGCCCGCGCGCTCGGCATCTTCAAGGAAAATGCCATCTCCAAGATCCGTATCGAGGAGCAGAGCGACGAAGAGCGTCAGGCGGCTGAGCATGAGCGCCAGCGCAACGATGCTGAAAAGCGCGAGATGGACCGCCAGATCGAATTCGCGGTCAACGCGCTTGCCGCCGGGCTCGAGCGTATGTCGCAGGGTGATATCTCGACGACGATCGAAACGCCCTTCATCGGCCGTCTCGAACAGCTCCGCCAGGATTTCAACGGTTCGATGCTGCGCCTGCAGGCCACGATGAGTCAGATCCGCGATAACGTCCAGATGATCCAAGGCAACGGCAACCAGATGGCCCAGTCCGCCGAAGATCTCTCCAAGCGCACCGAGCAGCAGGCCGCGTCGCTGGAGGAAACCGCCGCCGCCGTCGATCAGATCACCGTCACCGTACGCTCGTCTGCCGAGCGCGCCAAGGATGCCGACCAGATCGTCCGCCAGGCCAAGCGCAGCGCCGACGACTCCGCCGTCGTCGTTAACAACGCGATCGATGCCATGGGCCGTATCGAAGATGCATCGCGCCAGATCGAGCAGATCATCGGTGTCATCGACGAGATCGCCTTCCAGACCAACCTGCTCGCTCTGAACGCCGGCATCGAAGCCGCCCGCGCCGGTGAGGCTGGCAAGGGCTTTGCCGTCGTCGCCATGGAAGTCCGCGAGCTTGCCCAGCGCTCTGCCGCTGCCGCGCAGGAGATCAAGGGCCTCATCAACAAGTCGACGAACGAGGTCAATTCCGGTTCGCAGTTCGTACAGGAAACCGGAACGGTTCTCGCCAAGATTAGCGCCCAGATCGTCACGATCAGCCAGCACGTCGAAATGATCGCCCGCGCAAGTCACGACCAGTCGAGCGCGCTACAGGGGGTCAACTCCACCGTCAACCAGATGGATCAGATGACCCAACAGAATGCTGCGATGGTGGAAGAAACCACTGCAGCAAGCCGCGAGCTTGCAAATGAGGCAGACGCACTGCTGCATCTCGTGCAGCAGTTCAAGATCGATGGCGGCAGCGACGTGCAGATGTACCGCGCCGCCTGATTCCGATATTCAACCCGCAATAAAATGGCTCCATTTTCGGGGCCATTTTTGTTTTTGCTAAAATCTCCCTCAGGTTGTGCGAAATTGGATGGATTGAAATTTTCTGCCTCGGTGGCGACTGCGATGCTCATCAAGTCGTACTAAATTTGAAAAAACGCAAGTAAAACGCCTCGCGCAGCCCGGTGTTAAGGGAAAATTTTCCCTAACGCATTCTTATGAACCTGATACCGATTGTGTTTGCCAGAGGTTCCAGATGCTGCGTTTCTTTTCGACATCCATTGTGCGTCAGATCGTTGCGATCACGCTGCTTCTGCTTGCGGTCAGCACCGCAGCGATTGTCGGCGTGACCTATTACAATCTCGGCAGCTATGTCATGGATAGCGCGGTATCCGACGCGAAGGATGCAAGCCGCTCGATGGCGGTTCTCTATGGCGCAAGCGATGCTGATGTCCGCATCGATGTGAAGGACAACGTTCTGTCCGGCGTCACCGAAGATAAGATTCCCGCTTTCGGCGACTATTCGCTTGTTGATCGCACGGCGCAGTCGATCGCCGGCGTTGCCACCATCTTCGAAAAGCAGGGGGGCGATTACGTCCGCGTCTCCACCAATGTGAAGAAGGAAAATGGCGACCGTGCCGTTGGCACCAAGCTTGCCGCGGATCATCCCGCCCAGCCTGTGCTCGCACAGGGTAATGCCTATTACGGTCCGGCAGATCTGTTCGGCCGCAAGTTCATGACGGGCTATTTCCCGGTCAAGAATCCGTCGGGCGCCACGATCGGCATCCTCTTCATCGGCATACCGATGGAAGTCTATTACCAGCGGATGAACGAGCTGCAGACGCTGGTTCTTAGCGTCGGCGCCGTGGTGATGCTACTCGTCGGCGTGCTCGCTTTCTATGCGATCCGCCGTTCCGTGAGGCCGATGCAGGCGTTGACATCAAGCGTGCGTGCCATTTCGTCGGGTGATCTCGTCAGCGCCGTCCCCTGCGTCGAAAAGAAGAACGAATTCGGCGACATCGGCCGCGCGCTCGCTCTCTTCCGCGACAGCGCGGTGGTCCGACAGGAACTGGAAACGCAGGCCGCCGAACAGCGGGCCCTGAACGATGCCGAGCGCAGCCGCAACGATGCGGAGAAGCGCACGCTCGACGGCCAGATCGATTTCGCCGTCAATCAGCTTGCCGCCGGTCTGGGGCGCCTGTCCCAGGGTGATGTTTCGCAGACCATCGAAACACCCTTCGTCGGCCGGCTCGAACAGCTCCGCATGGATTTCAATACGTCGCTCCTGCGCCTTCAGGATACGCTGACGCGCATTCGGGCAAGCGCCGCTTCCATCCAGCGCAACAGCGGTTCGGTTTCCGCCTCGGCTGACGAACTCTCCAAGCGCACGGAATCCCAAGCCGCAAGTCTCGAAGAAACGGCTGCTGCCGTCGAACAGATCACGGTTACCGTCCGCTCGTCGGCCGAACGCGCCCATGAGGCAAACAATGTCGTCGCCGCGACCAAACGGACGGCGGACGGTTCCGGTACCGTCGTCGGTGATGCCGTCGCCGCCATGGGCCGCATCGAAGACGCTTCGCAGCGTATCGAACAGATCATCGTGGTCATCGACGACATCGCCTTCCAGACCAACCTTCTGGCGCTGAACGCCGGTGTCGAGGCGGCGCGCGCCGGTGAGGCCGGCAAGGGCTTTGCCGTCGTGGCTCAGGAAGTGCGCGAGCTTGCCCAGCGTTCGGCCAATGCCGCCAAGGAAATCAAGGCGCTGATCGAACAGTCGACCCGCGAGGTAAATGCCGGTTCCGAACTCGTGCAGAAGACAGGCAGCGTGCTCGCCTCGATCAGCCACGAGATCATCGCAATCAGCGGTCACGTCGAGACCATCGCCACGGCAAGCCGCGACCAGTCCGCCGCCCTTCAGGACGTCAACAGTTCCGTCAATGCGATGGACCAGATGACGCAGAAGAATGCCTCGATGGTTGCCGAAGCCACGCAGGCAAGCCGCCAGCTGGCAGAAGAGGCCGACATGCTGATGGCGCTCATCGAGCAGTTCCGGCTTGGCGAAGGCGCTGCCGCTCATGGCCGCGTGAGACAGGCGGCCTGACATCCGCATTCATTTCTGCCGGGCTGCACTTTCGTGCGCCCGGCGCCTCTATTTTCCGGCTCGGTTAGCCAGGCGACAAATCGCACCAAGGGGCCGTTTGCAACCGTATTGTAAAACGCGTCTTCGTCTTTTATCCGGTCGCGTCTCGTTTGCTGCAGCAATCTAGCCCGCTGCATCCGGCCAGCAATATCTGCGATCAGAAAACACTCAATCATCGTGATGTCCTTTCGTTTGTGGACATCGATTGATCTACACATCAAAATCCGCTTCTTAAACAGGCGAAATCCCATTATGTCTTTCACTCATGAAAAGCGGCAATTGGGATTCCTATCAGCTTTTCCTGCAGGTTGCCCGCAGCGGCGGTCTGACGGGCGCAAGTGCCGCCACTGCTTTGAGCCCGGCGACGATCGGCCGGCGCATGCTCGATCTCGAGCAGGAACTCGGCCGCGCACTCTTTCACCGCAGCCAGACAGGCTACCGCCTGACCGCTGATGGACAGACCCTCGTCGATCATCTGCAGGAGATGGAAGCCGCCGCCCGCAAGGTCGAAGCATGGCGGCAATCGTCCGAGGGTGGGGCCACCGTCAGGATCGCTGCCGGCACATGGATCTCTTGGCTGCTGACCGAGAATTTTTCGGCGATCCGCATGCCGGGAGATACGTTCGGCATCTCTCTGGCGATTGGCGAGGCGCGAGCGAACCTGAATTACCGGGAAAGCGATATCGGCATCCGCGCCTTTGAGCCGGAGGAAAGCAATCTCGCCGCCCGTTTGCTCGGCGAAGTCGCCTATGCGGTCTATGTCAGGCGCAATGCCAGCCAGGACGATGGCAGGTGGATTGCCGTTGGCGCGGAGGATGCGATCTCCTCCTACCTGCGCTGGCCCTATCAGAATGCGGGATCCGCCATCGTCGCGACGGTCAACCGTCCGCGCTCCCTGCCGGATCTGGTGCGTGCGGGTGCGGGAAAGGCGGTGCTGCCCTGTTTCGTCGGCGATCTCTATCCCGAACTGGAACGGTGCGGTGGCGAACTGCCTGAGCTGCGTCACCGCCAATGGATCGTCATGAATGCCGAGGATCGTCACCGCCCGGAAATCCGCATGGTCGCCGATCGAATGACGAAGCTCTTGAAAAGCTACACCGATCTCTTCGCCGGTAAGCGCGCCAGCCGCGGTTAGCCGGAATTGCGTTACGGCATCAGCCGCCGCACGAGCGCTACCTGGCTGTTCACCCCGAGCTTCGAATAGATGTTCTTGAGATGCGACCGCGCCGTCTCATAGCTGACATCGTTCGTCCGTGCGACCTCGCGCAGCGACAGGCCCGCCGCGATGCCGGCAGCGATCCGCATTTCCGCCGCCGTCAGCTGGTCGATGCGCGGTAGGGCGTCGTTGAGATCGGGCCGCAATGGAACGCTCGTCCGCTCGATGATCATCGCCACCATCGGTCCTTCAAGAAATTGAGTGATGAAATCCGATTGCATCTTCACCAGCGTGCATTTGAAGCTGCTGTTCTTCATCCTGATTAGCGTGCTCGCCGGCGAAGCTGTCTGCAAGCGGTTGCGCAGCAGCACCGACAGACGGGAGGCGAGCTCCCCGTCGTCGATCACGATCCGCCCGGTCGAGGTGACGCCGATCGCCTCGCCCTCCGCGATCATGCGCTCCGCCTCAGCGTTGATGGAGCGGATATTCTGATCCTCGCCGATATAGACGATGCCGACGCCGATCGCGTCGAAGAGCGCCAGTCCGTTTTCATTGTTATGAGGGTCGCGGTGCTCGCGGCGAATGAAATCGAAAGCGCGGCGCAAATGCGGCGCCAGGTCGCTGAGCAGTTCGGCATTGCTGCGATTGAAATCCGGATCGGAAGACGAGGTCAGCGTCGAAAGGTTGAAGGAGCGTCCGCGTTCGCGCATGATCGTCACGCCGACACTGCTTTCGCAGCCGATCCAGCGAAGGTAATCGCCGTAGAACTCCGTCTTCAGAAGCTGCTCGCGCGGCAGCATCTGATCGGCGATCACGCCAAGGCCGATCGGCCGGGTGGCGGCGCGCGGCATCCACGGATTGATGGCCGCATAGTGGTGGTTATAGGCGTCGCTTTCCTTTTCCGTGAGACCGGAGGAAAGGGAGAGACCGCCGGTGCGCGCTACGGCATCGTGGAAAAACAGCGTCGACTTGGCATCAGGCATCGTCGCGGTCAGCGCGTCGAGAAAGGCTTGCCACGACGTCTCGCCGAAGAGCGCGCCATAGATCAGATCGGTCAGAACGTCGAGTTTTGCGTGCGGCGGACCGGGCATATGCATTCCGTTCGAAGATATGCTCAATTATGCCGCGACTCCGCCAGGCAGACAATTGCGTCAAATAGCGTAGGTCCGGCGGTCTCTACCACCGGACCTACCCTTAATTTCTGTTTGCGACGATGACCGGGATCAATAGATCGCCCCAATTGCCGTCGCCGCCATGATGCCGGGCGGAGCGCACCAGCTCCACCGAAACACCGGCCTCGACCGCCTTCATTACCGACTGGTTCAGCCTGTGCAGATCGTTGGCGAGCATACGGATCACCGTCTGCTGGTTATCAGTCATGCTGCTTGCCTGTTCTTCCGTCCGTTCGCGGACGCGTGCGATGGATGCCATGTTTTGTTCTCCTCTACTCGGCAGCCGGTTTGAACTGGGCGTGTTCGGTTGATTCTCCCATGGCCGTCGTCGAAGCACGGCCGCCCGATATCGCCAGCGACACGGCATCGAAATAGCCGGTGCCGACTTCACGCTGATGCTTGGTGGCGGTATAGCCGCGCGCTTCCGCCGCGAATTCCGCCTGTTGAAGCTCGCAATAGGCCTCCATCTGCCGCTCGCGATAATCGCTGGCGAGCTCGTACATGCCGTAGTTCAGCTGATGGAACCCGGCGAGTGTGATGAACTGGAACTTGTAGCCCATGGCGCCGAGTTCGCGCTGGAACTTGGCGATGACAGCATCGTCGAGGTTTTTCTTCCAGTTGAAGGATGGCGAGCAATTATAGGCAAGCAGCTTGCCGGGATGCACTTTGTGGACGCCTTCGGCAAAGCGGCGTGCTTGTTCCAGGTCAGGCTTCGACGTTTCGCACCAGATGAGGTCGCAATGGTTCGCATAGGCGACCGCACGTGCAATGCAGGGTTCCAGCCCGTTGCGAACCTGATAGAAGCCCTCGACCGTGCGTCCGGCATCATAATCGACGAAAGGCTGGTCGCGCTCGTCGATGTCAGAGGTCAGAAGTTTGGCCGCTTCGGCATCGGTGCGGGCGATGACGAGCGTCGGCACGCCCATGACATCGGCCGCAAGCCGCGCCGCGTCGAGATTGCGGATATGCGCGGCGGTCGGGATCAGCACCTTGCCGCCAAGATGGCCGCATTTCTTCTCCGAAGCCAGCTGATCCTCGAAATGAACGCCGGCTGCTCCCGCCTCTATGTAGGCTTTCATGATCTCGAAGGCATTGAGTGGTCCGCCGAAACCGGCTTCAGCGTCAGCGACGATGGGCGCAAACCAGGTCTCGACCGAAGGTGCTTGACCTTCCGCCGTCTCGATCTGATCGGCGCGCTGGAGCGTCCGATTGATGCGTTTAGCAAGCTCCGGCCCGGCATTGGCGGGATAGAGCGATTGATCCGGATACATTGCTGATGCCGTGTTGGCGTCGGCTGCAACCTGCCATCCGGAAAGATAGATCGCCTTCAGCCCGGCGCGTACCATCTGCATGGCCTGGTTGCCGGAGAGCGCGCCGAGCGCATTGACGAAATTCTCCTCATGCAGAAGCTGCCAGAGACGGGCAGCCCCCATTTCGGCCAGCGTGTAGCGAAGCGCGACGGAGCCGCGCAGACGCTCTACATCGGCGACGGAATAGGGCCGTTCGATACCGTCGAAACGGCCAGCGGGGGCATTGCGGATGAGCTTGTAAAAATCTGTCACGCCAATCTCCTCTTGGACTTCAAACGCCTGAGCGCTGATGACAGAATTTACAAAACGAGGAAATTATCCAGAAAAACCTTTGATTACCGGCAAGGAAAGAGGTTAGGATGTGGGAATTTACAGGACTGTTTTGTAATTTTGTAAAAAATTGTAAACTCTGGAGTGTAAAGGATGTGACATGGCGGAACGGAAGATATTTGCGGGGCCGAAAGTCAGGCGTATCCGCAATACGCTTGCATTGACTCAGACTGCCATGGCCGAGGCGCTGGAGATATCGCCTTCATATCTGAATCTGATTGAACGCAATCAGCGCCCATTGACGGTACAATTGCTGCTCAAGCTCTCTTCCGTCTACCGCATCGATCTTGAGGAACTGCAGGGTGAAACTCCCGGCGGCCTTGGCCAACTGAAGGAAGTGTTCGCCGATCCGTTGCTGTCGGGTGAGTTGCCGGGTGATCAGGAACTTGTCGAAGTGGCCGATGCCGCGCCGAACGCGGCCGGTGGCGTGGTCAAGCTCTACCGCGCCTATCGCGAGCAGGCCGCCCGGCTTTCCGACCTGACCGCCTTGATGGCGGGGGACGACCGTGTGCCGGTCGCGTCCGGCCGCCTGCCTCTGGATGAGGTGAGGGAGGTGCTGGAGCGCCGTCCCGCCTATTTCGCCGACATCGAGGCGGCGGCCGAAAGTTTCGCCAATGGACTTGCTGCCGGCGGTGACCTGAAGGACTGGCTGAAGAACGAGCGCGGCATCGCCACTCGCATCCTGCCTGTCCACGTCATGCCGGATCTGCGTCGCCGCTTCGACCGTCACTCGATGCGGCTTTTTTTATCCGAGCGCCTTTCGCGGGCCGATCAAGCGCAGGAGATAGCCATCGAAGTGGCCAGGCTCGCCCTGCGGCCCGAGATCGAAGCCGCGCTCGACGAGTTGCCCTTGTCATCCGACGAGGCGCGGCGCATCGCCCGCTTCGAACTCACGCGCAGTGCGGCGCTCGCCTTGCTGATGCCGTACGGAGCCTTTCTTCTTGCCGCACAGAATACCCGATACGACATCGATCTCATCCGCGCCCGTTTCGCTGTTTCCTTCGGCCAGGCTGCGGCGCGCCTCGTCATGCTGCAGCGTCCCGGTGCTGCGGGCATTCCGTTCTTTCTCATGGAGCGCGATGCCGTAGGGCATGTGATCCGCAGGGCAGGCGCCCACGGGTTTCCTCAGGCACGCTTCGGCGGCAACTGTCCGAAGCTCAATATCCATGCAGCCTTTCAGGAGCCCGGAAGGATATTGGCAGAAACGGTCGTCATGCCCGACGGTTCGACTTTCCTGACGGTCGCACGCACGCTGGAAGGGCCTGTTGTCGAATTCGGCGAACGGGTGCGGCGCACGGCTCTGCTGATCGGTTGCGATGCCGCCCTGCGCGACAGTCTGGTCTACGGTCGAAGCGATGTCCTACCGGTCGCCGTCGGCCCCGCCTGCCGCCTTTGCGAGAGGCGCGGATGCCTTTCGCGGGCCGAGCCGCCGCTCACCCGTCCACTCGCACTGGACGAGACTTCCGCCGGCCTTGGAAGCTTCGATTTTCAGTGATTGTGAAATCGTTGACACTGCAGGATTTTGCGCTTGTAGGCTCAGAAATTCCTTTCTAGTCTGCGTTCAAACCAGAGGGAAGAAGAGGTGTCCGCTGGCGCGACGCCTTTAAAAAAACAGGAGATATTATGAGGTCAAGAATAGCCAGCCTGACGGCAGTTGCCGTTGTCGCTCTCCTTGCTGCTGCGCCGGCCTTCGCCCAGGAGCGCGTGGTCAACGTCTACAACTGGTCCGATTATATCGACAACTCAATCCTTGAAGACTTCACCAAGGAAACCGGTATCAAGGTTGTCTACGACACGTTCGATTCCAACGAAACCGTGGAAACCAAGCTGCTCGCTGGAGGCACGGGTTACGACGTCGTCGTTCCGACAGCCGACTTCCTGCAGCGCCAGATCCAGGCCGGCGTCTTCCAGAAGCTCGACAAGTCCAAATTGCCGAACCTTTCTAACATGTGGGATGTGATCCAGCAGCGCACTGCTGAATATGATCCGGGCAACGAATATGCTGTCGATTACATGTGGGGTACCGATGGCATCGGCTACAACGTCAAGAAGGTCGCCGAAATCCTCGGTCCCGATGCCAAGCCCGGCCTTGAAGTGATCTTCGATCCGAAGGTTGCCGCAAAATTCAAGGATTGCGGTATCTATGTGCTCGATACGCCGAAGGACGTGATAACCACGGCGCTGCGATATCTCGGCCTCGACCCGAACTCCACCAAGGCCGAGGATTTCAAGAAGGTCGAAGAGTTGCTGACGGCCGCTCGCCCCTACATTCGCAAGTTTCACTCGTCCGAATACATCAACGCCCTTGCCAATGGCGATATATGCATCGCCTTCGGCTATTCCGGTGACATGTTGCAGGCTCGCGACCGCGCGGCCGAAGCCAAGAATGGTGTGGAGGTCAACTACTCGATTCCTGTGCAGGGTGCACAGATGTGGTTCGATATGATGGCGATCCCCGCCGATGCCAAGCATGTGGCCGAAGCGCATGAATTTCTGAACTACATGATGAAGCCGGAAGTCATCGCGAAAGCGAGCGACTTCACCTTCTATGCCAACGGCAACAAGGCCTCGCAGCAGTTCGTCAGCAAGGAGGTGCTGGAAGACCCCGCCGTCTATCCGACGGATGAGGTAATGAAGGGTCTTTTCACGGTCCGGCCGTGGGATCCGAAGACCCAGCGCACGGCGACGCGAATCTGGACGAAGGTCGTCACTGGCCAGTAAGACGATACCAGGCCCGGACGGAAACGTCCGGGCCTTTCAATTACCGGCCTGGGGAGGCTGGCTGAAACCGTGTATTTCGGGGAATAATATGAAGTCTCTCGGTAATATCCGCCGCGCGTTCGCGCCATGGACCGATCCGTCTGCAAAACCCTTCATTGCTTTTAAGAATGTCACCAAACGCTTCGGCGATTTTACTGCCGTCAATGACCTGTCGCTGAATATCTATCACCGCGAGTTCTTCGCGCTGCTCGGCGCGTCCGGCTGCGGCAAGTCCACGCTCTTGCGCATGCTGGCCGGCTTTGAGCAGCCGACATCGGGCGAGATCGTGCTCGATGGCGCCGATCTCGCCGGCACGCCGCCCTACAAGCGGCCCGTCAACATGATGTTCCAGTCCTATGCCCTTTTCCCGCATATGACGGTCGAGAAGAACATTGCCTTCGGCTTGAGGCAGGATGGAATGCCGAAGGACGAGATTGCCGAGCGCGTATCGCAGATGCTCAAGCTCGTGAAGCTCGAGCAGTTCGCCTCCCGCAAGCCCAACCAGCTCTCTGGCGGTCAGCGTCAGCGCGTGGCGCTCGCCCGTTCGCTCGCCAAGCGCCCGAAGGTGCTTCTGCTCGACGAGCCGCTCGGCGCGCTCGACAAGAAGCTGCGCGAGGAAACCCAGTTCGAGCTGATGGACCTGCAGCAGAATCTTGGCCTGACCTTCGTCGTGGTCACCCACGACCAGGAGGAAGCAATGACCATGGCAGATCGAATCGCCGTCATGAGCCATGGCAAAGTGGTGCAGGTCGCAACCCCTGCCGAAATCTACGAGGCGCCGAATTCCCGTTTCGTTGCCGACTTCATTGGCGATGTGAACATCTTCGATGGCAAGGTGACGATGTCAGGGAACGGCGCGGTCGAGCTTGCAGTCGAGAGCGGCTTCACGATCCGTATTGCCGCGCCCGAAACGCTTGCTGTCGGCAATACGGTTGGTGTTGCCATTCGCCCGGAAAAGATTCGCGTCACGCGGGCGGCACCTTTGAATGCTTCGATCAACGCAGCCAAGGGTGAGATCTGGGATATTGCCTATCTCGGCGACATGACCGTTTTCCATATCAGGCTACCGAGCGGAAAATTCGTCAGAGCCTCCTCCCTCAACGCACAACGTTCCGTCGACGACCCCTTCACCTATGATCAGGAAGTCTGGGTCTCCTTCGATGAGAATGGTGGCGTGCTGTTGAAGGATTGAGCCTATGGGAACGTTTGCCTCACGCTTCTACAACCGCCTCGTGATCATCATTCCCTATGCCTGGCTGCTGCTCTTCTTTCTGGCTCCGTTCTTCATCGTCTTCCGAATTTCGCTATCGACGACGGCAATCGCCATACCGCCGTATGAGCCGGTCTTCGCACTTGCCGACGGCTGGAGCGGTTTCTGGAGCAAGGTCGCGACCTTCTCTTTCGACAATTATGGCTACCTGACCGACGACCCGCTTTACTTCAATGCCTATGTGTCGAGCGTCATGATCGCCGCGATCTCCACCTTCCTGATGCTGCTGATCGCCTATCCGATTGCTTACGGCATGGCGCAGGCGCCGCGGACTGTCCGGCCGACCTTGCTCATGCTCGTCATCCTGCCCTTCTGGACGAGTTTCCTGATCCGGGTCTATTCCTGGATCGCCATTCTGAAGCCGGAGGGGTTGCTAAACCAGCTCCTCCTGTCGCTGCACGTCATCGATAGTCCGCTGATCATTCTCAACACCAGTACAGCCGTCTATATCGGCATCGTCTATTCCTACCTGCCCTTCATGGTGCTGCCGCTCTACTCGGCGCTTGAAAAAATGGACGGTACGCTGATCGAGGCGGCCCAGGATCTCGGCTGTACGCCGATCCAAGCCTTCTGGCGCGTCACCTTCCCGCTATCGATCCCCGGCGTGATTGCCGGCTGCATGCTGGTTTTCATTCCCGCCGTCGGCGAATTCGTCATCCCGGATCTTCTGGGCGGTTCGCAAACGTTGATGATCGGCAAGACACTCTGGAACGAATTCAACGCCAACCGAGACTGGCCGGTTTCCTCGGCGGTCGCGACGATCTTGCTGCTGATCCTGGTGATCCCGATCGTCTTCTTCCAGAATGCCCAGGCCAAAGCCGAAGAGCGAGGTAAATAAGCATGCTGAGGTGGACCCGTTTCAATATCATCTCCGTGGTGCTCGGCTTTGCCTTCCTGTATCTGCCGATCGTGCTTCTGGTGGTCTTTTCCTTCAACGAGTCGAAGCTTGTCACAGTCTGGGGCGGCTTCTCCACCAAATGGTATGTGTCCCTGCTGTCGAACCAGGCCCTGCTCGACGCCGCCTGGGTGACGATCCGTGTCGGCCTGCTGTCGGCCACTTTCGCAACCATCCTCGGCACGATGGCTGCGCTGACATTGGTACGCTACACGCGCTTCCGCGGCCGCATGTTGTTTTCGGGCATGATCTACGCACCGCTCGTGATGCCTGACGTCATCACCGGTCTGTCATTGCTGCTGCTCTTCGTGGCAATCGGTCTCGACCGCGGCTTCTGGACCATTACGCTTGCGCATACGACGCTGACCATGTGCTTCGTCGCCGTCGTCGTGCAGTCACGGCTTCTGAGTTTTGACCAGTCGATCGAGGAAGCAGCCCAGGATCTTGGCGCAACACCGGTGCGCACTTTCTTCGAAATCACGCTGCCGATTATCTCGCCAGCCGTCTTTTCGGGATGGATCCTGGCTTTCACCCTGTCACTGGACGACCTCGTGATTGCGAGCTTCACGTCCGGCCCGGGCGCAACAACATTGCCGATGAAGATTTACAGCCAGGTGCGTCTCGGCGTGACGCCAGAGATCAACGCGGTCTGTACTATCCTGATTGCCATCGTGACGGTTGGCGTCATCTGCGCCTCGATCATCACCAAGCGCCGCGAGGTGCAGCGCGAACGGGATGAGCGGGCCGCGGCTGCGGTCGCTTAAGGTTGAGACTTTGCCGGTCCGTTCAGCAGCGGCACCGGCGAAATCACCGGGTTCGGCCACGAGCCGCCGATGAAAAAGGGCAGGCGCGGAAGATCGACCGCTTTTGCCGGATCGATCGCTTCCAGCACGCCGGAGAGCGCAAGTCCGTTCGACTGATAAGTGATGACGCCTGATAGTGTCAGCGTCTGATCGGAACCGGCAAATCGCGCATCGTGGATTTCCGCGGTGCCATTGGCGAAGTCAGCCCGAAGATCGAGCTTACTGAAGGCGAAGGATCCGTTTCCGGTGGAGCTTAGCGCGAAGAACGGCTTCTGCGATGCCTGGGTGCGGAGTGCGTAGACATCGACGCCGGGAATGGAGCCCGCCGCCGTCCAGAACCGGAGCTTGCCGGTTACATCGGCAAGTCCCGTCGTCCAGATTGCCTTCGGCGTCTCCAGCGAAAGGTCGAGGGAGCCGATCGCATGCGGCAGCGGCCCCTTGAGCTGCAATTTCTCTGCCAGCGCATTGAAGTCCGCATTGCGGATCGAAAGCTGCAATTTGCCGCCACCATCGAAATCGCGGCGGGTCGCCTCCAGATGGGCAGTCATTTCGCCGCCCTCGAACTGGCTTTCGCCGATATCGAACTTCGCCTCCTCGCCGGCGACGATCACGCTGGCGCCGACATCCGCAAGCGAGAAGATACCCATCTGCGCCTGTCGCGCCGAAAGCCGCACATCCAGATCGAGAAGCTGCAGTGGCCCGAGAGAGTTCGGTAGCAGCGAGTCGCCCAGGCCGCCGGCGGCAAGCCTGAGTGCGAAGGCATCGAGGAACGGCTTGAGGTTCATCTGGTCGAAGGCAAGCGTCCCGCCAATCTTCGGCCGCTTGCCGGGTGCGACGGTGAAATCCATCACGCCGGTGGCGCTCGCATCGTTGAGCGTCATGCTGAGATTGTTGAAGCGGAAGCCGTTTGTTAAAGACGACACATCCGAGGTCATCGAGGCGCTCTTCAGCGACTCGATCCCCGGTATCGATCTGCCTGACCATTTCAAGAGGGCCGGCACGTCCGGAAAGCTGGCGTTGATATTCCCGGAGACCGAGGAGAGGCTCACCATGCTGCCGACGCCCTGGAAACGCGCAGTCATCAGATTGGAAGCGATCGAGGCCTTCATCTCGGCATTCTTGCCAGCGAAGACGAGCAGTGGCGCGGCCGAGGAAAAGTCGATCTTCACGTCCTGGCCGTTGAATCGGGCGATGAGGACGGCCGAAATTGCCCTCGACAGCTTCGGCCAGGCGATATCGGCTGCGACGCTGTCGAAGTGGTAGACATTGCTTGTCCGCGTATCTGTCAGGGTCAGCGTGCCGTCCTCGACGGTCACCGCGCCGATATCGGCGTCAAGCTTCGGAGCGAGAATCTCGGTGCCGTTATTGTCCTGCACTCCTGCGATGGCTCGCGCCAGAAGGCCGGCATAACTCCAGTCGATAAGGCCGTTCTCGTCACGCGTCAGCGAGAGGTTGGGCCTTAGCAGGTGAAATTCGTGGAAGCGGGTACGGCCGCGCAGCGCATCGATCAGGCTGAAATCGGCTGAAAGGCTCTCGATGCGGCCGAGCAGTTTGTCGCCGCTTCCGCGCGGCTGGCGGATGGTGACGTCGTTCAGCGTAATGCGTGGCGTCGGCCAGAATTCGAGGACTGGATTGCCCTTGATCTCGGCGTGATAGCCCGTCCATTTCGACAGGGCATCCTCGATGCCCGAGCGCACGAAGCCGGTGGAAATAAGATAGGGAGCGGCGATCCTGAGCGCGACGAAGAAGGCAAGCCCGATTAACAATATGATGGTGGAGACACGGGCAAAAGCCGGCAGCCAGCGCGAGACGGGGCCGATCCTTTTTCGCCATCTGCCTTGTCTTGACGTACCCATGAGCTCCGCCGGAACTTCAGCCGGTTACCCGTTATTTTCTGATTTTGCCGGATATATGAAATACCGGGCATATGCAAATCCCACGCGCGGCGGATCGGGTCGCTGCACACTTTATAATGCAATGCAGCATGCTATAAGTTCTGCATTGGGGAGGAGGATTGAATGCAGGAGAATCAGCCGCTTTGGAAGCCCACGAAAGATGGGATCGAAAATAGCCCGATCCATGCTTTTATGCAGCGCTGCAATGGAGACTTCGGTCTCGCCTTAAAGGGCTTTGAGGATCTGCACG
Source organism: Rhizobium sp. BK196 (assembly GCF_014193255.1). Taxonomy (GTDB): domain Bacteria; phylum Pseudomonadota; class Alphaproteobacteria; order Rhizobiales; family Rhizobiaceae; genus Rhizobium. The sequence continues at coordinate 174,207 of NZ_JACHZB010000008.1, forward strand.
CCTGGTCGATCGCCGATCGGGAGAGTTTCTGGTCGGCCTTGTGGAATTTCTGCGGCGTGAAGGGAGAGCGCGGCGCGAATATTCTCGTGAACGGCGACCGCATGCTGGAAGCACGCTTCTTTCCTGAGGCGCGCCTGAACTTTGCCGAAAACCTATTGAGCGGAAGCGGGCCGGGCGATGCCATCATTTTCCGCGGCGAGGACAAGGTTGAAGACCGATGGTCGTGGGATCGCCTGCGTGCGCTCGTGTCACAGCTCCAGCAGGGCTTTCGCGCTCTCGGCATCGGCGAGGGCGACCGTGTTGCTGCCATGATGCCCAATATGCCGGAAACGATAGCTGCCATGCTGGCGGCAACCTCGATCGGCGCCATCTGGTCCTCCTGTTCGCCCGATTTCGGTGAGCAGGGTGTGCTGGATCGTTTCGGCCAGATTGCGCCGAAGCTGTTCATCGCCTGCGATGCCTATTGGTATAACGGCAAGCTGCAGGACGTGAAACAGAAGGTGGCAAATGTCGCGAAGAGTCTCGGTGTGCCGACGCTCGTAGTCCATTATGCCGGTGATGCAGATGAGGTCGCTCGCGAGACGGCCGGAGGCAATACGCTTGCCGCATTCATCGCTCCCTACGAAGCGAAGCCCGTCGACTTCGTGCAACTGCCCTTTGCCCATCCAGTTTACATTCTCTTCTCCTCAGGCACGACAGGCGTGCCGAAATGCATCGTGCATTCGGCCGGCGGCACACTTCTCCAGCATCTGAAGGAGCATAGCCTTCACTGTGGCCTGCAGCCCGGGGACAGGCTTTTCTACTTCACCACCTGCGGCTGGATGATGTGGAACTGGCTGGCAAGCGGTCTTGCCTCCGGCGCCACGCTCTGCCTGTTCGACGGATCGCCTTTCGCGCCCGATGGCAATGTGCTCTTCGACTATGCGGCCGAGGAGAAATTCGCAATCTTCGGGACCTCGGCCAAATATATCGACGCGGTGCGCAAGAGCGGGCTGACGCCGCGCACGAGCCATGACCTCTCCAGCTTGCGGCTGATCACCTCCACCGGCTCGCCGCTATCGCCCGAAGGTTTCACCTTTGTCTATGAAGGTATCAGGGAAGACGTCCAGCTTGCCTCGATTTCCGGTGGCACCGATATCGTGTCCTGTTTCGTGCTCGGCAATCCGCTGCAGCCTGTCTGGCGCGGTGAGATCCAGGGGGCAGGCCTCGGCCTTGCCGTCGACGTCTGGAATGACGAAGGCAAGCCGGTCCGTCAGGAAAAGGGTGAGCTGGTCTGCACCAAGGCCTTCCCGTCCATGCCGGTCATGTTCTGGAACGATCCTGACGGCGCCAAGTATCGGGCGGCTTATTTCGAGCGCTTCGACAATGTCTGGTGCCACGGCGATTTCGCCGAATGGACCGAACACGGCGGCCTGATCATTCACGGCCGTTCGGATGCGACGCTCAATCCTGGCGGCGTGCGCATCGGTACGGCGGAAATCTACAATCAGGTCGAGCAGATGGAGGAGGTCGTCGAAGCGCTCTGCATCGGTCAGGACTGGGACGACGACGTGCGCGTCGTGCTCTTCGTCCGGCTGGCACCTGGCGTGGCGCTGACCGGGGACCTGGTTAAGGCGATTAAGACTCGCATCCGTGTCGGCGCCTCTCCGCGTCATGTACCCGCCAAAATCATTGCAGTCGCGGATATTCCCCGTACCAAGTCCGGTAAGATCGTCGAACTTGCCGTGCGCGAGGTCGTGCACGGCCGGCCCGTTAAGAATCAGGAGGCACTCGCCAACCCCGAGGCACTCAAGCTTTTTGCCGGGCTGGAAGAGCTAAAGGTTTGAAAGCGGCTGCTAAACTACAAGCTTTTGCCGTTGATCAATTCCGCGTTTTGGAAACCTTTCGTTAAGAAAGGTTTGTCAAAGGTGAAGCCAACTTGGAGACCATACATGAAGAGATGGTCTGGAACTGCGGTTCCCGAAACATGACGTTGATCGTCTAAGCTCTTGTTTTACCAGCACCAACTCTCGAAGGCAGCCCTTGGCTGCCTTTTCTTTGGCGAATAATTCCAGCAAAGTTTAGAGCGGTTTTGCGTCCGGAACGCGCGAAAATAAGTGCTTAGCCCGCCAGCACACGCTGCGACGGGAAGGTGATCTCCACCAGCGTGCCTTCGTTCGGCGCGGAATTGATCGAGAAAATTGCCCTGTTGGCATCGACCATCGCCTTGGTGAGCGGCAAGCCGAGACCGGTGCCGTCGCCGCGATGGCGTGACTGCGTGGATGATACCTGGCGGAATGGCTTCATCGCCTGGTCGAGTTCGCTGCGTGTCATGCCGATGCCGGTATCCCGCACCCGCATCGCCACGCTGCCGTTCGCCTCATAGGAGGTGGAAACGACGATCTGCCCGCCAGACGGTGTGAAGCGGATGGCGTTCGACAGGATGTTCAGCGCGATCTGCTTGATCGAACGCAGGTCGGCCACAACATCGGGCACCGACTGCGAAAGGGCAGTGCGGATGATAACCCGCTGGCTGTTCGCCTGCGGCTGCACCAGTGCCACCGCTTCCGAGATCGCCTCGTTGAGGCCGACGGAGGCGAAGTCGAGATCCATCTCGCCCGCTTCGATCTTGGAAATATCGAGCAGGTCGTTGACGATGTCGAGAACATGCCGGCCGGAACGGCCGATGTCGTTTGCATATTCGATATAGCGTGGATGGCCGATCGGCCCGAAGCGTTCGCTCGCCATCATATCTGAAAAGCCGATAATCGCGTTGAGCGGCGTGCGGATCTCGTGGCTGACGCGCGCAAGGAAATCCGTCTTGTGAGCATTGGCGGTTTCGGCTGCACCCTTGGCATTGCGCAACTCGTCTTCCGTGCGCTTCCACTGTGTGATGTCGCGGATGACGGCGCAATAGCCGTTGGATGAGGTAAGGCGACCCATGGTCATGAACAGCGGCACGAAACCGCCGGCGGCCTCGCGGCCGATGACCTCGCGTCCGTCGTTCAGCACGCTTGCGACGCCGTGACCGGAAAGCCCGTGCAGATAGTCGATCACCGCTCTCTGGCTCTCATGCGCAAACAGCATCGCGAAGGGTTTGCCGCGCGTTTCCTGTTCGTCGTAGTTGAAAAGGGCGCTTGCCGAGCGGTTCATCGAGCGGATATCGCCCTCAGTGCCGATGACGACGACGCCGTCGGTTGCCGTCTCCAGGATCGAGCGCAGTTCCTCCACTTCGACCTGCAGCTTGGCAACCTTCTCCACCATGCGGTCGGTGCGTTGGTCGAGCCGGATCACCTCACCTTTGCTTTCTTCCCGGTTTTCGACCGGCATCAGCGCCAGCATCAGGGCGTTGGAATCTTCCCAGCGAACCGATTGCAGACGGGCCGTGACCGGCACCAGCCTGTCATCGGCTTTGACGAGCATCATCGTGCCTGCACCGTTTTCGAGGTCGTGGCGCTGCAGCAATGCATCGATGCCGCCAACTTCGGAGAGGGCTTCGACGGAATCGTAGCCCGTCAGCCGCAGGAATTCCGGGTTGCCATGGATCAGCTGATCGCCGGCATGGATCAACACGGCAACAGGCAGCAGATCGACGGTCGCAGCCGAAAGTCCATCCGTCATCTTCACGCGCGGCGGAATAAAGCTGGTCAGAACCTCGATCTGGCTGACGGTCTCCTGCAGACCTTCGGTCACGTCGTCTTCGACTTCGTCCGCGGGGATCTCCTCGGCCTCGGCAGCAGCCTCTTCCGGCAGCGGTTCTGCTGCGGCTTCGTAAATCGCTTCCTGAGGCGCAGTCGGCTCGACGGCGGAAGTTTCGGCAACGACATCTTCGACTGTCGCTGCCTGTTCGACATCAGGTTCCGGCTGCGGGGCTGCGACCGGCTCTTCGCTGCGCGCGCCGAAGGCTTCGAGGCGCTTGGCGATCTCGCGGAAATTCGCCTGCTCGGCTGCCGTCAGACCGCTGCTGGCACTGTGCAACTGCACGACCTTGTCGGTGAAGCGGCGGCTCGGCGTTTCGGAAGGGCGCAGCGCCGGCGGCTCTTCCCGCTGCTCGGCAGCATCAGGCTCAGCGGCGGATTGTTCCTCGGCGACAGGTTCTGCTGCTACAGTCTCTTCCGGGTTGGTTGCTTCTGTCGCGGCTTCCACTTCCGGTCCAGTGTCTTCTTCGACATCAGGCTTTGGATTCACTGCATCTTCGGCCTGCGGCGCAGCTTCGGCAATTTCTTCAGACTGCTCTTTCGGCAGTTCAGCCTCTTTCGGCGCGGTTTCATCGACCGGGCCAAGATAGGCGGCATCATGGCCGATGCCGTCAGGCCCGAGCGTCAGCCCGAGCGCCAATGGATCTTCCTGGGCGTCCGACAGGCGCACGACGCCGAAGCCGCGGAAACCATCGAAGTCGCGGTTGCGCGTATAGGTCGGCAGGGCGGCGAGATCGACAGGCACGACGAGGCTCGTGCCTTCGATCGGCCAATAAATCGTCTTGCCTGACCAAGTGTCGCGTCGCGCTAAGGCCTCGGAGAGCTTTGATTCCGGATCGAGGTTGAAGAGGGCGGCAACTTCGGAGAAAGCGCTGCCGACGATATTGCTCGCATGCGGGCCGACGGAATCAGCAAATTCATGCGAAACTTCGCTGAAGCGGCCTTCCGCATCGATCTTCCAAACGAAGCGGGTGGCACGGCTGTTCGGCTTGAAGACGAAGCTACTTTTCTTCGCCGCCGCTGCGGGTTCAGCGGGTAGAACGGGTGCTGCTGCGAAGTTCTCGGCGACGGAAGCGGCCGGCTCAACCTGCTCGACCACCGGAGCCTCTGCGCGTGTCTCCAAGATTCCTTCCGCCGAGGTCAACGCTTCGTTCGGCTGATCCGCCGGGTGCTCACCGGAGCCTGCGGCGGCTGTTTTGGGCTCGAAACTGCTTTCATCTGCCGACGGTTCGACCTGGGCCTCGACTTTGACCGATTCGTTCATCTGGACCGGTTCCTCGGGCTCCCCGGTAATGTCCTCCAGCGTCTCCTCGACCTCTTCGATACCGGAAACGGCATCGATCGCTTCGGCCTCTGTAAAGCCGGCCACAGGTGCGGGAACACCAGCGATTTCATCCGCTGCGGCTTCCGCTGGCGCAATTTCCTGCGGCGCAGGCTCTTCGGCCTTGGCGGAGGGCTCGATCGGATCGAGATGACCGATCGACGTTTCGACGGCGAAGAGAAGGTGCAGTGCGGGCTCGTCGTTGAGTTTACCGACGGCAGCCGGCAAGTGGCCACGACCGGTCGCAACCGGGCGCTTCACCAGCCGGTCAGGATGAGCGCCGGCAAGCGCGATGAGCGTTCTTGCCGCCTGCTGTGTGATGCCGAGCAAGGCGAAACCTGGCGAAGCGGCAATGACTTCGCCCTCGGCCCCGATCACAGCCATATGCGTATCCGGGTCATCGAGGCCCTGCAGCATCTGCGCAGCGCTTGCGCCTGCCGTCAGCGGACGCGTGAGAACCGGAACGGAAAACAGGATGGCTTTCTCACCCGAAGCGAGGCGGATGAGCTCCGATGATGCCGGGGCCTGAACGCGCTGGAAGCCCTTGGCGATACGAATGACAAAGGTTTTCTGGTCGCCGATTTCGCCAAGCTGGCGGGCAGTCGCCTCAAGTTGGCGGAAGGTGATGTCGGCGTGGCTGACGCCCTGATCGAGCAGATCATAGACAGCAGTATGGCCAAAAAGTTCGGCACCCGCGCCGTTTGCCCACAGCAAGCGGGAAAGGTCGCCCGAGAACAAAACCATGGCTTCGCCACGCGAAAATCGTTCACGAACCCGCGCATGAACGGCAATATCGATGAACGGATACTGGACTGCGGGCATGATCGAACCTGTCGCTTTCGGCCTTTTAGAATTAACTGCTTATTAATAACTGCAGGTCTGCGACCGGTCCAGAAGAGCAGGGAGCTTTCGGCCGGAAAGGTTAACGTATTGTGCGTTGCACAATGATGTTGCAATGCACAACGAAATGCTCTATATAAGATTTATCCAATGTATCACGGGCACGAGCTTTGCCCATCCTAGAGGACGTTATCCGATGGCTACCATAAAGACCGACGACGTTTTTTCAATTGCCTCTTTCGACCCGAGCAAGCTGGCCGAGTCCTTCCGCGACTTCGCCGAAAAGGGCGCTCAGCAGTCGAAGGAAGCCTATGCCAAGCTGAAGTCTGCAGGCGAAGAAGCCAGCAAGACGCTGGAAGCAACGGTGCAGACCGCGCAGGCCGGCAGCGTTGAAATCGGCCTCAAGGCAGTCGATGCGCTCCGCATCAATGCTGAAAGCTCGCTGTCGCACATGGAAGCGCTGCTCGGCGTCAAGTCCGTTGCCGAATTCTTCGAGCTGCAGACCTCTTTCCTGCGCAAGCAGGCTGAGATCACCATCGAGCAGGCGAAGTCGCTCCAGGAAACCACCAAGCAGGTTGCCGAAAAGGTTGCAAAACCTTCCAAGGAAGCCGCTGAAAAGGTCATGGCATCCTTCAAGGCTGCTTGATCGACCATCCATATGCAATAAAGGCTGGACCGTGGGTTCGGCCTTTTTGTATATTGAGGGCAAATCGGGGCTTGAATTAAAGTTCAAGTCCTCGTATGTGACCCCCGTCGCGCCGAGCGCGGCATGTGCGGTTGTAGCTCAGTTGGTTAGAGCGCAGGTTTGTGGCACCTGAGGTCGGAGGTTCGAGACCCCCCAACCGTACCATTCTCTCCCATAAGTTGGTCTTCCTGTTCGGCAATGCACGGCATCGGCGCTTTTTGCCGTCAAAATGATGCCTCCTCGCATTTTGCTATTGCCGTTAACATTAGTTTACCTATTTATGTGCGGTGCGATGCAGCAATTGCCCATTCTTTCCGCTGCATTGCGAAATGCTGGCGGCTTGCCGCCTGGGGGTAGGGACAGTCCACCGAGGCATTAAGGAGAATTTGATGTCCATTTCTGTTCAGAATATAGAGGAATCGACCGCTGTTTCCCCGATTGACGTGGCAGCTGCGGTTCGGGACGCACGCAGTGCGGTTGGCTACAGCATTGAAGACCTCGCAGTCACCTGCGGTCTGGCCAATGGGGAAATCCTCGAAATCGAAAACGGCGAAAGTGCCGATCCGGCAAAGCTGAAGCGCATCGCAGCAGCCCTGCAGGTTCCGATTTCTGCTTTTCTGCATATCTGACTGTGCGACAGGGCCGATCAGCATTTTCTGATCGGCCGTCGTCCCCTTTATAAGACATGGTTGGAACTCTTGCGGCTCCCGCACCGTTCACCGGTGACGGGAGTATGTGTATGTCCAAGACCCTTCTTTACGGCGCAACGAAGATCGACGAGACGAACGCCGCCTATGCAACGGTTGCTGGCCTCGAACAGTTCCAATGGAAGAACCGTGTCTTCCTTGTGATTGCCGATGCGGATAATTCCCGCGCTGCCAGTCAGGAAAATCAGTTGCTTGCCGATCGGGCCGCTCTTGAGGAGCGGGATATGATTGTTCTCAAGCTTGTTGGATCGAGCATCAAACCCTTGTTTGGAAGCGGCGACGGGCTGGACGGTGAGGCGCTTCGAGAAGAGCTGGAAGCGCCTGAGGCAGGAGAATTTGCGCCTTTCTGGTCGGCAAGGATGGTGCGATCAAGCTGAAGGCCAGCGAGCCGATCAGATCCGGCGAACTTTTCGCCATTATCGACAGCATGCCCGTGCGCGCTGGCGAACCGTCAGGCACGAAAAATAATCTGATATCGTAATCGTAAAGGAGCCGGCCATGTCCGTCCCCAACGAACCCATTCCCGACCAGCCGCCGATGCCTTCACCGGGCTGGAAGCCGGAACCGCCGATCAAGGAGCCGGAGCCGGATCGCCTGCCGGATGAAACGCCGCTTCCCAATCCCGATGAGAATGAGGAACCGGCGAAACATCTCCGAACTGGGTATTAGAGGAAGATCTGCCTTTCCTCGTCAACGAGTTCCTGCAGGAAATCGATGACGCTGCGCACGCGCACCAGATCGCGCGCGCTTTCGTGGTAAGTCGTCCAGTAGGCGCGGCGGATGGACACCTGCGGCAGGATGCGCACCAGTTCCTGGTATTGCCGAGCGATATAGTCATGCAGGATACCGATGCCGGCACCTGAACGTACGGCCTCCGTCTGGCCGATCGCCGTGGAGATCTCGAACCCCGCATCCCAGCTGCGCATCACCTCGGCGGAGAAATTTAGGGAAGCAGTGAAGATCAGGTCTTCGACGTAGCCGATGCGCGGATGGGCCTTCAAGGCGTCGACATGTTCGGGCTTTCCATGCTGCGCCAGATAGTCCCGCGAGGCGTAGAGGCCGAGCGTATAGTCGGTGAGTTTGGAGGAAACGAGGCGTCCCTGTTCCGGACGTTCCAGTGTGATGGCGATATCCGCTTCACGCTGCGACAGCGAAAAGGAACGCGGTACCGGCACGAGCTGGATCTTCAGTGCCGGATGACGCTCGATCAGCCGGCCCATGCGTGGCGCAAGAAAGGAAACGCCGAACCCATCAGGCGCGCCGACACGCACCGTTCCGGCAATTGCCGTATCGGTGTGTCCGAGATTGGCCTGCGCGGAAAGCATCTCCGTTTCCATTCGCTCAGCCGAGGCAAGAAAGATTGCGCCTTCGGCGGACAGCTCGCAGCCATTGGTCCGGCGTATGAAAAGCCGGGTTTTCAGCGCCTCTTCCAGCGAGGTCAGTCTGCGTGAGAGCGTGGCGTGATTGAGCCCCAGCCGTTTCGATGCGGCGAGGATCTGCCCGGCGCGGGCAACGGCCAGGAAAATGCGGACGTCATCCCAGTTCATGGCTTTGAACGCATCGCGATGGGATCGACGTCTATGAGCGTCAGTGCTGTCACCATGCCTGATGTCTCGGTTTTGTATTTAAGAAAATGCGGCGTCTGCAGATGAGCTTCGTATGCTTCCCTGTTGGCATAGACCTCGAGGATACGGATTTTGTTCGGATGATCCCTGATGGAAACGGCATTCAGAGAAAGGACGCCGTCTTCCAGCGTGATGGATGCCTCGATTTCCTCGGTCAGCAGCGCGCGATAGGCTTCGATCCGGCCTGGATCGATCTCCAGTTCCGCCATTCTGACGATAGGTTTCCCGCTCATCGGTGAACCTCCCTTTGACTTGTCCGCGTACCATGCCAAGTTTTGGAGCAGGAGCACCGGTCACGGGAATAGAACTATAATATGCGCACAATGGTTGCTTATTATAGCGCATTGATTTGTGCAAATTGAAGTGCGATTGATGCGTTCATCAAAAGGAGGAACACCCATGCGTGAGATTGGTCATTTCATCGGCGGCAAATACGTCGCCGGCACCAGCGGCCGCACCAGCGACGTCTTCAACCCGGCGACCGGCGAAGTGCAGGCAAAGGTCGCGCTTGCAAGCGTCGAGGAACTGCGCGCCGCCGTCGAAAACGCCAAGGCTGCGCAGCCGAAATGGGCTGCCACCAACCCGCAGCGCCGCGCTCGCGTCTTCTTCAAGTTCGTCGAACTGCTGAACCAGCATATGGATGAGCTCGCAACGCTGCTTTCCAGCGAGCATGGCAAGACGGTGGAGGATTCCAAGGGCGATATCATCCGCGGCCTCGAAGTCTGCGAATTCGTCTGCGGCATTCCGCATCTTGCCAAGGGTGAATTTACGGAAGGCGCCGGCCCGGCGATCGACATGTATTCGATCCGCCAGCCCGTCGGCATCGGCGCCGGCATCACGCCTTTCAACTTCCCGGGCATGATCCCGATGTGGATGTTTGCCCCGGCAATCGCCTGCGGCAACGCCTTCATCCTGAAGCCTTCCGAGCGCGATCCGTCCCTTCCGATCCGCCTGGCCGAACTGATGATCGAAGCCGGTCTTCCCGCTGGCATCCTGAACGTGGTCAACGGCGACAAAACGGCCGTCGATGCGATCCTCACCGATCCCGACATCGGCGCCGTCTCCTTCGTCGGCTCCACGCCGATCGCCCGTTACGTTTATGGAACGGCTGCGATGAACGGTAAACGCGCCCAGTGCTTCGGCGGCGCCAAGAACCACATGATCATCATGCCTGACGCCGATATGGACCAGGCCGTCAACGCGCTGATGGGCGCAGGTTACGGTTCTGCTGGCGAGCGCTGCATGGCCATCTCCGTTGCCGTCCCCGTCGGCGAGGAAACCGCCAACCGTCTCGTCGAGAAACTCACGCCCAAGATTGAATCCCTGCGCATCGGCCCCTATACCGATGAAAAGGCCGACATGGGACCGCTGGTCACCAAGGATGCCTATAACCGCGTCAACGGCCTTATCGACCGCGGCGTCGAAGAGGGCGCAAAGCTTCTCGTCGACGGCCGTGGTTTCAAGCTGCAGGGTTATGAAAACGGCTATTTCGTCGGCGGTACGCTGTTCGACAACGTCACGCCGGACATGGACATCTACAAGACGGAAATCTTCGGACCGGTTCTCTCCGTCGTTCGTGCCAAGAACTACGAAGAGGCCCTCGACCTGCCGATGAAGCACGAATACGGCAACGGCGTCGCGATCTACACCCGTGACGGCGACGCCGCCCGCGACTTCGCCTCCCGCATCAATATCGGCATGATCGGCATTAATGTTCCGATCCCGGTTCCGCTCGCTTATCACTCCTTCGGCGGCTGGAAGGCTTCGAGCTTCGGCGACCTGAACCAGCACGGCACCGATTCGATCAAGTTTTGGACCCGGACCAAAACCGTTACCGCCCGCTGGCCGTCGGGCATCAAAAGCGGCGCCGAATTCGTCATGCCGACGATGAAGTGATCCAACATGTTTCGTCATCTGGAAGCAGGCCCGAGAAGGGCCTGTTTTCATTTGGAAACGCTGCGGCGAGCAGTCGCGGGAAACGTGAATGTGAATTTCATATTTTGGAATTGTTCAAAACTGTGAAAGCCATTATATACGGTTCACAAACGATTTAGGAGATCGGCATGCGGTTGACGAAGCAGACCAACTATGCGGTTCGCATGTTGATGTATTGTGCAGCCAATGAAGGACATTTGAGCCGGATTCCGGAGATTGCCAGGGCATACGGTGTTTCCGAGCTCTTTCTTTTCAAGATTCTGCAGCCTCTGAACAAGGCAGGCCTTGTCGAGACGGTGCGCGGCCGCAATGGTGGTGTCCGCCTTGGCAAGCCGGCGACCGATATCAGCCTTTTCGACGTGGTAAAGGTCACTGAAGACAGCTTCGCCATGGCGGAATGCTTTGAAGACGGTGTGGCCGAGTGCCCGCTGGTCGATAGTTGCGGTCTGAATTCGGCATTGCGCAAGGCGCTCAATGCCTTCTTCGACGTGCTGACCGAGTATTCGATCGATGACCTGGTAAAGGCGCGGCCGCAGATCAACTTCCTCCTCGGCCTCACCGGCAAACAACACTATCGCAAGCCCGTCATTCCGGCACCGGCTGCGTAATACTTGGTATTCTGATATCATCGTGAACCACGGCTGTTTTCGATAGCCGTGGTTTTTCATTTAACTCACGGATTGTTGATATATCAGAGCCGGTTGAAACCGTTCTCAACGCCTTCCGCGACGCCAAATTGTACCAAAAGCGACAAAAATTCGGTTGAACGTGCTTCAATCTTGCAAATTTTGGCCTATTTTTGACCGAAAATTTCTAAAATTGTTTTCCTGGAAAAATTTTCTGCGGATCCCGTTGCTTTCAGCAAATAAATATCGTTCCATCGGCCCGCCGATCGGGCTAATGAGCGCCCGATCTCTAAAGATCAAAAAAGAACAAACCTGGGAAACGATATCATGAAAAAGTTCTCTGTCCTGCTCGCAGCGACAGCCCTGGCTTCGGTCATGGCCACCGCCGCGTATTCCAAGACGCTTGTCTATTGCGCCGAAGGATCGCCGGAAGGCTTCGATCCGAGCCTCTACACGGCAGGCACGACCTTCGACGCGTCTTCGCGTACGGTTTATAGCCGCCTCGTTGAATTCAAGCACGGCGGAACAGAGATCGAGCCGGGCGTTGCCGACAGCTGGACGGTTTCTCCGGATGGCAAGGAATATACCTTCAAGCTGCATCCCGGCGTGAAGTTCCAGACGACCGATTTCTTCACCCCGTCGCGCGACCTGACCGCAGACGACGTCGTCTTCTCCTTCGAGCGCCAGATCAAAACCGACAACCCATGGAACAAGTATGTCGAAGGCGGTTCCTACGAATACGCCGCCGGCATGGGCTTCCCCGATCTCATCAAGTCGGTCGAGAAGGTTGACGATCTGACGGTCAAGTTCACGCTGAACAACCCGGAAGCTCCGTTCCTGGCCGACCTCGCCATGGACTTCGCATCCATCGTTTCCAAGGAATATGCCGACAAGCTCGCCGCTGACGGCAAGATGGCCCAGCTGAACCAGCAGCCGCTCGGTACCGGCCCGTTCACATTCGTCGCCTATCAGACGGATGCCGTCATCCGCTACAAGGCCAACGAAACCTACTTCAAGGGCAAGGAAAAGATCGACGATCTCGTCTTCGCGATCACGCCTGATGCCGCTGTCCGCGCCCAGAAGCTGAAGGCCGGCGAGTGCCACCTCGTTCCGTATCCGAACGCTGCTGACGTTGCCGAGCTCAAGAAGGATCCGAACCTCACGGTCATGGAACAGGCTGGCCTGAACGTCGGCTTCCTCGCCTACAACACCCAGCAGGCTCCGTTCGACAAGCCGGAAGTCCGCCGCGCGCTGAACATGGCGATCAACAAGAAGGCGATCATTGACGCGGTCTTCCAGGGCGCTGCCCAGGTTGCCAAGAACCCGATCCCGCCGACCATGTGGTCCTATAATGACAAGATCGAAGACGACAAGTACGATCCGGAAGGCGCCAAGAAGGCTCTCGAAGCCGCTGGCGTGAAGGGCCTCTCCATGAAGGTCTGGGCAATGCCGGTTTCGCGTCCGTACATGCTGAACGCTCGCCGCGCCGCCGAACTGATCCAGGCAGACTTTTCCAAGATCGGCGTTAACGTCGAGATCGTCACTCATGAATGGGCCGAATACCTGAAGCTCTCCTCCGACGTGAAGCGCGATGGCGCCGTCATCCTCGGCTGGACCGGCGACAACGGTGACCCTGACAATTTCATGGACACGCTGCTCGGCTGCGACGCTGTCGGCGGTAACAACCGCGCTCAGTGGTGCAACAAGGACTACGATGCGCTGATGACGAAAGCCAAGGAGACGGCTGACGTTGCTGCCCGCACGAAGTTCTACGAAGAAGCACAGGAAATCTTCAAGAAGGAAGCTCCCTGGGCTCCGCTCGACCACTCGCTGGTCTTCGTTCCGGTCAGCAAGAAGGTGTCTGGCTTCCATATGGATCCGCTCGGCATCCACCGCTTCGACGGCGTTGATATCGCCGAATAAGAAAAATGATAAACTGCCCGGCTGAAACCGGGCTCGACCGGCGGTCAGGTTCCACCTGACCGCCGGAAACTATTGGACAACCTGCTATGTTGCGATTTTTCATCGGGCGCCTCGCAGTCCTGATACCGACCTTCCTCGGCGTTTCGCTCATTGCCTTCTCGTTCATCCGCCTGCTTCCCGGCGATCCCGTCATGCTATTGTCGGGCGAACGAACCATGGCACCCGAACGTCACGCCCAGATCATGCACGATCTCGGTTTCGACCGGCCCATGTATGTGCAGTATTTCGATTATCTCGGAAAAGTGCTGCACGGCGATCTCGGTACCTCGATCGTCACCAAACGTGCCGTCCTCGGCGAATTCTTCACGCTCTTCCCGGCAACGCTTGAGCTTTCGCTCTGCGCCATCCTGGTGGCAATCCTTCTTGGCGTGCCGGCCGGCGTCTTCGCTGCCGTCAAGCGCGGAACCTGGTTCGATCAGAGCGTGATGGGCGTCGCCCTGATCGGCTATTCGATGCCGATCTTCTGGTGGGGCCTGCTACTCATCATCTTCTTCTCCGGCTATCTCGGCTGGACGCCCGTCTCCGGCCGCATCTCACTGATGTATTTCTTCAAACCCGTCACCGGCTTCATGCTGATCGACAGTTTGCTCTCCGGCCAGAAGGGCGCCTTCGCCTCGGCCGTCAGCTATCTCATTCTGCCGACCGTGGTGCTTGCCACCATTCCGCTTGCGGTTATCGCCCGCCAGACCCGCTCGGCGATGCTCGAAGTGCTGGGCGAGGATTATGTGCGCACCGCCCGCTCCAAGGGTTTGGCACCGTTGCGCGTCGTCGGCGTTCATGCGCTTAGAAACGCCATGATCCCGGTCGTCACCACGATCGGCCTGCAGGTCGGCGTGCTGCTCGCAGGCGCCATTCTTACCGAGACGATCTTCTCCTGGCCGGGCATCGGCAAGTGGATGGTCGATGCTGTCTTCAAGCGCGACTATGCAGTCGTCCAGGGTGGTCTTCTGTTGATCGCCGGCATCATCATGCTGGTGAACCTGATCGTCGACCTTGCCTACGGCTTCATCAATCCGCGTATCAGACACTAGGAGCGGTCCATGAGCACGGTTACTGCAAAATCCGACCAGCCCTCCGCCCTCACGGAATTCTGGTACTACTTCTCGCGAAACAAGGGCGCCGTCATCGGCCTCTTCGTCTTCGCCATCATTCTTCTCATGGCGATCTTTGCGCCTCTCGTCTCGCCGCACGCGCCGACCGAGCAGAACCGTGAGCTTCTGCTTTCCGTCCCTTTCTGGATGGATGGCGGCAGCTTCTCCTATCCGCTCGGAACGGATGCCGTCGGCCGCGATATTCTCTCGCGTCTGATCTTCGGTGCACGCTTCTCGCTGTTCATCGGTGTCGTGGTCGTCACGCTGTCGGTGGTTGCGGGCGTCTTGATTGGCCTCGTCGCCGGTTACTTCCGTGGCCGTGTCGATATCGTCATCATGCGCCTCATGGATATCATCCTGGCTTTCCCGTCACTCCTTCTGGCCCTCGTGCTCGTCGCGGTGCTCGGTCCCGGCCTGCTCAACGCCATGATCGCCATTTCGATTGTCAACCAGCCGCATTTCGTGCGCCTGACGCGTGCCGCCGTCATGAGCGAGCGTGAAAAGGAATATGTGGTGGCGTCCCGCGTCGCGGGTGCCGGCACCTTCCGGCTGATGTTCAAGACGATCCTGCCGAATTGCCTGGGACCGCTGATCGTACAGGCGACGCTCGCCTTCTCTGCCGCGATCCTGGATGCAGCCGCCCTCGGTTTCCTGGGCCAGGGCGCACAGCCGCCGACACCCGAATGGGGCACGATGCTCGCCGAAGCCCGCGAATTCATATCGCGCGCCTGGTGGGTCGTTACATTTCCGGGTCTTGCGATCCTGATCACAGTTCTTGCCATCAACCTGATGGGTGACGGCCTGCGTGATGCGCTCGACCCCAAGATGAAGAGGTCCTGAGATGGCGCTCCTCGAAATTGAAAATCTCGTCGTCGAATTCCAGACCTCGACCGGTCCTTTCCGCGCCGTCGATGGCGTTTCGTTGAAGGTCGACGCGGGCGAAGTCCTGGCGATCGTCGGCGAATCCGGCTCCGGCAAATCAGTCTCGATGCTGGCGGCCATGGGCCTTCTGCCCTGGACGGCAAAGGTGACGGCAGACAAGATGGTCTTCGACGGCCAGAACCTACTCGGCATGTCCGGTGCCAAGCGCCGCGAGATCATCGGCAAGGATATGTCGATGATCTTCCAGGAACCGATTGCCAGCCTCAATCCCTGCTTCACCGTCGGCTTCCAGATCGAAGAGGTGCTGAGAATTCACCTCGGTCTGGACAAGGCGGCGCGGCGCAAGCGCGCAATCGAGCTGTTCCAGGCGGTCGGCATTCCCGATCCCGCCGAGCGGCTTGGCCATTTCCCGCACCAGATGTCGGGCGGTCAGTGCCAGCGCGTCATGATCGCTATCGCCATTGCCTGCAACCCGAAGCTCCTGATCGCCGATGAGCCGACCACCGCGCTCGATGTGACCATCCAGAAGCAGATCCTCGATCTTCTGATGCGCCTGCAGACGGAGCATCGCATGGGCCTGATCATGATCACCCACAATATGGGCGTGGTTGCCGAGACGGCCGACCGGGTGATCGTCCAGTACAAGGGCCGCAAGATGGAAGAGGCCGATGTGCTCTCGCTCTTCGAGGCGCCCAAGAGCGATTACACGCGGGCACTGCTCGCCGCCCTTCCAGATAATGCGACCGGCGACCGGCTGCCAACCATTGGCGAACTTTTCAATCCGAATAAGACTGTGGAGGGAGCGGCCTGATGACGCCAGTTCTCGAAGGAAAGAACATCGTCCGCGACTATTACCTGCCGGGCGGCCTCTTCAAGAAGGCAAGGACGGTTCATGCCGTCAAAGGCGTGAGCTTCAGCGTCGAGCAGGGGAAGACGCTGGCGATCGTCGGCGAAAGCGGTTGCGGCAAGTCGACGCTTGCCCGCATCGTGACGATGATCGATCCCGCCACGTCGGGCGAACTCTTCATCGACGGCAAGAAGGTCGATATCTTCAAGGGCGATCTGACGCCGGAAATCCGCCGCAAGGTCCAGATCGTCTTCCAGAATCCCTACGGATCGCTGAATCCGCGCAAGAAGATCGGCGATATCCTGATGGAACCGCTGATCATCAACACCAATACGCCGGCTGCCGAACGGCGCGACCTGGCAATGGCGATGCTGAAAAAAGTCGGCCTGCAGGACGTTCACTTCAACCGCTTTCCGCACATGTTCTCGGGCGGCCAGCGTCAGCGTATCGCCATCGCCCGCGCGTTGATGCTGAACCCGCGGCTCCTGGTTCTCGACGAACCGGTCTCCGCACTCGACCTGTCTGTACAGGCGCAGGTGCTCAACCTCCTTGCGGACCTGCAGGACGAACTGAACCTGACCTATGTCTTCATCAGCCACGACCTGTCTGTTGTTCGCTATATGGCAGACGAGGTTATGGTGATGTATTTCGGCGAGGCGGTCGAATACGGCACGCGGGAGCAGGTTTTCAACGATCCGCAGCACAATTATACCAAGACCCTGTTTGCAGCGACCCCGCGGGCGGATGTCGATACGATCAAGGCACGTCTTGCACGCAAGGCCGCTGCCGTCTCTGCAGCCTAGTAAGCCCGCAGATATCTCACGCTAGAACGATGACCGAGATGAGCTATGACCGAGAATAACGGAAGTCTCCATGCAATCATCGTCATGGGAGTGAGCGGTTCCGGCAAATCCTCGATCGGCGAAAAGATAGCGGCGGGCCTCGGCCTGCCGTTCGTCGAAGGCGACGCCCTTCATCCCGCTTCCAACGTCGAGAAAATGTCGAAGGGCATTCCGCTGACCGACGAGGACCGGATGCCCTGGCTCGACCGTATCGGCGAGACGATGAAGGCATCGCTTGCCAAGGGCGAAGGCATCATCGTCTCCTGCTCGGCGCTGAAGCGTATCTACCGCGACCGCTTGCGGGCGGCAGCTGGCGGCAACCTCTATTTCGTTTATCTCGAAGGCTCGAAAGAGCTGCTGACGGACCGCATGGCGCACCGCAAGGGCCACTTCATGCCGACGTCGTTGCTGGAAAGCCAGCTACAGACACTGGAAGTGCCGACAGGCGAAAAGGGCGTCGTGACCGTCGATATCGATGATACGATCGAGGATATAGCGGCGAAGGCCCTGAAGGCTCTCGCCGCCCTTGGTATTACGGGTTGAACCGGCTGGGCGAATAGGCCGCGATATTGATGAACGGCGTCTCGCCGCTCATCAGTTCCGCCAGCACACGTCCCGTCACCGGCCCGAGCGTCAGCCCGTGATGGGCATGGCCGAAGGCAAACCACAGGCCCTGATGGCGCGGCGCCTTGCCGATAACAGGCATCATGTCAGGCGTGCAGGGCCGGGCACCCATCCACGGTTCCGGATCCAGTCTCTCACCCAGCGGGAATATCGTGCGCGCCACGGCTTCGGCCCGGTCGAGCTGCACCGGGGTCTTCGGCGCGTCCAGCGCTGCGAATTCCGCACCCGTCGTCAGGCGCACGCCCTTGTTCATTGGAGCAAGGAAATAGCCGCGCTCGGAATCGAGTGTCCAGTTGTTGAGCACCGCATTGCCCTGAACGCTGTAATGCATGTGGTAGCCGCGCTTAACGCCAAGCGGGAAGGAATAGCCGAGACGCTGCGTCGCGACCGCCGCCCAGGGACCGAGCGCCATGACGGCGTCGTCGGCTTCCAGCGATCCCTCCGACGTCATGATCTTCCAGCCGGAGCCGGCTTGCCCGAGCGAGGCCGCATCCCCGGTCACGAACCTGCCGCCGAGGCTTTCGAAATAGCTGCGGTAGGCACGCGTCAGCGCATGAGGATCGAGGACCGACCACGGGTCGATCCAGCGCAGGCCGCCGACGAAATCGCCCATGATGTTGGGTTCCAGACGGGCGATATCAGATGAGGTCAGGCTTTCGTAGCTGACGCCGAATTGATCCTTCCAGAGAGCCGCCTCCGCAAAGGCCTCGTCGCGTTTGGCCTCGGTACGGAAAATCTTCATCCAGCCATCCTTGCGGATCAGCGCTTCGGCATGCGAGGCCTCGATCAGATCCTTGTGCTCGGTGATCGAATTCTCGATCAGCGGCGCATAGGCCTTGGTGATCATCTCGTGCCGCTTCGGATTGGAGTTCCACCAGTAGCGGGCGAGGAAGGCGAGCTGGCTCGGCAGCGCCTTCAGGTGATAATGCGCATCGATGCGGTTGTTCAGCGCATAGCGCAGCAGCAGGCCGAGCTGCTGGGGAAAACCATAGGGCATGACGCCTTCGCGCTGGATCAGGCCGGCATTGCCGAAGGAGGTTTCGTTACCCGGCTCCTTGCGGTCGATGAGCGTCACCTGCCGACCGCGGCGTTGAAGATGGATGGCCGTCGAAACCCCGACGATACCGGCGCCGAGCACGATTGCGTTTTTGGTCATTTTTCCCTGCATTCCGCTGTATTTTGAGGCCTAAAATGCCCATCTCGATGCTGCGGTGCAAACGAAAAATCGCATATCATTTCAAAATCATTGCGCTTTCCAGTGCGGCATTTTCAGCCCTGATGCGAACCGTCAGGATTGCGCCATTGAGGAGTGAAAAGACGAGCGCATAGAGCGGCATGCCGAAGGCAAGGGGCAGGGCAGCGATCTCGCCGATGACGATCATATAATTCGGATGTTTGAAGAAGCGGTAGGGGCCGCCTTCGACGAGCGGCGCGCCGGGCAGGATGATGATGCGCGTCGTCCAGCGCTCCCCAAGCGTCACCAGCACCCAGAGCCGCAGCACCTGCAGCAGCGTGAAAACACCGAACCAGAAGAGCTGGATCGCCTGTCCCGTCGCGAGCATCCAAAGCCCGGCGAGCCAGCCCGTATGGAGCGCCACCATATAGGGGTAATGATCGGGCGCGATCTCGCGGGCTCCCCTTGCAAAGAGCGCCATCGTGTTTCGGCGCGCGATGACAAGTTCGGAGAGCCGCTGGGCGGTCACGAAGGTGAGCAGTGCGATGGAAGGCCACATCATGCGACCCTCCGCAACGTAACGCAGCTTGCGGTAAAGCCCGGCCCCATGGCGATCATCGCCGCCCGGTCCGGCAGGCCTCTGCTGATAGCGCGCTCCAGAACGAAGAGCACTGTCGGCGAGGACATATTGCCGTAATCTGCAAGCACCGACCGCTCGATGTCGAGCGCATCGGTCGCCATCGAAAGCGCACTTTCCATGGCCGCCAGCACCTTCGTGCCGCCGGGATGACAGATGAAGCGGTCGATATCACCCCGCTTGAGCCCGCTGCGCGCCAGGATACCGTCGATCGCCGAGCCGAGTTCCTTTTCTGCAAATGGCGGCAGTCCCTGCGCCAGCAGGATGCCGAGCCCGGTATCGTCGATCTTCCAGCCCATGATGTCGAGCGTATCGGGAAACAGGTGATCGCCAGCCGATTCCACTTCCGCCACGCCACCTTTGCCTGATCGCAGCACGCAGGCTGCAGCCCCGTCGCCGAAGAGCGCGGTGGCGATGATGTTCGGTTTCGTCAGTTCATCCAGACGGAAGGCGAGTGTGCAAAGCTCTATGGCGACGAAGAGCACTACGGCACCCGGGCGGCTGCGCGCCAGCCGCGAGGCGATGCCGAAACCGGAAACGCCGGCAGCACAGCCAAGCCCGAAGACGGGCACGCGCTCGATATCCGCGCGAAAGCCGAGCCGGCCAGCGAACCGCGCATCAAGACTCGGCGTGGTGATGCCGGTGGATGAGACCGTGACCACGCAATCGACCTCACCGGCTGTCAGCCCGGCCTGATCAAGCGCACGCGTTGCCGTCTCTTCGAACAATGCGCCGGCGACCTCCTCATAGGCCTCCATCCTGTCCTGCCAGCCATGCGTCTCTTCAAACCAGGAGAGGGGACGGGCGGCATGACGTTTTGCGATGCCGGCATTGTCGAACACGCGCGCGAGGTGGCGAAATTCCTTGAAGCGATCGGCAAACAGGCGCGCGGAGGCCTCCGCGGCCTGGCTCTGCGAGATGATATGGTCAGGCACTGCAGTGGCGAGACTTAAAAGTCTGACGGATTGAGTCACGGTATGCTCCTTATCGCCCCCGGCGGAACGAGCGGAAAACACGCTGGCTGCAGAGTTTATTCGACGTGGCGCCCTTCACGAAGCCGTGACCGAAAAATTCGAAGGCCCTCCGAATAAAGCTTGATGCAGCGGTGTTCACTCCTCGCAACGTCATTTTTCGAGGAGTTATCCCATGACGATCAAGACTGTCCGCATTGCTTCCCTCCTGCTCGGCGGCTGCATTGCCGCGTCTGTCTTCTCCGGCCCCGTCTTCGCGATCGGCGACGATAGCAGCACCATGCCGACCTGCAAGAAGGGCGAGATCTACGACAAGAAGGCAAAGAAATGCGTCAAGCAGCAGAGCGCCAACGTAACGGACGAGAACCGCACCGATTACGCCTACTCGCTCGCCAAGGCCGGCCGCTATGAAGAAGCGCTCGCCATGCTCGACACTGTCAAAGATCAGAACAATGCCGAATGGCTGAATTATCGCGGTTACGCCACCCGCAAACTCGGCCGCACGGATGAAGGTATCTCCTACTACCTGCAATCGGTGAAGCTTGATCCGCAATATGCCAAGGTCCGCGAATATCTCGGCGAAGCCTATGTCATCAAAGGTCAGCTCGACCTCGCAAAGGAGCAGTTGACAACCATCAAGGCGATCTGCGGCACGGGCTGCGAAGAATATCAGGACCTCAACGCCGCCATTCTTGATCCGTCGAAGATCTGAACCGGGCCAAGGCAGGAGAGAGGCAAGGTTGATTGAAGGCTATTTCCGGATGTCGGTCGCACACACCACATTTCCTGCCTATAGTCGCGCCAGAACGGAATCGCCGGCCCCGCCGGCGGTCCCGAAACAGTTAGTATGCGCGGAGGCAACCATCGCGAGCGAAGCGGATATCAGGAGCGGCCTGACGGAGCATCTTTCCCGTCTGTGGCGCTATGGCCTCGTTCTTTCGCATCAGCGTGATGTGGCCGACGATCTCGTGCAGGCGACCTGCGTTCGCGCGCTGGAGCGGGCCGATCAGTTTATAGCAGGCACGCGGCTCGACCGCTGGCTGTTTTCGATCCTGCATTCGATCTGGCTGAATGAGATCCGTGCCCGCCGCGTACGCCAGGGGCAGGGTTTCGTCGATGC
Organism: Rhizobium sp. BK196; assembly: GCF_014193255.1. GTDB lineage: Bacteria > Pseudomonadota > Alphaproteobacteria > Rhizobiales > Rhizobiaceae > Rhizobium. The sequence goes on from NZ_JACHZB010000008.1 coordinate 195,794, forward strand.
CGACGAGACGCTCACCTTCGACGGCGCCCGCGATACCGAAACGCATGTCATGGCGAACCAGGTTTTGAAACAGGTGCACGCGCTGCCGGAGGCGCAGCGATCGGCGGTGTTTCTCGCCTATGTCGAAGGACTTTCCTATCGCGAGGTCGCTGCCATACTGGATGTTCCGATCGGCACCGTGATGAGCCGGCTGGCAGCTGCCCGCGCGAAGCTCTCCGAACCGTATCGGCAGGGGGATTCGAATGAACACGAAGCATAAAATGCCCTCCGACGAGGAACTGACCGCCTTCATCGATGGTGAGCTTGCGCCCGAAGAGGCTGCCCGCATCGAGGCGATAATCGAGGCAGATGAGGCTGTCGCCGAACGGCTGGAATTCCTGGCGCGTGCAAGCCTGCCTTACAAACAAGCCTTCGCGCCGCTGCTCGATGCCGCTCCGCAGGCAAAGCTTGAATCCATGTTGTGGGCCATCCCCGCCGCCCAGTCTGCAAGGCCGGCTGCCTTCATGAGCCGTCGAGGCTTTCTCGGCGCGCTTGCTGCTTCGATCGTTGCCGGCATCGCCGTCGATCGCGCCGTGATCGGTGTCGGCGCAAGGCTCTCGGGCAAGGATGAAAACAGCGAATGGCGCGCCGTCGTTGCCGAATATATTTCGCTCTATACGCCGGAGACGCTCACCGGTCCGGTTCCGCCCAGAGATGTGCAGGCAGCGCAGCTCGCCAGTCTGGATGGCGACCTCCGCCTGCAACTCTCGCCAGAGCAGGTCGCCCTGCCGGATATCGATTTCAAGCGCGCCCAGATCCTGCAATATGATGGCAAGCCGCTCGCACAGATCGCCTATCTGGATCCCAAAACCGGCCCCATGGCGCTCTGCATCGTCGCCTCCGACGGCGGCCCCAAAGCCCCCGATATCGAGGGCCGCAAGGGCATGAACGTCGTCTACTGGTCAAGCGCCGCCCATGCCTTCATGCTGATCGGCCATGCCCCTGTCGACCGCATGACGGAGATCGCCGACGCCATCAGGGGCAAAATTTCGGTCTAGGCTGACGGACGGCCTCAATTAGCTACGCTCGCAAGCCGAAGATTTGCCTGTGACGCATTGAGAACCTGTGGCTGGGCGTTCACCTCGATGATGCCAGATGGTTTCTGCCTGACGCCCGGCCGTGGCGCCTTGGCCGGAACCGGCGCACTCGCTGCCTTGCCGGGAGCGCAATTGCCTGACATGTTGCTCTCGACATGGGGCTTGCCGTTGCCCGTGCTGACGTAACGGACGCTGCGGGTGCAGACGCCGTTACCGGATATGGTGGAGACCATGGAATATCCCCGCACTCCGGCCGGCAGATCGCTGAGACCGATCGTCGTCAGATTGCCCGGTGATATCAGCATCATGCTGTCGGCTTGCTGCAGCATGGCGGCAGCCTCGCGATCCATGTCGGCGGATATGCGGTCGAGATCGGCAAAGGGTGTCGAAGGCCAGAAAGGATCGAAGAAACCGGGCTCCGGCTGACTGTCGATGCGGACCTGCGGCGGCCAGTCGCCGGCATAGCGAATTTGTTCAATGGAACCATCCGGCAGTCGCATCACGAACACGTGGGTATTGGCGGATTTGTGGGCGATCGTCTCGGCTGCAGCCGGGCCGGCAAGTTCTGCGGCGGCGATGACAGCGGCACTCATCAGGAATGCGATACGAAGCTTTTGCACAATGACCTCCTGAACTGGAAGAACACTATCCAACCGCCCGCGTGGGCAAGCGCGGCGGCAGGACGGATGATCACTGTGACGCCGGCCAAATTTGTGGCGCTTCGCTGCGACGTGGCGCCGCAGACGGGCAGCAACTCCAGCAAAAGTGCCCTGATTTTGCGTTCGGAATTGCGTGGAGACAGAGAGTTTAGAACGGCTGGGTCTTGTCGGACACCGGGCTGATCTGATTGGCGGGAACGAGACGGTTCAGGCAGTTGACATAGGTCGTATACATCTGCTGGAGCCGCGAGAGCGGCACGACCCATGATCCTTCATTTCCGGCAAAATCCAGTTCCATATCGGGCGTGCCAATAAAGGAATTCTTGAGGATCTTCTTGATCTGCGCCACGGCCGTCTTGTCGCTGGCCGGCAGGATGCGAAGCGTCTTGCTGTCGAAGAATTCGGCCGGTACGGCCTTGGTGCCGGAATAGCCGACAAGCGTTACCTTGGTCGCCGTGCCCTTGGGGATATCCCAGCCATCCTTCGAGACGAGCCACATGACGCTGTCGAGGCTCTGGCGGAATTCAGCCGTCTTGCCGAGCTCGTCGTTCCAGACCAGTCGGCAATAGGACGGCTTCTCGTCGACAAACCCGACCGACCACTGCCGCGCGTCGCCCATCCATTCCGTCTCGCTCCCCTGGGCCACGGCCGGAATGAGGAGGGCTGCCAGCAATAGTGCAGAAAAGGTCTTCATGGCTCGAACCATCTCCAAGTCGTGAGGTGATTCTACCGACGGAAGGTTGAGTTTTTGCTACCGGGGTCATCCTCAAGCGTTCCGGCATGCGGCTTGGATTGGCATGTTCGCGGCGATGTGAGCGGCGAGCTTTGGGCGAGATGGTCGCAGCGAGTTCGAGCATGCTCGGTGAGAGCGGGAACGGACCTTTCGGCAGATGTTGGCGCACCCGACTGGAGACGCTATCTTCGGACGGTTTTCTTTTACGACGGCCGGCAGAATTGCTTACGCCGCTTACGATTGCACATATGAACTTCGTAAGCGAATTTCCGCAATGGTTTCAAAGAATTACTGCTTCGCTTACGGACTTACGAAGATAATAGTGAAACTCAGATGGAGAGACAGCCGGTATTCCAGCGGCTGTTGGCTCTCCCCAAGAGAGTTGGAGATAGGTCGTAATTTCGTAATTTCGTAAGCGCGGCAGTTAAAATTATGATTTTGTTATCTAATCGCGCTTACGAAATTTGCCCGCGAACGGCCGCGCTTACAAATTCGGGTATCACACCGATGACGCCCTGAGCAGGTCATTGCCGCTAGGAACGCGGAAAGCGGCAATTTCCCAGCGGTTTTCTCGATCAAGAAAGCGCCAGCGCATGACCTGCTTGCTGAGCAAGCGGATTTCGTCAAAACGTCTCATGGTCATCTTTTGGGGGGCGGTTAAGACAGCGGTCGCGCGGTGCTCATGGGTGTAAAACAACGATGTTGCCGCGCGACCTGCTCACCTTGCAAGGTGTTCTTATTATGTTCTCATTGTGTGGCAGAGTCAACCGCACAGTATTGGCGACGCCCTCCGGGTGCTTCCTCTATGAAGTGGCCGGCGTGGTAGACGGCCGAAGCCCGCCTTTTCGTCTGCCGCAAGCCATTTTTCATCAAGGTGCGGTGCCAGTGAACGTGACGTAGCAATAGCCTTTAGCCAAGCCGTTATCGCCAAACAGCTTCTTCTTGGCAAACCACTCGCATTCGAAGTTTTGCGAACCGGTGAGAAATACGTGTACATGATGCTCAGCACCGCCGGCTTCCACCTCGACACCTCGCGCTGGATTTGTGAATGAAACTCCGGCAGGCGCATCGTAAACCAACCGCACTCTTGTATCGCCTGGATCGTCCTGGTGTACCTCGCTAATTTTAGTTTTGCAGATATGAGTGCTGTTGTCACAGTCCGGCTTTATGCCCAAAGGACTAACACCGCCACCTGTCTTGAATACTGTTGACTGACACGAGCTGATGAGCCCCAGCGTAGTTACACACAACAGAGTTTTTTTCCTCAAAGGCATGATCATCCCCCTTATTGTTAGGCTAAACAATACTGCAACTTAGAGGTAGCTGGACGCAACCTACACTTACTGGTGAGCTGAACTACAACTTCCGTCGTAGGTAAGCAGGCGTTGCGCGCGCGGGACAGAAACTGCCGCAGCCGCTGAGAACGGAAGCCACCATAAACAGGCACACGACCCTGCTCAGCAGTTGTATCTCTCTCCTCACTCGTGTCCCCGCCCGCGGAATATCGTAGGGACACCTGCGGCTTCATGGCACTGAGCAAGCGTCTCCAGCCATGCGGCCAACCCCGCGGGCATTTCGATGTTCCCCGCTTCCAGCGCTTCCACCCACGACAGATCGCATTGCAGCGTGCTGGCAAGGTTTATCGGCGTCCAGCGGATGTGCAGAAGGCATTCGGTGAAGCGAGCAGGGGTCATGGTGGGCTCCAATTCGCGGTAGGCGACACAGCGGCACTGCATGCACGCATGTCAATCACCGCGACATTCGCTGTCTCCTCTTCAGCTTTTCCAGAATTGCCAGGAAGGCGCGAAGCAGAACGACGGCGCAGCGACAAGATTTCCCGAATAGCAGCCGCCCACGCGCCGATAGCCGAGTGCTGCCATGCATGTGTCATGGTACGCGCCCGTACTAGCTTCTGCGATGTGATGATCCATCCGACGAACAACGCATTCATACGATGATCGCTCTGTACTGGCGTTGGCCCAGGTTTCTAAGCCAATTAACAGCAGTCCGAATCCGACTAAGCCTCCAAGAACCAAGCCCAAACCTTTGATCAAAGCACCGAGCACCTTGGAAATGCTATCCATCTTTATCAGTTCGGTTTCTGATCGATCGGCTTGAGCGCGGACGAAATAAGTTCTCCGAGCACACCGTGCAGCATTTGGGCAAAGCCCAGATCCATTCGCAGGCGCGTGGAAACATCGATCACTGGTTCATTCGCTGCATCTACGTGCAGTGCGCCCAAGGAAAGGCAGACCGTGTTATTGTTGACGCGGTTCTCAGTGAAGAAATCGACGAACACTGTGCGAGCTTCGACGTCTCGGATCTCAGCGTCATGATCGCCTACACGCACAACGTTACCCGACTTCACGACTACATCGTTGCTCACAGAGCATTCTCCAAAAAAGTGCAAACGATAACGCTCGACACGATAGCGTTTTGCCGGATGAGTCGCATGATCACCGCAACTATCCCCGTGCGGATGGGCGATTTGTCCACAACTTACACTGGAATGAGACGGCTCCCTGTGGATGTTATTCGACGCGAAACGATAATAGCTTTGGCTAATTCCTATCCTGGCCTCACTCTTTCACGTTCCTCGGACGAACACGAGGGAAAGCAATGCAGGAAAACATCCGCCCAATAGCGCCCGTCAGCATCTCTGGCTTGGAGCCTCAGACGCCGCCGACGGGAATGCCTATCTTCGAGCTCGTCAAGCCGACCGAGCTTTATGTTGATCCCGCGTACCAGCGAAACATCAGTGAGAAGGGCTCTCGCCAGATCAGGCGAATCAGCGAGGATTTCGACTGGGTGAAGTATAAGCCGCCGATCTGCGCGTATGCGGAGTACGATGGTCAGACGATCCTAAAGGTTCTGGACGGCCAGCACACTGCAATTGCCGCGGCTTCCACCCGCCACATCGATAAGATTCCGATCATGATCGTTGAAGCCGAAACCACTGTAGCTCAGGCAAAGGCGTTCATCGGCCAGAACACGGAACGCCTCGGCGTCACCACCCTGCAGCTCCATCAAGCAGCACTCGCAGCGGCCGACGAAGACGCTCAGACACTTGAACTTGTGTGCAGCCGGGCAGGGGTGAAAGTGCTGAAAACGACGAATGCTTATACCGGTACCGGCGTCCGGCAGACGATTGCCATCAAGCAGGTTGAAGCACTCATCAATCGGCGCGGTCCAAAGCTCGCCCGCGAGATCCTGGAGGTGTTGGCAAACGCTGAACGCGGGCCGCTGACGGCGCCTCAGATCAAGGCTGTCGAGTTGCTCACGACCGATGCCGAATACTGCGAGAAAATCGCGCCAGAGGATATGACGGAAGCAATCATTGACCTTCTGTTCACCGCCGAGGACGAGGCGAAGATCTTCGCGGCAACTCATAAGGTCCAGTTCTGGAAGGCACTGGCGATCACCTAGTTCCGGAAGTGCAAGAAGCGGCGACAGTCACTAGCTCGCGTTGCCTAACAAACTTGGCGCCGGCCAGTATTAGACCCGGCGCCTAATGGGATTTTCATCTAGGATGCTGGCTGGATCAGGAAGTAATCCAGCGCGCCCTCAGCTATGGCGTGCGTGACTGACGGATATTTTGGAAGCGGGAGAGTTATTCTGATGCCCCACTGTCGATGGCAGTTGGGAACACATCACGCACCGGATTTTTCATTGCCTTTTTGAGCTCTCCTTCAAATTCCCCAATTCGCCGTGTGCAAATTTCGAAGGATTTTCGATAGTCGCGCATCCGGCTGATGGTGACTGTCACCTTTTTCCGTTCCACCGCATCGATGGGTAGTTCTGAAATGCGAGTGATGTCTTTCCAACCGAATGTGCCTGCGGTCGGACTATGCCAAACATGCATATGGGCAAGAATGTTGCGATACCGCGATGATTTGCTTGTCGCGTCTTTCAGCCGACCCCATTCTTTCCGCAAATGAGCCCATTGTTCTCCGGGAAAGGTATTGGTCACCAGTGCCATCGGAGCATCGATCATTCCCAATCGGTCTCGGAACGATATCACACTGTGAAAGGCCGCCCGCGCGTGAAAAACCTGTTCAACATTGAGGACGGTAGCAAAGACGCTACCTAGAGCATGCTCGACATTGCCCCAGGCTGACATAGTTCGTCCATACTCAGCCATGAACTCAGGCTCATCCAGAGCATAGTCGACGCCGATTGGTTTTCTCCAATCGTAAGGAGGAGGTTCAGTCAATGCCTATCCTCTCACCGGGACCATCTTCGCGGCCAGTCCGATGTCGCCGCTCCAATGGATATCGATAGCAAGCGGTGCGACGACGATCGAGACCGATTGAAAAGCTCGCCGATGACGCCGGCTATCGCGATCCAAGATCGCAAGAAAGCGATGAGCTTGAATCCAGCGTCAGCATTTCGAACCGACATGGACATATCACTTAGAGCTCAGTGCGGCATATTGGAGATTTTCATATTCAAGGTAGAAATCTGAAGCTCCTGTGTTACCAGCCGTGATTCCAGCTCATCAATCTTTTTCGCCAGCATTTGGATCTGTTGCGCCTGCGAATTGTGGTTCTCAACTTCGATCTCGTTGCCGTAATTGAAGCACGCGACGAGCCGTTTCTGCAACGAATCGATCACCGGGCCAACTCCGGACCCGAAGGAAGTCGGCCCATTCAGGCAGTCCGAGCGGTCCATAATTCCAGCACTGGAGACACCCGCCGCAAGTAGAACCAGAGCCGACCCGATGGCGGCAGCCTTCCTCATCTTAGTCCTCCTCGTTAACCGGCTGAGAAATCTCGAAGCAACTGGTTGTGAATTTCGAGGATTTCTTCCGCGACGCCGCTCACGTCTTCCTCTGTCATGTGGTGCAACGTGGACCGGATTGTTCCCTCTCCTTCGGCCTCTTCTGGGCGGCTCGTGACCTTCGCGTGGAGAGCCTGATATTTCTTCCCTGTCTCGCCGATCATCTTTGTCGGGTCTACGGTTACAAGAGAGACAAACGCGTGCTCGACACGAGTACGAATATCTCCAAGCCCGACCAGATTGCTGACCGCTGACGCGAACTTCTCCCGATGGTATCCCTCAATCGACATAACGTTGTCCCTCCCCAATGTTTCGCGTTGCAGTCGCAACCTGCCAGAGCGACCGATGAATCGCAACATGTTGCAAAGCATGTCGCGTGGAGTCGCCGTGGCACGTTGGAAACCCTCGGAAATGCAGGAACCATGTTGCAACCGCATGCGACACGAAACGGCCCACCATCCGCATCGCTAACGCTCATATGATACTGATTTCTTTGAAGAAAAGGTTTGGCTGGGGAACCTGGATTCGAACCAAGATCGACGGAGTCAGAGTCCGCTGTTCTACCATTGAACTATTCCCCAGCAGCTGCGAACCCAAGTTGGCTCGGCTGGTGTGCGGCGCTTATAAACAAAAGCTGGCAGATTGCAAATACCCGTTTTGAAAAAATTCGACCCTTCCAATCCGCGTGAAAATCGGGCGGCTAAAATCCGGAATCAAAAAGAATTTGGTGATTTCGCCGGTCGCTGATATCTTCGCGCCAACGCAAAAATCGAATGAGCGCCTGCTGCATACCTTTCAGGACTTGCGCGGCGCGATGGAAAACGAACGTGGAAGACCCCGAAGGCGGCGCTAGGCCGCAATTTGACGGGGCGTTGGCGGCAGGGCGCAAGGACGGCAAGAAGTCCAGGCGCCGTAAGGGCAAGCGTGGCGGGCAATCCCGCAACGCCGCTCAGCCCGCTTCGCATGATCTTTCTGGCCATGCCGGCGAGACAGCGCGCCCGAAGGAAGACACGGAAAGCCCGGCCCGTAAGCGGAAACGCCGCCGTCGTGGTGGGCGTGGCACATCTCAACCCGATATCGCCGCTCAGCCCCAAGCCGTTGTTCAGATCGTCACGCACAGTCATGGTGGAACACGGCCGGATGGCGATTCGCCCTCCAGCCGCCGCAACCGCCGCAAGCATCGCAGCAAGCGCGGTCTGCAGGGCAGGCCTCTCGTCCCTGTGCAGGCGCCGCCGTCTGCGAGACCCGAGCATCGCGCTGATGCTCCTACGCGACCTTCTCCGCGCGAGGTCCACGACGCCGAAGCTGCAAATCGCAGGAGCCGGCAGTCAGGTCCTGAAGTTGAGCGGGCAGGGGGCGAACATCCTTGGCCGGATGAGCTCTATGCGGCGCTTGATCTCGGCACCAACAATTGCCGTCTGCTGATCGCTCAGCCCACGCGCCCCGGCCAGTTCCGCGTCGTCGATGCGTTTTCCCGTATCGTGCGCCTCGGCGAAGGGCTTGCCGCCAGCGGCAGGCTGTCCGACGAAGCGATGGAGCGGGCTGTCGATGCGCTCAGGATTTGCGCCTCCAAGCTTCGGAGCCGCGAGATCCGCCGCATGCGGCTGATTGCGACCGAGGCCTGCCGCCAGGCGGCCAATGGCGAGGAATTTCTGAAACGCGTCGTGGCAGAAACCGGGCTGGACCTTGAAATCATCGATCGCGAAACCGAGGCGCGACTTGCCGTGTCAGGCTGCTCGTCGCTGGTCGGCCGCGAGACGCGCTCCGTCGTTCTTTTCGATATCGGTGGCGGCTCCTCGGAGATCGCCGTCATCCGCATCGGCGATAACCGCTTCGCCCGCCTTGCCAATCACATCACCCACTGGACCTCGCTGCCCGTCGGCGTCGTTACTCTCTCGGAACGGCACGGTGGCCGGGATGTGACGCCGGAGGTTTTCGAGGGCATGGTAAGTGAGGTTGCGGGCATGCTGTCGAATTTCGATTGCCCCGAGATCGAGATTGCCGAAGATGGCGATTTCCATCTGATCGGCACTTCGGGCACGGTGACGACACTCGCTGGCGTGCATCTCGACCTGCCGCGTTACGACCGCCGCAAGGTCGATGGCATATGGCTGTCAGATGATGAGGTTTCCGCCATGCAGGCGAAGCTTCTCTCCTGGAATTTCGAAAGCCGCGCCGCCAATCCCTGCATAGGGCCGGATCGCGCCGATCTGGTGCTTGCAGGCTGCGCCATTCTGGAGGCGATCCGCCGCCGCTGGCCGAGCCCGCGCATGCGTGTTGCCGATCGCGGCTTGAGGGAAGGTCTGCTCACCGACATGATGGCCGATGACGGCGTCTGGCGGCGGAATCGCAACCGTCGCGGCCAGCGGGGAAACAAGGGGTAGGCATGACCAAAGCACCGATCGGCCGCAAGCTCGGCCAGCGCGTCAAAAAAAAGAAGCTGAAGGCCTCATCCCGCCAGTGGCTGCAGCGCCATATCAACGATCCCTATGTGCAGCGCGCCCAGCTCGAGGGCTATCGCGCACGTGCGGCCTTCAAGCTGCTGGAGATCGATGAGAAGTACCATATCCTGAAGGGCGCAAAGCGCATCATCGATCTCGGTGCTGCCCCCGGCAGCTGGTCACAGATCGCCGCGAAGGTGACAGGATCGACGGACGAGGATGTCCGCGTTGCCGCAATCGACTTTCTGGAAATGGCCCAGCTTCCCGGCGTCAAGATCCTCCAACTGGACTTCCTTGATCCCACAGCGCCGGAGAAGCTGATGGAGGCCGTCGGCGGCACGCCCGATCTGGTGATTTCGGATATGGCCGCCCCAACGACTGGCCACCACCGCACCGACCATCTGCGCACCATGCACCTTTGTGAGGTCGCAGCGCACTTTGCCGTCGAAGTGCTGGGCGAGGGTGGGCATTTCCTCGCCAAGACCTTCCAGGGCGGTACCGAACGGGATCTGCTCGCCATGCTGAAGCAGCATTTCCGTCAGGTCGTGCACGTCAAACCTGCTTCATCTCGTGCCGAATCGGTCGAGATGTTCCTGCTGGCGAAGGGTTTCAAAGGCCGCAAGGCCGAGGCGGAGCCCGAGGAGGCTTGATCTTTGCACCCGTCCTGCGGATGATGATTTCCCAGGACTGGATACCACCGATCCCATGCTTCTTTACGTTACACTCGGAACCAACGATCTCTATCGCGCCCGGCATTTCTATGATGCCGTCCTGCCGGTGCTCGGCTACCGGTGCCAGCGCTATTCGGAGGAGGAGATCGGCTATGCCGCCGATGGCGACACACGCTGCCGCTTCTGGGTCGTAACCCCTTTCAACAGGCGCCGGGCGACGAACGGCAACGGCTCGATGGTGGCCTTCGAGGCGGAAACGCGGGCGGCGGTCGATGCCTTCCATGTAGCGGCAATTGCGGCCGGCGCTATCGATGAAGGCGAGCCGGGGCTGCGCTCCTATCACGCGCATTTCTACGCAGCCTATGTCAGGGATCCTGACGGCAACAAGCTATGCGCGGTCTGCGAAAAGGCCGAAGAACCGCCGTTTATTTGACCGGCTGCTGCTCGGCGTTGATCGTCGACGGCACGCGCTTGGCGCGGTGGCCCGACACGGAAGCCCCAGCGTCCTTGGCCATGAGGACAAAGGGGATGGTGGCGATGACAGTCAGCCCGGCGATGATGAAGAAAGCGATGTGGAAATCGGTGACCTGCAGCTCGGCTCCACGGAAATAGATCGAGGTTTCCAGGATCGAGGCGGCAACCGCGACGCCGAGCGCCAGGCTGATCTGCTGCATCACCGAGGCCATGGATGTCGCCTGGCTTGCCTGCGCATCGTCGATATCTGCAAAGGCCAGCGCATTGACGCCGGTGAACATGAAGGAGCGGGAGAAGCCGCCAAGCAGCAGCACGCCGATGATGACGAGATGCGGCGTCTCCGGCGTGAAGAGACCGGTCACGGCGGTCACGAGCGTCGTCACCGCGCCGGCGCAGAGAAGCGTGGTGCGAAAGCCGATCGCCTTGTAGACGCGCCGCGCGATGAACTTCGTGGTAATCGCGCCGATCGCGCCGGCAAACGTAATGAGGCCGGACTGAAAGGGCGTAAGACCAAATCCGAGCTGCAGCATCAGTGGCGTCAGAAAGGGCATTGCGCCGACGCAGATGCGAAACAGCGTGCCGCCGCTCGTCGAGGCGCGGAAGGTCGAATTCTTGAACAGGTTCAGATCGAGAATCGGCGTCGGATAGCGCCTGGCGTGACGCACATAGAGCACGCCGCAGAGGATGCCGACAGCAGTGGCCGCAATGCCGATGATCGGCGGCAGGGCCGGAAGACTGACGACCGAGAAGCCGAAGACGACGCCTGCAGCTGCAAGGCTGGTCAGGATAAAACCCGCGAAATCGAGTTTCGGCGGAGCCGCCGCCTCTATGTCCGGCAGGAAGATTGTCGCGAGCCACACGCCGATGATGCCGACAGGCACGTTGATGAGGAAGATCCAGTGCCAGCTGAAATAAGTGGTGATGAAGCCGCCGAGCGGGGGACCGGCAAGCGGGCCGACAAGGGCCGGGATCGTCAAGAGCGCCATGGCCGAGACCAGTTCGCTCTTCTGCGTCGTTCGCACCAGCACGAGACGCCCGACAGGCGTCATCATTGCGCCGCCCATGCCCTGCAAGAAGCGTGCGAAGACGAATTCGACGAGGCCGGAGGAGAAGGCGCAGAAGATGGAGCCGACGACGAAAACACAGATCGCCAGCCGGAAGATATTCTTTGCGCCGAACCGGTCCGCCATCCAGCCGCTGATCGGAATGAACACCGCAAGCGCCACCATGTAGGACGTAAGAGCCAGTTTCAGGGTAATCGGTCCGACATGCAGATCGGCCGCAATCGCCGGCAGGGCCGTCGAGATCACGGTCGAGTCCATCTGTTCCATGAAGAGGGCAACGGCGAGGATCAGCGGGACGATGCGGTTCATAGGCGAATGCCTTGATGGATGCGGATGGGGCTTGGAAGGCCCGTGCTGTGTAGTCCCAGTTATGGGCTGTGCCAATCGGTCCCGGTGATCCGTTTGGATCACGACTGCGTGACACTGCTTGTTCGATACCTTCGTCTCTCGAGATTGATATATGCTTACCGGGCCAGGACGACGTCTGAGCCAGACGCATGGCTCCCATGTGAAGGCTCTACTCGAAAATCGAAGTCGATTTCCAAAGCCTGATGCATAAATTCAAGGTGTTAAAGCGTCCTCTGTGCGTCCAAATGGATGTACGGCGCTTCAGGCTTGGCTATTTTCCCGGCTTTTTTGCTATTTCCTTCCTGTCATAGACGTGTTACCAGCCCTCGCCAACTTCCATAAACTCATGCACACCGCCGGTGCGGACGATTCGTACCGGGTAGGTTGCATTTTTCTTTCTTGAAGGAATTTGGCCATGGCTCGCATCATTGAAACGCCAACCGGACTGGACGCACTCACCTTCGATGACGTGCTGCTGCAACCCGGTCATTCCGAAGTCCTCCCCGGCCAGACGAGCGTGGCAACACGCCTTGCACCGGATTTCGAATTGAATATCCCGATCATCTCGGCCGCGATGGACACCGTCACCGAAGGCCGTCTGGCGATCGCAATGGCCCAGGCCGGCGGCCTCGGCGTCATTCATAAGAACCTGACGCCGGCTGAACAGGCAGAGCAGGTTCGCCAGGTCAAGAAGTTCGAAAGCGGCATGGTCGTCAATCCGGTGACGATCGGCCCCGACGCGACGCTTGCCGACGCCCTGGCGCTGATGAAGATGCACGGTATCTCCGGCATTCCGGTCGTCGAAAAGTCCGGCCTTCTCGTCGGCATCCTCACCAATCGCGACGTCCGCTTTGCATCCGATCCGACCCAGAAGATCTTCGAACTTATGACCCGCGAAAATCTCGTGACGGTCAAGGAAAGCGTCGATCAGCAGGAGGCCAAGCGTCTGCTGCACTCCCATCGCATCGAAAAGCTGCTGGTGGTCGATGGCGAGGGCCGCTGCGTCGGTCTCATCACCGTCAAGGATATCGAAAAGGCGCAGCTGAACCCGAACGCATCGAAGGATGCGCAGGGCCGCCTGCGGGCTGCTGCTGCCGTCGGTGTTGGTGACGATGGTTTCGAGCGCGCCGAACGGCTGATCGATGCAGGTGTCGACCTGCTCGTCGTCGATACCGCGCACGGTCATTCGGCGCGTGTTCTGGAAGCCGTTGGCCGCGTCAAGAAGCTCTCCAATTCCGTTCGCATCATGGCCGGCAACGTCGCGACCTATGACGGCACCAAGGCGCTGATCGATTCCGGTGCCGACGTCGTCAAGGTCGGTATCGGGCCGGGTTCGATCTGCACGACGCGCATCGTCGCCGGCGTCGGCGTTCCGCAGCTTGCCGCCATCATGTCGGCGGTCGAGGCCGCAAAGGATCAGGGTATTCCCGTGATCGCCGATGGGGGCATCAAGTTCTCGGGCGATGTAGCCAAGGCGATTGCTTCGGGCGCTTCTGCCGTCATGGTCGGCTCCCTGCTCGCCGGCACCGATGAAAGCCCGGGTGAGGTCTATCTCTATCAGGGCCGTTCCTTCAAGGCCTATCGCGGCATGGGCTCCGTCGGCGCCATGGCCCGCGGTTCGGCGGACCGCTACTTCCAGGCAGAAGTGCGCGACACGCTGAAGCTTGTGCCTGAAGGCATCGAGGGCCAGGTGCCTTACAAGGGTCCCGTGTCCGGCGTCCTGCATCAGCTCGCAGGTGGTCTCAAGGCTGCCATGGGTTACGTCGGAGGCAAGGACATCAAGGAGTTCCAGGAGCGTGCTACCTTCGTGCGCATCTCCAGCGCCGGTCTGCGTGAGAGCCATCCGCATGACGTGACCATCACCCGCGAAAGCCCGAACTATCCGGGCGCCGGCGCCTGACAATGAAGTCGGGCAGCTCGATTCCGCTCTGGATCATCGCGCTGCTCGCAGCCCTCTGCCTCGTCGTCCTCGGCTGGACCACCTTCGGCTTCACCATGCCCTTCGAGCATGAGACCGGGCAGGCAGTGCTCGATACATATTTTGCAGGCTATGACGAGTCCGCCGTCTTCCATATGCAGACGCTGCTCGATCGGAACGAGACGGCGAGCCGCATTCTCCGGGCCATGTATTTCGGCCCGGAACTCGTCTTTCCGGCTTTGCTGACAGCCCTTCTATTCCTGATTTTCCTGCGGCTCGGCCCGATCGGGACATGGCGCGGCCGGCCGGCGCCCCGCCTGCTCGGCCGTATCACCTACATCCTGCCCTTCATATACGGGCTTGCCGACTACGGCGAAAACATCTCGAGCCTGGTGGCCTTCAGCGACAGCGGCGCGGCAGGTCTTGCCGCACAGATCCTGCCGTGGATGACGAAGCTGAAATTCGCAAGCCTTGCAGTCTGTACCATTCTGATCGTGAGGGGCGCGATTCTCCGTTGGTCGCGCGAAAACTGAGCCTTTATTGCGGCCAGCGCCATGTCGGATGTGAGAGCCTTGCGGCGAAAAACTCCGCAAGCGCCTCCACTTTTGCCGGACGCGCACGTGCTGATGGCGTGACGAAATAGACAGCGCCTTTCGGCAGGGTCCAATCGGTGAGAATCGCTTTCAGCCGTCCATCGACCAGATACTCATAAGCCATGAATTCCGGCAGCTCGACAATGCCGAGACCGCGTAATGCCATCGGGATCAGCGCCTCCGAATTGGTCGCCCTGAGCGGCCCGCTCGGCACGACGATCTCCTCCTCTCCCGCCTTGTTGCTGAAGCGCCAGACATCCTGCCGCGGCCGATAGGCGTAGCCGAGGCAATGATGGGCGGCAAGCTCGCGCGGGTGCTGCGGGCAACCGTATTTCTCGAGATAGGAGCGGGCTGCCAGGATGAAAGGTGCCACCGGCGCCAGCCGTTTGGCCACTAGAGAGGAATCCGGCAGGACGGCGATGCGCAGCGCTGCATCGAAGCCTTCGCCCACCAGATCGACCACTGCATCGCTCATATGCATATCGATCGAAACATCGGGATAAAGCTCGAAGAAATCGGGCAGGATCGGCGCCAGCCACTGCCGCCCGAAAACCATCGGCACCGCAAGGCGGATCAGCCCGCGCGGCTGACTGGAGAGTTCGCGAGCCGCATTCTCTGCCGCTTCCGCCTCCGCATAGATGCGCTGGGCGCGGTCGACCAGCCGCAGCCCGAAATCGGTCAGCGCCAGTTGCCGCGATGTGCGGTTGAACAGCCGCGCGCCGAGCCGGTTTTCCAGCCTGCTGACCGCCCTCGATACGGTCGGCACGGAAACGCCGAGCGTCTTGGCGGCACGAGCGAAAGAACGCTCTTCTGCAACCTTGGCAAACATTGCCAGCCCCTCGAAATCGGGAAAACCCATTATTTCATTCCTGCAATGATACCTTTCATTTATTTCTATTCAGAAACGAGGGGTGCGTCCACATCTTGAGCTCAGTCGAACGCAACAGGAGACGACGACAATGAGCCAGACATTGAATGGGACACAGAGACTGAATGGAAAGATCGCGGTCATCACAGGCGCAACATCAGGTATCGGCCTGGCCACCGCAAAGCGCTTCGCAGCCGAAGGTGCACGGCTTTTCATTACCGGCCGCAGAAAGGAAGTGCTTGATGCGGCTGTTGCCGAAATCGGCGGCAATGTCACCGGAATTCAGGCAGACTCGGCAAAGCTTACCGATCTCGACCGCCTCTATGAACAGGTGAAGGCAGAGGCCGGCCGCATCGACGTGCTTTTCGTCAATGCCGGTGGGGGCTCGTTTGCCCCGCTCGGCGCAATCACCGAGGAACAGTATGACGATACCTTCGGGCGTAACGTGAAAGGCGTGCTCTTTACGGTGCAGAAGGCGCTGCCCCTGCTTGGGCAAGGTTCGTCAGTCATCCTGACCGGCTCGACGGCGGGGGTTTCAGGCACACCGGCCTTTAGCGTCTACGCTGCCTCCAAGGCCGCGATCCGTAATTTCTCTCGCAACTGGATCCTCGACCTGAAGGATCGCGGCATCCGCATAAACACGCTGAGCCCGGGGCCGACCGAAACGACAGGTCTCGTTGAACTCGCGGGCCAGGACAAGGCCGAGCAGCAGGGTCTCCTGGACTATATGGCATCGCAGGTTCCGATGGGGCGCGTCGGCCGCCCGGAAGAAATCGCCGCAACGGCCCTCTTCCTCGCGACAGAAGAATCGAGCTTCATCACCGGCGCCGAGATCTTCGTCGACGGCGGTAGCGCCCAGGTCTGACCCTGAAGACGGCCCGCTCCACGGCGGGCCGTCACGGCTCTGGCATCCGTCCGGTCTTTCCGCTACTGCTCCGGCAGTCGCCGAGAAGAAGGAATGATTGATGACCGGCTACGAGATGTTCTGGCCTCTGCTTGCCCACGTCCTGCTGGTCTATATCCTCTATGGGCTGCTCGGCATGCGCCGCGGCAAAGCGGTGCGCGAAGGACGGATCAGGAAATCCGATTTTCGTGAGAACCGCGATGAACCAGCCGAATGCCTTTTCGTCAAGAACAGCCTTTCCAACCAGTTCGAGCTGCCGGTGCTCTTCTATGCCTGCAGCATTCTTCTTTATATCACTGAGGCGGATAATCTGGCGGCCGTCGTGCTTGCCTGGCTTTTCGTCACCCTGCGATATGCCCATGCCTATGTGCATGTCACCAGCAACGATCTGCGCTATCGCAGCCCGCTCTTCGCCGCCGGCTTCGTCGTGTTAGCTGCCATGTGGGCCTGGCTCGCCGGCTGGATGCTATTCTCTTGATCGCGGGCAATTTTCTCCAGGTAGGTTGGTAACACAGTTTTGTTCCTCCGTTATCGGCCGCTGACCTATGTTCCTCTTTGCCGATTGGGCATGGGGTGGAAACAAGGAGGTCCGTCATGGAAAAGCCCGTCATTACGCAGGCAATGATCAATGCCTATGATGAATATACGCATCTGACGCTGGATCGCCGCAGCTTCATGGACAAGCTCACGAAGCTTGCCGGCTCGGCAACCGCGGCCGCGGCAATCGCGCCGCTCTTGGCCGCCAACAAGGCAGCCGCCGAGGTCGTCGCCGAAAATGACGATCGCCTGACCAGCCAGGATATTACCTATCCTGGCAGCGGCGGTGACATGAAGGGTTATCTGGTGCAGCCGAAGAATGCCTCCGGCAAGCTCGGCGCCGTCATCGTCATCCATGAGAACCGCGGCCTCAATCCGCATATCCGCGATGTCGCCCGCCGCATGGCGCTCGAAGGCTTTGTGGCGCTCGCGCCGGATTTCCTGTCGCCGCAGGGTGGCACACCTGAGAACGAGGATCAGGCGCGCGACATGTTCAGCAAGCTCGATGCGGCCACGGTTACCGCAAATGGCGAGGCGACGGTCATCTACCTCTCCAAGCTCGACACGGCGAACGGCAATGTCGGCGCGATCGGCTTTTGCTGGGGCGGTGGTGCGGTCAACAACCTCGCGGTCAAGTCGCCCGAGCTGAAGGCAGGCGTGGCCTATTACGGTGCACAGCCGCCGGCCTCTGACGTTCACAACATCAAGGCGGCGCTGCTGCTCCACTATGCCGGCCTCGATGATCGCATCAATGCGGGCATCGATGCCTACAGGAAGGCGCTGGAGGAGAATGGCAAAAAATTCGAGATTTACGTCTACGACGGCGTCAACCACGCCTTCAACAACGATACCTCGGCTGCCCGCTATGACAAGGCAGCGGCCGATCTCGCCTGGGGCCGTACGGTCGAGTTTCTGAAGCGGAACCTCGCCTGACCCAAGCTTCGGCCCCAAGCTTCGGCATTGTGCCGAAAGACGATACAGGTTTGATGACGTATGCTCAGCTGGTCTTGCTGAACGAGGTGTTGAGAGGCCCTCTCACGCGGACCAAAACGGGGCGCAATGCCCCGTTTTCCCCAGCCTCTTGCCATTGCCTAAAATCCGACCATTTCCATTTACGACGGATGAATACCTGCATGTCATATCGGCCCGAAGCGCCGGCATGACACACCAGCTCGGCCGCTCGATAACGAGACAGATGGGGACCACATGGTCGCGGATATTTCGGATCGCATTGCTCTTCGCAGGAAGCCGAAACAGGAGCGAAGCATCCAGCGGCTGGACCTCATCCTCAACGCCGCAGCCACCATCATCGCCGAAAAGGGCGTCAGCGCCATGCGGATGACCGAGCTTGCCGTCGCCGCGAACGTTCCGATCGGTTCGGTCTATCAGTATTTTCCCGAAAAGGCGGCGATCGTTAAAGCGCTGTTCGACCGTCATGCGCAGGCGATCCAGCAGAAGACGGCTCAAATGTTCGCGGATGTTCGGTCCTTGGACGAAGCTCTCGACCTGATCTCCGCGGTGATCGACTGGTATTATGCCGAATACCGCAACGATGCCGCCTATCTTGGCGTCTGGATGGGAACGGAGACGGATCAGGATCTCCTGCGCCTGAACATCGAGCATAGCGGCCAAGTCGCCGAGATCTTTCAAGCCGCTGTCCGCCGCCTGGCACCGGAATCTTGCGATGAGCAGATGAAAGCGCGCACTTACCTTTTCAGCCACCTCATCGGCGCGGCCATCCGCCTTGCAGTGCTGAGCGAAGATGGCTTCGGGGAGCGCATTCTCGACGAATGGAAGCGCGCCATCCGCGCCTCTCTATTTGCTCCGACCTCAGCTTCAGTGGCCTAATATCGCCAGCCTCAATATCACCAGCTTGGCATCATGCTGGCAGCAGCCTTCAGCCGCGGATAGTGGCGGGAGGAGCCCGTCCTCATATCCTGTTCCAGACCGTCTTCGATGACGGTCGGCGTGATGTTGTCGAGGCAGGCGGTGATGTGCGCGGTGATCGCGTTCATCAGCGACAGCGAAACGCCGGGCCGCTTCATGATGCCGATCTGCACCGGTGGCAGCGGCGGGAAGCCGTCTGCCTGGCTCAAGACTTTCATGCCTGTCCGCAGTGCTGATTCCGGCATGACCGATACCGCCATCCCGGCGAGTACGGCGGAGGCGACCACAGTGCAGGACCAACTCGTGAACAGGACCTGATATTCACGGCCGACGGCATCGAGCGCCGAGCAGGCGAGCTGGCGCCACTGACAGTCGCGACGGCCGACGGCAAGCGGGACCGGCGCATCGTCGCGGATCGGGTGGTTGGCGGAGCTCACCCAGCAGAGCGGCTCCGTGCGCACCACGTCCGAAATGCGCTCACGCGGATTGTGGGTGACGAGCGCGATATCGAGTTCGCCCTTGTGCATGCGCTCTGCGAGATCCACCGATGGTTCGCAGACGATGTAGAGCTCAACATTCGGATGTGTCTTGGCAAAGCGGCCGATGATCTCGGGCATATAGCGGTCAGCATAATCGTCGGGCGTGCCGATGCGCAGCGTGCCTTCCAGCCTGTTGTCGTCGAAGGCTGCGATCGCCTCATTGTTCAGGCGGATGATGCGGCGTGCGTAATTGAGCAGCTTTTCGCCTTCGACCGTCAGCCTGTTGCCGCGGCCGTCCTTGATGAAGAGCTGCTTGCCGATGCGTTCTTCCAAGCGCCGCATCTGCATGGAGACGGCGGACTGTGTCTTGTAGACCTTGTCGGCCGCTTTGGTGAAGCTGCCGGAGTCCACGATTGCGATGAAAGTCTGCAACTGGTCGATATCAAGGGGCGCCGACATGATCTTGTCCATCCATAAAGATCTCTGATGTTAATCATTAGAAACATTCGTTGGACTGATCAATAGGTCTTTGGCATCTTCGGGATGCAAATCAAGCAAAGTGAAGGACAGACACCCTGCCTGTCCAGCCTGTGAGCAGCTTTGCCCTTCCTGCACGACCTCGCAGGCGGGGTGGGCTGTTCTGCGCCCCGAAGAAAGGAGAGTTCGATGCGCACTCATGAACAGACACTAGAACTCGACTGCGGCAAGCTCGCCCCGACGTTCACCCAGCGTCTTATGGCTGGCCTTGCGCCGCTGGCAACCGCCCTTCGCATCGTGCGCAATCGCTCGCAGGTGAATGGGCTTTACGACCTTGATGACAATCAGTTGCGGGATATCGGCCTGACGCGGGCCGATGTCACCTCCGCATTTCTGGCTTCGACCTTCTTCGAAGATCCGTCGGAGCATCTGACGCAGGCGGCCAAGCGCCGCTGGCGTATTGCGGTCATGCGCCCCTACAGGGACTGAACGCAGGCGTTTCCCCGCAGGGTGATAGCCAATAGCCCTGCTGCTTAACCCGGTGATCGGCTTTCCCAAGCCATCTCCGGGTTTTTTTATTTCTTGCCCGCGGGCGAGGTCCCTGTCGGAGAGGGGCCATCGGGGGAGGGCGCCGTCTTTGGCCGATAGGCTTCGAAGATCGCCTCGAGGCTCTTCTGATAGCTCTTCTGCACCTCGAGACCACTGTCGAACATGGCGTTCAGCATCTCGCTATAGCTGTCGTTTTCGGCTTTCGGTTCTTCCTTCGGCTGTTCCGGCGGCTTTGCTGCCGGCTGCTGAAGCCCTGCCATCATCTCCTGGAATGCCTTGGCGAAGGGATTGTCCAGGAAAGGATTGACGGGTTGTTGCGGCTGGGGCGCCGGTTTCGGCACGCTGAACATCAGCTGCATGGCCTGGGTGAACGGATTATCGAAAATGCTGGGTTCGGGTGTCGTCTTCGGTTTCGGCGCGAAGCCGGTGCTCTCAAGCCATTTCTGGATCGTCTCGCCCATGGCAGTATTGACGAAAGGATTGACCGGCGAGGCCATCTGACCGGTCGATTGCTTGAAGAGCCCGCCCATCAGCGTACCTGCCATGACCGGCAGCATCTGCTTGTAGATTTCCTGGCCGATGCCGGTCATCTGCGCCGCCTGTGCGGCAATGGCGCGCGAGACTTCCTTCGATCCAAAAAGCTGGGAAAGGACGTTATTGCCGTCGGAAATGCCTTCGGGGGTGAAAGCCTTGCTCATGTCCTCGAAATATTTGGCATAATTGCCCGACGCCACCGCCTGCATGAGGCCGGCGAAATCGTAAGGATTGCTGGTGCTGCGCTTAAGGCCCGCGGAAAAGGCCGGCGTCAGCGCGGCCATCGCCTTGGTCGCCTGCTCCTGCGCGAGGTTGAACTGCTTGGCGATGGCATCCATCGCCGCCCCGTTTTGCGCCTGCATCATCATGTCGAAAAGTGGCAGCATGAAAGTCCCTTTCCCGGATAGCGGCGCATGTTCGTGCTACTATAGCTCGAAATGCGAATGCGCAAACGGCTTTTTGGAAAGGGCGAACCGCCTTTTAGTATTGATATTCTTGGAAGACTGGCTCGACCGAGCCGTTCCAGCGGCCGTGATAGAGCGCCAGCAGGTCCTCGGCGAGTGTCGCCTTCTTGGCCAGAACCTCGTCGAGTGGTGCCAGGAAGATGCTCTCGTCGACGCCGTCGCCATTCAGCCTGTTGCGTGCTTTCAGGCCGGCGCGGGAAATATTGAGGACCTCACGCGCCGTGTCGATCAGCGCATGTCCGCGGAACTCGGCCTTGAGACCCTCTTCCGGCACCGCGTTGCGCAACGCATTCACTTCGACAAAGCCCCAGTCCTTCGTCAGTTCCTCGGCGGCCTCAAGAGCAGTATCGTCATAGAGCAGTCCGACCCAGAAGGCCGGCAGGGCACAGATGCGCCGCCACGGCCCGCCATCCGCACCGCGCATTTCGAGAAATCGCTTCAGGCGAACATCGGGGAAGAGCGTCGAAAGATGGTTCGTCCAGTCGCCCATCGTCGGCTCATACGCAGCGATCTCGCCTTTCAGCGCCCCGTTCATGAATTGGCGGAAGGTGACGTGGGTTGCCCGGTGATAGTGCCCGTCGCGCATGACGAAATACATGGGTACGTCGAGCGCCCATTCGGCATAATCCTGGAAGCCGAAATCGTCGCGGAAAGTGAAGTCGAGCAGGCCGCTGCGCCTGTTGTCCACGTCGCGCCAGACATCGCCGCGCCAGGAAAGAGCACCGTTCGGCTTGCCTTCGGTGAAGGGCGAGGAGGCAAAGAGCGCGGTCGCCAGCGACTGCAGCTTCATCGACACGCGCATCTTGCGGCGCATGTCCTCTTCCGAGGAGAAGTCGAGATTTACCTGGATCGTGCAGGTGCGGTACATCATGTCGAGACCGCGGGTGCCGACTTCAGGCATGTAGCTGGTCATGATCTCGTAGCGCGACTTCGGCATATGCGGGGTTTCCGCGTACGTCCATTTCGGGCTGCCGCCGATCCCAAGGAAGCCGATGCCCATGGGCTCTGCGATCTCGCGCACCTGCGCCAGATGGTGGTTGGATTCCTTGCAGGTCTGGTGAATGTTTTCGAGCGGTGCGCCTGAAAGTTCGAACTGGCCGCCGGGCTCGATCGAGATGGCGCCCATGCCGTTCTGCTCGCCAAGGCCGATGATATTGTCGCCGTCCGTAATCGGCTCCCAGCCGCTCTTGGCCTGCAGGCCCTTCAGCAGCGCCGAAATGCTGGCTTCGCCAAAATAGGGAACCGGACTATTGTCTTTGCGGAAGAAGACGAACTTCTCATGTTCCGTGCCAATGCGGAATCGGTCCTTCGGCTTGTTGCCGGCGGCGAGATAATCGGTCAGCTCCTGAACCGAAGAGATCGGCGTCTGGTCGGTGGTGTCGCGAGCCATGAAAGTACCTGTATTCGAAGGCGCCGGGGCCGGGGCAATTGGAAGGGTGATTAGTGCGCAAGCCAGCCAAGTTGCAAGTGAAATTGTTTCAACAGGTCATCAAAAAAATAGCGGACTTTCCGCCCGATCGACCTTCGATGGTCAATTCCAGTCGCCGATGGCAGCCTGTATCACCGCCATGGCTGCGACGGCTGCCGTGTCGGCACGCAGGATGCGCGGCCCGAGCGGAATAGCGGTCACGAAATCGAGGCTGCGTAGACGCGCCCGTTCTTCCTCCGAAAAGCCGCCTTCAGGGCCGACGAGAAGCGCGAGCTTCCTTTCGGTTACCCTGGAAAGCAGTGGCAGCGGGTTCTGCCCGGCATCGCCCTCATCGCAATAGATGATGCGCCGGTCCGCAGGCCAGCGGTCGAGCAGATCGGCAAGCCGCACGGGCTCGGCCACATCCGGAATGCCGAGGATGCCGCACTGTTCCGCCGCTTCAATAACATTGGCGCGGATCTTGTCGAGATTGGTGATCTTGCCTTGCACATGCTGGGTCATGACCGGCTGCAACAGGCCGGCGCCCATTTCCACCGCCTTCTGCACCAGATAATCCATGCGGCCGACTTTCAGCGGCGCAAAGAGATAGTGCAGGTCGGAGGGGGCGGGTTGCGGTCTGGTCTCTTCGCTCACCGTGAGCAGGATGCGTTTGCGGGTCGGGAAGGTAAGGCTCCCCTTCCATTCGCCGTCGCGGCCGTTGAAGAGGAGGATTTCCGCACCCTCTTCCATACGCAGCACGTTGGCGAGATAGTTGAACTGGTCGAAACTGGCCTCGACGGCGGCACCTTTTGACAAGGGAGCATCGATGAAAAGCCGCTGCATGCGGAAATTGGCGCGCATCTTAAGACCTTGATTCACATGAAGAGCGCGAACATAGCCCAATAAATCATCGCCGCAAGCGCGGCAGAGATCGGCACGGTGATGATCCACGCCCCGACGATCGTCATGAAATGCGACCTGCGAACCAGGTAGCGGCGCCGGGCCTCATGAACGTTCGGCTCCGGCTCGTCGATCTCGAAGGTTTCGGCCTTGCGGCGTATGAATTCGATACGGCGCTTCGAATGGCGCGTGTACCACTCGCGGAAAAAGCCGACACCGAACACCGAGCCGACGGCGATATGCGTGGTGCTGACCGGCAGGCCGAGCCACGAAGCGACGATGACCGTGAAGGCGGTCGACAGCGCTACGCAATAGGCGCGCGTCGGATTGAGCTTGGTTATCTCTTCACCGACGAGCCGGATGAGCCTCGGGCCGAAAAGCAGGAGGCCGACCGAGATTCCAAGAGCACCGATGAGCATCACCCAGAGCGGTGAGTGGCCGATCATCGCGTCGTCGCCGATGCCGGCCGAGTGAACGATCGCCGAAAGAGGACCCACCGCATTGGAAACATCGTTTGCGCCATGTGCGAAGGAAAGCAGCGCCGCAGACCCGATCAGCGGAAAGTGGAACAGCGTGCGAAGCGAGCTGTTGCGATTTTCGAGATTCTCCGCCTGCCGCAGGATGATCGGCCGTGCGGCCAGCCAGCTGACGAGACCGATGCCGATGCCGATCAGGAGGATCGTCAGCGGCGGATACCGTCCCTGTGGCGCGAGCTGCAGCACCATGTAGGCCATGAAACCGCCAGCCATTGTGGCGATCATGATGGGGACCCATTGTCGGGCGGCGGCGATCTTGTCCTCGCGATAGACGATGAGGGTCTTGACCAGATAGAGGAGCCCCGCGGCGATCAGCCCGCCAATCAATGGCGACGTTATCCAGCTCGCGGTGATTTCCAGCATCACCCGCCAGTTGACCGGCTCGAGCCCGACCGCTCCGATGCCGGCACCGATCACAGCGCCGACGATCGTGTGCGTCGTCGAAACCGGCGCATTCATCCAGGTGGCGAGGTTGATCCAGAGTGCGGCAGCCGTGAGCGCCGCCATCATGATCCAGCCGAGCATGGCCTGCGGCACCACCACGGTATCGACGATACTGGAGGAAATCGTCTTGACGACGTCGCCGCCGGCAATCGTCGCGCCCAGCACCTCGAAGATGGCGGCGATGATCAGCGCCTGCTTCATACTGATGGCGCGCGCGCCGACGGCCGCGCCCACATTGTTGGTCACGTCGTTGGCGCCGATATTCATCGCCATATAGGCGGCAAGGGCCGCGGCGGCAATCACCAGGACCGCCCCTGGTCTGTCGAAAACGTAAACGCCGGCAAAAAGCATCGCGAGGCCGAGAAAGATCAGGCCAAGCCCCGGCGCGACCAGCCGTCGCGAAACATATTTGGCCGCGTCCTCGACATGGGTGAGCTTGTCGAGGTCCTTATCAAGCGTGCGTTTCGTAAGGACGGCGTTGCGTTGCGGCATTCTGTTTCCTGGCTAGATCCTGCTTTTGCGCCGCCTTTTCTAGCAGCACAAGATGGCAAGACTCATTCCGCCGGAATTTGTTTCGGAATGCCGTTGGAAAGGCGTGCGGCCATACGCTGTTTGAAAGCGAGGAAGAGATTGCGCAGTTCGGATTCCTGGACGCGCTTGACCGCTTCGTCGCAGGAAACCCACTCGACGGTTCGCTCGCCCTTTTCTTTGAAATTCTTCGCGACACCAGTCACTTCGAGGGCATAGACCTGAACCTTGCAAGTCACCTTCATGCCGTCCCGCAAAACCTTGGGGTAGGTATAGTCGCCGAGCGTTTCGGTCTCTACCGTGCCGCGTACGCCAGCCTCTTCCAAGGCTTCCTGCGCCGCAACTTCATAGGCACATTTGCGGTTCATCGGCCAGCCCTTGGGGATTACCCAGCGGCCGGTATCGCGGCTGGTCATCAGCAGAACTTCGAGCTCACCCGTCTTCTTTTTGACCCGATAACAGAGCGCGGCATATTGCTGTCGCGGCGGGCGCCGAAACATGAGTTGCACATCAGAAGCCAGGCGGGCAAGAAGGGTCAATTGTCGGGTCACCTTTACGATCGTTGAGCTGAGTCGTTGTTATATTAGTATGGTATGAAAAGCTTGCGCGATCCATACGTGCAGAACGAACCGGCACACGATTTGATTCATTGTACATAGGAAAATCGAAGCTGGGCAGGTTCTGAAATTCCGTCATTTCCTGTCCTGAAGGCGTCGTCTTGCACAGCTGTACAATATGGGCCGGTGCGGCATCCTAATCAATGCCGCGATCATTTGTTCCACCAGCATTTTTCAAGGTATCGTGATCATGCGGCTCCCACCCCTCAACGCCATCCGCGCCTTTGAAGCTGTCTGTCGTCACGGCAGCATTCTGAAGGCAGCCGAAGAGCTGGGTGTGGTGCGCGGCGCTGTGCGACAGCAGATATCGACACTCGAAGATCACCTGGGTAGCAAGCTCTTCGTGCGTGATGGCCGCAGGCTGGTGCCGACTGAGAGGGCGAGCGCCCTTGCCGAGGCCGCGAGCGCTGCCTTGACGATATTGAAGCGTGCCGCCGCTGAGTTTGAAGACGCACACAGAGCGCGCATCCGCCTTGGCGTGCCCTCGGCCTTTGCTGTCTGGTGGCTGATGCCGCGAGCGGCCGACATGCAGGCAAGTCTTGGCGATATCGAAATCGATATCGTGCCGATGACGGTCGTCGAGCCCTTGTCGCAACATCCGGATTTCGATGCCGTGATTATGGGCGGCGAAATCAGATCTTCTGCCGGCGTCACCGAGACACGGTTCATGGAGGACGAATTCGGCCCGGTTGCAACGCCGCCAATGGCGGCCAGACTTGCAGGCGATGCCGCGGCCTTGGCGGAAGCAAACATCCTTATCAGCCGAAGCGCGCCGAAACTCTGGGCGGAATGGTTTGCCGAAAGCGGTACGCCGTCGGTCGCATTTTCCCGGCGCCGCGAGTTCGAGGATCTTCTTTTGGCGGTGGGTGCGGCCCGTGCCGGCCTCGGCGTTGCAGTGGCGCCGAAAGCCTCGATCGAGGACGATCTCGCCCGCGGCATTCTGGTCGCACCTTACGGCTTCATCCGCCGGCCGACCGGCTACAGCCTCTGCTGCCGGGCATCAGATGCGAAACGGCCAGCCTTCGTAGCACTCCGCAACTGGCTGCTGCGCTCGGGCGGCGCGTCCTGAAAGGGCAGTTTTTCTGCCCTTTCATCAAAAATATCTCCATGCCCGCCCTGTCTTTGCCTCGCTAGAACAGAGGAAACGAAAGGGCATGAGATGGAAAAACCTGCAACACGCATAGATTGGACCGGTAATAGCTGCCGCCTGCTGAAGGCAACGGCTGCGGAATTCGAAAAGACACGCCCCTTTGCCGGTCTTTCGATCGGCACCGGCATCCATCTGGAACCGAAGACGGTCGCTCTGCTGATGACCCTGCGGGCCGGTGGCGCGCGCCTGATTTGCACCGGCAATCTGAACAGTACGCAGCCGGCAACCGTGGAATTCCTGCGTGCGCAAGGCATCACCGTCTTCGCAACCCAAACGACCGATCTCGTCGCCCATCACCGGAGTCTTGAAGCCGTCCTTGCCGAAAAGCCCGATCTCCTGCTCGACAATGGTGGTGATCTCTTCGCGATCGCAGCCGAGAAGCCCTACGCCAATCTGCTCGGCGGCACGGAAGAAACGACCTCCGGCCGGACCCGCCTGCTGCCGATGCGCGACAAGCTCGCCATGCCGATCCTCGTCATCAATGACAGCCCGATCAAGCAGTTCGCCGAAAACAGGCACGCCGTCGGCCAGAGCCTGTTCGAAAGCTACATGCGCTTCACCAACCGCTCCACCAATGGCAAGCGTGTGACCGTCTTCGGTTACGGCGCCTGCGGCAAGGGCGCGGCCGCCGCCTTCCGCAATGCCTTCTCGACGGTCAGCGTTGTCGATATCGACCCCGTCACCAGCCTTGAGGCGCATCTCGACGGTTTCGTCACGCCGTTGCGCGAACAGGCCATCCGCTCGGCGGACGTGATCGCCACCGTCACCGGTTTCCCCGGCATCGTCACGGCAGCCGATCTGCCGCTGATCAAGGACGGAGCAATCCTCATGAACGGGGGGCATTTCCCGCATGAGATCGATGTGGCCGCCTTTCGCAGTCATCCCGATGTCGTTGATATCGATCGCTACGAGGCCGATTTTATTGAGACCTTCCACCTGAAGGACGACCGGTCATTCCACGTTCTCGGCGGCGGCCATATGGCCAACCTGGCCGGCCCGCGTCCGCTTGGCAATTCCGCTGAATCCATGGACCTCGGCTTTACCTTGCAGGCCCGCTGCCTGGAGCGGGTCGCAAAGCGTGGCGTCGGCGCCGAATCCTGCATCGTGCCGGTTCCGGCGGATATCGATGCGATGGTTGCGAGCGCCTATCTCGATCTGGCGCGCTAGAGCAATTCCAGCAAAAGTGCATTGCGGTTTTGCGTCCGGAATTGCGCCAAAAACAGGCTAGCAATTCCAGCAAAAGTGCATTGCGGTTTTGCGTCCGGAATTGCGGAAGGTCGTCAGATGTCGACGACCACTTTGCCTTCAGCCTGCCGGCTTTCGAGCAGCCGGTAGGCTTCGCCGACGTCTCCGAGCGAAAATTGCCGCCGGTCGAGATTCGGCATCAGCGAGCCGGCTTCGACACGTGCTGCGACTTGCTTCAGGATCCCACCATGATGGGCACGATCTTCGCCCGTCAGCAGCGGCGCCAGCGTGAATACGCCGGAATAGGTCGCGCCCTTGAACGACAACGGTGCCAGCGAATGCGTGCCCCAGCCCAGGCTGGTGACAACATGGCCGAACTTGGCGACAGCCTGGAAGGCGGCGTCGAGCCCCTTGCCGCCGATCGTGTCATAGACGATGTCGAAGCCTTTTCCGTCGGTATACCGGGCAATATAATCTTCCGTCGTCTCCTTGGCATAGTCGATCGGCGTTGCCCCGATGCTGCGGATATATTCGGCCTTCGAACCGCCATCGACGGCAAAGACTTGGGCACCGGCAGCAGCCGCCATCTGCACGGCGATATGGCCGACGCCGCCACCACCGCCGATGACCAGCACCTTTTGTCCGGCTTTCACCTGGGTACGTTCCGCCAGGCCTTCCCAGGCGGTAATTGCAATCAGCGGCAGGGCCGCTGCTTCACGCATGGAGAGATTGCGCGGCTTGAGGGCCACGAGATCGGCATCGACGGCTGCAAATTCGGCAAGCGATCCCTGCAGACCGCCGACACCACCGGTCATGCCATAGACTTCGTCACCGGGGCGAAAGCCTTCGACGCCGGGGCCGACTGCTTCCACGATACCTGCCATATCGATGCCGAGGATGGCGGGCAGGGGGTGACGGGCATGCGCGGCCTCGCCGGCCCGAATCTTCAGATCCAGCGGATTGAGTGCGGCCGCCTTGATGCGGACGAGGATCTGGCCGGCCTGGGTCGTTGGCCTTGCGATATCGGCAATCTTGAATTCTGAATTCTGCGCTTCTATAAGCGCGGCTTTCATCGTGCTCACGGAACTCTCCTTGGTTTGTTGGACGCAGAATGACTCATTGAATTATGAATGAAAATGAAAGATACAGAATGAAGATCATGCAATTTTGTTTGAGGCAGAGCTGTTGGAATGGAGCGATCTGAAACTCTTTCTTGCAATCGCGCGCCTCGGAACACTCGGCGCCGCGGCGCGCAGCCTCGGGCTGACGCAGCCGACCATGGGCCGGCGCGTTCGAGCGCTTGAGACCTCGCTTGGCCAGACGCTTTTCCAGCGCACCGCCGACGGTTTTGTCCTGACGGATGAAGGCACGACTGTCTTCGCCCATGCCGAACGCATGGAAGAGGAGGCACTGGGGCTGGAGCGCGAGCTTGCCGGCCAGAGCAGGCAGCTCGACGGCTTGCTGCGGCTCTCTTCGTCAGACTGGTTCGGCGCGCATGTTCTTTCGCCGGTGCTGGCCGAGTTCTCTGCTGCCTATCCCAAGGTCGTCGTCGAACTGCTGACTGACAGCCGGCTTCTCAGCCTCTCACGCCGGGAAGCCGATATCGTCTTCCGGATCGCGCCTTTCACCGAGACCGAGGTCATATCCCGCAAGCTGCTGCATATAGACTATGGCCTTTATATCCGTCGCGGTCTACCGCATCCTGTAGCGGGCGATGGTAAAGGCGCCCGGCTCGTCACCATGGACGAGGCCTTTGGTGGCATGCCCGACGTCGGCTGGTTGCAGAGGCTGTTGCCAGAAGCGGATATCGCCATGCGCAGCAATAATCGCGATGTGCAGGCGACACTCTGTGCCAGAGGCGCCGGCCTTGCCGTCCTGCCGCGCCCGCTTGGCGATGCCATCCCGGCCATCGAACCTGTCGATCTCGGCGAAGCGCCGCCCGGCCGCGATACTTGGATCGGCTATCACCGCGATATGAAGCGGCTGGCGCGCCTGAGGGCGCTTCTCGATCTCGTCGTCGAGCGGCTGGCGGATTAGTCCCTGCTCGCCGGCCTCAGCGCTCCCAGTAGGGGACCGGGCCGTAGAGCTCGGCCAGAAAATCGATGAACAACCGAACCTTGGCCGGCAGAAACTGCCGGCTTGGATAAACCGCTGAGAGCGTGACATTGTGCGAACCCTCATAGGCCGGCAGCACCTGCACGAGTTTGCCGTTTTTTAGCTCCTCGCCGATATCCCAGGTGGAACGCAGCGCAATACCGAGGCCGGCGATGACCGTTTCGCGGATCACTTCGCTGGAATTGGTAATGAGCATGCCTTCGGGCCGCATGCTTAAGGCCCCATCCGGGCCGTCGAGCCGCCAGACATCATTGTTATGAGCCGGCAGACAGCGATGCTGTTTCAACTCCTCGATATGCTTGGGCATGCCATGGGCGGCGACATAATCAGGCGAGGCACAGAGCACGCGACGCACGGGCGCCAGCCGGCGCGCGACAAGGCTGGAATCGGTCAGCTCTGCGATCCGGATGGCAAGATCGAAGCCGCCGCCGACGATATCGCTGAATTCGTCGGTCAGTACCAAGTTAATGGTGAGCTCCGGATGTGCTTCCATGAAGACCTTCAGATGCGGCGCGATATGCATGCGGCCGAAAGAGGTGGGAGCGGAGATTTTCAGCGTGCCATGCATCTGCGTCGAACGCCCGGAAATGTAGAACTCTGCCTCCTCCAGCCCCGCCAGAATACCGAGGACGCGATCGTAGAAACCCTGGCCGGCTTCAGTCAGCGAAATCTGTCGCGTCGTGCGCTGCAGAAGCCGCGTGCCGAGCCGGTCCTCCAGTCGCTTGATGCGCTTGGAAACGACAGCAGGGGAAAAGCCGAGCGCGCGGCCGGCGAGCGACATGCTGCCGGTCGAAACGACCTTGGCAAAAATTTCCAAATCACC
Source organism: Rhizobium sp. BK196 (assembly GCF_014193255.1). Lineage (GTDB taxonomy): Bacteria > Pseudomonadota > Alphaproteobacteria > Rhizobiales > Rhizobiaceae > Rhizobium. The sequence goes on from NZ_JACHZB010000008.1 coordinate 226,955, forward strand.
CAGATTGGTCATAAGGTTTTGTAACTTTTTCCCTTTTGGCATAAGTGCTTAACATTTGCGCCGGTTTCGGGAAAGTGCTAAGCCCGAAGAACCGGTGACAGGGAGGAAGTGCCATCGGTCTCCGTCATGTTGGCCGAGGGAGAACGCTATGTCCGACGCTATTTCGTTTCTCGCTCCACGCCCCGACGTTCTGGCGCGCCGCAAGGAAATTGTTGCCGATCTCGTCGATCTCCTGCCGCCGGAATGCCTGATTCACGAAGCGCGCGAACTCGTGCCCTTCGAGACGGATGCCTTCGTTTCCTACCGCCGCCTGCCGCTCGCCGTCGCCCTGCCGCGCTCGACGGCGGAAGTGGCGGCTGTCATGAAATACTGTCATCGCTATGGCATTCCGGTCGTTCCTCGCGGTGCCGGCACTTCGCTTTCGGGCGGTGCGATCCCGCAGGAAGACGCCGTCGTGCTCGGCTTGTCGAAGATGAACCGTCTTCTCGACATCGACTTTGCCAATCGCTGCGCGGTCGTTCAGGCCGGCGTGACCAATCTCAACATTTCGGAAGCCGTCTCCGCGGACGGTTTCTTCTATGCACCCGATCCGAGCTCGCAGCTTGCCTGCACCATCGGCGGCAATATCGGCATGAATTCCGGTGGTGCGCATTGTCTGAAATATGGTGTCACGACCAACAACCTGCTCGGCGTCAAGATGGTGCTGACCGACGGCACGGTGATCGAGCTCGGCGGCAAGGCTCTGGATGCGGCGGGTTACGATCTGCTGGGCCTTGTCTGCGGTCATGAGGGCCAGCTCGGCATCGTCACCGAAGCGACGGTACGTCTCATCGCAAAACCGGAGGGTGCCCGGCCGGTGCTTTTCGGTTTCGAAAGCTCCGAAGAGGCCGGCCGCTGTGTGGCCGACGTCATCGCAGCCGGCATCATTCCCGTCGCCATCGAATTCATGGACAAGCCGGCGATCGAAATTTGCGAAGCCTTCGCTCATGCCGGCTACCCGCTCGATGTCGGCGCGCTCTTGATCGTCGAGGTCGAGGGATCGGAGGCGGAAATGGACGACATGCTGAAAAGTATCGTCGAGATCGCCCGCACCCATGGCGTCAAGACGGTGCGCGAATGCCAGTCGGCAACCGAGGCGGCGCTGATCTGGAAAGGGCGCAAGTCCGCCTTCGGTGCCACCGGCCGTATTGCCGATTACATCTGCATGGATGGTACCGTGCCGCTGAGCCAGCTTTCGTATGTGCTGCAGCGGACGTCCGAGATCGTCGCCGGTTACGGGCTGCGCGTCGCCAATGTCTTCCATGCCGGCGACGGCAACATGCATCCGCTGATCCTCTTCAATGCCAATGACCCCGAGGATGCTGCCAAGGCCGAAGCGGCCGGCAACGATATCCTGAAGCTCTGCGTTGATGCCGGCGGCTGCCTGACCGGCGAGCACGGCGTCGGCATCGAGAAACGCGATCTGATGCGCCATCAATATTCCGAGGCCGATCTTGCCCAGCAGATGGCAGCGCGCGCCGCCTTCGATCCGCAATGGCTGCTGAATCCTTCCAAGGTCTTCCCGCTCAAGGGGCGTCCTGCCGCATGATCGATCTGGTGCCTGCAAGCGAAGAAGAAGCCGCGGCGATCGTCCGCGCACATGCGCAAGAGGGTCGTGCGCTCGCCATCAGTGGCGGCGATACGCGCTCGGGTTTCGGCAATGCGGTTGAAGCGGAGGATCGCCTGCGCTCGACTGGCCTGTCCGGTATCGTCGCCTATAATCCCGGTGAGATGGTCATGACCGCGAAAGCGGGTACACCGCTTGCCGAGGTCGAGGCGGCCCTTGCCGAAAATGGTCAGATGCTGGCCTTCGAGCCGATGGACCATCGCGCTCTGATGGGCACATCGGGCGAGCCCACGATCGGCGGCGTGTTTGCCGCCAATGTCTCCGGTCCGCGCCGTTTCGTGGCGGGCGCGGCGCGCGACAGTCTGCTCGGCATCCGTTTCATCAATGGCCACGGCGAAATCATCAAGGCCGGCGGCCGGGTGATGAAGAATGTCACCGGTCTCGACCTGGTGAAGCTGCTTTCCGGCTCGCATGGCACACTAGGTTTCCTGAGCGAGGTGACCTTCCGGGTGCCGCCGCGCGCCAAGACCGAAGAGACCGTCATTATCTCTGGTCTCAATGACGCCGAGGCGGCAAATGCGATGGCGGCAGCCATGGCGCTGCCGGTGGAGGTTTCGGGCGCCGCGCATCTGCCCTTGACCGTGACCTGGAAATTCCTCGGCGGCAAGCTGCCGGAGGGAGAGGCGACCGTGCTGCGCGTCGAAGGTCTGCCCGGTTCGGTGAACTCGCGCGCCGCAAAGCTTATGTCGGCGATGGCGCCTTTCGGCCAGGCTACGAGGCTTGATCAGGCTGCGAGCCGGCAGCTTTGGCAAGAGATTCGCGACGTGGCGCCCTATGCCGACGGAACCGCGCGACCAGTTTGGCGTGTCTCCGTGGCACCGGCCATCGGCCATCAACTCGTTGCGGCCTTGCGGCTCGAAGCCGGTGTCGATGCTTCCTATGATTGGCAGGGCGGTCTTGTCTGGATGCGTATGGAAGCCGATCCGGAAGCCAGTCTCGTCCGGCGCTTCGTCAAGGCTCTCGGCGGTGGTCATGCGACGCTGATCCGCGCACCCTCCAAGGCCAGAGCGGCAATATCAGCCTTCCATCCAGAGGAGGAAGCGGTGGCGATGCTCTCGCGCCGCGTGAAGGAAAAGTTCGATCCGGCAGGGATATTCAATCCGGGCAAGATGGCGAGACATTGAAATGCAGACCAACTTCACGCTCGCCCAGCTTGCCGACCCGCATGTAGCAGAATCCGAGCAGATCCTGCGCAAATGCGTTCACTGTGGCTTCTGCACCGCCACCTGTCCGACTTATGTGACCCTAGGCAACGAACTCGACAGCCCGCGCGGGCGCATCTATCTCATCAAGGACATGCTGGAAAACGGCCGCGCGGCGGATACGCAAGTCGTCACTCATATCGATCGCTGTCTCTCCTGCCTTGCCTGCACGACGACATGCCCTTCGGGTGTCGACTACATGCATCTCGTCGACCATGCCCGGGTCCATATCGAAAGAACCTACAAGCGGCCGTTCGTGAACCGGACGACGCGCGCCATCCTGGCCGCGGTGCTGCCCTATCCCGGCCGTTTTCGCGCAGCACTTGCGCTTGCCCGCATCGGCCGTCCCTTTGCCGGCCTGATGCGCGGGCCGGCGTTGAAGCCGTTCGCGGCTATGCTGGCGCTCGCGCCGCGCAATATTCCGACGCCGTCGTCTTTTGCCCGCCCTGGCCGGCATGAACCGCAGGGCGAGCGCCGCGGCCGTGTTGCGATCCTCACCGGCTGCGCGCAGCCGGTCCTTGATCCCGCCATCAACGCCGCGACCATCAGGTTGCTGACACGATTGGGTGTGGAGGTGGTCGTTCCCGAGGGCGAGGCCTGCTGCGGCGCTCTCGTCCACCATATGGGGCGCGAAGAGCAGGCTCTCGCCTCGGCCCGAGCCAATGTCGATGTCTGGACCCGCGAGATCGAGGCTGGCGGCCTCGACGCGATCATCATCACCGCCTCCGGCTGCGGCACGACGATCAAGGACTACGGCCACATGCTGCGCCTTGACCCGGCCTATGCCGGCAAGGCGGCACGTGTGTCGGCTCTTGCCAAGGACATCACCGAATATCTTGTCGGACTCGATCTGCCCGCTCACACGCCGAAAGGTATCACGGTTGCTTATCATTCAGCCTGTTCCATGCAGCATGGCCAGAAGATCACCACGGCGCCGAAGCACCTGCTCAAGGTGGCAGGTTTTACCGTTCGCGATCCGGTCGAGGGCCATCTTTGCTGCGGCTCGGCTGGCACCTACAACATCATGCAGCCGGATATTTCTGCAACCTTGAAGGCCCGCAAGGTAAAGAACATCGAGGCGACCAAGGCCGATATCATCGCCACCGGCAATATCGGCTGTATTACCCAGATCGGGTCTGGTACCGCCACGCCGATCCTGCATACCGTCGAACTTCTGGATTGGGCCTATGGCGGTGCTGTGCCTGAAAAATTAAGGGATTTGCCGCTAGCTTGAGACCACCGATTCATTGACTGGTCTCGGGGTCGACCTCAGGAGTTTTGGCTATGTGGCGTGGATTGATGGTGCTTGCCGTATTGCTCGGCGCGGCTGGTGCGGCGCGCGCCGATGCCAGGTATTTCTGTTCTGCAGACGACAAGGACGTGCGGTTCACGCTCGAAAGCGCTTTTCAAGACGGCGGTGGCCACCAGCTGATCCATTTCCGTGGCGCGCTGATGCTCAAGGACGCCAATAAATCCAAGAGCTTCAGCAAGCGCATTCTCGAATCGAAGGATCTGACGAACCGCTGGTCGCGCAATGGCGATCTGCGCCTGGAAGTGTTCACGATCGAAGGCGCTGATGCCGAACACGAGTCCCTGGATCTTGCGGTGATCGCCGGCAAGCACGATGAGACTGCGGCGAATTTCGGCGGCACTTATGCCTTGCGCATCGAAGGCAGCACAAGCTTCTTCGTCGTCGAAGGCAAAGTGAGCTGCGGCACCAAATAGTCCCGCAGCCTGCACCCAAAATCACCAGTGGTAGGAAATACCGACGTTGACGGCGTTGGTGACGATGTTTGTCTTCAGGCGATCGCCGCTGTCGATCGGAACGTCGACGCGCGAATAGGTGCCCTTGTATTCCACGAAGGTCGACCAATTGTCGGTGACGCGGAAGTCGACGCCCGCCTGTGCCTGGAAGGTTACGCCGCCGAATTCGTAGTCGAAGGTCGTGCCCTGGGGACGGGTGACTTCGACATGCGGAATATTCACGCCGACACCGGCGCCGAGATAGGGGGTCCAGCGGCGAGCCGGGTCCTTGAATCGGTAGAGGCCGTTGACCGTCACCAGATTCAGGCCGTCGGTGAATTCGAAATGCGTCCATCCCGGCGAACGCGCCATGGTATCGTCGTCGGCATAGACCTTGTCATGGGTATAGTCGAGAGACACGCCCCAGTTCGGAAGGTTGAAGTCGCCCAGCCACCAGGTGACTCGGCCGCCGTAATAGGGCGGGCTGCCGAAGGATTTGCCTTCCCAGCCGGCGCTGAAGGACGTGCCGTCGGAAACATCGACGTGGCTATGCGGCGCCGTCTGGTAGCCGCCGTAAATAGAAAATTCCAGATCTTCAGCCGAAGCCGTGCCAGCCACCGACGCAAGTGCGGAAAACGCAATGCTCGCCAGAAGCACGGTGGAAAGACGCGATGCATATGCCATTGAATGTCCTCGATGTACCGAAAGGCTATCAGTTCAATTCTTGGCAGAGTTCTGTGTCACAGTCTTAAAAAAGAAAAAGGCGCACCTGCTGCGCCTTTATTTTTCATGGGTAGTGTTGCCTAACCGCCAAACATAGTGCGCAGGATATCAATTCCCTTGTCCTGGAAGGCGACATTGCCTTGCTTATTGCCGGGACCGACGACGACGACCTTGGTGCCGACAGAGACTCGGTTGTAAAGATGCGATACGTCGTCATTCATCATTCGGATGCAACCGGAGGACATGTTGAGGCCGATTGTCCAGGGCTGGTTCGTGCCGTGAATGCGGAAGATGGTGTCGCGGCCGCCCTTGTAGAGATACATGGCGCGCGCACCGAGCGGATTGTCCGGGCCGCCGGGCTGAACGGCGGGAAGGTTGTGACCCTCGCGGGCCTCGCGGGCGCGCATCTCGGCCGGCGGCGTCCAGCTCGGCCATTCGGCCATGCGGCCGACCGTCACCACACCCGACCAGCCGAAACCGTCACGACCGACGCCGATGCCGTAGCGCGTGGCGCGGTTATTGCCTTCGACGAGGTAGAGAAACTTGTTGTTGGTGTCGACGATAACAGTGCCGGGCTTTTCGCTGGTGGCAAGACGGACGACACGCTTGCGGAACTGTGGCTTGATCTCGCGGGTCTGCTTGACGCCGCGCACTGCGTCCGTTGCGGTCATCACCGGTTCCGCGCTGACGGCCACAACCGTACAGGACAGCGCAACGGCAGCCGCCGCTGCGAGCCTAAAAAACTGCTTCATTTTCGATACCCTCTCCTTCAGGACCGCGTAGAGGCTAGTCAAATCGGTTTGAATTTCAAGTCGGAGAGGTGAGGGAGACGGTTTTTCTAGGCAGCGGACGGCTGTCCTCGCTGTCCGCTGGCCGTTATTCGGCTTTTACATCACGATCACGCGGGTGCCGACATTGACGCGATCGTAAAGGTCGACCACGTCCTCGTTGCGCATGCGGATACAGCCGGAGGAGACGGCGCTGCCGATCGTCCAGGGCGCATTCGTGCCGTGAATGCGATAAAGGGTGGAACCGAGATACATGGCGCGGGCGCCGAGCGGATTTTCCGGGCCGCCATCCATGCGGGCGGGAAGATAATGGCCCTTGGCGGCTTCGCGGCTCACCATTTCCGAGGGTGGGGTCCAGTCCGGCCACTCCGACTTGCGGGTAATCTTGTGGGCGCCCGCCCATTCGAAGCCGGGCTTGCCGACACCCACGCCATAGCGGCGGGCCTTGCCGCCATCCATCACGAGATAGAGGAAGCGATTATTGGTATCGATGACGATCGTGCCGGGCCTTTCCTTGCTATCGTAATCGACGAGCTGCGGCAGGAACTGTGGCTCGACCTGCCCGCGTACCACGGGAATGCCGGGGCGGACGGCTGAGACCGTCTGCAGTGCCCGCTGCGGCGCGCTCTGAATATACGTCCGGCGCTGCTGGAAAAGGCCGCGCTGCTGGTAGACGACCGGCCGCTGGTAGACGACGGGACGAACCCTGCCGCCGCCGAGCTGGTTGATCCAGGGGGCGGTGAGGTCGGGGCTCAGCACCACGGGTGGACGGGAAGCGTAGCGGTCGTCTGCAATGGCGGCCGTGGAAAGAATACCGAGCATGGCTGCGGCAAGAACAAGGGGTTTCATCATCGGACGAACTCTCTACAAATGACCGAAAATGGGCTGGCGGAATTATCCGCCTCCGGTCATGCTGCCACTGCGTCCGCCAGCGAATGGTAAATGTCGATTCATTAAAAGACGAACGGCCGGATAAACTTTTCGTCAGGGTTACCGTTCGGTTTGGAAAGAAGGTTTGCAAATGGTAAAGCCGGATTCGCAGCCGCAAAACGAGATAAAAACATGAGCGAAACCGGCATCATCATCGGCGAGGACGGCAGAAGCCGCTGCCACTGGCATGCGAATCTCCCTGACTATCTGCGCTACCACGACGAGGAATGGGGCAGGCCTGTGACTGACGACATCAGGCTCTTCGAGAAGATCTGCCTCGAAGGGTTTCAGTCCGGCCTTTCCTGGTTGACGATCCTGCGCAAGCGCGAGAATTTCCGCGCCGCCTTCGCCGGGTTCGATTTCGAAAAAGTGGCGCGCTTCGGCGACGAGGATATCGCTCGCTGCCTTGCCGATGCCGGGATCATCCGACATCGCGGCAAGATCGTCTCGACGATCAACAATGCCCGGCGCGCGATCGATCTGCGCAGCGAATTCGGCTCGCTAGCGCGCTATTTCTGGAGCTATGAACCTCGCCCCGAGGATCGGCCGGATATCGTCGACCGGGAGCATATCGTCGCCAACCCGACGACCGCTACGTCAGTCACGATTTCCAAGGATTTGAAGAAGCGCGGCTGGACCTTTGTCGGACCGACCACAGTTTATGCCTTCATGCAGGCTATGGGTCTCGTCAACGATCATCTCGAAGGCTGCTTCTGCCGCGCCGAAGTGGAGGCGATGCGCGCAACATTGGTGCGTCCATGAAATCGGCTCTCACAGTTGCCGCAGCTCTTTTGCTCTCCGCCCCCGCTGCCCTTGCGCAGACGCCGCAGCTTGATCCCGGCGAGAAGCTCGAAAAGCTGCAATTTCCGGCCGTGACCATGCAGCTGAAAGGCTGGACCAAGTTCGGCAACAGCCATGTCTATATGCTGCCGGTGCGACCCGGCCAGCACGTGAAGATCAGTTTCGAAACGAAGAGCAAATTCGCTTTTCTCGCGATCTTCGACCTGTCGAAGCCCGATGATGAGGCTTTTTTCGGCACCGACGAGGACGGCACGAGCTACGAGACGACGGTCAAGGAAAACGCCACCTGGCTGCTGCGTCCCTATTATTCCAAGGTCTCTCCCCGTCGCGGGCTGGGTGCCCCCTATAGTATCCTGATCGAACCGCTTGCCGCAGCACCCCAGCCGACGCAACCGACACCTCCCCAGCAGGAGCAGCCGTCGCTCTTTCCGAAGCGGAAATAAGCCAGCAACTCCAGCAAAGGTGGTGCAGCCGTTTTGCGTTCGGAATTGCGCGAGAACAATGAGCTTAATGTAACCCGTCGATCAGCCCGCGAAGCTCGCCGAGATGGACGATCTTGCGGAAGCGCGGCGCATCCTTCGGCTCCTCGACGCGCTCCAGGACCCAGGTCAGTTCATGCGGCACGAAGACGCCGTAGCTGCCGGCGGCAATGGCCGGCACGATATCGGACTTCAGCGAATTGCCGACCATCATCGCCCGCTCCGGCCCGTCCCCAACCTTGGAGAAGATGCGCCGATAGGTGACCGCCGTCTTGTCCGAAACGATCTCGACAGCATCGAAGAAGTCGCCAAGCCCGGATTGGGCGAGCTTGCGCTCCTGATCGAAAAGGTCACCCTTGGTGATCAGCACCAGCAGATATTTTCCGGCGAGCGTTTCCAGGGTATCGCGCACATGCGGCAGGGTCTCGACCGGATGGGTTAGGAGGTCGCGTCCGGTGTCGAGGATCTTGGCAATCACGCTCGACGGCACCTTTCCTTCGGTGATTTCGATCGCCGTCTCGATCATCGACAGCGTGAAGCCTTTGATGCCGAAACCGTAATGGGCAAGGTTGCGTTTCTCCGCCTCGAGAAGCCGTTCGGAAATCTTTGCTCCATCGGCGAAATCGGCAAGAAGCCTGGTAAAATGCTCTTCCGTCAGCCGATAATAATGTTCGTTCTGCCAGAGCGTGTCGTCGGCATCGAAGCCGATCGTCGTCAATGGTCGGGCGGTCATATGCGCACCTCTTAAAATGTGGCGGGCAATCTATTCCTGGCCTGTGTCGAGACAAGGGCGTTGCCGCTGCTCTGCACGGAATCGGGTTCCGTTGAAAAACGCTGCTCGCGACCTACATGAAATTTGCCTCACCTTGCAGCCAGCTCCGGCTGTGCCTGTTACGCGCAGGCCAATAATCAAAAATAGAGTTCAGCAGTCCGCAAGCCCCTATTGCGGCAGACACAAGGGAATTTCTTGACATGCGTTACAATCAACTCGGAAATACCGGACTTTTCGTCTCTGAAATCTGCCTTGGCACCATGACTTTCGGTGAAGCCAAGGAAGGTACCCCCTGGGGCGCCATCGCCGATGTCGACCAGAAGGCGGCCGATGAAATCGTCCAGCGCTCGCTGGATGCCGGCGTCAACTTCATCGATACCGCGGACGTGTATTCCTTCGGTGAATCCGAGCGGCTGCTCGGCCAGGCACTGAAGAACCTCGGTGTTCCGCGCAAGGATGTCGTCATCGCCACCAAGGTCTATGGCGTCATGGGCGACAAGCCGAACGATCGTGGCGCCTCGCGCGGCCACATCATGGATTCCGTCGAAGCGAGCCTGAAGCGCCTTCAGACGGATCATATCGATCTCTACCAGATCCATGCCACCGATCCGGTTACCCCGATCGACGAGACGTTGCGCGCGCTGGACGATCTCGTGTCCCGCGGGCTGGTGCGTTACGTCGGCGTATCCAACTGGCAGGCATGGCGCATCGCCAAGGCGCTCGGCATTTCCGAACGCAAGGATTACGGGCGTTTTGAGACCGTCCAGGCCTATTATTCGATAGCGGGCCGCGACCTCGAACGGGATATCGTTCCGTTGCTGCAGGAAGAAAAGCTTGGTCTCATGGTCTGGTCGCCGCTTGCCGGCGGCCTGCTCTCGGGCAAATATGGTCCGGGCGCACCCGGCAATGGCGAGGGACGCCGCGCCAATTTCGATTTCCCGCCTGTCGACAAGGACCGGGCCTGGGCCTGTGTCGCCGTCATGCGCGAAATCGCTGAAAGGCATGGCGTGAGCGTCGCTACCGTTGCGCTTGCCTATATCCTTGCCAAGCCCTTCGTGACGACCGTGATCATCGGCGCCAAGCGTGTCGACCAGCTCGACCAGAACCTCGCGGCCGTCAAGCTGAAGCTCGATGCCGAGGAGATCAAGAAACTTGATGAGGTCAGCGCTCTCGCTCCGGAATACCCGGGCTGGATGCTTGCCCGTCAGGCTGCCGGCCGCCGCCCGGTCGATTTCGAGCCCAAGGCTTAACAAAACAGGTTGGAACAAAAGGGCCGCCGTTTCCGATGGCGGCCCTGCATTCCTCACCGCTTATTTGGCGTGCTTCTTCAGCCAGGCATTCATTTCGGCGATTTCTGCCTCCTGTGCCTTGATGACGCTTTCGGCAAGCTTGCGGATCTTGGGATCCTTTCCGTATTCCAGCTCGATCTTCGCCATGTCGATCGCGCCCTGATGGTGCGGGATCATGCTGCGGACGAAATCCACATCGGTATCGCCGCTCAGTTTGATCATCATATCCTTGTGCATCCTGTCATTGGCCTCTGTGAAGGCCTGGCTGGACGGATGGCCGCCCATGTGCTTGGACATGTCCATCGTCGACATATCCTCGGCAAAGGCCGGCGCTGCAAAGGCGACGAGTGCCGAAAGGGTGATAATTTTCAGAGACATGAGTATCCTTCCTCTGTCTGAAATCGGTTCCGATGGCAGCGAGCAGCTGCCGTTCTGCGAAGTGCTGATCAGATGAAGCGGGGAGGCGGCGCCTGCGGTGTGGGCCTGTTGTCCCTCAATGCCCGGTCGGGCGCCGGAGCCGGATATGCGAAAACCGCCTTGCCGCCATCGGCAATGAAATAGGCCGGCGGTACCACCATGCAGGCGGCGCAGAGCGGCATATGGGCGGCACCCATGGCGCAGGGATCTTTGGCGGAATTGTTTTTGGCAGCCGTGCCGCTATTCGCCACCACGTGGAGATGCGCCGCGCTGGCTTCAGCCTGAACTGCCATATTCATCGACGCGCAGGTCGGACAGCCGGCCCATGCGGACATCGTGCTGTAGACCAGCCAGCCGAAGAACATCGTCATGAGGGCGAAAGCGCGCATGGGAAAAACATAGGTGGGTGCAGGCCAAAAGCCAAGGACCTCACCAGGAGGCAATAACCTTGTGCAGGATTTGGTAGTCACGGCTCTCCTCACCGAATGGCGCGACGGGCCAGTCCCAGCGGGCTTTCACCTCACGTGGCTTAACGCCGTGCAGCAGGTCGGCTTCCTCATGTACCTTGCCGGTACGATCAATGACGGTGTAGGAGATATCGGTTACGAGACAGGTCCGGCAGGGCAGGTCTGCCAGCCCCTGAATATGCGCCGCGATCAGGCGCTCCACTGTATCCGCCGGCATTCCGGCAGAGGCTTCGGCTTCGTATCGCCGTTTAACGCCCCGGCCGATCTGCGAGAGCAGGTTGGCGGACACGACGAAGTCGAGGTAGGGAACGCTTCTCAGGAAGCCGAGCGGCTCCGGCTCTCGCCTTGCCGCCAGGTCGTCATAGCCGGACAGATCGCGTTCGATCAGCCGCACGTTCCGATAGCGCTTGCCCTTCAGCCTCACGCGCACGGACGCCAGATGCACGAGGTCGACGAGAACCACCGTATCGAAGCTCTCGGCCAGTTGCTCGATCGGCACGTCCCGGAGCAATCCGGAGCCGAGCACGACAGCGGTCCGCCGCTGCGTGAGTCCTGATATCGCGGTGGAAATGGCCTCCTTGCTGTTGGCCTCATGGGCTGCCCAATCCCGGCTGCAGCGGCCAGCGCGCGACCAGAGATTGACTGAAGAGCGCGCGAAGCGGCGGTGGGCGCTGCCCGTAAGCGCTGCTGTGGCGAGATATTGAAGCGCTTCCGCGATCATGACGATATCCTGATGACAGGTTCTTTCCGCATCGTTCAATCGATTCTGGTCGCCATATCAAGACCCTTGCCCTTGCCGCTAACCGCCCAATCCGCTAGGAAACCGCCACTGTCACATATGTGGAAATCCCCCGAAATGAACGACAAGCAGAAGAAACCGCAAAAGCTCAAGGCCCGCCTTCCGCGCGGCTTTGTTGACCGCTCCGCAGCCGATCTCCGCGCCGTCAATGAAATGACTGCGAAGATCCGCGAGGTCTATGAGCATTATGGTTTCGATCCGGTCGAAACGCCGCTGCTTGAATATACTGACGCGCTCGGCAAGTTCCTGCCGGACAGCGACCGCCCAAACGAGGGCGTCTTTTCGCTGCAGGATGACGACGAGCAGTGGATGTCGCTGCGTTACGACCTGACGGCGCCGCTCGCCCGCCATGTCGCGGAAAGTTTCAACGAGATCCAGCTTCCCTACCGCACCTATCGCGCCGGCTATGTTTTCCGCAACGAGAAGCCGGGTCCAGGCCGTTTCCGCCAGTTCATGCAGTTCGATGCCGATACGGTCGGCGCACCGGGCGTTCAGGCTGATGCCGAAATGTGCATGATGATGTCGGATACGCTGGAAGCCCTCGGCATCAAGCGCGGCGACTATGTCATCCGCGTCAACAATCGCAAGGTTCTGGATGGCGTGCTGGAAGCGATCGGCCTCGGCGGTGATGACAAGGCCGGCCAGCGTCTCAACGTGCTGCGCGCAATCGACAAGCTCGACAAGTTCGGCCCGGAAGGTGTGGCCCTGCTGCTTGGCCCTGGCCGCAAGGATGAATCAGGCGATTTCACCAAGGGCGCCGGTCTCGACCAGAGCCAGATCGAGAAAGTTCTCTTCTTCGTCGGCATCAAGGACTATGCAGAAAGTGCTGCCCAGCTCGCCGAACTGGTCGCCGGAACCGAGAAGGGCGTCGAAGGCGTCGAGGAGCTGAATTTCATCGGCGCGCTCGTCACCAGCGCCGGCTATCAGGCCGATCGCATCAAGATCGATCCCTCCGTCGTCCGCGGCCTCGAATATTATACCGGCCCGGTCTACGAGGCCGAGCTGTTATTCGATGTCACCAACGAAAAGGGCGAGAAGGTCGTCTTCGGCTCTGTCGGTGGCGGCGGCCGTTATGACGGTCTCGTTTCCCGCTTCATGGGCCAGCCGGTTCCGGCGACCGGTTTCTCCATCGGCGTCTCGCGCCTGATGACGGCGCTGAAGAACCTCGGCAAGCTTGGCCAGCAGGACATTATCGAGCCGGTGCTGGTCACCGTCATGGACGGCGATGTCGGGGCCATGGGCCGCTACCAGCGTTTCACGCAGGAGCTTCGCGCAGCCGGCATCCGCGCCGAAATGTTTCAGGGCAACTGGAAGAAGTTCGGCAACCAGCTGAAATATGCCGATCGCCGCGGCTGCCCGATCGCCATCATCCAGGGCGGCGACGAGCGCGCCCAGGGTGTCGTGCAGATCAAGGATCTCATCGAGGGCAAGCGCCTGTCGGGCGAGATCGAGGACAACACGACCTGGCGCGAGGCGCGTGTCGCCCAGGAAACCGTCGCGGAAGCCGATCTCGTCGCCAAGGTGAAGAAAATCCTCGTCGCCCAGGCGGAGGATCGGAAGAGGGCTGCCAGCGGCTTCGTTGTTCCATATGATCCCGCTCAAACCGGTGACATCGATGACGAAGTTTGAGAGGAATCTCCCCTTCTCCCCCCGGGGAGAAGGTGGCCCGAAGGGTTGGATGAGGGGGCCGCTCGGTAAAAGCTGTCCTTCGCTCGCCGCTCAAGACATTCGTCGGTTACACTCCTCATCCCCCTCATCTGCCCTGTCGGGCATCTTCTCCCCGCTGGGGAGAAGCGGGAAGTCAAGCCCATGCCTCTGATCAACCTCCCTGATTTCTCCGGCGAACTGCTCGACGAATTCTCCGCCCGCAAGGCGGAGCGCATCGACACGCCGGTCATCCAGCCGGCCGAACCCTTTCTGGATATTGCCGGTGAAGATCTTCGCCGGCGCATCTTCATGACGGAAAACGAAACCGGCGCCAGCCTCTGCCTGCGGCCGGAATTCACTATTCCCGTGTGTCTCCGCCATATCGAGAGCGCGACGGGCACGCCGAAGCGTTACTCCTACCTCGGCGAAGTTTTCCGCCAGCGGCGCGATGGCAGCAACGAATTCTATCAGGCCGGCATCGAAGATCTCGGCGATATCAATATCGCGAGCGCCGATGCCCGCGCGATCGGCGATGCGGTCGGCATACTCTCACGCCTGCTGCCCGGTCGGCATCTGTCGGTCACGATCGGCGATCAGGCGGTGTTCGAAGCCGTTGTGCAGGCGCTCGGCCTGCCGCTCGGCTGGCAGAAGCGGTTGATCCACGCCTTCGGCAACATGATCCAGCTGGAGAGCCTGCTGGCGAGCCTCGTCAGCCCGCAATTCGTCACCGGCCTCGACGACAAGGTCGCTGGTCTTGTTGGCCAGGACGACGAGGCGGCGCTGATTGCCTATATCCACGAGACGATGCAGGCGACCGGCTATTCCACCAATGCCAGCCGCTCGCCGCAGGAGATTGCCCGTCGCCTCAAGGAGAAGCTCGTCCTCTCCGAGACCCGCTTGGATGACGCCGCTTTCCACGTGCTGGAGCAGTTCCTGTCGCTCAACGTGCCGCTCGTCAATGCTTCCGCGGCACTGTCGCATTTTGCCGACGCAGCCGGTCTGAAGCTCGGCAATGCGCTGGCGCGCTTTGACGGCCGCGTGGCGGCGCTCTCCAATGCCGGTGTTGATCTCTCGCTTATCGAGTACCGGGCTGCCTTCGGTCGCCCGCTCGATTATTACACCGGTCTCGTTTTCGAGGCGATGGTGGAAGGCTCCTCGGCGGTTCTCGCCGGCGGCGGCCGTTTCGACAAGCTGATGACCTTCCTCGGAGCGAAGGACCGAATTCCCGCCGTCGGCTTCTCCCTCTGGCTCGACCGGATCGAAACCGAAAGGGCCGCGGCATGACGATCACTATTGCGCTTCCCTCCAAGGGCCGCATGAAGGACGATTGCTCAGCCATCTTCGAGCGCGCCGGTCTGAAGATTTACGCCGTCGGCAATGACCGCTCCTATCGCGGCCGCGTCGAGGGCTGGGACGATGTGGAGATCGCCTTCCTCTCGGCCTCGGAGATTTCCCGCGAGCTCGGCAACGGTTCTATCGATTTCGGCGTTACCGGCGAGGACCTCGTGCGCGAGGGACTGGCGGAAGCCGACAAGCGCGTCGAATTCTGCGCCCGGCTCGGTTTCGGACATGCGGACGTCGTCGTTGCGGTGCCGGAAATCTGGCTGGATGTCGATACGATGGCCGATCTGGTGGATGTCGCTGCCGATTTCCGCGCCCGTCACGGCCGTCGCCTGGCTATCGCCACGAAATACTGGCGCTTGACCCAGCAGTTCTTCTCCAGTCAGCACGGCATCCAGCTTTACCGCATCGTCGAGAGCCTCGGCGCTACCGAAGGCGCGCCGGCATCCGGCTCAGCCGACATCATCGTCGATATAACCTCGACAGGATCGACGCTGCGGGCCAATCATCTCAAGGTGCTCTCGGATGGCGTCATCCTGCGCTCGGAAGCTTGCCTCGTGCGTGCCCGCAAGGATGCCCACGCCGATACGCCCACGGTGAGGGCGATCGTCGAGGCTGTCCGCTCGGTTCTCTGAATCCTATTACTGAACATGCAAAACCCGCCGTCGGAAGACGGCGGGTTTTGCATGTTTGGGAGGAAATGGAATTAACGGGCAGCGACGGCCTGCAGACCGCGGCGTGCGTCGATCGAATAGGCACCGGCACCGACGGTGGCGAGCAGGATATAAGCGCCGGCCAGTGTGATGTTCTTCATGACCATGATCTGGTTGAGGATATTCACGAGTTCCGTGCCACTTGCGTAGGGCAGATGGAAGACAACGCCCGTGAAGACACAGAAGCCGGCGAGCAGCCAGCCGACAATGCGGACCTGGAAGCCCGTGAGAACAGCAAGGCCGGCCAGCAGTTCGAAGAGGCCTGCGACATAGGCCAGAAGGGTTGCTGCCGGCAGGCCGGCACCGGCGATCATGCCTGCAGTACCGGCAGCGTCGGTTATCTTGCCGAAGCCGGCAAGGATGAACATGAAGGACAGAAGAATGCGGGCGAGAAGGATGAGGGCGTTATTCGTATTCGACATGGACGTTGCTCCGTTGAATAGCTTTTGAGGTCTTGATGCCCCGGCACCGTGTTGGACCTCGGATACCCTCTATTTCGCCTTTTTCTGACGTTGGGGAAAGATAAACGTCAGCGGACAGTTTGTTCACTAATATGAAACGATGGGGTGGGTTGCCTTGCAGGGCAGGCGTCTTCTATGGTCGCCGCCTCACCCAAGGAGAACTTTGATGGCCGACCTTTCCGCATTTCCGATCACCAGCCGCTGGCCGGCGAAAAATCCTGATATAATCCAGCTTTATTCCCTGCAGACGCCGAATGGCGTGAAGATATCGGTGGCGCTGGAGGAGCTCGCTCTGCCGTATGAAGCCCATTATGTCTCCTTCGCGAACACAGATCAGAAGACCGCTGAATTCGTCTCGCTGAACCCGAACGGGAGAATCCCGGCAATTATCGATCCCACCGGTCCTGACGGAAAACCGATCGGCCTTTTTGAGTCAGGCGCCATTCTGCTCTATCTGGCGGAAAAGACCGGTAAGCTGATCCCGGCTGATGCCGCCGGCCGCTACGAAACCATCCAGTGGGTCTTTTTCCAGATGGCCGGCATCGGCCCGATGTTCGGCCAGTTCGGCCACTTCCATAAATTTGCCGCCGACAAGGTCGCCAACAATTCCTATCCGGTGGAGCGCTACCGCGACGAGGCCAAGCGTCTATTGAGCGTGCTGGAAAGCCGGCTGCAGGGCCGCCAATGGATCATGGGCGACGAATACACGATCGCCGACATCACCACCTTTCCGTGGATCCGCGGCGCCGATATCTTCTATGGTGGCCGCGAAGTGCTTGATTATGCGAAGTTCCCCGCCGTCATGGACTGGCTGCAGCGCTGCATCGCCCGTCCGGCGAGCGAGAAGGGCCTTAACATCCCGGTCAAACCGGCCTGAGCTTTGGATTGAAATGGAAAGGCCGGTCGCGAGACCGGCCTTTTTCTTATGCCCGCGCGCAAGTTACTGCCGGCTGGCGATCTGGCTGGCGCCTTCCAGCTTGAAGCGCGGGAAGACGAAAACGCCGACCATGCTGCCGCTGTACTTTTCTTCGAGCCCGTTGGATTCGCCCATGCAGAAGAGCGGCTGGCGAAAGCCGTTCGGCATGATGATGGTCGTCGAGAAACAGAAAGATGAAGAAAGCGTCGCAGCCTGCTCGAAGAGCTGCAGAACGTGGTTGCGGTCCTTGGCGTCGTAACAGCGCACCAGGCTCAACAGGCCGCATTCCTGCGCCGCGAGACCGTGCAGCATTGCGCTCCACTCTCTGAGCTTTATCATGCCCGTGGAAAAGTCTCCGATCCAGCTTTCAGAGACCGAGAACTGCGCCAACATGTCGTGATTGTGATTGTTGTAGTCCAGCGAACCGGGCAGCAAGGGTGCGGCAGCATTGGCTTTGGCGATCTTAAACAAGGCGTTCCCCAGTTCGGGTGCGGCTCCCCTGCCGCACACTCGGCAAACACAAAGAAACAGGATCACGCAGCACCAGGCGTCATGCCCGTGCCTTCATCTTGCGGAAACAGTTGCTCGGCTGCGCCTTTGACGGCCGCCGCTCCAATATTTCCCCGCAAGATTTCATCTCGTATGTTCGCGGAGACCTTCGAAAGCCCGAATGGTCACGCGTGGCCTTTGGCGTATCCGGTCTCGTCTGAGGCGAAAATTCTTCCGGGGCGAACGTCAATTGCAGCGCGGATTTATAGGAGCTTTTGCGCAAACGGCAACGGCTTTTTCCGCGTCGTTAGGCTGACGTTATGATTGGATTTTGTACCGATTGCGCGTCATCCGCTAATTTGGTGGTCAAATGTCACATTTATGCATTGTGGAAACGGTTTCACACATACCATAGCATGTGGTTTTCGTAGCTTAGGTAGATCTGAGACCGAATTTCCTTGGTGGGGAAAATGCGCGGCGCGCAAGCCTCGCGAAAGCTTCGGGCTAAGAACGACGACTTCCGTGGCCAGCTTAAGGGTTTAAGCCATAGGTATTTTCGAATCGACTGAATAAAAAAGGGCGGCCCGAAGACCGCCCTTTTCATTCCGGAGACCGGAATGGATATCAGTGATGGCTTACGCCTATCACATCATGTCCATACCGCCCATGCCGCCCATGCCACCAGGCATTGCCGGAGCGTCCTTCTTCGGCAGCTCGGCGATCATGGCTTCCGTGGTGATCAGCAGCGAAGCCACCGAAGCCGCGTTCTGCAGAGCCGTACGGACGACCTTGACCGGGTCGACGATGCCGAGCTGGATCAGGTCGCCATATTCGCCGGTCTGGGCGTTGTAGCCGTAGTTGTCTTCGTTCTTGTCGAGGATCTTGCCGACAACGATCGAAGCTTCGTCACCTGCGTTTTCAGCGATCTGGCGAACCAGAGCCTGGAGAGCGCGGCGAACGATGTTGATACCAGCTTCCTGATCGTCGTTTTCGCCCTTGGCCTTGATCTTCGTGGAAGAACGCAGCAGAGCGACGCCGCCGCCCGGTACGATACCTTCCTGAACAGCAGCGCGCGTCGCGTTGAGGGCGTCGTCGATGCGGTCCTTCTTTTCCTTCACTTCGACTTCCGTCGAACCGCCGACGCGGATGACGGCAACGCCGCCAGCGAGCTTGGCAAGACGTTCCTGCAGCTTTTCGCGATCGTAGTCGGAGGTGGTTTCTTCGATCTGGGCCTTGATCTGGGCAACACGGCCTTCGATGTCGGACTTAGCGCCGGCGCCGTCGACGATCGTGGTGTTTTCCTTGGAGATCGAGACCTTCTTGGTGCGGCCGAGCATGTCGAGCGTGACGCTCTCAAGCTTGATGCCGAGGTCTTCGGAGATGACAGTGCCGCCCGTCAGGATAGCGATGTCTTCCAGCATGGCCTTGCGACGATCGCCGAAGCCCGGAGCCTTGACAGCAGCAATCTTCAGGCCGCCGCGCAGCTTGTTGACGACGAGCGTAGCAAGAGCTTCGCCTTCGACGTCTTCAGCGATGATGAGGAGCGGCTTGCCGGTCTGAACGACAGCTTCGAGAACCGGGAGCATGGACTGCAGGTTCGAGAGCTTCTTTTCGTGCAGGAGGATGAAGGCGTCTTCGAGGTCAGCAACCATCTTTTCCGGGTTGGTGACGAAGTACGGGCTCAGGTAGCCGCGGTCGAACTGCATGCCTTCGACGACTTCGAGTTCGGTTTCAGCGGTCTTGGCTTCTTCGACGGTGATGACGCCTTCGTTGCCGACCTTCTGCATAGCTTCAGCAATGTCGAGACCGATCTGCTTTTCGCCGTTTGCGGAGATCGTGCCGACCTGGGCAACTTCTTCCGACGTGTTGATCTTCTTGGCCTTGGCCTGGAGATCCTTGACGACTTCGGCAACAGCGAGGTCGATACCGCGCTTCAGGTCCATCGGGTTCATGCCGGCAGCAACTGCCTTTGCGCCTTCGCGAACGATGGCCTGTGCGAGAACCGTGGCGGTCGTGGTGCCGTCACCGGCGACGTCGTTGGTCTTCGAAGCAACTTCGCGGACCATCTGGGCGCCCATGTTTTCGAACTTGTCTTCGAGTTCGATTTCCTTGGCGACCGAAACACCGTCCTTGGTGATGCGCGGCGCGCCGAAGGACTTGTCGATAACGACGTTACGGCCCTTCGGACCGAGCGTGACCTTCACTGCATCGGCGAGGATGTCGACGCCGCGCAGCATCTTTTCGCGCGCGCCGCGGCCGAACTTTACTTCTTTAGCTGCCATTTTGAGAACTCCTGAAAAGGGGTGTCAACGATATCAAATGAAAGACAACCGGCTGATTAGCCGATGATGCCCATGATGTCGGCTTCCTTCATGATGAGAAGGTCTTCGCCGTTGATCTTGACTTCGGTGCCAGACCACTTGCCGAACAGGACGCGGTCGCCAGCCTTGACGTCGAGTGCTACGACCTTGCCGGACTCGTCACGAGCGCCGGAGCCGACAGCGACGATTTCGCCTTCCTGCGGCTTTTCCTTAGCGGTATCCGGGATGATGATGCCGCCCTTGGTCTTCTCTTCGGATTCAACGCGGCGAACGACGACGCGATCGTGAAGCGGGCGGAAATTGGTGCTTGCCATTGTCTAATCCCTCGATCAAATGACATTCGCGAGCCGGGGTGGCCCACAAGGATGATGTTAGCACTCAACTCCTGTGAGTGCTAGCGCCGTGCATTTAGGGATGGCTCCGAAAGGAGTCAAGAAGAGCCTTCACGGATTTTTGCGCCGGAATTGTGGAAGCGGGCGGGATTCCTCAATATGGTTACCGAGCCGGGGCCACGTCCGGCTTTTCCCACAAGCCTTGGCGGGACCGCGCAGGTTTAATCCCGCCATGTTTGCATCCTCCGTCATCCTCTCCGGACTGAGAAAATGCCTTGCCATTGAAGTCCGCCTTTGCAATGTCACCGGTGACCGAAAGCGAAGCAGGAAAGCGGAATGGCAAAGCGGATTGCAAACTTCTCCGAGATCACCGATCGATATGATGTGCTGCTCTGCGATGTCTGGGGCGTCGTGCATAACGGCATTGATCCCTTTCCGAAAGCCGGCGAGGCGCTGCAGGCCGCCCGTGCCGCCGGCCTGACCGTCGTTCTCATCACCAATTCACCGCGCGTGTCCTGGCAGGTCGTTGAGCAGTTGCGCCAGATCGGCGTGCCCGACGGCGCCTATGACCGCATCGTCACCTCCGGCGATGTCACCCGGGCGCTGATTGCCCAAGGTCCGCGCGAGGTTTTCCTGCTCGGCCCGGAGCGCGACAATCCGATCCTTGAAGGCCTTGATATCGAGCGCGCCGCCGCCGGCGAGGCGACCTCCGTCGTCTGCACCGGCTTCTTCGACGACGAGACGCAGACGCCGGAGGATTACACCGACATGCTGCTGGACTTCAAAGCCCGCAACGTGCCGATGATCTGCGCCAATCCCGATCTCGTCGTCGAGCGCGGCCACCGCATCATTCCGTGCGCCGGCGCCATGGCCGCCTATTATGAGCAGCTCGGCGGCTCCACCCGCATCGCCGGCAAGCCGCACCGGCCAATCTATGAGGCGACACTTGCGTCGGCCCGTGAGGTTCGCGGCGACTTCCCGATTGACCGTGTGCTGGCGATTGGGGACGGCATGCCGACGGATGTCCGCGGCGCCTTGAATTATGGCCTCGACCTTCTCTACATCAGCGGTGGTATCCACGCGAAGGAATATACGTTGAACGGCGAGACCGACGAGGCGATCCTCCACGCCTATCTCGAACGGGAAAGAGCCGCACCCAAGTGGTGGATGCCGCGCCTCGCATAAGAGAAAACCGATGACCGTGTTCCACCGCAATGAAACCCGCGATCCGTTGCCCAAACATCTGAAGGGCGGCGTCGTCGCCATCGGCAATTTCGACGGCGTCCATCGCGGCCACCAGTCGGTGTTGAACCGGGCGCTCGATATTGCAAGAGAGCGCGGCATTCCCGCCCTTGTGCTGACTTTCGAGCCGCATCCGCGCACCGTCTTCAAGCCGGATACGCCGGTCTTCCGCCTGACGCCAGCGCCCTTCAAGGCGCAGATACTGGAAGCAATGGGCTTTAATGCGGTCATTGAATATCCCTTCGACTACGATTTTTCGCAGCGTTCAGCGGAGGATTTCATCCATTCCATCCTGAAGGACTGGCTCGCGGCATCAGAGGTTGTGACCGGCTTCGACTTTCATTTCGGCCGCGGCCGTGAGGGCGGACCTGCCTTTCTGATGGATGCTGGCAACAGATACGGCTTCGGCGTCACGCTGATCGATGCTTTCCGCGACGAAAACACGGACGTTGTTTCTTCAAGCCATATCCGGGCGCTTTTGAAGGAAGGCGATGTCTCCTTGGTCGCTGCCATGCTCGGCTATCATTATACGGTGCAGTCGAAGGTCATCGATGGCGAGAAGCTTGGCCGCCAGCTCGGCTTTCCGACCGCCAATATGCAGTTGCCGCCGGAGGCGGAACTTGCAGCCGGCATTTACGCCGTTCGTTTCCGCCTCGAAAACGGCAGGCTCTATGATGCGGTGGCAAGCTATGGCCGGCGCCCGACCGTGACTGAAAACGGCGTGCCCTTGCTCGAAACTTATCTTTTCGATTTCAGCGGCGATCTCTACGGCCAGACCTGCTCGGTCTCCTTCTTCGGTTATCTTCGCCCCGAACTGAAATTCGATGGGCTCGATCCGCTCGTCGCGCAGATCAAGCGCGACGAGGAGGAGGCGAGGGCGCTTCTGTCAGGTGTGAGACCGCTCGGCGAGCTCGACCGGAAGCTCTGTTTCGACTGAGCAATTCCAGCAAAAGCGCTTGAGCGTTTTGCGTCCGGAATGCGTAAAAACGAAGACCCGCTCAGGCAGCGCCAAGTACGGGCTGTGCCTTCTGCCGCGGCAGCGGCGGGAAGGCGAGCGCGATCGCCGCCGCACCGAGCCCGACCAGAGCGGAGCCGATGAACAGCCACGAATAATTGGCATAGGTATCGTAGATCCAGCCGCCGATCAGCGGACCGAACGCCATGCCGATGCTCGACAGCATCGTTGCCGCCCCGAACACCGTGCCGATGATGCGCGGGCCGAAATATTCACGTGCCAGCACGGCATAGAGTGGCATCACGCCGCCATAGGCGCTGCCGAAGATGACGGCGAGCGCATAGAACTCCCCGAGTTTGCTGACAGCAAGGTAGGTGGCAAGGGCCGCAGCCTGCACCAGCAGAGCTGCGATGATGACCGGTTTCACGCCGATCCGGTCCGCCAGCGTGCCATAGAGCAGGCGCCCGCCGAGACCGGCGAGACCCTCGACACTGTAGATACTGACGGCAGCCATAGGTGCAACGCCGCAAAGTGTTGCGTAGCTCACCATATGGAAGATCGGTCCGGAATGGGCGGCACAGCAGGCGAAGAAGGTCAGCCCGAGCACGATGAACTGCGGCGAGCGGAAAACCTTCCACAAATTGGGGGCACTGCCATCGCCCGACACGACGGCCTCATGCGTATCCTGCGGTGGCGACGGCCGGCGGCGCACGAGAAGGGCGGCCGGGATCATCAGGACGAGCGCACCGATGCCGATGATCATCATTGCGGGGCGCCATTCATAAGCGGTGATCAGCCAGCGCGCGAAGGGCGAAATCGTCATCGGAGCAACACCCATGCCCGCCGAAACCAAGGAGACGGCAAGGCCGCGGTTCTCGTCGAACCACTCCGTCGTCGCGGCGATCATCGGCGCGAAAAAGGCACTGGCTGAAAGCCCGACGAGCACGCCGTAGGTCAGCTGGAACTGCAGAAGCGTTTCCGCGCGGCTGGCAAGCATCAGCGCCAGCCCGAGGATGACGGAGCCGATCAGCACCACCGGGCGCGGCCCGTATCGGTCGCTGGCAGCACCCCAGAAAAAGCCGCCTATGCCCATGACGATGAAATTCAGCGTCATGGCGCTGGCGATGCCGGCATGCGACCAGCCGGTCGCGGTTGCTATCGGTTGCTGGAAAATGGCGAGGGAAAACATGGCGCCGAGAGCGACGCACGTCATCAGTGCGCCGGCCGCGACGATTACCCAACGATAGGAACTGCTCATATCCTTATCACTCCTTGCGGACGGATTTAACCGGGCATGATGATTTCTCATGCCTGCGAGTAAAGACGTTCGGGTAATCCGCATTTCGACAGGAGCTTTGACTTTTGTATCGAGAGCAACAAAATCGCCACCACGCATAGTTCCTGCACTTTGCAGATCCGTTGCGACCTGAAACTGTTGCAGCCAGTCAGCTTCGGAGTGACCTCCGTCACCGTCAATCTGATGGCGCCGGCAGCCGCCAGAGCCTGACGGTCGCAGGTGACGAGCCGCAGATGCCCGTCTGCGGCTTTGCGTGAAGCCGGGAGGCTGAAATCCCTCTTCCTTTTCCGCTGAAAAACGCCTATGAACCGGCCCGATGAGTAAATTCCGGCTGGCGCATTCGATACGAATTATCGGCCCGGTCTTCCGCGCGCGCTGAGCGGCCGGAAGGTCCGGGTTTTTGCGCTTGAACTGAGCAAGCGCTTTCCGTCACCATAGATTTGATGTCCGCGCGCCCCGTCCGGGCCGCCAGAAACGATTGTCACACATGACCGACACAGCCGAAAAGATCGATTACTCGAAGACCCTCTATCTGCCCGAGACGGACTTCCCCATGCGCGCCGGCCTGCCGCAGAAGGAGCCGGAACTCGTCGCCCGTTGGCAGAAGATGGACCTCTACAAGAAGCTGCGTGCATCCGCCGCCGGCCGCGAAAAATTTGTCCTGCACGACGGCCCGCCCTATGCCAACGGCAACATCCACATCGGCCACGCGCTGAACAAGATCCTCAAGGACGTCATCACTCGCTCCTTCCAGATGCGCGGTTATGACGCCAACTATGTTCCCGGGTGGGACTGCCACGGCCTGCCGATCGAATGGAAGATCGAGGAAGAGAACTATCGTGCCAAGGGCAAGGCCAAGCCTGACCTGACCGAGCCGTCGGCGATGATCGAGTTTCGCCGCGAGTGCCGCGCCTATGCCGAAAAGTGGATCGCGATCCAGGGCGGCGAGTTCCAGCGCCTCGGCATTGTCGGCGATTTCGAAAACCCATATCTGACGATGAACTTCCATGCTGAAAGCCGCATCGCCGGCGAACTCTTGAAGATCGCCAGGAGCGGCCAGCTCTACCGCGGCTCCAAGCCGATCATGTGGTCGGTCGTTGAGCGCACGGCGCTGGCGGAAGCCGAAGTCGAGTATCATGACTATGAAAGCGACACGATCTGGGTGAAATTCCCGGTCGCTTCAGGTTCGGCTGCCCTCAAGGATGCATTTGTCGTCATCTGGACCACCACGCCCTGGACGATCCCTGGTAACCGGGCGATCGCCTATTCCTCGCGTGTTGCGTACGGCCTCTATGAAGTCACGGCTGCCGAGAACGATTTTGGTCCGCGCCCGGGCGAAAAGCTGATCTTTGCCGATAAGCTTGCCGAGGAATCCTTCGCCAAGGCTAAGCTGCAGTACAAGCGCCTCACCAACGTCACGGCTGCCGATCTCGCTGGCGTCACCTGCGCCCATCCGCTCAAGGGTGTCGGCGGCGGCTACGAATTTGCCGTACCGCTGCTGGATGGCGACCATGTCACCGATGATGCCGGCACCGGTTTTGTGCACACTGCGCCGAGCCACGGCCGCGAAGACTTTGATGTATGGATGGCGCATGGCCGCGAGATCGAGGCACGCCACATCGAGACCAAGATCCCGTTCCCGGTTGATGACGGCGGCTTCTATACCGCCGACGCCCCCGGCTTCGAAGGTGCCCGCGTCATAGACGACAACGGCAAGAAGGGCGATGCCAACGACCGCGTCATCAAAGCGCTGATCGAGGCCAACGCACTCTTCGCCCGCGGCCGCCTGAAGCACCAGTATCCGCATTCCTGGCGTTCCAAGAAGCCGGTCATCTTCCGCAACACCCCCCAGTGGTTCGTCTATATGGATAAGACCCTGGCGGACGGAACCACACTGCGCACCCGTGCCTTGAACGCGATCGACGACACTCGCTTCGTGCCCGCCGCCGGCCAGAACCGCCTGCGCGCCATGATCGAGCAGCGCCCGGATTGGGTGCTGTCCCGGCAGCGCGCCTGGGGCGTGCCGATCTGCGTCTTCGTCGACGAGCATGGCGAGGTGCTGCAGGACGATGCTGTCAACCAGCGCATCCTCGACGCGTTCGATGCCGAAGGCGCCGATGCCTGGTTTGCCGAAGGCGCCAAGGAACGGTTCCTCGGCAACGAGCATGACCCGGCCAAGTGGTCGCAGGTCATGGATATCCTCGACGTCTGGTTCGACTCGGGCTCCACGCACACCTTCACGCTGGAAGACCGCCCCGACCTGAAATGGCCGGCCGATCTCTACCTCGAAGGCTCCGACCAGCATCGCGGCTGGTTCCATTCCTCGCTCTTGGAGTCGGCGGCGACGCGCGGCCGTGCGCCCTACAACGCCGTCCTCACCCATGGCTTCACCATGGATGAGAAAGGCGAGAAGATGTCGAAGTCGAAGGGCAACGTCACTTCGCCGCAGGAAGTGATGAAGGATGCGGGCGCCGACATCTTGCGTCTCTGGGTCATGACCTCTGACTATGCGGACGATCTGCGCGTCGGCAAGACGATCATCCAGACCAATGTCGATGCCTATCGCAAGCTCCGCAACACCATCCGCTGGATGCTCGGCACGCTGGCGCATGACAAGGGCGAAGTCATCGCGCTCTCGGATCTGCCGGAGCTGGAGCAGCTGATGCTGCACCGTCTCTCCGAACTCGACCAACTCGTGCGTGAGAACTATGACGCTTTCGACTTCAAGAAGATCGCCCGCGCGCTCATCGATTTCGCCAATGTAGAACTCTCGGCCTTCTACTTCGACGTCCGCAAGGATGCGCTCTACTGCGATGCGCCCTCAAGCCTTCGCCGTCGTTCGGCGCTTTATGTCATCCGCATGATCTTCGATTGCATGGTGACCTGGCTTGCACCGATGCTGCCCTTCACGACCGAAGAGGCATGGCTGTCGCGCAACCCGTCGGCGGTGTCCGTGCATCTGGAGCAGTTCGCCCCGGTCGCCAAGGAATGGCGCAACGAGGCGCTTGCCGAAAAGTGGAAGAAGATCCGCGCGATCCGCAGTGTCGTGACAGGTGCCCTCGAAATTGAGCGTAAGGACAAGCGCATCGGTTCGTCGCTGGAAGCAGCTCCCGTTGTCCATGTCGCCGATGCGGAACTGCGCAAGGCGCTTGAAGGACAGGATTTCAGCGAAGTCTGCATCACCTCCGGCATCACCATCGAGGCGGACGCCGGCCCGGCTGATGCTTTCCGTCTGCCGGAAGTCGCTGACGTCGCTGTCGTTCCAAAGCTTGCCGAAGGCGTAAAATGTGCCCGTTCCTGGCGCATCACCACCGATGTCGGGTCGGATCCGGAATATCCCGATGTTTCGGCGCGTGACGCTGCCGCTCTGCGCGAACTCGGCATCCGTACCTGAAGATATTTGCCGGGTGAATTGCCTTTATGGCGTTCATCCGGTAAAAGCTGCCTGAAAATGGCCGGATTTTTGCTTCAGGGGGACGATTGTCCGGTGGACGATACTAATACCGGCGTGCGGGAAGGGTTTTCATGTTAGCGACGCATTGGTTCCGTTTGGGCGCCTGCCTGTCTCTTGTCATGGCGGGAAGCTCCATGATGTCAGGCTGCGCCAGCAGTCCGACTTACGGCACCGACAAGACCGCCATGGAACAGCTTGCCGACGACCTCGGCCAGTCCGTTTCGCTGACCGGTCCCGGTCCCAAGAACACCGGTGTAAAGTACACGCCGCGCCCGACGCTTGTCATGCCCGCTAAGGACCAGAAGGAAACCCTAGTCCCGCCGCAGGAGAATGTTGCCAACAAGGACAATCCGCAGTGGGTTGAATCGCCGGAAGAGGCTCGCGCCCGTCTCGTCAAGGAAGCTGACGAGAACTCGGACAATCCGAGCTATCGCTCGCCGCTCGCCAGCTCTGCCATCGAAGGCGGTCGCCAGACGAGCGAAGCCCAGACCAAGGCCTATCGCGAAGCCCGTGCGCTGCAGAAGGGCGCCTATATCGACCAGCGTCGCTATATTTCCGATCCGCCGACCGAATATCGCGCCGTGGACGATCCGGCAAAGCTCGATGACCTCGGCACGCCGGAGCAGAAGAAGGCCAAGCAGCGCAAGAAGGATGCTGCGGTCGCCAATAGCGGCACCAAGTGGTGGCAGATCCTTCAGTAAGAGCAATTCAGCAAAACTGAACAGCGGTTTTGCGTCCGGAATTGCGTGAAAGCAAAACGGAAATGCTCTAGCGGCGCGACGCGTTAAACCAGCGGTGCGTCAGCGTGATGTGCAGAAGCTGGCACGCGAGAAAGACGCCGCCCATCCAGGCAATATCGGTATTGCGCACTTGGTTGCTCTGCACGAGCGCGGCCAAAACGCCGGCAGCCAGCACCGGAATTAAGGCGAAAGCGATCGCCCGCGGTGCTGTCCAGCTCACCTCTCGCTTCAGCGACCATTGCATCGGCAGCTTCGCCACGCCCGGCGCAACCGTGCGGTTGGCGTAAACGGCAAGCACACCCATAACGGTGACGATTCCGATGGCAAGGATCATGGCGCGTCTCTTCTTTCGGAAAAGAATGCCCGCAACATATCCGCCGCTTCGGTCTCGTTGAAGCCAGAATAAACCTCCGGCGCATGGTGACAGGTCGGCTGGGCATAGAAGCGGACTCCATTGTCGACTGCTCCGCCTTTCGGGTCCTCCGCACCATAATAGAGCCTGCGGATACGGGCGAAGGAAATGGCAGCCGCGCACATGGTGCAAGGCTCCAGCGTGACATAGAGATCGGCGCCGACAAGACGTTCCTGGCCAAGCTTCTCGCAGGCCATGCGGATGGCGGCGATCTCGGCATGGGCGGTGACGTCGTTGAGTTCCCGCGTGCGATTTCCGGAGGCGGCGACTGCCGCGCCATCGACGACGACGACGGCGCCGATCGGCACTTCACCGCGTTTCGCAGCAGCGCGCGCTTCCTCGATCGCCATCTCCATAAATCGATTTGTCTTCACGTTCGCAAGAATTTCCACTTAACCGCAGGTGCATGACCTGATAGACAGGCCGAAAAGGCAGGCAAACAACAAATGACATCCAAAGACAAGCCAAAACGCCCAGGCGAAAGGCCCTCCGCGCGCGACGCACGGCCCAGAAGCGGTTCCAAGGCCGGTATCGACAAGCCATCGAAGGGCGCTGCTGCTGAAGTGGCAGCCAGCGAAGCGGATGGCGACGCCAAGGCCGAGCGCATTTCCAAGGTAATGGCGCGCGCCGGCGTCGCCTCGCGTCGCGATATCGAACGCATGATTATGGACGGCCGCGTCACGCTGAACGGCAAGCTCCTGGACACGCCCGTGGTCAACGTCACGCTCGAAGACAAGATCGAGGTCGACGGCGTGCCGATCCGCGGCATCGAGCGCACGCGTCTCTGGCTCTACCACAAGCCGCCGGGCCTGGTGACGACGAATTCAGATCCCGAAGGACGCCCGACCGTCTTCGACAATCTGCCGGAAGAGCTGCCCCGCGTCATGTCGATCGGCCGTCTCGACATCAATACAGAAGGCCTGCTGCTGCTCACCAATGACGGCGGTCTGGCTCGTGCGCTCGAGCTTCCGACAACCGGCTGGCTGCGCCGCTATCGCGTGCGCGCCCATGGTGACATAGATCAAGACGCGCTCGACAAGCTGAAGGATGGAATTGCCGTCGACGGCGTTCTCTACGGCTCGATCGACGCGACGCTCGACCGCACGCAGGGATCCAACGTCTGGATCACCATGGGTTTGCGCGAAGGCAAGAACCGCGAAATCAAGAACGTTCTCGGTGCGCTAGGTCTTGAGGTCAACCGCCTGATCCGCATCTCCTACGGTCCTTTCCAGCTCGGCGAACTGCCCGAGGGCGAGGTGATCGAGGTTCGCGGCCGCACGCTGCGCGACCAGCTCGGCCCCCGTCTCATCGAGGATGCCAAGGCGAATTTCGATGCGCCGATCTATAACGCTCCGGCCGTTGCCGCCGATGAGCCCGAAGAGCCGGCGCCTGTGCGGCGTGAACGTCCGCGTCGCGACGAGGACAAGCGCGAACGGGCGCTGAGCCGCCTCGATACCAAGCGCGGCGACCGTCGGGATGATCGCCGAGACGATCGAAAGGACGACCGTCGTAGCGAAGACGACAGGCCGAAGCGCCCGACGCTCGGCAGCCGCCGCAATGCCAATGTCTGGATGGCACCCGGTGCTCGTCCGCTTGGTGAGAAGGCAGCGGCCAAGGCTGCCAAGAATGCCCAGACTGCGCGCCGTCGCGGCGAAACCACCCCGGTGAAGGAACAGCGCTTCGAGCCTGCAGCCAATCGGTTGCGCCCGCAGATCAATCGCGTCCATGAAGAGGACGGCGAATGGATCCGCTCGAGTGAGACGCCTGCCAAGCGCGATGAGGATGAAGGTTTCGGCCGTAAGCGCTCCTTTGGTGATAAGTCGCGTGGCGAACGTCGCCCGCGTACGGGTGGAGAGGAGCGCCCGCGTTCCTTTCGCGACCGGCCACGAGAAGAGGGTGGCGAACGTTCTTCGCGTCCAGCCAGAAGCTTTGGCGGCGAAGGCCGGTCCGAGCGTCCTCGTGGCGACAAGCCCTTTAGCGGCAAGCCGCGTGGCGAGCACCGTCCACGCACGGAGGGTGGAGAGGAGCGTCCGCGTTCCTTCCGCGACCGGCCACGAGAAGAAGGTGGCGAACGTTCTCTGCGTACGGCCAGAAGCTTCGGGGGCGAGGGCCGATCGGAGCGTCCGCGCGGCGACAAGCCTTTCGCCGACAAATCCCGTGCGGCAAAGAATTTTTCCGGCAAGCCGAAGGGTGATCGGCCGGGTGGTGGTGGCAAGCCTTCCGGCGGGCCGTCCAGAGGTGGTGCGAAAGGCAAGGGAATGACACGCGGTGCGGATCGTCGGCGGTGAGTTTCGCGGACGGCCGCTTGCCGTACCAAAATCCAACGACATCCGGCCGACTGCCGACCGGACGCGTGAGAGCCTTTTCAACATTCTGAGCCATGCCTATCCGGAATGCGTCGATGGCACCCGGATACTCGATCTTTTCGCCGGTACAGGCGCCGTCGGCCTCGAGGCCGTCTCGCGCGGCTGTCGCCATGCGCTGTTCGTTGAAAACAGCGTGGAGGGCAGGGCGCTCCTCTGGGAAAACATCGATGCGCTCGGCCTGCATGGCAGGACGCGTATCCTGCGCCGTGATGCAACCGATCTCGGCAGCGTCGGCAATCTCGAGCCTTTCGACATGCTCTTTGCCGATCCGCCCTATGGCAGAGGATTGGGAGAGAAGGCGCTTGCGGCGGCTGCTGACGGCGGCTGGCTCAAGCCTGGCGCGATTACCGTTCTGGAAGAACGCGCCGATGTTGCCGTTTCGGTTCATCCTTCCTATGTTTTCCTCGAAAGTCGAATATTCGGCGACACCAGAGTACATTTTTTCCGGTATCAGCCGCAGTAGCCGGCACGTAGGAGCAGATCGTGCCGCAGGCGGAAATCATCAGTCCGAAATCGCCTGCCATCAGCGACCTTCCGACGGTCGCCGTCGCCTTCGGCGGCGGCGGTGCTCGCGGCCTCTCGCATATCCACATCATCGAAACGCTGGATGAACTCGGCATCCGCCCGATCGCGGTATCGGGTTCCTCCATCGGTGCCATCATGGGCTCCGGCATGGCCGCCGGCATGTCGGGGGCGGAAATCCGTGAACATGCGCTGGCGACAGTGGGCAACAAGGCCGCCGTCGTCAGCCGTATCTGGGGTCTGCGGCCGACAACGGTGCGTGACGCCGTGGCCAAGGGTATCCGCATCGGCCAATTCAATCTCGAACGCATCCTGAAAGCTTTCCTGCCATCGGAGCTTCCCCAGCGTTTCGAGGATCTGCTTGTGCCGATGAAGGTGATCACGACGGATTATTACGGCCAGAGTGAAGTCATCGTCGAACACGGCCAGCTTTTTCCGGCACTCGCCGCATCATCTGCCATTCCTGCAGTCTTCATGCCGGTGAGACTGCATGGGCGGGTCATGATTGACGGCGGCATCGCCAATCCCGTGCCTTACGAATGTTTAATGGATCTTGCTGATATCGTCATCGGCATCGATGTCGTCGGTGCACCTGAGGGCGACGGAACCCACATCCCGAACCGCATGGAAAGCATCTTCGGCTCGGGCCAGCTGATGATGCAGGCGGCGATTTCCCTGAAGCTGAAG
This sequence comes from Rhizobium sp. BK196, assembly GCF_014193255.1. Lineage (GTDB taxonomy): Bacteria > Pseudomonadota > Alphaproteobacteria > Rhizobiales > Rhizobiaceae > Rhizobium. Next base: position 258,926 of record NZ_JACHZB010000008.1, read on the forward strand.
CTCCTGCGTCCGCATATCTTCCTGCGCCCAATCGTCGGCCGCACCGGTGTCATGGATTTCCTAAAGGCTCGTGACGTGCTTGCCATGTCCGTCGGCGTCAAGGACGAGCTGAAATATGCGCTCGACCGGGAAATTGAGGCGCGGCTGAAGCGTTAATTTTTGAGAAGCTGGTGGACGTTTAGGCATCTGCCGTCGCGTCAGACCTGCTGACCAGCGGATCGTCGTCGAAGGGATCCGGCACCCGCTTGGGCTTGACCAGCGGCTCCGGATGGATCGGTTTCGAAAACAGCAAGTCCTGTCCCGCCTGCAGGCCCTCCGAAACCTGCAGCACCAGCCGCGCTTCGTCGCGCTTGCGAATGTCCTCGCCGATCTCGTAGGCATCGACTTCGGCGACACCGAGAGCCTCCAGGGTGCGCCGGCCGAAGAGCAGACCGGATTCCAGAGTTTCGCGCAGCTCGTAATCGACGCCCTTGTTGCGCAGTTCGATAGAGTGAATGCGGTCATAGGAGCGCACGAAGAGCGTCGTCTGCGGATAGTCGGCCTGGATCAACTCGACCACCTTGTCGGTGATCTCTTTCTTCTGGGTGCAGACGAGCACGATCTTGGCCCGGTCGATGCCGGCTGAACGCAGCACGTCCTTGCGGGTGCCGTCGCCGAAATAGATGCGGAAGCCGAAAGAGGATGCCTGCCGGATGCGGTCTGCGGAAAAATCGATGACGGTCACGCTCCGGCCGCCGGCGAGCAGGATCTGCGCGGCGATCTGGCCAAAACGCGAGAAACCAACCATGAGCACATCCGCACCCGCACCCTCGAAATCCTCGTTGAGTTCTTCATGCTCCTCTCCCGTCAGCATCCGTTTGGAAAGGGCGGCACCCAGAGGCGTCAGCGCCATGGAAAGGGTGACGATCGCAACGAGCAGCGAAGCTGTACTGCTGGGCATCAGCCCCGCGACGGCAGCCGTGGTGAAGAGGACGAAGCCGAATTCACCCCCTTGCGGCAGCAGGAAGGCGATGCGTACGGCATCATTATGTGAGGAGCGCGCCGCGCGGCAGAGTACATAGATGATGAGCGCTTTCACGGCCATGATGATAGGCACGGCGATGATGATGAAGAGCACGTTGTCGAGCAGCACCTGAAGCTGCAGGGACAGCCCTACAGCAATGAAGAAGATAGCGAGAAGCACGCCGCGGAAAGGTTCGATATCGGCTTCAAGCTCATGCCTGTAGGAGGATTCCGCCAGCATGACACCGGACAGGAAAGCGCCCATCGCCATCGAGAGCCCGGCAAACTGCATCAGGCTTGCTGATCCCATCACGACGAAGAGTGCGGCCGCGATCATCGCCTCGCGTGCGCCTGTGCGCGCAATGATCTGGAAGAGTGGGGTCAGCAGGTATCGGCCCATGATGATCATCGCACCAACCGCCGCGACGGAGACGCCGAAATCAACAAGCGGATTGCCGCTGCCCTTGTCGCCGTCGAGGATGGTGACGACAGCCAGAAGCGGGACAATCGCCAGATCCTGAAACAGCAGCACGGAGAAGGAGCGCTGCCCGTAGCGGGTATTGACGTCGCCGTCGCCTTCGAGGATCTGCATGGCGAACGCCGTCGAAGAAAGCGCCAGCCCGAAGCCGGCGACGATGCTGCCGCGCCATTCGAGCACGCCGGAAAACCAGGCAAGTGCTGTCAGCGCCAGGCCCGTCACCACCACCTGTGCCGTACCGAGACCGAAGATATCGCGCCGCATCTGCCAGAGGCGGGTGGGCTTCAATTCAAGCCCGATGATGAAAAGCAGGAAGACCACACCGAGTTCGGCAACATCGAGGATCTGCTCGCCATCGGTAATGCCGTGGAAGATCGGCCCGATGACGATGCCGGCAGCCAGATAGCCGAGAACCGTGCCGAGCCCGAGCTTCTTGAAGATCGGCGCGGCGACGACCGCGCCGCCGAGCAGCAGGATCGTTTCGGTGAAAAGCGCGTTTGGTGCGGACATGCTTCATTTCTTTCGGGTGGCGGGGCAAGCGGGCAGCCAGGAAAAGAATCGGCATCCACGGCCTTGATGCTTTCAGGAGTGCACAATAAATGGAACGGGAAGGAAAGGCCAAATCATGTCCTCTGAAATCGATTCCTCGACACTTCTTTCCCGTGCAAGTCAACTGATCGATCTGGCGAAAAAGGCAGGCGCCGATGCCGCCGATGCCGTCGTCGTCCGTTCGCGCTCTCAATCGGTCAGCGTTCGCCTGGGCAAGGTCGAAGGCACCGAGTCCTCGGAGAGCGACGACTTTTCACTCCGTGTCTTTGTCGGCAAGCGGGTGGCAACCGTTTCCGCCAATCCGGGTTTTGACCTCACGGCGCTGGCTGAACGCGCCGTCGCCATGGCCAAGGTCTCGCCGGAAGATCCCTTCGCCTGCCTCGCCGATGAGAACAGGCTCGCAAAGACCTATCCCGATCTGCAGTTGCTCGATACGACCGAAGTCAGCGCCGACCAGCTGCGGGAAGCAGCCCTTGCTGCAGAAGCTGCAGCCCTTGCCGTGAAAGGGGTCACCAATTCCTCAGGCGCGGGCGCCTCTGCCGGACTGGGCGGGTTGGTGCTTGCCACCTCGCATGGTTTCGAAGGCAGCTACATGGCGTCGCGCTTCGGCAACTCCGTCAGCGTCATTGCCGGCGAAGGCACCGGCATGGAACGCGACTATGATTTCGACAGCCGTCTCTACTATGCCGAGCTCGACAATCCCGCCGAAATCGGCCGCCGGGCCGGCGAGCGCGCCATCAAGCGCGTCAATCCCCGTCAGGTGCCGACCGGCAAGGGTATCACCGTCATATTCGATCCGCGTGTTGCTCGCGGTTTTGTCGGCCATATTGCCGGTGCCATCAATGGTGCGTCGGTTGCCCGCAAGACGAGCTTCCTGCGTGACAAGATGGGTCAGCAGGTACTGAAAACGGGCCTGTCAATCACCGACGATCCCCTGATCGTGCGCGGCCCGTCCTCCCGTCCCTTCGATGGTGAGGGCGTCTCCGGCGAGCGGCTGGTCATGATCGAGGATGGCGTGCTCAAACACTGGTTCCTGTCGACTTCCACCGCAAACGAGATCGGCGGTCTGGAAACCAATGGCCGAGGCGTGCGCGGCGGCACCTCGGTCACACCCGCCTCGACCAACCTGGCGCTGGAGCCGGGCGACATCTCGCCGGAAGAGCTGATCCGCAGCGTCGGCAACGGCTTCTACGTGACCGAGTTGATCGGCCAGGGGGTCAACATGATAACAGGCGAATACAGCCGAGGCGCGACTGGTTTCTGGATCGAAAACGGCGAACTGACCTTCCCAGTGTCTGAGGTGACGATCGCCTCGAACCTCAAGGACATGTTCATGCGGCTGACGCTCGCCAACGACATAGACCGCAAATTCGGTGTGGCGGCTCCGACCTTCGCCATTGAAGGTATGACACTTGCCGGCCGCTGACGAACGGATGACGCGATGAGCGACACGGACAAGCGCTGGCAGAGCGATCTCGCGCTGATCGCCGATGCTGCGAAACAGGCGGGCGCCGTCGCACTTGGTTTCTTCAACAACTCGCCGGAAGTCTGGTGGAAGAACGAGGAGCGCTCGCCTGTCAGTGCCGCCGATTTCGCCGCCAATGAAAAGCTTGAAACCATCCTGCGCAGGGCACGACCGAACTACGGCTGGCTGTCCGAAGAGACCGACGACGATGCCGGTCGCCTGGAACACGAGACGCTGTTCATCGTCGATCCGATCGATGGCACACGGGCATTCTTGGCCGGCAAGGATCTCTGGTGCGTCAGTGTCGGCATCGTCCATCGTGGCCGCCCGGTTGCCGGCGTACTTTATGCACCGGCGCTCGATGAACTCTACGAAGCGGTCGAAGGCGGCTCCGCGCTGAAAAACGGCGAGCCGATTTCCGTCTCCACGCGCGGCGAAGCCGATCTCAGCCAGCTTGCGGTCAGCGAGGAACTGTTCAAGCTTCTGCCTGCGGAGGTTCGCGAACGCAGCGAGCGTGTCAAATATATCCCCTCACTCGCCTACCGTATCGCCATGGTAGCCGATGGCCGGCTGGACACGACGTTTGTCGGACGGAATGCCCACGACTGGGATATTGCGGCAGCCGATCTTATTCTCGAGCGCGCCGGTGGCGGTCTTGTCGATCTTTCGGGGCATCCGACAACCTATAATAGAGAGAAAGTCAGCCACGAGGCGCTCTGCGCGTCGCCGGTTCCGCGTCTCCGCGAATATCTGGACTTGTTCACTCAGCTAAGAGATGGTTGACGTTTCCGTCAAAATCCCTCAGATGAGGGGCCGGAGGAGAATAGGCAGAAAGAGAATAAAAATGACGGACTCCGGCGGTAAAAAGCAGCTCCTGCACCTCGTCTTCGGTGGCGAACTCGAAAACCTCGATGGCATCCAGTTTCGTGATCTGAAGGATCTCGATATTGTCGGTATTTTCCCCGACTATGCCACGGCACTGACGGCCTGGAAAGCCAAGGCGCAGCAGACGGTCGACAATGCGCATATGCGCTATTTCATCGTCCACATGCATCGTTTGCTCGATCCGCAGGATACGATCGGGAGCAAGTGACCCGCGCAGCAAATCGGCTTGTCCTCCGCTGTCCACAGCGGGGGGCCTTCGCGCATCGGTTCTCGCCCTCGTTCGACGCATTCTGAACAAATTGATCGGTCATGGCGGCCGCAACGATAATTAGGGAATTGGATTGATGTCGGTCTGCATGGATCGGAGGTCTGCCGAATGAGCTCCCGGATGGCGCGGATCGGTCTGAACGCGTACCGTCTGGCGGGAACTGTGGCGTCGCCGGTCGTCGGCCTCTACATCACCTACCGCACGGCCAAGGGCAAGGAAGATCGTGCCCGCCGGTTGGAGCGCTTTGGCTATGCGAGCGCCAATCGGCCGCAAGGTCCCCTCGTCTGGTTTCATGCCGCAAGTGTCGGCGAAACCAACGCTGTCATTCCCCTGATCCGTGAAATTCGCCGCCGCGACATCCATGTCATACTGACGACAGGCACCATCACCTCCGCGAGGCTTGCCGCTGAACGTCTCGGCAATGATGCGATCCATCAATATGTGCCGCTCGACCTGAAGCCCGCCGTTGGCCGCTTCCTCGATTACTGGCAGCCGGATTGCGCCATCATCGCCGAATCCGAGATCTGGCCCGCGACGGTGCTTGAACTCGGCCATCGCCGCATTCCGCAGATCCTCGTCAATGCCCGCATGTCGGACCGCTCTTTCGCCCGCTGGCGCCGGCGCCCGTCGCTGGCCGAGGCGCTCTTCGAAAACTTGGCGCTCGTCATCGCCCAGTCTGATTTGGATGCCGAGCGTTTCCGTGATCTCGGCGCCGTGCCGGTCATCACGTCAGGCAACCTGAAGGTCGATACCGACGCACCGCCCTACGACGGCGCTGTCTTCGCCCGATACAAAAAGCAGATCGGCGACCGCAAGACATGGGCAGCGATCTCCACTTTCGACGGCGAGGAAAATGCCGCCGGCATCGTCCATCGGGCGCTGCGTGATCGCGACAGACAGCTGACAATTATTGTGCCGCGCCATCCCGAGCGCGCCGACGAGATCGAGGCGGTCCTCGTCAAGCAGGGGTTGAAAGTCGCCCGCCGTACACGGGACGATGTCCTGACCCCCGATATCGATATCTTCCTGGGTGATACGATCGGCGAAATGGGCCTTTATCTGCGCCTGACGGAAGTGGCCTTCGTCGGCCGCTCGCTCTTTGCCGAAGGCGGCCAGAACCCGCTCGAGCCGGCCATGCTCGGCTGCGCCATCCTGTCGGGCGGCAATGTGCAGAATTTCCGCGAGGCCTATCAGAAACTCGCCCGCAGCGGCAGCGCCCGCATGGTGCGCGACACCGAGATGCTGGCGAAGGGCGTGCATTATCTTCTGACCAATGACGAGGCGCGCGGCAAGATGATCCAGGCCGGCATCGCCACCGTGCATGAAATGCGCGGCGCGCTGAGCGCCACGTTGAAGGGGCTGGAACCCTATATCAATCCGCTGACGGTGAAGGCGCGTTTGCTGCCGAAGGCCGTGGCGCAGGCCTGAGGAGCGGTCATGTCGGCAGAAGCGAAGATCAGGGGCATCCTCTTCGACAAAGACGGTACGCTGCTCGATTATGATGAAAGCTGGCTGCCGGTAAACCGAGAGCTTGCCCGGATCGCCGCCGAAGGCGACGCAGCACTTGCCGATCATCTGCTTGCCGCATGCGGCATGGACCCCGTTACGGGCCATATCGTTCCCGACAGCCTGCTTGCTGCCGGCAATACTCACCAGATCGCCCAGGGCCTCGTTGCCGCCGGCTCGAAACTCGATGCAATCGAGCTGACGATCAAGCTTGACAATCTCTTTGCCAACGCCGCCGAATTTTCGGTGCCGGTAACCGATCTCGCGGCCTTCTTCGGGCGCCTGCACAAGCGCGGATTCAAGCTCGGCATCGCCTCCAGCGACAATGAGCGCTCGATCCGCCAAACGGCCCAGCGCTTTGGCATTTCCGGCTATGTCGACTACATCGCCGGTTATGATAGCGGCTTCGGCAGCAAGCCTGAACCCGGCATGGTGCTCGGCTTCTGTGCTGCGACGGGCCTGCAGCCGGAAGAGATCGCCATGGTCGGCGACAACAATCACGATCTCCATATGGGCAGGAATGCAAAAACCGGCCTGACGATCGCAGTTCTGACCGGCACCGGCTCGCGTGAATCGCTCTCCGCCTCCGCCGATCATGTTTTCGATGACATCACCCACATCGAAGCGCTGCTGCCGGATTTGCAACTGGCCTAACGCGCAAGGACTTGCATTTTCACGCGTTTTGGCTTCTCAATCCGCCCCGGTCGATTTTGTGGGACCTCGCCTGGGGGTGAGGGCAAGGGAAACGGGACGGCATCATGATATCCGAAGCGCCGCCGTTCTGGTGGAGGCGGGCAGGTTGGCAGGCATGGGCTCTGTCGCCCCTTTCTTTCCTTTATGGTCGTGTGGCGGGCTATCGCATGGTCCATGCGCGCCGCGCCTCGGTTCCGATCCCCGTCATCTGCGTCGGTAATTTCACAGTGGGGGGTGCGGGCAAGACGCCGACGGCAATTGCGATTGCCCGTGCAGCCAAAGCCAAGGGTCTGAAGCCAGGTTTCTTAAGCCGCGGTCACGGCGGCTCGCTGGATGTCACCACCGTCGTCGATCCCGCCCATCACCGCGCAGTCGCCGTGGGCGACGAGCCGCTGTTGCTGGCGCAGGAAGCCCTGACAGTGATCTCCCGCAAGCGTGTCGATGGTGCAGTGAGGCTCGTCGAAGAAGGTGCCGATGTCATCATCATGGACGATGGTTTCCAGAGTGCGCGGCTCGCCATCGACTACGCGCTTCTGGTGATTGATGCGACGCGCGGTCTCGGCAACGGTCATATTGTCCCGGGTGGCCCGGTGCGCGCGCCGGTCAGACTGCAGTTGCGCCAGGCGACCGCGCTTCTGAAGGTCGGAGATGGCAATGCGGCTGACCGTATCGTCCGCATCGCGGCGCGCGCTGCCAAGCCTTATTTTACTGCCGCCCTGAAAGTGTCCGGCGAGAATTCTTTCGACGGCCTCAAAGTACTCGCCTTTGCCGGTATTGCCGATCCGGAAAAATTCTTCCGCACGGTTCGTTCGCTTGGAGCGAACATCGAGGTGGCGACGGCTTTTGGCGATCACGAGCATTTAAGCGAGGAAGAGATCGACGGTCTTCTCGCGGCTGCAGACCAGCAGAACCTGACGATCGTCACGACGTCGAAGGATTTCGTACGTCTCGCCGGCCATCACGGCAAGGCGGAGAAGCTTGCGGTCCGCTGCCGTGTCGTCGAGGTGGAGATGGCATTCACTGATCCGCTTGCACCCAGGCTCATCATCGATCGAGCCTTCGATGCCTGCCGTGAGCGTCGGCTCAGGGAAGCGAAAAAGAAACCTTAACGCTGGCTCGGCAGAACGCCGGCGCGCCGGTCGGCTTCGAGTGCCGAAGCGACATCGGCATAGGGTTCCTGCCGCGCTACGCTCCAGTAGCGAAGCTCATCGAGCGGGACCTGTTTGCCCGTCATTGCGCAGACGACATAGGAGCCGGGCGACAGAATTTGGAAATCGCCGTCGAGATAGCGGATCTTCGCCTCGCGGTTTCCGTGTCCTTCGAACAAATTCATGCGTTCCATCCCCGCGGTCTGTCATCCGTCTGCCATACTCCCCGGCAAGTTGTTTTGCCAGCTTTTTCAGCTCCGGCCGAACAGACGCTCGATATCGGCAAGCTTCAGTTCGATATAGGTCGGACGTCCATGATTGCATTGGCCGGAGCCCGGGGTCACTTCCATTTGACGCAAAAGCGCATTCATTTCTTCCGGCCGCAGCCGTCGTCCTGATCGCACCGAACCATGGCAGGCCATGGTTGCTGCCACATATTCGAGCTTGGCCGAAAGGCCGGAGGCTGTGTCCCATTCGGCGATCTCGTCGGCAAGCTGGCGGACGAGGCCTTGCGCGTCGACCTCGCCGAGCAAGGCCGGCGTTTCGCGCACAGCAATGGCGCCCGGCCCGAAACGTTCGATCGCAAGACCGAGTTCGGAAAACTCGGCCGCATGCACCATCAGACGGTCGCAATCCTCTTCGGGAATGTCGACGATCTCGGGGATCAGCAGCACCTGTGAGGCCAGCCGCTTGGAATGCAACGCCTTGCGCATCGCCTCGAAGACCAGCCGCTCATGAGCGGCGTGCTGATCGACGATGACAATGCCGTTGTCTGTCTGCGCGATGATGTAGTTTTCATGGATCTGCGCCCTCGCGGCCCCGAGCGGATAGCGCGCCACCGGTTCGGCTAAAGTGGCCGTGGCCTGCGCTTCGGGTGCAGGTTCGAAAACCTGCTCCGAGCGCGCCGTCGGATGGACGAGCCCGTCGAAGGAGGCTTGCGGTCTTTCATCGAAACCGGCCGTCGACTGGTACGGCCGGGAGGGAGAAGTTGCCGCCGACCATGGTGCCTGCGGCCGCTGTGGTGTCGCCTGAAAGCCAGGGCGGAAAGCGCGCAGCATGTCGCTTGCGCCAGTCGTTGCCGCCCGGCTGCCATCACGCGCGAGAGCTTCTCGGATTGCGCCGACAATCAGCCCCCTAACCAGTCCCGGATCGCGGAAGCGGACGTCGGATTTCGCCGGATGTACGTTGACATCAACGAGCGCAGGATCGAGCGTGATGGACAGGACAGCGACGGGATAACGGCCGGAGGGAATCGTTTCGGCATAGGCGCCGCGGATCGCCGAGAGGATGAGTTTGTCCTGTACGGGACGGCCGTTGACGAAGGCATATTGATGAGCCGAATTGCCCCGGTTGAAGGTCGGCACGCCGGCAAAACCGGTCAGTTGCACCTCTTCACGTTCGGCGTCCAGGGCGATGGCATTGTCGCGAAATTCCTTGCCGAGCACCTGCGCCATGCGCGCCAGATGATCCTCGCCGGTTGCCGGAAATTCCAGCGTCGAGCGATCAGGGCCGGACAGCACGAAACGCACGCCCGGAAAGGCAATCGCCATACGCTTGACGATCTCGGTGATTGCAGCCGCTTCCGCCTTCTCCGTCTTCAGGAATTTCAGCCGTGCCGGCGTCGCGAAGAATAGGTCGCGCACCTCGACGATCGTTCCCGGATTCGCGGCTGCAGGGCGCAGATGCACGATCTTGCCGCCGGCAACAGAGATCTCGTTGCCTGCTGCGCTGTCACGCCTGCGGCTTGCGATGCTGAGCCGCGCCACCGAACCGATCGATGGCAATGCTTCGCCCCGGAAGCCGAGCGTGCGGATATCGTCAAGCGTCTCCGATATCTTCGAGGTGCAGTGGCGCTTGACTGCAAGTTCAAGATCGGCGGCATCCATGCCGGACCCGTTGTCGCTGACGCGTAGCAGCGCTTTGCCGCCGCCGGCGGTTGCGATTTCGATACGGGTCGCGCCCGCGTCGAGCGCGTTTTCGATCAGCTCTTTTGCAGTACTCGCCGGTCGTTCGATGACTTCGCCGGCGGCGATCTGGTTGATGAGCGTTTCCGAGAGCTGTCTGATGGCCATGCGCCTATTTTTGGGGGATTCGCGGCCATGAGGAAAGGCTTTTCGTCGGGCTTGAAACAGATGTCGAGGCTTGTCCCCCAAATTTGGGGGGCATTACTGTTAAGCGGCTCTTAAGACAAAAACGGCATTTTATTCATATACCTCCGGAACCGCGAAAATCGGACAGATGTGGGATGTGAAGGAATGAGTGCCGGCTTCGAAAAGGCGGACACATCATCTGTGAGTGACGCACCGCCGCCTGAGGCCGACCTTCAGACGGCGCTTTTCGACGCTGTGTGCGACAGTCTTTCTGCCGCGTTCGTCATCTATGACCGCAACGATCTTCTTATCTTTGCCAGCCGCCAGGTCATAGAATTCTTTCCGCTACCTGAGGCTGTGCTTCGGCCGGGCGCCCGGCTTCGCGACTTCCTGGGTGCGATCTACGATACCGGCATTCGCGAGAAGACTCTCGGGCGCCAGCCGGGTTCGCTCAGCCGCGAGGATTGGTTGTCCCAGCGCATCGCCTCCCACTGGCGTGAACGTTTCGAATCCTTCGAGCGCCACGGCTCCGACCGCTGGGTTCGCTTTTTGAAGCGCCGCCTGCCGAACGGCTATGGCGTGACCGTCATCTCGGATATTTCCGAGGCGCGTAAGCGCGAGGAACAGTGGCGCTATGATCTGGAGCGCGTACAACTCACCGAGGATATTCTCGACCATCTGCCGTTCCCGCTCTTCGTCAAGGATCGCAACCTTGCCTATGTCGCCGTCAACAAGGCCTTCTGCGAGAAGTACCAGACGACGGCGGACGAGGTTCTCGGCCGCAAGAGTGGTGATCTGTTTTCGCCCGACATTGCCAAGCGCTTCGAGGAAAGCGATCGCCACGTGCTTGAAACCGGTGAAATGTCGGTCTCCCGCCAGCGCCAGATCGCCCGCGATGGCACCGAACGCGACATCGTCAGCCGCAAGCACAGGATCGGCAAACCGGGGCGCTATTTCCTCGTCTCCACCATGCAGGACCTGCCGCGCGACGGAGGCGATCTCGACGAGTTCAGCCAGGCCTCTGAGATCACCACTTCCAGCAACCAGACCTACCGCCGCGCCTATGTGCCGGTGCCGAACGCATCGCAGCGTCGCGAGCCGGCGGCGATGGAGGCGATCGTTCCGGAAAATTTCTCCGGCCGAAAGATTGTCGTCGTCACTTCGGATCTCGCCGCCGAAACTGCCGCGTTGCGCACGCTTGCCAAATACGGCTTCGAATCCTGCTCGGTCCGCGGCGAGGATGAGGAGGAACGTTTCCTCGAGATTGCCAGTTCCTCCGGCATCTCGCTCGATCTTCTGATCATCGATAATCAGATGGGCATGCGCTGCCTGGAACTCGCCGAACAATATGGTATCCCTGCCCTCGTCATGGATGGCTTCCAGATTGCCAATGAGTTGACCTTCCAGATCGCCCGCCACTTCAACCGCAGCGGATGCGGCGGCGGCACCGAAGGCGACTGGGAAATTACCACAACTGAAGAAACTGCAAGCCTTCAGGTTCTCGTTGCCGAGGACAACGAAATCAACCAGATCGTCTTCACACAGATCCTCGAAGGTCTCGGTTACCGCCATCGGATCGCAGCGACTGGTGAAGAGGTCGTTCGTCTCTGGGCCGAACATCGGCCGCAGATTGTATTGATGGATATTTCGCTTCCGGTTTTCAACGGCTTTGAAGCCTCACGCCTCATTCGCCAGATGGAAGAGGGACAGGGTGCCCGGACCCCGATCATCGGCGTACTGACACAGGCTTTCGAGCGCGATCGTGCGGAATGCGCCAAGGCCGGCATGGATGATGTCGTCATGAAGCCGGTCAGCCCAGACATGCTGGAAACGACATTTCAGAAGCACCTGGTGGATGAGCCGATGAAGGCTCAATCTCTATAAAGGACGGTGCCCCCCAGATCTTGGGAGTGCTTCAGGTTGTAGTCCCCTCGATTTACTATCGAATTGTTAAGATTTGGCCGTCATTCTTCGCCGGTGCGGAGGAAAAATCTTGGGTTTGGAGTGATGGTTTCGCCGGAAATACCATTCATGACTGTGAGTCAGAACGAGCTCCAGGCGATGGCCTATACCGATCCGCTGACCGGATTGGGAAACCGCAATCGTCTGCGCGACAAGGTGATGCAGATTTCAGCCGAGCGGGCCAGCGACCCGGCGCCCTTCACCATCGGTATCGCCAATCTCGACAGTTTCAAACCCATCAACGATCTTTTCGGCTCCGCTGCCGGTGATGAAATCCTGTGTCAGGTCGCCCATCGCCTGAAAGCCTGCATTCCAGATGGTGCATTGGTGACCCGTCATGACGGCGACGAGTTTGCTTTAGTCCTGCCGCTGATATTCGAGCGCGCCAGCGCCGAGAAGTTCGGCCAGATGATCCGTGAGGTCCTGTCGGCTCCGTACGATCTCGGCGACCGCAACGTGCGTCTCTCCGCCTCGTTCGGCTTTGCGATCCATCCCTTTGCCGGCGAGGACTGCGACGAGCTTTTGAAGAGCGCCGAAACCGCGCTCTATCGTTCCAAGCGCCGCGGCCGCGGGCAGATCACCGTCTATTCGCGCGAGATCGCGCAGGAGATGAAACGGGCGACCCAGCTCGAACAGGCGCTTCGAAACGCCATCATTTCCGACGCGATCGACGTGCATTTCCAGCCGATCGTCTCGCTCGCCAATAATCAGGTAGTGGGCTTCGAAGCACTTGCCCGCTGGAGCGATCCCGATCTCGGCTTCGTCTCGCCCGGCGTCTTCGTGCCGCTTGCCGAAGAGCGCGGCTTTATCGATGCGCTGTCGGAGGCGTTGCTGCGCAAGGCTGCGGAAGCGGCGCTCTCCTGGCCGCGCGAACTCTTCTTGTCCTTCAACCTGTCTTCGGCCCAACTCATGGATCCGGGTACGAGCAATTCCATCCTTTCGATCCTTGGCCGCGTCGGCTTCGACCCGCATCGGCTTGAGCTTGAGATCACCGAGACGGCTGTCATGAGTTCCGCCGAAACGGCGCACCGGATCCTGGCCGATCTGCGAGCGGCGGGGGTGCGCATCTCGTTGGATGATTTCGGCACCGGCCAGTCGAGCCTCGGGCGCCTGCGCGATTTCATCTTCGACAAGATCAAGATCGACCGTGCCTTCGTCTCACGCATTAATTCCGACCGCGCCTCCGAACACATCATCAAGGCGATCCTTGCCATGTGCGAAGGCCTCGAACTGGAGGTCGTGGCCGAAGGCATTGAAGATTATTCGGAAGCGGTCAAATTGCGCATGCTTGGCTGCGGCATGGGGCAGGGCTATCACTTCGGTCGGCCGGCCGATGGCATCGCCACGCTGCGCTTCCTGCACGAGAACTATTACTGCGATACAAGCGCAGCGGAACGCGCCAGCGCATAATGCATGCAGCTCAAACTGTGCAGCGATTTCGCGATTACGACTTGCGCAACAAGGCAAAAAGCGATGGCGCCCCATGGGACGCCATCGCCGACGCTCTACTCTCCGTACGGATTACTTGTTGGTCGTCGAGCCTGTCGCCGTATTGTCCGTCGGCAAAGCCGTACCGGTTGCTGCTGGAGCCCTTTCAGCCGACTGCATAGCCAGCGTCTTGAATTCCGGAGCAGCCTTCAGCGATTCCGCGGTTTCCGTGGTCGTGAGCTTGACGGTGCCGTCCTGCGTGTTCTGGGCGACGGTGATCTTCTGCATCGGAACGGCGACGTTCTTTTCGCCAATGCCTAGGAAGCCGCCGACACCAATGATAGCCGCTACGAGACCGCCATCCTTCTTCATGATGAGGTCGTTGACTTCGCCGATGCTCTCATTGTTGCCGTTATAGACCGACTGGCCGATATAGGTGTTAGCGCTGATCTGGTCCGGGGCCTGCTGTGTAAGATAGCTATCGCTAGCTGCCTGAGCCGTATCGGTGGTCGGTGCCGGTGCAGGAGCCTGTGCGGCATCACCTGCAGGAGCCATCGGCTTGACCGGTGCGGGGGATGCAGGATCGGCGGGTGCAGACTGGGTGGGGGCAGCAGGATTCGCAGGTTGCTGAGCTGTCTGCGAAAATGCCGTCGGTGCGAAAGCCGTGGCAAACAGTGCGCCAGCGGCAACAGTCGTCAGGAGTTTGCGTGTCATTTCGTACCTACCTTCGTTCCTTGAGTGATCCCTGGCCTGGCAGCGCCTATTTTCAGGCATTCCTGTCGTGCCGGTTCAAGAATGAAATGGCCGATTTGCTTATTGGTTCCGGACGAAGACACGGAAAATTTTACGGTTTTCACGGAACCTTGATCGAAAAGCGACCCGAAATGCAAAAAGGCGCCCTGCAACGGAGCGCCTTTGTACATGCGGGTTTCGACGCTCAGATCACATAGGCAGGATCGAAAACACCCTTTACGGTGATGCCGAGTTCAAGCAGCGCGCCTGCGCTCGGCTGAGCGGAGCGGGCATCCTCGTCCAGCCCTTCCCAGGCCGTCGTCACCACCAGCCGGTCGGCATTGGCTCCAATAAAGGCCGGGCAGGAAGGCTGTGCGGCCGGCACCTTGTAGCGGGCGATGCGCAGGCCGTCCGGGCTGTAGCGGTCGACGACCCCGGCGCCCCAGCGGGCATTCCAGATATAACCATCGGCATCGCAGACCGAACCGTCCAGCCCGCCGGGTTCGTCCATGCTGTCGACCATCACGATTGGTTCGCCCGAGGGAAGGCCGGTCTGCGGATCGACCATGACCCGCATCAGGCGGCTGATGCGGGTATCGGTGAAATAGCCGATCGTGCCGTCGGGCGAAAAGCAGATGGAGTTCGGAATGCTGATGCCGCCGAAGATTTTCGTCACCTTGCCGGCAGCCACGTGGTAGATCGCGCCCGCCTGCTGTTCGGCGCGCTTGCTCATGGTGCTGATCCACAACGCGCCCGAGGGATGCGTGCGCCCGTCGTTGGAGCGGTTCTCCGGCTTGTCGTTTTCCAGCGCTGCATAAAAGGTCAGGCTGCCGCTCGCGATGTCACGCACGAAAAGCCCTTCTTCGGTCGCCAGCAACTGCCGGCTGGAATCTATCCTGGCAAGCACGCTCGCCATGACAGGCAACGGATGCACTTTCTTTTCGTCCGTCGAAAGATTGAGCTCGTGAAGTTCCTTGCCGAGAATGTTGAACCACCAGACCGAATTGGAAACGGGATCGTAAGTGGGGCCCTCACCCAGAACCGAATTGGTGTTGCAAAGTGTTTTGCCCTCGAATTCATAAATATCAGTCATATGCCTATGCTCCTATGGCTGCATCATAGGCTAAGATGGTTGCCTTGGCGCGCTCGGCAACCTCTGCGGCGGTCATTCCCGGCTTGTAAATGCTGGTGCCGAGACCGAAGGCCAAAATGCCCGCTCTGGTATAATCGGAAAAGTTCTTGTCCGACACGCCGCCGACGGCCGCAATCACCAATTCCTGCGGCAGGACAGCGCGGATTGCGGTGATGCCTGACGGCCCCAGAACGCTCGCGGGGAAGAACTTGAGGCCGGTCGCACCCGCGCGCGCTGCCTGCAGCGCTTCAGTAGGCGTAAAGACCCCGGGCATGGTCACCATGCCGTAGTCGCGGGCGCGGATGATGACCTCGGCCTCGACATTCGGTGTCACCAAGAGCTTGCCGCCAGCCGCATACAGGCTGTCGACGGCTTCCGTGGTCAGTACCGTGCCGGCTCCGATCAACACATTTGCGGGCGCCATCTTGGCGGCGATCTCTATCGACTTGAAGGGCTCCGGCGAGTTGAGCGGGATCTCAATCGCCGTCAGGCCATTTTCGATCAGCGCGCCGACCACGGCTTCGGTTTCCTCGGGCTTGATGCCGCGCAGGATGGCAATCAGCGGACGCTTCATATCGGGGAAGGGGACACGGTTCATGGGAAATATCTTTCTCAGTTCGGCCAGATGGCTCAACTTGGCCAGATGGCTTGGGCAGCAGCCGAAAGCCCACCGCGGACGGCGGCATCGGCATCGATGGCGGTGAAGGAAAGGGAGAGCGTGCGGAAAGCCTGCTCGTAAAGCGCCTGCAGGCGTCCGGAAGCGACGAGGGTAATGGCCGTATCGTTTCCGGCATCCTGCAGCGCGCCGGCAATTTCAAGGCCGATCAGAGTGCCGGAGAGCTTGGCTTGAGCAGCGGCAGCCGAAATACCGTGCAGAAGCTGCCCGGAGCGGGCGGTGAAAATCATGTTCGACGCAAGTGCTGGCCGCTTGAAGGCGGCTGCAACCGCCGCTTCGAAGGCCGCTGCATCGGTCGGCTGGTCCTCGGCGCCGGCAACGGCGTGCATGAGGATCGTGTGTTTGGTGATGGCGTCGAAAAGTTCGCCGGTCATGAACGTGGAGAAACCGATGACCTTGCCGTCCCTGACATGCACCCATTTGGAATGCGTACCCGGCATGCAAACGGCCTGCAATCCCCTGCTGTCTGGCCCGAGTGCCCCGAGAAGCTGCGTTTCTTCACCGCGCATGACATCGGGCGTCTCAGCATCGCGCTGCGCGAGGCCCGGCAGAATGCGCACGTCGCGGCTTTCTCCGGGCACGGAAACCGCGCCTGATAGAATCGAGGAAAGCGAAGCCGGCACGTCGATGTAACCCGCCTCCACCCAGCCTTGCCGCGCGCCTGCCATGCCGCAGACGATAACAGGCAGGTTATCAGGCGCTTCGACGGCTGCAAGATGTTCTGCAAGAACCTGAGAAAAGCCGGTTTTGGCGGCAGTCGTCATGCCTTCGCCGCTGCGGCGCTCGGCAAGAACGGAGCCACCGGCATCGATAAGCCAGAGCCGGAAGCTGCTGGTGCCCCAGTCCACCGCGACATAAGCGGGATTTGCCATTAGAGAACGCCTCCATCGACGATAAGGGACTGCGCGGTCATGCCGGCCGCGCAGTCGGATGCAAGAAACAGAGCCGGACCGACGATCGCGTCCGGCTTCAATGGGGTCTTCAGGCATTGCTCCTGCACGGAGCGGGCAATGCTTTCCTCCGTCAGCCATAGCTTCATCTGCCGCTCGGTCACCACCATGCCCGGCAGAATGCAGTTGACGCGGATATTCTCGGGACCAAGCCTTCCGGCCATGCTCTTTGTCAGGCCGACGACTGCCGCCTTGGCGGCGGCATAGGCAGGAAAGACGCCCATGTTCAGCTTGAAAGCAATCGACGACATGTTGATGATCGCTCCGCCGCCGGCTGACCGCATCGAAGGGGCAACCGCCTGCGAGGTGAAGAAGACATGGCGCAGGTTGATTGCCTGATTGTTGTCCCAATAATCCTCGGTCACGTCGTCGAATTCGTGCCGGTCGTCCCAGGCGGCATTGTTGATGAGCACCCGGATCGGCCCGGACCTTTCGACAACCTCGCTCACAGTCCGCCTGATGGCGTCGATATCGCGGAGGTCCGTGTGGTGGAAGCTGACCGGATACGCAGTCTCTCCGGAAAGCCGTCCTGCCAGTTCCCGGCTTTCTGCCTCGGCGATGTCGAGGAAGGAAACCTTTGCACCCTGCCTTGCGAAACCCTCGACGAGGGCAGCGCCGATGCCCGAACCGCCGCCGGTCACCAGCACCGTGCGATCCCTGAATTCGGGGAATTGTGCGGTCACAGCACTCATCGTCTTTCCTCCCGCATATGATTATTCCATTATTTGGAACTTTATTTGACTATATGGAATTATTCGATTAGCCTGCCTTTTGTGTCAAGAGTGGGAAAGGCGATGAACTCCAGCGGCGACAGCATGGCGCAGGCGGATGACGAGAGCCTGTTGCGTGAAACCGGCGCTTCGCGTGATACTAGCACATCGCGTGATACTGGCACGCTCGGCAAGCTGGTGATGCTGCTTGATCTCGTCACTCATGCCGACGTTCCCTTGCGCTTTACCGATATTCTCGCTTTAGCCAACCAGCCGCGCGGCACCCTGCACCGGCAGCTCGGCCATCTGGTGGCGGAAGGACTCCTCGAACTTGACGCCGAAGGCCGTTACGCGCCAGGCCTCCGGCTCCTCGATTTCGCCTCGAGAAGTTGGGCGCGCAACGAATTCCGCCTGATTGCCGCTCCGCATCTGGCCTCTCTTCATCGAGAGACGGGTGAGACCGTCCATCTCGGCGTGCTGCGCGGCTCCTCCATCATTTATCTCGACAAGGTCGAAGGACACCAGCCGGTGCGCATGTATTCACAGATCGGCAATGCCTCACCCTGCTATTGCACCGGTGTCGGCAAGGCCGCACTCTCGGTGCTGTCGCCCGTTAAACTCAATGAGCTGCTCTCCGCCCTGCATTTCAACCGCTTCACCCCAGCGACGCATGTGAAAGCAGAAAGCCTGCTGGCGGAGATTGGCGAGATTGCCACGGCCGGCCATGCTTTCGATCGCGAGGAGCACGAGGCTGGTATTTGCTGTGTCGCCGCCCCCATCTGGTCGGACGATCGTTCCTTCATCGGCGGGGTCTCCGTCACCGGTCCCGCTTACCGGCTGTCGATGGAACTTCTTCAGGAATGGACCATTCCTGTCCAGGTGACGGCCCGGAAAATCATGGACGAAATGCGCGTCCGTCTCGGGCCAAGGCGTTGAAGCCGATTTGACCGTCTCAACCGCTGGACGTGGTATACATAGCATGCTTATAATGAGTGCATTATTGAGATTTGACGGCGAATCACGCCAACTGGGGTCGTCCGCGAAATCATCGACAATTCACCGGCCGAACGCGCTGCACGCCGAGGCTGAATACTATTGATCTGACGGGCGTCGTGTAACCCACCCTGTACTGACCGTTTTTCCACGCAGGCTGCCAGCGGTTTACCAAAGCCCGGTTCGAAGGCGAAAAAATCTGATGGCAAGCTTACCGCAAACTTCGGTGGAAGACGCCTACGTCCACGAGGTCGCCGGTCTAAAGACGCAGTTCGACATTTTCCGCTTCATGAAGCGGGTGACGGAGGCCTATCGCAGCCGGGCATTCATGGTTTTGAACCTGCCGCCGGTTACCTCCTTCGATCTTCAGGGCAACACGATCATTACCAGCTGGCCCGCTGAACTCCTGTCCATCTACGATCAGGAAGGACTGATGGTGAACAGTCCGGTCCTGCGGCGGCTGCGCACGTCGACTTTGCCTTTCTTCTACGATACGTCGCGCACCAACTGGCCGCGCGACGACGGCAAGACAGGTGTCGTTGCAGCCCTTTTCGAACGCTTCAAGATGATGCGCTGCGCCTATTTTCCGACCCATGAGCCGTCGGGGACGCGCGGTGCAGTCTCCTTTGCCGGTGATCGCGAGCCCTTCACTCCGGCGGAGATGCGGGAACTCAGCTACATCGCGATCCATGTCTTCGATCGGCTGGCCGAAATCCGTAATCTCGATACGCGCATGACCGATACATTGACGGACCGTGAGATCGATTGCCTCAATTGGACTGCCGCTGGCAAGACCAGTGCGGAAATCGCGGAAATCCTCGATCTCTCCGAACACACGGTCAATCACTACCTGAACCGCGCAACAAAGAAGCTGGATACAGTCAATCGCACGCAGGCCGTCGCCAAGGCACTGCGCATTGGCCTCATCAAGTAAGGCCCCGATTTCAGCAGGCCTGCGGCCTAAAATTACGTCAGTTGCTGCTTGGCTGCTCAATATCTGAGCGTCGATTGCTTGATGGGCCGCTAGAACTGACGATTGCCATCCTTTTTCAGCGATTTTCGCAGTTGGCACGCTTCCTGCTTCGTTATCGACAGAGGTCCAGAGGGGACTTTGAAAACAGCGCCAGATCTATGGCGCGACCGACACGCCGCCGTCTGATATCGCTGCCGCTTTTCTCCCGGCGTTCCGATATCGGCGGCGGTTGTTGCGTTTGCCACGCCTTTTGCCCTGTTCCGAGACCGGACGATTTCTTTCTACTTTTCTAGCCTTTTTTGCTTCCTCTACGTTGCTCCGAATTGCGCCAATTCTCGACGGAGAGAAATGTGCTGCCTTCCTTTGACGCGAGGTGTGCCTGCTGCCCGATTTTATTTGGCGAACCTGCCGGCCTCCACTATTTACTGATGACGAAAAGCAGTGAGGGTGGAATGACCGAGGTCACCAAGGAACAGGTACTGGAAACGCTGAAGACCGTGCGAGGCCCGGATCTGGAGCACAACATCGTCGAACTCGGCATGGTTTCCGATGTCTTCATTTCCGATGGCAAGGTCTATTTCTCCATCACAGTGCCGGCCGAACGCGCCAAGGAGCTGGAGCCGTTGCGGCTCGCTGCCGAGCGCGTCATCAAGGAGATGCCGGGCGTCAAAGGCGCGCTTGTGGCACTGACGGCAGACAAGAAGGCCGCCGCCAATGCGCCCGCAACGCGCCCCGGCCCACAGGCTGACCACAGCCGTCACGGCCACTCCCATGCCCCGCAGCTGCCGCCTCGCACCGCCAGGATCGGCGTTCCCGGTATTGGCGCCATCATCGCCGTCGCGTCGGGCAAGGGGGGCGTCGGCAAGTCGACGACTGCGGTCAACCTGGCACTCGGTCTGCAGGCAAATGGTCTTCGCGTCGGTATTCTCGATGCCGATATCTACGGCCCCTCCATGCCGCGCCTCTTAAAGATTTCCGGCCGCCCGACGCAGATCGACGGCCGCATCATCAATCCGATGGAGAATTACGGTCTCAAGGTCATGTCCATGGGTTTCCTCGTCGATGAGGAAACCGCGATGATCTGGCGCGGGCCTATGGTTCAGTCTGCGCTGTTGCAGATGCTGCGTGAGGTCGCCTGGGGCGAGCTCGACGTTCTCGTCGTCGACATGCCGCCCGGCACTGGCGACGCCCAGCTCACCATGGCTCAACAAGTGCCGCTCGCCGGCGCCGTCATCGTCTCCACGCCGCAGGATCTGGCGCTGATCGATGCCCGCAAGGGCCTCAACATGTTCCGCAAGGTCGAAGTGCCGGTTCTCGGCATCGTCGAGAACATGAGCTATTTCGTCGCGCCCGATACCGGCACGCGCTACGACATCTTCGGCCACGGCGGCGCGCGCAAGGAAGCCGAGCGCATCGGTGTGCCCTTCCTTGGCGAAGTGCCGCTGACCATGAACATCCGCGAGACTTCGGATGCCGGGACGCCGCTCGTCGCCTCCGATCCAAATGGCATCGTCGCCGGAATCTACCGTGCCATTGCTGCCAAGGTCTGGGAACAGGTCGGCGAAAGGCCACAGCGCGCTGCACCTGCAATCGTCTTCGAGTAGGGCGAATCACGCGCCGCTCACCACGAATTGTGGAGGAAATGAGATGAAAAGGCGCAGTTCGGGTAAGATGTCTTGATTATTTTCCGGCTTTGCTTCATATGCGCGCCGGCGTCATGATGGCGCGTCTGCAAATGCTCTGTGATGCCGCCTGTCGATGAAGGTTCCGCCCTCTCTGCATATTCGGAGTTGACTTGTCGATCGAAGGATTGGTGACTGCGATGCAGTGGAGCAACCCGGCCGGTAAGGCCGACATGGCCGGAGTTTTATGAACCTGCTTTATCCGCTTCCGTTACGATCGATGACGAGTGTGCCCTGGCTTGACTGCACTCGCGGGGGCGTGGAAGGGCTTTCGATGAAAAGGGCTAAGACGGTTGGGCGCGGGAGATGCGGGCTGTGATCACCGCATATTGTTCCAACTGCAAGTCGGTCGAGATCCGTGATCTTGCCAATCCTCCTGAGTTTCCGGCGGATGTGGTATGGGTCGACATGGTCGAACCGACTCGCGAGGAGGAGCTGCATGTCGAAAAGATCCTTGGCATCGAAGTGCCAACCCGTGACGATCTCAGGGCAATTGAGCCGTCAGCTCGCCTCTATGTCGAAAATAACGCAGTATACATGACCGCTTCGCTGATATGGAAAGCGGAAACGGAAGCGCCGACCCTGACGGATGTCGCCTTCATCCTCGCCGGCGACAAGCTGGTGACCATCCGCTATGCCCATCCGAAATCCTTCGCACTCTTCATCGCCGCTCTGCACCGCATACCGGAACAGTGGCGCAGCGGCGCCGCTTTGCTCGCCAAGCTCCTGGAAACGATCGTCGATCGGACCGCCGAGGTTCTGGAGATGTCGATCTCCCGCCTGGACATCCTCTCTGTGCATGTGTTCGGTGACCGTGCCAAGAAGGTGCGCAAGCCATCGAACTATCTGGAAGAGAAGCTGAAGGACATTGCCGGCCATCATCGCATGATCAGCAAACTGCGCGACAGTCTCGGTTCGCTCTCGCGCCTTCTCACTTTCTTCTATACGATTCCGGTCGTGCAGCACGATCAGGAAACCAAAGAGCTCTGCCGAACGATCTCGCGCGACATCCAGTCCCTTTCGGAACATGCGTCCTTCGTCGCCGGCAACATCACCTTCCTGCTCGACGCTTCGCTCGGCCTCATCAACATCGAGCAGAATGCCATCATCAAGATTTTTTCGATTGCTTCGGTCGTGTTCTTGCCGCCGACGCTGGTCGCCTCCATTTATGGCATGAATTTCGAATTCATGCCGGAGTTGCACCTGACCGCGGGTTATCCCTATTCGCTCGGTCTCATGGTGATCTCCGCCGTCATTCCCTTCTTCTTTTTCCGCTGGAAAGGCTGGCTCTGAGGAGCCTGTGATTGCTTCATGTCTGAAGAAAGCCATTCTCACGAACGTCACCTTGGGCCGCGCAAGCTCTTCTATCTTGCGTTGGGTTCGGTAGGTGTCGTTTATGGAGATATCGGCACGAGCCCGCTTTATGCGTTCCGCGAAGCGCTGAAGCCGGTTGCCCATGACGGTCTCACCCGTTTCGAGGTCATTAGCCTGATTTCCCTGATGATCTGGGCGCTGACCATCATCGTCACCATCAAATACGTGCTTTTCCTGCTGCGCGCCGACAACGACGGCGAAGGCGGCACGCTGTCGCTGCTGGCCCTCCTGATGAAGACCGCCAACGGCCACACTGCGCTCTTGATGCTGCTCGGGCTGATGGGGGCAGCGCTCTTCCTGGGAGATGCCATGATCACCCCGGCGCTCTCGGTTCTCTCAGCCGTCGAAGGCCTGAAGCTCGTCACGCCGCAGCTATCGGATTATATCGTACCCATATCGGTGGCGATCCTGGCATTGCTCTTTGTCGTGCAGTCGCATGGAACGGGCGCGGTCGCCCGCTTCTTCGGTCCTATCACGGCGCTCTGGTTCCTCGTCATGGCCGCCGCCGGCATTGTGCACATTTCGGATGATTACGGCATCCTCGCCGCCTTCAACCCCTATTATGCCGTCAGCTTCCTGCTGCACGAGGGCTTCTACGGCGTAGTCGTTCTCGGCGCCGTCTTCCTGACCGTCACCGGCGCGGAAGCTCTCTATGCGGATCTCGGCCATTTCGGTCGGCGTCCGATCCAGTGGGCGTGGTTTGTGCTGGTTTTCCCGTCGCTGACGCTGAACTATCTGGGGCAGGGGGCGCTCGTTCTCGGCAATCCGATGACGATGTCGGATCCCTTCTACCTCATGTATCCGCAATGGGCGCTCTTGCCGGTCGTCATTCTCGCAACCGCCGCCACCATCATCGCAAGCCAGGCCGTCATAACAGGCGCCTTCTCGCTCGTGCGTCAGGGGATCAACCTCGGCTTCCTGCCACGCATGGAAATCCTCTTCACATCCGAGACCAATACCGGGCAGATCTTCGTGCCTTCGGTCAATGCGGTACTGTTTTTCGGCGTTATCTTCCTCGTGCTCGGGTTCAAGACCTCGGATGCGCTGGCCACCGCCTACGGCATCTCCGTCACCGGCGCGATGGTGGTCACCTCGATCATGGCCTTCGAATTCGTCCGTGCCCGCTGGAACTGGTCGCTTCCGGTTGCTATTATCGCACTCGCGCCGCTGGTTGTTCTCGAACTGATCTTCCTCGGCGCCAACCTCTTGAAGATTCACGACGGCGGTTACATCCCGATCATGATCGCAACGGCTTTCACCGTCATCATGTGGACCTGGCGTCGCGGCACGGCGATCCTGACGGAAAAGACCCGTCACACCGATATTCCGCTCGCGTCCTTCGTCAGCTCCATCGAGCGCAAGAGCGAGCATTCGCCGGCCCATGTTCCAGGCACTGCGATCTTCCTGACCAGCGATCCGGATTCCGCACCCGCCGCACTGCTGCACAATCTCAAGCACAATCATGTGCTTCATGATCGCAACGTCATCCTGACGATCCGCACGGTCAACAAGCCGCGCGTCTCGCCGCAGGAGCGCTATAAAGTCGAGCAAATATCGGAACGCTTCTCGCGCGTGGAACTGCTCTTCGGCTTCATGGAATCGCAGAATGTCTCGCAGGCGCTGGCGGCACTGCGCAAGACCGGCCTGAAGTTCGACATTATGACGACGTCCTTCTATCTCGGTCGCCGCAAGCTGGTACCCGACGCCAAGTCCGGTATGCCCTATTGGCAGGACCGCCTCTACATCGCGCTCGCCAACGCTGCCGCCAATCCATCGGACTACTTCCGCCTGCCGGCGAACCGCGTTGTGGAACTGGGCTCGCACGTCATCATCTGACGGGAAAGAAGGAGAGGGCGCCATATCGTCCTCTCCAATTTCTGTGCCGAGCACGGAATGAGACGATGCAACTCGTGAGAATGTCAGCCTCATTGGAACATACTGAAATCCTCATGGGCATAATCCGGAAGAGGTCGTTAACCAGCTATCAAGGTTAATGCGAGATTTTCTTGGGACTGTTCCTGCGTCCCATGCTCGGAGTCCGCGTTGCGTCGAAATGGCCGTTCCCGCAGCAAGCTGCGTCTCTTGCCCCAGAATTGGATCTCTCCTGCGATCTTCGGCGTGGCCGGCTGGCTGATCTTTCCGAGCGTCGCTTCCCACGCTGATCTTGCCACCATGCTCGCCGGTCTCGACAACGATGGCGAAAGCTGGCGCATGGTTCTGACCAATTCGCCCGCAGGCTCCATCCATCAAGCGGAACTCGCCTTTGCCGATCCCGCTGCCACCGGCTCGATCGCTGCCGGTGCCGGCATGGTGCTGCCCGACGGCCGTAAGGTTGCCTTCGTCTCCGGTGAGAAGGGCAATGAGAGTAGCCCGGACGAGGATCGCGTCAATCGCGATGCCAAGAAAGGCCGCGTCGTCGCCGTCGAAAAGGTGCAGCCGCCAAAAGATTTCTCCGCCGGTTCGATCCTTGAACGCACCAGACTTCTCTTCCGCCCGGTCTTCGATCTCAAGGATAAGTCTGCCTTCGTGAAGCCGACAATCAAGGGCAAGGAGATCGAGATTGCCACGGCCTTCTACAAGACGCAGCCGACGCCACAGCAGGACAATGCTGTACCGGCAATGCTGGCAAGCCTCGTGACCAGCAATAAGGCGGATGTATTGGCGACGGCCTATGCGGCGGCAGCACCGGATTATTCCCGCCAGTCGCCTTTCGATTCGATCCTGACCGACAAGGATGAAGGTCGCTTCGTGCCGCAGATAGGCCCGAAGGATCATGCCTGGGCTGCTAGCATCCTCCCGCCCAGTGTCTTTTCCGCAAGCGAGCAGCAATGCCTGGCTTCAGGGATCTATTTCGAAGCGCGCGGCGAATCCGTGAAGGGGCAGGCGGCCGTCGCACAGGTCATCCTCAACCGCGTCCGCAACCCAGCCTATCCGAAGACCATCTGCGGGGTCGTCTACCAGAACGAAGACTGGCGCAACCGCTGCCAGTTTTCCTTCGCCTGCGACAGCATCAAGGACCGTGTGAATTCGCAATATCACTGGCGCGTCGCCCGCGATGTTGCCCTAGCCGTAACCGCCGGCAAGATCTGGCTGCCGCAAGTGGGGTCGGCCACGCATTACCATGCGGTCTACGTCCGGCCGAATTGGGCCAGGACCATGGAAAAAGTGGGCCGCATCGGCATGCATGTCTTCTACCGCACCTATGGCGGCGGCTGGAGTTAATATCGCGCAAAAGCGTGCGGTGGTTTTGCGATAACGATATGCGTGAAGCAAAAGCCTGAAGCGTGGCAAGCGAATCCGAAGGATCGCGACACGCTTTAAGCAAAAGGGCACTGATTGCCGATTTTTTGCCGCCCGGCGTTGTTCGAAGACGGATTCTGTCGATGAAATCGGGCGCGAGGGGGCAAGTTCCGCTTAAATATTTGATTTTGTGAGATTATTTTATGGCTGGACACAAGCTCGCTACGCCTTGACTATACTAATCCCTAAAACTATGTTGCGCGCGACTTCAGAACGGGCCGGAAGGTTCTTTAACCTTCGCGTCCGTGGTTCGGAAAACCGGGGTAGCGGGATTGCGGGCGACGGGAGCGGAGGAGAGCACGATGGCGGATGACCGCGAAGAAAGTCTTGAACAGCGCCGTCGGCAGCTGGAAGCGGAACTTGCCTCCAAGCGTGTCGATGACAGGAAGGAAGAAGCGCGGGAGGCCAGCGCCGAGCAGAGCCGTAAAGGTTATGCCCAGGCGATGAAGCTTTCGAGCGAATTCATTTCTGCCATCGTTGTCGGTGCTGTACTCGGCTGGCTCTTCGACCATTTTGTTGGCACGACGCCTTGGGGGTTGATTGTTCTTCTGCTTCTTGGATTCTGTGCCGGCGTTTTGAATGTTTTGCGCGCTGCGGGGAAGGTTGCCCAACCCCTGGATCGCCAAAACGCTGATAAATAGGGCCGCCCGGCCCAGTGCAATTTCCGCTTCCCGGCGGGCCAAAGAGAGAGAGCAACCGGTGTCAAACGATCCGACTCATCAGTTCCAGATCTTCAAGATTGTGCCGATCGAGATCGGCGGGATTGATTTCTCGTTCACCAATGCATCGCTCTTCATGGTGGCTTCGGCTGCCGTCGCTGCTGGCTTCCTTTATTTCTCGACCACGACCCGCGCTATCGTTCCTGGCCGTTCGCAGTCGCTTGCCGAAATGTCCTACGAGTTCATTGCCGGAATGCTGAAGGAAGGCGCGGGCACCAAGGGAATGAAGTTTTTCCCGCTGGTCTTCTCACTCTTCATGTTCGTGCTGACGGCAAATCTGCTCGGCATGTTCCCGTATTTCTTCACGATCACCAGCCAGATCATCGTCACCTTCGCGCTCGCGATCCTCGTCATCGGCACGGTTCTCGTCTACGGCTTCTATAAGCACGGCTTCCACTTCTTTAATGTCTTCGTGCCCTCGGGCGTGCCGGGCATTCTGTTGCCGCTGGTCGTCGCGATCGAAATCATTTCCTTCCTGTCCCGGCCGATTTCATTGTCGGTTCGTCTTTTCGCAAACATGCTCGCCGGTCACATTACGCTGAAGGTGTTCGCAGGCTTCGTCGCCTCGCTTGGAGCCCTCGGTGCAGTCGGTGTCGGCGGAGCCGTTCTTCCTCTCATCATGACCGTCGCCCTGACCGGTCTCGAGTTCCTCGTTGCCTTCCTTCAGGCTTACGTCTTTGCGGTGCTGACTTGCATGTACCTCAATGACGCGATCCATCCAGGCGGGCACTAAGGATAACGACATCGACGTCAAAGGGCGTCAGTCATTCGCCGCAACAACCATTTAAAGGAGTTCAACATGGACGCGGAAGCAGCAAAGTTCATCGGTGCAGGTCTGGCTTGCTTTGGTATGGCCGGTACGGCTCTCGGCCTCGGCAACATCTTCGGCAGCTACCTCTCCGGCGCTCTGCGCAATCCGTCTGCCGCTGACAGCCAGTTCGGCCGTCTGGTATTCGGTTTTGCCGTTACGGAAGCTCTGGGCATCTTCTCGCTGCTCGTCGCTCTTCTCCTCCTCTTCGCCGTCTAATTTCGGTGGGATTGATGGATCACGGCCTGCGAACAGCGAGCCGTGATCCTTTGCATTTGTACACCTGGAGGTGAGCATGTTTTTTGTGACCCCGGCCTACGCTGAAGAGGTCCCGGCGGGAACCGCGACGGATGCGCATGCCGCTCCGGCTGCCGGCGAGGTCCATACCGAGACCGGCGTCGCCGAAGGCGAGCACGCGCGTGGGCCTTTCCCGCCCTTCGATTCGTCGACCTATGCATCCCAGCTCCTCTGGCTGGCGATTACGTTCGTCATTTTTTACCTGCTCATGCAAAAGGTCATCGCACCGCGCATCGGCGCCATCCTTGAGCAGCGTCACAACCGCATCTCGCAGGATGTCGAAGAAGCCGGCCGCCTGAAGGCGGAAGCCGATGCTGCCGTCGCAACCTATGAAGGCGAACTTGCCGCTGCCCGCGCTAAGGCAAACTCGATCGGTACTGCAGCTCGTGACGCCGCCAAGGTTAAGGCCGAGGGTGATCGTCGCACGGCCGAGGCTAGCCTGACCGAAAAGCTGAAGGCTGCCGAGGCCCGTATCGCTGATGTGAAGGCAAAGGCTTTTGCCGATGTCGGTGCCATCGCCGAGGAAACCGCTGCAGCCGTTGTCGAACAGCTCATCGGCGGCTCTGCTGCCCAGTCTGATGTTGCCGCTGCCGTTGCAGCCGCCAAGAAGGAGGCTTGATCGATGGAATTTGCTTTCGATGCGACTTTCTTCGCCTTCGTTGGCCTCGTTCTCTTCCTGGCATTGATCGTTTACCTGAAGGTCCCAGGCATGATGGCGAAGTCGCTTGACGACCGCGCCGACCAGATCCGCAACGAGCTGGCGGAAGCCAAGCGTCTGCGCGAAGAGGCTCAGCACCTGCTCGCTGAATATCAGCGCAAGCGCAAGGAGGCCGAAGCCGAAGCTGCGCACATCGTGGCAGCTGCCGAGCGAGAGGCCGAAATGCTGACCGCCGAGGCGAAGAAGAAAACGGAAGAATTCGTCGCTAACCGGACGGCTCTTTCCGAGCAGAAGATCAAGCAGGCCGAAGCCGACGCAATGAAGGCTGTTCGCTCTGCTGCCGTCGATCTCGCCATCGCAGCCGCTGAATCCGTCATTGGCAAACAGGCTGATGGCAAGGTTCAGTCGGAACTCTTCGGTCAGGCCGTCGGCGAAGTGAAGACCCGCCTCAACTGATCTGCAGTTCTACAGGATTAGAAAAGCCTCGCTTCAGCGGGGCTTTTCTGTTTGGAAGATAGCGTTGCGCTCAGCGGTGATGCGTGGGGCAGCTGGAAACGGTGGATGGCTTCGAAACCTTCTGGCGAAAACTTCGGTGGTCGGTACGGCAAAGGAGTGTCTTGGCTTTCTGCCATTGCTGTAGCCCGTAGAAAGACGGTGCAGATACCGCACCGGAGCCTAATCCTCCAGCATCTCTCCATTCACCTCTCCCACGACGCCGTCCTTGCGGAGCGGTCGGAAGCTCATCCGGTGCAGCGAGCATGGCCCGTGCTTTTCGATGCCGGAGCGATGCTGCGCCGTGCCATAACCGACATGAGCGGCAAAACCGTATTCGGGAAACACCAGATGCGCGCGTGCCATCATTCGGTCACGTGTCACCTTTGCCACGATGGAGGCAGCCGCAATCGAGACGGATCGTGCGTCGCCCTTCACCACGGCCTGCCCCGGGCAGTCCAGCCCTGCAGGCACGTCCAGCCCATCCGTCAGCACATAGCTTGCCGGCACGGAAAGGCCGCAGATCGCGCGGCGCATGGCGTCGAGGCTTGCCTTGCGGATATCGGTTTCGTCGATGCGCGTGGAGCTGGAAGAGGCGATGGAAACCGTGGCGGTCGCAAGAATTTGTACGAACAGCTCCTCGCGCTTCTGCGCCGAAAGCTGTTTGGAATCGTTGAGGTCTTCAGGAATGCGCTTGGGATCGAGGATCACCGCTGCGGCAACGACAGGGCCTGCAAGCGGTCCGCGTCCAGCCTCATCAGCGCCCGCGACAGGCCAATGGCCAGCCCTGCGGGCTTTCAGCTCCAGCCGGAAATCCGGGACGAGGGGGACCTCTTCAAAGAGCAGAGGAGAATCGGGTGGCGTGCGACGTTTCATGCGGTTGAACCTCGCACGCCAACCCGATTTCCTGCAAGCCCCCGGATCAGGGCGGCGACGGCCGGGGGCTGTCCGGCGGACGGTGCGGTCAGGGCCATCCGCGGAATTGCGCAAGGCAGAAGACGCAGGGCAGGTCTTCTTCACGCCTCACGCAAGCTCGTGAGCAATCCAGCAAAAGTGCGCAGCGGTTTTGCTGGAATTGCATGAAAATAACCAGTCACAGTAGCGAAAGCTGCACCCCGCTTCCGTCAGGCGGCACAAATAAGTCGTCACGTAGCGCGAGGCTTCGACGGGTCAGTTCAAGCCGCTTCACTGCCATCTCGAAGCGGCGGGCGATCTGCCAGGCGTAGGGTCCGGCGCCTTTCATGCGCTTGCCGAATTCGGCGTCATAATCCTTGCCGCCGCGCATCGAGCGCACCAGCGACATCACATGACGATAGCGATCAGGATAATTCTGCAGCAGCCAGTCACGGAATAGCGGGCTTACTTCCAGTGGCAGCCGCAACAATACGTAGCTCGCTTCTTCCGCTCCTGCCGCTTTAGCGGCATCGAGAATACGTTCCAGTTCGTGATCGTTGAGTGCCGGAATGATCGGCGCGGCCATCACCGACGTCCGCACACCGGCCTCCGAAAGCCCGCGGATCGCCTCCAGCCTGCGCGTCGGCGTCGAAGCCCGCGGCTCCATGAGGCGCGCAAGCTTGCGATCGAGCGTCGTGACCGAAATGCCGACGCGCACGATGTTTTTCGCCGCCATCTCCGTGAGAATATCGAGATCGCGCAGGATCATCGCCGACTTGGTGACGATCGCAACGGGATGGTTCGCTTTGTTCAATACCTCGAGGATCTGCCGCATGATGCGCCATTCCTTTTCGATCGGCTGGTAAGGGTCGGTGTTGGTGCCTATCGCGATGACGCGTACCTTGTAACCCGGCTTGGCAAGCTCCCGTTCCAGAAGCTTAGGCGCGTCCGGCTTGGCAAAGAGCTTGCTTTCGAAATCCAGCCCTGCCGAAAGGCCCATATAAGCATGGGTCGGTCGGGCGAAGCAGTAGATGCAGCCATGCTCGCAGCCGCGATAGGGATTGATCGACCGATCGAAGGAGAGATCGGGAGATTCGTTGCGGGTAATCGCAGTGCGCGGCTTTTCGATCTGCACATCCGTCTTGAACGGCGGCAGTTCCTCGAGCGTCTGCCAGCCGTCATCGAAGGTTTCGCGCTGCGTAGGCTCGAAGCGGCCGCTGGGGTTCAGTCCCGCGCCGCGGCCACGCCGCCGGTCAACCTCGATGCGCAGCCCAGAAGCCGCGATCATCGCGTCGGCAATATCCGTCGTATT
Organism: Rhizobium sp. BK196; assembly: GCF_014193255.1. Taxonomy (GTDB): domain Bacteria; phylum Pseudomonadota; class Alphaproteobacteria; order Rhizobiales; family Rhizobiaceae; genus Rhizobium. The sequence continues at coordinate 290,102 of NZ_JACHZB010000008.1, forward strand.
GGCAGGCGCAAATGCGGCCTGCCCTGCAAGGGACTGTGGTTTCATCGGATTCTCCAGCGGCGGAAAAATGCGCGATCCCGCTCGTTTTGATGATTAAATTCCTATCCTCAAAACGAGAACAATGCAAGAACAAAATGCGGAAAGTGGTGCTGGCAAAATTTTGTGCGGCGCTCTATAAACAGGCAATGTTGACTGTCGTTCTCGAATGCCAGGATCAGGAACCTGAGCTGGCCCAGACCCTATCGGTGTTGGTGGCGGGTGCCGTGGAAGGCCTCGTCAGTGACGTGGTTGTGCTCGATTACGGCTCGCGCGATGGCTCCGCGCGGGTGGCGGATGCTGCCGGCTGCCGTTTCCATTCCCAGTGGGATATCAAGGACATTATCCGTTCTGCCCGCGGCGAATGGCTGCTCTTCGTCGAGCCGGGCGCAAGACCGCAGGCAGGCTGGATCGACGAAGTCTCGGAGTATGTGGCCTTGAACAAGGTCCCTGCGCGCTTTACCGCCTCGCGCGGCTATCGCCGCCCTTTTTTCCAGCGTGTAGGTCGTGTCAGGCCGCCACTGGAGCTCGGCCTGCTCATACCGAAGAAACTTGCCATTTCAGCTGCAAAAAGCGGCATGCGCCTTACCGAATTCGCCAAGGCACAGAAGCCACGCCAACTCTCCAGCGAATTGATTCCCTCCTGGGTCGCGCGCGCCGCGCGCTAGTGCACTCCTCAATAGCGAAAAGATGGCGCCCAATAGGATTTCGCGCTATAATTTGAGTATGGCGCCGCCGAAGCGCTTGGCTTCGCAACGGATGGCCATGGAATGCCGGTGAACGGCAGAACAGGTCAACGAAAATCTCCTCTTCTGCCGGGTTCCCGGCAAAAGGAGGTGCGTCATGCTACGCAATATGGTCCGCGGCCTGCTGGCCGTCATATTGACGGCATTGCTGATCGCGCATCCGCATCCGGCGGCATCGCAGATGATGCGCAGTTGCGCAGGCCGATCCGAGATCGTCAAATTCCTGGACAGCAACTTTGCTGAAAAGCTCACGGCAGTCGGACTGATCAACCAGAACGCCGTTCTCGAGGTCTATGCCGCTGAAAGCGGCACCTGGACACTCATCGTCACGGACGTTCACGGCATAAGCTGCGTGCTACTGTCCGGCGATAGCTGGGAAAGCATGCCCGCCCTGCCGGGCCTCGCGACATAGCGATGTCGCTGTCGCAGCCAGCCTATTTCGTCGCGCCGCGCTTGAGGTGTTCGTCGAGCCGCGGCATGATCTCCACGAAGTTGCAAGGCATCTGCCGGTAGTCGAGCTGCGCCTTCAATATGCCGTCCCAGGCATCCTTGCAGGCGCCGGGCGAGCCTGGCAGCACGAAGATGAAGGTAGCGTTGGCAACACCTGCCGTGGCGCGCGACTGGATCGTCGAGGTGCCGATCTTGTCGTAGGAAATCCGGTGGAACACGGCTGAAAACCCATCCATCCTCTTTTCGAAGAGCGGTTCAAGCGCGTCGGGCGTCACGTCGCGGCCGGTAAAGCCGGTACCGCCCGTGGTGATGACGACGTCGATCTCCTTGGCTTCCGTCCAGGCGCGTACACGCGCTGCGATCCTCTCGCGGTCGTCGGGCACGATGTCGCGGTCGATCAGCTGATGTCCGGCCTCGGCAATCCGCGCAGCCAGCGTATCGCCGGATTTGTCGTCCGCCGGCGTACGCGTATCCGAAACGGTCAGAACCGCAATGCCGAGGGGTATAAAAAGCCTCTTTTCGTCCAGGCCTGCCATCATGTGCCTCCTGCGAAGGTCTCCGTCGCCTGGAAATACCAGTCCGGGCGAGCCGCGTGAAGACGCTCAGCGGCACGCAACGCAGCAACGGGCGTATCGAATATGCCGAAGCAGGTCGCGCCAGAACCGGACATGCGGGTGAAGTTCGCACCTTCTGCAGTCAGCATATTGGAAATCTCGGCGATCTCAGGCACCAGTTCCCGCGCCGGCAGCTCGAGATCATTGCGTGTCGCCCGGATAGCCTCCAACCAGTGCGGCGTTTTCGCCAGGACCAGCGGCGGATTATTCTTGGTAACAAGTCGTCGGAAGATCTCGGGCGTGGGAACGCCTTTCAGCGGATTGGCGAGCACCATGGCGAAGGAGGGCAGGGAATCGACCGTCTCAATCTGTTCGCCGATACCGCGGGCGATCAGCGGTGTGCTTTTCAGGCACATCGGCACGTCGGCGCCAAGTCTCAACGCAAGAGCGCCAACGGTCTCAGCGGGAAGCGCGATATCCCACAGGCGCATCAGCCCGCGCAACGTCGCAGCCGCATCCGCCGAACCGCCGCCGATACCGGAAGCGACCGGCAGGTTCTTTTCCAGATGGATGCGCACGGGCGAAGCGCCACCTGCAATTTCACGCAGCAGGTCGCGCGCCTTCAGCACCAGATTGGTGCCGGGATCATCGGCCAGCACATCGGCGAATTGCCCGGAAAGCGTGAAATCATCGGTATCAGCAGGAGCAAAGCCAAGCCGGTCGCCATGGCGCGCAAATGTGACCAGCATTTCAAGAAGGTGATAGCCGTCAGACCTCTGACCTGTCACATGCAGAGCCAGATTGATTTTTGCGCAGGCATTTTCGGTAACGGCGAAATCGCCTGTTACGGAAAGGAGCGCACCCGTTTCAGGCATGCGACTTCAAGACTTCTTGTCGACCGGCGGCGGCGGCGTCGGCTGCGGATCAGGTTGCTTCTTGTCGGCAGCCTTAGAATCGTCGTTCTGGGCTGGCAGGCCGTTCGCAACCTTTTCCTTGATCTTTGGAATCTCGGCTTCCTCTGGTTCTGAGGCGAGAGCGCGGTTCCATTGATAGACAGCTTCAAGCTTGCGGCCAACACGCCAGTAGGCATCGCCGAGATGGTTGTTGATCGTCGCGTCGCCAGCCTTGATCTGGGCGGCACGCTCCAGCTCGTCGACCGCATCGTCGAAACGGTTGAGGCGGAAATAGGCCCAGCCGAGCGAGTCGATGATATAACCGTCATCAGGACGCAGCTCGACGGCCTTCTTGATCATTTCGAGGCCCTCGTCGAGGTTGCGGTTCATGTCGATCCAGGAATAGCCGAGATAATTGAGAACCTGCGGCTGGTTCGGATTGAGGTCGAGCGCCTTGCGGAAGTTCGGCTCCGCCTGGTCCCACTTCTTCAGCCGCTCATAGGCGATGCCGCGCTGGAAGAAGACGCTCCAGTCTGCACGGCCCGGCAGCGGCCCGATCACTTCGACGGCCTTGTCGTAATTGTCGGCCATCGCCTGATAGTCCTTGGCGTCGGAAAGCACGCTGCCATAGGCGAGATAGCTCCTGACATCCTTCGGGTCGGAAGCGATCAGCGCCTGCAGGTGCTTGCGGGCTTCGTCCACCTTACCGCCTTGCGCGAGCGCGAGGCCCAGCTGCAGTTCTGAAATGCGGCGCATCGGCGAACTCGCCGGCACCTTCTGGTAAAGCGCAATCGCCCGGTCCATCTGGTTCTGCTTTTCGGCAATGCCGCCGAGCAGTACCAGCGTGTCGGCACTGTTCGGATCGAGCGCCTTGGCTGTCTGCAGATAGAGCGAGACGATGTCCTCGGCGCCGTCGCGGTTCAGCGCGCCGCCGACCGAGAAGAGTACCCCGGCCGCGCCCTCTTCGGCGCTCTTGACCTGCTGTTCCTGCTTCTCGCCCTTTTCGATGCTGTCGCGCAACGCGTTCAGCGGGGCATAATTCGGCAGCAGGTTGTCGCCGACGGAAACAGCGTCGAGCGCCTTCTGCTTATTCCCCTGCGAGGCCTCGAGGCGGGCAAGCGCCATGATGGCGCGCATGAACGTGTCGGGGGCAGTCGCGCCGCCTTCCTTGTCGAGCACGGCATCATTGAGATGCTGGCGGGCAGATTTGACGTCGCCGTTGACGATCGCGATCGCACCGGCATTGTAGTTCTTGAAGATGCGGACCCAATCCGGTCCCTTCATCTTCTCGACCATGGTGAGCCCTTCCCTGCCGCGGCCAGCACCCACTCGCGCCCAGGCCAGCAGAAGGTCGTTCATCATGCGGTCGAGATCGTTCGGACCATCATATTTCAGGATCGATTCTGCCGTTTTGAACTCGCCGCGGCGCATCGCATCCATGCCGCGCACGATCGTGGTAATCCGCTCGACGGTCGGATCGCCCTTCAGGTCGTTGGCATATTTCACGCCGTCCTTGATATCCCCATTGAGGAGCAGCGAGATCATCAGGCGCTGGCGGATTTCCGGATTGCCCGGCTCGATCTGCAGGGCTTTCTTGTAAAGTTCGATCGCCGTCGGATAGTCGTGATCCACATCGGCCGTGCGGGCAGCGAGGAAAGCGCCGGAGAAGGTCGAAACATTATCCGGATCAAAGGTCACGGCCTTGCTGGCGTCATCTGCCTTGGCCGCATCTTCGGCGTTCACACCGCCAATTCCGCCGAGCGAAAGGACCGCCGCCAGGGCTGCGCTCGAAAGGAGACGGGTGACAAATCTCTGCCGCATTAGAAAACCTTTCTTCAGGGACGGCCGGAAAACGTGCCGGCCGCAAAATCAGTTGCAAACACTGATTCACAACAGGATGGCTTTTTTGAAGCGGCCCTGCAAGAAATTCAGCCCTCGTCTGGGACGTTTGATTAAGCGTGCGCGCAAAAGTGCGCTACGGTTTGCGGTAACGACACGCGTCAAACAATCTTAAAGCGTGGCAAGCGAATCCTTGATATCGCGACACGCTTTAATTCACGCGCTCGATGCAGAAGTCGATGACCTCCATCAGGGCTGATTTCCAAGCGCTCTCGGGCAGCGGCGCGAGCGCATCCCGTGCGATCGTGCCGTAATGAACCGCCCGCTGAATCGTGTCGTTCAGCGTGCCGTATTTGGTAATCAGGCCGAGCGCCTTTTCCAGGTTGGCATCGCTGCCGTTGCCGCCTTCGATCGCATCGCGCCAGAAGGTGCGCTCTTCCTGCGTGCCGCGGCGGTAGGCGAGGATGATCGGCAGCGTAATCTTGCCCTCGCGGAAATCGTCGCCGACATTTTTCCCGAGATCGGCAGCCTTGCCGCCATAATCCAGCGCATCGTCGACGAGCTGGAAAGCAAGGCCGAGGTTCATGCCGTAGGATTTCAGTGCGTTGCGGCCGGATTTGCCGGTTTCCGCGACGATCGGCCCGACTTCTGCAGCCGCGGCAAAAAGTGCTGCCGTCTTGGCGCGGATGACAGAGAGGTAATCGTCCTCGGTCGTTTCCATGTTCTTTGCGACGGAGAGCTGCAGCACCTCGCCCTCGGCGATAACGCAGGCTGCGGAGGAGAGCACGTCGAGCGCTTCCAGCGAGCCGACTTCCACCATCATGCGGAAGGCCTGGCCGAGCAGGAAGTCGCCGACGAGCACGCTTGCCTGGTTGCCCCAGATCGTGCGCGCGGTCGACTTGCCGCGGCGAAGGTCGCTTTCGTCTACCACGTCGTCATGCAAAAGCGTTGCCGTGTGCATGAACTCGACTGATGTGGCGAGCTTGATGTGGTTTTCGCCCCGATAGCCTAGGAGCGAGGCCGCTGCGAGCGTCAGCATCGGCCGCAGGCGCTTGCCGCCAGAGGAGATGAGATGGTTTGCCACCTCAGGGATCATCTGGACGTCGGAGCCGGCCTTGGAAAGGATAAGCTGGTTCACCCGCTCCATATCAGCCTTGGTAAGATCCACCAGCGGCTTGATGGAAGCTAGTTTGTTTTTGTTTTCTTCAAGCGATATGACCACGCCCAACGACCCGGACTCCTGTTCATTCATTGCCTTTGACAATAGAAAGGGCCGATGGAGGCGGCAAGGGGTGAATTGTCGCTGCCAGCAAAATCGAAAAGGAAAATGACGGCAAATGCATGAGCTTATCCGCGCAAACGATCCCGTTCTGCTCTCATTTGCAGAGAGCCTCATGAAGGATGCGGGAATTCCGTGCTTGATCGCTGATCAGGGGATGAGCGTGCTCGAGGGTTCGCTCGGCATGCTGCCGCGTCGCCTGTTGGTCGATGAGGCGATGGCCGATCAAGCCCGCCGCATCCTCAGCGATGCGGGTCTCGGCGGCGAATTGCGCGAGCGGAAGTGAAAGGATGACGCAGGCGGTGACCGACACAACGGATGCCTTTCATCGCGGCCTCTTCCATATCGTCCAGCCCAAGGGCAGGGGGCATCGCGCCGGCATGGACGCCATGATGCTGGCGGCCCTCGTTGCCGACGATCGCCCGATAAAAGTGGCCGATCTCGGTGCTGGTGCAGGTGCGGCAGGTCTTGCCGTCGCCTCCCGCCTTCCGAAGGCTGAGGTCGTGCTGTTTGAACGCTCGGCAGAGATGGCAAACTACGCTCGCCGTAGTATCGAACTGCCCGACAATGCCCATTTGGCAGGCCGCGTCTCGGTCATCGAAGCCGATGTCACGTTGACGGCCAAGGCGCGCAATGATGCGGGTCTCATCGACGAGAGCTTCGATCACGTTATTATGAACCCGCCGTTCAACGATGCCGGCGACCGCAGGACGCCGGATGCGCTGAAGGCGGAGGCCCATGCCATGACGGATGGCCTGTTCGAGAGCTGGATCCGCACGGCCGGCGCCATCATGATACCGGGCGGACAACTGTCGCTGATCGCGAGGCCGCAATCGATCGCCGAGATCATCGACGCCTGCGGCAGGCGCTTCGGCGGCATCGAGATCACCGCCATTCACCCGCGTGAAGGGGGAAACGCCGTCCGCATCCTCGTAACGGCGATCAAGGGCTCACGGGCACGGCTTTCGCTGCGTGCGCCTCTCATCATGCACGAGGAGGGGGGCCACAAGTTCTCCCCTCTCGTCGATGATTTCAACAATGGCCGCGCGGCCTATGGCAGACTCTGAACTAATTCCAGGAAAGCGGTTTCGTTCTGAACGGCGTAAACCAATTCAGGATTGCCCGAGAACAAGCTTAGCCTCCGGTCACGAAGTCGAGGAGCAACTTGACGTTCAGACCAGCGATCACGACAGCGACCACATAGGCAACGGTGCTGAGCCATTTCGGAGCGACGAGTTCCCCCATCTTCGCCTTGCTCGACGTGAACATCACCAGCGGGAAGACAGCGAAGGAAAGCTGCAGGCTAAGCACCACCTGGGTCAGGATCAGCAGTTCAGCAGTACCCTGGTCGCCGTACCAGATTGTCACGAAAGCCGCGGGTACAATGGCGATGGCGCGGGTGATCAGGCGCCGCACCCAGGGCTTCAGCCGGATTTTCAGGAAGCCTTCCATGACGATCTGCCCCGCGAGCGTGGCGGTAACCGTGGAATTCAAGCCGCAGCAGAGCAGCGCGATGCCGAAGAGGGTCGGCGCAATGGCAAGGCCAAGCAGCGGCGACAGCAGCGAATGCGCCTCACCGAGCTCCACCACATCCGTCTTGCCGTTGGCATTGAAGGCGGCTGCGGCAAGAATCAGGATCGAGGCGTTGATCAGAAGTGCGAAACAGAGCGCCACGGTGGAGTCGAGGGTCGCAAACGTCAGCGCTTCCTTCTTCTCCGGCACGGTATGGCCGTAGGAGCGCGTCTGCACGATACCCGAGTGAAGATAGAGATTGTGCGGCATCACGGTAGCACCCAGAATACCAAGCGCCAGATAAAGCATCTCCGGATTGGTAACGACCTCGGTCGTCGGGAAGAAGCCCTTGATGACGGCGCCCCATTGCGGGTCGGCCAGGAAGATCTGGATCGCAAAGCAGATCGCGATGACGCCGAGCAGCGTAATGATGAAGGCCTCCATCCAGCGGAAGCCGAGCCTCTGCAGCAGAAGGATGACGAACACGTCGAGTGCTGTGATCAGCACGCCGATTTCGAGTGGAATACCGAAAAGCAGATTGAGGCCGATCGCCGTACCGATCACTTCGGCAATATCGGTGGCGATGATGGCGATTTCCGCAAAAGCCCAGAGCGGCACTGCGACATAGCTCGGATAGGCATCGCGACAGGCCTGCGCCAGGTCGCGGCCGGAGCCGATCGCAAGACGCGCGCAAAGCGATTGCAGCACGATTGCCATGATGTTCGAAAGCAGTGCGACGGTTAGCAGCGCATAGCCGAACTTCGATCCGCCGGCGAGCGAGGTCGCCCAGTTGCCAGGGTCCATGTAGCCGACCGCCACCATGTAGCCGGGGCCGAGGAAGGCTGCCGCGCGCCGCCACGTGGAGCTGTGCCGCCCCGTACCAACCGTACGGTAGACGTCGGAGAGTGAAGCTTCCCCGCGCTCGGTCCGCCAGCCGCCCTTTGCCTTCGGATTTACGATGTCCATGCCATTTCACCTGTTTAACTATACCGGCACTATGCCCGATTAGAATGATAATGCAAGTCATTCGCAACAAGAAAAGTGCTGCCTGTCCTTTTCTGAACGCGGCCATTGCGTTTGCCGTTCCAACGCATACATGCAATGCCCGTGTAATGTGCATATGCATGCTGGCGCCGCCGATCATGTTTAAGGAAGAGAAATGGCTGGATTTTTGAGAAAATTGATGCCGAAGCGGTTTCGCAAGGATGGGATCGTCATCCCCGTCGTCAGGCTGCAGGGCGCGATCATCAGCGGAGGTGGCCAGTTCCGCCCGACCCTCAATGTCGCCAATGTTGCGCCGGTGCTGGAAAAGGCCTTCTCCATGAAGGACACGCCGGCCGTTGCCATCTCCATCAATTCGCCGGGCGGCTCGCCCGTCCAGTCCCGCCTTATCTTCACGCGCATCCGGGAGCTTGCGCGTGAAAAGCAGAAGAAGGTTCTGGTCTTCGTGGAGGATGTGGCAGCCTCCGGCGGCTATATGATCGCGCTGGCGGGCGATGAGATCATCGCCGACCCGACCTCCATCGTCGGCTCGATCGGCGTTGTCTCTGGCGGCTTCGGTTTTCCTGAACTCCTGAAGAAGATCGGTGTCGAGCGTCGCGTCTACACAGCAGGCGAAAACAAGGTAATCCTGGATCCCTTCCAGCCCGAGAAGGAAAAGGACATCGAATATCTGAAGAGCCTGCAGCTGGAGATCCATCAGGTCTTCATCTCGATGGTGCGCGAGCGCCGCGCCGGTAAGCTGACGGACGATGCGACAGTTTTCTCCGGCCTCTTCTGGAGCGGCACGCGCGGCCTGGAACTCGGCCTGATCGACGGGCTCGGAGACATGCGCCAGGAGCTCAAGAAACGCTATGGCCAGAAAACGAAGCTGCAGCTCGTCACGGCCGCTCGTGGCCTGCTCGGCCGCCGTATTCCCGGTGTGTCGCCGGTTTCGTTCGAAGGGGCGGCATCCGGCTTCGCATCCGGGCTTGTCGAAGCGGCCGAGGAAAGGGCATTGTGGAGCCGCTACGGGCTTTGACGGGAGAAACGAGGGGAAATGGCACAGCTTATTACGTTATTGATCCTCGTCTGCGCGGGTTGGTGGCTCTACCGTCGCTTCATCTCCGACGCGCAGAAGCTTGCTGAAAAATCCCGCCGCGCCGAGAAGGAGCGCCAAACGGGCGCTATCGGCACGCTGGTGAAGGACCCAGCGACGGGTGAATATCGTCTCAAGCAGGAAGACGAATAACGCTCGACCAAGCAGCACCTGGCTTTAGGCGAATACAGTGCAAAAGCCTTGACCCCTGCAGCGCTGCGTGGCACCTGTCGCGCTCATACTTCAAGCAATCGGTGCCCCTCCATGTCCGCGACAATTCCAGACCATATGAACCCGAAGCGCTCGTTCCAGGCGCTGATCCTCACCCTGCATAATTACTGGGCGGACAAGGGTTGTGCGGTTCTGCAGCCCTATGACATGGAAGTGGGCGCTGGCACCTTCCACCCGGCCACAACGCTGCGCGCGCTTGGCCCAAAGCCGTGGAAGGCCGCTTACGTGCAGCCCTCCCGCCGCCCGTCCGACGGCCGCTATGGCGAAAATCCGAACCGCCTGCAGCACTACTATCAGTATCAGGTCATCCTGAAGCCGAACCCGCCGAACCTGCAGGAACTCTATCTCGGTTCGCTCGCCGCCATCGGCCTCGATCCGCTGCTGCACGATATTCGCTTCGTCGAGGATGACTGGGAAAGCCCGACCCTCGGCGCCTGGGGCCTTGGCTGGGAATGCTGGTGCGACGGCATGGAAGTCTCCCAGTTCACCTATTTCCAGCAGGTCTGTGGCATCGAATGCTCGCCGGTCGCCGGCGAGCTGACCTATGGTCTGGAGCGTCTGGCCATGTATGTCCAGGGCGTCGACAATGTCTACGATCTGAACTTCAACGGCCGCGAAGGCGACGAGAAAATCAGCTATGGCGACGTCTTCCTGCAGGCTGAGCAGGAATATTCCCGCCATAACTTCGAATTCGCCAATACCGAGATGCTGCATCGTCACTTCATCGATGCCGAGAAGGAATGCCAGGCGCTGCTCGCCGCCGGCGCGCCGGGCGATAACGCCAACCAGCGTCTGCACAAGTGTGTCTTTCCGGCCTACGATCAATGCATCAAGGCCAGCCACGTTTTCAACCTGCTCGACGCCCGCGGCGTGATCTCGGTTACCGAGCGCCAGAGTTATATCCTGCGTGTACGCACTCTTGCCAAGGCCTGTGGCGAAGCCTTCCTGCTGACGGATGCCGGTGGCGTCAACTTGTCGAAAGAGGCCGCGTGACGCAAAAGCCTGCCAGCCGGATAGTTCATATCAACGGCTGGCCAGGCATTGGCAAGCTGACTATCGGCCGCTTGTTGGCGAAAAGGCTCGGCGCGCGGCTCATCGACAATCATATGCTGCTTAATCCGGCCGAAGCTCTTTTCGCCCGCAGCAACCCGCTGCATGCATCACTGCGTGAGCAGATTCGGCAAACGTTTTTCGATCACGCCGTGCGCGCCGATCCGGCTGAAAGCTTTGTCTTTACCGATGCTCTTGCGGATGACGGGTATGATAGTGCGACGTTCTCCTGGTATCTCGATTTGGCTGCCGCCAGAGGCGCGGATCTGATCGCGATTCTCCTCGATTGCGCGCCGGAGGAGAATGCCAGGCGCCTCATCTCTCCTGGCCGATCCGAGGCGCTCAAGCTGACGGATACGGCGATGCTGCAACGGCTGCGGGCAAACTATAAACTGCTGCGTGGGTTGGCTGAACGCACCATCGAAATCGATACGACAAACCTTTCACCGGAGCAGACGACTGTCCAAATCCTGGCCGATATCGGCGTTTGACGGCAGCCAGTAAACCTGAGTAGTCTCCGCGCGGACATTACTTCGCTGCGGGGATTCGCGATGTATATTGCACTTGGCGTCATCGTTCTGGTCGTGCTCTACCTCGTTTTTATCTACAACGGCCTGGTCCGTTCCCGGCAGATGGCCGAGGAGGCCTGGTCCGGCATCGATGTGCAGCTGAAGCGTCGTGCGGATCTGATCCCGAACCTGATCGAGACCGTAAAAGGTTACGCCGCTCACGAAAAAACTACGCTCGAAGAGGTAGTCGAACTTAGGAGCAGGGCGCAGGCCGTTCCATCAGGCGATGTCGCGGGCAGGGCGCAGGTGGAAGGTCTGCTCGGCCAGGCGCTTGGCCGGATGATGGCGCTCGCTGAAGCCTATCCAGATCTCAAAGCCAACCAGAATTTTTCTGAACTGCAAGCCTCGCTGGAAACGATGGAAAGCGAAATCCAGATGGCGCGCCGTTATTACAATGGCGCTGCCCGCGATCTAAACGTCAAGGTCGAGAGTTTCCCGTCGAACCTCGTCGCCGGTCAGTTCGGCTTTTCCAAGCGCGAATATTTCGAAATCGCCAACGAGGCGGACCGCGCCGTACCGACCGTCAAGTTCTGACCTTTGTCTTTGCACAAAAACTGCTATGAGCAGTCCGATAGGGCCTCTTGCGGCCCCTGCAATGGACAGAAGAGACAAGCGCAATGAGTAAAGCCAAGCTCACCATCATCCCGCCGGGCAAGCCGCTCATCGGTCGTGCCGTGGTTCCGGGCTCGAAGTCGATCACCAACCGCGCCCTGCTGCTGGCAGGTCTTGCCAAGGGCACGAGCCGGCTGACCGGCGCGCTGAAGAGCGACGACACGAAATATATGGCCGAGGCACTCAGGGCGATGGGTGTGCAGATCGACGAGCCCGACGACACGACCTTCGTTGTCACCGGCAGCGGCAAGCTGCATCAGCCGAAAGCGCCCCTCTTCCTCGGCAATGCCGGCACGGCGACCCGCTTCCTGACGGCGGCCGTTGCCTCCGTCGAAGGAACTGTCGTTGTCGATGGCGACGAGCATATGCGCAAGCGCCCGATCGGCCCGCTGGTCGCAGCGCTGAAGTCGCTTGGATTGGATGCCGAGGCCCCGACCGGTTGCCCGCCGGTGACCGTGCGCGGCAACGGTCATTTCGCCTCGGGCCGCGTCGAGATCGATGCCGGCCTGTCCAGCCAGTATGTCTCGGCCCTTCTCATGGCTGCACCGCTTGCCAATCCGGGCGCCAACGCACCCGTGACGATCGCGCTCGCGGGCACGGATATCGGCGCCCGCGGTTATGTCGATCTGACCCTTGCCGCCATGGAAGCTTTCGGAGCCAAAGTGGAGGAGCTCGATGCCGCGACCTGGCGTGTGCAGGCGACCGGCTATACCGCCGCCGATTTCGTCATCGAGCCGGATGCGTCGGCTGCAACCTATCTTTGGGCGGCCGAAGTGCTGAGCGGCGGCAAGATCGATCTCGGCGTCGCCAACGAGGCGTTCACGCAGCCTGATGCCAAGGCCTATGAGACGATCGCCAAGTTCCCGCATCTGCCGGCCGAAATCGACGGCTCGCAGATGCAGGATGCCATCCCGACGATCGCGGTTCTTGCAGCGTTCAACAAGACGCCGGTGCGCTTCGTCGGCATTGCCAACCTTCGCGTCAAGGAATGCGACCGCATCCGCGCATTGTCGACTGGCCTGAACAACATTCGCGAAGGCCTGGCGGTCGAGGAGGGCGATGATCTGATCGTCCATTCCGATCCTGAACTCGCCGGTCAGACGCTGCCGGCTGACATTGATACCTTTGCCGATCACCGCATCGCCATGAGCTTTGCGCTCGCCGGCCTGAAGATCAACGGCATCAACATTCTCGACCCTGATTGCGTCGGCAAGACCTTCCCTGCCTACTGGCGTACGCTTGCGGGACTGGGGATTGCCTACAAGGACGGGGCCTGAGCTGAGTTGGGGTAAACCGTAACCGGGGAGGGGACATGATCCGGCGGTTTTTCGGCATTTGTTTCGCATTGCTGCTGGTGCTGTCTGCGCAAGCAGCAACGGCTGAGGAGTTCATCGCCTCCTTCGATTCCGCCATCCAGCTGGAAAAGGGCGGGGCGATGACGGTGGCGGAAACGATCATCGTCAATGCCGAAGGCGACCGCATCCGGCGGGGCATCTTCCGCGATTTTCCACTGACCTTCAGGGATGCGAGCGGCCGACGCCGCAGCGTCGATTTCAGCGTCGCCTCGGTCAAGCGCGACGGCAGGGACGAACCTTGGCATACGGAAGCCATCACTGGTGGCATCCGCATCTATGCAGGCTCCGAAGACGTGACGATCTCTCCCGGCCGCCATCAATATGTCTTCACCTACAAAACGAACCGTCAGATCCGTTACTTCGACGATCATGACGAGCTCTATTGGAACGTCACCGGCAACGGCTGGATTTTTCCCATCCGTTCAGCGGTAGCGACGGTCACCTTTCCTCAAGGCGTCGTGCCCGAAGATGTCACCTTCTTCACTGGTCCCGTCGGTGCCACTGGCAAGAATGCTCGAGCGAGCGTCGACGACGGCAGACTGGTCGTCGCGACCACCGCGCCCCTCGGCGCGCAGGAGGGGCTGACCTTTGCCGCGAAACTGCCGAAGGGTGCGATCGATCCGCCGAGTGCCGATCAGGAAAGCAGTTGGTGGTTCAGCGATAACCGCGACTATTTCATCGGTTTCGGCGGCCTCATCCTCGTCTTCCTCTATTACACGCGCTCCTGGCTGAAGGTTGGCCGTGATCCAGCGCGCGAGATTGTCGTACCGCGCTGGGACCCGCCTTCTGGTATCTCGCCCGCGCTTGTCAATTACGTCGACAACAGAGGCTTTTCCGGCCAGGGCTGGACCGCACTTTCGGCAACCGCGCTCGATCTTGCCGTGCGCGGCTACGTCACGCTGGGAGATCTCAAGGACTCGATCGTCATCCGCCGTACCAACAAGCCGCTCGGCAAGGAGAAGCTCCAGGCCGGCGAGTCCGAGCTCCTGAAGGCGGTCAGGGGAAGCGGCGATACGCTCACCATCGACAAGGCCAACGGCGAAAAGGTTAAATCGGTCGGCCAGAACTTCCGCTCGTCGATCGAACGGGAACACCGCGGCAAATATTACAATTCCAATGCGGGTTATATCACCGGCGGCGTGATTTTAAGCGCCGCCGCCCTAGTGGCGCTCTTCGTCTTCGGCTCGCTGGAGCCGGATACGATTGCGCTGATGATCATCCCCATCGGTATTTCCGTCTTCCTGTCTGTCTTCGTGGCAGGCTTTGCAAAGGCGCTGCATCGCGGCCGTTCGCTCGTCGGCAAGATTTTCGCGGTCATCGCCATCGCTATCGCCGTTTTTGTGGGCTTGAGCATTCTCTCGGCCGTGGTGCTGGCGCTCGGCTCTTCGCTGATGGAATTCCACGAAACGCCCATGCTTTTTGCGGTGGGCGGCATCGTGCTCCTCAACATCCTCTATTTCTTCATTATGGGCGCTCCGACACCGCTCGGTGCCAAGATGACAGCTGGCGTCGATGGTCTGCGGCAATATCTGACGCTCGCCGAAAAGGACCGGATGAACATGGCCGGCGCGCCGCAAATGTCGCCGCAACATTTCGAGACCTTGCTGCCCTATGCCGTGGCGCTTGGTGTCGAAAAGCCATGGTCGCGCACGTTCGAGACCTGGCTGGCGGCTGCTGCAGCCGGAACGGCTGCGGCTGCCTATAGCCCCGCTTGGTATTCCGGCGATTTCAACAGCGGCAGCTTTTCCGATCGTATCGGCGGCTTCTCGTCGTCGATGGCTTCGACGATCGCATCCACTATTCCTTCACCGCCGCCCTCCAGTTCGTCCTCGGGTTTTTCCGGCGGCGGCTCGTCCGGCGGAGGTGGCGGGGGCGGCGGCGGCGGGGGCTGGTAAGCTTTCCCGCTTGACCTTTCGGGCCTTCCCGCTTAACCGCCAGACCAACGGGCCAGGCCCACAGGCCAGACCAGCAGGAAAGGGATCAGGCATGAAGGTTCTGTTGATCGGATCGGGCGGACGCGAGCACGCACTTGCCTGGAAACTGGCGCAATCGCCGCTGATGACGGAATTCTACGCCGCGCCTGGCAATCCCGGCATAGCGGAACATGCAACACTGGTCGCGGTCAACGTCGACGACCACGATGCAGTCGTCGCCTTTTGCCGCGAAAAGGCGATCGATTTCGTTGTCGTCGGACCGGAAGCGCCACTGGTTGTCGGCATCGCCGATAGGCTGCGCGCAGCTGGCTTTGCAGTCTTCGGCCCCTCGGCCGCCGCTGCCCAGCTCGAGGGTTCCAAGGGTTTCACCAAGGATATCTGCGCCCGTTACAATATCCCGACCGGGGCCTATCAGCGTTTCAACAATGCGCCGAAGGCCAAGGCCTATATCCGTGAACAGGGCGTGCCGATCGTCGTCAAGGCCGATGGCTTGGCCGCCGGCAAGGGCGTGACGGTCGCTATGACGCTCGATGAGGCGCTCGCCGCTGTCGACGATTGTTTCGAAGGCGCTTTTGGAGAAGCCGGGGCTGAAGTCGTCGTCGAAGCCTATCTCGATGGCGAGGAGGCGAGCTTCTTCTGCCTTTGCGATGGCAAGAGTGCGCTGCCGCTGGCAACCGCGCAGGATCACAAGCGCGTCGGCGAGGGCGACACCGGCCCCAACACCGGCGGCATGGGCGCCTATTCGCCCGCACCCGTCATGACGGCCGAGATGATCGAGCGTACGATGAAGGAAATCATCGAGCCGACCATTCGCGGCATGGCCGAAAGCGGCCATGCCTTCAGCGGTGTCTTCTTCGCCGGCCTGATGATCACCGCCAAGGGGCCGGAACTCATCGAATACAATGTCCGCTTCGGCGATCCGGAATGCCAGGTGCTGATGATGCGGCTGAAGAGCGATCTCCTGCCGCTGCTGCTTGCCTGCGCCCATGGCACCCTGGATCAGGTCGAGGCCGAGTGGACCAACGACCCGGCACTGACCGTCGTCATGGCCTCGAAAGGCTATCCGGGCTCCTATGAGAAGAACACCCCGATCCTAGCGCTGCCGGCAGCCGGCGAGGGCGAGAAGGTGTTTCATGCCGGCACATCGCTGAAGGACGGTGCTCTGGTGGCAACCGGCGGCCGCGTCCTGAACGTGACGGCGACTGGCCGCACGGTCGGCGAGGCCAAGGACCGCGCCTATGCCCTTATCGAGGGGGTAAAATGGGAAAACGGCTTCTGCCGCCGCGATATCGGCTGGCGTGCGGTCGAACGCGAAAAGGCATAAGCGGCGGACGGACACGGCCCGTTTCGCTAAATTTTTACCCTTTCCTCTGACGGGATGGAAACAAAGCTGCGCTAATCTGGCTCCTGATATGAGGCGGAGTAGTGTTGATGCGTGAGATTTTCCTCAGTGCAGTATTTCTGCTGGCGGCTGGTTCCGCCATGGCCGGTTCGATCGAAGTGGTCGGGTCGAGCAGGCCGGAGGAAGCCGGCAGCATCATTACCGAAACCTGCGACCAGTGCCCGCCGCTTCAGTTGGAAGCCTCGAAGAAGGATTATTCGGTGCCGGAATTGCGTCCCGGTGCTTTGCAGCATGCCGAGGTCCGTGATGTCGATGGAGAGAAAAAGATCTATCGCACCGAAAACTGGATGGGCGGTTCCCCTGTCCTCTTCGTGAGCAAGGCAACGCCCGAGCAGATGCTTGCGCTGGCCCCGCCGGCGCCGACAGAAGGTATCGACAATCAGGCGACAGCAGCCGTGGTCGGCGGCTATACGAAGCCGGTAGCGGCTGGCATGAGTGGAACCACGCCTCTCGACGCTTCCGCGTTTGAGCTCCGTTTCTAATTCGGATCCGATAACAGTCCGATCAGAGTTTCGATCGTTGCGAACGCACCTCTGAAGAGAAGCAGGGTGCGTTTGTTTATTTTAAATAAGTATATTCTAATTTATGTGATTGTGCTCATGAAGAGGTGCAACCTATACAAGTCTGCAAGAAGATATCCATCAATTCTACTAGGGCGCCCGAGTAGAAGCCCTGCCTTTGTTAAAAGATAATTTAATCATTCACATTAATTTTACTTACTGAGGGCCGGAGGACGCATGATTGCGCTAGCTGAGCGCGCGATTTTTCGCGCGCAGGTCGGGAGTTGACCGATCCGGGATACCGCATTTCATCTTTTCCGTGAGGCCAATCATGAAGAAACTCAAGATTGCTCATCAGCTTTTTGCGCTGGTCGGTGTTTTGATGGCTGCATTTGCAGTCGCAACCTATTTTGAAATCCGCACATCCGAGCAGGCGATCTATGATGAGCGTTTCGACATGCTGCGCACGCAGGTCGAATCGGGCATCTCCGTCCTCAACACCTTCTACGAACGCGAGAAGGCCGGCCAAATGACGCATGAGGCCGCCCAGGCCGAAGCCTTCGACATCCTGAAGCGCGTGACCTTCCAGCCATCCGGATATCTCTTCGGCATGGACTACAACGTCGTCCAGGTCTTCCATCCGAATCCGACCAATATCGGCAAGGATATGAGCGGTCAGGTCGACAAGACGGGCACGAAATTCAGCCAGGCGCTCGTCGACCACGGCAGGGCCGGCGGCGGTCGTACCTTCTACTATTGGGGCAAGCCCGGCCAGCCGGCAGACCAGGTCTTCCTCAAGGGCGCTTATTCCAAGGCCTTCGAACCCTGGAAGATTGTCGTCGGTACCGGCGTCTATCTCGACGATCTGCAGCAGAAGATCAATGCGACGATCTGGAAGGCTCTGACTGCCTCGCTGATCGTCTTCGTCGGCGGCATGGCCGTTGCGGCCTACTTTATCCGCGGCATATCGAATCCTCTGAAGGACGTTCACACCGCGCTGCAGGCTGTTGCCGAGGAAGACGTCTCGATTGCCATCTCGCATACGGGGATGAACAACGAGGTCGGCATGATGGCGAAGGCGACGCAGTCGCTTCAGGAAAAGATCCGGGAGCGTCACGCGATGTCGGAGCGCGAGGCTGCCCAGCAGCTGGCGCTCGAAAGCGAGCGCGAAAGCAACCTGCGCCATCAACAGGATGAAGCCTTGCTGCAGGCCCGTGTCGTCAGCACCATCGGTCAGGCGCTGGAACAGATCGCCCGCGGCGACCTGACGGTGCGCTGCGCCGACATCGGCCAGAAGTATGCGGCATTGCGCGACAACTTCAACGATGCACTCTCGCATCTGGAAGCTGCCATGGCCCAGGTCAG
>NZ_JACHZB010000009.1 GCF_014193255.1 Rhizobium sp. BK196
ATGAATCGGGATTATGGTCCGGGGCAAAGCTTCGACCGGATACAAGTGGAGGCACCAGCGGTGCCAGAGCAGCCAGACGATTGCAAACTTCAAAATGGAATTGATTCGAACTCTTCGGAAGGCACTGCCATGGATTGACAAAACCCGCCTCATACAAGTCTCTACGCCAATCCTCCATCTTTTCGCGGGCATCCGCAAGGGTCAGGAACCAGTGTTGGTTCAGGCATTCCGCCCGGAAGCGGCCGTTAAACGCCTCGATGAAGGCGTTGTCAGTCGGCTTGCCAGGGCGTGAGAAGTCCAAGGTCACGCCTTTGGCATAGGCCCAGAGGTCGAGATCGCGTGAAACGAACTCCGTCCCCTGGTCGACACGGATCGTCTTCGGATAGCCGACCTGCCGGCATACCCGTTCCAATGTTTCCACGACATCTTCTCCCCGATAGCTATGCCGCGGATCAAGCACCGGCACATAGCGCGAGAAGGTGTCGACCACCGTCAGCACTCGTAATTTCTTGCCGGTCGCGAGTTGGTCGTGAACGAAGTCCATCGCCCAGACATCGTTGGGTTCAACGGCCTTTTGCCGGTCCTCCCGTAGCTTGGCTTTGACTCGGCGCTTCGGCGTTTTATTTCGTAGTTGAAGGCCTAAGTCCCTGTAAATCCGATAAGTTCGTTTGATATTGGTGCCCCAACCTTCGCGTTCCAGGAGTACATGAACACGACGGTAGCCGTAACGGACACGGGTCTCGCAAATCTCACGAATACGACGTTCCAGGCCGGCCTGATCGGCACGGCGAGAGGTGTAGTGGTAGGTCGACCGACCGAAGTTCAGTGCCCTACAAGCTTGCCGGATCGAGATCGCCCAATCGCGGCACATGCCCTTAACCACCTCCCGCTTGCGAGCAGGCCTTAAAGCTTTCGGCGGATGACATCCTGCAGCATCTCGCGGTCCAACGTTAGGTCCGCGACGATCTTCTTCAGCCGAGCGTTCTCGTCTTCGAGCTGTTTCAGCTTCTTCATCTCCGGCGGCAACATGCCAGCGTACTTTTTCTTCCAATTGAAATAGGTCGCCTGGCTGATGCCCGCCTTTCGGCAAATCTCCGCCACCGGCACACCTTCATCACCCTGCTTCAGAATGAACGCCTTCTGCGCGTCCGAAAACTGCGATGCCTTCATCATCTTCCGTCCTTTCCCAGCCAGGAAATGCACCGGAAAACTCTAACCAAAACTGGTCCAGTTTGAAGGGTTCAGATCATTTTGATACGCCAAATGGCGCGGTGGGAGCAACCGGCGGAAACGCGAAGCTTCCACATTGCGTAGCGTTAGAGCCGGTTGCGGCGATAGTTCCGGCATGGTCCGCCGGCGTCTGGTATCCGAGCGATGAGTGCGGCCGGAAATTGTTGTAGTCGCCGGGCTTCAGCTCCGGCGCCAGCACCTTTTCGACATAGACTAAGAAGGTCGTCGCGTTGATCGGCCCGTCGATGACCCATGGCGCGCTGACGCGATCGACACGCAGGGCGGCAATGAACGTCATGGTGTTCCAGTGACCGAAGGGAGCGTGGCCGAACAGCCGTTTGCTCGCGGCGCCCAGCCTCGTAGTGGCGCCATTATCTCGGGGCGTATTCTTGCCCGATGAGCCGGGCCGAAGGAAATTGCTTAGCAATTGGGGAAAGGGCACCTTTCGGCGCCCTTCGTTGCTTAGTCAGAGAGTGCGACGCCGATAGCGGAGCCGCTCCTCTTCGACTTGTTTGGCATTATAGGGATCAAGCGTGTCATCGAAGCGCGTCCATCCCTGCTGTTCATAGGCACTACGGCGTTCGGCCGGATCAACCCAGCTTGAGCGTTTCAAGATCGCGTCGGCTTCGGGTGCAATGGCTTCGTCCACCTTGGCGGTGACCAATGTACCGCCCCGACGAACGCCTTCCGCATAAAAATGGGCATCGCGTTCCGGGACACCGGACTCGGTGAGAGCGCCGATAATGCCCCCGGCCGCACCGCCGGCGACTGCACCCGCCGCCGCGCCAGCAGCGGTCGCTGCAAGCCAGCCTGCCGCTACAACCGGCCCGACACCTGGTATCGCCATCAAGCCAAGGCCAGTGAGGAGGCCACCTGCGCCACCGACCACAGCGCCGATTCCGGCCCCGGTTCCAGCGCCCTCTGCTGCATTCGAATCCCCATGCCGCCTGTCGGCATTATTGGAGACAATGCTGATATCGCTAGACCGCACACCTGCAGCTTCAAGGTCACTTACCGCCGCGCTGGCATCTGCGTAGTCATCGAACAGTCCGGTTACAGTTCTCATAGATGATCTCCTTGAGATTAATTGGCGACGACGTTGCCCTGGTAATCCAGTGCGACGGTAACGGCCTTGCCGTCCTTCATGGCGGCGGCATTCCAGATGCCTTGGTCGTCCTTCTTGAGGTCCTTGACCCCGGTATAACCGGCTTTCTCGATCCGGTCCTTGGCCTGACTTTCCGTAAAGCTGTTTGCGCCTTCGACCGGGGCCGTGGGGTTCTTCGTGTCCGGTGTCGCAACCGCCGGGGTGTTGCCATTGCTGTTGGCTGCGGGTGCAGTCTGAGCAACGGCTGAAAGAGTTGATACGGAGGCGAGTGCGGCGGCAAGAATGATCTTTCTCATAGTTTCCTCTCTAGCTCGGATCTTCGTCGTTGGATCCGTTGCTCAACCCCGTGATAAACTGTTTGTTCCGCCATCGGACTTTAGGCTGAAGGTTCGAACCAATATCTGCAGATTCGTCGAATGCCCGTCCGGTCATCGCAACTGAGAGGCGTTGCGGATCTGGACGATCCAACGCTTGACGTTGCGCCCTCCTGACTGGCGCCATGATCTTCGGGCAAGCTGAAGAGGCAGGTGATGGCGGCTAAGTTGATCCTGTCGGCCCTGGCGCCGTATTCTATCGTTCATTGCCGACTTCACAGATGAGCCGCGCGTCACCTCGAGAGAAGCCCAGGCGAATGTAAGCCCTGATGGCGGAGGAGAAGACGTTTGACCGCAATCAGTGAATAGCGGCTATTGCGATCACTCCGGCTTCGCCAGCGGCGCGCAACATGGCGGTTCGAAGGTGATGTGGATCGCCGCGACCGATGATGACATCCAGACAGACTTTGACGGCAGCACAGAACTCCTCGCCATCGTCGTGCGGCCATTCGTGAAGGAGGGCTTCGGCTGCATCGCGAGCTGTGCGGACTGTTTTCCGCCTCTGTTTATCCGGAAAGACCAGAACAATTGGCTCGATCGGTCTGACTGTACGCCACTTCATAGTCGCCCTCAAACGACAATCATCAATGGAACGCAGCAACTATACATTGCACTCGTTTGGATGCAAAGGCATCGAATCCATTGCTCCGATTTATTCGAGCTGTTGAGCTGACGTGCTCAGCTTGGTCGATCTCAGCGATCGCCAGGGTGGGATCTGGTCCAGATCTTTAGGGGTCGGCGGAGCACGCTCGTCGTCCGACAAGATAGCGGGCTAGGCAAAGCGTTTCCGACCTATCGGCCAGCCGTTGCCCGCCCCAGCACCTCGGCCATGATCTCCGGCATCGTCGGCTTCGAAAGCCACTCTCCAGCCGAGAAGGCTTCGGCCGCAACGTCACTCTGGTCGACATCGGCCCCGGAATACACCACGAAGGGAACTTTCATCTGCGCGAGAGCCTCGACGACGTCCGTGCACAGGCCGTCGTTCACCCTCGGATCGACGACTGCGAGATCCGGCGTGTTCACCGCCAGCCATGCCAGCGCATCCGCTCTCGTGTCCAGCGACGTCACGGACGCTGCTCCGAACTCCTTGAGCATCTCCTCCATGTCGAGCGAGATGAATGGTTCGTCTTCGAGGACGAGAACGTTTCCGAGCTTCACGCGATACCCCTCCGCACAAGGAGCGTAGTTGTCTTGGGCCGGCGTCGCAACCCACGTTTTCGTGGGCTGAGCGTCGCAGGCGCCTCGCTGTCCTTGCCTTGCGAAACCTTTCTCGTTTCCTCACGTTCAGTTCGAAAAATGAGGTGACCACGTGCGCACAGACGACCGGCCCGAAATCCATGGAGATATCCCAGCAGCAGCTTCTGAACAGGGAATGGCAGACCGCAAGGAACTGGCATCGTTCGCATTCCAGCGAACCCGGATGCCAATGGTGGTCGCCGACGCCCGCGAGCCCGATATGCGGATCGTTCTTGCGAACGACGCCTTCGTCGAGCTGACGGGCTATTGTGCCGAAGAGATAATCGGCCGGAACTGCCGGTTCCTTCAAGGTCCAGACACGTCCCCCGTAGCCGTCGCGGAGATCCGTGCGGCAATCGCGCAAAGGCGCGACGCGACAATCGAGATCCTGAATTACAAGAAGGACGGCACACCGTTCTGGAACCAACTCCATTTGTCCGCCCTTCGGGACGAGGCAGGTGCCGTTGCCTATTTCTTCGCGTCGCAGGTCGACGTCACCGAGCTGCGGCGTGTGCAGACGCTGGAAGAGGCCGAGCACAGGCTGCTTCTGGAAGTCGATCATCGAACCAAGAACGTGCTCGCCATCGTCGACAGCATCGTGCGCCTCAGCAAGTCGGAGAATTCAGCAGCCTATTCGGCTTCGGTCCAGCAGCGCGTTCAGGCGCTGTCGCGCACTCACATGCTGCTCGCGGAGAGCGGCTGGCAGGAAGTTAGTCTCGAATCCATCATTCGCACCCAGGTCGCCGTCTTTGGCGGCGATCAAGTCGACGTCCAGGGGCCGGAGATCATGGTTCCCGCACCATCGGTTCAGCCTCTTGGGCTGGCTGTCCACGAGCTTGCAGCCAATGCCGCGGTCCATGGATCGCTCTCGCGCGGAAAAGGCACACTTTCTATCGACTGGAGAAAAGAAGGAAACGGTCTGGTGCTTCACTGGAACGAGGAAGGTGGCCCTGTCCCGGCTGAGCGGCACGGATATGGTTTCGGCACGGTCCTCCTTGGCGCGGTGGTCGAGAAGCAGCTTGGTGGATCAATCCACAGGACCTGGGGAAACGGAGGGCTCCAACTGCGCATTGAGCTCCCATCCCTCGACCGCGTGGGCGGCGGTCTGAGACACAAGCCTTGAGGCAGCCCCTCCGAGGCCGAACAGGCTGCGCCGACGTAACCTTTTTCAACCGCCAACGTTCTAAGTAAGAGAAGGAGATTTTCGATGACGTCAGAAGCCACAGCCGCAAAGCAGCGAGAAATCCAGGATCAAGTCGACAAGGCGGACAAGAAGCAGAAGCCGAAGGAACCCGGCGCGATGCAGGCGGGCGCTCGCCGCTATCCCGAGCCACCGTTTCCAAAGGTCCATCAGGACAAGCCAGGATCCGAAGCCGATCTTCCACTCGCCCCGATGTATGACGCGCCCTTCTACAAGGGCTCGGAAAAGCTGAAGGACAAGGTCGCATTGATCACCGGAGGCGATTCCGGCATCGGTCGTTCCGTTGCGATCCTCTTCGCGCGTGAGGGCGCCGACGTCGCGATCGTCCACCTCGACGAAGCCGAGGACGCCGAGGCGACCATGGCTGCGGTGGAGAAGGAAGGCCGCAGGTGCCTCGTCATCCGCGGCGACGTGAAGGACGCAAACTTCTGCCGCCAGGCGGTCGAGAAGACGATAAAGGAGTTTTCCAGCCTAGACGTGCTCGTCAACAACGCCGCCTTCCAGGTCCACACCGCCGAAATCGCAGACCTGACGGACGAGCATTTCGACGAAACGCTGAAGACAAACCTCTACGGCTATTTCTACATGGCCAAGGCCGCCGTCCCGCATATGAAGAACGGCTCGGCGATCATCAACACCGGCTCGGTGACCGGCCTCGAAGGCTCCAAGGAGCTGCTGGATTATTCGATGACGAAAGGCGGCATCCATGCCTTCACGAAGGCTCTGTCGAGCCAACTCGTGCCGAAGGGCATCCGTGTGAACGCAATCGCGCCGGGACCGGTCTGGACCCCGCTCAATCCTTCCGACAAGCAGGCGGAGGACGTCGCGAAGTTCGGCAGCCAGACGCCGATGAAGCGTGCGGCCCAGCCCGAAGAAATCGCGCCGGCCTACGTTTTCCTCGCGTCCCCGCAGATGTCGAGCTACATCACCGGCGAAATCATTCCGATCGTCGGCGGTTACTAGTTCAGGAACGGAGGACGTCATGACCGAAATCAGAGACAGGCGGAATGCCCGCGTTACCGAGACTGCAACGGAAGCCCGGCAGGGTCGGTACGGGAAGTCCGTGTTCCTTGTTTTGGTCGGCGGCCTCGTGCTCGCGATGATCGTCTGGGGCGGCGTCGAGATCTGGGGCGAAAATATCGACCGGACGGATGGCCGGACGACTGCAGCGACGTCAAACGACCCGATAAACGCCCAGCCTTCCGGTGCCGGAACCTTCGACAACAACGCCGCCGACGGGTCAAGCAAACCGCCTGAAGCGACGGATCGATCTCCTTCCCCAAGCGGAAACGGCGGCGGCCCGACGCAGGTCACCACGCCATCCGGAACGGAGAAGACGCGATGACCAAGCGGGAGGAGGCTGCAACATGACCTCGAAACGTCGCCTCGTCGGCGTCAATCACGTCGCGCTCGAAATCGACGACGTCGAGGAGGCGCTTCATTTCTACGGCTCGATCTTCAGCTTCGAACTAAGAGGCATGGAGATGGACGACAACGACCGTCCGCACATCCGCCGGCCCGGATCCTTAGATGAGGATGACTTGATCAAATTCGGGAGAGGTGTCGAATTCGTTGCGCAGTACCCCACAGTCACACGTCTTACTGACCGGCTTCGTGCGAAAAGCTAAAAGTGAGGGTGAAGACTGTCGTGTGAATACCACGTGACATATGTCGGCGGTCACAGCGTCGTGCTTTCGATGATCCGCGGCCTGAGAAAAGGGTGCCACCCGGTTACGGAAAGACACCCTTCATACCGACTTTAAAGGCGCCAGCAGGATAGGAGTTAGCGGACGCACCACGGTGTGCAACGGACCAAAGTCCGATGCGAGTTTTTGACGTCAACGATTTCTTGGTGCCTGGCAGCCTAGCGAAAAATGCCCCGCATAGGGCGGGGCAAGGAGTGCGGTAACTGGAAAGGTCGGGAAGCGCGCGAGCGTGCGCATTCCCCGTCGCTCCGAACGCAAAGCTCAATAAAAAGTTCCACAGAAAAATAGGGAGACCGCTTGCGAGCAAAAAAGCCCGCGTGCTTTTTGACGTGGAGGGCGAGACCGGATCAGTCGGAAACAATCTCGCGAGTGGCCGATCGTCAACGATCCCCGCAGCTCTGCAAACAGCGCCGGCAATCGCTGTACCTCATCGAGCACCGTTAAATGCCCCACTTGAGCTTGGAGGAACGCTTCCGCATCTTCCAGTTTGCGTCGGTCACCTACGCGTTCCAGGTCCAGAGAAATTGTGCCTTGTACTCGATCCGCAAGTTTGCGAGCGAGCGTGGTCTTGCCAACCTGACGTGCGCCGACTAGCGCGACCACGGGTGTGTGCGCCAAGGCCTGTTCGAGAGGGTCTGGGTATAATCATTACCGTAAATCATAAATCAGAGTTTCGATAACGGTCAATTTCCTTTGCCAGGATGGTAGAGCTTGCCATAGCACCCCATATCGCGATTTCGCACGTGTTCATTCGCGAACTCTGTTGGGGACGAGTGAGAAGCCCCATTTATGGGCCTCATTGCGTTCCTGATCGCTGCTGCTGGATGGAATGAGCCAGTTGCCGATTGCCGCCGGCGGTCGACCCAAATGCAGAAGCATCGGTCTCAAACGCCCTCCATTCTTATGTATCGGATGTCATTGATGCGAAATAGAATCTTGCCCGCTGAAGGGCGGTTCGATTCCGTTCAAGGCGAAAAGGAATGAACGCTGGCCCTCGCTGCTTTCGTCCGGTTTGGGTTCGGGCTTGCGGCAAGACGACCCGGTCGGTGACAGGGCGGTCGTTAGCAAGCAAAAGGCCGCTTGCGGCGGCCTTCTGCGTTCTCTAGTGTTACATTCAGCCAGCAGCCTTGATGCTTGTATTGCAAAGGCTCCAATAGCCGCCGCCCTTTTGGATCCACTTCAGATCTCCAAGCGTGCCGGCATCCTTGGCCGAATGATAGGCATCGACGCAGGTATGGAGGCGAGCCTTTGCGGGCGTCTCGCTTGAATATTTCTTGTCGATCGCCTTCGGGAACTTGACGCTCTTCGGCGCCGCGGTCGTCGCCTTTTCAGGCTCTTTGTCGGTGGTCTTTGCGACGTCCGCCTCGTCTTCCTTATCGGCGGCAGCAGCGTCCGCGCCGCAGAATTTGGCGCGGAAATCGTTCCATTTCATGGCTTTGGCAGAGCCGTCAGCTTTTGCCGCCTGATATTTTGTGCTGCATTCCTTCATCGTCAGCGCGTGCGCCGGCGTCGACATGATAAATGCAGCAAGCAACGATCCGGCAGCGGAGAGAAGCAATTTGTGCGACATGTGATTGGCCTCAGTCGATGATGTTGACGTTTCAATCTTCTCTTCCGCCTGAGCTATGGCGCCGATAACGGAAGGGCTCCATTGGGAGCCCTGCTCAATGAACCTCCGATGAACGGTCGCGCTGACAAATCATCGTAGCCACCGCCGCGCTCGCGGGCGGCCCAGCAAGGTCGGAACGTCGACATAATCCTTTTTGCGCAGATGGGCCGGTCCCTGATATCGGAGAAGCTGGCCGTTGTTCCGTAAGCGGCCGATCAGCAATCCGTCTTCGGATTTCGTCAGCGGCGCGATTTCTCGCGCGCCGGCGAAGCGCGCCGTCCCGTGCGTGTCCGATTCACTCATCGTTCCGAAATGCCCAACCAGCGGCGCCGTCAAAAAGCGGATCAGCAATACGACGGCAAACAGCACGAATGCCCAATCGCCGACGTGCCGGAGGATATCACCCTTGCTGCTGCCGAGGATCACACGCAGGCCGTAGATGGCAATCAGATAAGTTACAGATCCCTTGAGGAACGACCGGGCATATCTGAGCGGCAAAGTGATAAGCGCGACGATCGCTGAGAGCGGATCGCGGGCTGCCGTGCGCATCATATTGGCGAACGCAGCTTTGATCTGACTAGCATACATCATAATGCTGCACTCCCACTATCCGATCGACGGCTCGGGCAGCTGTTGTTTCAGAAGATCGTCGAACAGATCCCGGTCGCCGTCGCGGGTGAGGAACTTCGGCAATTCGGATCGAAGCCACGCGGCCAGTCCTTCTGTGATCTGCAGGTCGCGATTTTTCTCCAGCCGATGCAGCACAAGGGCAGCCGGCGCGATCACTTGCGGAACACGTTTTCTCGAATGCCGAAGAAGCCATGCAGGGACTGCGCGGCCGCATCCTTGACGGGAATTCAGATCCTCGCGAAATCTCAAGACAGCTCCAATCGTCGCCGCAAACGATAGGCACACTCCTCGGCAGGACCGGCATGTTCGAAGACAATGCTGCGCGTCGCCGGGCGCTCGGCCTCATCAAGGGGCTGGCAGCTCACGTCGAGCAGTGCGGCAAAACCTGGCAGCGGCGACTTGAGGCCGAGACCAATTCCGAACGCCGGAAGCGGGAAAGGCAGGACGTGATTGCGGTGCCAGATCTCAGCGATGGATCGAAGACGCTGCTTCGCGAGCTCGACGGTCTGCCGTCGTCGGAGAAGAGCAGGCCAGTTGGCGAGTTGGCAATGACTCCTGAAGGTCGCAGAGCGTTGGACGAAGCAAAAGAAGTCGTGAGCGCGATCGAAAAACGCTTCGGTCGCGCCAATCCCGCAGACCTTGCAGAACAGCTGAAGCGGGCAGGGTCAGGTCAGGTGGTGACATCGAGCGTATCCGCGATGTCACGCGGCTTGCCGACCGCAGCCATCGCGCCGAGCTTACCCAGCGGCTGGAGCTGAAACGCTCCCTTGGCAGCACCAACACACTGGGATTGAGCATGTGATTTGATGCAGGCCATCGCGCCAAACAAAGCGTATAGAATTCCAGTCGGCGATCTAACAGGGCGAAGCCGATTGGGATGTCTGCCTCTCCGGGAAACACGAGGGTCACCTGCCTATCATCGCCCAGATCGCTGGTAAAGCGAACTTCGAAGCCCATCTGGACGACATCGGAAGGGACGAGGGCGTCGTCGACAACGCGCGCCCGTTACAGTTCTTGAAGAAGCGCGTCAGACGCATCAGGGTTCTTGGACGCATGCGCCTCGGCGAGTTTGGTCAGCCTTCCATGTTCGCCCTTGCCTATGGTGATCGCCGGTCTTCGCGAGGTCCAGCTGCTTGCCATTCGATAACTCCTGCACGCCGCGAACCAGGTTCTGCGACGGCGAATGATGGAATTGTTGAGAAAATGCGGGGAGACTCCCAGCCTCGGCCGCCAACCCCCTCGGCTGGATGCGATGCGGCCAGCCGGGGGTCAAGTTCCTGCGATGAGGAACACCCGTCTTACGACGATATCATGATGCAAGATCAACATGTGATGAAGATGGTGACGAACTCCGCATCAGTCAAGGATAGCGTCTTCTACCGGCTGCGTAGAGGGGACCTCTTCAAAGTCAATCAGTGACTGGGAGGGCGACTTGAGTTGTCGATTCGCGACGGCTGCGATTTCTAATGCAATTTCCTCCCCGTCGGCTGGGGAGAGAACCCCGCCGAGGCGGGGAAGGGTGAGGGGTGATGTTCTATGCGACCGACATCTATCGGCTTTGTTGACTAGACATCCCACGTCACTTGCCACGTTTTTCATATTTTCTCCATCTACTGCAGAAGATCCCGTGAGCGGCCCATGCGCAGAATCAAGAAGGTAGCGCGGCGAGGCAGGACTAGATGTCGACTTGTCAGGGCCATCCTCTATGTCCCGAAGCAGCAATACTGGATGGAGAGCTGACATGCACATCGATGGCGCATGCCAATGCGAAAAGATCACATATGAAGCCGAGGTCGATCTGCAAGACGTCGCGATCTGCCATTGTGCCGACTGTCAGAGATTGACTGGCACCGCCTATAGGGTGACCGTCAGCACACAACGTAGCCAGTTCCATATCACGTCAGGTGAGCCTAAACTTTATGTTAAGACCGCCGACAATGGTCGTCGGCGGCTGCAGTTCTTCTGTTCCGATTGCGGATCGCCCATCTACACGACGGGAGAGAATGAAGACGCCGAGCAGGTCGGGATCAGACTGGGAACTGTCAATCAGCGTCGGGGGCTGAAGCCCCATTCGCAGATCTGGTGCTCCTCGGCTTTGGCGTGGGCGCAGGATCTGACTGGACTTCCAGGTCGACCGGGGGATTGAGCGTCCCAGCAGAAGACGTAACCGAACGGGTTTCCGTCTTATCCCAGAAGGAAAGCGACGAAAGTCGGCCAGCGCGCCCAGCGGCTCCCGGTACGACGCCTTGAAATTGGACCTCACCCGAGATCGAAGTCGAGCCGCCGTTATTGCCATCAGCCGTCGAGGCATACATATTTTTGTGTATGCAATCGATTTCTAAAACGCCATAGGAGTAAGCATGACCCGCCTTTCAAACATGGTCGCCGTCGTAACTGGCGGCGGCAGAGGAATAGGTCGAGAGATCGCTCTACAGCAGGCCAGGGAAGGGGCAAAGGTCGCCGTGTTGGCGCGAACGGCCACCGAGATTGAGGAAACAGCCTCTCTCATTGACGAAGCGGGCGGTGAAGCGATCGCTGTTTCGACGGACCTGATTGACCTTGCCGCCGTTGAAAGTGCCTTTGCTCGCGTTGCGAGCGAATTGGGCCCGATCGACATTCTCATCAACAACCACGGCTCATTTCAGGGCTTTGGTCCTATTTGGGACTGTGATCCCCTTGTTTGGTGGCGGGATGTCGAGATCAATCTTCGTGGTACATTCAACACTTGCCGCACGGCCGCCCCTATGATGTTGGCGCAGAGCAGCGGCCGGATCGTAAACCTCGTTGGTGGCGGAACGGGCAACAGCTTTCCTCATGGCTCTGGCTACGCGTCCAGCAAGGCCGCCATCATGCGTTTCACGGAGTGTCTGAACGACACAACCATTGGCAACAACGTGCGCGCGTTCGCCGTCGATCCCGGTCTTGTTCGCACGGCGATGACCGAGTTGCAGCTATCGTCGGAGGCCGGGAAAATCTACTTGCCCGGGATCCAGAAGCTTTTCGAGGATGGTGTCAACATCGAACCGTCGCGGGCTGCACTCTTGATTGCCGACATCGCTGCCGGACGCTTCGATACTCTGGCTGGCCGTCTCTTGCGCGGTGTCGATGATCGCGATGTGCTCGCAGAGGAGATGGATGCGATAGTCGCGGCAGACGGTAGAGCATTGCGTTTTAGCTCCGTCGAACAAGCTAGGCTTTGAAGATAAGTTGGTGGTTGGAGAGCCCCGTTTGCAAAGTGCCTGAATGAACATGCGGCGCCGATGGTACCGCTGCGCTATCCGTCGGTAAATTCATGTCCGCGGGTTCGCACAGCCGTCCTGTCTCATCCGGGCCTGGCGGTCGCCTCCGACTGGATGCGCTGGAACTGGCTGATCGCAGCGTGCGGCGCGTCCTAGAAGACAGGAAACTCCGAGGATCGATCTTTGGGCGGTGTTCGCCACCGACAGGCTGACAATGCAAAGACACGCGTGTTCGCCGATTTCGCGGGATCGATTGTTGCTGCGCAAAGGATATAGGCCCGGTGGTTGACTTGTTCACCGCGGCCGGCCGGAACTTCTTGAATCGGCATCCGTTTTTTGACCGAAATGAAATCGTAGGGGACTTCGCTGGCGAGCACGTCCCGAGGCAGAGCGCGGGATCGAGCCTAGGTCGCTGGCGGACAGGATCATGAGGTCCGCTACGAGGCTAAGAAGGAAGGCGTTTCCAAGGACACGGTTAAGAAAGCCGTGAAAAGCGCCGGCAACTCTCGCAAGAGGTCGAGCAGGAAATCGGCCGTCTGTAGGCCGTTAAGATCGCGACCTATAATGTCAAAGGCGTCAACGGCCGGCTTGAAGTTCTCATCCGATGGCTCGAAGAGGCTGGGCCGGACGTCGTCTGCCTGCAGGAGCTGAAGGCGCCGCAGGAGAAATTTCCGGTCAAGGCGATCGAGGCTGCGGGCTACGGGGCTGTGCGGCAGGGCCAGAAGCCATGGAACGGCGTCGCGATCGTTGCCAATGGGCGGGAGCCGCACCTCACGAGAAAGGGATTGCCGAGTGAACCGGAAGACGAGCACAGCCGCTAGATCGAGGCGATCGTCGACGGCATTGTCATCGGAGGGCTCTATCTACCGAACGGTAATCCATATCTCGCCCCGAGCAGAACCGGCAAAGTCGCAATTTTTCGTAACACAATAAAATAATCGTGCCCCCGCACCTGTGTAGATTGCATTACGGCGATGCATTGAAGCCTCGACCGTTAGGTGGTCTCGCAAGGTCGGCTGCCAGACGCATAAGCCGCCGACGGCATGCACATTAAATGAGGGAAGATTATGGGTTCAAAAGTACACCTAACGATTGTTTGTTGTGCTCTAGCGCTGTCCGCAACAACAGTGACCACCATGAGCGGATTTAAAGTTGAAGTGCGAGCGGAAGCAGAACGTTCCGTCACGAGTGTACTTCCCACCGGGCCCGCAGTTGGTGACATGGAGCTGTCGCCGTTCTACCGATGGGATGGTGAATTGCCTGAAAAGCCGGGACATCTGCTGCGTAAGGAGTCTGCGCCGGTTCAAAAGGATTTAGAATCGGCGAGCGAAGTCCTACGTATCCTTTACACATCCACAGATGCGCGATGGAACTCAGGACTTCTGCCTGTCAGCGGCATGTTGTACCTCCCGGCGGGTCCGCCTCCGGCTGAGGGGTGGCCACTGATTGCATGGGGCCACGGCACCCTCGGCATAGCCGATGTCTGTGCGCCTTCCTGGGCAGGGCTGAAAAAGCGAGATGCCGCCTATGTGAACCAGTGGCTAGGTGCCGGTTTTGCTGTGGTTGCTACGGATTATCAAGGGCTCGGGGGGCCGGGACCCCATCCATACCTTTATTGGCAGTCGGAAGCACGCTCAATCCTCGATTCGGTGCGTGCTGCTTCGGCTGCTGCTCCAGGTCGTCTTTCCGGTAAAGTCGTAATTGCCGGCCAGTCACAGGGCGGGGGGGCCGCACTGGGCGCGGCTAATCTCTTTCGTGAATACTCTCCTGACCTCGAGATCCTAGGTGTCATCGCTACAGCGCCCAACAGCACGTTTCCAGACGGTCCAATTTCGCTTCCGGCGCGCAATTCTGCGAACATGTTTTTCAGCGTAGCTACAGTTGGGCTGCGGGATCAAAAGCGAAGTGTAGAGGAAATCCTTAGCGACAAAGGGAAAAAGCTTCTTGTAACAGCGCTGCAAGGCTGCACCCGTGAGGTTGGCATAGAAGCTCAAAAGCTTGGAGTAAAGTCGTTGGCGGACGCATTCTCTATTCCGCTTGAGGAGCTCGCAGCCACCAGAGTGAATGCCACGGACATGCCGCAGAAGACCATGGATATACCATTGCTTATTGGGACTGGTCTTGCCGATCACACGGTCGAGCCTATGCGTCAATATGCTCTGGTGTCGGCTCTGTGTGCGGCCGGCAACGACGTGACTTGGCGCCGCTATGATGGACTAGACCATGATGGAACATTGAACGGGTCTTTCCAAGACTCTGTCAGCTTCGCTCGCGCGTTGATCGAGAAAAAGAGGGTGGTAGCAGAATGCTCGCAGATCTCCGCGCCTGGACCTGTGCAGGAGCCGGATCCGCATTCTCACCATAACGTTGATTAGAATCCGAGAACTCACGTTCTGACGCAGGCGGTGAACGCGAATCTTCTGAGAACGATCAGTAGTCCATCCACCATCGTCCCGACAAGAAGGTCCTCCTGACCGGGAGTGCCGCCGGTCCCGGCGGTCAGCTCGACGTCAATCGTCAGCGACCGCCGTCCGGCGATCTCGCCGATACTCGCCGGCTTCCAGAAATCCACCCGCTGGCAGGATGCAGTTACGAAAGGCACCCGTCCGACCGGCGCCCAGCACGATCATCGAACATCACGGCTGGCGTATATGCGCGGCGAACGATAAGGTGTTTGGCACAACGATGTCCTTCACGCTTCCAATCAATGTGCAGGCGACAGTGGAACCGCTCGAACTTATATCTCGGAGTCGCCAGTCACATTCCTGTCCGAAATCAATTTGTGCATGGCGAGCTTTGACGCGCAAGTGGTTTAGACCGGCTCCGCCATGAGGGCTTCCGCATCGCGTCCTGCGGCGAGGCGGAATGGCGCCGAAATGGCCCCCGATCGCGAACAGACCGCTACGCTTCGCGAATTGCTTCCACAGTGCGAGTGGCCGAAGGCCTTTGCCTAAAGAGGTGCAATTTCGCCGCATTAAAAAAGGCGATATGCTGCCCATGACTTGATCTATTTTCGGCGTTGCTGCCAGCCGCGCGGCCTTCGCTGTCACTCGGCACAAATCAACTTGACCGCGGAAGCCTCCTTTGTCTTTCTGCGCGATGTAGACCTAAAGTGAGCGAAAGAGCCAAATGCCCCGCTTTGTAGTTGCCTTGATTATCGGAGTCGGAGCGCTCCTGAACGGCTGGTATCGTCTTGGAACTCCAGCAACTGATGCCGAGCAGACAGGTTGGCTATACACTCGTTTTGGCCCGAATGGAATCGGGTGGGGTATGATAGTGCTCGGGGCAGTCGTGCTTATTGTCGGTGTTTTTATGCTGCGGGCTTGGCTGACCCCAGTCAAGATGGGTGAACCTAAAGTCAAACGCGACAGGTGAATGGTCGTGTGTTTGTGAACCAGCACCAATGGTTGCCCCTACCGCTCTTACGCAAGGAGTTGATTTACAATCCGAGATGAAAATGGAGAGGGGTCACGATCGGAGCCGATGATGGTCCATCCGGATCCGGGTGTTCCTGCGAATTCAGACACTTGCGAGCCTTTTATCCGTGGTCTACCTTCGGTGCTGGATTCATAGATGAACGGGACCGGCGTGACCTCCTTCGATCCTTCGAATTTCGGGCCGTAGACCGCTTCGTCGACAATCACATCCCATTCTTGGTAGGGTGCGCGCTAGCCGCTCTGGCGCCCGTTCCTTTGCGCCTTCCCCACCGGTTCGCCGCGACCATAGACGTCCGCCTCGGCGGCTTCAGCCTAATCGAAGGCTGAAAGCGGCGACATCAGCGCTGCCACGATAACCAAGCCACTACTCCTATTCATGAAAGACAATGTCCGCTCCCGGGCTGTCTGTTTGCGACGTCGCTCTGCGACCGCGCGAAAAGTGCAGGCAAACTGCTCTTTGATGGATTTTGTCTTGTTAAGAGATGCTTCTGCCATGGTAGCTTTGGGGATCGGCCGTGGACGCGGCGTGATGCCCGACGCGGTTTACTTCTGCCCCGCGCCGCCAGCTTCCGCAACAAATCGCAGCGCGAGTTAATATCACTTAAAACCGATCCCTTACTCGAAGGGCTACTTCCAGGACGTCGTGCAGCCGGGATCCCCGGCCGCCGAGCCCGGAGAAAAAAATGTTATCGCATCTTAAGCCATTGCCGCAGAGCGAAGCTCTCGAAACCTTGGTCGCGGCGTCCCCGCATCAAGTCCGGCATTCTTCATCCGTTTCGGTCATCCTTCCGACCTTGGACGAAGTCGAAAATATCGATCGCGCGATTGGCGAGATCATCGACAATCTTGAAACCGGATATACGTTCGAAATTCTGGTGGCCGATGGCGGATCGCGCGATGGAACGTGCGAGAGGGTCG
Source organism: Rhizobium sp. BK196 (assembly GCF_014193255.1). Lineage (GTDB taxonomy): Bacteria > Pseudomonadota > Alphaproteobacteria > Rhizobiales > Rhizobiaceae > Rhizobium. The sequence continues at coordinate 16,686 of NZ_JACHZB010000009.1, forward strand.
GGCGCTGGGGCGCGCACTATCCCGTCAGGCTTTTGCAGAACAATGGTGGCGGCCTTGCCGAAGACGTCCTGGCCGCGGCAGGGCAGGCTCAATATTCCATCGTCGTCGTCATCGACGCCGACGGAAGCCATCCCGCAGGATCGCTCGCAGAATTGATCGATCGTGTCGCCTCGGGCCGCCACGACATGGCGATCGGCAGCCGCTATGTCGACGGAGGCGCCACTGTCGGGTGGTCTTTGCGGCGCAGGCTGCTCTCGCGCCTGGGGGCGGCCTTCGCTTCGCCTTTCACCGACGTCCGGGATCCGCTATCAGGCTTTTTTGCGATCCGCCGTCCTTGCCTTCTCGCCGCCGGAACTCATGCGAGGGGCTTCAAGATCGGACTGGCGGCCCTTCTTGCGGCGGGAGCGGGATTTCGGGTTTGCGAAGTGCCGATTTCCTTCGTCGATCGGCAATCGGGCCAATCGAAGATCGGCGCCGGCCATCTGGTCGCTTACCTCGCCCAGCTGCTCGCCTATCTCCGGGGTACACGTTTCTCCGGCACTTTCCCGCGCTTCTCGGTGGTCGGCACGGCAGGCTTCGTGCTCGATCTGGTGATCGCGTCTTTGTCCAGGGGTTGGGCGCCGGCATTATGGTAGCGCATATTTGCGGCTTTTCCATTGCGACCGCCTGCAGCTACGTCGGACATGCCCATTATTCGTTCGACGACCGCGGAAAGGACAGCGTCCAGCGGATGCGTTCCGCAGCCGTTTGGATCCTGGCGCTGGCGATGCGCGGGGGCATCATTTCGGCGGCGTCCCTTCTTTGTCTTCCGGTAACCATTGCTTTGGCAGCCGGGATTATCGGCGGTGGCATCGTCAGTTATCTGGGCAACGATCTTTTTGCCTTTCGCAGAAAAGACATGCTCCCCCTCGCCGTACGCTGGAAGCTAGGCGCAATCGGACTGACGACTTATGTCTTTTTCCTGCGCCTGTTCTACCAGGGCGCCATCGACCTCATGCCGCAGGAGGCTTATTATTGGACCTATGCTCAGCATTTGGACTGGGGCTATCTCGATCATCCGCCAATGGTCGCCTGGCTGATCTGGCTCGGGACAGCGGTCTTTAGTGACAGCGAATTCGGCGTGCGCATCGCAGCGCCGCTGTGTTGGCTTGCGACCGCATTTTTCATGTTTCGCTCGACAAGCGAGACCTTCGGCCGTACGGCGGCCTTTCTCTCGCTGCCGTTGTTGGCGGTCCTTCCGTTTTTCTTTGCGACGGGCGCCGTCATGACGCCGGATGCACCCCTGACGGCAGCTTGGGCGGGGGCGCTGTATTTCCTGCAGCGGGCACTCGTTGCCGGTTGCCCGAAAGCCTGGCTCGGCGCTGGCGTCTTGATAGGGTTCGGCATGCTGTCGAAATATACGATTGCTCTCCTCGGACCGGCGGCCCTCGTTTTCATGATCGTCCGCCCGCAGTCCCGTCGATGGTTTGCAACTCGCTGGCCCTATCTCTGCGCCATCTGCGCGACAGCCCTGTTTTCCCCGGTCGTTGCCTGGAACGCTGCACATGGCTGGTTGTCTTTCGAGTTCCAGGGAAGCCGTCGGTGGCTCTCCGATGATGTGGTCTTTTCAGCTCCAACGCTTCTCCTGTTCATCGCCATCGTGCTCGGACCGGTGGGGTTGCTTCTGGCGGCCACGTCCACCGCGCGACTGACGCGCTTGTTGGCGGCGCGCCGATTGTGCAGATCGGAAACATTCCTCGCGGTCTTCACCTTCGTTCCACTTGCCGTCTTCATAGCCTTCAGCCAGTTTCACGCGGTCAAGCTCAACTGGACCGGTCCGATCTGGCTAGCGCTCCTCCCGCTCATGGCCAGGATGATCGAAACCGCGCTCAGATCTGCTTCGATGACAAAGGTTGCGACTGCCGCGCAAGTTCTTGCGATCGGCACCGTCCTGGTCTTTTCCGTGCTTCTCCACTACCTCGCCCTCGGCCTGCCCCTGGTCGGATATCCAAAGGGGCTGCGGGCCATACCGATTGCCTTTGAGGAATTCGTGTCGGCTGCCGAGGAGGTGAAGGCGAGGGTTGCTGCAACGACCGACGGGCGGCCGCTTCTTGTTGGGATGGACAAGTACAATGTGGCGAGCGAACTCGGATTTTACGGCAGGGGCCGGACAAGGCTCGATGACATCACCAGCAGGAACCTCTTCGGCGATTCCGGTCTGATGTTCGAGCACTGGCGATCGGCGCAGGCGCTTTCCGGCAGGGTCGTGATCATGGTCGGATTGAAGGAGGACAGCCTTTCCGGTCAAGGCCTCGCCAATTGGTTCGAGGAGATCGGCCCTATTGAGCAGCGTACCATCTACAAAGGCGGCACCGAAGCTGGGCGGTTCTTCTACAGGATCGGCTACGGTTATCGCACGCACGATGGCGGACGGGTCTGAAGGCATCGTCAGGTCCCTGCGGGGTTCTTCCCGGCTTGCCGGCAGGCCGCGCGGAAGGATCCGCAAGAAAGGGTGCGTCTTCTCACCTGCGGACACGACGGGAAGATCGCCCCAATCATAGAATTGAACAAAACGAAGCCCACCTTTGCGGCGAAATCCGTAGCGTGGGACGAAAACCGGAAGTGAATGGAAACGCGCAATGTCAGGCGAAATCGCCTACTGTCCCGTTCTGGTCTATATCGCAGATGACCGGGGCCGTTACCTCGCCAGTGAGGTGCGGCGGTGCGGCGGCTTTAATATTCGAAGCGTCGCCAGTCGTCCGGATCTTCCGTATGCTCTGGACGATCTGGGCGGCTGCGTCGTCGTTACGGTCACCTAGATGATCGGAGAGGTTCGCGCGATTGCCAACGTTTGCGTGATCAACATCCAGGCCTTCGTCCTGCCGAATCACGAAATATCCGCCGAAGATCCGCCCGTTCTTTTCAACAGGCGGGCCCTCCTCGAAAGAGTGCGCAGCAACAGCAGGGCTCAGCGGAACCACATGCCCGCGACCTAGTTGAATAGTGGAAGAGGGACATATAGCGCGCGTATACCGCCGTGGCGATCTCGTGGCACATCGAGCCTCGAACAAGCGCCTTCAATAAATCAGCGACTCCGCCGCAGCCGTTATCGCAGTCGACGCAGAATCCTTAACCTCCTCCGCTCCGCGCTAGGCTAGGGCGATGGACAAGCGAAACCGTAATGGCCACTTCGATTTTGCCGGGTTCGAACTTCTGCAGCGATGTCGGCCACAATGAGTTCTCCCACGGCAGCCTGAAGCCATTTCAAATGTCGCCTGAACGATGGCCACTCGCCTTCAGCCGGCATAAGGCTGAGTTGGCGGAATTCGCACCGGATTCGGCACCCTGACACCGACGGCGCCGGCAAATACCTCCCAGCCGGGAAGTAGCCAACACGGAACCCTCCAAAACATCCGACGTTTAATCTTCTGCAAGACAAACAGGGTTTGAACGTTCATGCGTCTGATGATTGCCGTTGTTGCCGTCATGATAGCCTCGGTGCTCAGCATTGCGATAATGTCTCCGTCGGGCGCCGGACAGACCGGCAACGGGGCCAAGATCGAATCGAGCGTGAACGAGGCCGCCGAGAGGTGAAGCTTGATGTCAGATCGCTTTATCGAACGAGACGAAGGACGCGAGAGGCAAACGCTTGGGGATGCAGATATCATTGGGAAGTGGCGACGTCTTCGTCTCAGGTTCTCTCCGCAGCAGCCGCGTTGGTATTGTGGTCGCCCGCTGGCGTGAACACCAACGGTTTGACGACCATATACATTGGTGGACTTTCGCACGCTGAAAGGTGAGCGCGTTCCGATCTACCTGGATGCTCTGCCTAGGAAGCCTGTGAGATGGTGTTTTTCATCCTCAACGGGCATTGGCAATCGTCTCGCTGAGAATTCGGCCGAGGGCCGTGCCAGGAAGGCCGAGATCGCGAACGCTGCTCATATGATTGGAGCCTTCAAGCCTTTCGCTGGTGACCAACAGTCCTTGCTGTTGCAAGTGGGATGAGAAGGCTTCCGCCTGCCGATGAAACGGCGGCGTTTCTTCAGCGCCGACCGCGATGGTGGCGCGGCAGCGCTGGTCAAAAGAGTGCAGGATCGGCGAAAAGTCGGCAACTTCTCTGTCTGTTATGCCAATCTCTGACTGCAGGAAGGATGATTGCAGGGGCTTCAGGTCGTATAGACCCCCAAGCAGGAGGGCTGCCGACACGCCCGAGAAAGCCTCCTGCCGATGAAACAGGAAGCTGGCAAGATGGGCCCCGGCGGAATGACCACTGACCGAAAAGCGAGATGCGTCGCCGCCGTGGCTTGCGATATGTGCCAGCACCCACTGCTTTGCTCGCCGGACCTGGTCAACGAGCACCTCCATCCTGACATGCGGCATTAGAGCGTAATCGACGATGACGGCGATTGCTCCCGTGCCGACGATCGTGTCGGCGACATAGGAGTAGTCGCGCTTGGAAAACATCCGCCAGTAGCCGCCGTGGATGAACATGTGCACCGGCCGCCCGGCTGGACCGTCGGGATAGAAGACGTCCAGGAGTTCACCTGTTCCGTTCCCATAAGAGATTTCCCTCATGGGGAGCCTTGCGCGGGTCGAAGCACTCCTTGCCCTAATCTCCGAGACGATGGCGTCGAAGTCTGACACATGTCCCCGTATGCGGAACGGATCAGTCTCCAAGAAATTTTCCTCCGTCTCAGAGGCTCGTTGCGACATACTTGGCCTCCATGAACTCGGCGATGCCGTGATGCTGTCCGCCTTCACGTCCGAGACCACTTTGCTTGACCCCGCCAAACGGCGCTGCGGGATCGGAAACCAGCCCGCGATTGAGCGCGATCATACCCGCCTCCAAAGCGGAGGAAACGCGAAATCCCCGTGCTATGTCGCGCGTGAAGACATAGGCGGCGAGACCGTATTCGGTGTCGTTGGCACGCCTTATCACCTCGTCCTCGGTATCAAACCTGTAAAGTGGCGCAACCGGTCCGAAGATCTCCTCTTTTGACATCTCGACACCGTCGGGCATGTCGACAAGTACCGTCGGCTGGTAAAAGTAACCCAGCCCCGCAAGGGCCTCGCCGCCGCAGGTGACCCGCGCACCCTTTGCCTTGGCGTCACTCACGAGGCGATCAATTTTCTCCACCGCCTTTGGCGTGATCATTGGCCCACATTCGGTAAGGGCATCGACACCGGGACCTACGTTGAGAGCTGCCATTCTTTTGGTCAGCCCTGCCGCGAATGACTCGTAGATTCCTGACTGGACGTAAAGACGGTTCGCCGCGGTACAGGCTTCGCCCGCGTTGCGCATTTTCGCAACCATTGCGCCGTCGAGTGCTGCATCCAAGTCGGCATCGTCAAAAACGATGAAGGGAGCGTTGCCGCCGAGTTCCATCGAACAGGAGATGACATGCTTGGCCGCTTCCGCGAGAAGCAGGCGGCCAACACCCGTAGACCCGGTAAACGAGAGTTTTCTGACGCGCGGGTCCGCGAGGATGGTCGCGCTGACTGGGGCGGGAGTGCTTGTCGTCAGAACGTTGACGACGCCTGGCGGTACACCGGCCTCCTCATAGATCGACGCCAGTGCATAGGCCGTCAGTGGTGTCTCGCTTGCCGGTTTCAGGATGACAGTGCAGCCAGCGGCAAGTGCCGGGGCGATCTTTCGCGTAGCCATCGCAGCCGGGAAATTCCATGGGGTGATCAGCAGGCAGATGCCGATCGGCTGGTAATCGACAATGATCCGGTTGGCTCCCGACGGAGCGATGCCGAATTCTCCCTTAATGCGGACGGCCTCTTCTGCATTCCAGCGGAAAAACTCGGCGGCATAGGCGACCTCGCCGCGGGCGTCGCGCAGCGCCTTGCCATTCTCCAGGGAGATCAAGGTCGCAAGCATTTCGGAACGCTGGATCATCAGTTCGAAACAGCGTCGCAAGATCTCCGAGCGCTTGCGCGGCGGCGTGGCCCGCCAGTCAGGCGCAGCCCGGGATGCGGCCTCTATGCTTGCCTGCGCATCCTCGACGGTGGCGTCCGCAACAGTCGCAAGAAGCGCCCCGGTCGAGGGGTCGGTCACGTCGATCTTGCGCCCGCTTTTCGATTGCCGCCAGTTCCCATCGATATAAAGGCCGCGGGTCGTGGCCTCAATGTCTGGCAGGTGGCGCTCGGCCTGTGGCAGTTGCTGGGCAATAGTCATTTTGGTTCTCGAATGCTTAGAGGGCAGAGGCGGCAAGATCGCCGTCATAGGCTGCACGAACGAGACGCTTCATGGCGTCGATGTCGAGAGGCCTCGGGTTATTCTTGATCAATCTGTCGATGCTGAGCGCCTGTTCGGCAGTCCAGTCGAGCTTGTCGGCGGTAAGCCCGAGATCGGCGAGTGTCGGCGTGATGCCGATGGCTCGAAAGAGCCTGCGGATCTCCTCGATGGCTGCTTCCGCCATTTCCTGCTTCGTCCTGCTCGTTGAATCCAGACCCAGTGCCTGGCCGATCTCGGCCAGCTCGGCCGTCGAGGCGGAGCGGTTGTAGTTCATGACGTAGGGCATCATCGTTGCGACGCCAAGCCCGTGGGCCGTATGGGTCAATGCGCCTGCGGGATACTGGATGGCATGCGCTGCTGCGGTACCGGCCGTGCCGAATGCGCAGCCGGCAGCCAGTGCACCCATCATTACGTCGGCGCGCGCATCTTCGTTCGATCCCTCCTTGCAAGCCGTTTCAAGGCTGCGTCCCAGGAGCTTGATCGCGAGAAGCGCAAAATAGTCGGTAAGTTCACTCTTACCGATAAAGACATGATTCTGGGGCAGCAACGGGTCGGCGCCGCGTCGGGCGGCTGTGAATGCCTCGATTGCATGAGTCAACGCGTCCGCGCCCGCGACAGCGGTCAGGCCTGGCGGGCAGGACATTGTCAGCTCCGGATCGCAGATAGCCGCTGCGGCGATAAGATAAGGGCTCGATATGCCGACTTTCAGCGTCCGATCCGGGTCGGAGATGACGGCAACCGGCGTCACCTCCGAGCCGGTACCCGCCGTGGTCGGGACAGCGATGATCGGGATTGTCGGACCGGGAACCTTGAACTCGCCATAGTAATCCGAGAGGCTTCCGCCATAGCTCAAAAGCAGGGCGGCGCATTTTGCCATGTCGAGGCAACTCCCCCCGCCTATCCCCATCACCATGTCGGGCTCGAAGCTCCGCGCCTCCTCGATGCATAGCGCAACGGTGTCGCGCGGCACATCCGGCAGGACCCGGTCATGGATCAGTGTCTCGATCGACGCCGTGTTCAGTGCGGCTACAAGCTCGGCGAAGATGGAAGTGCCTGCGAAGCGCTCATCCGTGCAGATCAGCGCCCTTTGGCCGAGCCTCTTGGCGACCGACGGCAGCGCGAAACGTTGGCCCTTGCCGAACAGAATTTCTTTCGGGAGCCGGATAGCGGCGAAGAGGGTCATTGTACTGGCCCTTTCACCAGTGCGGGGATGACGAAAGACCTTGAGGAAGCGTCGCAAAACTGTCGCGCGATGTCCTCCGCGCTTAGCCGAATGACCTTCATGAAACCTCCGATATAAAATCCTATAGGATATGGGATTGCGTATCGCCGAGCATCGTGTTAGCGATTGTTCCTGTCAAGAGGCAAAAGAAATGCAGGGCCAGAATACGATGATGCTCAACGCCACGCCTGATCCGAGTGGTTTCATCCAGCGCAGCAACAGTCTCGCTGACAGCGTCTACGAGGTGATTTTTGCGCAGCTAATGTCTCTGAAGATCGCTCCGGGTGCGCGCATCACGGTCGATAATCTGGTCAAGGAATTCAACGTCTCCCAGACGCCGATCCGTGAAGCGCTTGGCCGCCTCGAGGGTGAGGGGCTTGTCGTCAAGACGCATCTTATCGGTTACAGCGCTGCCCCGCAGATTACCCATCGGCGCTTCGATGAGCTCTATCACCTGCGGTTGCTTCTCGAGCCCGACGGTGCTGCGAGGGCGGCAAAGGCCATGGACGATGAAAAGCTCGCGATTCTCAGGGAGGCGGCTGGCGTCATGGGGCGCCGGGAAGGGGCCGATGAACGCCTGCGCTATTCCACCTTCGCGCGGCAGGACGCCGTTTTTCATGACAGGATCATGGAATTTGCCGGCAACGAGCTCATTCGCCAAACTCTCGGCCACCAGCACACGCATTTTCACATCTTTCGACTGATGTTCCATTCCCGCGTCACCGAAGAGGCACTGGACGAGCACGAAGCGCTTCTCTCTGCCTTTGCTGCAGGTGACCCATCAGCTGCCGAGAAGGCCATGAGGACCCATCTCGAACATTCACGGGACCGGCTCCTGCCGGCCTTCGATTAAGAGGCGGATAATGTCGAGCGTCATGACCATGGAGAGGAAGGGAAGGAGCTTGGTGCCTGAAATCGATGGCCTTGTCTCTCATCCGGTTCTTCGTGCAGAGGGCATGTCGAAAAAGTACGGACCGGTCACCGTACTCTCGGAAGTAACGCTCGATATCTTGCCCGGCGAGATCCATGCCATCATCGGCGAGAATGGCGCCGGCAAGTCGACATTCATGCGGCTCCTTTCCGGTTACGCCGAGCCCACTGCAGGAACGCTGTCGATGGGCGGCCGCAAGGTCGGTTTCTCAAAGCCTGAGCAGGCGCAGGAAGCGGGTATTGTTCTGGTGCACCAGGAGATCCTGCTTGCCGACGCCCTGACTGTCGGCGAAAATCTTTTTCTCGGCCGCGAGCTGATGCGTTATGGCCTGGTCGATGATCGGACGATGCGGCGTCTTGCTGTCGAGAAACTTCAGGACCTTGGATGCCACATATCGCCGAACGCTTTGGTACGCGACATCTCGCTTGCGGATCGCCAGCTTGTCCAAATCGCCCGTGCACTCTTCGACGATTACAAGATTGTCATCTTCGACGAGCCAACTGCAGTCCTGACGGGTGAGGAGGTCGAGCGACTGCTTGCCATCATCCTGCAGCTGAAGGAGCAGAGTGCTGCCGTCCTCTACATCAGCCATCGCCTCGATGAAGTCCAGCGGCTTGCCGACAAGGTGACGGTGCTTCGAGACGGCAAGATGGTCGGCACCTACCCCGGTCATAGCCTGACGCAGATGGACATGGCGCGGCTGATGGTTGGGCGCGATCTCGCCGCCCTTTACCCGGAGAAGACTGTGAAGCCAGCGCTACAGGCGATGCTAGAAGTCGAGGGCCTTGGCGTTCCCGGCTTCGCAGGCGACATCTCGTTTACCGCTCACAAAGGCGAGGTCCTCGGATTCGCCGGCATGATCGGTGCCGGCCGCACCGAAGTGTTCGAGGGCATCATGGGCCTGCGTCCTGCCACCGGAACCGTAAAATTGCAGGGCAGGACGATTGATATCAGGCGTCCCCGGGCGGCGATGGATGCCGGCATCGGTTACCTGACCGAGGACCGCAAAGGCAAGGGCCTGCTGCTGCAGGAACGGCTTGCGCCGAACCTCACGCTGTCTGCCCTCGGCAAATTTCATCCCGGCCTTCTGATGCGGCGCCGTCGTGAGCAGAGTGCGCTCGTCGAAGCCGTCAACACGTACGACATCCGGCTGAAAAGTTACGCCGTCAAGGCGGGTCAGCTTTCCGGTGGCAACCAGCAGAAGCTTCTGCTCGCCAAGGTGCTTCTCACTGACCCTTCGGTCGTGGTCATCGACGAGCCGACGCGCGGGATCGACATCGCCAACAAGGCCCAGATCTACGCCTTCATCGAGCGTCTCGTCGCAGAAGGCAGGACCTGCATCGTCATCTCGTCGGAAATGCAGGAACTGATCGGAATCTGCGACCGGATTCTTGTGATGCGGGAGGGGCGCATCACTGGAGAGGTGACGGGCGACAGAATGACGGAACATGAGATCGCGCTTCTTGCCACTAGCGAAACGACGGTTGCGGCGAAGCAGGGAGGAAGACAATGAGTGTGATTACGGGTGCGACGCCGGTGCGGCCGGAACGGGAATGGAACATCGGTTGGTCGGATGTTGGCCCGTTCCTCGCGCTTCTGGCGCTGCTTCTGATCGGTTTTTCGATCAACCAGGATTTCCTCTCGGCGACCAATCTCGGCAATGTGATCACGCGAAGCGCCTTCATCGCGATCATCGCCGTCGGTGCGACCTTCGTCATCTCATCCGGCGGACTGGATCTTTCGGTCGGTTCGATGGCCGCATTCATCACGGGCATAACCATCATGTTCATGAACAGGATGGCTGCCGACTGGGGTGTCCTGGCAATACCTGCCGGCATGGCCATCGCGCTTGTCGTCGGGCTCGTCTGCGGGCTGATGAACGGGCTCATCGTTACCGTTGGAAAGATAGAGCCCTTTATCGCGACACTCGGTACCATGGGGATCTTCCGAGCCCTCATCACCTATATGTCGGATGGCGGAACGATCCCAATCGATCGCAGTCTCCGCGATGCTTATCGGCCTGTCTATTTCGGCACCCTTGGCGGTATTCCCTTTCCGATCCTCATTTCGATTGCCGTCGCCGCTATCGCATCCTTCATCCTCTACAAGATGAAGTACGGCCGGAAATGCGCTGCCGTTGGTGCGAATGAGGACGTGGCCCGCTACTCAGGCATTTCAGTCATCAAGACGCGTACGATCGCTTACGCGATGCAGGGCGTTTGTGTTGCGATCGCTGCGATCTGCTATGTGCCGCGCCTCGGAGCGGCGACACCGACCACCGGCGTGCTGTGGGAATTGCAGGTCATCACTGCAGTCGTCATAGGCGGAACTGCCCTGCGAGGTGGCAAGGGCCATGTCTGGGGCACGGTCGCCGGTGCAGTCATCCTCGAACTTATCGCCAACCTGATGGTGCTCTCGGATTTCGTATCGGAATACCTCGTCGCCGGTGTTCAGGGTGTCATCATCATCATCGCAATGCTCATTCAGAGGTTCTCGAAGTAACCGCGTCCGGACCGCGCGGATTGATGTATGTGGTCCGATTCTGGGAGGAATGAATGTCTAGAAAATGGATTGCGGCCCTGGCCGTCAGTACGGGTCTGCTCGCCGGCCAGGCCCTTTCGGCCGATAAGAAGGTTGTTGCCGTGTCGATCCCGGCAGCCGACCACGGCTGGACGGCGGGCATCGTCTATCATGCACAGGCTGCCGCCAAGGAAGTCAATGCCGCCTTTCCGAATGTCGAGGTCGTCGTGAAGACCTCGCCTTCGGCAACGGCGCAGGTGAGTGCGCTTGAAGATTTGTCCGCAGGACGCAAGCTCGATGCGCTGGTCATCCTGCCCTATACGTCGGAGGAACTGACGACGCCGGTCAAGGCGGTCAAGGATGCCGGCAGCTTCATCACCGTCGTGGATCGGGGTCTCAACGACCAATCCATCCAGGACCTTTACCTTGCCGGCGACAACATCGCCGTTGGCCGCAATACGGCGAAGTTCATGATCGACAAGCTGGGCGGCAAAGGCAACCTCGTCATCTTGCGCGGCATTCCGACGGTCATCGACGATGAACGCATCCAGGGCTTTCAGGATGCCATCAAGGGAACCGATCTCAAGGTTTTGGACATCCAGTACGCGAACTGGAACAGTGATGACGCCTTCAAGCTGATGCAGGATTATCTTGCCAAATACCCGCAGATCGACGCTGTCTGGGCAAATGACGACGACATGCTTCTCGGTGTGCTCGAGGCCGTCAAGGAATCTGGTCGCAAGGACATCAAGCTTGCCCTTGGTGGCAATGGTATGAAGGACATCGTCAAGAAGGTGATCGACGGCGATAAGATGACGCCGGTCGAGACACCCTATCCGCCTGCCATGATCAAGACCGCCATCTACATGACCGTTGCCAATATTGTTGGCCAGGCGCCGGTACGAGGCACGGTCAAGCTGGATGCGCCGCTGATCACGCAGGAGAATGCCAAGGAATACTATTTCCCCGATTCTCCATTCTGATGAGACCCAAACCGGGGGCGGCCGCAGCCGCCGCCCCATTGCATGAAGAAGAGGAGTACATCATGCCTGGTAAGAAGATACTGATGCTGACCGGTGAATTCACCGAGGAATACGAAATCTATGTCTACCAGCAGGCGATGGAGGCAGTCGGACACACGGTCCACGTGATCTGCCCCGACAAGAAGGCCGGCGATCTGATCAAGACCTCGCTCCACGATTTCGAGGGCGATCAGACATATACGGAGAAGCTCGGGCACTTCTTCACGATCAACAAGACCTTCTCGGAGGCCGAGGCGCAACTCGACCAGTATCATGCGGTCTATTGCGCAGGCGGTCGCGGCCCCGAATATATCCGCACCGATAAACGCGTCCAGGCAATCGTGCGGCATTTTCACGAGAAGCAAAAGCCGATCTTTACGATCTGCCACGGTGTCCAGATTCTGATTGCCGTCGACGGCGTCGTTCGCGGCAAGAAGGTCGGTGCTCTCGGGGCTTGCGAGCCGGAAGTCACGCTTGCAGGCGGCACCTATATCGATCTGTCGCCGACGGAAGCCTATGTCGATGGCACTATGGTTTCCGCGAAGGGATGGACCGCGCTTGCTGCATTCATCCGCGAATGCCTGAAGGTGCTCGGCACGGAAATCCGCCACAGCGACGATATTGCCAAGGCGGCCTGAGCTCGCGTTCCCGCTATGGGTTTATGATCAGGCAACGCTCGCGAAATGCGGGGTTGCCTTTTGCGAAGAGGCTTTCCTGCCCTAAGTCTCCCACGTTCTCGCCACGGCTCGGTCATTTGACTGAGACACGGATCGGCGGCGTGGGGCTGCCTCCGCGTCCGGCATAGTTCCGCCGAGCGCGATGAGGCGTTTTCCCGACTCCACCCGGACAAGCGTCTCCAACGCTTGCCGGACCAGAGTGGCGGTTTCTTTCGTGCCGGTTAGGGACCTAGCCCTTTCCAGGAGCGTGTCGTCGAGATTGATAGTCGATCGCATCGTTGCTTCCTGATTATGATGTTATAGATAGCACCATTTGGTGACCAAATCTGCGCCTGGATATCCACTCTGATGCATCTGCGTTCGGATGCGAAAATCCAGTAATGTTAATTTCGTCTGATCGCGGGCGCTAAGCTTGCGCGCTACTGGGATTGCCCTAGCGGCCAAAGAACAGCGTTTCCGCATTTTCAATGAAAATCTTGCGAGCAAGCGAGGGGTTGCCGATGGCGTCCTGAATATCGTCGATCAAGTCGGCGTCGTCAGGCATATCGCTCCAGAGTTCGGTATGCGGCCAGTCGCTTCCCCAGAGTAGCTTATCCGGATGACTGGCGGCAAGCGCGCCAACAATGTCGGCGAGCCCGCCATGGCCGCGTTTGCGCGTCAGCCGGTAGGGCGCCGTCAGCTTGATGTAGCCCCCGGAGTGATCGGCGAGCCGCTGCAGGGGCGGAATGTGTTGTCGCCATGCGCCCGCATCGAGTGGTATGAACCCAATGTGATCGATAACGAAGCGGATGCCGAGGGATGGCAGCCGTGCGGCAAGATCATCGATCTGGTCCGAGCTGATCTGCAGCTGCAGTGACCAACCGAATTCGCGGATGGCTGCCGCAATCTTTTCGGCGGCTGCCAGCGGCAGGCCGCCTTTATTGCGGGTGTTGATGCGCACACCGCGGACACCGAGTCCGTCGAGGCGGCCGATCTCTTCGGCACTCGTCTCGGGATCGATGACGACAATGCCGCGAAGACGTTTCGGGAAGGCAGCCAGCGCTTCGACAAGCACCCGATTGTCGAAGCCGTAGACGCTCGGCTGCACGAGAATGCCCCTGCCGATACCGAGCCGGTCGGCGAAGGCGATCCAGTCGGCCGTCGTGGCGATCTGCGGCGTGTAGCTGCGCGGCGTATTCAGGGGAGCGTCCGACCGGAAGACATGGAAATGCGTGTCGATCGTGCCCTCAGGCAACGGCGTGTTCGGAAGACGGGTCAACGGCAGACGTGGCAGGCAGAGGGGCGCTTCACTATCCGGCCGGCTCATTTCCGATCCAGTTCCTCATGCTGGAGGAAGTCGAAATCGGCGCCTTCGTCGGCCTGCAACACGCGCGCATGGTAGAGTTTCGCATAACCGCGCGCGGGCTCGGCAGGCGATACCGCTCCGAACTCCGCCATCCGCCGGTCGAATTCGGCCTGGTCGATGGCAAGGTCAATGCGTCTCTCCTTGACGTCGAGGCGGATGCGGTCGCCGGTTCTGACGATCGCCAAGGGTCCGCCGGCGGCAGCTTCGGGGGCGACATGGAGCACGATGGTCCCGAAGGCCGTGCCGCTCATGCGCGCATCGGAGATCCGAACCATGTCCTTGACGCCCTGCCGGGCAAGCTTGCGCGGGATCGGCAGGTATCCGGCTTCGGGCATTCCCGGCGCGCCTTTCGGACCGGCATTGCGCAGAACGAGAATATCGTGGGCACCGACGTCAAGGTCGTCGCTATCGATCCGCAGAGCCATGTCCTCGACGGAATCGAAGACGACCGCTCGCCCATCGTGCTGCAGAAGCTCCTTCGATGCGGCAGATTGTTTGATGACGGCGCCGCGAGGCGCGAGATTACCACGGAGTACGGCAATGGTGCCGATCGGTTTCAGCGGTTTTTCGACCGTGCGAATGATTGTCTGCCCAGGCTCATCGGGGGCCGCGTCAATCACCTCGCCAACAGTCATCCCGTATACCGTCCGTTGGCTGCCGTCGATCTCGTGACGAACGGCTTTCAGCAGCGTCTGCACACCACCGGCCTCGTGGAACTGTTCCATATAGTGCTGGCCGGAGGGTTGCAGGTCGACGAGCAGCGGTACGACATTGCCAAGCCTGTCGAGTTCGGCCATGTCGAGGTGAAAGCCGAGGCGCCCGGTAATGGCGGCGAGATGGACGACGGCATTGGTCGAGCCGCCCATCGCCTGCAGGGCGACAAGACCGTTGCGGATGGCCGCTGGTGTCAGGACATCGCGCACGGTTGGCGCATCCGGATTGGCTGCAAGGCCGGCAGCGATCCGGCCCGTTTCTTCGGCAAGCCGCATCCGCTCGGATTCGGCAGCCGGTGCCGATCCTGCCCGCGGCAGGCAGAGGCCCATAACCTCGGTCAGATTAGCCATAGTGCTTGCCGTTCCCATCACCGTGCAGGTGCCGATCGAGCTTGCGAGCTTGTTGTTGACATCGCTAATCTGCGCCTCGTCAATTTCGCCTGCGCGGAAGCGGCCCCAGAAACGGCGGCAATCGGTGCAGGCGCCGAGCCTTTCGCCCTTGTGATGGCCGACGGCCATCGGCCCTGTGGGCAGGAAGATCGCCGGGATCTCGCTGCTAGCGGCGGCCATGATCTGCGCCGGCAAGGTCTTGTCGCAGCCGCCGATTAGGATCACTGCATCCATCGGCTGAGCGCGGATCATCTCCTCGGTTTCCATCGCCATGAGATTGCGCAAATACATCGAGGTCGGGGAGGCGAAGCTCTCGTGAATGGAAATGGTCGGGAAGACCATCGGCATGGCGCCGGCCAGCATGACGCCGCGCTTGGCCGCTTCGATCAACTGCGGGACGTTGCCGTGGCAGGGGTTGAAATCGCTGTAGGTATTGGCAATCCCCACGATCGGGCGATCGAGGGCATTGTCGGAATAGCCCATCGCCTTGATGAAAGCTTTTCGAAGAAAAAGGGAAAAACCCTGATCGCCGTAACTCGTCAGCTTGCGACGAAGACCGCTCGACATTGTTCCTCCCTCGACCTTAAATCGATCTCAAGCCTAGTGGGATGCGCATGATTGTCAATAAATAAAGATATGGTCGCATATGTGCAGGTTAGCTTGGTCGGCGATTTTATAACGAAAACGCAACATAATTCACGTTATTTCCCTGTTTTTATCTGCGCCACGCATTGGCTTTCCAGCCGGCGGCGCTTAGATTATCGATAAAACGAGTTGCGGTGGTATATGGAAGAGATCAGGCGAAGGCGCGTAGGGATTATTGGTGCCGGCTGGGTGAGCGAATATCATCTGCCGGCATGGGCAAAACAGTCGGCGCGCGCCGAGATCGTCGCGATCGCCGATCCCTCGGAAGAGGCGCGCGAGGTCAAAAGCCAGCACTTTAGGATTCCACGCGCTTACGCGACTGCGAAGGCGATGCTGGCGAATGAGGCGCTCGATGCGGTCGATATCTGCGCGCCGCGCGAGGTCCATGTTGCGCTTGTGCGGCTTGCCGCGGCAAGGGGCCTCGATATCATCTGCCAGAAGCCGCTCGCGCCCGACTACGATCAGGCCGCTGCTCTCGTTGCCGGTCTGCCGCCGTCGATCCGGTTGATGGTGCATGAGAACTGGCGGTTTCGCGCTTACTATCGCCGGCTGAAGGCATGGCTGGAAGAGGGCATTGCGGGCGCCGTCAGGCAGGTCCAATTCGAGTTCCTATCGAGTGGGATGATCGCAGACGGTGAGGGCAGAAGGCCGGCCCTCGTCCGCCAGCCGTTTTTCCGCAACCAGGAACGCCTCCTTGTCATGGAGGTGATGATCCATCACCTGGATACGCTGCGCTACTTGTTCGGCGAGATGGAGGTCGTTGCCGCACGTCTCGAGCGCAGCAATGGGCATATTGTTGCCGAAGATGTTGCCTCCGTCGTCCTGCGCCGTCTGGACGACGGGGTGATCGTCACTGTAAACGCCAATCTCGCTGTGCATGGCGCTCCGCCGGCGCCGCGTGACCATCTGCGGATTTTTGGTACACAGGCGACGCTGGAACTGGACGGCGTCCGTCTTTCGGCGAACGGGCAAATCCAGCGCCTGGAGGAATATGATGCGGATGCGGTCTATCAGGGCGCCTATGATGCAACGATCGCCCATTTCCTCGACGGGCTGGAGGGGCGTGCGCCGATGGAGACCGTGCCCGCCGATAACATGAAGACGCTGGCGCTGGTTGAAGATATCTATCGGCTGAGCCGGTTCGACGCTCGATGCAAACCGCGATAAGATGGCAAACCGCCGGAGGATTATGGATGCAGACGCTTGACGATATCAGTGAAGGCGAGATCGAACACGACGACCTGAGCATCGCGCGCGCCCTTGAGGAAGACATCATCTTCGGACGCCTGGCGCCAGGCACGCGTCTGACCGAAGACACGCTGCTGGCGCGCTTCCATGTCACCCGCCATTTCGCCCGTCAGGCGATTGTCCAATTGGAGGCGATGGGCATTGTCGTGCGCGAGCGCAATAAGGGTGCCACTGTCCGTTCGCTGACCCCGCGACAGGTGCAGGAGATCTATGACGTGCGCGAGCTGCTGCAGCGGCAGGCCGCGCTCTGGATTCCATTGCCGGCACCCGAGGGGCTAATCGCTGAACTGACGGTCCTGCATGAAGAGCACGGCCGGCACGTGGAATCCGGCTATCTTCGCGGCGTGCACGAGACGAACGACCGGTTCCACCTGACGCTCTTCGGGGCGTGTGGCAATTCCCACCTCGTCCAGTCAATCGAACTCTATATGCGGCTCAGCCTGCCGGTGCGCGCCAATTCCATGTCCAGCAAGGAATCGCTGCGAATCTCGCATGAACATCACCGGCTGATGATCGAGATGCTGAAGGGCAGGGACAATTGGGTCCTGGCGCAGCTCTGCGTCGATCACCTGCAGCCGAGCAAGAAGCGCTACCTCGCTTATGTGAGCGATAATCGAGGCCCAAAGGAGCAGACCGGCGATCATGCCGGCTGATGACATCCGCCGTTCCGTATGAGGGCCAGGACCTCGGCGCGCTCGGGTGCGCCGAGCCGTCCTCCAAAAATGCTGCATTTCAGGGCCGCAGCGGCCGACGCCATGCGAATGGCGGCATCGGTCGTTAATCCCTCGGTGATCGCCAGCGCGTAGGCGCCGTGGAAAATATCCCCGGCTGCGAGCGTGTCGACCGTTTTGACCCGAAATGCAGGCACATGCGCGACGTCAGCTGTTTCTTCGTTCCACCAATAGCTGCCGCGCTCTCCGGCCGTGACCACGATCAAAGCCTGCGGATATTGCTTCTTGAGAAGCGGCACCATGCCGGCGGGATCGCCGATCTGCGACAGGCTGCGGGCTGCCGGCTCCGAAAAGATGATGTGGCTGGCATGTTTCGCCAACATGTCGATAATGTGAGGCGGCGCGACGTCGCCATCGAGAATTGCGGGCTTTCCTGCCGCCCTTGCCGCTTTTAGGACCTTCATGGCGAGAGCGGGCCAGCGCACATCTACCATAACGGCATCGAACGCCGCGAGATCGTCGGGCGTGACCTCCCGGACATCTTCGTGCAGTCGTGGATCGTAGAAGGGAATGATCAGCCTTTCGCCATCGTCGTCGATGAGGATCGTCGAAACGGCCGAGCGAGCACCGGCAACGCGGGCGCTGCCGCTGACATCAATTCCGGCTTGTTCGAGCTCTGTCAGGATCTGCTGGCCGGTCGGATCGTCGCCGACGGCGCCCCAGAGGCTTGCCATGCCGCCGAGGCGAACGATGGCATAGGCCGCGCTCGACGCCATACCTTCGGCTATCTGCAGCATCTCATGGGGCAGAACCTTGCCCGGTGTCTGCGGAATTGCGCGGACGCGAAACAGCGTGTCGAGCACGGCCGCACCAACACACAGAACGTGGCGCTGCCTGCTGTCCGCATTGAGTGAGGTCATGTTCAAATGCGCTGGCCGGTCAATTTGTCGAAAAGGTGCACGCTTGCCGGATCGATGGAAATCGAGACGGTGTCGCCATATGCGATCGCCAGCCGTTCCCGGAAGAGGCAGGAAATCTGCTCGCCGTTGCAATCGAGCTTGGCGAAGATTTCCGATCCGGTTCCCTCGACGATCTCGGCGCGGCCGGCGATCCCGCCCTGACTGGCGCGGATATGTTCGGGACGGATGCCGTAGACCAGCTCGCCGGCGGGCGCTGCGATCTTGATGTTTTCCGGCAGTGGCAGGATGAGGCCCTTTTCCGTGCGGAAGACACCCTCCTCGATTCTGCCGTCGATGAAGTTCATCGAGGGTGAGCCGATAAAGCCGGCGACGAAGAGATTGGCGGGGCGGTCATAGAGTTCCAGGGGAGCGCCGACCTGCTCGATGACGCCATCGTGCAGGACCACGATCTTGTCGGCCATCGTCATTGCCTCGATCTGGTCATGGGTGACATAGATCGTCGTCGTCTTGATACGCTGATGCAGCGATTTGATTTCGGCGCGCATCTGGACGCGCAGCTTCGCATCAAGATTGGAAAGCGGCTCGTCGAACAGGAAGACCTGCGGATCACGCACCAATGCGCGGCCCATGGCGACACGCTGGCGCTGACCCCCAGAGAGCTGCTTGGGATAGCGGTCGAGCAGCTTTTCAAGACCAAGGATATTTGCCGCCTTGGTCACTCGTTCAGAAATCTCCGACGTGTCGGCCTTTTTCAGCTTCAAGGCAAAGCCCATATTGTCGGCGACGCTCATATGCGGATAGAGCGCGTAGTTCTGGAAGACCATCGCGATATCGCGGTCGCGGGCCCTCAGATTGCTGACATCACGAGCACCGATCCGGATCTCACCATCGCTCATTTCTTCCAGACCGGCGATCATGCGCAGCAAGGTGGATTTGCCGCAGCCGGACGGACCGACGAGCACGACAAATTCTCCGTCGGAGATATCGACGCTGATGTCCCTGATGACATTGACGGTGCCAAAGCGCTTCTGGACGTTTCGAATATTCACGTTTGCCATGTTGATAGTCCTTTGAATGTCCGGTCAGCCGCCCTTGACGGCGCCAGCCGTCAGGCCTGCAACGATCTGCTTTTGCGCAAACATCGTCAGCACCAGCACGGGCAGCGTGACGATGAGCGCGGCTGCGGCAAGCGGCCCCCAGCTGACCTGCTCGAACGACAGCATGTTGTAGACGGCCACCGGCAGGGTTCTGGTTTCGCGGCTAGCAAGTACGATGCCGAATACGAAGTTGTTCCAGGAGAAGATGACAGACAGAATGAAGGCCACGACGATGCCGGGCCTGGCGATCGGCAGCGCCACCAGGCGGAAGACCTGCCAGGATGTCGCGCCGTCGATGCTGGCAGCCTCTTCGAGCTCCATTGGCGTCGTTTCGAAATAGCCGATCATGATCCAGACGACGATCGGAACGGTCACCACCAGATGGATGATGATCTGCGGCCAGAGCGTGCCGAGAAGGTTCAGCCACTGGAACAGCAGGAACAGTGGGATGAGGAAGGACAGACCGGGCGTCATGCGTGCGATCATGATGACCATGGCGGAGCGCTCCGCCTTCAGCCGCGCAATGCCGTAGCCGGCAGGCACGCCGATCAGCAGCGCAAGCAGGGTCGCCCCGCCCGTCACGAGGATCGAATTCCAGAAGTAGAGGAAGAAATTGTTCTCCTCGAAGACCTTCATGTAATTCGACCAGGCGAAGCGCTCGGGGATGAAGATCGGCGGATAGGCGCCGTTGTCGATCTCGTACTTCAACGACAGTGAGATCATCCAGAGGAAAAACAGGATGACCGGGGAGACCATGACGAGGGCGACGAACAGCAGCCCGATACGGTCGATCGTCTTGCGTTTCATCAGCGTGTCTCCGTGTCGGACCAGTTGGCGCGCTGCCGGATCATCATCAGCACGAAGGAAAGCGCGACGATGATGATGAAGAAGACGACTGCCATCGCCGATCCGTAGCCGATGTCGTAATAGGAAAAGGCGGTATTATAGAGGTAGATGTTGATCGTCTCTGATGCAGTGCCCGGACCGCCCTGTGTCATCGCATAGATGATATCGAAGCTCTTGACCGCATCGATGCTCCTGATCATGACGCCGATCATCAGAAAGGGCGCGATCATCGGCAGGGTCAGATATCGAAATTTCTGCCAGGCGTTTGCTCCGTCGATCTCCGCGCTTTCATAGGGTTCGCGCGGCACGGCGGCGAGCCCGCCAAGCACGATAAGCATGATCAGCGGCGTCCACTGCCAGGTCTCCACCAGCACGAGCGAAGGAATGACGCTGTTCTGGTTGTAGATCCACTCCTGCGGTCCGATGCCCACGAGCGACAGCAGATAGTTCAGAACGCCAAGCTGCGGATGGAACATCATGGTCCAGACGAGCGCGATGGCGACGGGTGTCGCCATCATTGGCATGACGAAAACGCCGCGCAGCAATCCGCGGAACGGAAACTGCGCGTCGAAGATCAGGGCTGCGAGCGTGCCCAGAAACAGCGGGGCGACGACCGCAAGCAGCGTGTAAAGCGCCGTGTGCCACAAGGACTCCCAGAAGCGCATGTCCACCAGCAGCCGGGTGTAATTGTCCAGGCCTGCAAAAACCACCGGCTGGCCCAGAGTCCAGCTGTTCACACTCATCCAGAGCGTAAATAACCAGGGAAACACGATGACCGCGGCAATGACGACCAACGCCGGGGCAACGAAGGGCCAGTAGTTCGGAACAAGCCTGCCAGGCTTGCTCCTTGCATTTGCGATGCTTTTCGATCGCGTGGTGTCCATGCTCACGGATGCCATTATCCCTCGCTTCGGGCCAGTACCGGTTCGAACTGCGCGGTGGCGCTCTTGAGTTCCGCTGCCGGATCGGCGCCGCCGATCATGTTGGTCAGACCGACGCCATAGATGTCGCGGAACTCGGTAACCGGAATGATGACCGGCAGCGCGAGCTGCGAAATCTTTGCCGAGCCCGCAACGGCATCGACCCAGCTGCTTGGCATCTTGACGCCTTCGCGAACCTTAGCATCTTCGAGGATCGAATTGCGGAAGGGAACGCCGGCGCCTGCCTGCAGCAAGCGTGCGCCCATGTCGTGGGAAACGACCCATTGGCAAAAGAGATAGGCTGC
Source organism: Rhizobium sp. BK196 (assembly GCF_014193255.1). Lineage (GTDB taxonomy): Bacteria > Pseudomonadota > Alphaproteobacteria > Rhizobiales > Rhizobiaceae > Rhizobium. The sequence continues at coordinate 38,378 of NZ_JACHZB010000009.1, forward strand.
TTCCTTGTTCTTGCTGGCAGCGGTGACGCCGATGCCGTCGCCGGTCGTTGCGGCAGCCTGGGCCTTCGGTCCCTTCGGCATGATGCCGTAACCGACCTTGCCGACCACGCGCGACTTTTCCGGGTTCTCGATCGGCGGAGCAAAGCCGACGCCATCGAGCCACATACCGACCTTGCCCTGCAGGAAGGCAGACTGTGCTTCGGCCCAGTTGAAGCCGGAAACGCCGACGGGCGCGGCCTTCGTCATTAGCCGCTGATAGAGCTTAGCTGCTTCCACGGCTTCATCCGAAGTCGTGCGCAGCTTTCCATCAGGACCGAGGGGCGTCGAGCCGTAGCCGAGCAGCAGGGTCGTCCAGACGGGGACGTTTGCATTCTTAAGACCACGCGCGACGAAGCCGTAGGTATTGGTGGAGGCGTCCGTCAGGGCTTCAGCGGCACTGGCCATCTCGTCGAAGGTCGAGGGGTAGGAGAGGCCCTTCTTCTCGAACAATTCCTTGTTCCAGTAGACGATCCAGTAGTCCACTGAGAAGGGAAGCGAGCGCAGCACGCCCTGCGAATCCTTGGCGAACTGCAGGCCGGCTTCTGCAAAATCGCTCTCGACCAGAGACGGGTCGGTCAGTGAAGGATCTTTCACGAATTCGCTGATATCGGCAAGCCAGCCACCCTTTTCAAACTGGCGCTTCTGGACGTGGTAGCTGAGGTGCACGACATCGAAACTTGGTTTGCCGGAGCTGAGTTCGATTGTCGTCTTCTGACGCTGCTGCTGCTCGGGTGTTGCTTCGGCATTGACTTTGATGCCCGTCAGCGCTTCGAATTCGCTCAGATATTTGAGGATCGTTTCGCTGCGCGGGCTCTTGACGAGGTTCACCTCGAGCGTCGTTCCGGCAAAGCGCTTCCAGTCGACAGCTGCCGAAGCAGGCTTGATGCCGAAGAAGCCGGCGGCACCGATCGCCGCGGAACCTGCCAGGAAGTTTCGCCGCGTGGGACGAATGAATGATGATGACATGCTCTCCTCCTCTTGTGTGGCCCGCGATCTCCTCACCGCAGGCGTCAGTCTAAATTCTCAGCGCGCGACTTCGCGCGTGATTGATATGCGCGGCAAGCGCATCGACGGCTCCTTGCGCATCCCTTTGCTCAATCGCCTCCAGCACGCGAAGATGCTCGCCCATGACGGGGCCGACGCGCCCTTCGATGCGGAAACGCTCCTGGCTGATCAGGCGCATCTTGATGGAGTTGACGCGGTAGGCATTGGAAATGATCGTATTGCCCAGGGCATCGATAAAAGCGTCATGCATGCCCCAGTCGACGGCCTGGGCGTGGATTTCCAGTTCATGGGAAAGATTGCCGCCCTCGATCGCAGCCACGATTTCTCGATGCTGCTGCAAGAGTGCCGCAATCGTCTCGTCGCTTGCCGTCTCCGTGAAGATGGCGACGGCTTCCTTTTCGAGAAAAAGCCGAAGCTGAAAGGCTTCTCGGATGAGGTTGAGGTCGATATGCGCAATCTGCAGGCCGCGTTGCGGTACTGTCTTGATGAGGCCTTCGGCTTCAAGCCGGGGAATGAGCTCGCGAATGGCGCCGAGCGTCAGGCCGGTCAATTCGACAAGCCTGCGCTGGGACACGAATTGCCCGGGACGGACGTCACGCGCAAGCAGATGCCGGGTGAAGCTCTCATAAGCTTTCTCTCTTAGCGTCGGCTGCTCGTCAGCTCCATCCATCGGGCTCTCCTCGTACATGACCGCTATGCTGCCTTTGTGCGAAAAAGTGCGTCAAAGGCAAGGGCAAGCTCGCGCTGACCGTCGGCGGAGATTGACGTCAAAGGCGGGCGAACCGCAAGCCATGTATCATCGCCCGTCATCTTGGACACCATGACTTTCACAGCCGGTGTGACCGGGTGCTTGAGTAGCTCTGCGACGAAGCTTTCGATACGGGGATCGTCATTACCGTCGACGGCCATGGCGCGCACTTCATGCGGCGCAAAATTGGCCATGCCGGAAATTGCGCCCTGGCCGCCCATGCGGACACCCTTGGCGAGATGCCGCTCGTCGCCGATCAGGATGATCAGGTCGCCGTGCTGGCGCAGCAGGGCTTCGGTGTAGGGCCAGTCGCCGGAGGAGTCCTTGACGCCGATGACGATTGAGGGGAATGCCGTTCGCAACCGGCTGATCAGGTCGATGCTCAATCCGACCATCGTCACCGAAGGAATATTGTAGACCAGAACGCCACGCGCTGTGTCGCCGATGCGCGCAAAGACGTCGGCAAACCAGGTAAAAATGCCGTCATCGCTGACATTCTTGAAATAGGAAGGCGGGGCGAGAAGGATGTTGCCCACGCCCTTCGACAAGGCACGCGACATCTGCTGGGCGGCGTCTTCCGCCGCATCGACGAGTACACCGACGACGATCTGCCGGGGCTGAACGCCGGCGGCGACGAACGCGTCGAGGATCCGCTCCCGTTCCTGATTGCCAATGGATGCGCCTTCGCCGGTCGTTCCAAACAGCGTGACGCTGGCGCAACCCGAATCGAGGCTGCGCTTTGCTTGGGCGATCATGACCTCGACGGCAATGGCGCCGCTGCTTTCAAAAGGCGTCGCCAATGCGACCGACAAACCAAACCCCGTCACCAATATATCTCCTCGATGTCAGTACGATATGACTAACATGTCAGTTATTGGCTGTAAACCGCTTTATGATGAATGTTTCGATGTGCAAGCTGCGGATTGTTAGCGCAATGCGCTTGACCAGCCTGCGCATGCCGGCAGTGCTGCAGGGAAAGGTTTTAGGAGATGCCGGTCATGTCGCGCGGCCGGTGACGGCCGCACGCCATTGCTTGAGGGAAGTCCGAGAGCGCAACTTTGAGGGCTGCGTTCTCTTGCCTGCCGTCTCACCAGTCCAGGCGCAGGAGAGACACGCCCTGACGCGGCAGGGAGAACTTGAGATCGATCTTGCCGTCCTTGACGGAGATCGATGCTTCATTGTCGATCTCGGCGAGCTTGCCGGAGGCTTCGAGCCTGGCGTAATCGGCGCCTTTGATGTCCTGCGGTTTGCCCATTTCCTTCCAGATGCGGAAGGAGTTGGAATGCTGCTCGTCCATGCGAAAATGCTTGAGCGCAGCCGCACGATTGCCCCAGCCGTCGATCGACAGGCTGATCTCGGCAGCGGGGCCTGCCTCGTCGTCATCATGATAGTGCCAGACGAGAACAGAGACGCCCTTGTCGTCGCGGGTCGCAACAACGTTGACGTCCGGCTTGTCGCGAACGCCGTGGCTCATGATGTCCTCGATATCGCGGCGATAGTCACTTTCGGATTCCAGCCACTCGCCGCCCAGCTTGCCGAGCATCCGGAAGCCGTTCAGCACTGCCTTGTCGACGCCGTTGGTGGCAAGATCCCGGAAGCCGTCGAAATAGGGCTGGTCGTCGAAAAGAAAGGCCCAGGTCACGGCACCTTCGATTTCGATATTGGCGCGGCGCGACAGTTCATATGTGCGGATCATGCTCTCGACGACATAGACGCCGTAGAGCGGTCCATTGCGGTAGCCGTTCTGCGGGTGGACGCGGGCCGAGCAGGCCGCACAGCCTTCCGGGTCGGATTCGCCGATGACGACGGGCAGATGCCGAAGCTCGGGGAATTCGTTGATAATGGCGAGGTTGGTTTCGATGTCGCGCAGTTGCTTGTGCAGGCCCATGCGCACATGGCCGTCGAAGATGACCGGATTGCCCTTTGCGTGGAAGGCGATGAAATCGATCGGCGGCTTGTTCTCGACAACATGGCGCAGAAAGGCGCGCAGGAAGGTCTGCGCCTTCTCATTGGCGAAACCGCCGCATGTATGCGGGCCGCCGACGCGTGCTTTCGGCAACGCTCGTTTTACGGCATGTGCGCTCGCATCATACATGGCGCAGAATTCCGGGATCGTACCGGTCCAGTAGTGGCCGTCTGGCTCGTTCCAGACTTCCCAGGGCCAGGAGGAGACGACGTCTTCGCCGTAGCGATCGGCAAGATGCCGCGCCCACTCCTCGACGAGGTCGCCCCATTTGTTCAGGTCCTTCGGCGGCGCGGTCCAGCCGGTCGTGATCGTTGCGTATTTATCCGCCGGTTCCCAATGATGCTTGTAGGGGCCGTCGAAATCGGAAAGCGCCTCCGGCGTGAAGCCGATCTGGATCAGCGGAATGTTGCCGGCCTCGACATAGGCGTCGAAGATCTGGTCGATGATCGTCCAGTCGTAGACGGGATTGCCGTTCGCATCCTCTGTATAGGCATTGGTCGAGCCCCATTTCAGGGCCGGCTTACCATCGCCGCTCGTTAACAGATTGTGGGTGCGAATGCGCGGAGCGACGGGGCTAAGTTCCGTCAGCTCCTTCAGAAGCTTCTTGCCATGGGGGGAATAGGTGTAGTTTGGCTCGTCATAGCCGAACCAGTTCCACAGCGGTTTATAGGCGCCTGTCGGCCTGCCGGCGTGAACGTTGATGGTCACGTCATAGGAACTCGTCATCGTCTTTCCTCTTGAACGGCCAAGCCTCTGCCTCCTCCCGAAGGCTAACCGACCAATATGGTGATGAGTTGCGGCTGTCTTGGGAGGGTGCCGCGCTCGACGCAAAAAGCTAAGCGAAACGACCACTTTGTCAATAATATAAAAAATGGCGATGAACCAGATGATCAAAAATGCCGAAATTTCCGGGAGTTTTTAGCGTCTGGAAAATTACCTGTTGCCGTTCCGCGAAAAATTGTCGATAAATGTTGAGGCGAAGCTTGTCGGCTGGAGGAGCCATAGGGACTATCAGGTCCCTATAAAGACGCTTTCGCCGGAATGCGATCGATAACGGATTACGGGAAGCGCCCGGCTCTGCGGGCCAAGGAGGAGCGTCCGATGAAGTTCCCTAGATTTGTAGCCATTGCCTTATCGTCTCTCGCCGCTCTGCCTGCTTATGCGCAGGATTTCATCGCCGGTATTCCGCGTAATGAAACTCTGATCATCCAGGGCACGCCGCAGCAGAATGCCGACTGGTTCAATGTCTGGGCGCCGGGCGGTGGCGGGTCTGCCAATGTCAACGGCCTGCAGCAGCTGACGACCGATACGTTCTGGTTCATCAATCCGGAGGGTGGTCCGCATGCCTGGCAGAATGCGCTCGCGACCGAGCCGCCGGCCTATAATGCCGATTTCACGCAAATGACCGTGAAGCTGCGCAAGGGCATCTATTGGAGTGACGGTGTCGAATTCACCAGCGATGACGTGGCCTATACCGTCAAGACGCAGATCGACCATCCCGGCATGTCCTGGAGCGCGCCCTTTTCCGTCAACGTTGCCAGCGTGGAAAATCCTGATCCGCAGACGGTGATCTTCCATCTCAAGAAGCCGAATTCGCGCTTCCACACCGTGTTTACCGTGCGCTGGAACGCTGCCTGGATCATGCCGAAGCATGTTTTCGAAAAGGCGGGCGACCCTCTGGCATTCAAGAATAATCCGCCGGTCTCGCTCAGCGCCTATGTGCTGCAGAGCTATGACAAGGCTGGCAACTGGACCATCTGGAAACTGCGCGACGACTGGCAACGGACGTCGATCGGCATGGCCGCCAAGGAGCCGCCGCAGGTCAAATATGTCGTCTATCGCGCCGCCGGCAATCCCGAAGCCCGCGTCATCGAGCAGCGCAATCATAATCTCGACGTGATCAACGACATGGCACCCGAGGGCATGTTTGCGATGATGCGCGACAGCAAGAGCGTTGCTTCCTGGCTGAAGGGCTTTCCCTTCGCCCATCCCGATCCGACCCTGCCATCCGTGCTGCTCAACAACAAAAAGCCGCCCTTCGACAACAAGGATGTGCGCTGGGCGCTGGCATTGATGATTGATATCCGCGCCGTGGCTCTCGGCTCCTATCGCGGTGCCGCCAATCTGGCTGCTCTCGCCACGCCGCCGACGGGCTCGGCGCCGGACGATTATTACGCGCCGATGCAGGACTGGCTCACCAATTTCGAGCTCGATACCGGCAGCCGGAAGATCAAGCCCTACGATCCTAACATCTCCGCCCAGATCGCCACCATGGTGCGTGGTCAGTGGGGCGACCAGATCCCGACCGATCCGAAACAGCTGCAGCGCACCTTCGGCTTCGGCTGGTGGAAGCAGGATGTTCAGGCTGCAGCCGAGCTCCTGCAGAAGGCCGGTTTCAAGAAGAGCGGCAATCAATGGCTGAAGCCTGACGGCACGCCGTTCACGATCCGCCTGCAGGTCGAGGGCGATGCCATTCCGACGTTGGCGCGTGCCGGCACGGTCATTGCCCAGCAATGGAGCCAGAACGGAATTGCCACGAAGGTCGACGTTGCCGGCCCGACCAACGGTCAGCGCCTTTCGACCGGCGATTACGAAGCCGCAATCTACTGGAGTATTGAAACCTGGGGCGGCCATCCGGACCTGTCCTTCTTCCTGGACAGCTATCATTCGGAATTCATAAAGCCGCTCGGCCAGATCCAGCCGCCGCGCAATCTGCAGCGCTGGCAGGATCCGCGTCTCGATCAGATCATCGCGAAGAACCGCTCCATCGCCTTCGACTCGCCCGACGTCATCAAGGTCGGTCAGGATTTCTTAAAGCTCGCGGTCGAAGAGATGCCGATGATCCCGCTGATGGCCTATAACAAGTTCGCACCGTTCGACACGACCTACTGGACGAACTATCCGAGCGCTGAAAACCCCTATTCCGCCTCTGGTCCGAACTGGTCGAACATTCGTTACATGGTGACCGGCCTGAAGGCCAATCCGGACGCTCCGAAGAACTGATCGCGTCGACGTGGGAGTGGCTGATTGCCGGCCGCTCCCCTTCTCCTACTGAAGGATGGATGCCATGAATGGTTTTCTGATCTATGCGGGCAAACGTTTCCTGCAGTTCCTTTTCGTGGTCGTCACCGGCATCACGCTCGCATTCCTGATCGCGCATTTCTCGCCGGTCGACCCGGTGGAGCAGACCGTATCGCTTTTGACGAGTTTCGGCTCGACCGATCCACAATCTGTTGAAATTCTGCGACAGTCGCTGCGGGAGCTCTATGGAACCGGCGGCCCGCTTATCGGTCAGTATTTCACATTCTGGGGACGGGTGCTGACCGGGGATTTCGGTCCGTCGCTGTCCTCTTTCCCGACGCCGGTCATGACCGTCATCGGACGCGCTTTGCCTTGGACCGTCGGCCTTCTCACACTTGCTACGATCATTTCGTGGATTATCGGCAACCTGCTCGGTGCGCTTGCCGGCTATTTCCGCAACAGCCGGCTGCTCAAGCTTGCCGGCATCGTCATCATGGCTTTGCAGCCGATTCCGACCTACATTATCGGCCTCAGCCTCGTCATTCTCTTTGGTTTCGTCTGGCCGATCCTGCCGATCAGTGGCGGCGCGCAGGTCAATCTCGCGCCTGCCTTCAGCTGGGTCTTCATCAGTTCGGTCATCGAACATGGCATTCTGCCGGCGCTGACGCTGGTGCTCGTCGGCATCGGCGGCTGGTTCATCTCCATGCGTTCGCTCGTCTCCAACATCATCACTGACGACCATGTGGTTTATGCCGAGCTCGGCGGCGTGCGCTCGAGCAGCATCTTTTCGTATTATGTGGCCCGCAACGCCATGCTGCCGCAGGTTACGGGTCTCGCGCTCAGCCTCGGCAATGTCTTCGGCGGTGCCGTCATCGTCGAGTTCGTCTTCAACTATCCGGGCATCGGCAAGCTGCTGATCTCGGGTATCTATTCCGGCGATTACAGCCTGGTCCTGGGTGTCACGACCATCGCCATCATTGCTGTTGCTGCGGCCGTCTTCGTGATCGATATCATCTATCCGCTGATCGATCCGCGCGTGAAACTGGGATAATCGCGATGTTCAAGATCCTCCGAGACCTGCTTCGTTACAACCGCGAATTCCTGTTCGGGACGATCCTGATCCTGATCATTGTCGGGTTGATCGTCTCCTCGTTTTTCTCACCCTATGACGAGACCGCCATCTATGTCGTGATCCCCGACATGCCGCCATCGGCCGAATTCTGGTTCGGCACGACCTCGCGCGGCCAGGATGTCTTCTGGCAGATCGGCGCGTCGCTGCGCAATACGCTCATCTTCGGCATCATTGTCGCCGTCGTCAGCCGCCTCATCGCGCTCGTCGTCGGCCTCGTTTCCGGCTACATCGGCGGCCGCACCGACCAGATCATCATGGGCGTCAACGATACGCTGGGCGCGCTGCCAAACATCCCGATCCTGCTTCTTCTGGTCTTTGTCCTGCGTGACCAGATGACATGGTCGATGCTGGCGGTCGTCGCAGCCCTGCTCGGTTGGACCCATGACAGCCGGCTCATCCGCTCCGTTGCGCTATCGCTTCGGCAACGGGAATTCACGCGGCACGCCGTCTTTTCGGGCATGCGCACGTCGCAGATCCTCATTCGCGAACATCTTCCCTATGTCATGCCGATCGTCTTCTTCACGACGATGAACAATCTTATCTGGGCGATCGGCCTGGAGGTGACGCTCTCCATTCTCGGTTTTTCCGACATTAACCGGCCGACGATCGGTGGCATGATCTACTGGGCCAATGCACATTCGGCCATGGTTGCCGGCATCTGGTGGTGGGTGGCCTTCCCGATGCTCTTCGTGGTCATCCTCTTCCTCGGCCTTTTCATGCTTTCCATGTCGGTCAATGAATATATCGACCCGCGCTCGCGCCTGGCACGGATGGGAGCCTGAGACGATGCAGAATTCTTTGAGGCAAGCACCTTTGACCCTCGTCGAAAACTCCCGGGATGCGCTGACGATCGACGGGCTCAAATGCTACTACGTCAACGATTATTTCGGCGTCCGGCGCGAGATCAGGGCCGTCGACGATATCAGCCTGACGGTACGCAAGAACGAAATCTACGGCATTGCCGGAGAATCCTCGAGCGGCAAGACCTCGCTCATCAAGACGCTTGCCGGAGCCATTCGCCCGCCGATGAGGGTCGTCGGCGGCACGGTCAATTTCAATTTCGATGGCAAGCCGATCGACGTCTATGGCGAACCGCAAAAGATGCGGGCTGCGCGCTGGCGGCATCTCTCCTACATCATGCAGGGCTCGATGAACGTGCTAAACCCGGTCCGGCGGGTGAAACACGCTTTCAACGATTTCGCCTTCCGCCATATGGATCTGGATCAAGCTGCTTTCCGCCAGCGGGTCGAGGCGCATCTTGCCCGCCTGCATCTCGATCCGCATGTCCTTGAAGCCTTTCCGCACCAGCTCTCCGGCGGTATGCGCCAGCGGCTGACCATTGCGCTTGCCACCGTGTGCGAACCGGAATTCATCATCGCCGACGAACCGACGACGGCGCTCGACGTTTTGGTGCAGCAGGATGTTCTGGCGTTGATCAAGGAAGTGCAGACGCGTATGCAAGCTTCAGTCATCTTCGTCACCCACGATATGTCTGTCCACGCCGCCATCACCGATCGCCTAGCGATCATGTATGCCGGCCGCCTCGCCGAAGAAGGGCCGACGCAGGCGATCTTCGACAATCCGCAACATCCCTATACGGCTCACCTGATCGGCAGCCTGCCGCGCATCGGCGATACCCGGACGCGGAAGAGCTTGCAGGGCAAGCCTCCGGCGCTTTCGAACCCGCCGTCGGGATGTCGCTTCCATCCACGGTGTCCGATTGCGATCGACAGGTGCTCGAAGGAGGTTCCTGTCATGGAGCCGAGCGCGACCGGCGGGCGCGTGGCCTGTTTCAAGGCAGGGGAGTACAAGATCCAATGAGTGGCGAACACCTTCTCCAGCTTGAAAATGTCAGCAAGTTCTTTCCGATCGGCGGTTTCTTTTCACGCGCCAGAATGACGGCAGTCGATAACGTGAGCTTTGCGCTTGCGGCTGACAGGCCAGAGATTTTTACGATCGTCGGCGAATCCGGCTCCGGCAAATCCACGCTCGCCAAGATGATCCTCGGCAGCGAAGCCGCAGACCGCGGCACCATCCGCTTCGACGGCGCCGACATTGGCGATATCAGCAGCCGCAGCGCCCGCGAAGCCTTCATGACCAGAGTTCAGCCGGTTTTCCAGAATCCCTTCGAAGCCTTCAATCCGCTGACGCGCATCGACGAGTATCTGTATGCCACGGCGCATCGCTTCAAGGGTGCGAAGAGCCGCGCGGAAAGGGAGGCCTTGGCAGATATGACGCTGCAGCGGGTCGGCCTCTCCATTGCGGAGGTTCGAGGACGTTATTCGCACGAATTGTCCGGTGGCCAGCTCCAGCGCATTGCGGTGGCACGCGCGCTCATTCCCGAGCCGAAGCTTATCGTCGCAGACGAGCCAGTTTCCATGGTGGATGCGTCGCTGCGCATGTCGATCGTCAATCTCTTCCGCGAATTGCGCGACACGTTGAAAGTATCGATCATCTACATCACTCATGATCTTGCGACCGCCTATTACATAGCGGACCGTGTCATCATCATGCGCAAGGGCGTGGTCGTCGAAAGTGGGGACGCGCGTGCCGTGCTGGACAATCCGCAGCACGACTATTCGTTCGCCTTGAAGAATGCCGTGCTGCCCCCGGATCCAAAGCGAGCATCAGCGATCCTATACGCGCGTCAGCGCGACCGTATGTCTTCCGGTGTCTAGCTCTGTTCCACTCGGCTGAGGGCTCTACTTCTTCGCCGACATTGCGTCGTGAGGCTACGAGGAGGGCCCCAGCGACGGTACCGGCGGAAATCAACAGCCGATCCGCCTCTTCGATTGCCGTCATGTAAGCTTCGCCCTGCGGTTCGTCGTCGGATTCCCACCCACGCGAATCCAACACCTGTCTTCGTCGAAGGCTACAGCTTATACAAATCCAACTCAGCACTCGGCTATCATCCTGCAGTGGGGCGGCGGTCAGATTTCGGAACCTGTCATTTGAGAAGGACCAGGCTTGCGGCGCCGATCAAACCGGCATGCCTTCCGAGTTGCGCCGGCACGACCGGCACATCGCGGTAAGCGGGCATCGCGCGCTCCTGAATGGTGGCCTCGATCCGTTCTCGAAGAAGATCGTAGCCGTGGGAAATTCCACCGCCCATGACGATCATATCCGGCGAGTAGAGGTGGAGCAGATTGGTAAAGCCGATGCCCAGCCAGCGGGCCTCCCTGTCAATCAGCGCAAGGGCTGCTTCGTCACCCCCGCGCGCAGCCTCGACAACGTGTTGGCCCGTCACGTCGCCGTCATGTGACAGCGCCCGTAGCACTGAACCGTCACCCGGTTTTGTCAGTGCTGTCGCACGACGGCCAAGTGCCGTGCCCGATGCCACCGCCTCGAAGCAGCCCACCGCACCGCAAAGGCATCGTTCACTCTCGCCGGTGATGGTCATATGGCCGATTTCACCTGCGAGCCCACGACGACCGTGCACGATCCGGCCATCGGCGATCACCCCACCGCCAATGCCGGTGGACACGGTGACGAACACAAGCGAGGCCGTGCCGCGCCCGGCGCCGAAACGCCATTCGCCGAGAGCGGCGGCGTTCGCATCGTTCTCCAACCGGACAGGCAGGTTCAAGCGATCTTCAAGAAGGCGCGCGAGGGGTACTTCACGCCAGCCCGAGAGTGTCGGCGGTGCAGTCAGGATGCCTGCGGCCGGATCAAGCGGGCCGGGCGCTCCGACGCCGATGCCGAGCGGCCTGGCGTCGGGAAGTTCCGAACAGGTTTCCTCCGCAAGCATCGTGATCTGCTCGATGACTGCAACCGGCCCATCCCTGGCGCGCGTCGGAGCGGATGCGAACGCCAGTAAATTGCCGTCGTCGCCAACCAATGCGGCGCGCAACTCCGTTCCACCCAGGTCGAATGCGAGCGCAATTCTGTTCATTGCGGCTCGGCCTCCAGAGAACGCAGCCAGGCGATGCGCCCCGGCAGATCCATGTCGCCAAACGCCAGTGACCCGAGCACGACCGTCTCGGCACCTGCTGCCCGCAACAGCGGAACTGTCTGTTCACGGATGCCGCCATCCGCTGCAAGGACGATCTCCTTTTCACGTCCGGCGCGCTTCATCAGCGAGCGCGCTTCGCGCAACCGGTCGCAGGCTTTGTCCGAAAGGCTTTGTCCCTTGACGCCGATCGAGGTCCCGAGCAGCGTGAAGAAGGCGACCTCAGTGAGGAACGGTTCTGCCGCGGCGACCGGAGTTTCCAGTCGCAGAACGACACCGGCTTCGGCCCCAAGCTCTTTTGCGAGTGCCACCGCACACAAGCCGGCTTCCCCATTCTCGGCATGAACACTGATGAGATCGGCGCCGGCCTCGATGAACTGGCGTGTCTGCTCCTCGACGATCTCGGCCTCGACCATCAGGTGCACATGGATCGGTTTTGCCGTCAGCTTGGCGATGCGGGCGACGAAATCGGGAAAGAACAGGAAGCCGGGCGTGAAGCGTGCGTCGGCTACGTCGATATGGTGGAGATCAACATAGGGTTCGATGCGGCGAAGGTCGCGCTCCATATTGGCAAGATCCGCGGACCAGAGTGAAAACTCGCCGAGTAGCCTATGCCGGGGCAATGCGGCGATGGCGCCGCCCGAGAGAGAGTTCGATGTCATGGCTGAGCGATGCTCCGATCTTTGAATTCTGTGGTGAGGAATTGCTGGATCACCGTTCGGACCGCGGCGAAATGCGCTTCGGCATCCGCTGCCTTTGCCGGCACTTCGAGGAAATGCGCATTTGGAAGCGTGTCAGCCAACAATCGCGCGACGGCGAGGGGGTGAATGGCATCCTGCCGGTTGCCGAGGACGAGGGCGGGAACACTGAGGTTTTCTGCGTCTTCCAGCGAAACGCCGGTTCCATCCGAGGCGATGTCGCAGAGGACGTCGGCGAAAGTTCGTGCATCCGGGCGTTCGAAATAGCCAAGCAGAGAGGCGAGATTGTCTGGCGCTTCCATCCGCAGACGTCCCGCCGTCGCCGACCTGGCAAAAAGCGTCTGGCCGTCGCCAGTCGAATGAGATCGAAGCAATGCCGCGATCTCGCGGATCGGCGCGAGATTGTCTGGGGCCCGGGCAAACCACCAGGCCGGTCGCACCAGAATGAGACCCATGACGCGCTCGGGATACGTTTTGGCCAGATGCAGCGCGATGGCTGCGCCCATCGAGACGCCGCCGGCGATGAACCGGTCTATTCCCTTTTCGTCTGCTGCGGCCAAGACGTCGGCTGCAAACATCGCAATCGAAAAGGGGCGGCGCGTTCCGAGCGTCGAGCTTCCATGCCCGCGGCACTCGGTCGTGATCCGCCGCCAGTCGTGCCCTTCCGGGATAACCTGCGCGACCTGCGCCTCATTGCCTCCGAGCCCGTGTTGAAAGAGCAAGGCTTGGCCTGTCCCGCAGTCGTAGACTGAAAGGTTGGCATCGTCTCGTCTGAAGGCGATGGGCGTCTTCATCGGATCAGATCCGAAAGAAATTTGGCGACGGCGGGTGCTTCTTCTGCCGCAAGACCGTGCGTGACGAGCGCACCGCTGAAACCGGTCGCGCGCAGGCCTTTGATGAAGGCTGGGAAATCGACGATACCCTGACCTGCCGTCGCAAAGCGGCCATCGGCATAACGATCCTTCGCATGGGCCATCGTCACATACCCGGCCGAGATATCGATCGCCCTAGCGACGATGTCGGACACTTCGGCTGGTGCTGCCTGCTCGAAGAGGTTTGCCGGATCGAGCACGATGCGCAGGCGCCTCGAACCTATCTCTTCGATCAGCCGCACCGCATCGGCGGCGGAGGTGACGATGTTTGCCTGTTCCGGCTCGATGCCGAGATCGATCCCGTGCCGCTCGGCAAGTTCCAGCGCCTTTTCCATTTCGGCCGCCATATCGGCCCAGGCGGACGGAAGCGCATTGTCGGGATGATGCATCCATTGGTCCTGGGCATGACGGCTGCCGGTGCAAAGCGTCACCAGCGGAATCTGCAGGGCCGCCGCCGTTTCGATCACCGCTCCAAGCTGTTTGAGCCCTCTTTCCCGCACGGACCTGTCCGGATGAGCCATGTTATAGGTGCCCGAAAGCGCCGCGAGCGAAACGCCGGCCTCCTCAGATGCTGTCCGGATCGCGGTGATCGTTTCCGGCGCTACCGCATCCGGCATCGACGGCAGGCCGACGCAGGCGAGATTGAACTGCGTCGTCGCAAATCCGCAGTCACGCACGGTGCAGAGAATTTGCCGGGGATCGGTGCCGGGGAAGGTCTTTGCAAAGATCCCAAGCTGCATCAGACCGATCCCGTGACGGTTGCGAGTTCGACGCGTTCACCCGTCTCAACCGAGCGGGCGATGGCGACCATGGCGCGGATGGAGGCGATCCCGTCCTCTATATCGGCGCCGCGCATCGGCGCACCGTTCAGCACGGTATCGGCAAGACCTTCCAGCTGGCGGCGGAAGAAGTGCCCGTCGGCTCCTAGAGGTTTTCGGGTCGTCGCGTCCTTTTCGTGAAAGATCTCGACTTCGCTCGCTCTGAGGTACCAGGGATTGAAGGTCTTGGCGATCACCGAACCGTTTTCGCCATAGAGCTGGAAGCCCTCATGCCAGTCCATGCGGACCGCGACCGTCAGATCGAGATGACCGAGCGCGCCATTGGCGAATTCGGCTTCCACGAACCAGCAATAGGCGCCGGCACGCTCGAGAAGGCGGGCTCGCACCGCGACGATCCCACCACACAGAAAACGGGCGGTATCGACGAGATGCGAGCCATGCGCCAGCATGAAATACTGGCGTAGGTCAGCCTTGGGATTTCCGGAGGGTTTCCTCGCGAATTTGCTGGTGATCGGCAGCGGCTGGACCGCATCGGTATTGGTGTAGCGGTGGGTGGAGTCGCAGTACCATGCTTTCAGCGCGAAGATCTCGCCGATATCGTCACGGACAAAATCCCGGGCAGCCTCCAGCGCCGGGTCGAAACGCTTCATGTGACCGACCTGCAGCACTTTGCCGGAGCGCTTCACGGCGTCGGCGAGCGCCCGGCCTTCCTCGATCGTAACACCAGTGGGCTTCTCGCAGAGCACATGCTTTCCAGCATCGAGCGCCTTGATCGACATCGGCACGTGATAGGCGTCTGATGTGGCGATGATGACGGCTTCGAGCTCGGGATCGGCGAGCATCGCGTCATAATCGGCGTACATCTTCTGTGGTTCGTACGTCGCACCCATTCGCGCAAGCAAGTCGGGTGCTGCATCGCAGATGGCGTAGAGGTCGGCATTCCTGGCTTTCACGCAGGATTCGAGATGGGCGAACTGTGCGATCGGGCCGCAGCCGAGCACGCCCACACGCAGCCGGCGGTCTTCCTTACGGATCATGACTTCTCCCTCAGGCGCCGTAGCGGCGCATCGTTTCACGGTTCGCCCGGACGGCTGCCACGGGATTGGCGGCGGCCGTGTCTGATTCCTCTTCCAGGACCAGCCAGCCATTGAAGCGCGGCGCAGCGGCGACGATGTCGATCACGGCGGGCGTATCGCAGACCCCCTTGCCAAGCATGGCCCATTTGCCGTTCGCATCGACGTCCTTGAGGTGCAGATATCGGATGCGGTCCTGATAGGTTCGCAGCGTATCGAGAATATCCCCATGGCCGCGCAGGATATGGCCGGTATCGGGCACCCAGCCGACGAGGTTCTTATCGATAAGCGAAAAGATCCGGTCATAATCGGCACGGTCGAACAGCAGCGTATTGTGGTGCGAGCTTGGATGCACGGCGATATCCACGCCCGATGCCTTGCCCAGTTCGCCGGCCCGATTGTAGAATTCCGAAGCGATTTCGAATTTCGCTTCCCGCGGTCCTTCCGAGACAGCCGTCGCCGAGCCGATCGAAACGAGGGCGCCGGGAAAGGCGGCCACGAAATCGATCCAGCGCTGTGTGGTTCTGAGGTCGTTGTCGATCTCTTGCCTGACAGTAAAGCCGCTTTTCGAGCCCATCGCGAAAGACACGAGCGTCAGGCCATGTTTCTTCAGGCTTGCGGCGAAATCGTCGGGACGGTCTGCGTAGTGGCCGATCATCGTGTCGGTGATTTCGATGCCCGCATAGCCGCCCTTCGCAATGGCATCCAGCAGATCGTCCGGGCGGCCATTCCAGCTTTTCCCGAGCATTTCCCAGGTGAATGTCTGGCAGCCGACTTTCAGGTCTCTGATACTCATGGCTCATTCCTCGATGCGATGATCGGATGGATTTTCCGCATGGTTTATAAAAATTTATCGCGCGTCAAGAAATAATATGGTCTATAGCGATTGTCGCGGCAGCGATCCCCATCGATGATGGGCGAAACATCTGAAATTGGTGGGGAGGCCAATTCATGAAAGCATATCCGGGAACGAGGCTGGGCATCGGCGTTATCGGCTGCGGCAATATCTCGATGACCTACCTTCGTAATGCTGCCCTGTTTGCCGGAGTCGAATTGAGGGCCTGTGCCGACATCTCATCCGACATCTCGGCGCTGAGGGCGAAGGAATATGGCATCCGGGCGATGGAGGTCGACGCGCTCTTGGCAGACCCCGAAGTCGGCCTTGTCCTGAACCTCACGATCCCGGCCGTTCATTTCGACGTGACGATGTCGGCACTTTCTGCGGGCAAGCACGTCTTCACCGAAAAGCCGCTTGCGACGTCGGCCGCCGAGGGCCGCAAGCTGGTGGCTGAAGCCAGACGTCGCGGTCTTCTGTTGGGTTCGGCTCCCGATACATTCCTCGGCGCCGCCGGCAGGCGCGCACGAGGCCTGATGGATGCAGGTGCGATCGGTCGCCCGGTCAGCGGCACCGCCTTCATGTTCGGCCGCGGCATGGAACATTGGCATCCCAATCCGCAATTCTATTATCAGCCCGGTGGCGGGCCGATGTTCGACATGGGTCCCTATTATCTGACGATGCTGGTCAATCTGCTCGGGCCGGTGAAAAGCGTCATGGCAATGGCGACGAAGGGCCAGGAAGAACGGCTGATCACGGCCGACGGCCCCTTCAAGAATATGAGGTTCAAAGTGGGCACGCCGACCAACGTGCTCTCGCTTCTCGAGTTTCAATCCGGCGCAACGGTGAATTTCGGCACGTCGTGGGACGTCTTCCGGCACTCCAATCATCCGATCGAGCTGCACGGTACGGAAGGTTCGTTGCGCTTGCCAGATCCCGATACGTTCGGCGGAACGGTCTCGCTTTCCGAGCGTGGTGCCGAATGGAAGAATTTCGAAAGCGAAGGCGAGTTGTATGGCGCTTTGAACTGGCCATATAGCGCTCCCGACCGCGCCAATTATCGCATGCTGGGCGTTGCCGATCTCATCCGCGCGCTTGGCGAGGGCAGGGCGCCGCGCGCCTCCGGCGATTTGGCCCTTCATGTTCTCGAGATCATGGAGGCGACCTTGGCATCCAGTGAGGCCAGGAGCGCGGTTGTGATTGCGGGTACAGTCGCACAACCGCAGCTGCTCGGCGAAGACGAAGCCCGCAGCCTGCTTGCTTGAGGTGAAACGATGAACGATCGATTGGACGCCGGCGCCGCGCATGTCCTGGCGCTCGGCCGCGCCGCAAACCAGCCACCCTTTGAGCGCGGGACGGTGAACGAGGCGCGCGCCGCCTATGACGCGGGTTGTCCGACATTGCAGGGCGATCGCGAGCCGGTCGCGGCCGTCGAGGACAGAACAATTGCAGGGACGGGCGGCCCGATCTCGGTCAGGATCTATCGAGGCGTGGGTGCGCCAGACGCGGATGCGCCGGCACTTCTTTACCTTCACGGTGGCGGCTGGGTCGTCGGCACGCTTGAATCCCATGACGAGATCTGCCGGTGGTTTGCAAATATCGGCGCCTGTGCGGTATTTTGTCCTGACTATCGGCTGGCCCCCGAGCACAAGTTCCCGGCGGGTTTGGAGGATTGCGTATCGGCTCTTGCCTATATGGTGGAGCAGGCAAGCGCGCTCGGTATCGATCGAGATCGCATTGCCGTCGCGGGCGACAGTGCCGGCGGCAATCTGGCTGCTGTCCTGTCGCTTCTCTCGCGGGATGGCGTTGCCCAGAAAATCTCGGCGCAACTTCTGCTCTATCCCAACACCGATGCCGGACAGACGGCCGACAGCTATGTGAGGTTTTCAGAAGGATACGGTTTGACGACCTCAACGATGCGCTGGTTCCGGGATCACTACGTCCGCGATGCGGCCGATATCGGTGACTGGCGCGTCTCACCCCTGCGTGTTGGAAATGTCGCGGGCGTGCCACCGGCCTTCGTTGCGATTGCAGGCCATGATATCCTTGCAGACGAAGGTAAAGCCTATGCCCGCCGGCTTGCCGAGGCGGGTGTCCCTGTCGTCCTGCGGCATTGGCAGGACCAGATCCATGGCTTCGTTTCCATGGGGCGGCATATTCCGGCGGCGCGGCAAGCGGTGGAAGAGGCGGTTGCCGGATGGCGCAGCCTCGTCGATCACGCCGACTGACGCATCACCAATGTACCGTCGAGGATGATTTTTCGCGCGACAACCTTTGTGGCCTCATTGTCTTCATCCAGCATCGACAGCAGTGTGTCGACGCTACCGCGCGCCATGGCGGTGAAGTCTTGCGCCATTGTCGTCAATGGCGGGCAGGTATAGCGGCTGAGAGGGTGGTCGTCATGGGCGGCGATGCGAAGATCGCTGTCGCTTCGGCGGCCGACGCGAAGGCCGCGCGAGTGGGCGGCTGCCATTGCACCGAAGGCGAGGCGATCGTTCGCGCAGAGAATCGTCCTACCCGGGAGCGTTCCGGCCGCGATCATTGCGTCGGTCTGCTCGTATCCCATACGTTCGAAATCCCAGCCATAATTCTCAGTGGCGCCAAACACGACCGGTTCGAAACCGAGCGACTTGATCGTGGCGATATAGCTTGCCAGCCGCTCCCCAGAATTGTGATTGACATGCGGAATGTCGAAATATGCAGGCGGCTCGCCCGATCGGCAAAGATAGTCGACAATCGTCGCAACGCTTTGGGCGTTGTTATTGCCAATGAAGGGCGTGTCGCCTTCGATGAACGTATCGAAGTAGACAATGGGAATGCTCTCCCGGAGTTTTTCAAAGATCCCTGGCTCGGAAGAGAGACCAAGAGGCGCGATGATTGCACCGGCAGCCTTCAAGGACAGAAGTGTGTTCACAGCCTCGGCTTCGAGATCCGGCAAGCCATGAGACGAAATGACGATCGGCCAGTAACCTTCACCACGCACGAGCAATTCCAGACGGTTGACCATTTCGGCATAGAATGGATCTGTGATGACAGGCACGAGAATGCCAATATTCCGTGTCCTTTTGCGATTAAGGTTGCGGGCATACAGGTTCGGCCGGTAGTCCGATGCCGAGAGAGCGTCCTCAATGCGTTTGCGCGTCCCCGGCTTTACGCTGCTCGGGTTATCGAAATACCGGGAAAGCGTTGGACGAGAAACGCCACAGGAGCGGGCGAAATCGTCCATGGTTTTGATCGTCATCTTCCTTGGCAATTCTGGTTGCACTGCGCCAAGGCTCGTCTGCGTCAGATATCGCAAAGGCGGTCAGTGTGGGGGCTTTCGAGTTGCGTTTGTAGCCTGAGAATATCGCATGCGCAAAATTTTTTGTTACATGAAGAACAATTGGATAGTTGGCCGCCTCTACACATAGCGCACTTCGACGCCCAGCTTGTCCAGTCGACTGCGAATCCCGTGCGGCATGGCGGTGTCGGTAATGATCAGATCGACGCGGGAAAGCGAAAATGCCTTGGACGAAGCGCCAATATCCCACTTGCTGGAATCCGCCACGAGAATGACGCGCCTCGCCATGCGGACGAGATTGCGTTTTGTGCGCGCAATGTCTTCCGAGACATCGACGACATCGAATGCGTGATCGATGGCGTGAGCGCTGAGGAACGCCTGGTGGGCAACAAGACCGCCGACCGCCTTATCGGAATCCGAGACGATCGTGCTGACGGTGCTGGGAAAGACCCGGCCGCCTATCATATGCACGTCCAGCCCCGGCCGATACATCAGATGCTGCGCGATATTCATGGCGGTTGTGGCCACCACGACGTTATTGACCGGGGGCATTTGCATGGCGACCTGCAGCAGTGTCGAGCCGCTGTCGAACACAATGGACTGATTGTCGATGATCTGGCGTGCGGCCATCTGCGCGATGCGACGCTTGGCATCGAAATTGCGGTTCATCCGTTCTTCGAAGGCTGCCGCGGGCGAGCTGGCAGGTAATGCGATCGCGCCGCCATGCGTTTTGATGAGCAGCTTCTTGGCATCCAGAATTTCCAGGTCGGATCTGATGGTCACCTCCGAGACGCCGAAGTTTTCCGCCAGCTGCGTGGTGCGCGCTTGGCCGGTCCGCTGAAGTTCCAGCATGATCTGATGTCGCCGTTGTTCCGCAAGCATGTGTGACCCCGAATTCCTTTCGATGACGGTACCTGGCTTTCGAAAATCGAAAATCCAGGGCACACCCTTTTTGCTCAAAAGACGCGATGAAGGGCGGCGTGAGTAGATGTCCAGTCAACGTTGAAGTCATTTTAGATCAAAACGAAAGGAATCGAAATATTGAAAGTTCGTTTATTTTCGAGTTAGGCTTTCAGCGAGCAATCAAATTTGTGGAGGGACAGCATCGAAATGGGCCTTGGAACCAAGATTCGCCTGTCACGGCTGTTTTCACATCCGTCAGGGCATTTGTTCGGTGGTGCAGTCGACCACTTCGTTGGCTATGGCAACGTGCGAGAGGGCGGCCTGGCGGATCTGCCTGACGCTCTAAAGCGGGTGATGGCCGGAGAGCCGGACTATATCAGCATTCAGCCTGGTGCTGCGCGCCACTTGTGGCCCGCCTATGCCGGCAAGGCCGCTTTGGTCATTCAAGCCGGTTGCTTTACGCCGGACGACCGAATCCGTCAGCTGATCGCGACCCCCGAGGATGCGGTACGCTACGGTGCCGATGCTCTGGCCGTTGCCATTCCGGTGCGCGGCAATACGGAAGGCGAATATATTCGCTGGCTCACCGACACCGTCAACGCCGCCGCTCGCTTTGAAATGCCGGTCGTTGCGCATGTCTATCCCCGCGATTATTCAAACGGCGGCAAGATCGTCTTCACTCCGGACGAAATTGCCTATGCTGTGCGGATCGGGTTTGAGACCGGCGTTGACGTGATCAAGGTCGGGTACACCGGGGATTTCGACTCTTTTCAGGAAACCGTCGCCACGTGCCCGGTTCCCATCGTTATCGCTGGCGGTCCGAAGACGGAAAATCTGCTCGGGGCTCTGACTCAGACCTTCGATGCATTGCGTGCGGGGGCAAAGGGTGCCGTGGTGGGGCGAAACCTCTGGGGGCACGGCGACACGACGATGGCGGCTCGCGCCTTCAAGTTCGTCATTCACGGCGGTATGGCACCGCAAGAGGCGCTCGCTGCCGCGGGCGGTTGACAGGTGGTACGCAACCTTCAGGTTCTAGGCTTCGGCGCTCTGGCGATCGACGATATCATCTATGTCGATCGACCGCTGAGTGCCGGCAAGGGGAAGGTGACAAGTCGCACCCAGGACCACGGCGGCAATGTCGCGACGGCCCTTGTTGCGGTCGCAAAGCTTGGGGGGCGGGCCGGTTTCATCGGCTGGCTGAGCGATCAGCCTCTTACCGATATCAGCGCCCGCGAGCTTGAACGGCATGGGGTCGATATATCCTTTGCGCCGCGTCGCGCCGGTGCCCGGCCAATACGGTCGGTGATCACGGTCGGACCCGAAGGTGACAGGTTTATCGCCTATGACGATGATGTACCGCACGGAACCTCCGAGGCCCTGACCGATAAAATTCTTGCACAAGCCCAGGTGCTGTTGATCGACGGCTATGCCACCCACGCCGATACGATCGTTGCGCGCGCCCGCATGCTCGGCCTTGCGGTGGTGGCAGACATTGAATGGACGATCGGGCCTGCGACGGAACGATTGATAAGCCTGTCCAACCATCTGGTATTGCCACTGAAATTTGCTCAGACTTATTCCTGCGAAACCGATCCGACGTTGATCCTGCACGAGCTTTGGTCCGATGATCGGACCGCAGTCGTTCTGACCGACGGTGAACGAGGATCCTATGTCAGGCAGGCGGGGGACGCCGTTTTTTGGCATGTTCCGGCCTACGAGGTTAAAGCAGTCGACACGACGGGCGCCGGAGATTGCTTTCACGGCGCTTATGCTTTTGCGCTGACACAGGGAAAGCAGCCTGTCGACTGCGCCGTTTATGCAACTGCCGCAGCGGCGATCTCGGTGACTGGCCCCGGTGGCCGCATGGCGCTGCCGGATCAAAGCGCCTGTCTCGCGTGGCTGGCGAGGGAAAATGCACCCGTGCCCAGGCCGGTTGTGCCGCAAGGCTGAGAATCCGTCACACTGGTGTCCTGGACGATCGGATTTGTGCTGCGCAAATGACGGTTTCGGTTCAATCCGAAACAGCGCCGGGGAGGGGCTGGCTTCAGGATTGGATGGCGACGATACTAAGGAGGAAGTGCCGTGGCTGTTGTAGTACTCGATAAAATTTGCAAGACCTTTGGAACCAAATTCCACGCGATCAAGGATCTTAGCCTGACGATAAATGATGGCGAGTTCCTCATCCTCGTCGGCCCTTCGGGGTGCGGGAAGTCGACGGCATTGCGCATGATCGCCGGGCTGGAGGAGATCAGCAGCGGGACCCTGAGCATCGGTGGAGAGAATGTCGAGGATCTCGCGCCGAAGGACCGGGACATAGCAATGGTCTTTCAGAATTATGCCCTCTATCCGCATATGACGGTGTTCGACAACATTGCCTTCTCGATGAAGCTTGCGGGCAAGAACAAGGAAGAGCGCACGAAGCGGGTCAATGAAATCGCAAAGACACTTCAGTTGCATACGCTGCTCGACAGCAAACCGGCCGCGCTCTCCGGCGGTCAACGCCAGCGGGTCGCCATGGGACGCGCAATGGTACGGGAACCGGCAGCTTTTCTCATGGACGAGCCCCTGTCAAATCTCGATGCCAAGCTCCGCGTACAGATGCGTGCCGAAATCGTCAGCCTGCAAAGACAGCTTGGCGTGACGACGATTTATGTGACGCACGATCAGACCGAGGCTTTGACCATGGGCGATAGGGTTGCCGTCTTGAAGGGCGGCGTCCTTCAGCAGGTCGACACGCCAAAGACATTGTATAGCCGACCGGTCAATGCCTTCGTTGCGGGTTTTATCGGCTCGCCGTCAATGAATCTGTTCGAAGGCCGCTTGCAGAACGGCAGGATCGAGCTGCCGACCTTTTCCATACCGGTCTCGACGACCGCATTCGAGCAATCTCCCGGTCTGAGGGCGTTCGAAGGCAAGACGATCATCTTCGGCATTCGCCCGGAAGACCTCTACGACAGCGGTCTGGAATCGGGATCACGCTACGCGACGATCCCGGCCCTTGTGAAATCAATCGAGGAACTGGGCTCCGAGCTGATCGTGCATCTGAAGATCGAAGCAGTGCGGATCGATTCCGGTGATCCCGATGCCGTCGAGGACTTGAGCGGTGCGGCAAACGCCGTCGCGAAGTTCGAAGCCGTCAGCACAGTCCAGCCGGGCGAAATGATCAACTTGGCGATCGATGTGGCCAAACTGCATTTCTTCGATCCCCAGACGCATCTGGCAATCTAACAAGATCCGCGGTGGCGCAGCTGGTTGGCGGGCGGTCGCAGGAGCGCCTGCTTACTCAATTGTTTGAAGGTGCTCGCCACCATCATCGCCGCTCATTGCCGCCGGCACAGACGCCAGGCTCTCTTTTGTTGTCGTTGGCACCGAACTGCTACTTAAAGTGGCGCAACAGCTCGACCGAACCCTGCTTTTCCCATACCGCTCAAAGCCTTTCATTTGTTTTCCTTTGAACGCCCACCTTTCATTTGTTTACGAAAGTAAAGAAAAAATGCAACACGAGCAATATGTTGGAAAGAAAAAAACGTATCGAGGTTGAAGGCTAAAATGTTTGCAAATCAATAGGTTAAAGGCATGTCCAGCACTCCTGGAGCCTTCTTGCTTTTTCCGATTGCAGTTCTTCATTGACAGCCAGAGGGCTCAAGGAACCTACTTTGAGCTCGATCGGGAGGATCGAGCAAAATATCATTCCTAGGGAGGGAAACATGAACGTCAGAAGATATATCATGGCGGCTCAGTCGGCGGTGGCCGCCTGGGCACTATGCGCTACTTGCGCCTTTGCTCAGACCAATCTCGAGTTCATTCAATGGTGGGAACCAGAAATGCCCGCCGGCGCTCTGCGCAGCATCATGGACGACTTTGAAGCAAAAAACCCCGACATCAAGGTGACGCTCGTCAGCGGTCCCTATTCCGCCACCCATGATCAGATCGTTGTCGGAGCCGCGTCGGGGACACTCAGCGATGTTGTCGGCCTGGACGGCGCATGGGTTAACGGCTTAGCAAAGCAGGGCGCAATTGCCTCGATGGACAGCCTGATGGCTGATGCCAAATATGATCAGAGCCAGATCGCCGATATCATCAAGGTCAACGGGCAAAGCGTCATGTTCCCGCTTGCCTCGTTCGTCTACCCGGTCTTCGTCAACCTCGATCTGGCAAAGGCCGCCGGTGTCGAGAAGATGCCGACAAACCGCAGCGAATTTGCCGCTGCCGCAAAGAAGATGACCGACGCAGACAAGAATCAATATGGTTGGGTGCTGCCGCTTTCGTTGCAAAATCCCGGCGGCATCCAAAATGACGTGATGTCCTGGGTCTGGGCATCGGGAGCATCCATGCTGAAGGATGGCAAGCCCGATCTGGAAAATGCCTCGGTGGTCGGCACGCTTGAATACATCAAGTCGCTGCAGGACGCCGGCGTCATCTCGCCTGGTATTTTTGCGAAGAAGGAACAGGACAAGGTCGAAGAGTTCGTCAACGGACGTGTCGGCATGATGATCGACTCGTTGGCGCACATCAATCTCATTCGCCAGCGGAACCCCGATCTCAAGTTCGGCATCTCCGCCCTTCCAGCCGTCGACGGCTATACTGGCAAGCGCGGGCTGCCCTATGCTTCCTGGGGTATCGGCATCAGCGACAAAAGCGAGCACAAAGCGGAAGCCTGGAAGCTCGTCGAATATCTGATGAGCCCGGAAGTGAACAGCCGTCTCGTGTCGATCGCCAATGCCTTCCCGGGCAATATCCACGCCAAGCCCGATTTCTCCAAGTCAGATCCGCTGTTTGAAGAAGCTTTCAAAATTTTCCAGAGCGGAAAGCTCGCCAACGAATTCGTCGGACTGCCGGTGGCAGAAGATCTGATGCGTCAGATGAACGTCGAAGTTCAAAAGATGTTCGACGGTCAGCAAGGCGCAAAGGAGGCAGCCGCCAATACGCAGAAGCAATGGTCGGCCGAATTCGCCAAGTAGTCTCCCAAGACGGTAGCGGCAGCGTGATAGACTTCAATCACGCTGCCGCTACACCGCGACCAAGCAATGCGTTACGACCAGGGGGAAATTACCTCTCATGAGCCTCGCCACAGAAACATCGATCCGCACGCGTGTTAAAGTTCGAAGGCCCGGCATTCTTTCCTACAAGACGCGAAAGAGGCTTTTACCCTATCTATACGTCGCACCGGCGACGTTTCTTTTCTGCCTGCTGATGCTGTTTCCCATGCTCACCGTCCTGCGCTATTCGCTGATGGACGGTGCGATCACAAAAAAGGACGCGTCCTTCGTCGGTTTGCAGAATTATGTGACGATCTTCAAAGATCCTGTTTTCTGGCATTCGGTCGGACAGACACTCTACTTCACGATAATGAGCGTCATCTTCCATCTTCTGATCGGTCTGGCCTTCGCCCTTCTGCTCAACAGCCAGCGTGTCGATCCGTTGATCAGAAGCATTCTGCGGGTTCTCTACATTTTGCCCTGGCTCTTCACGGCGGTGATCATAGCGATCATCTGGCGGCTGCTGCTGGACCCCAACGGCGTCGTCAACAGCATTCTGATGACGCTCCATATCATCGACTTCAAGGTCGAGTGGTTTTCTTCCACGACAACCGCGCTGCACGCGCTGACCTTTGCGAATATTTGGGCGGGATACCCGCTCTACATGGTCAGCCTTCTCGCCGGTCTTCAGGGCATTCCCAAGGATCTCTACGAGGCCGCCGGCATTGACGGGGCAAACGAGTTCCAAAAATTCCGCTACATCACGATCCCGCAATTGATGCCGATCATCATCAGCATCGCCTTGCTTGATTTCATCTGGACGATGCAGGTCTTTCCCCTCGTGTGGATGACGACGGGAGGCGGTCCGATCTACGCGACCGAGGTGCTCAGCACCTACACCTACAAACTCGCTTTTTCGAGTTATGAATTTTCGCGCGCCTCGGCGAGCGCAATCTTCATTCTGATCATCTCGATGGGCGCCACGTATTTCTACATCAAACATCAGAAGGCTAGGTGACCGGCAATGGCAAAACGCTCTCTCAGTCGCACCATCGTACCGACCCTCCTGACATATCTCGGGCTGGCGGTCGGGTTGGCCTTCGCGGGCTTTCCGATCCTGTGGACGTTTTTCACGTCCTTGAAATCGAATACCGAGATCTTTGCCCTGCCGCCGCGGCTGCTGCCGGACCATTTCACCAGCGTCGCCTATCTTGCGATCTTCAACGACCCGACGAAGGTTCGTTTCTTCATCAACAGCTATCTCGTTGCGGGAGTGGTAACGGTTCTCACGGTGCTGATCGCCATCCTGACGGCCTATGCTTTCAGCCGGTACAAATTCCGGCTCAAGAAAACGCTGAACGTCTTCATCATCAGCACGCAGACCGTGCCGCCGATCACGCTTTTGATCCCCTATTTTGGCATGGTCGTCGCCTTCGGTATTTTCAACACCTATTTCGCGCTGATTTTGACCTACATGGTCTTTACCCTGCCTTATGCGATCCTTCTCATGACCGGCTATCTCAATACCTTGCCAAAGGAACTCGACGAGGCGGTGCTTGTCGACGGCGGGTCGAGCTGGACGGCGCTATGGCGTGTGATCATCCCGCTGTCTGTACCTGGAATTGTCGCGACGGCGGTCTATACCTTTCTGCTGGCATGGAACGAATTCCTCTTCGCCCTGACTTTGACGAAGTCGATGGACATGCGGACGGTCCCGATCGGTATCGAGCTTCTTATGGGGCAGCATGCGTTCGAATGGAACGAGATGATGGCGATGAGCGTGCTGGGATCGCTCCCGCTCTTGGTTCTGTATTTAATTGCTCAACGCTACTTCCTGGCCGGCATGGCGGCCGGATCGGTGAAGAGCTGAGCAGCGGTCGCGCGCTGATAGGATTCTTCTGCAGCCGTTGCAGATGATTTGCGCGGGAGGGGTCGATGGCCTGCCCAAGCTGCCATAGTCAGGCTTAGCGAAGGCTTTAAGAGCGGGTTTCATCGGTCAGACTGGCGCACGCTCCCGTTGTCGCGGAATGTCTGATTTTTGCAACTTCGCGGAAGTCGAAAATAGCGAGCAGGGAAGTCCGCGAGCTCGATACGTTCACCGGAGCTGGTGGGGCTTCCGAATATGCTCCTGATCTGTCCCCGCGCGAGCTTCGTCGAGGTACTCGCGCTTCTGGCCGACCGTCAGGTAGTCCTCCCGGATCGTCAGCAGCTTCTTGTGTCCGTCGAGCCGCTAGGCGGGAACCGATGGCAGTGCAAAAGGTTAAGTCTCGCCAAAACGGAGGAGAGTCGAATGGATATTGATAAGATTAGACAGCGCGCGCAGGAAATTTGGGAAGCCGAAGGGAGGCCCGAAGGACAGCACGAGCGTCACTGGCGACAGGCCGAACAGGAGCTGTCGGCGGGCGGCGAGTTGCCGCAAACCTCCTCTCCTGCTCATCATAGCGCGACTGGAATTCCTGGCGGACGAGGCAAGAAAAAGTCGAGTGCCATCCCTTCACAGGGCGGCGAACCGGGCGAACTCGCATCGGAGAACAAGTAACGACAGCGGTCGAGGGATTTGCTGTCACCCAGACGCTATCTAAGTTGATCTCGGGCCCGTGGCTGAGTAGGCCCGCTGTTTAGCTGGATCGGCAGCGCATGCTATTCGATTGATGAAGATAGACGGCGGCGGGCTTCGGCCCGCCGCGGCTGTCACATTTGTTCGGCTTGAGCGCCGCTGTTGGGCAGTGCCGGGCCGAGGACCGGTTGCGAACCGAGCGGCTTCATCGATGCCGTGACAAACTCGCCTTTACCGTCGACAGATGGACCTTCTGACCAGCGGCCTGCCGCAGACGGTGACCCGTCTTTTTGGAAACCCAAATAAGCGTAGCTGAACTCCTGGTTTTCCTGTTCTTGAGGGAAACTATTCGGGATCGGGAAGACGCCGGTCGATCCGCCGAGCTCTTCCAGTGCCGCCAACCACTGGTTTTGGTGCATGGTGTCGCGAGCGATCAAGAACGACAACATTTCCTTCATACCCGGGTCGCTCGTCAGATTGTATAGGCGGGTCGCAAGGACACGGCCGGTCGACTCGGCCGCGACGTTCGCTGTCATGTCTGCTGCGATATTGCCGCTCGCATAAATGTGGGACATATCGAACGGGACGCCGTCGGAGTCGACGGGCATCGCCGACAGACCGGCTGACAAAAGGTTCTTCATATTTAGGCCGCCAAGGACGGCGCTTGCGACCGGGTCGGCGGCAACCTCGTCCTTGATCGAGACCGGGGCGCCCTCGAGGTTGAGTGCCACGGCTGTTGCCAGCATTTCGATGTGGCCGAGCTCCTCAGTCGCCGTGTTCATCAGCAAATCGCGGAATTTCGGGTCGCCCCGGGCGCCGCAGGCTTGAAAGAAGTACTGCATAGCAACGCGGATTTCGCCTTCGACGCCACCAATGGCCTGCTGCAGGGCTCGTGCGAACTGCGGGTCGGGCGTTTCCACGCGAACCGGAAATTGCAGCTTGTTGTCGGTGTAGAACATTCGTCTCTCCTGGGTTTGGGGTGGAGGCCTGCTAACCTGAAGGAGAAGACAAAGTTCCCGGGCCGCCGAGATGACGGTGCGGCCCGTTCGGTTCCGTACACAACTCGGAGCCTTGGGAACTTGCACCCCATGTGAAGGTTTGTCGTGGCGAAACAAATGAAGGTCTTTCATGGACAAGGTCATCGACGTCGATTTCCCCGTGACCTGGCAATCGCCCGTCTTCGTCCGGATTGGCAACGGCACGCGAGAACGCATTGACGCGCCGGACGCGGCATTGGCGGCGCTCCTGCACCTCTGGCCGGCTAGCAGTCAATCGGAATACGCGGTCGCCAAGCATCGCTGCGCCGACGCGATCGCGCAAGGTAGCCCGGACCTTGCCCGCCTCGCGTTTGGTGAGGCGGCGGTCTCGGCTAGGGTGCTCTGATGATAGGAATAGAGCGGCGGCCCACACGAAGCTTCCCGCTGTCCGCGGGGCTGCTTCTGGGTCTCGGGATCGGAGGTTTCTTCGACGGTATCGTTCTTCACCAGCTTCTTCAATGGCACCACATGCTCAGTTCCTGGTATCCGATCACCACGATCGAGGAACTTGAATTAAACACCTTCTGGGACGGGGTCTTCCATTCCGGGACGTATGTCCTTGTGCTTGCTGGCCTCTTCATCCTGTGGCGGTCTGGCCGCCTCAGCCATTTCCGCTGGTCGGCGAGCGAACTCTTCGCGACGATGCTCATCGGTTTCGGAGCGTTCAACCTTGGCGAAGGCATTATCGACCACCAGGTGCTCGGCCTGCACCACGTCAACGAAACCGTTCCTCGCGGGGAGTGGTTCTTCTGGGACTTCGGGTTCCTTGTCTGGGGTGTGGCGATGGTCGCCATCGGCGTACTGTTCATGAGACGACGCCATGGCTGAGATGCTACGTGAAGTCCGCACTGCGTTAATCTGGGCTGCTTTCGGTCTCGGCCTTGTCTTGGCGACGCGACCGGTGTGGTCGGTTCTTCTATTCGGCCCAAACCTTGCGCTTGAAGACTTGCTTTTGCTGCGCTGCTTCGGCCTTCCGACATGATGCATCGGTTACAGGCAACATCCTTGAAGCCATTGACGGAGCGGATGATGACTTCGAATAACGATCGACTTGGCCGTGAGGCCGAACGCCGCGTCTCTCGCCATATCGTCATCATTTGCGGCGGTTTCGGCTGCCAGGCTTGTGCGATCGAACCGGTAACGCGCCGGAACCAACGTCACGGTCGTTGACCGCCGCAATCGCACCCTTTCCCAGCCGCTGCGACACTTCAATATAAATTTGAATTTTGGACTTTACTGATCAATCCATCATCGCAGGTGAGGTGCCCATCTGGGATGTGACGCACTTACGGCTTTGCATAGATCTAAAGCTTTTAAGCAACGATCTGCGTATGTTTTTTGCATGAACAGCAGGTCGAGTAAACGCGCGCTGAGCTATTCAAGCAGCCACGCCCGCGAGTAGGCAGGCGCGGTTCCCTTGATGAGAACCCAGTCGAAAGGGTTTCAGTTCCGGCTACTCGTCCGCGGACATCGCGTTCAGGGACTTGCTCCTCTCAAAGCGTATCGATCAGGCCGCCATCAACACGCATGGAAGCACCGGTCGTGGCTGATGCAAGCGGGGAAGCCAGATAGGTTACGATGTTGGCGATTTCCTCGACGCTAGCCGCGCGTTTAATGATGGAGCTGCTCCTATGTTTCCTGACGAATTCCGCGGCTACCTCCTCGATCGGCTTGCCGGTCTTTTCACGCTCGTCGGCGAGCATAGCTTCGACGCCTTCAGACAATGTTGGACCCGGAAGAACCGAGTTGACGGTCACTCCGGTACCCGCCATGCGCTTCGCAAGCCCGCGGGCGACAGCGATGTCGGCCGTCTTGCTGACGCCATAGTGGATCATCTCGACGGGAATGTTGAAGCCGGATTCCGACGCGATGAAGATGACGCGGCCCCAGTTTGCCTCCTGCATGCCTGGCAGATACGCGCGGGATAGTCGAACTGCCGACATGACGTTTACCTGCCAGTGCCGGTCCCATACTTCGTCGCTGGTATCGAAGAAGTCGCTTGGCTGGAAGATCCCGGCATTGTTGATAAGGATGTCGACATGCGGCAGCTTCGATACAAGCGCGCTACATCCTTCGGCGGTGGCGAGATCGGCCGCGACCGCCGTGACGCTGGCCTTGGCACCCTCGTTTCTCAACCGTTCGGCGGCCTTCGCGGTCTTGTCTTCGGATCTGCCGTTCACGGCAACGTCCGCGCCCGCTCTCGCGAGCTGCCGAGCGATCGCGTAGCCTATGCCCTCCGTGGACCCTGTCACCAGGGCTGTCTTTCCTTTGAGATCGATCTGCATATTCTGCTCCTGTAAGGTTGGACGTCGATTAAAGATTGCTCATGCCGCCGTCGATGACGAGCTCGCTGCCGACGATATAGGACGCCTCGTCCGATGCGAAGAACACCACGGTCTTCGCCACTTCCGACACGTCACCGAACCGACCGACCGGGATCTGGTTCTGCACACCTTCGGTCATCGCCTTCATGTCGGCTTCCGACATACCGAGCTTTCCGTAAAGCGGCGTCGCGATCGGGCCAGGGCTAACGGCGTTGACGCGGATGCCGCGACCGACCAGCTCGCCCGAGAGCGTCTTTGCCAGCGTCAGGAGGGCACCCTTCGTCAGCGAATAGACGCTCGAGTTCGGCATGCCGATATGCGCGTTGATCGACGTGTTTAACACGATCGAGGCGCCCTTCGAGAAGATCGGCAGGAGAGCCTGGATGAGGAAATAGGGGCCCTTCACGTTCGTCGAAAACGATTTGTCGAAGTCCGCTTCCGACCAGTTCTCGACGGGACCGAACTGAGCGACGCCCGCGTTGACGAACAGGATGTCGAGGTGGCCGAAGGCTTTCGTGACCTGGTCGACCACCTCCTTCTGACCGGGGACGTTGCCGGCGTCGGACAGAATGACGATGACGTCTTCGCCAAGCTCCTTGCGCGCCTTTTCGACACTGGCAGCGCTGCTGCCCGTCACGGCGACGCGCGCGCCTTCGGCGACGAATTGGCGAGCCGTTTCAAGGCCGATGCCGCTGGTGCCCCCGGTTATGAGGGCGGTCTTGTTAGCAAGTCTGCGCACGGTTGATTTCCTTTTGCGTTGTTGAGACGGCCTCGATGCCGGGGTCGATGACAATGATTTACAACTGGAGAGCCGTTCGAATTAGTGGGCCGAAACCAATTCTGTTGTTCGGCATTGCCGAACACTTTAAGCCTTTCGGGCAAACGCTCCAAAAGAGGCTCTTGTAGCCGTATGGCATCGCGGCAGTAAGGACATGTCTCGATGCCATTCAAGGAAATGTCCCAGCACAGGAAATACGTTCCTCACTCCTTCGTGCTGCGGAGGAAGTCGGAACTCCCGTTATTGCCGTCGTCCACTGACGGAATGCTCTGCGGGGGCGCCGGCACCAGTTCTGGTGACGCAGAGCCCTTTTGAATTCGGTTCGGCGCCTCAAGCTTTCACTGGAAGGTTGGTCCGCTCGCGACCCGATGGGTTCCTGGGCGAGCGTTCCTGGCTGCCATGGACAACGCGTCCACTATCCTCTCGGGACTCTCCGGTATGGTGACGACAGCTCGGCCCTCGGGGTTCTCGATAAGACTGGGTGCCACGGTGATGCCATCCCCAAGCCTGACGTCGATGATGGCGATGTCTGCTTCGGAGCCGAGTTCCAGAGCCTCTGACTTGTTCCCGCGATGCCGGTGATTTCGAATCCGGCGCCGACCGCGACGTCCTCAATCATCAGAGCGATTTCCGGTTCGTCTTCGACAATGAGCAGACGCATATTTCGTCTCCAGGCGGCTGAAAAATCGGTGCGGCGCTCTTTCGCGCCGCCAATCGAAACACTCCCCAACCACAAGCGGTTCCACGTCTAGGGCCTGAGTCTCACGCATCCCCGACTAAGGTTTGAGAATTAGGATGCGTGGTTGACATCGCGCGCGCCCGCGCCCTTGCTGCGGTTCGCATGAAAGATGTCCGCGGACCAGATCTCGATGCCAGGCCCGGCCGCTTCCTGTTCTTCACCAAAGTCCGGACTGACATGTCCGCCCTCTTCCACGAAAGTAGAGGATCTACGTCGGACCAAAGTCCGTTTGCGTCCGCAGAACAAAGTTAGAGTGTAGGCGTGTTGAAGGCGATGTTGGAACGATGTCGGCGGCGCGTTTCTTGCTCTGAATTGAATTTATGAAAACCGCAGAAATCGAAATGCAGTCCCTTCATCCCTACGAAAGTAACCTATTGGTTGACGTGGCGAGAGATCTGCAATGCTTTTGTATACAGGCGAGAATCGAGGAGACACATTTTGTTCTAGCCAGCCTCTGGTCTCAGTAGTCATCCCGGCCTTCAATGCTTCCGCCTACATCGAGCGCACGCTTCGGTCGGCTATGCGCCAGACCTACGCCGCCTTGGAGATTATCGTTGTCAACGACGGCTCCACGGACGACACGCCAAAAGTCGTCGAGAAGATAGCGATGTCAGATTCTCGGATCCGCCTCCTGTCCACGCCGAACAGCGGTGTCGCCGCCGCAAGGAATACCGGGATCGAGGCGTCATCAGGTAGATTCGTGGCATTCCTTGATGCGGACGACCTGTGGCACCCGACGAAAATCGAAAAACAGGTGAACGCTCTCACCCGGTTGTCCTTCCACTGGGCTGCGGTTTACACGTTGCATTATATCATTAACGAGGACGACGAGATCATTTGCCCTAGCAGTTCCGATGTCGCGAGAGGATATATCTATGCGCGGCATCTGAATGTTAAATATATAGGCAACGGAAGCGCGCTTCTCGTCCGGCGGAATGCCGCGCTTTCGATTGGCGGATTCGATCGCTCGTATGCCGCAGCCGGTATTGGAGGATGCGAAGACCTTGATTTCGAGCTCAAGCTAGCCTCACGCTACTTCATCGAAGTCGTTCCTGAACGGCTGGTGGGATATCGAAAGCATCCCGGCAGCATGTCTTCCGATCACCTGCGAATGGGCAAAAGTGCGCTGGAGGTCGTCAGGCGTTCGCTGGCCGCAAATCCGCATCTCCCCCGATACGCGATCGGTAGTGCAATCGACGCCACGCAAAAATATGCGTTTTGGGAGTTCCAGCAAGCTCGGAGAACCTATCTGTCACTCGTGATGCTTCGGTCTATATTGCGAAGCGACCCGTGTTTCGTGGTTGGACTTGTGCTCCAGAAGGGTCTGCGCAGAATACAACGCTGTCTTGGTCTGGGGACGAGCATAGCAAACCGTGAAGATCAATCGCGAATGATGAGGTCGAAATTCGACGATCAACTTGCTCCTTCGTGTCTGGAATGCCCAAAGGAGACCCTGCGGTTACGACGTCGTCTGATGCGGCTGGCTGCGGTGGATGCAAAGCTAAAGTCAACTTTCCTAATGCGGACGAACGTTCAATGATAGAAAGATCGCGGGCGTTGGAAGCAGGCCCGCGATGCTTTCAACTCATTTGATGACCTCAATCACCGTGCGGGTCTTCGGATTGACGAGCACACGCTTTTTGTTGACGACCACATAGCCGTAATGAGGTTGATCGGGGATTGTGTGGACCTGGACGGTGTCAGGAAGCGCCGTACCGACTGCGACGTCACCTTCATTGAACAACGCATTCTGTCATCGTTTGGTGCAGCTCAGGCGCGGATTGGTTCCGCGCCTGTTCATTTGCCTATCAACAACGAGGGCCTCAGTGTCGCGCAGGGCGTCTACTTGGTATTCTTGTGGCTCTGCTCGCCAGCCTTGACATGCTGCTCGTGGCTGCCGCCCTGCTTGCCGGAGGAGCTAGAACTCTTTTCCGACGCGCTCTTACTGCTACTGCCCGACTTCGGGCCGCCCTTCGTCTGTGATCCGCTTGTAGATGGCATGTTGCATTCCTCCGTAAGAGATCGGCTTGATCTCGAGGAGAGAACTTCCATCCCGTTAAAGTGTTCCAGGGATGGCAGGGGTCATGGTAAGGGGCCGCCACCGTCGGCGACATACGTCGCTGCATGGGAAGGCCGGAAGATTGGTGGCTGAGCGTTCGGGCGAGCCGGGCGTAGGACACGGCCAGGCGGTTTCCAGTCCATTTAGTGAGACAGGAGGATCCTGCGATGGCGTCGTTGACCTAACGCCAACGCGGTCCATGGCGCCGGCAGAATGGGCATTATCGCGAACGTTCCCGACGTGAAGTTTGCACAGATACAACCCATAGGCGATGGTGAAGTTTTCAACACTAAGCGTTGACTCCACTATCTGCGTCGTGTAGAAAAACGTCATCGATCTTTTGCTTGCCGAGCTTTGTCTACCGCGCGATTGGCACCGCGCTTTAAGCGAACTTCTCTTTCAAAAATAGTCGGTTCTCCGCTGCGTCGCATCTGCTTCGCGGTCCCTCACTCTATGCTTGAAAGGGTTCATCATGACCACTGGCACAGTAAAATGGTTCAATTCCACTAAGGGCTTCGGCTTCATCCAGCCTGACAACGGCGGTGCTGACGCCTTCGTTCATATCTCAGCTGTCGAGCGCGCCGGCATGCGCGAACTCGTCGAAGGCCAGAAGATCGGCTTCGAGCTTGAGCGCGACAAGAAGTCGGGCAAGATGTCGGCCTGCAATCTTCAGTCCGCTTAATCGATATCTGCTTCCCTTGACCACGGATGTACTGGCACTGCCGGAAGCACGCTATCAGTTGGAGGCCAGGCACTTGCCTGGCCTTCGTCGTTTCGGCGCACAACGGAAAGCTAAAGTTCTGATGACAGAGACATACAGTAAGGCAC
The DNA here is from genome assembly GCF_014193255.1 of Rhizobium sp. BK196. GTDB lineage: Bacteria > Pseudomonadota > Alphaproteobacteria > Rhizobiales > Rhizobiaceae > Rhizobium. The sequence goes on from NZ_JACHZB010000009.1 coordinate 73,979, forward strand.
GCCACAAGGCCGAGATCGCATTTGGGAATCTCCAGACAGAGTTCTTCTCCAAGAACAATGCGGTCGAAGAACTTGCATCGCAGGCACTGGCCCGGGGCGCTAAAACCTTGCGGCTTCGAGAGGCGCGTCTGGCCAAAGAAGAGGCTGCGCGACTTGCCGCCTCAACTACCGCGCCCCTGAAGCCTTCCAAGGGCGGCTGATTACCTCCCAACTCACGTCAGGAAAATACTTGAAAAACTCCAGAAATAACGATTTCGCCGATCGACGTTCTGCCGCCGCGGACGCCAAGGCATCCCTCCTCAGCGCCTACCGCGCCGCGAAAACTGCTGCTGAGCCTACCAGACTGGCACGTCAAGCCGAGCGCATTTCGGTTGTCGCAGCGCGTGAGGCCAGAAGCGCCGAACGGAAACGTCTCAAGGCTGAGGAGACTGCTCGGCTCGAAGCAGAGGCGGCTGAACAGCAAGCAGCTGCGCAGGCTACCATCCTCGCTGAGAACGAGGCGCGCCAGTCTGCCGAAAATGCCCGGATCGCACGGGTCATCGAAGACGAAGCGGCACGTAAAGCCGAGCGTGACAGACGATATGCCAATCGCAAGGCGAGGCAAGCGTAAGCAGTTGAAGTTTCGGCTCCACTTCCAGTCTGCGGTAGTTGAGCCAGCCAGCCATTCACATTACTCACACCTTGGGAGCCACCGATGGCACCGAATACAAACGAGCTCCAGGCGATCAATACTGCCTGGCAAATCGCCATACAGGAAATCCTGCGCATGGTCATTCGTGACCTTTATCATGCAGGCGGGGAGGCAGCCTTCAACGGCCACATTAAGCGGATTGAAGAGGCCGCCGTCGACAGCATTCAAACCGATCTAAGGCTAAGAGGCACAGACGAGTGGACCGAGGTGTTGGTCAAGGAGCGGGCCAGCAACTTTGTAACGACCTTGTTGACGTCATTCACTTACGACCGCGCGTGAGAACCGATAGACTAAGGAGTTCAGGCTAACGGCTTTGGGGCTGTCGGAGAGCGAGAGGTGGCCCATACTTCATCCCTGATGACGTCTCTATGACGAAAGTTGACGTAACTTCAGGCGTTCGTAACCGATGTTCTGATCCCACGTTGTCCTGTTCGTCCTAATCTGTGATCGGCTTTCCATGGACGAGCAACGGAAGTTTCTCCATGGAGAGTACATTGGAGGTTCTCGTATAATCAATTTTTCGCGTAAAAGCGGTATGCGGTCAACCTTTGTTGCTGATTAACAGCTGCCGTCTCACAGGCATCGAAAACAGACAGTTATTGCAACGGAATAATCGAACCGGACGTCGCGTAGCAGACGGCTTCATGCCGTTCCCCGCCGATCCTGACGAAACCTGGATCGAACTTGGCGTCGATGGCACGAGGCAGGTTCCCGCAACACTTCGCTGTATGGTAACGTCAACGTCAGCACCAGGTTCGATGGCGACGGCCAGGAAGGACCGGTGAGTGTGAATTGGTGAGTTTTTCATCGCGTCAACCAGACCTGGGGATTGTGCTCGCCCCAGCATCGTGATCTCGGCATGTTGGCACTTCGAAAAAAGCTTTCCGGAACAAGAATGGCGTCAGGTAGTTAACCGCGCAACGCTGAAGTTAAGGCATATGAGGAACCTTGCCTCTTTATATCGTCATCCGGTTTTCTTTTGCCACGACAGACATCCATGAATTCATCAGAGCAATTGCCCACTGACCGTCTTCAGCAAGTTCTCGACAGCGCCATACATACCGGCGTCATTACGCTCGATCCTGATGGTGTCATAACGAGCTGGAGCAAAGGAGCGACCCATCTGCTCGGTTGGACTGAAGCGGAGATGCTCGGAAAGACGCTGGTCGAGATTTTCCCCCCAGAGGAAGGCGCGTCGGATCTGCTTGCCATTGAGCTGGAGGACGCGAGAACGAATGGTAAGGGGGGAGGGGAAGGATGGCGCCTGCGCAGGGACGGGGGGCGGATCTGGGCTGTCGGCGAGACCACTCCGCTTTTCAGCCATGAGCAACACCTCATCGGCTTCGTGAAAATCCTACGAGATCGCACCATGGAACGGCGGACGGAGATCGCGCTCCGCGAGCGCACACGAGCTCTCGAGGTTCTTAACCGTGCAGGGGCCGGCCTCGCAAAGGAAACCGATCTTGAGCGCGTCGTCCAACTGGTGACGGACGCGGGGGTCGAACTGACCGGAGCACAGTTCGGCGCATTTTTCTACAACGTGGTCAATAACGTCGGCGAGAGTTACATGCTCTATTCGCTCTCGGGCGTGCCGCGAGAGCTGTTCTCCGGATTCCCAATGCCGCGCAATACCGAGGTCTTTGCCGCGACGTTCGACGGCGAAGGCATTGTCCGAACCGCCGACATCACGCAGGATCCGCGCTTCGGCAAGAACCCTCCTCACATGGGCATGCCGAAGGGGCATCTTCCGGTCCGCAGCTATTTGGCGGTTCCCGTCATTTCTCGAACCGGCGAGGTGATCGGCGGCCTGTTCTTCGGTCATGGCGACGTCGGAGTTTTCGACGAAGCGTCAGAGCGTGGGCTGGCGGGCCTTGCCGGCGAAGCGGCGGTGGCCATCGACAACGCACGTCTCTTCGAGGCGGCGCAACGGGAGTTGCTGGAGCGGCGGCGGGCAGAGGAGGCCCTGAAGGAGCTAAATACCAATCTTGAAGACCTTGTGAGACAGAAAACCGATGAACTCACCCGCAATGCCGACGCCTTGCGGCAGGCACAGAAGATGGAGGCGGTCGGGCAACTCACAGGCGGCGTTGCGCACGACTTCAACAACTTGCTGCAGATCATTGTTGGAAACCTAGATACGCTGTCGCGGAACCTGCCGCCGGAAGCAGGTCGGCTCCGGCGCGCCGCCTCGCAGGCAATGAATGGCGCCAAACGTGCTGCGGCGCTCACCCAACGCCTTCTTGCGTTTGCCAGGCGCCAGCCGCTTGACCCGAAGCCCATCGACGCGAACGCGCTGATCCGGGGGATGTCTGAGCTCTTGCATCGGACGCTGGGAGAGCTCTTTCAGCTCGAGGTCGTTCTCGCCGGCGGACTCTGGAAGACGGAAGCCGATCCGAATGAGCTCGAAAGCGCTTTGCTCAATCTGGCCATCAACGCGCGCGACGCGATGCCGAACGGCGGAAAGTTGACGATCGAGACCTTCAACGCGCATCTCGATGAGGCATACGCAGCGAGCCACGTTGAAGTGATACCGGGACAATACGCCGCGATTTCGGTTTCGGACACCGGAACGGGTATGGATGCCGAAACCCTTTCTCGCGCTTTCGAGCCGTTCTTCACCACCAAAGAACAGGGCAAAGGTACCGGCCTCGGGCTCAGCCAGGTCTACGGCTTCGTGAAACAGTCGAAGGGGCATGTGAAGATTTATTCCGAGGTTGAAGAAGGGACCACGGTCAAGATTTATCTGCCCCGCCTATCGTCGGAATATTCCGACGAGGAGACCGCCGAGCCTCTCGCAATTCCCGAGGCGGCAGTTGGCGAGACCATTTTGGTCGTCGAGGACGATCCTGACGTACGAGCATATTCCGTGGAATCGCTCAAGGAACTCGGCTATCGCGTATTGGAAGCTAAGGACGGCCCGGGGGCACTGCAGATCCTGTTGGCAAACGGGCCGGTGGACCTGATTTTCACGGATGTGGTCCTGCCTGGAGGATTGAGCGGTGCAGACGTGGTTGCCAAGGCAAGGGAGCTACAGCCGTCGTTGAAAGCCCTATTCACCACTGGCTATTCCCGCAACGCAATTGTCCATCACGGTCGGCTGGATAAAGGCGTTCACCTGCTGCCGAAGCCATTTTCGTTCGAGGACCTGGCGGTGCGCGTCAGAGCCGTGCTTGAAGGCTGAGGGCGATGACGGTCCCAACCGTGCTGACCAATTGTCACATCAACTTTCAGTTACTGACGTCGCAGACGATGACGCGGTCCCGATAATGTGCATCGTCGCCTGTTGCCAGACGTTCTGTGGATGAGAGCAGTTCCGTCAATGCCTCGAAGCGCTCTCGTGCCTTTCTCAACACGTCGGCACTGGCAATGGGAAGGTCGATGACGGCTGCGAGTGCGCTAACGACGCGCCGCGACGCATTTTGAATTTCATAGGAAGACAGATCGGAGTTCAGGATCTCCGTCGCCAAGATGAACTTGGCGCGATAGCTTGTCGCGTTTTGAGCGGAGATTAGCCATTGGCGGTACATGTGTTGCATGGCGCGTTAACGCGTCATCTGCCAAAAACGTGCCTTTTCATCTGCAAACAGGGTAAATCGCATTTCAACTAAAACCTAAACGTCAATTAGTGGGACCTCATTAAACCGCCGCGCCATAGGTCGGGTGTTGGCGCCGAATAATCAGCTCGATTATGCCGGCGCCTCGAGATCACTCCAGCGCAATGGGGATAGTTCCTCGCCGAGTTCCATAAATCAACGATACTCCGTACGAGGGAATACCTGGGCATCGGTTCGTATTCCCTCAACTGCGAAGCTTGTTGGCATGAGGGATGCTCCATCATGGCGGCGGCCCGCTCAAGTTTGCTTTTGGCTTCCCTGCGCGGATCGGCGGCCGGCGATAGTCGAGGTGGCGCGGAACGCTCTCAGGAACGCTGTCGCAGTAGTTGAGGCTCGCCAGAACAGGGCGTTCTGTCCCTGCCTGCTGATTTGTATTGGGTCAGCAACAGCCCGGCAACTGAGATAATGATCATGGCTGCGCCGATGAGGGTGGGCGTCGTTACGCTTTCCCGGAGAAACATCCAGCCCAGGGCAACGGCAATGATCGGGTTGACGAAGGTGTAAGTGGCGACCAACGAGGGCGATATTCGCTTCAGAAGCCAGGTATATGCCGCGAAGGCAATCACCGTGCCGAACAGAATTAAGTAAGCCAAGCCACCGAGCGAAACGGCGGAGATCCGGTTCGGCTGCAGTGCGTCCAGTTCGCCCGACAGCGCGCTAATTGCCGCCAGCGCAACTCCGCCACCGAGCAGTTCGATCCCCGCGAGCCCGGTTGAGGCAAACTTAGCGGAATAGCGCTCCGATATGACTGTTCCGATCGCCCAGGACAGTGAAGCCCCCAGCAGGAAAATCAGATCCATGAGGTGCACCGCGCCTGCATCGGCGGATATTCCCTGCCAAGCGATGAGAGCGACACCTGCAATGCCGGGAACAAGGAGCGCCACCGTTGTTCCGGTCGGTCGGTCACCTCCGGGAATGAAGGCCTGCAGGAGTACTATCCAGAATGGCATGGTTGCCAGCACCAGAGCGGCCACGCCGGACGGAACGTGTTGCTGCGCATATGCCAGAACGCCGTGGCATCCGACGAAGAAGAACAGGCCACAGGCTGCCGCGACAGCCCACATCGGGACTGAAGGATTTTGGGCACCCCTTACCCTCGCATAGCCGTAGAGAATGGTGCCTCCGATCAAACAGCGTATGCCCATCAAAAGAAACGGTGGCAGCGTTTGCAGGCCCAAAGCTAAGGCAAGATAGGTCGATCCCCAAATGACATAGATCGCGGCAAAGGCCGCGCCAATCGTGATATGCGTCCTTGAAAGCATCATGGCTGGTCCTAACCTTTTATAGGGTTAGGCTTCAAACGTGGATCCGAGTGATGAGTTCCTTAGAATACCGACATTCAAGCGCCGTCGGTGACCCCAAAGAGGAATTGGCGATCCGGTTTGTGAACACAGCGGCTTGGCGGTTGCGCTCACCCCGTGAGGAGCGGCTTCCTGACGCGCAGGCATTTTTGCACTGGCTGACGGCCAACCTGGCTGGGAGTGAGCAGCAGTTGGCACCGATCAATGTGCGCTGGCGCGCGCATCAACATGATGGCGCCAAAACCTACGAGGCGGCGATTGCATTGCGCGAGGCTATCTATGAGCTCCTCGTCGCCCGCATCGCAGATGTCGCCCCGCCGATCGCGGTTCTCGAGCATTTCAACGCTCACTTGGTTCGGCCCGCGGATGGAATAAGGCTTTGGGCGAGGGCGAGCGAACTTGCCTGGGATCTCCGTGAAGCCAGCGATCGGGATCTGTTCAAACCCATCACCACGTCTGCGGCAAGCCTCATGACCGGTCCTAAAGCGCATCGTATCCGGCAGTGCCAGGATGATCGCGGCTGCGGCTGCCTGTTCATCGACGAGAGCAGGGCGATGAACAGGCGCTGGTGTTCCATGGGAGATTGCGGGAACCGTGCAAAGGCACTGCGGCATTACCGACGTTCGCGCGGTCGAATCGACAGCTCCTCCAGCTAGTAGCGTTCTCTTCGACTTGGGTAGGAAGCGAACGGTATGCGGCGTCTCGTCGAGCGCAAAATGTCTTTGCGGGTTTTGCCCCGGCCTGCAGAACGATTGCATGTGATTGGACGCCGCCAACTAAAACACGCCGTTCGCTTGGTACAACGCCAGCACCTGCGTGGGGGCTGGCCCGCTGCAAATAGCATTCCATCCGACCGTTCGGCGAGCTTAGCTTTTCGACGACACTGCGAGAAGTCCGCGAAGGCGTGACGAAAAAACGATAGATACGGTCCACTTCTCAGAAGGCGCCGGTCTTGATCGATCCGACCTGTTGCCTTTGCATTTGGCTCTCGGCTGACACAGCAACTGGAGTGTCAGACGTTCGAAATCGCTTGCTGCCATTGCCGAAGGGATTTGTCATCATGGGTTGTTATCGGTGAGCACGCCGCGGGGCAAAAACAAGCGCGGAATCGGCGTCGAGCACCCACCGCCGCTGAACGTCGATCGGTCGTTTGCCACATCCTCCGTAGGCAAGGTCTTCGCTCGACCATTCAACCTTCCACTGGCAGCCCTCGGGAGGTGCGAAGAGCGGGTCTGGCAGACTGGAGACCGGAAGGCTCCCGCCGAAATTGACAATCAGCAGACGTTCATCTGCCGCCTTTCCTGCGAAATAGCGCAGTAGGAAGGCCGATCGGCTAAGCACGCTTCCATCGATAGATACACTGCGTTCGCCTCTCCCTGGTCCGAACACACCGCTTTCGCGTCGCAGCCGCAGCAGATCACGGTGCAAAGCAACAATATGGCTGTTGCCGTCGAATGCGCTCCAGTCCAGCTTTGAGCGTTCGAATGTAGAACGGTCGCTTGGCTTCGGCATGACCAAGCTAAAAGCTTCATCTTCGAGGTTCGGAAACTGCCTGAGGAAGTCCAGGCGCCCTTTTCGCACGATCGCTTCGAGCTCGCCAGTTTGATCCGCGAAATAAAAGAAGGGACTCGAGGCACCAAATTCCTGACCCTGGAACAGCATCGGCGTCTGCGGTCCGAGCAGGAGGAGCGCAGTCATCGCCCGCATGCGCGAAGGCGACGAGAGGTTTGCGATCCGCTCACCTGTGCCCGAATTGGCAATCTGATCATGGTTCTGCAGGAAATGAACGAAACTCGCCGCCGTCAAATTAAGGCCCGGCCGCCCGCGGCTCGCGTTTTGCCAGTCATACCTTTGCCCCTGGAAAAGATAGCCATATTTTGCTGCCGAAACGAACTCCTGTGCCATTCCATGGTGGTCGTGGTAATAGGCGTCATTCCTTCCTGTTAGGGCAACGACGGCGGAATGGTGGAAATCATCGTTCCATACGGAATCGAGTCCAAGGCCGCCCCGACACGGCGGTCTAACCAGGCGCGTGTCCTGGGGTTCATTCTCGCCGACGAGGTAAATGGATTTGCCATTGGCTGCCGCGCGAGCCTCCTGTGCTATGACCGCCAAGATGTGCTCGTCGCTGCTGTCGAAGAGCGCCTGCGTTGCATCGATCCTCAAGCCGTCGAAGTGAAACTCGTCGATCCAGTAGGCCGCGTTCCCGGCAATGAAGGTGCGCACACCGTGGCAGTTCTTGCCATCGTAGTTGATCGATCTGCCCCACTCATTGGTGTAGCGATCGGTAAAATAGTCGGGCGTGAAGTCGGCATATCGCTCGCCTGCACCGAAATGATTGTAGACGACGTCAAGTATCACGCCCAATCCAACAGCGTGGGCCTCGTCTACGAATGATCTCAGATCATCGGGCGTACCATAGAGGTGGCTTGGCGCGTAAGGCAGCACGCCGTCGTAGCCCCAACCGAAGGTTCCGCTAAACTCGTTGACAGGCATCATCTCCAAGCAGGTGATGCCGATGTCCTTCAGCAGCGGAAGTTTCTTGGCCGCAGCGGCATAGGTTCCCTCCTTCGTGAAGGTGCCGATATGGACCTCGTAGAGAACCTGCCTGTCCGCCTCGACGCCTCGCCAGTCACGATCGCTCCAATTATAGCGCGAATGATCGACCACCATCGAGAAGCCGGAAGGCCCCTCCGGCTGGAAACGCGATGCCGGGTCAGCATGTAAGTCTCTCCCGTCGCCCAGACGAAAGCGATAGAGCAGTCCAGGCCGTCCATCTATAAGATCGAACCGGAAATAACCATCCTCCTCGGCTTGCATCGGGTATTCGGCGCTATCATCAAGCACGAGATAAACCTGATCGTGCGACGGTGCCCAAGTGCGGAACGAAACTGAGCCGGACATGATCTCGGCTCCGACCTGGTAGCGCCGTATGCCAGATTTTATTTGGGAACCGGTCGGGGCTTTGCCTGTCATCGTCACTGAACCTCGGCACACGGGACGGCAAAGCGTGCGTGGCTTGTGTCAGAACCTCCGCCTCGAATTTTTGTTCCAAATCCTAGGGCCGCATCTGCTGAAACCGCGATCGTTTCATCGAAGCGTTTAGGATACGGCTCCTCCTACCTCCACTCCCAGAGCCTCTTGGAATGGTGCGGTCGCGTCGTGACGACGGCAGCCGGTTCTGCCGCGATTTCAACGTAGCGGCGGGCATCTTCGGGATCATTTACGCCAACGAAGATCATCTTCATCGAACTCTTGAGGGGCGCGCCCCTCGCGCGATGTTCGAAGCTGATCACAGCATGTGGATACTCCTCATTGAGGCTGATCATTGGCTCGCCGGTCAAAGCGATATGGCCCTGCATCGCCAGGAACGACGAGATCCGCTGTTGGGCGAGTTCTGGCGATACCTGAACGTTGCGCTGCGGCGTCCTGGAGTAGGCAATCCTATCGGTTTGCCCTTTCTGCCTCTTTGTTTCGTAGATGAGGTGGGCCGCGCCCATCGCAAGCTCCACGTGGAGGTCGAAGGTTTGATAGCGGTCAGGCCGTTCGAACAGATCGTCCAGCTTTGCCTTCAGGTCTTGAACATAATCGGCATAAAGAGAGGCAATCATAACAGGTCCATGATGAGGGACGAGCCCACGCTTTCGTCGCTGTAACGGCAGCCTCTCATCTCAGGTCCGAGTAGACTGCCTTTTTGTCATCGATTTGTGCTGGTCTGCCATAACGGGGCAGGGCAACGCAATCTGCGAGATTGCGACAACGAAGCTCAGACCGGCTCGGGAGGCAATAATATCACGGGCGATTATTTTGTTCTGCTTGACGTCCTCGCGACGGATAACCAAGAAGGCGACCGCCGGAATTTGCTCATGCGCTTCTTCTTCGAACACAGTCCATTCGACATAAAGGATCGCCTGAGGAAACGGGGCTATCGCCGGACAGACGGAAGTGACGGCCCGCCGAACTCCTCGTGGATCGACGTTACGGAAGAGATGCTGGAGGATGAGCTCAAATATCTTCTCGCCTGAATCTATTAATGGGACGATGCGGAGGCGCTCGTGAACAGCCTGACGGCATTGGAGCGGTTCCTGTCCTGAGGCCGCACCGTTGAATTTTCTGCTGGAGACGCATGTCGATGCTCAGGCGGAGAGGCCGGCGCCCGCGACAGCAATCGCTGTATGTGGCCTCTATTCCTTCGACAGCCCGTCAGATGGCCGATTGACGAATGGAAAGCGGCGTCGCTCGTTAATGCGGTTTGATGTCCGAGGACGTAATCCACACCCGTCCGTCATAGGCCAATTCGCCGTCTGAGAATTTCCGATCGGCGATACCCTCATAAACATGAAGACACTGAAGAAGACCTTGCATAACGTCACCTTCACCGGCAGGCATCGCATCGTCGGTGATGCAGACGGCCTGATGAAGGTTTCCTTCCGTCATGATCAGGATGGCATGGTTGCCGTAGAGGCGAATTTTACCGGGCGCGGTTACGAACGACATGGTGTCCTCCTCGAAAGTTGCCTGAACGTTTTGCTCCTCTCCCCGGAGCCTAAGGACGGATGGTTAATGAAAGGTTGATACTTATCTACCCTGCAATCAGGAGAGGCTGCCACGATAAAAGGTGGTATCTCGAATTCGCCCACTCGCTTTTCAGCCCAGGCTCGCGGTCGCTTCAACGTGGTGGCAGTGGTTGCTCGGCATTTTGACGAGGACTGATCGGCCCGTTACCGATCCGCGCGCAAGCTTCTTTGCACAGTTCATTTTCGACAATCGTGGGATCGCCCGATCTGCATCGATCAGGGCTCGGCCATCAGGACACGTAGCCTTCATCTCTGGCGAGACTATAGAAATCCGCAAAAGCGAGATCGATGTCACCCCTAAAAGCGAACTTCATCGGTGTGGTGAGGCCGAGTTCGCCGTCACAGTGGCAGACACCGCAAGCGTGATTGTTCTGTCTGTCGATTGCGATCGTGAATCCTCCGACTGGTATGCAAGACGACATATCGACGGTTCCCGCTGCATAGAATTCAAAATTTTCATGTCCTTCTGTTGTCACCAGCAGTGCGGGACCGCGGCGCCTCAAAGCCTCGACCAGCACCGCGCGAATGTCGGGATGGATCTGATCGATGTTCAAAGCTTCTGGTGGCGTCCAATACGTACCAGTCAGATCATCATAAAGCTCATCTTCGCATGATTTATCGTTCGGCAAGTTGCTCATCGCCGTTATCCTCCTTTCGATTGGTGATGCTCCTAGAAGAGGGTCAAGGGCCGGGCAGCATTCTCTGGTGTAAAACAAGGAGGTCGCCGCCCGGCCCATTCGATCCCGTAGGATGTTCTTATTATGTTCTCATTATTGATTGAGTCAAGGATGAAGATTCGGAACTGCTAAAATGTCTCGCCATCTCGTTTACGATACTTTGTAGGCCCGCGGCAGAGACCCGAAGGAGAAGGTCCACTCACGCCAATAGACCTCGATCCAGGTTTCGCTTCAAAAGCTGGAGCGACTGGATCGAAGTCGTGTTGATGATGGCGCTGCCTGGCCGCATACGAGTGATAGCTGCCTTCGACACGAAGAACGGCGCATAGCTCAATCCTTCTTTAGCTGTCGTTGCAGTCATTGCACGTCCACCGGGAGTTCCGCATCAGGCAGCAGAAGTCGCGGCGATGGAAATGAGGTTCCTTGTCCGCCATCACGTCGGCGAGGCCGGTGCCTTGTGTGACCTCCGGTCGATGCTTCAGGCCTTCGTAAAGTGCCTGGAGAAGGTCTTCCGCGAACTGGCGAGTGTGTGGAAATGCTGCTTCCACGGCCGCCCGCTGCATCTCGGTGAACCGCTCGCAGCCGGCGCCCACCAGGTCCATCATCACGCCTTCGGCAGTGAGCGCAGCGATGGCATTCAGATGCTCGGGAATGCCGGGCGTCGTGTGCAGGGCGATCGCGAGCCAGACGTTCTGCATGTCGTCTTCTAAGATGTCGTGGCTGCGCAGAAAATCGCGCGCAGCATTCGCTCCGTCGACCTCGAAGCGAAGGTGGCTCTCCTTGAAGCCGGCCGTCAAGCCGACGTCGTGGAACATCGCCGCCGTGTAGAGGAGCTCAGGATCGAAGCGCACGCCTCTCCGCTGCCCCGCCAACGCGCCCCAGAAATAGACGCGTGTCGAATGTTCGAACAGAAGCGCGCTCTCCGCCTCCCGGATGAACTCGGTCGCTTCGCGGGCGAGCCTGCTGTCTGGAATCCTTATTCCGGAAATTTCGACGACGGCCATGCTTCGTCCTCCATCAAGCCTCAAGCACGGCTTGGGGCGTGTTGCGGAAGCTGATCGCCATGCGATTATAGCTGTTCATCAGGCTGATCGCGATCGTCAGATCGACGAGTTGCTTCTCGTCGAAGACCTCCCGCGCTGCCTTGTAGGCGTCGTCAGGTACGCCGGTCTCCGCGACCAGTGTCACGCTCTCGGCCCAGGCGAGCGCGGCCCGTTCGGCCTCGCTGAAGAGGTTTCCGCCTTCCTCCCACGCCTGGACCAGTGCCACCTTCTCGATCTTCACGCCGCGCTTGAGAAGTTCGCGTGTGTGCATGTCGAGACAGTAGGCGCAGTTGTTGATCTGCGATACGCGCAGATAGACAAGGTCTACCAGCTCTCCGGGCAGGCCGCTCTGCAGGACATAGCCATAGACGCCGCCGAGGGCCTTGGCGCCGTTTGGAGCCACCTGATTGTAATCCAATCTCCTTTTCATCGTTCGAGTTCCTTCTGTTACTTGACGGGTGTGGTGAGCTTCGTGTCGTCGGTATCGACGACGAATACCGCGAGCAGTTTCGCTGGAGCCGTATTGCTGGCGTTGCGGCTGATCGAATGAACCGCCCCGGGTGCCTCGAACCAGCTTTCCCCGGCCTTGTAGCGGCGCGTTTCACCGTTGTTCACCTTTGATTCCACCTCGCCGGAAAGAACGTAGGCGTAGATGAAGGCGGATGGGGCATGGGTGTGCGGGAGCGAGGAAGCGCCGGGGGCATACTCGACCTCCACCGCTCGTATCGACTTGCCGGGAATGTTCGCGATCGCCTGGGCGAACTTGGGCGTGACCGTCTCCCGTTCAGCGTCGTGAGCGGGCGCCGGGCCTGCAATCGCGGTGGCGATCGCCCCTATGGCGGCGGCGATGATCCTTGGTTTCATAGTCTTGTCTCCTTCAGTGACACCCAGAAAATGACGCTTTTCTGAGCCAGAAAAAAGAACCAAGAACGCGAAGAAATGATGTACCATGGCCGAATGGATAAATCGCTGGGACTGACCGTAGACCGGTCGAACAAGCTATCGCTGTCGGAGCAGATCCGCGGAGGTATCGCGAAGGCTATCGAGGAAGGCGTGCTGCAGCCGGGAGCGCGGCTCCCATCCTGGCAGGATCTTGCGGTCCAACTCGGCGTCTCGCGCGGGACTGTGCGCACTGCCTACGAGAAACTCGCGGCCGCCCAGTTGATCGAAGCGTCGAGGGCCGCGGGAACGCATGTCGCCGAGCGCCCCCGCGCTGTTCCCCGCAAGGAACCTCTGCCCGACAAGGGCTCCTTCCTTGAGACCTATCTCGAGATGACTCAGGGACCCGCGCTGTTCCAAATGGGCGTGCCGGCAGCCCATACTTTCCCGTCCACATTGCTCGCACGGCTGCGCGCCGGCGCGGTTCGTGCTGAAGTCAGTGCTGTGCCACTCTACCCGGACCCACGCGGCGAGCTCGAGCTGAGGCGGGAGATCGCGGCATACCTGGCCGTGGGCCGCGGCATAAACTGCTCGGCATCGCAAGTCATCATAACCAACGGGTTCGCGGCCGGGCTTGGTCTGACCCTCAACGTTCTTGGGCTGCAAGGGCACGATGCATGGTTCGAGGAGCCCGGCTTTCCCTGGACGAGGCGAGGACTCGAGCTGGCTCATGTGGCTCCAGTCCCAATACCTGTCGACAGGGATGGCGTGGACGTCGATTATGGTATCCGTCATCATCCCGCGGCGAAGCTCGTAATTTTGACGCCGGGACAGCAGGCGCCGCTCGGGGCGACTTTGTCTCTTCAGAGGCGTCTTCAGCTTCTCGAATGGGCAGTCAAGAACGGGGTGTGGATTGTCGAGGACGACTATCTGAGCGAGCTGCAACTTAGCGGACGAGCCGCTCCGGCGCTTGCATCTATCGATCGCGGTGGCTGTGTCATCCATATCGGCTCGTTCAGCAAGACGATAAGCCCGACACTCAGGCTCGGCTTCATTATCGTACCAGTGGAGCTCGCATCGCGTTTCGCCGAAACGGCGGCCTGTCTGGCTCCGCCTCCTGGGCCGGCGGTCCAGTTCGCGATTTCCGAGTTTATCCGCGAGGGGCACTACATGCGGCACCTAAGGAGGACAAAGCGTGCCTACGCCGCAGCACGACAGCCGGTCCTAGACTATTTTCGTGATGTCCTAGGTCCGGATCGCGTGTCGGCTCCAGGCCTCTCAGTCTTGCTCAGGTTGCCCAGGGGAGCGCCTGACGTAGCGATTGCCCGGGAGGCGTTGACCTTTGGCGTGTTCCCCGCGCCTCTTTCTCCGTGGTATGCATCGGCTGGAACGGCAGAGGCTGGACTGCTGCTCGGCGTCGCGACCGCGCCGGTTAAAAACGTGGTGCGAAGTTGCGAGCGCCTTTTGGAAACGATCAGACGATCACCGTAATGCAGGCAAAATAAACGGAACAGGAAGAGTACGCGCAGAACCTGGTCGAATGATCACGAACAGAAACTGCGGCCGATCCCATGGACGTCGTCGCGGGGCAAACTAAGGCTTCTTCGCCAAACCGCCTTCGAAAATCGTCAGCACCTGCTGTTCCCCCGCAACGCGTCAGAACATTCGCATTTTATTAAATATGTTGGAAAATACTCTGCTTCGAGGGGCGATCTAAATCTGGACAAACGAGTTCATCTCGTAACCAGGAGCGGAGACTGCCATGTATCAGCGTACGGTTCTCATCGTCGAAGACGAGTTCCTCATCAGGATGGTGCTTGCCGACACCCTTGCAAACGAAGGCTTCGACGTCATCGAGGCGGCTAACGTGCTCGAAGCCGTGGGAGTGCTTGGACAGCGCAAGATCGACGCCGTCGTCACCGACGTCGACATGCCCGGAGGCTTGAGCGGCCTTGACCTGGCGAAGATGATCTCGACCACCCATAGAGACGTGCCGGTCATCATCGCGTCGGGTGGACATCGTCTCCGGGCGGACGAGCTGCCCGGCCACTCCGTCTTCGTCCCAAAGCCATACGGATTGGAAGCCATTGCCGCCATGGTTGACGAGATGACCGTGCGCCGCACCCGCCGGATGGCCGACTAGACGAAATCGCCGATGCGGGCGGCCGCAATCGACCATGATGACGATTGCTGCGGCATCTAAGGGAAGTGCCCTGGGCCGTAGTTCGGAACTTCTTGAATCGGCGTTCGTTTCCATCGATCGAAATCACCAGGAGGAATGCAAATGGCAAGCGCGTCCCGAGGTAGAGCACAGGATCGAGCTAAGGTCGCCGCCGGGCAGGATCACGAAGTGCGCTACGAGGCGAAAAAGGAAGGCGTGTCAAAGGACACGGTCAAAAAAGCGGTGAAGACCGCCGGGAATTCCCGGAAGAGGGTCGAAGCGGAAATCGGTCGAGAATAGGCCAACCCGCGACATATAACGTTATCGGCTTCAACGGTCGGATCGAAAGCCTCCTGCGATGGCTCGTGGGCGGTCGGCGGGCACCCAGGCACGTAGATGTCGACAGGCACGACGCGGTCGCAGTCGGCGTCAGGAACTCTCCCGTCTTCCCGGGTTTGATGCCGACGAACTGCCGGATCCGACGGCAGAGGCTGCCTTCCTCTCTGCAAAGCCCGATTGGACGAAGCTTCAATCGGATAATTCCAGGCAATGGCTCGATTTCTATCGGGAGCTTGTTGCTCTGCGGCGCCAGCGGATCGCGCCCATATTGATGGACATAGTCCGCGGCAGTGGGCGCTATCGTTTGTCAGCCGGTGGCGGCCTGACCGTTGAATGGGCTCTCGGCTGGACGCAGGCTGCGGCTCATGGCAAATCTCAGTGGCAGGACTGTCGAATTTGATGAAGAGGTCATCGACGAAAGCCCGATTCTCCTGGTCGGGGCCTTTGCGGCGGGGCGGATGGCGCCTTGATCGGTGCTGTGGTCGATGGTCTAATTCTACAGATTCAAGCCCATGCGGCGCATGATCCTAAGCGCTACAGGCACTTAAGTCGGGCTGATATCAACTGACCTGTAATTTGCGGCACCATTCCGGGCTGCATAGAAGATATTCCATGATCGTTCTAGACGTTCATGCTGCCATAAGTCGCGAGCGACGCGCGACATGCTTTGCCGCGATGGCCCAGTCGGCTGGCTTCATAAAAACTTTGTCGTTGCGGTAGAATGGCGGCAGCAGCCTGTCATCGTATCCGGTGACGAAGGCGAAAGGGATCTGCCGCATCTTCAAGACGGCCGCGACCGGATAGATCATTTGACCTGACAGATTGACGTCAAGCAATGCGCCATCGAGACCATGTTCATGCTCGGCGATGTCGAGTGCTGCAGCAACGGAGGAAACTGACAGAACTTCGGCGCCGAGCGAATTCAGCCGCTGCCTCGCATCCGCTGCAGTGTAGTAATCATCTTCCACGAGCAGCAATCGAAAGCCTTCAAGACCCGAGTGGCGCGAGAACTTCTCATGTGCCGCGGTGCGGCAAAGCGCTTCCAGACGCTCCGGGCACACAAGCCCTCGCCGATACATCCGCATGATGTAGCGGGCAAGTCCGGCCTTATTCGCCGCACCGGATGAAAACCAAGGTTCCATACTGACCCTGGTGAAGACATTCCGCATGACGCGCAGGTCATCGGGAGAATAAATGCCGTGGGTCAGATCTTGTGTCATCGGCCATTGTCTCATTTGGAGCACAACGCCATCTTCCCAGCTTGACAACCGTGAATCAAGGTCGATTCGGCAAGAGCGTAGGTTGGACTCTTACCGTACCAAGCGCGTTCTTCCTGAGGGAGCGGCCCTCGGTGTTGCCGCTGTGCGGATTACCCCACATGCTCAACCGATAACGTCCCTGCTTCAAGCGGCTTGATCAACGACTGTGCTGACACAGTCGCATCGAGCCAGTCTGCCCATGAATTTCGCTCGAGGATGACGATCTGGCGATCGTGGTAGGTCAAGATGTCTGGTCCGGGCTCCATCGTCAGCATTGTGAAGGCTTGACCCACATCCGGCGTGTCGCGCCAGATGCCCGCGATGCAGAAGATCGGCTCGTTCTTTTTGGTGAAAAGCCATTTATCCTTGCGCTTCTTTTTTGGGTCCTTCGGGTCCGTGAATTCGTAGAAGCCGTCGGCGACGATCAGGCATCGATTGGACGTGAACTCCCGTCCCTCGGAGCGGAAATTATAGACCGGTCGCTTGTTGGGCCCCGGCCAACTCCATCGCCGCTGTACGAGCTCTGCCTCATCGCTGTCGTCGATCGCGCGGACGATCGGGCCGACGTCCGTGATCTTGATATCCTCGCGGGCCTGGAGGTTCGGAATGCCTTCACCGAACCGGATCTTGATCTTAAGATCGGCGAAGTCTTTTGCGATCGATGCAGCATCCACCATCAATCGGTAATCATTGCACATTGGTCTTCCTTCAAGTTTCTCGATCGCTCACGGCCAAGCCGCTAAAGGTGGAATATAGGCTCGGATCGCGCGCGCTCCAGCAGAACGAGGGGATCCTGATCATCCATGGTCGGCGGCCGGACAGCACGGGCGAGCGCTCGATCTTGTCCGATGCGTTGGTTCCTGATATGTTCTCCATAATGAAAGCGATGACCTTTCGATCCGATGGCCCTGTCGATAAGCGCAGGATCATCGTCAGGCGCCATGACGGCGAGGTGGAGATGGTGGAACTGCCTTGGGGGCTTCGTGCCCGAGATGGCGGTGCGCGTTCCGTCTAGTCGTCCGATCGGAAGGCCGGCGATTTCCGACCCACCGCTGTCTGGTGCCGGCTTCCGAGTTCGGCCACAGGAATTTCAGTTTTTCGCTCGCCAACAGCGATTGGTTCTATTTCGCGGGGATCTGGCGGCCGGCGACCGAGGGTTGGCCGGAGGCCTATGCCATCCTCACCATCGAGGCGAATGCGGATATTGCACCCTACCACGATCGGCAGATGGCGGTGCTGACACGCGAGCAAAGCGTGGCCTGGCTCGATGGTCTTCTCCCGGAAGACGAGATCCTGCGACCGTTGCCTGCAGGGACGTTCCGTATCAAACTGACCTCGGGCGCTTCTGACTAGCCAGCGCTTTCGCTCTAAAGCGCCAGTCTCAATTGCGGCTCCATTGCAACGGTCTGCCTCCCCAGCGAGGAAAGGGTGACACCGAGCAGGCGGATGCCCTTGCGAGGCGGAAAGATCGGCGAAAGCAGCAGATCGACGATATCTTCGAGATCGTCGATCGCCGACAGCGGTGTGGAAGCCGTCTTGCTGCGGGTGATCTGATTGAAGTCGGCATATTTGACCTTGAGTGTCACCGTTTTGGCGCCGATCCCGTTTGCCTCGCAGTAAGCCCATACTTTTTCGATCAGCGGCTGCAGCCCCTCGCGGGCCGGCCCATAGGCATGGAGGTCCTGCAAGAAAGTATCTTCGGCGCCGACTGATTTGCGTTCCCGGTTCGGCTTGACCTCGCGCTCGTCGATGCCGCGGGCAATGCCGTAGAAATATGGTCCCGATTTGCCGAAATTCTCCACAAGGAATTCGAGTGTCTTCTCTTTGAGATCAGCACCGGTGTCGATCCCGAGCCGGTGCATCTTTTCAGCCGTCGCCGGGCCCACGCCATGAAACTTCTTGACGGGGAGGGCTTCGACGAAGACCGGCCCATTCTTCGGTGTGATGACAGCTTGGCCGTTCGGCTTGTTGAGGTCGCTTGCCATTTTGGCGAGGAACTTGTTGTAGGAAATACCGGCCGACGCGTTGAGCCCGGTCACCTGTTTTATCTTGGCCCGAATTTCCGAAGCTATCTCGGTGGCGACCTCCATGCCTTTGAGATTTTTGGTGACATCGAGATAGGCTTCGTCAAGCGAGAGCGGCTCGATAACAGGCGTATATTCCGCAAAAATCTCGCGGATCTGTTGGGACACGGCCCTGTAGACGTCGAAGCGTGGAGGCACGAAAATCAGTTCCGGACACTTTCGTTTGGCTGTCACCGAAGGCATGGCCGAGTGAACACCGAAGGCGCGCGCCTCGTAACTCGCTGCCGCCACTACGCCGCGCGCTGCCGATCCACCGACGGCGATCGGCTTGCCACGTAGTTCCGGATTATCGCGCTGCTCGACCGACGCATAAAATGCATCCATGTCGACATGGACGATTTTTCGGATGGGGGAGGAGCCTAGGTCTTTCATTCCAGCTTCAAGGAGCCCAATGGATCGGCCGTAAAAACCGCGTCGAAACAAAGAGAGAACATAACAGCGTTCAGGGTGATATCAACGTTTTTAATGAGCGCGTCCTATGAAGACGAACCTTGAGCATCAAGGTGCCGTCGCGCCCTCGAGAACATCATCAAGAAGCTGTCGGTGATGAGGAAACTGATGATGGTGGGGGAGCGTCCGGTATCGTACTGCATCTCTTTGCCGGCGAGCTCGTTATCTCCTCTCGAGGAGATGACACCATGACATACGATATTAAGCGGAAAAGAGTCGTCGGCACCGCCAAAGAAAAGATTGAACGGTTGGAGAAAACGAGCGAAGCGGCGCGCGAGGCCCTCGAATTGGAGCGTCGGTTGCGCGAGGTCAAAACCGCACGGCTGCGCCTTGCTCGCTTGCAAGCTGAGGAACAGGGTAAGCGGCGCTAGGTGCAATTCCCTCCGGTAGATCGCCTCAGGCCGAGGATGATCTCAACACCTAGACGTCATTGGCGCTGTTGCATGCAGCCGAATGGTCGCCGGCACAGCCGGCGCAAAGTGCCGTGGCACCAGCTCAGGAGGCGAGCGCATCGTTGCGCAGCGGGAGCTCAGTCCCAAAGAAAGTCAGGTCCCGTGGTCTGATAGGTCAGCCGCAAGGTTCCGTCGGGCTGAACCACATAGCGCTCGAAGACACGGTATCCGAACTGCCCGAGAAAGGTGTTTTTGACGATCGTTCCAGGCTTGTAGGGGGAATGGACGACTTTGCCGCCGTAAGTCAGGCTGCCTGGCAAAGGAGTGGGACCCGCTCGCGTTGTGGCGGCCTCTTGCGTGCTGCACCCGATGATAAAACTAGCGATAACGAGGATCATCCCGCTTGTTGTCGAATTCTTCATCGTGGAGGTCCTCAAGTTACACGAGACTGGGTTGGCGATCAGAAAAGTAGCGAGCCCTTCGTGCGCAAGGCCGCAGATCTCAACCGGTAGCTTTCAGGAACTTCGCCTGATGATGAAAGTTCCCCGACGATAGACGCACGCGGTCTAAAGGGACGTGACCTATCCCCATTCGGCGGAAACGATCGCCTTTCTCTTGAGTTCAGCCTGCACGAAAAACCCATCAAAGAGGCTGACGTGAGACCGTCACGACTTCGGCTCCGACCTTCGAAGAGGCGACATCAAACCCGAACGACTGCACTGACTGGAGGTCAAGAATGAAGGAAGCGTCCTCGTCGCTCCGGCGCCTGGCAAGGCAGAAGGGGATCGAATTGGTTCGTCCATCCCCGGAGGGCCGCCTAGTTCGTGTCTCCGATCGTAACCTCGCCAGAATGCTCGCTGCGCTTGGCGAAGATGTTGCGTGCAAATCATCAGATGGTGAGGATCGCTGTCATGTACCAGCCGACCTCATAGAGCGGCCGGCCTGGGGCCTCAGCCTGCAACTGTATGAATTAGTGTCCAATCGCAACTGGGGAATCGGCGACTTCAAGGACTTGTGGGCGATCTGTTCGATGGCCGGCGCTCTTGGCGCCGATTTCATTGGTTTAAACCCGTTGCATGCCGGTTTCCTCTACGAGGCAAACCGGTGCAGTCCATACGAACCTTCCAACCGCAAGTTATTAAACCCTCTCTACATCGCCGTCGACGAGGTGGAGGGTTTTGTCACCTCGTCTGACATCGAGACGGAGCTTTCCATGCTCCGAGAGCTTTCCCTGGTCGACTACGAGGCTGTCGCAGCAATCAAGCTGCGCGTTCTGGGCACGATCTGGAAGTCGGTCCAACAGGTTCAGAATCCAGCATTGGAGGAGTTCATCCGCAATGGGGAGCGGGATCTGCATCTTCACGCTCTATTCGAGGCGCTATCCTGTGCCCAGTCGATGGCGGGTGCAGGTGCCGGTTGGCTGAGCTGGCCACGAAAATTTCAGTTGCCGGAGAGCACGGTTGTACGCGAGTTCGCGCGAGCACATGAGTGAGATCAAATTCCATCAATGGCTGCAATGGATTGCGCATATCCAGCTTTCAGAGGCAAAATCGTGCTGTCGCAGGGTCAAGATGCGTGTCGGGCTCTATCTCGATCTTGCCGTCGGTGAAGCGCTCGACGGATCCGCCACCTGGAGCGACAGAACCTCATACGTTCGCGGTGCTGCCATCGGAAATCCGCCTGAACCCTTTGCGACCGAAGGCCAGGACTGGAGGCTGGCGGCGCTGCGGCCTGACAGGATCACCAGCGGTGATCCCTCCCCATTCGCCCGGTTGATGAGCGCCTTAATGCAATATGCCGGCGCAGTAAGGATCGATCATGCGGCCGCTTTCGCCAGATTGTTTCTTGTACCGACCGACGCTACGCCCGGGGACGGTGCCTATGTGCGTTATCCGATCGACGATATGCTGGAGGAGCTGGCTAATATGTCTGTCAGGTACCAATCTATCGTCATCGGCGAAGACCTTGGCGACCTCGCGGCTGGGCTGCGCGAGGATATGGCGGCGGTCGGTGTGCTATCTTATCGCATCCTGTCCTATGAACAGTCAGACCAAGGTTTCGTGCGACCCGAAGACTATCCCGAGCTCGCGCTCGCCTGTGTCTCCACGCACGACCATCAGACCTTTTCCGGATGGTGGAAAGGCGCTGATATCGATCTCCGTCGGAAACATGGGCTGGTTTCGAAGGACATGACGTTGCAGCATCGGAAGACACGAAAGAGCGAACGTAAAAATCTTATCGCAGCACTTACGGCCGCTGGAATGATCAGGTCGGACGAGCAGACAGGTTCGGAAAACTTGGAACAGCTTATCATAGCGGCTCACGAATACATTGCTTCAACCCCGTGCATGCTGGTTAGTGTTCGCCTTGCAGACCTGACGAATGAACAGGCGCCGACCAACATCCCCGGTACCGACAAAACCTATCCGAACTGGAGGCCCAAGCTTTCAGTTGATTTGGCGGCGCTCGAACGTCTTCCGATGGTGCGGGGGATCGCAGATGTCATGAGCCGTTATCGTGGTAATGTCGCCGCTCATGGCAAAGTCGACAACATCTGATCGCCGATGGCCTCCGATGTAGCAGCAGCTCTAGCAATCAATTGTGGGAACACAAGGCGCCCCACCGGTTCGGCATCTGCTTAAAGCCACGGCGGCGACAAAATTTTTCAGACGGCGACGCAGATCGGTGCGTTCGATGGAGGCTTCTTTTGCAATCCGGCTGTGACCAGATCTCCAACATGTGGCGAGCACTGGATCAACCAGGCAATGTAATTCTATTTGGTGGTGGTTAGTACATTTGGGCAAATTGCCTGCCGGCTCGCCGCTAACATATTGTTTAAAAGCAGCACTCAAAGGTTTAAGGGCTCGCCGATGTATCGAGTAACGCGAGCCCTTTTACCGCTCCCATGCCGGCGTCACAGCAATAGGTCGCAAAGATCTGTCATGCGACCTCTGGTCGAGAGGAACCCGTCCGAGAAAAATTGTTGTTTTCGATTGCCACGTTGTTGCTCGCGCTCCGTGGCCCTTCCCAGTACCCATTCCTGCTAGCCACGCTTAAAGGGCTTTTTGGAAGACCGAAGGGAAACCACGAGCCGCTGGAGGCGTTGTCGTCCTGTAGAACATCATCAGGAGAGAGCCATGGGAGACGACAGCACGACGACAATTGAGGCCAGCTTCGAAACACGGGAAGCCGCCGATATCGCGGTCGAACATCTGGTTCAGCAGCTTGGCGTTTCGCGGCCCGACATTTTCATCCAGCCGGCGGCCGATCGCAACACCGCCGGCTTGGCGCCCTCGGGTGGGGACGCCTCTCATGAAGAGGGCGCACGGCGCGATGCGCCGCTCGAAGGCGAGATCCAGGTTTCGGCAGATGTCAGCCTCAGCCAGGTCGGCGCCGTCAAGCGGTGTCTCGGCGAGGCTGGCGCGCTGTGGGTATCGAGCCGCTGAGCATGGCCGACACTCTCTCTAAATACCGTGCCAAGCGCGATTTTCAAAAGACCAGCGAGCCGAGTGGCGAGGTCCATGTCAAGCCGTCGACCCGCCTGCGGTTCGTGATTCAGAAGCATAATGCCACCCGCCTGCACTATGACCTGAGGCTTGAGCTCGACGGGGTCTTCAAGTCCTGGGCAGTGACAAAGGGGCCGTCGCTCGATCCGCATGACAAGCGGCTCGCCGTCGAGGTCGAGGATCACCCGCTCGACTACGGCGACTTTGAAGGTACCATTCCCAAAGGCCAGTATGGCGGCGGCACGGTCATGCTCTGGGATCGCGGCTACTGGGAGC
Organism: Rhizobium sp. BK196; assembly: GCF_014193255.1. Lineage (GTDB taxonomy): Bacteria > Pseudomonadota > Alphaproteobacteria > Rhizobiales > Rhizobiaceae > Rhizobium. The sequence continues at coordinate 97,228 of NZ_JACHZB010000009.1, forward strand.
CGGAAGGCCGCAAGTCGCCGCAGGAGGCGTTGAGAAAGGGCGACTTCAAGTTCACGATCGAGGGCAAGCGGCTGCATGGCAGTTTCGTCCTCGTCAGGATGCACGGCGATCGGGATGGCGGCAAGCGGACGAACTGGCTGCTCATCAAGCATCACGACGACTATTGTGTCGAGGAGAACGGCGCCGCAGTCCTCGAGGCGAATGCGACTTCGGTCGCCTCCGGCAGGACGATGGAACAGATCGCAGACGGCAAGGGCCGCAAGCCGCGTCCGTTCATGATGGCGAATGCGGACATCGAGGCGGATGCCGTCTGGGATAGCAAGCATGGGCTGGCGGCTGATGAGCGCAAGAAGCGATCGCGAAAGGATGTCGCGACCTCCACCGCTGCGGATCTTCCGGATTTCATCGATCCGCAACTGTGCGAACCGCTTGATCGGCCGCCCGCCGGCGACGATTGGCTGCACGAAATCAAGTTCGACGGTTACCGCATCCAGATGCGGGTCGCCGATGGAGCTGCGACGCTCAAGACGCGCAAGGGCCTCAATTGGACGGGAAAATATCCCGAAATCGCCGATGCGGCTGCCGATCTTCCCGACTGCATCATCGATGGCGAGATCTGCGCGCTCGACGAAAACGGTGCACCGGATTTCGCAGCACTTCAGGCTGCTCTATCTGAAGGCAAGACCGCCGATCTTGTCTATTTCGGCTTCGACCTGCTGTTCGACGGCGGCGAGGACCTGCGGTCGATGCGGCTCATCGAAAGAAAGGAGCGGCTGCAAAACCTGCTTGCCAGTGCGGACGGCGATCCTCGCATCCGCTATGTCGAACATTTCGAATCCGGCGGCGATGCCGTACTCCGTTCAGCATGCAAGCTACATCTTGAGGGTGTCGTCTCCAAGCAGATGGATGCGCCCTATCAATCCGGCCGCACTGACACTTGGGCAAAATCCAAATGCAGAGCCGGCCATGAGGTGGTGATCGGCGGATATGCCAAGACCAATGGCAAGTTCCGGTCTCTGCTTGTCGGTGTTCATCGCGGCGACCATTTCGTCTATCTCGGCCGCGTCGGGACCGGCTATGGCGCCAAGAAGGTCGAGGTGCTGCTTCCGAAGCTGAAGGCGCTGGAGACGGCGAGATCGGCGTTCACCGGTATCGGAGCGCCGAAGAAGCAGGCCGAAGTTGTCTGGGTGAAACCCGAGCTTGTCGCTGAAATCGAATTCGAAGGGTGGACTGCGGACGGTCTCGTGCGCCAGGCCTCCTTCAAGGGATTACGTGAGGACAAGCCGGCGAAAGAGGTGGAGGCCGAGAAGCCTGCATCGCCTGCCAAGATCGATACAGCAGAGCCTGCCGCGACCGCGACACGCAAGCCTGTCCGCCGCAAAGGCGCAAAAGCCGAGGTCATGGGCGTTCTCATCTCTAATCCCGACAAGCCGCTCTGGCCGGACGCCGGCGATGGCGAGCCCGTCACCAAGGAGGACCTTGCCCGGTATCATGAAGCAGTTGGCGCCTGGCTGATCGAGCATATCAAGGGCCGCCCCTGTTCGATCATTCGGGCGCCGGACGGTATCGGCGGAGAGCAGTTCTTTCAACGCCACGCTATGCTTGGCACCTCCAACCTTCTCGAATTGGTGAAGGTCTTCGGCGACAAGAAGCCTTACCTGCAGATCGATCGGATTGAGGGACTTGCAGCCATCGCCCAGATCGGTGGGATTGAACTGCATCCTTGGAATTGCGAGCCCGGCAAGCCGGAAGTGCCGGGCAGGCTGGTGTTCGACCTCGATCCCGGACCTGATGTTCCGTTTTCGACCGTGGTGGCGGCCGCCCGGCAAATGCGCGATCGGCTCGACGAGTTGGGTCTCGTCAGCTTCTGCAAGACCACGGGCGGCAAGGGGCTGCATGTTGTGACCCCGCTTGCCGTCAGCAAGCGCAAACCCCTGTCATGGGCCGAAGCCAAGGGCTTTGCACATGATGTCTGTCAGGAGATGGCGCGTGATAATCCCGATCTCTATTTGATCAAGATGACCAAGAGCCTTCGAGGTGGTAGGATCTTCCTCGATTATCTCCGCAACGATCGTATGGCGACCGCCGTCGCGCCGCTCTCGCCGCGCGCACGTCCAGGCGCAACCGTTTCGATGCCGCTCACCTGGACGCAGGTGAAGGCAGATCTCGACCCGAAGCGGTTTACCTTGCGCACCGTGCCGGCACTGCTTGCGAAAACGTCCGCTTGGCGGGACTATCGTGACGGCGAGCGGCCGCTGGAGCAGGCGATCAAGCGGCTCGGGAAATCAGGACGGGCAGCATGATCTTTCGAGGGCAGCTGCTGGCGATGTCATATGGACGACGCAACAAAAAAGACATCCGAACCACCGCCGCCCGAGGGGGCAACGACCGACCTGCCGCATGATCGGATAACGGTGGCACGGTTTCGGGAAGCATTTCCCCGAGCCCGGTGGAGTGACCGCCTCAACGCATGGTTCGTGCCCGGCCGCACCGCCGAAAAACGCATCGGCCGCTGGCTGGCTGAGCAGGAAGCCGAGGCAGACAGGTTTGCAGACGAGAAGGGCAGGGACGCTTTTGCCTTCGAGCCGATCGAAAGCCGGTATCTCGACGCAGCGCCTGCAAATTTGCAGATCCGCACGCCCTATTCACGGACCGTTGTCGAAGAGATCCGCGAAATTCCGCATGCGCGCTGGGATGCAGCTCGCCGCCTCTGGACGGTACCCTACCGCTCGTTCGAGCAACTGCGCCAGCGGTGGCCGGCAATCGAGGCGGCGGCCGAACATAGCGAGCCGGAGGCGCGCCGCGCGAGGCGTGAGGAGATCAGAGGGACCGAGAAGGAGGAGGCATCCAAGGCAAGGCTGAAGGAGCGCCGGCGAAAGCGGTACCCAGTCCCCGCCGACGATGCTCCGCCGCTCGATCGCGCAATCTGCACGCATGTCGGCATCGTCTTTTTCATCGGGACCGACGGTGAAATCGCGGACCCGGCGACAGTCAGCGCATTCTACTTTACGCCCGCAGAAGACGCGGAATATGTCTGGGCATCGTGGCGGCGCGGCACGCTGGAAGAATTGGTGACGACCTGGCCGGCGCCGATACCGCCGCAGCCGGCAGAGCGCGCGCGAGGCTGGTGGAAGCCGACGCTCGACGAGTTGCGGCCTGCGCGACGGGAGGCAAAATCCAGGCGGCGAGCAAAAGAACGCAGCGAACAAGCGGCGGGCAAGTCCTTGCGACCAGACGCTGGCGGCTGACGCGCTGTGACGGTATTCAGGCGAATGTGCCGCCTGGAGCGGGCGTCGATGGAGATTGCGCCGAAGTCCAGGCATCAGCCTGCGTTTGCGTTGGTACGCGCCCGTCCGGGGTCAACTCGTTTACGGCCTTCGGGAGATCGCGAGACAGACGGCTCAAGATTTCTTCCTTGGACAGGCCGGTTTTGGCAGCAAGCTCGTTTAGCGTTTCGTCCCCAAGCGCCTGGCTCAGTTCCTGATCGTTTATGGGCTTGTTCTCGCCGGTGCCGACCCAGGATTCAGCCCTGTCACCCAGGCCTTTGCGTTGGAACTGTTCCAGAAGGCTTCCAAGACCCCCGCTCAGAATGCCGCCGGGTGAACTGCCGCCGAAAATATCGCCGAGACCTCCCCCTTGGGCAAGGTTGCCGAGAATGTCGCCAATGCCGCCTGCGCTTGATGCGCTGTCGGCTCCGGACTGGCCGCTTTGCGCGCGCTGGCCAATTCCCTTCAAAACTTCCGCGATTTTGTCGCGGTTCTGGTAGCCGGCGACTGCGAGCACAGCCAGCAGTGCAGTCAATGGTCCACGGGACATGGTCGATCCTCCGTTCACGTCGATTTTCACAAAACTGGCTGACGACTACATTGTTCCGGCCGGTTTTTCGTCGATATCAAAGACGGCGGCGTTGTCTTGGACCTCGCGCAGACCCTTAAAAGATGCGTGTCGCAAGTTGCCGTCATCGGTCCAGCCGCGAAACTCGATCTCGGCGATCAACGTCGGCTCCGCAAAGACGAAGTTCTTGCCCTTGAGCGCGATTGCCGGCCGACTGGTCTTGAGTTTGTCGAGCAGCGTGCGCAGTTGCACGGCATCCTTGGCATCGAACCCTGTTCCCACCGAGCCGACATAGACCCAGTCGCGGCCGCTGCGGGCGGCAAGAAGCAGGCTGCCGATGCCGCCGCGCGCTACTTTTGACTGTTCGTAGCCGACGATCATGAAGCTTTCGGCCTGAACACATTTGATCTTCAGCCAATCGCCGGTGCGGCCGGAGCGATAGGGCCGGTCCCGGTGCTTGGCGATGATACCCTCGAGCCCCATCGAGCAGGCGTTCGCCAGAAGCTCGGTGCCGTCCCCGTGCACTTCCTCCGACAGCTGGATCGCGCCGGTGGCACCATCGAGAAAGTCCTCGAGCAGGTGCCGTCGGACGGCGAGCTCCGTTTTCGTCAGATCATGGCCGTCGAAATAGAGAAGATCAAAGGCGAATAATACTGATTCCGTCGAGGCGCGTTTGCCTCCCCGACCTCCGAGCGAACGCTGCAATGCGCCAAAGCTCGAACGGCCCTCCTTGTCGAGAACGACCGCCTCTCCGTCGAGGATCGCCGTTGCGACGCCGAGCTTTCTTGCTTCCTCGGCGATCACAGGGAATCGATGCGTCCAGTCGTGCCCGCCACGGGTAATGATCCGCACACCGCTCGGCTCGATGTGGACGGCGAGGCGGTAACCGTCCCACTTCACCTCGAACGCCCAGTCCGGACCTTGCGGGGGGATGGTCTTCAAAAGCGCCAGGCACGGCTCGATGCGCTCCGGCATCGGATCGAAAGGAAGACTGGGTTGCAGGGAGTCGCGGGAGCGGGCCGGTTTCGACTTGAGAACCTGGTCGTCTTGAAGAAGCGGTTTAGCGCGCCGGCTCATCTGCCAGCCCGCTTCTCGGCCGCAACCGACTTTTTCAGGGCATCCATGATGTTGATGACGTTGGAGGCGGGGGCGGATTCATGCTTGTTGTTCTTGCCGGCTTTCCTCGGCTTCAGCGTCTTCTTCTTGTCCTCGATGAGCACCAGCAGCGCCTCCTGGATCGGATCGGTGACCATGGCCGGCGACCAATGTTTCGTGCGCTGCTTGATCAGCTTCTCGACCAGCGGAAGGGCATCTTTCTCGCAATCGGGATCGATCCCTTCGAAGTAGGATTCTTCCGGCCGAACCTCGTCGCCGAAGCGAAGGGTCCAAAGCACGATGCCTTCATCGCGGGGTTCGAGGATGACGGCGCGTTCACGCCGGCCGACGACGAGTTTCGATACGCCAACGACCTTCGAGGCTTTCATGGCGTCGCGGATCACGGAGAAGGCCTCCTGACCGACCGGATCGTCGGGCGTCAGGTAGTGAGGCTTCTCCAGATAGGTCCAGCCAATGGAATCGGCTGGCACGAACTTTTCAATGTCGATCGTCCGGACGGTGTCGAGCGCCACCGAGTCCAGATCTTCGTCCGTCAGGATCACATAGTCGTTCTCGCCGCGCGCGTAACCCTTGGCCTCGTTCTCGTCCTTCACGGGCCTTCCGGTGATCGAGTCGACATATTGCGAGACGACGCGGTTGCCGGTGGCGCGATTGAGTGTGTGAAAGCGCACCTTCTCCGATTCGGACGTCGCCGGAGACATTGTGACCGGACAGGTGACCAGCGACAGCTTGAGGTAACCTTTCCAATAGGGACGTGGTGCCATTGCTCGTGCTCCTATCCGACCTTACGCTGCGAGGCGGCTGGTGTAGCGGTTTTAGCTGCCCGGCGCGCGGCACTTTGCCTGCCCGTGCCCTTGTTGGCGTTGGCGGCGGTGCGCTTGGGCTGTTCTGTGGTCTTGCCTGCAAGGCCGGCACTTTCTCGAAGTGCGGCCAAAAGGTCGTTCGGCTTCGAAACCTGCACCTTCTTCGGTTTGGGAAGGGACCTGCCTTCGAGTTTAGCGCGGACCAGTTCGGCGACAGCCCGCTCATAGCGGTCATCGAAAGTGGCCGGGTCGAACTCGCCAATCTTCGTCGAAATGATATGCTTGGCAAGATCGAGCATCTCTCCCTCGATCTTCAGCTTGGGTATCTCTTCAAACGCCGTCTTCGACGAGCGGACCTCATAATCGTATTGGAGAGTGTTTGCGATCATGCCGGCGCCATGCGGGCGGATGAGAACCGTGCGCATGCGTCGGAAGAGGACGGTCCTTGCGATCGCCGCGACCTTCGCTCTCTTCATTCCGTCCCGCAGCAGTGTAAACGCATCGGATCCCACCCGGTCGCTCGGCGTCAGGTAGTAAGGCTTGTCGAAATAGACGTCGTCGATCTCGGAGCAGGGGACGAAGGCTTCGATCTCCAGGGTCTTGTTGCTCTCGGGGATGGTCGCGGCGATCTCCTCCGGATCGATCATGATGTAGCGACCATCGTCGATCTCGAAACCCTTCGTCTGTTCCTCTTTCGGCACCGGCTCCTCAGTCTCGCTGTCGACGAAGATGCGGTTCACCCGGTTGCCCGTCGCCTTGTTGACCGTGTTGAAGGTGATACGCTCTGCTGTTGAGGCAGCTGTATAGAGCGCAACGCCGCAGCTCACCTCTCCAACCTTCAAGAACCCCTTCCATTGGGCACGATGTCCTGGCGCCATGACGCGATACTCCTGATCGACGATTGTCGACTCAAGTCTGGCGAAGGTGATTCGTTCCGATGCGAAACGAATTAATTTCAATGGCTTGCCACCTGATGTTGAGAAGGCGATTCCAGCACGTCTGCGTCGCAAATTCCACGGCCCAAGGGCAGCCTCAAGGGGTATGGCGAAGGCGCCGCCTCATTTGAGGTCGTTCCCCGTCGGCTGCCTCCAGGGGCATTCGCGCGTCGATCAGACCTGGAAACCGGGTCTGGCATCGGTCGATCCCATCGAGTGAAACCATTCTCGGACAACCCATGGACATGCGTCTTCGAAGCTGCTCGAAGCTGAGGCTCGCTCCGTATTGCTTGACCAATGCTTGGCGGTCGAGATCGGCGCGGCGATCGCATGCGAGGCATTCAACGGAAATAATCGGATCGCGGAATTCGCGGATGGTCAGCTGGTTATAGGTATTTTTTCTCATCGATGACATCTTGGATACAGTCGCGATCGACCAGCTATTGGTTTGATTTGTAGATGTTTTTTCGGCTAACTCGAGTATAGATTGTCGTCGTATAGGAATATTCACCCGATACATGCGCGTTGACTCACATTCATCCAAGGAACAAATAAGGAACATATGCGCTGTTGCGCAATGAGGAAACTTGAATCTGAATGATGAACAGCCATGGCCCAGGCAAGTGCGAAGCCCATTATTTTCGAATTGAGGGAGCGCATTCGACACCTCGAAAGAGGTCAGCGAGCCAAACCGCTTGTCCTGCCGTTCGGCGTTCCGGAGATTGACCAGAGCCTTCCTGGCGGAGGACTGGGCTGCGGTGCTCTGCACGAGTTCGCAGGTGGCGGGACGGGAACGGTGGATGGCGCGGCTGCCGCTTTGATGGTGGCCGGAATAGCGGCGCGCATGAAGGGCAAGGTGCTTTGGTGCCTGACGAGGCCCGACCTGTTTTTTCCGGCGGTCTCGCAAGCGGGACTGCACCCCGATCGGGTCATCTTCTGCGAAAGCGATCGCGAGGAGGATGTTCTGGCATCAATGGAAGAGGGCCTGGCGTTCGGAGGTCTTGCAGCTGTGATCGGGGAATTGGTCCGATTGCCGATGACCGCGTCGCGCCGCCTGCATCTGGCCGCCGAGAAGACCGGCACGATGGCGATCGCTCTCAGGAGGTGGAGGAGACAATCCGAGGCCTCTGACTACGGTCAGCCGACAGCGTCGACGACAAGATGGCGGATCAGCGTGCTGCCCTCTGAGCCGTTACCCGTTTCCGGAGTAGGCCGGGCCAGGTGGCTGGCCGAATTGATGCGCGTGAAAGCAGGCGAGTGTGCTGAGTTCGAAATAGGAGCCTGTGATGCCAAGGGTCGTATCTGTTTACTTCCCGTTTCTGCCGACAGACCGGATCAGACGGCACGGCAAGGACGCAGTTCCGGCTGACCAGCCTCTGGTGGTGATCGCCAAAAGCGGATCGAAACGCTGGATTTCGGCTGCGGATAATAACGCCCGAAAGCTTGGTCTCCATTCCGGAATGCCGGCAAGCAAGGCGCAGGCGATGGTCTCCAATCTTGTGACCGTCGATGCCGACCCCACCGCGGACGCTGCTGCGCTCGAACGCCTGGCGCTGTGGGCGCTCAGACAATACAGCCCGGTCGTCGCGGTGGACGGTACCGACGGGATCGTGATGGACACAGAAGGTGCCGACCATCTTCAGGGTGGCGAGGATCGCCTGATTTCGGGACTGGTGAACATGCTTCGCGCGCGGGGTCTCACAGCACGGGCGGCAGTTGCCGACACGCGGGGTGCCGCCCATGCGGTCGCCCGCCTGACATCTGCCGAGACAACGGTGGTTCCGATAGGAGGTCTTGCAAAGGCGGTGGTCGGACTGCCGATCCACTGCCTGAGACTACCGCTAAATACGATCCACGGATTGAGGGCCATGGGCATCGAGACAGTCGGCGAACTGTCGGCACTGCCGCGCGCGCCGTTGACGCTTCGGTTCGGTCCGGAGCCGGGAAGGCGGCTCGACCAGTTGTTCGGGCGCGTCGCCGAACCGATCGAGCCGCTTCGCACGCCAGAGCTGGTCGAGGTGTCGCGCAATTTTCAGGAACCGATCGGCGCTGCCGAGACCATCGCGAAATACGTCCGACGCCTGGTCGGCCAGCTGACGACGGAACTGGAGAGCCGCGGTCTCGGCGTCAGGCGGTCCGATCTCATCATCCATCGGGTTGACAATACGAGGCAGTCCCTGCGAGCCGGATTGGCGAAGCCTGTGCGTGACCCGGCCCGTCTCTCCAAACTGTTATGCGACCGCATCGAGAAAATCGATCCGGGCTACGGGATCGAGCGAATGGTCCTCGCCGCAATCATGGCCGAGCCGCTCGAAGAGAAGCAGACCGCCTCGTCCCTCATCGAAGAGCAGGTCGTCGATATCACGCCCTTGGTCGACATCCTCGGCAACCGTGGCCAACGTCTCTACCGGGTCACGCCAGTTGCTTCCGACGTCCCCGAGCGCTCCGTGGCGCGCGTCGGGCCGACCGTGGAGGAAATTGGAGCCACCTGGGCCGCCAAATGGCCGAGACCCTCGCGCCTGTTGCTGCATCCGGAAGAGATCGACGTGATCGCGGTCCTGCCGGACCAGCCACCGGCGGTTTTCTCTTGGAGGGGGAAACGCCGCCGTGTGAAGCGAGCCGACGGCCCCGAGCGCATATTCGGCGAATGGTGGACCACGCCTTTGGAAATGCGCGCCGTCCGCGATTACTTCGTCGTGGAGGACGAAACGGGCGAACGGTACTGGGTCTTCCGAGCCGGCGACGGCGTCGATGTGGCCACGGGCTCCCATAAGTGGTTCCTTCATGGAGTGTTCGGGTGATGAGATACGCCGAACTCCAGGTAACGTCGCATTTCAGTTTCCTCCGGGGAGCAAGTTCAGCCGAGGAGTTGTTCGCAACAGCTGCACTGTATGGCATCGACGCGCTCGGTGTCGTCGACCGTAATAGCCTTGCAGGGATCGTCCGCGCCTGGGAGGCGGCCAAGACAACGGGCGTTCGCCTCGTCGTCGGATGCCGTCTCGACCTGGCGGACGGAATGTCCCTTCTCCTCTACCCAACGGACCGCCCCGCCTATTCCAGGCTGACCCGATTGCTATCGCTCGGGAAAAGCCGTGGCGGCAAGGGCAAGTGCATCCTCGATATCACCGATGTCGAAGCTTACAGCGAGGGACTGCTGGCGATCCTCGTGCCGGATGAGGCGGACGACATCTACGCAGGCCAGCTGAGGAGGGTTGGCGCGATCTTCGGCGATCGTGCCTACGTCTCGCTTTGCCTCCGGCGTCGGCCGAACGACCGCCTCAGGCTTCACAACCTGTCGAACATGGCCGCCCGACACAGAGTGAAGACCGTCGTGACCAACGATGTCCTTTTCCACGAGCCGGGGCGACGGCAGCTGCAGGATATCGTCACCTGCATTCGAAACGGCACGACCATCGACGATGTCGGCTTCGACCGCGAGCGGCATGCCGACAGGTTCCTCAAGCCGCCGGAGGAGATGCATCGGCTATTTGCCGACTATCCCGAGGCGCTGGCTCGGACGCGCGAGGTCGTCGACCGCTGTCGTTTCGACCTCGGCCAGTTGCAGTACCAGTACCCCGAGGAGGCCATTGTTCCGGGCCTCGACCCCCAACAGTCGCTGGTAAAGCTGTCTTGGGAGGGGGCTGCGGAAAGATATCCAGAGGGTATTCCGGAAAAGGTCAGGACGGCGATCCAGCACGAGCTGGAACTGATCCGCGAGATGAAGTACGCGCCGTATTTCCTGACCGTCTTCAACATCGTCAGGTATGCACGCTCGCAGGGCATTCTCTGCCAGGGACGAGGGTCGGCCGCCAATTCGGCGGTCTGCTTTTGCCTTGGCATCACGTCGATCAATCCCGAGACATCCGACTTGCTCTTCGAGCGCTTCGTATCGCGCGAACGCGATGAACCGCCCGACATCGACGTCGACTTCGAGCACAATCGCCGCGAGGAAGTGATCCAGTGGATTTACGAGACCTATGGCCGTTCCCGTGCCGCGCTGGTCTGCACGGTCACCCGCTATCGCACGAAAGGGGCGCTGAAGGATGTAGGCAAGGCGCTAGGTCTGCCGACGGACCTGATCGAACAGCTGTCCTCAGGGGTCTGGGACTGGTCTGAGGGTGTCGGAGCGCGACAGCTCAAGGAGAACAATCTCAACATTGCCGACTATCGCCTGCGTCTGGCGCTCGAGCTGTCGTCGCAATTGATGGGTGCTCCGCGCCACCTTGGACAACACCCAGGCGGCTTTGTTCTGACGCAGGACCGTTTGGATGACTTGGTGCCGATCGAGCCGGCCTCAATGGACGACCGTCAGGTCGTTGAATGGGATAAAGACGATCTCGAGGCATTGAAATTCATGAAGATGGACGTCCTAGGGCTGGGAATGCTCAGCTGCATGTCCAGCGCCTTCGAGCTGCTTGCCGAACACAAGGGCCTTGAGATGGGACTTGCAGATGTCCCGCAGGAGGAATCGAAGACCTACGCGATGATACGGAAGGCCGACACGCTTGGGACATTCCAGGTGGAATCCCGTGCGCAGATGGCAATGCTTCCTCGCCTGAAGCCGAGGACGTTTTACGACTTGGTGATCCAGGTGGCGATCGTGCGCCCGGGTCCGATTCAGGGTGACATGGTGCATCCCTACCTTCGTCGACGCGAAGGCAAGGAGGAAGTGGTCTATCCGACGCCCGAACTCGAGGCGGTGCTAAAGAAGACCCTCGGGGTGCCGCTGTTCCAGGAAAGCGCCATGAAGGTCGCCATGGTCTGTGCGGGCTTCACGGCGGGTGAGGCCGACCAACTGCGCAAATCCATGGCGACCTTCAAATTCACAGGCGGCGTCTCGAAGTTCAAGGACAAGCTGATCACCGGGATGATCAACAACGGCTATACGCCGGAATTCGCAGAGCAGACGTTCGGACAGCTCGAAGGCTTCGGCTCGTACGGCTTCCCCGAAAGCCACGCCGCGAGTTTCGCGCTCATCGCCTATGCGTCCTGCTGGGTCAAATGCCATCATCCGGATGTTTTCTGCACCGCGCTTCTCAACAGCCAGCCGATGGGTTTTTACGCGCCCGCGCAAATCGTTGAGGACGCCCGAAAACATGGTGTCGAAGTCCGGCCCGTCTGCGTCAATCGTTCTCGCTGGGACTGCACGATGGAGCCGATCGAAGGCACCGATCGCTTCGCCGTCCGATTAGGGATGCGAATGGTCAAAGGCCTCGCGCTGAACGATGCTGCCAAAATCGTCATCGCCCGCACCGACCATCCATTCATGTCCGTCGACGATATGTGGCGACGGTCCGGCGTTCCGGTCGCAGCTCTCGAGAAGCTCGCCGAAGCAGATGCGTTCCTGCCGTCGCTGAAGCTCGAGCGCCGTCAGGCGCAATGGGACATCAAGGCGCTACGCGACGAACCCCTCGAACTCTGGGCAGCGGCCGCCGAACGCGAAGCCAGGACGATATCTGAGATGCAGGAGCCAGAGGTGACACTGAAATCGATGACGCAGGGCAGGGAGGTCGTCGAGGACTATTCGCATACTGGGCTGACGCTGAGGCGGCATCCCGTCAGTTTCCTGCGCGGTGAACTCGAGAAGAAGAGCATCGTCACCTGTGCCGAGGCCATGAGCCAGAGGGACGGCCGATGGCTGATGACGGCCGGGCTCGTTCTCGTCAGGCAGCGGCCGGGATCGGCAAAGGGCGTCATGTTCCTGACACTCGAAGACGAGACCGGGATCGTCAACGCCGTCGTGTGGCCGTCATTGTTCGAGCGTCAGCGCCGGGTTCTCATGGGGGCGAGCATGATGGCCATTAACGGGAAAATCCAGCGGGAAGGCGAGGTCGTTCATCTCGTTGCCCAGAGGCTGTTCGACCTGTCATCGGACCTCGCGAATATCGGGGCGAGCGACGGAGAGTTTCCGTTGCCGCACGGACGGGGCGATCAGGTCAAGCATGGTGGCGGGCCGGACCCGCGAGAAAATCCGAAGCCTGTCGTGCAGACGAGGGATATCTACATCCCCGATCTGCACATCGATACGCTCAAGGTGAAAAGTCGAAACTTCCACTAGAGCGGAACGCACCCTTACCCCGATTTCTGATCGAGCGCAGCGGCGACCCGTCACTTCCTTCTGATCATGCGAGGGCGACGTTTGCAATTGCCGCGGCCTTCCTTCTACGCGGATCAAGGCGACCATTTCGGCCAGGCCGGCGGTGAAGTTCAGCGCCGCTCCTTTGGTTGACGGTAGGCGAGAAGCTGAGGCGACGGTGGCGTGACTGGATCGACATCGTTTCGATTTTTGTAGCGCGATTGCTGTCCTGGAACTGGACTTCTAAGCTCACCGGACATAAAAGAGAATGGACGATTCTCTTTTGGAGGTCTTTGATGCCGTTCCCTCTCTCGAATAATATAGATCTGCCGCTTATTGATCTTGACGCGACGTCGCAGGCTGAACTGGTAAGGAGAGGTAGCTTAACGGCTGCCGATCTGCTTGATGCCGCAACTGCACGATATCAAGCCCTGAACCCTATTGTGAATGCGGTTGCGATCTTTAATCCCGATAAGGCCAGCCAGCGTCCACACCGAAATTCAAGCGGCACCGTTTTCGAAGGGGTGCCGACGATACTGAAGGATCTTCTTGCCTATCCTGGCCTGCCGGCTTCGTTCGGCTCACGGCTTTTGGCCGGGTATGTTCCCGCCGCAGGGTCACCCTATACCGACGCAATTGATGCCGCCGGCCTGGCTGTCGTGGGCAAGTCAACCACCTCGGAGTTTGGCCTACTGGGTACAACAGAATCGATGGTAACGGGCCAGACACGCAATCCTTGGGATCTGTCGCGCTCGACCGGAGGGTCGTCAGGGGGGGCGGCAGCAGCTGTCGCCTCGGGCATGTTTCCGGTGGCGCACGCCTCGGATGGAGGTGGCTCGATACGCGGTCCGGCCTCGCTTTGCGGCGTCTTTGGTTTCAAGCCTGGTCGAGGCAAAACAAGATCGACAGGCATGCCCGATGACGCGCCACTTTCGGCCTTACTGAGCGACCATTGTCTCAGCCGAACTGTTCGGGACAGCGCCACTTGGCTACGCGTGACGGAAAAAGAAGGGACCGCCAATCCGTTGGCCGATGCTGCCGAACTGGCCGCGAATTCACCTGGCTCGCTGCGGATCGGCTGGTTCGAGCGAGACTGTTTCGGCGATCTGCCTGACCCGGACGTGCGAATAGCGCTCAGTGCAACGGTGGAGCTTTGTGAAGCGCTTGGTCATCGCCTCATGCAAATTGACGGCCCACGATTGAATCGTGCGGGGTCTGGAGGTGCAATTCTCGATCTGATGGCGGTGACGACCGCACATATCACGGGGATGGTCGCCCCAAACCTCACAGCGAGCCAAAGTGAGCAGTCGCTGGAGCCCTATACACGCTGGTTGGTTGAACGTGGCCGCGGGATTGCTCCTTCCCGCATCGGTGAAGCGATGCAGACGATGGCGGCGGTTGGCCACGACTTTACAAAATTTCTTAACGGGTTCGACGTGCTGCTCTCTCTGACAATTCCATTTACTGCCTTCCCGCTCGGCGAGTTTGCTCCCGGCACTGACAACGAAGTTTTGCGTTTGCATTTTGAGCGGAGTGCCGCATTCACGGCTCCTGCCTCAATGGCAGGCTATCCGGCCATGTCCGTGCCATTACACGTCAGCGAAAGCGGTCTGCCGATCGGAAGCCACTTCGTTGCCCGCGAGGGCCAGGAGGCGCTTCTGTTCCGATTGGCCTTTCAGCTTGAGGCAGCGGCTCCATGGCTTCCCAGACTGCAAGAGCTGTCTCGGAGGCTGACATGGCCCAAGTCCTGAAAAAAGAGATGCATGCCCGCATTCTTCAAGCCGCAGGCAAGCAATTTGCGGCACGTGGCTTCGAGGCTGTCCGTCTTGCCGACATAGCGCGCGAGGCCGGCACTGCCGTCAGCAATATCTATAAATACGTGGCCGACAAAGAAGCTCTGTTCCTCAAGGTCGTCACCCCTGATCTCGCGGAGCGCCACATGCAACTTTTGCGGGCCCGCCTAGATGAGTTTGGTGAGCGTCGGCCCTGGACCGCTCTCACCGACAGCCAATCATCTGCTGCAGCAAAGCTCCTCGAGTTTTGGGTGGATCACCGACATGTTGCGGCGATCCTAATTGGCAATGCCCAGGGCAGCCGCTTTGCCGGTGTCCGTGAACAAATAATCGAGGAGATGACCTCACGCGCGATGAAGACACAAGGGAAGGAAGAAGACGGATCTCTTGAGTTCGTCCTTCGCCGGATTTTCTCTGCGACCTTGGACACTATTTGCGCAATTCTGCAGCAGTATCAGAAACCTGAAGACATTCGCAAAGTTATCGGTTGCTTCTGGCGTTTCCAATTGGCCGGCTTGCAGGCCTTGTTGAAGGATGAAGCCTAAACACTGGGTCACTTGCTCCAAAGGCTGTAGGGCACCTCAGTTCTGTGGTTCGCAGGACATTGCGCTGCTCACCTCAAGCAGAATGCATCCTCCGTATCCAACAATCAGCGGGGATGCTCGCGTTCGCGAAGTCGGACGACTGACACGACGACGGATGAGCACATTGATTTCCCGCTTTCTGCGCCAGTTCCATAAGACATGTTATGCGATTTACAACTTTAAGTTGTTTTGCATATTTAGGTTGTTGTTCTCTGCCGGCAGCTGTGATCTCCGAACTGTCCTTGATCGGGAAAGCGCTGACGCTGTATTTCCCGCCACCCGTGGCGAGCCCATCTAAGTCAGAAGGAGCGTTTGCCGACCCTGACCGTTTAGCAGATCAACTGCTTTTCGGTTGAAAGACACGAACGTCTCGCCACCAAGTCACGCTCCTTCATGCGCGATGACGCCGTCTGCAAAATCGCCTCCGGCCTCAAGGACGGCCAGGCCCGCCTCCACGGCCGGCCTGTCCATCGAGACGAACTTGCGATGCACCAAATTCCACTGCTGATTCATGGTGCTCTAAATAGAATTACTTGCCCAATCTTCGTGCCCGTGGCGAACTCGTATCACAAAAATTGTGTCATCGTCTTCGATCCGGTAGACAATTAGATGCGCTTTGAAGGGATGAATTCTAACAGGCGGATGAATTTCATCCCGTTCCCGCGCGATGCGTGGATTGGCACCGATCAGATCAAGGAGTGCGAAAAGGTCATCGTGGCAACGCTGCGCCTGCACTACTCCGAACAAGCGAACACCCTGCTCGGCGATCGCGATTACGTCTTCTTCCGCCTCGACAGAAAGCCTGAAGCTCATGACTTGCTGGCACGAGCCACAGCTTCGGCAAAAAGTTCGTCCTTTGATCGAATCCCAACACCACTTTGAAGCCCGGCATCGACGAAGCTCTGCATGGCGGCAATCTTGTCGTTGCGTGTCTGGTCGCGTCGGATCAGGTCGCGCACGTAGTCGCTGGCATTAGAATATCGCCCCGTCCTGGCCTGGGCCTCCACCCAATCCTTCATCGGGTCTGGAAGAGATACATTCATCGTAGCCATTGGAAACCTCCATTTGAAGGTACCATTACCGATCTTGGCAAAGTTTGTCAAAGACTGGATTCGGGTGCATGGCGGCCTCCGTTGGTTAGCCCTAGAACCTTGCGCGCTCTTCGAAGTTCGCGCTGCCGAGAAGCGCCCCCTCACGGGGCGGTGTTTGAAGATCTCGCGGCTTATTCAGCGCGACAGCCCGCTCTCCTTGAAATGAAGAGCTCAACTGAGCTTAGGAAGCGCAAGATATGCAACGTGAGCATCAGCCCTGGCTCAAATAAGATCTAAAGGCGGGGACTTCTGCAAAACAACGAGGTTGTTTGGGGCTGGCGATGAGCCGGCATTGCATTCCTCGACCCAGCGCATGGATAGACCGCCTCACCAGGTATCGATGCAACAACGGCAGGAGATTGGCGTCGTGCCGAAGGCTGCACCGCCAGTCTCACCAGTTGCTTCGCCGGTCGTTCGTGCAGACGGGTTGCAGTTTCGTCGCGCCGAGCCCGATCGATCCCTTCCTGAAGGCTTTCTATAATCCTGACGTTCCGGTCTATGCCCATGATCCGGTCAGGGGCAAACAGCTTTTCGACGACGCCGGCTGTCCGCGCGGGCCTGACGGTGTGCGCTTCGACGTGCCGCACGATGTGATGCCCTATGGTGACACCTATACCCGACGAACTGGCCGCGCCGCGAGATCACCCGGTAGCGCCCGCGAAAGCCCCTTGCCTCCATGCTCGCGATCGCATCGACCATGGAGAGACTGGCGCCGATGATAAGGATATCGGAACTTTCGACCAACCGGTCGAGTGCGCCCGGATTCCACGGATTTTCGGGGAAGCGCGGATGGCCTGCGACTGCGGCTTCGTCAGGACGCAGACCGGGTTGGAATACCCCGGGCGCAAGCACCGCCTCGTCCGCTTCTAACACAGCGCCCTGCGTGGTCGTAACACGGATCCGATGTGGCGACGATGACAGATGCGCCCCCGACGAGCGGACATGATTTAGGCTGGATCCGGATCGCGCTTGCGCTGCCGCGCGCTTCAGTTCGTCGCGAACATAGGTCCCGTAAAGATGACGCGGGCGGGCTGCTTGCGGCGACGTCAGCGGGTCAGGTGACCCATGTCGTCGTGATAGAGCGAGAAGATCTCGGCCGGTCCGTTGACGAGATGGGCCGGGTCGGCGGTGCTATAGGCAACGCCGCGCCCGAGCTCGGCACGCGGCTCCAGGATGGTGATAGACAGTGCGACCATCGTTTCGGCGGGCAGTTTGAGCGCGGAGAGGGCCCCGGCAAAGCCGCCGCCGACAATGACGACAGAATGACCTGGCTTCGGATCGAACTGCATGAGACCTCTCCTTCGCCGTCACACAGACCCGGGACCGACTGAAAAAGCGCATAGATAACCTGCCGGCCTAACACCGGAAGCCGGGGCCACCTCGAACGATGATCGGAATTTCAGCCACGCAGATCGGCTGTGCCTAGAAGACCTTGCCTTCTTCCAGATGCGTCGTCGTTCCGTTGATGTAGAAATCGCCGACCACACGCGCCTTGTGCAGCAACGGATTATGGTTGAGCACGGTGCGGATGTTGCGCCAGTGGCGGTCGAGGTTGAGATGCCTTGACGTGGCCGACTCGCCGCCGAGTTCGAAGACATTGGTTGCGGCAGAAAGCGCGATCTGGGAGGCGACGATCTGGATGCGCGCCGTCGTAAGCGCGCTTTCGACGAGGGCTGCCTCCAATCTTTCAGAATCGCCTGCGCCGAACGCCTCGACGGAACGGTCCAGTGCGCGGGCCGCCTCGCGGATCAATGTATCGACGGCAAATGAGCCGCTGGCGATCTCGCCTAGGATTTTCTGGACAAACGGGTCGGCATTGGCCGTTTCGGCAGTGCTATGGGCGGCCGAACGCGCCTGTCTGCGCACATAATCGGTGCCCTCAGCCACGGCACCGCGCACCGCACCCGCCATGGAGGCGGCAAGATGAAGCTGGCGAAGCGTAGACGTGTGACGGCCGACGAGCGTATTCAGGCCACGCGTGAAAATCTCGTGCGGCAGGACCTCGACGTCCTCCAGCAACACGCCGCCGCTCGCCGTCAGCCGCTGGCCCATGCCGTCCCAGTCGTCGAGAACGGTGGGCCTTCGCCCTCGCAGGCGATCGACCGTTACGTCGGACCACTCAGACACCCGGTTCACATTCACGATGCCTCTATAATCAGCCAGCGAGGGTCTCTCAAACGGCTCATGCGCCCTGCGCCAAGGTATCAGCTCCTATCTCGGGTTTTGCTTGGAACGTGCTCTTGGAGTGCTTCGAGAAGGATCTCGGCAGAAAACGGCTTCTTAACAAAACTTGCATTGCTCGGGAGATCACCCTCCTTGGGCATCCTTGCTCCCGATGCGACGATCACCTCTATGTTTGGCCACCGCTCGGCGACCTTCCTGGCCAATTCGAAACCGTCAAGGTCTCCGCCGGTCTGCACGTCGGTAAACAGTAGCTGGAGGAAGCTGTATTTTTCGAGAAACGCGAAAGCTTCGTCGGCCGTATCCGCCTCTACGACGTAATATCCAGCTTCCGAAATTAAGTCGGCAGTATCCATCCGGATCAATGGTTCGTCATCCACGACGAGTGCGATGGGTTCGGCGATCTTGTCGAATCGTTCTTTATCCATGCTCGCTAACACGATCCCCGAAGGCTTGTTCCAAACTTTTGATATAATTTCGAAAATAACTGGAAACATTTGAGATGATGCAAATCGAAGTGATTGAGATTACCGTCCTTTTGTCGCCAATGTGCAAGGATTTCTCGTGTTGGAACCAGCTTGTTGAGCACGCCGGCCATGCCCGGCTCGCAGTCCCGAGACCGCCCCAGGTCCCCCGTGCACCAAACACGGCACATGAGATGGTGCGGTTCTTCCTGGTGCCTAGCTGAGCTTCGTATGGAAATTGTCGCTGCGAACTAACGTCAGCGAGATCGGTGAGTGCACGGCATCAGGAATCCCAGAAGGTAGATCAAGAGATCTGACCCGGGCGTCTAAGACGGGCTTTAACCCTTCTGTTGAGCCAGTTGATTCGGCGCTGGTATTGGCTTCCATAGGTCTCTCCATCGCAAAAGCCCGAATACCGACAGTCCGGTCCACAACCCGGTTTTGGCAACCATCCCGGCGATTGTGCGAGCGGCCCTCCAGCTAAAAAAATCGGATTGGATCTCCTTAACAGAACCAGACGGGTACCTAAGTGTTCCGGTTCTTCCGTCCCCTCCCGGACGGTTTGCCATCATCCCGAAGTCTCCAAGCGACGGGATGTTTGGCCTTCCGTCGTTTTCTGCGCGGACAGGGCGAGTTCCGACAGTCTGGTCTGTTCCCTGCGGCATCCGGTATTGATGAGGTTGAGGGATAACATGCCCCTGGTCACATCCGATCGGCACATGCCGGTCAGGCTCCGTCCGTCTGCTCACGCCTGAAGGCCGGTGAAGACATGATAGACAGTCCAGGAGCGGTCGGATTCGATGCCGCACGCCAAAACGGCGCCATGCATTCACTATCAAGAATTCGTAGTGTATGGCAGGCCGTAGTCTCTGACACCGCGAAGCCAGATAGGCCAAATCAGACGAGATTTATTCTTATGCTTCGATTGAGGCAATCAAGGCGAAAAGTTTTTTCGGCGTTATTTCATATAGAAACAGCAGCGAACTAAAGTAAAAATCCTTTTCCTTAAATAAATTCCCCCTTATTCATAAAAAATAAAGCTACAGGCGAGCAAAGATTATTTCGTATCATGTTCCTCTCCCGCTAATATTTCCTGCCACTCCTATCAATCGAGTGTCATAAGTGCTATCTAGGGGATGCAGCTGCCCTATGCGCCGGCCGCAGAAAGATTTCTCATGATATTCCGTCCCCTCCACGACCGCGTCGTCATCAGGCGCGCGGAAGGCGATCTCACATCCAAGGGCGGGATCATCATTCCCGATACCGCCAAACAAAAACCCCCGGAAGGCGAGTGCTTGTCGTCGGGCCTGGTTCCCGCGACGAAATCGGTAAGCTTATCCTGCTCGACGTCGAGGCCGGCAATACGATCCTGTTCGGCAAATGGTCCGCAACAGAAGTCAAGACCGGCGGCGAAGCCCTGCTGATCATGAAGAAATCCGACATCATGGGTATTGTCGGGAAGGCCGCCTGATCCGTGGAATTTCCGATCCCTTCTCTCAAGACTGAACTGGGCAAAGACCATGTCTGCCAAGGAAATTATCTTCTCCACCGAAGCCCGCGACCGGTTGCTGCGCGGCGTGGAACTGCTGAACAATGCCGTCAAGGTGACGCTCGGCCCCAAGGGCCGCAATGTCGTCATCAATAAATCCTTCGGCGCGCCGCGCATCACCAAGGACGGCGTCTCCGTCGCCAAGGAAATCGAGCTTGAAGACAAGTTCGAGAACATGGGCGCGCAGATGGTGCGCGAAGTCGCCTCGAAGACCAATGATCTTGCTGGCGATGGCACGACGACGGCGACCGTGCTTGCCGCTTCCATCTTGCGCGAAGGAGCCAAGCTAGTTTCGGCCGGCATGAACCCGATGGACCTGAAGCGCGGCATCGATCTCGCCGTTAGCGCCGTGCTTGCGGAAATCAAGGCGCGCGCCACCAAGGTCAAATCTTCGAGCGAAATCGCCCAGGTTGGCACGATCGCCGCCAACGGCGATGCCGAGGTCGGCGAGATGATCGCCAGTGCGATGGACAAGGTCGGCAGCGAGGGCGTCATCACCGTCGAAGAGGCAAGGACCGCCCATACCGAACTCGATGTCGTCGAAGGCATGCAGTTCGACCGCGGTTATCTCTCGCCCTATTTCGTGACCAATACCGAAAAGATGCGCGTAGAGCTGGAGGATCCTTACATCCTCGTCCATGAGAAGAAGCTCGACAACCTGAAGGCAATGCTCCCGATCCTCGAGGCGGTGGTGCAGAGCGGCAAGCCGCTGCTAATCATCTCCGAGGATGTCGAAGGTGAGGCCTTGGCGACGCTCGTGGTCAACAAGCTGCGCGGCGGCCTGAAAGTTGCGGCCGTCAAGGCGCCAGGCTTCGGCGACCGCCGCAGAGCGATGCTCGAAGACATCGCCATTCTGACATCCGGCGAGATGATCTCCGAGGATCTCGGCACCAAGCTGGGGAGTGTCACGATCGATATGCTCGGCCGCGCGAGGCGTGTGCTGATCGAGAAGGACACGACGACGATCATCGACGGCTCCGGCGACAAAGCCGCCATCCAGGCGCGCATCCAGCAGATCAAGGCGCAGATCGAGGAAACCACCTCCGATTACGACAAGGAAAAGCTGCAGGAGCGGCTGGCAAAGCTCGCCGGCGGCGTTGCGGTGATCCGAGTCGGCGGCGCGACCGAGCTCGAAGTCAAGGAAAAAAAGGACCGCATCGACGACGCGCTGAACGCCACCCGTGCGGCGGTTGAAGAGGGTATCGTTCCCGGCGGCGGCGTGGCGTTGCTGCGTGCGAAATCGGTGCTGGCCAGCCTCACCGGCGACAATGCCGATGTGACGGCGGGCATCTCAATCGTGCGCCGAGCGCTCCAAGCGCCGATCCGGCAGATTGCCGACAATGCCGGCGTCGAAGGTTCGATCGTTATCGGCAAGCTCGCCGACAGTAAAGATCACAACGAGGGCTTCGACGCGCAGACGGAAACCTATGTCGATATGATAAAAGCCGGAATCGTCGATCCAGCCAAGGTCGTGCGGACCGCCCTGCGGGATGCCGGCTCGATCGCAGCACTGCTGGTCACCTGCGAAGCGATGATCGCCGACATTCCTGCAAAAGACTTTGCCTCCGGCGCCGGAAACAACGCCATGACCGGGATGGGATACTGAGGACAGTGCCTGAGCCGCTTGGCGGGGTGGCCGGGCGGTGGAACGCGAACAACGACAGAGACGGAGATTTGCAAGGCCATGCAGAACAGCAGCAAGACATCGATCGCCGGGCAGATCGACAGCTACCAGCCTTCCAAGACGACCCTCGTATGGGCTTGCGCCATCACAGCGGTCGCAACCATCGTCATTGGCTTCAACTGGGCCGGCTGGGTGACGGGCGGCACCTTCCGCACGGCGGAAGCGACCGCAGTCGAGAACGCGCGCGGCGAGCTTGCCTCCGCTATATGCGTCGAGCGGTTCAACGCTGCGCCGGATGCGTCCGCAAAACTTGCGGAGTTCAAGGCGATCACCGACAGCTATAAGAAGCGTCAGTTCATCGAGGCCGGTCGGTGGGCGACCATGCCGGGACAGACCACTCCTGACAGGCTCGGGGTTCAGGGTTGCACCACGGCTCTTGCCGGCTGAGACACCCGGTCACGGAAACGCTCCCATATTGGTTGGAAGCGCAGCCCCAATCGACCAGATCAGGAAAATAACGAATGATCGGCTTCGAAAAAAGGCCGACTCGCAAACAACGCCTGAGAAAGCCGAGAACAAGCCCGTCGAACAGCTCCGCGAGATACCCGCCGAGGGACTTAAGAAACCGGCCGCGAATGGCACCTATCACGTGCCCGGCAAAATGCTGGACGACCCGCCTCATCTGAGAGAGCCTTCAGGTTTGGATTACACATGAGGCTGCATCTCTGCTTCATTGCGCAGCTCACGGCTGACGAACCCGCACCTCAGCATCGAGCGTCTTGAGAAGGTCCGAAATCTTGATCGTCGAGATATTCGAAAACGTGTCGTGAACCACATAGGGCAGAACGATCTGGTCGTTGTGGCGCATCGCGCCGCAGGTATAGACGACGTTTGGCCCGTATTCCTTCCCGTTTGGGGGCCGCGGCCAGATCAGCGGCTCCTTCGAGGAATTTTGGGCAAATCGACCTGCTCACGTCTAGCCACATGTGGGATGGCTGCCTCAATGCCTGATTGTTCCTTGTTTGTGCCTTCAACATTAGGATGTTGCGTTATTGAAAGAATATGCTGCAGTTGCGGTGCATCCGTCGCGGTGGGCCAGGACTGACGTATCTGCGTGACGAGCCCCGCATCGATCTGACCGATCTCGCCAACAACGCGTTGCAACAGCGCCAGAAGCTATGACGAAACCGCCAAGCGCATCCGCTTCCTCGGCTATGATGGCATGTTCGAGATTCGCTTCTTCATGGACATCGACGTGCTAACTAAAGGACCTTGCCCCGGTAGCGACGTCGGAAGGGCATTATCAACCGGCATTTGCCCGGCTTCGAACCAGAATTCTCGACGTTGATACACGCATGTATGCTTCTGCGCGAGTGATGGATCCGTTCACGGGCGAGACTGATCGGAAAGGTCCAAGTAACCCTCAATGACAGGATGGTCAAAGAGACAATGAAGCTGCCCCGCTTGCATTGAGCCATCGCATTCGGGTGCTCGAGCTTCTCACGCCCATCCTATTCCGCAGCAAGTCCATTAAGTCGGCTCGCCGACTGGAGCGTCTCCAGATCGTGCAGCCGAACGCCCGGCCAAACCTTCCTCGCGATCTCGGTAAGGTGTTGATGATGCGTGAGGTAGATCACCTGCCCATGGCGGGCCATCTCAGTGAACAACCGGAAGGCCTCCTCGGGGCGAAAATCGTCGAACGTTTCCATGATGTCGTCTGCGATGAACGGAATGGGAGCACGATTGGCGACGAACTCGTGATATCCCGCTACCCGGAGCGCGAGATACAGCTGAAAACGCGCGCCTTTGGAGAGTTCGTCGGCGATCTTAGAACCGCCTTTTGCCGATACGGCGATGAGGAGCTCGCCGTCCTTGCCGGGCTGCGCGGCGACCCCCGTGTAGGCTCCGCGGCTAGTGGTCCTGAACGCCTCGGATGCTCGTTGGAGAAGACATGCTGGGGAACACCGCTCCGCGCCAGCGGGAGAAAATTGTAATCCCAGTCCTCCACTCGTTGGACGTGCGAAAGATGCTTGCGGGTATTCTCGTGCGCGATGATCTTGGCGCCGCCGGACCCGATCCAGGGATTTCCATCCGTGGTCGAAATGCCAATGGGTGTTGATCAAGTGGGACACCGGGTCCCGCGAGATGTCGGATAGCGCCTTGGTCATCTGTTTCTGAGAGAGACTGATCCCGGCGTCCACGCCATGTCGCTGGCGCGCTGCAGGTCGCAGCCCATCATACCCCCCGAGCCTGACGGAATTCTGTGACCTTGGTTTGCCGGAGCATCGGGTCCGACGCGGCCGCGACATGCAAGACGTAAGACGGGACAAGGTTTAGCCCGGAACTCAACATCCTGCGGCGCCCGGACGTCGCCAGCGCTGCCAGGTCCCAACAGAACGACGCGATCATCCCGAGGATCAGGACCTTTCCGCCTCGCCGGCCGGCGCGTACTTGGCGCGGACCCTCAGAGAATGCCCCGCGCCGCCTATGAATCTTTCGGAAGCTGTGGAAATGTCGTCGGAAGAACTCCGGCATTAGCACCTGCGTCATGACAATGGAGGCGGCCGATGTCAGGAATTCCGCATTACCCATAATGCGGAGAACGACATGACGACGACCAACGAAATCGCAGACAAGATCGCTGGAGAACACGGCCTGACGAAGGTCCAGGGCAAGGCAATTGTCGAGGCCGTCATCGCCTCGATTACCGAGGCGGCACTTGCTGGCAATGAAACCTCGTTGCCGGGCTTCGGCAAGTTCAAGGTCAAGGAAACGCCCGAGCGCGAAGCACGTAATCCGTCGACAGGGGCGACGATCAAGGTCGCGGCTGCCAAGAAGCTGAGCTTCCAGCCAGCTAAGGCACTCAAGGAAGCAATGAATAAGTAACATGCAGAGAGCCTCGGCACCTGATCGAGGCTCTTATCTTACGTCGTGCCCCGGTGTTATCCTCGATGTCGGGATGCCAACTCTGCGAGGGGCAATGAACCGAAGACGAGAAATTGCCGATCGGGTCATTGCTCGATGGAAAGCAAGCGGATTCCCTCTCGATGCGAATGCCAGACGCCTCGTCGAACTCTGGATCGACGGCGTCATCGACGCAGCCGAAATGCGCCGTCAGTATCTCATAACGGTGCGCGAGGAAGAACGTGCGCGCGCGTCGCGAAACACTCGGACGGTGCGGGAACCTCAGCAATTGCCTGGAGGCGCTCCGGCCGCTAATCCGCTGAAACTCGATGAAACAACCGACTTGGTCCACGGTCCCGCCCTTCCGCAGTCATCAATCGAGTAAAGGAGAAATCCGATGGCCACCACACCCCGCCGACCGGTCAATCCGCTGGATGCCGCCGAAGCACTCTTCAAGCCGACAAAGAAGACAGCCGCGGCAGCCGTCGAACGGCGCCCGGTCCCGGTCGCGACCGAGACCGTCTCGATCAGGATCGATGGTGATGTCCTTGCCTTTTTCCAGGAAGACGGCCCGGGTTGGCAAGAGCGCATCAACGCAGCGTTGCGGCAGGCCATGGAGCGCTAAGGCTAATCGAGCCAGTTCCTCGTTGGCATGGCAACGACTACATCCTCAATCTCCATGTCTTCGTGCACGAGGGCGAGCGTTTCAGCTCCATCTGCTGCGTGGCGTCGGCGAGATGACCGCGATCGGCAAGCTGAGATTTAGCCTCTAGTGACCGCACAAAAATGTTGATGGATACGGTGACCGCAAGTCCGGAGCGCGTTGCGAAGAACTCGAGCGAACAGACGCAGCAGATGTTTGAAATTTCAGCGCGCTGAAACCGCCGGTAGGCTGAACAGCAGCGAGAGCTGCCATCATCATGCTCCACCGCTGTTGCCGGCGCGTCCCCCGCGGGCTCGATGAGGCGTGTCTGATCGGAGAGCGGCTTCGCCTCGATCGTCCTCCCGCAACGGCCGCCGCAATTTCTGACCCCTGTCGGACCTACCCCGCTCGACAGGTCGAGCGGGGACCCAGGTTGCCGCCATTCCTCGCCAACTAACAAATTTGCGACTTGCCGCCCTCCACGCTGTTCCGGCCCTATGAACCACCCCATTGCGCAGGCGCAACGGGGACCCCGGGGGTGCGGTCCGATCGTCCCCGATCCTTGCGACAGCCATCGAGGCCGCGAAGGGCGCGGCCCGAAACCAATGAAAGGAACATGACAATGGCAACCATCGGCAATTTCACTTCCACGGAAACCGGCTTCAACGGCTCGATCCGCACGCTTGCCCTCAACGTCAAGGCCCGCATCGCCCGCGTCGAGAACCCCTCCGACAAGGGACCGCACTACCGCATCTACGCCGGTAATGTCGAGTTCGGCGCCGCGTGGCAGAAGCGCTCCACCGACACGGATCGCGACTATCTCTCGGTCAAGCTGGACGACCCGAGCTTCCCCGCCCCGATCTACGCGACCCTTAGCGAAGTCGAAGGCGAGGACGGTTACCAGCTGATCTGGTCTCGCCCCAACCGGGACTGAGATCAGGGACGGCCCCGCTCCTCAAGGCGGGGTCAAAGGCCCGATTGGCAAATCGGTAACAGGCATCGAGCCTGTTACCTCTTTTCTGATGCCATACGGAACCGGAAATGTCTGCTCAGATAGCCCGATTGTGCCGTGGCGGGACGGCGGCCTCAAGGACGAACGGTTCCCCCAATTTTCCGGTGCCGTCCTGCGGCCGTCACCAGAAAATCGGCTCGCCCATTCGCCGCCGCCGGCGGTCGCTTGCGCGATCCCTGACCCCGCCATCCCACCACGCCCCTGCGTCGTCGTCCTTCACGAACCCAAGGAGATGAGACGATGACCATCGAACAGCACATCGAGGAACTGCGTGCCGAGCTCAACAATACGTTGGATGCAGTCGAGCGCCGCGAAATCGAAGCGGAGCTCCAATTCGCCCAAGCCGATCTGGCCGTTCTGGTTGCGGAGCAGGAGGGCGTCATCTCGGCTGAGCCGCCCTTTTGAGGGAGGCTCTTTTTCTCCGCCTTGCGAGCGGGGTTGGCCGGATCGACCGGCCAGACCGGCTGTCAGGGATTTCATCCCTCGACACTCCCGCCGGCTCGCGCCGGATACGGTCGCGACCCCTCCTGGGCCGCGGGTCTCTTCTCTCTCTGACGTCCGATTTTACTCCAGCAAATCCGGCGTCAAGGACGGCGCGGTCTCCCCCAATTTTTCCGCTGCTGCGCTACGACTTCGCTCTGGAAAAATCGGTTCCCCCGCTTGCAAGCCGCGTTCCGCAGTCCTTGACGCCTCTTTGCTGAGGAGTGGCCGATCCCCGTCATCAAGATGAAGGAGATCACATTATGGCAACCGATCAGAACCTTATGCTCTACACCCAGCTTGCCGGCTTCCGGCTCGTGGTGCTCGCCAACCGGTTCGGCTGCGATACCGACTTCTCGCGAAAGCTTCACGACCGTCTGGTCGACCAACTGGAGGCAGGAATTGACCGCCTACGGATGATCATGGCGCTGGAGCGCAGCGTTCTCATGGGCGACGACGAGTTCGCGGAATATCAGCTGGAATGGGAGACCGGGATTTTCGCACGTTTGGCCATCAACCTGCTCGACAAGCTCGAAATAGATTTCGACACGCACGAATATCGGATCAACGGCGGCGATTGGGTCATCGCTTTGACGGCAGACGACACTGGCGTCGATCTCGCCTATCCGGATCTGGTTTCCCTGACTGAGGACGAACTCGGCTCACTGGCGGCGATCCTCAAGGATATCACGCGGGAAACCGGGATTGACGTACGCGCAGCGCGCGCCGTTCACGCCTGCTGGTCAGAATCCTGACCAGTCCTGCAGTTGCAGTCCCGATTGATCGAGGGGCGGCCAAGGCGGCCTCTCTATTTAATCGGAGCCGAACGCTCAGAGTCACATTCTTACGGTGCGCCGTTTCTGAACAAGCGGATCGTCGATGGCCGAAACGCCATGCCGAGCAGCTCTTAGCTGCCCTCTCCTTTCGACGATGCCGCCATCTCTCATCGGGAATGTTAGCCGTTCGCCGCGACGCAACTTGGCGCCGCCAGAATTTTCCCCGCCGCGCCGCTGCTCCTCTCTCTCATGTATGTCGCGCAAACGTTCGCAGCGGCTTGCGGTAACGACATCTATCGAATCAATGAGCTAAGGCCTGTCCGTTCATCCTCTTTTCACGCGACAGGCTTTAGGTCCGAACCAGATCCGCGAGATAGGTGTTTTCAGCACGCGAATGGGCAAAATCTTGCGGTCGAATGGTCGCGAAAAGCAGTTTTTCGCCTTCGGCCGGCGCTTCCGCGAGGAGGGTTCCGTCAGGCGCGGCTATTTGCGACAACCCGGCATAGGCGAACGTATCGTCGGTGCCGCAATGATTGACATAGGCCACAAAAACCTGGTTTTCGAAAGCACGGACACGGATCATATGCTCGGCAATCATGGTGCCTGAGTGA
The DNA here is from genome assembly GCF_014193255.1 of Rhizobium sp. BK196. GTDB lineage: Bacteria > Pseudomonadota > Alphaproteobacteria > Rhizobiales > Rhizobiaceae > Rhizobium. The sequence continues at coordinate 125,704 of NZ_JACHZB010000009.1, forward strand.
CCCCTCGGGAGGGCCGTGGGCACAACGATGAGATCGGCGCCGGCCTGTGCCAGTCGCCGTACGTTTTCGGGGAATTCCACGTCATAGCAGATCAGCATCCCCAGCTTCATACCATTGACCGACATGATCTCAGACGAGGGGAAATCTGGCTTGAACCAGGTTCGTTCATAATCGCCGTAGAGATGAGACTTGCGGTAAACAGCAGTCGTTCCCCTGCCATCGGTCAAAAGCGCGCTGTTGTAGATCGTGTCGGCGACCCGTTCAGCGAAGCCCGCAACGACGGCGATGCCGTTCTCGCGGGCAATCGCGTCGAGCCTTTCAGGGATCTCGCCACTCGCCTCGCAGGCGAGACGACGAAAAGCCTCTCCCGCCCCATATCCGATAACTGCCAGTTCCGGCGCGACCAGCATGCCCGCACCGCTAGCGGCTGCTTTACGAGCCGCATCTTCAATGCGTGCGAGATTGGCTTCAACATCGCCACATACGGCTTGCATTTGCAGAGCGGCGAGTTCCATCCTCCCGGCTCCTATTAATCGTTGGACGACATGGCGCCGAGCAATTTCGGCAGATCGCCGAAGCGCGCGACGAGGCTGAACACCGTCGCTGCCACGACCACGAACAGGATCGTCACAGAGGCCATGGTCGGCGTATAGCCATAGCGCAACGCGTTGAAGATCTTGATCGGTAACGTCTCGAGCGTGAAGCCGACGGTCATGTAGGCCACAATATACTCGTTGAGCGACAGCACGAAGGCGAAGGCATAGCCGGAAATAAGGTAAGGCAGAATGAGCGGCATGACGACGGTGCGAAACACCGTCCTATCGTCGGCGCCCATGGTCGCGGCCGCCTCCACGAGCGATCGGTCGATCGCTGAGAAGCCGAGCGAGATCGTAACGAGCGGCAGGGTCACGAAGAAGATCGCGTGACTGATGACTGCTGTCCATGGTTGGCCGTAAGAGCCGACGGTCGCCCAGAAAGTAAGCATTCCGAGTGCAGTGATAACAGGTGGCAGCGTGAAGGGCGCAATGCCAAGAAGTTGGAATATGTTCGCCCATGGCGCAGTGCGGCGCCAGAGGAACCAGGCGAGCGGCAGGGCGATCAGCACTGCAACGGCAGCGGAAAGAATGGCGAGTGTCAGCGACGCGAAGAAGGCGCTCCGCCATTCTGGATTGAGGAAGATTTCACCGTACCAGGCAAGCGAGAAACCCTGCGGCGGGAAAGTCAGGCTTTGCTTCTCGTTGATAGAGACGCCGGCGACCACAATGATCGGCGCGGCAAGGAACAAGCCAATGAAAAAGAAGAAGAGGCGATGCCAGACGTTCATGCCGCCGCTCCTTTGCGTCCGACCAGGATCGTGAGGCCCACGAGCGCCAGCGTGACCAACACGAGGAATACAGCCATGGCCGCTGCAAACGGCATGTTGGATTGGTAGATCGCCTGGTCCGTAATGAGGACCGACAGCGTCCAATGCTGTGGTCGGCCGAGGATTTGCGGCAGAAGGTAAGAGCCGAGCGCGAAGATGAAGACCATGATCAGCGTGGCGATGATCGTATTGCGGAGCGCTGGAAGGACGACCGTGAAGAAGGACTTGACGGGCGAGGCGCCAAGCGTGCGCGCCGCCTCGGTCAGTGTCGGATCGAGACGCACCAAGGCGGGATAGAGTACGAGGATCGTATAGGGCAGTGCCTGATAGACCATTCCGGTTAACACGGCCGGGAAGCCCGGGGTCAGCGCCACGGCTTGCTTCATCACGCCGAGCATCACGAGCAGATTGGTAATGCCTGCCGTGCGCGAAAAGAGCGTCGACCAGGCGAAGCCTATGATCACCTCGGAAAGGGACAGGATGGACAACAGGGCGATCAGCCACAGGATCTGAGCTCTCCGGCTTATGCGGGTCAGCAAGTACGTGAATGGGATGCCGAGAACGATGCAGCAGACGGCCACCGAAACCGCAAGAAAGAGCGAGAAGCCGAGCACCTTGCCGAAGAAGAGGCTGAAGAATCGTGCATAGTTATCGAAGACGAAGGCAGGCGTGTAAAAGCCGCCCTGTTGTCGCTGGAAGAAGCTAACCGCAATCATCGTCCCGCACGGAATGACGAAGAAGACCGTCAGCATCGCTGCCGGGAAGGCAAGCGGCCCGTAGTCCCGGAGCGTCTGAGGCGGTTCGCGTGTCATTGCTTCAGCACCACGCAGACATCCGGCGAAAGCGTCACGCCGACCTCCTGACCAACATGGACGCTTGGCCGCTCGCGGGGAGTGGAAACTGCGATCACCTTTGTGCCGGAAATATCGACAAAGGTTTCGATCGTGCCACCGAGATCGCGAATGAAGGTAACCTTGCCGTTGATCGTCCCGGCTCCCGGCGCCGTCAGGTGCACGTCTTCCGGCCGTACGGAAAGCGCCGCCTTGGTCAGCCCGTCTGGAATTGCTACCCCCTCGACTGGGTGGCCAAGCACGAGCGCACGTCCAGCGCTGTCGCTCTCCACAGCAAGAAGGTTGGTCGATCCGATGAAATCTGCAACGAAGCGGTCGGCGGGACGTCGGTAGATCTCGATCGGGCTTGCCGCCTGCCGGATCTGGCCGCCATTCATGACGACGACTGTATCGGCCATGGTCATGGCTTCTCGCTGATCATGGGTGACAACGATCGTGGTGATGCCGAGCTGCTGCTGCAGCTGGCGCAGCTCGACCTGCATGGCTTCGCGCAGTTTGGCGTCCAGCGCCGAGAGCGGCTCGTCAAGCAGGAAGAGCTTCGGCGAGATGGCCAATGCGCGCGCAATTGCAACACGCTGGCGCTGGCCTCCCGAAAGCTTATGGACCGGTCGGCCGGCATAGCCAGTAAGATCGATCATCGCGAGCAGCTCCTCGACCCGCTTTTTCTGCGCTTCCTTTGCCGCGCCGCGAATGCGCAAGGGGTAGGCTATGTTCTCGCCGACCGTCAGATGCGGAAAAAGCGCAAGCGACTGAAATACCATGCCGAAATCCCGCTTGTGCGTCGGAACTGGTGTAATATCGGCTCCGTCGATGAGGATTGTTCCGTTGGTCGGCGTGTCCAGGCCGGCGATCATCCGCAACAGGGTCGTCTTTCCGCAACCCGACGGACCGAGCATGCAGACAAAGGTTCCGTGCGGCACGGTGAGCTGCACGTGATCGACGGCAGTGAACGTGCCGAATTGTTTTGAGACGCTGTTTAACGCCAAGCCAGACATTCAAATCTCTCCGGTAAAAGGGTCGCCGTCCAGCGCGGCGACCCGTCAATAGTCGCTTAACCGGCGATAAGTTCCGTCCATTTCTGGTTCAGCCAGTCGGACTTGCTCTGGTAGAGATCATAGCGCGGCGTGATCGGCTCGATGTCGGAGGAAACGGCGGCGAATTCCTTCTCGTTGAGATCGAGCAGATCGCGCTTGACCGTAGGCGCAGTGCCGACCTTGCGCGACAAAGTCGCCTGGATCGCCGGCTGGCACATATAGTCGATGAAGATATGCGCTTCTTCTGCCTTCTTGGATGCCCGCGACAGCGCCCAGCAACCGGAGTCCTGAATGCCCCCTTCCTTGGGGAAGGTCGAGCGAACTTTGAAACCGTCGGCGGCTGCAAGTCCCGTGACGTCATGGTAATACTGGCCCATCGGAATTTCTCCGGACTTCAGCGCCTGTTCGAACTGCGCTTCATCGCGATACCAGAGCCGGACATTCGGCTTGACTTCAGCGAGCTTTTCAAAGGCCTTCAGAATGCCTTCCTCCGTATCCAGTGCATTGGTGCCGCCAAAGAAGGTCTTGGCCGTCACCTCCAGCAGGAAGGAATTGGAGACGAGCGCCAGCAGGCCGAGCTTGTCGGCATTTGCCGGATCCCAAAACGCCGCCCATGACGTGGGCGCGTCTTTGTAGACATCGGTATTGGTGACCAGCGTAATGTACCATGCGACGGCGCCGATGCCTGCCACGCGGCCATTCGGATATTTATTGATGAAGCGATCGATGACGCCGGACGAATTTTTAATCTTCGCTGTATCGAGAGGCGCCCAGAGCTCGCTCGCCTGTCCCTTAAGCATCGCAACCTGCGACATCATCGAGACGTCCGCCGGTGCCTGCCCAGCCTTGGCGGCCTGCTCGAGTTGTACCAGCCAGGCTTCGCCAGTCGGCTCGGCGACGGATTCGACCGCGATTCCGGTCGCCTTGGTAAAGTCGCCAAAGATGTTCTTGTCGAAGCTGTCCTTGAAATAACCGCCATAGACGCCGACCTTCAACGACTTGTCCTGCGCCCGCAGGACCGTCGGCATGGCCAGCAGCGAGGCGCCGGCAAGACCGGCGCCTAGCAGGGCGCGCCGGCTCACGCTCGTGTTGAGGATGTCACTCATTTCTTTTCTCCTTTATTTGCCGACCGGCGTTTTCGCCATCCCGGCCAGTTCCCACATTGTTATTACTATGTTTTACACCTTTGCCGCGATGGAAGGGCTGAAAACCATCAGGCTCAGTATCTCGAACAATACCTGTGCACCCGCATGCGCCGTGTTCGTTGTCGCGTCATATTGCGGCGCGACTTCCACCACATCGCCGCCGACGAGATTGATGCCCTTGAGACCGCGGATCAGTTCGAGAACTTCGCGCGTTGTAAGGCCCCCCACTTCCGGCGTGCCCGTCCCTGGCGCGAAGCTCGGATCAAGGCTGTCGATGTCGAAGGAAAGATAGGTCGGGCCGTTGCCGACGATGGCCTTCGCCTTCTCGATGACCGCTGCAATGCCCATGCCCGGGACATCCTCCGCATGGATCACCGTCATGCCTGACTCATAGGAGAATTCCCAAAGATATTCGGCCGAGCCGCGGATGCCGATCTGGATCGTGCGCGTGGGGTCGAGCACCCCATCGAGCACGGCGTTGCGGAACGGTCCGCCATGATGGAATTTGGTCTGGTCGAATGCGCCGCCGGTATCGCAATGCGCGTCGATATGGATCAGGCCGACCGGTTCCTTCCTCCCAACCGCCTTCAGGATCGGATGGGTGATGGAATGGTCGCCGCCGACCGATAGGGGAACGACACCGGCATCAACGATCTGGCCGATCCGACGCTCGATATCGTCATGACTCATTTCCAGCCGATAGCGGCTGGCGAAAGGCACATCGCCTATGTCTGCCACACGAAGATCAAAGACCGGCGCACAGCCGAGCACGTGATTGTAGGGGCCGATCCGCTCGATGGCGCGCAGCGCCCGCGGTCCAAAGCGCGAGCCGGGCCTGTTGGTAACGCCAAGATCCATCGGCACACCGGTGATCGCAACCTGCAGATTGCCGAAATCCGGATTATCGGCTTCGACGGGCATGTAAGGGGCGGTCAGGAAGGTTGGCACACCGGCATAGGGCGCAAGACGCGTGCCGGTCTTAGAAAAGATCTTGTCGGCGACCTTGCGGAAGGCGGCATCGAAGAGCTCGCCGCCATGGCCCTCGCTATATTTTGCCCTCAACGCCTGCAGCTTTCCATTGTCGAATGCCATTCCTGCCTCCCTTCTGCGCGGCGGGACACGCGGAAAATCGCCCGCCTCGCCGCCTGTAAGAATGTTGTTCCCCAGAGCGGATTGCCGAAATTGGTGTACGCCGTTTTCGGGCGACATTCCCTCTCTTTTTTGATCGAGAGACGGTTTCAGATGTCAGGCCGATTCCGACCTGACATCATCCGAGTCTCGGGCCTTGCCCTTGTTTTTTCCATTATCGGTACAAAGCAGATAGAAAATCAATTGACATTGTTATAGCAATTGATGTGAGAAAAATTCACATGACATTGCCCCGGGAAGTTGGATGTCCGATCGTTTGCCACCCCTGAACCCCTTGCGTGCTTTCGAGGCGACGGCGCGTCGCGGCTCAGTTTCGGCAGCTGCGCGCGAACTGAACGTCACGCACGGTGCGATCAGTCATCAGATCCGGGCACTGGAAGCTTCGCTGAATGCGGCGCTCTTCGAGCGCGGCGGCAAGCGGCTGAAGCTCACCGCGCAAGGTGCGCTCCTCTTGCCTGCCGTCACCAAGGCCTTTGGCGAAATCGCTGCGACCACCGCACTGATGAAACGACCGGCGACGAGCGGTGAACTCACCGTCACCTGCGTCCCGGCATTGCTGTCCTTCTGGCTGATCCCGCGCCTCAACCGTTTCACCGAGCAGTATCCGGATGTGAGGCTGACGCTGATTGCATCCAATGATCCCGGTCAACTTCATTCCAGGGATGTCGATATCTGCATCCTCTATGGCGACGGCAATTGGTCCGACTGCTGGACACGGCTCTGGAGCCATTTGCGTCTCTTTCCGATCGCAAGTCCCACTCTGGTCAACAGCCGGCCATTGCGATCCGTGCGCGATCTCGCCGACCACGTGCTTTTTCACGGAGACGACGGACGGGAGTGGAATACGTGGCTTGCCGCCGCAGACGCGATCGATCTCAGTCGCGGTCAGCAGCATTTCATGAGCGATGCGCGACTTTCGACTGAAGCCGCGTTGCACGGTCAGGGGATTGCCCTTGGCGATACGATTACAGCGGGGAACTTGATCGCCAAGGGGGAACTGATTGTTCCCTTCGATCTCACGGTGCCTGCGAATGATGCATTCTATGTCGCTTGCCGCCACGAGGTTCGGGCGGCCCCCATCGCCAAGGTCTTCATCGATTGGCTCTTCGCCTCGCTCGAGGCCGACAGTTTGCCAGAACCGAAGAACTCGGCCCGCACCTTGCTCAGAACGCGCGCCGGCCGTGCCGGTCAGGAAGGCTTTCAGCCTGTTTCGGCGCCCGGTCAACGGCGGGCAGGGCTCGTGCAGAGACGCAAATCTCGGGCCTAAACTCGGATAGAACCACAGGAAACCCAATGCCGCCCTTCAATCCGCTCGTCGACAAACTCGTACCGCCTCCGATTCCTTCCGTTTTCGCTTGGGCAAGGTCCTATGACGGACGGTACGGACCGTTGATCGATCTCTCTCAGGCCGTACCAGGCTATCCGGCCCACCCGGAAATGCTGAAATTGCTCGGGGAATCCGCTGCTTCAGCCGCGTATACCGGCTACGGGCCGATCGAAGGCGAAGCGGAACTCCGGCAAGCCTATGCTGCTCAGGCCCGCGAGGTCTATCGCGCCCCTATCGACTCTGCCAACATCCATATTACCGCAGGCTGCAACCAGGCCTTCGTTTGTGCGGCGATGACGGTTGCTGGGTCGGGCGACGCAGTGTTGATGACCAATCCCTATTATTTCAATCATGAAACGACCCTTGCCATGCTGGGGATCCAAAGCCGGTTTGCCGCCTGTGATCCGGCAGCCGGTTTCCTGCCTGACCCAGCCGCCCTCGCCGCGGCAATCACGCCTGATGTGCGGGCGTTGGCGATCGTCACGCCCAACAACCCGACCGGCGCCTTATATCCGGCCGACCTGATCGAGAAGATTTTCGACCTCTGCAAGGCGCGCGGGATCTGGCTGATCCTTGACGAGACCTATCGTGACTTCCTGCCCGAAGGTGTCGGCCGACCGCACGGTCTCTTTGCCAAGCAGGGATGGGAAGATACGCTGATCGGCCTCTACAGCTTCTCCAAGTCCTTCTGCATCCCTGGCCATCGGCTCGGAGCGATCACGGCAGGGCCGCAGGTCGTGAGCCAGGTCGCAAAGATCATGGACAACCTGCAGATCTGCGCGCCTCGTGCGCCTCAGGCGGCCGTGGCGAAGGCTCTTCCGCGCTTAGCTGCATGGCGGGAGGAAAACCGGCGGGAGATTGCATTGCGGGCGGAAACCCTTCGCCTCACGATGGCAGAGGTGACGAAATGGAAGCTTGGCGCGGTTGGCGCTTATTTCGCTTTCGTACGTCATCCCTTCGACCGGCGTGATTCGACCGAAGTCGCCGAGAAGCTCGCGCGCGACGCCGGCATTCTCTGTGTGCCTGGCGCCTATTTCGGAGAGGGCCAGGACGCCTATCTCCGTTTTGCCTTTGCCAATGCGGATGCTCAAACCATCCGTATGCTGAGTGGCCGCCTCTCGCGATTTTGACCGAGGGCTACGAATGTGGAACTGGCGCCGATGAGCATTTCTCTGGCCCGCTTTGGCGCGTTTTTTATATCGACATTGAGGGGCGCTGACGATAACCGCGCTTTCGTTTCTGCCGGAGCAGATCGAGGAAGAGCACGACCGCTTCCTCTTCCCTCTCGAAATGATGGACCATCATCTGCCCTTTGGTACCGATGCGCCCCCATTTCCGCAACAGGCAGACGTCGCCGAACAGGTTCGGCTCGATCGACATAGCATAGTAGCGCGCCATGTTCCTGGCAGCGTCCGAGCGCTCGACATAGAGGTGATAGGGCTGCGAGATCATGAGATGAGAATCGCCGATCCGCGGAGTTGCGTCCAACGACACTTATGAATCGGTCGGGGTGGATCGATTCATATCCGTGATGATATTGGAAAGGCCGTGACAGGCTTGGGCGAGACCCCTTCGGCGCAGGCTCTACTCGCCGCGCTCGCCCCATCCTGAAGCCGGTTTCGGCCATCCGGTGACAATCCTCTCGCGGGCCCCAGCCGCACCATCCGAGTCTCGCGCCGCCCGAGTGTCTGGATTCGCCTCAACCTATCTCGGCTTCGGTTTCATCTGCGTTTACGGGCAAGGCGCTTCAGGCGGTGCGCGAGATGCGGGGCGCAGTCGGTCCCGCCTCCCCTTCGGTAACTCAGTTGAGGCTCCCGCGGCTGCGCTGCTTCCCGCCCTCGCACGACGAGAATTCCCGAAATCGCGACCGTTGGTCGCCGCTATGCTGATTTCTCCGATACTCTTCTTTGTCCTGGATCAGCCTTGCTCGTTGCACTGCGCGCCGGCTGATCAGGCTTCAAGCGTTTTCTCGATCTTGTAAAACCGGTTCTTGCCGACGCAGGCCTTCATGTCATCCCGCCGGAACCAGATCGCCCGACCGCAGCGAAGCGGCGCGTTGCCGGCCGTAAACACGATCTGCTCATCGGCTCGCATGCGCAGAACCTCGTGCGCTTGGATCAGTGGTCTTGCCGCAAGTTGCTTCGATCGCGTTCGCGACGATCCCCTGGATTGGGAACTGCGGCTGATCTGGTCGACCTCCACGGTCGTCATGCCGCAACGCTTCGAGATGTAGTCGGCGGTGTCGGGGTCGTTGATCGCGGCGAACGAAATCCAGCTCGCGCTTTCGAACCACTTGCTCGCTGCATCGCGGCCGCCATAGGTCTCGCGCATCTGACCGATCGACTGGTAGATCATCGTCAGCGTGATCCCGTACTTGCGGCCGGCATCGCGCGCGGTTTCCAGAATGCGCATGTAGCCAAGTCGTGCCACCTCATCGAGGAGGAATAGCGCCCTGCCCTGCACCGCTCCGTCGCGATTGTAGATCGCATTGAGGAACGACCCGATGATGACACGCGCCAGACCGGAATGCGTCTCCAGCGTTTTCAGGTCGATGTTGATGAACACATCGGTCTTGCCATCGGCAAGCGCGTCGGTCGAGAAGGTCGACCCGGACACGAGCGCGGCATAGTTTGCATAGGACAACCAGTGCGTTTCCTTGACCGCATTGGCGTAGACGCCGGAGAAGGTTTCCGGCGTCATGTTGACGAAGGCAGCCACATTTTCTTTCACGAAATCCGAGTTCGAATTGTCGTAAATCTCCTGCAGCCGCTCGCGCAGTTTCGGCTCTGGTTCGGCGAGATTGGAACGCACCTGACGCAAGGTTTGGTTCTGCTGGTCGGTGTGGCCGGACAGGCAGACATCGGCGATCAGAGCGGTTAACAGCTGGAGCGCTGACGCGCGGAAGAAGTCGTCGCGCACGCCGCGTGCGGCGCCGCTGTCACTCATGATCCAGGACGCGACCGAAGCGATATCCTCCTCCTTCGTCCCGCCGAACCGGCCGATCCAGTCGAGTGCGTTGAACCCGGTTTTCGGCTCCTTAGGATCGAGAATGCGGATGAAGTGCGCCGCACCCCTGCGCTGCTCCTGCACCATTGGTGCGACCTCGTTCGAAGGGTCCAGCACGACAAGTCCACCGCCCCATTTGAGCGCGGTCGGGATTGTCACTGACGTTGTCTTGAAGCCACCTGATCCGGCGAACACGATCCCGTGGGACGATCCGAATGAACCGTCAAAGCAGAGCAGCGGCGACTTACCGCCGGCGCCCCAGGTCTCCGGGTCATCGGCACGGAATGAGCGCGCGGCCGTGCTGTCTCTGTCGACCCGGTAGCGCTCGCCGATGACGATGCCGCCCGTGTCGGCAAAGAGTTTGACCGCATCCTGCATTTTCATCCAGTCGGCCTCACCGTGCAGCGCGCGTGGTCCGCGGACGCGTTTCGGCTCGGCTCGCGCGAAGGCGGCGTTGCCGATCAGCGCGACGCGTATCGCGAAACATCCCGCCATCAGCGCGGCCGCCCCGCCGATCATTGTCGCTGGGTCGAGATAGGAAACGATCGACTTGCCCGCCGGAACCTGTCCGGCGAAACCGGCAACACGTGTCGTCTCGCGCGCCACCGCGATCAGGATCGTCGCCATGCTTCCCGCGGCGGTGCCCCAGCCTGCGAATTTGATGCAAGTCCCGCCGGCGCTCGCGAACAGGAAGATCACGCCGATCGCCGCGGAGCTGATATAGGGCGCGGCGATGCCTGCCCGGCCCAACGTCAATCTCGCGCTTTCCGTCTTGCCGAAGGCCGAAAGCCATTGCTCGATCCCGGCCATGCCGATGACCGCCAGCATCATGAGCACGACCGGGACGCCGGACAGAGCAAGCTTATTCGCGGTCATCGCCGAAAGCCTCCGCTCCGATCGCGATCAGTCGCGCCCGCTCGCTGTCATCAGACTTCAGCCGCGAGCTAAGTTCGACCAGTGCCCCAAGCAGGAGTGCCCGCTTCTCGTAGCGAAGGCCGGCCTTGACGATCAGGCCGCCGAGTTCGATCTTCTCGCGCGTGTCTTGTCTGCGCGCATCTGATGTGGTTGTTCGCGCCATCCGCTCAAGCCTCGCCAGTGCTGCCCTGAGCCGCGCCATGCGTGACCGCCCCGGGCGATGCACCGGTGCTGGCGTCTCCGTTGCTCTTCTTCCCTCCGTTCGAAACGCCCTGCCCTCCGCGAAACCGTTTCGCCAGATCCTCGAAGACGGCCTGGAGCGTGGCTTCCTCGATCTCGATTTCTCCAAGACCTGCTTTGAGCGCGATCCGGCCGATCCGCTCGGCTTCGCGGGTTTCCGCAGCCTTGAGCTGTTCCTGGAGTCTGGCGATCTCGTCGCGGATCTTGGAGGAAGGCTTCTTCATTGCCGAGCGTCCTTTCATGCGATTTTTGAATTCGAACCACGTGAGAGTCCCCTAGATCGGCGTGCCGATCTACTAACATAAATGCGAGTTGGCGCAGCCAACGCGTTTGAGCATCATCCCGGCCGTTCCGAAGGAGCGGATCCGAAGGGCGCAATTATACGTCGCTGATGCGACGCCCTGCTTTTGCGCCGGCGGTGCCACCGCTCCCGACGAACCCTTTGAATTTCTTCGACGCAGGAGCAGTTTTCGCCGTGGCCGTCCCTCATTTCTCCGTCAGCGTCGTCGCCCGCGGCTCCGGCCGCAGTGCGGTGCTGTCGGCAGCCTACCGGCACTGCGCAAAAATGGAGTATGAGCGGGAGGCGCGGACGATCGATTACACCCACAAGCGCGGTCTCCTGCACGAGGAGTTCGTGATCCCGGCTGACGCGCCCGAGTGGTTGCGGACAATAACCGCCGATCGGTCGATCTCCGGTGCTTCCGAAGCCTTCTGGAACAGGGTCGAGGATTTCGAGAAGCGCTCCGATGCGCAGCTCGCCAAGGACGTCACGATTGCCCTGCCGATCGAACTGACGACCGCGCAAAACATCGCGCTCGTTCGAGACTTCGTCGAGCGTCACGTCACCGCCAAGGGCATGGTCGCCGATTGGGTCTATCACGATGCGCCGGGCAATCCGCATGTTCATCTGATGACGACTTTGCGGCCACTGAAGGAGGATGGGTTCGGCGCCAAGAAGGTCGCGGTTCTCAGGCCGGATGGGAATGCGATTCGCAACGACGCCGGGAAGATCGTCTACGAGCTTTGGGCGGGAAACCTCGATGACTTCAACGTATTTCGCGACGGCTGGTTCGGCTGCCAGAACAGGCATCTGGCAATGGCCGGCCTCGACGTCCGCGTCGATGGCCGATCCTTCGAAAGGCAAGGCATCGACGTGGAGCCGACCATCCATATTGGTGTCGGTGCGACTGCCATCGACCGGAAGGCGGAGACGCAGGCAGCGTCACCAAAGCTCGAACGGATCGAGTTGCAGGAGGCGCGGCGAAGCGAGAACGCACGCCGCATCCAGCGCCGGCCGGAGATCGTCCTCGACCTGATCACGCGCGAGAAGAGTGTCTTCGATAGCCGAGACGTCGCGAAAATCCTGCATCGCTATATCGATGATGCCGCCCTGTTCCAGAACCTGATGGTCCGTGTCCTGCAGAGCCCCGAAGCGCTCCGCCTCGAACGCGAGCGGATCGCGTTTGCGACCGGGGCCAGGGTGCTTGCCAAATACACGACCCGCGAGTTGATCCGGCTGGAAGCGGTGATGGCTGACCGCGCGATCTGGCTTTCTGAGCGATCGTCGCATGGCGTTCAGGACGCGGTGCTAGAGGCGACTTTCGCGCGCCATTCCCGCCTCTCAGAGGAGCAAAAGGCAGCGATCGAGCATGTCGCAGGACCCGAGCGGATCGCAGCCGTCATCGGCCGCGCCGGCGCCGGGAAGACCACGATGATGAAGGCTGCGCGGGAAGCGTGGGAAGGTGCCGGATATCATGTCGTCGGTGGTGCTCTTGCCGGTAAAGCGGCGGAGGGTCTGGAGAAGGAAGCGGGGATCGCCTCGCACACGCTTTCGTCCTGGGAGCTTCGCTGGAGCGGAGGCCGAAACCAGCTCGACGCAAAGACGGTCTTCGTTCTCGATGAGGCCGGCATGGTGTCGTCACGCCAGATGGCGCACCTGGTCGAGGCGGTGACGAAGGCCGGCGCCAAGCTTGTCATGGTTGGTGATCCGGAGCAGCTTCAGCCGATCGAAGCCGGCGCCGCCTTCCGAGCGATCGCCGATCGGATCGGTTATGCCGAGCTCGAAACCATCTATCGCCAGCGCGAACAATGGATGCGCGATGCGTCGCTCGATCTTGCGCGCGGCAACATCCGCAAGGCTGTCGATGCCTATGCCGCTCGGGGCCGAATGATCGGCTTGCGTCTGAAGGAAGAGGCCGTCGAGACGCTCATCGCCGATTGGAGCCGCGACTACGATCGGAGCAGGCCGACGTTGATCCTCGCCCACCTCCGCCGTGACGTGCGCATGCTCAACGAGATGGCACGCGCCGAGCTCGTCGAGCGTGGCGTCCTTGGCCAAGGTTTTGCGTTCCGAACGGAGCACGGGCACCGCGACTTCGCGGTCGGCGACCAGATCGTATTCCTGAAGAATGAAGGCTCGCTCGGCATCAAGAACGGGATGCTTGCCAAGGTCGTCGACGCTGCTCAAAACCACATCGTGGCAGAGGTCGGCGAAGGCGAGCACCGCCGCCTGGTCACGGTCGAGCAGCGTTTCTATAACAATCTCGACCACGGCTATGCCACCACGATCCACAAGAGCCAGGGCGCCACCGTAGACCGGGTCAAGGTGCTCGCATCCCTCTCGCTCGATCGGCATCTGACCTATGTGGCGATGACCCGCCATCGCGAGGATCTCCGCATCTATTACGGTACCCGATCCTTCGCATTCGCCGGCGGGCTGATCAACATCCTGTCGCGAAAGAACGCCAAGGAAACCACGCTCGATTACGAAAAGGCTACCTTCTATCGACAAGCGCTGCCCTTCGCGGAAGCGCGCGGCCTGCATATCGTCAACGTCGCCCGAACGGTTGCCCGCGACAGGCTCGAATGGACGATCCGCCAGAAACAAAAATTGGCCGTTCTTGCTCATCGGCTCCTCGCCATCGGCGCCAAACTCGGTCTCGGTGCCCGTTCCAAACCGATCCGCTCGCAAAGCAGCAAGGATGCCGGCCCCATGGTTGCCGGTATCGCGACGTTCCCGAAAACGATCGAGCAGGCCGTCGCCGAAAAGCTCGAAGCGGACCCCGGTTTGAAGAAGCAATGGGAAGATGTGTCGGCTCGCTTCCATCTCATCTATGCGCATCCGGAAGCCGCCTTCAGGACCGTCAATGTCGACGCTATGGTGAAGGATGAGACTGTCGCCAAATCGATGCTGGCGAAGCTCGCCGGCCAGCCGGAAAGCTTTGGTGTACTCAAGGGGAAAGCCGGCATCCTCGCAAGCCGGGCCGAAAGGCAGGAGCGCGAGAGGGCGCAACGCAACGTTCCTGCTCTAGCTCAAAGCCTCGGTGATTACATGCGCCAGCGCAACCGGGCCGGACAACGCTATCAGGCGGAGGAAGTGGCCCTCCGCCGCAAGATCTCGATCGACATTCCGGCGCTATCTCCGAATGCCCGCCAGACGCTCGAACGCGTGCGTGATGCGATCGACCGCAATGACCTTCCGTCGGCGCTCGCGTTCGGTCTTGCCGACAGACAAGTGAAGGCGGAACTGGAGGGATTTGCCAAGGCGGTCGCCGAGCGTTTCGGCGAGCGGACCTTGCTGCCCTTGGCTGCCAAGGACACCAATGGCGAGACCTTTAAGACGATTACGGCGGACATGAGCCCCGGTCAGAAAGCAGAGGTCCAGTCAGCATGGAGCCTTATGCGCGCAGTGCAGAAGCTCGGTGCTCATGACCGAACGATCGAGGCCATCAAACAAGCTGAGACGATGCGCCAAGCCAAGGGCCAGGGGATGTCGCTGAAATGAACTTGTCTCTCATGATAATGACGCTGGCGCGGCCTCCGCACAGGGGGTTCCTTCCGGCCGTGGCGACAGTCACAGCAGCGCTTCTTGCTGCGATCGTGGCGGCCGGGTTCGGTGGCTATCGGATCAATCTTACACCGAGCCAACCGCTCGGTCTCTGGCATATCGTCAAGCTCGATCGCGCCGCTGAGGTCGGCGATCTCGTCTTCATTTGCCCGCCGCAAACGGCAGCCATCCAGGAGGCACTTAGCCGCGGTTATCTGCGCTCCGGCCTTTGCCCAAGTGGCGTTGCGCCGCTGATCAAGACGGTGATCGCCGTCGCCGGCCAGCGGGTCGAGGTCGCAGCAAGCGTCCGCGTCGACGGGCGTGACGTTGCTCGATCGAAGCTTGCAGACCAGGACGGACAGGGACGGTCGTTGACGCCGGCTGGAGGCGGGATCGTGCCGGCGGGTAGCGTGTTCCTGCACTCGGCTTTCGCGGGCTCCTACGACTCCCGCTATTTCGGTCCCCTCCCTGCTTCGGGTATCCTCGGTCTGGCGCAACAGGTCCTGACCTATGCGCCATAATCACTACCAACCAGCGCTGCTGATCATTGCCGCGATCGTTGTCGGAACGGTCGGGTGGAGTGGCCGTGTCCTGCTGCTTCCCGCCGCCTTGGCGTTCCCGATTCTTTGGGCGCGGGCCCAAACCAGATCCGTGGCGGCGCTTGTTTCAGGCGGGTATTTCCTGGCGGCTTCGCGAGGTCTGCCGCAGGGTGTTGCGACCTTCTATTCGTCGGATCTGTGGCCCGGTCTGTTGCTATGGCTATATACGTCGGTGAGTTTTGTTGGCGTGCATGCGATGCTCTGGACGAGCCGTGCCGGCGGTCGGCCGTTTCGCTATCTGATGGCGGCCGCCCTCATGGCGGTGCCACCTTTCGGCATCACGGGATGGGCGCACCCTGTGACAGCCGCCGGCGTCCTGTTTCCCGCATGGGGATGGTGGGGACTAGCTGCGATGACAGCCAGCCTCATGGGCCTCGTAACCCGCATGTGGCCGGCAGTTGCCATCGCCTTCGTAGGCTTTTGGCTGTGGTCCGCCGTCTTCTGGACCGATCCGAACCTACCTGAGGGCTGGCGGGGCGTCGATCTGCAAATGGGGTCATCGCTGGGGCGGGACGCCAGCATGCAGCGCCACCGTGATCTGATTGCCACGGTGAGGGTTCGTGGAACTGGCCAAACAATCGTGTTGCCGGAGAGCGCCCTCGGCCTCTGGACGCCGGCGGTCGAACGGCTTTGGAACGCAGCCCTTCGGGGCATGGATGCTTCCGTGGTCGCTGGCGCCGCCGTTGTCGACCCAAAAGGATATGACAATGTTCTCGTCGTCCTATCCGGCGCCGGCAGCAGCATTCTCTATCGCGAGCGTATGCCGGTCCCGGGCTCGATGTGGCAGCCGTGGAAGTCCTGGCTCGGCGAGAGTGGCGGCGCACGTGCGCACTTCTTCGCCAATCCGATTGCGAAGATAGGAGATCAACAGGCCGCGCCCCTGATTTGCTACGAGCAGCTCGTCGTCTGGCCGGTCCTGCAGTCGATGCTCTACGACCCGGATCTGATTGTGGCTGTAGGAAACGGATGGTGGACATCAGGGACGTCGATCGTCGACATCCAGCGAGCCAGCACCACCGCTTGGGCTCGGCTGTTCGGCAAACCGCTAGTTCTTTCTTTTAACACCTGACAAACGGAGCATTTATGATCGATGCTGCACTCATACAACAATGCGCCGATGCATCCCTGAAGCCGGCGATCGTCGAGAAATTTATCGAGGTTGCGGGTTCTACCGATCCCCTGGCCGTCGCTGTTCACTCAGGCGGGCGGCTCATCTTGATGCCAAGGTCGAAAACACCCGATGAGGCTCTTGAGTTCATGCGCAAATATGTCGGGAAGGCGATCGTTCGCGTCGGGCTCACCCAACTGCCGGCTGGTGTGGGTGCGAAAGACGCTTCCGAGCTGAAACCCGACCTTGTCGAGCCATGTGCCAACCTCCGAATGGGGACGGCGATGTTCGCCAAAATCCTCCGTATTGTGACCAAGTGGTACGGAAACCCAAAGAGCGAGGAAGTTTTCCCTCAGATATTCGATGACGCCATCTATGCCTGGAGGACGGGCCAGTTTGAGGGCGAGAGCGTGTTTCGGGCAGAGGATCCCGCAGGCAAGCTCGGCGAGCCGCTTAGTGTTCCTCCTAGCGAAACGTCGACGACGTCCGGTCAACCGGTCGAACCAGCCGTGTCTTTTCAGTCAAAGCCGCAGGATGCCGGTATCCGGATCGATCTTTCGAGGATCGAGAACAAGTAGGCGATAGAAGGATAGAGTGCGAAGCGCTAGCACAATGCCGAAACAGCCCGGGGGCGCGCTGTATTTCATCGATGATGGCGCGGTCCATGCGTCTTCAAAGCCGACTGGATCCTGTGTCGCTGCATCGAGGGTCATCGCATTATCCAGCGTGGGGTATTCGATTTCCGCGCTGGCCAAGTCGCGAGGGTCGGTTTTCCTGATTGTCGGGAAGCTCCGAACCAGCCACGACTGGCGTGTCTGATATGGCGCCGCTATTTTGTTGCTCAACGAGCCTTGGATAGAGCGCCATAGCTTCATTCCATTGTGACGGTTTGAATAATGAACGTGGCGGCCAATTGAAATCATCCGCTGCCGCATTGCACGCCTTCGATGAGTTCGCCTCGATTCATAGCGTCAAGGCATAAATGCCAGCTGATTGTTATTAGACGTGTGGATGTCGCGTCGGCACACTTTTTCCGGGAACAATACCAACCGGGAGAAACCGACGTGCGACCATTCCAGCCACCTTCCATTCTACCTGCGGTCTTTGCGCTATGTCTGCCACAGCTCGCGCATGCCGAAACGCTCGTCGTCAACAGCTATGGTGGACCCTATGAGGCGATCATTCGGCAGGCCATCATCGAACCTTTCGAACGCAAGACTGGGATCGACGTCATCTACGATGCGGTCGGTTCTGCCTCACAGGACTATGCCAAGATCAAGGCCACAAACGGACATCCCGGCTTTGACGTAGTCGTCATGACAGCGTCGCAATCGCTTCAAGGCTGCCGCGACGGCGTGCTCGACAAGCTCAACGTTACCACGATCCCGAACCTTGGTTCGCTCACGACAAGCCTACAGGACGTAGCGGGCCCTTGTGGCGCGGTCCACGAGGTGCAGTACATGTCGCTGCTATACAGAACCGACAAGCTCGCGTCCTCGCCGACCTCCTGGGGCGATCTCCTCCGGCCTGATCTCGATGGCAAGGTGGTCCTGCCGACCTTCCAGAACATCATGGCCGTCTATCTCTTGGAAATGATGTCGATTACGGAAGGGGGCGGGCTGATCGACAATATCGATCCCGGGTTTGCGGCTATGGCGCGTCTCTCCAAGCGCTCGATCGGCTTCGAGCAATCCTCTGCCATCCTCGAAAGCTACATCAAGGACGGCACGGTCTGGGCAATGCCCTTCTGGAGCGGCCGCGCTCAGCTTTTGGTCGACGCGGGCTTGCCCGTTGACTATGTGCGGCCCCAAGAAGGCACCATCCCGCTGATCGCGACGCTAAACATCCCCATTGGAGCCGAGAACAAGGCGGCGGCAAGATCCTTCATTGATTTCTTCCTCGAAAAGGCCAGCCAGGAAGCCTGGGTCGCTGGGTACAAGGTAGGTAGCGCTCGCGCCGACATCGATGTTCCGGAAGCCCTGCGCCGCCGGCAGATCACGTCGCAAGAGGATCTCAGGTCGCTCAAGTTGCCCGATCTGACCGTGCTTGGCGACAAGCTCTCCGAATGGGGTGAACGCTGGGACCGGGACGTCGTCTCGCAGGCGCGTTGAGGAGTGTCCATGACAGCACTTACCGATACTGCACCGGTTGTTCCCGGTCGATTTGCCGTGCGAACATCTGCACCGATATTGCTCGCGCCGTCCTGCCTGTTGCTGACGATCTTCTTTGCCCTTCCGATGGGCATGATGATCGGCATGAGCTTTCTCGACAGCCGGACGCTCACCCCGACATTTGGAAATTACGAGCGCTTCTTCCTCGATGGATTGTCGCTGCCCGGTCTTGCCCGCACGGCAATTATGTCGGCCTTGGTCGCCGTTGCCGTTACGCTTCTCGGTTATCCCGTCGCCTATTTCCTTGCCCGTTCGCAAACACGCTGGCGGAGCATTGTCTTCGCGCTGGCGCTCGCGCCCGAACTTGCGGGCGTGGTGCTGCGCACTTATGGCTGGCTGATTATCCTCGAGGATCGAGGCTTCATCAATGACGCACTGATTCATCTCGGCATCGTCTCGACGCCCATTCCCCTTTCTAAGAGCCTTTTTGCGGTCGTCGTCGGACTGACGCATGTCGTGCTGCCCTTCGGCATATTGTCGTTGATGACGAGCATCCAGGGGATCGACGTCAATCTGGAACGCGCCGCCCAGATGCTCGGCGCCTCCAGAGCGTCCGTCATCCGTCACATCGTCCTTCCTCTCTCTGTGCCAGGCATCGTCAGCTCGTTGCTGATCAGCTTCACCATGGCGGCCAGTGCCTACGCAACACCGGCTCTTCTCGGAGGCGCGCGTTTCAAGGTGCTGGCAACGATGATCTCCGAACAGGTGCTCTTCTATATCGACTGGCCCTTCGCGAGCGTCATGGCGATCGCCCTGCTCGCATTGATGCTCGTCGCCTCGCTGATCGGAATTCGGTGGGAGGCACGCCTCAAGGTGCGAAAATCATCAAAGAAGGGAGAGGTAAGATGACGAAGGTGATTGCGATCAGCTTCTGGGCGGCGCTTATTCTGGTGCTGGCGTTCATCGCACTGCCGCTCCTCGTTGTTGTTGCGGCTTCGCTCAGCCCAACCGCGGCCGTGACATTCCGGCCATGGGAATGGACACTCGTCTGGTACGGCGAGCTTTTCGAGGATCGATGGGTCCGACCCTTCCTGTTAAGCGTTGAGATTGCGGTGATCGTGGCGGCAATCAGCGGCGCTCTCGGGACACTTGCCGCCTTTGCCCTTGTCTATGAGCGTATTCCAGGTTCGGGCGTCATCATGGCGGCGCTCTTGTCGCCGCTCTCTGTCCCGCAGATCGTCAAGGGTGTGGCGATTGTCCTTTTCCTGTCGATCATCGGCCTGCAAAACATGCTCGGTATGCCGGCACTGATTGCTGCTCATATCGTCTTGGCCCTTCCCTTCGTAATGCGGATGGCAGCCGGCGCACTTGCGAATTTCGATGAGAACCTCGACCGCGCCGCCCAGATCCTCGGCGCCAGCAGACGCCAAAGGATGCTGTACGTCGTGCTTCCCCTCATCAAGCCGGGCGTTCTGTCTGGCGTCACCTTCGCCTTCATCATCTCGTTCAACAATATTCCGCTGTCGGTCTTTCTGGTCCGCCCCGGCGACACAACCCTGCCGATCGCCGTCATCAATCACCTCGAATATAGCCTCGACCCCGTCATGGCGGCGGTCAACGTGGCGTCGATGATCTTCGTTCTGATGGTGATCCTGGCTTTCGAAAAACTCGGCGGTTTTTCCGCGCAGCTTCATGGAGGAAGCAAATGAGCGAATTCGATATCGAACTCCTGTCGGTTACAAAGTCCTTCGGCCAGGTTTGCGTGGTCAGAGACGTGAATCTGCAGATCCCGGCCGGCGAGTTCGTCAGCATTCTTGGGCCGTCCGGCTGTGGCAAGACGACGACGCTGAACATGATCGCCGGTTTCAACGCTCCGAGCCGGGGCGATATCCGGATCCGCGGAGGCAGTCAGCTGAATGTGCCGCCCGAGAACCGCAACCTCGGGCTCG
The DNA here is from genome assembly GCF_014193255.1 of Rhizobium sp. BK196. GTDB lineage: Bacteria > Pseudomonadota > Alphaproteobacteria > Rhizobiales > Rhizobiaceae > Rhizobium. Next base: position 146,327 of record NZ_JACHZB010000009.1, read on the forward strand.
TGTTTCAGAACTACGCGCTCTTTCCTCATATGACGGTCGCCGAAAACGTCGGGTTCGGACTTCGTATGCGCCGCGCGCGGCGCGCCGAGATCCATGCGGCGGTGGAGAAGGCACTTCGAAGCGTGCATCTGAATGGTTTCGGCGCACGTTATCCGAAGGAGCTCTCCGGCGGCCAGCAGCAGCGCGTCGCACTCGCCCGGGCGATAGCTCCTCGGCCCTCGCTCCTGCTTCTCGACGAGCCGCTCTCCAATCTCGATCTGAAATTGCGCGAGGCGATGCGCGCCGAACTGAAGGAGATCCATGAGACGCTCGGCATGACCTTTGTGTACGTGACACACGACCAGGAAGAAGCCATGGCCATGTCCGACCGGATCGTCATCATGGATCGTGGCGCCATTGTTCAGCAAGGCGCACCCGGCGACATCTATCGCCAGCCGGCATCGCGTTTCGTTGCCGATTTCATCGGGCGGTCGAACATCCTGCCGATTTCGGGATGTTCGCGCTCGGCGTCCCGCATCAAACTGTCGATCGAGGGCGGACCCACGATTCTCATGTCCGCCGGGTCGAACGCGCCAGCCCAAGTCAGTTTCTGCTCCGTAAGACCACAGAGCGTGAAGCTGGCCGGGGTGGACGAGGTTCCAGCGGGGATGAACCGGCTTGAAGGGACCCTACGTCGCGTGACCGACTTCGGCGCCTATGCTGAGCTTGAGGCGATCATCGACGGCGGGCACCGGGTGATCCTGCACCACCCAACCATCGCAACCGGACATGGCCTCACGCCCGGCCATCCTGTGACGCTCGCGGTCGATCCCGCTGACGTCCGGCCTCTGGCGACGTGAATCGGGACCAATCGATCGCCCCTATCAATGCGCGACAATCGCTATTGGAGCTAGCGACCCTCCCGGACGTAGCATCACCTCGGCCTCACAAGGGGACCACAGAAGGAGAATGGAAATGCTGAAGGAAAGACTGAAGGCGGTGCAAGTCGAGAGCAATGTCTGCGCCGACATCGAGGGGTTTGATTTCAACAATTACGATGCGCGCGATATCGAGGAATTGCGTCGTTACTGGCTGCAATATGGCGTCCTTCGCTTCAAGCGGACCCGCATCACCGATGCAGACCAGGTGGCCTTCTCGCGCCATTTCGGCGAGTTCGTCATCCATCCGAAACAGCTGCAAGAGGGTGGTCATCCGACTCATCCGGAAATCCTCGTCATCAGCAACACGACGAAAGATGGCAAGCCGACCGGTGCCATGGGCAACAGCGAAGCGACCTGGCATACCGACACGTGGTTCTACGAAAGACCGCCTGCCGGCGCCATTCTACGGGCCATCAAGGTTCCGCCGTCAGGGGGGGATACCTACTTCCTATCCACCTATATGGCCTATGAAACCTTGCCGTCGTCGTTGAAAACGCTGGTCGATGGTCGCCAGATCTATTTCCAGAACGTTTACGACAAGACCGGCAAGCTGCGGCTCGGCAAGACGGAGCCTAAAAGCAAGGACTTTCGTGAGTGGGGCGGCATGGTGCATCCGCTGGTGCGCACCCATGGCGAAACCGGCCGCAAGGCCCTTTATCTCGGCGGCACCTCCGATGGCGCCTGGATCGTCGGCATGCCGCTCGACGAGAGCAACGCGCTGCTCGCCGAGCTCTGGGATCACACGACCCGAGAGCAGGAAGTCTTCGTCCAACGCTGGGACGAAGGAGACATCATGATGTGGGATAACCGCTGCACGATGCATCGGCGCGACTCTTTCGATCCGGCATCGATCCGCATTATGCACCGGACGACCACCTCCGGCGAGCGCCCGATCTGATCTTATTTCAGGAAAGACCGTGACATGACACCCTTCTACCGGGCCTATGAACGCCAGCTCAGCCTACCCCCGGATCTCATCGACATGCTTCCGGCGGTCGAAACCGCAACGATCGGACATGTCGAGCATCTGGGCTTTGTCGGCGACAATGTCCGTCCGGTCTTTCCCTGCCGGGCCTTCGGGCCGGCCTTGACCGTCGCGGCGCCAGGCCGCGACGGCGTCATCATCTACAAGGCGGTCGACATGCTGAAGCCAGGCGACATGCTGGTCATTTCCCGTGTCGACCGCGACGATGTGGCCTGTGTGGGTGGCGGCGTTGCTGCCGCTGCCAAGGCGAAGGGCGCAAGCGGTATCGTCATCGACGGGCCTTGCACCGATGTCGAGGAGTTGGTCGCGGTTGGCCTTCCGATCTGGTGCCGGGGTGTTTCGTCGCGGACGACAAACCGGATCTTTTCGATCGGCGGATCGATCAACGTGCCAGTCGCCTGCGGCAGCGCGGCAATTCTACCGGGCTACGCCGTCCTGGCCGATAGCGAAGGCGTCTTTGCTGCCGAGGCCGAGCGCATGCACGCCCTTGCGGAAATGGCGATTGCACGCCAGCAGCGCTCAGCAGCGCTGCGTGCGCACCTGACTGCCGGCAAATCCATATTCCTGTTCGAGCAAGAGGACCTTGCATGAAGATCTCGCTCATTCAGATGAACGCCCGCCCGGATCGCGCCTACAATCTTGCCGAAGCTGGGCGCCTGATGCTGAAGGCGGTTCGAAACGAAAGGCCGGACCTCATCGTGCTGCCGGAACATTTCGACTGGACGGGAGGTACTGCAGCCGAGAAAAAGGCGGCCGCCGACCTTATCCCCGGCGGCAGAGCCTATAAGATGGTGCAACGCTTTGCTGCCGAGCATGGTGTCGCCATCCATGCCGGCAGCATCCTTGAAAGCGTTCCTGGCCACGACCGGATCTTCAATACGAGTGTCGTCTTCGACGCCAATGGGAGACAGATCGGTGCCTATCGGAAGATCCATCTTTTCGACATCGTCACGCCGGACGGGAAACGCTATGCCGAATCCGAGACGGTTGCGCCCGGCAATCAGCTGCTCATTTATGAACTGAATGGTTTCCGACTAGCCTGCTGCATCTGCTACGATCTGCGGTTCTCCCGCATTTTCGACCGTCTGGCCGCCGAAAAGGCCGATGTCTTCGTTCTACCGGCAGCCTTCACGACCCAGACCGGAAAATACCATTGGGAGGTTCTGTGCCGGGCCAGGGCCATCGAGTTCCAGGCGTTCGTCGTCGCCTGCGGCCAATGCGGTTCCTACACGACGCCTGCCGGCGAGGAGCGGCAAATGTTCGGGAATTCGATGATTTGTGACCCCTGGGGACAAATTCTCGTAAGGGCCGACGATAGGCCGGGGGTTCTCAGCGCCAGAATTGACCGTGATAGGCTGAGGCAGGTTCGAGCCTGGATTCCGATGGAAGCACACCGGGTAGATGTTACGGCCATGCCGCTCGCCACTGCCAATGCTGCCACGCCCAATCGCCGCGTGACGGACATGACCTTTTGAGGGGCTCAAGGGGCCGACCCAAGAGGCTTCATCAATCGACGATATTCTTGTTCAGGTTGCCCTGTGGCCTTCGTCGTTGCCTTTCAAGCATTGTCGGAGGTGGTTGGAGGATGTGTCGATCTCCAAAAATCGTTACATAAACCCATCGATGATAAAGAGCCGTCGGACCTTATTTCCGCGGCCGTCATTGGTTTGCTCCAGATGAGAGCGGAAGCGCATGCCGCTTCTTATTCGACCTGCTGTAATTGTGGCGAACGCGTCGTTCCGACCGGACGGCACCGTGAGGCTACAAGTTTCAGCGGTGACGCCACGCGCAGCGGGAACCGCCTGGGGCCAACGACGTTGCTCATCAGATAAGGAGCTGACGATATGGTTGCATTTGGCAGGATCCGCAGGGGTTTCCAGAAAAACGAAGGCCGATCTGGGCTTGCAGGGGCGCTGACGCCTGGAGTTCTTCCATTCTGGAACATCGAGAAAAAACCGATACGGAAAGAACGGAAGACTGGCGCGAAGGAGAGGCGCGCGCCAGGTTGCGCGTCACCAGCGCAGCCTGTTGCGACGCTGCGATAGTCCCAGGCTAACCGGTTCGCAATCCAGCGCTTCGGATACCTGACGGCCCTCTAAACACGTTGGCGCCTCAATAGAACACCGATGATCGGGACGGATCTCGTCGTTTCTCAAAGGCCATGACGAACCCGTGGTGCTGGCAGGGAACCAAACGACGGTCCAGAGGTTCGGATCTCAGTCTTAGTGGAGGAAAAGTATGAACACTGCGCTCAAAGCATTCCTGTTGACGTTGGTCACTGGCGCTGCCGCCTTGCCATCTGTCGCTCACGCCCAGGTCGAGCTGCGATTGGGGCCCGGCGGGGTCGAAATGCGAAATCCCGATCGCGACCGGTATGCAAATCCGGATGACGATTACGGCCTGCGGCGCCGGTGTGACCCGCGTGATGCCTTAGACAATGCGCGTGATGCCGGTCTTCGCCGACCGCACATCATCGGCGAGACGCGCCGCAGCATCATCGTCGAAGGATTCAGACGCAGCGGCAGGTCTGAGCGCATACGCTTTGCCAATGTCAGAGGCTGCCCGGAAATCTAGGTGGTTCAACATGCCGACGATCATGCCTTGATCCATCAGGGCGGGGAGTAAAAGACCGCTACCGGCGTTTTACGCTTTATAACCACCGTCCTGCGCCGCCGCGATGGAGACATCAGACCGCCTCGGATTGCCGTGCGGCGTAGGATGCGGCGCTGTCTTGCGCCATGCGTGAAACCCGACGACGTCACCGAGCATCCCCGTAGCACGGCCGACTTTATATTACCGAGACGCCGCAGCATCGTCCTTGCTTGCCGGCGTCTTGAACGGCATGAGCCAGATCGCCGTGATGCCGAGACCAGCAAATCGAGACGGCGCGCAGGCCCGGTGAAATCGCCGATCCCGTCACTCTACGCATCCATGAAGGCTTCGACCGAGAGGCAGTTGATGGCGGCATTCTTATACCGGAGATCGTCAATCGTCGCACCCCTTCTTGTTCGAGGCCCCAATGGCGTATGCCGTCGATTGTTCCGGCACCTCCCGTTCTTCGCCGCACCGGACGAGAGCCGCCAAATGGCTCATCTGTCGTTACTGAAAGCTGCATCGCGTCTTGGACGCCTCACATTGATTCCAACCGTACGAATTCTTGACATCCAATAGCTCACCATCAGACAGTGCCGCTTCGTCAGATCATGAGGACTGGATGGGCCCGGCCAACGGCTTCACAATTGTCGGCAGGGCCGCGATCACCGCAGTTGCCTGCTTATTTGCCGCCCTTTGTGTCGTCCTGGCAGTCTGGCTGCATTCGAGCTATTCGGCGGCGGTTAAAAGCGGCGAGGAACAAGTTGTTGCAACCGCCAAGATCGTGGTGGCCAATGCTGTCTGGATCAATTCTCTTGCGCGTCAGACCCTTTTTCGAATGGACGATGCTTTCGGCACGGCAATTGGTCCGGATAACGGTGATCGCCTCAGACGGCTGAACCTGGCAACGGAGGAGCTGCCAAGTGCAGCGACAGCCTATGTGCTGGCCTCCGACGGCTCGCTAATCTATTCAACCGATCGGGAGGGCGCGCCGGCCGACATTGTCGATCGGACATACTTCCAGCGGCTCTCCAATGGAGCGGAAGCCTACACGTCGGCAATGACTGAGATGGCCAGTACCGGAAGACGCGTCTTCCTGTCGGCAGCCCGCATCGAGCGCGACCACAAATTCGTCGGGGTCGCCGTTCTAGCCTTCGATACCGGACTGTTGCGTTCGATCTGGGACGCGTCGCCGCTTGGTCCAGGTTCCACCGTCAGCTTTTTTCGAAGGGATGGCAAACTGATCGCGCGCCATCCCGAACCGAAGGAGATGGTCGATCTCGGCAACTACGTGCTGTTTACCGACTATATGCGCAAGGCCACGTCCGGAACCTATAGTTCAGTCTCGCCAGTCGACCAGGTGCAGCGTCTGGTCGCCTATCGCATTGTCGAGCGCACGCCATTCGTGGCGATCGCCTCCGCCGAGACTTCGCTGATCCTGAAACCCTTCTGGACGGATGTCGCAATCGTGGCGCTCATCACCACCCTTGCCCTCGTCGCAAGCCTGGCGGCTGGATGGAAGATACTGAGCCTGGCACGGGCCGACGCCCGTCACACGGCCGAACTGGCAGAAGCGCTGCATACCAATCAGACCCTCATGCGTGAAATTCACCACCGCGTGAAGAACAACCTGCAAACCGTTATGGCACTTGTGCGCCTGCAGGGCCTCAGGCCGGAAACGGTACAGAAGTTGAACGACCGGGTTCAGGCCATGTCCGCCGTCCACGAGCAGATGTATGGCTTCGATCAGTTCAAAAGCGTCAATGCCCGCCAGCTCGTTCCAAGCCTCGCGCGCACGCTTGTTAGGCTTAACGATCGCCCTATCGACTTGAGGTTCGAACTCGACGACATCGAGATCGACGCTGAAAGGGCGACGCCTTTTGCGCTTCTGCTCAACGAACTGCTGACGAACAGCATGAAATACGCCTTCGCTGATCGGCCTCAGGGGCTAATCCGCGTCCGGCTTTCGCGACAGTCGAGCGATCTCGTGCTGTTCGAAATTGCCGATGACGGCATCGGATACGATCCGGCCGCGGCAAAGGCGGGCATGGGCAGCCGGCTGATCAAGGCGTTCGTCAACGAGTTGAGCGGGACCTTCACGATCGAGCGCATGAATGGCACCCTGTTTAGGGCGCAGTTGGCGTTGACGCGCTAGGCCACGTCTGACCTGAATTACCCTTTGGCGCCAGACGCCTGCGCGCCTCCTCCCAGATCGTTGAGGATGTGAGATCTCATTCGCTCCTTCCGGGACCAGATGCGCGACGGCCTTACGATCACGATGGCAAGGCGTCCTTGAACCGGACGACGGCTGCCAGGGTTCCAGCGTCATCGACGATCTCGAAGCACTGCCCGTCGAGTTCCCGGCCGGACCTCAACCTCTCCGCCATGGGGTCGCGCGCACCGGCCTTGGCCTCCTCGATGGCAACAGCAAGGCGCGCGCAATCGCTTCCCTCCTTATCCAGATCAGATCCTCGCCGTCACGTATTAAAAAAATACCGCATGCTTCACTCTATCGGAGGCCGGCGCCGCTCATGCCGGTTTGTGATTGCTCAAGCGGCTCCCGATAAGCCGTTCGAATTCCTGTTCGGGAATCCCATAGGATCCGGCCGCAAACACCTCGAGACCGGCGCGATTGCGAATGACGACGGAGCCGCGCACGGAGCGGATCAAACGATGCCCTTCCAGGACATGCAGGGCCGCCGTCACGCCGGGGCGCCTGGCCCCGAGCATCAGCGCGATATATTCATGGGTGATCGCCATCTCGTCGCTGCGAAGGCGATCGTGACACATCAGAATCCAACGGGCGAGGCGCTGTTCGAGCAAATAGCGAATATTGGCAAGCGCGGTGAAGGCGACCTGCGTGGCAAAGATATGCATATATTTGACGAGCGGGACTTGGAAGGTAGAGCTCTTCATCGTGGCCTGCCGCATCGCCTCGATCGGCACCCGGTAGCCCGAACCGGCGATGTTCATCTCGACGACATAGGGAACGACATTGTCGCCAATGATGGTGGCGGTCGGCACAAAGCCTTCCCAGCCGAACATGCCGGCCTCCGCGGTCTCGCCTGTGGAAGAGACCGTCATGACCGCTCCGATCCCACTTTCGGGAAAATAGACGTAGTCGAGCTTTTCGCGCGGCTTTGCGATCTGGAACTGAGCGGGAAGATCGACCTGGGCGAGATACGGTGCAAGCATCGCAAAATCAGGCGGTTCGAGCGCAGTCAGCATGCGGTTTGATATTTGTCTCTGGCTCGGCGCCATCCGTGTCTCCCGACTTGCCTCTAGCGCGAGCAGCAATCGGCAGCCTCGCTCTGCACCAGTATCGAGTGAACTTTCATCTGCGCTTCTGGTTCCGTAGCAACCACGTTCGCGCGCTGGCGGCCGCATCGGGTGTGGGTGGGCACGCCGTTTGGCCGAAAGCCGCTCGCTTTGCGCGATCGGGCGATGCCAAGGCAATCGTCGGGGTCGAAACCTGGAGAAAAAACCCCAAACCCTGGCGCCATGCGCGCTCGAGAGCGACCCGCAGGGCCTCAAAGCGACTAACCGTCCTCATGCACGAAAATCATCGTCGACAGCGGCGGAAGGTCGACGAGAAGTGACTGGCTGCGGCCATCGGCAGCGACATTGTCGCTGCTGCAATCTCCACCGCTCGTGCCGGTGCCGCCGTAGACGGATGAATCGGTGTTGAGGATTTGCCGCCAGTGGCCCGGCACGGGAACGCCCACCCGGTAACCGTGACGCGGAATCGGCGTGAAGTTCGAAATGACGAGAGCGACCGATCGGCGTTCGCGGTCATAGCGCAGCATGGCGAGCACGGAATTTTCCGCATCATCAGCAATTGCCCATTCAAACCCCGACGGCTCGCTGTCGCCATACTGTAAGCAGTCAAAATAGCGGTAAATTCGGTTGAGGTCGCGCACAAGTCGCTGCAGGCCGGAATGAGCCGGATCATCAAGCAGATCCCATTCCACTGAACCGTCGTGGTTCCACTCCGTCGTCTGGCCGATCTCCGACCCCATGAAGATGAGCTTCTTACCGGGATGGCCCCACATGAAACCAAAAAGCGCTCGCAAATTAGCCATCTTCTGCCAGGCGTCTCCGGGCATCTTGGCGAATATCGATCCCTTTCCGTGCACGACCTCGTCGTGCGAGAAGGGTAGAATGAAGCGCTCGCTGTAAGCATAGATCATGCCGAAGGTCATCGATCCGTGGTGATATTTGCGATAGACCGGATCCTCAGACATATAATTCAGCGTGTCGTGCATCCATCCCATATTCCATTTCATGTCGAACCCGAGCCCCCCGTCCTGCGGTGACCTGGTAATGTTCGGAAAAGCGGTGGATTCCTCGGCGATCATCAACGCATGGGGAAACCGGTCATGGACGATGCTGTTGAGATGCTTGAAGAACTCAATGGCCTCGAGGTTTTCACGGCCGCCGTGACGGTTCGGGATCCATTCGCCAGCCGCCCGGCTGTAGTCGCGGTAAAGTATGGATGCCACCGCATCGACGCGCAATCCGTCGATATGATAATGCTCGAGCCACTCAAGGGCGCTGGCGATCAGAAAGCCTTTGACCTCGTTGCGACCGAGATTGTAGATCAGTGTATTCCAATCCTGGTGAAAACCCTCACGGGGGTCTTCGTGCTCATAGAGCGCCGTCCCGTCGAAACGCGCCAGGCCCCAGACATCAGTCGGGAAGTGCGCCGGCACCCAGTCGAGGATGACGCCGATCCCGGCGCCATGGCAGCGGTCGACAAAGTAAGCAAAATCCTCTGGTGTGCCATAGCGGCCGGTTGGCGCAAACAGGCCGAGCGGCTGGTAGCCCCATGAGCCGCCGAAGGGGTGCTCCATGATCGGGAGCAACTCGATATGAGTGAAGCCCATGTCACGAACATAGGGTATGAGGCGCTGTGATAGCTCGACCCAGTCAAGCACGCGTGCCCCCTCGCTCATGTCGCGCAGCCACGAACCGGGGTGCACCTCGTAGATGCTGACCGCCTCTGTTTGCTGGTCGGCGCTGCGGCGGGCGTCCAACCAGGCTGCATCGGTCCAGGCGAAGGGATCGGTGGAAGCCACGACCGATGCCGTCGAGGGCGCCGGCTCCGCCGCCCTGGCGACAGGATCGGCCTTCTGGGCCAGAAGATTGCCGTACCGATCGAGAATCTCGAACTTGTAGCGCTCGCCGACGCTCACCTGCGGAACGAAGATTTCCCAGACACCCGCCTGGGGCCGAAGCCGCATCGGATGGCGCCGGCCATCCCAGCTGTTGAAGTCGCCGACGACCGACACGCGCCGTGCGTTTGGTGCCCAGACCGCAAAGCGCACGCCAACAACGTCGTCGATCGTCATTGGATTGGCTCCAAGCGCACGCGTCAGACTGTAGTGCGTGCCTTCGGCAACGAGGTGCAGGTCGAGGTCGCCGAGCAACGGGCCAAACCTGTAGGGATCATCGGTCACCTGGATGGCGTCAGGCCAGTATACCTTCAAATGGTAGGAGGCCAGCTCCGGCAGCACGGCGCCGAACAGGCCCGCCGGATGGACGAGATCCGCCGTTGCAAGAAGCCTGTCACTGTCGCCGGCGATTAGATCGACGCCCGTGGCCCCAGGCAAGAATAAGCGAACACTATAGCGACCATCGCCGCGTTGATGGGGGCCGAGGATTGAAAATGGATCGCCATGGCGCCCCTCGATGAGGGCTTGCATGGCATCCGGCCCAACACCGAAGAAGATGTCGGCGAAGTCTGTCGTCATGAGGGGCTCTCCGAGAGGCGGGTCAAGATGTTGGCAAATCCATTCAGCGGAATCGGTAGCCATTTGGGGCGATTGCGCGCTTCATAGGCGATTTCGTAAGCTGCCTTTTCCAAAAGGAAGACATCGAGGATGCGTCTGACCTCGGCTTCCGAATTGGGCAGATCCGCAGAGGCCGAGAGCGCCTGCACATAGGCCTGCAAGAAGACCTGTTCAGCTTTGGCGCCAAAGCGGGAAATGACCTCGCGCCGACGTGCGTCATGATGGTCGGAGATCGCATCGTTTTCGAGTTTCGCGGTCGCCGACAGGTAGTCGAGCGAGCGCAAAAGCCCTGCCACGTCGCGCAGCGGACTTGTCTTTGCCCTGCGTTCGGCAAGATTGCGGGCTGGTTCCCCCTCGAAATCGATGATGACGGCGTCACCTTCCGTCACCAGGACCTGGCCGAGATGGAAATCGCCATGGGCGCGTGTGAGCAGCGTTCCTTTTGCTCCGTCCGCCAATGCTCCGGCAAGTTCGATGATGGTATCGCGTCGCTGAAGGAGCGATCCGGCCGGGCCACCCATTCCCTCGTCGATCTCTGCACCGAGGTCGGTGAGCTTGGAGAAGGCGTAGGCAATTTCACCGGTGACGGATTTGCGGATGGTTTCAACGTCGCTCTCATCGGCCCGGCGCGGCGAAAAGGCCTCGTCATCGGTCGGCCGGGACAGGAGCACATGCAGTTCGCCGAGCCGCTCCCCGATCATTGCGACGAAATTGACAAGCGGTCGCAATTGCTCGTCAGCCATCTCGACGGCGACTTCCGTCATGACGATCTCGTCGGCGACACGTCTGAGGTTGGCGAGCATCCAGTTCCAAGCGTCGCCCTGGTTGCGGATGGCGCCCTGAACGATGATCAGGGTCGAGCGCCGACCTTCGCGGTCGGTGCGAGCGACTTCGCCTAGCCACGGCGCGGTATGTTCGTAGCCGTGCTGCGTCAAATAGCGGGTCATCTCGACTTCCGGATGAATGCCGACGAAGACATGTCGGATCAGCTTGATCATCGCCGCGTCCCCGACAATGAGCGAGCTGTTGGATTGCTCCGCCGATAGCCAGTGGATCGGCATGTCGTCAGACAGCGACAGGCGGTCGAGCGTGTCAGTGCCAATGAACTCGATCTGCCCCGTGCGTCCGCTGACGACGGACCGGTCGCGCAGGCCTCGCAGGATGCCGCGCGCCATTGTCTCGACCGCAAATCCATCCGTCAGAAAGCCGACACGCCGGCCCTGCCGGATGCGAGCGAGCGAGAGCTGTTGGCCGAGCACGTTGGGTGGTGTGTCGTCCCATTCGGCAGCAAGCGGCAGCTGATAGCTCTCCACGTGATCGGGCAACACGGCCTCAAGCTCGCCCAGAACAACACCATCGGCGAAGGGGATAGGTGTGGCAGACACGAGCCGAGCCTCCTGAAGCGCCTGATCCTTGGCGCCAAACCAGCGCCGCTTGGACAGGTAGGCCGGTAGGATGTCGCGGCTTAGCATTGCCGCGTGCTGGGGCTGTTCGACAAGTTCGCTCAGGTTGCGCCGGATGACGACGGTGACGAAGTCGGCCAGTTGCTCGGGCGGCGCCGTGCGCCAGGCGGGGCCATCCGCCTCGCTGTTGAGCTGGAACCAGAAGAACCCGTAGGGCGGAAGCGTCAAAAGATAGGTGAGCTGCCCGATCGGTGGAAAGGGCGACATGCCGGTGAGCTCTATCGGGATGCGGCCTTCGAAAGCCGACAGATCGAGTTCGACCGCCTGAGGAAGGCGCGAGAGATTGGCAACGCACAGGATGACCTCGTCTCCATACTCGCGCAGATAGGCGAGGATCCGGCGGTTGCTCGGCGTCAGGAACCGCAAGGACCCGCGCCCGAAGGCACTGTGACGGCGCCGCAGCGCCAACATACGCCGCGTCCAGTTCAAGAGCGAATGGGCGTCGGCCACCTGCGCTTCGACGTTCAATGCCTCGAAGCCGTAAAGTGGATCTGCGACAGGCGGCAAGACGAGGCGTGCCGGATCCGCCCGTGAGAAGCCGCCGTTGCGGTCGGGCGACCATTGCATCGGCGTGCGCACGCCATCCCGGTCGCCGAGATAGATATTGTCTCCCATGCCGATCTCGTCGCCATAATAGACGACCGGCGTACCGGACATCGACAACAACAGCGCGTTCATCAACTCAATCCGCCGGCGGTCGCGCTCCATGAGCGGCGCCAGCCGGCGACGGATGCCGAGATTTATGCGGGCCCTCTTGTCGGACGCGTAGGTCTCCCAGAGATAGTCGCGCTCGGCATCCGTCACCATTTCCAGCGTCAGCTCGTCATGGTTCCTCAGGAAGATTGCCCATTGACAGGTTTCCGGAATATCCGGCGTCTGTCGCATGATGTCGGTAATCGGGAAGCGGTCTTCCTTGGCGATCGCCATGTACATGCGCGGCATCAGTGGGAAGTGGAAGGCCATGTGGCACTCGTCCCCGTCACCGAAATATTCCCGCGTATCTTCCGGCCATTGATTGGCTTCGGCCAAGAGCATGACGCCCGGATGTGTGGCATCGAGGGCCGCGCGGATCTGTTTGAGGATCGCGTGGGTTTCGGGCAGGTTCTCGTTATTGGTGCCCTCGCGCTCGACCAGATAGGGAATGGCATCGAGCCGGAAACCGTCAATGCCGGTTTCGAGCCAAAAGCGCATGATGTCGATGAGCTCCTCCATCACCTTCGGATTGTCGAAGTTGAGATCCGGTTGGTGGGAATAGAAGCGATGCCAGTAATAGGCGCCGGCGACGGGATCGAACGTCCAGTTCGATTTTTCGGTGTCGAGAAAGATGATACGGGTCTCGGGAAACTTGTGGTCATTGTCCGACCACACATAGAACTCACGCTCGGGACTGCCGGCTGGCGCTTGGCGGGCGCGCTGGAACCAGGGATGCTGGTCGGAGGTGTGATTGATCACCAGTTCGATGATCACCTTGATATGGCGCTCGTGGGCGGCTGCGACGAACCGGCGGAAGTCGTCGAGTGTCCCGTAGTCGGCGCTGACATTGCGGTAATCGGCAATGTCGTAGCCGTCGTCGCGGCGGGGCGAAGGAAAGAAGGGAAGAAGCCAGATGGCATTGACGCCGAGCGAGGCGATATAGTCGAGCTTCTGATAGAGGCCTTCGAAATCGCCGATGCCGTCGCCGTTGGCGTCATAAAAGGACTTGATGTGCAGTTGATAGATGATCGCGTCCTTGTACCAGAGCGCATCGTCGGTTGTCGGTTTCCGGTCTTCTACGAAGGCTGCATCCATTTCAGGCTTCTCCTGCCCTGACCCGCCATATAGCGAAGGGCAAATGGGCCGGGTCCAGCCTGATCGTTTGCCACTTTCCGGTGCGCTTGAAATTCTGGCCGCTGACAAGGTCCTCGAGTGCCAGCGCGCTCATATCGCCGAGGCCGAACTTCCAGAGCGGAAACTCGACGCTGCTCTCCTCGATTGCGTGCGGGTTGAGAGTGACGGCGATCAGGAGCACATTATGACGCTCGGCATCTGCTTTCTCGAAGAACATGACGTTGCTGTTCGATGAGGGCAAAAGCGTCAGACCGAGATGCGAATGGAGTGCAGGGTTGTCCCTGCGGATGCGGTTGAGCATGGCGATTTCCGCCTTGATGTTGCCGGGGCGGTCGTAATCCCAGGCGCGGATCTCGTATTTTTCGCTGTCGGCATATTCCTTACGCTTTGCGTCGGGGCGTCCTTCGCAAAGCTCGAACCCGTTGTAGACGCCCCAAAGGCCCGACAACGTGGCGGCAAGCGCGGCGCGGATCAGATAGGCAGGCCGCGGCGCGTTCTGCAGGAAGTCTGGATTTATGTCGTGAGTATTGACGAAGAAATGCGGCCGGAAGAATTCCCGCACCTCGCTTGCGGTAAGCTCGCTCATATATTGCTCGAGCTCCCACCTTTCGTTGCGCCAAGTGAAATAGGTATAGGATTGCGAGAAGCCGATCTTGGCCAGCCGGTACATGACCTTCGGGCGCGTGAAAGCCTCTGACAGAAAAATGACGTCGGGGTGGCGCGCGCGAATGTCGCCGATCAGCCATTCCCAGAACGGAAAAGGCTTTGTGTGCGGATTGTCGACGCGAAAAAGCCTGACGCCTTCGTCGACCCACATCTCGACGATATCGCGCAGTTCCACCCACAGGTCCGGAATCGCATCCTTGGCATAGAAATCGACGTTGACGATATCCTCGTATTTCTTCGGAGGGTTTTCGGCGTAACGGATGGTGCCGTCCGGGCGCCAGTCAAACCAGCCGGGATGTTCGCGCAGCCACGGATGATCGGGCGAGGCCTGGATAGCGAGATCGAGGGCGATCTCCAGCCCAACCTTTCTCGCTTCATCGACCAGACGTTCGAAATCGTCGAATTCGCCGAGCTCGGGGTGAATTGCCTCATGGCCACCGGCTTCCGAGCCAATGGCGTAGGGGCTGCCCGGATCGTTGGGTGTGGCGACGAGAGAATTGTTGCGGCCCTTCCGGTTGGTGCGGCCGATCGGGTGGATCGGCGGAAAGTAGAGAACGTCGAAACCCATATCGCGAATGGCCGGCAGACGGGGTATTACGTCCTCGAACGTGCCGTGACGGTTCGGATCGCCGCTCTGCGATCGCGGGAAGATCTGGTACCAGCTGGCAAATCCGGCCTCGCGCCGCTCCGATTCAACGCCATAGACTGCTGTGCGGCAGGAAAAGGGGCGCCTGTCGGCGCGTGCCATCAGCTCGGCGGTGCGCGGTCCCAGGAGTAAATCGAGCTTTGCGACGCCCTCCCGACGCTCGAGTTCGCCGAGGAGCGCTTCAAGCTCGCTGCGCTCCTCGGCCGCCATCGCCGGGGCCGGATCCGCCGCCGTCCTGCGTATCAACTCTTCCCCTTCGATGATTTCCAGTCTGAGGTCGAGGCGGGCTTCATGTTTCTTGACGAGCTCGTAGCGGAAGATCGCAAACGGGTTCTTCCAAGCCTCGACGCAGAATTGGAACCGGCCGACACGATCGAGAACGAAACTGCCCCTCCACCGATCGTTTTCGAAAAGGCCCATACGCGCTTCGCGCCACCCGTCTTGTCCGCGTGGGCGGAAGAGGAGCGCTGCCGACAGAAGATCGTGCCCGTCGGCGAAGATATCGGCCTCGACGACGACCGTCTCGCCGACAATGCGCTTGACCGGGAAGCGACCGTCGTCGACTGCCGGGGCGACTTTTTCGATAGCGATGCGCGGCGAGGTTGTCGCCTTGTCGAGCGGCAGGTCTCCGTGCTCGGCGGTAATGGCGGCACGCGCCTGGGTTGGAATCAAACGGGCCTCGCCAGGCTTTAGGCGCAGCTCGGGCGTCGCTGCATCAACGGGCACGAAGGGTGCGACAGCTCGATTGAGAATGGTCTCCGCAAGGACGGCGGAACGACGAAGATCTCGATTGACTGCAACCAGCTGTACCGAATGAGCGCTCCTGATGTCGGCCGAGTCGGCTTGCGTCATGACGGTCACATGGCTCGCGATCTCGCAATTGACGAGTTGCTTCGCCCCGTTACGGCTGGATGCTATCAGATCGCGCAGTTCGTCAGTCAGATCGAAGGTGCCGTCGGCTCTGAGCCGACGCAGGCCCTCGCCATGCCCATGCGTCGGGTCGAGCGGCAGCACCGCTCCAAATTCGAAACCCATCGGCACGAGAAGACCGTCGCCGATCGCCACCGCCAGGCGCAGGGCGCGGCGCGACCGCCGCTCGCGGATCTCTCTGCTCTCCGTACCATGCGCAAGCCGCTTGCCGAAGGGCGGCTCCGGAAAGGCTATCTGCGGTCCGAGAGACTGCTGAAGGCGATACTCTTCGAGCATCCAGCTTTCCCGCAGGTCCCACCAGGCGAGCGAGGTAAATGTGGCGTCGAGCCCGCAATCGCGCAGGCTGTTTCGCAGGGCAAAGGCGGTGCCGGGCGTATAGGCAAGAAAACCCGTTGAGGGGTTGGCGGCCCGGGCAGCGGCGATCAGTTGCTGCCATTCGGCGATCTCCAGATTATCCAGGCCGACAAGTCGGTAGCCAGCAATTCCGGCAGCAGCAAAGCGGGAAAGTCTCCTCTTCCACGCCTCGATCAGCCCGGGCGAGGTAGACGAGACCGGGTGACGGAATGGCATGAGCGGCGATCGCCGCGGGTCAAGAGACCGCAGGGTATTGTGGTTCACCTCGGTTCCTGGGCTGATCGTGAGGTCCAGCATCAATTTGATACCGCGACCTTCGGCCTCGCCGGCCAGCATCGCAAGCGCCTCCTCGGCATCCCCAGCAAGGCCGAGGGCCGCATCGAGGCTGCCGTAGTCGTGCGGAAAGAACAGGCTTTCATCTGTCCTTTGAAACGGCGAGGCCGACAGCACGGTATCGAAGCCAAGAAGGGCTGCGTGGTCGAAAACCTCAAGCCAGCGGTCTCTGCCCGACAGCAGAAGCGGGTTGACATAGTAGATCCGCAGAGGTGGAGGGAAAGCGGTCGAAGAGATTGCTGTTGTCATCACTCGGTCTGTCTCCGCCCAGTCGCATGAACAGTCTTTGAAGATCGCCGAGGTGAACCTGCAGGCGCTTTACTTGTTCCCATTCAAGGCGACAGATGATGCACGCGGCGGGATGGATCAGCTTGTCGGGTCGCCGCCCTTCAGACCGATAACGGAGGCGACCAACTCCTCGGGGCACGCTTGCGACCGCTCGTCGGCTACCATCCAGCCTGGGTTCTCGATGACAGCCTGTGTCGAGGGACCCGGCGACAGCACTCATCCTGCAGAACCAACGCGCGTTGAGCTTTTGACGTCGTATGAGCCGCCGAGACGGTTCTTACTCTACCCACGAGGGGAAGGATCGCCAGACAAGGCTGCCGCTATCGTCTGGAGCCGATCACCCATGCGACGGCGGCCGTGACGGCGACGGCCGCTATCGGATTATCCTTGACCCAAGCCCTGATCGCGTCGAGGAGGTTTTCGCTGTCCGCCTTTTCGGATGCCGCCGGCGCGCCGGCAACGGAGGTAACCGAGTGCGAAACGGGATCAGAGGCTGGAAACGTATCCTCGAGTGCCTTGTCGAGGTCGCCGTCCTTTTCTTGCTGCTGCTTCCTTGCCTTGTCGAGTTCGTATGCTTCGACGGCCGGGGATTTTGATTGGCTCATGTCTTCCTCCGTTTCTTCGCGGCCTAACGCCGCCGAAAACCTCGAAGTTCCCGGGAGGATTTTGTTTCTTGGCTTCCCCGTCTTATGGCTATGCAAGATTACCGGTATCTGTGGCGGTCCGCGTGACCGGGGAGCTAGACCGACTGCAGCGGACTGTCCCCGGCGCCCTTCGTACGGCTCGCGGCGGCTTTTAGGAACCTTATTGCTCCACGGGCGGTGTCGGCGGTGGCGTTTTTGAGACTTCCTCGAGAAGTAGTCGGTATTCAGCAATCGGGACACGATCCTCATCGAATAGTTCGACAGAAATCATGTTGAGCGGAGCCTCCGGCAGTCCTTCGCAAGCCATCTGGGCGAGCGCCAACCTTGCCTCGCGCTTGGCATCGTCGAGACTTCGGAATTCGTGCGCGACTTCGGTTGGTTCGGGGTTTGTGCGATCGATGACCTGAAAGAGAAATTTCGGCATGGCCACCTCCTTGGCGCAGAACATCAAGCAGGTCTCTTTGTTCCCGCAATGCGCAGCGGCAGCCGCTTCCAATGGCGATCGCAGCGGCCGATGACACCGCGGCTGTGACCGCTATCAACCAAACGTCGCCGAAAGGTTGCCGAACCGTTGCGTTCACTGCTTCATGTAGCACGGGAATTGTCCAAATATTCACCCCCAGCACCCAGCAAAAACCGTACGTTGAGCTCTTGCACGCCTTAGACCGCGACAAGGGAGGAGACGACGATGGAGGCATCGCACGATATCTTGCTTTTAAATGCCAGGGACCTTGAGCACGACGATCGCGCACTGACGATCGCAGAGATTCACCTGGCCACGACGAACGCCTGGGATGAGATCCGATCGGGAACGGCACGCGGCGGAAAGACGGTTTTTTCGCTTTCGGAAGATGAGTTCTGGTCGAGGCCCGACTTCGCCCCCTTTAAGGAGGATTTTGCCGACGAGCGGCTCGGCTGGAAACTGTCGTCGCTCTATGGCGTCAACTCGAGATATGGCGGCGTCAAGATCATCGGCGCAAATGCGTTCAATCGGCGTCTTGGCCTACCGCGATCGACGTCGACCTTCATCCTCTTCGACAAATATACGCTTCGGCCGATCGCCATCCTCGACGAAACGGCTCTGTCGGCCGACCGGACCGGAACCTACGCGTCAATCGTCGCCGAGAAATGCCTGCGCCGGCAGGCCACCGCCTCCGTCTTCCTTCTGGGATCGGGGCCGGTCGCCCGCAGCGTGATCCGCTCGCTCACCTATTCCTGCGAAACCCGGATCGAGCAGATCTTCATCCGTAGCCGCAGGATCGAAAGCGCCCGTGCGCTGGCGATCGGGCTTTCGACCGAGACGAAGATCCCCCTCCTCTGCGTCGAGGACAACAGGGCGATGCGCGACTGCGCGCTCGTTATCACAGCAACCAATGCGCGCGCCCCGGTCTTTAGCGACGAGGAGCTTGCAGAGGATGCGACGACCCTGCATCTTGGCGGTGACGAGGCGCCGGCGGACTACCTGCGGCGCGTCCTGCGCTCCGGGCTCGTCATCTGCGACGACCTACCGACCGTCTCGCGTCGCAACTCGCAGAGCATCGCGTTGCATTTCTCTCGCCAGGGCCTATCGCTGGAAGCCGTCGGGCCGCTGATCGGCATTCGCTCGCTTTCAGATATGCAGGACTGGTCTTTGGATGCGGATGGTCCGACCTGCATCACCTGCGTAGGCCTGCCCATGCTCGATCTTTTCGTTGCCCAGGCAAGCTACGAGAAATATTGCCAGGCCGCAGATGCCGATCGGATCGCCGCATGCACTGTCTGAGCCGCGTTCTTGCCGATCATGTATGCCGGGCCCAGACCGCTTATCCGGCCGAACTCAACGATGTCGCCCGACGCTGCATCCTGGACCTCGTCGGTGCAGCTGTTGCCGGCGCCGACATGCCAGGCGCCGTTGCGGCGCGCTCCATCGCCACCTCCGTTTTTGGAAGTGGCACCGACACGATCTGGCTGAAGGGCAGCAGTTCGCCGGCCGGCGCGCTGTTCTGCAATTCGACAGCTGCGACTGCCCTCGACATCGATGATGGACATCGTGCGGCTCGCGGCCATCCGGGTGCAGCAGTCATTCCGGCGGCTCTGATGTTGGCAGGTCACGCCGGCGCTACCGGCGCAGAACTCTTGAGCGCCGTCATCTGTGGCTATGATGTCGGGGTGCGGATTGCGGCGGGCCATATCGCCGAACGGATCAGGACGCGACAGTCGGGGCGCTGGGCAAGCTTTGCGGCCGCCGCAACGGCCGGCCGTCTGCTCCGGCTCGATCCCGATTGCCTTGCCCACGCGCTCGCGATCGCCGGCGTGCTTGCGCCCAACCAGCTTGCCAACGGCAGCTCTGGCTATTCGAAAATGACCGGCAACGACGTGAAGGAAGGCATTGCCTGGAGCAGCGTTCTCGGACTGACGGCAGCTCATCTGGGAGGTGCCGGGTTTACCGGTCCGTTGGATATTCTCGATCATTCCGACTATTACGACGGCGCGCGCATCGTGGCAGATCTCGGCCAACGATGGGAAATCGGCGATACCTATTTCAAGCCATATGGTTGTTGCCGCTATATTCATGCAGCTCTCGACGCCTATGGCGAAATCGCCGCAGCGGATACGATCGACGCCGAGGACATCGTCGAGATCGAGGTTCAGAGCTTTTCCTGGGTTCAAAAACTCGCAAACAGTCTCGAACCGCAAAGCCTGATCGACGTGCAATACAGCCTTCCCTATTGCCTGGCGATTTTTGCGATCGACGGCAGCCAGGCCTTGTCGCCGATTGATGTCAGCACGATTGGACGCAAAGACCTGCAGCGGTTGGCACGCAAAATCCGATTGACTGTCGATCCGCAGATCGATCGATCTTTCCCGGCGCAGACCCTGGCGCGGCTGATCGTCAGCACGCGGACCTTGCAGCTTGTCTCTTCGGTCCACACGCCGGTCGGAGAACCGACGAGACCGATGGATTGGCCGGCCATCGTGCAGAAGTTCAAGACCGTCACCCGGCATCGCCTTCAGGAGAGGCATCAGCAGGAGCTTATAGACGCCGTCGCAGCAATACCGGAGGGAAACCCAGTCGCAATCACCAGATCCCTTGAGAGCCTGACGAAGTCGTCCTAAGCGCCTTCTGACATCCCCTGAGATGAAATGGAGTTGAATCGGAGCTCTCCATTGGAAACGACAATTCTGCCAGCGCACAGGACGTCGCGGACCCGGGCGAGATTGTGGGAGTGGCAGATGAGGATGTCGGCTCGCTTGCCTCTGGCGATCAAGCCGCGGTCGCCCGCAAGCTCAGGAAAGATACGCGCCACGTTTCCCGTCGCCTTGGCAATTGCTGCTGCGGGCAGGCACAGCCTCTTTCTCACCAGCCGATGAACCGCCTCGAGGATACCGTCCCAGTCACCGCCGGCAAAGTCGGTCGAAATCGTATCGACAAGACCGGCTTCGACAAGTGCATCGAAATTGCCTGGTCCATTGCGCCAACGTGTTGAAATGCAGTCGAGTGTCGAAACGTCGATGCTGGCGCCGAGATCGCGCAGCGCCACGGCGGTCTCCAAGGCTTCCTTTGTCGTGAACGAGGGATGGTTGCTGTGGCCGGCGACGATCCTCGCTCTCGGATGGGCTCTTGCAAGATCGATCAGCTGGCTGGCCGTTGGTGCTGCGTTGTGGAAAATGGCCGGCATTGCGGTGCGGGTCGCCTCGTCGGCAATTTCGGCAAAACCCCTTCGTGCGAGCGCTACTGGCGGCATCACAGTCTCGCGGATCAGACCGGAGAGGCTTTTGACCGTGAAATGCCGCCCGAGCCCGTTCTCCTCGATCAGCCGCGCCAACGCTTCGCCGCCCGGATTGTCCGCCCCGTTTAGATTGCGCCCGAGCGTTGATTCTTTGAGGAGCCGCGCCAGATTCGGATGCACGACCAGCCCGCAGGCTTTTTTAATCGCGGCAGGAAGAATGCGGTAGTCCTGGGCGCCGCCGCCAAGCGTCTGGCCCCCGCCCGCCTCGCCGAGCGCCTTGGCGCCGCGGCTAAGAAGGTCATCGATCCTTGCTGCCAGATGTCTGCCCGAGAGCCCCGCGCCGTCGACCGCCCGGGCAGCGGCGAGGCTGGCTGGCGTGTGGGCGGTGCTGATATGGATGTCGAGCGGATGGCCTCCATTCGGGCCGGCATCGATCTCGTCATCAAGCGCAAGGCCGCAGACGTTTAGCAGCGTCGTCGTGCCAGACAGGAGATGGCGGTTACGCTGGTAGTCGACCTCTCTTTGATCGAAGGGTGCTGATCCGCTTGGCATTGAAGGACCGAAGACGCAGCCATGCGCGTGGGCGTTGATCACTCCCGGCAGGACGCTGCATCCCGACGCGTCCAACACGAGATAGTCCGGGGAGAGCGAAGGCAGATCGACCTCTACGACCGCCTCGATCCGGCCATTTGCAAGAAGCACGCTCGCCTTGTCGAGCACGGTTACGCCGTCACCGGTGATGACGCTCGCATTGATGATCGCGATCGGACGGATCTGGCTCACAAGGTTCCCTCCTTCAATCCCGGTTGAATTCGATGCCGTAGCCGATCCCGCGAACCGTACGGATGATGTCCCTTCCCATGACGGCCGAAAGCGCTCTTCGCAGCCTTCCGATATGGACGTTAACGGTTCTTGGGTCCACGAACACACCTTGTGGCCAGGCCATAGATGACAGCTCGTCGCGCCGAAAGACGCGGCTGGGCTCGCCGGCCATCGTCCGCAAGAGCGCGAATTCGATCGGCCCGAGATGAATGTCGCGGCCGTCATAGGTGATACGATGGGCGCGCGTGTCGACGGTCAGCCCGCCGTCAGTGATGCCTTCCTGTTCCTGATGGGTGCAAGACCGGCATCCGTCTGCGCCGAGCAGCCGTCTGAGCGCGCGCAGATATCGGTCGGGCTCGATCGGCCGGATAAAGACCTCATCCACGCCGGCGTTCAGAAACGCCTCGTAACGGTGCTCCGCTTCCGCCGGGACGAGCGTGACGATGCGCACTTGTCCGATCCCTTCATCCGATTTGAGTGATCTGCAAAGGTTGATCGCGAACTCGTTTCTGCCGTCGAGGACGAGCCCGACATTCTTTTTCTGCCTGATCGCGTCGACCGTTTCAGCCGGGCCCATGGCAAGGTCAGTAGAAAATCCCTCAACCTCGAGAATATGACGGAGCGTCAGCGAAAAGTCGGCATCGGGCGAGCTTATGACGATATTGGGTTTCACCGGCGGCCCGCGAGAAATCGAGTTCCTTTTTGAATCGACAACTCTTGGATGTAACGATGCCATGAATGGTCACCGGCAGCAAAGACTATGATATTAAATATTATTTCCTCGGTGATACGGCGATTTCGGGCTTTTGCCGCGCGGATTGATCCCCTCACATCTGCGACTTGAAGGTGCCGCATTCTGTGCTGTCCTGACCGGATGGAAACGCCGCGACGGAAGTCCGCCATACTCATTGCGACCGACGATTTCGCCTCCGCCGCACCGCTGGTGGAGGAGCTCGGCAGACACGGTTTCGCAAGCGCGGTCGTCGCGCCCGCTCAAGCCACCGATCAAGTGCTCTCAGGCGGTCGCTTTCGAATTCTCATCATCTCCACGTCTACCACGCCCGAAATCGGCCTCGACCTGTGCCGGCGCATCCGCGCCGCGAGTTCGATACAGATCATCCTTTTGAGTGGAGCTGAGGAGCAACTCGACGGTCTTGAGGCGGGCGCTGATTATTGCCTTCCCTTTCACGCGGATATGCACAAGCTGATGGTCCATGTGCGAGCACTCTTGCGCAGATCCGACTTGTATAAGGACGAGCGCCGGCCCACCCTCAATTTTGAGGGCTGGCGCGTCGATCCGCGCCGTCGAGAGTTGTTGGCGCCTGATGGCTCGCATGTCGCACTACTGGCGGCAGAATTCGAGATCCTGATCGCCTTGTGCCGACAGCCAGGCGTCGTCCTGTCACGTCGGGCGCTCTTGGACGCCACGCATATCGGCCTCGGCAGGCCACTTGAGCGCAGTGTGGACGTGCATATCTGCCGGCTGCGCCGCAAGCTAGCTCAGGGCGGAAATGCCCTCCAACTCATCCAGACCGTGCGTCTTGGCGGTTATGTCTTCATCGGGGAAATCAACCCTGAATAAGTACGGATTCCAATTTTCGTGCCATGGGTGTTTAATCCCCGGTTGCAGGCATATGGGAGTGGTGATGATGCCCGGTTGGGCGTGTCTTTGGTCGCGCAGCCGGCCAACGGGAGCGATTTGCATTGAAAAAACGACTGGATAACCTGATTGATGTTTTGAGCCTTTCGACCGATGAACGTTCGACGCACCACGCACTCCTGTCATTCGCCGAGCAATGCGGCTTCGACCATTTCGCTTATGTAAACGTGCGTGCCGGCGATACCGAAGCCTTCTCCAACTACCCGCCGGAATGGCAGGATATCTACTTCGCAAACCAGTATCAGACGGTCGATCCGGTCATCACCGCCGCAAAACGCTTGCTGAAGCCATTTCATTGGTCGGCGACGGGCCTCTGGTGGTCCTCCTCACCGGAAGAACGAAAATTCTACGAGCATGCCCGTCAATTTGGCATCGTTTCCGGGCTCTCGATGCCGATCCCCACCGAATTTGGTCGGGTAGCGGTTTTGACACTGGCGTCGAAGCTTCCCGATTTCCGATTCGACGGTGCAATCGATGACATTCGCGCGGCGACCGCCACAGCCATGGTCCATGCAACGCTAAAAATCGCCGATCCGTCCACCATGCGAAGAGCGGATGTCAGCCTGTCCGTGCGGGAAAAGGAATGCCTGAGTTGGGCCGCACGCGGCAAATCGATGTCGCTGACGGCCGACATCCTCGGGATCAAGAAGGTGACCGTTCGCTACTATCTGGACGGCGCGCGACGCAAGCTCGGTGCCCATACGACGTCGAATGCGATCTATCTGGCGACGCGCCTCGGCCTGATATGAAGATCTGGGCCGCGGCGCTTGGCATCAAAGCGAGCCCGTATGGTTTTGAGCTGGACTGCCGATGCCAGTCCGTTTTTAGTGGGTCGTCGTAATGGCCCGGTATTGAGAAAGCTCTCCCAGGCCACATGAAGGGTCCGATTCGAGCTATATCCGAAATACATTACGCGTAGCGATGTCCGACCGGGGGCGTCCGCTTGCATCGTCCTTTCGCTGCACACAATTGCAACAAGCGACGCCGTTCTGACAATTGATGTCTGTGGTGGATAATTCGACATGGCTGTTGCCCTAGAATGCGGGATAGGCGCCCGGAAAGACGATGTCCTGGTCGACGAGGAGGTTGAACCTGTAACCGGACCGGATTTGCAATGTCGGCTGGACGTTCAGGTTCTTGTCGATCGTCCGCTCGGCAACGCGTCCGAAGGATTCGGCAAAATTGCGCCTTGCAGCGTCAGAGGCGGTGTCCTGTGTCGCCCGCGCCGAGCTTTCGGGAATGGAGGCATCGATGCCCGTTCCAATCAGGGCGATAAGGGCTGCTGACCCGAAGGTGCGAAGCGTGTGGTTGTCGACGCGATCTCTGAAGCCCCCGTAACCTTCCGCGTCCGTGCCGGCCATGCCGCCAATCTGCAGCGTCTGGCCGTTGGGGAAGATGAGATCGGTCCATACGACCAGCACGCGCGCCTGGCCGAAAGCGATCTTGGAATCGTAGCGCCCGAAGAGCTTTGACCCTTGCGGGATCAGCAGGCGGTTGCCGGTCGCGCTGTCATAGACGTTCTGGCTGACCTGGGCGCTGATCCGCCCCGGCAGGTCGGAATTGATTCCTGAGATGAGCGTTGCGGGAATGACAGATCCCCGTTTGAGCTCATAGGGCGAAAGCCGTGGCACGACCCTGTTTGGCAGGTAGCCGAGCTCCTTTATGTCCTCATTGAAGAAATCCTCCTTCGAAAGTTGCTTGTTCGGGTCTGCATTCTGGCCGGCAGATCCCCCCTCGAGCGCGGCTTGATAGAGATCGAGGGGCGAAGATGGCGTTCTGACGGCCGAGCGTCGCTCCGCCTCATCGCCAGGCGGCGCGGGGACGCGGGCCTGCGTGATATCGACTGGAAGCGGCGAATCCAGCGCCGCTTCCGCCGCCTGCAAACGTGCCATGCGGCGGCGCTCGATCTCCCGCAAATAGCGTTCGCGCCCTTCGCGTGCCAGCCGAGCTTCGAGATTGTCTTCGGATTCAGGCTCTACCGCTTCTGGAGCCGCCTTCTGGATGACGGGCGGTGGATCGGGCGTCAACTGTTTGGGCGCCGTCTCGGGAGGCTGCGGTTTGAACCGGTCGGCCGGCTCTGGCTCGCCGATTATGCCGTCCTGGATCCCCCGTTTGAGCTGGTCCGCATAGTTCGATGCGGGGATGCCGGCTGCGTCCTCCTGCTGCGCTTGCCTGCCGTAGAATCCCCGGCCTGCAAGGCCGAAAATGATCACTGCAAAGAAGATCAGGATCAGGCCGAGCGTTACGAGCACCGGCAACCGGCTGAGGCGACGCATCGTCTGGCTCTGTCCCTCCGGTGGGTGGCTGAGCTGGAGTGATTGAGCCATAGCGTGCTCCTGCTAGAATGTCGCCACGGACAAGGGGCCGATCGGCGTTACCCGCGCACCCGAGACGGCGTAGATTCGGGCAAGCCGCATCCCATCTGTCGAAAGACTGGCGAGAAGGCCATCGGGAGATTGCGTAAGACCGTAGGAGAGGACGATCGCCTTCGCCTCGGGCGTCGCACCGCTCGCGACGGTGTAGCCGGACGCTTTTAGCGACGCGCGCAGCGCCGGCGAGAATTCCGACGCCTCCTCTGAGAGCCTGATCAGGCTCGATGCGGGAGACAGACGCTCGGAAAGCCGGACCGCCATGTCGCCTGCGATCACCGCCGCGACGTCCGGCGAAACCGGTGCTGCCTCGATCGCAATCCCCCCGTTCCCG
The DNA here is from genome assembly GCF_014193255.1 of Rhizobium sp. BK196. GTDB lineage: Bacteria > Pseudomonadota > Alphaproteobacteria > Rhizobiales > Rhizobiaceae > Rhizobium. The sequence continues at coordinate 172,662 of NZ_JACHZB010000009.1, forward strand.
TTCGGAGCCTGGCAGCTGCCGAGAGCGATGCAGCACGCGAATGCAAGGAGCGATAAGCGCATGTCAGCTGCTCCGCCGGATCGTGACCTGCTGCTTGCGCCAGCCGACGCCGGAGACGAGGACCGCGCGTTCGATATTGTAATCGACCACCATCATGTCGTTTGCGAGGCGATAGTTGACGATGCGGTTCTGCCCGCCGGAAACGACGAAGAGAACGGGCGCGTCCTGTCCGGCCAGGGTGCGGGGGAACTGGATATAGGTCTTTAGCCCGTCGGAATAGACGCGGGTCGGCTTCCATGCTGCGCTGCCGCTGACGGTATAGGAAAAGTTCAGACCCGCTGCCAGCACGCCCGTTCCGGGCGCCCCTTTGACCTCCAGACGTGCATTCACTTCGGCGAGCCTGTCGGAAACGTCGTCCGGATAGGAGAAGCCGACCCGTGCCATATACTGGCTGGGGTGGGATTTCAGCTGGATGTGATAGGTGCGCCGCGATGTCGTGATGACCATCGACGTCACCAAGCCGGGCTCTGCGGGCTTGACGATCAGGTGGATCGCCTGACCCCCGACCGCTCCCGAAGTTGCCGGCTCCACCTTCCATCTGACCGTATCGCCGACGAGAACGTCGCGGACTACTTCGCCCGGTTCGAGCTCGATGTCACAGACCTGGAGGGGTGAACAGACGATCGAGGGCTGGGTCTCGCCGAACAGGAAGACAACCTTGCCATCGGGGCCTCTCGTGACGAGACCTGGGCCGGCGCGCCATTTCGACGACAGGCTCGTCCCCTTCGTCTCGTTTGCGCTCATCGACTGTGCCCTGGTCGGCGCCACGCCGGCTGCCATCGCAGCAAAGATCATAAAGGAGAAGGTAAGCGACCGATGTGTCCGGCAATCCATGAATTGTCCTCGCTTCATAACTGTGCGGTCCAGTCGAGGTCTTTGAGATAAAGCCCGATCGGGTTCAGGCGGATCGTCGCCTCGTCCTGTGGTGCCGTCATCGTCACCGTGGCGATCGCCCTGAACCGTCGCGTGCCGGTTTCCTTGCCGTGCCGATCACGTTCGAACTCCGTCCAATCGATCTGGTATGACTGGTTCGACAACGCCACTATATTGTTGACTTCGACGGCCACCGTTGCAGTCTTCGCCTTTTCAAAGGGGGAATTGCCGCGAAACCACGCGTTGATCTTCTGGGTCGACGGATCGGAGGTTCTGAGCAACGCATAGGTCCGGTCGATATATTGCTTTTGCACGACCGCATCGGGGGTGACCGATCGAAAGCTGGTAACGAAGCCGCCAAGTGTCGCGCGCACGACGCGGGCATCCGCATATTCTATATGTTCGGGAAACCCCGCCGAAACGGGCGTACCAAGCCTGTCGACCTCGACGATATAGGGGACGAGTTGAACCTGGGCGCTAAGGTATAGTGCGTAGCCGACACCGACGAGGGCGATCGACAGAGAGAGAACGGCAACGATGCGCCAGGCCGTCGCTGCCCTGACATAGGACCCATAGCGCTCGTTCCATTCCAAGCGCGCTGCGAGGTACGGGTTCTCCGAGGCAGTCGGCATCACCTTTTCTTCGCTTCTCATGGGCGCTGCCCTTGTCGGAGCGCCGTCGAGGACGGCCTGGCCGCGGTCATGCGTGCCTGGTCGAGCTTGGCATTGGCAAGGCCGATCAGCGAGCTCGCACGCGATCCGGGCGCGTCGATGGCCTTGTCCTTCATGGCCGAGGCGGTAGCCTTGCCTGCGGCCCCGACGCCTTCGGCCATGCCGCTTGAGATAGCGCCCGCGATCGAAGCGCCGCCTGCCCGGCTCGACCGGGCCGCCGCCATGCCGGCCGATGCGCTGCCGGCGACCAGGAACCCTGCGCCCGCTGCAAAGGATGCGGCCTGGCCGCCGTGCCGGATGACCTCCATGCCGTTGCCGACCGAAACACCCTGGATGACGCCCTGGATGATGTTTGGCACATAGATCGCGATAACGAACACCACGACCGCAATTCCGGCGATTGCGAGCAGCGTCTGGAACTGCTCGCCGATTTCTGGACGGTTGGCCAGGCCGATCAAAACCTCAGAGCCGATGCGAGCGATCATGACGAGCGCCATCAGCTTCATTCCGACGCTGAACGCGTAGACCAGATATTTGATGGCGAAGTCCTTGGTGAAGGACGAACCGCCGAGCCCCAGCATGATCATCCCGGCGAGTAGGCCGATATACATCTCCGCCATGATCGCCACGAAGATCGCGGCCACCAGGGAAAACGCGATGACGACCACGATCGTTGCGAAGGCAGCCGAGACGGCGAGCGCGTTGTCCTCGAAGAGGCCGAAGCGGATTTTTTCAGCCATCTTGCCGGCGACCACCAGTCCTGCATTGAAGATATCTGCCGGTGAGGCATTGCCGCCGGACGCCCCGAGCTGGAACAGACTGTCGACAACGGCCTTCGCAAAGCTCGGCCCCTGATCGAGGACGAGTGCGAAGAATCCGACGAACATGATACGACGCACGAGCACCGCGAACCATTCCTGCAGCGATGGCGCCTGCAATGCGAGCCAGATCGCGGCAAGACCGATCTCGATCGAAGCCAGGATCCAGAAGAGCGATCGTGCCGCATTCGAGACGGTCTGTTCCCAGCCCCGGGCCGCACTGCTGATCTCGTCCTGCAAGGATGTGATGAGGGAGCCTTCCTGGGCATGGGCGGGAACAACAGTCAGGGCAAGACCGAAGACTGCGCAAGCCACGGCACGCCCGGCAATCGCTGCGGTGTGACTTTGCGCCGACCTCACCATTGCGGCTCCATGGTCCGGCCGCCCGTCGTTGAAGGGATCGTGGACTGAAAGAAGCGCTCGCGGCGGGCCTGCGCAAGGTCTTTGTCCGTCTGTTCGTTTTGCAGCCACGCCCCCATCATCGTCATCTGTTGCGAGACGAGACCGCGAAGCTTCTGCATCTGGGCGACTTGCTGGGCGGCGATCTGGTGGCCGACCTGAAGCGCCTTCAGCTGCCCGTCGGCCCCCTCCGACAGGGAGCGAAGGGATGCCATCGTCGACTCCTCGCTGTCGAATTGCCTTGCCGTCAGGCTCGCCGCGCTCAGAGTTGCCGCGATCGTGTCTCGATTGGTGTCCGACCAGGTCTGATAGGTGGTTGAAAAGCCCTCAGCGCTCGGCAGGCTTGTCCGCAGACTTGCATAGCTTGAAAAACGCTGGCGTAAAATGTCGTCGGCATTGGCCATCGAGAAGGCGATGCTCTGGCCGTCGGAGACGACCCGGCGCAACTGATTGAGGTCGCCCTCGACCTCTCCCCAGATATGGGCAGGAAGCTGCTTCGTGTTCTGCAGCATGTTTTCGTAGATCTTCAGTTGGTTTTGGATCTGCTCGGCAAGCTGGGTGATCTGGGTCAGCTGATTATCGACCTGCACCCCGGAACTTTGAAGCAGCTTGACGAGCTCACCATTGTTGGCAAGCTGCGTGAATTCGGTCGCAGCACCGGTTGCGGCCCCCGCCATAACGACAGGCGGTCTGGCTCCTGCCGCCATGAGGACGGCAAGTGAAAGGGCCAGGATGCGGCTGCTAGAGCATGACATCGGACACTCCCCTCTCCTTCAGCCAAATCGATGGCCATTCATCGGCGTGCTCGCTGCGTAGCTTGCGGATGCGCTTGAGGTCGTCCTTGCCGGAAGCACCGACGAAGGAAAGCGTAAGCGGTCCGAGTGCCATGTCGAAGAGGCGCCGGCCTTCAGGAGAGACGACGTAATAGTCGCGTTTCGGTCTGGCGGTCGCGACAATGTCGAGCTGGCGTTCGTTGAATCCTATCCGCTCGTAGAAATCCCGCGTACCGGGCTCGCGCGCCGAACCATTCGGCAGGCAGATCTTCGTCGGGCAGCTTTCCTTCAGCACGTCCATGATGCCCGATCGCACGGCATCGGAAATAGACTGGGTGGCGAGAACGACGGCGCAATTGGCCTTGCGCAGCACTTTGAGCCACTCGCGGATCTTCTCACGGAAGGCTGGATGGCCGAGCATCAGCCAGGCCTCATCGAGGATGATGAGGCTCGGTGCGCCATTCAGCCGTTTTTCGATGCGCCGGAAGAGATAGGTTAGAACCGGAAGCAGCGTCCGCTCGCCCATCGTCATCAGCTGTTCGATTTCGAATGTCTGGAAATGCCCGAGCATCAGGCCGTCGCTTTCGGCATCGATCAGCTGCCCCATCGGGCCGTCCACCGTAAAATGACGCAGCGCCGTCTTCAACTCACGCACCTGTACTCCGCTTACGAAATCCGACAGCGAACGCCCTGGTGAGTTGGCCATCAGTGCGATCTGCCGCGCTATTGCATTGCGATGATCAGGTGTAACGGAAACACCCTGTAGGCCGATGAGCGTTTCGATCCATTCGCACGCCCAGGCGCGATCGGCCTCGTCCGACAGGGACGCGAGTGGACAGAAGCTGAGGGCAGCACCCTCCCCTTCCCCGCCGATCTCATAGTGGTCGCCGCCGGCAGCAAGGGTGAGCGGCAACATCGACGAGCCCTTGTCGAAGACGAAGAGCTGCGCATCCCGATAACGCAGGAACTGGGCGGCGATCAGAGCCAGGAGCGTCGATTTTCCCGAGCCCGTCGGGCCGAAGATCAAGGTATGGCCGACGTCGTCAACGTGCAGGTTGAAGCGAAACGGGGTGGAGCCGGAGGCGACCTGCATCAAGGGCGGTGCGGCCTCCTCATAAAACGGGCATGGTGCTGTCGCCCTGCCCGTCCACACCGCGTTCAAGGGCACGAGATCGGACAGATTGCGGGTGGTGATAAGGGGGTCGCGGACATTGCAGTACCAGTTGCCGGGCAGACTGCCGAGATAGGCCTCTGTGGCATTCAATGTTTCGATGCGGGCGCCGAACCCTTCTGCCTGGATCAGCCGGCGAACCGCCTCCGCCTTCGTCTGCAGGCCTTCGGCACGATCGTCGAAAAGGACGACGACGGGCGTATAGTATCCGTAGGCGACAAGTTCGGATGCGGCTTCGGCAATCGCGTCTTCGGTTTCGCTCACCATTGACAGCGCGTCCTGATCGACCGACCTGCTCTGGGTCTGAAAGAGCTGGTCGACAAACGGCCGTACCTTCTGCTGCCACTTCTTTCGGGTTCGCTCGAACCTGACCCGAGCTTCCGTAGCATCGAGGAAGATGAAGCGCGACGACCACCGATATTCAACCGGCATCAGGTCGAGACTATTGAGGATCCCGGGCCAGCTTTCGGCCGGCAATCCATCGATCGCAACGATAGCGACGAACCGATTGTCGATCTTGGGGGCCAACCCGTGCAGCAGTTGCGCCGTCAAGATGCAATCGAGATACATGGGCACGTCGGGCAGCCGAACGGGGTGATTTTCACCGGTGATGCAGAAGCGGATGAATTGCAGGAGCTCGTCATAGCGGCCGGCCTTTAAGCTGCGCGTCCGCATTCTGCGAATAGACAACGTGGTTGCGAGATACTGCTCGATCTCACGTGTTGCCGCCTCGAAGGCTGAAAGTGCGATCTCGGCATGGCCCTGCTTGCGGCTGACGGGGTCGGAATAGAGGTATTTGCCGAACGCAGACCGGCGAGGCTCGGGTGGTCGATGGGTGAGAATGATGGCGTGATGACAGTCGAAATGGCCACCGTCGCTCTCGAAATGCCGGCGGCGTTCCTCATCGATTGCGCGCGTCACTCGGTCTGGAAAATGCGAGCGATCGGGGCTCGCATAATCGGCCGTCGCCACGCGGACGGCCTCGACTTGGATCATCCATCCCGAGCCGAGGCGCGAAAGCACCTGGTTGATCTGCCGGGCGACGTCGTTGCGCTCGCCATCGGTCGAGCTTTCGCAATCCGGCCCGGAGAAATACCAGCCGGCCATCAGGGAGCCGTCCTTCAGGAGAAGGACGCCTTCGTCGACAAGGCCGGCATAGGGAACGAGATCGGCAAAAGATGGTCCAGTATGGCGAAAAAGGCGAAGCGCCACCATGACCCACCTCAAACCCTTCGCCAGGGCGTCGACGTTGCCCGGTAGTGCGAGCTGTAACGGATATGGCGAAGATAGATCCTGCGCATCATCGGATCGGCCTTGGCCATGCGACGCAGCAGCCCGATGATCGCCAGCCAGATCGCAATGCCGATCATGGCAGAGTAAACGGTCAGCACGACGAAGATGAGAATGATGGCGGCAAGGCCGGTAACGAGCACAAGCTCACGATCGGCGCCCATCAGAAGGTTCGGCCTAGATAGGGCGCGATGGATGCGATTTTTCTGCAGCGCCGGGACGTGCGGGGTCATAGCGTCTTCCCTCCCCTCTCGTCTTCCACCTGGACCGCGAGCGCAGATATGCCGACTGTGGCGCCCGTCGCATTGAAGAGTGCGACGATCTGGGTGGCTCCGAGGAGGACGCCGGCAACAAGAACGAGATACATCAGGCGCCGCGCGAAATCGTTGAGTTCGCCGCCGAAGATCAGCATGCCGCCGGCCACCGCGACGGCCGCAAGGGCGATGAAGCCTGCGACCGGACCTGTGATCGATTCCTGGATCTGTTCGAGCGGCGCTTCCCAGGGCAAGCTGCCTCCCGAACTTGCAAGAGCCGGATGCCGAAGGCCTGTGAGCGCGAGGAAAACAAGTCCGATCAGATGTCTATGCCGCATGACGCTCCTCCATGCCGGGTTCGAGATGATAGGCGCCGCCGGAAAAACCCTTGACCTGCAGGATGTCGGTGATGCGTCTGCCCTGCGAGGTCCGTTCGATCGACACGACGAGATCGACGGCCTCGCCGATGACCGCCTGCATGGGCTGACGACTTGCCTCGGCGGTAAGCTGTTCGAGACGCACGAGTGCAGAATGCGCTGAATTGGCATGAAGGGTCGTCACACCGCCAGGATGACCGGTGTTCCATGCTTTGAGAAGGGTCAGTGCTGCTCCGTCGCGCACCTCGCCGACGATGATACGGTCGGGGCGCAGGCGTAGCGTGCTCTTGAGGAGCTGCGCCATGCCGACCTCGTCGCTGGTTCGCAGGGAAAGCACGTTTGCAGCCGCACATTGAAGCTCGCTCGTGTCTTCCAGAATGATGAGGCGATCGTTCGGGCAATGGCTTGCAATCTCCGCGATGATCGCGTTCGAAAGCGTCGTCTTGCCCGATCCGGTGCCGCCTGAGACGACGACGTTGAGCCGGGCAACGACGGCCTCGCGCAGGATCCTCGCCTGTTTTGCGGTCATGACCCGCGACGTCACGTAGTCGTCGAGCATGATGAGCTGGCTCGCATGCCTGCGGATCGAGAAGGTTGGACCCCCCACGATCGGCGGGAGCAGGCCCTCGAAACGATGCCCGCCGATTGGCAGCTCCCCAGATACGATGGGGCGCGCCGTATCGACCTCGGTGTTTAAGACATGGGCGACGGCGCCTATGATGATTTCGGCGGCCCCTTCCTCCATCTCGCCAGCGTGGACGATGCCTGCGCCGAGCCGTTCGATGAAGAGGCACCCGTCCGGATTGAGCATGATCTCGCTTACTGAGGGGTCTGCGAGCGCAGTCAGGAGCGAAGGACCGAGAGCGTCCTCGAGCTTCCGCACGAGCCGCGGTAATGAACGTGCTTGCATTGCCAGATCCTCAGGCGGCGCAGCGAAAGCAGGTCGATAGGGTCGACCGGTAGGCAGCCGGCCGCAGCGCCTGGAAATGCTCATCCGACACGGGCAAGCTTCCAGCAACGCTCATGACGTTGCCGATCAAACGCGGTTTGCCGTAGCGCGCAAGCGGCCAGGCGACGCGTTTGAGAATGCGCTCGAACCGCAGGTCCGTCACCGTGGCAATTTCAGTCATGCCTTTGGCCAGGCACCATTCGAGAATACCGGCAAACAAAAAGACGGTCGCCTCGTTCAAACCGAAGGCTCCGGCCGCCGCCGCCTTCGTCTCTGTGTCGACGCAGAACCTGGAACTTTCGACCATGCGTGCATGCGGCACGAATGGCCTGTCACCCAGGAGTTCCGGAAAGACATCGACGAGCATGGTCGGGCCAAGCGCTGGAAGCAGACGTGCCGAGGCAATTGCCTCACCGCCCTCATCGACGATGATGATGTAGGAGACTGCAAGGTCGTCGAACCGATCGCGCTCCCTCCCCTCTTCGACTGTGACCTCCCAGTTCAGGCGCCCGCCAAATACCCGTGCCCTGAGGCGGAACATGGTGTCGAGAAGATATGAGTCTGATGCTGCATCTGCCGGTGCGATCGCCGTCGCAAACATGAGCGTACTCCACGTCAATTGAGGTGCGGTTATCCAAACCACGATGTCTGCGGCTTGTCAGACCCTCCAATGTGAGGGGCCCTGGTCGCTTTGATCGTGGCGCAGAACGTCATCGCCACATGTTGTCGGTGGAGTATTCGCGTTGAATGCTGTTCGACATTTCGGCACCGATCGGGCTGCGGGGGCGAGGTCATCAGTGCAGCCATTGCTGACGATCTCCCCCAAGACGTAGCGCGGCAAGAAAGGATGGCCCTTCCTACTCCGTAGCGAAATTTTGGCCGAACGCTTTTCGTCGGCGGCCCCTGATTGTAAGCCACACGCGCTGTTGCTCGCGAACCGGCCGGCGTGCTTGAATTTCAGGTTCATTAACCATATGACGTAATGGCGCTATTTCACCAGGCGGAAGCGAAATCTGCACTCACTTCCGTTGGCCATTTGGTTGTCCCATTAGCAACCCGTCTCCGGGCGCCCGGTTGTCCGGTCGGTTTCGAGCAAATCGAAGAGCCGTCGTCCATCGATTGCAGCTCTCAAGCAAGACTGCAGGGCCTATTCGAGAGGGTTCGGCCGACGGGCGAGCACACGAGAACTCGGCTGCGGTGCGAACCCGCAGTCCTCAGAGCAGATCCACGTGGGTGAAACGCTGTTCCTGGATTGGCGGCACCAGGCAGGGGTCCCGTGGCCGGGCGTCATGAAGCGAACCTTACACCGCCTCTCCAGTGGCATTGGATCCCCTTCCCTCCTCCACCGTCAAATCGTAAACCGCTTCATGTGACCTGTAATCTGTCGCACTGACTTGGCCGCCGCCGACCTCGCAAAGCGCATCTTTTTACTTTTCGTCGAAAGACGTGACCTTGGAGAGTGTCGAACCCGATATCGTACAGCTGATGCCATCGGGGCGGTCCTCATAGAATGGCTACCGTTCCGGCCGTTGGCCGGGTCGCAGGGGAGACAATCACCGAAAGCTGTCGCTCGCCTTCGATACGGTTCACGCGTCTTGAATCTCGGCCGATTCGGACAGAGAGCATTTCGCTTCGAGCGGAACAGCGCCCGATTGACTGGGCACTCGGGCATTTGGCGTGACCGATGCCGCTCTGATCTCGCCGCTGCGTTCGTAGACTCACATCTCTTGTTGTCCGCGGACAACATGTAGCGTTCTGACGATTGGCGACGCAGCGCGACCCCCTCACATGCGTGGGGATGAGCCTCAGTAGACTTTCGCATATCCTCGATTGCGGCGCAGAAGTACGCAGAAGGTCGACGATCGTTACGCTTATCGAAACTCGCGGTAGGCGGAGCACGTACCTAATCAATATGCCTTCGCGGCTTCGATGGCGGCGCATTACGGCGAGTCGTGCTGCAGAAAAGGAGGCCAAAAAGGCCTGTGGACAGCCTTATGGTTAAGCGTTTGTAAATCGGTAACGAATCGGGCGATAATATAACTGCGCAGTTGATGCCGTTTCTCCCAAAATTGCGCAATTAAATTGGAAACCAAGATGCTAGCGAATCCAGTTCTGAAAGACGATCAAGAGCACCTTCCGTCGCTTCTGGCAACGGATGCTCAGGAGCTCGCCTATCAGCTCCAGCAGCACCAGGCAAAAATTTTCCCGCCGCTGTCTCGAAAGACGATGCGGTTATTCTCTCCGGCGGAAGCCGCCTCCTATATTGGGATCGGCGAAGGTTATCTCCGTCAAATCGCCAAAGACGGCCACGGACCCGATCCACTTGCCAACGGCCGGCGCCAGTATGATGCCGACGACATGAACCGCATCCGTCAGGCGCTCGACGAGCGCAACGGCATTCCGAAATATGTCCCCATCCGGCGCGGCGCTGAAAAGCTGCAGGTCGTCTCGGTCATGAACTTCAAGGGCGGCTCCGGCAAGACGACGACGTCGGCCCATCTCGCGCAGTTTCTGGCGCTGCGCGGCTACCGCGTGCTTGCCATCGACCTTGACCCGCAGGCGTCCCTTTCGGCGCTCTTCGGCCACCAGCCCGAACTCGACGTCGGTGAGGGAGAAACGATTTACGGCGCCATCCGCTACGAAAATCCGGTGCCGATCTCGGAAGTGGTTCGCTCGACCTATACCCCGAACCTCCATATCATTCCCGGCAATCTCGAACTGATGGAATTCGAGCATGAGACGCCGAAGGCGATGACGGGAGGCACTGCCGAATCCATGTTCTTCGCCCGTATCGGTGAGGCGCTGACCGATATCGAAAGTCTCTACGATATTGTTGTCATCGACTGCCCGCCACAGCTTGGCTTTCTCACGATGTCGGCTCTTTGTGCTGCGACCTCGGTGCTGATTACTGTGCATCCGCAGATGCTCGACGTCATGTCGATGTCGCAATTCCTGACGATGACGAGCGAACTCATGTCGGTCGTCGAACGGGCAGGCGGGCGCACCAGCTACGACTGGATGCGCTATCTCGTCACTCGCTTTGAACCCAATGACGGACCGCAGAGCCAGATGACCGGCTTCATGCGGGCGATCTTCGGCAATCGCATGCTTCAGAACTCGATGCTGAAGTCGACGGCAATCTCAGATGCTGGCGTTACCAAGCAGACGCTCTACGAGGTCGACCGCTCTCAGTTCACCCGTGGAACCTACGACCGGGCGCTGGAATCGATGAACCTCGTCAACGGCGAGATAGAGGCCCACATCCGCTCGACCTGGGGCAGGAGATAGCTGAATGGCGCGCAAGAACCTTATCGAAGTCTCGAACGAAGTTCGCCCGGAAGCGTCTGCAGTCGCGCCGCGTGACAGCCGGCCGATCGCCGGCTTCATCCCGCAGTCCCGCAGTGGCGGCCCTGTCGGCGGCATTACCAGGACGCTTGGCAATATCACCGAGAAGGTTGAGCGCGCCAATGACCTGGAACGCCAGCTCGCCGAGGGCCAGACGGTCGTCGAGCTCGACACGGCGCTGATTGATGCTTCCTTCGTCGCCGACAGACTTGAAGTCGACGCCGCTGAGCTCGCGCAATTGACGGATCAGATCCGCGAACACGGCCAACAAGTCCCTATTCTGGTGCGTCCGCATCCCGACGAGAAGGGCCGTTTCCAGGTTGCCTTCGGCCATCGCCGCCTCGCTGCTGCCAACGCCCTCGGGATAAAGGTCAAGGCGATCGTGCGGGCGCTGAGCGACGAACAGCTTGTCGTCAGCCAGGGGCAGGAAAACAATGCCCGCACCGATCTTTCCTACATCGAGCGGGCGCTCTTTGCGCATCGGCTCGATGAGAGGGGTTTCGGCAGCGACGTGGTGATGGCTGCGCTGAACGTCGACAGGGCTGCATTGTCAAGAATGCGTCTTATCACGCGTCAGGTTCCGATCGCGCTGATCACTGCGATCGGATCGGCGCCGGAGATCGGCCGACGGCGCTGGGTTGAATTCGGCGAACATCTCGAGACGGCTGATATAGACGCGCTCCTCACAATGTTGTCCGCGGACAACATTGGCGGCATGTCGAGTAATGACCGGTTCCATCATGCCTTTGCGCTGGCGACGAAAAAGCCGACGGGTGCGAAGGCTGCCATGACGTCAACGCAAGTCGGCGATCTGCCGGTGAAGCTCAAACGCACGCCGGCGACCGCGACCTTTGTTTTCGACAGTAAGGCAGCGCCAGGTTTCGATGAATTCGTGCAGGAGAGGCTCAAGCGTCTCTATGCGGAATACCAACAGCAAAGAGGAGCTTAGGAAAGCAAAAGAAAAAGGCCCCCAAACGTCACCGTCGTGGAAGCCCTTCTCGTTCTAGCAAATCAAGAATCGCATTTCCACGAATCGCAGTCAAGAGTCTTTAGGCGTCAGTTTGGCGAGCGGCTTTCTTTTGCCTGACAGAGGGTGAAAGAAAATGAATGGTGGAAGTGTGACGACGCCCTTTGGGCGGCGGCCGATGACGCTTGGCATGTTTTCAAGCCAAGTCGTCTCGCGCCAGATCGAACCGGACAAGTCGGTCGACAAATGGAAACTTTATCGGGCGCTGTGCGAAGCGCGGGTGCTGCTCGGCATATCCGACAGGGCGCTCGCCGTCATGAATGCGCTTTTGAGCTTCTATCCGAAGAACGAGCTTTCGGAAGAGAACGGGCTTGTGGTTTTCCCGTCCAACGTTCAGCTCTCCCTGCGCGCCCATGGCATGGCCGAGCAGACGATCCGGCGCCATCTGGCGGTCCTTGTCGGCGCTGGGCTATTGATCCGTAAGGATAGCCCGAACGGCAAGCGCTACGCGCGCAAGAACAGGTCCGGATCCGTCGAGGATGCTTTCGGCTTTTCGCTCGCTCCGCTGCTTGCGCGCTCGGAAGAGATAGAAACGTTGGCAGCCCAGGTCGTCGCCGATCGGTTGCACCTGCAGCGGCTGCGAGAGCGCCTGACGCTTTGCCGTCGCGACATTTCAAAGCTCGTCGAAACCGCGCTTGAGGAAAACCTCTCTGGTGATTGGGACGCTGTGATCGCGTATCAGAAGGGCATTGTCGGCGCGCTCGCGCGCAATCCCGGCACCTCAGAGCTAGAAGGAGCTCTCGAAGAAATGGAGCAGCTGCGCGAGGATGTGGTCAACCAGTTGGAAAACCTCCTGAATTCCCAAAAAACAAGCGGCAATGCCTTTCAAAGTGAGCGGCACATACAGAATTCAAATCCCGACTCTATTTCTGAACTTGAACCTGGCTTCGAAACGAAGCTGGGCGCGAAAGCTGAGGGCGACAACGAACGGAGTGCCAAGACGGTAGGGCAGCAGGGCATGGCAATGCAAAGGGCGAGGGGACAGACAATAAGCGACCTGAAATCCTTTCCGCTCGGCGTGGTCCTCCAGGCCTGCCCGCAAATATCCGATTATGCTGCGGGCGGAGCCATCGGCAGTTGGCGGGAGCTGATGTCGGCCGCAGTTACCGTTAGAGCGATGCTGGGCGTCAGTCCATCGGCCTATCAGGACGCCTGCGACATCATGGGACCGGAAAATGCCGCAACCGTCATTGCCTGCATCCTGGAAAGGGGAGGGCACATCAATTCGGCCGGCGGCTATCTGCGCGACCTGACGAGACGGACCGAACGTGGAGAGTTTGCGCTCGGTCCCATGCTGATGGCGCTTTATCGCAGCAATGGCGAAGGGGGCACGCGGGCGGGGAACGGCTAGTGAGACGGGGCCGAGTACCCGCCTTGGCTTTATCTTGGCAGACGCGATCGATCATGCACTACGTGAGTTGGGCCAAAGCTGTCCCTAAAGCTGGCAGCGACATTGCTTCCACGTCTTGCTTCATGGGAAAGACTTCGCGCCCGGGATAAACGACGATCCGACGCAGCGGATTCAAATCCTCGCACGCAAGATAGAACCCCTTTTCGAGTTTCGGTGATAGGCTGCGCTTGATTTCAATGGCCCAGGGACGATCGCCCGGTGGCGTGAGCAGAAGATCGATTTCGGCGCCGGCGGATGTCCGATAGAAATTACTCTGTGTTCCGGCCGGTGCTGCTGCAATCAACGTCTCGATCACGAAACCTTCCCAACTTGCACCGGCGACCGGATGACCGAGCAGATCTTCCTGACTGGTCAGTCCCAAGAGGGTGTGGGTGATGCCGCTGTCGCGAACATAAACTCGTGGTGACTTTACGAGCCGCTTTCCGACATTTGCATGCCAAGGCTCCAAACGCCGTACGAGCAGCAAATCAGCTAGAAGGTCGAGATAGGAGGCGACGGTCTTGCTATCGACGCCAAGCGCGCGTGCAAACTCCGCGGCGTTCAGAAGTCCGGACTGACGATGTGCGAGCATTGTCCAGAAGCGCCGCAGTGTCTCGGCGGGAATACGAGGACCGAGCAAAGGAATATCTCGCTCCAGATAGGTGCGAATAAAGTCCTGCCGCCATCGCTGGCTTGCACGATCGCTCGCAGCGAGTAGGCTGTCTGGGAAACCACCTCGTAGCCACAGCGGATCCAGTTCATCAGCTGGTACTTCGATGCCGTTGACCGGTCCCATTTCAAGATAGGCGATACGGCCAGCCAGCGTCTCGCCCGACTGTTTTAACAAGTCAATGGATGCCGACCCAAGCAGCAGGAACTGTCCGGCTTTCCTTCCGTTACGACGGCCGCGATCGATAAGTCCGCGCAAATTCTGGAAGAGATTAGGAAGCCGGTGGACCTCGTCCAAGATGACGAGCTTGTCGTTGTGTTGGCTGAGATATAGTTCCGGTTCGGCGAGCTTGGCGCGATCAGCATCCGATTCCAGATCTAGATAGATCGAGGGCCGATGGTCGGCTATGGAGAGTGCCAACGTCGTTTTTCCGACCTGACGGGGGCCGATGAGCGCGACAGCTGGGCGCGTGTCTAGCAGTTCGCTCAGCTCGGATGATATTCGACGGTTGATCATCCTTGCATTTATGGAATTAAACTCCAGAATTGCAAGGAAAACGTGGTATCCGACCGTAAAAGCCGGGACGCGGCTAAACGAACAAACGTGCCGCCCGCCCGTTCTTCCGCTCTGCATCGTTGTAGTAGCTCGACGCCTGCTGAACCGAGCGATGTCGCGATTGCTCCATTGCTTCAGGAAGAGGAATGCCACGATTGGCGGCCTCGGTCAGGTATCCCGATCGCAATCCGTGCGCAGAAAAATCTCCAGCATTCAAACCCGCCAATGTCGCCCGCCGTTTGACGATGTCGTTGACCGCCTTCGGATCGAGCGCGCGGCGGGAAACATTGCCCCAGCGGTCAATCGCCCGAAACACACTGCCGCTGTCGATTTTGGCGGACGAGATCAGTTCGTCGAGATAGAGTTTCTCTCTAGCCTTTGATACTGCCTTGATCGCTTCTGGCCGCCGTTCACGAAGTCCGGGAAGCGAAAACATGCCTTGTGGCGTGGACGTGTCGATCGGATCGCGGATCGATCGGAAATGGACGCCGCGCCAAACGCCGTCAGGCGGCTCCTGCGATTGTTCTCAGGACAATCAGAAGAGCTTATCGCAAGGACCGCAACTTCTTCCTAAGAGGTGAGTAAGTCCAACCTGTCGGGCTGGCCTTCGCGCGCGAACGACGCACCCGTCAGAATGGCGTTTGGCCTCGAGGTGTCCGCTACCAGACCCCACGAATAATGCTGTCATCCCATGCTGCGCGTCTCGTCTGCGGAAATAAGCCGCGACACCGTCTCGATCAGCTTCGTTTCATTATAGGGCTTGTCCAGGACAGCATCGAACACCTCGGGATGAGCGCGGCCGATGCTGCCTTGGGCGCCGCTGACGAGAATGATAGGGATTCGTGCCAAGTCGCTATCGGCGCGCATCGCTTGTGCCAGTTCCATGCCGGTCATCAGTGGCATCATGAAATCAGTGATAACGAGGGACGGACGCTTCTCGCGTACAAGAGCAAGCGCTGCCCTGCCGTGCGATGCCGCGGCAACTTCATAACCGGCGTCTTTCAGCATGATGGCCAAAAGGTCAGCGATCAGAAACTCATCCTCGGCGATTACGATCAGCGGCATCTGGTTCGGCTCATGCTTTCTCTCATGCGTGTGGTTCCGGGCCGACGGCGGTAGCCACACCGGTTGTCGCTCCTGTCACCGGCTCAAGGGCGGAGACGACGTTCAACCCTTTTGACCCGAAACCGAGTTCATGGATGACGGGCTCGTATTCCCTGTCCCTCACCTTCAGCACGGAAATAGTGCGTTTGTAGCGGGACCCGAGTTCTACATGGCGCAGCATGACCAGATTATCCAGTAGGCTGGAGATTTCAGATCCGGGCGCTGTCACCGTCGGACCGAACAGATCACGCAATTCCCAGGTCGCTAGGCTAGTAACCCCCAAAGCACGGATTTCGTTCGTCAGCGCTGCGAAAAATTCAACGAGGCGCGAGGGATGGACCGCAGCCCGCTCGAAACCGCCGAGCCCGTCGATCAAAAGGCGTTTGACGCCACGTGACCGGATCGCATCGAGGAGCCGGTGACCGAGTTTGTCGAGCAGGTTTTCCGTCATCGGACTCCAGATCATCTCCAGTGCGCCAGACTTCATCGCCGTTTCCAGATCGACGCCGAGAGCTCTGGCCTTTTTCAGGAGGCGGGAAGGGGTCTCGTAGAACCCGAAATGCAGCGCCGGCTCTTCGGCGCTCGCCTGGCTGAGGAAATTCAGTCCCAATGAAGTCTTGCCGCATCCGGAAGGGCCAAACACAAGTGTCACGGAACTCTCCGGCAACCCACCGCCAAGCAGGGCGTCGAATCCAGTGGTTCCTGATGTAATCAGCGCAGATCCGGGCTTGTCCTCAACCGCTGCAGTCGAGTGGATGGCTTCAAGACGCGGATAAGCGACCAGTCCGGCGGAGGTGATTTCGAACTGGTGATAGCCACCCAGTCCGGCGCTTCCTCTTGACTTTTTGACCTGTAGCCGACGGACAGTTCGAACCCCGACAAGTTCGTTATGAAGCTCAATGACACCATCGACCATAGTGTGCTCCGGGCTGTCCTCGGCAATGCGCGTGCTGGTCAGGAACAGGACGGTGCAGCCGGCGAACGCGGCCTGGCTTTGGACTTCCGCAACAAAGGTCTTCACGTCGAGATTGGTGTCCACGCGGTCGCTTGCATTGAGAAGGCCGTCAAAGACCAGCAGAGTTGCACTCTGACGGGCGATCTCCTGACGTATAAGGCTAACGACGGCAGACAGACCCTCATCGCGCAGCGTCTGAAACACGCTGACGTAGGAGATGTTCACTCCAAGCTGCGAACGGTCGAAGAAGTCCAGCGTACCAAGCGCCTGAAACAGACGGTCATGGGTCTCCGACAGAAGCGTGACATACAGGACCTTGCCACCCTTGGAGACGTTGGCGAACGCCACCTGATTGGAAAAGATCGTCTTGCCAGCGCCGGGCTGACCCTGAACGATATAGGACGCCCCTTCGACAAGGCCGCCGCCCAAGATTGTGTCGAGGCGGGGGATTCCAGTGGACAGTCTTGGAAGGTCATGCATGGGAATGGTCATCCGATAGGAGAAGGTGATCGCAGCGTAGGTCCGGCGGACGATATTGCAACAGCCCCGTTGTACCAAGGGCTTTATTTCCCACGCCGGGGCGCTATTCTTCACCCGAAGGATGCGTAATCCCGCTCGTTCAAGTTCTTTCGATTCACATCCTGGGGTACGTGAGCGGCAATGACAGACAGAGGCTACGACGGGCAGGGCGGTAGCGCTCAGGATCGTCTTGAACAGCTTGAAGCGGGTGTCGCGGCCGCGCAGCCAGGACATGATGCGGCGGCCTTCCTCGCCGCGATCGTCGAGTCCTCAGACGACGCCATCATCAGCAAGTCCCTGCAGGGCATCATCACCACGTGGAACAAGAGCGCCGAGCGCGTATTCGGCTATACCGCGGATGAAGCCGTGGGACGGCCGATCACCATGTTGATCCCGGAGGATCGGCTCGGCGAAGAACCGGCGATCCTGGCGCGGATCAGATCCGGCGAGCGGGTCGATCATTTCGAGACGGTCCGCCGACGAAAGGATGGGAGTTTGATCGATATTTCCCTGACGATCTCGCCGATCCGCGACGGCAACGGCAAGATCATCGGTGCATCGAAGATCGCCCGCGACATCTCGGAACACAAACGGGCGGCACAGCATCAGGATCTGCTGCTGCGTGAGATGCACCACCGCGTGAAGAACCTCTTTGCGATTACCGGCAGCATCATCACGCTCGCGGCGCGAACGGCGCAGACCCCGGCCGAGCTTGCAACCGGCATGAAGGATCGCCTTGTCGCTCTGTCGCGGGCCCACGAGATGACCTTACCGAGCTTCACCGGCGGCGAGGCATTCGCGGAACAGTCGACGACCCTCTTTAATCTTCTCACCAGCCTGCTTTCTCCCTTTGGAGATCAGGAGGAGGGGCGGTGGCGGCTGCACGGCGAGGACGCGCCAGTCAGCGCCGACAGGGTCACAAGCCTCGCTTTGCTCTTCCATGAATATGCGACCAACGCGGTAAAGTACGGCGCCCTTTCTGTGCCCGAAGGGCGACTGGATGTCACTTTGAGCTCCAGACCCGACAGCTTCGAAATCACGTGGGCGGAATCGCTTGCGATACCCGCCACAGTCTCACCAAACGAGGACACGGGGTTCGGAACGACGCTCGAGCAGATGGTGGTTCGGACGTTGAATGGGAAGGTGTCGCGGGATTGGCAGCGTGATGGGCTTGTGATCAGGCTCATGGTTCCACGTGATGCCTTCGCGTTGCCCTCGTAGGCCACGGGGCTCGCAATCTCAGCCGACGGACATGCGACAGCTCACCGAGGCCGTTGGCGCGATCGTCAGCGGCATAATGATTGGAAGACATCGCGTCCTCCTTCTGTTTGGGGTAAGGCCGCCAGCAGAAACTTTGACGTCCACGGGAACGGCTCAACCCGCCTTGTCGCGGCGGCAAGATCAACCGGTAAGGAGCAATCGGCGGAGCATAATTCCAACTCGACGCCACAAGCATTGGTCGACATTAGATAGATATGTACAATTTTTGCTTTAACAAGAGCCGGGTATACCGGCAGGGATGATAAAGCGCGACCCGGGCCGCCTGGAATCCCTTTGTGATGTTCGGAATTAGCCCAGCCTTTTTGTTTCTCATCAAACAGCGGCTGCCCTTTGGAATGATCCGCTCGGGCGCCCTGCCTTGGGTCTCGACGATAGCAACGAACCTAGCCGTTACCCCACTGGCGACGGTGTTGATTTGGAGCGTGGGCATCATCCCTTTCCTGTTGATCCGTCTGGCCATCGTTCTCATTGCCGGATCCGCGGCCGTCTGGCTGTTCTATGTCCAGCATCAGTTCGAGGAGCCCCACTGGTCGAGGCCGTCGGAATGGGCATTTCCGTACGCAGCCATGCATGGAGCCTCCCACTACGATCTGCCTCGACCCTTGCGGTGGATTACCGGCAATATCGGGATGCACCACCTTCATCACCTCTCAAGCCGGGTACCGTTTTATCGGCTGCGTGGTGCTTCGTGACCATCCTGAGCTTGCCGACGTTGGTCGATCAGCATTCGCGATGGCTCGGCATCAGTCAGGCTCGTGCTTTGGAACGAGAAAACGCAGCGGTTGATTTCCTTCACCCAGGCCAAGAAGGAAGCCTCATGATTGCCTTGCCCGCCGGTTGCATATGGCATTTGCCGTGAGCTCGGCCGATCTCTATCCGGTGTTCGGGACTTGCAATTGTGCAGTGCAGCATTACCTAGAATATCCGGGACGTCGATTGGCCTTCCGCGATTAGCTAGGATGCTCCATGAGAAGTCTTTCGGATACATTGCATCGGTTGCAACGATACCGTACCAATTCGGTGATGGATGCGGGTCCAACCAGACTCAAGCGCCTAGAGATTGCTACCGCTAACCCTGGCAACCTCCTTGGCTGGTACTATCCTCCCGAAACCAACCAGCGATCGGGCCCACTGCCGCTTGTCGTCGTCCTGCATGGCTGCACCCAGACCGCGGCCGGCTACGATGCTGGATCGGGATGGTCGAAATTGGCAGACGAATTCGGTTTCGCTGTTCTATTTCCCGAGCAGTCCCGCCAGAATAATCCGAACCTCTGTTTCAACTGGTTTTCCGAAAGCCACATCGAACGTGATCGCGGAGAGGTTCGCTCGATCCGCGAGATGATCGACAGGATGGTTTCCGACCACGGCATCGACCCCAAAAGAGTGTTCATCACGGGGCTGTCAGCCGGCGGCGCCATGGCGAACGCCATGCTTGCCGCTTATCCGGAGGTGTTTTCAGGGGGAGCGATCATTGCGGGTCTGCCCTATGGCGTTGCCTCAAGCGTTCCAGAGGCGTTCGACCGGATGCGGGGCCACGGCATGCCCTCCCGCGAACGACTTCAGGAGCGGCTTCGTTTGGCGTCGACGCATGTGGGCCCGTGGCCCACGATATCCGTCTGGCACGGTGCGGCCGACAAGACCGTAGACGAATTGAACGCGCGAGCCATCATCGAGCAATGGAAGGTCATGCACGAGGTTGCCGATCGACCGGCGCGGTCTGACGCTATCGATGGATATGAACGTCATACCTGGACAAACAAGACAGGCGCCGACGCCATTGAGCTTCACCGCATTGGCGGCATGGGACACGGCACTCCTATCGACACGTCGAGCGGCTATGGCTCGCAAGCGCCCTACATGCTCGACGTCGGCATCTCGTCGACGGAACACATTGCTCGGAGTTGGGGTCTCACGCCGTCCTTCGAGCGTCGCGCCAGATCCGATGCGCGGGCGGCGACCTCTAACGAGAGACGAAGCGATGATCGCAAGGAGGCCACGAGCTATGTCCAGGACGTCATAGAGAGCGCGCTGCGATCCGCAGGGCTCCTGAGATGAGCGTGTTCTTGGCCGCCCGGCAAGTAATTCCTTCAACTGCTATATGGTACTAATTCTGGATCCGGCGGACCGTCGGACCCGCGGCGGCGGGAGAAAACGGCTCTTGTTTCACAGTATCTGAACATATGTGCACTTAGGTTTATTCTGCGTGAGGAGCGGAAATGGCAAAGCTTTCCATAAACCATCGGACGACCTACAGCTACCGATGTCCCGTTCACCTCTCGCCCTATCGGCTATTGCTGCGACCGCGCGAAGGGCCAGATCTCCTGCTGCACCATCACCAAATGACGGTCTCGCCGGAAGGCAAAGTCGCGTGGACTACGGATGTGTTCGGAAACGCAATTGCGACCCTGACGTTCTCGGAGCCGACGCACCAGCTAGAGATCATAAGCCATGCCGATGTCGACCTGAAATCGCAAGCCTGGCCGGTATTCGACATCGCTGCGTTAGGAGTAACCTACCCCTTCCTCTACGACGATCAGGATTGGAAGGATCTTGGCTCTCTCAGGGATGCTCAGTATCCCGATCCCTCCGACGAACTGGAGCAGTGGGTCAGGGGCTTCGTCATGGAGAATTCGACCGACACGCTGGCGCTGTTGAAGGATCTCAGTGCCGGTGTTTCGGACGGCGTTGCCTATCGAGCACGAGATACCGAAGGAACACAGCCTCCGCTGGAGACCCTTCGCCTAAGGTCCGGGAGCTGCCGGGACCTTGCGACACTCCTTGCCGAAACTGTCCGGGTTCTTGGGCTCGGGGCGAGGATCGTGTCCGGATATCTCTATGACCCGGCGAGCACCCTCGTCGGTTCGTCGTCGGGCGGATCGACCCATGCATGGGTTGAGGTGTTCCTCCCGGGTGCAGGATGGATCGCGTTCGATCCGACAAACAGAAGCATGGGAAGCGCCAACCTGATCCCCGTGGCCGTCGCACGCGACATTACCCAGCTCATGCCCGTGTCGGGAACGTTTATCGGTCCCGCGGATGCCTTTATGTCGATGCATGTCGCCGTCGATATCGCCTTCATCGGCTGATGATGCGAGCGACAGGCGGAAACGCCGGGATCCTCCTGGATCAGACTTAAATCGGCGCGCCCCTTGTAAAATCACAACTTGTGCCCATATGTGGTTTATCGACCATTGCTTGTGATGTTGGTCCGCGTCTTCGCTCCCGTCGGATTTCCTCTCAAATCATCGATCTTATCCCGCGAAGTATCGCGGGAACCACAACGATTGCTCTGAAAGGAAATCGTCATGAATACTGGTACTGTAAAATGGTTCAACTCCACCAAGGGCTTCGGCTTCATCCAACCGGACAACGGTAGCACGGACGTCTTTGTCCATGCGTCTGCTGTCGAGCGCGCTGGAATGCGTTCGCTCACGGATGGCCAGAAGATTTCCTACGAAGTTGTTCAGGACGGCAAGTCCGGCAAAAGCTCGGCCGAAAATATTCAGGCAGCTTGAGTGTTCATTCGCCCCGCTGACCACGGATGTACTGGCAGCAGAGCTGAGTGACTGTGAGAGGTCGGGTTAGCGCCCGGCCTTTTTGTTTTTAGACCGGCTTCGATCCAACCGTCGACTTCTCGGATGCGTCCGAGCTACAGACCGAAAGAAGATTATCATGACCATGACGAAGCAGGAGTTTTTCAAGCCAGAGAAGGTTTCCGCACGAGACAAGGCCGCAACCACTAGCGAAGTCGCGCGGCAGCTCATTCAAACGGAAGCAGCTGAGCGGATCCGCAAAACGGCACGCCTGCGCCAATTGCGCGAAGCGCAGCCGGTTATGCCAAACCCGGGCCGCCCGACTGGGCGCCGGAAGACAGCATCATCCGCAGCAGCGTGATGAGGGACTACCCGCGGAATCATCCCCGGTAGTCAGACGACGCGTTAACGGAAGGAGAGGATATGCCTCCCATCTATAGAATTTTTTCGCCAAGCTCTTCCAACGCCGCTCCAGCAGCAGTCGCCGTTACGAGCTTCCTCTTTATCCTATTCTTGATCACGCAGGGCTGGCTATGGTGAATGTAACCGGC
The DNA here is from genome assembly GCF_014193255.1 of Rhizobium sp. BK196. Classification (GTDB taxonomy): domain Bacteria; phylum Pseudomonadota; class Alphaproteobacteria; order Rhizobiales; family Rhizobiaceae; genus Rhizobium. The sequence continues at coordinate 195,227 of NZ_JACHZB010000009.1, forward strand.
ATAAAGCAGTCTCTTCTGCGCAAGCTTCTTAAAAGAGCGGACTACGCGACGCTTGACCTGAAGCCGGAAGCGGGAGCGGACCACGCGGCGGAGACCACTCTCGTTGAGCAGATCCGGTCTGGCATGATCGCGCCGGATGACTATCCCGCCTCGACAACAACAGGTGACGCGCAAGCCCCAGGTGAGCCGGTGGATCAAGGAACGATCCCTTGCGGTCAGGCGCATCCCCTGGACGAGATGGATCCTGTCGAGGAAAGCTGCGGACCGGAAAAGCAGATGGAATTCGCCGCGAGTTCCAACGGCGACCGCTGGTTTCTGTGCGGGGATGGCAAGCGAGAAGGTGCCTTTGTCCTGCACCGCGCCAATCCGGCATCGGGCGGGCACGAGACACGCAGGTCGATCGACGCATTCCTCGATCTTAAACCTAACGGGCCTGAACATGAGGCCTTACGAGCGTTGCTCCAGATCGATCGATAGGAGCCCAACCCTAATCCTCTATGACAACGCATTTCGGACATGAGCAGCCGGTCGTCCTGCCGAGGCCCCTTGGGCGTTTACAGCATGCGCGCAGCCCGGCCGCTCCTCCTCGTTGCACTGTCGTAGTAGCTGGACGCTTGCTGCACCGAGCGGTGACGCGATTGCTCCATCGCCTCGGGGAGGGGGATGCCGCGGTTCGCTGCCTCGGTCAGGTAACCCGACCGTAGCCCGTGCGCGGAAAACTCCCCCACCTCCAGCCCGGCCTGGGCCACCCGGGTCTTGACGATATCATTGACCGCCTTCGGATCCAGCGCCCGGCCAGAAACGTGACCCCATCGATCGATCGCCCGAAACACCCCGCCCTTGTCGATCTTCGCGGCGTCCAGCCATGCATCGAGTGCCTCTACCGGCCGGCCGATGAGATAAACGACCTCGTCCTGGCTGGCGCCGGAATTCTTGGTGCGGTCAAGATGGATGGAAAGCGAGGGGAGGGGGGCATCGTCCTCACTCTTTATCGGCGGTTCGACCGTCAGCTGCTCGCTCTTCCAAACTCTGGGAACGGCCTCCCGCGAGAAAACCACTAAAGGCCGTAGATCGCCCGAGCGATATTTCTCGGGTACAATCCCAGGCAGCCTTCGACGGCGGTATTGGACATGATCGCGGCGGAAATGCCTTTCACCGGATCAATGAACCAACTGTGCCCATAGACTCCGCCCCAGGTTACCGATCCTTTTGACATCGAAGACTCCGCCAGAACCGGATCCTGAATCACCGCGCCCAAAAAGGAGAACTCCTGTCCTGGTTCGGCTGGGCGCGGGATATTACCGATCTGGTTGAGAAGCGCCGCCCTCGCCGTGTCCGCCTTCAAGATAGGAGCCCCGCCCTGACGAATGGTTTCAAGAAAGGAGATCAGATCCGGCGCCGTCCCCACCATGCCGGCGCCACCGGATTGGAAAGCCTTTGGGTTGAAGAGCCGAAACGGCGCAAAGGTCAGCAAGTTGCCATCACTGTCCGGGACCAGATGCCGATCATTCATCCGGACGGCGGTCGGATTGCCATCAGCATAAGGCGTAGCAAGTCGCTCCAGGTCACTGACCGAGAAACCGGTGTCTCTCATCCCAAGCGGTTCGAGCACGTGATGACGCACCACTTCATCCAGGCTGCAGCCTTCAATCCGCGCTATGACTGCCCCTAGGACGTCGATAGCGATCGAGTAAGACCAGAGCGTGCCCGGTGCGGCCAGGAGCGGAAAGGTCGATAATCGGCCGAAATTCTCTTGAAAATCGAGGTCTGTATCGGAAAGACCACTATTGAACATCCGCTCCGGTGGTGTGGTTTCGGGGTCCGCACCATAGCTGAGGCCCGCCGTATGAGTGAGCAGGTGATGGATGGTGATATCGGCTACTTTCCCATCTGGCTGCCGAGGCTGGAAATAAGGAAGGTGATCCCGCACGAGGTCGCCAAAAGCAAGCCTCCCCTTGTCGATAAGTGCTAAGGCGGCGGCAGCTACAAGCGGCTTACTCACGGACGCGAGGCGGAATATGGTCCCGATTTCGACGGGTTTCCCCATTTCGCGATCGGCATAACCCGCGGCGCGGCTATATACGGTCTCTCCGTCCTCGACGACGATCACGACAGTGCCGACGATCTTGCCTGTCTCGATCGCCTTCTCGATAATCGTGTCGATCCGAGCCTTCATCGCACCAATCCTCCAATGGCCTGCAAAGCAGGCCCAGGACTACATATTTCGCTTATGTCCGCAAGGCAGCGCAGTGCCGGTAGGTGCTGTGTAGAACCATAAGTGATCGCGATACGGTCGCTCACATGATCAATCGAGCCGCCCGTCCGTTCTTACGTTCGGCGTTGCTATAGTAGCTTGCCGCTTGCGTCACCGACTTGTGCAAGGATTGCTGCATGGCCTCCTGCAGCGGCACGCCGCGATTGGCCGCCTCGGTCAGATACCCGGATCGCAGCCCATGCGCCGAAAATACCTTGCGATCGAGGCCAGCTTGGCTGCAACGCGTCTTCAGGATCAGATTGACCGACTGCGGCGTCAGAGCCCGGCGATCGATATTGCCCCATTGGTCGATACGTCGGAAAACCGGTCCAGTGTCGATCTTCGCCGCCGCCAGCCACTGCTTCAACGCGACGACCGGCCGGCCGATCAAAACGACATGCACTCGGTCGTCTGCTGTCGTCGTCTTCGTGCGGCCCAGACAGATGGTGAGGCAGGGCACGAGAGGGGAGACAGAGTTTCGGGGATCGGCATGCACCGGCTCTTCGTCGACGAGATCTTCGACGCGCAGGTCAGCAACTTCGGAGCGTCGGCGGCCGCCGGAGGCAAAGGCGGTGAGCAAGAGGGCGCGGTCGCGAAGATCGACCATGCGCTCGCCGGCACAGGTGGCCAGCAGCTTTGCCAACACATCGCCGGTGACCGCCCTTGTACTCTTGCGCCGCCTTGGCCGAGCGCTGGCCCGCACGGCGAGCCTGAGCGCAGATTTCAGGGAAGGGGCGGTAAACGATCCGTTCAGGCCGCGCCAGCGGGTGAGGATCGACCAACTGGTCAACCGCCGGCGAACGGTCGCCGGCGCATGCGGGCCGACGCTTCTCAGGAGGCCCTTAGTGCGAAGTGCGATCGCCACATCTTCGGGCATGCCGTGATCCGGATTATTCTCGCGCTCGGCCGGGTTCCACAGATGGTGCGCGACGAATTTCAACAGCAGGCTTTCGGGCGCCGGCCAGGGGAGGGGGGCGCCGGTAGCCACTGAACACCAGGCCTCAAGATAGCCAAGGTCGGACGCCAGCGCGCGGAGCGTGTTGGCACCCATGCCCTCGCTGGCGAGATGTTTCAGCGTGGCGACGTCTTCGTCGGTCAGGAGCTCGGCGAGCTGGTCGCGCCGGTCGAATGGCAGGATCGCATCGAGTGCGTCCAGTTCCTCGGCACGTTTTAGAATTTCATGGCCTGAAAGCCGCAGCTCAGTGCTCATGTTCGAGTGGTCCGACAACGGGGATTCCCTCACCGCGGGCGGCGGCGGCCATCTTTCGGTCGCCGGTCGCCAGAGGTAATCCGTGCGTTCTGGCAAGCGCGACATAGCTCGCGCCGTATGCGGTCAGCGTGTAACGGGCCGCCAGGTCCAGCACCAGCCCATCTCCGCCCGATCCGGTGTCCTCGAGCGGCAACCCCCGCAACTGGGTCATCAGCAGAAGTGGTTCGCCCGGGCGAAGCCGGCCACGCCGTTCGGCCACAAGAAACAGATTGCGCGTTTCGAACCAGAACAGCGCCGGCACGAGACCGACCGTCGACCGTATCTCCGACATCAGCCGGTCGGCGGCATCGTGTTGCTCGTCGGGCAGAAACCAGGCGGCGGCGATGGAGGCATCGAGAACGAAGGACATCAGTAACGTCGGCCTTCATCGCGCCATTCGCGGATTTCGTCCTGCGTGGTTACGGGACGGCCGGTGCGCTGGGCCTTGATTTCGGCGATCAACGCGTCGACGTCGTTGTCGCGGCGGATGCGAGAGAGACGGGCGACAGGTGTATTGCCGCGCGAAATAATCACCTCTTCGCCCGCTTCGACTTTCGCCAGCAGCTCGGACAGATGGGTTTTGGCTTCGGCGACCTTGACGGTAACGGTCATGATGATGCTCCAGGGATAGTCTCTCTCGTCGAGCAGACGACGATTTTCACCGTTTTCGACATTCTGCGCGATCATATGGCCGCGTTTCCGTAAGTTGGTCAAGCCCTAACCATATCACTATCGATACTTGAAACTTATCGATGGTTAGGCCACCAACCTACAATCATACCATGTGAGGAACCGTAATATTCAGATAGAGTTCCTTTAGCAAATCATTTACCATTATTTCAATGGCTTACGATCTCGCGAAAATCAGCATGACAGCCCTGATGCGGCCGGCTTTCGACGCCGGCATCGCGCTTACGCGTCTCGACGAGCGCATCGCCCGCTCGCCCGTCGGCGCGGGCTTCCTCGAACGATCCCATTTTGCCGACGCCTGCGCCTCGCTGTGGATCGATGGCGAACTGGTCCATCTCGAAGACCTCGTCCTCCACGACGCCACCTGCGACATCCGCACCCCGACCCACGAACTCACCATCGCCCGCGATGTTTTGCGAACCCGTAGGCGGATTGCTGGTCAATCGCCGGATTGGGCCTTGTCCGCAGAGGGTATCCGAAATCTGCGACAGACCCAGGCGTGGCTTGGGCCATCGGATGGTCCTGACAGCGCCGCGAACGACCGCAGAGAGCCTGCACAGGGGGGCGAACGGGAAGGGGAGGGGGAAGATGTCGACGACATCGAAGATCTTCCCGGCGTCGACTATGCCGCCATCGATGCGGTGCTCGCCCGATCGAACGCCGCCATCGAAAACGCAAGACGTCCCGACCACACCACCAGTGGTCAGGGCGAGGAAAAAGATCCGATGATCTATGATCTTGACTGGGATGAGGATGCCCGGCTCGACGAATGGCGCGGCGTGTTGCGCCAAGCCCAAGATCTGCCGGCGGTGCTGCAGGCCATCGTCGCCCTCGACGCCTGGAACGAGCTCGCGGTGCTGCAGCATGCGGCCTGGCTTGGCCGGCTGTTTGCTGCCTCCATGCTGCGCCAGGCCAGCGTCACAACCGGCACCCATCTGGCCGCCATCAGTCTTGGCCTCAAAACCATTCCCGTCGATCGGCGTCGGCATCGCGATCGGGAAACCCGGCTGCTCGCCATTGCTCATGGACTTCTAGCGGCCGCTGAGATCGGGATGAAGGAACATGATCGATTGACGTTGGCGAAAACGATGATGGACCGAAAGCTGGAGGGGCGGCGGACGTCGTCAAAGCTGCCGAAGCTGGTCGAGCTTATCATGGCAAAGCCGCTGGTGTCGGCCGGCATGGTGGCGAAGACGCTGGATGTCACGCCGCAGTCGGCGCGGCGGATTGTTTTGGAGCTGGGTCTGCGGGAGATGACGGGGAGGGGGAGGTTTCGGGCGTGGGGGGTGTTCTAAATAGCGCCAGCCTTGTGTCGGGAAAATAATAGGGTGATGCATGGTGGTGTTCGCGCGCGACGATCAGAAGGTTCTGCAAGCTGCGCAGCGATCGGAGAGCGACAGATTATAAGACTTGGCGGAACGACGATTCGCAGTCTGTTTTTTGGGAAGAAACATGATCTATTCACACTCATTTCGAATGCTTGCTCAGGAAGGGCATTTGGCGAGTACGTCTCTGCTTGGCGGATTCGAGTCACTCAACAAGGTGAATTATGATCAGCCAGGCACCGTGTATTCGGCATTATTTCAGATGACGATAGGGCTTGAGCGGATCATGAAGATCGCGTGGATTTTGAACTTTCGCCTTCGTCACGACCTTCAAAACCCGTCCGACGCTCAACTGAGGCAGCTAGGGCATTCTGTTACGGACTTATATCGAGCATTAGAGGGAATCTCTGGCACATATGATATCGGCGACGGATGGTTTGAGCCCAAGTCCCTCCATGACGACGTGCTCGCTTTCATGGCGGAATATGCGAAGGGCTCTCGGTACTACAATATCGATCAACTTGTAGCTGGGCGTCCGAACCCAGATCCCTTGGTGCGCTGGTTCAATCTCCATTTGCGCATCGCGGACGACGCCCTCAGTCACTCGAAGCGCGAAGGTATCATGGACCGCGCAAGACTTCATTGCGAACGGCTGGGTCTTCTCGGCTGGGAGACGGGGCCTCGCGGCCAGTATGATCTAACCATTGATGTCACATACCAGCTGGAAGTCACTCGGCAAACTCGAGGCCATTGTGTTTGGATCTTCATCGAGCTTCTTAGACCAATCTATTTTCTCATAGAACGGCTTGTGCGAGAGCTGCACGAACTTGAGCAGGCCAAGGGCATTGGCAATCCAGATGTTCCTTACATGTATGAGTTCTTCCCATTTTGTCTCGGGGACCGGCAAACCGTCGTACGCCGAAAAGCCTGGACGACCCTCTTCGTCATATCGGGACGTGTGTAGGTCCAAGCAATGACTTCCTGATCAAAATCGGTGGCGCGTACGGCTTGCGGAGATGGCGGGGTGGAGAGGTAAGCGGCTACGCGCCCGACAATTTACCTAATGAAGAAAATGGCCAAGCAGCATTCGTCTCCGCTTCTCATCCAGCAGCGCATCAGCATACATCGTCCATAATCGGTTTTGGCAGCGCTCGATCAGATTGAAGTAATCGGGGTCGTTCATAAGCTTCCGCCAAACTGCACCGTCGTGTTGAGCCAGCGCAAAGTTGATCGCCGCGGAGGGACACATCGGGACAACAGGTATCCTTGGACCAGGGTTTTGCATCAATCCCCTCCATTCCAGACCGGCATGTTTCAAATCCGGCCCTGGGGCAAACCCGGGGACTCCAGCAAAAGCGTCCTGGGCATGGCCCCCTCTTTGAAAATGGAATAGAGGATGAGATTCCTTTGGCGGATTGCCCTCCTGTTTGGTTTGAGTGTCAATTCTCCAGTGATCCTCCAATGTGGCAAATCCACCATCAATCGGCAGTTTACCCCGAACGCACACCTGGATTTCGGAGAAGACGTCTTCGATCTTGCTATCCTTTGTGATCGAACTTCCAAAACGGAACGATATGCTCGCGTCAATCAACTCGGTTTTTGGAGGATGGATTCCTTGCCGTGGAGGCACCATCGGCAAGATGCCTGAAAGCATTTTGCCGTTGCGAGACGCGCCTTGGAAAGAGCCGTGAAGACCTGCGATTGCGTTCGCGATCATCTCTGTCTCGGGAACGCGGCGAAGTGGATTTTGAAGCTCGATGAAATCTTCAATAATCGAATCCAATACGGTCATCGCAGCTCCGCTGCTAGCCGGTCGAGGTCCCGCCGGTTTAAACGACGATCTTCTTTGTTTCGAAGCGCTACCCCGATTGACGCATAAATAGGATCTACCCATGGCGGCAGGTCGGCTCGGGGCGTGATGCGCACCCCATACTTGGGATCGACTGGAAGAAACTCGGGCGGATTTTGCTCGCTACTGAGTTGGCACCACCGCCATGGACGATCGCCGGGGCTTACACCAGGCATCTTCAGAGCGCCTAGCTCTACCCCGAGTTCCTTCGATAGAACTTCCGCGCGCTCGTTTGCAGGAGTGGACGCCAGAGGGCTCTCCGCGCTCTTTAATGACATCCACGCGAGCTCGAGGCCGCGTGACCACCAGCGCGACGAAAACCCACAACCCAGGCCGGCATAAGCGAATCCGTCAGCGAAAGAGGCTATAGTTTTCCAGTGCTCCTTTGCGCTCTCAGGATCAATACCGAGGCGCGTTATCAGAAGGTGTTGACCAACAAGGAGACCAGGCGGCCCAAGAAACGAGCGAATGAAGGCTCCGGCAGCCACGTGCGTGGCGTGCGTATGTCCATCCTCCAATCGAGAGAGCAAACCAGGGTGGAGCCATTCCTCGATGTGCTGATCGTCAATTTTGAAGAGTTGCTTGAAATCGAGTTTGCCCTTCTCGAAAGCAAGCAAGCCTTCATAGACCGTTTGTGCCCCCAAGATCCGACGGGTAAACTCGTCACGGCGCTTTCCAACATCGGCCTTGTTTATCTTGTCGTCGAAAAGATCGTCGCTAGCCGGGTCTCCTGAAACGTTCTTCTGTACCGGCTGAATGTTGGCAAACCGAACAATCGGATATTCAGGGATCCCGCCAGATTTTTGCAGAGCCCTTATGTCTTGGGCCAATCCGAGGCCAGTACCGTGCTCGCCGGCCTCACCAGACAGCTCGACGTCCATTAAAACGCCCTTTGGATGGGCGCCCGTCAAGAGCAGCTCACGGCCGGCCGAGGGTCGAGCAATTACGATTTCAAGTGGGTCAGATGCCTCCGCAAAAGCATCGCGATATGAGGCAGCACTCGCGTCGTCATCGTCGACAAAAAGCCACTTCCCGTCAACATCGCTTCTGTCAACCATTGTCGCTCTCCTCGGGCAGAAGAAGCTCAAAGCACGTGGCATAACCTTCCGGTGGATCGACGACCTCAACGCTGCCACCGGCATTAGTCGCGATTTGCTCCACTATCCAAAGGCCTAGCCCCGTGCCCTGAGCGTGCTCGGTGTCAGAAGCGCTCGAAGTCGGCGCACTCTGTCGCGTTACGAATGCCTCAAAGATCCGCTCCCGCATCTCAACGGGTACACCATCCCCGGTGTCACAAAATCTTAGTCGAACCTTGTGGTCCTCTGCGTCACGATCCGCCGCAACGAGGATCCTTCTTGCCTTGCTGGTACGCTTCATCGCTTTTAATGCGTTGGTGTGAAAGTTCAAAAGGACCGAGGCCAGCTCCGCCTCATGCATTGGGACCGTATACAGCGGATCGAGCGGCGGCGTGTCGATGTCAATCTTCGTGGATTGGGTTTCCGCGTGCGCACGTATTCCACGCGCGAAATCCTCAACTGCTTTGCTGAGGCTTACCGGATGAATCTCGCGAAGAGCACGGCTAGCGACTGTAGCGTTTAGGTAGCCTGTCAAAGTATCCAAACGGACCAATGCTTCTCGTGCCCGTGAAGCCAAGGAAAGGAATTTTGCATCATTCTGCTTTGCTGAGATCGCCACGTCGAACACACGATCAAGGTCCAACCTGAACGCTTCGAAAGCCATTCCGGTCTCATGGCTAAACTCGGCCGTTGTCATGCCGAGGGACGAAAGAAGCCTCATCATCGCGGCCTCATCGGCGACGCGACGTTGCTCCGTCACCATGATCAGTTCTTGCTGCTCGATAATTTTCTCGGCCGCCTCGGCACTCTTGATGAGAAGCTTTGCAGGCGCAGGATCTGGCGAAGAATTGGCGACAATCTCGGCTGCTTCGCGGGCAGCACGCATGGCAGCACGCGCTTCCGACAAGGCTGTCGTCACTTCCGGCCGCGGAGAAGGTGTGCTGGTCCTGGTCTTCCGTCCGCGGTCGGCATGGATTTCAGTTGCTGCGGTGATGAGCGTGGACGACGTGACGTTTCGAAGCTCTCGGAAAGCCGCAGTTTCGATCAGGCCCTCGCGAGATGTGTGTTCCTCGAACAAAGCCCCTTCGGGGTCGGAAACTTCAACGACACCAAAGAAGTTTCTGTTTGCGATCGGTGCGAGGAAGTCTCGGCGACTATAGATCTCATCGAGCCTCAACCAGTCGTCGTCGCGCTCACCGTAGGGCGTTACCCTGAAGCCGTTTCGATAGAGCCTGATGCCTCCTTCGCGCGACAGGATATCTCTGACCCGAGTGAAGACGACACTTGGCAATAAGTTGGGGTCGAGGATGACGTGATAAGCTTTCATTGCGACGTTTCGAAGAGACCCATAAGTGACCATCTCGGAGCTGTCGCGGGCCTCATGATGGATGGGGCGCCAGTCCCGTAGCTCCCCGAAGGCATTCTTTGTTATTCGCCACATCGCCCGACCGCTATCGTCGACTCGCATTTCAATAACCACGGGCAGGTGATCGAGTATCTCGGTCTGCATGTTTGCGACGACAGTCTCATCTTGGAAAAGACCGCCGCCGTCGCGGAACTCCACCGTAAATCCTGGATCGATCGTGGAATCCTTGACAGGCGTAACCGGAAAGGGCTGCTGTAGAGCGAGGACGCTCCGCCAGCAGCTCCTGATTTGACCGGTCGTCCAATCGTCATGCAGTCCTTCGATTCTCAACGTTGTCCCTGGCGCAGTGGCAGGCAGTTCCTGAAGAGTGACGGATATGTCATCGAGACGCTTGCCGGATGTAAATTGGCTCCAGTCAGCAATGAGTTGCCATGCCGATGGTTGACCCTCAACTTGTGTGGTTAAAACCAGCCGGTCGCCAAGGCGCTGTGCCGAAAATCTTCCGATCCCTTTTCTACCGGCCCTAGTGCGCTTATAGGACGGGGACTTTGGTTCGAGGACCTTAAGGTCCGATGCGAGCCTCAGAAACCCATTGAGTATGTCATCTCGCGACATACCGACGCCGTTATCGTGGATCGATAGGACGGCACCTGGACCTCCTCGGCCGTCGAACGAGACGATAACAGTGGTGGCATCGGCGTCGTAAGCATTCTTTACCAACTCTACCAGGGCTGTTTCCTGCTTCGCGACGAGTTCGCGCCCGAGCCGGTTTATGATTGCCGCGTCGGCATGAAAAGTGACATTCTCAATCATGGCCATACTCGAATTGGCGGGCTTCTCCGCGCCGTCTGGCGCCGCGAACGTTTTCTAGCGTTTCCTCGAGTTCGCGGGCAGCCGTCTGCCATTCCGCGCCCAGGATCGCAGGAAGCATTACAGCGTCCGCAAGGCGCCGAGCTTCGTCAATCTGGCCGCTACGAAGTTTTTGGTCGATTTCAAGAATTGCTTCGGGTGCCACACCGTCAGCGTGCGTGAGGGTTGGCATCAATCGCGCCTCCTGCAGTTCGAACTTCAGCAGACCGCCGCCATATCCTCTGCCAATCCCTTCGGCGCACAGCTGACCGAATGTAGACAAGATGGACACGACGGCCGACAACCGGTCGCACGCCGTGGTTGCTGGTTTGAAAGTGACCTGATGTAGGGTGTTTGTGCAAAAAACTCCGTCCTCGACCAAGGCTAACCGAGGACCTTTATCGTTCATATAGGTAAAAACAGCATCACATTGTCCGGTCTTACCGACCATCCACCAGGGCGACCGCTTGTTGAACCACAATGTCTCTCGCCTTGCTCTTGCATTGATCAACGCCAATCTCGAACGGACGCCGCTGCCTCGCTCACCTAGCTCTCGCGGCGTAAGCATCCACGTTCTCTCCCCGTCGTGAGCGAGGCCACAAAGATCGTCCTTTTCGACGACGATGCCTTGAACGTGCTTGGCGCGGGTGATCATGGGAGTGAGGTCGTGGTGATCGATCCGATATTTTGCGACATCCTGTTGGTTGAGCAGAAACACAGCGTTTCTCCCGGTCACGAGGCCGATAGAGAGGTCAGCGATTTCTCCAAGCGGTCGGGAAGCCTTCTTCAGCGCTTCAAACGCCGGCGTCTTGGCGTAGGCTCTGCTCAGTTTCCCACGCGCGACGCCGTCGTAGCGCCAAACACCACGAGTTATCGCCGACGCCGGTCCGGCCTGATAACCATCCGCCAAAATGAGTACACCCCGTTCGTCTGCCGATCCAATCCATGACGGTTTGTTCGGGAGTTCCTGCAGGGAAAGATCACGAAACTCCTCTTTCAGTTGGAGCAGAAGATCTTCACCATACCGACTAAAGCTCGCCGCGGCGGGCACAAGGAAGGCCATCCGGCCACCCGGCCGCAAAAACTTACGCGCGTGCAGGGCGAAATATACCCACAGACCCGCCGCTCCTTTGACTGGATAACGCTTCTTGAGCCGAGTTCGGTCTTCGAGGCTGAGCTGATGATTGCGGGTAAACGGAGGATTTGCCAAGATTACGTCGACGGGAGCGGTCGTTTCGGGGTCCAGCTCGAAGAAGTCCGAATGGATCAAATCGACGTCAGGGCCAACCGATGCTCTGAGCCTGTCAATAACACATCTGTCCACGTCACACGCTATAGCACCGAACTTCGGAGCGAGATGCAGCGTTCGCGCATACGCCAGTGCAGGGAGGAGGAGGCCACCTTCCCCGACGCTGGGCTCGAGGATGCGTTCATGTCCGGTGCGTACTGCCCAGGAGACAATGGAATTCGCTTCGAATGCGGGGGTAAAAAACTGACCTAGCAGCTTGCGACCTGTCAGCTCCTGGATCCCCATTTTTACCCCATCCACTTCGTGTTGAGCCAGCACGACCCACAAGTTTTGCCAATCCCATCGCCCTATGCGACTGACACGCCCTGCTTGTGATAGAATAGAAGCTGGGCGCCGCCAAGGGCTGGACCCGACCTAACTACACCTGCGGGAAAAACTTGCATGGCATTGAGGGGTCGAGAAATGTGAGCGGATTGGTTGGTCCGAGCACATATTCCGGCCACTCGAGCGCAATCTTGTCGACGGCTGAACGACTTGCCGACACCTCGGCGTCAAAATCAGCAAAGTCCCGGTGCCTGAAATCGGGGCGAAGGGTGTGCTGAGCTGTTTCGACCAGCTCTTCAAGTAGAGGCAGTATGATAGCCTTCCCAGCGATGCTGGGTATCGTGAGACGGATCGCGCTACGGGTAGCGTCGAGGCATATGTGGCAGACATTCACATGCAAGCGGCGCGTCGAGCGGAGAAAAGCAGGATAGTCAAATATCCTATTGTTTCGGGCAACTAGGCTTACATCACACAGAAATCCGGGCCGTCCCATAATTGATTGGGGCTGCTGAGCGCGCAACCACGGTCTCCTTAAGACGCCAACGGTCACAGCCATGGACAGATCGCGGGGAGCGTGTCCAATCCGCGCAAACTTGTTCGGCTCAACTTCTGCCCATGGAAATGGATCAAAAGCAGCATATCGTTGCGCGACAGGATCCTTGCTTGGATCGAGGATCGGAATTGCATTGTTGTACGATGTGCAAAAGTCCCAGAATCCGGCGTCTATGTCGCTCACCAATTGACGAACGCGGCGCAGGTCTCCTTCATGCCCGTTTCGAAAATGGGCGACCCTATTCCTGATCTGATCGACTTCGGTCAATCTTGCCTTCCAAATGTCCTTGGGAGGAAGGTACTCGTGAAAAAGCCGCCAGTGTTTGCTGATCGTCCGCTGCAAATTTGAGAAGAGGATGTAGCTTAGCTTCGATTTTTCTCTCGTCGGCATGTGGGTTAACCGGCTGTCGCTAGCCTTTGCCCTGGCTTCATTTCCCTGAATGTAAGTCGACCAAGTCGCGCCATACCGAGCAGATAGCTCAACGTAGGCCATTTCCCTCATCCAGATTTCAATGTGCCAAAGCAGGCCGTAGAGCAATAACCGATCGGGAGGCAGGCTGTCAGCGAAATCCGCCGGCACAGGTGACGATGTCGATTCTGGTGTGGAAGTTGGATCATCCATGTTTGGCAATCGGAACGGTTGTAAATGGATACTTCTACCTCACTTTAAGGAAACATGAAACGCCGCCGTGGATATCTGCTGAGTCCATCCCTGCGAGCCTACGAAACGCTTGAAAGTTCGATGTCTTAAAGAAAGGATCTTCGGTAACTGACATATTACTGGAAGATCAGATGCCCATTTTAGATTTCAGAGAGCTTTCTACATCCAAATCCAATTCGCCGGCGGGAGAGGATCTCGAAGGTCTTGTTCGAGAGCTTGGAAAGCTGCTCGGTCTTAACCCCGAGTGGTCCGGTCGTGGTGCAGATCAGGGGCGAGATTTATTTTTCACCGAAAGTCGAAAAGGTGCCGTTGGGTCGCGGAACTTGCGATGGCTTGTTAGCTGCAAGGATTTTGCGCAGTCAGGAAGATCAGTGTCTGAGACGGACGTCGGCTCCGTATCGGACAAGATCGCGCAACACAAAGCTGATGGCTTTCTCCTTGCAACAACAACGACGGTAAGTACCGGCCTCAAGTTTTTGCTGGACGGACTAAATGAGCAAGGCGTGGCGGAGACCAAGGTATGGGATCGACATGAACTGGAACACCTCCTGCTCAGGGATGCCAACATCGGCCTCGTGAAGCGATTTTTGCCTGCGAGCTATATCGCCTACCAACGGTTAAGCAGTCTACCACAGGCCTTGGAATCGCTTAAAGTCTTAGTTCCACCGGCGGTCTACAAGAAAATACAAAGCGTTATCGAAACATACCATGTCGAGGACAGCTGGATAAGTGGAGAGCGGATCTGGCCTCACGACCAAGCCAGCGCCAGAACGATAGATCGCGCACTCTCGCTCCTACTTGAGAGAAGCGATCCAGTCCAATCGGCCCAAGAGCTTGCCTATGGCGAAATTGAGTTCGATGCATTTGACGCCACTCTCAAGACACTCGCAGCGTTGAAGCCGGCCCAAACTGCACAGCTTTGTCGTGAGCTTGTCAAAGCCAGAAACGGTGAGGGCCCGTCGTTGTTCGCGTTCCGGTTCTACGCGGAACGGTATGAGCCGAACAATGAGGAACAAATAGAATTAGCAGTCGAGTTAGCAGACGAAGACTTGGCTGAACTCTACGCAGACGAAATTGGTGTCTTCATATATGAAGAACTTACGACAGCCCCCGAGAAATACCGCGCCTGGGACGATCTCGATCCGTTATCCTCTCACACAACGCTCGAAGGGGCGCACTCATATGATTTGTCTGTTAGGCCTAGCGAAGATCGTTCGAGAATTGAATTCCTTGCTTCTGTCGAGGTTTCTGTCGAACTCTCTTATGACAAGGAAACTTCGCCCACGTCCATGCCATTTCCCGGAAAGGTGCGGGGATACATTGACCCGTATGGAATCTACATCGATGATTTCACAGTGGACACACAGGCATTTTACGAATGACAACCAACTAGTGGAGCGATGCCCAAAAGTTTCGGAACGAAGATGCTTCCGTTGGCGTGTTCGTCACGGTCCTTTTTCAAGGAAGAAGCTGGCATGGCTGGATTTGGGGCGTCATAATCGTCAGTGCGCGCCGAGCACGGGTGGCGGCGACATGGAGGTTGAAGCGGGCAGACCGTTCGCCATCCGCGCCGGGTCTCTGAACGTATCGTGAGAACAGGCCTTCAAAGACTATGACCTCATCGAATTCCTTTCCCTTCGCCTTGTGAATGGTCATCACGGTGACGCCGTGTTGCGGGCGGGCGGTCGCAGCGAATTGGTCCTCAACAACGGCTGCCGCCAGCAAGGCGCGGGCGTTGTTGTAGCTGCCATGGGTACGCCAAGCCTCCGCGAGCTTTGACTCGATCTGAGCGCCGCGCCTTAAAAGCCGCATGTGGCGGGCTTCCTTCGCCAGTGCCTTGAATTCATCCCGGTCGCTCGCGTTGAGCTGGGCGCGCACGACGCGCCAATCCGTCATGGGATCCCCGGTGAGCTGGATCGCTGCAGTGTCGGCCAGGAGGCTGAGAACGCCCGGACCGATACCGCGTCCGCCGAGCCCGTCCAGACCCCGCGCACGAACCGTCCTGGCAATTTCTCTGTACCGGCCTGCCTTTCGGATTGCTGTCGCGGATGCCTCCTCTGAACGGCCTAGTTCGAATGCGGCCAAGCCCTCGAGTATAGCGGCGGCATGGTCTTGATCACTCGGACGCGGCTCGATCAGGAGAGCAATCAGGTCTGCGGCGAGCATTGGGCCTTCGGCCGCAACCAGAATGTCGACCGGATAGGCAGGAAGGCCATGGGCCGCCTCGGCCATATAGTCGAAGATGCTCACCGCTAGGACGTTCGCCGGCACGAGGACCGCGAGGGACCAGTCGGGATTGCGCCGCAGCCGGGCGACGGCCCTCAGGATTTCCTGCTTGAGCGGGCGGAGGCTGCGGCCGCGATATCGCGAGACGGAAACGCCTGCGTAGGCGGCAGCCGTATATTCACCCGCGATGATGTCATTAGCGAACTGCGCTATCGCCGTGCCCGGGCTGCGATTGTTCTCGCCGGCAAAATCAAAGGGCGTGGGGTTAAATGCAGCGATGAATTCATCGAACCGGCGCGGGTGCGCGCCCTTAAAATCGTAAATCCTCTGCTGAGGATCGCCCAACGCGATAAGGCGACTATGCTGCCCGAGCTGGCTGATCATCTTCCACTCTTCGGTATTCGTGTCCTGAAACTCGTCGACGATGATCAGGGGATAGGCCCTGGCGTAAGCCCTCGCGAGCATCGGTGCTGCTTGGAAGAGCTCGGTCAACAAGATTGGGAAGAGGTCGAAGGCGATCAGGCCTTCCGTGTCGAACAGCTCTCGTTGCCGGGCCGATCGGGCGTCGCCATCGAGACCTGCGAGATGCGCCCTTGCCTGGGCCGGCAGAAGCAGAGACACTCCTTGTTTGGCGCAGAGGAGGTAGCCGTGGCTCTTCAATATCGTCCAGGCGAAGCCGTGATAGGTGTTGATCTCGATGCGCGACATGAGTCCACGAGGGAGCGTGGCGGTCGCCTGTTCGGCGACGCGCGCCACAGTCGCCCTCGCGAAGCTGAGGAACAGTGCCTTACCCAGCAGGCCCAGTCTAGCTTCATTGAGATCGGCACATGCCTTGGCAAGCGCTATGGTGGTCTTGCCCGATCCGGCTCCACCCCGAACCAAAATGTTGCCATCTGTGCGGAGCAGGCGTTGTCTGTGTTCGCATAGGACCAACGCCATTGCGGTCACTCAAAAATATTGGCTTGTGCTGGCGGTGGCGGCGCGGCCAGGTTCTTCAGCGCCGTGATCACGTGCAGCATGGTCTGCGGAAAATGCCCGACCTGACACTGATCGAGGAAGACGGTCAGATAATCGTCGCCCTTCTTATGCTTGAACAGGGCCACAAAGGCCGGGCGGTAAGACTCGTCTGGCGAGCCTTGCGGCGGCACGAGAATATTCAGCGCCTGCGGCCATTCACCGGCCGCGACGAAGAACTGCACGAACCAGGCTTGCATTGCAACCGACACCTCGGCTGCAAGGAGGTGTTCGAAGCCGGCATAGGGCTGTTCGAATGCGGTGTCGCAGGAGGTGACGATCGCCTGGCGCTCGGCGTCGGCCTGTTGATCGAAGATCGTGGCGACAGTTTTCCCGAGGCTGCGGAAGAACGCCGCGAACGAAGCAACCGCTGTCTGGCCACCTGCGTCGAACGGAACCCATCCGAGAGAATCCAGGCGTTGGTAGTTCAGCGGCTCAAGTTCTGCAGCTCGACGGGCGACGGCGCTGTATGCAACGAGTTCGGTCTTGCCCTCGACGACGATGACGCGACGGGCGAGAAGTGCCTCGCA
Source organism: Rhizobium sp. BK196 (assembly GCF_014193255.1). Classification (GTDB taxonomy): domain Bacteria; phylum Pseudomonadota; class Alphaproteobacteria; order Rhizobiales; family Rhizobiaceae; genus Rhizobium. The sequence goes on from NZ_JACHZB010000009.1 coordinate 212,441, forward strand.
AAAGCGTGTGCGAAAGCCGTCGCGGAACGTCTTGAGCTTGAGATTTTCCGGAAGCGCAATGTTCGATGCGGTTAGGACACCTGCTGCGTTGCGGGTCATGACCATCATCTGTTCCGGCTGGAACTGCTCGATCACATACGGCGAGTGCGAGGTGAAGAGTGCCTGCGAAGCGATACCTCTAACCTTGTCGACGACGCGCTTTTGCACGTGAGGCGGAAGCGAGAGTTCCGGCTCCTCCATGGCAAAGATGACGCGACCGTTGCGACGCTCCGCGATGAGCCCCAGCATTGCGAGCACCAGCGCGTTTATCGTTCCTGAGCCCTGATGCTGGAAGGGAGCGGCATAACCCGGCACGCCCGTCGCAAGGAAGGATTTGAGGACGCGCCGGAGATCCTCGCGCGTCAGTTCGGAGACCCGGAGATGAGGTGCATCGGCCCATTCGCCCGGCACGATGTCGCGCATGGCGTCGCGAATGGCGGTTAGAATACGCCCGAATTCTAGGTCGTTGGCACCCACGACATCGAGGTCGCGAAGCTGCCGAAGCAGCCCTTCCCACATTCGGGTACGGACTTCGTAAGTTTTCAAAATAATGTCCAGAAGCGAGCCACGCTCCATCGAGAGCGCACGGGTTCCGGTTCGGAGTGCGCGAAGGTGAAGAAAGCCGAATTCGCGCTTATCGCTCGATCGGCACTCGTTGATGGGTGCGCCGTCCTCATGCCGCGGCACCGCGAACCATGTTTTGGCGGTGAAATCGTCGTTCTCTGGGTCGTAGGCCCCTTCAAAGCGGATACGAACTGCAGGCTCGATCCCCGGCTGACCAAGGTTTGCACCCTGACCGGCCCCGATCAGCGAGCGGTCGACCTGCCGCCAGAATTCGAGATTGTTGCGGAACTTCGTGCAGTGCTGCTCATCGAGACCCGCGATTACAACTTCAACGGCGACGTGTTTTTGCGGCACACCTTCAACAGGCAGATAATCGCCGCCATAGAAGTCGTGCTCGTCAATGGCTTGTGTCCGCGCCAATCGGTCTGCGCCGATGGCGAGTTCTATTGCCTCGAATACTGTCGATTTTCCGGTGTTGTTATCGCCCAGCAGGACGGATGTTCCGGAAAAATGGACCTCCGCCTCCCGAATTCCCCGAAAATTTTCGATATGAACACGAGCGATACGCACCATAGCCTCCGAAAGCCGCGCTTCTTGCTGATTCGATCAATAGCATCCTGCACTGAGCTTGTCCGTCGCCGCTAAGCAATCGATCCGGTATCTACAATCTTTGAGGGTGTAACCTTTATCCGGCCGATAACCGCCAGTCAGCCTTAGAGTGCGAAAGTCTGTCGCGGCCCAGGCCACTCGTCGTTCTCCATTTGAAGGGCAAGATCCGCGCTGGCGATGCGCCGCAAGCTCGATGCCGCGATGAACTGTACACCCAAAGCGAGCTTGACGACTTGCAGACGCTTCAAGCCTGCAGGTTTGTATCGGCTTTCGACATAGGGCGGCAGCGCGGCAACAACGGCTTGGACACGCGTGTCGTCGCGATGTGGCCTCGTCTCCGCCATGCGGAGGGCAAGCAGCGACAGATTGTGCCCGTCTTTTCCTCTCCTGAAGGACTGAGGGTCAACGCCGTCCCAGACGAGAGCCGCTTTCAGCGAGAGTTCCGCGACCATGCAAATCGGCTGGATGACAGAGTCATGGCTGAATGTCGTCGGCAGCGTGTTCGCCACATCTTCGATGTTCGATCGTGCCATGCGCCAGAGCGTGATCGCCGCCGGAGCGCCGTGCTCAACTTCATCTAGGCCCATGGTGAGATCATGGAGGTCGGCGACCGCGAGAGCCATCTCACCGGCGATTGTCCGGTCCTGCCGGCACCAATTCCACCATTCCTCGGCGCTGCTGAAACCGGACAATTCCCAGGGCTGAAGCAAGCGTTCGCCGAACACAACCGGGAAAGTGAGCTTTCGAACCTGGTCGACGGATGCAGCGAACCCGATGCCTGCGCCCGGCCAACTCGTAGTGACTTCGGGCATCATGGCGGTGTAAGCGTCCATGATCCGTTTGACGTCAGGGTTTCCACCAACACCCATGACAAAATTGGAGCCGAGTAGTTCCATTGCGGCACGAAAGGGCCGCTGATGGACGTGGACGCCTTCTTCAGCGTATTTCAGATCCAGCCGGCGAAGCTCGTCTAACGTCCATGCGGTCCTGCGCTGCTTTCCTTATGTGCGTTTTTTAAGTTTTCCGTATCGGCGGAAGGCCGTTTTTGCGGGGACGGACATCGAGAGGTTTTTGGCGCCGAGCCCGTAGAAGTCCCGTTCATTCGTTGGGCAGATCCCCGAATGGATTGATCATCAGATCGCCGCCGTGGAGCGAGAAAGGCTTTTGACATAGTGGTCCCGATGGCGAGGCAAGGCGCGCCCATCATTGAGGGAACCTGGCGGAGTGATGCCAGCGGATGTGTATTGGCCACCAACAATCCGTTCACGCCGCCCGCCTGCCCGCCTAAGGAAGCCGCTTAATGAGGAGTTTGTCCCAGACGTTTCGGAGCGGCTCCCTCAGAAGGTCGATGATGACGGAGTGATCCGCTAGGCTTAGCTCCGCGCCGTAGTCGACGATCCCCAGCCCAAATAGCCGCTGGTTCATGTAAATAGACGTCACCCGCTCCGCATCGACTGGCAGTGATGGGTTCAGACTGCAAATGTACGGCACCCGGATCAGGTGGCTCATCTCGTTGAAAACGGTATTCAGCCGGGGGAGCACTAGCTTCATCTCATCTGCTTGAAAATCGTAATCCACACGACCGCGGTGGACGGAATCCCACGGCGTTACAACGATCATCTCGAGCTGACCGAAGTGCTCGGTCATCACCTGCCAATCGAAGCTGCTCAAAGAACCACCGTTAGGGTGATTATGCAGAAGCTTTAACTTCTCGCCATTCAGCAGCCGCGCCTTGATCTCGTCGGCCAAGTCTCCGCCTTCTCTCGGGTGGCTCGCATGATGAAGCACCTTTTCCCCGGCTTCATCGAGATAAATATGCTCTTCCGACGACAGCATTGGACCGATGTGATCAAGGATCGCCCGCTCAAGCGGCGTCAGCGTACTGAATGTCATTCGGTATCCTTAGCGCGCTCGATTGTGGCTTCGTACCGCCCATCTGGTAGCTTCTTGTAAAAAATCTTCCCGCCGCGTTTGTAGACCAGGACCTGGATCTGCCCCCACGTATCGATCTTCGCCAGGATTTCGTTCGCCATAACCGGATCATGAATGATGCTCGATGGCGGCAGCTCGAAGCCGGTCTCAAGGTTCGGGGCAACTCCGGGGAATGCCTCGGTCCTTGCGTCCATGGGGATATCAGACGCGTCGATGGTGATCGTGTAGACGCCGCCGTTATCGATGACGCTTCTAATGACGTTGACTCGTCTTCTAAAAACTTGACCATTTTCCCTCGTATACGCCTCGCAATCTCGAATCTTTCCGGTGTCTCGTGGAAAGTCATAGCAGATTGCAATCACATCACGAGAAACTCGCGCATGATTATCGATTCGGCAGGAGCGTCTTCGTCAAAACTGCTCAAGAACCGTTGCATAATGCCGCCGGCAATCTAACCATAGCGAGAGCTGAAATTCACACAACTCGGAATTCTCTGAGATAGGAATAGCTTGCATAACTGCTGTTGAAGCCCTGCAATCTCCAATTCAATCAAGGAGTTAACCAACCTTGTGCAACGGGCCCGACGGTTCGAGTCCTTTCAAGGCGCTAACCTTCACGTCAGGCCGACCTTTTTGACAACATCGATGAATGCTCTCAGCGCTGGCGGCACAAGCCGGTGGCCGGGATAGTAGAGGCACAGCCCTTCGTATGGTGGGGACCAGCCGTCTAATAGAGACAACAAGGCGCCTGTCTCCAGATGACCTCTGCAAAGTCTCTCCGGAATGTAGGAAACTCCCAAGCCGCGGAGGGCAGCTTGCAGAGCAAGCTCCGATCGATTGACCGTAAGCACCCCATCTGGCTCGACAGAAATTCTCTTCCCGCCCTTTTCGAATTCCCAACGGTAGGGAACACCGCTCGCCGGTCTGGAACGAACACAGGCGAAACCTTCCAGTTCTTCTGGCGACGAAGGAAGGCGGCGGCCTCTCAAATAATCCGGCGATCCAACGACCATCATCCGCGACATTTCCCCGAACTTCAGAGCAATCATGTCCTTGGGGACGTCATCGCCCAGCCGAAATGCCGCGTCAAAACCCTCCGCCACGATGTCAACGAAGCCGGAGTTTGCGGCCAGTTCAAACTGCACGTGAGGATATTCGTTGAGGAATGTCGGTACCACTGCCTCCATGAGCAAGGTCGCCACAACGTCAGATGCTAAAACGCGGAGAATGCCTCGCGGGGTGTTCTTTGTATTCGCAGCCTCCGTCAACGCATCATCCAAACCATGAATAAGCGGGGTCAGTCGCAGGGCCAGCGCGTCGCCGGCTGCCGTAAGTGAAACGCTTCGCGTGCTCCTGTGGAGAAGACGGGTCTCCAGTCGCGCCTCGAGCCTCTGGATAAAATGGCTAAGCGTTGAAGGTGCAATACCGAGTTCGTCGGCCGCCTTTCGAAAATTCCGGTAGCGCGCAGCGGCAAGAAAAGCATTCAACTCGGCGAAAGTCGGTCTTTCATTCATGGCCAAATGGCTAACAGTCTATACGAGACTGTGCAATTCCCCTTCGCCTCGTCGCTCATTAAATCAGCGTGACATCGCGAATTCAAAGGATCTTTCAAATGCACAAAGTCTGGTTCATAACTGGAATTGGGCGCGGTTTAGGCCGCCAATTGGCTGAACAGCTGCTCCACCTCGGGCACTCCGTTTTTGGTACTGCCCGCAGCAGAACAGACGTCCAGGATCTGATCGCAAGCTACCCCGAGTCCTTGATGGTCGAACAACTCGACCTGGCCAACGATGCGTCAAGGTTCCCGGCCGTGGTCGAGGCAGCCGCCACCAAGTTCGGGGCGATCGACATTTTCGTTAATAACGCCGGCTATGGTCTCTTTGGTGCGGCGGAGAGCATTGAAGAAGGGCACTTGCGGCGACAGCTCGAGGTCAATCTGGTCGCCCCTATGCTCCTGACCAAATACGCTCTCGCTCACATGCGCCCGCGCGGCAAAGGTACTATCGTCGCAATTTCCAGCTACGGCGGCCAAGCCACACATCCGGGAGCCTCGGTTTATCATGCGAGCAAATGGGGGTTAGAAGGTTACTTCGAGGCACTTTCGAAGGAGCTCGGCTTCTTCGGGCTTCGTGTCTTGATCGTCGAGCCGGGCAGTGCGCGAACCTCGTTCCGCAGCGCTGCAGCAGATCACCTATCAATTACGCTTCCTGGCTACGATCAGACTCCGCTCGCTTCTCTCGGGTCAGAGTTGCGAGATCCTTCTCGAAGCCCGATAGGAAATCCTGAAAAAATTGCCGCTGCCATCATCAAAGCCACTGATGATCCGACGAGTTCTCTCCGGCTCGTTCTCGGTAGCGATGCATATACGAACATAGCGAGCGCGCTGTCTGACAGATTGGCCGAAGTCGAGGGCCAGCGATCGACGGCCCCGTCGACGGATTTCGCTTGAACATCGTCCCCTAAACGGACGCGGCCAGGGCCGCCTTTGATGATGTCGCCACCTGCAAAAAAGCAGGTGGTGACATTGTTCCTTCTAGCCTGCTTCATCTGGATGAGGATTTGGTGTGCTTCCAGGCTTCATCGAGAGCGAGGGCGATTATCTCCATCACTGCGGCTGCCGCACCGATCATCCAGACATCACCCACTGCGATGATCCCTGCGCCGATGGCGCTGCCAATGGAAAAGCCCAGATACATGGTGGATGTATTGAGCGAGAGGGCGACGGAAGCATGGTTGTGCCCGCCTGCAACGATCAGACGCGCCATCTGGGCAGGAAAGAAGGACCAGACGCTGAAGCCCCATCCGGCGATGGCGAGCAGGGCCAGCGAAACGGCCGCCGCGCCTGGAAGCTTTGTTGCAACCGCCAGGCCTGCGAAGGATAGGGCGAGCGCAACAAGAGAGAGACTGGCCACCTTCAGCGAGCCGAAACGATCGTTCAGTACGCCGCCGGTGAAGACGCCGAGCGCCGCGAATACGCCCCACAACGTGACCGTCGCCGCAATGCCCTTGTCGGCGAACCCCAGGGTTTGCGATAGATAGGGTGCGATATAGGGGTAGGCCGTATAGGCTCCCATCGACCAAAACAGCGTCACCGACAGGAGCTTCAGAACGGGTGCCTGGCGGATTACCCCAATACGCTCGGCAAGACTTGCGATAGTCATATGCGCGCCGGCGTTGCGTCCGACACCTGCCAGGATGCCGATGATCGCGATAGCTCCCATGGCGGCAACCATGATAAACGTTGAGCGCCAGCCGAACGCGTGGCCAATAATCGAACCGAGCGGCAAGCCGAGTGCTATGGCGATCGTCATTCCACCGCTGACGATGGCAAGTGCGCGTCCGCGTTTCTCGGTCGGCACAATCATTCCGGCGAGCGCATTGGCGTTTGGCGCATAAAGACCGGCGGCGACCGCCATCAGGATGCGGGCAAACATCAGGGTACCGAACCCCGGGGCGAAAGCCGCGATCAAATTGCCGATCGTGAAAATCGTCATGGCGAGCAGCAAAGTATCTCGCCGACGCAGCGCGCCCGTCACGACCGTTGCGATCGGGGAGCTGAGGGCCAGGACCAAAGTAAAGACGACCACTAGCATGGCCGTTGCCGACAGGCTCATGCCTAAATCGGCTGAGATGGTCGGCAACAATGGGGCGATCATGAAACCTTCGGTGCCGATTGCGAAGGTGCCGAGTGCCAGGAACCACGCCGGCAGCATGGACGGCTGTGGTTGTCGCCGCTCTACGCCGCTGACGGGTATGGCGGATTTCAGATCATGTTTCTGCAGCATGGTAACCTCCGGCCGAGTGGCCCGGCCGCTCTTCGAGCAGCCGGGTCTCAGACTGTTGCGTCAGACGGGGATGGGGTTGGCCACCAGAGATTCGTTGAAGGCGTTAAAGAGCGCGTGCTCTCCGCTGCCGGGATTGTCGCGGATGGCCTTGATTTCCTCGACATAGATCTCCTCGGCTTCGGTCCCAAGGCCCTTCATCGTCTTCTCGATGAAGATGTCGAGCGGCATTGCGCGCGGATCACCGCTCTTCTTGATCAGATCCGTGTCGACCCACGGCGGTGCGATTTCCTGCACGCTGACGCTGGTGCCGCGCAGCTGGAAACGCTGCGATAGAGCGTAGGAATGGAGTGCCGCCTTGGTAGCGGAATAGACGGCCGTGGTGGCGAGCGGCAGATAGGCCAGGACCGACGTGTTGTGGATGATCGTCGCCTTTGGCTGAGCCTTGAGATGATCGATCAGCGCCGAAGTCAGGCGGATCGGGCCAAGCAGATTCGTGTCGATGATCCGCCGCGATTGCGCGTCATCGATCTTTCCGCCGGCGTCGTCGAAAGGCATGATACCTGCGTTGTTGACGAGGACATTCAGTGCCGGATAGTCGCGAATGAGGCTTGCTGCGACGCGCTCGATATCTGTGGGATCAGCGATGTCGAGTTCGACGCCGTCCATGCCGGGATTGGCTGCGGTCACCTCGTCGAGCAGCGCTTTGCGGCGGCCGGCGATGATGACTTTGTTACCGAGGCGGTGGAAGGATTCCGCCAACGCGCGGCCGATGCCGGATGTGCCACCGGTGATGAAGATCGTATTGTTCTCAAGTTGCATGAAAGCTCTCCTAACTTGTAGCCGTTTCAATGGAAGCCGGGTTTCGATGGGGAAGATCATGCTTCATCGCTTCGATGTTAGAAATGACGACTAAACGTCATTTCAGGACATGAGGGTCGCATGATCGTGATGGACTGTGTCAGGCGACGCGCTCGACTTTCGGAAAATCGAGGATCGTGCCGACGGTGTTGTTGACGCTGTTGGTGAGGATGTTGACCGCCACATGAGCGATCGTCTCCAGAATTTCCGCGTCGGTCAGGCCGTAGGCTCTGGCTGCCTCAAGCGCTGGAGCTGCTCCCTGCCCATGGGTGGCATTGACTGCCAGGGCAAGGCCGAGGATCGCCTGGACCTTCGGATCGGACGTGTGACCCTTCTGAGCGTTTGCCCGGTCCTCGGCACTGACGCCGGCTGCGCGTGCTCCACCGGTATGGGCGGCGAGGCAGTAGTCACAGCCATTGGCTGTTGCGATGGCGATAGCAATCTGTTCCTGCGCAGCCGGAGACAGGACGCCTCCGCTTAGGTACCGCTTGCTTCCGGTGTAAACGTCGAGTGCCGCGGGCGCATGAGCGAGAACGCGATAGAGGTTGGGAACCTTACCCATGGCGGCCTTTGCCGAGGCAAAGACCTCCGCCACGTGCGGTGTTACTTCGTTATCTGAAAGTGTCGAAATTGCTGACATGATCGGTCTCCTTGAACCGGGGCGATAATCCCCGGGAGGAGAGCGACAAGATTGTAACTTCGCGCTGTCGATCGTTGCTGATCATCGCCTTCGGCGGGGCGAGCCCACATCGTGATCGGATCGACCAATTTGGGAACGTCAGGCGGCGAATTCGTGCGAATGTCCACCTTCGATCAGCTGGAGGCTGCGACGAAGTGTTTGTGGTGGCTGCCCGAAAAAGCGCAGGAATGCACGGCGCATGCGGTCCCGGTCGGCAAAGCCGGTGTCCCTTGCCACGATATCCATCGGGTGGCGACCGTCTTCCAGCATCGCTTTCGCTGCTTCCAGCCGCAGGCGCTCAACTGCCTTTGCAGGGGATTGGCCGGTCTCGTCACGAAACAGACGGCTGAATTGCCGCGGGCTAAGGCTCGCGGCTTCCGCCAGTTCCTCGACGGTCAGCGGATTGCGGAGGTTCTCCTTGGCATAAATAAGCGCACGGCGGACGCGGTCCGAGCGGGGCTCGAGTTCCAGCAAGGCCGAAAACTGCGATTGGCCCCCCGGCCTGCGATGATAGACAACCATCTTGCGGGCGATGAGACGCGAGAGCTCGGCACCGTGATCATCCTCGATCATGGCGAGCGTCAGGTCGATGGCAGCGCTCATGCCAGCGGAGGTCCAGATGTTACGGTCATGGACGAAGATCCTGTCTTCGTCGACTACTATTGCCGGATAGCGCTCTCGCAACGTACGGGCATGGGCCCAGTGTGTTGTCGCGGTGCGACCATCCAATAAGCCGGCTTCGGCCAGAAGAAAGGCACCGGTGCAGACACCGGCGACGCGACGCGATTGGTTCCCGGCATCACGAATATAGGCAAGCAGCTTCGCGGAGGCCGGTTTGGGAACGAGTTCTCCAACCACCATCAGCGTGTCGGGAAAATCGCCGAGCGGTTCAGTCTCGATACGGATGCCGAGTGACGACCGGATCGTGCCACCCTTTTCGGACATGACCGTCAGGCGGTACATCTCTTCGCCAAGTGCCTCATTGGCGAATTCGAAGGCGGTCAGAGCGGCCATTCCCATGACCTGGAAGCCATCTTCCATGATGAAACCAACTCGTCGCATATCGACTTTTGCCTGTGTCCGCTATTGATGGGCAAGATAGATGAGGGACCCTGATCTCCGCCTCGATGAGACGCAAGGTTTCTCAGGCGTGGACCGCGCCGCGCTCGGTAACTTTCGCCTCCCTCGGATCGAGACCGCGCGGCTTGCCATATAGGCCTATGTTGGCATCGCCCCAATATTTGAGTGCAAGCAGTATCGGCTCCATGCTGCGGCCGAGTTCCGAAAGACTGTATTCGACCTTCGGCGGGACCTGCGCATAGACCTTGCGCTCGATCAGGCCATCGTCCTCAAGCTCACGCAACTGATTGGTCAACATGCGTGGCGTGACGTTGGCGATATGCTTGCGGAGCTCGTTGAACCTCAACGTGCCGGACAGAAGATGGAAAAGGACCACCGATTTCCATTTTCCATCGATGAGGCCGATCGCCGCCTCGACCGAGCAGCCAGGAGAACAATCGAAACGGGAGTGTCTCGCCTTTGCCATAACAGTATCCTTTTTGATACTACGTGCGTTGTTTGTGCGTATTGCGCTAATGAGAATATAGACCATTTTGGATCCATATCAATCAGCAATCCCTCTTTCATCAAAGGAGCAAAGCAATGAAAGCAATCGGTTACAAGTCAGCTGGCGCCATTGAACGCGACGACGCCTTGCAGGATATCGAACTTCCCCGCCCGGTGCCGGCAGGCCGCGACATTCTCGTCGAGGTCGAGGCGATTTCGGTCAATCCGGTCGACACGAAGGTCCGCAAGGGTGCCAATCCGGAAGCGGGTCAATGGAAGGTTCTCGGTTGGGATGCCGTCGGCAAGGTGGTCGAGGCAGGGCCTGAGGTGAAGGACTTCCAGGTCGGCGACGAGGTGTTTTATGCCGGCTCGCTGATCCGTCCCGGCGCAAACAGCCAGTTTCATCTCGTCGATGAGCGTATCGTGGGCAAGAAGCCCAAGACGCTTTCCAACGCTGAAGCGGCGGCGCTGCCGCTGACGGCCATTACCGCATGGGAAATGTTGTTTGATCGACTGGATATGCGCAAGCCTGTGCCTGGTGCGGCAAACGCAATTGTCATTATCGGGGGTGCCGGTGGCGTCGGCTCGATCGCAATTCAGCTCGTGCGAGCGCTTACCAATGTGACCGTCATTGCAACGGCGTCACGGCCGGAAACCCAGGAATGGGTCAAGAGCCTTGGCGCTCACCATGTGATCGACCATTCCAAGCCACTTGCCGAACAGGTCGCCGCCCTCGGTATTGGGGCGCCAGCCTTCGTTTTCTCCACGACCGAAACCCATCGCCATCTGAAGGAAATCATTGAGCTCATCGCGCCGCAGGGGCGCTTCGGTCTGATCGACGATCCCGACAGCCTCGATGTCCTTGGTTTCAAGCGCAAGGCGGCGTCGATCCACTGGGAGCTGATGTTTACGCGTTCGATCTTCGAGACCGCCGACATTGCCGAACAGGGCAAGCTGCTGAACGAGGTGTCCCGGCTGATCGACGAGGGGAAGATCTATACAACCGTCACTGAGACGATTTCTCCCATAAACGCCGCCAATTTGAAGAAGGCACATGCCGCGATCGAAAGTGGAAAGACCAAAGGCAAGCTAGTGCTCGAAGGTTTCTAGGCCAAGTGAAGAAGCGAGGGCGGAAAGATTCAGACTCTTTCGCCTGATCTCCCGACGATGGTGACCTTAAAAGAGGAAAGAACAATGGACGAGAATGCTTCGGAGGTTATTCACCTCGTTGCAAGATTAAAGGCAAAGCCGGAGCAGCGGTCTGCACTCTTCGATGCATTGAAGGCGATCGTGCCGGACGTGCGAAAGGAGGATGGCTGCATGTTGTACGATCTCAACGTAGACCGCGACGATCCCGATGTCGCGGTGATGCTGGAAATCTGGCGCGATGCTTCCGCTCTTGATGCTCACGCGCAGGCGGCACCGTTCAGATCGCTGGCGACCCGTTTCGATGCGCTTCTTGCAGAACCGTTACACCTGCAACGCCTTCAGAAACTTCTCTGAAAAGCAGTTATTGCTGAGCTCGCGATTGGGTAAGGCAGGAAAGGTAAAACCATGATATCTCTTAGAGACAACCGCGTTCTTGTTATCGGCGGCAGTTCCGGCATTGGCTTGGCGGTGGCAGAAGCGGCCACTGCCGCCGATGCCGTTGTCACAATCGCCTCGCGGTCGCGTTCGAAGCTCGATGAAGCGTTGAAGTCGTTGGGACCTCAGGCCCTATCGGCAGTTCTCGACACAGCAGACGAAAACGCGCTCGAAGCGTTTTTTAGCGCAAACGAGCCGTTCGATCATATCGTCGTGTCAGCGGCGCAGACGCCAACGGGACCGGTGCGCAAGCTTGAGCTTGCCGATGCAAAACAGGCGATGGAGAGCAAGTTCTGGGGCGCCTACCGGGTGGCCCGTCGCGCTCGGTTCACAGAACGCGGCACCTTGACCCTGATCTCGGGTTTCCTCAGCGAGAGGCCGTCCGCCACATCAGTCCTTCAGGGCGCCATCAATGCCGCGCTTGAAGGCTTGGCGCGGGGCCTTGCGCTGGAACTTTCGCCCGTTCGGGTAAATACGGTGTCGCCGGGCCTGATTGACACGCCGCTTTGGTCGAAAATGGATAAAGACGCAAAACAGGCCATGTTTGAAAAGGTGTCTGGAAACCTGCCGGCAAAGACAGTCGGTCGGCCGGCCGACATCGCCAATGCGGTTCTCTTCCTGATGGCCACGCCGTTTGCGACCGGATCGAACGTTCGCGTGGATGGCGGCGGCGCAATCGCTTGAGATGTCCTATGCCGCCGGTCCCGCGGGCCGGCGGCATAGACATGGTTCATCGGATAGATATTATCCGTCATTGTCGCCAAAGGCTTCGTCCCACTTTTGCTATCGCTAGATCGTGCTCGGGCGTAACGATTTAAAACCTGAGCCGTCGCTCCCATCATTTCAGCGTTAGTAGCAAGCGCCTTGGTAGTGCGGCGAAATCATCTGCAGTGATGACGCTTTAGCGCGGCAATTCAGGATGAGACGAATCTCACCTAGATTGCCGCTATCCGGATTTCTGCGAGGATTCCGGGACCACACTGGCAACATCCAGTGGCCATAGAGCCCCTTTTATCTCGGTCTTGCGGTTCGCACGTCCTCCGCGGTAGCAGTGGGCTGCTTGCCGCTAAACCTGCTGACCAGGAAGTTCGCGAGCGCTGCGACTTCTTCGTCAGAATATATGGCTTTGAAGGCGGGCATTGTCGATCCTGGCGTGTTTGAACCGTCGGAGGAACCTTCGAGTATCACGCGAATGATGTTGGCAGCGTCGGGGTCGCTGAAGGCGTGGGCTCCTGCAATCGCCGCACGCGGATTGGCCTGCCCTTTCGCTTCCCACCCGTGGCAACTCGCGCAGGCGCCAGCGAAGATCCTACGTCCGAGGTCAACTCCAGCGTCAGACGATTGTAGCCTTACCGTTTTTTCTTTCGGATTACTGGATTTGCGCAGCTCAGGTTCGCCTGCGACGGGAGGGACGGTCCGAAGATAGGTAATCATGGCGCGAATATCGTCCGAAGGCAGTTTGCTGAGGCTGAGATCAACAGCTTCGCGCATACCGCCGCTTGCGCTGCCGCGGCCCTGTGCATGGCCGGTTGAAAGGTAGGATGCCAGCTCTTCGTCATTCCAGGCGCCGACTCCGTTTTCTTTGTCGGAGGTGATGTTCCACGCCCGCCATCCATCGACGATTCCACCCGAAAGAGCCTGCGATTGCTTGCGCTCGAACATCAAGCCTCTTGGCGTATGGCACTCGCCGCAATGTGCGAGGGCTTCCACAAGGTAGGCGCCTCGGTTCCAATCTTCACTGCGGGTCGGATCACGTCGCTGTTCATGTCTGGGCATGAACAGGAGCTTCCACCCTCGCATCAACCAACGCTGGTCGAAGGGAAATGCGAGATCGCTTTGCGGAGCCTGTAAGGCGGCAGGTGCGAGCGTCTTGAGGTAGGCAAAGATCGCCAGGACGTCATCATCCGAGAGAAGAGCGTACGATGTGTAAGGGAATGCCGGATAGAGGTCCTCACCGTGCTTGCCGACACCGAATTTAACCGCGCGGACGAATTCGGACTCGCTCCACCCGCCAATGCCATGCTGAGTATCCGGTGTAATGTTGGACGAATAGATAGTACCAAACGGAAGCTTGAAGGCCAGACCTCCTGCAAACGGCTTGCCGCCCTTGGTCGTGTGGCAGGCGGCGCAATCCGCTGAGGTTGTCAGATATTTTCCTCTGGCGATCAGGGCATCTCCAACGGGCTGCTTTGCCGTTGCAGCCACTTGGTCAAGCCGGTGCGGAATGAAGAAAAACAGGCCCGCGCCGATCAGACACAAGATGATCGCCGCCGCAGCCACGAAAGAAAATTTGTTTCGAATAGTCATGTTGAGCTCGCATCGTTAACTGGCGACAGGGATCGGATGACGGTTGACAGATGGAGACCGGCGCTCATGCCGCGCGTGGGTGAAGGGGGAAGAGTTTTCCGCGCCACAGCATGGCGACGCTGAGGATCGCGAGCAGCCCGATGAGAGCGTTGACGATTATAAAGATTGGCATGGCGATTGCGGGGATGATACCGCTGTCCCCACGTTCAGCCATGCGCAGGACGGCCGTAGCCAAGGCGGTGAGACCGAAGGAAAACGCCCAATAGCCGGCGACGAAAGGCTGTTTCAGGACCCAGGGCAGGATGCGAAGCAGCAGGAGAGCCTGCAGCAGGCCGTATCCGATCATGGCATGGACAAACATGTCCGGGGCACCCCGAGTCGCACTGAGATAGGCGACGCTCCCCACCGTCGGCGGCGCGAGTTGGATGCCGATGGTAGGCCTGACCGGTTCACCGAGTTCGGGCGCGGTCAAGAGCCGATTGAGAAGCACGGATTCGATTGCGAGCCACGAGAAGAAGCCGGCACCGAAAGCCAATTGGCTGAGCCCCTGATAGCCGAGGGCGCCCCCTACGATGCCGATGACATAGGAACCCGCCACTGTCGGCAGGTAGAGCACGGCCGTTGTAGAGGCGTGATCACGGCCACCGCGCCACAGTGCGCCGGTTCGCCACAGCGCAAATACGGCGGTCCATGCTGCGCCCAGCCAATAAAGGGTCTCGGCGATCAAGTGGGAAAAGGGTAGCGCTACTGTGGCGACCAGCATGGTTGCCACGCCTACGAGGCCGACGAAACAGCATTGGACGGGGTGTTCCAGTTCCTGCAATGCGTCGCTGCGGAAAGCTATCCACTTCAGGCCATAAGATATAATCAGAATAAGCCATATTAATGCACCGACCAGCCCGATGCCCTCGCTGACTGAGGTCGCGGCACCCCAAAGGTCGGTGGCCGCTCGCCAGGCGTTGGCCAGTCCAACAAGGCCAAGTACGATGCCAAAGGCGGCGGCGGGAACGATTGGAAGGGTGAGGGAATTATCGATAGGCCTTGATGAAGATGTGGTGGGCATATGTGCAATCCTCCGGTTTTGTCGAAGATCAATAACCGGGGGCGTTAGCGACCTTATTGTACGATCGAGATGCATAGTTGAGGTCTTCAGGCGGCCGATGCGAAGCCGTGGCCACCGTGGGCCGTGCTTCAAGGATCAGCGACAGGCCGAATAAAGGAATTCCAGCGATGGATGCGTATTGAGCAGGAGCGACGGTGGCCGCAGGCGATATCAGGCTGTCCGGTGCGGATGTCCGAGAACTCGATGAGCTCGGGCGAAAAACCGATAGTTGACGGCCAACAAAAGACGGCGATGCACTCATCGCCGTCTTTAAGGTAAAGGCCAACTATTTGTTCAACGAAACGGGGCCACCGTCGATCTTGATGCGGAACAGTTTGTAGGGCTTCTTGCGCTTATCGACACCCTGATGGAAACCAGCCTGCTTGTCGAGTTGGTTGGCGGTGAAATAAAGGTAGCCATCGGCAGCGATCGATAGAGTATCGGGCCATTCGATCTGCGGGGACTGAATGAGCGTTGACCACTTCCCCTTGTCAAGGACGCGGATACTCTTGTGCTCGTAGTCGCCACCATAAACACGGCCCTTGTCATCTGTCTCCAGCCCATCGGACGCACCCTTGAGACCGAGGTCCTTGACCTTGGAGGAAAGCTGCTTCTCGCTGACTGACTGGTCCAGAAGTGCCGCCGTCGGTACAGAATAGAGATGGCGGCCAGATACGGCTGAGTAATAGAGCGTTTCACCGTCCGGAGAAATCGCAATCCCGTCGCTTGCGATCTGGATCTTCGAAGGTTTGCCTTCCTTCGGACGGTTCATGAATTTCTGGCCGTCGATGATGCCGATAAAGTCCTTGTCGGCGGATGTGCTTGGGTCGCCGGTCAGGCGACGAAACGCCTTGCCGGTTGCAAGGTCGACAACGATGATCCCGCCGGGACCGGTAAGCGAGCTGTCGGTCAGGTAGGCAACACCCCCGGTTCCCTTGGTCAGGTCGAAGCGAACATCGTTCACGTAGGTTGTGCTCAGGATCACGTCGGCCGGGAAGACTATGGTCTTGACCACCTTGTTGGTGGAGAGATCGACGGCGACCAGCTTGGCACCACCCGGGAGCGGCGGCTTGAACCCGGGTGCGGCTGTGTCCAGGATCCAGAGGCGGTTGGCTGGGTCAACGACGACGCTCTGCACGCTGATCAGGTTCTTGGCCGGATTGGCCGGATCCGCCTTGTTTATGTCCGCATCCGGGTATGCCACGGCCTTGCCATCGACCACTTCTGCCACTGTGAAGGGAACGTCATCGCCCCAACGTGGATAGTTGATGAAGATACGGCCATCATGCGTAACGGTCACGCCGGTCAGCATCGCATCGTTGAACGTTGCGACCGTTTCAAGCTTCGGCGCGTTGTCATTGGCAAATGCGTTGATAGTGGGCAATGGCAACATTAGAAGAGCTATTGCCAGCGATAAAATCGTTTTGTTTGTCATCCGAATTTCCTTCTTGAACGCCCTCGCGATTACGGCCAGGTGGGAGCCGTTCGGCTAGAGGTGCAGGTTTCGAAACAACGTTGCGGAGAAAGACTGACGCAATGCTGGTTTCGATCAGAAGGTAGAAATTCGACCCTACGGCGGATTGTATCATTCTATGAGAAAGCTGGAAGAGCTTCGGTCGGAGGCCGTGGCGCGGGGTAAATTCACCTCGAACACGGCGCCACCGTCAGCGTGGTTGTTTGCGCCGAGCGAGCCACCGTGCGCTTCAACGATCGTCTTGCAGATTGAAAGCCCAACACCCATCCCATCGGATTTTGTCGTGAAGAATGGATCGAACAGCTTTGCAAGGTTGTCTACTTGAATCCCGGTGCCTTTGTCGCGCACGGTAAGCCGTATGGCATCGTCTCCAGCGTCTTCCGTGACCAGTAAAAGCTCCCGTTTGTCGACCGGTATCTCGGTCATCGAGTGGAGACCATTCGTGACAAGGTTAGCGATCACCTGCTGCAGCTCCACGCGATTGGCGAGTATCACATGATCAAAATCCGCGAAGACAGATTTGACACGCGTTGCGGACGCCATGACTTCTCGCTCCAGCAGCCCAACCACTTCCGCGACAAGCTCCCTAAGGTCAACAAGTTCGGGCCTTGGCTGATTACCCTTGATTTGTTCGCGAGTGCGCTGAATGATCTGGCTGGCACGCATACTGTGCTGAACGACTTTCTCAGCCGCCTTGTGTGCTGCTTGCATGTCAGGCGGTTCGGACTTCAGCCAGCGTATGCAGGCCTGAGCAAACATAACCGCGGCACCAATGGGCTGATTGACCTCATGGGCAATGGTGGCGGAAACCGCGCCCACGGTTGCAACTCGACTTGCACGGGCAAGCTGAACTTGAGCCGCAAGGAGCGCCTCTTTCGCTTGCTCGCGTTGCGTAACATCGATCATTGCGCAAGCGACCCGGTCGAGAGCTTCGCGGTCCGGTGTGATTGCTGCTATGAACAGGACTGTAACTGGTCTCCCGTCAGCGGTTAGCAGATGCAACTCCTTTTCATATCGCTCGACGCCGTCCTCCATGGCGAGGATAAGCGGGAGAAGCGTGTCTGCATTTTGTGGCAAAAAGCGTCGTACTGGGCCAAGGAGCTCACCGGCGGAGCGGCAGGCGAAGAGCTTTACCGTGGCGTCGTTGACGTCACTAAAACGAATCAGATCCGCGCATTCGTCGGCGGAACCAGGGTGGCTTTCGAAAAACTCGCGAACCGTGCCGCCATGCTCCGCGACGATTTCATCTAATCGCTCACGCAAACCTGACAGGTCTATTTCGCAAAGAGAAACGTGGTTTTGTTCGAAAATGGCACGGTAACGTCTTTCACTGCGTGTGAGCGCATTGACAGCTCGGGTCCGCGCGCTCGCGTTAAAGGCGACAAGGCTCAGGCCGCCGGTCATGGCCAGGTAGAACCCGACTGCGAGAAGGCCGCTGTTTGACGCGAGCGTTTGAGCGATAACGGGAGAGAAGGCGCCACCAATAATACCACCGACGTTGAAGCTTAGTGACGTGCCGGAATAGCGGACGCGGGCGGGAAACAGGCTCGGCAGCCAGGCGCCGAGCGGTCCGTTGACGAAACCCATGGCGCAGAGTGAAAACGCTAGATAGACGAAGATCGTCGATAGCGAGCCGCTGCTCACCATCGGTGAAATGAGGATGCCGGATGCAATCGTTCCGACACAGCCCCAGATCAGCACCGACTCATGACTCAGTTTGTCGGCGAGCCAGCTGGCGACAATAATCGAGCCGGCCATGAACAAGATCGCAATAAGCTGGATCTCAAGAAACTCTGTTCTGGCGTATCCGAGAGTTGTAGTCCCATAGCCAAGCGCAAACGCGGTCACAACGTAGTAGAGTGAATAGCAGGCGACGACACCGAAGGCGCCGATAAGGAGCTCGGAGGAGTGATCTCGCACCACTTCGAGAAGCGGAACGCGCGCCGGTTTCGTCTCGGATATAGCTTCCGTGAATTCGGGCGTCTCGACGAGATTGAAGCGTAGCCACAAGCCAAAACCCACAATCGGAACGCTGACGAGAAATGGAACGCGCCACCCCCAGCCGAGGAATTCTGCGGGGGTAAGGAAAATAGTCAACAGCAGAAATAATCCGTTAGCCATGAGGAAGCCGATTGGGGCGCCCAAGGGCGCAAACATTGCAAAACGCGCTCGCCAGCCAGGCGGGGCATTTTCCAATGCCAGCAGTACGGCACCCGTCCATTCGCCGCCGAGCGCCAGGCCTTGTCCGAAGCGCAACATGCATAGCAGCGCTGGAGCTAGCCAACCTGCTGCCGCATAGCTCGGAAGTAGACCGATTGCCGCGGTCGATATTCCCATCAGTAAAAGCGATGCGATGAGTGTCGCCTTGCGACCGACCCGATCACCGAAATGTCCGAAGACAGCGCCACCGATCGGTCGAGCCATGAATGCGATCCCAAAGCTCGCATATGCTCCGATCAGCTCCAAGGACGGGACCGAAGCTGGAAAGAATAGGGGGCCAAATATGAGGCTGGCAGCGGTGGCATAAATATAGAAATCGTAAAATTCGACGGAAGTCCCGATAAGACTCGACACGAGAATCCGGGCGATTATGGCATTAGGTTTGAGTGCTCGTCCTTGTGAGCGGGAAAAGAAGGTTTCAGTTTGCGAGACCTCAGCCATACAACATGCCATAAAAAATTGATCGGATTTGACTAAAAACCTGTTAGCACGTCGCCGACCGGTCTGCATCTGTATCTCAGTATTTACTGACGTGGGATGATGGGAAGGGCAGCTCCAATGCCTGTAGACGAGCAGCCTTATGGCTCTGTAAAAGACGTTTATACCGCCTCCATGTTTCGGGGGTCATCACTTTGATTTGCCTGGAGAACCCGAATGACCAGCTCGACACCCCTTGTCATTATCGTTGACGACGACGAGGGGATGCGAGAAAGCGTAGGGGAGATCCTCCGGTCGGTCGGCATCGGGTCGGTTGGATTTGGATCTACCGCCGAGATGTTGGCTTCAACGTTGCCGGATCAATCCGGATGCTTGATACTCGACGTCAGACTTCCGGGGCTAAGCGGACTGGAACTTCAAGCCAAGCTTGCCGCAGCGGGCAGTCGGAGGCCGATCATTTTCATGAGCGGATACGGCGACGTTCCAATGACGGTCCGGGCTATGAAAGCGGGGGCGCTCGACTTTCTGCAGAAGCCGTTTCGCGATCAAGATCTGATCGACGCTGTGACTGCGGCAATCGAAAAAGATCACGAGCAACGCTCGCGATCCTCTGCGGCGATGGAAATCGCTAAGCTCGCGGCTACCCTCACGCCGCGCGAAACTCAGGTCATGGACGCTGTTGTCCGAGGTCTGTTGAACAAGCAAATCGCCCACGAGATGCAGTTGAGTGAAATCACCGTGAAGATTCACCGTGGGAATGTGATGCGCAAGATGAAGGCAGCCTCAGTCGCAGATCTCGTTCGAAAAGCTGAGTTGGTCAAAGCAGGGTGATGCAACGATCAGCCGCGGTGGGCATTTACTCCCGGTAACCCTGCTGGTCGGCCGTATCTATGATCGATTTGGCATATGCCCATACGATCGTATAACTATCGAAAGACGAGCGACGGTCTATTTAGAGCTGTGATTGAGATCGTTCCGGAAAGGACTGCGCCGGTGTCCCTCGGCAAAAAAATTGTTGCTATCGTTGATGATGACGAGGCAATGCTTGAGGCTACATCCGGTTTTCTGGAGGCGATGGGTTATGACGTCCTGCCGTTTGGATCTGGAGAAGCGTTCCTGGAATCTCCCCGCGCGTCGACTATCGACGTTCTTTTGACCGATATCAATATGCCAGGCATGAGCGGTCTCGATCTGCAGACCATGGTTCGCGTCCGGTATCCCGCACTCCCGGTCATCATGATGACAGCGCTTCGGGACGACATGTTACGCCGTCGCGTAATCGCGAGCGGAGCTAAAGCGCTTCTGCAGAAACCCATCCTCGCCGATGATCTTGTTCGCTGCCTAGAGGCCGCGTAAGTCGCGCTTCCTGCAGACTCAGGGCATGAGATCCCACCTGCGCAGTGATTCAACAAAAGGCCTGTAACCGCTTTAGAAGAGCGGTTACAGGCTCTGTCGTTTGCTCGAAAGCCATATGGTCGGCTTAGTGTAGCGTATTCTTCACTGCTACCCGGTAGGGTTTGCGCCAAGCGTTTGGCGTGGTCCCGAATGTGCGACGAAAAACCTTGCAGAGGTGGGCTTGATCAGACATTCCGCACTCCAGGGCTATCTGGCTCAGGGAAGCGTCTGTCGTCGCCATCAGTTCCTTAGCGAAAGTCATCCTGCGGCTGAGCACATAGTCGTACGGCGACTGGCCAACAGTCGCCCGAAAGGCACGGGAAAAGTGACTGCCGCTCAAACGGACAAGATCCGCGAGTTCATCGATCTTGACGCTTTCAGAAAGATGTTCTTCGACGAATTTTAGAACCTTCTTGTATTGCCACGGTGCAAGCCCTCCGCGAACAACCTCGTTGGCTGTATTCGGGAAGAAGGCAGGCAACTTGGCAATATCGGCGTCCACCGTGGCGGGAAGTGCACCCAGGGTGGTGCCGGCGTTCGCATCAACGTTCCAAACTGTATTTGCGGCGGCTATCATCTCATGAACTCCTTGGCTAATCAGAATGATCCAAGGTTGCCGTTCGTCGACCGATTTGGCGATTGAACTCAGGTTGGCGCATACCCAAACCTTTGGATGTGGTACTGCTGCCGGTGAGGTTAGCTCCCGCCTGCGATCAGCGCTTGATCAAGCGGGGGATGGCTGGGGACCGAGTCATTCGGGACGTCGGGTATGGATCATAAGTCCCCTCATCCCGGTGCAGGTCTTGTCCATTGCGATCCGCAATCTTATGCGCGGATCGTGCAATCTAACCTCGTCACTGCGACCCCATAGTTGGCGCGACTGCGAAATTTGAACCGTCGGTCGTTGCGTGATCGCCGACGCGGCCTTTGCGCTTGGCCGGCCCGCCAGGGAGAACGCGATGCGAACGCTGAAAATCAACAACGTCTTTCACAAAGTCGATGTGCCGGACGACATGCCGCTTCTTTGGGTCCTGCGCGATGTGCTGGGCATGACAGGCACCAAATACGGCTGCGGCATTGCCCAATGCGGGGCCTGCACTGTTCATCTCGACGGCGAGGCGGTCCGCGCCTGCCAGACGACAATGGAGATGATTGCCAATCAGGCGATCACAACGATCGAGGGGATTGGCGCAACGGAGACAGGCGCCAAGGTTCAGGCCGCTTGGCTGGAGAAGGAAGTTGTTCAATGCGGCTACTGCCAGTGCGGCCAGATCATGGCCGCAACCGCTCTTCTCAACGAAAATCCTAAGCCCAGCGACAGCGACATAGACGACTTCATGGCCGGCAATATGTGCCGGTGCGCGACCTATGTGCGTATCCGCGATGCAATCCACACCGCAGCGGCCTGAGGATATCCAGATGATCACCAATCTTTCGTCTCGCCGATCCTTCCTTAAAGGAACCGCGCTTGCGACCGGCGGTCTGCTGCTGTCGCTGCAAATGCCGGCGGCCATGCGCGCACGCGCCGCCCTGGCGCAGGACGCATCCCCGACATTCGTACCAAATGCCTTCGTTAAGATCGATCAGTCGGGGGTCACGCTCATCTTGCCACACATGGAAGTCGGGCAGGGCATCTACACGTCGAGTGCCATGATGATGGCCGAGGAGCTTGAGCTGGATCTCGACCAAGTGAAGCTGGAGGCCGCTCCCCCGGACATTTCCAAATACATGGACCCGATTCTCTATGACCAGGCCACCGGCGGTTCGACGTCGACAAGGACAGACTGGATGCGATTGCGGCAGGCGGGGGCCGCGGCACGGATCATGATGGTCGCCGCCGCAGCCAAGGAATGGCAGGTCACTCCGTCTGGCTGTCGTGTTGAGCGCGGCATGATCCGACACGATGCCTCAGGCAGGGCAATCACCTACGCCGATATTGCGCCAATGGCCGCTAACCAGCCGGTCCCAGCTGAGGTACCGCTGAAGGATCCATCGCAGTTCCGGTTGATCGGGACGAAGGCGAAGCGGCTCGATACGCCGGCGAAGGTGGATGGTTCGCTCGTCTACGGTATCGATGTGATGAGGCCGGGCATGAAGTTTGCCACACTGGCCATCGCGCCTGTGAACGGCGGCTCGGTCGCCTCGATGGACGAGGCCGCGGCGCGGTCCCTCAAGGGCGTGATCGACATCGTCCGGGCAAAGGATTTCGCCGTCGCCGTCATCGGCGACCACATGTGGGCCGCCAAGAAGGGGCTAGACGCGCTCAACATAGAATGGTCACAAGGCCCGAATGCGCATGTTACGACAGCAAGCATTGTCGCGCGGATGGATGAGGTTTCTGCAGGCGATGGAGCCGTCGCCCGCCAAGAAAAAGACGCGCAGGCCTCGATCGCCTCGGCGGCGACAAAGCTTTCCGCGGTTTATCATTCTCCCTTCCTGTCCCATTCTCCTCTTGAGCCCCTGAACTGCACCCTGCATATCCGCGAGGATGGCGCGGATGTCTGGGTCGGAACTCAGGTGCCGGTGCGCGCGCAAAAGGCCGTTGCAGCCGTGACCGGCTTGCCGCAGGAGAAGGTTGCGATCCACAATCATCTCATGGGCGGAGCCTTCGGCAGGCGCCTTGAGGAAGACTCGGTCGAACTGGCCGCCGAACTGATGAAGGACATTCGCTATCCGGTCAAGCTCGTCTGGACCCGGGAGCAGGACATGACCCACGACTATTACCGGCCCTATTATTATGATCGGGTGACGGCGGGTCTCGACAAGGATGGCCGGCTTGTCGGCCGTACTCATAAGGTCACGGGGTCGTCCATCTTCGCGCGATATGCGCCCGCGGCATTCACGGGCGGGGTCGATATCGATGCGGTCGATGGTGCCGCTGAAACGCCATACGATGAGGAGGCTGTATTCGCAGACTATGTCCGGCATGAGCCAGAAGGCGTCAATACGAGCTGGTGGCGTGGCGTCGGGCCGACCCACAATGTCTTCGTGGTGGAAAGTTTTATCGACGAGATGGCTCATGCGACGAACCAGGACCCTGTCAGCTTCCGACGCAATATGCTGACGAGGAACCCGCGGGCACTTGCCGTGCTCGATCTGGCGGCCGAAAAGTCGGGTTGGGGTGAGAAGCTGCCGGCCGGGCGTGGGCGGGGCGTGAGCCTGCAGTCTGCCTTCGGCAGCTATCTGGCGCATGTCCTCGATATCGAGATAGGCTCCGACAATGTCATTCGCCTCTTGCGATCGGTCATCGCCATCGACTGCGGCATTACGGTCAATCCCGACACTGTCAAGGCGCAGATGGAAGGCGGCGTTCTTTTCGGCCTCAGTTCAGCGATGTTCAACCGTGTGACCTTCACCAACGGCGCGGTCGATCAGACCAATTTCGACACATACCGCGTGTTGCGCATCAACGAGGCGCCGAAGGTTGAGGTCTATCAAATCCATAATGGCGAGGCCCCAGGCGGGGTTGGCGAAGCAGGAACATCGGCTGCAGCCGGCGCGCTCGCAAATGCCATCTTCTCTGCAACGGGCAAGCGGTTTCGATCTTTGCCGCTTGCTGAGGTGCTGGTTTGAACATTTGACAGGCAGCCGGAAAAAAAGAGGGCGAGGATTTTGTCCCCGCCCTCTTGCTTTGTCAGTCTGCATATTCAGGCTGCAATGTCATCCGCCCTTTGAAGCAACTCGTAGTTGGCTGCGACCGTCACATCGGCGCCCGGGTTGTCAATGGCCTCATGATAGCGACCGATGATCTTTCCGCCGCGAACGAGCGCGGGGCTATCATGGCTGATCAGCAGGAAGCGGGTCCCCGAAAGGGCTCGCTTAATCGCCTTCTTTTCATCAAGTGTCGACATGGCACGATTGGCGGTGATTGTCGGCTCGTGCGCTGCCTGATCGAGTATCGGCTCGATCAACTGGTCAGCAACGTGGTAGGCGACGTCACCAGCAATGTTGAGCAGCCCCTCGTCCGTCTCAACGAGCACTGAAATAGAGCCGGGTGTATGGCCACCGGTCAGTCGTACCGCGACGCCGGGGATGATTTCCTCCTCGAAGGTTCCGTCGACGTCGAAGAGGCGTAGCGCGCCGCGGGTATGCAGACGGTCGATAAGATGTTTAGTCTCGACGGCTGTATACATCCCTGGCCCCATGAGGCCCGACGCCGCAAATTCCAGCTCGCGGCGTGACATGGCGATCGTGGTAGACATCGGGAAAAGGTAATCTTGCCCGGAGTGGTCGATATGGGCATGAGTATGGATGACATGCCGAATGTCGCTCATCCTGAGGCCATGCCGCGCCAGGTGGTTTTCAATCGACATTTCTGAAGTCTGCTCGGCGCCAATTCCGAAGATTTCGTACTGCTCCGCGTTGCGCGAGCCGGTATCGACGAGGATGGGTTCCTCTCCGCCGAGGATGAGGAAGCCGAGCGTGGGTATCGTGGTCAGGATGCCCGGATTTCGAAACAGAACAAGGCCGCTCGAATCCAGTGTCATATTGCCGAAATTGATCGGATAAACTTTAAGGCCCATAGGTATCTCCTTGGTTGACGGGCGTGGAAGCGCGATCGGGATCGCGCCGGGGGTAAAAAAGGGAGCAGGGGAGCATCAGGCCTAGGCGGCGCGCCTATCGCAGAAGGGCGGCAGGCTCCTAAGCCGGGCGTAGGCGATCAGAAGGACAATGGTAACCAGACAGAGGGCCGACATCACCACAACCTCCGAAAAGGCGGCATGGGCGAGATCGCTGAGGGTTGCGATCTTGCCGAGGATCACCGCCAAGATGCCGGTGAAAAGGTAGGCGAAAAGAAAGACGCCGGAGAGAACTCCGCCCCGAACGGCCTTGGGTGTTACGCGGGTGACGATGGCGAGACCACCGTACACCATCAACGCGTAACCCGTACCCGAAGCAGCCGCCATGGCGACGAACAGGAGGAGGCTGTGAAAACTTGCGGCTCCCGCGAGCAGGGTCATGGCACCGAGGGATATGACTGTGCCTAACATAGCAGCCTTGGCAGGCTCTGCTTTCCGCGAAAATAACCCGGTGACACCAAGCGAGATACCGAACAGCGAAAGAGCAACGCTGTTGACGAACACGTTGGAGGACTGAACCAGCTCACGTGCGAATTGCGAGCCTAGGGAGCCTACTGTCACGCCGTGGGTATAGGCGGTCATGACCGTGATGGAGGAAACTATAAAAGGTCCGCGCAACGATCGCTCGACCCGAGGCAGACGTGGTGTCCACCGATGTTCAATTGCGTCAACGTCTCTTGGCAGGAAATAGCTCAATCCAGCCAGGACGAGCAGCAGAAACAATAGCACCACAAAATTCAGATGCGTTGGAAAGGGCGCATATTGGATCAGCAGGCCCCCGACAAGGAGTGCCGCGGCAAACCCGATCGCCTGACCTGAGATCGTCATGGAGCTTGCTCGCTCGGCCCCATCGTCGCCGGCATATTCCACCAATGCCGCGGTGGATGGGCCTGCGGTGAGGCCGACGCCAAGCCCCATGAAAACTCGACCGACAAACAGCATCCATACATCGCCTGCGATAGCGAAGAGAAAAACACCGATGATCGAGGCCGTCAGGCCGAAAAGCATGGTCATACGTCGACCGACGTGGTCGGAGAGATCGCCGAATACGATCAGGGTTGCGACCACCACGATTGGATAGATCGCGAAGACT
Source organism: Rhizobium sp. BK196 (assembly GCF_014193255.1). Classification (GTDB taxonomy): domain Bacteria; phylum Pseudomonadota; class Alphaproteobacteria; order Rhizobiales; family Rhizobiaceae; genus Rhizobium. Next base: position 238,665 of record NZ_JACHZB010000009.1, read on the forward strand.
GCTGTCGTGATCGTTGGGGTGAGATGCCACTGTGCCGCGTAGAGTGGATAAGCCATAGCCGGAGCTGCACTCGTCCACAGTGTATGGGCAACAATGCCTGCCGCCACCCAAAAGCTTGCTTTTTGAGAGAGTTCCGTAGCCATGCAAAATCTCCTTGGCTGAAGCGCGTGCGTTCGACCGCGACCACTTGACATCGGTAGCCATCGGGCCCGCGGGTGGCGCCAGACGAAGCGCGTATGTCCGTGAAGGTGGGAACTCTGCCAGGCGTTTTATTGGACGATTATGCTACGGAAGGAGGTTTCACGCCGCACTGCGAGGAATGAACGCATCGTCAAATATCAAACAAAGCATCGGCTCTAGATTTCCGCCGACACTACAAATTACCTTTAAAAGGAGATCTATCATGAGCACTAAGAACACGACGGCAATCATCACAGGCGCATCTTCTGGTATCGGCGCGACCTATGCCGATCGGCTGGCGGGTCGCGGTTACGACGTCATTCTCGTCGCGCGCAACAAGGAAAAACTCGACGCCGTCGCGGAGCGCATCAGCAAATCCCACGACGTAGCGGTAACGGTTTTGACGGCCGATCTCACCACGGAGGCTGATCTCACAGCGCTCGAGGCGCGTCTCTCAGGCGACGAGAGCATTTCTGTTCTTGTCAATAATGCCGGCTTCGGCGGCGCTGGTACGCTTCTGGAAAGCGATATCGGCAAAATGGCGGAAATGATTGCGACCAACGTCACGGCACCGACACGGCTGACCTATGCTGTCGTTCCGAGTATGGTGAAGCAAGGCGGCGGCACTATCATCAATATCGCCTCCATCGTGGCCATCGCTCCGGAGCTGCTCAACGGGGTCTATGGCGGCACCAAGGCATATATGCTTGCCTTCACCCAGTCGCTGCAGCACGAACTTTCCGCCAAGGGTATACGTGCTCAGGCGGTGTTGCCCGGCGCCACGTCGACCGAATTCTGGGATGTTGCGGGCGTTGGTATGGGCAATCTTCCGAGCGAATGGCTAATGAGCACGGCAGATCTGGTTGATTCCGCCCTTCGTGGGCTCGACCGCCAAGAAAAGGTGACCATTCCTTCGTTGCAGGACGGTGCGGAATGGGACGCATACGAGACGGCTCGTCAGGTTATGCTGCCACATCTTTCCAACGCTCGCCCGGCTCCGCGTTATGCCGGCGCATCCGAACGCGGTGTGTGAGGAGGCTGTTATGACGGTAAACCCAAGCGCTCGCTCTGCTCGTTTCGATCTCGCATCGATCATCGCGCAATTTCCGCCGACCGCCGACACCCTTTTGGTGGACGAATATCTCCGCGACACGCCCGCGGCAAGTTCGCGCGTGTTTCGTGTGTACAAGGGTACGCCGCCGCATTTCCATCGCGGCTGTGACGAGTATCTTTACGTTCTCTCCGGACGGGGGACCTTCTGGATGGAAGATCCATCCAACGAGGCGGAATTCAAGCCCGGACAGTTGCTCTTTTTCGAGAAAGGCACTGTCCACGCGCTGCCGAAGATACTCGAAGAGCCTGTTGTCTTCCTTTCCGTCGACACGCCGCGTCGAGAGCCGACAGATATCGTGTTCGTCAACAGCGAGGACGGCACGCCCGAAGCCTTTATCGCGCAGCGGAAGCTATCGAAGGATGAGAACTAAGTGAAAGATTGAGACCCCGTCTGATGAGCTCGCGCTTGGGTAGCACAAGACGTGCTGAGCACTGCTAAGGGTGTCGACGTTACCGCGACTAGTTCTATAGCCTCGGGTAGATTGCCCCTCCAAGGAATTGGAGGGGCTATATTACCGGATGAACGTTCGACTCCATTCAAACCAGTCGACTCGGAATTGCCGTAGCCGGCGTTTTAATCGCGGAGAATTCGCGCGGATTGCGCATTCGTCATTTACTGCAGGATTTCTTATGGATCAGAAGCTCAAAGCCATTGCGGCACCAATTCCTTTCAGGGTCTCGTCCACCGACGATCCTGCGCAACTGCTTCGCTTCGCAATAGACGCCCATCGTCTTGGTGCGGCTGCGCTCGCAACCCTTGTCGAAATTCGCGGTGGCGCTGCGCGCTCGCTTGGCGCTCATATGGCAGTTGCTGCGGATGGGCGTTTCTGCGGCTATGTCTCGGGTGGATGCGTCGAAGCCGCAATTGCCGCAGAAGCGCTGCTTGCCATGAACGAAGGACGGGACCGCACCATCAAGTTTGGCGAGGGTTCGCCCTTCTTCGACATCGTTCTTCCCTGCGGCGGAGGAATCTCAATCGCTATCCATGTTCTGAAAGATATCGGCGCTCTGCAGCATGTTCTGGATCGTCTCCGACAAAGGCAGTCAGCCGGTCTTGTCTACTCGCCGGAGCGGCAGACGCTTACATCGGTGGACCCGCCGCGGCGGACGTGCTGGACCGAGGGTGATTTCGTGACCGTCTATCGCCCTCGCACTCGTGTCGTCCTTTCCGGCCAGACGCTTGAAGCGCAGGCCGTCGCGCGATTAGCCGAGGCTTCCGGCTATGACGTGATCATCAGGGGGCGGAGCGAGGGTGCCGCCGACACTATCGATCCCTTTACCGCCGTCGTGCTCCTGCATCATGACGTCGACGCCGAAGCTGACATTCTCAAAGCCGCGCTTAACTCGCCGGCATTCTATATCGGCGCGCTCGGCAGCACTCGGACGCATCGTCACCGGGTCGAGCGTCTGACAGCAATGGCTTTTGGACAAGACGACATTCGTCGTATCAAGGCGCCCATTGGGATGTTCGGCCCGACACGGGATGTAACCTCGCTCTCCCTGTCGGTTTTGGCGGACATCGCCGCTGCAAGACTGGTTGCTCATGCCTGACGCATCGGTCGCGATCGTCATTCTCGCTGCCGGCAGGGCGAGCCGGATGGGTGAAGGCGGGAGGCACAAGCTGCTGGCGGAGTTCGACGGAGTGCCGCTCGTACGGCGGTCGGCATTGACTGCACTCGGTTCGGATGCAGCCTCCGTTATTGTCGTCACGGGGCATCGCAGGAGCGAGATTGCGGCCGCGCTCGATGGGCTCGCTCTGACTTTCGTCGACAACCCCGATTATGCCAGCGGCATAGCGACATCCCTCATCACAGGATTCTCATCGAGGGGCGCAGACAGCGCCGAAGGCATTCTCGTCATGCTGGCCGATATGCCCGGCATTTCCAGCGAACACCTGAATGCCTTGATTTCCGCATTTCGCAACGCAGGCGGCAGGGCGGTCGTTCGCGCCGTCTCACGCGGTAAGCCCGGCAATCCCCTTATCCTGCCATGTTCTATCCATCATTCAGTCCTCAGACTTGAAGGCGATGTCGGCGCGCGAGATATCATCGCCAAATCGAGCCTGCCCGTGCGTGATGTGGATATTGGCGATGCCGCCTTGCTCGACGTCGACACGCCGGATGAGGTATTGGCAGCCGGTGGAGTAATGAAGAAGTAACTGCGTAGCAGCGAACTGGGTTGATAGGACCTGACGGTGCCGCCATGTTCAGACAGCGATGGTCAACCGATAGCCTTCTGGGCGAAGCTTTGAAGCCTTAATAGGGACTGTGTGCTTGTTGATCGAGGAACGAAAACTTCGTCCTTGCGCGGGGCCGAGCGCGTATGCGACACCGCAAGGGGCGGTGATGACCTGTACAATGCCACATAGTAGTCACTGCTTACGAAAGCACAATGCGGCGGGTTCGTTATATTGGAGATACGGCCTCGACCACTGGCTTTTAGGATCGTGCTGATCTACCCTTAGCCGGGTCCACACGCGAGTTTATACGCTAACCAACTGTTTTTTAGCAATATTGTTATCAGTTTCAAACGGCCCGCCCATTCGAATCCTATCAAGGCGACCATCGTTTGCGAACGTTGGAAAGCAAGCTGCTCATGTTTGCTTCGGCTTTCGTCCTGCCCGCATCGGTTTCGGTCGGTCGTCGGTGGAAGGCTCAGAGAAAAATTCAGAAATATCCGCAGCCAGAGCGAGGGCTAGTCTATCCAGCAGATCGACCGAGGCGTTGTGCTTTCCTCTCTCCAAATCACTGATAACGGTCCGGTCCACCTGAGCGTCGACAGCAAGATTCTCCTGGGTGATGTTCCGCAGGGAGCGAAGGTTTCGCAGATTCCAAGCTATGCGCGCACGAGTGTCCATAGCCCATGGGCACCATCTTGCATTGCATTAATCCATGGGATATAACCGACATATTATCACAACGTCGTCGCTCGCGCGTCGCTATGGTCACTGTCCGCGAGGGCAGGGTGGGCAAACCTATGGAACTACGCCAGCTATCCTACTTCGTTGCGGTAGCCGAGGAGCTGCATTTCGGCAGAGCCGCAGCCAAGGTGAGCATCACCCAGCCTGGCCTGTCAGACGCGATCCTGGCATTGGAGAAGGAACTCGGCGTGCAGCTCTTCATCCGTTCGACCAGACGGGTGGAGCTGACGCGGGCAGGGGCGGCCTTCTATGAGCGGGCGGTGAGGATCCTCAGCGAGATTGATCTGTCGCGGGAGATCGCCCGCTCGGTTGGCGGGAGGTCGGCGCGCAGGATTGCCATCGGCACCGTCTATCCCGCCACGATCGGCGTGCTGCCGTCCTTCCTGTCACGCATCGGCCGCAAATATCCCGATATCCGCATGCATATCGAAAGCGGCACCACCGATGACATCATCCGCCATATCGAGGCAGGCCGCATCAATCTCGGCTTCATCCGGCCGGTGGAGAATATCGGCTCGCTTCGCTTCTTCTCGATTGCCCATGAACGCTATCTGCTGGCGGTGGCCAAAGAGAGCCCGCTGTCATTGAAGAGCGAGATCGATCTTGAGGATCTGCGACAAGAGAAGATCATCTCGTTTTCCCGTCAGAACCTTTCCTACAGCGAGCGCTATTTCGCAGAAAAGTTCGAGGAGCACGATCTCACCGACAATGTCGCTTACACCTGCGACGACACCTTCTCGCTGGTGTCGCTGGTCTCCGCCGGGCTTGGCATCGGCTTCGTGCCGGAATGGACGCAGGATCTGCCGAACCGCGGTTTCGAGCTGAAGAAGGTCAGGGGCGTCGATTTCAAGATCGGGCTCGGTGTTGCCTGGAACCGGGAGGATCCGACTGCCGGGCGTGACGACATCATCGATATCGCCCGATCATTGGTGCGGCAGGGTAGGTGAGAGAAAGGTCCGGCAGGTCGTTGATGCGGGGCGACGACTGAGGCTCTCGGCCGAAATGCCCACCTTCACGGACGTCGCGAGGGTCTCGTTGGTGAGCGTCCATTGCTCAAAATCGATTGGCCGGTTCTCGTTGAAGCGCATGATGCGCTTCATGTATTCTATTGCTTCCGGCGTGTGATACCGATTTCTTACTGCGAAGGAGGCCGTTGAAGCGCATCGCCAAGCGTCGCATCTCGGCGAAGGCATCAGATCCATGCTTCAAGCATCGACCTTGGTGGCCTGCCGGTCCGTCAGCGGGCCTCGCGGCTTGATGCACAGCGCGGCGGGGGCCACCGTCGAACATGCATCCGGTTTCGGGATCTCGAACCAGCTCCAAGCTTGAGGTGACTGGCGGCACATCGCTGGCCTGTTTCCTTTCGGCCCGCCGCCAAGCTACCCAGCAGCCGCTCCAGATTTGCGAAGCTGCCGGTGTAGCCTCGCTGCTTGACGTCATGAAACAGATGCCGCCCACGGCGGCTCCCCCCTTTCCAGCATTGAGCAAGGAAGGTTTCGAAGTACCATGGTGATGTGGGATTCAGTGTTGCTCGCCGCCTGTCTGCCGGAGCCTCGAACTTGAGCCAGTTCGTTACGCTGCAACGTTCATAGCCGCTCCGTCGAGCGATCTCGCGGTAGGACAGCCCTTGCTGGCGCAAGGCATGGAGCATCTCGAATATTTCCTGGCGAAATGCCTGTGGGCGAGCCGAACACGCCGGCGATGCGTTGCGGCGTCAACAATTGCGTCCTCCGACAGGATGGACCTGCCCGTTGCGCGTCCAGAAAGGCTCATCTGTTCTTCGATCGCCGCGCGAAGGTTTTGGATCAGATGGAACCGATCGGCGACCTGTCAGGCCCTCGGTGCGCCTTCACGCACGGCCTGCGCATGCAGGCCGCAGCGGTCCCGGCTGACGACCTCGACGGTCGGGTGATCACGAAGCCACTGGGCCGCACTGTCGACGCTGCGGTCGTCCAGTATGTCGACAACCGAGCGGTGCTCGAGATCTACTATGATGGTTCCATAGCTTGTAGCCCGCCGCCAACTCCAGTCATGGATGCCGACTACCCGGACCTCGGAACTCCGATGAGAAACCGCGGCATCGCTCTTCAGTTGTCGGAAGATGTCGTCGCTGGCCGGCATGCCGAGACGTTCCATCAAACGCTGGCGTGGACAGCCGGCCGTGGCCGAGCCAACCCCACAATCTCTCCGACCCCCTTCTCGTCCGGCGCGCATAGGGAGCAGCGATCATGTGTAACCGGTCAGTGAACGTTAGTCGTGCGCATTCCCGATTTGCGGAAAGCCAGCGCCTCAGCAGGAGCTTCACTGTCACCGGCTCGCCTTGCGCTGGTAGATCCTGGAGGCGGAGGTTAGACCAGCCACCTACCTCGGCTTAGACGTCAACAATCGGGACAAATCCCAATCGCGGATCCAGCTGCGGAAACAACCCAACCGTCATCAACAGTGAGCGTGATACCCAAAATCTTGACTCCTGGCCCGGGCGACCATTTCGATTTCGTTCGCATTCCCGCCATAACGACACTATCCCTAACGGCAGATGAACCACACAGAGTGAGGAAGAGCCCCTAAATATGACGCTTTTCGTTTTGCGCCTGAGGAAAACACCTCTTGCTATCGTCCACTGACCGCTGCCTGGCGCGTCAATTGGCCGACGTCATTCCTCGAACCGCCTTTTGAACATCAGGCAATAACCTGAGATGTTGAAATGACCGAGCCTATCGGGTGCGGCGTCGCGCGTCTTCGGGCCCTTTACATGTGAGCGTTGCCGCGAAATACCATACGGTGATTGGCCAATTGATCTGAAGCTCTGAAAAATGCATCGACTATTCGACAGATTTGCCATCGCAATCTGCGGCGGTATCATGATCATCATTCTTCTCGTCACCATCTGGGGTTTTCAACCCGCCTACGAATTCGTCTGCCATGGCGATGATGGAAGCTGCCCGCGGGCGCGCGAGTGGATATCGGCGCTCAGCGGCTGGGCGGCGGCGGCGGCCGCATTCGCGACGATCGGCATCCTCCTCGAGCAACTAAAGGCCCAGAGACAGCAGACCGATTTTCAACTCGGCGACGCCGCCCCATCGATCGACGCGGTTCAACACATCAACCGCAACAGCAAAGTGCAGATCCGGATCACCAATTGGAACCGTCGACCAATGATCGTCCGATCAATCGCCGCGAATGTCGGCGACGTCGCATTCGACGTGATCCGCGCGGGTGCCGCGAACCTTTCAAACGTTCAAAGACATGAAAACGTCCTCACGTTTCAACCGGCCCTTTTGGTGCCGGGATGGGTCGATCGCTCCAAGGCGCCCCATATCGAGAAGATCGATATCGAGGACATTGCCGGCGGCGCCGACATACTGCGTTTCAAGGATGCCGCATTCTCCCTGAAATTCGAATTGGCGGGCAAAAAGCAGATTTTCACCGAACGCATCGAATTGCACACGACATTCGAGGAATTCCACGAGTAACAATGCGACGCATCATTTGGGCGAAAATCTGAATGCGAGTTTGCGCCGCTAATTGCCGATAAACTCGGGGAGAAGCGTTTACGGGACGATTGCGATAAACTATCTTGCTATTTATTGAGAATGAATTCGTCGGCAATTGTGGAACGCACGCGCTAATGTGGCATAGCCTGTCAAACAATTCCAATCGGCCGGCCTATAGCTACGTGCAGCCAAATCGTCAGGGAAACATGACCACGACGGCGCTGCTCAACAGCCTGATGGAGTCTAGCGCCTTCGAGCGGCTGAAATCGATCCGGTTCCTGGGTGGCATCGATTACCTTCTCGTGCCTGCACCGAACGGGGCGCGGCACCGCTACTCGCGCTACCAGCATAGTATTGGCGTCGCGCGGCTTGCATTGCGCTATGCGGCCCAACGCGACTTCTCGCCGAAACAGATCGATGTGCTGACGTCGGCGGCATTGCTGCACGACATCGGACACTCGCCGTTCTCGCACTCTCTGGAGCCGATTTTCGTCAAGCATTTCGGCATCGATCACCATCAGGCGACGATGCAGGTCATCAAGGGAGAGGTGGCGAAGGTTCGCTCCGTTCACGACACGCTCAAGCGCTTCCACGTCGACATTGACGCGGTCCTCAACGTCCTGTCGGGCGACGACGCTTGTTTCGAGGGCTTCTTTTCCGGCCCGATCAACTTCGACACGATCGAGGGCATCATGCGCTCTCGGAGTTATGCTGCGAGGGAAACGTGGTCGTTGGTGAGCCCGGAAGCGATCCTCGACGCGGCCGTGAGACGCGAAACCACCAGCGATCGTGACAAGGTGGACGGGTTCTGGGAATACAAGGATCAGGTCTACAGGCACGTGATCAATTCGCCGCTCGGCATATTGGCCGACAAGGCGTGCCAGCTCCTCATGGAGCGACATATTGGCCAGTTCGGGCCGCAAGACTATTTCTCGACCGAGCGGACCGCTTTCTCGAAGATTCCCGGTCTTCACAAACTCCTGAAGGCCAGCAACTTCCCAAGAGCAGTCAGCGACCTGATCGACGGGCCAGTTCCGTTCAAGGAACGGCGTTTCGTCGTCGACAAGGGCGGCGATTTCCACAATCGGGAAGACAGCCAGCGATACAGGCAGACCAAGCAACCGCGCGAACTGCCTCTATCAGCCGCCACGGATGTCGACATTGAACATTACGCATGGAAGTCATTTGATGAGCGCATACAGTCTGGCCAGAGACTTCTCTGAAAAGAAATTGAGCGAGCTTCGCGGCGCACTGGAAAGCATCGTTCCTGCCGACGAGGTCGTTGTGACCTGCGGATCGTATGCTCGCCGCGAAGCGTCCGACAGTTCCGATCTCGACTTCTTCATTATCACGGAAACCGACCAGAATCATCTGTTGGATGATAGTGCTTCCTCCGTCGCCTGGGTCGATGACGTACGCAAAGCCGTCAGCGACATCGTTCCGATTGAGCCTGCCACCGGCGGCGCATTCTCCCAGTTTGAGCAACGCGACGCAATGCTCCACAATATCGGCGGCGCGGCCGACAGCAACGCCAAGATCACCCGGCGGATGCTCCTGCTGCTCGAGGGTGAGTGGCTTTTCAATCAGGAAAAATTCAAGGCGGTCCGCCGGCAGATTCTGGAGCGCTACATCACCGACAAGATCACCGATCACCAACTGACGCTGTTCCTCCTCAATGATATCATCCGCTACTATCGCACGATCGCAGTGGATTACGAGTTCAAGTCATTCGAGGGCGAGAAGCCTTGGGCCATCCGCAACATCAAGCTCATCTTCTCTCGCAAGCTTCTCTACGCGAGTGGCCTCTTCAGCGTCGGCCTGACCGCCGACCTTCGACATGATCTTAAGGTCAAGCGCCTCGAGGAACTGTTCGACCTTCCGGCGCTGGAGCGTCTCGGCGAGATCTGCGGAACAGCTCGGATGGCCGACGTGAAGGCCTGTTACAACAGGTTCCTGGAGCGCCTCGCCGATGCGGAGACCCGTAACAAGCTGATCGGGCTTCGCAAGGAGGACCGCAACGATCCGGTGTTTCGCGACCTAAAAAATGAGGGCCATCATTTCACGCGCGAACTCATGAAGCTTTTCGAGAACACCTTCGATTCAACCCACCCGATCCACAGAGCAGTGATCTTCTAAGGTCGTCCCGCGGGGGCATGAGACCGACCGGCGGCATTGAATGCGATGTCATAGCGCGTGCGATTATGCGCGAACTCTTTTGGTTGCGCGACATATTCTCGCCGATGAATATCGCCCCGCTTCCAAACCTACGAGGAGGCATGCAGCGAGCGCGTGGCATGCTATCGCGCGTTCAACTCTTCCTGGAACTGAACCACGCAACCTTTGGCCGCGCGAGCCACTATCACGAATCGAACGACGCAGTCTTTCGCAATGCCGAGGGCATTACCATGACCGTTCACAGACCGCTGGACCAGAGCCGTTTCGCCGCACCAACTTCGATCTCGACAATCATCAGCTCGTCACGCACACCGACGCCTCAACGATGTCGTCGGTCTGCAGGTCTATTTTCTGAGCGACGCCGCCTTCGACACTCAACGCACAAACCTTGCCTCCTTCACGGCGACCGCTAGCCCCTAGCCGACGTCCGCTCAAGGCCAAGGCAGCACGAATCCGAAGGTTGACTCGGTGCTAGTGCCGATGAAACGCCAGGTGCTCGATCTGACGGCCGGTTTCAAAGGCGCCCGTCTGCTTAAACCCGTCTCGCTCTTTTGTGGATCGCCGTCGCGGCCCGGCTCATGGTCCTGGCCCCAATACCGACTGGAGCGACGGCTCCCGCCTCTCCAGCCCTTACCCGGATGCCAACTCGGGCGAAGTCTTTTGCCGCCGGGCGATTTTACATTGCACGAAGACGTGATCGGAGAGCCAGGACGGACGCGATCGCCTCAAGGGCCAGGGTCGTCTGCCGGTACAAGCCGATCGTTTCGCGGCGACGATCTTTCACACGACGGGATTTGCTCTTCCAAGAAGACAGAACCGTTTTGGGAGCACCCAGCAATATAAAGTTGTGAACAATTGAAGACGCACGTCAGAAATCCGCAGTCTTGTTCTCGACAGATCGAACGACGTCAGCATCAATTAGTAACGAGACAGGTCGAGGGGAATATGATGAAGAAAATACTGCCATTTCTATCGATAACAATTGTAATGCAAGGCTGTACGGCGGTGCCACGCATGCCAGATGGGAGTCCGGACGGCATTATTCAACTGGCCGATATTGTCGAGTGCGAAATCATTAAGACGTTCAACGAAAACGAAAAGGAAACCGGAGCAAAATTCGAGAAATGGGCCGCCAACTATACGATCACCCAGAACATCACGCAGACGGATGGCGCAGGCCTCGATCCACTCACATGGATAACGCCGACGGGCGTCAGAAAATTGAACATCGTCGCCGGCGCCGGCGTGGCGCAGGAGGCCTATCGCAACGGCAAAGCGGAATATAGCGTCTTTGTGCGGGAACCGAAATCCAGAGCCTGCGAGCGCGTGGCCGCCTACAAGGATATCAAGGTCGAGCCTCGCGACTTCAAACTCAGGGAATGGGTGTCGCAAATCTCCCATCAACTTCAGGACAAGCAACTGAACAACTTCAGCTATTCGGTGCGCGTGCAGGTGACGACCAGTGCCGGGATCGGCCCTGATTTCGAGAGCGGCAAATGGAAAGCGATCGGCACCCTCTCGCGCGAGCGCGTCACCGTCAAAACCGTCGACTTCGCCTTCGCGCCTGTCCCCGGCAAACCGAAGCCCACCGAAGTGATCGTGGTCGCGCCCATTCCCGAAAGAACCCGCCCGGCGGCGTCGATCGAAAAGCTCGTCCCGCGGCAGAGGGCCCACGGCGCGCGTCAAGGAAGCGGGCCTGCGATCGTGCCGCAGTCAGTCATCATCGAAAACCGCGGCATTACCCAGGGCCAGCAACTCGATCGCGTTTCGCCGAACGGCATTCTGGACCGATAGACGGCTGCGACTCGCTTACCTGTGACGACACCTTCTCGCTGGTGTCGCTGGTCTCGGCCGGCCTTGGCATCGGCTTCGTGCCGGAATGGACGCAGGATCTGCCGAACCGTGGCTTTGAGCTCAAGAAGGTGAGGGGCATCGACTTCAAGATCGGGCTCGGCGTTGCCTGGAACCGGGAAGATCCAACTGCCGGCCGGGATGACATCATCGATATCGCCCGATCGCTGGTGCGGCCGGGCAGGTGAGGGCCGGACGTCTGTTATCGGGTGCCACCGCCGCGACGTTGACCGGAAAGCGGAACACTGGGACGCGGGGCAGTCGGTCCCGCGTCTCCTCCGGACCGCTCACGCTGACGCTCCTGCGGCTGCCCTTCTTCACGCCCTCGTGTGACGCGAATTCCCGCTTTCCCGCACCTATGGTGCGATCGCTACGCTGAAAGCTCCGATATGCTTCTTTGTCTCTTGCTTCGATCCCTTCCGGGATCGAGGCTGCACTCTGATTTTCCGCTTTTCAGTCGATTCCGCGACGAGCGACTCGACTCATTCGAATCGCATCCCATGTGACTCTGCCGTGACATCGAAAGGTATTGCGTCATGGACAACCTTCAGACACCGATCCGTCCGCTGCAGGTCGAGATTGACGGGATGGCGAAATATCGTCAGGCCCGCAGCGTCGAGGATCTCGCCGCCTTCCTGCTCAGCGAAAAGTGGCCGCATCTCGAAAACGATCCCGCCGCATTCCATCATGCGCTTGCGACCTCGATGGACGCAATGCAGCTCTATCTCGATCCGGAAGTGGCGCGCCAGGCGTTCGTGGAGGCAGCTCACGCTTCGCAAATGCATATCCTGCCGGACGATACGGCCGGATGAAAAACACCAATTGAGCGATAACAAAAGCGCCACCAAGCGGGGCAGTTGGCGGTGTCATCACAGTCATGTCCGCACCCGGTAAGGTGACTGCAACCATGCATGCCGGTCCCTGGGAATGAAAACCGAGAAGTGATACTAATATGGTCGAGCCGTGATGCGGCCTTGCTCTGCAATCACCTGACCGCACCTCAAACCGCTCTGCGCTGGTTCCGTTCGGTGCGTTGCCCCGTCGATAGGAATAAGCCTTCGCTTTGTATTTCGAAGCCGCCAAAACCGTCGGCAGCTCTTGCGGTCGCAGGCAAGAGTATGGGGATCAATGGAATGCCGACAAGGGTGGCTACCGCGTTCCTTGATCGGACATGTTCGAGCACATAAACCTCCCTTTGCCAGACTGCTGGGATGGGCGATACGCAAACTCGGCCATCCCAGCAGTACGCCGCACCTCGAAGAGGGGCGATATTGTTGAGGTTGCGAGAGTTGGCATCTACCAGATGATGGATGCATCAACGCAGGTATCCTGTGAACGAAAACTTTGTACGTGCTGTGCGCATTTAACTGCGCTTAGCTGCCTTTTGGGACGCAGGCTGCGCACTGGCCCGGTCCGATCTGACTAATGTGCTCGGGCCCATTATGGAGGAACCCGCATATCAAGAATCCGATTAAGCCTGCGCTCACATCGTTTTGCACGTGGACCTACAACGACCCTCGCGTCGCGATACCAAGGTCTCCGCAGACACAGCTCTGTGTCCGTGCGGAGAGAGGTCCTACGGTTCGAGTACTGCGTTAGGTGACGGTGAGAGAGAGTGGGCATGGCAATATCCGCGCGCAGATGGAGTGCTCTCACGAAGGACGGCGGTGCCGCTAGCGCGCCATGGAAGGGGCAATGATGGCTGCGATCTCACTCACCAGACCCAATCACTCCATCCGAGTGCCACTATAGAGCTTTATTGGTCCCAGGACTGCGTCGTTGCGGTCTACGTTAAAGACCGCTCCCCAAACACTGAAAAAGTGAAAGTGATAATTGCATCCTACAGACGCATAACCCCCGGGATATGCCCACTGATCCCAAGATTGGCGTTCGGCCTCTGAGACTTGGGACCGAAATCTCCTAACGCATTCAAATCCTGCCTTCTGAAAATATTCTTGCACTTCAAGGCCGCGGCTCATCATGGATGTATCCGACTTAATTCTTGAATTCGCTGTTTGAATATCCTTCGGGTCGATCGCAAAATAGCCAAACGGCCCTTTTTTTGTTTTCTGGAACTCAGACAGATAAAATTTATACATAACTCCACAAGACGCGACTAGAATTGCTATATTGAGCCCAACTAGCGCGCGAAATTTAGTTTTGTATTCCATAATTTTACCTTGCAGAAATGACTTTTCCATATTCTACTGGTTGTATTTTAACGGAGGCTTAAATGGGGACGATTTTTGTTGGAGGTCACCTTCTCGGCGCGCTGGCAGGCGGCGAACTGCCACAATGGGGTGGGCACTTATTCCTTCTGAAAAGTGACGATGCCACGGCAAGTCTCGATGATCGGGTTATCCGCGTTGGTCCAACCAACGACACTCCGGTCGTCGGCAACGACGCTTGGGGTAAAATGGTGCTTCAGACGGACATCAGCTATGGCGGCTCCGAGGACGATCCCGCTGTTTGGGCAGATAAGAATGGTAATCCAGCAGATCCAGCACAGTACTGGGGTTATACAGCCTTGGATGTGACAGGCTTGCCTGACATTGACCAGATTTGGAATACCCTCGTAGACATTGCCCATCAGGTCGAAGCATACGCCATCGACTATGATTTGGTGAACCAGAACTCGAACTCGTTCGTCACAACATTGCTTGCGGTGCTGGGAAAAACGGTTCCTTACATCGTGAGCGCAAACGGACAAGATTACTGGTATCCTGGCACCCAGCACCTTCTTTCGCACGATTGGCTCAGTGGTGCCCTTTCGCTCTACACGTATAAAATTCACGGAAATGGCCTCGATACAGCCGGAAATCCGGTAAATGATTCCCTCCACGCAATAGACTGGTACGGCGGACCTCTCCTCCCAAGCCCAGGCGACTCGCTTTGGGGGCTTCAAGGTGATGATGAGCTATATGGAAGTGTCGGACGGAATTTGATCGTTGGCGGCCAAGATAGAGACCTTTTAGATGCCGGCAGCAATCACGACACGCTGGTCGGTGGAGACTTCGTAAATCGGGAACACCCCGCCGACGGTGAGAACGTCAATGTGGAGGACATCAATCTTCGCCTTTATCATCCAGAGTGGAACGATGATGCAAAAGATATCCTCAAAGGAGGAATGGGTGTTGATACCTACCTTGTATCTCACGAACAGAAGTCTTTCGAAGGTTCTCTGGCAGATGCGCTTGAGCATATCGATATAATCGACGAAAGTTCCGGGGACGGCCTCGGGTTTATCAAGATTCAAAACCACCAACCCTACGATACGCCCAATGGTCCGGTCGACGAGACCTGGGCGATTGAGGCTGCTGGACAGTTTGCGGTCGGCTGGGAAGATGCCGAGGGTACTCACTATTACAACACAACATGGTCAAACGAACAGACGGAAACGGATTGGACCGTTTCCGTCATCGTGTCGAACATCCTTGACGAGAACGGGAACCAATACGTTTTTCTGGTTCCGGACTACCCGAATTTCGGGTCACCTTACGTTGCCATAAAAGGGTTCCGCCAAGGGGATTTCGGAATCTACCTAGATGGTTACGTCGGCCCGCGGGAAGGAACCGATGGTGACGATACTATCCTGAACAACGGCGGTGAAGGGAGCTTCGCGGCCCGAGACAACAGCACTTCCAACACCGTTATACTTACGTCAGATCCAGAAAGTAATCAGCGGATTCACGCCGGTGCCGGTGACGACATAGTCTATGGACGGGGCGGCCAGGATGAAATTCGAGGAGACGAAGGCAACGATCATCTTTTTGGTAACCAAGGCGATGATCTGCTGACGGGAGGCGTCGGAAACGATACCTACCACTATGAGCTCGGCGACGGCGCTGACACGATTGTCGAAACAGCAGAATTTGCCGGAGAGGCGGATCGCATCATCTTCGCCGACGTAACGGCGAGCGCCGTATCGTTATCGCTTGTCGAGGACAAACTCCTGATCAACATCGCCGGAAATTCGGGAACAGATGAAGGATCAATTGTCGTCGAAGGATCGATGAACGGAAGCAAGAACGAGGGCGTTGAGTTCCTGGAATTCTCCGATGGTACCGTCTGGAATCGCCAAGACATTATCGCTCATATTGGCCAGGGACCCTCGAACGGCGAAATCATTGGCACGACTGGAAATGATGTTCTTACAGGTACATCCGGCGCGGATATCCTGAAGGGGCTCGATGGCGACGATCAGTTCGATGGGCTTCTCGGTGACGATTATCTCTACGGCGGGCTTGGCGACGATTTCCTCAACGGCGGCGAGGGCAATGACGTCTATCATTACGCATCTGGTGATGGAGACGACACGATATCGGATGTCGCCATCAACCTTGACCAAACGGACGTCTTGCGCTTTTCCAATCTCAACATCGGCGGCCTGACCTTTTCACGCTCGGGGGAAGATCTTTTCATCACGGTCAACGCGACAAGCGAAGTTATTACCGTCGAAACCCAATATTTCAGCGCCGGTCAGGGATGGGCGCTCGAGAAGCTAATCTTCGCAGACGGCACCTTGCTCAATCTGGATCATATGCCGGATACCAGCTGGATCTATGGAACGGCTGCGTCCGAGACTATCGACGGAAACTGGGGCAAGGACTACATCTTTGCCGGCAAGGGCGACGACATCATCAACGGCAGTGCCGGCGGCGACGTCTACTTCTACGCAAGCGGTGATGGCAGTGACGTAATCAACGATGATGTGGGCTTCACCGACGCCGTCGATGTCATCCGCTTCATCGACCTCGACGCCGACGATCTTTCGATCAAGCGCCATGCCGACGATCTGGAACTGACTGTCGCAGGGACGGGCGATGTCATCACTCTGAAAGGCCAGATGAACGAAGACCCGGGCGATTGGGGCATTGACAAGATCGAGTTCTCCAACGGCAATTCCTGGAACCGTGCTACCATCATTCAACATGGGTTGAATGCCGAGGACATCGTAACCGCGTACGGAACGGCAGGGGACGACACATTGTTCGGAACCTCCGCGCATGATCTCTTCGATGGCGGGCAAGGCAACGACTATCTACTCGGCGGATACGGGGCTGATACCTACCTTTACTCTGCTGGCGACGGGACCGACTATATCGATGACGAAGCCAATTCTGAATATCAGGTCGATATCCTCAAGTTCACCGACCTCACTCAAAGTGACATTAGCGCGGAGCGCGACGGCTTGCACTTGAAGCTGACGGTTCTCAGTACCGGCGACACAATCACGCTGGACGAGGAGTTTGTGTCCAGCTCGGAATACTGGGGCATCGAGAAAATCGAGTTCGCCGATGGCACGTTCTGGGACCGCGATGATATTATGAGCCTCGGGGCAGCGGCGCCAACCCTTACGGTAAACCAGGCCGCTGTGTCTCAAAGCCAGCAAGCAACTGCCGAGATCGATAGGCCGTCCGCAGACGTCATCACGTTCCCTGGCGCCTCTATTGAGGTTACCGTTTCCGATCATTCGCTTCATTCTGAGGTGAGCAGCCTGAATGGCAGCTCTTCTGGATCCTTCGATAGCGGTACCGGCGAGATCATTTCTCTGGCCGATTTCCTCGAGGCCTCGGAGCATGTGGACGTTGCGAACGACCTTTGGTTCGAGCCGGAGCCGATCGGCGCTGTTATCTAAGCCCGTCGCGAAAATAGCGGGGGCTGTCCACGCCCCCTTTTCCAGTCCTTGTTGAAAGCAGCAATCAATGTCCACGGACGTTCGCAGCCACCTGCGCCGAGCCTGGATCGAGGTCATCTTCTTCTCGGTCCTGATCAACCTCTTCCTGCTCGTCCCGTCGATCTACATGATGCAGGTTTACGATCGCGTCTTACCGTCGGCGAGCATACCGACCCTTGTCTATCTCTCCTTGATTGCACTTGGCGCGCTGATCTTCCTCGCAACTCTCGACGCCGTCCGCGCCGTCTATTGTCAACGCGTGGCGCTAACGCTTGACAAGCACCTTGGAGAAGAGGCGTTCATCGCGTCCATCAGTTCGCACCGGGCGGCGATCGGCGACATCCAACCCCTGCGGGACCTCGCCACCACACGTTCGTTCGTGGCGTCGAAAGGGCTTGCGAATGTGATCGACCTGCCATTCGCGCCGATCTTCGCCGTCATTTTGTACTTCGTCCATCCGGTGCTGTGTCTGGTGACCGTGGCGGGTGCTTTGGCGATGATGCTGATGGTCGGCGCCAGCCACTATGCAGCGCGTGGCGCTGCAGGAAAAGCTCAGGAGGCCGCCGTTTCTGCGAACCTGCTTGCCCAGGCGTTCACCCGCAACCGGGAAACGGTGCAGGGAATGGGCATGATCGGCCATGTCACCGAGGCGTGGGGAAAGAGGTTTGCGGAGGCTGCAAATCTCCAGGACAAGGCATCTGCGATCAATGCCGTATTTGCGGGTTCGTCGCGCACGCTTCGGATGGTGCTGCAGCTTTCGATCCTTGGAACTGGTGCGGTCCTGGTCTTACAAGGGCAAATGACAGCGGGAATGATTTTCGCGTCGTCGACGATATCCGGCCGGGCGCTGCAGCCAATCGATCAGCTCGTTGCGGGCTGGCGTCAGATCGTCGATGCGAGAAAAGCCTGGAAACGGCTCGGATCGGCGATCTCCAGCGGAACAGAATATCGGGTTGATCGCCTTATCCTCCCCGAACCCGAGGGTCGTCTGACGGTCAAAAATCTGTTCTGGTCACCAGTGCGCAGCCGTACCGACGCATCGACCGCGATCATCAAAGACGTAAGCTTCGACCTAAAGCCGGGGGAGGCGCTCGCAATTCTCGGCCCAAGCGGCTCCGGAAAATCATCCCTTGCAAGGTTGCTCGCGGGCGTGGTCGAACCTAGCGGAGGCGCGATCGCGCTGGACGGCGCGGACTTCCCGACGTGGGACGGAAAGCAGTTAGGCGGCTATATCGGATATCTTGCCCAGGACGTTCAATTGCTGCCCGGAACGATCGCCGACAACATTGCTCGCTTCGATGACGCGGCTGCCGATAGCGACATCACCGACGCGGCTGCCCGCGCACAGGCTCATACGCTGATCACCGGTCTCAAGCAGGGTTATCAGACGACGATGGAAGCTTCTGGCGGTTCGCTGTCCGGTGGTACACGCCAGCGGATCGGTCTTGCTCGGGCGTTCTTCGGCAAGCCAAAGCTTCTGATCCTCGATGAACCGAATTCCAATTTGGATGCCGAAGGGGAGGCCGCGCTCGAAAAAGCACTGCTTCAAGCGAAGGCCCAGGGGACAACCGTAATCATCGTCACACATCGGCCAGCGATCGTCGTCAAGTGCGATAAGGCGCTGGTACTTCGAAGCGGTGCAGTCGATGCCTTCGGACCAGCGTCTGACATTCTTCAGCGTCTCTCCGGCGGGAAACCCCGTCCGGTCAATGGAAACAGACAAATCGTCTCCGACAGAAATAAGCCTGAAATAGCCGACGCCCCGGGAAATCCAGAGGTCGGCCTTATTGAGGGCACCGCATGACAATGTCCACCGAAGGTTCAAGTTGGAAGAGCAAGCTCAGACACTCTGCCCGTACCCCCGCATTGATTGGCTATGGTGCCGTGCTGCTGATGGGGGCCACGTTTGGCCTATGGGGTGCCTCAGTGCCAATTTCGGGGGCTGCGGTGGCAGCCGGAACGATTGCGGCTGCGGGACGAAACATTCAGATGCAGCATTTGGAAGGTGGTATTGTCCGTTCGATATCAATCCGTGAGGGCGATACCGTGCACCGTGGTGACACGATCATGGTGCTCGACGACACGGCTGCCCGCACCCAGTTGAACAGGCTTGCAAAACAGTGGCTCTCCTTGTGCATCCGCATCGAGCGGCTTGGAGCCGAACGTGATGGCGCGATCGAGCTGGGTAAAACTCGTTGTAGCAAACGACTGCCGATCGATGTTGATCCGAGCGAAATCGCTTTGGAAGAAGAGAAGGAATTTATCGCCCGTCTTGCCCGCTTCCGATCGGAGCAGACCATTCTTGAGGAGCGTCTTGACCAGCTTGACGAGACCCTTTCCGGTTTGAGGGAGCAAAGAGCTGCCGTTCAGAAGCAGGCAGACGTTGTAAAGGATGAGTTGCAACGCAAGCAGTCGCTGGTCGAACGAGGGCTGATCAATCGATCGGACTATACGGAGCTTCTGCGGATCGACGCCGACCTGTTGGGACAGGCGGCTGCCATCACCTCAGAACAGGCAACAACCGGGTCGCAAATCGCGGAAGCCAAAGAGCAGGTGGAACGCCTGCGAACCCAGCGCACGGAAGAAGCCGTCACGAAGCTCAACGAATCCAAGAATTCACTGCGCGACGTGGAAGAGCAACTCGCCGCTGCTTTCGTGGTTCTGGAAAGAACCGTAATCAAGGCGCCTTCGGATGGCATCGTGGTCACTTCGGCGTACAACATGGTCGGTAACGTGATCGGACCGGGCGAGAAGATCATGGAAATTCTCCCTACTGCAGATCGCCCACTGGTCGAGGCGAGGCTGCAGCCGAAGGATATCGATGTCGTTCAGTCGGGCCAGCACGCACGCCTCCGATTTACAGCCCTCGATGCACGACGGACCCCCGAAGTTGAGGCGGTCGTTCACCGGGTGTCAGCCGATCGCCTCGTCGACCAAGCAACGCAGCAGCCTTATTACAAGGCACTCCTCGAGATAACTGAAAGCTTGCCGACAGGCATTGGCAAGAACGATCTTCATCCGGGGATGCCTGTGGAGGTATTTATCAGCACCGGCGACCGAACGTTTTTCGACTACCTGATCAAGCCTTTGCTTGATTCCACGAACCATGCGTTTGTCGAGGATTGAGTTTGACAGCGTTTTGGAGATAAAGGGCCGGCGGTTCGAAGTGGTTCAAGGCGACCAAAATTCTACTCAGACTCGGCTGATTTCATAATCGCGTAGGGATCTGCGCCAATCGCCCTGCTGACTTTGACAAACTCAGCAGGGTCAAGCCGCCGTTCGCCAAGTTCAAATTTCGAGACAAAGGTTTGGCGCCGACCGATCCGTTGCCCTAGCTCAGCTTGCGTAACATTTGCGGCCTTTCGAGCCGCAATAAGGGCGTCGATCATCCGGCCATATACAATTGCGTGAAAGGAGGACAAGTCAGATCGCCAGCTGAAGAAAAACCAGCGACCTCAATAAACCCGGTTTCCGGATACCCCAAAATAGGGTATCAATCAGGAGTGGCAGAGGGAGAGGTCATGGAACTACGCCAGCTATCCTACTTCGTTGCGATGGCCGAGGAGCTGCATTTCGGCAGAGCCGCAGCCAAGGTGAGTATCACCCAGCCTGGCCTGTCGGACGCGATCCTGGCATTGGAGAAGGAACTCGGCGTGCAGCTCTTCATCCGCTCGACACGACGGGTGGAACTGACAAGGGCAGGGGCAGCCTTCTATGAGAGGTCTGTTCGGATCCTGAGCGAGGTGGACCTGTCGAGGGAGATCGCCCGCTCGGTTGGCGGGAGGTCGGCGCGCAAGATTGCCATCGGCACCGTCTATCCCGCCACGATCGGCGTGCTGCCGTCCTTCCTGGCGCGCATCGGCCGCAAATATCCCGATATCCGCATGCATATCGAAAGCGGCACCACCGATGACATCATCCGCCATATCGAGGCAGGCCGCATCAATCTCGGCTTCATCCGGCCGGTGGAGAATATCGGCTCGCTTCGCTTCTTCTCGATTGCCCATGAACGCTATCTGCTGGCGGTGGCCAAAGAGAGCCCGCTGTCATTGAAGAGCGAGATCGATCTCGAGGATCTGAGAAGCGAAAAGATCATCTCGTTTTCCCGCCAGAACCTCTCCTACAGCGAGCGCTATTTCGCAGAGAAGTTCGAGGAGCATGATCTGACTGACAATGTCACTTACACCTGCGACGACACCTTCTCGCTGGTGTCTCTGGTTTCAGCCGGCCTTGGCATCGGCTTCGTGCCGGAATGGACGCAGGATCTGCCGAACCGCGGTTTTGAGCTGAAGAAGGTGAGGGGCGTCGACTTCAAGATCGGGCTTGGTGTCGCCTGGAACCGGGAGGATCCGACTGCCGGCCGTGACGATATCATCGATATCGCACGGTCATTGGCACGGCCGGGCCGGTGAGGGAGGGCGAGGCTTTCGCGTTCTGATCTGGGCGACCCGCTAAGCAGATAGCTTCAATATGCTCCCGCGGCTGTGACTCGACTCAACGGTCGCCAGCAGCCTTTGAGATCTCTGGCGTTGTCCTCACGTTCTTTTGAGCAAGTCCAAAGGAAGCTTTCTGCTGGCGGACAGCACTTATCCCTATCAGTCGACCGTCGAGATCGAAGTCGAGATCGATTTGACCATCGACCGCGGCCGGATCACAGCAATATGTGAACCCAAAAGGCGGCCTGTCGTCCTCCGTTTTGAGCTTGATATAAGCTGCGTCTACACTGTCATCATAGCTTATCTTCACTGTCGTGCCTTTACGTTCGCAATGTAACTCGCAGGGTTTTGGGTCTGATCACGGTGGTAATTCGGTCGCCGAATAGGCGCGCCGAAGACCCTACGATAATAGGCTTCCGAGTTCGTAAGATCGAGGAGACTCAAGCGACTCTGATGCGAAGCTCTAAGCCCCTTGCATCGTCAGGCGTGCGAACCCGTTGCGGCAGACGCTTGCGCCTCATCGAGTTTTTCAAGCAAGGAGGCGAATATATCACTCCCTTCCTGAGGAACAGCAAATACGGGCAATCTGCGCAACTGGCGCGAGGATGCCTCGTGCGTGGCGTAATGGGCTATCGACTTGGCGAGTGCTTCAGCAGGTTCGGTCATGCCGGTATAACCTGATTGCGGGATGCTGGTTCCAACGGATCTGGCGCGCGGGGTCAGGCCGCTCAATCCAAATTGGTCGGCGTTTAATGCCGTCGTAATCAGGGCATTTTGCTCAAGCCGTGCACTCGCCTATGCAGGCTTTACGAGATCGTGAATTTGCTCGCGGGCCCATTGCTGGCCCTGATGCCCGTGTGTCCGCTCATGCCATATGAGCTCCACCTGAAACCGTTCCGAAAGCCAGGGAATTTCTATCCACGCGACTTCGGCCAAGCGCTCGCGTATCAGGCGTCGCGGCACCAGTGCAACGAGCTCGCTGCTGGCGACAATGCTCGGAATAACGAGGAATGAGGCGGCGGAGGCAACAATGGCGCGAGAGTGACCGAGCGCTTCAAGGGTGGCATCGACCGGCGTAGAGAATCCGCCGCCTGAAGGAGAGACGATGACCTGTTCAAGTCGGGCGAAGCCCGCTGCAGTCGCGCCTTCCTTGATGCGAGGATGGCCGGGACGACCAATGAGAAGATAGGTTTCCTCGAATAGATGCCGGGTACGCAGCTGAGCCTGCCCGGCATCCGGCGTGGCGATGGCCAGATCGACATCGCCATCGGTTAGTTGCTGCGTGCCGCTCGTCATTGTTACTGCTTATTTAACGGCCTAAACAACCAGTCATTCGAGTTTCTCGTATTCGGTTGGTCCTAAACCGATAGACTTCATGAAATCGTTTAAATAACAATAGTGGCCAGCCCCAGGAACCTCTGACCAACGAGCGGGTCCAATTTCGCTTTCCTTTAGCCATGTCTCTTCAGACTCTTCGCATACGAATATAATCTCACCGGTCGTTTTTACACGGACAGGAACGACCCAACCTTGATTGCAGTTGGGACACCAATGTTTTGTGTTGGCCACGGATATGCTGACCTTATCTCTGAACCGCCAACGTTCATCACAACAATGCGGATATTTGTCTCTCCGACGACCTGCCCCTTCAGATGCCAAAATATCACGTCGAGGAAGGAGAAGTGGGAGGGTGAGGTTCAGGAGACAAGAGCAAGGAACGGACTCGCTGCAACCATTCTTGGCCGTTTAATCCATGTGCTTGGTAATAGTACTCACACCCCAAAGCCGCCAAATGCTCTTCAATTTTCAATGGGTTCCTTGTGAATAGCCACAAAAGGTGGTCAATCTCAACTATCGTGGCTTCAATCTGATTGACCGGCTCTGCTCGACGGAAAGCCGAGATGACCTCCGCATCGCTGGCTCCTTCGGTATCCCAATCCTGGTGGAAATATCCGCCCATTAGTTGTTCTAATTTTTCAAACCGTACTGTCATGGAACTGGGAATCCGGTGATAATTTTATATCCTGTTGGCATTGTAGGATCGCGCTGAATGACCACACGGACGTTTGACGATGGCACTGAGGCCGTCGAACCACGCGTCAGCACATTCCCGACCGGGGTTGCGCCACTATTCGATTAGCATTTGAAGCCACTGTCAGCGTGCCATTGGGGGTGGATCCAGACTGTGTCGCTCGGTGCTGTAACCGGAGCGCATTCTCACCGACGGCTTCGCATTCAAAAGATCGGCGTATCTTCGGTCGCGATACCACCATTCAATATCTGGCAACTCTGACCGCAGTGAATCGAACAACTCCCAACCCATCTCGTAGAAAGCGTTATATTCTTGTTCATCTTCGAACCCGATGCGCGTGGGATCAGCTAAATCGAGAGTTTTATCGAAGGCTGCCTCCCATGAGTGCAGCCGCTCTCTCAATGCTTCAGAAATCTGTAAAGTGTCAGGATTTACATTCTTGGCATCTATCATATCCCAGAGGCACCAGCACAGGTAATCTGACATCAACTTCATTCTACGGTTTGGATTTTGCATAATCTCACCCTACGGCCCGGAGGTGGGGTTTGCGCCAACAATAAAGCCGTTGTCTCCAACTGTTATTGCCGTGTATTGGGTTTTGCCTTTATAGTCACGTTTGTAGATTGGGCGTCCAGTTCCTGTGCCCTGATAGTCGACGATCTTTCCATCCCTCAAAGCAGTGAACAGGGCAACAATTACTCGTAGATGATTGCTGCGTGTGTTAAGGCTAAATAGTCCCAGCGGGTCAGCTGAAAGCGCATCATTTGTTGCGCATGTTTTCGTGTAGTTTCACGTTGTTTCCAAACGTTTCGTGCAAATCTCGGCCGCGTTTGCTTCCACGCGCTATTCCGAATGCAACTGCTTGGGAAATTCTCACTGGGTTGAGCTGGATGACCTTCGGCCCGTCCAGCACTGGCTGGCCGTAATCAATGCTCGGCTTCTTGTTTTTCCCATGAACGAGTTTGCAGGGCTTCCACTCCATGAACGGCAAGCGCCGGCGGAGCATCTCGCCAAAATACATGCCTACCTTCACGGAGGTCACGAGGGTCTCGTTGGTGAGCGTCCAGTGCTCAAAATCGATCGGCCGGTTCTCGTCAAAGCGCATGACGCGCTTCATGTATTCCATTTCCTCCGGCGTATAGGGTCGGGTCTTCACCTGCATTTCATACCAGTCGCCAAGTCGCAGCAGCGATTCTGGTGCATAGTCGGCCTGCCAGTCGGCAAATCCGTCCGTTTTCCTGACCGAGGCAATCACCTCGTCCAGGCAGGCCGGTAGGATGCTCATGAACCAGGAAAAAAACGCATCGACCTCCTTCTTCTCCCTTGCCTTGTGGACTTTGGAGTCAACATTGTAGGCCAGCGTAAACATAGAATGGTTCTCAATCAATGGATGACGATCTTGATGTTAGCTTTGCGCAGCGCGGCTTCCACGGCAGCCGATGGACCGCCAAGGCCAGTAACAGGACTGCTGTAGAAATGCCACTCAACGGCTAAGCCTCGAGACACAATTTCTGCGTCCTTGGCGATCTGGTCGGCGATATCCGATGACATATTCACTCGACCGACCTTGGCTTCATTAGCAATACCGTTGGATAGCACATCCACGACACGCCTGCCGAGGTTGGTCCAGATCGAGGCCTGCGGCTCGCCGCCAAGAGTTTCTAGCAGGGCCTCTTGCCCAATCTTTCCCGTCGCGCCAATGCCGGATGACGGGAATGGCGAGGCTACCCGTGTCACGCTCTCGCGTGTCAAGGTGTAATAGTTGCCGGTCTTGTCAATGAAAATCTGGTTGCCGCTGGCATCGGCAGCGCCGCTGACCGGATTATACAATCCTCCTCGCGGTCCATCGACAGTCCCATCGGCATTGAGAGTGTAGCCCTTGGGAGGTGTAACCGGGCGAACAGCTGCTTCCGCAACTTCTCCCCACACGACTTTGATCTTCGATCCTATTGCGAGGTAAGCAAGCTCGGTTACCGTTGAGGAAGCGTAGTGGAGAGCTTGCCCCTTTGCGAAGCAACCGTCCGCCTGACCATGATCCTCGCAATAGCCGACGCCTGCAGCAACATCCATCAGCGTCATCTCGAACTGAGATGAATCGCTCGTCAGGTATCGCTCCAGGACCTGATAGGACAGGAGAGTCTGAGCCAGGGACATGCTAACCCCTAGCTCCTGCAATTCTACAACCTCAAGGTAAGCGAACTGCGGGTCGCCGACGAGGTCGCCCAGTAGGTTCACGACGCACTGGCTCGTGCGGCAGGCGCCAAGTTTCTGATCCTGCTCCTGATTGAGTTGTTCGTATTGGGCTGAAACCTGCGCCTTGCACTGTTCGGGATTGGCATCGCTGTCGCATCCCCTCAGCTTGTCGACGAGCTCATCACGCTGCTTGTGCGTCAAGAAGTTATAATTGATATTGTCGAGGGCCGTGGCCGCGCCCGTCTGACCGCCGACGGCAACCCCGACGATGGCGGCCACCCACTGGGTGATAGCGCTCTTCTGCTCCTCCGTAAGGTTGGGGTTGGCTTCCAACACATCCTGCAGCACGCCGTTGGCAATTTCGCTGAGCGCGCCGGCAAGAGCCCCGGTTCCGGCGTTTCCGCCCGCAAGCTTCGAGACGAGCGCACCTACGGCTGCATGGAGGGCAATTTTCTCCGGGCTGCCCTCGTCAAATCCTAGCTTGGTTGAAAGATCGCCGACCGCGATGTTCAGCAGTGCCGACAAGGCTGCTGCGCTCTCCTGCTTCGCCTTCAGCCTGTCTATGTCGAAGGCTTCGGCTTGCGTGTTGGCCTTCGACAGGTCCGTGTTGAGGGCGGCAAGGTCTTGAGGCTTGTTGGCGAGCGTCAACTGCCCGGAAGAGAGCGTCGCACGGGCGACGCCGTGGTCTTCCTCCTGCGCCGGCTGGCCGACGACCGGAACCGGAATGCCGCCGGGCGTCAGCCCTATGCCGTAGCTCGAGGTAGAGGCCTCGGAGCGGTTCTCGATATTCGACCAGGTGAGCGAGTTTGCCGTCAGATCGTTATTGGCGGGGGCTGCCGTCGAGCCAATGACGCCGCCGACGAGATCAACATTGTCGCCGACCGTGACATGATAGCCGCCGGGGCCGGCGATGATGCCGCTCTGCTCGCCGACATTGGCGTATTCGCCCTCGGTTCTCCCCTTCTGCGCCCCGCTGGAGAGACCGGAACCGGGTGCAAAGCCGATGCCGGCCCCAATCGTCTTTTCGTCATAGGTAGCGGTATCCTGGCGGCTGATGATGTTGAGATCGCCGCCGACCACCGTCGTCACTCGGTTGCCTGAGATCACGGCGCCGGCAAGCGTCGTATCGCCTCCCGACGCAGTCGTGACATTGCCGCTGCCGATGACATGGCTATTGATCTGGGTAACGCCGCGCGCCTGCTCCGTGCCCTTACCATAGCTTGCGTTGCCGGTAAGGCCGCCGCTTGCGAGATCGACGCCGATTGCAGCACCGGTCGATTGGCTGCTGGAGGACGAACTGCTCGTCGCTTCAGCGCTTTCAAGTTCGATGTTGCCACCGGCCGAAAGGAGCACGTTGCCGCCCTGCAGATATTCCGGCGAGCCTGTCGCGATCTGCACGCCGCGGCCGGTGATGTCGCCCGATTGAGCGGCCACCGTCACCGAACGGCCCGCCTCGATATTGGTGACGACAGGAATGCCGACCGAAGCGCTCTGTTCGCTTTTCGAGGCGTTGAAGCCGACCGTCAGCGAGGCAGAACCAAGGCCCGACTGCTGAAGACCGGCCCAGTCGGTGAGGCCTTGGATGTTTCTCAGGGCCTCGGTATTGATGCCGGTGAGAGCCTTGTAGGTCTGGTAGCCAGCAAGGGCTGCGGGTGCCAGTGCATAATCGCCGTTGGCGCCGCCAAGATCGCTGACGGCCGATGCTATTCCTTGTCCGGCGCTAACCAACCCGGAGGACACGTTGAGGCTGACGCCGGCAAAGAGCTCCTTGTGCATCTCCGAATAGTTGCTGACATCCTGGGCCGAGAGCAGATTGATATCGCGTTTTGCAAGGATGTTGGCATCGCGGCCGGCCTCGATCTGGGCGGCTTGCAGATTGGCATCGCGCCCGGCAGAGATCGTCACGTCTCGCCCTGCCGACAGGGTCGAGACGGCATTGGTCGAGGACGACTGCGCGGTCTTGTCCGTGGCGCTTCCGTAACCAATGCCGATCGAGGCACTGCCATTTCCGGCCGAGAAGGCAATGCCGAAACCAGAGCGCTTTTCCTCCTCCGAGGCCGAGCTGCTTTCGGCGCCGGGCGTGATGTTCACGTCGCGCGCGGCGTCAAGGACGATGTCCTGCTTCGCATTGATGCTGGAGCCGATGATGTTGACGTCGCTCTCGCGCGCCTTGAGCGTCACGTCCGTGCCGGCGGTCAGCGCCGAGGCGACATTGAGCTCTGAGGCCAGGCCCTTGTCCTTCTGTTCCTTGCCCCAGAGCGAAATGAAGCCGTCGCCGGAACCGGCGAACAGGCCGGACTTCTTCTTGCTGCTTTCGAGCTCGTGCTGCTCTTCGGCGCCGATGACGGAGACGCTGTCGCCTTCGACGCCGAGACTGCCGCCTGCCGTAACCTTCGAGCCCGCGATGAGCGCGTTGTCACCGGCCTTCAGGTTGACGTTGCCGGAGGCGGAAAGCTCGGAGGCAATCGTCGCCTCGTCATAGCTGTGGAGCTTCGAGCTCTTCTTGGACAGGAGACCTGTGCTCGATGAGGACTGATTGATCTCGGTCGTTTCTCTGCCTGATGCTATCAGCAGATCGCCGCCGGCATTCACATTGATGTCTGCCTTCTTGACCTCATCCCCGGCTGTCACCTTCGAGGCGGAAACGACGGTGTCGCCGCCAGAGGTGATCGATACCCCCGTTCCGCCGCTCACCGAAGATCCGACCAGCGTCTCAGTCTGCGCATGGCTGGTCTTCTTCTTGCCGCCGCCGAACAGGCCGCCCTTCTTCTTGTAGCTGTAGTCGGTCGTCGTGGTCTCGACCGCCTCGGCGATGGTCACGTCGCCGGTCGCCTTGAGGCCGACGGTTCCGGCTGCGGAAAGGTTGCTGCCGACGACATTGAGATTGCCGCCTGCGTCAGCTGCGATGGAGCCTCCCGCTGTGATCTGAGAGCCGGTCGCCGTCGTCTCGACAATGGTTGTCTTGCTGCGTCGGTCACGCTTCGTCCTGGTCGTCGTGTTGCCGACCGCGGCGATGTTGATATTGCCGTTCGTGCTCAGGGCGACATTGCCACCGGCCGCAACGGTCGAGCCCAGGAGGGTTAGATCGCCGGCGCCGCCGGCAAGCTTGAGGTCGCCGCCGGCCTTCACCCCGCCATTGCCGGAAACATACGTCTGCCCGCCGATCGACATCGTCTGGGCGGCAAGCGTAATGCCGTTGGCGGCATTGAGGTTCATGTTGCCGCCCGACAGAAACGCCCCCGTCGCCTTGATCGAGTTGGCGGCGATGGTAAGGCCGCCCGCTGCGGCGATTGCGCCCGAATTGGTGAGGTCGCCGACGTTCATGTCGACGCTGTTGCCGGCGATGGTGGCGCCGGAGGCCTTGATCCCGGCGCGATCAGCGGCAGAGAGGTAGACGACCGGCGCCAGCACCGTGACGCCGTCGACGATCTGCGGCTGGTAGACGACGATCGACTGCTTGAGATTGGCTGCCTGCTCGGGCGTCAGCGCTTGGCCGAAGGTAATGCCGTTCTCTTGCAGATAGGCGACACCGTTATCAAGCAGCGTCTTCATCTGCTCGGTGGCGTTGTTGCCGGGAATGAAGGAGCCCTTGCCGAGTCCATCGCCGACGAGCTGGCGCAGCTGGGTATCGATCAGCTGGTTGTCGAAATAGGCGTCACCGAGGAAGGGGACGGTGGTTTCCGGCTGGTAGCCGATGCGCTTTATGAAATAGCTCGAGCCGTAGAATGTCGAAACGTCGAGGAAGGCCGCTCGGCTCTCGAAGATGAAGGCCTGGCCCGGGATGGTGCCGCCGACGCCGCCCGATTGCGGCTTGGCAAGCGCTGCCAACTGCACCCAGCTGGCGTGCGGCATCTGGGAGAGGTTGCCGAGCGAAGCCGTAAGGCTCCCGTTGTTCCCGACGCTGCCAAGGGCGGCATTGACCGTGAACAGGGCGCCACCGGCCGTCATGCCGGCAAGGGCAGTGAGCGGGCTGCTCTGAGTTACCGGTGCACTGATCGTCGCCTGACCAGCGATCGAACCACCGGCGGCAGTGTTGTTGACGGCGGCAAAACCGCTTATGGCAAACGTTCCTCTCGACCGGATCGTCGCGGGGACGCCGCCGATCGCCGTCACGCTCTCGAGCGTGCTGCCTGGGTAGAGATCCTTCGAGGCATCGCGCCTGCCAAACGGGTTGGGTTCGTAGGTCGTGACCAGATAGCCATCGCCGTTGCCGCCGGTCTCGCCCGTATGCCGCTCCATCCACTCTTGCGCGACGAAGGTGGGATAATACTGGCAACCCGCGGCCCGGTCACAGTTCAGCGACACCGTGCGCTTCAGTTGCAAGCCAAGATTCGTCAGCGTGCCGGTGCCGGATACCGTCATGCTCGTGCCCGCCTCGATGGCACTATAGGCGTTGGTGAGATCGACGGTGTTGATCGAGAGTATCTCGCCGGCCTTGATCAGCGCCGCCGGGCTTCCATACGAAAGCACCCGATCCTCGGCAATGTCACGCCAAACGTGATGATCGGTGTCATCGATGATGTAGACCGTGCCGTTGTACTCGATTCCTCTGCTCGGGTCGCAGGTGTCGCAGACGCTTCCCTTAAGAGTGTCATAGGCAGTCACTGCCGTGCTCGAGATCAACTGGCTCGTGACGGTGGGCGCGACCGTTTTTTCGTTGCGCAGATTTGCGGTGGTGATCACCATGTTCCGGTCTGCGGAGATCAGGCCGGACCGGTTGATAACGGCAGCATTGCGGGCTCCACCGGCGCGGCCGGCGACTGTAAGATCGCGGCCGGCGACAACTGCGCCCTGATCGTTGGCAAGCACGCCTCCGACAAACAATGCCGCGTCGTTGCCGGCATAGATGAGGCCGGTGGCCGAGTTGGTCAGATTACCGCTGGTGTTGATCGTCAGGTTGTTGCGGGCGGCAAGCTGCCCGCTGTTGGACAGCGTCGGCAGGGTCAGCGTCAGGTCATGGTCCGCGAGCAGCGTCGTGGTGTTGTTTGCGGTCAGACTGCCGGCGGTAATGTCAATGTCGCCGGAGCCACCGGCGTTGGTGACCGTCTTCACCTTCGCGCCCGTCAGATCGGCCCGACCGCTGAGATCGAGCGTCAGTCCGCCGAGGACGAGGCTGCTTCCGGCCAGGTTCGCCGAAGTGCCGGTGACGGCAAGGGTGCCGCCCACGGCCAATTTGGATCCGCGCGATCCGGAAAGGTCAATTGCGTCGGTATCGATCCCCAGATTGCCGGCGACATTGCTGTTGTTGGTATAGCTGATGCTTCCCGAAGCCTTCAGCGAGGCGTTGGAAAGGCTCTGCAGCAGCGCGTAACTGATGCCGCCGCTTGCCGTGGCGGAAAGATTGCCGCCGGACAAGAGGCCATTGCCGGCGATAATGTCGCCGTTTGTCGCGGTGAGCGTCATCGTGCCCGACTGGGGGGGTGGCTGCGAGAGCATCAGGGCGCCGTTCGTCGCCGTCCGGGTGGCGGCGAAGTCCACACCCGACACCAGGCTTGCCGCTGAGATGGACCGGCCCTGCAGGCTCATATTGCCTGCCGCCATGGACTGGCCCGCAAGCCCAATCGCCCCACCCGCCTTCATCGTCAGATTCTGGTGGGATACGGCATTGGTGGCGATGCTGCCGCTTGCGGTGGCGTCAAGCGAACCGGCTGACAGCAGGTTGGTTGCGTTGATATTGCCGGCGGTCGCCGCGAGCGTGAGCGCACCGGCCGAACCCGCGACAATCGCAGGCGATTGCGCTGAGAGAACGACGCTGCCGTCCACGGACTGGCTGGTGGCAGCGAAGTCGACGCCGGAGACAAGCGTGCCTGCTGTGACGTTTGCGCCGGTGATATCGACATTGCCGGCTGCCAGCAGCGTGCCGCTGATGTCAGTGGCCGCGTTGACGGTGACATCTCCGTGACCGGTTACATCCGACGCTGTGAATGAGCCGCCTGTCACGTCGAGATTGCCTGCGACCAGGAGTGGTCCGGTCGCGGCACTCGTGGCGTTGATCGCCAGGTCACCCGCCGGGCCGATGACGACAGCGCCTGCCGAGGATTGCGCCATGGCATCAAAATCAACACCCGTGATCACCTGGCCGGTCGTGACCGCACCACCCGAGAGGGCGACGTCGTTGGCGCCAAGGATCTGACCGGTGGCGGTCAGGCTGGAGCTGCCGGAAAGAGCGATATCCTTGTGGCCGGTTACCGTTCCGACGTTGAGATTTGCTGCTGTGGCGGAAATGGAACCTGCCGCGAGCAGCGTGTTGATGGACAGGCTGCCGGCAGTTTGCAGGGTCATAGCGCCGGACGAGCCGAGCGTGAGACTGCCGCTATTGGCGGCGGTTGCCGCGAAATCGACGCCTGAGACGATGGCACCGGCCTGAATGTCCGAACCCGAAATCAGAATGTCGCCCGCGCCGAGAATCTGACCCGCGACATTGGTCGCGGCATTGACGGTGAGTGCTTTATGCGAGGTGATGGCACCGGCCGATAGTGAAGCCGCGGCGACCGTCAGGTCACTTGCAGACTGAATGCTTCCGGCCGTCATGCTTCCTGTTGCCGCGCTCGTGAGAGCGCCGGCTGACAAGAGATTGCCTGTCGCGATATTTCCACCGGTCGCCGTCAAGGCGAGGTCGCCGGTCGCGCCCAACATCACATTGCCGTTGGGATCCGCGCTCGTGGCCGCAATATCGATGCCTGAGACGACCATGCCGGTGGAGACCGAGCGGCCGCTGGCGCTGACATTGCCTTGCGCCAGCACATTACCGCCTATGGCGATGTCCAAGCCGGCGTTCAACGCGACGGTCTGGTTGCTGAGCAGCGAAGCGGCCGAGATCGAGCCGGACGTTGCCGTCAGATTAAGCTCACCGGCGCTGTTTGCAGCGCCAGCAATGGCGATATCTCCGGCGCCCGCGGAAAGCATTGCGGCTCCGTTGCCCGCCGTTACGCCGCCAGCGGCAATGCCGCTGCCGGCGCTCATCTGCACGGTCGTGCCGCTGTTGACGTCGCCGGACACGCTGAGCAGCCCGGTAGCGCTTCCAAGCAGGATATCGCCGTCGGCCGCGACAGACTGCAGCGTGATGCCCTGGTCGGCCTGAACAGCGACTTTCCGTTTCGAGGTGAGTTTGGCCGCTGTCACCTTCTGTTTCGAAGTGACGGTGACGCCATCACGCCCCGACGCATTCCCGATCGAGATCTTCCCGTCGGCCGACAACGTCAACTCGCCGGCATTGGCGGCCATGTCGCCGCTCATCTTGACGCCAGCACCCTTCTCGGTGACGACGACCTTGATGCGGTCTGCCTGCATGGCGCCGAGCGCGGTGCCGTCGATCGCATATTCCGGCGTGCCGGAGGTTGCCGTCAGTGCCGTCGACTCGCCGGTGGCGTAATCATATTTGCTGGCGCCGCCCGTCAGCCGGACCGTCTTGCCGTAGATCGGTGCGTTGACGTGAATGTTACGCGCAACCACATCGAACAGGTCGACCGAACCAGGCGCGGCTGCGAAGTTGCCACCGGCGCCGTCGAAGGTGACGTCGCCGCCATTGACAGTGAAGCCCGACAGTTGGCCGTCGGCGCCGATCGTGGGCACGCCGGTCGTCAGCGTGGCATGTGGCGTATTGATGAAACCGCAACCCGAACACGTGATCCCGTTCGGATTTGCGATGATGACGTCCGCGCGTCCACCGAACACTTCGGTCGCGCCGTTCAACGCCGAACGATTGCCGCTCGTTACCTCGTTCAAAATGACCGAGGCGGAACCGGACGTCTTCAGGTTCGGGTTGCCGGGGGTGACGCCACCGAGGTTTGACGCTCCGACTTCGCCATTGAAGTTGTTGAGGATCAGGCCCTGTGTGCCGACGTTGAAATCCGAAAATTTGTTATGAGACAGGCCAGAGCTGTTCGGCGTGACGATATCGATGAGCGGCACGCCATTCGGTGCCGCTCCGACGCCCGGTTGGTTGGCGGCGGGCGCCGTAGAGCTCGCCGAGACCGACTGAGCGTTGGCAATCGCCGGCTGCAGGAACAGGAGCGCACTGAGGGTCACGGCAAGTGACTGATGCCCGAGGCGTACCAGCCGATGAAGGAGACTGCTGGGGAGCCGCCGCAAGACGGTCCCTTCTTTCGACGATTTGCCGGATTCCTGCCTCGAACACTTGCCCACGGTACGCTCGCCTTTCTGAGGGTCGGGCTACGTCCGCGGATCTCGCGGAAAATCTAGCCTGCGTCTCGCCTCATTCCAGGCCGCGTCATGCGGCACATATTGACGATTTCTACTGGTGGAGTTGGTCGCAAACGTCAACGGCTACACGTATAAGGAGAGGAAAACAGGCGCAGTTCGTGTCGATTTGGTAAAGCCAAGGTGAATCTGAAATTGAAGATTACATCCTGTGCGGCGAGCACACGCACCGCGGACAGTTTCCTTGCGATCGTTTTCAGGTCCTGCTGCGCGACGACGGCGAACGACGCGCGATGACGGTGGCCGGTGGGATCAACAGCACAGTCCATCGACGGATGCGCCTGGTCCGACCGGCGCCGAGAATGGCAGCCGCGTCGGTGACCGGCGTTGCTGCGATAACAGCCGAAAGAGGTTGTCCCACTCACCAATGCAAGGAGGAACTGACAAAGAAAAGGCCGGCGTCATCCTTTTCGACTGTCCCGCCGAGCACATCCGAATAGCCGATTTCGAAATTGACATTGCCGCCTGCGAGCTTGGCGCCGAGCGTCCAGCCGAACATGTCGCCGCCGGCGATGCCGTAGCGGGCCTGGGAGGCGATCCGTCCGTAATCCACACCGAAATAGGGGCGCAACTCGCCGAATATCCTGGCAAGTTCCTGGTTGTCGGAAAATGGTTGGGTGCGCCAGACAAGATCGTTGCGCACGAAGAAGCCGTTATTGCCGAACAGCATGGTCTCGCGTGTGCCGCGCACGGAGGAATAACCGCCGACCGAGATCTGCTCGGCCCCGAACAGGTTGTCCGGGGAATATTGCCCGGTTACGATCGAGTTGATCTCAAAATGCTGACCAGCCAGTTCGAAGGGCTTCGTCGCCGAAATCGTGCCTGTGAATTTCGAAAAGCGCGGATTGGCATCAGCGGCTCCAGGATCGTCTCGCGCAACGGCGTCGAAGAGATCGAGCCCCTGACTGTAGGAAAGATCGAAAACCCAGAGACCACCCAGCATTCGGCGCGAATGGGAGATGCCGAGATCACCGACTGTGTATCGCCGGCTGCCAACTTCTATTCTGCTGCCGAGCAGGAAGTTGTTCGATTCCTTGTAGGTCAGACCGCTGTTGAAGGTGGTGATCGAATCCTTGTCGCGGAAGATCACCCGGTTGGCGCCGATTCCAACTTGTTTGGAATCGCCCGAGGTATCCAGTGATCCAAAATTGCCGGGAACGGAGCTATTGTATTCGTACCATGAGCCGTCGAGCGAGAACGTCCAGTAGCCGTAAGGCAGGCTGACGTTGCCGGAATAGCTGTTGCTGGTGCCGTGGCCGTCATCGGGCCAGGGATAGTCCGGGCCACTATGCTCGTAGCCGAGGTTCCACTGGTCGTTGATTCCAAAGAGGTTGTCGTAGCCGATCGAGGCCGAGGTCTTGGAGTATCCGGTCTGCTGCTGGCCGAGATTGTTGTTGCCAATGGAAAGATGCCAGGGATGGCTTGGTTCGTTCTCGATATTGAGGATCGACGTGCCGTCGCTGTTGCCCGGCAGCATCGCCGTCTTGGCATTGTTGGAGGTCAGTCGATTGATCTGGTCAAGGCCCTGCTCGATATCACGCAGATTGGTGACCTGACCGTTCATACCGGGAAAGGCCGTGGCAATCATACCGGAACCAGGTGCGGGTTTGCCGTTGACATAGATGTCGCCAAGCGTTCCTTCGATGGCAACGAGACGCAGTGTTTTGGTCTTGGCGATGTCCTGCGCAGGCACATAGACGCGAGCGCTCACGAAACCCTTGTCGAGATAGAGGTGGGTCAGGTCGCGCAGCAGCGCGTTGATGTCGCCGACCCCGATACAGCGGTTGGCGTAAGGCGCCGTAATCCTGCCAACGGCCGCAGCCGAGAACTGTTTGACGCCTTCGACCTCGACATGGGCGATATCAAAACAGGAGCCGACCGCGTTGCCGCTGGAGATGGCCGGCTGTTTGGCTTCAGCCGGAGGCGGCTGCGGCGTCATCTGGCCAAGGGACTTCAGGCGCTCCTGTTCGGCTTCCTGGGCGCGGCGCCGCTCGTAGTCGGCATTGGGTGTCTGGGCGGCGGCGATGGAGACAATGAACGTCGCCGCCAGCAGAGTGGCGATGGTCAAAAGAAGACAATCTGCGCCGAAGCCTACTTGTCGGGATGACATGAGCGTGTCCGGCCGGCCTTAGTTGGAAGCGGTCTTTTGCAGCGCGCCAAGCGCCGCCGACAACCCCTTCAGGGAAAATTTGATGTTGACCTTCTGGCCGTTCATCATCTCCAAGTGTCCGGTGCCATCCGCCGCCTTCGTCAGGGCCGACATCATCTTGTTGTCCAGCTTCTGCTGCGACCAGCAGCCCGCCTGGTTACAGTTGCGATAGGTAAGCTGCGCGACGCGCTTGTCGGCGGCGCTGATGCCCAGCCCCGCCGGCAGATACATGTTGAGCGGCACCAGTGCTGTCAGAACGAGTTCGCTTGCCTGCTGTTTGGCAGGTTTCTTGTTCGATGCGACCGTCGCATCAGTCGTTTTGGCGATCGCAAGCGTCAGAATGTTGACGTCCTGGTCGCCCTGTTTGACCGTGGCGACCTGCGCCACTTCACAATGAGCGGTGGCAGCACCGTCAGCAGCCTTGCCGTCGACGCAGCGATAGTACCAATCGTCGAACTTCTGCACGCGCGCCGGCTGAACCGGCTGCTGCGCACCTGCGGCGCCTAACGGTTGCTGGACATCCGGAACCGCGGGCACGGCGGCCGGTTGTTCCTCAGCTTGAATGGGGGTTGCGCAGAAGGCCGAGGAAATAAGGACCGCCGATACGAGGGTCCTGATTGAAAATGACGAAAACGTCATGCAACATCTTTCTGAAAGCAATGCCCTTCACCCGAGCGGGAAACCTGCTCTTCGATCAGATCTCAATCAATATCTGAAAAAGCACATGGCCCTCATGTGCTGCCGGTCATCGACTGAGGCAATCCATAGCAGACTCCCGTCAGTGCAACACTAAGTAGTCGGCGCGACGGAAGGGGACGCGCTCGTTTCTGAAGTTGCGTGCTTGTTTTGCAACACCTCTGGTTGCTCAAATCTCTTAGCGGCCTAACGAATAAAAAATGGATGTGACCCGCGCCACGATCGACTGGCGTTGAGTCCGCGCTGCCTCCTGTGGGCCAGCGAAGCTGTTGATTTACTTGCCGAGGAGAGGTTGTTGTAGGGTAAGCGGTGTTTTGACCCCACCTTCCGGATCAGCGCGTGATTGTTGATGTTGTTGCCGAACGAGGCTTCGACATATGACGGTTACAGGGTTTAC
>NZ_JACHZB010000010.1:0-262500 GCF_014193255.1 Rhizobium sp. BK196
CATCGACAACCCGTTCGGCACGAGGTTGTCACCCATGTCTTAGGTACGTTCTGTTACCTATGTCTTCGGTATGGACATCGAGAAACTGGAGCGGGCGAAGGGATTCGAACCCTCGACCCCAACCTTGGCAAGGTTGTGCTCTACCCCTGAGCTACACCCGCTCAAATCCGCAACGGTCCGGGGTAGTAAGTAGCGGACCGTGGGTGCCACCTTGCGGCGACGGGCGCTATATCGCCCAAACGATTTTCAAATGCAACAGGGAAATGACGGAAAAACGAAGAAAAGTTCCGACGGTGGAAAACCGGCTTCGGAAACGCCGCGAATGCAGGGCAAGGCGTCGGTCCTGACGATTGCCAAGCGCACGAGGCGGACGTAAGCAGACAGTCCAATCTGCCTTTCTCTTGTCTGATGGAATGACGATGACCGAAAACAAGCCCAAGACTCGCCAGGATCTTCTCGCCTTTCTCGATGGCATCGGCATCGCCCACAGTACCAAGGACCATGCGCCCGTCTTCACAGTAGCCGAATCGGTAGCGTTGCGGGACGAGATTCCAGGCGGGCATACCAAGAACCTGTTCGTGAAGGACAAGAAAGATCGTTACTTCCTGCTGACAGTCGAGGAAAATGCCCTCGTCGACCTCAAGCAGGTCCATACTCTCATCGGCGCTTCCGGCCGCGTCTCTTTCGGCAGGCCCGAGAAGCTGATGGAATATCTTGGGGTCATTCCGGGAGCCGTCACCGCGCTCGGCGCGATCAACGATACCGGCAATAATGTCACCTTCGTGCTCGATGCGGATCTGATGCGCGATGACGTCATCAACTGCCATCCGCTTTCTAACGATGCGACGACTTCGATCGCCAGCGCCGATCTGATACGATTCATGGAAGCGACCGGGCATAAGCCGCTTGTCTTGAAAGTGACGTCCTGACATACGATTTTAGCGCTATCAGAGACGCCGGCAGAT
Organism: Rhizobium sp. BK196; assembly: GCF_014193255.1. Lineage (GTDB taxonomy): Bacteria > Pseudomonadota > Alphaproteobacteria > Rhizobiales > Rhizobiaceae > Rhizobium. The sequence goes on from NZ_JACHZB010000010.1 coordinate 966, forward strand.
CGGCGCGGCGGGAGATACCTATGAGCGGCAGCGACAATCCTTACAACGGTTCCTTCGGCAATCAGATGTCGGCAACGGCAAGCTATGGCGCAGTATCCCAGCCTGCGGCGGGCGGCAGTCATATCAAGGACACCACGACGGCAAATTTCGCGAAGGACGTTCTCGAGGAGTCGCGCAATCAGCCGGTTCTGGTCGATTTCTGGGCGCCGTGGTGCGGCCCGTGCAAGCAGCTGACGCCGGTTCTGGAAAAGGTCGTCAATGAAGGTCAGGGCCGCGTCAAGCTGGTCAAGATGAACATCGACGATCATCCCTCGATCGCCGGCCAGCTCGGCATCCAGTCCATTCCAGCCGTCATCGCCTTCGTCAACGGGCGTCCGGCTGACGGTTTCATGGGTGCTGTGCCGGAAAGCCAGGTTCGCCAGTTTGTCGATCGCCTCGCAGGTCCCGCCGGCGCCGACCAGGCTGCCGAGATCGAGGCCGTTCTGGCGGAAGCGGGCGAACTTCTTGCTGCCGGCAATACCAATGAAGCGGGCCAGCTTTACGGCGCAATCATGCAGGCCGATCCGGAAAATGCCAAGGCGCTTGCCGGCATGGCTGAATGCTTGATCGCAGCCGATCAGCACGGTGAGGCCCGCCAGATGCTGAGCGAGCTGCCGGAAGAGCTTGCCAAGGATGCCGGCATCCAGGCGATCCTGAAGAAGCTCGACCAGATCGAAGAAGCCCGCAAGCTCGGCGATCCCGTCGCCCTGGAACGTGAGCTGGCATCGAACCCCGATCATCACGAAGCCCGCCTGAAGCTCGCCAAGATCCTCAATGTCGAGGGCAAGCGTGAGGAGGCAGCCGAACACCTGCTCACCATCATGCGCAAGGATCGTGCCTTCGATGATGACGGTGCGCGCCGCCAGCTCCTGCAATTCTTCGAGGTCTGGGGCTTCAAGGATCCGGCGACTGTTTCGGCTCGCCGCAAGCTTTCCTCGATCCTCTTTTCCTGAGTTTGCCGCATCCGCCCTTGCGTTTTTACGCAAGGGCACCACATTCGTCGTGAGGACGGGCGCCATAGATGCGCCCGCCGAAAGAGTGCGGGACTAGTCTTCATGCAAGTCGGCAATGCGAGATATCTGAAGCCCGGGGATCTACCGGATGAGATCGCAGTTTTTCCCCTGACAGGTGCACTTCTCCTGCCTGCCGGACAGTTGCCGCTCAATATCTTCGAGCCGCGTTATCTAGCGATGTTCGATGCTGCACTGAGCGGAAACCGTCTGATCGGCATGGTGCAGCCGGCGCACGGCGAGCATGAAGACAAGACGCATGCTCCTGAGCTTGCGGCTGTCGGTTGCCTCGGCCGGATTACCTCCTATGCCGAAACCGGTGACGGACGTTATATCGTCTCGCTTACGGGTGTGTGCCGTTTCCGGCTGCTGGAAGAAAGATCGCATGGCCAGCCGTTCCGCAGCTTTCGCATCGCGCCATTCATTTCCGATCTTTCCGCCGAGAACGAGGAAGATGCCGTCGACCGCGGCGCGTTGCTAACAGCTTTCAAGGCCTATCTTGACGCCAACAAACTCGAGGCAGACTGGGAGAGCGTGGAGCGGGCGAGCAATCTCACCCTCGTCAATTCGCTCGCGATGATGTCGCCTTTCGGTCCAGCCGAAAAACAGGCGCTGCTCGAAGCGCCCGACCTCAAGACGAGGGCGGAAACCCTGATCGCCATCACCGAAATTGTGCTTGCCCGCGTTTTCGGCGATTCCGATACCGTATTGCAGTAGAGGGCGCGATGGATGAAAAACTGAGCCGCGTCGATCCCAAGCTTCTCGAACTTCTCGTCTGCCCGCTCACTAAAGGGCGGCTTTCATATGACCGCGAGCACAACGAGTTGGTCTCGGAAAAGGCGCGTCTTGCCTATCCGATCAGGGACGGCATTCCGATCATGCTCGTTTCGGAAGCGCGCAGCCTCGAAGACTGAAGAGCAATTCAGATTGTTTCGCCTGCGAGCAGCCGCGGATTGTCCTTGGCGGTCGTTCCGGCCGCCTGGCCGATAAAGAAGGATTTTAGGCCGGGCAGGCGATCGACGATGCCGAGGCCGAAATCGCGGGCGATGCGGATCGGTGCCATGTCGTTGGAAAACAGCCGGTTCAGCACATCTGTCGTGACGCCCATGCGGAAGGTATCGAAACGACGCCAGCTCTGGTAGCGCTCCAGAATATTGATGGCGCCGATATCGAGCCCAAGGCGATCGGCCTCGACGATGGTTTCGGCAAGTGCCGCCACATCCTTGAAGCCGAGATTGAGGCCCTGGCCGGAAATCGGATGGATGCCGTGTGCGGCATCGCCGGCCAGCGCAAAGCGCGGGGCGACGAAGGAACGCGCAAGTGTGAGGCCGAGCGGGAAGGCGCGCTTGTCGCCCACCAGCTTGAGAGCGCCGAGTTTGTGGCCGAAGCGGCGTTCAAGTTCCTCCTCGAAAACCAGATCGTCAGCCGCAACCAGACGGTTGGCGTCATTCGTCCGCTCGGTCCAGACGAGCGACGAGCGGTTGTTGCGCAGCGGCAGGATGGCGAAGGGGCCGGACGGCAGGAAATGTTCTTCGGCGCAGCCGTGGTGCGGGCGCTCGTGCTCGACGGTCGTCACGATGCCGGACTGACCGTAATCCCAGGTGACAGTCTTGATGCCGGCGAAATCGCGAAGTCTGGAGCGCACGCCATCGCAGGCAACCAGCAGGCGCGATTGCAGCGTGCTGCCGTCGGACAGGCTGACTTCGATATAGGTATCATCCGTCTTCAGGCCAGCGGCGCTCAGGCCATGGCGGATATCGATACCGAGCCGCTCGCAGGCGCCGCGCAGCGCGCCGACCATAGCAACATTCGGGATCATGTGGGCAAAGGGCCGGCCATCGGCAACTTCGCCGTCGAAGGTCAGGAAGATCGGGCGAACAGGATCGGACATCTTGGAATCGGTCACGATCATCTTGGTGATCGGCTGGGCCTCCGGCTCGATCTCATCCCAGATGCCGAAGACTTCGAGCATCTTCGTCGCAGCCGCGATAATGGCGGAAGCGCGCATATCCTTTTTCCAGGCCTGCTCGGGTGCTGCCTCGACGACGGCGATATTGAGATGCGGGGCAGCCTGTTTGACCGCCACGGCCACGGACAGGCCGACATAACCTCCTCCTGCAATCAGCATGTCCAGCATCGTCCGCTCCTGTTACTTTCTATGATCAGATGCGATCTATATAGAGCATCAGATTACCACTTCCTACCGCCGGGAGCTGAACAAATGACGGAACAAACGGATAAGCCGACCGCCATGGAAACATTGATTTCGACGCTCGATATCGAGCCGATCGAGGTCGATATCTTTCGCGGCCGCAGTCCGCGGGCCGGTTGGCAGCGCGTATTCGGCGGGCAGGTGATTGCTCAGGCGTTGATGGCGGCGCAGCGCACGGTGACGGACGATCGCTTCATTCACTCCCTGCACGCCTATTTCATGCGCCCCGGCGACCCCTCGGTGCCAATCATCTATCAGGTCGAGCGCATTCGAGACGGATCGAGCTTCAACACACGCCGGGCCGTCGCGATCCAGCACGGCAAGGCGATCTTAGCGCTCTCGGCCTCGTTCCAGGTCGAGGAGCCGGGCTTCGACCATCAGGTCCCCATGCCGCCCGTGCCGATGCCGGAAACGCTGCTCGGCGAACAGCAGATCAAGGAGCAGTATCTCGCCCATGCTCCGGAGGCGGTGCGCAAATATTGGGAACGCGAACGGCCGATCGAGATCCGCCCGGTCTCGCTCAAGCACTATTTTACGAGTGAGAAGCTCGAACCTCGGCAGGATGTCTGGGTTCGTGCTGCCGGTCCTGTGCCGGACAGCAGGCTTTATCAGGCCGCCGTGCTTGCCTATCTCTCGGACATGACGCTGCTCGATGCATCGCTGCATGCCCACGGAACATCCATTTTCGACCAGAACCTGCAGGTTGCAAGCCTCGACCACTCCATGTGGTTCCATCGTTCCGACAAGCTCGACGACTGGCTGCTCTATACGCAGGACAGTCCGTCGGCTTCAGGCGCCCGGGGATTGACCCGCGGTAGCCTGTTTAGTCGATCCGGTATCCTGATCGCGTCGGTGGCGCAGGAGGGGTTGATTCGGAAAAAGGCAAATGAATAAATAATGTGCATATTTATAAATTTGCGCGTTATTTGTGCGCTTATTGACCAATCATTTGCCTGTTTATTGGCGCCTTCAATTATAGTCATTATATTTCAATAACTTATAGAGTTGGCACGAATCTGGCACGTCCTTTGAATGTCTATCGCCGGTCGCTGGTCAGGAAACCGTCAGCGGCAAGGAGAGTCGGCTCCGCGCCGAGGATAACGAAGGATGGGAAACCAGATGAAAATTGTGATGGCCATTATCAAGCCGTTCAAGCTCGATGAGGTCCGCGAAGCCCTCACGGCGATCGGCATTCAGGGCCTGACTGTGACCGAAGTAAAGGGCTACGGTCGTCAGAAGGGGCACACTGAAATCTATCGCGGCACTGAATATGCGGTCAGCTTCCTGCCGAAGCTCAAGATCGAAATCGCGGTCGCATCCGAGATCGTCGACAAGGCGGTCGAAGCCATCGCAGCATCTGCCAAGACCGGCCAGATCGGTGACGGCAAAATCTTCGTCTACTCGATCGACCATGCCGTGCGCATCCGTACGGGCGAGACTGATTCAGAAGCGCTGTAAAGAACGGCAGATCAAGGAGCCATTTCCAATGTCAATTTCGAAGTTTTCCTCTAACATCGCACGGATAGGCGCCCTTTCGGCCGCCCTCCTGGCGCCGGTCGTCGCTTTCGCGCAGGAAGCCGCCCCGGCCGCCGCCGATGCTGCAGCCGCTGCTGCTCCGGCCATGACGATGGATAAGGGCGACAATACGTGGATGCTCGTCTCCACGGTGCTCGTTCTGCTGATGACCATCCCGGGCCTTGCGCTGTTCTACGGTGGTCTCGTCCGCGCCAAGAACATGCTGTCGGTTCTGATGCAGGTCTTCATGATCACGGCTGTCGTCATGATCATCTGGGTCACATACGGCTATTCGCTCGCCTTCACCGATGGCGGCTCGTTGAACAGCTTCGTCGGTGGCTTCTCCAAGGCTTTCCTCGCCGGCGTCACACCGTCTTCGCTGGCTGAAACCTTCACGAAGGGTGTAGCCATTCCGGAACTCACCTTCATCTGCTTCCAGATGACCTTCGCCTGCATCACGCCGGCCCTGATCGTCGGCGCGTTCGCCGAGCGTATCAAGTTCTCGGCCGTCATGCTCTTCGTCGTGCTGTGGGTCACCTTCGTCTACTTCCCGATGGCGCACATGGTCTGGTTCTGGGGCGGTCCGAGCTCCTACACGTCTCCGGCAGGCCTGATCTTCTCCTATGGCGCGATCGACTTCGCTGGCGGCACGGTCGTTCACATCAATGCCGGTATCGCCGGCCTGATCGGCGCCATCATGCTCGGCAAGCGCACGGGCTATAAGAAGGAAATCATGGCTCCGCACTCCATGACGCTGACCATGGTTGGTGCCTCGCTCCTGTGGGTCGGCTGGTTCGGCTTCAACGCCGGCTCCAACCTCGAAGCCAACGGCTATGCATCGCTCGCCATGATCAACACCTTCGTTGCAACGGCTGCTGCTGCTGTTTCCTGGTGCATCGTGGAAAGCTTCGCTCGCGGCAAGGCTTCCATGCTCGGTGCTGCTTCTGGTGCCGTTGCCGGTCTCGTCGCCGTCACTCCGGCAGCCGGTTTCGCCGGCCCGATGGGTTCGATCGTTCTCGGTCTCCTCGTCTCGCCAGTCTGCTACTTCTTCGTCGACGTCGTGAAGAACAAGTTCAATTATGACGACTCGCTCGATGTCTTCGGCGTCCATTGCGTTGGCGGTATCTTCGGCGCCATCGGCACCGGTATCCTCGTCAACCCGGCCCTCGGCGGCGCCGGTATCGTCGACTACTCGACGGCCGATTTCGCTGCCTCCTATGCCGGCACAGCAACGCAGGTCCTGGCCCAGGCCAAGGGCGTGCTCACGACACTCCTGTGGTCGGGTATCGGCTCCGCAATCCTCTACAAGATCGTCGATGTCATCATCGGCCTGCGCGTTTCGGTCGAAGCCGAGCGCGAAGGTCTCGACCTCGCAACGCACGGCGAAGCGGCCTACCACGCCTAATCACAGGGTTTGCGGCGCCTTGCACAAGGGCGCCGCTGAACGGCCCGTCGCGGCCTATCTAACCATAAGCCGCTCTTGGCCCGGACCTCACAAGGTTCGGGCCCTTTTCTTTTTAGCGATCCGGCATATGCATGGTTAACATCGCTTTAACCCTACTTTGATTAGGTAGAGCGGACGCATTTGGCGCGGCGAAGCATTGGCGATTCGCGTGCCCCCAGGCATTGGACGGGTTTGACATATGGCAAGAAGCACGTCGCCGGCGATGGACGGCCGTCCTGACCGGTTCTCCTTCTCGGCATTCATGCTGCGGCAGATCCAGGCTCTTACCGGCTTTGCGGTCTTCCTGCTCTTGGCGCTCGCGGTTGCGGCGCTTGCGACATGGAACGTCACCGATCCCAGCTATTCCTACGCCACTGGTAACCTGCCGACCAACATACTCGGTTATAGCGGTGCTGCCTTTGCTGACGTCGCCATGCAGTTCCTGGGGCTCGCAAGCGTCGTTTCGATGCTGCCGATCGTCGCCTGGGCGCTGGCCTTGATTTCCGGCCGTCGCATCAGCCGTATTCCGGCGCGCGCCGGCGCCTGGCTCGTGGGCACCATACTCTCCTCCGCCGTCATCGGCTGTTTCCCGCCACCGCTCACGTGGCCGATCCCGAACGGTATCGGCGGTGTTATCGGCGACATGATCCTGCGTTTTCCCGCACTCTTTGTCGGCGCCTATCCGACTGGTGTTTTCGCGACCGCCGTCGGCTGCATCTTCGCCGTCCCGACCGCATGGATGATGCTCTTTGCAGCCGGCATTGTCGGCCGTAGCGAGCTCGATGAGGAGGAAAACGAAGAAGAGGATTATGCCGATACGCGCAGCAAGGTGCGTGTCGTCGGCGATGAGGACGATGAGGACGATGGGTCCCGCTGGATGGCCTTTAGCGGCGCCATGACACACGCCTGGTATATGAACCAGGCGCGTTTCCGGCGGCTTTTCGGCATGGGGCCGCGCAAGCGCCGTCAGAGCGATTTCGAATCGCCCTATGACTTCAACGATGACGAATTCGGTACGCTGAACGAGCCGGTGCGCGCCAAGCCCGCAGCGCGTGGCGAGCGCATGGATCCTTCCATGGAGCCGCGTGGCCCATCGAGCCGTCGGGTCGTTTCGGCGCCTTCCATCTCGCTCAACGATGATGAGGACGAGGACGACGAGCCGCCGTTTGATACGGACATGCCGCCGCGTCCGGCCGATATCCTACCCGATGACGATGATGACGACTGGATGATCCGCGCTCCAGCAAAATTGGCCGGTAAACCCGAGCCGCGCGTCGTTCCTGCTTCAGCTCGTCCGAAGCCCGGCGCCCGCGTCGAACGCGAGGCGCAAGGTTCGTTCATCCGGCCGGAAGGTTTCCAGCTTCCCTCCATGCATCTGCTTGCGGAACCGAAGAACGTGGTGCGCGATTCCACGCTTTCGGCAGATGCGCTGGAGCAGAATGCCCGCATGCTGGAAGGCGTGCTGGAGGATTTCGGCGTCAAGGGCGAGATCATCCATGTCCGCCCTGGTCCTGTCGTCACACTCTATGAACTGGAGCCGGCACCCGGCATCAAGTCATCCCGCGTCATCGGTCTTGCCGACGACATCGCCCGCTCGATGAGCGCGATTGCCGCCCGCGTCGCCGTCGTGCCGGGCCGCAATGCGATCGGCATCGAGCTACCAAACCAGACGCGCGAAACCGTCTATCTGCGCGAACTCATCGCCTCACGTGATTTCGAAAGCTCCAAGGCGAAGCTTGCCATGGCACTCGGCAAGACGATCGGCGGTGAGGCTGTGATCGCCGATCTTGCGAAGATGCCGCATCTGCTCGTCGCGGGTACCACCGGTTCGGGTAAGTCCGTTGCCATCAACACCATGATCCTGTCGCTGCTCTACCGCATGACGCCGGAGCAGTGCCGTTTGATCATGATCGATCCGAAGATGCTCGAACTCTCCGTCTATGATGGCATTCCGCATCTTCTCTCCCCTGTCGTCACCGATCCGAAGAAGGCCGTCGTCGCGCTTAAATGGACCGTCCGCGAGATGGAAGAGCGCTACAAGAAGATGTCGAAGATCGGCGTTCGCAACATCGACGGCTTCAATACGCGCGTCGAGCAGGCACTTGCCAAGGGAGATACGATCTCGCGCACGGTGCAGACCGGCTTCGATCGGCAGACGGGCGAAGCGGTCTACGAAACCGAGGAATTCGATCTTCAGCCGATGCCTTACATCGTCGTCATCATCGACGAAATGGCCGACCTGATGATGGTCGCCGGCAAGGACATCGAAGGCGCCGTGCAGCGTCTCGCACAGATGGCGCGTGCGGCCGGCATCCATGTCATCATGGCAACGCAGCGTCCATCGGTCGACGTTATCACCGGCACGATCAAGGCGAATTTCCCGACGCGCATTTCCTTCCAGGTTACGTCCAAGATCGACAGCCGCACGATCCTCGGCGAGCAGGGTGCTGAACAACTGCTCGGCATGGGCGACATGCTTTATATGGCCGGTGGCGGCCGCATTCAGCGCGTCCACGGCCCCTTCGTTTCCGACGTTGAGGTCGAAGAGATCGTCTCCTATCTCAAGACGCAGGGCTCGCCGCAATATCTCGATGCCATCACTGCCGATGACGACGAGGATGGTGATTATGGTGGCGGTCCGGCTGGCACGGCAAATCTCGCCGATTCAGAGGATCCCTATGATCAGGCAGTCGCCATCGTTCTGCGAGACGGCAAGGCATCGACCTCTTATGTCCAGCGCAGGCTCGGAATCGGCTACAACCGTGCTGCTTCGCTGATCGAGCGCATGGAGCAGGAGGGCATCATCGGCCCGGCTAACCACGCCGGCAAACGGGAAATTCTCGTGCCGACGGACGGGGATATCCTCGACCGTTAAGCAAGGAAAATTTGATGGCGCGGCCCAACCAATGGAAACCTCGGGGCATGTAATCCGTTACCTTTCACCGGGCGATAGCGGCGCCTTGAAGACGCCGCCTTTCAGCGGCATGCAGATCGCATACAGGAGGTTCACATGACCAACTCCGCATCCATCTTTTCCGGCCTGCCGGTAAGCCGTCGCACCGTCCTCGGTGTCTTTGCCGCTGCGGCCGCTGCAAGCGCCGTTCCGTTTCCCGCTCTCGCTCAGGTCGCACAGGCGGCAGCGCCCGCTGGCAACAACGCTACGGCACAGGCGATTGCCGATCATTTCTCCGGCGTCGCCACCATGCAGGGCGAGTTCGTGCAGTTTGGCCCCCGTGGCGAACAGACCGGGGGCAAGTTTTTCATCGAACGTCCTGGCAAGCTGCGCTTCAACTATGACGATCCGTCGCCGATGCGCGTCATTGCCGACGGGAGAAACGTCGCGATCGGCAATGTGAAGCTGAAGACCTGGGATCTCTATCCGCTTTCCAAGACGCCGCTCAGCCTGCTGCTTGCGCCGCGTATCGACCTTTCCGCCGGCATGGTGAAGGGCGTGAAGCAAGAGTCCGATCTGACAACGATCTCGCTCGGCAACAATACGGTGTTCGGCAATTCGACCATCACAATGATGTTCGACCCGAAGACTTATGATCTGCGCCAGTGGACGATCACCGACAATCAGGGCAAGGACACGTCGGTCATGATCTTCAACGTGAAGACCGGCGTTGCCTTCGACGAGCGCGTCTTCCGTGTGCCCTACGAGGATATCAAGGGCACGTCGGCAAACCGCGACTGATGCTTTTCGGTTGATCGCCGGCCGCTTTTGCCCGCGGCCGGTTTTCTCGCTGACGCCTTTGCTCTAAAGCCTTTTCAGAGGGATCTGAAAGGGCATGGCATGAGCTTCTCCATCACCACCTGGAATATCAATTCGGTGCGGCTGCGCATGCCGATCGTCGAGCAGCTCGTGTTGAAACACAGGCCGGATATCCTCTGCCTGCAGGAAACCAAAGTTCCGAACGACCTCTTCCCGCTGGCACCGCTGCGCGCCATGGGCTACGAGCACATCATCATCCACGGCCAGAAGGGCTATCACGGGGTTGCCATCGCATCCCGCGTGCCGCTGACTGAGGATCACCGGCAGGACTACTGCAATGTCGGCGACGCACGCCACATTTCGGCGGTCTTCGAGCGCGGCAACCGGCGCATCCGCCTGCATAATTTCTACGTTCCTGCCGGCGGTGACGAGCCGGACCGCACGATCAATCCAAAATTCGGCCACAAGCTCGATTTCATCGAGGAGATGAAGAGCCTCAAGGCGAGCGCCGAGCGTGACACCTCAGCCATCCTCGTCGGCGATCTCAATATCGCGCCGCTGGAGCATGATGTCTGGTCGCATAAGCAGCTTTTAAAGATCGTCAGCCATACGCCGGTCGAAACCGACGGACTTATCGAGGTGATGAAGCGCGGCGGCTGGCACGATCTCATGCGTCAGCATGTACCCGCCAATGAGAAGCTCTATACGTGGTGGAGCTACCGGGCGAAGGATTGGGAAGCTGCCGACAAGGGCCGGCGCCTCGACCATATCTGGTCGTCGCCCGATCTTGGTCCGCATCTGCAGCGTATCGAGGTGCTGAAGGAGGCGCGTGGCTGGGACCGGCCGTCCGACCACGTGCCCGTAACCGCACATTTCAATTTCTGAAGGTTCAGTTGAAGCGGTGAAACTGACTCGCAGCCTGCGCCGCCAGTTCGGCGATGTTGTCGCGGATGCGATTTTCGATGATACGCGCTGCCGAGGGAAATTCCTCGATCAGCCGATGGAACAGGGTTCGCGTGATGCGGAGGATGCCGGTATCCTCGCGCGCAACCGCCGTGAATTTACGCTCCACCTGTGTCACCAATGCGAGTTCCGATATCAGCGATCCGGATTCGGCAATGGCTTGAGTCTGCCCGATGCCATCTGAGCCTGTCACGCTGAGTTCGAGGCTGCCGCTGGTGATTACATAGGCGCTCTCAGCAGGCGAGCCCTGACGGAACAAGATCTGCCCGGCCGCAATCACGCGACGGTCGGCGCCAAAGGCAATCAGGCGCAATTGGTCGTCGTTCATGTCCTTGAAGAGCGGAAGCTGCGACAGCAGATGAATATCGTCGGAAAGAGACATTCTACGGAATAATCTTGTAGCCGCCGTTCTCCGTCACGAGAATCTCGGCGTTGGACGGATCCCGCTCGATCTTCTGGCGCAGGCGGTAAACGTGTGTTTCCAGCGTGTGAGTGGTCACGCCGGAATTGTAACCCCAGACCTCTTCCAGCAGTACGTCGCGAGTCACGACCTTCTGTTCGGCGCGGTAAAGATAGCGGATGATCGCCGCTTCCTTTTCGGTAAGGCGGATCTTCTGGCCGTTGTCAGTGGTCAGCAGCTTCTGGCTCGGCTTGAAGAGATAGGGGCCGACGGTAAAAGTGGCATCTTCGCTCTGCTCGTGCTGGCGAAGCTGCACGCGGATGCGAGCCAAGAGCACGGCGAAGCGGAAAGGCTTTGTCACGTAGTCGTTAGCGCCGGCCTCAAGGCCGAGGATCGTGTCCGAATCCGTGTCATGACCGGTCAGCATGATGATCGGCGCCTTGAAGCCACCCTTGCGCAACAGCTTTACCGCCTCGCGGCCATCCATATCCGGCAGGCCGACGTCCATGATCAGCAGGTCGACCGGATTGGAGCGGGCGGACTGGACGCCCTTAGCCGCAGTCGCTTCCTGCAGAACCGTGAATTCCTCATACAACGACAACTGCTCCGTCAGCGTCTGGCGAAGGTCGTCGTCGTCATCCACCAGAAGAATGGTGCGTGCGGTCATGCGGGTGCGTCCTTGCGTTTGTCAGATACTCCTACGCCAAATTCCACATTTGGCAAGGATTGGCGGTCTGCTGTTGCCGCTCGGGGTTTCATATGGTTTCAATCGAAGCCCAAGGCAATTCAAGAACATGCGAGAAAAATGGAAAAAGCAAGGCGAGAGGGGAATGGCAGGCTTCCGACGCTCGTTGTGCGTGCCGCGCCGGGCAAAAAGAGCAGGGCTATCATCCGTTTTGGCCCCCTGACCTTGCCCGCCGCCATTGGCCGCAACGGCCGGACCGTGATCAAGCGTGAAGGCGACGGGGCTACGCCGATTGCGGCCATGCGGCTGCTTTATGGTTTCCGGCGCGGCGAGCGAAACGGCCGTCTCGCTTCGGAACTGCTTATCAAGCGCATCCGCACCGATATGATGTGGTGCGATCAACCGGATGATCCAAACTATAACAGGTTGGTGAAGGCGCCGTTCAAGCCAAGCCATGAGGAGATGAAGCGTAAGGACGGGCTCTACGATATCTGCCTGGTGCTCGACTGGAACGTGACGTCCCGGGCACGCAATCGCGGCTCAGCGATCTTCTTCCATCTTGCTCGACCGGGATACGAACCGACCGCCGGCTGTGTCGCGATCAGTGCCCGCGATATGCGCCGCATCCTGCCCTTCCTCAGAAAGGGAACGATCGTTCAAGTTACCTGATTGTATTGCTGACCACGTGTCCTATATGGTTTTTCGACCTGGATGCGGGGCAAGGCGTCCCGGGGAAAACCCGCCTGGCGGCTTCAATTCATCCCCCGTTCAATTCGCGTCTTTGGCAAATCCCCTGAACTTCCGGAGATATACTGTGACCACTCAGCCCATCATCACTTTCCATGACGGACATTCCATTCCCCAGGTGGGTCTCGGCGTCTGGCAGACGCCGCAGGATATCGCAGCTCCGACCGTGCGCACCGCACTTGCCGCCGGCTATCGCCATATCGACACGGCGTCGGGCTATGACAATGAAGAGGGCGTCGGTGACGGCATACGTTCCTCTGGCATCGACCGTAAGGATATCTTCGTCACCACGAAACTACGCAACACCGACCAGGGCTATGATAATGCATTGCGGGCCTTCGAGGTCAGCCTGAAGAAGCTCGGCAGTGACTATATCGATCTTTACCTCATCCACTGGCCGTCGCCGCATCGCGGTCTCTATCGTGAAACCTGGAAAGCTTTCGTGCGTCTGCGCGAAGAAGGGCGCGCGCGCTCCATCGGCGTGTCGAATTTCTATCCGGACCATCTCGACCATATCGTCGGCGACACGGGTGTGGTTCCTGTCATCAACCAGATCGAGTTGCATCCGGATTTTCAGCAGAAGGCGGCGCAGGAAGCGCATAAGAAGCTGAACATCGTCACGGAATCCTGGAGCCCGCTCGGTCAGGGCCGTTTCATTTCCAATCCGGTCATCGGTCAGATTGCTGCCAAGCACGGCAAGACGCCAGCGCAGGTGATCATTCGCTGGCACATCGATACCGGCCTCGTCGTCATTCCGAAGTCGGTGACGCCCTCGCGCATCGAGGAGAATTTCAACGTCTTCGATTTCAAGCTTGATGGTGAAGACATGGCCGAGATCGCCAAGCTTGACAGCGCCGGCGCTCGCATGGGTCCTGATCCGTACACGGCGACGTTCTAAGCGCCGTCTTCTCAGCATTTGCCCAACTAAAAAGCCCAACGCTCGCGCGCCGGGCTTTTATCATCTCGGATGTCCGAGAAAGATCAGTTCCACTCGCGGATATCGACGAAGTGACCGGCAATCGCGGCTGCGGCCGCCATGGCCGGCGAGACGAGATGGGTGCGGCCCTTGAAGCCCTGACGTCCCTCGAAGTTGCGGTTCGAGGTCGAGGCGCAACGCTCGCCCGGCTTCAGGCGGTCGTCGTTCATGGCAAGGCACATGGAGCAACCCGGCTCGCGCCAGTCGAAGCCGGCAGCCTTGAAGATCTTGTCGAGGCCTTCAGCTTCCGCCTGTTCCTTCACGAGGCCGGAGCCTGGAACGATCATGGCGTTGACAGAGGAGGCAACGGTCTTGCCCTCGACGACCTTGGCAGCGGCGCGCAGGTCTTCGATACGGCCGTTGGTGCAGGAGCCGATGAAAACGCGATCGACAGAAATGTCGGTCATCTTCGTGCCAGGCTTCAGGCCCATATAGTCGAGCGCACGCCACTTGGAGGCACGCTTCGTCTCGTCCTGGATCTCATCCGGGTTCGGTACGATACCCTGAACGGAGACGACGTCTTCCGGCGAGGAACCCCATGAGACGATCGGCGGCAGTTCGGCCGCGTTCAGCTTGACGATACGGTCGAAATGAGCGCCCTCGTCGGATTTCAGCGTCTTCCAGTAGGCGATCGCCTGTTCCAGCGCTTCGCCCTTCGGCGCGCGCGGCTTACCCTTGATATATTCAAACGTGATCTCGTCGGGCGCAATCAGACCGGCGCGAGCACCGCCTTCGATGGACATGTTACAGATCGTCATGCGGCCTTCCATCGACAGCGAGCGAATGGCTTCACCGGCATATTCGATGACGTAGCCGGTACCGCCGGCGGTGCCGATCTCGCCGATGATGGCGAGAACGATGTCCTTGGCAGTGACGCCTGACGGCAGCTGGCCGTCGACCTGCACCAGCATGTTCTTCGCCTTCTTCTGGATCAGCGTCTGGGTCGCGAGAACGTGCTCGACCTCAGAAGTGCCGATACCGTGGGCGAGCGAGCCGAAGGCGCCGTGTGTGGAGGTGTGGCTGTCGCCGCAAACGATCGTCATGCCGGGCAGGGTGAAGCCCTGTTCCGGCCCGATGATGTGGACGATGCCCTGACGCTTGTCGTTCTCGGAATAATATTCGACGTTGAACTCAGCGGCATTCTTGGCGAGCTGCTCGACCTGGATGCGGCTTTCTTCGTTCTTGATGCCAAGATGGCGGTCAGCGGAGGTCGGAACGTTGTGGTCGACGACGGCAAGCGTTTTTTCCGGCGCGCGAACTTTGCGGCCGGACATGCGCAGGCCTTCGAAAGCCTGCGGCGAGGTGACTTCATGGACCAGGTGACGGTCGATATAGAGAAGACAGGTGCCGTCTGCCTGTTCGTCGACCAGGTGGTCGTCCCAGATCTTGTCGTAGAGGGTACGCGGTGCGCTCATGGCGGTAAGTCCGTTTTTGGAAGCTTTGGAAAATGGGAAAATAGCGGATCAGGCTCCGCCGGCCGTCATTCGGTCAACGAAGTCGGCTGTTGAGCGCACCGGAGACGCATGCGAAGAACCGCGCTGGCAGGCGATAATGATCCTGCAGCACGAAAATATGCGCGCCAGTGCATCTGAACTTGGATTCCATGGCGCTGGATATAGCGATTTTTGATCGAAACGGCAATTCGAATCATGAAGCTCTAACGCCGCGGCATCTGCTTCATCTTCTTCTCGATCCGCCGCAGCGCCAGCGACAGGCCGATCGTCAGAATCAGGTAGATATAGGTGACGATCGAATAGGTCTCGAAGAAGCGGAAGGAGCCGGACGCGTAAACCTTGCCCATTTGCGTGATGTCGGCCACGCCGAGGACGGAGACGAGGGAAGAATCCTTCACCATGGAGACGAAGTCATTCGAGAGCGGCGGGAAGATGACCCGGATCGCCTGCGGGAAGACGACGAGCCGGAAACGGCGGTAGCGCGACAGGCCGAGCGACTTGGCCGCCTCGATCTGGCCGATATCGACTGACTGGAAACCGGCGCGGAAGATTTCGGCGATGAAGGAGGAATAGCCGATCATCAGGGCGATGATGGCGCGCCACATCAGCGACAGGTCCCGCACGAGGATCGGCTCGGCAATACCGGCCTTCACGAGGGGTGTGATCAGGAAATTATAGGCTGCAACAACGCCCGGCGCGCCGACGAAGGCGATATAGAAGAGCAGCACGAGGATCGGAATGCCCCGGATGATCTCGATGTAGAAACGGGCGACCTGTCGCAGCACGATGCTGTCGGAAAGGCCGAGCAGGGCGATGCCGAGACCCAGCACTGTCGCCAGCACAAAGGCGACGAGTGTCACGAACACGGTAATGCCGGCACCATTCACGACGGTCCGGAAGACCTGCGCGTAGATGTCGTTGGTGATGATGACGACGGCGAGAACGACGCCGATCAGAACAAGGACGACCAGCCACCAGGGACGGTCGTCCTTCTCGTGTCGCGGGGATGGTGGTAATGCCATCTGCGATCGCTCGAGGGGTTACTCGCCCATCTTGTAGTCGAGGAACCATTTCTTATTCAGCGCATCAAAGGTGCCGTCCGCCTTCAGCTCGGCTATGGCGGCATTGACCGGAGCGACGAGATCGGAACCCTTCGGGAAGATGAAGCCGAAATCCTCTGTGCCAAGCGGTTCGCCGACGACCTTCAACGCGCCATTGGAGGAATCGACATAACCCTTGGCAGCGACGCTGTCGGTGAGGACAAGATCGACATCGCCGGTCTTCAGGGCCTGCACGGTTGCGCCGAAGGTCTCGAAGAGTTTGATGCGCGGGTTCTGCTCGTTGCCATCGAGTATTTCATAGACAGCGGTATAGAAAGGAGAGGTGCCGGGCTGGGCGCCGATCAGGCCATCGTTGAAGGCATTGAAACTCTTGGCGTCAGCGAAACGCTTCTCATCGCCACGAACCAGCATGAACTGCTGCGAGCGCATGTAAGGGTCGGAAAAGTCGACCTTCTGCTTCCGATCATCCTTGATGGTGATGCCGGTCATGCCGATGTTGTACTGGCCATCGGATACGGCCTGGATCATCGCGTCCCAGCTGGTGTTCTGGTACTCGACCTTGAAGTTCAGCCGCTTGGCGATCTCGTTCATAGCATCATATTCCCAGCCGATCGCCTTGCCGGATTTGGGATCGACGAACTGCAGCGGCGGATAGGCGTTTTCCGTCACCACGACGACGGTCTTGCCGCCCAGGTCCGGCAGGCCGGCGGCGAGAGCTGCGAGAGGCGAAAGCATTGCGGCGGTCAGGCCGGCAAGTACGGTGCGGCGAAAGAACATGATATGGCTCCCCAATCTTTGAACGGCAGAATTGTCATGGAAGACGCCGATATGGCAAGGCTGCAGGCATCGCCGATCGGCGCAAAAAAGAAAAGGCGGCCCAAAGACCGCCTTTCCCCTGCAATGATTTCGCTTTCGCGAGGTGCTTATTCAGCCGAGCCTTCAGCAGCGGCTGCAGCTTCTGCGGCGGCCTTTGCTTCAGCGGCTTCCGCTGCTGCCTTTTCGGCGGCGAGAGCCTGCGCTGCTGCAACCTTTTCAGCCTCGATACGTGCCTTTTCCTCGGCAACGGCCTGACGCTCGGCATCGTTGAGCTTGCGGGCGCGGACGCCGGTATCTTCGACGATACGGGCCGACTTGCCGCGACGGTCGCGCAGGTAGTAGAGCTTGGCGCGACGGACCTTACCGCGGCGAACGACTTCAACGCTTTCGATCAGCGGGGAGTAAACCGGGAATACGCGCTCGACGCCTTCGCCGTAGGAGATCTTGCGGACCGTGAAGTTCTCCTGCAAGCCGCCGCCGGAGCGGGCGATGCAGACGCCTTCGTAGGCCTGAACGCGGGTACGGTTGCCTTCCGTAACCTTCACGTTGACGCGGACGGTGTCGCCCGGGGAGAACTCGGGAAGGGTGCGCTTGGCTTCGATCTTGGCGGCCTGTTCGGCCTCAAGCTGCTGAATGATGTTCATCGTCTTAACCTTTGGTTCTTCTGAAACAGCCAGAGCGCTCACACTGTCCTTCGGTCAATGCCTCCGGAGTTTGCCCTTGCGGGCGGGAGCGGGTTCGCCATTCTTTGTTTGCTGGCAGACGGGGTTAAACCCCATTTCCGCGTGGGCCATTACACGAAAGACTTCCACCTGTCATCCCTTGGACGACAAATTTGTTAAATCAGCCCGCTTTTTCGGGCTTCTGCGCCCCAATCAAGTCTGGCCGCCTTTCCTTCGTCAGGGAGACGGCCTGATCATGGCGCCATTTCTCGATGGCGCCATGATTGCCCGAAGTGAGGATCGCCGGAATCTCCCGGCCTTCCCACTCCTGAGGGCGGGTATAATGCGGATGTTCCAGAAGTCCGCCTTCGAAGCTTTCATGCAGACCGGAGAGGTCGTTGCCCATGACGCCCGGCAGGATGCGGACGATCGCGTCGAGCAGGATCAACGCTGCCGGCTCGCCGCCTGACAGTACGTAATCGCCGATCGAGACTTCCTCGAGTTCGCGTGCCTCGATCACACGCTGGTCGACGCCTTCGAAACGGCCGCAGACGATGATCACTCCGTCACCGGCCGCAAGCTGCCGCACACGCTCCTGCGTCAGCGGCTTGCCACGCGGGCTCATCAGCAGGCGCGGGCGGTTGTCATTTTCAGAAGCGCTGTCGATGGCCCGGGCGAGCACATCGGGTTTCAGCACCATACCGGCGCCGCCGCCGGCGGGCGTATCATCTACGGTTCGGTGTTTATCCGTCGCAAAATCACGGATCTGCACGGTATCGAGCGACCATTGTCCACGCTCCGCCGCCTTGCCAGCGAGCGAAAAATCCAGATGGCCCGGAAACATTTCCGGGTAGAGTGTCAGCACGGTCGCCCGGAAAGCCATGGCGCCTACTTCTTTTTCTTAGGCTTGCCGGGGGCGAGCCCCTTCAGGTCATCGGGACTGTCGACGAGACCGGCCGCAAGCGGATCAATGAGCAGTTTGCCGGCTTCAAGGTCGATTTCCAGCACGGAGGCTTCCGAAAAGGGGATCAACACCGGACGCTTGCCGGGGCCTTTGAGTTCCAGAAGATCGCCGGCGCCGAAATCGAAGACTCCGGTCACCGTGCCGTAACTGATGCCCTGATCGTCGAAGGCTTCGAGCCCTTCCAGATCGGCATAGAAGAACTCGTCGTCCTCCAGTTCCTCATCCGACAGGTTGTCGCGTTCGATGTAGAGTTCCAGGCCGTTCAACGCCTCGGCGGCATTTCGGTCGTTGACGCCGCGGAAGCGGACGACGACCATATTCTTCATTTCGCGCAGTTCGAGAACTTCGAAAACGCGTCCATCCATGCTGTGCAGATGGCCGTAATCACCGAGCGCGGTCGGATCGGCCGTATAGGCCTTTACACGCACCTCGCCGCGAATGCCCTGCGCGCCGCCGATGGTTGCCATCAGCACCGGGTTTTCAAGCTTGGTCATGGGTTCCTTCATTCGAACGCAGGCAAGAAGCTGAGATCACGCCTCTCATAAACGAAGTGCGCGATAATGGAAACGAAAACGGGCGGCATGTCGCCATGCCGCCCGTCCGGATTGCGTCGAAACCGATTATTCGGCGGAAGCAGCAGCTTCGGCGGCGTCGGCAGCCTTCTGGGCCTTCTCGGCAGCGCGTTCCTGAGCCTTCTTGCCCGGCTTTGCCTTTTCCGGATTGTTGCGGGTTTCGCGCTTGGAAATGCCGGCTTCGTCGAGGAAGCGCAGGACGCGGTCGGTCGGCAGGGCGCCCTGGTCGAGCCAGTGCTTGATGCGCTCGCCGTTCAGCTGAACGCGCTTCTCGTCGCCCTTGGCGAGCATCGGGTTCCAGGAACCGAGATTCTCGAGGAAGCGGCCGTCACGCGGGCTGCGGGCATCGGCGAGAACGACGTGGTAATACGGGCGCTTCTTGGAACCACCGCGTGCAAGACGAATTTTCAGTGCCATGTTCTTTACTCCTTAGGCTTTTCTTGACCGCTTCGTGGGGCGGTATGGTTATCGGGCTGCGGCGCTCTGTTCAGCGTGGTCCGCAGCGATCTGCTCATGATGCCGGATGACTTCCTTGATGACGAAGTTCAGGAACTTCTCGGCGAAATCCGGGTCCAGGTGCGCATCTTCGGCAAGCTGACGAAGACGAGCGATCTGGTATTCCTCGCGCGCCGGATCGGCCGGCGGCAACTTGTACTTGGCCTTCAGCACGCCGACCTCTTTGGTGCAGCGAAAGCGTTCGGCCAGAATGTGGACGAGCGCCGCATCGATATTGTCGATCGACTGGCGGTAGCTCGAAAGCTGGGCTTTGACGTCTGGATCAATCATGGGGCAGGCGATCCTTTCACTTCTTCTTGGGCAATCCGGGCAGGCCCGGGAAACCACCACCGAGGCCCGGCAGTTTTGCGCCGCCAAGACCAGGCAATCCGCCCGGCAAGCCCCCGCCTAGACCGGGCATACCCCCACCCGGCTTTCCGAGACCTGCCGCTTCCGCCTGCTTCTGCAGGGCTTCCAGCTGCTTCGGGTCGATATTCGAAAGGTCAGGCATGCCGCCCATGCCGCCGAGGCCCCCCAACCCCATCTTGCCGGCAAGGCCGCCCATCATCTGCTTCATCATGCCGCCTTTGCCCTTGCCGCCCATCATCTTCATCATGTCGGCCATCTGCCGATGCATCTTCAGAAGCTTGTTGATGGCAGCGGCATCGGTGCCGGAGCCGGCGGCGATGCGCTTCTTGCGCGAATGCTTGAGCATATCAGGGTTGGCGCGCTCGGCCTTGGTCATCGACTGGATGATGGCGATCTGGCGGCCGAACAGCTTGTCGTCCAGGCCGGCGGCGGCCATCTTGTCCTTCATGCCGGCCATGCCGGGCATCAGGCCCATAATGCCGCCCATGCCACCCATCTTCTGCATCTGACGCAACTGGTCGGCGAGGTCGTTCAGGTCGAACTTGCCCTTGGCCATTTTGGCGGCCATTGCGGCCGCTTTTTCGGCGTCGATGTTCTCGGCAGCCCTTTCGACGAGCGAGACGATGTCACCCATGCCGAGGATGCGGTCTGCAATGCGGCGGGGGTGGAATTCTTCCAGCTCGCCCATCCGTTCGCCGACGCCGATCAGCTTGATCGGCTTGCCGGTGACGGCGCGCATGGAAAGGGCAGCACCACCGCGGCCATCGCCGTCCATACGGGTCAGCACGAGGCCGGTGATGCCGACGCGTTCGTCGAAATTGCGGGCGAGGTTGACGGCGTCCTGACCGGTCAAGCTATCGGCGACCAACAGGATTTCGTGCGGGTTCGACTTCTTCTTGATGTCGGCCATTTCGACCATCAAGGGTTCATCGATATGGGTACGGCCGGCGGTATCGAGGATGACGACATCATGGCCGCCGAGCCTGGCGGCCTGGACGGCGCGGGCGGCGATATCGGTCGGAGACTGGCCGGCGATGATCGGTAGCGTGTCGATATTTGCCTGGGCGCCGAGCTGGCGAAGCTGCTCCTGCGCGGCCGGACGGCGCGTGTCGAGCGATGCCATCAGCACCTTTTTCTTCTCGCGCGTCGTCAGCCGGTTGGCGATCTTTGCCGTGGTCGTCGTCTTACCGGAGCCTTGCAGACCGACCATCATGATGACGACCGGGGCGGCTGCATGAAGGTCGACACCGACACCTTCGCCACCGAGCATTTCGATCAGCTCGTCATGGACGATCTTGACGACCATCTGGCCGGGCTTGATCGACTTCAGGATCTCGGCGCCGATGGCCTTTTCACGGACGCGGTCGGTAAAGGAGCGGACGACTTCCAGCGAAACGTCGGCTTCCAGAAGCGCACGGCGAACCTCCCGCAGCGCCGCGGAAACATCACTTTCCGAAAGCGCGCCACGGCCTGTCAGTCCATTCAGGATGGAACCAAGACGGTCCTGGAGGTTCTCAAACATCAGCTCTTCCTTGCTACGTTTCGGGGAGTTTTTGGATGCCCTGGAACGTCGTGCTTTTCCTTGACGAAAACAAGACGCAAAGCCAAAAAGCACCCGAGGGCGCAGCGCGCTGTCGGGTGTTGACCTCCGGAATCCAGTGTTCCGGTCGGCGGCTCGGAGTCTGTTACTCGTCGCAGATTTGGCGTGATAAACAGGAAAGCTGCGGGAAAGTCAAGGCGAATGCGTTCAACGGCGTCGTCGCAGGCTTTTTCGACGTCGTGCGGCAGGACTGGTGTGGGGATATTCCGCTATGCAGCCGGTCGCGCGACGGAAGTATATATACATACTAACATAATCGCTTTAAAATTCGTCGATGTTTAGTTGAATATTTTGATCGGTAAGCCGAATTCGCGCGAAATGCCAGTTGCAAAATATTCCGCTTCTGATTCTACTTTCCACTTAAGTAAATTCTGTAAAATGATTCGTGAATATCCTTGATGCCGAATGAATCGGCGGAGATATCAAATGATAAATCCAGACATAGAAAGCTGGGCGCTGGCGCGTGCCCATAATATAGTTCTGCGCGAAGGCCTGAATTTGGCGAAGGCGGCACAGGACCTGGATCGCAAACGGTCTCGGTTGCTGGTCTATGAGCTCAGAAAGGTCATTACCGCTGCTATCGTCGAAGCCCACGCGGCGTCTCTCAATTCTGAAGGCACGGTGCGGTAGATCCGTATTTCGCCTGGTTTGCAAAGGCTGACGGTGCCGTACCCGTTCTGATTTCGCGGGCCTAGCCTTTATGCGTAAGAAAGAGGACGAGGCTCGCTTGGTGCTCACCCACTGGTAATCCCCGAGCATTTCCGCCATATACAGCCAAAACGCAGCGGAAATAGTCAGATGAGTAACACGGTCGAATTCGCGAAGATGAACGGGCTTGGCAACAAGATCCTGGTTATCGACATGCGCGGGCGGACCGACAAGGTGACGCCGCAGGCGGCGGTCGCACTCAATACGGATGCAGAAACGCAGTTCGATCAGATCATGGCCATCCATGATCCGAAGGCGCAGGGAACCGACGCCTACATCGACATCCTCAATTCCGATGGTTCGAAGGCACAGGCCTGCGGCAATGGTACGCGCTGCGTCGTGCAGGCGCTTGCCGCCGAGACCGGCAAGAAGGCCTTCACCTTCCAGACGGTCGCCGGCATCCTGAACGCAGTCGAGCATGAGGACGGCACGATCTCCGTCGATATGGGACAACCGGTTTTCGAATGGAACCGTATTCCGCTTGCGGAAGAATTTCACGATACGAGCCGCATCGAGCTGCAGATCGGGCCGATCGACAATCCGGTGCTGCATTCGCCTTCGGCCATGTCGATGGGTAATCCGCATGCGATCTTCTGGGTCGACCGCGATCCGATGAGCTTCGATCTCGAACGTTTCGGGCCGTTGCTCGAAAACCATCCGATGTTCCCGGAAAAGGCGAATATCACGCTGGCGCAGGTCATCTCGGATTCGGCGCTGCGGACGCGCACCTGGGAGCGCGGAGCAGGCCTGACGCTTGCCTGCGGTTCGGCCGCCTGCGCCTCTGCCGTCAGTGCCGCGCGCACCGGCCGCACCGGCCGCAAGGTGACGATCGATGTCGCCTCCAGCCCGATCCGCCAGCCGCTGGTCATCGACTGGCGCGAAGACGACCATGTCGTCATGACCGGCCCTGCCGAATGGGAATGGTCCGGTGCGCTCGATCCTTCGACCGGCACATGGTCCCGCGATGCCGAACGTGGGGCGGAAGCGCGGTGAGCGGCGTCGAGGTCATTACCTTCGGCTGCCGTCTCAATACCTATGAATCCGAAGTCATGAGATCGCAGGCCGAAGCGGCCGGGCTCAACAATGCCATTCTGGTCAATACCTGTGCCGTGACCGGCGAGGCCGTGCGCCAGGCCCGACAGGCGATCCGCCGCGCGCGCCGCGACAATCCGCATGCCCGCATCATCGTCACCGGCTGTGCAGCCCAGACGGAAAAGCAGACCTTCGCAGAAATGGCCGAGGTCGATGCCGTGCTCGGCAATGAAGAGAAGCTGAAGGCCGCCTCCTATCGCGCGCTTCCCGATTTCGGCGTTTCGGCGGAAGAGAAGCTGCGTGTCAACGACATCATGAGCGTTCGCCACACCGCGCCGCAGATGGTCAAGCATATCGATGGCCACGTGCGCGCCTTCATCCAGGTGCAGAACGGCTGCGACCACCGCTGCACCTTCTGCATCATCCCCTATGGCCGCGGCAATTCGCGTTCCGTGCCGATGGGGGCGGTGGTCGAACAGGCGCACAGTCTCGTGGCAGGCGGCTATCGCGAAATCGTGCTGACCGGCGTCGATGCTACGAGCTATGGCGCAGATCTTCCCGGCGAGCCGACGCTTGGGCTGCTCGCAAAGACGCTGCTCAAGCAGGTTCCCGACATACGCAGGCTGCGGCTATCTTCGATCGACAGTATCGAGGCCGACCGCCATCTCATGGACCTCATTGCGGACGAACCGCGCTTCATGCCGCATCTGCATCTTTCCCTGCAACACGGCGACGATATGATTCTCAAGCGCATGAAACGCCGTCATTTGCGTGCCAATGCTCTGCGTTTCATCGAAGACGTGCGCCGGCTGCGGCCGGAGATCAGCTTTGGTGCAGACATGATCGCCGGCTTCCCGACGGAGACCGAAGAGATGTTCGGGAACGCAATGCGCCTTGCCGAGGAAGCCGACATCGCGCATCTGCACGTCTTCCCCTACAGTCCACGGCCCGGCACGCCTGCCGCGCGCATGCCGCAGCTCGATCGCTTGCTCATCAAGGAACGTGCCGCTCGCCTCCGCGCCACTGGACAGATGCTGTACCAGCGCCATCTGGACAAGATGGTCGGAACGCGGCAATGGCTGCTGGTAGAAAATAACGGTCTTGCCCACACGGAAAACTTCACGCTTGTTGCCGTGCCCGGCCTTCGCCCGCGCGATATCGTCGAAGCGACGATATCAGGCCACAACGGCAAGCATCTCGACATGCAATTGACGGCTGCCGCGGCGGCCTGACTTCACGGACAGCTCATGGCGCTCAGTTTCATCAAAAAGGTCTTCACCTTCGGCAAGCCGGCGGAAGAGCCTGTGCCAGAGGCTGCTGAACGGGAGCTGGAGCCGCGCTCGCGCGACGAAGATCTGCCAATTGCGGCCGATCCTGTTCTTGCCGAGGAAATGGATACGGCCGGCGGGCCGGCGGCGGATATCGATGAAGCTCTCGCCGAGCAAGAACCGGTTGAAGCTCAGTCGGAATTGCTCCCGACCGTCGATGATCTGGGCGACATGGGCGTGGTTCCCCTGTCGCTGTTGGAAGCCGAGGCGGAAGCGAATGCAGATGACGCTGCGGTAGCACCCCCCTCTGTCCCTTCGGGACATCTCCCCCACAAGGGGGGAGATCGTTTGGAGGATGACGCTGCCGTGAGAGAGGAAGGCAGAGTCGAGCCTACGGAAGTATTTCCAGAGGAGATTCCGGCGGAGGAGGCGCAGAATATTCCGGTGGAGGTGGAGCAAGGTTCTCAATCCTTCCCAATCTCCCCCCTTGTGGGGGAGATGTCCGGCAGGACAGAGGGGGATGTCACCCCCGCCGAATCGCCGCCGAATCCCATCCTTCCCAGAGGCTTTGCCACCGGACCGCAAGCCGAACCTGAACCTGCGGTGGCGCCCCAGCCGAGACTTTCCTGGTTCCAGCGCCTGCGCAATGGTCTGGCGCGCACATCCTCGCAGCTCACCGGCCAGATCGCTGCGCTCTTCACCAAGCGCAAGCTCGATGATGAGACGTTGCAGGATCTCGAAGATCTGCTCATTCAGGCCGATCTCGGCGTCGAGACGGCAATGCGCGTGACTGATACGCTCGCTTCCGAACGTTACGGCAAGGATGTGACCGGTGAGGATGTCAGCCGCATCATGGCGGCTGAAATCGCCAAGGTGCTGAAGCCGGTCGCCAAGCCGCTGCAGCTCGATCTCTCGCACAAGCCGCACGTCATCCTCGTCGTCGGCGTCAACGGTACCGGCAAGACAACGACTATCGGCAAGCTTGCGGCCAAGCTGTCCGGTTCCGGCCTCAAGGTCATGCTGGCGGCCGGCGATACATTCCGCGCAGCCGCCATCGAGCAGCTGAAGATCTGGGCCGATCGCACCAAATCCGAATTCATCGGCACTAAGCTGGGTGCGGATGCGGCGGGTCTTGCCTATGACGCCTTCGAACAGGCGAAGGCCAGGAAATGCGATGTGCTGATCATCGATACGGCCGGCCGACTGCAGAACAAGGCAGAGCTGATGGCCGAACTGGAAAAGATCGTGCGCGTGCTCGGCAAGCTCGATCCCGATGCGCCGCATACCGTGCTCCAGACACTCGATGCAACAACCGGACAGAATGCGCTCAATCAGGTTGAGATCTTCCGCAATGTTGCCGGCGTCAGCGGGCTGATCATGACCAAGCTTGACGGCACGGCGCGCGGCGGCATCCTGGTGGCGATCTCCGCCAAGCATAAGCTGCCGGTCTATTTCATTGGCGTTGGGGAAGGGGTCGACGATCTCGAACCGTTCGAGGCCGAGGATTTTGCGCAGGCCATTGCCGGTATCAGCCAATGATGCCACAGATTAGCCGTTGATGGCTTGCATGCATTGCAAAAAAAGCAGGTTTGAAGAAGCATGACGACTGAAAGCGATATTACTCCCAGCGCCGCAGACCGGCATCATCCGCTTCTGAAACTGGCGCTGGAACTCGGGCCGCTTCTGGTCTTTTTCTTTGCCAATCTGCGTGGTGAATGGCTCGTCGCCCGTTTTCCGGCGTTGGCTGAGCTCGGCGGTCCCCTCTTCGTGGCGACAGGGCTGTTCATGGGCGCAACCATTCTCTCGCTGGTGGTTTCCAAGATCATGCTTGGCCATCTGCCGATCATGCCGTTCGTTTCGGGGATCGTCGTGCTGATCTTCGGCTCGCTGTCGATCTGGCTGCAGAATGAAACCTTCATCAAAATGAAGCCGACAATCGTCAACGCGCTTTTCGGCTTTACCCTGCTTGGCGGTCTCGCCTTCGGCAAGTCTTTACTCGGCTATGTCTTCAACGCCGCCTTCCAGCTCGATGCCGAAGGCTGGCGCAAGCTGACGATCCGATGGGGCATCTTCTTCCTGTTCCTCGCAGTACTGAACGAGGTGGTCTGGCGCAATTTCTCGGATAATTTCTGGATCGCCTTCAAGGTCTGGGGCACGATGCCGATCACCATTATCTTCACCATGGCGCAGATGCCGCTGGTGCTGAAGCACAGCATTTCCACCGAGGCTGAAAGCGAGAAGTGACTGCTATCGAGAGCGCCGACCGAGCGCGGCATCAGATCTTCTGGTTTTCTGCCTGTCTTGCGGTGCTGGTCGTCCAGATCGTTGCCGAATATCTGATGGGCCGGGTGCCGATCTGCACTTGCGGCTACATCAAGCTGTGGGAAGGAACGGTCAATTCCAGCGGCAATTCCCAGCATCTGTCCGACTGGTATACGCCGTCGCATATCATCCACGGCTTCCTGTTCTACGGGCTGGCGCATCTCGTGCTTCGCGGCAAGCCGTTTGCGGCGCGCCTGCTGTTGGCTGTTCTCATCGAATCCGGCTGGGAGCTTCTGGAAAATTCTCCCCTGATCATCGATCGCTACCGCACGGCGACGATCTCGCTCGACTATTACGGCGACAGCATCATCAATTCGGCGATGGACGCGATCTTCATGGCGGTCGGCTTCTTCTTCGCCTCGAGAGCGCCCGTGGCGGTTACGGTTGCCATTGCCATCTTCTTCGAGATTTTCACCGGTTACGTGATCCGGGACAATCTGACGCTGAATGTGCTGATGCTGATCTGGCCGGTCGAGGCGATCAAGGTCTGGCAGGGCGGAGTTTAGGAAGCCGGCTTGCCGAGCGCTTTTTCCATTGCTGGAAAAAGACCCTCCTTCAGGCTAGTGTCGTCGAAGGGGCCAACACGCTTGTAGATGATCGTCCCATCGGACGAGACGAGATAGCTTTCCGGAATGCCGTAGACGCCCCAGTCGATCGCCGCCTTGCCGTTCGGATCGACGCCGATGGCGTGATAGGGATTGCCGAGCTCACCGAGGAAACGCAGGGCGTTCTCGTTCTTGTCCTTATAGTTGATCGCGACGATGTTCAGCCGCCCGTCCTCGGCAAGCTGCTTGAGAAGGGGATGTTCATCGCGGCAGGGAATGCACCAGGAGGCGAAGACATTGACGAGGGTGAGCTTGCCCTTGACCGCTTCATCCGTCAGTGCCGGCAGATTGGAGCCTTCGAGTGACGGCAGGTTCAGCGATGGCGCCTTGGTGCCGATCAAGGCGGAGGGGATTTCGGCGATATTCTTGCCATGGAAATCCTGGTCGTAGAGCATTTTCGCTGCCGTCGCGGCAATGCCACCGAAGACGACAAGCGGGATCAGGGCAAAAACATAGCGGCTGAAGCCGCGGCTTTTCGGCCTGTTGTCTTGCTGAGCTTCAGTCATTCGCTATCCTTCAGTCGGGCGGAACGGCGTCTGATGCCGGCGGCTTCGAGCGCGGCCAATTCCTTTTGACGCGCGCGTCCGTCAGACCAGGTCCAGAGTGTTACCGCAATCGTTACCAGAGCGGCGAAACCGTAGGAGCCGTAGACATAGAAAGCGTAGCTGCCCATCGCTATTCTTCCCGGCTCGCCATGCGGGCGGCCATACGGCGCTGGGAGGCGATACGGCGGCGCCAGATCTCGTTTCTCATCGCCATCAGATGCAGCGTGAAGAAGAGCAGGGTGAAGGCAATTGCCATGATCAGCAGCGGGCGCAGGAATTCCGGATCGATCGCCGGTCCATCGAGGCGCAGGACGCTTGCCGATTGATGCAGCGTGTTCCACCAGTCGACTGAGAACTTGATGATTGGGATATTGACGAAGCCGACAAGGATCAGGATGGCGGTAACGCGCGCAGCCCTGGATGGATCGTCCATGGCGCGGTTCAGCGCGATCAGGCCGAGATACATCAGGAAGAGAATGAAGACGGAAGTAAGCCGCGCGTCCCAGACCCACCATGTGCCCCACATAGGCTTGCCCCAGAGCGAGCCGGTGACGAGCGCAAGCAGGGTGAAGGCGGCGCCGAGCGGAGCTGCAGCCTTGGCCGAAACATCTGCCAGCGGATGGCGCCAGACGAGCGTACCGATCGCCGAAATGCTCATGATCGTATAGCACATCATGGAGAGCCAGGCGGCGGGCACATGCACATACATGATGCGCACCGTCTCGCCCTGCTGATAATCGCCCTCGGTCGAGAAGCTCAGATAGAGGCCGATGATAAAACAGAGGGCCGTGATGCCGGCCAGCCATGGAATGACGCGCGATGCCAGTGCCAGAAACCGCGTCGGGTTGGCGAGATCGCTGAATTTGCTGATGGCAAGGCTCGTTTCGCTCATATCCGCTTCCTTACCTTGATCTGCCCGGAGCCGCAATCGAAGCACCGATCAATCCGCCGTGTTTCTCAGCGCAAGGGCTGCTGCCGCCGGACCGATGACGGCGAAGAAGAGCGTCAGGGCAATGAGGATCAGAAATGGCGGCAGGAAGGGCGACGGTCCCACGACCGCTGCATAGGTGGCGCTGACGCCGAAGATCAGCACCGGGATCGTCAGCGGCAGGATGAGTACCGAGACCAGCAGGCCGCCACGCGGCAGTGCTACGGCAACGGCTGCACCGACAGCGCCAATGAAGGTGATCGCCGGCGAGCCGACAAGGAGCGTCAGCATGGTCGCGCCGATCGCCGTTTCGTTCATATTCATGAAGAGGCCGAGCAATGGGGAGGCGATGACGAGTGGCAGGCTGGTCGCCGTCCAGTGCGCGGCACATTTGATGAGCACAGTCAGCACCAGCGGCGTTTCCTGCATCAGCATCAAATCGAGCGAACCGTCGTCACGCTCCGCCTGGAACAGGCGGTCAAGCCCGAGCAGGGCAGCGAGCAGCGCGCCGATCCAGACGATAGCCGGCCCGATGCGTGAGAGAAGCGCAAGATCGGGTCCGACACCGAAGGGAATGACTGCGACGACCGTCAGGAAGAAGAGTATGCCGATCAGCGCGCCGCCGCCGGCGCGAATGGAGAGTCTCAGGTCGCGCAGGAAAAGGGCGATCATCCCCACACCCCCTGCTCCACCCCGGTGAAACCGGTCATTCTCAGTTCCCTGGTCTCTTTCAACCCAAGAGGCTGATGCGTCGCGGCGACGACAATCCCGCCTTCCCTGAGATGCATTTCGATCAATTCCGTAAACAACCTGTCCGCACTTGCATCCAGCGCGGCAGTCGGTTCGTCCAAGATCCAGACCGGGCGATGCGCGACCAGAAGCTTGGCGAAGGCGAAGCGCCGCTGTTGGCCGGCCGAGAGGTAGCCGAAGGGCAGGTGGGTGATGCCGGGCAGGCCGACGGCTTCGGCGGCTTCCTCAGTGCTCAGGCCGGCTTTTCCAGGTCCAAGGAAGGACCTCCAGAAATCCAAATTCTCCGCAACTGTAAGTTCAGTCTTCATGGCATTACGATGGCCAAGGTAGTGGCTGGCTACGGCTGCCGGATGCCTCTCGGCATCGACCGAATCGGAGACTGTGACAGAGCCTTTTTCCGGCCGCAAAAGACCGGCGATAACGCGCAATAAAGTGGACTTTCCCGATCCGTTTTTACCCGTCAGAATCAGGGCTTCGCCGGCCTGCAAGCTAAAGGAAACGTTAACGAAAATCAGATCCTCACCGCGCCGGGCTGCCAGATTTTCAGCGGTGAGATGCATGCATCGGTTCTTTCTTCATTGGCACCATCGGCAAGCTCAAAAAATGTCCGATTTTGACCTTTGTCGCTATGGCAAGTCTTTACGAAATTATCTATAAGACCTGCAACCACGCCAGCGGTCGGCGTGAATTTCATCCTTGCGCCGAACTTGGGGTTTTCTCCTCACGTGCGGACAGCGGAAATGGCCGTACCCGCATCCTGATGTGCATTAAGTGCATAGGCGTTCGCACGACTGTGTTGGCTATCAGAAACGGGGTCTCTCGTGTCTAAATCTCTTGACAGTTTCAATTGTCGGTCCACGCTTTCCGTCGGTGGAAAGGACTACGTCTACTACAGCCTGCCGAAGGCTGAGGCAAACGGCCTGCCCGGCGTGTCGAAGCTCCCCTATTCGATGAAGGTGCTGCTGGAAAACCTGCTGCGCTTCGAAGATGGTCAGTCGGTTACCAAGGAGCACATCCTTGCTGTCGCCGAATGGCTGAACAATAAGGGCGCCGTCGAGAACGAAATCGCCTATCGCCCGGCGCGCGTGCTGATGCAGGACTTCACCGGCGTTCCCGCCGTCGTTGACCTTGCCGCAATGCGCGACGCGATGGTTTCCCTCGGTGGCGATCCGGAAAAGATCAACCCGCTGGTTCCCGTCGACCTCGTCATCGACCACTCCGTCATCGTCGATGAATTCGGCACGCCGCAGGCTTTCGCCAAGAACGTTGAGCTGGAATACCAGCGCAATGGCGAGCGCTACCGCTTCCTGAAGTGGGGCCAGCAGGCCTTCAAGAACTTCCGCGTCGTTCCTCCGGGCACCGGCATCTGTCACCAGGTCAATCTCGAATATCTCGGCCAGACCGTCTGGACGAAGGAAGAGGATGGCGAAACGATCGCCTATCCGGACACCTGCGTCGGGACGGATTCGCACACGACGATGATCAACGGTCTCGGCGTTCTCGGCTGGGGTGTCGGCGGTATCGAAGCTGAAGCCGCCATGCTCGGCCAGCCGGTTTCGATGCTTCTGCCTGAGGTCATCGGCTTCAAGTTGACCGGCAAGCTGAAGGAAGGCGTCACCGCGACCGATCTCGTTCTGACCGTCGTGCAGATGCTGCGTAAGAAGGGCGTCGTCTCCAAGTTTGTCGAATTCTTCGGTCCGGGCATGGATAACATGCCGCTCGCGGACCGCGCGACGATCGGCAACATGGGTCCGGAATACGGCGCGACCTGCGGCTTCTTCCCGGTCGACGGCGAAACCATAAACTACCTGACCATGTCCGGCCGCACACATGACCGGATCGCGCTCGTCGAAGCCTATTCGAAGGCTCAGGGCATGTGGCGCGAAGGTGACGGTTCCGACCTCGTCTTCACCGACACGCTGGAACTCGACCTCGGCGACGTCGTCCCGTCGATGGCCGGCCCGAAGCGTCCGGAAGGCCGCATCGCGCTCGAAAACATCGCCTCCGGTTTCGCCGGCTCGATGGATGCCGACTACAAGAAGCCCGGCCAGCTTTCGAACCGCTATGCGGTCGAAGGCACGGATTTCGATCTCGGCCATGGTGACGTGGCGATTGCCGCCATCACCTCCTGCACCAACACCTCTAACCCATCGGTGCTGATCGCCGCCGGCCTTCTTGCCCGCAACGCTGTTGCCAAGGGTTTGAAGACCAAGCCTTGGGTCAAGACCTCCCTTGCTCCGGGATCGCAAGTCGTCGGCGAATATCTCGCCAAGTCCGGCCTGCAGGCCGACCTCGACAAGCTCGGCTTCAACCTCGTCGGCTTCGGCTGCACGACCTGCATCGGCAATTCCGGTCCGTTGCCGGCGCCGATCTCCAAGACGATCAACGATAAGGGTCTCATCGTTTCCGGCGTGCTCTCGGGCAACCGCAACTTCGAAGGCCGTATCTCGCCGGATGTCCAGGCGAACTATCTCGCTTCGCCGCCGCTCGTCGTCGCCTACGCTCTTGCCGGTACGGTTCAGAAGGATCTGACCAAGGAGCCGATTGGCGAAGACCAGAATGGCAAGCCGGTTTATCTCAAGGATATCTGGCCGACTTCAAAGGAAGTTCAGGAATTCATCCTGAAGTACGTCACCCGCGAACTCTACGAAACAAAGTACGCTGACGTCTTCAAGGGTGACGAAAACTGGCAGGCCGTTCAGGTTCCCCCCGGCCAGACCTATGCCTGGGACGACGAGTCAACCTATGTCCAGAACCCCCCGTACTTCGTCGGCATGGGCAAGAAGGGCACCGGCGTTTCCGATATCAAAGGCGCCCGTGTTCTCGGTCTCTTCGGCGACAAGATCACCACCGACCACATTTCTCCGGCCGGTTCGATCAAGGCTGCGTCGCCGGCAGGCGCCTACCTGCTTGGCCATGATGTTGCGGTTGCCGACTTCAACCAGTACGGAACGCGCCGCGGCAACCATGAAGTCATGATGCGCGGCACCTTCGCCAATATCCGCATCCGCAACTTCATGCTTGGCGCGAACGGCAAGGAAGGTGGCTACACCATCCACTACCCGTCCAAGGAAGAGACCTCGATCTACGATGCGGCCATGCAGTACAAGGCCGAGGGCGTTCCGCTCGTCATCTTCGCGGGCGTGGAGTATGGCAACGGCTCGTCGCGTGACTGGGCTGCGAAGGGTACGAACCTGCTCGGCGTCAAGGCCGTGATCGCCCAGAGCTTCGAGCGTATTCACCGTTCGAACCTCGTCGGCATGGGTGTCATCCCCTTCGTCTTCGAAGAGGGCACGACCTGGCAGAGCCTCGACCTGAAGGGCGACGAACTCGTCACCATCGAAGGTCTTGAGAATATCAAGCCGCGCGAAAGGAAGATTGCCAAGATCACCTATGCCGACGGCACGGTGAAGGACGTTCCACTGCTGTCGCGTGTGGATACGCTCGATGAGGTGGTCTACCTGAACAATGGCGGCATCCTGCAGACGGTTCTGCGCGATCTCGCAGCCTGATTGTTAAGATATTTGCCTGATGATAATGGCCGCCGGGAAGCAGTTTCCCGGCGGTTTTTCTTTGCGGAAAACGGGGGCTGTTTCACTGCTCACGATGATGTGTCTCGGTCGCCCCTGCTCCGGCTCCGTCTCACCCCTTCGTGACTTTCCGTTTGGACCCGGAACGATTATTCGTACGTTCATATCTCGGAGCCGGCGGTTCAGGACCGCTGCCGGTCCTGGAAAAGAGGTGCTGGTGAATGCCCCCGCGTTTTATGATCCCGCTGATCGCCGGACTTGCTTTCGCAGGTCCGCTCTTGGCTGCAGACGGTACGCCGAAAGGCGTCGTTGAGCTGTTCACATCGCAAGGCTGCTCCTCCTGTCCGCCGGCCGATGCCGCATTTCGCAAGCTCGTCAGCCAGGGCAACGTCATCGCGCTCGCCTATCATGTCGATTACTGGAATTATCTCGGCTGGGCCGACACGCTGAGCTCAAAGGAAAATACCGCGCGGCAGTACGGCTATGCCCGCATGATGGGCCGCAGCAACGTCTATACGCCGCAGGCAATCGTCAATGGCCGTGACCATCTCGCAGGCGCCGACCTCGCCGGCATCAACGGCAAAATAAACGGCTATGCCGATGAGGGCAAAGGCCTGGTCGTGCCTGTCAGCGCCCGCATGCGCGGCGATGAGTTGGAGATCAAGCTGGGCGCCGGCCAGGGCAAGGCCAATGTGGTCATCGTCTATTTCGACAAGGAAAAAACGATCAATGTCGAGAGGGGCGAAAACAGCGGCCAGAAGATTTCCTACCTGCACAGTGTGACGGATGTGGAGACCGTCGGGATGTGGGATGGAAAGGCTACGACCATCACTCTGCCGGCCAGCGTGATGGAAAAACCGGATCTCGAGGGATCTGCGATTCTCTTGCAATCTGTGACCGATAACGGCGATCCGGGAGCGATCCTCGGCGCAACGGTTGTCATGGCAGGGAAAAATATTTAATGATTTCATCCGCTTACGGAAGAACGCCAGGCGGCCCGGCCAAGCGTATTCGGGGCTGGGGTTAAGGTCGATACGCTCCGCCGGGCCCTTTGGCGCGCTGGCGCCAAACTGGAGCCTATAGTTCTCTTGGAAATGAGGCGCTGTTTTGACTGAAATGCGGCACGGCGGAGAAAGGCGGTTTCGTCCTCAGAATGACAGCCCTTTCCCTTGCAATTTGCCGCGGCTCGGGCAAACTGTCACTCTCCTGTCACATGTGGAGGCCTTGGGATTCTGATGACAGATACGCCGGATTTGCGACGCGGCGAAAGCCGCTCCGTCGACAATAGCTCTTCAACCGTCGTTGATCTCAAGGAATACAAACAGAATAAAGACCCGGTACCGGTGACATTTCACCGGCGGGAACTCGACCAGATTCTATGGATTTACGGTCGCATGGTGGGTGAGGGCGAGTGGAAAGACTATGCCATCGACCACACCAAGGAGAAGGCGGTGTTCTCCGTCTTCAAGCGCTCAGGCGAAATGCCGCTCTTCCGCATCGAGAAGAATCCAAAGCTTGCCGCCAAACAGGGCGCTTATTCGGTCGTAAACGTCAATGGCATGATCCTGAAGCGCGGCCACGAACTCGGTCCGGTGCTGAAAGTTTTCGATAAGACGCTGAAGCTCGTCGACAAGTAGGCTAAATCATCCCTTGAACAGCGTGCCTGGATAGCCATCAGGATCGGGATGGGTTTCCGTTCCTTGGCCGAGTGCGCGCTGCATCAGCATCGTATCCAACCAGCGGCCGTGCTTGTAGCCGGCACCTTTCATCAGACCGATCTCTTCGAAACCCAGCGAACGGTGGAGGGCAATCGAAGCAGAGCTTGCACCGCCGATGACAGCGGTCATCTGGCGGAAGCCCGAGACGGTGCAGCGCGAAATCAGTTCTCCAAGGAGCAGCTTGCCGATGCCCTTGCCGCGCGCGCCCGTACCCAGATAAATCGAATCCTCGACCAGCCAGCGATAGGCCGGACGGGTCCGGAATGCCGATGCGTAGGCATAGCCAAGCAGTGTTCCGTCTTCGGCTGTTGCGGCGATGTAGGTATAGCCCTGCTTGCAAATAGCGGAGTAGCGAGCCGACATTTCCGTCTCGGCCGGTGGCACGATCTCGTAGCTCGAAGTGCCGTTCAGCACGGATTCGCGATAGATTTCAGTGATGGCGGGAAGATCGGAAGGAAGGGCGTCGCGCAGGAGAGGGAGCATTTCAGATCGATCGGCACGGTTGGATGAAGGTCTATGTTGAAGCACTCCGGCGAACAGCCTGCAACAAAAAAGGCGGCCGAAGCCGCCTTTTCGTGTTTCAGTACAAACTGCTTATTTGCGGTTGCCCATGAACTGCAGCAGGAACATGAAGAGGTTGATGAAGTCGAGGTAGAGCGTCAACGCGCCCATAATGGCCTTGCGGCCTGCGACGTCATAACCGTCTGCTTCATAATACATTTCCTTGATCCGCTGGGTATCGTAGGCGGTCAGGCCTGCGAAGATCAGCACACCGATCACGGAGATCGCGAACTGAAGGGCGGACGAAGCCAGGAAGATGTTGACCAGCGAAGCGATGATCAGGCCGAAGAGACCCATGATCAGGAACGAACCCATCGCCGACAGATCACGCTTGGTCGTGTAGCCGAAGAGCGACAGCGCGCCGAAGGAGGCGGCCGTCACGAAGAAGGTCTGCGTGATGCTCGATTGCGTGTAGATCAGGAAGATCGACGACAGCGAGAGACCGACCAGTGCAGCATAGATCCAGAAGGTTGTCTGAGCCGCAGCCACGCTCATGCGGTTGATGCGGAAGCTCAGGAAGAAGACCGCCGCAAGAGGCGCAAGGATCACGACCCAGCGCAGGGGCGACTGGTACAGGACCTGGCCGAACTGGGTGAGCTGGCCGTCCTGGACGGCGAAGGTGAATGCGAAATAGGCGGCCAAACCAGTGATCGCCAGACCCAGCGCCATCAGGTTGTAGACCTTGAGCATATAAGCGCGGAGGCCTTGAT
The DNA here is from genome assembly GCF_014193255.1 of Rhizobium sp. BK196. GTDB lineage: Bacteria > Pseudomonadota > Alphaproteobacteria > Rhizobiales > Rhizobiaceae > Rhizobium. The sequence goes on from NZ_JACHZB010000010.1 coordinate 37,339, forward strand.
CAATCACTTCGCCGGTTTGTGCGCGGCTTTGGTAGTTACGAAGGTCAGCCATAGTTTCCTCTTACAAGCTCCGATGGAAATACGGTGTCGGGTTCACGACCCGGGCGCCGCTGCGGAGCTCCAGCATGCCTGCTGACAATATGAGGCTTTCGCCCTTTTCAAACAAGGCCCTTGCAATCAGCCATTCGGTTAAATCGCCGTAAGGTGAAGGGATTTGAGCCTCTCGCCCTTTTATAGCTCGCGTAAAACGGGTGCTGCCTTCTGTCCCAAAATGCGCCAAGTGCCAATGAGGCCAATGCCAACGGTCAGTACGAGGGCTGTAGCGAGGGTGAGACCGGCGACATCGGGCATGAAGCTGGAGGGCAGGTGCATGATGCGGCTGACGATGAACCAGGCGGCCACGCCGCCGGCAAAGAGCGCGAAAATGGCGGTGGCGACACCGAGGATGAGATATTCATAGCTGAAGGCACGGATCAGCATGATCCTCGTCGCGCCAAGCGTTTTCAGTACCACCGCATCATGCGTGCGCGCCCGATTTCCGGCGGCGAGTGCGCCGGCCAGCACGAGAACGGATGCGATGAGGGCAACGGAGGCTGCAGCGCGGATCGCGGTCGCAAGCTCGCCGACCAGTTGATTGACGATATCGATCGCGTCCTTGACGCGCACGCTCGTGATCGTCGGATAGGCGTTGGTCACCGATTTCAGGATCGCGGCGTCTTCAGTCTCGGTCGATGCGGGATCCGTCAGTGTCGCCAACCATGCATGCGGAGCGCCACGGAAAGTGTTCGGTGAGAAGACCATGACGAAATTGATCGACAGCGATTCCCATTCGACTCGCCGCAGATTGGCAATTTTGGCGGTGATGTTGCGGCCGAGAACATTGACGGTCACGGTATCGCCGATCTTGAGGCCGAGCTCGCGTGCCTCCTCCGCCGAGAAGGAGACAAGCGGCTCGCCGCTATAGTCTTTGCCCCACCACTGGCCTTCGGTAAGGGCAGAATTCTCCGGCAGGCTTTCCTCGTAGGTAATGCCGCGGTCGCCATTCAGCACCCAGCGGCCCGTCGCCGGGACATTCATCTTGGTTACGTCCTGGCCATTGAAGGCAATGATACGGCCGCGCAACATCGGCACTTCCATTAGTTTGCCATTCGGTGACTGAGTGTGGATCAGGTTGCGGAAGGCATCGACCTCGGCGCTCTGGATATCGACGAAGAAGAAGTTCGGCGCACCCTCGTTCATGCGCCCGGTCAATTGCTGGCGCAGGTTGCCGTCGATCAGCGTGAGGGTCACCAGCAGGGCAAGGCCGAGACCGAGCGAGAGGACGACTGAGGGCGTCAGTGCTCCGGGGCGATGGATATTGCCGATCGCCAGCCGGAGCGCCGGCGAATTGACGCGCGGGCTTCTACGCGCCAGCCAGGCGATCAAAACCGCGACGAGGCGCAGGATGACGAAGGCGAAAATGATAGCGGCGACGAAGACCACGGCAATAAAGCGATCATAGGCGGTCAGAATGGCAAGCCCTGCAAGGGCTGCGATGAAGAGCATGGCGAGCAGCACATAGGGCCAGGAGGGCAGGCGGCGTGCCTCGAAACCCTGCTCACGGAAGAGAGCGGTGGCAGGCACTTCGCGCGCATGGCCGAGCGGCAGGATGGCAAAGGCAAGCATCGTCAGCATGCCGAAGAGGGCTGCAAGCAATAGAGCGCCGGGATAGAGCGTCGGATCGGTTGAGACCGGCAGGAACTGGGCAAGGAACTGTGCGGCCAGCATCGGTGACAAGGCACCGAGCACAAGACCGATCAGGATGCCGACTGCTGCGATAATGGCGATCTGGAAGAGATAGATCCAGACCACGACGGCTGCCGGGGCGCCCAGGCATTTGAAGGTCGCAATCGTCGTGCGTTTGGCATCAAGGAAGGCGCGAACCGCGTTGGCGACGCCGACGCCGCCGACGATCAGCGCGGTCAGGCCGACCAGCGTAAGGAATTGCGAAAAGCGGGTGATGTTTTCCGTCAGCGATGGGGCGGCGCGATCGCTCGTGCGGACCGACCAACCGGCCGAAGGGAATTCCCTGGTGGCGCGGGCCTGGATGCCGCTCATCATGCTGCGGTCTTCCAGCTTGATCTTGTAGACGTGTTCCACAAGGCTGCCGGTCTGTATCAGGCCGGACGCCTGTAGCGCGTTTCGGCTGACGAGCATACGGGGAGCGAAACCGAAACCTTCCGAAAGCGCATCCGGCTCGGTCTTGACCGTGCCCGTGATGCTGAGCTTGACGTTGCCGAGCAGCAATTCGTCGCCGATCTGCAATCCCAACCGCTCCAGCAACAGCGGGGCAACGACTGCACCATAAGTGCCGCCTTCGCCTGATAGGAGGGAGGGGAGCGGATAGTTCGGCGCAGCTTCAAAAGTGCCGTAGAGCGGATATGCATCGTCGACGGCCTTGACCTCGACCAATGCCTGATCCGATCCATCCGGCTTGCGGGCCATGGAGCGCAGACCAGTGGAGACGGAGACCTCGCCTAGACCGCGCAGGAAATTCATTTCCTCCGGCGTTGCCTCGCGATTGTTAAGTTCGAAGCGGATGTCGCCGGCCAGGAGTTCCTGCCCCTGCGAAGCGATTGTATCGGTGATCGACTGCGAGACCGAGTTGACGGCAGCGATTGCGGCAGTGCCGAGCGCGATACAGGCGAGGAAGATGTAGAAGCCCTTCAGGCCGCCGCGCAGCTCGCGCAGGGCCAGGCGGAAAGCGAGCGAAATACGCGGAGTGACGATCGTCATGCAATCGCGGCCTCCGATTGGCGGATGGCGCTATCGCCCTCGATGCGCCCCGAGCGGACGCGGATCTGGCGCGAGCAGCGATTGGCGAGGCTGATATCGTGGGTCACGAGCAGCAGGGTCATGCCGCGCTCGGCCTGTTTGGAAAACAGGAGGTCGGCGATCTGGCGGCCGGTATCGGTATCGAGATTGCCGGTTGGTTCGTCGGCGATCAGCAAGGCAGGTGACGGGGCAAGCGCACGGGCGATTGCAACACGCTGCTGCTCGCCGCCGGAGAGCTGGCCGGGATAATGGTTCAGGCGCTCGGCGAGCCCGACCGATGCCAGTTCGCGTCGAGCGATCTCGAACGGATCTGGAATATTGGCGAGTTCGAGGGGGACGGCGACATTCTCCAGCGCCGTCATATTGGCGATCAGATGGAAGGATTGGAAGACAATGCCGATATTGCGGCCGCGGAAATCGGCGACCTGATCCTCGCTCAGAGTATGCAGGGGCGTGTCATTGATGTTGATCTCGCCGCTGTCGAGTTTTTCCAGACCCGCAAGCACCATCAGCAGCGTGGACTTGCCGGAACCCGAAGGGCCGACGATGCCGACGGATTCGCCGGCACTGACCTCCAGATCGATGTCCTTCAGCACATGGACGGAGGCCGCAGCAGTGCCGAGCGTCAAATCGGCGTGTTTCAGATCGATGATGGTTTTGGCCAACAGAAATCGCCCTATATAGTTCCGTAACCGATGGCCGCATAACGGCTCCTAGCCAATCTAGGGAAAGCATTATGAGATTTAAAGTTGCCGCCCTTCACTTCGCTGTCATCGTCTTCTCGCTGACTTTCTCGACAGTTGCGCAGGCACGCACCATCCATCTGGTCGGTTTCGGCGACAGCCTGATGGCAGGCTATCAGCTGCCGCAGGGCGATGGCTTTCCCGAGAAGCTGCAGGCTGCCCTGAAGGCAAAGGGGGTCGATGTTTCGATCACCAATGCCGGCGTATCAGGCGACACGACAACCGGCGGATTGGCGCGAATCGACTGGTCGGTTCCCGATGACACCGATGGGGTGATTCTCGAACTCGGCGCCAATGATGCGCTTCGCGGCATCCCGCCGGAACAGAGTGAAAAGAATCTCGATCAGATGATAAGCCGGTTAAGGGGGCGGGGCATAGCAGTGCTGCTTGTCGGCATGATGGCGCCACCGAACATGGGTTCGGACTATGCCGAACGCTTTAACCCGATCTATCAGAAACTCGCGGAAAAACATGGCGTTGACCTCTACCCATTTTTCCTCGACGGCGTGGTGCTGGATGCCGGTCTGAAGCTCGATGACGGTATGCATCCAAACGCCAAGGGAGTCGATGTGATGGTGGAAAAGATGGAACCGGCAGTCACGAAATTCGTTGGGACGATTTCTTCTGTGAAGAAATAGGGGCTTGCACAGGTCTGTAATGCGTGATTCCGTGTGAGCACCTGCAAAAGATTCGGGGAGTGCTCGTTATGCCGAGACTTTTTACCGCCCTCGAAATTCCGCGCAATGCGGCGATGAGCCTGTCATTGTTGCGCGGTGGTCTTCCCGGAGCACGATGGATCGATGTGGAGAACTACCACATCACGCTTCGCTTCATCGGCGATGTCGATGGCCGGACCGCAGATGAAATTGTCGAGCGTCTCGACCGGATCGACCGGCCGGAATTCCAGCTCCGGCTTGAAGGCATCGGCTCCTTCGGCTCCAAGAAGCCGCACTCGATCTGGGCCGGCGTTTCTCCTTCACCTGAAATGAATGCCCTGCAGGGCGAGATCGAGCGGATCTGCCAGCGCATCGGCCTGCCGCCGGACCCGCGCAAGTTCACGCCTCATGTCACGCTTGCCCGGCTGAAATATTCGCGCGTCGATGACGTCGTTCACTATCTCGCCGGCCGCGGCAACTTCCAGACTTCGACCTTCACCGTGCCGCGCTTCGTGCTTCTGTCGTCGCGCGAATCGGTCGGCGGCGGACCTTACCTTACCGAGGAAGTCTTCCCGCTCCACGAGCCACTGACGGTGCCAAGCCTTTCGACCAACGTGCTGCAGCCGCTGAAGAGTCTGGCATAAACGAACTCGAAATCTTCCCGGTCGCCATGATAGGGATCGGGAATATCTTCCCCGGTGCCGAGTGCGAAATCGCCGAAGAGATGGATGTTGTCTGCGTGCGGTGAACGTCGGCGCAGTTCCGCGATATTCGAGCGGTCCATCGTAAGGATCAGATCGAAATCGTCAAAATCTTCAGGCAATATCCTCCGGGCACGCTGCCCGGTAATGTCGATGCCATGCGTGCTTGCGGTGGTGATCGAGCGCCGGTCGGGCAGTTCTCCCTGATGCCAGCCGCCGAGACCGGCGGAATCGATATGGAAAGCCTCACCAAGGCCTGCCTCGTCAGCAACATGGCGGAATATTCCCTCGGCAAGCGGAGAGCGGCAGATATTGCCCATGCAAACAAAGAGGATGCTGATACGTTTCATCTGAGGATCCGACTGAGGGATGAAAGGAACATGGCATGAAAATGGAAAAGCTGGAAAGGCCGGCGATCAACCAGTTGCTCGGCGAACTCACGGGCTGGGCGCTCGACGATGCGGCAGGTTCGATTTCGAAGACATTCAAATTCGCGAATTTCGTGGAAGCCTTCGGTTTCATGACGGAATCGGCGCTTGCGGCCGAAAAACTCAACCATCATCCGGAATGGTTCAACGTCTATTCCCGCGTCGAGGTGAAACTCAACACGCACGACGCCGGCGGTTTGACGGAGTTGGATTTCAAGCTCGCAAGGGCCATGGAGAAGGCTGCGGCGAGGCGAGGCGATTGAAACGGCTCACGCCGTCACCATATTTTCGGGGCGACCACAAAGGATATCGGGATGGACGAGGTCAAATACGGAGAAATCCTGCTGCCGGGCGACGAGGATACCCAGGATCGCCGTGAAAAGACGGTGAGGCAGAAATTCTGGCCGACCTTTCGTCGCGCCGTACGGCAGATTCCGTTTTCTCGTGATGTGGTCGCTGGCTTCTATTGCGCACTTGATCCGCAGACACCGACCAAGGTGCGTGGTGTGTTGTTGGCGGCACTTGCCTATTTCGTGATGCCGGTCGACATAGTTCCCGATATCTTTGCCGTAATCGGCTTTTCGGATGACATAGCCGTCTTATCGGCAGCCTTTGCGATGGTACGAGGCAATATCCGGGCAAGCCATTACGAGGCGGCCGATCGCGTTCTTGCTGAGCGTACCGAAGACGGCATGAAAACGATCTAGGGTTCTTCCCCCTCCAGCGGTTTCGGAGCTTGCTGAGGCCCCATACGCGACTTGATCGTGTCGAAAAGGGCAGCTTGCCTTTTTCTGCGCATTGCGGTCGCGTATCAGCCAGGAGTTCAGGCGCGGCGCGAAGTAGCCGAACGGAAGAGAGAATGCGGATTCCTCGCGCTGATCAGCAACCTTTTTGCGAGAGCAGTGAAATGCTGTCTTTCTTCGACGTCCACATCTCTTCGCGCAGTCCGTGCGGCAAAATTTCGTCCTGAATTTCCACATCTTAACGGGGTGCGAAGGATTTGAGAAAGGTCAAACTCTTGCCTGAATCTTTGTGTCTTAAATTCACCCGAACCGATGGCTCAGCCATCCCGACAGAGCGCGGCACAGGCGCCGCTGTCAGGTTCGAAAGGTTGACAGTCGGCGAAAATGAAACAGGCAGAAACAATTCGTAGCCATTGTTGACCATTTGGTAACCTGAATTAAGTCAAAATAAAGCAGATCGTGATTATGCGCCGCCCGCAATGATCGCTTCGGGCCTTGAACCGCAAGAACCGGCAGGAATTCCATGTTCGTAAAAAGTATCGTATCCGCTCTCGCCCTCACCATCGTCATGGCTGGAGTGGCGGAAGCACAGCAGGCGGCTCCGACCCGCATCCAGCAGTTCCAGGCATGGGGAGCCTATTCTTACAAGTCCGGCAATGCGACCGTATGCTATGTGCTTTCGGTGCCGACCACAAAGCAGCCGGCCAGCGTCGACCATGGTGACAACTTCTTTATCGTCTCTCAGCGTCCGGGTCAGAACATCTCCTATGAGCCTCAGGCGATGATGGGCTATACGGTGAAGGAGAATTCGAAGATCAATGTTACGATCGACAACAAAACCTTCGTAATGTTCACCAAGGACAAGGCTGGATGGGTCGAGAATGCGGCTCAGGAGCCGGCGCTTGTCGCAGCCATGAAGACCGGTCATTCGATGACCGTCAACGCCACCTCGCGCAAGGGCACTGGCACCTCGTACAGCTATTCGCTGTCGGGCATTTCTGCTGCGCTGAAGCAGATCGAAAGCTGCAAGTAAGCTTGCACTTCGAGCAATGTTTCAAAGGCCGGCCTTTCGCCGGCCTTTGTCGTTTCCATCTACAATGACGCTTCCATGTCTAGTGACGTGGGGGGAAAATGATGCTAAAGCGGCGCGCAACTGCGGAAGGATGGCGATTTATCGCCGCTCCGCCCATTCATTTCTGCAATCATGCGTCAGCGGCCCGTAAGTCTTCCGTCTTTCCGGGATGGTTGCCATGTTGAGTTCGGGATTAGAAGATTATGTCCGTTATGGATGCGATGACCGTTGCCAACCCCGCTGTGAGGGCGCCTCTCGGCACTGAGCTTTCGCCAAAACCCTCGCTGATCGGTCTGACGCGCGAGGAAATGGGTGCGGCGCTGCGCGAAAAGGGCGTGCCGGACAAGCAGATCAAGATGCGCGTCTCGCAGCTCTGGAATTGGATCTATGTGCGCGGCGTCTCCGATTTCGATCACATGACGAATGTCGCCAAGGACATGCGCGAGATGCTGAAGCAGCATTTCACCATTGCCCGGCCAGAAATCGTCGAAGAACAGATTTCCAATGACGGCACGCGCAAGTGGCTGCTGCGTTTTCCGCCGCGCGGTGCCGGCCGGCCGGTCGAGATCGAGGCCGTCTACATCCCCGAGGAAGGGCGCGGCACGCTCTGCATTTCCAGCCAGGTCGGCTGCACGCTCACCTGTTCCTTCTGTCATACCGGAACGCAGCGTCTGGTACGCAACCTGACAGCCGAAGAAATCCTCTCCCAGCTTCTGTTGGCCCGCGACCGGCTGGGTGACTTCCCGGATCGCGACGTGCCTGTCGGCGCCGTCGTCCCTTCCGAAGGCCGCAAGGTCAGCAATATCGTGATGATGGGCATGGGCGAGCCGCTCTATAACTTCGATGCCGTCAAGCAGGCCCTGCTGATCGCCACTGACGGTGACGGCCTGTCACTGTCCAAGCGTCGCGTGACGCTTTCTACCTCCGGCGTCGTGCCCGAGATCCTGCGCACAGGCGAGGAGATCGGCGTCATGCTGGCAATCTCGCTGCACGCGGTGCGCGACGACCTGCGCGATATCCTCGTGCCGATCAACAAAAAATATCCGTTGAAGGAGCTGATCGAGGCCTGCAGGAACTATCCAGGGCTTTCGAACGCGCGGCGCATCACTTTCGAATATGTGATGCTGAAGGACGTCAACGATAGCCTGGAAGACGCCAAGGGGCTGATCCAGCTGCTGAAGGGCGTGCCGGCGAAGATCAATCTCATTCCCTTCAACCCATGGCCGGGCACCAATTATCAATGTTCCGACTGGGCGCAGATAGAGAAGTTTGCCGATTTCATCAATTCGGCAGGTTACGCGTCGCCGATCCGCACGCCGCGCGGACGCGACATTCTGGCGGCCTGCGGTCAGCTCAAGTCGGAATCCGAGCGCATGCGCAAGACTGAGCGTCTTGCCTTCGAGGCGATGATGATCGCCAACCACGGCGCAGACGACTGATCAGCAAGTTTGATCGTCGCAACAATTCTCCGAGATTGATTAACGGGGGCGCTTTTTCTAAAAGTGCCCCCAAAATCATTCTGGAGGATACCCCATGCGTTCAATTCTTCTGGCTTTTGCCGCAGCTCTGGCCCTGACGCTGCCGGCGAAGGCCGACGATGTCACCGTTGCCGTAACCGCAATTGTCGAACATCCGGCGCTCGATGCAGCCCGCAACGGCGTGCGCGACGCGCTGGCCGCTGCCGGCTACAAGGAAGGCGAGAACCTCAAGTTCGTCTTCGAATCCGCGCAGGGCAATCCGGCAACGGCAGCCCAGATCGCTCGCCAGTTCGCTGGTGACGGACCCAATGTCATCGTGCCGATCTCCACGCCGTCGGCCCAGGCCGTCGTTTCCTCAACACGCGATATCCCTGTTGTCTTCACTGCCGTGTCCGATCCGCTCGGCGCACAGCTCGTCAAGAACATGGACAAGCCGGGTGGCAACGTGACCGGCCTTTCCGACATGTCGCCGGTCGGCGAGCATATCGCGCTCATCAAGGAAATCCTGCCTGATGTGAAGACGATCGGCTACCTCTACAATTCCGGCGAGGCGAATTCGGTCTCGCTGCTGGCGGCACTGAAGGCTGAAGCTGAGAAGGCCGGCATCACCATCGTTGAATCGGCTGCAACGAAGTCAGCCGAAGTGCAGGGCGCTGCTCGTGCGCTCGTCGGCCGCGCCGATGCGATCTATATTCCGACCGACAACACGATCATCTCGGCGCTGGAAGGTGCGGTTGCCGTTGCCGAAGAAAGCAAGCTGCCGCTCTTCACCGCCGATACGGATTCCGTTTCGCGTGGTTCGATCGCAGCGCTTGGCTTCAACTACTATGATGTTGGCAAGCAGACGGGAGAGATCGTCGTGCGCGTGCTGAAGGGTGAGAATCCCGGCGATATCGCGGTGAAGACTGCGGCCGGCAGCGATCTCGTCATCAACAAGGCTGCCGCAGCCAAGATGGGCGTGACTCTGCCGGAAAGCGTCGTTTCGCGCGCCAACAAGGTCATTGAATAATCGACTGTCGTTCCAAGGCCTTAGTCATGATCAGCCGCTCCCGTTTGCACGGGGGCGGCTGATCATATTAAAAGGCTCCCGTTTCGCGACGGACGGAACGGAAACAAAAAGGGGCTGAAAGCCTTGAGCCAAATTGCATTCTGGGGGGCCGTCGAGCTCGGCCTGGTTTATTCCTTCGTCGCGCTCGGCGTCTATCTCGCCTTCCGCGTTCTCGATTTTCCGGATCTGACGGTGGACGGCTCGTTTCCGCTTGGTGCAGCCGTGACCGCAGTGCTGATCATTGCCGGCGTCAATGCCTGGCTCGCAGCGCTGATCGCGATGGCAGCAGGGGCCGGAGCCGGAATGGTGACGGCGCTCCTCAATGTGCGCTTCAAGATCCTGAACCTGCTCGCCTCGATCCTGACGATGATCGCGCTCTTCTCCGTCAATCTGCGGGTGATGGGAAAGCCGAATGTCGCGCTTATCAATGCCGATACGATGATCAGTCCCTTCTTTGGCCAGGGGCTCAGGGATTTCTACGTCCGGCCGCTGTTCGTCGGCACTCTCGTTGTTATCGCCGTCATCGTCGTCTGGCGCTTCCTTGAAAGCGATGCCGGGCTGGCGATGCGTGCGACAGGCGCCAATGCCCGCATGGCCCGCGCCCAGGGTGTCGATACCAGCCGGCAGATCTATCTGGGCATGGCGATTTCCAATGCACTTGTGGCGCTTGGCGGCGCACTCTTTGCGCAAACAAATGGGTTTGCCGACGTGACCTCGGGTGTCGGCACGATCGTCGTCGGCCTTGCCGCCGTCATCATCGGCGAGACCCTGCTCGGGCGCCGCGGGCTGCTGATTGCGCTCGTCGGATGCGTATTCGGTTCGATCATCTACCGCATCGCCATCCAGCTCGCACTGTCGAGTGATGTCATCGGCCTACAGGCTTCCGACCTGAATTTCGTGACGGCGGTTCTCGTGACCGTCGCGCTCGTTCTTCCCCGCCTTCGCGGAGGTGCAGCATCATGATCAGCGTCAAGGATATCAAGGTTGTTTTCGGGCGTGGTACGCCGTTGCAGAAACAGGCGCTGAACGGCGTCAGCCTGACTATCGAGCAAGGCTCATTCGTCACCGTCATCGGCTCCAATGGCGCCGGTAAGTCGACGTTGCTCGGCGTTCTCGCCGGCGACGTCCTGCCGAGTGAAGGTTCGGTGCTGATCGGCAAAACCGACGTGACACGCAAGTCGACGGCGGGGCGGGCTGGCATGGTCGCCCGTGTCTTCCAGGATCCGCTGACGGGAAGCTGCGGGGCGCTGTCGATTGAGGAAAATCTCGCGCTGGCCGCCCGCCGCGGTGAGAAGCGCGGGCTTGGGTCAGCGCTCGGGGGCAACAGGCGCGATTACTTCCGGGAGCGGATCGCCGAACTGAATCTCGGGCTGGAAAACCGGCTGAAGGACCGCATGGACCTTTTGTCTGGTGGGCAGCGGCAGGCGGTTTCGCTCGTGATGGCGACGCTCGCCGGCTCCGAAGTGTTGCTGCTCGACGAGCACACGGCTGCGCTCGATCCTGGTATGGCCGAGTTCGTCATGAATCTCACACAGAAGATCGTTTCTGAACGCAGGCTCACGACGATGATGGTAACGCACTCCATGCGGCAGGCGCTGGATTATGGCCACCGCACGATCATGCTGCACGGTGGCGAGATCGTGCTCGATGTCGCCGGCGACAACAGGAAGAACCTGCAGGTCGAAGACCTGATCGCCATGTTCCGCAAGATGCGTGGCCAGACGCTCGACGACGATGCCCTGCTGATCGGCTGATCGAACGGTCAGCGTGCCTGAGTGAGCAGGATCTTAGCGGCGAAGACCGAGAAGACGCCGGCGAAAGTATAATCCATGCCGCGCAGTACTTTCCTGTTATTCTGCAGCCAGCTCGACAGCCAGTCGGCTGCCATGACGACGGTTGCATTGACTGGCATGCCGATCACGATGAAGCAAAAGCCAAGGAAAAGCAGCTTGTGCGTGACAGCCGGGTCGTTGGCGCTAACGAACTGCGGCAGAAAGGTCATGAAGAAGATGATGACCTTGGGGTTTAAGAGGTTGACCCAAAAACCCGTGGAAATGTTCGAAAAGATCGTCCCCTTAGGACCTTCGACCTTGGCGACCGTCAGTTTCGAGCCGAAGCGGATTGCCTGAATGGCCAGCCAGAACAGATAGGCGGCGCCGCCGGTCTTCAGGATTAGGAAGGCGGTCGGCGAGGCGGTAATCAGCGCCGAGATGCCGAAGGCGACCAGCATTGTGTGCGCGACGATGCCAAGGCTGGTGCCGACAACCACGAAAAGCGCTGCCTTCTTGCCCTGCGCAAGCGCGCGGCTGATCGACAGCGTCATGTCAGGGCCGGGGGTTGCCGCAAGCAACAGGGTCGCGGCAGCAAAGGCAAGAAGCGTCGGAAGGCTCGGCAGGAAATCCATGGTGTACTCTGAAAGCCGGAAAGGTCCGACGATCTCTTATCCGGCTTTCAGAAAATTACCAATCAAACCTTCTGATGGCGCCGATTACTTCTGTTCAAGGAAGGCCTTGAACTTGTCGGCGTAGTCCTTGTGCCAGCGCGACAGCGGCGGACGATTTTCGATGATGTCGCCGATTGCCCAGGCCATGCGGCGCTCGTCCACCGGGCGGGCGACGTCGTTGTCCGGGCAGAGGATGTAGAAATCGCCGCGCTCCAAGCTTTCAACCATAAAATCGACCGTCTGTTCCGGCGTCCAGGCGCCAGCAGGCTTTTCCTGGTGATCGCCCTTGGTTAGGCCGGTAAAGACGAAGCCGGGTATCAGCAGATGCGCGGAAATGCCTGCGCGTGCAGTGTTGCGCAGTTCATGCTCAAGCGCTTCGGTGAAAACCTTCACGCCGGCTTTCGAGATGTTGTAGGCGGGATTGCCGGGCGGCGTGGTGATGCCCTGCTTGGAGCCGGTATTGATGATGAGGCCGGGTTCGCTATGGGCGATCATGCCTGGGCCGAAGGTTCTGACGCCATTGATGACGCCGAGAAGATTGACGGCGAGGATATTGTCCCAATTGGCCTGAGCGCTGAAAATAGAGGTTTCCGGGCCGATGCCGGCATTGTTCATCAATACGTGCACGCGGCCGAAACGCTGGATGACAGCGCGCTCGAGAGCCTCGATCTGCTCCTTCTGCGAGACGTCGGTCTCGACAGCCATCACATGTTCCTGGCCGACGATCCTCTCCAGCTCGGCGCGCGCTTCCGCGAGCTTTTCGCCACCGAGATCGGCGATGACGACGCTCAAGCCAGCCTTGGCAAAACGCTTTGCAGCGGCGAGGCCGATGCCGGAAGCACCGCCGGTGATGACGGCAACATTGGATTGCTTGAAAATGTCTTGAATATTTGTCACGGGACTGGCCTCTCCTCGGAGCATTGTTCGGACGCTGCCGAATATGGGCTCACGGTTTGCGCTGTCAAACCCTCAGGCGCCGTTTGCTGCCCTCCTTGCCCTTGCGTCACGCGCCAATCTCGCTAAAAGTGCCGAGATACCGGGCTTTGCGGGTGTGCCGCGGCCTTCATGCAACGGACCTCATCATCATGGCATCATACAAAGACGTGAAGAAAGTCGTGCTCGCCTATTCGGGCGGTCTCGATACCTCGATCATCCTGAAGTGGCTGCAGACCGAACTCGGCGCTGAAGTCGTCACCTTCACAGCCGATCTCGGCCAGGGCGAAGAGCTGGAGCCGGCGCGCAAGAAGGCCGAGCTGCTCGGCATCAAGGAGATCTATATCGAGGACGTGCGCGAGGAATTCGTGCGCGATTTCGTCTTCCCGATGTTCCGTGCCAATGCCGTCTACGAAGGCGTCTACCTGCTCGGCACGTCGATTGCCCGTCCGTTGATTTCCAAGCACCTCATCGATATCGCCCGGAAGACGGGTGCCGACGCGATTGCCCACGGCGCCACCGGCAAGGGCAATGACCAGGTTCGTTTCGAGCTTTCGGCCTATGCGCTGAACCCCGATATCAAGATCATCGCGCCGTGGCGCGACTGGGCCTTCAAGAGCCGTACCGATCTGCTCGAATTCGCCGAGAAGCACCAGATCCCGGTCGCCAAGGACAAGAAGGGTGAGGCTCCCTTCTCCGTCGACGCTAACCTGCTGCACTCCTCTTCCGAGGGCAAGGTCCTGGAAGATCCGGCGCAGGAGGCTCCTGAATACGTGCATATGCGCACCATCTCGCCGGAAGCTGCCCCCGACAAGGCGACCATCATCAAGGTGGGATTCCGCAGGGGCGACGCCGTCTCGATCAACGGCGTCGAGATGTCGCCGGCCACGCTGCTCGCGACCCTCAACAATTACGGCCGCGACAACGGCATCGGCCGCCTCGACCTTGTCGAGAACCGCTACGTCGGCATGAAATCGCGCGGCGTTTACGAGACTCCCGGCGGCACGATCCTGCTCGCGGCGCATCGCGCCATCGAGTCGATCACGCTCGACCGCGGCGCTGCTCACCTCAAGGATGAACTGATGCCGCGTTATGCCGAGCTTATCTATTACGGCTTCTGGTTCTCGCCGGAGCGCGAAATGCTGCAGGCCCTCATCGACAAGAGCCAGGAGCATGTCGAAGGCGAAGTGACGCTTAAGCTCTACAAGGGCAATGTCATGGTCATCGGCCGCGAGAGCGAAAAGTCGCTCTATTCCGACAAGCTCGTCACCTTCGAAGACGACCAGGGCGCTTACGACCAGAAGGATGCCGCCGGCTTCATCAAGCTCAACGCGTTGCGTCTTCGCACGCTCGGCAAGCGTAACCTGAAGAAATAAATCACGCCCGGACCGATATTGAAAGGCTCGCCGGTTCTGCCGCGCGGGCCTTTTTTGTTGCGCTTATTGCAGGTTGTAACGTCTTGACGCGACAAGGCTATCGCCTAAGCTGAGCCGTCATCACCGGAGCATTTCCATGCCGCAATCCCTGCTTCTCGGCGCCTTCCTGGCGGCGCTTTTTTATGTGCTCATTCCCGGTCCGGCCTTCCTGCAGCTTCTCGGCATTGGCGCTGGGCAGGGGCGCAAGGCAGGCGCTTTCTTCATGATGGGCCATCTCGTTGGCGATATTATCTGGTCGGGGCTGGCGCTGATCGCGATCGTCGGTGCCAAGACGATCGGCACCTTCGTGTTCGACCTGCTGGGGCTTGCCTGCGGTTTCTATCTCGCCTGGATCGGCTGGAGTGCCGTCAATGCCAAGCCGAAGGCCGAGGGGCAGGCGCTGATGGTAGTGGAGCGACCATTCCGCCGCGGGTTGATTTTCGGCGTCACCAATCCGAAGGGCTATCCGGTGGCGCTTGCCACGTTCACGGCGCTGGTTGCGGGATCGGCAAATGCGCTCGATTTTCAGGCCCTGCCGATGCTGCTCAGCGTTTCCTTCGTCGGCTTCGTCACCGCTGACATCATCCTGATCGGCATCATTGGCGCCGGCGTGGTGCGCCGTTTCTACCGCGCACATGAGCGGCTAATCGTCCGCTGCTCCGGAGTGCTTTTCATAGGCTTTGCCGTCCAGGCGCTATGGCATGCCACGCCCGGCCTGCTGGGTTGGAGGAAGGCCTGATCAGTTTTCGCCGGCGAGAAAGCTGACGACCGACTTCAGCGTTTGAACCTCATTCGGGTCGCCGATCGACATGGCGATCTGAAGCTGATTTTTGTAATAGTCGAGGTAGTTAAAGCTCGTGCCGTCAGTCACATTGGACAGGTCGATAACGTTTCCGAGCGGATCGATCGCGTGCATAGGCAATGGTTCGGATATTGCGGCGAAAGTAATTTGATCGATCAAGCCGCTGTCGAAGCCCTGGCGGGCATAGCTGCGCAATTCACCCGCACTGACGGCTGTAAAATCAATCGCCTCCCGGCTGTCAAAATCCTGGATCTGGAATGATCCCTGGCCTATGGTCGGCTTGGGCTCAATTACAATATCAGCGGTCTTCGGACTTTTTGCGTTATTGTTTGTATTATTTTTGAATAGCAAACTCTGAGAAGACCGCAGGGAAAAAATTTCCATGCGCATGTCCTCTTACTTGAAGATCAAAGAAAACTAGCGCCTCGGGCTGATTCGCGTCAATCGTTAACGATTGGTTAATTTTTACGTATCAATTCTTGCCCACAAGATTTAGCCGGGCGGACAAAAGCCCCAGCCGCCCACATATCAATTCCGTTGGGGCCTCTCTATATTATCGATCGACCGGCCGGCATAAAGGACTTTCATATGTCTTCTCCCACTCAATTCAATCAGGCACTTGTCAACTGGAATGGCCTTCATGGCCTGCCGCGTTTTGACGCGATCGCTGACGGTGATTTCGCTGCTGCCTTCGAGTCCGCACTCGCCTCGCACGAAAGAGAGATCGACGCGATCGCCGGCAACAAGGAGGAACCGAGTTTCGATAATACTGTCGTAGCGCTTGAGCTCGCCGGCGATGAGCTGTCGCGGGTTTCCGCACTTTTCTGGAACCGGGCAGGTGCTCATACCAACGATGTCATCCAGGCGCTGGAACGGGAAATCTCGCCAAGAATGTCACGGCACTATTCGAAGATCGGCATGAATGCGGATCTCTTCAAGCGCATTGATACACTCTGGGAAAAGCGCGAAAGCCTCGGTCTGACGCTGGAGCAGACGCGCGTGCTGGAGCGGCATTGGAAAGGCTTTGTCAAATCGGGCGCAAAGCTGCCGAAGGCAGAGCAGGAGAAGCTTGCGGCGATCAATGAAAAACTTGCGGGCCTCAGCACCGGCTTCGGGCAGAACGTGCTCGCAGACGAGAAGAGCTGGTCGCTGATCCTCTCCGGTGAAGAAAACCTCATTGGCATTCCCGATTTCCTGCGCGACGCGATGGCGGCGGCTGCCCGCGAACGCGGTGAGGATGGCAAATATGCCGTAACACTGTCGCGCTCGATCATCGAGCCGTTCCTGACTTTTTCGGAGCGCCGCGATCTGCGCGAACAGGCCTTCAAGGCCTGGGTGGCGCGTGGCGAAAATGCCGGCGCGACCGACAATCGCGGCATTATCAGAGAGACTCTTGCCCTGCGTGACGAGGTGGCGAAGCTTCTCGGCTACGGCAACTTCGCCGAATTGAAGCTCGATAACACGATGGCGAAGACACCCCAGGCCGTGAACGATCTGTTGCGCGCCGTATGGACGAGAGCGGTGAAACGCGCCCGTGAGGAAGAAGCCGATATCGCCGAATTGATTGCGGCCGAGGGCAAGAACCATGAGGTTATGCCTTGGGACTGGCGCCATTATGCGGAGAAGATCCGCGCGCAGCGATTCAATTTCTCGGAAGCGGAGCTGAAGCCCTATCTGCAGCTCGAAAAAATCATCGATGCCTGCTTCGACGTTGCCGGCCGGCTGTTCGGCATTCGCGCCGTCGAGAAGAAGGGCATTGCTGTCTATCATCCCGACGTGCGGGTCTTCGAGATCCGCGACCGGGACGACAAGCTGGTCGCACTCTTTCTCGGTGATTATTTCGCTCGCAGTTCAAAGCGCTCGGGCGCCTGGATGAGCTCTTTCCAGTCTCAGCACAAGCTGACGCTGAAGAACGGCCATCACGGCGAGCTACCGATCATCTACAACGTCTGCAACTTCGCAAAGCCCGCAGAAGGCAAGCCGGCGCTGCTTTCGCTCGATGACGCGCGCACGCTGTTCCACGAGTTCGGCCACGCGCTGCACGGCATGCTCTCCAACGTCACCTATCCCTCGGTATCGGGTACCGGCGTCTCCCGCGATTTCGTGGAGCTTCCCTCGCAGCTCTATGAGCACTGGCTGACGGTTCCTGCCATCCTCAAGGAATATGCCGTGCATTTCGAAACCGGAGAGCCGATGCCCCAGGCTCTGCTCGACAAGGTGCTCGCCGCCCGCACCTTCAATTCCGGCTTCAACACCGTGGAGTTCACTTCTTCCGCCTTGGTCGACATGGCCTTCCATACGCGCGACAAGGTGGACGATCCGATGGCCGTTCAGGCTGAGGTGCTTGCGGAGATCGGCATGCCGAAATCGATCGTCATGCGCCACGCCACGCCGCACTTCCAGCATATCTTCTCCGGCGGTTATTCGGCCGGCTATTATTCCTACATGTGGTCGGAAGTGCTGGATGCAGATGCTTTTGCCGCCTTCGAAGAGACGGGCGATGCCTTCAACGGCCAGATGGCCGCAAAGCTTCGGGACAACATCTACTCCACTGGCGGCTCCGTCGATCCGGAAAACGCCTACAAGGCTTTCCGCGGCAAGCTGCCGAGCCCGGACGCAATGCTGGTCAAGAAGGGACTTGCGACCTTCGAGGAATTGACAGGCAGCGACGCTTAAGACAGTTTGATGACATCGAGCAAAGCGGCATGGTGAGAACCATGCCGCAGCTTTCGCGTGCCACCCCCTTTCGCAATCGCGAAAAAAACGGTATGAGCGCGCCAACATAAATGGCGCGTCCACTTGGCGTAGCGCCCCAGCCTCAGAGATTATGACATATGGCACTTCGCAACATCGCGATCATCGCGCACGTTGACCATGGCAAAACGACCCTCGTCGACGAGCTTCTGAAACAGTCCGGTTCGTTCCGCGAGAACCAGCGCGTCATGGAACGCGTGATGGACTCCAACGATATCGAAAAAGAACGCGGCATCACCATTCTCGCCAAGGCGACGTCGATCGAGTGGAAAGACACGCGCATCAACATCGTCGACACGCCCGGCCACGCCGACTTCGGCGGTGAAGTCGAGCGCATCCTGTCGATGGTGGATGGCGCTATCGTTCTCGTCGATGCTGCCGAAGGCCCGATGCCGCAGACCAAGTTCGTCGTCGGCAAGGCCCTGAAAGTTGGCCTGCGCCCCATCGTTGCCATCAACAAGATCGACCGCCCGGACGCTCGCGCCGAGGAAGTCGTCAACGAAGTCTTCGACCTTTTTGCCGCGCTCGACGCGACCGACGAACAGCTCGACTTCCCGATCCTTTACGGTTCCGGCCGTGCCGGCTGGATGAACTACGATCCGGCAGGTCCGACCGATGAAGGTCTCGCGCCGCTGCTCGACCTCGTCGTCAAGCACGTTCCGGCGCCGAAGGTGGAAGAAGGTCCGTTCCGCATGATCGGCACCATCCTCGAAGCCAACAACTTCCTCGGCCGCATCATCACCGGCCGTATCGCTTCTGGCTCGATCAAGCCGAACCAGGCAGTCAAGGTTCTGGGCCAAGATGGCAAGCTTATCGAACAGGGCCGTATCTCCAAGATTCTCGCTTTCCGCGGCATCGAGCGCCAGCCGATTGAAGAAGCCCATGCCGGCGACATCGTTGCCATCGCTGGCCTCTCGAAGGGCACCGTAGCCGATACCTTCTGCGATCCGTCCGTGACGGAAGCCATGAAGGCCCAGCCGATTGATCCGCCGACCGTTACCATGTCCTTCATTGTCAACGACTCGCCGCTTGCAGGTACCGAAGGTGACAAGGTCACGAGCCGCGTCATCCGTGACCGTCTGTTGAAGGAAGCGGAAGGTAACGTTGCGCTGAAGATCGAGGAAAGCGCCGACAAGGACTCGTTCTTCGTGTCCGGCCGTGGCGAACTTCAGCTCGCCGTTCTCATCGAGAACATGCGCCGCGAAGGCTTCGAGCTTGCCGTTTCGCGTCCGCGCGTCGTCATGCACAAGGATGACGCCGGTCAGCTTCTCGAGCCGATCGAAGAAGTCCTCATCGACGTTGACGAAGAGCATTCCGGCGTCGTCGTCCAGAAGATGTCCGAGCGCAAGGCCGAAATGGTCGAGCTTCGCCCGTCGGGTGGCAACCGCGTCCGTCTCGTTTTCTACGCGCCGACCCGCGGCCTCATCGGCTACCAGTCGGAACTGCTGACGGATACGCGCGGCACCGCGATCATGAACCGCCTGTTCCACAGCTACCAGCCATACAAGGGTGAGATCGGCGGCCGCGTCAACGGCGTACTGCTCGCCAACGAGGCCGGCGAGGCCGTTGCCTATGCCCTGTTCAACCTGGAAGACCGCGGTCCGATGATCATCGACGCCGGCGAGAAGGTCTATATGGGCATGATCATCGGCATCCACACGCGCGACAACGACCTCGAAGTCAACGTGCTGAAGGGCAAGAAGCTGACCAACATCCGCGCCGCCGGCAAGGATGAAGCCGTGAAGCTCACTCCGCCGATCCGCATGACGCTGGAACGTGCACTTTCCTGGATCCAGGAGGACGAACTGGTCGAAGTGACGCCGAAATCGATCCGTCTGCGCAAGATGTATCTCGACGCCAACGACCGTAAGCGTTTCGAAAAGTCGAAGGCCGCTCTCTAAGAGCCTAAGCTGCAGCTTCAAACCCCGGCCTTCGTGCCGGGGTTTTTTATTGTGCGCTGCGCCGATTCCGGCTTGTGACAATCGTTAAAAAAGCGTTAAATTTTCTCCGTCGTCCACATATCAAGTCTGTGGGCAATCGATCACGATGCGGTTGCCGCATATGGTTAATTGCCTCCGGCAGGACCAGAGTAAGCGTTATGAAGACGTTGTCGATCGATGTCCGGCGGGCCGAACCGCATGATGCCCGAGCCATTTCGGAAGCCCACCGGCTTTCGTGGCAGCATACCTATGCCGGCATCATTCCTCATCGCGCTCTGACCCAGATGATCGAACGTCGCGGAGAAAATTGGTGGCGCAAGGCGACCCGCGGTCCGGCAACTTTGCTTGTTTTGGATGTAGCAGGCACCGTTGCAGGCTATGCGACCCTCGGCCTTAATCGCGCCCGCGCATTGCCTCAGGAAGGCGAAATCTACGAGCTTTATCTGCGCCCGGAATATCAGGGAATCGGTCTCGGAAAACTGCTTTTCGGCGAAGCCCGGCGGCTGCTGAAATCTCTCGGCTGCAACGGCCTCGTCGTCTGGTGCCTGGAGGAAAACGAGACCGCCGCCAACTTTTATCGCGACCACGGTGGTATGGACTTCTGTGAGGGCATGGAAAATTTCGACCATAAGCAGATTAAAAAGATCGGCTTTGTTTGGAACTGATTGCAGGCGCCGAAGGTGCTGCATCTTTCATTAGAGAAATTCTATATTCTGGGGCCTCGCATATTACACATCGCTTGCGAGGCATGTTGCGTTGCGAGATGAAACCGATTAACTGGCTTCGAGCAATTCAACCTCCCGGGAGTTTCCTATGCGCATCGACGCCGTTTCAATCGGTAAGAATCCACCTGAAGACGTCAACGTTATCGTCGAGGTTCCGGTCGGCGGTCATCCGATCAAGTATGAAATGGACAAGGAAGCCGGCACGCTGGTCGTCGACCGTTTCCTTTATACGCCGATGACCTACCCGGGGAACTACGGCTTCGTGCCGCATACGCTCTCGGAAGACGGTGACCCGATCGACGTGCTGATCGCCAGCACCCGTCCGCTTGTTCCGGGCTGCGTTATCAACGTCCGTCCCATCGGCGTTCTGAAGATGGAAGACAATTCCGGCAAGGATGAGAAGATCATCGCCGTTCCGTCGCCGAAGCTGACGCTACGCTACGAGAAGGTCAAGGACTACACCGACCTTCCGGAAATCACGCTGAAGCAGATCGAGCACTTCTTCGAGCACTACAAGGATCTGGAACCCGGCAAGTGGGTGAAGATCTACGGCTGGGGCGATTCCAAGGAAGCCGGTGCGCTCATCCTCGAAGCGATCGAACGCGCCAAGAAAGAAAAGGCCTGATTCAGGCTGAAAGTGCTTCGAGCATTTTTACCAAATCCTCCGGGTCTCCGTCGATCCGGAGGATTTTTTTACGCGACGTGTCGCCGGACACGATGCTGACGGAGGATTTGGCGATACTGAGAGATTTGGCGACGAGCGCTATGAGTGCTTTGTTCGCTTTTCCCTTTTCAGGGGCGGTGGAGACGCGCGCTTTCAGCAACATCTCCCCTTCGCCATCGGGTTCGATGCCGCCGATGGCATCCCGCCCGCCATTCGGCGTCAACCGCACGGCGAGGCGGACGTGATCATCAAGTTTTTTCCATGGCGGGTTCAAACGACGAGCGGATAGATCGTCGTCCAGAGGAAGGAGCGTAGGAAGAAGATGATCAGCAGCAGGATGATCGGCGAAATATCGATGCCGCCGAGATTGGGCAGCAGGCGGCGGATCGGACGCAGGGCCGGCTCGGTGACGTTGTAGAGGAATGTTCCAACCTGATTAACGAAGTGATTGCTGGAATTGATGACATTGAATGCGTAGAGCCAAGAGAAGATAGCGCTGGCGATCAGGATCCAGGTATAAAGTTGCAAAGCCAAATCAATGGTTTGAAACAGTGCAATCATCGTCGTCTCCAATTCGTTGTTGACAGACATGTAGACATTGGCGACTAAACGAGCAAGTGCCGTGTGGAAACGTACGGTGAATCATATTTAGCGGCCGCTCCTGCATGGCTTTCGGCGCTCGTTTCCTCGGAAAAGCTTCATGTCGCTTTCACCCACCGGAGACCGTTTTGCCGCCTTCCGGCATCCGTCCTACACCCGTTTTTTCTTCGCGCGGTTTCTGCTTTCCTTCTCGCAGCAGATCGTCAGCGTTGCCGTCGGCTGGCAGATGTACGACCAGACCGGCAGCGCCATTTATCTCGGCCTGATCGGGCTCGTGCAGTTCCTGCCGTCTCTCGTCCTGATCCTCGTCACCGGCTCGGTGGCCGATCGGCACAATCGTCGCGCCATCGCCTCGATCTGCTCGCTCGTCAGCGCGCTCTGCACGCTTGCGCTCCTGGGAATGACGATTACTGGCAGCTTTTCTCCGATCCCGGTCTTCGTCGTGCTCTTAATCTTTGGTATCGAGCGTGCCTTCATGACGCCGGCGGTGCAGTCGCTTGCGCCAAACCTCGTCCCGGAAGAGGATCTCTCCAATGCGATCGCATGGAATTCGTCTTCCTGGCAGCTGGCGGCCATTACCGGCCCTGTGCTTGGCGGTCTGCTTTACGGCGTCAGTGCATCGACGGCCTACACGGTCGCCGTCATCTTTTCCGTGCTCGGCGCGATCCTGCTCTATATGATCCCTAAGCCGCCGCAGAAAACGGCTGGCGAGGCCAAGAGCTGGGATATGATCCTCGGCGGCTTCCGTTATATTCGGGGAGAGAGGGTGGTGCTTGGTGCCATCTCGCTCGATCTCTTCGCCGTTCTCCTCGGTGGCGCTACCGCGCTGATGCCGATCTTTGCGCGAGATATCTTAACGCTCGGGCCGTGGGGTCTCGGCCTGCTACGCTCGGCGCCAGGTGTCGGCGCCATCATCATGGCGATCTTCCTTGCCGCCTATCCGCTGAAGCATAAGGCCGGCCTGTACATGTTTATCGGCGTGGCGATTTTCGGCCTTGGTACGATCGTATTCGGCTTCTCGACCAATACTGAGATTTCAATCGCAGCGCTCGCCCTCATGGGCGCTGCGGATATGATTTCCGTCTATGTTCGCGAGAGCCTGATTGCGCTCTGGACGCCGGATCATCTGCGTGGCCGCGTCAACGCGGTCAATACGGTGTTTGTCGGCGCATCCAACGAGCTCGGGGAATTCCGCGCGGGCACTATGGCGTCGGTTTTCGGCGCTGTTCCGGCTGTCATTATCGGCGGCATCGGCACGCTTGCAGTCGCGGCAATCTGGGCAAGCGGCTTTCCGAAGCTCAGGAAGATCGATACGCTCGACGCGCCTATACGAGAAGCCGCGTAGCAGCTGCTGCCGTCTTGCCTTCGAAGACGATATCCAGGAAGTCGTCGAGCCAGGCTTTAAGCGGCGCGTCGAACAGCATGCGGCCTTCCAGATGCTCGCGTCCCTGCTGTGCATTCGGCAGGATGAAGCGATGGGCGCCGTGCACGACCCAGCGATGCATCATCACCCGCGTCAGCTCCGCATGGAATTGCAGGCCCCAGGCGTTGCCATTGTAGCGGAAGGCCTGGTTAGGATAGGCGTCGCCGGATGCCAGCAGCTCGGCGCCATGCGGCAGTTCAAAGCCTTCCCGGTGGAAGTGGTAGACCATCTTCGGCCAGCGCATCAGCCGCCGACCCCTTTCGGTCGTATGCAGCGGATACCAGCCGATCTCTGTCGACCCATCATTATTGGCGGCGACCTTGCTGCCGAGATTGCGAGCCAACATCTGCGCGCCAAGGCAGATGCCGAGATAGGGGCGGTTTTCCTTGAGCGGTATCTCCAGCCAGTCGATCTCCGCCTTGACGAATTCGTCGGGATCGTTGGCGCTCATCGGGCCGCCGAAGATTACGGCACCGCCATGGTTTTCAAGGGTGCAAGGCAAGGGGTCGCCAAGGATGGGGCGACGGATATCGAGATCATAGCCTTTCTGAACGAGAAGCTGGCCGACACGACCGGGGCTGGAGCGCTCCTGATGGAGTATGATGAGAATAGGTCGCCTGTCGCGTCTGATGCTTCTGTCAGTCAGCGTCATCCTGCACCACCTGTGCGTCCGTCACCCTTGCGGCCGCCTCCTGCCGCTTCTGAATACGTTCACGGGAAGACACACCCAGGAGGTCGGCGATCCGCCAGATCACATGGTCTTCCATTTCGCTTCGCTCGCCATCGGCATAGACGATATCCCAGAGAATACCGATCAACTCCAGACGCTGCTCGGTATTGAGATGTCTCTTGAGATCGGAGGTGAAGCGGAAATAATCAACTGCCGTGCTTTCGGCTTCCAGCCCCGCGGCCATCAGGGCGTCCAGCTGTTTGCCATCGAGCGCGTATTGCTCCTTCAGGAGCTTGCGCAGCCGCTTCTTCTCGCTGTCCTTGATCTGGCCGTCGGCCTCCATGACCTGCATACAGAGCGCGGCGACCGCGATGCGCGGGTCATCGGGGGCAAAGCCTGATTTCGGGCGGTCGGCGGTCAGATTCTGGAAGAATGCCTGAAAGCGTTCGAACATGTGGTTTTTCGTTCCATTTCAGAAAAGGCGGAGCCGTGTCTTGGTTTCCGGTTCCATCTTGGGATCGCGGACACCAGGGTCATCCGGGAGGCCGCCAAAGAAGGGTCTTGGTTCGGACGCAGCAGGAGCCGATCGGGAAGCGGACTGTTCGTTGACTTTTGCCGACGCGGGGGCCGGAGCTCCCGGCCGCACGGCTTCCGCAATTGTTGCGGCCCGTTCCAGTTCTATAATTCGGTGGTCGTTCACCACGCTTTCCGGCCGGGTATCGCGCAGCGGGGGCAAGGTCTTCAGCGCCGTTTCGATCGAGGTGGTCGACCCTTCCTCGATTGGTCCTTCGAGCTGGCCGAAAGGCGCCTTCCATTCGAAGGCGTCGAGACGGCCGGTCACCGGCGAGACCGGCAGCCATTTGTCGGAAACGAAACCATCGGCAACCCAGGCTGGATCGCGCGGCGCCTTCAGTGCCTGTGCCAGCCAATGGCGCACGCGACCCTGATCGCCGGTCTCTGCTTCCTCGATATCCGCAAGCAGCAGGAAGGCCGCCTCGCGGGGCTCGATACGGGCGGCAGCTTCCGCCTTGGCGCGCGCCTTGGCGAATTCCTGCGCATCGAGTGCAGCCTGAGCGACGACGAGGAGAGATTCGACATTGTTCGGCCGCATGCCCTCCAGTCGCTCGGCGCGCTTCAGGCGATCGAGCGTGGAATCGCCGCTGCGGGCGCGGACGTAGACACGGCCAATCTCGGGATGTGGTCCAGCCTTCCACGCCTGTTCGAGAATGGAGGCCGCTTTGCGTATACCGTTTTCACGGAACAGCGCCTTTGCAGCAATCAGTGCGGCGGGTACAAAATCAGCCGACAGTTTCAGCGCCTGGAGGGCATCGTCGCGTGCGCCGGCAGGATCGCTCTCCAGCTTGTCATCGGCGCGGGCAGTCAGCAGCACGGCATGGAGGCGGTTTGCCTCTGCCTTTTCGACGACCTTAGCTGCCTTCTGCTGTTCCAGGAGACGGATGGCGTCGTCCCAGCGGCCGGACTGGCTGCGATATTCGAGCGTCGCCTGCGCGGCCCAGGGTAGGTAAGGGGCATTGTCGGCCGCCTTTTCCGCATATTGACGGGCGGCCTCGTTAGCGCCGAGGCGCTTGGCCTCCAGGTAAAGACCGCGCAAGCCGAGTTCACGCGTCTCGGGGTCGTTGGCCATGGTCTCGAATTTGGAACGAGCCTCGTCGTAGCGGCCTTCAATGAGAGCGGCCTGTGCTTCCAGAAGGTTGATCAGCGGTTCCTGATCGGCGCGGATAAGGCCGCGCGAGCGGGCGGCCATCTTGCGGGCGAGCAGGGCATTGCCTGCGCCGGCGGCGATGAGGCCAGTCGACAGGGCCTGGTAGCCACGATCGCGCTTGCGGGCGCGGAAGTAGCGCGTCACCGAATGCGGCGATGTCCATATCAGGCGGACGAACCACCAGGCCACCATGACGGCGGCGATCAGCGCGATGATGGCGCTTGCCGCGACAATCAGTTTTGTCTGGTAAATCTGACCTTCCCAGAGCAGCGACAGGTCGCCGGGGCGATCGGCAAGCCAGGAGAAACCATAGGCGAGAACGAGGACGAGGAGCGCGAAGATAATCAGACGGACCATGCTCATCCTTCCTTGCCGGTGCCGGAAACGGCCTTGGAGAGAGTACCGCTGACGAGATCCTCGACGCGGATACGAGCTTCGAGCGATTGCTTGAAGGCGGCAGAAGCCTGTTTTGCGACAGCAGGCAGGCTGTTCCATTCGGTAGCTGCACCGGGCAGATCGCCGTTCTTGACCTTGTCCTCGATGCGCGCGGCGATCGCTTCAACGCTTTCGCCTTCGACATTGCCGACGGGACGGACCGAGACCAAAGATTTGGCGCTCGACATCAGTCGGTCTGACCAGCTCTGATTAGGATCCGGCTGATTGACGGATTCAATGATGGCGGTGGCGACATCGGGAACCTGACGAATCAGTTCGGCACGGGAGGGAATGCCCGTTTCGGCAAAGCCGCGCAGATCGGCTGCAGCCGGATCATCGGGTGCTACCCCCGCAAATGTATCGAGTTCGGCGATGAAGGGGCCGCCGCGGTCGATCGCGGCCTTGAGAGCTGCGGCTGCGATGGCGCGGGCAACGGCGACATCCTCGCGCGGTTCGTTCAGCTTCTTTTCGGCTTCGGCAAGGCGGCTCGTAATGTCGGCACCGTTTGAGGCCTGCTGTTCGGTGGTCTGCGCAAGGCTCGTTTTCAACTGAGCAATCTGAGCTGTCAGATCTGCAATCTTCTGGTTGAGTGCTTCGATACCTGCGGAGCCGGTCGATGTATCGGATGCCCCCGTCTGAGGGACCGCTTCGAGAGCCGCGATGCGCTTTTCGAGGGCACTATTATCGGCTGCCGGCGGCGGATTGGAGGCAAGGCTTGCAACCGATTGCTTGAGGCCTTCGATCTCGCCGGAGAGGTCGGCCATTTCGGCAGAGTTCGTCTGCCGGGTGGAGGAGCCCGGCAGATAACCGGCATATTGAATCGCGCCGGCGCCAATCAGCGCGACAAGACCGCCGAAGATGCCGGCGGCAATCAGGCCCGACGTGACCACGCCCTTTTGTGGTGGAGGCAGCTGTAGCGGTTCCGATGGCGGGAGCTCCTTGGAGAGGGGCTCTTCCTGCGAGCCGGCGGCGCGTTCGCTCTCGTGTTCCGACAGCGGTTCACCGCCGGCTTCCGCAGCGGCAGCGGCTTCGGCGACAGGCGTGTCATTGGCTGCTTGTGCGGCTTCTTCGGCAGGCTTTTCAGAATCGGCCGCCGGGGTGAAGTCCTGCGCGTCCAGGTCAATCGTGACCGGCTTATCGGAGCTCTTCGAGTGGCGTGGCGGATTTCCCGATACCATGAGGTCCTCATTATCCTGCATTGCAACGAAACTAGACAGGGATGGCAATTAAGGGAAGAGGTTAGATCAAATTTGGGCGGCTAAAGCCTTCTAAGCAGCGACAAAAGGCTTTTTTCATCCGGCATCGGTGAAATCTCCAGGACTGTCCTCAAAACGGATGGAACAGCTTCCGCAACACTGTTGCTGAGGCAAATGAGACGGATTTTCGGCAGCTGCAGCAAAAGGGACTCTACCCTCGGGATATGAAAGAAATTTCCGGCCGTCTGGCGGGAATAGAAAAGAACAGCATCGGGAGGGTTGTTCGTCAGGAGGGTTGCGACGGCCTCGGGGCTGGGCGCGACAGGCTCCATTCGGTAACACTCGGCCACCGAGAAATGCCGCCCGAGCTCCGTCAGGCGCCTCTCGAAAGTCTCGGCGCGCGGATTGCCTGCGAGATAGAGAAGCTTATCGACCTTGCTTGCCGCGATCAGCTCGGCCAGCTCGCGGCCGCTGCCCGACGATGCCGAGACAGAATGGAATCCCAGCCTGCGGGCCTCGTCGGCTGTGGTTTCACCAACGGCAAAGAGACGGCGCGAAAGGTGAGGCGTCAGCGCCTCCCCCAGTGACTGCAAGGTGCGCACAGCTTCGGCGCTCGTTACGGCTATCGCCCCGGTGGTCGTTTCCAGGGCCTGCCGAGCGGCGGCCTTGTCGTGGACGGGACGGGTGAGCGGCAGCAATAGTGGCTCGTGACCCAGTTCGCGCAAACGTTGAGCGGTGCGCTCGCCCGAATGCGCCGGACGGGTGACGAGCACGCGCATGCAGGCTAGCTCCAGTCCTCGAAGAAGCTGCTGCCGGCCCTTGCGCGCACGTCCTGTCCGGCGCGGGTGCCAAGGGCTGCGGCGTCGCGGCGGTTGCCGTCGATGGTGATTGCATGTTGGTGGCGGCCGTCAGGCGTGAGAATAAGGCCCGAGAATCGGATCTGATCCCCCTCGCAGACGGCGTAGCCGCCGATCGGCGTGCGACAGGAGCCATCAAGGGCGGCCAGGAAGGCGCGCTCGCAGGAGACCGTGTCGAATGTGGGCGCATCATTGATCGGCGCCAGCAGCTCGTCGATCCTTGTGTCGCCGATGCGGCTTTCGATGCAGATCGCGCCCTGGGCGGGTGCCGGCGGGAAGCTGTCAGGGTCGAGAATATCGGTGATCACCTCGACCTTACCGAGGCGCTTGAGACCGGCAAGTGCCAGAAGGGTCGCATCCACCTGGCCTTCCTGAAGCTTGCGCAGGCGGGTGTCGACGAGGCCGCGAAAGGTGATGACATTGATGTCCGGTCGCATGCGGCGGATGAGCGCCTGACGGCGCAGCGAGGATGAACCGACAGTTGCGCCGTGCGGCAGGTCGATCAGCTTCGGCGCGGTGCGGCCGACGACGGCGTCGCGGATATCTTCGCGCGGAAGGTACGCGGAGAGATAAAGACCTTCCGGTAGTACAGTCGGCATGTCTTTGCTCGAATGCACGGCGAGATCGAGATCGCCGGCCGCGAGCTGCTGCTCGAGCTCTTCCGTGAAAAGTCCTTTGCCGCCGATCTCGGCCAGCGAACGGTCGGTAATGCGGTCGCCCTTGGTCGTCAGAACGACGATTTCGAACATTTCCTCCGGCAGATTGTGAGCCGCCATAAGCCTGTCGCGGGCTTCGTGTGCCTGCGCGAGCGCCAACGGGCTGCCCCGCGTGCCGATCCGGAAAGGTTTTGTTTGCATCCGCTTTGATCCGTTGTTACCGGAGTTCTCGTAAACGGGTTTAAACCCTATCGCAATCAACGAACAGGTTTCATGGCTCCCTTTCTGCGCATCCTGGGCATCGAGACAAGCTGCGACGAGACCGCCGCTGCGGTCGTCGAGCGCGATGCCGAAGGCCGCTCCAACGTGTTGTCGGATGTCGTTCTTTCCCAGCTGGACGAGCATAGTGCCTATGGCGGCGTGGTGCCAGAAATTGCCGCTCGCGCCCATGTCGAAGCGCTCGACGAGTTGATCGACGAGGCCCTGAAGCGCGCCAATGTGTCGCTCTCGGATGTCGATGCGATTGCCGCGACATCTGGGCCTGGCCTGATCGGGGGGCTGCTTGTCGGTCTGATGACCGGCAAGGCGATCGCCAAGGCAGCGGGCAAACCCCTTTATGCTGTCAACCACTTGGAAGGCCATGCGCTGACGGCGCGGTTGACGGACGGACTTTCCTTTCCTTATCTGATGCTGCTCGTTTCCGGCGGCCATACGCAGCTCATCCTCGTGCGCGGCATCGGCGAGTACGAGCGCTGGGGTACGACGATCGACGATGCGCTGGGCGAAGCTTTCGACAAGACAGCGAAACTGCTTGGCCTTCCCTACCCCGGCGGGCCGGCGGTGGAGCAGATGGCGCAGGGTGGCAATGCCGATCGCTTCAATTTCCCGCGGCCGCTCGTCGGCGAAGCGAGGCTCGATTTTTCCTTCTCAGGCCTGAAGACGGCCGTGCGCCAGGCAGCGACCGAGATCGCGCCGCTGACGGATCAGGATGTCGCCGATGTCTGTGCCTCCTTCCAGAAGGCGATTTCCCGCACGATGAAAGATCGCATCGGCCGCGGCCTGCAGCGATTCAAGGCGGAATTTCCGGACCTTCCGGAAAAGCCGGCGCTGGTGGTGGCCGGCGGTGTCGCAGCGAACCAGGAGATCCGCAGCACGCTGCAGGCACTCTGCGCCAAGAATGGCTTCCGTTTCATCGCGCCGCCGCTCCACCTCTGCACCGACAACGCCGTGATGATTGCCTGGGCCGGACTTGAGCGCATGGCGAAGGGCGTCGCACCAGACGATCTCGATGTGCAGCCGCGTTCGCGGTGGCCGCTCGATTCCAGGGCCGGGACCGTGCTCGGATCCGGAAAGCGGGGAGCCAAGGCATGAGCGAACGGATCGCTGTGGTCGGATCGGGAGCTTTCGGTACGGCACTTGCGTCCGTCATCGCGCTCACAGGGCGCAATTCGGCTGTACTCGTCGGCCGCGATCCCGCGCTGATCGAAGATCTCAGGTCCGGACGGCTTCATGACGCCGTTCTGCCTGGCATCCCACTGCCTGAAGCACTGGAATTTTCCGCTGAGGCAGATGCAATCGGCGATGCGGGCATCGTGCTCTTTGCCATGCCGTCGCAGGCACAGGGGGATGCCGCGCGGCAGTATGGTCCTTATCTGGCTAAGGATGCCGTTGTGGTCACCTGCGCGAAGGGCATCGAACGGCAGACCGGTGCGCTTCTGACCGACATGCTGGAACGGGAATTGCCCGATCACCCGGTCGGCGTGCTCTCCGGTCCAGGCTTTGCCGCCGACATCGCCAAGGGGCTGCCGACGGCCATGGCGATTGCCGCGGCTGACGTGCAGATTGCCGAGCGGCTGGCGCAGGCGATTTCCGGGCGCACCTTCCGGCTCTATGCCTCAGCAGACCGCATCGGCGTGCAGCTTGGCGGAGCATTGAAGAATGTATTGGCGATTGCCTGCGGCATTGTCGAGGGCGGCGGTATCGGTGATTCGGCGCGTGCGGCACTGATTGCCCGCGGGCTTGCCGAGATGTCGCGCTTTATCGTCGCCAAGGGCGGCAATGCCGATACGGCGCGGGGACTTTCCGGCCTAGGTGACCTGGTGCTGACGGCAACCAGCCATCAGTCGCGCAACCTGCGTTTCGGCATCGCGCTCGGGCGCGGCGAAAAGGTCGACCCTTCGCGCGGCGAACTGGTGGAAGGCGCCTTTGCGGCGGCGGTTGCCTCTCGGCTTGCCGAGGAACTCGGTGTCGAGATGCCGATCACCGATGCGGTTTCTGCGATCATAGAAGGCAAGCTCGGTATACCCGAAGCCATCGAACAATTGATGACGCGTCCGATTACGACCGAATAGGAGACAGACATGCTTTTCGCCCTTCTCTGCAAGGACAAGCCCGGCCATCTCAACGTGCGCATGGAAACGCGCTCGACCCATCTCGATTATCTCAACAAGCTGAATGCTGAAGGCAAGCTTGCCATGGCTGGCCCATTCCTCGATGCTGAAGGCAAGTCGAATGGCAGTCTCGTCATTGTTCATGCGGAAACACTGGAAGAAGCCAACGCGCTCGGCGCTGCCGACCCTTACGCACTGGCCGGTCTCTTCGAAAACGTCGAAGTCAAGCCCTTCAACTGGGTCTTCAACAAGCCGGAGGCTTAAGCGGGATGGCGCACTGGCTTTATAAATCCGAGCCTGCGGCCTGGTCCTGGGAGCAGCAGAAGGCCGCCGGAGAGAAGGGTACCGAATGGACCGGTGTGCGCAACTACCTCGCGCGCAACAACATGCGGGCCATGCAGATCGGCGACAAGGGTTTCTTCTACCATTCCAATGACGGGCTGGAGATCGTCGGTATCGTCGAGGTCTGCGCGCTCTCGCATCCGGATTCGACGGCGAAGGGCGACGACCGCTGGGATTGTGTCGATATCCGCGCCGTCATGGATGTGCCGAAGCCGGTGACGCTGAAGGATGTCAAGGCAAACGAGAAGCTGTCCAAGATGTCGCTGGTCACTTCGATGCGGCTTTCCGTGCAGCCGGTGACGGATGACGAATGGGCCGAGGTCTGCCGCATGGGCGGTTTTGACAACCCGCCGCGCTGAACAGCCTTGAAAACCGACCCGGAAACCTTCATCCGCGCCAATACCAGCCTGCTTGCTCCGCCGCATGTGCCGGAGATCCGGCTCTATCTGGCGAGCGAAGCTCACGAACTCTGGCTGAAGACGGAAGAGGAGCTTGAGGCAATCGGCCTGCCGCCGCCTTTCTGGGCGTTTGCCTGGGCGGGCGGGCAGGGGTTGGCGCGCTATGTTCTCGATCATCCCGAAACGGTCAAAAGAAAGTGCGTCCTCGATTTCGCGAGCGGTTCCGGATTGGTGGGAATTGCCGCAAGCCAAGCTGGTGCGGCCAAGGTGAGGGCCGCCGATATCGATCCGTGGTCGCAGACGGCGGTGCGGCTGAATGCGGCCGTCAATTCCGTCTCACTGGATTTCACCGGAGCCGATCTCATCGGGCAGAATGTCGATGCGGATGTGGTTCTTGCAGGCGACGTTTTCTATGACAAATCCTTCGCCTGTTCGCTGGTGCCCTGGTTCGAAACTCTCTCTGCCGAGGGCAAGGATGTCCTGGTCGGCGATCCGGGGCGGGCCTATCTGCCAAAAGACAGGTTGGAGTTTTGCGCCGTTTATGAGGTGCCCGTGACCCGGGCGCTTGAAGACAGCGAGGTCAAGAAGACGACTGTCTGGCGGTTCAGGCCCTAAAGCGTATCGCGATCTTTCAGATTCGCCCGCTACGCTTTAAGCTCTTGTTTTAGCATGTCGTTGTCGCAAAACCGCTGCGCACTTTTGCGCGACATGCTTTAGGGCCTGATGACGCAGACATTGGCCTCATAGGAGCAGGGATCATCAGCGATGCCGACATCGATGACCTTGGCCTTCGGGGCAAGGTTACGTTCCGGCGCAGCCAGACGATAGTACCCATCGCCGCCGACATAGGTCCCGCCATCGGTCTCATAGGCATAGGACGATCCAGCGTAGATGCCGTTGCTCCCGTAATTCTGATCATAGCTCTTGGGCTGGGCCGCAATGATAACGATGTTGCTGCGGCCATAGCGGCTTGTCCCCGGATAGCTGAACTGCTTCAGAAACGGGGTACGAGGGCGATAGCGGATAACGTTGTCGCGTCTGAAGTGCAGGCCACTATCCCAATGAGTGCGCCTGCCGAGGAAGACGCCGTCATTGAAACCGTTATGGCGCGGAAAGCGATGATCGAAGTTGCGCTCTCCTGCTGCTGCGGGTAGCGCTGTCAGCACCGCAAGGAGAGCAAGGGTGGTCTTGGACAGACTGCGAAACATGGACCAAACTCCGAAACGCTAACAAATCGTTAACGCCAGATTGCGCCTAAAGGCTGATCTTGTCCACGCGGCATAAGGGCGGCTTAAAAAATGAGCGAAAGAGACGAGTTTCGCGGTGTTGAAAACTTCCCGGTAACGCGAATCGATTAAATTAAAAGCAGGCAGCAATTATGCTTGTCGTCAGGGGTTTCGGTGATTAAACGTCGAGAATGATGCAACGCACACAGAATTTTGTCATTCGTGTGGTTGACTGAGAATGCCCCTGACATCAAGGGCAAATGGAAGACGCCGCGAGGTTCTGATGGCGAATGTGACAAACCGGCCCCTGTCGCCGCATCTGCAAGTTTACAAGCTTATCCCCACTATGGCCATGTCGATCGTTCACCGCATTACCGGTGGCGCTCTTTATTTCGGCACGCTGCTGATTGCCTGGTGGCTCATCGCGGCGGCCACCGGCCAGGCATATTACGACTGGGCCAACTGGGTGCTTGGCAGCATTATCGGCAAGCTCGTCCTGCTCGGTTATACCTGGGCCTTGCTGCACCATATGCTCGGCGGCTTCCGTCACCTGATGTGGGATCTCGGACACGGATTCGAGAAGGAATTCTCCACCAAGCTCGCCATCGCCAACGTCATTGGATCGCTCTGTCTGACCGTGCTGGTCTGGGTGATCGGTTTCATCATTCGCTTCTGAAGGTCGCACTCATGGATATGCGCACTCCTCTGGGCAAGGTTCGCGGTCTCGGCTCCGCCAAGGAAGGCACCGATCATTTCTGGCGCCAGCGCCTGACGGCTGTCTCCAACATCCCGCTCATCATTTTCTTCGCCATCTTCATGATCGTCTATGCCGGCGCGCCCTATCCCGACGTGGTTCGCGCGCTGTCGAATCCGTTCGTCGCCGTCATCATGGGCCTGATGGTCATCTCCGGCACCATCCATATGAAGCTCGGGATGCAGGCCATCATCGAAGACTATGTTCACGGCGAGATCGGCAAGCTGCTGCTCCTGATGCTGAACACATTCTTCGCGGTTTTGGTCGCCGGCCTCTGTCTCTTCGCCATTCTGAAAATCGCATTCGTAGGATAACCGTATCATGGCAACGTCTTCACCCGCTCAGAATGGGAAGGCCTATACCTATGTCGATCACTCCTATGACGTGATCGTCGTCGGCGCCGGCGGCGCCGGCCTGCGCGCCACGCTCGGTATGGCCGAACAGGGTTTCCGCACGGCCTGCATCACCAAGGTATTCCCGACCCGCTCGCACACGGTTGCCGCCCAGGGCGGTATTGCCGCCTCGCTGCAGAACATGACGCCCGACAGCTGGCAGTGGCACCTCTACGACACCGTCAAGGGTTCCGACTGGCTCGGCGACGTCGATGCCATGCAGTATCTCACCATGGAAGCGCCGAAGGCGGTCTATGAGCTGGAGCACTACGGTGTGCCCTTCTCGCGCAACGAGGAAGGCAAAATCTACCAGCGCCCGTTCGGCGGCCATATGCAGAATTTCGGCGAAGGCCCGCCCGTGCAGCGCACCTGCGCTGTCGCCGACCGTACCGGCCACGCCATCCTGCACACGCTGTACGGCCAGTCGCTGCGCAATAATGCCGAATTCTTCGTCGAGTATTTTGCGCTCGACCTGATCATGTCCGATGACGGCAGCCGCTGCACCGGCGTCATCGCCTGGTGCCTCGACGACGGTACGATCCATCGCTTCGCTGCCAAGATGGTAGTGCTGGCAACCGGCGGTTACGGCCGCGCCTATTTCTCGGCGACCTCTGCTCATACCTGCACCGGCGACGGCGGCGGTATGATCGCGCGCGCGGGTCTGCCGCTGCAGGATATGGAATTCGTGCAGTTCCACCCGACCGGCATCTATGGTTCCGGCTGTCTCATCACCGAAGGCGCGCGCGGCGAAGGCGGCTATCTCGTCAATTCCGATGGCGAGCGCTTCATGGAGCGCTATGCGCCATCGGCCAAGGACCTCGCCTCGCGCGACGTCGTTTCGCGCTGCATGACGCTGGAAATTCGGGAAGGCCGCGGCGTCGGCAAGAACAAGGACCACATCTTCCTGCATCTCGACCATCTCGATCCGGCCGTGCTGCACGAGCGCCTGCCGGGCATTTCCGAGAGCGCCAAGATCTTCGCAGGCGTCGATGTGACCCGCGAACCGATCCCGGTCCTGCCGACCGTCCACTACAATATGGGCGGCATTCCGACCAACTATTGGGGCGAGGTGCTGAATGCCGACAGTTCCAACCCGGAACGCATCATTCCCGGCCTGATGGCCGTCGGTGAAGCCGGCTGTGCCTCGGTTCACGGGGCAAATCGCCTTGGCTCCAACTCGCTGATCGACCTCGTGGTCTTCGGTCGCGCCGCCGCCATCCGTGCGGGCGAGATCATTGACCGCAACGAGCCGGTACCGGCGCTGAACAAGGCTGCCTGCGACAAGATCATGGACCGTTTCGACGGCCTGCGTTACGCCAATGGCGGCACGCCGACGGCGGTGCTGCGCGAGAAGATGCAGCGCGCCATGCAGGAAGACGCAGCCGTGTTCCGCACCCAGGAATCGCTGGAATCCGGTTGCCGCCGCCTTTCGGAAATCTGGGGCGAGCTTAAGGATATCAAGGTCACCGACCGCTCGATGATCTGGAACTCCGACCTTGTCGAGACGCTGGAACTGCAGAACCTGATGGCAAACGCCATCACGACGATCTACGGCGCCGAGGCTCGCAAGGAAAGCCGCGGTTCGCATGCCCGCGAAGACTACACGTCAGGTCCCTTCGCAGGCCGCGACGACGTCAACTGGCGCAAGCACACGCTGGCCTGGGTGAACGAGGCGGGCGACGTGAAGCTCGATTACCGGCCTGTCCACACCGACCTCATCGCAGACGGAATCGATCCCCATAAGATCGAGCCGAAGGCCCGCGTATACTGATCAGAGGAACCTGACATGGTTGAACTCGCTCTTCCCAAGAACTCCCAGATGCGCGAAGGCAAGGTGTGGCCCAAGCCGGCGGGTGCCAAGAACACCCGCGAGTTCCGCGTCTATCGCTGGAGCCCCGATGATGGCCAGAACCCGTCGATCGACACGTTCTATGTCGATGTCGACGATTGTGGGCCAATGGTTCTCGACGCGCTTCTCTACATCAAGAACAAGATCGATCCGACGCTGACGCTGCGCCGTTCCTGCCGTGAAGGCATTTGCGGTTCCTGCGCGATGAATATCGACGGCACGAATACGCTCGCCTGCACCAAGGGCATGGACGACATCAAGGGCACTGTGAAGATCTACCCGCTGCCGCATATGCCCGTGGTCAAGGATCTGGTTCCGGATCTCAGCAATTTCTACGCCCAGCATCGCTCGATCGAGCCCTGGCTGAAGACGGTTTCGCCGACGCCCGCCAAGGAATGGAAGCAGAGCCATGAAGATCGTCAGAAGCTCGACGGTCTCTATGAGTGCATCCTATGTGCCTGCTGCTCGACTTCCTGTCCGAGCTACTGGTGGAACGGCGACCGCTATCTCGGACCGGCCGTGCTGCTGCAGGCCTATCGCTGGCTGATCGATAGCCGTGATGAAGCGACCGGCGAGCGCCTCGACAATCTCGAGGATCCGTTCCGCCTTTATCGTTGCCACACGATCATGAACTGTGCGCAGACCTGCCCGAAGGGTTTGAATCCGGCCAAGGCAATCGCCGAAATCAAGAAGATGATGGTCGAGCGTCGCGTGTGAGCGCCGACGCCTCCATCGAATTCAATTGAGCGTTATCTCGACTTCGCCGAACGGATCAAACTTAATCAAGAACGAGACGCCCGGGCACAACACCTTGCTGACATATTTTACCAGCAAGAAGTCCGGCGAGCGGTTGGTTGAATTGTGCCGGCTTCGCCATAGGTGTCTCGAAGGCTGATTTGTATTGTGCTGACTTGATTAACCAAAGTGAAATACGGTAATTCGAACCCAGAATTGAAATATCTCTGCGGTTGAGGCGGACATTCGGGAGCTTGATGATGCAGTTGCGATATGTGGTGACGGGTCTAACGGCCGCTCTGGCCTTGGCGGGATGCCAACGCACCTCATACGATTACAGCAGTAACAGCGCACCTCCGCCGCTGACCGCGCAGCCGGTACCTTCCGTACAGGGCGGCCAGCTGCCTCCTCCGACCGGACAGTTTCCCGCCGCTCCGACTTCGACGGCGCCGACGGCGGGTGTCCAGCCGGGCGGTGCTGCACCAGCGACTTCGCTTGATGTCACCAAGGAATCGATGGTCGGCAGCTGGCGTGTCAACGGCACCTGCGACATGTTCCTGACGCTCACCAATCTCGGCAGCGGATCGCGCGGCGGTACGCGCGGTTGCGTTGGCGAGCTGACGGCCATGGGCTCCTGGGAAGTGTCCGGCAAGCAGGTTCTGCTCAAGGATCGCAGCGGCAACCAGATCGGTTCCGTCTACAAGGTCGCCGACAACAGCTTCAATGGCCAGACCTCGACCGGGCAGCCGATCACCCTCAGCCGGTAAGACAGTCCGGCGGGGTTCCGCCGGTTACGCATAGGCGGACAAGCCCTCATGCAGCCAATGCCAGACTATTCGCTCAGCGTCACCGAGCAGCTCAAATCGCTGACCGCATCGGGGACGTTGCAGGTTGATTCTGCCCAGATGGATGTGGCCAAGTGCCTCGACCGGGTGCTTGCCGCTCTCAAGCGGAAGCAGCCTGCCGCCAAGAGTAGCGCGCTCGGCTGGTTGTTTGCTCCCAAGAAGAAGACCGAGGCCGGTATTAGAGGCCTCTACATCTATGGCAGCGTCGGGCGCGGCAAGACTATGCTCATGGATATGTTCTTCCAAATGGCGCCCTGCCGGAAAAAGCGGCGCGCGCATTTCCACGAATTCATGGCGGATGTGCACAATCGCATCGCCGTCCATCGGCAAAAGCTGAAGAACGGCGAGACGAAGCAGGCCGATCCGATGCCGCCGGTCGCCGCTGCCCTTTTCGCGGAAGCGGAACTGCTCTGCTTCGACGAATTCACCGTCACCGATATCGCCGATGCGATGATCCTGTCGCGGCTGTTTTCCGAGCTTTTCGAGCGCGGCTGCGTACTGGTGGCGACTTCGAATGTCGAGCCCGACAATCTCTACAAGGATGGCCTCAATCGCGGGCTTTTCCTGCCTTTCGTCAGTCTCCTCAAGAAGCATGTCGAGATCGTCTCGCTCGATTCACCGACCGACTACCGGATGGAGAAGCTGAACAGCCAGCCGGTCTATCTCGTCCCGATTGATGAGCGCACCGACATGGCGATGGATGCGTCGTGGACGCAGGCGCTGCACGGCCGCAAGGCGCAGCCAACGGAAATTGCCATGAAGGGCCGGACAATCCATGTGCCGCTTGCTGTCGACCGCATGGCGCGCTTCTCCTTCTCTGCCCTCTGCGAAAAACCGCTGGGTGCTGCCGATTTCCTGGCTATCGCCGAACGCTTCGATACGATCTTCCTCGATCACATTCCCTTGCTCGGCCCTGAAAAGCGGAACCAGATCAAGCGCTTTATCATTCTGATCGATACGCTCTACGATCATGGCACCCGCCTCTATGCTTCCGCCGCCGCCATGCCCGAAGATCTGCTCATTGAAAGGCGCGGCACTGAAGGCTTTGAATTCGATCGTACGGCATCCCGCCTTTTTGAGATGAGAAGCGCGGAATATCTCGCAGCGCACCATGAACGGCGGGCTGCTGAGTAACACTTTAGTGACAAACGATCTTACGTTTACGTAAGAATTTTAATATCTAAACGATTGAAATTGTTGCACCAAAAATAATGCATTGCCATTTTTTGGCTTTAGGTCTATGCGATTGCGGCATTGGGCGATGCCCGCGCGTCGCCCGACGGATTTTGATCGCAAAGGAAAAGCGAAATGGCGCGTAACAAGATCGCACTCATCGGTTCTGGCATGATTGGTGGCACGCTGGCGCATCTCGCCGGCCTGAAGGAACTGGGCGATATCGTCCTCTTCGACATTGCCGACGGCATTCCCCAGGGCAAGGGTCTCGATATCGCACAGTCCTCCCCGGTCGAGGGCTTCGATGCCAATCTGACTGGCGCCAGCGACTATTCCGCCATCGAAGGTGCTGACGTCTGCATCGTCACTGCCGGTGTTCCGCGCAAGCCGGGCATGAGCCGCGACGACCTTCTCGGTATCAACCTCAAGGTCATGGAGCAGGTCGGCGCCGGCATCAAGAAGTATGCCCCGAACGCTTTCGTGATCTGCATCACCAACCCGCTCGACGCCATGGTCTGGGCGCTGCAGAAGTTCTCCGGCCTTCCCGCCAACAAGGTCGTCGGCATGGCCGGCGTTCTCGACTCCTCGCGCTTCCGTCTTTTCCTCGCCAAGGAATTCAACGTTTCGGTCCAGGACGTCACGGCCTTCGTTCTCGGCGGTCACGGCGACACGATGGTGCCGCTTGCCCGTTATTCGACCGTCGGCGGCATTCCGCTGACCGACCTCGTCACGATGGGCTGGGTCACCAAGGAACGCCTCGAAGAAATCATCCAGCGCACCCGTGACGGCGGCGCCGAAATCGTTGGCCTCTTGAAGACCGGTTCGGCCTATTACGCTCCAGCCGCTTCTGCGATCGAAATGGCTGAATCCTATCTCAAGGACAAGAAGCGCGTCCTGCCCTGCGCTGCCCACCTCACCGGCCAGTACGGCGTCAAGGACATGTATGTCGGTGTTCCCACCGTCATCGGTGCCGGCGGCGTCGAACGCATCATCGAGATCGATCTCAACAAGACCGAGAAGGAAGCCTTCGACAAGTCCGTCGGCGCCGTCGCCGGTCTCTGCGAAGCCTGCATCAACATCGCGCCCGCCCTCAAGTAATCGGTGCGCTGACGTTATCGAAATAGGGATAAACCCATGAACATTCATGAATATCAGGCCAAGGCTCTGCTGAAGACCTATGGCGCGCCGGTCGCGCAGGGTGTGGCTATCCTCAAGGTTGAAGAAGCCGAGGCTGCCGCCAAGTCGCTTCCCGGTCCGCTTTATGTGGTCAAGAGCCAGATCCATGCGGGCGGCCGCGGCAAGGGCAAGTTCAAGGAACTTGGCGCGGATGCCAAGGGCGGCGTTCGTCTCGCCAAGTCGATCGACGAAGTCGTTGCTCATGCCAAGGAAATGCTCGGCAATACGCTGGTGACCGCACAGACCGGTGAAGCCGGCAAGCAGGTCAACCGCCTCTATATCGAAGATGGCGCCGACATTGCCCGCGAACTCTATTGCTCGCTCCTGGTCGACCGTTCGGTCGGCAAGGTAGCCTTCGTCGTGTCGACCGAGGGCGGCATGGATATCGAAGCTGTCGCCCACGACACGCCTGAGAAGATCCACACGATCGCGATCGATCCGGAAGCAGGCGTTACGGCTGCCGACGTTGCCGCAATCTCGAAGGCGCTGCAGCTCGACGGTGCAGCCGCAGAAGATGCCAAGACGCTCTTCCCGGCGCTCTACAAGGCATTCGGCGAGAAGGACATGGCCCTTCTTGAGGTCAACCCGCTGATCGTCATGAAGGACGGCCATCTGCGCGTTCTCGATGCCAAGATGTCCTTCGACGGCAACGCTCTGTTCCGTCATGATGACGTCAAGGCGCTGCGCGACGAGACGGAAGAAGACGCCAAGGAAATCGAGGCCTCCAAGTGGGACCTCGCCTATGTGGCGCTCGACGGCAACATCGGCTGCATGGTCAACGGCGCTGGCCTTGCCATGGCGACGATGGACATCATCAAGCTCTACGGCAAGGAGCCGGCAAACTTCTGCGACGTCGGTGGTGGCGCCGGTAAGGAGAAGGTTGCTGCAGCCTTCAAGATCATCACCGCCGACCCCAAGGTCGAAGGTATTCTCGTCAACATCTTCGGCGGCATCATGAAGTGCGATGTCATTGCCGAGGGCGTCATTGCCGCGGTCAAGGAAGTCGGTCTGAAGGTTCCGCTCGTGGTTCGCCTTGAAGGCACAAATGTCGAGCTCGGCAAGAAGATCCTGAACGAATCGGGTCTGGCCATTACGGCTGCTGACGATCTGGATGATGCGGCCAAGAAGATCGTCGCTGCGATCAACGGTTGAGAACGGTCATGGCTTCCCAGTCCACGCCCAGTGCTGCTCATTTCCGTCTGGAGGTCTTTGCCGGCCTCTGGGAAGGGGAAGAGCATGTCGCGGCTTCGGCCTGGACGAAGGAAGGCAAGGCCAGCGCTTCGCTCTCCGGCGAGGCGCTGTTCGGCGGGTTCTTCGTCGAGCAATCCTATCGACAGATGCGTGACGGAGAAGTTTCCTTCGAAGCCCGTAATGTTTTTGGCTTCGACGGTTCGGACCAGAGCTACAAGCTCTACCAGTTCGACAGCGTCGGTTTTGCTCCGCCCTCACCGGCTTCCGGTGCGTGGAATGGCAATGAATTGGTGCTGATGAAGGCTTCACCGCGCGGCAGACAGCGCACCGTATTCACATTTGAAAATGAAGACTGCTACCGGATGGGCGTCAGCTTTTCGCCTGCAGGCAGCGATACTTGGCAGGAGGTCGTCAGCGGCACCTATCGTCGCGCGTCCCTCACGTCTTCCAACCTCTCCTAAACAAAGGCCTCGCATGTCCATTCTCGTCAACAAAGACACCAAGGTTCTGGTTCAGGGCCTAACCGGCAAGACCGGCACGTTCCATACCGAACAGGCGCTCGCTTACTACGGCACGCAGATGGTAGGTGGTATTCACCCGAAGAAGGGTGGCGAAACCTGGACCGGCTCCAAGGGCGAAAGCCTGCCGATCTTCGCAACCGTTGCCGAGGGCAAGGAAAAGACTGGCGCCAACGCGTCCGTCATCTATGTTCCGCCGGCAGGTGCTGCCGATGCGATCATCGAAGCGATCGACGCCGAGATCCCGTTCATCACCTGCATCACCGAAGGCATCCCGGTCATGGACATGGTTCGTGTCAAGGCCCGCCTCGACCGTTCCAACTCGCGCCTGCTCGGACCGAACTGCCCGGGCATCCTGACGCCGGAAGAATGCAAGATCGGCATCATGCCGGGTTCGATCTTCCGCAAGGGTTCCGTTGGTATCGTCTCCCGCTCGGGCACGCTGACCTACGAAGCCGTCTTCCAGA
This sequence comes from Rhizobium sp. BK196, assembly GCF_014193255.1. Lineage (GTDB taxonomy): Bacteria > Pseudomonadota > Alphaproteobacteria > Rhizobiales > Rhizobiaceae > Rhizobium. Next base: position 79,714 of record NZ_JACHZB010000010.1, read on the forward strand.
CCTCCAATGAAGGTCTTGGCCAGACGACGGCTGTCGGCATCGGCGGCGACCCGGTCAAGGGCACCGAATTCATCGACGTGCTCGAAATGTTCCTGGCCGACGAAGCCACGACCTCGATCATCATGATCGGCGAAATCGGCGGCTCGGCTGAAGAAGACGCAGCTCAGTTCCTCAAGGACGAAGCCAAGAAGGGCCGCAAGAAGCCGATGGCCGGCTTCATCGCAGGCCGTACCGCGCCGAAGGGCCGCACCATGGGCCATGCCGGTGCTGTCGTTTCCGGCGGCAAGGGCGACGCGGAATCGAAGATCGCAGCAATGGAATCGGCCGGCATCAAGGTGTCGCCATCTCCGGCTCGCCTCGGCAAGACGCTGGTTGAAGTCCTCAAGGGCTAATCCAACTTATATACCCCGGGCGGAGGAACGGCATCCCGGCCTCCGCCCGGCTCTCCACTTACTCAATGCGGATGCGCCGCGGACAGGCGGCAATCGGAATGCGGCAGCCGGCGATGAAGCCGGCAAATTCATCTAAGTCAGGAGGCGGACGGAAGCGTCCGCGTAACACCATGGCACGGCAAGAAGCCAACGAGCAATTTCAGATCACCTCGTTTCTGGATGGCGCCAACGCTGCCTATATCGAGCAGCTCTACGCCCGTTATGAAGACGATCCCAACTCGGTAGACGACCAGTGGCGGTCTTTCTTCAAGGCGCTGGAAGACGATCCTGCTGATGTGAAGAAGGCGGCCAAGGGCGCTTCCTGGCGCAAGAAGAACTGGCCGCTGCAGGCAAGCGGCGATCTCGTCTCGGCACTGGATGGCGACTGGGGCATCGTCGAAAAGGTCATCGAAACCAAGGTTAAGGCGAAGGCCGAAGCCGCTGGCCAGCCGGCAAATGCCGCCGATGTGCTGCAGGCGACGCGCGATTCCGTCCGCGCCATCATGATGATCCGCGCCTATCGCATGCGCGGCCATCTGCATGCCAAGCTCGATCCGCTCGGCATCGCCGCCCCGGTGGATGATTATCACGAGCTTGCGCCTGAAAATTACGGTTTCACGGCTGCAGACTACGATCGCAAGATCTTTATCGACAACGTGCTCGGTCTCGAATACGCGACCATTCGCGAGATGATCGAGATTCTCGAGCGCACCTATTGCTCGACGCTCGGCGTCGAATTCATGCATATTTCCAATCCGGAAGAAAAGGCATGGATTCAGGAACGTATCGAAGGTCCGGACAAGGGCGTTGCCTTCTCGGCCGAAGGCAAGAAGGCGATCCTCGCCAAGCTCGTCGAAGCCGAAGGCTACGAACAGTTCCTCGACGTCAAGTTCAAGGGCACCAAGCGCTTCGGCCTCGACGGCGGTGAATCGCTCATTCCGGCGCTCGAACAGATCCTGAAGCGCGGCGGTTCTCTCGGCCTCAAGGAAGCCGTATTCGGCATGGCCCATCGCGGCCGCCTGAATGTGCTGTCCCAGGTCATGGGCAAGCCGCACCGCGCCATTTTCCACGAATTCAAAGGCGGTTCCTACGCGCCTGACGAAGTCGAAGGTTCCGGCGACGTGAAGTACCATCTCGGCGCTTCCTCCGACCGCGAATTCGACGGCAATAAAGTGCACGTTTCGCTCACGGCAAACCCGTCGCATCTCGAAATCGTCGACCCTGTCGTCATGGGCAAGGCTCGCGCCAAGCAGGACATGAGCGCTACCGTCTGGGACGGCGACATCATTCCGCTGTCCGAACGCTCCAAGGTTCTGCCGCTTCTCATCCACGGTGACGCAGCTTTCGCCGGCCAGGGCGTCATTGCCGAAATCCTCGGCCTGTCCGGTCTTCGCGGCCATCGCGTCGCCGGCACGATGCACGTCATCATCAACAATCAGATCGGCTTCACGACGAACCCCGCCTTCTCGCGCTCGTCGCCTTATCCGTCCGATGTCGCCAAGATGATCGAAGCGCCGATCCTGCACGTCAACGGCGACGATCCGGAAGCTGTCGTCTATGCGGCCAAGGTTGCGACCGAATTCCGTATGAAGTTCCACAAGCCTGTCGTGCTCGACATGTTCTGCTACCGCCGCTACGGCCACAATGAAGGCGATGAGCCGTCCTTCACGCAGCCGAAGATGTACAAGGTCATCCGTGGCCACAAGACGGTCCTGCAGCTCTATGCAGATCGTCTCGTCCGCGAAGGCCTGCTCACCGACGGCGAAGTCGAAAAGATGAAGGCCGACTGGCGCGCCCATCTCGAGCAGGAGTTCGAAGCCGGTCAGCACTACAAGCCGAACAAGGCCGACTGGCTGGACGGTGAATGGTCCGGTCTGCGCACGGCAGACAATGCCGACGAACAGCGCCGCGGCAAGACCGCCGTGCCGATGAAGACGCTCAAGGATATCGGCCGCAAGCTGTCGGAAATTCCTGAAGGCTTCAATGCGCATCGCACTATCCAGCGCTTCATGGAAAATCGCGCCAACATGATCCAGAGCGGTGAAGGCCTCGACTGGGCGATGGCCGAAGCGCTGGCTTTCGGTGCGCTCGTCGTTGAGGGCCACAAGATCCGCCTATCCGGCCAGGATTGCGAACGCGGCACCTTCTCGCAGCGCCATTCGGTTCTCTACGATCAGGAAACCGAAGAGCGCTACATTCCGCTGGCGAACCTGTCGCCGACGCAGGCCCGTTACGAAGTCATCAACTCGATGCTTTCGGAAGAAGCCGTTCTCGGCTTCGAGTATGGCTACTCGCTGGCCCGCCCGAATGCGCTGACGCTCTGGGAAGCCCAGTTCGGCGACTTCGCAAACGGTGCACAGGTCGTGTTCGACCAGTTCATCTCGTCTGGCGAACGCAAGTGGTTGCGCATGTCAGGTCTCGTCTGCCTGCTGCCGCATGGCTATGAAGGCCAGGGGCCGGAACACTCGTCCGCCCGTCTGGAGCGCTTTCTCCAGCTGTGCGCGGAAGACAACATGCAGGTCGCCAACGTTACGACCCCGGCGAACTACTTCCACATCCTGCGCCGCCAGCTGAAGCGTGACTTCCGCAAGCCGCTGATCCTGATGACGCCGAAGTCGCTGCTGCGCCACAAGCGCGCGGTCTCGACGCTTGCCGAAATGGCCGGCGAATCCTCCTTTCACCGTCTCCTGTGGGACGATGCGGAAGTTATCAAGGATGGTCCCATCAAGCTGCAGAAGGACGCAAAGATCCGTCGGGTCGTCATCTGCACCGGCAAGGTCTATTACGACCTCCTGGAAGAGCGGGAAAAGCGCGGCATCGACGACATCTACCTGCTGCGCATCGAACAGCTCTATCCGTTCCCGGCCAAGGCGCTCATCAACGAGCTGTCCCGCTTCCGCAACGCCGAGATGGTTTGGTGCCAGGAAGAGCCGAAGAACATGGGCGCCTGGTCGTTCATCGACCCGTATCTCGAGTGGGTGCTCGCTCATATTGATGCGAAGTATCAGCGTGTTCGCTACACGGGCCGGCCGGCCGCCGCTTCGCCGGCAACTGGCCTGATGTCCAAGCATCTGTCGCAGCTCGCCGCGTTCCTCGAGGATGCGCTGGGCGGCTAACAAAAAGGGGGAAGCGCGATGGCATATTTCTTCATGAAACTTGTGCCGCCGCGCTCCACGTTCCCGCATGACGGGACCGGGGAGGAGATGGCTGCGATGAAGCGCCATGCCGAATATTGGCACCAGAACGCTCTTGCGGGATCGGCGATTGCCGTCGGCCCCGTCTTCGCGGGCGAAGGGGCATTCGGCATCGCGGTCGTCGAGGTTGCGGACCAGGCGGCAGCGCAGGCGCTTGCCGATGCGGACCCGATCGTCTCTTCCGGCCTCGGTTTCCGTTTCGATGTCTCGCCAATGCCCTCAATCATTCTCCGGCCGCAGGCCGAGACCGCTATCTAACACGATAACAAGCACAATCAGGATTTGAACAATGGCCACAGAAATCCGCGTTCCAACACTCGGTGAATCCGTCAGCGAGGCAACCGTCGGCACCTGGTTCAAGAAGGTCGGCGACGCCGTCAAGGCTGACGAGCCCATTCTCGAGCTTGAAACCGACAAGGTGACCATCGAAGTTCCGGCGCCGGCATCAGGCACGCTCTCAGAAATCGTCGCCCAGGCTGGCGAGACGGTTGGTCTCGGCGCGCTTCTCGGCCAGATCGCAGAAGGTGCGGCAGCCGCCGCTGCGCCCGCTGCCGCCGCCCCGGCGGCCGCACCTGCGGCTCCGGCCCCGACGCCGGCTGCTCCGGCAGCAACTGCCGCTGCTCCCGCCACGTCGGTATCGTCCATGCCGCCGGCTCCGGCCGCGGCAAAGATGCTCGCAGAAAACAATCTGTCTGCCGAGCAGGTCGATGGCAGCGGCAAGCGCGGCCAGGTTCTGAAGGGTGACGTCATCGCCGCCGTCGCCAAGGCTGCGGCGGCTCCGGCCGCCGCTGCTCCGGCAGCACCCGTTGCAGCGCGTGGCCCATCGACGGTCGAAGACGCCGCCCGCGAAGAGCGCGTGAAGATGACGCGCCTGCGCCAGACGATCGCAAAGCGCCTGAAGGATGCACAGAACACGGCTGCGATGCTGACCACCTACAACGAGGTGGACATGAAGGCGGTCATGGACCTGCGCAACAAATACAAGGATGTCTTCGAGAAGAAGCACGGCGTGAAACTCGGCTTCATGGGTTTCTTCACCAAGGCGGTCACGCATGCGCTGAAAGAACTGCCGGCCGTTAACGCCGAGATCGACGGCACCGACATCATCTACAAGAACTACTGCCACGTCGGCATGGCCGTTGGCACCGACAAAGGCCTCGTCGTCCCGGTCATCCGCGACGCCGACCAGATGTCGATTGCCGAAGTCGAGAAGGAACTTGGACGTCTCGCCAAGGCGGCTCGTGACGGTTCGCTTTCGATGGCCGAAATGCAGGGCGGCACCTTCACCATCACCAATGGTGGCGTTTACGGCTCGCTGATGTCCTCGCCGATCCTCAATGCACCGCAGTCGGGCATTCTCGGGATGCACAAGATCCAGGAGCGTCCGGTCGCCATCGGCGGTCAGGTCGTCATCCGCCCGATGATGTATCTGGCGCTCTCCTACGACCACCGCATCGTCGACGGCAAGGAAGCCGTGACCTTCCTCGTGCGCGTCAAGGAAAGCCTGGAAGATCCGGAACGTCTGGTTCTGGACCTCTAAGCGGAGCGATCTGCCATGCGAGACCGGATCATGCGAGCGGCAGGCGCAGTATTCTGCGCCATGGTTGCGTTCATGCCGGTCTCGGCTCTCGCTTTCGACGTGAACAAGGCGAGCAGCAATTTCGACCTCGTGTCGCTCAGCGATGCGGAGCTTTCCGCACGCTCCCTCAAGACGGTCGATATGGGCAATGTCGAGCTCACTTCCGGCCATATCGTCGCCGCTGATCCGCTGGCGCAGCCGGACCGGCCGGCCTTCGCAAGAACGGTTCCTGCAGGCGACTATCCGGTGCGACTCTATGAGGCTTTCGGGCGTGTTGCCGCCGCCAGCATGCGTTTCGGCGAAGGCAAGCCCGATCATTGGGAGCTTGCGACCGTTCCCGGTCAGGATATCGCGACGCTCAAGGATGACGAGATCTTCGGCTACCCCGTCGATGCAGGCCTCGGCAGCTACATGGATGCCGATACGCTCGACCTGATCGGGGAGCGCGAGCAACAGGTGCAGGGTCAGAAGCCCGATTCCGACGCGAATTACTATGACGACGTGCTCGCTCCGGAGCTCGATGCCAACAAGGGTGTCTATGCCCTGCACCGGCCAATGGCCGGCAAGAAGGGCAATGTCGCAATCTTCTGGAGCGGCTCGGGCGACGGCTTCTATCCCGTGTTTTGGGGCATGGACAAGGATGAGCATCCACTGGTGCTGCTGACGGATTTCCAGGTCATCAAAAACGCCGACGGGCGCAGAAAGCCGAGCCTCTAATGGGTGGAGAGCAAATGGCTACAAAACGGAAGGGTCTGGCAGCGATCGTTATCGCCGCACTGTCCTGGACGCCGGCTTCCGCCATCGCTGTCGAGTGCAAGCAGGCCAGCGCGATCTATGGAGATCGTGACGGTGCCTATGAACTGCGCTTCTCGCCGATTACCTCCGAGGCCATGACCTCGACCCATCAATTCAAGCTCAGCGCGTTGAAGAGCCCTGTCGTCATGAATGGCTATGTGATGCCATCCGACGATCCGGAGCGGACCATGGGCATGGTGATGTTCAACTGCCCGGATGGCGATGTCACCGGCGCCGATCTCGATGCCTGCATGGTCTGGCAGGGCTTCGTTTATCGCGCAAGCGCCAGTGGCGGGCTCGATAATTTGCAGTCCGGTGACAGTCCGGCGGCGGAGAGGATCGTCTTTCCCGGCCTCGGCCCGGCAATCCGCCAGTCTTCGGCTTGGGGTGACGGCAAGGCAAAGGTCGCGCCGTGGGATGTCCTCGATTTCAAAGGATGCGCACAATGACTGATGGTCCCGTTCTGCTCGTGACCGGCGGCAGCCGCGGCATTGGTGCTGCAGCTTGCCTGGTTGCCGCCCGCCATGGCTGGCGCGTTGCGGTGAACTACGCCTCGAACGAGGTTGCGGCAAATGCCGTCGTTTCCGAGATCAAGAAGGCCGGCGGCGATGCGATCGCCATCAAGGGTGATGTCGGCAATGCCGCCGATATCGTCTCAATGTTCGAGGCGGTCGATAGATATTTCGGGCGGCTGGACGGGCTGGTGAACAATGCCGGTATCGTCGATCACACCGCGCGTGTTGATGAAATGTCCGTCGATCGTCTCGAACGGATGATGCGGATCAATGTGACCGGTTCCATTCTCTGCGCCGGTGAGGCAGTGCGGCGCATGTCAACCGAGCGTGGCGGGCAGGGCGGTGCGATCGTCAACATCTCCTCCATGGCCGCAGTGCTCGGCGGATCTGCGCAATATGTCGACTATGCCGCCTCCAAGGGAGCAATCGATGCTTTTACGGTCGGGCTTTCCAAAGAAGTCGCGGCTGAAGGCGTCAGAGTGAATGCGATCCGCCCCGGCATCATCGAAACGGATATTCATGCCTCCGGCGGACAACCGGACAGGCCAAAAGAAATGGCTTCATCGATCCCGATGAAGCGAGCCGGACAAGCGGAAGAAGTAGCCGATGCGATCGTCTATCTGCTCTCGCCTTCGGCATCCTACATAACAGGCGCGATCCTCAATGTGAGCGGCGGGCGCTAGTCAATAACGTAAAGGGAAAAGCAATGTCCTATGATGTGATTGTTATCGGAACCGGCCCCGGCGGCTATGTCGCGGCAATCAAGGCCGCCCAACTCGGCCTCAAGGTCGCTGTCGTCGAGAAGCGCGCCACCTATGGCGGCACCTGCCTGAATGTCGGCTGCATCCCCTCCAAGGCGCTGCTGCACGCTTCCGAAATGTTCCATGCAACGCATCACATGGATGAACTCGGCATCGAGGTCGCTGCTCCGAAGCTCAATCTGGAAAAGATGCTGGCGCATAAGGATGCGACGGTAAAGTCCAATGTTGACGGCGTGGCCTTCCTGTTCAAGAAGAACAAGATTGAAGCCTTCCATGGCACTGGCAAGATCGTTTCTGCCGGCAAGGTTTCCGTGACTGCCGAAGACGGCACGGTGCAGGAAATCGAAGGCAAGAACATCGTCATCGCCACGGGTTCCGACGTTGCCGGCATTCCGGGCGTCAAGGTCGATATCGATGAGAAGATTATCCTGTCCTCTACAGGCGCCATTGCACTGGAAAAGGTGCCGGAAACGATGATCGTCGTCGGCGGCGGCGTCATCGGCCTCGAGCTTGGTTCGGTCTGGTCGCGCCTCGGTGCGAAGGTCACCGTCATCGAATTTCTCGACAAGATCCTCGGTGCGATGGATGCCGATGTTTCCAAGCAGTTCCAGCGCATGCTCGGCAAGCAGGGCATCGATATCAAGCTGAGCTCCAAGGTGACCGGCGTCGAGAAGGGTGACAAGGGCGCCAAGGTGGCGTTTGAGCCTGTCGCCGGCGGTGCAGCCCAGACGCTTGAAGCCGATGTCGTCCTGATCTCCACGGGCCGCATTCCCTACACGGCTGGTCTTGGTCTCGAAGAAGCGGGCGTCAAGCTCGACAATCGCGGCCGCGTCGAAATCGACGGTCACTTCAAGACCAATGTCGAGGGCATCTATGCGATCGGCGACGTCGTGCAGGGCCCGATGCTGGCGCACAAGGCCGAAGACGAGGGTGTCGCGCTCGCCGAAATCCTCGCGGGCCAGCACGGGCATGTGAACTACGACGTCATCCCGAGCGTCGTCTACACGCAGCCGGAAGTCGCCTCCGTTGGCAAGACCGAGGAAGAGTTGAAGGCTGCCGGTGTCGCTTACAAGGTCGGCAAGTTCCCATTCACGGCAAACGGCCGCGCCCGCGCGATGCTGGCGACCGAAGGTTTCGTGAAGATTCTGTCCGACAAGGAAACCGACCGCGTGCTCGGCGGCCATATCGTCGGCTTCGGCGCCGGCGAGATGATCCACGAGATTACCGTGCTGATGGAATTCGGCGGTTCGGCAGAGGATCTCGGCCGCACCTGCCATGCGCATCCGACCATGTCGGAAGCCGTGAAGGAAGCAGCGCTCGCCGCCTTCTTCAAGCCGATCCATATGTAAGATTAAATATCAGCAATTATTCATAATGCCGCTTGCCTTCGGGCAGGCGGCTTTTTTATTTAACAGGCAAGCTTCGCTAACTATTTGACGAAAGCCAAGAAAATGAATGTCCGCGTCGTTGTCGGCTACAGCCTTTCCCAACGGTTCCTTCACTGGGCGACCGTGCTCCTGGTCCTTTTCAATCTTCTTTTGCCTGATGGCATGAATGCCTGGCAGCGGCTTGTCCGCCATGGCGGCACGCCATCGCCGGAACAGATCGCTTCGGCCAATATCCACGCCTATGTCGGTATCGCAATCCTGCTTATGACGGTCCTGAGGCTCGGCCTGCGCTTCGTGCAGGGCGTTCCGCTCAAAGCCTCAGACGAACCGGCAATCTTTCGGTTCGCTGCACGGCTGGCGCATGCGAGCCTCTATCTGCTGCTGCTCGCCCTGCCGGCGTCAGGCATTGCGGTCTATTATTTTGGTGCGCAAGCATTGGGCTCGCTGCATGCCGACGTCCTGAAGCTCATCCTCTGGATCGTCATTGTCGCGCATGTCTTTGGTGCGTTGGTCCACCAGTTCTATTGGAAGACCGATGTGTTGCGGCGGATGACTGTCGGTTAAGCGATAAGGCGGTCAGTTAACGGCCGTGACCGTAAAGCCCTGCTGGCGCAGCAGTTCGATGACGCCTTCCTTGCCCGGCAGGTGCAGGGCTCCGACGGCCATGAAGACGTTGCCGCTGGCGAGGAGGGGGGCGGCGCGCTCAGCCATCACCTTGTTGCGGTCGAGGATGATGCGCTGTTCGAAGGCGGCGTAGTCGCTGTCCTCGTCGCTGCCTTCGGACGTGACGGTCTTCAGCATCGGCATGGTCATGCCGATATCGCCGGAGAGATAGATATCGGTCATGGTCTCGACCACGTCATTCATCTTGGCTCCGAGTTCCAAGGTCTCGATCAGCGACTTCAGATGAAATTCGATCGGCAGCTCGGCCATGGCCTGCAGCTGTTCAGCCAGGGTTTCCAGCCCCTTGACCTGCTTGCCTTCGGAGGCTGCATCGGTAGCGATCTTCTGGTCGAGGAACTGCGCGCCCCTGGCCTTGCGGGCGATCTCGCAGGCGGGAAGTGCCACGGCGCTCGCGATCATCCAGGGGCGCATGCGGGAAACGGCCGAGAGCGGGATGCCGCGCTGCTTCAGTCCGGTTTCGAGGCGGGTATAGTCCTCAGGCGAAAGAAGCTTTTCGATAGTCGTGCCGTCCGTGAACATCATCAGGTCCGGTCGCATCAGAAGCGACGCAGTGGCCTTCTTCTCATCGAGGATCTCGTCTGATTCTATGATGATCGTGTCGGCACCGTCACGGGCTTCCTGCGCGCGGGGCGGGAGGTTCAAGACGCGCGGATCGGTGACGTGCATGGTGCCGAGCAGCCAGGAGGTTTTGAAGCCCGGTTTTTCTATCTTCCAGAAGATGCCTTTGCCGTTCGGTGTGGCATCTGCCTCTTTCACCGCTTCGGCATATCGGTCCGGTTCGTTCTGCTGCAGCTCCGTGACCAGGTTCTTTCCGGTGCAACTGTCCTCGGCGGCATTGGCCGGCGTGACGGAAAAGACGACAGCGAGCAATGCGACGGCAAGCAGCATGTGAAAGCTGGCGATCAGCCAGAGCAGGACATTGCCCGGCTGCGCGATACGCAAAGTGCGGTGGCCGATAGAGATCGTCATGATGGTAATCCGGTCACATGTGCTTCAAGCCTCATGCTCTACGCCGGGCTTGCGCATATTCCTTTAAGAGACAGTGTTAACGAAGGCTTACGCGCGCGGATGCGCCTTATCATACACTTCCAGAAGCCTTGATGCATCGACGCCGGTGTAGACCTGCGTGGTGGAAAGGCTGGCATGGCCGAGCAACTCCTGAATGGTGCGCAGGTCGCCGCCGCCGGCCAGCAGATGCGTGGCGAAGGAATGGCGCAGTGCATGCGGCGTCGCCGTTTCCGGCAGGCCGAAGGCACTGCGCAATTTCTGCATGGCGCGCTGAATAATGGCAGGCTGCAACTTGCCGCCGCGGGCGCCGCGAAAGAGCGGCTCGCCTTCGTCAAGATGAAAGGGGCAGAGTGCTCGGTATTTCTCGACGGCTTCGAAAACAATGGGCAACAACGGCACGAGGCGCGTCTTGTTGCCTTTGCCGGTGATGCGCAGCGTGGTGGTATCGCCCCTGATGTCAGGAGGCGTCAGGTCGAGTGCTTCGGAAATGCGCAGGCCGCAACCATAAAGAAGCGTCATGACGGCGGCATCGCGCGCGGCAATCCACGGCTCGTCATGGAGCTGGGCTTCGTTGCTGACTACGGTGATGGCCTGTCTGTCCGACAAAGGCTTTGGAAGAGATTTCGGTTGTTTCGGAGATCGCACGGCGCCGGCACCTGCCGCATTCACGAGGCCCTTCTTTTCAAGGTAACGCAGAAGGGAGCGAATGCCGGCGAGATTGCGGGCTACCGAGCGAGCGCCGGAGCCCTCCTTGCGCCGAGCCGCCAGAAAGGCGCGGAAGTCCGCCGGCCGCAGCGTTTCGATATCGCGCAACGTCGTCGGGCCGCCGAGATGACCGGTCATGAAGGTCAGGAACTGACGCGTGTCGCGCTCATAGGCATCGAGCGTATGTCCGGAAAGGCGGCGTTCCCGGGCGAGGTTTTCGAGCCAGGCGCTGCGTTCCGCCATCAGGTGCGGATCGGCGATGATCAGGAGTTCATTCACGTTCATGGCTCTTGAATTTGATTTCCGTGACGCCAATTCTGAAACAGTGGCGTTATGGAATTGCTAATGCTTGCCAAGCCCTTGTCATGTATCGATCATAATTCACTGAGATAGCTTATAGCTTCCGTAAGACAGGAATTTTCATGGCACGGCGCGATTCCATGACGGCCTTTGGACAGCTCGCGGAAGCGATTGCCCTGGTTTCACACGGAAAGCCCGGCCATATCGTCGATACTCTGATTGCCGAGCGCGGACAGAAGATCGTCCGCCATCCTCTGTGGCCGCTCATGCGACCGTTTCTCTATACGCTGTTGCGCTACAATAAGGCGATCGAATTCGCCAATGATGTCACCAACATGCCGGGCTTCCAGTCGTTCGAATATATGAGCAACCTGCTGAAGCTGGACATCAACGTCACCAATGCCGAGCGCATTCCGGCATCCGGCGGTTTCATTCTCGTCAGCAATCATCCGACCGGCATTGCCGATGGCGTGGCAGTGTTCGATCTTCTGAAGACGCGCCGGCCGGACATGATGTTCTTCGCCAACCGCGATGCGGTACGCGTCAATCCGCGCTTTGCAGAAATGATCATCCCGGTCGAATGGCGCGAGGAATTCAAGAGCAAAATCAAGGCGCGCGAGACGCTGCAGCTCACCAACCATGCGGTGAAGGAGGGCAAGGCGACCGTGCTCTTCCCTTCGGGCCGCATCGCCTATTGGGCGAACGGGCGATTGAACGAGCGGCCATGGAAAACCTCCGCCGTCGGCCTTGCCCGCAAATACGGTCTGCCGATCCTCCCTGTTCACATGACGGCGCGCAACTCCGGGCTCTTCTACTGGTTTGCCAAATGGTCGACCGAACTGCGCGACATGACGGTTTTCCATGAACTCCTGAACAAGAAGGGTGATCGTTTCGATTTCGTCATCGGCAATCTCATTCCCGCAGAAGAGCTCGACGGCGATCTGAACGAGGTGACGAAGGCGCTGGAAAGGCACACGGTCCATGATATGGCTGTTGATGGCGACTCACGCTTCGTGCCTGTGTCTCGGCAACTGTTGCCGGAGCCCATTGCGGCCCATTCTTTTTAGCGTTGCTTTGCGCTAAAGCGGAAGCATGCGTCTTCGCTCCATGTTTGCCAAGAATTATCGGTCACTGCGCTCGATCCGCATGGATCTGGCTGACACGACGTTATTTCTCGGCGAGAACGGCGCCGGCAAGTCCAATCTCTATCGTGCGCTGCAGCTTGTGCAGGCGGCGGTTCGCGGCCGGCTGGCCTATGAGCTTGCCTCTGAGGGTGGAATGCTCTCGGCCCTCTGGGCGGGGACACGTCGTAAATCCGACGGTCCTGCCCGCATTCGTCTGGAGGTAGAGATTGTCGACGAAGAGCGGGCAATCACATTTCGATATTATGTCGAGGCTGGGCTGCGTCCGCCGATAGATGCGGCAGGTTTTGCGCTGGAGCCGCAGATCAAGGCCGAGGAACTTTCCGTCGAAGCCGGTCGGCGCGCCGTGACGATGATGAAGCGCGCCGGTCCCGGCATTTCCGTTCGCGATGCGGCAGGGCGGATGCAGGACTATCCTGACGAGGCACTGACATCGGAGACTGCAATCGCTCTGCTCGGCGATGCCGGTCATTTTCCCGAGATAGCCGCCTTCCGCCGTATCGTCAGCAACTGGCGCTTCTTCCACGGCTTTCGCACGGACAGGGCTTCGCCGCTTCGCCATCCCTGCCTTGCCGTCACCAGCCCTATGCTGGACGAGGATGGTGCCAATCTCGCGGCCGTCTTTGCGACGCTCGCCCATACGCGGCAGGATACAGTCGAGCTCGATCGGATCCTGGCATCGGCGCTGGGCGGCGCACGGCTGGTCGTGCCGGAACCGGGCGAGACAGCAGAATTTGGCTTAATGCTGCCGGACTTCCCGCACCGCGTCTTCCATCCGCGTGAACTGTCTGACGGGCAGATTCGCTTCCTCGGTCTTGCCGCCGCATTGCTCTCCTACAGGCTGCCGCCGCTCATCGCCCTGAATGAGCCGGAGGCGAGCCTGCATCCCGACATGCTGGTGCCGCTCGCCGACATGATCGCTGAAGCGTCTAAGGGCAGCCAGGTCTGGATCGTTACCCATTCGGTGCAACTGGCCGAAGCGGTGCGCGAACGTTGCGGCATTCGTCCGCGAAAGGTTATCCGAGAAAACGGCGCCACGTGGATCGAAGGCATGCGGCTGACGGGAACGATCGCGGGTGAAGACGATGACGACGATTAAGCGTCATTTTCGGCGGGTTTCATTTTTCAGCTGTTGCGGGCATGGTCTGCCGCGATGAGCACAGATTCGTCCGATCTTTTTGGTGCGCTTTTCGAAGTCCCGCCGGTGAACCGCACGGTTCCGGTCCTGGTACCGATGCCGGCGCCAAAACCCTATTCCTACTCGGTGCCTGAAGGCATGGCGGTGGAGCCCGGCTCGGTCGTACAGGTGCCGCTCGGCCCTCGCCAGGTAATCGGCGTCGTCTGGGATAGTGGCGAGGATGGCGTCGATCCCAAGAAGCTCCGGCCCATAACCCATGTCTTCGATTGCCCGCCGCTCAACAAGGAAATGCGGGATTTTATCGACTGGGTCGCCGCCTATACGCTTTCTCCGCCGGGATTGGTGGCGCGCATGGCGCTGAGGGCGCCGAATGCCTTCGAGCCGGAGCCGATGGTGGAAGGATTGCGCTTCATCGGCGGTGAGCCCGAGCGGATGACGCCGGCGCGCGCCCGCGTGCTCGATACCGCCGCGGACGGGCTGTCCTGGACACGGACCGGCCTTGCGCATGCAGCGGGTGTTTCCACCAGCGTCGTCGACGGTCTGATCGCACAGGGTATCTTCGAAACGATCTTCCTGCCGCCGCCACCTGTCGTCGCCAGGCCCGATCCGGACTTCATCGGTTCCCGCCTCGAGGGTCCGCAGAAGGAAGCTGCCGAAGAAATTCTGGATGAGGTGCGCAAAGGCGAATTCGCGGTCTCGCTGATCGACGGCGTGACCGGTTCCGGCAAGACCGAAGTCTATTTCGAAGCGATTGCTGAGACTTTGAGGCGCGGCAAACAGGTGCTGATCCTGCTGCCGGAGATCGCGCTCACTGCAAGTTTTCTCGAACGCTTCCAGGACCGGTTCGGCGCGAAGCCTGCCGAGTGGCATTCCGACCTTGCCCCGCGCATGCGCGAAAAGGTCTGGCGGCAGGCGGTGACGGGTGAGGTGCGGGTCGTGGCCGGCGCGCGTTCGGCGCTGTTCCTGCCTTTCGAAGATCTCGGCCTCATCATCGTCGATGAAGAGCACGATCCTGCCTATAAGCAGGAAGACCGGGTCTACTACAACGCGCGTGACATGGCGGTCGTACGGGCGCGGATCGGCGATTTTCCCATCGTTCTCGTTTCGGCGACGCCTTCGGTCGAAAGCCAGGTCAACGGCCAGAGCGGACGCTACAGCACGATCCATCTGCCGACACGGTTCGGCGATGCGGCATTGCCGGACCTGCATCTTGTCGACATGCGGCGCCATGCGCCGGAGCGCGGTGGTTTTCTGTCGCCGGTCCTGATCCGGGCGATCGGCAGGACGGTGGAAAAGGGCGAGCAGGCGCTGCTCTTCCTCAATCGCCGCGGCTACGCGCCGCTGACGCTATGCCGTGTGTGCGGCCATCGTTTCCAGTGCCCGCAATGTTCAAGCTGGCTGGTGGAGCATCGCTTTCGCCGGCAGCTGCAATGCCATCAGTGTGGTCATTCCGAGCCTACGCTGGAGGCCTGTCCGGAATGCGGGACGCTCGACCATCTCGTGGCCTGCGGGCCGGGCGTGGAACGTATTGCCGAAGAGGTGGAACGGCATTTTCCGGATGCGCGCACCATCGTACTCTCCTCCGACATCATGGGTGGGGTGAAGCGGCTACGGCTGGAGCTTGATGCCATCGCCAAGGGCGAGGCGGATATCGTCATCGGTACGCAGCTTGTCGCCAAGGGGCACAATTTTCCGCTGATGACACTGGTCGGCATCGTTGATTCCGATTTGGGGCTCGCAAATGGCGACCCTCGCGCCGCGGAGCGAACCTTCCAGCTTCTCTCGCAAGTGACTGGCCGCGCCGGCCGAACCGGCCTCAAAAGCCATGGTCTGCTGCAAACGTATCAGCCGCAGCATCCGGTCATGCAGGCCATCGTCTCCGGGGATGCGCGGGCCTTTTACGAGCGCGAAATCAGCGAGCGGGAGCGAGCGATCCTGCCGCCCTTCGGCAGGCTTGCCTCCATCATCGTTTCGGCCGACACGCGGCACGACGCGGAAAACCATGCTCGGGGCATGCGTAACGCCGCACCGCAGGTTTCGGGTATTTCCGTTCTCGGCCCGGCGGAAGCGCCGTTGGCATTGGTGCGCGGCCGCCATCGCTTCCGCCTGCTGGTGCATGGACGCCGGAATTCCGACATGCAGGCCTATCTGCGCGCGATGCTGTCGCAGGCGCCGAAGGAGCGAGGCTCGATCCAGGTTCAGCTCGACATCGATCCGCAGAGCTTCCTGTAGATCGTTACAGTCTCAGCGTTTCCGGATGCCGCCGATCATGGCATAAACGCCGAATCAACTGGCGATTTGGGGCGAGGCATGGAATTCTACTTCCCGACGGAATTTGGCGAGCAGCTTGCCTTTGGCGCAGCGGCCTTCACCGCGTTTGCCGGCTTCGTCATCATGTTTGCGCCCGGTCTTGCCATGCAGGCCTTCGGTCTGGCGCCACGGGGCGAACGGCGTGAAGGCTTCAGCGAAGTCCGGTCGATGGGCGGCTTCTATCTCGGTCTCGGCGTCGCCGCGATCATGCTGGCGCAGGATTGGACCTATCTGGCGCTCGGAGCGGCCTTCGCGATGGCAGCGTTCGCACGGATCATTTCAATCTTGTCAGATAGGGGGAGCACGCTCCTCAATTATTTACTTCTGGTTGTGCAGGTGGCGATAGCCGCATTGCCGTTGCTACACGTATTCGGCTTCCTGCAGGGCTGATCCAAAGCAGAAATTCAAGCGTTTCGCGGGCCGCTTTCCGGCGTTTGCGTAATTTTGCAGACAGAAAATCATGCGAAACACGTATTCGGACGTTACGCGTGTTGCGAGTCCGAACATCCTATGTTAGACGGACCCCGAATTTCGGAAGAAGCAAGAGGCTTCTCTTGCGATTTCTGGGGGAAATCAAAACGAATTCAAAGTCATAGGTTCGGCGCCCGCCGGAAGTCGGATTTTGAATTGAAATCAGGGAAATTTGTGCCCGTGGCAGACACGTCCCAGCTTACTTCTGGTGTTGCAGAGCGCTATGCCTCATCGCTTTTCGAGCTGGCGCTCGACGAAGGCGCAGTCGACAGCGTTACCGCCGATCTCGACCGTTTCCAGGCCATGCTGGACGAAAGCGACGACCTGAAGCGCTTTGTCCAGAGCCCGGTTTTCTCCGCAGAAGATCAGCTCAAGGGCATCGTTGCAATCAGCGAAAAGGCTGGTCTCTCGGGCTTCTTTGCCAATTTCCTCAAGGTCGTGGCGCGTAACCGCCGCCTCTTTGCCCTGCCGGGCATGATCAAGGCCTTCCGCATCATTGCTGCCAATCATCGCGGCGAAATTTCTGCCGAAGTCACTTCGGCCCATGCTCTCTCCGCAGAGCAGGAAAATGAATTGAAGGCGGCGCTGAAGGGCGTCACCGGCAAAGACGTGGCAATTGCTGTCACGGTTGATCCGTCAATTCTTGGTGGTCTGATCGTCAAGGTCGGGTCCCGTCAGATTGATACGTCTCTTCGTACCAAACTCTCTACCCTTAAGCTTGCATTGAAAGAGGTCGGCTGATGGATATCCGCGCTGCGGAAATTTCCGCAATTCTTAAAGACCAGATCAAGAACTTCGGCAAAGAGGCAGAAGTCTCGGAAGTCGGCCAGGTTCTCTCCGTTGGTGACGGTATCGCTCGCGTTTACGGCCTGGACAACGTCCAGGCTGGTGAAATGGTCGAGTTCCCCGGCGGCATCCGCGGCATGGCGCTCAACCTTGAATCCGACAATGTCGGTGTCGTTATTTTCGGCTCCGACCGCGACATCAAGGAAGGCGACACTGTCAAGCGTACCGGCGCGATCGTTGACGTCCCGGTTGGTCCGGAACTGCTCGGCCGCGTTGTCGACGCTCTCGGCAACCCGATCGACGGGAAGGGTCCGATCAACGCGACCCGCCGTGCGCGCGTCGACGTCAAGGCTCCGGGCATCATTCCGCGCAAGTCGGTTCATGAGCCGATGTCGACCGGCCTCAAGGCTATCGATGCGCTAATACCGGTTGGTCGCGGCCAGCGCGAGCTTGTCATCGGTGACCGCCAGACCGGCAAGACCGCCATCATTCTCGACACGTTCCTGAACCAGAAGCCGATCCATGACAACGGCCCGGATCAGGATAAGCTTTTCTGCGTCTACGTCGCCGTTGGCCAGAAGCGCTCCACCGTTGCCCAATTCGTCAAGGTTCTCGAAGAGCGGGGCGCACTGAAGTATTCGATCGTCGTTGCCGCGACCGCTTCCGATCCGGCCCCGATGCAGTTCCTCGCTCCATTTGCAGGCTGCGCCATGGGCGAATACTTCCGTGACAACGCCCAGCACGCGCTGATCGGCTATGACGACCTGTCCAAGCAGGCCGTTGCCTACCGCCAGATGTCGCTGCTGCTGCGCCGCCCGCCGGGCCGCGAAGCTTATCCGGGCGACGTTTTCTACCTGCACTCGCGCCTCCTCGAGCGCGCTGCGAAGATGAACGACGACAAGGGCGCTGGTTCGCTCACCGCTCTGCCGGTCATCGAAACTCAGGGCAACGACGTTTCGGCCTTCATTCCGACCAACGTGATCTCGATCACCGACGGCCAGATCTTCCTCGAAACCGACCTGTTCTACCAGGGTATCCGTCCGGCCGTTAACGTCGGTCTGTCGGTTTCCCGCGTCGGTTCTTCGGCCCAGATCAAGGCGATGAAGCAGGTTGCCGGCTCGATTAAGGGCGAGCTCGCCCAGTATCGCGAAATGGCCGCCTTCGCACAGTTCGGCTCGGACCTTGACGCCGCTACGCAGCGCCTGCTGAACCGCGGTGCGCGCCTGACCGAACTCCTGAAGCAGCCGCAGTTCTCGCCGCTGAAGACGGAAGAGCAGGTTGCGGTGATCTTCGCGGGCGTCAATGGCTACCTCGACAAGCTGCCGGTCGCTCAGGTCGGCAAGTTCGAACAGGGCCTGTTGTCCTACCTGCGTTCAGAAGGCTCTGCTATCCTGGATGCGATCCGCACGGAAAAGGCTATCAGCGACGATACGAAGGGCAAGCTCGTTGCTGCTCTCGACAGCTTCGCCAAGTCTTTCCAGTAATCGGACCCTAGGTTAGGACGATAACGGATGCCTTCACTTAAGGATCTGAAAAACCGGATCGCCTCCGTCAAGGCGACGCAGAAGATCACCAAGGCGATGAAGATGGTCGCCGCGGCGAAGCTTCGGCGTGCGCAGGAGGCGGCCGAGGCCGCCCGGCCTTACTCGCAGCGTATGGGTGCCGTCCTGGCGAACATCGCCAAGGCTGTTACCGATGCGGACGGCGCGCCGGTCCTGATGACCGGCACGGGCAAGGACCAGGTGCACCTGCTCGTCGTCTGCACGGCCGAACGCGGCCTTTGCGGCGGTTTCAACTCGCAGATTGCCCGCTTTGCTCGCGATCACGTTCGCAAGCTGGTTGCCGAAGGCAAGACGGTGAAGATCTTCACTGTCGGCAAAAAGGGCTATGACATCCTGCGTCGCGAATTCGCGTCGATGATCGTCGAGCGCAAGGAACTGCGCGAAGTCAAGAAGATCGGTTTCGAGAATGCCGATCAGATCGGCAAGCGCATCATCGAGATGTTCGAAGCCGGTGAATTCGACGTCTGCACGTTGTTCTACTCGGAATTCAAGTCGGTGATCAGTCAGATCCCGACGGCGCAGCAGCTCATCCCGGCCAAGGCTCCTGAAGCCGTTGCCGAAGATGCAGCCCATGCCAGCGCTGTCTATGAATACGAGCCGGATCCGGCGTCGATCCTCGACGATCTGATCCCGCGCAACATCTCCGTCCAGATCTTCCGCGCTCTCCTTGAGAACGTCGCGGGCGAGATGGGTGCCAAGATGAGCGCGATGGACAATGCGACGCGCAATGCTGGTGAGATGATCAATAAGCTGACGTTGAGCTACAACCGTCAGCGTCAGGCTCAGATCACCAAGGAACTGATTGAAATCATTTCGGGCGCGGAAGCGCTCTGAGTTAGGGAAAGAGGGTAAGAAAATGGCTGAGGCAGCTACCCGCTCTGTCGGCAAAGTCACCCAGGTTATCGGCGCCGTCGTCGACGTTGCTTTCGAAGGCGAACTGCCGGCGATTTTGAACGCGCTCGAAACCGACAACAACGGCAACCGTCTGGTTCTCGAAGTCGCTCAACATCTGGGCGAAAACGAAGTTCGCACAATTGCCATGGACTCGTCCGAAGGGCTCGTTCGCGGTCAGCAGGTTACCGATACCGGCGCTCCGATTTCGGTTCCGGTTGGTGACGAAACGCTCGGCCGTATCATGAACGTCATCGGCGAGCCGGTCGACGAAGCTGGTCCGCTGAACACCGCTCACAAGCGCGCCATCCACCAAGACGCTCCGGCTTACGTCGAGCAGTCCACGGAAGCGCAGATCCTCGTCACCGGCATCAAGGTCGTCGACCTTCTCGCTCCCTACGCAAAGGGCGGCAAGATCGGTCTGTTCGGCGGTGCAGGCGTCGGCAAGACCGTTCTCATCATGGAACTGATCAACAACGTCGCCAAGGCGCACGGTGGTTACTCGGTCTTCGCAGGCGTGGGTGAACGTACCCGCGAAGGCAACGACCTGTACCACGAAATGATCGAATCGGGCGTCAACAAGCATGGCGGCGGCGAAGGCTCCAAGGCTGCGCTCGTTTACGGCCAGATGAACGAACCGCCGGGCGCTCGCGCTCGCGTCGCTCTGACGGGCCTCACGGTTGCTGAACATTTCCGCGACCAGGGCCAGGACGTTCTGTTCTTCGTGGACAACATCTTCCGCTTCACGCAGGCTGGCTCGGAAGTGTCGGCTCTGCTCGGCCGTATTCCTTCGGCCGTTGGTTATCAGCCGACGCTCGCCACCGACATGGGCCAGATGCAGGAACGCATCACCACGACGACGACGGGCTCGATCACCTCGGTTCAGGCCATTTACGTTCCGGCCGACGACTTGACCGACCCGGCACCGGCAACCTCGTTCGCCCACTTGGATGCAACGACGGTTCTGTCGCGTTCGATCGCTGAAAAGGGCATCTACCCGGCCGTCGACCCGCTCGACTCCACCTCGCGCATGCTCGACCCGATGGTCGTCGGCGAAGAGCACTATGAAGTTGCTCGTAAGGTTCAGTCGACGCTGCAGCGCTACAAGGCCCTGCAGGACATCATCGCCATCCTGGGCATGGACGAACTGTCTGAAGAAGACAAGCTGTCGGTTGCCCGCGCCCGCAAGATCGAACGCTTCCTGTCGCAGCCGTTCTTCGTTGCCGAAGTCTTCACCGGTTCGCCGGGCAAGCTGGTTGCTCTCGAAGACACGATCAAGGGCTTCAAGGGGCTCGTCAACGGCGAGTACGATCACCTGCCGGAGGCTGCCTTCTACATGGTTGGCTCGATGGAAGAAGCTATCGAGAAGGCCAAGAAGCTCGCAGCCGCTTGATGAGCGACGCTCAGGACGAGATATTCTGTTGCGACACCCTTAAAAGTGTCGTGGCAGAGCTTCCTGAACCGGCCGCGCCGATCATCTACCGTGCCGACAACGGCGTGATGATGATGGTTGTTGGGCTGGCCCAGACCGAGGAAGGCCTTGGTTATCTCGACCATGCGATACTGCACTGCCCGTTCTGCGGGACCAAATTGCACGATGCAAAAGCCATAGCCGAGAAGGTAAGTCACTGATGGCTGACAATTTCAACTTTGAGCTCGTTTCGCCGGAGCGTTTGCTGCTGTCGCAGATGGTGACCGAGGTCGTCATTCCCGCGACCGAAGGCGAAATGACTGTTATGGCCAACCATGCCCCGACGATGACGACTGTCAAGCCGGGCATTGTAAGCGTTCGCTCCGCTTCCGGTTCGAAGCAGAACTATGTCGTGTTCGGCGGCTTTGCCGATATTCTGCCGACCGGCTGCACGCTGCTCGCAGAATCGGCTGTTCCGGTCGAAGAACTCAACAAGGATGAACTGACCCGTCGCATCGAAGCTGCGAAGAAGGAACTTGAAGATGCCGAGCATCACGAGCACAAGTCGAAGCTCGAGCATTTCATCATGGAATTGACCCACCTGCGTGGCGTCGTCCAGCAGGATTGATCGGCACGGCCAGCAACAGGCAGAATGAGAAAAGCGGCCTTTCAAGGCCGCTTTTCTTTTTGCCACAACAGAATTCGGCCGTTCGTCACGCATCACCGGCTGTATAGGAGCCACATCGAAGTGACGAAAGGCATCCCCGCGAGTTTATTGATACCGGAGCGGGCTTTCATCGCGGAGGCTGCGGCATCCGCGTGGAGATTACAGAAACGAAAGGGTGGCTTTTGACCGCCTGTACCCGGAGCGTTCCTTAAAGGAAATTCTCATGGCATTTCCGTTTTTCCTCCGAGTCACGGAAAGCTCCATCTCTTTATTTTTTATGCATTTCCGGGGGCAAAGCCCCTATGCACTTTTGCTGGAACTGCTTTAGAAGCCGGTTCCCCCGCGCAGTTCGGACAGCAATGTGCGGAACAGGATCTTCAGATCCAGCCAGAGGCTGAAATTTCTGATGTAATAGATATCGCTAGCGATGCGGGCGCGGGCCTCCGTCGGGCGCTCTGTCGGGCCGCGCCAGCCGCGCGTCTGGGCGAGGCCGGTAATGCCCGGCCGCATCAGATGGCGGTAATGATAGTCGGGAACCAGCTCCTCGTAGAGCATGCCGGCAGCGCGCATGTTTATAGCGTGGCAGCGGGGGCCGATAAGCGACATATCGCCCTTGATGACGTTGAGAAGCTGCGGCAGCTCATCGATGTTGGTCTTGCGCAGGAAGGCGCCGATCCGCGTTACGCGCCGATCACCCTTGACGGTCTGTTCGACGCCGGTGGGATCGCAGAGATCCACCCGCATGGAGCGGAACTTGTAGACTGTGATTTTGCTACCCTTCAGACCCCAGCGAATCTGCCGGAAAAACACCGGCCCGCCGTCGTCGATCACGATAAAAAGAGCGATCGTCAGAAGAACGGGAAATAGGATGACCAGCGCGCTTGTGGCACCGAAAATGTCGAAAGCCCTCTTCAAGCCAAACTGAAGCCTGCTCCGGCCACTTAACGAGGCAAAGCTTTGGGGCTGGCGAATATTGGAATTCGCTGCATCGAAAGCCTTCATCCTCACTGCTTTTGCAGAGAAAGCCGTGTCTTGAAACTTGTTCGGCGTAAACACATTCATTAAGCAACGTCCGTAGAAATACTCACATTATGCACCGCGCCGGCACAAATACATGGGCTAGATCAATTTGTCACGAGCTTCCTTATTGTTTTCGTAACCATAATCGAGCCAAATTTGGGAGTATTTCGAAATATGTCCCCGACATTTTTTCGTGAGTTTGTACTAACTATATTGAGTAACGACTGAATCTTTACGCGTTATGCGTGCGGCATGACGTATTACCTGTCGTTCGAGAGCGAAATAACTGAGGCTTGCGAGAAGAAAAATGATCGCGCTCGCAAATGCGCAACCAATAAACCAGTCTCGCAGCGGGTCGTCTTTGCCGATCCCGAATACGGCCGGAGCGATCGTTTGAATCGACGTCAGAACGATGTCCTGCCAGATATAGATGCCGAATGAGACGGTTGCCGTGAAGCGTATGAAAGTATTGTCGAGCAATACCGCGAGCAGCACGGAGCGCGAGAGGGCCACAAGCGCGACAGCGATCAGAACCGGAAACAGCGGAAAGGCGTAGGGGATTCCGAGCCGTCCATAGGCTTCCCAAGGTCCACCTGTCGAAAGCGGAAAGTGTAGGGCGGCAGCGGCCAGGCAGGCGAATGCGATGATGTCGAACCAGATGCGAGGCTTTCGCGGCAGCAGAATCTGAATGCCGGCTGCGAATGAACCGAGCGCAAAAATGGCGAAAAAGCCGATGGGATTGTAGTTGGGCATCCACTCCTTCGCGCCGCCTTGCATGCCATATTGCCAGCCGCGGTCTATCTCATTGGGGGGAACAAGCGTGCGGAAGGCCTCGTGGGCAAGCAGGGTCGCGGCAATGATGCCGAGCCAGGCAAGGCGCGTGAGGAGCGGAGAACGGTGTTTTTCCGGGATAGCGAAAAGCCAGAGGAAACCAAGCGGCAGCAGGATATAGCTCGTTACTTCGAAAGATATGGACCAGAGCGGGCCGTTGCCTTCGACAGGAAAGAAAGTGCGCCACTGCCACTGATTCATGAAGAAGAGCCCGCTGATATAGCGCATAACGAGTTCCGGCGTCAGTGCATGCCCAAGCAGTGTGACGCTGAGGATGAAGCCCGCCGTCAAAGCTACCCAATAACCGGGTATGATGCGGGCCGCGCGACGCAGCACATAGGTGCGCAGGTCAGGCATGGCGCAACCGGCATCGAGGGAGCGCCAGAACGGCAGGGCCAGCAGGAAGCCGCTCAGGATGAAGAAGATGGCGACGCCGAAATTGCCGAAACGCAGGGCGGTCAGCATCGGCTGCCATCCCTCGGTCTTGTTGAGATCGACGCGCAGAATGAGATGATGGATGAGAACCAGCAGGCAGGCGGCTGCACGCAAGAAATCCGCTCCGGCCATCCGGTCCTGCTGCTGCATGTCACTCCCTCGCTCCTTGCCGGACTTTGCAGCGGAAAGCTGCTGCCGGCAAGGGCAGGGTCGTCTCAGCCAAGCAGATCGTTGGTGTAATAGCTGGAAAAGTCGGGCTTTTCCTTCAGCGCTGCACCATTGGCATCGAGCAGGATGCCATGATCGAACAGAAAAGTGCCGATCGCTTCTGCCTTGGCCGGATCGACGACGCCGATCGTGCCGTTGTCGCCCTTGAGGAAATGGCCTTCGACCAGCGCCTTTTGTGATGCCTTGACGAGTTCGGTATTCAGCAATGCGCCGTTGCTGCCGGCAATCAGAAGGTCACAGGCCTCGTCCGGATTGTCGACCGAATAGGCGTAGCCCTTGAGCGTTGCCTGGATGAAGGCGCGGGCATTTTGCGGATTGGCCGAGAGATAGGCGTCGCTGGAAGCGATCGCGGTCGTCTGTTCGTCGGGAATGCCGTAGTCTCTGTAGCGCCAGCGGCCGACCTGCCGGTTCTCCAGCTGCGCCGCGATACCCTCCCAGGTGTAGATTTCCAGCGTGAAGTCTACGGCGCCGTTGTCGAGCGCCTCATAGGCCGAGGTGCCGAGCGTGACATTCTGGAAGGTGCCCTTGCCGCCGTCGTTGCGAATCATCGCGGAGACGAGCGCCTCCTCCCATGCGCCGCCGAAGCCGCCATAGGTTTTTCCGTCAAGATCCTTGGGACTTTTGATATCGTTGCGGCCGCCCTTGAAGATCAGCCTGCCGGTTTCCGTCTGCACGACGGCATAGACGAGTTTCACATCAGCGCCGGCGGCGCGCTGGGTAAAGGCCTCGATCTCTCCGCAAATGCCGAAATCGGCAACGCCGTTCGCGACCAGCGTGCCGGCGCTGGTATCGGCATAGGGCAGGATCTCGACGTCGAGGCCGGTGGCCTCATAGAAGCCTTTGGCCTTGGCGACATAGATGCCGATATGATTGGTGTTCGGTGTCCAGTCGAGCGCGATACGCACCTTTGCGGCGGATTGGGCGAAGGCAGTGCGGCCGGCGAGGCTTGCGGCCATGGCGGCAAAAAGGGTCTGTCGGCGGGTGAGAAGCATCATAACCTCCTCAGGTTCTTTGCGGATGCAGCAATGTTTGAAGAATTTCGGTTTCGATCGCCTGGGCGGCCGGGGAGCCGAGATCGGCAAGCGTACGCGGCCTTTTCAGCGGCACTTCGAATTCCCTGATCACGGCCGCCGGGCGGGCGGAAAGCACATAGATACGGTCAGACAGGAAAACGGCTTCCCGCACATCATGGGTGATCAGCAGGGCCGTCCAGCGATGATCGGTCCACATGCCCTGCAGCCATTCCTGCATCTGGGTGCGGGTCAGCGCGTCGAGTGCCCCGAAGGGCTCGTCGAGCAGCAGCATGTCCTGCCGCTGGATCACCGTGCGCAACAGGGCCGCCCGCTGGCGCATGCCGCCTGAGAGGGCCACGGGATAGTGATTTTCGAAACCGGCAAGGCCGAAGCGTTCAAAGAGAGGGGCTGCAACGGCGCGCGCCTGGCTGCGGCGCATGCCGTGCACTTCGAGACCAAGGATCGCATTGTCGATGACGCTTCGCCACGGCATCAGCGCATCGCGCTGGGGCATGAAGGCGAAGACGTGCTGCGCTTGCAAGAGCGGCATGCCGTCAAAAAGGATGTCGCCTCTATCGGCCTGCAGCGCCTGTGTCAGCAGCCGCAGGATCGTCGACTTGCCGGAGCCGGAGGGGCCGACGATCGAGACGAATTCACCTCTGGCGATATGAAGAGAAATGTCCTTCAGCACTTCCATGCCATCGAAGGACTTCGAGACGTTCTTCAGCTCAAGCATTCCTCTCATGGGCGTTTCTCCGCAGCAGATTGCCAGGGCATGACGAAACGCTGCACCGCCAGCGTGAGACCGAAGAGGCAAAGGGTCAGGAGGGCGCTAACAATGACGGCGGCAAGCACGAGATCCGGCCGGAAATTGTTCTTGGCATTGAGGATATAGATACCGAGGCCACGTGCGGCGCCTGCATATTCGGCGAAGATGGCCCCGACCACAGCATAGGTGATCGAAATGCGTAGGCCGGCAAAGAAGAAGGGCATGGCGGAGGGGAGCCTCGCCAGGCAGAAGATGCGCCAGCGGCTCGCTTTCATGGAGCTCATAAGCTCGGCGATATCCCGGTCCGTCGCTTCATAACCCTGCAGCAGGGCGACCAGCAACGGAAAGAAGGTGACGAGGGCGACGAGCAGAAGTTTTGGCAATATCCCGAAACCGAACCAGAGTACGACCAGGGGTGCGATTGCCACTAGCGGCAATGTCTGGCTGACGATGAAGAGCGGCAGCAGGGCGCGGCGCATGAAGGGCACGAAATCCATCAGGACCGACGAGGCGAAGGCGAAGACCAGCGACAAAGCGAAACCGCCGAGCGTCGCGCCAAGCGTCGGCCAGGTATTGTCGAGCAGCGCCTGCCTGTTCAGCCAGCCCTGTGTCAGGATCCGCGAAGGCGAGGGCAGGATGGAGGGCTTGATGCCGGAGAGATCGACATACAGCTCCCAGACAGCCAGGAAGGCAAACACGGCAAGAATTGCGGGCAGGGCCCGCCTCAATGGCGCAAATGTCGAATCCGGTTTCGATAAGGTCATTGCCGTCCGGCGTCTCAGGCTTTGCTCGGGCTGTTCGCGGAGACCGTGATATCCAGTGTCACATGACCTTCGGGATCGCCAAAGCGATAGAAAGCTTCATGGATAGTGGCGAAGATCGCACCGGCATCACCGCGCAGCTTGGTGCAGAAATTCTTAGAGCGGTCGAATGTGCCCGAGCGCTTCAGAAAATCGATGCAGCCGTAGATCTCGTCCATATGAGTGCCCGTTCCCATGACATAGAGAGAGAATTGGGCGGCCGTTGGCTGACCGGTTTCGGTCGTATCCCTGACTGCCGCGATCGCGGCTTCCATCCGCTCGGCGAGCGGCTCTGATCGGCTGGAGGACAGGCCGGCGCCGCAGATTGCATCATCCGGTTCGCCGGGGCAGCCCCGCGAGATCGCAGCGGACAATACGCAATGCTCGCCGCTTGCGGCAGCCGAGACGAAGAGGTCGCGCATGGCGGCAAACAGCACGTCGGGCGGACCGACCATCAGCGTGGAAATATCGTCGGTTTCGATGCGAAGACGATCGCGATAGGGATCGAGAGCTTTGATCGCTTCAAGGATGATGCCGACGAAATTGCCGGACATCGGATATAGAGACACTTGTGCGCCGGAAAACACTTGGACCTCGCTCCGCTGGCATTACCCAGATCAGCTTTGAAGGGTCCGGAGGCATGCGCCTCACATCTCAGCCCCGGCAATTCGGAGCTCCCCCGTGAATTGTGGCGGAAGCTATCACCGGGCCTGCGATATCGCAACCGTAAAATTCCTAGCCGGCTGCACGGTCGGTAAGGGTTCGGACGCACCAGGTGCTGGGAGGAAAACACCCGGACGGAGGTCCTGTCCGGGTGTCCAGCCGGTTCCGTACCTGCCAGAAACGGAATCGGATGTCGTTGTCTCAGGCGGCGATGCCGGCGTAGGGCGTGTCGCTGCGGGCTGCGATCAGCGCTTCAGTCCACCATTGCAACTGGGCCATCATTCGGGAAAGCCGGCGCAACGCATCCTCCGAATCCTGTAGCCAGCCTTCATTGTCGAAACGGCGCCAGGGGGAAGTGAAGCTGACGGCATCGCAGATCGTGACGGCGTGAAGCTCCGCGAAGACGAGGCGGAGCTGTTCGACGGCCCTCAATCCCCCGGAGATGCCGCCATAGCAGACGAAGGCGATGGGCTTTCCGTGCCAGGGTTCAGCGAACAGATCGATGAGGAATTTCAAGGAGGCGGTGAAGCTGTGGTTGTATTCCGGCGTGACGAGGATGAAACCATCGGCTTGATGAAGCCTGTCCGCAAGCCGTGTTGCCTCCGGATGATGCGGTACATGCTCTCGCGGCAGCGAAAATGTCAGCGGGTCGATGATGTCGATCTCGAATTGCGGAAAGCGGGCGAGTTCTCTTTCGAGCCATTTCACCACCCTGTCGCAGGTGCGCCCTTCGCGCGTGCTGCCATAGATGATGGCAAGCCTCATGGGTTTCTGCATGCATTGCTCCTTCTTATGTCGGCTTTACGGCCTCGGGAGCGCAGTCTATAAAACCTCAACTAATATTGAGGTCAATAGGCTATGCAGCAGAAACCGGCATTCTCCTTGAGCAGGCTCCTGACGGTGGGCGAGGTGGCGGAGCGCAGCGGACTTGCGGTTTCTGCGCTGCATTTCTACGAGGCGAAGGGGCTGATCTCCAGCATCCGCACCCGCGGCAACCAGCGCCGCTATGGCCGCGATGTGCTACGGCGCCTCGGCATCATCAAGGTGGCGCAACGCGTCGGCATCCCGCTTGCCGAAATCCAGACCGCTTTCGAAACCCTGCCGCAGAGCCGGACGCCGACAGTCGAGGACTGGCAGAAACTGTCGGCGCTCTGGAAGGATGATCTCGATGCACGCATCAAGCAGCTCAGCCTGCTGCGCGACCATCTGACGAGCTGCATCGGCTGTGGTTGCCTCTCGATCGACGCCTGTCCGCTGCGTAATCCCTTCGACGTGCTCGGCAGGCAAGGCGCCGGCGCGCGGCTTCTCGACCCTGGTGCCTAGACCTTCGGACTTTCTTTTGGCTGATGGCCGCATATGTTAGGCCTGATAGCGCACGCAGCGGGGTCGGCCCCGCAAGGAGGAGAGCTTCGTGTTTCATCCCAAATTGTTCGAAAACCGCAATGTCGTCGTGACGGGTGCTGGCCGCGGTATCGGCCTCGAAGTTGCCCGACAGTTTCTGGATTGCGGTGCGCGCGTGCTTGTCCATACCGGGCGCGATGGGGAGCGCGAACTGCCGGATTTTCTCCTGACCGCCGAATCGGAACGCCGGGCCCTGCTGTTGTCGGCAGATTTCCTGCAGGCGGGCGGAGCTGCAAAGTTTGCAGGAGAGGCACTCGATTTCTTCGACAGGGTGCATGTGTTGATCAACAATGCCGGCACCATGCATGGCCGTTTTCCCGCAGGCGAGCTGACTGATGCCGATTATGAGACCATCGTACGCCTCAACCAGACATCGGTGGTAGAGCTCACGAGGGCCTTGCTTCCCGCGCTCCGGGCAGCGCACGGTGCCGCCATCGTCAACACGGTTTCGATTTCAGCGCTAACGGGGGGAAGCCCGGGTTCGGCGATCTATTCCGCATCAAAGGCCTTCGTCGCAACCTATTCGAAGGCGCTCGCCCGTGAGCTCGCGCCCGACAATATCAGGGTCAACTGCGTCTCGCCCGGTACGATCGATACCGATTTCCATGCACGCTATTCATCCCGCGAAAAACTGGAACAGGCCCGCAAGTCGATCCCGCTGCAGCGGCTTGGAACGTCGGAAGATTGTGCTCCCGCCTATCTCTTCCTGGCGGCTCCGTCGCTCTCCGGTTACATCACAGGTCAAGTCCTGGAGATCAATGGCGGCCAGCTTATCTGCTGATTTAGTTGGACTTTTTTTGGTGTTTCACAACATTTGACCAATTCGTTTCTGCGAATATGATATTGTACTGATCTACCCTATTACCTCCTTCCGAGAAGCAAATGCCATTGCCTAAACCGAAGCTGGGCCTGACCAGCCAGGACTTGCAGAAGCTTGCTGATAAAGCCCACGAGGCGAGCGATCTCCTGAAGGCGCTAGCCCATCAGACCCGGTTGCTCATCCTCTGTATCCTGTCGGAAGGGGAAAAAACGGTTGGCGAGATCGAGGATATCCTTGGTATACAGCAAGCTATGGTGTCTCAGCAGCTTGCGCGGCTGAGGCTCGAAGGTCTCGTCAATACGCGGCGCGAAGGACGGCTCGTCTATTACAGCATGGGCAATGAAAGCATTATGGCTTTCCTCGAATCGCTTTTCAGTCTCTTTCCGGTTGCCGAGGCGAGCTGAGCCTGCTGGCTCTTGCGAAGCGGTCGTCAACCCGCAAAGATAGGCCTTATCCCGAATTCGGCGGGGAGGCCGGATGATCGACAAGCTGGAATTCTTCATCGCACTCGCCAACGAGAAACATTTCGGTCGTGCGGCAGAGGAATGCGGCGTTTCCCAACCTACGCTCTCGGCCGCCATTCGCCAGCTCGAAGATCAGCTGGGCGTGATGCTGGTGCAGCGCGGCTCCCGCTTTCAAGGATTGACGCCGGAAGGGCAGCGCGTGCTCGAATGGGCGCGGCGCATCGTCGGCGATACGCGCACAATGCGCGAGGAAATGCGCGCCGCCCGCAAGGGTCTCTCCGGCCATCTGCGCCTGGCCTCCATTCCGACCGCGCTCGCCATGCTGTCGCGAATCACGACGCCCTTCCAGGAACGGCATCCCGACGTCACCTTCTCCATCGTCTCGCGCAATTCACTGCAGGTGCTGAGCATGCTCGAAAATCTCGAGATCGATGCCGGCATCACCTATCTGGAAAACGAGCCGCTCGGGCGCGTCACTTCGGTGCCGCTCTATGCGGAACGCTATAATCTCATCACCGCCGCCGGCAGTCCGCTCTCGGATCGCGATAGTGTGACATGGCGTGAAGTGGGTGATCTTCGGCTTTGCCTATTGACGGCTGACATGCAGAACCGGCGTATCATCAACCGGCATTTGGCCGAAGCAGGCGCGACAGTCCATCCGACACTCGAATCGAACTCGATGATCGTGCTTTTTTCGCACGTGCGGACCGGCCGCTGGGCAAGCATCATGCCCCATAATGTCGCGAAATCGTTCGGTTTTCCTGTCGAGATCCGGATGATCCCGATCGTCGAGCCGGAGGCACACCACCTCGTCGGCCTTGTCGCTCCCTATCGGGAGCCTTTCACGCCGCTTGTTTCCGCCTTGTTGCATGAAGCAAGAACACTCGTCGAAGACGCGGAACTTTGATAGGAAAAAGCTATCAAGCAACAAGACTGCTTTATTGATTGCAGTCTGCTTCCCTGAGACAGTTCCATTGAATTCGCAATGGCATGGGGAGTTTGCGGTTTCACCGAATGCGCAAGCCGAAGGGAGGGCTGCTGATGAACATACATATCGGTCAGGGCGATATCGCCGAGCGTATCCGCTCGATCGTTGCTGATCTTCGATCCCTCGAAGGACCACTGCTCCCCATTCTGCATGAGGTTCAGGACCAGTTCGGTTACGTGCCGCAGGAGGCTCTGCCGGTCATTGCTGACGAGCTCAATCTTTCCCGCGCCGAGGTCCACGGTGTCGTCACCTTCTATCATGATTATCGTGATCATCCTGCCGGTCGACACGTGCTGAAGCTCTGTCGCGCCGAAGCCTGCCAGTCGATGGGTGGCGATGCACTGGCCGAGCGTATAAAGACCCTGCTCGGCATCGATTTTCATCAGACGACACTCGACGGCAGCGTCACGCTGGAGCCTATCTACTGTCTCGGTCTCTGTGCCTGCGCGCCCGCCGCCATGTTCGATGGCGAAGTGCATGGCCGCGTCGATGACGAATTGGCGGCCGAGCTCGTCGAGGAGGCGCGCCGATGACTGTGAAGATTTATGTTCCGCGCGATGCCGCAGCGCTCTCGCTCGGGGCCGAGAAGGTGGCAAAGGCGATTACCCAGGAGATCGCCGCCCGCGGCCTCGATGCGACCGTCGTGCGCAACGGCTCGCGCGGAATGTTCTGGCTGGAGCCGTTGGTCGAGGTTGAGATTTCCGGGAAACGAATCGGCTATGGGCCAGTCAAGGCGAAGGATGTCGCAGGGCTGTTCGATGCGGGACTGCTGGACGGCGGGGCGCATGCGCTCTGTCTTGAGGAGGTCGAGGACCTGCCTTTCCTAAAAGGCCAGACGCGTCTCACCTTTGCCCGCTGCGGCATTACCGATCCGCTTTCGCTTGAGGATTACGAAGCGCATGGGGGGCTTGCCGGTCTTCGCCGCGCAGCGTCGATGCAGCCTGCCGATATCGTCAAGGAAGTCACCGATTCCGGCCTTCGCGGCCGCGGCGGCGCAGGCTTTCCGACCGGCATCAAATGGAAGACGGTGCTCGATGCGGCGGGTACGCGCAAATATATCGTCTGCAATGCAGATGAGGGCGACAGCGGCACCTTCGCCGACAGGATGATCATGGAAGGTGACCCCTTCGTGCTCATCGAAGGCATGGCAATTGCCGGGCTTGCGACGGGTGCTGCGAAAGGCTTCGTCTATACGCGCTCGGAATATCCGCATGCGATCGCCACGATGACGGAGGCGGTGAAGATTGCCCGCAAGGCCGGCATTCTCGGCACCTCGGTGCTCGGCTCCGGCAAGACCTTCGACATGGAGATCCGCACCGGTGCGGGCGCCTACGTCTGCGGCGAGGAGACGGCGCTGCTCAACAGCCTTGAAGGCAAGCGGGGCGTCGTGCGCGCCAAGCCGCCGCTGCCGGCGCATCAGGGCCTGTTTGACTGTCCGACC
This sequence comes from Rhizobium sp. BK196, assembly GCF_014193255.1. Classification (GTDB taxonomy): domain Bacteria; phylum Pseudomonadota; class Alphaproteobacteria; order Rhizobiales; family Rhizobiaceae; genus Rhizobium. The sequence goes on from NZ_JACHZB010000010.1 coordinate 112,325, forward strand.
GTCATCAATAACGTCATCTCGCTCGCCTCTGTGCCTGTGATCATGGAAAAGGGGGCTGTCTTCTATCGCGATTTCGGCATGGGCCGGTCGCGGGGCACCATTCCGCTGCAGATCGCCGGCAATGTGAAATATCGCGGTCTCTATGAAACCGCCTTCGGCCTGTCGCTCGGCGATATCGTCGAGAAGATCGGCGGGGGTACGGCGTCCGGCCGGCCGGTGAAAGCGGTGCAGGTGGGCGGGCCGCTCGGAGCTTATTTCCCGCGCGCGCTCTTCGACACGCCGCTCGACTACGAGGCCTTTGCAGCCAAGGACGGCCTAATCGGCCATGCCGGTCTCGTCGTCTTCGACGATACTGCCGATATGCTGAAGCAGGCGCGTTTCGCAATGGAATTCTGCGCGGTGGAAAGCTGCGGCAAGTGCACGCCCTGCCGCATCGGCTCGACACGCGGCGTCGAAACGGCCGACAAGATCGCGCAAGGCATCGATCCGGAAAAGAACCGCGAGCTGTTGGCCGATCTCTGCAATACGATGAAATTCGGTTCGCTCTGCGCGCTCGGCGGCTTCACGCCCTATCCCGTCATGAGCGCCATGACGCACTTTCCCGAAGATTTTGCTCCGACTCCTCTGATAGAAGCGGCCGAATAGATCATGTCTCTTGTTCACGAAATCGACTACGGAACGCCGGCTTCGAAATCCGAAACGATGGTGACGCTGACCATCGACGGCCGGCAGGTGACGGTTCCTGAGGGGACCTCGATCATGCGCGCCTCGATGGAGGCCGGCATCGAGGTGCCGAAGCTCTGCGCGACCGATATGGTCGATGCCTTCGGTTCCTGCCGTCTCTGTCTGATCGAGATCGACGGCCGCAACGGAACGCCGGCCTCCTGCACCACGCCGGTGGCTTCGGGCATCGTCGTCCATACGCAGACGGAGCGGTTGAAGAATATCCGCCGCGGCGTCATAGAGCTTTATATCTCCGACCATCCGCTCGACTGTCTGACCTGTGCGGCCAATGGTGATTGCGAGCTGCAGGATATGGCAGGCGCCGTTGGTCTTCGCGACGTGCGTTACGGCTATGAGGGCGACAACCACGTCAAGGCCCGCAATAATGGCGAGATCAATCTGAAATGGATGCCGAAGGACGAGTCCAATCCGTACTTCACCTTTGATCCGTCGAAGTGCATCGTTTGCTCCCGCTGCGTGCGCGCCTGCGAGGAGGTGCAGGGTACCTTTGCACTGACGATCGAAGGGCGCGGTTTCAGTTCGAGCGTTTCGCCTGGTATGCACGAGCATTTTGTGGATTCCGAATGCGTATCCTGCGGCGCCTGCGTGCAGGCCTGCCCGACGGCGACGCTGACGGAAAAATCGGTCATCCGCATCGGCCAGCCGGAACATTCGGTTGTTACCACCTGCGCCTATTGCGGCGTCGGCTGCTCCTTCAAGGCGGAAATGCGCGGCGAGGAGCTGGTGCGCATGGTGCCGTGGAAGGACGGTCAGGCAAACCGCGGCCATTCCTGCGTCAAAGGCCGCTTCGCCTACGGCTACTCGACGCACAAAGACCGCATCCTCAATCCGATGATCCGCGAGAAAGTGACTGATCCCTGGCGTGAGGTGACGTGGGATGAGGCCTATGCGCATGTCGCCTCCGAATTTCGCCGCATCCAGTATCAATATGGCCGCGAAGCGATCGGCGGTATCACATCGTCCCGCTGCACCAATGAAGAGACTTATCTTGTCCAGAAGCTGGTTCGCGCCGGCTTCGGCAACAATAATGTCGATACCTGCGCCCGCGTCTGCCATTCGCCGACAGGTTATGGTCTCGGTCAGGCTTTCGGCACCTCGGCCGGCACGCAGAATTTCGACAGCGTCGAGCAGTCCGATGTGGTCGTCATCATCGGTGCTAATCCGACCGATGGCCATCCCGTCTTCGCTTCGCGTCTGAAGAAGCGGCTGCGGCAGGGTGCCAAGCTTATTGTCATCGATCCGCGTCGTATCGATATTATTCGCTCGCCGCATGTGGAGGCATCTTTCCATCTGCCGCTGAAGCCCGGCACCAATGTCGCAATCATGACGGCGCTTGCGCATGTGATCGTGACCGAAGGTCTCTACGATGAGAAATTCATCCGCGAGCGCTGCGACTGGTCAGAGTTCGAGGATTGGGCGGCTTTTGTCGCCGAGCCGCAGCATAGCCCGGAAGCCGTGGAGAAGTTTACCGGCGTGAAGCCGGAAGATCTGCGCGGTGCTGCCCGGCTTTTCGCGACCGGCGGCAATGGCGCCATCTATTACGGTCTCGGCGTGACCGAACACAGCCAGGGCTCGACGACGGTCATGGCGATCGCCAATCTTGCCATGGCGACCGGCAATATCGGCCGTCCCGGCGTCGGCGTGAATCCGCTGCGCGGCCAGAACAATGTGCAGGGCTCCTGCGACATGGGATCCTTCCCGCATGAGCTGCCGGGGTATCGCCACATCTCAGACGATGCGACGCGCGATATTTTCGAAAAGCTCTGGGGCGTGAAGCTCAACAACGAGCCGGGCCTGCGTATTCCGAATATGCTGGATGCTGCCGTCGACGGCTCCTTCAAGGGTATCTATATCCAGGGCGAGGACATCCTGCAGTCCGATCCCGATACCAAACATGTCGCCGCCGGTCTTGCCGCGATGGAATGCGTCGTCGTGCAGGATCTCTTCCTGAACGAGACGGCGAACTATGCGCATGTCTTCCTGCCGGGTTCGACTTTCCTCGAAAAGGACGGCACCTTCACGAATGCCGAGCGCCGCATCAACCGCGTGCGCAAGGTCATGACGCCGCGCAACGGCTATGCCGACTGGGAAGTGACGCAGAAGCTCGCTCAGGCCATGGGCCTCGACTGGCACTATGCGCATCCGTCCGAGATCATGGACGAGATTGCCGCGACGACGCCGAGCTTCGCTTCGGTCTCTTACAACTATCTCGAAAAGATGGGCTCGGTTCAATGGCCTTGCAACGAGGCGCATCCGCTCGGTTCGCCGATCATGCATGTGGACGGGTTCGTGCGCGGCAAGGGCAAGTTCATCCGTACGGAATACGTCGCGACCGACGAGCGCACCGGTCCGCGCTTCCCGCTGCTTCTCACCACCGGGCGTATTCTCAGCCAGTATAATGTCGGGGCGCAGACACGGCGCACCGATAATGTCGTCTGGCATTCCGAAGACAGGCTGGAGATACACCCGCATGATGCCGAGCAGCGCGGCATCCGCGATGGCGACTGGGTAAAACTTGGCAGCCGCTCGGGCGATACGACGCTTCGCGCATTGATCACCGATCGCGTAGCACCGGGAGTCGTCTATACGACCTTCCATCATCCGGATACGCAGGCAAACGTCATCACAACCGACTTCTCCGACTGGGCAACCAACTGCCCGGAATACAAGGTGACGGCGGTGCAGGTCTCGCCCTCCAATGGCCCGTCCGAGTGGCAGGTCGAGTATGACGAGCAGGCCCGTCAGTCCCGCCGCATCGCCAGCAAGATGGAGGCGGCGGAATAATGACGCAAAGGCCGACCCGCATAGGCGTGACGGAGATCGCCCGAAGGGACGGCATCATGGTGCGGGGCGAGCGCATCGTGCCCGAGGAAGTACCGATCGCATTTTCCTATGGCGGCAGCTCGCATGCGGTCATGATGGGCACGCCTGCCGATCTCGAGGATTTTGCTGTCGGTTTCAGCCTGACGGAAGGCATTATCACTGATCGCAGTCAGGTCGCCGGTATCGAACTCCTCGAAGACGAGAAAGGTATCGACGTCCAGGTGACGCTTCTCGACGACGTCGAGGATGCGCTGAGAAGGCGCAGGCGGAGCATGGCCGGCCCCGTCGGTTGCGGCCTCTGCGGTATCGAATCGATCGAGCAGGCAGTCCGCAAAGTGCCTGACGTTTCCAAGGTCGGGCTGTCATTGTCGCATGCCGATATTGTGCAAGCGATCGCGCTGCTCAACGATTCCCAGCCGCTGCATCGCGAGACGCGGGCAGTTCATGGGGCTGGCTTCTATGTTCCCGGTAAGGGATTGATCGCCGTGCGTGAGGATGTCGGCCGGCACAATGCGCTCGACAAGCTCTGCGGAGCCGTCATCAGAGCCGGCGGTACGGGCGCGTCAGGCGCTGTCGCCGTTACCAGCCGCCTCTCCGTCGAAATGGTCCAGAAGACGGCGATCCTCGGCGCGCCCGTACTGATCGCCATTTCCGCGCCGACGGCACTTGCCATCCGCACTGCCGAGGAAGCCGGCATGACGCTTGTCGCCCTCGTGCGCGGCGAGGATTTCGAGATTTTCACCCACCCACATCGCCTGTCGCCCGGAAGCATCGCCGATGTCGCATGATACCAAGACCAAGCTTGTCTATATGGCAAACCAGATCGCAACCTTCTTCAAGACCCAGCCCGAAAGCGAGGCTGCGCAGGGGGTGGCGACGCATATCAACAAATTTTGGGAGCCGCGTATGCGGCGACAACTCTTCGAAATCCTGGAAAAGCAAGACAATGGCCTCGACGCGCTCGTGCTGCAGGCCGTTCCTCTGATCCGCAAACCGGAGCCGGCAGAACAACCGCTTCGATAAACCAACATCGGCGCATGAAAGAGGCGAGGCCGGATAAGCCCGCTTGCATGTGCGCTTGTGACAGCAAGGTCTGAATCAAGGAGGAGTTGTTCATGACTGCAGCGGATACAAGTTCAGGCGGAATTCCGGCAGGCGCGGGCCTGCTGGATCGCGAAAGGATCATCGCAAGGCCCGGCTTCAACCGGTGGCTCGTACCGCCGGCCGCGCTCGCCATCCATCTTTGCATCGGCATGGCCTATGGCTTCAGCGTATTCTGGCTGCCGCTGTCAAAATCCCTCGGCATTACCGCTTCGACGGCCTGCCCGGATCTGACGCTGGTATCGGCGCTCTTCACCACGACCTGCGACTGGCGCGTTGCCGACCTCGGCTGGATCTATACGCTCTTCTTTGTACTGCTCGGTTCGTCCGCTGCCATCTGGGGCGGCTGGCTGGAACGGGTCGGTCCGCGCAAGGCGGGTGTCGTCTCGGCCTGCTGCTGGTGCGGCGGCATCATCATCGCAGCTTTCGGCGTCATTTCGCATCAGCTCTGGATCATGTGGATCGGTGCCGGTGTGATCGGCGGCATCGGCCTCGGTCTCGGCTACATTTCACCGGTTTCGACGCTTATCAAATGGTTTCCGGACCGACGCGGTATGGCAACCGGCATGGCGATCATGGGCTTCGGTGGTGGCGCGATGATCGGCGCTCCGCTGGCCAACCTGCTGATGAACAGCTTCAAGACGGATACGTCCGTCGGCGTCTGGCAGACTTTCCTCGTCATGGCGGCCATCTATTTCGTCTTCATGATCGGCGGTGCCTTCGGCTATCGCATTTCCGCCGGCCGGCTGGCGTCCGGAAGGCTGGACACCACCTGCCGCCAAAAGCACGATGATCACGACCAAGCACGTGCATCTGCGCGATGCCCACAAGACGAAGCAGTTCTGGTTGATCTGGGCGGTGCTCTGCCTCAATGTATCGGCTGGTATCGGCGTTATCGGCATGGCTTCGCCGATGCTGCAGGAAATCTTCGCCGGTTCGCTGATTGGGTTGCCGGATATCGGCTTTGCGCAGCTTGATGCCGGTCAGAAGGCGTCAATTGCGACGATTGCTGCCGGCTTTGCCGGTCTGCTCTCGCTCTTCAATATCGGCGGCCGGTTCTTCTGGGCTTCGCTGTCCGATAAGATCGGCCGCAAGAATACCTATTATACTTTCTTCATCCTCGGCATCGTGCTTTACGCCGCGGCTCCGACACTGGCAGATATGGGCAACAAGGCCCTCTTCGTGCTTGCCTTCGGCATCATCCTGTCGATGTATGGCGGTGGCTTCGCAACTATCCCCGCCTATCTCGCCGATATCTTCGGCACGCAGTTCGTCGGCGCTATTCACGGCCGCCTGTTAACGGCCTGGGCAACAGCGGGGATCGTCGGGCCTGTCGTCGTCAACTATATCCGCGAAGCACAGATCGCTGCTGGCGTGGAGCCCGGACCGGCGCTCTATACGGGCACGATGTACATTCTCGCCTGCATGCTGGCGCTCGGCCTGATCGCGAATGCGTTCGTCCGGCCGCTCTCCGACAAATGGTTCATGTCGGATGATGAAGTCGCTGCATTTCAGGCGAGGAGCGCTGCGGCCAACGCAGGCCCCACAGGCTCTTTCGGCATTGGCACGGGCGGCCTCGACGCCAAGGCGGCGCTTGCCTGGGCTGTGGTCGGCATTCCGCTGCTCTGGGGCGTCTGGGTCACACTGAAGGCGACCCTGGCATTGTTCGGCTGACAGCTCCCTTGCGGGAGCTGTAGGGAGATTGGAGTTGGAGGAGACCGGGCGGGAGGCCTGCTTCCCGCCCGGTTTTTAGGAGGATCATTTGCAGGAACGATCTTGCAAAGCTTGACGAGGTTGGCGTCGAAACTGCTTGTCTCCAACGACATTGCGAGAGCGAACCGCCGGCACACAAGAGAGCTTGAACAACAAAAACCGCCCTCGTGGGGCGGTTCCTCGTTCATGTATATCGCAAAGCGATCAAGCGGCCAGTTCGTCGGTCTCGTTTTCCTTGAACATCTTTGCGAGGTTCAGGAAGCAGATCATGCCGTTTTCGGAAGCGATGATACCTTCGCAGAAAGCACGGTCGAAGGAAGCAGTTACTTCCGGAACGGGTTGTACCTGGCTGGAAGAAATCGTCAGAATGTCGGATACGCGGTCGACCAGCATGCCGATGACCATATTGTGCACTTCGGCGACGACAATGGCGCTGCGCTCATTGGCGACAGTGCTCTTCATGCCGAGCTTATAGGCGAGGTCGATAATTGGGATGACCGAACCGCGCAGATTCATGACACCGATGACGTCTGCCGGAGAGTGCGGGATCGGCGTTGACGGCGCCCAGCCACGGATTTCGCGGATGGTCGTGGTCTTGACGCAGAATTCCTGATCATGCAGGCGGAAGGCAATGATTTCGAGCGTATCGCCGCTGAAGCTAGTGGAATTGATTGTGGCCATTAGAATTCTTCCCAACTGTCGTAAGCCAGGGCAGAAGCGGATGCGCCACCATTGGCGCGGACGAGCTTTGCCTTCACCCCACGCGATGGCTTTGCACTTAGCGAAGCATCGTTACGGTTATCGAAGACATTAACGGAAGAGTGTTGCCCAAATCTAAACTGTAAGACGATATCGCGAAGGTTTTCTGTCTCGGACGAACGTCGGGCGCTTGCCGCCGTCGCCTCCTCCACCTGTGGCGGCATTCTGCTGCGCGCTCTGATCCATAACGTTGATGGCCTTATTGATTTCGGCAAGCCCAGTCGATTGTTCGCGCGAGATTTGACGATTGCCGTAATATATTCTGCTTTACTTCAGGTGAGGGTTTTTTCGATCTGCTCTACCGCCCAATCCACCTGTTCCTTATTAATGACGAGTGGTGGTGCAAAGCGAATCGTGTGGTCGTGCGTATCCTTGGCGAGAAGACCGCGATCCTTCAACGCATAGCAATATTGCCGGGCACCACCGGCCTCCGGCTCCAATTCGACCGCGAGCATCAGGCCACGGCCGCGCACATCTTTGACGATGTTGGAGCGAATGGAGCGCAGACCTTCGAGGAAATAGTCGCCCATCGTCTCGGCGTTCTGGATCATTCCTTCTTCGGTCAATACCTTCAGCGCCGCGCGGGCGACCGCACAAGCCAGCGGGTTGCCGCCGAAGGTTGAGCCATGTTGGCCGGGCTTGAGCACGCCAAGGACTTCCGAATTCGAAAGCACTGCCGAGACCGGATAAAAGCCGCCGGAAAGCGCCTTGCCGATGAGCGTCACGTCGGCTTCGATGCCTTCATGTTCTTCGGCGAGCAGCTTGCCGGTGCGTCCAAGGCCGGTCTGAATTTCGTCGAGGATGAGCGTGACGTTGTTTGCCGTGCAGAGTTCGCGCACGCGGGTGAAGTAACCGGCCGGCGGAATGATGACGCCAGCCTCGCCCTGGATCGGCTCGATCAGTGTTGCGACGGTGTTGGCATTGATGGCGGCTTCGAAGGCCTCGACATCACCGAAGGGAACGATGCGGAAGCCCGGCGTGTAAGGGCCGAAGCCGGTACGGGCGTCAGGGTCAGTCGAGAAGCTGATGATGCTCAGCGTGCGGCCGTGGAAATTGTTGGCGCAGACGATGATCTCCGCCTTGCCCTCCGGGACGCCCTTCACCTCGTAGCCCCATTTGCGAACCGCCTTGATGGCGGTCTCGACGGCTTCGGCACCCGAGTTCATCGGCAGGATCTTGTGGGAGCCGGTCAGTGCCGCCAACTCCTCATAGAGATAGGCGAGCTGGTCGTTGCGGAAGGCGCGCGAGGTGAGCGTCAGGCGGCCGGCCTGCTCGACCATGGCGGCAAGGATCTTCGGATGGCAATGGCCCTGGTTGACGGCCGAATAGGCCGACAGGCAATCGAGATAGCGCTTGCCATCCGTATCCCAGACATGAACACCTTCCCCCCGCGTCAGCACGACATCGAGCGGCTTGTAGTTATTGGCTCCAAGACGCTGTTCGGTGGCGATGAGGTTCGACGAGATGTTCATGGCCAGTGCTCCCTTATGCGGCGCGTGTAGGACGATCGAAGATACGGCGGCCGAAGAGGCTTGCCGTCATCTCTACCATGATGCGGGCGCTCTTGCCGCGGTCATCAAGGAAAGGATTGAGTTCCACGAGGTCGAGCGAGGAGACGAGGCCGCTGTCGGACAGCATCTCCATGATCAGGTGGGCTTCGCGGAAAGTGGCGCCGCCGGGCACGGTGGTGCCGACGCCGGGCGCAAAATCGGGATCGAGGAAATCGACGTCGAAGCTGACATGCAACAGGCCGTTTGCCTTCTCGATCGTTTCCAGGATCTGGCGGAGGATTACAGCCACGCCCTGTTCATCGAGCGAGCGCATGTCAAAGACGTTGACGCCGTGCTTGCGGATTTCGACGCGCTCGGAGGCATCGACCGAGCGGATGCCCACCTGGAAGATCTTCTGGGGATCGACGAGTGCGCGGTCCTTCGGCAGGATTTCGGCGAAATCCGCCAGGCCGCAGAAGAAGGCGACGGGCATACCGTGAATATTGCCTGATGGCGAGGTCTCCGGCGTATTGAAATCCGAATGGGCGTCGAGCCACAGCACGAAGAGCGGGCGATCCTCTTCGGCGGCATAACGCGACATGCCCGAGACGCTGCCCATGGAAAGGCTGTGGTCGCCACCGAGGATCAGCGGGAAGTGGCCGGCTTTCGCTGCATCATAGGTGGCTGCTTCGAGCGCACGCGTATAGGCGCCGACGACGCGGAGATTATGTGCCTTCGGATGATTGGGAAGGTCCCTGGCCGGGACGATGCTGAGATCGCCGGTATCAACAACGGTGTGGCCGAGGTCGGCAAGCGCCTTGTCGATACCCGCGATGCGCAATGCTGTCGGCCCCATGCCCGCGCCTCTGCGGCCGGAACCCTCTTCAAGGGGAACACCAATAAGAGCGACAGATTGAGTTTGTACTTCCATTCCTAGGGCTCCGTTGTGAGGCCTGTTTCGGCCAATAGTGGGATAAAGTGGCGGCGGCAAATAGATGGAAAAATGTCAGAAATGGATTATGATTGCGCAGATTGATAAAGCTAATTTGACAAAGTGAAAACGTGGACGACCTCGACAACGAGCTTTTGAGTGCGCTTCGGCACAATGCACGAATCTCCGTCTCCTCGCTTGCCGCCATGACCGGTGCTTCACGGGCCACAGTGGCCACGCGCATCGACCGACTGGTCGAAAACGGCACGATCGCCGGCTTCACGATCCGCACCGGTCACGAGACGCGTTCGGCCGGTGTTCGGGCGATCGTCATGATCGAAGTGCACGGCAAGCTTGCCGACAAGGTCGCTACCCAACTGCGCGGCTTGCCGCAGGTGCGCGCGCTGCACAGCACCAATGGCAAATGGGATTTCGTCGCCGAGCTCGAAGACCGTGACCTCGTCTCCTTCGACGAGACGCTGCGCCGGATACGCCTCATCGACGGGATCAATACTACCGAAACCAGCATTCTGCTGAAGACCAGCAAGACAAGCTTTTAGGCTTCTGTCTTCCAGGCTGGCCTCAATATTCATGCTCGTAGACGATGCCGGCTTCGCCTGCGCCGTTGCCGCCGGCAGCACCCCGCAGCTTCACGCCGCGGCCGACATCCAGATTGATGATGGCCTTGGCGCCGGCTTCTCCGCCCTGCTGCAGCTCGAAATAGGTCCGTTCGTTGAGGTAACGGCCGACACTGACGCTGGTCCGTCCCTTTTCATCCGTGCTGATGTCGAGGTCGTCGACGCCGAGCTGGTTGCGGAGCCCCTCGAAGAGTGAGGTTGAGCGATTGCCGGCGAGCTGGCTGACAGCATCGGCAAGCTGGGCGATCTGCACCGGCGACAGCCGGGACATGGATTGACCGAAGATGAGCTGGGCCAACACTTCGTCCTGCGGCAGGGCAGGCGACGAGGAGAAGGTTATGGCGGGGTCGGTCGCGAGGCCTGCGACATCCACCGTGAGCGTCGTCGTACCTGACGTGGACGTGGCCTCCAAGTCGAGGGCGGGTGTCAGGTCGCCGGCAAATGTGATGCGGCTGCGATCGGAGAAATTGAGACGGCGATTGAGGATCGTCAGACGGCCGCGGCGCATGGTGAAGGCACCAGCAACTTCGGGCGCGGCAGCCGAGCCGTGGATCGTGATGTTACCGCCGACTTCCGCATCGATGCCACGGCCGCGCACGAAAATCTGCGAGGGTGCATCGAGCTCGATATCCAGCATGATGGTCGAGGATTTTTCCCGGGGCTGCTGTTGAGCATTGTCTCTGAGCTGGGCGAGCACGGCGGGCGGCGCGTGGATATGGCGGATATCGATTTCACGCAGCGATGTCGGCAGCCTCTCCGGCACGGTGATCGAAGCCTTGTCGATGTGAAGCCGGCCGTTCAACGTGGGATTGGAAAGCAGCGGTCCCTTAAGGCCGAGCGTGCCGTCGACCGTTGCGACTACCAGCGTGCCGTCGACATAGACCGCTCGGTCCAGGCGGATGGAAAGATCGGCGGGGAAGGTACCGCTGATACCAACCGAGCCGCTCGCCGAGATCGAGCCGCCGCTTGCGAGCCTGCCGTTCAGCCGCGAAATGACAGCCTGCTGGCCGTTGAACGTGATGGTCGCGCCGAGGCCTTCGAGGGCGAGGTTGCGGCGCACGTCGATCAGCTTTGCGCCATCAGTGGTGACCGTTCCGTTGATGACAGGGGCAGCCGTCGTGCCGCTGACTTCCAGGTTCACATTGGCGACGCCTTCGGCAACGAGACCCTGCTGGGCGAGCTGTGCGCCGAGAACGGCGAAGGGGAGGCTTCCGTTGAAGCGCATCGACATGGCGCGGTTGCCTGTCATTGTAAGAGTGCCGCCGCCTTTCAGCGACAATCCGCCGTCGCCGGCAAGGCTGGTATCGACCGTCAGCTTGTTGTCGGCCAGCTTGCCGTTGGCGCCGAGGGTGAGCGGCGCAAGGCCGGCGCCTTTCGTTTGGCTCGTTTCGGCATTTTTCCAGTCGACCTTGAAATCGACCGACGGAAGGGGAAGCGATCCCGAGGCGGTTGCCGTTGCCGAGATGGCGCCGGCTGCACCCAGGTTCGGAACAAAGCCATTGGCGACGGCCGCCGGCAGATTAGTGACATCGGCCTTGGCATTGACGCCCTTTATGGTCGTTCCGGCTATATCGAGATTGCCCGATGCCTTCAGCGACACACTGCCATTGCCGTTGAGATTGGCATCGAAATCCAGCCGGTCCTTACTGAGTTTGCCCGAAGCGGCGAGCGTCAGACCGGAGAGGCCGGCGGTTCTCGTCTGTTTCGTCTCCGCGTTTTTCCAGTCGATGCTGAAATCGGCGGAGGGAGCGGTCAGCGATCCTGAGGCCGTGGCCGTTGCCGTGATGGTGCCTTCTGCTCCAAGATCCTGAACGAAGCCATTGGCGATGGCAGCCGGCAGATTGGCAATATCGGCCTTTGCATCGATGCCCTGGATCGTGGTGCCAGCCAGCGCAAGATTACCAGAGGCCTTCAGCGAGACGCCGCCCTTGCCATTGAGATTGGCATCGAAATCCAGTCGGTCGCTGACGTATTTGCCCGAGGCGGCAAGCGCCAGGCCAGAGAGACCGGCGGTCTTCGTCTGGTTTGTTGCTGCGTTTGCCCAGTCGAGCTTGAAATCGACCACCGGTTCTGTCGGCGTGCCCGAGGTGATGGCAGTGCCGGAGATTATGCCCTCGGCGCCAAGACCAGGCATGAAGCCATTGGCGAGGTTTGCGGGCAGGCCGGCAATGTCGGCGTTGACGGCGAGGTCGCGAATGGCGGCGCCATCGATCGTCACGCCGCCGTTCGCCTTCAACAGCGCGCCATTGCCGCTGCCGAGATTGGCATTGAAATCGACCCTGTTATTTTCATATTTGCCGGTGGCCTTGGCGGAGAGATCGGTAAGGCCGTTGCTCCTTGTCTGGCGGGTTGCCGCATTCGCCCAGGCCAGATCGAAGGTGACTGCCGGTGTGGGCAGCGAGCCGGAGGCTGACGCCTTGCCGGAAATCGTGCCTTCAGCGCCCAGATCGGGAACGAAGCCGTTGGCAAGGCCGGCTGGAAGGTTTGCGAGATCGGCATCGACCTTCAGATTGCGCACTGCCGTCCCAGCAAGCTCGACATTGCCCGTCGCCTTCAGCGACAGGGCCTTCGGTCCGATGAGGTTGGCATCGAAATCGAGTTTCTGGTCGGCAAAATGGCCGGTTGCCGCAAGGTCCAGTCCAGTCAGGCCGGCCGTCTTGGTGTGCCGCGTCGTGGCGTCCTGCCAGCTGAGCTTGAAATTCGCAGCCGGTGCGGCAGGCGTCCCTGATGCCGAGGCAGTGCCGGAAATCACACCGCCGGCATCGAGATCCTTCACGAAACCGTTGGCGATATTAGCCGGAACATTCGCAAGTTCGGCATCGACCTTGATGTTGCCGATCGTGGTTCCGGTAATAGCGACATTACCGAGCGCTTTCAGCGATAGCCCGCCCTTGCCGGTGAGCGCCGTATCGAAATCGAGCTTGTTATCCGCAAACCTGCCGGATGCATTGAGCGACAGACCAGCAAGCCTGGCTGCCTTTGTCTGGCTTGTCGCGGCGCCTTTCCAGTTCAGCCTGAAATCGGCCGCTGGTGCTGCGGGCGTGCCCGTTGCAGTGACCGCACCCGAAACCGTACCTTCGGCAGCAAGATCGGGAACAAAGCCATTGGCGACCTTCGCCGGCAGGCTGACGATGTCGGCGTTGATGTTGAGGGTCGGGCTGTTCGAATCCGCAAGACCGACGTCGCCCGCCGCCTTCAGGGAAAGACCGTCAGGGCCGCTAATGTCGCCATCGAAGTTCAGCTGGTTGTCGGCGAACGTGCCAGATGTCGAGATGCCGAGAGGAGCGATGCCGGCCCCCCTTGTATGGCTGGTGGCCGCATCCTTCCAGTCGAGCTTGAAATTGACAACGGGGGTGGCCGGTGTCCCGGTTACGTTCACCGTACCGGAAATCGTGCCGTCGGCGGCAAGATTAGGAACGAAGCTGTTGGCAAGGCTTGTCGGCAGGTCAGTGATGACGGCATCGAGCTTCAGGGTCTCACCAGCCGAACCGGTGACCGATACCGAGCCGCTGCCGGTCTTGACGGTCAGACCGTTCAAGCTGGCAACTCCCTTGGTGATGTTGACCTGTGCGGGTGACGCCAGCTCGACCGGAATGTTGTGCGGCTTGGCGGCGAAACGGTCGAGACTGAGATCGATCATGCCGCCTGCCGACTGCACGTTGCCGGCGGCCTGCAGCGGATTGCCGTCATAGCCCGCATCCAGATTGAAGTCGGTGCGGGTCTGCTGCTGGACGAAATCGAGCGCAATGCCGGTGAGCTTATTGGTCCCGACGCCGAACTCGTCGGCCCTTATTGTTCCGCTGGCTGCAAAAGCCTTGATATCGCTGACGGTCACGTCGATCGTCGGCCTGGCGATCGTCAGCGTGTCGCGGCGGATGCCACTGCCGCTGGCGGCGACCTTGAGCGCAATCTTGCCTTCAGTGCCGGTAATGTCGACTGAACCCTTGAGGTCGCCTTCCGCCTTCTGGCCGCCGAGAGCGGCAAGCAGGCTGATATCGGGGAAGTCGAAGGTCAGTGCACCCGCCGGCGTCATGCCTGATGAAAGCGTGAGGTTGCCCGCCAGGCGATTGCCGCCGACATCGGCTGTCAGCGCGGGGACGGAAATCGTTCCGTTCTCGGATTTGACGTCGCCATTGATGCCGATCGGCTGGCCGTCGATCGTGCCGGTCGCGGCAATTTTCGCCTGCGGAGCGGCGGGATCGGCGAAGCCAGTCAGGTCGATGTTGAGATCGCCGACCTTGCGATCGGCCATCTGCAGGCTGGCGGCCTTCACATTGGCGGTAAGTGCAAGGGCTGGAAGCGTGCCGCTTGCCTTGACGCTGTAAGCCGCTTCCCCGCTCGTGCCTGACAACAGCTTGCCGATATCGGGAAGCTTGCCGGCGAGATCGGCCGTCAGCACGTCATCATCGAGCGCGACGTTGCCGCCTGCCTCGATGGTCGGGGATTTGATCGTGATGTTCGACAGCGTCACCTTGGAGGGGATCGTGCCGGCAACCTGGGTTTCGAGGTCGATCGGCGCGTCGAACTTTCCGGCGATAGCCATCGGCAGGGCGGCGGGCTGGACGGTCAATTTGGCATTGCCGGTCAATGCGTTGTCAGCCAGGCGATAGGAGCCGTTGAGATCGGCGCCGATATTAGCGCTTTCGATCGTCGTACCGTTGAAGCCGATGCCGTTGCGTGAAATCTGAAGCGGAGCGACAAGCGTAATCGGTCCCTGAACCGCGCGGCTGAGGTTGGGCTCGGTGAATGTCGCGTCACCCGCGACGAGGCGCAACTGGATATCGCCGGCACTGTTGGCGAGATTGAAAGCATCGCTCTTGGCCGTGAGCTTGACGTTGCCGATATCGGCCTGCGGCATCGTGGCTGAATCCAGCGATCCGCTGGCATTAATGCGTACAGCCTGCGCCTGTCCGGTCATCGCCAGATTGAGACCTGAAATCATGAAGCGCGCTTCGCCATCGGCAAGCGGCCAGCGGAAATCGACTGGACCCGAGGTGCCGAGCACATTGGCATTCAGGCTGTTATTGCCGGCAGGATCGAGCGTACCGGACGCGGCGATGACGACGCTGCCGGTCGCCAGATTGCCGGTCTGAATATCGATCTTGCCGTGATCGTTGAAGGTTGCGGATACATCGATATTCGTCTGGCCCGCAAAAAGCGGCCGGAATGCCATGGGAAGCAGGGAGCTCACATCGCCGCCGCCCTTGAGATCGAGATGATGCAGGCCGTCAGGCGTGATCGCGTGCTTGCCTTCCAGGGAGGCGCGTTGCTGGCCATCGAGGGCAGCCTGCAGCTTGCCGTTCCAGTCTGAAATCGGACCTTCGCCGTCGAGCGCGATATTGACGGCCGGGCTACCGGGCAGGCCGAGAAAGCCAGCGAGGAGGCCGCCCTGCGGTTCGGCAAGCTGGGCGTTCAGCCGCAGGCGGCTGTTTGCCGGGGTAAAGGCGACATCGGCGGAGAGTTTTGCGTCCGGAACCTGGTGGCGGTTGACGTTAACAACCCCTTCACCGCCATCACCATCGGCTCTGAGGTTGCCGGTAGCGGCAAGCGAGAACGCGCGGCCGGTCAGAGGTGCTCCAAGCGCGATATCCGGCAGGGCAATATGCTCGATATCGATCTTCAGCGGCAGCCGGAAGCCCCCGCCGCTTTCTTCCTCCGGAGTAGTTGGCCTCGAAGGCAGAGTGCGGACCGGCCGGCGGCGCACGTCGATGGAGGCGATCGAGACCTGTCTGGCGTGGAAGGTGCCGGTCAACAGCGCCAAGGGATTCCAGTCGACGGAAATGCCGCGGATTTCTGCAAATGTGCCACGCGTGTCCGACAGGGTGATCTCGGCTGCGCGCAGCCCGCCGGTCAGCAGGCCCTCGGGTTCGCGCACCGATATCGTCATATCGCGGTTGGAAAGCGCTGAAGCGACATTTTCAGTGATGATGCGGGCACCGAAGGAGGTGAAGCCGAAGATCGCCAAAGCAATGACGGCAAGGATGGTCGCCGCGCCGAGGCCGTAGCCGATGAGCCGCATCATCCAGTTCATGATTTTCGCCAACATTTGCATAAGAGCGGACACTATCCCGTTTTCATGACAGCTCACAGGTCGGAAAACACTGCGAAATCGGCATTGCTGATAACTGGCCTAGAACGACTGGCCTATGCCGGCATAAATTCCATAATCCGTCCCACCATCGTACTTGTTCAGCGGTACGGCAAAATCAAGCCGGAGTGGGCCGAAAGGGGTTGCATAGCGGACACCAGCGCCCGCACCGGCTCTGATATCGGAAAAATCAGGCGCGATGCCGTCCGAAACCGTGCCCACATCGATGAAAGGAACGATGCCGATCGTGTCGGTGATCTTGATGCGCGCCTCGAAGGAGCCGGTCACGTAGGAGCGGCCGCCGGTCGCGTCATTGTTTTCGTTATAGGGCGAAATCTCCTGATAACCGTAGCCGCGCACAGAGCCGCCGCCGCCGGCAAAGAAACGCTGGGTGGCGGGAATATTCTCGACACCGCCGCCGCCGATCAGCGTGCCGGCTGCGAGCTTGCCGGCCAGGACGACGCCGTCTTCGGCACCGAGACCGAGATAACCTGATATCGAGCCCTCGAAAGCCGAATAGACCGTGCCGTTCATGAACTCATAGCCCGGTTTTGCGGACAGCGTGGCGTGGTAGCCCCCGGTCGGATTGTATTTGTCGTCGCGGGCGTCGCGATCGTAGGTGATCGGCAGCGTGAAGGTCAGATAATTGTTGTTGCCGAACGCATCGTCGTCGTTCTCGAAGCTCACCTCGCCGGCTGCGGAAATAGTGTCCTGATCCGTCAATTCGTAGGAGAGGCCGAGCGAGGCAGTGACAAGCTTTGCATTATAGGCGTCCGGATTTTCCGTCTTCGCGACGATGCCGGCCTTCAAGGTGGCGGACGGATGGATGAAAGCCGGTTTCGTGAAGAGGATTCCGGCGGAGTAATCGAGATCGCCGAGGTCGGACGCTTCGCCGAGCCGCGAAACGGCGCCTTCGATGCGCAGCGATTCTGCCCCCCCGAACAGGTTGCGATGGCCCCAGTAGCCGTTGACGCCGAAACCGTCGATCGTCGAATATTGTCCGCCGATGCCGAGGTAGCGCCGCTTACCTTCGGAAACTTCAATCGTCATGGGCAAGGTACCATCGGAGGCCAGTGCGTCACCCTCGTGGATCGTCACGCTGGAGAACACGCCAAGCGCCCGCAGGCGCTCGCCCGCCTTCCTCAGCGCTACGGGCGAATAGGCTTCGCCCTTCCGCAGGCGGGAGTAGCGCTGGATGAATTCCGGCTTGACCCTTTCCTCGCCAGTCACGCCGACGTCGCCGATCGGTGCAACCGGACCACCTTCGGCAGCGAGAACGATATCGACGGTATTCTTGCTATGGTCGGCGACCACGCGTCGTTCGGTCAGTTTGGCAAAGGGCCTTCCTTCGCTTTTCAACTGGTCGACGATCGTATCGCCGGCCTTGATGATGGCCAGTGAACCAGCCTGCTCGCCGGGAGCCAGATCGTAATCGGCGGGATTGCGGTGCGCAGCATCGCCGCCGAATTGCACTTCATTCACGGTGAAGATCGGGCCAGGGGCTACATCCACTTTCACTGGGACGGGCTTTGAGCGGTCAAAAGTCGGGTTCGGCGGCAGATCGTCTATGTTGCGGCCGTCGATGGTGATCGTCACCACGCCGCCGTAGCGCGCCTTTTCGTAGAGTGTGGCGATCAGCCTGTCGCGGTCGTCGCGGGCTTTCACGACGACGCCTAGATCCCCCGAAACCGGACGGTTCTTATCGCCGACAAGACGAGAGCTGTTCTCCAGCGCCTCTTTGAGGTCGCTATCTGCCGTTCCAGTTTCGAGGGCGACGTCATAGCGCACAGGATCGGGCACCTGCAGGTTCTCGTCCTCGTCCTTGCCGAATATGGTGATGCCAAAAAGCTTGAATGCGTAAGCGTTGCCCGCGAGGACGGGTGAAAACGCAGCCGCAGCTGCGACCACCATCACGGCGCCTGCTCGATACGCAATACCAGTTTTCAGGCCCGTCCCTCTAATCCGCATCCGCCGCTTTTGGGTTATATTAAAATCAAGCTCTGCGTTGCCCAGCCGATAGCAAGCTTAGCGACAAAATCGCGCCACGTGTACCAATTTAATCTGCTGGCGCACTAATTTAGTACAAAAAAATCCCGGACGTGGGTCCGGGATTTCCATCTTTTCCATTCTGATTGCAGATATCAGCGGCAATCGTCGATGTAGCGGCGACCATACTGGTCTCGGTAATAGCATTGGCCGGGCTGCTCTGCGACCCTGCCTATCAACGCACCCGAAACGCCACCGATCGCCGCACCGACCGCCGCGCCGCGCACATTGCCGGTGACTGCGCCGCCGATGATGGCGCCCGACGCCGCGCCGATACCGGCACCTTGTTGTGTGGGCGTGCAGCTTGCGATCGAAAGGCCGACCAATGCGAGTACGAGGATTTTTTTCATCTCTTCTCTCCGAGGTTTTTTGGCGCCCCAGTGGGCGGATGTCGTCCCTAACCTGTTTTTTGTCAGGCTAGCCCG
The DNA here is from genome assembly GCF_014193255.1 of Rhizobium sp. BK196. Taxonomy (GTDB): domain Bacteria; phylum Pseudomonadota; class Alphaproteobacteria; order Rhizobiales; family Rhizobiaceae; genus Rhizobium. The sequence goes on from NZ_JACHZB010000010.1 coordinate 131,083, forward strand.
GAAACTATGTCGCAAGAAAGGCTTGTCCACTACCGCGGAGCTTTTTTCGTAAGGCGCGGGTTTCTTTCCACGATTAAAAGCGGATTTTCCGCCGGAATTGACGTCGATCAATTTCCCCGATCACGGCTCGCATATTTTTTATCTGGAATCATTCAAAAGTCGGCGCCTTTTGCCGCAGTTGATGTTAAATCAGAGACGTAAGGGTTGACGTCCGGTTGTCGTCTCAGCAAGAAACAGCCGTACGAACTGGAGCATATGATGGATTTCGAAGCGTTTTTCAAAAACGAGCTGGATGGGCTTCACACTGAAGGCCGTTACCGCGTTTTTGCCGATCTGGAACGCCATCGCGGTAACTTTCCGCGTGCGACGCGCCACACGGCGAACGGCGAACAGGAAGTGACCGTCTGGTGCTCCAACGATTATCTCGGGATGGGCCAGCACCCCAAGGTGATCGAGGCGATGAAGGAGGCCATCGATCACTGTGGCGCGGGTGCGGGAGGCACCCGGAATATCTCTGGCACCAACCACTACCATGTTCTGCTCGAGCAGGAGCTCGCCGATCTGCACGGCAAGGAAGCCGCGCTGACTTTCACGTCAGGCTATGTTTCCAACTGGGCAGCGCTTGGCACGCTCGGTGCCAGGATCCCTGGCCTCATCATTTTCTCCGATGCTTTCAACCATGCCTCGATGATTGAGGGTATTCGCTACGCCAAGTGCGAGAAGGTCATCTGGAAGCACAATGACGTGGCCGACCTCGAGGCCAAGCTGGCCGCTGCCGATCCTAAGGCGCCGAAGCTCATCGCCTTCGAATCCGTCTATTCGATGGACGGGGATATCGCTCCAATCAAGGAAATCTGCGATCTTGCCGACAAGTATGGCGCCATGACTTATCTCGATGAAGTGCATGCCGTCGGCATGTACGGTCCGCGCGGTGGCGGCATTGCCGAGCGTGAAGGCCTGATGGACCGCGTCACCGTCATCGAAGGCACGCTTGCCAAGGGTTTTGGCGTCATGGGCGGTTACATCGCAGCTTCCGCGGCGCTCTGCGATTTCATCCGCTCTTTTGCATCGGGCTTCATCTTCACGACGTCGCTGCCGCCGGCCCTCGCTGCCGGCTCGGTCGCGTCGATCCGGCATCTCAAGGCGAGCCCCTTCGAGCGGGCTCGTCATCAAGACCGCGTGCGAAAGTTGCGCACGCTGCTTGACCAGCAGGGTATTCCGCATATGCCCAACCCGAGCCATATCGTACCGGTCATGGTCGGCGATGCCTCGAAATGCAAGTGGATCTCAGATCTGCTGCTCGACAATTGCGGCGTCTATGTGCAGCCGATCAATTACCCGACGGTACCGAAGAAAACCGAGCGCCTGCGCATCACGCCGACGCCGCTGCATTCGGATGCCGATATCGAGCATCTCGTCGGCGCGCTGCATTCGCTCTGGTCGCGCTGCGCGCTTGCCCGTCACGTCGCCTGAAGTCACGTCGCCTGATTTTTCAGGAAAATTTCTTTATCGGATGAGCCCGGCAGCCCGCTGCCGGGCTTCCTTATCTGCGGCGAAGACATCGTCCATCGTCGCGGCCGCCGGCAGATCAATGAGATCGTCCATCACTTTCTCAGTAATCTCGGCCATGGCGAGGAAGGGCAGGCGGCCCTCGATAAAGGCTTCGAGCGCGACTTCCTTGGCGCCGTTGAGCACCGCGCCCTGCACGCCGCCGCGCGTCATGGCCAGCCGGGCAAGCCGCAAAGCTGGGAAACGTTTTTCATCGGGCGCCTCGAAATCCAGCCGCGCGAGCTTGGCGAAATCCAGCCGCTCGATCGGCAGGTTCGCCCGGCGCGGGTGGGAAAGGGCATAGCCGATTGCGGTGCGCATATCCGGTGCGCCGAGCTGGGCCAGCACGGAGCCATCCGTATAGCCGACCATCGAATGGATGACCGATTGCGGATGGACAATCACCTCCACCTGCTCGGGGCGCAGGCCGAAAAGGTGCTTCGCCTCGATCATCTCCAGCGCCTTGTTGAACAGCGACGCACTATCGATGGAAATCTTCAGGCCCATCGACCACCTCGGATGGGCGCGTGCGGTTTCCACCGTGACATCGGCCATTTCCTCCAGCGAGGATGTGCGGAACGGACCGCCCGATGCCGTCAGAATGATACGTTCAACGGCATGGCGCTGGTTTTCCTCCAGCACCTGAAAGATCGCATTGTGTTCGCTGTCGACTGGCAAGAGCTTGCCGCCGCCTTTTTTCACCGACTCGATGAAAAGATCGCCTGCCGAAACGAGACATTCCTTGTTGGCGAGCGCGATATCGGCACCGCGGCGCGCCGCGGCAAGCGTAGGAGCAAGACCAGCCGTGCCGACGATAGCTGCCATCACCCAGTCGGCCTCGCAGTCTGCTGCCTCCATCATGCCGGATTTGCCGGCAGCGACCGCGATGCCGCTGCCCGACAGTTCGCTCTTCAGTGATTCGTAATGGCGGTCATCGGCGATGACGGCAAGGCGCGCGCCTGATGATCTTGCTTGCTGCGCCAGCAATTCGACATTGCCGTTGCCGGTCAGGACGGAGATTTCGAAATTTTCTCGGCCGCCCAGATGATCGACGACATTGAGCGTATTTTGGCCAATCGAGCCGGTCGAACCGAAGATACTAAGGCGCCGAGGCGCAATCATGCTCGTCATCATAGTCGATTTCGCAAGAAATTGCATATCCGGCATCGGCTCTACAGGGGATCGAAAGTGGCAGCAAGTGTGCGATGCAGCAAATTTCAACTCCAGAGGGGTTTACATAGCTTCGCCACGGTGTGATCCTGATAACATTCCTCACGGGGATGATCATTTGCTGAGGCCGGTTACGGTCGAAAGGCAAATCCGCTGGGCGCTGATGCGTCCAACGAGCAACCGGCAATTTGCGTCACCGGCCGCGGGCCATACCAAATCGAAGACGGAACCGGGATTGCGTGCATGCGCCGTCCTTCATTGCGTTCGACGCGAGCGCTTCCACGTCCGCTCTGCGCTTGTCGGTGCGCGATCGATGTGCAAGCTCAAACGGTGCGATATTATGACGAAAATAAAGATCGCTTGCTTTGTTTTTGCCCTTCTGTCTCTGGCCAATCCGGTATTTGCAGATGATCTGGTGATCTGGTCGCCGGTGAAGGTGTCCGCCCGTTCCTACAAAACGACGGTCGGGTTCCGCCTGCCGATGGAATGGGAGACGAGCGCCGGCGCAGATCTCGCGCTGGCCTCGAACAAGAACGGGGCACCTCTGCCGGATTCCGGCCAGGCGATGCTCTGGGGCAAGCTGCAGAAGGTTAGCGTTACGCCGGCCAGCCGTGCGCAGCAGGATGTGACGCTGCAGGTCGACACGTTGCGCGGCAGCGGTGCGCTTATGCTTAGCCGCTCGCGCAGTTGGATACTCTCCGACTCGCTCGACATGCAGACGACACGTACGGTAAGCCTCGGTTACAACGCGGTCGATGCGCGGCAGGCGACGGTATCGGCTTCGCAGGCGGTCAAGTTGATTTATCCGTGGACCGGCACATCTATCTCTGCCGGCAGCAGCATCAGTGATACCAATGCCGATTTTTCCAGCACCGTTGGCGTCAACCAGAATATCCTGCCTAATCTCGGACTGAGCGCGTCCGTGTCCGATCCGCTTTCGACCGGGCGGACGGGAAATGTCAATTTGAATTATCAGCTTCACTGGTAAGCGAAACCAAAGCCCGTCAGACGCGTTTCTACCACCAGCAAGGAGGACAGAACGATGGTCTTCAAGGAACAAACATTTCATGGTCATCAGCCAGAAGCTGAGGCCGAATATGCCAATCGCGCCACGTTGGAAGCTGCGGTTGCAAATGCGCTGGCTGTCGCCGGTGGTATAGATGCCGCCGATGTCGAGGTTACGGCCGAAGGCGACGAGATCGTTTTGAGCGGCAGTGTCGGTACAGTCGATGAAATCGAGCGGGCAACTGTCATCGCCAGAGCAGTTGAAGGCGTGCACACGGTTCGAAATCGCATTTTGCTTGCGGGTTCGATGAGCAACGTTCGGCATTAGCCATTAAACAAACATTCGACTTCTCGTATTCAGTATAACGGTATCGGCTCCGTCGATGTCGGGGTTGCAGATCGGTCCTTATGAGGCAGACGGCGCATTTGTCTTTCGACGCTCAATCGCCACTGATGGTCTGGCGAAAAGCGCGCCCATTCCATTGCTGTAACCCTCCGATGGACCTGCGCATCCGGCTCCCCACCTACGCAAGAGGCTTCAAGCCATGGCTCAGCTGATCAGCCGAAGCGCTCGGTCAGGAAATCGGCAGGGGCTTTTTCACCGACAAGCCGATCGGTCTTCGGCGTCGCGACCGAGCCATGAGGCTGGTAGCTGATGGCTAGCAGCAGGCTACCGGCGATTGCACAGCCAATTGCAAGCAGGGTCATTCGAATACGCATGACGGGCACTCCTGTTTTTCCGTTAAAACGCGGGGGAAATTCCGAAGTTCCTCGTGCTTCAGAACAGCAAACCCTGGCTGGTCTCCAGCCAGGGTTTTCATGCCTTAGCGGCAGACACGGGTCTTTTCGATCACGATATGGCCGTGCCTATGGAAGCGTTCCATGCGGGTAAAACAATCATGCGAAACACGGCGCGGCGGCAGGTGGCGGCGGTAGTAAGGACGTTCCATCACGCGGTGATATCCGTATCCGTCGTTGTCGGTTGTGATGGTTACACTGGCAGCCTGGGTAGGAAGAGCACCTGCGAGAATGGTAGCCGCAACACATGCGGAAGCGATGACGATATTCTTCATGACTAGCCTCTCTTTCTAAGTTGGTCGGGAGATGAACTCGAACGAAGCGCAGTCAGTTCAATCACATAGCGTTACCAATTATGTCGATGGCAACCTTTGCCCGCCCGAAATCGTTCTCGTGTCGAAGAAGCCGGAGACATCGTCATGGGACAAATCGGAAGGGCCGTCACACTGGCCGTCGCACTTGCCGGCGGCACGCTTTTCTCGCAGGCGCCGGAATTCGCCCAGCAATATCGCCAGCGCATCGGTGGGGCAATCGATGAGCTCAAAATCATCGTCGACGACTTCACGAAACAGGCGGCCCACCATCATCTCGATCGTCAGCAAGCACTCGAGGTCTATGCCCGTTCTACCGACGACTTCCTGCGCGATCGCGGCCTTTCGATGCGCGGTACGCTGGAGCGCTATGAGCGTCTCGTCACCCAGCAATCGGATCTAGGCAGCGCGACGCCGGTCGCCAAGCCCCTCATTCTCATGGGCAGCGCTGATGAAGGGATACTTGCCAATACATGGCGTGACTTCGTGCCCGGGGTCCCCGTAAGCTTCGCCGGCCTCGTCTGGGCAGCGATCGGCTTCTGTGGCGGGTGGATCGTCGCGGCGCTGTTTGGGAAGGGCGTAAAGCACGCGGCCCGATGGCAACCTGCTTATCGGTAAGAGGCTCTCGCGCGGAACTATCGCGCAGTTTCTTCCGAAGTCACCGGCGGCTTGTGAGGAGGAAGGAGATGGATTTTCTCGGCTTTAGCGTTCAACCAGTCAAAGCCTCGGAAATAGCCCTCATCTCCATTCGTTCGCTTCAAAATCTCTTTTCGGTATGGCTCCAAGATCTGATAGCACTTCTGAGTGCTACTTGCGTAACTTGGAATGAACATCTGCCGGAGCGCGAAGCGTCTTTGAAGCAGCAATCCGGCGATATCGTAGCTGGCCGCAACATCTCTTGCCGCAGCCCAATCATCCCATTCCATTCTTCAAATGACTTGTCGGCTAAATCGAGGATGACGCGCGTTCCAGCTGCTTGAATCCTTGGTTCCTGCAAGAGCTTAACGAGCTCCAGGTTGCCGGCTGTTTTCACTTGATTATAGGCGAAGCGAGCCGCCGCAATTGCCACGACAAAAAGGGCCACTTGTGAAAGAAAGTAGGCCGCTTCCAGGTAATCTCGTGATCCTTTGATAATCTCCAGCATGGCTTTTTATAGGCTCTCAGTTGATTTTGCGGCAAAGATCAACCGCGGCGAATCGGCCTGGCGCGGATTCTGTTCATCATCGCAGCTGCGCGCCAGAATTTTTCTCTGTGTCGCATGGATATCGCCGATATTGCAGGGAATCACCGGGAAATGCAGGCAACCTGACTGCAACTTTAATGCGATGCTGGGGCAGATGTTCTCGGCTAGGCGCTTGAAATCAATGGTGATCCCGGCGCGATTCGAACGCGCGACCCCCAGATTAGGAATGTGGGGGAGACCATTGAAACAATTGGCTTGGCGTTCCTCAACAAGGCGTTTCCCGGTGATCGGCCGGGGAACGTCATGGATCAACGAGGAACATCGAAATGAACGATCTTACCAGGCCGATTATCGGCATCGAGAACCGCACCGCGCAGGAGGTTTTCGACATTATGGTCAGTCGCATCAACTCGACCGCCACCCCACCGCCCTCATCACATGTGCGGGGGATCATCGAAGCTGCCGAACGCTTAGCTAATGCAGTTGATGATATGGCGAATGCTGCAAATATGGGCATGTGCGATGAAGCTATCGCTCAGGTACGGGAAGCCATTGCCGCATATCGCGAGAATGGCGGTGACGCATGAAGCTGATGCACGGCGACTGCCTCGACCGTATGCACGAAATCGCAGACCGGAGCGTCGATATGGTGCTCTGTGATCTGCCCTATGAGACGACGCGCAACGAATGGGACTTCGAAGTTCACCTCCCGGCGCTCTGGGCTCACTACAAGCGGATATGCAAGGGCGCGATCGTCCTTACGGCCCAGACACCATTCGACAAGACGCTTGGCGCATCAAACTTGCGAATGCTGCGCTACGAATGGATATGGGAAAAGGGCAATGCTACCGGCCACCTGAACGCCAAAAAGATGCCGATGAAGGCGCACGAGAACATTCTCGTGTTCTACGATCGCTTACCTACATACAACCCACAAAAGACGTTCGGACACGTCCGCAAGACGGCGCTGCGCGAGGTAAACGCTAAGCAGAGCAGTAATTATGGGCGCGTCGAAAGCAAGACGCCATACGACTCGACCGAACGCTATCCGCGCAGCGTCCTTTTCTTCTCGAGCGACAAGCAGCGATCGAAACTCCACCCGACGCAAAAGCCGGTCGACCTGATGGAATATCTCATCCGGACATACACCAATCCCGGCGACGTGGTGCTTGATAACTGCATGGGAAGCGGCACGACAGGCGTTGCATGCCTGAAAACGGGCCGCGAGTTTATCGGCATCGAAAAAGACCTCGGATATTTCGCAACCGCGCAGCAGCGCTTGGCTGCGGAGAGTGAGGCGGCATGAAGATCAGGCCAATCTTCGCTTGGTACGACCTGTGGGTTGGTGCGTTTTACGATCGCGCCAAGCGCCGCCTGTATGTGTTCCCGGTCCCGATGTTCGGCTTTTACGTTGAACGCCGGACCCCCGCACCCATTGAGGGGGAGGTGGGGAGCGACTGACCTCTTGTAGGACTTCCGGCGATCGTCATAGAACGATGGCCGATGACCCCACGCCAACAACTCCTAGCTCTTGCCGCGCTTGAGGCACGGCGCAAAGCCGAGATCAAAAGAATCGAGAGAGAGGAGAAAGAGGCCTCAAGCCGTGTGGCGGACAACCAGCGCAACACAGGCGACATCGACAGTAGGGAATGATGTCGATGCGTGGGTGTTGCGGAACCGGACCTTGACCGTATCGTTCGCCGTAACCACAACGCCCATGATGCCGATGTTCGCCGGCAGCACCGCGGCCAGGTTGAACAGCACATTATCGCCCACCAGCGCGCCCGGAATGGTAATGGTGCCGTCAGCTTCTGCACCAGCCGCAAGAGTCGGGATCGTGATGTTGTTCTGATAGCGCAGGTAATTTGTGATCTTGGCGCCAGTCGGTCGAAGCTGGGCGCCAGTAATCTTCTTATCCGGGGTGGCAGTGTCCGACGTATCGCGCACATAGAGCAGATCGTTGTCGGCGAGCGCATCGATTGCGGGGAGGTTGGTGACGTTGGTCATTGGTCTTTCCTCAGTTTATGCGGAGCCAATGCCGCAAAGCCGACACCGCACCATCGCTCGCCCATGTGACGACAGCGCCGACAGTGAGCCCGGCGAAGGCAATCAGCCCTGAGATGCCGTAGCCGATGGTCTTCATCCGCTTCCACTCTTCAAGAGCCGGCTGAGTGGCAGCATGATTTTTGTCCACGGTCTCCTTCAGGGCTTTTATCTCCTCGCGAAGAGTTGCATCGACTCCGCTGCTTATTTCCACCACCTTGTCGAGAAGGTTGATCTGCCTCATCTGCTCATCGAGCCGTCTGTGGATCACGGCGCGGCTATCGTGGGCATTTTCCTTCTCTTCTTGAAAGTCTTCTCGTATTCGCCTCACGCCCTCTTCAACACGTCCGAGCGCACGCATGATGTCGTCATTGGATGTGGGTACCATCGTTCTTCAATTCTGCCTTGCGTTCGGCGCTTGCCTTGGTCTGAAGATCGCACTGACTTGGGGAGAGTAGGCCGACCGAGCATGAGCCTGCGACGGATCTATCGATGTTGCGCTGATCCTGCAGGGTCTTTCCTTGGGTGCCAGGTAGGCTATTCACCACCACCGACAGTTCCCGCGAGTTGACAGGCGCTCTTTCGGAAGTCCCACATGCCGCCAGCGCGATCGCAGGTATCGTAATTGACAACGCCCTTATTAACGCGAACACGGAATCGAGCATTTTCCTTCTCCTGCTTTGCGCGCTCGCTGCTGGCGCCGATATCTCGCTGGTGCTCAGACCACGCGAAATAAAGACCAGCGATAATCATCACGCCGACCGCGCTAACGATGAGCTTTTCAACAAGACCGAACTGCATCATGCCGGCGCCTGTGCGGACGTGGGCGCCGTCGGTAGGTCGAGCACGTCGGCTCGCCTGTTCCGTTTGCGGGTGGCGTACCAGCGCCATGCGGCGCCAGCTCCGAGCAGGCCGAGAGATGCGAGCGTGAGGTAAAGAAGCGCGTTGTCGACAAACTGATTGCCCGCGAACTGAGCGAGCTGATCCTTGGCGTAAGCGATCGAGCCGGTGACACCGCCACCAGATACGCCGGCACCGCTGGAAATGTCGGCGAGCGCCATTACTGGCGCGGGCTTGGCGTCAGAGATGAATGCCTTGGCATCGCCGCCGGCCACATAGGCGATATCAGGCCCGACCGAGCCGCGAGCCCATGCCTGCCCGACAGCGAGCACGCCGGCAACGCGAGCCATCCAGCCCTTGCCGAATGTGCTGAAGGTCTTCAGAGCCTTGAGGAATGCTTTGCGCCGCTCGATGATGGCAGCAATCAGCGCGTCATCGTCGTTGACACTGGCGGCCGCCAGAAGCGTGCCCTGCCCAATCACGCCATCGATTGCACCCTGATAAAGCCCCATGCCCTGAAGAGCGCGCTGGAGCCACTTCACCGACTGCGAAACTCCGGAATTCACCGAGCCGTCGAACACGACATAGGAGACGCCAGAGCGCAGCTTGTCGCACTTGGCCTGCTCCCAATACCGCTTGCGGTAGATCGCCTGCAGCTCGTTGTCGCGGATGAGTTGGACAGATTGGGGTTCGAGATTGATCGACTGCCGGTACTCATCGTAGACGCGCTGCGTGACGCCCTTCATGGTGGCGCCGCCGGGGTCTTTGGGATGATTACTGAAACCACCCTCATGCACGAGAACCTTCTGAAGGGATCGCTGGAATTCGTCTACCATCGCTTGATCATCCGGCCGTAAGAGATGGCCGAATATCAGCGCTGCAACCATGCGCCGCAAAGCACTGGCAGGAGATGGTCAGCTAGATTGCTTTAGACCGATCTGGAATTCATATTGATGGTTCCGGCCGTCTCGCGCGACATCGTACCAGCCGAGGTAAAGCTTGATGTAGAAGCTGCCGAACAGCGGCACGTCGCGCTTGATGCAAAAGAACTTCTGCCGGCGGCTGTTCTTGAAAAGGAACCACTGCCGGCCCTTCTCGACGCTCATCTGCAAGGTGACCAAGCCATCGGTGGACATGCCCAGGACTTCAGCCTGCCAACCGTGCGCGGGATTGCGGCAGATCCAGCAGGTTCTTTGCCACCAGAGCCGCCAGCCTTTCAATCCATCCTTGTATCCCGCCACGTTCTGGGCAATGCCGCCGTCAAGGTCAGCATCCGTGGTCGAGAACCACTGCAGGAAGCCGGGAAGCTTCGGGCCCGTGAGCAGAGATAATGCCGCGAGCAATGGCGACAGGACGAACGCCAGCAGCACGAGAACGATGTTCGGGAGCCAGTAGGCAATATATCGCGTGATCATAGCTGCGCTGCCGCCTCAAAGAATGCATCGATCTGCTGGGGCGTGAACCCCATGGCAGCGAAACCGGTCTGCATCATCGGGCTGTCTTTGACGAAGGTGCCAGAATACTCATAGGCAATCTGGACATCGCGCGCCTGCAACGCCACCCAGCCGTTCACCTTGTCGAGCAGCCCCTGCTTGAGGAGCTGAAGCTTGAACTGGCGGGAGGAGACGGATTCGACCTTGGGTGTCGGATGCAAGAATGCCTGCACTTCTGCATCATCTTCCGGCAGAGCTTGAAGATCCATGTCAGGCTGAGGTGCCCAGTAAACCTCGCTAATCTTCCCCTCGCTGTTCGTCTTCACATAAACGGTGGTCATGCCCAAAGCCTCTTGCACTGGTAGTCAATCCAGCCGTTGAAGTTGAAGGTTAGGAGGAAGGAGCCCACAGCATCAGTGTACCGTGCGATCTGCCCTGAGGAATTGCATCTCACCGGCCCGTAGGAGGTGAAGGCCTTGTCCGCGCCGTCACTGCCCATGCGAGTGCCAACCATTATCGATTTGTACCCATCTATTGTGGACCCGAAGACGGAGAACCCCTGTGCCGGTCCTGCTGATGCGGTAACATCGGGGGAGCCACCAGCATTGCTAACGGTGAGCTGGAGTGAAATCAGCATATCCACAGAGAAGTTATTGAGGATGCTGCTCACCACTGTCAGTGCTGGCCCAGAGGCGAAAGCTCCGCCGCCATTCGATTGGGTCAAGAAGCTGCCTCCGACGAGATTTACCTTGTTTCCCTCTTGTGAAAACTGGATGATCTGGCCGGAGCTGTTCGTGCAGATGATGCCAACCCGGCCGCCGCTAAAGACTTCCCACCCCGTTAGGTTCGTCATGTTGACGCCGCCGGCCGTAGTAGACAGCGAGGCGACAACATCAAAGGCCCCGTCACTCAGTCGCCGAACGGCGTAAAGGAAATAGGGCTTTGATGCCTGAACGACTCCGGTGTCGAGGATGCCATTGCCCACACCGAAGACCGCGCCAAAGCTACGCGTTATCGGGGCGACAAGCTGGCATCGCTTGCCATTGAGGACGCCATAGCCTGCCGATATGGAGATCTGCGACGTAGAGACGTAGCCCGGAACAAGACCAACGAACCAGTCAAGTGAGGCAAGCTGGGCCGTCACTTCATCCAGCGCGGCATCGACATCGGTTGAGCCGTAGCCGATCATCGCAGCCGTATAGTCTGTGTTCCCGGGCACCACAGCGCCGACGCGGCCATTGAAGGATGACACCCCTGCAACACCGCTGCTGACTGCATCGAGCGCGACCTGCGCCCAGTGGTAGGCCGAGAATAAGCCAGGCTCAACAGCGACGTTCTGTGGGTTGGTAGCCCACTTCTCTGCGAGATCGGCGAACGCTTGAGCGATCTCTGCATTAGCCTGGGCGTTGCCGATATCGGACGCTGTGAAGACGCCCCCCTCTTGGCCGAGGGGAGCCTTGTGGGATCGCACAACGTCTCGAGCTGTTTCCTGCAATTCAGCCTCGACGGTATCGAGCGCGAGGTTCTGGTCTTTTGTCGGGAGCGGCGCGCCATCATTGAAGCGGCTGATGCGGCGAGGCGCGCGCTTGCCGTAGACGACGACAGTCCCAACAAGGCCGGATGCGAAAACGGCTTTTGCGTTGATCGAGACGCCATTGATATAGGTGGCAGTCACCACAAAATCGGTGCGCGGCTGCCCGTCGTGGAGCACCGCAATATCCGCATTGTCGAAAATGGGAAAGCCGGCCGCAAACTCTGTCGTTGGCGAGACCGGAGTGTAGGTGCTGGTGCGCAGATCGGGCGTTGTCGTGGACATGGCGGGAGAGTGCCGTTGCCAGCACGCCCCCGCAAAGCACTCACCGGCCGCCTACAGCCCGCCCCAGATCCGGCGCCCGCGTCGGCAACGCATCGCCTGGCGCCCACCAGAAGGTTTGCCCAAACTCGCGCTTCATGCGCCGTGCATAGCGGTCGAAAGACTGCCGGTAATTCGGATCGATCATCGCCTGGATGTTATCAAAGATGAGGCGATCGGTTGCTGCCTTCGTGTACCAGAGCGATGAGCCGGGAACCCACGCCTTGATATGCTGGGCAAGCGTTTTTCCGTTCACATCCTTGTTGCCCGCAAGCCACTGCGCCACATCGCCTGTCGCGGAAATGATCTCGCCCGGCCCCGGCCCGGTCAGGTATTGGGTGATGCCGTCGCCGCCGCGTGTAACCGAGGAATTGACGAAATCGCCGAGCATGCCGCCGCCGCCACCACGGATGAAAGCCTCAGTCCAGAATCGCGGATCATCCATCGGATTAGGATCGCGGCCGGCGATGAGAGATTGAGCCTGCATGGTCGCAGCGCCGGCAAGCGTCATGGTGAGCAGGAGTTGCGTGGTGCGGTAAGCACGATTTGCCATGCTCCCCTGTGTCAGAACGCGCATCAGGTGCGTCATCATGTAGGTCATGGGGAAGGACTTGAACTGTGTGGCCGATCGCACCGCCTCGCCCAGGATCGTGCCGCGCTGAAGGCCGCCGGTCATTGCCCCGCGGATTCGCGCATCGGGCTCGACCACCGCGAAATGCCGCTCATCGATGATGGCAGACATCAGCCGGTCAGCAAGCCGCTGATCTTCGACGGCATTCACGTCGAAGAAGCGGGCGCCCTCTGCCTCGATCTGTGGCGCGACCCTCAGCTTGTCCCAGTCTTCAGGCGTGAAGCCGTAGCGATCGAGGAACCCCTTGAACATCGGATCGAGCTTCTCGAACGTATTGTCAGCCTGGCGGGCGATGGCACCCATGAACTCCATCGAGAACGCCCGCTTGAGCCCTTCCGTCCACACATTGATGCCGGTGACGCGCATGAGACCATCGGCGATGCGGCCGGTGACACCCTGCCCGATCACCTCATCATCGAAGCGCTTCGTACCAATGGCGGTATCGAGCACCGTGGCGGCGGTGAGGTTGAGCTGCCGCGCCAGTTCCTCAGCGCCGTGCCGGTTGGTGGTCAGGTCCGTGACGAGGCGCGCGAGCACGTTCGCAGCCGGGATGCCGTTATAGTTCGAGGCTAGAATTGCCGTCATGGAGTCGCCGGGCAACGCCGAGATGGTGGCCGAGCCGAGGCGGGCCGCTGTCTGGATGTTGCGAATGCCGCCGCCGATGCCTGCCAGCAGTTCGGATTGAGCAACGCCGAGCCGGCCGGAGAGCGCATCGAATGTCCGCTGCACCGCGGCCGGGCTATTCATCGTGATGCGGTTGGCAATCTTCTGTCCGACGCTCTTGGCGGCATCATCCTCCCGCGCGAGCTGCAGCAGCTTGTCGAAGTTCTGCGCATAGTTCGGGCCGAGCACTTCGGTGAAGGCGATCTCTTTCGCCATGCCCTGGATATGGCCCATCAGGGTATTGAAGAGGCCACCCGAGCCGACGCCGTATTTCTGCATCAGCCGCTTATAGGTGTCGGGATTCTCGAAGCGGAAGACGCGGAGCTGGTTGGAGAAGCCGCCCGCCCCAGTGCCCTGCCCCTTGCCGAGCGTGATATCCTTGAAGGCATTCTGGATAATGCCGGGCACCGCAGCTTTCGGAGCCTCGCCATGTGCGCCGGCATCCATGACCTTCAGGTTGCCGCCCTCATATTCCCGCATCAGGTCATTGAGGAATTCGCGCTCGCCAGCCTTCTTGACCTGCGTGGCGTCCCAGCTTTGCGGCAGGCGCCAGTCTTCGAGAATGGACAGCGGCTTGCCCTCACGCTTCACACGCTCGACGGCATATTTGGCCGTATCGGAAAATGCCTGTGCGGCTGCCTTGGCATCAGCATCGCCAGTATCGACACCATAGATCTCGTCAACCACATTCCAGATGGATTCCGTGTCCTGCCGAAGACCGGCCATCGTGGACCGGTATTTGTCCATCGTGCCATTCATGATGCCGAGCAGCTTCTTGGTGACGGCTTCAGCATGGCTTTCGACGTTGATGGCATCGCCAGTGGTCGCGCCGCCTTCCCAATTATCGCGCACCAGCGCCGACATAAGGCCCGTCGCCTTGCCTTGCGGGTGCAGCTCCATGCGGTTCGCGATCTCGGCCTGCCGGATCGCCTGCTTGGCGGCCATCAGCTTTCGCTCTTGTGCGGCCTGCATCATCACGCGGGCAGCTTCGAGCGCGCTGGCCGCTTCTGCTGACGCCGGTCCCATGTTCGGATAGAGCCGGCCCTGCAAGCCCTCATGCAGCGCAAGGGCATCATCTGCCTGCTTCTGGGTGATGCGCTTCGCCGTGACCAGGCGCGTGAGGCAGTTCTGTATGCTCATTCCGCAGCACTCCCGATGGTGCAGGCTTCAATTTCCTTGCCGGCGGCAATCTCCTCGTCAGCCTCGCGCAGAATGTCGGCAAGGTCCCGCTCGCCTTGGCCGTCGCCAAGATCGATCATAATTGGCGTTGAGGACGGCGGTCGCGCTGCGTTTTCCGTCGGCTCCCCGCTAGACTCGAACTGGTCGAACTTTGATCTGATTTGATCTTTGTCGAAAACAACATAGATGTCATCGACCGGGCCGCCATCGACGGTGTTTTTCAGGATCACGCCATCATGCCCTGACTCCTTCGCCCGCGAGATGATTGATGCGTAGGTTTCCGATCTATAGGATTCACCGCCGAAATCGTATTCAAACGGGTTCTTCATCCGCAACATGACGTTATGAATGTTGTTGCCGGCTTGCAAATACTCGGCGGCATCAGAATGCGCCTTGTCCCAAAGCTTGGCGGACTCATCGGCATAATGCTCATAGGCATCGTCATCACCACGAGCACCTGCCTCTTGAGCTAGATCATTCATTTTCTGCGCGTCTCTGATGGTCTTGCGGACAGACGAAGGGAGCTTCTGGGCGTCTTCTGGTGCAAGGTCATGGAGATCGTCATAAATCACCAGCTCGCCATCACTCAGATATGAATTAGCCGTCGCTGGATTTTTCGCGAAAAAGAACCCCATTTTTGCCGATGGTACCCCGGTATTCCCGCCTAGTTTAAGCGGGTCGAACTCATTGAAGACGGCATTCGTGCCGTGGAAACCCTCAATGGTGAACCCCTGCTCTTTAGCCCGAGCTAGTCGCTTCCTCTCGGCAACGGATAATTCTTCTCGATCGGCAATCAGCCGCTCTGCATCCATGATGGAAGCCTCAGCCGTTTGCGGATCGGCGGCCAGCTTGTCGGCAGCCTCTGGCGTCAGGCGCTCCTCAGCCACACGCAGCAGATCATTGCGGCCGACACGCTCCAGCGACGACTTGAGGATATCCGGAGCTTCGAGAGCATCACCGAACAGACGCGGGCCGGCGTCGTTCTTGATGGCCTCGTCGGCGAAATCCTTGAGGAAGGCACCGAGCCGAGCGCGGCCGACGGGGCGTTTCATCGCCTCATCCGTAAACATCGCGCGGGCCATGATCTTCGCCAGTTCGCCCGGGCCACCGAACATTTCGGCCTGATTGACCAGATCGGAGACGGTGCGCCCCTCATCGCGGGCACGCATAACCAGCGACACGGCATCGAGCAGATCCTGCGTGACATCCATGCCGGCCGGAATTTCACCACGAGCGACGGCATCACGCATCTTCGCCCATGAGCCGGAAGCATCGGCGAGCGCCCCACCGATGGCCTTGATGTTGTTGTCGGTGTCTTCGAGGGTGCGGCCGAGTAGCGTTGGCTCGCCATAGGCCCGGCCCATCAGGGCGGCGGTCACACGGCGCTCGCCCTCCTGCGACAGGAATCCATCCTTGTCGATGAGAGAACCCTGCTCCGCGCGCGGAAGCTTCGACATGAAATCGCGGGTGAACGCAGCATTGCCGGCAGCGCGGACATCACCGCTTTCCAGCCGATCGAGCATCGGGCCATCGATGAGGCGACCATCCGCAATAGCCTGCTCTGCGGCGCCCATCTTCATCGCCGTGGAGCGATTGGCTGCCGTGACAAATGCAACCCGGTCTTCCAGATCGGTGACACGGCGGGCGATCAGCACCGGGTTCTGCATGCCCTCAATGTCGAAATTCTGGGCGCGCAAGAAATTGCGGTAGGACTGCGCTTGTGGGCCGTCCTGCTGATAGGCGCGGCGCAGGGCCAGGACTCGGCCATTGCCGGACTCCACCAGACCATCAGGACCGACGACAGGAGCGCCCGAACCGGCATCATTGGAGAAGCCCAGCCGCTCGGGCTGTAGGTTCGAGGCAATGCCCGCGATCTGATCCTGCGACAGCGCCCGGGTGCGATCGCGCGGCTGAAGTTCCTGCGGGAAATCAGGATTGATGGAGAGGTCATCTCGGTTCGAAGTGACGAGGCTCGACGCATCGACCACCTCATAGCGAACGCCCACCGAGCGGCCGTCGGCATCATAGACCCGGCCTGGCCGCACGTTCTGCTGCACGAAAACTTCTGGCGGAAGCTCTACAGGCCGACCATTGATAATATCATCGAGCGACTTCTGCAGCGCGGCGCGGTGTGCATTGTCGCCCGGCATGGATTTCTCGAACCGGCTGTCAGGCACGGCAGCTTCGCGCATGACAACATTGGCGGTATCGCGGACATGCGACGGCCATTCGCCCGTGCGGGCGCGATGCCAGATGTTCGCCAGGCTTTTGAACCCGGCACCCAGCACCGCGCCGCCGGCCGCCGCAGCCGCAACCTCACCCAATGCATCATCAACGCTGAACGTCGGATCAAGCCTGCTCTTGCGGTCGAAGGTAGCACCCTGCACCGCAGCCTCCGATCCGGCATTGACAGCGGCCTCTACCAGAGCCGTACGCAGGATGCCGGCAGAGGCAGAAGCACCGAAGCCAGAGGAAAGCAGGTTGATCGGATCGGTAATCGCGCCGCCAATGGTGCCAAGAATGCCGCCGGCCGTAGAACCTATCCCCGTCGATCGCCGTGCCAGATCCTCAGACCTATTGCGGGCGGCAAGGCCAAGATCATCCGCATTTTTCTGGAAATCCTCAGGACTTGGGAATGTAAGCTTGCTGTCGGGGTTTTGCTCTTTCCACTGATTGAAGATCTTTTCGGCTTCATCTTTCCGACTGGCAATCACGCTGTCGATCCAGCCAGGCAAACGCTGGCCGGACGCTTGATAGAACTGATTCTGGAAATCGGTCTGTGCCTGCAGCGCATTGCGATGCTCGGCATTCGAGTTCGAGAAATCCTGCATCGCATTGAAGTCGGCTTTCATTCGCTCGACAAAACCGGGATCAACGCCCTCGAAAGGATGCGCCGCGGCGGCCTGCAATGCGCCGTCAATGTCTTTCTGCTCAACAAGGAATCCCATCAACGCCCCCTCAGATCGAGCACGAACGCCGATGGCGCGCGGTAATTCCCAGGCGATGGCTGGCGCATGACATATGTGGGCGCATCGGTGGAACCGAACTCCAGCACATAGCGACCGTCAGCGATCGCGCGCAGCCGGCCCTCATTGCGGAGATCGCTGGCCTTAACCGGCTGACCGGTGGATGTGATGGCGCCCTGCAGATCGGCATCCGTCAGCGCCGAAAGGGTCTGATCGAAATCATCCTGCGACATGCCGTAGCGCGGAGCTATGGTGTAGCCGCCATTCATCTCCAGAATACCGCCCGTCACTTCCTTGATGGCCTGCTCCATGCGGGTGTCGTTCAGCTCGCCCGACGTATCGCCAACCTGATTGGAGAGATCGGCATAACGCGCTGTCGCAGCATCGAGCAGCGTCTGACGCGCTCCCTCGATGTTCGGAGCGAAGGCTTTCGGCGGCAGAAGGTCATCGATCGCCTGGGTGTTGCTGTCGGTCTTCTTTGGCGCAAGGAGTGGATTGGCCTTGAGAAGCTGCTGACCGCGCAGAACGCCTTCAGCCGCTTCCGGATTGTCCGTAACCAACGCTCCAGCAGCGGCAGCCGCGGGGGCTTGCCCAGACGAATAGAGGCCGTTCAGCGTGGCCTTGAAGGTCTCCGGGCTCAGGTTCGATGCCATGGAGCCAAGCAGCTTTACCGCATCCTGCGGCGTCGAGTTGGTCAGCGCGCGTGCGACCTGTCCCTGCATTTCCGGCCTCAATGCTGAAATGTTGCCGACCATATTGCGGGAAGCCAGAACATCGACCGAGTTTTGCAGGCTCTGGAATGTGCCCGCCCAGGAATCTGGATTGGCGAGGTCGAGCGCGGGCGGTGGTGTCACCATCCCCTTGCGTGCTGCGTATCCAATCGGATCATCCTTCAGCGCCTGGGCCTGCGCCTTCTGGGCATCCTGCAAGCCGGTGAGGATTTGCTGCTGGGCAAGCGTGGCACCGTCAGCTGCATCAGCCTGCAATGACGTGATCAGGCTCTCGACCTCGGCCGGAGCAGCATTGCCAATCGCCTGAACCGCGCTCTGGCTACTGAAGTAATCCGAGACCTCTTTCTTGAAGTCCTGGTCATCGACAATGGCGAGCTGGCGCGACAGCAGGTTGAGATCGGAGACGGCTGGCGTCATGCCCTTGTCGAACCCGGCCTTGATGGCCCTGAAAATGTCTTTGGCGTCTGAGGTCATCTCCTGCCGGTATTCCTTGACCACTTCAGGATCGACCGTCGGGCTGGTGACACCAGCGCCGCCCATCTTCTTGTCGGCCCATGCAACGAGATCGGAAACGGTTTTGCCCTGAAGGAAGGAGTTTGCGTTGACCGCATCCTGGCCGATGATCGAGGCAACGGATGCATTCGGATCTGCCTTGAGCACCTGCGCCGCGCCGCGTGGGCCGAGGAAATGCGCTAGGTAGACATTCCCGTCTGTCGTCGCGATTCCCTGATTGCGCAGAAAATCAGCGTTCTCCTGAGCGTAACGACCTGTCATCTCTCTGGAGAGATCACCGTTGTTTTTGAGGGCAATGATATCCTGCGCCGACTTTCCGGCCGCAACATCGGGCCGGTACTTCTTGACCATCGAAAGCCAGGTGGAATCGATGAACTGCCCAGCACCCCCAGCAGATGACGTGGGGTTCTGGGCATTGTCGTTGCCGCCACTTTCGACATGCACGATCTTGTCGACAATGCCGCCGCCGACACTCCCGCCTTTGAGGGCATTTTCAGCCATGGCAACCTGCTGATCGTTTGGCGCCAATCGAAATGACTGAACCGCTCTCGCGTTAGCCCGAGCGTCGTAAAGATCCATTGCGCCGGAAAGATCACCATTGGCTGCCAATTCGCGCGCAGTGGTGTCAATCTCGTCGCTGTCTATTCCTACTCCTTCCTTGAGAAGCCCTTTGAGCTTGGTGCTTCTATCCTGTACCGGCTTGAGGTTCGCCTTTGTCTGGGCGATGAAACCATTGATGCGCTCGTTGGCGAGACCGGCATACTGACGGCGCTCGGCTGGTGTCAGCGATATGCTCGCATCTGTCGTGATGGCATTGGCAAGTTGGCGAGCCTTTGCCAAACCACCCGGCGAGTTAAGGGCGCTATCGACCTGACCGAGCATGGACTCCGACATATGCCGGCCCTCCATGCGCTTCAGGGCAATGTCGGCCTCCTGCTGCCCAACCGTGAAATCGGGATTGTCCGCGAGCTGCTGATAGAGCGTGCGGATCTGCGCCTGCTTTTCTCGGTAAGCCGCTGTGTTGACGCCCCCAGCACGCGCCAGCGCTGAACCGTCATCATCGAGCAACTGAATCTGAGCCTTGATATTCCCCTCAGATTCCTTGAGATCAGCCACGCGCTTCTGTTCAGAAACGCCCAATCGATATCGCGGCCCTTCGGAATCGAATAGAGTTTCAACAGCGCCGCGATAGTCCTCTGGCACTGCCTTCAGCGTCTCATCCTTAAAGGCTTTGAACGAGGAATCGAAGGAGTCGATATTCCCTTTGGAATCGTTGGAAAGGGTCGTAAGCCTTGTTCTGAGATCACCAGAAAGGCGAGCCATATACCCCTGTTGCACGGCACTGTTATAGGCGCGTCCGGAAGCAGACAGGTTCGATCGCGTGTCCACCTTCAGGTTGCCGTCGGCATCACGATAGACGCCATCCTGCCCCTGTATCGAGGCATCGGCTACGGCCTTCTTCTGGAAGACCTCAGCAAAGCCGCCGAGGCCGTCGGCGATCTGCTTATATGGGTTGGCGATATCGGCGGGGGTCACCGACGACTGAGGATTCCGGGTGATTGCCCCGCGGGACTGAATTTCAGGAAGACGCGCCATAGCTTACGATCCGAAGAATGCGGGAAGAGAGCGAACGACCGGGCCGAGCAACGCCGACTTGGCGGAATGACGATAGAACCGCGCATCCTCCTCATCCTGCGTGGACTGCATGCGCTTGTTCCCAACCTCGATAATGCGGTCTCGGTCGCTCCGGCGCTCCTGCTCAGCATCGATCGCCATGCCCGTCGGGCTGTTGGGATCGACGCCGGCAGATGACCGGATGGCGCGAATATTCGCGATCGTGGAGTTAAGCTCCGACCGGTACGAGGCATCGACCTGATCAGCCTGGATCTTGCCAATCTGGGCCGCGCGCTCGGACTGCTGCGCCTTATAGTTCTGTGCGGCCTGATCGCCTTTGCCGCTGATGAAGCCGCTGGCAAGAGAGAGGCCGCCGACGATGAGGGAAACGGGATCTGCAGACATCAGACCGTGATCCTTGTGAAAAGCTCGATGAGGTTGAATGTGCCGGGGAAAGTCGATCCGATCTCGACATCGGGGTCATAGGATCGGCCCATCTCACGATATCGATAGGTGTCATCCCGCGCCGGGACTGGCAGGCTCATATCCTCGCCACCCCGGTAAGAGCCGAACGTGCGATTGCCGCACCGGAACTCCTGGGTGCCGTGGACGGTCAGCAGCATCTTCTCGATTTTGCGGCGGCGCTCGCCCTGCCCGACCGGTTGCCCATCGTCAAAGCGGGTGAACAGCGGATGCAGCGACCATTCATAATCGATGCCGATGATGATCTGGTCATAGTCATCAAAGCCGGAGACGACGCCGTTATCGGCGACTTCGACACCACTGTAATAGAACCCGCCTGCGAGGACAGAAACGGTCTTTCCGGCATAGAACCCGGTGGCGATGCCGCTTAAATCGAGCTTGAGACCGTTGACCAGCAGCAGAGGTGCGCCGTTGTCGAGCTGAAGGAAATCCCCGAAGCTGCTGCCGGAGAAGGTTTGGGCGCAATCCAAAAGCAGACCATAATCCAGCTCTTCCGCCACACCATGCTCGACGCCATCGAAAACATAGGCGCTCATGAACATGACCGACGAGTAGGCGCCGGAGACGCTGAGAATGCGGCCGACGCCCTCCTGCTTCAGCCAGCCGACATAATCCTTGTCGGGATTGAATTGGCCGGTCACATAGGTGCCATCGGCATTCACCGCATAGATCTGCCTTGTGGGGAAGTCGCTGCTGCCGGACGTAGCGGCGATGGACTTCACCCCATTGAACAGGTGGCGGTGCAGCCTGTTAATCTCGTTTGCCACATATGGCCGCGCCGTCTGCCCAGTGGCCGAGATCGCATAGATGCCGGTAGTGGACCTATCGACAAAGATCAGGCCCTCGGTGACCTCGATCGGGCGAACATCCGAAAGCTCCGACGAGAAGACCGGGCGAAACTCCACCGAGCCAGGCTGCAGCGGCGTGCCGACCGATACCGGGATATAGAATACACCACGATCGGTAACGGCAAACTCATCATAGCCGCCGACCACATGATAGACCTGGCACTCGGCGCTGATGAACTCGAGGATGGCATTATCCGGCTCGGCGCCAACGGAACCGTCACGGTTCTCACCGGCCGCCATCCACATCACGGCGTTCTTCTTCTGCTTGAAGTTCGTCATGATAAGCCGTTGACGATCCTTGGAAACGGATCGAGGCCAGCCGCGATAGTCGGAGATGAATTGCTCATCCCACTGCACCACCGCGCCATTCGAAGAGGCGGCGACAGCAGTGATCTTGGCAGATGCCGTCGGGCCTACCAGCGTCTCGCCAACCTGCGGCAGCGTAAGCTTGCCGAGGCCGGTCATGTAAACATTGTTGCCAGAGACATTGACCACCTCGCCCTTGGCATTCGACGTGTCCGTCTGCACGATCTGCCCGACCGAGAAGCCATTCCCATTGTCAACGGTGATCTGGTAGGTATCCGGCAGACGTTCGATCACGCTTGCCCGCGCTTGCGTCGATGACAGGTATTGCGTGATCTTCAGCTGACGGCCGGCGTAACGGAAGATCACGCCGACATGCAGCGGGTTGAGGACTGGCGCATTGAAGGTCACGGTGATGTTGCTGCCGGTCAGCGCCGAAACCACCATCGTAATATTCTGCGTGGACTCGAAGCGATAGAACGGCATGCGGATCGAGCCATCGAGACCGATGGAGAAACTGTAGGGCGTGATGCTCCAGGTAAGCGATCCTTCGGTCACCTTGATGACCTGCGTGTGGCCGCTCCAGGCAACGAAAATCTCGTTGTCCATCGGCTCGAACACAAGGGAATCGAGGTCAGCTTCACCCCACGGCGCCGCAAGACTGGCGACAAGTGCCCCCGTAGGAGTGCGGATCTTCACGCCGCCTGGGATAAATATGATCTTGTAGGCGATACCATCGAACGGCTTAAAATCGCCGCCTATGCCATAATCCTCGAAAAGCAGACGCCGGCCAGGCCGACGCATGAGGCCGCCATTGTGGGTTGCCACAAGGTTTCGGGCATAGCGCACCGCCGACTTCAGCACATCGATGTCATCGCGGCGGATCGCATCGGGGTGGATCTCGCCCGACGAAAAGTCACGCTGGCGGATGATCTGCTCTTGAATGCTCATACCCGGCGTCTCCGACGGGCATCAGCGATCTTCGATTTGTACATATTGCGGGCGGGATTCTGCTGATCGACGTGGGTGCGCGTCTCTTCAAGCAGCGCCTCAGCCCCAGCCTCGCGGGCGGTAGCCTCGCGGAAATCCTCGTTGAGCGATCGAAGGCAGCCGGCCTCGACGTACCGAGTGATGATCTCCTCAGCCATCGGGTGCCAGTTGGCATCGGCCGGCGCCTTTACGACAGCGGCATAGATCTCGGAGTCGTAGCAGCAGGACAGGACATCGCCGATGATCTCATAATCGGTGAAGATATGCGTGCCGTGATAGACTTCCTTGAGGTGGAACATGTCGGGCGGCAGGCGGAAACCGTTCTTCGAATATTTCCGGGACTTATTGTCCGCGTCAGGAACGCGGGTGAGAGCTTCTGTCGTCATCGCGAACGGCCATGTGTGGCGAGACGCGAGGAACCTCACGGCGCGGTCGAAAGCGGTGTTCGCGGCGCGGTATTCATCGGAAGGATCATTGAGGACGTTGACCGTCTCGTTTCCGGTGGCAACCAGCGCATTATTGATGATGGTGAGCTTGTCCATGGCGGCGAGAATGGCGGCATCATCATGCCCCGGCAAAGCACTGCCAGCACGGCACAGAAAAACCCCGGAGCAACGAGAACTCCGGGGTTTCCATCAACCGACCCGTCGCGATGGTGAGGGCGGTTTCAGCCTTTAGCCAGTTCGGCCTTGACGGCTTCTGCCTTCTCGTCATCGGACTTGGCATTGAATGCATCAGCTTCAGGCTTGCGCATGTTGCCGCCGACCTGGGCATTGTTGGCGTCGAAGATCGCCCACCAGCCGCCGGTCTTTTCCTTCGCCATGTAAGGCGCGACCGGTTCCGTGGTCGAGCTAGCAGCCGGCTTGGGAGCATCGACAGGCTTCTTCCACTTCTGCTGACCTTCCCAGGCATGCCGGGCACGCTCGATCTCGCGATCCGTCTTGCCTTCTGCGGCCAACTTGTCGAGGTGATCGCGCATCGCCTCATAGTCCGCCT
Source organism: Rhizobium sp. BK196 (assembly GCF_014193255.1). Taxonomy (GTDB): domain Bacteria; phylum Pseudomonadota; class Alphaproteobacteria; order Rhizobiales; family Rhizobiaceae; genus Rhizobium. Next base: position 155,183 of record NZ_JACHZB010000010.1, read on the forward strand.
TCGATGCCTTCTGCACCGATTCAGGGAATGGGCTGGTCTGGTATTCTTCCGGATGATCGCGCAGCGTCTTGCGGGCATCAATCGCGTCCTGCTCGATAATGGAGCCATCGCGGAAGTGGATTTTCATTTTCTCGGGCATCGTACCGATCTCCGGTGGAAACTGAGGATGCCGGGCGCTTAGTAGCGCTCGGCGATCCATGCCTTGAACTGGATGGAGGGAGTGGTGCCGCCGAGGTCCACATAAAGCCGGACATCGGTGTAAACCGTGTCATGCTGCTCTGACGTGAACGGGATTTCGTAGCGGCCGATCACCGAGTTGGCCGGCGCGCCGGGACGTGCAGCGCTCGCACCGAGCGAATACTGCGCCAGCGTTTCCTTCGTGGCGAAGGAATCGTTCGAGCCCTGCAGGAGCAGGTGATAGACCTCATCGGCGGATGAAATATCGATCGCGGAAACGTCCACGATCAGAACGCCTTCGAAGCGGCCAGGGCCGAGCTTCTTGGAGACGTTGGCGGATGCGACCTGCGTGATGCCGTCCGCCGTCATGGCGGCAGCGCCATCGGCAAGAACCAGCTCCAGGTCCTGATTATAAACTCTCTGACCCATTGGTCATTCTCCTCTGCGAAGTTGGCGAAAGCCCGCGCGAGGCGGGCCAACATGGATCAGGCGACGAACGGAGCGTCGGTAATGGAGGTCAGGCGGGTGATGCAGAAATCCGCCTCGTCAACCAGACCAACGTCCCAAGAGACGTTCGTGCCGTAATTGACCGCATCTTCCAGCAGACCCATGTCGCGGGCTTCCATCGGCTTCAACTGAATACCGTGCAGGCCATCGGCGCTGATGTTGGCAACGAACAGCGACGTGCACTGCGCAGCACCACCACCCTGGCCGACTTCGGTGAAGGGCAGAATGACGCCATCGCGGCCCTTCGGATAACCGAAGAGAATGCGCTTGCCGGCATAGCTCATCTTCGGCGTGCCAACCTCATCCCACGACTGGATGACGAAACCGGCGACCGAGGTGTTGCGGGCTGCCTGAATGAAGCGCGGCACCAGATCGAGACCTGCAATGATGTAGTTCGCATTGCGGGTGTTCATGATTGCCTTGTCGAGATTGTAGAGCGACAGGGCAGCGCCGCCGGAAGCGACGGAATTGTGAAGCAGCCGGCCGTTGGCGGCAGTGCAGCGCGCCTTGATGCCATTCGGTTCCTTCGGGTTCGACACGTTGTCGCCGGCAATGAAGGAGTTGGTGAAGAGCCGGGACTGCGCCTTCATCTGCATGGCTTCTTCCTTCGCGCGGCGGCTTTCGCCGTGACGCAGAAGGATGGCCTTATCGACCTTCAGGATGGTGTCGATCGGAAAGCTGGTTTCCTGGAAGGGAGCAATCTTGCCCTTCGAGGAACCGGCACCTTCATTGATCGCGCGGAAGGCGGCACTGCCAACGTCGGTTTCGCGGTAACCCTCGAACGCTGCGCCGGAGAAGCCTTCGAACGGCAGGACTTCGAGGATGTCGGATTCCTTGGCGAATGTCTCGATGAGCGGGCGCTCGATGCTGGTCTTCTCAAGACCCTTGGCATATTCCGGAAGCGTCATAACTTCGGGCATTTCGTCTCTCCTTCAGGCCGTCACTTCTTCGAAGCTTGGCGCGCGTAATTGATGCGTTCCGCGGGAGACATCTTCTCGTACTCCGCATCGGAAAGTTCCTGTTTCCCACCATCGCGACCCGCGCCGGGATTGCCCGGCACGCCACTCCTGTTGAGGCGCATGATCGCCTCAAAGGCTTGGATCTGCTTCGCCGTGAACATCATGGGGGCCAGGGCCTGGGCGAATTCGCCGCCGAGCTTGGCGCCGAGCCATGTGGTGACGGCATTGATGCGCTGATCGGCTTTGTCGCCGAGAGCGGCCCGCTGCTTTGTCGCGGCCTCCTTCAGCGCCGTGGTCTCTGCAATGTCCATCTGCGCGCCGAGGGCAATCAGTCCCTCGAACTGCGCCTGGCTGAAGCCGTTGGCGTGGGCATATTCTCGGGCAGCGCCGATGCGGGGATCGTTTTCATCGATCGGGCTTTCCTGCCCTTCCGGCAGCTCGTACCCTTCGGGGAGCTGAAAATCCTTCGGAAGCGCCACGACATAACCGTCGGCCTTCTCGGGAACCTGGGCGGCGTTGGCATCATGCTCCGCTTTGAAGGCGACCAGCGCGTTGAAGTCGTCGGCTTTGAAACCTTTGTCGGGGTCCCAGAAGTTCTCGGGGATATAATCGGGGCGAGCGGGCTTATCGCCGCCACCCTCACCACCGTTATTTTCACCGCCTGCGTTCTGATCGCCGCCCGCGCCGGAATTATCGCCGCCGGCACCACCGTCACCACCGCCGCCGGCACCTTCATCAGGGGCCAGCATGATGCGGGGACCGCGCATGGTGGCAAAGACGAATGCACCGGGGCTACGCCCGGCCGGCCGGCCCATGCCGCCGATTTCGTCTCTGTTGTGCTCTCGGTCCATTCCGTCGCTCGGGTTCAATGCCTTCGGGTCCATCGCGTTTTTCCGCCTCTGCCATCGCAATCAGATCGGCTGCGAATTTGCGGCGCTCATCATGACGGTGCAAAGCACTGGCATCTTGAGGCCCAGCGATCTCTTCGAGGATGGACTGAAGCGCATCGAAAAACGGCTGTCCCTCGGGCTGGCGGGCGAACCAGCGGACGGCGTGTTTCACTTCTTCGTCGGAAAGTTTGAGCTTTGTCATGAGCGCAGGCTATGAATGCCGTTGCGCACCGGCAAAGCACTCCCCATCAAATGATGATGGGGCGATGGGGTGTCAGTTGACCGTGATCGGAGCAGTAGCCTCAAGCGGGAAGCTCACAGCGCCGGTTCCGTCACCGGCAACGCCGAGCGTTGGGAATTTTGATGCCGCATTATCCATCGGCACCGTAGCGGGGTCCCATCCTCTGCCAAAGAGGAACTGCATCGTAGTCGCGCCAACACATGCACTGTTCAGTGACAACAGAACCGATGCTGCGCTTTCCTTCGTCGCAGTGACGGTCTTGGCGCCGACGCTATCTTTGACATAGAAGCCGCAATCGCCGGCTCCCATCGTGATATCGTCACCGCCGCAACCAACTGGATACTCGATCGCCACACGGACGGCGGTCTTGGCGCCGCTGGTGAAGACCGCGCTCGCAACGCGAGGACCGCGCCAGTATGGAACACTGCCTGGCTTCAGGATGTTCGCCTCGATCAGGGCAAGACGACGAGCATAGCGCTTCATGCTGGCGTCGTCCGGATGAACCACGTCGAGCAACACTTCATCATAGGTGATGTGCGCCAGCGTCAGGTTGGGCACTTCCGCAGCGAGCTGCAGTTGGGCTTGACGAACTGCCTCGGCTCCGGCGTCATTTCCGCCGACCTTCGCAAGTACCGCCATGACGATTGGGGCATTAGGACGGCCGGCATTGGCGCGCATCAGCGACCATGTGTTTTTCATGCCGTCCTTGTATTTCTGGACCGTAGCCGTTCCAAAAAGCGGATCGCCAGAAGCGCCGTTCGCCGTTGAAGCGTCAGCTCCTAGGCCAAGTGCCTCCTGCTGTCCGTGATCAGTAAATATGATCGAAGGGCGTCGGCGATGCGCAGAGGCAAGCACAGCCGCTTGGGCTGCGGTAAGATCAGGGCCGGCACCAGCCATGTCCGCAAGGCTCGTGTCTTCATACCAGTAGTTCTGGAACGAGGTCGTACTGCGAGCTGCCTTCTGAACAGCCGATCCGCCATAGAACGTGCCATTGATATCTGGAGCTCCGTTCGCCCCGTTGTTCGATCCGCCGGGGTTAAGCGGGACCGCGCGGAAGTCGTCGGTAGCGGTATGCCCAATGTAAGCTCGCACCAGCGTCGGGAAGTTGGAAAAGCCAGAAGCGTTCGCAACGTTATAGGCCTGGGTCCAAAACAGCCCGGCAAGGCTCTGGCCGAGAACGAATTGGTTCCAGATGCTGGGGATCACCGGATCGCCAAGCGCATTGAAGAACGTTCCGCAGTTCTTCATGATACCGAGGATTTCAGCGTCCGCAAGCGCGGCCTGATAGAACAGATACTCTTTCCATTCCACATTGGCCGTATTGCCAACGGCGGCACTTGTGCCGTTACATGCGAGCCACACCTTGACCGACGTCAGCTGCGGGACCGTCAGCGTTTCTTCACCGATCTTGGTCTGGCCGCAGAACATCGAGACCTTTTGACCTTCGAAGCGTAGTGCAAAGGTACGCAGTCGATTCCACGTCGTAGACCTTTCGATAAGGCCGCCCGAAACATCACCGACCGCGCAGACATCTCCATATCGAGGGTCTGACGAACTTGTCGCATCTGTTGCCGCTGTCGCAAGGAACTGATGCGATTTGTCGCCCGTCGTCGGAGCCTGGCCAAAGCCTAGAAGCGTGCCGCAAAGGGTTGAAACCGAACCTGGTTGCGTCGATCCGAAAGCTGTGCCACCCCACCCACGGATCGACGCAACAACGATAACCGTAAGGACGTCAGTGGGGTTGCCGATGCTAAATGGACCGGCTGAGTTTGCAACTACAGGATCAGTAGAAAGCCCGTAACCATTGACCGTCATGCGATGGCCAGGTGAGCCGCCGTCGCCCGTCGCGGCCCGCTGGGTTCTAGGCCCGGTTGAACTGGCGCCCGGCGTAACATGAAATCCATTGCCAGACTGGTCATAAACCTGCCGCGTGCGGAACTCGGTTGCGCCAGCCGTCAGGTTGAAGCGCGTTGCCATTGCAGCGTCATCAACGAGACTGTTCAGGCTGGCATCCGTGAAGTTGATGTCGGTGTTGGTCGTGTTGTTGTCTGTCGAAACCTTCATCGCTGGGCCGGCATAGCCAGTCTTCACGCGACGGACGCTATATGCAGCCCTGAGCGGCGCCGAGGCAGCGTCGGGCGCTATGGCTACAATGGGAGCCGGCCCCCCACCGCCCTTACCTGGGGAGGCGAGGCCGAGGCCGAGATTATGGCCGAAGAGAATCCCCGTCATCTCAGCCCACCAGCCATTCGGCCGACTTGCCGTCAGTGCCCTGATCGATGACGACTGCCGTGAGGCCCTGATATTGAGCCGTGGTCGAAGGCGAACCACGCAGCGTTCCACCGGCCTGCGCCGAGAACGTCACAGCCCCAGCCCCATACTGCACGCCGCGCACGGCATAGCCGATCGGCAGATCATTGCGCAGTGTCACAGCAACAGCCGTCGCATCCGAGAGCAGCTTGATCTTCCCGTTGTCGGAATGTGCTGGAGTCCAGGAATTCGCGGTCAGTTTCTCGACAACGGCGAGCGCCGACATGCTGCCCTCATTGCCGGAGATATCCTTGCCATAGAGCCGGTGAAGATTGCGAGGTGTCGCATAGCGCTCGGCATCGCTCTGATAGTCGCCCATCACTGGCCTCCTTGTCCGCCTGGGATGGCGCCGGCATCCTGTGCCGCGCCCAAAACTGTTTGGAGAAGCTCATCGACAGTGGCCTGATCGCGCAGCACCACCAGCTCATCCTTCATCGCGTTCTTGAAGTTCTCGGCAGTCTTGCGCTCATCTATCGCAGCGGCAGAGGTCTGCGGGAAATATGTCTTCATCATCGTCAGCAGATTACCGGCGACCTGTATTTTCTGATTGTCCGCTGCCTGCGTAGCCGGATTGTTCGGCACCAACGTGAGCTTCCGGCCGCCGATCTTGATGTCATCGATTTTGCCGTCTTTGGTCAGCAGCCACTCGAAGCGGCGATAGACCTGATACGGACCTTCCAGCCAGAACTTCTTCCCAGGCGTACCGATGCGGCGCTGGGCCTTGACCATCTCGTCAGCCCATTGCGTGGCTGTCGGCGGCGTGTCGCCCTTCTGCTCGGGATAGTCGGCGAAATGCTTTCGCTTGATGCGGCGTTCCAGATCCGAGGCTGCATAGAACCCCAGATCAGGATCGCCCTCGAAATAGAGCTTGGCGACATCGCGGCCGGAGCCGGGGCGCATCGGGTATGCCTTGCCGGCCTCGATGCCACCCTCGAAATCCATGACACCATCATCGGGATAGCCGATCGGCGGCGCAATGGCGATATCGACGCGATCCTGCGTGGCTGCCGTGATGACATCGAGGACGCGATATTCCTGCAGCGCCTTGATCGATGGGCCAAAACCCCACGAAAAGCATGGATCTGGGGAGATGCGCGCCACGATCAGCGGTAGGCAACCCTCGCCTTCGAGCAGGACGTGGTGAATTGCAATCTTGTCGATCAGGACAACATGTTCCCAGCGGTCGATCTCTGGATCTGACCAATCGCGCCAGAAGCACCACACAACTTCGAACGTGCTATTCTTCTCATCCGCAAGCTTTTTTGTGATCTTCGCTGGCAGCGCCATGCCAGGCAGCACGGACTTGAGCTTTGCCCCCTTTACCCAGCGGACGCGGAAACGGTCACCAACGGAGCCGTCGGCCTCGACGTTGATTTCGAGCTCGTTCGGCGGTACCGCCGAAACCTGCACTGGTTTCGTGTTGAACGGCTTGTCGATCCACCATGAAACGGTACCGACGGCTGCGTGAGGATCGAGGACCGTACCGAGTTCGGCCTCAAAATTCGAGGCCCGGATAGAGCTGAAAATCTGATTGTCTCGATCGCGAATTCTCTGCTCAATATCAGGGCGAGCGCCTTCCTTGATTTCGGCGGCCTCGCTATCATCAAGGCTCGCCTCAACCCATTTAGTGCCCTGCGGGAAGAACGCGGCAACGCATTCGGTCGCGAAATCTTCCGACACTTCAGGCCCGATGCCGGTGGCGAGATCGTCAGCCTCGTCATCGCGCTTTTTCTTCGCCTTGCTGGTCGATGTCAGATTGTAGGCCAGCCGGGTTTTCGTGAAGAAATAGGCTTCCTGAAGGTCTTTCAGAGCCTCGGTCTTCTGCGCCCTCGCCTCGGCAAGACGCCGGCAAGCCTCTTCGCTGACTTCCTTGTCGGGGAACTCAGGCGGTTTCGGCGCAAGCTTTGCGGGAGCGCGGGCCAATCCGGATTACCTCGCCAGCGACACGAGCGGCGACTGCGTGACGCCCGCAAGCGCCTGGCGCGTGCCGAAGTAGCGCAGCGCCTTGTCGGTCTGCGTGGACAACGTGTCCTGGATGGTGTCGATTTTTTCCTGCCGCGCGGCTTCCTGCTGGCGCTGTACTTCAGGATCAGGAGCTGCGGGCTTGGGTGTTTTCTGCTTCATTTCCCTGTCCATTCGGCTCGATAATCTGACCGCCGTGGGCCAGACATTGCCGAAACAGGGCATCAGGGCGCAAAGCACTGGACCGGAGACCGACCAGATGCGCGATCGACGGGACGCACCAGCCGCCGACGGCAAAATTGACCGCCATATCCTGCCCGATGGGTTTTGCCATGCGCACCACCGTGTTTCCGGTGGCATATTCGCCGATCAGGATATCGGCCTCATGGTTGCCGACGACGAAAATGTGCGACCGGTCCAGATTCCAGTCGTAAAACACCCACGACTGCGCCCTTTCCACGAATCCGAAGGCGGAAACGTGCTTGAAGCGCCCCGGCACCAGCCATTTGATCCAGCGCCGCGAGGCAACGGGGCAAAAAACCAGAAACCAGTCCTTCGGCTCGCACTCGGAGAGCCGCAATCCGCCCGGAAAAACGTCAGAAGCCACCGCGCCGCCTCGATTTCTTGTGAAACTTGATATCGATCGGTGCTTTTCGCCCGTTATGGCTGCCGCCGATCACCGCTCTGCCCTCGCCAGCGCCCAAAACCATGTATTGGCAGGCATCTGCGATGTCGGAATAGCGATCCTTGAACGGCTTTTCATCATGCCGTGACGTGCCGGAAATGCGCTTGAAGTGGTAGCCGCCGGCCATCGCCACTTTCAGCGTCCGGCAGTTTGTGCCACACACCAGCAAGCGCGGCTGCCCGTTCACCATGGTGATCATGGCATACTCGACTGCCTCGATGCGGGTCTGGATGTGGTTGTTCTTGACCGGCGCCGGCCGCACCGGCATGCCGTGATGGCGGAAAACGTCATATGCCGTCGTTTCGTCAGCCTGCGTGCCGTCCTCACCCTTCGGATCGCCGAAGAACTCGACCGCATAGCCGTCCGTCTCGCCACGATTTCCGGCCGGATGCCAGTTGCCCAGCCGCCGATCGAGCAACTGCTTGACAAGGGGCGCAAAGATCGATGCGCCGGCATCGCGGGCCGTCAGCTCGGCGAAGATCCGCCAGCGATTGTTGACCAGCTGCCCGACGACACACGCGGGATTGCGCCCGAAGTCGAGGCCCACATAGACCGGCCAGCCGGCGATTGGCTCAAGCGGCTGCTTCGAGACGTGACTATCCTCGTTGAACTGCTGCCAGACCGCCTTGCCGTCTACATAGACCGTGATCTTGTTCAGGACGCGGGAATCGATCCATTGCTTGGTCTTGCCCTTGATCTTTTCCGCGTAATAGCCCGGCTTCAGCCATTTCGTGTTCTCGGCGCGCGGGTTCATCTCGTACCCGATCAGCATGCCGGCGGCATCCTTGATCTCCAGCATCGATGGCGGCTGCACGTGATAGCCCCAGTTATCGGGCTTTCGATAGGCAAGCCGCTCCTCTTCCGTCCAATCGTCCGGAAGAGGCACCTCGCCCATCATCAGCGGAATGAAATGATCCTCGCGCGGCGCGTTCATGTCGGCAATCACGCCGTCCCACGTCGCCCCGCCGTCCTTCACCGCCGGATATCGGCCGGTACGGGACTCGGCCTCATCCAGGATCGCCTTCTCGATAAACTCGAGCTCGTTGAACCATATGCCGGTAAATTCGAACGATCGCAGCTTGCGGATATCGTCCTCGCTGTCGAGCGCGAGGAAGATCACCTCCATCTCGACATCGCCTATGCGGATGATGTGACGGAACGGACGATCCCAGTAAAACCGCCCGTACATCTCCTCGGGAAACCAGTCGAGCCAGGATTTGACCGTGGTGTTCTTCAGGTCAGGAAACGTGTTGCGGCAGACCGCCCAGCGCGTTCTCCGCAGCCCGTCGGCATTCGGCCGCTGCTCACACGAGATCATCCACATTTTCTGAATGCAGGCCGTCGATGTGCCCGACCCGATCGAGCCGCGGACGATGCTCACATGCTTGCGGCACCGCATGAACTGACGCAAAACCCGACCGTCGGGCCGGTAAATCTTCCGGCCCTGCGGGTCGAGCTGGATGGTGGGGAGTTCAGCCGGGCGATCCGGCTCGATAATCTGCATGGTCAGTCGGCGAGCTCGAACTGGCTTTCGAATACGCCATGCCGCAGCGTCGTCAGCATCCCGTCGCCGCGGTGAATGATCCAGTCGCCCTCATCGATCTGCACCAGCGAACCGAAATCGGACGCCATCACATACCAGCCGCCGGCCTGCTTCGTGATCATGTCGGCGCGCAACGCTTCCAGATACCAATCCGGCGCCGGGTCAGTCGGCTCTTCCAGAAACTGCCATGCTTCGACCGTCTCGGCAGCATCCTCAATTCTGCGGTAAGTGGGCATCGTCGTTCTCCATCGCTGAGATGCCCAATCATCACGATGGCGGCTTATGCTGACAAAGCACTCAGGTCAGTATCGCCCAGATCAGCCACGCGATGAGCGAGACGATCAGCGCCGCTCCCAGAACGACAAGCCCGACAACCGCGTTTCCAATCGACGCGTAATCGCCGTGGCCGCCCTCAGTCCGGCACATCCCACCCGCAACGATGAAAGCGATAAGCGTGATCGCCATCGGCAAAATCCACCAGCCCAAACTAATCGTCACGGTCATCGCGTTTCTCCAATGGATGAAAAAAAATCTGAGGCCGAACGTTCCTAGATGCGCCTCTTGTTCGTGAGGGTGGAACTGGGAAACTCGCGGCCAATTTTGCCCCCACCCCGCCATCTGAGGCTCGAAATCGAGAACAGACCGGGTACGGGGCCGCGTTCCTCACTCATCGTCGGGAACGTCACGCTGATACGGTAAGGCGTTATCGCCATGTTGCTCCAGATGCCTTATCTGAAGCAGCTCATCCGCATCATCCGGCCTCAGGTCGATCACGTATCCCGGCGTCACGTTCAGCGTGTTGTTGATCTGCGTGTTGTTGATCACGGTCGCACCCACCTGATGAGCGCCTCTATCCATACCGTCCAAGTACTTAGAGGCGTCCAGCGCCACACGCTCACTGCCCGCTTTCTCGCTCAGATCGATGATCTTACGCAGCGCGCGGGGTCTCGCGCTGGTTCTCAACACCTCCTGGCACTGATTGAAGTAAGCAAGCACATCCGGCTTGATGAAGGACTTGCGGAGGTATTCGTCGGAGACGCCGACGCTTTTGGCGGCCTCGCTGCGTGTCTGTCCCTCGAACACCATCAGTTCGACGGCGGCCTGAACGTTGTCGCTCATGACCGGCTCTTTTTTTTCTTTGCGGAGGATGGCTGCTGCCTTCTGGCCTGCTCTTGAGAGGGACTGCGCTGTCTGCTTGGAGGGGAAGGCCATCGCTTGCGCTCCGTCCTTTCTGGAGAGGTCTGTGGGTGGGGATTGCGAGGGGAGAGCCGCGCGATGGAAGCATGCCGCCGGAAACGTTGTCAAAGCACAGGTTTTTAGTGTTGAGTTATCAATAGGTTGGCTGACGGGCTATTTTGGGCCGAAAATGACGCCCTCCAAAACGATGCGATTATTGCATGTTGGGCCTTTGCGAGTCGGTGCAATTGTTACATTGATTTGCGGATGTTTCGATGCGATTATCGTATGCCGCATTTTGAGGATTACATGACCGAGAAGCCGGATAAGAGCGAGCCCGAGCACGTGCGGGCCAGATATTGGCGTGAGCATGTGGCGAAGATGTCTCGCCCTGCGTTGGCTGAGGCGATCGGGTATTCTGTGTCGACCATTGGCGACATGGAAGCCGGGATGAACAGGATCACGAAGAAGCCCATAGAGCCGGCAGCCATGAAGCGATATCGCCTGCTGTGTGCGACTGTGGGGCTGGATATCGAGTTTGATTGGGATGAGATGGAAATGATCATCGTTGAGCCGGTACTGCTCAGGATGTGGGGCAAGCTGAAGGCGAAAGGGAAGAAGAAATGACCATGATCGAGCGCATTGCTGCCTTCCTGAAGGATCGCGATGAGTGCCTGACACCAGATGAGGCAGATGATGCGGAGCGCATCGAGAGTGCGCGAGAGATACTGCGGGCTGTCATTGGGCCGGAGCGATCGATTGACCTTGCTGAGATCCTGGCGGCGATCGGCGAGGAAAGCATGATCATGCAGCCTGGCATAACCATGACAATGAAGCACGAACCGCGGCCGAAAGGCGCATGCCGGGCATGTGGTGCCACGCAGACGCTACGGGGGAAGCCGTTGACCGGCCGCTATTGCTCGCCACGATGCAGAGAGGCAGGGCCATCACGCTATACAGGCCCATTTGAGGTGCGCAGATGACCATTCCCGATTTCTGGCTTGGACACCACCAGAGCCAACAGGTGAAGGCACAGGAGATACTGGATCGCATCAAACCGACGATCATCGGCATCGATATTGGCACCATAGATGCGTCATGCGAGGCAGTATTTGAGCAGCAGCCGGATGGTTCGCTCAAGCTGATCGAGATGCACACCTATTACCGCACGATCGACGGCTGAACGTGTTCAACCGCTACACGCCACATCTTATCATCATGGTCATGCTCGGCCTTGCGGTGCTGCTATATCACCTGTCGATGTGGCTGTGGTCGTTGCTGCCGAGTTGATGGCATGATGAGAACACGCTTTTCACGCCTCGACCTGCTTCTTCTTGCGCGGACGGCGCGGCAGATCCACCAGCACGATTCCAACCTTTAGCCCGCCGATCCACAGCGGGAATATCTCAGGACCGAGCCCGCGGCCTTGCGGCCGGCCGAAATTCTCCAGCTTCGACGTGTAGCCCTCCTGCATGCCTGATCGTGCATCCAGCTCGATCGAGGAGATGCCGAGCTTGTTGCGGCGATCGGTCAGCGCGGACACGAGCTGATCGTAATCGGTGATGACGCCGGATACCGGCTTGAGGCCGACAAGCTTTCCGTCGAGATCCGGATCATGGCCGCCGCGGGCCGCTTCCCACTTCGCCAGATCATATTCGCTGAAGTACCGGCGCTTGTTGATGATGACCGGCTCCGGGAATGTGGCATCGGCCTTCATCCACCGCCAAAGGGTGTTGCGAGCAATGCCGAAACGCGCACAAACATCCTCGACCGGCAGATATTTTTCGTTTTTCGCCAACGCGTTCATGTTCCAAACCGTTCCAATGCGTTCCACTACGTCTCAGAATTCCACGTCCTGAAATTCAGGCTCTGGAGATGGCAGGGGCTGCTCTTCAGCGACCGGATCAGGCTCGAACATGTCGGCGCGAAGGATCTCCTGCATTTCGTCGTCAGGGATCGGCTGAGGCTCAGGCGCATAGAGCGAGCCAGGCGGCCCATACCAGGCGCCGAGGATGCCGACATACGTGCTGCCCGGAGGCACTTTGCCCTTGCTCGACGTACCAGCGCTGAAGCTTTCGCACTCGAACAGAAACTTGCGCCCTTCTGCCTGCATCCTCGCCTTGGCAGCATCGATGCGGTCCAGCAGCTTGAGCGTCGGGAGAGCGACCAGCCGGTTATCCTCGATCATCTGCCGTTCGGCCGCGAGATCGACCTGCCGCTGTACCGCCTCCATCTCGTCGCGGATTGCCGTGGACAGCTCGGCCGGCGATGGCGCCCAGGCTTTCGGCATATCCTTCAGCTCGCCCCGAATTAGCTTGACCACCACAGCCTCGATGGCATGCTTGGTGCACTTGTGGCAGGCGATGAGGTAGCTTTCCATCAGCTCCTCAGGGTTAGCCTTTCGAGGCGGCAAGGCGCGGAAGAGCTTGCCGAGGGCCGTCGAAATCTCGATGCTCGTAGCTGGTCTCAATCGTCCGTCCGTCATCGTCGTAATCCCTGAATTCTCTGGCTTTGGCATTGAAAAGATCGGCTAGATCCGGCTCACGCTGTGGCGGTGGCTGGCCGCGAGGCATGGTGCGATTGTCCAGCCATTCCGGCTCGAAGCCCTGCCAGCCGTTGGCGATCATCGCATCGGCCGCCGAGTTCGGATCAGCGCAACGAGCAAACTTTCCGGCGAGCAGCTTAGCGGCGTGGGCTGTGAGCGGCTTGCCTATCCGCTGGCGATGCTCGAACACGGCATCGACGTGGATGGGGTCGAGAACAACCATCAGCTCTGACCGGGGCGTTGGTTTTGCCGTGGGGGAAGAGCCCCCTTTAGGGGGCGAAGGGGGTATGGATTGATGGGGTTTAGGAGAAGGGGGTGTGGGGGAAGAACCTTCAGGGGAAGAAAGGGCGTCACCAGCGTCACAAACCGTAACGCGTGACGCCTTGTTACGCCTGTAACGCTCCTGACGTAACGCCGCAGATGAGCGCTTCTTCTCCGGCGGGTTGGATTCGTAGATCTCGGCAGCCTTCAACGCATCCTCGAGAGAGAACCCGGCATCGACCATCTGGCGGATGAATGTGACTGTGCTCATTCAGCGGCCTCCAACGCAAGGCTGGCTGACCTCGCCATAGAAATGAGCAGATCGCGGAAAGGTGCCGGCGTACCGATGCGAGGCGAGCTGTCCGTACCGCCGCCGCGGGCGCCTACCTCTCCGAGCCGCTTGGCTCGCTGTAGCCCCATGCGAGCGACAACTGCGGGGTCGAACGATGGCTCGCTGTAGCCCCATGCGAGCGACGGCAATTCGACACCGAAGGCATAGATGAGCGTAGGCTTGCGAGCATAATGCCCGTATCGGCCTTGCTCGACACAGCATGTCCATCCGCCGAGGAAATCAGCCATGATCCAACCACCGGCACGATCAGGCGTGTTTAGATCGAAGTGTGGCCACGCCAAAGAGCCCCACGGATGCTCAAGCACGCCGCCATAGGTGCGCACCGCGGAGAGCGCGGCAGCGAAGCATCCAGCATCGTCCCCGAGCTTCTTGCGCGCGCCTGTAGTCTTTACGGTCAGAGGCTGTCCGAACCACATCTTGCCCCAGCGCTGGCATGGAGGATGAGCCACAACAGGCCATGGGCCGGCATATTGACGGGCATCGCGCTCCTCATCCCAAGGATCGACACCATCAAGACCGTAATAGGAACCGTTCTTCTGGACGTAGAGGGCTGAGATCATCAATCCACCTCAGCCAACCGTCGATCGCGGTTCTTGAATTTGCCCTTGGAGCGGCGATTGCGTTTGAGGATCTCGCGCCGCATGCTGTCACGGCTCTGCTGCTTGATCTTGCCGAGCTGACCAATGCGCTCGTCTCGTTGTTCGTCGGTGAGGATCGTGACGACGAAGCCCTGGCGGATGATGTAGGCAAACCCATCGAGGCGAACGCAGACGTTCTGGAAGCCCGCCATGCACATGAGCATGACAGGTTTTGACATGATCAGTTCTTTGACAGCATCCACCGGCAGCTCGGCACGCTCGCAGCAGAACGCCACACGCTCCCTGTCGCATGAGAACGGCTGCCCGGCGCACCAATCATCCACCGGTAGGTTGAGCACGCGCTGCAGGTAGCGGAGAACGGCGTGGTTGGTGACCCTATCGAGCATCCACCACCTCCCGCCCGATGAACTTCGGCCCGCCGGTGTGCTGGGCGTGGAAGCGGTACCAGCTAACGTTATCGAGGCTCTTGTGCTTCGAGCCTTCAATCCAGCGAACCTTGCCGACACTGACGATATGGCTGCAGCGGTTCAGAAGGTCCGGCGTCTTCGGCTGCACGCCGGGACGCGTATCCATGGTGGTGTGCGCCCAGTCGGCATCGAGGATGATCCATGTGGGCGCGATCTTCATGCACCGCACGATGAGCGGATGGAGGATTTCCCGCGTCCAAGGGAAATTGCTGATGATAGCATCGAAGGTCGCTTCATCTTCGAAGCGATGCGTCATCGCATCATAGCCATATGAAATGTCGCCCTCGTAGGCGCAAACATAGCCATGCCGTTGCAGATGGCCGACCAGATGCCCCTCGCCGGCACAAGGCTCCGCGAATGTCTCGACGCCGTGCAGATGCGGCAGGAGAGGCAAGACGGCCTCATACGGCGTCGGATAGAAGTCTTTCTCGACGCGCGCGAAATTCGACCTTTTGCCCATCACGCCACCTTCCTGATGAGGTGATCGACCAGCCGTTCAGACTTGGTGCCGGGACCGTGGCAGAGCTTGTGGTGATAGGGGCAGTAGGAGGAGTCGCGATCGGTGGTGTTGCCGCAGAACAGTGTGTGTTCTTTCTCGCCACTGACAGCGTAGCGGCAGTCGTTCCATTCGAGATCGAGCAGCGACAGGTTCTTGGGATTGGGCCGGTAGACATCATCGAAGGACACCGGCTTCGGTGCCTCCATGAACTTGACCACCTCGGCCACCATGACCGGGTTATCCTTCGGCTTCGGCTGCCGAGGAGCGCGCATCAGCGGCTTTTTCACCGCCGCTCCGGCGTGCGGGCCACGAAGCGGAATATCCTTCAGCTTCTCGCCATGGCGAGCATAATAGCCAATCACCGCATTGCGGCTGACCTTGTGGCCGTGCAGCTCGAACAGCTTACGGGCGATGGTGGCGGCGGTACCGGTGCATTTCGGATATGCCTCGCGGATAGCCTCAAGCTTCTGCTCGATCTTCAGTAATTGCCAGCTGCTCATGGTGCCCTCACAGTTCAATGACAGGCGCCGGCACACCCGCGAGGCTGATAACCTCAACGATGAGACCGGCTTTGTTTCCGAGAATTTTCCAGCAGGACGAAAAGGAAACCTGCGCGTCGTCGGCGTAGGCGATCGTGTTCAGAGCGTCCTTCACGATCTTGGTGATGTTATCGCAGTCGGGCTTGGTCATCTTCCAGCCACCATCAACGGCATTGCGCCGCGCCTTGGTGGTGGTCTTCGGCCAGAGGTAAACCGCGACAATCTTGAGCTGCAGCGGACCTTCGAGCGGCCCGGGAAATGCTTCCATCTGCCGAAAAGCCTCGGCGCGGATCATGCCCATGTAATCCTGCTGACGCTTGGGCGTGAACTTGTGGGTGGTCTTGCCGCCACCAGCACGAGCCCATGGCACCACATCGCCAGGAATGATGAACTTGATCCGCGCCGCTACTGCCATCGTCAGGCCGCCTCAGGTGCGTCTGACGGGTCCGCGTCTGGCAGTGTCGGGTCGAGCGGCGCCACGAGGATTTCGCGCTTACCGCTGGTGTCAGCCGGGCCAACGACGCCTTCCTTCTCCATCCGCTCGATGAGCGATGCGGCACGGTTGTAGCCGATCGACAACGTGCGCTGGATGAACGAGGTCGATGCCTTGCCGCTTTGCCTGATGGCGACAACGGCGCGGTCGTATTGCTCGTCCTCGGCTTCCTCGTCATCCGACGTGCCGGGCAGCTCAGGCTGATCCTTGTCGGCCTTGGCCTCTGCCTTCGCACCCATGAAACCCTCAGGGCTGGCAAAGATGATAATGGCGGGCTGGCCGATGTTTTCGGCGATCTTCTCGATGTTCGCGACGGAAGATCCGGCAATCAGTTCTGCCTTGATCTCATCCTTGACCGTGAACTTTGCGATCCGGCCGAACATCGGTTCATTGCCGTTGCTGGCGACGATCGCCACGGCCTTGCGCACGAGGGTTTCGCATGCATTTCCGATGGCATAGATCTTATCGGCCTGCGCCTTTTCGCTCATCTTCGACCATGGTGTTTCCATGCTCCTGACATGCATCAGCATGGCATCGCGGAGATCGCCGAAAAGGGTATCTGCTGCGAGATCGAGGGCATCATCCTCGTTGTTCTCTTCTGTCATCGTCCATCGCTCCTGATGCTCTTCAGTCGGTTGACCTGCGGACGCATGAAGAGCTTTGCGCCGGGCAGGTGCTCGACCGCCATCTGGCAGTCGATATCGGTCTGGTTGGGAACCACGCCGCAGCAATCGCAAATGAGGCCGGCGTTGAGCACGGCATCACATTCGGGGCAGCGTGGGAGACGGCGAAGGGCGGCGGGCATCAGAACACCCGATGGCGGCGTTGGCGGGTGACAGCGAGAGCATCGCGCACCAGCACCAGGCCGAAATAGAAGTTGATCGACAGCCAGAGACCGACAGCGCAGATGATGAGCGTGCTCATTCCTGCCCCCGGATGTTCTCGTGCTTGGTCACGATGAGATCGGCGCTCGAGCGACCACGCAGTGGCGAAAGGTCCGGACGCTTCCAGAGCATCAGCCCGCAGTTCTTGAAGAACACCGACAGGGTGTTGCAGGCAGATGAGGCCCGAAGAAAGCAGTCGACTATGAAACCTCGCATCACATCTCCTCCTTGAGCGCGTCGAGCTGCTTGCGAAGAAACTCCTGCTTCGCTTCGAGCTCGGCGATGTGGACACCGCGGCGGAATTCCTTCCACCAGCGAGTGCCGGAACCGGCCATGATCTCCTGAAGAAGCTCGAACCCGGCGTCAGACCGCAGCAGGTTCACGAGAGCGTCGGCGCCCGGCTCAGTGCGCCCTTCGAGCCACAATTCAGCGGCTCGCATGCTGATTTGCGCGCGACCAGCAAGGTTTGCGGCGGTCTTTGAGGGCCAGAGACGGCGAGCGAGGCCACAAACGGCGTCAACATACCGAATCCCACTACGACGGTTCCCGAATCCACCTTCGGAAAAGAAAGACGATTGTGAGGACATCAAGCGGCCTCGACCGAGGAAGCTTGATCTGGGGCGTCAAACAGATCAGGCCGAAGTATCCACTTCGGTACCTTTCCTTCAGAAGCCTTGTGAATTGCGACTGCCACCTCAGGAGAGGTTTCAGCCTCGCGGTTCAGGAATCTCGAAATCGACTGCTGAGAAGAGCAGCCGATCGCTTCAACAAGTTTCGCCTGCGAGCCAAAAAACTCGATGGCAGAAACCATTCCAGGGTGCTGTTCAGCCTCTTGCATGAACTACTCGCTGTAACGGGATTGGTCTTAAAACCCGTTATAACTCTAAATCGAGTAACTTGCAATCGAGTTGGATTGAGTACCCGAAATCGGGTAGATTATTTTTATGGACAAGAGCTTCGGACAAATAGTTAGAGCAGAACGTGAGCGCCGCGGCCTCAGTCAGGTCGAACTTGCGCAGCTCACGAATACCACGCAGCAATCGATCGATCGCATTGAGCGTGACGTGGTGGCGCGCTCCAGATCTGCGCCTGAGGTGGCAGCCTTTCTCGAAATCCCGTTCCCCTTCTCGGGGCAAAGCACCATGCCGGATGCCGTGATCCGCCGAACACTCCCTGACGGCACCATTGACACCCAGATCGTCCAGATTAAAAATCCATCTCCGATCCCGCGCGAAAATCTCATAGGCCTGCCGGATCTGCCGATTTATTCCGCCGTCCGAGGCGGATCGTGGAGTGATTCAGTAGTCGTGTCCTCAGACCCGATCGATTATGTAAAGCGTCCTGAACCTCTCGCCCGAGCCAAGAACGGGTACGGTCTGTATGTGCTAGGTGACTCTATGGTTCCGGCCTTCCGCAATGGAGACTTGGCGCTGGTGCACCCAAATTTGCCTTACAGCGCAGGGGATGAAGTCATTATCAGCACGCATGACCATCACGGCGAGCACTATGCAATCCTGAAGCAGCTGGTGCGTGCGACAGCCGACACCTGGCACCTTCGCCAATATAATCCGCCGGATGGGGAGCCGGCAGAATTCTCCCTACCAAGGGAGAAATGGCCGACATGTCATCTTGTCGTCGGAGCATATCGGAAACGCTGATCGCAACCGCCTTGATATTGCTCTCTGTGGCGCAGCCGGGGCGATCAGAAGAGGTTGACTCGAAAGTTAAGGATGCGGTGAAGTGCATCCGCATGGCTATCCTATCGGTTGCAGATCAAGAGAGCGAGACAGCCGACACAATCGCCTCATATTCCCTAGAGACCTGCCATAAGTATGTCGATGAAGCTGGGAAGCGCTTCCATCAGATCCTGATACGAAAGGGCAACGACCTGTCAGAAGCCGAGCATAGGCTTCAACTCAAGGACCTCATGCTTCGTGATGCGAAGCGTTATGTTATTGAGGCTCGTGCCGTCGCCAAAAAACTCGGTCCAGACGGTTTCAAATTACTCGCTATGGAATTGAGCGGCAAATAACTCACATTCGAGTTGACATTGGCACTCGAAATCGAGTAGCGTTCTCCCATCAAAGGAGAGCGCCATGTTTTCTATCGCCTCACATGAAACCTCAAGTCAGCCGGCAGACGATCTCTATCTCTGGACCGATGAGGGCTATGACCACCTTCACGGCCATTCCAATGCTTTCGAGCATGTCCTTCCCACCATTCTGATTGACGATCGTCGCACCCCTGATGAGCTTTTGGAAGCGATCGCCGCGCGCGGTGCGCTTTTGGTCGCGATTGCGGCTGTTGTCGTCGCCGGCCTGATCGGTCTGGCGGGTTCCGTAGGTCTGGAGCGCACCGAACGCGCCACAGAGATCGCGGCGAGGATCTGACCGATGGTCAAGATGATCAAGCCCAGCACGATCAGCTTCCGAGCCGTCGTTACGGAGCAGGAAATCCGCGACCGCATGGCGCTGGAAGTGCTCGAACAGATCGGCGGCGTCGATGCCGACGGCAAGCCCCTCCCAGGTATCCACGTCAATGTCAAACGCGGCGATGGTCGCGCTGGCGGCTACACAATCGACATCAGCGGCCCAGCGCCGGCCCGCATCTATCTCCCAAAAGGTGAAGCATGATCCGCACCAAGATCACCCGCAAATTCATTAATCCGCGCGAATGCCTGCTCATCCGTACCGGTCACACTCTGACCGGCGGCAGCTATTTCATGGAAACCGACGTGCTGCCGAAGTGCTTCGACACGGCGGCCGACGCGATCCGTGGCAACGACGACTTCATTCAGGCCGTGCGCTTCGACATGGAGACGCTGACCGGCGAGGACGTTACCGAGGACTGCGCCGAGGCATGGCTGTCGGACTGGACCGGCACGCCCGACGAAAGTGTTCCCGAGTTCGTAAAGCACTCGGATGCCTTCGAGCGCTACTGCCAGGCCTTCAACGACAAGCAACCGGACCCGGACCAGCAGCGGCAGGAATGGCTCGATGACGAATATCGTTACGAGCACCTGAACCGGCAGGTTCCCGTGTTTCGTCAGCGTCGTGGCTTGCCGCCATTGCTGCGCGGCTCAGATCTTCTTTGAGGCGTCAAATGATCGACGCTAGAACCCTCCGCAACGTCATCGCCGTGATGCGAAATATCGACCGGGACCAGATCGAAACCGAAGTTGGCCGGATCACTGACGTGTTCTGGAATGAATTTCAGGCCAACCCGTACCGCTCATTTCTGCGCATGAATGACCACGGTCAGGCAGGGATTGCGCGGGTTGTGTCCGCGAGGATGCCAGAATGAACATCATCACCGCCGAGACCGCGACCGAGCAGGGCCTCTACCGCATGACCGAGAAGGCGTACCATGCCGATCCGTGCCCGACGCCCAGCCTCAGCCGATCGATCGCTGAAAAGCTCATTCTGGAATCGCCGCTTCATGCCCGCGCAGCTCATCCGAAGATGACGAAGCAGGAAGAGGCCGAGGAAAAGAACGACCGCAAGCGCGAGATCGGATCTGCCGGCCATGCCATGCTGTTGCAGCAGTCGACCGAGATTGCCGTGATCGACCACGACGATTTCAAGACCAAGGTGGCAAAGGACGAACGCACGAAAGCGCAGAAGCGCGGCGCAATCCCGCTCCTGACAGCAGACTACGAGCAGACCGTGGCGATGGTCGAGAAGGCACGCGCCACGCTTGCACAGCACGATCACCCGGCTATCCGCGCTCTGGCATCCCCGGACGCCGAGGCCGTGCGCATGAACGAAGTGACCGCCGTCTGGAAAGACCGGTGCGGCGATCTGTGGGCACGAGCTCGCATGGACCGGATCAGCATTACCGGCGATCGGCTGACGATCATCGATTACAAGACCACGGAATTGAGCGTAGAACCTGATGCCGTCGCCCGCGCTATCTACAACAACAACTATCATTTTCAGGATGCGTTCTATCGCCGGGCCGTCCGCGCACTCTTCCCCGAGATCGACCGGCACGAACTGAAGCTGGATTTCCTATTCATCCTGCAGGAGCAGGAACCGCCGTTCGAGATCACCGTGGCGCGCGTCGATGCTGCCGGCCGCGTGATCGGCGAAAAGATGGTGTCCGACGCTTTCCTGCTCTGGCGCAAGTGCATGTCCGAAAACTGGTGGCCCGGCTATCCCGGCGGCATCGTTGAGGCGGAAATGCCAGCCTACATCGATACGCGTTGGACCGCCCGCGAGCTTGAGCACCCTTACTTGCAGAAGCTCGGCCATGACCCGATGCCGGTCTACGAAGCCCAGCCCTACAAACCCCGCCAGATCATGGAGCCGAACTGATGGAACTCAACCAGGAACGTATTGAGGCGGCAATCGTCGCCGAAGTGGCCGACAAGATCATCGGCGAAGAAGAGCTTTTTAGCCGAGTCCGCACCGCTGTCGATGCCCGCATCGCGCAGCTCTTCAAGGATCAGGCAGATGCCCAGATTCGATCTGCTATCGATGCTGCCATCCAGAGCGGCTTTGACCGCGAATATACCCGCGTCAATTCGTGGGGTGAGCGAGAGGGCAAGCCGACCACGATCCGCAAGGAACTGGAAAAGGTCATCGGCAACTACTGGAACGAGAAGGTTGGGAAGGACGGGAAGCCATCCTCCTATGCCTCTGATCGAGACATAACCCGCGCCGAGTGGATTATGGCGAAAATGGTAGCTGCCGACTTCAATGCTGAAATGCAGCAGCATGTTGTCAATGTCGGAGGCGCCCTCAAGGATCAGCTTCGCGCATCGTTGCACGGGACGGTCAACGAGCTCCTGTCTGGCATCTTCCGGGTGAATAGCCATGGAGATCAGGAAATCAAAAAATCGGATGGCCGCACCGGCTATGTCGGCAATCTTCCTACCGGTGGCGCAGCATGACCGCGACCTTCACTGATGGCGTGCGCGACGACACGTCTTTGATCATCGGCATTGCCGGGCCTTCCGGATCTGGCAAGACCGTCAGCGCGCTCCTTCTCGCGCTCGGTTTGGCTGGTGATGAGCCGATCGCCTTCATCGACACCGAGGGCGGCCGGGCGCGGCACTATTTTCCGACACCATCCGACACCCGCCCGCAGTCCGAGCTTCTGAAGGAATTCCTGTTCCGGGTGAAGTACATGGACATGCGCCCGCCCTTCACGCCGAAAGCGATCTGGGATGCGATCAACCAGGCGGTCGATAAGGTTGGCGCCCGCGTCGTCGTCATCGACTCCGCTTCGGATGAATGGGAGGGCGTGGGCGGCCTGCATGACATGCATGTTGCCGAGATGGCCCGACTGGCGAAGAAGCCATATGACAGCCTTCAGGATTGGGAGCTGCACAAATTCAACTTCCCAGCATGGGCGGTTCCGAAGGCCGAGCATAAGACGCACCTGATGAAGAACCTGCGGCAGGTTCGCGCCCACGTCGTCTTCTGCTTCCGCGCCCGCGAGGTAACGAAGCCGGTCGAAATCACCGACGACAATGGCCGCAAGCGCACCACAGTGCAGAATGTCGGCTGGCAACCGATTTGTGAGCAGAACATGCTCTATGATCTGACCATCAGCTTCATGGTCACTCCCGATGCAAAGGGCGTGCCGCTGATGCAGAACGGTCAGTTCTACGGAAAGCTCAACCCGCCCTATTCGCAGTTCTTCCAGCCTGGCAAGCAGGTTTCTATGGAGACCGGCGAGCGACTCCGCGCATGGGCACGCGGCGAATCCACCAGTTCCCAGCCTGTTACCCCCCGTTCCCCGCGGCAGGCTGAGAAGGAGACCGGCTCCGATACGCCTCCCAAGCCGGAGTCGGTCTCCGATAATGACAGCCAGGCGCTCCTGCGCGAGTATCACAACAAGCTCGCAGCCGAGATCGACCCCGCCGACCTGAAAGCCGCCCACGAGCTTTTCAAGCCCCGGCTGACCGATAACACCACCGAGACCGCGAAACGCATCCTGCGGGCGCACAACGACCGCCTGAAGGGCGTGGTGGATGCCGATGCGACCAACACGTATGTCGATGGGCTGATTGAGGATCTGGCGTGATGGCCGAAAACAGTGGAATTTCGTGGACACGCCACACTTGGAATCCGTGGATGGGCTGCACCAAAGTCAGCCCTGCATGCGATGGTTGCTATGCTGAAGCCCTCATGGACAAGCGCTATGGAAAGGTGCAGTGGGGCAATGCTCCTCGTGTTCGTACCGGCGCCCACACATGGAACGATCCATTCCGCTGGCAGCGACAGGCTGAAAGGGATGGCGACCGCCCATTCGTCTTCTGCGCCAGCCTCGCCGACATCTTCGACAACCAAGTTGATCCGCAGTGGCGTTCCGACGCGTTCGAGGTCATGCGCAAGACGCCGCGCCTCGTCTACCTGCTGCTGACGAAGCGACCGCAGAACATCATCAAGCTAGCGTCAGCCGCCGGTGGCTTGCCGAGCAATGCCGCGATCGGAACGACGATCGAGGATCAAAAGCGGGCCGATATCAACGTTCCCGCCCTTATCGCGGCGAAACATATCGTCAGGCCTGAGTTTGCATTCGTGTCTTGTGAGCCACTTCTTGGGCCGATCAATCTCCGCGAAATGATCCTTGATATCGAATGGGTGATCACCGGAGGTGAGACAGACCAAGGTGGCCATTTGGCTCGCCCTACGCATCCAGAATGGTTTCACGACCTTCGACGGCAGTGTGTCGTTTCAGGGGCAGCATTCCACCATAAGCAAAATGGCGAATGGATGCCGTGGCGTCCGCTGGATGGAAACCCTGGGAACAAGCCGATACAGCACGTCATGGCCGACGGGAGCGAATACTATCCAGGCAATTACGGCTCATCGCTTCAGTCCATGATCAAAGTCGGCAAGAAGGTCTCCGGTCGCGAGTTGCGAGGCGTGACTTATGATGCGTTCCCGAAGGTGGCGCCGTTATGACCAAGGCCAGCTCACTCTTCCTTACCGAGGGCGAGCTTGCCGACCGTATGGGCATCAAGCTCGATATCCTGAAGACAGCATTGCCGGCACTCGCCCAGGCTGGTTTCCCGCAGCCAGATCCGCTTTTCGGCGGCCGAAGGTATTGGCCGGCCTGCGAGGCGTTCCTTGACCGTCGATATGGACTCTCGTCATCATCCGGTCAGGGCAATCCCGCCCTTGATGAGGAAGAACCATGGAAACGGAAAAAATCGGCCTGAAGCGGCGGCCGAGGCAGGACGGCACCACCGCCTATTATTGGGTGGCATCGGCGGTCTCGCGCAACACTGAAGGCTATCCGATCAAGACCGTGCGCGTGCATGGCAACACCATGGATGAGATCGCGGCAAGGTGCCGCGTGCTCACGTCAGAGCTTAAGCAATGGCTTGCAGAGAAGGGGCAGGGGCCAAAGGTGCAGTTCGACGGCACCTTGCGCTCGCTCATCCGCATGTATCGCACGACAAAGGGCTCTGGCTATCTCACGGTGAAGAGCAACACCCGCGAGATGTATGATTTCAGCCTCGACATTCTGGAGAAAGAATGCGGGATGCGTAGGCTTGAGAAGGTGACAGGTCTCGATATCAGGGGTTGGTACGAGCATTTCAGCGAGCCGGCAGAGGATACCGAGAAGCAGGCCGAGCGCCGAGCGGAAGCCTTGAAGCAGGGCATCACTTTGCCGCCGAACCCAGAGCGGCCACGCCGAGCTTATCAATGCATGCAGCTCCTGCGGATCGTCGTCAGCTTCGGAGTCGTCGCCAATATCACCGAATGCTTCCGGTTGAAGGCGGTTCTGGAATCGATGACGTTCCACGTCCCACGCGGGCGCACCGAGCAGATCACCTTCGAGCAGGCAGAGGCCATCTGCAACAAGGCGATCGAGAAGGGGCTGCATTCCATTGCGCTCGCCCAGGCTCTTCAGTTCGAGCTCACCCTGCGGCAGATCGATGTTATCGGACGCTGGGAGAAGGTGGACGATCACCGGGACGGCGGCATTATGGATCGCGGCCAGCGCTGGCGTGACGGTCTGCTCTGGTCGCATCTCGATAGCAATGGCATCCTCAAGAAGCCGACCAGCAAGGTTGATGATGTGACGGCCGAGCATGACACGATGCAATATCCGTTCCTTCGGAAGATCATCGACATGGTGCCATCCGAGAAGCGTTTCGGCCCGATGATCAAATCAGAGAAGACCGGCCTGCCATATCGCCAGCGATACTTCTCCGATGTCTGGCGTGAAATAGCGGATGATGCAGGCGTGCCGAAGACGGTATGGAACCGTGACAGCCGAGCCGGCGGCATCACCGAAGGCTCAGATGCAGGGGCGGATCTCGAACATCTGAGGCATCACGCCAATCACAAAAACGCGGCGACCACGCAGCGCTATAACCGCAAGACGCTGGAGAAAACCCAGAAGGTCGCACAGTTGCGTGTCGCTCACAGAGGCACCGGGAACGCACCGGAAACAGACGTGTAGGAACGCTGTTGGAATGCGTAGGAACGTCAGGATAGACTATCAGATTGATTTCATTGGTGATCCCGGCGCGATTCGAACGCGCGACCCCCAGATTAGGAATCTGGTGCTCTATCCTGCTGAGCTACGGGACCACTTGGATGCCATGCATACAAAAGGCTTGGCGTTAAGCCAAGCCCTTTCAGTATATCCAATGTCGTTTCGCTTCAGGCGCCGAGGCGCTGTTCGGCGAGGCGCACCCAGTAGGAAATACCGTGGGCGATTGCATCGTCGTTGAAGTCGTAGGCGGGGTTATGCAGGCCGGCAGTGTCGCCATTGCCGATGAAGATGAAGGCGCCGGGGCGAGCGTTCAGCATGTAGGAGAAATCCTCGCCGCCCATCATCGGATCGACCTCAGGATTGACGTTGGCTTCGCCGGCTATGTCGCCGGCGATGGCGACGGCATGTTCCGTTTCATCCGCATGGTTGAAGGTGACGGGGTAGTTGCGGTGGAAGTTGATATCGGCTTCCGCGCCATGGGCGACGCAGATGCCATCGACCACTTGGCGCAGGCGTGCTTCGGCTTGGGCGCGCACCTCGTCATCCAGCGTGCGGATCGTGCCGGCGAAGGTTGCGTCATTGGGTATGACGTTATGGGCGAAGCCGGCATTGAACTTGGTGACGGAGACCACGACCGAGCGCAGCGGATTGACGCTGCGCGAGGCGATCAGTTGCAGGTTTGTGACGATCTGTGCGCCGATGGCGATAGGATCGATCGTACGGTGCGGCTGGGCCGCATGGCCGCCACGGCCCTTGATGGTGACGGTGAACTCGTCGGTCGCCGCCATGATAGGGCCTTTGCGGGTGGCGAACTGGCCGACGGGCAGACCCGGGAGATTGTGCATGCCGTAGACCTCTTCGATGCCGAAGCGCTCCATCATGCCGTCCTTGACCATCAGGTTGCCGCCGCCGCCGCCTTCTTCGGCGGGCTGAAAGATCACAGCGACATTGCCATTGAAGTTGCGGGTCTCGGCGAGATACTTCGCTGCACCCAGCAGCATGGCCGTATGGCCATCATGACCGCAGGCATGCATCTTGCCAGGTGTTTTCGATGCCCAAGGTTTGCCGGTGATTTCGGTGAGCGGCAGGGCATCCATATCGGCGCGCAGGCCCACCGTGCGGCTGCCGTCGCCTTTGCCCTTGATGAGACCGACAACGCCGGTGCGGCCGATGCCGGTGACGATTTCGTCGACGCCGAATTCTTTAAGCTTTTCAGCAACGAAGGCGGCCGTATTTTCGACTGCGAAGAGAAGTTCCGGCCGTGCATGGATGTGACGGCGCCACTCTGCGACTTCGTCCTGAAGTTCGGCGGCTCTATTCAGAATCGGCATTCTTGGCTTCCTGTGAGTGAAATGCGTGGGGCCTGTCTGAAAGCATCACGAGGGCGTGATGCCTTGGAAATAACTTAGTCAATGACCTTTGCCATGTCATAGCCATATAGGGTAAATAGGGGAAGGTTTCGAGATAATTCCCTGAAGGACGAGCACTTGTCGACGCGCCACGATCGTTTGTTCGCCGCTTTGCGGCCCTTTTCTTTTATAGCGACAGCAACGGCGGTTCTTGTCTCGTCCGTTACACTTGCTCACGCCAATCCGCATATTCTCGTCGACGTGCAGACCGGCCGCGTGCTGGAGCATGAAGAAGCCTTCCGCAAGTGGTATCCGGCTTCGCTCACCAAACTGATGACTGTCTATACGGTTTTCGATGCGATCCGATCCGGCCAGATCAGTCTCGACACCCCCGTTGTCATGAGCAAGCGGGCCGCGTCTGCGCCGCCGGCAAAGATGGGTTTCAAGCCGGGCCAGAAATTCACGCTCGACAGCGCGTTGAAGATCCTGATGGTGAAGTCGGCCAATGACATCGCCGTTGCCGTTGCGGAAGCGGTCGGCGGCACCCAGGAAGCTTTCGTCGTGCGTATGAATTCCGAGGCGGCGAAGCTCGGCATGACGGATTCGCATTTCGTCAATCCGAACGGCCTGCCGGGCAACGGGCAATATACAACGGCCCGCGACCTTGCGATTCTGACGGTGGCGCTGCGCCGCGACTTCCCGCAATATGCCGGCTATTTCTCGCTGGAAGGTTTTACGACCGGCAAGCAGAACGTTCCGAACATCAACATGCTGATCGGCCGCTTTGCTGGCGCCGATGGCATGAAGACCGGCTTCATCTGCGCGTCTGGCTTCAATCAGATCGGTTCTGCGACACGTAACGGTCGTACGCTGGTGTCGGTCGTTCTCGGTACCGACAGCCTGGCGGCCCGCGCCGACGCCACCGCAAATCTGCTCCAGAAGGGCTTTACCACGCAATTTGCGGCGAACGATACGCTGGGCTCGCTGAAGCCTTACGGTCCCGGGCAGGACCAGGTGAATGACATCACGGCCGATATCTGCAGCGCAAAGGGCGCAAAAGTGCGTAGCGAAACGCGCGACGAGGTTGGCCGCATGAAGGTGCAGTCACCCTATATCCACGAGATGGATCATGAGCCGCAATTCGTGTTCGCGGGCCTCATTCCGGGCCAGGATGCGCAGCCGGTCGCCCAGAACGACAAGTCTGCCAAGGGCGATGCAGTCGAAGCACTCGCCAACGTACCGGTTCCGCTTCCGCGGCCGACATCCTTCTAAGGAAAAACCATGAGCACGTTTAGCGACAAGATTCCGGTCACCATCCTGACCGGCTTTCTCGGCGCCGGAAAATCGACGCTGCTGAATCGCATCCTCAAAGATCCCGCCATGAAGGATGCAGCCGTCATCATCAATGAATTCGGCGATGTTGGTATCGACCATCTGCTGGTCGAAAGCTCAGGCGATTCCATCATCGAGCTCTCCGATGGCTGCCTCTGCTGCACCGTGCGCGGAGAACTGGTCGACACGCTGGCAAACCTCATGGATGCGGTGCAGACGGGCCGCGTGAAGCCGGTTAAGCGCGTGGTCATCGAAACCACCGGCCTTGCCGACCCGGCTCCTGTCATGCAGGCGATCATGGGCAATCCTGTCATCGCGCAGAATTTCGAGCTGGATGGTGTGGTCACTGTTGTCGATGCCGTGAATGGCCTGCAGACACTCGACAATCATGAGGAGGCACGCAAGCAGGCGGCTGTTGCCGATCGGCTGATCGTTTCGAAACGGAACATAGCCGGCGATACGGATGCACTGATGGCACGTCTGCATGGCCTCAATCCGCGCGCCGCCATCATGGATGCCGACAGCGATGCGGCAGGCTCGGCGCGTATTTTCGTCAACGGGCTTTATGATCCCGGTACAAAAATCGCCGATGTCCGCCGTTGGCTGCATGATGAGGAAGAGCACAAGGGGCACCATCATCACCAGCATGGCCACGATCATGATCATGGGCATCACCACCATCACGGCCACGAACATCAGGACCCGCACGACGTCAACCGTCACGATGCTTCGATCCGCTCCTTCTCGATCATCGAAGAGAAGCCTATCGATCCCATGGCGCTCGAAATGTTCATCGATCTCCTGCGTTCGGCGCATGGGGAAAAGCTCTTGCGCATGAAGGCGATCATCGCGACGTCCGACCGGCCGGAGCGACCGCTGGTGTTACATGGCGTTCAGAGCATCTTTCATCCGCCGGTTCGGCTTCCAGCCTGGCCGGATTCCGAGGACCGGCGCACGCGCATGGTGCTGATCACCAAGGATCTGCCTGAGGCTTTCGTGAAGGATCTTTTCGACGCGTTCGTGGGCAAGCCGCGGATCGATGCGCCGGATCGGGCAGCCCTCAGCGACAATCCGCTCGCCATTCCGGGCATGCGGATCTGACGATCATCCCTTGCGGATCAGGAAACGGTGGCCGCGCTCGGTCTTTTCGGTGCTGATAAGCTCGTGGCCGTCTTCATTGCAGAAATGCGGGATGTCGATGACGGCAAGCGGATCGCTGGTATCGACGAGGATCGTTGCGCCGCTCGGCATAGACCTCAGCTTCTTGCGCGTCTTGATGACGGGAAGCGGGCATTTCAGCCCGCGCAGATCGTAGAGAACGGCGTCCAAGCCGATCAGTTCCTGGCCCAGAACTTCCAGAACGGCTTCTTGGTGGCGTCGGCGGTTTCCTGCGGCGCGGGTTCAGGCGCGGCATAGGCCAGCGGGTTTTGCATCGGCACCGGAATATTGGCTGGCAGCGCTGCGGCAACGGTCGCAGCCTGAGCCTGCGTCGTCGGCGTAGCGGCAGCTGCGGTCTTTGCAGTCACGCTCTTTGCGGCCTGATTGGCCAGCATGTCTTCGAGCTCGGCAACCTTGACCATGCGGCCGGCCTCAAGCGACGTGCCGGTTGGAGCATAGGCGAGTTCGCGGCCCTTGCGCAGCTTGGCGACGACAGCCTTACGTTCTGCTTCCGTCGGGTCGTACCAGGCAAGCCCGTCATATTTTTTCAGGGCCGCCTGGTATTCGGCATCATAGGTCTTGCCGTACGAAGCGAGAGCGGCTGTCAGCGCCGGCGGCGTCGACATGGCCGGGCACGCGCCGGCCGGATTGAAGCTGCCGCCGTTGATGGCCTGCTGGTTGAAGACGTATTTCTTCTCGCAGACGTTCACTTCCGGCGGGCGCTTGGTGACTTCGAAATTGTCGTAGCCGACCTTCAGCATCTTCCAGAAATCATAGTTTGGGTCGAGGCGGTGCTTGACCATGTTCTCGGCCGTCATGCGGAAGGGGAAGGCCTGAAGCTGGACGCTCTCCTGGCCGCCCTTGAAGGCGTCACGGGCAAAGGCGTAGATTTCCAGAACCTGCTGATCGGTCATGGAATAGCAGCCGGAGGATGAGCAGGCACCGTGGATCATCAGATCGCTGCCAGTGCGGCCGTTGACGGCGTCATAGCGGTTCGGAAAACCGGTATTGATTGCCAGATAATATTTAGAATTGGGATTCAGGTTGGCACGGCTCAGGTTGTAGAAGCCTTCCGGCGCCTGCCGATCGCCGGTCTTGACCTTCGGGCCGAGCTTGCCGGACCAGGCGCAGATCTTGTAGCCGGCGATCTTCTCAAACCGGTTGTCCGTCTTCGCCTTCCAGACTTCCAGCGCACCTTCTTCCTTGAAGATGCGGATCATGATCGGCGAGTTGCGGTCCATGCCCTTGGCCGACATGTCGGCAAGGATATGGGCGGGAAGCGGCTGTTCCACCTTGTTCTTGACGGTCGAAAGGTCGATGCCTTGAGCCGATTCCAATGCGTCATTGCAGCCGGTCAGAGCCAGCGCCATGAGTGAAACATAGGCAAAATGACGTATGCGCATTCAATCAGCCCATCAAAAATGCGACCCAACCCGCTTATGGAAACCGGCGTAGCGCGGAATCATAGGCGGCTTATACTTGATAAATCCTTACCAGCCTATGACTTGCGCGGACGTGTCCTGCAAGCGCAATGTTACAGATAACATTATTGTGGCCAAGATTTGGCCCCAATCGGCTGCGCCGGTTTGTGGAACTTACAGATTGCGGCCCATGGCGAGGAATTTCTGGCGGCGGTCGTTGCGCAACTGTTCGCCGGAGCGGGAAGCCATTTCGGCCAGCGCATTGGCGATGACGTCGCCCGTCGCGGCGATGACGCTGTCGGGATCACGGTGTGCGCCGCCGAGCGGTTCGGGGATGATGCCGTCGATGACGCCGAGCCCCTTCAGGTCTTCGGCGGTGATCTTCATGTTGGTCGCCGCTTCCTTGGCGCGGGTGGAATCGCGCCAGAGAATCGAGGCGGCACCTTCCGGCGAGATGACGCTGTAGATCGAATGTTCGAGCATGTAGACGCGGTTGCCGGTGGCGATCGCGATCGCGCCGCCCGAGCCGCCTTCGCCAATGACGATCGAGATCAGCGGCACCTTGACGGCGAGGCACATTTCGGTCGAACGGGCGATGGCTTCGGCCTGACCGCGTTCTTCGGCGCCGACACCCGGATAGGCGCCTGCGGTATCGACGAGCGTGATGATCGGAAGCTGGAAACGATCGGCCATTTCGAGGATGCGGATCGCCTTGCGGTAGCCTTCCGGACGGGCGCTGCCGAAATTGTGCTTCAAGCGGCTCTTGGTATCGTTGCCCTTTTCCTGGCCGATGACGGCGACCGGCTGGCCGCGGAAGCGGGCAAGACCAGCCTGGATGGCGGCATCCTCGGAAAACTTGCGGTCGCCGGCAAGCGGCGTGAATTCCTGGAAGAGGGTCTTAGCATAGTCGACGAAATGCGGACGCTGCGGGTGGCGCGCGACCTGCGTCTTCTGCCAGGCGTTGAGCTTCGAATAGATCTCGACAATTGCCTCGCGGACGCGGACTTCGAGCCTGCCGACTTCGTCGGAGGTGTCGATGCTTTCGTCTTCCGTCGCCAGCTTCTTAAGCTCGATGATCTTACCTTCGAGGTCGGAGATCGGCTTTTCGAAGTCGAGA
Source organism: Rhizobium sp. BK196 (assembly GCF_014193255.1). Lineage (GTDB taxonomy): Bacteria > Pseudomonadota > Alphaproteobacteria > Rhizobiales > Rhizobiaceae > Rhizobium. The sequence continues at coordinate 187,112 of NZ_JACHZB010000010.1, forward strand.
TAGTTGTGCATGAGGTGCGTTTCCGTTCCTTGTGCGCGGGGCAGTTTCCTGGTTCCGTCCCTTGTCGCCGGTCCTATTCGTGCTTTTTCGCCTGTTTTGCAAGGGGGTGGTGCGTATGGACGAGTTGCTGGAGCCGTTCTTCCAGAACATGCGTATAGATTTGTGTCGTCGAAATGTCCTGATGGCCGAGAAGTTCCTGCACCACGCGCAGGTCCGCGCCATTGGCCAGAAGGTGGCTCGCGAAGGCGTGTCGCATGACATGCGGAGAAATCATGGAAGGCGTCAGGCCGGCGCGGATCGCCAACATCTTGAGATCTCGGGCGAAGACCTGCCGCGGGAGGTAGCCTTCCTTCGAGGCAGCGGGGAATAGCCAGGGGCTGTCCTGAGGCTGTTTTGATGCGGCGTTTTCGGCCGCCAGCATGCGGCCGTAGGCTTTCAGCGCGGCAATTGCCGATTGGGAAAGCGGTACCAACCGCTCCTTGTTGCCCTTGCCGCGGATCATCAGGAAACGTCCTTCCTGATCGAGAACGCGGGCGGGAAGCGAGACGAGCTCGCTGACACGCATACCGGTGGCATAGAGCAGTTCCAACAGTGCCAGCATGCGCATGCGGTGAAGCTGGCCGGCGGCAGGGTCAGCGGCCTCGGTTTCTGCCTGAGTAAGCAGCTTGGTCACTTCATCGACGCCCATCGTCTTCGGCAGGGAGCGGCCCTTCTTCGGTGCGTCGAGAATGCTGGTCGGATCGTCGGTGCGTAGGCCCTCGGCATAGAGAAACTTGTAGAACTGGCGCATGGCGGCAAGGCGGCGGGCCTGCGAGGAAGGCTTGAAACCCTGCGCGGACAGCGAGCCAAGATAAGCGCCGAGATCGCCGGATGCCGCCTCTGTCAGGCGGATGCTGCGGCCGTGCAGGAAGGAGCGCAGGTCGTCCAGATCGCGTTCGTAGGATTGCAGCGTATTGACTGCAGCACCCCGCTCGGCACTCATCATTTCCAGGAATGACTCCACATGGACGCGGCCGAGGTCCTTCATCGCGTCACTTCTTCGTGGTGTTGATGGTGCCTGTCGAGGGCGGGTTTACCCGCTCGGAAGGGATGCGGATCGTCACATCCCGCTCCTGCGGCTCGACGAAGGTGACGAGCGCCCACATCGCTCCATAGATCAATCCGGCAATGACCGCCAGGACGGACAGGAAACGGATCAGGCTCGGCATCCGGCTACTCCTTAGAACTGCTTCTGTTATAAGAAGCATGTTTGCAAGTGCAAGAAGGCGCAGTGAGACCATGATTCCCTTGCCCGCGACTTGACGCTACACCCGCATTTGTCGATACCGTTTGCAAACAAAGTGTGAATGGACCGATGAGTGAACCCCCAGTTTCCGTTGCAGACAGCCTGAGAGATAGAGCTCGCGCCGCGCTCGGTTCACGCAATCTCATCCTCGTCGGCCTCATGGGAGCCGGAAAATCCTCGGTCGGTCGCCTCGTTGCGCACCAGCTCGGCATTCCCTTCATCGACAGCGATATAGAAATCGAGCGCGTCTCGCGCATGACGATCACCGAGCTTTTCGCCGCTTATGGGGAAGAAGAGTTTCGGGCGCTCGAAGCTCGGGTGATGAAGCGTCTGCTGAAGGGCGGCCCGCGTGTCGTCTCTACCGGTGGCGGCGCCTTCATCAATGCCCGCACGCGCAAGCATATCAAGAAGGGCGGCCTTTCGGTCTGGCTGAAGGCAGATCTCGACGTGCTCTGGGATCGGGTCAATAAGCGCGATACACGTCCGCTGCTGAAGACCGAAAACCCGAAGCAGACGCTCGAAAATCTGATGAATGCCCGCTATCCCGTTTATGCGGAGGCCGATCTCACGGTGCTTTCGCGCGACGTGCGCAAGGAAGTCATGGCTGATGAAGTGCTGAGAGCCGTGGTCGAGGCCCAGAAAGAAAGTGCAGTATCATGAACACGATCACGTCAGCTTCCGCCGTCCGCAAGGTGCATGTGCCGCTTGGCGAGCGAGCCTATGATATTATGATCGGGCCGGGGCTGATCGCCCGCGCCGGCAGTGAGGTCGCCTCGCGGATCAAGGGCCGCAAGGCCGCGATCGTCACCGACGAGCATGTGGCACCGCTTTATCTCGATGCCTTGAAGGCAAGTCTGGATGCTGCAGGCATCGCCTCGGCGTCAGTCGTCTTGCCGGCCGGCGAGAAGACCAAGAGTTTCGAGCATTTGATCAATGTCTGTGATAAGGTTCTGGAAGCCCGCGTTGAACGCAACGACTACGTCATCGCGCTCGGTGGCGGCGTCATCGGCGACCTCTCGGGTTTTGCCGCCGGCATCGTCAGGCGTGGTGTGCGTTTCGTACAGGTGCCGACCTCGCTGCTCTCCCAGGTTGATTCTTCCGTCGGCGGCAAGACCGGCATCAATAGCCGCCACGGCAAGAATCTCATCGGTGTGTTCCATCAGCCGGATCTGGTTCTTGCCGATACCGATGTCCTGAATTCCCTGAGCGAACGCGAATTCCGCGCCGGTTATGCCGAAGTCGCCAAGTATGGCCTGATCGACAAGCCGGATTTCTTCGCCTGGCTGGAGAACAACTGGCAGGCAGTCTTTGCCGGTGGCTCGGCTCGTATCGAAGCGATTGCGGTGAGTTGCCAAGCCAAGGCAGATGTCGTGGTTGCCGACGAGCGGGAAAACGGCCAGCGGGCGCTGCTCAATCTCGGCCACACCTTCGGCCATGCGCTGGAGGCCGCGACCGCCTATGACAGCAGCCGGCTGGTCCATGGTGAAGGCGTTTCGATCGGCATGGTGCTGGCGCATGAATTTTCGGCGCGCATGAACCTTGCAAGCCCCGACGACGCCCGCCGTGTCGAGGCGCACCTGAAGGCCGTCGGCCTGCCGACACGCATGTCGGAGATCCCAGGGATCCTCCCGCCGGCCGAAGTGCTGATGGATGCGATCGCGCAGGACAAGAAGGTCAAGGGCGGCAAGCTCACCTTCATTCTCACCCGTGGCATCGGCCAGTCTTTCGTCGCCGATGACGTGCCGGCTTCCGAAGTGATCAGCTTTCTCAAGGAAAAACATCCCTGATGTCAGTCGAGGGCACCCTGGCGTTTTTATCGGTCTACTGGCCGGAGATCATTTCGATCGCGGCCCTGGTATTGATGTCTGCCTTCTTTTCGGGATCCGAAACCGCGCTGACCGCTGTTTCGAGAAGCCGGATCCATACGCTGGAAGCCAATGGCGATGAGCGTGCCGGTCTCGTCAGAACCCTCATCGAGCGTCGTGACAGGCTGATCGGTGCGCTGCTGATCGGCAACAATCTCGCCAACATCCTGTCGTCGTCGCTGGCTACAAGCGTGTTTCTGGGAATCTTCGGCAATTCCGGTGTGGCGCTGGCAACTCTTGCCATGACCATTATCCTTGTCATCTTCGCGGAAGTCCTGCCGAAAAGTTGGGCGATCTCGACGCCGGAGCGTTTTGCCCTCACCGTTGCGATACCGACGCGGATATTCGTCGCCGTGGTCGGTCCGATTTCTTCCTTCGTCAATGGTATCGTTCGCCGGATCCTCGGCCTTTTCGGAATCAATCTGTCGCGCGAAGTTTCGATGCTGTCGGCACACGAAGAGTTGCGAGGCGCTGTCGACCTGTTGCATCGCGAAGGCTCGGTGGTGAAGGCGGACCGCGACCGCCTCGGCGGTGTGCTCGATCTGGGTGAGCTCGAGCTTTCCGATATCATGGTCCACCGGACGGCGATGCGCGCGATCAATGCCGACGATCCGCCGGAGTCAGTGGTTCGGGCGATCCTCGAAAGTCCCTATACGCGTATGCCACTGTGGCGCGGTACGATCGACAACATCATCGGTGTCGTGCACGCCAAGGATCTGCTCAGGGCGCTCGCCGAGCCGAACATGGAGCCACAGCAGCTCGATATCGTGAAGATCGCCCAGAAGCCCTGGTTCGTGCCCGACAGCACCAAACTCGAAGATCAGCTCAATGCCTTTCTGCGCCGCAAACAGCATTTCGCCGTTGTCGTAGACGAATATGGTGAGGTGCAGGGCATCGTTACGCTCGAGGATATTCTCGAAGAGATCGTCGGCGACATCTCGGACGAGCATGATATCGACATGCAGGGCGTACGACAGGAGGCCGACGGTTCCATCGTCGTCGATGGCGGCGTGCCGATCCGCGATCTCAATCGTGCGCTCGACTGGAACCTGCCGGATGAAGAAGCGACGACGATCGCCGGTCTCGTCATCCATGAATCGATGACCATTCCCGAAGAGCGGCAGGCCTTCACCTTCTATGGCAAGCGTTTCGTCGTCATGAAGCGGGAGAAAAACCGCATCACCAAGCTGCGCATCCGTCCCGCTGAGGAAGACGAGACTAAACTCGCCTGAACAAGATTTCCGTTACCGGCACCATTTCCGTGCGCCGGCTCATCCTAGAGGAACTGACATGTTCGACATTCTCTGGCGATCCGTCGCCATCGGCATCGGGGCGACAGTCCTCATGGATATCTGGGCGATCCTGCTCGCAAAGCTCGGCGTGACGCCGTCGCCAAACTGGGCGCCGGCCGGACGCTGGTTCTGGCACCTCGGCAAGGGCAAGGTCTTTCATGATAATATCGCTGATGCCGCGCCCTACGCCAGCGAGCTGGCGCTCGGCTGGATCGGCCACTATGCGGTCGGAATCCTCTACGGCATCCTGCTGGCGATTTTCGTCGGCCCGGCCTGGTTTGCTGCGCCGACTTTCCTGCCGGCCTGGATCCTAGGCATCGTCACCGTCGGCGCGGGTTGGTTTCTGATGCAACCGGGCCTCGGCCTCGGCTGGGCGGCATCGAAGACGCCGAATCCCACGAAGGCCCGTGTGTTCAATCTGCTCGCCCATACCGTCTTCGGCTTCGGGCTTTACGCAACGGCGCTCATTATCCGCTAGAGCAATTCCAGCAAAAGCGCGCGGCGATTTGCGCCCGGAATTGCATCAAAAGCAAGCGCTACCAGCGCGTCGGTTCGTCCGGCGCTGACGGCTCGACGGCCAGTGCGTGAAGCCCGGCATCCAACTCGGGCTTCAAGAGGTCGGTGATCGCCCTATGCCGTTGCAGCCGCGACATGCCGACGAATTTTGCAGAGACGATACGAACGCGCATATGCGTCTCGCCGGTGCCCGTGATGTCCGGCTGGTGACCGGCGTGCAGATGGCTCTCGTTGATCACGGAGAGGCGTTCGGGCGCAAATGCCTCTTTGAGCTTCTCTTCGATGCTGCTCTGGAGTGTCATCACCGGGTCTTTTGAAAAAGGTTTCCACCAAGCCAGCAACATTCCCGTTTGTCAATTCTTGTTGTCGTCAGTCAGCAGCCCCATAATTAGCGCCGCCATGAGACTTGATTCCAAATATTTCGATCGCATCCGAACGCGCCGCAGGCGAGAGCAGGAGCCCGAACAGGCGCCCCCAAGCTGTCAGTGGGACGGCTGCGACAAAAAAGGCACGCATCGCGCTCCTGTCGGACGCAATGCGGAAGGCCAGTTCTTCTTGTTCTGTTTCGAGCACGTCAAGGACTACAACAAGGGATATAATTATTTCTCCGGCCTCTCGGACGGCGAAATTGCACGTTACCAGAAGGAGGCGATCACCGGGCATCGCCCCACCTGGACGGTCGGCGTCAACAAGGATGCCAAAAATAGCCCGCTGCATGCCGAGGTCCGCTCCGGCGCCTATTCGCGCGTGCGCGATCCGTTCGGTTTCGTGAAGGAAGGTGGCGGCAAGGGCAGCGGCCCGCGCTTTCCGCAGGCCCGCAAGCTGAAATCGCTGGAGGCCAAGGCTTTCGATACGATGGGACTTGCAGCGAACGCCACTTCGGCGGAGATCAAGAGCAAGTACAAGGAACTGGTCAAGAAGCATCACCCCGATGCGAATGGCGGCGATCGCGGCTCGGAAGAGCGTTTCCGCGCCGTCATCCAGGCCTATCAATTGTTGAAGCAGAACGGTTTTTGTTAATTCCCGTCCTTGCTCTTAAGCTTCAATCGGGTATGGTCCACATCGGCTGAGGCCGCAGGCAACCGCGGCATATATATTTGTGCGTTTTCCCGACATCGCCTCTGCCGACCTTCCGGACGCTGCGTTTCTTGTCCGGGACTCTTTCAAGAATGCTCGCCAGCGGTCATTATCCCGCCGAGGTTTCGTTTCAGTCCCGGAGAAGTATCGCCGACGTTCCGACCCTTGGAGAACGCGGAAACGATACTGCGGCGCCATGGTCGCGCAATGGCTGAGATAGTGTGGTCGGGTGGCCGTCACCCGCCTTGGAGACATGATGAGCAAGATTGACCTTGATATTTCCGAACTGCCCGACACCACCGTTTCGGTCCGGGAGGTCTTCGGCATCGATTCCGACATTCGTGTGCCCGCTTACAGCAAGGGCGATGCCTATGTTCCGGATCTCGATCCCGACTATCTCTTCGACCGCGAGACGACGCTCGCGATCCTCGCCGGCTTTGCCCATAACCGACGCGTGATGATCTCCGGCTACCACGGCACGGGTAAGTCTTCGCATATCGAGCAGGTTGCCGCGCGCCTCAACTGGCCTTGCGTGCGTATCAACCTCGACAGCCATGTCAGCCGTATCGATCTCGTCGGCAAGGATGCGATCGTCGTCAAGGACGGGATGCAAGTCACCGAATTCAAGGATGGCATCCTGCCCTGGGCCTATCAGCACAATGTCGCGCTTGTCTTCGACGAATATGATGCCGGCCGCCCGGACGTGATGTTCGTCATCCAGCGCGTGCTGGAATCCTCCGGCCGCCTGACGCTGCTCGACCAGAGCCGTGTCATCCGTCCTCACCCGGCCTTCCGCCTGTTTGCAACCGCCAACACCATCGGTCTTGGCGATACGACAGGCCTCTATCACGGCACGCAGCAGATCAACCAGGCACAGATGGACCGCTGGTCGATCGTCTCGACGCTGAACTATCTGCCGCACGACCACGAAGTGAATATCGTCGCTGCCAAGGTGAAGAGCTTAGGCAAGGACAAGGAAGGTCGCGATACAGTTTCCAAGATGGTCCGCGTTGCCGATCTGACGCGCGCTTCGTTCATGAATGGCGATCTTTCGACCGTCATGAGCCCGCGTACCGTCATCACCTGGGCCGAGAATGCCGAGATTTTCGGCGATATCGCCTTCGCCTTCCGCGTCACCTTCCTCAACAAGTGCGATGAGCTGGAGCGTCCTCTGGTGGCCGAGCACTATCAGCGTGCCTTCGGCGTGGAACTCAAGGAAAGCGCTGCCAACATCGTTCTGGGGGCTTAAGGCCAGTCGATCATGGCATCTCGTGGTGACAATTCGAAAGCAAAGCCCGGTGCGCCCGTCGATGTCGAGCCGTTGCGGCGGGCGATAACCGGCTGCGTGCGCGCAATCGCGGGCGATGACCAAGTCGAGGTAGCTTTCGCCAATGAGCGTCCCGGCATGACGGGCGAGCGCATTCGTCTGCCGGAGCTTTCCAAGCGCCCGACGGCGCATGAGCTGGCGGTGACGCGCGGTCTTGGCGATTCCATGGCACTGCGTATCGCCTGCCACGACGAGAAGGTCCATTCCAGCATGGCGCCGCAAGGCTCGGATGCCCGGGCGATCTTCGACGCCGTCGAGCAGGCGCGGGTGGAATCGATCGGTTCGCTGCGCATGGAAGGCATGGCTGCCAACCTGCGTTCCATGACCGAGGAGAAATACGCCAAGGCGAATTTTACCGGCATCGAACGGCAGGAAGATGCGCCGATCGGCGAAGCCGTTGCGATGATGGTGCGCGAGAAGCTCACCGGTCAGAAGCCGCCGGCGTCGGCCGGAAAAGTTCTCGACCTGTGGCGTTCCTTCATCGAAGACAAGGCCGGCAGCGAGCTCGATAATCTCTCCGGTGTCATCAACGACCAGCAGGCTTTCTCGAAGGTCATCCGCAATATGCTGTCGGCCATGGAAATGGCCGAGGAATATGGAGACGACGACAGCAATCCGGATGACGACGACCAGTCCAGCGATGATGATCAGCCGACAGGCGACGAGCAGAACGAGGACGAGATCGACGAGGATGCCGGCAGCGATGCCGCACCGGTCGAAGACAGCGAAGTCGCTGACGAGCAGATGGAGGACGGCGAAACCGAAGGCGCCGAGATCTCCGACGACGACATGATGGAAGAAGGCGAGGACGATTCCGAGACGCCTGGCGAAACCCGCCGTCCGAACACGCCGTTTGCCGATTTCAACGAGAAGGTCGATTACCACGTCTATACGGAGGAATTCGACGAAATCATCACGGCCGAAGAGCTGTGCGATGCCGCCGAACTGGAGCGCCTGCGTGCCTTCCTCGACAAGCAGCTGGCGCACCTGCAGGGCGCTGTCGGTCGTCTTGCCAACCGTCTGCAGCGCAAGCTGATGGCACAGCAGAACCGTTCCTGGGATTTCGATCTCGAGGAAGGTTATCTCGATACGGCCCGCCTGCAGCGCATTATCATCGATCCGACGCAGCCTCTCTCCTTCAAGATGGAGCGCGACACGCAGTTCCGCGATACGGTCGTGACATTGCTGATCGACAATTCCGGCTCCATGCGGGGCCGGCCGATCACTGTTGCCGCGACCTGCGCCGATATTCTGGCGCGCACGCTGGAGCGCTGCGGCGTCAAGGTGGAAATCCTCGGCTTCACGACGAAGGCCTGGAAGGGCGGTCAGGCACGCGAGAACTGGCTTGCGAATGGCAAGCCACAGACACCCGGCCGTCTCAACGACCTGCGCCACATCGTCTACAAGTCGGCCGATGCTCCATGGCGGCGCGCGCGCACCAATCTCGGCCTGATGATGCGCGAAGGCCTGCTGAAAGAAAACATCGATGGCGAGGCGCTGATCTGGGCGCATAATCGCCTGCTGGCGCGCCGTGAGCAGCGTCGTATCCTGATGATGATTTCGGATGGTGCGCCGGTCGATGATTCCACGCTGTCGGTCAATCCGGGCAATTATCTGGAGCGGCATTTGCGTGCCGTGATCGAGCAGATCGAGACGCGTTCTCCGGTCGAGCTTCTGGCAATCGGAATTGGCCATGACGTGACGCGTTACTATCGCCGCGCCGTGACGATCGTCGATGCGGATGAGCTCGCCGGCGCCATGACCGAGCAGCTTGCCGAATTGTTTGAGGATCATGCCGCACAGCCGCGCGGTGGCCGTCTGCGCCGCGCTGGCTGATACCGTCCTGGAGAAGCTCCATATGGCGTTTGAAAACCTGTCTCGCGCCGCTCTGGTCGCTCTCGGCCTTGCGACAGGGTTCTCAAGCGCTCATGCGGGCGAGCCTGCGAAGATCATCAGCCGCAAGATTTCGGATTTCCATATCGGTCGGGACGAAACCCGTTTCGGCCCGCTGGAGTTTATCGGTGGGCTGGAGATGGTATCGAGCAATTCGCTCTTTGGCTCGCTTTCCTCCATCCGCATGCGCCCTGACGGCAAGAATTTCGTCGGCGTTCTCGATACCGGGCACTGGCTGACGGGCAGCATCGAGCGCGATGCCAAGGGCAGGCTGTCCAGTCTTTCCGGTGTCGAAATTACCCCGATGCGGGATCGGGTTGGCCGGACCTATGAGGGTAAGGGGCATATGGATGCCGAAGGCCTCGCGCTGGATGGCGACCGGATTCTTGTCTCTTTCGAACAGTATCATCGCGTCGACGTCTATCCGGATCCCGGTTTTCTCGACTCGCGATCCCTGTCGACGGTCGGGATCCTGATTCCACGTGACGAGATGCGGTCAAACCGTGGAATTGAAACCGTTGTTGTGGCCCCCGCCTCGAGCCCGTTGAAAGGCGCGCCCGTAATCGTGGCGGAGCGCAGCCTCGACGAGGACGGCAACCGGCTTGCGGCTATACTGGATGGGCCGCTGAAGGGGCAGTTCACGGTCGAGAAGGATGGCAGCTTCGATGTGACTGACGGTGCCTTCCTGCCGGATGGCGACCTGCTGCTGCTAGAGCGACGCTTCAATATGGCCGAAGGCATCGGCTTGCGCATCCGCCGTATCAAAGAGGCGGATATCAAACCTGGCGCCGTTGTGAATGGGGAACTGCTCGTCGAGGGTAATTTCAATTACAATATCGACAATATGGAAGGGTTCGATGCCTTCCAGGCGGCCGATGGCACGACGCATGTCATCCTGGTGTCTGACGACAATCACTCCATCCTGCAGCGCAATCTGATGCTGGAGTTCCGGCTGCTCGATTGAGCGGCCGTCGAACGGGTGTCATAACTCTGCGCTATGCGGACCGTCCCTTTCGACATAAGCCTTTGAGAGCGTCTCATGCACATCCACATCACGGGAGCGTCGGGCTCCGGCACGACCACGCTTGGCCTGGCCCTGGCCGAGTTGCTCGGCATCCGTCATCTCGATACCGATCATTTCTTCTGGATACCGACTGATCCGCCCTTCACGACGCAGCGCGAGGTTGGGGCGCGTATCGCGATGCTCAGGCAGGAAGCGTTGCCCCATGCCGGTTGGGTGCTTTCTGGCTCGGCAATGAAATGGGGCTCGGAATTCGAGCCGCTTTACGATCTGGTGGTCTTTCTGAGGATCGATCCCGTCGCGCGTATGGAGCGCATCCGCAGGCGCGAGGAAGAGCGATACGGCCACAGGATCAGGCCTGGTGGCGACATGGCGGTGAAAAGCCGCGAATTCATGGAATGGGCAGAGAGTTACGATACGGCGGGACCGGAACGCCGAAGTCTCGTTGGGCATGAGGAGTGGCTGAAGACGCTGACGAAGCCAATCCTGCGGCTCGATTCATCACGGCCTGTAGGAGAACTCGTTGCGGAGGTGCTGAGCCATCCGGCGGTCATTGCAAGGCGCCCGCAGGTGTCGTGAGATCTCCGGCCGGTGCGCAACGGCTTGTGCGGACTGGCTGCAGCAAGTCTACAGCCAGTCCGTCCAGCATTCATGGTCAGAGCGTTTTCCTGGGTCGCTCAGCCAGAAATGATCCCATCCAAAGTGAGGAGCAAGGTGGGGAATTCAGAGATTCCGATCCGAGGTGGATTGTAAGATGGTCTTTACCGCGCAGCGGCCGACTGCATGGGGCGCAGCACGTTCATGAGCGCGCCATAGGGCAGCAGCATCACCAGGCCGACAAGCATCTTTACCGCGAAATCGCCGAGTGCCCAGGAGATCCAGCGCGGAGCTTCCGTCGAGAGGACACCGAAGATCGGCGCGTTTTCCAGTGCGAAGGGTTCGTTCGGGCCGAGGAAGACGAAGAAGGCGGCGAAAGAGAGCGAGAAGAACATCACCGTATCCAGCGCCGAGCCGATCAGCGAGCCTACGAGCGGCGCGCGCCACCAGGCCTGACGGCGCAGGCGGTTGAAGACAGCGATATCGAGAAGCTGGCCGGCGAGATAGGCGGAGCCGGAGGCGATCGCGATACGCGGAACCGAGGTAAAGAAGGAAAGGGCGACACCAACGACGAAGCCGGCGAAAACCACCTTACGCGCAGCCTGCGGGCCGAACTGGCGGTTCGTCAGGTCGGTGATCAGGAAGGCAATCGGATAGGAAAAGGCGCCCCAGGTGAGAATGTCGGCGAGATTGATGCCGGCAACTGTCGCGTTCAGCGGAAACTGGACGAGGAAGTTGGAGGCGACGACGACGAGCGTCATCAGGGCGACATAGGCAAGCGTATAGCGGGTCTTCAGCATTTTTTTATCCTGGGTGATGCCACCAGTTCGAGCAAAATTTCAGACTGGAATGAGGGCCAGCCTGGCAAAGCAAAAGGCTTGACCGGATGTTATCCGTGCAAGCCTTTCAAAGCTGCAGAAGAACGTAGGCCGAAGCTTAAGCAGCAGCGGCTTCAGCGGTCTTCTTGACGATCTGACGACGCAGCAGACGGGCGCGCATCGAAAGTTCGCCTTCGTTTGCCTTCAGCAGGAAGGCATCGAGGCCGCCACGATGCTCGACGGAACGAAGAGCAGCAGCCGAAACGCGAAGACGGTAACGCTGGCCGAGCGCGTCGGAGATCAGCGTAACCTGGCACAGGTTCGGGAGGAACCGGCGCTTGGTCTTGTTGTTGGCATGGCTGACATTGTTACCAGTCAGGACTGCCTTGCCGGTCAATTCGCACATGCGGGACATGGAACACCTATTCTTGTTTTTCTCGGGCCATTGAATGACAATCCGGCAACAACCGGCTGCGCAATCCATCAGGCCATGATTGGAAAGTTGCGGTTCTATAGTCAGACCGGTCGCGCGCGTCAAGCCAAACCTTGGCCTTTCCCGCAATTCTGTCAAAAAGCTGCTGTTTTCTTCGCAATGCTGCAGGAGTATAGACCGCAGTGCAAGGGCGCAATCGGCCCGGCAAGACAAGGCTCTCACCATGGCTCATCTGGGCAGACGGATTTTAGTTTCGGCATTCGCGGCACTTCTGGCCCTGCCGGCCGGTGCGAGTGAAGTACAGCACCGTACCGAATATAAGGTGGCCCTTGCCGGCCTGACGATTGCGCGGGCAGCCTTCGTGACAAAGATCGAAGACGATCGTAGCTACAATATTGACGGAGATATCAAGTCGGCCGGTCTTGCCGATCTGGTGACCGATATCCTGGCCAAGACCAGTGTCACAGGCGTGGTGCGCAACGACCGGCTGCAAGCTGCGAAATACGTTCTCTATTACAAGACCGGCAAGAAGGTGCGGACTTACGAGGTGAGCTACCGCAACGGCAACATCGTGTCGGCTACCACGACGCCTGAGCCGCGCCGGCCGAAGGAGTGGATTCCGGTAACAGAGGGCGATATGCGCTCCGTGCTTGACCCGATCTCGGGCCTCATCTTTACCGGTGATACGAATGTCTGCTCACAGAAGCTCCCGATCTTCGACGGCGAGACGCGCATGGACTTGGTTCTTTCGCCGAAGGGCGATGAGGATTTTTCGACCGATGGATTCAAGGGCAAGGCGATCGTCTGCGGCGTGCGCTTCATTCCGCGCTCCGGTTACAAGAAGGGTCGCAAGGATCTCGTCTACCTCAGCAAGAGCAATCGCATGGAAATTTGGTTTGCCAAGGCGGAGGCGGCAAATGTATATGCTCCGGTCTACGTCCGCATTCCCACGGAATACGGTACGGTGACGATCACGGCTGTGAAATACGGCCGCGTGAACAGCTGACGGAGCTTGCGCAGTCTCCGCGAGGGGGGACGGCGTGAAACTTCGGGCAACGTTGATCGGTTTTACGGCCATTGTGATGTGGTCGTTCCTGGCGCTCTTTACGGCTGCGTCAGGCAAGATGCCGCCATTCCAGCTTTCGGCCATCTGCTTTGCCATTGGCAGTCTTCCCGGCATTCTCGTGCTTATCCTCAACCCATCGCGCATCGCCCTCCTGAGGCAGCCGGCAAAAGTCTGGATCACCGGTATTGCCGGTCTGTTCGGCTACCATTTCCTCTATTTCACGGCGCTCAGAAACGCACCGGCCGTCGAGGCAGGCTTGATTGCCTATCTGTGGCCGCTGCTGATCGTGGTCGGTTCGGCACTGCTGCCCGGCGAGAGACTGCGCTGGTATCACATCATCGGTGCATTGGCGGGTCTTTGCGGCACCTTCCTGATTGTCGGGCGCAACGGAATCGACTTCGACGGCGCTTATGCCGTCGGTTATGGGGCGGCCTTCCTCTGTGCCTTCACCTGGTCCGGCTATTCACTGCTGACGCGGCGTTTCGATGCCGTCTCGACCGATGTGGTCACTGGCTTTTGCCTTGCGACCTCAGTGCTTTCGCTGATCTGCCATCTGGGACTGGAGACGACTGTCTGGCCGGAGACCGGCTTCGAATGGCTTGCCGTGGTCGGCCTCGGTCTCTTTCCGGTCGGCGCGGCCTTCTATGCGTGGGACCATGGGGTCAAGAACGGCGACATCCAGATCCTGGGTGCCGCAAGTTACGCCGCGCCGCTACTGTCGACACTAATCCTGACCGTTTTCGGCATTGCCGAGCCGAGCTGGCGTATCGCGCTTGCCTGCCTCCTGATCACTGGAGGTGCAGTGCTGGCAGCGCAGGAGATGTTCCGCCGCAAGCCGCAGATGCAGACGGTCGAGGCTGAGCGGGCTTAGCTAATACCGGGCTTCCAGCCCGGTGGCGCCATCTCGAATTTGGAAAATTCAAAGCCAGGGGCCACCGTACAACCGACCAGCGTATAGTCGCCCAGCGTCTCAGCCGATTGCCACCAGTTGGCGGGGATGATCGCCTGCGGCCGCTCGCCGCCCGCAATATCCATCCCGAGTTTCAGCGTCTCGCTGCTGCCACCATCTTCGGAGCGATGGAGAGCCAGCGGCGCGCCGGCATAGTAGTGCCAGACCTCTGCCGCGTCGTGTACACGATGCCAATGCGAGCGCTGGCCCTTGGCCAACAGATAATAGATCGCCGTCGAATGGCCGCGCTCCCCGCCATTCGTGTCGCGGAAGGTCTGGACATACCAGCCGCCTTCGGGGTGCGGCTGCATGCTGAGTTCGCGAATGATCTCCTCGGAAGTGAGTTCTTTTCCGGCCATGCCTAAAAATTGTCCTTGCGCTTACGGATCTCAGCGAAGACCTCTTCGTTCGTCTTGCCTTCCATCAGCAGGTTGCGGCGGATAGCGGGATCGGCCGCGCGCAGAAAGGGATTGGTTTCTTTTTCGAGCGCCAGCGTTGTCGGAATGGTGAACTTGCCTTCGGCGCGTAGTGCCTCGATTTCCGCAGCGCGGCTTTTCAGACGCTCATTGTCCGGGTCGATGGTGACTGCGAAGCGGGCGTTGGAGAGCGTGTATTCGTGGCCGAAATAAACAGCGGTCTCATCCGGCAGGACCGCAAGCTTCTGCAGCGAATGCCACATGTCGGCGGCAGGTCGTTCGAACAAGCGGCCGCAGCCGAGCGCAAAGAGCGTGTCGGCGGCAAAAAGCAGCTTATCGTCGGCAAAGTGGTAGCAGATATGGCCTGCAGTATGGCCCGGCGTTTCGATGACGTTCACCGTATGGTCGCCGAAGAGGAAGCTGTCGCCGTCGCTCATCGTCTTGTCGAGGCCGGGGATTGCCACGGCTTCATTAACTGGGCCGATGATCTCAAGGCCATACTGTTCCTTCAACGACAGATTGCCTTCCACGTGGTCGATGTGGTGGTGGGTCGTGAAGATATGAGTGACGTTCCAGCCGCGGCGTGCAGCAGCGGCTTCGACGGCTGCCGCATCGGGCGCATCGATCGAGGCAGTCTGCCCAGTCTCCGTATCATGGACCAGAACGCCGAAATTGTCGCTGCGGCAAAGAAAAACTTCTAATTCCAAAGGTTTCATCGCTCAAATAATCCCTTATCCCTCGAACTGACCGGGAATGTAGAGGTTCCGGCCTTGAAGTCCAACCGGTCGCTGATAACATTTGAAATAATGCACGCCGATATCGTCGATCTTCGCCAATTCTATCATTCCGAACTGGGGCGCATGGCCGAGCAGTCGATCGCCATGGCGTTGTCGTCGCTTTGGGTCCGATTGCCGCAGGAGCGGCTTGTGGGCATCGGCTATTCCGTGCCTTTCCTCGACCGGTTCCAGGCCGATACGGAGCGCACCTTCGCCTTTATGCCGGCCGGCCAGGGGGCGGTTAACTGGCCTGTCGGCTCGCTTTCCTCCACCGCGCTGATTTTTGACGAGGAACTGCCGCTGCCGGATTCTTCGATCGATCGCGTCCTGATGGTGCATTCGCTGGAATTTGCGGAAAGTCCACGCGAGACGCTGAAGGAACTCTGGCGGGTACTGGCGCCGGGCGGCCGGCTCATCATCGTCGTGCCGAACCGCCGCGGTGTCTGGGCACGCATGGAGCATACGCCCTTCGGCTCCGGTCGGCCATATTCCCGCGGCCAGCTGACCCATCTGCTGCGGGAGACAAATTTCACACCGGGTGCCACAGCCGAGGCTCTGTTCTTCCCGCCATCGAAACTGCGCGCCGTGCTGCGCTTGCGTCGCGGCTTCGAGCGGATCGGCCGCATGCTCTGGCCGGCTTTTTCCGGCGTGATCATCGTTGAGGCACAGAAGCGGCTTTACCAGGGCCTGCCGGTCGCCGCCCGCGCCTCCCGCCGCGTCTTTGTGCCTGTGCTTGCGCCGCACGGCGTGCCGACGACGCGCAGCCGCTAGAGCATTTCCTGGTCAGAATGCTGCAATCTGACCAGGAAATGCTCTAGGCTTGCAGCACTCGACAAAATCGTCGTTCCGCTTTAATTGCACTCAAGTCTTTCGCCGGCTTTCCGGCAGTTTCCAAGGTCGATCCATGAGCGTTGAGATGAGCAAACCCGTTCCGCGTCCCGGCATTCTCGATATCGCAGCCTATGTGCCGGGCAAGGAGCATGCAGCGGGTGTTACCCGCGTCTACAAGCTCTCCTCCAACGAGACCCCGCTTGGCGCGAGCCCCAAGGCGATCGAAGCATTCAAGGCGGCCGCAGGCAATCTTGAGCGGTATCCTGATGGACAGGCGCTTGAGTTGCGCGAGGCTATCGCTTCGGTACATGGGCTCAACCCGGCAAACATCCTGTGCGGCAACGGCTCCGACGAATTGCTGGGCTTGCTCTGCCACGTCTACCTCGGCCCCGGTGACGAAGGCATTATCACCGAGCACGGCTTCCTCGTCTATAAGATCCAGATCATGGGCGCGGGCGCAACACCTGTCGTGGTCAAGGAAAAGAACCATACGGTCGATGTCGATGCGATCCTTGCCGCGGTGACGGACAAGACGAAAATCGTCTTTATCGCCAATCCCGGCAATCCGACCGGCACTTATATTCCGGTCAGCGAGATCCGCCGCCTGCAGGCCGGCCTGCCGAAGCACGTCGTCCTCGTGCTCGATGCAGCCTACGCGGAGTATGTCCGCCGGAATGACTACGAATCCGGCATCGAGGTCGTCTCCTCGAACGCCAACGTTGTCATGACCCGTACTTTTTCGAAGGCTTACGGTCTTGCAGCTCTACGCGTCGGGTGGATGTATGCCCCCGTCGAGATCATCGATGCGCTGAACCGTGTGCGGGGTCCGTTTAATATGAATGCGCCGGCAATCGCGGCGGGTGCGGCAGCCATTCGCGACCAGTCCTTCATTCAGGAAGCCGTGTCCTTCAACCAGATGTGGATCGAGAAGCTGACGAACGCATTAGAGGCCATTGGCCTCAAGGTCACGCCCTCGGTCGCCAACTTCGTTCTCATTCATTTCCCCGAAACCGACGGTAAGCGTGCGGCAGATGCCGATGAATTCCTGACGAGCCGCGGCTATATCCTGCGCGCAGTACGCAGCTATGGCTTTCCGAATTCGCTGCGCATGAGCGTCGGTCCGGAAGAGGCCAATCACGGTGTCATCGAGGCGCTCGGCGAATTCATGGGGCGCAAGGCATGACGGCGCAGTTCGATCGCATTACCCTGATCGGTATCGGCCTGATCGGCTCCTCCCTTGCTCATGATATCAAGCGGCTCGGACTTGCCAAAGAAGTCATCGTCGCCACGCGCAGCGCCGAGACGCTGAAGCGCGCTGAAGAGCTGAAGCTTGGCGATCACTATACGACCTCCTCGGCCGAGGCGGTAAAGGATGCCGATCTGGTTATCGTGTCGGTGCCGGTCGGCGCCTCCGAAAGCGTGGCGAAAGAGATCGCCGGCAGCCTGAAACCCGGCGCGATCGTCACGGATGTCGGTTCCACCAAGGCTTCCGTGATCGCGCAGATGCAGCCGCACA
The DNA here is from genome assembly GCF_014193255.1 of Rhizobium sp. BK196. Classification (GTDB taxonomy): domain Bacteria; phylum Pseudomonadota; class Alphaproteobacteria; order Rhizobiales; family Rhizobiaceae; genus Rhizobium. The sequence goes on from NZ_JACHZB010000010.1 coordinate 204,790, forward strand.
TGCCCAGCCATGTGCATTTCATTGCCGGCCATCCGATCGCGGGCACGGAAAAGTCCGGCCCGGATGCAGGCTTCCCCGGCCTGTTCCAAGGGCGCTGGTGCATCCTGACGCCGCTCGAAGGAACGGACCCGACGGCGCTGAAGACGCTGCGCAGCTTCTGGGAAGCACTCGGCTCCCGAGTCGACGAGATGGACGCCCAGCATCATGACAAGGTGCTCGCCATCGTCTCTCATCTGCCGCATCTCATAGCTTACAATATCGTCGGCACTGCCGACGATCTGGAAACCGTCACGGAATCGGAGGTCATCAAATATTCCGCCTCCGGCTTCCGCGACTTCACCCGTCTTGCTGCATCAGATCCGACGATGTGGCGGGATGTCTGCCTGCACAATCGTGACGCGATCTTGGAAATGCTGGCGCGTTTCTCGGAAGATCTCGCCTATCTGCAGAGGGCGATCCGCTGGGGCGAGGGCGACAAGATCTTCGAACTCTTCACGCGTACCCGTGCCATCCGCCGCTCGATCGTCCAGGCAGGGCAGGATGTGGATGCGCCGGATTTCGGCCGCCCGCATCCGCTGGAAAAGAAATAGTCATGATCGAGATCGCGAAGCCGGGCCGGACGGAGAAGGAATGGCTGCTTCGCGAAGATCATCATGTCGGCGAAGCCTGGGTTTCCCGCTGCATCGATCTCGGCGAATACCTGATCGCCCGCGAGCAAGATGAAATCGTAGGCTTCCTGCGCTTCTCCCGTTTCTGGGGCCGGATTCCCTATATGGAAATGATCCTGGTGCTGGATGGCCATCGTCGGTCCGGCATCGGCACGGCGCTGTTTCTCGCCTGGGAAACCGAGATGCGCGAGAGCGGCGCGCGTCTTTTGATGACGTCGAGCGAGTGTGATGAAAGCCATCCGCAGGATTGGCATCGCCGCAACGGCTTTTCCGAAACGGGGTCGATCGAACTGCCCGGCATCCAGATGGTGCCGGAAGTCTTTTTCCATAAAAAACTCGATTAAACCGGCGGGATCTTGCCGAGCGGGATGAAGCCGCTCACCGTTGCATTGCCGTGATCGACGACGAGATCGACGGAAACCTTATCGCCGCCGCCGGCAAGCGCCTTCAACAGCTTGGTCGCGGTATCGACGGTCGAGGCGATATCGGGGAAGGCCTCCTTGATGCTTTTGCCCCAGGGACCGAGCTGTTCGATCTCCAGCTTGAACTTGCCGGATAGGAAGCCCTGCTCGTCGAAGGAGAAGGGGCCGGAGACGGTCATCACCTTGCCATCGCCGATATCGGCGACGATGCGGCGAAGCTCGCCCTGAGAGCCGTGGATGCCCTGTTCGTCGGTGCCGTCGATCATTCCGGCTTTGCCAATCAAGGTCAGGTCGGCGCTGGCGGAGAATTTCGGGAAGACCTGCGGCCAGTCCTTGATTACAGCATCGGCGTTTTCCACGGAGATTGCGCCGTCAAGATCCGCTCCGTTCTGCCGCAGGTGGATTTCGGTGCGGGCGGCATCGAAATTGACGGTCTGGCCGGTAAAGGAGGAGATGGCCACGGCCTTCAGTCCGTCGATGACCGTCGAGGTACGGCCGATGCCCTGTGCCTTGGTGACGAGGCTCGATTGCAGATTGTCCCATTGGGCATTGACGGTCAGGCCTTGCGCGGTACGGATTTCTGCCGGGGCGTCGAGTTCCCAGACGATATGGCCGGGGGCATAGACCTGAGCGGCGGAGCGAAGCGCGCCGAAGGTGGCGGAAATACCATTTACATTGTCGTCCACATCCACCTTGGAGCAAAAAAGTCCGATGCGGAAAGGAAAGCCGCGGAATTCGATATCGGAGCACTCGCCGCTCACGCCGACATCGGCGCGGGGCGCGATCGCGGTCAGTACGGTCTGTTTCAGCGCGGAGGCCGCATAAAGCCAGCCGCCCGTATAAAGAGCGATCACCAGAAGAATGGCGCCGCCCAACAACCAGAATTTCCTGCCGCTGCTGTATTGGCCGCTGCCGGATCGGCTTGACGCTGCCATGATGTTCTCCAATGGTGAGAGCGAAATCTGATTTGATCTGGCGTGCGATATGGACGAATTTTGGGTATTTGGCTACGGCTCGTTGATGTGGAATCCTGGCTTCGAATTCGTCGAGCGATCACAAGCCCTGGTTTATGGCTATAGGCGCTCGCTCTGTGTCCGCTCCTTCGTCCATCGCGGCAACCGTGAAAATCCCGGTCTCGTTCTCGGCCTCGACCGGGGCGGTGCTTGCCGCGGCATGGCCTTCCAGGTCGCGCCTGACAATTGGGACGAGGTGATCGACTATTTACGCGCGCGCGAACTCGTCACCAATGTCTATCTCGAACGGCACCTGCCGCTGCAGCTTTCCGATGGTCGCAACGTGCGGGCCGTCGCCTATGTGGTCGATCGTGCCCATGAGCAATATGCCGGCGCGCTGGATGCGCTTGCCGCCGCGCGGATCGTCAACGTTTCGGTCGGCCAGTCGGGGCCGAACGATGCCTATGTCTTCAACACGCTGGCACATCTCAAGGAGATGGGTATCCGCGATCAGTGGCTGGAGCAGGTGGTCCAGGAAGTTACGCGGCTGCGTAACACAGCTTAAGCAGTAACAGCCCTTTTTTTGCGCAGTTCAGCCAGCCGTTCAACGGCGGTCGGCGGCAGCGGAACATGCGGATTGCGCTCCACGGTATCGATCAGAAGCTGATCGCTGGCGCTTTCCGTCACGTCGATCAGATGGGCGAAGAAGGCGTCGGGATCCATCCCGGGCATGATGGGCGGCAGGATCTGCACCTTGAAATGACCGGGATAACGCATGGTGCTGCGGCGCGGCCAGAACAGGCCGGGATGCATGACGATGGGTACGACCGGGAGCTGCAGATCGCGATACATGCGGGCGATGCCGTATTTGTACATCGGCTCGGCACCCGGTGGGCGGCGCGTGCCCTCGGGATAGATAATGAGCTGGCGGCCGGTGGCGAGCTCTTCCTTTGTGCGCTTCAGCACCTCCACCATCACCTTGCCGCGCGCGCCGCGATCGACCGGGATCATGCGCTGCCTCTTGGCGTACCAGCCAAACAACGGAATCCACATAAGCTCGCGCTTGAGGATATAGACCGGGTCCTTGAGGTTTGGCAGCAGCGCATAGGTGTCCCAGAAGGACTGATGCTTTGGCGCAATGATGTAGCTGCCGTCAGGCAGGTTCTCCAAGCCCTCGATCTCGAAGGTGGTGCCTACGATCACCCGCATCAGCCAGTGGTTGGAGCGCGCCCAGTTCTTGGGGACGTTGTAGGCGAGCTTGCGCGGCGCGATGAAGTAGAAGGGGGAGAGCACGATCATCCTGACGATGAGGTTGGCATAGAAGATCGTGTTGAACAGAACGGAACGCAGAGCGATCATGAAACTTTCCCGAAGCACGGTCACGCGACCGGCCTACACGATATTGTCTATCAGAAAAAGCGCCTGATTGCCGCTAGAGCGCCGTGCGTCCATTCGAACGCACAAAGGACGCTCTAACTCTTTGAATCTACGCATCACGCTTTCTGAAAATCGATTCCGATTTTCAGGCCGGTGCTGTAGCGCGTAAAAGCCTCAGCTCTGGCTGGCCAGGCTGGCTGAACGCAGGCCGGTATGGCGCAGGCCGAGGATGTTGCGCGCGCCGGCCAGCAGCAACTTGGCGTATTCGGCCAGCATGACGCGCAAGGCGTTCGGATCGGTAAACCAATCGCGTGTCTTCAGATCGGAATTGACGACAGGATAGGGGATGAATTCGATGTCGGGATCCACATATGCGAGTTCGGCGAGGCTGCGCGGCATGTGGTAGTTATTGGTGACGACAAGTATGCTCTTGTAGCCTCTGTCGTGGATCCAGTTCGACGCCTCCTCCGCATTGCCGATCGTATCGAGAGCGTCGTAGCCGATGTCGACACAGCAGGAGAAAAGATCGGCCGGCCCTTGAGTCATCTTGCGGATCTGCGTCGGCGTCGTGGACGGATGCGCCCCCGAGATAAGCAGCCGCTTGCCGGCGCCTTTCTGCAGGAGCTCGACGGCCTGATCGATGCGCTGATAACCGCCGGTCAGCACGATGATTGCGTCTGCCCGCGGCTCGGCGGGAGGCTTCAGCGTCGTCACCGAATCTGCGAAGCGCAAAAAGCCGCCAAAGATCAGCGCTACGAGCAACACGCAGGAGAAGCCTATCCAGCGCAATAAGCGACGGACCGGGCCACGCCGCGGCGAAACGCTCTCGGGGCGTTCAAGCTCCGGGTCCGGGCGAATCGGATTGCGTGTCGTATGGCCCATCGTCATGAGTCGTGATTATACGCTGATTGCGGCGCGGAACAGACGCTTTCATGGCAAAAAGGCATGGCTGCGGCTAATTCACGATGCCGTCCGCGCGTGTTGGATCGGAACGCAATGTGTCGATTTCATAGATCGTGCGCATGACGGTGAGCCGCGCCGTGAGCGTCGTCAGCAGTGCGATGACGATCATCGTCGCGAAGATGCCGAGATAGCCGAGGACACCGACCGAAAAAGTACCGAAGAGGGCCGTTGCCTGATCGGTTTCTGGCGTGGCCAGTGTCTTGCTCTGCAAGAAGCCGGCGCCGGCGAAAAAGAGGGCGGCCAGTGTACTGCCGATTGCCGAACCCTTGAGGCTGATCTTCAGGAAATGCTTCTGGAATTCCGTTGCGACGAAGGAGCTCTCGGCACCGACGAAATGCAACACTTCGACGATGTGGCGGTTGCCCGAGAGCACGCCGCGCGTGGCAAAGACCACCGTCAGCACCATGGCGGCAAAAACAAGCAGCAGGATGCCAGTACCGATCATGACCGTGGTGCGAGCCATCGCTACCAGCCGGTCGACCCAGGTGCGGTGATCGTCGAGGAAGGCTTGCGGAACGCTTTCCTTCAGGAGATCCCGCATTGCCGCAAAGTCGGGCGGATGGTTCTCGTCGATGGTGATGATCACCAGTCGCGGCACGGGGAGTTCCCTGATGTCGAGGCCGCTGCCGAGCCAGGGCTCCAGAAGGCGCGCGGTGGCGGCTTCATCGACGATCTGCCCACTCTTCGTGCCGACGAAGGTCAGCGCGATATCGCGGGCTTGAACGAGAGTTTTTTCCATATCCAGATTGTCGTCTGGCTTGATCTGAATGGTGATTTCGCGGGAGATCTGGCTTTCCCAGCTCGCTGCCGTCGAGCGAACCATGCTGACGCCCCCGAGCGTCAGGCAGGCGAGGAAAGCCATGATGGCGATGACGACCATCAGCGCATTGCCTTGAATGTTTGATGGCGGCAGGATCGGCGCCGTCGGGCGCACGCGCATCTCCGGGCGCTTGGGCTGCTGGGCAGGAGCAGCGGCGGGCGTTTTTGCTCGGGTCCTGGTCGGCGTTTTAGTCATAAATATCGAGATGCCCTTCCGAGAGGATCATGCGGCGGGCTTCTACCTGGTCCATCAGCGAGAGATCGTGAGTGGCGATCACCACGGCGGTGCCCAGACGATTGAGTTCCATGAAAAGGTTCAGCAGGCGCTTGGCCATAGGCGGATCGACATTGCCGGTCGGCTCGTCGGCAAGCAACACTTCCGGTCGATCCATCAATGCGCGGGCGATTGCAGCGCGCTGTTTCTCGCCACCTGAGAGCACGGGCGGCAGCACGTTGATGCGTTCGCCGAGACCGACCCATTTCAAAAGTTCCAGCACGTCAGTCTTGTAAGTACTTTCATCCTTGCCGCGCACGCGAAGCGGCAGGGCCACATTTTCATAGGTCGTCAGATGGTCGAGAAGACGAAAATCCTGAAAGACAAGGCCAACGCGGCGACGCAGCAGCGGCAGTTCAGGACGCGGGATTTCGGAGATGTCGCGTCCGAACATGCGGATCAGGCCGCGGGTCGGCTGCAGTGACATGAAGAGCAGGCGCAGAAGCGTCGTCTTTCCGGCGCCGGAGGGGCCAGTCAGAAACTGAAACGACTTTTTCGGGATGTCGAAGGTCAGGTCCCGGAGGATTTCCGGACCCATACCATATCGCAAACCGACATTCTCGAAGTGGATCAACGGGCAGCTCAGTCTTTCGTGGTTTCACCGCATGACTTGTTAACCAACACCGTTAACAGCCGGTAAATTTTGCCGGAAAGACGCCCGTTTGATGGCGATCTTTGCGAAGCATTAACCATTTAAATTTACGACTGGGCTGGATTCGTTTCAATGCCAAGATTGTCTCAGGCAGTGAAACCATGTGGACATCCGAGAGGCCGCCACCATGGAAGCATCCTTCTTCAGACGACAGGCCGCAGGCCGGGCCTATGATTTTCTGCTGCCGGAGCCTGTTATCCGCCAACCCCGCCGCATGCCGCGCAGGGATGACGTTGCCGATGCCGAATTCATTGTCGTCGGCAAAGTGCGGCAGCAAGGTGCATCTGTCAGAGCCCGTGATGCGACCCATAACGACAATCGCCGTCACGTCCCATCCAAGGCTCGGCCTCCAATCTTGCTTGCCACCGCTGCCGCAGTCGTGCGCGGTATAGAGGTCTGGCTGCAACGGGCGTCGCGACCGGGCTTTGCGGCACTGGTGATCTCGCTCTTCGTACTGGTCTTCGGATTTGCCGGCGGATTTTCCGGTCTTTCGAACAGCGGAGCGTCGCCCGCTGCTGCACTCCACTTCTCACATGTGACGATTACCCCGCGCGACGCCAACGGCATGCGCATTCTGCTGATCAATGGCATCATTGAGAACGCAAGCGGTGTGACACAACAGGTCAAACCGATCCGTGCCGACCTCGTCGCAGACGAGCGGCTGACTGCCAGCATCGTCATTGAGCCGCCGACGGACGCCATCTATGCCGGGCAGAGCCGGGGTTTTTCGACCCGCGTGCAGCATGCCGGCGGCAAGCTGCCGGAGGTTCGGCTTTCCTTCATGCCGTGATCGCCGGCAGGCGCTTTTAGCCTGATTGAGAGGAAAACCTTTCCTTGCGGGGTGTGTCGCCGAAATTAATGTGCTAACGGCTTACCCTTCATTTTATGGAGCAAGCCTTTATGCCTGTCGTGCGCGGAAAAAACATCGAGCCGCTCTTCACCGCCGAGCAGATAGCCGAGCGCAATCACTCCATGGCGCAGGAGATCGCCGCCGGTCCAACGAAGGACCTCCTGGTCATCGCTATACTCAAGGGTTCTTTCATTTTCGCAGCCGATCTGCTGCGCGCCCTGCACGATACCGGCCTTGCTCCCGAAGTCGAATTCGTCACGCTCTCGAGCTATGGCACCGGTACGGTGTCGCAGGGGGTGCGTATCGTGAAGGATATCGACAGTGACGTGAAGGATCGTGACGTCCTGCTGATCGACGATATACTCGAATCCGGCCGCACGCTGCTGTTCGCCAAGGAACTACTCTATGAGCGTGGGGCGCGCAACGTCACCATCGCCGTGCTGCTAGACAAGAGTGTGAAGCGCAAGGAAAAGCTGGAAGCTGATTATGTCGGTTTCGAGTGCCCTGACTATTTCGTCGTCGGTTACGGCATGGATGTCGCTTATGCCTTCCGCGAGCTGCCCTTTGTCGGCGTGGTTACCGGCGACGCGTAAGCGTCCTCCTTCAAGACGGCTTGTTAACCATTCCGTCGATCGGCCTGATATGTTTACCGATCGCTAGGGAACCGCATGCGATCTCCGTCGCGGGGCATGACGACGGAGCAATGCACAGATGGCAAAAATTCTGATCACGGAAGACGAAGATTCCCTTCGTATTTTCGTAGCCCGGGCACTACGCCTTGACGGTCATGAGACCGATGAAGCCGCCGATGGGGCGGAAGGGCTGGAAAAGCTGAAGGGCGGCAGTTACGATCTGCTGCTCTCGGATATTCGCATGCCGGTCATGGACGGCATCGAACTTGCGCATCAGGCTAAGGACGCCTTTCCCGCGCTGAAAATCCTGCTGATGACGGGTTATGCCGAGCAGCGCGAACGGGCCGACGATCTCGCCGAAAAGATCATCGATGTCGTGCCGAAGCCGTTCGCCCTGCCTGACATCCGCAAGGCCGTAGCGCGGGCGCTGGTGGCTTAACATTTTGTAGGGTGGGCGTGCTTTAAGGCACGCCAACAGCTCCCACATCTTCAAGCATCACTGAATATCCAGCAGACGCTCGAGATATTGACGTTCGATCGCCTGGGTCGGATTGTTGCCTAGCTTTTCGCGAATAGCGTCGAGAATCTCTCGGGCACGCTGAACATCGATCTCGTCGGGTATCTTCACATCGTTGTTCATATCCGGCCCGAGATCGGTCTGGCGGGGGCGGCCGAGCGGATCGCGGCCGTTCTGGTTGCCTTGGCCGAGCTGGCCGTTCGGACCCTGCTGTCCGTGTTGACCTTGCTGCGCCTGCATCATCTGGCTCATCATGTCACGGGCGCCTTGCCGCAGGGCTTCAAGCGCCCGTCCCTGGCCTTCCACGGCGCTGCTGCCATTGCCTTGGCCGAGGTCACGGCCGGCGCCTTCCATTTCGCGCTGCGCCTGACCGAAGCCTTCGCCCGGCTTCATACCCATATCGCCAAGGCCCTTCTGCAGTTCCTGCAACTGCTTGCCGAGCGCATCCTGCTGGGTACGGAGTTGTTTTAACGCTTCGCGCAGTTGCTCGGCCGTCATCTGGTCACCGGGCTGCTGGCCTTGCTGCTGCTGTTGACCCTGCTGCTGTTGCTGCTGGCCTTCCTCGCCGGGCATCATGTCGTCCATGTTGGGATCGCCGCGCTGCATGCGGTCGCGTAACCGCTGGTCGAGGCGGAAGGTCTCATCCATCAGCTTCTGCTGGTCGCGCAGGATTTGGCCGAGTTTATTCATCTGCTGAGTCAGCTGGCTGTTTTCCTGCTGCTGACCGCGCTGCGGGCGCGCCGTCTGCAGGTTGTTCATCAGACGCTGCAGATCGGAGAGCATCTGCTGGGCGGCATCGCGATTGCCGGAGCGTGCCAGATTTTCAATCTGATCCATCATGCGCTGCAAATCCTGCTGGCGCAGGAAATTCTGGGCATTCTGGTTCGGCTGCATCGGCATGTTCTGCAGGCGCTGGGCGAGCTCGCTCATATAGTCCTGCATCGCTTTCCGAAGCTCGTCCATCAGCTTCTTGATTTCGGCGTCTGGCGCATTGCGGTTCAGCGCATCGGCAAGGTTCTGCTGGGCGTCGCGCAGCCGCCGTTCGGCAAGCGAAAGATCGCCTTCCTCGATTCCAAGCGCGATGTCCCAGAGATATTGAGCCGTATCCTTGAGCTGCTCATCACCCTTGGCGAGCTTCATGCGGGTCAGTGCGGACTCGATCAGCAGGTAATGGGTGGTGTTCGGGATCGTCTCCTCGGGCCGGATCGTCAGGGCTTCGTTGAGGGCGATCGCCTCGGGCATCTTGCGGGTATCGAGAGCGAAGGTCTGGCGCTCTTCGGCGACGGCGGCAGCCAGCGGCTCGCTGAACGGACGCGACGGCATGATCATCTCATAGGGCGGGCTGCGACCGGTCTGCCCGGCGGCATCCTTGGCGACGAGGGTGATGCGCACGCGTTTGCCGGCCAGCGGGTGTTCAGTCAGGTTCTTGCTGGTCAAGCCCTTGCCGTCACGTGCATTGCGGCGGGGAATGTCCAGCCGGAATTCCGGCAGCGGAAAGAGTGGTGTTGCAGACGGATCGGATTCGACCGGCCCAATCTCGGCACGGGCTTCCTGCACGCCGTAATCGTCCTTCACCATAAAGCCGATTTCCAGCGCGCCGTTGACAGTGCGGCGCGGCATGCCGTCGAAGCCGATTTCCGGCGCCTTGTCGGGCAGCACGTCGAAATTCCAGGTGCGGCCGTTTGCCTGCAGCGCGCCATTTTCCTCGAGCTTCATGACGTGCGTCTGCGCCATCAACTGAGGTGTAACTGGAGTACCCGACGCCTGTTCGGTATTGGCATTTGTGGCCGGCTGCTGCGGCCGGGTGTCTTCCTGAACGGCGATTTCCTGGCTTTCGCCATCGGCCTTTCTGAACAGCACCTTTTCGGTCGATTGGCCGCCACTGACGCGCACCGTCAGGCTGGAAAACTGCGGAACACTGATCGGCGCCTGCTCACTGCCGTCAGTCGTCAGATAGATCGGTGCGCGGCCGGTATAGGAGGGAGGGGTCACCCATGCATCGATACGCACGGCCGGATTGCTCGTTACGTGCGCGGGTGCAGGCTGGAATGCGTCGGCGACGGAGCCGCCGTTGATCGACAGGGAATAACCGAATGCGGTGACGACCAGCAGCGCCGGAATGGCACGCAACGCGAAGCGATCGTGTCGGGCGATATCTGGTCGCGGCAGACCGGCGTCCAATGTCGCGATCTTCCGCGCCATGCGCGTCTGGTGTTCACGCCACAGGGTGCGGGAGAAGGGTGTATCGAAGGCGGGTTCATCCTCCTGCACCATGACTGGCTGATGCGGCAGGCCGTTGCGTTCTTCCAGCATGCGGTCGGCATCGACAATCCGCGGCCAGCGAAGATTGCGGAACGGCAGCAGAGAAACAAAGAAGCCGGCAGCAAAGGCGATCAGAAGGAGGATCCGCAGCCAGTCCGGTAGGATGCGGAAGAAGCCGAACCAGGAGACCGAGAGATAAATCGCGATGACGGAAAGAGCGGGCACCAGCGACGGAAGGACCTGCTCGGCGAAAAGCACGAGCCTGGCCAGGAAACGTTTTGCAGCCACCAGCCGCGCAAGAGAGGGTTGAAACGCGAATGCGCCTTTCTTCTGCCTTGCGGGGCTTGTCATCAATCCGGTCTCCGCGATCTGGTGTTCAGGGAACAGAGGGCGCTTCCGGCGATTGCTGGGCAATACGCTCACGAAAGAAAAGGATAACACTCTTTGTGGCGAAGGCGAGGGCGAGCACCCGTCAATACCGGTATTTCGCGTGTGGTCGCCAAAAAGTGATTGCGGCTTTTAGTCCAGCCAGGCTGGAACGGAATCGAGACCGATCAGCTCCGAATAGGTACGGCGGGGGCGAACCACATGGAATTCATCACCCTTGACCAGGACTTCGGGCACCAGAAGGCGGCTATTATAGGTGCCTGCCTGAACTGCGCCATAGGCGCCGGCCGTGCCGACGGCGAGGAGATCGCCCGGCTTCGGGGTCGCCATTTCCCGGTCGAGCGCGAGGTAATCGCCGGTCTCGCAGACGGGGCCGACGATATCGGCGCGGATGCGCGGCGCGTTGGCGGCCGAAATCACCACGGGGCGGATCTCATGATAGGCCTCGTAGAGTGTCGGACGGATGAGGTCGTTCATCGCGCCGTCGACGATCACAAAGGTCTTCTCGCCGCCATCCTTCACATAGATGACCTCGGTCACCAGGATACCGGCATTGCCGACGATCAGCCGGCCCGGCTCGGTAATGATCTTGCAGTTCAGAGCGCGAAGCTGGTTCTTGACAACAGCGGCATAGGCATCCGGCAAGGGCGGCGGGTTGTTATCGTCCTTATAGGGAATGCCGAGACCGCCGCCGATATCGACGTGGTGGATATTGTGGCCATCGGCGCGCAGCGTGTTGACCAGATCGTGCAATAGCTTGAAGGCGTCATCGAAGGGCTGCAGCTCAGTGATTTGGCTGCCGATATGCATGTCGATGCCGGTTACTTCGATGCCGGGCAGGCTGGCGGCGCGGGCATAGATGGCCCGGGCGCGCTCCCAGGAGATGCCGAACTTGTTTTCCTTCTTGCCCGTCGAAATCTTCGCATGAGTGCGGGCATCGACATCGGGATTGATGCGGAAGGAAACGGGCGCTTGTTTGCCGGCGCGCACGGCACGCTGGTTCAGCACTTCGAGTTCCGGTTCGGATTCGACATTGAAGCAGTAGATGCCGGCGTCCAGCGCGTAATCCATCTCATTCGGCGTCTTGCCGACGCCGGAGAACATGATGCGATCGGCGGGAATTCCGGCCGCAAGCGCGCGACGCAGCTCGCCTTCGGAAACCACATCGATGCCGGCGCCGAGCCGGCCGAGCGTCTTCAGTACGGCCTGGTTCGAATTGGCCTTCATCGCATAGCAGACCATGGAGTCAACATCGCCGAAAGCCTCGGAGAAAACCCGGTAATGGCGCTCGAGCGTTGCTGTCGAATAGACATAGAAGGGCGTACCGACCGCTTTAGCGATCTCGGGAACGGGAACGTTCTCGGCGTAGAGAATGCCGTCGCGGTGCTGGAAATGGTTCACGGGAGTCGGGCCTTAAAGAAGGGGATCGAGGAGGAAAGGCTTATCGACGGTACCGGGCTGTTTCGTCGGCTTGGAGATATCACCGCCCTTCGAGGCGTTCGCGCTCGGAGGATCGAGATCACCTTTGCGGCCGCATCCGGCAACGGCAAGGCCGATGACGGCAAAAACCACCGTAAGGCGGATGAAATGCGGCAAGCTCGTCTGCATAGAGATCCTCATATCGGCACTGGCTGGCATCTTCATAGCGAAGTTTATCAGCCTTGTGCACCCTGATTGTTGAAGCTTCGTGCTGTGCGCATTCCGGACGAACCGTTTTCCGCTCCGCCGGGAAATGCGTTAGTTACGGGTGCGCCAATAGGCGATCTGCTTCCTCACTTCGGACGGTGCCGTACCTCCGAAGCTTTTGCGGCTGGCGACCGAAGCTTCGACCGTCAGCACGTCGTAGACCTTGTCGGTGATGGCGGGATTGATCGCCTGCAGATCGGCGAGCGGAAGCTCCGAGAGATCGCAGCCCTTGCTTTCGGCAAGTGCGACGGCACGGCCGGTGACATGGTGGGCGTCACGGAAAGGAAGGCCCGCTTCGCGCACCAGCCAGTCGGCCAGATCCGTCGCGGTCGAATAACCGGCTCCGGCAGCCGCTTTCATTCTGATCGTATTGATCGTCATGTCACGCACCATGCCGGTCATGGCGGCGATCGCCAGTTCCAGGCTCTCGGCAGCGTCGAAGACCTGTTCCTTGTCTTCCTGCATGTCCTTGGAATAGGCAAGCGGCAGGCCCTTCATGATCGTCAGCAGAGCGATCAGCGAGCCGTTGATGCGACCGGTCTTGGCGCGCACCAGCTCGGCCGCATCCGGGTTCTTTTTCTGCGGCATAATGGAGGAGCCGGTCGAAAAGGCATCGGAAAGGCGCACGAAGCCGAATTGCGGCGTCGACCAGATGACGATTTCCTCGGCAAGGCGCGACAGATGCACGGCGCAGATAGCGGCAATTGCCAGGAATTCGATGGCGAAGTCACGATCGGAGACCGTATCGATCGAGTTGCGGGTCGGTTCGCGGAAGCCGAGGGCCTTGGCCGTCATGTGGCGGTCGATCGCGTAGCCGGTGCCGGCAAGTGCCGCCGCACCGATCGGGCTCTCATCCAGATGTTCGATCGCGTGGCGAACGCGGGAGCGGTCGCGGCCGAACATTTCCACATAGGCCATGCAGTGATGGCCGAAGGTGACCGGCTGGGCTGTCTGCAAATGCGTGAAGCCAGGCATGACGCTGTCTGCATGTTCCTCGGCGCGATCGAGGAAGGCTGCGATCAAATCGGTCAGCATGGCCTCGGTTTTTTGCAATTCTTCCTTCACCCAGAGGCGAAAGTCGAGCGCCACCTGGTCATTGCGCGAACGGGCCGTGTGAAGGCGGCCGGCCGCTGGGCCGATCAGGGTCGCAAGCCGGGCCTCGACGTTCATGTGAATGTCTTCGAGCTGACGCGAAAATTCGAAATTGCCGCTTTCGATTTCTGACAGGATCGTGTTTAGCCCGTGAACGATCTTGTCCTTATCGTCGGCGGAAATAATGCCCTGATGGGCGAGCATCGTGGCGTGGGCGATCGATCCGCGGATATCCTGGGCAAACAGCTTCTTGTCGAAACCGATCGAGGCATTTATCTCCTCCATGATCGCATCGGGGCCGGAGGCGAAACGTCCGCCCCACATCTGGTTGGAGGATTTGGTGTCCGTGTTGTCCTCGGCCATGGAAGATGCCCGTCCTGGAGAATGAAATGACGACGAAAAAACCCTTCGGCCTGCCGTCCGTGAAACTGATCGCAATCGCTGCCGTTGCTGGCATCGTTGCCGGTGCGGCAGCGGTATACGTGAAGGAGGCGGGCATTGGCAATGGTATCGGCGATACGGCCTCGGCCGAATGCCCGCTGACGAAGGAACATGCTGCCAACCTGACGCCGCTCATGAAGGGTCAGGTCGCCGCGATGGTCGCCGCCAACCAGCCGAAAAAACTCGAGACGGTGGCCTTCAACGGTCCCGATGGCAAGCCGATGACGCTCGATCATTTCTCGGGCAAGACCGTGCTTCTCAATCTCTGGGCCACATGGTGCGTGCCCTGTCGCGAGGAGATGCCGGCGCTGAATGCGCTTGAGAAGGAAATGGGCAGCGACAAGTTCCAGGTCGTGCCCGTCAATATCGACACCGGTGACGATGAAAAGCCGAAGGCGTTTCTCAGCGAAATCGGTGTGGATGCTTTGCAGCTCTACCGTGACAATACGATCGGTGTTTTCAATAGCCTGAAAAAGGAAGGACTTGCCTTCGGTCTTCCGGTCACGCTGCTGCTCGATGACAAGGGTTGCCTGATCTCGGCGATGAATGGACCGGCCGCCTGGGACAGCGAAGACGCCAAGGCACTGATCAAGGGCGCAGTCGGATCATAAATGATCGTCAGGGATCGCCGGCGCCGCGAATGAAGAAGACGCCGGCAAGCCCGATGAGGACGCAGCACTGCAGCAGAAACATCGGCAATTCGCTCGACATGATATTTCCTTCCGTTCACGGCAAGGAAAGCATTTCGCGGGCGCTTGTTCCATTCGCCCGTTCGGGCGATGGCCCGGCTTAGCGGGTCGGAACAGGTGTCTCGCCGCGATAGTCGTAGAAGCCGCGGCCGGATTTGCGGCCGAGCCAGCCGGCTTCGACATATTTCACCAGCAGCGGGCAAGGGCGGTATTTGCTGTCGGCGAGGCCGTCATGCAGAACCTGCATGATCGACAGGCAGGTATCGAGGCCAATAAAATCGGCAAGCTGCAGCGGCCCCATCGGATGGTTGGCGCCGAGCTTCATGGCGGTGTCGATGGCATCGACCGTGCCGACGCCTTCGTACAGCGTATAGATCGCTTCGTTGATCATCGGCAGCAGGATGCGGTTGACGATGAAGGCTGGGAAATCTTCAGCCACCGTCACCGTCTTTTCCAGCGATGCGACGAATTCCCTGGCGGCAGAGAAAGTCGCTTCCTCGGTCGCAATGCCGCGCACCAGCTCCACGAGCTTCATGACCGGAACCGGGTTCATGAAGTGGATGCCCATGAAGCGCTCGGGGCGGTCCGTTGCGGCCGCAAGACGCGTGATCGACAACGAGGAGGTGTTGGTGGCAAGGATCGCTTCCGGCTTCAATACCGGACAGACCTGCGCGTAAATCCTGCGCTTGACGCTTTCATCCTCGGTCGCCGCCTCGATCAGAAGATCGGAGGGGGCAAGATCGTTGACATCGGCTGAGCCGGTGATGCGCGCAAGCGCTGCGCTGCGCTCTTCATCGGTCATCTTGCCGTTCGTCACCTGACGGGCAAAATTGCCGTTGATGGTGGCAAGGCCGGATTCGATACGATCCTGTGACAGATCGTAGATGTGAACCTTGTATCCTGCGGCGGCCGAAACATGCGCGATGCCGCAGCCCATCTGGCCCGCACCGATGATACCAATATTCTTCAACACCGCACTCATCTCCAACCCCCGCCCGGCATACACCTCCGCGCTGCCGGTATTCTTATATGAAATTGCCGGACGAAAGATCGCCCGGCAAAAGTAGTAGACCGATAGAAGACAATTTTCCAGTCATTCGCAAGTGCGAAAAGAAGGCAATCTGCCCGATCAGAGGGCTTTTTCGAGTTCCGGCAGGACGTCGAAGAGATCGGCGACAAGTCCATAGTCGGCAATCTGGAAGATCGGAGCTTCCTCGTCCTTGTTGATCGCGACGATGACCTTGGAGTCCTTCATGCCGGCGAGATGCTGGATTGCACCGGAGATGCCGCAGGCGATGTAGAGCTGCGGGGCAACGACCTTGCCGGTCTGGCCGACCTGCCAGTCGTTAGGAGCGTAACCGGCATCGACGGCGGCACGCGAGGCGCCGACGGCTGCACCGAGCTTGTCGGCGACCGGCAGAATGACTTCCTTGAACTTTTCCGCCGAACCGAGCGCACGACCGCCGGAAATGATGATCTTGGCGGAGGTCAGTTCCGGACGCTCGGATGCCGACAGCGCGTCGGATACGAAGTTCGAAAGGCCCGGATCGGAAACGGCCGGGATTGCATCGACGGCAGCCGAACCGCCCTCGCCAGCAGAGGCGAAGGAGGCGGTACGTACTGTGATGACCTTCTTGGTGTCGGTCGCCTGCACCGTCTGGATCGCATTGCCGGCATAGATCGGACGCTTGAATGTATCGGCCGAGACAACCTCGATGATTTCGGAGATCTGGGCGACATCGAGGAGAGCGGCGACGCGCGGCATGACATTCTTGCCGGTCGAGGTCGCAGCGGCGATGATCGTGTCATAGCTGCCGGCCAGCGAAATGATCAGGTCGGCGAGCGGCTCGGCGAGGTTGTTGGCGAGTTCGTCGCTTTCGGCGAGCAATACTTTGGAAACGCCGGAAAGCTTCGCAGCCGCGTCCGCAGCTGTCTTCGCGCCTTTGCCGGCAACAAGAATGTGAACATCTCCGCCGATCTGTGCGGCGGCCGTCAGGGCCTTGGCGGTCTGGTCGGAAAGGGTTGCGTTGTCGTGGTCAGCCAGAAGAAGAATGGCCATGGTCGTAATTCCTTTCTCGAACCTTAGAGGACGCCGGCTTCGTTCTTGAGCTTGTCGACAAGCTCGGCGACCGACTTCACCTTCACGCCCGCCTTGCGCCCGGACGGTTCTTCCGTCTTCAGCACCTTAAGGCGCGGCGCAGTGGAAACGCCGAAATCGGCAGGGGTCTTCTTGTCGAGCGGCTTCTTCTTCGCCTTCATGATGTTCGGCAGCGTGGCGTAGCGCGGCTCGTTCAAACGCAGGTCGGTCGTGACGACGGCTGGAAGCTTGACCTTGATCGTCTGCAGGCCGCCGTCGATCTCGCGGGTGACAGTGGCGCTGTCGCCCTCGATCGCGATCTTGGAGGCAAAGGTCGCCTGTGCGGAGCCGAGGAGGGCTGCCAGCATCTGGCCGGTCTGATTGGAATCGTCATCGATCGCCTGCTTGCCGACGATAACAAGGCCCGGCTTTTCGGCGTCTGCAATACCCTTGAGGATCTTTGCCACAGTGAGCGGCTCGACGGCGTCATCAGTCTCGACGAGAATGGCGCGGTCGGCGCCCATGGCGAGCGCGGTGCGTAAAGTTTCCTCTGCCTTGGCCGGGCCGATCGAGACGACGACCACTTCCTCGGCCTTGCCGGCTTCCTTCAGGCGAAGGGCTTCCTCGACCGAAATCTCGTCGAACGGGTTCATCGACATCTTGACGTTGGCAAGGTCGACGCCCGAGCCATCCGGCTTGACGCGGATCTTCACGTTGTAATCGACAACGCGCTTCACTGGGACGAGAATTTTCATGGGGTCCTTCCTTCGAACAGAGATGGGCCTTCAACAGAGACGTCTGGGAAAATGCGCGCTCGGGCGCCGCTCCGATTGTCGAATGGCGACATGGATACGCGTTTTTCCTCCAAATACAACGCTTCCGTGACGCAGCCGGTCGATTTGAACGGCAATATATTAACGTTTACGTTCACGTCAATATCAAAGCTTATCTCGACCCCAGGGCAGGCGCGGCGGCACAGGCATGCCCGAGGCGGTGACACGAATGGGAGTTGGCCGATCCTTGACGGCGCGCGGCATGACGATCTGCCGGTCGAATAGCGGCACGCCCGGCCGGCGCAGGATGAGAACGAGCAGGGTACCCGCGATGATTCCGCCGACATGTGCGCCCCACGAGACGTTACCATCAGGATCGACCAATAGCATGAAAAACTGCTGACCGACCCAGAGCAGGAGCGGGATGAAGGCCGGCAGCGGTAATGGCACGCGGAAGAAGACCAGCACCCAGACCCGCACGCGCGGATGCAGCATCAGATAGGCCGCCACCACGCCGGAAATCGCGCCCGATGCACCGACGAGGGGCGCTTCCGACGTCGTCGACAGCAGGCCGTGGCAAAGGGCACCGGCGGCAGCGCAGGCGAGGTAGAAGATGAGGAAACGCAAATGTCCCATTGCATCCTCGACATTATCGCCGAAGACCCAGAGGAAGATCATGTTGCCGGCAAGATGCCAGAAGCTCGTATGGATGAAGGAATAGGTGATGTAGGTAGCGGCTTCCGGCACCATCTCCAGTCCCGGCGCCAGCATGGCATGGCCGAAGATGATAGCCGGGATATAGCCGAGGCCGACGGTTGCCGCCTGTGCGACTTGCTCGCTTTCGACTGCCGTGAAGATCCAGGCGGCTATATTTACCGCCATCAGGCCGAGCGTGATCCACTGAACCCTAATGTGTTTCAGCGTATTGGCATCGTGTAGCGGTATGAACATGAAGGCCTGCCCCGGGCGATCGTGACGGCTGCGAACCTACCTGTTTTTCCCGGGAACCCAAAGCACATCTGCCTTGCCACCATTATTTGCATGACGGGCAGCAACGAATAGGAAATCGGAAAGGCGGTTCACATACTGGAGGGCCGCGGCACTCACCATTTCTCCGTCGCTTCTGGCGAGCGCCACCATCAGCCGTTCGGCCCGGCGCGCGATCGTGCGGGCGAGGTGCAGGTGGACGGCCGCAGCGCTGCCGCCAGGCAAAACGAACGATTTCAGTGGCTGCAGTTCCGCATTCAGCCGGTCGATATCCTGCTCCAGCCGTGTGACTTGGCTTTTGACGATGCGCAGCGGTTCGTAGGCCGGCGGCTCAGCTGTTTCAGGCGTGGCGAGATCGGCGCCGAGATCGAAGAGGTCGTTCTGGATCAGCGCCAGCATGGCGTCGAGTTCGGGCAGGTCTGCCGTATGCAGCCTTGCGACGCCGATTGCCGAATTGGTTTCGTCGATGGTTCCGTAGGCCTCGACGCGCAGGTCGTGTTTGGCGCGGCGCGGACCGGAGACCAGCGCGGTCGTGCCGTCGTCGCCGGTTCTGGTGTAGATTTTGTTGAGTTTTACCATCGCCGGCTCGCAGATCAGCTCGGGCGTCCGCCGCCGGTCAGCCAGAGCGTCAGCATAATGAGGATGACGGCGATCGCCTGCAGCAGCACGCGCAGCTGCATCAGTTTGTTGGAAAGATTCGCATCGCCACCCTTCATCATGTTGAACAGGCCGCGGATCAGCACGAGGGCGACGAGGCCCATGACGATGATCGCGATGACGTAGGTGACTGTGGACATGGCAGTCTCTTTTCTTTTTCAGTCCGTCCAGCGCATCAGGCGGTAGAAGAGATTGGCCGGAAGCAGTCTCTTCAACAATATGCCCTGTTTAGCCGGAGTGGTTACGGGATAATGTGGCTTCGGATTTCTCGAGTTCAATGCATGCGTCAATACCGCATAGACCGCCTCGGGGCCAAGCTTGTGGCGGTTGACCGGGCCTGAGCCTTCAAGGCGGGCAAGCTGCCGGCGGTACTCGACCGCGTGCGGCGAGTTTTCGAGGTCGATATGCTCCTTGAACTTCGTCAGGGCGTTGGCCGTAAAGCGCGTGGCGATCGGCCCCGGTTCGATCAGGCTCACATGAATGCCGCTTCCCTGCAGCTCCATGCGCAGGGTGATGCTCAGGCCTTCGAGCGCGAATTTCGAGGCGGTATAGGCGCCGCGATAGCGGTAGGGCACGAGGCCCAGGATTGAGGAACATTGCACGATGCGGCCTTGGCCGCGCTGGCGCATGAAGGGAATGACCTGCCGCGTCACTTCGTGCCAGCCGAAGAAGTTTGCTTCGAACTGATCGCGCAATGCCTGTGTCGGGAGATCCTCAACCGCGCCCGGCTGTCCATAGGCGCCATTGTTGAACAGCGCATCGATCCTGTCGCCGCTGCGCTCGCAGACTGCCGCCACGAGTGCCGAAATCGTTTCGGGCTGAGTGTAGTCCATCAGAAAGGCTTCGATGCCGTCCGCTTCGAGGGCCTGCCGATCCTCCACCTTGCGTACCGTGGCGAAAGCACGCCAACCATCCGCTTTCAGGGCGCGCACGCAATAGGCGCCGATGCCGGAAGAGCATCCGGTCACGACGATGGTGCGCTGATCGGCCATTCGATGATTCCTGTACAAAATGGGACTCGTTTCCCATATTCGCGAAAAGGATACAATTGGGAAGCCGAATGCCTAAATTCCTGCGCACGCTCTATGATGTGGTCTACGACGCCATCTGCCACCTCATCGAGGACGACGGCTTCGCCATGGCGAGCCATGTGGCGCTTTCCACCCTGCTTGCAGTCTTTCCCTTCCTGATCTTCGGCACTGCGCTTGCCAATTTTCTTGGCGCCGACCAATTTTCCACCACGGCCATCCATCTGATCTTCGATACATGGCCGGAAGCCATCGCCAAGCCGCTGGCCGACCAGGTGGTGCAGGTGTTGACGATTCCTCGCGGCGGGCTGCTGACCATCTCTGTGCTTGCGGCTGCCTATTTCGCCTCGAACGGTGTCGAGGCGCTCAGAATCTCGCTCAATCGCGCCTATCGTGTGCAGGAAACCCGGCCCTGGTATCTCACGCGTCTTGCGAGCCTCGGCTATGTCCTCATCGCTGTGATCATCTTTGCAGCCATCAGCATTCTGCTTGTCGCAGTTCCCGTGGGTCTTGATTATGCACGCGACTGGCTGCTGCATAACGAAACGCTCGAATGGCTTCCCGTCACCATTCGTCAATGGTTGCCCGTTATCGTCGACATACTCGAAATTGTTTTCAGCTGGCGCATTTATGGCACGCTCGTCATGCTGACGATTGCCCTGCTTGTCGTCCATCTCTGGTTGCCCTCCGGCAAGCGTCACGTTTTCGACGTCGTTCCGGGCGTGTTTCTGACCTTGGTAGCCTGGCTCATCGGCGCGCTGATTTTTGCCTATTATCTTGCGACCTTCGCCAATTACACGGCTACGTATGCCGGGCTGGCGTCCGTCATGATCGTGCTGATCTTTCTCTACATGGTGGGCGTCATCTTCATCGTCGGCGCGGAGATCAATGCAGCGCTCATGAAGTTCCGGGTGCTGCGCAATTTCTCGCGAACTTTCTCGGTGGTCGGACGTGACCACGCTGCTGGTTCAAAGTCCGACAAGACGGCGAATATCGGCAGCTGACAGCCCTTTGGCACGCAGTTCCGCAAGGCCGGTATCGCCCTCACTCTTTGAAAGCTTGCGGCCGTCTGCATCCACGACGAGGCGATGATGGTGGTAGACGGGCTGCGGCAGGTTGAGCAGGTTCTGCAGCAGCCTGTGCACCGAGGTGGCGTGGAAGAGGTCGAGGCCGCGCACGACATGGGTCACGCCCTGCAGCGCATCGTCGATGACGACGGAGAGATGGTAGCTCGAAGGGGCATCCGAGCGTGAGAGAACAACGTCGCCCCAAGCGGCGGGCTCGGCCAGGATTTCGCCCTTTCGTTTGTCGCCGGTCTCCATCCAGAACAGCGGTTCGCCGATCACATCCAATGCGCTGTTCATGTCGAGCCGCCATGCATGTTTGAGACCGGAGACCAGCATCGCATCGCGTTCTTCCTCGCTGCGGTCACGGTCGTCGGCTGGGTAGTGCGGCGTGCCGTCTGGATCGCGCGGCCAGGTTTCGTCCATTCTCTCATAGGCGGCGACGCGTGTTTTGACTTCACCGCGCGTCAGGAAGGAAGGATAAACCAGTCCGCGTTCGATCAGTGAATGAAGGGCCGCCTGATATTCGGAAAAATGTTCCTGCTGGCGACGGACCGGCTGTTCCCACTCAATGCCAAGCCATTCGAGATCGGTGTAGATGCCGGATTCGAATTCGGGTGTACAACGCGTCAGATCGATGTCTTCGATACGCAGCAGCAGCCGGCCGTCTGCGGCCTTGGCCATGTCATCGTTCAGGAAAGCCGACAGCGCGTGACCGAGATGCAGCGGCCCATTGGGGCTCGGGGCGAAACGGAAGACGGGTTTTTGACGCGGAGTCGTGATCATGCTTTCTTTTGGCATGGATTTGAAGCGATCGCGAGGCAAGGTGCGGGTCATCGTCAATGAAAAGGATATTGAAGAGGGGCTTGCCGCTCTTGTTGCTCTCGATCCACGGCTCGTAGCGATTGCCAGGGAAGCCGGTCCTGTTCCGCTCAGGCTGCGCGAGCCGGGCTTTGCCGGCCTTGCCCATATCATCGTTTCGCAGATGGTATCTCGCGCCAGCGCCGAGGCGATCTGGCGGCGGATGCAGCCGGCGAGCGGACTGCTGAGCGCGGAGACGTATCTCCTGTTTCATCCGGAGGCCTGGCGCGAATTCGGGCTTTCCCGTGCCAAGGCCGACGCGCTGACGCGGATTGCGCAAGCCGTCGCTTCCGGGCGAATCGATCTGCAAGGGCTGGTTCAAAAGCCACCTGCCGAAGCACTCGCAGAACTGACTGCGCAGAAGGGAATCGGGCCGTGGACGGCAGAAGTCTATTTGATGTTCTGCGGCGGGCATGCGGATGTTTTTCCAGCGGGTGACGTGGCGCTTCAGGCGGCGGTCGCTGCGGCATTCGGTCTCGCTGAACGCCCGCAAGCCAAGGTACTTGCAGGGCTTGCGGAAATCTGGTCGCCCTGGCGCTCAGTCGCAGCCCGGCTCTTCTGGGCTTATTACGCCGCAAAAATGCGTCGTGACGTGCTGCCGGTCGGCTAACGGATGCCGTCCCTCAATTTGCCTTTATCCCCTGAATTTATTGGACTTCACAATCCTGTAACAACCGGCCTAATATACAAGTGCAGATGCCGAATCGATCCAGGAGGGCTCCTTGACGATTGCAGTCTCACCACAGGCCCTGCCAGCGCTCGTCCTGAACGCTGACTACCGGCCACTGAGTTATTACCCCTTGTCGCTCTGGTCCTGGCAGGACGCGATCAAGGCGGTATTTCTCGACCGTGTGAACATTATCGCGGAATACGAGCACGAGGTTTCCTCACCGAGCTTCTCGATGCGGCTACCGAGCGTCGTGTGCTTGAAAACTTACGTTCAACCGTCACGCAATCCCGCCTTCACCCGCTTCAATGTCTTCCTGCGCGACCGGTTCGAGTGCCAGTATTGCGGCGCTCATGACGATTTGACTTTCGACCACGTCATTCCACGTGCCCATGGCGGCGAGACGACCTGGGAGAATGTCGTGGCGGCCTGTTCGCCCTGCAATCTGCGTAAGGGCAGCAAGCTTCCGAAGCAGGCAAGCATGTTCCCGGCGCAGAAGCCGTACCAGCCGACCGTGCAGGATCTGCACAATAACGGTCGGCTCTTCCCGCCGAACTATCTGCATGACAGCTGGCTCGACTACCTCTACTGGGATACCGAGCTGCAGCCCTGATCGAATTGACTACGCAGTCTTCTTCACGCTCCAGAAGGCGAAGGCTGCGAGGATGAGGCTTGCGATCACATTCCAGCCCGCAAAGGACAGGCCGAGAACGCGCAGTGCTGCGTCCGTGCAGGACGGGCCTTTGATCGTGTTCAGTTCGCCCAGGAGATCGCCGGCATTGGTGGTCATGCTGCTTGCGGTCGTCGAGCAGGTGGCTGGGCCTGGCCAGAAGTGCCACTCCACGCCTGCGTGATAGACGCCCATGCCGGCGCCCACGAGCATCAGGATACCGACCGCAAGAATGATGGCGCGCGTCATCCAGTTCGGCAGGCCGAGGAGAGCGGCAACCGCGCCAACGATCGCGATCGGAATGCCATAGTAGTAGGGCTGGCGCTGCAGCAGGCAGAGCGCACAGGGAATATAGCCGCCGATATACTGGAAGCCGAGAGCCGTGCCGACGACCACTGCCATGGCAATGGCGAGCAGCAGCGAGAGGACGAAGGCCGGGCGGACAAGCGGCGAGGTGGTGGCATTCATGGCGGAACTCCGCGAAGTTGGCTCAGTGGGCAAGCAGTTTATATGCGATTCCGAGAGTGACGAGTACCGCGGCGCCAATACCTACAATCTGACCCAGGCGTTTCTCAATGAAATGGCGAATTGGCTCGCCATATCGGCGCAAAAGCCAAGCCAGTAGCAAAAACCGAGCGCCGCGAGCTATAATCGCGGAAATAATGAAGAAGCCAAGATTCATGCCTATGACGCCAGACATGATCGTCACAACCTTGATCGGCGGGAAATGTGCTAGGCCAGAAGTCACCAGCAACAGGAGCAAGATTTCCCATTCGTCGTGAATTGAGCTTCTCCATTGCTCAAAATCATCAAACTTGCCGTAGAATTCTAACACGGGTCGGGCAATCGCATCATAGGCGTAATGGCCGAGCGCCCAGCCGGCGATGCCGCCGAGCACCGAAGCGACGGTGGCGATGATCGCGTAGCGATAGGAGCGTTCGGGCTTGGCGAGCGCCATCGGCAGGAAGAGCACGTCAGCGGGGACCAGAAAGACGGAGCTTTCGACGAAGGCGATGACGGCGAGCCAGACTTCGGCCGATTTCTTCGAGGCCAGAGACATGGTCCAGTCGTAAAGTCTGCGGAGCATCCGGTTCCCTTCCTTGTTGCATCGCACAAAGCATTAGGGGGCGATCATGGTGCTGTAAATGCTCGGTCTACGGCTTCCGGGCATTCCCGCTGAAAATTTTCGTGATCTGATGCAGGCACTCCCTCCCAAGATCTTGCGGGATGGCAAAGACGCCAAACTACGTCAGGCTGGGTTGCGTTCGACGAATCCGGGCATGTCATGAAATTCAGGGTCATAGAGGGCGGGCTGAGTTCCGCAGGGGAGCGAAATAGGCAAGCGAGCGGTCGTGGGCCGGAGCGCGAGGATATCAGGCGCGAGGCGGCTCGTCGTTTGAGCGCCAGCGGCTATCACCGTTCCCGCATCATGGAAGCAGCCGGCGTGCCGATGCCGCCGGCGTTCCAATATTTCGCCATGCAGATCGATTTCGCTGCAGATGCCATCTGCCGGCTCGATCCCATCCCGGCCGATTTTCGTTCTGATCTTTACTGGCCGAAGCTGGATGACGCTGCGACGGCGTGATCGGGTTTCCGAGCGCCTATGACAGGTCCATGGATTTTTCCCACTGCTGGCGCATGACGTTCATCTCGGTGCGCTTCTGCGCCATTTCGCTGACGATGACGCGAAGGTTCGGGTGGCGAGACATGAACATGTTGAAGTCACGCCGCTCCAGTACTTCGAACTGGCAGAAATCGACAGCGATGACATCGGCCGTGCGGCGCCCGCCGCTCAACAGTGCCATTTCGCCGAAAAAGGCACCGGGCTCGAGCCGCACAGCGCCGCTTGCCAGCCGCACCTCCACCGCGCCAGAGGAGATGAAATACATGCTGTCGCCGCGGTCGCCGCGGCGGATGACGCGTTCGCCGGGCGAGGCGAGTTTGGGGTTGAACAGCAGGAGCAGTTCTTCCAGCGCGTCCTCGCCAACTTCGGAGAAGAGCGGGAAAGTCTCGACCAACTGCTGGATCCGCAGATAATGCTGACGCGCGCGCTCCTCGCCTAGTGCCCTGATTTTTTCTAGTTCCCGCGCCAAGGCGTCCTGATTTTTCCGGCCGTAACTTTCGTAGATGCGCGGCCAGTTCACCTTGATCTGGCGATTCAGCTTCTCCGCCACGAAGATGACGAGCGGGTTCAGCGTGATGGAGAGGATTGCTGCGGCGAGGATCAGATCCTGTCCTTCATGCGGCAGGAGCCCGAGCGAGACGCCGAGGCCGGCAAGGATGAAGGAGAATTCGCCGATCTGCGCAAGGCCGCCGGCAGCCGTCAGGCCCATGCCGATCGGATAGCGCAACAGGGCGACGATCCCGAAAGAGATAATTGCCTTGCCGACGATAATCAGCGCCAACGCCCCGATGACAGCCAAAGGCTGACGCACGATGATCGATGGATCGAAGAGCATGCCGACCGAGACGAAAAAGAGCACCGAGAAGGCATTCTGCAGCGGCAGGGAGTCGGCGGCGGCGCGATGGCTGAGGTGGGATTCGCTCATGACCACGCCGGCGAAGAAGGCACCCAGCGCAAAGGAAACGCCGAAGATCGCCGCCGAGCCGAAGGCGATGCCGAGCGCAATGGCGAGCACGGTGAGCGTGAAGAGTTCACGCGAGCCGGTGCGGGCGATCAAAGTCAAAAGCCAGGGCACGATACGCGGCCCGAGGAAGATCGCCATGGCGGCAAAGGCTCCGACCTTCAGCAAGGTGAGCGCGATCGTGGCCGAAAGCGGCAGGTCGAGACCATGCGAGGCGGTGTCGTTCGCATGTCCGCCCAGAAGTTCGGCGAGGGCCGGCAGCAGCAAGAGCGCCAGTACCATGGCGAGATCCTCGACGATCAACCAGCCGACGGCTACGCGCCCGCCGGCTGTATTGACGAGGTTGCGGTCTTCCAGCGCTTTCAGGAGCACGACCGTGCTGGCAACCGAAAGGCTGAGGCCGAAGACGATACCGGCGCCGAGGCTCCAACCCCAAAATTCGCCAAGGCCGACGCCGAGCAGGGTGGCAAGCAGGATCTGGCCAATCGCGCCCGGCACGGCGATGCCGCGCACAGCCAAAAGATCGGATGCGGAGAAGTGCAGACCGACGCCGAACATCAGCAGGATCACGCCCATTTCGGCGAGCTGGCTCGCAAGCTCCGTATCGGCGACAAAGCCCGGTGTGAACGGTCCCATGAGAATGCCGGCGAAGAGATAGCCGACCAGCGGCGGCAGTCGCAGCCTGTCGGCGCAATAGCCAAGAACCGCCGCAAAGACGAAACTTACAGCTACCGTCGCAATCAATCCCGTTTCCTGATGCATCCGCCCTCTCACAATGCCCCGCGGCCGGCACTTTAGGATGAAGCGCCGGCAAAGTTAAAGAGTTGATTTGGATGGATTAGACCTAGATGGCCGGCTTTTTTAGCGGAACCACTAAGCTCCCGTGTCGTTGCTTATATATCCCGTGTCGTTGCTTATATATGAAGACAAGGAGAAGAGAGATGCGAAAGATCATCATCAACTGCGCAATCGCTGCCCTTGCCCTGGGCTCGGCTGCAGCACCTGCAATGGCAGACAGCGTTACGGTCACACGCGAGCGTTCCTATGATGGATATGACGGATATGACCGTTATGACCGCGACCGGGTCCGACCCGGCGTTACCATCAGTGATCGCGGCATTACGTTCGGCGCGGTGCGCGAACGTGATCGCTGGCGCGATCGGGACCGTGACCGTTGCTATACGCGTAGCGTGACGCGCCAGACCGATGAAGGCACTGTCACAAAAACAGTAAGGCGGTGCGACTAAGCAGCAGGCTGAGTCCTGCATTTTGCGGAACTTCAACATCGTCCGCCACGGATAGCAGCCCTCGCCCTTCGGGGCGTGGGCAAGCACAAAAGAAATATGTTATTGGAGATATTTGGTGCCCCATGCCGGGGTCGAACCAGCACTTCTTTCGAAACTCGATTTTGAGTCGAGCGCGTCTACCAATTCCGCCAATGGGGCAGCGAAATACGAGGCGGCTGTCTAACATGCGTTCGCCCGCGCGTGCAAGACGGCGGGCGAAGTTTTGGCGCTTAGAAATCCGGGTTTAGTGGGCGACTGCCTCACTTGAGGCAGTGAGGCCGGATTTCTTCAGCGTGATCGCCAGGACCGAGGCCAGCAGGCAGAAGGCGCCGGCGATGAAGAAGGCCGGCAGGTAGCTTTCCAGCGCCGTGCGCGACAGGCCGGCACCATAAGCTGCGGTGGCAGCACCAAGCTGATGACCGGCGAAGACCCAGCCGAAGACGAGGCCGGCTTTTTCACGGCCGAAGCGGTCGGCGGCAATCTTGACTGTCGGCGGCACGGTGGCGATCCAGTCCAGACCATAGAAGACGGCGAAGATCGAGAGGCCGTAGAAGCTGAAATCGCTGAAAGGCAGGAAGAGCAGCGAGAGACCGCGCAGGCCGTAATACCAGAAGAGCAGCCAGCGATTGTCGAAGCGGTCTGAGAGCCAGCCGGAGCCGATCGTGCCGAAGAAATCGAAGATGCCCATGACGGCGAGAACGCTGGCGGCTGCGACCGGCATAATGCCGAAATCGCCGCAGAGCGTCACGAAATGGGTCTGGATAAGGCCGTTGGTGCTGAGGCCGCAGATGAAGAAGGTGGCAAACAGGATCCAGAAGGTCGAGGTCGTCGAAATGTCTCTGAGAACTGTGATCGGTGTTGCAAGTGCTGCGGCGAGCGTGCCGCGGGCAGGGGCCGGCGTCACCTGGGTTTCGCCGACCGAAGGCAGGTTTACGTCCGAGGGGCGGTCACGCATGAAGAGCAGCACGAGAAGGGCCGCGACCATGATCATCGCGCAGACGAAGAAGACGGTGGCGCGCCAGCCGTAGCGTTCCGTGAGTTCCGCCATCAGCGGCAGGAAAACGAGCTGGCCGGTTGCTGAGCTTGCCGAGAGCATGCCGACGACAAGACCGCGATGCTTGACGAACCAGCGCGTGGAAACCGTGGCTGCCAGCACCATGGCGGTCAGGCCGGTGCCGAAACCGACGACGATGCCCCAGAGCGCCAGCAGATGCCAAAGCTTAGTCATGAACAGCGAACCGACGAAGCCTGCGCCGATCAAGGCAAGGGCGAAGACGATGACCTTGCGGACACCGAAATAGTTCATGAAGGCAGCTGCGAAGGGACCCATCAGGCCGAAGAGGATCAGGCGGATGGCGAGGGCAGAGGAAATTTGCGAGGTTTCCCAGCCGAATTCGTCCTGCAGCGGTTTGATGAGGACGCCCGGTGCGCCCATTGCGCCGGCGGTTACCAGCATGGTCAGAAAGGTGGCGGCGACGACAACCCATCCATAGTGAATGTTTCGCCGGGCAAGGGATGACGCAAGGACTGCAGAGACCATGGGCAAATTCCGTTATGACGTGAGGACCATATACAAGACCGCTTTACATGACGGTCATCATATTTGTTGCGTATTGATGATGGACATCATATAAATTGTCAAGCGACCATTTCCGGAGACGAAGAATGCGGGTCAGCCGCGAGAAATTTGCAGAAAACCGCGAGAAGATCCTGACGGCCGCCAGCGTGCTCTTTCGCGAGAATGGGTTCGATGGCGTCGGTGTTGCCGACATCATGAGGGCGGCGGGTCTTACACATGGCGGGTTTTACGGCCATTTCGAATCGAAAGACGACCTCGCGCTGGAGGTCAGCCGTAAGCTGATCGAGCGCGTGGAAGAACGCTGGCGTGAGCTAATCGCCGCTGAACCAGACAAGCCGCTTCAGGCACTGCTCGATCACTACATCCATTGGCGCACGGTCGACGATCCCGGCGGAAGCTGCGTGTTTGCCTCTCTGATCCAGGAAGTCAGCCGCAGCGAAGGCGCGGTTCGTGCGACCTTCAGCGAAGGGTTGTCCACGTTGGTCGATGTCCTGAAGGAGGTGGTGCCGGGTGCGACCGAGGAAGAGCGCCGCGCCAATGCGACATCGACGCTTTCATCGATGATGGGGGCCGTCATTCTTGCCCGTGCGGTGGAGGATCGGGCGCTCGCCGAGCAGTTTCTAGTCACAATGCGCCGCAAGCTCGACCCGGCACGGCAATCTTAAACCGCGCTGTTTCGGATTCGCTCGCTACGCCAGCGGTCTTTGACGGATGTCGTCGCGAAAGCGCGAGACGGCGCTTTACTTGAAGCCGGCGACGTTGTGCGGAATGTAGGGTGCTTCGAGTGCGGCTATATCATCGGCGCTGAGTTTCACCGTCAGTGCGCCGACGGCGTCCATCAGATGTTGCGCCTTGGATGCGCCGATGATCGGGGCAGTGACGGCGCTCTTCTGCAAGATCCAGGCGGTGGCAACCTGCGCTCTGGAAACGCCATGGGCCTTGGCGACTTCGGCAACCTTCTCGACGATCTTGCGATCGGCATCTTCGGCCTGCTTATAGAGCGTCTTGCCGAATTCATCGGTCTCGCTGCGGTTGGTCATCTCATTCCAGTCGCGGGTCAGGCGGCCGCGGGCAAGCGGGCTCCAGGGTATGACGCCGATCTTCTGGTCCTCGCAGAAGGGCAGCATTTCCCGCTCTTCCTCACGATAGAGCAGGTTCACGTGGTTCTGCATGCTGACGAATTCCGTCCAGCCATTCAAACGTGAGGTGTAGAGCGCCTTGGCGAACTGCCACGAATACATGGAGGAAGCGCCGATATAACGCGCCTTTCCGGCTTTCACGACATCATGGAGAGCTTCCAGCGTTTCCTCGATTGGTGTCGTATAGTCCCAGCGGTGGATCTGGTAGAGGTCGACATAATCGGTGCCGAGGCGGCGCAGGCTGTTGTCGATCTCATCGAAGATCGCCTTGCGCGACAGGCCGGCGCCGTTCGGGCCGGGGCGCATGCGGTTGAAGACCTTGGTCGCGAGAACAATATCCTCGCGCTTGGCGAAATCCTTGATGGCGCGTCCGACGATCTCCTCGGAGGAACCATTGGAATAGGTGTTGGCCGTGTCGAGGAAATTGATGCCGAGATCGATCGCCTGTTTGAGGAGCGCACGGCTTTCCACTTCCGGCAAGCTCCAGGCGTGGTTTCCGCGGTTGGGATCGCCATAGGTCATGCAGCCGAGGCAGATCTTCGAAACTTCGAGACCGGTCTTTCCTAGTTTTACATATTCCATGAAAGTGCTCCGCAATGAATTTCAGCGACTCCGAGGCGCATGCGCATGATGTAGCGCAGAAATCGCCGAAGTCTCAGCGAGCCCGACAGAGAATGTGTTGTGCAGTTAGCGCAATAATACCCGATGAGCGGGCGGAATGTCGTCTTATCATTGCGGGTTACACCGCTTGCGCATTCGGTCGGTGAGGTGTTAGCTGGTGCAGCATTTTACTGGATCATGCCCATGAAACTGCCGCCCGGCGATCGATATGACACGCTCTACCGCGATTTTTCCTGGCAGGTCCCCGAGGATTTCAATATCGGCCGCGCCGTCTGCGACGACTGGGCCGCGCGTGATCCTGATCGCGTCTGCCTCGAACATTTTAGTCCCGACAGCAACCATCTGTCGTTGACCTATGGCGAGCTTGCCGCCCGTTCCTCATCCTTCGCCAATGCGCTTTCGGCACTTGGTATCAGCAAGGGGGATCGTGTGGCGCTGCTCCTGCCGCAATCCTTCGAGACGGTCATTTCGCATGTGGCGATCTACAAGATGGGCGCGATTGCGCTGCCGCTCGCGCTGCTTTTTGGTGTCGATGCGCTGGAGTACCGGCTGAGGGCTGCAGGTGCGACAGCTGTCGTCACCAATGGTTTCGGGCTAGCGCGCATCAACCAGATTCGCTACCGATTGCCTGATGTCAGACATGTCATCAGCGTCGATGGAGCCTCCGCAAGCACGCTCGGCTTTGCCGATCTGGTTTCAGCCCATTCTTCCACTTTTGAAATTGCCCAGTCAGGCCCGGACGAGCCAGCGCTGATGATCTTCACGTCGGGCACGACGGGACCGCCGAAGGGAGCGCTGCATGGCCACCGGGTTCTCGCCGGCCACATTCCCGGCATGCAGTTTGTCCATGAGGGTTTCCCCCAGGCGGGAGACAAGGTCTGGACGCCATCCGACTGGGCATGGGCCGGCGGACTGCTCAATGCGCTGCTGCCGAGCCTGATGCTCGGCGTGCCTGTTGTTTCCTCGCCGGCACAGAAGTTCGATGCCGATATGGCCTATCGCATCATGGCCGAGATGAAGGTGCGGAATGCGTTCATTCCGCCGACGGCGCTCCGGCTTCTGAAATCCGTCGAGGAGCCGCGCTCGAAATACGGTCTCGTGCTGCGCACCATCGGTTCGGCAGGTGAATCCCTGGGGCGCGAAACCTACGAGTGGGCGCGCCGCACGCTCGGCATTACCGTCAATGAATTCTACGGGCAGACGGAGTGCAATTTCGTACTGTCTTCGAGCGCTGCCTTCGGGGTAACGAAGGCCGGCGCAATCGGGCGCGCTTCGCCCGGCCACAGGGTGGCTGTTGTCAGCGACGAGGGCGTCGAACTGCCGGTCGGCGAACAGGGGCAGATAGCTATCGCCAGCCCCGATCCGGTGATGTTCCTCGGCTACTGGAATGACCCCGATGCGACGGAGAGGAAATATGCTGGGGGTTGGCTGCTGACCGGCGATATCGGCCGGCAGGACGCGGAGGACTATGTCATCTTTGCCGGCCGTGACGACGACGTCATCACCTCGTCCGGGTACCGCATAGGGCCGGCGGAGATCGAGGACTGTCTCGTCGGCCATCCGGCCGTGCAGCTTGCCGCTGCCGTCGGCAAGCCAGATGTTCTGCGTACGGAAATCGTCAAGGCCTATATCGTGCTTTCGCCGGGTTACAGCCCGAGTGCGGAGCTGGCAGCGGAAATCCGGGACTGGGTGAAAACCCGGCTTTCGATGCACGAATATCCGCGCGAGGTCGAATTCGTCGATGCGCTGCCGTTGACGACCACGGGCAAGGTCATTCGCCGACTGCTTCGGGAAAAGGCTGCGGTGGAAGCGAAAAACTAGCCGCGGCCGGCAAGCGACATGATCTTTTCGCGGAGCATCTTCGCCATATTGCGGGTGCTGCGGTACATGTGAAGCTGGGCTGCGACCTGGCGCATGTCGCGGTCACCGTTGTGGGTGAGGCCGATCACCAGCGTGCCCATCTCCTCGCGTTCCTGCCAAAAGCGACTCATGATCGGATGATCTGAGACGGCGCAGGAATCCGAACGTACGACATTGGCATCATCGAGATGCCACTCGGTCAGTTCACTCATCAAAAGCTTGCCCGGCGAATAGCGGGAGTAATTTTCGTCATAGGCAGTCTTCCAGGTATAGGCCTCGCCGCCCATCATCAGCACGACCACGGCAGCGATTGCCTTGCCATTAACGTCGATTGTGTGGATGCGCACGGCATCGACTTCCGCCAGATTGGAGACAGCCTCGCGGGCAAAGGCGGTGTGATAACGGTCGGTCACCAGCGCGCTGCGGCGCTTGCCTTTCCAGCCGCCGGCCTCCAGCGCCAGGAATTCCTCGAAACGCATGTGAATCTCACGCGGCTGGCGGGCAACGGTGTGGACGACCGTGCCGAGCTCATCGAGCAGTCGCCACTGGCGGCGCATCTCGCGCTGGTGAGAGGAAGATACCGTGCGGCCGAGATAGACCATGGCGTCGTCATTGCTCTGCAGCATCGGCCGTTCGTAAGGATTGGCGACGGTCAGCGGCAGGTTGCGGCTAAGCGCCACGGCCTTCGCCATGCGCACGAAGATGCCGTTCAGCCGGACGTCCGGCAGCACCAGCGTGCCCGGGAGGCCGAGATCTGGCGTGACAAGGCCTTCGAAGAGATTGTCCAGCGTCTCGGCCGCGTCCTCCGCATCAACCAAGGGGGTGCCAAGCGGACCGAAACTGTTTGCCCAGCCGCGGATGATCGACGGGCCGACGGCGAAACCGGGTTTGTCGATCGAGAAGGGCATGAGCAGACGCATGCGGCTGCGATGTTCGTTTTCGTCGCGGATGATCGCGAAATTGACCTGCCGGTCTTCCAGCCGCGGCATGGCGGGCGCCAGGAAACGGCCGCTGAAGAAGACGTTCGGCTCCATCGCGCGGTTGGAAAGGAAGTCCAATTCTTCCTGCAGATCGTAACCCAGCTTGCCGGGGTAAAGGCAGAGCTCGCGCCCCAGCCGGCCGATTTCGATCCGTGCTTCAGCCTGCGGCACCTCGAACTTGAGTGCGGCAAGATCGTGAACCATGCGGTTCGCGTTGCTGTCGGTGCTCTCGGTGATGGGTGGTAAACGCACCATCTATCGGGCTCTCATGTCTGGCGTTGCAGCGGAAGGGGTTGCAAAGGCAAAAAGCGTAAAGCCGAGTGCGCGGCGCACAAAGACATGCAGCAGGATCGCTTCCACAGCCATGGCGGAGGCCGTGGCGATCGCCGTGCCGACGATGCCGTAATGCGGGATCAGCAGGAGATTGAGGCCGACATTGGCGGCGAGCGCTCCAGCATAAAGGGCGACGCAGAGGTTCTGCTTGCCTGCCATCATCAGCAGCGTCTCGGCGGGGCCGACCAGCGCCTTGGCAAGGATACCGCCCAGCAGGATCGCCATCAGGATGTAACCGGCCGTAAAGGCGCCGCCGAAAAGCGACAGCAGCAGATGCCCGGCCGCCAACACCGCGAGACCGGCTCCAAGCGCAGGCCAAAAGGTCCAGCGGGCGGCATCGGCAGCCGCAACCGCGAGATCGGCCCGGTTGCCTTCGGCGATAATCGAGGAGAAGCGCGGGCCGGCGGCGGCCTTCACTGAGAAATTGATGAAATGCACCAGCGCCATCGTCTTGGCCGCTGCGAAATAAATTGCGACGTCATGCGGCTCCAGGAAGATGCCCACGACGACGACATCGGAGTTGGTCAGCAGGAAGCTCACGCCCTCGATGAGGAAGATCGGGAAAGCAACGCCCAGCCATTCCAGGAAGTCCACCTTGCGCGGGCCGGCATCGTAATGCCTGCGCATCCGGTAGAGCGTGGCGGCATATTGGCCGAGTGCGGTGACGAAGGTTGCCGCGAGTGCTGCCTGCATGGCGGTGACTGCCGTGTGCGGTGCGCCGAAGAAGATCGCAGTCAGCATGAAGAGGATGATGAGGATCGGCCTGACAATATAGACCGGACTGAACGCCATGACGGGCCAATGATTGGCCCGCGACGTGCCTTCGAGAATATCGCCGAGCGCGATCATCGGCATGGCCATGAGGCCGAGGAATATCGGCACCAGATAATAGCTCTCGATCCTGTTGCCGAAGAAATGGAGGCCAAGCATGCCGGCGATGAGAACGGTCGTCCCCGAGAGCAGCGCGAAAACACGCGCGGAGCCGGTCAGGCCGCGGATTTCGGCGAAGGCGCCGGCAGCGCGATATTGCGGCAGGAAGCGGACGATCGCGGTGTGGAAACCGAGGCAGGAAAGATCGCCGCAGAGGACGACCAGTACCCACACGAAAACGAAGATGCCGTATTCATATTCGCCCATCAGCCGGGCGAGCACGATCTGCGACAGGAAGGCGAGGGCTGCACTGAGAATACGGATTGAAAAGGCGATTAGTGCCATACGCTGGGCCGCGGCCTTGTCGCCCCGTTCGGTCAGAACTGCGGTAAGCATGCGCAGCACGCGGCCGGCGATCGGCCGCAGCCCCGCGGGCAGCATTTTTTCCGCTGTTTCTATGACCGCCATTTTAACACGCAAAACTCTAAGGGCAGGGCATTCGCACGGCCAAGTCTTGCCAGATCAGAGTTAAGAAACGGTATGCCCAACGAGGCGGCATTGCCCGCCGCGCCGATCCATAATTGGACGGAAATTACCCAAGAAAAATGGCGCCCGAAGGCGCCATTCTCAAACCTGTTCGAAAGCACCGTGGCAGTGCTTGTATTTCTTGCCCGAGCCGCAGGGGCAGGCCTCGTTGCGGCCGACCTTGCCCCAAGTCGATGGATCGTTGGGGTCGCGGTTCTCCGGCGGCACCGTGACTTCAAGCGCCTGATAGGTCGTGTTGGTGAACTCATCCTCGCCGGTCATAGGATCGAGGTGATGGGCCTGCATGACCGGCGGTTCCGGCTGCGGCGGAGCCTGCTGCACCAGCTCGACGCGCATCAGCTGCGCGGTGACGGCCTGACGCAGGTTGTTGAGCAGCGCCTGGAAGAGCTCGAAGGCTTCCGACTTGTATTCCTGCAGCGGATCGCGCTGGGCGTAACCGCGGAAGCCGATGACGGAACGCAAGTGGTCGAGGTTGACGATGTGCTCGCGCCACAGATGGTCGAGCGTCTGCATGACGACCTGGCGCTCGACATAGTGCATGATGTCGGGGCCGAAGCGCTCGATCTTCTCATTGAAGGCGGCATTGGCGGCTTCCGTCAGGCGTTCGCGGATATCGTCTTCGCCAATGCCCTCTTCCTTTACCCAGTCCTCGATCGGCAGATCGAGATTCAAGATATTGGCAACCTGTGCCTTCAGACCGACCGCATCCCACTGTTCGGCATAGGCGCGTTCCGGAATATGCGTTGTGACCAGATCATCGATGGCTTCGCGGCGCATATCGGAAACGGTCTCGGAAATATTCGGCGCTTCCATCATCTCGACGCGTTGTTCGAAGATGACCTTGCGCTGATCGTTCAGAACGTCGTCGTACTTCAGAAGGTTCTTGCGGATATCGAAGTTGCGGGCTTCGACCTTCTTCTGCGCACGTTCCAGAGCCTTGTTGATCCAAGGATGGACGATCGCTTCGCCCTCCTTGAGACCGAGCTTCTGCAGCATGCTGTCCATACGGTCGGAGCCGAAGATGCGCATCAGGTCGTCCTGAAGCGAAAGATAGAACTTGGAACGGCCCGGGTCACCCTGACGGCCCGAGCGGCCGCGCAACTGGTTGTCGATGCGCCGGCTTTCGTGGCGCTCGGTGGCGATGACGTAAAGACCGCCGGCGGCGAGCGCCTTTTCCTTGAGCTGCTTGATCTCTTCTCGGATTGCCTCGATCTTCGCGTCACGTTCCGAACCCGGCTCGATTTCGCCGAGCTCGCGCTCGACACGCATATCCAGGTTGCCACCGAGTTGGATGTCGGTACCGCGGCCGGCCATATTGGTCGCGATCGTGACCGCGCCCGGCACGCCGGCCTGGGCGACGATATAGGCTTCCTGTTCATGATAGCGGGCGTTCAGAACCTGGAAGTTCGAGAAGCCCTGCTTGCGCATCAGCTCGGCCAGGAATTCCGACTTTTCGATCGAGGTGGTGCCGACGAGCACCGGCTGGCCGCGCTGGTGGGCGTCCAGGATCTCTGCGATGATCGCCTTGTATTTCTCTTCGACCGTCCGGTAGACCTCGTCGTCCTCGTCGATACGCTTGATCGGCAGATTTGTCGGCACCTCGATGACATCGAGGTTGTAGATGTTGCCGAATTCTTCCGCTTCCGTCTGGGCCGTACCGGTCATGCCGGCGAGCTTGCCGTACATGCGGAAGTAGTTCTGGAAGGTGATCGAGGCCAGCGTCTGGTTTTCCGGCTGGATCTGCACCTTTTCCTTGGCTTCCAGCGCCTGGTGCTGGCCTTCCGAATAACGACGGCCCGGCATCATGCGGCCGGTGAATTCGTCGATGATGACGATCTCGCCGTTGCGGACGATGTAGTCCTTGTCGCGCTGGAACAGCTTGTGGGCCTTCAGCGCATTGTTGATGTGATGAACGATCGCGACGTTCTCGATGTCGTAGAGCGAGGCGCCCTTCAGGAGGCCGGCCTGCTTCAACAGGTTCTCAAGCTTTTCGGTGCCGACTTCGGAGAAGTTCGCCGAACGCTGCTTTTCATCGATCTCATAGTCTTCCGGCGTCAGCAGCGGAATGTAGGTGTCGATGGTGTTGTAGAGGTCGGAGCGGTCGTCGAGCGGACCAGAGATGATCAGCGGCGTGCGCGCCTCGTCGACGAGGATCGAGTCCACTTCGTCGACGATTGCGAAGTTGTGGCCGCGCTGGACCATCTGGTTCTTCTCGTACTTCATATTATCGCGCAGATAATCGAAGCCGAGCTCGTTGTTGGTCGCGTAGGTGATGTCGCAATTGTAGGCGTCGCGGCGCTCCTCGTCGGAAAGGCCGTGGACGATGACGCCCGTGGTCAGGCCGAGGAAGCCGTAGAGACGGCCCATGGTCGCGGCATCACGCTGAGCGAGATAGTCGTTGACGGTGACGACATGCACACCCTTGCCGGCAAGGGCGTTCAGATAGACCGGGAGGGTCGCGACCAGCGTCTTACCTTCGCCGGTCTTCATTTCGGCAATGGCGTTGGAATGCAGGATCATGCCGCCGACAAGCTGTACGTCAAAAGGTCGCATGCCAAGGACGCGGCGCGAGGCTTCGCGCACGACCGCAAAGGCCGGAATGAGGATGTCGTCCAGCGTCTTGCCTTCTGCGAGGAGTGCGCGGAACTCCAGCGTCTTTGCGGCAAGCTGCTCATCCGTCAGCGCCTTGGTCTTCTCTTCAATAGAGTTGATTGCGGCGACGTTCGGCTGGAAGGACCGCACGCGGCGATCGTTGGCAGAGCCAAATAACTTGCGGGCAATACCGCCAAAGCTGACCATATGACTGGTCCTTTCTGAATATTCTTCCCCGACGTTTCTTATTCGCTACCCAGCCGAAAAACAGGCGCACGCTTGAAAACGCCCGGAAACTGTTCTGGACGCGAGGTTGCGTGACAGATAAGAGGGGGGGCAAATGATGTCAACGGATTTGGCTGATATAGAAAGGCCACATTCCGGTGTTGAAGCCTGTTTCGGCTGGATTCACGAAAGCGGAAGCCGGCGGTATGATTGTGAAGGGTTATTTAATGTTGAGCACCAACAAACTTGCTGCGCTGGCGTTTACGGCCTTCGTTGCCTTCCAGGTTCCGGCCCATGCCGATGATGCCGTTGTCGCCAAGGTCGGCAATCTGGAGATCCACCAGTCGGAACTCGATCTGGCTGTGGCCAATCTCGACCCGCAGCTTGCGCAGCTCCCGGACGACCAGAAGAAGGTTGCCGCCCTCTCTGCCGCCATTGATGTGAAGCTGCTTGCTGCCGATGCCACAGCCGAGAAGCTCGACCAGACTGATGATTTCAAGAAGCGCATGCAGTATCTGACCGACCGTGAGCTTCACAACGCTTACTTCAAGAAGCATGTCGTCGACACCGTCACCGATGCCGACGTGAAGGCACGCTACGACAAGGAAGTCGCCGCCCTGCCGAAGCAGGAAGAAGTTCACGCCCGCCACATCCTCGTCAAGACCGAGGACGAGGCCAAGGACGTTATCAAGCAGCTTGACGCCGGCAAGAATTTTGCCGAACTCGCGAAGGAAAAGTCCACCGATCCGAACAAGGACGACGGCGGCGACCTCGGCTATTTCAGCCGTGGCCGCATGGTCAAGGAATTCGAGGATGCCGCTTTCGCTCTCGAAAAGGGCAGCTATTCCAAGACCCCTGTGAAGACCGATTTCGGTTATCACGTCATCCTGGTCGAGGATAAGCGCGACGCTCCGCCGCCGCCGTTCGACCAGGTAAAAGATCAAGTTCGTCAGCTTGTCATGCGCGACAAGTATCTTGCGCTCCTGAATCAGGCCAAGGCTTCGGCCAAGGTCGATATCATGGACGAAACGCTTCGCAAGGGTTACGAAGACGCGAATAAGCAGCCTGAGCCGGGCGCCGAACCCGCGCCGGCATCGGCGCCGCAGCAGTAATCATCAGCATCTGGACCCGGTTCTTCCGGGTCCTTTACTATGATAGACAGGTAACATCCGATGTCCGCTACCGTTTCTCCCCTTGCCCCGAAAACCTTTGCTTCGCTGCCGGCCCTTCGCGGCGTGCGCATGGCAACCGCTTCCGCCGGCATCAAATACAAGAACCGGACGGACGTGCTGATGATGGTCTTTGATGCGCCGGCTACCGTTGCCGGCGTCTTCACCAAGTCGAAATGTCCCTCGGCGCCCGTCGATTTCTGCCGGGCCAACTTGCCGCACGGTACGGCACGTGCCGTCGTCGTCAATTCCGGCAATGCCAATGCCTTTACCGGCTTGAAGGGCCGTGCTGCGACTGAGCTCACCGCCAAGTCGGCCGCCGCCGCCGTCGGCTGCGGCGAAAATGAGATCTTTCTCGCGTCGACGGGTGTCATCGGCGAACCGCTGGACGCTACCAAATTTGCCGGTGTGCTGGACAAGATGCATGCCGATGCTACCGGCGATTACTGGTTCGAGGCCGCCAAGGCCATCATGACCACCGACACCTATCCGAAGGTTGCGACCCGCACTGCCGAAATCGGTGGCGTCAAGGTGACGATCAACGGAATCGCCAAGGGCGCCGGCATGATCGCGCCCGACATGGCGACCATGCTTTCCTTCGTCGTCACGGATGCCGATATCGCGTCTTCCACCCTGCAGTCTCTGCTGTCTGCCGGCGTCGAGCCGAGCTTCAACTCCATGACCGTCGATAGCGATACTTCGACGTCGGATACGCTGATGCTGTTTGCGACTGGTGCTGCTGCAGCTGATGGGCAGGCGCGTATCACGAGCGCGGACGACCCACGGCTCGACACGTTTCGTTCGGCGCTGAACGACCTTCTCAAGGATCTGGCGATCCAGGTCGCCCGCGACGGCGAGGGCGCCACGAAGATGCTCGAAATCACCGTGACCGGTGCCGAGAGCGATGCCGCTGCCAAGACGATCGCCCTTTCCATCGCCAATTCGCCGCTGGTCAAGACTGCGGCTGCGGGCGAGGATGCCAATTGGGGCCGTATTGTCATGGCCGTCGGCAAGGCCGGTGAAATGGCCGACCGCGACCGGCTCGCCATCTGGTTCGGCGATGTGCGCGTCGCCGTCAACGGCGAGCGCGACCCTTCCTATTCCGAGGATGCGGCCTCAGCCGTGATGAAAAAGCAGGATATACCTGTGAAAGTCGATATTGGCCTCGGCTCCGGCAAAGCTACGGTCTGGACCTGCGACCTCACGAAGGAATATGTTGCGATCAATGGCGACTACCGGAGCTGATCGTTCGCTGATGCAGGCATCCCTTCCGAAGCAAAACCTGCCGCTGGTCCGGCGGCTGGAAGCCGTGGGCTTTCGCGCCTGGCCGGCCGCTTCCGTGCAATATGACGGAAGCTGGCAAATTCGCCTGACGGCAGGCCATCCCTCCAACCGACTGAACTCCATCGTGCCGCTCGATCCCTCCGACCATCGAGATGTCGAGATCAGGCTGGAGAAGGCGAGCCGTAAATTCGAGGCATATGGCCGTCCCGCCATCGTGCGTGAGACGCCGCTTGCCTCGCCTGTTTTGATGGACCTGATCAAGGAACGGGGATGGAAGCGTTTTGATGAAACGGCCGTCATGGTCTGCGATCTCTCGCAGGCCGATCTGCCCGATACGCTCGATCATCTTCCTACCCACGATGTCGGCCGGTTCGTCGATGCCAATCTCTCCGTCGATCAGGCGCAGCTTTCTCTGAAGCCGGCGCTTGCCGAGATTATTTCTGCGATTAAGCCGCCATCCGGGCTGTTCATGATCGAAGATGCCATCCATGGGTCGCTGGCAACGGTCCTCTGCGTGCAGGACAACGATCTTGCCGGCATCATGTCGCTGTCGGTCGCGGGTAGCCATCGCCGCAGAGGTCTCGGTATCGAGATTCTGACCTCGGCCTTGCGCTGGGCGCGGATGCGCAGCGCCCGCACGGCTTGGCTGCAGGTGAAACTCTCCAATGCGCCGGCGATCGCTCTTTATGAGCGTCTTGGTTTCCGTGATGCCTATCACTATTGCTATTGGCAGGAACGCTGCGAATGAGCGAAGCCGGAAGGAAGCTGCTCCTGGTCGCGGCCTGCGCGCTGATCGATACGGACGGGCGTATCCTTCTGGCACAGCGGCCGGAAGGAAAGTCCCTTGCCGGCCTGTGGGAATTCCCCGGCGGCAAGGTCGAACCCGGCGAGACGCCGGAGGAAACGCTGGTGCGCGAACTGAACGAAGAGCTCGGCATTATGACAAAGGTCCCGTGCCTTGCGCCGCTGACTTTCGCCAGCCACAGCTATGATACGTTCCACCTGCTGATGCCGCTTTATGTCTGCCGCCGGTATGAAGGCATTCCGCAGGGCCGCGAGGGCCAGGCAATCAAATGGGTGCGCCCGCAGGCGCTGCGCGATTACCCGATGCCGCCGGCCGACGAGCCGCTCATCCCGGTACTGCAGGATTTACTTTAGCTTTTGCTGATTATTGGGGCGAAACGTCGATTTCGCCTGTGGATATTAATCGATCATTTAGCACCTTCTGGCAATGATCGGCCTCACTCAAGCAACTGGCGTGTGTGTATTTAAGGGCTTGACGTCATGGACGACGATTTCTGGAAAGCTGTGCGCGAGAAGGAACGCGCTTCTTCGTCTGCTTCGCGCAGGACAGGAGCGCTGAATATTGCCCTTCTCTTCGGTACGGCCGTAGTGGCGCTGACTCTCATCCTGACGCCGATGCTGGCGGATTCTTCGAAGAAGAGCGTGCTCGCCAGCGCGCCGGCAGATTTCGACACGATTACCACCGGCTCCATCCCGAAGACCGAGAATGGTCCGAAGAGCGAGAGCGGCAAGCGCTATACAATCCGCCGCAGCGTGCTCCAGGATACGCCTGGTTCCGTCTGCGTCGTCCAGGGCTACGGCGTCGGCGCCGGCTGCTGAGGAAATGAAGCTCCATCCCAGGGAGCCATGAATTTCATTGCTGTCTTGAGGGCAAAAGGTCGGGTTGATGAATTTGCTAAGGAAATTTGTGGCGGACAGAAGCGGTGCGACGGCGATCGAATATGGATTGATCGCAGCGCTGATGTCGGTTGCCCTCATTGGAGGGCTGGGTGTGTTCACCAACGGCCTGCGCGGCGTGTTCAACACCGTCGAGAATAACCTGACCATCAACTGAGCTATCTGTTAGAGCGCCGTGCGGCCATTCAGACGCATTAAGGACGCTCCAACTCTTTGAATCCACGCATCAGGCTTTCCGGAAATCGATTCCGATTTTGGGCCAATGCTAAAGATCTCACTGCCTGAGCTTCTGCTCCTCCACCTTCAGTGCGTCAGCAAGCCGCGCCTTGGCCGTTCCTGGTTTCAGCGGCTGCTGCTGGCTTTCATGCGGTGCCCAGCCAGACACATAGATCACTGAAAATGTCGCGCGGATACGGCCGTCCGGATCCGAATAGCGCTCGGCATAGATTTCAGCGGCGCGCAGGAAGAAGGCGCGCGTCAGCGGCTTGCGGCTGCGGGCAGCGAGAGGATTGGCCATGCCCATCGCTCTCAGGTCCCGCATCAGCGGAAAAATTGAATCATAGCGTACGGTATAATTCTCCGCGTCGATGACGGGCAGGGCAAAGCTTGCGCGCTGCAGCAGACCGCCGACATCGCGGACATCGGCGAAGGGGATGACGCGCGGGCTTGCACCGCCGGTCATCTCGATCTCGGTCGCAAGCAGTACCTCGCGCAGTTCTTGCAGCGTACCGGCGCCCGGAATGGCGGCCAGGAACAGGCCGTCCGGCTTCAATGCGCGCCGGATCTGGATGAAGACGCCGGGTGTGTCGTTGGTCAGGTGCAGACTGAGCGGTGCAATCACCAGATTGGCCGATTGGGGCGCGAGCGGCACGTCTTCGAGTGGCGCTTCGAGAAAAGATTCGCCCGGCGCGACATAGTGTATGTCGCTTTCCACGCGGATGAGGTTGCCGACCTTGCCGGTCGCGACCGCCGCACGGGCGACGGCACCTGTAGTGCCGTGCAGTTCCACCGCATGTTCAAAGCTGCGCTCGACGACGGCCAAACGGTCTGCCAGTTCCTCGGCGGCTATATCGAGCAGGAAGGCTGCTTTCTGGTCATTAT
Organism: Rhizobium sp. BK196; assembly: GCF_014193255.1. GTDB lineage: Bacteria > Pseudomonadota > Alphaproteobacteria > Rhizobiales > Rhizobiaceae > Rhizobium. The sequence continues at coordinate 248,129 of NZ_JACHZB010000010.1, forward strand.
TTGCGAGTGCGCGCCGACGATTTGTGGCGATCTGCGTCTTGTCAAAGATGATATCCATGGCGATGTCCATATTCCCCCGTCAAGCAGGCGGCAAGGCGATTTTCCTTTGGCTCGCGACGCGCCAAAGCGCGTTGCGATCTTCATCCGCTAGCCGCGCTTTCGGTCTTTGTTTTTACGCATGTCGTTATCGCAAAACCGCTACACACTTTTGCGCGACATGCTTTAGTCTGCCTCATATGGGGACGATCGAGATGAAAAGTGAGACGAGGCAGATATGGGCGCAGCTTTTGCGACCCTTTTCGATGCTTGCCGATCTTGTCTATCCGCCTGCATGCGCGGCTTGCGGTATTTCGACCGGCGGTCATCGCGGGCTTTGTGCCGAATGCTGGTCCGAGATCCGCTTCATAGAGCGGCCTTATTGCGAGGTGCTGGGCCTTCCCTTTTCCCATGATCTCGGGGCCGGCATCCTGAGCGCCGAGGCGATCGCCAATCCGCCGCCCTTTGATCGGCTGCGTTCAGCAGCCACCCACGACCATGCCGTTCGCAATCTAGTGCATGGCCTCAAATACCGGGATCGCACGGATCTCGCGCCGATGATGGCCGGCTGGATGCTGCGCGCCTCGGACGGCATGGTCGAGCGCTGCGACGCCGTCATTCCGGTTCCACTTCATCGTACCCGCATGGTCTCGCGCAAATTCAATCAAGCCGCGGAACTTGCCCGGCATTTGGCGAAGCTTGCGGGAAAACCGCTGCTGCCGGCAACGCTTCTACGTGTGAAGCGTACCAGCCAGCAGGTCGGTCTTGGCGTGCGGGCGCGCGAGGACAATGTCCGTGGCGCTTTTACGGTCGCCGCAGGCAGGGAAAGCGATGTCTTCGGCAAACGCATCGTGCTTGTCGACGACGTCTTTACGACAGGGGCGACAGTTGGTGCGGCAACGCGCGCGCTGCGCAAGGCGGGAGCTGCCGATATAACGGTTTTAACCTTTGCAAGGGCACTTGCAGAAACTATATGACAGAAAGAAAAACAGCACGGTCTGGAGACTTCATGGTACCTGTTGCCATCTATACGCGTCAGTTCTGCGGCTATTGTGCACGCGCCAAATCTCTTCTTGAGGAGAAAGGCGTCGACTATGTCGAATATGATGCGACCTTCTCGCCAGAGCTTCGCCAGGAAATGCTTGGCAAATCGAACGGTCGCACCACCTTTCCGCAGATTTTCATCGGCAGCACGCATGTCGGCGGTTGCGACGATCTCTATGCGCTCGATCGGGCAGGCAAACTCGATCCGTTGCTGGCAGCCTGAGGAAGAGCGATGAGCTTCATGGCCGCCGCCATCCAGATGTGTTCCGGTGTCGATCCGGAGCGGAATGCCGATTCGATGGCGCGCCTCGTCCGAGAGGCTGCCGCAAAGGGCGCAACTTACGTGCAAACGCCTGAAATGACCGGAATGCTGCAGCGTAACCGCGCGGCGGCAAAGGAAGTTCTGCGTGATGAGAGCAACGACTTTATCGTCGAAACCGGCTCGGCGCTTGCGGCCGAACTCGGCATCTTCGTGCATGTCGGCTCGACGGCGATTGCGCTCGATGACGGCAAGATGGCGAACCGCGGTTTCTTGTTCGGCCCCGACGGCAAGGTCCTGAACCGCTACGACAAGATTCACATGTTCGACGTCGATCTCGACAATGGCGAGAGCTGGCGCGAAAGTGCGGCTTACAGGCCGGGGTCGGAAGCGCGGGTTCTGTCGTTGCCGTTTGCCGAGATCGGTTTCACGATCTGTTACGACGTGCGTTTCCCGCAGCTTTTCCGCGCGCAGGCTGTTGCCGGTGCTGAAGTGATGACTGTTCCTGCCGCTTTTACCAAGCAGACGGGCGAGGCACATTGGGAAATCCTGCTGCGGGCGCGCGCCATTGAAAACGGTGTCTTCATCATCGCCGCAGCGCAGGCCGGCCTGCATGAAGACGGACGCGAAACATTCGGGCATTCGATGATCATCGATCCCTGGGGCAAGGTGCTGGTATCAGCCGGTCCGACCGGCGAGGCCGTCATTTTGGCGGAGATCGATCCGGCGGCGGTGAAGGCTGCGCATGACAAGATTCCGAACCTTAAGAACGGCCGGGAGTTTTCCATCGAGAGGATTGCGGGGGGAATTTCAGGAGGCGTTGCAGCTTGATCCGCTATTCCCTTATTTGCGAAAATGCCCACGAATTTGAAGGCTGGTTTTCTGAAAGCGCCGATTTTGACCGGCAGGTCGCAAGCGGCTTTCTGACCTGCCCCGTCTGCAATTCCGCTTCCATCTCCAAGTCGCTCATGGCTCCCACCGTCTCAACCGCGCGCAAGAAGGAAGAGATGCAGACAGTCGCGATGGACACGGCCCGCCGCGAAGCCTTCCTGAAGCTCAAGGAAGCTGTCGCCGCAATCAAGGCGACTTCCGAGGATGTTGGAACCCGCTTTCCCGAGGAAGCTCGCAAGATCCACTACGGTGAGGCGGATGCCCGCGGTATCATCGGCCAGGCAACGCCCGACGAAGCCGAGGCACTGGTGGAAGAAGGCATCGAGATCGCCGCCCTGCCGGTTCTGCCCGAAGACGTGAACTGATCTGCGGGCGGGTGGGTTAGTATGATTTTGGTCCTCGGGCGCGATCAGGTCGGCCGTTTTGCCAGCAGCATATAATTCACATCCATATCCTTCGACAGGTTCCACTGGTTTGCCAGCGGATTGAAGAAGACGCCCGTGCGGTCGATAATATCGAGACCGCTTGCGGCAAGCGGCTTTTCCAGTTCTTCCGGGCGCACCAGTTTCTCATACTGATGCGTGCCGCGCGGCAGCCAGCGCAGGACGTTTTCGGCAGCGAAAATGGCAAGCGCGGCGGCCTTCATGGTGCGGTTGATCGTGGCGACGAACATCAGGCCGCCCGGCCTGACCATCCTGGCGCAGGTATTCATGAAAAGCTCGACATCGGCTACATGCTCCACCACTTCCATGTTAAGCACGATATCGAAGGTCTCGCCTGCCTCGGCAAGCTGCTCGGCGGTCACGGCACGATAGTCGACCGCAACACCCGATGCCTTGGCGTGGGTCGAGGCGATGCCGATGTTCTTTTCCGAGGGATCGGCACCGACGACTTCAGCGCCCATACGGGCAACCGGCTCTGATAGGAGGCCGCCACCACAGCCGATATCGAGCACACGCAGGCCTTCAAGCGGCTTGGCACTCTTCGGATTGCGTGAAAAATTCTCCGCCGCCTTGTCGCGGATATAGGCCAGGCGAACAGGATTGAACTTGTGTAGCGGCTTGAACTTGCCCGTCGGACTCCACCATTCGGCCGCCATGGCGGAAAAGCGATCGACTTCGCTCTGGTCGATAGTGGTTTTGGCCGCTTCGTTCATCTGCCGCTCCTTAATGTCCCTGTCAGTGAAGTCGGACGATCGAGGCGATAAGTCAAGAGCGGTCAGGTCGCGCCGGAGGCTTGGCAAGGACCGTAAAAATGGAGGAAGTCTGACGGCGGTTAAAACCCCGCGTCGTCGCGGGGTTGCGGATACTGGTGATGCCGATTTAGCGGCACTGACGGCGCGGGCCGTACGTGGGCTGATACGTATTGTCGTATGCCCGGTACGAGCGATAACGGCTGTAGCAATAGTCGGCATGCGAGCTGCCCGCACGCACGCGTGGCTGCGAGGCTATGATACTGCCGATGATCGCGCCGGCAGCCAGGCCGCCGATAATGGCGCCGGTATTGTCATGGCGGCGATAATAGCGGTCGCGGTAGCGGTCCCCATAATAGCGGCGATCCCACCTGCGGTCGTACCGATAACGGTCCGAGTAGCGATAATTGCCCCATCCTCGGCCTCCGTAGTCGTAACGAGGGCAGTTCGTGAAGTTATTGCAGCCCACCTGAAGAAGGTCGGCTTGGCTGCCGGCGGTTTGCGATTGCGCTGCCGACTGAACCGGGGTTGCCGTATAGATCGGTCCTGCCAAGGCGGGCATTCCGGAGAATGCAGTCGTTATCGACAGTGCAATTATCGCTAATCTTCTCATTCTACTCACCAGCTTTCTCGACACATCTATTGCGGTTTAAACGCATTCGAGGCCATTAAGTTTCAATCGCCTTCACGCGTCCACGCCTCTTTCACCGGCATGGACCAGGGCGTTTTGCGGTAGTCGCAGTGATCATTTTTTGACGAAATCCTGCCGCTTCCACTTCACATTTTCCCCGCCCTTGCCACCCCCTGCCAAACTCGCTAAGAGACGCGCCAACTTTCGTCCTTGGTTGGCGGGGCTTTAGAAGCGTTCCAGAAACCACTATTTCCGGGCTCTTCGGCCGTTGGACAGCCGGGTTTTTGGATGTCCGGGAGGGCGCTGCGTTTCCGGGCGGTTTACGAATGCGCGTGACGTACCGGAAGCAAATCCGTTTTCCGGCAATCTCGCGCGGGTCATGGTAGAGGCTTATGGCACGCATCGTTATGAAATTCGGCGGAACCTCCGTCGCGGATCTGGACCGCATCAAGAACGTTGCCCGCCATGTTAAACGTGAAGTCGATGCCGGCCATGAAGTGGCAGTCGTCGTCTCCGCCATGTCCGGCAAGACCAACGAACTTGTCGGCTGGGTGCAAAACGCGCCCAAGGTGATTGGCGCCAACTCGCCTTTCTACGACGCGCGTGAATACGATGCTGTCGTTGCCTCCGGCGAACAAGTGACGTCAGGTCTTCTTGCGATTGCATTGCAGAGTATGGGCATCAATGCCCGTTCCTGGCAGGGCTGGCAGATCCCGATCCGCACGGACAATGCGCATGGAGCGGCTCGTATCATGGAGATTGACGGGGCCGACATCATCAAGCGTATGGGTGAGGGGCAGGTTGCCGTCGTCGCCGGTTTCCAGGGTCTCGGTCCGGATAATCGTATCTCGACGCTTGGACGCGGCGGATCGGACACTTCGGCTGTAGCGATCGCGGCTGCTGTCAAAGCCGATCGCTGTGACATCTATACCGATGTCGATGGCGTCTACACGACCGATCCACGCATCGAACCCAAGGCACGGCGCCTGAAGAAGATCGCTTTCGAAGAAATGCTGGAAATGGCGTCGCTCGGCGCCAAGGTTCTTCAGGTGCGTTCGGTCGAGCTTGCCATGGTGCACAAGGTGCGCACTTTCGTGCGTTCTTCTTTCGAGGATCCCGATGCTCCGGGCATGGGCGACCTCTTGAACCCGCCCGGAACGTTGATTTGTGACGAGGATGAAATCGTGGAACAGGAAGTAGTCACCGGCATTGCCTATGCTAAAGATGAGGCTCAGATTTCGCTTCGCCGTCTTGCCGACCGGCCGGGCGTTTCTGCCGCGATCTTCGGTCCGCTCGCAGAAAGCCACATCAACGTCGATATGATCGTCCAGAACATTTCTGAAGATGGTTCGAAGACGGATATGACCTTCACCGTGCCCTCGGGCGATGTCGAGAAAGCCATCAAGGTTCTCTCCGACAACAAGGAGAAGATCGGCTATGACGTCGCGCAGAGCGAATCGGGTCTGGTGAAAGTCTCCGTCATCGGCATCGGCATGCGCAGCCATGCAGGCGTTGCGGCGACTGCCTTCCGGGCACTTGCTGAAAAAGGCATCAACATCAAGGCAATTACAACCTCGGAGATCAAGATTTCGATCCTGATCGACGGTCCTTATGCAGAACTCGCTGTCAGAACTTTGCATTCCTGCTACGGTCTGGATAAGAATTGATTCCAGCGGGCGGCCTGCCCCTTCAGGTTGAAGATGCGGCCAGTTCTCGTGGCCGCATAAGGTGTTTGTTTCAGGGAGCTTGAGACGCAATGAGAGACCTTTCCGGCGGTCCGCGCGTATTGCTCAAGCGGCTGCGCGAATTGATGGCGGAGCCACTGGAGCCGCAGGAGCGACTCGACCGGATCGTGCGTCAGATCGCCAGCAACATGGTAGCGGAGGTTTGCTCCGTTTACGTTCTGCGCGCCGACGGCGTTCTCGAGCTTTATGCTACCGAAGGTCTCAACAAGGAAGCCGTCCATCTCTCGCAGCTGAAGATGGGACAGGGTCTCGTCGGCACGATCGCCGCCTCGGCCCAGCCGCTCAATCTTTCCGACGCGCAGTCGCATCCGGCCTTCCGCTACCTGCCGGAAACGGGTGAAGAGATCTACCATTCCTTCCTGGGCGTGCCGATCCTACGGACGGGGCGCTCCCTTGGCGTTCTCGTCGTGCAGAACAAGGCAAGCCGCAATTATCGCGATGAAGAGCTGGAGGCGCTCGAGACGACGGCGATGGTTCTTGCCGAGATGATCGCGACCGGCGAACTGAAGAAGATCACCAAGCCGGGTCTCGAACTCGATCTTACCCGTTCGGTTACAGTCGATGGCGATACCTATAATGACGGGATCGGCCTTGGTTACGTCGTCCTCCACGAGCCGCGCATCGTCGTCACCAATCTGCTCAACGAAGATGCGGAGAAGGAAATCCGGCGGCTGGCGGAAGCCATGGGCTCGCTTAGGATCTCCATCGACGACATGCTGTCGCGCCGCGATGTTTCCATGGAAGGCGAGCACCGCGAAGTGCTCGAGACCTATCGCATGTTCGCCCACGACCAGGGCTGGGTGCGCAAGCTGGAAGAGGCGATCCGCAACGGCCTGACGGCGGAGGCGGCTGTCGAGAAGGTCCAGAGCGACACCAAGGCGCGCATGATACGCCTGACCGATCCCTATCTGCGCGAACGCATGCACGATTTCGAAGATCTGGCAAACCGGCTGCTGCGCGTATTGACCGGTTATACGGGCCGCACGACGGCCGAGGGTTTTCCGAACGACGCGATCATCCTGGCGCGCGCCATGGGTGCGGCGGAACTCCTCGACTATCCGCGTGCCAATGTACGCGGGCTGGTGCTGGAAGAAGGCGCGGTGACCAGCCATGTGGTGATCGTCGCACGCGCCATGGGCATTCCTGTTATCGGCCAGGCGGCGGGTGTCGTGGCGCTTGCCGAAAACGGTGATGCCGTCATTATCGATGGCGACGAAGGGCATGTGCATATCCGGCCGATGCCGGAGCATCAGCGCTCCTATGAAGAAAAGGTACGCTTCCGCGCCAGGCGGCAAGAGCAATTCCGGGCGCTGCGTTCCGTTGAGCCGGTGACCCGGGATGGGCAGCGCATCCAGCTTCTGATGAATGCCGGCCTGCTGGTCGATCTGCCGCAGCTGGCGGAATCCGGAGCGGAGGGTATTGGTCTGTTCCGCACTGAGCTGCAATTCATGATCGCCTCGACCATGCCGAAGGCGGAAGAGCAGGAGATGTTCTACCGCAATGTGCTGAAGCAGGCAGGCGGGCGTGTCGTGACCTTCCGCACACTCGATATCGGCGGAGACAAGGTTGTTCCTTATTTCCGCGGTCATGAGGAAGAGAATCCGGCGCTAGGCTGGCGGGCAATCCGCCTGTCGCTCGACCGGCCGGGACTGTTGCGCACGCAGTTGCGCGCCATGCTCAAGGCGGCTGCCGGCGCCGAGCTGAAGCTGATGGTGCCGATGGTGACCGAGGTTTCGGAAATCAGGCAGGTGCGCGAACTCCTGCAGAAGGAAGTGCAGCATCTTTCGCGTTTCGGTCACGGGCTGCCGCGCAAGCTCCAATTTGGCGCGATGCTGGAAGTGCCGGCACTTCTTTGGCAGCTCGATGAGCTGATGGACGCGGTCGACTTCGTCTCTGTCGGTTCCAATGACCTCTTCCAGTTCGCCATGGCGGTCGATCGCGGCAACGCACGGGTTTCGGAGCGTTTCGATCCGTTGGAGCGGCCGTTCCTGCGGATCCTTCGTGATATCGTACGTGGCGCGGGTCGCAATAAAACACCGGTGACACTCTGCGGCGAACTGGCGGGCAAGCCGCTTTCGGCCATGGCGTTGCTCGGTGTCGGGTTCCGTTCGATCTCCATGTCGCCGGCCTCGATCGGACCGGTTAAGGCGATGCTGCTCGGCCTTAACGCCGAGGCTCTGACGAAGGCCGTCGATGAGGCGCTGGACGACCGGAATGCGACTGTGCCGATGCGCGAGGTGCTTGCCCACTTCGCCGAGAGCCACAATATTCCCCTTTAGAGATATATAAGAAGAATTGGAGTAAGGGGTGGCGAAGCTTCCCATTGAAAAGATGCGCGAGCTTGAGCGCCGCTTCGGCGAGATCGAAGCCCGCATGTCGGCCGGCCCCTCGGCTGATGTTTATGTAAAGCTCGCATCCGAATATTCCGAATTGCAGCCGGTCGTCACCAAGATCCGCGCCTATCAAAAGGCCGTCGGGGAGCTTGCCGATCTGGAGGTGCTGCTCGAGGACAAGTCTGTCGACCGTGATATGCGCGAGCTTGCCGAACTCGAACTGCCTGATGTGAAGGAGCAGATCGAGGCGTTGGAGAACGAAATCCAGATCCTGCTCTTGCCGAAGGACGCTGCCGACGAGAAGAGCGCGATCCTGGAAATCCGCGCTGGCACCGGTGGCAACGAGGCGGCCCTTTTCGCCGGTGACCTCTTCCGCATGTATGAGCGTTATGCGGCAACGCATGGCTGGAAGGTCGACGTACTTTCGTCGAGTGAGGGCGAAGCCGGAGGGTTCAAGGAAATCATCGCAACGATCACCGGCAAGGGCGTGTTCGCCAAGCTGAAGTTCGAATCCGGCGTGCACCGCGTGCAGCGCGTGCCTGAGACGGAAGCGGGCGGACGCATTCACACCTCGGCGGCAACGGTCGCCGTTCTGCCCGAGGCCGAGGAGATCGATATCGAGATTCGGCCGGAAGATATCCGCATCGATACGATGCGCTCCTCGGGTGCAGGCGGACAGCACGTCAATACCACGGACTCTGCCGTGCGCATCACCCACCTGCCGACGGGCATTGTCGTGACCAGCTCAGAAAAGTCCCAGCACCAGAACCGCGCCAAGGCCATGCAGGTGCTGCGTTCGCGTCTTTATGATGCCGAGCGGCAGAGGGCCGATAGCGAACGCTCCGCCGACCGTAAGAGCCAGGTCGGTTCCGGCGACCGTTCCGAACGTATCCGCACCTATAATTTCCCGCAGGGCCGCATCACCGACCATCGCATCAACCTGACGCTCTATAAGCTCGACCGAATGATGGAAGGTGAAATCGACGAAGTGGTGGACGCCCTGCTGGCGGACTATCAAGCGAGCCAGCTCGCACAGCTTGGTGAACAACAATGACCGTGTCGGGGCCTACGGTTTCCGAGATACTTGCCGAGGCTAGGCGCCGTTTCACGGAGGCGGGCATAGCCGATCCACAGACCGATGCGCGGTTGCTGATTTCGGGACTGCTGGAGCTTTCGCCGACCGAGATGCTGACGGCAGGTCGCCAGTCGGTTTCGGAGGAACAGGCAGGCACTATCGGCCGCGCGATCGAAAGGCGGCTGAAGCACGAGCCGGTGCACCGCATTCTCGGAGAGCGGGAATTCTATGGCTTGCCGCTTTCGCTGTCCGCCGGCACGCTGGAGCCGCGGCCCGATACGGAAATTCTTGTCGATACGATTATTCCTTATCTGCGTGACCTTGCAAAAACGGAAGGCAATCTCCACATTCTGGACATAGGAACCGGGACCGGAGCGATTTGCCTTGCGCTCCTGAGTGAATGTCCGGAAGCATCAGGCATCGGCAGTGACATTTCGACCGATGCACTTGAGACGGCAAGATCAAACGCTGAAAGAAACGGATTGCAGGATCGATTCACGACCATTCGATCGAACTGGTTCGAGAACATCCAGGGGACGTTTCATGCGGTTGTCTCAAATCCGCCCTATATTGCTTCCAATGTCATTCACGATCTCGCTCCCGAAGTGACGAAATTTGATCCGGCTGCAGCTCTGGACGGCGGCCCGGATGGGCTTGACGCCTACAAAGCCATAGCAAAGGATGCGGCTAGGTTCATGCGATCCAATGGGATCGTCGGACTGGAAATCGGCTACGATCAGCGAAACGATGTGACGGCGATCTTTGAAGCGGAAGGCTTCAAGTGCCTCAAATCCGTGAAGGATTATGGTCAGAACGACAGAGTGCTCGTGTTTACGCTGGCATGACCGGCGACAAATTGCAGCATCGAACTGGACATTGTTGCTATTGCGAAGAAAAGGCTTGGATTTCCCGAGGAAGCAATATAGGTTGCCTTCACGCGTTGGGCGCATAGGAATGAACGGGATTCGTTCGGTACTTGCTCAGCTTCGGGGGTCTGCTCTTTTAAACGAGAGTTTCAAAGGTTGAACACGACCCAATGCGTGAATCAGTCAAACTGACTTGAAGACAAGCGGCAGGTCGGCGCGAAGGCGCACTATGCTTGCGGCACGAAGGCCCTGATCCGGATGGACCGGTCTTGGCGGTTGGTGCCATGTATCCAATCACAAACAGAGAATTCAGGTGAACGATCGATGAGGCCAGGACAGCAGAACAAGCGCGGTCGAGGGCGTGGCAATAACAACAATAATAATGGCGGCGGTGGAAATAACAATAACAACAATTTCAACCGCAAGGGCGGCAATCCGCTGACCCGGACCTATGACAGTTCCGGTCCCGATGTGAAAATCCGCGGCACTGCCCAGCACATTGCCGAGAAATATGCGCAGCTCGCTCGTGACGCCCAAAGTTCCGGCGACCGCGTCATAGCTGAGAACTATCTGCAGCATGCTGAACACTACAACCGCATCATTGCTGCCGCACAGGCGCAGATGCAGGAACGTTTCCAGCGCGATGATCGCCACGACTTTAACGATCGCGATAATGCCGACCGTGACGGCGATGAACTGGACACGGCGGATAGTGACGACGTCGTCATCGTTCAGCCGCCCCACCAGCAACAGCGCGAACAGCAGCGGCCAGCTGCCGCCGCACCGGTGCCCACACAGTCTCAGGCGGAAGTGATCGACGGTACCGGTCCGCAGCCGGACATCGAAGGTATTCCTGCCGAAGTTGCGATGGAAGAGGAAGGCTCTGCTGCGCCGCAGCGCGAACGCCAGCCTCGACGCCGCAATGCCGGAAGCCGCCCGCGCCGTCCGCGCCGCGGCGCTGAAGGTGAGGCCGCCGGCGAGGAAGGTGCTTCCGCCGAAGCGCCGGTTCTGGCTGAAGCTGCTTCCGAATAAGTTCGGTTCATACGTGTAACTTGAAAGGCTGCCCTCTCGGGCGGCCTTTTCTTTTTTGCGCGGTCGCGTTGCCCTTGCCGCTGCGGGGCCGGAGGAGCGTCATGGGGTTCCTTGCCTAGGGTGTGACCAAAGGCGACTTCAGCAAGGAATAGGTGCTGTCAGGCGTCGTGTCGGTGGGCAAATAGCGTCTGCGAAGGAGGTGCTCGCGGGCGTCAGTTTTCCAGTGTCTTACCCCTTTAAACTCTCCGGATTCTCCACCATATCCTGACCAGATTGTTTGCCGCAAATCCTAATGGCGACAAACAGGGGCTTGCCTTTGAGGGAGCTCAATCTCAATCATCGGTCTGTGCCTTATGAAGGGCAGAGCGATTCATGGAGGTAACATATGAATATCGAGAAATACTCCGAGCGGGTGCGCGGTTTCGTTCAGTCCGCCCAGACCTATGCGCTGGCGCAAGGGCACCAGCAATTCACCGCAGAACATGTGCTCAAAGTCCTGCTCGATGACGATCAGGGCATGGCTGCTTCGCTGATTGAGCGCGCCGGCGGCGACGCAAAGGCGGCACGGCTTGCCAATGATGCCGCACTTGCCAAACTGCCGAAAATTTCCGGCGGCAACGGCAATATCTATCTCGCCCAGCCGCTCGCAAAAGTCTTCTCCACGGCCGAGGAGGCTGCGAAGAAAGGCGGCGACAGCTTCGTTACGGTCGAGCGTCTGCTGCAGGCGCTGGCGATCGAAACCTCTGCCTCGACCTATCAGTCGCTGAAAAATGCCGGCGTGACCGCGCAGGCACTCAATCAGGTCATCAACGAAATCCGCAAGGGCCGCACGGCAGATACGGCGAGTGCCGAGCAAGGCTTCGACAGCCTGAAAAAATATGCGCGCGATCTGACGGGCGAAGCCCGCGAAGGTAAGCTCGATCCGGTTATCGGCCGCGACGACGAAATCCGCCGCACGATCCAGGTCCTCTCGCGCCGCACCAAGAACAATCCCGTCCTGATCGGTGAGCCGGGTGTCGGTAAAACTGCCATCGTCGAAGGCCTTGCACTGCGCATCGTCAATGGCGATGTGCCGGAGAGCCTGAAGGACAAGAAGCTGATGGCGCTCGACATGGGAGCGTTGATTGCCGGTGCGAAGTACCGCGGCGAGTTCGAGGAGCGCCTGAAGGCTGTGCTGAACGAGGTTCAGTCGGAAAACGGCGAGATCATCCTCTTCATCGATGAAATGCACACGCTGGTCGGCGCCGGCAAGGCGGACGGAGCGATGGACGCCTCCAACCTGCTGAAGCCTGCCCTTGCCCGCGGCGAGCTGCATTGCGTCGGCGCAACGACGCTGGATGAATATCGCAAGCATGTCGAGAAGGATCCGGCCCTTGCCCGCCGTTTCCAACCGGTCATGGTCGAGGAGCCGACGGTGGAGGACACGATCTCGATCCTGCGCGGTCTGAAGGAAAAGTACGAGCAGCATCACAAGGTGCGCATTGCCGATGCCGCGCTGGTTGCCGCCGCAACCCTGTCGAACCGCTATATTACCGACCGTTTCCTGCCAGACAAGGCGATCGACTTAATGGACGAGGCGGCCGCCCGCCTGCGTATGCAGGTGGATTCAAAACCGGAAGAACTCGATGAGCTCGACCGCCGCATCATCCAGCTTAAGATCGAACGCGAGGCGCTGAAGAAGGAAACCGATGTCGCCTCCGCCGACCGGCTGAAGCGGCTGGAAACCGAGCTTTCCTCAATCGAGGAAGAAGCCGACGCGCTGACGGCCCGCTGGCAGGCGGAAAAGCAGAAGCTCGGCCTTGCCGCCGACCTCAAGAAGCAGCTCGACGATGCCCGAAACGAACTGGCGATTGCCCAGCGCAAGGGTGAATTCCAACGTGCCGGCGAGCTCGCCTATGGCGTGATTCCAGGTCTCGAAAAGCAGCTGGCTGACGCCGAAAGCAAGGAAGACAATAGCCGCAACGCGATGGTGCAGGAGGTCGTGACCCCTGACAATATCGCTCATGTCGTTTCCCGCTGGACCGGCATTCCCGTTGACAAAATGCTGGAGGGCGAACGTGACAAGCTGCTCAGGATGGAAGACGAGCTGGCGAAGTCGGTGATCGGTCAGGGCGATGCGGTTCAGGCCGTATCCCGTGCAGTGCGCCGTGCCCGCGCAGGTCTTCAGGATCCGAACCGGCCGATCGGCTCGTTCATCTTCCTCGGCCCGACCGGTGTCGGCAAGACGGAACTCACCAAGGCGCTTGCCCGCTTCCTCTTCGACGACGAGACGGCAATGGTGCGCATGGATATGTCCGAGTACATGGAGAAGCACTCCGTTGCCCGGCTGATCGGTGCGCCTCCCGGCTATGTCGGTTATGATGAAGGTGGTGCGCTGACGGAAGCCGTCCGCCGCAGGCCTTATCAGGTCGTGCTGTTCGATGAGATCGAGAAGGCGCATCCTGACGTCTTCAACGTCCTGTTGCAGGTGCTGGACGACGGTCGTCTGACCGATGGTCAGGGCCGGACGGTCGATTTCCGCAACACGATGATCATCATGACCTCGAACCTCGGTGCCGAATACCTGACGCAGTTGCGCGAGGGCGAGGACAGCGAGACCGTTCGCGAGCAGGTGATGGATGTCGTTCGCGGTCATTTCCGGCCGGAGTTCCTGAACCGTATCGATGAGATCATCCTCTTCCATCGCCTGAAGCGCGAGGAAATGGGCGCGATCGTCGATATCCAGCTGAAGCGGCTGGTTTCGTTGTTGTCCGAGCGCAAGATCGTGCTCGACCTCGATGAGGACGCCCGCAACTGGCTGGCGAACAAGGGATACGATCCTGTCTACGGCGCTCGTCCGCTGAAGCGAGTGATCCAGAAATTCGTCCAGGATCCACTCGCCGAGCAGATCCTCTCGGGCCAGGTACCGGACGGGTCGACGGTGACGATCACCAGCGGCTCGGATCGTTTGCTGTTCCGGTCGAAACAGTCGGTGAGCGAAGCGGCGTAAGGCCGCGTTGACGAGAATTGACAATGGCGGCTTTCGGGCCGCCATTTTTGTTTCTGCAGAAGGGAGAATTATCTACTGGCGACCTGATCCGAGGCGGGCTGGTTGTTCAGCAGCGTGTCGATGCGCTTGCGCTCATCCTCGAACTTGGCGAGTGCGTCGCCTTGGAGCGACTTGCCGCCCGGCAGGCGGATGCGCAGCGGATCGACTTTGGTGCCGTTGACGATCAGTTCGTAATGCAGATGCGGGCCGGTGGATTCACCCGTTGTGCCCACCCAGCCG
>NZ_JACHZB010000010.1:267500-271403 GCF_014193255.1 Rhizobium sp. BK196
ATGCCTTGGCATGCACAGGCGATGAAGGACGTGATACGCTGCGAAAAGCCGTGGGGAGCTGCGAATGAGCTTTGATCCATGGATCTCCGAATGGGGCAACCCACCTTAAATGCTTGGAAAATTTAAGACGATCTGGTGATCGTCTTATCTTTCCAAGCATTGTGATAAGGTATCTTACTTTCGAATACATAGGGGTAAGAAGCGAACGCAGGGAACTGAAACATCTAAGTACCTGCAGGAAAGGACATCAACCGAGACTCCGCAAGTAGTGGCGAGCGAACGCGGACCAGGCCAGTGGCATTAGTGATTAAAGCGGAACGCTCTGGAAAGTGCGGCCGTAGCGGGTGACAGCCCCGTACGCGTAGATATCATTAATGTCCTAGAGTAGGGCGGGACACGTGAAATCCTGTCTGAACATGGGGAGACCACTCTCCAAGCCTAAGTACTCGTGCATGACCGATAGCGAACAAGTACCGTGAGGGAAAGGTGAAAAGCACCCCGACAAGGGGAGTGAAAGAGTACCTGAAACCGGATGCCTACAAACAGTCGGAGGGGGCAACCCTGACGGCGTACCTTTTGTATAATGGGTCAACGACTTAGTGTAACGAGCAAGCTTAAGCCGGTAGGTGTAGGCGAAGCGAAAGCGAGTCTGAATAGGGCGATATAGTTCGTTGCATTAGACCCGAAACCGAGTGATCTAGCCATGAGCAGGTTGAAGGTTGGGTAACACCAACTGGAGGACCGAACCCGCATCTGTTGCAATAGATTGGGATGACTTGTGGCTAGGGGTGAAAGGCCAATCAAACTCGGAAATAGCTGGTTCTCCGCGAAATCTATTTAGGTAGAGCGTCTGGCGAATACTCCCGGGGGTAGAGCACTGGATGGGCTATGGGGACTCACCGTCTTACTGATCCTAACCAAACTCCGAATACCGGGAAGTACTACCAGGCAGACACACGGCGGGTGCTAACGTCCGTCGTGAAAAGGGCAACAACCCTGACCTCCAGCTAAGGTCCCCAAGTCATGGCTAAGTGGGAAAGGATGTGAGGATCCCAAAACAACCAGGATGTTGGCTTAGAAGCAGCCATCATTTAAAGAAAGCGTAACAGCTCACTGGTCTAAATAAGGGTCTTTGCGCCGAAAATGTAACGGGGCTGAAGCCATGCACCGAAGCTGAGGATTCCTCGCAAGAGGAGTGGTAGCGGAGCGTTCCGTAAGCTGATGAAGGGATACCCGTGAGGGGTCCTGGAGGTATCGGAAGTGCGAATGTTGACATGAGTAACGATAAAGAGGGTGAGAGACCCTCTCGCCGAAAGACCAAGGGTTCCTGCTTAAAGTTAATCTGAGCAGGGTTAGCCGGCCCCTAAGACGAGGCGGACACGCGTAGTCGATGGGAACCACGTTAATATTCGTGGGCCTGGTGGAAGTGACGGATCGCACAAGTTGTTCTGGTTTATTGGATTATCAGGGCAGCGGAGCGGTTCCAGGAAATAGCTCCACCGTATAGACCGTACCCGAAACCGACACAGGTGGTCAGGTAGAGTATACCAAGGCGCTTGAGAGAACTATGTTGAAGGAACTCGGCAAATTGCACGCGTAACTTCGGAAGAAGCGTGACCCCATATGAGGCAACTCTTGTGGGGTGGCACAGACCAGGGGGTAGCGACTGTTTATCAAAAACACAGGGCTCTGCGAAGTCGCAAGACGACGTATAGGGTCTGACGCCTGCCCGGTGCTGGAAGGTTAAGAGGAGAGGTGCAAGCTTTGAATCGAAGCCCCAGTAAACGGCGGCCGTAACTATAACGGTCCTAAGGTAGCGAAATTCCTTGTCGGGTAAGTTCCGACCTGCACGAATGGCGTAACGACTTCCCCGCTGTCTCCAACATAGACTCAGTGAAATTGAATTCCCCGTGAAGATGCGGGGTTCCTGCGGTCAGACGGAAAGACCCCGTGCACCTTTACTATAGCTTTACACTGGCATTCGTGTCGGCATGTGTAGGATAGGTGGTAGGCTTTGAAGCGGGGACGCCAGTTTCCGTGGAGCCATCCTTGAAATACCACCCTTATCGTCATGGATGTCTAACCGCGGCCCGTTATCCGGGTCCGGGACAGTGTATGGTGGGTAGTTTGACTGGGGCGGTCGCCTCCGAAAGAGTAACGGAGGCGCGCGATGGTGGGCTCAGACCGGTCGGAAATCGGTCGTCGAGTGCAATGGCATAAGCCCGCCTGACTGCGAGACTGACAAGTCGAGCAGAGACGAAAGTCGGTCATAGTGATCCGGTGGTCCCGCGTGGAAGGGCCATCGCTCAACGGATAAAAGGTACGCCGGGGATAACAGGCTGATGACCCCCAAGAGTCCATATCGACGGGGTTGTTTGGCACCTCGATGTCGGCTCATCGCATCCTGGGGCTGGAGCAGGTCCCAAGGGTTTGGCTGTTCGCCAATTAAAGCGGTACGTGAGCTGGGTTCAGAACGTCGTGAGACAGTTCGGTCCCTATCTGCCGTGGGTGTAGGAATATTGACAGGATCTGTCCCTAGTACGAGAGGACCGGGATGGACATATCTCTGGTGGACCTGTTGTCCTGCCAAGGGCATAGCAGGGTAGCTATATATGGACGGGATAACCGCTGAAGGCATCTAAGCGGGAAACCCACCTGAAAACGAGTGTTCCCTATCAGAGCCGTGGAAGACGACCACGTTGATAGGCCGGGTGTGGAAGTGCGGCAACGCATGAAGCTTACCGGTACTAATAGCTCGATTGGCTTGATCGTTCTCATTGACCATGCTCATCAGGCTTTGCCTGATGATGCTTGACCTTTGTCCTGGCGCTGTCGCGGCTTTGCCGCTTCGCTCCGGACGGGCCGCGCCACAAGGCGCGACGGCCGCTTGGCCTTGCGGAGCTTCGCTCCGACGCCCTCAGCGAAGGTACGACGTGTTCAAATAAATGATGTGAAAACATCGCCAGCTTCTCACACAAGTTGCGCTTCGCTGACCTGGTGGTTATGGCGGGGTGGCTGCACCCGTTCCCTTTCCGAACACGGCCGTGAAACGCCCCAGCGCCTATGGTACTTCGTCTCAAGACGCGGGAGAGTCGGTCGCTGCCAGGTCTGCTAAACGCAACTCGTGAAAAACAAATCTTCTCTTCGCAAACTTTACGGCCCAAAGCCGGTAACAAGGGCCGCTATCAAAGCGGCCTTTTGTGTTTGGTGCCTCATGAACGCGAGACAAATTGCTTCGCAATTTGCTCGGCAGAAATCCGCAAAGCGCACGCGCTTTGCGTAGCCGCGACAAATCCCAAAGGGATTTGCGCAATCGGTCTTTTGCCGAACGGCAAAAACCTGGACGGACGACGCTAGCGTCGCCTGGATAACGCGGGGTGGAGCAGCCCGGTAGCTCGTCAGGCTCATAACCTGAAGGCCGCAGGTTCAAATCCTGCCCCCGCAACCAAATTCTCATATGCCCTCGAAGGGTCTCTTAAGACCTTCCGCAAGCCTTCTTTCGCTGGCGGGAAAACTTCGCTTTCCCTTAGCGACACTAGCTCATCGTTCGCAAAGCTCACCATAACCTGAAGGCCGCAGGTTCAAATCCTGACCCCGCAACCAAATTCTCATATCCCCTCGAAGGGTCTCTTAAGACCTTCCGCAAGCCTTCTTTCGCTGGCGGGAAAACTTCGCTTTCCCTTAGCGACACTAGCTCATCGTTCGCAAAGCTCACCATAACCTGAAGGCCGCAGGTTCAAATCCTGACCCCGCAACCACCGACACCTGAATATTTTGCCATTCAAGTCGCTTCAACAAAAGCTCCTCCGTAAGCGGTGTTTTGACCCCACCTTCCGGATCAGCGCGTGATTGTTGATGTTGTTGCCGAACGAGGCTTCGACATATGACGGTTACAGGGTTTAC
>NZ_JACHZB010000011.1 GCF_014193255.1 Rhizobium sp. BK196
TTGATTTCTTCAGAACGAGGAACTTCGTCGCCAGCAGCGCCGCCGCCCTCGTCAGTGAGTGGGCTTATAATCCCACACCCTCGAAACAGTCAACACATCCAATCCAACTTTTTTGACATTTTTGTAACAGGTTGATTTTGCTGACGGTTTTATCGGATCCGATCGAAGGGAGGAATTTCCTCGTCAAATCACCCCATTCGGATCGACTTTCGGCGATTCCGGCCAGTCAGCGTCGGCTTTGCGTGCTGTCTTTTAATGGGCCGGTATACAGGTGATTTCCATGGCGCTTGCCTCAACCGCCCCAATCGGTAGTTTGACGGGATATATCCATGCCTTTGGGGAGTTCGGAATGCTTGTCCTCGATGAAGATCAGACGCGGTCGGCGCTGCCTTGGGCGCAGCTCATCGATGCGATCGAAGCGATGTTTCGAAGTGATTGCGTTATGCCCGTCCGCCATCATCACGACATGGAGGTTCCAGGAGAAGAGAATGCCACCCTGCTGCTCATGCCGGCTTGGCTTCCTGGACAATATACAGGCATCAAGACGGTTTCGGTGTTTCCCGGTAATGTTCGTCGCAGCCTGCCTGCGATCTTCGGGAGCTATCTGCTTTCTTCTGCGGCAACCGGACAGATGCTGGCCATCATCGAGGGCGGAGAATTGACGGCGCGGCGGACGGCAGCGACCTCGGCCTTGGCATCGCGCTATCTTTCCCGGACCGATGCAGAAGAAATGCTGGTCTGTGGCACCGGCCGGCTTTCACTTAACCTCATGCAGGCACACGGGACAGTCAGGTCGATCCGGCGCTACCGTATCTGGGGACGCAATAGCGAGGCGGCGGAGAAGGTGGCGGAGGAAGCGCGGGCTCTTGGACTGCGGGCCGAGGCGGTGAGCGATATTGAAGCGGCCGCAAGAACAGCTGATATCATTTCCTGTGCGACACTCTCCATTGAACCACTTGTTCGTGGCGAATGGCTTAAGCCCGGTGCCCATCTCGATCTGGTTGGCGCCTTTAAGCCTAGCATGCGGGAGAGCGACGATGCGGCCGTGCTGCGCTCCGCCGTCTATGTTGACACGAGGGCAGGTGCCCTGAGCGAAGGCGGCGACATCGTCCAACCTTTGAGAAGCGGGCTGCTGAAAGAGAGCGATATTCGCGGTGAGCTGGTAGAGCTGATATCGGGCGCCTGTGACGGGCGGAAAGATGCACAAGAGATTACCCTCTTCAAATCCGTCGGCGCAGCGCTTGAGGATCTGGCCGCCGCCATCCTTGCCTATGAAATGGTGACGGGCCGAAAGTGAAGACCGTGCCTCCTTTGCCGGAGCTTCCGGTTTCGCATGTGCTGCCTGATATCAGCACGGCGCTTGGCAAGGAGAAGCGAGCCGTGCTTTCGGCTCCTCCGGGCGCCGGCAAAACGACCTTCGTGCCGCTTCATCTGCTTGGCCAGACCTGGCGCGGCGACGGGAAGATCATCCTGCTGGAGCCACGCCGGCTGGCGGCACGTGCGGCGGCGAGCCGCATGGCGTCCCTGCTCGGCGAGCAGGTGGGCGAAACGGTCGGCTATCGCATGCGCCTGGATAACAGGATATCGGCGAGGACGCAGATCGAGGTTGTCACCGAAGGCGTCTTCGCCCGCATGATTCTCGATGATCCCGAACTCTCCGGAGTCTCCACCGTCATCTTCGACGAGTTCCACGAGCGGTCGCTGGATGCCGATTTCGGCCTTGCGCTGGCGCTCGACGTTCAATCGGCGCTTCGCGAGGATCTTCGAATCCTTGTGATGTCGGCCACGCTCGATGTCGAGCGGGTGGCTGCACTGCTTGATCATCCGCCTGTCATCGAAAGTACGGGGCGAAGCTTTCCGATTGATATCCGCTATCAGGACCGACCAGGCGGCGAGCGTATTGAAGACGCGATGGTGCGGGCGATCGTCGGTTTTCATGCAAGCGAATCCGGATCGATTCTCGCTTTCCTTCCTGGTCAGGCGGAGATTACCCGGACGGCAGAGCGGCTCGAGGGGCGGTTCGGCTCAGAAACGCTGATTGCGCCGCTCTACGGCAATCTCAGCCAGAAGGAGCAGGACGCGGCGATCCGCGCTGCGGCACCGGGTACGCGCAAAATCGTGCTTGCGACCTCGATTGCCGAAACCTCGATAACCATCGACGGCGTGCGAATCGTGATCGACAGCGGGCTGCAACGACTGCCGGTCTTCGAGGCATCGACGGGCATCACGCGGCTGGAAACCGTGCGGGTGTCGCGCGCTTCGGCCGATCAGCGCGCCGGCCGCGCGGGAAGAACAGAGCCCGGCATCGCGGTCCGCCTGTGGCATCAAGGGCAGACGGCGGCGCTTCCGGCCTTTACGCCACCACACATTCTTTCGAGCGATCTTTCCGGTCTCGTGCTCGATCTCGCCTATTGGGGCGTTCAGGACACGAAATCGCTGGCCTTTGTCGATCAACCGCCGGAGACGACGATCAAGGAAGCACGCGCGCTGCTGGTGCAACTTGGGGCGCTGGACAAAGACGGCACGTTGACGGCGCGGGGGAAGGTGATGCGCGACCTCGCCCTCCCGCCGCGGCTCGCTGCCATGGTGGTTTCGGCTGGCGAATCGGGTCACGCCAAGGAGGCGGCGCTGATCTCCGTGCTGCTGACCGAGCAAGGGCTCGGCGGCACCAGCGTCGATCTGGAAGAGCGGCTCAGGCGCTTCAAGAGTGAGAAAGGCGAAAGGGCCGAGGCTTCGCGACGGCTGGCGGGGCGGCTGGCGGAAGGGCTCAATACTGTTTCGAGTATTGCACCTGCGCTCGCAGGAAGGCTTTTGCTGCATGCATTCCCGGATCGAATCGCACTTCAGCGCGGCGCGCGCGGACGGTATGTCATGGCGAATGGGCGGGGCGCCGAGCTTGCGGAAACCGAGCGCCTGGCCGGCAGCCCAATGCTGGTCATTGCCGATCTGACAGGTCGGGCCGCACAAGGGAGAATTCTGGCGGCAGCGGACGTCTCCCGCGCCGACATCGAAGTCGAGCTTCCGGGTGAAATCCGGACGGAAGACCAGACCTTTTTCGACAGGCAGAGCCGGCAGGTACGGGCACGCCGCGCCACAAGGCTTGGCGCGATCATTTTCGAGGAAGCGCCGCTTCCGCGCCCCTCGGGCGAGGCGGTGGTGCGGGCGCTTGCGCAAGGATTGCAGGAGCTGGGGCTCGGTCAGCTACCCTTTTCCAAGGAGACCCTGCAGCTTCGGGAACGGATAGGCTTCCTGAACCGGACGATCGGTGAACCGTGGCCAGACGTGAGAGACGAAGCACTGCTTGAGCGGATGGAAGACTGGTTCATTCCTTTCCAGACGGACGCCAGAGGACTTTCGGATATTTCCGTCTCCGGGCTCTCCGACGGGCTGATGGCACTCGTGCCGCACGATCTGCAACGCGATCTCGCACGTCTTGCACCAACGCATTTCGAGGCACCGACAGGGCAACGCCATCCGATCCAATATGACGGCGAAGAACCGACGCTGACGATCCGGGTGCAGGAGCTTTTCGGCCTCAAGCAGCATCCGGCGGTTGCCGGTGGGCGATTGCCCCTGCTGCTGGAGCTTACTTCACCGGCTCACAGGCCAATCCAGACGACCCGCGACCTGCCCGGTTTCTGGGCGGGCTCGTGGAAGGATGTGCGCGCTGACATGCGGGGGCGCTATCCAAGGCATCCCTGGCCGGAAAAGCCTGACGAAGCGGCGCCGACGACAAGGGCAAAGCCCCGTGGTACATAATCTGCCGTCCTTGGAGCGCCGTGCGTCGATGCTGTAAGAGTATGGGCTGTAGGAGTATGGCGTGATTGAGAAGACCGAAACCCAGACACAGGAAGACAGGCTGAGCAGCCGCCGGCTGCGCTTGCAGACTTTGGTGCGATTGCGATGGCTGGCGGTCACCGGCCAGGCGGTAACAGTCGCCATCGTTGCATTCCTATTGAAATTCCCGCTGCCGCTGGTTGCCAGCTGCTCGCTGATTGCGGCTCTCGCCGGCGTGAATTTCTATCTGATGATTCGCTATCCGGCGACCCACCGGCTTGAGCCGCGTGCCGCTTTCGCGCTTTTGGGTTTCGACCTTCTGCAGCTCTGTGCATTGCTCTTCATTACCGGCGGTCTTGCCAATCCCTTTGCGGCACTGGTCTGCGTTCCCGTCATCATTTCCTTCGCCTCACAGCCGATCCGCTACAGCACGGCATTGATCGGCTTTGCGATGGTCTGCATTACCGTGCTTGCCTTCTCCCCCTTTCCGCTTCCGTGGTTCGACGGGATGGAAATCAATGTGCACAATGTCATGCAGTTCGGCGTCTGGTGCTCGATCGCTTCGACCATGGCCTTCGCCGCCTTCTATGCCTACCGGGTGTCGATGGAAGCGAGCCAGCTAGCCGACGCGCTCGCCGCAACAGAGCTGGTGCTGCAGCGGGAGAAGCACCTTTCCCAGCTCGACGGGCTTGCGGCCGCTGCAGCCCACGAGCTCGGCACGCCGCTTGCGACAATCAGCGTCGTTGCCAAGGAGATGGAGCGTGAACTT
Source organism: Rhizobium sp. BK196 (assembly GCF_014193255.1). Lineage (GTDB taxonomy): Bacteria > Pseudomonadota > Alphaproteobacteria > Rhizobiales > Rhizobiaceae > Rhizobium. The sequence continues at coordinate 4,547 of NZ_JACHZB010000011.1, forward strand.
AAAAATGATGACCGGTTCCGCGAGGACGTGCAGCTTCTGCGCAGCCAGAGCGAGCGCTGCCGTGACATCCTTCGCCGGCTGACGACGCTCTCTGCCGAGGGCGAAGCGCATTTGCGGCGGCTACCGCTCTCCTCGATGATGGAGGAAATCGTGGCGCCGCATCGCGAATTCGATATCAAGCTGGAGTTGGTGGAGAAGAGCCCGCGCAGGGGCGAGCCTGTCACCGACCGCAACGCCGGCATCATGTACGGGCTTGGCAACCTGATCGAGAACGCCGTCGACTATGCGCGGGAGAAGGTAACGGTCACGATCGAGCACGATCACGAAAAGGTGCTCATCGTCATCGAGGACGACGGCAACGGCTACGCGCCCGAAATTCTGACGCGGATCGGCGAACCCTACGTCACCAAACGACAGAGAGAAGATACGGCTGGAGGCCTCGGACTGGGGCTTTTCATCGCAAAAACGCTGCTGGAGCGCTCCGGGGCATCTTTGATTTTCGAAAACCGCGAACCTGAAAGTGCCGGCGCCCGCATTCGAATCGAATGGCCACGCATATTGATAGACGCAAATTCGACAAAATGACTTTGTCGGCATAAACAGGATATAAGCGGTTGACGCATTTCCGACATTCAACCGCCGGGACCGTAGCCATGACAGACCAGAACCACGAGATTGCCGCAGGCTCCAACCAGGAGCATATCGGGCCTGACCCGAGCCTGCTGATCGTCGACGACGACGGACCTTTCCTGCGTCGCTTGGCACGCGCCATGGAGGCACGCGGCTTCCACGTGGAAACGGCCGAATCGGTGGCGGAAGGTGTGGCGAAGTCCAAAGGCAGGCCGCCGAAATATGCGGTGGTCGACTTAAGACTTGGTGACGGCAACGGTCTCGACGTCATCGAAGCTATCCGCCAGCGCCGCGACGACACGCGGATCATCGTGCTGACGGGTTACGGCAATATCGCAACCGCCGTGACGGCAGTGAAGCTCGGGGCTGTGGATTACCTGGCAAAACCAGCCGATGCCGATGATGTATTTGCGGCGCTGACACAGCGGCCGGGCGAGAAGGCAGAACTGCCTGAGAACCCCATGTCGGCGGATCGCGTACGCTGGGAGCATATCCAGCGTGTCTATGAAATGTGCGAGCGCAACGTGTCTGAGACGGCGCGCCGGCTCAACATGCACCGCCGCACGCTGCAGCGCATCCTCGCCAAACGCGCACCGAAATAATTAGACATCATCCACGCCGAACGGCTTGCCGTTTGCCCATTCGGCCATCATCAGCCGTTGCGCGGCCGCACGCGAGAAATTGAGCGTTACGGCCTTGCGGGTCGCCGGCGGCAGTCGGTGTTCAGGCGCTTCGCGCAGCATATGCGCGCCGTAACCATCTGAAAGAAAAAGACCACACTCTTCCGGGAAGATATCTGCAGGCACATCCTTGTGCGTCGCGAAGAACAGCCTGTCGCAATGCGGGCGGTAATCCGGCCATTTGCGATCGACCTTGAAGTCTTCGATCGACGTCTTGATCTCTATGATCCAGACCTCTCCCTTTTCAGAGATCGTAATCAGATCGGCCCGGCGGCCGCTCGCCAGCGGCAGTTCCGGCAGCACCGCGTGGCGCATGTCGTGAAGCAAAATCTGCATGCCACGACGCACCATCATCGCCCTGTCCGATTGCCGGCCATCGATTAACGGATTGTTATTGTAAACACTCAAAATCGTCATGGATAACCGTCGAGCGGGGTTGGCCGTTGTTGCAAAAAAGCCATGCGCTTTTAATTTGCGCCGCAGATGGACTTTGTCGCGCCGCAGCAGCTTGCAAAGACAAAGTTAATCGAAAATAAACCATAAGCAACGATGGTCGAAAGACTATCCTCTCTTGCCCCAAAACCTTCACGAGTCATCCATGCGCATCCGCAATGCATTCCCTGTATTTGGCCTGCTGGCGACCCTGGCACTGGCCGGCTGCTCCGCGACGTCCGACTCCGCGTCCCTCGACGACAAGGGCGCAGGTCCGACCGTTCAGACGGCACAAATCTTCAACGACGCCTATGGCGTGACGTCGGATGCCGGATACTCCCTTCCGGCAATCCCGATTAACCGCGTCAAGCCGGAGTTCCGCCGCCAGATCGTCAGCTACCAGAGCGACGAGCGTCCCGGCACGATCATCGTCAACACGCGCGAGCGGCACCTCTATTATATCCTGCCCAACGGCAAGGCCGTCCGCTACGGCATCGGTGTCGGCAAGCAGGGCTTCGCATGGTCCGGCACGGCCTATGTGGCCTGGAAGCAGGAATGGCCAAACTGGCACCCGCCGAAGGAAATGGCTGTCCGCCGTCCGGAAATCGCCAAGTATGTCGAAGACGGCATGGGTCCCGGCCTCACCAACCCTCTCGGCGCACGCGCCATGTATCTCTTCAACGAAGAGGGCAAAGATACGCTCTTCCGCCTGCACGGCACCCCGGAATGGGCTTCAATCGGCACCGCCGCCTCGTCCGGCTGCATCCGCCTGATGAACCAGGACGTGATCGACCTCTACAGCCGCGTCCGTCCGGGCAAGACCACCTCCAAGGTCATCGTTATCCAATAAGCTAAAAGCTGAATTCGGTATAAAAAAGGCCGCCGGATTTTGGATTCGGCGGCCTTTTTGTATCTGGCAAGTTCAGGCTCAGGCGGTCTGCTTTGCCTTGAGCTCGATTCGACGGCGATGCAGGACAGGCTCGGTGTAGCCATTCGGCTGCTCCCTGCCCTTCAGGACCAGATCGAGTGCCGCCTGGAAGGCGATCGAATCATCGAAATGTCCGGCCATCTGTATGTAGGCCGAATCGCCGGCATTCTGCCGGTCGACGACGGCGGCCATGCGCTTCATGGTTTCGACGATCTGCTCCTTAGTGACGATCTTGTGGTGCAGCCAGTTCGCCATGTGCTGGGCGGAAATCCGCAGCGTCGCACGGTCTTCCATGAGGCCGACATTATTGATGTCAGGCACCTTGGAGCAACCAATGCCCTGGTCGACCCAACGCACGACATAACCCAGAATGCCCTGAGCATTGTTGTCGAGTTCACGCTGGATTTCTTCCGGCGTCCAGTTCGGACGTACAACGACCGGCACCGAGAGGATATCGGATAGCTTGGCGCGGGTGCGATCCATCAGCCCTTCCTGCACCTTGGCGACATCGATCTGGTGATAGTGTGTGGCATGCAGAGTGGCCGCCGTCGGCGACGGCACCCATGCGGTGTTAGCCCCGGCCTTCGGATGGGCGATCTTCTGCTCCAGCATCGCGGCCATAAGATCCGGCATGGCCCACATGCCCTTGCCGATCTGCGCGTGGCCGGAGAGGCCGCATTGGAGACCGATATCGACGTTCCAGTTTTCGTAGGCGCCGATCCAGGCGGCCTGCTTCATGTCGCCTTTGCGGATCATCGGGCCCGCTTCCATAGAAGTGTGGATTTCATCGCCTGTGCGATCGAGGAAGCCCGTGTTGATGAAGACGACCCGTTCGCGGGCAGCGCGGATGCATTCCTTGAGATTGACCGTCGTGCGGCGCTCCTCGTCCATGATGCCCATCTTAATGGTGTTGCGTGTCATGCCGAGGGCATCTTCGACGCGTGAGAAGATCTCGACGGCGAAGGCGACCTCTTCCGGCCCATGCATCTTCGGCTTAACCACATACATGGAGCCGGCGCGCGAATTCTTGCGGCGGCCGGAGGCGCCGACATCGTAAAGCGCGATAAGGCCGGTGATCATGGCATCCATGATGCCTTCCGGCACCTCGTTGCCGTCGTAATCGACGATCGCCGGATTGGTCATGAGGTGCCCGACATTGCGCACCAGCATCAGAGAGCGGCGGTGCAGTTCGAAGGTCTCACCGCCCGGCGCTGTATAAGCGATATCGGGATTGAGCTTGCGGGTGAAAGTGGAGCTGCCCTTCGTCACTTCCTCCTGCAGGTCGCCCTTCATGAGGCCGAGCCAATTGCGGTAGACGGCGACCTTGTCCTCCGCATCGACGGCTGCAACGGAATCCTCACAGTCCATGATCGTGGTGATGGCAGATTCCAACCAGACGTCGGAAATATGGGCCGGATCGGTCTTGCCGATCGGGGTCGAGGCATCGAGCACGATTTCGATATGGATGCCGTTATTCTTCAGGAGAATATGGGTCGGCGCGTTCGCATCGCCGCGATAGCCGGCGAAATGCCCAGCATCTTTCAGCGCCAGTGCTTTGCCATCGACGGCAGCAACCGTAAGAGCGGCATTCCTGACGGCGAAGGAACCGACATTTTTCCAGGAGCCACCCTCGAGGGGAACAGCAGAATCGAGAAAATTGCGGACCCAGGCGATGACTTTCTCGCCGCGCTTCGGATTGTAGCCCTTGCCCTTTTCCGCGCCGTCCGTTTCCGGGATGGCATCGGTGCCATAGAGCGCGTCATAGAGCGAACCCCAGCGAGCGTTGGCAGCGTTCAGCGCGTAGCGGGCATTCATGACGGGAACGACGAGCTGCGGGCCGGCGATAGAGGCGATCTCGGCGTCGACATTGGCAGTCGAAACCTGAAAATCCGGCCCCTCAGGCAAGAGATAGCCGATCTCCTTCAAGAAGGACTGATAGGCGTCCATATCCGTCGGTGCGCCGTTCCGGCGATACCAGTCGTCGATCTTTGCCTGCAGCTGGTCGCGCTTCAAAAGCAGCGCGCGGTTCTTCGGCGCCAGATCATGTACGATCGCCGCGAAATCGGCGAAGAACTTGTCCGCATCGATGGTGAGGCCCGGCAATGTCTCCTTCACGAGGAAATCATGAAGGACGGGTTCGATGAAGAGACCATTCTTTTCAATGCGGCTCATGCGGTGTCTCCCTTGCTGTAGCAGCTTTTTCATGCTGCCACTTTGCCCGGCTTTCATTCACAGTCAATTCAGCAACAATTCGAAAGATTTATGCAGGTTTGGAAACAGTCCGGCGGGTCACGCGCATCGGCAGGCCGTTTTGCGGCTGCGTCGTCAGCTTCTGCACCGGCCAGGGATTCGTCTGATCGGTCGAATCGAAACGATAGTCCTGCATCAGGACGGCCAGTGCGATAACCGCCTCCTGAAGCGCAAAGGTGGCGCCGATGCAGACGCGCGGACCGGCGCCGAAGGGCAAGAACTGGAAACGGCCAATGGAAGCACGGTTTTCCGGCAGAAATCGCTCCGGCATATAGGCGCGCGGCCGATCCCAATGGAGCTCATGGCGATGCAGCGTCCAGGGCATGACGAGCACGGTAACGCCAGCTTCGATTTCGACACGCTCGCCCTTGGGACTGGTCCAGGAATCATCTGCGATGGCAGCGCGATTGATCGAAGGGGCTGGCGGATAAAGGCGGAGTGCCTCTTCGAAGGCGGCGCGGGTCTGAGGCATCAGATCCGGCCATTCGACCGGTTCCGCGCCTGACGCGAGGATCCGGTCGATCTCCTCTTCCATCGCCTCGCGGATATGCGGGCTGTTCGATACGCAGTAGAGCGTCCAGGCGAGCGCGCGGGCTGTGGTCTCATGGCCCGCACCAATGAAGGTCAGGATATTGTCCTCGATCTCCTCCTTCGTCAGGCCATCGGGACCGGCCTGCTCCAGCAGCAGGGTCAGGAAATCGTTTGGTGCCGTGCTGCGGTCGGCTTTCATCTTGGCAAGCCGCATATCCATGGTGTTGCGCACAATGGCTCGGAATTTCTCCAGGACCTTCCGGCCGCCGATGCGTGTTACACGTGGAACCCAGGACGGCGCACGCAGCAGATCCATCGGATCGACGCGGCCCATGCGATGCAGCAGCTCGTTAACATCATCGGCGAAGTGGCCGCTCGATGTGACGATCTCACCGGAAAATAACGTGTCTGCGAGGATGGCGAAGGTCAGTTCCGTCATGTCGGTGCTGATATCGAAAATCGTGCCGGCCTCGCCGACATCGGCATATTTGCGGGCGTAGTCTTCCGACTGGCGCAGCATCTGGCTGGCAAAGCCCTTGGCATGCCGGGGCGTGAAGACGGGGGCAACGGCCTTGCGCGAGCGTTTCCAAACCGAACCTTCTGCGGTCAGAAGACCGTCACGCAGGATCGGTCGCAGTACCAGCTGGCGGACGTCGGACATGCGGTAGTTATTGGCATTGTCGACCAACACGTGCTTGATCAGCCCAGGATCGTTGACGATCAGCGTTCTCTGGCCGAAGAAATTGGTGTGGATCCACGGCAGCGTATAGGAAGGCTCACCCCAGAGCTCGAGCGGATTGCGGAAAATGATCCTGATGATCTCGAGCCGAGACGGCGGCACGGTGCGCGGCAGCGGTGCCGGCGGAACGAAGGGGTCTGGACGCATGTCCATGAGCATAGCCTTTCACGGGAGATATCGTCTTCCCGGCAGGCTTGAAGGTTAGAGCAGGCCCTTCAGCTCGTCCAGTTTGTCGTTGATCAGCCAGCCGTAATAATTCTCTTCCGGCCAGACCGTCGTGCCGGAGGAGCGGTTCCTGGCGGCAAGAGCTGCGGCGCGCTGGCGGGAATTGCCGACATTATAAAGGGTGGCTGTCACGCCCGGATTGCCGGAGATATCCATGCCGGCGATCTCCTTATAGTCGTCAATCGATCTGCGGATCGAGGCGGCGACGAAAGCGAGCGAGATGTCCGGATCCATGATTGCCTTGTAGACCGAGCCGGCATTCTTCTCGTTCAGCTTCGGATAACCGGAAACGCGCGATACGAGATCTGATAGCATCAACGCCGTCAGCGGGTTGACCTGGCCAAGGCCGAAGGTCTGGCCTGCATAGAAGGGCTGGAAAAAGACAGCGCTGAAGCGGTTGTTCGGAAAGCTCTTTCCACCAACCGTTTTGCCACGGAAATCACTTTCCCAGACATCCTCACGGCAGCTCCAGAGCGTGTAGGAATCGCTCTTGCCGTTGCAGGCGGCAAATTGCGGCCGGTCGACGAAATCGTCGACGCTCTCGCCATCATAGGCGAAACGGAAGCTCTGGCCGGCATAGGAAGCAGCCTTCACATAATAGGCCTGAAGGCGGTCATAGGCATCGACATTATAAGTATGTTCGCCGACGATCGCGCCGATCACATGAATAGGATTGATGCCGTAGGCGTTCGAAACCTTCTTGATCTTGCCCAGGAGCTCGTGGTCGGTCGACAGGAGGTCGTAAACCTTCTCATATTTGACATCAAAGGTCGTCTTCGTGCCCTTGGTGCGGCGGACCGAAGCGCCTGGAATATCCGGCTGCTCGGCATGACGGTTTCCGGGCGGAACAGCCTGCGCCGCAAGCGCAGGAACCGAGCCCGCAATGGTCATGGCAATCACAAGGCTTGTCAAAAGGCGTCGCACGATCGGCTTTCCCGTCTTTCCCTGTCGTCTACATGTCGCGGCTGACTGGACCAGAATCTTGTCCGAATAAAGCCGTACAAAAAACAAAGCGGGCCTTTCACTAAAAAGTAAAAGGCCCGCTGTCGAGAGTTCAGATCGTCAAAGTTTCTGCGTTATCTGCGCAAAGACAGGAACCGATGTTTCCCGATCACAGGATGAAGCGCGACAGGTCGGTATTCTGGGCGAGATCGCCGACATGCTCGCGCACGTAAGCGGCATCGATCTTCACGTCACTGCCAGCGCGATCCGGTGCGTTGTACGAAATATCGTCCAGCACCCGTTCCATGACCGTCTGCAGACGGCGTGCGCCGATATTTTCGACAGACGAGTTCAGATGGACGGCGACATCGGCGAGAGCATCGATCGCGTCATCGGTGAAATCGAGTGTCAAGCTTTCCGTTTCCATCAGCGCCTTGTACTGGCGGATGAGGCTTGCCTCGGTTTCCGTCAGAATGCGGCGGAAGTCTTCCTTGTTCAGCGGACGAAGCTCGACGCGGATCGGCAAGCGGCCCTGCAATTCGGGCAGCAGGTCCGACGGCTTAGAAACATGGAAGGCGCCCGAGGCAATGAAGAGGATGTGATCCGTCTTTACCGGGCCGTACTTCGTTGAAACCGTCGTGCCTTCCACCAGCGGCAGCAGGTCGCGTTGGACGCCTTCGCGGGAAACGCCGGCACCAACACCGCCATCGCGAGCGGCGATCTTGTCGATTTCGTCGAGAAAGACGATGCCGTCGTTCTCGACCGAGCGAACGGCTTCGCGCTGGATGACCTCGTTGTCGATCAGCTTGTCGGACTCATCACGGATGAGGTCCGTGTAAGAGGCCTTCACTGTGGTACGGACCTTCTTGGTGCGTCCACCCATCGCCTTGCCAAACATTTCCGACAGGTTCAGCACGCCGATATTGGCGCCTGGCATGCCGGGGATGTCGAATCCGCCAATGCCCGAGCCGGTATCGGCCACTTCGATATCGATTTCCTTATCGTCGAGTTCGCCGTTGCGCAGCTTCTTGCGGAAACTCTCGCGCGTCGCAGGCGAGGCTGTCGCACCGACCAACGCATCAAGAACACGTTCTTCAGCGCTCATATGCGCCTTGGCCTGAACTTCGCTGCGCTTCTTTTCACGCACCAGGCCGATGCCAACCTCGACGAGATCTCGGATGATCTGCTCGACATCGCGGCCGACATAACCGACTTCGGTGAATTTGGTGGCCTCAACCTTGATGAAAGGCGCGCCGGCGAGCTTGGCGAGGCGGCGAGAGATTTCCGTCTTGCCGACGCCGGTCGGACCTATCATCAGGATGTTCTTCGGCATGACTTCATCGCGCAGGCTCGGATCGAGCTGTTGGCGACGCCAGCGATTGCGGAGCGCGATCGCCACGGCACGCTTGGCCTCGTGCTGGCCGATAATGTAGCGGTCGAGTTCGGAAACGATCTCGCGGGGGGAAAAAGTGGTCATTGTCTGTTATTCTCCTGGCGGTCCAGGGCCATCAGAAGCGCCCGGCCGTAATTCGTAGTAGTTTCGCCAAGTCTTTGAAAGCCTGCCTTGGTATAGGCTCTGATTGCGAAGACATTGTCCGGATGCGGATCGACCAGAACGCGGTTCTTGCCTCTGTTGAAAAGCGTCTGGCAAAAGTGCGCCATGAAAGCCGGGCCGTGACCCTTTCCTAGAAGCGCTTCGACGCCGATAAACTGATCGATGCCACAGGTGCCGTCCGGCTGACCGTCCAGTGCAGCATCGTCTTCATCATCGAGATCCGCCACCTGAATGAAGGCAAAATCCCTGCCCTCAAGCGTCACGATATAGGGTTCGACCGTTGGATCGCGCAGATGCTCCTCGATTGAGGCCAGTGCCTCTTCCGGCTCGCTCCACCAGCGGCGGACATGAGGCTCCTCAAGCCATTCGGCCAGGAGCGGCAGATCAGCCACCGTGACGGGACGGAAGACATAGTCCGTCATTCCGAATCCAGCGTTTCCACGATGACATTGTGGTTCGTGTAGACGCAGATGTCGGCCGCGATATCCAATGCCCGGCGGGCAATGTCTTCGGCGGACTTATCTGTGTCGCCCAGCGCAAGAGCTGCAGCAAGCGCGAAATTACCGCCCGAACCAATGGCCGCAACGCCGTGCTCGGGTTCCAGTACGTCCCCGTTACCGGTGATGGCGAGAGTCACCGACTTATCGGCAACCAGCATCATGGCTTCGAGATTGCGCAGGTAACGATCGGTGCGCCAATCCTTGGCGAGCTCGACGGCGGCGCGCATCAGCTGGCCCGGATACTGCTCCAGCTTCTTTTCGAGCCTTTCCAGAAGGGTGAAGGCATCAGCGGTAGCGCCGGCAAACCCAGCGATCACCTCGCCCTTACCGATGCGGCGGACCTTGCGCGCATTACCCTTCATGACGGTCTGACCAAGGCTGACTTGGCCATCGCCAGCCACCACGACCTTGCCGCCTTTTCGAACTGTAATAATTGTCGTCATCAAACACCTGTTGCCCCAACTCATGGGCGGTTCCAGCGGGCCGAACATCGGCCCGTTGAACCCTATGTAAGAGGGCCTGCGGAGATTGCAAATGGCGTGCCTTTTCTGCCCTCCGGCTTCTGGATATTTCGCAATCCGCCTGATAAGGAACCACCTTGATTTCAAGGAGAAAGCCATATGGCCGAGACCGCCGCAAGCCGAACGGGCAGTGTTTCCCGCAAGACCAACGAAACCTCCATTTCCGTTTCCGTCAATCTCGACGGCACCGGCAAATCGACGATTTCGACGGGCGTCGGCTTCTTCGACCATATGCTGGATCAGCTTTCGCGACATTCGCTGATCGATATGCAAATCGAGTCCAAGGGTGATCTTCATATCGACGACCATCACACGGTCGAGGATACCGGCATCGCCATCGGCCAGGCGATCGCCAAGGCGCTCGGCGACCGCCGCGGCATCACCCGCTATGCATCGATCGATCTCGCTATGGACGAGACGATGACGAAGGCCGCCGTCGATCTCTCCGGCCGCCCCTTCCTCGTTTGGAACGTTTCCTTCAGCGCGCCGAAGATCGGCACTTTCGATACCGAACTGGTGCGTGAATTCTTTCAGGCGCTTGCCCAGAACGCCGGGATCACCCTGCATATTCTCAATCACTATGGTGCCAACAACCACCATATTGCAGAGACGTGCTTCAAGGCCGTCGCTCGCGTTCTGCGCACGGCGACAGAGATCGATCCGCGGCAGACGGGCCGTGTTCCCTCGACCAAGGGCACGCTCGCCTGAGCCCCATCAGGGAGCGTCAGATGGCATCCAGCTACGTTTTTCTTGTTCCGCCTGATGGTCAGCGCGAGGACACGCGCACGATCCGTGACGGTTTCTCGTGGCTTGCTTTCCTCTTTCCCTGGATCTGGCTGCTTGCGCATCGCCTCTGGCTTCATGCGATCATTGCGTTCGCGCTGCAGGCGATCGGCGGCGTGCTGGCAGAAGAACCAGGCTTCGGGCCGGCGGGTATGGCTCTCGCGTTTGGCGTCAACCTGCTCGTCGGGTTAGAAGGACAGAATTTCCGCATCCGCGGTCTCGCCTCCCGCGGCTGGCGCGAGGAGGCCGCGATCGGCGCTTCCTCGATCGATCTTGCGGAAGAGATCTATTTTTCCAACATCGAGACCGGCGCCGATTTGAAGGTGCCCGAATGGAACCAGGCTTCCAGTCCGCAGACGCGGCCGGGTCATTCCACTTCGCTCGGTCTCTTCGGTTTTGACGGAGGGCGCAAATAATGCGCGTCGCGATTATCGACTACGGCTCTGGCAATTTGCGCTCGGCCACCAAGGCTTTCGAACGCGCGGCCCGCGAAGCCGGCATCGAGGCCGAGATCAATTTGACCGACAAGGCGGAGATCGTTGCCGCGGCCGATCGGATCGTGCTTCCCGGCGTCGGCGCCTATGCCGATTGCCGCCGCGGGCTCGATGCCGTGCCCGGCATGACAGAAGCTTTGCTTGAGGGTGTGGAGAAGAAGGCGCGACCCTTCCTCGGCATTTGCGTCGGCATGCAGCTCATGTCCTCGCGCGGTCTCGAAAAGACGGTGACCCAAGGTTTCGGATGGATTCCGGGTGACGTCGTCGAGATGACGCCCGCGGATCCCGAGCTGAAAATCCCGCAGATTGGCTGGAACACGCTCGACCTGAAATATGAGCACCCGCTTTTCGAGAGCATCCCGATCGGACCTGATGGCCTGCACGCCTATTTCGTGCATTCCTACCATCTGGCTGCCCAAAATGCCGGAGACGTCATTGCCACCACCGACTATGGCGGGCCAATGACGGCCTTCGTAGGTCGGGACAATATGGCTGGTTCGCAGTTCCATCCGGAAAAGAGCCAGAAGCTCGGACTGGCGCTGATCGCGAATTTCCTGCGCTGGGCGCCGTAAGGGCTGTCTTTTAATACGCGCGCCTTATTTCCCCTATAAGTGAAGAGGTTGATACAGGAGCGTGCTCAATGCCGGCTTCGCGGAAATCAGGCAAGGTATTCTACAGGCTGCGGCCGGCCAGAGAGGGCCAGCCGCCGTTCGTCGATATCCGACTGCCCGGCGGGGTGATCATCCGCCAGGTCGATGAGGCCCTGCATCGCAAAGCACTCGCGAAAGCCGCCAAGGCTCTTAAAGAGAGGCTCGGCGGCTGATGCAGGAGACCTTCCCAGGGAACGAGAATTCACGGCTGCGATCGGGTGAAATAAGCGCCGGCGATCTCGCCGAAGCGGTGCTGGAATTCTACATCGAAGGCGAAGACGATCTGATCGGTCTGCTTGCCTATGCGCTTTACGAGCGCCAGAAGCGCGACTTCGTCGTCAGCCATCGCAAGCGTAATGCAGGCCGCTCACCAAACGAGGCGGAAATCGCGGCGGTGACGAGCAACTACCTCTCGGCCGATCTGCGCAACACGCTGCGCGACCGCGCCTCGCAGATCCTGTCGAGCTATGCCGAAACCTATGTCGAAGCCATGGAGCCCCAGATTCAGCTCGTCGCAACCAACAGCGAGGCATTGCGCCAGGTGCGCGATATCGAAAAGTCGGTGAAGAAGCGTGCCGGCTTCTGGCGTCAGGTGCGGGTGGGTTTCACCATAACCTTGCTGCTAATCGTGCTTTTTGCAACGCTCACCATTGCCGCTGTCTTTTTTCGCTCGGATATCGTAGATGCGTGGAATGCACTGATGGTGCCAACGACGCTACGGACTTGAGACGAATGATCCTTTTTCCCGCGATCGACCTGAAGGGCGGACAATGCGTTCGCCTGAAGCTCGGCGACATGCAACAGGCAACGGTCTACAATACCGATCCGGCTGCCCAGGCGAAATCTTTCGAGGAGCAGGGTTTCGAATGGCTGCACGTGGTCGATCTCGACGGCGCCTTTGCGGGACATTCGGCCAATGGCGATGCGGTTGAAGCGATCCTGAAGGCCACGAAAAACCCTGTTCAGCTCGGCGGCGGCATCCGTGCGCTCGATCATATCGAGAACTGGCTGTCGCGCGGACTGCGCCGCGTGATCCTCGGCACGATTGCCGTGCGTGATCCGGCACTTGTTATCGAAGCCTGCAAGACATTTCCGGGCCGCGTTGCCGTCGGCATCGACGCCAAGGGCGGCAAGGTGGCCGTAGAAGGCTGGGCGGAGGCTTCCGAGCTCGGCATCATCGAACTCGCAAAGAAATTCGAAGGCGCCGGCGTCGCCGCAATCATCTATACGGATATCGACCGCGACGGCATCCTGACCGGCATCAACTGGACATCGACGCTGGAGCTGGCGGACGCCGTCTCTATTCCTGTCATCGCATCAGGAGGACTTGCCTCGATCGACGACATCAAGCGCATGCTGCAGCCGGATGCCCGCAAGCTCGAAGGCGCCATTTCCGGCCGCGCCCTTTACGACGGCCGGATCGATCCCAAGGAGGCGCTCGATCTCATCAAGGCCGCCCGGGCGAAGGAGACTGCATAATGAGCCTGAAAGCCCGCGTTATCCCCTGTCTCGACGTCAAGGACGGCCGTGTCGTCAAGGGCGTCAATTTCCTCAATCTGGTCGATGCCGGCGATCCCGTCGAAGCGGCCAAGGCCTATGATGCGGCCGGTGCCGATGAGCTCTGCTTCCTCGACATCACCGCGTCCTCGGACAATCGCGAGACGATCTTCGATGTCGTGGCGCGCGCGGCAGAGCAGTGCTTCATGCCGCTCACAGTCGGCGGCGGCGTTCGCACCATCGCCGACATCCGCAAGCTCCTGCTTTGCGGTGCCGACAAGGTCTCGATCAATTCGGCTGCCGTCAACAATCCGGATTTTGTAGCCGAAGCGGCTGACAAGTTCGGTGACCAGTGCATCGTCGTGTCGATCGATGCCAAGCGGCGCCTCACGCAGCAGGTCGGCGGAGACAATCTCAGCGCCTGGGAGATCTATACGCATGGCGGCCGCAACGCCACCGGCATCGATGCGGTGGAATTCGCCCAGAAGATGGTCGCCCGGGGCGCCGGCGAGTTGCTCGTCACCTCCATGGACCGCGACGGCACGAAGATCGGCTATGATCTGGAGCTGACACGGGCGATTGCCGATTCCGTCCGCGTGCCGGTCATTGCGTCGGGCGGTGTGGGCGACCTCGACGATCTCGTGGCCGGTGTGAAGGAAGGTCATGCCAATGCGGTGCTTGCCGCGTCAATCTTCCATTTCGGCACCTATTCCGTCGGCGAAGCAAAACACTATATGTCAGAGCGCGGCATCGCGATGCGCCTCGACTGAGTTTGAAAGCAGTATCATGAGCGGATTTTCCCTTTCCGACCTCGAACGGATCGTCGAAGAGCGGGCTAAGGCCTCCCCGGACGAATCCTGGACCGCCAAGCTGGTGGCGGGCGGACAGCAGAAAGCAGCCAAGAAACTCGGCGAGGAAGCGATCGAAGCTGTCATGGCCGCCGTCACAAACGATCGCGATAACCTCACCTATGAAGCAGCCGATGTCCTGTATCACCTATTGGTCGTATTGAAGATTGCTGAAATACCGGTAGAGAATGTCATGACCGAACTTGCGCGGCGGACCGCACAATCCGGCCTCAAGGAAAAGGCCAGCCGGCAGAGTTCATGAGCATCGCGACACAGATTATCGGAGTGGCGGAAAAGGTGGATGACTTCCAGACCGCTTCTTATTCTCCCTACCATTTCTTCAGCTCGGATCAGTGGGCAAAGTTTCGAGCCGATACGCCGCTGACGCTGACGGGAGACGAGGTCAAACGGTTGCGCTCCATGGGCGATCCAATCGACCTCGATGAAGTTAGGCGCATCTACCTGTCGCTCTCTCGTCTGCTTTCGGCGCATGTTGAATCTTCGCAGTTGCTGTTCAAGCAGCGCAATCGGTTCCTCAGCCTGTCGAATGTGACCAAGACGCCGTTCGTGATCGGTATTGCGGGATCGGTGGCTGTCGGTAAATCCACGACGGCGCGTATTCTAAAGGAGCTGCTTGGCCGGTGGCCGTCCAGTCCTAAGGTCGATCTCGTCACTACGGACGGTTTTCTCCATCCGAACACGGTGCTGAAGCGCGAGAACCTGATGCAGCGCAAGGGTTTCCCGGAAAGTTACGACACCGGCGCAATCCTGCGTTTCCTGTCGGCGATCAAGGCCGGCCTGCCGGATGTGAAGGCGCCCTCTTATTCGCACCTCGTTTATGACGTGCTGCCGGACGAGTACAAGATCGTCGACCGGCCCGACATCCTGATCTTCGAGGGCATCAACGTCCTGCAATCGCGTGACCTGCCGGCAGACGGCAAGATCGTGCCGATGGTGTCCGACTTCTTCGACTTTTCGATCTATATCGACGCTGAAGAAACACAAATCCATAACTGGTACGTGACGCGCTTCATGCGCCTCAGGGAAACCGCCTTCCGGGATCCGGATTCCTACTTCCACCGTTATGCGTCAATCAGCGAGGAAGAAGCCGTTGCGATTGCCGAAGACCTCTGGGCGAATATCAATCTCAAGAACCTGCGCCAGAATATCCTGCCTACACGGCCGCGCGCCGATCTCATCCTGCGCAAGGGCAAGGATCACCTGATCGAGCAGGTAGCGCTGCGCAAACTCTGAAGAACGTGGGTCAGGGATTGACGCGGCGGAGCGTCAGATTGATGCGGCCGCCATTCTTCAGAAGCGTCGAGGTGGCCGGGTAGATGCGGTCGACGCCATGGAAGCAGAGGCGTCCCTCCCCACCGAGAATGACGAGATCTCCGCTCGATAGCTTGAAAGATATGGTCTTGTCGTTGCGGTTCAGACCGCCCACGCGAAACAGGCAGGCGTTGCCGAGCGAAATCGAGACGACAGGCGCTTTCAGGTCGTTCTCGTCCTTATCCTGGTGCAGGCCCATGCGCGCCGCATCCGAATAGAAATTGACGAGGCAAGCTTCGGGCGGCTTATCATAGGCCGAAACATCGCTCCAGATTTGCAGCAATTCCGCAGGGATGGGCGGCCATGGCCTGCCGGTCGCCGGATGCATCGACTGGTAGCGATAGCCGCGTTCCTTATCCGTCACCCAACCAAGCGAACCGCAATTGGTCATCCGGACCGACATCGGCTTGCCGGTGCCGGGCATGACCGGCACGTAAAGTGGCGCTTCTGCGACGATAGTCCTGATGATGCCGACCAGCGCCTCCTGACGGGCACGATCCAGGTATCCTGGAAGGTGGCGGACGCCGCTCAGGAGTTCCGGCATGTCATTCTCCGCCGCCCGGCCGGCCGCGCATCTTCTTGACTTCCGAGCGGCCGGATTTTTCCTTTAGGCGCCGTTCAATCGAGCCTTTGGTCGGCTTTGTTTTCTTACGCGGCGGCGGTGGCGGCTTGGCGGCCTCCAGGATCAGTTCCTTCAGCCGCTCGCGCGCATCCTCGCGGTTGCGGTCCTGGCTGCGGAACCGGCTTGCCTCGATCATCAGCACACCGTCCTTCGACATGCGCCTGCCGGCGAGCTTGATCGCATTGGCCTTGACCCGCTCGTTGAGCGAGGGCGAGTTCGGGATGTTGAAGAAGAGTTGGACGGCGGTCGACACCTTGTTGACGTTCTGACCGCCCGGACCGCCCGCCAGAACGAACTGCTCCGTCAGCTCCCATCCGGCGATGGTGATCCTGTCATCGATGTAGAGCGCGTCGCTGGCCATGCCGCCTTCTAGCGCATAATGACTGCGAATTGAAAGCGGGTGAAACCCGGCGCTGGAGCGATCGGGTTTCACGTGAATCGACTGGTTCCAGTACCGAGTTACTCGGCTGCAACCTTGATGCCGGGCGCTGCATCGCGCACGCCGCCGTCGACATGGTTTTCGAACTTGGCGAAGTTGGCGATGAACATGGAGACCAGCTTTTCGGCCTGCGCGTCATAAGCCTGCTTATCGGCCCAAGTCGAACGCGGATCGAGGATGCAGGTATCAACGCCTTCGACTGCGACCGGAACGGCGAAGCCGAAATTCGGATCGATGCGAAGCTCGACCTTGGCGAGTTCGCCGGAAAGGGCGGCCGTCAGAAGTGCGCGCGTTGCCTTGATCGGCATGCGCTTGCCGATGCCGTAAGCACCACCGGTCCAGCCAGTGTTGACTAGCCAGCACTCGACGCCGTGTCGGCCGATGAGCTCCTTCAGCAGATTGCCGTATTCGGCGGGATGACGCGGCATGAAGGGGGCGCCGAAGCAGGTCGAGAAGGTTGCTTCCGGCTCCGTGACACCCTTTTCCGTGCCTGCCACCTTGGCGGTGTAGCCGGATAGGAAGTGGTACATGGCCTGCTCGGGCGTCAGCTTGGCGATCGGCGGCATGACACCGAAGGCATCAGCCGTCAGCATGATGATCGTCTTCGGATGAGGCGCAAGGCCGGTTTCCGATGCATTCGGAATAAAATCCATCGGGTAGGCACAGCGCGTGTTTTCGGTCAGCGACGCGTCGTCGAAATCCGGCTCGCGGTTTTCGTTGAGAACGACGTTTTCAAGCACGGTGCCGAAGCGCTGGGTCGTTGCGTAGATCTCCGGCTCCGCCTCTGCCGAGAGGCGAATGGTCTTGGCATAGCAGCCGCCTTCGAAATTGAAGATGCCGTTTTCGCCCCAGCCATGCTCGTCATCGCCGATCAATGTGCGGGCCGGATCTGCCGAAAGCGTCGTCTTGCCGGTGCCCGAGAGACCGAAGAAGACGGCGGCGTCGCCTGCCGGGCCGACATTGGCGGAGCAGTGCATTGGCATCACGCCCTTTTCCGGCAGCAGATAGTTCAGCACAGTGAAGACCGATTTCTTCATCTCGCCGGCATAGGAGGTGCCAGCAATCAGAACGATGCCGTTCGTCAGATCGCAGGCGATCACCGTTTCAGTGCGGCAGCCATAACGATCCGGATTGGCCTTGAAGCTCGGAAGGTCGATGATCGTCAGCTTCGGTGCGAAGCTTGCAAGCGTATCGGCCTTCGGACGGATCAGCAGGTTGCGGATGAAAAGCGAATGCCAGGCGAATTCGGTCACAACGCGAGTCGGCAGCGCGTGGCCTGCATCGGCGCCGCCGACGAGATCCTGTACGAAGAGGTCCTTGCCGGCCGCGTGGGCCAGCATGTCCTTATGCAGCAGGGCGAAATGCTCCGGCGACATCGGCTTGTTGTTGTCCCACCAGATCTGGCCGTCGGTGTTTTCATCGCGGACGACGAACTTGTCACGTGGCGAGCGGCCTGTGTGCTGGCCGGTGGTGGCACGGAGGGCGCCCTGGGCTGTCAGTTCGGCCTCTCCCCGGCGAATCGCTTCCTCATAGAGAAGAGCGGCGGAGAGGTTGTAACGTACGCTCCGTACGCCGCTGAAACCGATCGTCGCCAGCTCGATTGCCTGGTTATGAACTCCGAACGTCTCCATAGCTTTTCCCTTCGCTGAGGCGCCTTGGCCATTAAAATCTGCCTGAAAGTAAAAGGAGAAATTTTAAATGGCAATAGCATTAATCCCGAAAAATACAATGATATCAAACAATTAATCGATTTAAATTCCGTAAGCCAGTTTTAAATCGTTTGAAGACCTCCTGTTGAAACAACTAGTCGCACCACTTTTGATTGTGAACCGCCAGAACTGGCAATCTACCCCTTTATCTTTGCCACAATTTGTTCCACCTTTATCCTCCATAAGCGCAACCGGTCACGAAGACCGCCTGGGGACGACCAATCCGGGAGATTGCGCACTGATGACGGAGACCAACACCATGCCGACAATCGCGCTCGTTGATGACGACCGCAACATCCTCACTTCCGTGTCGATTGCACTGGAAGCCGAAGGATATAAGGTCGAGACCTACACGGACGGCGCTTCTGCGCTGGATGGTCTACTCGCTCGCCCGCCGCAGCTGGCGATTTTCGATATCAAGATGCCACGCATGGACGGCATGGAGCTGCTGCGCCGCCTCCGCCAGAAATCGGACATGCCCGTCATCTTTCTCACCTCCAAGGATGAAGAGATCGACGAACTCTTCGGCCTGAAGATGGGCGCAGACGATTTCATCACCAAGCCTTTCTCGCAGCGTCTTCTGGTCGAGCGTGTTCGCGCCGTTTTGCGCCGCGCTTCGAGCCGTGAAGCAGCCGCAACCGGCGGCGTTGCCGCTGTCGGCACGCCAAAGGCGGGTGCGGTTCAGCAGGCCCGTTCGCTCGAGCGCGGCCAGCTGGTCATGGACCAGGAACGCCACACCTGCACCTGGAAGGGTGAGGCCGTCACCCTCACCGTCACGGAATTCCTTATTCTGCATTCGCTGGCCCAGCGCCCGGGTGTGGTGAAAAGCCGCGATGCCCTGATGGATGCCGCTTATGACGAACAGGTGTATGTTGATGACCGCACCATCGACAGCCACATCAAGCGGCTGCGCAAGAAGTTCAAGATGGTCGATACTGACTTTGATATGATTGAAACGCTTTACGGTGTGGGTTACCGCTTCCGCGAAGCAGCCTGACGCCAAGAGGCGCGGCAAGAGACGATTGAGGGCGGCGGGCCAATCAAACGGCCCCGCCCTGCGAAAGGGCCGTCATTGGCACAGTTGGTGCAGGAAAGGGATTTGGACGATGCGGAGGGCGTGAGCACCCGCCGCGTCAGAGGCCGGCGTTGGTCGCATCCCTTCACCCTGATCCGCCGAATTTTCGGCAACGCCGTCTTTTCGAGCCTCACGCGCCGCATTGTCTTCTTCAACCTTGCGGCCCTGCTCGTCCTAGTCGGTGGCATTCTCTACCTCAACCAGTTCCGTGAAGGCCTGATCGACGCGCGCGTCGAGAGCCTGCTGACGCAGGGCGAGATCATCGCCGGCGCGGTTTCGGCCTCAGCCTCCGTCGATACGAATTCGATTACCATCGATCCGCAGAAGCTGCTCGAACTGCAGGCAGGCCAGAGCATTACGCCGGTACCGAACGACGAGGATCTCGAATTTCCGATCGACCCGGAAAAGGTAGCACCGGTTCTTCGCCGGCTGATCTCGCCGACCCGCACCCGAGCCCGCATCTTCGATGCCGACGCCAATCTGCTGCTCGATTCCCGCCATCTCTATTCGCGCGGACAGGTTCTTCGTTTCGATCTGCCGCCGGTGGAAGAAGAAAAGCAGACCTGGAGCGAATGGTTCACAGCGCTCTTCAACAAGGCGCTGCAGCCGGGCAATCTTCCCGTCTACAAGGAGGCGCCGGGCGGCGATGGCTCCATCTATCCCGAAGTGATGAATGCGCTGACGGGTGTACGCGGCGCGGTCGTGCGCACGACGGAAAAAGGCGAACTTATCGTCTCGGTTGCCGTGCCGGTCCAGCGCTTCCGCGCCGTGCTCGGCGTATTGCTGCTTTCGACGCAGGCCGGCGATATCGACAATATCGTGCATGCCGAGCGCCTTGCCATCATGCGTGTCTTTGGTGTCGCAACGCTCGTCAACGTGCTCTTGTCGCTGGTTCTTTCCTCGACCATCGCCAATCCGCTGCGGCGGCTTTCGGCCGCCGCGATCCGCGTGCGCCGAGGCGCCAAGGAGCGTGAAGAAATTCCTGATTTCTCCGTGCGCCAGGATGAAATCGGCAACCTTTCCATCGCTCTGCGTGAGATGACGACCGCCCTTTATGACCGGATCGATGCGATCGAAAGCTTTGCGGCCGATGTCAGTCATGAATTGAAGAACCCACTGACCTCGCTGCGCAGCGCCGTCGAAACGCTACCACTTGCCAAATCCGACGATTCCAAGAAGCGGCTGATGGATGTCATTCAGCACGATGTACGCCGCCTTGACCGCCTGATCAGCGATATCTCAGACGCATCCCGTCTCGATGCGGAGCTCGCACGCGTCGATGCCGGCTCCGTCGATCTGGAAGTACTACTGCGCGATCTGATCGATGTGTCACGCCAGATTCGCAGTACCAAGAAGCAGGTCGAGATCGAATATGTCATCGACCGCAAGCCGAATGTGAAGACGCGTTTCGTCGTCAATGGCCATGACCTGCGGATCGGCCAGATCATCACCAACCTGATTGAAAATGCGCGTTCCTTCGTGCCTGAGCATAACGGCAAGATTACGGTCCGACTTGTCCGCACTCGCTCGCGCTGCGTCGTCTATATCGAAGACAACGGTCCGGGCATCCAGGCGGAGAATATCGACCGCATCTTCGAACGCTTTTATACCGACCGGCCGGAATCAGAAGGCTTCGGCCAAAATTCAGGTCTCGGACTTTCCATCAGCCGGCAGATCGCCGAGGCGCATGGCGGTTCTCTGCGAGCCGAGAACATCGTCGACGACGAGAATGGCAAATTGCTTGGCGCCCGCTTCATCCTTGCCCTTCCGGCAGATGCCGCAGCATGATCAATATCCACGCCACCGCAATCGTCATCGGAAAGACCGGCCTGCTGTTCACCGGCCCGTCAGGCTGGGGCAAGTCGATGACCGCCTTTACCTGCATAGTGGAGGCGCGGCGGCAGGGTGTTTTCTCTGTTCTCGTGGCTGATGATCAGGTGCTTCTTTCAAAGCAAGATGGAGCAATCACGGCCGCCTGTCCGCCCGCCATTGCCGGGCTCATCGAATTGCGCGGCACCGGCATCGTAGAGCAAGATCATATTACCCAGGCGACGATGCATTTTGCAGTTCTGCCGGCCAGCGCGACCGGAGAAAACCGGATCCCTCCCGAGCGAGAAACGGTTGTTGTTGCCGCGGGTTTCGAACTGCCCGTACTGCGGCTGCTGCCCAATCTTCCACTACCCCTTGCGGTGTTGATGGCGAAAGCGCCGGAAATCGGAAGCTGAAGTCTTCCGCAGGTCCCGATACGGCCTACATATTTGTATTTTTATCTTGCACTTCGGCTTTTGATCGCCAAGATGTGCCCCCACTGGTGGACGTAATTGCTGCGTTGCGATATTGGGGCCACGATTTGCGTATGCCATGGGAGCAGTAATATCATGATCGGACTTGTGCTTGTCACTCATGGCAAGCTGGCTGAAGAGTTTCGTCATGCCGTAGAGCACGTCGTCGGTCCTCAGAAATTCATAGAAACGGTCTGCATCGGACCGGAAGACGATATGGACCAGAGACGACAGGATATTCTTGAGGCCGTTTCCGGCGCAGACGACGGTCATGGCGTCGTCATTCTTACCGATATGTTCGGCGGCACGCCTTCCAATCTCGCCATCTCAGTGATGAGCAGCGGCCATACCGAAGTCATCGCCGGCGTCAACCTGCCGATGCTGATCAAGCTCGCCGGCGTGCGCGGCGAGAACAATATGGAAAAGGCGCTTGCTGAGGCTTCCGAGGCAGGTCGTAAATACATCAATGTTGCGAGCCGGGTTCTAAGCGGAAAGTAAGAAGCCTCCATGACACCGCTCTCCCGCGAAATCCTCATTATCAACAAGCGCGGCCTGCATGCGCGCGCTTCGGCAAAGTTCGTTCAGACGGTCGATGCGTTCGATGCCACGATCACCGTTTCCAAAGACGGCATGACGGTTGGGGGCACCTCCATCATGGGCCTTATGATGCTTGCGGCGAGCCCCGGCTCCAGTGTCATCGTCTCGGCGAGCGGCAACCAGGCTGCCGAAGCGCTGAATGCCCTCGATCAGCTGATCCAGAACAAGTTCGGCGAAGAAATTTGATCTTCAACGCCATATAAAGATATAAAGACCTCTTTATATCCCCGTTGCCTTCGTGACCGAAGCCTGCTAAACGGCGAGCATGACGTGCACCCGCACCTGTTCGATCCGTTGCGGTCATCGTTGCGTCCTTGCGACGTTTTTTTGAGCCGTTTTCAGCCTGGAGAGCCCTATGAGCACTGAGAAAGATTATGTTGTCGCCGATATCGGTCTTGCAGATTTCGGCCGCAAGGAAATCACCATCGCCGAAACCGAAATGCCCGGCCTCATGTCCTGCCGGGCCGAATTCGGTGAATCCAAGCCGCTGAAGGGCGCACGCATCACCGGCTCGCTGCACATGACGATCCAGACGGCCGTTCTCATCGAGACGCTGGTTGCGCTCGGCGCCGAAGTTCGCTGGGCTTCGTGCAACATCTTCTCGACGCAGGACCATGCCGCTGCAGCGATCGCCGCCGCCGGCATTCCGGTTTTCGCGATCAAGGGTGAGTCCCTCGTCGACTACTGGAACTACACAGACAAGATCTTCCAGTGGAGCGATGGCGGTTTCTCCAACATGATCCTCGACGATGGCGGCGATGCCACCATGTATATCCTGCTCGGCGCTCGTGCCGAAGCCGGTGAGGACGTTCTATCCAACCCGCATTCGGAAGAGGAGGAAATCCTCTTCGCCCAGATCAAGAAGCGCCTTGCCGCAACGCCCGGCTGGTTCACCAAGCAGCGCGATGCCATCAAGGGCGTGACCGAAGAAACCACGACTGGCGTCAACCGCCTTTATCAGCTCAGCCAGAAGGGCCTTCTGCCTTTCCCGGCGATCAACGTCAACGACTCCGTCACCAAGTCGAAGTTCGACAACAAATATGGCTGCAAGGAATCGCTGGTCGACGGGATCCGCCGCGGCACCGACGTCATGATGGCCGGCAAGGTTGCCGTCGTTTGCGGTTACGGCGATGTAGGCAAGGGTTCTGCCGCTTCGCTCTCCGGCGCCGGCGCCCGCGTCAAGGTCACGGAAGCCGATCCGATCTGCGCCCTGCAGGCCGCGATGGACGGTTACGAAGTCGTTCTGCTCGAGGACGTCGTTTCCTCGGCCGATATCTTCATCACCACCACCGGGAACAAGGACGTCATCCGCATCGACCACATGCGTCAGATGAAGGATATGGCGATCGTCGGCAATATCGGCCACTTCGACAACGAAATCGAAGTCGCAGCGCTGCGTAACCTGAAGTGGACCAACGTCAAGCCGCAGGTCGATCTGATCGAGTTTCCGAAGGGCAACCGCATCATCCTTCTTTCCGAAGGTCGCCTCTTGAACCTCGGCAATGCGACGGGCCATCCGTCTTTCGTCATGTCAGCCTCATTCACTAACCAGACGCTGGCGCAGATCGAACTCTTCACCAAGCCCGGTCAGTACGAAAGCAAAGTCTACATCCTGCCGAAGCACCTCGACGAGAAAGTTGCGCGCCTTCACCTCGACAAGCTCGGCGTGAAGCTTACCCAGCTTAGCGAAGAACAGGCTGCCTATATCGGCGTGAAACCGCAGGGTCCGTTCAAGTCCGACCACTACAGATACTGATTGCGCTTTCGATATCCACAAGATGTGGTGGCCCTGGCATTGACAAATGCCGGGGCTTATTTTTTGGGCGCTCTCTTTCCGTCGATTCCCTTCCGAAGTATTGTTTTAAGACTTGATTCGTGGTTTCGGACCTCTCCGTTTCCACGAAAATGGGATGTCTTGTCGTGATGCGGCACATTAAAGGACGGAGACATACCTCGGATGTCGAAAATGAAACACAGCCTGCCCTGCCAGGCGGACGATAGCGCTTACGCCGCTGACCGCCCGCTTCAGGCGGGCCAAAAATATAAGTTCGCCGCGGTCCCTGTGACCGCCAGGCAGAAGCAATGGTCTTTGGCACGTATTGCAAAACTATGCGCTGCAAGCACAGCAATCGCCGTACCGGCATGGCCGGTTCTGGCGCAGGCGGAGCCTGTTATCGGCGCATCGGCACGTCTTTTCACTTCTTCGCAGGTTGTCGGCCTTTCCGTCGTCATCGGTGTAATTTCGGCTGCCCTGCTTTCGACGCTCTGGCTGGTGCGCCAGCGCGGCAATCTCGAAAATGAAAGTCGCGAGATCCGCTCGGCGCTTTCGGACGCGCAGCAGCGCATCTCCCAATATGAGGCGCTCATTGCCGACAAGAACCGGCGCATCGTCATCTGGGATGGCGGTGCCCGACCGGAACTCCTCGGCCAGCTCCCACCGGAAACCGGCGCCCCACAGGACAATGAGTTCCTTGCCTTCGGCCTCTGGCTGAAGGCGCGATCGGCTTCCGAACTGGAGCGGGCCGTCGGTCGTCTGCGTGAACAGGCTGAAAGTTTCGACATGGTGATCGAGACTATCAGAGACGAAGTAATCGAAGCACAAGGCCGGGTTTCCGGCGGCCGTGCCTTCGTGCGCTTCGTGGCGCTCAACAATCTGCGCGCCGAGCTGGCTGAACTGAAGATCGAGCGCGATCGGCTGATGACGTCGATCTCCGCCTTCCAAACCATGCTCGACGCTATCGACATGCCGGCCTGGCAGCGTGATACCGCCGGGCGTCTGACCTGGGTCAATCACGCTTATGGTGACGCTGTCGAAGCGCAATCACCCCAGCAGGCTGTCAATGAAGGCCGCGAAATCCTGACAACCGTCGCCCGCGAGCGCATCCACGCTACGGCAACGCCGGAATCGCCTTTCCATGACACAATTTCGACAGTCGTTCGCGGCAACCGCACATTCTTTGATGTGGTCGACGTAAAGGTCCCCAACGGCTCAGCCGGCCTTGCCGTCGATGTTTCCGATGTCGAAGCGGTTCGCGCCGAACTCGAGCGGACGCTTAAGAGCCATGCGGAAACACTCGATCATCTGGCGACCCCTGTTGCTATTTTCGACGGCGACCGCCGGCTGCAATTCTACAACCAGGCCTTCGTTTCGCTCTGGGAACTCGATATTTCGTTCCTCGAAAGCAAGCCTGACAACAGCGAGCTTCTGGAACGCCTTCGTGCAGCCAAGAAACTGCCGGACCAGCTGAACTGGAAATCGTGGAAGGAAACGGCGCTTTCCGTCTATCGTTCGCTCGATACACAATCCGACCTCTGGCACCTGCCGAACGGGCAGACGCTGCGTGTCTTTGCGACCGCGCATCCACAGGGCGGCGCAACATGGGTCTTCGAGAACCTGACCGAGCAGGTCGATCTCGAAACGCGCTACAATACGCTGGTGAAAGTACAGGGCGAGACGATCGACCACCTTTCGGAAGGCGTTGCGGTCTTCGGGCCTGACGGCCGGATCCGCCTCTCCAACCCGGCCTTCCGTGCGCTCTGGGGTATTACCGAGACGGAAGCCAAGCCCGGCACGCATATTCGCGGCATCGGCGAGGCCTGCGCCCCCTCCTATGACCAGCCCGACGGCTGGAAGACCTTTGCGGAGCTGATCACCAGCTTCGACGACGAGCGTCGTTCCAGCCAGGGAACGCTCGAACTGCTGTCCGGCCTCGTGCTCGACTTTGCTGTCATCCCTCTGCCGAACGCTCAGACCATGCTGACCTTCGTCAATATGACAGACAGCGTACGCGCCGAACGGGCGCTGACGGAAAAGAACGAGGCGCTGCGTAAGGCGGATGAGCTGAAGAACGACTTCGTGCAGCATGTCTCCTACGAACTGCGCTCGCCGCTGACGAATATCATCGGCTTTACCGATCTGCTGCGCACCCCGGGTGTCGGCCCGCTGAATGAGCGGCAGGCCGAATATATCGACCATATCGCAACCTCGTCCTCGGTGCTCCTGACGCTCGTCAACGACATCCTTGATCTCGCGACCGTCGATGCCGGCATCATGCGGCTGAACTACGCGGAAATCGATCTCGCCGACCTTCTCGACGATGTTTCCATGCAGATCGCCGACCGGCTGCAGGAGAGCGGTGTATCGCTGGAAATCACCGCCCCGGCCTACCTCGGATCGATCGTTGCCGATCCGCAGCGACTGAAGCAAATCCTGCTGAAGCTTCTGGCCAATGCCGCAAACTTCTCGCCCGAGGGTGCGTCGATCGCGCTGGAATGCCGTCGCGAGGGCACGGATTTTGTCTTCTCCGTAAGGGATCGTGGCCCCGGTATCTCGCCTGATATGGTTGCTACCGTCTTCGACCGTTTCGCAACCGGCGCGAAGAGCGGCAAGCGCGGCGGTGCCGGACTTGGCCTCTCGATCGTCGACAGCTTCGTCAGCCTGCACAATGGCGAGGTCAGCATCGACAGCGAACCCGGCAAGGGAACGACGGTGACCTGCCGCATCCCTTCCATCAACCTGCCCCATTCCGTCGCCGCCGAATGACGCAAGGCGACATCATCTCGCTTTTTCTGGAAGACGATGCGGCAACCCTTCGCCTTGGCAATGATCTGGCGCTTGCGCTGAAAGCCGGTGATTGCCTGGCGCTGTCGGGCGATCTCGGCGCCGGAAAATCCTCGCTGGCGCGGGCTTTCCTGCGCACCATGGCTGATGATGACGGCCTGGAAGTTCCGAGCCCCACTTTCACGCTGGTGCAATCTTATGATCTGCGCATTCCCGTTTCGCATTTCGATCTCTATCGGCTTGGCGATGCATCGGAACTGACGGAGCTTGGCTTCGACGAAGCGCTTGAAAACGGCATCTGCATCGTCGAATGGCCGGAGATGGCTGAAGGTGAATTGCCGATATCGCGCATCTCGTTACGGCTGGAGCATGAGGGCGTCGGCCGTCGTGCGACAATCACGGCACCGGAGAAGGTATTGGCCCGAATCCATCGTGTGCTGGCGATCCGCCGCTTCCTCATTGACGCTGGCTACGGCGATGTGGAGCGACGGTTCTTGACGGGCGATGCTTCACTTCGCGCCTATGAATATTTCCATCTCGGTAATGGCACGCGGAAAATCCTCATGGATTGGCGGCCGCCTCCGGAAGGCCCCCCGATCTATGAGGGCAAGCCCTATCCAAAGGTCGCGCATCTTGCGCAGGACGCCTATCCTTTCGTGGCGATCGCCGAGGCGTTGCGCGAGCGCGGTTTCGCAACGCCGGAAATCGAAAAGGTCGACTACGAACAAGGCATCCTGCTGATCGAGGATTTGGGCACGGGCGGTGTCCTGGATGACGAAGGCCGGCCGATCGTCGAGCGCTACCGCGAAAGCGTCGCCTGCCTTGCCCATCTCCACTCGATGAAAATCCCGCAGGATATCCCGGTTTCCGCCGCGCATACGCATCACATTCCGGACTTCGATCGCGTAGCGATGAAGATGGAAGTGCGGTTGATACTCGACTGGCATATCGCCTGGAAGCGCGGCACGGGACCGACGGATGCGGAGCGAGACGAGTATCTGGCAATCTGGGACTATCTGATCGACGAGCTGCAATCGGCCGAAAAGAACCTGCTGTTGCGCGACTTTCATTCGCCCAACATCATCTGGCGCGAGCGGGAGAGCGGATTCCGCAGGATCGGCATCATCGACTTCCAGGATGCGATGATCGGGCCAACCGCCTACGACCTTGCCTCCCTCGTTCAGGATGCGCGCGTCACGATCGAGCCGGATCTTTTTCGCCAGCTGATGGATGACTACCTTTCGCTCCGGCGCGCCCAAGGCGGCTTCGACGAAGCCGGATTCATGAAGGCATGGGCCATCATGTCGGCGCAGCGAAACTGCAAGCTTGCCGGCCTCTGGGTGCGGCTCCTGCAGCGGGATGGCAAGCCCGGCTATCTGCAGCATATGCCGCGCACGCTTTCCTATCTTAAGGTTGCGCTGGAACACGAGGTGCTTGCCCCCTTGCGCGAATGGTGCACAAGGGCTGGAATACTGCCAGTCAATCATAAATCCGGACCAGCATGACCATCAGACAAGCCATGGTACTGGCCGCGGGACTCGGAACCCGCATGCGCCCGATTACCGACACGATTCCGAAGCCTCTGGTGAAGATCGGTGGAAAGCCGATGATCGACTATGCACTGGATTCGCTTGTCGAAGCCGGGGTCGAACAGGCCGCGATCAATGTCCATCATTTTGCCGATCAGATGGAAGATCACCTGAAAAACTATCGCGGCCTCGATATTCTGATTTCCGACGAGCGCAATGCACTGATGAATTCGGGCGGCGGGCTGGCGAAGGGCCTGAAGCTGCTCGGCCGAGAACCAGTTTTCGTCATGAATGCCGATCTTTTCTGGATCGGTGAACCGACCGACCGGCCCAGCAATCTACGGCGCTTAGCCGGATTCTTCGATGCCGAACGTATGGATATGGCGCTGCTCTGCGTGCGCATCGAAGATACGACCGGCCATAATGGCAAGAACGATTTCAGCCTGAGGCCCGATGGTCGATTGACGCGCTATCGCGACGATCCCTCCAATCCGGTCGTCTATGCCGGTGCAATCGTCATGCACCCTGCGTTGCTGGACGATGCACCCGAAGAACCCTTCAACCTGAATATCTATTTCGACAAGGCGATCGGCCGCGGCCGGCTTTTCGGCATGATGATGGAAGGCCATTGGCTGACGGTCGGCACGCCCGATGCAATTGACGACGCGGAGGAGACGATCCGGCGGTTCCGGACGTTTGCGTGAGACATGACGGAGCGGCACCGGCCACGCATTCTGACGATCCCCTCCGGCCTTCCCTTTCTGAAGACGCTGGCGAGTTCGCTTTGTGACGGACGCCTGACACCGCTTTTCGCACATGATCCCGCCGACCCACTGTCTCTTGCCAAGGTAACGATCTACCTGCCGACCCGGCGCGCTGTACGCGTGCTGCGTTCGGAATTCGTCGATCTGCTTGGCGGCCGTTCGGCGATCCTGCCGGTTATCCGGCCACTGGGAGAGACGGATGACGACAGCGGCTATTTCGACGAGGCGCTGCCGGGAACGATCGATCTTGCCCAGCCGCTTTCCAATACCGCGCGCCTTCTGGAACTGGCCCGGCTGATCCTTGCCTGGCGCAACAAGCTGCCGGAGATCGTCCGACACATCCATTCGGAATCGCCTCTCGTCGCGCCGGCAAGCCCGGCAGATGCTATTTGGCTTGCCCGCAATCTGGCGGAGCTGATCGATTCGATCGAAACGGAGGATCTTGCCTGGTCCGAACTCGGCAAGCTCGATACGGGTGAGTATGCGGCCTGGTGGCAATTGACGGCGGAATTCCTGCAGATCGCCAGCGCCTTCTGGCCGGAACGCCTGATCGAACTTGGCCGATCATCGCCGGCCCGCCACCGCAATGCCATTCTGCGCGCTGAGGCTGGCCGGCTTTCGACGGCGAAACCTTCCGGTCCGATCATCATTGCCGGTTCGACGGGTTCGCTTCCTGCCACGGCCGATCTCATCGGCGCCGTGGCGAACCTTCCGGAAGGCGTAATCGTGTTGCCCGGCCTCGACCTCTCCATGCCGGAGGAACATTGGCGGCTGGTCGCGCCCGATCTTCTGCCGGGTCAACGGGCCAATCCGGCAAGCCGCACACATCCGCAGTATGGTCTTTCCGTGCTGCTGAAGCGGCTGAAACTGACCCGTGAGGACGTTCAGCCGATCGAGGAAGCGGAAGCCGATCTGCGCTCGCGCGCGGAAGTCCTCTCGCGGGCGCTTACTCCATCGGAAGCCACGAGTGGCTGGGGCGATTGGAAAAAGGACCTGCCGGAAGGGACCCTTGCCGCGGCATTCGCGGACGTATCGATGATCGAAGCCGCCAACGAGCGCGAGGAGGCGACGGCGATTGCCGTTGCGCTGCGCCTTGCCCTGGAACGGCCGGGAAGAGATGGGGAAAGCAGGGCTGCGCTTATTACGCCAGACCGCAACCTGGCGCGCCGGGTCATGGCGGAGCTTTCCCGCTTCGGCATTCTAGCCGACGATTCAGCCGGTACGCCACTTTCGGCAACGCCACAGGGCACGCTGCTGCAATTGCTCCTTGAAGCGACACTTCGTCCCGGTGATCCCGTCGCCATCGTTTCGCTGCTCAAACATCCGCTTGCCCGCTTCGGGCTGGAGCGCGGCTTTCTGACTGGAGCTGTGGAGGCATTGGAGTTGCTGGCGCTGCGGGGCGGCGTGACAGAAGTGGATATAGGATCGCTTGAACAGCTGCTCGACCATCAGCTTTCGGAGCAGGCGCTCGACAGGCACGCGCCGGTGTGGCGCAAGTCGCTGCCATCAGAAGCGTCGGAGATGGCCCGCAGGTTAGCCCGGAAAGTTGAACGTGCCGTGGAGCCATTGGTATCGGCGCTCGTGCGGCATCCTGGGGATGATGACGGCCTGACGGGTCTCTTGCTCTCGCAATGGGCCGAACGGACGGGCCGCGCTCTGGAGAGTATCGCTGCCGACGGACATGGCAATCTGGCAAGCCTCTGGTCCGGTGAAGCGGGTGATGCCCTGGCAAGTCTGCTTGGCGAAATCATCGATACCGAAGGCCAGATGGAAGCGGAGGGGCCACAATGGATCGATATCATGCAGGCGTTGTCGGCCGGTCATGCCGTCAAACCCGGCGCCCTCAGCCACCCTCGCCTCTTCATCTTCGGTACGTTGGAAGCGCGCCTGCAGAATGTCGACACGCTGATCCTCGGCAGCCTCAACGAAGGGTCATGGCCGGGGCAGACGACCAATAATCCCTTCGTCTCCCGCACGATGAAGACGGAAATCGGGCTGGAGCCGCCGGAACGGCGCATCGGCCAGCTGGCGCATGATTTCGAGATGGCGAATGGCACACGCCATCTGATCTACTCGCGCGCGCTGCGTCAGGGCTCGACGCCGACGGTCGCCTCCCGATGGCTGCAACGGCTGCTGGCGCTCGGCGGCGAGGATCTCGAAGAGCAATTGCGCAAGCGGGGCGCGCGCTTCGTTCACTGGGCAAACCTGATAGACCTGGGTGACAATCAGGCGCCAGCGCAGAGACCCTCTCCCAGGCCACCACAGGAACTGCAACCCAAATCCTATTCCTTCAGCGAAGTCGGTCGGCTGCGCCGCGATCCCTATGCGATTTATGCGCGGCGCGTGCTGCGGCTCGATCCCGTCGACCCGTTCAATCGCGATCCTGGCGCGGCGGAACGCGGTACGCTCTACCACAAGATCATCGATCGCTTTGTTCGCGAGGACCATGCAGCAGGCACGCCGGAGGCGGCAGCGGCGATGGAAATCATTCTGAACGAACTCTTCGATATGGAGCAGTTGCCGCCGCATATCGACGCCGTCTGGCGGCCGCGCTTCCGCGAAGTCGCGCGGGCTTTTCTGAACTGGGAGGCCGGACGGCAGCCCGATGTGCAGAAGAGGCTGACAGAAGTCAGAGGCGGCATCGAACTCGATGGAATCGATATCCGGCTCACCGGCATCGCCGACCGCATCGATATCAAGGGGCCGAACAGTGCCGATATCATCGACTACAAGACCGGCTACAATCCCTCTCCGACGCAGGCCCGAGCGCTGCTGGACCCGCAGCTTGCGCTTGAGGCAGCCGCGCTTCAGGCCGGGGCCTTTCGCGATGCGGGCAGCCTTGTTCCAAATGATCTTCTTTATGTCCGCCTGCGGCCAGGCACGCGCTTTCTGGTCGACAAGATCAACAATGAGGAAGCCAACAGCGACAAGGCAAAATCGGCGATGCAGCTCGCCGAGGAATCGATCGATCAACTGGTGAAATTCGTGGCCCTGCTGCAGTCAGGTGAAAAAGGCTTCACCTCGCGGCTGATTCCCGCGCAGCAGTTCGATTTTGGCGGCGATTACGACCATCTCGCCCGTGTTGCGGAATGGGCAACCGCTGACCCGGAAGGAGGAGGCGATGATTGAGCCGACAGCGCTTCCCGAAGATGACGATCCCGGCACATGGATCAGCTGGACGACGATCCAGCAGGCGATCGCATCCGATCCCGGGCGTTCGGCATGGGTGTCGGCCAATGCCGGTTCCGGCAAAACGCATGTTCTGACCCAGCGCGTGATCAGGCTTCTGCTGGCGGGTGCGCGGCCTTCCGCCATTCTCTGCCTCACCTATACGAAGGCTGCCGCCTCCGAAATGTCGAACCGCGTCTTCGAACGGCTGGCGGAATGGGCAATTTTTCCGGATGAGGAACTAGCCAGGCGCATCACCCAGATCGAAGGTCGTGAGCCGGATTCACTGAAGCTTGCGGAAGCAAGACGGCTGTTTGCCAAGGCACTGGAAACACCGGGTGGGCTCAAGATTCAGACGATCCACGCCTTTTGCGAGGCGCTGCTGCACCAATTCCCGCTGGAAGCAAACGTCGCGGGGCATTTCTCCGTTCTCGATGACCGGGCGGCCGCGACGCTGCTTGCCGATGCGCGACGCTCGCTTCTGACAGCAACAGCCCCAGAGAAAGATCGAGAACTCGCCGATGCCTTCGGCTATGTGCTCAATCTCGGCGATGAAACGGGGCTTGAAAATCTGCTCGGTGAGATCGTTGCGAACCGAAATGCCATCCGCCGTTTCATGCTCGCAGCCGAGCCGCATGGCGGCGTTGATCGCTTGCTCCGCAAGAGGCTAAGCCTTTCACCTGATGATACGGAGGAGGGACTGGCCGAACGATATTGGCCCATGCCTGGGCTCTCCGGTGCAACGCTGGAACTTTACCTGTCGCTTGCCACAATGAAGGGTGGCGCTAAAGCGCAGGATGTTGCCGAAGGCCTGCGCCGCGCCGTACGCGAACGAGATGTGACCGCGCGTTCGCAGATTCTGGAGAAGATTTTCCTGACATCGAAGGGCGAGCCGAAGACGGACGGGCAATTCTTCGTCAAGGCGATGCTCGCGGAAGCGCCACAGCTTGCCGATGCGATCGCTTCCGCGCGGACGCATGTCGTCATGTGCCGAGACCGCCTGAAGATGATGCGAATGCATACGGCAACTCATGCCGCCCTCGTGCTCGCGGACCGGCTGAACCGGGATTATGAGGAGCTGAAAAAGCAGCGCAGCCATCTCGATTTCGAAGACCTGATCACACGTACCGCAGACCTGCTTACAAAGAGCGGCGTCGGCCCGTGGATCCACTATAAGCTCGATCAGGGAATCGACCATATTCTCGTCGATGAGGCGCAGGATACCAGCCCTATCCAGTGGAGTGTCATCCAGTCGCTGGCGGAAGATTTCTTCTCGGGCGAAAGTTCGCGGCCCGTGGCCCGGACATTGTTCGCAGTCGGCGACGAGAAGCAGTCGATCTATTCCTTCCAGGGCGCACGGCCCGAACGATTCTCCGAGGAGAAGGAGCGAACACAGCGCCGGGTGCAGAACAGCGGTCTCGATTTCTCGACCGTCCGCCTGCCGCTCTCCTTCCGCTCCACCTCCGACGTGCTGCTCGCCGTCGATCACATCTTTACCCCACCGGAGAATGCACGCGGCCTCGGCACCGAACCGGTCGTTCATCGCTCCAGCCGTATCGGCCATCCCGGTGCCGTCGACCTCTGGGAAATGGTCGTGCCCGATGCCGTGGTAAAGGACGAGGATTGGACCGCTCCTTTCGATGCAACGCCCGAGAGCGCGCCGGCCGCCATCCTGGCACGGCGCATCGCGCACACGATCGGTACTCTCGTCGGCCGCGAAACGATCGTCGAAAAGGGCAAGGAACGCTTCATCGAGGCCGGCGATATCCTCGTTCTCGTCCGCAAACGGGACGCCTTCGTCAATGCGCTGACGCGGGAACTCAAACGGCGTGGCGACATTCCGGTCGCCGGCGCGGACCGGCTGGTGCTAACCAGTCATATCGCCGTACAGGATCTGCTGGCGCTCGGCCGTTTTCTTCTTCTGCCGGAAGACGATCTTTCGCTCGCCGCTCTCCTGAAAAGCCCGCTCTTCAATCTCTCGGAAGAGGATATTTTTGCGGTTGCGGCGCTGCGTGGCGAGCATGAAAGCGTCTGGCACCATCTTCGCAAATATGCCGACGACGGCAATGAGCGCCTCGGCGCGGCGGTTGCAAGGCTGGGGCTCTTCCTTGCCCAATCCCGAAACCTTTCGGTCCACGATTTCTATGCCCGTGTCCTTGGCAGTCATGGCGGCCGGCGACAGTTTCTGGCGCGGCTCGGTACCGAAGTCAGCGATATTCTCGACGAGTTCCTGACCTTTGCGCTCGACCATGAGACATCGGGTCTCCCCGGCCTGCAGTCCTTTATCTCGACGTTGGAACTTGAAGCGCCGGAAGTAAAGCGGGAGCAGGACAAGGGCCGCAACGAGGTGCGCATCATGACGGTGCATGCCTCCAAAGGTCTCGAAGCGCCAATCGTCTTTCTGGTCGATGGCGGCTCCAAAGCCTTTACCCATACTCATCTGCCGAAGCTCCGGTTGCTTGATGCCGGGCCGGACGAGCCGCCGATGCCGGTGTGGATTCCCGTCAGCGATCTCGGCAACTCGCTGACGTTGACGGATGCAGCACGCATCCAGCTTCTTGCCGAAGAGGAATACCGGCGCCTGCTCTACGTGGCGATGACGCGTGCCGCCGACCGGCTGATCGTCTGCGGCTATCGTGGCGTGCGGCTGAACAACGACACTTGGCATATGATGATTTCCACTGCGCTCGACGCGGAGCATCCGCATGTCGAAAAGGCGACGTTCGCCGGCCCGGATGGCGAGTGGGACGGCATGCGCTGGCGTGTGCCGCAGGTCGAGCGCAGCTTCGAGCGAATGGACCGTGTGCCTGAGCAGGCAACGGTCGAAACGGTTCCCCCGGACCTGTTCCGCCCTCTGCCGCCTCAGAAACAATTGCCGCGACCACTCAGCCCTTCGGGTGCCGGAACGATCATTGACGAAGAGGCCGATGATCTCCTGGTGACCTCACCGCTCTTCGGCGATCAGGAGGGCAGCGATCGTTCTCTGGAAAAGGGCCGTCTTATCCACCGGATGCTTCAGGCTCTTCCCGATATTCCGGCGGAGGAGCGAGCCGACGCAGCGAAGCGTTATGCTGAACGCGCGGCGCAATTCTGGCCGGCTACAGAGCGGCAGGCTTTGGTCGATTCGGTCGTGAAGCTTTTGCAAGATGAAAGGCTTCAGGCCGTCTTCGATGATCGTGCCCAGGCGGAAATCTCGATCATGGGAACCTTGACGCTGGAAGACCGGGAATACGCAGTTTCCGGCCGGATTGACCGTCTTGCTGTCCTGCCAGACAACGTCGTTATCATCGACTACAAGACAAATCGTGTTCCACCGGCGAGCGAAGACAAAATCCCGTTTGCGCACAAGGCGCAGCTTGCGATCTATCGGGAAATACTGAGGCCGCTCTATCCTGCCAAACGGATTGATTGCATGCTGGTCTATACAGAAAATGCGACCATCCATACTCTTGGCGAACAGGCTTTGGCTTCGGCACTTGCAGGACTCAGCACAAAGTGAAATATCGGACATTGAAATTCCGGCGCCGCACCCTCACATGTTACGCAACAGCAAATTCCGGTAAAGGAGCAGCCTATGACCACCGTTAAGGTCGATATCAACAACTTCCAGTCGGAAGTTCTGGAATCCGCAGAACCCGTCGTCGTCGATTTTTGGGCCGAGTGGTGTGGTCCGTGCAAGATGATTGCTCCGAGCCTCGAGGAAATAGCTACGGAATTGGCCGGCAAGGTCAAGGTTGCCAAGCTCAATATCGATGAAAACCCGGAACTGGCTGCCCAGTTCGGCGTTCGCTCGATCCCGACGCTTGCAATCTTCAAGGGCGGCGAAGTAGCCGATATCTCTGTCGGCGCAAAGCCGAAGACGGCGCTTTCAAACTGGATTTCCAGCGCAGCCTAACGATATCGAATTCGATGCAAAAAGCCTGGCCAATGCCGGGCTTTTTTCATTTTGGGGGAGTGCCGTTTTCCGCCAGCACTTCGCCGACGAGATAAAGTGAGCCGCCGATCAAAATACGCGGTGGCGGCGCCTCGGGGTCGGCTGTCGAAGCGATGGCTTGCAGGGCTTCGACGACTGAGGACATCGGTTCGGCCACGAGACCGGCATCATAGGCGGCATGGGCCAGAATCACCGGATCGATCATCGCCTCGCTGCCGTGGATCGGCACGCAATAGATTTTCTCTGCGAGGCCCGCGAAGGCCTTGAAATAGCCGACGGGGTCCTTGGTGTTGATCATGCCCGATATCAGAAACAGCGGACGAGACTGGCGCTCCTCGAAATTCGCCATGGTTTCGGCAATCACTTCACCGGCACCCGGATTGTGGCCGCCATCGACCCAGATTTCCGACCGTGCCGGCGCATGGCTCAAAAGCCTGCCTTTCGTCAGCTTCTGCAGGCGGCCCGGCCATTCCACCGTTTCCATCGCCTTTTCCATCATCGGTTCGGTGACGGTGAAGCCCGCAGCCTTGACGGCGCGGATGGCGGCAGCGGCATTGGCATATTGATGGCGCCCGGGGAGGCGCGGCAAAGGCAGATCCGCCAAGCCGAATTCATCCTGATAGATCAGCCGGCCATATTCCTCATGCGCGATGAAATCCTGGCCGAAAACGGCACTTGGGCAGCGCAGCCGCTCGGCGGTCGACATCAGCACATCGAGGGCTGCGTCATAGTCCTGATGGCCGATGACGACCGAATTGCCGCGCTTGATGATGCCGGCCTTTTCCGCAGCAATCAATTCCACCCGATCGCCGAGATAAGGCTGATGATCGAGTGAAATCGGCATGATGACCGAAACGGCGGGATCCTCGATGACGTTCGTCGCGTCGAAACGGCCGCCGAGACCGACCTCGATGATTGCCGCATCGGCCGGATGTTCGGAAAAAAGAATGAAAGTGACGGCCGTCAGGATTTCAAAGACGGTGATCTTCTCACCATCATTGGCCTTGGTCACGCGTCGCAAAGCTTCTGCGAAAACGGCATCATGAACCAGCTGTCCACGCCCGCCTGGAACACCTAGACGGTAGCGTTCATGCCAATTTACGAGATGCGGAGATGTATGGACGTGAACGCTATATCCGCCCGCTTCCAGGAGTGCGCGGCAGAAAGCCGATGTTGAGCCCTTACCGTTGGTGCCGGCGACATGGATGACGGGAGGAAGGTTGCGCTCGGGATTGCCGAGTGCTTCCAGAAGACGCTTGATGCGGTCCAATGACAGATCATAGCCTTTGGGATGCAATCCCATGAGCTTTTCGATCTCCTGTGCCGCCTCACTCACCACGATCTGGCCTCTGTCTGTCATCGGCCCGCCCTATTCTGTGAGGTCTGCTGCTCAGGCGCTCGCCGCCAGAGCAATCATCCCATTGGCATCATTTGCTGCCGTAGCCGGCTTCTTGGTCAGAATCTTCAACAGGCGCGCCAGCGTCTCCGGGATATCGTGCCGCTTGACCACCATGTCGACCACGCCGTGTTCCAGAAGATATTCCGACGTCTGAAAGCCCTCGGGAAGTTTTTCACGCAAAGTCTGTTCGATGACGCGCTTGCCGGCAAAGCCGATTTCGGCGCCCGGCTCGGCCAGATGAATGTCACCAAGCATAGCGTAGGACGCCGTTACGCCGCCCGTCGTCGGATTGGTCAGAACCACGATATAGGGCTGGCCTGCTTCCTTGAGCATGTCAACCGCAACCGTCGTGCGTGGCAGTTGCATCAGCGACATGATGCCCTCCTGCATACGAGCACCGCCGGAAGCCGGGAACATAACGAGCGGGCACTTTTCCGCAATCGCGCGTTCGAACGCTTTGACGATAGCCTCGCCAGCAGCCATGCCGAGCGAACCGCCGATGAAGTTGAATTCATGGACGACGGCGACGAGCTTCAGGCCTTGCACGCTGCCGAGACCGGCAAGGATCGTGTCTTCCTGCTCGGTCTTGAGACGGCTGTCACGCAGACGATCGCTATATTTCTTGGAATCGCGGAACTTCAGCGGGTCCTGGGCGACCTTGGGCTGTGGCAAAGCTTCATATTCGCCGTTGTCGAACAGGTCGGCAAGGCGCGCCTTTGCCGGCATCTTCATGTGGTAGCCGGAAGCGGGGATGACCCACTTGTTGCTTTCCAGGTCCTTGTGAAAGACCATCTCACCCGTTTCCGGGCACTTGATCCAAAGGTTCTCCGGCACTTCGCGACGGCCCAGCATGGAATTGATCCGCGGGCGAACGTAGTTAGTGATCCAGTTCAACTCGAATACTCCTGATTGACTAGTGCCAATGTGGGGAAACTATTCGGCAGCAACAAGGCGCGCCGAACGCGTTCCTGTGGAAAGACCCCGAACCAGCGTCGCAACGGCTTGAACCGTATCCGCTGTCGCCTTCCCCTCTGCCGTCAGGCTGTTGGCCACCTGATTGACGATTGCGGTGCCAACGACGACGCCGTCGGCCGAAGCACCAATGATCTTTGCGTGTTCAGCCGTTTTGACGCCGAAACCGACGCAAACGGGCAGATCGGTATGGTCCTTGATGCGCTTGACTGCGCCCGATATCAGCGACGGATCCGGCAAGGCCGAACCGGTGATGCCGTTCATCGAGACATAATAGACGAAGCCCGACGTATTCCTCAAAACGGTCGGCAGGCGCTTTTCATCTGTCGTCGGTGTGGCCAAACGGATGAAATTGATACCCTTCTTCAGAGCCGGGATGCAGAGCTCGTCATCCATTTCCGGCGGCAGGTCGACAATGATGAGGCCATCGATTCCGGATGCCAGCGCATCATCGAGAAACTTTTCGACGCCGTAAATATAGATCGGGTTGTAGTAGCCCATCATGACGATCGGCGTCGTATCATTGGTCTTGCGGAAGTCGGCAGCGAGCTGCAGCGTCTTCTTCAGCGTCTGGCCGCCCTTGAGGGCACGCTGGCCGGCGAGCTGGATCGCGGGACCATCGGCCATCGGATCGGAAAAGGGCATGCCGAGCTCAATAACGTCCGAACCTGCTTCCGGCAGCGCCTTCATGATGCCGAGCGAGGTCTCGTAATCAGGGTCGCCTCCCATGAAATAGGTTACGAGCGCCGGGCGGCCTTCCGCCTTCAGATCGGCGAAGCGTTTGTCCATACGTGCGGTCATATTTCTTTACTCACCCATTCCCAGGATCTTGCCGACGGTGAAGATATCCTTGTCGCCGCGGCCGGAGAGGTTCATGAGGATGATCTCGTCCTTGCCCATCTTGGGCGCGCGCTTGATGACTTCGGCAAGCGCGTGCGAAGGCTCGAGCGCCGGAATGATGCCCTCAAGGCGCGTCAGCGTCTGAAAGGCTTCAAGCGCCTCATGGTCCATGATCGGCACATATTCGGCACGGCCGATATCATTCAGCCATGAATGTTCCGGGCCAATGCCGGGGTAGTCGAGGCCAGCCGAGATCGAATGACCTTCCTTGATCTGCCCGTCATTGTCCTGCAGCAGATAGGTACGGTTGCCGTGCAGTACGCCCGGCGAGCCGGCTGTGATCGAAGCGCAGTGCTCATCGCCCTGCAGGCCCTTGCCGCCAGCTTCAACGCCGACGATCTTGACTTCCTTGTCGTCGAGAAAGGGATGGAAGATGCCGATCGCATTCGAACCGCCGCCAACGGCAGCGATGACGAGATCCGGCAGACGGCCTTCCGCTTCCAGGATCTGCTGCTTGGCTTCCGTGCCGATAACGGCCTGGAAATCGCGCACCATTTCCGGATAGGGGTGCGGACCGGCAGCCGTGCCGATCAGGTAATAGGTGCTGTCGACATTGGTGACCCAGTCACGCAGCGCTTCGTTCATAGCGTCCTTCAGCGTGCCGCTGCCGGCCGTGACAGGCTTTACCTCGGCACCCAGCAGCTTCATGCGGAAGACGTTCGGCGCCTGACGCTCGACGTCGGTGGCGCCCATGTAGACGACGCAGGGCAATCCGAAACGGGCGGCGACGGTGGCAGAAGCCACACCGTGCTGGCCTGCACCGGTTTCGGCGATGATGCGGGTCTTGCCCATGCGCTTGGCCAACAGGATCTGGCCGATGCAGTTGTTGATCTTGTGCGAGCCGGTATGATTGAGCTCTTCGCGCTTGAAATAGATCTTGGCGCCGCCGAGATGCTCCGTCAGGCGCTCGGCGTAATAGAGCGGGCTCGGGCGGCCGATATAATGGGTGCCGAGCTGCTTCAATTCCGCCTGGAATTCCGGATCGTCCTTTGCCTTGTTCCACTCTTCCTGCAGATCGAGGATCAGAGGCATCAGGGTTTCGGCCACGAAACGGCCCCCATAAATGCCGAAGCGGCCGTCTTCGTCCGGACCGGCGCGGAAGGAATTCGGTTTAGGCGTCTCGTTCAATTTACACTCCCTGTGGTCGTTTCAGGCATACATGCCTGTTCAACCGCATCGAAAAACTCATCGATCATGTCCAGGCTCTTCACGCCCGGTGCACTCTCGACACCGGAGGCGGTATCGACACCCGGCGCCTTCGTCATTTCAAGAGCCTGGCCGACATTGGCCTTATTAAGTCCGCCTGACAGCATGTAGTCGACATTGCCGTCAAGCCAGGTGAGCAGGCCCCAATCAAAGGAAACGCCATTGCCGCCTGGCAGTTCGGACCCTTTTGGCGGCTTGGCATCAAAGAGAAAACGGTCAGCGATGCCGATATAGGCTTCGACCCTCTTCAGGTCGTCGGCGGTGCGGACCGACAATGCCTTGATGACGGGGATGCCGTACATCGCCTTGATGGTCAGCACGCGCTCGGGGCTCTCGCTGCCGTGGAGCTGCAACATGTCCGGTCGCAAAACTGCAACGATTTCATCGAGATCGTCATTGCTCGGATCGACCACGACGGCGACGATCTTCGCCTTGCCGCGAGCCGGTTCCGCGAGCTTGCCGGCAATATCCGGCTCGACATAACGCGGGCTTTTCTGGAAAAAATTGAAGCCGATATGCGTCGCTCCGCGCTTCAATGCGCGCTCGACAGCCTCAGGCGTCTTCAAACCGCAGATCTTGATATCCGGTCTCATGGCAGCGAAGTGACACGAAAAGGGAAAAGAGTCGAGCCAATTTGCAAATGCTCGCCGTATTTAACGCTGACGCTTAATCGAACTCTATCGCGTGCAATTGGCTGCCGTGGCGTTTCAGCCAGGATTTAGCCTCTTCCATGTGCGGGCACAGCTTCTTGCAGAGCGCCCAGAAGTGCGGACCGTGGTTCATTTCCTTCAGATGCGCGACCTCATGGGCGGCAAGATAATCGATAACCGAAGGCGGCGCCATGACGATGCGCCAGGAGAAGCTCAGGTTTCCTTCCGAGGAGCAGGAACCCCAGCGGCTGCGGGTATCTTTCATCGAAATCGAGCGGATCGGCGCCTTGATGGAACCGGCATGCAGCCGCGA
Organism: Rhizobium sp. BK196; assembly: GCF_014193255.1. Taxonomy (GTDB): domain Bacteria; phylum Pseudomonadota; class Alphaproteobacteria; order Rhizobiales; family Rhizobiaceae; genus Rhizobium. Next base: position 46,204 of record NZ_JACHZB010000011.1, read on the forward strand.
CAATCTCTCAAGATCACTGCGCGCCTCTTTCTTGAGGAAGGTCGCGATGCGCCGGCCAATATGTTCCGGCATGCCGCTGACGCGGAGTACCGGTTTGCCGCCCGTCACGACGGCCTCAGTCAGCCCACGCAGGCTGCCTGTGTGCTCGATACGATGTCTGACACCGCGAAAGAGAATTTCACCACCGTCGCGCAGGCCGGTATCTGTCGAGAATTTCGCAAGCTTGGTCAGCAGCCAGCCCTGATGCCGATCAAGGAAGGCGTTGACTTCGCGGGCGGCAAGTCCCTTCGGCACCGTCATCTTAAGAGCTCTGCCGCCCGGCTCGATACGGAGCGTGATCCGGGTGGCGCGATCATGCTGCTTGATCGTCAGGGGCATCAGACGGCCGGCGACATCGAGCGTCCGCGTTTCGGGCGGCACCGGTTTTCTCGTCGGGCGGCGAATCTTCGGGAGCGGAAACATAGGGATTTTCTATATGATTCGGCGGAAATCCGAGCAAAGAAAAACCGGCATCGGAAGCGATGCCGGCCGTAGATTTTCTGTGATCACACTTTACGGCGTCTGGTATTCGGCGACCGGACCATTGTCGTCGCGTCTGCCGTTCTTGCGCTCGCGCATGAAGCGATCGAATTCTTCCTGATCCTTGGCGCGACGGAGCTCGCGCAGGTAGGAATCGAACTCCTCACGCATTTCATCGAGCTTGCGGCGCTCCTCCTCGATACGATCGAGCTCGGCCTTGCGCCAATCGTCGAAGGCGACATTACCCGTCGAGAAATGCGGGCGGTGACGGCCGTGCGAACGGCGGCAGCCTGCAAAGAAGCCATCCGTTGCCTGGTTAACGTCACGCTTGAAGCCACGCAGCCGCTCGCCGAAGATGATGTAGGCAAGCATGGCCAGCCCCAGAGGCCAGAAGACCATGAAGCCGAGGATCATCAAGGCAACGGTAGCCGGAGTCCAATCCGGGCGAAGCAATGCTGACTGGTTCATCGTGCGGTATCCTCGCGTTCAGCACCCGACAGGATGCCGAGTGCTGAAAAAACAGATGGTTACCGCTGAACCGGCCTTCAAGACGATTTCAGGTTAAATCGAATAAGACCTTGAATCGATGGCATTAAATCAGCGTTTTCTAACTCACGCGGATTTGCCACCTTTTATGACGCGCTGAACCGCCGGTTTCTTCGCTCGCGAATGCTGGCGCGTGAAGGAGACGATACGAGGTGCGATCTCTCGGCGGAAGCGAGAACCGTTGAAGACGCCATAGTGGCCGACATCCGGCTGCAAGTAGTGCATGCGCATATGTTCAGGGATGTTTACGCAGATGGACTGCGCGGCCTGAGTCTGGCCGACGCCGGAGATATCGTCGTTCTCGCCTTCGACCGTCAGCAAAGCCACATTACGGATCACAGCGGGGTCAACGCGCTTGCCGCGATGCATCAATTCGCCCTTCGGCAGCGCGTGTTTCATGAAGACCTGCTCGACCGTCTGCAGATAGAATTCCGCGGTGAGGTCCATGACGGCGAGATATTCATCATAGAAATCGCGGTGCTTTTCCGGTTCGCCGTCGTTCTTCACGAGATGCATGAAGAACTCCTTGTGGGCGATCAGGTGACGGTCGAGGTTCATCGACATGAAGCCGGAAAGCTGCAGGAAACCCGGATAGACGGGGCGCATGAAGCCCGGCTGCGGCCAGGGCACGTTCATGACGACATTGTCGGCAAACCATTCGAGCGGGCGCTCCTTGGCAAGCTTGTTGACGGCCGTCGGATTGATACGGGTATCGATCGGGCCGCCCATCAGCGTCATCGACGACGGAGCGAGCGGATCCTTGGCCTCTTCCATGATCGCAGCAGCTGCCAGCACCGGCACCGAGGGCTGACAGACCGCGATGACATGCGTGTCATGGCCAAGGAAATGCAGCATCTCGATGACGTAGTCGATGTAATCGGAAAGGTCGAAGGTACCCTCCGTCATCGGCACCATGCGCGCATCGACCCAGTCGGTGATATAGATGTCGGCGTTCGGCAAAAGTGCTTCGACAGTGCCGCGCAGCAGCGTCGCATAGTGGCCGGACATGGGTGCGACGATGAGGATGCGCGGATCGCCATTATGGCCAGCCGGCACATCGCGGGAGAAATGCAGGAGACTGCAGAAGGAGCGCGTCCAGACCACTTCCTCGCGAACCGTAACCTTCTTCCCGTCGATGACGGTCTCATTGAGCCCGAATTCCGGCTTGCCATAACGGCGCGTCGTGCGCTCGAACATTTCGAGGCTGGCCGAAATGGTGCGACCGATCGGAGTCTGCGAGAAGGGGTTCAGCGGATTGGCATAGGCAAAACGCATCATATCGGCTGCAGCGCGGAAGGGAGCCAACGCTGCATGGTTCAATTCGTAAAGCTGGTAGAACATGAAGGGCGCCACCTTTCTCTATCCGGCAAAGACGGCGCCAATTGAAGGGCACCGGACTCTTTCCGTTAACGCTGGCACATCAACGTAGGCTAACAGGTTTTTGTTGCACAGCAACATAACATTACAGTCCGAAAGAAAAATGCCGGAAAATTGATCCCCGGCATTACCTTGATGCACAAAGTTTAAGCTTTTCAGCCGGAAAAATAGTTAACGATCCGCTACGAAGAGCTGCTTCTGAGTGCCGAGACCTTCGATACCGAGTTCGACGACATCGCCGTCCTTCAGGAAGCGCGGCGGCTTCATGCCCATGCCAACCCCCGGAGGCGTGCCGGTAGAAATGACGTCACCGGGCTGCAGGGACATGAATTGGCTGAGATAGGACACGACGAAAGCGACACCATAGACCATGGTCTTGGTGGAGCCGTCCTGCATCATCTGCCCGTTGACCTTGAGCCACATGCCGAGGTTCTGCGGGTTCTCGACCTCATCCTTGGTGACGAGCCAGGGGCCGATCGGCCCGAAGGTGTCGCAGGACTTGCCCTTGGTCCACTGGCCGGAACGCTCGGTCTGGAAGGCGCGCTCGGAGACGTCGTTGGAGACGCAGTAGCCGGCGACATAATCCAGGGCCTCGGCTTCGCTCACATATTTCGCGGTTTTGCCGATGACAACACCGAGCTCGACTTCCCAGTCGGTCTTTTCGGAACCGCGTGGGATCTGGACATTGTCGTTCGGGCCGACGATCGCCGACGTTGCCTTCATGAAGATAACGGGCTCGGGCGGCACGGTCGCGCCGGTTTCAGCCGCATGGTCGGAGTAATTCAGGCCGATGCAGATGAATTTGCCGGTGCCGGCAACGCAAGCGCCGATACGGCCGGGCGCGAGTTCCGGCAGGCTCTTCGGATCAAGGGCGGCGATCTTTGCAAGACCTGCCGGCGTGATCGCCTCGCCGCCGATATCGGCGACATGGGCGGAAAGATCGCGGATCTTGCCATCGGCATCGAGCAGGGCCGGCTTTTCGCGGCCCGCTTCTCCAACGCGCATCAGCTTCATGAATATCCTCCTCATGGAAAGCGGGGTGCGCCACCTATGAACGAATTATTCATCGGTGTCATTATGCCTTTCTGCACAAGCGGTACGCTCGGCTAGAAAATTTCAGGGCACATTAGAACCACTCCCACCTGTCGGACCTGCTCGAGTTGACGCCGCCTTAGCGTGAATCTTCGCGAGCGTAAGGCTGATTCTACAACTGATCGTGTGATGGCTGCGACCAAACTGTGCTTGCCAAGCAAGCGAGGACGGAAATATCACTTAAGTGGTCCCACAATGGAATCCCCGTCCATCGCCAACATCCGGAAGCCAGCATGACGAAAGCCAACAGCCGCGAATCCGAATATCCAATCGATCCGATGTTTCTCGACCGTTGGTCACCCCGCGCCTTTACCGGCGAGATCATTGAAGAAGCCCAGATTCTGACGCTGCTCGATGCAGCGCACTGGGCGCCATCTTCCGCAAACTTGCAGCCATGGCGCTTCCTCTACGCATTGAAAGGCTCCGAGCACTGGGAAGAATTCGTGAGCCTGCTCGTCGAATCCAATCAGGAATGGGCGAAGAATGCCTCGGCACTGATCTTTGTGATCTCGCGCAGCTTCAACGGCGCTCGCAGCGAGGGACGGTCAAGCTACACACACTCTTTCGATGCCGGCACGGCCTGGGGTCACCTTGCCATTCAGGCCCGTATTTCCGACCTCTATGCTCATGGCATGGGCGGCATCAAGCATGATGAGATCAAGGAAAAGCTTGGGATCCCCGATGGCTATCGCGTCGAAGCCGGCATTGCCGTCGGTCGCATCGCCGACAAGAGCATCCTTTCTGAGCGCAATCGTGACCGCGAATTTCCGAGCCAGCGCAAGCCGCTCTCGGAGGTCGTCTTCAACGGCCATTTCGTCGGAAACGATTGATTGCAAAATAAAAAGCCCCGCGAGCCGATGGCTGCAGGGCTTTTTGGTGACCGGTTCGGTCAGATATCGAGGTTGGCGACGCTCAGCGCATTGTCCTGGATGAATTCGCGGCGCGGTTCGACTTCATCGCCCATGAGGCGGGCAAAGAGACCATCGGCATCGGTCGCATCGCTGACCTTGACCTGCAGCAGCGAGCGAACGTTCGGATCGAGCGTCGTTTCCCAGAGCTGCTCGGCATTCATTTCGCCGAGACCCTTGTAGCGCTGCATCGTTAGTCCCTTGCGGCCGCTGGCGAAAATCGCATCAAGAAGAGCGCGCGGGCCGGAAATTTCGACATCGCCATCACGTCGGCTCAGTGCCGGTGGCGTTTGATAAATTTCCTTCATGCGTGGCGTCAACTGATCGATAAGACGGGCATCCTGGGAGCCGATCAATGCCATGTCGAGCACGATGACTTCCTTGACGCCGCGAACCATGCGTTCCAAACGAATGCCGCCCTCGCTGGTGAGGTTACCTTCCCAGCCGCGTTCAGTTTCCTCAGCGATAAGGTCGAGCCGCTTGGCGACTTCGCCCGCCAATTCCAGAGCACGGTCCGCATTGCTGACGAGTTCGGCATTGAGGGCACCGGCGATCGCCGCCTGTTCGACGACGGCACGATTGTAGCGCGAATGCAGATTATCGAGCAGCGCGCGCAGACGCAGGGCATCATGAATGACTTCATTCAGATCCTGCCCGACGCGAACTTCGCCGCTGGCGAGCTTCAGCGCCGCATCTTCCAGCCCCTGACCGATCAGATAATCTTCCAGCGCTTTTTCATTCTTGACGTATTGCACCGACTTGCCGCGCGAAACCTTATAGAGCGGCGGCTGGGCGATGTAGAGATGGCCACGCTCGATCAGTTCCGGCATCTGGCGGAAGAAAAAGGTAAGCAGCAGTGTGCGGATGTGGGCGCCATCGACGTCGGCATCCGTCATGATGATGATCTTGTGATAGCGCAGTTTCTCGGCATTGAACTCATCCTTGCCGATGCCGGTGCCAAGCGCGGTAATGAGTGTGCCAATTTCCTGGCTCGACAGCATCTTATCGAAGCGGGCACGCTCGACATTCAGGATCTTGCCGCGCAGCGGCAGGATTGCCTGATTTTCACGCGAGCGTCCCTGCTTTGCCGAACCGCCTGCCGAGTCACCCTCGACGAGAAAGACTTCAGACTTGGCTGGATCGCGTTCGGAGCAGTCGGCCAGCTTGCCCGGCAGTGAGGCAATATCCAGCGCACCCTTACGGCGCGTCAGCTCGCGCGCTTTGCGCGCAGCTTCACGGGCGGCAGCGGCTTCGACGACCTTGCCGACGAGAACCTTGGCTTCGCCGGGATGTTCCTCGAGCCAAGTGCTGAGCGCTTCGTTGACCAGGCTTTCGACGACCGGGCGCACTTCCGAGGAAACGAGTTTGTCCTTGGTCTGCGAAGAGAATTTCGGATCCGGCACCTTGACCGAAAGAACCGCCGTGAGGCCTTCGCGGCAGTCGTCGCCCGTCAGCGTCACCTTTTCCTTTTTGGTGATGCCGGATGTGTCGGCATAGGAGGTGATCTGGCGCGTCAGCGCGGCACGGAAGCCTGCCATATGCGTGCCGCCGTCGCGCTGGGGGATGTTGTTGGTGAAGCAGAGCACATTTTCGTGGTAGCTGTCGTTCCACCACATGGCCACTTCAACGGTAATGCCATCTTTTTCGCCGCGGATCGCCACGGGCTTTTCAACGAGCGGCTTCTTGGCGCGGTCGAGATAGGAAACGAAGGCTTCAAGGCCGCCGTCATAGACCATCTCTTCCTGCTTGATATCGGAGTGACGTTTGTCCGTCAGCAGAATGCGGACCCCTGAGTTGAGGAAGGCGAGTTCGCGCAGGCGGTGCTCGAGCGTGCCGTAGTCGAACTCCGTCATCGTGAAGGTTCCTGAGCTCGGCATAAAGCTCACTTCCGTGCCGGTCTCGTTGCCGGCCTCGCCTGTTACCTTCAGAGGGGCATCCGCGACACCATGGGTGAAGCTCATCTCGTGGATCTTGCCCTGGCGACGGATCTTCAATTTCAGCCAGACGGAAAGTGCATTGACGACCGAAACGCCCACGCCATGCAAACCGCCCGAAACCTTGTAGGAATTCTGGTCGAACTTACCGCCGGCATGGAGCTGGGTCATGATGACTTCAGCTGCCGAAACGCCTTCGCCGCTGTGAATATCGGTCGGAATGCCGCGGCCGTTATCCGTCACGGTCACAGAGCCATCCGGATTGAGCGAGACGGTGACAATGTCGGCGTGGCCGGCCAGCGCTTCATCAATCGCGTTATCGACGACCTCATAGACCATGTGGTGGAGGCCCGAGCCGTCGTCAGTGTCGCCGATATACATGCCGGGGCGTTTGCGCACGGCATCGAGGCCTTTCAGGACCTTGATGGAGTCTGCGCCATATTCGGTGTTTACGCCGTTTTCCGTCGCGGGTGCATCGGTCATTCTGTCGAGATTTTCCCTGTTGTCGTCAGCAACGGCGCGCCTTGCGAATCACCGGCTTTTTCAATGTTGAATATAGGTTTTTTGCAGCGAGTTCCCAATGGCAAGGTCCTAAAACAAGGCATAAATCAGGGGATTATGACGCTTTTCCGTCCACTTTGCCGCCATTTTCAAGAAGCGCCGATAACCGGGCGATATCGGCGCTGTCAAGGCTGCGGATTCGCTTGGCCAGCCGATTGGCAAAATCGGTGTATTCGGGCGGCAGCCCCGAAGTATCGACGACAACACGCGGATCGGAAGAGCCGGCAACGAGGAAGAGTTCCTCGGCCTCATCCCAGATGATGTTGAAGTAGCCGGCGATGCGCTGCAGCAGATCGAAGCTCGGCATGCCGCGCTTTCCATGCTCGAGTGCCGAGAGATAGGCGGGTGAGACATTGAGCGCCGCCGCCATCTGTTTTTGCGTCACGCCCTTGCGGGCGCGCAGCTTGCGGACTGCTTCAGCAAACGGCGTCATGAGTTTTCCCCGGCACGCCGCGACAGGCGGATATAGAGGGCACCAGCCCCACCGTGATGCTGGGCCGCAGGTTCGTAGGACGAAATCAGAAAACGGAACTCCGGTTTGGAAAACCAGAGCGGCACCGCGCGCTTCAACGCGCCCTCGCTGCCCATGGAGCTGCCCTTGCCGGTAATGACGAGGACATGCCGCATGCCGCGTTCATGCGCACGGATCAGGAAATCGAGCAGGAAGGAATGGGCCTCACTCTGGACCATGCCATGAAGATCGATCCGTGCTTCCAGCGCCAGCTTGCCTTTGGCGATCTTGCGCTGGACCGGCCGCTCCAGCGGATGGTGGACGCCCGAAGACTGTTTTGCGGGGATCTGGGCTACTGCTTGCTGCGGAACCGGTGTGGCCGTCTTCTGCTTCTCCGCCTTTTCTTGTTCGGCGGCCGCTTCAGCCTCCGCCAGGAAGGCATCAAGGGCCGTCAGTTCATCCGTCTTGCCGGGCATAGGCCGGGTACTGCGGGCGACCTTGCCCCAGAGGATTCTCTCGTCTGCGCTGAGCTTGCGGTCCTTCGCCATCAGAGGAACCTCGCTGCAGCGGCATTGGGGATGAGAATTACAAAATCGGCATCGTTGCGTACCGTTCCCGCCAACTCTCCTGCATCATAGCCCGAACCAGTGAAAATATCTCCGCGCGCCGGACCGACAATTGCCGAACCGGTGTCCAGCGCCAGCATCAGTCGTTGAAACGGCTTACCGGCATCAAGGTGTGTCAGGGTTTCGGAACGGATGAAAAATGGAAAACCGAACGTGTGGATCAGGCGGTCGACGGCGAGCGATCGTCCCGCGAGCAGCGGCACTTTTGCAGCGGCGATCGGCCCTGAATTTGCATCGTCGACCGGTACTTCACGAAAGAAAATATAGGACCGGTTATGCCATAGGACTTCATCGACCTGGTCCGGATGAGCGGCAAGCCATGCACGGATCGCCTGCATCGAAATTTTTGCGCGATCGATCTCGCCGCGGTCGATCAGCAGCTTGCCAATAGCCGAAAATGGATGACCAGCTTTTGCGGCGTAGGTGATGCGGCCAAGTCTGCCATCCGGATAGCGCAGCCGGGCAGCGCCCTGCACATGGACAAAGAAAAGATCGACCTTCGAATTTACCCAAGCGATCTCAAGACCACGGCCTTCCAGATAGCCCTGATCGATGTCGCGGCGATCCGGATAGGCATCGATCAGCCCGTCCCGCACACGCCCGAATGCGTAGGAACTATCGAGATTGCCTGGACGATTTTGATCGTCGAGGTCGACAAGATCCTCCGGTCGCCGGTAGATCGGAAACCGATAGGTCGCGTCCCGTCTGTCGGAAACTTCGATTTCGGGTTCGTAAAAGGCGGTGACGAAACCGCTAGCGTCGTCGGCCCGGACAATCCGAAATGGCTGACAGTACTTCTCAAAAAAGGCGCGTGCTTCCTCCGCTGAAGACGGACGAAACGCCTCTGCTTCCTTCAGCAATGGAAGTAGGTCAGCTGAACTCAGCCCCAGCGACCCCATACGATAGGGTTTGGTTTCGGAAATATGGCTGCGACAGGTAGCCATGACTTCAAAAAGGCTGGAGGGATCGTCATCCCTCCAGCCTTCCAATGCGTCGAAACTGACTGCCTGAAGGGCGAAGCCTACTGCGTCACTCATGTTCCGATTCGGTCGCGACGAGTTTCCAGTTGGGGTCGCGCGAGCGCGTATCGCGAGCGAAGGTCCAGAGATCGTTGACCTCGGCGACATTTTCGGCGTCGCCATCGATCAGCACGTCGCTCTTGTCGTAGGTCGCTGAGATCAGCTGGCTGATGATGCGCACAGTGATTTGCGCCTCGCTGCCCTTGGTCTCGGCATGCGTGATCTCAGCCTTGTCAATGCCCACGAAGGTGGACTTCATCTTCTCGCCCTTGTTTTCGCGATCGCTGATCGCCGCATCAAAGCCGTCATAGACCTCCCGGGATAGAAGATTCTTCAGCGTTTTGCGGTCGCCATCAGCAAAGGCCATGACGATCATCTCGTAGGCCATGCGGGCGCCATTCAAGAATTCCTTCGGGTCGAAGGAGGCATCGGCTCTGCTGAGCGCGCGCAGCGATTCGTTCAGCGGCGTGCCGGCTGGTGCGAAAGCATCGATGGCAGAGAAGCGGTCTTCCTCTTCCCCGTTCACATCGCGCCGCGGCAGGGTTACGACCTTGCCGACATCGGCCGTATCGTTCTGCGCGGCGTCCCGTGGCGTATAGAGATCACGCGGCGGCTTCTCATTTCCGGTGCGGCGTCCAAGAACGGACCGAAGCTGAAAGAAAATCAGCACCGCCGCCACCAGAAAAAATAAAGTGATGAAGTCGTTTGAACTCATATCCCGCCGTTCGCTGTTAACATCCCTGATTTCTAACCCCATATAGTCCGGCTATACGAATGATTCAAATCATGGCTGGTATCTTGGCCAGTGCCAAGAGGAGCCCGGGGCACCCGGGAGAAAGAGATGCGTTTTTCCATGCTCCCGGTTTTTGCGCTGCTTCTGCCGCTTGCCGAAATCGCGGGTTTCGTGATTGTCGGCCGCGCAGTCGGACTTGCTGCGACGCTGGCGCTTGTCGTGCTGGGCTTTGTCCTCGGCTCGTTCCTCTTGCGCCGGCAAGGTATCAGCATCCTGCGTCGCATGTCGGCCGAAGGGCGCAACGGTACCATGCCCGGACGGGAATTGCTCAATCCGGCGATGACCGTAATCGCCGCGCTGCTCCTCATCATCCCGGGCTTTCTCTCGGATATACTGGCGATCCTGCTTCTTATTCCGCAGGTTCGAAACCTGTTTTGGCGGTCGATTGCAAAGCGTTTCGTTGTGGTCGATCTCGGCAGTAGGGGCTTTTCCTCATCCTCGCATCCGGATTTTCAGAGCCGGTCGGGCAAGCCAGGCGATTCAAAGGTGGTCGATCTTGATGAAGAGGACTATCATCGGCAACCGAACGGAAAGTCACCCTGGTCCCGCAAAAGGCTCGGCGACTAGGCCGAGGCACGCTAACTGCCCAGAGGCCCAGGGTTGTAAGCCCCTCCCCGAAATGTTAGATGGCGGCACCATCCAATGCCCCTCGAGGAAAAGCCCATGGCAGACGACAACAACAGCAACGGCGCAGCGAGCCCGACCCTTTCGATCCTTGCCCAGTACGTAAAGGATCTTTCCTTCGAAAACCCGGGCGCACCCCGCTCCCTTCAGGCCCGCGACAAGGCACCGGCGATCAACATCAATGTGAACGTCAATGCCAATCCGCTGTCCGAAACGGATTTCGATGTCGTGCTTTCGCTGATCGCTGAAGCCAAGGAAGGCGACAAGACGGTCTTCCATACCGAGCTCGTCTACGGCGGCGTCTTCCGCGTTGCCGGCTTCCCCCAGGAGCACATGCTGCCGGTTCTCTTCATCGAGTGCCCGCGCATGCTCTTCCCGTTTGCCCGCCAGATCGTTGCCGACGTCACGCGCAATGGCGGCTTCCCGCCGCTGATGATCGACCCGATCGATTTCGCACAGATGTTTGCACAACGCGTTGCCGAAGAACAGGCCCGCTCCAAGGTTCAGGCCGTTCCGAACTAAGCCGATCTTTACAGGCACTCGAAATCAAATGCCCGGGTGACACCCGGGCGTTTTTATTTTTAGTTGAGCTGACCATATTTCGACCAGACGGCCTTTTGACCGAGTTTGGCGATCAGGGCCGCATGAGCCTCGGCTTCCGCTTCGCTCAATCGCGGCGCCAGCGGCCGCGGCCTCTCCATGATGGCAGCGACCACGACTTCTTCCACGTCGGCATTGTCCTTGCTCTGGCGCGCAGATCCTGCGACGCCGAGCCCCAATGCAGCCTGCCGGCCGCCAATCATCTCGATATAGACTTCAGCAAGGAGTTCGGAGTCGAGGAGAGCGCCGTGTTTGGTGCGGTGCGAGTTGTCGATGCCGTAGCGGCGGCAGAGAGCGTCGAGCGAGTTCGGCCCCATTGGATGCTTGCGGCGGGCAAGCGAGAGCGTGTCGACGACGCGATCCGGCAGGATCGGCGGCAGGCCGAGCCTGGCAAGCTCGGCGTTCACAAAGCCCATATCGAAAGTGGCGTTATGGGCGATCCACTTGCCATCGCCGAAGAATTCCAGGATCTGCTCGACGACCTCAGCGAAAGGCGGCTTGTCCTTCAGAAATTCGTCAGTGATGCCATGGACGGCGAGCGCGTCTGGGTGAACCTTCTGATCACCCGGATTGACGAAAAGGTGAAGCGTCCTTCCTGTCGGAAAATGATTGAAGAGTTCGATGCCGCCGATTTCGATGATGCGGTCCATGCGGTTGTCGAGGCCGGTGGTTTCCGTATCGAAAATGATTTCACGCATTCGGGATTATTCCTTCGTTATCCGCTTCTTCAAGTCGGCGACGATATCTGCCACTTGTTCTCTCGTCGCCTCTATGGCGTGGCTGCTATCCACGATGTAGTCGGCCCGACGGCGTTTCTCCTCATCCGACATCTGGCGGGAGAGAATCATATTGAATTTTTCTTCCGTCATGTTCGGGCGCGCAAGCACCCTCTCCCGTTGAATCTGTGGATCGGCGCTGACAACGACAACGACATCCACTCTTTGATCGGCGCCGGTTTCAAAAAGCAGAGGGATGTCGAGCACCACCATGTCTGTCCCTGCCTTTTTCTGCCGTGCCAAGAATTCATTCTCCCGCTTGCGCACCAGGGGATGAACAATCTTTTCCAGCCGCTTGAAGCCGGCTGGATCTCGAGCGAGTTGCCGCCCAAGTTCCTGACGGTCGACAACACCGTTTTTCATCGTCCCGGGGAAAGCCGCATCGACCAGAGGTGCCGCCTCGCCTGCATAGAGATCATGCACGACAGCATCCGAATCGTTGACCGCGACACCGGCTTCAGCAAAGAGCTTCGCCGCCGTCGACTTGCCCATTCCGATGGAGCCGGTAAGGCCGATCTTCAGCATCAGTGTTTTTCCATGTCCGCGATGATGAGGGCACGCAGTGTTTCATCGACGACAGGCCGCCTGCCGAACCACTTTTCAAATCCAGGTACCGCCTGATGCAAAAGCATACCGAGGCCATCGACGATCGCAAATGCCTGTTTTTCTGCCTGGGCGAGGATCGGTGTTTTCAAGGGCACGTAGACGATATCGGTAACGACCGCGTCGGAACGCATCGGGGAGAAATCGATTGCGGGTGCCGCCTCCCCGTCCATGCCGAGAGAGGTGGTGTTGATGAACAGCCCTGCTCCGGTCATTACTTCGGCGAGTGCTGCGGTCGGATGTGCGTGGACCTTTGGGCCGAAGCGGTCGGCCAGTTCCTGCGCCCGCTCGACTGTACGGTTGACGACGTGGATTTCTTTGAAGCCGCGGTCGCGGGCCGCCTGGATGACAGCGCGACTCGCGCCGCCGGCGCCGAAGACGACGACCCGGTCATGCCGGTCCCATCCGGGGTGGCGTTCATCGAGATTGGCGGTAAAGCCGCGGCCGTCGGTGTTGGTCGCAAGAAGTTTTCCATCCTCCAGCCATAGCGTATTCGATGCGCCGAGTTCTTCTGAAAGCTCGTCCGGTTGGTCGGCCAGCTTGAACGCCATCTCCTTATGCGGAAGCGTGACATTGCCGCCAACGAAACCGGCACTACCGTTCCTTAACGAGACGATGAAATCTGCAAAACTTTCGGGGGCGACCTCGTACGCTTGGTAGCTGCCAGGCAGATCGAGCGTCTTCAGCCAGTAGCCGTGGATCAATGGTGAGCGCGAGTGTTTGACGGGAAAGCCAGTGACAAACGTTTTCGGCCCATGTGTTTCACGTGAATCATCCATCGATCGCATCCAGCTCCCGGAGTTTTGCGAGAAGAGGCAACATCGGCAGACCGAGGATCGTGAAATAATCTCCATCGATCTTCTCGAACAGTTGAATTCCCTCACCTTCAAGCTGATAGGCACCGACGCTTGCCAGAGCCTTTGGTCCCACGCGCTTTAAATGGCGCGCGATAAAATCATCGGTCAGCGGACGCATCGTCAGTTCCGCGTGCGCTACATGCCGCCACAAGACTTCGCCATCTCTGACAATCGCAACCGCGCTGTTCAACCGATGTGTTCTGCCGCCGAGCATGCTCAGATGACTGGCAGCGTCCGCCATATCCTTCGGTTTGTGAAAGACCCGAGCGGCGAGCGACATCGTCTGGTCCGAGCCGATGACGAGCGCCCCTTTAAAGCGCTGGCTGACCTCATCCGCCTTCGCTTCGGCAAGAACAAGCGCCACCTCATCCGGCGTGGCGCCCGATTTTTCCAGAGGTGCCTCGATCGCCCGTTCATCGACATGAGCGGCATGCGCTTCGAAGGCCAGACCTGCATTTTCCATCAGCATCCGCCGGAATGGGCTTAATGATGCGAGCACGAGCTTTGGTGTCATTCCAGGTCCTCGGGAGCGATTCGATCGTTCAGCGCTTAACGCAGCTTCGGACGCAGGGCAACGATAGCCGCTGCCGTTTCCTCGATCGAGCGCCGGGTGACGTCGATCATTGGCCAGTTGTGGCGAGCGCAAAGAGATCGCGCATATTTCAGCTCCTCCGAGATTGCTGCGCGGTCGGTATAGTGCTCCCGGTCGAAACCTTGCGTCGATCCGAGCAGACGATTTTCGCGCACCTGAGAAATCCGATCCGTGGTGGCGATGAGGCAGACGATCAGCGGTTTCGTCGCCGTCGCCAATGCATCAGGCAAAGGCACACCATAAACGATCGGGATATTCGCAGTCTTGATGCCACGGTTTGCGAGATAGATGCTGGTCGGTGTCTTCGACGTGCGGCTGATGCCGACGATGACAACATCGGCTTCATTGTAATCCTCCGGCATCTGACCGTCGTCATGGTCCATGGTGAAATTCAGCGCTTCGATGCGCGCGAAATAGCCGGCATTCATCACGTGCTGAGCGCCGACCCGCCTTCTGGAGGGAGCGCCGAGATAGATCTGGAACGCGCCGATGACAGGCTCCAGAACATTGACCGAGGCAACGCCCATTTCCGCGCAGCGTTCATCAATGATGCTGGCAAGCTCCGGATCAACGATCGTGTAGAGAACAATGCCAGGTTCGTTATCGATCGCCTGAAGCACAGGCATCAGCTGCTTGCGGTTCCGGATCAGCGGATAGACATGTTCGATCGGCTGAGAAGACTTGAACTGAGCCGAGGCGGCTCGGCCGGCGGAGATCAGAGTCTCTCCGGTCGAGTCAGAAATCAGATGCAGATGGAAGAAGTTCGTTCTGTTCTCCACGCTATTTTCCGCTGCCTGTTGAAAAGACTGGACAGGGAAGAGCTAATGGCGTGGCCGGGATCGAGGCAAGGGAAAACATGCCTCCTTATCCACATCCGGAATTCTCGGAGGCCGTCTCAGAGGCGCTTGTGGAGTATGGGGATAGTGATCATGCTTCTCGAAGCGATGCACAGCTTGTCCACAGGATAGGTGATGAGATGAATTCCTGGAACCTTCTGGAATTCCTGCGGTATTCGAATTTTCTATTGCTTTAAACGCAAATATACGAATTTCGATTCACATCAACCCCACGTGCGTGACAAATCGCGCCGGCAGTGGATGGATTTTAATCCTTGATAGACACCGACTCTAAGAAATAGAAACCTTTTAAAATATCTTTGGATTTTTATAGGGAAGAAGCGCTTGAGTGAAACGCGCCGGAAAATCATGCGGGTTCTTGATGGCGAGACCCTTACGCCCCCTCCCCTCTGGCTCATGAGACAGGCAGGGCGCTATCTGCCTGAGTACAGGGAAACACGCGCCAAAGCGGGAAGTTTCCTCGATCTCTGTTATTCACCTGATCATGCCGTCGAGGTCACACTTCAACCGATACGTCGCTATGGCTTTGACGCAGCTATCCTGTTTTCCGACATCCTGGTCGTCCCTGATGCGATGAAGCGCAATGTGCGCTTTACCGAGGGGCATGGTCCTGAAATGGATCCGATCGACGAGACGGGCATCGCGGTTCTGAATGGAGAAAACGTTGTCGATTACCTGCAGCCAGTCCTTGAGACGGTGAAGCGTCTGAGGAATGAGTTGCCCTCCGAGACAACCCTCCTTGGTTTCTGCGGCGCGCCCTGGACGGTAGCGACCTATATGATTGCCGGTCACGGCACGCCGGATCAGGCGCCTGCTCGCCTCTTCGCCTACAAGCATCCGCGCGCCTTCGAACACCTGCTGATGCTGCTTGCGGATGTCTCCGCCGACTATCTGGTGGCACAAATCGATGCGGGCGCTGATGCGGTGCAGATCTTCGATTCCTGGGCGGGTGTTCTCGGCGAGAAGGAATTTGAAGCTTTCGCAATCCGTCCCGTGGCGCGGATGATCGCGTCGATCAGAGCGCGGCGACCACAGGCGCGGATCATCGCCTTTGCCAAAGGTGCAGGCTACATGCTTAAGACTTACCGGCAGAAGACCGGAGCAGATGCCATCGGGCTCGACTGGTCCGTACCACTCGCCTTTGCGGCCGAGTTGCAGAAGGACGGACCAGTGCAGGGCAATCTCGATCCGATGCGTGTCGTGGCCGGCGGTCACTCGCTGGAGGAAGGTATCGATGACGTTCTTCAGGCGCTCGGAAACGGACCGCTGATCTTCAATCTCGGTCATGGCATCACGCCGCAAGCGGATCCGGAGAATGTGCGCCTTCTCGTGGAACGCGTGCGTGGCACGGGGGCTGCGTGATGGAAAAACAGACGGATCAAAAACCGGGTGCCTATGCCCGCCGGCGTGCGCATTTTGCGCTCGCCTTCTTCGCTCTTCTGGCTGTCGGGCTTTTCGTCTGGAACCCTGATAATCTCTATCTCTGGATCAAGGCCCTCCATATCATCGCCGTGATCTCGTGGATGGCCGGGCTTTTCTACATGCCCCGCCTTTTCATCTACCACACGGATGCGGAACCTGGTTCGGTTCAATCCGAGACCTTCAAGGTGATGGAGCGCCGGCTGCTCAAGATCATCATGAACCCGGCGATGATGCTGACCTGGATCCTTGGTCTTTATCTCGCCTGGTCAGTCTATGATTTTCAGGGAGGCTGGCTACATGCGAAGATCGGGTTGGTTGTTCTGCTGACCATCGTCCATGTCTTCTTCAGCAGAGCTGTGCGGGCGTTTGAACGGGATGAAAACCGTCGCTCGGCGCGTTACTGGCGCTTCATGAACGAGGCGCCAACGGCACTGATGATCCTCATCGTCATCCTGGTGGTAGTGAAACCTTTTTGAGACCCAGGAGTTGCCGAGGTTAAATTTCAGACATTTTAAGCAGCCCCCTTGCGGGCCGGGTTCTGACTCGCTATTTTCCGGCCATCTCATCTTCGTGGCATGTGTGTAGAGTTCAGTCGCCTGCGAGCCCCTTTCGCAGTACCGAATACGACCCAACATCGCCTTTCCCCTTATAAAATAACGAGTATTGGTCACTTCATGGCTGAAATGAAGCTTCAGGAACTTAAGAGTAAATCCCCAACGGATCTTCTGGCTTTTGCCGAATCGCTCGAGGTCGAGAATGCGAGCACGATGCGAAAGCAGGAGCTCATGTTTGCAATCCTCAAGGTTCTTGCCAGCCAGGATATCGAAATCATCGGCGAAGGCGTCGTTGAAGTCCTGCAGGATGGTTTCGGGTTTCTGCGCTCCGCAAATGCCAACTATCTGCCCGGCCCGGACGATATCTACATCTCTCCCTCCCAGATCCGCCGCTTCTCTCTGAAGACCGGCGATACGGTCGAGGGTCCGATCCGCGGTCCGAAGGAAGGCGAACGCTATTTCGCGCTTCTCAAGGTCAACACAATCAATTTCGACGATCCCGAAAAGATCCGTCATAAGGTTCACTTCGACAACCTGACGCCGCTCTATCCGAACGAGCGTTTCAAGATGGAACTGGATGTTCCAACTTCGAAGGATCTTTCGCCCCGCGTGATCGATCTCGTGGCGCCTCTCGGCAAGGGTCAGCGCGGTCTGATCGTTGCTCCACCACGCACAGGTAAAACGGTTCTCCTCCAGAATATCGCTCACTCGATCACGGCCAACCATCCGGAATGCTATCTAATCGTGCTGCTGATTGATGAACGTCCGGAAGAAGTCACGGATATGCAGCGTTCGGTCCGCGGCGAAGTCATCTCTTCCACATTCGACGAGCCGGCGGTTCGGCACGTGCAGGTCGCCGAAATGGTGATCGAAAAGGCCAAGCGTCTCGTGGAACACGGTCGGGACGTTGTCATCCTGCTCGATTCCATCACCCGCCTTGGTCGCGCCTACAATACCGTCGTTCCTTCATCGGGTAAGGTTCTGACCGGTGGTGTCGACGCCAATGCGCTCCAGCGCCCCAAGCGCTTCTTCGGTGCTGCACGCAACATTGAAGAGGGTGGTTCGCTGACCATCATCGCAACGGCTCTCATCGACACGGGTAGCCGTATGGACGAAGTCATCTTCGAAGAATTCAAGGGTACCGGCAACTCTGAAATCGTTCTCGATCGTAAGGTTGCCGACAAGCGTATCTTCCCGGCCATGGATATCCTCAAGTCTGGCACGCGTAAGGAGGACCTGCTCGTCCCGCGCCAGGATCTGCAGAAGATCTTCGTTCTGCGCCGTATCCTCGCCCCGATGGGAACGACGGATGCGATTGAATTCCTCATCGACAAGCTGAAACAGACGAAGAATAATGGTGACTTCTTCGACTCGATGAATACCTGATTATTAGCCGGATTCCTCAAGTTGGGGCTGGTGAGTCGTTTACACGACCCGCCAGCCTTTTCTGTTTCGATTGATTCGGAAACGAACCGATAGGCCGAACACGATATGGAAACGTGGAATGACACCATATTTGCGCTTTCGAGTGGCACTCCGCCGTCAGGTGTGTCGGTTTTTCGTGTCAGTGGTCCGCAGACCTGTCTTATCCTGGAGGCGTTAATTGGTGGGATTCCATCACCGCGAACCGCCGCTTACCGAACGATTCGGACTCGGAACGGTTTTCCCATTGATGCCGGGCTAGTTCTTTTCTTTCCTGGTCCGGCCTCCTTTACCGGCGAGGACTCCGCCGAATTCCAGGTCCACGGTTCGAAAGCGGTTGTATCGGCTCTATCGAGAGAATTGGCGACGTTTTCCGGGACCAGACTAGCAACGGAAGGCGAATTCAGCCGCCGCGCCTTTGAAAACGGTAAGCTTGATCTCGTCGAAATCGAAGGATTAGCGGACCTTATTGCGGCCGAGACGGAAATGCAGCGTCGTCTGGCGCTGGAGCAAAGCTCGGGTGGTCTGTCTCGCCTATATGATTCGTGGGCGGAACGAATTACGCGCTCGCGCGCCTTGCTCGAAGCCGAACTGGATTTCCCGGACGAGGATGACGTCCCTGGCTCTGTCTCCGATCAGATCTGGGTGTCACTATCGGAGCTTCGAATAGAGATCGAGGATCATCTTTCCCATGCCGATATGGGGGAGATTGTACGGGATGGTTTTAAAGTTGTTATTGCAGGGGCGCCCAATGCCGGTAAATCCAGCTTGATGAACTGGTTTGCGCAGAGGGACGTGGCAATTGTTACCGATATAGCTGGCACTACACGTGACGTGCTTCATGTCGACATCAACCTGAATGGTTATCTGGTCAAGCTTTATGACACCGCGGGTTTGCGAGACACAGCTGATATCGTGGAGCGAGAAGGTATCAAGAGAGCGCAACTGGCATTGAGTAATGCTGATCTTGTGCTCTTCCTGACCGATATGGGGTCGCCGACGCCGATAGATCCTGCCGACTTGGAACGAGCTCCTTCGCATGTTATTGTTGGCACCAAGCGGGACTTATATCCTTCAGTTGTTTCATACGACCTTCAGATTTCTACAGTGACGGGTGAAGGTCTTCCGGAACTTCGGGATTTTGTTTCTTCCTTCATCGAACAGAAGTTTAAGGGGCTGTCTTTATCTGTTCCGACGCGGGAGCGGCATAAGGATTCGCTTTTGAGATGCCTGAGCGCTTTATCGGCGGCAATCGATGAGGTAGAACAAAACCTGGAAATCAGGGCGGAATCGCTTAGGCTTGCCAGTGATCATCTGGGGCGTATTACTGGACGGGTCGACGTTGAGGATCTTCTTGGCGTCATCTTTTCGGAGTTTTGTATCGGAAAATGATTCACGTGGAACACGCAGGGCGCGGGTTTCACGTGAAACCTTTTGTGGAGTAGCGCATGAGCGCGAGTAGTTATGATGTTATCGTGATAGGAGGCGGTCATGCCGGGTCGGAAGCGGCCTCGGCGGCTGCGAGAATGGGCGCGAAAACCGCCTTGATCACGCATCGGCGCGACACGATCGGCGTCATGTCCTGCAATCCTGCCATTGGCGGTCTTGGCAAGGGCCATCTTGTTCGCGAAATTGACGCGATGGATGGACTTATGGGTCGTATCGCTGATGCCGCGGGTATCCAGTTTCGTATGCTGAATAGAAAGAAGGGTGCAGCGGTTCGTGGCCCGCGCACTCAAGCGGATCGCAAGCTCTATCGCCTCGCGATGTTGAATGCCATTGAAGCAATCGACCACCTTGATGTGATCGAAGGAGACGCGGTTGATTTGGATATCAAAAACAATCGAGTCGCTGGCGTAATGATGAAAGACGGACGACTCATCGGGAGCCCGTCTGTGGTGATTACGACAGGCACGTTCCTTCGCGGACTTATCCATATAGGAAATGCGAAGACACCTGCCGGCCGCACCGGCGAACCACCTTCGATCGGGCTTTCAACGACATTCCTTCGATTGGGTTTGAAGCTGGGGCGCCTTAAAACCGGGACTCCGGCCCGTCTGAACGGAAAAACGATTGACTGGAAATCCGTTGGTCGTCAGGCTGCTGATGAGGAGTTGGTTCCCTTCTCCTTCATGACAGATCGGATCGTGAATCCGCAGGTCGAATGCGGTGTAACGCGAACAACAGAGGCGACACACCGCATCATCGTCGATAATTTGCAAAAATCGGCGATGTATTCCGGCCAGATCGAAGGTGTCGGTCCGCGATATTGCCCCTCGATCGAAGACAAGCTCGTCAAATTTGGGGAGAGAGACGGGCATCAGATCTTCTTGGAGCCAGAAGGGCTTGACGACAGTACCGTATATCCAAATGGGATTTCGACATCCCTGCCGGCCGACGTTCAAACCGCGTTCATCAGGACGATACCCGGCCTTGAACACGTCGAAATATTGCATCCTGGTTACGCTATTGAATATGATCATGTCGATCCGCGGGAGTTGACGGCAGCACTTGAAGTAAAAAAACTTCCGGGTCTTTTCTTGGCTGGGCAAATCAACGGAACGACAGGTTATGAGGAAGCCGGCGCCCAAGGTCTCGCCGCGGGTCTCAACGCAGCGTTGTCGAGCGGCGACTCCAAACCTTTTATCTTCAGTCGCACGAACTCCTATATTGGCGTTATGATTGATGATCTGACCATGCGGGGCGTCACGGAACCGTATCGTATGTTCACATCTCGCGCGGAATATCGGTTGACGCTTCGCGCAGACAATGCCGATGCGAGGCTTACGCCAGAGGCGGTCGAACTTGGGTGTGTGTCCAGTGAACGCCAGGCGCGTTTTGCGGCATATCAAAACGAACTGGAGAGCGCTCGAACGCTGCTTCAGTCTTTTTCCGTCACGCCGAATGAAGCGCGTAAAGCGGGACTTAACCTCAACCTGGATGGTCAGCGCCGAACCGCTTATGAACTCCTTTCCTATCCAGAATATACGTTTTCGCAGTTGGAGCAGGTTTGGGGAGGTCTAAGATCTTTCTCGAAGAAAGTCGCTGAGGCCTTGGAGATCGAGGCGATCTATTCTGTTTACATGGATCGCCAGGCAGCAGCCATCGAGACGCAGCGACGGGATGAGGCACGCTTGATTCCGGAGGACTTCAACTACAGTAGCCTCTCGGGACTCTCGAACGAGTTGAAGAATAAACTCAACTTGCAGAAGCCTGCCAACATTGCTCAGGCTTTGAAGGTGGAAGGCATGACACCAGCAGCGATTTCGCTCTTGCTGGTGCATTTGCGCCGTGAAGAAAGTATTCGTAGTCAGGTTGCATAACGGCTGCAGATTTGAGAGTCTTCGAGAATGGAATTAAACGGATTGCGTGTTTCACGTGAAACACAGGAACGTCTGCAACATTTCGCAGAGCTCTTCACCAAATGGGCCAAGGCGATCAACCTTGTCGCGCCTTCGACCATGGGTGATATGTGGAGCCGGCATATCGCGGATAGTGCGCAAATATTTCAGATCTCTCCTCACCCGCAGACCTGGATCGACCTCGGGAGCGGCGGTGGCTTTCCGGGTGTGATTACCGCGATTTTTCTTACCGAACAGCAGCAAGGCTGGGTTCACTTGGTGGAGAGCAATAATAAGAAGGCGGCATTTCTGCGAACCGCTTTGCGAGAAACTGGCGCGCGCGGTGAAGTACATGCCGTCAGGATCGAGGATGCGCCGGTAGCAATAGCTGCTTGCGATGCTATCTCCGCCCGCGCGCTGGCGGATCTCGATAAGCTGATTGAATACGCGGCGCCATGGATGGCTGGAAAAGAAAATAATCGCGCATATTTTCACAAAGGCCGGGATTACCGGAGAGAGATCCAGAAAGCACATGGTCGCTGGACCTTTGATCTGCTAGAACACAATAGCGCTGTTGAGCAAGATTCTGTCATTCTCGAAATATCAAATCTCCAGCGCCTGGTTTAACGAAGCGGATATTGCGGCAATGGCTGGCGAACGTAATCGGATTATCACCATCGCAAATCAAAAGGGTGGCGTCGGCAAGACGACCACTGCTATCAATTTGGCAACCGCTCTTGCCGCCATTGGCGAGCGCGTGCTGATTATCGATCTGGATCCACAGGGCAATGCAAGCACTGGTTTGGGTATTGATCGACGCAATCGTAAGCTTTCCTCTTATGATCTGATGGTCGGCGGAGCTGGCGTCGGTGAGGTCGCGTTGGAGACCGCGGTTCCCAATCTTTTTATCGTGCCGTCGACAATGGATCTCCTCGGAGTGGAGATGGAGATCTCCCAGCAGAGCGATCGAGTCTTCAAGCTCAAAAAAGCATTGTCTTCTTCCGAAGCGGTGTCTTTTTCTTATATCCTTCTCGACTGCCCGCCTTCTTTCAACTTGCTGACGATGAATGCCATGGCGGCTGCACATTCCGTGCTAGTACCGCTGCAGTGCGAGTTCTTCGCCCTTGAAGGTTTGAGCCAGCTTCTGGAGACCGTCAACCAGGTTCGCCGAACGGTCAATCCGCAGCTCGACATCCAAGGCATCGTGCTGACGATGTTCGACGCTCGTAATAATCTGGCGCAGCAAGTCGTCAATGACGTGCGGACTCACCTTGGTGAGAAAGTCTATCACACGCTTATCCCACGTAATGTCCGTGTTTCAGAGGCACCCTCATACGGCAAGCCGGCAATTCTCTACGATCTTAAGTGCGCCGGCAGTCAGGCCTATCTGCAGCTCGCATCGGAAGTTATCCAGCGAGAGCGGCAGAGGCTGGCCGCTTGAAGAGTGCATGACAGAGTAAGCGAGTTTGGACATGAATGACGATACATCGAAAAGGCGGCTTGGTCGTGGTCTCGCGGCCCTGATAGGTGAAATGGATCAGCCTGTTCCGGTTGAGGCGGAGCGGCCTACGGTCAGCGCCGACCGGATGATCCCTATCGAGTTCGTCACCCGTAACCCTCGTAATCCTCGTCGTTTCTTCGATGATGCTGAACTTCACGATCTTGCGAGTTCGATCCGCCAGCACGGTATCGTGCAGCCGATCGTCGTCAGGACGCTGGGGCGGGACCGCTATGAAATCATAGCCGGCGAAAGACGTTGGCGGGCGGCGCAGTTGGCCGGTTTGATCGAAATCCCCGTTATTATCAGGGATGTTGATGACAAGACAGCGCTGGAAATTGCGATCGTTGAGAACGTCCAGCGCTCCGATCTCAATGCTCTCGAAGAGGCGCTCGGCTATGAACAGCTCATTGCCGAATATGGATATACCCAGAACGATCTCGGTGAGATTATTGGCAAGAGCCGCAGCCATGTTGCAAATTCGTTGCGCCTATTGAAGCTGCCCGAACCAGTTCGGGACATGTTGGCCGCCGGAAGCCTTTCCGCGGGCCATGCGCGTGCGCTGGTTTCGACATCAGATCCCTCCGCACTCGCGCGTACGATTGTTTCCAAGGGCATGTCAGTGCGCGATGCGGAGAAGCTTGCACAGAACGACATTAAGGCTCAGTCAGAGCCGCAGGCGCCGGTTCAAAGGAGCCAGAAGGATTCCGATACGTTGGCTCTGGAGCGCACGCTGTCGGATACGCTCGGGCTCGATGTCTCTATCAATCACAAGGCCAGCGGTGGTCAGATCCGCATCTTCTATAAGTCCCTGGAGCAGCTCGAGGAAGTCTGCAGGCTTCTGGAGCGTCGCTGATCAGCCTTGAGGGCGTCTTGCCGACTGCAGTGTCGTGGAGAGCAGCGTCTGCATGGCGATGCTGTCTTCCAATATCTGACGCTGCCTGGTTTGCAGGACAGCTGCCTGCAGGCGTTTTGTTTCACGCGAAATGGCCTCCGCGCTCCAGCTCTTTAATGCTTGTTCTATAATCGGCTTGCGACGGAAGTGAAGGTGCCTACCCTGCGTCTGCATAATTTGCGCAGCGGGCAGTTTCTTCTCGTCCATTTCCGCGCGCATCGTATCGAGAAGCTGAAACTGTCGAAGGCAAGCTTGCAGAACCAGGAAGACTGAGGTCTTGGAGCTGGTGATTTTCTGCATCGCATGCAGGAAGCTGTCACTGTTACCGCTCAATATCGCGTCAACGGCATCATCGACCGAAATCGCACTGGCATCGCCAATTATTTCGGTAACGTGATGACCCTCGATCGTTCCCATGCCTCGGCAATAGAGCGCCAGTTTGCGAATTTCATTTCTGGAAGCAATTCTGTCGCCGCCGATCAGCGCGACGAGAGCTTGCCTGGCAGCAGGGGTTATACCCAACCCTTCGGCGGAAAGTTCATTGTCGATCAGTGCGTTCAGCGCTCGGCCGTCGTCGGCATAGCAGGGGATGGCGACTGCTGCGCTACGAGCAGCCTCAACCGTCTTACGTAAGGCTGCCCCCTTTTTCAGGTCGCCTGCTTCGATGACGATACTGGCCGCTTCAAGGGACGCGCCGGCCAGAAATCCGACAGCGTCGACGAGATATTTCTCGTTTGTGGCACCCTTTACCCATATCAGCTTTTCACCGCCGAAAAGACCGATAGATTGGGCTTCGTCAACCAGTCGGCCAGGCTCTTTTTGTAAATCGCCGACATCGAGCTTGGTGACAGAGAACGGATCGCTCTGATCTATGCCACTCTTTGCAGCGATCATACCGGCGCGCTCGGAAACGAGTCCACGGTCCGGGCCGTAGATCAGGTAGATGCGGTACAGGCGAGCGGATTTCTGCAGAAACCCTTCAAACTCATGGGATTTGATTTCCGCCACCCTACCGCTCCCTTAGCGGCTGAGCGCGGCGGCGATATCTGCTCCCACGAATTCGGCCGCCTGATTGGCAGCGCGATTTTCGGCATCACGGATAGCCCGCTGCTTCGCAAATTCCTGTCTCGGGAAGTCGACCAGCGCCGTCGCTTCGCGTCTGCCCGCTTTGATCACTTGATTATCTTTGGTGGTACGCAAAGTGTAGCTGACCGAGACCGTCGCGCGACCTGCGCGAGATGTATCCGAGGACTGAACAAGCAATGTATCGGCAACATATGACGAAACTTGCATATCAACCATGTAATTCGGCTTTTCAACTTCACCGGCACCGCGGGACGCCAGGAAGATCAGATGGTTGCGAACTTCCTGGCCGACACGCGTACCCGCTTCGGAAAAGCCGACGGAGCCGAGTTTCTCGGTAACGCCGGTGCTTTCGGAGTAAAGCGGACGAACCTGGCAGGCGGAAAGAAACGCCGTTGTGACAAGGATCGTGACGATGCCGGCGCGGTGCGCAAGCTTGCGGACGAAATCAGACGACAATGTTAACAATCCTCTGTGGAACCACGATGATTTTCTTCGGTGCTTGGCCGTTCAAGACATTTTTCACCGCGTCCAATTCCAGCACGGCTTCGGTGACGGCATTCTGATCTGCGTCGCGAGAAATTGTCAATTCGGCGCGCTTCTTGCCGTTGATTTGCACGGGAAGGGTCACGTCGTTCTCCACGACCAGCGATTCGTCATAATTTGGCCATGCCGTATGGGCGATGAGCTCCGCGTTGCCAAGGATCATCCAGCATTCTTCGGCCAGGTGCGGGGTCATCGGCGCAACGAGTTGAATAAGGATTTCGGCCGCATTTCGGATGGCTGCCCGATAACTGGCATCGCCCTCCCCGGCCGCGACCTTCGTCAGCGGGCCTGCCAGCGCGTTGACGAGTTCGTAGATGCGAGCGACCGCCTTGTTGAACCAGAGCCTGTCATAGTCGTTCTGGACGGCCTTCAGCGTCTTGTGGGCAAGCTGCGAAATTGCCAACGCATCACCTTCCTTTGCCGGCTTGGGCTCGACAGCGGCCAGGGCTTCTGCCGCTTCCGAGACCAGACGCCAGAGGCGCTGTGTGAAGCGATGGGCACCTTCGACCCCGGCTTCCGACCAGATGACGTCTCGCTCAGGCGGAGAATCGGACAAGACGAAGAAACGGGCAGTATCGGCGCCGTAGGAGGCGATGATATCATCTGGGTCCACGACATTCTTCTTCGACTTCGACATCTTTTCGATCGAGCCAATGGTAATTTCTTCGCCGCCCTCCAGCAGATAGGCGCTGCGCTTTCCGTCGATCTCCTCGATGCGGATATCGGCGGGGGAAATCCACTCGCGATGCATGCCGGCGCCGCGGCTATAGGTTTCGTGGACCACCATACCCTGGGTGAAGAGACCCTTGAAAGGCTCCTTGACGTCTACATGGCCGGTCTCGCGCATCGCGCGGGTGAAAAAGCGCGAATAGAGCAGGTGCAGGATCGCGTGTTCGATACCGCCGATATACTGGTCCACCGGCAGCCAGCGGTTGGCCACAGCAGGGTCGGTCGGCTGCTTCTCCCAGGGTGCCGTGAAGCGGGTGAAATACCAGCTCGAATCGACAAACGTGTCCATCGTATCAGTCTCGCGACGCGCATCCTTGCCGCATTGCGGGCAGGCGACGTGACGCCAGGTCGGGTGACGGTCCAGCGGATTGCCAGGCTGATCGAAAGTTACATCCTGCGGCAGCTTCACAGGCAGGTCCTTTTTCGGAACCGGCACGACACCGCAATCATCGCAATGGATGACCGGGATTGGACAACCCCAGTAACGCTGGCGGGAAATGCCCCAGTCGCGCAGGCGGAAATTGACCTTGCGTTCGCCCTGCGGCGCATTGCCAAGCAGGGTGGACGACAGTTTGTCGGCAACAATCTGGAAGGCTTCGTCCGCTTTCTTGCCGTCGAGGAAGCGCGAGTTGATCATCACGCCCTCGCCGTCATAGGCGACATCGCCGATGGTGAAGCTTGCGGCATCGCCATCCTCAGGCATGACGACCGGCACGACCGGCAGGCCGTATTTGCGGGCGAAATCCAGGTCTCGCTGGTCGCCGGAGGGGCAGCCGAAAATGGCGCCCGTGCCGTAGTCCATCAGAACGAAGTTGGCGACGTAGACCGGCAGCTCCCAAGATGGATCGAGCGGATGCTTCACGCGGATGCCGGTATCCATCCCCTTCTTCTCAGCCGTCTCAAGTGCAGCAAGAGAAGTTCCAGCACGCCGGCATTCCTCACAGAAGGCCTCGATGTCAGGATTCCTTCCCGCTGCCTCCTTGGCGAGCGGATGATCGGCGGCGATCGCCAGGAAGGAGGCCCCGAAGAGCGTATCCGGGCGCGTCGTGTAGACCTCCACTTCGGTTTCGTCGGCAGGTGCGGTTTCCGGGACGATCTCCCAGCGGATCGTGAGGCCTTCAGAGCGACCGATCCAGTTTTTCTGCATCAGGCGCACTTTTTCCGGCCACTGATCGAGCGTATCAAGCGCGTCCAGCAGGTCCTGGCTGAAGTCGGTGATTTTGAAGAACCACTGCGTCAGTTCGCGCTGCTCGACCAGCGCGCCGGAACGCCAGCCACGGCCGTCGATGACCTGTTCGTTGGCGAGAACGGTATTGTCGACCGGATCCCAGTTCACCTTAGACTGCTTGCGGTAGACGAGGCCCTTTTCCAGGAAGTCCAGGAAGAGATGCTGCTGCTGCTGATAGTACTCGACATCGCAGGTCGCGAATTCGCGTGACCAGTCCAGCGACAGGCCCATCGCCTTCAGCTGTGCCTTCATCGAGCCGATGTTCTGGTAGGTCCAGGATGCGGGGTGTACGCCGCGCTCCATAGCCGCATTTTCCGCCGGCATGCCGAAGGCATCCCAACCCATCGGATGGAGCACATTATAGCCGCGGGCGCGCTTGTAGCGCGCCACCACGTCACCCATGGCATAATTGCGAACATGGCCCATATGGATTCTGCCCGAAGGATAGGGAAACATCTCCAGGACGTAATATTTTTCGCGCGGATCGGAGTTGTCGGTCTCGAAGACCTTTTCCTCGTTCCATTTCTGCTGCCAGCGAGGCTCGACATCGCGCGGATTGTAACGTTCGGTAGCCATAATCAGATTTCCGGAAAATCAAGGGAGGTTGGCCGAGACCTTCACCATGAAACCAATCAAGCGTCAAGTTTTGCGGGCGCTTCACGCGTTCGATCTTGGCTTGGAGGCGATTTCGCAGAGACAAGTCTTGGCAAGGCCACGAGAGCCCAGTAGTGCATTGCCGATGGATTAGCCGGATGTCGGGGCATAGCGATGGAACTTCAAGAGCGTTTGAAAGAAGTATGGTCCAAGATCGATGCCGCGGGGCGGGATGCGGGCCGTCCGGCACGTTCAGTGCAACTTGTGGCGGTCTCCAAGACTTTTGACGCCGATACCATTCGCCTGGCTATTGAAGCTGGCCAGCGCATTTTTGGAGAAAACCGCGTTCAGGAAAGCCAGGGAAAATGGCCGGAACTGAAGGCGGAAACGCCCGGCATCGAGTTGCACCTCATCGGCCCGCTGCAATCCAACAAGGCTGCGGAAGCGGTTGCGCTCTTCGATGTGATCGAGACCATTGACCGTGAGAAGATCGCGCGCGCCATTGCTGAGGAGATGAGGCGGCAGGGCAAGGTGTTGCGTCTCTATGTGCAGGTCAATACAGGCCTGGAACCACAAAAGGCCGGTATTGCGCCTGGCGATACAGCCGCTTTCGTGAACTTCTGTCGCAGTGAGCTCGGCCTCACCATTGAAGGGTTGATGTGTATTCCGCCGGCGGATGAAAATCCCGGCCCGCATTTCGCCCTGCTCGCCAAGCTCGCAGAAAAGTGCGGCGTACAAAGACTCTCCATGGGCATGTCGGGTGACTACGAGATCGCCATTGCGTTCGGGGCCACGAGCGTGCGTGTCGGCTCGGCGATTTTCGGGGCGCGTTAACAAATGGCGGAAAACGACCTCTTCGAATCAGAGGCTTGCTCGTGATTCAACGAGCTATCCGCGGCCCCCTGTTTGGAAAGCGATAATATTCATTAATGCGAAAAAAGTTTCAGCAGGCGGTTTCTCTCGTGAAGCCTTGATTGGTCAAACTCGGCCATGCTTCTCTAAGTCATTCTAAATACCAGATAATTTTTGCGGGATTCGTGTGCTTCTTCCAGGCTCCTCGGAAGCCGCCGCAAGCCCTAACGAGAGCTTAAATTAAATTTTCCGAAAAGCTAATTGAGGAATTATTAACTATGTTGGGTGCAACCATTCGTTAACGGCAATGACCCAGCTCTCTTGGGTTTTGCATGAAGCGTCGCCGTTACCGGACTTGTCCGGATGACCCCTTTCACTTTGATTGCGGAAAACGGAACATGACAAGCATCCTCACCAACAACGCTGCCATGGCAGCGCTGCAGACCCTGCGCGGCATAAACGATAGCCTCAAGGATACCCAGGGTCGGGTCTCTTCGGGCTACCGTATCGATAAGGCGGCGGACAATGCTGCCTACTGGTCGATCGCAACAACCATGCGTTCGGACAATAAGGCCCTCTCGGCCGTTTCCGATGCACTCGGCCTTGGTGCAGCAAAGGTGGACACCGCCTATACCGCCATGGACAACGCCATCGACGTTGTCACGGAAATCAAGGCGAAGATCGTCGCTGCCACGGAAAAGGGCGTGGACAAAACCAAGATCCAGGAAGAACTCGACCAGCTGCAGGAACAGCTGGTGAGCATCGCCCAGTCGGCTTCCTTCTCCGGTGAAAACTGGGTTGCCGGCGCTTCGGGCACGAAGAGCGTCGTCTCCTCTTTCGTCCGTGACGGTTCGAATGCCGTTTCTGTCAAGATGACGGATTATGTCCTGAACGACGGCACGCTTGGCAATGTGCTGTTCGGGATGAACAGCAATGGCACGATCCAAACGACGAGCGGCATCATCGGCACCGCCTTCAACGGGACTTATGGCAATACGGTTATCGTCATGCCGTCGATCTATGCGCTCGATATCACCACCTTCACACAAGGCCAGCTCGATGGAGCGCTTTCCGGCGTCGAACTTGTGCTCCAGGCCTTGACGAATGCAGGCTCGCAGCTCGGTTCGATTTCGACCCGAATACAGTTGCAGGAAACCTTCGTCAGCGCCCTGAGCGACTCGATCGACTCGGGTGTTGGCCGCCTCGTCGATGCCGACATGGAAGAGGAATCCTCCAAGCTCTCTGCCCTGCAGACGCAACAGCAGCTTGCGATCCAGTCTCTCTCGATTGCGAATTCCTCGGCACAGAACATTCTCTCGCTCTTCCGCAGCTAATAAGCGCGCAGGAGACGGCAACAAAAAACCCCGCCATTGGCGGGGTTTATTCATTTCTGCATATGACGATCTTAGAACTGATCGTCTTCATCCTCGTCCTTAGGCGCCGAACGCAGTGAGCTCAGCTTGCGGAAGACGGCATCGGCGTCGATTTCCTTTTCCTCCTCGCGCTCGTAGCTCGGCGTCAGACGCTCTGTTTCCTGAGCGGACTGCAGCGTTGCGCCGAGTTCGGCAGCGGTCGGCAGCGGACGGCCCTTGGATGCCTTTTCCACTTCCATGTCGAGATCGATCTGGCTGCAAAGGCCGAGCGTGACCGGGTCCATCGGTGCCAGGTTTGCCGAATTCCAGTGGGTGCGCTCGCGGATCTGCTCGATCGTCGACTTGGTGGTGCCGACGAGACGCGAAATCTGGGCATCTTTCAGTTCCGGATGGTTGCGAACCAGCCAGAGAATGGCGTTCGGGCGGTCCTGACGCTTGGAAACCGGCGTGTAGCGCGGACCGCGGCGTTTGGATTCCGGTACGCGGACCTTCGGCTCGGAAAGCTTCAGCTTATAGTTGGGGTTACCCTCGGCGCGGGCGATTTCATCGCGGGAAAGCTGGCCGGTGGCGATCGGGTCCAGGCCCTTGATACCCTGCGCGGCTTCGCCATCGGCAATCGCCTTGACTTCGAGCGGATGCAGTTTGCAAAACTGAGCGATCTGGTCGAAAGACAGGGCTGTATTGTCGACGAGCCAGATGGCAGTCGCCTTTGGCATGAGCAGTTGTTGAGCCATGGATATAGTCCTTCTGTCGTCCGCGCCGGTGTCGCGGTCCGTGGATTGTCACCACAATGTCCGGGAAATATGGCGCTATATAACCGCACTGTCGCAGAATTGCAATTCTTCAGAAATGAAATGACCTTTGTCTAATTGCCGTCATCAGACGACCTGATATGAATTGCGCAATTCAAGTCCGGTCGCTGCGTCGAAACCATCGGCCGTTGCATAGCCTTGTGAGGAGGAGTTCCCATGTCGGAGAAGATCTATCCGGTTTCCAAACCGGTGAAGACTCGTGCGCTGATCGATCAGGCCAAGTACGAGCAATGGTACGAGGAGAGCATTGAAAATCCTGACAAGTTCTGGGGTAAACACGGCAAGCGCATCGACTGGTTCAAGCCCTATACCAAGGTCAAGAACACCTCCTTCACCGGCAAGGTGTCGATCAAGTGGTTCGAGGACGGCCAGACCAATGTTTCCTATAATTGCATTGATCGTCACCTGAAGACGAACGGCAACCAGACCGCCATCATCTTCGAAGGCGACAACCCCTATATCGATAAGAAGATCACCTATAACGAACTCTATGAGCACGTCTGCCGGATGGCGAACGTGCTGAAGAAGCATGGCGTCAAAAAGGGTGACCGTGTCACCATTTACATGCCGATGATCCCGGAAGCCGCCTATGCGATGCTCGCCTGCGCCCGCATCGGTGCGGTGCATTCCGTCGTCTTCGGCGGCTTCTCGCCGGAGGCGCTGGCCGGCCGTATCGTCGACTGCCAATCCACCTTCGTCATCACCTGCGACGAGGGCATTCGCGGGGGCAAGCCGGTTCCGCTGAAAGACAATACGGATACCGCCATCCATATTGCGGCCCGCCAGCATGTCACGGTCAGCAAGGTGCTCGTCGTGCGTCGCACCGGCGGCAAGACCGGCTGGGCGCCGGGCCGCGACCTCTGGTACCATCAGGAAATCGCCACGGTGAAGCCGGAATGCCCGCCGGTGAAGATGAGGGCGGAGGATCCGCTTTTCATCCTCTATACGTCAGGCTCGACGGGGAAGCCGAAGGGTGTCCTGCACACGACGGGCGGTTATCTCGTCTATGCGGCGATGACACATGAATATGTCTTCGATTATCACCCTGGTGATATCTACTGGTGCACGGCCGATGTCGGTTGGGTTACTGGTCATTCCTATATCGTTTATGGCCCGCTGGCGAACTGCGCGACAACGCTGATGTTCGAAGGCGTGCCGAATTTCCCGGACCAAGGCCGTTTCTGGGAAATCATCGACAAGCACAAGGTCAATATCTTCTACACTGCGCCGACGGCGATCCGTTCGCTCATGGGTGCTGGCGACCATTTCGTTACCCGCTCTTCGCGCGAGAGCCTACGGCTGCTCGGCACGGTCGGCGAACCGATCAATCCGGAAGCCTGGGAATGGTATTACAACGTCGTCGGCGAAAAGCGCTGCCCTGTGATCGATACATGGTGGCAGACGGAGACCGGCGGCCATATGATCACGCCGCTGCCGGGCGCAACCGACCTCAAGCCCGGATCGGCCACCAAGCCCTTCTTCGGCGTCAAGCCGCAGCTCGTCGACAATGAGGGTAAGGTGCTCGAGGGTGCCGCCGACGGCAATCTCTGCATCAGCGATAGCTGGCCGGGCCAGATGCGTACGGTCTATGGTGACCACGAGCGCTTCATCCAGACCTACTTCTCCACCTACAAGGGCAAGTATTTCACCGGTGACGGCTGCCGCCGCGATGAGGACGGCTATTACTGGATAACCGGCCGCGTTGATGACGTTCTGAACGTCTCCGGCCATCGTCTCGGCACCGCGGAAGTCGAATCCGCGCTCGTCTCGCACAATCTCGTCTCGGAAGCTGCCGTCGTCGGTTATCCGCATCCGATCAAAGGCCAGGGCATCTATTGTTACGTTACGTTGATGGCGGGCAATCAGGGCACAGATGAGCTGCGTCAGCAGCTCGTTAAACATGTGCGTGGGGAAATTGGTCCGATTGCAGCACCTGACAAAATCCAGTTCGCGCCCGGGCTGCCGAAGACCCGCTCGGGCAAGATTATGCGCCGCATCCTGCGCAAGATCGCCGAGGACGATTTCGGTTCGCTTGGCGATACCTCGACGCTGGCAGATCCGGCCGTTGTCGACGATCTCATCGCTAACCGGCAGAACAAGGCTACGGCTTAAGTCAAAGGGCCGCTCCGCCGTCAGGAGCGGCCCTATTCTTCCGCGCAGAAAACCTGTGGCTTGCGGCCGCCGTCATAGGCGCGGACCAGTCCTTCCGAAAGAAGATCCTGTGCGGGATTGCCCCCGTTCGCGAAAGTGACATCAGCGAGAATTCGGCCGAAATATTTATCGCCGGCGATCCCCCTCAACTGAATAATGGAGACGCCTGATATCATTTGTTGAAGCGCATCGCGGGCCTTAAGACCAGCCCTCCGGATTTCCGTGCATTTCGAATGGATTTCGGGCGCGTCTATGCCGCGAATGCGGACATGGACTTCCATAGTCTGCTGTGGCCAGGGTGTTGCGGCAACCAGTAGCGTATCGCCGTCAATGATCTGGATAATCTTCGCCGATACGGGTCCGTCGATTTCGTCCCGTGCCGCAAGGGTCGGCACAAACGAAAGAGACAACAGAAGAATCGAGAGCGGCTTCAACATAACAGGATAAATTCCGATTACGCTGCGAAGTCAATGGGAATATTTACCTAGAAGTCGATCGCTCGACCGTTGATCTCATAGTCGCCAAAGCGGGAGGGGTCAGCTCCGCCCCGCCCGCCGATCTCCAGTGGCAGTTCGGCAGGCTTCGCATTCTTGCGGCGCTCTTCGGCTTCGGCGAGCGCACGCCTGGCGGCAGGGGAAAGCATCTTGCGCGGCAGCTCGGAGCCTTCTGGCGCCGGGGTTTCCATATTGTCGTTATCGGCCGTCTGCATGCTGCACTCCCGCCTGAAAATATTGAAAATGGCTGGCGAATAACCAAATCATAGAGCGTCGGCGCCAGGATTTAAAGCATCGCGCTGCAATCAAGGAGATGGAGACCTCTGATGAACCTCGTGCGTACTGCCATGTTGCTTGCCTTCATGACGGCGCTTTTCATGTTTGTCGGCTTTTTGATCGGCGGCCGGGGCGGCATGATGATCGCCTTTCTCATCGCTGCCGGCATGAATTTCTTCTCCTACTGGAATGCTGACAGGATGGTGCTGTCGGCCTATCGGGCGCAGGAGGTCGATGAGCGCAACGCCCCGGAATTCTATCGTGTCGTACGCGATCTCGCTCATAATGCCGGGTTGCCGATGCCCAAGGTCTATCTCTATGACAACCCTCAGCCGAATGCCTTTGCGACCGGCCGCAATCCGGAGAATGCCGCCGTCGCGGCTTCTACGGGCCTTCTTGCCGTCCTCTCGCCGGAAGAGGTTGCAGGCGTGATGGCGCATGAGCTTGCCCACGTCCAGAACCGCGATACGCTGACGATGACGATTACCGCCACGCTTGCGGGTGCAATCTCGATGCTCGGCAATTTCGCCTTCTTCTTCGGCGGCAATCGCGAGAACAACAACAATCCCCTGGGTTTCATCGGCGTGCTCGTCGCGATGATCGTGGCGCCGCTGGCCGCCATGCTGGTGCAGATGGCGATCAGCCGCACGCGCGAATATTCGGCCGACAGGCGCGGTGCTGAAATCTGCGGCAATCCATTGTGGCTGGCCTCGGCGCTGGGCAAGATTGCCCGCGGCACGGCGCATGTGCCGAACTACGACGCGGAGCGCAACCCGGCCACCGCGCATATGTTCATCATCAACCCGCTCTCCGGCGAGCGCATGGACAATCTGTTCTCGACACATCCGGATACCGAAAATCGTATTGCTGCCTTGCAGGAAATGGCACGGGGAGGTTTCGACGTCTCGACGCCGCCGGTTCGCGCTGCTAATCCGACACGCAAATCGCGCTCGGTTCCCAATACCGGTTTCGGCCGCGGTGACTCGCAACCGCCAAAGGGTCCGTGGTCTTGAATTCAGACGGCAAGAAGAAGCCAGCTCGCGAACAAAAAGCTTCAGCAGAACGCCCAGCGCCGGCACCGGTAAAACCCGGCCTGCCGGCGCGTGCGGCTGCCGCAAAAATCCTGGCCGCAGTCGTAGACAAAAAACTGCCGCTCGATGGCGCGCTGGATCACGAGCATGGAAATCCGGCCTACAAAGCGCTCGGGGAAAGCGATCGTGCGCTGGTCCGCGCCATTCTCAATACCACGCTCAGGCATCTGCCCCGCATTGATGCCGCCATTGCCTCGCTGCTCGAAACGCCACTGCCGGAAGGCGCCCGAGCTCTGCATCATGTGCTTGCCGTAGGTGCCGCGCAGATTCTCTATCTCGACGTTCCCGATCACTCCGCCGTCGACCTTGCTGTCGAACAGGCCAATCAGGATCCTCGCAATCGGCGTTTCGCCAAGCTCGTCAATGCGATCCTGCGCCGTCTCGGCCGCGAGAAGGAGCACATCCTTGCCGAGATTGCTGACATTCCGCCAATGCCGGCGTGGTTCATCGCGCGGCTTGCGAAAGCCTATGGGAAAGAGCGGGCGCTTGCCATTTCCGAATCCCAGCTTGAGCCTGCAGCGATCGATCTTACCGTTAAATCCGATGCCGCAGGCTGGGCGGAGCGCCTGAACGGCGCTGTGTTACCGACTGGCGGCGTGCGGCTTTCCGCTTTTGAAGGCGGCATTCCCTCGCTTGCCGGCTTTGACGAGGGTGAATGGTGGGTTCAGGACGCGGCTGCGAGCATTCCCGCAAAGCTCTTCGGTGAGCTTACCGGCAAGCGTGTTGCCGATCTATGCGCTGCACCGGGTGGCAAGACCGCACAGCTCATCCTTGCCGGTGGCAGGGTGACCGCAATCGATCAGTCCGAAAACCGGCTGAAGCGCTTGCGCTCCAATCTGGAGCGGCTTGGCCTCGAAGCCGATACGATCGCAGTGGATCTTACGAAATTCGAACCGTCCGAGCGCTTCGACGCGATTCTTCTCGACGCACCCTGCTCATCGACGGGTACGACGCGCCGGCATCCCGACGTGCTCTGGACGAAGGGGCCGGAGGATATTGCTAAATTGGCGGCACTGCAGGAGCGCCTTCTGCGCCATGCCGTTACCTTGCTGAACCCCGGCGGCGTGCTCGTCTTTTCCAACTGCTCGCTCGATCCGCAGGAAGGCGAAGAGGTCGTGGCGCGCGTTCTCGAAGATGTGAAGAGCGTCGAGCGGCTGCCGATCGACGCAATAAGATGGCCCGGCATGGAACAGGCCATTACACCGCTGGGCGAGTTTCGCACGCTCCCTACGATGCTGGATATGCCTGAAGGTTTCGCTTCGGGCCTCGACGGCTTCTACGCCGCAGTGCTCAGACGAGTCTGAATGCTATTATATTCTAACTTCATCACAAAATAATACATCGTGGCTAATGAAATCGGTTTAGATTCATCTATTCTTAACCACGAGGGTCAATAGACATTTGATATGCAGTCCGGTCGGCGTCTTGCGAGCATGTATGTTCGGGAAGCTTGGCGGCGCGGTACGCGCCGTGCCGCACTTCTGCGGCTGCGCTTCTTCCGACATGCAATTCCGGTTCCCGAACGCCTGATCGTCGCGCCGACGGATCTGAGAGGCGTCGATTCCCACGTTGCCGACGAGATCATCGACGGACGGTTTCCGCTCGCGGGCCGAATGCTGGAAACCGGTGGCAAGTCCCCCTTTACGCTTACTCTTCCGTCGCGTGCTTTCGCGATCAGGCTTCATAGTTTCGGCTGGCTGCGGCATATGCGGGCCAACAAGAGCGAGCGCGGTTCGGCTGTTGCCCGCGCGATCGTCGACAGTTGGCTTTCGATTCATGGAGGCCGTATCGAGGGGATCGCCTGGGAGACCGACGTCGTCTCACAGCGCGTCATTGCCTGGCTGGCGCATTCTCCGGTCGTTCTGCAGAACGCCGATCGCGCCTTCTATCGCCGCTTCATGAAGTCGCTCGCTTTTCATATCGGCTATTTGCGGCGCATGGCGCCCTATTCGACCGGCGAAGTCCGCTTCCGGCTGCGCATCGCGCTTGCCATGGCCTCCGTCGCCATGCCGGTGCGTGCCTCGACCATCCGGCGCGCCGCCCAGGCGCTCGACCGCGAATTCGATAGCCAGATTCTGCTTGACGGCGGCCATATCTCCCGCAATCCACGCATCGGGTTGGAGCTATTGCTCGATCTGCTGCCGCTGAGACAAACCTATGTCAATCTCGGCCATGATCTGCCGCAGAAGCTGATCTCCGGTATCGACCGCATGTACCCCGCCCTGCGCTTCTTCCGCCATCAGGACGGAGATCTGGCGCTCTTCAACGGCGCGACATCCACGCTGGCAGACGAGCTGATGTCCGTGCTGCGCTATGATGAGACGGCGGGCCAGCCTTTCAAGGCGCTGCCGCACTCACGCTATCAGCGGCTTGCCGCCGGCAAGACGGTGATCATTGCCGATACAGGGCCACCCTCGCCCGGCTGTTTCAGAACGGCCCACGCAGGCAGTCTCTCTTTCGAAATGTCCTCCGGCCGTTACCGCTTCATCGTCAACTCAGGATCACCGAAATTCGCCGGCCAGCGCTATGTTCAGATGGCCCGCACCACGGCTGCCCATTCCACCGTGGTTTTGAACGATACGTCCTCCAGCCGTTTCTCTCCCTCAGCCTTTCTGGCTCACATGATGACGGAACCGGTGGAAACGGTTGCCGCCGAGCGCGTGGAGACTGAGGATGGCCGCGAAGGCATCAAGGCAAGGCATGACGGTTATCTCGACGCTTTTGGGGTCATCCATGAGCGGGAGCTGACGCTGAATGCCGCCGGCTCCATCGTGACCGGCATGGACCGTTTCGTGACGGATGACCGGTATCACAGCGAAGGCCCGCTCCGGGCGGTTGCCCGCTTCCATATCCATCCCGCCATCGTGCCGCGGCAGAACGACACGGAATCCGTGCTGCTGACGGCGCCGGATGGCGAAAGCTGGTTGTTCTCCTCTCCCGGCAATGAAGTGCTGATCTCCGAAGATATTTTCTTTGCCGACAGCGCCGGTATCAGCAGCTCGGACCAGATCGAGATCGACTTCGATTTGGCGGAGAAACCTGAAATTCGCTGGTTTTTATCGCGCAAGAGCTAAAGCATTTCTGTTTTCTCTGAACATGGAAATGCTTTAGCTCTTTCCTTTATGCAGTTCCGAACGCAAACACTTTTGCTGGAATTGCTTCGGCGGCTGTTTGCGCCGGCTCCAAGCTGTGCTAACGCGGCCTCATCAAGCGTCCCTCGCCCGGATGTCTCCCGCGTAGCCCGAACGGAGAAGGTTCATGGCCGTCATTTCCAAGAAAATCCCCGCCCCCGAC
This sequence comes from Rhizobium sp. BK196, assembly GCF_014193255.1. Lineage (GTDB taxonomy): Bacteria > Pseudomonadota > Alphaproteobacteria > Rhizobiales > Rhizobiaceae > Rhizobium. Next base: position 84,594 of record NZ_JACHZB010000011.1, read on the forward strand.
AAGGTCGAGATCAAGACTGCGCTGCTTTCTGTCTTCGACAAGACCGGTATCATCGACCTTGCCCGGTCGCTTTCGGCGCGTGGCGTGCGCTTGCTGTCGACCGGCGGCACCTACAAGGCGATCGCGGCCGAGGGACTTGCCGTAACCGACGTTTCCGAAGTGACTCAGTTTCCTGAGATCATGGATGGCCGCGTGAAGACCTTGCATCCCAAGGTGCATGGCGGCCTGCTGGCGATTCGTGACGATGCCGAACATCAGGAAGCTATGAAAGCACATGGGATCGACGGCATCGACCTGCTGGTCGTCAATCTCTATCCTTTCGAGGATGTTCGTGCGGCCGGTGGAGACTATCCGACGACGGTCGAGAATATCGATATCGGCGGCCCGGCAATGATCCGCGCTTCGGCCAAGAACCATGCCTATGTCACCGTCATTACCGACCCGGCAGACTATGCCGAGCTCGCCGAGCAACTGTCGGCCGATGCCGGCAAGACGGCCTATGCCTTCCGCCAGCGCATGGCAGCTAAGGCCTATGCCCGCACCGCCGCCTATGACGCTGCCATCTCCAACTGGTTTGCCGAGGCGCTTTCGATCGATACGCCGCGTCACCGCACCATTGGCGGCGTGCTGAAGGAAGAGATGCGCTATGGTGAAAACCCGCACCAGAAGGCTGCCTTCTATGTGACGGGCGAAAAGCGCCCGGGCGTTTCGACAGCCGTCCTGCTGCAGGGCAAGCAGCTTTCTTATAACAATATCAACGATACCGATGCGGCCTACGAGCTCGTTGCCGAGTTCCTGCCTGAGAAGTCGCCGGCCTGCGCCATCATCAAGCACGCCAATCCCTGTGGTGTCGCAACCGGTTCAACGCTTCTCGAAGCCTACAAGCGGGCGCTTGCCTGCGATTCCGTCTCGGCTTTCGGGGGTATTATCGCGCTGAACCAGACGCTCGATGCGGCGACAGCCGAAGAAATCATCCAGCTCTTCACCGAGGTCATTATCGCACCTGACGTCACCGAAGAAGCCAAGGCGGTCGTCGCACGCAAGCCTAACCTGCGCCTGCTCTCGGCCGGCGGCCTGCCGGATGCGCGTGCGGCCGGCATTACTGCCAAGACCGTTTCCGGCGGCCTGCTCGTCCAGAGCCGCGACAACGGCATGGTCGAGGATCTGGAACTGAAGGTGGTCACCAAGCGTGCGCCGACGGCCCAGGAGCTCGAAGACATGAAGTTCGCCTTCAAGGTCGGCAAGCATGTGAAGTCGAATGCGGTCGTCTATGCCAAGGACGGCCAGACTGCAGGTATCGGCGCCGGCCAGATGAGCCGCGTCGATTCCGCCCGCATCGCCGCGCTGAAGGCTGAGGAAGCGGCAAAGGCGCTCGGCCTCGCCGTTCCGATGACGCATGGTTCGGCAGTCGCTTCCGAAGCCTTCCTGCCCTTCGCCGACGGTCTGCTGTCGATGATTGCTGCCGGCGCTACCGCCGTGATCCAGCCGGGCGGTTCGATGCGCGATCAGGAGGTCATCGATGCCGCAAACGAGCACAATGTTGCGATGGTCTTTACCGGCATGCGCCATTTCCGCCATTAAACGGGACAACGGATAGATCCCCGACTTTGCGGCCGGGGAGTTTACCAGGCGCGATCTGCCGGATAGGGCGTGCGGATCAGCAACACCAGGCCTGCGGCCAGGAACAGGATCAGCGTCGACATGCCGAGATGCGCCGATCCGGTCATATAGGTCACGATCGAAAACAACAGCGTTGCCATGAAGCTCGTGGCGCGGCCGGACAGCGCATAGATGCCGAAATAGCGGCCGGCTTCTTCCAGGCTGACGCTGCGCGCCAGATAGGAGCGTGATGAAGCCTGCACTGGTCCGAAGGCAAGACCGATCAACAGGCCATAGAGAATATAGGCCTTTTCCGCCATCGTGCCGAATAAGCCGCCGCCGTCGGCAGTCGAAAGCGGCATCAGTCCGAAGAAAGTGTAGCCCGGGCCGGTGGAAATGATGCCGATCGTGGCCAGCAACAGCATGGCCAGGCTGATGATAACGGTAACCTTGGAGCCGATCCCCCTGTCGACGTGCCCGGCAATCAGGCAGCCGAGGATCGCCACGACATTGAGGATGATCCCGTAGATGCCGATCTCGATCGTTGCCCAGCCGAACATGCCCGCCGCGAAGGCGCCACCAAGGATCAGCAGGCCGTTGACGCCATCCTGATAGATCATGCGGGCGATAAGGAAGGTCAGGATGCCGCGGCGGGTCTTCAATTCGGCGAGCGTATTGCGCAATTCCCTGAGGCCGAAGCGCACGGCAAAGCTGAAAGGCAGGCCTATGCGGGCATCCGGTGTGAAGAAAAACATCGGCAGGATGAAGATCAGATACCAGACGGCCGAAATCGGACCGGTGACGCGCGCATCCTCGCCCGTATGAGTATCGAGGCCGAAAAGCGGATCGAGGCCCAGAATGGTCTTGCCGCTTTCCGGGCTGCCGGCCAGCAGCGCCACGACGGCGATCAGCACGATCATGCCGCCGAGATATCCAAGACCCCAGGCGGTGTTGGAAAGCTTGCCCACCTCGTCCTTGCCGACGAGGCGCGGCATCATGGAATCGTTGAATACGATCGAAAACTCCGCCGAGATTGAGGCGAGGATCATGAAGATGACGGGATAGATGATTGGCGAGCCGGGTGCCGCAAACCAGAGGCAGCAGAGGCTGACGATCTTGATCACAGCGAAGAAGGCGATCCAGGGTTTGCGCGCGCCGGACTGGTCGGCAATGGAGCCCAGTATGGGAGACAGGATGGCAATGATAACAGAGGAGATCGTCGCCATATTGCTCCACATCGTCTGCGCGGAGACGGGATCGGCCGTCAGTCGCGAGACGAAGTAGGGGCCGAAAATGAAGGTGGTAACCACGGTGAAGAAAGGTTGGGCTGCCCAATCGAAGAGCATCCAGCCCCATAGGCCCTTCTCCGTGGCTTTCGGCGGCTGCGTTCCTGTCCAGTCAATGCGATTCAAACGTCCGCTCCTTTTTTGGGCGGACTGTGTCACCTCGCCCGGTCGCGCGCAAGATCGGTCAGGATACCTGCAGCAACTGTGATGCGCGCGAGGTTTGGATCGGCGCCGTCACTGAGGGTTGCAAGCTCCTCGACGATGCGGTTGATGCGGATTCTGTCCTGTGCATGCCAGGCCTGGACCGGCCGTTTCTCCTTGCCGTGGTCTGAAAGCGCGGAGATCACGATATCGCGACGGGCGCTGGCAATTTGATCGATACTGCGGGCAAGCGCGAGGTTTTCGTAATGGTCCGAAGTGATGATGCGGTTGCCAGCAGCAAGCAGCCGGCCAACGCGGAAGGTCTGCGTGAAGGCAAAGTAGTTTTCGGCGGCACGCGTCAGCGTTTCGCTGGTCCTGTCGGCGATCTGCATGATTTCCGGCACGAGGGCGAAGGTCGGAAGAGCGGCGATGTCAGCGGCGAGTTTTTCCGGCAAGCCGGCCTGTTGATAATCCTGCCGGCGCGTCGCGACATCGGTCCCGGCCTGATCGGCAAAGACGGGTTTGAGTTTTTTCAACGCTGTCTGCAGCCGGCTAATGTTTTCGGCTAGATCGCCCTTGGTCATGCCGGTTTTCAGCAGCAGGCGTGTCAGCACCACGAAGCTGTTGCTGATCTCTTCATAGACCCTGTTCTGCACTTCACCGGACACCTTGTTGTCTAAGGCGTCGGTTTCCGCCCATAGCCGGTTGAGATCGAAGCCGTCGCGAGCGGCGATTGCGGCGCGTACGACTTCGGGAGCGGAGGCAGCGGTCGCATCCATCATGCTGACGACGAAGCCCGGTCCGCCGCGATTGATCGCCTCGTTTGCGAGCACGGTCGCGATGATTTCCCGCTTCAATCGGTGGCTGTCGATGTCGGATGCACTGGATTTCTGCATCTTGGCTGGGAAGTAATTGAACAGCGTGCCAACGAAATACGGATCGTCAGGCAACTCGCTGGCGATTAACGCATCGAAGAGCACGATCTTGGCGTAGGAGAGCAACACGCCGATTTCAGGGCGCGTCAGCGGCTTGCCGGCAGTATAGCGCTCGGACATGGAAGCATCGTCGGGCAGCGTTTCCACCTTGCGGCTCAACTGTCCGGCTGCTTCCAGCACGCTCATAAAACGGCTGAGTTCGAGGCCGTTTGCCGTTCCCTTGCGGGCTGTGAGCGAGATTGCCAGAGACTGCAGGTAGTTGTTGCGCAGCACGAGGCCTGCCACTTCGTCCGTCATGCTGCGGAGAAGCTGGTCGCGCTTGGCGCGGCTGAGACGCTGCTCATGCATGGCGTTTGCCAGGGCGATCTTGATGTTGACCTCGACGTCCGAGGTGTTGACGCCGGCAGAATTGTCGATTGCGTCGGAATTGCTGCGGCCGCCCTTGAGGCCATAGGCAATGCGTCCCTTCTGGGTAACGCCGAGGTTGGCGCCTTCGCCGATGACCTTGGCGCGAACTTCGTCGGCCGTAATGCGGATCGGATCGTTGGCGCGATCGCCGACGTCGGTATCGGTCTCCGATGCTGCCTTCACATAGGTGCCAATGCCGCCGAACCAGAGAAGGTCGATGGGGCTCTTCAGGATTGCCGTCATGATTTCGAAGGGCGTGGCGACGGCTTTGTCGATGCCGATTGCAGCCACGGCCTCCGGCGTCAGGGTGACTGACTTTGCGGAGCGCGAAATGATCATGGCGCCCTTAGAAAGGACGGACTTGTCGAAATCCTGCCAACTTGAGCGCGGCAGGTTGAAGAGACGCTGACGCTCGGCGAGCGTCTTTTCCATGTCCGGATCGGGATCGATGAATATATCGCGGTGGTCGAAGGCAGCCAGCAGCCTGATTTGCGGCGAGAGGAGCATGCCGTTGCCGAAGACGTCACCCGACATGTCACCGACGCCCGCTACCGTGAAGGGCGTGGTCTGGATGTCGATGTCCATTTCGCGGAAGTGGCGTTTCACCGTTTCCCAGGCGCCACGGGCGGTAATGCCCATCTTTTTATGGTCGTAGCCGGCCGAGCCGCCTGACGCAAAGGCATCGTCCAGCCAGAAACCGGCTTCCTGGGCGAGCGCATTGGCGGTGTCGGAGAAGGTCGCCGTGCCCTTGTCTGCTGCGACGACGAAATATGGATCATCGCCATCGAGCCGCACCGTGTCCTTGGGGGGGACGACGTCGGCGCCGGAAATGTTGTCGGTGATGGAAAGCAATGTACGGATATAGGTCTTATAAGCTTCCCGGCCCGTATTGAAGATCTCTTCGCGGCTGCCGCCGACCGGCAGTTTTCTTGGATAGAATCCGCCTTTGGCACCGACAGGCACGATCACGGCGTTCTTGACCTGCTGTGCCTTCACGAGGCCCAGGACCTCGGTGCGGTAATCCTCGGCGCGATCCGACCAGCGCAGGCCGCCGCGGGCAACGCGACCGAAGCGCAGATGCACGCCTTCCACTTCCACGCCATAGACGAAGATTTCGCGGAACGGTTTCGGCTCCGGAAGACCATCGACCAGATGCGGGTCGAGCTTGAAGGCGAGCATCGGCTTCGGTGTTCCATCAGCATTGCGCTGGAAATAGTTGGTCCGTAGCGTCGCATCGACGATGTTGACGTAGCGGCGCAGAATACGGTCGTCATCCAGGCTCGGCACGTCGGCAAGTTCGGTTTCTATGATGTCGTGCAGTTCGGCGAGCTTCTTGAGCTGCGCCTTTTCAGGAAGCCCCGGGTCGAGCGTGTCGTGGAAAAGGCGGAAGATCGAGGCGGCAATGCCAGGATACTTGTCGAGGGTTGCGGCGATATAATCCTGCGAATAGGCAATGCCTGCCTGGCGCAGATAGCGCGCGTAAGCACGCAGCACGTTGACTTCCCGGGCCGAAAGGCCGGCCGATAAAATCAGGCGGTTGAAGCTGTCATTGTCGATCGCGCCTTCGAAGGCGGCAACGAAGGCTTCTTCGAGCGGTGCGCCAAAACGTGCAAGGTCGATGTCTGCACCGCTACGGGCCTCGAGTTCCATGTCGTGCAGCACCACAATGTTGATCGCGCCGTCGGCTGTCGGAACTTCGATATCGAAGGTCCGCTCACTCAGGACATTGAAGCCGAGATTTTCTAGGAGAGGCACGCGGCGCGACAGCGGCAGCTGTTCGCCACTATGGAAGATCTTCAGCGACAGGATGCGGCCGCGTTCATCGTCGTGGCGATAGTAGAATTCGATGCGGATCGGCTCACCGGCGGCGCATGCGGCGATGTCGGGCAGGTCGCCGACCGCTTCATCCGGCGTGAAGGCCTCCTGGAAGGCGTTGCTGACGCCGAGCTTCGGCGCCTTAGAGCCGGCGAGCATCTCGAAGCGGCTGTCCCAGCGTGCGGTGATCTGGCGAATCGCCGCTTCCAACTTGGCCTGCTGGACGCGCGGAGTCTTGCCGCCAGAGCGGCCGATAATGAAATGTACACGCGCCACGCCGCCTTCCGGGAAGGCGGGGTAATAGGCGGAGACGCGGCCGTCATAGACGGTCTTCAAATAAGTACCGATGCGTTCGCGCACGATCGAATCATATTCCTCGCGCGGTACGAAGACGATGACGGAAACGAAGCGGTCGAAATGGTCGATACGCGGTAGGGCTCGGACGCGCGGACGGTCGACGAGATCGTTGATCTGCTCGGCGAAGTTCGCAAGCAGCGTAGTATCGATCTGGAAAAGATCGTCGCGCGGGTAGGATTCAAGCGTGTTGTCGAGCATGCGACCCGAATGGCTCATCGGGTCGAAGCCGAAATGCTCCTTCACCTTTTCGATCTTGGAGCGCAACAGCGGGATTTCGGCAGCGGACGAGGTATAGGCAGTCGAGGTGAAGAGGCCGACGATACGCAGCTCCCCTGTCACGTTGCCCTGTGCGTCAAAACGTTTGACGCCGACATAGTCCATGTAAGCGCGGCGATGGACCACGGACTTCACATTGGCTTTGGTGACGATCAGGAAATCCGGGCCATCGAGGAAGGCGAGGATCTCCGGCGTTGTCGTCACCGCGTCCTTGCCGGTGCGCAGGACCAGAACCTCGGGATTGGAGAGAATGCCAAGGCCCGTTCCCTTGTCGCGTTCAACCTTCGCATTCGCCCCTTTGCCGGAATAGACATAATCGCGCATGCCGAGGAAGGTGAAGTTCTCGTCGCGCAGCCAGGTCAGGAAGGCGATCGCCTCGTCTCGGTCGGCCTTCTTGCGGCTGGCGTTGTAGTTCGAAAGCTCTGCAATCACCTCGTCGACGCGCGAGAGCATCGCCTTCCAATCGGAAACGGCAAGCTCCACCTGCTGGAGCACCGCGTTGATACGCTTGATGAGATCGTCTGCCTGCGAGGCGGCGAGTGGCGAGATATGAAGCTGGATGTGGCTGACCCGCTTTGCCGGATCGCTCGGCACATCGGCGGAGTAAAGTTCCGGGGCCTTGTCGTCCTCCATGATCAGGATCGGGTGAACGGCCATGGAGATGTCGCGGTGGGTGCTGGTCACCTCGCCCATCACGGATTCGTAGAGGAAAGGTTTGTTGTGATCAGTCACCGAGAGAACGGAGACGGCGACGCCACCGGGGGTGACATCGGCGATCGTGCCGATGTTGACACGCGGCGACTTGCCGTTCCAGGCGGAGAGTTCTGCTGCCGAATGCAGGGCGGAAAGCGCCAGCATTTCCGGTGTATAGAGTTCGAGGTCGTCGCCGCTGGCCCGGCCGAAGAGGATCTCGGGGTCGAGATAGGGTTCGCCGGTGGCAGCCGCAATCTTGCGCGCGCTTTCGATCTGCTTTTCCCGTTTCGGATTGTTTCTGACGGCCATGGATCATCCCCCCGATTGTTTTGATGTGGGCAAGTTAGCAGAAGGTTCTTCGAAAAAATCCTTAAAAGAGGGCTTCGAAACGTAGTTTTCGTGCTTTTTTGGCTGTGCTGGCGAGAGATTTTGAAGTTTTTTGGTCGATTTATGCCGGTGGATGGCAAAATGCCTTGTCCGGATTTCCGACGGCTCACATTTCCACGCTCGCGTGAAGAATGGTTGACAGCGCCTCGTCAAAAATATCATCAACGGCGGTCGAAATTCGGGACCGGATGCCATGTCGGAAAACACAGCAGGCGCAGTCATCGTCATTTCCAGCCACGTGGTGCGCGGGTCGGTCGGAAACCGGGCTGCGGTCTTTGCGCTGGAAACGCTTGGCCATCAGGTCTGGGCGCTGCCGACGATCGTGCTGCCCTGGCATCCCGGTCACAGCCGTTCGACACGGCTTGCCTTCGCCGAGGCCGATTTCGAAGCGGCGATCGACGATCTCATCCGCGCACCGTGGATCGGCGAGGTCAAAGCCGTCTTGTCGGGCTATTTCGGCAACGCAGCCCAGGCCCGCTCCGTCGCGAAACTCGTGTCGTCGCTGCGCGAAAAGAACCCGGAACTACTCTATGTCTGCGATCCGGTCATGGGCGATCTCGGCGGCCTTTACGTGCCGGAAGCGACAGCCGAGGCGATCCGTGACCATCTGATACCGCTCGCTTCGCTCGCAACACCGAACCGATACGAACTTGCGTGGCTGTCGGGTGCGGCACTCGATGACAATAACGCGGTCATGGAGGCCGCACTTTCGCTCGGCCCCTCGCGCATGCTGGTCACATCGGCGGTGCCGATGATGGCAGGCGGCACCGGCAATCTCTATCTTTCCGGAAGGCATGCTCTGCTTGCCGAACACCGTGTCGTCGAAAACCCACCAAATGGGCTTGGAGACCTGCTTGCAGCGCTCTTCCTGTCCCGCCTGCTCTCAGGTGTGGAGGATGAAAAGGCGCTGCAGTTGGCGACTGCAAGTGTGTTTGAAGTGCTGGCGCGTGCCGTCAAGCGCGGCAGCAACGAGCTGATGCTGGCAAGCGATGCCTCCAGCCTTTCGACGCCCATGGCAATGGTGCAGATGCGTCACCTCGTCCATCCTGCCCAGCGGCGGAAAAAATAGGCTTCATACTTTTGCAGCGCAGCAGTTGATCTCGGCGCGCGCGCGCGCTAATCCAAAAGTCATGATGAGTTTTCCCAAATCCCTGGTGGACGGTTATCGCAACTTCATGAACGGGCGATATGCCGATGCCCGCGACCGGTATCGGCAGCTTGCGGAAAACGGGCAAAGCCCGACGACGCTCGTCATTGCCTGTTGCGACTCACGCGCGGCTCCCGAGCTGATTTTCGACGCAGGGCCGGGCGAACTCTTTGTCATCCGCAACGTCGCCAACATGGTGCCGCCTTATGAACCGGATGGCCATTTCCATTCCACGTCGGCGGCGCTCGAATTCGCCGTGCAGGCGCTGAAGGTCAAGAATATCGTCGTCATGGGTCATGGCCGCTGCGGTGGCATCCGCGCAGCCCTCGATCCCGATGCCGAACCTTTGTCATCCGGCGATTTCATTGGTCGCTGGATGTCGCTCGTTCGTCCTGCCGCCGAACAGATCGGCAGCAACGACGTCATGACGCCTGCCGAACGGCAGACCGCGCTGGAGCGGGTCTCCATCCGCAATTCGATCAACAATCTCAGATCCTTCCCTGATATCAGGGCGCTCGAGGAAGAGGGCAATCTGGAGCTTCACGGCGCTTGGTTCGATATTTCGACCGGTGAGCTCTGGGTGATGGATTCTGAGACACTCGATTTTATTCGTCCCGAAATCTAGGGATAGACCGCTTTATCGGTTTTTTAAGATATTTCACTAGGCTCACTTGCGGGCAGTCTATGCGCGTGGATCGGTCATGAATTTCGAAGTGGTGAAATTCAAGAATATCAGAAGGGTAGTTCTCGCCGCCGTTCTGCTGCCCTTCGTCTTCATGATTGCCGAAGGGGTAGTGTTGATCCGCTTCTCGCTCATGCAATACCGCGCGCTCGAAAACGATCATCTCTTTGCCGACGTCCTTGCCCGCGGAGGATCGATTGCTGCCAATGAAATTCTGGCGGAACTCGTCGCGGCGCGAACTTACATTAATAATCCCAACGAGATGACCAAGGCTGCCATGATGGAAAGGCGCAGCGCACTCGACAGCGAACGCGCGCGTTTCAACGCCAGCCTCCCGCCCGTTGAAACGCTCGATCTCGGTCTGCAGTCACAACTTGCCAATCTCCGCCTCGCTTACAGCCGTATCGTTGCGACACGTTCGGCGGTCGATCGAGGTTATTACGGCAAAGGCGGCAACCCCGTTCATATCTATGGACAGGCCGGATTGAAGCAGCTCGGACTTGTCGAGTCGCTTTCGTCGAGGATCCATGATCCCGTGTTGTTGCGCAAATCCAGCGAGCTGATGAGTATCCTGCTGACCTATTACGGCGAGCGGCTGATCGGCAATCTTGGCCAGCGCTATTTCGACCGAGCCGACTTTTCCGCCATGTCGCATGAACAGCTCGTTCAAGGCGAAACAATGCTCGGCAACGGCATGGATCGCTTGCGTTTTCATTCCTCCTCGCCTGTCGTACGGGAGATCCTTGCTTATAGGTCTCAGCCCGACGAGGTCTGGGCCGATACCTTCACAAATGCCATGGTTTCCGGTGCGCTGCGGCCGGACAAGGCGATCCGAGACAAATGGATCGGTATCCAGAATAAGCGGTTGGATTTCCTGCAGCAAAAAATCGCCTCCGTCACCGATGATATTCATGTGACCGGACAGAAGCTGTCGATACGCTCGCATATTCACATGACGGTCGTACTTGCGTTGTCATCCGGACTGGTGCTGCTCGTTGCCCTTATTGTGGCGCTTGCTGTTCGGGGTATCCGTCTCGTTGCCCGCGTCACCGAAGAGCGTGAACTGCTCATCAACGAGCTGCGCAATGCTGCCCAGACCGATCTTCTGACGGGCCTTTATAATCGCCGTGGCTTCGAGGCTGCTGCTTTAGCGCTTCTGATGCAGGCTAAGTATGGATCACGCTGGATTTCGGTCGTTTTGTTCGATCTCGATCACTTCAAGAAAATCAATGACATATATGGCCATGATGCCGGCGATATCGTCCTGAAGCACGTAGCCGGCATCGCGCGGGAAAGTTTCCGCTCCTTCGATCTGCTGGTTCGCCACGGCGGCGAGGAGTTCATGGCGCTGCTGCCGGATTCGACACCAGAGGATGCGTCGGTCGTTGCCGAACGTGTCCGGTTGGCCATCGAGGCTGCTGAGATCGCGCTTCCGAGTGGCGAGCGTCTGCGAATGACGGCAAGCTTCGGCTGTGCGGGGCGCGCAAATGCCGTCAGCAATCGCAATTTCGACGATTTGGTGAAGCGTGCTGACCTAGCGCTCTATGCGGCGAAGGCTTCGGGACGCAATTGCGTCGTTGCCGGGCCGATTGTTCCTTCCGCGGCATCGCAGGAAGAGCGCCGCAAGAGTGCCGGCGGAACCCACGACTTCCGCAAATGAAAAACGCCGCATTCGCATGCGGCGCTCGTGTTCATTTTCCTACCGATGTTTCTTCAGTTGCCGTCGATCTGCTGACCGATATAGGCGATTGCCTGCTGATAGACGGCTGCGGCATTCCAGCCCTGGATGGCGACGAAGTTCGGCTCACCCGGCTGGTAACCGGCGCCAGCACGCCAGCCGTGGCCCTTGAGGAAATTGGCAGTCGAGGCCAGCGCATCGGCGCGGGATCCGACCATATCGATGCGGCCGTCGCCGTCGCCGTCAGCGCCGTAGCGCACCACATTGCGCGGCAGGAACTGCGTCTGGCCGATTTCACCATGGGCAGCGCCTCGGGCTTGCGGGCTGAGATAGCCTTCCGAAACGAGCTGCAAGGCTGCATAAAGCTGGTCGGTGAAATATTCCGAACGGCGGCAGTCATAGGCAAGGGTAGAGACAGCGGACATCGTATGTTGGCTGCCCATATAGCTGCCGAAGCCGGTCTCCATGCCCCAGATGGCGATCAGCGGACCGGCCGGCACGCCGAAGCGTCGCTCGATCGAGGCGAAGAGAGCCTGATTGGCGGCTTTCATCGAACGGCCGCGGGAAATGACGGCGGCACCGCCGCGCTTCTTCATGAAAGCGTCGAAAGACAACTTGAAGCTCTTTTGGCCGCGGTCGGCTGAAATAGTCGGCCGGTTATAGCTGACATTGGCGAAGGCGCGGTTGAGAACCGACTGGCTTACACCATTGGCTGCTGCCGTCTGCTTGAAATCGGCCACCCAGTCCTCGAAGCCGGCACTGGTATTGCCGCATTGTGCCCCTTGCGCGAACGCCGGTGCTGCATGGAGGACGCCCATTGTCGCGGCGGCCGCCAGAATCAATTTTATCATGCGCATTGAGAAACCCCGCTCTCGATCTGCATAGCTTTTAGCCGGGCAGGAGAATGCCAGCCACCGGCGATTTTGTCACGATCACCTTTTAGCGAGCGCTTATACGACGGTGTCTGCCCGAAAAAGCCCCGCTCGTCGAGCAGGGCTTTAGCATATTATGGTTTATAAATGGTATCAGGCTGCCTGCTTGCGCGGCTTGACGAGGCCGCGATTAACGAGCAATTCGGCGATCTGGATGGCATTAAGAGCCGCACCCTTGCGCAAATTATCGGAGACGACCCAAATGTTAAGGCCGTTTTCGACGGTCGCATCTTCCCGGATACGAGAGATATAGGTCGCGTCTTCGCCCGCGGATTCGTAAGGCGTGATGTAGCCGCCATCCTCGCGCTTGTCGATGACGAGGCAGCCCGGTGCGTCGCGCAGGATATCGCGGGCCTGGTCGGCAGTGATCTCGTTTTCGAATTCGATGTTGACCGATTCCGAATGACCGATGAAGACGGGAACGCGGACCGCGGTGCAGGTCACCTTGATCTTCGGATCCAGCATCTTTTTCGTTTCAGCCAAAACCTTCCACTCTTCCTTCGTGTAGCCGTCCTCCATGAAGGTGTCGATGTGCGGAATGACGTTGAAAGCGATGCGCTTGGTGAACTTCTTGTTCTCGATCGGGTCGGCAACGAAGACGGCGCGTGTCTGGTTGAAGAGTTCGTCCATGCCATCCTTGCCGGCGCCGGAAACCGACTGGTAAGTCGAGACGACGACGCGCTTGATCTTGGCGAAGTCATGCAGCGGCTTCAGCGCGACGACGAGCTGGGCGGTCGAGCAGTTCGGATTGGCAATGATGTTACGCTTGGTGAAGAGCGAAATCGCGTCCGGGTTCACTTCCGGAACGATCAGCGGCACGTCGGCGTCGTAGCGCCAGGCCGAGGAATTATCGATGACGACGCAGCCCTGCTGGCCGATCTTCGGGGAGACGCGCTTGGAAACCTCGCCGCCGGCCGACATCAGGCAGATATCGGTGTCGGAGAAATCGTAGTTCTCCAGGTTCGAGACCTTCAGCGTCCGGTCGCCGTAGGAAACCTCGGTGCCCTGGGAGCGGGCGGAGGCGAGTGCGACGACTTCATCGGCCGGGAAACCACGCTCGGAGAGAATGTTGAGCATTTCGCGCCCGACATTTCCGGTCGCACCCGCGACTGCAACTTTGAAACCCATTTCTCAAGCTCTCTTTCTCTTCTCTCCTCTTGTCCGGTGAGGGGGGAAGCGCGACATCATCGCGACCTCCTGTCCCCGGCCGGGCCGGGGAGAGAGCGGCAGGCCAGAGACGTCAGACGGTTTTCGTCGTCGTTTTGGCCTTGGTTTTGGAAGAAACCGGAACGGCAAAATCCAGCCCGGCATTCTCTGCCAGGTTATTGCGCTCAGCGATGGCGTGCTCGTGGCGAACCATGGATATTCCTTTTCCGTCGTTGCTCATAAAAGGTTTTCCACAGGAGTCAAGGTGTTTGCGTGCGCGATGAGAAGAGGGGAAGGGTACTGCAGCGCTGCGGTGTTTCGTCATCCGTCTGTCACTGCCGGGGGGTATTTCCGAGCAGTTGCAACGACTGCAACGAAAAACGGGGGTTTTTCCATGCGTATGCTTCTCGCCGCTTTCGCGGCCACCACGATTCTAGCCGGCGCCGCGCAGGCAGCTTCGGTCTATCCGCTTGATCGCGCTACGATTCTTGTCGGTTCGCCGTTCGATTTCAAGGTCGAGCTCAGCAAGCAGGTCAAGCCGGAAGACGTGAAAATCACGGTCAATGGCCAGGATTACAAGACCGTCCTCGGCGGCGAGGCACAGTTCGTCGAGCTGGAAAAGGGCAAGGAAGACAAGGCTCTCGGTTCCGCTCTCCTGCTGCGTGGCCTAAAGATTTCCGCTCCGGGCGCTTACAAGGTCGAGATCGCCGCCGGCGACGAAACGAAGTCCGTGACCTGGAACGTCTACGACACGGCGGCCCAGCCGAAGGCAAAGAACATCATCTTCCTGCTCGGCGACGGGCTTTCCGTCGCGCACCGCACGGCTGCCCGCATCATGTCCAAGGGCATGACGGAAGGCAAAGCGAATGGCCGCCTGAACATGGACGACCTCGATCATATGGCGTTCATCGGAACGTCGGCGACGAATGCCGTTTCCACGGACTCGGCAAATACCATGTCGGCCTTCATGACGGGCCACAAGACGGCCGTCAACGCGATCGGCGTTTACGCAGATCGCACGCCGTCCTCGCTCGATGATCCGCGCGTCGAAACCTTCGCAGAAGCCGTTCGCCGCATGACGAAAAAATCGGTCGGCATCGTTGCGACGGCTGAAGTCGAAGACGCTACGCCGGCTGCCGTCGTTTCCCATACCCGCAACCGCAGCGACAAGGCCGACATCGTCGGCATGTTGCTCGACGTCAAGCCGGAAGTCCTCCTTGGCGGCGGCTCAGCCTATTTTCTCGGCAAAGAGGTTGCCGGTTCCAAGCGCAAGGACAATCAGGATTACATCAAGCTGTTCCAGGACGCCGGCTACAAGCTCGCGACGGACAAGAATGAGCTCGCAGCCAATGCATCGGCTGAAGGCAATCTCCTCGGTCTTTTCCACACCGGCAATATGGACGTCACGCTTGATCGCGAATTCCTGAAAAAGGGCACTGTCGAGAAGTTCCCGAACCAGCCGGGCCTCGTCGACATGACGAAGGTCGCGCTCGATCGTCTGTCCAAGAATCCTGATGGTTTCTTCCTGATGGTGGAAGGGTCCTCGATCGATAAGATGTCCCATCCGCTCGATTGGGACCGCGCCGTCGTCGACACTATCGAATTCGACAAGGCGATCGGCGTAGCCCGCGAATTCCAGAAGGCCCATCCGGACACGCTGATCGTCGTCACCGGTGACCACACGCATGGCGTTTCCATCATCGGCACGGTCGATGACGAAAAGCCGGGCACGGAAATGCGCGAAAAGGTCGGCACTTATGCCGAAGCCGGTTTCCCCAACTACAAGGACGAAAACGGCGACGGTTATCCCGACAAGATCGACGTCAGCCGCCGCCTGTTCCTGAGCGCCAACAACGGCCCTGACCACTACGAGACCTTCCGTCCGAAGCTCGAAGGCCCGTTCGTTCCGGCGATCCAGAACGAAAAGAAGGAATATGTCGCCAACGAACAGTATAAGGATGTTCCCGGCGCGGTCTTCGTTCAGGGCAATCTTCCGAAGAGCAGCGAGAGCGGCGTCCATGCTGTAGACGATGTCGTGCTGCAGTCGGCCGGTCCGGGCGCTGAAGGCTTCCATGGCTATATGGAACAGAGCGATGTCTACCGCGTGCTGGCAGATACCTTCGCTCTCGGCGCCAAGCAGACCAACTGATCCCGAGCTGATCCGAAGGCCCGGGCCGGCCTTGCCTCTTTCATCGATCATAATCCCGGCCGCCCGACGGCCGGGATTTGGTTCCTGGAGATCGCCATGGAAAAATTTTCTTCGTCGCAGCTCAGCAGACGCCGGCTGATGGCCGCGGCCGTTATGCTTCCCTTCACCACGTCCCTTGTTCGTGCTGCCGATACTTCACTCACCTTTAACGAGCTCTACGGCAAGTTCGGTGTGCTCGGGCTCGAATTCTCCGACAAGGTGAAAGCGCTTGCCGGTAAGGACATCAGCATGAAGGGCTTCATGGCTCCGCCGCTGAAGGCGGAGGCGCAATTCTTCGTGCTGACTGAAGTGCCGATGTCGCTCTGCCCGTTCTGTTCGTCGGATGCCGACTGGCCTGACAATATCGTCGTCGTTTATCTCGGGGAAAAGCAGACTTTCGTACAGCCGAGCCAGACGATCGAGGTGCGTGGCAAACTGGAATATGGATCCTGGCAGGATCCTGAAACCGGCTTTGTGAGCCTGCTGCGTATCCGCCAGGCTGAATATTCCAGCGTCTGAGTATCGATGCTAGATCTTGAAATCGAACATCTGGCCATGACGTTTCCCGGTCTTTCGGCGCCTGCGCTCGCCATCGATAATCTATCGATTGCTGCCGGCAGCCGTGTCGTGGTTACCGGCGCCTCGGGCTCCGGCAAAAGTACCTTCGTCAACCTCGTCACCGGATTGGAGCGGGTTCGCGAAGGCCGCGTCCGTTGGAATGGCGAAGATATTGCCGCACTCTCCGAAGGTCGCCGTGACCGCTTCCGCGCCGCCAATATCGGACTGGTCATGCAGGAGTTTCATCTTTTTCCTGGGCTTTCGGCGGTCGAAAACGTGCTGTTGCCCGCGCGTCTTGCCCGTGCTGCCACATCGGCGGTCATCGAACGTGCCCATAATCTTCTCGAGATCGCTGGCGTCGGCCGTACTTGGCAGAAGATCGAGACTATGTCGCGCGGCGAAATGCAGCGTGTGGCCATCGCTCGGGCACTGTTGCGCAGGCCCGGCGTCATCGTCGCCGACGAACCGACCGCCAGCCTCGATGCGGAAAGCGGCGATGCGGTCGGTGATCTGCTGCTCGATCTTGCCGCGACCGAAGGCAGCACCCTGATCGTCGTGTCGCACGATCCTCGCATTGTCGGCCGCCTCGATCGTCGCCTGATATTTCAGTCCGGCCATATCGTCGAGGATTCTACCATCAAGGGAGCGGCCGCATGATCCGCTTCATCTTCGCAGATCTGCGCCGCTTGTGGGCTGGTTCCGTCGTTGTCGTGCTGCTGGTGGCGCTTGCGACGGCGCTCGGCGTATCCGTCATTCTGCAGGAACGGGCTCTGCGTCTCGGCAGTGCGCGGGCGGCAGACAAGTTCGATCTCGTCATAGGCGCTGGCGGCAGCGAGACCCAGCTTGTGCTCTCATCCGTTTTCCTGCAGCCGTCCGCACTGCCGCTGATGTCCGGCGCCGTCCTGGCCAAGCTTGCCGCCGATCCGCGCGTGGAATGGGCTGCTCCCGTCGGCTTTGGCGATTCCTTCGCGGGCTATCCGATCGTCGGCACGACGAGGGTGTTGACGGAAACGATTTCCGGCGGCCTTTCGGAAGGCCGGGCGTTCGCCAGTGAGGGCGAGGCTGTCATCGGCGCGAGCGTCGACCTTGCCATCGGCAGCGAAATCAAGCCGATGCACGGCACAATCGAAACCGGCGGCCATACCCATACGGAACTTGCCTATCACGTGATCGGGCGCCTGCAGCCGACGGGAGCAGCTTGGGACCGCGCCATTCTCGTTCCGATCCAGGCCGTCTGGCATATTCACAGACTGGAAGCTGCCGAAGAGCATGAGCACGACCACGCCGCGGAGGCCGATCATCATGAGGAAGCCGCACACGTGGAAAGCGCGCATGAGGATGTCGACCCTCATGCGGAGCCCGACCCTCATGCCGGCCTGAACGAGAGGTGGACCGCGGAAACGCCCGGCCTTCCGGCCATCCTCGTCAAGCCGAAGACGATTGCCGATGCCTACAGGCTGCGGCAGGACTATCGCAACGGCGCGACGATTGCCGTCTTTCCCGGCGAGGTGCTGACCAATCTCTATGCGACGCTCGGCGATGCCAAGCAGATTCTCGTTGCCGTCGCCTCCGGCGCGCAGGTGCTCGTTGCCGCCTCGCTGATCCTCGTGACCGTTATCCATATCGGCCAGCGTCGGCGGCAGATCGGCGCGCTCCGCGCCTTCGGTGCTCCACGCGGCGCGATCTTCGGCATTGTCTGGCTGGAATTATTTATCCTCGTCGCTGTCGGAATAGCGCTCGGTTTTACACTCGGTTATGGCGCAGCACGCATTCTTTCCGGCTTCTTCTCGCAAAGCAGCGGCGTCAACCTGCCTGTCGGCTTCGCACCCGAAGACGGAACGCTTGCGATGATCTTTCTCGCCTTCGCTGCTGTCCTCGCTGCCTTGCCGGCGGTGCTCGCCTACCGACAGTCTCCGGCCCAGGCTTTGCGGGGATGATGATTGCGGCGTGCCATGCCTGCTCCGCCATGGCAGGAGCCATGCTGCGACAATTCGCGCGCAAAATTAGACTAAAGTCATAATCCCAAAGCATCCCTCTTTCTGACGCGTCTTTTCTGTCAAACTCTTGTCAGGCGTGTCGCGGCCAGGGATGTGCTTCGAGGAGAGTAGGCCGCGACCGTTGCTCATCACTCTGTGGAGGACAGACAATGGCAAATGTCGCAAGCGTCGACAACGTGAAAGCCGGTCCGATGACGGGCGAGGAGAAGAAGGTCATCTTCGCCTCGTCGCTCGGCACGGTTTTCGAATGGTATGATTTCTATCTGTATGGTTCGCTCGCCACCTATATCGGCGCGACCTATTTCACCCAGTATCCGGAAGCGACGCGTAACATCTTCACGCTTCTCGCCTTCGCTGCGGGCTTCCTGGTGCGACCGTTCGGCGCATTGGTCTTCGGCCGCCTCGGCGATCTCGTCGGTCGCAAATACACCTTCCTGGTGACTATTCTCATCATGGGTCTGTCGACCTTCCTGGTTGGCATCCTGCCCGGTGCTGCCTCCATCGGCATTGCCGCTCCGATCATCCTGATCGGCCTGCGCCTGCTGCAGGGCCTGGCGCTCGGTGGCGAATATGGCGGTGCGGCGACTTATGTTGCCGAGCACGCGCCGAACGGCCGCCGCGGCTACTTTACGTCCTGGATCCAGACGACGGCAACGCTTGGCCTTTTCCTGTCGTTGATCGTCATCGTCACCGTCCAGTCGATCATGGGAACAACTGCCTTCGCCGCCTGGGGCTGGCGCATTCCGTTCCTCGTCTCGGTCGTCCTGCTCGGTATCTCCGTCTGGATCCGGTTGAAGATGAACGAGTCGCCCGCCTTCCAGCGCATGAAGGCGGAAGGCAAGGGGTCGAAGGCACCGCTGACGGAAGCTTTCGGCCAGTGGCGGAACGCGAAAATCGCGCTGATTGCGCTTCTCGGCGCCACGATGGGTCAGGCAGTCGTCTGGTACGGCGGGCAGTTCTATGCCCTGTTCTTCCTGCAGAGCGTGCTGAAGGTCGACCTCTACTCGGCCAACATCATGGTTGCCATCGCCCTCTTCCTCGCCACGCCATTCTTCGTCATCTTCGGCGGGCTGTCGGATAAAATCGGCCGCAAGCCGATCATCATGGCGGGCCTGCTGATCGCAGCGGTCACTTATTTCCCGCTGTTTAAGGCGATGACCTATATGGCAAATCCGGCTCTCTACGAGGCGCAGGCGACGATCCGGGCAACGGTGACGGCCGATCCGGCGGATTGCAAATTCCAGTTCAATCCGACCGGCACGTCGAAATTCACCAACTCCTGCGATATCGCAACGGCGTTCCTGACCAAGAACTCAGTGCCTTATGACGTGGTGCCGGGTCCGGCGGGCCAGCCTGCGACCGTGAAGGTGGGTGACAATACCATTACAGGTTATGACGCCGTCGCAGCCGGCGCCGATGCAGCCAAGACCAATGCCGCCTTCGAAAAGGGCGTCAATCTTGCCCTTCATGATGCCGGTTATCCGCTGAAGCGCGGTGCTGCCAAGGTTGCCGATGCCAAGCTCGATGCCTTCATCGCCGCCAATCCGGAGCTCAACCTCAATGCCGACGCGATACGCGCCGGCCAGAAGGAAACGCTGCCGGCCGACAAACTCGTTGCCGGCAAGCTGCTGACGGCGGATGAAGCGAAAAGCGTGACGGACATGGCCGTCTACACGATCCCTGGCGGCGGTTCGTTCGCGATGGTGGCCGATCCTGCCCGCGTCAACTGGATCGGCACGATCGCCATCCTGTTCGTGCTCGTGCTCTACGTGACGATGGTTTACGGCCCGATCGCGGCCCTGCTGGTCGAGCTCTTCCCGACCCGCATCCGCTATACCGGCATGTCGTTGCCCTATCATATCGGCAACGGCTGGTTCGGCGGCTTGCTGCCTGCCACGGCCTTCGCGATGAGTGCCGCCGCCGGCAACATCTATTATGGCCTCTGGTATCCGATCGTCTTCGCAGCGATCACGCTGGTCATCGGCGTGCTGTTCCTGCCGGAAACCAAGAACCGGGATATTCATGCGCTGGACTAAGGCGCGTCGAATATTCTGAAATCAAAGATCCGGCGTTCAGAAGACGCCGGGTTTTCTATGCCGCATAGGGTGCAGGAGATGCAGGCCACTTTAACGCTCTTCAGGAAATGTCAGATTTAGCGACTGTCAACGTGACCTTCTCGCACGAAGGCAGATTCCAGCATCAGCCGTTCCTGTTGCCTTCCACATCTGCCCGACGCGACGGTGTTGTGAATTTTCCAGAGGACCGCGTCGTATTCAGCTTGCAGCCTCGATGAGATCGCCAAGCGTCTCCACCAGCGCTTCATGCCGGCGAGACCTTGTCTGCCACATTGACTACGAATGCCGCAGGAGTGTCATTTTACAATGCGTCTGGGAAGTATCGCTTGGACATGGGCCAGCCGTCCGGGCAAAGCTTGAAGAGCAGGCCATAGCGGGCATAGACGATTGCCGTCAGCAGCGAGAACCAGGCGCCAAAGGCAAGGCCGGCAATGACATCGCTCGGATAATGCGCGCCGACCATCACACGCGTCATGGCGAGCCAGATGGCGGCGGCGATGAAGGGAATCCGATAGCGCGGGAAGAGCAGTGCGGCGGCGGCAAAGAAAGCGCCCACGGTGGTCGAATGGCCGGACGGGAAGCTTTCCAGCGCTGCACGGCCGGAAAAGGGCGTGAAGGAAAGCACGCCGAGATCCTGGAAATGTTCGGGGCGTGCGCGGCCGATCATGCGCTTGAGAAGGTTTGCGAGCAGGCCGGAAAAGACGACGGTCGTGAACAGATAGGCGCCGATCCAGCTCACATAGAGGGCCTGGGCCTTTGCCCTTGCGCTTTTCAGGAGCTTGTAGCCAGCTCCGCCGTGGAAGAAGAGCAGGACGCTGGTGAGGATCAGCCAGGCGGAGTTGCCGAAATCGGTCAACATTTCCCCGAAGTGCTGAATGGGCTCCGGCAGGTGACCGGAACCGATCGGTGCATCGAAGACCAGCATGGAAAGGATGACGGTGTTCAGCGTAATGAAAAGCCATGCGCGCCACCGCAATGACGGCATGACGCGTCTATTTCTGCGCCAACGCCTGTCCAAGGAGACTAGAAGTTCCCGCATTCCGACTATCCCTGTAACCCTTGGGTATGAGATAGGCGGTAAAAATACACAGGATTACGACAGAGAGCGGGCTTCCTCAGATAATTCTAATCAATTTTGCTAATGGCCAACCGGCACGAGCGAGCGTGATAGGGGCAATGCGCCGATGCGACGACTGCCAGACCAGCCGTGACATACTCATAGGAACGGGAATCAATAAAAAGCCCTCCGCAGAGATGCGAAGGGCCGAAAAGCGTTTCACGTGAAATATCAGGCAGAAAGGGCCTTGAATTCGTCGAGGATGGCATCGCCCATCTCGACGGTGCCGACCTGGCGGCTGCCCGGTGCCATGATGTCGCCAGTGCGAATGCCCTTATCGAGCACGTTGGCGATCGCCCTTTCCAGGTTGTCCGCTTCCTTGACCAAATTGAAAGAGTAGCGAAGGCACATGGCGAAGGAGGCAATCATCGCGATCGGATTGGCGATGCCTTTGCCGGCGATATCGGGAGCCGAGCCGTGAACCGGCTCATAAAGCGCCTTGCGCTTGCCGGTCTTACCGTCGGGCGCTCCGAGCGAAGCCGACGGCAGCATGCCGAGCGAGCCGGTCAGCATGGCGGCAACGTCCGAAAGCATATCGCCGAAGAGGTTGTCGGTGACAATGACGTCGAACTGCTTCGGCTGACGCACGAGCTGCATGCCGCCGGCATCCGCCAGCATATGTTCGAGCTGCACGTCGGAATATTTCGCCTTGTGCGTCTCGGTCACGACCTGGTTCCAGAGCACGCCCGATTTCATGACATTGCGCTTTTCCATCGAGCAGACGCGGTTGTTGCGGGTGCGGGCCATTTCAAAAGCGACGCCGGCAATGCGCTCGATTTCATAGGTGTCGTAAACCTGCGTATCGATGCCGCGCTTCTGGCCATTGCCGAGATCGATAATTTCCTTCGGCTCGCCGAAGTAAACACCGCCCGTCAACTCGCGGATGATGAGAATGTCGAGGCCTTCGACCAGTTCCGGCTTCAGCGAGGAAGCTGAGGCGAGTGCGGGATAGCAGATCGCCGGGCGCAGGTTTGCGAAGAGTTCCAGATCCTTGCGCAGGCGCAGCAAGCCGGCTTCCGGGCGTACTTCATAGGGAACATTATCCCACTTCGGGCCGCCGACGGCGCCGAAAAGCACGGCGTCGGCTGCAAGCGCCTTCTTCATGTCGTCTTCGGAGATCGCTGCGCCATGCGCATCATAGGCGCAGCCGCCGACGAGGCCTTCGTCGGTGACGAAACCGGCACTCATCGCCTCGTTCATGTAAGCGATGATCTTGCGGACTTCGCCCATGGCCTCGGGACCGATGCCGTCGCCCGGCAGCAGGAAAAGATTGCGCACTGTCATGAAAGCCTCCGCGGAAAAACAAGCTGCGGCTTCTTAGACCCCGGAAATGGGCATTTCAAGCGAGAGAAAGGGTGAATCGGTACGCTTGTCTCGGCGTAATGTGATATCTGCGCAGGTTGCTCCGTTGCCTGCAAACGGGCTAAAACGGCAGCTCCGCCTATTCTTTTTCGGATATTCTCCATGTCCTTCGCGCCTCTCCATCTCGACACGCCCCTCCTCCAGACTACGGCTGATTATAGTGCCAGCGGCAAGCCGCTCTGGCTGAAGCTTGATGCTATGCAGCCCTCCGGCAGCTTCAAGCTTCGCGGCGTCGGCCGGCTTTGCCAGCACGAGGTTCAAAAGGGAGCGCGCGAAATCTTCTGCGCCTCCGGCGGCAATGCCGGCATTGCGGCAGCCTATGCCGGCCGGGCGCTCGGCGTACCCGTTACGATCATCGTGCCCGAGACGACGGCGCCCGACGTGCGCCGGACGATTGCCGCAATGGGTGCCAATGTACTGGTCCATGGATCTGTCTTTGACGAGGCCAATGCCCATGCGATCGAGCTCGCCGAAAGCAGCAAGGCGACTTACGTGCATCCCTTCGATCACCCACTCCTGTGGGATGGCCATGCGACGCTGATCGATGAAGTGGTGGCAAAAGGTGTCAAGTTCGATTGCGTCGTTACCAGTGTCGGCGGCGGCGGGCTGCTTGCCGGCATCGTCGAGGGGCTGAAGCGGAATGGGCTTTCCGACGTGCCCGTCATTGCCGTCGAGACGGAAGGAGCTGCATCGTTTCACGCAAGTCTGAAGGCCAATGAGCGTATTTCGCTACCGGTCATTACATCGATTGCCACCTCGCTCGGCGCGCGGCAAGTGGCGCAGCATGTCTTTGATCTGCCGAAACATCACCCGATCGAAAGCGTTCTCGTCAGCGATGCCGATGCCGTGGTCGCCTGCTGGAAATTTGCCGATGCGCAACGCATCCTAGTCGAACCGGCTTGCGGTGCAGCCCTTGCCGTTGCCGACGTGCATGCCGGTCTGTTGTCGCGCTTTAACAATCCGCTTATCGAAGTCTGCGGCGGCATCGGCGTGTCACTCGAAAAGCTTGATGTCTGGAAAGAGAAGTTTCTCTGAGATCCGGGCAAAGAAAAAGCCGGGTGAAAGCCCGGCTTGATCTCAAAGCAAATTTGGTGAGGCTCAGGCAGCCCAGGGGTGCGAAGCGGCGTTCTTCTTTTCGAACTCGTCGATCGCTGTGCCCTTTTCCATGGTCAGGCCGATATCGTCGAGGCCGTTCAGCAGGCAGTGGCGCTTGAATTCGTCGAGATCGAACTTGATCGAGCCGCCGTCCGGGCCGGTGATTTCGAGATTTTCGAGGTCGACGGTCAGAATGGCGTTGGAACCACGCTCGGCGTCGTCCATCAACTTGTCGAGGTCTTCCTGGCTGACCTTGATCGGCAGGATGCCGTTCTTGAAACAGTTGTTGTAGAAGATATCGGCGAAGCTGGTGGAGATCACGCAGCGGATGCCGAAATCGAGCAGCGCCCACGGAGCATGCTCACGCGAGGAGCCGCAGCCGAAATTGTCGCCGGCAACCAGGATCTTCGCCTCGCGATAAGCCGGCTTGTTCAATACGAAATCAGGATTTTCGGAACCGTCTTCGTTGTAGCGGGCTTCGGCGAAAAGGCCCTTGCCAAGGCCGGTACGCTTGATGGTCTTCAGATAGTCCTTCGGAATGATCATGTCGGTGTCGATGTTGACGACCGGCAGGGGCGCTGCGACGCCCGTGAGCTTCACGAATTTATCCATGACCGATGCTCCATTTCAGCAAAACGTACTTTCTGATTTTGCATCTATTCCAGTTTTCCGCCGAAATGAAGAAGAATCTTTCGCTGATGGAGGCCGCGCGACGTTTCCCGCGGCCTGCCGATTGCGCGACCTTTACTTGGACGGTGCGTTCAGACCCCAGAGCACACCGAACGGATCACGAAGCTGGCCGTAGCGGTCACCCCAGAACATCAGTTCGACCGGCATGACCACTTCGGCGCCGGCAGCCACCGCGCGATCCCACCAGAAATCGATATCGTCGATCACCAGCTGGATAGCAAAGCCTTCATGGCCCTTGAAGGGATGGCCGTATTCCGGATAGGCATCCGACAGCATGAGCGAGCTGCCGTTGATATAAAGGTGCACATGCATCGTGCGGCCACTCTCGTCGGGCGGCACGATATAGGCCTGTTCGGCGCCGAAAGCCTTCTTGTAGAATTCCGCAGCCTTTGCCGCGCCATCGACCGTCAGATAGGGAAGCAGGCCATTCTTGACCGGCGGCATCTTGGCCTGGTTGCTCTCCATCGCGTCCATGCTCGTCCTCCATTCGTTTTTGAAGTGCCGGCTGAATGCTCGGCTGCTTCAAGGACGTAGCATGGGAGTGTGAGCCGACAATGTCGGTCAGAATTTCAGCGAAAAGCGATCAGAGATCGATGATCGTGCCGCGGCCGTCATTCCAGATGCGCATTTCGCGCTTGCCGTCAGCGCGAGCGCGGGCGCGCACGGGAGCGGGCTTCATCTTCATCGAAAGGGCGCGGCCGACCATGAGCACGGTCAGGATGCCGCCGACGGCGAGCGTGACCGAGAAGGTGAGAAGCAGCATGGCCACGAAGACGGTGGCGCCAGCAAGCATGAAGAAGATGGAGCGAATGTTCTGCATTGGTTATAGACCTTTCTACGGAAAGGAATGTGGTCCTTCTTTTTCATCTCTGCAAGCCAAGCATGGCTTTTTGTTGTCTTGCGAGGCTTTACGAAGCTTGGCACTAATGGTCCATGAGCCGAACACCACCTCTTCGTTCCCTGCGTCTGCGCCGCTCGGTACTGAGCGTACCCGCCATCAACGCGCGTGCACTTGAAAAGACCCATTCCCTTGATTGCGATGCGGTTATTCTCGATCTCGAGGATTCCGTCGCGCCTGAGAAGAAGGCGGAAGCGCGCGACAATCTGAAAGCTTTTTTTGCCGGACCGCCGCTTGAGGGCAAGGAAAGGATCATCCGCATCAATTCTTTGTCATCCGGATTCGGACTGGCGGATCTGGAGTTGATAAAGGCATTATCGCCCGATGCTGTTCTCCTGCCGAAGGTGGACGAACCGCAGGACGTCATGGCCATCAGTGATCTGCTTGCCGAGGCCTATGCGCCGGAGGAGTTGCGCATCTGGGCGATGATCGAGACGCCGCGCGGCGTGCTGAATGCCGCAGCGATCGCCGAATCCGGCCGCACGCCGGGATCGCGGCTCGATTGCCTCGTCGTCGGCCTCAACGACCTGCGCAAGGAAACAGGGGTTCTGCCGCAGACCGGGCGGACTTATCTCGTGCCGTGGCTGATGCAGGTCATTCTGGCGGTCAAGGCCTATGGACTCGATGCGCTGGACAGCGTCTTCAACGATTTCCGGAATGCCGATGGCTTCGATGCCGAATGCGGGCAGGGCCGCGGCATGGGTTTTGTGGGCAAGATGCTGATCCATCCAGCGCAGATCGAAGCCGCCAACCGGTATTTCGGGCCTGACGCAGAAGAGATTGCGGAGGCGGAGGCAATCATTGCCGCCTTTGCCGACCCGGCGACCGAGGGGCTCAACGTCATCAATGCGAATGGGAGGATGATCGAGCGGCTGCATCTTGTCCAGGCCGAAGCTCTGGTCCATAAAGCGCACCTGATTTCCGCAAGAAAGCCCGCCTGATGAAACTCTACCGCTTCCTGACCGGTCCCGACGACGCTTCCTTCTGCCACAAGGTGACGGCGGCGCTGAACAAGGGCTGGTCGCTGTCCGGTTCGCCCACCTATGCCTTCAACGCTGCGACCGGCCAGATGCAGTGTGGCCAGGCCGTGGTCAAGGAGGTCGAGGGCAAGGATTATCACCCGGACATGAAGCTGTCCGAACAATAAATCAGCGTTCGGCCGCTTCTTCGGCGCTTGCCTCAATGCGTTCCATGTCGTCGTCGCTGAGGCCGAAGTGGTGACCGATCTCATGGATCAGCACATGGGTGATGATATCACCCAGCGTTTCGTCGTTTTCGGCCCAGTAATCGAGGATCGGACGGCGATAGAGGCGGATGCGGTTCGGCATTTCGCCGGTTTCCACTGTAAAGCGCTCCGAAATGCCGCGGCCCTCGAAAAGGCCGAGCAGGTCGAAGGGCGTTTCCAGCGCCATGTCCTCGAAAACTTCGTCATCGGGGAAGTCTTCGATTTCGATGGTCAGATTGGTCGTCAGCTTGCGAAATTCGTCCGGCAGATGGCTGTAGGCCTCCATTGCCAGCGACTCGAAGACGCTGATCGTCGGCGCATGGCGGTCCCGCCAATCATCGCTCCGGTCTATGTGGGCCATGAATATTCCTTCCTTTGCCGGCCCATATAGAGCCTTTATCGCCGATTTTCGAGTGCGGAATCAAAGGCAGGAATAAATTCTTATAAAATGGCCGTTGACTCTTCATTAGAGCTCTGGAATCTATAAGAACATAACAGGAACAAGACGGATGGAGAGAACGCCATGGCGCAGACCGCCCTGGCGCGCGAGCGGCTTTTTGCGCTCCGCGAAACCATTGCTCGACTGGAGGGAAAATCCACGCCGGCGCTGGCCGCGGCGGAACGGGAAGCCCTCTCGGAAGGTTGCGAGAGACGGCAGGATTGCATTCTGCCTCGGCTGTCTTTTGGCATTCAACCGTTCGATGAGGCCCTGGAAGGCGGCCTGCAGCTCGATGCGATTACCGAATTCCGTGCGGCGCGTTCCGGCGATGCAGGGGCGGTAAGCGGTCTGGCGATGGCCATTGCGGCGCGACTGCAGAAGCAGGAAGAGGATGCCGGCAGGCTGCTGCCGCTGCTCTGGATCGGTGATGCCGTCGGCACACTGGAGGCAGGTCGTCCCTATGCTCCGGGGCTGAAGGATTTCGGGCTGAAGCCGGAAAGGTTTTTCCATGCCGCGCCGCGCAAACTGGAGGATGCGCTCTGGCTGGCGGAAGCGGCCCTTGAATGTGCTGCCTTCTCGGCCGTCGTCTTTGAAGTGCGCGGCAATCCCTTGCATTTCGGCCTGACCGAAAGCCGCCGACTCAATCTCAAGGCACGCGCCGTCCGGCGTCCGCTCTTTCTCGTCCGTCAGGCCGGGGAGGAGGAGGCGAGCAGTGCCGCTTTCCGTCTGCATGTCGAGCCGGCGCCATCTGACCTGCGGCCGCTGCCGGACGGATCGAAGCTTTCCGGCAGCATCGGCAATCCGATTTTCCGTCTCACGCTGGAGAAGAGTCGCAATCCGGCCCCGCTTTCCTTTCTTCTGGAGTGGAACCCCCATGAACGCGAATTTCACCCTATCGACGAACCAAGCTTCGCTCGCCCTCCAGGCGAACAGTCAGCGCATTCTGGCGCTCAGCTTTCCGCATCTGCCAACGGACCGCATCGCCCGCAGACGGTGGGGGCTCTCCTGGCGTTCGAAAGGGCGTCCTGAAGCGGCACCCCTCGTCTGTTCCGGCAAGCTCAACAATGCCATGCGGCTGACGGCGCTGGACGAGTTCGCCGAGAAGGTGGGGCTGAGAAAGGAACAGGGTGTTGCCGAAGCGCGCGCCATGTATCCGGCGCTCGATGTCGTAGAAGAGGATCCTGCGGCCGATCGCCGGCTGCTGGATGCGATTGCAGATTGGTGCGACCGTTATACGCCGATGGTGGCGCTCGACGGCAAGGACGGGTTGTTCCTCGATATTACCGGCTGCGCGCATCTCTTCGGCGGGGAGAGGGCGCTTCTTCAGGATATCCTGTCACGGCTCTTTCATATGGGGCTCGATGCGCGGGGCGCGATCTCCTCGTCGCCTGGTCTTTCCTGGGCCGTCTCCCGTTTCGGGCAGGGCGGTGTCGTGGACGACGAGGAGAGTGAGCGTATGCTGATGCCGCTGCCTGTCGCGGCCTTGCGGCTGGAAGGCCAGACTGTCGATGCCTTGAGGAAGCTCGGTCTCAAATATGTCGGTGACGTTATCCATGCGCCGAGGGCGCCGTTGACCCGCCGCTTCGGGCCGGCACTGCTGCTGCGCCTCGATCAGGCGCTTGGCCGTGAAGAGGAGCCGATCTCACCTCGACGGCCTGTCGCCAGCCTCTCGTCCGAACACCGTCTGGTAGAGCCGATCGGAACGGAAGAACAGATCCTTGCCGTCACAGGACAGGCTGCCGTATCGCTGAAACCGTCCCTGGAGGCGCGCGGCGCTGGCGGGCGGGTTTTCGAACTGGTGCTATTCCGTGTCGATGGCAGAGTGTTCCGCATTTCTGTCGGTGCCTCCCGGCCGCTTCGCGAACCGAAGCTCATAGCGAGATTATTTTCCGAGCGGCTACAGGTGATCTATGACGATATCGACGCCGGCTATGGTTTTGAGATCCTGCGCTTGAATGTATTGCGGCATGATCCGTTCAACGATGCGCAGGGTGATTTCGAAGGGGATCGACAGGGGGAAATCTCGCTTTCGAGTTTTGTCGACCGTGTCGCGGCCCGGCTTGGCGCGGATTGCCTGCAGAGCTTCCAGCTTCGTGAGAGCCATGTGCCGGAGCGTGCCGTGATGACGGTGCCGGCAATGGAGAACCTTCCGGCATTGCGGAAGACGGAGCAGGGAAGCGCGCTTCCTTTCCGTGAGGAGCGTCCGCTGCGGCTTTTTGCAACGCCGGAGCCGGTCGAGGTCGCATTTGCCGAGGTGCCTGATGGTGCGCCGCAGACATTCCGTTGGCGGCGCCTGCAGCATCAGGTGGCGAGGAGCGAAGGCCCTGAACGGATTGCCATGGAATGGTGGATCGATGGGGATGAGGTCCAGGCGCGTGATTACTTTCGGATCGAAGATGAGGTCGGGCACCGTTTCTGGATCTATCGCCGCGGCCTCTATGGCCAGAAACCCGATCCTCAATGGTTCATGCATGGGGTGTTTGCATGAGACCCGAGCCCGCGTTCTTCGAGATCGGCACGAGGACGAATTTTTCGTTCCTAGAAGGCGCGTCGAAACCGGAAGAGATGGTCGTGCAGGCCGCTTATCTGAAGCTCGGCGGTCTCGGCATTGCGGATCGGAATTCGGTTGCCGGCGTGGTGCGGGCGCATGCGCAGGCAGAACAGCTCGAGGAAAGATATAAGAACAGGGATGCGATCCTGGCTCAGGCAAAGAAGGAAGGGAAAACGGAGATCATTCTCGACCCTATCCGGATTCAGCCAGGCGCTCGTCTCGTCTTTTCCGATGGAACGCCCGATATCCTTGCCTATCCGCAAAACCGGCGAGGCTGGGCAAATCTCTGTCGCCTGCTCAGTGTCGGCAACCTGAAGGAAGAATCGGTCAAGGGAACCTGCATCCTGACGGAAGCAGAGCTCATGGAATGGGGCGATGAGATGATGCTTGCCCTCGTCCCTAATCGCACTGTCGTGAATGATCCACCCGGCCAGCCAGTCCTAGAAGATTATCTGGAACGATTTCGCAAACGTTTTCGCAAGACATTTTTCATGGCGCTATCGCCAGCCTATGACGGTCGTGATCGACAGGCTTTTGCGGTGCTCGCCATGCTTGCCGCCCGCAATCGCGTGCCGTTGATTGCCACCAATCAACCGCTCTATCACCACCCCGAGCGGCGGCCGCTTTCGGACGTCGTCATCGCAATCCAGAAACATGTGCAGATATCTGAAGCCGGATTCCTCCTGGCGCCCAATGGCGAGCGTTTTCTTAAGGATTCACGTGAAATAGTCAGGCTGTTCCGGGATTATCCTGGCGCGGTCGAGAATACGCAGGTCTTTTTCGGCAGGTTGAGCTTTTCGCTGAACGAGCTAAAGCACAATTATCCGCCTGAAAACGATCCCGGTGAAACGCCGCAGGAGACTCTCGAAAGGCTGACAAGAGCAGGTGCGGTAAAACGTTATCCTGATGGCGTTCCCGAAAAAGTGGCGAAGCAGATCGATTACGAGCTGAAGCTCATCGGCGACAAGAACTACGCCTCTTACTTCCTGACAGTTCACAAGATCATTCACCACGCCCGTTATGTGCTCGAAGTTCTGTGTCAGGGGCGAGGGTCGGCGGCCAATTCGGTTATCTGCTATTGCCTGGAAATTACAGAAGTCGATCCTCAAAAGAGCACGCTCCTCTTCGATCGTTTCATTTCAATGGATCGGGACGAACCGCCGGATATCGATGTTGATTTCGAGCATGAGCGGCGGGAAGAAGTCATTCAGTCTATTTATAAAAGATACGGTATTATGCATGCCGGGCTGACGGCTGCCGTCACCAGCTATCGCACTCGCTCGGCTGGCCGTGAGGTCGCCAAGGCCTTCGGTCTGTCGGAGGATGTTCAATCGGCGATCAGCAGCCTCGTCTGGGGATGGTCCGAAGACAATCTCTCGGAGCGGGATGCCAAGGCAGCTGGTCTCGATATCAAGGATCCAGTGACACGGAATGTGCTGAAATATGCCTGCGAGCTTCTCAGTTTTCCGCGCCATCTCACGCAGCATGTCGGCGGTTTCGTCATCACACGAGACCGGCTCGACGAGGTCGTGCCGATCATGAAGACGGCAATGCCGGATCGCTATATGATCGAGTGGGACAAGGACGATCTCGACAACGTCAAAATCCTCAAGGTGGATGTCCTGGCACTTGGTATGCTGACCTGCTTACGCAGGGCTTTCACGCTGCTTGCGCTGCACTACGACGTGAAAAAGACACTCGCGGACCTCGGCAATAGGGAGCACGGAGAGGAAGGCGAACCAGTTTATGACATGATGGGTCGGGCCGATACGCTTGGCGTTTTCCAGATTGAGAGCCGGGCGCAGATGAGTATGTTACCGCGCCTGAAGCCCAGAATCTTCTATGACCTCGTGATTGAAGTGGCGATCGTCCGGCCTGGTCCGATCCAGGGCGACATGGTGCACCCCTATCTGAAGCGCAGAGAGCTGCGGAATAAGAACCTTCCAATCGAATATCCAAGCGAAGAACTGAAGACTGTTCTTGAAAGAACCCTCGGGGTTCCCCTGTTTCAGGAACAGGCCATGCAGATTGCTATCACCGCAGCAGATTTTGAACCAGCAGAAGCAGATCGGCTCCGACGGTCGATGGCGACATTCAAGAGAACCGGCACCATTGATAGTTTCCAAAAACGGTTCGTGGATGGAATGATTAAAAATGGCTACGACCCTGAGTTCGCGGAGCAATGTTTCAACCAGATCAAGGGTTTTGGTGAATATGGCTTTCCCGAGAGCCATGCGGCCTCATTTGCTCTGCTCGTCTATGCATCCTCGTGGCTGAAAGCCTATTATCCCGACGTCTTCTGCGCGGCGATGCTGAATTCGCAGCCGATGGGTTTTTATGCGCCGGCGCAACTGGTGCGGGATGCACGTGAGCATGGGGTGAAAATCCTGCCGGCAGATATCAATCTGTCGAATTGGGAGTGTACGCTTGAAGAGGCGGCTTTTGAGCCGGCAGCAATCGATTTTCGTCACGGCGAGATGCGGGATATCATCAAGACTCGCCATGCTGTTCGGCTTGGTCTTCTGCAGATCAAGGGTGTTTCCCCTAAAGATATGGGAAAGCTCATCGAAAACCGCGGTGAGAGTTACCATTCTGTACGTGACCTCTGGTTACGCTCCGGCCTGCAGAAATCTGTCATCGAGCGGCTGGCAGATGCAGATGCCTTTCAATCCATCGGACTATCACGACGTCAGGCGTTGTGGGCGGTGCGAGCACTGGATGTGAAAAGCGCGACTGAGGAACTGCCGCTCTTCGAGAAGGTTCGCCACATCGATCCTCAGCCTGAGCCGGCTGCCAAACTCCCTGACATGCTGCCGGGCGAACAGGTCATCGAGGATTACCGCTACCTGTCGCTCTCTTTGAAAGGGCATCCCGTTTCCTTCCTGCGTGAAGAGCTAGGCAGGACGGGCGTGACGCGCAATGTCGATCTGCTTCGCGTTGCGAATGGGAGGCGCGTGATCATCGCGGGATTGGTGCTGGTACGCCAGCAGCCGGGTTCCGCGAAAGGTGTGATCTTCATGACGCTGGAGGACGAGACCGGCGTTGCCAATGCCATCGTCTGGAAGAAAGTCTTCGAAAAATACCGCGCCGTGGTCATGGGCGCCCGGCTCGTGAAAATCTATGGCAAATTACAAAGCCAGAGCGGCGTCATCCATACCGTTGTCGAACGTATCGAGGATATGACGCCGCTGCTCGGTATCCTTCAGCGAGAGACGAAACGCTTCGGCGTCAGCGAACGCTCGGACGAGGTGTTGCGCGCGACACAGGATCACCGGCAGCGGAAGGAGGCGGATAGCCTGGCGCGGGACAACCTGCTCAGCAAGATCGGCGAGAAAAGACCATCAGAGAGGGCGAGGGATGGTGATATCGCGGAGACCGCGAGCGTGATGCCGCGCGGGCGCAATTTCCACTGATTGACGCTCGCGGCCTGGAAATTGATGCTTCTTAAGGACTTACGAACAAGCTCGCCGGTGTGTGATGTCCCGCTGCGGAATCGTGATCGAATGAGGGTCGCGATTTTTCTTGACAGTTCCTATCTTCTTTTGCAGAAAACACGATAGTAAGTGTCATGTTTGGAATGAAGACGTGCTCGTCTGCAGTTGCAATTACATAACCGACAAGGAAATCCGGGACGTCATCAACAATCTTCTCGATGAGGATTGCTGGCAGCTTATCGTGCCGGCGAAGGTCTATCACGCCATGGCCAAACGCGGCCGCTGCTGCGGTTGTTTCCCGAACGTTGTCGATATCATCATCCAGACAACCGAAGATTATCATGCCCGCCGCCACTCGACGGAATCGGAAATATTTGATTTCATGTCGCGCCTGAGAAAATTCCATGAAGAAAACAGGAGAGCGGACATTGAAAGGCGACAAAAAGGTCATCGAGCGGCTTAACGAGGCTCTATTTTTAGAGCTCGGTGCGGTCAACCAGTATTGGGTTCACTATCGTCTTCTCGAGGACTGGGGCTACACTAAGCTCGCCAAGAAGGAGCGCGCCGAATCGATCGAGGAAATGCATCATGCCGACCGGCTGGTCGCGCGCATCATCTTCCTCGAAGGCCATCCCAATCTACAGACGCTTGCGCCGCTGCGCATCGGTCAGAACGTCAAGGAAGTTCTCGAGGCCGATCTTGCCGGAGAATATGACGCCCGCACCGCCTACAAGAAATCGCGCGATATCTGTCATGACGCCGGCGACTATGTTTCCATGAAGCTTTTCGAAGAGCTGCTGGCAGACGAGGAAGGCCATATCGATTTCCTCGAAACGCAGCTCGACCTGCTCGAAAAGATCGGAGAAGCGAAGTACGGCCAGCTCAACGCAGACTCGGCCAACGAAGCCGAATAACGCGCTATCGACAATCTCCTCTCAGCCGGCCGCCTCTTGGGCGGCCGGTTTCGTTTTGGCGCATCGATGAATGCTTCGGCCTATGCTGTTCAATCTTCCGGGGTCAAGCTTGAGAGGTGGCTGAACTCCGCCACGACCCGTTCATAGACGGCGCGCTTGAAGGGAACGATCAGGCCGGGCAGCTCTTCCATCGGCTTCCATTCCCAAGCATTGAATTCCGGCTCATGGCCGCCGGGGGGCGGGTTGATGGCGATCTCGCTTTCGTCGCCCTCGAAGCGAAAGGCGAACCAGCGCTGGGTCTGGCCACGATATTTGCCCCTTAAGCCGATGCCGATCAGCTGCGGCGGAAGGTCGTAATTGATCCAGTCCTTGGCCTCGGCGAGCAAGGTGACGGACCTGATGCCGGTTTCTTCGTAGAGTTCTCGATAGGCCGCCTCCAGCGGGTCCTCGCCCTTGTCGATGCCGCCCTGCGGCATCTGCCAGAGCTGGGGAGAGCCGTCATATTCGGAATTGCCGTCGGGAATGCGCCGCCCGGCCCAGACGAGGCCCTCGCGGTTGAGGATCATCACACCAACGCAGGGGCGATAGGGCAGGTCCTCGGCTTTTACGGTCGCCTCGCTCATGGTTCTCTCCGCTCAAGGATTCTTGGGGTCGTTGACGAGTGCTGCGACGCCGACAATCTCGATGCCGCGCATGGTCGCTTCCTCGCTCCATTTGGAGATTGCGTCAATGCTCTCGTCGAAAGCCGAGGCAACACCGATCGCCTGGCCATTGCGGCGGGCGATGCGCTCCAGTTCATCGAGCTTCTGCAGGATGGTGTTCACATCGACCTGGCCGTCCAGTTGCAGGTCGGCGAAAGCGTAGGGAAGTTCCGTGCCCTTGGCGACCGCAGCCGTCTTGGATTGCGCCGAAGTGCCATCGTCGAGGAACAGCAGCCCACGCTTGCCGATATCCCGCATGACCGGTTCCATCGCCTTGGGATCGGAGAGGAAACGTCCGCCCAGATAGTTCATGATGCCGGTGTAATTGGTGATTTCGCCCATGGCCCGATGCAGGCTTTCGAGGTTGCGCGCGACGGGCCTCGACGTCAGCAGCGTATCCGGTCCTGGATCATTCGCTGGATAATCAAATGGCTCCAGCGGCACCTGCAGCAATATTTCGTGTCCACCGCGGCGGGCATCCTGCATCCAGCGCTGCAGGCTGTTGCCGCTGGCGGCAAAGGCGAAGGTTATCTCCTCCGGCAATTGCTGTATGGCCCGTTGCGTGCCGGTCTGGCTGAGACCGAGGCCGCTGAGGACGATTGCTATCCGGATGCCGCGCGTGCCGGACCACGGCCGCGCATATTGATCCATCGGTCGCCGGCCATCGGGACCTGTGATCGGCAGCCGGCCGAAGGGCGTCTCTTCGAGCAGGTCGTCGTTGGGAATAGCCGCCATGCGGGGGTCCTGGCCGATTTGCGTGGCATCGACTAGAACCGGGCCGCTGCCGTCGCGGGATCGGGGGCTATACTTGGTAACGACAGAGCCATCCCCGGTGACCATGCGCTCCACGTTGGCGCCTGAGTTCGGCTCCGAACGCGGCGCACCGTTTGCCGCCTGATTGCCCGAGGTTGAAGGTTGCTGGATCGTATCGGTGGGCG
Organism: Rhizobium sp. BK196; assembly: GCF_014193255.1. Classification (GTDB taxonomy): domain Bacteria; phylum Pseudomonadota; class Alphaproteobacteria; order Rhizobiales; family Rhizobiaceae; genus Rhizobium. The sequence continues at coordinate 120,258 of NZ_JACHZB010000011.1, forward strand.
GGGCGGCGGACGAGTCCTGCTGCGCCGGAGGCTTCGATTGCTCAAGGCCATCACTGCGAAATGCCGTGTAAAGGGAAAAGCCGCCAATCGCGACAAGACAGATACTCGAAGCAATCTGCCCGATCCGCAGTATGCCAGGGCGCTTTCGGGCGGCCTTGCGGTTGCGGCCCAGGGGTGCATGCAGGTCCGTTCCCAATTCCTTGCCACTCCAAAACCGGGAAACAGCAGAAAGTCTCAAGGCCGGGCGTGTTGCCCGGCCTTGAGATCGATGAATTACTTGGCGACGACGGCCTTATCCGGGTTCGGCGGGAATGACGGATCGGTCTTCTTGCCTCGCAGCAGGTCGAGCGCGTAGTTGAGCTGGACGTCGTCCTTCGGATCCGGCGGGACGTAGGCGACCGAGCCCGAACCTTCGTCGGTCTCGCTCTGGCCCTTGATGTGGCCGCGCAGGGCGGATTCGCCCTCGGTCACCATCTTGCCCTGGAGATCGGCGGGAAGGGGTTCTTCCACCTTGATGTCAGGCGTGATGCCGGTACCCTGGATCGAGCGGCCCGATGGCGTGTAATAAAGCGCCGTCGTCAGGCGCAGCGCGCCGTTTTCGCCAAGCGGAATGATGGTCTGCACCGAGCCCTTGCCGAATGAACGCGTGCCGAGAACGGTGGCACGGCGCAGATCCTGCAGGGCGCCGGCAACGATTTCCGATGCGGAAGCCGAGCCGCCGTTGATGAGGACGATCAGCGGCTTGCCATCCGTCAGATCGCCCGGACCGGCGTTGAAGCGGCGGGTTTCGTCCGGATTGCGGCCCCGGGTGGACACGACTTCGCCGCGCTGCAGGAAGGCGTCGGAAACATTGATCGCCTGATCGAGCAGACCCCCGGGGTTGAGACGCAGGTCAAGGACGAAGCCCTTGAGCTTGTCAGCCGGAACGGTCGCCTTGATCTTGGTGATCGCCTTTTCGAGATCGGGATAGGTCTTTTCGGTGAAGGAGATGACGCGCAGATAGCCGACATCATCCTCGACGCGCGACTTCACAGCCTGGACGGCAACGACGTCACGAACAATCGTCAATTCAATCGGCTTGTCGGCACCCTTGCGGATCAGCGTCAGCTTGATTGGCGTATTGACCGCGCCGCGCATCTTTTCGACGGCGTCTTCGAGCTTCAGGCCGCGGACGGACTGGCCATCGATCTCGGAAATATAGTCGCCGGCCAGAACGCCAGCTTTGGCAGCCGGAGTATCGTCGATCGGGGTGATGACCTTGACGAGCTCGTCTTCCATGGTGACTTCGATGCCGAGGCCGCCGAACTCGCCCTTGGTCTGGGTGCGCATGTCTTCGGCGTCCTTCGCATTCATGTAGCTGGAATGCGGATCGAGCGAGGACAGCATGCCGTTGATGGCGCTTTCGATCAGCTTATCCTCGGCCGGCGGCGTTACGTATTGTGCACGCACGCGTTCGAAGACGTCGCCGAATACCGAAAGCTCCTTATAGGTCGATGCGCCCGCCGCCTCTGCAGGCACGCCTGCGGAGTAAATGACGCTCATTGCGGTCGCGCCCATCAGGGCGCCGACCAGAACAAGAGAAGCCCTACGAATCATTGCGTGCCTTTCCAGTGTCTTTGGCGGTCCACCACGGCCGGGAATCGACCGGTTTACCGTCCTTTCGAAACTCAATGTAAAGCGTTGGCCGATCTGTTTCCAGCGCCAATGCAGTTGCGCTTGCCACTCTTTTCGCACCCATCACAGCCAGGGGTTCGCCGGAGAAAACAAATTTTCCCTGACGGGTGCTGATCGTATCCATGCCTGAGAGAACCAGGTGGTATCCGTCGCCGGCATCAAGGATGATCATCTGGCCATAGCTGCGGAAAGCACCGGCAAAAACCACCAGCCCGTCAGCAGGGGCCGTGATCACCGTTTCCGGATTGGTCGCGACCGTCATTCCCATCGCCTCGTGTCCGGTGCCATCGGCATCCCCGAACTGGCGCAGAATATCGCCTGCCACAGGCAGCTCCAGCTTCGCCTTCAAATCTCCGAAAGGATATGCGGGCGCAATGCGGTTTTTATCGGGCACTCCGCTGTCAGCCAAAGCCTTTGCCTGAGCGCGCTGCTCGTCGGTCAGGAGCTTGCGGTTTTCCTCTGCCTGCCTGGCGGCAGCGGCAGCATCGCGCACGGAGGCGATCTCCGTTTCCATCGAGGCGACGAGGCTTTCGAGCGTCGTTGCCTTGCTCGCCAGTTCCTGAGACCGCCGCTTTTCGGCTTCCAGTTCGGCGGCATTGGTGCGGCTCAACTTGTCGTTTTCGGCAAGCAGCAGGTCCATGCGCCGCTCCTCCTCCAGGCTGTTTGCCATGGTGGTGGTCAGGCCTTCCTTCTCCTTGGCACTTGCCGTCTGCAAAGCCGCGAGATCGGTGAGATCGGCTGCCAGCTTTTCGGTCTCCTTGCGGATACCAGGAACGACAGCGCCGAGCAGAATGGCGCTGCGAACCGAAGCCAGCGCATCATCGGGTGTGACGAGAAGGGCCGGCGGCGGGTTGCGGCCCATGCGCTGCAATGCGGCAAGAACCTCGGCCAGAAGGCCGCGGCGCTCGTGCAGCGAACGTCGGATGCCGTCTTCCTTGACGCCAAGCTCGGCGAGCTTCTTCTCGCTGTCGAGGATCTTGCCTTCCAAGCCTTTGCGGCGCGCGGCGGAATCGATCAATGCCTGTCGGATGCTTGCCGTGCTCTTTTCCAGATTGTCGATGCTGCTTTGAAGCTCGCTCACCTTGTCCGAGGAGAGGTTGATCGTCTTCGACAGCTTGTCGAGCTCTGCCCGCGTCTCGTCGCGCTTCTTCGCCAGTTCGGCGGCGGGGTCAGGCGGTGGTTGTTCGGCTGACGTGACCGGGGCGGCCTGTTCGGCTGTCGCAGGCGGAGCCGGCGCGTCCTGCGCCTGTACGGCAAAGGGGTTTCCCGAAATGGCAATGACGGCCGCACCGAGCCCTGCGGCAACGGCCGGCAAAAACAGGCGGGATCGCTTGGGGGCAGCTCTCGTCATGCGTGTCGGGGTTTACTCGTTCAAATCGCTCGGAATCTAAGCTGATTTGGGGCTATTGGCCAGAAAGTTTGAAGGAGAAGAGGTCGTCACGCAAAACACGGCTGCGTGAGTGTTTTTGGCCGCGTCAAACACGATGGTAAGGGTGGCCGGAAAGGATGGTCACCGCCCGATAGAGCTGTTCGGCAATCAGCGTGCGGACGATCTGATGAGGCCATGTCATCTTGCCAAGGCAAAGAGTCATGTCGGCCCGGTCGTAGAGGGAAGGATCGAGGCCATCGGCGCCGCCGATCGCGATCGTCAGGTCGCGTTTGCCCTGATCGCGATAGGTGCCGAGGAGATTGGCGAAAGCTTCGCTGTCCAGCGCCTTGCCGCGTTCATCGAGGAGAATGAGGATGCCGCCTTCGGAGAGCGACTTCTGCAGCATCGCCGCCTCCTCGCGCTTGCGGGTCTCCGCATTGGAGGCGCGGCTTTCAGCCACTTCGGCGATACGAGAAAATTCCAGGCCAACCGCAGGACCGGCCTTGGCAAAACGGTCGAAATAGCGGGCCGCAAGATCCTTTTCGGGGCCGGACTTCAGCCGTCCCACCGCAAAAAGACCAATCCGCATTCATCCGCTCCTGCTATGCCGCGCTTTGGAAGCGCAATGTGGACTTACCGGCCAGCGATTGAAAGCTGGCCCGGCCAGTTACCACGTCTCAGGCGCCGGACGAATGCCGGGCTGCCTGTCAGTGCCGCGTTTCCTCATCCATATCCGGAGCCGCCCACATCTTTTCGATGTTGTAGAACTCGCGAATTTCGGGACGGAACACATGCACGATGATGTCACCGGTATCGATCAGGATCCAGTCACCACCTTCCTGACCTTCGACGCGGGCTGTACCGAAGCCCTCGTCCTTGAGATCGGTCAGAAGATGATCGGCGATCGCCATGACATGCCTGTTCGAGCGGCCGGAGACGACAACCATGTAGTCTCCAAGCGCCGATTTTCCGGCAATGTTGATGGTGACGATATCTTCAGCTTTGGAGTCCTCGAGGCTGACGAGGACGGCTTCCAGAGCACGGGCGGCGGCATCGGCGCCACGTTCCGCACCCTTCGGGAGAACGGCAAGCGTTTTTCCCTTGGCGTGTACTGTTGTCAGTGCTTTCCCTTTCCTGGAATGACAAACCATGCACAACACGGATCCGGTACAACCGGATCATGGTTAAGATAGGCATCAAACCATTAACGTTTCAAGACGCGGCGCAGCGCGCGAGCGGCGGAAAGCCGCATTTGGCGTCACGAAATCAAGATTTCGACCCTCGGTCGAGATGGAGGGGCTGTGTACAGCGTTTGCGGTAGGGCGTAAAGTGCCGATGATTTCCGCAAATACTGACCGAAATGACCAAAACTGCCAAAAATCCGCTCGCCCCCGTCCTGCGAATCACCTTTCCCGATGACGATCGCCTCGGCCACGGCAAGATGGAGCTGCTCGAGCATATCCGCGAGACAGGTTCCATCTCGGCGGCCGGCCGCGCAATGGACATGTCCTATCGCCGTGCGTGGATGCTGGTTGCCGAGATGAACCGCATGTTCAAGTCGCAGGTGGTGGAATCGCAGCGTGGCGGCCAGAAGGGTGGTGGCGCGGCACTGACGCCGTTCGGCGAGCAACTGCTGGCGCGCTTTCGCGACATGGAAAAGACGGTACGCACCAGCCTTGCCGATGATCTCGCCTGGCTGGAAAACAACCGCAATCCGCTGCCGGACGGCCGGCGCTGATCAGGCTTGCAGCGCCACCGTCTTGATAACGGCGAAAGCCGGCATGCCCCGATATAATCCCAGACGCTCGCAGGACAGGGCAGTGATGCGCGAGAGCACGGCGTCGCCGGTGCAATCGAGGCGGATCTCGACGGTTCCATCCTCCGTTGGTGAAACCTGCGTGACGGTTCCTTCCAGAATGTTGAGGGCACTCAGCCCTTCCGGCTTCCGCGTTGCCAGCATCACGTCTCGGGCGGGGATATGGATGCGCACGGGCCTGCCTATGGCCGGCGCAGCACCCGGAACATAGAGCCTGCCCGCCTTCAGCAGCACCGTCGAAATCCGATTGGCCAAATCGATATCTTCGACCGTGCCTTCCAGAACGGCACCGGCTTCCTTTTGGTCCTCCGGGAGCAGCGACGAACGGCTGAGGATCTCTGTTGCGGGGCCTGCGGCTTCCACCTTGCCGTCGCGCATGACCACGACCCGATTTGCCAGGCGCGCGACTTCGGAGATCGAATGGCTGACATAGACGATCGGAATATCCATCTCGTCGCGCAGACGCTCGAGATAGGGCAGAATCTCGGCCTTGCGGGCTTCGTCCAAGGCGGCCAGGGGTTCGTCCATCAGGAGCAGGCGCGGCGAAGAAAGCAGTGCGCGACCGATCGCGACACGCTGCTTCTCGCCCCCCGACAGCTTTGAAGGGCTGCGGGCGAGCAACTGGCCGATGTCGAGCAGGTCGACGACATGATCGAAATTTTCAATGCGTGCGGATTTCGGCGTGAACCAGCGGCCATAGGAGAGGTTTGCCCGGACGCTCAAATGCGGAAAAAGCCGCGCTTCCTGGAAGACGTAGCCGAAACGGCGGCGGTGCCGGGGAACGAAGATGCCCTCTGCCGTATCCGTCAGCGCCTCGCCGTCGAGCAGGATCCGGCCTTCGGCCGGTCGTGTGAGGCCGGCGATGATGCGGATCACGGAGGTCTTGCCGGAGCCGGAACGACCGAAGAGCGCCGTCACGCCGCGTTCGGAGGTGAAGGCGGCATCGAGCCCGAAGGCGCCGAGGCGATGTCTTGCTTCAACGATGAGCGTCATTCCGGATCGGTCCTCCGGCCGGCGAGATAGGCAAGGAATTCCGAGGCGAGCAGGGCCAGCATGGAAATGGCGATGGAAATAAGGGTGAGCCGCATGGCGACGGCGTCACCGCCGGGCACCTGGGTGAAGGTATAGATGGCGGTCGATAGTGTCTGCGTTTCGCCCGGGATATTGGAGACGAAGGTGATGGTGGCGCCGAACTCGCCCATCGCCTTGGCAAAGCAGAGGATCATGCCGGTAATGATGCCCGGAATGATCAGCGGCAGCGTGACGGTCAGGAAGACCCAAGCCGGGCTTGCGCCGAGCGTTCCGGCCGCTTCCTCCAGCTTGCGGTCGACGGCCTCGATGGAGAGACGGACGCTGCGCACCATAAGCGGGAAGCCCATGACGCCGCAGGCGAGCGCTGCACCCGTCCAGCGGAAGGACAGTACGATGCCCAGATATTGATCCAGCAGGCTGCCGATCGGGCCGCGGCGGCCGAAAAGGACTAGCAGGATGAAGCCGGTCACGACAGGTGGCAGGATCAGCGGCAGGTGGACGATGCCATTCAGGACGGACTTGCCCCAGAAGCGGCCGCGGGCAAGCAGCAAGGCGACGAGGATGCCGAGCGGCAGGCTCGCCACCATGGCGACGAAGGAAATGCGCAGGCTCAGCAGGATCGCCGTCCATTCCTCATCGCGCAAGCCGAACATATCCAAAACGTCATCTTCTCCGAAACAGTGAAGGCCGCCGAAGCGAACCGTTCACGCTAGGCTCTGGGCGCTGATTGCGCAATTATTTCAGGATGGTGAAACCCTGCGTCGTGAAGAATGGGGCAGCCTTGTCCGACTTCAGGAAGTCGAGATAGGCAGCGGCATCCGGGTTCTTGCTCCCAGCAAGCAGGGCGACCGGGTAGATGATCGGTGGGTGGGAATCGGCCGGGAAGGTGCCGACGATCGCAACGCCCTTATCGGCCGCCGCATCGGTCCGATAGACGATTCCGTATGGTGCTTCGCCGCGGGAAACGAGGGCGAGGGCGGCGCGCACGCTTTCTGAATAGGCAACCTTGGTCTCGACGGACTTCCAGACGCCGAGTTTGTCGAGCGCTGTCTGGCCATACTTGCCGGCCGGAACCGACTTCGGCTCGCCCATGGCGAGCTTGCCGTCGCCGAGGAGGCCGGCGAGATCGAAGCCCACCTTGATTTCAACCGGTTTCTGTTTGCCGTTTTCAGCGACCAGAACGAGGCGGTTGCCGAGCAAGTTGGAGCGTGTGTCCATCTTGATCAGCTTTTTATCGGCGACATAGTCCATCCAGTTCAGGTCGGCAGAAATAAACACGTCAGCAGGGGCTGCATTCTCGATCTGCTTTGCCAGTGCGCCGCTTGCCGCATAAGAAACAACGGTTTCCCTGCCACTTTCCTTGGCCCAAGCGGCGTTGGCCGCATCAAGCGCATTTTTGAGGCTTGCAGCGGCGAAGACAGCTACCCTTTCGGCGGCTGCGGCAGGCGTCGAAAGCGCTGCTGCGCCAAGCCAGATGGCCGAGATCGCGGCGGTTGCCAGTTTCATCCAGTGGCGGCGGCTCTGCATAGTTTCTTCTCCCCGGATTCGAAATAGTTAGACGAATATAACGGTGTGTGGGCTTTGGCTAGAGTTGTATTTGGTAGAACATAACGGTGGCGGAGCGCGAATTTTTTGCACGCCGTCTCTTCACGCATTCGTGAGGTGCATGGCTCTCCTTGAGCCGAGAGCTCGTGAGGAAAAAATGTGGCGCTTCTACCTAGTAAATGACAAGAGATCTGAGGGGCCAGTTTGGATCAACCTGTTTTTGCTGATTAAATTGGCAGCGAAGGCGGTACTGTCCCACAGAGGTTTGCATTCTAAGCATTGCTGCAATGCACCAACCTATATTCACCTTCTGAACAAATGTGCTAAAAGACAATCATCCGACGGCTTCTCCTCCTCCCATAGCCGTCCGATAGGATCGACAACACTCCTCCTCCCAGTTGTCGATCAAGTTTTAAGCCCGACGCACCTCCTCCCGCGTCGGGCTTTTCATTTCCGGGAACTTTCAAACAATCCGATTTATTCCGCGGCCTTGTGCTGATCGCCGTTACGAATGGCTGTCGAGCTCAAAGTCGAGCGCGGACCGTGAATGAAGGTCCAGGCGGGCGCCGGTTTTTTCCAGAGAATACGGGCATCATCCTCGTCAATGCGGGCAAAAGCAAAGGTCTTGGCCATTTTCGAGGAAAGGTAGGAGAGCGTCGAGCCTGGTCTGTCGATAACCGCGATCGGAAAAGTCCGAGCGATATTCTGCCATTTCTGCCAGCGGTGGAAATTCTCCAGGCTATCGGCGCCCATGATCCAGATGAAATGCACATGCGGATTGCGCGCCTTGACCCGGGCAAGCGTATTGGCCGTGTAGCTTACGCCAAATGCCTGCTCGAATGCGGTGACCTTAATATGCGGGTCGGTCGCGATCGCCTCGCTGCGCGCTATACGCTCCGAAAGAGGTGCCAGATAATTGCGGCTTTTCAGCGGATTGCCCGGTGTCACCATCCACCAGAGCTGATCCAGCCCCAGGCGGCGGATGGCGATTTCGGCGACCAGGACATGGCCCTCATGCGGCGGATTGAACGAGCCGCCGAACAGACCGACGATCATGCCGCGTTCGCTATGCGGCATGCGGAGATAGCGCCGGTCTACATGCTCTGTGGTCACGTCAGGGCCGCGTCTGTCCGTTGCCGCGAACGCGGTACTTGAAGGAGGTGAGCTGCTCGACGCCAACAGGACCGCGCGCATGCATCTTGCCGGTGGCGATGCCGATTTCCGCACCCATGCCGAATTCTCCGCCATCGGCAAACTGGGTGGAGGCGTTGTGCAGCAGAATGGCCGAGTCGATCTCCGTAAAGAAGCGCTCGACGACCTCAGGGTCTTCGGCAAGCACGGCTTCGGTGTGGTTCGACGAATATTTCTGGATATGGCCGATCGCGCCGGAAATGCCGTCGACGACGGCAACGGAAATGATCGCGTCCAGATATTCGGCCGACCAGTCTTCTTCGGTCGCAGGCTTGAGGCCGGATACTACGTTGAGAACCGCGGCCGAACCGCGAACCTCGCAGCCGGCTTCAGTCAGAACCTTGAGCAATGGTGCCAGATGCGTGCCGATGGCAGCACTGTCTACCAGCAGCGTTTCAGCCGCGCCGCAGACGCCGGTGCGGCGCATCTTGGCATTGACGATGATTTTTTTCGCCATTTCGAGATCGGCGGAGGCGTCGACATAGATATGGCAGAGGCCTTCGAGATGGGCGAAAACCGGTACGCGTGCCTCGCTCTGGACGCGAGCAACGAGGCTCTTACCGCCGCGCGGTACGATAACGTCGATTGCACCATCAAGCCCGCGCAGCATGGCGCCGACGGCGGCGCGATCGGTGACGGGCACAAGCTGAATCGCATGTTCCGGCAGGTCGGCAGATTTCAAACCCTCGACCATGCAGGCATGGATCGCAGCCGAGGAACGGCGCGAATCCGAACCGCAGCGCAGGATCACCGCATTGCCGGCCTTCAGGCAGAGCGCACCGGCATCGGCCGTGACGTTCGGCCGGCTTTCGAAGATGACGCCGATGACGCCGAGTGGTGTGCGGACACGTTCGATCTTCAGGCCGTTCGGGCGATCCCAGGCGGCGATGACCTCGCCGACAGGATCGGGAAGAGCCGCAATCGCGCGGATGCCCTCAGCCATTTCCGTGACGCGCTTGTCATTCAGCGTCAGGCGATCGATGAAGGAGGCGAGCATGTCCGTGCCCTCGACATCCTTCAAATCTTTCGCATTTTCCGAAAGGATATGGGCTTTGTTCGCAAGGATGGCATCCGCCATGGCGTTCAGAGCCTTGTTCTTGGCATTGGTGGAAGCAAAGCCCAATGGTCGCGCGGCGGCCTTGGCCTTGCGGCCGATGTCGTTCATCAGCGCGTCAATGTCAGGGCTTAGCGCAACCGTATCAAGCATAGCTTGCGTCCTTCTTCTGCCTTTCTGATCTCGAACCGATCTGCGCCGTCATCACCATATCGTCGCGATGGACCATGGCGGCGCGGCCGGGATAACCGAGGATCGCCTCGATTTCAGCCGATTTGCGGCCGGCGATCTGGCGGGCTTCTTCTGCGTCGTAGCTGACCAGCCCACGGGCGATCTCGCGGCCGGAGGGGGCGATGATCGCGACCGTATCGCCGCGGGCGAAATTGCCGGAGATGCTGCGCACGCCGGCGGGCAGCAGGCTCTTGCCGGCGCCGAGTGCGGTGACGGCACCTTCATCGAGATGCAGCATGCCGGCCGGCTGAAGCTGTCCGGCAATCCAGGTCTTGCGGGCGGTGACGGGCGTGCCCGAAGGCGCAAACCAGGAGGAGCGCGCACCGTTTTCGATTGCCGAAAGCGGGCTTTCCGTCTTGCCTGACGCGATGATCATGGCGCAGCCCGAAGTCGTCGCGATCTTGCCGGCATCGATCTTGGTGCGCATGCCGCCGCGTGAGAGTTCGGAGGCCGCACCACCGGCCATGGCTTCGATCTCGGGGGTGATTTCCGCAATGGTTTCCAGGAACTGCGCATTCGGATCGAGATGCGGCGGGGCAGTGTAGAGACCGTCGATATCGGAGAGAAGGATCAGCAGGTCCGCGCCTGTCATGGTCGCGACGCGAGCAGCCAGGCGGTCGTTATCGCCATAGCGGATTTCGCTGGTCGCGACCGTATCGTTCTCATTGATGATCGGCACGGCGCCGATCTTCAAAAGCTGGTTGATGGTGGCGCGGGCGTTGAGATAACGGCGACGCTCTTCGGTGTCGCCGAGCGTCAGCAGGATTTGGCCGGCGACGATATCGTCGCGCGACAGGCTTTCCGACCAGGCACGTGCCAGCGCGATCTGGCCGACGGCCGCCGCCGCCTGGCTTTCCTCCAGCTTCAGGGCGCCCGAGGGAAGATCGAGCACCGAGCGGCCGAGTGCTATAGCGCCTGACGATACCACAAGGATATCGACGCCTTTGGACTTCAGCGCAGCGATATCGGCGCACATGGCATCGAGCCATGATTTCTTCAGACCGGTCTTGCGATCGACCAGGAGCGCCGAGCCGATCTTGATGACGACGCGGCGGTAGCGATCCAGCGGTTTGCGGCTACTCATCGCTCTCGTCCTCGTCGTTGAGGATCATGTCGCGATGGCGCAGCTTAGGGGTCTTGGCCGGCTTTTCCTCGGTATTGGCTTCGACGATGATATCGCGAAGCGCGCGCAGCACTTCCGTCATTCCCTTGCCGGTGACGGCGGAAATCAGGAACGGCGTCTTGCCGCAGGCCTTGGCGAGTTCCTTCGCCTTCTTCTTCAGGGTCGCATCGTCGAGCACGTCGATCTGCGAGAGCGCGACGATTTCCGGCTTGTCGACGAGGTCGTTGCCATAGGCTTCGAGCTCGTGCTTCACCGTCTTGTAGGCCTTGCCGACCTTTTCCTCCTGGGCAGAGACGAGATGCAGCAGTACGCGCGTGCGCTCGACATGACCGAGGAAACGGTCGCCGATGCCCACGCCCTCATGCGCGCCCTCGATAAGACCGGGAATATCGGCAAGGATGAATTCTTGGCTGTCGATGGTCGCGACACCGAGGTTCGGATGCAGCGTCGTAAAAGGATAGTTGGCGATCTTGGGGCGCGCGCGGGTGACCGAAGCGAGGAAGGTGGACTTGCCGGCATTCGGCAGGCCGACGAGGCCAGCATCGGCAATCAGCTTCAGATGCAGCCAGATGGTCTTTTCTTCGCCCTCAAGTCCGGGATTGGCCCAGTCCGGCGCCTGGTTGACCGAAGACTTGAAATGAGCGTTGCCGAAGCCGCCATTGCCGCCTTTTGCCAGGCAGAAGCGCTGGCCTTCCTCGGTCAGGTCGCAGATGAGGGTTTCCTGATCCTCTTCGAAGATCTGCGTGCCGACGGGAACCTTGAGCGTCACGTCGTCGCCATTCGCGCCGGTGCGGTTCTTGCCCATGCCGTGCATGCCGACCTTGGCCTTGAAGTGCTGCTGATAGCGAAAATCGATCAGCGTGTTGAGGCCATTGACGGCCTCGACCCACACATCGCCGCCGCGTCCGCCGTCGCCTCCGTCGGGCCCGCCGAACTCGATGAACTTCTCACGGCGGAAGGAAACGCTGCCCGCGCCGCCATCACCCGACCGGATATAGACCTTTGCTTCATCGAGAAATTTCATTTTACTTCCAGTACTCGGTGCGTTTGGGCGACCCCTCTTGGCCCACTCGATATAGGCGGTTCAGGCGGAGGTCAAAGAATATCGTGATTTTTGCGAGCTATAACATACAGTACGGCTTCGGTCTCGATGGCAGATACGATCTGGAACGCATCGCCGAAAGTCTTGAAGGCGCTGATGTCATCGCCCTGCAGGAGGTGACGAGAGGTTTCATTCGCAACGATTATGCCGACATGCCCGCCATCATCGCGGCCTTGTTTCCCGACCATTTCTGGGTCTATGGAGCGGCCTGCGACATCCATGTCGAGGCGCCGGAGGGCCAGGTTCCCCTGCCGCGCGGCACCCGTTTCCAGTTCGGCAATATGGTCCTGTCGCGATGGCCCATCCTGTCGACGCGAACGCTGCTTCTGCCGCGCAGCCGTACGGTCGACAAGGTCAATTTGCAGCGCGGTGCGACGGAATCCGTCATTGCCACACCTGAGGGTGCTCTCCGCGTCTATTCCGTTCATCTCGACCACGTTTCGATCGACGAGCGCATTGCGCAGCTCCACTATCTCAGCGATCGCATCAATGCGTTCATTCAGGAGGGCGCGTCGCTGACCGGAGCCTGTGAACTCGGGCTTCCTGAGCCGCCGCTGCCGGAGGATTACGTGATCATGGGCGATTTCAATATGGAGCCGGAATCGCCGGAATATTGCACCTTCGCTGGCGCTTTTGACGGGTTTTACGGCCGTACGGCGCGGATCGGCACGCCCGTCGACGCTTTTGCGGCGCTTGGCGCCTACACGCCCGGCAGCTACAGCTGGATGGATCCGGAAGATCACGGCAGGCGTATGCATATCGATTACTGTTTCGTCAGTTGCGGCCTCAAGGACCGGTTGAGATCGGCTGTCATTGATACGAATTCCCCAGGTTCGGATCATTTTCCCCTGCGGGTCGAGATCGGCGATTGAAAGGACGCCGCTTTTGCCGCGGCGTCCTCGTTAATTCAGGCCACTTTCTGCTGCTGCAGCGCGCCGGGCTGCAGCACGGTTTCGATATGGGCGACCATGGTGTTGCGGGCGAAAGAGTAGATTTCGCTGCAGCCGGTCATCCGGAAACCGAGCTTTTCCTGCAGCCGGAGCGACGCAGGATTGTCGGCAAAGACGCCCGAATGAACGGGAATGTCAGGCATGCGCTGTGAGAAACGCTCCAGCGCTGCTTCCGCCGCCTCGCTCATGTAGCCGCGCTGCCAGTAGTAGCGGTTCAGCCAGTAACCGAGGTGCCAGCGGCCGTGACGGAGTTCGATCGACACATTGCCGATATGAACATCATCACTGCCGGTGATCGCCAAACTCCAGTCAGGCATGACGCCTGACGTGACCGCGATCAGCCAATCCAGCGCATCCTGCCGGTCGTAGGGGGCGGGAACGCGGGCCAGCATGCGGGTGACTGCGAAATCGGAAAGTGATTCCGCGATCGCCGGAGCGTCACTCAGCCTGTGCGGGCGAAGCGTCAGCCTTGCCGTCGTGATGACCGGAGCAGGGCCGGGCATCATAGGCTTGCTCTTGGGCCGCTGAAGGGTAGCCGGACTCATGAGATTGCCCCCCAGCTTCTCAGAGACATCCAGGTCTTCCGGTCGAGCCGGTACCATTCGACCGGCACGTTGCTGCCGAGCGCCAGCGAAGCGGCAAGGCCGGATCCCTGGAACTGGAAGCCGCACTTCTGGATGACGCGGCGCGAGGCGACGTTCATGACCCGGCAGCGGGCGTCGATCTGCTCGACCTGCTGCCGCGTCCTGAATACCATGTCGACGAGGGCATGGCAGGCCTCGGTCATATAACCCTGGTTCCAATAGGGTTCGCCGAGCCAATAGCCGATCTCGACGGTCTTTTCGTCGGTATGCGGCTCCACGCCGCAGCAGCCCATGAAGGCGCCGTTTTCGGCCTTGGTGATGGCATAGACGCACTTGCCAATCTCGCCATTTCGCGTACGCCAAACAAAGTCGGCGGCATCATTGGCGGTATAGGGGTGCGGCATACGCGATACCATGGTGGCGACTTTGGCGTTGTTGGCGAGATGGGCAAGGGCGTCAATGTCTTCCTCGTGGGGCGCGCGCATGACGAGCCTTTCCGATAACAAGACAGGGCAATCGGTCCTTAACCGCTCCGGCCTCAGCCGTTCCATGGAAGACCGCTGGTCTTCCCGGGTTGACCGTGATTGGTCGACCCTTATCAATTCGCCTTGCATGTTCAGTCCTCCTGTTTGGACAAAGAAAAAGGGGAGATGGCGCCCCATCTCCCCTGTTTTCTGGACTGAACCTGGTACGGTCAGCCGGGTCGATGAGACGCCGGCTGTTTTTGAGCGCTACCGGCTTATTCCGCTGCTTCCGCTTTCGGCATTACAGACACGTAGACGCGACCATTGGCCTTCGTTCGGTAGTCCACATTGCCAGCCGTAAGCGCAAAAATGGTGTGATCCTTGCCGAGGCCGACATTGGCGCCCGGATGCCACTGGGTTCCGCGCTGGCGAACGATGATGTTGCCAGCTACGACGTTCTCGCCGCCGAACTTCTTCACGCCGAGGCGCTTGGATTCGGAATCGCGACCGTTACGCGAGGAACCGCCAGCTTTTTTATGTGCCATTGGAGTTCTCCTTTAAACCTGAAACCCGTTGATCTTACTTGGCGGCCACGATGTCCGTGATGCGGACAACCGTGTGATGCTGGCGATGGCCGCGCGAACGCTTCGAATTCTGACGACGACGCTTCTTGAAGGCGATGACCTTCTTGCCGCGGGTCTGGTCGACGACTTCCGCCTTGACGGAGGCGCCGGCTACGAAGGGCGCACCGATCGCTGCGTCGGCACCTTCGCCGATCACGAGGACTTCGGTGAATTCAATGGAGTCGCCAGCGGAGGCTTCAAGCTTCTCGATGGTCAGCACGTCATTGGCTGCCACACGGTACTGCTTACCGCCGGTCTTGATGACTGCGAACATTATTTTATCCTTTCATGTTCGATCCAGCTCTCCCCGCAAAGCGCAGGTGGCTGTCTTTTTATCAGTCGAAGTTAAGCAGGGATTTCAGGGAACTAGCCCGGAACTCTGGTCTGCCGGTGAAACCCCACGCGAGCGCGAGGCGGGCAAGGGGCGGATTACTCCACTCCTATTGCGGATGCGGGATACGCGAGTGACAGAAAGGTGTCAAGGCAAAAGGATGGAAAAGCTTGAGATTTCGGCTTGCCAGCCTGTCATTTGCTCGTTATGAGAACGCCCGCGCCGAACAAGCGCCGACCTAGACCGCGGAGAGGTGGCAGAGTGGTCGAATGCACCGCACTCGAAATGCGGCATACCTGCAAGGGTATCGTGGGTTCAAATCCCACCCTCTCCGCCATACCGCCGGCAACCGATTGCAGCCCTTTGTCGATCGTCGAGCCCAAGGCATCGACCGTCGCCAGTCTTTCACTATATTCTGGCCACAGCGTGAAGCGATTCCGATTTTTCTGAGTGGACTTTTACCACGTCATCCAGCCTTTCGCCTTTCCCCATGTTGATGATCACGGAGATTATCGGCGAGAAGGTTGAGTCCGAGACGGACGTCAGGAGAAAGAGGGGCGTCGGGAGAAGTCAGCGGCGAGAAAGGCCCATTTGTTTTCGGGGCCTGCATAGGATGCATGAGATGCATAGGCCATTTCAACGGCTCTATAGGAAATGTCAGATTCAATGCCTGTCATGTCACCGTCTGACATTTCCCGCACGACCAATGAAAAAGCCTATGCATCTTATGTATCCTATGCGCTGAGGTATTCGAAGCCCTGTCATTTGGACTCAGAATTTCCGGGCCGATGCATATCCGGTTCGGCGAGAGCATCATGATGCTGGTGATGCCGGCGTTCAATGTCTCGGAGAAGGTAGCGCTGCCGTATCTTTTGCGTAGCTCTCACAGCGATCGGAGAACAGCTTCTCGCTCAGGAAATCGACGAGCACTCGGACCTTGGGAGAAAGGTGCCGGTTGGACGGCCAGAGCAGGTGGAACTGGCCGGGGGCATCTATGTGAGCGTCCAGCACGGTGCGCAGCCTGCCGTCGGCCAGCGGGTCGCGGGCGAGGAAATCCGGCATGCAGCCGATACCCATGCCGCTGATGGTGGCGCCGCGAAGGGCTTCCATGTTGTTGCAGGTCAGAACGGTACGGGTTCTGATTTCGGGATGGTCCGCGGTGAGGCTGAGCGGCCAGGGCTGCAGCTTTCCGGAATTGGGGAATCGGAACCGGACGCTCTGATGGCCTTGGAGATCGCGGGGACAATCCGGTGTTCCGTATTTTTCCAGATAGGCAGGCGCGGCGCATAGCAGGAGCTGAAACGGGCGAAGTGCGCGCGACATCAGTCTCGAATCTGGCAAGGTCCCGCTGCGGATTGCAACATCGACGCCTTCTTCGATCAGATCGACAATCCGGTCGTTGAAGTCGAGATCCAGTTCGACCTCCGGGTAGAGGTTCACGAATTCCGGCAGGATCGGCAGAATCAGATGGTAGCTGACCAGCGGCACGCTGACGCGCAGCCGCCCCCGAGGGGTCGCGACAGCCTGAGCGAGCGAGGCCTGGGCATCTTCCAGGTCATCAAGGATGCGCCGGCAGCGCTCGTGGAACAGGCGGCCTTCTTCGGTCAACCGCAAGCTTCGTGTCGAGCGCTGGAACAGGCGGACGCCGAGTTGTTGTTCAAGCGCGGTCACAGCCTTGCCGACAGCGGAGGCGGAAAGGCCGAGAGCTCGGCCGGCGGCGACGAAACTTCCAAGATCCGCAGTTCTGACAAATGCCGTGAGGCCACCCAGAGGTTGGTCCATAAGTCGATCCATTCGAGCGGTTTCTTCCTTTATATGCGGAACAAACCGTAGGTTATTGAAGCATTATCCTCAATTTATGCTGCTTCCCGCAATCGAAGTCCAGGCGTTTCAGCGCCGCCCGCGCCCCTCTCAGGCGCGTCCCACATTCGAACCAGCGGATATCAGATGACCGTTCCCCATAAATCCAAACCTGCAAGTATGGCGGAGAAAATCTTCGTCTTGATCGCCGTCTGCTCGGCAGCGGCGGCCATGCCTCTCACCTTTACAGGTCCCGCCGTGGCCCTGCCGGCGATCAGTGCCGAACTCGGCGGCAGCCCGATCGCTCACAACTGGGTCACCAACGCCTTCATGCTGACATTTGGCAGCACATTGATGGCGGCCGGCGCGCTGGCAGACAGCTATGGCCGCAAGCGCGTCTTCCTGTGCGGCCTTGCCGCCTTCATCCTATTTTCCGGGGGGCTTGCCTTTTCGCCTGACATCGTCTGGTTCGACAGCCTTCGCGCGCTTCAGGGCTTCGGCTCGGCCGCGGCCTTTTCCGGCGGGATGGCATCGCTGGCGCAGGAGTTCGACGGAAAGGAACGCATGCGTTCCTTCAGTCTCGTGGGTGCCAGTTTCGGGGTCGGCCTGGCGTTTGGGCCGATGGCGTCGGGCATGATGATCGAGGCCTACGAGTGGCGGGCGATTTTCGTGCTCGTGGTCGGCCTCGCTATCATCGCCTTCGTCTTCGGGTCGGTATTCCTGACGGAAACCCGCGACCCCGAGGCAAGAGGGCTCGACTGGCCAGGCGCGATCAGCTTCACGTTGGCCCTGTCGCTCTTTACCTATGGCGTGCTGCGGGCGCCGGAAAGCGGCTGGAGCGATGCTCTCACGCTTGGGCTCATTTTGGGCTCGGCGCTGCTGATGGCCGTCTTCTGCTTCATCGAGCACCTCGTAAGGCGGCCGATGCTCGATCTGACGCTTTTCCGCTATCCTCGCTTTGTCAGTGTGCAGCTTCTGGCGGCTGCTCCCGCTTATGCTTTCGTTGTCCTGCTGATCCTGCTGCCGTTGCGCTTCGTCGGCGTCGAGCGTTTGAGCGCGGTTGCCGCCGGACAGATGATGATCGCGCTTTCCGGTCCGCTTCTCATCCTGCCGGTCGCGGCCGGGCTGCTGACCCGGTGGTTGCCGGCAGCTACGATCTGCAGCGTCGGTCTCGTCATTTCGGCCGCCGGTCTTTTCTGGCTCGCACACATTCCCGTCGGTTCGGATCATGTGGCGCTTATTGCACCGCTGCTGACGATTGGTATCGGCATCAGCCTGCCCTGGGGCCTCATGGACGGGCTTGCCGTCAGTGTCGTGCCGAAGGAGCGTGCCGGCATGGCAACCGGGATATTCAGTACGACCCGCGTCGCAGGCGAAGGGGTAGCGCTCGCCATCGTGAGCGCAGTCCTCTCCGCGCTGACGCAGTCCTATCTTGGAACAAGCCATGAAGCGACGGTGGCGGCACAGCGATTGGTGACGGGAGATCTCAATGGTGCGGGCCGGGCTCTTTCGGGCATGGGAGAACTGGAACTCATCCATGCCTATAATAGCGCCTTCGGGCTACTTCTATGGTTTTTGACCGGCATCACGATCCTGACGGCAATCGTCATTTTCACCTTCATGGGACGAGGTACCGGCGAAGCCAGGGAGGCGGCTGAAGAGTCTATCGCCGTTTGAACATATCAGGGCGGATGAACGTTTCCGCCCTTTTAACTATAGATATTGAAAAACTACTCTTACCGAAGCAATTTATCCTGCAAAATTACATCCCGCAGTAACGACTCCTAAAGTCCGGGCTGGCACTTTTATTCTCATTGGCATTGCGTATGCGTTTTTACTGGCTGGGGTTTTGCAATGAGTCGTAATCGGGATGATTGGGTCAGCCAGCGGGCATATGCTATCTGGGAAGAGGAAGGCCGGCCGCATGGTCGGGGCGAAAGCCACTGGGCGCAGGCGCTCAGGGAATTCGAACAGCTCGAGGCTACCAAGGCTTCCGCCGATGGGAGCGATCTCATCGAAAAGCTCAAGGCAGCCGGGCGCCTGATGCGAGTCTATGATGAGGCCGAGGCAAAGGACGATCAAAGCAGCCGGTGCAAGGCGGCGGGCCGCTAGGCTCGGCTGAGGCCTGCATCGCAGAGGCGCTTTTATATGCTGAATGGTAAAAGCCGCCAGCCGTCGTGCCGGCGGCTTTTTCGTCGTCAGGCCGGCTTGTTCGCAAACATGGTGTGAACGGTCCACGGCTCTGTATATTCGTCGAAGCCGCCAGCCAAGCATCGCAGCTCGTTCCGGTCCTGGCCCCCGATTACTGGCGAGCGGCCCAGCTGAGACCGCGTCGGAGAATGAGGGGCATGTAGGGGTGGCTGAATTCGGCAGCGACATGGCCGAGTGCGGAATAGAAGACGCGACCCTCGCCGAAATGCCGCTTGAACACGACGGGCATCGTGACATTGCGGGCGGCGGGATCGTACTGGCCGGTGAAGGTCGTCGTGGCGAGAATTTCGACTGAGGGATCGTAGTGCAGATAATACTGCTCCGAGCGATAGTCGAAGTCCGGAATACCTTCCATCAGCGGATCGTCCTGCCGCGTTACGGCAACCTTGAAGTCAATGATATTGCCGGGATGGGCAACCCAGGTAACGCCGGAGACGTAGCGGAAGGCTGCGCTTTCCTTGAAGGAGGTGGCAAGGCAGCCGTGATGGCCGCCAAGGCCGAGGCCGCCGCGAACGGCTTGGGTCAGGGCATCTGCGTGCGGCTTTTCCAGCTTCTCGCCGGTAATGACCGGCACCAGAAGATCGGCATTTGCGAGAAGCCGCGAGCCGAAGATGCCGAGGTCATTGGTGATTTCGACTGCAAAGCCGTCCTCGCGCAACAATTCACCAACGATATTGGCGCAGGGCTCCGGCTCGTGGCCCTGCCAGCCGCCCCAGACGATGATCGCCTTTTTCATATTTCCTCCTCTAGGCCTGATTAAGCAGGCTTTCGACGGTAACACTATAGCGCAACGGTTCGCCGGCCAGAGGTCGCTCGATCTCTTCGACCGTGAAAGCGCTGAGACGATGGGTTCATTGCCGACGTCGCTAGCGATATAACGAATGTCTTCGATGCGAAAGTCGTTGCCGGCACACTAGAGACATGGCCGGCTTTCGATGTAGCCGGCAAGCCAATCGCTCTTTCGAAAAGCATATTCCGTATAAAAGGCATCTCTAATCTTCTTATTTTTGCAAATATGTAACCGAGATAACTTTTTACTGACGCGTAACTTGTCTAAGGTCCGCGCATCTGTGGCTTGCAAAAGGTGAGATGTATGGCAGGTGAAACGGTACTCGTCGTCGGCGGCGCTGGGTATATTGGCTCGCATACGTGTCTCGATCTGGCGAACAAGGGCTACAAGCCCGTCGTCTTCGACAATTTTTCCAACGGCCATCGCGAATTCGTCAGATGGGGACCGGCGGAAGAGGGTGATATCCGCGATCGCGCCCGGCTCGATGAGGTGCTGGCAAAGCATAAGCCGTCGGCGATCCTGCATTTTGCGGCGCTGATCGAGGTCGGCGAATCGGTCAAGGATCCAGTCTCTTTTTATGAGAACAATGTCATTGGTACATTGACGCTGCTGTCGGCGGCGCAGGCGGCGGGCATCAATGCCTTCGTCTTCTCGTCCACCTGCGCGACCTATGGTCTGCCGCAGAGCGTGCCGCTCGATGAGACGCACCGCCAGGTGCCGATCAATCCCTATGGCCGCACCAAATATATCGTCGAGCAGGCGCTTGCCGATTACGACCAGTACAAGAGCCTTCGCTCCGTCGTGCTGCGCTATTTCAATGCCGCCGGTGCCGATTTCGAGGGCCGCATCGGCGAATGGCACCAGCCGGAAACGCATGCGATCCCGCTGGCGATCGATGCAGCACTCGGCCGTCGCCAGGGCTTCAAGGTCTTCGGCAGCGACTATGAGACGCGCGACGGCACCTGCGTGCGCGACTATATCCACGTTCTCGATCTTGCCGATGCACATGTGCGCGCCGTCCAATATCTGCTTGATGGCGGCGAATCCGTTGCGCTCAATCTCGGCACGGGCACCGGCACCACGGTGAAGGAGTTGCTCGGCGCCATCGAGGATGTCTCCAGGAAGCCCTTCCCGGTGGAGTATATCGGTCGCCGTGAAGGCGATTCGCACACTCTGGTCGCCAATAACGACAAGGCGCGCGACGTGCTCGGCTGGGTGCCGCAGTATGATCTCTCGCAGATCATCCAGTCGGCCTGGAACTGGCATGCGAGATCAAACCATCACTGAACGCGGGTCACGGCCCAACGTTCTCGTCATCACTGCGGATCAATGGCGCGGCGATTGTCTCTCTTCTGTGGGGCACGCCTGCGTCAGGACGCCCAATGTCGATGCCCTGGCGAAGGAGGGCACGCTCTTCCGGCGCCATTATGCCGGTGCTGCTCCCTGTTCGCCGGCGCGCGCCACGCTCTATACCGGCCTCTACCAGATGAACCACCGGGTCTGCCGGAACGGCTCGCCGCTCGACCGGCGCTTCGACAATCTGGCGCTGGCGGCAAGGCGGGCGGGCTACGATCCGACGCTGTTCGGCTACACGGACACGGCGCCCGATCCACGCGAGATGGATGCCAATGATCCGCATCTGACGACCTATGAAGGCGTGCTGCCGGGGTTTACGGTTCGCCAGCTGCTGCCCGAGCATGAAAGACAGTGGCTTTCCTGGTTGCGGTCGCGCGGTCGTGCTGATGCCGTCAGCCGAGATGTCCACATTGCGGTCGGCGCTGCAGCAGGGGAGATCTCGGATGCAGCGCCAGCCTATTCACGCGAAGAGACGCAGACCGCTTTCCTGACCGAGGAATTCATCCGCTGGATGGGCGAGCAGGATTCACCATGGTTCGCGCATATTTCCTTCCTGCGGCCGCATCCGCCCTTCTCGGTACCAGAGCCGTTCAACCGCATGTTCAAGCCGGGTGAAGGTCCGGCCTTTGCACGCGCGACAGACCGCGAGATGGAACAGCAAGGCCATCCCTATCTCGCTTATGCCATGCCGCGTGCCGGCAAGGGCAGTTTCATCCAGGGGGCGGAAGGGCCGCTCAGCGACTGGACCGCTACCGATTTCGATGCCATCAGGTCGATCTACTACGGTATGATCGCAGAGGTGGATGACCAGCTCGGTCGTATCTGGCAAGCGCTGAAAGACGCAGGCACCTGGCACGACACGATCGTCGTCTTCACGTCCGATCACGCCGAGATGGCGGGCGATCACTGGACGCTCGGCAAGGGCGGCTATTTCGACGGTAGCTATCATATTCCGCTCGTCATCCGCGATCCTGGCGCGGCTTCTTCCGGTGGTGTCGTCCAGAATTTCACCAGTGCTGCCGATGTATTCCCGACGCTCTGCGATCGGCTGGGCATCAGACCTGCCAATGGCATCGACGGGCACTCGCTTGTGCCTTTCCTCGATGGCGGCGTGGCGCCCGGCTGGCGGGATGCGGCTTTCTGGGAATTCGATTTCCGGGATATCGCGCATGGCGGGGCGGAGCGGCATTTCGGCCTTCGGTCGAACGAGCTGAATCTTGCAGTCATCCGCGACAACAGGTTCAAATACGTGCATTTCACGGCATTGCCGGCGCTGCTCTTCGATCTTTTCGAGGATCCGATGGAACTGCGCAATCTTGCCGATGATCCGGCCTATGCTTCGGTACGGCTCACCTACGCAGAACGGCTGCTGTCGCTCAGGGCACGACATCTGGATCAGACGCTTGCCTACACCGAACTGACGGAAAAAGGGCCGGTAACGTACCGACCCTGATAAGCGTCAGAAATTTCCAAGGAAATCTCGCTTGCCGACGGGCGCACCCTGGTTGCGCAGGATGGCATGTGCCGTTGTCACGTGGAAGTAGAAGTTCGGCAGTGCGAAGAGGGCGACATATTCGATGCCCGGCACGACCGAACCGTTGCGGCCGGGTATGGTTATATCCCTGACGTCGCTGCCTTCCAAAGCCTCCGGCGAGAAGCTGGCGAGATAGGCTTCCGTCTTCGCCATGCGCTCACGCAGCTCTGCGATCGTGGTTTCATTGTCCTCGAATTTCGGTGCGTCGGTTGCAGTCAGTCGGGAGAGCGCAAATTTAGCGGTGTCGCTGGCACGCTGATACTGGCCGGAAAGCGGCAGCATGTCCGGGGCGAGACGCGCGTTCACGAGAATGGTGGGATCGATCTTCTTTTCCTCGGCAAGCGCTTCTGCCTTGTCGAGGTAGGTTTTCAGGCTGGCAATGCCGCGCAGGAACATCGGCACGGTCAGGCGATACATCGAAATGGACATCTGTCCTGTCTCCAAAAATCTTCAAGCAAGCAGCCCGTGTGCGCGGGCCGCTATGAACTTCGACTAGATGGGGATTTCTAGGACGATCACAATAAGCGTTTGTGACGGTTTGCCGTCCATCGTGGCTGGAGTGCAACGGGCCGATCATCCGGAATTCACCGCGGTACCCAGTCCCTGCGCTGCAATGGTATCCGAAATCGGCAAAGAGGCTTGACGCCGTTTCGATAAAATGGAATGAATATTCCGCAAAGCAAATTTAACGGTTTGTTTGTTCCGTTTTGACGGAGCCGTCGCGGGAGAGGCGGTGCGGGATTGAGGTCCGCAGATGGATGTCTGGGACTCCGGCGTGAGGAGGGTGCAGCCGGGCACCGTTTTGTGGAGGAAAAATGCAATGAAAAAATTCATCCTGGGCACTGCGATGGCGCTCGTCCTGTCGACGGCCGCACACGCGGAAACCGTCGGCGTTTCGATGGCCAAGTTCGACGACAACTTCCTGACCGTTCTGC
The DNA here is from genome assembly GCF_014193255.1 of Rhizobium sp. BK196. GTDB lineage: Bacteria > Pseudomonadota > Alphaproteobacteria > Rhizobiales > Rhizobiaceae > Rhizobium. The sequence goes on from NZ_JACHZB010000011.1 coordinate 143,973, forward strand.
GCAACGGCATGACCGATTATGCAAAGACCCTTAAGGGGGTCACACTGCAGGTTGAAGACGCGCAGAATGACGTTTCCAAGCAGCAGAGCCAGATCCAGAATTTCATCGCCTCCAAGGTCGACGCAATTATCGTCAACCCTGTCGATACCGATGCGACGACGGCGATGTCGAAGCTTGCTGCCGATGCAGGCATTCCGCTGGTTTACGTCAACCGCCAGCCTGTCAATGTCGATACGCTGCCGGACAAGCAGGCTTTCGTCGCTTCCAACGAGCAGGAATCCGGGACGCTCGAAACCAAGGAAATCTGCCGTATTCTCGGCGGCAAGGGCAAGGCCGTCGTCATCATGGGCGAGCTCTCCAACCAGGCTGCGCGGATGCGCACCCAGGACGTTCACGACGTCGTCAAGACCGATGAATGCAAGGGACTGGAGATCGTGGAAGAGCAGACGGCAAACTGGGATCGCACCCAGGGCGCCGACCTGATGACCAACTGGCTCTCCAGCGGCATCGAGTTCGACGCCGTGATCTCCAACAACGACGAAATGGCGATCGGCGCCATCCAGGCGCTGAAAGCGGCCGGCAAGGATATGAAGAAGGTCGTTATCGGCGGTGTCGACGCCACGCAGGACGCGCTTGCCGCAATGCAGGCCGGCGACCTCGACGTCACCGTATTCCAGGATGCCGCCGGCCAGGGTAAGGGCGCGCTCGATACAGCACTCAAGATCGCGAAGGGCGAAAAGGTCGAGAAGAAGGTCTACATTCCCTTCCAGCTCGTCACGCCTGCCAACGTCAAGGACTTTGTCTCCAAGAACTGAGGCAAACGCCAAGGAGGATGCGGGCTCCGCCCGCATCCTTTCAGCCTGTCCGTATCCGGAGGAGATGATATGGCCGTCAGCCCGTCAACCATGGCCGCCGTGCGCGCAAGCGGCGCAGTTCCGAATGCGGAATATCTTTTGAGCGCAGAAGGCGTGCGCAAGGAATTTCCCGGGGTAGTCGCGCTCGACGACGTGCAGTTCCGGCTGAAGCGCGCTTCCGTGCATGCTCTGATGGGCGAAAACGGCGCCGGCAAATCGACGCTGATGAAGATCCTCGCCGGCATCTATACGCCCGACAAGGGCGATATCCGGCTGAAGGGGGTCGAAATCCGGTTGAAATCCCCGCTCGATGCGCTGGAAAACGGCATCGCTATGATCCATCAGGAACTGAACCTGATGCCGTTCATGACGGTCGCTGAAAATATCTGGATTCGCCGCGAGCCGAAGAACCGTTTCGGTTTCGTCGATCACGGCGTGATGCATCGCATGACCGAGGAGCTGTTTGCGCGGCTCAATATCGCAATCGACCCCGATATCGAGGTCCGCTACCTCTCGGTCGCAAACCGGCAGATGGTCGAGATTGCCAAGGCGGTTTCGTATAATTCCGACGTGCTCATCATGGACGAGCCGACCTCGGCGCTGACGGAGCGCGAAGTCGAGCATCTTTTCCGTATTATCCGCGATCTGAGAGCCCAGGGTATCGGCATCGTCTACATCACTCACAAGATGAACGAGCTTTTCGAGATCGCCGACGAGTTTTCCGTCTTCCGCGACGGTCGCTATATCGGCACGCATGCTTCGACGCAGGTCACCCGTGACGACATCATCCGCATGATGGTCGGGCGCGAGATCACCCAGATGTTCCCCAAGGAAGAGGTGCCGATTGGCGAGGTCGTCCTCTCCGTCAGGGATCTCTGTCTCAACAGGGTTTTCCAGAACGTTTCCTTCGAGGTGAGAGCCGGCGAGATTCTCGGCGTGGCGGGCCTCGTCGGCTCCGGACGGTCGAATGTCGCTGAAACGCTTTTTGGGGTGACGCCGGCAAGCTCCGGCTCGATCGAGCTGTTTGGCAAGCCGGTGACGATTTCCTCGCCGACCGAGGCTATCCGCCACCGGATGGCGTTCCTGACCGAGGACCGGAAAGATACGGGGTGCCTGCTGATCCTCGATATTCTGGAGAACATGCAGATCGCCGTCCTGCAGGATAGGTTTGTCAAGGCTGGCTTCGTGCAGCAGGGCGCAGTCGAAGCGACCTGTGAAGACATGGCAAAAAGGCTGCGGGTGAAAACGCCCAATCTTTACGAGCGCGTCGAAAATCTTTCCGGTGGCAATCAGCAGAAGGTGCTGATCGGGCGCTGGCTGCTTACTCATCCAAAGATTCTGATCCTCGATGAGCCGACGCGCGGCATCGATGTCGGCGCCAAGGCGGAAATTCACCGGCTGGTCACGGAAATGGCGCGCAACGGCGTGGCGATCATCATGATCTCGTCGGAGATGCCAGAAGTCCTCGGAATGAGCGACCGCATCATGGTCATGCATGAAGGGCGCGTGACCGGTTTCCTCAATCGCGATGAAGCAACGCAGATCAAGGTGATGGAGCTGGCTGCGCAGTGATGCGCGCCTGTGATCACCCAAGGGAGGTTTGACATGAATACCACGGCAGCAGAGAGTCCGGCTCCGCTCGCAACTCGGCCGAGACGGCGGCGCATGCCGCCGGAACTCAGCATTTTCCTCGTGCTTGTTGGCATCGCGCTGGTCTATGAAGTGCTGGGCTGGCTGTTCATCGGCCAGAGCTTCCTCCTGAATTCGCAGCGCCTGACGATCATGATCCTGCAGGTCTCTGTGATCGGCATCATTGCCGTCGGCGTCACCCAAGTCATCATCACGGGTGGCATCGATCTTTCGTCGGGCTCGGTCGTTGGCATGACGGCGATGATCGCGACGAGCTTCGCGCAGTCCTCCACCTGGGGGCGGGCTGTTTTTCCTTCGCTGACCGATCTGCCTGCTCTTGTGCCGATCGTGATCGGCCTGCTGATCGGGGCGGTCGCCGGCCTCATAAACGGCTCGCTCATCGCTTATACGAAGATCCCGCCGTTCATCGCGACGCTCGGCATGTTCGTGTCGGCCAGAGGCGTCGCGAAGTGGTATACGAAGGGGCAGCCGGTTTCAGGGATCACCGAACAGTTCCATTTCATCGGAACCAAGGCATGGCCAGTCGTCGTCTTCCTCGTCGTCGCGCTTATCTTCCACATTGCGTTGCGTTACACGCGCTACGGAAAGTTCACCTACGCGATCGGTGCCAATCCGCAGGCTGCACGCGTTTCCGGCATCGATATCGAGGCGCATCTCGTCAAGGTCTATGTGATTGCGGGACTGCTGGCCGGTCTTGCCGGTATCGTCACGGCAGCGCGCGCCGAAACCGCGCAGGCGAGCATGGGTGTCGGATATGAACTCGACGCGATCGCTGCGACCGTCATCGGCGGCACATCGCTGACCGGCGGTGTCGGGCGCATCACCGGCACCGTCATCGGCACCGTCATCCTCGGTGTCATGACGTCAGGCTTCACTTTTCTCAGGATCGACGCCTACTATCAGGAAATAGTCAAGGGTGTCATCATCGTTGCGGCCGTCGTTATCGACGTCTACAGACAGAAGAAACGGACCAAGCACTGAACCGGAAAAGGGGGCTTCGAGCCCCCTTCATCGTTTCATGGGGAATGGCTGCGATCACGACGAAGGATCAAGGGCCCCCGATGTCTTCAGATGGTGCGTGAGTTTCTGGCGATCACCCAAAATCATCTCGGAAGGAATAGCGGCGGGATAGAAGAGGGCGATTTCAAGTCCCTCCGCGATAGCGTCATCCATTGGTCCCGGCAACTCTTCCTCACGCATCCGTGCTGTGAAGACGGTGAGCAGAAAATCGAAGGTTTCGCCTTGTGGTGAGATAAACCTTTTTCGTTCGACTTCGATCAGATCCACCAGATCCAAAGACACGCCGATCTCTTCCATTATCTCCCGGCGAAATGCGGCGGAGAAATCCTCGCCTTCTTCGACCGTTCCACCCGGCAGAGACCTGCCTGCATGCATACCGCTTCTCTTCGCCAGGACGATTTGACCTCTGGCATTATGAATGATGCCGATCGCTCCGCCCAACGCCCGACGGGAAAAGTGCTTGTGTTTCTGTGCCTCAAAATCAGCTTCCGGCAAGGGCTGATCGGCCGTCGACAGCCTGGCACGCGGGTATTGTCGGATAAGCGTTTGGAAAATTTCCTTGCTCATGGGGTTCTTTCAGGTCATCGGCAAAAGGCATTCCACGGCGATTGGGCCTGCGGGCCGCGCCATTGACGGTACTTGTGTCGCTCTGCTTCTGCATCGCAAAATTGCATGGCTTCCACAGCGCGCCTTTGTAAAAAAAGAGGTGGCGCTTTCCGTCAGCTTTTCTATTCTTGCCGCTTCGATCCGCCCGCTCGGGCAGTGCAGGAAAGCAGATGCAACTCGTATTCGACGGTCATAACGACGTTCTCCTTCGACTCTGGTCTCATGCGAAAGACGGAAGTGATCCGGTCGCGGAATTTGCTGATGGCACGACGGCAGGTCATATAGATGCTCCGCGTTCAAAGGCCGGCGGTCTGGCGGGCGGCCTTTGTGCCATCTACATTCCCTCGGGCGATCTGGTTTTTGCCGATCCCGATGCGAATGGCCATTATGCGACGCCGCTTGCCGCTCCGCTTGATCCCCTGCCCTCGCTTGCCATAGCCACAGAGATGGCGGCGATCGCGCTCAGACTCGACCGTGCCGGTGCCTGGCGACTTTGCCGCTCGGTTCAGGATATCCGCAAGGCGATGGCGTCGGGCGTTTTTGCCGCTGTCATGCATATGGAGGGCTGCGAGGCGATCGGCGCCGATCTCGCTGCTCTGGATGTTTTTTATGCCGCCGGGCTGCGTTCGCTCGGCCCGGTATGGAGCCGGCACAATATCTTTGGGCACGGCGTGCCCTTTGCCTTCCCGAGCTCACCGGATACGGCGCCGGGTTTGACGGAAGCCGGCTTTGCGCTGGTGCGCGAGTGCAACCGCCTCGGCATCCTGATCGATCTCGCCCACATCACCGAGAAGGGTTTCTGGGATGTGGCGGAGACGAGTGACCAGCCGCTCGTCGCCAGCCATTCCAACGCCCATGCTCTGACACCGGTCGCCCGCAACCTCACCGACAGGCAGCTCGACGCGATCCGTGAGCGTCGCGGTCTTGTCGGTGTGAACTATGCGACGGCAATGCTTCGTCCGGATGGCCGCTCCGATGCCGATACGCCGCTTTCCGACATGATCTGCCATATCGATTACCTCGTGAACCGGGTCGGAATCGATTGCGTGGCGCTCGGTTCGGACTTTGACGGCGCCACCATTCCGGAAGAAATTGGTGATGCCTCGGGCAACCAGAGGCTGATTGCCGCTCTCCGGCAAGCTGGCTATGGTGCGGAGGACTTGACCAAAATCGCCAGCGAAAACTGGCTTCGCATTCTGGCTTCGGCGTGGAGGGAAGAGGACGCCTGAGACCAAATAATACTTAGTAATCAATCAAAACAGGGGAACAAGCCATGATGATTACCAAACTCAACCGCAGCTTCCGCCTTCTTTCCGCAGGGGCTGCGCTTTCGCTCCTGATGGCAGCAGCGCCCGCTGCCTTCGCAGAGACGCCGAAGGACACGCTCGTCGAAGGTTTTGCCATCGACGACATCATCACGATGGATCCGGGCGAAGCTTTCGAGCTTTCGACGGCTGAGGTCACCAGCAATACCTACAGCCTGCTCGTTCGTCTCGACATGAACGACACTTCGAAGATCAAGGGCGACCTCGCCGACAGCTGGACCGTTTCCGATGATGGTCTCACTTATACGTTCAAGCTGAAGCCGGATCTGAAGTTCGCCTCCGGCAATCCGATCACCGCCGAAGACGTTGCCTGGTCCTTCGAGCGCGCCGTCAAGCTCGACAAGAGCCCGGCCTTCATTCTCACCCAGTTCGGCCTGACCGGCGACAACGTCACCGAGAAGGCCAAGGCTGCCGACCCGACCACCTTCACCTTTACCGTCGACAAGGCCTATGCGCCGAGCTTCGTGCTGAACTGCCTGACGGCAACAGTTGCTTCCGTCGTCGACAAGAAGTTGGTGATGGACCACGTGAAACCGGTCACGGTCGATGCCGATCACAAATACGACAATGACTTCGGCAATGAATGGCTGAAGACGAATTATGCCGGTTCCGGCGCTTACAAACTGCGTGAATGGCGCGCCAACGAAGTCGTCGTCATGGAACGCAACGACAATTATTATGGCGAGAAAGCCAAGCTCAACCGCGTTATCTACCGCTACATGAAGGAAAGCTCGGCGCAGCGCCTGGCGCTTGAGGCCGGCGATATCGATATCGCCCGCAACCTTGAGCCTGGCGACCTCGATGCGGTGGCCAAGAATGCGGATCTCGCGACCACCAATGCGCCGAAGAGCACGGTCTATTACGTCAGCCTCAACAGCAAGAACGAGAACCTGAAGAAGCCTGAGGTCCAGGAAGCCTTCAAGTATCTCGTCGACTATGACGCGATTGGCGCGACCCTCATCAAGGGCATCGGTGAGATCCACCAGACCTTCCTGCCGACTGGCCAGCTCGGAGCGCTGAACGAGAACCCCTACAAGCTCGACGTTGCCAAGGCGAAGGAACTGCTCGCCAAGGCAGGCGTGCCGGACGGTTTCTCGGTCACCATGGATGTTCGCAACACGCAGCCGGTCACCGGCATTGCCGAATCCATGCAGCAGACGCTTGCCCAGGCCGGGGTGAAGATGGAGATCATCCCCGGTGACGGTAAGCAGACGCTGACCAAGTACCGCGCCCGCACGCACGACATGTATATCGGCCAGTGGGGATCGGACTATTTCGATCCGAACTCCAATGCTGATACTTTTACCTCCAACCCCGACAATTCCGATGCGGGCACGGTGAAGACGCTTGCATGGCGCAATACGTGGGAAGCGCCCGAGCTTGACAAGGAGACGAAGGCTGCCCTGCTCGAGCGTGACGCCGCCAAGCGTGCGGCCATGTATGAGGACATTCAGAAGAAGTTCCTGGCCAACAGCCCCTTCGTCATCATCTTCCAGCAAATCGAAGTGGCTGGCTATCGCAAGAGCCTCAAAGACTTCAAGCTGGGTCCCAGCTTCGACACCAACTATGTAGGCCCGATCTCGAAGTGATGGGGCCGGCTAGGCTGATCCAGTGAGTATCGTCGAAACGAGACAGGAGGCGCGGCCCCGCAAGGGCCGTGCACTCTCCTTTGCGAAGGCGCTGGGGCGTTTCCTCTTCGCCGCCGTCACCACCTATCTCGGCCTTCTGGCTGTCACCTTCTTCATTGGCCGCGTCGTGCCGATCGATCCCGTGCTCGCCATTCTTGGCGACCGCGCGCCGACCCATGTCGTAGAGCGCGTGCGCCGCGAGATGGGCTTTGACCTGCCGCTCTACGAGCAGTTCTACATCTATCTCAAGGGCATACTTTCCGGTGATTTCGGCAATTCGGTGCTGACCACCAATCCTGTCATGGTCGATATTCGCCGCGTCTTCCCGGCCACGCTGGAACTTGCGACCGTCGGCACGATCATCGGCTCTGTCATTGGCGTGCCGCTCGGTGTACTGGCTGCCGTGCGCCGCGGCAGCATTGCCGACCAGGTCGTGCGCGTCATCGGCCTTGTCGGCTATTCGGTGCCGATCTTCTGGCTGGCGTTGATCTCGCTCGTCATCTTCTATGCGCAGCTGCGCTGGGTGGCTTTCCCCGGTCGCATCGATATCGTCTACGAATACAGCTTCACACCGGTCACCGGCTTCTATCTCCTCGATAGTGCCTGGCAGGGGCAGTGGGATGTTTTTTATGACGTCTTCCGCCACATCATCCTGCCGGCCTCGCTGCTCGGTTATTTCTCGCTCGCTTATATCAGCCGCATGACCCGCAGCTTCATGCTGAACGAGCTGTCGCAGGAATATGTGGTGGCGGCTCGCGCCAAGGGCCTTTCTGAGACACGGGTGATCTGGGGGCATGCGTTGAGAAATGCAGCGGTGCCGCTCGTGACCGTCATAGCGCTTTCCTATGCAGGTCTGCTTGAAGGCTCGGTATTGACGGAGACGGTCTTCTCCTGGCCCGGCATCGGCCTCTACATCACCAACTCGCTGCAAAACGCCGACATGAACGCCGTGCTTGGCGGCACGATCGTCATTGGCACGGTGTTCGTCGGCATCAACCTTATTTCCGATCTCCTCTATCGGATACTCGACCCGAGGACGCGCGACCGATGACGGTTCCGACCACGCCTTCCACGCCCGTGAGCCGCCGTGACTGGTTGCTGTCCGACCGGCCGCAGTCGCGCATGCAGGCTCGACTCGGCCGCGCCTACGTTACCTGGCGGCAATTCACCGCTAACCGGCTCGCCGTCATCGGTCTGCTGATCATCGTGGCGCTGTTGCTGATTGCTGCCTTTGCCAATCTGATCGCCACCCACAATCCCGTTGTCGGCGATCTCAAGAATGCTCGCCTGCTGCCGCCCGGCAGCGCCGGCTATCTGCTTGGCACCGATGATCAGGGCCGCGATATCTTCTCGCGTCTCATCTACGGCTCGCGGCTGACGCTGCTCGTCGTGGTCCTTGTCGCCGTTATCTCCGCGCCTGTTGGACTCATCGTCGGCACGGTATCGGGTTATGCCGGCGGATGGGTGGATGCGACGCTGATGCGCATCACCGATATCTTCCTTGCCTTCCCGAAGCTCGTGCTGGCACTTGCCTTCGTCGCAGCCCTCGGGCCTGGCATCCAGAACGCCATCATCGCCATCGCCATCACCTCCTGGCCGCCTTATGCGCGCATCGCCCGCGCCGAGACACTGACGGTCCGGCGGTCCGATTATATCTCGGCGGTCAAGCTGATGGGCGCTTCGCCGCTGCGCATCATTATCAGGCACGTCATGCCGCTCTGTATTTCCTCGCTGATCGTGCGCGTGACGCTCGACATGGCGGGCATCATCCTGACGGCGGCCGGCCTCGGCTTCCTCGGTCTCGGCGCACAGCCGCCGCTGCCGGAATGGGGCGCGATGATCGCCTCTGGGCGCCGTTTCATCCTCGACCAATGGTGGGTCGCAGCCATGCCCGGCATTGCCATCCTCGTTGTCAGCCTCGGCTTCAACCTTCTGGGTGATGGCCTGCGCGATGCGCTCGATCCGAAGGAGGCTGGCCAATGAGCTCGCTTCTGACAGTGAAAAACCTGCGTGTCAGCTATCCGACCCGCACGGGTGTCATTGAGGCCGTGCGCGGTGTTTCCTTCATCCTCGGCAAGGAGCGGCTCGGCATCGTCGGCGAATCCGGCTCCGGCAAATCGCAGACCGGCCGCGCCATCATGGGGCTGACGCCGAAGCACGGCCTCGTCACCGCCGACACGCTGGATTTCAGCGGCCTCGATCTCCTCAAGGCCTCGGCCGCCGACCGGCGCAAGCTTCGCGGCAAACGCATCGCCATGATCCTGCAGGATCCGAAATATTCGCTCGATCCGGTCATGACCATCGGCAAGCAAATCTGCGAAACATTGCGCACGCATGAGAAGGTCGGCAAAGGCGAGGCGCGAGACCGTGCGCTCGACATGCTGGAAGCGGTGCAGATCCGCGATCCCCAGCGCGTCTTCGATCTCTATCCGCACGAGGTTTCGGGTGGCATGGGCCAGCGCGCGATGATCGCCATGATGCTGGTCGCCGGGCCCGAACTCTTGATCGCCGACGAGCCTACCTCGGCGCTCGACGTAACGGTTCAGCTCGATGTTTTGAGGATCATGGACCGGCTGGTGTCCGAACGCGGCATGGGGTTGATTTTCGTCTCCCACGATCTAAGGCTCGTCTCCTCCTTCTGCGACCGCGTCATCGTCATGTATGCCGGCCGCATCGTCGAAGAGATTGCCGCGTCCGAACTCCGCAATGCGAAACATCCTTATACGCAGGGCCTGCTGAACTGCATGCCGCAGATCGGTGAAAACAGGCATCCGCTGCCGGTTCTCGACCGCAAGCCGGAGTGGGCTTTATGAGCACAGCGTTGTCCGCAGACCATCTCGGTGTCGTCTACGACCATTTCCATGCGCTGAAAGATGTGAGCATTTCCATTGAAAGTGGCGAATCCTTCGGCCTCGTTGGTGAATCCGGCTCGGGCAAGTCCACGTTGCTACGCGCCGTTGCCGGGCTCGCTCCTGTCAGTGAGGGAGCGATCCACATTCACGGCGAGGAGCTTAAAGGCTGGAAGCGCAGCAGAAGCTTCTATCGAAGCGTCCAGATGGTCTTCCAGGATCCCTATGGCTCGCTGCACCCCCGCCAGACTGTCGACCGGTTGCTTCTGGAGCCGCTTGCCATCCACGGTATCGGCGATGGCGAGAAGCGTATTGCCCGGGCGCTCGACGAGGTTGGGCTCGGCAATGGTTTTCGGTTCCGCTACCCGCATCAGCTTTCCGGAGGTCAGCGGCAGCGTGTGGCAATCGCCCGCGCACTGATCGTCGAACCGTCCATCCTGCTGCTCGATGAGCCGACATCGGCGTTGGATGCCTCCGTGCAGGCCGAGGTTCTCAATCTTCTGGAGCAGATCCGGCGTGATCGGAAATTGACCTTCGTCATGGTCAGTCACGATCTCGGTGTCGTCACCCATATGTGCGAGAGGCTTGCGGTGATGCGCGGCGGCGCCGTCGTTGAACGGCTGACATCGGCCGAACTTGCCGCAGGCAGCGTTCACGAGGAGTATACGCGAAATTTGATGATCGCGAGCAAGGGTTTCGTGAAGGCTTGAAAGCCAATGGTTTCAAGTCCTTGAAAAATCTGGCATGCCCGCGGGCGTTAAGGATAATGTTTCCCTAAAACACGACCATTCGACTAGACTATTGACAGCTGCCTTAGTTCTGTCATGATCTCGTTAACGACCGTTAGCTTTCGTGATCGATGGAGGTTGAGGCATGTTCTTTCTCGGTGGGATGACCATGGGTTACCTCGATCCGCCTGTTAAGGCCGAGCGGAGGGAAATCGCCTCCGCGACTATCCCGGCGGAAAAGGATCGCCGGTTGATCGAAACATCCCCGAGCGCACCTCAGAGCGACAGCTCTGCCGAACGTTCCTGGCTCTGGGCATGGCGCGCGCTCTGCTGAAATCGGACCCGGGCGGATTTTCTCTTTCGTCCGCTCTGGACGGAAAATTATCTCTACCTACATTATAGAGTATAAGAATATAAAGCGAGCCGGCAATTCGGCCGCAAAACAAACAGACGGAGGCGACACATGGCAAATCTGGGTATCTCGCATACTCATGTGAACCAGTACGGATCCGTACCGGCAAAGAAGCCGGTCACCACGCGGCATAGAATCCAGACCGCGATCCATGCAGCCCTTTTCACGGCGGCTTTCCTTTTTGTCGTCGCTATGGTTTGTGGCGTCGTCGGCTGACGCCGGCGCGTCCTTGAGCGCCCATTTGATGGCGCTCATTTGATCGAGTAATTTTCCATCTGGAACAATTGGGGCGCGTCAGCATTCTCCTGACACTTTGGTGCTCACAGGAGAGTGGTCATGAAGGGCATTCCACGATGGTTGCTCGATAGTCCGATGCCCATCACCCTTTTTCTTTCCTGTTCTATGCAGTTTAGTCCATATCCGAAAGTAGGCGTAAGGCGCTGATCGCGTCAGGACGCCGTAAGGCGCATGGATGTTGCCATGCGCCTTTTTTCATGCCGGCGGCTGGAATTGCAGGATCGTCCTTTGCCTTGAATTATTTCGATTGCGTCCAAGTTTCTCCAGTGGCTTCGCAGGGGCGCTGGAAAGCCACGGCCATCCGTAAAGTCATGCCATCATCCGGATGGCCTGTCGCCGAAAGGGAGCAAGCCTCCTGTCGATCCTGCTTTTGCTGATCTCGAAGATGACCAGCCCGTTCATGCGACAGTCATCGCAAGCAGTGCAGACCTAGCCGGAATAAGAGAGCTGTTTGGATCCAGAACCGAAAGCCATGAACATTTCCAATCCATCTCCGAGCCTGTCGCGCGCGTCCGAGAAGCAGATCGACCACAACGACTCGATCCGCTCGACTTATTTATCCAACGAAGACATCAGGGCAATGGGCGAAGGTGTGGCCAGCGGTGCAGTCAGCGCATTGCCTGCCTTCGCGCCTTTCGACTTCTTCTCGCGCACCAGGGAAAACGAGAAGGAAATCCTGCGAGTCTACCGCACGACCGCAGCCGATGTCGAAGCCGGAGAGACGATCACGCCGGCGGCCGAATGGCTGCTCGACAATCATTACATCGTCGAAGAGGCCATTCAGGAAATCCGCCGCGATTTCCCGCGCCGTTTCTATCGCGAACTGCCGCTTATGAACGTCGGCGGTGTCGGTATCCCGCGTACACTCGTTCTCGCCTGGCTCTATGTCGCCCATACCCACAGCACCGTCTCGCAGGAAAGCCTGACGGCGCTGGTCGACGGCTTCCAACAGCACGAGACGCTGAAGATCGGCGAACTCTGGGCGTTGCCGACGCTGGTGCGCTACGTGCTCGTCGAAAATCTCCGCCGTATTTCGAGCCGCGTCGAACGGAGCCGCCGCCTGCGCCGCCGTGCCAACGAGGCTGCCGACGAATTGGTCCGCCTTGCCGACACGGCAAAGGCCGCTGCCTATCTGAAGACGCTCGAAGAGTTTGCCGAGGACAATACGTTTTCGACGCAATTTCTTTACCGCATGCGTGATGGCTCACGGAGTTCGAGCCTCGCCATTTCCTGGCTCGACGAGCGGCTTGAGAAGCTCGGTCGTGACAGCGAAGAAACGCTGATGGCGGAACACGGCCGGCTCTCCTCCGGCAACGTGATGATGGGTAATATCATCCGCAGCCTGCGTGAAATAAACGATGCGGACTGGTCCGTCTGGGTCGAGCAGGTCAGCCGTGTCGACAGACTGCTCTGGGATCATTCCGATTATGGCAATCTCGATTCCGGCTCGCGCAATACCTATCGCAGACAGATCGAAAAGCTTGCCATGCACTCGCCGCTGAGCGAGGTGGAAATCGCCAAGCTTGCCATAGACATGGTGGTAGAGGCCGGGCTTTCCGATGAGCCGCTGGGGCACGAGCCCAACATCGGCGATTTCATTACGGGGACTCAACGCCCGAAACTCGAAGCGCGGGCAAACTATCGTCCAACACTGGCGCAGCATTTCGTTCGCTCGGTGCGGAAGTTCAACTGGATGGCGATCGCCGTTCCCGTCGTGATGATCACCATCATCGCCATGGCTGTAGTTGGAAGCTTCATGGTCGAGGCCGGCATGGGGCCAATTGAAATCGCCTTACTGCTGATCCTCTTCTCGCTGCCCGCGTCGGAAGGCGCAACCGGCTTTTTCAACACAGCGCTTTCCTTCCTCGTCACGCCGGCGCGGCTCGTCGGTTATGAATTCAAGCAGGGCATTCCTGCGGATGCGCGCACTCTGCTCGTCGTACCATGCCTGATCTCCAATCGTGACAGCGTCGACGAGATGGTGCGCAACCTCGAGGTTCACTATCTCGCCAATCCGCGCGGCGAGATCTATTTCGCGTTGCTCAGCGACTGGCCGGACAGCGATGTGGAGGAAACCTCTGCCGATCTGGAAGTCCTGGAATATGCGCGCCGGGAGATCGCCAATCTTTCGGCTCGCTACGCCCATGACGGCAAGACGCGTTTCTATTTACTGCACCGCCGCCGGCTCCATAATCCATCTGAAGGCGTCTGGATGGGCTGGGAGCGCAAACGTGGCAAGCTGCACGAGCTGAACCTGCTGCTGCGCGGCGATCGAGACACCACCTTTCTGCCGGGCGCCAATACCCTACCGGCCGACGTTCAATATGTCATGACGCTCGATGCCGACACGCGGCTTATGCGCGATATCGTCACCAAACTCGTTGGCAAGCTCCACCATCCGATCAACCGTCCGACCATCAACCTGAAAAGCGGGCGTGTCGAAAGCGGCTACGGCATTTTGCAGCCGCGCGTCACACCGTCACTGACGACCGGCAAGGATGCCTCGGTCTTCCAGCGTGTTTTTTCGATCAATCGTGGCCTCGATCCCTACGTCTTCACGGTTTCGGATGTTTATCAGGACCTTGCCGGCGAAGGCACGTTTACCGGCAAGGGTCTTTATCATGTCGATGCTTTCGAGGCTTCGCTCAAAGGTCGTATCGAAGAGAATTCGGTGCTCAGCCATGACCTTCTCGAGGGGTCGATGGCGCGCTGCGCACTCGTTACCGATCTCGAACTCGTCGAAGACTTCCCGGTTCGCTATGAGGTCGAGAGCTCACGCCAGCATCGCTGGGCGCGGGGCGATTGGCAGCTTTTGCCCTATATGTTCAGCCCGAAACGCGGTGTTACGGCGCTCGGGCGTTGGAAGATGTTCGACAATCTGCGCCGGTCGGCGACACCGATCGCCTGGTTCCTCGCTTCCGTGCTCGGCTGGTATCTGATGGAGCCATTTGGGGCGCTGATCTGGCAGATCCTGTTGATCTTCTGCCTGTTCGTGGCGCCAACCCTTTCGCTCATCAATGGTATCATTCCCCGGACCAGCGATGTCGTCGCCCGCGCCCATCTTTATACTGTCTGGTCGGATGTTGCGGCTGCCAATGCCCAGGTGGCGCTGCGCATCATCTTTATCGCCGACACTGTCTGCATGATGGCGGACGCGATCGGACGATCGCTCTACCGTCTCTTCGTCAGCCGCAAGCTGCTCCTGCAATGGCGCACCGCGGCCAGTGTCGGGGCCGGGAAGCAGGGCACCATCCTCTCCTACTATGGAGCGATGTGGCATGCTCCGGTTCTGGCGATTTTGTCGGTTGTTTTCGCCGCATTGTCGGGCAACGACTCTTTCTTGGTCGGCATTCCCTTCGGGCTGCTCTGGATCTGTTCGCCCGCCGTCGCCTGGTATGTGAGCCAGTCGGCCGAGACGGAAGACCGGCTCAACATACCGGACGCGGTCTCCGGCGAACTGCGCAAGATCGCGCGCCGCACCTGGCGTTACTTCGAAACCTTCACGACCGCAGAGCAGAACCATCTGCCGCCCGACAACGTACAGGAAACGCCCCACGTCATCGTCGCGACACGCACTTCGCCCACAAATATCGGCGTCTATCTCCTATCCGTCATTTCCGGCCGCCAGTTCGGCTGGTTCTCCTTCGAGGAGACGATCGAGCGCCTGGAGCATACGATCGCCACGATCGACCGCATGGAAAAGTTCCGCGGCCATCTCTTCAATTGGTATCACACCGATACGCTGCAGACGCTTGGACCTCGCTATGTTTCGGCAGTCGACAGCGGTAATCTGGCCGGTCACCTGATTGCCGTTTCAGCGGCTTGCCGCGACTGGGCGGAAGCACCTTCGGCACATGTCCAGGGGAATCTCGACGGTGTGGGTGATACGGCGGGCATCCTCGGTGAAGTGCTGGCCGATCTTCCCGATGACCGCAAGACCGTGCGGCCACTGCGCCGCCGTCTGGAAGAACGCATTTCCGGCTTTCAGAATGCACTTGCCGCTGTCAAGCGCGAGCACGAGTTTGCCTCGATCCGTGTCATCAACCTCGCGGTCCTGGCGCGCGACATCCAAAACCTTGCCGGTAACCTGCATCACGAGGTGAAGTCGAAGCAGACGGAAGAGGTCACGTTGTGGGCGGCCTCGCTGGTCAAGGTCTGCGAGGCTCACATCTCCGATAGTACCTTCGACCTTTCCAATATCGATGCATTGCGCCCCCGCCTGGTCGCGCTCCGCGACAAGACCCGCGATCTCGCCTTTTCGATGGAATTCGGCTTTCTATACCGTCCAGAGCGTCGCCTGCTGTCGATTGGTTATCGCGTGGAAAGCGGCGAGCTCGATGCGGCCTGTTATGACCTTCTGGCTTCGGAATGCCGTCTCACCTCGCTCTTCGGCATCGCCAAGGGCGACCTGCCGACGGAGCATTGGTATAAGCTCGGCCGGCAGGTCGTTCCGGTCGGCTCGCGCGGAGCGCTGGTCTCCTGGTCCGGCTCGATGTTCGAATATCTGATGCCGCCGCTCGTCATGCAGGAGCGCGGTGGAGGCATCCTCAACCAGACCAACAATCTCGTCATCGCCGAACAGATGAACCATGCCCGTAAGCTCGGCACGCCCTGGGGCATCTCGGAAGCAGCCTTCAATGCTCGCGACCACAACCTCAACTATCAGTACACGAACTTCGGCGTGCCGACGCTCGGCCTGAAGCGCGGTCTCGGCCACAATGCCGTCATCGCACCCTATGCCTCGCTGCTCGCCAGCCAATATTATCCGGGGGCATCACTTGAAAACCTGCAGAGGCTTCGCAAGCTCGGCGCTCTCGGCAAGTTCGGCTTTCACGACGCCGTCGACTTCACGCCAACACGCGTGCCTGAAGGCAGGCAATGCGCTGTCGTCTACAACTACTATGCGCACCATCACGGCATGTCGATCGCAGCCGTGGCCAACGTCGCTTTCGACGGCATGCTGCGTGAGCTCTTCCACTCCGATCCTGTCATCGAGGCGGCTGAACTGCTGCTGCAGGAAAAAGCCCCGCGCGACATCTCCGTCATGAGTGGCAAGGATGAATCCAGTACGCCCGCCAGCATCCAGGACGATTTGATGCGGCCCGTTATCCGCAAGATCGACGATCCGGCTTCGCGCGAACGCGAGCTCGTCTTCCTGTCGAATGGCCATTATTCCCTGATGCTGACGGCAACGGGTGCGGGTTATGCCCGCTGGAACGGTCTATCCGTCTCCCGCTGGAAAGCAGATCCGACCGAAGACCGCTGGGGCAATTTCATCTTCCTGCGTGACACGGAGACCCATGAATGGTGGTCAGCCACATCAGAGCCAAAGAGCGTGGAGGGCGAAACGGTCCGAGTGGAATTTGCTGACGAGAAGGTCGTGTTCAGCAAAGTTCTTGGCGATCTCACGAGCGAAGTCGAATGCATCGTTGCCACCGAACATGATGCGGAAGCCCGCCGCCTGACGCTATTCAACATGGGCACGGAAGATCGCTTCATCGAAGTGACGTCCTATCTCGAGCCGGTCATTACATCCGACGACACGGACAGCGCGCATCCGGCTTTCGCCCGCATGTTCGTGAAAACAGAGATCGACAAGCGCGGCGATGTCATCCGTGCCGAGCGTAACAAGCGCGATCCGAACGAACCGGATATGAGTCTCGCGCATCTAATCGTCGACAATGGCGGGGATACGCGGCACACGGAATCCGAAACCGACCGGCGGACGTTCATCGGCCGTGGCCGCACTCTTTCGAGTGCCGCTGCCTTCGATCCGGGTGCTACCCTTTCCGGCACCGACGGTTTCACTTTGGATCCCATCCTGTCGTTGCGCCGGACGGTGCGCGTGCCAGCCGGCAAGAAGGTGAGCGTGATCTTCTGGACCATTGCAGCACCAAGCCGTGCCGAGGTGGACAAGGCCATCGATCGCTATCGCCATCCGGATGCCTTCAACCACGAACTCATCCAGGCCTGGACGCGCACACAGGTGCAGATGCGCCATGTCGGTGTCAGCTCGCAACAGGCGGCAGCGTTCCAGCATCTCGGCCGCTTTCTCGTCTACCCCGATATGCAGCTTCGCGGCGACCACGGCGCCGTCCGGGCCGGCATGCAGTCGCAGTCGGCGCTCTGGCCGCTGGCGATTTCGGGGGATTTCCCAATCTTCACACTGCGCATCGACGACGACATGGACCTCGAAATCGCCCGCGAAGCGCTCCTGGCGCAGGAATATCTGCGCTCGCGTGGGGTGGCTGCCGATCTCGTCATCATGAACGAGCGCGCCTCGTCCTATGCACAGGATATGCAGCACGCACTCGACGCCATGTGCGAAAACGTGCGCCGCCTCGGTCATGCCGACGGCTTGCGACAGCATATTTTCGCGGTCCGCAAGGATTTGATGGAGGAGAGCACCTATCAGGCGCTGATCGCCGCCTCGCGGGTGACACTGCATGCCAAGAACGGCAAGGTTGTCGACCAGATGAATCGCGCCCGCATACTGTTTACGCCCGATAAGGAAGAGCCTGAGAACACGGAACAAACCGAGCGCGCCAGGATGGCGATCAAGCGTGTAACGCCTCTGCCGGCCCCGACTATCAAGACCGTTGTCATTGATGAAGAAGGCGATCTCGACTTCTGGAATGGCATCGGCGGCTTTGTCCGCGACGGCAGCGAATATGTCGTGCGTCTCCCGGGCGGGCAGGCGACGCCGCAGCCTTGGATCAATGTCATCTCGAACGACCGCTTCGGTTTCCATGTATCGGCGGAAGGTGCCGGTTTCACCTGGAGCGTCAATTCGCGTGACTACCAGCTCACCCCCTGGTCGAACGACGCAGTCATCAACCGTTCCGGCGAAGCCCTCTACATAGCGGATCTCGAAAGCGGTGCGGTCATGACGCCGTTTGCAGGACTTTCCCGGCGCAATGACATTCGCTTCGAAGCGCGCCACGGCCTCGGCTATTCCAGCTTCTCCAGCACGCAGCACGAGATCGCGCTGGAAGTGACGCAGACCGTGCATCGCGAGAAGCCGGTGAAGCTGCAGCGCCTGCGCCTGCGCAACGCCGGCTCGGCAAGCCGTAAGCTCAGGCTCTACGCCTATGTACAATGGGTCCTTGGGAATAATCCGCAGAAGACCGCCTCTTTCGTCCTGTCGAAACATGACGAGGAGACAGGGGCGCTGTTTGCGACGAACCCCTACAGCATCGACTATTCGGGTCGCACCGCCTTCTTCGCCGCGAGCGAGAGGATTTCGAGTTTCTCGGCAAGTCGTTGCGAGTTCATCGGCAAGAGCGGGACGATTGTGGCGCCTGTCGCCGTGACCGCGGCGGCTGCTCTGTCCGGTTCCACAGGTCTTGACGGCGATCCGGCAGCGGTCCTTGCCATCGATATCGAGCTTGGCGCCGGCGAAGAGCGTGACGTCACTTTCTTTCTGGGTGATGCGTCGACCGAAGAGGAGGCGCGCGTCCTGCTTGCCGATATCAGAAAGGCCTCGTTCGATGAAGCGGTGCAGGCAAACCGGGGCTTCTGGCAGGAATTCACCGGCAGGCTGCAGATCTCGACGCCGGATCAGGGCATGAACAACCTTGTCAATACTTGGCTGCCCTATCAGAGCCTCGGCTGCCGCATCATGGCGCGGACGGCCTTCTACCAGGCGAGCGGTGCCTTCGGCTTCCGCGACCAATTGCAGGATACACTGGCCTTCGTGCTGCAGGAGCCTCGGCTTGCGCGAGGGCAGATCATCAACGCGGCCTCGCGCCAGTTTCGCGAGGGGGACGTACAGCACTGGTGGCTGCCGGAGACGGGGGCGGGCGTACGCACTGTGATTTCCGACGATGTCGTGTGGCTCGCCTATGCGATCGATCATTACTGTACCGTCAGCGGCGACAAAAGCGTGCTCGACGAGCAGGTTGCCTTCCTCGATGGGCCTGCGCTGCTGGAAGGCCAGCATGACTCTTTCTTCAAGCCGGAAATATCCGAGGATACGGCAACCATTTATGAACATGCAGCTCTGGCGCTCGACCTCGCCATTGCTCGCAAGGGAACGAACGGCCTGCCGCTCTTCCTCGGCGGCGACTGGAATGACGGGATGAATCGCGTCGGCATCGACGGCAGCGGCACGAGTGTCTGGCTCGGCTGGTTTCTTGCCGGAACACTGCGCTCTTTCATACCGTATGCCGAAGACCGCGGCGACAAAGTCCGTACGCAGCATTGGAAGGCGCATCTCATCGAACTCAAGACGGCGCTCGAAAACGTTGCCTGGGACGGCGACTATTACCGCCGCGGCACTTTCGACGACGGCACGCCACTCGGCTCGAAGGAGAGCCTCGAATGCCAGATCGATTCGATTGCACAGTCCTGGAGCGGGCTCTCGGGCGAAGGTGATCCGAAGCGGGCTGTCAAGGCGATGGATGCGGTGCTCGACCGGCTGGTTGACGAGGATGCACGGATCATCCGCCTTTTCACCCCGCCTTTTGAAAGGTCGCCGAAGGATCCAGGCTATATCGGGGCCTATCCGCCCGGCGTTCGCGAGAATGGCGGCCAGTATACGCATGCCGCCACCTGGGTGGTCATGGCGCTGGCGGAATTGAAGCGGGGTGACGATGCCCTGCGCTGCTTTCAGATCCTCAACCCGATCACCCATTCGCTGGACAAGGCGGCGGCCGAACGGTATCGCGTCGAGCCCTACGTCGTGGCAGCCGATGTCTATGGGCATGAACCCTATGTCGGGCGCGGTGGCTGGACCTGGTACACCGGCTCGGCCGGCTGGCTCTATCGGGCGGTGGTGGAGGGTATACTTGGTATCCGGCTAAAGGGTGGACAACTTTTTGTGAACCCGTCGCTTCCTTCCAATTGGGACGGGTTTGCGGCAGAGATCGAATGCGGCGGAAGCAAATACCGCATTTCGGTCTCAAAAGCGTCCAATGCTGACGGCTACAATCTATCGATAGACGGCAGCGAAGTCGCCAATCCCCACGAGGGATATCAGGTCGGATAGCAGCAATCTCCAAGCTGATTTTCCGGCGATTCGTGTGGCCACAGGGGGAACCCTTTTGGCCAGCGTAGCGTTTGCAAAACGGATGACAGGAGAGACACCATGGCAGGTATGCCGACCAAAGCCATTGGCGCCCAACGAACTTCCACATCGGTAGCGGCGTCCAAGCGCGATACGAGGCTTGATGTGATTCGCGGTCTTGCGCTCATCACGATCTTCATCAATCACGTTCCGGGGCAAATCTTCGAATATATTACGACCAAAAATTTCGGCTTTTCCGATGCCGCCGAAGCCTTCGTACTAATCTCGGGCATCGCAGTCGGCCTTGCCTACGGTGCCCGCTTCAAGCCGGGCGCGCGCCTGGAAATGGCGATCAAGGCGGCAAGGCGCGCCTTCACGCTTTACCTCGCCCATATGATCACCACCTTCGTGACGCTCGCGCTCTTCATCTGCGGCGCCTGGCTGTTTCACCGGCCGGGACTATTGGTCGAGATCAATATCCTGGCGGTGCTGATGAACTTGAAGGAAGGCATTCCGGCTCTGCTCTTGCTCGGCCACCAGATCGGCTACAACAACATCCTGCCGATGTATGGCGCGCTGATGCTGATGGTGCCGCTAATCCTGCTTCTGAACGAGAAAAGCACGCTGCTGGCATTAGCGGTTTCCGGTGCGGTCTGGCTGCTTGCGGGCATCTACCATCTTGCCCCGCAAAACATGTTGTTCGAGGGAGACTGGTTCCTCAATCCCTTCTCCTGGCAGTTCTTGTTTACGATCGGCGTCGTCTCGATGATGCATGTCAAGCGCGGCGGTATGCTTCCTCGTCATCCGTTGCTTTTCGCGCTGGCACTCAGCTATGTCGTGCTTTCCTTCATCTGGGTGACGGCGCGTCTCTGGGATCTCGGGAACTATCTTGCCGCCCTCGGCCTGCCGGCGGTGCTGACCGATTTCGACAAGACATTCCTGTCGCTGCCACGCCTTCTGCACGTGTTGGCTCTCGCCTATCTGGTGATCAATATTCCCGTTGTGTCGAAGGCTTTCCGCCGCCCGGCCGATCATCCGCTGACGATTCTCGGCCGGCATTCGCTGAACATCTTCGTCGCCGGCACCATCCTTGCGATGGTTGGGCAGGTTCTGCTCTACATTACCAACCGCGATCAGATCATCGGCCCGATCTTCGTGCTTGCCGGCATCGCCGTCCAGTTCGCCTATGCCTATCATCTCGAATACAAGCGCGAACAGGAAAAGGGCCGGCCTCTCGCCGGTGTCGTCCCGGTGCCGGTCCGTATCAACCGGTCGGTGGATTCTTACGGCCACGGCAAACTGAAATAGGCAGAGGCTTTATTGTATCGGAGAGCCGGCGGTCGACAGGCCGCCGGCTCTTTCTTCTATCCCGACATGGGGAGATCGATCTCGTTCCCTTAAAGCCAGCCCGATTTCCGAAAACGCCAAAATAGAATGCCACAAAGGCTCAGAATGACGGCGATGACGACGTAATAGCCGTATTCCGTTTTCAATTCCGGCATACTCTCGAAGTTCATGCCGTAGATGCCGGCGATCGCTGTCGGCACCGCCGCGATCGCAACCCAGGCTGCCAGCTGGCGGGTGATCATGCCCTGGCGCTGCTGCTCCAGAAGGTTGCTGGCTTCGAAGACCGACGTGATGACGTCCTTAAGCCCACCAGTCGTGGTTTCGACGCGCCTGATATGGTCGTTGACATCCCTGAAGTATTTGCGTGCCTCGCTGTCGATGCAGGGCAGATCGAGGTGAACCAGCTTTCCGCACACTTCCGACATCGGGCCGAGGACGCGCTGGAAGCGAATGATCTGGCGCCTCAAGCGGAAGAGCCGCTTGATCTGCTCTCGACTCAGGAAGGCATCGAGCATTCGCTGCTCCATTTCCAGCACGCGATCCTCTATGGCCTGCACGACGGGGAGGTATCCATCGACGATGAAATCCAGCACGCCGTGCAGGACGTAATCTGGGCCGTTCTTCAGGGTCTCGGGCGCGGCTTCAAGTTGTTTGCGCAGTGCGCCATGGCCGCGATCGGAACCATGTCTGACAGTGACGACGTGATAGTCGCCGACGAAGATTGCCGTCTCGCCGTACTCGATGACGTCACCGTCCAGATGGGCGGTCTTGGTAATGAGGAAGAGTTGTCCATCGTAGATATCGAGTTTGGGAACCTGGATCGGGCTCAGAGCATCTTCCACCGCAAGATGATGGAGGCCGAACGTTTTTTGCAGGGCAAAAAGTTCTCGCTCGTCCGGATCGTGCAGGCCGATCCAGACGAACTCGTTCTTCACCGTCGGCACGGTGCCGGTGTCAATTTCGAAGGACCCTGCTCGCTGACCATCGCGGTACAGGTAGGAGGCAACAATGCTCATCGACGCTCCACTCAATTATGCGTCCGCCATCCCCGGCATCTCGCGGCCCTCCGGAAGAAGGTGCAGCCCAAAGCCGGAAGGACAAGACCTCGCGAATAACCATGAGATCTTGATTTTCTAGCCGTTCATCACGAATGGAACGGCTACGCTCCTCGATCCATTTTGTTCCCTAAGGCAATGCCATTCATAAGGAGCACGAAGATGTGCTTCGAGTCGTCCGAAGCGAGGCCGCACCTGATGGTCAGTCGTAACGTGCCGCCGAATATTTCCTGCTTGATGCCCATCAGGACTGAACGCTCTGTGGTCGGCCGTCTTCGCGGCAAGCCGATTCCGCTGTGGTTATTGACCGGAGCGGCAGCCGCTACCGTTTCGTAGGTGTCGCTGCCAGAGATGGCCGCGGCAGACTGGATGCCTTTCGCTTAAGCAGGGTAAGTGGATCGTCGCGCCCGATCTCGTCTATGAGGAAGCTGCCTGGATCAGTTCGGCGTTGCGATCGATGCTGCAAACGCCAAGTGCCTGCTGCCAGTGCTTCACCTGGAATTTCATCCAACAAAAAAGCCGGAAGGGGAGTGCCCTTCCGGCTTTTGATTGTTTTCGTTCGAAGCCGATCAGGCGGCTTCGGTCGCGTGGGCCTTGCGGACCTCGTCGTCCGTCAGGATACCGCTGGCGCGCAGCAGGGCGGCGAAGCGGCCGTTCGAGTGGCTGAGCTCATCGAAGCTACCGTTCTCGACGATGCGACCGTTGTCCAGGAACAGCACCATATCGGCCTCACGGACCGTCGAAAGACGGTGGGCGATGATGAAAGTGGTACGGTTCTGGCGCAGGTTGTCGATTGCAGCCTTGACGCGGGCTTCCGTTTCGACGTCGAGCGCCGACGTTGCCTCGTCCAGCACCAGGATCGGCGCGTCCTTGAGGATGGCGCGGGCGATCGCGATACGCTGGCGCTCACCGCCGGACAGCTTGTTGCCGCGTTCACCGACATGGGTATCGTACTGCTCGTCGCGGTTCTCGATGAAGTCGGCAGCGGCAGCGGCTTCGGCGGCGCGGCGCATATCCTCTTCCGAAGCATTCTCGCGGCCAAGACGGATGTTGTCGCTGATCGAGCGGTTCAACAGGCCTGCATCCTGGAAGACGGTGGCGATATAGCGGCGCAGCGACTTGCGCGTGACCTTGCTGATATCATGGCCGTCGACGAGGATCCGGCCGCCCTGCGGGTCGTAGACGCGCTGGAGCAGGTTGACGAGCGTCGTCTTGCCGGCGCCGGTCGGGCCGACGATCGCAACAGTCTGGCCGGCCTTCACCTTGAAGGACACGTTGTGCAGGCCCTGGGAGCTGTTGGCGAAGCCGAAAGAGACGTCGTCGAACTCGATATCGCCCTTGACGTCCTTGATTTCGCCGTTGCCGGCCGGCTCTTCACGCTCGCGGACGGAATCTTCCAGATTGTAGAAGTCTTCCAGCTTCGAACGTGCTTCGAAGATCTGCGTCGCGAACTGGCGCATCAGGTCCAGGCGAGCGATCAGCAGGTTGGCAAAGCCGATGAAGGCAATGACGTCACCAACGCGCAATTCGCCGTTCTGAACGAGCACGGTTCCGATGACGAGCACGATCATCATGGCGATCGTCGAGGCCATACGGTTCAGCGCACTGGCAAGCGCCCACCAGTCGAGCACCGGATACTGCGCCTGCAGCAGACGGTCGGCAAAAGACTTCAGCGCATGGGTTTCAGCCTCGATACGGTTATAGCTATGCAGCACCGAGACATTGCTGATGGAATCGCTGACATGGCCGAAGACGGTGTGGTAGTGGTTTTCGACCGAAGCTTGACCATCCTTCGTGCGGCTCATGACCACGCGGCCGATGAGCCAGTATGCGATGCCGAGCACGATCAGGACGGCGGAGAGACGATAATCCATCGAGATCGCGGTCGGGATAAGCAAACCGAGCGCAATTGCCGTCGAAAGATGGTTGCGCATGAATTCGAGCCATAGACCAAACAGAGTTTCGCAAGCACGCAGCAGCGTATGCAGCGCGTTGGACGTGCCCCGCTGGTGATGCCAGGAAAGCGGCATTGAGATAATGCGCCCGAAGGCCTCCGTCAGAAGCGTCGCGCGGCGGCCGTGAGCCAGCCTGTCCGCTTCGCGCGCCACGAGAACGAAGGCGATGGTATTGAAGACGGCAAATGCCGCCCACATCATGAGAATCGGCTTGACTTCGCCCTTACCGGAAATCGCATCGATAATACGGCCGAAAAGGATCGGCTCGGCGATGGTGATGGCCGCCAATACGATATTCGCGATAACGACGAGGGATACGCGGAGCTTGTAGGCGCCGAGATAGCGCAGAGCTCTTGCATAGACCTTGAATAACGACACGTCGGGACCTCTTTTGCATCTGCGAAGAACGGGAGGGTTGGATGCTACAGAAATCTACCTGAACCGACGATTAACGGGACATTCAGGTCTGAAATCCGGCTTCAAAATTCGCGCGCCCATGTGATCGCGGAATGCGATAAGTGGCCATAGTTTCGAAATTGTTGCTTAGGCATATATCGCGACAATTTGCGCTTGCATTCCCTGGAGCGTCTAGCGCACCATCCAGTTTGTGAACTGCAATTTTTAATAGGGACCATTCAGCGGCGGCTCAGCAGGCTTGTTTCGGCGGTCTCGTTGGTCCGGGCAAGAGGCATTTTGTGCAAATTCATACTCTAGTTCAATTACTTATTATTCTTGGCGAGCGTTCCGACAGCGAAAGTGCGGTCGAGGAACTCGATAAGGTGATCCGCGTATACGGATTCGATTTCTATGGTCTGCTTCGCCACCCCAAGCAAGGAGACAACCCATGGAGTGTGACAATGGCCAGTCGATGGCCGGAAGGATGGTCACACGTCTATGCCGTGAAAAAATACGTTCTCGTCGATCCGACCGTGCGGTATCTTGCGCATGCGCAGCGGCCTTTCCGCTGGCGTGACAGTATGTCCGCCTTTCGGAATGACCCACATCAGCGCCGGATGGAGCAAATGATGGTCGATGCCTTCGGCCACGGACTGGAAGACGGCTATGTCTTCCCGATCTATGGACGAAACGGCATCCTGGGCAGCCTCAGCCTCGGCGGCAGGCCCGTTGAGCTCTCGCCGGCCGAAATCTCCCTTTTCGAGGCGATCGCCCGCAAGGCCTTCTGGCGGCTGCTCGATCTGCAGGGCGAAGCTATCGGGCTGGAAACGGTGCCGATGATCGACACACAGCTGACCCGGCGCGAAATGGAAATCCTGCATTATCTTGCCGAGGGCATGACCTCGATGGAAATCAGCAAGCATCTGAAGATCTCCAATCATACGGTCGACTGGTACATGAACGGTCTGCAGGATAAGCTAAAGGCCAAGAACCGGCAGCAGGCAGTGGCGCTTGCTTTCCGGTATGGTTTGATTACCTGAGATCTGGAGAAATTCTATTTCGTCGAGATGAGGGAAATTGAACTTTCTGTAACAGCACGTTAAGAATTCTCTTCGCGGGTGCAGCATGCCCCGTTTTTCGTGCTTTGAGGAGAGTACATTGCCCATATCGAAGATTCTTGTCGCCAACCGGTCCGAAATCGCCATCCGCGTCTTCCGCGCGGCCAATGAACTCGGAATAAAAACGGTCGCGATATGGGCTGAGGAAGACAAGCTGGCGCTGCACCGCTTCAAGGCCGACGAGAGCTATCAAGTCGGCCGCGGCCCGCATCTTTCCCGCGATCTCGGACCGATCGAAAGCTATCTTTCGATCGATGAAGTGATCCGAGTCGCCAAGCTTTCCGGCGCTGACGCCATTCATCCGGGCTACGGCCTGCTTTCGGAAAGCCCCGAATTCGTTGATGCCTGCAATGCTGCAGGCATCACCTTCATCGGCCCGAGGGCCGACACTATGCGTCAGCTCGGCAACAAGGTGGCGGCACGCAACCTTGCCATTTCCGTCGGCGTTCCCGTTGTTCCGGCGACAGAGCCGCTGCCCGACGACATGGCGGAAGTTGCCAAGATGGCTGCCGCGATCGGATATCCCGTGATGCTGAAGGCCTCATGGGGCGGTGGCGGACGCGGCATGCGCGTCATCCGCTCGGAAGCCGATCTCGCCCGCGAGGTAACGGAAGCCAAGCGCGAGGCGATGGCCGCCTTCGGCAAGGACGAAGTCTATCTCGAAAAACTCGTCGAGCGCGCCCGCCACGTCGAAAGCCAGATCCTCGGCGATACGCATGGCAATGTCGTTCATCTCTTCGAGCGCGACTGCTCCATCCAGCGCCGTAATCAGAAGGTCGTCGAGCGCGCGCCCGCCCCGTATCTTTCGGACGCGCAACGCCAGGAACTTGCCGCCTATTCACTCAAGATCGCGCAGGCGACGAACTACGTCGGCGCCGGTACCGTCGAATATCTGATGGATGCCGATACCGGCAAATTCTACTTCATTGAAGTCAATCCGCGCATCCAGGTCGAGCATACCGTCACCGAAGTCGTGACCGGCATCGATATCGTCAAGGCGCAGATCCACATCCTCGACGGCTTTGCAATTGGCACCGAAGAATCCGGCGTGCCGAAGCAGGCGGACATCCGCCTCAACGGCCATGCGCTGCAGTGCCGTATCACGACGGAAGATCCGGAGCACAATTTCATTCCGGATTACGGCCGTATCACCGCCTATCGTTCTGCATCGGGTTTCGGCATCCGTCTCGATGGCGGCACGTCCTACACGGGCGCGATCATCACCCGTTACTACGATCCGCTGCTGGTGAAGGTGACGGCCTGGGCACCGAACCCGCTGGAAGCCATTTCCCGCATGGACCGCGCACTGCGCGAATTCCGTATCCGCGGCGTCGCCACCAACCTGACCTTCCTCGAAGCGATCATCACGCATCCGAAGTTCCAGGATAATTCCTATACGACACGTTTCATCGACACCACGCCGGAGCTTTTCCAGCAGGTCAAGCGCCAGGACCGCGCCACCAAGCTTTTGACCTACCTCGCCGATGTCACCGTCAACGGTCATCCCGAGGCAAAGGATCGCCCGCGGCCATCGGAGGATGCTGCCAAGCCGGTCGTACCCTATGCGGACGGCGGTAAGGTCCCCGACGGTACGAAGCAGCGTCTCGATCAGCTCGGCCCGAAGAAATTCGGCGAGTGGATGCGCGAGCAGAAGCAGGTGCTGCTGACCGATACGACGATGCGCGACGGTCACCAGTCGCTGCTCGCCACTCGCATGCGCACCTATGATATCGCCAGGATCGCCGGCACCTATGCGCATGCGTTGCCGAATCTTTTGTCGCTGGAATGTTGGGGTGGTGCGACCTTCGACGTCTCCATGCGCTTTCTGACCGAGGATCCGTGGGAGCGTCTGGGGCTGATCCGCGAGGCGGCTCCGAACCTGCTCCTGCAGATGTTGCTGCGCGGAGCGAACGGCGTCGGCTACAAGAACTATCCTGACAACGTCGTGAAATATTTCGTCCGTCAGGCCGCCAAGGGCGGCATCGACCTTTTCCGCGTCTTCGACTGCCTGAACTGGGTGGAGAACATGCGTGTGTCGATGGATGCGGTGGCAGAGGAGAACAAGCTCTGTGAGGCGGCGATCTGCTACACAGGCGATATCCTCAATTCGGCCCGTCCGAAATATGACCTGAAATATTATACGGATCTTGCCGTCGAGCTCGAAAAGGCCGGCGCGCATATCATCGCATTGAAGGACATGGCGGGCCTGTTGAAACCGGCCGCGGCCAAGGTGCTGTTCAAGGCGCTGCGCGAAGCGACCAGCCTGCCGATCCATTTCCACACGCATGATACGTCGGGCATTGCCGCGGCCACGGTTCTTGCTGCAGTGGATGCCGGCGTCGATGCTGTCGATGCGGCGATGGACGCATTGTCCGGCAATACGTCGCAGCCCTGCCTTGGCTCCATCGTCGAAGCGCTGCGTGGCGCCGAGCGCGATCCGGGCCTCGACCCGGAATGGATCCGCCGCATCTCCTTCTATTGGGAAGCGGTTCGCAATCAGTATGCGGCATTCGAGAGCGATCTCAAGGGACCGGCGTCGGAAGTCTATCTGCACGAAATGCCGGGCGGCCAGTTCACCAATCTCAAGGAACAGGCCCGCTCGCTGGGTTTGGAAACCCGCTGGCACCAAGTGGCGCAGGCCTATGCCGACGCCAACCAGATGTTCGGCGATATCGTCAAGGTGACGCCGTCGTCCAAGGTCGTTGGCGACATGGCGCTGATGATGGTGAGCCAGGACCTGACGGTTGCCGATGTGGTCAGCGCTGAGAAGGAAGTCTCGTTCCCGGAATCGGTCGTCTCGATGCTGAAGGGCGATCTCGGCCAGCCTCCGTCGGGATGGCCGGAAGCGCTGCAGAAGAAGGCTCTGAAGGGCGAGCAGCCCTATACGGTGCGTCCCGGCTCGCTGCTTGACGATGCCGACCTCGATGCGGAGCGCAAGGCGATCGAGACCAAGCTGGAGCGTGAGGTCAGCGATTTCGAATTCGCCTCCTACCTCATGTATCCGAAGGTCTTCACCGATTTCGCGCTGGCTTCGGACACCTACGGTCCGGTTTCCGTGCTGCCGACGCTTGCTTACTTCTACGGTCTTGCCGATGGTGAGGAGCTGTTTGCTGATATCGAGAAGGGCAAGACGCTCGTTATCGTCAATCAGGCGATGAGCGGCACCGACAGCCAGGGCATGGTTACTGTCTTCTTCGAGCTCAATGGCCAGCCGCGCCGCATCAAGGTACCGGATCGGGCGCATGGCGCTTCGGGCGCTGCCGCCCGCCGCAAGGCGGAGCCGGGCAATGCAACCCATGTCGGGGCGCCGATGCCGGGCGTCATCTCGCGCGTTTTCGTTGTGCCGGGCCAGGTCGTCAGTGCCGGTGACGTACTCGTCTCCATCGAGGCGATGAAGATGGAAACGGCGCTGCATGCAGAAAAGGACGGAACGATCTCGGAAGTCCTGGTCAAGGCCGGCGACCAGATCGACGCAAAGGATCTGCTCGTCGTCTATGCCGGTTAGAAAGACGACGGACGGTCTTTCCGACATCACCCGATTGTGTACGATCGATCCGATAAAAAGCTGATTTTCCCACGAGTTGGCAGCCTTCTCGCCTTGCCGGGCGAGGAGGCTTTCTCATAGACTTCAGCTCCCATCACCGCCCCAAGACCAATCAGGGATCATCTCATGAGCAAGTTGAAGATTGCCGTCATCATCGGCAGCACGCGTATTGGCCGTTTCGCCGAGCATCCGGCCAAGTGGATCGCGGGGCTCACCGGCCAGCGTTCCGATCTCGAAGTCGAAGTCCTCGATCTTCTTGACTACCCGATGCATTTCTTCGGCGAAGAGCGCGCCACCACGGCGGAAAGCGAAACGGCCGAGCGCTGGAAGAAGAAGCTGCGCGAATTCGACGGCTTCATCTTCACAGTCGCCGAATATAACCATGCTCCGACGGCTGTTCTGAAGAACGCGATCGATCTAGGCGAATTCATTCAGAAGCCGGTCGGCTTCGTCGGTTACGGCGGCGTCGGCGGCGCACGCGCCGTTGAGCAGCTTCGTCTGGTCTTCGTCGAAATGAGTGCAGCGTCCGTCAGGACGGGGGTTCACATCGCGTTCAGCG
Organism: Rhizobium sp. BK196; assembly: GCF_014193255.1. Classification (GTDB taxonomy): domain Bacteria; phylum Pseudomonadota; class Alphaproteobacteria; order Rhizobiales; family Rhizobiaceae; genus Rhizobium. The sequence goes on from NZ_JACHZB010000011.1 coordinate 174,323, forward strand.
AATATCTTGCCGTTCTGAAGGAAGGCAAGAACCTCGGCGATTACGCGCATCTGAACGAAGCTGCCAAGAATATGCTCGATCAGCTGACCTGGTGGGGCAATGCGCTGAAGGCAGCGCGCGCCGTCGTCACGTCTGCCTGATCGGAATTTCTATATGCCGGGATGTTCACATCCCGGCATTGCCTCAGATATCATAGGTATGCGCGGCATTGATGGTCGAGATGAAGCGTTTGGTGCGCTCCTTCTCCGGCGTGTTGAAAATCGCTCTGGCGCTGCCGGTTTCCACCACGCTGCCCGCCTCCAGAAAAACCACGTCGTTTGCGATCTTGGAGGCGAGGCGAAGATCATGGGTTGCCATGACCATGGTCGTCCCTTCGCGGGCAAGCTGGCCCAGCACGTCCACCACTTCGGCCGAAAGTTCCGGATCAAGCGCAGACGTCGGTTCGTCGCAGAGCAGGACACGCGGCGAAGGCGCAAGAGCGCGGGCGATTGCCACGCGCTGCTGCTGGCCGCCGGAGAGCGTCGAGGGCCAGGCGTCGGTCTTGTGCGCCATGCCGACCTTGGTCAGCAGTTCCATGGCGCGTTCGCGCGCCCTTTCCCTTGGCCATTTCAGGACCGTAACCAGCCCTTCCATGACATTTTCGATCGCCGTCTGATGCGGAAAGAGCTGAAAGTTCTGGAAGACCATGCCGGTCTGGCGACGGATCTTCTGGATTGCCTGCCAGCCGACACGCTTGCCGGGCGTGAAAGAGAGCGTTTCTTCGCCAAGGCGGATGGTGCCTGCGGTCGGGATCTCCAGGAGATTGATGCAGCGAAGCAGGGTGCTCTTGCCGCCGCCGGAGGGGCCGACGAGGGCGGTGACACTGCCTTCGGGGATGCGGATACTGATATCCTTCAGGATGATCGCATCGCCAAAGCGCTTTTCGATAGTGGAAAGCTCGATCATGCATTTGCCTCCAGCATCCCACCATAACGGGCGAAGCGGCGCTCCAGCCGCTGCTGCAGCGCCGAGAGTACGGAGCTCAAGGCGAGATAGATCAGCGCCGCCTCGATATAAAGGATCAACGGTTCGTAGGTTGTCGCGACGATGCGCTGCGCGGCCTGGAAGAGTTCGGGCACTGTGATGGCCGCTGCGAGCGAAGTATCCTTGACCAGCGAAATGAAGGTATTCGACAGCGGCGGAACTGCGACGCGGGCGGCCTGCGGCAGGATGGTGCGGCTCATCGCCTGGCGCCAGCTCATGCCGATCGAATAGGCCGCTTCCCATTGGCCCTTGGGCACTGAGGAGATGACGGCGCGGATAATCTCGGAGCTGTAGGCGCCGATATTCAGCGTGAAGCCGATGAGCGCTGCCGGGAAGGCGTCGAGCAGGATGCCGATGCTCGGCAGGCCATAAAAGATCACGAAGAGCTGGACGAGCAGCGGCGTGCCGCGGATGACCCAGACATAGAAGCGTGCGATGGCTGCAACAGGTGCTGGCCCGAAAAGACGGGCGATTGCGGTGATCAGGCCCAGGATCAGCCCAAAGGCGAAGGAAAGTAGGGTCAATGGGATGGTGAAGATCAACCCCGCCAAGAGGAGCGAGGGAAGCGATTCCGCCATCAGTTGGAGCCAGTGCGGCAAGGGCGTGTCCTCAAGAAAAGACGCGTCCGGTGAGTGTTCACCGGACGCTTACACATGCAGCTATAAAGGATATGGGGGCAGCGCGAAACCGCCGGTCAGGACTTACTTGGAAACGTCCTGGCCGAAATACTTGTCGGCGATCTTCTTGTAGGTGCCGTCAGCCTTGATATCGGCGAGCGCCTTGTTGATCGCTTCGAGCAGCTCCGGTTCGCCCTTGCGGATGATGATGCCGGAGTAATCGGCATTTTCCTGCTGGGCGACGATCTTCACCGGAGCATCCGGCTTGTGCTTCTTGAAGTCCAGGAAGGAAAGGCTGTCGTTGATCGTGGCATCGGCGCGCTTCGTCAGGACGAGCTGGATCGACTGGTCGAAGCCGTCGGTGCCGACCAGTTCGGCGCCTGCTTCCGTGGCGAGCTTGCCGAAGTTGCTCGTCAGCGACTGGGCGGCCTTCTTCCCCTTGAGATCGGCGAAGGATTTGATGCTGTCGTCGCCGTCACGAACGATCAGAACGGCCTTGGAAGCAATATAAGGTTCGGAGAAGTCGTACTTCTGCTTGCGCGCGTCGGTGATGCCGACCTGGTTGATGACGGTGTCATAGCGGTTGGCGTCGAGGCCGGCGATCAGGCCGTCCCACTTGCCTTCGATGAACTGAGCCTTCACGCCGAGCTTGGCTGCGACTGCTTCGCCGATCTCGACGTCGAAGCCGACGAGCTTGCCGCTTTCGTCATGATAGGTGAAGGGCGCATAGGTGCCTTCCGTGCCGATCTTGAAGATGCCGGCAGACTTGATGGAGCTGAGGTTTTCGCCGGCATGGGCGGGCAGCAGGGCTGCAGCCTGAATGAGCGCGGCGGCGGCGACGGTTTTCAACCAGTTCATTGTTCTATCCATCCTTGGGAAGATTGTGTTCGGATGGTCGATACATCGCAGAAAATTGCGGTATCGAAAGCGTAGAAAACTGCAAATAAAAGCGGCAACTGCGAATATTTTTCTCAAGCTGCCGCGCTAACCCCGAATCCGGCTGAAACCGGTATCAAGCCGCGGCCCGACGACGCAATCTTTCGCTGACGAGGATGATCAAGCCCGCGCCAAGAATCATCATCGCACCAACGACGACATTCTGCGTGGGTATATCAGCCCAAATCAGATAGCCGAGAATGAAGGCCCAGACGAGCGATGTATATTCGAAGGGCGCGAGCACCGATACTGGAGCCTGACGCATGCCTTCAAAAAGGGCGAACTGGGCGCAGCCGGCGACGACACCGGTGCCGATGAGCAGGGCGAGTTGCGTGAGGGTTGGGGTCTGCCAGGTGTAGATCACGGCAATACCGGTCATGATGAGGAAAAAGACGTTGGAGACCGCAAGCTGGATGATCGTCTTCTCATGCAGCGAGGTCTTGCGCAGCAAGACCATGGCGGAAGCCCAGAGCACGGCTGCCTGCAGCGCCAGATAGACCGGCCAGGAGATCGTGAGCCCGACGGGATTGCAGGAGATAAGCACGCCGACGAACCCGACGCCGACCGCAAGCCAACGGGCCGGGGTGACCTCTTCCTTCAGGATGAACCAGGCGAGCAACGTGCCGACGACGGGAGCTGCGTAGTAGAGCGTTGTGACCTCGGCGAGCGGAAGATGGCTTGCGGCAGTGTAATATGAAAGCCAGGCACAGAGCAGAAGAATGCTGCGGGCAATCATCGGCTTGATGATCGGTGAGGTGACCGTCTGATGGACGAGCTTGCCGCGGCCATAGGCGAGGCAGCCAACAAGGATGGTGAGGCTGCGGAAAAACAGGATCTGCCAGACGGGAATACTCGCCGTCAAAAGTTTGACGATCGCATCATGCAAAGTGAACGCCATGTAGGCCGCGATCGTGAGCAGAATGCCCAGGCTGACGGAGTTTTTCACGGGGATGTACCAGTGGCGGCGGTGCCGGCGGGAAACGAGATGCCCAATCGATAGTCCTGCCCCCGGAGTCGGTCAATATGCAAGATTTCGCCCTAGTCGTGGAGCTTTGTTTCAAAGTGTCAGAAAACGTGTGGTCGTGCATGTTGCGTGCACGCTAATCAGTGTTTATGCCTGTTTTTAGATTTTTAAGGGCGAATCCGGTATAAACATGCAAGATTTCCTGTTGCGGGAACGCCAGACCGTCATTTCCGAGCGACTGAAGACGCATGGTCGCGTGCTGGCTGCGGAACTCGCAGTCGAATTCGGCGTCTCGGAAGATACGGTACGGCGCGATCTGCGCGAGATGGCGGCGGCAGGGCTCTGCGAAAGGGTATATGGCGGAGCATTGCCGATTTCGCCGGCGCGCGGAAGCCTGACCCAGCGCATGAGCTTTGCTGCCGAGCGGAAACAGGCGCTGGCCCGCGCCGCGGCAGAGGAAATCGTTGCAGGTACGACGGTATTCTTCGATGCCGGCAGCACCAATCTGGCGATTGCCAACGCTTTACCGGCCGATCTTGCGCTGACGGCGGCAACCAATGCTCCAGCGATTGCTGCCGCGTTGATCGAAAAGCCCGGTGTCAATGTCATCCTGATCGGCGGTCTCGTCGACCGCCAAACCGGCGGTTCGCTTGGTGCCAAAGCATTGCGGGACATGGAGCAACTGGCGCCTGACCTCTGCATTCTGGGCGCTTGTGGCGTCGATATCGAGGCGGGATTGACGACATTCGGCTTCGAGGACGCGGAGTTCAAGAGGTTCGCCACATCCAGGAGCAAGCGGGTCATGGTCGCTGCGACATCGGAAAAATTCGGGACGGCTGCGCCACATAGCGTCCTGCCGGTCGCGCATTGTGAATGCCTTGTCGTCGAGCACGATGCGGATGCTGCCATGCTCGAGCAATACCGTGCACGCGGGTGCCGGACGATCATTGCGGGCAAAACGGCTTGAGACCGTTCCGCCCTTTACGGGAATCGGCAGACAAGTCCGATCGAGAGGAAAGACAAGGAAATGGATAACAATGTGAGTGCAGCGCCGCGGGTACGGAGCGGCTTCATTACCCGGAGCAGAGCGGCGGTCTCGCTGCTATTCCTCATGAACGGTTTTGTCATCGGCTCTTGGGCGCCGAAGATTCCTGATTTCGCCGAACGGCTTGGACTTACCAAGTTCGAGCTCGGACTGATGATCCTCGTCTTCGGTTTCGGCTCGCTGGTCATGATGCCAATCGCCGGAGCGCAGATCGCCAGACATGGTTCACGCGTTGTCGTGCGGGTGCTCGCCGTCTGCTTGCTGCCGACGCTTCTGGCGCTGACGCTGGCTCCCAACGTGATCACAGGGGCGATCTCTCTCTTTCTGTTCGGCGGTTTCATTGGCGGGATGGACGTGGCAATGAACGCCAATGCCGTGGCGGTGGAAAAATCCATGCGACGCGCGATCATGTCATCCTGCCACGCCTTCTGGAGCCTCGGCGGCTTGATCGGCTCCGGCCTCGGCGGCCTAGTGATCTCCAGGCTCGGCATTCTCGGGCACGCGGAACTGGCGACCGTACTGGCTGCTGTCTTCCTTGCCGTCGCCTGGCCGATGGTTCTGGCCGATCCGCCGCATCCCGATACAAAGAAGGAGAAGACGAAGCTGCCGATGGTGCCGCTGCCGTGGCTGCTCGGTCTGATGGCGCTGTTCTGCATGGTGCCGGAGGGAGCGATCCTCGACTGGGGTGCGCTTTATCTCAGGCAGGAAATGGGGGCGTCGGTCGCCCTCTCCGGCCTCGGCTTTGCGGCTTTCTCGGCGGCCATGGCGATCATGCGCTTTGCCGGCGATCTGGTCCGCGATCGTCTCGGCGGGGTCAAGACGCTGCGCATCTGCACGCTGTTTGCCATCGTCGGCATGCTGCTTACGAGCCTTGCGCCGAATGCCGAAATCGCCATCATCGGCTTCGCGCTTTGCGGTATCGGTATTTCGAACATGGTGCCGATCGCCTTTTCGGCAGCGGGCAACATTCCCGGTCTGAAGCCCGGCATCGGCATCTCCGTCGTCACGACCCTGGGCTATTCCGGCATGCTGGTGGCGCCTTCGGTGATCGGCTTCGTGGCCGAGCATGTGGGCTTTGCCGCCGTCTTCATGGCGCTGCCGGTGCTGCTGCTCGTGGTTCTCGCATTCTCACGGCTCGCGCAATATGCCGATGGAGTCTCGGACGGCGGCCGGTGAGCCGCCTCCAAACAAAAGTGATATACGGGGCGGTTGACAAGCTCGCGGGCTTGATCCACCTGAAAGGCTCTGTCTTCCGGGTGTAAGAGCTCTTTATGTCTGCTTTCGATTTCGATCCGAAACCGCGCCGCGCTTCCGTTGCTGTCGATGTCGGCGGTGTCATCGTCGGCGGGGGCGCGCCGGTGGTCGTGCAATCCATGACCAACACGGATACGGCTGACGTGGATTCCACGGTTGCGCAGGTGGCTGCACTCCATCGCGCCGGTTCGGAGCTGGTGCGCATCACCGTCGACCGCGACGAAAGCGCTGCCGCCGTGCCGAGAATCCGCGAGCGGCTGCTGCGCCTCGGCATGGATGTGCCACTGATCGGCGACTTCCACTATATCGGCCACAAGCTGCTTGCCGATCATCCGGCCTGCGCCGAAGCGCTGGCGAAGTATCGCATCAATCCAGGCAATGTCGGCTTCAAGGACAAGAAGGATAAGCAGTTCGCCGAAATCATCGAGATGGCGATCCGTCACAACAAACCGGTGCGCATCGGCGTCAACTGGGGTTCGCTGGATCAGGAGCTGCTGACGCAGCTGATGGACAAGAACCAGGCCGAGGGATCGCCGCTTTCGGCCCGGCAGGTGACGCGCGAGGCGATCGTGCAGTCGGCGCTGCTGTCGGCACAGCTCGCCGAAGAGATCGGCCTGCCGCGCAATCGTATCATCCTGTCGGCCAAGGTCAGCCAGGTTCAGGATTTGATCGCCGTCAATTCCATGCTCGCTGAGCGCTCCAACCATGCGCTGCATCTCGGCTTGACCGAAGCCGGCATGGGTACCAAAGGCATCGTCGCCTCTTCGGCTGCCATGGGCTATGTGCTGCAGAACGGCATCGGCGATACGATCCGCATTTCGCTGACGCCGGAGCCGAATGGTGACCGCACCCGCGAGGTGCAGGTGGCGCAGGAACTGCTGCAGGTCATGGGTTTCCGCCAGTTTGTGCCCGTCGTGGCGGCCTGTCCCGGCTGTGGGCGCACGACCTCGACGGTCTTCCAGGAACTCGCGCAGAACATCCAGAACGACATTCGCAAGAACATGCCGGTCTGGCGTGAGAAATATCCGGGTGTGGAAGCGCTCAATGTCGCCGTCATGGGCTGTATCGTCAATGGACCGGGCGAGAGCAAGCATGCCGATATCGGCATTTCGCTTCCCGGTACGGGCGAGACGCCGGCTGCTCCCGTCTTCATCGACGGCAAGAAGGCCCTGACGCTGCGCGGCCCGAATATCGCCTCGGATTTCGAGGCGCTCGTCATCGACTATATCGAGAAGCGTTTCGGCCAGAAGACGGCAGCTGAGTAATCACTCGGCTTTTCGATGACCTTCTGCGGCAGGCTGGATGGACCTTCTTCTGTCTCAGCTCTTGCGTTCGGCCACAAACTGAGCCGTGGCGATCAGCACCGCGGCGCGCTCTCCATAGGGGGCGAGCAACTCTTCTGCGTCCTCGACATGCCGACGCAGCCGCTTCTCCGCCCATTCCATGCCGTGAAGCGCCACCAGCGTTCCCTTGCCGCGGGCGGCATCCTTGCCGGTCGCCTTGCCCATCGTCTTGATATCGGAGGTCAGGTCGAGAATATCATCGGCAAGCTGGAAGGCGAGACCGATTTTTTCACCGAAGCGGCGCAGGCGTTGACGGTCTTCGATAGACGCGCCGGCAACGATGGCGCCGGCCTCGCAGGCAAAGCGGATCAGCGCACCTGTCTTCATCGCCTGCAGGCAGATGATGCCAGCTTCATCGGGCGCCTGCGTTTCCGCTGCCAGATCAAGAGCTTGTCCGCCGGCCATGCCGCCGAGGCCTGCGGCGCGAGCGATCGCCAGAACGAGTTCTGTTTTGCTGCGGTCCGGCAGGTCGGTTTCCGGCGCGGCGATGATGTCGAACGCGTAGGTCAGCAGGCTGTCGCCGGCCAGAATGGCGGTCGCTTCGTCGAATTTGATGTGTACGGTCGGCTTGCCGCGGCGCAGGTCGTCGTCGTCCATAGCCGGCAGATCGTCGTGAACAAGGGAATAGCAATGGATGCATTCGAGTGCCGCACCGACGCGAAGTGCTGCCCGCCTGTTGCCGCCGAGAAGTGCTGCGCTTTCCACGACAAGGAAGGGGCGCAGGCGTTTGCCGCCGTTCAGAACGGCGTAGTGCATGGCGCTACGCAAGAGGTCGGGACGGGCGATCTCGTCGGACAGCACGGTAGGAGAGAGCAGGAGATCGAGCAGCGCCTCGATCTCGGCGGCACCGCTTTTCAACCGTGTCTCGAATGTTCCCCGCTTTGCGTCCATGCGCGCTCTTTGGCACGGCAGAACGGCTGCTGGCAACGGAATTGTCGATCATCGCGTCAAGATTTCCGCTGCACTCTGGCAATGCGGGTTTTCAGGCGGTATGACAACGACCAGGGCGAAATCGGACTGGGACATTGGATATAGCGCCGCAGACAGAGGAAAGCGTCGAGGCGCCGGTTCACCGGCGTTGGCTTGGAGACCGCCAGGTGCTGAAGCGCATTGTTCTTGCCGTTCTGGCGGCGCTGCTTTTGCCCTATGTGCTGATCCTTCTCTATCTGCTGCCCTTCATCCATCCGGTTTCGACGCTGATGCTGCGCGATCTCGTGCTTCTGCGCGGTTATGACCGGCAGTGGGTGTCGATCGACGATGTTGCGCCTGTGCTCGTGCAATCGGTGATGATGTCGGAAGACGGGCAATATTGCTTCCACGGCGGTGTCGACTGGGGCGAGATGCGTATGCTGGTCGAGGATACGCTGAAGGGCCAGGAGACGCGCGGCGGCAGCACGATTCCCATGCAGACGGCGAAGAACCTCTTCCTCTGGAACAGCCGCTCCTTCATCCGCAAGGGATTGGAACTACCGTTGGCCGTTGGTTCCGACTTCGTCTGGTCGAAGCGGCGGCTGATGGAGATCTATCTCAATATCGCCGAATGGGGGCCCGGTATCTACGGCATCGAGGCAGCGGCACAGTATCACTTCAAGGTGCCCGCCTCGAAGCTTACGCGCCGGCAGGCATCGTTGCTTGCGGTTTCTCTGCCGAACCCGATCGATCGCAATGCCGGAAAACCCGGGCGAGGCCTGCGCAGGCTTGCGGCGCTCATCGAACGGCGGGCGCAGGGCTCGGGCGATTACATCAAGTGTATCTATGATTGATATCAGAACTTGTCGTTGGAAGCGGCAAGCGTCATCTGACATTCTTGGTACTGCCATATGGGCGAATGCATCAGCCATCAAAACCCGAGTCGCCCATGACGCCAACGACACTTTCGCCCGAGCTCCTTCAGTATTCGAAGACCCATAATCCCATTCCGCCAGCGCATCTCGGTACCCGTTACCGCAAGGTCGGCGGTTTCCTGCCCGAACCCGGCAATACGGTCGTCTGCCACCCGCTCAAGGGATCGGAAACGCAACAGGTGCTGATCGAGGCACGTGAGAAATATCTGGCGATGCCGGAGGCGTCGCAGTTCCTCTTTACGCCGATCACCAGCATCCACATGACGCTTTTTGAAGGTGTTATCGAAGGTCGCCGCAAACAAGATTATTGGCCGGGCGATATTCCGCTGGAAACGCCGATTGAGGATATGACAGAGCTTATGGCGGCTCGGCTCGAAGGTTTCTCAATGTTTCGGCCCTTCAAGGTGGCGATCGTCAACGCCCGACCGTCCGGCCTGCTCGTCGAAGGGGCGACCGAAGACGATCGCAAGGTTATGCGCGCCTGGCGCGATGCGCTCGCTGACCTCTTGGGCTATCGTCAGCCGAACCATGACGATTACAAGTTTCATATGACCTTCACCTATGCGATCGAACGGTTGGAAGACGAGGCGCTGCCGCGTTGGCAGGCAATGCTTGACGAGGTGACAGAGGATATCCGCAGCAGGGCGCCTGTACTGGAACTCAGCCCGCCGGCCTTCTGCGTGTTCGAGGATATGAACCACTTCCACGAACTGCTGATCTTCGATTTCGAACCTTGACAGGAAGACACCGTGGACAAGCTGACGCTCTATATCGCCAACAAGAACTACTCTTCCTGGTCGTTCCGGCCATGGATGGCGCTGACGGGCGTCGGCATCGATTTTGAGGAGGTGTTGATCCCCTTCGATTATCCAAACGGCAATCCCAACATCAAGGCGGTCTCGCCGAGCGGCCACGTGCCTTTGCTGCAGCACGGTGCGCTGAAGATCTGGGAATCCTTTGCGATCATCGAATATGTGGCCGAACTCTATCCCGATGCCGGGTTGCTTCCGAAGGATCGTGCCGAGCGGGCGCTCGCCCGTTCGGTCTCCGCGGAGATGATGTCGAGCTTCCGGGCGCTGCGCAGCGCCTGCCCGATGAATATTCGCCGGCCAAAGGGCAAGATCGCGCTTCCTGACGGCGTCTCTGCAGATATTAGTCGCATCGAGACAATCTGGCGCGATCTTTTGCAGAAATCCGGTGGACCGTTCCTCTTCGGTGCATTCAGCGGAGCGGATGCGATGTTTGCGCCCGTCGTCAACCGCTTCGATATCTATGATCTCGTCAGCAGCGCCGATATGCTGGCTTATATGAGCGCGATGAAGGCGCATCCAGCCTGGCGGAAGTGGCAAGAAGCAGCCCGCGCCGAGGCGTGGATCGTCCCGGAAGACGAGGTCTGAGCGGAGAATCAGAGGCATCGCAAAAAATACATATGGGGACTGGTCAAGGCCGCCCCTTGCATGTATAAGCGCGCAAAATTCCGAAATCGCGACATGTCCGTTTCGGCCGCCAGTCTGGCCGTGGGAATGTTTTGCCCGCAAGTGGAGTAAGAGAAATGGCTGTACCGAAGAGAAAAACGAGCCCGTCCAAGCGCGGCATGCGCCGTTCGGCTGATGCGCTGAAGGCTCCGACCTATGTCGAAGACAAGAATTCCGGCGAACTGCGCCGCCCGCACCATATCGATCTGAAGACCGGTATGTACCGTGGCCGTCAGGTTCTGACGCCGAAGGAAAGCGCATAATTTTTATGCGGCTTTTCCGATGAGGCTTCGAAGGCCGGCTCGACGCCGGCCTTTTTTGTTTTCAAGATATTATAATCTTCAGTGCCTTGAAGTGAGGCGGTGATGTCAGGCAGTATTCCCTAGAGATCCGGGAGATATTTCTGCATGATTACCGCAATGCCGCTGATGGTTATTCCATTTATTCTTTACAATCTAGCGATGCTAGGCGTGATGGGTGGCGGCGGAATTCCCTCGCTCCAGCACGACGTGATCGTGCTATCCATGCTTTCTGGCGCAATCTGGAGCATGGCGCTCGGCGATCTCTTCATCGTCGTGGCGCTCGTCGTACTTTTCTTCGAGATCCTGAAGGCAACCCGGAATGGCTCCGGCAATCTCATCAATCATATGCTGTCGATGCTGGTCTTCATCGCTTTCCTGGTCGAGTTTCTGCTCGTCCAGGATGCAGCGACCCAGGTCTTCTTCATCATGATGATCATTGCGCTGATCGACGTGATCGGCGGCTTTGCAGTGTCGATCCGCAGCGCCGGCCGGGACGTTTCGATCGGCCTATAGGCTGTCGAGCTTGTTCTGCAGCGCGCGAAGCTGTTCCTTCAGCTCGTCGATGTCCTTGGCTTCCGCCTTGCGGCTTTCCTTTGGCGGCGGCGTCATAAAGGGTGAGAACATCTGCATGGCCTGCTGGAACATCTCGGTATTCCGGCGGACCTGCTCTTCGATCATCTGCATGGGAAGCTGCAGGTTCTTGCCGAGCGGCGTTTCGCCGAAGGCACGGTTTACCTGCTCACGGATTTGCGACTGCTGTTCCGTGAAGGCGCGCATGGAATGTTCCAGGAAGCTCGGAACGACCATCTGCATCTGGTCGCCGTAATAGGTGATCAGCTGACGCAGGAAGGAGATCGGAAGCAGCGTGTTACCAGTCTTCGATTCCTGCTCGAAAATAATCTGGGTCAGTACCGAATGCGTGATGTCGTCACCGCTCTTGGCGTCCTGGACGACAAAGTCCTCCCCCTTCTTCACCATCTCTGCCAGGTCTTCCAGCGTCACATAGGTGCTGGTGCCCGTATTGTAGAGGCGGCGATTGGCATATTTCTTGATTACGATCTGACCCTCAGTCTTCGCCATATCAGTCTCCCGAACCCCGTCTGATTGTATGGATACTCCTCCACCAGAGACTGTAGACGCAAAAGAAGGGCGGTGACAATCTCTTTGTGCGATGCGGCAAGCCCTTTCCCTGTACGGATAAATCCATTCGAGGGCGCTGCAGCAAATAGTGGAATAGGTCTTGGCATTTGACTTGCGCCTGCAGCTTTGTCAGTTTCCGCTTATATGTGTGACGAGAAACGAGGAAACCACCCCATGAGCAGTTCATCCGTCGTCATCGCCAGCGCAGCGCGCACCGCTGTCGGTTCCTTTAACGGTGCTTTCGGCACAATTCCCGCTCACGAGCTCGGCGCGGCTGCCGTCAAGGGCGCGCTGGAGCGGGCAGGTGTTTCTCCTGAAGACGTGGACGAGGTGATCCTTGGCCAAGTCCTGCAGGCCGGCGAGGGCCAGAACCCCGCTCGCCAGGCGGCGATGAAGGCCGGTGTTCCCAAGGAGGCGACCGCCTGGAGCGTCAACCAGCTCTGCGGCTCTGGCCTGCGCGCCGTCGCTCTCGGCATGCAGCAGATCGCGCTCGGTGATGCGAAGATCATCGTCGCCGGCGGTCAGGAATCCATGTCGATGGCGCCGCACGCCGCGCATTTGCGCGGCGGCGTCAAGATGGGCGACATGAAGATGATCGACACCATGATCAAGGACGGCCTCACTGACGCCTTTTACGGCTATCACATGGGCGTTACCGCTGAAAACATCGCGCGTCAGTGGCAGCTTTCCCGTGATGACCAGGACCAATTCGCCGTCGGCTCGCAGAACAAGGCTGAAGCCGCGCAGAAGGCTGGCCGTTTCAAGGACGAAATTGTTCCCTTCGTCATTCAAGGCCGCAAGGGTGACGTGACCGTCGATGCAGACGAATATATCCGTCATGGTGCGACGCTGGAGGCTATGGGCAAGCTGCGGCCTGCCTTCGACAAGGACGGCACGGTAACGGCGGCGAACGCTTCCGGTCTCAATGACGGCGCTGCCGCGGCGGTGCTGATGAGTGAAGCGGAAGCGTCGCGACGCGGTATCCAGCCGCTTGCCCGCATCGTGTCCTGGGCAACGGCCGGCGTGGATCCGCAGGTCATGGGCACCGGCCCGATCCCCGCCTCACGCAAAGCGCTGGAAAAGGCCGGATGGTCCGTCGGCGATCTCGATCTCGTTGAGGCCAATGAGGCGTTTGCGGCCCAGGCCTGCGCCGTCAACAAGGATCTCGGCTGGGATCCCGATCTCGTCAACGTTAATGGCGGCGCGATTGCGATCGGTCATCCGATCGGCGCGTCCGGTGCACGTGTCCTCAACACACTGCTCTTCGAGATGAAGCGCCGCGGCGCGAAGAAAGGCCTCGCGACATTGTGCATTGGCGGCGGCATGGGTGTCGCAATGTGTTTTGAGGCAATGTAAATAGCGTACGATGCATGTTTCATCAGGCCCAACCTAAGCGGGCTGACAACAACAGGGGAGCGGAACATGAGCAGAGTGGCTCTGGTCACTGGGGGTACGCGCGGTATTGGCGCGGCGATTTCGATGGCACTCAAGAACGCCGGCTATAAGGTTGCTGCCAACTATGCCGGCAATGATGAAAAGGCCAAGGCATTTCATGATGTTACCGGCGTGCCGGTCTTCAAGTGGGACGTGTCCGACTATGTTGCCTGCGGGGAAGGTATTGCGAGGGTCCAAGCCGAACTCGGCCCGGTCGAAATCCTCGTCAACAATGCCGGCATCACGCGCGACGCGATGTTTCACAAGATGACGGCCCAGCAATGGCATGAGGTGATCAATACCAACCTCACCGGCCTCTTCAACATGACACACCATGTCTGGAGTGGCATGCGTGACCGCAGCTTCGGCCGCATCGTCAATATCTCCTCCATCAATGGCCAGAAGGGCCAGATGGGGCAGGTGAATTATTCTGCCGCCAAAGCCGGCGACCTCGGGTTTACCAAGGCGCTTGCCCAGGAAGGTGCGGTCAAGAACATCACCGTCAATGCCATCTGCCCCGGTTATATCGGGACGGAGATGGTTCTTGCGGTGCCGGAAAAGGTGCTGAATGAGAAGATCATTCCGCAAATCCCCGTCGGACGCCTCGGTGAACCCGAAGAAATTGCGCGCTGCGTAACTTTCCTCGTTTCCGACGATGCCGGTTTCATTACCGGTTCGACATTGACGGCCAATGGCGGCCAGTTCTTCGTCTAAACCTATTTCTTGTGGCTGTGGGCGTAATTGTTCGGGAAGCTGCCGGCACCGTCATAAGGGCCGGCAGCGGCGCCATATGCTGCGACGGTAACGGTCATCAGGGCGGCGATTGCCACGACCTTGTTCATGGTCATATCTCTCTGCGGACGGGCGCTCGGATAATTGCTGTCGCGCGGCTGGTAATTGATGCTGTCATGTGTTTGGACGACGCCGTCCATTGGCTTTGACGGGCACTTTCTGAACGGCGCGGTCCTGGCCGTAGAGGGCAGCGACTGCCGTCGTGAGGAAAGCGGTGATCAGGATGGCGACGGCGAAATTCAGGAAAATCTGGGCCATGGTAGCGTTCCTTTTCGTTCACGGGCGGCACATGCTCTGCCCTTGCGATATTGAAAGGAATATGGGCTTGGACCTGGCGTCGCGGTAGATTTGACTTTAACGACCGATCGTCAACGCCGCATTGACAACAAAAGCGTGCAAGAAAAACGGGCGCAGAAGCGCCCGTTCAAAATTTCCGATGGGCCGGGATCGATCAGCGGCAACGTGCTTCGTAACGGCGGCCGTAGCGATCGCGATAGATGCAGTAGCCTTGGCGCTCGACCGAATGGCCGATGAGAGCGCCAGTCAGACCGCCGGCGACTGCGCCGACTGCCGCGCCACCCCAACTGTTGGAGACAGCGCCGCCGATGATGGCGCCCGTGCCCGCACCAATCGCCGTGCCCTGCTCCGTCGGGGTGCAGGAGGCGAGAGCGCCAATGAGAGCGCAGCTAAGGATGATCTTTTTCATGTCTAAACTCCCCAGGTTATCGGCCTTTAAATTCGGCCCATCAATACAAGAATGATAATGATGACGAGAACTAACCCCAAACCACCGGAAGGTCCATAGCCCCATCCGCGGCTATAACCCCAATTCGGCAAGGCGCCGATCAATAACAGAATAAGGATAATAAGAAGTATCGTGCCAAGCATGGTGTTGTCCTGCCTCATCCTCATTTCAACTGGACTATAAACACGTAGCCGCGATTTTTGTTCCCGGCTAAGCTCCTGGAATATTACGGTGGCGTTATCAGCCGCTGCGGAGGAGCCGACTTTAGCCGGTGCCCTACAAAGCAAGTCGGCGAAATAATATCGGGCATCTGTGATATGGTTAAAATTCTCTTTGAATACAATATGTTGCGGTGAACAAATCAAGAAAATGAAAATGTCTCCGATTCGTCAGCGATTCGTTCCGGCTTTGATCAGCCGCGACCCTTCATCGGCTCACCAATTCCGGATGCTTTAGACTCCGTAAATTCGGCATCCAGAGGATTAATGGGATCCGGCAGTTGGAACGGCTGCGGCAAACCCCAGATCCGTATCTTGGGTCGGTAGTGAAAACGCCCACGACATCTCGCCGTGAACGAAAAGGGAAAGCTTGGCGGTCAGCGATTCGTCTCCGATTCGTTCCGGCTTTGATCAAAGCGTTAATTTCGGGGTCGCGCTTTGCCGTTTTTGCAAATAGCAGGAAGCGTTAATCGCGGTTGCCGACATTCGTTTTCACGCAAGCTTTGCCGATTCAGCATCTAGTGGAAAAAAGTGATTCAAAGTCAATACTTAGCCGTGAACAAAAGCTGAATCAGCCGGAGTCAGTGATTCGTCTCCGATTCGTTCTCAAGCTGTTCCGAATCTTAAATCAAGGACTTAGCGGGCTGTAACTTCCGTGCGGGATGCAAAGTCTATTTCAAATCTGCCCTTGCGTTTGGAGCTTCGGCTGTCCATGTGTTCTCCTGCCTCATCCGCAGCTCCGACTTGACCCTGGGGCGTTACCGCCTCACTTGCATGGAATATGACCCTGACTTCGCAGCCGATAATACCGAGCGGGCGCGCCGTGACCGCGGTGCTCGGGCCGACGAATACCGGCAAAACCCATTACGCGATCGAGCGCATGGTGGCACACGGCACGGGTGTCATTGGCCTGCCGCTCCGGTTGCTGGCACGCGAAGTCTATACGCGTGTGGTCGAAAAGGTCGGCGCCCACAACGTGGCGCTGGTGACCGGCGAAGAAAAGATCTCGCCGCCGAACGCGCGTTTTTCCGTCTGCACGGTCGAAGCGATGCCGCGGGAAACCAAGGCAGCCTTCGTCGCCATCGACGAGGTGCAGCTCGCCGGAGATCTCGAGCGCGGCCACATCTTTACAGACCGCATCCTGCATCTGCGCGGCCGTGACGAGACGCTCCTGCTGGGCGCCGGCACCATGCGGCCGATCCTGCAGCAGCTTCTGCCGGGGATAACGGTCACGGAGCGGCCGCGGCTTTCTCACCTTCTTTATGCTGGGCAGAAGAAAATCACGCGGCTGCCGCAGCGCTCGGCGATTGTTGCCTTCTCGGCTGACGAAGTCTACGCGATCGCGGAACTGATCCGGCGCCAGCGCGGCGGTGCGGCAGTCGTGCTGGGGGCTCTTAGCCCGCGCACCCGCAATGCGCAGGTGGCGCTCTATCAGGAGGGCGATGTCGAATATCTCGTTGCAACTGATGCGATCGGCATGGGGCTTAACCTCGATGTCGACCATGTGGCCTTCGCGCAGGACCGGAAGTTCGACGGTTATCAGTTCCGCAATCTCAATCCAGGTGAACTCGGCCAGATAGCGGGCCGCGCCGGGCGCCATGTGCGCGACGGAACCTTTGGTGTAACCGGTCAGGTTTCACCATTCGACGAGGAGCTCGTGCGGCGCATCGAAGGCCACGAATTCGACAACGTCAAGGTTTTGCAATGGCGGACCAAGGATCTCGATTTCTCGACGATACAATCCCTGCGGGCAAGCCTTGACACCGGTCCGCGCTTACCGGGTCTGACGCGGGCATTGCCGGCGGTCGACCAGCAGGCGCTCGAACATTTGTCGCGTTATCCGGAAATTATTGATCTCGCCAATACTCCGGCGCGAGTCGAAAAGCTCTGGGAGGCTTGCGCTCTACCGGACTATCGGCGCATAACGCCTGCGCAACATGCCGATCTTATTTCTACCCTCTTTTCCGATCTGGTGCGCTATGGCACGGTGAACGAGCAATTTCTTGCAGAGCAGGTTCACCGTTCGGATCGTACAGATGGAGAAATTGACACGCTTTCGGCGCGAATCGCGCAGATAAGGACCTGGACCTATGTATCGAATCGGCCCGGCTGGCTTGCCGATCCGACACACTGGCAGGAAAAGACGCGGGAAATCGAAGATCGATTGTCCGACGCGTTACATGAAAGGTTGACGAAACGCTTTGTTGATCGCAGGACATCTGTGCTCATGAAGCGCCTGAGAGAGAATGCGATGCTGGAAGCTGAAATCAGTGTGAATGGCGATGTCTTTGTTGAAGGACATCATGTGGGGCAGTTGACCGGGTTCCGTTTTACGCCTGTGGGCGGAACGGACGGGCCTGACGCCAAGGCGGTTCAGTCTGCGTCGCAGAAGGCGCTCGCTCTCGAATTCGAAGCTAGGGCCGCACGCTTGCATGCCGCAGGCAATGCCGATCTGGCGATTGGCTCTGATGGACTCATCCGTTGGCTCGGCGATCCCGTCGGCCGCCTATCGGGCAGCGACCATGTAATGCGTCCGCGCGTCATCCTGCTCGCCGACGAGCAGCTTGCTGGCAATGCGCGCGACCATGTTGCCGCTCGTATCGAACGTTTCGTCAATCATCATATCAGCACGGTTCTGAAGTCGCTCGAGGACCTGTCGCGTGCTGAAGACCTGCAGGGCCTTGCCAAGGGGCTCGCCTTCCAGCTTGTCGAGAATCTCGGCGTGCTCTTCCGCCGCGACGTGACAGAAGAAGTGAAGTCGCTGGATCAGGACGCGCGCGCCTCCATGCGTCGCTACGGCATCCGCTTCGGCGCCTATCATATCTTCGTGCCGGCGCTTCTGAAGCCGGCGCCGGCGGAGCTTATCACCCTGCTGTGGGCGCTGAAGAATGACGGTCTCGACAAGCCGGGTTACGGCGATCTTATTCCGGTGCTCGCCGCCGGCCGCACCTCTGTGGTCACGGATCCGAGCTTCGAGCGAATGTTCTACAAGCTTGCGGGCTTCCGTTTCCTCGGTAAACGTGCCGTGCGCATCGACATTCTCGAGCGCCTGGCCGATCTCATCCGTCCGCTCCTGCAGTGGAAGCCGGGCCAGGGCACGCGTCCGGAAGGCGCCTATGACGGTCGCCGCTTCACGACGACGACGGCGATGCTATCCATTCTCGGCGCGACGCTCGAAGATATGGAAGAGATCCTCAAGGGGCTCGGCTACCGCGCCGACGCCGTGAAGACCGAAGAGGCAGCCGCATTCCTTGCGACACAGGATGCGGCGTCCGCTCCAGCTCCATCTGCCGCGCCGGAAACCGTGGCGGAGGAAGCGGCTGAAAAGGCCGACCATGACGACGCGGACGGCGCTTCGGAAGAAACGCCCGCCGCCGAAGCCGCACCTGTGTCTGTGGAAACGCTTGCAGCCGCCGAAGGTTCGGCGGAAGCCGGCGAGGCCGAGGCTGCAGAACCGAAGCCGGTCCTCTTGTGGCGCCTCGGCGGCCGTAACGAAAACCAGCGCCAGGCGCGCGGCCATGGCGACCGCCGTGGCGGACAGGGCCAGGCTCAGGATCGCGGTGAGCGCAACAACCGCCGTCAGGGCGGTGGTGAAGGCGGCGAGAGTAGGGACGGCAATCGCAATAACAATCGCAACCGGGATGGCGGCAATCGCGACGGGAACCGGGAAGGCAGCAATCGTGACGGCGGCAATCGTGATGGGGGCAGGCCTCAGCATGCGCGCAATGACCGCAACGAGCAGCGCGGCGACCGTCAGGACCGCGGTGACCGCAAGGATCGTGGCGATCGCAACGACCGTAACAACAATCGCGGCAATTCACAGCCGCTGCGCTTCGAGGCCAAGCCGCCGCGCAAGGAGAAGCCGATCGATCCGGATTCGCCCTTCGCCAAGCTCGCTGCGCTTAAGGAGCAGATGAAGAAATAATCATGGGTGGAGAGACACAGCCAGGAAGCGGTTCGCGCCAGCGCATCGATAAATGGCTGTTCTTCGCACGCATGGTGAAATCGCGCTCGCTGGCACAGAGCCATATCCAGTCCGGTCACGTCAGCATCAACGGGACGCGTTGTGCGCAGCCGAGTCAAACAGTCAAGGTGGGGGATCGCGTCGAGCTGACGCTGGAACGACGGGACGTCATTCTCGTCGTCCGGCTGCCCGGCGAGCGGCGTGGGCCCTATGACGAGGCGAAGCTGCTCTATGAGGATCTGTCGCCGCCAGCTGACGAGGCAAAACGCCTCACTCCCTATGAGCAGGCTATCCGGGGTCAGGGCTCCGGAAGACCGACGAAAAAGGAACGGCGCGCAATCGACAGGCTGATGTCGGACGAGGATTAGAAAACTCTTCCCGCCGGCAGCTTTTGGCAGATCGTTTGTCCTTGAAATCCTGCCGTAAAGCCGATACGTCACACACAACCTGCCGGGTAGCGTGCTTGCCTCCCAAGCCTGTCCACGCTTTCTCTCCGGCTTAGGGGATAGGCGCGACGTTCCAGGTTGCCCGCCCCGCCCGCATGGAAATCCTGGAGTTCTTCATGACCTATGTCGTGACCGACAATTGCATTCGCTGCAAATATACCGATTGTGTTGAAGTCTGCCCCGTGGACTGTTTCTATGAGGGCGAGAATTTCCTCGTTATTCATCCCGATGAGTGCATCGACTGCGGCGTTTGCGAGCCGGAATGTCCGGCCGAGGCGATTAAACCCGATACCGAGCCGGGTCTCGACAAGTGGCTGAAGATCAATGCAGAATATGCAGGCATCTGGCCGAACATCACAGTCAAGAAAGAGCCGATGGCCGGGGCAAAGGAATTGGACGGCGAGACGGGAAAATTCGAAAAATACTTTTCGGAAAAGCCCGGCAGCGGCGACTGAAACTCGGGCATGCAACGCCGTTGAAACCGCGTTCAGCGACAGGTTAAACGTTTCAGATTAAGCGTGAGTCACATGGGGGCTATGTGTTGCCCACATGACTCACGTTAAGCAAATTATTGATTTCCTCATATTTTTGTGATAGGTTCACCACACTGTTCCATTTGTGGCATGACGCATGCCCGAAGCCATCACGAAAGTAGAACAAATACCGTACCGCGGTTTCCGTGACATATCAATAACTTGAGCTGTCGGATCCCAAGATCGCGCGCGGGGATATCTTTTGCTTCTGTCTGGTGGAACCAGAGTGAAGTCACCCGACGGATTTAACCGTCTCATCCGGGCCTGACTGACCCGGCTCCGGCCGCCGCCGGAAGCGTAACAGGGAGTTTTTGATTAGAATGACCATCCAGCAGAAAAAACCTTCTACCGCACGCCACGGCTTCAAGACCGGTGAATCGATCGTGTACCCTGCTCACGGTGTCGGTACCATCACGGCTATCGAAGAGCAAGAAGTCGCCGGCATGAAGCTTGAACTTTTCGTCATCGATTTCGAAAAGGACAAGATGCGTCTGAAGGTTCCGGTGGCGAAGGCCATGAGCATCGGCATGCGCAAGCTTTCCGAGACCGACTTTGTCGAGCGCGCTCTCAAGGTCGTGCAGGGCAAGGCCCGCGTCAAGCGCACCATGTGGTCCCGCCGCGCCCAGGAATATGATGCCAAGATCAATTCCGGCGACCTGATTTCCATCGCAGAAGTCGTTCGCGATCTTTACCGTGCTGAGAACCAGCCGGAGCAATCCTACTCCGAACGCCAGCTTTATGAAGCTGCGCTCGACCGCATGGCTCGCGAAATCGCTGCTGTCAACAAGATGTCTGAAACCGAAGCCGTTCGCCTCGTCGAAACCAACCTCAACAAGGGTCCGAAGCGCGGCAAGGCAATCGAGGAAGATGACTCGCAGGATGAAGCCGCTTAATAGCGCATTGTTTATGCTGATAAAAAACCCGGCCCTCGTGCCGGGTTTTTTATTGGAACTTTTTCGCGATTACGACGTTGATAGGCAGTAATGCGGATTCCAACCGGCGCCCATAAAGCTCGGTTTGATTTCCGCCGAAGCTGTCAAATTCGATGAGGAGCGGATCATGTTTTCCAGAATTTGCCGTTCGGGCAATCTCGAGGAACAGACCCAGCTCTGCCGTCCTGCCGGCACACGATGAGAAATAGGGCCTCCTCCTGAAAAGTCCAGGAGGGGGCCTTCATGCATTCAAGATCCAGTTTGCTCCGGCGCAGTGGTGTCCGGAAACGGTGTTTGCTTGTTCATTTTCAGGGACGTGGCCCATTTAGGAGAGCAATATGAAGAACATGTCTGCAGATCGGCGCATGATCAAAATAGCAATGGCGGCTCCCTATCTAGCCCGTGAAGAAGAGCATAATCTGGCCATTCGCTGGAAGGATCATGAAGACCGAGGCGCCCGCAATCAGATCGCTATGGCGCATATGCGCCTCGTCATTTCCATGGCAGGCAAGTTCCGCAATTTCGGCCTGCCGATGAGCGATCTCGTACAGGAAGGTTATGTCGGGCTTCTGGAAGCCGCGGCTCGATTCGAACCGGCGCGCGATGTGCGCTTTTCCACCTATGCAAGCTGGTGGATCCGCGCCTCGATCCAGGACTATATCCTGCGGAACTGGTCGATCGTACGCGGCGGTACGAGTTCGGCCCAGAAGGCACTATTCTTCAATCTGCGGCGCCTGCGCGCCAAGCTTGCAAAGGGTGATACGCAGTTAACACTGCAATCCATTCATCAGGAAATCGCCGCTGCCCTCGGTGTCAGCCTTGCCGACGTGCAGACCATGGATGCGCGCCTTTCCGGCAACGACGCCTCGTTGCAGGCGCCTTCCGTCTCGGGTGATGCCGACAGTGCGGAAAAGATGGATTTCCTCGTCAGCGACGAACCGCTGCCGGATGAGCAGGTCTCCAACATGATCGACGGGGAGCGACGCCGCGTCTGGCTTGCGTCTGCCCTCAAGCATCTCAACGAACGCGAAATGAAGATTATCAGCGCGCGGCGCCTTGCCGAAGACGGAGCGACGCTCGAAGAGCTCGGCGCCGACCTCGGCATTTCCAAAGAACGCGTACGCCAGATCGAAAGCCGGGCGATGGAAAAGCTTCGTACGGCGCTCGTCAGCGCCGATCCGCATATGGCAGCCTATGCCTGACAGGAATTATCCCAGCAGCACAGACTGGCCCGGCATAAGCCGGGCCTTCTTTTACTCGGAAATAATCTTCACGCGGTCGCCGGGAGAAACGGCAGCACCCGTCGGTAAGGCGTTGATAAGCTTGAAGAGATCCAGCTTGCGATCGGTGCCCATCATGCGGGAGGCGAGCGTGGTGATGTTGTCGCCAGGGCGGACAATGACCACCCGCACACGCAACGGCTTCAGCGAAGCCGCTTCATCCGGCGTCATACGGCGGAAGCTTGCGCGCAGAACGTTTGCCGTCGGCTCCAGCGACGGGCTGCCTTTCGGCACCGCTGTCAGAAAGCGGAAGATCTGATTGTTGTTTCTAATGACCGTGACGTCGAAGTCCCAGCGGTCGGCAGTGGCGCGCGCGGTCGCAGCCTCCATGCCATTGACGTTGATTGGCTGGATGGTCGCCGGATCGAGGCCGGTAACCCAGCCGCTGGAAATGTAGTTCGTGAGGCTTTGGTTCTGGTTGTCGGCCACGCCGTCGAAGCGGACGGCGATATCGTTCGGGCCGGTTGCCATGACGGCTTCGACCTTGTTGTCGATGCTGAAGTCGGGCGGCACGTCGAAGCGTATGCCGAGGCCGCCGTGCAGGAAGGTCTGGCCGCGCACATAGCCCTCTTCCGGACTGTCGCCGTAGAGAAGGCCATCGATGCCATCGAGATAGTAGTCACGGCCCTTGTCGCCGACCGCGCCTTCCTGGCCGAAGGCGCGGGCATGGCTGCGGGCAAGCTCGATGCGCTGGGCGGAATTCGGATGGCTCGACAGGAAGTCCAAGCTCTGGTCGGCCTCGGGATCGACCGACATGAAGCGGCTGTACGCGGCCATGGAATCAAGGAAACGGGCGGCTGCATAAGGATCATAGCCGGCTTCGCCGAGCATGCGCACGCCGATGACGTCGGCCTGTAGTTCCTGCTGACGGGAGAAGGCAGCAAGACGCAGCTTGCCGCGGGCGAGCGCCTGTTTGCCGGCTATGTCGCTAGACAGCACTTCGGCGACGACGCGGCTGGCAATGACTTCCGCCTCTTCGCGCTTCTGTCGCTCGATGCCGTGGTTTGCGGTGACGTGACCCATCTCGTGCGACAGCACGGCCGCAACTTCCGAGGCGTCATTGGCAAGCGCCAGCAGGCCGCGGGTGACATAGAGATAGCCGCCCGGCAGCGCGAAGGCGTTGATGGCGGGCGAGTTCAGGATGGTAATGCGGTAGGACTGGCTCGGATTTTCCGACACGGCCGTCAGCGCCCCGGCGATGCGGGCCACGAGGCGCTCGGTCTTGGCATCCTTGTATTCGCCGCCATAGCTTGCAACGATGCGCGGATGCTCGCGGGCGCCCATGGCGGCGCGCGGGTCGTTCTTTTGTACTTCGTCGACGATTTGCGGATTAGACGAAGGGCCGACAGTCGGCTGATAGGATTGTTGAATCAACGACTCACAGCCGTTCAGCGCGACGGCGCAGGCCGACAGCAACAGGAAACGGCGCACCCAGCGGCGCGGCGCAAAAAAGGCATCACTGGAAAGCGCGGGCGATTTCCACGTCGTCATGCTGTCCAGTCTGTCTCTCCGCATCATTTTAAGTCGCCGGTCTGCCGCATCGTCGGGCCGGTCGTTGCCATGAAAATTCAATAGGCTTCCGCCTCGGTTCTCGCGCTGCACAATCGGCCGATCCAAGTCTTTGCTGTAGCCGATTTCCGCATGGGTTGCATAGCGAGACTCCATCTAAATGTGGCGCCGTTGCATTTCGGCAATGCCTCGCCTGTCGAGGCACTTTTCGCTCCAATGAAATTATGGCGAAAGTTCCATCGCGAGTGCAGATTCCGACGGCAGTGCGGAAAAAGTCGGTCAGAACGGCGACCGATGCGGGCAAGCGTGACATTCGCGCGAAGAATGCAATTAATGGTAGTGTTGTCGAGTGACTTACATTGAGGAGGCGCTGAGGGCGCGCATCCGTACTTACTCCGCGGCCTCTGGGGCGACGTTGGTCCGCCCGGTCTTGTGTTCGCCAGCGCGGGGGAGCTGCACCGGCTTCAGCATGATGGCGGCGACCAGACCGATCAAAGCAATGCCGCAGGAGGTCATGAACAGCGGCGAGAAGGCGGAGGCGTAAGCATTGGCCACCGCCTGGCGGCTGGCTTCGGGAAGTGCTGCCATCATTTTCGGCGTCAGTTCCTCGAGATTGGCTACACCCGATATGGAGGAACCGAGTCTGCCGAGCTGCGATGCGATGATCGCACCGTAGATGGAGATGGCAATCGATGCGCCGCCCATGCGCGACAGCGTCACCGAGCCGGTCGCAACACCCACATCGCGGGCTGGTGCGGCGTTCTGAACGCCGATGACTGGAACCTGCTGGGCAAGGCCGATGCCGATGCCGTGCAGCAGCATGATCGCGCCGATGAAGGCTATCGGCGTACCGGCATGAACCTGAGAGATCAGCGCAAAGGCGATGGCGCTGCAGGTCATGCTGGCGATCGCAAAAGGCTTGTAGCGGCCGGTCTTCGAAATGATGCGGCCGGCATTCAGAGAGCCGCAGACGAGACCGCCTGTCAGCAGAATGAAGAGCAGACCGGCGCCCGACGGCGAAAGACCTGTCGTCGTCTGCAGGAAGAGTGCGAGATAATTGACCATGCCGATAGCGATCGCACCGCCCATGATCGAGATCACCAGCAGCAGGCTGAAGGTAGAATTGCGGAAAAGCGGCAGCGGCACGATCGGCTCTGGCGCGCGGCGCTCGACGAATACCCAGGCGATGGCGCAAATCACGCCGACGGCGGCGATGCCAATGCTTTGCGGCGAGATCAGCGCACCGAAAAGCTCGCTGCTGTCGGTAGCAAGCACGATGCTGGTTGTCGTCAGCGCCAGCAGGAGTGCTCCGGCGTAGTCGATCTTCGGCCGGCGATGCGGCTTGCGGTACGGCAGCATGAAGGCGAGGCCGGTAAGTACGATGAAGCCGATTGGCACATTGACGAGGAAGATCGAGCGCCAGCCGAAGAGATCGCTCATCGTGCCGCCGAGGACAGGGCCGATGGCACCGGAGGCCATCAGCACCAGACTGGAATAACTCTGATAGCGGGCGCGTTCGCGCGGCTCGAAGAGATCGGCGTTGACGGCGAAGATCGAAACCATGATGCCGCCGCCGCCGAAGCCCTGCAGTACGCGGGCGGCAATCAGCGTGTTCATTGAGACCGCAAGACCGCAGACGGTGGAACCGACCGTGAAGATCGCGATCGCCGTCATCATCACATATTTGCGGCCGAAAAGATCGCCGAGCTTGCCGTAAAGCGGCATGACGGCGCTGAGTGCCAAGAGATAGGCCGAACCAACCCAGCCGAAGCGGTCGAGATGACCAAACTCACCCACGATGGTCGGCAGGGCCGTGGAGACGATCTGGTTATCCAGCGTCGCCATGAACATGGCGGTCATCAGGAAGAAGAAGAGGATGAGCCGCCGACGGGGATCCGTCACGAGCGGCGCGGGGGCAAGTTGCATATCCATGGGATGGGCCATTTCGTATATGCATACATTAGGTGCTAATGTCATATATTTGTCAACGGCACATTGCTGATATTGGCATATTTTATTTTTGGCGTCGGTCTGCTATGGTTTCGTCATGAACGAGACCTTGACGAAGACAAGAACGACCGAGCTTGATGATCCCTCGGACAGTGTGCCGCGCATCGGCCGCACGATGACGCGAATGCGAATGATGACAGGACGCCGGTTGATCGGTCGCCTTGCGATCCAGAGCGTGGCGCCGGATCTGGAACTCTCGCATCTCGACGTACTCGATGCCGTGCGCCGCGCGCAGGAAAACGGCGAGGTAACGGTCGGCGCCATTGCCGAGATGCTGCGAATCGACCCGTCGAGGGCAAGCCGCGTCGTGTCCGATATGGTGGGTCGCAACGTCCTGCGCCGTGAGGCTTCGCAGGCGGATGCGCGGCGCATCGTCGTCGTCATGACGTCGCTCGGGAAGAATCTACTGGCAGAAATCCGGGCCCAGAAACTCGCCTTCGTTTCCGAGGTCGTGCGGGACTGGCCACAGGAGGAGATCGACACTTTCTCGCTGCTGTTCGAGAAATTTATCGGCGGCTACGAGGCGATCTTCCTTTCCCGCGACAAGGATACACCGGGCTAAGAAAATAGTCCGAGCGTTTGATCTCGCTCAAGCCGACCCGTC
This sequence comes from Rhizobium sp. BK196, assembly GCF_014193255.1. Classification (GTDB taxonomy): domain Bacteria; phylum Pseudomonadota; class Alphaproteobacteria; order Rhizobiales; family Rhizobiaceae; genus Rhizobium. The sequence goes on from NZ_JACHZB010000011.1 coordinate 200,733, forward strand.
CAAGGCAAGCCTAAGTCTCTCCTCGTTCGACGACATCAGGAGAGATTCACATGAAACATCATCCGCTTCGGCTGAAGGGTATTTTTGCCGCTATCGTTTTCGCATCCTTCGGGCATGCGGCGCTTTCGGCCGATCTGGCGCCTTCGGCAGGCTCGCCAATGGCCACGCAAAGCCCATGGCAAGTACGCCTTCGTGCGCTTGGCGTGATCACGCGCGACAACGGCTCGGTCGACGGTATTTCAGAATCCGGTCTTTCCTATTCGGACACGGTGATTCCGGAAGCGGATATCTCCTATTTCTTCACCGACAATATTTCCGCGGAGCTCATTCTCGGCACGACCTATGCTAATGTGCGTGGCGAAGGCTCGATTGCCGGCCTTGGCGAAATCGGCAAGACCTGGCTGCTGCCCCCGACGCTGACGCTGCAGTACCATTTCACCGATTTCGGCGCCTTCCAGCCTTATCTCGGTGCCGGTGTGAACTATACAGTCTTCTACAACCAGTCCGGCAAGAGCGCCGACAGCCTCGATGTGAAGAACACATTCGGCGTCGCGCTGCAGGCCGGCTTCGACTACATGTTCGATGAGCATTGGGGCGCGAACATGGATGTGAAGAAGATCTTTCTGCGCCCGGATTTTGATGCGACAGTCGGCGGTGCCGATGTCAGCGGGAAGGCGAAACTGGATCCCTGGCTGATCGGTGCCGGTGTCACCTATCGCTTCTAAAGCATTTGGTTGACGCAATTCCCGTCGCAAACCGCCGCACAGTTTTACGGGAATTGCTTTGAGGGAAGGCGCAGCATCTGCGGCGCCTCTTCCCCTTCACCCCCCGTTTGCGCTATGGGCAATGCCCATGAGCCAATCCACCTTCACCATCCTGCTCGGCGGGTCACTCAGCCTGACGGATCGTCTGCGCGACGCCGTGCGGGACAGCCGGTTCATCGCGGCTGACGGCGGCATGCGGCATGCCGCGGCGCTGGGCGTGGTGCCGGAACTGTGGGTCGGCGATTTCGATTCGACGCCACCCCATCTCGACGGTGCTTTTCCTGACGTGCCGCGTCAGCCCTACCCAGCCGCAAAGGCTGCAACGGATGGTGAAATTGCCGTTAACGAGGCGATCGAGCGTGGTGCGAAGCGCTTGATCCTTGCGGGTGCGCTGGGCGGCGAACGGTCCGACCACGCGTTGCAGCACTTGCTGTACGCCGTGGAGCTGGCGGAAGAAGGCTTCGACATGCTGCTGACCTCGGGCAATGAGGAGGCTGTGCCCTTGCTCCCTGGCTCGCTGGAGATCAATCTTCCACCGGGCAGCCTGTTTTCCGTGCCAGGCTTCAGCGAGCTGCGTGGCCTGTTCATCGAAAATGCCCGCTATCCGCTCGCCGACTTCGATTTGCCCTTCGGCTCGTCGCGCACCATTTCCAATGTGGCGAAAGGCCCCGTGCGCTTCTCGCTTGCCAGCGGCAGGGCCATCGTGCTCGCGCGGCCCTATGATCTTTCCGGAGTCTGATACTTGGCGCCACCCATTCTGAAACTCGACGACATTTTCCTGAGCTTCGGCGGCACGCCGCTCCTGGCAGGCGCTGCCCTGCAGGTCGAGCCCGGCGACAAGATCTGTCTTGTCGGCCGCAACGGCTCGGGCAAATCGACGCTTCTGAAGATCGCCGCCGGCCTCGTCGACGCGCAGTCAGGTGAGGTCTTCCGCCATCCAGCGTCCACGGTGCGCTATCTGGAGCAGGCGCCGGATTTTGCCGGCTTCGAGACCGTGCAGGCCTATGCCGAAGCCGGACTCGGACCGGGCGACGATCCCTATCGCGTCACTTACTTGCTCTCCCATCTGGGGCTCACCGGCGAAGAGAATCCGAATAACCTGTCCGGTGGCGAGGCGCGCCGCGCGGCGCTTGCGCGCGTACTGGCGCCGGAGCCCGACATTCTGCTGCTCGACGAGCCAACCAACCATCTCGACCTGCCGACCATCGAATGGCTGGAAGGCGAATTGCAGAAGACGCGCAGCGCGCTGGTGTTGATCTCGCACGACCGCCGCTTCCTCGAAAAGGTCTCGACGGCTACCGTCTGGCTCGACCGAGGCACGTCCCGTCGGCTCGACAAGGGCTTTGCGTTTTTCGAAGCCTGGCGCGATCAGGTGCTGGAAGCGGAAGAGCTGGAACAGCACAAACTCGGCAAGGCGATCGAGCGTGAGGAGCACTGGCTGCGTTATGGCGTGACGGCACGACGCAAACGAAATATGCGTCGACTCGGCGAGCTGCAGACGATGCGTTCGCAGTATCGTGGTCACAAAGGGCCGCAGGGAACGGTACAGGCAAGCGCTTCCGATGCGCAGGAATCCGGCAAGCTGGTGATCGAGGCCGACAAGATTACCAAGAGCTATGACGACCGGCCGATCGTCGCCCCGTTCTCGATCCGCGTGCATCGTGGCGATTGCATCGGTCTCGTCGGCCCGAATGGCGCCGGTAAGACGACGCTCCTGAAGATGCTGACCGGCCAGCTTGTGCCTGACAGCGGCACGGTGAAGCTCGGCACCAATCTTGATATCGCGACCCTCGACCAGAAGCGTGAGCACCTGAATCCCGATGATACGCTCGCCAACTATCTGACGGATGGGCGCGGCGAGAATCTCCTGGTCAATGGCGAGCAGCGGCATGTGACCGGATACATGAAGGAATTCCTGTTCCAGCCGGAGCAGGCGCGCACGCCGATCAAGAACCTCTCCGGCGGCGAACGTGCGCGGCTGATGCTGGCGCGCATCCTGTCACGGCCGACGAACCTGCTCATCCTCGACGAACCGACCAACGATCTCGACATTGAGACGCTTGATCTCTTGCAGGAGATCGTCACAGGCTTTGCCGGTACCGTCATCCTCGTCAGCCACGATCGCGACTTCCTGGACCGGACGGTGACCTCGACGATTGCGCCGGCCAATCCGGAAACGCCTGATGGACGCTGGATCGAATATGCCGGCGGCTATTCCGACATGCTGGCGCAGCGCAAAGGTGCGGCCGACGAGCGCCGCAGGGCCGAGAAGGCGGCGGAAAAGCCTAAGGCGCCTGAGACTGCTGTCGCCACTCCTGCCGCCTCGAAGGGTAAGCTCTCCTACAAGCAGAAATTCGCGCTCGAAAACCTGCCGAAAGAAATGGCCAAGGCGGAAGCAGAGATCGGCAAGCGCGAGGAGAGGATGGCCGATCCGAACCTCTTCACCAAAGATCCGGCGACCTTTAACCGGCTGGCGTCCGAGATGGAGAAGCTGCGCGAAGGCCTGACGAAGATGGAAGAGGAATGGCTGGAACTCGAAATGCTGCGCGAGGAGCTGGAAGGCTGATCCGATAAAAATTTCCTGGAATGTCGGATCGGGTGGTTTTTCTGCGTCCTTGGGCCGAGCGTGATCGACGGCATGGTGCCGCCACCCAGAACGGAGATTTTTCATGCGCATGATTTTCGTGAACCTGCCGGTCAAGGACCTCGTCAAGTCGAAGGAATTCTTCTCGGCGCTCGGCTTTTCCTACAATCCGAATTTTACCACCGACGATGCTGCCTGCATGATCGTCGAGGAAAACATCTATGTGATGCTGCTGACCCACGGTCATTTCCGGCAGTTTATCGAAGGTGAGATCGCTGATACGACGAAGGGCAAGGAAGTGCTGACCTGCCTTTCGGCCGGCAGCCGCGATGAGGTGGATGATTACCTCAAGAAGGCGCTGGCAGCGGGCGGCAAACCCTGGAAGCCGATCCTCGATATGGGACCGATGTATGGGTGCAGCTTCCAGGACCTCGATGGTCATGTCTGGGAGATCATGTACATGGACATGTCTGCTGCCGGTTGAGCCAGTTTTCTAAAGGTCGTTCGCGGACTCCGGCGCTTGGAATCGGATTGTCGGGGTCCGCTTTCCTCACTTTTCCTTGATTCGCTCGCGCCGTGTCATGCGGCATAGAGTACCGCTCCGGCAGCCGGGGATCGTGCCGATCAATGGCAATAAGGAAGGGTCACATGCCTCGCAAATCCTATACCAGAATATTCATCGCGCTTGCCGCCGGCAGCTTCGTCGTGCTCGGCCTTTCGCAGGCGGCGCGTGCGCAGGAAAACCAGCGCGTGCGGGTGCGTGGTACGATCGAGAGCCTCAATGGCGACACGCTAACCGTCAAGACCCGCGAGGGCAGTGATGCGACAGTGGCGCTCAAGTCTGGCTGGAAGGTCGCCGGTATCGGGAATGCTTCCGTCGATGATATCAAAGTCGGCGATTTCGTCGGTGTCGCCTCCTTACCGAAAGGCACAGGTCCCGATGGCGCGATCGAGGTGCTGATATTCCCGGCCGCAATGAAGGGCACCGGCGAAGGCAGCCGTCCATGGGACCTGCAGCCGAACAGCTCGATGACGAATGCGACCGTCAGCAATGCCGTCAAGGCCGTCGACGGCCACACGATTACGCTCATCTATCAGGGTAAGGAGAAGACCATCTCGATTGCAAAGGGTACTCCGATCGTTACTTTTGCTCCGGCAACAAAGCACGATCTGAAGCCGGGTGCCGGCGTGATCGTCATGGCGGAAAAGGCAGCCGATGGCAGCATCTCGGCCGCGCAGGTCGCCGTCGGCATCAACGGCGTGATGCCGCCGATGTAAGATTTTCCGGGGTTTCGTTCTCACACAATTTCGGGGGCAAAACCGCTATACGGTTTTTGCTGCAATTGCCCTAGAGTGCCGAGGCGGGGCTGCCGGGGCGCTCGATCCTGCAACGGAAGCTGCCGGTTCTTCGTCTGAATTCGATGGCAGCGCCTGCAGATGCAGTGTGCGCGGGTGCAGCACTTCCAGATAGGTTTCCGAACGGCCGATATAGATCATGCCGGTGTCCGGCATGGTAGCGAGCAGCTTCGTCATCGTGCGCTGCCATTCCGGCTCCATGCCTTCGAGCACTTCGTCGAAGACGACCCAGCGCGGCTTGACGAGAAGCAGACGGGCAAAGCCGATTGCCTTCTGTTCATCGGCATCGAGAAGCTTGTCCCAACGCGCGCGGCTATCGAGGCGGGCGACCAGCGAATGCAAACCGGCAGCCTCAAGCGCGGCTTCGATGGCCGCCGTGTCATAGTCTTCGGGTTTTTCGGGAAATGCGATCGCCTCGCGCAGCGTTCCGCCCGGCACATAGGCGACCTGCGGGATGAACAGCATGTCGTCGATCGGCGGCAGACCCATCGTGCCGTGCCCCGAGGGCCAGAGGCCGGCCATGGCCCGGAAGAGCAGGCGGCGGTTCACGCTGTGATCGCCATTTATCATGACCTTTTCTCCGGCCTTGATCGTCACGTCCGTCTCGCGCAGGCGGAAGCCGCCGCAATCTTCAATGTCCTCACCGAGCTTGGCAACAATCACCACATCCTTCAGCGTCAGCGTATCGGGCGTCGTTTCCTCATAGACAATGCCATCTTCGAACTTGAAGCCATCATCCATCTCCTGAAGCGCCTGGCGGAAGTCGGTCACACGCATCAGCGTGGCGCGCCATTCGGCAATCGGCCCGAAGTTGGCGACATACCAGCGCAGCGCCGTGTTGACTTGGTTGAAAGCGCCGACCGACATCATCAACTGGCCGAAGGTGAGTCCGCCGGAGAAGTATGCGGGCGCTGCAACGATGATCGGGATGACGATGACCAGCCAGCCATAACCCGCCGAGACCCAGGTCAGATTGGTATTGGCCATGGCAAGCCGCTTGATGACGGCAAGGACATTGCTGATATTTTCATTGATGCGTTTGCGCTCGTTCTCTTCGCCGTGCGCCACTGTTATTGCCGGCATATTTTCGTTCGCGTGCATCAGAGCGAAGCGCAGCTCTGCTTCCTGGGAGAAGCGATCTGCATTGAGCTTGACGAGCTTGCGGCCGACGACCTGGCTCAAGACCGACGCTGATGCGGCATAGAAGATTGCCGCCCAAACCATGTAGCCGGGAATTGTGAAGTTATAGCCACTGATACGAAAGATGAAGCCGCTTGAAAGCTCCCACAAAACGCCGATGAAGCTGACGAGAAGGATGGTCGACTGCAACAGACCGAGAGCAAGGTTGGTGGTGCTTTCGGCGAGGTTGCGGGAATCTTCATGCAGGCGCTGATCGGGATTGACGCCGATGATACCGATGGTGGAGAGCTTGAGGGCACGCTTGCGCTTGAACCACTGATCGACGAGATCGCGCGAGAGACCTTCGCGCATGTAGAGGGCCGTCATCTGGTTCAGCCATGCCTGCAGCACGTTGAGCAGCAACAGCGCGCCGGCGATCATCGCGAAGACTTCGAGCTGGCGGAAGAACTCGCCAAGATCACGACGCTCAAGGGAATCGTAGAAGGGGGCGTTCCATTCGTTGAGGATCACCTGTCCGTAGGCGGTCGCCAGGATGATGAGGACAAGCAGGATCGCAAGCCCCACGACCTTGCCGCGGACCTGCGAATTCCAGAATGCGGAGAACATCACTCCAAGCCGATATGTCAGGCTTAGATCATACCCTACGCGGTCCTGACCCTGGATACCCTTCCCCCCTTTTACGCTATTTGCCATTACAACTTTCCAAATCCGCCCATCGCACCATTAATAACATGGGGGCGTTACTGGTCCATCAACAGATTCCACCACCCATAAAGAAAGCGTGATGACTTGTGCAGCTGCCTCTATTGACAGTTGATTCGCGGCGCGACTGGCGCTATTTAAGACGCCTCGTGGTGATTTGGCCGGCCGGCTTGCAGCCACGTTAAATAAGTCGCTAAAGGGCCGCGTGCGGACCGGTAGCGATTCTTTCGCCGCCGGTTTTTTATTTTGATCGAGTTGACCGCAATGCCCATCAAGATCCCCGACACGCTGCCTGCCTTCGAAACCCTTGTGAACGAGGGTGTGCGGGTGATGACCGAAACGGTGGCGATCCGTCAGGATATCCGACCGCTGCAGATCGGGCTGCTCAACCTCATGCCGAACAAGATCAAGACCGAAGTGCAGATGGCGCGCCTGGTGGGCGCTTCGCCGCTGCAGGTGGAATTTTCGCTGGTCCGTGTCGGCAATCACAAGGCCAAGAATACGTCTGAAGAACACCTGCTCGCCTTCTATCAGACCTGGGAGGAAGTGAAGCACCGCAAGTTCGATGGCTTCATCATCACGGGCGCGCCGATCGAGACGCTGCCCTACGAAGACGTCACTTATTGGAAGGAAATGCAGCAGATTTTCGACTGGACGCAGACAAACGTTCATTCGACCATGAATGTCTGCTGGGGCGCGATGGCGGGGATTTATCACTTCCACGGCGTGCCGAAGTATGAACTGAAGGAAAAGGCTTTCGGCGTTTACCGGCACAATAATCTCAAGCCCTCCTCCGTTTATCTCAACGGTTTCTCCGACAATTTCGAGGTCCCGGTGTCGCGCTGGACCGAGGTTCGCCGGGCCGACATAGAGAAGGTCGACGGCCTCGAGATCCTTATGGAATCGAGCGAGATGGGCGTCTGCCTCGTCCACGAGCCGAAGGGCCGGCGGCTTTATATCTTTAATCACGTCGAATATGATTCCACGTCCCTTTCGGACGAATATTTCCGCGACGTGAATGCCGGCGTGCCGATCAAAATGCCGCACAACTACTTCCCGCATAATGATCCGGCGCTCGCGCCCCAGAACCGTTGGCGAAGCCACGCGCATCTGCTTTTCGGCAACTGGATCAACGAGATCTACCAGACAACGCCCTACGATATCGAAGAGATCGGCTCGGACATCTGAGCGTCACCGGTCCTGTTTAGAAATGCCGTCGCATTTCTGCGACGGCATTTTGTTTTCCGGCCCTGCCCGGTTGCGGTTTGCGGCGAATGGGGGCAGGTTCCGGTTCCTGAATTCTAGGGATGGAGTGAGCGTCGATCATGGCGGATAAATTGGAACGGGAAGTTTTCGGACAGACGAAGGATGGAGAGACCGTCCATCGCGTCGTCATCCGCGGAGGCGGACTGACGGTCAAGGTGTTGAGCTGGGGCGCGGTCATCCAGGATATCAGGCTCGAAGGGCATGATGCGCCGCTGGTACTCGGTTTCGAGGATTTCGCGAGCTACCTCGCTCATTCGCCTTTCTTCGGCGCGACGCCGGGACGCTGTGCCAACCGGATTGGCGACGGCAAGTTCAGGCTTGACGGCAAGGACTATCAGCTCGAACTGAACGAGAAGGGCGTCACGCATCTTCACGGCGGCAGCAATAATATCGGTACGCTCGTCTGGACGATCGTCGAGCACGAGACCGACCGTGTCGTACTGAAGATCGTCGATCCCGATGGCCGCGCTGGTTATCCCGGCAACTGCACGATCCAGGCGACCTACCGGGTGCATGGCAATGGCGAGCTATCCGTCAACTACGAGACGGTGACGGACCAGCCGACGATCGCCAATGTCTGCCAGCACTCCTATTTCAATCTCGATGGCCGGGAGGACGCGCTGGCGCATGACATCATGATCGCCGCCGACCACTACCTGCCGACGGATGAGAAGCAGATACCGACCGGCGAGATTCGCTCTGTCGAGGGCACCGCGTTCGATTTCCGCCCGATGGCGCCGATGAAGCGTTTCGCCGGGCAGGAGCAGGCGCTTTACGACCACAATTTCTGCTTTTCGAATGAGCGCACGGCCAAGCGCTCCGTCATACTTGCCCGCAGCCTGCATTCCGGCGTCTCGCTGGAAGTGCGTACGACTGAGCCAGGCGTACAGTTCTACGCCGGCTTCAAGCTCGCTGTGCCGGTGCCGGGTCTCGACGGCCGCAAATATGGCCCGTTCGCCGGCTTCTGCCTGGAAACGCAGATCTGGCCCGATGCTATCAATCACGCTGATTTTCCGAACGCGGTTCTGCGTCCAGGTGAGGTACTGCGGCAGGAAACGGATTACATCTTCATGAAGAACTGAGTTCAGCTATCCTGTCAGGATCGATGAAACCCTCGCAACGTATCGCGAGGGTTTTCTTTTTGTTGAAGCGAATCCGGCTTGCCGATTGGTTCTAAATAGGTTCTATTATGCGTCCATGGATAGAACCAGTCTGATAGCGGAACTGAATGGCCGTGGGCTGCGCGATGAGGCGGCAACGGGGCCGCTTTACAAGCGGCTGGCTGTTGCGCTCACGGGTCTCATTCAGGAGGGCCTCTTGAAGCCCGGAACAGCGCTGCCCGGCGAACGCGATCTGGCGGAGGCCCTGAAGCTTGGACGCGTGACGGTTCGGACAGCCTATCGCAATCTCATGACATCAGGGGCGCTGGAATCGCGCCACGGCAGCGGCACTTTCGTTTCCAGCAGGGTGGAGCGCATGGAGCAGTCGCTATGGCGGCTTTCCTCCTTCTCGGCGGACATGCGCTCACGCGGCCGCTCGCCGGCGGCGAAGATCCTGTCGCGTACCATCAACAATCCGTCTCCGGAAGAATCCTTCCTGCTCGGTCTCGGTGTCGATGAGCCTGTGCTCCGGCTCGACCGCCTTCGTCTGGCCGACGGGCTGCCCCTCGCCATCGAACGCGCCGTCGTGCCGGTCAAGTTTCTCGGCGAGGATGCCGGCGGCGAGGGCTCGCTGTATGACGCGCTTGCCCAGAGCGGCCACAAGCCGGTGCGCGCTATGCAGCGCCTGACCGCCGTCACGCTCGATCCCTCATCGGCGGCTATCCTCGACGTCAAGGCCGGTGCGCCGGCGCTTCTGATCGAACGCGTTTCACGCCTGGAAGACCAGCGTGTCGTTGAATACACCCGCTCGCATTATCGTGGTGACGCTTATGATTTCGTCGCCGAACTGAGAATTGGAGATGACCTATGAGTGAGAACCAGTCGTTGATGCTGCAGGAGGCGGGCCAATCGCCCGACGTGGTCGCTACCCTGCTCCAAAAGGAAAAGCCGGTCTTCGCAGAAATAGCCCGGCTGTTCTCGTCCGCCCGCCCGTCCGTTGTGACGACGGCTGCGCGCGGTTCGTCCGATCACGCCGCGACCTTCTTCAAATATCTGTTCGAGATCACCTGTGGCGTGCCGGTGGCTTCGATAGGCCCGTCTATCGCCTCTGTTTATAACGCGCCCCTGCATCTGAAGGGCGGCATCCATTTCACCGTTTCCCAGTCGGGCGCGAGCCCTGACATCGTGGCGCTGCAGGATGCGGCCAAGAAGGGCGGCGCAACGACGATTGCCGTGGTCAATGTCACAGACAGCCCCCTTGCGAAACAAGCCGATATCGTCCTCGGCCTCAATGCCGGCGCCGAAAAGAGCGTTGCAGCAACCAAGTCCTTCATTGCATCTGTCGCCGCCCTCACCGGCGTGACGGCTGCGATCGGCAGCAAGGCCGATCTGCAGGCGGCGCTCGAAAAACTGCCGGCCGCACTCGCTGCGACATCGGGCATCGATACGGCTGCTGCCGAGGAGGTTCTGTTCAACGCCGCCTCGCTCTATACCGGCGGCCGTGGCACCGCTTTCGCCATTGCTCTCGAAGCTGCGCTGAAGGCCAAGGAGACTGCCGGCCTCCATGCGGAAGCCTTCTCTCTTGCGGAACTGATGCACGGCCCGATGCGTCTGGTGCAGCCGGGCTTCCCGATCGTCGGCTTCGTGCCTGAAGATGCGGCCTTCGACAACAACGTGAAGGCACTCGACCGGCTTCAGAAGCTCGGCGCTACGACCGTGCCCTTCTCGACGAAGCCGCTTGCCGGCGTCAATCTGCAGGTTCCGACAACAGGCAATGGCCTTATCGATCCCCTGGTTTCGCTGCTCGTCTATTATCGGCTGATCGAGTCCGTCACTCGCCGCAAGGGTTTCGATCCGGACAAGCCGGCAAATCTGCTCAAGGTGACGGAGACTGTCTGATGACGCGCAAGATCTTCACCGGCGCACGAATTTTCGACGGCGAGCGCTTTCATGACGAGCGGGCGCTGATCGTCAAGGGCGGACATGTCGAGGCAATCGTCGGCACGAATGATCTGCCCGACGGCGAGGTCGTAACTCTTGCCGGAGGTGTGCTGTCTGCCGGCTTCATCGATGCGCAGGTCAATGGCGGCGGTGGCCGCATGCTGAACGACGAGCCGTCACCGGACTCGATGTACATGATTGCCGACGGACATCGGCCGTACGGAACGACGGCGCTGCTGCCGACGTTGATTACCGATACGGCAGAAGCGACGGCTGCAGCGATCGAGGCGGCAAAGATTGCGGTGAAGACGAACCGCGGCGTCGCAGGCCTGCATCTCGAAGGTCCGCATCTGGCCCCGGCCCGCAAGGGCGCCCATCTCGCCGAGTTGATGCGTCCGGTCGAGGACAGGGATGTCAAATCCTTCATCGCCGCGCGCGAGGAAATCGGCACACTGCTCGTCACCATGGCCGCGGAGCAGGTGACGGTTTCTCAGGTGCGCGAACTCAGCGAAGCCGGCGTCATCGTCAGTATCGGCCATTCGGACTGCACGAGCGAGGCAGCCGAGGCGCGTTTCGATGCAGGTGCACGCGGTGTGACGCATCTTTTCAACGCCATGAGCCAGCTGGCGCACCGCGCGCCGGGCCTCGTTGGTGCTGCGATCGATCATCCGGCGGTCTGGTGTGGCATCATCGCCGACGGCCATCACGTCGATCCGAAGGCGTTGCGCACGGCGCTGCGTGCCAAGCGCGGCGAGGGCAAGCTTTTCTTTGTGACCGACGCCATGTCGCTGGTCGGCTCCGAGATGGATACGTTCACGCTGAACGGCCGCACCGTGCGGCGCGAAAGGGGCGGCTTCTGCTCCAAACTCGTGCTGTCGGATGGCACGCTGGCGGGTTCGGATGTCGATATGGCTTCGACGATCCGTTACGGCGTCACCTATCTGGAGCTGACGCTTGCCGAGGCACTGAGGATGGCGACGCTCTATCCGGCGCGCTTCCTGAAGTTTACTGATCGCGGCCACCTTTCGCCAGGCGCGCGCGCCGATCTCGTCCATTTCACCGATGCGATCGAAGTGACAGCGACCTGGCTGAACGGCGAAGCGGTGTGAAGGAGAGTGGCCGATGACTGACATTACGGACGCCTATTTCTCCAATCTCATCGGCCGGCTTGAAGAGTTGAAGCGGGCGCTTGCCGCGCCGATGGCGCAGGCTGCCGCTGTAATCCTCGAGGCCGCCCGTGGCGACAAGCGCGTTTACGTCTTTGGCACCGGCCATTCGCATATGCTGGCGGAAGAAGTGCATTATCGGGCAGGCGGGCTTGCTTTCACGGTGCCGGTTCTCGTCGGCTCGGCCATGCTGCATGAGGGGGCGGTCATCAGCTCGGTCTATGAGCGCACGCAAGGTCTGGTGCGACCGATGCTGGAGCGTTACGGCATGCAGCCGGGAGATGTCATTATCATCGCCTCCAATTCGGGCGTGAACGCTGCGCCGATCGAGGCGGCCGACTACGCGCGCGAGATTGGCGCAAAAGTCATCGCCATCACCTCGATCGCCTATTCGACGGCAATTGCCAATGACCGCCGGCGGCTTGCCGATGTGGCCGATGTGGTGCTTGATAACGGGCTGCCGCCGGGTGACGCCGTCCTTGATCTCGAGGGCACGGGTCTTCGTGTCGGTCCGGTGTCTACGGCCGTCGGGGTGACGGTCATCAACGCCATCTGCGCAGAAGTTGCTTCGCAGCTTTCGAAATCCGGTGACGCGCCCGTCTATCTCAGCGCCAACATGCCGGGTGCGGCCGAGATCAATCAGAAGCTGGTGAAGAAGTACCGGCCGCGTAATCCCCATCTCTGAGCAAATGGGCCGGCATGTTGCCGGCCGATTTTCCGTCTCGCCATCGGGCAAAATAAAAACGGCCCGAAGCGTGTGCTTCGGGCCGTTTGAACTCCGAAAACTGACGCAATCAGTCCTTGGCGCGCTCGACGTAGGAATTGTCTTCCGTTGCGATGACCACGCGGGTACCGGCATCGATATGCGGCGGGACCGACGTACGGATGCCGTTCGACAGCATTGCTGGCTTGTAGGAGGAGGAAGCCGTCTGGCCCTTGACGACCGGTTCGGTCTCGACGATTTCGAGGGTGACGTGGCGGGGCAGTTCGAGCGCCAGCGGAACGCCTTCGTGGATCGACAGAATGCAGGTCATGCCTTCCTGAAGGTAGGCCTTCTGGTCACCCATGGTTTCGGCGCTGACGACCACCTGGTCGTAGGTGGCCGGGTTCATGAAGTGGAAGCCTTCGCCGTCTTCATAGAGGTACTGGAAGTTCACGTCTTCGACGAAAGCGCGCTCGACCTGCTCGGTCGTGCGCCAGCGTTCGGAAACCTTCACGCCATCGACGATGCGGCGCATGTCGACCTGTGTGACCGGCGTGCCCTTGCCTGGGTGGAAATTCTGTGCGGTGAGAACGACGTAGAGCTTGCCGTCGACATCGAGAACGTTGCCCTTGCGGACCGAAGAGGCGATGACCTTGACCATAAGACTTCCTTGTAAGTCGGCTTTCGGCGTCGTAGAGGACAGTCAGAATAGTCCTGAAGACGCAAAATGTTTTTTCTTCGGGGCGGCACTAACCTAAAATCGCGGAAATAGCCACCCCCAACACGGCTGAATCCGGCGAGGAACACGCTGAATGACCCTCACGAGCGCCAAAGCGTCTCCCTGGTGGACACCACCCGTGCATGCCGATCGCCGCCCGTTCCTCATCGGACGCAACGCGATCCAGGCGGCGCTGCGCGGCTACTTTGCGCGCGAGGATTTCATCGAGGTTGATACGGCCACACTGCAGGTCTCTCCGGGCAACGAGGCTCACCTGCATGCCTTTGCCACCCAGGCGCTGACGACGGACGGACAGGCCGCGCCCTTCTATCTGCACACATCGCCGGAATTTGCGTGCAAAAAGCTTTTGGCCGCCGGTGAACAACGCATTGCCTGCTTTGCGCATGTCTATCGCAACCGCGAGCGCGGGCCGCTGCACCATCCTGAGTTCACGATGCTCGAATGGTATCGGGCGGGCGAAAGCTATGAGAGCCTGATGATGGATTGCGTGCGCATGCTGGCGCTCGCTGCCGAGACGGTTAAGACCGAAATGCTCGTCTATCGCGGCGCTGAGTGCGATCCCTTCGCCGGGCCGGAGCGTATCAGCGTTGCAGAGGCGTTCGATCGCCATGCCGGCATCAATCTTCTGGCTTCGGTTTCCGCTGACGGCTCGACGGATGGCGCGCATCTCGCCGCCGAGATGCGGCGGGTCGGCATGCGCGTTGCCGATGACGATCATTGGGCTGATCTCTTCAGTCGGGTGCTGGTGGAAAAGGTCGAGCCGCATCTCGGCTTCGGCCGTGTCACCATTCTCGACGAATATCCTGTTTCTGAAGCGGCTCTCGCGCGGCCTTCGGCGCGCGATCCGCGGGTGGCGGAGCGCTTCGAGCTCTATGCCTGCGGGGTCGAGCTTGCCAACGGCTTTGGTGAACTGACCAATGCCGCAGAGCAGCGGCGGCGTTTTGAGATCGAGATGACCGAGAAAATGCGGGTCTATGGTGAGACCTATCCGCTCGACGAAGATTTTCTGGCGGCGCTGACGATCATGCCGGAAGCGAGCGGCATCGCGCTCGGCTTCGATCGGCTTGTGATGCTGGCGACGGGAGCGTCGCGGATCGATCAAGTGCTCTGGGCGCCTGTTGCGGAGTATGGCCGATGAATGTCATGCGTCCGATCAAAAGTGTCGACGATCTCGTCAGGACAGGCCTGATCGAGGAGGCTGAGCGACTGGCGCTCGATGAGGTTGCTGCACGCTATGCCGTTGCGATGACGCCCGCCATGGCAAGGTTGATCGATCATGCCGATCCAGCCGACCCGATTGCCCGGCAGTTCGTGCCCGACGCGGCGGAACTGGTGACCACGCCGGAGGAGCGGGCCGATCCCATCGGCGATCATGCGCATAGTCCGGTGGAAGGTATCGTGCATCGCTATCCGGATCGCGTGTTGCTGAAAGCTGTGCATGTCTGCCCGGTCTATTGCCGCTTCTGCTTCCGGCGCGAGATGGTGGGACCGCAGGGGCTCGGCACTCTCGAGCCGGCCGCGCTGGCTGCAGCCTTCGACTATATTCGCGGCCACAGCGAGATCTGGGAGGTGATCCTGACCGGTGGCGATCCGCTGGTGCTTTCACCACGTCGTCTCGGCGACATTCTAAGCGAGCTTGCGGCAATCCAGCATGTGAAAATTGTGCGATTCCACACACGGGTGCCGGTTGTCGACCCGCAGAAGATCGATGCGGAACTGATCGCGGCACTGAAGGCGAGCGGCAAGACAGTTTATGTCGCGCTCCACGCCAATCATCCTCGTGAGCTGACGGCGGAAGCGCGCGCCGCCTGTGCCCGCCTGGTGGATGCCGGCGTCGTCATGGTCAGCCAGTCGGTGCTTCTGAAAGGTGTCAACGATGATCCCGATGTTCTGGCGGGACTGATGCGAGCCTTCGTCGAGGCACGCGTGAAGCCCTATTATCTCCACCATCCGGATCTTGCGCCCGGCACCAGTCATTTCCGGCTGTCGATAGAGGAGGGGCAGAAGATCGTCTCCTCGCTTCGCGGCCGTATCTCCGGCCTTTGCCAGCCCACCTATATCCTCGATATTCCGGGCGGCTACGGCAAGGCCGTGATCGGCGAAACCGCCGCGCAAGCGACCGGCGAAGGTTGTTATTCGATTTCGGATTATCGTGGCAACGAGCATTCCTATCCGCCCGCAGATTAGCGTACCAGCAGGCTCCTGGCGTACCATTTCTGCACTTCGCACGACTCGAGCGACTTGCTGCCGGTTTTCTCGGGCTATATCAAACTATTGATAGAAATGAAGTATTAGGCCTCAGCTAAGCATGATCCGTAAAATGCAAAGTATGAGTCTTAGTCATATTTAACTAATTATATTAGCGGAATGTTCTGTTTTCCCTACTAAAAGCACTCCATGAAAAGGCGATGAATGCCGGTTCAGGATCATGAAAATCTGGAGTGAATGGGATGAACAAGACAATCCGCGACCTCGTAGCCAAGTTCGGTAAGCTTCCTGTATCCGTTGATCAGGTTGCCGACGATGCGGATCTCTACGCCGCGGGTCTGACGTCCTTCGCTTCCGTGCAACTCATGCTCGGCATCGAAGAGGCCTTCGACATCGAGTTTCCCGATAATCTCCTGAACCGCAAGTCCTTCGCGAGCATCTCGGCGATCGCCAACACGGTCGATCTCATCCGGGATGGCCGAAAGGTCGCCTGATGAATTTCCCGGTCAAGATCACGGAAGACAGCTTGGTCGCAAGGGCTGCCCGCGTCTCCGAAATTGCGGCGAGACATGCGGATGCCGTCGATTTCGAAGGCCGGTTCCCGCAGGAAGCCGTCAACGCGATGAAGGCCGAGCGGCTGCTCGGTATCCAGATCCCCCGCCATCTTGGTGGCGAGGCTGCTTCCACGACCGATATTGCCGAATTGTGCTCGATGCTCGGCCAGGCCTGCGCGGCAAGCGCGATGGTCTTTGCCATGCACCATATCAAGCTTTCGAGTCTCGTCGAACACGGCGTCGACAGCGAATGGCATAGCGCCTTCATGCGCCGTATCGCTGCCGAACAGCTTCTGATCGCTTCCGCCACCACCGAAGGTGGGATCGGGGGCAATCTGCGCAACAGCATCTGCGCGATCGAAATCGATGGCGATATCTGCAGGCTGCAAAAGGATGCGACCGTCATTTCCTATGGCTCGCATGCCGATGCCATTCTCATCACTTCGCGCAGCCATCCGCAGGCCGCCTCCTCCGATCAGGTCCTGACCGCCTTCCTGAAAGATCAGTACACGCTCGAAAAGACGCATGCCTGGAACACGCTCGGCATGCGCGGGACCTGCTCCGACGGCTTCCTCTTCAAGGGTGAAGCACCGGCCGCACAGATCCTGCCGAAGCCATTCGCTGAGATTGCAGCGCAGTCGATGCTTGCCTCTTCGCACCTGCTCTGGAGCGGCGTGTGGTATGGCATCGCGGTTGACGCCGTTTCCCGCGCACAGGCTTTCGTGCGCGCCGCTGCCCGCAAGTCTCCCGATGCTACCCCGCCCGGCGCCCTTCGCCTCGCTGAGGTTTCCAACCTCCTGCAGATGGTGAAGTCGAATGTCGTTGCCGGCCTCAAGGCCTATGAGGACGCCAAGGCTGACGGCGACAAGCTTTCCTCAATGGGCTTTGCCGTGGCGATGAACAATGTGAAGATCGCCTCGTCTGAGACGATCTTGGAAATCGTCAATCATGCCATGCTGATCTGCGGCATCATGGGCTACAAGAACGGTACCCCCTTCAGCCTCGGACGCCATCTGCGCGATGCCCATTCCGCACAGCTCATGATCTCGAACGACCGCATCCTCGGCAATACGTCGAGCATGCTCCTTGTCCATAAGCAGGACACTAGCCTACTGGGGTAAAGCCATGGATATGCAGACTTCGTTTCTGGACCGGCTCTTCGAGTCCGGCCTGCTGATCGATACCGGCGTTGACGGTCTTTACGGACGCAGCGGCCAGTTCGAAGACGTCATCGCCGCTTTTGAACGGCTGATCGACAGGTTCGGTGGCGCCGATGGCGCCGAAGCGATGCGCTTTCCGCCCGGCATGAACCGTGCGCTCTTCGAAAAGAGCGGCTATATGAAGAGCTTCCCGCAGCTCGCCGGCACGGTGCACAGCTTCTGCGGCAGCGAGCTCGACCATATGAGCCTGCTGCAATGCATGGAAGTCGGCGAGGACTGGACCAAGGATCAGAAGGCAACCGATATCGTTCTGACGCCGGCTGCCTGCTACCCGCTTTATCCGACAGTTGCCAAACGCGGCAACCTGCCGGCGAAGGGCGGCCTCTTCGATCTCCAGTCCTACTGCTTCCGTCATGAGCCTTCCAAGGATCCGGCGCGCCAGCAGCTGTTCCGCATGCGCGAATATGTCTGCATGGGCACCGAGCAGCATGTGACCGATTTCCGCCAGAGCTGGATGGACCGCGGCGTCGAAATGATGACGCAGGTCGGCCTCGACGTGACGATCGACGTTGCCAACGACCCGTTCTTCGGCCGCGCCGGCAAGATGATGGTCAACAACCAGCGCGATCAGAATCTGAAATTCGAGCTCTTGATCCCGATCACCTCGTCGGCGAACCCAACGGCCTGCATGAGCTTCAACTACCATCAGGACTCCTTTGGCGTGAAGTGGGGCCTGAATCTTGAAGACGGCAGTGTGGCGCACACGGCCTGCGTCGGTTTCGGCCTGGAACGCATCGCGCTCGCGCTCTTCCACACCCACGGCCTTGACATCAAGGAATGGCCGGCAAGCGTACGGAAAGTCCTGTGGGGCTGAGCGACTCGATGACATCGGTTTTTGCGGGTATCGATCCTGATGTCTACAAGCCGCATGCGCTGCATGCCGGCGAGCGCATGTGGCCGGAGACCAATTGCTATATCGATCTCTGGATTGAGGTGCTCTCGACTTTCGGCGTCGCACCCGAAGCGATGCTCGGCTTTACGCTGACGCAGGATTTCGAGGGCGACCAGTTCACCTTCTTCAAGGTGCCGCTGGAAGATCTCGAAGCGCTCTATGGCATCCGCACTACCGAGCTTGCGATCTACGACCGCGTCGAGCGGCATGTCGAGGTGCAGATCGCCCGCGGGCGGCTCTGCCTGATCGAGATGGATTCCTTCTTTATGCCGGATACGCGCGGCACCGCCTACCGGCAGGAGCACGGCAAGACCACAGTGGCGATCAACCGGCTGGACTTTGCCGGCAAGCGCGTCGACTATTTCCACAATGCCGGTTATTTCCGCATCGAGGGCGAGGATTTCGACGGGCTGTTTCAATCCCATCTGACGGATGAAGATGCGCCGTTCCTGCCCTATACGGAATTCGCCAAGTTCCCGGAACGCCCGGTCGGTGAGGCGCATCTGCGCGAAGTTTCCCGCCGGCTCCTTGGCTTTCATTTCGCCCGCAGGCCGGGTGCCAATCCGATCCTCGCCTTTGCGGAAGTCTTCCCGCTGCAGGTCGAAGGGGTGGCCGACCGGCCGTTTGGCTTCTTCCACAAGTATGCCTTCAACACGCTCAGACAGGTGGGTGCGAATTTCGAACTCGCGGCCGATCATCTGGCCTGGCTTTCAGCCGACGAGTTCGGCGTCGCGATCGAGGAAGCACGCCGGATCTCGGAGGTGGCGAAGTCTGTTCAGTTCCAGCTGGCGCGTGCTGTCACCCGCCGCAAGTTCGAGCCGTTGAAAGCGGCTCTTGATCCGGCTGCCGATGCATGGGATTCGATGATGGCATCGCTCGCGGAGCGAGCCTGAAGCCGGAGATCAGACATGCGGGGGCGGTTGGCAAGCATAGGGGCTGAGGAAAGCCTGCTTTCCGAAGGCTGGAATCTGGTTCTGACCGAGCCTGACGCCTGCGCGACACCCCACGATATCCATCTTTCGGCGCAGTTCATTCCCGCACCTGTTCCGGGCACTGTCGCAGCGGCGCTCGAAAAAGCAGGGCTGTTCGACCGGGAAAATCCACAGCCGCTGAACACCAAGGATGCCTGGTATCTGACCCGCCTCTTCGATGCGGAGCCAGGCGAGGCGCTCCTACGTTTTCAAGGGCTGGCGACGATCTGCCATGTTTTTCTGAACGGCGTTGAGATCCTTTTCTCCGAGAGCATGTTCACCGCTCATGAGATACCGGTGACGCTCGCGGGCGGCGATGAACTGGCGCTCTGCTTTCGGGCCCTCGCTCCCCGCCTTGGCGAACCCGGACCGCGAGCCCGCTGGCGCCCGCAGATGATCACGCCGCAAGGGCTGAAGAATATCCGCACGACGCTGCTTGGACATATGCCCGGCTGGTGCCCTGAAATCCATGCCGTCGGGCCGTGGCGGCCGATCTCGCTCGTGCGCCGGGGCGTTGCCTCGGTCGACAATGTCACGGTGCGTGCTGTTCTGGAGGAAAGCGGGGCGGGACGGCTCAGCGTTTCTCTTCATGCCGATGGCGAAGAGCCGGTTATGCTTCTGCGCTGCGCCGGTATCGAGCAGGGTTTCGAGAAGATCGGCGACAGGCATTATTCGGTAATCCTCAAGCTGCCCGAGGTCGAGGCCTGGTGGCCACATACGCATGGCGCGTCGCATCTCTACGATGTGACGCTGGTTCTTGACGGCGAGGAACATTCGCTCGGCAAGACAGGATTTCGGCGTGTCGAGGTTGACCACGGCGCTGACGGCAGTGATTTCACGCTTTGCGTCAATGGCGAACGGGTCTTCTGCCGTGGCGCGGTCTGGACGACAGCCGACATAGCGCGGCTGCCGGGGGAGCGGGCTGACTACGAGCCGTTCCTGCGGCTTGCTGCCGAGGCCGGCATGAACATGATCCGCATCGGGGGAACCATGGCGTATGAAACGCCGGAATTCTTCGCGCTCTGCGACGAATTTGGGCTGATGGTCTGGCAGGACTTCATGTTCGCCAATTTCGACTATCCGAAGAACGACAAGACCTTTATCGGCCATGTGCATGCCGAGGTGGAGGAATTCCTGCACGGCGTACAGCTTTCGCCGTCGCTCGCCGTGCTCTGCGGCGGCAGCGAAATCCACCAGCAGGCGGCGATGTTCGGCCTGCCCTCGGATTTCTGGAGCGGGCCGATCACCGACGAGATCATCCCGGCGATCTGCCAGCGCATGCGGCCTGACGTCCCTTACGTGCCGAATTCGCCCTACGGCGGGGCGATGCCCTTTTCGCCCAACGCTGGCGTCACGCATTATTACGGCGTCGGTGCCTATATGCGGCCGCTCGAGGATGCGCGCCGCGCCGAGGTACGCTTTGCGGCGGAAAGCCTCGCCTTCGCACATGTACCGCAGCAAAGGACCTTACAGCGGCATCTCGACGTGCCTTCAGTTCACAGTCCGCTCTGGAAAGAGCGGGTGCCGCGCGACCGCGGTGCTTCCTGGGATTTCGAGGATGTCAGGGACTTTTATCTCGGACTTCTCTATGACGTCGACCCCGCCAAGCTCCGCCGTGAAGACCCCGAACGTTATCTCGACTTGTCGCGCGCTGTTACGGGTGAAGTGCTGGAGGAAACCTTTGCCGAATGGCGGCGCAAGGGGTCGACCTGCAATGGGGCGCTCGTCTGGACCTTGCAGGATCTGTTGCCAGGTCCCGGCTGGGGCGTGATCGATTCCGCCGGCGAGCCCAAACCTGTCTGGCATGCGATGCGCCGCGCCTTCCGTCCTGTGCAGGCAGTTTTTACGGACGAGGGGACGAATGGCCTCCATGTCCATGTCATCAACGAGACCGACAAAGTGGTGGCTCTCGAACTCGATGTCGCCTGCCTCCGCGAGGGGCGCCAGCAGGTCGCGAGCGGCAGCAAGGCCTTCAATCTCGACCCGAGGAGCGTGGAGCGTATCGCTTGCACCGATCTCTTCGGCGGCTTCTTTGATGCGGCCTATGCCTTCCGTTTCGGTGCGCCATCGCATGACGTCAGCGTTGCCTGGCTGCGGTCGACGATGGACGGCGCGCTGTTGGCGCAGGCTTTCCATTTCCCGAGCGGCCGAGCCAGAGCCTTCCACGACGCGACGATCGAGGCGTCCTTCATCCGTGAGGGCGATGGTTGGTTCATCACGCTTGCGGCCGACAGGCTGGCTCAATCCGTGCATATCGATGTCGAAGGCTACCGGGCTGAAGAGGACTGGTTCCATCTGGCACCAGGTCCTGCCAAGCGAGTGAAGCTCATCGCTGCTGCGGGCATTGATGGCGATGCGTTGCCGGCGGGCGAAATCAGGAGCGTCGGCGCCTTGCGCCGTTTCGCGCTTTAAGGACCAGGGAGCGGTCATGACGATCAGGGTGCAGGCGGAAGAGGCTTTGCGGGGCGTTTATCGAAGCGTGCGCGGGCATCTGCTGCAGCGGCTGATTGTCAAATCACGGCTTGCCTTCAATCCGCGCCGACCGGTCGAGATTGTCGGTTATCTGTCGATGGCAGCAGGTGTGGGCGAATCGGCGCGGCTTTGCGCTGCCGCGCTTTCGCAGGCAGGCCGTGAGATCATGCTTGCGGATGTCAGCACACATCCGGACGAAGGCAAGCTGGTCGAATGGGCGTCCGAGCAAATGTCCGGCGGCCAGCCGGGAAGCCGCATATGGCACCTCAATCCGCCCATGCTGCCGCGCGCGATCCTGAAGAAAGGTCTCGGCAATTTCACCCGTGCCTTCAATATCGGTTACTGGGCATGGGAGCTGGAAGTGGTGCCGGCGGAATGGCGCAATGCCATGCACTATATGAACGCCGTCTTCGTTCCCTCGGAATTCGCCAGGAGGGCAATCGCACCACATACGACTGCACCTGTCATTGTCGTGCCGCACCCGGTGACCGAGCGGTCGGCGGCTGACGGTATCCGGCAGAAATTCGGAATTGCCGAGGATGCTTTCCTCGTATCGTTCGTCTTCAGCGCCGGTTCCTCGATCAACCGCAAGAACCCGCAGGCGGCGATCGAGGCCTTCAGGCTCTTCAGCGCCGAATGCCCCCATGCCTTCCTGCTGATGAAGGCGAGCGGCAATCCGGTCCGGGACGAGGCACTTCGCGCGCTCATGCAGTCCGTGGAAGGCGACCGCAACATCAGGATCGTTACCGATAATCTGGCGAGTTCGGAGATAAACGGCATCATTCGCGATTCCAATGCCTATCTTTCGCTGCATCGTTCGGAGGGTTTCGGCCTGACGGTGGCTGAAGCCATCATGCATCGCACGCCCGTCGTTTCGACAGAATGGTCGGGCACGGCTGACTTCTGCGATCCCGACAATACCTGGCTGGTCGTGCCGTCGCTTATTCCCGTCGTCGATAGCCATCCGGAATTCGCTGATCTCACGAATGCCGTCTGGGCCGATCCTTCACCCGCGACCGCGGCGGCGCATTTGAAGAGTATTTATTCCGATCCCGAGGCTGCGAAGCAGAAAGCAGAGGCGGCGCGGGCCTATCTCGTGCGTCATCTCGCCGAGCACAGCTACGACAGGGCGCTTTCACGGCTTTCTGCGATGCAGGCGAGCTAAGCTGAGCGCTTTACTCCCCTTTATTTTAACATTTCCAATTTAGAGATGACTTGTTTTCGGCCGCGCTGCGGCTTCTGGCGGATGGACGGATGTCGAAGGGCATTATTGCAAATTCGGTGATGAATGCGGCGGCGGGTATGCTGCTTCTGGTGACGGGGTTCGCGTCCTCGATCATAACTGCACGCCTGCTCGGCCCCGAGGCCAACGGTATCGTCGCCTTTTCACTCTGGCTCGTCGTCACAGGGGCCTCGATTGCTGAGCTCGGCTCCAGCATCACGCTTCTGAAGACACTGCCGCAGCTTTCGGCGCAGGGCTACAGCTTCGAGCAACGCAGAGGATTTGCCTCGATCCTCGTCACCTTCATGGTCTGCTCCACGTTGGTGCTACTGGGGCTTTATGCTCTGTTCTTCCTGACATCGGAGGAAATGCATTGGGCCGACACCGCACCGTCGGTGGCGCTTGTGACAGGCATCCTCTTCTTCGTCCAGGCGATCGGCTCTTTCGTTAAATTTTACCTCATTGGCGAAAAGCGGCTCGGCACGTTCTTCCAGCTGACGCTGATCGTCTCGGTTTTCCAGCTTGTGGGCGTCGCGGTCGGTGCCGTCTTTTACGGTGTGCAGGGCGTGCTTGTCGGCTATGCGCTCGGCCAGCTCGTGCTTTTCGTCGCTACCTTGCCGATCCTCTTTGCTCGTCGTGACCGCTGCGGTGTCTCGCTCAAATATCTGGCGTCGTCGTCGGTCATCCTGTCGATGCAATTCATCATCGATTCGATCTTCCTAAACCGTATCGAACTGCTTTTCCTGCAGCAGTTCTGGTCGGTGGAAATGGTCGGCTTCTACGCTGCCGGCCTGTCGATCGCCAATATCGCGCTGCAGCTTCCGATCCAGATGAGCGGTAGCCTGCTCCCCTATTATTCGGAACGACGGCACACCAGCGCCGACTCGAAGTTCCCGGTCGACGCCTTTGCCGCTGTCATCCGCAGCATGGCCTATATCGTGCTGCCTATGAGTCTGGGGCTTGCCGCGATCTCTACCGAACTTGTGCATGTCGTCTTCGGCGAAGCCTTCGACCGAAGCGGTGGAGTGGTCGCTCTGCTTGCGCTTGTCGCGCCTGCCTACACTCTCATGCAGGTTCTCAGCCTGTACCTGCTCTCAATCGACAAAGCCAATGTACGGTTGAAAATCAGTGTGATAGGTGGCCTTCTTATGGTAGTAGGTTGTTTACTCATCGTACCTAGTCTGGCCGCCGAGGGTGCCGCGCTTGTGCGCATAGCCGTATTCGTTGCGATGTCGGTAATGATGGTCAGACAAACGGGATTCGGAACGCAGCTTTCGGGTCTTTATCTCAGCCTTACGAAGATTACTCTCGCGGCGGTATTTTGCGCCTGCGGTGCGATTACTGCACTTGAGCTCGTCCAGGGGCTTGTCGGCCTTGTCGCGGCGATCATCGCTGGTACATTTGCGTATTTTGCTGCGTTGAAAGTCCTCCGTGCCGTTCCTGCCGAAGATATCCAGGTGCTGCGCTCGATCCTCGACAAGATGCCCGCATTGCTGCAGGGACCGGCAAGACGCGCGGTCAGTTTCATCACTGCGCCGACCCCAGAAGGAGAAGAGAAGAAGCCTGATAACGAAGAGTTCTCGCGTGAACCGGCGGAAGGCGCCGGCCGCTCCGCTGCTCTTCCCGTTGTCTTTGATGGCACGATTGGTCTTTTCATGCCGGAAAAGGCTGACGTTGCAAAACGCTCGGCTGCTGTCCTGTTCGTCAGCCCCTGGGGTTTCGAGGAAATGTGCACGCGGAAATTCTATCGCGTCGCGGCGGAGCATTTCTCCGACGTTGGCGTGCCGAGCCTGCGTTTCGACTACACGGGTACGGGTGATGCGCTCGATTTTGGCGATCAGACACCCAGTCTGGAAATCTGGAAGAATTCCATCCGCGCAGCCGCTGCAAAATTGAAGACGCTCAGCGGTTGCTCGCAGATTATTCTTGTCGGCCAGGGTCTCGGCGGCACGCTTGCTCATCTCACCGGCCACACGATCGAGGGCGTCGACAGTATCGTGCTGCTTGCGCCTGTCCTCAGCGGCAGGGGGCATCTGCGTGAAATCAATATGTGGTCGCGGATCATCCATGCCGACCTCGGTCTCGGCAAGGAGCATGCACCAAGCGCCCAGGTTCAGATCGCCGGCCTGACCCTGCCAGACGCGATTGCTGCGGAAATCGGCAAGCTCAATATCAGTTCACCGCAGGAGCTTTCGGCGCCGAATTACCTGATCCTCGAACGCCCGGTTCGGGTTGATGATATGGCCTTCGCTGACTCCCTGAAGGCACTTGGCGGTAACGTCGAGCAGCGGGTTTTCGAAGGCTATGACGAGCTGGTCACGAACCCGCTCTTTGCCAAGACGCCGATGGCAGTCATCAAGCTGCTTGCCGAATGGCTTGTCGAGACAACCGCGCCTGCTGGGTCCGTCGGTCACTCTTCGCAGGAGGTCGAAAACCGGCCGCTCGCAGGTGACGGTTTTGAGGAGATTCCGGTTCGTTTCGGCGCGTTCCAGCATCTGATCGGCGTCGTCAGCCGGCCTCAAGGCGAGATCAAGGGTAACGCCGTGCTCTTCATGTCGACGGCCTATGACCGGCATGCCGGCTGGGGCCGGACGACTGTCGATATGGCGCGCGAGCTCGCTCGCCAGGGCGTCGTTTCGCTGCGCTTCGATTCCGCCAACGTCGGCGACAGCGTCCCCCGCCCGGATGCGCCGGAACAGGTTCTCTATTCCGCGACACAGACGGAAGACGCGCTCGCCTCGCTGGATCTTTTGGAAAGCTTCGTTGCCGGACCGATCATGGTCGCGGGTCGCTGCAGCGGCGGTTATGTAGCCCTGCGCGCCGGCATCGAGGATGAGCGGCTGAAGGCGATCGTTTCCATCAATCCCTTCGTCTACTACTGGGATCCCGAGATGCCGGTGCGACGCGAACATGTCGTCTCAGTTCCGCGCAGCGTCGACGATTACGGTCAGCGGATGATGCGGCTCGACACGGTCAAGCGGCTGTTGCGCGGCGAGGTCGATGTCTTTGCGGCCCTGCAGAACATCTTCATCGCGATCGGTCGCCGGCTTTCGCCGCGCATCGCGCCGCTCGTGGAACTCATTCCGGGCCGCCGTCATATCGCACGCCAGGTGCGTCAGTCTTTTGCGGCACTCGGCAAACGCAAGGTGCCGCTGACGCTGATCTACAGCGAAGGCGATGTCGGTCTCGACCACATGTATTTCCACTTCGGCCCGCGCGGCCACAAGTTTGCCAAGCACCCGAATGTGCGGTTGGTGATGCTGCAGGATGCCGATCACAATCTGACGCCGCCGGAATCGCGCAAGCTGGTGCTGGAGGAGATCGTCCGGCTGGCGAAAGCCTGAGAATTTCCTGATCTTTTAAGTGGCAATGCCGATTGAGCGGTAGAGGTCCATATACCGTTCCGCAACGGCATCCCACGAATAGGCATGGGCGGCTTGCATGAGGCTCTTCCGTAAGGACGAACCCTCGACGGTGACGTTGCGATAGGCTTTCTCGACCGCATCCGCCGCCAGTTCCGGCTTCGTGAAGTCGGCGAGGATGATTTCCTCATGCCGCCGGGCGAGCGCGCGATAGGCCTCGTTGGTGTTGAGGACCGGTTGCAGGCCAGCGCTCATCGCTTCCAGCGCAACGATTCCGAAACCTTCATATTCCGATGCCGAAGCCATGAGTGATGCCTTGGCAATGATGCCGCGGATCGCGTGATCGTCCGGCGAAACGGTCAGGGTTACGGATGCTTGCAACGATCTTGAGGCAATCTCCCGCCTGACGTCAGCGGCATCAAGATCGGATTCGGCGCCGATAATGTCGAGATGCCAGTCGGCATGACGTTTTAGGAGTGCGGCCATCGCGTCCAGCAGAAGATCGAGCCGTTTGTTTACGGAGAAGCGGCCGATCGTGACGATGCGCCGCTCGGGCGTGCGCGAGGCGGCATCGGCGAATTTGCCGATATCGGCACCATTCTCGATGGTCATGCCATCGGGGACGATCTGGACGAACTGGCTGAGATCCGACGCGCTGCAGCAGACGACGCGTCGATAGGCGATCGCCGAGAGCCGCGTCAGCGTTCTGAACCAGACTTTCTTGATGACAAGGAATTTCTTCGTGTGAAAGAAACCGCCGTGGGTCGTGACAACCATGGGCTTGCGGTGCAGGAATCTGCCCCAGGCGAGGGCATCGAAGAAGAAGTCGATTGCATGGACATGGATGAGATCGGCATCGCCGATATGGCGGAAGACCTGTGGTGCTATCGGATAGCGGCTGCTGCCGGACCAGGGGATGCGGACAACCTCGATGCCGTCGATGGTTTCGCGCGCCGGAAGCTTGTCGTCAGGAGCGGTAAAGAGCGAATCGAGCGTGACGACACGGACGCGGTATCCGCGTTTCAGGGTCTGGCGGGCGAGATTGGCGACCACATCCTCAAGGCCGCCGCGGTTGGGCAGAAACTGCCGTACGACGTGCACGATGAGGGGCGCAGCTTTCGGCTGCGGGCTGTTCTCGACGGTCTCTACCACGGAGAGGGACATTTCCCACCTGTTCTCTATGGGAATGACCAGCCATACCGAGCCTTAAGGTGCGGTATATGAGGAAGTGATCCTTCCGGCTTTATTGGTGGGATGGTTAATCGCTTCAGAATGCCTTGAAGGTCAATGTCGTCAGCGAGCGAACGATGCCGGGGATGTTGGCAATGTTGTCGTTGATGAACTTGCCGATATCCTGACCTTCCTCGATGTAGACCTTGAGCAGCAGGTCGTAGTTGCCTGACGTCGAATAGAGCTCCGAGACCAGCTCGGTCTTGTAGATGGCGTCGGCGACCTCGTAGGTCTTGCCGGGCGCGCACTGGAGCTGGACGAAAATCGGCTTCATGGGAATTTCCTGCATCGAATTCTGATGGCGCGCATAATGGTCGAAAGCGCGGCTGCGATGCAAGCCTTCCTTACGTTTCAGAACCCGAACGGGCTTCGGAGACGATCCAATCACGGAAAGCGGCAAGCGGGGCGTAATCGGCACGTTCCGGCGGAAAGGCGAGATAATAACGCTCGCGGCTCTCCATCTCGCGGTCGACGGCTGCGACGAGATCGCCGCGCTTCAGCTCTTCCTGGATGAGGAAAGTCGGCAGCAGGGCGACACCGAGGCCGGCGATCGCCGCCTGTGCTGCCGTCGCAAACTGGTCGAACAGCATGCCGTGGACGCTTTCGAAGGTGACGCCGTTATCGGCAAACCAGCGCTCCCAGGCATCAGGCCGCGTCGTCAGATGCAAAAGGGGCATCGTCAGCAGGTCTTCCGCGCGGGAGATCGCATTGCGTTTGAGGAAATTCGGGCTGCAGGCGGGCAGCGTGCGTTCCGACATCAGAAGGGTGAGTTCCGCGCCTGGCCAGTGGGGATGACCGAAGTGGATGGCGGCATCAATGGAATCGAGCCGGAAATCGAAGGAGGAGAGCCGGGTCACGAGATTGATCGTGACGCCCGGATTGCCGGCAAGGAAGCGGCCAAGGCGCGGCGCCAGCCAACGGGTGCCGAAGGTCGGCAGAATGGCGAGGTTCAAAGTACCGCCATGCGGATTAGCACGCAGGTTCAGCGAGGCGCTGGAGATACGGCGGAGTGCCTCGCGGATCTCCCGCGCGTAAGCATCTCCGGCAAGAGTAAGTCGCACCGTCTGGCGCTCGCGCAGGAAAAGCTCGACGCCGAGTTGCTCCTCCAGCGTCTTGATCTGGCGGCTGACGGCGCTCTGCGTCAGGTCGAGTTCGCGTGCTGCTGCCGTTACGCTGCCGGTTCGCGCCACTGCCTCGAAGGCGGCGAGATGCGAAATCGACGGCAAAAAACGTCTTGCTGAAAGCATGATCATTCCATCTCAGAATGAACTATTTCCGAAACGTCGATATTCACGGCTTGATAGCCCTTGTAAAGAACTTCATCCTGCAAAATCGGAATGAACGCGGAGTTTCCTCATGCCCGGCGCTTTCGTCTCCACGGATCGCATCCGTTCGCTTTTCACCGACGCAATGTCGCAGATGTACCGGACGGAGGTGCCGCAATACGGGGCGCTGATCGAACTTGTGGGGGAGGTCAACGCCGAAGTCCTCGCGAAAGACCAGGAACTCAGCGAGCGGCTTCGGCATGCAGGTGAGCTCGAGCGCATCGATGTCGAGCGCCACGGTGCGATCCGTCTCGGAACGGCTGAGGAACTCTTCACAATCCGACGGCTCTTTGCCGTCATGGGTATGCAGTCGGTCGGTTATTACGATCTTTCGGTCGCCGGTGTTCCCGTGCATTCTACCTGCTTCAGGCCTGTCGAAGAAAAGGCGCTGAACATCAATCCGTTCCGTGTCTTTACTTCTCTGTTGCGGCTGGAATTGATCGAAGACGAAGAGTTGCGCGCTGAAGCCGCGGCAATGCTCGCCAGACGGCGCGTCTACACACCGCGTGCCATCGCCCTCATCGAACAGAATGAGAAGGCCGGCGGTCTGACGGAAGCGGAAGCCGCAGAATTTGTTGCCGAGGCCCTGGAAACCTTCCGCTGGCACGGCGAGGCGACGGTCAGCGCCGAGACCTACAAACGTCTGCATGATGCGCATCGCCTCATTGCCGATGTCGTCAGTTTCAAGGGGCCGCATATCAACCATCTGACGCCGCGCACCCTCGATATTGATGAGGTGCAGCGGCGCATGCCAGAGCGCGGCATCACGCCCAAGGCCGTCATCGAAGGCCCGCCGCGACGCAATTGCGATATCCTGCTGCGGCAGACGAGCTTCAAGGCTCTGGAAGAGCCGATTGCTTTTACCGGCGAGGCCGGGACGAGATCAGGCACGCACACGGCGCGCTTCGGCGAGATCGAACAGCGCGGCGTGGCGCTGACGGCGAAGGGCCGGGCACTCTATGATCGGCTGCTTGCCTCGGTACGAGGCGAAGTGCAGGTCGGTGCATCCGGCGCCAAGGCCGGCGACTACGATGCCGAACTTGCCGAGCGTTTTAAAGCGCTGCCGGACAGCTGGGACGAGTTGCGGCGCGGCGGACTTGCCTTCTTCCACTATTCGGCGACGCCCGAAGGTATTGCGGCCAGGGGAGAACTACCCTCCGATCTGGACGCGTTGATCGCCAAGGGCTATTTGCGGTTCGATCCTATTATCTACGAGGATTTCCTGCCGGTCAGCGCGGCCGGTATCTTTCAGTCGAACCTCGGTACGGATCAGCAGCAGAATTATGCGACACGCTCGAATCGGGATGTCTTCGAAGAGGCGCTCGGCGCAGATGTACAGGACGAGCTCGCGCTTTACGACGAGCGGCAGGCCGCCTCGCTCGACATGGCCATGGAAAAGCTCGGCCTTTCCGGCCTGAAGTTGAAGACGGTCGCCTGACAATCCGCCGCTTCCGCAGAGGCGGGAGCGGCGCTAGAGTACCGATTTCGATCCAGACTGGACTGTCCGATGCTCAATGATCCGCGCTCCCACGGCCTGTGGGAAAAGACTGCTCCCCAGCCGCCCGTCACGTCTGCGCTGGAAGGCGCCACCGAGGCCAATGTCGTCATCGTCGGCGGCGGCTATACCGGCCTTTCCTCCGGCCTGCATCTGGCCGAGGCTGGATCGCGGGTCGTGCTCCTGGAGGCGAAGGAGATCGGTTTCGGCGGCGCAGGCCGCAATGTCGGCCTCATCAATGCCGGCATGTGGGTCATGCCCGATGACCTGCCCGGTGTGCTCGGCCCTGTTTATGGCGAGCGGCTGCTCGATCTGCTCGGCAATGCGCCGCAGCTGGTGATGGCGCTGATCGAAAAGCATGGTATCGCCTGCGAGCTCGAAAAGCAGGGTACGCTGCATTGCGCTGTCGGTCCCGATGGGCTGAAGGAAGTCGAGGAACGCTACAAACAATGGTCGGCGCGTGGTGCACCCGTCGCGTTGCTTGATGCGGATGAGACGGCAAAACGCATCGGTACGAATGCCTATGCCGGATCGCTGCTCGACATGCGGGCCGGCACGCTACAGCCGCTTGCCTATGCGCGCGGGCTTGCCCATGCGGCGCAGAAGGCGGGTGTCGTGTTGCACACGGCAAGCCCTGTTATCGCAACCGACCGGCAGGGCAGCCGCTGGGTGGTCAAGACGGCACGCGGACAGGTGAGCGCCGACTGGATTATCGTGGCGACCGACGCCTACAGTACCGGCCCCTGGGAGCAGGTGCGCAGCGAGCAGGTGTTTCTGCCCTATTTCAATTTCGCCACCGTGCCGCTCGGCCACAACCTACGCCGCTCGATCCTGCCCAATCGCGAGGGTGTGTGGGATACAAAGGAAATCCTCTCCTCCTTCCGGATGGATCAGGCTGGCCGCCTGGTCTTCGGGAGTGTCGGGGCGCTGCGCAACACCGGCCTTTCCGTGCACAAAGGCTGGGCCAAGCGCTCGCTGAAGCGGCTCTTCCCCGAGATCGGCGATATCGAATTCGAATGTGAATGGTACGGACAGATCGGCATGACCGACAATGCGCTGCCACGCTTCCACAAATTCGCTCCCAATGTCATCGGCTTTTCGGGCTATAATGGCCGCGGGATCGCGCCGGGGACAGTGTTCGGCCGCACTTTGGCGGAGCATATTCTTGGCCGGATGGCTGAAGCGGATCTGCCTTTGCCGCTGACAGATCCTCGTGAGCCGAGCTTCCGCGCCCTTAAGGAATTATGGTACGAAGCCGGCGCTCAGGTCGCCCATTTCGCCGATGCCCGTTTCTGAGAACAACAAGACTGGAACCAAGACAATGACCATCGCCGTCCTCGATCTCGCCACCGAAACCGCCAAGCTGCTCGCCGATCTCGGCGTCGATGCCAACAGATACACCGGCGGTACGCTTTCGGTGACATCACCGATCACGGGCAAGGAAATCGGAAAGCTGAAGGAGCATTCTGTTACCGACGCCAAGGCGGCGATCGATGCGGCGCACACGGCTTTCCTCGAATGGCGTGGCGTTCCGGCACCCAAGCGTGGCGAGCTGATCCGCCTGCTCGGCGAAGAGTTGCGTGCCTCCAAGGTAGCGCTTGGCCGCCTCGTCTCGATCGAAGTCGGCAAGATCACCTCCGAAGGCCTCGGTGAGGTGCAGGAAATGATCGATATCTGCGATTTCGCCGTCGGCCTTTCCCGCCAGCTCTACGGCCTGACGATCGCCACCGAACGTGCCGAGCACCGGATGATGGAAAGCTGGCATCCGCTCGGCGCCATCGGCATCATCTCGGCGTTCAATTTCCCTGTGGCCGTCTGGTCGTGGAATGCGGCACTCGCCATCGTCTGCGGCAATTCCACCGTCTGGAAGCCTTCGGAAAAGACGCCGCTGACGGCGCTTGCCGTGCAGGCGCTGTTCGAGAAAGCACTGAAGCGTTTTGTTGCTGAAGGTGGCAAGGCGCCGGCAAATCTCTCGACGCTCTTGATCGGCGGGCGCGAGGTAGGAGAAGTGCTGGTCGACCATCCGAAGATCCCCCTCGTTTCGGCCACCGGCTCAACGGCCATGGGCCGCGCGGTCGGTCCGCGTCTGTCGCAGCGCTTTGCCCGCGCGATCCTGGAACTCGGCGGCAACAATGCCGCAATCGTCTGCCCGACGGCTGACCTCGATCTGACGCTGCGGGGCGTTGCCTTCGCGGCGATGGGCACGGCTGGCCAGCGCTGCACAACGCTGCGCCGTCTCTTCGTGCATGAGAGCGTCTATGACCAGCTCGTTCCGCGGCTGAAGAAGGCTTATGGCTCGGTGACGATCGGCAATCCGCTGGACACGGGTACTCTGGTCGGCCCGCTGATCGACGGGCAGGCCTTCGAGAAGATGCAGGCGGCCCTCGGCCAGGCAAAGGCTGCCGGTGGCGCCGTCGTCGGTGGTGAGCGTGTCGACAATGATTCGGCAGAAGCGTTCTATGTTCGCCCCGCACTCGTCGAAATGCCCGCGCAGACCGGCCCGGTCGAGCAGGAAACCTTCGCTCCGATCCTCTACGTCATCAAGTACAGCGATTTCGACGCCGTGCTAGAGTTGCACAACGCCGTTCCGCAGGGCCTGTCATCCTCGATCTTCACCAACAACATGCGCGAAGCGGAGACCTTCCTGTCCTCGCGGGGTTCGGATTGCGGCATTGCCAATGTCAATATTGGTCCGTCCGGTGCTGAGATCGGCGGAGCCTTTGGCGGCGAGAAGGAGACCGGCGGCGGCCGTGAATCCGGTTCAGATGCCTGGAAGGCTTACATGCGACGCTCCACCAACACCGTCAATTACGGCAAGACCCTGCCGTTGGCGCAAGGCGTCAAGTTCGACGTCGAATAAGTTAACGCATTGGAATCTAAAAAGCGGCGCCTCACTGGCGTCGCTTTTTTTGACAACATCCGGATTTTATTCCCTGCGAAGATGAAAGATTGAGTCAAGATAATTTGATGTTATTTTTGACCTCGAAACTTGAAGTCATCAGTCAACAAAAATATACGCCTCCCATCATCCTTGGGAACTCGGGTGACATCGCCACGGAGGCCATCATGAAAATTGCTTTTAACCGTTTGTCCGGCGCGTTCGCGCTTGCCGCTTCACTTCTTGCCGCCCCTGCGCTCGCAGGCAGTGCCAATGCGCAGGAGTCCGAAGGTATCGTCGTCTATAATGCCCAGCACGAAAGCCTCGGCCGCGAATGGATCGACGCCTTCACCAAGGAGACCGGCATCAAGGTCACCATGCGCCAGGGAAGCGACATGCAGTTCGCCAATCAGATCATCCAGGAAGGCGATGCATCGCCGGCCGACGTGTTCCTCACCGAAAACTCGCCGGCGATGACGCTGGTCGACGGTGCCGGCCTGTTTGCGCCGATCGAGAAGGACACGCTGGATCAGGTTCCCGAGCAGTATCGACCGGCTGACGGCATGTGGACCGGCATCGCCGCCCGCAGCACCGTTTTTGTCTATGACAAGACGAAGCTGACGGAAGACAAGCTGCCGAAGTCGATGGCCGAACTTCAGGATCCGGCCTGGAAGGGCCGCTGGGGTGCCGCACCCGCCGGTGCTGATTTCCAGGCAATCGTCGCGGCCTTCCTGCAGCTGAAGGGTGAAGAAGCCACCAAGGCATGGCTAAAAGGCCTCAAGGACAACGCCACTCCCTACAAGGGCAACAGCGTTGCGATGAAGGCCGTCAACGCCGGTGAAGTCGAGGGCGCGATCATCTATCACTATTATTGGTTCGGCGATCAGGCCAAGACCGGCGAAAACAGCAAAAATGTCGGCCTCCACTATTTCAAGAACCAGGATCCGGGCGCTTTCGTCAGCGTTTCCGGCGGCGGTGTCCTGAAGTCCACGCAGCACATGAAGGAGGCTCAGGCTTTCATCAAGTATCTGACCAGCAAGGCCGGCCAGGCCGTTCTCAAGGATGGCGATTCCTATGAATATGCCGTCGGCAAGGACGCCGCTTCCAACGACAAGCTCACTCCGCTTGCTGACCTTGACGCGCCGAAGGTCGAAGCCTCGACCCTCGACAGCAAGAAGGTCGTGGAGTTGATGACAGCCGCCGGCCTCATCTAACCTTTCTGCCGCAGGCTTCTTCCGGCCAAAACTATTGCTTTTGGCTCAAGAAAACCTTAGGGCAAGACGAAATCCGGCAACCGCTCTTCAAAAGCGGTTGCCTTCCTTTTTCAGCGTGTGAAGGCATCGGCCTTGCTGCAGGACAATAGATTGCTTGCATCCGGCAATAAGGCGCCGGTGACGCCAGGGGCCGCGCGAATGAGTTTGCCGCGCGGGCCCATGCCGCACGCTTCCGTCGTTCTCCTCGCATCGATCGTGGCGATCTTCAGCCTTATGCCGCTCGGCTTCATTGCCTGGGTGACCTATGATGTCGGCTGGGAAACGGTGAAGACGCTGGTCTTCCGCCCGCGTGTCGGCGAGCTTCTCGTCAATACGGTTCTCCTGGAATCGATCACCATTCCGTTGTCTATCGCGCTTGCCGTCACACTCGCCTGGCTGACGGAGCGGACGGATATTCCGTTCGCACGGCTCTGGGCGTGGCTCGCTATTGCCCCGCTTGCCGTGCCGGCCTTCGTGCATTCCTATGCCTGGGTGAGCCTGCTTCCAGGCATGCGCGGGTTGCAGAGCGGCGTTTTCGTTTCGGTGGTGGCCTATTACCCTTTCCTCTACCTGCCGGTTGCCGCCACTCTTCGCCGGCTCGACCCGGCAATCGAGGATGCTGCGGCCTCGCTTGGCCTTGATCCGTGGCGCGTCTTCTTCCGCACGATCCTGCCGCAGCTGCGCCTTGCCATCTGCGGCGGCTCGCTGCTGATCGCGCTGCACCTGATGTCGGAATACGGTCTGTTCGTGATGATCCGCTTCGACACGTTTGCGACCGCGATCGTCGACCAGTTCCAGTCTTCCTATAACAGCCCGGCTTCCAATATGCTCGGCGGCGTGCTCGTCGCCTGCTGCCTGTTCCTGCTCGGGCTCGAGATCCTGTTGCGCGGCAATGAGCGATATGCGCGCGTCGGCTCCGGTTCGGCGCGCCCTGCCGATCGCCGCCGGCTCGGCTGGTTCGTGGCACCTGCCTTGGCACTGCCGATCATTCTCGCAGTGCTGACGCTCGGCGTGCCGCTGATTACGCTCGGTCGCTGGCTTTATCTCGGTGGGCTCGGCATATGGCGTCTCGAAGTCGTGAGCGCCTTTGTGCAGACGATCGTTCTCGCCATTGCCGGCGGCGTGCTGACGACAATCGCCGCCGCCCCCATGGCCTGGCTCTCGGTGCGCGCGCCGGGCCGCCTCCAGCGTATTCTCGAAGCCTGCCACTATTATGTCGGTTCGCTGCCCGGCGTCGTCGTGGCGCTCGCGCTGGTTTCCATCACTGTCCGGCTTATTCTGCCGCTCTACCAGACCTTTGCAACGCTGCTCGTTGCCTACGTGCTGCTGTTCCTGCCGCGCGCCATGGTCGGGCTGCGCGCCAGCATCGCGCAGGCGCCTGTCGAACTGGAGCGCGCAGCAATGGGGCTTGGCCGGACGCCGGGACAGGCAGTGCGCCAGATCACCATGCGGCTCGCAGCGCCGGGGGCCGCAGCCAGCGTGGCACTCGCCGCGCTCGGCATCACCAATGAACTGACGGCGACGCTGATGCTCTCACCGAATGGCGTCGATACACTCGCCACGAAATTCTGGTCAATGACTAGCGAGATCGATTATGTCTCTGCAGCACCCTATGCCTTCATGATGGTCGTGCTGTCGCTGCCGCTTACCCTCATGCTCTATACCCAATCGAAACGGACTGCCGGCCAATGACGCTGCTTACGATCGAAACTATCAGCAAGCGCTACGGCCCGGTTCAAGCCCTGAAGGATATCTCGCTCGAAGTGCAGGCAGGCAGCCGCACGGCGGTCGTCGGTCCCTCCGGTTCCGGCAAGACGACGCTGCTGCGCATCATCGCCGGCTTCGAACAGCCTGATGTCGGGCGGGTGATGCTCGATGGTGAGGTGCTCGCTGACGGGCCGGCCTGTGTTCCCGCCCACAAGCGCGGCATTGGCATCGTCTCGCAGGATGGTGCGCTCTTTCCGCATCTGAGCGTAGCCGAGAATATCGGTTTCGGTTTCGAGCGCGGGGCGCCGGATCGCGAAAAGCGTATTCGCGACCTTCTGGAAATGGTGGAGCTGGAAAACAGTATGCTGGATCGCCGCCCGCACCAGCTTTCGGGCGGCCAGCAGCAGCGTGTGGCGCTTGCCCGCGCGCTCGGTCGCCGTCCGCGCCTCATGCTGCTTGATGAACCCTTTTCTGCGCTGGATACAGGCCTTCGGGAAAACATGCGCAAGGCTGTTGCCCGCGTTCTGCAAACGGCTGGCATCACCGCCGTTCTCGTGACACACGATCAGGGAGAGGCGCTGTCCTTTGCCGATCAGGTTGCGGTCTTGCGTGAAGGGCGGTTGGTGCAGGCCGGCACGCCGCAGACGCTTTATCTCAAACCGCGGGATCGCGAGACGGCGCTTTTCCTTGGCGATGCGGTGATGCTGCCCGCTATCATCAAGAACGGCTTTGCCGATTGCGCGCTTGGCAGTGTGCCGGTTGAGGGGGCGCATCAGGGCAAAGCGGAAATCATGTTGCGGCCGGAGCAGATCCGTGTCGTCGTCGACGAGGCCAACGCGAAGTACGGCGGGCGCGTCGTGGATGTGGAATTCGGTGGCGCAACCTGCACGGTGGCGGTGTCGCTTGCGGCTGTCGCCCTGCCGCCGATCCTGATCAAGACATCAAGCGTGGCATTGCCGACGCGAGGCGATCTCGTTCGCCTCGATATCGCCGGCAAGGCGCACGTCTTTGTGCGGTAAGTTCAGAGCATTTCCGTTTTCTCCGAAACGCGAAAATGCTCCTTCTTTTTATTTTAGCGCAATTCCGGACGCAAAACCGCTGCACACTTTTGCTGGAATTGCTTAACCCGCCTTCAGAACCAGCTCTTGCGGCTCTTCGCCTGCCAGCCAGCCACCGGTAAAGCCAGCGCGCTCGAGGCCGAGGCGGATGACCGGATTCTTGCGCATCAGCTTCCAGATGAAGTCTGAGCGGTCGTTCTCGACCGTCATGACGAGGAGGCCCTGATCTATGGCCACGGTTCGGTCATCGACCCAGCCTTCCGGCCGCTTGGTCTGGACTGTCGGGTTGAAGCCGCCGGGGAAGCCGCCTTCCAGGAGCAGGTTCGGATAGGTCGTCAACAGCGCCTTGGTGCCATCCAGGGCAGCCTGTCGGTCGTAAGGCAGGCAGCCGAGCGCTGCCCAGGGCGCGATCGTGCCATCATCGGGACCAAGCGGAGCACCGCGGGCGGCATAACCCAGTACTTTCGGATTGCGGCCACCGCGCATGCGCCGCGTCGGCGGGGGGCCATCGCAGGCGGTGAAGCCCCAGATATCCTTGCTATAGCCGACGAACTGGCCGGGATTGCGTTCCGCATAATCGCGCTGGACATTGATGACGACCTGCGTGTTACGGAAATAATCCCAGTTCCGCTCAAGCATCGGCTTGTCCTGGATGCCGCGGAAATCGATCCAGGCATGGGAGAAGAGATGGATGAAGAGCGGGCCGGCATAGAGATAGGGCTGCTCGTTGAAGATCATCCACGAATAGCTTGCCGTGAAGGCGTCGTAGCTCGATTGCGGGATCGGGTAGGTCGGTGACGCCAGCGCCAGCGTGTAAAGGATAATCGCTTCATCGAAGCCATGGTAGCGCCAGCGCAGGAAACCCGAAGACGGCTTCCAGCCCATCGAGATACAATCGCCCTTGTTCAGCGCCCAGCGCCAGTCGACGCGCTCGTAGATGAATTTTGCGAGCGCACGGATCTCGGTTTCGGTTTCATCCTCGCCGTCGAAATATTGCGCGGCGGTCAGGATGCCGGCGACGAGCAGAGCGGTATCGATGGTCGAAAGCTCGCTGTTCCAGGCGCGGTTGCCCGTATCCACGTGCAGAAAGTGGTAGAAGAAGCCGCGATGGCCAGTCGCGTGGCGTTCCGTACCCTGCTTGGCGTTGGCAAAAAAGTGCAGCGTGTTGAAAACGCGCTCGGCAGCTTCCGCGCGGCTTATCCAGCCGCGCTCGACGCCAACAGGATAGGAGGAAAGCCCGAAGCCGACTGCGGCGATGCTCGCCGGTACGCCAGGGATAGACGTATCCGGCACGAGGCCGTTTTCAGGATTGGAATATTTCAGGAAATATTTGAACGCTGAATGCTGCAGCCTGTCGACTAGCGCGGCATCAATGTCTTCAATCCGTTGCAGCATGTGCTCCTGCCCAACTGTTCTATCGCCCCATGCTTCAACATGGTGGCTGCCCCACGCAAATCAAACCTTTTTGATTCGCAAGGATAAGAGAACACAAACGTCGGCGATTGGCGTTAATAATTTCCCCGTGAAATAATATCTGGGATAAATGATATAAGCGATGCAGCAAAAGGGATTAAACTGCACTCCCGCGAGGCAGTCCATCCCGTGCAATATCTATCATGCGTAAACTTTCGGTTGAGCCTGATCGACTAACTCAGGCGGCTTCCTCCATCCGCACCATATGGCCTGCTACGACCTCACGAAACTGACGCTTCGGAGGCACGTAACCCGCGGGGCGGACGGGGCTTTTCAGCTCGTCGGTGCCGAGGTTGCGGCGGATGCCGCGTCGGGCGGGATCGGGCACCGGAACAGCCGCCATCAGCTTCTTGGTGTAGGGGTGTTGCGGGTTGCGGAAGAGCTCTTCACGTGGGCCGATTTCGACGATCTCGCCGAGATACATGACCGCAACGCGATGGCTGACGCGTTCGACGACGGCCATGTCGTGGGAGATGAAAAGGAACGCAAGGTTGAGGCTCTGCTGCAGGTCCATCAGCAGATTGCAGACCTGGGCCTTGATCGAAACGTCGAGGGCGGACACACTTTCATCCGCGACGATCACCTTCGGATCGAGCGCAAGGGCGCGGGCGATGCAGATACGCTGGCGCTGGCCGCCGGAAAATTCATGTGGGTAACGCTTCATCATATCGGGCTTCAGGCCGACGCGTTCCAGCAGGTCGGCGGCCTTGTCGCGGGCCTGGGCGCGGGTGCCGAGGCCGTGTTCGACAATGGGTTCGGCGACGGCAGCCCCTATCGTCATGCGCGGATTGAGGCTTGCGAAGGGGTCCTGGAAGATCATCTGGATGCTGCGGCGCATCTGGCGCAGGCTGATCGGGTCGAGGTTCAGCACGTCATAGCCGTCAAGGCTGACAGAGCCTCCATTCGGTTGCACCAGGCGCGTGATCGAGCGTCCGGTCGTGGATTTGCCGCAGCCGGATTCGCCGACGAGGGCCAGCGTCTCGCCCTGGAAGAGTTCGAAGGAAACGTCCTCGACGGCATGAATGGCGCCAGTCTTGCGGCCGAGGAGACCGCCGCGAATATCGAAGCGTGTGACGAGGTTCTTCACTTCAAGGATTGGCGTTTTGCGGCGGTCGACGGTTTCGGCCACTTCCACCGGTTCGCGGCGTTCGCCGGTCGCCGTGTCGATGACAGGGAAACGCAGCGGCCATTTGCGACCATCCATCGAGCCGAGCCGCGGCACGGCAGAGAGCAGGGCGCGCGTATAGGGATGTTTGCCGCGATTGAAGATATCGTCCGTCGTGCCCGTTTCGACCGCTTCGCCGCGATACATGACGATGGTGCGGTCAGCGATCTCGGCGACGACGCCCATGTCATGGGTGATGAAGAGAACGGACATGCCTTCCTCTTCCTGCAGCACCTTGATGAGATCGAGGATCTGGCCCTGGATGGTGACGTCGAGTGCGGTGGTCGGTTCGTCGGCGATCAATAGCTTCGGCCTCGATGCAAGTGCCATGGCAATCATGACACGCTGGCGCATGCCGCCGGAAAACTGGTGCGGATATTCATCGAAGCGGGATGCGGCATTGGGAATGCGCACCTTTTCCAGGAGGCGGATCGTTTCGGCTCTCGCGTCGGCCTTGCTGATGTCGCCATGGCACGTCAGCGCTTCGGAAATCTGCCGGCCAATGGTGAAGATCGGGTTCAGGCTGGTCATCGGTTCCTGAAAGATCATGGCGGCATCCTTGCCGCGCACGGAACGCATCTCCTTGTCGGAGAGGGAAAGAATATCGCGCCCATTGAGCCTGATGCGGCCTTCGACGCGGCTTGAGCCCCTGGTGAGCAGGCGCATGATGGAAAGCGAGGTGACGCTCTTGCCGGACCCGCTCTCGCCGACGATGGCGACTGTTTCCCCCGGCATGACATCGAAGGAGACATTGCGGACGACGGATCTCCACTCGCCGTCGGCGAGAAAGGAGGTTGTCAAGTTCCGGACGGAAAGAACCGGAGAGACGGATGTTGCAGGTTGATCACTCATATCGTTCCCTTATTCTTTTTGTGTCAGAGCGCTGGGATTTCAGGTCTTCAAAGGCATGGCAAGTGAAGCGGACGGCCGTCCTTCAGCAATGCGCGCGGCTTCGAGCGCCGCGATCCTTTCATCGATCTCGCGCCTGTCGATCATTCCATTGGGATTGGCCTTCGTCGCCATCGTTTCGGCGACGTGCATGTAGCGTTCTTGCGCTACCGCATAGAGTCGGCGCAATTCCGCGAGCGGGTCAGGATGATCGTCCGCCCTGATGCTGAGCCAGGGATAATCCTGATCACGATGGACGAGGAGGGCGGCAGACTGTTTGCCACGCTTGTCGCCGCCGGCATCCTCGCCGGCCTGCATGGCTTCGAGCAGGCGCTCGATGAAAGGCTTGTCCATTGCCTGCTTGTAGGTGGCAAGCGTCTCGGCGACGACTTGAGGACCTGCCAGCATATTGCCAGCGACGGAAACATTGTCATCAATCAGATGACCGGCCCAGTCGATGCATTTTGCGCCCGTGAAGGCGGCGTTGCGGCCTTGGGCATCGATCAGGTGAAGCTGGCGCTGATCGCGGCCAGCGTCTCGGGCGGTCAGTTCGGCGATGATCTCATCCGGCGCCTTGCCCTCGGCAAGCAGCGCAAGCCCGTCGGTGCCGTAGAGCGGGCTGACGAAGGCCTGGGTGGCGACGGCGCCGATACCACCGCGAATGTGCGGCACCAGGCCGCCAACCGCAAAGAAGCGGGTGGCGACGGCAATGCCGAGATAACCTGTGCTGGGATCGCGGGCGACGATGGACCAGGTCATACCTACCTCCCGACCGCATAGGCCTGCATGAGGCGCGGTGTGGCGGCGGCACGCAACAGCCCGTCGGCATCGCGGCGGGCTGCCGTCAGGCGGCCGATGGTCCAGGGCTCGGCGACGGTGAGCTTGTGGCCGCGGGCACGCAGACTGTCGAGTACGGCAGCGCTGAAATTGCCTTCCACCATCAGACCGCCCGGTTCACGTGTGCGCGGATAGAAGGAGCCGGGGAAATGCGAGGTGTGGAAGAGGGGCTGGTCGATTGCCGCCTGCAGGTTCATCTTGTGGTGCACATAGCGTAGGAAGA
Source organism: Rhizobium sp. BK196 (assembly GCF_014193255.1). Lineage (GTDB taxonomy): Bacteria > Pseudomonadota > Alphaproteobacteria > Rhizobiales > Rhizobiaceae > Rhizobium. The sequence goes on from NZ_JACHZB010000011.1 coordinate 242,627, forward strand.
AGGAGAGCTGCCACTGTTCCTGCTGGTCGCCGCCGGGCGTGCCGAAGGCGAGCGTCGGGCGGCCTTCATAAAGGGCGAGCGAAGGTGTCAGTGTCGTGCGCGGGCGCTTGCCGGGAGCGAGCGATGTCGGCAGTCCGGGCTTCAGCCAGAACATCTGGGCGCGCGAATTCAGGCAGAAGCCGAGGCCTGGAATGGTCGGCGAGGATTGCAGCCAACCGCCCGAGGGGGTGACCGAGACCATGTTGCCTTCGCGGTCGATAACGTCGATATGGACGGTGTCGCCGCGCTTTTCCGTCAGGTGCGCCATGGTCGGCTCGTAGACGGCGCCGGTCTTGGAATCGGCGCCGAGCATCTCCATTGTTGCGTCATATTGCCGCTCGAAGCCGGGCAGCTTGCCAGGACGCAGGTCGAAGGAGGTTTCGCTGGTAATCAGTTTTCGGCGGGCGGCGGCGTAGGCGTCGGAGAGCAGGTGATCAAGCGGCACGTCAGCGAAGTCTGGGTCGCCGTAGTAGACCTCGCGATCTGCGAAGGCGAGCTTCATGGCTTCGGCCACGGTATGGACGAAATCGGCGCCATCAGGCGCCATCGAGGCGATGTCCATATCCTTAAGTATCGAGAGGGTCTGCAGGAAGACCGGACCCTGACCCCACGGGCCGATCTTGGCGACGGTCCAGCCATGATAGTCGTAAGTCTGCGGCTCTTCGATCGTTGCCGACCAGTTTGCCATGTCATCCGCCGTCAACACTGCCTTGTGGCGGCTGCCGCTTGCATCCATTACTTCGGCGATCTTTAAATAACTTGCGATCTTCTCGGCGACGAAGCCGCGATAGAAGGCGTCTCGGGCAGCTTCGATCTGCGCCTCGCGGCCCTGCTTTGCTTCCGCTTCTGAAATGATGCGTTTCCAGGTTTCCGCGAGAACCGGGTTCTTGAAGCTGGAGTGCGGTTCGGGGACCGAGCCGCCAGGCACCCAGGTCTCGTAGGAAGTCGGCCATTCCTTTTCAAAGAATTCGGCAAGACCTTTGATGGTCGCGGAGACACGTGGCAGCAGCGGATGGCCGTTTTCGGCGTAGTAGATCGCCGGCTCCAGCACGTCGCGCACGCTCAGCCTGCCATAGTCGCGCAGCATCAGCATCCAGCCGTCGAAGGAGCCGGGAATGACGGTTGCCAGCAGGCCGTCGCCGGGGATCAGCTTCATACCTTCGGACGTATAGTGCTCGATAGTGGCGCCTGCCGGCGCAGGGCCCTGGGCACAGATGACCTCGACCTTGTCCTTTTTCTTGGAATAGATGATCGCCGGCATGTCGCCGCCGGGGCCAACGAGGTGCGGCTCGAGAATCTGTAGGGTGAAGCCGGTCGCAACCGCCGCATCGAAGGCATTGCCGCTCTTTTCCAGGATGCTCATGCCGACGGCCGAAGCAATCCAGTGGGTTGAGGTGACGACGCCGAATGTGCCCAGAATTTCGGGGCGGGTCGTGAATGCGGTCATTTCATATGTCCTTTCGAGAGGTCATGCTTCGCGCGGATCGAGCGCATCGCGCAGGCCGTCGCCCAAGAGGTTGAAACCGATAACGACGAGGAAGATGGCAATGCCGGGCCACATCGCCATCCACGGTGCCTGGCTGAGGAAATTCTTGGCAACGTTTAGCATCGAGCCCCAGCTTGGTGCCGGTGGCTGCTGGCCGAGGCCGAGGAAGGAGAGACTGGCTTCGGCGATGATGGCAGTCGCGATCGTCAGCGTCGCCTGTACGAGGATCGGCGCGAAAACATTTGGCAGGATGTAGCGGGTGATGATGCTGAAGTGACGCAGCCCTATGGAGCGCGCGCCTTCGATATATTCTTCGGTCTTCACTGCCAACACCTGGCCGCGTGTCAGCCGCACGAAAATAGGCATGGCCGAAAGGCCGATCGCGATCATCGCATTGCTCAAGCTTGGGCCGAGGAAGGCGGCGAGCGCGATCGCGGTGATGAGGAAGGGCATTGCTAGAAAGGCTTCGGTGATGCGAGAGATGATCATGTCGATCCAGCCGCCGAAATAGCCTGAGATTAGGCCGAAGGGTACGCCGATGAGAACGGCGATCGCTACGGAAAAGACGCCGGCCATCAACGAGGCCTGCGCGCCCCAGATCATTCGGGAGAGGATGTCGCGACCGATATCGTCGGTGCCGAGCCAGTGGGCGGCTGACGGGGCCTTGCGGATCGTCGACCAGCTTGTGGAGTTCGGGTCGGGAAGCGGCAGGAGCGGCGCGATGATGGCGAGGATTGCGAAGAAGGCGATGATGGCGAGGCCGACGAGCGCCCCCTTGTTGGCTTTGAGCTTGCGCCAGGCGCGGCTCGGCGAACGCTGCTCGATGGACGTGACGGGCGCGGTTGCGACTTGATCGATTGCGGTCATAGCGACGCTCTCATGCGCGGATTGAGAAGGACATAGAGCACATCGGCCACGAGATTCATCAGGATAAAGCCGATCGCCGTGCAGATGACGACGCCCTGGACGACAGCATAATCGCGGTTGAAAACGGCATCGACGATGAGTTTTCCGAAGCCTGGAATGGTGAAAATCTGCTCCGTGAGAACCGCGCCAGCGAGAAGTTCGCCAAAAAGCAGAGCGGTCAGTGTGACGATCGGCAGGACCGCGTTGCGGAAGCTGTGTTCCAGCACCACCGAGCTTTCCGGAAGCCCCTTGGCGCGGGCGGTACGAATGTAGTCGGCGCTCAAGACGCTCAGCATGGCCGAACGGGTGTGGCGCATCAGCGTGGCGGCGAGCGCGTTGCCGAGCACGAAGGAGGGCATCAGCATGGTCTGGATCGAGCGTAGCGGATTGGAGAAGAAAGGCTCATAGCCCGAAGCCGGAAGCCAGCCGAGGTTCACCGAAATCAGCAGGATCAGCATGATGCCGAGCCAAAAGTTCGGGATCGACAGGCCCGACAGAGCGATGATGTTGGCGAAATAATCGATGATGGTGTTCTTCTTGACGGCGGCCAGGATGCCCATCGGCACGCCGATCACGAAGGCGAAGATCATCGACATGATCGCAAGCTGGATGGTGACCGGCAGTTTTTCTGCAACGAGCTCGAGAACCGGCTGGTTTGTGCGCAATGAAATTCCGAGATCGCCCTTCAGGGCGGAGCCCAGCCAGTAGAAATACTGGTAAAGAACGGGATCGTTGAGGTGATATTTTTCCCGCAGGAATTCCAGCACCTGCGGATCGCGCTCTTCGCCGGCCATGGCCAGAACCGGATCACCCGGCAGAAGTTTCTGCAGCGAGAAGACGAAGACCGAAATGATCAGCAGAGTTGGAATGGCGACCAGCAGCCGCTTGGCGATAAACCTGTACATGGGCGCTCCGATACAATCAGCGGAACGCGACGAGGGTCGCCGCGTTCCTGAAGCGTGCGGCTATCAGCCTTCCTTCTTCACGCCGACGAGGCGGATCATGCCGTCGGGCGAAGCGACGAAGCCGGTGATGTTCTTGTGCAGCGCCCAGATCCAGGACTGGTGGCCAAGGAAGATGATCGGCAAGTCGTCATTGAGGATCGCAGTTGCGGCATCGTATTTCTGCTTGCGCACGGAATCGTCAGGGGACTGGCGAGCCTCGTTCAGCAGTTTGTCGACATCGGCATTGCAATATTTGCTGTCGTTCAGGCCGGCGCCACAGGTGACGAATTGCTGGATATTGCCGTCGGGATCGACGCGGCCGGACCAGTCGGAGCGGCTGAGCTGGTAATTGCCGGCGGTCTGCTCATTGAGCAGGGTCGCAAATTCCGTTGTCTTCAGGGTCAGGTCGAAGCCGGCTTCGGCGACCATGGACTGGACGATCTGCATCATCTGCATGACCACGGGGCTGTTGGAAACCTGCATTTCAACCGGAATGCGGTCGAAGCCTGCCGCCTTGACGAGAGCCTTGGCCTTTTCGACGTCGCGGGCCGGAACCGGAACATCCTTGTCGAACCACGGGCTGTTCGGTGGGAAAGGCTGGTTGCCGGCAACGCCGGTGCCTTCGAAGACGATCTGCATGGCGGCATCGCGGTCGATTGCTAGCGAGAAGGCCTGGCGCAGGCGCTTGTCCTTGCCGATCGGATTGTCCGCGCGCGCGCCGTTGCCGACATTGGCATAGATGCCGAGCCAGCCGGTGTTGACGACATCCTTGTAGACGAGGTTCGGATCGCTCTTGACCGTCTCGGCGTCGGTTGCGGCCAGGCGTTCGATCATGTCGAGATCGCCGGAGCGCAGATTGGCCAGGCGTACGGTCGAATCCGGGATCGGCAGGTAGGTGATCTTGTCGATGAAGACGTTATCCTTGTTCCAGTAGTCCTGGAATTTTTCGAGCACGATACGGTCCTGCTGGACGCGCTCGACGAATTTGAAGGGGCCGGCGCAGACCGGATGGTCGCCGAACTTCGCGCCGAGTTCCGTCGCAGCCTTCGGCGAGACGATCATGCCGGCGCGGTCGGAAAGCTGGGCAAGCAGGGTGACGTCGGGGCTCTTCAGCGTGAACTTGACTTCGTATTCGCCTGATGCCTCGACCTTCTGGACGGAACTCAGCTCGCTCTTGCGACGCGATTCCGGGAGGGTCATGTTACGCTCAATCGTGGCGACGACGGCTTCTGCGTTGAAGGGCGTTTCGTCCTGGAACTTCACACCTCGGCGAAGCTTCATGGTGAGCGCCTTGCCGTCGGCCGACCAGCTCCACTCGGTCGCAAGCTGCGGCACGATTTTCAGGTCGGGCGAGACGTCGACGAGCTTGTCACACATCGCAGTATAGACGATACGGCCGACGAAGGTGCGCGACTGCGCGGGATCGAGCACGTCGGCATCATCCTGCAGGCCGATCTTCAGTTCGACCGCGAAAGCGGGAAGCGCAAAGAGCGCTGCCGCTGCGGCTGATGTCAGCAATCTGGCGGGCTTCATTTCATTCTCCTCTGTTATGTTTTTGTTTCACATTCGTCGTGCCGAGCCGGCGGTTATCTCCGCCGTGCTTTTTCCTCGCTCAGGTGGGCTCCTTCTCGGCCTGCGTTTCGCTGTGGTCGAGAGAGGTAATGCGGATGAGGCTTTCCTGCAGCGTCAGCAGGTGCTGGCGCATGGCTTCGCCGGCCTTTCCCGGATCGCGGGCGGCGATAGCATCGACGATGGCTGTGTGCTGGCCATGGGTGACTTCGCGCGTGCGGCTGACGCTGCGGGCGCGCTCGCGGATGGTCTGCCAGGCTTCGTCCTGGCGCACGCGGTTGATGACGTCGAAGATCGTGAGGAAGAATGAGTTGCCGGCGCATTGGGCGATCTGGCGATGCAGCGCCCCATCCCAGAGTTCGCGGCCGTCGGCATCGGTGCTTTCGTAGATCTTCTTCACCAGATCATACATGCGATCGACATCGGCGGCCTTGGCGCGCATGGCCGCAAGCTGGGCAAGCTGCGGTTCGACGCGCAGGCGCACTTCCATGATTTCCATGAGATCGGTATCGGCGACGATGGAATTGACATGGTTGCTCCAACCGTCCGGCCTCTTACCGGCAAAGGTGCCGGAACCTTGCCGGCGCCAGATGCGGCCTTCGGCTTCCAGCACTTCCAGCGCGCGGCGGATGGAGCGGCGACTGACGCCGAGGATTTCGGAGAGCGTACGTTCGGTTGGCAGCTTGCCATCGGCATCGAGACTATCCGACTGCAGGAGAGTCCTCAGCTTCTCCAGCGCGTAGTTCGAATTACCTTGCGTTTCGTCCATGATCGGCTGAACCAATTTAATATTGGTTCAATGCAAACCAAATCCTGTCGATCGTCAAGCGCTTTTTTGTGCATATAGATACCTGCATATTTATTGGTCGAATGGCTTGGATTTGCGGCAGATCCAGAGACAGGCGCACGTTTCAATGCGAACCGCACGCCAGGCAGGCGCGCGGTACCAAAAATCAATTGGTTCGCCTCTCAAGCCTCAGCGGTTCGCGGAGCGCGCAGAAAGGAAAGCCTGCGGCTGGAAGCTGAAATCCTTGTCGAAAGGATAGGTCGGGTGCTCTTTGCGCAGGCGCGGCAGGCGCTCGACGAACTGGTCGACGACACCGGTCGAGAGCGCCATGAGGTTCGGATTGGCGATCGGTGCCAGTTCCGGCGAGAGATAACCCGACTTGACGACGACGATCTTTGCTGTGCGAGGATCAAGACCGATGCGGGTAAAATCGACGATGTTGTGATAGGGGCGGCGTTTGGCGGACAGCACCAGATCGATGCCGCCGATGGAAACGACGGCCTGGCGATCGATCGCGTCAGCGGTTTCGTGCAGGAATTTCACCAGGAAGCGTCCCGTCACCGGCTTGCTGCCCTTGGTATCGAGCGAGGCGCCGACCGTCAGCTCCAGAGTGGCACCGACGCCCGCAGCATAGCAGGTCTGGGTGGCCGCCTTATCGGCGATGCCGGCGAAGACGACGCCGGTGGCGCCTTTTGCAATCAGTTCGGCCAATATGTCGGCACGATCGCCCACGCCGCCGCCAGTCGGATTGTCGCCGGATTCGGCGAGTACGACGGGGCCGGTGGAGCTGGCGATCGCCTTGGCGACGCATTCCTCGATCGAGCCGGTCTCGCAGCCGAAGACGAATTCCTCGCGCACGTCCCAATAGGCCTTCGCCAGACGCTTTGCCTCACGCTCCAGTACGGTGCGGTCGGTACCGGTCATGATGGCTGCAGCGGTGGCGCGAGGTTCGTCAGCCCAGACGTAGCCGACCATCAGCGAAGCATCCCAGACGCCGTCTAGCGCATCGATGCCGGGCAGTTCGGCGTAAAGGCTCTTTGCCGGTTCATCGACGGTGCTGGTACGTTCGCCCGGCAGGACGACCGGGATCGGCGCCCAGAGCAGGATTGGCTTCACGCCAGTCTTCAGGCTTTTCACCAGCATGGAGACAGAGCGGCGCATGGTCTCCTCGACATCGATATGCGGCGCCGTGCGATAGGTGGAGTACATGTCTAGCGCATCGATGATGCGCTGGGTGACGTTGCCATGCAGGTCATAACTGGCCGAGACCATGCAGTGATCGCCGACAAGCGCGCGGGCCGCACCGATCCAGTCGCCTTCCGCATCCTCCATGCCTTCGACATACATTGCGCCATGCATGGCGAGATAGAGGCCGTCGAGCGGCAGCAATGGCTTCAGGCGTTCCAGGAATTCGGCTTTGAAGGCCTCATAGGTGTGCCGCGCGACCGGCCCGCCGGCAATGGCGCGGGCATGGATCGTCGGCAGGAATTCGGCGTCGTAATCCTTCAGAAAGGCGAAATAGGGGGCTGCCATCAGTTCCTCGTCGCGTACTACCCGGAAGTCTGCCTCCTCGTTCAGGATGGGATTGTACGTGCTGCATTCGATGTGAATGCCACCGACGGCGATGCGCATGGGAGACCTCAGCTTATATTGGGACCAATCAGAAAATTGTGGGCGGCAATGCTGGCAGCGCCCCGCGCCCAGACGTCGCTATCGACGCGGCGGGTGCGAATCGGGGTTTGGCCGGCATAACGCGGAAGAACATTGGCTTCGACCGCCTGTTGCACGACCGTGCCGAACAAGCCTTCGAAGGAACCTTCGACATGAATGACAAGGATCATGCCGGGGTCGTTCATTTGGATCAGGTGCGAGATCGCAAGACCGAGGGCTGCGCCGGCCTTGTGGATGATGGCGACGGCCTCGGCCGTGCCGAGCGAAGCTTCCTCTTCCAGCTCGGACAGCGAGGTGCATTTCAGGCCGGCGGCCCGCGCCATCTCCTTGATCGCCTTCATGGAGGCGATGGTATCCAGGCAGCCGCGCTTGCCGCAGCGGCAGGGTGCGCCACCCGGCTCAATCGTCGCGTGGGCGATTTCACCCGCACCGCCATGATTGCCGCGATAGAGCCTGCCGTCGATGACATGGGCGCAGCCGATACCGTCTCCCAACGAAACGACCGAGAAATTGGGCGTGTCGCGGGCTATGCCGAACAGCTTCTCGCTGACGGCGACGGCCTTGGCGTCGTTTTCGATGAAGGTATCGACGCCGCTTGCCTGACGGATAAGTTCGGCGAGCGGCACATCCTGCCAGCCAAGCAGAGTGGACTGCACGCAGGTCGCCTGTTTTTCATCGACGAAGCCGGACAATGCCACGCCGATGCCGGCAAGCTTCGAGCTCGCCTGCGGATGGCCCTTCAGGATTTCCGGCAGGCCATAAGCAATGGCATTGGCAATGACCTTGGGATCCCTGGAATAGGGCAGTTGCTGACGGGCGATGATATTGCCGTTCAGATCGCTGAGGATCATCGGTGCCGGATCTTCCAGAAGCGAGATACCTATGAAGAAGGCGCATTCCGGCTTCAGGTCGAGCAGCACGGAGGGCCGACCCTGGCCGTAGACGGTCTCCGTCTCGTGCAGCACGCCGCGATCGATCAGCTCGCGGGCAATGCCACTCATCGCCGCTTTGCTGAGCCCGATCGCGGCAGCAAGATCGGTCCGACTTAAGGGGCCAGACTCGCTTATGACCCGCAGGAGTTCGCGCTGCGACGAATTGAACATGCAAAGTTCCTGATCTGCCGATGTGCTGTTCTACCCGATAATAAGTTCACAAAATGAACCAATCAACTGAAATAAATTGAAAAATTGATCAAAGCTGACCGGAGGCCGACTTCAAGAATCGGTCTCCGGAACGCTGTTTCCGCCGTTTTCGGTCTCGCTTCCTCGCTGACGGTCATGTTGTGGGTTTCGCTCAATGGAGCGCAATGAGGAGCGATGGCCGCAATTATCTCGGCCTCACTATCTACATGTCGCTCTTCCCGCGGCTCGCGATCATGGTCAGCATGCTCGGCTTCACATTTTCTGCGACGGCCTGCGCGGCCTGCTCGATCCGCGGAAATAAAAAGAGATGCGATGCGCAGCTTGCTGCGTGTTTCGCGTATCGGTTGGACAATCGTGCCCGACCCGAGAGATAGGTGACGTTTCGTACCGGAGACATGGGTAACACTTTTCGCTTTTTGGCGGGAGGTGTTGATGCCGTGGAAAGAGAC
>NZ_JACHZB010000012.1 GCF_014193255.1 Rhizobium sp. BK196
TTATGATCTGGGATATATCGACCTGGAGCAGAGAACCTTGCAAACCATCGACAACCCGTTCGGCACGAGGTTGTCACCCATGTCTTAGGTACGTTTTGTTACCTATGTCTTCGGTATGGACATCTGGACGCCCCTTCGCCTTGAAAGGAGTTGAACCCTCGACCCCGCGCCTGGGGTTGGATGGCGTCATGTCGCGGGCGAGAAAAGTGGGCGCTTGCGACACTGCGCGGCTAAGCACCGGGTACGGGCGCCTGCTGGAGCCGGCCCATTCCAAAAACTTTAGTATTCTCGCAAATAAAAAAATATTTTCCGAAAAGAGTGATAAGATGCACCTTGTAGAATAATTTTTTTGAGAGGAAAAAACATGCAATATTATTTTCCAGGTCTTACGGGAAGGCAAATCATTATGTTTCTCATCGAAACCTCAGTGCTTATAGCTGCGCTAGCTGGCGTCCTCGTTGTTACCATCCCTATGATCTGAGCCAGGATGAGGAGCGTTGAGGTGTGTCGGCCTGCGCAAAACGTCCGGGGATTCGTTCGGCCGGATACACTTGCTCGGCTCCTCGTCACCGTCCCGACTTCACCTTCAATCAAGGACTGGCGTGGAACATATGGCAGATAAAGAGCTAGACCGGCTACTCTTCGACCGGATTTGGGCTTTGGGCGCCAAGGCAGTGCAGGACAATCAAATTTCCGCGCTCGCCGACGCCACCCTCAGTACCCCTACCTTGGAAGAATATCAGAACAGCCACGGCGAACGGATGAGCGATCTTATCAAGGTCATCAAACTGGGAATCGCGCAACTCCGGTAACGCCCGTCGCTGATCCTCGTGCTTTGAGGATCAGCTGAATTCGCTCACTAACATCGCGAAGCCGTACTGCGTCCTAGTCCGTCTGTTCAGGAACCGCGCATCGCCCAACTCACACCTCAGGGAGTCTTTCAGATGAATGACCGCAGTCAGATGGCTTTCTCGCCAATCAAGCAGATGAGAAATCACCGTTCCCAGAAGAAGGATCTAAGGTTCGCCGAAAACAGGATCGACAAGATAACAAAGCTTCTTGTCACTCAGACGGCGATTGTCAGCACGCGCCGAGCCAACTGGGGATTGGCGGAAACGGACAATGCGCTTCTCGCGAGGATATGTGATAGCAGGCGTCGCGCTATGGATTACCTGTTGCGTGTCCAGGCTTTTTGCTAAGCCACCATTCGATCGAAGTCCGAAATGGTGATGGAGCTGGCGATTTCCCTTGCTGTTTATCTTGAATATAAGCGCGGGGAGACGTCATGTCGAAACTCAATCGGGTATTGTTGGTCGTAATTGTGGCCGCCCAGCCCATCATCGCGCGAACCGAGCCACTCGAAACCCTCCACCTCCAAGACCGAATCGATGTCGTGGGGCAATCGTTGGGAACCAGTCGTTACTACAAAATCACCACTAGCACATCGCGAACAGTACTGTTCTCCGTGGTTATCGATGCATTCTGTCACTACACCATGCAGAAGGGAGGACGTAGAAACCTCCAGCCACGCGCCGACACGACTCCCATCGAATTTGCGGACAGAGCTTCGGTTGCCGAAGTTTATATTCTCTCCTTTTCTCAAACTCGCCCGGCCTGGCAGGCGAGCAGACCTTGCGCCTATTCATTTTCGCTCAAATGAGGGCGGGCTTGGAGGATCAGCCGAATTGATTCGCTAATACACCTGCTCTGTGAGCCTACTGTCTAGCTTGGCCGTTTGGTACCTGTTCCGGCATCTAAGCTTCTCGGAGCCCCCCACAACCCTGGGAGGGCTCCTTTTGTTGCGGGGAGGTAGGGGGCGGCGAAGTACTAAATCCAAACGCTTGCACCAAGTAGCGAACGCCCTAGTTGGATACAAGCTCGCCCGGAGAATGGTTGTCGCCACTTCTCGGTCATCTTTCGGACGGCCCCCTTAAAGGAGCGTGCCATGTCCACCAGATCGACCTTAGGGAGTATGAGTGCTGAACGGCGGGAGGCGGTCCTGCGCTCGCTCGTATCGATGCTGCAATACTCTGCGGGAGTAGCTAAGCTTCGAGAGTATCCGAGTTGGAACGAGATGGAAGTGTTGGCCGCAGAATTATCGCGAAACGCGGCCGCCATTGCTCAGGAAACCTCGGAAGCCGCCGAAACGTCTGTCGCACAGGCCATAAGGCTTTTGAGTGAGTTCGAGTTGCATCATCCCTCCACCGATTTTAGCTTTCATTAGAGTCGCTTCATCATCCGTTGATAACCGGCCATGGGTTAGCCCCTATTGGCGACTTGCACCCAAAAGCCTTTCTGAACCATATTCTCGCGCCGACATCTTGGAGCGCTTGACACAACACCCAACGGTCAACCGGGATACTAGGGGTCGGCGTCTGCCCACTTTCGGTCCGCTGAGGAAAACCGCCTCAGAATCGTGGAGTTTTCAAAGCGACGCGCGGCACTTTATAGATACGAGCGTGGCTGGCGCTGCACGTCCGAGAGCTTGACGATTATTGCATCTTGGCGCGACTTCGATCTTTTCTATCGAGCAAATTGCTCCGCGCCTTTTTGCCCTTGTAATTCAAAATTTCAGCACGACTTAAGATATTAGTGACGGCTCTTCTTTAGGGCGCTGTCATCAAGGGTGCAAAACCTTGCCCCAACAAAGGAGGATGTAATGTCTTCCAATCCAGCAGCACCGCATGTCGAGTCCGCCGGCTTCAAGCTGGTCAGGGAAGTCTTAAGGTCCGCCGGCCTCCGGGGATCTCAGTCGGACGCGAGTCCCGACATGAAACCTGACGCCTCGCTCTTCCTCTCAGCCGCGTTCCGTAGCGGTGTGAGGACCAAATCGGCTCTCCTGCATTCTCTCGCCAACCGCAAACAGTCGTCGACACGAGTATGTCTTGATCCCCAATCGAAGGGTAGCGCTGTTGATCGGTGGCAAGATGAGGGTGGGCGCTGATGGGCATCTTGTTCCCAAACGAAGCTCGTAGTTTTGACGACAGAAATCGCTGTGTCCGTTTCACCGGATACGACGGGATGTTCGAGATCAAGTTCTATGTGGCGACCGACGTCTTGGCCTGCGAGAAATCGCATCGAAATGCCAGCGAGGCAGACTACCTGACGGCGTTCGACGCGTTGCGGCCGCGAATTTTGAAAGCTGCGACCTCTGCTTATTCGAAAGTTCGATCCAGCGCAATTACGCTGGATCTCGCGCATTTTCGTTGAGCATACAGTGATCCTGAAAGGATACGATCGTGCATCATCGAGCCAAATCAGCTCCGGCGCTAGCACCAGGGGCAGCGAAAACTGTGCTTGTGAGCGAATTTGCGAAAAGGTTTCGCCTCGGTCAGGTGGAGGAGAACCGGTTGCGGAAGCTCCTGGGCCCCATCGCTAAGGAAATAGACCTCCTCAGAAATGCCGGCGGATAGAGGCATCGGCGGTATTATCGCCGCTTCCGCTCTCCTTGCCTGCCATAGAGCATTCCATTCTCCAGACAGAAGGTGCCATCATGAACACAACAGTGAAAAGCATCACTATCGTTCGACCGTTCCAGCTTCCCGGGATGGCGCAACCTCATCCACCAGGCATCTTCGACCTACAGATCGACGAGGAGCCTATCGACGTCTCATGGGAGGCTTATCATACGACGATGACCTTGCTCCTAAGCTCCAACGGGCGCACCGAGGCTTGGCCCGTGTCGAGGGAGGAATTTGAAAGGACGCTGGCGCCGTCTATTGCGCCTTGAGCGATCTCGCCTTCGGACCCGACGAACTGGCGACCGAGGAGATTTTTTCTGGGCATAGACACAATGGCGCCGAGCCGCGCGAGATAGCGGCTCCGCAAGCGCGTTCCCGCCTTTGCGGTTCTCAAGGTCAGTGCCGACAGCACAGGAGCGACAGCAAAAGACGATCCGATCTCAGGTCACCCCGATCTTAGCGGCAAGATCAAGGAGACCACTATGACATTCGACCGTGCCAGTGTGAGAACAACGCTCAAGCCATGGGGTCGTCTTGATCTCGGGCCATGGGCATCGGAGGAAAACCATCAGGATAGCCCTGTCGGCGAAATCTCGTTTGCCTATGACGAGGCGGGGGAACGGGATCGTCTGCTCCTCCTGAAGCTTCTCTTCACACGGGAAACTCTGTCGATACAGGTTCATCCAGATGATGCCGCCGCCAGGTCGATGGGGATGGAAAGCGGCAAGAGCGAAGCCTGGTATGTGTTGGCAGCGGAAGACGGGGCGCAGGTCGCCGTGGGCCTCAAGCGACCACTGACACAGCTCGAATTCAGGAAGGCCGCGATCGACGGATCAATCGAGGGCCTTCTCGACTGGCAGGCGGCCGCGGCCGGTGACGTGTTTTATGTTCCGGCTGGCACCGTGCATGCCATCGGTGCGGGTCTGGTCATTGCCGAGATCCAACAACGCAACGAGACGACGTTTCGCATCTGGGATCATGGACGCTCAAGAGAACTTCACATCGAACAAGCCATAGCCGTGGCACGGCTGGAACCAGCGAGCAGCAGAAAGCTGCCACGCCATATCACCGTCGAGCGCTCCGAGCTCATGTCCTGCCCATTCTTCACCCTCGAAAGGTTGAACCTCCCTGCGGACACCGTTTGGGAATTGATCGCGAGCCGAGAGAGCTGGGCGCTGGTCGTCGCGGGAGACGGAACGATAGGAACTTTGACGGCCACGATTGGCGAAGGGTTTTTCGCAGAAGCTGATCGTGCCGACATCCGTGTCGGGCCTGACGGAATCGTTTTGCTCATCGCCACCGCAGCGAGCGCGCCTGCGATCGGGCTCCTGCGCGAGGTGATAAAAGATAGACTGCAATCCGATTTTGCGGACGCGAACAGCGGTCCTGCGGGAGTCGACGTCACTCCATCCAGCCCGTCGGGAGCTTCGCTATGAACCAGCTCAAAAATGTAGCTTTCATCGGCAACTCCCTGCCACGCCGCTGTGGTATCGCGACTTTCACAACTGATCTGCAGCATGCCGTTTCCAAATCTCCAGCGCATGTTGCCACGGCAATCGTGGTCATGACGGACCACGGTCATGTCTACGATTACCCGCCGGAGGTCCGCCTCTCGATAGCCGATGAAAATCGCGATGATTATATTCGTGCCGCAGATGTGCTGAACTCCGGCAATTTCGACGTAGCCTGCCTGCAGCACGAGTTCGGAATATTTGGCGGCGAGAACGGGGAGCATATCGTTGCGCTGCTGTCGCGGTTGAAGATGCCGGTCGTCACCACGCTGCACACGGTTCTTGCTGAACCGAGCTCCGGCCAGCGTCGAGTCCTGAACAAAATCATCGACCTGTCCGACAAACTGGTGGTCATGGCGGAAAAGGGCAGGACTTTGTTGTCGGAGGTCTATCATGTAGCGGCCGAAAAGATAGAGGTCGTTCCTCACGGAATTCCCGACATGCCGTTTTTGGAACCGGCAGTCTCGAAAGCTGGCCTCGGGTTCGACGGGCGCTCGGTGATCCTGACGTTCGGCCTTCTCTCGCCCAACAAAGGCATCGAGGTCATGATCGATGCCATGCCCTTGATCTTGAAAAGTCGGCCCGATGCGGTCTACGTGATCCTTGGGGCAACTCATCCCAATCTCGTACGCGACGAAGGTGAGGCCTATCGCGAGAGCCTGGTGACGCGGGTGAACGACCTGGGCATCGAGGACAGCGTGGTGTTTCTCGATCGCTTCGTCGATAAGGCAACGCTGCTGGAGTTCATTTCCATGTGCGATGTCTATGCCACGCCTTATCTCAACGAAGCCCAGATGACATCGGGCACCCTGGCTTACAGCTTCGGTCTCGGGAAGGCAGTCGTCTCCACACCTTATTGGCATGCTCAAGAGCTGCTGGCTAACGATCGTGGTGTGCTCGTTCCCTTCGGTGACCCGACGGCCATCGGACGCGAGATCGCGTCGCTTCTCACCAATGACGCAAGACGCGACGTAATGCGCCGGCAGGCATACCAAACCAGCCGACCGATGACATGGCAAAAGACCGCGGAGCGCTATCTCGCATTGTTCTCACAGGTAGCGATTCAAAATCTCGCACGCCGGCCCGCAGCATCAAAGAATGTCGTGATGCAAAAGGCCCCTCCCCTGCCCGAGCTTCAGCTCGGCTACTTCATGTCGATGTGCGACGATACAGGACTATTCCAGCATGCCGTCTATTCGGTGCCTGATCGGGCGCACGGCTACTGTGTCGACGACAATGCCCGCGCGCTTCTCTTGTCGGTTGCCCTCAACGAGCCCGGCGAACGGCTTCTTCCGGAGGCGCTCCCCTCGCGCTTCGCTTCCTTCGTGCAGCACGCCTGGAACCCCGACGAGAAACATTTTAGAAACTTTATGGGCTTCGACCGACGCTGGCTGGAAGACAAGGGATCACAGGACAGCCACGGCCGAACGCTCTGGGCTCTCGGGGAATGCGCCCGTGGCGACACTAGCCCCTCCCGGCGCGCGTGGGCTACGGCCCTGTTCGCGCAGGCATTGCCAACCGTTGAAGGTTTCGGCTCCCCACGCGCTTGGGCCTTTGCGCTTTTGGGACTGGACGGCTATTGCGCGGCCTCGCCTCAGGACGTACTCGCGCAACACATTCGCTCGTCCCTGGCCGACAGGATGATGGATATCTTCCATCGCGTCGAGAGAACGGGCTGGACCTGGTTCGAGGAGAACCTGTCCTACGACAATGCCCGGCTGTGTCAGGCCCTGATCGTGACGGGACTGGGTGCTGCACGCCCCGATTATGTGGCGGCAGGCCTCAAATCCTTACGATGGCTGTTGACGATACAGACGGGGCCTGAAGGGCTATTCAGGCCGATCGGAACGGATGGCTTTACAGATCGGACGGGAGAGGTGAAGCACTTCGACCAACAGCCTCTGGAAGCATCGGCGACGATCGCTGCTTGTCATGCGGCATGGCGGGTCGGCCACGACATCACATGGAAAAAAGAGGCTGCAAAAGCTTTCGCCTGGTTCCTCGGCAGCAACGATCTCTCATTGCCGGTCGTGGATCTTGAAACAGGCAGTTGCCGCGACGGTCTGCATCCGACGCGTCTCAATGAAAATAGAGGCGGCGAATCCGTAGTCTGCTATCTCCTTGGCCTTCTCGAGTATCGCAAGCTTTCGCGCGCGAGTGGCCATCCATCGACATTCGGCCAGCTTCGCGCACTGACGGCATGAATCACAGCCTCAAATCAGATCGAGATCATTGTGTCACAGACAGCATTTCTCAACCGCCAAGCACTTTTCCTACGACCGGATCCTACGCGCGTCGTGGTGCGGCCCTTCAAGCCAGCCGCGGAACCGCGAGATCTCAAGCCGACGGACAAAACGCGTGCCAATCACATAGTCGATCGTGTGCTCGGCCTCGACATCGAGGTCGCAAAGCAGCAACTTGCAGAGATTCTCGAAAACTTCGAGGGCCGACACCGTAATCTGCTGGCAACGTTCGAAAAGCGCGCTTATGAAATGGAAGAGGCGTTCGCACCGCATATTACTTTCACCAAGGTGCAACGCCAACTCGTCGGTGCCTTCTTCATGCACGAATATTCCTTCGAGGCATCCGCTCTGTTCAACCCAAGCATTGTCGCCCATGCGGATCAGTCAGGGGTCCCAAGCGGCAGCAAGCGCTTTGTCTTGAGCCTGCGTGCGGTCGGCGAAGGACATGTTTCGTCTCTCACCTTTCGATCGGGAATTGTCGACCAGGATGGCACTGTGGATATCGAACCTACGGCGCGACTTGCGTCCATTCCCGTTGTTGAAAATCCCCTATCCACATCTCCCGACGAGCCTTTGGAACTGAGGTTTTTCTCCGAGCAGCCAATCAGTGAGCGGGTGATTTTTCCAGTCAGCGCTGCGCAGTCGAACGGCATCGAAGATGCTCGCTTCGTCGAGTTCGAAGAGGCTGGGCACAAAACCTATTACGCCACCTACACGGCCTATAATGGCAGAGACATTCGCTCTGAACTCCTCGAGACTAAAGATTTTCTGTCGTTCCGGATGACACCTCTCATGGGGACAGCTGCAAAGAACAAGGGGATGGCCTTATTCCCGCGAAAGATCGACGGCCAGTTTGCGATGATCGGCCGTCAGGACAATGAAAACCTTTACCTGATCCGTTCCAATGACCTCCACGTCTGGAATGGCGGCGAGATCATTCTCGGGCCGAAATTTCCGTGGGAATTCGTGCAAATGGGCAATTGCGGATCGCCGATCGAACTCGACGAAGGCTGGTTGCTTCTCACGCATGGCGTCGGACCCGTGCGAAGATACGCAATCGGCGCAGCCCTTCTCGACAAACGTGATCCGTCCAAGGTTCTCGCCCGCTCGAAAGAGCCGCTCGTTCACCCGGAGCCGTCGGAACGCGAGGGATATGTACCGAACGTCGTCTACACATGTGGCGCCATGCGTCACAACGATCAGATCGTGCTACCATACGCCATCTGCGACACGTTCTCGAACTTCTCGACCATTAAGATTGCCGATCTGCTGGACACGTTGACCGGCTGACTCTCTGCTTTGGGTTATAATCAGCAACGCGGTGAAGGTTAAAGCCGGCCGAAGCCAAGCCATAGCCGCTGTGCCCTCCTATTCAGAATACCCCTGCAGCATCAGGCCTGTTTACGGGTACTGCTTCAGTCGGGCAACAAACAGCCCGAGCCAAGATATCGCATTGGGAACTCGCCCTTCGAATCTAGGCCGCCTTCAACTGTTTGGTGCCGACACCGGGAGACCAGCAACATCAAACGGCCGTAATGCCGCGGTACGCTACCTTCAACTGCGATGCCGCCCCGAGGGGCGATACCATTGGCGAGTTCGCCTAGATTAGTCGCCGTCAATCATTCCCGAAATTACGACCTTTATGGAGCAGGCCTCATGCAGGCTTGAATTGTTGTTTTGAAATCACCACGCCGAAATTCTACTCCGTTTGCCAGCAGCCGTGCTCGAGCCACCGCAGATAAAAAAGTAATATCGAGCCCGCAGAACTTAATGAGACGATATGAACAATATATGGTTTCAGCCCGAGAAGCCGCCCATGCCGGTGACGGGGTCGAGGCGGAGAACCTTTATCAGCACGCTGAACACTTCTATCTCGCGGCAGCCCTGGAGAAAGCCGGCATGCAACGATGATCGCGGAAACAAAGTCATCCATGGAACGAGGTTCGGACGAAAAAGCCTGGCTCAAAATCCTTGCGAAATATCGCAAGCCGCATGCGGGCCGCAGCGTGTTCGAGTTGACGCCCTTTCGTCGCCTTCTGGACGCTGACTTGGCTCGCGGTTCATTTCGGCTTCGCGCTTCGATGACTGGACAGGACGCGTTCTCGGCGTCCTTACCCTGACGCCTCATGACTATTGGCGCAGGGCGCATGCTACGCACCACGCGTCGGCCGGCAATCTCGATGAGCGCGGCGTCGGGGATATTACCACTCTTACCGTCACGGAATACTATGGTCGGTCCCGGTGGAGACAGATTGGATATCGCCTTTATCGGCATCCGCTGGTGATGTTTCGAATAGGCCCTGCCCGGCTCTTCCTGTTTCAGCAACGGCTGCCGATGGGGATGATGCGCGAAGGTGTGCTTCCATGGATGTCGACGATAGCTACCAACATCGCGGTGATGGTGATCGCCAGCGAAAGCTCCTTTGGAAAATTCAGGGTCGCACGCTGGAGACCGGAATTTTGTCGAACGCACGAGAGACTGGTTGCGCGACACAGGTTCGATACGACCAACACAGCAGGAGCTTAGAACAAAAACCAGATAGGTATTGCAAAACCAAAAATTGAGCTTATATGTTGATTATCGACCAATGCTTGTGACGTCGTTCCAGAGCTTTATGCTCCCGTCGGATTTCCTCTCAAATAATCGATCTTATTCCGCAAGGCATCGCGGGAACCACAACGATTGCTTAGAAAGGAAATCGTTATGAACACTGGTACTGTAAAGTGGTTTAACTCCACCAAAGGCTTCGGCTTCATTCAGCCTGACAATGGCAGCACGGATGTGTTCGTGCACGTGTCTGCCGTCGAGCGCTCCGGCATGCGTTCGCTCTCGGATGGTCAGAAGATCACTTATGACATCGTCCAGGACCGCAAGTCCGGAAAGAGTTCTGCCGACAACCTTCAAGCGGCGTGATAAGGTCATTCGACCGCTGACCACGGATGTACTGGCAGCAAAGCTGAATGACTGTGAGAGGTCGGGTTCATGCCCGGCCTTTTGTTTTTCCCGCCACAGAGATTGGCAATTTTAATCTCCGAAGCGTCCGCAAGGACGGGTCCGGTTTCAACCGCTGCAATATCCGGCCCGAGCGGCATCGCAGGCACAAATGACAATAGCCTGCCCAAACGGCGAGGCAGGCACGTGGCAGACGCAATAGCCGCATCATAGGCATCGCTGTCTTTCCGACGGCCTTACCAAAACGAGAGGAGGACACGATGTCTTCCAACGA
The DNA here is from genome assembly GCF_014193255.1 of Rhizobium sp. BK196. Classification (GTDB taxonomy): domain Bacteria; phylum Pseudomonadota; class Alphaproteobacteria; order Rhizobiales; family Rhizobiaceae; genus Rhizobium. Next base: position 10,443 of record NZ_JACHZB010000012.1, read on the forward strand.
GTATTCCGGCTACGTTTCACAAAATCTGGCCCGTTCGAGTCCATTCGGATATCATGAACAAGCGACCCTTCGCGCGCTTCTCGAGACCGCGGCCACCCGAGCCGCTCAGCGAAACCTGCCCCTGGCGGCGATGAGTGCCTTTCTAAATTTCGGCATCGACGGAACCCGCATGCGGACGATACTTCAAGGCAGGACGCTCCTCCCAGTTTAGCAAATTTGCTTCGAGACAAACGCGGACCCAAATCACTCCAGCTCAAACAGCGCCGACATTTAGGCGCCGAAGGATAAACCCATGGCCAAAGGCCAAACGCGTAGCAACCGCGAAATCCGTAAACCGAAAAAAGACAAGACCGCAACAGTGACACCCGCGCCCTCTGGCTCGCAGGTCAAGCTCACGGGCGGCCACACCGCGAGTGTCAGCAAGAAATAGCTCGTCGTTGTCACGCCAATACCATCGCAAAGGGCGCGATAGCGCGCTCATTCTTCGAGGACAAAATGACAAGCTACACCACCCGAAAATCCGCAGAAGGGCTGTTTCGTGCACCTGCCGCCGAAGCCGGTTCCAGTGCCGAAAAGCTCTTCAACCTTCGAAAAGGGATGCAGCTGCGCCAGCGCCAACTGCGCGATAGCGAACGGACCGTGCGAGATGCCGCCCGTCGCCTCCGTCATCCTGTCGCAACCGCGAGGGCTCAAATGTGACCCGGTTCGATTATACGGGCGGAGCTGGACTTTACGCCGGCAAGTCGAAAGGTGGAACAAGCGGCCCTCGCTATCGGCGGTTCGAGACAGCTGCCGAAGCCCTGCGTTTCGCCGTAGAGGACATGCCAAACAGTCAGCAGCGTGGCTCTATGTTGGAGATTGACGAGGCGCGTTTTGATCAGAACCAGATTCGCGCGCTCTATGACGCGCCGGGCTACCCACTTTCACGCCGCTCGCCTGACCGGCGACAGGTCTGACGGACTCTTGAGACGTCGGCATAAGCTTTGATCTGCGACGCTCAGAGATCCGGGGCCGGAGCCGCGAGGCTATAGAACGATCGGACTGAGGTGGCTCAATTGTCACGTTGTGGTGCTTCTTCGATCTCGAAGGGGTGAGAACCATCAGCCGCCTTCTCGATGAACATCTCCCCTGTTCACCCGCGCGTGTCGAACACCTGTGCCGGAAGAATGTGCGGCTCAGGACGCTGCCTCTTGCCCTGACTAATACCGTCCTCCATGGATTAAGGATGGACTTAATACAGAAAAGCTCTACGTATCCCTCATCGTCAGCAATGAATTCGTAGGCGCTGGCGGCTGAGGGCTAAGAGCTCCCGCCTGCCAATGCAGGACGCGCTCGTGGTCGATGATTGCGCCGAGACTTTTCAGAAAATCATCAGCGAAGACAGTAGCAAGCTGCTTGTTCTCATCGCTGAAGATGAATTACTCATCAAACTAAGTCTCGAAGACGTCGTGACGGAAGCAGGCTTCGAGCACCGCGCCGTATCGGATGCGGATGAGGCTATTCTTGCTTTGGAAGAGGACTCTGCTCGCTTTTGCGCCTTGATAACCGACGTGAGGATGCCAGGACAAACAGACGGTTGGGATTTGGCTCGCCGAGCGCGAGAATTGCAGCCGCTTATCCCAGTGATCTATATGACAGGCGACAGCGCCAAGGAATGGGCAGCTCAAGGCGTTCCCAATAGCGTTCTGCTTCAGAAGCCTTTCGTCCATGCCCAGCTCGTCACCGCATTAACCACTCTGCTGAACGATGCTGCCACGAGCGGGATTGGCCAATAGCTTGTCAGCATGAAAGACGAGATCGGCTCGGGCGCTCAATCTTTTTGCTTGGCCTCCTCGGCGGGCGCTGTGCCAAACGGCTGCGGTCTGCCTGCCGTCCCGGCCTTTGCCCAGCCGGCGGTCTCACCGCCATTCGCAATCCATCGCCGGGTGGCCACTCGACCGCGGCGGCAATCCGTACGATAATGCCAAGGCCGAAAGCTTCATGAAAACGCTGAAGGTCGAGGCGGTCTATCCGATGGCCTTCGAAACCTTCGAAGACATCACTGAACACCTTCCCCACTTCATCGAGGAGGTCTACAACAAGCGCCGGCTCCATTCAGCACTCGGCTACCTGAGCCCCCAAACAGTTCGAGGATCAACACATCCGGCAGACTGGCAAATCAGCAGCCTGATCATTGTCCACCCCGAGGGGCGCACTCCAATTAGGGGTGAATTTTGGACACCATGACGTAATTGCTCGCCTTAGTTCTTGGAATGACGCTCAATATTTGAGCCCCATCCTCGAAGGAGACTCGCATGAAACACTATGTTGGCCTGGACATATCGCAACGGGAAACAGCCGTTTGTGTCGTGGACGAGACCGGAAGACTGATCTTCGAAGGTAGAGCTAAGTCGAATCCCGGAGCCCTGGCAGAGCTGATCCGGAGGAAAGCGCCGTTTGCGGAACGCATCGGCTTTGAAACTGGAGCTATGTCGAGCTGGCTGTGGCATGAGCTCAGGCGTATCGACTTACCTGTCGTCTGCATCGACGCACGGCACGCGAAAGCCGCATTATCGGTGCGCATGAACAAGAGCGACGAGAATGATGCCCGAGGCTTAGCGGAGCTGGTTCGCATCGGCTGGTACCGGGAGGTGAAGGTCAAGAGTGCCGAGAGCCAGCAGGTTCGCTCCCTGCTCGTAAACCGCTCGCGCCTGATCGAAATAAGACGAGCGATCGAAAACCAGATACGAGCGATGGTGAAGGAGTATGGACTGTTCTTCGATCGCGCCATTGGGTCGATGTTCCGGCGTAAGGTGGCGGAATTGGTCGATGCCGAACACCCTCTCAAAGATGTCATCGCCCCGCTGCTTTCCATTCATGAACAAGTTTGCGGCGAACAGGAAAAGCTCGACAAGCGGATCGCCGCTCTTGCACGCGCCGACGAAACAAGCCGTCGGCTGATGACCGTGCCAGGCATCGGCGTCGTCACAGCGCTGACGTTCCGTCACACCATCGACGATCCGAGTCGGTTCCGATCGGCCGCGACAGTTGGCGCATATCTCGGTCTGACACCCAGGCGAAAGCAATCTGGGGAGAGCGACACGAACGGCAAGACATCGAAATGGGGCGATCGACTGTTAAGAACGTATCTGTTCGAGGCCGCGTCGGTCCTGCTGCACAGGACGAAGAAATGGTGCACATTGAAGGCGTGGGGGCTGCGGCTTGCGAAGCGCATCGGGATGAAAAAGGCCAAGGGCGCCGTTGCCCGAAAGCTCGCTGTCATTCTTCACTGCATCTGGGTCGACGGCACCACCTTTGAATGGAATGCTCAGAAAACCGCTTGAACTAAACCTGAGTTTGCAGGCCCTAGACGGGGTCTGCAATGTCCCCGCCGGGACGGTGGTTGCGGTGACTTCGGTCAATCGGCTGATGGCCCAACAGGCACATCGATGGACACGTTGAAGCACTCGACCCGAACAACATCATGAGGCAACGACCTCGGAAAGGACCATGACCCCGGCAAGGATGTTGCAGGCGCTTGACAAACACCCGCAATTAAAGGGCTGTTTGACACGTATCGCCCAAATATTTGCGGCGTCACGCTGGCGTGGATCGCTGAACCGGCTGGGCGTCTTTCGCATCGAATGTGCGGGAAAACGGAGCACAACGTAGTTCGGGAACTTTCGTTCCAGAAGGCTAAGTAACCTGCCGTCACCGTCTCTAGGACCGCTCACTTACGGGGCCTCTAATACGGGGCGGGGCGGAGTTTTCGGCAAGTCTGGCATATGCGGTCGAACGGCGGATTTTGCTCTTTGGTGCTACAGCGGATCATCCCGGCGGCGCCCTGCGCTGTTTCACCTCGTTGAGTTCGCGTTCAAGGCACTACTAACATGACACATTGACTCCTCCGCCTACCTTTCGGGGGTTAGGCTGGGCGACGCCGGCCGCCGCCAGACGCGCCGGGATGAGAGTTCTGGGTTTCACAGGTGGTGGACATGCCTACAGTGGTCTCGCTTCCCGCCTAACGGATGCCGGGGGCGGAACAGGTTTGCGGCGCCGGCAACGTCGTACCGCCGGTCCCCGACCATGACGCAGTGATCGCGCTCAAGGCCATTCTCGCACATGGGCGATCAGTTCCGGCTTATGGTCGATATGGCCGTCCGGCGTCGATCCGTAGATACCGGCAAACAACCCATCCAGCTCCTTATTCTCAAGGATCCTGCGTGCGAATGTCTCGCGCTTCGACGTAGCCAGGTACAGTCTGGCAGATTGTCTCATCGCCAGCAGAGCATCAGGGATACCGTCGTAAACCTCACTGAAAAGCAGGCCTCGAGCGCCGTAATCCTGCCGGTAGGCGTCGACCGCTTCCGTGACTCGATCGTCCCCTAATTGTCGGAGAAGGGTAACGCATGACGTGAGAGGATCCGCCGGAAGCTTCGCCGGAATGCTCAGCGCCGCCCCATCCTCATCGGTATATTTCGCATCGTAGCTGTAGAAACCACAGCTTCGGCCGGGATGATCTCACCCCGGCGGGATACGAACAGACCGCCCTTGGTGTCCTCAAGCACGCTGCGCGGGCAGATCCCGGAGCCAATCCTAACCGGTGATGAGCTGGCCCGCCTTATGGCACCGGCAAGACACAATAGTAAATGGCCGGTGCTTCCGCATACGGCCTTTGCCCCTGAGAAGTCGAGACTTGTGATGGAGCCTTCCCTACCGCTCGACCGGCTTGGCGGGGGCTTCGCTCTTGGATGCTCTTCGATCTGCGAGCAACGAGTCCAAAGCCTGATGTTCCGGACCAAACGGCCGCTGATTCAAGAATGAACTCACTGGGATTGTCGTTTCATGCCCACCGGAGGATGGGTTGCCACGATGAACAACGACTTCGCTGTTGGTGGCAGCGTCAACGCCGAGAAACCACCGATCGCCATTCGTGCTTGAAGCAAACTCTTTGAGATTTTCCAAGTTCGGACTCCTTCTGGAATCAGAGGTAGCGCGCGCAACAGGAATTGCGAGAAAGTATCCCTCCGTTTGCAAGAATCATGCGTCCTGGTCGTCGCTTGCCAATAAACGGAACTTCGGCGCCCGAGCCATGTTGTAGTTCTCATGAGCGACACCGAACGAAAAGCCAGCAAAGGCATGATTAAGTTCGTGCTGACGATATTCGTCATCGCGATCATTGTTGCCGTCGCTTACATGGCTTTGTTCACGCCCGGAAAGGCTGAGCCGGCTTCGCCAGTGGTCCAAGGAGGCCCCAATGCGATACTATGTCTATGCGATACACACCGACGACACACGCAATCGGCTACACGAGGTGTTTGATAATTTAGCCGAAGCCGCAGCTATTGAGCGAGAACTGCAAAGCCGTACCCAACCGGGAGACAACTATTTCGTCAGGATGTTCCCTGCGCAGAACGTCGAGGAAGCGCGGGTAAAAGCTGATCGGATGCGAACAGTCCCCCTGATGCTCAACTGACCGGAGCGTAACGATGGCCTTGGTGATCGGACGTAGACGTCGAGCCTGGAGCGTGCAAATGGGTGAACGAAATGAGCAAACACTTCAGCGCCATGGAGACTTTCGCTATTTATGGCGAGAGCGAGACGACGGTTACGGTTACGGTTGTACTCGACAACTTGTCTACCGAGGAAAAGACCTATCCACCAGCGAAGGTCCCGTTATCCTCACGGGCGTCAATTTCACGACGGGACGGCTTCCTAGGACGAAGGGCTTTTTGAAATTGTCCACCCGGCCGATGACAATGCCACGCACGCCGATCACCTTCAGACCGTCGTCGCTTCCTGTCTTCAGAGCGGCAACCCTGAGGTTTTTCCGCATGCGTCTGAGCGCGTCCGGATCGAGAAGCTCGCGTCGTTCCTGATTGGTGAGGCCGTCGTCCGGGGCGCTCCAACTCATCCAGAATTCGCTCAACTTCGTCGCGATGCTGTTCGACGTCATCAAGGAGGCGAACAAATCAGGGACACGGCGCGACTGCTTATAAAAGAAGACGTCCCACGTTAGACGCTCAGCTTTGGTCAGTCCGGGGCAGCTATCACGCTGCGCCGCATCGATAGCTTGCGGGTGACGGGAGCAGCTCGCTTTCCAGATCCGAGAAGATTTCTCCAGTGAGGGTCTTTTGTGCGTTCCGGATGGATATAGCTATGGAGATGCCCTCGAGAAACAGGTTTTCATACGAGCTACGCCAAATACCCCTCCCCCTGTTTCGGCTATCGAACGTCCAGAGGCGGTCGTCTTCGTCGACGAAGTTCTTCTGCAACATTTCAGGGACGTAGTGGTGCCGCTTAGGGAGTATCATCGTCGTGCGTTTCTTGGGGCGCGGATCCGGTTGCCTTTTTACTGAGGTGTTCAGAATTTCCTTCACGGCTTTCCCATTCGAAAAGGCGGGTGTCGAAGTCGCCGTTGCTGAACTGCAAGTTCGACTTGATGGAGCGGATATTTCCGCCACCATCTTATTTTCCGGATCTGCCTCGTGCGTGTCGTCTCTGCGGACGATCGCTGCCGGCGCTTCAAAGAAGCTAGAAATTCCAGCAGGCGAGAGTGTTGAACGGGCACCCTTGTCACTCGGCATTTGATTATATTGTACAAATTCAACGGCGGCGGTGATGGAGGCGGCACAATGGGCTCATTTGGCACAGACATCGGGGCTCCACCTGCTGCGAGAACGTAGGAAATCACGCAGAGTTCCGTTGACGCTCTGCCCCTTAGACACCATTTGCTGCGACATGCCTAAGACGAAGAAGAAGAAGGAAAGCAACGATCCCGAACTGATCAGTGAGTGGCCGCTTCCAGTTGCTGTGACCCTCGGATCCGGTGTCCGAGTGAAGGGAATTCTGCAGGAAATCCGCTCACGACTACCATCTCCGGTCCGCAAGTCGCTGAATATGCACGCAGGCGGGCTCATCCTCGTCATGCCAGAGACTTCGAAGACAGCATTCAGAGCAACGGCATCGGCCGTTTCCAGTGCGCTCGACGACATCGCAGATCTTCCGATCATTCCGCGTGAGATCGAGGATATCCTGACAATCACGGCAGCAGAGCGGAAGCGCTGGCTCGAAGACGGTCGCCTGCCAAGCGCTGGAACGCGAACAGTCAGGCTGCAAGGGCGTGCAAGGAAGATCACCTTTCACGTATTCGACCCCCGAGTTGTTGAGGATCTGCTCGATCGCGGCGCCGTGGACGAATGGAGGGAGGAAGACGCTGCGGCGAAAGCGGAAAATCGCAGGCGGGCCGCATACCAGGCGAAGCTGACCCGTTCGCTGAAGAAAAAGGAAAAAGCCGAACAAACTGAACGCGCGGAGGAAGCCGCGACCAGGCTAAGTGGATGGGACGAGTTCGGACGCGACGGCCTCCTTCGGTAGGACTGGCGTCTCTCTTCGGATTGCTGCGGCACGACCCCGATCAAAGCAATCTTGCCAAGAAAGTCATATTCGGATCCCATACGTCAGTTAGAGACGCATCACTTACGTCCGATATCTTGGGGTTCTCTAAGGGCACTTGCGAGCTAGACCGTCAGCTAACCGGCATACGGTGCAATGGCTACGGCCGGGTACGAACCGCGAAAGACATAGCCGCTGAAATCACCCCGCGGACAACGCTGAAGGAGAGCCAAAGGCGAGAAAGGTTACCGGTGTCGCACCATTACCAAGTTCTTCAAAAACCGTCGCCTGACCACCGTGTCATGCGATCCCGAGTAGCCGGATAGGCGAGCTCCTTGTGATGCGAAGGGCCGGCAGGGGTTCGGCCCGAAGCCGACATCTTCGGCGACGGCTACGCCTGAAATTCTCTGGAGAGTATGCCGATTATTAGATCGTCATGCCACACACCGTCTACGAAGACGGTTTCTCGTTCCCGTCCCTCAATCACAAATCCACACTTCTGGTAGGGCCTGATTGCTCGCTCATTGTAAGCAAGAACCCTTATGCCAATGCGGTGAAAATTCAGCTCGGTGAAGGCGTGGTGCAAAAGCAGGCGGATGGCTTCGCTTCCATGTCCCTTTCTAAGCTGCATGGGATCACAGATTGCGATTGCCATTGACGCTCTGCGATCCTGCGCATGAATGCCGTGGAGTTTGATTTCTCCTATCAGCCGTCCCGCAAGTTCAATAATCCAAGCGTAAGGATTGGTCGCGTGGCCGCGAGCCCACGCATCAGCCGCATCCATTGTCACAGGTTTCGTGTCGGAATGGCTGACGCCGAACATCCTCACAATGTCGGCGTTGTTTCCCAGCGAAAAACGAGCTGCCGCATCGTCAGGCGAAGCGTGCCGTACCCGCAAGCTTGGGCCTTCCGAGCAAATCATCATGGCCGTTCATAGTGTTTTTATGCCATAGTGCCGCCACAGACATTCTGCCCAATCATGCTTGTATAACAAGCGGATGGCATAAAATGAGATTGCTGGTTCTACTGGCTGCGAGCCTCTTTCTGACAGCGGCGCATGTCCAAGCCCAGGTTTACGCGCCGTATGATGGATACGACGAATACGACCCGTATGGGTATGAGGACCCCTACAGCCCCTATCCCCCACCTCCCTACTACGAGCCCCAACCTGGCTATCGGGAACCTTTGCAGGAACGGCGCGAACCATCGACGCGAACTGGCAGGGGAACCATCGTGATCGCCACACGGGAGCACACCCTTATCTACACGACAGCAAGCGGAGAGCAGTTCGCTTACCCGATAGCTGTAGGTCGTGAAGGCAAGCAATGGTACGGAACAACCCGGGTTGTATCCAAGCGGATGCATCCCGAATGGCGGCCAACGCCGAGCATGCGACAGAAGAACCCAAGGCTTCCAGAGGTCGTGAAGGCTGGGCCTGCCAATCCGCTTGGAACTCGCGCAATTTACCTGGCCGACGGCCTGCTGCGCATACACGGCACCAACGACCCCTCTTCTATCGGCACCAATGCATCGAGCGGATGCTTTCGGATGTACCGCGAGGACGTCGAAGAGCTTTACGAGATGGTGCAACCGGGAACCAGGGTGATCGTCCAACGGTGACTTGCGCTACGCCCGTTGAGCGTCTACTGCCGACCGATTTCGCGATCACTACGCGCCCCGGCAAGCGGCAGGAACCTCAATCGCACACGTTCTGCGGTCCTGAATTGCCTGCCCCTCTCCCGGACGGGCGGCAAAGATCCGCGGCCTTAACGCCCGCGTCTTACGGACTCAAAGGAGACCTTTGGCACGCAAGTCGGCCGCGAAGGTGATGAGCGGCATCACAGGAAGCGTACCAGTTGGCGGCTCGCTCGCCTTTGGCATCGATGATCAGTAGAAGTCCCCCGCCCTCTCCTGCAAGTCGCAGGCAGCGGAGCGCTGCGGCGGCTAGGAGCCGGCCTCCCAGTCCCTGCCCGGCAACCGCGCGGTCGGTAGCCAGTCGCGCAAACCTGAAGCCCGGCACATCATCGCGGGCAAGACCGCGTGTCATTGCATCTGGCACAGTCGCATGCTCGACTGCCGAAGGCGCGATCGTATAGAACCCAAGAATCCGGCCGGGCATTGCGTCGTCGATAGCACAGAAGGTTTTCGACGCATTCTGCTCATGGCTCTGTCGGGCAAAGCGGAGCAGAAACTCGTTCATTTGACTGTCGCCGCAATCGAAGGCCGCCCGACCGTGAGACTTGGCGATCGGTTCCTCATGCCATGGAGGTAAAGTCATAGGCTGTCGGGCAAACCGGCAATCGCCGCTCGAAGCTTGGCGTTGGGTTTGGGCGGATTTTCTAGAAGCTCAAGAATACGAAGATGATCGCGTTCTGACACTTTGATCGTCTCGGCTTCTTCAATGACAGCCTCTGCTTCTCGCAGGGCGGATTGCGACGGAATATAGGCGAAAATCCCTCATCCTCAATGGCGTGCGTCTTCAAGGCGTACAGATCGCCAACGCGCACTTCTCTATCTTCTTGGCTTGCCTCAGGGCGCGCAGAACATTGGGATCACCTGTCAGCTGGCCAGCGATTTGCAGACCATCACGCACGCCCTCAGGGGCAACGGGCGTTCGATCTCGCCAATTTCGACGTTGCTATCAACCTCAGGTCAAGCGCCTCAAATATCTGACTAGTCTGACTGACTAGAAACGGAAAGCTGGGGCTTCGAACACAGCCCTCCGCGACAGATACGGGCTCTTTGATTTTGAAACAACGCTAGCGTTGATCCAATTCGACTTCTTCGGCTAATCGTGACCACGCCTGGTATTCATGGCCTTAGTGCAAACCCTCGGTCGAAACCACTTTGGCTGCCTTGCCGGCGCGATCCTACGCCGACTGACACATCAGGCGAGTGGAGCATCCCAGGGATTTTTAAGTGCGACCCCGAGGGTCTCGAAATCTTTGACGTTGCGTGTCACCAGCGTCATTCGCCGCGTGAACGCCGTCGCTGCGATGTAGGCATCGTTGATTGGCTTGGGGTGAGGCACATGCCATTTGGCTGCCTGACGGGCGGCCGACTCGTCAAGGGGGAGGATACGTCCGGAAAACGCGGACAACACGGCATTTTCCAACCAATTCCGCATCACCTTCCCGGCCGCAGCATCATTGTGCTCCACCAGCCGGACACCAATCTCGAGTTCATGCAAAACGACAGATGAAATAAAAGTCTCTTCCGGATCTACGGTTTCGTTCCAAACCACGACATTGGGATCGGCCCTGCCGCTTGCGACCTTGCGCAACTCCGACACCACGTTGGTATCGAGCAGCAGCATCAGGACAGGTCAACCGGCTGAGCATGTTCCGTGCGCGACACGAGCGGCAAGTCGACGTCCTCCGCACCCGGCGCCGCGAGCATATCGCCGAGCGTGCGCGTTTTGCCGGTAAGCCGCTTGTAATCCTCGAACGACAAAAGGACATGCGCGGGCCGGCCCCTGTCGGTGATGATCACAGGCCCTTCCTGGGCGGCTCGCTTGGCGCGACCTAAATCTTGATTAAGTTCTCGGCCCGAAAGTGTGGTGACGCTCATAACAAGCCTCCCATGATCGTGGTTACGTAACCACATTTAGTTCATATGGGGCTGATTTACAAGGACTCCCGCCGGCGAGGAGAAACGCTCTGGCGCCTGACCTCGAAATCGCGCGCAAATAGGCTTAGCAAAACGGGATTTTCCATTAAGCTGCAATATCGGGCAATGGCATGCCGTGAGGCGCTCGCAGGGCTTACTTATCCGATCACCTAAGCCGCTCTTCTTTGCTGGTGAGGTGCGCTCAAGGCCGCGCATTTAGAAATGCTCTCCGACCCAGGGCGGAGGCCCGGTGAATACGCGATCAAGGATCATGATTGCCTCATCGGACCCATCGAGGCCGCCAGTGCGGCGAAGGAACGCGGCCGACCGAAACCCCAGAGGCTGCGATGCTGATCGTTTCCGATGCTTGGTGATCTTGGCTGACGGACGCGACGCCGTCGATGATCGAAACCGAAAGATGTTCTATTTCCTGACCGTGGATCTCCAGGCTGAAACGCGTGTCGGCGCACGTGTACCCCCTGCGCGAAAGCGCCGCGGCGGGATCCATCAGTTTGAGCAGAAATTCCTCTTGATGGACAAGATGCCAGCCCTTGTCGGGCAGCGCAAAAACCAATAGATCGTGGGGAGCGCGGTGCCAGCGCACGCGCGGATAGACCGTCGAAAAGACCCAATAAACTTGAGGCACACCAGCTTGGTCATCCAAACAGCAACCAAGGCAAGTGCTACGAGGTGGATAGCTGCGCGGAGTTCAGATCACTGGCCTTTCAAATAAGGATTTCGAAAGTCTTAGGAAGAGGTCAACGCCCGCCTGAGCACACTCGGCGTCTTGCGCTGGTGTGCCGGAACTCAAACCAACGCCACCAACAACTTCGGCATCGATGCGCGGCGTTTCCCATTCTCGTGTTTTTGCCCACGCCCCAGTCTTTTGCTGAGAAAACCTACGACATCGTGCATTGGACCGATATGGTGAGAGCCGGCATTTAGCCGCCCTAGAAGAGCCGACCTGATTCTGGGCGACCTACAGGCCTTCATCGCGAACGTATCGGGAGAGCGTCCCTGAGGTCGGAAATCTCTCCTTACGCCGTCACGGCGCCGTTTGGGTGTTCCTAGAACCGAGAGCCTTCGACACAATTTGGTAACGGCGCGACACACTCTTACGACAAAATAATGATAGCATTTTCGTTGGGATCGTTTGCCTAAACATCGGCTCAGGAGCACACCGGACCCAGCGAGGAGATCGATATGACGGAGCACCAGGAAATTGCGGCTTCCTGCAAATGCCTCATTCCCGCCGATCGATCGCAGCGAAAGCATTGTTCCGGTGAATTTCAGAGCGACGTCAGCGCACCGCCATCGGCAACCCCTTGGTGGCCTGAGGCTGAAAATTCGATGCAGGGACGATCAAACCGACCGATTTCCGTTGCTGTTGTTCTCCTTGCGGCGGGACAATCGAGCAGAATGGGCACGATCGGCGCCCATAAGTTGCTTGCGGAATTTGATGGGATGCCGCTCATCCGCCGCTCTGCGATCACGGCGAGCAATTCCAACGGCCGCCCGGTGATCGCAGTGACTGGCTATCGACACGTCGATTTAGAGCGCGCCATTGAAGATCTGCCGGTCACAGTCGTTCGCAATGCTGCGTTCTCATCGGGGATGGCAAGTTCGCTTGCCCTCGGCGTCACAGCCGCCGAGGTAGGAGCCCCGGATGGCATTATGATCATGCTCGCCGATATGCCTGCTCTCACGGTGATGGACCTGGAAATTCTTATAACAGCGTTTCGGGCCGCACGCGGCAAATCGATCATTCGTGCCGCCGCGCGAGGCAAGCCCGGCAACCCGGCCATTATTCCTGAAGCGCTTTATAGCCGATTGAAGAATTTGAAGGGGGACAAAGGCGCACGTGAGTTGATCAAAGGCTCAGGCCTTCCCATTGTCGATGTCGAGATTGGTGACAGCGCTCTCATCGACGTCGATACGCCTGATGCAGTTGAAGCCGCGGGAGGGATTTTGCGCACGTAGAGTTTGCAGCCTGCGAACCTGTTGCTTTCCAGGACCAACAACCGTCCTACCGCAGCGATCCATATTGAGAATATCCAACCACGGCGGCAGGAAAACATCAAGCGGCATCAGAGCGCTCGGCTTCACCGCCCCGATTGTAAGGCGATTTCCCCACCCCACATTGTCTGCAGTAGAAGCGCCACTCCTAGAGGCGCCAAGCATGACCGGAGGGCAAGCAACTGCTAGCGCATTAGCCAAGGAAATGCGGAGTTGTCGCAAAGCCCTTCTGCAAAGGTGGCTACGACCTGGATCGCAGCGACTTTATTGCATTATTGTTCGCCTATGTCCTGCCGCACAGCAGCGATCTCGGCAAGCACGGAAAGCGCAAGCGAAGCTGAATCGCGCGCTGGTCCGAACAATCCAATCGGAGCCTTAATCCGCTCGATGTCAGCCTTAGAAACGCCGGAACTTGCCAGCATCTCGATACGCTTGGCATGTGTCCGCGTGCTGCCGAGAGCGCCGATGTAAAAGGCCGGCGAAGCGAGCGCCGCTGCAAGTATCCGCTTTTCTGCATCGAGATCGTGGTGGAGTAGCACGACAGCCGTATAAGCATCGATCGCTCTTGCGACATAATCGCCATCCGCGCTTTCCAGCCGGGTGACATCAAAGTCGAGAACAGTTGCACAGCGAGCGAGCATCTGCGCTTCCAACGAACGCCCCGAGATGACCACGCGCGTGCGCGGACGGTAGGCGGATAAGAAGTCCTCCTCAATCCAGCCCGATTGAGCAGGCGGGTCGGTGGGTGCAAGAACCTGATTTCGCGGCGAGTAGCGAACGCCCGCCGGCTGCCTGCGCTCAAGTCGCTCGAGTACAAATCGGAGGACTGAGGCTGTACGCAAGACATGGATTGCCACGGTGAGCCCTCCTCCGCATGGAAGAACAATGTCGAAAAAGGGGGAGCCCTGGCCGAACATTACTACGCGATCCTTTCCTTGAGAGATCGCGAGCAAAGCCTCGAAGGCCACCGTGGATTCAATGCATCCCCCCGATACAAAGCCGCAGTAGCTGCCGTCAGCTGCGACTGCAATGAGCGATCCAGGAGAGCGCGCTGCCCCACCCCGAATGCTGACGAGCATCGCAACAGCAACCGCACCTCTTTGAAATTGCTCTTCTGCAAACCGCAGGATCTCGATCGGATCGTCGGTCGCCTTCGCCTGAATGGGCGTCGGAAATTTCTCTATGAATACGGTTTCGTTCATATTGGATCCTCGAAATCAACCTGAAGACACCCGCAGCTTCGCGTTATCCGGCATCGCCATCCAAGGCAGGCTGTCGATGCCGTGGAGCTGGACTTAGGGTAAAGGGGTCTCGCTCGACTGGATCGTAGCTTGAACTTGTCGTGTGTGTTTGTCAGGAATCCGGGGAATTGTATCAATCTCTCGGCTAGCAAGGCGAAGGGAAATCAGGGCGCAGGCGGCGGGCGCTCATCCCGGCATTCCTTCGAAAACTGGCCGCCACAGGTCTCCACGCCTCATCGGCGTACGCAGACGCGCCGGTTGATCGGCGCCGATGCCAATCAGAAGCCCCGTGGTCGGTTTCGCCACCTGGCGGGCAGACGTCGGTCGCGAGAAGCATGCGGCCGAAGACTTTAAGAAGGCCTACAGTCAACACCAGCACGTTCAGCGGGCACTGGAACGGCGTCGGCCACCCCGCAGCTTCACATCCGTACATGGCGAAAGATGCGGCTGCGACGCGCCAAACCACGAAGCGATTGCGGTGCCGCCCCTGGACAGGTGCCCTTCGCATATCGTTCTCCTCATGCTTGCATCGTCATCAACCATCGCGCCGCTTTAAACGCCCTCGGCCTCGTCTGAACGGCGGCGGAAAGCTGCACCGGCTCTGTCGCACGGGCATACCGAACGCCGCCAAAACTGTCGCCGGCCGAACCGATCCCGATCAGTCTCCGGTCAGGCTCATGAGTGCCGTCAGCGCGATGATGGAGGTGAAGAGGATGATATCGGCAAGCACCCCTTCAATCATCGTCGGGACGATGTGTCTTTCGAACCCGTAGCTGCTGAACTCGTGTGCCATGAGTTTTCCTTTCCTTGTCAGCCATCCGATCAACCGCAATGGACGTTGCAAATGTGCTTGCGCGCCTCACAAATCGGTTGGTTGGCGGAATGTCAGAGACACCGCTCGCTTTGATCATGATGGAAAGGTTAGCTTTGCCATGTCGCAGAGCTGTGTCGAAGGTGAAGCAAAATGTAATCGATTGTCACCGGCCTCTAAGTGATGCCGAGACCGTGCCACGAGTACGCCAGTATCAGCAGGACTTCTGGGTATTAAGGATGAAGATGGCAAGCCGGGGTGCGAAGACAGTGCCGGAATTACTGTTGTGTCCGCGGCTTTGACTGTTTTTCAGCAAGGTTCTGGGTGCGCGACCCAATCGATCCTCGCAGGAGCTTCCAATCGCGCCCCTTCTTGACCTTTGACGGTTCCACGCGGCCGTCCCGTGGCAGGGAAAGAACGGCTTGCATGCCGCCATTGCGTGTTATGAACGAAATGTCGCCACCATGCTGCCTAGCAACCGCCCGCGCGATGGAAAGGCCCAACCCAATCCCGCCGGTATCTCGATTGCGAGACCCCTCAAGCCTGAAGAAAGGTGCAAAAACCTTTTCCTGCATGGGCTCAGGGATACCTGGGCCGCGGTCTTCGACAATAATATCGACGGTTGCAGCCGTTGGTCGGATGAAGACGCGTGCCTCTCCGCCATAGCGGATGGCGTTTTCAACGAGGTTTCTCACGGCACGTCTGAGGCCATCCGGGCGGCAGCGGTAGGTCAACTTTGCGCCTTCAACGAAATCGACTGGCTGGCCGAGATCTGACTGATCGTCACAAATGCTTCCGACCAGCGCTTCGAGATCAATGTCGCGCGTTTCTTCTTCGGTGGATTCTCCACGAGCAAAAGAAATGGCGGCTTCAGTCATTGCCTGGAGCTCATCGATAGTAGACAGCATTTTCCGCTGGATCTCCTCATCCGTAACGAACTCAGTCCTCAACCTCAGCGTCGTCAAGGGTGTTCGCAGGTCATGTCCGATGGCGGCAAGCATCTTCGTCCGGTCCTCAACGAACCGGTGCAACCGGCTTTGCATCTTATTGAAGGCCTCGGCGGTGCGCCGGACTTCTTCGGGTCCTTCTTCGGAAATCGGCGGCAAGTTTTCTCCCCTCCCCAAGGCCTCGGCTGAGGCCGCAAGCTGTCGCAGCGGCCTTGAAATGCGGCTGGCAAAGAACACACCGATCAACGCCAGGACGACGGCCGTCAGGCAGAGCGAGGCCAGCGACGTGGATGTCCACCATCCTCCGGTCTGGCGCATATAAAATGCCGCGTTCAGCCAAGTGCGATCATCGACCTTGATAACCAAGCCATAGCCCCTCGACCCATCGAAATAGATATATTTGATAGGCTGCGGGAGCGCCCAAAGACTTTGCATTGGAACGCGCCACCCCTCACCGAGGTTTGACACTGCCACTCTTTTCGCATCAGGGATTTGAGTCCTGGCTGAACCGTCTTGAAAAATTCTGACGAGGTCTACGAAGTTTTCCAGAGGGCGGGAAAATTCCGCTGCAGCCGTCTGACGCCATGCCCCAGCGTCCTCCGCCTCGCGGTCCGTCACCCAAAAACGCGAATCGCTTGTCTCGCTTGCCAGCAGCGCCTGCCTTTGGTACTCGGCCGGAACCGTTTCTACGAGACGGGTCATCGTGCGCGCTCGACTGAGGAACTCGCTCTTGGCTGCTGCGTCAAGTGCTCGGGAGTGCTCTTTCCACGAAATCAGAAACGTCAGCGCCTGGGAAACGAGCAAGGCCGCAAGGGTGAAGGCGATAAGCTGCGTCGCGAGGCTTCTGTTCCAGACGTGACTCATTCGATTGCTACCTCAGCAGCAAGACTATAGCCGCCACCCCAATGCGTCTTGATAATCGATGGGCATTTTGGATTCTCTTCGATTTTCTTTCGCAGCCGGCTGACCTGATTGTCGATGCTGCGATCGAAGATATCTGCCGTCCTGCCGACGGTGAGATCGAGTAGCTGCTCGCGGCTGAGGATCAGTCCCGGCCGTTCGATAAACACCTTAAGCAATCGGAATTCGGCAGTGCTTAACGGAATGCCGACGCCATCCTCACCAGATATTTCCTGACGGCCCATATTCACGCGCCAATTGGCGATGCGCACGGTTCTCTGCTGCTGAGTGATGCGCTGTTGTGTCAGCGGATTGGCGGAACGCCGAAGGACGGCTCTGATTCGAGCGAGAAGCTCCCGCGGATTGAAAGGCTTCACGACATAGTCGTCGGCACCAAGCTCCAATCCGATGATGCGGTCGGTATCTTCCACCAAAGCGGTCAGGAAAATGATTGGAATATCGGTGGCAGCACGCAGCTGGCGACAGACGGACAATCCATCCTCACCCGGCATCATGACGTCAAGAATGATCAGGTCAACGACCTGCCGCTCGCGATCGAGCAGGCGTCGAAGCGCAGCGCCACTTTCGGCAACGCTCACCCTGTAACCTTGCTGCTCAAGATACTGCCGAACCAAATCCCGGATTTCGCCGTGATCGTCGACGACCACGACATGCGACGTGTTCTGCATCTGCCTAACCTCTGAACCTATTGTTGCAGACGCTTGGGGTTTGCGCATCGAAAAAAGTGTAACAAAGTTTCACAGCGCGATCGGCCCTATCAATCCCGGCTCGGCTCCGGCCTCAAGTGATCGCCCTGACCATAGCCCTCGTCTGCTCTTTCGGAGGTCATGATCAAATTGCGAAAGTCGCTTTTGGCGGTTGGTGCAATAGTTTCACATAGCGACGTCACGCCAAACTATGTCCCATTCAACAGCGCGTTATTCGCAGGTCGTGTCAACCGTGGTCCGCCTTTAGGTGCTAAGTTCCACTCTGCTGACAGTGCGCGAAGCGAGTTGCCTCCAAGCGCACGGGAGCGGATCGGATCCCTGGACGCCGTGGCCAAAACGCAGAGCCGCTAATAGCGGCTCCCGTCCTGTCATTGTTTTAGATGGTCACAATGACACTAAGGCCGAGCGGTGTGCAATGACGCAGTTCCAAGCTGCCTTGATGATTTGGTCGGGAGCTGCCGTCGATCAAAGGACGTCCTCTATTCGGATTGGCAGCTTTCTGACGCGCTTGCCCGTCGCGTGATAGATCGCATTCGCGATTGCAGGAGCGGTGCCGATCATTACGAGCTCGCCCATTCCCTTGACACCCGCCGAATTGACCATCGTGTCTGGTTTGTCGATGAAGCCGACCTCCACGTCACCGATATCGGCATTAACTGCCATTAGATAATCGGCCAGATCGTCGTTGAGGTAACCGGAAAAACGCGGGTCGATCTCTGTCTCCTCTCGAAGCGCTGTGCTAAAGCCCCAGACAATCCCGCCATACATCTGCCCGCGGGCGGTCACCGGGCTGACGACCTTTCCGATATCGGCAATGCTGACGGCCCGCGGCATGTGAATGCGGCCCGTCGTCGGTTCGATATGGATTTCCACGAACTGAGCAATGTAGCTCATCGACGTAAATCCGGCGTACTCGGGGCCGGCGCCTGCACGCCCCCCTGTTCGAAAGGCGTCAAGAGCCGAGGCATCCTGGCCGGGCGCGAGCTCCGAAACGACGACTTCGATCTGGAGACGTTTCAGGCGCGCCAGTTGCTCGTGTAAATTGCCAGGCGGTGGGTTCGGTCCCGCAAGCTCGTCAAAGCGGGCGCGCAAAGCCCTAACAGCCTTCGCGGTGACAGGAATGATGCTGGCCGTGCCGCGTTCACCGACCGTCATCATCTGCGGTCCCACGGTCGTGTCCCCAAGCAAAATCTCGAGACGATCGGGATTAATATCAAGCCCTTGGATAATCGTGTTTGCGACAGCCGTCCGGATACCCTGCCCCATTTCATGCCCGGAGGAGATCACCCGTGTCGTACCGTCGGCACGAACCCGCAGCGTTGTCTCGGCGGCCGATCCCGACGCGCCGAAGATGCCGCACGCAACACCGTAGCCGACCATCGTGCCGTCATCCAGCCGCATCGACATTGGCTCGGGTGACCGCTGGCTCCAGCCGAAGCGTCTCGCACCCTCCCGCAGGCAGTCATTGAGAAAATGCGGCGACAACGGCTGACCGGAAATGATGTCTTTCTTTGCTTCGTGGTCAAGGCGAAGTTGAACGGGATCTTTGCCGAGCTTGTAAGCCATCTCGTCGATCAAGCTTTCCAGCGCGAAGCCGGCGGGGAACGGATGCGTCCCGCGCGTGTGGCGCGGCATTTGGCGATCGATATGGATATCGCCACATGTGGCTCGAAAATTTTCGATGGCATAAAGACGGGCGATATCCTCGTGGTAGCCGCTTGAGCGGAACCCGCCGTCGGGGATATTTTCTTGCACCACATCATAGAGTACGCCGTCCAGCCGCCCCTCAGCATTGGCGGCGAGTCGCATGGCGTGGACACTGCGCGGCCGGTAATTCGCGATGTGAAAAAGCTGCCCACGAGGCGTCACCAGTTTAACCGGCCGCCCGGCAAGCTTGGCAGCCTGTGCAACCAGGGCGGTTTGAGGCTTGGGAGGAGACTTCTGGCCGAATCCGCCGCCGACATGTTCAGATCGGACGACTACCTGGTCCGGCGAAAGCCCAAACGCTTTGACAAGCGCGCCCTTGGCCGCCTCAATATTCTGGCAGCCCTCGTGAACCGTCAGCCGTCCATTAGACCACTCTGCGACCGTCCCGAAGAGTTCCATGGCATTGTGATGCTGTGTCGGTGTCTCGAAAGTACCCTCGACGGTAACCGCTGCCTGTTGAAATGCGTTGTCGACATCGCCTGTAGTGAAGCCTTCTGCCGCAAATCGTTGTGCGCCGGGACTGGTCATCAAAGCGAGGAACGGCGCCTCTTCGTAGACAGCGGACACCGCTTCGGCACCCTCTATCGCGGCCTCGATGGTCTCAGCGACAATCAAAGCGATTGGTTGCCCTCTGAACGATATTTCTGGGCGGAGGGAGGGAAAGTCACCGATGGACAAAACATGAGTGACACCGGAGATCATGGCCGCGGCGGTGATATCAACTTTGGTTACCTTACCTTTTGCGATGGAGGCGGGAACGAGCATCGCATACAGCATGCCCGGTAGCTGCGTATCAGCTGCGTACTGCGTCCGGCCCTGTACCTTATCCCTGGCGTCGACCCGAACGATTTCAGCGGAAACTTGTGACGGCATTAAGCACTCCTTTCGGCGGCGATCATCAGAGCATCGGCGATAACCCGGGCTCCTAGGTCGGATTTGAAGCCATTGTGCTGACCCGGACGAGCATCCCCAAAGGCGGTCCGTCCGGCTTGAAGCGCCAGATCAGGCGTCAATTGCTTCCCACGCAGCGCCTCTTCAGCACTGTGCGCTCGCCACGGAACCGTCGCCACTCCGCCGAGCGCAATGCGCGCTGTTCGGACAATGGCGCCCTCCATTTCGACAACGACGGCGGCGGACGCCAGCGCGAACGCGAAACTCTCTCGATCTCGGATCTTATGATAGGTCGACGATCGGCTCGGCGTCTTTGGAACGCTAATCGCGGTGATGATTTCGCCGTGGTCTATATTAAATTCCAGATGTGGCGTATCGCCCGGTAGTCTGTAGAAATCGGAAATTGGGAGCGTTCGTGTTCCCGCGGGTCCATGGATCTCGATCGATGCGTCCATAGCCGTCAATGCCACCGGCCAATCGCCCGGTGATACCGCGACACAGGCATCGCTGACGCCGAGGATTGCATGGCCTCGATCCAAGCCGCCGATTGCGGCGCAACCGGAACCGGGGACGCGCTTGTTGCAGGGATACACACCCACTGTCGACGAAGATCCGGCGCCGTTGCGGAAATATGGACACCGTGTTCGCTGAAGCAGGTTGCCACCGACTGTCGCCATGTTGCGCAGTTGCTGCGAGGCTGCTTTCAGCAAGCTCTCGGAGAGAACCGGGTACTCCTCTCGCACAAAAGGTGTGTAAGCGACCTCGTTCATCAGTGCCAAGGCACCAAACCGCAGCACATCTCCGTTTGTGTCAATCGTGTTGAGGCCAGTGATCCCGCTGACGTCGATCAGATGCGTCGGTTGCTCCACGCGGAGCTTCATAAGATCATAGAGCGTAGTGCCGCCGGCGATGTAACGCGCATCCGCCCCAACCGCGGCGAAGGCTTCAACGGCTGCTGCGATGCTGTCGGCGCGGGTGTAATCAATGGGTCGCATTGGTCAGCCTTTCCTCGAATTTGCCGCAACACCTTCAATGGCAGCGACGATCCCGGCGTAAGCGCCACAGCGACAAATATTTCCGCTCATGAATTGTCGGATCGAGGTCCTATCCGTGGCATGACCATGTCGAACGCAGGCGACTGCCGACATGATCTGACCCGGCGTGCAATATCCGCATTGCAACGCGTCGCAATCAATGAATGCGGTTTGCATTGGATGAAGCGAAACTTCATCTGCGAGCCCTTCGATGGTCATCACATGGCGTCCATCGACTTTCGCCGCAAGCGTAAGACACGACACGACAGCTTGCCCGTCCAGATGGACCGTGCATGCACCGCACTGACCGTGATCACAGCCCTTTTTTGTTCCCGTAAGCCCGACACGCTCGCGCAGCAAATCAAGAAGCGATGCCCGTGAATCGATCTCGAGGACGATGTCTCGTCCATTCACAGTCGTAGATACAGAAAGCGTCCTGCCCGTTTCCTTGAGAGAAGGAGTGTCCTGGGCAATTGCGGGCTGCATTGGAAGTATGGTCGCGACCGCAACGCCGGCGCCGGTACCGAGGACGGTGCGTCGCGTCACGCCGACGCCACTAAAATTAGCGGAGCTCTCTTCTGTCATCTGTGCTTTTCCTGTCCTCAAAACGAAATGCACCACCGCAGCGGCGATCTAAAACTAGCCAGTGGGTGTCGCAAAACTGTGCCGCGGAGTGGAACTTTTGTAACAAAATGTCGCGACAACGCCTGCGCGTCAGAGGACGTTTGGACGATTGATGACGTGGCAGTTTACCTGCGCAGACCAGATGGAAGTTTCGGTCAATGTGCGGAGCGGCGGTCCAGGCAGGCAGTTTCGACGTGAAACCATCGCCTTAAAGTATCGTGACCTGCTACGGGTATCATTAGAGTCCGGCCCATCAAAGGACGGACGAATGAAGAAGCAGAGATTTACTGAAGAGCAGATTATTGCGGTGCTGAAGGAGCAGGAGGCTGGCGCGAAGGTGGCCGACCTCTGCCGCAAGCATGGGATTTCGGACGCGACATTTTACAATTGGAAAGCCAAATACGGCATGGAGGTTTCCGAGGCGAAGCGCCTCCTCGGTACGCCGCACTTGCAAAAATACACATCAGTGTGTATTGTAAGGCGCATGAAGAGTGGCGATATCATTGTGGCCTTGCAGAAGGATGGCTGGTACGAGGTCGCCACCAAGGGCAGCCATGTTCAGTTTAAGCATCCCGAGAAACCCGGGCGCGTCACTGTTCCACACCCGAAAAGAGATATCCCAATCGGAACGCTGAAAAGTATCGAGAAGCAAGCCGGACTCAAACTGAGGTAACGAACATGCGCAATTATATCGGATTGATCCATAAAGATGCCGACAGTGATTACGGTGTATCCTTTCCCGATTTTCCTGGCCTGATCACTGCTGGAATTAACCTCGATGATGCGCGAGCTATGGCCGAAGAAGCCCTAGCTCTACACATCGAAGGTCTAACCGAAGACGGCGAAGCAATTCCTGAACCCTCCACACTGGAGGCGGTGATGGCAGACGCGGAGAACCAAGATGGCGTTGCAATTCTAGTTGGCGTCAAGACGGAAGCCAAAAGAGCGGTTCGCGTCAATATCACTCTGCCGGAGGACGTCCTAAAGGCAATCGATGCGTTCGCTGAAGCCCAAGGGCTGACCCGATCAGGGTTCTTGGTTCGAGCTGCCAAGCATGAGATCGGCCATGCAAAAGACGACCCCAATGATAACTACGCAGATACGCGGCTAGGGGCTTAAGTGGAACATAGTCACGCTCGCTCGTTTCTTTAACAACGCTGATTGTCTTGCGCGGGCGCAGGCCCGAAACTAAAGTATCTGGATGTGGCCTCACGGCCGAAAGTAGATCATCTCGCCTTGAGCGGAATCGAACTCTCGGCACCATGTTTGTCTCGCCCCTTCAGTCAAATCAACTGCTCGGCTTTACGGAGCGGAATACAACCTAATCTTCAGACGGGAGCTTTATGTTTTCCCGGTTTTTCCGTGCCCCACGATCAGGAACCCCTTGAACCGCTCGGCATCTAGTTCCGGCAGCATTCCCGCCCCGGTTCGAACACCCTCTTGCCACGCGGGCCCGCGTTCCCAAGCTTCGTTGCAAACGAGCGCCAGGTCGGCAGATCGCCTCGTCTGCTGCAAAGCTTCAACGAGCGGAGCAGCTTAACGAATGTCTCTCTCGCTTCGCCGGCCCCTGCACTTCGGTGTGTCGTCGGCTGGCGACAATGAGCTTGAGGACCGCATACTGGGACGATCAGGGTCAATGACCTGACAGGATCCCTGATCAGGAAGTCGAGAAAGCGCAGTGGATCCGCGCTGGCACCGCCGGGCGCGGGCATCTTTGCCGGCTGGTCGACATAGTCGTCGGAGCCACGGTTCGACGTCAGAAATTCAACCCGATAGCCCTCGGCATTCTGAAACGCTGACGACGCAGGATTTCAAGATAATCTTCGCACGCGGCTCACCTCAGCTGTGTGCCTTCCGACGAATCGCTCCTAGCGCACTCACCGTTCTGGCAGGTACTTTAGGCCTGCGAGAAGTTTGACCGTTAGCGCATTGAACTGCTCCTGCTCGAACTTTGTTAGTCCCGCCAACGCGGAGCGTTCGTTTTCGACGTGCTCTGCGAGCATCGCATCGATCAATGAAAGTCCTTTTGGCGCCAGCGCCACCAATGTGCCCCGTCGGTCAGTGGGATGGCGCCTTCGCACAACCAAGCCATCCCGTTCGAGGCGGTCGATGCGAGCGGTCATCCCGCCCGATGAAAGCATGGCGGCTTCGTAAAGTTGGGTGGGCGTGAGTTCGTACGGCACTCCTGACCGCCGCAGCGTCGCCAGGACGTCAAACTCCCCGCTTTGCAAGCCGTGCTGCACAAAGAAGGGGTTGAGACGATCGCGCATGATGATGTGCGTAATTTCTCCCAACCGCCCCAGCAACTCCATCGGAAACGGATCGATATCAGGGCGCTCCTGTCTCCACTGCGCTGCCGCAGACGCTGCCCGATCAAGGTCCTTGAAAACTTCTGCCATAAGAGATATCTCGATATTAAGATTCTTTCTGTTGAGATAATATCATATGCATATTTCAGACATCGATCAACCACGCATTGGTCGGCCGGTTCGCGCTTCGAACGCCCTTGCAACCATCGCCGTTGTCGCCGTTGCCCTAAACTTGCGGCCAGCTCTCGCTGCATTGGGTCCCGTCCTTGACCGGATTGAAGCAGCATCAGGCCTTACATCGACCGGCGCGGGCGCGCTAACGACCCTTCCGGTTTTTCTGATGGGTCTCGGGGCGCTCGCCGGCTCTTCCCTGCAGCAATGGATTGGGGATAGACGCGGCATTGCTCTCGGAGTAGCGATCATCGCTCTTGCCTGCATAGCGCGGCTCTTCTGGTTTTCCAGCGGCGGGCTTCTTGCCAGTGCGGCAGCATGCGGTCTTGGCATCGCTGCCGTTCAAGCGTTGATGCCGGGATTTATCAAGCGGGTCTTTCCCTCCGACGCAGGCCGCATCATGGGATTGTATTCAACCGGCATCATGGGGGGCGCAACGGTCGCAGCCGCGACAGCGGCTGGTTTGTCCCGTTTCGTAGGCTGGGAAGCGATGCTGGGACTGTGGGGGCTGCCTGCTCTCCTTGCCCTTGTTCTGTGGAAAGGAGCATCCTCTTCGGAGGCCACCCTGAAACAAATGGCATCCCGTCAAACCGTGGGTCGATCACGGTTGAAAAGCGGCAAAGCCTGGCTCCTGCTTATCTTCTTTGGCGTCGGTACGGGCGCCTATACGCTTGTCCTGGCATGGCTGCCACCTTTCTATGTTCAACTGGGGCGCAGCGAAGATATTGCCGGTTATATGCTCGCGGGTCTTACGATGATGGAGGTTGTCGCCGGTCTTGCTGTGTCGGCGTTCATCAACCGCTTTCCTGATCGGCGGGGACCGCTGGCCGTCGCTCTTTTCGCCATTCTCGGGGGCCTGATCTGCCTCATCACCATGCCGCTGACTATGGCACTTCACGCAATGATCCTGCTTGGACTGGGGATCGGCGCTCTGTTTCCTCTATCACTGATCGTGACGCTCGACCACGCCGACGAACCTGCGAGTGCCGGCCGCCTCCTGGCCTTCGTCCAAGGAGGCGGCTATATCATCGCAAGCATCATGCCCTTTGCAGCCGGCTGGCTGCGCGGCCATTCAGATGACTTGTCACAAGCCTGGGTCATGATGGCTGTCGGCATCTGCCTGCTCATCTTGCTCGCGACGCGTTTCTCTCCCGAGGAGCGCGTCATTTGACTGGATTGGCGACAAGCAGACCGCAGTGCTCTACGTTGCAAAAGTCTCTGTTTCATTTGATTTAAGAGATGGGAAGTTCGCGAGTGCGGTTATGCCGCCTCGATTACAATAGTGATGAGGGTGCAATGAAGCAGGAAAAACAACGACTGAACTACGTCCTGTTTCTGGTTACGGGATCAGGACTGGTGACCGTCGCACGCGCAATGACGCTCTCGTTCCTGGCCATCAAGCTGCAACAGTCGTTCGGGCTCGGTCCTGCCATGATTGGTGCGCTCCTGGGGATCGGTCCGCTGTTGGGCGCTGTCGCGGCTCCTTTCGCAGGTTCCCTTTCGGATAGAATGGGGCGCAGGACTATGCTGACGCTTACCCTGCTTTCCATGGCGCTTGCGCTGATCGGTATGGGATTGGCCGAAACAGTTCTCACCTTTTGCCTTGCCCAGATCGTGGCCGCAGTTGCGCTCGCGATCTATGAGCCGATCTCGCGCGCTCTGATGAGCGACGTGTGCCCGCAGCCACTGCGCCTCAAATATTTCTCATGGCGCTACACTGCGACGAATGCGGGCTGGGCCATCGGACCGCTGATCGGCATTGCTGCGGGCGCGGCCTCCACCACTCTTTTCATCGTTGCAGGCGCTGTCTATGTGGCGTTTGCGGTCGCCTTACACCTGTTGCACGTGCCCATCCGTCAAAGTGATGATGTTCCTCAGGCGACCGCGCCCGTCCCGTTGCTGACGAGCCTTAGGGCCGCGATCCTCGATCCCCGGTTGGCCTTCTTTGTCGGCGGCGGCACCCTGCTGATGGCGGTTTATGGCCAGTGGTCTGCGACGCTCGCTCCGTACCTCACCAGCCATGTCGCTGGGGGTATGGAAATTTACGCCTATCTCGTTTCGATCAATGGCGCAGTTGTCCTGATCGGGAATCCATTTGCCCGCCGGTTCATCGAGCGCACAGCCGCAATCCACGGCCTCGTGATCGGCTGCATTTTGTTTGCCTTGGGTGAAATCGGCTTCATGAGCGCCGCCGGGTTTTGGGGGCTGGCGATCTCGATGGTTGTCTTCACACTAGGAGAGATTCTGGTTGTGCCCTGCGAATACATGCTGGTCGACCGAATTGCGAACGACCGAAACAGAGGCAGCTACTTTGGTGCTCATTCGTTCTCAACCGTCGGCAACTTCATCGGACCGACACTCGGCGGCGCCACGCTTGGTGCTTTTGGTGGAGCTGGCATGTTCCTGCTGTTTGCCGGTTTTGCGGGTCTCAGCGCCATCTTGTTCGCCGTTGGCACCCGCATGCCGCCTCCGAAAGTAGCAGCACCGCAATCCTCGGCGGGCTCGACGGAAGCTACGATCGGACCACATATTCGCGGCGCATGTCTTGTCGCATGAACCGTGCAGCCGCGGGGACCGTATTCACCTCAATCAATTGGAGAAGTTCAGTTGGCGCCGTTGAGGCGCGTCTGGTCACCTGCTGGCAGTTGGGCAAAACGATTGCGGTAAGTCACGGGGCTGACCCCATAATGCCGACCAAATTGAAGCCTCAGGTTTTCGGCGCTTCCGAGTCCGGTCACTCTGGCAATCTCATCGGGTGCGGTAGGGCTCGTTTCAAGCAGGATGCGGGCTTGCTCCAGCCGCTCCCTCAGGATCCACTTGAGCGGGGACAAGCCGGTCAGGGACTGAAAGCGACGCTGAAAAGTGCGCTCGCTCATGCCGGCGTGGCGGGCAAGAGAACTGATTGTGTGCGGATTTTGGAGGTTGGCCAGAATGTGATCGAGGATCGACGACAGGCGGTCAGCCTCTCGCCTCAATGGCACGGGCCGCTCGATGAACTGGGACTGGCCGCCCTGGCGATGGCTGTACATCACCAGGCGACGCGCCACCGTATTGGCAAGTTCCGCCCCGAAATCTGAGCGAACGATATGCAGACACAGATCGATGCCTGCTGAACTGCCCGCCGAAGTCAGAATGTCACCCTCATCGATATAGAGACAGGTCGCGTCGATCTCTATCGCGGGATAGCGGCGGGCCAGGTGCTCGGCGAAACGCCAATGGGTTGTGGCACGGCGGCCATCAAGCAAGCCCGCGGCTGCGAGCACGTAAGCACCTCCACAGATGGAGATGATCCGGGCGCCACCCCGATGAGCGCGGATTAGGGCGTCGCAGATCGGATCGGGCACAGGCGCATCGGGCCCGCGCCAACCGGGGACGATGATCGTTCCGGCCTGATGCAGATCGGCTTCACTGCCTGTCGCTTTGACCATCAGGCCGCCGCAGGCATGAAGAACCTGTTCCTCGAGCGAGACCGATTTGAACTGATACCAGTTTGGTCCGGCTTCAGGGCGGTCCAACCCAAAGATTTCGGCCGTGATCCCGAACTCGAACGTGCAGAGGCCATCATAAGCGAGGCTGACGACACGCCTGTTTACGGGCAAGGATGGGATCGCTTTTTTTGGCATGAATGCCGTCTTATCTGGCAATCCTGCCACTGGCAACTCGGCTTGTTGGCGTGCGACAGGGTGACTCTCCAACAACCACGAGGAAGCGCAATGAACCGCGATACCGAGCTGCTAGACGCCATACAGACCTATTTCGATGCCCTCTACGCCTGCGATCTCTTGCTTTTCGACCGCGTCTTTCATCCGGCCTGCAGCCTGTTCGACGCTGACGAAGGCGCCATTACGGTCGACCCGATTGCCGACTATCGCCAGGTGATCGCAAAGCGTGAATCCCCCGCAAGCCGCTCGCAGGGACGCGAAGACTAGATCATCCTGATCGACTGGCTTTCGCCGGCTGCGGCCACCGTCAAGGTGAGATTGCGGATCCACGCGAATGTCTTTGTCGATCATCTTTGCTTCGTGAAGGGCGTTGACGGCTGGCGGATCGTTGCCAAGGTCTGGCATCTCGAAACTGTACGGGCATCGTCTTAGTGGCCAGAATAGAGGCAGAAGCGCAAGAACCATGATTTTGTCGTACGAAGAAAGGTCGCCATCAATCGATGCGGATGCTTGGGTTGCTGAGGACGCAACGGTCTGTGGCGATGTTGCGATCGGTGCAGGTAGCAGGATCATGCATGGCGCTCGCATGGTGGCGGAAGCTGGCGGCTCCATCCGCATCGGACGCAATTGCATCGTGTTCGAGAATGCGGTTATCCGCGCCACCAGTCGCCACGACTGCTCCATTGGGGACCACTGCATCGTTGGTCCAAACAGCCATGTGGTTGGCGCCCAAATCGACGCCGAAGTTTTTGTCGCCACCGGAGCCGCCGTGTTTCACGGGGCGCAGATCGGACAGGGGTCGGAAGTCCGCATCAACGGAACCGTGCACCTTCGAACGCGGTTGAAACCCGGCTCGACCGTACCGATCGGATGGGTGGCTGTCGGTGACCCCGCGCAGATTCTGTCGCCGGATCAGCACGAAGCCATCTGGGCAATCCAGAAGACACTGGATTTTCCTGGCGTCGTCTATGGCGTTGATAGGACCGCGCCCGATGTGATGAAAACGATTACGTCGCGCTTGTCCGACGCTCTTGGAATTCATCGAAGCGAAAGCGGTTGTTGATGTCACGGCACCCGACCGGGTGGCACTCGCCTTGGCTTACGGGATGCTGTTGCCATAACAGGCTGCACTGGCGAGGCGCCGGTTTCATCTGACAGGCCGGCGCCCAACGAACAACGTCGATCCGGTCGCGCAGGCAAGCAGAGCGATACCGACCAATGGCAATCCGCCTGCCCCTGCTTCGTGTCGCCGAGGTAATTGGGATCGCCGCGAGGAGCGATCCCAACAAATAGACGCTGAACTACTCGCCGGCCATTGCCCCGCTCACATGTATTAGGGCCTCAGGATGGTGAGAAACCGGCAAGGGCCGGTACGCACAGGAGCGATAGGGGCAGTCGTTCGATCCCGGCCGTCACGCTGGGGCCTTCGGCAGCACCAGGTCGCCAACGGTGTAGGTATGAAACTCGCTCGACGAGACGGTGTCGAGCTTGCGGAACTTTTCGACGAATACCGGATCGGAAAAGAAAATCTCGACGTCGCCAGCATCGGAGATCGCCTCGATATTCACGACCGTCAGCCCATCCGTGCTCTTGGAGAGGTTGCTCCATAAAAAGCCCGGCTTGCGCTCGGCGACATCGTGGACGACATCCTGGATCAGCCGAAAGGCTTCCTCCTGCTTGCCGGGGTGAACGTGAATGACGTTGACGATGAATGTCGTTGGCGCGGGCTGGATCGTGAAGGCGGGGATCATGTGCGTCTCCTTGGGTTTTGGAAGGCCGAGAGATAGCGGACGGTTTGCTGCGGAAAAACAGGCTGCGCTTCCGATGACTACGGAATTAAATTCTTGTACCAATGAATGCATGGACAAACTCACTGCGTTTGACGCCTTCGTACAATCGGCTGAAACCGGCAGCTTCGTGGCGGCCGGCCGCAAGCTCGGCCTTTCCGCCTCTGCGGTTGGCAAGGCGGTGGTTCGGCTGGAACAACGGCTGGACGTGCGCCTGTTTCATCGCAACACGCGCAACATCGCGCTGACCGAAGAAGGGAAGCTGTTCCTTGAACGATGCCGCCGCATCTTCGAGGAAGTCGACGCAGCGGAAGCTGAACTTGCACGTTCCAATCGGACGCCTAAAGGGCGGCTGCGGGTCAGTCTGCCGCTGGTCGGCATGCTGCTGGCGCCGGTGATGGCCAAGTTCATGCGCGCCTGGCCAGAGGTGCAACTCGATCTGGATTTCAGCGATCGGCTGGTGGACGTGGTTGAGGAAGGATTCGATGCCGTCATGCGCACCGGGCAACCATCGGATAGCCGGTTGATGAGCCGCAATCTCGGCCGCTTCAAACTGAAGATCGTCGCTTCACCCGACTATCTGGCAAGATGCGGCGTGCCGGAAACCCCTGACGATCTCGCACAGCACCAATGTCTTCATCAACGCTCTCCCACCACCGGCAAGATCCGACCCTGGCCGTTTGCTCGTGGGGAACGGCAGGGAAAGATCGTGCTCCCGGAGCGGATGAGCGCGACGGCGGTCGATCCGCTGGTCGAATTGGCGGTCGAAGGCTTGGGAGTTGCCTGTCTGCCGCCCTTTGCAATTCGTGACGAGATCGCGGACGGCCGCCTAGTGTCCATACTGGAAGAGTGGGTTACCGAGAACGATCAATTCCATGTGCTCTGGCCGGCAAGCCGCCACATCACACCGAAACTAAGGGCCTTCATCGACTTCATGGCAGAACATCTGCAACCGCAATAGGCGCCGCGCCGCGCCACGCGGCAGCACCCGGCTCGGATCGGAGATCCAACTCCAAAACCAGTCTCACGGATCCCCCGCCATGCCTTCAGTCCCCATAATCCGGCAGAACAGGCGCAGGTCTCGGTCCTTCGGCTATTCTTCCAGGCTGTTGTTCACGCCACAAGCGCGACTGCGGCTTCCCGTTCCAACGCCGCCGCGACCGAAGGGCGAACCTCAATCCTCCGTATGTAGGCTGTGAGTTTCGGCCAGCGGCCGAGATCGATACCAAAGCCCTTCATCCAGCCGAGAACCGTGAAGAGGTAGGCGTCCGCGACCGTGAAGCGGTTGCCCATCAGATAATCTTGCGTCGCGAGACCGGCTTCGATGAGATCGAAACGCCGCGTCAGCTTCGTTTCGAAGAAGTCCCGCACCGTCTCCGGCAGGCCTCTGTTGAACAGCGGGCTCGATCCAGCATGGATCTCGCTGGTGATGAAGTTGAGCCATTCCTGAAGCCGGGCGCGCTCCAGGGTGCCATTGGCTGGGGCCAGACCCAAATCCGGCTTCAGGTCCGCCAGATACTGAAGGATCGCCGGCCCCTCGGTGAGAACGTCACCGGTGTCGAGCGCGAGCGCCGCCACGTAGCCTTTCGGATTGATGGTCAGGAAACCGCCCGGCTCTGACATGAGTTTAGTGCGGTTGTCGACCCGGACGAGATTATAGGACAGGCCCAATTCCTGAAGCACGATGTGGGGAGCGAACGAGCAGGTGGCACTGGCGAAATAGAGTTTCATAAGAGGGTTCCATTCTTATCGGCTGTTGGGCGGACATTGACAGATCCCGTGGAATAAGAAAAATTACTGCCTTAGAATTTTGATATAAGCTTTGCTACTATGAACCTGACCCAAATTCGTAGCTTGATTGCAGTCGCCGAAGCCGGGAGCTTTACTGCGGCAGCGACGAACGTCGGCGTCACGCAATCGGGCGTGAGCCAAGCGCTGGCGATGCTGGAGGAAAGCCTGGGCGTGAAGTTATTGGCGCGTCACCGGCATGGTGTCGAACTCACTGCTTTCGGAGAGCGGGCGCTCGACCATGCCCGTGCTGCCTTGGCGCATCTGGACGCCATTCGAAAAGAGGCTGCCGAGGCCGCCGGGGAGGAAGCCGGCTCCGTTCGAATCGCGGCCTTTCCCAGTGTTTTCTCCACTGTGTTGCCGCCTCTCCTGCGACGCTTCCGCTCCCTCCATCCAGGCATTGAACTGATTGCACTTGAGACGGATGATCGGGAGGTCGAGGCCTGGCTTGAGGCCGGATCCATCGACCTCGGCGTCGTCCTGAACCCGCGAGCCGAGAGCGATGCCGTAGTGATTGGACAGGATGCATGGGTCGCTGTTCTACCAATGGCGCATCGCCTAGGCCGACGTGAAACCATCTCCCTTGCTGACCTGGCTGCGGAACCGTTCGTGCTCGCGACCGGTGGGTGCCACGTCCATGCGCGCACGCTCGCCGAAGCGGCCGGCCTATCACTCGCGGATGTGCGAATGGAGGTGCGGGACTGGACCAGTGCGATCGCGCTGGTCAGGGAAGGCGTGGGCGTCAGCCTCGTTCCGGAATCGACGCTACCCGAGAAACTGAAAGGCCTGCGGACGGCACGGCTTGATCCATCATTGTCCCGCCGCTTCGGCTTGGTAGCGTCTCACAAGCGCAAGCATGGGCGGGCGGCAACCCTGCTGCTTGAACTCGCCCGGCGATGAGAGCCCAACTGGTCTGGCGGTCTTCAAGTTCACGCTAGCCCTACCGAGATCGTTGTCCTTAATGGCGAAGATTGCCAGGACCGAGCCCTAGCATTGGCGCTCATATAGCTCGCTATCCTAGCGTTCAATGCTGAATGTGCCCGGCCTGAGAGATAGGTGACGTTTTGTACCGGAGACGTGGGTAACACTTTTCGCTTTTGGCGGGAGGTGTTGATGCCGTGGAAAGAGACTTCGGTGATGGAGGAACGTCTAAGTTTTGTCGCCCGGCTGCTTGAGGGCGAAGGCATGAGCGATGTGTGCCGGGAGTTCGGCATCTCGCGCAAGACTGGCTACAAAATCTTCAACCGCTACAAGGATGACGGCCTGGAGGCGCTGACGGATCGGTCGCGCCGGCCGGTGCGTTCCGCCAATCAACTGCCTGAGCCGGTCGAGGCGATGATCATCTCGTGCAAGAAGAATAAGCCGCATTGGGGTGCTAGGAAGATCAGAGAGCTCTTGGTGCGGCGCTTGGCCGGCGATGTGCGCGTGCCGTCCAAGAGCACGGTGCATGCCGTTCTCGACCGGCACGGGCTGGTCGCTCATGCCCGCAGGCGACACCGCTTTTGGGCTGAGGGAGCCGCTCTATCGCAAGCATTGCTGCCGAACGATCTGTGGTGTGCCGACTTCAAGGGCGAGTTCAAGCTCGGTGACAGCCGATACTGTTACCCGCTGACGGTCACCGACCAGATGTCACGCTACCTGCTTGCCTGCGAGGCCTTTGAATCGACAAAGGAGGTGGGTGTGTTCGAGGCGTTCCGCCGATTGTTTGCCGAACAGGGCCTGCCGAGCGCAATCCGCAGTGACAACGGCCTGCCGTTCGCCAGCCCCAACGGGCTCTACAATCTGTCGAAGCTATCGATCTGGTGGCTGCGGCTCGGCATCGGCCTCGAGCGCATCAGGCCGGGCCATCCGCAAGAGAATGGCCGGCATGAGCGCATGCACCTGACCCTGAAAAGGAGGCGACGCGCCCACCCGGCAGAAATATCCTGCAGCAGCAGGCCCGCTTCGATGTGTTCGTCAAGATGCGCCTGCGGCAGAGATCAAGGAACCACTGGAAGGTTCGTGCCTCTGTCGCTGGTTTCTCAAATCAGACTGACTCGGAGGTCATTGATCACAGCGGCAAGGCCGGTCGCGCCTATCAAGGGCACGATCCGTACCGGATCGAGTTTTGAGACGGCGCGTCCGAATACCGCGATGTTCGTGTGTCCGTTGAGCCGTGACGGATAGATGATGCCGTCCGGTAGGGATTTGTGTTCGTGGAATGCCAACGACCACGCGCGCGCCAAGCTTTGGCGCGAGGATTTAGCGACGTCCGTCGGAACTCCCATTCTGACAGCATGATCATCGCGCAGGTCGACAAGTCGAAGTTCTTCTGTCGTTTCGATCTCGGCGAACCGCCGTGCATGAATTTCGTTCTCCTCAATCGGGAGATCTCCGATCAGACCGTCGCGGCGGTCGCGAAGCACGGCCTCCAGAAAGCAAACTTTGAGCGTATCGCCCAAATAGAGCACACCGAACCGCTTTGCGGCGTCACGCCGGCGTGGATCGCTGAACCGGCTGGGCGTCTTTTCAAAGCCCAACGGGTCGGGAAAGACGCTGCATAGATCCGGCCGAAACGAGACCCTGAGGGAAGGACTTCGAGATCGAGCGACGAATGTTCGAAACCGGCAGGCGGCTTGATGCCGGTCATTTAGCGAAAGTCACCGCGGGCGACACTTTCGGCTACGGCGATCGCATCGGCGTCCCGACCTCGCTTCAAGGCATCGAGTCCCGTGCGACCGTCAAGCGCCCCATGTGGCGAGACCAGAAAGCGGTAGACCGCCCAGGCTCCTGCCAAGATTTCATGCAGTTTCGGGAGCGCGGCATAAGGGCGACCGTCCTGATCGAGTTGCCACACAGGGAAACGATAACCACGTTTGGCACCATCCAGGCCAAGCACCTGTCCGCTTTGTCGCTTCGTGTTGACCGTGACCCGCGAAACGCCCAAGAGATCCGAAAACGCGTCTGCGCTCAGCATATCATCCTCGCCCAGGATCTCCGCTACGCGACGGCGACCTCGTTCTCGTGCAACTGCCAAAGCGGCGGAGAGTTCTTCGTCCGGTTTGGAAGCCTCTTCCACAGGGAACGCGTGTTCAGCTTCCGATGGGTCTTCCTCGACAACCGAAATTGTCTGCGCTCCGGCGAGTGGATCAACAACAACGCGGAAGCTAACTTGGTGACCAGCCTTCTCGCTGAGTTCGACGGCCCTGGTATACTGCCTGAGGAGCGCTTTCTCGAAGTCGGCCTTTCGGGGTAATTTCATCGAGAATGCGATGCTAGGAGCTTTCCCTTGGTGCTGGCTTGCTGTCGTTTTAATGACGGGCATGACAACCAACCTTTCTTGACCTAAAGATAGGCAAGATGAGACAGTTGGTCAAGTTCGTTAAGTCTGTAAATCCATATAAGGACTTTTACATTCACATAGCGGTCTTTCGCGAGACGGCCTCGTAATTCGGCAGTTGCACGCCTTGAACCAGTTCGAACCACCGACCCGTTAATTCTCAGCACCGAGAACAAAGCCTAGCTCGTTGGCAAAGTGTCTGGCCATTCCTGCGCGCCATGGAGGACGCGAAGAATACGGATTGCTGATTGCATAAGCCGCGACGTACGGCGTACCGTTAATTACCAGTTCGCGGGTTCCAGCAATTCTACCAACACGACCGCTCGCGGGAAAATCTATCAACCGACGAACGGCAGCAACGATCCGTTCGTCGACCAGAATAGCGGCTGACGGATTTTCCGCTTCTATGTATGTAAATATGGCGTCGCGATCCGATAATGCGAAGACAGACCAGGTAAGCTTCACGATTT
Organism: Rhizobium sp. BK196; assembly: GCF_014193255.1. Taxonomy (GTDB): domain Bacteria; phylum Pseudomonadota; class Alphaproteobacteria; order Rhizobiales; family Rhizobiaceae; genus Rhizobium. The sequence continues at coordinate 45,831 of NZ_JACHZB010000012.1, forward strand.
TCGAGAATCCGCTTTAAGTCGGGCTGCCGCTCGACGTGCGGCAAAATGTGCCTCGGCTTCGTTATCCGAGACGTCTGGTCGAGTATCGTTCAGCGCTTCAAGCACCTTGGTGCGAAACCACGCGTCATGCGCCTCGCTGCCTGAGAGAAGCTCGAGTGGCAGCGCACCCTCATTGGCCGTCCGGGTGAGCAAGATACGAACCGCGTCCGATACTGTAAGCCCCATGTTTTCAAGCACTGCGGAGGCCCGATCCCGGACTTCGGCATCAATACGAGTTTGCACGAGTGCATTTGCAGCCATAGCTATCTCCACTTTTCGGTACGATGGTAATGCAAATGAATGACAAATGCCATAGCGCATTTTGAGCAGCCTTCGCCCCTCTCGTTTCTTTTAGTTGCTCTTGAATGTATCTGAGCAGACGGCGTAATCAGGTGGGATAATGCCGATTTATGGAACTGCATTGAACTGCATCATTAGCGGCTTGGCGTTTAGCCGCTGTCGGATGCAGGTAGTGGCCGACATTTACGCTGGCTCCGAGAGGCCGCTATAACCGATAGAAGCGCGCGGCGTTGTCGTGAAACAGTGCGAGGCGCTCGTTTCGAGAATAGCTGGCGGTGATGGACTTGAAGCCGTCCATGATCTTGTCGTAGCTGCCGAACAGCTTGTCGACCGGGAAGTTCGAGGCGAACATGCACCTCTCGATGCCGAACGCTGCGATCGCCTCCTCGACATAGGGTCTGATGCTTTCGACCGTCCAGGTCCAATCGCCCATTCCGAGACCTGAGATTTTGCAGGCGACATTGGGCGCCTGCGCAAGCACGCGCATCCCACTTCGCCACCCCTCGAAATGGCTTAGTCCGTCTACCTGCATGCCCGTGTGGTTCAAGATGATCTGTACATCGGGAAAATCGCGGGCAAGATCGAGAAATTCTTCCATCTGCCAGTAGTAGAGCTGAAGGTCGAAACTGAGATCCCGTCGGGCAAGTTCCTTGAAGCCCCTGCGCCATTCCGGCGTGCGGCTAACGCCAGCTTCGGTAAGATAGGTCTTGGCGGGATCCTGGTGATAGTTCATCGACTGCCGGATGCCGCGGAAGTTCGCGCACGACATGTGCTCGTCGAGCAGATCGGCGACGTCGGGCTTGCGGAGGTCCGCATATCCGACGATGCCGTGAGGAAAACCATGCTTGTCGGCCACGCCCTGCAGCCACCGCGTCTCACCGGCCGGATCCTCAGGATCGTATCCAACGTCAAGATGGACTGCCTTTACGAGGTTCTGATTTTTGGCGTCGGCCAGAAAGTCGTCGATGAGGTAGGTCTTGTTGATGGCGGTATAGTCGCCGAAGGCAGACGGTTTCACGCCGTCCGACAGCCACGGATAATAGTTGTTGTCGAGATCCCACAGATGAAAATGCGGATCGATGATCGGGAGGTCTTTCATGCCTGCTGCCCTTCAAGAGATCGCTGAAAAGGACGCCGGCCAGAACAGCCGGCGTCCGCATCACCTTAGTTGGCGGGCGGGAACACCCGTGCGATGACGGCCTTCGCTTCCGGCGAGTCGACTTTGTCAGCCGTCACCAGCGGCATGACGAGAGCGAGGTCTTTCTTGACCGGCGCACCCGAAATTGCGTTGAACACCTGCTGCGTCCCGTCGATTCCTTGTCCGACCGCCTCCTGGAAGAAGATGCCCTGGATGACGTTCGACTTCAGCAACGAGATCGTCGTCGGGCTACCGTCTGCAACCGCAATGCCGACCTTGCCGGTAAGGCCGCGGGTCTGCAGCACTTTCGCGGCACCTGTGCCGGCCTCATCATACATGCCGTAAATGGCCTTGATGTCAGGATGGGCGGTGAGCATGTCATTGGCCTGCGTGACCGCCTCGTTGACGGTAAGGCCCCTGGTCTCCAGCATCTGCGCCAGATCGCAGCCGCTCGCCTTGAACGCCTCTTCTGCACCCTTCAGATATTTCTGGGCGTTCTCGCGGTCCTGCGGCAATGAGAGCATGCCGACCTGGTTGCCGCCGCGGTCCTTGGCAAGCTTGCAGACGAATTCGCCCTGCGCCTTGCCGGTCTCGTAATTGTTTGCCGTTACCGACGACGTATAGTCGGTTTGGCCGGGCTGCGGGCCGATGCCGGCGAAGGCGATCGGGATGTTCTGCGATTTTAGATATGCGAGAAGCGGCGGCGTGCTAGTCGAGCTCACGGGGCCGATCACGATCGCGTCGACGCCCTTGGTCACGGCAGTGCGGGCATTGTCCATCTGCTTGGCCGGCGAATTTTCCGACGTGTACTCGACATAGTCCATGCCGAGTTCCTTGGCCTTCTCCTTCACGCCGTAGCCGACCCACTGCCAGTAGGAGATGTCAAGCGACGGCGCGAGGTACGCCACTGTCTTCTTTTCCTCAGCATGGGCGGCAGCCGAAAGTGAAAGGGCCACCATTGCAACGCCGGCAAATAACCTCACTGCGTGTTTCGTGCTTTTCATTTTCATTCCTCCTCCAAAAACCGGCTCTCGGGCCGGGTTGTTGTCAAACGGCCCCCCGCCGCGACTTGCTGAAGCGGTCGATGAGGACCGCGATGAGAATGGCGACGCCGGTGACCGACCCCTGCCAAAAGCTGTTGATGCCGATAAGATTGACGCCATTCTGGATGACGGTAATCATCAGGGCTCCGAGCACGGCGCCGACAGCGGTGCCCGTGCCGCCGAGCAGGCTTGCTCCGCCGATCACGACCGCCGCGATGGCCTGGAGCATCAGGCTCGACCCAGCCGTGGATTCCGCGTTCAGAATGTAGGAGATCGTCAGGAGGCCGGAGAACGATGCCAGCAGCGACGACGCGACATAGGCCATGAATTTTGTGCGCTTGACCGGGATGCCAAGCAGATAGGCAGCCGTCGAACTGCTGCCCACAGCATAGAACCAGCGGCCCGCCACCATCTTCTTCAGGAAGAGCTCGATCGCGATCAAGAGGATTACGCAGAAGAGGATGTAATTCGGAACGCCTGGTATCAGGCTGCCGCTGTTGAGGAGCCAGAAGTCCGGATCGCCGATCGGCATCGAGCGTCCGTTGGTGACGATGAAGGCCAGCGAGCCGGCAACGGCAAAGGTGATGAGCGTCACCACGAACGGCGCCAGACCGGCGATCGTGACGAGGAAGCCGTTGATCGATCCGAAAACAAGTCCGACGCCGAGACCGACCAGGCTTGCCGAGATGCCGCCAAACCCGTTTGCCATCGCCTGCGCGGTCACCATCCCGGTCAAGGAGAAGACCGAGCCGACGGATAGGTCGATACCGCCGGTGATGACGACAAGCAGGACGCCCAGCGACATGATGATAAGAGGTGCACCGGCCTGGGTGATATTGGCGAAGTTGCCCCAGGTGAGCGCCTGCGGAACCTGCGAGCCGACTGCAAGGGCCAGCAGCACGATGGCCAGAGCGATCGCGATCTCTGTCCTGTAGACGCTAAAGAGGCTTTCCCTCTGTCTGATTTGTGTTGCCGGCGCCTCAGTCGGCGCGATGTGTGCCCGTGTCCCAGTCATGCGGCCATTCCAGTCAAGGTAACAAGTTTCTCTTCACCAAAGTCGTCGCGGTCCATCACGCCGGCACACCGCCCCTCGGTGTCGAAGGCGATGATGCGGTCGCAGACTTCCAGCAGTTCGACATTTTCCGTGGACCACCAGACGATCACTGTGCCTGAAGCGGCCATCTGTCTGATGAGCTGATAGATCTCTCGCTTGGTCCCGATATCGACACCTCTGGTCGGTTCCTCGAGGACGAGCAGCCGGGAGGGCACGCCTAGCCAGCGGGCAAGCAGCAGCTTCTGCTGTGTGCCGCCGCTCAGCGTGCTCGGCAGATCCCAGACGGAACCGGCCTTCACCTTCAGGGCCTTCAGCAGATCGAGGCATTCGCCCCCTTCAGAGCCGCCGGTGAGGAGCGCGCCTCTGGTCACACGGCGGGACGCCATGACGTTATCGATGATCGGAAGACTGTGGAGGACACCCTTGTGTGCCCGATCGCCGGTCACATAGCCCGCTCCCATGCGTGCGGCCTTGCGCGGCGAACGGAGCTGGTCCGGCCATCCTGCACGCGCAACCGTCCATCGCTTCTTCCGGGCGGCGCCCGTCAGCGCTTCGATCAGTGCTGCCGGTCCAGCCGGTGCGCCGGCCACGCCGAGCACGGTGCCTGGCTGCAGTTCCAGTCTGAAACCTGCCTCCTCGATGGCAATAGTGTCCGTCGCAGCGGAGGCGTCCGACCGGTAGTCGGGCCGCGGCGCCCGTTGCGGTGCATGAGAGGCTGCCACCTGCCCCATCCTTTCGATGATGCCGGCGTCCGTCAGCTCTTCCATCGGCTGATGATCGACCACCGTGCGGCCGTCGCGGATGATCGTGCAGACATTGGCGATCTGCCTGATCTCCTTCATTCGGTGCGAGACGAACACGACCGACAGACCAGTATCCCGGGTGAGACGCCTCAGGACCGCAAACAGTCTCTCCGTCTCCAGAGCTGTGAGATTGGCAGTCGGCTCGTCGAGGAGGATCAATTCCGCACCCGATGAAAGAGCCCGGGCAATTTCGACCATCTGACCTTCGTGGAGGCTGAGGCTCCCCACCAGCCTGTGCAAAGACCTGGCCGCAAAATCCTGGTCGATAATCCGCAGTGCGTCGTATGCTTGTCCCGCCGCCGCCGCACGCCGAAACAAGCCCGCGCCTCTCCTGTGATGCGGCAGGGCAATGTTTTCGGCCACGGTCAAATGCGGCAGGAGCGCGAGTTCCTGGTGCACGACCGCGACCTTCGCCCTGCCCTCGGCCTCGCTGCGTTCGCTGCCCTCGCTGTCGAAGAAGCGTATCTCTCCGTCGTTGCGCGAGGCCGCGCCCGTAATGATCTTGATCATCGTCGACTTGCCGGCGCCGTTACCGCCAAGCAGCGCATGAACCTCCCCTCGAGCAACGGAGAAGTCGACGCCTTTGAGGACCGAGGTTGCACCGTAGGACTTTGTAAGTCCTCGGACGGTGATGACGTTCTTCGACGTTTCACTCATCGAACGCTCCTCAGTAGATCGTCAGCGCGGGTACGAAGCTGACCGCGAGGAGGAGGAGCATGGCCATGCCGAAATACGGCCAGAGCTCGCTGGTCGTCGTTCCCAGCGGCGCCTTTGCGATCGACGACGAGATGAACAGGGTCGTGCCAATCGGCGGCGTGTAGAGCCCAATCCCGAGGTTGATCACCATCATCAGTCCAAGCTGGACCCGGTCGAGACCGATGGAATCGGCCAGAGGAACGAAGATCGGTCCGAGCAGGAGGATCGCCGGCGGCATGTCGAGCGGCATGCCGACCACCAGCATGATCAGGTTCATCATCAGAATGATCACGATCGGGCTGGAGATGTGCGTCGAGACCCATTCGGCCATGTGCTGCGGGGCCTGATCAAATGTCAGAACCCAGCCCACCGCCGCACTGCCCATGATCACGAGCATGACGACGCCCGTCGCGACGCCCGCCTCCACCATGTTCTCGCAGAAGCGTTTCCAGGTCAGGTCACGGTAGAAGAGGATGCTGAGCAGCAGCGAGTAGACGACCGACAGGACCGAGACCTCTGTCGGCGTCGCTAGGCCGGAACGCAGAAAGACGATGATCAGGATCGGGAGCAGGATTGCCGGGAAACTTTGCAGTGCCAGCCGCGCCAGCTCGCGCTTGCGGACCTTCACGGCCTCGGCGGCATACCCCCGCCTCACGGAGACGTACCAGCAAACGAACACGAAGCTCGCCGCCATGATCAGCCCCGGAACGATGCCGGAGATGAACAGGTCACCGACGCTGACGCCGCTAATCAGAGCGTAGAGGATCATCGGAATCGAAGGCGGGATGAGGACGTCGATGACAGCGGAGGTCGCGTTGTTGGCGGCGCAGAGCGCCGGCGGGAACCCGTGCTTCTTCTGCCAGGGGATGAGGACGGAGCCGAGCGCACTCGCATTCGCCACGGCCGAACCGGATACGCCGCCAAAGACGACCGAGGATACGACGGTGGTCGAGAGCGGTCCGCCTCGCCACCGCTGCATGGCGCGCGAGGCGAGCTCCAGGAGCTGACGACCCAACTCGCCGCCAAGCATCAGCGTGCCCGCCAGCATGAAGAACGGAAGCGCCAGCATCGGGAAGGACTGGGTCTGGTCGTAGACCTGCTGGGCGACCACCGAGAGCGGAACGTAACCGTTGAACAGGACTCCAAGCCCCGCTGCAATGATCAGCCCATAGCCGACGGGAACGGCGAGGACCATGAGGATGCAGAAGGAAACGATCATGACGAGTGTCATAGCGCGATCTCCTCGGGCTTGATCTCGAGGCGGTGATCCCAGCCCAAGCGGAGAACGCGGACGGTCGCGGCGATGGTGACGATGGACACCAGCACCGCGCCGATCGACAGCGAGTAATAGCCGATACTGTTCGGAAGCTGCAGAACGGGGCTGTGTTCTGCCCCGGCAATCTCGGCCACCACGGTCGCCTGATATGCCAGCACCAGAAATGCGGCGACGCTGATCGCGTTTGCTGTGATGAGGGCCGTCGTCCGACCACTGCCGTCGAGCTTTTCGTAGAGCCATTCGACGGCCATATGCCCGCCCGCATGGGCCGCAATGATGATCCCCGCGATGATGAACCATGGAAACATCAGCATCGGCAGCTCCTGGGCGAAGGACAGTCCTCCGCTCGCCGACGCATATCGGGCAACGACATTGGCCGTGGTGACCACCGTCAGCGCGATGCCACTGACGATGATGACCATGCGCGCAAAGATAACGATGATGCCGGCGACCAGATCGACGGCTGAATAGAACCTGCTCATGGGGCCTCCGGATCGTGAGAGGAGCCTCAGCCCCTCGCAGCCGCTTCCACCTGGGTGACAAAATCGCCGAAAGGCTTCTTCTTCCAGCTGTCAGCGACGGACGCTGTCGCCTTGACGAAAGCGTCATGGTCGACTTCCACAACCTCGACGGCGGAGTTCTTCTTGAAGTTCTCGAGCACGTCAGCGGCCTTCTCGCTCGAGAGCTTCCGCTGAAGAGCACCTGCCTCCTTTGCCGCGGCCTTTACCGCCTCTAAATCAGACCCCAACCGGGCCTGAGCGATCTTCGACATCAGGAACGGTGTGGATTCCCATTTGTGGGCGGTTAGGCTGATGTATTTGTTGACCTCGTGAAGTTTCGAGCTCTCGATATTGGCGAGCGGATTCTCCTGCCCATCGACAACGCCCTGCTGCAAGGCGATGTAGAGCTCGCCGAAGGCGATTTGTTCGGTGCCTGCTCCCAATGCCTGGAAGATGTCGATGGTCATCGGATCGGCCGGCGTCCTGATCTTCATGCCCGCCAGGTCGGCAGGCGAAGTCACTTTGCGCTTCGAGTTCGTCAGGTGCCGGATGCCGTTGTCCCACCAGTCCAGGGGAACGACGCCCACCGCCTCGAACCGCTTGTTGAGTTCGGTCCCGACCGGGCCATTGAGCACGGCTATCGCTTGGTCGGTGTCCTCGAACAGGAAGGGTAGGCCGAGCGCGCTGAGCTCCGGTACGATCGCGGACGTGGCACCCTGGCTGTTGGCCGTGAAATCAAGCGCGCCCGTCCTGAGGCTGGTGAGCATCGCGGAGTCGCTGCCAAGCGTCTCGGCGCCTGCGACGTTGATCTGGATACGACCTTCGGTCTTCTGCTTGAGGAGTTCCGCGAACTTATCCGCGGCCACGGCTCTGGGATTGCCGGGAGCCGCGCCATGGCCAAGGGTCAAGGTCGTGGCGGCAGCGCTGGCGGATCGGCTTGAAAGAACGATTGCCGGGGCCGCGAGCGCAGCAGTGGCGGTCGCCAGGAAAAATCTTCTGTTCATCTGCAAGCTCATTTCATCCTCCATCATAAGCTTGTTTAAACGGCCGGCATCTCCTCAACCGGCCGAGGTCGTCAGGTCGAGAGCCAGGCCTTCACCGCCTCCGTCACCTTCAGGGTCGATAGCCCGTATTGGTCATGGAGCGTCGGCAAGGCGCCCGCCTCCAGGAACTGGTCGGGCAGGCCGATCTGGCGGAAGGCCGGCGGTGCGACGCCGGCGCGCAACAGCGTCCCGGCGACTGCCTCTCCAAGGCCGCCTATGACGGTATGGTTCTCCGCCACGACCACCAGCCGTCCGCCTTTGCGGCACTCGGCGACGATCGTCGCCTCATCGAGCGGCTTTATGGTCGGGACGTGCAGGACGGCAACGTCGACGCCGTCGTTTCGAAGCTGCGTGGCAGCCTCGAGCGCGCGCATCGTCATCAGGCCCGACGAGATGATGAGCGTGTCCTTGCCATCCCGAAGGAGCTTGGCCTTGCCGAGTTCGAACTTGTAGCCGTATTCCTCCAGAACCAGCGGAACGTTGCCGCGCAGCAGGCGCATGTAGACTGGCCCCTTATGGGCGGCGATCGCCGGAACTGCCTGCTCTATTTCGCTCGCGTCGCACGGATCGACGATTGTCAGCTTCGGCATGCCGCGGAACATTGCGAGATCTTCCGTCGCCTGGTGGCTCGGCCCATATCCCGTCGTCAGGCCCGGAAGGGCGCAGACGATCTTCACATCAAGCATCTCCTCGGCGATCGCCAGGCAGATGAAGTCGTAGGCCCGTCGGGACGCGAAGACGGCATATGTCGTCACCCAAGGCTGAAAGCCTTCGCGCGCCATTCCCGCCGCCGACATCATCAGCAACTGTTCCGCCATCCCCATCTGATAGAAGCGGTCGGGATGGGCAGCGCGGAACACATGAAGGTCCGTGTATTTCGCAAGGTCGGCGGACATGCCGACAACACGCTCGTCCTTCCGCGCCAGGGCGGCAAGCGCGTTGCCGAAGGGTGCCGGTCTCGTCGGCTGATCGGGTCCGGCGATCGATGCGATCATCGCCGACGTCGTGAGCCGGGGCTTGTCGATGCCGCTTTCAAGATGCGCAGGCCGGATGTACTTCGAACGCCTCATGCTTCCGCTCCCGCATCGATGATTCTGAGGGCCTCGGCCCATTCGTGGGGTTCCACGCGCAGGAAGTGGTTTCGATCGCGTGCCTCGAGGAAGGGCACTCCCTTCGCCATTTTCGTGTCGCAGATGATGATGCGGGGCTTGGCCTCGGCGTGATGACGAGCTGCGTCGAACGCCTTTACGAGCGCATTGAGATCGTTGCCATCGACCCGCTGGACGAACCAGCCGAAGGCCTCGAATTTGGAGCCGAGCGGTTCGAAATTGAGGACGCCGATCGAGGGCCCGTCGGCCTGCATCTGATTGACGTCGACGATGCCGATCAGATTGTCGAGTTTGTAGGAGCCGGCGGACATCGCGGCCTCCCAGGTGGAACCCTCGTCAAGTTCGCCGTCGGAAAACAGATTATAAACAAAGGAAGAGGACTTCTTCCGCTTCAGCGCCAAGGCCATGCCGACCGCGATGCCAAGTCCGTGTCCGAGCGATCCGCCGGTGATTTCCATGCCGGGCGTGTAGGCGGCCATGCCGGACATCGGCAGCCGGCTGTCGTCCGTGCCGTAGGTCTCCAACTCGTCCTCGGGAATGATCTTGGCTTCGATCAGAGCAGCGTAAAGCGCAATCGCATAGTGGCCGATCGACAGCAGGAACCTGTCGCGGCCTTCCCATTCCGGATCTTCCGGCCGGTAGTTCGTGGCGTGGAAGTAGGATACGGCAAGGACGTCGGCGACGCCGAGCGCCTGGGCGATGTAACCCTGCCCCTGCACTTCGCCCATACGCAGCGCGTGACGGCGGATGCGCCGGGCGCGCTCTGTCAGGCTGATATTGTGGCCAATCTGGCTCATGTCGGTGTCTCTCCAGATAGACCTCAGTGGATCAGCATGCCGCCGTTAACGTCGATGACCGCGCCGGTGACGTAGGCGGACAGATCCGAGGCGAGGAACAGGTAGATATTCGCGACGTCGGCGGCCTCTCCGAGCCGGCTCAGAGGGATGCCCCTGATGATGTCGGCGCGCATCTCATCGGTAAGTTTGCCACCGGTGATATCTGTCTGGATGAGCCCAGGCGTGACGGAGTTGACGCGAATGCCGGCTGGACCAAATTCGCGGGCCATCGCTTTAGCGAGGCCGAGCACGCCTGCCTTGGCTGCGGAATAATGAGGCCCGCCGAAGATGCCGCCGCCACGCTGTGCCGATACCGAGGACATGCAGGCAATCGATCCGCCGCCATTGTCGCGCATGTAGGGGATGAAGGCCTGACTCAGGAAGAGCACACCGGTCATGTTGACCGCCACGATCCGCTGCCAGTCGGCTTCGGTGATATCGAGCGTGGTAACGGGCTGGGTGATGCCGGCATTGTTGATCAGCGCGTTTACCGAACCGAACGAGGCGATCACCTTGGATGCGGCATCGGCGCAGGACGACTTTTCGGCGACGTCGCAGCGCAGGCCGACATGGTTGCCAGACTTGACGCTCGGCAGCGCCGCGGCGGCCTCCGCAGCGGCGTCAGCATCGATATCGAGGATGGCGACGCGGGCGCCATGCTCGGCGAAAAGCTGCGCCGTTGCACGGCCGATGCCGCGCCTGCTCGCCGCGCCAGAAATGACCGCGGTCTTCCCATTCAGTAGCATGTAATCTCCTCCCGATGCGTCCCGAGCATCTGGCAAATCTTTGACAAGTCAGTTGGCTTGCGGGTTCGAAACTGATCGAGTTGACGCCGTTCGACAAACGCGAAGTTTACAACGGTGGGTGAATCTGGTTCACTAATCCGATGTTGCAGATGGCCTCCCTCTCCGCGGTCCGCATCTTTGAAGCCGCAGCCAGGCTGGCGTCTTTTCGCGCTGCAGCCGAGGAGCTGCACCTGTCACCAAGCGCCGTAAGTCATGCCATTGCAAAGCTCGAGCGTGACCTTGGCATCTCCCTCTTCGAGCGCAGCACGCGAAAGGTCACCTTGACACTGGCGGGGCAGACGCTCCTCTCCCATGCCTCCAATGCCTTTGAAGAGCTTCGTCGCGGTGTTGAGATGATTTCATCCAACAAGACCCACCTGCTGCGGGTTCACTGCGCGCCTAGCTACGCGGCGCAGGTGCTCTCGGCACGTCTTCCCGACTTCCTGGGCAAGAATGAGGGGGTTGAGGTCCGGGTGGCGGCGAGCACAAACTATGCGCGTTTCGTGGACGGCCTCTTCGATGTCGACATCGTTTACGGCGAACCATCGAACAGAGAAGATCTGATCGTCGTGCCGCTTGGAGAAGAAATCATTTCTCCGCTGTGTTCTCCAAAGATGGCTGAACGACTGAAAAACCCGCGCGACCTGGCGCGCCTTCCCCTCATCCGCAGCGACCTGAAAAGGATTCAATGGATCGACTGGTTCGAACTCAACAATCTCGGCCCCCCGCCCCTCCCCGCCATGAGCTTCGATAGAAGCTTTCTGGCAGTCGACGCCGCAGCGAACGGACTGGGAGTGGCGTTGGAGTCCAACACTCTGGCAAGGCGCGAGCTCGACAGCGGGCGTCTGGTTCGCCCGTTCAGCAACAGCCGTGACAACCGCTACATCGGCCACTACCTCGCCTATCCGAAGGCCGGCAGCCAACGGAGGCTATCGAAGATTTTCGCAGACTGGCTTACGTCGCAGGTTTTTTGACAATATGTTTGTCCTCCCGACAAAGCGGGGCATTGGGACCGTCTTAACTCATCAACACCGCGTCGTATATGACAACGGACCTGTTTATTGCGTCATCCTGGATGACAGCTGAATGCGGGCCGAACCTACAGGCCTCGTCTACACCAAGCGGTCACGATGTCCGATTTGAACCGAGGCTACCTGGTCTATAGCCATCGTCATATCCCCCAGTCACCGCCGCAAGCATCCCCGGGAGCTCTTCGGCCAGGAAGTCGAGGAAAGCCCTCACCGCTGGCACGAGGCCCCTGCGGGACGGAAACACGGCATGAAGACCGTGCGCGTGCAATCGATAATGCGGCAAGACCTTCACCAGGCGGCCGTCGGTCGCTCGCCCTTGCTCGCAGAAGCCGATTAGGGTTCCCCATACCGGAATTCCAAGCAGGAAAGGACGGGTGCCATCAATCGGATCGAGGACCCACTGACAGGCTCCAGCTCCCGTGACGCCGTACTCTTCACCGACAATGCTGTGATCGGGAAACTCCTCGGAAATCAGCCCGAATGCGCGTCGCTGGGAGTATCTTGAACAAGCAGAACAGGGCGACATAAGAGGTCACGTCTATCGCCTGCAAGTTGCCCTAGATGACGTCATCATCGCAGGAGATGGGTGGAGTATCACGGTTCCAGAGAACCCCAGCGCGCGCCCCACAGTGCGGACGAGTGCTGCAGCAGATGTTCAGTGCCCCGTGTTCGACTCGGATTTCCTTGAAGAAGCACTCAGCCTGGCCAATGATCGGGTGGCGCAAGTCCGCGGCAAAATCTCGACCGACTGGCCAAGGAGGTCGACGAGGCCCGATGGAAAGGGGCGATCTCGCCACCCACTGTGGGACCGCGACTCCGACACCTGGTTTTGCTTGCATTGTAACGGGAAGATTACGGGTGTTCAGATCGCACAAAATCTGTGGCATTGCCCTGCATGTGGCGCTTCCCCAGTCGACATTTTCGATACTGCCTTCTGGTGCGAAGATGAAGGCAAGTCGCTCCCCCCGATTGGCGCAAAGGGAAAATCGAACAGCAGCAAGCCTGACTTTCAGGTAGTCGACGACCGTCCAAAACTTGAGTTGAGCGAACGCAACATCGTGCTTCTGAAGCGCACTGTTAGATGATTCGACGGACGTAAGCGAACGGTTGGGGGCGCTCCTGGCCGAAATCACCGTCGATGAAGACAACGACGTGTGGATCTCACTCGAAGAGGATTTGTGGCCGGATCATAAGGAGCCAACTCAGGCGATCAAGGTCGCAGCACAGCTCGGTATCGAAATTGAGTTGGAGACCATGCGGTCAAAGATACCTTTTCACTGGCCAGGTCTGGGCGAACTGACCTCAAGCACCACCGAATACACGCAGATGTTGCTCGATGCGTATGCGCAGTATGCGGCACCCTCGGATAGCAAATCGTAATCCGTCCCGGCCAACCTCCTCGATTGAAGATCTATTGGGGAGGTTGGTCGCGACAATGGATGCACTCTGCCCTCTTCGAAAAGTAGGTGGTCTTGCATCTCATCCGAGGAGCGCGGTTTTTCGGGGGCAAAGCCGGGCAGTTGAGGAGATTCGAACCAGCGACCCGGCTACCTACGTTGTCGTTGCGCACGGCTTGTAGCACCAACTTGAGGAATCGACCTACTTTAGGATCGTCTACGGCCTATGTTGAACTGTGGTTCATGTGGTTCTCGGGAGTTACTCGACTAAGCCGCCCCTCGTGCTAGGACAAGTGACCCTATCAGGGTCCATTTTTGAAGGAGATCAGAATCGTCCCTGGCGGCATCTCCTTGGCGTCCAAGTCTGCCGTATCAAAGGGGTGCGCACCGTCACCGAGAAACGAGTCGATCATGACCTGTCGTTCTTCCGAGTTTTGCCATGACTGTTGAGGGAACCGCATCATCGGGAAGTCTGCGACGCCCTCGTACTCTACGACAATGCCCGCCAGGATCGTGACGCCATGTGCAAGAGATGTTGCGAAGCCAAAAGTCTCTATCCTGGATGCGGCGTACTCGTGAATGTTGCTAATCAGCGCGAGAGTCGCGTTGGTGCCGGCCGATATCCTCAGGCGAAATCCCAAGCCTCGTATAGGCACGGTAATGGATCGCCCCGCCTGACAATGCACCGAAACCGGCAGTATTGCCGACCGCATAGGCGCTGAAGGCGGTGAGCGCGACATGCGGAAAAGGCAGCCGCTTGCCGATATAGTCGGCAGAAAGCTCAGCGCCGTGCAGAGCAAGGCGAGCAGGATCGAGCTCGGTCGGGTTGCCGCGAGGGCCTCGACCCGATGGAAAGGATCGATACCGTGATGAGCTTCTGAAGCATGAAAACCTCCATGTGCTTCCTTGGTTTCATCAGGGAAAACTTGAGGCGCAGCGCGAGGTTCCGCTCATCACGAATAAGTTTCGACCGATATGCCAGTTCTGATGCGCGGAAGACATTTCCTCAGACGCCCTCTGCGTGTAAAGAATTTTCGCGTTGCCAAGTTTTCTAAAACCATTGCGAGCTTTTTTAATGGCCACTTCCCTACCCCACCGTCCTGCGCCAACGTTTCGGGGATCGTTTGGGACGCCGAGAACCGATGGAAGCCACTGGAATCACCGGATATTTCCCGGCAGGAGGTTCATGCGCCAGTTCATGTTCGGCCCGCTTTCCCTGATTCTTCTCTCTGTCATCGCGCTGCTGGCCGCGGCGACCGCTTCGGCGCAAGCCGCCCCTGTCGTTGCCGCCGTTTCGGTCCCTGCAAATGGATATTACAAGGCTGGAGACAACCTGGCCTTTACCATCCAGTTCAGCGAGAACGTGACCGTCACCGGCACACCGAGCCTTTCAGTAGTGATCGGCAGCTCGTCGCGTGCGGCAAGCTATTTGGGAGGAAGTGGCACGAGTGCCCTTGCGTTCGGATACACAGTTCAGCCCGGCGACATGGACCTGGACGGCGTGTCGCTCGGGGCCATGATCAACCTGAACGGCGGCACAATTGAAAATGCCGGAGGTGAAGCGGCCGACACCACGCTTAACAACGTCGCTTCGACGAGCAATGTCTTCGTCAATACGCAGCAGCCGAGCGTCGCGGCCGCCGTCCTCGGCAATCCGCCCTCAAACGCGACGCAGGTGACGTTCCAGATCGTCTTTTCCGAGGCCGTGACGGGCTTCACATTGAGCGACATGGTTCTGACGGCGACAGGAACCGCAAGCGCCACGCTGACCTCGCTCCAGACCTCCGACAACATCACCTATACGGTCCTCGCCCAGGCCATTTCCGGCTCCGGTACACTCCGTCTCGATATTCCTGCAAATTCGGCTCAAAACAATGCGGGCAACGGCAACCTGGCAGCGGCCTCTGCGCCCTGGGCCTTCGGCGCCTCATCCAATGCCGATCTGTCGCAGCTGCAGCCCAGCCAGGGCAGCCTCAGCCCGGCTTTCAGTGCGAATACGCTGTCCTATTCGATCGCGGTGCCACATAACGTAACCGCCATCACCTTGACACCTGTCGTCTCGGAGCCGAACGCGACCGTCACGATCAATGGTTCACCCGTCGCTTCCGGCAGTGCCAGCATGTCCGTTTCCCTTGCGGTGGGTTCCACGGCGATCCCTGTCGTCGTCACCGCACAGGATGGCACGATGAAGACCTATAATGTCGATGTCATCAGGTCCGCTCTGGGGGTCACGGCAGCGTCCCGCACGGTCACGGTGATGGCGGGAACGACGGTCGCAGTCGATCTGACTGCGGGCGCGACCGGGGCGCCCTTCACCGCAGCCGCGCTCACCTTCCTGCCGAACCCGGAAGCAGGAAAGCTGTATTTCGACGCAGCGCAGAAGCGGCTCTCCTTCACGGCGAGCCCTTCGTTCGCAGGCCCGGCCCAGGTCGGCTTTACGCTTTCGAATGCGTCCGGAACCTCGGCGCAGGCGACGATCACATTTGCCGTTGCCGCCCGTCCCGATCCGACTGTGGATCCCGATGTGATCGGCCTTCTCAATGCGCAGGCGGATGCCGCCAGGAATTTTGCCCAATATCAGACACGCAACTTCAACAACCGTCTGGAGCAGCTGCACGATGAAGGCGAGCGACAGCGCCGGTCATTCGATATCCGCCTCGGGCTTCGCCGCTCCGACAATAGCGGCTCAAGTAGCGGCCCCATTGGCGGCCCCAATGGCGGCATTGCCAATGCCGAGCGCCAGTTCGGCTGGCCGGGCGGCAGCGCCCCCGATCTTGTCAATCCCGCCCTATCCCGCCGGCAAGGCGACAGCACGGGGATACAGGGGATGGATCCCGGACCCTTTGCAGTCTGGTCCGGAGGCTTCGTCGATTTCGCGGATACCGGCAATAGCGGCCCGGATATCGGCTCAACCACGGTCGGCGTGAGCGCCGGCGTCGATTACCGATTCTCCGATCGCTTCGTCGCCGGCTTCGGCCTCGGCTACGGGCATGACAAGAGCGATGTGGGAGATGACGGCACGGAAAGCCGTGGCGCCGCTTATAGCGCTGCGATCTACGGCTCCTTCAAGGCGGCCGATAACCTGTTCCTCGACGGCCTGGTCGGCGCAAGCCGGCTTGATTTCGATTCAAGCCGCTACATCAGCTCATCAGGGGATTTTGCTGAGGCCACCAGGGACGGACGGCAGATGTTCGCCTCCCTCACCGCGGCTTACGAATTCCGCAACAGAACCTGGCTCGTCTCTCCCTATGGCCGATTCGAGCTGTCCAGGTCCTGGCTCAACGGGTTCACCGAGAGCGGCGCAGGCATCTACGACCTGACCTACGGCAATCAGACTGTCGATACGGCCGCAGGCGTCATCGGCCTGCGCCTGAGCTACACCCTCATGACGGACTGGGGGATCCTGACACCAGGCGCGCGGGCGGAATATACCCATGATTTCGCCGGCTCAAGCCGGATGCAGCTCGGATATGCCGATTCCGGCAATCTTCCCTACGAATTCGAAGCGGAGGACTCGGGGGATGACTATGCGTCGCTCGGGCTCTCGCTCGATGCGGCCCTCCTGAACAACTGCGCAGTCGGCGTGGAATACCGCGCTTCCATCGGCAGCGGCAGGCAGGACCATGCCGTCGGCATTCGGGTCAGCAGCCAATTCTAGCGGATTCCTGCTGTGCAAGACCATGGTCAATGGCAGATCGCCGGCCGCATTCTGCTGTGTCGCCTGATCCATGGAATTCACGGCCGTGTTGATTTCCTTCAGCCCCGTCGCCTGCTCGCGCGCCGCCTCGACGATAGCCGCGACGTTCTCGTCGATCTCAGCCACCTGCGCGACGATCTCTTGCAGCGACTGTCCGGTCCTGCCAACAACCAGCTGATCAAGTCCTGGATCTCCTTGGCGGCCTTCGCCGCACGCTGGGCGAGCTCACGTACTTCCTGGGCAACGACAGCAAACCCCTTGCCTGCTTCGCCCGCCCGAGCGGCTTCGACGCCAGCATTGAGCGTAAGCAGGTTCGTCTGGAAGGCGATATCGTCAATGACGCCGATGATACTGGTAATCTCTCATGAGAACTGTTCGATCTGATCCATGGCCACCCGCGGCTCGAAATCGGGCAAGCGGCCGTCCGAGGCGATCGAGTTTCCAAGCCACCAGCACATTGCCGTCAGGCACGGAAGTAGCGCAGGTGCGGCTGGAGAAAGCGCAGTCGGCGGTGCAGATCGTCGCTGCCAGTAATACGTTGGAAGGCCTCGCGAGACGAGACGCTAAACTGTCATGGCAATCTTAGGAACCACCCAAAGACGCCTCAGCATATCGCACGGCTTTAGCTCAAACAATCATCGGCCGCACCGTGGCCACTCGCGATTTAGCTAAAATACAACCAGCCGCTCTACCTTTTGATTTATGGCTCACTGTTATTGATCGCCTGTGGAGCGTGATTGTTGTGACGCAACAACCGTCACCGCGATGGCGAAGGGGCTTTGATATGATGCGTCGTTTCATTTTTGACCGATCTGGCAATTTCGGAATTATGACAGCGCTACTCCTCGTGCCGATCCTGGGCGCTGCGGGTACAGCCATTGATTTCAGCAGAGCTCTTTCCCTTCGGACAGAACTTTATGCCGCGGCGGACGCAGCAGCCGTGGGATCAATTTCACAGACTTCAGCTGCGGCAAAACAAGCAAACACAATGTCAGGAGATGGGGCGCTTACGCTCGGAAAATCTGAAGCCGAGAATATCTTCTTTTCACAGATATCCAATAAGCAGAGCGACGTCCCGATTGCCGTGGGAATCAGCGTTCAAAAAAATGGCGCTACACTCAGCTCGGCCGTAACCTTTACGGCGGCAGTGCCTACCACCTTTATGCAGGTGTTGGGGTTTCAGCAAATCGCTATCTCCGGAACGGCGACGGCACAGTATGAGACGCCATCCTATATGGATTTCTTCATGCTGTTGGATAACACACCCTCGATGGGTGTTGCAGCCACTGCGGCTGACATTACCGCCATGAAAAAGGCGACAGCAAACGGCCATGATGGCGGCAAAGATAAAAACTGCGCGTTTGCATGCCATATCGTTTCTGAACAGGGCGTAGAGGATAAGAAGAGCTATTATAACGTCGCACGTAATAACGGCGTCACAATCCGTATCGACGTCGTAGCCGCGGCCGTCAAAGCCTTAATGGCCAAGGCTAAGGACACGCAATCCATGCCGAACCAATTTCGTGTCGCAGCATATACGTTCGGGAAAACGGCCCAGGACGCGAAGGACGCGAAGCTCTTTAAGGTCTCCGACCTAGACTACAACCTGAGCGCGGTGGCGGTCGCGACGGACACGATAAAGCTGATGAGCATTCCCTATCAGAACTACTACAACGACCAGCAGACGAGCTTTGACGGAGCCTTAAAAAGTATCGAAAGCGAGATAACGGGCAATATCGGCAAGGGTACGAGCAATGCCGATCGCCAGAAGATCGTATTCTTCGTGGCCGATGGCGTCGGGGACAGCTATAAGGCTGCAGGCTGCACCAGCCCGAAGGGATCGAACGGCGGGCGGTGCATCGAACCGATAGACACGTCGTATTGCAAGAAGCTCAAAGATCGCGGCATCAAAGTTGCTGTTCTCTACACGACGTATCTGCCCTTGCCCGACAACGGTTTTTATAATGACTGGGTCAAGCCCTTCGAGACAAAAATAGCGGCGAAGATGCAAGAGTGCGCTTCCCCAGGGTTCTATTTCGCGGTTAGTCCAACCGAGGGTATTGAGGAGGCTATGAAGGCCTTGTTCCTGAAGATCGTCAGCTCGCCTCGAATAACGAGTTAAGACGAGCCGCAGCGGACAATGCTTCCTAGTTGAGAGTTTGTGGCGGGCGCTCCATTCTTTTCGAACCTTTCGACGCCGGGCGCAAATGGAACGGGCGTCAAGGCAGGGGGTGGGCAGTAATGGCGAAAGATGGCGCGAAGGCCAGATCGCCAGCCGCCAAGCAACGTACAACGACCGGATCAGCACTGGTGTTCGGTATGGCGCGGAGACCTTGACTCGTCTCGCGAACCGGAGCGACATTGGTAAATCAATTCCTTAATTGTCGGTCCGCCGGGATCCACCTCGAACAGCGGGTTCCCTTCCGTCAGTAGCAGCCGGTTAGCAATCCAGCGGGCGTTCTGCGGTATGTCAGCCGAGGGCGATACCCGCTTGAGAAGGCGATAGACATCCGGATGGCTCGGGTTGCGGGCGATCAGGAAACGGATCGATTCCGGCAGAAGGACAATCGCCACGACCAGCGCGACGATCGTCATACCGCCCGCGACCATGAATAGCGACCTCCAGCCGAATGCCGGCTCGATGAAAGAGGCCAGAATGCCGCCGAGCATCGCGCCCGCGGCGATACCGCCGCTGACCACGAGGACGCCGGTCTGTCTATGCTTGCGGATGGCTTGAGGATAAGCGTTCCAGGTCAAAACCCGTATCCAATTATCGAAAAATATGTGGACGAGATCGTTCTCGTTGAAGACGAGCACATCATCGCCGGGATGCGTGCTCTTGCCAAGGATGCGAAACTGATCGCTGAACCAGCCGCCTCGATTGGCGTCGGAGCACTGTTGGCGGGCAGGATAGACGTCAAGCGCGACGAAAAAGTGTGTGCAGTGTTGTCTGGCGGGAACTGGAATCTACGCGACCTTGCCGAGATTTACAATGTTGCGGGGTAACAAGTTCCAGCTTCGGTCAGTTCACAACCCCGCTCGCGGTTGAACGTCTGCGATTCTCATTGCCAAACAAGAGTCTGCCGGTTCGGAATGTGGCGCGAACACATCATTCGGCGATCAGCTTGGCTAGCGCCACTCTCCACCACCATCACTGCTGATGCTGACCAGCCAGCGAAGGCTCGCTCGGGGTCCAGAAGCGGAAATTATTGCCGCTCAACCCTGTCTGTTGACTGACGCCCAAAGCCAAAGATCCCGAAGGCCGGTTCCCTTCGATAGATTATGCGATACGTTATGACATAACCATTGGCTCAAGGATGAAGTGCGACTTGCGATAGATACCAGTCTGGCAGACTTGGTTCTGTAACCCACAGTCGCCTTGGCAGAAAGAAGAGAACACCAATGGCCGGTTTGCAAATGGCTTTCGAGAGGTAGACCCCTGTCGATCACCGATGGCGAGCTGAAGGACATCTGCGACCGGCTCAGCTCTACGCCGCGGAAGTGCTTGGGCTACCGAACTCCCGCGCAGGTCTTTCGCAAGAAACTACTCGCGCAAATGCGACGTGCCGGCTAGCGTCGCGTGCGCCGCACTTCGACATGAACTCACAGGGAATTATACATTATTATCAAATTGCTAGACGAAACGCTGCGCGCTGAATGATAGTTGTAGAACGATCCGCCTTCATCTGATGCCTGCCTCAATAAATTACGAGCCAAACAACCGCCGATCCCAGAAGACAGGCCGGTGCAGGCTCGCACCAATGTTGCGAAACTCGGGATGAGCTGGATTGATGAGGGCGTTCTGCTCGATTCGGGTAATCACACTCGGCACCAAGAGGACAGCGCTGCGCGCCTCTTGCACCCATGTCTCTCCATAGACTTTGCTGACATGCGGCGGAATTGCGTCCCACCCCGGCAAAGCAGGCTCTGAAAACACTTCATAGGTCACGCCAGCCGCTATGGTGATCTCGACATAGTGTTGGTTCGGCGGCAGTGCGCCCGACCCGTGCACCAGTTTTTCCAGGAGAGCGGTCGAATACTGCAAGCTAGCATAGATGATCGGGCTTGCGGGCGTATTCCACCGCCCGGGAGCGATGGTCGAGCCGGTTGCGTCAAAAATAGGATAGGCGCCGCGCGGATCGCCGATGCGATAGGCTAGAAGCGTTCTGTCTAGGACCTGAGCCGTCAAGCGGCGGACCCATATTTCAGACGGCCAAGAATATCGAGAACCATTTCCGCTCCGAGTTCGTTTTGAATGACGAGATCGATCGGCCTTTTATCTTCGATCATCGCATGTGGCCGAAACAAGAAAGCACGTGCACTTTCCTCCGAACCCCAAACGTCGACCGCTGCGGACCAGACCCTAGCAATGCGGGTGACTTTTGCACCTTCATCGGCAGAAAGCTTGTTGTCCGATCGGGCTTTACGCCTGTTTAAGGTGGCTCTCGGAACCACGTTATAAATGAACTTGATATCGTTGGGTGCGAGGGAATTTGCTATCCGCAGCAAGCTCTCGACTGGAAGGCCCCCTTCGATGCGCTCAATCAGGCGCAACGGTGAAACATCGGCACCCGATCTGGTAAGAGATGGTATCCCTAACAGCCGGGCCACATCGGAATAAGCCGTAAATGACATAGTGACCACTCCTTGCTCACGTGAGACATTATATAGGATCATCCGGTCATAAAGCAAACTGCGAAAATATAGTGAGAAGCTGGCGCTGTTCTTGGTCCGCCCCCTCTGCCACGTAGTCCATGACACCGGCCGCAGCTCCGTAAGTAGTGCTGAATGCCAGACTGGCCCAATCGGGCATAGTCACCGGCCCGGCCGTGCCAATGATCTTGCGATATCGATGATGTCGTCGCGGCCAGCGGTCGGATCTTCCCTGTTCCAGGCAACACCGAGGCCGATCTTGAAGTCGATCCCCCTCACCTTCTTCAGCTCAAACCCGCGGTTCGGCAGATCCTGCGTCCATTCCGGCACGAAGCCGATGCCAAGGCCGGCAGAGACCAGCGACACCAGCGAGAAGGTGTCGTCACAGGTATAGGTGACATTGTCGGTGAGATCATGTTCCTCGAACTTTTCTGCGAAATAGCGCTCGCTGTAAGAGAGGTTCTGACGGGAAAACGAGATGATCTTTTCGCTTCTCAGATCCTCAAGATCGATCTCGCTCTTGGCAGACAGCGGGCTCTCTTTGGCGACCGCCAGCAGGTAGCGTTCATGGGCAATCGAGAAGAAGCGAAGCGAGCCGATATTCTCCACCGGCCGGATGAAGCCGAGATTGATGCGGCCTGCCTCGATGTGGCGGATGATGTCATCGGTGGTGCCACTTTCGATATGCATGCGGATATCGGGATATTTGCGGCCGATGCGTGCCAGGAAAGACGGCAGCACGCCAATCGTGGCGGGATAGACGGTGCCGATCGCAATCTTCCTCGCCGACCTCCCGCCAACCGACCGGGCGATCTCCCTCGACAGATCCACTTCGCTCAGGATCCGAACGGACCGCTCATAGAACGCCGCCCCTGCCCGTGTCAGTTCCACCCGTCTCGTCGAGCGGATGAAGAGCTGCACGCCGAGTTCCTTCTCCAATGCCAGGATCGCGTCTGACAGGCCAGGCTGGGTGATACTGACCTTGGCTGCGGCTCTGCCGAAATGCAGCTCCTCGGCCACCGCAACGAAGTAGGATAGCTGGCGTAGTTCCATGATCCCTCTCTCTTTTACTGACGAAAGGAATTGCCTCCCGCCGCGGACGAGAGCTAGCTATGGTTCTTTTCGAGAATCACGCCTGACGTGAATGATCGTTCGAGACCACGATACGTAGAGAAAATCGCCACGTCAAGGCGATTTCGATAGGAGATAGCGATTTGTTGCCCGTTCAATGCAAGATGGCACGAACCGCTCTCAACATGAGTGTGAAGGATCTTGCTGCTTCCGCAAGCGTATCAACAAACACGCTTGTCCGCTTCGAGCGTGGCGAAGAACTCAAGCCGAGAACAATCGCTGCGATCCGATTTGCATTAGAAAACGCAGGGATCATTTTCATTGAAGGAGACTACCAGGGCGCCGGCGGCCCCGGCATTCGTCTCAAGGATCCAACTGGCTAATCGCGGTCTGGCAACTCATCGGTCGCCTTGAACAGGTTCGAACCGGAGACCCGTGGTTTGTGCGCAGATTTGAGAGTGTGATTTTCAGCCGTTTTCACGCTGACAGTTTGGCCCAATATTGCGTCCTATTCACCTTGAGACGGCCGACCGCTTGCTTTATATGATGCGTGATGATTGATGCGCGATGAGGCAGATATGAGAACGACCTTGGCAATCGACGACGATGTCCTGATCGCGGCAAAAGCGATGGCAACCCAGCAGCACCGGAGCGTCGGCGAGGTCATTTCTGAGCTCGCGAGACGTTCTCTTCGCCGACCGCCCAGCAGCGCTGAGCGCAATGGCATTCCTCTCCTGTCAGTTCGGCCAGGTGCGCCGCCAGTGACGCTCGACATCGTGAACGCCTTGCGTGACGAACTGCCGTGACTTTCCTGCTCGACGTCAATGTACTGATTGCCTTAATTGATCCGGGCCATGTAGCTCATGATGATGCGCACGAGTGGTTCACGGCGATGGGTCAGGTCGCGTGGGCTACCTGCCCGATTACCGAAAATGGTGTCATCCGGATTGTCGGCAACCCCAAATACCCTAACTCTCCTGGTTCACCGGCACTCGTGATGGAGATCGTCCGCAAATTGCGCTCGCTCCCCGGCCACAGTTTTTGGCCCGACGATGTGAGCCTTGTTGGATCAGGTGATATCGCTCCCACAAAGATACTAACACCGGGACAAGTAACTGATACCTACTTGCTTGCGCTAGCCAAGGCGCGTGGTGGCCAGCTGGCGACATTCGACCGCAAGCTGTCAGCAGCAGCGGTTACAAGGGGCAATTCTGCCTTGCACCTGATCACCACAGGTAGATCGTGAGTGTGCCCGACCCAGCGCCTTGAAGGGAGCTGAACCAACGACCCTGCCACAATAGTACGGCTTGAGCCCGGACTTGCCGATCGAAAGGCCGACGACGTCAGCGAAAAATCTCCAAGTTTTGCGAGACCAGCCTGGATGCCGGCTATGATTCCACCACATTCTACGAAGCCTGACGGACTGTCATTCACGCTATGGTATTTATAATTCCTATACCGGTCGCGGTGCCATCATAGGGACTGCTGCCACACGGCCCCTCATAATCTTCGTGATATCCTGGCAACTCATATCCTCAAACAGACCGGCTCCTACGAGCAGGCGAGTCACGATCCAGGACACACCGGACGTGGTGCAGCAGCACTACTGCCGATTCCTGCCGCAGGACAAGGCTGCCCTTGCTGCTCGAATTCTGAATCAGGTATGGGAAGCGGCATAGTTCCTCTCCACAGCCTTGATGGATATAGCACTCAGTGCTATATTACCGATGTCAGACCGGGTGTTCAAAACAGCATGGTTCGCCAAGGCGGCAAAGAAGGCACGCATTTCCGACAAGGCATTATCGACGGCAATTCGCCAAGTCGCACTTGGACAGGCCGACGATCTTGGAGGTGGCGTCTTCAAGAAGCGTCTTAATGATAACATGTATCGATCAATCGTTCTGGCCAAGGCAGGCGAGTTCTGCGTGTTCGCCTATCTCTTCGCGAAGAAGGATCGGGCGAACATCAATGACGACGAGCTTCTGGCATTCCGGAAGCTAGCTGACCTCTACCGCCGCAAGACGAAGGCCGACCTTAAGGCAGAACTTGAGGCTGGCGCCCTTTTGGAGATAGACCATGGCGACTAATCGCAAGTTCAAGAGCGATGCCTTCGAGGCAATTCATAGTGCTGTCGAAGGCATGTATGCAGCTGGCACCATCGACAAGGAAACGATGCGGACTTTCGACGGGGATTGCCTTGTGGTCCCACCTGAACTGACGCCAGATGAGATCAAGGCCTTGCGTGAAAAGAACCACGTCAGTCAGCCGGTCTTCGCCCGCTATCTGAACACCAGTCAGTCGACGGTGCAAAAATGGGAGACCGGCGCCAAACGGCCAAGCGGACCGGCGCTGAAGTTGCTTTCGCTTGTGCAGAAGCACGGGCTTCAGATGTTAGCGTGAACGGAGCTCTATTCCGCTCGCGAATTCGATTTCCTCACTTCCGCCTTCAAGGGGATACGAACCTGCGACTCCGTAATTTTCATCGCGTGGCTGGCAGCGGGTCCGTCCCCTCGTTCAAAACGCAAGATTAAGCATGGAGCTCTTCTCTTAAATAAGCTTCGCGCTTAGGTGAGTGCGCTTAATTAATGACGACAAACGTTTCCCTACAACGTAAGCGCTGTTTTCAGGCCACGTCTTTGAGTTCGTTCCTTGCGGCATAAGTCCACGGCAGCAGGTCGTCGATTTGGCTATTTGGATGGCCGTT
>NZ_JACHZB010000013.1 GCF_014193255.1 Rhizobium sp. BK196
TCTCTTTCCACGGCATCAACACCTCCCGCCAAAAAGCGAAAAGTGTTACCCATGTCTCCGGTACGAAACGTCACCTATCTCTCGGGTCGGGCACCGAAATCAAAACTGTGAGTGCGCCCCAGTCGAGCAGGCGATATAATTTTGTCGGAAGACACTTCGTCACGGGGGGTGCATAATGAAATATGCTGTTGTCGCAATTCTTTTTCTCGCTGCCGGCTGCAGTACGACGACGGAAGACCAGCCTATCCCAGGCAGCCTGACCTATGGCAAGGTTATCCACTCGCCTTATAAGCCCGGCACAGTGGTCAAGCACACTTTCCTCGGTGAATTTGGCTATCGGCAGTTCGAACGCTATGTTGTTCAGCCTGATGGCACGCTCAAGCTTGCCTCGCGTATTGAAAGCGAAGATTTCCTCTGGAACTGAAGAAGTGCGTTGGTTCGCCTGATGTTGACCTGCGTCAAAGCGCGGGATTACGATCACTGGTGAATCCCTTCCTATTTGAATTCAGTCAGCAGAACGGATCTCCCATGTACAATCGCATATTGCTGCCCACCGACGGTTCGGAACTTGCCGGTCGGGGTATCGATCATGGTCTTGCACTTGCCAGGGCGCTTAGCCTTCCCGTGACCGTTGTCAGCGTCATCGTGCCGCTGACTGGTTTTGCGCTGCAAGGGATCGTGCAGGCTGAGGCGATGGACAGCTATAATGAGGGCCGCCGAAAAGAGATCGAGGATCTGGAGAAGATCATCGGGGAAAAAGCGAAGAGCGCCGGTGTCGTCGCCGACTTCGTCAGCAAGGTGCATCTTTCGCCGGCGGTCGCCATTCTGGAAACGGCAGCAGAGCGGGGCTGTGGCCTGATCGTTATTTCCTCGCACGGTCGCCGCGGGATCTCGCGGCTCATGCTCGGCAGCCAAACGTCCGAGGTCCTTTCCGAGGCGGGTATCCCGGTCCTGGTCGTAAAATAAAAGCTCAGTTTTCCGTCAGTGCCGAGAGGGGCGCCGTGCATTCGGCGACATGATCTGCCTTCTTGGTGGACACCGCTCCGCTTTTCTCGCGGCTGTCGTCGGCTTCGTCACAGCTGACATCCTCCGGCGTGATGTAAAAGGCCAGCATTTCCTCCAGACGGGAGGCAGTGAGGCTCGTGGCGAAACCCTTCATGGCTTTCCTCGGGGGTGTTTCCGGTTGCGAATTCATAGCCTACCCTCAGGCCGGTCCGGAACAAGGGCCGCGAGGTTGTCACCAACTTTCGAAGATCGGTGAGCATTTCCGTTTACCCCGAAGCGAAGAAACGCTCCATCTCTTTGTTTTAATGCAATTCCGGACGCAAAACCGCTGTGCGCTTTTGCTGGAATTGCTTTAATCGCTGATAAGTTCGAGGCAGAACTCGATAAAGGCGGTGACCTTGGCCGGTACGTGATGCCGAGAGGGATGGATTGCAAAAAGCGGGAAGGTTTCGCCCGGCCAGTCTGGATAGAGCTCAACAAGACGTCCTTCGGTAAGCAGGTCCTTGACGCTTAGGGCAAGAACCTGGGCGATGCCGGCGCCGGCAAGGCAGGCATCGAGCATGGTGCCGGGGTCGCTCATCAGAAGCGGACCACGGGCGTCGAGCCGGACGATCTTCTTGCCTCTGTGCAGTTCCCAATCGAAGGTCCGGCCCGTCAGCGGATCGCGGAATTGGATGCAGGAGTGGTCGGCTATCTCGGCAGGCGTCTTTGGCGTGCCGTGCTCAGCGAGATAGGCTGGTGTTGCGACTGTGAGAACACGGGTTTCCATTAGCTTGCGGGCGATGCGCGAGGAGCTCGGCTGCTGGCCGAAGCGGATAGCGATATCGATACCACCGGCGACGAGATCGCTCATCAGGTCGCGGGTTATCAATTCGAGTTCCAGCGCCGGATAGCGGGTCATGAACTGCTTCAGATGCGGTGCCAGCACCATGCGGGAAAAGATCGGGTCGACATCGACACGCAGGCGGCCGCGCACGGTCAGTGACGCGCCTGATGCGAGCGTGGCGGCTTCCTCGATGCCATCGAGATGTGGAGCGACCTGTTCGTAGAAACGGGCGCCTTCGTCCGTCAGTCGTACCGAGCGGGTGGTGCGGTCGAGCAGGCGCACGCCGATACGGGCCTCCAGCCTGGATATGGCGCGACTGACGCCGGAGGCTGAAAGACCCAGCACATCGGCCGCTTGGACGAAGCTGCCGCTTTCGACCACTGCGGCAAGCGTGCTGACACCCGAAAGGAGGCGGCCGTCGAATGTCATGATTCACTCCTGATTTGATGTCATGGATGATGTTGAGAACTGCAGCCTAGTCAAGAAAACACCCCTTATCGCTGCCAGCATTGGCCCAGAAAGCCTGCTCAATGGAACCTCTTGCCGCCGATCTGGTTTCTCCGTTACAGATTGGAGGATCAAGCGATGACCCAATATGGTGACGACAAGAACCGGATTGTGGATGAGAATACAGGCATGCCGCTCGGGCAGGCATCCTATGAAGAGGAAAAAACGCTTGCCGATGAGCGGCGCAGCGTTTCGCTCTGGGGTGTGCTGGCAGCCGGCATCCTGGTCATTCTGATCGCTGCGGCAAGCTTTGCCATCTGGCCGGGTACGACCAACGAACCGGCTTCGACCGCGTCCACGACCCAAGACCCGATCAACGCGCAGCCCTCGGGCCAGGGCACATTCGACAATAATCCGGCAACAGGCTCCATCAAGCCGCCGGAAGCCACCGACCGCGATCCGACCCCTGACGGTAGCGGTGGTGGTCCGACGGGCGTGACCACGCCGAGCGGCACGCAGAACGGCACGCAGAACGGACGGTAATATTGTGATCCTGCATCACGGCTGGGCAAGGGCTGCGCGGTATCCGTGCAGCCCTTTCACGTAGTTACCTGCTCTCAGGCCGCGGGCCATTTCCAGTTACGCACGTCGGGCATGTCCTCACCATATTCGCGGACATAGGCATGATGCTCGACGAGTTTAGCTCTCAGGCTTTCCAGCACTTCAGGCACTTTCTCCTTCAGGCCCGGAACGCGCTCGATCCCCTCGATAGCGAGGTGGAAGCGGTCGAGCTCGTTGAGCACGGTCATGTCGAAGGGCGTGGTGGTCGTGCCTTCCTCAATGAAGCCGCGCACATGGATGTTGCGATGATTGGTGCGCTTATAGGTCAGCCGGTGAATGAGATAGGGATAGCCGTGATAGGCGAAAATGACCGGCTTGTCCGTGGTGAAGATCGCATCGAAATTCTCATCCGTCAGGCCGTGCGGATGCTGATCCTTCGATTGCAAGGCGAGCAGGTCGACCACGTTTACCGCGCGGATCTTCAGTTCAGGAATATGCTGGTGCAGCAGGTCGACGGCCGCGAGCGTTTCCATGGTCGGTACGTCGCCGGCGCAGGCCATGACGAGATCAGGCGCCACCGTATCTTCCTCATGGCTTGCCCAATCCCAGACGCCGATACCAGCCTCACAATGTTTCGCCGCCTCGTCCATCGTCAGCCATTGCGGTTCCGGTTGCTTGCCGGCGACAATGACGTTGATACGGTCATAAGTCCCAAGGCAATGATCGCCTACACAAAGCAAAGTGTTGGCGTCCGGCGGCAGGTAAATGCGGACGATATCGGCCTTCTTGTTGGCGACGAGATCGACGAAGCCGGGGTCTTGATGCGAGAAGCCGTTATGATCCTGCCGCCAGACATGCGAGGTCAAGAGGTAGTTGAGGGAGGAGATCGGCTTCCTCCACTCCAGTTCGCGGGTGACCTTCAGCCACTTGGCATGCTGGTTGAACATGGAATCGATAATGTGGATGAAGGCCTCGTAGCAGGAAAACAGGCCATGCCGGCCCGTCAGCAGGTAGCCTTCCAGCCATCCCTGGCAAAGATGTTCGCTCAGAACCTCCATGACGCGGCCGTCACGCGACAGACCGACATCATAGGACTCGATTTTTTCCATCCAGACGCGATCGGTGACTTCGAAGACGCTGCCGAGACGGTTCGATTCCGTTTCGTCCGGGCCGAAAATGCGGAAATTCGCATTGGCCTCGTTGAGCTTCAGCGTATCGCGCAGATAGCGACCAAGGATTTCGGTGGATTGCACGATTTCAGCGCCGCGCTTTTCCACCTTTACCTCATAGGAGCGGATATCGGGTGCGATCAATTCCTTGCGCAGAATACCGCCGTTGGCGTGCGGATTGGCGCCCATGCGCCGATCGCCCGAGGGGGCCAGCGCCCGCAGTTCCGGCTTCAACCGGCCGGCGGCGTCGAAGAGGTCTTCGGGATCGTAGCTGCGCATCCAGTCTTCGAGGATTTTCCGGTGCCCGTCGTTATCCCGGCAATTGGAGACCGGCACTTGATGGGCGCGCCAGAAACCCTCGACCTTCTTTCCGTCCACCTCTTTGGGTCCGGTCCAGCCCTTGGGGCTGCGTAACACAATCATCGGCCAGCGCGGGCAGGCTTGTGGCGCTTTGCCGCTGCGGGCCTCTTTCTGAATGGCGCGGATACGGTCGAAGACTTTCTCGAAGGTCGCCGCCATCTGCTGATGCATCTTTGCCGGCTCGTGACCCTCGACGAAGAAGGGTTCATAGCCATAACCTTCGAACAAATGCGTCAGATCCTCGTCGGTTGCCCGGCCGAGGATGGTTGGGTTGGCGATCTTGTAGCCGTTCAGATGCAGGATCGGCAGAACGGCGCCGTCGCGGGCCGGGTTCAGAAACTTGTTGGAATGCCAGCTTGCCGCAAGCGGGCCGGTTTCGGCCTCGCCGTCGCCGATGACGCAGGCGACAATCAGATCGGGATTGTCAAAAGCTGCGCCGTAGGCATGGACCAGCGCATAGCCGAGTTCGCCGCCCTCGTGGATGGAGCCCGGCGTCTCCGGCGCTGCATGGCTCGGGATGCCGCCAGGGAAGGAGAACTGGCGGAAGAGCTTATGCATGCCGTCTTCGGTCTCGGCGATATGGGGATAGATTTCGCTGTAAATGCCTTCGAGATAGGTATTGGCGACCATGCCCGGGCCGCCGTGACCGGGGCCGCACATATAGATGATGTCGAGATCACGGGCGCGGATGATGCGGTTCAGGTGCGCATAGATGAAGTTGAGACCGGGCGTGGTGCCCCAGTGGCCGAGCAGGCGGGGCTTGATATGTTCTGATTTCAGCGGCTGGCGGAGCAGAGGATTGGACAGGAGATAGATCTGTCCGACCGAGAGATAGTTGGCGGCACGCCAGTAGCGATCGATGAGCGTAAGTTCGGCGTCGGAAAGAACTGCTTGAGTCGAGACATGCTTTTCCATGGATTTCTCCCGTTTAAACTTGTTCAACGTCAATTCTAGCTGATGGCACCAGCATGCCTTTGATCTGGATCAGCCGGAGCGAAGAATAGAGAGCGCTTCCTGCGCGATGACGTGCTCCTCGTCGGTAGCGATGACATGTGCCGTTATCCGACTTGCGGATGTCGTGATTGTGAAGCCGTTAGCGGCATTCGCTTTTTCGTCCACCGCAAGACCGAGCCAACTCAAGCGCTGGAGGACGGAAGCGCGGATTTGCGGCTGGTGTTCACCGATACCGGCCGTAAAGACGATGGCATCGAGCCCGCCGAGCGTCATCGACATGCGGCCGATCTCGCCTGCAATGCGCAGGGTGAAGAGATCGAGAGCTTCGCGGGCTTCCCGGCGGCTATCCTCGAGAAGATGACGGGTATCGGCATTGATGCCGGAAACACCGAGCAAGCCGGAGCGATGGTAGAGCATGTCCTCAACCTGATCGGCGGATTTTTTCCTTCGCTGCAGAAGATAAAGGATCGCACCGGGATCGAGCCAGCCGGGCCGGGTTGCCATGGGGATGCCGTCGAGCGTGGAAAACCCCATGCTGCAATCTCGGCTGACGCCTTTTTCCAGGGCGCAAAGGCTCGCGCCGCTGCCGAGGTGAGCGGCGACGATTTTCGGCTTGCTCGACAGTTTGCGGCTCACTTCGCCGGCAATGAATTTGTATGAAAGGCCGTGAAAGCCATACCGCTTGATACCCTCGTCATGAAGCGCACGTGGGATAGCGAAGCGGCGGACGAGATCGGCCTGTGTTGCGTGGAAAGCGGTATCGAAGGAGGCGGTCTGGGAAAGATGCGGCTTCAAGTGCCGCAATGCGCGGATGAAGCGGAGTGCCTGCGGCTGATGAAGGGGTGCCAGCGGCGTCAGCGCGTCGATTTCATCGATTGCGGTGTCATCAAGCGCGGTCACTTCGGTGAAACGGTCGCCGCCATGAACGACCCGGTGGCCGGCAGCGCGGACGGCGCCGATATCGAAATGCTCCGAAAGCAATTCGCACACTTCGTCGACAACGGGGCGCAGATCGTCGGCAAACTCGGCCTCCAGCGGCGTATCTGATATCTGCGGACCTTCCGTGATGCTGAAGGTGAGGGGTTCGGCGCGGAAATCGATCACGCCTTTGCCGATGCGGCGCACGTTTGCATCTTCGATTGCGAAAATGCCGA
The DNA here is from genome assembly GCF_014193255.1 of Rhizobium sp. BK196. GTDB lineage: Bacteria > Pseudomonadota > Alphaproteobacteria > Rhizobiales > Rhizobiaceae > Rhizobium. The sequence goes on from NZ_JACHZB010000013.1 coordinate 6,477, forward strand.
TCTTCACCGTCGACGAGCCGGCATTGAAGGTCAGGAGAAGGTCAGTCGACGGCATTTGCTTGATACTCCCGGGAAGCGTGGCGATAAACGAACTTAGCGCCATGGCGCCACGTGGGAAGGCTCTTCTCTCCCAGCGGGCAATTTTCGGTTGTTGATTCGGTCTCCGAAGATGCCGGCTCGGGATGACGCGTGGACGGTTGCGTCATGAGAGTTTCACGCTGCGGATTTATTAACAAATGGCAAATTTGCAATTGGAACAAGGAACTATTCCATGGCCGACATTGCCCCAAGCCATAGTGACGTTTCCCATCCGCTGCACCATTCGAATTCCGTAGGCAAGTGGTTCCTGCCGGTGTTCGGTCTCATTTTGGTCTGCGGTCTCGGATATGTCGCCTATGCCCTGTCCCGTGACCTGACTGCCGCAGTTGCCGTTCCCTGGGTACTTCTCGGTCTCGCGCTGCTGATCGCGCTCGGCTTCGAGTTCGTCAACGGTTTCCACGATACGGCCAATGCCGTGGCGACCGTTATCTACACGCGCTCGATGCCGGCGGAATTTGCCGTCATCTGGTCGGGCTTCTTCAACTTCCTCGGCGTTCTGACATCCACGGGCGCCGTGGCCTTTGGCATCCTGGCGCTGCTGCCAGTCGAGCTGATCCTGCAGGTCGGTTCCGGTTCGGGCCTTGCCATGGTCTTTGCGCTGCTGATCGCAGCGATCATTTGGAACCTCGGCACGTGGTATCTCGGCCTGCCGTCATCGAGCTCGCACACCCTGGTCGGCTCGATCATTGGTGTCGGTCTCGCCAACCAATTCCTGGCGCCGGCAGGTTCCGCCACCAGCGGCGTGGACTGGTCGCAGGCAACCAATATTGGCCTGTCGCTCTTGATTTCACCAATCATCGGTTTCGGCCTTTCGGCTATCCTGCTCATCGTTATGAAGTTCCTGGTGCGCAAACGCGAACTCTATCAAGAGCCGAAGGGCAATCGGCCGCCGCCGCTGTGGATCCGCGCCATCCTGATCTTCACCTGCACGGGCGTGAGCTTCGCCCACGGTTCGAATGACGGCCAGAAGGGCATGGGTCTCATCATGCTCATCCTCATCGGTCTGGTGCCGACCGCCTTCGCGCTGAATCGTACGCCTGACGTCAACTATCTCGAAGCCTACAAATCGGCGTCCGCGCAGGTGGAAGCGGCTCTTGGCAAATATGTGAAGCCGGGCGTAACCGTTACCGACTACAAGGCCGAAGTCGGCAATGCCGTCAAGAACAAGGTATGGACGGACGCGACCACGCCGGCGCTGCAGCAGTATATCCACCAGACGAGCGCCGAAGTCGCTGCTTTCCCGACCCTGGAAGCCGTTCCCACCAATCTCGTCGGCAACGTCCGCAATGACATCTACCTGATCGGCGAGGCGCTCAAGCTCATCGACAAGAAGAAGCTGCTGCCGATGGACGCCAGTGATCTCAAGGCCGTCACCGGGTATCATGCGGCAGTGGACAACGCGACAAAATTCATTCCGTTGTGGGTGAAGGTCGCCGTCGCGCTGGCACTCGGCCTCGGAACGATGGTCGGCTGGAAGCGTATCGTTGTGACGGTTGGTGAGAAGATCGGCAAAACCCATCTGACCTACGGCCAGGGTGCCGCCGCGGAAGTCGTCGCCATGGCGACGATTGCCTCGGCCGACCATCTCGGCCTGCCGGTTTCGACCACACACGTGCTGTCATCAGGTGTGGCTGGCACGATGGCTGCCAACGGCTCGGGCCTGCAATGGTCCACCGTGCGCAACATGCTCATGGCCTGGGTTCTGACGCTTCCGGCCTCGATCGCAATCGCCTTCTTGCTGTTCGTGGTCCTTCGCCAGATCTTTTAAGGTTGGTCAGGCCGTAAAGGCGAGACTGCTAATCTGATTTTCGATAAAGATGCCCGCCTCTGCGGCGGGCATCGCTTTGCCGAAGAGATAGCCCTGGCCGATGTCGCAGCCAAGCGGCAGTAGATAGGCGAGTTGGGCGTGCTCCTCGACGCCTTCAGCCGTCGTCTTGATGTTGAGGCTTCTTCCGAGAGCAAGCATGGCGCGGACGATCTTTTCCTGCTTCTCGTCCTCCCGGCAGGTGGCGATGAAACTCTTGTCGATCTTGATTTTGTCGAACCGGTAACGGGCGAGCTGAGCAAGGCTCGAATAGCCCGTACCGAAATCATCAAGGGCGATCTGTACGCCCGCTTTATGCAATTCATCGAGAATATAGGCTGCGATCGCGGGATCTTGGATCAGCGCGTTTTCGGTAATTTCAACTTCCAGCCGCCCGGCGGGCAGGCCGCTTGCCGCGAGCACTTTGAAGATGCGCGAGGGAAGGAGTTTATCCTCCATCTGCACAGGTGAGACGTTGAAGGAAAGCCTTACATCATCTGGCCAGGCGAGGGCATCGCTGCAGGCCTGGGTGAGGAGGTTTTCGAACAGTTCGGTTATCATGCCGGTTTCTTCGGCAATGCCGATGAAGACCGGAGGCGGAATCCTTATACCGTCTTCGTCAGTCCATCGGGCCAGCGCCTCGAAGCCGCAGAGCCTACCACTCCTGAGATCGATCAGCGGCTGATAGTAGGTCTTGATCGCCTTGTTCTGAATGGCGCCGCGCAGCTTGCTCTCCAGTGATGCGCGTTCCGTCACTTTGTCCTGCATGGACGGTTGGAAGATCAGGTGATGGTTGGGACCGCGTGATTTCGCCTCGTACATGGCAAGGTCGGCGCGGTGAGCTGCGTCCTCGAGGGGCTCTGCGCCTTCGTTCCAGCGGTCGTAACCCACGCTGGCGCCGACTTCGACGGCAAAGCCATCGATCAGGATGGGCCGGGTGACTGCCTGGATAAGCACTTTGGCGAACCATTCCTCCCGCGCCTCGGTCATGCCGAGCGCGATGACGATGAATTCATCCCCGCCGAAACGATAAACGCAATCGGCATTACCCAGTGCGCAGATGCGCTTGGCTACTTCCACCAACAGAACGTCGCCACCCTTGTGGCCGATAAGGTCGTTGACTTTCTTGAATCCGTCGAGATCGACGGAGAAGATCGTAACGTTGCTCTTGGCCCCTTCGGGGACATCGCCGTCCTGACGGGCGGGCTTGGGCAGGATCTTGCGTTCGAAGGCGTAGCGGTTTGGAAGCTTGGTCAGATGATCGTGAGTAGCGGTCCAGTCGGCGCGCGCCTGGGCGGCACCACGAAGTTGCGTCTCTTTGCGAAGGTCGCCAATGCGCAACGCGGAATAGATGAAACTCATCCCGCCGGCGATGCCGAGGGCAAGCACGAACTCGTCGGCGCCGTAGTTCTCCAAGCCACTCATGAAGGAAACGAGCCAGCTATCGACATCCAGCAGGGCGCCTGAAATCCACAACGTTGCTCCGAGCGCCATGACAGACAGGCATTGCTTTCCCGCCCTGCTCCTGAAGAATTCCGCCATGAGCTTCTCCATCTCCATCCCGGGCGGAAGTATCATGAAAGTCTGAAATGTTTATTGAAACCTGAAGGCGAATTGTTGGCGATCGTACCATGCATTCGGTAGCACTTTCATCGGAAACGGACAGACCGTGCGTGCTGCGCTGCCTCTTAACGTGATATAAGAAAAGCCGAATTTTTGCACGCAATTTGAAACCTTTGGCCGCCTGTTGCTTTTAAGCTTTCGCAACGGATGCAGCGAGATGTCTCTCTTCTATTTCAAGACCGTAGACAATGACGGCATGGTTCCGGATGACCTGCCGTTCGAATTTCCCGATCTTTTCGCCGCCGTGGAAGAGGCAAAGCACGTCCTGGCCGAAATGGCGCTCGACGGTTTGCCGCAATGGCCGGGCGGATCGCTGGGCATAGAAGTGCAGAACGGTGATCGCGCTCCCATCGTGCGGCTGCGGCTGGAGCTGAAAGTAGACTACGTCCGCCCGCCCTGAGCGGAACCAATGTCACGTCCAAACCGTTTTTCAGAACTATTCAAGAGAGAGGACAATCTCATGCACGTTGTCGGCACCCAGGTCATCCCCGCCTATGGCAACAAAGGTGGTTTCACGGTCGAGTTCGTGGGCGACGGCGGCGAAGTCGTCTCCGTGCAGATCAAGAGCGATCGCGGTCAGCAATTGAACCGGCTAAATGCGGTGGAAAAGGCGAGGGAAGTGATGAGCTGCCTCGCTACTGCGCCAATCCGCGAGGGCGATAACGGGCAACCAGTTGCGGTAGAGAATGCTCGTTCGCGGGGTGATGAGGAGGCGATGGAAGAGCAACTGGACGAAGGACTGGAAGGCACTTTTCCCGCCAGCGATCCGGTCTCGATCACCAACACCACAATCTCCAAGAGCAGCAAACACTGATCCGTCCTTCTTATGGCTGCCATGCCCGATAGCGTTCCGTCGTCATTCCGATGATGCGTCGCATGCGCAGTTCGGCAGCCGATCTGTTTTCGAGGCCGCAGATGCCGAAACTGACCGGCGTGTCCGCTCGGCCTGTTTTTCGTTGTCATTCAGATTAAAATCGGCGAAGAGAAAGGCGAGCGGCCGTAGCGCGCCCGCCTTTGACTCTGATAGTTCAGGCGACGTTGATCAGCAGTGGTAGGCTGATCATGATGCCGACGAGAACGGCGACAACAGTTGCGACACGCACGGCGCGAATACGCCGCGTGCGCTCTCCACTCCAGTCATAGGTCATTTTTCGTCTCCGCAGGGAAGGACGTAGAGCTCGGGGGTACCGGGTTCGATGTGTATGGCTGCGTTTGCTTGTGTAAGGCTGGACTAATTTAGGGGGGAGTATTTCAGAAACGCAGCGACCAGCGGCGGTTGTCATGCGTCATACGCACCATTCCGAGCGGCTGAACATCTATTGTCCAGAAGGAGGCAGCCGGTGCTTTCAGGACATCCAGGATGGCGGCGCGGATGACGGCTGCGTGGGTAACTGCGACGACATGGCCGCCGAGCGGCATTTCCTCATTCATCCAGCCGGCGACGCGTTTGCAAAGCTGTTGCAGGCTCTCACCCTCATGCGGGGCAGCTTCGGGATCGGATATCCAGAGAGCAAAATTATCCGGCTCTTCGGAACGAAGGCTCATAAGCGGCTTGCCGCTCCAGCGACCATAGTCGCAGTCCCTGAGCGCGGGGGCAAGGACCGCGTCGAAGCCCAGCATTTCGGCGGTCTGCCGGGTGCGCAGCGCCGGGCTTACGAAAACCCTGTCCGCCTGTCCCGGTGACGGCAGCGTGGCTTTGCTCATCGCTTGTTCCTCCAGCGGTTCATCCATGGGAAAGGAAGCCGTGCGATTTGCCGCCGTGGCGCCGTTATTTATCCATGTGAGGCAAGTGGTCACGTTATTCGCGCCCTCCGGAGATAGGGCGGGATGACCGCCACGCGTATGAAGTTTCGTTGACAGTATCTTTGACGTGCAGATATAACCGTGACGTTGCGGGTTTGGAAGCCGGTGAAAGTCCGGCGCGGTCGCGCCACTGTGACCAGCGTGTCGAAGTTCTTCGCGTTGGAAGTCAGACCCTACTGCACACGAGATCTTCGACTGAACGCGTCATTCCAGGAGGAATACATGTCTGACACCACTTTTGCGCCGGTCATGTCGCCCGCCCCCATTCCTGTAAGCCAGATTCTGCCATGGGCGATCTTCGGCGGCCTGCTAATGCTGATTGCCATCTATTTCGTCGGCACCGAAGAAGGCGCGATGGCGCTCTTCAACGGCATGTATGTGCACGAATTCGTGCATGACGCCCGCCACCTCCTCGGCTTTCCCTGCCACTAAGCGTCGCGATCTTCGAGATCCGCTTGATACGTTTTAGTTGTAGTTTTTGCATGTCATCATCGCAAAACCGCTGAACGCTTTTGTGCGACATGCTTTAGGGGAGTGTCTCACGTGGTTGGAAATCTTCTGCTTCGCGGCATGATCGCGGGCGTGATTGCAGGTATCCTGGTTTTCGCCTTTGCGCGCTTCTTCGGCGAACCGCTCGTCGATGCTGCCATCGCCTTCGAAGAGGCGACGGCGCAGGCTGCCGGCGAGGTTGCCGAGCCTGAAATCGTCAGCCGCGTCACCCAGGCGGGGCCCGGGCTCTTGATCGGCGTCATGGCCTATAGCGTTGCCATTGGCGGGCTGTTTGCGCTTGTCTTCGCCTTCGTGCATGGCCGCTTCAGCAGCCTTTCGGCACGCGGCACCTCGGCCGTTATCGCAGTCGCCGCTTTCGTCGCCATCGTCATCGTTCCGGCTATCAAATATCCGGCCAATCCGCCGGCTGTCGGCAATTCGGATACGATCGGGGTGCGCACCGAGCTGTTCTTCCTGATGATTGTCGTTTCGATTGCTTCGCTGATCGCGGCCGTTGCAATTGCCCGCAGCCTGACAGCGCGCTACGGCTTATGGAATGCGGCGATCCTTGCGGGTGTTCTCTTCGTCGTCTTCATCGGTCTGGTGGAATATCTGCTGCCTCCGATCAACGAAGTGCCGGAGAATTTCTCAGCTACGGTGCTATGGCGCTTCCGCACGACCACGCTCGGCATGCATATGATCCTCTGGCTGGTGCTCGGTCTGGCTTTCGGCGCGCTGGCGGAGAAGCGCCTCGGGGCGAAGAGTGTATTGCGCCCGGCCCATCGATAAGGAGCGGCAGAGGGGCTTGACGCGCCCTCTTTCCTCGCAAAGCCCGTCGGCTGTTCGGCTGCTGCGTCGGGACGTTGGACGTATTGTGAAAAACGGATTCAATCTCCTTTGTTTCGGCCTTGCCCTGCTGATCGCGGATAACGCATCCGCGCATGGAGGCGGCAGGGACGAGGGCAGCCGCGCTGGCCTACCGGTGCCCGAACTATCTCACGGGGAAATGGCTGTGATTGCCGACTATCGCGGCCGTATCATGGATCTCGCCGCAAGCGCGGTCGATACGAACGAGCCTTTCCGGCGTGTCCTGAACTATGCCGAGATACAGTATTCCTACTGCCTCTGGGGTCGGATGCCTGGCAGCGTGACGGATCAGGAAAGTCCGTTCAACGAATGCGCCCATGCCTATCTCGCCGCGACCAAGGCGGTGCTGCTTGCCATGCGCGACATGCCACAGGAGGCGGTAGCCGCCGGTGAAATCGCATCGGCTGTCGATGTCGATATGGTCCGGCGCGGGCTCTCGCTGGTGACCTGCCGCTTCAGTGGGGAGGGCTTCGACACGGCCGATGTCGTGCGCCCGCGCTGGAGCGAAATACCCCTGCATCCGGCGAGCATGGCCTCGCTCACCGGATTTGCGGCGATCCTCGCTGCAGGGTTCTTTGTCCTCAGGCGGCTTCTTCGGGTTCAGTCTTCGGAATAGCGCTGTTCGCGCCACGGATCACCATACATATGGTAGCCGTTCTTTTCCCAGAAGCCTGCCTTGTCGGCCGGCAGCAGATCGATGCGGCGCAGCCATTTAGCGCTTTTCCAGAAATAAAGATGTGGCACGACCAGACGCATCGGGCCACCGTGATCGCGAGTGAGAGGCTGGCCCTCCCATGCGGTGGCCAGAATGGCGTCTTCAGCGGCGAAATCGGAAAGCGGCAGGTTGGTCGTGTAGCCGTCATAGCTCGTCAGCATGACGTAGCCGGCTTCCGCCTTCGGCATTGCGAGATCAAGCAGATCGCGGGTCGAAACACCCTTCCACTTGTTGTCGTAGCGCGACCACGTCGTCACACAATGGATATCGGTAACCATTGTGCTCTGTTCCAGCGCCTGGAAGGCGGCCCAACTGAGGTCGAGCGGCGTCTCGACCAGGCCGCGAACTTCCAGCCGCCAGCTATCGATGGAAATGATCGGTTGCTGGCCGAGGTCGAGCACCGGCCAGTTCTTGACCAGATGCTGGCCCGGCGGCAGGCGCTCGGTTTCCGGGCGGCTGATATGGCCGGTCAGGAACTTTCCTTCCGCGGCCCAACGGCGTTTGGATGTTGTGAGCTTGCTGTCTTTGGGGATCTGGCCGTCGCTCATAGCAGTCTCCTTGCCGTGCAACAATCAGACATCCGCGCCTGGCAAGTGTCAAGTTTCGGCGCCTCTTGGAAATCTGCACCGTGCTGACTACACTTGGTCCGTCGGGCTATGCCTTCACGGGGGGCGGAGGCGGAAAGGGAGGAGCGAGACTCTGTCTTCGCGCTATCGTGTCATTGCGGCGTTTTGCGCTGCACCTTTATTGGTTTTCGCTTTCTTCTATTATGGGAGCGCGGTCGCCACGCGCGCTTATATGGGCGAGGCTTCGGCGCAGGCGGGTACGGCGCTGCGGCTTGCCGTCTCGGCGCTGAACGGTCATCTCAGCCGCTACGAGGCGTTGCCGGCGCTGATCGCCGATCACGACGATATCAAGGAGCTGGTGAGTCGGCCGGATGATCGCTCACTGCGCGACAATGCCAATCTCTACCTCAAGGAAATCAACGGGCTGCTGAAATCGTCCGATATTTATGTCGTGCGTCCGGATGGCGAAACGATCGCCGCCAGCAATTATGACGGCCCCGGGAGTTTCGTCGGTGAAAACTTCAGCTACCGTCCGTATTTTCAGGAGGCGATCGGCGGGCATCAGGCACGCTTCTATGCGCTCGGCACGACTTCGCTCAAGCGTGGCTACTATTTCTCATCGCCAATCCGGGTAGATGGGAAAATCCGCGGCGTCATCGTCTTCAAGGTCGATATCGACGTAATCGAATCCTCGTGGGGCGGCGGCGAATACCGTATCTTCGTCTCCGATCCTGAAGGCATCATCTTCATGTCCGACAGTCCGGACTGGCTTTACGGCGCGATCCTGCCGCTGAGTTCGGATCGCGTGGCGCGCACCGAAGCGTCACGGCGTTATGCGAGTGCCAAGCTCGTCGAACTGCCGGTCATCCGCCATCGTTTCGAGGATCATGACCTGATGACGCTCGCCAGCGATCGCGGGCAAAGTGAATATCTCGTGCTTTCGCACTATATGCCGGCCGAAGACTGGACCGTGAACGTGCTGATGGACACCAGCTCCATCCGAGCGCAGGCTCGTACCGCGCTGGTCGTCGTCTTCCTCATTCTCTGCATTGCCGCGCTGACTCTTGCTATTCTTCGGCAGCGGCGCATGCGGCTTGCCGAGCGCCTGCAGCTGCAGGCCGAGGCGCGGAACGAGCTGGAGCGGCGGGTTGATGAGCGCACGGCCGATCTTGCCCGCGTCAACAGCCGCATCGAGGAAGAGATCGCCGAGCGACGCCTGACCGAGCAGCAGCTGCGCCAGACACAGGCCGATCTCATCCAGGCGGGCAAGCTTGCCGGTCTCGGTCAGATGTCGGCAGCGCTCTCGCATGAGTTCAATCAGCCGCTTGCCGCCGCCAAGACCTATACGGACAGCGCCTGTGTCCTGCTCGAACGCGGCCGCACGGCCGAAGCGCAAGATAATATCCAGCGCATCGGCGGGCTGATCGACCGGATGGCCTCCATCAGCCGGCACCTGCGCAATTTTGCGCGCAAGCCGAATGAGAAGCTCGGCCCGGTGCCGCTCGACGAGGCGATCCGCGACACGTTGGAGATCATCGCCTGGCGGTTGAAGGCGGCGGATGCCGATCTGCGACTGCATCTTGGCGCACGGCCGCCGGTGGTCAAAGCAGGTTCGGTGCGCCTTCAGCAGGTGCTGGTCAATGTGATTTCCAATGCGGCTGACGTAGTCGAGGGGCTGGAGGACAAGCGTATCGAAGTCTCGGCTTCCGAAGAGGCGGGCAGGGTGATCCTGACCGTGCGTGATCATGGGCCCGGTGTGCCGACGGCAATTGCCGAGCGCATCTTTGATCCCTTTTTCACCACCAAGGGCGTCGGCAAGGGTCTCGGTCTCGGCCTTTCGATCTCCTATAACATCATCAAGGATTTCGGCGGCAGCTTGACCGTTTCCAACCATCCGGGAGGCGGGGCCGTGTTCTGCATCGAGCTTTCCGCAGCAGCTGGCATGATGCCGGAGGCGGCGGAATGAACGAACAAAAGATATTGCTCGTCGACGACGAAGAGGAACTGCGTCGCTCGACTGCACAGGCGCTGGAACTTTCGGGCTTCAGCGTCGAAACCTTCTCCAATGCCGATCATGTGCTGGAGCTGATCGGCTACAGTTTTCCTGGTGTCGTCGTTACCGATATCCGCATGCCCGGTATGGATGGTATGACGCTGATGCAGAAAATCCGCGAACTCGATACTGAAGTGCCTGTCATTCTCGTCACCGGCCATGGCGATGTGCAGCTTGCCGTCAAGGCGATGCGTGAGGGCGCCTATGATTTCATCGAGAAACCATTCACGCCGCAGATGCTCGCCGGTGTCATCCGCCGCGCCATGGAGCGGCGCAGCCTTGTGCTGGAAAATCGGCTGCTGAAGGCTGTTGCCGGCAAGCGCGACGACCTCGAGGCGCGGCTGCCGGGGCGCACGCAGATCATGGTCGATCTGCGCTACCGCATCCGCGCGATCGGAGCGAGCGATGCCGACACGCTTGTTGTTGGCGATACTGGTGCAGGCAAGGAAGTGGTGGCCCGCGCGCTGCACGATATCAGCTCGCGGGCAAGCCGGCCGTTTGTCGCCATCAATTGTGCAGCTCTCCCGGCGAACCTGATCGAGAGTGAGCTTTTCGGGCACGAGGCCGGCGCTTTTCCGGGCGCGGTGCGGCCGCGTTACGGCAAGTTCGAACATGGGAGAGGCGGCACCATCCTGCTCGATGAGATCGGCTCCATGCCGTTCGATCTGCAGGCGAAGTTCCTGCGGGTACTGCAGGAGAGAACGATTTCCCGCCTTGGATCGAATGAGACCGTTCCGCTTGACGTACGGTTCATCGCCACGAGCAAGGTCGATCTGGAAGCGGAAGTCGCTGGTGGCCGATTTCGCGCCGACCTCCTCTACCGGCTGAATGTCGCAACCCTTCATGTGCCGTCGCTCTCACAGCGCCGTGCCGATGTTCCGCTGCTCTTCATGCAGCTCGTCAGGGAGGCGGCTGCGCGTTACGGCAAAGACGAGATGGCCGTGCCGCCGGATGTGATTTCCGACATCGCGCAGCGCGACTGGCCGGGCAACGTCCGCGAGTTGCGCAATGCAGCCGACCGCTTCGTGCTCGGTCTCGATGGGGGCGCCCGGCTGGCCGAGGCTGCCGGGCTCGCGGAACGCGTGGCCGAATTCGAGCGCGGCGTGATTGCGAGCGCGCTTGTTGCCCATGGCGGCAGCCTGAAACCGGTCTATGAGTCGCTCGGAATTTCGCGCAAGACGCTTTATGAAAAGATGCAGAAATATGGTCTCGACAAGAAGCTGCTGGCCAGCGAGATGCGTCGCGAATTCTGATCCAATCCCGAATCTCTTGATGTGATCGAACCGATCGGTGAGGCCAAGCTGACGCTGACGCACGATGCCGGTCGAGGACTCCAAATTCATCAGACTGTCTCTGGCGGCTGGCCGCAAATTCTCTCCCGCTCCAAATCGCTTGGAAACAGGCGGGGTCGTTCTGCCGCCCAAGCGGTGGATGACCTAGCGATGGGTGGATTTCCACCCATCGCTTTAACCATTTGTTTCCAAGTCGACCCATGCTGCGTCGCACCGTCGCAAAATCGTCATTCTTCCCTCACACCGCGATTGCGGCTGCAGGTCCCTGGCCTGCAAATGGATCATCCGAGCCGGTGCGGGAGGATGCGCCGGCGGAAGACCATTTTTCATCAGGGAGGAAAAGATGAAAATCCTGAAGGCCATGCTCGGCGTGACAGCCGCCGCTGCTGTTTCGCTTCTCGCCCATGCCGCTTCGGCACAGAACTATCCTGACCGCACCATCACCATGGTCGTGCCTTTCGCCGCTGGTGGCCCGACCGATACCGTCGCGCGCCTCGTCGCGGAATCCATGTCGAAGGATCTCGGCCAGCAGATCGTCGTCGAAAACGTCGGCGGTGCCGGTGGCACGCTCGGCGCCGCAAGGGTTGCCGCCGCCGATCCGGATGGCTACACCATCCTGCTGCACCATATCGGCATGGCGACCAGCGCCACGCTTTATCGCAAGCTTGCCTACGACCCGCTGAACGCCTTCGAATATGTCGGTCTCGTCACCGATGTTCCGATGACGATCGTTGCACGCAAGGATTTCGAACCCGCCGATCTGAAGAGCCTGATCGACTATGTGAAGGCAAACAAGGATAAGGTCACTGTCGCCAATGCCGGTATCGGTGCCGCATCCCACCTTTGCGGCATGATGTTCATGAGCGCCATCCAGACGCCGTTGACGACCGTTCCCTACAAGGGAACCGGTCCGGCCATGACCGACCTTCTTGGTGGCCAGGTCGATATCATGTGTGACCAGACGACCAATACGACGAAGCAGATCAAGGGCGGTACGATCAAGGCCTATGCCGTGACTTCGCCAGCCCGCCTTGATGTACTCAAGGACATTCCGACGGCGGTAGAAGCCGGCCTGCCGGGCTTCGAAGTCGGTATCTGGCACGGCATTTATACGCCGAAGGGAACGCCGGCCGAAATAAACGAGCGCCTGTCGAAGTCGCTTCAGGTCGCACTGAAGGATCCGAATGTTGGCGCCCGCTTTGCCGAACTCGGCACCGCTCCCTCGTCGGACGCTGATGCGACCCCGACGGCCCTGAAGGCGAAGCTCGAGAGCGAAATCGGCCGCTGGAAGCCCGTCATCGAAGCAGCCGGCGAATACGCGGACTGAGCCTGACTGCCACCTCGCCACCCTCCTTCCAAATCGGAAGGAGGGTGTTTGCGCAGCCTCATACTCGTCGCGCCGCTCAATCTCCAACCCAGGAGACATCATGAAATCTCTCAGTTTCGACACCACCAATGTCATCTGCGGCGCCTTACTTGCCGCGACCGGCGCCTTCTTTGCCTATCAGTCGTTCAATCTCGATATCGGTACGGCGCTGCGTATGGGACCTGGCTACTTCCCCCTCGTTTTGTCGGGCATCCTCATGCTGCTCGGCCTCATCATTCTCGTGCAGGCGGTGCGGATTCAGGGCGAGCCGATCGAGCCTTTCGCCTGGCGCGGCATGCTCTTCATTCTCCCGGCGCCGGTCTTTTTCGGACTAACGGTCCGCGGGCTCGGTTTTGCTCCAGCAATCTTCCTGACGGCCTTTATCGCTTGTTTTGCATCCAGTCGCATGAATGTGCTGTTCGCGCTGGTTCTCTCGCTGCTGTTGGCGGTCTTTTCGGTTGCTGTCTTCAGCTACGCGCTCGGGCTGCCGTTCGAACGTTTCGGCCCCTGGGTCCGGTTCTAGGAGGCGGACATGGAACTCTTCAGCAATCTCGCACTTGGATTTTATACGGCGGCAAGCCCGGAAAACCTGCTCTTCTGCCTTATCGGCGTGCTGCTCGGCACGCTGATCGGCGTATTGCCGGGTATCGGTGCCACGGCAACGATCGCCATGCTGCTGCCGATTACTTTCCAGCTTGAGCCGGTTTCCTCGCTCATCATGCTCGCCGGCATCTATTACGGCGCTCAGTATGGCGGCTCGACGACGGCAATCCTCATCAACATGCCGGGTGAATCGTCCTCGGCCGTGACTGCCATTGACGGCTATCAGATGGCGCGCAAGGGCAGGGCAGGCGCGGCGCTCGCGATTGCCGCACTCGGCTCCTTTTTCGCAGGCACGGTCTCGACCTTCCTGGTGGCGATCTTTGCGCCGCCGCTGACGGCGATTGCACTGCAATTCGGTTCTGCCGAATATTTCTCGCTGATGATCGTCGGCCTTGTGTCCTCGATCGCCCTAGCCCATGGCTCGGTCGTCAAGGCGCTAGCCATGGTGGCGCTTGGGCTGCTGCTCGGTCTTGTGGGCACGGACATTTATACCGGCACGCCGCGCTTCACGCTCGGCATCCGCGAATATGCCGACGGGCTGAATTTCGTGGCACTTGCCGTCGGGGTCTTCGGTATTGCGGAAATCCTGCGCAATCTGGAAGGCGAGAAGACTCGCACCGTGTTGATGGCGAAGGTCTCGGGGCTCCTGCCGTCGAAGCAAGAGTTCAAGGAGATGATCGCACCGGTTATTCGTGGGACGGTCATTGGCTCGGCGCTCGGCATCCTGCCGGGGGGTGGCGCTATCCTTGCTTCCTTCGCTTCCTATACGATGGAAAAGCGCGTGTCGAAGAAGCCGGGAGAGTTCGGCCATGGGGCGGTTGCCGGCGTTGCCGGGCCGGAGTCGGCCAACAATGCAGGGGCGCAGACCTCGTTCATTCCGCTGCTGACGCTTGGAATCCCGGCAAACCCTGTCATGGCGCTGATGGTCGGCGCGATGATCATCCAAGGCATCGTGCCGGGTCCCAATGTGGCGACGGAGCAGCCGGCGCTCTTTTGGGGCATCATCGCTTCCATGTGGATCGGCAATCTGATGCTCGTCATCCTTAACCTGCCGCTGATCGGGCTGTGGGTGAAGCTGCTGACGGTGCCATACTACGTGCTCTTTCCCGTGATCATGGCCTTCTGCTCAATCGGAGTCTATAGCGTCAATTCCAACGTCTACGACCTCTACGCCGTCGCCTTCTTCGGCCTCATCGGATACCTGCTGGCGAAACTTCGCTGCGAGCCGGCGCCGCTGCTGCTCGGCTTCGTGCTCGGGCCTTTGCTGGAGGAGAACCTGCGGCGCGCCATGATCCTGTCGCGCGGCGATGCCACGACCTTCATCACGCGGCCGATCAGCGCTACGCTGCTCGCGACCGCCGTGGCGATGCTGATCATCGTCTTCCTGCCGAGCGTCAAGCGCAAGCGCGAAGAGGTCTTCGTCGAGGAGGCATGAGGGCTTGCGCTCTCAACGTGTTTGTTGAAGAAAAGACGATCTGATGCGGGCGTCGTCGGGCGCCCGTTTCGCTTTACAGGATATCCAGGCTATGAGCATCCCCGCCCGGATCAGCAACGATCTGCCCTTCCTTACATCTCTTCGCCGCGACCTGCATGCCCATCCAGAACTTGGTTTCGAGGAGGAGCGTACCAGCAACATCGTCGTAAGGCTCCTGGAGGAGGCAGGTATCAAGGTGCATCGCGGGCTTGGCTGTACCGGTGTCGTCGGTACGCTGCAAATCGGCAATGGCACACGCTCGATCGGGCTGAGGGCGGATATGGATGCGCTCGCCATGCCGGAAACGGCGGAGCGTCCTTACAAATCGACGGCACCCGGCAAGATGCATGCCTGCGGCCATGACGGGCATACGACGATGTTGCTCGGCGCGGCACGCTATCTGGCTGAAACGCGCGGTTTTTCCGGCACTGTGCATTTCATCTTCCAGCCGGCCGAAGAAGGCCGTGGCGGTGCGAAGCGCATGGTGGAGGAAGGGTTATTCAAACAGTTTCCTTGCGATGCCGTCTATGGGTTGCACAATATGCCAGGGCTTGCCGTGGATGAGATTGCGGTCGTCGAGGGGCCGCAGCTTGCTTCCTCAGATAGCTGGCGGATCACTTTCCGGGGCGTTGGTACGCATGGTGCAAAGCCGCATCTCGGCCGCGATCCCATTACAGCTGCAGGCACTTTCCTTTCGTCCCTGCAGACGATCGTGGGGCGCGTCGTCGACCCCCTTCAATCAGCGGTCGTCAGCGCCTGTTCGGTACAGGCCGGCAATCCGAAGGCAGTGAACGTCATCCCCGATATCGTCGAGATCGGCGGAACCGCGCGTGCCTATTCGCCTGAGGTTCGTGGCCAACTGGAAGCGGAGATCGGCCGTCTGGCGCAGGGCACGGCCGCCATGTACGGCATTCTGGCTGACTATGAATTCGAACGCCGCATTCCGCCCGTCGTCAATGACGCGGAGGCAACTGCTCGGGCTCTAGGCGCCGCACAGGCGGTGTTCGGTGAAAAGGCGCGTACGAGCTTTCCGCCGTCGACCGCCGGCGACGATTTTGCTTTTTTCGGGCAAAATGCGCCCGGCTGTTATGTCTGGCTAGGCAACGGCCCGGCTGCCGATGGAGCGCTCCATCATAATACAGCCTACGACTTCAATGACGATGCCCTCGGATATGGAGTGGCCTATTGGGTGTCGCTTGTCGAGCAAGAGCTCAAGGCTGAAGCGTAGGTCGCCTCAGAAGGTTTCCAAGACGGGGCTTTCCAGCACTTTGCCGGTTACGACGTCGGCAATGCCTCGATCGGTCTGGTGCGGGCCGACATTGCAGGCAAGCGTCGCACCGAAGCAGGCCTTGAAGACCAGATAGGGAGGTTGCCAGTCGACGACTTTCTCCATCGCCTTGCGGATGCCGGTGAAGCCGTTGGCGGTTTCCTGTAGGCAGGCATCTGTCACAAGGCCGGAGAACGGCAGGGGCAGAAGGACTTCGACGTGTCCGTCCTTTGCTACGGCCATGCCGCCGCCGACTTCGATGACGGCATTTGCTGCAAGCGCCATGTCTCGTGCGTTTCCGCCGATAACCGTGAGGTTGTGGCTGTCATGTGAGACGGTAGTGCAGAAGGCACCGCGCCACTCACCCCAGCCGGTCAGGAAGCCGACACGCGGCCTGCCATCCGCCACCCCGTGACGATGCGCGACTGCAATCATGGCGCTGCCGGCTGGCGGTACGACGAAGCCGTCGCGGACATCGGCAACTGCTTCGCCCCACTGCGTAAAACGTGGACGGTCGATCGTCGCAAGGCGGACTTTGGTGCCGTTGGCGGGAATGCGGAAGTCGTCTTCGGCAAGCGCTGCGAGCTTGACCGAATGCATGAGCGGTGTGGCATCGAGCGGTTGGATCGGATCCTTGACCGCGCCGTTCTCGGCAACCAGCCGACCGCCGGCGATGACGGCGCGCGCGCTGAATTCACTCATATCCTCAAACAGCACGAGATCAGCGCGGCGGCCGGGGGCGATGAGGCCAAGGTCGGAGCGCTTCAGGCGCTGTGCGGCATTGAAAGTTGCCGCGCTCAGCGCCCATTCCGGACGCATCCCGTAGCGCACGAGACGGCGCACTACATCGTCGAGGCCGCCATTTTCGTAGAGTTCATCCGGGAAGACGTCGTCGGTGCAGAGTGTAACGGTCGGCGGAAGATGACCGATGCCATCAAGCGCATCGGCGAATTCCTTCAATAGATGATCGTGCGAGCCTCGCAGTTCGATCGTCATTCCGACAGCGAGCTTTTGCAGAAGGTCGGCGCCGGAGGTGAGCTCATGATCAGAGGTGACACCGGCGGCCATAAAGGCATTGAGATCGGCGCCTTCCAAGCCACGGGCATGGCCGCAGACGAGTTTGCCTGAGGCCAGGCCGGCATTGACGATGTCAGTCATCCGTGGGTCGCGGTCGATGACGCCGCGCATGTTCATAACTTCCGCGACGCCACCGATTGCCGGCGAGCGCAGCAGTTCGGCAATGACGCCAGCATCGAAATCCGCACCGGCGAGTTCCAGGCCAGGGGCGGAGGGAACGCAGGAGGGAGCAAGCAGGATTACGCGCAACGGCAGATTGCGCGAGGCTTCGATTGCCCAGCGCACGCCGTCGAGACCATGAACATTGCCGAATTCATGCGGATCCCAGACGATCGTCGTCACGCCCCGCGGCAGAACGGCCTCGGCATATTCGGCCGGTGTGACCATCGAGCTTTCGATATGCATATGCGTATCGATCAGGCCCGGGGAGATGATGCTGCCGGCCGCGTCGATCACATTTGCAGCATCGCTGCGGCTTGCCGGGGCGTGTACGCTCGCGATTAGGGCGCCGACGAGACCAATATCGGCCTCGCGGATCAGCCCGGTCACGGCGTCGAGGATACGGCCGCCGGTAACAAGCACATCGAAAGGGCTACTACCGCGCGCCGCAGCCACGGCGCGGGCGCGTAAGGCCGGCTCATTGAGATCGGCGGGTTCCTGACGCGGAGTGGCGGTCATTTGCGGGCCTCATTAACCAAGGCGGCGAGAATGATGACACGCGCCATATCGGCATCGATGTCAGCGGCGAACTGTGCATTGAACGCTGCATGGGTGGTACGGGTTTCGACGACCGTGCGCCCGCGGGTATGCTGCCCCTGCAATTCCACATCGATGCGGGCAGGGCGGAAGCTGACCACCTGCGGAGCGACGAAGGCAACGGCAGCCGAAGGATCATAGATCGCCATGGCCGGTCGGCCTCGGCTGGTGCCGATGCGGATATAACCGGCAAACATGTCGGCGATCAACTCGGCATTGGCGCCGCCGGCAGTGCGGATCGGATCGGCGTCCTCGGGCTTTGCAAGAACCTTGCGGCAGAGATCGAGATCGACCATGTGCAGCGGCAGCTTGTGGGCGATGACGATCGCCAGCGCCTCGGGATCGGCGAGTGCGTTGAATTCTGCGGAAGCCGTATGATTGCCGGAGGTGACACCGCCGCCCATCCAGACGAGTTCGGTGATGCGGGCGGCAAGATCGGGCCGGGCGAGCGCGAGTGCGGCGATATTCGTCAGCGGTCCAAGCGCCAGAACGCGGTGCGGGCCTTCCAGTTCCAGCCAGCGGCAAAGCGCGACGAAGGCATCACTATCCGGCAGGATCGGGGCCGGTGGCAGATGTTTGCCGGTTGTCGGAATGCCGCTTTCGCCGAGGATCGCCTGGGCAGTCTCTAGCCTGCCGAGGACGGGCATGTCGCGACCGGTATGGATCGGAAATTTCCAACCGAAGGCCTTGGCAGCGCCCGCCGCATTGGTGCGCACCTGCGGCAACGGCGCATTGCCGAAAACCAGAGAGACGCCGTCGATGTCGAGTTCCGCGTTCGTCACCACCATGATGGCGGCGATATCGTCGAACCCCATGTCTGTGTCGATCCAGACGCCCATGATTTCACCCGAAACGCTTGAGGCTTGCGGAAATTGCGACCGGCAGGTCGAAGGCGATCGTACTGTTGAGTTCGTGTTGCGGCAGGGCGGCGTCCACTTCCGCCTTGATCGGACCGAGCGCGCTGTCCAGCAGATATTCGCGGCTGTTGCCGGCGAAAGAAGTGCCGCGCACGGTGCCTTGGAAAGGACCAGAACCAAGAACCACCGCGCGCGGCCGCCAGGCCAGGCCCGCCGCACCTTCAGGCGCTGCGTCGGAAAGCGCGACAGCGCCGTTCGGCGTCGCGAGTTTTCCGTCCTTCAGAGCAAAGACGTTTTCGAAGCCGACGAAATCGGCCACGAAGGAGGAAACAGGTTTGTTGTAGATGTCCTCGGGAGTGCCGATCTGCTCGATGCCGCCGTTCAGCATGACGATGATGCGGTCGGCAAGGGCAAGGGCCTCCGCCTGGTCGTGGGTGACGAAGATCATCGTCACGCCGGTTTCCTTCTGGACGCGCTGCAGCTCGGCGCGCATCTCAAGACGCAGGCGGGCGTCGAGATTGGAAAGCGGCTCGTCGAGCAGCAACACCTTCGGTTCCATGACCATGGAACGGGCGAGCGCGACGCGCTGCTGCTGGCCGCCCGAAAGTTCGCCCGGCTTGCGGCCGGAGAATTTCGCAAGCCCGACGGACTTCAGTCCGGCATTGACCTTGGCATCCAGATCCTGGCCGCGAAGGCCCTTCAGGCGCAGGCCGAAGGCGACGTTTTCATAGACCGTCAGATGCGGGAAAAGCGCGTAGGACTGGAAGACGAGGCCGACAGCGCGCTTGTTTGCGGAGACGCGGGTGATCTCAGCGCCATCGAGATTGATGCGGCCGGAGGCCGGGTTCAGCAGGCCGGCAATGGCGCGCATGGTCGTCGTCTTGCCGCAGCCGGAGGGACCGAGAAGGGCTACCAGCTCGCCCTTGGCAATCGACAAGTCGAGGTCCTTCACCGCAACCGTATCGCCATAGGCGAGCGTCAGTTTGTTGAGTTGAAGGTAGGCATCAGACATAGCGAGAGAATCCCAGGAAGCGTTCGGCGAGGAAGACGATGCCGATCGAAAGGAAGGCGAGCAGCGCTGAGAGCGCCGCAACGGACGGGTCGTAGGTCGTCTCCATATAGCCCAGCATGTCGATCGGCAGCGTGCGGACGCCAGGGCCGGAGAGGAAGAGCGAGACTGGCACCTGATTGAAGCTGGTGACGAAGCTGAGGATGAAGGCGGCGAGAATGCCGCCGCGGATATTTGGCATGACCACGCGGAAGAAAGCGCCGAGCCGCGAGGAGCCGAGCAATACGGCGGCTTCCTCGATATCTGAGCGCAGGTTGCCGAGACTTGCGGACACAACACGCACCGCATAGGGCAGCACCAGAGCCGTATGGGCGAAGAAGAGCGCCAATGTGATGTTGAAGCCGAATGGTACGACCAGGTAACGCAGCAGCGCCAGACCGACGATGATGCCGGGCACAATGATCGGCAGTGAGACGATGGTTCTTACCGTCTCTGCGCCCCGGAGACGGTAACGCGACAGGGCATAGGCGGCGGGGATGCCGAGGATAAGAGCTGCCAGCGTGCCGAAGACCGCCAGAAACATCGACATGGCAAAGCTTTCGCGGAAACTGTCGATGGTGAAGACCTTTGCCGCCCAGCGCAGCGACAGGCCCTGCGGGGGGAAGGCCAGCGTATCGCCCGCGGAAAGCGAAGCGGCGATGATGATCAGGAAGGGCCCGATCAGGAAGACCAGCAGGAGGACGAGCACGACGGGTGAGAGGAGACGGATGCTCATCGGCGGTTCCTCGCGGTGGCAAGGCGCTTCAGCAGGATATTGGCGGCAAAGCTCATGACGATCAGGATGAAGGCGATGACGCTTGCCGAAACGAAATTATTGGCGACGGAGACTTGCTGATACAGCAGCGTTTCCAGCATCAGCACCTTGGAGCCGCCGAGGATGGCCGGGGTGATATAGGCCGTCAGCGAGCCGGTGAAGACCAGCGTGCCGCCGACGACGAGGCCCTCCTTGGTGAGCGGCAGGATAACTTTCCAGAAGACCTGGAACCAGTTCGCACCGAGAACACGGGCGGCGGGAATGGCATCCTTCGGCATGTTCTCGAGCGCGCTGATGAGCGACAGGATCATCAGCGGCAGGAAAAGCTGCAGCAGGCCGATGAAGACGGCGGTTTCGGTGAAGAGCAGGCGCAGCGGCTCCGGACTGAGCCCGAGACCGGTGATGGCTTCATTGACGATGCCGGTGCGGCCGAGAATGACAATCCAGGCATAGGTGCGGGCGACGGGCGAAATCATCAGCGGCAGGGTGATGAGGCCGATCATGCGGCCCTTGCCCTTCGGAGGAAGATTGACGATCGCAAAGGCGGCGGCATAGCCGATGATGGCCGACACCGCCGTCACTTCCAGGCCGAGCCGGAAGGTGCGGAAGAAGACGGTGCGGTTCAGCGTCTGCGAGAAGAAATCCGTGTAGGCGGCAAGCGTCCAGGCTCCGCCACTACGAAAACCTTCCGAAAGCAGTATCGCGACAGGCAGCAGAAAGACCGCGGCGGCGAAGATCGCTGCCGGCAGGGCAAGCGCCAGGGCTTCTGCGCGGTTCTGGAACATGAGACGCCTTTCGAGCGGGGAAGGGCCGATCCCGGCCGCCGTCGGGACCGATTTCAGACTGGCTTACTGGCCGACCTTTTCATTCCATTCCTTCAACCAGCCACTGCGGTTGTCGAGGGCGGCTGCGGACGGGATCAGTTTCAGGCTCTTGGCAGTGTCTTCGCCGTAGGTAATGTTGTTGGCGACCTTATCTGAGACCTTAACATCCTTGTTCGCCGGGCTGTCGATCAGCTTTTCCGCGAGCTTGGTCTGGACGTCGGTCGACAGCCAGAAATCCATGAACTGCAGGGCAAGGTCCTGGTTCTTCGAGCCCTTGGTCAGCACCAGCACGTTCATGCCGCCGGTCTGGCCTTCCTTCGGCGTTGCCCAGGCAACGGGAACATCGAGCTTGGTGAAGCCTGCCCAGGAGAAACGGCCGATCGGAGCCGCCCAGATTTCTTCCTGCTGCATAAGCTGCACGAGCTGGGAAGACTTTTCATAGAAGGTGACGATCTCGTCCTTTTTTTTGCCAAGTGCTTCGATCGGCGCCTTGAGATCAGGCGTGTCCTTGCCGAGCGCGAGGCCGAGCATATAGAGCGCCGGTGGCCCCTGGTTGGTCGTGACGTTCGGGAAGGCGACGTGACCGACATATTCGGGCTTCAGGAGATCGGCCCAGGACTCGATCTTCATCTTATCCGAGCGGTAGGCAATCGAGGTGGCGTAAAAGGTGTAGCCGACGCTCATGCCGTCGCCGTTCGGATCCTTGGCGATATCATAGAGCTTGAAGAAATTTTCGAGCTTGGACGTATCGACCTTGTCGACCAGGCCGGCGCGGGAAGCGGCGAGGCCGTCGGCCATGGAGACGGCAGCGAGATCGACCACCGGATTGGCTTTGTTGGCTTCCATCTTAGCAATACGTTCGACGCTATTGCCGGTTTCGACGACAAGCTTGCAGCCGCACTTGGCTTCGAAGGGATCATAGACGATTGTCTTGTAGTCATCCTGCGCGAAAGCATAGACGGAAATGGTCAGTGTCCGCTCCTGCGCAGCGGCACCAAGCGGGAAAAGGGCGGCCAGCGCCACCGATGCAATCAGGGCTTTCTTCATTCTACAAGCTCTCCATCTCTGAGGTTTTTGGTGCCGGGTTCGCGAGGCCGGATGACTGGCGAATAATCAGCTGCATGGGCACACGTTCGGTGTGCGCCGTAACCAGCACGCCCTCCCGTGTGCCGCTTTCGTTTATTCTATTGACCAGTGCCGAGACGGCAATTTCGGCGATGGTATCCATATCCATCCTCACCGTCGTCAGCGACGGCGTGACGACAGGCGACCAGATGAGATCATCGAAGCCGGTGACGCTGACATCGGCGGGCACGCTGATGCCGTCCTGCTGCAGTTCAGTCAGCGCGCGCAGAGCCTGCAGGTCGGAAAGGGCCGCAAAGGCCGTGAAGCCCTGACGCGCCTTTTTCGCAAGCCCCAGCCGGCAACCGGCGCCCGTCTCGTTCTCCAACCGCTCGATCCAGAGTGTTTCGGAACGCATGCCAGGCTGCAGGCCGGCTCTGATGCCGCCGGCTCGGTCATTCTGGACATTGGACTCGTGATTGT
Organism: Rhizobium sp. BK196; assembly: GCF_014193255.1. Classification (GTDB taxonomy): domain Bacteria; phylum Pseudomonadota; class Alphaproteobacteria; order Rhizobiales; family Rhizobiaceae; genus Rhizobium. The sequence continues at coordinate 29,380 of NZ_JACHZB010000013.1, forward strand.
TGCCGATGATCAGGATCTGCTTATGGCCGAGGCTCGCAAGGTGGGCGGCGATCTCCTTGCCACCCTGCCAGTGATCGGCGGCGACCGTATTGCCCGGCGTGGAGGCGGTATCGATGACTGCGACCGGGCAGCTTGCGCCGGAAATGCGTGTGGCACGGCGCGGCACGACGACCATGCCATCGACACCACGCTCCACCAGCCGGTTGATCGCTTCGGTCTGCGCCGTGATATCGCCGCGGGAGTCGGCGATCAGCACGCCATAGCCTGCTGCCGATGCAGCATATTCGATGGCCTGGGCGATCTTCGGAAAGAGAGGATTGGCTATGTCAGGCAGGACAAGGCCGAGCACGGCGCTGCGGCCGGTGCGCAGAGCCCGGCCAGCCTGGCTCGGCACATAACCAAGTTCGGCAGCATGCGCGCGAATTCTTTCGATCAGGGCATCGGAAACCCGGCCCTTGCCGGAGAGCGCATTGGAGACCGTGGCAACGGAGACGCCGAGCGACGTCGCAATCCTGCTGAGATTGGGTCCCGGGCGTTGTGAAGCCATTGTTTTGAAGCGCCGCGCTTAATCGTTTAATCAATTGCATAGCGTAGCAATTGCGGCTTGTCGAATCCAAATTCTTCCTGTGCAGGATATTATCTGTCCAGGGCAGATTTTCACGCAAAGAAAAAGCCCCGCGGAAACCGCGAGGCTTCGGAATGACGCTATGCGAGGATGTTAGCTGCCCTTGGTAACCTTGACCGGTCCCGGACCGGTAGTCTTGCCGCCCGGAGCGAAGCCGCCACCGGTTGCGATGTTGAGCGCAGCGTAATCCTTTGCCATCTGCTGAACAGCGGCGGCAAGGCTTGCCTGAGCGAGCGAGACCTGACGCTGGGCGTCGAGAACGTCGAGCAGCGAGGAGGCGCCGTCCTTGTAGGACGCCGTCGAAAGCTCGAGGGTTTCCTGCGTCGTCCGGACCTGGGCGCGCAACGCATTAACGGTCTGGGCATCGCGGCGAACGGCCGACAGAGCGTTTTCGACCTGCTCGACTGCCGTCAGAACGGTCTGCTTCCAGGCGAGATAGGATGCGGCTGCGTCGGACTTGGAGACGTCGACGTTGGCGCGCAGGCGGCCACCGTCGAGGATCGGCAGGTTCAGGGTTGGGCCGAAGGACCATGCCGACAGGCCGCCGTGTATGCCGCGCTGGTTGATGTAGCTCGGCGAAATCGAGCCTGAGAGCGAGATCGACGGGTAGAGCTGAGCCTCTGCGACACCGATCTGGGCGGTAGCGGCGGCAAGGTTGCGCTCGGCCTGGCGAATGTCCGGACGGTTGCGGATCAGGTCGGCCGGAATGCCGGAATTGATACCGCCGCGGAAAGTCGGCTGACCAGAGCCACGCATCAGTTCATCCACCATCGTACCAGCCGGCTGGCCGACGAGGGTGGCGATATGATGGGCCGAAACGCGGATGTTGGTTTCGAGGCCGGGGATTTCTGCGAGCGTCGACTGGACAAGACCTTCAGCCTGCACGACGTCGAGGCGGGATGCCGCACCTGCGTCAAGCTGGAACTTCGTGAGGTCGTAGGTTTCCTGGCGGGATTTCAGGTTGGCCTTCGAAAGCGCCAGGCGCTGCTGGTAGAAGCGCAGATCGATATAGGTTGAGACAAGGTCCTGGATGTAGGACAGCTTGGCGATGTCGGCACCCGCGTAAGCGGAATCAAGAGAGGCGAGGGCGCTTTCCTTGCTGCGCTTGTAGAGGCCGAACAGATCGAGCAGCCAGGACAGGGAAAGCTGTCCGGCGCTGGTGTTGCGAGTGTTGGGCTGGTCGCGCAGTTCACCGGTCTGACCACTGATGGTGTGGGAAGCGCCGACATCGAGGGCGGGCAAGGCACCGGCGCCGGCGATGGTCACGTTGGCGGATGCGGAATTGATACGCTCGATCGCTTGTTGAATCGTCAGGTTCTGGCTAAGCCCGGTCTGGACAAGGCTGTCGAGCTTGCGGTCGTTATAGGCGGTCCACCAGGCCGTGGTAGCGACATCGCCGATGCTCTTTTTGCCACCTTCACTGAATTTTCCGGGAAGTGCCATTTCAGGAGGTACGTGATCAGGGCCTACTACACAGCCCGACAGCAATAACAATAGCGCCGGTGTGGCATAACGAAGAGATACCATGCATTTCATCCTGTAACTCGAGCAAGTCAATTCTTGTCCGAAGCGTCATGCTTCACTATCGGCCCTGACGCGCCTCGTTCCTTACGCTAAACACATGCCGAAGCAGTCCGTGCGCAATGTAGCAATCCGGAAAGCTTTCTCACAGTGCATTTATATCACACTCCCGCCTCATTTTTTTGCCGTGTGGCAAAGATGCGGCGGATCACGACGAAGAAGGACGGCACGAAGAAAATGCCGAGCATCGTTGCCGAAAGCATGCCCCCGAGCACGCCGATACCGATCGCGTTCTGGGCAGCGGAACCCGCGCCAGTTGCTATGGCCAGAGGCACGACGCCGAGAATAAAAGCCAGAGAGGTCATGATGATCGGGCGCAGGCGCAGCCTTGCTGCTTCCAGCGTTGCCTCGAAGAGCCCCATGCCCGTCTCCATCCGGTCCTTTGCGAATTCCACGATCAGGATCGCGTTCTTCGCGGCAAGGCCGATGGTCGTGAGCAGGCCCACCTTGAAATAGACGTCGTTCGCCTGCCCGAAGAGCGTTGCTGCGGCAAGCGCGCCGAGCACGCCGACCGGCACGGCCATGATGACCGAGAACGGGATCGACCAGCTCTCGTAGAGCGCAGCCAGGCAGAGGAAGACGACGAGAACCGAAATCGCGTAAAGCATCGGTGCCTGCGACCCCGAGAGCCGCTCCTGATAGGAAATGCCCTGCCAGGCGACCGTGTAGCCGCCGCCGAGCTGCTCGGTCAGGGCTTCCATCTCGTTCATTGCCTCGCCGGAGGAGACTCCAGGGGCTGCTGCACCGTCGAGCGGGATGGCGCTGACAGCATTGAATCGGGCGAGTGACGGCGCGCCTTCCACCCACTGGGTTGTCGTAAAGGCAGAGAAGGGCACCATTTCGCCGGCGGTGTTGCGGGCATACCAGTGATTCAGATCGGTCGGCTGCATGCGAAAGGAGGCGTCTCCCTGCACGTAGACTGGCTTGATCTCACCGTTCAGCGTGAAGTCGTTGACGTCGCGGCCGGTGAAGATGATCGACAGCATCGAGTTGACCGAGGCGAGGTCGACACCCATGGCGCCGATCTTCTCCTGATCGATCAGGATCTTCATCTGCGGCTCGACTTCCTTGTTGTTCGAGCGCAGCGCCACGACCTTGCCGGTGGCGCCGGCCATCTGGATGAGCCGCTTGGACGCAGCCGTCAGGGCTTGATTGCCGTGGCCGCCGGTGTCCACCAGATACATGGAGAAGCCGCTTGAGACGCCAAGACCTTGGATCGCTGGTGGCAGCAGCGCAAAGACCTGCGCCTCGCGGATCGTGAAGAAGTTCTTGAGAGCCCGGTTGACGACCGACTGCGCGCTGAGATTGTGATCGGTGCGCAGTGAGAAATCCTTGAGCTTGGTGAAGACGATAGCGCTATTCTGACCCGAACCGTTGAAGCCGAAGCCGAGCGCGCCGAAGACGGAATCCACCGCATCCTTTTCGTTTTCACGGAAGTATTTTTCGACCTTTTCAACGACGGCCTGCGTCTGCTGCGTGGTCGAGCCCGGCGGCGTGGTGACGATGGTCAGGAGCACACCCTGGTCTTCCTGCGGAAGGAACGAACTCGGCAGGCGCGTGAAGAGATAGGCGCAGCCGGCGCCGACCAGCAGGAACACCAGCATGACGCGGACCGGACGCTTCAAGAGGTAGCCGATCGTGCGGACATAGCCGTTGGTCGAGCGGGTGAAGTTGCGGTTGAACCAGTCGCCGATGCGATGCTTCTTATGCTCGTTGACGGGCTTCAGCGTCGTGGCGCAGAGCGCCGGCGTCAGCACGATGGCGACGAGGGCCGATAGCAGCATGGCCGAAACGATGGTGATGGAGAACTGGCGATAGATGATGCCGGTCGAACCGCCGAAGAAGGCCATGGGAATGAAAACGGCGGTCAGCACGAGAGCGATGCCGACGATGGCACCGGTGATTTCACCCATGGACTTCTCGGTCGCTTCAAGTGGCGAGAGCTTTTCCTCCGACATGATGCGTTCGACATTTTCCACGACGACGATGGCGTCGTCGACGAGAAGACCGATCGCCAGCACCATGGCAAACATCGTAAGCGTATTGATCGAATAGCCTGTTACCGCGAGGACGCCGAACGTGCCCAGAAGCACGACGGGAACGGCGATGGTCGGGATCAATGTCGCGCGCAGGTTTTGAAGAAAGATGAGCAGGACCACGAAAACGAGCACGATCGCCTCGATCAGCGTATGCACGACCTTCTCGATCGACAGCTCGACGAAGGGGGTCGTGTCGTAGGGATAGGTGATCTCGACGCCTTCCGGCAGGCCACGGCCGATCGTTTCAAGCGCGGTGCGGACGCGGGCGGCGGTGTCGATGGCGTTCGCGCCAATGGCAAGGTTGACCGCGAAACCCGACGATGGCAGGCCATTATAGCGCGAGCTGCCACCATAGCTTTCCTGACCGATCTCGACGCGGGCGACATCGCTGAGGCGGACGGTCGAACCATCCTTTTCGACCTTCAGGATGATGTGCTCGAAATCCGCGACAGTGGTGAGCTGGCTTTGCGCGGTGATGGTCACGTTGATCTGCTGCCCCGGGACGGCCGGCTGGGCACCAAGCGAGCCGACAGAGACCTGCGTATTCTGGGCCTGGATGGCCGAGGTCACGTCGCTTGGAGTGAGCTGAAACTTCTGTAGCTTGAACGGATCCAGCCAGACGCGCATGGCGTAGCCGGAGCCAAATACGTTGATGCTGCCCACGCCTTCCAGACGCTGGATCTGGTCCTCGATCGAGGTCGACATGATGTTGCCGAGGTCAACGGAGGTGCGCTTGCCGTCTGTCGAGACCAGCGAGCCGACGAGAAGAATGCTCGAGGTGGAGCGCGTGACGCTGATGCCGGCATCGATGACATCTCCCGGGAGCTGCGACTGGACGAGCTGCAGCTTGTTCTGCACCTGCACCTGCGCGATGTCAGGATTAATGCTGGTCCCGAAGGTCAGCGAAATGCTGGCCGAGCCAGTCGACGAGGTCGAGGTCATGTAGGTGAGGTCATCGAGACCAGTCATGCCGTCTTCGATGATGGTGGTCACCGATTTTTCGACCGTCTCGGCGCTCGCGCCGCGATAGCTCGTGTTGATGCGGACCGTGGTCGGCGCAATATCAGGATATTGGGAGATCGACAGCGTAAAGATGGCGAGCAGACCTGCGAGCATGATGGTGATCGCAATGACCCAGGCGAAGATCGGTCGTCGAATGAAAAACTTGGCCATCGGTTATTCCTGTACGGCTGGGACGGTGACGATACGAAAATGCCTGCGCATTACTTTGCTGCGGGCTTCTGTTCGCCTCCGGCCACAGGCTGATCGGCAGGGACAACCACGCCGTTGTCGTTGATCTTCATTGGAACCGGCTTTACCGGCATGCCTGATACAATCGACTGCAGACCGCTGACGATGAGCTGATCGCCATCCTTCACACTCTGGGTCACGAGCCAGGAATTGTTGGAGGGCGAGGCGTTCTCGAACACACGAGTCTCAACCTTGCCCTCGGCGGAAACGAACTGTGCCGTCAAACGGCCGTTTGCGTCGCGGGTGGTCGCAAGCTGCGGCAGGGAATATCCGGTTTCAGCACCGAGTTCGACCGTGGCGCGTACATACATGCCCGGCAGGACGACGCGCTCCGGGTTCGGGAAAACCACGCGAATGATGAAGGTGCCGGTCGTTTCGCTGACGACCTGCTTCGACATGTCGAGCTTGCCCTTCTGATTATATTCACGGCCATCTTCGAGGATCAGGCGGAACGCGATATTGTTGTCCTCGCCCTTAACCTCGCCGGCAGCGATCGCATCGCGCAATTTCAGCAGGTTGGTGCTCGATTCCGTCAGCGAAATGTAGATCGGATCGAGCTGGCGGATAGTGGTCAACGCGGTCGACTGGTTGGCTGCAACGACGTTGCCGATATTGTAGGCCGTCTGGTCTATAACGCCGTCGAAAGGGGCCGTGATCTTTGTGTGATCGAGGTCGATCTGTGCTGCGGTCAATGCCGCTTTTGCGGCTTCGACTTCTGCATTTGCCTGGGCAAGCGCCGTGCGGGCGGTCTCGAATTCGATCTGCGTCGCACCGCTGCCGACCAGACGCTGGTAGCGGTCGAAATTGCTTTGGGCGCTCGGCACGCTTGCCTGAGCCTTGGAAATCGCAGCCTGGGCCTGCTCGACGGCTGCGCGGTAGGCAGCATCGTCGATCTGGTAGAGCAGGTCGCCCTTCTTGACTTCGCCGCCTTCCTTGAAGGCGATTTCGCGGATGATGCCGTTCACTTGCGGGCGGATATCGGCCACCTGGAAGGCTTCGGCGCGGCCAGGCAGGATCGTGGTGATCGGATAGGTATCCTTCTTCAGCGTGACCACACCGACCGGTGCAGCCTGCTGGGTAGCACCGCCTGCGCTTGCATTGCCCGCGGGCTTGCTGCCACTCTCGTTGCAGGCGGCGAGGCCCATAACCAGCAAGAGGGCCGAGGAGATGATGAGGGCACGCCGGATCATGCTGAATTCCTGTGCGGTTGGCAGTAGCGGTTCAATCGCCGGCCCTATGAGGCGCCGCTCTATATAGGAGTGATGATTGACCCGGAAACAGATGCCGTTATCCGATATTAAGAAAAGCTTTACGAAGTGACGTAATTCAGCAATCGTCACTTAGCAAGGGTTATTTTGCAGTGCGGCATCCACGAAACACACGATTTTTTCCGCACGGTGAACAAGTGTGTTTTTGTCGTCCTTGGCAATGAGGATGGGATGCAGAACACAGGCCAGAAGGTCTGCAACGGTGCGGGCTGCCGCATCCGTGTTGTCGCAATGGTAATTGCCTTCGGCCACGCCTTCACGAATGATCTCGCCGAGCTTCTGCTCTATCCGTTCGCGATAGCGCTGGCCGGCATCGAGTTTGGCATCGATCGTCGAGATCACCATCTCGAAAATGTAGGGGTTCTGCTGGATGTCCTGCAGATGGCTGTCGAGCAGGCGCAGGACGAAGCTTAGCAACTGCTCCTTCGGCGGCAGGCTGGTGTCAACGGCGGCGAAGCGCTCTGTCGCATTGCCGAGATGACGCTCGGCGATCGCATCGACCAGCACCGCCTTTGATTGAAAATGCTTGAAAACATTGGCCGGCGACATGTGCAGCGACGAAGCGATATCGGCGATAGAAACGGCGACGAAGCCGCGCTGGCGAAACAGCGTATCCGCCATCGAGAGGATATCCTCCCTGGTCTCTTCGGCCTTGCGTCTGGGCCTGCGTGCCATCTGTTCCCCGCCGGGCTTGGCCCGGCACCCCCTTTTTTCCGATGCTAGCGCGATTGGTTGAAAGCCTGCAACCAGGCTCGCAACTCCGGCTTTAAAGGTTCAGGGAAAATAGGGCGCGAGATTTGCCCGGACACGTGCCGCGGGCGTTTCGCCACGATCGTCGGGTACGAAGCGTTCCCCGGTGATCCATTCATAGGCTTTGATATAGACGGCCGAAGTCTGCTCGATCAGCTCGAGAGGAATTTCCGGAATCGCATCCTTGTAGGGGTCGCAGCGTTCGGCGACCCAGGCGCGGACGAAATCCTTGTCGAAGCTTTCCGGCCGCTTGCCCGCTTCGAAGGCAGCGGGATAGGTTTCCGCCACCCAGTAGCGGCTGCTATCGGGCGTATGAATTTCGTCGGCGAGAATGATGTTGCCATTCTCGTCCGTGCCGAATTCATATTTGGTGTCGACAAGGATCAGGCCGCGTTTTGCCGCCATTTGCTGGCCGCGGGCAAAAAGCGCCAGTGCACATTGCGAAAGCATTTCCCACTGTTCTTTCGTCAGCAGTCCGCGGCTGACGATTTCGGCCGGCGTTAGCGGCTCGTCATGACCGCCGTCGAATTCCTTGCTGGTCGGCGTGATGACCGGCTCGGGAAGAATCTGGTTGTCGCGCATGCCGTCGGGCAGGCGCATGCCGTACATTTCCCGCTCACCCTTCTTGTAGAGTGTGAGGATCGATGTGCCGGTCGTGCCGGCGAGATAACCGCGTACGACGATCTCGACAGGAAGGATATCGAGCCGCTTGCCGATGACGACGTTCGGATCGGGATAGTCGAGAACGTGATTGGGGCAGATGTCCTTCGTTGCCTCGAACCAGTAGCGGGCCGTCTCGGTCAGCACCTGTCCCTTGTAGGGAATGCAGGTCAGGATGCGATCGAAAGCGCTCAGCCTGTCGGTGCTGATGATGATGCGCCGCCCATCCGGAAGATCGTAGTTCTCGCGCACCTTGCCGCGGTAGTAGTTCGGCAATTCCGGGAAATGGGCTTCGGAGAGAATACGCACGGCGCCTGGCTATCCTTCTATCAGCTGAGACTAAAGCGTGCCGCGATCTTTAGGATTCGCTTCGCACGCTTCAGGTCTTTGTTTTACGCATGTGGTTATCGCAAAACCGCTCCACACTTTTGCGCCGCATGCTCTGACCCTGCTCTAGTTTCATTGCCGGGGAAGTCAAGCAAAGGCTCATTCAAAGCCAGAAGAGGGCGATGAGAATGAGCGTGACTATATAGCCGGTGAGCGTCAGCGGCCAGCCGGCGCGCAGGAAATCGCCAAAGCGGTAGCCGCCGATGCTCATCGACAGCGTATTGTTGTGGTGACCGAAGGGGGTCAGGAAATCCTGCGAGGCGCCTGCGGCCACCGCGATTAGATAGGCCTGCGGCGGCTGCTGGCCGGCGCGCGCAAATTCCAGAGCAATTGGCGCAAGTACGATCGCGACCGTCGCGTTGTTGACGAAGGGCGTCATCGCCATGGCGAGAAGCAGAACGAGTGCGATACCCCACAAGGGATAGCGGATCGGGAAGGCCACGCTCAGCCATGCTGCAATGGTCTCGGCCGTGCCCGTTGTTGCAACCGCATGACCGATCGGGATCATCGCTGCGAGCATAATGATGATTGGCCAGTTGATATCCGCCATTGCGTGGCGGATGTTGAGATAGCCGGGCAGTGCGAGCGCCAACACCACGAAGGCAAGAGCAATATCGGGGCGTAGGCCGAAGGCGGAAGCGACGACGCCGCAGGCGAAGATTGCAAAAGGCTGCCATGAAGCTGGCGATCCGGGGGAGGGGGGTGCGGAAGCAAGCGGCAGGCATTCACACTCTTCCAACGCTTCAGCTATCGCCGCTTTCGGGCCTTCCAGCAGCAGGATGTCGCCAATCGAAAGCTGCAGATCCGCAAAACGTCCTTCGATACGAGGAGACTGCATCGACAATGCTGAAACAGTAACGCCGCGAGTGCGGAAGACTTCGAGCGATGCGATGCGCGAGCCGACGACAGTGCTTTCCGGCATGACGACGGCTTCGATGCTGGCGAAATCCGGCTGCAGCCCGTGCGGATTGACGTCTCGCACCAGCGCCTGTGAGGCGGCCAGATCCGCGAAGACCGAATCCGCGCCCTGCGCCAGCAGAATATCGCCCGGCTGAATGACCGATTGTTCGAGCGGGCCAAAGACGAAAGCTCTATCGCGGATCAGGGCATGCGGCTGGATGCCGAAACGCTCGGCGCATTGGGCGAGTGTGACGCCGACGAGCGGCGAATGCTCGGGAATGCTGCGCTCCACGACGATGCGGCGGGCCGACTGAGTTGGCACTTCCCCGGTCTCGTCCGGCTCCGAAAACAATCGCTGCACAATTAGGGCGATCAGCAGAATGCCTGTTATGGCGACCGGAAGCCCGACATAAGCGAAGTCGAAGAAGCGGAAACCTCTGCCTGTCGTTTTCTCAAGTGCATCACTGACGAGAAGATTGGCGGGCGTGCCGATCAATGAGACGAGACCGCCGAGAAGAGCGGCGAAGGAGATGGGCATCACGAGCTGCCGGCGCGGAATGCTCATGAGCGTGCTCAGCCGCAACGCCAGCGGCAAGCTGATCGCAAAGGCACCGATATTGTTCATGAAGATCGAGATAAAGCCGGTGATCGCAGAGACGCCTGTTATGACTCGGAAGTGCGACAGACCCGATTCCACGAAGCGCTCGGCGAGGCTGTCAAAGAGCTTGGTGCGCGCCAGTACTTGGACAATCAGCAGGATTTCGACCACGGTGACGACGACAGGGCTTGCGAAGCCGGCAAAGATGCTATCGGCGGGATAAAGGCCGAGCACATAGCCCGCAAGCAATCCGCAGATCGCGATAACTTCCATGCGCAGGCGGTCGAGGGAGAACAGGAAGAGCATCGCCACCAGCAGGATCAGGAGGGCTGCTTGCTCAAGCGTCATCGGTGGTTCCTGTCTTCGATCACACGCCGAATGTAGCTCTTCGTCTCCCGCTGTATAGCCCGTTCTGACAAAAGAATGATCGGTCTTCACATGTGATCTCGATGCCGCTCAGGCAGGGCGGCGCCATTTTCCTTCGGCGGTCCGCTTTAGGATGGGCGTGGCAAAAACGCCTTTCGTGCGTGCCTGCCATTGAGGGCCTGCGGCGTCGAGTTTGGCGCGCCAGCGGTCCGATTGCAGCATGGCCGCGCCAATGACGACGGGTTCTGTGCCGCAGCTTGCGAGCAGATCGAGACCTGCAACGATCGAGGCACCGCTCGATATGACGTCATCGATCAGCGCGACACGGCGTCCGTCGAGGAGGGGCAGCATGCGCGGATCAACATAGAGCCGTTTCTGTTGTTCCGGCGTGGTGATCGATGAGAGTGCGACCGACAGTTCGTCGCGATACCAGAATTTGCGGGAGGTGCCGAGCGGCACATAACGGCTGTGGCCGAGCTTCTGGGCGACGGCCGCCGCAAGCGTCAGGCCGAGCGTCGGCAGGCCTGCGACGACATCGATGCCTGATGGTTCTATCTTTGCGGCAAGGTTTTCGGCGAGCATATCCAGCACCGCAAAGCTTGCCTGATTGATGATCAGCGAGGCCAGCGCATGCTCACCATCCGAAAGGACCCGGATCGGCAGCCGCAACTGCCTGCCATCTTCCAGTTCCGCTATAAAGAAGGAGGTGAAATTGCCGCCCGTTTCGAAACTGCCCGGCGGATGGATCTCCTGCCAGAAATCATGCGGCTTCATCTCGTTCATTCTCAATCCCGTATTGTCTTACCGGTGCCGACCTTTCGGCGAAGGTCCTTCAGTTCAGATTCAGTCAGCGCCCGGACCGATCCCTTCGGCAGGTCGCCAAGCTTCAGCCCACCGATCGCGACACGCACGAGCCGCAGGCAGGCGATATCGAGCGCCTCCAGCATCCGGCGAATCTGCCGGTTGCGGCCCTCCTGCAGTTCCACTTCGATCCAGGAATTGCGGTCGCCCTCGCGCAGCTTGCGGACAGCTGTGGCGCGCAGCAGTTCGCCGTCATGCCGGAGACCTCTCATCATCGCCGCCAGCACGTCGTCATCGGCGATCCGATCGATCTGCACATGGTAGGATTTCGAGACGTGGGTGATTGGATCGAGCAGCGTCTGGGCGAATTCCGTATCATTGGTAAAGAGCAGCAGCCCCTCGCTCGCCTTATCGAGCCGACCGACAGGAGAGAGGTGCGGGACATCAAAGTCGGCCAGGCAGTCGTAGACGGTCGGGCGACCTTCCGGATCATGACGAGTGGTCACAAGACCGCGCGGCTTGTTGAGCATCAGGTAGATCCTGACTTCTGCGACGATCTCCTTGTGATCGACCTTGATAAGGGCGGTCGAAAGGTCGATCCACGCCGAGGGATCCGTGACGATGCGATCACCGACGGTGACGCGGCCCTCTGCGATCAGCCGTTCGGCCTGCGTGCGGGAACAATAGCCAAGTTTGGAGAGCGCACGTGGAAGCGTGACCCGCTTGCCGGCCGGTTCGGCCTGGGGTCTGTTGCGTTCGTGTGTTTTCTGCGGTGATCGCCGGCCTTTCACTTCGCTATCCCTGATGCGATTGCGAAAGCTGTTCTTTGCATGAACGACGCACGGATGCCAGCAATGGTGCCCGAAATTCTGGGGAGTGGGGGGTTCGGATGCCGAAGGAAATCATCGACGCTTTGAACAAAGCGCAGTGGGCAAGAGAGTTTTTCTACTGCCTCAAGGGCAGGCCATAAAACCGGCGAGTTCCTGCCGGTTCATCATAATGCCGGCTGCGGCTTTGGCCGGGTCCGGATGTGTATAGGAGAAGCTCGGCATTTCGGGCAGATCGAGCGCTTGGCGCATGTTCATGATGCCGACTGCGCGACGCCCATCGCCGGCATCGACGCTGACTTCAACGATCAGCTTCTCTCTCTTGTTGTCCATAATGTCCTCCCTTCATTTTATGCTCCTATCGATCCCACTGAAAATTGGTTTTTCTAAGACATAAGTGTTTATGCATCCTGCAAAAATTGGATCTGCAGGATGCAGCGGAAGCTTGTCGTTTCAACGCCACCAGTGCCGCGGCTCGGGCTGCGAGGCGCCCGACAACATATAACCTGCCAGGAAGCCGATCGCGCCGGCAACCAGAAGCGCTGTCGTCGTTGCCGCCGGGTGTTCGCGAGCCGTGCCTGCGACTGCGGCTCCTTCTGCCCTGATCTGCGCAACGGCGCTCTTGGCCCGCGGCAGCGCATCTTCGTAAGCCTTGCCGGCTCGGTCTCGCACTTCATAATAGGCTTCTGCGCCCTGTGCTGAAATCATCTTGTGCAGGCGGGAAACCTCCTGCTGCAGAGCGGCGATGTCCTTGCTGACGGAAGTTCTGAGATCGTCGGTATTGGCGGCCATATCTGTCTCCTTTCCTTCAATGGGGAAGAAAACACCAAAGAGCGCGTTAGGTTCCGCGCTTCTCTCGATAATTGGATGTGACCGTAGTTTGACAGCGCACACAGAGGCTTCATTTATCCTGCGTTAACCATAGAATTGACCAAGACACTGTTTTTTCGTGGTCTTTCTGCCTTTTTAGATGTTGCTCCATTCGATTTTTTATCGCCCGGTAAAAGATTTTCCGGGGATCTCGCCTCGGAAAGGCACCTGTGGATAATGACCGCGTATAAAATTCGCTGTCGAATCAACCTGTTACAAAAATGTCAAAAAAGTTGGATTGGATGTGTTGACTGTTTCGAGGGTGTGGGATTATAAGCCCACTCACTGACGAGGGCGG
>NZ_JACHZB010000014.1 GCF_014193255.1 Rhizobium sp. BK196
GTCTCTTTCCACGGCATCAACACCTCCCGCCAAAAAGCGAAAAGTGTTACCCATGTCTCCGGTACGAAACGTCACCTATCTCTCGGGTCGGGCACTCGGGTCGAGAGTGGCGAGGAATTCCTGCCGATGCCGTAAGGTGCAAAGATTTTCTTGAAGGTAGTCAGTGCCGGATCGGCGTCGGTGACGATACGTCCTGTTGACGGGTGATGGCTCCGACTGCGCGTTGTCGAACATACCAGTCGGTAGCCCGTCCAGCGGCGACGGCGAGCAAGATTGTTTTGATTGTGGAATCTTCTTCTGTTGTTGACCGCTCAGCGACCCTGTTGCGGTACCTTTTGCCGGACGAGCGCTGCCATCCAGGATGCGAAGTAACCTCGGATGGCCTGCGCGAAGAGGTCTTGGGTGTTGGCGACAGCTCCGACGAGACGGACACGGCTGCCCGACCTGAAGTATTTCGCACTTTCATTGAGCATTGCAGTGATGGCGGCGTCGGCATCGGTCCCGGACGCCAGTCCTACCGACGGAGGCCGTCGCGTCCGAACTCGTCCTATCAGGCAGCCAAATGGCATGTGCCTCACCCCAAGCCAATCAACGATGCCTACATCGCAGCGACGGCGTTCACGCGGCGAATGACCCTGGTGACACGCAACGTCAAAGATTTCGAGACCCTCGGGATCGCACTTAAAAATCCCTGGAGTGCTCCACCCGCCTGATGTGTCAGTCGGCGTAGGATCGCGCCGGCAAGGCAGCCAAAGTGGTTTCGACCGAGGGTTTGCACTAAGGCCATGAATACCAGGCGCGGTCACAATTAGCCGAAGAAGTCGAATTGGATCAACGCTAGCGTTGTTTCAAAATCAAAGAGCCCGTGTCGGTCGCGGAGGGCTGTGTTCGAAGCCCCAGCTTTCCGTTTCTAGTCAGTCAGACTAGTATTTGACGCGCTTGACCTGAGGTTGATAGCAACGTCGAAATTGGCGAGATCGAACGCCCTTGCCCCCGAGGGCGTGCGTGATGGTCTGCAAATCGCTGGCCAGCTGACAGGTGATCCCAATGTTCTGCGCGCCCTGAGGCAAGCCAAGAAGATAGAGAAGTGCGGGTTGGCGATCTGTACGCCTTGAAGACGCACGCCATTGACGACGAGGGATTTTCGCCTATATTCCATCGAAATATGGAGGCTGATATGCCGAGCATTGCAAACGAAAACAGTGAACGTATGAGTTTGAGGGTGCCCGCCACGGCCAAGGCTAAACTCGTGCGCGCTGCGGCACTTCGTAATACCGATCTGACGAATTTTGTAACGCAATCCGCCCTGCGAGAAGCAGAGGCTGTCATTGAAGAAGCCGAGACGATCAAAGTGTCAGAACGCGATCATCTTCGTATTCTTGAGCTTCTAGAAAATCCGCCCAAACCCAACGCCAAGCTTCGAGCGGCGATTGCCGGTTTGCCCGACAGCCTATGACTTTACCTCCATGGCATGAGGAACCGATCGCCAAGTCTCACGGTCGGGCGGCCTTCGATTGCGGCGACAGTCAAATGAACGAGTTTCTGCTCCGCTTTGCCCGACAGAGCCATGAGCAGAATGCCTCGAAAACCTTCTGTGCTATCGACGACGCAATGCCCGGCCGGATTCTTGGGTTCTATACGATCGCGCCTTCGGCAGTCGAGCATGCGACTGTGCCAGATGCAATGACACGCGGTCTTGCCCGCCATGATGTGCCGGGGTTCAGGCTTGCGCGACTGGCTACCGACCGCGCGGTTGCCGGGCAGGGACTGGGAGGCCGGCTCCTAGCCGCCGCAGCGCTCCGCTGCCTGCGACTTGCAGGAGAGGGCGGGGGACTTCTACTGATCATCGATGCCAAAGGCGAGCGAGCCGCCAACTGGTACGCTTCCTATGGTGCCGAACCGCTAATGGACAAGCCGCTAACTCTCGTGATGCCGCTCATCACCTTCGCGGCCGACTTGCGTGCCAAAAGTCTCCTTTGATTCCGTAAGACGCGGGCATTAAGGCCGCGGATCTTTGCCGCAAGCACGGGATTTCCGAGCGACCTTTTATAATTGGAAGGCCAAATATGGCGGCATGGAGGTGTCGGAGGCCAAACGTATGAAATCGCTTGAAGACGGGAATACCAAGCTGAAGTAGTTGCTCGCCGAGCAGATGCGGATGTTGCCGCTCTTCGTGAGCTTTCTCGGAAAAATGTATGGTCCGCACCGTCCGTGCAAGGGTTTCGCGACGTCGCAAATGACGATTCCAATTGCATAAATGTATCCGGCCCTTCGCGAGTGGGCCGCGGCCGCAGCGAGGTCATGATGAGATCCGCACACGCCGTTCCCAATACATGGTTCGGGCACGAAGCCCGCTTTTTTGCACAGGGCTTACGGCATGTTGACCCACTGTTTCCTCATCACTATTCCCGAGCTTTGCAATCGAGCCAAGAGACGTCAAGTGAATGCAGGGTCTCTGCGTTCGTAGAGCGCTCCGGGCTTGGTCAGGCCAGACAATCCGCGCCATTTTAGCGGCAAGTGCGACGACGGCTTTGTTGGGGTGCATCCGAGCCTGGCTGACAGGCAGGCAAACAGCCCAGCCACTTAGGCAATTTATTCGCCGTGCTGAAAGGTGTTTCCAACGTGCGGGAGAGGGGCAGGCAATTCAAGACCGCAGAACGTGTGCGATTGAGGTTCATGCCGCTTGCCGTGGCGGGTAGTGATCGCGAAATCGGTCGGAAGTAGACGCTCAACGGGCATAGCGCAAGTCACCGCTGGACGATCACCCGGGTTCCTAGTTCGCGCCGTTCTTGCAAAGGTTCCCGATAGCCAGGTTCCGGCTCGTAGTAGGGAGGTGGGGGATAGGGGCTGTAGGGGTCCTCATACTCATAGGGGACTCGGGAACGAGAAACCGCCTTCGTAGACGGTGTGCGGCATGACGATCTAATGATGGGCATACTCTCCAGAGAATTTCAGGCGTAGCGGTCGTCGAAGATGTCGGCTTCGGGCCGAACCCCTGCCGGCCTTTCTCATCAGAAGTAGGTCGCCTATCCGACGGAACGTCGAGTACTTTTCCCATCGCCTTCCTCCAAGTAGCTTTGACCAATTGCTTCGAACGACGTTGCGTCTGTCATACTCGATGTCTTCAGCTTTTTGCTCTGATCCGGTAGTGAAGCAGCAGACATCCGGCAGAGCGATCAGACCCGACCAGTTCGAACTTCTGCAGGCCCGAGCTCCCATCGAAAAGGCGGCGGCCTTCACCGGCCAAACTCGGCGCGACCACGAGGCGGATTTCGTCGACGATGTGGTCTCTCAACAGAGACTGAGCCAAGGTCAAGCTGCCATGGATGCCGATGTCGGCACCGTCCGCGCGTTTAAGTATATCTACGAACGCGGACGGGGCTTCTGTGACGTGCGTTGTCTCCGACCACGTGCGGTCCAGGGACCTCGACGAGAACACGAACTTTGGCGTGTTATTGATGAAATCGGCAAACGGCTGAAACGTCGACGTCGGCCAAAAGGGAGCCCATTTATCGAAGGTCTGACGGCCAAGAAGCACCGCGTCCTGCGTCTTGATGACGTCTGCGAGGTTTTCCATAAGACGATGGTCGGCGTCGCCGAACCACTGGCCTTCCCCTGGCTCGTCGGCAACGCCATCGAGCGACATGAGTTCGTAAAGGACAACTTTGCGCATCTGCTCCTCCTTCTTTGCGAGTTCTCTGGCGCCTAAGGCGACGCGAGTTTGAGCTAATCACCTTGCCGGGCGCGCAGCCCGTCAATGTAGATGTCGAGGTGGCGATGAGCGATGGCTCGCTCATCGGCCGGGGAGAGACCGACTGCAAGCGGCCTCGCGAAGCGGATCAGAGCGAAGACGATATCCCGCTCTGATAGATCGCTTCGAAGATGCCCCTCTCGCACGGCGCGTCCAACAATGGACCTCAGCATCGTTTCCGCCCGACCGCGAAGATCGGGCCAATCGGGCTTCTCAAGGAGTGGGTGGATGATGTTGACCACTCCAATGCCGTGATCCAGTGCCGTATGCAGGTACTGGCGCAGCGCTTCAACAGCGTCAGGAACATCTTCCAGGAGAGCTTCTCCGGCGCTGATACTTCTTTCTAGTGCATGACGCGCGACCGCGTGGAGAAGAAACTGTTGATCGGGGAAATGGCGGTAGAGCGTTCCGATGCCGAGCCCGGCCCGCTCCGCGACGGCATCCCGCGAGGGTTCGCCCCCCGCTTCCAGGATCAATTCCACAGCCGCCTCCAGCAGCCGTTGTCTATTTTTCTCGGCGTCTGCTCGCATTCGACAACCTGTCCCGCATCCGTGATGCTGAGGAATTAGGTGACGTTCGCTGCAAGGGCTAACGATTTCTCGCTTTCGTTTCGTACGTAGACATTTCCGCCTCTCCTACAGCTTCCAAGTGTTGACAGCTTCATAAACGGAGGATATTCCTCCGCTTATAAATGTCAAGAGTGGACGCGACGAAAACGGATCGGGACGACTGAACCGATGGCCGCAACAGCCGAAGGATCAAAGCATGACCAGCAATGCGGAAATTTCGGCCGGCGCATTCTATCATGGCACACGGGCAGACCTTCAGCTCGGCGACTTCCTCGGCATAGGCTATCCTTCGAATTTCAGAAAAGAACCGCTGTCTTGGATTTACTTCACCCAGACCCTTGACGCCGCGATATGGGGAGCGGAGCTGGCGATAGGAGAAGGGCGGCAACGAATTTACGTCGTTGAACCCACAGGTCCCTACATGGACGATCCCAATCTGACGGATAAGAAGTTTCCGGGAAACCCAACCAAATCTTATCGGTCACGTTTCCCGCTCCGCGTCGTCGGCGAGGTCGCTGAATGGCAGGGTCACGCAGCTGAGCAACTCAATGCGATGATGGAAGGTCTCGCTCGGCTGCGGGCAGAAGGCCGCGACACCATCGAGGATTGACCAACGTGCAGGCCTCTGAGCCGCAAACTGCCTATTCCCGGTGTGGTTGACATGCACCGGGAAGAAAAAAGCCACTGCTTCATCTGCTCTTGTCAGAAGAACTAGAATAAGCCGGATCAATCGCCCGTTGCATGCCTGCGTCTGCTGTGTTTCTTGCGTTTTCGGCGGCTATGTTACATAACTTATTGAAAAATGGTGGTGATAACGATGTCTAGCGTTGCGATTAAGGTACTGTCGACGGTGAACGCCCCTTACGGGACGAACCTCTCGGCTGAGCAACTCGCTTCGAAGATTTCGGATTTTGCGAGCGTTAAGAACTTTGATGCTTCCGCATTTTCATTCTATTCCGAAGTGAAAGCCGAGCTCCAGCACCAGTTTCTCGATGAGATGGAGATCGATCACGGTACCGCATCCGAAATTGCCCAGAAATTCTCGCAGCTGGCTGGATATCCCCTCGCCCTGGCCGCCTGAGCTAGCAGATCACGTGGCTTCATACGCACACACGACCATTACTCGCTCGCGCTCGTCGTGGCAGGAGAGGTGATCGCGGTAGAGTAATCCAGGAACGGCCTGCGCTCCCATCGATATGTCTCCCAAGATGTTGGGGTTGGGCTTTCCATCGTCGCTGTTAAAAGCATGCTACTGGCCGATCTGCCTGTGTGCCCATCCAGGCACCCCCGCGCGGGTAAATCAGTCGGTGTCTGCGACAGCGCGGTCAGACGTCGCAGCCGGGCTGTAGTGCAAATCGTTGCAGAATATGCGTCGGGTAGGCACGCGCTCGGTCGTAGAGATCTTTGAGTTGCTCTTCATTGACGTCGGCAAGAATCCCGGTACGCACGAGCACGGAATCCAAGCCAGCCGACTTCGCACCCAGAATATCGTGATCGATGCTGTCGCCGACGCAGACGACACGGCGACGGTCGGTGACACCTGCCAGCCTCAATGCGTGTTCGTAGATCTCTGGATAGGGCTTTCCGAGCCAGGTCACGCGGCCGCCCATACTCCCGTAGAGTTTGGCAATACTCCCTGCTCCTGGAGCAATGGAACCATTGTTCAATTTATGGATGTCGGGGTTGGTGCAATAGCAGGGTATGCCGTTTTTTGCCGCCGGATGCAGCATTTCGCGGTAGACGTCCATAGGTATGCGTTCGGCTTCGCTGCCGGATATGATGACAATTTCGGCTTCAAACGCGTTATCAGTGGAAACCAGCCCTAGACGATCGGCAAGGTTGCTGTCTCCGCCGCTGGATATCGTCAGGCACCTTGCTTTCTCCCCGATAGCATTTTCAGGCCGCGAGAGGATATCGAACGCCACGTCCCCCGATGTGACAAAGAAGTCGAAGCTTTCAGAGGCAAAGCCGAGCTTCACAAGCCGCTCGGAATTGTACTCGCCGCTTCTGCCCGAGTTCGACAGGATGACCACCTTTCGCCCTGCCGAAGCGAGTTCGACCAGAGCCGTGACAGCGCCCTCATAGGGGCCGGCATCATCCCTGAGGACTCCGAACTGATCGACGAAGAAGACGTCGTATCCCTCAATCAGTTGAGGCAGGCTGGTGGGCATGACTTTAGGCATTGGCGCTATCCAGTCGAGAGAGGACCAGGGCAGCCGTACCGACAGCCGCCTCGACCGATTTTGCGGCCAAAGTTTCGACACCCATGGCCCGGGCTCTCATTGTGGTCCAAACCGGATTTCGAGCCCCGCCTCCCACCGTTCGAAGGCTAGCGAGCGCCGGTGCCCCAAGTTCGCGCAATCGCTGGTAACCCAATCGTTCAATCTCTGTCATGCCCTCGAGGATGGCCTGAAAGAAATCACTGTCGTCGGCGGGTCGCGGCGTAAGCCGGGGTGGATATTGCGGATCGTTGATTGGGAAACGTTCACCCGGGCGGAGGAGAGGATAGAAATCGAGATCCAGTTTGCGGCCTGGATCGATCTTCTTTGTGAGTTCGTCCAGCCGGTCGTCACCGATCAAGGCGCGCACGACGTTTCCACCGCTGTTGGATGCGCCGCCAGCAAGCCAGAACCGGCCGACGCGATGCGAATATATGCCGTACTCGGGCGCGTTGATAGGAGCGTGCGACGCCAGTTTGAGAACGATCGTCGACCCCAATGCAGTCACAGCGTCGCCTATGGTCGACGCTCCAGTCGCCAGAAACGAAGCGCAGCCGTCAGTCGTGCCTGCGTGAAACCAGGCGTAATCAGGCAGGCCCAATTCATGCAGGTAACCTTCGACCGGTGCGACCTTTTCGCCCGCGCGATAGACCTTGGGGAGCTTTGATATCTCCATCCCCGCCGCCGCGATCCAATCCGGCCACCGTTCCGATTCCAAATCAAAACCCGTCTTGAGCGCGTTGTTTTCGTCGCTGACGCGCATTGGACAGCCCAATTTCATCAATATCCAGTCAGCCTGATGAACGATCGAGTGAGCGCCGTCTTGGCGTGAGAGATAGATGGCGCGGGCGATGCCCGAGTTCGCGCCGACGGCAGTGCTACCCGCCGGAGCCTCCCTTGCTATGCGATCGACGATTTCATCATCGGGGCAGGGATCATTGTACATGAGAACCTTGTCTGTCGGCTCGCCTGCAAGATCGAGCGACAGGACCGTCCCGGAGGTCCCATCGACGGCGACACCTTCGATTGAGCTGACGTCCGTTTCGTGAGCGAGGCGCTCGATGGCCTCAATAACCCTGTTCCACCAATGCCGTGGCTGACGCATCTCGTCTGGCGATGTGAATGGCGCGGTGGCGAAGCCTACGGGGTTGCCTTTGCGGTCGATAGCCGAGGCACGAGCGCCGGACGTGCCGATGTCAATCCCGAGTGAAACGGCCTGGTTGCTCTTGGCGTTCACGCGGGCCGCCTTTCGGACCCGCGGTCCAGCGCCTGTCGGTATTGCTCCGCTTCCCAGTGCGTCAATTCGTATTCGTCGTCGTTCGAGAGATAGACGACCGACTTCTCCTCGGGGATACGGCCCACCACTTCCGCGAGGCAGCGGGCCATTACCTCGCCGCCTGCAGTGAGCGTGCTGGACAAGAGGACCCCCTTATCGGGCACAATCAGCATTTTCGGCGCTTCACGACCTTCTCGGTGCGAACTGGCCTCGAGGTCGGCAGCACTTTGTCCCTCCGATAGCACACCGATCTCGGTTCCAAGGAAAATCACGTGATCCGGATAGAGCGATCCACCAAGTGCGATCCTCCGATTGGTATCCGACAGTGCGGTTGAATGGCTCTCGCCATCACGAGCCGGGTGATAGCCGGAATTCTTCGCAACCCGGTCCAACGCATCGATATCGGGGGAACCGCTATTTCGCGGCGGGCATGAAAGTGCCTTCGTGACACGATTGATCCGATCGGCCACTTCCTCCACTGTGCTGCCGCAGACGATGATGCCGTGATTGAACAGGATCAGGACATCAGGCATTGAGGACGCCGACCGCTCGATCTCCCTGGCAAGCGGCGTCCCCGGACGCCTATACGGTATCGCTACCCAGCTGAGATCGGAAACAGCGCTCATGCGTCGGGCAAACTCTGTCTCGCGGTCTTCAAGAACAGCCAGAGCGATTGCGTTTACACAGTGATAGTGCGCGATCACGGGGCTTTTGAGCGCTGCGTGAAAACTGGTTTCGATCGATGGCCGAAGTCCGCTGGAATTGAGCTCGGAAACGACGAAATCGGTGGATTTCTCGGCCCGCGGATCGCCTTCGCGGAGGGCCGCGATCAGCGGATCAACCACAACCGGGACCATGATGTCTTCAGCACCCGCCCTGGAAAGCCACGTGCCCGATGCCTTCACCCACATGACGCCGTCGCTCTTGATGGACGTATTACCGCCTGCGCCCTGCGTCTTGAGGATATCGCTGCCGATCTGACTGGTGAGCCGGAGGAAGTCTCTGAATGGCTCGGTGTCCCTGAGGTCCGGTTTGGTCATGTCGTCTCCCTCCTGTTGCCCTGACAGTCGCCTCCTTGTCCGGGGCGAGCGCGTGAGCGAACTTTTGCGCGATCCTATAAATGTGATTGCAGATCGTCAACGATGAAGTTTTCCCTTCATCAACTGTTGCGATCTTTCCGCTGATATGATTATAGTTCGTCATAGACGCTGAGGGAGAAGCGTCGTTGGAGGCCCGCTTTGAACGATTCCGATCGCCACCGTCTGATCGCCGAGATGCTTCGCGAACGGCCCTTTGCGTCGGTTCGCGATTTGCAGGAGCGACTTCGGGTCTCTCCTGCCACGATACGGAGGGATATCGACAAGCTTCACGAGATTGGGGTTGCCCGGAAGGTCTACGGCGGGATTTCCGCGAACGAGCCGTCGACCACGGCGCGCCTTTCCGCTCGTCCCTATGACGAGAACCGCGACATAGCGGTCGATGCCAAGCGTGCGATCGCCGAAACCGCCGCGGGGCTCGTGCGGGATGGAGACTCGATCATCGTGCATGCGGGATCGACCTGCTATCAACTCGGGCTGAAATTGGCTCGCCGCAACGTCCGCCTCTACACAAATTCCATGCCTCTGGCCGCATATGTCGGCGAGCACGGGACTTGCCATCTGACTCTGGCGGGCGGGGTGCTTTACCGCGAGCCGGGAATTATCCACGACGCGTCAGCGGGCGCGCCCGACTTCTTCGCCTCACGATTTTTCGTAGGGACGCAGGGTATCAGCAGCGAGGGGCTTCTTGAATCACATCCGTTGTTGACGAAGGCGATTGGAGAGCTGAGCAGTTGTGCAGACGAAATCGTCCTCCTGGCAGATAGCCGCAAGCTCTCGATCCAACCGCGCAATGTCGTCCTCCCGCTTTCGCGTATCGGCACGATCGTCATCGACGACGGACTCTCGGATGTCGGAGCAAAGATGCTTGAGGATGCGGGTGTTACGATAATGATCGCGACGGTGGGAGGTCAGGCATGACGGCATCAAACGCGATCGCGGTCTTCGATCTCGGCAAGACCAATTCGAAACTCTTTGTCTTCGATACAGACGGGTCCGTACTTTCGGAAACGCGAACAAAGCCGTTGTGGGCCGAGTACGAGGGCTTTCGCGTACTTGACGACAAGGCTCTCTACGAATGGATGAAGATCTCGCTCGCGCGTGCGGTCGAAGGCCATTCGGTCGGACACGTCATCTTCTCCGGTCATGGCTGCACGTTTGCGCTCGTCGAGCAGGATCACCTTGTCCATCCGATCCTCGACTATGAACAGGAACCTCCTCCGTCGCTGGCAGGTCGGATCGACCTTTCTATCCCTCCTTTCTTAGAAACCTACTCTCCAAAGTTGCCGCTGGGTTTTAACTACGGGCGGCACATGCTGTGGCTGGAGGCCGTCAGGCCCGAGGCGCTAAACCGCGCCGATGCTGTTCTTTCCTATCCGCAGTTCTGGTCGTGGAAATTCTCTGGTCGCAAGGTCTCGGAAGTCTCCTATATCGGCTGCCACTCTCACTTGTGGGCACCCCTGCTCGGTGATTTCAGCAGTCTTGTCGACAGCCGAGGATGGCGTGAGAAGATGCCCGACTTCGAAAAAGCGGGGGCTGCCTTGGGCCGCTGGGAGGGCGCTTCGGAGGAAGGGGCTGCGCTCTCGGTCGTGGTCCACAATGGTGTGCACGACAGCAATTCGGCCCTCTACTATTATCGTTCTGTCGGCTTCGAGAATTTCACCCTCGTATCGACCGGCACTTGGGTAGTGATCTTCAATTCGGCATGCCCCCTCGATGCGCTGGACGAGCATCGGGACATGCTGGCGAACGTAACGGTCGACGGCAGGCCAGCGCCCACGATCCGATTCATGGGCGGCAGAGAGTACGATATTGCAAGCGGCGGTTGGAGCAAGCCGATCAGCCTCGAAGCACTATCACGCGTGATTGCAAAAGGCGTGTTCGCATTGCCGTCGTTCGCGCCGGGCGGGCCGATGCAGGGCTTCGAAGGCAGGTTCGTGGGACCGGAGGTCGAAGGCGAGGAGAGGGCGGCAGTTGCGCTTCTCTACGTGGTTCTCATGACCAGTCTGGCTCTCGATCTCATTCGATCCGAGAATGCGATCGTCATAGACGGGGGCCTGGTCAAGACAGGCTTGTTTGCCGAGATACTTGCACAGCTGCGTCCTGAACAGCCGGTCTTCACCAGTCCGACCGCTGAAGGCAGTGCATTTGGGGCTGCGGCCCTTGTGCTCGACACGCTTGGTCAAAAACCCTTCGCGAACGAGACAAGACAAGTTGCGCCGGCTGAGCTCTTTGGCCTCGAGGCATACCGCGACGCCTGGAAGGCGATGGCTGAGATTGACGAACCGGAAGCGACGCAGCCAAGGAAGGAGTTCCACGCATGAGCGCGGCAAACACCGAAACGCGCGTACCCGTTCTGGAGATGCGCAATATCAGCAAGACGTTCGCCAGCACAAAGGCGCTCACCAATGTTTCGTTGACGGTCTATCCGGGAGAAGTCCATGCTTTGATGGGAGAAAACGGGGCTGGCAAATCGACCCTGATGAAGGTCCTGTCGGGGGCCTACGTCGCCGATCCTGGCGGCGCCGTACTCGTTGAGGGAACGCCGATCGTGGCGGGAGATCCGGTCAAGGCCAAGGCAAACGGCATATCGGTCATTTACCAGGAGCTGTCGCTCGCCCCAAACCTGACGGTTGCCCAGAACATGTTCCTGGGTGCCGAGCCATCACGCTATGGTGTCGTCGACAAGGCTGCGGCACGCGCCCGTGCCGAGCCAATCCTCAAGCAACTGGGCACGACGTTCGGTCCGGCGCAACTCGTGGCGACGCTCTCGCTGGGCGAACGTCAGATGGTGGAAATTGCCCGAGCACTCACCACCAATGCGAAGATCATCGTCATGGACGAGCCGACCACCTCACTGACTTCACGGGAGACGGAACGGCTGTTCGAGGTCATCGCGGGCCTCAAGGCACGGGGCATCGCCGTCATCTATATCAGTCACAGGATGGAGGAAATCTACGCGCTCGCAGATCGCGTCAGCGTCCTGCGGGACAGCGCTTACGTGGGCACGCTCGAACGTGAACAGCTATCGGCCGAACGACTGGTCTCCATGATGGTCGGTCGCGATCTCTCGACCTTCTACAAGAAGGAACACCGTACGGCGCCTCACGTGGCCAAAACCGTCCTCTCCGTGACAGATATCGGTGACGGTCGCCGGGTTCTCGGGTGTTCATTCGATGCAAGGGCAGGTGAAGTCCTTGGTATCGCCGGTCTGGTCGGATCCGGACGGACGGAACTGGCGCGTCTTATATTCGGTGCGGACCATAAAACGACCGGCACCGTGTCCCTCGAAGGCAAAGAGCTCGCCATCGGTGGTCCTCGCGACGCGATGGAAGCCGGGATCGCGTATCTCACCGAAGACAGGAAGGGTCTCGGACTTTTCCTCGATATGACGATCAACGAGAACATCAACATCGGCGTTATCGATAAAGACGCCGGCCCCGGCGGTATCCTCAATTTCGCCGCCGCCCGGGAGCGTGCGGCCCGTGCCATAAAAGCACTTTCCATTCGCACATTGAGCGCAAGCATCAATGTCGGCGCGCTGTCGGGTGGCAACCAGCAGAAGGCACTGATCGCTCGTCTCCTCGAAACAAAGCCCAAAGTTATCATTTTCGACGAACCGACACGCGGCGTCGACGTGGGGGCGAAGTCCGAGATTTACCGGATAATCGACGAACTCGCTCAGGCAGGCATAGCGATCGTGGTGATCTCGAGCGACTTGCCGGAGATCATCGGCATTGCCGATCGCGTCCTCGTCATGCGCGAAGGTCGGATCGCGGGCGAAGTGCTGGCGACGCCCAATCAGCCAATCAGCCAGGAAGCCATCATGGCCTTCTCCACCGGATCGGCGTCGAAAGTCGCCTGAAGCCGGCTAACAAAGACGACGGGATTAAAGATATGACCTCGACATCAACCGACCAGCCGAACGCGGGCAAGGCAAAATTCAGATCGACCCTCACCGCGCTCGGTATGTTGCCCGTGCTCGTCATACTGGCCATCGGCTTTCACCTGTTGAGCGGTCGCTTTTTAAGCGTCAACAACCTGTCGATCGTCATGCAGCAGGCGTCGATCAACACTGTTCTGGCCGCCGGAATGACGTTCGTCATCCTGACGGGTGGCATCGATCTCTCGGTAGGCTCCATCCTTGCTGCCTCGGCTATGGTCGGCGTGATCGTGTCTCTCTGGCCGGACGTCGGCATGCTGGGCATCCCGGCTGCGATCGGCGTCGGTCTCGCTTGCGGTGTTGTCAACGGAACCATCATTTCCGCGCTCAAGCTTCCGCCCTTCATCGTCACGCTCGGTTCGCTGACCGCCATGCGCGGCATCGCCCGACTGCTTGGCAATGATACGACGGTTTTCAATCCCGACCTACCGTTCGACTTCATCGGAAATGGCAGTTTCTTCGGCGTCCCATGGCTCGCGATCATCGCTCTGGCGACAATCCTGATCTCGTGGTTCATCCTGAAGCGCACGGTATTGGGGACTTGGATTTATGCTGTCGGCGGAAACGTGGAGGCAGCGCGCCTTACGGGCATCAAGGTTCCGCTGGTGCTGCTCTTCGTCTACTCGATGTCGGGTCTGCTCTCAGGGCTTGGGGGCGTGATGTCGGCGGCTCGCCTGTATGCCGCAAACGGCCTGCAGCTTGGCCAATCCTACGAACTTGATGCCATCGCTGCTGTTATTCTAGGCGGCACCAGCTTTGTCGGCGGTGTCGGTTCGATCTGGGGCACCCTCATCGGAGCCCTCATCATCGCGGTGCTGTCGAACGGCCTCATCCTCGTCGGTGTTTCCGACATCTGGCAGTACATCATCAAGGGACTTGTCATCATCGTTGCCGTGGCGCTCGACCGCTACAGGCTGAAAGGACTTAGCCGCACCTAAAGTGTGGCTGGAGGAACCGGGTTGCCGGATAACAGGCGCAGGAAGCGCCATAAGGAGGAAAATATGCGCATGATTTCGAAACTGCTCGCAGCGACCGCTCTGGCCGCAGCAATTGCAATGCCGGCAGCCGCCAAGGACCTTCAGAAGATCGGCATTTCCGTCGGTCTGCTCGGCAACCCGTTCTTCGTTGCGACCATCAAGGGCATCGAGGATCGCGCCAAGGAAATCAATCCGAACGTTCAGGTCACCTCGGTCTCGGCTGACTACGACCTCAATAAGCAGGTTTCGCAGATCGACAGCTTCATCGCTGCTGGCGTTGACATCATCATGTTGAACGCTGTCGATGCCAAGGCAATCGCCCCTGCCGTCAAGAAAGCCCAGGCTGCCGGCGTTATCGTCGCCGCCTTCGACGTTTCGGCCCCGGGCGCTGACGTCACCGTCATGACGAACAACATCAAGGCTGGTGAAGAGGCGTGCCAGTACATCGTCGATCAGCTCAAGGGTAAGGGTAACGTCGTCATCATCAACGGGCCTGCTTCTTCGTCGATCCTCGACCGCGTCCAGGGTTGCAAGAACGTGCTGGCGAAGAACCCGGACATCAAGATCCTGTCCGACGACCAGAACGGTCAGGGTTCGCGTGATGGCGGTCTTGCCGTCATGCAGGGCCTGCTGACGCGCTTCGACAAGATTGACGCCGTCTTCGCCATCAACGACCCGACTGGCATCGGTGCGGAACTTGCCGCCAAGCAGCTGAACCGCAACGAGTTCTTCATCACCGCCGTCGACGGTGCTCCGGACATTGAGAAGTCGCTCGCAAGCGGCAATTCGATGATCAAGGCGTCAGCTTCCCAAGACCCCTACGTCATGGCCGGCGACGCGCTCAAGATGGCTGTCGATGTTCTGAACGGCAAGAAACCAGCGGAAAACACCGTGCTTCTCGACCCGAAGCTCATCACGGCCGACAACGTCAAGGACTACAAGGGCTGGACTGCAGCTCGCTAACGTTTCCTCCCGGGAGCTCGCCGGTGCGGTCAGGCTCGGCGAGCCCTTTCTTCAATGGAATAGGATTTAGAGCCATGTCCAAAATCGGCGTCCACTCTTTCGTTTGGAGCGCTGGCTCGTCTCGCGATGAGCTTGAGCGCACGCTTGCGAGATCGCATGAACTCGGCTTCAAGCTCGTGGAGTTTTCATATCTCGATCCCAAGCTGGTCGACGTGAAGTGGCTCTCGTCTCGCATCCGTGAATTGGGTTTCGACGTCGCAGTGAGCATGGGCCTGCCGGCTGATGGCGACATCTCCAGCGATAATCCCGCGGTGGTCGCCAACGGTGAGGCCATATTGGACAGAGCGGTTGCGCTCGTTCGCGATATTGGTGGCACAAAACTCGCCGGCATTTTGAGTTCCTCGCACGGAAAACAGGAGCGCGCACTGTCTCGCAAGGCATGGGATACCAGCGTCAGCACCCTTTCACGCGTCGCCGATCGCGCAAGGGAATCAGGCGTGACCCTCAATCTCGAGATCGTCAACCGTTTCGAAAGCAATATGCTCAATACGGCAGCTCAAGGCCTGGCCTACATCAACGACACAGGTGCTTCGAATGTCTTTCTGCATCTCGACACCTTCCACATGAATATTGAGGAAGCTGACGTCGGATTGGCAATACGCAATGCCGCCGATAAAATCGGCTATGTCCACATCGGTGAAAGCCATCGCGGATTTCTTGGGACCGGCAACATCGATTTTGCCGCGATTTTTGATGCTTTGATCGCGATCGGATGGGACGACTACGTCACGTTCGAATCCTTCTCAACGGCTATCGTTGACAAAGACTTGTCGTTGAAGACAGCGATCTGGCGAAATCTCTGGGACGACAATGTTGCGTTGGCTCGGCATGCCCGCCAGTTCATTGAACTGGGCTTGGAAACCGCGCGGCTCAAAGCCGAGCTCGTAAAGAATGCTCAAGCGCCATCAGCATAGAGTTGTCAAACAGACAATGTCGAGCAGAAGCAAAGTACAAGATCGCGAAGCCCTTGCCTATATCCAATAGACCTCCCAGTTTCCAAACTGATCGGATTGGCAACCCGATGTTCGCTAGTTTTTGCCATTTCCGGCAATAGCGAACATATGCGCATCGATAAGCTTAAATCATTGCAGGCCAGAACGCGAATATTCAAGCGTTTCGGGAAGGACGGCTCGACCGCCCTTGCCAGTCAGGATGTTACCTGATGCAACTGCGCTGCAGAGACTATTTTGCGCCGCTGGAGCATGAACCGAACCGCTTCACGGCTGCAGAGGAAGGCGCCTTTCAGATTGACGTTCATGACGCAACCGGCAGGCGTGGTGGGCCGTGACGGCGTGACGGTTAACGTCGTCCTTCCAGGCCGTGTCGCAACCCAACGCGTCACATACTTTGACGAGCAGAAAGCCAAGCGTGAAGGCAAGTCCGTAGAAGACGTTTCAGCAGCCAGCCCAGCCTCGATCCCCCTTGATCGCTACGGTGATCCGCAGGAATACGCCGATGTCGTGGCCTTCATGGCGAGCAGCAGGGCATCCTATCTCACCGGCTGGCTAATCCGCATCGATGGCGGGCTGATTGCGATCGTATGACGTAAACATGCTGAGTGATTGGAAGACATTGCCGGCTGTTGCCGGCATGCGTGCAGGCTCCTCCCGCAAGGGAATCTGCGCCGATAAGATCTCGGCCGTGCGTATTGAAACGGCGGCCGACGCTGCTTTCGATGGCAAGACACACTCACACGAAAATGAGCAGGTCTTGATTATGGTTTCGGGTCTTTGCAAGCTCGTCATCGATGGCAAGGAGCTTGAAGCCAGCGCAGGCGACATGGTTTTCTTTCCGACAGGCTCGCGACACGCGGCGATCGGAACGGGGCCGGGAGGTTGTGTCTATTATGAGATCTTTGCACCGGCGCGTCCGGACCAACTACCCGGGTGGATTGGCTCGTCAGTTCTGGGGTTCGAATAAGAAGAGATTGATCGGGGCGGCCTAAAAGCCGCCCTGTGAGTAGGTGTTGAGACTTGTTACCCGCTCCGGACCGGCCGATTGCATCGCCAGAAATCGCGGCACAAGTGTTTTCCGGCTGGAATTGAGGCTTTGGAAGCCGCCGTTCACGAAAGCTGAATTTCGGTGATTCTGCACGGCCCGAGCAAGCGGCATATCCGCTCAGCCGACAGATTGCTTGCAACAGCCTAACGTTTGTTGAGGTTATCCGGAGCTTCCCACCGTGACGTCGAATTACGAGCGCCTGCAAACACGGTGGTCCAAATGTCTTCGGCGAGCACAAGGCTCGCAGGCGGAGAGACATCTTCCTCACCCCTAAGGATCGCTGATATATAGGCAAGAGCATTCGTCATGCCGTTCATCGTGTAGGGCTTTTCGATGGCGCCAAGGGCGCCCGCGAAGTCGGCGGGGATCTTCTTGATGTTACCGCTGACGAACACGTACGGAATGCCTTTGGATGCCAGAGCGCGCCCGACGTCGATCCCGGTTTGACCGTCCTGAAGATGGATATCGACAAAAGCGAAATCCGGGCGATGCGCTTGTAGAAGGTCGTCCACCTGCCTGCGGTTCATCGCCATGCCACTCACCTCGTGTCCGGCCGTTTCAACCTCGGTTTCAAGCTCCATGGCGAGCAACATCTCATCTTCGACAATCATAACTTTCAATGCGCGCTCTCCTGTGCGTCGACGAGCAAAGTGACATTAACCGTTGTCCGATGTCCCTCGATCCGCTTCTCGATTTTCGCGTCAATCTGCCTGGCAGAGGTTTCGAGAAGAATGCGACCGATCTCGGCGGTGTCCGCATCGACCTCAACCGGTACGGAGGTGTCCTCCACACTTATAAGGAAATGGCCGTTCAATCGTTTGACGACAACATGGATGTCGCCGCCACCGTCGCTTAAGCCGCGCCGGACGGCATCGCCGACGAGCTCGTTGACGATCAGCGACAGCGGTGTCGCCTTTACGGCCGGCACATAGAGCGGATGCAGATCAAGGGTCAGTCGGATATCTTTGCGCCCAACAGCTTCGACAAGATCGGTAACGAGTTCCTTCGTGAAGTCCGCGACGTCAAACCGGGAGACGTCCTCCAGCGTGAACAGTTTTTTTTGAACGGTGCTTAAGGCCTCCACGCGGTTTAGCACGGACCTCAAAACGCGCTTCTGCCCTTCATCCCTGGTGAGCCGGGTCTGGAGTTTTACGATCGACGCCATGGTCAGCAGGTTGTTCTTGACGCGGTGATCGACTTCGTGGACGAGCAGCGACCTGGCTTTGAGTGCAGCCTCCAGTTTCTCGGTGTGCGCGGCGACTTCCTCTTCTGCGCGATGACGTGCGGCGGCGAGATCGGCCTCCCGTGATTTCACGTTGGTGAAGTCGAGCTGGGAGGCGAAGAAGTAGATAATCTTGTCTTTATCGTCGCGCACCGGAGATAGGAACAAGGCGTTCCAGAAGGGTTCGCCATCCTTCTTGTAGTTCAAGATGTCAATGGCGATATCGGAACCGGCGCTGATTGCAGCGCGAATGCGACCCACCGTTTCCAAGTTCGTCTCAGGGCCTTGAAGGAAGCGGCAGTTGCGACCTACTGCTTCGCTGTTCGAATAGCCGGTCAGCTTTTCGAATGCGGCATTGCAAAAGATGATGGGATTATCGGCCTGATTTGGATCGGTGACAATCATCGGCATACGCGTCGCTTTGAAGGCTGCGGCAAAGGGGTCTTCGCGAACGTGGCGGGCAACAAGGCGCTCCCCGGCATCTCGCGCTTCAGCTCGTGTCTGGTCGTTTTCCTGCATAGTGACCTAGTGGCTTCTAGTCTCGGTGTAATGCATTGTGGGTTGGGCGAGTTCCCGCTCCTTCCTCGGCGACAGCTTGCCCGACCCCGACCCGCTCCATCGGTGAGAGGCCCGAAGACAGTTAGGCTGGAGAATTTCCCCTTCAAGGATCCACAAAGCATGCGGCGATCAGCGAAAATTGGGCGCTTGCGGAGAAAAGACGGGAGACGCGAGCATGACAGAACATGGCTGAAGACCAGCTATCGTCGCTCCGGTGCTGCGTCCGGATCCAAGATCGCCTCAATCTCGCAGATGACACCGGCAGGATCGTAGTTGATTGTCGAACGGCCATTCAGCTCGGCTGCCAGAAGCCTCTCGACCAGACGCGAACCAAAGCCTTTCCGGGACGGCGGTTGTACTGTCGGGCCATCCCGCTCGACCCATCTGAACCGCAGCCTCGTGATGGCCTCCTCATAGCTCCAGGAGATCGAGACCCTCCCTTGAGCGACAGACAATGCTCCATATTTTGCGGCGTTCGTTGCAAGCTCATGGATTGCGAGCGAAAACGAGAGAACGGCCTTCTGAGGCAACAGCACAGCGCAGCCCTCGATGTCGAACCGCTCAGGAGGGTAGGGTTCCAGCACCTGGCTGACTAACTCTCCCAAGTCAGCGCGTTGCCAGTCGCGATGCGTGAGCAGATCGTGTGCCTTCGCCATCGAAATGAGGCGATCCTGGAATGCGCTCACTTGGTTTCGATCCGTTCCCTCCCGATCCAGGGTCTGTCTTGCAATAGCAATGACAGTGGAGAACGTGTTCTTGACGCGGTGATTAAGCTCGCTGGTCAGCACCGTTTGAAGACGTTCGGCCTCCTTTCGGGCCGTGATGTCGTGGGCCACCTTGGAAGCGCCGATCGTTCTTCCATTGCTGTCATAGATCGGGGAAACGCTAAGCTGGACGTCTACAAGGCCGCCATCCTTCCTTCGACGCTGCGTCTCGTAAGGTTCCACGACCTTTCCGGCGCTGACTTGCCGAAGAATTTCAGGCTCCTCGTCATGACGGCCTTCCGGGAGGAGCATCAGGACCGACTTTCCCACCGCCTCGTCTCGAGTGTATCCGTAGAGCCTCTCGGCAGCCGCATTCCAGTTGGTGATCGTCATGCCGAGATCGATACTAAGGATGGCGTCGTTGGAGGAAGCGATAATCGACGCAAGCAGACGCTCCGCTTCCTGGGCGCTCTTTCTCGCCGAGATGTCAATGGCGATGAAGCCTAACTGCCGGATTGAACCGTCGTCATCTGTGAGGGCAGAGACCGAGACAGCCGTCCATACGATACTTCCGTCGTTCCGCACGCATCTCTTTTCCATATCGAAGGGTTCGCCGGCCGCGGTAAGGTGCTTGAAAAGCCGTTCAACTTCCTGACGGTCGTCCGGAAACGTCAAGTCCTGAAAACGGATGCCCACAAGCTCCTCCCGCTGGTAGCCGAGCATCTCGCAGAAGCGCTGGTTGACGAGCGTCATCCGGCCCTGAAGGTCGATCTGGCCGATACCTGCGGCAGACTGGGAAAATAGCGCTCGTAGACGTTCCTCGCTCTCCTTGAGTGCTTGCTGCGAACGCACCCTTTCTGTCGTCTCGCTGACGATGCAGAACACCCCGCGGACGCTACCGGTTTCGTCTTTGATCGGCGAATAGGAAATGTCGAAATAGACGGTTTCGGGATGTCCGTGGCGCTCGATGTAAAATTGACGATCCCTGGCGGAAACGGTTTCGCCACCATAAAGGACGCGATCCAACAAAGGCTTAAGGTCATCCCAGAGCTCGCCCCAGTTCTCCTTTGCCGGTCTTCCAAATGCACGCGGATGCCTAAGGCCGATCGTGGGAGCATAGGCGTCGTTATAAAGGGCTGCATACTGGTCGCCCCAGAACATCACGATTTGTGCATGTGAAGGAAGCATGATGTCCACGGCGGACTTCAGACAGTCAGGCCATTCCGACGGCGGTCCCACGACGGAGTCGTCCCAAAGCCCCTGCTCGAGCATGTCCGCTATTCCGGCACACGCGGTTTCATTGTTCAATTCGATTGCAGACACTCTATCGACCCTAAGGAAACAGATGTGAAGTTAAGCCGCTTGAACGCGATAACAAGGGGACACGCTTAACACTTCGCGGCGTTTCGATAGTGGCAGCCATCGCATGGATTTCCAATGTAAAGAATGGCTGCGAGTGCTGGAAACGTTCTCCAGCCCATCCGAAGGCCTTGCCCATCAGCTGCAACGGAGACGATGTGCGTGGAACTTCGACGTCCCGGATTGTAGTACCTCTTCACGACGCCGGTGGTGGAGGCAATGCGCCAGAAGGGCAGGCCGCATCACATGGCTCCGTGCCCAGTGTTACGATTGCTAAGATTTTCGTATCCACTGGGGGACGCACGACTGGTCAGCGTGACAACGAAACTGGACCCGGTATTGCCGTTCGCAACGCTGCGCCCAACGGCTGGCCATCAGTGCAGGCCTTCGCGCACTTGTCAGTCAGCGCTCGACACGGAAGGCGGTCTGACATCTACCGCTGATGGCGCTTCTGCGCCCTTGCCATTGAACTGGCGGTTGGCTTCCTGGTTTGCGTCAGTCACGTCGGCGGCTTCCGTCTCTACTGCTTCGCCGTCCTCGTCTGCGCGTCGCCAGTGATCGAGATGGCGTCCTTCGGGGCGACCTTCTGCCTCCCAAATTCTGTAGGCGCGCTCTCGCCGTGCTTGCTCGCGATCTCCCATGGAAAAGCTCCTTGCTTGGTCTGAGCCTTAAACGGGCGTCCGGAGCCCAAGTTCCGGTGCGAACGTTCTGCCTTTCCCTTCTCTGAGAAATCGCCTGATATGAAGGCCGAAGCGACGGAACCGTCGATGGACGATCATCGGTGTTCAGGCCCCTTATATTACGGCTATCAAGAATTCCGCACTAGACGCTTTCATGCCGAAATAGGATGCCGTTCTCCGGCTCTTACCGCGCCCGCCAGCCGATTGTCCTCCTCTGAACAAAAAAAGGCCGCCCTATCGGCGGCCTTGATCGCATCATATCATCAGGCGACCTTCTGACCCTTGGCATTCGCCTGCGCCTGCGCAAGCTGTGTCAGCTTCTTGTCGGTCGCTTCTTCTTGGGCCAGGTTGGCCTTCAGCAATGGAACGACGTCCTGCAGGCCATGTTTGAAAGCGGCCGCACCGGTTTTGGGATTGTGGAGGACGGCTGGCGCGATGATGCCGATCCCTCTCGAGATCCGTGCCGGGCCAGTGCTACCACGCCACCGGAATGCCCTTCGCGCCCAGCTTGTCGGCTTCAAAGAAAAGGGAATATCAGTTTATTTTTGTGGAGGTATTCAGCTGGAAAATCTTATGCCTTCACCGTCCCTCGCAATGAAAGATCAAGGTAACCCTCAAACGCGAGCTCCTTGCCCATCTCTGGGTGGAACCCGAAGAGCGGACGAACAAACTGCCGCACGGAGAGTTACGAATCCGAGCTGCCGGCGCCGCAGGGGCGATCAATGATCGGACGATGCCGGCAGGGTGAAAAAGTCCCTAACGATCGAGGAAATGAATGAAATTGCTGCCGAAGGCTGGAGCCACGACGCGTGAAAAATCGCCGGTAATCTGAATGGTCTTGCGAGCTTAGGAGGTCATCCGAAGTCTGCGGTGGGTCGGCGACGCCCGCCTGACCGATCGAACGGGCTGCCTCACCCAAGGTCCGCCCGGTTTTCATGCAACGGCCAGTAACGGTCGGACATATAATCGGCCGGCAAGGGCGACATCTGCGACAAGGCCTGGACTGCAAATTCAATCTGCAGCTTGAAGAACTTCAGCGATGGCGGGATGGCACGACCCGTTACCCTTTGGCGTGATTCATAGCGTTCGATACCTGCCTGGCGCAAACGCCGCTGCCCCTCTCCGCGAAGTTTTACGACCGCGTCGCTCGCACAATCTTGCGCGGCCGGACAATGAAGCCCACCCTCAATGACCCTGAGCAAATCGCACGCCCTCATCGTTTCACCCGGATTTCTCACTTCGCGCCTTTCGCGATTCGCTTCAAGACGACCGGCTAAACCTGACGAGAAACGCCGCTGGTGTGACAAAGCGACGACATTAGGGAGGGGAGGCTGCGGAACCAACCGGCGGAGGCGCTGCCCGAAGGTAGATCCGCGCGAATATCGCGATGTTGGACGTGCCTGTGTCGCTGTGATCGCCGAGGAAGGTCGAGAAAGCCGTGGCTTTTCGAGAACCATTGTGGATAGAGGATGCATCTGGAACAAGAACAGCCCACGACGATTTTCCTCCTGCCAACCAAAAAGGAAAACCGTCATGCGCAGGCTCTTCGCATTAACGTTGATTGTTCTGGCCGGCTTCGGCACCGCCCCCGGCTTTTGCCAGTCGTTTGGGGACATGGACTCCCGCGGTCGTTTCGGGGGTATGCCGCCTGGGACCGATCGCTACCGTCGGGACTACGACCAAGGGGGCATCGCGATCCCGCTCGACCCCATCGAAACCGGAAACGTTACAGGAATCCACCGCACCGAGCGCTCATGCCCGCGACCTGACACGCGTGAGTGGCGTGCACAAATGCGCAATGGCACCTTGAGAGACGAGTGCCGTTGAACGAACAACGGCTTGCCTGGGATCGGCACGCAGGTGCTTGATTTCAGGACGGAGCCGCAGCTATCTGCGTGCGCCTGACGGAACTCCGACATTGCGAGGCGCCGTCGCTGACGGTCGTTTAGCTCTTCGACACGCCGGTTTCAGGCGCTTTCGTCGAAGCATATCTCTGTTACGCAATCGCGGCGACGCCCTCGATCTGGCGTGCAGCGAAGTTTTTCTGTTCGACGACGGTCTCCTGGAACCTTGTCGATAACGGTCGCAGTGGTTTCTCCAACGGCATCGCTGGCCGGCGTCAGATCTTCGGAAACCTTCGCTTTGAGATCGCTGAAGTTTGGCGCCGACTGGTCTGAACCTGACCGGTCATTCCCTCGCGAGGTCCTGCCTTGCACGTTCACTGGATCCTGTGCGGATTTGGAGATGTCTTCCGCCATGGTCTTCCTCCCATTTTCTGGCTGTTCGGATGCCTACCAACCTCGATCGGATCGGATTGTTCGGCAGGCTACGCTTCTTGGGAAACCAGCTCTCGAAACGCATTGCCAGTCGGCTCAAACGGGCGTCGAAGGCTCGTCGCCGATGATAGGTGCCGCAACCGCTGTCATTGCGCGCCGGCACCATCTGTGATGATAGGCGAACTCAATCGAGCCGGAGCCTTTCCTGCCAACTGGCGCCGGCTTCAAGCCTGGCGCGGGCATGCCAACAGAGCTTGCACGCATGAAAGGTGGACCTATCGCGCGAAGGCCGCCGTCAGTGTTGCTCGGACAACAATCTCCACGTGGCCCACCCAGCAGCTTGTTCGCTGGTTCGCCCGGCCCGCCTGCAAGACAGCTACCACGGACCAAAGTCCTATTCCCGGAACCGACTGCGCGATCGCTCGTTCTTGGCCTGCGGTCCCCTGGCCGCATCAGTCAAAGGAGGACATTATGTTTCACAAGATCATGATCGGCGCGGCTGTCTCCGCGACACTTATGTCGGGCGCGGCTTTTGCTCAGTCGTCGACGGTCAACGGAGCTGCAGGCGGCGCCATTACCGGCGCGATCGTCGGCGGTCCGGTCGGTGCAGCCGTCGGCGGCGTAACCGGCGCGATCGTCGGCACTGCAATCGATCCGCCGCCGCAGAAGGTCGTTACCTATGTCCAGCAAGCTCCGGCGCCCGCGACCCCCGTCGTCGTCAGGGAGAAGGTCGTGGTTGGCCAGCCGCTTCCCGAAACGGTGGTCGTGACGCCGGTTCCGGAGAACCCGAAATATTCCTATGCGATCGTGAACGACGAGCGCGTCATCGTCGAGCCGTCGTCCCGCAAGGTTATTCAGGTCATCAACTGACCTTGCCCCTGGGACGCGGCATGCTGCCGCGTCCGTCTCTTTCCAACAAGCAGGATTTTGATCATGAAGGCCATCGCTTCACTGGCGTTTGGTATCGCGAGTTCTATTGGCCTGTGCGTTGCCGCCGGCTCGGTCGCCTCAGTCGTGCTGGCCGATCCCGGGCCTCACACGTTCGAAAGCCTCTCGCGACCGGATATCTGGACGACGAAACCGGTGCGGGTAGACGTCGCCAGCCAACATTACGAACGCATTCCAGCTGTCTATTCCACCTATGTCACCGACGCGCCGAAAATGGCGGTTGCCTCGCG
Organism: Rhizobium sp. BK196; assembly: GCF_014193255.1. Classification (GTDB taxonomy): domain Bacteria; phylum Pseudomonadota; class Alphaproteobacteria; order Rhizobiales; family Rhizobiaceae; genus Rhizobium. The sequence continues at coordinate 24,834 of NZ_JACHZB010000014.1, forward strand.
GGCCAAGGCGCCTGCCCCGCGCGAACCGGAGGCAACATCGATAGCGACGATGTCGCCAGAGCACGTGGACTGGTGCGCCAACCACTATCGGTCTTTCGATCCCGCTACCAACAGCTATCGGGCTTACAGCGGCCAGACAAAGACATGCACTTCGCCGTTTTCGGCTCCTCTGAGGACGGCCGGAACGAATCCGCAACAGCAGGAATCCGGAGCCGCGGAGAGCGCCGCCAAAGCGTGGTGCGCGGCCCGCTACCAGTCCTATCGGGCAGAGGATAACAGTTACCAGCCCTTCGATGGCCCGCGCAGAGCCTGTGTTGCGCCAACGCGCCAGATTGTTGCCTCGGCCACCGGTTCAGGCCCGCGAACCGACACGTTAGTGTCGAACTGAGCGCCATGACGGAGTTTCAGACCCACCAAAGCTGCCGCCCGACACATCGGTATAAAAGCCATCGATGAAAAGCCGTTGACAGCGGATGGATATAGAGCGGCTGTGAACGACATCGGGATCGCCGAGGGACAGGCCGATTTTTCTATCGGTAACGCGTATCTCCGCCTACGTTCTACTTTTGACGTGGGTGGGTGAGGTTGAGCCGGCGGTGAGCTGTTGTTCGTGTTTTCGTGTTTTTCGGTGAACATTGCTTCGAGAAGGGTTTTGCGGCGTTGCGGACCTCCTCTTTCATTCCTTCGTCTTTGTTTAAGGATTCATGGCTCGTCGCATAGGATTCCCAGTAGCCGATGTAGCGGTCGATCTCTGGTCAAGAGCTTGAACTTCCACCGAACTCCAGACGTAAGCCCCTAGGGTCGCAGGTTCGATTCCATTCAAGGCCTAGGATGTCATGCATCTTGAGCGCTGGCTGACCTTTGCAGCAGACCGTGTCTTGTTGCCGACCTCACGGCCTTGTGGCAGCCGCCGGATGAGCAAACCAGCGCCCCAAGCCCCCGCCATGCCGTCAAGATAAGTCAGGACCACCGGCACAAGGACCAGGTTAAGCGCCGTAGAGGATATCAATCCACCAATTACGGCATGGGCCATCGGGGCACGTTGCTCGCCGCCTTCGTCGAGGCCCAAAGCCATCGGCAACATTCCAAAGTCGCCGGACGCTGATATCCATAGAGCGATTACGGCCCTGGCGACTCCGACATTGTGGATGTTCGGCGTGAGCCATTCCGACACGAAACCTATGACAATGGATGCGGCTGAAGCGTGGGCTCACGACCACGTGACCAACCCTTACGCTTGGATTATCTTGCGGGACGGCTGATAATCTTGCGGCCTATTCTCTCGACCGTTATACTGTTTTTGAAAAACGGTATAACGCCGGAGCCAAGACTATGAAACCCATCGACCTCATGTATCAGACGATGCTTGCCGAGCTGGGTCAGCGCTCGCTCGACGCCGCTTGGACGGCCGATTTCCCTCCAGAAGGTCGGTTCACCCCGGCGAACATCAAAGGGCGCAAGTACTGGTACTTCGACATCCCTGATGGACACGGTGGCACGAAACGTCGTTACGTCGGTCCTGCTGATGATCCGGATATCGCGCAGCGCGTAGCTGATCATAAGCGGGACAAGGACGATCTACGCGCTCGCAGGCGTTTGGTAAATACCCTGACCCGCGAAGGCGGGATGATTGCCCCTGACGCCATGTCGGGTGACATCGTCGAGGCTCTTGCCGATGGCGGTCTTTTCCGGCTCCGGGGTGTTCTCATCGGCACGGTGGCCTTTCAGTGCTATTCGGGACTGCTGGGGGTGCGGCTTCCCATGGCTGCAATCCTGACGGGCGATGCGGACATCGCCCAGGACTATGCCATCAGTCGGGAGGTTGAAGACAGCCTACCCCCGATCGTTGAGCTGCTGCAGGGCGTCGACGCTAGCTTCCGGCCAATCCCACATCGGTCGGGATCCGCGGCCTCGTCGGCGTTTCAGAATGCCGACGGCTACAGGGTCGAATTCTTGACCTCTAACCGCGGTTCGGACGACCACATCGACCAGCCGGCGAAGATGCCCGCCCTTGGTGGCGCCAGCGCGGATCCATTGCGCTTTCTCGACTTCCTCATAAGGGAACCTATCAGGACAATGCTGCTCCACCGAAGTGGTGTCCCAGTTGTCGTCCCTGATCCGGCCCGCTATGCGGTCCACAAGCTCATCGTCGCCAGTCGCCGACACACTGACGGGCAGGGGCCGGCAAAGCAAGAGAAGGACATTCGTCAAGCTGCGTTGCTCTTTGAAGCCCTGCAGCAGACAAGGCGATCTGCCGACTTGGCGCTCGTCTACAACGAAGCCTGGGAGCGCGGGCCTGCGTGGCAAGAAGGAATTCGAACCGGCGCAGGGATGCTGCCGGCACAAGATGCCGAGCGGTTCAGCGCGGTCCTGATCGAGGGCGCAAAAAAAATCCGCCAAGAAATTGAACTTCCGTTTGGGGAATAGGCCGTCCTCGGCTTCGAAAGCCAAGCAGTTGATTTCATTCGAAGTGGAGACAAATCTGGTGCCGAGAGTTCGAGTCCGCTCAAGGCGTGGAATTGAACGACGCTTATTTAAGTGCGCTTAACTTAGCTTCTTTCTTATTAAAGCGAACGGCGCCTTGCTTAGATAGCGGCTGAAAATCATACTCGCTCCATGTCCGATTGCGAGCCTAGTAGGGCGTCCGGTGCGTCCGAGCACGTCGCCGACCGCATAGAGTCAAATAGGCGGTTAAACAAACTGGCGCCCCTCGCCGCGCACGATCCCCACGACGGTTTTGCCAATTTTCGGGGAGAAAGTTCGCGTCTGCTCAAGGCCACAGACGACCAGCGACAAGGCTGGAACTACTGGGGGTGTCGCAGTGTAGGATGGCAGCAATTCTCGCGATTGCTTTCAAGCGTCTTAGTCGTTCACGGACAAGGTGAGATTGTTGCTTCAGGTCTCAGCTAAGGCGCCCCATCGTTCATATCGTTGGGTTGCGCCCACCCACCCGTCTGCAGCCCCGGCATGCGATCGAATGTGCCGGCAAGCACCAAACGGATGAACTGAATGCCGGCGTCATAGTGCCAGCCCAAACCATAGCTGGAAAAGGCAGCATCCACTTCTGGTGTAAAGCCAGAATAGTAGGCTGACCTGACGGCCATCTGAGGCGTGCGGGGATGGAGCGGGACCGGTACACCTAATGCTTCGGCCGATTGGAAGATTGGTGTCAGGGAAAGGTGATCGAGATTGTGTGCTCCAACGCGCCCGCACAGCATCGTGCGCTTGAAGCGCTTTGATATAGCGTTCGAGTTCCAACGCTTCTCCTTCTCCGCCCCTTGCGCCTGGCCCACATACCCACATATGTGTTAATGTGGCTTTTCAGTTCAGGAGCACGTTGGATGAGCCGATTGACAATTGACATAACGGACCAGCAACATCAAAGCCTAAAGGCGCTCGCCGCTTTGCAGGGCAAGACAATCAAGCAGTACGCGCTCGAGCGCCTCTTTCCCGGTGACACAGATGGAGAACGAGCCTGGGAGGAGTTGAAGACGTTGATGAACACGCGCATTAATGACGGGCTCGCCGGAAAACTGTCAACCAAAACCGTAGGTGAGATCCTCGACGAGGAGATGGTCGAGGGTCGTGTTTGACGGCCTACATTCTTACCGCAGAGGCGGAATCCGATCTACGTTCGGTAATCCGCTACACTCGTGCGCAATGGGGTCCCGCCCAGGTACGCCGCTACGTCTCAGCGTTGGAGCGCTATATCGCAAATCTGGCGGAGGGCAAAAGTCCTTTCAAGGATCTGAGCGCGCTTCATCCGGCGTTACGAATGGCCCGGTGCGAACATCACTACCTCTTTTGCCTGCTTCGCGAGTATGCGCCCGCCTTGATCGTGGCGATATTTCATGAACGAATGGATCTCATGCAGCGTTTGGCTGGTCGTCTGAACGAATGATCTATGGACGAAGGTGAGATTGCTGAGCGCAAGGTCCATAGATCGTTTTATCATGTGGTTCTAAGGGCCAGTTCTGATCCCTTCAAGGCGAAGGTCAGTTGTTACTCACGGCTTCGCCAATCAACGCCTTTCTCAAGGCCAGGGATTTTGATACAAATCCTCGGATAATAGATTCTATGCTCCGGGTTTTTGTATCAATGCCGGCCTCCGTCACCCAACGCCAAATCGCCCGAACTGTGCTCGCTGAACGCGGGATAGCACGTCTGGCGGAACTGCGGAATGCAGGGGTGACGGCGGCCACCATGAGCCGATGGAACGGGCTGGCAAGGTCGTGCGGCTTACCCGCGGTCTTTATCAACTCCCCGATGCGGAACTCGATACCAACCATAGTCTGGCAGAGATTGCCAAACGCGTCCCGAAGGCGGTTGTCTGCCTTGTTTCGGCCCTTGCTTTCCACGGCCTGACGGATCAACTTCCGAGGCAAATCTGGCTTGCGATAGGCCGCAAAGACTGGGCCCCACAACCGAACGGCCCTCGATGCGTATCGTACGTTTCACAGACAGCCTTCTCAACGAAAGCGTCGAGACTCATGTGGCTAAAAGAAGTCAGAAATCTCGGTGCCTCGGTGCGCGCTCGCCTGTTGCAACTCGCCAAGGCAAGCGGGCAAAGCTTGATTTGGTTCTGACGCGTTTTTGCGCTTGAGCGGTTACTTTGCGCCTCCATAGTGGTCATCGAGCCACCGGTCGACGTCGCCGCAAAGCGGACATTACGTGGTGAAAACACCCGGTCGCAGCGGAGCCATAAGCTGTCATCTCTGCCATTTCAGTGACGAGGGGTCGGCACTGCAGTGTAGTGGCGCTATGCTGCAATCCGAAAAAGTCTAGTTCCGAAAGGACATATTGGCGCGTCAGATCCGGGCGAGATGGCCTTACGGCTTGTTGTGCTAACGACGAAGAACACCGGCCGACAGCACGGAGACAATACTGGCGGCAGCCTGAGATATTCCTCTTCCGCCCTTTCGCCGAGGCGCTTTGGGGGACGGCTGGTGGTTGCAGCCACCCGATTTGGCATCCGTTTCCCGGCCCTATCCGCCCATTGGCCCACGTTGCGGAGCCAGCGCCTGTGTCTGCGCATAGGCAAGCGGCGAACGGTTGCCCGGGAGATTGGCGTCGAGGACGAGCGTCTTGACGTCGTCGGCTCGGATGTCGAGTGCCACGACGACATCGAGCTTGTCGATTTGCCATACGGCATATCCGAGCTTGGGCTCGTATCCGCAGTCGCATCCGCAATCGCCCTGCACGATGGTGCGAGCCTCTTCCGGCAAGAACATGATTTGCGGCTTTGGCAAACGGTAGCAATGGCCTTCATAGGCGTATCCGTAGATGACGCCGATGCTTTTCATGCATTGCGGGACTTGCTTGTGGAGCGTCTGACCACCGATGGTAATTGGCAGCGCATAAATTCCGTCGTCACCAAGCGCCGTGAATGTTATTCTTCCGTTCAAGAGGGAAAGGATGACGTCCTCGCCGGTTTTTCTCTCAATCTCTCTTATTAGGTCGTCGATTATTCCACCGACTTCTTCTTTTGCTTCCGGATTCAGGTTGTTTATTGCTTCGTTCGAGTCCATCGCGGCATAAATTTTCTCCTTTAGCATGTTGTCGTTGATTGCGGATAGAAGAGTGGCAGGTCGTCCATACAATTTCACTTCTCCTGGGTTGTAGGTACTGTAGTCAGGAACCTGTAGGCCTTTCGGCTCCTCCCCCACGCCCGGATAGGGACCGCAACAGTCGCTCATTGTTTGCCCTCCTAGAGTTCATCTCGGACCGATAATTTCACGCCACACAAAATTCGCTTCGAGCGCATCGGCGCCGCCACGGCTGGCAGCTTGGATGACGGCCCGTGCTACTTGCTCGAGAGTCATGGTGTTGGGATCAAGTGTACGCAGCGACGCGGCGAGTGCACTGCCGACCTGGTCACGCGCGGTCTCGAGCGCCAGCTTGAAATAGAGCGGCCGGTCGCGAAACGACCGTTCGGTCAGCGAGCGGAACTCGTCGAACTCGCTCAGCGTCAAGTCACGCAGATCGACGTTCAAAAGGCGCCGGTCGGCAAAGCCGTCCCTGACCAATTGCCGATGATAGATCTCCACGATGCTGTCGAAGATCGCGCCGAGGAAGGGCAGCGAGCGGTCGTGCGGCTCGCGGGTGGTTTCCGACATGCGGCGGAAATTGGTGGCGAGACGGATTTGCGTCTCGAGACTGGTCTCGGCGAAGCGGTTGAGTTCGTTGGAAAGTAGGAGATTGCCTTGCGTCCGACGCAGCAGCCGGTCGACGGCGGAATCAAAATGCAGCAGCGAAATCAGCGACACGCAGTCGGAAAAGGCTTCGGAAAACGGGAAGAAATCGGCCTCGCGCGACGTGATCATCGGTATGCCGAGTTCCGACAGGCTGATGAAATGGCCGACTTCGTGGGCGATTGTGTCGAAGTTTAGCGCATAGGGCCGCAGCACGCCGCCAACATCGGAGGCTCCCAGCTCCAGATAGCCGTAGCCGGCATGGGCGTTGTCCCACTCGACCAGGGGAATGATTTCCAGGCGGCGAAAGACCGGGTCGAAGAACCAGCGGATGCGATGACCGAGATAGCTGTGCCAGATGTCGAGCACGAAATGTACGCAGGCATAGACGTGGACGCCGAGGTAGGCCCGCGATTTCGGATCCATATTGTCGAAGCTGCGATCCGGGCCAGATCGTGCCGCCGGTCGCCGCTCGCCTTCGAACGGCGGCAGATCGTCAGGACCATAGGGCCGTTTTTCGATCAACGGATCGACCACGTACACCCACTGGTCGCTCGGTCCGTCACGGATCTCGTCGGGCAGGATCGAGAGCCAGACGCGATCGGGCTCTTCGTAGCCGGGGATGAAGGGAGGCTGGGGGAAAATCCAGAATCGTGTTCCGATGCGTGGGTTCACGCGTTCCGTCACATTGTTCGGATACTCCATAGCACAATCGCTTTCGAAGAAGAAGGATTGAGCAACCACACGTTTAATTAGTAATTTCGTATCAAGTCGATGTCAATATGCGAGGCTTCCAAATCTCTCATGAAAGTATTGGTCGCGACCCAGGCGCGATCAACATCGCGGCCCTGCCGCTCTATTGTTAGAGAAGGCGCCATACGTAACGCAAGGAGTGCGTCCTGGCGCTTTTGCCCGGTCATTTCTTTCCGCAATGCCGAAATACGGTCGCTGGAAAATCCCCCAGCCCGCAATAGGGCTGCGAGCGAGCGATCGCGAAAGTTCGTCCCGCGCGCCAATGCGATGAGTTGGTCGCGCTCATCGGATGTCATCATATTTCGGCGGGCAAGCGTCGAGAACGTCCGTTGAAGGTCGACCAGTGCGTCCGTGAGCGGCAGAAAGCCGAGTTCGGCGGGCCCTGACTGCACAGCGACCGCATCCTCCGCCGTCAACGGCCAGCGCCGGTACCACCTATAGATCAGGCCGACGCCGATCATGCCATAGGGCGCAAGCTCGGCCGCCCGCAAGGCTCCCATGCTGGCCGCGCCGATCATGACGATGCCTTGTGCCATCGCCCAGAGAATTTCCTTGTGGCGGACGGCGGGGCGGTCCTCGAACTGTCCGTCGATCAGCACCATCGCACGTGGCCGGAAGGCATGGGCGGCGAGTATGACGTCTCCCTGGGATACGGGCTGAAGATAGATCGCGTCGAGCACCGCCTGCGCCTCGTCGCGACGCAGCGTGGGGCCGAGAAATACCAGAATCGGACCTTCCTTGCCGGCATTCGTCATCGGCAACCCCTCAACGCAAAATTGAAAACGGCCGCGCACCCGCAAGAATGGTTCGCACGCAGGCCACGCCTGCTTCGGCGTCCGCTCCAACCGGTACGGCGAGAATAGGTCCAAGCCCGCAGGCGGCAACCCGGTCTACGACGTCGCGCAGGCATGTTGGGGCGAAGGGCGACGCTGCCGTGCCCGCTGTCGTGGCTTCGAGGATCAGGCGGCGGGCGTCCGCGACGAGCGGATCGGTGCTCTTGCGATAGTGTTCGCGCGTCTGGTCGTCGCGCGCGCCGGAAATCGCCCCGGCGCGCGCCGATAATGCCTCCAGCATCGCGCTCGCCGCGGCGGTCTCGACGGTAAAGCCCGCCGAATGGCCCTCCGTCGGCAACGCCAGGGTCGGCTCAGCCGCGCCGGCCTCGATCGCCTGGCACCAGATCACCGGTAGGTCGGTGGGCGAGGGAGCGTGCCAAAGCGCGAAAGCGATGCCCTTCGTCCGGGTGACCGAAAGAATATGCTCGACCTTCGGCCCGATATGCGATGTCGCTATGCGGCGACGATCGAAAAAGCCGTGGGTGGTGAAGGCCCGCGCGATCGCGTCGCGTTCGATGCATTCGAACAGCCCATGCGCGAAGGCATCGCGCGCCGTGCTGTGGCAGGCAAGGCCGGTGGTGGTGCGGATGAACAATCCGTCGCCCTGTGGCTCGGGATCGGTATAGCAGGTGTGAACAAGTTCGAGCGGCACCGGCTGCGGCGCTCCGCTCGCGACATCAACAGCCAAGGTCCAGGGAATTGGCAGCGATCGCCATGCGGTGCCGGCGTGGGGAAGCAGCAGGTTTTCGAACAGAGCCGCGTCGATCCGAAGCTCGTCGGCGGTCGCAAGAAAGCAGGCCGAGGAGGGAATGCGCTCGGCGAAGAAACGCTCGAGACCCTCCATGATCGCCCCGACCGCCGCCTCTATCAGGGTGAGGCCGCGGCCAAGCGAGGTCACCTCGGAAAGCGCGGCCGGCTGGATGGCCTGCGCCACCGGCAGACCGAGACGGTCGAGCCCGGTCAGGTCGGCGAGACGGGTGATGCCGGCCCGGCGGCTGAAAGGAAGTAGCCTACGAAAACATGCCTCGGCGGCGCCCGGGTCGGCCGGCGTATCGAGCGGTTGCCTCAAGCCGGCGGCAAGCTCGTCGCGAAAGTCGGCAATCCGTCCGTCGATCGCCGGCGGGGCAGGGGTCAAGCTTTCGGCCGTGTCAGCGTCCAATAACAACGCCCAGCTCCCGGGTTGAGCGGCTCGCCCTTTGCAGCAGAGCCATCGCACCCTGGCTTTCGGCGATGGTCACGGCGGTCAGCAGTTCGGCGGCGACAAGATTGGTTTTCACGTTTCCCCGAGCGCGCAGCACGGCCCGGCAGCGGTAGAGTTCGGCGAGCCAGTAGGCATGGCCGGTTTCCTTGGCCTGCCGGATGGCATCGGTGACGACGTCGATGGCCTGCTCATACTTGCCGGCAAGGCCGAGCAAGGTCGCGTGCATGTAGAGATAGATCGGCAGGTCGGCGACGGCGCCGAGATCTTTGAGCAGCGCCAATCCCTCGGCGAACATCTCATGGCCGGCGAGGAGGTCGTCGCTGTGGGCTTTGGCCCAGCCGCCGAAAAGCAGCGACATGCCAGCGAGCGACTGCATCTCATGTTGCTGGGCAAAGAGCCGCATCCGGCTCGAAACATCCGCCAGCCGCTCGAAATCGTCGCGGTAGAAGGCCGAGACTGCCTCGGTGTCGAGCGAATGGGCGGTACTCGGAACATGGTCGATGCGCTCGACCAGGCCGACCATGTCCGCAAGTGCTGTGTCCGAGGCCGAGCCCTGTCCCGTCAGCCAGAGCGACAGAGCGAGTTGTCCGAGGCCGCAGACCTTGGCGTCGTGGCCGCCATAGAGCGTTCGCGCGGTTTCGGCCGATCGCTCGTCGTAAAGCGCAAGCCCCGCCGTGATCGCCTCCTGCGTCTCCTTGTGCCAGCCGAGATTGAAGTCGATCGCCCAGATGCAATGCTTGACCTGCAGGGCGATTTCGCGATCTTCGGTGCCAAGCATCATCATCTGCACTTCGAGTGCGCGGTCGTGCATGACGAGAAAGTCAGGCCCGGTCAGCCACCAGCCCCAATAGATCGGAAACCACTTTGGCTGGTCTTCCTTCGGCTGGCGGCGGGCGATGGCGACGCCGTCTTCGTACAGCTTGCGGGCGGGCGGAGAATTGGCGCCGACGAGGCCAGTGAGGATCGGGCCGAGCCTGGTGAAGGCGGAAAGCCGCAAGGCGTCGACCGCCTCGCTTTCGTCCATCTCGTCGCAAAGGGCCAGCGCTTGCTCCAGATGGTGGCGCGCCTCGATCATCGCCGAGCGGCCGGCACTCTCGGAGCCGGCGGCGATGAACAGCCGAATTGCCTCCTCGGTGAGCCCCGCGCGTTCCGCCTGGTCGGCGAGCCCGCCGGTGTCGATCCATTCCGCCAGCCCACGGTCGTCGCTGACGGCGTGGAACAGCCGCCGGTGCAGAACCTGCCGTTGCTTGCGCAGGAGTGCCTTGTAGATCGTTTCCTGGATCAGGGCGTGTCGGAAGCGGTAGATCACGGTTCCGCCGGTTCGGCCACGCGTCAGAAAGCCGGTTTCGCACAGCACATCCGCCGCACTCGCCAGCGACCGCCTGGCGAGATCCGGCAAAAGCGCGTGAAGCAGCGGCAGCGTCGCACGGCCGCCGGCGATCGCCGCGGCTCGCGCCACGTCCCGCGCCGGTCCGAGACGCGCGAGCCGTTCGTCGAGAATCCCTTCGAAGGCAAGCGCGTGCGCGTGAGAGACCATTGCCTCGCCATCATGCGCGATTGCCTCAGGAATATTCGCCGCATCCGCAGGCGCGATCTCCGTGATCCACTGGCAGATCTCCTCGATGAACAGCGGAATGCCGCCGGAAATCCGCTCCGTCGCCTCCAGAAGTTCCGGAAGTGCCGTGCGCTTGTGTGCCGGCCAACTCGCTTCGATCGCCTGCTTCGTCTCGTCGCGATTGAGTGGCTTCAACGACAGGTGCACCACGTCGGCACCGTCGGCCCAATCCATCGCGGCGCCGGGACGCAAGGTGACGACGAGAAGGATGGGAAGCCGTGAAACTGTGCGGGCGATTTCCCCAAGGAGGTCCTGCGACGTCGGATCGATCCAGTGAATATCCTCGACCGCCATGATCAGCGGACCGCGTGCGCCGACGGTCTCCAGCGCTTGGATGGTCGCCCGCCGCGCCCTGTCGCGGATTGCCTTGGGATCGCTGCCGGAGAGGGACTCGTTTCGGCCCGCAGCGCCGAGCAGATACGAAAACAGTTCGGCGACGTCTGGCTCTTCTATGCCGTGGTGGGCGAACGCGGCGGCGACGGTTGTGGCCGTCAGGCGTGAGGGGCCAGCCGCCTTGGACGCCGTGCCGGGAAAACCATGCATGATCGGGTGAAGCGTGGAGCGCGCGCCGCCGGGCGCGCACTGAAACAGGAAGGCCCTCGATCGCTCCTTGCGGGTAAGCTTGCGGATCTCCCGCAAAAGCCGCGATTTCCCGATGCCGGCGTCGCCTTCGATCGCCAGGATCTGGCCTTTCCCGGCCAAGACCTCTCGCCAGCAACGGGCAATTGTCTCAAGCTCGGCGGCATGGCCGATGAAGGAACCGCCAAGCCGTCCGAAGGCGTAGAAGCGGGTGACTTCGGTACGATGTTCGAGCGCGCGCCAAACCCTTTGGGGCTCGGCAAATCCCTTTAGCGACCGGCTGCCCTCGAAGATGAAGGCGTAGGCGCGTCCAGCGAGGGTCTTCGTTTCCTCCGAGACGAGAATGCTGTCAGGGGCCGCGAGGGCTTCCAGCCGCGTCGCCATGGCGAGCGCCGCCCCCGTCACCGGTTCCTGCGAAGGGACTTCCTCGCGCGGTTCCTGGACCAGCGCGATGGAGGTGGCGATGCCGACGCGGACATGCATGTCGCTGCGCCGCGCCTCGCGGCCGATGCGCCGGCAGGCCTCGATAACGTCGAAGCCAGCGCGAATCGCCAGCGACGCGGCATCGCGCGCGCCAAGTTCGGTCGGGAAAAGGGCAACACCGCCGTCACCGGCCTCGACCCGCATAACGCCGGAACGCGCGAGGATCGCCGACCGCACCCCGTGCTGAAAGGCGGAAATCAGCTCCTGGAAGTCCTCGATATCGAGTTGATGGAAAAGATTTGTCGATCCGACAAGATCGTAGCAGAGCGCCGTGATGAGGCGCCGCTCGCTGCCATGCTCCGCCGGCCGCGCGCCCCCGCCCGTCGATTTTCGTGTATGCTTCGGTGAGTTGATAGGACTTTCGCTCGCCATCGCCGGCCCTTGCGTGTCTGCTAGATCCTGCACCTGACAGAGCGACTATAACACAGGCCGACACGATGTGTCGGTAGCCAAAAGTTGAAAGCAGATCGGATTGTTACGCGGCACGAAATGCCGTGCGGCGGGGCATACCCGCACGTCGAAATTACGCAACGATTTCAAAGAGAGTGGCACGCCATAGGGGAATCGAATCCCTCTTCCCATAATGAAAAATGTGTTTCTGACGCTGACAAGCAGTGGCTCTTTGCGACTTCGCCACGCGCTTGCCTACAACAGCCCAGCGGCACCCGAGACCATGGCATGGATCGCGGCGGCGATCGGTGCGTCCGATGCGCCGATCGGGCTGCACTGGTTGGCAATCAGACTTGGCGTCCCACAGCACTGCGCGACCTCGGTGTGAAGGAATCCGACCTCGACCGCGCACTAATCCGTATTGGAACCCGCGTCCAATCGAAGCCGCTCCCCCCTTGCGCGATCTGCTACGGCGCGCCTGGGAGGGAGCGGAACGCAAGCCCTGAGGGAAGCGGCGTAGCGCGACATCGCTCCTCGCCCGGCGAGAAAAATGGATACGAAAGAGCCTTGCACAGTCTGCGTTGCGATCACCGGTTCACTGCCGCAAAAGAGCGCTGCCGGGATCGGCCGGCACCAAGTGACGCTGAACAAACGGTGCACCGAATTGGGCAGACACTGCCGCACAGGTCTTGAGGATAACATCCGCATCGGCCATTTAGTTCAGCTCCTGCGCCAGGTAACGGTGACTGCCGACGAAGACTGCGACCTTGCCGCCACCTCCGACAAGGCCGGCTATGAACCATGCGGCAGTCCGACCCTTCTTGACGCAGTCGTTGCCAACATAGCCTGTGCGGGAGGCGGTGGAGATATGGGACTACCGGTGCCTTCCCCGGCCAAGTGATCCACCGCGTGGTTCACCTGCGGGTGGTCTGAGGTTATCATGCCGATGAGTCGGCTTCGCGGCTGAGGGAGCGGATAGCATCGGCGGCCTTGTCGGGTGCGAGGTCGTCCATGAAACGCACGATCGGCCTTCCGTGCGCCTTCGGGTAGGCGACTGTGGCTTTTGTCAGGAGCTGGCCCCAAGCTGATCCAATCGACGCTGAGCTAGCCTTCCCCCATCGAAATGGCGGTGCGCGGTTAGCGCCTATCGAACCTGGTAAGCATCTTTCGCAATTGCGCGTTCTGCTCGACGAGCTTCTTCGCGAGCTGACGCCGCAACGCCGCGACTTCCGCGTCAAGGTCAGCAATTTCATCGATGAACGATTTCGGGCCTGCAGCCACGACAGGAGCCTTTTCTGAAGCTGCATAGATCGGAATAACCGGCTCCACGGCGGGAGCAGCCCGCTTCCGCCGCGTGGACGCGGCCTTGGTGGTTGTCTTGGAAGCTTCGGTCCTGGGGGGCGGCGTCGGGGTTTTTTCAGCCTGCTGCGTGCCAGCGAGGCTTGTAGGCTCACCGTCACCGACTGCGACTGCGGGAGCGTCTGTCGCAACTGATGTCGCTGTTTCGGCTTCACTAGAATTGGTATCTGGTTCCGGTCGGCTTGCCTCGACCTGCGCCTCGGAGACGGGCTCAGCTGGGCGGTCAACTGTCGTCGCGTCGATGACAGGTTGTTCCACCTTGGGGGCCGGTTTGTATTCGAGAGCAATAGTCTTCGCTTCGGCTTCTCGGCTCTCATCAAAACTATGTGGTTTTGGTTTACGCGACACCAGGTCAGCCACAAATCTCCATGGTGTTCTCATCATATTCAACCTTCAATACATAGCGGCGGGACATGACCGCAGTCATTCATTGTCAGCAGGATCTTATTCATCTTGGCCCTATCAGACGAAAGATCAGCGGCGCCATCACGTTGAACGATTGACGCCGCTGCAAAACGGAATCAGGCCTTGCCAAGCCGCTTGCGCAAATCTGCATTTTCGGCGCGTAGCTTTTCGGAGAGCTCCTTGCGAAGTTGCTTATTCTCTTCCTCGAGTTTGATGAGATCAGCGATATCGTCGATGACGTCGACAGAGGTGGCGACCGGAGCGGGCGTAGCTTCGACGCGAGGGGCGCGAGGGGCAGCCGTCTTCCGTGCGGGAACCACCTTTTCGGCCTTGAGCGGAACAATCTTAGAGCCGCGCTTCGCACGCGTCTTCTTGACCGACTTTTCAGCAGGTGAAGCGATCGAATCGGCGGTGCTGGCTTCGGCCGCGACTTTCGGCACGCGTGGCTTGCGGGTCTTCTTCTCAGCGGGGGCTGCGGCAGGCACTTCGGTGGTCGCAGTTGTTTCAATTCCGGTTTCGTCGGCCATCAGTGTTCTCCTCTGTCAGGCGGGCAAGCATTTGATTCTTAGTTACTTAAAGTCAATGCTAAGAGCCGCGTTTCGTGGACTGCTTCGCGTTCTTCGTCAGAACCTACCCAGAGAAGCTCCTGACAGACAATCGACCCGAGCCAATCGATCTCATAACGAAGCCATTATCTCCCGACAATCTCGTGGAAAAAGTAGCTCGCGCGAAGAAGCACCTCATTGAAAGGCGGGCAATGACCGAACGTTTGGCTGAAAGGCAGGCAAACAGCCGAGCCACTTAGGCAATTTATTCGCCGTGCTGGCAGGTATTTCCGACGTCCAGGAGAGGGGTACTGACGTGCTCCCGTGAAGTTAGACCGTTTGGAACTGGAATTCTCCTCTTCCTGAACCGCCCCAGGATTCTGGACCAGCGGAGGCTGGAGTTTTCCGGCTTCACTCAGGGAGGCGGGCTGGTTGCGCCTCCGGAATTCATCAGCGAGATCGGCACCTTGTTACCGATCGCACCATGCGGCCGAACCTCATTGTAGATCCTATGCAAGCTCACCGCGGAGCTTGATAGTTCGACCTCCGCTTTCGCTACGGAGGATGACCATGAGCGCGGATGCCGTCAACGACT
>NZ_JACHZB010000015.1 GCF_014193255.1 Rhizobium sp. BK196
CGGCCGGCATCGAAACCTTCGTCTTTGCCGACGGCAGCTACATTACACGGGCTGAACTGCTTACCCTCATTGGTGGCGGAACCATCGTGCCGCATGCGCCCCTTGTTCTCAACGGAACGCCTGGCAATGATATTCTGACGGGTGGTATTGGCAATGACATTCTGATTGGCGGCTCTGGTGCTGACGTGCTGGACGGCGGTGCGGGCACGGACACGGTCAGCTATGCTGGTTCCTCTTCCGGTGTGACAATCGATCTGGATACTGGTGTCGGTCATGGCGGTGACGCTGAGGGCGACACTCTGTCGGGGATCGAGATCGTCGTCGGCTCGGGCTACGGCGACACATTAACAGGAAGTGCGGGTATCGATGTTCTTCACGGCGGCAACGGCGATGACATTCTGATCGGTGGCTCTGGTGCTGACGTGCTGGACGGCGGTGCGGGCACGGACACGGTCAGCTATGCTGGTTCCTCTTCCGGTGTGACAATCGATCTGGATACTGGTGTCGGTCATGGCGGTGACGCTGCGGGCGACACTCTGTCGGGGATCGAGATCGTCGTCGGCTCGGGCTACGGCGACACGCTTGGAGCCTCGGGTGCCAACGGCACGGTCATCCTGCGCGGCGGGGCCGGCGACGACGTTTACGAAGTCCGCGGTCCCAATGTGGTGGTGGAAGAACAGCTGAACTCCGGCAATGACACCGTCAAGGTGAGTGGCGTTGCCAGCTATACACTGTCAGGCAATGTCGAAAACCTCATCCATGAGGGCTGCGATGGCGGATTTGTCGGGACTGGCAACGATCTCAACAATACCCTTATAGGCAGCGAGTGCAACGATACGCTTTCAGGCGTCGGTGGTAACGACGGCCTTTATGGCGGCGCTGGTGACGACATCCTGATCAATGACGGCCATGGCATCGACGGTCTTTGGGGCGGCACCGGCAATGACATCTACCAATTTGCCTTCGGCAGCGAGGTGGTGGTCGGCGATCCGAATGTCTATTTCATCAATCATGTGTCAGACGCCGAAGGGGATGGTTCGTCTGATAAATTGATATTTACCAATGCCAATTTTGAGGATCTGGAGTTCCTGCAGGGCTATAAAGGTTTTCGCCCGGATCATCTCTATATTCGTCATACTGCGACCAATGAGGTTATGGGCGTCAGCTGGCAGTTCTCCTCCACTGATCAATCAAGCACGGCCGGCATCGAAACCTTCGTCTTTGCTGATGGCCGCTACATCACGCGAGATGAAATGCTCACACTCGCGGGCGGAGGAAGCGTCGTACCACATACGCCTGGTTCTGTTCTCAACGGAACTGCAGGTAATGACGTCCTTTCCGGTGGTGCCGGCAATGATACGCTGTCCGGCGGCCTCGGCAATGACACTCTTTATGGCGGCGCTGGTGACGACATCCTGATCAATGACGGCCATGGCATCGACGGTCTTTGGGGCGGCAC
>NZ_JACHZB010000016.1 GCF_014193255.1 Rhizobium sp. BK196
AGCAAGGCTTCATCCTGTTGATGGCGCAGGTTGCTTTCGCGCTCGCTTTCGAGCGCCAGCTGCTGGGCAGCCTCGCGCTCCGACATCGCGTGACGTTCCCTGATCTTTTCCTGCAGCGACTGCGTCGCCTTCGCCATCATGCCGACCTCGTTGTTCATCCCCGTATGCGGGATGGCAATCGAGACGTCTTCCTCGGCAACAGCCTGCAGCGCGGTGTGAACGTCCTTCAGAGGATTCGATATGCCGCGGATGACGAGATAGGCCGCTACAATAGCGAAGAAGAATAGGACGATGCTGCCTGACAGCGCCGCCAGAATCTTGTCGTTCACCTGGGCATCGAGGTCGTCCATATAGACGCCCGTACAGACGACGACCTTCCAAGGGTCGAAGGCCAGTGCATAGGCCGTCTTGCGATAATCGCCAACGGGCTGGCCGGGTTTGGCTGTGGAATAATATTCGACGAGACCGCCGCCCTGCTGCCCGAGCTTGACCAGCTCTTCGCGATAGAGCTTGCCCTTGCTGTCCGGCTGCCCCTTGTTGACCTGACCGACTTTCGAGGCGTCATAGTGGAATATCATCTTCACGTCGTAGTCATAGCCGAAGAAATAGCCATCCGGCTCGTACTTCATCCCATTGACGGTCGCATAGGCCTGCTTCTGGGCGTCTTCCAGCTTCATTTCGCCTGAAGTCACCTTTGCCTGATACAGCTTGAGAACGGAGACCGCAGACTGGACTTCCGAACGCAGCATGTCATAGCGTTCCTTGTAGATCGCATTGACCGAGGAGCGGACCTGGAGGGTGGTCGCGATCGCAAACGCTACCATCAGGCCGATGACCAGCAAGATAAGTTGCTTCGATATTTTCAAATTTTTCATGATGCCTCGCAACGGGAATGAGTGGCTGCATTCCGGTGCGGTTTTCTACCGCCTGTGCGAGCGCACCGGATAAAGGCGACGCGTCTACCGCTGCTAAAGGAACATGCTGCGACCGGTTAGCTACGATTGGCATTCATCCTATAATAAAGCTTTAATTTTATTAGATTTTGGACAAAATTTCCCTACAAATCTGGGGGCGCACCAAAAGCAAAACCGCCGGATATTCATCCGGCGGCCGCTAACTTCTTTCGTGATAAAATAGCTTGCAGTCACCCGCCTTTAAGCGGCGCGGCGACCCTGATGCATGGCGGGCGCTGCTGCGGCGTTGCCGACGCGGAAGCCGCGGATGAGGCCGAGCAGTTCGTCGGTATCGGCAGCCAGCGTTTCGGCCGAGGCCGTCGTCTCTTCGGCCATGGCGGCGTTCTGCTGGGTGGCGGCGTCGAGCTGGTTCATCGAGGA